>CBDFGD010000001.1:0-628132 GCA_965246965.1 Vicinamibacteria bacterium
GCGATCCGACCGTCGTTCCGTGGCGATGAGCTTTGCGATCCGCGTTCTGCTTGTAGCGTGGCCCGCACAGCACCTCCTGCTGAGCACGCAGCATCTCGATCGCCTGGATCGTTCCGCTCGCGATCACAGTCTCGAGTAGCGTCTGACGCATCAGTTCAGCCAGCGGCGACGCTAATTGACCAACAACCTCTTGGGGGATGGCTCGTCTGCTGATAGCTTTCTTCATGGCGGCTTTCTCCTCTTTTGATCCAGCCCGATGATCCCATCGGGCCGGAGAGGCCGCCACTCAACTTCAACAGATTTCGGAACTACACCTTCACCTCGACTTCCTTGGAGATGCCGAGATCGCGAGTTTTTATGACACGATCGAGGGCGCCGAACCGGACGGCGTCCTCGTCGGCGGCGACATTGCCCAGGCGATGAGCTTTGAAGCCACACTGCGCAGCATGGCACACCGAATCCAGAAGCCGATCTGGTTCGTCCTTGGTAACCATGATTTCTACGGTGGCGGCGTCGCAACGGTACGGGAACGCGCGACCGAGCTATCGAAAGACGGATGGACAGTCTGGCTCGGTGCCGTCGAGGTCGTAGAGCTCACGCCGCGGACTGCCCTTGTTGGGCACGACGGCTGGGGCGATGCGCGGTTGGGCGATCATGCTGGATCGACCGTCGTTCTCAATGACTTCTTCCGGATCGCCGATCTGAATCACGCCGACAAGGCCGCGCTCGCTGACGTGCTCCGCCGACGACGAGTCTGCCAGCCACCTGAGCAGCGTGCTACCGAGAGCGCTGGAGCGCTTCGAGCAGGTCGTGGTTCTGACTCACGTACCACCTTTTCGCGAAGCGTCTTGGCACGAAGGCCAAATCTCCGGTGACGACTACCTCCCCTACTTCGCTTGCCGGGCCACTGGGGAGGTACTGCTGGAAGAGGCATCGCGTCGCCCCGACCGGTCGGTGACCGTGCTGTGCGGCCACACTCACTCGGCCGGGGAATGTCGACCGCTGTCGAACCTCCGCGTTCTTACCGGCGCGGCACAATATGGAAGGCCATCGATCCAATGGCCTCTGCTGAATGTTTGAACCTACCTAGTGGCCTGTAACAGGGGATTCGGTGTAGTCCCGAAATCTGTTGAAAGTTGAGTGGCGGCCTCTCCGGCCCGATGGGATCATCGGGCTGGATCAAAAGAGGAGAAAGCCGCCATGAAGAAAGCTATCAGCAGACGAGCCATCCCCCAAGAGGTTGTTGGTCAATTAGCGTCGCCGCTGGCTGAACTGATGCGTCAGACGCTACTCGAGACTGTGATCGCGAGCGGAACGATCCAGGCGATCGAGATGCTGCGTGCTCAGCAGGAGGTGCTGTGCGGGCCACGCTACAAGCAGAACGCGGATCGCAAAGCTCATCGCCACGGAACGACGGTCGGATCGCTGGTTATGGGCGGACGTCGGGTGACGCTGCCGCGCCCTCGGGTTCGGTCGGTCGACGGCCGCGAGCTCGAGCTGCCGGCGTGGACGGAATGGTCTCGTGAGGATCCACTGAAGCAACGGGCCCTCGAGCAGATGATCCTTGGCGTGTCGACACGAGGCTACTCGGGTTCGTTAGAGAAGCTTCCGGTCGAAGTCCCGGAACGGGGCAAGAGCCGGAGTGCCGTCGGCCGGCGTTTCCTCGAAGGAACACGGCGACACCTGGTGAAGCTGCAGCGTCGCGATCTGTCAAGACTGGAATTGGCGGTGCTGATGATCGACGGAATTCACTTTGAGGATCACGTCGTTCTGGTGGCGCTCGGCTTCGAAAACGACGGGAAGAAGCAGGTCTTGGGCCTGTGGGAAGGGACGACCGAGAACGCTCGGGCCTGTAAAGCCCTGCTCGAGAATCTCGCCTCACGCGGTCTGCAGACGAACCGCAGCTTGCTCATCGTCCTTGACGGAGCGAAGGCTCTACACAAGGCTTGCAGGGACGTCTTCGGAGGCCGTGCCTTCATCCAGCGCTGCCAGGAGCACAAGAAGCGGAACGTTGCCGACCACTTGCCGGAGTCGATGCGACCTGGTGTGCGACGGGCGATGAGTCAAGCCTACGAGTGTCGCGACGCTAAGCGGGCAAAGCGGCTCCTCGAGGCTCTCGCCACCCGTCTCGAGTCCGAGCATCCTGGCGCTGCCGCCTCCCTGCGCGAGGGCCTCGACCAGACGCTCACTGTCATCGAGCTCGAACTCCCCGAACGGCTCCAGCTGTCGCTGCGAACAACGAATCCGATCGACAACCTCGTTGGCAGCGTCCGCAGAGTCTCGCGGCGCGTGAAGCGCTGGCGCGGAGGTCGCATGATTCTCCGCTGGTGTGGCGCCGCCGTGTTGGATGCCGAGCAGCGCTTCCGGCGTATCAGAGGCTACCGAGAGATGCCCAAACTGATCGCTGCCCTCAGAGCACGAGACGTAGCACTTGACGAGAAGGAGAACGCCGCTTAGGACGTGAACTGCCGCCGCTCAGTTTCAACAAGCGACGGGACATCACCCGAGGTGAATGCCCCCCGTGCCAACAATAGGTGAGACAGATGGTCATTGGAGTTTAGTGTAAAGCGGACCCGGTTTTCTTGGACACGAAACTAGGGAAAGTCATCTTGTTCAAGGAGACTCGATCGATGAAGCAGGTCAGGCGCAAGAGGTCTGAGAGGAAGAAGGGAGTGGGCGAGACGGAGGGAGCCCGGGAGGGCGACCGGAGTTTCGCCCACCGGCGGCGCGGTGGTGGGCGCCTTGGAGCGGGTGTGCCGGGTGTGGAAGCTGGCCCGCTCGAGCTACTACTCCCAGCTCGGCGAGGCGGCTCCCGAGATGGTCTGCGCTGGCCGACGTGGTCCCAAGCCCAAGGTGTCTGACGAGGAGCTGTTGCGGCTGATCCGAGAGGACCTGGCGGCCTCGCCGTTCGTAGGAGAAGGACATCGCAAGGTCTGGGCGCGGCTCAAGGTGCTGCGCCAGGTGCGCGTGTCGCGCAAGCGGGTGCTGCGGATCATGCGTGAGCACCACCTGCTGTCGCCGCGTCGGGTACGCCAGGGCGAGGGGCTGCTCCACGAGGGGACGATCACAACCGATGCGCCCAACCTGATGTGGGGGACGGACGGGGCGAGAGTTCTCACGGCAAAGGACGGCTGGGGCTGGATCTTCGTCGGCGTCGAGCACTTCAACAGCGAGTGCGTCGGCTACCACGTGTGCAAGAAGGGGACGCGCTACGAGGCCCTCCAGCCCATCGCCATGGGGCTGACGCAGCTCTTCGGCTCGGTCGAGGCGGGTGTGGCTCGTGGCCTCGAGCTGCGCATGGACCACGGGACGCAGTACCTCTCGGACCACTTCCTCAACCAGCTGCGTTTCTGGGGCATCACGCCCAGCTTCGCCTTCGTCGAACAGCCGCAGACCAACGGAGTGGCCGAGCGTTTCATCCGGACTCTCAAGGAACAGATCATTCATGGCCGCGTCTTCCACACCCTCGAGGAGGTGCGCCAGGCCGTGGCTGCCTTCGTCAAGCGCTACAACCAGCAGTGGCGCGTCGAGAAGCTGGGATTCCTCACCCCGCGCGAGGCCCGCGACCAGCACGGCCAGGGGAAGGCCGCGTGAACCTCGAGGTCATCAAAGAGGGGCTACCCCAGGTATGGACTCACCCCGCCGCGTCGATCCTGGGGCATCCTCGTGCGTCGTTTTCGGGATCGTCTGCCAAACGAACCCGAGATCGTCAAACTGGTGTCCAAGAAACCGGGCGCGGTACAATTGGAGTTTAGTGTAGAGGGGCGGGGAGGTTCTGAGATGGAACGACCCCTGCTGGAGAAGGAGAGCTTGAAGGAGATGGCGGAAACGGAGGGAGCCCGTAGGGCGAGCGGAGTTTCTGCCATCGGCGCCGGGGATGTCGCCGACCCCGAGGTGGTGGAGAAGCCGAAGCGGCGTCGGTTCAGCGCAGAGTACCGGCTGCGGATCGTGCGGGAGGCGGATGCCTGCAAGGCCCCCGGCGGGGTGGGGACCTTGCTGCGGCGTGAAGGGTTGTACTCCTCGCTGCTGTCGGCGTGGCGTCGGCAGCGTGACGCGGGGGCGCTTGCAGGACTTCGATCGAAGAAGCGTGGGCCGAAGGCGAAGGCGGCGGACCCCCGAATGAAGCGGCTCGAGCGTGAGAACACCCAGCTCCGTCGGCAGCTCGAGCAGGCGGAGACGATCATCGAGATCCAAAAAAAAGTTGCTGGGATCCTGGGGATCCCCCTGAGGACCTCCGAGCTCGACGAGAAAGACTGATGGCTGCCACTGTCGTGCTGCCCCGCGAGGCCGCGACGGCTCCCGCGTGCCTGGCGCTGGGGCTCAGCCGCGCCACGGTCTACCGCCGGAGAAACCCGGCGAAGGCCACGGCCAAGCGACCCCGGCCGCGCCCGGCCCGGGCCCTGGACCCGCGCGAGCGCCAGGAGGTGCTCGACACGCTGCACGCGGAGCGCTTCTGTGATCGAAGCCCCGTCGAGGTCTACGCGACGCTGCTCGAGGAGGACCGCTACCTCTGCTCGGTGCGCAGCATGTATCGCATCCTGGCCGACAGTAAGGAAGTCCGCGAGCGGCGCAACCAGCTGCGCCACCCCCGCTACCACCGGCCCGAACTCGTGGCCACCCGGCCCAACCAGGTCTGGTCGTGGGACATCACCAAGCTCAAGGGCCCGATCAAAGTGGACCTAACTACCACCTCTACGTGATGCTCGACCTGTTCAGCCGCTACGTGGTGGGCTGGCTGCTGGCGATGAATGAAAGCGCCAGCCTCGCCGCACGGCTGGTCTCCGAAACCTGCGCCAAGCAAAACGTCCGCGAGGGGGGTCTCACAATCCACGCCGACCGCGGCACAGCGATGACCTCGAAGACGCTGGCTGAGAAGCTCATCGACCTCGGCGTCAAGAAGACCCACTCCCGGCCGCGGGTCTCCAACGACAACCCCTTCTCGGAGGCTCAGTTCAGAACGCTCAAGTACTGGTCGGGCTTCCCTGATCGCTTCGAGTCGCCCCTCCACGCACGCGAGGTGAGCCGGGCGTTCTTCCCTTGGTACAACCACGAGCATCATCACTCCGCGCTGTGCTACCTGACGCCTACAGTGGTTCACCACGGCCAGGCTGAGCGGGTCCTCGCCGAGCGGTACCGCGTTCACACCGCCGTCTACCTCGAACGACCCGAGCGCTTCGTCAATGGCCCGCCCAGGCTCGAAAAGCTTCCCGAGGCGGTCTGGATCAATCCGCCCGAGAAAACGACGCACCAGATTGCTCCAGGATCAACGCGGACGAAGCAAGACGACCCTGAGGTCGTCCCGATTCTTACCACCCACGCGCCCATCACCCGGCCCGGGGCGCTCGCCACGCCGCACGAGTGCGGCCTGGCGACTCAGTAAATGCGGCCGGCCACTGTCTCAAAGTCGTTGACACGTACCGAGGGCGAATTTTCCCTGTTTTTTCCCTGTCTTGGTCGTCGACACTGCCCAAACTCGTCGAGACTGCGCCCGTAAGTCGTTGAACTGGTTGAAACTCGTATTAGCTGCGACCAATGGATCGGGACTTAAAATCCCGAGGTGCTTTGCACCGTCTGGGTTCGAATTCCAGCTCCGGCACCAATCCCGCTGGGATCCGTTGGGACCCAACTTCTCGAACTGAGACCTGACCCCATTTCGATTTCGAGCGCCCCGTGTCGCTGTTCGGCTCGATGATCGAGCGCGACGGGCGCTACAACCTCTTCAGCGTCAGGACCCGCTGACGCTCGTTCGGTCGGTGAGACGTTCAGCGTGGGATAATCGACCACACGATGCCGGAACGGGCTCGCGACTACGACGCCGTTCTGCGCGACCTCCTCGCAGCTCTGTCAAAACGCCGCGTCGACTACGCGCTCGTAGGAGGCGCCGCGGTCATTCTGCACGGACTGGCCCGCTTCACCGAGGACATCGATCTGTTCTTGCCGACCGATGCTTCGAACCTCGACCGTCTCAAGGACGCGCTTCGGGACATCTTTACCGACCCGGCCATCGATGAGATCAGCGCCACCGATCTGGGCGAGTACGCGGTCGTGCGCTACGGTCCTCCCGACGCCGATCTCGTCATCGACTTGATGACCCGAGTCGGCGAGGCCTTTCGGTACGAAGACATCGAAGCGCAGGACATCGAAGTCGAGGGTATCGCAGTGCGTATCGCGACACCGCAAACGCTGTATCGGATGAAGCGAGGCACTCTACGGCCCAAGGATCGTATCGACGCCGAGGCGTTGCGCCGACAGTTCCATCTCGACGAGGAGTGAGAGTGTGCCCGTAAGCCGCTTTCGTACTCTCGAGGACGCCGAGGCGGCCCTCTGGCGCCGCCCGGGCGATCCCCGGGCCTTGCGCGTGGCCGCGTCGCTATTGGCGTTTGCGGTGAAGCACGGGCTCGTCTCGCCCATCAAGGGTGTTCGACGCTATCGGACCCTCGCGGAGGCGGACCGGGATCGCTCGGCGAGCGGACTCGACGCCTGAGGCTTCCCAACAGTGGGATGCGAGGGCCGCTCAGCGGCCCGGTCAGATTCCTGTCACGGAGTCGTGCTTCTTGAGGCCATAGGCCAGCTCGATCGTCTCGGTTCCGTTCGGCGGTAGGGTGGTGGTCCAGCGAACCAAGCCGTCGGCGTCCGGCTCGATGCCATCGGTCGTGGCTTTCCTGTCGGGCGCGACGACGACCTTCTCGATCTCCGACACGGGCACGCGCTCGGTCACCTCGACGCGGCGTGGCCGCGATCCGAGGTTGCTCAATCGCACCCGGACCCGGTGGCGTCGCTGCTCCCACGACCTCAGTAGCTTCGCCTCCTTGACCACGGCCGACTCCGTGTGCCGCTGCACCCGCAGCTCCGGCGCAGGACCCCAGCTGAGCTCGAACCGCTCGCCGGGCGCGACGAACGGCGTCGAGGTGCGTCCCGCGAAGCCCCCTTCGCGGATCAGATCGACGGGGCCCGCCAGGATCGGGGCCGAGCTGCCGTTGGTCAGGACCGATTTCGCGAGGACGGTCTGGACGCATTCAGGGATCGCTACGAGGCTCAGCTCGGCTGGCGACTGGAAGGCTTCGAGAGTCACGCGGCCCGGTCGTCCGTCCGATGGAACGCTCGCGGCGGCGCCGGCCTCCAGGAGCACGGCCTCGCCACCATCATCGATGCCTGGCAGCCGTGGCGCGGCCACGCCTCGTTCGAGGCCCAGGCCGGACGTCTCGATCTCCTCGTCGCGAGCTTCGACCTCGATCTCGGCGCTCTTCTCGCGAACGCTGAGGACGTCGCTCTGAAGACGCGGCGGGTCGGTGCCGAGCGAGGGCCGCTCAGTCGAGAAACGCATCCGCACGTCGCGCCACTCCTCGCCGGTGTTCTGCCACACGCACGCGTCGGTGCGGGACTCGATCCTCGCGCCGCCCGCGTCGTCCTCGAGGAGCTGCGCCGTGTGATACGGCCGCCAGCACGCGCCGGGCACGACGTACTCGACGCGGATCTCGTGTTCAGCCGCGGCGTCGACGTCAACCTCGATCTCGACGGCCGCCCACTCGTCCCGCGTCGGGGTGGCCAGCGCGGCCATCCGGTGCGCGAGGCGGGCGCGCGTCCTCTGCGATTCCGCGCGCTCGGCGGACAGCTCCGCCAGCCTCCGCACCACCGCGCGCTCCCGCTCCCGGAGCTCATCGAGGCGTTCGCTCCACGTCGCCGCGTCACCCCGGTCCCAGGCGGCCTCCTCGGCGATCTCGTCGAGCGAGAGGCTCCCCAGCTGAGCGTAGCTGACCGCCTCCTTCTTCAAAAGCCCGAGGCGCGCCTCGGAGCGGGCGAGCTCAGCGTCGAGCCGCTCACACTCCCTCTGCAGCGAGTCGAGCTGCTCATCACCCGTCGGTCGCGTCACGATTCGGCGCCGCACGCTGGCGTCGACGACACGTGCCTCAGGCCCCTCCACGGAGGCCGACAGCGTCATATCGGCGAGCACCGGCGACACACCCTCCAGACGCATGCGCGCCTCGCCCTCTGACAGCGAGGCTCGACCCAGGCGGACGATTCGCGCGCGGTCCTCGAAGAGGGTCACCTCGACGATCGGTGCATCGAGGGGCGTGACGCCAGGTGCTGTGTCGGACGCCACTCATCCCTCCCGGCGATTGCCGCCCACGAGCTCGTACTTGGACGGGATCTTGATCGTGTAGCTCGCATTGAGGCCCTGTTTGGCAGCGGACTCGATCTGCACTCGCCAACGATGACCTCCCTGCAGCACGGGTAGCTTCGGCTCCACGGGTGGTTCGTAGCGCTCCCACGCAGGCTCGACCTTGCCCACCGAGACCTTGACGTTGGGATCGTCAGGCCCGGCAGCCGGTATCCGCTCCCGTACCTCGACGGAGACGGAACGAGGCAGGTTGTTCCGCACCTCGATCGCGATCTCGTGCTCGAGCGTGCGGGAGGTCCGGAGCGTGGTCGGCGCCTCGTGGAACCGCGTGTTCCGCGAGACCTTGACGGACTGCTCGACGCCGAGGCCGAGCTCGACGGAAGCGCTCGAAGGAGTCGACGGAAGCCTTCCCGTCACCAGGAACTGATCGTCGAGATACACGTCCACGGGGCCGGGCAGAATCGGCCCAGGCAGAGGGTTCTCGAAGCGCGCGATCCGGAACACGTCGGTCGCTTCGCGTGGAACGCACACGTAGGTCAATGCCGTCGGCGTCGCACGGGCGAGAAGCGGCACCGCGTGGTAGTTCTTGTCGGAAGGAACGTCGATGCGAGTCTCAGCGACGTAGGCGTAGGCGAAGCCGTCGTCGGAGCTGGCGAGGCGGCAACGGGAAGGCAAGCGCTCGCCCGCCGACCTCGCACGCGAAACCGCTTTGTCGATCGTCTTGGCGAGGTCGATGCCCAGCTCCACATCCACGAGAAGCTCCAGGTAGAGCTGGACGTCCGTA
Source organism: Vicinamibacteria bacterium (assembly GCA_965246965.1). GTDB lineage: Bacteria > Acidobacteriota > Vicinamibacteria > Fen-336 > CBDFGD01 > CBDFGD01. Next base: position 8,904 of record CBDFGD010000001.1, read on the forward strand.
CGGAGCGATAGCTGACCACGCTCGCCGGCGCGGCCAGCCCGAGCCGGCGGCATACGCAGTGCACCGTAATTGAGCAGATCCTCGCGAGCGGTTACCGCTGCAGGCGGCGCGGCCGATGTCGCGGTTGCGGGCGCCACGCCCTTCGATTTCGGACCCTTGCGACGCCTCTGCATCCGGCCCGACCGTCCAATCATCGGAGCTGCGGCAGCCGCCATGGCTTGGGGCGGCACCGGAGCGGCCGATCCCTCGGCGGGCTCGGGCGCCCCGAGATCGAACATCACGGCGCCTTCGAGCTCTGCACCGTCGGGGGGCGCAGAAAGCGCTGCACCCGGAGCGTCCTCGAGGAGATCCTCCAGTTCGGCTGCGGCGGTCGGAACGACATCCATGTCCGACGCTCCAAACATGACCGTGGCTCCTTCGTCCTCATACGCCGCAACCAGGCCCGGAGGGGCCGACTTCCGTCGCTCAGGATGCTCGGCAAGCTGCCGTGCGAAGCTGCGATCCCAGTCGGCGTAGAGCTCCTCGAAACCCGACGGCGGTGGCCTCCAGCCCGTCCTCGCCGGCATCGACCGCCGGCGCCCGATCCTCAGGCTCGGCAGCTCGGGCAGGTCGGCCCAACGCAGTCGCTCCGCTGTCGAGAGCGTCAGCTGCGCGCCTTCCCAGTTCTCTCCGCTGCGCTGGGCGACGAAAGCGCGCATCTGCAGCTCCGCGTCTCCCGAGCCGCTCAGCCGCAGGCTGTAGCAAGGGGCCCAGCGGGCGCCCGGGACCTGGTAGGTCGCGACGAGCCTCACGCGCTCCGCCGGCTCGCCGTCCGGCTGACCGAGGCGGACGTGCAGCGCCTTGCGCAGCATGTGAGGCTCGATCGGGCGATCCGAGGACGCGCGTAGGAGACGATCTTGCGCCTCTTTCTTCGCGTCGTCCGCGCGCCGCAGCTCTTCGCGAAGAACGACGAGCTCATCCGTCAGAGCCTGGGTCCGTTCGGCGTGGAACTCGAGCAGGCGCAAACGCGCCGTGTGCGGGGGTTCGCCCGGTGGCTCTCCACGTTTGCGCTTCGGGCGTCCAGGCAGCTCCGGCCGACCGAGCCGCCGGATCTCCGCTTCGACTTGAGCGATCGTTACCCGCAGCTGACTCACCTGCAAGGTCGCCGCGTCCAGTTCGCGCTGCGGCTCGTCGACCGCCTCGCCGGCGCGCGGCGGGACGTCGAGCGCCACGCGGAGCCCCTCGGCCAGGGGCGCCATTCCACCGGACTCCACGAGGCCCTCGAGCTTCACTCGGAACGAGCCGTCGTCCGCGGTCAGCGGCAGGCCCGTGAGCAGCACCTCACTGGGAAAGTGTCCGTTGGCGCGGTCCAGTTCCGCAACGCGCGTGACGAGCGCACCCTCCCTGAACACGGCGACCGCTTCGATCTGCGAATCGAGCGCTGTCGGCTTCACGGTCACTCTCTAGTCCACCTCGGCTGTTCGAGCGCAGCGCCCGGCCACAGACGTCCTCGGGAGCTTGGCGCGGTCGCGCCGCGGAATGTCCGGTTTCGTGTCGACCGGGGGCGACGACTCAGTACGCGCCGTACCGGATCATTCGGGTTGCTCGCACGGGCGCCGTGTCACACTTCTCGTTCTGCCGAAGAGGACAGAACAGCGGTTGCGCCCAGCTATGACGGGGAGACGGCGGGTACGCCCTGGAACAAGATCGGCGAGTTTGACGATGACACCAAGGGTGGTTTGCGCGGAGCGAGCAACGGCGAGCGGACCGCGAACCCGGTTGCTTGGGGACGGCTGGAGATGACCTACGACCTCGTCGTCATCGGAGCCGGCTCAGGCGGGTTGACGGCCGCTGAGTTCGCGGCGCGCCTGGGGGCCCGCGTGGCCCTCATCGAGGCCCGGCGGATCGGCGGCGATTGCACGTGGACCGGCTGCGTGCCCAGCAAGGCGCTCGTGAAGGTCGCGCGCGTCGCCCACGAAGTCCGGACGGCGGGCCGCTACGGCGTCGGCGGACAGGCGCCGGCAATCGATATGGCCCGCGTTCGCGACTACGTCAGGCAGGCCATCGAGGGCGTGTACCAGCACGAGACACCGCAGGTCCTTGCCGAGCACGGTATCGACGTCGTCGAGGCCGAGGCGCGCTTTCTCGACCCGGGGAGCGTCGCGGCGGGAGATCGCGTGCCTCGAGGGCCGGCGCTTCCTGATCACCACCGGCGCTCGGCCGGTGGTCCCGGAAATTCCCGGGCTACCCGACGTGCCGTACATGACCTACGAGGACATCTTCGCAAACGATCGCCTGCCGGAGCGGCTCGTCGTCATCGGTGGCGGCCCGATCGGCGTCGAGCTGGCTCAGGCCTACCAGCGGCTCGGATCACGGGTGACGATCGTGGCCCCGAGCGTGTTGCCCAGGGAAGAACCCGAGGTCCAGCCCGTTGTTCAGCGGGTTCTCGAGAGCGAGGGTGTCGAGCTCTGCCGAGGCCGTGCTTCGCGCGTCACCCGACGAGGCCACGGGCGACGCGCTGCTCGTGGCGGTGGGCCGCAGTCCGGCCGTCGGCAGACTCGATCTCGGCCGCGCCGGCGTGGTTACGTCCCCCCGTGGTATCCCGGTGGACCAGTACCTGCGGACCAACGTCAAGCACATCCTCGCGGCCGGAGATGTCCTGGGGGGAGCGCAATTCACTCACCTCGCGGGCTGGCAGGCGTTCCAGGCAGTGAGGAACGCCCTGCTCCCAGGCAAAGCGAGAGGCTTCCGCAAGCTCGTGCCGAGAGTGACGTTCACCGATCCCGAGGTTGCCCAGATCGGTCTGACCGAGGCTGAGGCTCGAGAGCAGCTGGGAAGCCAGGTCGAAGTGGCGCACAGGGAGCTGGACCGGCTGGACCGGGCCGTGTGCGAGAACGACGGCCAGGGCTTCATCAAGATCGTGCATCGGCGCGACGGGCGCCTGCTCGGCGCGACTGTCGTCGCGGGGAGAGCCGGCGAGATGATCGCCGAGCTGGGGCTCGCCCTCCACAAAGGGCTGAAGATGTCAGACGTGGCCGGCGTGATCCATGCCTACCCGACCTACTCGACGGGCGTTCAACAGCTCGCTGCCGACTTCGCGATTCGCCAGTTCGTCGGTTCGCGGCCGGGTCGGTTGCTGCGTTCGATGGCCGGCCTCGGGAATCCGAGGCGAGATCTGAGGAGCAGAACATGAGCGACACCGCAGCAAGCCCGGCGCCGCCCGCGATGCGGGCTCGTGACGTCCCGATGAAGCGCGATGCGGACTACGTCTTCCACGAGCTGACCCGCAGCATCTGCCCGGAGTGCCGGAGAGTCGTCGACGCCTGGGTGCTACTGCGCGACAACAAGGTCTACATGCGCAAGCGCTGTCCCGATCATGGAGTGCACGAGGGTCTCGTCTACGCTGACGCCGAGGCCTACGTTTCGCTCTCGCGCTTCAACAAGCCCGGCACGCTTCCCCTCGAGTTCGGCAGTGAGGTACGCGAGGGGTGTCCTCACGACTGCGGGTTGTGCCCGGACCATCAGCAGCACGCCTGCCTGGGCATCATCGAGGTCAACAGCACCTGCAACATGGACTGCCCGCTCTGCTTCGCCACCGCCGGCCCCGGCTTCAACCTCAGCCTCGAAGAAGTCGAGGATTGCCTCGACGCGTTCGTCCGTGCCGAGGGGCGTCCGGAGGTCGTGCAGTTCTCTGGTGGCGAGCCCACGATCCACCCTCAGACCGTCGAGATGCTGAGGGCCGCCAAAAAGCGCCCGATCCGCCACGTGATGATCAACACGAACGGCAAGCGGATTGCCACGGACGACGCCTTCCTGGACCAGCTCGCCGAGCTGCGGCCGTCCATCTACTTCCAGTTCGACGGCTTCGAGGCGGAGACCTACCGGGTCATCAGGAACGAGCCCGAGATCCTGGACGAGAAGCTGCGGGCGCTGGATCGGCTCGCCAGCATCGACCTGCCCACGGTGCTCGTGCCCGCCGTAGAGCGCGGCGTGAACGAGCACGAGGTGGGACGGATCGTGCGTTTCGGTATCGACCACCCGGCCGTGCGAGGCATCAACTTCCAGCCCGCCTTCCACGCAGGCCGGCACGCGAGCCACGATCCCATGCAGCGCATGACCATCCCCGACATACTCGCGCTCGTCGCCGAGCAGACCGATGGCCTGTTCCAGGTGAGCGACTTCGTTCCCGTCCCTTGCTGCTTCCCGACGTGCAACTCCGTCACTTACGCTTACGTCGACGGCGACCGGGTCGTGCCGTTGCCGCGCGTCGTGAACGTCTACGACTACCTCGACTACATCGCGAACAAGGCGGTACCCGACTTCAGCTCGGAGATCCGGCGAGCTCTCGAAGGGCTGTGGTCGTCGTCCGCGATGCCCGGCTCGGCGAAATCGGCAGAGGACTTCGCAGTCTCCTGCGCTGCCTGCGGGCTGCCCGAAGCCGTGGACGCGGGCGAGCTGTCCCGTCGCATCTTCATGATCATGCTGCAGGACTTCATGGACCCGTGGACCTTCAACCAGAAGAACCTCATGAAGTGCTGCAAGGAGTTCCTGCTCCCCGGAGCCGTTCAGGTGCCTTTCTGTGCCTACAACACCCTCGGCTACCGTGAGCAGGCGCGGGCTCAGCTGATGGCGCGCGAGACCGAGCGTCGCGAATCCCGGTCAACCGGAAACCGCTTCGTTCCGCAGCCGATCCGCTTCGAGATGGGTCGACGCCTGTGAGTCCCGAACCGGCGAGCGCTGCGGACGCGGACGTCAAGACCTGCTGCGCGCGACTCTACGAGAGCGAGGCCGCCACGCTCCTGCTCGGCGACTCGTTCCATCCGGGTGGGGTGACGCTGACGGCCAGGCTCGGCGAGCTGCTCGATCTCGGGCCGTCGTCTCGGGTGATGGACGTCGCTTCGGGGCGCGGGACCAGTGCGCTGTTCCTGGCGGAGCGCTTTGGCTGCGAGGTGGTCGGCCTCGACTACGGGGAGCAGAACGTCGCCGAGGCCAACGAGAAGGCCCGAGCCGCGGGGCTCGAGGCGCGTCTGCGCTTCGTCCGGGGCGACGCTGAGGCGCTCGAGTTCGACGCCGGCAGCTTCGATGCGCTGATCTGCGAGTGCGCGTTCTGCACGCTTCCCGACAAGCCGGCCGCCGCCCGGGAGTTTCTCCGTGTCCTGAAAGCCGGCGGGCGTTTCGGGTTGAGCGACCTGACCCGCTCGGCGCAGCTGCCGTCAGAGCTGCGGTCGCTGCTGGCGTGGGTCGCCTGCGTCGCCGATGCCCGCCCCGTCGACGGGTACGTCTCACTCCTGAAAGAGGCTGGGTTTCGTGTCGAAGCGGTCGAGGCCCACGACGAGGCGCTCGCCGAGACCGTCGAGACCATTCGTACGCGCCTGCTCGGCTTCGAGCTCCTCACCGGGCTCGGCGCGGTGGCGGCGGCAGGAGTGGACGTCGCTGAGGCGAGGACGATGGCTCGCGTCGCGGCCGCCTCTATCCGCGAGCGGAAGCTCGGGTACTGCCTTGTCGTCGGCCGCAGGCCGTAGCGAACCGACCTCGCGACGGCTCACCTGATGGCGCCCGCCTCGCTGTTTCTGCAGAAGAACGCATTTCAGACCCGGCCGCTTCGCAGCTACTTCGTGACGCCGGACATCCGGAGGTCCCAATGCTGCGCGGCGCGGTCGACGATCTCCGACAGATCCCCCTTCAGCAGATGGCCTTCATCGATCAGCTCCATCCCCGCTAGCGCGACCAGGCCGAGGTACTGGGCCCGACCCTCGTAGCGTTCCTCGATCGAGAGACGTGGATCACCTTTCGCTTCGCGTTCCGCGCGAGTCACTGCGAAGGGCACGTAGAGTCCGCGGCCGGAGGTCGGATTGGAAGGGAACCAGCCCGTGTAAGTTGCCAGCGGCACGGCGAGGTCGGGCGATATGAGCCCGGCGACCTCGTTGCCGCTGTCATCTACCTGCGGAACCAGGAACGGGTAGGCCGACCCGAATTCGGGGGGTTCCTTCGTGGTGATTCCTTTGGTAGCAAAGTCCGGGCCGTAGTCGCGCTGGTAGGCCACACTCACTTCGCTAGGCACGCGCACGCCGGGAATCTGTGGGAACTGCAGCTCATCGAGCTGCACCAGCGTGCCCTTCTCCAACGAGGCGTAGCGGCTGGGGGGCGGCGGTGTGTCGTCAGTGATCCACCGATCCATGCCAACCAGTAGCGCCCTCAAGAACCACGCGTAGTCGTTCGGATTGGGCAGGTGCCCGTCGGCGGCCGCTGGCGGGAAGCGCGCGGGCCCGTGCTGTGTTCCGGCGAAATGGTAGATGCGCACGCTGTCCATGAGTGGCAGATCCCGCTTGCCGTCCACCGTCGTGTGGGTCAGCGCTCCGATAGATCTCCAGTATTCCGTGGAGGAGTTCGTGTAGAAGACCTTCGGCATCGACTCGGGCGTCACACCTGAAAGGAGTCCGTCCTTCACGCCAGTCGCAGGATCGGTCTGGACGGTGTCGGAGAACGGGAAGATTCTGTCGGGGTAGTGGAGGGCCCCGCCGGGCGCCCTGGACGGCTGCGCGAACCGCTGATTGAAGCTTCCCCTGGCGCCGCCGCCGATATGGGCGATCACGCCGTCCAACACCTTTCTGTGCTGCTCGTCTTCATTGAAGCCGTTGTACAGATAGGTACGCAGCAAGCGTCCGCTCTGGGACGACCCGTAGCTGATGGCACGATCGATGGCACCAGGGGGGATGCCGAGCGCGTCCGTTGAGCCATATTTCAGCTGCGAGATCGTGTCGCGGATGGCCACGAGCCCCAACCCCGCGATCTGTGGATCCTGTGCGACGTACACCACCTCGTAGATGCGGCCGGGCTCGAAGCCCGAGTCGAGATAGACCATCGTCGGGTCCGGCACGGCACGACCGCCTTCCTCACGGGCGAATTGCCATCGCGCTCGGGGAATGACCGGTCGCTCGTCCATCGCTTTATCGCGGACCGTCATCACATTCCGCGGATCATCCGGATCCCTGCCTGGGTAGGGAACGTGAGCCCGGTCAGCGAGCGAGTGAGCAAACACCCTGTCTGTGACTACTAGATCGCTCCGTACCAGGCCTTCGATAGGCTCACCGTCGTTTGTCGCGATCGGCGGGTAGAAGCGCATGCGGCCCTCTTCGAGCGGCGAATCGTGCTGCCAGCCTACCCACAGCAGGGAGAATCCCCGACGCAGGAGAAAACCGTCGCCCATGTGAGCCTCGGACAAGGGATCGAGCGACCCAGCCGCGCGATTGAACCGTCCGAGCATCCCCTTTCTTCCTCGATTGGACACTTCATAGAAGACCGCGCCGTTACCCGCCTCGATGTCTTTGGGCTTGATCAGACAAAATCCGCCGAGAACTCCACCATGCCCGCGGCATTCGTCGGCGCATACTCTATGTCCGTGATGATCTGATTGACGCTGTTGTTCGGATCCACCTCGTAGTGGATCTTGCCGACGAGCCGCTCATAAGGCCCGGCCAGTCCATAAGATCGATCCTCGGCAACATCCCCTCGGACCTGGACGTCAACGCGCACGACCTCCGCGGTTGCCAGGGAGGCAGCGAGACAAAGTAGAAGCGAAAGCGTCAACTTCTTCATCGGTTCTCTACTCCTTCTTCCGGGTTCATGCAGCGGAGAACGGTAGCCAGAGGCCGAACAGCACGAACAGGTAGGCGAGCCCGACGGCCACGGCGTAGCTGCTCGCCCAGTATACGAAGCGCGCGAGCGTCGCGGCCTCCGAGGTGTCGGTCGGTGTCCGCCACGCCAGGATGGCCGGCGGGAGAAGGACCAGCGTCCAGAAGGAGTAGAAGAGCATCGTCGCCGAACCCTCGAGGCCGCCAGGGCCGAGGATGGGCAGCGCGAAGCCGCTGGTCAGGGCCGGCAGGTGGGGAAGACGGTCACCGAATCGGTGATGGTAGGTGTAGGCGAGTTCCGTTCTCACGGCGAGGAAGATGGTGAGCTGCAGCGCGTAGGTCAGCACGATCACCAGAAAGACCTGGACTTTGTGTCTCAACCGATCCTCCCGGAATCAGCTTGCAACCGACTATGGACGTTCTAGCCCGGGGCGGCGGATCTCTTTTTCAGACATGCCGAATGGACGAATAGAATGACCCGAGTGTTTCTCGTTTCCGCGCTCGTCGAGGGGAGGGGACCTCGCCTTCGCCCGCTTCGGGCCGCGCTCTGCGCGGGATTCCTCGCGCCCGTCGCGTGCGGCGTCTCGGGTGGCGGCGAGACAGGGGCCCTTGCCGCCGAGCCGGCTCGCCCGGCGACCGCTGCTGTCTCGACCCAGTTCCGGGACTTCGCGATTCTGCGGGAGTTCCCTCACGATGCGTCTGCCTACACGCAGGGACTGTTCTTTCACGGCGGCTTCCTCGTCGAGGGGACCGGGCAGTACGGACAGTCTTCACTGCGGCGAGTGGAGCTGGAAACCGGCAAAGCGTTGCGGCAAGTCGATCTGCCGGAGAGCTACTTCGGCGAAGGCGTCGCCCGGCTCGATGGTCGCATCTACCAGCTGACGTGGCGCGCCCAGCGAGGCTTCGTCTATGGCGAGAACGACTTCGAGCTCGAAGGCCACTTCGAGTACGGGACCGAGGGGTGGGGTCTCACGACCGACGGGCAGCAACTCATCATGAGCGACGGCACCGCGTCTCTCTACTTTCTCGATCCGCAGTCGTTCGAGGTGCTGCGCACGCTCCCTGTGTACAACGACCGGGGGCCCGTTCGGAGGTTGAACGAGCTGGAGTTCGTGGAGGGCGTCATCCTGGCCAACGTCTGGCAGCGCGAGGTGATCCTCGATATCTCGCCCGAGACGGGAGCCGTCACGGCGGAGTTCGATTTCTCGGGGCTCGTCGCATACGAGGGAGCGGGGGGCCCGGACGCTGTCCTGAACGGAATCGCCTACGATCCCGTGATGAAGCGGCTCTTCGTTACCGGCAAGCTCTGGTCTCGCGTGTACGAGGTGGAGCTACGCCGCGAGCGCGAGCGCTAGATCGTCCACTCGTCATCCCGAGCGTGATCTACGTTCTTACGTAGCGAGGGAGCCCGGCGTGATCGTCTCCTCGTCATCCTGAGCGAGCGCCGGCGAAGATGCCGAGTCGAAGGAGCCAGCGAGGTGAGATCGCTCCTCTGGTCTCGAGAGACGAGGAGCGGGCGGTTTCTTCGCTCCAGGCGGAGAACGAGCGGTCTCTCAGAATGACGCTGCCTTGGCCGTTCGCCGTGTCTCGGTGCCTCGTGGCTGCCGTCGATCCCTCGGTCGCGCGCTCGACCGCACTCCCTCAAGATGAAGTCGGGGCTCGTGCGGTTCGTTTCTTGCGCGCCTTCGTCGACCGCTTCTTCTTTCTCTTCCTTTTCGAACCGGCGCCCGCGTGCGCGCCCGCCTCTTCCGCTCTCTCGCCGGTGCCGGTGCCCGCGAGCACGAGCAGCGGACCCATCGTGGCGCTAACTGCGGCTAGGAGTCTGCGCGGCAGTAGTTCAGCCCGGGTGTGTCATTGTGCCTTGTGACCCGAGAGATCATCTTGCCTGGGTTAAACGGCAGTAGTGGGCTCGCGGACGAGTGCTCGCGAGGGAGGACGGGCGGATCCAAGGCCGGGTGGTGGTCATACCCAGACCATCTTCTGATTGAGTCTCCTGAGGTTGAGCGCCAAGCAAACGAGATTCCACTCGGCGCTGGTTTTCTCAAGCCCTCGAAGGCTGAAGGATTGGAAACCAAGCACAGCCTTGATCCATCCGAATGGCGGTTCGCCGAGTTTGCGCCGCTTGTACCACTTGCGACCACGTTTCGTCTTGAGCTTCGCCTTCATGCGGAGCGTCGCTTCGAGCTTCGAATTCGACGTTGGTGGAGAGTCTTTCTTTTCTCTCCCCAGAGCCACGAAACCGTCGATTCCGGTACGTTCCAAGTGCAGTAGGTTCTTTTCGGAACGGTAGCCGGCATCGGCCAGGGCACGCTTGGGCTTCTCACCGGTGTTGGCTTGAGCCGTTTTCAGCATCGGCTCGAGCTGACCGACATCCGCAGCGTTGTTGGTCAACCCGGTCGCAACGATCAGCTGCGATTTCTCGTCGACGGCGGCTTGGGCATTGAAGCACTGCTGGTAGCCACTCGAATCCTTCATGATGCGGCTTTCGGGATCGGTGAAGTTGTCCTGCTTCTTGTCCGGAGGTACGCCAAATCTCCTTTTGAACTTTGACCCTCGCTTCGATTCCTTGTCATCCCCTGGCCGACGTCCGGCCTGCTGATCTTCTTCCTTCTGACGGGCCTCCAGACGTGCCTTCGCTGCTTGGATTTTCTTGAGCCGTGAATCTCGGCGCGCCAGCTCTTCTGGCAGTTCGTCGCCACGAAAATCAGGACCAAACTCGACGTCTTCCGCAGCATCTTCTTGTTTCGCAAGAGCGGTGATAGCCCGAATCTCTCGACGGAGCTGTTTCTCCGTTTTCTTCATACGCTCGTAGCTCATCGCCTTGTGCTTGCTGGCATTCGCCTTGACCTTCGTTCCATCCAGAATCAACGTCCCAAGCTTGACCAAACCCACTTCTTGAGCCAGACGCACGACTTGGACGAATACAGATCGAAACTGGGACAAATGGTCACAACGGAAATCACTGATCGTCCGGTGTGCCGGGAAATTGCCTTGTACCGCGCCCGGTTTCTTGGACACCAGTTTGACGATCTCGGGTTCGTTTGGCAGACGATCCCGAAAACGACGCACGAGGATGCCCCAGGATCGACGCGGCGGGGTGAGTCCATACCTGGGGTAGCCCCTCTTTGATGACCTCGAGGTTCACGCGGCCTTTCCCTGGCCGTGCTGGTCGCGGGCCTCGCGCGGGGTGAGGAATCCCAGCTTCTCGACGCGCCACTGCTGGTTGTAGCGCTTGACGAAGGCAGCCACGGCCTGGCGCACCTCCTCGAGGGTGTGGAAGACGCGGCCATGAATGATCTGTTCCTTGAGAGTCCGGATGAAACGCTCGGCCACTCCGTTGGTCTGCGGCTGTTCGACGAAGGCGAAGCTGGGCGTGATGCCCCAGAAACGCAGCTGGTTGAGGAAGTGGTCCGAGAGGTACTGCGTCCCGTGGTCCATGCGCAGCTCGAGGCCACGAGCCACACCCGCCTCGACCGAGCCGAAGAGCTGCGTCAGCCCCATGGCGATGGGCTGGAGGGCCTCGTAGCGCGTCCCCTTCTTGCACACGTGGTAGCCGACGCACTCGCTGTTGAAGTGCTCGACGCCGACGAAGATCCAGCCCCAGCCGTCCTTTGCCGTGAGAACTCTCGCCCCGTCCGTCCCCCACATCAGGTTGGGCGCATCGGTTGTGATCGTCCCCTCGTGGAGCAGCCCCTCGCCCTGGCGTACCCGACGCGGCGACAGCAGGTGGTGCTCACGCATGATCCGCAGCACCCGCTTGCGCGACACGCGCACCTGGCGCAGCACCTTGAGCCGCGCCCAGACCTTGCGATGTCCTTCTCCTACGAACGGCGAGGCCGCCAGGTCCTCTCGGATCAGCCGCAACAGCTCCTCGTCAGACACCTTGGGCTTGGGACCACGTCGGCCAGCGCGGACCATCTCGGGAGCCGCCTCGCCGAGCTGGGAGTAGTAGCTCGAGCGGGCCAGCTTCCACACCCGGCACACCCGCTCCACCCCGTAGGCCCGGCCTGTCGCAGGGGAGATCGCCGCACTCATCGCCGCGACCTCCCGAAGGCCAAAGGGCGGGGCGCCCCGATCTTCTTCCGCAACAGCTCGTTCTCCATGCTGAGCTCGCCCACCCGCTTGACCGCCGCGTCCAGCTCCACCTTCAGCGGGTCGCCATTGCGCTCCCGCAGCGACTCGTCGATCCCGGCCATGGCTTGATCACGCCAGCGCTGCAGCCGGTGCATCTCCACGGACAGCTCACGAGACAGCGCTTCGAGTGACTCCCCGCGCAGCAGCCGCAGTGCGACCTCCCGCTTGCGCGCCACGCTCCAACGCTGCCCGGGACCCAAGGCGCCCACCACCGCGCCGCCGGTGGGCGAAACTCCGGCCGCCCACCGGGCTCCCTCCGTCTCGCCCACTCCCTTCTTCCTCTCAGACCTCTTGCGCCTGACCTGCTTCATCGATCGAGTCTCCTTGAACAAGATGACTTTCCCTAGTTTCGTGTCCAAGAAAACCGGGTCCGCTTTACCGGGAAATTGCCTCCGCTCGAATAACGGTATGCGACATCCTCTTCCAGCTTCTTCGCGATCCCACGAGACGAAAACGTCCCTGTCGCATAGCCGTAGATCAGAACCTTCAGCATCATTCGAGGATCGAATCGTCGGTTCCGACGTCCATCGCCCTCGTAGCGCTCGTAGAAAGCACGCACATCCATCGCCTCCACCGTATCCGAGATGAAAAACGAAAGATGACCCTCCGGAAGCCAGTCTCGTGGATTCGACGGAAACAAACTCGATTGGTCAGGACTGTACGGACGGAAACTCGTTCCCATAACTTCAAAAACGCTCATTCACCCGATTTCGTTCCTGCCGCGCAGACTCCTAGCCGGGCCGCGTTCAGGGCTGCCACCGGAGGCGGGGTCGTGCGGGGAGCGCGGCGTCGAGCTGCTCGGAGGGTGGTCATGGGCGCCGCGGAAGGCGTCTTGTATCAGGCGCGGACGGGCTCATTTCTGGCTTGCGCCAGGGGCTTGCCTCTCCTAAACTCCGAGCGTAGCTAGTCGGCGTTGCATTTGGCGTATCAAGCAAGCAGCCGCCCACGCTGGGCGGTTTTTGTTTCGTGAGCGCGCAAGTGGCGTAGCGACAGCACAAAGCCAGGGAGGCTTGCACGTTCATGATCGAAGGTACAGTCAAGTGGTTCAACGACTCCAAGGGTTTCGGTTTCCTCAGCCGTGAGGGTGGTCCGGACGTCTTCGTCCATCACTCCGAGATCAAGGTCGAGGGTTTCCGCAGCCTCAACGAGGGTGACAAGGTCACGTTCGAGGTCGTCGACAGCCCCAAGGGGCCGCGCGCGGCCAACGTCACTGTCGTCTAAGTCGACTCTCTAGAGTCGTCCAGGCCCGGGGAGCAGATCCCCGGGCTTTTTTTGTGCCGAGGCGCTCGAGCGCAGCCGGGCCGGGCTACTCGGATTTCGTCCAGAACTCGGCGTTCTTGATGCCGAGCGCGTCGGGATCGAAGGTGTACTTCTCGACCCCAGCCTTTCTCTGGGCTTCGTAGTCCTTCAACGCGACGAGCGCGGCATTGCCCATGAAGAACAGGATGAGGATGGCGATGATGTTGAGCCAGGCCATCAGACCGACGCCGATGTCGCCCAGTCCCCAGGCGAGACTGGCGTTTCGCACGGCGCCGTAGAACACCGAGGACAGCAACCCGATCTTGAGCACGACCATCTCGCCGGGGAATTTGAAGAAGCGCCGCAGGTAGGCGACGTTGGTCTCGGCGATGTAGTAGTACGCGAGAAGCGTCGTGAAGGCGAAGAAGAACAAGGCGATGGCGACGAAGGGCTTGCCGATGCCAGGCACGACACTGTCGACCGCGAGCTGCGTGAACGCGGGGCTGTTGGCGTCTGTCGCGGCCGGCAGATTCTGAACGAGGAAACCGCCATCGGGATTGTGGACGTTGTAGGCACCCGTGATGAGGATGACGAAGGCGGTTGCCGAGCAGACGAAGAGCGTGTCTACATAAACGGAGAAGGCCTGCACCAGACCCTGTTGGGCTGGATGCTGGACCTCGGATGCAGAAGCGGCGTGCGGTCCCGTGCCCTGGCCCGCTTCGTTCGAGTAGACGCCGCGCTTGACGCCCCAGCCGATCGCGCCGCCGACACCCGCCATCGGAGAAAAGGCGTCCGCGAGGATCAGGCCGATGATCTCGGGTAGACGGGCGACGTTCATCGCGATGATGACGAGAGCCGCGACGATGTAGCCGAGCGCCATGAAGGGGACGACTATCTGGGTGAAGTGGGCGATCCTCTTGACGCCACCGAAGATGATGACCCCGAGGGCCAGGACCACGAATGCCGCCGTCACGGTCTTCGTGACACCGAGCTCACCGAGGAAGGTGTTGATGGTGCCGCCCGAGCCGAGCGCGACCTCGGCAGCGCTGCTGATGCTGTTCGCCTGGACTCCAGGGAGCAACAGGCCCGTGGCGAGGATGGTGACGACGGCAAACGTCCACGCGAACCAGCGCTGTCCCATGGCTTTCTCGATGTAGAAAGCGGGACCGCCGCGATATTGCCCTTCATCTTCTTCTTTGTAGATCTGACCGAGCGCGGATTCGACGTAGGCCGTCGACGCGCCCAGGAACGCGACGACCCACATCCAGAAGACTGCCCCCGGACCGCCGAAGCCTATGGCCGCTGCGACGCCGGCGATGTTCCCCGTTCCGACGCGGCCCGACAGCGAGACCGCCAGCGCCTGGAACGACGAGATTCCCTTGTCGGACTCCTTGCTGGAAAACAAGAGGTGGATCATTTCGCGGAAGAGGCGAACCTGTACGAACCGCGTCAGGACCGAGAAGAAGAGGCCCGTGCCCAGCGCCAGGTAGACGAGCGCCGGGCTCCAGACGTAGGAATTGATGGTGTCGACCAGTGCTTGCATTGATGAGTCCTAAGAGTATGTCGGTTTTGTTGGCTGGGAACTCAGGACAGGCGAGATACTACAGTGCTCTGTGACGGTGTGTCCCACCAGGCCGGATGACGAGGGGTACGTTGCGAACGCGCCGGGGCTATCGCTCGTGAATCCGTTCGATCGTCGCGACCAGCGGCCAGTGGTGCGAAACGCCGCTTCGCTCCGCCAGATGGAATCGGGCAGGCGTGCCAGCCTCGCTCACCTGGGGCGGGTAGGCATTCGCGATTCGGACAGACTCCGGCCGGATCGCCCAGCTCGCCGGGCTCGTCCGGGGAGGCGCCCAGAGAATCATGTCGAGGAACGACCAGCTGTCGTCTCGGGCGTAGTAACTCGTGCCCCTGCAACCGTCGCAGCCCGTCTCGTGCGCGACCGTCCAGAGTGGTCGGACGAAGCGATCGAGCATGCCCTTCCCGGCGTCCTCTGAGCTGGTCGTGTTGAAGTCGCCGGCGGCGAAGACGGGGCGATCGTCTGGCAGCGCTTCACGTAGCCGGGTCAGGTGGTTGTAGGCGTCGACTCGCATTTCGGTCGGGTGGTACGGCGCCGGAAAGTGGACCGAGTAGCCCGTGAGCAGGGAGCCATCGGGCAGCTCGAACGTAGCCTCGAGGACGCCCTGTGTATCGGCGCCGCGTTCAGCAAACTCGACGAATTCGATGGGGTGCAACCTGGCGGGTGCCGTCAGGGGGAGTCTGGAGAGGAACGCGACGTCGATGCCGCGACCATCACTCCCTTCGATCAGGATCGCCGGTCCGTACCCCAGATCCGCGAGGTGCGCGCTCCGCAGCCGCTCGAGAATCGACAGGTTCTCGACTTCCTGGAGAGCGATGATGTCAGGGCCGCGGTGGTCTCCGACCTGCCTGATCGTGTCCGCGAGCTGGCCGAGCTTGAACTCGACGGCCTCGTCGTCCCAATCGAGATACAGACATTCGTTGCGCCAGGCCTCGACCTCGATCCTCTCGCAGGTGTCGACGTGCGCCCTGCCTTGCTTCGCCTCGGCGGGGAGGTAGGCGCTGTCGTCCTTGCCTGGGTCGTCGGCGCTGTCGAACAGGTTCTCCACGTTGAAAGTCATGATCGTGACGGACGTCGATCGCGGCGTCGGAGCGGCAGCTTGCTCCTGGGGTGCCGGGCCCTCCGTGCAGCCCAGGAGTGCCGACAGGAAGAGAACGGACGTTCGACGAATGATTGCGTTCGAGGAGGGCATTGCGAGTGAAGCTCCCATGAATAGAGACGCGATCTTCACGATACGCGAGTCGTGAGGACCTCGGCGACCGCTGCCGCGGAGTCGAGGGCGATTCAGTGCTCGCGAGCCGCGTCTTGGCGGTCCTTGAGCGTGCTACGCTCCCGCGCGAACCCGACGAGGATGCAGGAGGCTCGGATGCGAAGCCACGACTTCGGACGAGGGAGCTGGGCATTGCGGCGCGCGCTCTGCGCCGCCGCGGTGGCCGGAGCGGTGACGGCCATGCCTGCGTCCGCCCAGCAGGCCGACCTCGTCTTGCGCAGTGGCAAAGTGGTGACCGTCAATGCGGCAGGAGAGATGGCCTCTGCCGTCGCGGTTCGCGGCCACGAGATCCTCGCGGTAGGCAGCGACGACGAGATCCAGTCGCACATAGGCGATTCGACCGAGGTCATCGAGCTCGACGGTCGCCTGCTGATTCCCGGCTTCATCGAGGGGCACGGTCACTTCATGGGCCTCGGAATGGCCAAGCTGCGCCTCGATCTCACCAAGGCCAGCACGTGGGACGACATCGTAGCGATGGTTGCCGACGCGGCAAAAGAGGCCGAGCCAGGCGATTGGATTCTCGGCCGGGGCTGGCATCAGGAGAAGTGGAGCGAGACGCCGGAGCCGAACGTCGACGGCGTGCCGTTGAACGACGCTTTGAGCGTCGTCTCTCACGAGAACCCGGTGCTGCTCACTCACGCGAGTGGGCACGCGGCGTTCGCGAACGACCGCGCGCTCGAGTTGGCGGGAGTCACGCAAGACACTGCCGACCCGGAAGGCGGGACTTTCGTGCGCGACGCCGAAGGTGAGGCGACCGGGCTGCTTCGCGAGACGGCACAGCGGATCGTCGGGCGGGCACTCAAGGAGGCTCGCTCGTCTCGCTCGGCCGAGCAGATCGAAGCCGAGGCGCGGAAGGCGGTCGAGCTGGCCGGCGAGGACGCGCTGGCGAACGGAGTGACGTCATTCCAGGACGCCGGCTCGTCGTTCGAAACTATCGACTTCTTCAAGAAGCTCGCGACAGAGGAAGCGTTGCCGATTCGCCTCTACGTAATGGTCCGACGCGAGTCCAACCAGGAGATGGAGGCCCGGCTGCCCGAGTACCTGATCGTCCCGGAGGGAAACGACTTCCTCGCTGTGCGCTCGATCAAGCGACAGATCGATGGCGCGCTCGGATCGCACGGTGCCTGGCTGCTCGCGCCGTACGCCGATCTTCCGGAGAACACGGGGCTCGTGCTCGAGTCCGTCGAGGACATCTCGCAGACCGCCGAGATCGCCATCAAGCACGGCTTTCAGGTCAACACCCACGCAATCGGGGACCGCGCCAACCGCGAGGTCCTGGACCTCTATGAGCACACTTTCCGAATCCACCCGGAGAAGAAGAACCTCCGGTGGCGCATCGAGCACGCGCAGCACTCACGCGGACGACGTGAAACGCTTCGGGGAACTCGGCGTGATCGCGGCCATGCAAGGCATTCACACCACGTCCGACGCGCCGTGGATACCCAAGCGTCTCGGCGTCGAGCGGGGCAACGCCAACTCGTACCTCTTCCGCACGCTGATCGACTCGGGGGCGGTCGTCTCGAACGGCACCGACGTTCCGGTCGAGGACATCGACCCCATGCCAGCTTTTACGGCAGCACCGTGAGGCGCACTCCCGATGGTTCCGAATTCACTCCGGAGCAGCGCATGACTCGCGTGGAGGCGTTGCGCTCCTACACGATCAATGCGGCCTACTCAGCCTTCGAGGAGCACCTCAAAGGCTCGATCGCGGTCGGCAAGCTCGCGGACCTCGTCGTGCTGTCCAAGGACATCCTGACCGTTCCCGACGAGGAGATCCTCGACGCGCGCGCCGACGTCACGATCCTGGGTGGAAAGGTCCGGTATCGGCGGGACGCCTCGTCATTCTGAGTGACTGGACCGCCCCTCCGTCATCCTGAGCGAGTTCAGCAAGGGACGCGAGTCGAAGGATCCGCCAGCCCCGAGCTTCTACAAAGAATGAATGCCAACAGGGAGAGCAGGCGATGAACACGGCCGAAGCCTGTTCGTCGGAACAGCTGACGATCGAATGAAGAGGAGCAGACGGATTCTTCGCTCCTAGCGGAGACGAGCGGTTGCTCAGAATGACGCTGCTTTGGCCGTTCTCCGAGGGGACGATTCATCGTCGACGCGATCCGTCGCCCGTGGCCAGCCCTCCGTCATTCCTGCGGTTCGCGGGTGAAGTAGGGCGGCAGCTCCGGCGCTTCGGGCAGGGTGTCGGAGATCGTGTAGCCCTCCACCTGAAGCGACGCGACGAGCGGCTCCGCCGTGAGCAGCACCGCGAGGCCGGGCTCCGCGAAGGCGATGGGTTGACGCTCGCCGCCGCGCAAACCCCAGTGGGCCACGCGGACGAGCGCGCCGGGCGCGTCTCCTTCCACCACCTCGCTCACCTCCCATTCGCAGACGACGAGTGCGTCCCGGTACGGGGAGATCTCACGCAGGCTCGGCACCCGCGAGCAGGACCCGAGGACGGCGCGGGCAGCGAAGGGTTGGCCGGGCTCTGGAGGTGGAACCGCATCGGGAAGTGGGATGGGCGGTGCGTCGAAGCGCCAGCGTTCCAGCTCCAGGTCCTCGACGTGCACGTCCGGGTAGCGGTCCGTCGCCGGGTGTGAAGTCAGTCGCAGCGGTCGGCCGGCCAGCTCGATCGATCCCGGCTCCAGGGGTGCGCCGAAGATGTCGTAGTTCGAGCGAAAGTGGTCGTGGTCGCCGGCCGAGGCTCCAAAGACCAGCATCCGGTCGTCGCGCGAGATCATCGGGAAGTATACGTAGCGCTGGGCGGAGTGAAGCCGCCGGTCGTCCTTTTCAATCACGGTTCCGGTCGCGCCGCTGCCCAGCTCTATCCAGTGGATCGGCCCGCCACCGCCGGCGTTCCAGAATCCGATGCGTCCGTCGTGGGAGAAGTAAGGCTCGCAACCCGACCGGCGCTGCCCTGCTCCGACGCGCCTGTTCTGGGCGTCGTACGCACAGAACTTCGCGGCGCTCGTGGCGGCGTGGCTCAAGGTGGCATCGATCAGCCAGGCCAGCCGGCCTTGCGGTTCGTCGGTGAGAGGTGAGGATGCGCCGCTGCCGAGATCGAGCAGGCGAGTCCGTCCCTCGGCCTCGATGTAGATCAGGGATTGATCGTTCCGCCAGACGACCGAGCGATTCCCCCACCCATAGGGGCGCGCGTCGGCCACGAGCGTCTCCTCTCCCGTACCGTCGAGCCGAATCAGGCGCAGCTCGCCCGCGACCTCTTCTTCCGGGTACTCGTCCTTCGGCGCGGCACGGCTCAAGTAGGCGACCCGAGATCCGTCAGGGCTGATGTGGGCGCAGCAGTGCTGGAGATCCGGCTCCTCCGGCGAGAGCTTCTGGGGTGGAGAACCTTCGAGGCGGCGCATCCAGATCCGCCAGTCGCCCGTCCGGTTCGACTCCCAGGTGACGAAGCCGCGCGCCGGCAGGGGATCCTCGGGCTGACGAGTGCTCGGCCGCGGAGCCGACGTCTCCGGCGACTCTCGCGACGCGAGGTCGACGAGCCTCCAATCGCCGGCCGCCAGCTCGCGCGCCGAGAACTGGTAGACGACGAGCCGCTTGCCGGCGAGTCGATCCCGGCCGGCGGCCAGGCTTGCAGCGAGGCGCTCGCGCGCGGCCGAGGGGCCGCCGGCGTTGACGGCGAGCTTGTCCACAGGCCGATTCAAGAAGTAGCTGAGCTGTTCCGCGAGGCCAGCGCTCTCGCCCCAGCCGAGCTGTGCCTGCGAGTAGATGTTTGTGAAGCTGTCGCCCAGGACTAGAACGTCAGCTTCAGGGTCGGCCCGCCAGGGCTCGCCGCCTGGGCCGTTCACGGGTTGCGTTAGCACACTCTCCCGCCTGAATAAGGGGCGGTCGTCCGGTAGCCGGAGCAACGTTGCGAGATCGCCGCGTCCCTCGACCCCGATCTGCCCGCGCGTGAACGCGACGGGGTTCCGGTCGGGCAACGGGGCATGGCGACGCAGGAAGACGGCGAGCTCCCGGGCCGTCTCCTCCACGGCTTGGGGCGTCCAGTGCGTGTCCGTGCGCAGGAACAGAGGCCAGGCCTTGCCACGTCTCGTCGCTGCGAGTGACTCGCTCGGATCGAACGCCGGGATATCGAGCTCCACCAGTCGCCCGAGGAAACTTTGCAGCGACTCGTTTGACAGGGGCACTTCGCCGGTCACATCCGGCGCGAGGCCTTCCGGATGGAGGGCAGCCTTGACCGGGGTCGGCACGATCACGAGGCCGATGCCGCGATCCGCCAGCTGAGCGCCAAAGTCGGCGATCGCGAGAAGCGGGTCGGGCTGCGGTCGCCGCTCCCACGCCTCGCCACCCATCGCCTTGTCCGAGAGGACGCGAGGCTCCAGGAAACCGGGGCCGGTGAGGTAGTCGACGCCGGAGCGCAGATAGAGCCACTCTCTCCGTGCCAGGACGACCTGCTCGCTACCCACGCCCAGCAATCGAGACAGGACCCACTGAAAGTGGGGAAGTACCAATTCCGCGACGGCGGACCGCTCCTCCAGCGCATCCTCGAACGCGTTCATCGCAGCAAGGAGCTGGCGGTTCCCTGCGAGCGGCCCTGCGGATCTCGCAGCCGCCCGCGCCCGCGCCGGCGCATCGGCCAGCTGCGGCCACGGCGACCCCGATCCGCGTCTCGCATCGCGCGCGATCTCGAGCGCAGCTACGCCGACGAGCATCGTCAGGAACACGATGCCCAGCCCACGAGCGACGCTCGGGCTCACCTCCGTGACCCCCACCTCCCGTGCCGCCTGTTCCTCTCGCGTCTCCGTGTGGTCGTTCATGACTAGAAGATGAAGTAGATGAACGGGTTGTACCCCTGGCTCGCCATGGCCATGAGGGCCAGCCCGAGACAACCGAGCGCCAGGGAGGCACGGCGGAGGGTGAGTCGTCGCGTCCAGTCCCACGTCTGCGGGCAGCTCCAGGTCACCAGGGCGGCCACGGCGAGGCAGACGAGGAAGTAGGGTGCATAAATGATGCCGGCGAGCAGACTCGCCTCGGGGCGAACCTCGGTCAGTCCGAACATCGCGGCCAGGTAGCTCCCTGCGCTCGCGATGTCGGGAGCGCGGAAGAACACCCAGGTGATCAGCACGCCGGTGAAGGTGAGTGCAACGCGCAGCGGATAGGGCAGTCCGGCGTAGAGGCTGCGCTTGCCGTGCGCCCGCTCCGCCGCGAGCCACGCGCCGTGCAGGCCGCCCCATACGACGAAGTTCCACGCCGCGCCGTGCCACAAGCCCCCCAGCAGCATCACGATGGCGAGGTTGACGTAGGTCCGCCACGCTCCCTTGCGGTTGCCACCGAGCGGCAGGTACAGGTAGTCGCGCAGCCAGTTCGAGAGCGAGATGTGCCAGCGGCGCCAGAAGTCGGTGAGCGACTCGGCCTGGTAGGGGGAGTTGAAGTTCTTCGGCAGCACGAAGCCGAACATCAGGGCGAGCCCGATCGCCATGTCGGAGTAGCCGCTGAAATCGAAGTAGATCTGGAACGAATAGGCGAGCACGCCCACCCAGGCGTCGAGCGGGACGAGTGACCCGGCATCGAACGTGGCGTCGGCGACGAAGCCGCACGGGTTGGCGAGCAGCACCTTCTTCGACATCCCCAGGCTGAAGAAAGCGACGCCGCGCGCGAATTTCTGGATCGTGTGCGTCCGCTCTCTCAGCTGATCGGCGATCTCCGAGAAACGGATGATCGGCCCGGCCACGAGCTGAGGGAAGAGCGAGACGTAGCACGCGAAGTCGATGAAGTTCGAGAGCGGCTGGGTCCTGCCCCGATAGATGTCGAGCGTGTAGGACATCGACTGGAACGTGTAGAAGCTGATTCCGAGCGGAAGCACGACGCGCAGTCCGACTTCAGGTTGCAGGTGGGCGAGCCCGACACCGGCGAGGAGCGCCCCGGCGCTGTCGACCGCGAAGTTGAAGTACTTGAAGAAACCCAGAAGCGACAGATTGCTCATCACGGAGACCGTGATCCAGGCGCGGCGTCGGCGCGCGGCATCCGGCGGTGCGGAGCCGAGCTGTCGGCCGGCGACGAAGTCGATCGCGGTCGACAGCAGCATCAGGCCCATGAACGCGGGGTTGGCCCACCCGTAGAAGCCGTAGCTCGCGAGCGTCAGCCACAGATGGCGGCCGCGGTGGGGCAGCAGGTAGTAGACGAGCAGCGCCGCCGGCAGGAAGTAGAAGACGAAGAGGTGGGAGCTGAAGACCATGCGTAGCGTGGGCCGTAGCCCGACTCACAGGCTAACCGACGCCGGCGATCGAGCCTCACTCGCCCTGCCGGTGGCCCCCCGACTCGGGCGCTATGCTTCCCTCAGACTCATGTATCGCCAGGGGCTCAAGGAAGCGTACTTCGCAGTCAATCGCGTGCTCAGCTTGCCAGCCGGCATGCTCGCGCGCGTCAAGTACCTGCGTCCGCCGCCCTCGGGATACCGCATCCACCTGGGCTGTGGCCCGGTTCGCATCGAAGGCATGATCAACATCGATGGCTATATCGGGCGCGACGTCGACTTGTGGACCGACCTGCGCAACCGACTGCCGTTCCCCGATCGCTCCGTGTCGGTCGCCTACTCGTCGCACGTCATCGAGCACTTCTACCCTGATGAAGCGCTGTCGCTGCTTCGGGAGGTCCGTCGCGTTCTACGCGATGACGGCGTCGCCCGCATCGCCGTGCCAAGCATGGAATACGCCGCCGAGATTGCCGCCGGCAGGGCCAGCGCCAGCTTCCCCCGCGCGTTTGACGATCCCGTGGCCCAGGCCGTGAACTACCTGTTCTGCGACGGCCAGCACAAGTACGCCTACAGCTGGGGCCTGATGCGGGAGATGGCGCGGCAGGCGGGCTTCGGCGACATCGTCCACTGGAGCGCCGAGCACGGCGTGAACCCCAGAAGCTACGCTGGACTGACACTCGGCAACGAGCCGGATGGGATCGCTCGTCGTCGAGCTCAGACGTTGAGCCCGACGACGAGCGACGCGCGACCCACCTCAGGGCATCGTCAATAGAGCTGCGTACAGATCGATGGCGTACCAGAGGTTGGCGATGCGAAGATTCTCATCCGGAGCGTGCTGGTTGTTGTCGTGATTCGCCACGGGAACGATGATGGCCGGCTTCTGCGCCACCTCGGTGAACAGATGGAGCGGCAGCGTTCCTCCCATCCCGGGCGCTTGTCCAAACGCGCGATCGGCGGCAAGCTCGGCCGCGGCGACGACGCGTACGGGTTGGCCATCGAGGTGCGCGCGGCGACGGACCTGCCGCCACCGGTGACCTTGGCGATCCTCGGGTGGTTGCGGCGCGTCTCGAGATCCGGGTCCTCGGACACGACGTGGAAGCCCTGCCTCTCGATGTGGTCGACGATCAGCTGACGCAGGTGCGAGGGATCGTTCCCCTTCACGAGGCGAATGCCCAGCGCCGCCACGGCCGTGTTGGGGATCACGTTGCGGCCGAGCGCGCCGGTGTTGCCGCTCGTGATGCCTCGGACATTGAGAGCCGGAAGCAGCAGCCGTTCCTGGAGCTTCTCGGGCTCGCCCTCGGTGCGGGCGAGCCCCAGCTCTCGCTTCAGCTGGACATCCCAATCAGGCATGGCCTCGAGCGCGGCGCGCTCTTCGGCGCCGATCGGTTCGGCGCTGTCGTACCAGCCCTCTACGAGAACGCGGCCCTCGTCGTCCTTCGTGGATGCGAGTAGCCGAGCCAGCAGGTTGCCCGTGTCGGGCGCCCAGTTGCCGTAGTGCCCCGAGTGAAGATTCCGCGTGGCCCCGAAAACCGTCACCTCCATACCGATGGAGCCGCGCACGCCAAACGTCAGCTGCGGGCGGCCACTCGGATGGGCGGGCCCGTCGAAAAAGAGCCAGATGTCGATGGGCTCGATGCGGTCCTTCCATCGCTGCATGTAGGCGCCGAGGTGAGGCGAGCCCGCCTCTTCCTCCCCGTCGAAGAAGAAGATCAGGTTCGACGTGGGCGTGACGCCCGCCTCCTGAAACGCGCGGAGCGCCGTGAGCAGCGCCGCGATTGGCGCCTTGTCGTCGCCGGCGGAGCGGGCATAGAGACGCCATTCGGGATCGACGGCTTCTCCTTCGGACGGAAGTGAGCGCGGCACGCCGCCCGCCTCGATCGCCGACGTGTAAAGGGTCGGCTCGAACGCCGGGTGCGTCCAGTTCGACGGATCGACCGCCTGCCCATCGTAGTGCACGTAGATTCCCAGCGTCCGCTCGTCGCCGGCCAGCTTCAGCTCACCGTAGACGATGGGCGGAGCCCCGTCGATCTGCAGCAGCTCGGAGGCGGCGCCCGCGGCGGCCAGCTCATCTCTGATGTAGCCGGCTGCGCGCTCGATGTCCGCCGTGTCGCGTGCGCGGTTCGGGTAGGTGAGCAGCTCGGCGAAGTCGCGAAGGATCGCTGCCTCGTTGGCCTCGCGATACGCGCGCGCGACGTCGGGGCCCGACTGTGCATGGATGGCCGCTGGGGCCCCGAGCCAGAAGGCGATGGCGGCGACGCTGGACGCTGAGCAGGTGCGTGGGGTCATGGATCCTGTCCCTCTTCGCTATCTCGGCGTCATTGAATCAGGCGTGTGCGTGCGCCCGTAGGATGACGCTCGATAACCATCCTTGGGGGTCTCCATTTAACCGGAGGAGTCCAGGTTGGCAGTTCTCCACGGGCGGTTCGCTGGAGAGCGCTCCAGGCTCGGCGGGTGCCCGCGCGCCTGCGGCTGCGAGGGCGGCACTGCCCGGGGCCGCTGGGTGGCGATGAGGTCCTGGTAGCGCACCGGGTCGTGGGCGACGGCGAGCTCGAGCACTCGGTAGAACACCATCCCGCGGCTGCGGGAGGTGCGGCGGTTGAAGCGGAACGCGAACTCATTCAGGTAGCTGGCCAGGTGCGCGTCGTTCACCGAGCCCTGGTGGGTACCCAGCAACCACCGCTTGGCTAGCGAGGCGACCCGGTGCACTGCGGGCAGTAGCTCACCGGGATCCTCCCCGCGGGTTCGGGCGGCCCGCTGGCTGCGCCGGTCGTGGACGTAGCCGAGCTTCTCCAGCCCGCGGTAGCCCTGCCAGCCGTCGGTGACGACCCTCGCGCCCGGCTCGACGTGAGCCGTTACAAAGGCGTGCAACGAGGCGGCCGACGCATCGGTCAGCGGCAGCATCCGGCACCGTCCGAATCCTCTCGGCTCCCGGACCTCCACCGCGATCCCGGTCAAAACCTTCTTGCCTTTGGCCCGGCCGCCGCGCAGCCCCGCCTCCTCACCGCCGATGTAGGTCTCATCTACCTGTACCATCCCGGCCAGCCGGTCCCGGCCCGGGCGCACCAGCACCGACCTCAGCCGATGGAGCATCGCCCACGCGGTCTGGTAGGAGCCGATCTCCAGCGTCCGCTTCAGGCTCAGCGCCGAGATCCCGTCCTTGCCGGTGGCGAACAGCCAGCAGGCGGTGAACCAAACCGTTAGCGGCGTGCGCGTCCGGTCAAAGATCGTGCCCGCTGTCACCGACGTACGGCCGCCGCACCCTGAGCACATGAAGCGACCGTCGCCCAGCCGCCAGCCCCCATCATGGCCGCAGTCCAAGCAGGCGAAGCTGGCGGGCCACCGCAGCCACTCCAGGCAGTCCACATCGGTCCGGAACCAGGCCTGGAACTCGCCCACGGACCGCGGATAGTGCGTGCCAGCACGAGGCTGATCCACCGGCTCAGTTTACACCGGTTAAATGGATACCCCCGACCATCCTAATCGGAGCCAGCCGACGTCGTGGTCGAAGCGCGCCGAGATCCGGGAAACGGTGCCGGCTCGGGTCCCCGCTCGCCGTACTCGAGCCCTTGGCGACGCAAGCCGCTGAGCCAGCCGTGCAAGCCCTCAGCCTGCCAGGGGCGAATCAGGCCGGTACGAGAACTGGGCCAGTCGTCGTCCAGGAGCCCCTTCAGCGTCATCTGGAGCGGAATCACCGGCATGCGCTGATCGCGGCCGATGACCCACGCCGAAGCGTGGCGCTTCGCTCGGTCCCAGACGCTCACGTGTAGGCAGCCGCGCGGATCGCCGAAGAGGCCGAAGGGCCTCGTCGCCCATGCGATCAGTCGCGCCAGCGTCGGCCGCGCGATCGCCGCCATGATCCGGTAGCCCAGCTCGGCCTGAAACGCCACGGTGAACTGCGCCTCGAGTCCCAGCTCTTCGCGCATGAGCGGCGCGTCCGGCGAGTCGAACAAAAAAGCGGTGCGCTTCCCGAACGGCAGTTCCACACGGATCCGTTCGCGAGAGCCGGAGACGCAGGCGCGCGCGATGGAGCCCACTCCCTTGCGGTTGCGATTGCCGATGTAGAGCGTGACCATCGCGGCTCTGGCCTCCGGCAACATCTCCAGGCAGCGCCGCGCCAGAACCGCGCTGACCGCCGGCGTGGACGAGAGCCCGGGCGCCACCGCCACGCCGGCCGCGCGCGCGCGCTGGTCGAGAGCCGTGTCCTGCAACAACCGCATGACCCACTCGCGGTCGTCGCTGATGTCGAGCCAGTGCACACCAGCCGCCACCGCGGCGGCCGGCAGCCCCGGTGACAGCCGGCTGAACGGGCCCGCCGTGCAGGCTACCGCGGCGTGTCCTCGGGCAGCCTCGGTCAGAGCCGCGGGATCGCGCAAGTCGATGGTGCGGACGGCGCAGCGGCCACCCAGCCTACTGGCGACGCGGCGCAGCGGTCCCGGGGACCGTCCCGCGAGCGTCAAGCGGCACGTCGTGTTCTCGATCAGATCCGTCGCCAGGCGCGTCCCAAAGACGCCGCTGCCACCGGCGATCAGGATTCGTGGTTCGTCGATCACAACCCGGCACTCGACGGTCGCCGCCCGCTCGATGCCGGATCCGCGGCCCACCGGGCGATCGCCAGCGACCAGGCCACCACCGCTGGCATCAGGACGCCTGTCCCGATCATCTGACCCAGCGGGGTGTCCAGCCAGGTCGCCCCACTGAGCAGGGCGCCCGCCGCGATACAGACGCTGGCGAGTCGGCGGAGAGCCGGCGGCCAGGCCTGCCAGAAGGAGATCGCGGCGCCGGCGAATGCGACGGTGTAGAGCCCATTGGCGGCCAGGCCGGTGAGCTGACTGCCCCAAACCTGGAGTGCATCGAAGCGCTCGACGCTGATGCCGTGGACGCCCGCCGACCCGATGAACGCCCATTGGCCGCTCAGATCGCACGCGATCCCACAGATCAGGGCCGCGAGGCTGCCGCGCCACAACCACCGAAACGGATGAGCCCGGCGGCGCCGCGCCTCCCGGAACAGGCGAACGAGGAGCCACCCGAGCGACAGCGCCGCGGGGTGCCAAAGCAACCAGGCGGCGGTCCATCCGACGCGGTGTGCCGCCACCCAGCGCATACGCTCGTCGGCGCCCAGCTCGCCGGTCGGCAGCCCCGGCACGATCCAGACGAGCATCCCGGTCGCCGCTAGACCGTGGGTGATCGCATTCGCCCGCGCGGCGCTGACCAGACTGCTTCCCGAACCTGTGTCGGGCACGGCTCAGGGATTGCTGGATTGCCGATACTTCTCGAACCATGCGAGGACGTGCGTGACTTTGGCGATCAGCTGGCTGGGGCGCGCCACGATGTTGTGCGAGGCGCCGGGGATGCGGACGAGCCCGGTGTCGATCCGGCGTAGCTTCAGGGCGTGGAAGAACTGTTCGGCTTCGGAGAGCGGGGTCCTGAGGTCGGTGGTGCCGGCCATGAGCAGCGTCGGCGTCGTTACGTTTCCGACCAGTGAGATGGGAGAGAACTTCATATACGCCTCCGGGTTCTCCCACGGAGAACCCGGATAGCGATACTCGTGGTAGGCGTAGTAGTTGTCGGCGACGAGGACCTTGCTGTACCAGTTGATGACGGGTTTCGCGGCCACGGCCGCGGTGAAGCGTGAAGTTTTTCCGACGATCCAGGCCGTCATGATTCCGCCTGCGCTGCCCCCGGTCACGAACAGGTTGCGCTCGTCGATGAAGCCCTTTTCGATGACGGCGTCGACGCCGGAGATGAGATCGTCGTAGTCCTGGCCGGGGTAGTTGTGGTGCAGCAGGTTGCCGAACTCTTCGCCGTAGCTCGTGCTCCCGCGTGGGTTGGCGTAGAGGACGACGTAGCCGGCCGCGGCGTAGAGCTGGATCTCGGCCGAAAAGCGATCGCCGTAATTCGAGATCGGTCCGCCGTGAATTTCGAGAATCAGCGGGTACTTGCGGCTCGCATCAAAACCGGGCGGCGTGACGAGCCAACCCTGGACCTTGCGGCCGTCGTGGCTGGAATCCCACCAGAGCTCCTCGACCTTGCCGAGCTGCCTGTGGCCGAGAAGGTCCGCATTGAGCCAGGTCAAGCGTGTCGTGCCCGACTCATCCCGACCTCCGACGACCACGTCCGCCGGATGAGTGAGTGTTCCGAACGTGTAGGCGAAACGCCCCTGCTGGGAAACGGAGAACGAACCGCCCCCGTAGGGTCTGCCGTACGAGGTGCCACCGAGGCTCTCGGCCAACACCCGGATCTCGCCGTCGAGGTTCGCGTGGGCGAGCTTCGTGTTGCCCTCGCTGTCGTAGTCAAAGAAGATGCCGCGCCCGTCAGGCGCCCAGACCGGATTGGCCGCGTCCCGATCCAGATCCGCCGTGAGCGCCCGCGCGTCGCTGCCGTCCCGATTCGCGACGTAGAGCTGGGTCACCTGATACGTCTGTACTCGGTCGTCGAAGCCCAGGTAGGCGATCCGCTTGCCGTCGGGCGAGATCGTCGGGCTGCGATCCGGGCCGTTGCGTTCGGTCAAAGCCTGGATCGAACCGTCGGCGAGGGACACCGAGTAGATCTCGGAGTTGCGGAACTCGTACTCCCAGTCGGCGTTGCGATTCGCCGAGAAGAGCAGCGCATCGCCGGCGGGCGCCCACGCCGGGGTCGAACGGTGTTCGAAGGTGCCGGTCGTGAGCTGGCGCGGCGTGCCGCCCTCTGCTGGTAGCACGAAGAGCTGGTGGTAGCCATGCTCGAGATAGCCGACGCCGTCGGCTCGGTTGCGCAGACGCACGATGTATTTCGGCTCGTCGGCCCACTCGGCACCCTTCGGCTTCTTCGGGAGTGCCGCCAGTCGCGGCGCCGCGGCAGGCACGAGCATCGAGAATGCCAGTTGAGTCCCATCAGGTGAGAACGTGAGGCCTCGCGGGGAACGAGTCAGCTGGCTGATCTTCGCCGTCTGCCCCGAGTCCATCCAACGCAAATGGACCTGCGAGGAGCCGGCCTCGTTCGAAACGTACGCGAGCCGCTGTCCGTCCGGCGACCACCGCGGGGAAGACTCCCGACCGCCTCCAGTGCTCAGGCGTCGATGGCCCTTGCCGTCGCTCCCGACGATCCACAGCTCGGCGCGCCTGCGATCCTTCATGACGTCCATCGAGTTGCGGACGTAGACGACTCGCGAGCCGTCCGGTGAAATCTGTGGGTCCGTGGCCCACTCCAGCTCAAAGACGTCCATGAGGTCGAACCGGGCGGGTGTTTCTCCGGCCCGGCTGGTCGCCGCCGCGGCGACACTGAGGAGGGTGATGCAAAGCGTCAGTCTCATCTGAGCTCCTTCGGTTGCTCGGAAGGCTCTCCCGCCCGCCGAGCGTCGGTAGGCTACACCGCGCGAGCCTCGCGGATGAGGTCGGGTCGAGCGGGGGCTAGAAGACTCCCTGCATCGACGAGGCGTAACCCGTCATTTCCAGGTAGCCGCGACCCCGGATCGGCTCCGCTCCGACCATGCCCGATACCTCGACGGCGCCCTCCCAGTAGAGGAAGGCCTTCCGCATCTCCTGATCGTCGATGACGGCCGAGATCTCGAGGTCGAGGTCCTCTGCCGGAATCCTCGCACGCCAGCCGACCGGATAATTGGCGCTGGTCGCTCCGCTGCGCCAGTGTCGAATCGGCTGCAGCTCGAACTCTTCCGCGCCCAACCTCTGACTCGCACCGGACGCCTCGACGAGTGTGCCGCTCGATGCCGGCTCGATGCTTCCGTCCTCTCGACGGATCTGAAACAACATGACATCGCGCCCGTTGTTCAGCTGAAGGCTGAACCAGTCCCACCCGACCGCGCCCGTGCCGAGCGCGCTCGTGCTCCACTCGTGATCGAACCAGCTCGTTCCCGTGACTTCGAAGGGCTCGCCATCGAGGTGCAGCCTCCCCTCGGTGGCGAGCCGCGTGTAACCGATGTAGTAGGAAGCGTTGCCCGACTCAGCGCTCTTTGCCGACAGTCCCTCCTTGCCGTGAGCGACGAGCGGTTTGGTGGCCCGCAGCGAGAGGTCGATCATTGTGCCTTCGTGCTCGCCCCGAAGGCCGATCGCGCTGCCCGTCTCGTCGTGGCTGCTCGCCTCCCAGCTGTCGAGCCACACTCGGAAAGGCGAGCCTGTCGCACCTGCCAACCCGCCGGCTCCACGACTCAGGCGCTGCGCCGATCGGTGCGCGCGGGATTCGAGATCGGAGATCGCGAAGTGGGCCATGTACACCTGGTTGGTCTGGAGACCGCTTCCCAGCGGTTCGCCCGGCGTGAGGCCGCGGCGGAAGAACGTGAGCTGGTAACCGAAGCGGCGTCCGGCGCGCGTCTCGAGGTTGCCGGTGTAGTACCACCACTCGGTCTGGTAACCGTGATGCGGGCCGTGATCCAGAGGAAGGGCGAACTCGCGAACCGCGGTCGCGCGCTCGAAAGGCCTGATGTCGTGCGCCGCGAAGCTGATCCGCGTGCGTGGGCGGTCGTCGACAGGCTGAGGTCCGCAGCCGGCCAAACCAGCAACGGCCATGGCCAGCAGCGCGACCTCGGACGTGATCCTGAGTGTCGACCGCGACCCGTCGCGGTCACATGAGACAAGAAGCGCCAGCATTGGGATCGTCATCCTGAGCGAACGCTGGCGAAAGATGTCGAGTCGAAGGAGCCAGCGAGGTGAGATCGCTCCTCTGGTCTCGAGAGACGAGGAGCGGGCGAAATCTTCGCTCCAAGCGGAGACGAGCGGTCTCTCAGAATGACGCTGCCTTGACCGTTCTCCGTGTCTCTGTGCCTCCGTGGCTGCCGTCGAGGTCCGTCGTTTCTTCTTAGCAGCGGGTTCGGCGGTCGTCGCGCCAACCCTACTCCTGGCGGATCGCGTCGGCGACTGACAATCGACCCAGGCGGCGCAGCGGGTAGAGGGACGCGAGCAGCGCGGCGGCAAGGCTCAACGCCACTGCCTGAACGAGGATCGCGGGGTCGACGCTCAGGCGCATGGTCCAGCCAAACGAGCGAACGTTGATCACATTGATCAGCAGCACCGCCAGCAGCAGGCCGGCGGGGATGGAGAGGACACCCGCAGCCAGGCCCATCGAGCCCGTTTCGATGAGCGTGAGGCGTCGCAGCATCGCCGGCGTCGCCCCCAGTGCCCGAAGCGTTCCGAGCTCCCGGGTTCGCTCGACCTGTAGCGCCATGAGCGCGCTCCACACCCCGACGGCCGCGACGACGACGGCGAGCAGCCGCAACGCCCGGGTCACCGCGAAGGTCCGGTCGAATACCTGCAGCGCCCGCCTCCGCAGTGTCCGAGTCGGAGCCACGATCAACGCCCGCCCGGCGAGCGCGTCGCGGGCACGCTCGGTCACCTCGTCCAGGTCGGCAGCGTCGTCGACGTAGGCCGCGACGGATGAGATGCGCCGGTCGTCGAAGTGGCGCTCGTAGACGTCGCGGTGCATCAGGACGATTCCGTGCTCGGTCGCGTAGTCGTAGTACACGCCCGCCACGGGGAAGCTGCGCTCGCCGCGATCGGTTTGCAGGGTCACGCTCGCCTCTCTCCCGAGCAGCCCACGCCGGTAGGCGAACGGCTCGCTGACGACGACCGCCCCCTCTCGGACGCGGCGCCACACCTCGGCCGGTGAGCCCGCCGCGAACCGATAGACAGAAGCGCTGCGGCGTCCCCCAATCGCGTCCGTGACGCCGAGGTTGACGCTTCCAGAGGGGCTCGCCACCCGAGTCGAGCGGTAGGTCTCGACGCCCGCGACGCCCGGAAGCGTCGAAAGCAGGGGCGCCACGTCGTCGGCGATCACGCGGCCCAGCGCACCGGGCGGTGACGCGGCCGACACGTACAGGTCCGCCACGAGCGTGACGTCGAGCCAGTTCGCGACCGTGTCACGAAAGCTGTCGATCATGAGGCTGACGCCGACGGTGACCGAGACGGCCACGGTGAGCGCGGCGATCGCTACGCCGGTCCGGCCGATCGCGCGCGATACCGTTCGTGGCGCGATGCGGCCCATCGGGCCGAAGGCCCTGGCGCACACCCCCGTCAAAGACTTCATGAGAAACAGCGCGGCGATCGGAGTGCAGAGCGCGACGCCGAGGTAGATGAGCAGCAGCGCCAGAAAGCTCCCCCCGAGCGAGGCGTCCGAGATTGCCATGACCGCGCCACCCAGCGTCCCGACGGCGAGACCCGCTGCCGTGACTGAGGGAACCCGGCGTCGCGACTGCTCCTGATGAGTGCTCGCCCGCAGAGCAGTGACAGGCGCCACGCGCGCTGCCTCGAGCGCGGCGGGAAGTGCGGAGACGACACCCGCGCCGATGCCGAGCGCGGCTCCTTTTGCCACCGTGAAGAGGGTCAGCGAGTGCCGGGTCGCCGCCAGCACGAAGTAGAGGTCGTTGATCGTGCGGCTGACCAGTCGCAGCGCTCCGTGACCCAATGCGGAGCCCACCGGGATGCCCAGGGCCGTGCCAAGAGTCGACACCAGCAGAGCTTCCGCCAGAACGAGGACGAGCAGCTGTCCGGGAGTGGCTCCGAGCGTCCGAAGCGTGCCGAATACGGCTCGCCGCTGCACCACCGCAAAAGTGATCGTGTTGTAGATGAGGAACATGCCGACGATCAGAGCCAGCAGGCTGAGAGCCTGCAGGTTGAGGCGGAAGGCCGCCGTGAGCTGCTCGAGCGTGTCGGCGCGCGTGTGTGCCGCGAGGATGCGAACGCCCGTGGGGAGCTTCGCGGCGAGGCGTTCGGCCTCGCGGGGCTCCGCGACGAGGTCGATACGCGTGAGCCGGTCGCCCATCTCGAACAGATTCTGAGCCGCGCCGACGTCCATCAGCAGGATGCCTTCGAGAACGGCTCCCTCGGCTCCCGCCTCGACGAGTCCCGCGACGCGCATCGTCTCATCCCGGTCCTGGACGCGGACCCTCAGTGAGTCACCCAGATCGAGGCCGTGGCGACGAGCGAAGCTTCGACTGACGACGACGGCCGACACGTCGGCGAGCAGCTGACCCACGCCTCCGCCCAGTGACAGCTCGTCGGATAGATGCGCGTGAACGGGCGTGTCGGCAAACGGATCGATGCCCAGTACCGTGACTCGCTCGCGCGTTGCCGTGAGGGCCACCGCCGCGCCTTCGACGACGGGTGCGCTGGCTCGCACACCCCAGTCCACGCGAAGCTGTCGATAGAGCGACTGGGGAACGCCCGACGGGCCCCCGGTGATCTGATGCGTGGCCCGGCCCGCGAGGGCGGCGCTCGACTCGCTGAAGGCGCGGCGGGCTCCCTCGTTGGCGAGGTCGATCGCGATCACGACGGCCACGCCGAGGGCGACACCGCAGATCATCAGAAACGTCTGGAGAGGCCGCCTGACGAGGTCGCGGAAGCCCGCGCGCAAGAGGGCGCCGCTCAGCATCACCTAGGGTGGAGGCGGAAGTTGCGTGCGTTGCGCGGCAGGGGCGCCGCCGCCGTCAGCTCTCGCGCTGGAAGGCCGGCACCGTCTCCAGCCAATCGGCGATCCGCTCGCGCGACCACTCGTGGTCGTCGTTGAGATGGACGAGGATGGACGCGAGGATCAGGCTCTTGCGGCAGCCGGCCTCGGGACAGCGCCGGACGGTGTTTTCGAGGCAGTCGAAGATGCGCTCGAGGTGAAGCGGCCGCAGCGGGCCGTGCTCGTGGGGGAGGCGGTAGAGCCCGTCGTAGGCGGCGCCGAGCGCGCAGGACCGGTTGCGTCCCTCGAAGTAGGCGCCGAAGGCCTGTTCCGGCCGGCGTCTCATACCCAGGTGAATCGCCTCGGCCAGATCCTTCTCGTCGTTGCGGTGTTCCGCGACCATGGGTACCCCCGCCTTTAGTGTATACCTCGGCCCGCCTCCTGGCGAGGCAATTCGGAACATTGAACGTTTCCGAACAGCCGCCCGTGCTCGAGCGCCAGGGTGCGGTCTGTCCGCGCGGCCACCCGCTCGCTGTGGGTGACGATCACGAGGGTCCGGCGCGACCCGCCCACCAGCTCCTCGAGCAGCTCGAGCACGTGCGATCCGCTCGCGTCGTCCAGATTCCCGGTGGGCTCGTCGGCGAGCAGGATCTCGGGATCGCGCACCAGCGCCCGGGCGATCCCCACTCGTTGCTGCTCCCCGCCCGAGAGGCGATCGGGGAACGAGTCGGCGCGACCCTGGAGCCCCACCCGGGCGAGCAGCTCGCGAGCCCGGGCCGCCAGGTCTTCACCGCCCGCGCCATCCAGCTCCGCGGGAAGCCGGACGTTCTCGATGACCGTGAGCGTGGGGATGAGGTTGAAGAACTGGAAAACGAACCCGATCCGCTGGCGTCGCAGCAGTGTGCGCTGCTTCTCGTCGAGGCGCGAGAAGGCGGAGCCTGCGATCGTAATCTCGCCCCGCGACGGCCGGTCGATCCCGGCGATCAGATTGAGCAGCGTGGTCTTGCCGGATCCGCTGGGGCCCCGGATGGCGACGCTCTCGCCGGCTTCGATCACCGCGTCGACCCCGTCGAGGACGGTGTGGAGACGCCCGCCTTCGACGTAGTCCTTACCCACCCCCTCCAGCCGGATCATCGCAGGAAACCATAAGCCATCCCGCGTGCCTCCGTTGCCTCTGAGACTCTCGAGGAATCGGTTTGGCTACCAAGGCAGCTGCCGTTCATGTGATCCGGCCTCGATCGGGATCCCGAAAGATCGGAGCAGTCGTTACCTCCGTCTCTCTGTGCTGCCGTGGCCGCCGTTGATAGGATCGTCAATGTGAGGCCGTATCTCGATCTGCTCCAGCGGGTCCTCGACACGGACGTCCGCAGGGACGACCGCACCGGCACTGGGACGCTCTCTTTGTTCGGGCCTCAGATGCGGTTCGACCTGGCGGCGGGGTTCCCGGCGGTGACCACCAAGAAGCTTCATCTCCGCTCGATCGTCCACGAGCTGCTCTGGTTCATCCGGGGTGATACGAACGTGCAGTATCTCCAGGAGAATGGCGTCCGTATCTGGAACGAGTGGGCAGATCAGGACGGTGAGCTCGGCCCCATCTACGGGGCGCAGTGGCGTCGCTGGCGCTGCGCCGGTGGTGAGCAGATCGACCAGCTCGGCAACGTCATCGAGCAGATCCGCCGCACCCCGTCGTCGCGACGTCTCATCGTCAGCGCGTGGAACGTCGGGGAGCTGGAGAGCATGGCGCTGCAGCCGTGCCACGCGCTCTTCCAGTTTTACGTCGCCGAGGGCCGGCTATCGTGCCACCTCTATCAGCGAAGCGGCGACGTGTTTCTGGGAGTGCCGTTCAACATCGCGTCCTACGCTTTGTTGACAGCGATGGTGGCGCAGGTGACCGGCTACGGCGCCGGCGAGCTGGTGCTGACGCTGGGCGACGCGCACCTCTATCTCAACCATCTCGATCAGGCGAAGCTGCAGCTCGAGCGGGAGCCCCTTCCACTTCCCACGCTGCGCCTCAATCCGGCCGTAGAGCGGATCGACGATTTCGGCTACGACGACGTGGAGATCGTCGACTATCGCAGCCATCCCAAGATTTCGGCGCCGATCGCGGTCTAGAGGAAGATGCGGATCTCGTTCATCGTCGGCATGGATCTCGATGGGGTGATCGGTCAGGACGGAGCCCTGCCCTGGCGGCTGCCGAACGACATGCGGCACTTCAAGCGCGTAACGATGGGGAAGCCTGTGATCATGGGCCGCAAGACCCACGAGTCGATCGGGAGGCCGCTGCCCGGTCGCCGGAACATCGTGCTGACGCGCGACGACGGCTACGTCGCCGAGGGGTGCGAGGTCGTGCACACTGTCGAGGAAGCTCTGCGCGTGGCCGGCGACGTCGAAGAGGTGATGGTGGCGGGAGGCGCGTCCGTGTATCGCGAGCTGATGGACCGCTGCGATCGGATCTATCTGACGACCGTCGAGGATCGTTTCACCGGCGACGTCTACTTCCCCGAATACGACCCGAAGCAGTGGCGCGAGATCGAGCGCGACGAGCACAATCCCGACGACAGCAACGCCTTCCGCCACACTTTCGTGGTGCTGGAGCGCGAGCGCGGTCGTTGACGCGCGCCGAGAAGGCACGCCGCATCCAGCGAACCCTCGATCGTTTGCACGGGTTGCCAGACGTCCCGCTCGAGCATCGGGATCCCTACACGCTGCTCGTCGCCGTCGTGCTCTCCGCCCAGACGACCGACGTCAGGGTGAACGAGGTGACGCCCGAGCTGTTTCGTCTTGCACGAACGCCGGAGCAGATGGCAGAGCTGCGCGTGGCGGATATTCTGGCGATCATCCGCCCCGTGGGCCTGGCGCCGAGCAAGGCGAAGAACATTCGGGCCCTCTCCGAGCAGCTCGTGGAACGCCACGGCGGGAGGGTGCCCGCGGGCTTCGACGCGCTCGAGGCGCTTCCCGGGGTCGGCCACAAGACGGCGAGTGTCGTGATGTCGCAAGCATTCGGCCGCGCGGCCTTCCCTGTCGACACGCACATTCACAGGTTGGCGGCGCGCTGGGGACTATCGGACGGCAAGAACGTCGAGAAGACGGAGCGCGATCTGAAGCGCGCCTTCCCGGAGCGTCATTGGAACAAGCTCCACCTTCAGATCATCTACTTCGGGCGTGCCCACTGTCCGGCGCTCGGGCACGACCTCGCGCGCTGTCCGATCTGTTCCTGGGCGGCGAGCAAGAAGAGAATACGGGACGAGGCCGTTCGTGGGCGGGGTCGCCCGCGCCCACCACGACTGAAGAAGTGACGCTGCCCAAGGGCTTCGAGCCCACGAAACGTTTGGAGGCGGCCGGCAGCTTCAACGCGATGTGCAGCCACCGCGTGCGCGTGTCGAGCAAGGCTGAGGTCGAGAGAAGCTCGTCGCCCAAATAAGGGCCGCGTACGACAAAGCGTAGTCGTTGGCCGCCGGCGCTAGAGAACGGATGCCAGGTTCTCTAGCGCGATCCGACGGAGCTTGAGGTAGCGGTTCGGGTCGGGCGAGCGGGACTCGAGCTGGGCGATCAGATTCCTGCCCGCGTCCCCCAGCTCCGCGTCGAATCTCTCAGGCCAGTGGCTCTCGAAGGCCCGGAGCCAGGAGAGGAGTGGCTCCACGTTCCTGCTAGGGATGTCGCTGGCCGTCGCGTCCAGCTCGCAGACGGCCTCACGGATGCCCACGAGAGGCCGGGAGGGGGCCGGACGCGCCGCACCATCGGGCATGCCCGCTCGCTCCAAGTTCTCCAGAGGGTGGGCCATGCGCTTATTCTAGGCCCCGTGAGTGTGTCACTCGACAGGCTACGCCTGACCGAGCACCCAAGCGATCACGGACAGGATCGAGGGCGACTGGCTCCTCATCGGCGGGGCGCTCGCGGCGCTGTGGTTCGAGCCACGGCGAACCACAGAGGACATCGACCTCGTTCCAATGGGCGATCCGCGCCAGAGCCGCATGGCACTCTTTGAGCTGGCGGCTGATCTCGGACTCCCTGTCGAGTCGATGAACTCAGCCGCCGACTTCTTCGTGGAGCGGATCCCCCGGTGGCGGGACGAGACCGAGATCCTCGTCGAGGGTCGGTCGGGGCGGATCTTCAGACCATCTGCCACTGTCTTTCTGATCCTCAAGATGGGACGCCTCTCCGAGATCGACATGGCCGACTGTCTGGAGTTGCTGCGGGTCGCCGCCGAGCACAACCTTCCCGTGGACCGCGACCGAGCTTTGGCTGCGCTGGATCGACTGCCCCCGGCTGAGGACTCGAAGCTCCGATCCCGACGGGATCGGCTGCGAGGCGCGCTCGGGCACCGATAGCTCTGCTCGGCTCCCGGGGCACAATGTGTCGAATCGATCGCCATCCAAGGAGGCATGAGCATGACTACGAACATCCGCCATTTCGAGCCGCCGGAAGGACCGCTTCGCAAGCTGCCGTTCTCCGAGGCCGTTTAGGTCGGCGACCTGATCTTCCTGTCGGGTCAGCTCGGTCTGCAGCCGGACGCCATGGAGCTCGTCGAAGGAGGCATCGAGACGGAGAGCCGCCAGACCCTCGAGAACATGAGCGCCGCGCTCGCGCGCGTGGGATCGGACCTCGCTCACGTCGTGAAGTGCACCGTGTTTCTGGCCGACATCGCCGAATGGCCGAAATTCAACGAGGTCTACGTCAGCTTCTTCCCGAATCAGAAGCCCGCGCGCAGCGCGCTCGCGGCGAGTGGCCTGGCCCTGGGCGCCCGGGTCGAAGTCGAGTGCATCGCCGTGCCGCGCTGACGCTAGTGGCCTGTAACAGAGGATTCGATACCGCTGCGACCGCCGGTGCATCCCGCCTGGCTGCGTCGCTCATCGGTCAAATACTCCCGGTATTCTCCTTCTTCGGCGCCTTGCCATCCGGGCGCCTCGACGCTCTCGCTGGCATCGATCTCCCTGTTACTGGCCACTAGGAGTCTGCGCGGCAGTAGTTCAGCCCGGGTGTGTCATCGTGCCTTGTGACCCGAGAGATCATCTTGCCTGGGTTAAACGGCAGTAGTGGGCTCGCGGACGAGTGCTCGCGAGGGAGGACGGGCGGATCCAAGGCCGGGTGGTGGTCATACCCAGACCATCTTCTGATTGAGTCTCCTGAGGTTGAGCGCCAAGCAAACGAGATTCCACTCGGCGCTGGTTTTCTCAAGCCCTCGAAGGCTGAAGGATTGGAAACCAAGCACAGCCTTGATCCATCCGAATGGCGGTTCGCCGAGTTTGCGCCGCTTGTACCACTTGCGACCACGTTTCGTCTTGAGCTTCGCCTTCATGCGGAGCGTCGCTTCGAGCTTCGAATTCGACGTTGGTGGAGAGTCTTTCTTTTCTCTCCCCAGGTACGTTCCAAGTGCAGTAGGTTCTTTTCGGAACGGTAGCCGGCATCGGCCAGGGCACGCTTGGGCTTCTCACCGGTGTTGGCTTGAGCCGTTTTCAGCATCGGCTCGAGCTGACCGACATCCGCAGCGTTGTTGGTCAACCCGGTCGCAACGATCAGCTGCGATTTCTCGTCGACGGCGGCTTGGGCATTGAAGCACTGCTGGTAGCCACTCGAATCCTTCATGATGCGGCTTTCGGGATCGGTGAAGTTGTCCTGCTTCTTGTCCGGAGGTACGCCAAATCTCCTTTTGAACTTTGGCCCTCGCTTCGATTCCTTGTCATCCCCTGGCCGACGTCCGGCCTGCTGATCTTCTTCCTTCTGACGGGCCTCCAGACGTGCCTTCGCTGCTTGGATTTTCTTGAGCCGTGAATCTCGGCGCGCCAGCTCTTCTGGCAGTTCGTCGCCACGAAAATCAGGACCAAACTCGACGTCTTCCGCAGCATCTTCTTGTTTCGCAAGAGCGGTGATAGCCCGAATCTCTCGACGGAGCTGTTTCTCCGTTTTCTTCATACGCTCGTAGCTCATCGCCTTGTGCTTGCTGGCATTCGCCTTGACCTTCGTTCCATCCAGAATCAACGTCCCAAGCTTGACCAAACCCACTTCTTGAGCCAGACGCACGACTTGGACGAATACAGATCGAAACTGGGACAAATGGTCACAACGGAAATCACTGATCGTCCGGTGTGCCGGGAAATTGCCTCCGCTCAAATAACGGTATGCGACATCCTCTTCCAGCTTCTTCGCGATCCCACGAGACGAAAACGTCCCTGTCGCATAGCCGTAGATCAGAACCTTCAGCATCATTCGAGGATCGAATCGTCGGTTCCGACGTCCATCGCCCTCGTAGCGCTCGTAGAAAGCACGCACATCCATCGCCTCCACCGTATCCGAGATGAAAAACGAAAGATGACCCTCCGGAAGCCAGTCTCGTGGATTCGACGGAAACAAACTCGATCGGTCAGGACTGTACGGACGGAAACTCGTTCCCATAACTTCAAAAACGCTCATTCACCCAATTTCGTTCCTGCCGCGCAGACTCCTAGTGCTACTCGAGTGCCTGGCGGACGTCGGCGATCAGATCTCTTTCGCCCTCGATGCCGCAGCTCAACCGGATCAGATCCTCGTGGATGCCCATGCTCGCGCGATCCTCGGGGGGAACGCTCGCATGTGACGTGGCCGCGGGTCGCGTGACCAGCGACTCGACGCCGCCGAGGCTCGGTGCTACATAAGGAATGCGCAGGCGTGAGAGAAAACGCTCGGCAGCCTTCATCCCGCCCGCGAGCCGGAAGCTCAGCATGCCGCCGAACCCCGAGAGCAGCTCCTTGGCGTGATCGTGATCCGGGTGGGACGGTAGGCCGGGGTAGTGCACCTCGGTGACCGCGGGGTGATCGTCGAGGTCCCGCGCCAGCGCGAACCCGTTGCGGTTCTGGGCGGCCACCCGCAGTGCGAGGGTCTTGAGTCCGCGCGCCAGCAGGAAACCGGCGTGGGGGTCGAGCGAGCCGCCGAGGTGGTTCAGCGTATGGCGCACGCGATCCACGTTGTCACGGCTGGCGAGCACGCAACCCGCGACCAGGTCGGAATGCCCGTTGAGGTACTTCGTGGCGCTGTGGAACGAGTAGTCGAAGCCGGCGGCGAGCGGCCGGAAGTTGATGGGGCTCGCGAACGTGTTGTCGATGACGGTGAAGAAGCCGTGCTCCCAGGCGAACTGCACGACGTCCCGCAGTGGGGGAACCCGCATCAGCGGATTGGTGATGGTCTCCACGACGATCCCACGCGTCGAGTCCCGCAGGGCGCCCTCCCACGACTCCGGTCGCTGCGCGTCGACGAACGAGTAGGTCCAGCCCAGCTTCTCCGCGTACTCGCGAATGAACGCGTGGGTGCCCCCGTAGAGGCAGTCGCCCGCGAGCACGTG
Organism: Vicinamibacteria bacterium; assembly: GCA_965246965.1. GTDB lineage: Bacteria > Acidobacteriota > Vicinamibacteria > Fen-336 > CBDFGD01 > CBDFGD01. The sequence continues at coordinate 49,617 of CBDFGD010000001.1, forward strand.
ATCACCGCTCTTCAACTCGGTCAGCAGAACCGTCGTAACCGCCGCCATTCCCGACGCTGTCGCGACCGCGCTCTCGGCCCCCTCGAGGGCCGCGAGCTTGTCGTGGAGGTACTCCTGAGACGGCGTGCTGTTGAGCCGCAGGTATTTGATCTCGTCGTACGGCGTCCCCGCTGGCACCTCGTAGACCGTCGACTGATAGATCGGAAACACCAGCGACCCGTCCGGACCGGGTCGGCGTTCGCCGCCGTGGACGGCGAGCGTCTCGTTCGAGAGTGCGGTTTCGCCCATGCTGATACCTCCGTGAGAGGTCGGCCGCGCGCCGACGCGGCAAGCGTAACCTCTTGCCGATTCGGTCCGGGCTGTTCTCGTATACTTTCCGCGCTCGTACTCGAGGGTGCATGGCCAATCCCGGATTGAAGCGTTCCCGTAACAGAGTGCTGGCCGGCGTGTGCGGCGGCCTCGCCGAATGGCTCGGGTGGGATCCCACTCTCGTGCGGATTCTTTTCGTGCTGGTTTCTGTACTCTCGGCCGCTTTCCCGGGGCTCCTCGTGTACGTGGTGCTCTGGATAGTGATGCCGAAGCGCTGAGCCGGTCCCGGGCGGCAGCCCAAGGAGTCGCGATGGTCATCAAACGAGGCATCCGCACCAGCAAGAAGAAAGCGAAGGCCAGGAAGAAAGCGCCGTCCAAAGCCGCCTCCTCACCCAAGCGGGCGGTGCGGCGGTCGGCCGCGTCCGGGCCGATCCGACGCATCGCCATCTGCACCGGCGGAGGTGACGCGCCGGGCCTGAACGCCGTGATCAGGGCCGCGGTGCTCGGGGCCTATAACCAGGGCTGGGAGGTCGTCGGGATTCGCGACGGCTATCTGGGACTTCTCGAACCGAGGAGCTACCCGGAGGGGGGAACGATCCGCCTGATACCCGAGAGCGTGCGGGGCATCACCCACCTCGGCGGGACGATCCTCGGCTCGACGAACAAGGGCAATCCGCTCGACTACCCGATTCCGCGCGCCGACGGGACGGTTGGCTCGGTAGACCGCGGCGACGAGCTGATCGGGCGCTTCAAGGCCCTGGGCATCGACGCGCTGATCTCGATCGGCGGCGATGGCTCTCTGACGATCGCCAACGAGCTCGCGCGCCGGGGCGTGCGAGTCGTCGGCGTGCCGAAGACGATCGACAACGACTTGGACAAGACCGTGATGACTTTCGGCTTCGACTCGGCGGTGAATTTCGCCACAGGGTGCATCGATCGCCTGCACTCCACGGCCGAAGCGCACCGGCGCATCATGGTGGTCGAGGTCATGGGGCGCTACGCGGGCTGGATTGCCCTCAACTCGGGTATCGCCGGCGCCGCCGACGCCATCCTCATCCCCGAGGTCCCGTACGACATCGACAACGTCGCTCGCTGGCTGCGCAAGCGGCGTATCGGCGAAGGACGCAATCACTGCATCGTCGTCGTCGCCGAGGGAGCCGCTCCGAAGCAGGGGCGGCGCAGCATTCTCCGGGGGAGCGAGATCGGCCAGGCCGAGCGTCTGGGCGGCGTGGGAGAGAAGGTCACCCGCGACCTGCAGAGCCTCACGGGGCAGGACACGCGTCATGTGGTGCTCGGCCACCTGCTGCGCGGCGGTTCGCCGACCGCGTTCGACCGCCTCGTATCGCTGCGCTTCGGCGCGGCCGCGATCCGCTGCCTCGCCGCGGGCCAGCACGGCGTGATGGTCGCGCTCGATCCGCCGACGGTGCGTCACGTCCCGCTCGCCGAGGCGACGAGTCGGATGAAGCTCGTGAAGCTCGACAGCGATACCGTGATGACCGCTCGCGATCTGGGCGTCTGCCTGGGCGACTGACCGCGTGGGGGGTCGACTTGGCCCGGCACGACCCACGGCGGCTGGAGCCAGGCGCCGGCTTGGGGATCTCGCCGATCAGCGGGTGGGCGGCAGGCGCAGAGCTACTTCAAGACCGGCCCCGGAGAGTACGGCCACGGAGATGTGTTCCGGGGCCTGCGGGCGAAGGACATGCATCGCACGTCGCGCGAGTTCGTAGAGCTGCCGCTGGCCGAGGCGAGCAAGCTCCTCGACTCGAAGTTCCACGAGGATCGGGCGTTGGCGCTGCTCGTCCTAGTACGGCGCTTCGAACGGGGAAGCCAGTCTGAAAAGCGTCTCATCTACGAGCTGTACGTTCGAAAGCTCGCCCGCGTCAACAACTGGGACCTCGTCGATTCGAGCGCCCACCACATCGTGGGTGGGTGGCTCGCCGATCGGAGCCGCGCGCCGCTGACCACCTGGGCGATGTCCGAAGTGCTGTGGGAGCGGCGCGTCGCGATCATCGCCACGTTTCACTACATTCGCGCCGGCGGGTTCGCTACGACGCTGCAGATTGCCAGGCTGCTGCTGAAGGACCCCGAGGACCTGATCCACAAGGCCGTCGGCTGGATGCTACGCGAGGTCGGCAACCGCGATCGGAACGTAGCCGAGCGCTTCCTGAAGCGCCACTACGAGCAGATGCCTCGCACGATGTTGCGCTACGCCATCGAGCGATTTCCCGAGAGGCGGCGCCGCGCATACATCGAAGGCACCGTCTAGCCGTTCGCGCGGTCGAGCGGCAGCTCCGCTTGCCAGGAGACCGGCTTGCCGCGATGTCGCGCCGACTCGTGCGTGAGCAACCAACGCTTGCGGTCGAGCCCGCCTCCGTAGCCGCCCAGCCCGCCGCCCGTGTTGATGACGCGATGGCACGGGATGACGATGGAAATGGGGTTGGAACCGTTCGCGGTTCCGACGGCGCGCACAGCGTCGGGCGATCGAACGGCTCGCGCCAACTGGGCGTACGAGCGCGTCTCGCCTGCCGGGATTCGCTGCAGCTCACGCCACACCTTCATCTGGAAGGGAGTGCCGCGCGGATCGACCGCGAGTCGATCGATTGCGGAGAGATTGCCGGCGAAGTACGCCTGCAGCGCCTTGACGAAGGGCTCCGGTACTCCGCCGGGCTCGATCGCGGCGTCTGGATGATGGCGCTTCAGATGCTCGAGGACGCGGTCGGAGCGGTCGTCGAATGCGACGCCACACAGGAGCTTGCCGCTGGTAAAGAGCGCCAGGCCGCCGAACGGCGCCCGAAATCGAGTCGTTTGCATCTGCTACTCCTTCTTCTCGTGGATGGGTCGACGCCAGAGCGCCATTAGAGCGTACGCCCGCCAGGGGCGCCACGCTTCTGCCCGCCGTGTCACTTCTCGGACGCTCGGCAACTCGGTGCCGTCGGCGAGCGCGCGGCGCACGCCCAGATCGCTGGCCGGGAATGCGTCCGGCTCGCCAAGGGCGCGCATCGCAACGTAGTGCGCCGTCCAGGGCCCGATTCCCGCAAGCTCCGTGAACTCCTCGACCCAGGTGTCGAGGCCGCTCCTTCCGTCGAGCACGAGCGTTCCATCGGCGATTCGCCGAGCGACACCTCGAAGACAATCGGCCCGCGCCCGCGTCAGGCCCACGCTTTCGAGGTCGGCGTCGACGAGTCGGCCGGCAGCCGGAAAGACGTGTGTGATTCCGTTTCCTGAGGGCGCTTCGAGCTCCACGCCGTAGCGGGCTGCAACGCGGCCGGCAATCGTGCGCGCGCCCGCCACCGAGATCTGCTGACCGAGCACGGCGCGCACGACCATCTCGAAGCGGTCGAAAGCTCCCGGCACTCTGACGCCTCGGGCGGAGCCGAGCGAAGCGCGCAGCGTCGGATCGCGTCGCAAGTGACTCCAGATCGGCAGGGGGTCCGCATGGAGGTCGAACAGGCGGGCGACGTTCTCGACGACGCCGATGAGATCGGGACCGGTCTCGTCGGGGACACTCAGCTCGAGTGCCCGTGCGTCCCACGCTCAGCACGCCGACGAAACCGTCCGCGCGGAAGGAACGCGCGTACCGGTCTCGATCCACACGCTCGACACCTTCGATCGCGCGCTTGCCGAGAAACTCGAGCAATCCGGGCCAATCGATGGGGGGCCGGAACGGAATGCGAAGAACCATTGCGCCACCGCGCGAGGCCGAATGCGTCTTGTGGCGCAGCTCGCGCGGTGAGGCGTCGAACGTCTCGCGCATCGTCGTGTTGAACGCGCGGATGCTCTGGAAGCCTGAGCCGAGCGCGATCTGCGACAGCGAGAGCTGCGTCTCGTCGATCAGGCGCCGCGCGAAATGGGCGCGTCGCGTTCGCGCCACCGCGAGCGGGCCGGCTCCCAGATGGCGCACGAACAAACGCCGGAGATGGCGCGAGCCTACGCCGAGCCGCTCCGCGAGATCGTCGACGCCGGCTCCGTCGAGACCGCCGTCGCCGATCAGCCGAAGCGCCCGCGAGACGGTCGAGGAGGTGCCGCCCCAGGCCGGCGTACCCGGCGCCGTCTCCGGTCGGCAGCGGCGACACGCCCTGAATCCCGCCTCCTCCGCTGCGGCGGCGCAAGCGTAGAAATGGGTGTTCTGGCGTTTCGGCAGCCGGGCCGGACAGCCCGGACGGCAGTAGACGCCGGTCGTCTTCACTCCGATCACGAAACGCCCCTCGAAGCGGCGGTCGCGACTGGCCAGCGCCCGGTAGCAGCTTGCGTCGTCCAGGTTCACAGTGAAGTTATACGCACGAAGCGGGCGCAATACTGGCTGTTTTCGGACCTCGCATCCCTACTCCCAAACCACGCCGATGCACGGCAGCCACAGAGACACGGAGACACGGAGACACGAGGAACGGCTGGCTCCGATCGCTCGTGATCCCGATCGTGGTCAGGTTGCTGGCCTGAAGTGACGCCGACCGCTCGCCGTAGAAGCCAGCGCCCTCTGGCTCAGGAATTCCGAGCGTCTATAATCGAAAGATACTCGAACTAAGGAGTCCGTCAATGAAGCGAGTCTTCCTCTTCCTCGTAGTCAACGTCGCCGTGATCATGATGATCTCGGTCCTCATGGCGCTCTTCGGAGTCAATCCCGGAACCATGAGCGGTCTCGTGATCATGTGCACGATGTTTGGAATGGGTGGTGCGTTTATCTCGCTGCAGATCTCGCGATGGACTGCGAAGCGCGCCATGGGCGTGCAGCTGATCGACCCGGCCCGGCCGGGGAGCCACGCCGCTGCCGCGCTCGTCGAGCGGGTTCAGGGGCTCTCGACCCGCGCGGGGCTCCCCGTGCTGCCGGAGATCGGTGTCTACGACAGCCCCGAGGTCAATGCGTTCGCCACCGGGCCGAGCAAGAGCAAGTCGCTGCTCGCCGTTTCCACGGGCCTGCTGCAGAAAATGGACGACCGGGCCGTCGAGGGCGTCCTCGGTCACGAGATCTCACACATCGCGAACGGCGACATGGTCACGATGACGCTGATCCAGGGCGTCGTGAACACGTTCGTGATGGTCACCGCCCGCATCGTGGCGATGGTGATCGACAACTTCCTACGCGGCGATGACGACGGGCCGGGGTTGGGCTTCTTCGGCTACCTCATGGTCCTCTGGATCGTCGAGCCGATCCTGTTCCTGATGGCGTCCCCGATCATTCACGCGTTTTCGCGTCAGAGGGAGTACCGGGCGGACGCCGGCTCGGCGCAGCTCGCCGGTCGCGAGACGATGATCCACGCCCTCCAGTCGCTCCAGGCCAACCTCGGGCCGGTCGACAAGCGGGGCGATGCGATCGCCACGCTCAAGATCAGCGGCGAGGGCTCCGGCCTCTTCGCGAAGCTGTACGCGAGCCACCCGCCCATCCCGGATCGCATCCGAGCCCTCTCAGACGTCTGATCCACCGGCGCCCGCCGGCCCGCCAGAGTCACGGGGCGTGAGGCGACTGCGCGGTCCGTTGCTCGCCGGCGTCCTGTCGGCGCTGGCGCTCGCCGCTCAGCTCCAGCTGAACGGCGAGGAAATCCGCTCGCGCACGCGCTTCGACCTTCCCGGGTTCGACGCACACGTCTACATGGTGATGGCCGAGCAGCCCGCCTTCTTCAGCGTGGCGCCGTGGGGGTATCGGGTGTCCGTGCCCTGGCTCGTGTCGCAGCTCCCGGTCAACAGCGTCATGCAGGGCTTTCGGCGCCTCAACCTCGCGGCCTTCGGCCTGGCCGGAATCCTGTTGTTCCTCTGGCTTCGCAGCGTCGGCCGCGGCGAGGTCGCGAGCCTCGTCGCGACAGCCGCGCTGGGCCTGCTGCCCCCGGTTGCGGAGTGCCTCACGAGCGTGGCACTCGTCGATCCGGTGGCGCTCGTGCTCGTGCTGGCGTTCGCCGTCTCCGTCGAGCGCCGAGCGCCGCTCGTCTGGTTGAGCGCCCTCGCGGCCTGCCTGGCTCTGACCAAAGAGATCTGGCCCTCGCTCGTCCCGCTCGTGGCACTGCGGCGGACCGGTCCGTGGCGAAAACGCGTGCTCGATGCCGCGCTCGTCGCGCTGCCTGCCGGGCTCGTCGGCCTGATGCTTCGGCGGACCTGGACGCCCCACATCGAGGTGCCGCGCGCCGAGGTCGATCTCGCCGCGCTCGTCGAATGGCTCGACGTGCTCGCCACCGACGCCGAAGTGATCGTCGCGGGCTTCCTGCTCGGCGGCATCACCGTCGTTGCCGCAGCCGGCCTGGCGACGCCGCGCGGGCGCCAGCTCGCCGCCCGCTACGGCTATCTGATCGCGCTCGCGTTTGCTGCGCCGCTCCTCGCGTGGGTGAATCTTCCGAGCAGTACCCCATCGCCCCACGTCGGAGCCAACGTCCCGAGACTCGTCCTCTACGCCGCACCCTGGCTGCTCGGCCTCGCGTTGTGCGCTGCGGATCTCTTCCGCAAGCCCGTGGAGCCGGGTGCGGTCGCCGCGATGGATTCGCGCGCCTGGCAGCTCGTCGGCGCGGCCGCGTTGGCGATGGCCCTGATGTTTCCGCTCACGCTGGACGCGTATCGCCGCGAGCCGCTCCACGAACGCCGGGACGGGCCGTTCGTAGCGACGTTCATCCGGGAGAGTCTGCGGACGGCGCGACAGCTCGGGGCCGGAAGGGTCGTCGAGTGGGATCTCGAGAGGCTCGGCTTCCAGTGGGGAGTTGACGATCCCGGAGACGCTCGTCGCATGCGCTGGTTTCTACGGGAGGGGTGGGGGATCCGCCCTCACTATGGGCACGGGTCCCCGCGCATGCGGAGAGAAGCGGCGGTATTGATCGTGCCGGTCTTCGACCCCGCTGCGATCCAGGTCGATCTCCGATTGCGCGTGGGGACGCGAAGCCGGGTTCGCCTGAGTGTCAACGGGACGCCTCTCGAGAGCCGGGACGTCGCCCCCGACCTGGCCGACGCGACCTGGATGTTGCCCGCCGCGCAGTTGTATCGAGGTGACAACCGTATCGGAGTGCTCCGCGAGGCGGGCGGACCAGGAGGCCCTTCGCTGGAGCACGTCCGGCTGAGCCTCGCTGGTACTACCGGCTCCCGGTCAACGCCCGGTCGCTAGCCGCGACGATCCGGGCCCGGGACCCGGCGTCGAGGCCGTGCTTGCGCAGGAGGTCTCGCAGCGTGCCAGGAGCGACCCAGCTCCGACGTGCCTCCTGTTCGATTTCCGATACCGTCTGCTGAATCTCGGCCAGGAGCCTCAGGATGTCTCCCTTGAGGGTGGGGCAACCCCCTCGGGCCAGCGCGCTCCTCGTCGTCGTACAGCCCTCACCGTATGTTCTGATCTTGCTCTCGAGCCCCTGGACTTTGGGACCGAGAGCCGCGAGGGCTGAATCGAGGCGCCGCACCCCTTCCTCTCTCATGGCCGACACCGAGTCCACCTCTTTCGCTGCCTGCTCCGCCTCCGCATTCAGCAGCACCGGATCGGGTCTGGGTTCGATCCGTGGAGCAGGGGCGCGCGGCGCCCGCGAGACCGGCGCCGGCTCCGGAGTGGCAGCGGCGACGAAGGAGGGGAACGTGACCGGTATCGGGCGCTGCGGCGGTTGGGTCGAAGCGCTGGCAGCGGACGGCGTCGAAACGGGCGCAGCAGGTGAGGGCTCCGGGCGCTCTAGTGAGGTGACGAGAAGGCCGCCTCCCAGAGCCGCCGCCAGCGTGGAGACGAGCCAGCCGTTGCCCCGCGCCCCGTCGGCCTGCGGTCTCGCCTGGTCATCGATCTGGCCGCGCTCGACGCCGCAATAGCACGTGGTGACACGGCCGGGGACCGTGCGGAGGCAGTTGGGGCATTGCCAGGACGCGTCGCTCTTCCGCCCACTCATGCTTCAGAGGCCTACCTACGATTCGGGTTGCCCGTGCTGACCAAGCCGAAACGGTAGCACGCGATTACTCCCACCCGCTCGCGTTGGCGGCGGGCCAGTCCGACTCGCACGCCCTCGCGCAGCTTCGCCAGCGGATAGAAGGTGCCCCTCCAGTAGATCCGGCGCTGCACGCCGGCGAGAAGCGCGCTCGAGATCACGACGCCTCCCAGGAGCAGCGTCGTCAGCGGGAGTGCGAGCCCCTCGAAGCCGTTGCCGTCCCGGTAGAGCACCGAGGTTGAAGGCGCCCATCCCGACGAACCCGCGGGAGCCGGGCACATGAAGCCCCCATGGCCGCAGCTTGAAGTTGAGGAACATCGCGAACGTCGCCTGAACGCAACGCTCCCAGAAGCCAGGCGCCATCAACTGCGGCCACGCCACGAGGTGGCCGAGGCCCCTGCTCTCCGCGGCCAGGCGATCGAGAATCGCACCGGTCTCGTCTCCGGAGCGGTCGTCCACGGCGACGATTTCGAGGTCCGGGTAGTCCTGGTCGAGTAGCGAGCGGATCGCCTCTTCGACGTCGATCGCCCCGTTCCGCGCCGGGACGATCACCGAAAGACGGGGCCATCCACGCTCCGGCGGCCGTTCGACGTCGACGTCTCTGAGACTGCCGAGCCGGCCGTGGGCCCCGACGAGCTTCCAGACGAAAGCGCCCCAGACGAGCGCGGGTCCCACGGCGAAGAGAACGCAGACCAGCATCATTGCTCGGTCACCGAAGCGTCATCCCGAATGAGCCACGATATTTGGTCCTTCCCGTGCGCGGCGTCGAGCCATGGAATGAGCAAAGTCGTATCACACTGTCCCCTGATCGGTGGAATGGGGCCCAAGGCTATACTCGGTCCCCGTCGGAGGTGCACGATGGCGAGCGAGCCCGGCGGTGAGCTGCTGAAGATCTGGATTAAGCGAAAGAGCGGCGAACCCATGGATCCTGTCGACGCGGCCCGCCTCGAGTCCGGGCGTGGACTCGTCGGAAACGCCGACCAGGGCGGGCGCCGCCAGGTGACGCTGATCGACGTGGACAAATGGGCGGAGACGATGCGCGAGCTCGGCGATCCGGGCGTCGATCCCGCAGCTCGTCGCGCGAACCTGTTGATCCGGGGTATCGACCTCGAGCAGAGCCGCGATCGCATCATCCGTGTCGGCGCCTGTCGGCTCAAGGTGCGCGGCGAGACCCGCCCGTGTCAGCAGATGGATCGCGCCTGGGACGGGCTCCGCGAGGCACTAAAGCCCGCCTGGCGCGCCGGAGCGTTCGCCGAAGTGCTCGAAAGCGGCGAGATCGCGATCGGCCAGCCGGTAGGCTGGGAGTGAGATCGAAACTGAAAGGGGACAAGGTGGGGATCCAGGCCAGGGCACTCGTAGTCTCAGCGGCAGTGCTGGGTCTGACCGGCGCGTCGGCCGCGGAAGAGACGAGCGACGCGAAGCTCTCGGCCGGGACGTACGCCGGCTTGGAGTTCCGCAGCATCGGGCCGGCCCAGACGTCCGGCAGGATCGCCGACTTCGCCGTCGTCCCGGGGCAACCCAGCAGCTACTACGTCGCCGTCGCGTCTGGCGGGGTCTGGAAGACGACGAACGCGGGCACGACGTGGAAGCCGATCTTCGACGAGCAGGGTTCGTATTCGACCGGGTGCGTCAGCGTCGATCCCAACGATTCACTCGTGGTCTGGGTGGGCACCGGAGAGAACAACAGCCAGCGCAGCGTCGGATACGGCGATGGTGTCTACAAGTCCATCGACGGCGGTCAGACCTGGAACAACGTCGGACTGAAGGACTCCGAGCACATCGCCAAGATCCTGATCGATCCCCGCGACTCCGACGTCGTCTACATCGCGGCGCAGGGCCCGCTCTGGTCCGCCGGTGGGGACCGCGGCCTCTACAAGACGACCGACGGCGGCGCGACGTGGGAGGCGGTGCTCGAAATCTCAGAGAACACGGGCGTGACCGACGTGGCATTCGATCCGCGCAACCCCGACGTCCTCTATGCGGCAGCGTACCAGCGGCGTCGCCACGTCTGGACGCTCATCGACGGCGGCCCGGAGTCCGCTCTCTATAAATCGACGGACGCCGGCATGAGCTGGCGCAAGCTCACGAACGGGCTGCCGAAAGCCGACCTGGGGCGCATCGGTCTCGCCGTCTCGCCGGCCGACCCGGACGTCGTCTACGCCATCGTCGAGGCCGCCGAAAAGCGCGGCTTCTACCGCTCGACCAACGCCGGCGGCAGCTTCGAACGGATGAGCGGCCACATGTCGAGCGCCGCGATGTACTACAACGAGATCTTCGCGGACCCGAAGAAGGTCGACCGGGTCTACTCGATGGATACCTTCCTCATGGTCACCGAGGACGGAGGCAAGAGCTTTGTGCGACTCGGGGAGTCCAACAAGCACGTCGACAACCACGCGATGTGGATCGATCCCGAGAACACCGATTACCTGCTCGTGGGCTGCGACGGCGGCATCTACGAGAGCTTCGACCGCGGCGAGAACTGGGCCTACAAGGACAACCTACCGGTGACGCAGTTCTACCGTGTCACGGTCGACAACGCGGAGCCCTTTTACAACGTCTACGGTGGCACCCAGGACAACGCCACGCTCGGCGGCCCGTCGCGCACGACGACCACGCACGGGATCACCAATGCCGACTGGTTCGTGACCGTCTTCGGCGATGGCTTCGAGACCCAGGTGGACCCCACCAACCCGAACATCGTCTACTCGCAGTGGCAATACGGCGGTCTCGTGCGGCACGATCGCAAGACCGGCGAGGTCGTCGACATCAAGCCCCAGTCCGGCCCGGCCGACGAGGCCCTCCGCTTCAACTGGGACTCGCCGCTGCTGATCAGCCCCCACTCGCCGACGCGCATCTACTTCGCGGCGCAGCGCGTGTTCCGCAGCGACGACCGTGGCGACACCTGGCGCGTCGTCAGCGAGGACCTGACGACCGGCACCGATCGCAACACGCTGCCGGTCATGGGTCGCGTGTGGGGGGTCGACGCGGTGGCGAAGCACATCGGCACAACCCCTTACGGAAACATCGTCGCCCTGACTGAGTCGCCGCGCGTCGAGGACCTGCTCTACGCGGGCACCGACGACGGGCTGATCCAGGTTTCGGAGGACGGAGGGGACAGCTGGCGGCGCATCGAGTCCGTGCCGGGCGTCCCGCAGACGACCTACGTCAACGACCTCGACGCCTCGCTGCACCACGACGACACCGTCTTCGCTGCGTTCAACAACCACAAGCGCGGCGACTTCATGCCGTACGTGCTGAAGAGCACCGATCGCGGGCGTAGCTGGACGAGCATCGTTGGCAACCTGCCCGAGCGGGGCACCGCCTACGCCCTCGCGGAAGACCACGTCGATCCGAATCTGCTCTTCGTCGGCACCGAGTTCGGCGTGTTCTTCACCCCCGACGGAGGGGGAGAGTGGATCCAGCTCGAGGGCGGTCTGCCCACGATCGCGGTGCGCGACATCGACATCCAGCGCCGTGAGAACGACCTCGTCCTCGGTACGTTCGGCCGCGGCTTCTACGTCCTCGACGACTACTCGCCTTTGCGGGGAGCCTCTGAAGTCGAGCTCTCGAAGGAAGCCGTGCTGTTCGAGCCGCGCCAGGCCTGGATGTTCATCCCGAGCAGCCCCTGGGGGCTGCCCGGCAAGGCGTTCCAGGGCGCCACTTTCTACACCGCCCCCAACCCGCCTTACGGCGCCGTTTTCACCTACTACCTGAGTGACTCGCTGCTCACGAACAAGGAGATTCGCCAGCGCACCGATCGAGAGCTGGCGGAGCAGGGGAAGGACGTTCCGAATCCGAGCTGGGAGGAGCTGCAGGCCGAGGATCGCGAAGTCAAGCCCGGCATCGTCCTGACCATCAAGGACAGCGACGGCAATGTCGTCCGCCGCGTCGAGGGCTCGGCGAAGAAGGGCTTCCAGCGCGTCGCCTGGGATCTGCGGCACCCCGCGACCAACCCCACCGACCTGTCGGCACCCGACACCGGAAACCCGTTCCGCTCGATCCCCGAGGGGCCGCTCGCGATGCCGGGGCGGTACACCGTCAGCCTCGCAAAGACGATCGGCGGACGACTCGAGCCGCTCGGCGAGGAGAAGTCGTTCGATGCCGTGGTCCTCGGGACGCACAGCCTGGGCGAGCCGGACCGGGCCGAGCTGCTCGCGTTTCAGAAGAAGACGGCCCGACTGCAACGTGCGGTGCTTGGATCCGTCGAGGCCCTCGCGGAGATGGGCACGCGCATCGAGCACCTGGAGCGTGCGCTCGCGGACACTCCCGCCGCCGATCCGGCCTGGAGCGGCGAGCTACACGAGCTGCGGGAACGCACCGCGGACCTCGAAGATGCGCTTGCCGGAGACCGGACCCGGCGCACGCACAGGGAGCCCTCGCCTCCCGGGATCTCGCGCCGCGTCGACAGCATCGTCCAGGGGCACTGGGGCACGACCGGTCCGCCGACCCAGACCCATCGCGAGGCGTACGCCATCGCAGCAGGGCAGTTCGCCGCTGCACTCGGGGACCTCCGCGCGCTCGCCGGCGATCTGGCCGCCCTGGAAGACCGCGCCGAGGCGGCGGGCGCGCCGTGGACGCCCGGACGCATCCCCACCTGGGAGCCGGAGGGGCGCTAGCCTCCGCCCTCGAGAGTGAGCCGATGAAGATCCTGATCGTCGAGGACAGTCGAGTGGTCCGCGCGTTTCTCGAGTCCTGGGTCCGGGACAACGAGCATGAATCGGTCGCGGTCTCGGATGCCGAGGAGGCCCTGGTCCGCCTCAACACGGGCCGTTTCGAGATGATCCTGGTCGACCTGAAGCTCCCTGGAATCGACGGCATCGAGCTCGTGCGCCGGATTCGCGCGAGCGCCAGCGGTGACGATCCCCGCATCGTCATTGTGACGGGCAGCGAGGACCCGTCGCTCTTGAGCCGAGCCCTGGAGGCGGGCGCGGACGAGTACCTGTTGAAGGGATCCGGCGAGGCCGCGTTGAGCGTCAGGCTCAAGATCTCGGTGCGCCTGGCACGCAGCCGGGTCGGGCGCGCCGACGCAGAGGAAGCGCTGCGCCGCAGCGAGCAGGGGTTCCGGCAGGTGCTCGACATCGTGCCCCAGTTCTTCTTCGCCAAGAACCAGGAGGGTCGCTATGTCCTTGCCAACAGGGCGATCGCCGAGGCCTACCAGACGACACCCGAGGAGATGATCGGCAAGCGCGACGAGGACTTCGTCGATCCGGAGAGCGCGAAGAGGTTTCGGAAGAGCGACCTCGAGGTTCTCGAGTCCGGCGGTGCTGTGACGTATCTCGGCGAAGACGACATGATCGACCTCGAGGGACGCCGAAGGTACTTCGACATCATCAAGATCCCGTTCGAGCGGGCCGGCTCCCAAGACCCCGCCGTGCTCGGAATCGCCTTGGACATCACGCAGCGCAAGCAGGCCGAGGCGGCCTTCAGGCGGGCCGAGAAGATGGCCGCGCTCGGCGGCATCGTGGCGGGCATGGCTCACGAGATTCGCAACCCGCTGTTCGGGCTGACGGCCTCGCTAGACGCCTACGAAGCCCGTTTCGCCCCGAAGGACGGCTCGCATTCCGACCACTTCGACAGGATGCGGACGCAGCTCATGAGGGTTTCGGGGCTCATCGAGGACCTGCTCGAGTACGGCAAGCCTCACGAGCCCAAGCTCGAGCCCGGCTCACTCGCGGAAGCGCTCGAAGAGGCCGTCGAGTCGAGCCGCGAGCTTGCCTCCCGGAGGAGCATCGCGATCGAGGTAGACGTCTCGGAGACGCCGCCGGTGAACATCGAGCGTGGCCGCGTGATTCAGGTGCTCACGAACGTGCTCGCCAACGCCATAGAGCACTCGCCAGACGCAAGGTTGGTAAAGGTGGAACTGGCGCCGTCCGGCGACGGAGCCTTCGTGGAGTGTCGCGTTCGCGATGCCGGGCCCGGCCTTTCCCCGACCTTGCTTCCCTCGCTGTTCGACCCCTTCGTCACGCAGCGCCAGGGCGGAATCGGTCTCGGCCTCGCGATCGCGCACCGCATCGTCGACGAGCACGGAGGCACGATCGAAGCGTGCAACTCGAACGAGGGCGGAGGGCTGGTCACGATCCGCCTTCCGGCACGCGCATGAGGGTCGCTCGGGTACCGCTCCGGGGCAGGCCACGCTGACCAGGAGCAGCGGTTCTACCGCTGCTCCTGGTATCACATTCACCAAAGAGGCCTACCCTACGCGGCACCTCTCGCTCAAGCCCGGAGAACGGCCAAGGCAGCGTCATTCTGAGTGACCGCTCGTCCCTGTTTCGAGCGAAGAATCCGTCCGCTCCTCGTCTCTCGATCGTCAGTTCCAGGGGAGTCGGTCGCGTGGACCGGCAGGCCGACGGGTCAGGTCTCGACAGCAGGCTAGAACGTGAATCCAGCGCTCAGGCGGAGCGACTTGAGCGTCTCGCCCTCGTCCCAGTAGATCTGGAAGTCGGCTGCGAGGCGGAAGTCCATTCTCCCGCCAGCATTGATGTCGACGCCCGCGCCGGTCATCACCCCGAACGATGCCCCAGCGGGGGCCGAGCGAGCCCTGCGAGCTCGCGAGCGATAGATAGCCCCCCAGCGGGACGGACCCACCGTCGGTCTCGAGAGACTTGAGCCACGAGTAGCCGAATGAAACGGCCGGAGCAGCCGTCGACGGGCGGCCGGCGGAGGTTGCGGCGAGTACGAGCAGCGCCAGGGTGATTCGTCTCAATACGCCTCCGAGGTCTCTTTCAGGACCACGCTCATCTTAGCGCGAGGCCGCGCGGCTAAAGCGCGCCATCCCGCACGATGCGCTCGAGCTGGATCCGGGGACACACGCTCTGTCGGACGTAGGCGAGCAGGTGGGTCGCCACGCCGCGTACGCGCCTCTCGACTGCTTGGTCGAGACACTTCCCCTTCTCGTCGAAGGCCCGCTGAACGCCGGCAACCGAGACGGGCAGCGGGAGGGCGATCGCGCCCACGTGGGCGCACACGCTGCGCAACTGCTCGAGCGAGTTGATCGCGCCGATCGCGCCCGCAGCGACGCCCAGCAGCATCACGGGCTTGCCGGAGAGGACGGATGGGAAACCGAGGTTCTCGATCACCAGCTTCGTGACGCTGCTGAAGCTGCCGTGGTACTCGGGTGTGGCGATCACGACGCCCGTGGCGCCCTCGACGATCTTCCGCAGCCTCGAGGGGCCATCGCCCGCCGCGGTCAGTCCCGGCATCGGGAGGTCGAACTCCTCGGGGTAGATCGCGTCGACCTTCACGTCCGGATCTTGACCCAGCTCGTCGAGGACGAGCCTCAAGGCCATGCGCGTGTAGTTGCCGGGCCGCACGCTTCCGAAGATCGCGGCGACGCGGATCCTTCCCTCGTGACTCATCTCGCCCTCCCATGCCCCCTTCAGCCCGCCCGTCGGTCGATTCGCCTGAGGCGCCGGCTGGGGAGAAGATTGTATCGGCCCACGCGACGGAATCAGTGGGCGAGGAGGCGCCATGAAGGTACTCGTCGCGGACAAATTCGATAAGAACGGTCTCGATGCGCTCGAGGCGCTCGGCGTCGATCTCACGAACGATGCCTCGCTGGACGGCGACAGCTTGAGCCGAGCGCTGGGCGAGCAAGGCCCCGATGTGCTCGTCGTCCGGTCGACGAAGGTCAAAGCGCCTTCCATCGAGGCCGCTTCCAGGCTCAGCCTGATCGTGCGCGCCGGGGCCGGCTACGACACGATCGACGTCGCCGCTGCCTCCGAGAAGGGCATCTTCGTGGCCAACTGCCCGGGCAAGAACTCCGTGGCGGTGGCGGAGCTCGTCTGGGGTCTGATTCTCTCCTGCGATCGGAGAATCCCCGACCAGACGGCGGACCTGCGCGATGGGATCTGGAAGAAGAAGGAATACGCGAAGGCGCGAGGGGTACACGGCCGCACTCTCGGCGTCGTTGGGCTGGGCACGATCGGCAGGGAGGTTGCGAGCCGCGGCCGTGCGTTCGGCATGAACGTGATCGCGTGGTCGCGGAGCCTCACACAGGCCCGCGCGTCCGAACTTGGTATCGGCTACCGGGCGAGTGCCGTCGACGTCGCGCGAGACGCCGATGTCATTTCGATCAACGTCGCCGCCACCGCCGAGACGCGCCACCTCGTCGACGCAGCCTTCTGCACGGCGCTGCGATCCGGAGCGTACCTGATCAACACGAGTCGCGGCAGTGTGGTCGACGAGGCGGCGCTCCAAGCGGCGATCCGCGACAAGGGGGTTCGGGCTGGCCTCGACGTGTACGCGAGCGAGCCGACAGCCGGAGGTACGGAGTTCGCGGACGACATCGTGAAAGAGACCGGCGTCTTCGGCACACACCACGTGGGCGCGTCCACCGATCAGGCTCAGCAAGCCATAGCCGGGGAGGCGGTTCGCATCATCGAGTCCTACTTGAAGACCGGCCAGGTTCCGAACTGCGTCAACCACGCCGCGAAGACGTTGGCGACGTGCTTGCTGACGGTTCGGCACCGGAACCGGCCGGGCGTGCTGGCCCACGTCTTCGATGCGCTCGGCGATGTGGGGATCAACGTCGAAGAGATGGAGAACCTGATTTACGAAGGCGAGCAGGCTGCGTGCGCGCGAGTCCAGCTCGCGGCGCTTCCCGCAGCCGAGACGCTGACTCGCATCCGCGAGAACGAGAACATCCTCGCGGTGGACCTGACCGAGCTTACTGAGGGTTGAGCTCGTGCGTCGCGTCGACGCGATCGTAGACGCGCTGGATCTCGATCTTGCCCATCTGTCCCATTTCGATCTTGGCCTCGACCGTGAGTCGTTGCCCGTCCTCGGAAAGGAGATAGCGCTCGCGCTGGGTTCCGCGCTCGCCCTTGCGCTCGACCTCGAGGACACCCTTCTTCCAGCGCGCCTTCACCTCGACGAGACGGCCCTCGCCGTAGTCGCGGTTCACCTTGCGCCCGTCGGTGTAGAGGACGCGCCCTTGCTGGGCGCCGTCGACGACGGTCAGCGCCGGGGCCTCATACTCGATCGACAAGCTCCTGACGGCTTCCGGGTTGCCGAAGGGGCCGCGACGTCGCTGACCGTCCTCGCCCATGTCGGCTCCGCCAGGCCCGCCCCCGCCCGAACGGCCACCCTGGCGCCCACCTCCCATGCCTCCGCCGGACTGGCCGCCGCCCCGGCCCCCGCCGGGCTGGCCACCGCCTCTGCCTCCACCCCGACCGCCGCCGCGCCTGCCTCTCATCTCCCGTATCTTCTCGCGCGGATCGTCGCTCAGCTCTTCGTTGAGCTGCCATTCACCGCTGAGGTCGACGTCATCCTTCTCGTCATCAGCTGCGACGGCGCCGAGGCCGAGCCCCAGTCCCACCAGCGCGATCGGAAGCCAAAGTTTCATGTGCCGGTCCTCTCTCCCACTCCCGAGGCTATCGCCCCCCGACCTCGAAATACAAAAGGTGCGGCCGCGAGCTCCGGGTGGAGGGGTCGCCGGGGCGAGACCCGGAGCCTGCGGCCGCGTGAAGTTACTGATTCGGAGATCCGGAATCGTCGCCGCGTGGCCCGGCGCCGCGACCACGAGGTCCTCGTCCGCGCCCACCGGCGGCGCGGGCCGCTTCCATGAGCTCGAGTTTTCGCTTCTGCTCGTCGGTGAGGATGGACTCGAGGTTGGCCTTGAAGGCCCCCCGAGCGGCCTTCGTCTGAGTCCGCAGCGCGTGGCCCGCGAGCTCGGCTTCGCCGAGCGCGCAGGGGTCTTGCGCCTCGAGCGCTCCTTGACGCTGCTCGCGCAGCTCGCGTTGCTGCTGCATGAGTGGCTCGACGGATGCGCGCATCTCCTGCTCGAAGCCTTCGAGCTGCTGACGCTGATCCTCGTTCAGATCGAGGTAGCGGGCGACCTGGCCGTGACCACCAGGGCCACCTGAGCCGCGGCGGCCGAATCCCCTGCCTTCGGGCGGTTGTGCGACGACCGCGGTGGCGAGCCCCAGCGCCAAAGCGGTGGCGGTCGCGAGAAGCACTCTGTTGTTGCTCATTGCTCGCCTCCTTGGGTCGAGTCCGTCGAGGGCCATCCTCGCCGGTTCACAAACAAAGTACGGACTCCGACCGGCTCTTGTCTTCATGTGGAGGCAAGGCTTGAGTAAGGAAGGTAAAGACCGGCCTGACGACAACCATCGCCGTGTCGAAGCTCGAGAGTCGCGGGCGGATGCCGCCGGCGTCAGACACCGAGGACCTCGCGCAGCAGCACGGCTAGGCGTCGATACTGGGCGCCGTGGTTGTAGAGCTGAGCCGACACGCGCACCAGACGGCCCGCTTCGTTGGGCCACGTGCAGAACCAGCTCTCGACGCCGTGCTCGCGCGTTCAATGCATGAGGCCTTCGTGATCGAGGTCGGCTGCCGGCGCGCCGGGGGCGGCCGGCGGCAGCGGGACGGAAGCGAGCGAGCCGACCAACTTGGCGGGGGCCGGCTCATCTGTCCCGAGCGCCCTGCAGAGGATCGTCCGGGCGCGCAACGCGAGAGCGTGGTTGGCCTCCATCAGCTCGCGCCAGCCGCCGGGCAACAGCTCGCCCAGGAAGCGGATGCATTCGGGGATCACGAGCCACGGCGTCGGATCCAGCGTTCCGGTCCAGTCGAACTCCTCTTGGAAGCTGGCGCCTTCCCGCTCGGGGTCGTATCCATGGCTGATCGAGAGCGGGTGGATCCTCGACTGGAAGTCGCGCCGGACGTGCAGGAGCGCCGCCCCCTTCGGGGCACAAAGCCACTTGTGCGCGTTGGCCGTGTAGAAGGCGGCGCCGATGCGATCGAGATCGAGAGGCAGCATGCCGAGCGCGTGCGCGCCGTCGACGAGTGTCTCCACACCGCGCTCGCGTAGCGCGGAGACGATCTGCGCCACCGGAAACACGAGGCCCGTCGGGCTGGTGACGTGATCGATCAGTGCGAATCGGGTTCGTGGCGTCACCGCTTCGACGACGGCGGCGATGATCTGCTCAGCGGCCAGGAGCGGGAAGGGGACCTGGGCCACCACGACGCGGGCCTGCCGGGTGCGCGCCACGTGCTCAAACGCCTTGCGGCAGGCCCCGTAGGCGTGGTCGGTCGTCAGAACCTCGTCGCCCGCCGCGAGCGGCAGGCTGCGCGCGACGGCGCTCGTTCCGCTCGTGGCGTTCGACACGAAGGCGAGGTCGTCTACGCTCGCGCCGACGAAACGCGAGAGCGCCTCTCTCGCCGCGTCGATGCGCCGTTGCCAGTGACGCCACATGAAGTCGGTGGGCTCGCGCTCCAGCTCTCGGCGCAGCTCGGACTGATACCCGAGGATGGCGCGGGGGCAGGCTCCGAACGAGCCGTGGTTCAGGTAGTCGACACCGGGGTCCAGTAGCCAGAGGTCGGCGAACCGGCTGCCGGGGCGCTCGTCGTCCCGCATCGCGAGAGCGTATCCTCTCGGGCCATCAAATCGCGCGAGTTCCTTCCCGCGGCGTGCCGACCTCGCCATGCCGGGGTCGGGGAAGCAAGGCGCATCCGTCCGTGTAAAGAAGCCGTAAAGATCGCGGTGGCGAGGCCGGCATGCTTCGGGCGCGGTGCTACACTCCCGCGCGATGTCGCGGTCGGAATCGCGCTCGACCGCCCTGGCGGCGGCGCTCCTCGTTCTTCTCGTGCTGCTGGCCACTCTCCAGTACAGGTGGCTGGGTCAGATCGCCGACGCCGAGCGGCACGAGCTTCAGGCTCGCGTCGACGAGGCCGCGCATCGCATCGCCGGCGATTTCGACCGCGAGCTGCAACGGGCCTTCGTCCATTTCTTCATCGACCCGCGGGCAGGGGCCACGGCTGTCGGCAGCTTGCCCTTGAGGGCTCGGGTGTGGCGAGCATCGGCCCAGCACCCCGAGCTGATCTCCGGCTTCTTCATGTTCAGCGAGGAGACGGGTCTCGTGAGGCTGAACGAAGAAACGGGCGAGCTGGAGCAGGCGGACTGGCCCGAGGAGCTCCGCGGCGTGGCCGAATCCTTCGAAGCTTCCAGTGGCCAGCGCGGCCCTTCGCGAATCATCGCTCAAAACGGGGGTGCGCTCGTCGTCCCGGTGCGTCCCGATCAGCCGGGCGTCCGCCCCCTGGCCGGCATCGTGCTTGGGCTCGATCTCGACTTTCTCGTCTCCGAGCTGTTGCCGGCGCTGATCGCGACCCACCTCGGGGATGAGAGCGGAGGAGATTTCGAAGTGGCCGTGGTCGAGTCCGATTCGCGGCGAGTGATTCATCGCTCGACGGCTCACGCGCCGTTGTCTCGGCCGCCCGCGGATGCGGCAGCGCCCATGTTCGGCCTTCGCGGACGCGACGGCTTCCCCGCGAGCCGGCCCCCTGATTCGCTGGGTCGGAACGGCGCTCGCCGTCGTCGACCCGGCGCCCGCGCCGCCTCCCAGGAGAGGGTGCGACCCACGGACCTCGCAGGGCCGCGCGGTCGCAGGGCGCGAGGCCGGAATCCCTGGGAGCAGCTGGCCGCTTCGGCCGGGCCGCGCTGGGAAATTCTCGTCGCGCATCGGGCCGGGTCGCTCGATGCCGTAGTGGCTCGGGCCCGCACCCGCAACCTCGTCGTGAGCAGCGGCGTGCTGCTGCTGCTGGCGGGCAGCTTCGTCTTTCTGATTCAGTCGAACAGGAGGGCTCACCGCCTCGCACAACAACAGCTGGACTTCGTTGCCGGAATCAGCCACGAACTCAACACGCCGCTCGCAGCGATTCGCTCGTCGGGTGAGAACCTCGCCGACGGTGTGGTGACGGATCCCGTGCGGGTGCGGGAGTACGGCGCGCTCATCGGCCGCGAGGGGCGGCGCCTTTCCGGGCTGGTCGAGCAGGTTCTGGACTACGCGGGGCTCCGCTCGGGGCGGGACCACGATCGCCGGCCCGTCGACATTGCGGCTGCCGTCAGGGGGGCGCTCGAGGATTCCGAGACGGAGATCGCCACAGCCGGGTCCGCCGTAGAGACTTCCTTCGGGAAGGACTTGCCGAGTGTGCTCGGCGACGCTGCGGCGCTGCGCCGCGCCGTGCGAAACCTCATCTCGAACGCTGTGAAATACGGTGGCGGCTGGTTGCGGGTCAGCGTGTCCCGCGACGATAGCTTCGTCGTCGTCCGGGTCGGGGATCGGGGTCCGGGCATACCGGACGCCGAGCGCCGACGCGCATTCGAACCCTTCTACCGCGGCTCATCGGCGGCTTCGAACGTGCCCGGGACCGGATTGGGGTTGAGCATCGTGAAGGGCATCGTCGAAAAACACGGTGGGCGTGCCTCGATTCGAGGCGGCGAAGGGTGTGTCGTGGAGCTGCGCCTGCCGACGGCCCCGGTGCGCTCGGCGTGAGCGGAGCCGCGACGGCTGCGCGCCGCATCCTCGTAGTCGAGGACGAGTCGAGCCTCGCCGTGACTCTGTCCGACCGGCTGACGTCGGAAGGCTACGAGGTGGAGCTGGCCGGTGATGGCGACGCGGGCTACGCGGCCGCCCTCGAGGGTTCTTTCGACTTGATCTTGCTCGATCTGAATCTGCCCAAGCGAAGCGGCTTCGACGTGTGCCGCGACCTGCGCAAGCGCGGCTACGCTCAGCCGGTTCTCATGCTGACGGCGCGCGCCCAGGTCGTCGACAAGGTCGTCGGCCTCAAGCTGGGCGGCGACGACTACCTCACGAAGCCGTTCGAGATGGCGGAGCTGCTCGCTCGCGTCGAGGCGCTGCTGCGTCGCACCGCGCCCGCCAACGGCGAGGCCGGCAGCTTCGTCTTCGGCGACGTCAGGGTGGATTTCCGGCGAGCCGAGGTCACGAAGGCCGGCGGCCTGGTCGAGCTCGCGCCCCTCGAGCTGAAGCTGCTGCGCTACTTCATCGAGCACCGAGGCGGCGTCATCGCCCGCTCGGAGCTGCTCGAGAAGGTCTGGGGTTACGACAACCTTCCCTATACCCGCACGGTCGATGTCCACGTAGCGTCGCTACGACAGAAGCTCGAGCGGGATCCGTCCCACCCGGAGCACATCCTCACGGTTCGCGGTCTCGGCTATCGGTTCTCGGGCTGACGCTGCGACGGGCTGGCAAGCGCGCCCCGAGCGCCAGGGGATCCGCGTCGCGCCGAGCTAAGAGCCCTGGCGAATCTCCCACGTGAGACCCGCGGTGAACCCCCACTCGCCATCGGCGGGCATGAAGCCGCGACGCAGCGCCAGGTCCCACCGGACGCGACCCTCGCCCAGACGAACGCCGGCGCGGGCTTCGCCGTGCTCGTCCGTACCCGCCTGGCCGTCGCCCAGCAGGCCGGCCGCTTCGAGCACCGCTTCGAATCGTGCGAAGCGACGCGTGAGCGCTGCGCCGTACTGCAGGAAATCGCTCTGCGACGGGAGGTCCGCGATCTGATCGTGGATGGCCAGCCCGGCGTTGAGATGGATCCCGAAGCCTGAGCCGAAGCTCTTGCTCAGGAGCATTTGAGCGGACATGCGGATGGTGTTGGGCCCGAGCGCCTCGGGGGTGAAGCTCGTCTGCGGCAGCGTCACCGAGAAGCGAGCTCCGATGGCGGGCCGCCTCGAGCCCTCTTCGACGAAGCGGACCTTGGCCCTGAGCGCGACGTCGCCGAAGTCGGACACCGTGCCGAACTCGGGATCGTCGATGGCGAAGGTCCGGACGACCCAGCCGAGATCGAGCTCCACGTTGTCGCTAGGGGAGTAGACGAGGTTCGGGGTCGGACCCTCTGCGCGGTCGCGGAGCTCCCCGCTGAGGAAGCTGGGCTCGTTGGTGATGGCGTCGACACCGACCTCGAGCCGGATCGTTCCCGCGGGGGCGGTGCCCGCCTCCTCGGTCAGGAGGGGCCGCGTCTGGGCCCAGGAGGGTCCGGCCGAGAGAGCGAGGGCAGCGCCAAGCAGAGCGTTGTGGCCGTGACGTTTCGCGCTCCTCATTCGGCCCCCGGGACTCGGGGCGCGGGCCCAAAGCCACCTTGAAGGCCCGCCAGCGATGCCGCGTCTCCCACACCGAAGCGAACGCCGAACAAAGCCCGATCGAGCTTGGCTGGTTGGTCGAGATAGACGTCGTTGATGCGTTCGTAGGCCACGAACAGCTCTCCCAGTTGGTTGCCGCGCGCGAGCCGGCCGCCAGTCTCGATCCACAAGTCGACGAAGTTTCCTCTCAACAAGGGCTCCTCCGGTTCTACAGCGACGAAGCGTCCCGCCATTCGAAGGTAGACGCCCTTGTCCACCCGCTGCCACAGGTCCGCCTCCACACGACCTGTCAGGACGAGCTCGTACCCTACGCCCGAGGCGAGCGTCGCGTATCCGATGCTTCCGCCGGCTCGAACCGGGACGCCGAGGCCCGTGGGGATCTGTTTCAGAGCCCGCACGCCGAGCAGGTTCCAGTCGATGGCGGGCTCCTTGTCCCGATCGGAGAGGTGGCGTGATACGTGGTGAAAGAAAATCTCGAAGAGCCAGCCGCGTCGACGTCGACGAACGCCCAGCTCCAACCCATAGGCCGCCTGGCTCGGATCGAATACCCGGCGTGTGTCGCCGATCACGGTCTGGATCTCAGCGCTGCCGAAGACGGACACTTCGCCGATCCGGAAGAAACCCACTGAGCCCCCGATCCAGCTCGTCCAGTGGAGGTCGGGTTCGGTCGGCGCGTAGCGGGCGCCCATCAGGTGCAGCCCGAACTCGGGGAACAGCAGCGATTCTTCCGAAGACTCCTCTTCCTGCGCTTCGGGTTCGGCCTCCGCCGCCGTCTGCGCCCGGGCGATGGTGGCGCCGTCTATCCCGACCAGACACACCAGGGCCATTGAGAGTCTTAGTGGATTCATTCACCCCTCGTTGCCGAAGCGCCGAGACTAGCATCCTTGACCGCGTCTCGCGGCGTCCGCTAGCCTGCCGCGTGCCATCACGTCGCCGGTCCTCGTCGCGGAAGTCCGGACCGGGCTTCCGAGTCATCCGAAACGTTCTCCTCGCGGCGTTGGCGATCTCGCCTCGCCTCGCTTCCGCGGCCGACGCCTCGCTCGTGGTCCGTGGCGCGCTTCCCGTCGGGAGTCGCGTCGAGCTGTCGCCGCTTCAGGGTCACGGCGAGAGCCGCGTTTTGACGCTGGAAGATGCAGGGCAAACGGTTTCATTCAACAGCCGGGCCGGTGGCTACGCGTTGTCGGTGATCCTGGAGTCCGGCGAGTCGGGGCGCGTGGAGCTCGCGCTTCGAGCGGACGAGACGACCGTCGTGCGCTTTCCCGGGGCGGGGAGCGAGTGGAGCCTCGAGGTCGTCGATCAGGTGCGCAGTGGTGAAGGGGAGTTGTTCGACGCGGCGTTGCTCAGAGACCTTCCTTCGAATCGCAACATCTTCGGATTCCCGGAGACGGTCGATGCTGTCGCCGTCGTCGACCGGATGGACAATGGCGGCCTGTACGGCAGTGAGCCCGGCCTCGTCGGGGCCCATGGCACCTCCTGGACCCAGACCGCCTTTCAACTCGACAGGATCGACGTCACCGACCCGTCTCGGCTTGGGACTCCTCTGCTGGTGCCCGACATCGAGCTGCTGTCGGCGGTCGACCTCGGCTACGGGGCTGCCCCCGGAGACATCCGGGATCCGGGCGCACGCTTCACGCTCGTGCCGCGGCGCCACGGCGAGCGCTGGTCCGGCACGGCACAAGCGTACTGGACGCCTCCTGGACTGCACAGCGAGCGGGAGGCGTTTCCGCCAAACATCGCGCGCTACGCCGCCTGGAACGATGCGAGCCTGACGGGGAGCGGCCCACTCGGCGAGCGAACCGGCCTGACGCTCGCGGGCCGCTACACGCGCGCCGATCGGCTCGAGCGGTTCGACCCGACCGTGCTCCGTTCGCGCCTCTTCACGCTCTCGGGAAACCTGGTCTCGCAGATCGGTGACGCGTCGGAGCTGCGGGTGCTCGCGGCGTTGGGAGCCGGCTCCTCGCCCTACGCCGGGCGCGCCCGCTTCGCCTCGCGCGACGTCGCGCAGGACGAGCGCTATCTCCATCTCCAGTCGACCTGGCAGCGGCGACCCGCACGAGGACACGGCTGGAGCGTCAGTGCCGGGGTGTCCCTCGGCAGCTTCGACCCGGACACCTCCGGTCGCGGCGGCGGCACCGTCGAGCGTCTGCTCGATGGGCCGGTTCCGTCGCTCTTCGAGCCGGGCCGCAGTGTCACGCGCCTGGACCTGTCCGGCCGCTTCGAGCCCGACCTCAGCGGGTGGCACGGCGGCCGGCACAGGCTCCGCCTCGGTGCCAGTCTGAATCGCAGCTCGGCCTCTTACGATCCGCTGGCGACACCCGATCCCGCAGCGGAGCTGCTTGACGGTGGCGCCGCACGAGTCTGGGAAGTCACCGCTCCGCTCGAGTCGCGCCGGCACCTGACCGACTTCGCGTTCTTCGCCACCGACCGGTTCACGATCGGTACACGAGGCTTCCTCGAGGCGGGGCTGCGCTTCGACGCCACGAGCGGCTCCACCGACGGCGCCACACAGGGGATCTCCTGGAATCAGCTGTCGCCGCGCCTGGCGGCTCGCTTCGAGATCCTCACCGACGGACAGCTGACCTTCATAGGGAGTGCCGGACGCTATCGCCATCGACTCGGGCTCTCGCATCTGGCGTGGGGCGACCCCGCCGCGCCGTCCGGCGCGAACTACTTATGGAACGATCGCAACGGTGACGCGATCTTTCAGGCCGAAGAACGTGGTGCTCTCATCAGCCGCATCGGGCCCGGCGCCCCCGACGGAGCGCTGACGGCGATCGATCCCAGCCTCGCGCCGCCCTTCACCGAAGAGGTCTTCCTCGGCCTCGCAAGTCGGATCACCGACACCTGGACCGCCCGCTTCGTCGCGTTCGCCCGCCGCGAGAAGAGCCTCGTCGAGACCGTGAACGTCGGCGTGCCGGAATCGGCCTACTCGGTCTTCTTCATCCCCGATCCCGGTGGCGACATCGTCGGTCCCGACGACGATCAATTGCTCCCCGCCTACGATCGTGACCCGGCGAGCTTCGGCGAGGACCGCTATCTGCTCACGAATCCGGAAGAGCATTCCACGACCCACGAGAGTGTCGAGTTCACTCTGGCGCGACGCTTCGGAAGCCGCTTCTGGATGCTCTTCGGGGCCACGGCCGCGCAGACCAAAGGGTCTCCCGGCAATCAGGGCTACCGCATCAACGAGAACGAGCAGGGCATCGTGGGCGAGCTGTTCGACAACCCGAACGCCGATACGCTCAAAGACGGCCGGCTGTTCTTCGACCGGGCCTACACGATGAGCGGCTCGGCGATCTATCGCGGCGCGGGCGACTGGCGTGCCGCGATCGTCACGCGCTATCAGGATGGACAGAACTTCTCGCGGCTCGTCATCGCGGACCTGGCCCAGGGGCCGACCGCGATCCGTTCCGTCCCCAACTCACGCCACCGCTTTACGTTCACGCTGAACCTGGACCTGCGTCTCGAGAAGGGCTTTCGCTTCGGAGAGCAGCGCCTGGCGCTGATCGCCGAGGGCTTCAACCTTCTCGACACGTCCAACGAGGTCGAGGAAGACGTGGTGACGGGACCGGCGTTCCGAACCGAGACCGCGCTTCAACCCGGGCGTGCGCTTCGCTTCGGCCTCCGCTTCGATTTCTAGCGCCCCTCGTCATCCCGAGCGCGATCTTCAGTGAAACGGGAGCGAGGGAGCCCGCGAGGTGAGATGCCTCCTCTGGCTGTCTCTCTCTCGCCGGTTGCGTTCGGTCAGCGTGGCCCGACTCGGAGCGGTACCCGAGCTAGAACGCCCAGCCGATGACGAAGATGTAGCCGATCTGGTGCTCGGATCGGATGCCGTAGCTGGCCGGGATGATCCGCGCTCCCGCTGGCGGCGACACGCGTGCCGGCGCTCCGATCACGAGCCGCTGCCGCTCCGACTCGGGGTCGATGCCGGCTCCACCGGCACCGATCGCCGCGAGGTAGCGCGTCAGCTCGGGGTCGGCAACCGCTGTCAGATCGACAGCTCCCGGATACGGCGAGGGTCGCTCATCTCCCGAAGGGAGCGAGTTGGCGTAGTAGAGCAGCGCCGCGTTGATCCTGAGGGAGCCGAGCCGCGTCTGCACTCCCGCCAGCAGGTCGATCGGGTTGACCCGATCGAGAATCGCGGAGCCGCCTCCCACGCTGATCGCCGCCGTCGCCTCGCCGACGAGTGCGAAACGCTCCGAGAGGACGTAGCGAAAGCCGGCGCCCAGCCGAACGCGATCACGCAACTGGATGGGCAGCTGCTGGATGACGGCAGTGCCGGCAGAGTCGAACTCGTAGATGAGGTCATATTCGGCTGGCGAGCCGACGAGGGTATAGCCGACCGAAGCCACGAGCGCGTGGTCCTCGAAGCGCCATTCCGCAAGGGCGCTCGCCGCCAGGTCCATGCTCCCGGTCCCAGAGCCCGACTGAAGATCCCGGAGCGCGCGGCTGACAGGGAACTTGAACTCGAACGTCCCCGCGATCGCCGGCCCGCCCGCCTCGAAACCCCGAAACCGGTGCTTTGCGCCGATGACGGCGTCGCCCTGGACCCAGTCGTCGAACCGGCCCCCGTGCCGATCGTTGACGAAGGGAATCGGGGGGTAGAGCGAGTAGAACGGGCGCGCCGGGGTCGGTGTGCCGGGCGCCACGATGACGTCGAGGGGCGGCGGGGGCAGCGCCGGCAGCTCCGGCAGCGCGACGACGCGGCTCACCACGAACTGACCGTAGACCTCGGTCTTCGATCCCAGCCCGACGGTCACGTTCGCCGAGCCGTCGAGGACGTCCATTCCCAGGGGGTCGCGGTCTCGGTTGTCGACCGTCAACGTCGCCGTGACCTTGCCGTGCGGCAGGGTGCTCGCGTCGCCGAGGGTCAGCAGGCCAGTCCCCAGCAACCCGGTCCAGTTCTCACCGTACGGGAGTCCGGATCCCGCCAGCTCCTCGGCGTTGCCTGCGGCAGGGTGACTGGCGATGACGGCGGCGACGAGCAGCA
Source organism: Vicinamibacteria bacterium (assembly GCA_965246965.1). Taxonomy (GTDB): domain Bacteria; phylum Acidobacteriota; class Vicinamibacteria; order Fen-336; family CBDFGD01; genus CBDFGD01. The sequence goes on from CBDFGD010000001.1 coordinate 77,650, forward strand.
GGACGCGCATCGGGGGAGCCAGCATGGGCAGGGATTATCCTCGAAATGCTGCCAGATGCGACCGTCCTTCTTAATCCGCTACGCTTCTGCCATGCAAGCGCGGACGATCGAGGCGAGCATTCACGGGCGCTACCTGCTGGAAGGACCGGAAGCCGCGCCTCTGCTCCTCGGCTTTCACGGCTACGGCGAGGATGCGGAGGCGCAGCTCGATCGCATGCGAGGCGTCCCGACGAGCGAGCCTTGGCAGCTCTGCTCGGTGCAGGCGCTCTCCCGCTTCTATCGCTCGAAGGGCCGGCACGTCGTGGCGTCGTGGATGACCCGACAGGACCGCGAGCGGGCGATCGAGGACAACGTGACGTACGTGAAACGGGTCGTGGACTCGCTGGCCGGCCAGGGTCGCATGAGCGACAGCGTGGTCGTCACGGGGTTCTCACAAGGCGTGGCGATGGCCTATCGCGCCGCGGCGAGGAGCCTGTCCCGCTGCTCCGGCATCATCGCCGTGGGCGGGGACCTGCCTCCGGAGCTCGCTTCGGATCCGGACCGGCGTTGGCCGGCCATCCTCATCGCCCACGGCGAGTCGGACGAGTGGTACACGCGCGACAAGCTCGCGGCGGACGAGCGGGCTCTGAAGGATCAGCAGGCCGAGCTGGAGGCGCGGACCTACGCCTGCGGGCACGAGTGGTCGATCGAGATCAGCGAGTCGGCCGGGCGCTTTCTCGACCGCCTCCGTGGCGTCTGATCGGTCAGCTCTCTTTCTTCGCGGCCGCCTCGAAACGGCGCTCGACCTCCTCGACGGAGACGTCCTCGATGTGAACGCCGATCGTCCACTTGTGGCCAAACGGATCGGTGAGCGTTCCCATGCGATCGCCGTAGTACTGGTCGGCCATCGGACGCAGCTCTTTGGCGCCGGCCCCCAGGGCCTGGGAGAACATCGCATCGGCGTCCTCGGTGTAGATCAGCATGCTGACGGGGGAACCGCCGAAGGCGCCCGGCGCCTTCGCCCCCATCTCGGGATACTCGTCGGCCAGCATGACCCGTGAGTCCCCGATCTGAATCTCGGCGTGACCCACCTTGCCGCCCGGGGCGGCCAGGCGAAACAGCTCCTTGGCTCCGAACGCCTTCTCGTAGAACTTGATGGCCTCGCCGGCGTCCTGGACGATCAGGTACGCGGTGACGCCGTGATATCCGTCTGGAATCGGCTTGACGGTCATGGTCCCTCCTTCGCGCGCGCCATTCTCCCCGAAGACGGGGCGGCCTTCGAGCGCTGATGCGACCTAGCAGTCCGTGGTTAAAGCCCTTCCGAGGCGGCGATGGAGGGCGACGGAGCTGAGTGGCGGGCATTGTGCGAGAGCTGTTCGTGGTTGGTAGGAGCCGTTGTGATGGCCGTCAGGCGGTTCCAGAGGTGAAGGAGCTGTGCCAGAAGGTCATGGAGCCGGCCCTGCAGGCCCCTCGGCGTCCCGACTCCGACGATCTGGCGCATCAGCAGCCCGAGATTGAAGGCACCGCTGTGGACCAGCACCCGTTTGAGGATGTTCTCGTGACCGCGAAGGTGCGTGCGTCTCATGCGGCCGGTTCGGTAGAGATGAGCGAAGGGTCGCTCCACCCGTTCTCCTCGGAGGCGGTGCAGACGCTGACCTCGTGCCCCGCCGCTTCGCCGACGGTTCGCGTACACCAGGCCACGGCTCTCGGTGTCGCCCCGCCATCGCCGACGACCACGGTCGGGTTCGGATATGTACGCACGCAGCCCCGCAGCGTCCAACTCCTGGAGAACCGCAGTGGAGTGGTAACCCTTGTCGCCAACCACTTCCTGCAGGCCTCCGGGATGGCAAGCACGGGTCCGCTTCTGAACGCGCTCGATCTGAGTCTCGGCGTCCTTGAGCGTCTTGCCCAGCGTGCTCGTGTCGCCCTGGTTCGCGCCCTGGACCGTCACCGACACGATCGCCCCCGTCGTCAGGTCCACGGCCTGCTCGGTTTTGTGGGCCAGATGGGTACGACCATCCTTCATTTTGGCGATCTTCGCGTCCGGATCCGCCGGACTCTTCCATTCCTCGTTCGAGCCTTTCTTCTTGCGCCGCCGATCCAGCCGCGCCAGCGCTTGCCGAGAGGGCGTGCGAATGCCAGACGCCTTCGCCAGACGCTTCAAGAACTCCTGGTAGGTCTCTCCGGTATCCCGACGCACGATGCTCCGCATCGCCGCGTTCGCTTCCAGCGTCGTCGCGTCGATCGCAATCGTCTTTCCGCTCAGAAGACCCGTCTGCGCCAGGCGCTCTTGGATCCAGGTGAACACGTCACGGTGGGTTTCCAAGTCGATCAGCCGCCGGGTCCGCGAGATCGTCGAATGTTCCGGGGCCCGCTCCTCCAACCCAAGCCCCAGGAAGCTCCGCACCCCAAGCGAGTCCGCTGCACGCCACGCCATCCCACGCTCGGAGTCCAGGCCCTCGAAGTACCCCACCAGCAAGAGCCGAAAGTAGCGTCCAGGGGCCAGGCTCGGACGCCCCAGAACCGCCGCATAGAACCGGCGGCATCGCGATTCCACGAATCTGTCGAAGCCCTCGGACTCCAGCGCTCTATTCAAACGCGAATAGAAAGGATGCCCAGGGCTCCGCGGCAGATCGCTCGTCGGCACCCACAACGCCTCTTGACGTTTCTTATGTTTGCCCATCGCCATGCACGAACACTAAGACATGCACTTGTCACGTAAGGCCCGCTCAAAGGGCACTTTCACCACGGACTGCTAGAGCTTGCGGGCCTTGAAGGCCAGGCGACGCGGCGGAAGCGCGAAGCGGCCATAGCGCCGCGCCGCCCGCACTGAGAATCCGGCAGCGCGTAGTCCCGCCTCGATCTCGACGCGGCGCACCACACGCAGAACGTGTCGCTCGTCGGCGCGGCGATAGCTCCGACCCCGAGCGACGAAGCTCGTGATCTCGCGCGTCAGACGCCGACGTCGCACATCTTCGGAAACGTCTGAGAGCACCGCCCACCCCTCGCCACTGCGCCAAGTCCGGTAGCTCATCGGGCGACGGGGCGGTCCGACGAGAACGTCGAAGGTGAAGAGACCGCCGGGCGCCAGCGCTGCCGCGACACGCCGGAAGAGCCTGTCGAGTGATGGCGTCTCGCGCTCGTCTGGCGAAAGGTAGCTGAGCGCCTCGCCGATCGCCGTGACCGCCACGCACTTCGGGAACGATCGCTCGTGAAGAGAACCCAGATGAAGACGTGCCTGCGGCGCTGCCTTTCTGGCGAGCGCAATCAGGGCTGGTGAGCTGTCGATGCCCACCGCATCGTATCCGGCCTCGATGAGCTCGCTGAGCCACACTCCGGCTCCACAGCCGAGATCGACGACCGGGCCACCGCGGATTCCTGCGCGCTTCAGGCCGGCGAGCAATCCCGGAGCAGCGCCTCGAGCGAAGTCGGCGAAGCCGGCACTCTGGATGTAGGCGAGGTCGGTTCCGTAGCTTTGACCTGGTACTCGTGCCATGGCGGGAGTCTAGGTGGGCAGTGCCGTGAACCCTCGACCTCATTTCGGCCGCTTCAGATCGTTGCCAGGAAGCGCCGGTACGCTGCCAGCGACTCGGCCGGCGCTTCGACGTGTGGGTAGTGACCGATCCGTGCCAGCTCGACGATGTAGTGCTGCCGGCTCACCACCTCGCGGTAGCGCCTCACCATGTGCGCGCCGGACACGGGATCGACCGAGCCGTTGATCAGACCGAGCGGGACGGCGCTCGCGCGCAGCGCGCCGACCCATCTCTCGCGGTGCTTCTCGCGCTCGGGGATGTAGCCGATCAGGCGGTGGAAGACGGCCCGACCGCCCTTGTGGACGAGGAGCTGCCAGAAGAGGTCCAGCTCTTCCGCACTCGGTTGCGTGTCGGGACCGAAGATCGCACCGAACGACCTGGCGAAAGTGCGCTTCGAGATGAGCTTGTTCACGAGCGGCCGAGAGAGCTCAGCAGCAGCTTCTGGATCGGGCGCGGACGGTGGGTCTCGGGGAAGAGGCCCCCGTTGAGGAGGCACAGCGATCGCCAGCGGCCGGCGCCCGTGCCTTCGTTCTGGCGCGCCAGCAGCTCCTGCGCGACGGTGTCGCCGTAGTCGTGGGCCAACACGTGATGCTCGCCAAGGCCGAGCTCCCGCACCAATGCCTCGCACAGGTCGGCCTGCTCGGCGATGCTGTAGGTGTGAGGGTTCGGCTTGTCGCTGAAGCCGAAGCCGAGCAGGTCCGGCGCGATCAGACGATGGTCCGCCGCCAGCTCGTCCCAGACCCAGGCCCAGTCCCACGACGAAGTGGGGAAGCCGTGGATGAGGAGGATCGGGGGCGTGCCGCTCGTCGCAGTATCCGCGTAGAAGATCTCGTGGCCGAGCAGCGTCGCAAAGCGGCCTTGGGACCGCCACTCCTCGGGGGACGCTGGCGTCACAGGAGCTTGGCGCCCGCCCTCAAGGCTTCGAGCTCATCGAGGAAGCTCGAAGCGGCAGCCAGCTCGTGCTCCGAGAAGACCTCTATGCCAGCGCGCTTCAACGCGGCTGCCGCCACGCCAGCCCCGCTGCGCGTTGCGCCCTGGAAGCTCCCGTCGTGGATCTGTCCGGTCGCGCAAGAGGGGCTGCCTTCCTTCAGCACCGCCAGGCCGACGTCGTGGTGCAGCGCGGAGCGGACGCACGCTTCGGCGCCCGAAAGAAATCCGCTGGTCACGTCGCGACCATGCCGATCGACGACGCGGGCGAGGCCCTTCAGCACCTCATACCCGTCGCCTCCCGCGAGCTCCGCTAGCTCTCGCGGCACTGGAAGGCCGCCGGCAACCTCCGGGCAAAAGAGAACCAGGCGCCCCTCCTCCTGCCACCCGCGCAAGATCTCGTCGTCCAGTGCCGCGTGCCCGCCGTGATACCGAACTCGTTCGCCGAGCAGGCACGAGCTCACGAGAATACGCACCCTCTCGCTCACGCGAGGGCCAGAGTCGAGGTCATGAGCCGAGATTCAGTACCTGTCCCTGGAAGGGCACGATGCGATCCTGGACGTTCACGACCGCTTTGTCGGCTCGGTGATGGTAGGCGACAACGCGCCGCGCGTCGATCATGAAGGTGGCGCTCAGGTCCTCGCCCGAAGCTGGACCGATTCCGAAGCCGAGCAGCCAGAGCTTGAGCCGACCCGTTCGAGGCCTCCCAACGTCCTGGCGGCTCATCGGCGCGAGGGGGGCACCCAACCTGCGGGCGCCTCGGGCCAGCTCTCGTCCGCGCTGACGGGATCGGCCTGCCGCGGTCCGCAGCGGTCCGCATCGATATCCGCAACGATGAAGTTCTCAGGTGCTACCGGAGCTCCCGTGAGACGCCTCAATAGAGCGAGCTGGCCAGCGTGCGTCATCGCGTCAGAGAACGGTCCCTGCAGCAGGCGTTCCGAAGACATGCCTTGGAGCAGAGGATCTCCGGTCTCGAGGTGCCGCGCAAGGTCCTCGAGCATCTCGTGAAACCGCACCGTTTCCTGCTCCATCGAAGGCAACGGATCGGGACGGTATTGGCCGCCCACGAAGAAAGTACGCGCGTAGCCCAGCACGCTCGTCATGTGGCGAAGCAGCTGAATCGGAGTGCGGACCCCCTCAGCTGCGGAGAACGTACCGAACTCCGAGGGCGCCCCTCGCAAGGCCTTTTGCGTTCGATAGGCGAGCGCCGCAAGAAAGTGCCGCAACAGCTCCCTCTTTTCATCCATCTGCCCGAGCCCTCCTGTCGACGCCACGCCGGATGTTGGCTACCTGACGGAACCGCGCGCCGTCAGCAGGTGACGCTTCGTTCTGTCTTGGCACTTCGACCGGTCCACCGAACTCGGGCTGTATTCGCCTCACGCCGTCCGTTTCGAAAGTCCTACGGCCCGACTGCCCGGTTCAGTCGTAGGACGCAATGGCCAATTTGTTCCCGGGGGAATCCAGGAAGTGGAAGCGCCGGCCTCCGGGGAAAGAGAACGGCTCCACGATCACGGTGCCTCCGGCCGCACGTACCGCCTCAAGGCTCGCCTCGAGGTCGACTGAATAAAGGACGACCAATGGACCACCTCTCACGACCTCTTCAGCCTGCCGAAGCCCACCGACCTCCCCATCGCCACCCTTGATGCCGGCGTACTCGGGACCGTAGTCCGTGAAGCTCCAGCCAAAGGCGGCGCTGTAGGACTGTTTCGCGGCGGCCATGTCACGGACCGTGAACTCGATGTAGTCGATGGCGTGATGCGTGTGCATGCCAGTTGCCTCTGGCTAGGGTATCCCGCTGACCGTGCGCGCGGGGTCCACTTCCCGGGAGTCGGTAGGACACTGCGGACCAGTGGGGCGGCCAACGTTGACGACAGCCCGCACAGCTGGCACGAGCGAGCCGACCTCGACGCGGCGTGTCAGCTGCAGCGAGGCGGTGCCCTCCATCGTCGCCTGACGTGACGCAATCAGTGCGCGGTCCAAGAAATTGGACAACAGGCGGGTCCAAACGTTTCCGGCCGCCGGCAAGTCAAAACAAGCAAATCGGTGGAACCTCCCGGTCGTACCTTCGTCAGACGCCACGGGACCAGCGGAGGCTCTCAGTTTTGGGCTCGAAGCTCCTTTATACGTTTCTCGTAGGCCTGGTTTCAGGCTCGGCTGCCCTGGCGGAGGCGGTGACTCGCGCCGAGCGGCGCTTCTACGACACCCGTCGGGCCTCGACCGCTCCGATTCTCGATGGCGTCCTCGATGACGAGACCTGGCGGACCGTCGAGTGGAGCGGCGACTTCGTTCAGCGGGAGCCGGAGGAGGGCGTCCCGCCCAGCCAGCAGACGCGCTTCAAGGTGGTCTACGACCACGACGCACTCTATATAGATAGCCGTTCGGGCCTTCGACGATGCGGGCTCGATGGACCGTATGCTGTCCAGGCGGGATCGATTTCCCGGCGACTGGGTCGAGATCAACCTGGACAGCTACTTCGATCGCCGCACGGCCTTCTCGTTCACTCTCAGTCTCTCTGGGACGCGCGGCGACGAGCTGATCTCGGGTGACGGCAACCGCTGGGACACCAACTGGGATTCCATCTGGGCGGGAGCGACGCACGCGGACGACGAGGGTTGGACGGCGGAGATGCGGATCCCGCTGTCGCAGCTGCGTTTCAGCGGCGCCGAAGAGCAGACCTGGAGTCTACAGGTCCAGCGTCGCATCTTCCGCCACGAGGAGCGCTCGACCTGGCAGCCGATCTCGAAGAACGTGTCCGGCTGGGTCAGCCAGTTCGGCGAGCTGCGCGGGCTCGAAGGGATCAAGCCGCGCCGCCGCGTCGAGCTGCTCCCCTACGCGGTCGCATCGGCCGAGCGCTTCGAGCAGGAGCTGGGGAATCCCTTCCGAGACGGGAGCGCGTCGGCTGTGTCGTTCGGCATGGATGGAAAGGTCGGCGTCACGAGCGATCTAACGCTGGACTTCACGGTCAATCCCGACTTCGGCCAGGTCGAAGCGGATCCGTCGGAGGTGAACCTCACCGCTTTCGAGTCCTTCTTTCCTGAGAAGAGGCCGTTCTTCATCGAGGGGAGCGACATCTTCGGGGTGCGCCTCGCGCCGGCGACCACGGGGGGTGACTTCGTTCGCGATCTGCTGTTCTACTCGCGGCGCATCGGTGGCCCGCCGTCTCACTCGCCAGACCTCGACGACGACCAATACGTGCAGGAGCCGAGGCATGCGTCGATCCTCGCGGCAGGCAAGCTCTCGGGCAAGACGGCGGGCGGATTGTCGATCGGCGTTCTGGACTCCTTGACCTCGAGAGAGTCCGCCGAGCTCGACACGGGCGGAGTGCGTCACAGCGAGGTCGTCGAGCCACGCACGAACTACTTCGTCGGCCGCCTGCAACAAGACCTGCGGTGCGGCGACACCCAGCTCGGCCTGATGCTCACGTCCGTGCATCGGGATATCGACGGCCCGCCGCTCGACTCTCTCCCGAACCGGGCTCTGGCGGCTGGTCTCGACTTCTCGCACTACTTCCACGACCGCGACTACCGGATCGAGGCGAGCGCGCAGGGCAGCCAGATCCGAGGCAGCGAGGCCGCCATCCTGGAGGCGCAGGAATCGTCGGCGCGCTATTTTCAGCGCCCCGACAACGACTACGTGACACTCGATCCGACACGCACCTCGCTCGGCGGCCACGCGGGCTCGCTTCGCCTCAGCCGCACCAGCAACAGCCCCTTCGTCTTCCAGAGCGGCGTGGCCTGGCGCTCGCCGGGGTTCGAGATCAACGACATCGGCTTCATGCGCAGCGCCGATGCCGTCAACCAGTTCACCTGGGCGGCGTACCAGTTCCGCAACGCGTTCGGCACCTTCAGGAACCTGTCGATCAACGCGAACCAGTGGCTCGACTGGGATTCGGGAGGTCACTTCCTGCGCGCCGCGGCCAACACCAACGCCCACGCGACGTTCCTCAACAACTACGGCGTCGGGGGAGGCGTGACATGGGAGGGTGAGCGGGTCTCCAACGTCGAGCTGCGCGGTGGACCCTCCTCGGCGTGGCCCGGGGGGGCTCGAGTACGAGGTGTACGGGTTCTCGGACAGGCGCAGGCGGCTCAGCCTGTCTGCTGGGACGTCGGGAAGAAAAGGACGGCAGGGGAGCGGGACCTCACGGTGCCTCTGGACGGACCTTCGCTTTCGGCCGACGAATGCTCTGAACCTGACGCTCAGCCCCTCGCTCACCCGCACCCAGCCCGAGATGCAGTACGTGGAGACGACGGATCTCGCGGGGGAGGACCGCTTCGTGTTCGGCAGCCTCGACCAGCAGACGGTATCGCTGACCTTTCGGATGGACCTGTCGATCACTCCCAACCTGACGTTCCAGTACTACGGAGCTCCGTTCGTCTCTTCGGGAAGCTACCGCAGCTTCAAGCGCATCACGTCCCCGCGCGCCGAACGCTACCGCGACAGCTTCGAGACCTTCGACAGCCGGCAGATCAGCTTCGACGCCGAGGGGCAGGAGTATCGCGTCGACGAGAATCGCGACGGGAGCGCCGACTACAGCTTCGAGCGGCCTGACTTCGACTTCCGGGAGTTCAACTCGACGCTCGTCATCCGCTGGGAGTATCGACCCGGGTCGCAGCTCTACGTCGTGTGGTCTCAGGGGCGGGTCGACGATGCGCTGCGCGACGCCGACCTCACACTAGGTCGCGGCCTCGACGACCTCACGCGCGCCCACCCGCACGACGTCTTCCTGATCAAGTTCAGCAAGTGGCTGTCGCTCTAGCGTTTCTCCAGAAGATGTGGAGACGCTCTCGGCCGCCGCCCGAGCGGTGAAAGCCGGCTCGAGGCGGGGTGGGCCTGCCGTCGGCTCACGACCTGTAGCTGGCGTTGATGTCGACGTAGCCGTGGCTCAGATCGCAGGTCCAGATCCAGCCGCTCGCGTCGCCATCTCGTAGGCGAATGCGAATTCGCACGGGATCCTCGTCCAGCGCGGCACGCGCTTCGGACTCGTCGTACTCGGCGGCGCAGCCCCGCTCGGCTACGCGGACGTCGCCGAAGAAGAGCTCGGCACGCTCCATGTCGACATCCACGCCTGCGGCTCCCACGGCGCCGAGGACGCGTCCCCAGTTGGGGTCTCGGCCGAAGAGCGCCGTCTTGACCAGCAACGACTCCGCGACGACACGAGCGATCCGGTCCGCGTCGCGTGCCGACGCCGCCCCATCGACACGGACCTCGGCCATCCGGGTCGCTCCCTCGCCGTCCCTGACGATTGCACCGGCCATCTGTCGGGACGCCTCGATGAGCGCCGCGCGAAAGGCGTCGAAGTGGGCGCCATCGGTCGCGATCTCCCGAGCGCCGTCGGGCGCCGTTGCGAGGACCAACGCCATGTCGTTCGTCGACGTGTCGCCATCGACGCTGATCCGGTTGAAGCTCTCTCCCACGGCTTCCGCGAGCGCCCGCCGTAGCAGCTGTGGTGCGATCGCCGCGTCGGTCGTGAAGAAGGCCAGCATCGTGGCCATGTCGGGTGCGATCATTCCCGAGCCCTTGGCCATGGCGCCGATGAAGGCGCGGCGCCCGCCACACTGAAACTCGACGGCCGTCTGCTTCGGTCGCGTGTCCGTCGTCATGATCGCGCGCGCGGCGTCGTCGCCGGTCTCGCGGGAGAGAGCGGCGATCGCCGCATCGATCCCTCGCTCCACGCGCTCCATCGGCAGCGAGACGCCGATCACGCCGGTCGAGGCGACGGCGACTTCTCCGGGGCGACACTCGAGTCCCCTTGCCACGCGCCTCGTCATCTCTCGTGCGTCGGCGATTCCGGCGGAGCCGGTGGCGGCGTTGGCGCAGCCCGAGTTGACGACGAGCGCGCGGGCTCGGCCCGGGCCGAGGTGCTCGCGGCAGACGGTCAGGGGAGCGGCCTGGAGGCGGTTGCTCGTGTAGACGGCGGCGGCGCTGGCGAGCCGATCGGCCGCGATGATGGCGAGGTCCAGGCCCTTGGCCTTGATGCCGCAGGCGACGCCGGCCGCGCGAAAGCCGGGGGGCGTGAGGATGCCGCCGTTCAGCACGAGATGCCCTCCGACGAGGTGTCGGAGCGGTGGGCCTCGGTGCGAGATGAATCGACGTCGATGCGACCCGGGGGGCGGACCAAGGCAGTCTCATCGCAGGCGTCGTGGTGCGGGCAGGCCCTGCAGTCCGCCTCGAGCTTGTCGAGGAAACGCGTCCGATCCGTGACCTGGAAACCGAGCCGCTCGAACAGCGACAGGCGTCGTGTGAGCACCAGCACCTCGCGAAAGCCGCGCTCCCCGGCCTCCGCGACGAGGCGCACCACGAGCGCGGCGCCGATGCCTCGACCGGCCCGATCCTCCCGCACTGCGAGCGTTCGGATCTCGCCGAGGCCGGGACCCAGCTCCGTGAGGGCGGCGCAGCCAACGACGACTCCGTCGTCGACGGCGACGCTGAAGTCCCCGAGGCGCTCCTGGACCGAGTCTTCGCTGCGAGGCAACAGGAGATCCCGGGCCGCGTAGACACCGATCAGCGATGCCATCGCGCCCACATCCCGAGGTGTGGCCTTAAGCAGCTGCACCGGCGTTCTCATCGAGGACACCCGCCAGCGCGTCGAGCAGCTCGCGTATGTCACCCGCCTTGACGACGAGCGGCGGGAGCAATCTCACCACGTGTGTTCCTGCCATGGTGACGAGAACGCCGCGCTCGCGAAGTGCGGACACGACGGGTCCGGCCTCGCCCAGGAGCTCGATGCCGATCATCAGGCCGCGGCCCCGCACGTCGACGATCTTCTTGCCATGACGGCGTTTGAGGCCTCGCAGGCCGCGCATCAGGCGCTCGCCATTGCGCGTGATGCGAGCCAGGAAGCCGGGGGCGGTCAGTCGATCCAGGACGGCGAGAGACGCGGCCGCGGCGACCGGATTGCCGCCAAAGGTGCTGCCGTGATCGCCCGCCACCAGCGCGTTCGCGTGGCGCTCCGCCACGATCGTGGCGCCGAGGGGCAGCCCGCCGCCGAGTGGCTTGGCCAGCGTGAGAATGTCGGGCTCGATTCCGGCGGCCGTGTGCGCGAACAGGTCTCCGGTGCGTCCCAGGCCGCATTGGATCTCGTCGACGGCGAGCAGCGCGCCGTTCGCGCGACAGATTTCGGTGACGCCGCGGAGAAAGTCGGGCGAGGCCGGTCGAACGCCGCCCTCGCCCTGAACCGGTTCGATCAGCACTGTGGCTGTCTTCTCCGTGACGATCGCCTCGAGCGCCGCGAGGTCGTTCCACGGACAGAACCGCACGCCGGGAACCAGCGGCTCGAACGGCTCGCGGTACTTCGCTGAAGCCGTGACCGAGAGCGCCCCGTACGTCCGGCCGTGGAACGCGCCACAGAAAGCGACCAGCTCAGTACGCCCCTGCGGCCGTCCGATCTTGCGCGCGAGCTTGATCGTCGCTTCGATCGCCTCGGTCCCCGAGTTGCCGAAAAAGACGCGAGCGGGGAAGGCGAGCGATGCCAGCCGCACGGCCAGCTCCGTCGCCGGCGCGTTGTAGAACAGGTTGCTCGCGTGGATCAGCTTGCCGGCCTGGGCGCGAATCGCCGCGACGACCTTCCGATCGCCGTAGCCGAGTCCGTTGACGCCGATTCCCGCGGCGAAGTCCAGGTAGCTTCGCCCCTCGGAGTCCACGAGCCGGACACCTTTTCCGCCGACGAGCGTCGTGTCGCGCCGGTACACGCCGAGGAAGGGATCGGTGCTCATGCCGCGCTCCCCGCCACGATTCGCGTTCCCGCGAAGCCACCCTGGAGACGGGCCGCTCCGGCCACGATGACCTCGCCGATCCCGCTCGCCGCCGCCTCGAGCGCGGTGTCGATCTTGAGACGCATGCCCTCTCCTATCGCGCCGCTGGCGATCGCTTCACGCGCCGTCGCGAGATCGATCTCTGCCACGAAGCTCTCGTCGATTCGCACGCCGTCGACGTCGGAGAGGTACACGAGGCTCTTCGCCGACACCGAACGTGCGACCGCCAGCGCGGTTTCATCGGCGTTGACGTTGATCGCCTCTCCGCTGGGGCCGGCGCAGACCGGAGAGACGACAGGGACCCATCCCTCGCGCCAGATGGCGTGGAGCGGCCGCGGGTCGATCTTATCGGGGCGCCCGACTCGACCGAGTCCCGGCTCGAGTCGGGCGCGGATCATCCCCGCGTCGCGTCCCGACAGGCCCAGGGCGGGCACGCCCGTCGCGGTCAACCCTGCGACGAGCGCCTTGTTCGTGAGACCGGAGAGCACCATTTCGACGACCTCCATGGCTTCGGGCGAGGTGGCCCTTCGCCCGTCGACGAATCGCGACTCGAGGCCGAGCTTCTCGCTCAGCTCGGTGACTCGGCGACCGCCACCGTGCACCACGACGGGCAGCTCGGATGCCTCTCGAAGCTCGTTCGCGAGGGCCCGGATCAAGGCGGAGTCTTCGAGCGCCCGTCCGCCGACCTTGTACACGCGCACTGCGCGGCTCACGGCGCCGCCACGGGGAGGCCACTCTCTTCAGGCCAGCCGAGTGCGACGTTCAGGTTCTGAAGCGCCTGTCCGGCGGCGCCCTTGACGAGATTGTCGAGCGCGGAGAGGAGGACGAAGCGTCCAGGGGCGGCGCCGTGAATGGAGATGCGGCACTCGTTCGTGTGGGTGATCTCGCTCAGCCGCGGCGGAGCGTCGACCACCCGCACGAAGGGCTCGTCATGGTAGGTCTCTCTCAGTGCGTCGTGGAGGCGCCCGATGGGGGCATCGCTGCGAACGTAGAGCGCGGAGAGGATGCCCCGCTTGACCGGAAGCAGATGGGGGCAGAAGGTGAGCGCGACGTCACAGTCGGCGAGCGACTTCAGGGCGTACTCGACCTCGCCGATGTGACGGTGCTCGCGGCCCGGGGAGTAGGCCTTGAGGTCCTCGGCGACCTCACAGAACAGCAGGTCCTCGCGGGCGGCGCGACCCGCGCCCGTCGCTCCGCTCTTGGAGTCGGCGATGATGTCGGTGGGGGAGACGAGGCCCGCTCGCAGCAGCGGTGTCAGCGGGAGCAACAGCGACGTCGCATAGCAGCCGGGATTGGAGATCAGCTTCGTGGATGCGAGCTGCTCGCGGGTGAACTCGGTCAGGCCGTAGACCGCCCGGCCCAGGAGCGCAGGAGCCGCGTGATCGGCGCCGTACCATTCCCGATACGACTCGGGTGTCGGGAGACGAAGGTCCCCCGACAGGTCGACGACCACGGCTTCCGGCCACCTTCGAGTGAGCGTGTCGGCGAAGCGTGCCGCCACCCCGTGCGGCAGGGCGAGAAGGTACGCGTCGGCCTCCCGTTCGAGCCCCGCTTCGTGGTCCAGATGGCCCGATCCCGTTGCGAAGGCCGTCTCCGCCGCGGGATGCGCGGCGACGAGCTTCAGCAGCTCGCGTCCCGCGTATCCGCTGGCTCCGAAGATCCCGACCTTTCGTTTCACATTCACTCCCGCAAAAGACAAAAGACCCGCGAGGGATTCGCTCCCCAGCGGGTCTGGATGGTCTAGCTGCTTGCTTGCTAGGCCGTGTCCGTCGCCCGCCGCGCAGACGGTCGCCCTCGTCGAGGCGATCGTCGGGCTCGTCGAGCTACGAAGGACATGATGGTTGCAATGTTACCCGCGAATCCAACGCTGTCAAAGGGCACCCTCAGCGAAGCTCCAGGAGGATCTTGCGTAGGGCTTCCCGCTCCCGTGCGACCGAAAAGCGGGGGGCCAGCCGGGAGCAGTGTCGGGAGAGCTCTGCATAGAAGGTCTGGTCGACCTCTGCGCGCCTCATCAGGCGGGCCAGGCCGCGGGCGTCGCCCGGCTCGAAGTAGCCGGCGTGGCTCGGGCCGAGCAACCCGACGTTGCCAGGAATAGCGCTCGCGAGTACGGGGGTTCTGGCGACGATCGCCTCTGAAACGACGTTGGCTCCCCCCTCGAGTCGGGACGAGACCACGAGCAGGCGCGAGCGGGCGATGAGGCGACGGGCGAAGTGGCGCGGCCGGGCCCCAAGCCAGCGGTAGCGTGGATTGGCGTGACTCTCGCGCACTGCCCGGCGGCGGAAGGCGGGTGTCATCGCTTCGCCTGCGTGGACGATCTCGATGCGCGATTCGTCGGGAAGATGTCGTGCGGCGAGTGCCGCCCGCAGCGGGTCTTTTACGCTTCGCAGGTGGCCGACGACGCAGATCTCGAAGCTCTTCTTCAGCGGTGCGACGTCGGGTTGGCGTGTGGCGGACTGCAGGACGACGCGAGTCTTCTTCCGAAGCGCCTGCGGCAGGCGCTCGATCGCGAGCGGCTGAAGCACGATCAATCGGTGTGCCAGCTGCAACGAGCGTTGGGCGGCCTTGGAGCGATCGATGTCCCGGTAGACGTCGGTGCCTGTCAGCGCGAGAAGGACGGGTCGCCCCGGATAGCGGCCGACAAAGTGTCGGATCGCGGGAGCGCTGTGTCTGGCGTGGAGCGCGAGGAGCAGGTCGGCCTCCCCGGCGTCGGCATCCACGCCCTGAACCAGCACCTCGTGCCCGAGCTCCCGTAGCAGGGCCGCCCACCGAATCGCGCTGACGCGGTTGCCTCGCCGCGAGCCGCGCGCCGCAGGTGTGGCGACGCGGATCTTCAAGGGGCGCAGGTGCGGAAGCCGGCCCAGACGTCGCGGCGGTGAGGCTCGTAGTAGTTGCGCCAGGTGTTGCGAATCAGGCGCGAGCGAGTCACCCAGCAGCCGCCGCGCAGCACCTTCGTGCTTCCGAAGAGCGGAGCCGAGTACTCCTTGTACGCCCCTGGCTGGAACTCGGGGTAGGGGCCGAACGTGTCGCCCGTCCATTCCCACACGTTTCCCAGCATCTGTCGGCATCCGAAAGCGCTGTCACCCGCGGGAAGCGCGGCGACGTCGACACAGCCGCCGCTCCGTCCGTCCAGGTTGGCGCGCTCGCTCGCAGGGGCGGCATCGCCCCAGGGGTAGCGGCGCTTCACGCCGGGTGTGATTCGACCGCCCGAGTCCGGTTCCGCTGACGCCGCGACCTCCCACTCGACCTCGCTGGGGAGCCTGCGCCTCGCCCATTCGCAGTAGGCCTCCGCTTCGAACCAGCAGACGTGAATGACAGGGAGGTTCGGCTCGAGCGGCCGCCAGGCGTCGAACACACGGCGTTCGAAGCCGCCAGCGCTCCGTCTCCAATAGAGCGGGTGCTCGGCCGCGACGTCCCTGCGCCACCGCCATCCGGCGTCGCTCCACAGCGACTCGTTCCGGTAGCCGCCGTCGTCGACGAACGCGGCGAACTCGTCCTGGGTCACCGCGGCTCGCGCGATCGCGAACGGCGCTACGTCGACGTCGTGAGCCGTGAACTCGTTGTCGAACGCGAAGCCGGAGCCGGCCTCCGTGCCCAACCGAAACGGGCCGCCGCCGACGGAGACGTCTCCACGGAGCGCGCCCGTGCCGGCTCCCGCATCGTTCCGGGTCAGCGTGAGCCGCGGCGCAGGGAAGGTCATCGTCTGGCGTGTGTAGGTAACGGCCTCGTCGTGCATGTCCTCGTGGAACACCGCGAGCAGCTGTCTGTACACGGTTTCCGGGTCGAGCCCGCGCGAAGCCGAGTCGAGGGCCGCATCGCGGACGCCCTCGAGATACTTCAGCAGCTGGTCTCGAGGTGGCAGCTCGAGGTCCCAACGGGCGTCGTGACCGATCGCGATCGAGTCGTAGAGGGCGTCCGCGCTGCCGAGTAGCGAAGCGCGCCCGTCGACGTCGCGCAGCGCGAAGCGTTCCTGGAAGTACGCTACATGCCCCATCTCCCAGTCGAGCGGATTGACGATGTCGAGCTTGGCGACCCGGAGTTGCTCGTCGCTGAGGTCGGCGACCAACTCGAGAGACCGCAGTCGTGCGTCGACGATCCACTCGCGAAGCGTGCCGGGATCCAGCTCACACGAAAACCGTTCGGATGGGGCAATCACCTCGCTTATCGTATCTCCAGCGTCGGCATGCGGCGCTCTTCGAGCTGGGCGGAGGACCCTTGAGAACCATCATCGCCTCGATCGAGGGCGAGTATCGCCGCTACAAGAAGCTGGGAGACGACGCGTTTGCTCAGCTGGACGAGGGACAGCTTTGCGCACCGGGCCCACCCGGAGGCCTGTCCGCGGCCAGCATCGCGTGGCACATCTCGGGCAACCTCGCCTCGCGCTTCACGGATTTCCTGACGGCGGACGGCGAGAAACAGTGGCGAAAGAGGGACTCCGAGTTCGAGGAGCGCGATGTCACGAGGGCGGAGCTGCAAGAGAAGTGGGCGATTGGGTGGGGGGTGCTCGATGCCGCGCTCGAGGGGCTCAGCGACGACGATCTCTCGCGGGTCGTGACGATCCGCGGGCGCGAGTGCGCCGTTCTCGAAGCGCTGCATCGCTCGCTGGCTCATACGAGCTACCACGTTGGTCAGATCGTCTACGTCGCGAAGGCGCTCCGAGGGGAGCAGTGGCGCTCGCTCAGCATCCCCCCCGGCCAGTCCGACGCCTTCAACGAGAAGCTGTCGAGGAAGAAACCCTCCGCCTGACCGGCCCGGGCGGGGGGCTGACCGCGAGCGCACTCTCCCGGGTCGACACGCCAGCGACCTGGCATTGACCTTGCTTCTGCAATAGGTGCAGCGGGCGACTGTCGCCACTTCTGACTGGTCGTTCCCCCAACCGCTCACATGGGGGCATTCGTATGTCTACGAATCGGGGCGAGCGTGGCCGCATTCCGCGGCGTGCGGCTCGTCCGGGAGACCAGCGACCAGTGTTGAAGACCAAATTGTCGTCGTTCGTGACGTTTTTTGTCCTGCTCGGAGTGTGTGGGCTGCTTGGCCGCGATCGCGGTTCCATCTTTGTTGAGGGCGCGGGTCTCCGTTCCAAGATCGTCGCTGTCAGCGCCCTACTACGCCACGCCAACCGTAACGCTGCGTGCGCCTGCTCCGATGCTGGAGCCCGGCGGCGTGCTGCACAATACCGAGGCCTACGATCACATCTCCGACAACCCCTTCCGTGAGCCCTCCATCGCGCCGCTCAGCACGTTCGCCGTGGACGTCGACACGGCCTCCTACTCCAACGTGCGGCGCTTTCTCAACGTAGGAAGGCAGCCCCGAAGGACGCCGTTCGCATCGAGGAGCTGATCAACTACTTCGGCTACGAGTATCCGGAGCCAGACGCGACCGCGCCGTTCTCGATCCATACGGAGATCGCCGCCTGCCCCTGGAAAGCCGAACATCGCCTCGTGTCGATCGGTCTGAAGGGGCGAGAGATGCCGTGGGACGAGATCCCCCCGCTGAACCTCGTCTTTCTTCTCGACGTCTCGGGCTCGATGAACCATGCGCTCAAGCTCCCGCTGCTCCAGTCCGCGATGCGGCTGCTCGTGGCCGAGCTGAGAGAGCAGGATCGGCTTTCGATCGTCGTCTACGCCGGCGCTTCGGGTCTGGTGCTGCCGCCGACCAGTGGCGGCGCGAAGGCCACGATCCGCGCGGCCCTCGACAGTCTCTCCGCCGGCGGGTCGACAGCGGGCGGGGCCGGCATCCGACTCGCGTACGAGGTCGCAAGGAGAAGCTTCGCTCCGGAAGGCGTGAACCGCGTGGTCCTCGCGACGGACGGGGACTTCAACGTCGGTGTCAGCAGCCAGGGTGAGCTGATCCGGCTGATCGAAGCGGAGCGGGAGAGCGGCGTCTTCCTCTCCGTGCTCGGATTCGGCATGGGAAATCTGAAGGATGCGCATCTCGAGCAACTCGCCGACCACGGCAACGGGAACTACGCCTATATCGACTCGCTGCGAGAGGCCCGGCGCGTGCTGGTCGGTGAAGCGGGCAGCACTCTGGTGACGATCGCGAAGGATGTGAAGGTCCAGGTCGAGTTCAATCCGCGCAAGGTCGCGGCGTATCGTCTCATCGGGTACGAGAACCGCGCGCTCCGCGCGGAAGACTTCAACGACGATCGCAAGGACGCGGGCGACATCGGGGCGGGCCATCGTGTGACGGCGCTCTACGAGATCGTTCCGGTGGGGGCGTCGCTATCGGTTTCGGGCGTTGACGCCTTGAAGTACCGCCAGCCAGCGGTCTTCTCGGACTCCGCCGACAGCGATGAGCTCGCCACCGTGAAGCTCCGCTACAAGGAACCCGACGGCACGGCCAGTCGGCGACTCGTCGTCACGATCGAAGACCCTGGCCCTCGGGAGGCGTCCGCGAACCTCCGCTTCGCTGCTTCCGTCGCGGGATTCGGAATGTTGCTGCGGGACTCCGAGTACAAGGGCGAGCTAACGTTCGAGCAGGTGCTCGAGCTGGCGCGCTCCGCTCGCGGCCCCGATCCCAGCGGGGACCGGTCCGAGTTCATCCAGCTGGTGGAGTTGGCCAGGGCACTCGGCTGATCCATCGGAAGCGTCGAATCCAAGACGCCGGGCGCAGAGTCAGGCATGATCGATCTGGCAGGGGTGGTCGTGAGGAGCGAAGAATGGAGCAGATGACACGAGAGCCCTTCGATATCGGCGAGGCCAGAGCCGTTCTGTCCCGAACGCCCGGCGTCCTGCGCACTTTCATGGTCGGCCTGACGGAGAGCTGGCTGAACGCGAAGGAAGCCGCCGATGCGTGGACACCGCTTCAGGTGCTGGGGCACCTCGTCGAGACGGAGCGGACGCTGTGGATCCCGCGGGCGCGCAGCATCCTGGAGCACGGCGAGGAGGCGACGTTCCCGTCTTTCGAGCGGGGCGCGCATCTCGAGCTGCACGTGGACAATGGTGTCGGGGAGTTGCTGGACCTGTTCGAACAGCTGCGCCGAGTGAGCCTCGGCGAGCTCGAGTCGCTCGGAGTCGACGCCGAGACCCTCACCCGGAAAGGCCGTCATCCGGCGTTCGGCACCGTGACCCTCGCTCAGCTGCTCTCGACCTGGGTCGTCCACGACCTGGCGCACTCGCGCCAGATATTCAGATCGATGGCGAAGCGCTATCGCGAGGCGGTCGGCCCCTGGCGGCAGTACCTGCGGGTGATGGAGGAGTAGCGGGGGCCAGAGTCACATAATGCCAGACACGGCCCCGTAGTCTTTAGTACGCGCTGCGGTGGATGCCCTTGACGGCTCGGCCTGAGGGGTCGGCGCGCTGCTGGAACATCTCGTCCCAGCGGATCGCGGTGGGGGTGCTGCACGCGATGCTCATGCCGTGGGGGCACGTCGCGGCGGCCGACTCGCCCGGGAAGTGGGACTCGAAGATCGCGCGATAGAAGAACGCCTCCTTGCTGGCGGGCGTGTTGGTGGAGAAGCGGTGACGCGCCTGGGCGAGCTGAGCATCGCTGATCTCGTTCTCCGCCGTCTGTCTCAGCGTGTCGATCCAGTTGTAGCCCACGCCGTCGGAAAACTGCTCCTTCTGCCGCCACACGATCTCGTCCGGCAGGTACTCGCTGAAGGCGCTGCGCAGCACGTACTTCTCCATCTTGCCCTCACCACACATCTTGTGCGCGGTGTCGAAGCCCATCGCGACGTCGAGGAACTCGCGGTCGAGGAAGGGTACCCGGCCCTCGATGCCCCACGCGGCCAGCGACTTGTTGGCTCGCAAGCAGTCGAACAGATGCAACTGGTCCAGCTTGCGCAATAGCTCGGCGTGGAACTCCTCGGCGTCGGGGGCCTTGTGGAAATACAGGTAGCCGCCAAAGATCTCGTCCGAGCCCTCGCCGGTGATGACCATCTTGATGCCCATCGCCTTGATACGACGCGCCAGCAGGTACATGGGCGTCGCGGCCCGGACCGTCGTGACGTCGTAGGTCTCGAGGTGATGGATGACGTCGGAGACGGCGTCGAGTCCCTCTTGGATCGTGTAGGTGTACCCATGGTGGATTGTCCCGATCGCCTCCGCGGCCGTGCGCGCGGCCGCGAGATCAGGGGACCCTTCGAGTCCGATCGCGAAGGAGTGGAGCTGTGGCCACCAGGCCTCGGACTCGTCGGCGTCCTCGATGCGGCGCTTGAAGAACTTGTGCGCGATCGCCGCCAGGATCGACGAGTCGAGACCGCCGGACAGCAGGACGCCGTAGGGCACATCGCACATCAGCTGCTGTTTCACCGCCGCCTCGAGTGAGCTGCGAAGCAGCGCGGGGTCGACCGCCTTGCCCTTCACCGCCTCGTAACTTCGCCACTGGGGCTCGTAGTAGCGGACGGGCTCGCCGGAGGCGCTGTCGAGGTAGTGCCCGGGCGGAAACTCCCGGATCGTCTTGCACGTGTCAATCAGGGCCTTCATCTCCGAGGCGACGTAGAAGTGACCGTCGTCGTCGTAGCCCGTGTAGAGCGGCATCACCCCGATCGGGTCGCGCGCCACGAAGTAGCGGTCGCGCTTCTGGTCGTAGAGAGCGAACGCGAAGATCCCGCTGAGATCGTTGAGGAAGTCCACTCCGCGCTGCCGATAGAGGGCCAGGATCACTTCGCAGTCCGAGCTCGTCTGAAACTCGTAGGGCTGCTCGAGGGCCGCCTCGAGCTGCTTGTGGTTGTAGATCTCCCCGTTCACCGAGAGGGCGAGTTCCCCGTCCTTCGAGAGCAGCGGCTGGGCGCCGTGCTCCACGTCGACGATCGACAGCCGCTCGTGCACGAGGATGGCCCGGTCGCTGCTGTAGATCCCGCTCCAGTCCGGGCCGCGATGGCGTTGACGCCTGGACTGCTTCAGCGCGAGCTGCCGAAGCGGCTTGAGGTCCTTACGGATTTCGAAGATGCCGAGAATCGCGCACATGGCTGTTAGTGTCCCATTCTGGAAACTGTTGTGCACCAGCGCGCCGCGGCGCCCGGATGGCAACAAACGACCAGATCGAATACCGGGAGCATTCGATCCAGGAGGGACTCAATCTGGACGCACTCAGCCCGGGGCTGCTATGCGCATGAGCTGGCCGCAGATGTAGGCACCGTAGGTGCCCAGGGCGTAGCCCAGCACCGCCAGCAGCACGCCCACCGGAGCCAAGCTCGGGTGGAACGCGGAAGCGACCACCGGTGCGGAGGCGGCGCCGCCAACGTTGGCCTGGCTACCGACCGCGACGAAGAAGAGAGGAGCGCGGATCATCTTTGCCACGACGATCAGCAACCCGGCGTGGATCGCCATCCACACCGCGCCGACGGCGAAGAGCCATGGCTGCTCCGTTACCGGGAGGCCGAGCACCGTTCTGGCCGGCCTACGTATCCCTCTCAAGATCCTAGGGTTACACACCTAAATCCATGACGGGAAAAGGGTTCGCGCCTCGGTATGCGTCTGCCATATAGCGCCGAGTCCTGCAACCGACTGATAGGATTTGGCTTCACATGGGCAGCACGGGAGCGTATCGTCGCCGCATGGCTCCACTTACAGACGGCCAAATCAGGACAGCGGCACCCGGCCAGATCCGCGACGGCCAGGTGCCGGGGCTTCAGCTCCGCGTCCGCGCATCAGGCGCCTCGAGCTGGATGCTGTCGTACCGGGCTCGAGGGTCGCGGAGGGTGCAGACGCTGCTGATCGGGCGTTACCCCGAGGTGTCGATCGCAGAAGCTCGCCGGCTCGCGCTGGACGCACGCGCTGCGATCCGGTTGGGTCGCGACCCCGCCGGCGAGTTCCGGGCGCAACGTCAGGCGGAACGCGAGGGCCGCGGGCGAACCGTGGCCGCACTGCTGGGCGCTTACCTCAAGGCTGCGTCGTCGTCGCTCAGGCCGAAGACGGCGAGCGACTGGCAGGGGATCGCGAAACGGATCGAGAGAGAGCACCCTCGCTTTGCTCGGACGCCGGCGGACACGCTCACCCGGGGAGCCGCCCGGCTCTTCCTCGACCAGGTCCAGGCGCGGGCCCAGGCCTCGCCTCGGGGGACAGATGGGCGGAGTAGCGCACTCCGAGCCCAGCAGCTGATGAGCCGCGCGTTCTCCTGGTCGATGGAGCGCGGCGGGACGGAGCACAACCCCTTCGCTCGTCAGCGCCTCGAGCGACCCACACCACGACAGACGGTGCTCGCGCCTGCGGAGATCGCCGCAGTGCTCGCCGCCCTCGATCAGCTGCGCCACGACGGCGACCAGGCTGGCTACTACTTCGAGCTGCTGTGGCTCACGAACGTCCGGCCCGAGGAGGGCGCCCGAGGCCGCTGGGTCGATGTCGACATCGAGGAGGCGCTGTGGACGCTGCCGGCGACGCTGACGAAGACGCACGCCGAACGCCCGGTTCCACTGAGCGAGCCGGCGGTCCGGTTGCTCGAACAGATCCCGCGGGCGGGCGACTGGCTCTTCCCGGCGCCGACATCTGTCGGGCATATCGTGGAGTCGGGTGGCAGTAATTGGCTCGCCCGGATCCGCCGTCTGTCGGACGTGAAGCGGTTTACAGCGAAGTCGATCCAGCACACGATCGCGACGCTGATGACGGAGCAGCTCGGCATCGATGGGCGGCTCGCCGACCTGTGCAAGGGGCATCTGCCGCCGAAGATGGCCCGGACCTACAACCGCGCCTTCTGGGAGATCGAGGCGCAACGCCGGGCATTCGAGCGGTGGGGGCGGTATCTGGACCGGCTGGCCGGGAGGGGAAGGGGGGCGAAGGTGGTGCGGATCTAGCGGCGGACTCCGATCTTCCGGTCCGTAGGAGTCTGCCCCAACGCCGATTCTGAGGATCGCCGCAAGCCAGACGCGAGGGCCTTCTCCCTAAAACCGCTGCGAAGACTTGGATCACAACGGCCGACGAGCGGCTCTGTCCTATCTGTGCTCTGCTCGAAGGCCAGGTCGTGGGGTTCGATGAACGGTTTCAAACGTCGGTCGGAGAGCTCTCACACCCACCGGCTCACCCTCAATGCCGGTGCGCGATGGGGCTCGTAGACGTCGACTCTGGCACCAGAGCCGCGTAGAATGCCGGGCGATTGGGCCAACATGAAGAAGAAAGCTGGCAGGCCTCCGCCCGGTTCAGTGTCGTGGTGCCTCGAGCAGACTATTCTCCATGATGTAGTTCGAAATGACTTCGGCTGCCAGCCGATGCGCATCTCGGTTCCAATGGCTGTCGTGGGGGAAATCCCAGAGCTTATCCGGGTTGTCGCGACGCGCGTTCTGTAGAGTTTCTTCGAGGCCCAGCAAGTAAATTCCCGGCTCTCTGAGCTTCGGTCTCAACGAGTGAAAAAGGGGAGTCATTTCTCCCCGGTGGCCGGTGTTGGTGACCAGGAACCGGGTGCCCGCGGCGTCGGCACGTTCTGCGAAGGCCAGGATCAAGGCGGTAGTGATATCGACCGGATCTATCTTCGAGGGACTGGGAACTCCAACTTGGAACGAGTCGACCAACCGCACGAGAGCTGGGTTCTCGGCCTTGCGGCTGCGGATGAAGTTCCAGACGTTGGATTCCTGCCCCAGAAAGAGCTTGATGCGTTGCGTCCGGCTGAGAATGGGAACGGGAGTGTTCTCACGACCCAACTTGCCACCGTCACCGAGCTTAAAGTACGGCTTGTTGTATCTGCGATACACGAAGTCTTCCGTATTTGCGAGAAAGTCGTTGTCGCACACGACAAGAACGACGAGGTCCGGCGACAAGGTCTTTCCGAGCTCCTCCCACAGGATGAATTCTTGATCGGTAGCGTATCCCGCGACTCCTAGGTTGATGACCTGGTGTGGGTTGCTGCCGGAGCGGGCGTTCAAGAAATTCTCGAGTTGGCTCGTAAAGAGATTTTCCTCGTCGACGCCTACCCCGAAAACGAACGAGTCTCCGAAGACCAGGATCCGTTTCACACCCCCCGGCTTGTCCCGCGATACGTCCTTACCCCGCAGACCGAGCGAGTTGATTCTCACCGCGCCGCGGTCGGGGCCGGCAATCGGGGCCTCACCCTTTCCGTTCGGAACGTGGAACCAACCCTTGGTTTGGTCATACACCCACAGATCGCGTGACCGAGGACCCAGACGTGGCACAGCCGGGTAGTGGATGCCGAGCAGTTGGGTAGCTCCTTCTATCACGGCCAGAAGGAAGACCAGGATCAGTAGATTGCTACTCAGAACTTTGATGGGCCGAGGTCCGACCAAGAGCCCTAGCGTCAACACGTAACAGACGGCGACGAGGGCGGCGCCCGCGTTCGCGAAAGCCGCCAAGCGTTCGGCGTCGCTGTCACGATAAGTGGCTTTCGGGAGGTTGTTGTCCTCCCAGCTATGGGCATAGATCAGCAGCAGGCAAACCGCTACCGAGCTGCCGAGTGATAACGCTAGGAGATACCGCCGCCTCAGAGACTCACGCTGCATTTTGAGAAATCATCACCGTGTAGAATGCTTGCGAAGTAATGAACTGGTTGCGGTTTGTAGCGCTTGACTTCGGATCCCATCCTCGCGTGCTTGCGCTTGCGCGACGTCGTAGGCCGCCTGCACCAGCGTCCGCTTCAGGCTCAGCGCCGAGATCCCGTCCTTGCCGGTGGCGAACAGCCAGCAGGCGGTGAACCAAACCGTTAGCGGCGTGCGCGTCCGGTCAAAGATCGTGCCCGCTGTCACCGACGTACGGCCGCCGCACCCTGAGCACATGAAGCGACCGTCGCCCAGCCGCCACCGGTTTAATGGATACCCCCGAGTTCGGAAATCCGCGCTCAAAACTCAAACTGACCCACTACCCAATACTTGAACAGTGCCGGGCAATCGGGTTCGACAACCTGTCGCCGATCATCTGGTACAAGATTTCGAACATGCAGACCGGAGTCTACGAACGGTAGCGGGACCTACTTGGGCAAGCCCTTTGAGCCGAACGGGGTTCTCAAAAACGATATCGAATATATCCTGCGCGCCGTGAACCGCAAGGATGGCTTTCTCGAAATCCGAAATCG
Source organism: Vicinamibacteria bacterium (assembly GCA_965246965.1). GTDB lineage: Bacteria > Acidobacteriota > Vicinamibacteria > Fen-336 > CBDFGD01 > CBDFGD01. The sequence goes on from CBDFGD010000001.1 coordinate 102,794, forward strand.
GTAGCTCGTTCACTCCGATTCAGTCTCTCCGCCCACGTCTGTAGGCACGGCCCGTTTCATTTTCCTGGCAATTAGGTCAAGCCAATCCTTCAAATCCTCATAGCTCTCCTGGCTGAGCCTCGCTGGCCATTGAAGCACAACGTCGCCTTCGTCAAGAGTATATGTATCTTGTTTCATCGTTGGCCTCCCCGAGGTGGGGGCTTGGAAGCATCGGCGCTGGCCGAACAAGGCTATCCTCAGAAGAGGACCCTGTGGGGAAATCCGGTGAGATATGGTCAAGTCTTGTGTATGGGGACCTGATCAGGCGGCTTCTTTTCTGACGCCGTCGACGAAGCTGACTCCGCCAATGACGTCGGTGATCAATCGGTAGCCGTTCAAGGCCCTCCAGTTTCTTTGCGCTGCGAGCGCGAGCTTGAAGACCATCGTCAAGCAAGCGACGCGACTCCCGGCGCCCTTCGTCTTCTTCGTCCGTAGCCGAACCGTGGCGAACGTAGATTCGATCGGGTTCGTCGTCCGGATGTGAATCCAATGCTCTGCCGGGAAGTCGTAGAAAGCCAGGAGGGCTTCCCGATCCTTCTCGAGGCACGACGCTGCAGCTGGATACTTCGGGCGGTACGTCGCAAGGAAGAGGTCGAAGGCGCGTTCCGCACTCGCTCGCGTATCCGCCATCCAGATGTCGTGGAGCATCGACTTGGCTTTCGCCTGGATCGACTTCGGCATCTTGTTCAGCACGTTGCCTGTCTTGTGGAACCAGCACCGTTGATCCCGCGTCGTTGGGTAGACCTTCTGCAGGGCCTTCCAGAAACCCAGGGCACCATCGCCAACTGCAAGTTGAGGAGCCAGAGTCAGGCCGCGCGCACACAGCCCCAAGAGGAGCTCCCGCCAGGACTGCTCACTTTCTCGATAGCCGTCGGCGACCGCAATCAGCTCCTTCTTTCCCTCTGCCGTCGCTCCCATCAGCACGAGAATGCACTGCCTCGAGTTCCCGGGGTCCTCGAGGCGGACATTGAAGTACACCCCGTCCGCCCACACATAGGCGTAACCCTTCCCGGCCAGCGAGCGCTTGTCCCAAGACTCGTACTCTTCCGTCCATGTCGACTTGAGGCGCGTGATCGTCGTCGCGGAAAGCCCGGGCGCATCCGGACCCAGGAGCGCTTGCAGGGCCTCGTGAAAGTCGCCGCTGCTCACGCCCTTCAGGTACAACCACGGGAGCAGTTCCCCCAGGGCCTTCGTTCGCCGAAGGTACGGCGGCAAGATCGACGAGGTGAACTTCTCCCTCTCACCTTCCAGACGTCGATCCCGGACGCGAGGCTGCTTCACCTTCACAGCGCCCAGCGGTGTTTGGAGATGGCGCTCAGGCAGGTGCCCGTTTCTCACAACCTGCTGTCGGCCGCAGTCGTCTCGCAAGGTCTCTCGAGACACCAGGTAGGAGGCAACCTCCTCCTCAATCGCCCGCGTCAAAAGCTGCTGCGCACCGCACCGAAGGATCTCTGTCAGAACGTCCCTCGATGATTCCGATGGAAACTCCACGACTTTGCTCGTACTCTCGCTCATGGTGGCGTACTCCTTGCCTCGGCAAGGGCTTTGTGGGTGTCAGTGGATGACAACACCCAGGGTACGCCGCCTTCTTCAGACCCTCACACACGACTTTCGGTTATATCTCAAATCCGGTGGGCCATCACCGTTATCGCTTTCATCAGTGACTGCTAGTGTATCGTCTTGTGCAAAACGCGCAGTCCCCAATAAGGGGGCTCGTCACACAACACTGCGCAGAGTTTCAACTCTGCGCAGAGTTTTTGGGCAGTTTTGCCAATGCGAATCGGCTATCGCCGGTTAGGATTTTCAGGGAGAACATCGGGCGGCCGTCGCAGTCGCGACACCGATGCTGGGGGGGCGCCGCCACTCACGAAGTAGCCGGAAGAGGTCCCCGTACTCGTCGACGGCGTAGACCAGGCGCCCGCGGGTCAGGTGTGCGATGGTGGCCGCGAGCTCCGGGATCTCCGAGCGCATCAGCTGGGCACCGACGAGCTGCCCGAGCGTGATCCCGACCGGGAGGAGTGGCCCGATCACGTCTTGAATCGTCGCTCCCGGATGCCGCTCCCACACGTACTGAATGAGCATGTCGGCGACGTCTTGGCTCGAGCCGTCACTGGAGCCGCCGTCGGCCGCGAGGCCCCACGCTGTGGCGTTGGCAACCTTTCGCTTCCAAGGCGTCGAACTCGGGGCGTCAAGAACGGTCTGGGTCGTCTGCGTCGTGAAGGACGCCGGAGGGCTGGCCACGCTGATGACGGACTCGTCGACGCCGTTGTAGCGCATCACGAGGTCGAGCTGGTGTGCCGCTCCGGTATATCGGATTCGGAAGGTCGCGAGGGCGTGCTTGACCCGTCCGACCGCGCCGGGCTCGAGCTGCGTCATGTTGTAGATGAGGCGCTTGGGAAGGGCGCCGACTTGGTCGCGGCTCCGCCCGTCGGAGTCGCCGGATCCGAGGGTCTGGTTGATGCTGCCCGAGCCGAACGAAACCCAGTTCCCGTCGTCGACGAGAATGCTGACCGTCGTGACGCGGGTGACTGGCATCTTAGTCGACGTCGCCGGGCGCCAGGAAACCCTCGAAGGGGCGGATGTATTCCTTCACCGCGAGGGTGACGTTGAGGCCGGCGGCCCCGTTCGCTGCATCGATATCGAGTCGGACGTCGTCCCCTCGAGCGAAGCATCGGTTCGCATACGTGCCGTTGGGCGCCAGCTGCGAGCTCGGCGGCGACTGCCCGTCGGTCAGCCCGGGAAGAGTCGTGTCGTAAACGTCGTCGGTTCCGTTCTTTGCCAGCTGAACAGTCAGAGGCCCACCGCTCGGAGCCGTGACAGCTCGAGTGTCGCAGTCGACTGTGATCCCCGGCCGATAGAACGGGTGGAGCACGTCGAGGGCGTCATCCCCGGTCTCGACGTCGCTCTGCCACACCCACCGGAGTTGCCGCACGATGTTCTCGCATTCTATGTAGTACCCCCCGAAGGGGTAGACCGGGCCGATCAGCACCATCACCCCGTCGACCTGGAACACCGTTCCCGTGTTCCCTTCGACGACGGCGTAGATTTCGGTCGCCCCCGCGTCGAGCTGGCCGATAGCCACGAGCGGATCCCAGCCGTCCCCGTCCGGGCCTGCGTTGGCAGCTCCGGAGTGGTACGAGGAGTACTGCGTGGAGACGCCGTCGTTCAGGCCAACTCGCGCGGCCGCGGCCGAGCTCGTCTTGACGAAGGCGACGGCCGTGACGATCGGCTGCCCGGTCAGATAGGGCGACAGCTTCGACCAGGAGCTCGCTGGCACGATCCTCTGCTTGAGCCCTCCCACGGCTCCTGCCCCTGCGGTCACTTGGGCGGCGAAGTCTCCGATCTTCCGGTCCGTAGGAGTCTGCCCAACGCCGATTCTAAGGATCGCCGCGCCGGCGCCCTCGAGCGTGTAGTAGTCGGGTGCCAGAGCGTTACCGCGAGACCAGCCGTCGAAGGTGCCGTTCGCGGCATGGTTCTTCCTCCACGTCGCCGCTAGCGCTTGCCAGTTCTGCGTGAGAAGGGACGCGTCGAGCGCGTCATCTGGAGAGTTCGGGGTGTTCTTCGGGTTGAGCGGGTCCCAATTGACAGAAAGCATTCTGATCCCCTCCTAGAGGTCCACGTGTTCGACCAGTGTCGCGCCCACCTGGTCGGTCAAGATGCCGGGCCGGATGGTGACGATCCGGAAGAGCGCGGAGTCGAGAGCGCCGCCGGGCGCGAGTGGGACGTTCGCGCGCGTGACCCGGACCTTCTGCCCCTCGCGTCGATCGAGGAGCTCGGTCGACGTCGTCACCTCGAGAACGAGGGGGCCGGCCCGGCCGAGAGCCCCGAACTGATTGATCCGCGCCTGGGCGACGTCGCCACTCACGAGGAACGATTCGAAGTCCCGAGTTTCCGAGCGCTCGAACTCCAGCCGCACCGCGTCGTCGGTGAACGCCCGCTGCTTCGGCTCCCCCGTCGAGGCGTCGCAGTTGATCCGGACCTCGCTGTAGATGTCCGTTTCCGGCCTCGAGGCCCGGAACGTGAGGAAGGCGGAGTCTTCTAGGTGCGGTGCGTCCGCCTCGACAGCGTTCGTGTAGGGCTGGAAGTAGGCTCGGCCGTCGGCGCCGATCGCATATGCGGCGTTGTTCGAGAAACCGAGCCGCTGGATCAGTTCTCCGACGCGGATCGCGGACGTGAGGTAGAAGGCCAGGAGCTCGGGGTTCGACGTGCGGCCGTTCGTGAAGCTCACGCCGTCGAGCTGCTCGAGGGGGAGCCGGAGAAAGCGTCTCCAAACCAGCTTGAACAGATCCGGACCGAGCTCGATCAGGGCACTGGCCGTCCCCGTGTATGTCCCTGAGGCGTCGTCCTTCATGCCCTGGGCGTCGACGCGGAGAACTTGGTCGACGTCGGGGTTCTCGAAGATCGCCTCGTCGCCGTCGACGCTCGCGCCGCTTTTGTTGGTGCTGGCGGTAAAGCCAAAGAGAGGCCAGGCCGAGCGATCGCGGTTGGCAGCGCTCGAGTCGAGCTCGAGATCGAGCCCGGCCGGGCCGCTCACGTTGCCCTTGTGAGTGCTCTCGTCGTACGTGGCCGTCACGGTCGTCGCTGCCTTGTCGGTGAGCTTCGTCGTGAACTGCGCCGCGAGCTGGGATGGCGTATAGCGTCCCGGGTCCAGCTCGGCCGCGAGCGAGCCCGCACCGATGTTGAAGTCGAGCCGGTCTCGCTCGCCGGAGACGATTTCGAGCACTTGGACGTCCTTCAGGATCGAAACCCGTCCGCCGTCCAGGTCGTCGCTGTAGTCGGACCCGGCCGCCAGGGTGATTCGCTTCGCCGTCAGCCTCTCGTCGGCGGCCGCCTCGTCCGTGTACGAATGCACGGCATCGACACTCTTCATCCCGTTTGGGGCATCGGTGAGGTCGCAGATCTCATAGATCCCGTACTCCCCCGCGAGATCTACGCGGACCGGCGTGAGATTCGTCTTCCTGCCGGCCAGCAGCCGCCGCACCTTGCCCTCGAAGCGCGTGTCGAGATCGGCTTGGTTGAAAGCCCGGAACGTGCGGCGCGGGAGCTTCTGGCGGAAGAGCTGGCGGAAGTCCCGGACGGCGAGCTGCGCGTCGTCGTCGTCCGCGCTGATCCTCTGGGCCATCCCGACGAACCGTGGCCGCATGTTGTCGAGAAGGATCTCCTGGCCGTCGGCGAAGACACCGCCGGCGAGGATGGCCACGTCCGAGCCGCGCCACTCGAGGTTGCCGAGCACCTCGTTGTAGAAGCCGTCGGCGTTGACCCATGCCACCTTGCCCGAGCCGATCCGCAGACCGCCGAAGAACAGATCGTTGGCTCCGGACTCGAGGGCCGGGATCGAGTTGGCCCGCAGTCTCGAGGGAACGGGCTCGAAGCGGTAGATCCGTGGGAAGACACAGTCATCGAGGAGCATGTGGCCGGCGGCGCCGGTGCTCACGACGCGCAGCCGGACAATCGAGCTCGAGGCGAAGGCGAGGACGTCGAAGCTGAAGCGGCGCCACTCTCCCTCGACAAGCTGGGGCTCAACGAACGAATCCGCCGCGTAGTCGCGGCCGCTCGCCAAAAGGAAGCTCGAGCCGTCGCCGATGAAGACCCGAAGCGAGGCCCCGCCGCCGTCGGTGACTGGCTTGTACGCGCCCGCAAGGCGATAGAGGCCTCCGACCTCGAGGATCTCCGTGCGCTCGAAGTCGGCCTCGGCGCCGGCTCCCGACAGGTTGACGCGCGCCGCGGATCCGCCTTCCCGCACGTCGGCTGTTTCCTGCTCGACCGTGGCGCCGCCGGCAACACTCGTGGTCCAGCCAAAAGGGAAGCCGGACGTGAGGACCGCCATCAGATCCAGGTCTCGAACTTGCCGGCGCCGGCGAATCGATCCGGGCCGAGCAGGGGTTGAACGCTCGAGCGGCTCCCGACCATCAAGCCAAAGGCCGCTCGGACGGTTGTGAGATTCGGATTCGAGCTGTCGGCTAGGTGGATGAAGAGCCTCGGGAACTCGCCCCAGATCGCTCCTGCGTAGGGCGTCAGGGCTCGACCGATCGGCGCCCCTCCAGGGGTTGCCGCGTGGTAGTGCTCAGCTGCGCTGAGAGCGTGGCCGGCAGACTCGTAGAGGTTGGCGTTCTCGTTCCACACGCCAAGCTGGTCGATCTGCCCGTTAAAGTTGTTGCCGTGCGCCGAAGGCACCGCACCGACGGCGAACTCGACCGCGTTGGTCACCGAGCCGTAGGGGGTCGATTTGAAGTACTCGGCTTCGAGCTGGCCGTCGAGGTACATGCGAACCCATCCTGTCGTTGTGCTGACGACGACGATCACCGAGTACCAGCGCCCTGTCGTTAGGACCGTCGTTCCATCGATATTGACGCTCGACCCGTCGTGGTGGATGTACCGGAGGACGACCGGCGTAGCGCGCACCTGGAGGCGGTACTGCGGCCCTCCGTCCCCCTTTCCCATAACGACGAAGGTGCGGCCTGTCAAGTCGAGTGAGAACTTCGCGGCGATCGCAAAATCGCCGGTCGTGAAGTCGAGCCCACTCTGAGTCGCGTGTGCAATGGCGAAGAAGTCACCGTCGGCGCGGGTGATTTGCGCGGCGTTGCCCTGAAGTCCAGCGACGTAGGTTGGAGAGCCATTCTCGGTGAGGCTATTGCTACCGACCGAGTCGCTCCCGTCCGCCTCGAACTCCCACAGCGAGACGAGACCATGCTCGATCCGCGGGCCGTGCCACTTCATCACTCCATCGCCCCAGCGCCTCGAGCTGGCGGCTTCGTTGGGATCAAAGCGGTAGCTCCCGGGAGTGGCGATCGCGTCGGCGATCGTTTCGACTCGCGTCAGGCCGGTATCGAGAAGGCTCTTCACGCCGGCGACGTCGAGCTGCTGGCCTTGGAACTGCGTGAAGGCCCCGATCATCGGTGCTACGTAGACGGATCCGGAATGGAGCGTCCACCTCGGGATCACGGCCGTCGGCGCCAACCGGACCAGCGCGTCCCTCGACGCGGCGCTCTGCTCGATCAGATCGCGGAAGTCGCGGAGCCCGCTCCGGAGCCCGAGCGCGCCATGGCCAATGTTGCTCACGGCAATACCTCCGCGAAGGACCAACCCCGGATGTTGTAGCGCTCGCCGGCGGCTTCGGGCACGAACTCCCAATCGAGCTCGCTGCGGAATGCCCCGTACACCGTCTTCGCGACGGGATCCGCGCTGTCGAGGGTGAGGAACAGGTTCCTCCCGATCGACGCTGCTCCGCGTACAGCGTCGAGGATCGCGAAGTCCGCGGCACTGATCGCCTGCCACCCGAGCTCGTGAGAATCGCGCTGAGGCCGCACATGGGTGTAGTGAGCCCCCGTCGTGGCCACGCGGACGCTGGAGAGCTCCTCGAGGCGCTTGCTCCGACCGCGGCGGAAGCTGACGGACGGGGACACGTACGGCCCGCCGAATGGGATCGCTAGCTCCACAAAGCCGTCGGCGTTCTGCGTCGCGTCGACCAGGAAGCGCCAGTAGCGATAGGTCTGTAGCGCCGAAAGGTAGGCGATCCTCAGGTGCGCATCGCCGGCGAGCAGCTCGTCGACGGACGGCGCCGTAAAGGCGTCGGTGGCATTGCCCTGAAGGTTGACGGTGCCGGTCGCTCCGAGGTTGTGCTGGCGGAATGCGCCGAGCTGGACCCCCTTGGCAGCTCCGAGGTCGAACTTGAACCACTTCCGGGACTGATAGACGGCCTGATCACTGGCGTAGCTCGTGGCGCCCGTCTTCTCACTCGTGTAGCCATAGTCAGGCCAAGCGCTCTCCGCGCCCGAGGAGGGGCTCTCGACGTCGAGCTCGAAGGTGTCGGGCCCTGAGGCCTTCGTGAACGTGTAGAGGCCCGTAGCGCCGTCGTACGTGACCGTGTAGGTGTTCGTAGCCCCCGGCGCCGCATTCATGGACGTTTGGGCGGCCGCCGCGGCGGCGGCGCCGGTGACGGAGCTCCCGCCGGCGATCGTCGCGACCCGCGCACTCGCCCCCTCCCGGAAGTCGAGCTTGGCGAACTGATCAACGTCCCAGCCAATCCCACTTCGGGCAAGGAGCCCGAGCGCCTGATCGCGGAGCCAGATCAGCTTGAAGCCGTCGGCGATCGACGAGATCGAGAGGATCGTGCTCGCGTCCTGAAAGTAGTTCTGATCGGGGCGGCCGATCCGGACGGGCACTAGTTGTCCTCCCGGAAGCCGGTGTCAGCGAGGATCTCGTGCCCGAGCTCGGACCGCTCCCGGATGATTCTGCCGAGCTGGTCGCCGTCCATGAAGACTCCCATCCCGTCCATGGCGCTGGCCACGGCGCCCCCGATCACGCCGGCCAGGTCCTCGAGGGCGTTTCCTCCGCTCCCGAGCGGGGGAATCGCTAGCTCCCCCTTCTCGAGGTGGGCGATCCCGGTGTGCGGCATGATCCCGCCCTGGGCGAAGCGAGGGAAGCGAGGGACGCGCCTGCCGGCGACGTCGACGCCGCTGAAGTCGAAGCCACCGGGCGACCGCACTGTGCCGAAGGCCGCGTTCATGCCGTCGGCGCCTCGCCGCGCTTGGCGCGGGAGCTCCACGCCGATGAACTTCGCAAAATTCTCCATCACTGTGGCCAGGCGATTCGTAGCGTCGATCATCCGCTCGTTCTCGCTCTCGCCGGCGTCCCCGAGCACCCTGGCGGCCTCGGCTTCGTCGATCATCTTCTGTGTCGCTTCGTCGACCTCGAAGCCGTACTTCTCCTGCAGATCCTTGATCCGCTGCAGGTCCGGACCGATCAGAGCGAGCGCCTCTGGCCCCTTATCCCCAAGCTCGCCGTACGCGTCGGTGACGGTGCGCGCGAAGAGCGCGAACGTCTCCTGGTTGAGAAGCCCGAGGTTGTGGAAATCCACCATCGACTGACTGGCCGATCCGATGCTCGTGAGGAGCGGTCCGGTCACCGCGCCCTCGAGGAGCGACAGCTGCCGCTCGACAGCGGCGAAGGCCTCGGACCCCTCGAAGCCGGCGTCGGTCAGCTGGGTCCGGAGCTCTTCGACCAGGCTCTTGATCGTGCCGAGGGCCTCTTGCGGGCCCATCCCCGACTCCCGCAGCTTCGTGAATAGGGCAGCAACACCGTTGCCCAGAGTCGCCGCGGCCGATTCGCTCGAGACGCCCACCTGTTTGATGAGGTCCTCGAAGTTGCCGATCGCGCCCTGCGCCTGGGTCCGGATCCAATCGTTGACGGCGGCCGCGTTCGTGCCGAACTGTTTGTTCAGCTCGATCAGCTCGAGGAACGCTGCCGACGCAATGCCGGTCGTCTTGTCGATCGCGTGCGGTGCGATCTCGCCGAAGACCTCGTTGAAGGCGGCCCCGGCCTCCTCGACGGTGAGCTTCCCCGTCTCGATCTGGACGAACAGATCTCGCGCCGAACCGATCGCCCTGTCGATACCGAAGGCCTCGACACCACCCGCCTCCGCGATGATCTCCTTGAGGTGTAGGAGCGTAGCGGCGACCCGGTCACCCAGCCGCTTCGAGTCCTCGGCGATCGCCTTGGCCAGGCCCTCCGAGATGTCCACGCCAAGATCTCGGCCGACGTCGTGCGCGACCTTCTCCGCTTCGGTCTTTTTGAACAGTCCGACGATGGCCTTGCTGATGTCGATGGCCGCGAAGGCCGCCGCCAGCCCCCCGGTCAGGTTCTTGGCGATGTCACTGAAGCTCCCCGAGAAGAACGACTTGACCCCCTTGACGCTTCGCTCGCCGAGCCCCTCGAGCACTGAACCAATCCCGGCGGCGCCGCCCAGCAGCTTGCCGAAGAAGCTGCCGATCCCACCAGTCGACTGCAATTGATTGGCGATGTTGGCGAGCAGCTGAGACCACGTCATTGTCTGCTCTACGACCTTGCCCGTGTCCTCGCCGACGATCCTTAGTGCACCGGAGATCTCCTGCAGCTCCACTCGGTAGCCCTGGGCGATCATTCGATCGAAGGCCGCACGCGTGGCGGCATTGGACCTCCCCATTGCTTCGGCCTGAGCGAGCGCATCCGGCGGCGGGGGAAGGTCGGGAAGGGCGCCTCTAGCGCTCGCAAGCAAGAGACGGTCGCCTTGCGTCCCGCTCGCGGCCGCGGACGCTGCTTTGAATGCGGCTTCTATCTCCAGGGTTACCCGCCGCATCTGATCCGCAAGGCGCTTCTGCGTCTTCGCCAGCCTCTCGGCCTTCTTTCGAGCCAGCTCCAACGCCTTCGCCTGAGCCGCCGAGGCGCGCGCCTGGCGCTCCTGCTCCTCGGCCGCCTCGCGCGTTGCGTCCGCGAGCCGCTCTTGTTCCTCCTTTTGCTTCATAGCCGTCCTGCCAAAGGCCTCCCAGAAACTTTCGTGCTTCTTTAGGTATTGCTGGTGCTCCTCAAAGGCCTTCTGCGATTCCTCGGTAAAGCGTTTCGAGATCCCTAGCGCTCGATCGAGCGCCTCGCCGTAGGAGTCGAGCGTCTTGATGACGTTCGGAAACAGCTCGAGGTCTCTTCGAATCTTCTGGCCGATTTTGAACCCAAGGAACGCGGAGGCGGCCACCGTCAGGGGCGCAAAGGCCACCGCGAGGAGCTTCATCGCGGATGTCGCGGCCAGCGCGGCGAGCTTCAGAGCCCCGGCGCCCAGCCCGACTTTCGCGAGGATCGGAAGGATGGCGCCGCCAACCATAAGCACTTGTTGGAAGATCAACGCGAGTGGACCGACGGCCGCAGCCAGCGCGGTCAAGCCCAGAGCTAGCGTCTGGACGAGCTGCGGGAGCGATGTAAACGCATCGAACATCCGCTCGATCATCTCGAGCACAGGCTTGAAGGAAATCAGCATCTTCGTCGCCGCCGGCGCCAGGCGATCGCCAACACGCTGAGCGAAGATGACGAGTGTCTGAGTGAACTGCTTCCACTTGAACTCGTTCGCGTTGATCCCTTGCGTGAACTCGTCGAAGGCCTCGTCGGTGGCGCCAGCCCGATCCGCCATAGCGTCGAGCTTCTCCGCGAAGACGTCGGACTGCTGGCCCGTCAGGTTGAACACGGCGTTCAACGCCTCGGCTCGTCCGAACAGCTTTCCGATCGCCTCCTGGCTGCCGTCTGTCGTGGAGATCAGGGCGTCGAGGGAGCCCTTCATCCCGAGCTGCGAAACCATCGCCTGAGCGGACTCGAAGCCCAGCTCGCGGACGGCCTTCGTCATGGCCGCCGTAGGCTTCAGCATCGCGCGGAGGATGGCGGCGAGCTGCGTCGACACTTCGGCGGCGCCGCCCGTGACACCTGTCAGGGTGGCGAACCCGGCGAACAGCTCCTCTTGAGCGACGCCGAGTGTCGCCGCGATCGGCGCGACGCGCCCCATCGACGCCGCGAGCTCCGGGAAGGTGGTCTGCCCGAGCTTCACCGTCACGAACGAAAGATCCGAAACCTTCTGTACCGCGTTGGCCGAAGTGTCCCCGTACGCCTTCGTCACTGCCGACGTCAGATTGATCGCGTCGAGCGTGCTGGCGAGGCCGGCTGTCGCCGCCTTGGAGTTGATCTCCAGTTTCTTTACGGTGTCGCCCGCCTCGTCTCCGAACGCCGAAATCGTCTGGTACAGGCCCTTCGCTAGATCCGAGGTGTCCTTCCCGTGAGCGACCGCCAGCCCTTGAACCTCGCGCTTGAGCTCCATGACCCGCTTCGTGTTGCCCGGGATCAGGGTGGCTACCTCGGCCATGCCGCGATTCAAGCCGGTGGAGAACTTCAAGGCCGCAGCGCCTGCAGCGAGCATCGGAAGCGTGAAGCCGGCCGTCATTCCGGCGCCGAAGGTTCTCATCTGGCCGCCAACAGCCGTGAACTGCCGACCAAGGCGGTTCATTCCCTTCGCCTGAGCCCTGACCTTCAGGGCCATGCCGTCGAGGCCCTTCTGTAGGTTGGCCGTTCCGGCTTCGAGGGTGGCCCGTAGCAGGCCTAGCGGAGATGAGCTAGGCATCAGCCCCCTCGCGACGCTGAGCGCGTGTCGTCACGACAGTGTGGATGTGCTCAATGATCGACCACTGTTCCTCTGGCGTCTGCTGTCGACGACCCTTGAGGCCGCGATCGATGTAGGACTTCGCAGACGGGAAGTCTCTGGCGCGCGTCAGGTTGGCCACGTTCCAGGCGAGAGACCGGTCGCGAAGGATGTCGGCCTCCATCCGGCGATTCGCGGCCTCGAGAACTGCGACGAGTTCACGAGGCGTGCAATCCCAGAACTGCTCGATGGTGAGGCCAACCCTTAGGGCGTCGCCTCTGAGCCGCTCCCAGTCCCATCCGGGACGGCCGTCCCTTTTGGGTCCACACCCGCCGCGGCCACAGCTGCTGCGGTCGGGAAGCTCTGCGCCAGCGACTCCTGAATCTTCCCCATCATTGCCTCGAGGCCACCGCAGATATCGATGACGTCGCCCGCCTTTTCGTCGGTCATTCCCTGGTGATTTCGATCGAGCCCGATCCGGACGATCGTTCGTAGCTCGCGAATCGACGTCCTCTCCTCGAGGCGCTCCGCGAGTTCCGCGATGGCCGCGATCTTGAACTCGTCCTCGAGGATGGCCATCTCGTTGCAGCCGAAACGCAGGATCCAACGTTCGTCGTCTCCCTCGCCCTTGATCTCGACCTCGCCGCGTTTCTTGTTGGCCATCACACGGTGGCCGCGATAGTGGCCACGCCCGTCGGACGGAACGTGACGTTGGCGCTCCGGCGGTCATCCTTCGGCGCGGACGGCTTGAAGTTGGCCACGAACGCCTCGAAGGTCCACGTCTTCGGGCCCTGGACAAGCTGGTAGTTCCGCTTCGTCTTGTTCTTCCAGTCCGCGACAAGCCCGGCCGTCTCGTTGTGCGTGGCGTGGTTGGGAAGGAAGCTGATGTCGATCGTGAACTCCTCGACCTCCTGTAGCCCCATGATGAATTCCTTGTGAGCCGACGGGCTTTCGTGATGGGTGACCTCGATCCGTGTCGAATCGAGCCCTGGAGGATCGATATCGAACAGCTCGGCGATCGCCGTAAAGGCCTCCGTGGGTGTCGCACCGTCGCCACGCTTGAGAACGGTTCCGAACCCACTCGTTGCCTGAGACTTTGCTTCGGCCATTTCAGCACTCCTCCGCGAATGCAACTTGGTATTCCGCCGAGTTGCGATAGAGACCCCGTGTGCCGTTCGCGACGGGCACGTCCTCGTCGAGGTCCTGGTCTGAGTCGAAAAGAACGTGATGGAACGTCACGCCGGAAACGAACCCCTTGAAACCGTTGAGCCTGAGCTTCAGCGCGCCAGAAAGATTGCGAGCCGCGAGATCCGTCACGGCCCAGGAGTCGAATTGCAGCCGCGCAGCCGCGTACCCGCTGGGGCCTGTGTGCCCCGTGACGCTCGTGCCTCTGACACGGCTGTATGTCACTGCCGGAAGTTGGGGATTCTGCGGCAGGCGCCGGGGATAGATCCGCGTCCCGATGAGCGCCACGACCGTCGCATCGGCGATCAGCCGGTTTCGTAAGGCGTACTCCGGACTCATCGCAACTTCGCATAACGACGCGCCGTTCTCGCCAGCAATACTTTGAGCGAGCCGGCGAAAATCTTCATCGCATCAGGACCCGCCTTCGCGAACGCTGGACGTAGCCGCGGCCGAGGACCCTGGCGAGCCGTGCCGAATTCGTTGAAACGGGCTATGTGCTCTCGCTCCTTCGACGGCCCGACGTCGACGCGGACCACGCCGCCCTTCGTCCGCTGCGTCTCCACCGCCATGCTCTCGGCCGTTTGCCCGGTATCGCGCCACGCGTCGGCTTCGAAACGGTCGGCGACTTCGAGAGAGGCGACCTCGAGAGCCTCCCGGACCTTCCTGCTCCCAACGGCCTTCGAGAGCTGCCGGAGGGTGTTCTCGAGTTCCTTGAAGCCCTCGAGCTTCCACCTGATTCGATCCGCCATCAGTCGCTCCGGCTCGAGACCGGCAACAGAAGGCCGACACGCCGCCCGAGCTCCACTGCGTCGAGGATGTTGAAGTAGCGCTGCCCCATCCGGATTCGCATCTTCGCCGTCACCAGCACGTCCGAGCGCCAGCGGATACGGAACGAACCAGCCTGCAGGGATGCGAGCTGCTGAGCCTCGAAGCGCTCGTCGCCCCTGGCAGGCATCCACTCCGCCCAAACCTCCGCAAGCAACACCCAGCTCGTGAGGGGCTGGCCGGAGACATCCTGCCCCTCCGCCGGCTTCTCGATTCGGATCAACCGATCGAGCCGGCCGGCGTGAAGCCGCGAAGACGAAGGGGTGGATGGCGTGTCTCCCCTCTTAGGCGGCGCCGATGATGATGACTTCGTAGGTGATGGCGGCGGCGCCCGGGTTCGCGACCTTGAGCTTGTCGTCGACGCCGCTCGTCACGGCGTACCCGGTCGCGTCCGGCGCGGTCAACAGCATCGCGCCACCGTCGCGGACGATCGAAAAGTCGCTCGCGTCGCCCCAGGCCGTGAGGCCAGACGTGGCGCCGCCCACGTGGCAGAGGCCACCCTCGGGCGCGACATAGAGGCCCTTGACATGGCCGAGCACGACGGCGTTCCCTAGAGCGTCGGTGAGGTTCGACAGATCCAGTTCCTCGTTCGTGCCCGCGTCGAGCGTTCGCTTGTCGCTGAAAATCCGATCTGACTGATTGAGGCCGTCGCCGTCCGCCAGGTTGATGGTCTTCTGTTTGTGGAGGTCGGCCGCGGGGTTCACCAGGTCGAGTTGCGATCTCAACTTCGCGTCGATCTCAACGAGGATCTGTGTCGTGAGCGTCATGGTTTCTCCTTCAGTTCCACACCTTGAAAGGCCAAAGCAAGCGGTTCATCGCCTTGCCGAGATCTGGCCGCTCTCGGTTGAGATAAAGCTCGCCCACCCCGACGTAGATCGCCGCGATGAGATCCTCCGGAACGACGTCGTAGCCGGCTTGAAACCTCACGATCGCCGCCCGCAGCATTGGACGCATTCCCGGGTAGACCTGACCGAATGCCGGCACGATCAGTCCGGGCAATGCCGTCGGACCGCCCGGAGCGTCGACGATGTAGAGGCTCGAGCGCCACGTCCGCGAAACGCCGGCGGTGTCCGTGTAGGTGATCGAGGTGACGCTGAGAAGCGGCGGCCGAGGCAGCCTGATCGCGCAGCCTTCGATCGGAAACGCGTCGAGCCACAACTCCCACGTGGCCGGCATGATCTGGCGCCCGGTGATCCGCTCGGCGTGTTGGCGCGCGCTCTTGATCCAATCCGTGATTTCGTCGTTCTCCTCGTCGCCCTGGACGCGCAGGCGCTTCTTGGCAGCCGCGAGGCTGACCGGCTCCGACGTTGGGACCGCGACGAGATGAGGCCGCATCAGTCACTCGACCTCCCCAGCACTCGACCCACGTACCTCCCAACGCCGGACGCGGCGTCAGGCTCGTCCGACGCGGGAGGCACGCGCGTCGGCGGCGCCGAGGCGGGAGGCGTGAAAGGGACTGCGGCGCGCCGCTCGAGCGCCATACGCGCCTGACGCGTACACATCTCTGTGACGCCCCCGGTACGAGCCCCGCGTGTGATCCGCACCTTCACTTGGTCCTCTTCTTTCCGCCCTTGCTACCGCCACCCTTCTTTGCACCGCCGGCCACAGGCGGCACGGGCAGGTCCGCTGCGGGCGGATGGGCCTTCACGAACTCGGCGTGCCCCTCCTTGACGAGCTGCTCCGCGACATCGACCGGGATCTCGACGACCTTGCCAGCATCCCCCCCACCGTCCGGGTGGGCCAACGTCGACCGAAGCAGCACCTTGACCTTTTCGATTTCTTCGTAGTTCTCGGCGCTGTGTCCGTCTCCCATGAATCAGCCCCTCCGGGCTCTCCGGCGAGGGACGCGCCCCTCGCCGGCTGTTCTCTGCCTTACGACTCCGCCGGCGACGCGACAACCGTCTTCTCGCCGACACTCGCGTGGTCGGTGACCGGCAGCAGCCCCTTCTTGCCATAGAGGAATGCGAGGCAATCGCCGTAGGCGATGTCGGCGACCGAGCTCGTGCGGCGCGCCATCACGTAGCGCTTCGTCGGACGAAAGACGTCGACGATGAGCAACTTGCTGTTCAGGTCGGCGTCCATGGCGCTCGTGAGGTTCGCCACCGCCCCCGAGAGCGCCGCCATCGCCGCGGCGGAGTTGGTGGCCGCCTGCTCCGCGGCGAGCGCCGCCACACCGTTCAGGACGGAGTCAGTGATCTTCGTAATGAAGATCACCCCCTCGTAACCCTGAGTGTCGACGACGTCGGACTCGTCGTCGATCGAGGATCCGGCTGCGACCGCGTCGCCGATCTCGACGGCGCCGACCTTTTGCGAGAGATTCTGCATTTCCCGTAACTCCCTATCAGGGGCGGGGGCTCACGCCCCCGCCTTGGTTTACGCCGCCGCCAGCTTGGCTCGAACGAAGGCCTCGGCGAGCACGGGCTGTCCGTCCGTCTCGAGCCGCCCGATGAAGCCGATCTGATTCGTCTTCGCGTAGAGCTGGTCCAGACGCTCGAGCTCGTAGGTCAGCGCGTCGGCGGTCCAGTAGAAGCTGAAGTCGCCGAGGACCGCCACGTATGCGTTGGCGGTGAACGTGTTCGGGGCGAACTCCGAGACGATGTAGGGGATCTCGAGCAAGCGATCGGGGATGTCCCGGGACAAGCCCGGCTGCCACAGATAGCGACCGTCGCCGTCCTTCAGCAGGCGCGCCCTCTTGAGGAGCTCGCGCGAGAAGAACCATCTCGTGTTCGGCCGATTCCAGTACTGCTGCTTCAGGGTGTGCTTCACTTCGACCAGGCCGTCAGCCGTGATGTTCGTCGCGGCCATCGATTTGCTCACGTCCTGCGTGGTCGGGATCCCATCGGGTGACGCCGTGAAGATCCCCAGCGGCTTCCGAACGCCGTCAGCCGTGCAGTAGGCCTTCTCGAGAGTGACCCCGAACTTGTAGGCCATGCGCTCGCGGATCAGGCCCTCCGAGCTGGCCACCATGCGCAGGGTCTTCTTGGAGGCCTTGATCTCCTTCGCCAACGGATGCGGATACAGCTCGCGCCCGCCAACCACGATGTCCGTCTCGTCCCCGGTCGCAAGTTCGTGCGTCCAGTCCGCGTCCGCGGGATCCGTCACGAGCCTCGCCACACCAAGGCTCTGTGCCTCCGTCACCGTGTGGGGGGTCGCGAGGCCGCGGATGTGGACCATGTCGTCGACGTTCTGAATCAGCTGTTGCAGGAACTGGATCGGCGGAGACAGCGCGCCGCCCGCGGTGAAGACGTCGCTCTGCAGACCCGCGCGAACTTCCTCGGGGAGACTCCTCACCTCGCTTCCGCCGCCCCGCAACCACGAACGGAAAGCGACGTTGTACGCATCGGACGCCCGGGGGTCGCTGCGGAAGTCGCGGCCGCCGATCAGGAGCGGGCCGCCGGCGCGCCGCTCGGTCGCGGGCGCCTCCGGACCCTCGCCACCCGGGGTGCCGGGCAGACTGCGTCGG
This sequence comes from Vicinamibacteria bacterium, assembly GCA_965246965.1. Lineage (GTDB taxonomy): Bacteria > Acidobacteriota > Vicinamibacteria > Fen-336 > CBDFGD01 > CBDFGD01. The sequence goes on from CBDFGD010000001.1 coordinate 120,232, forward strand.
CCCTCAGCCGGATCGGCCGCGCGAACCTCAAGCTCGCCCTCATGCTCATCGAGCTGGCTCCGCAACGACGCACCGCGCTCGACTTGCTTGGCCTCGGCCAGCTTCTCCTCGGCTTGATCGAGGAGCGTGTTGCACTTGGTTCGCTCCTCGGCAGCCTTGGAGCGCTTCTCGTTATCGGCCGTCTTGTCGATCGCGCGGGCCTGCTCGACGAGCTGGCCAGCTTCGAGCCTTAGCTTCTTCGGGTCCATTCCGCACACCCTCCAGGTTGGTGTGCGGCCCGAAAATAGCGAAAGGCGCCGGACACCAACGGAAACCTACTGCTCTCGGGCTCATGCCCGTGAGCGGTTGTTTCGCGAAGTGTGTCGGCGCCCCGCTGTGCGTGCGTCGGTCACACCCGATAACGGGGGGTGGTCAGCGATCGCGCTCCGCAGCCCCGGATCCGTCTCGGCGATTGAACTCAATATATGGCATGAGGCGGGGCTTCTGTCAACCCCCGATTTCGGGTAGTGGGGTCTTTTCGGGCCGTCAAATACAAATTTGCTGATTTGCTGATTTTGTCAAATAACTATTTATGCTTGACTTGATAGTACAAGACAAACCTCCGACAAGGTGAGAGCCAATTGAGCGTCAAGTGGCCGTTTCCCTGCGATGGCCATGAACACCGAGCACGATGGCAAGGACGCGCTGAGAATTTCCAAAAGTCCCCACTACCCGATTTCGAGGTCGAGCACGATCAGCCGCTGCCGAAAGGCGCGGAGGTCGGCACCCTCGTCCTCGAGCGACTTCACAAAGGCATCCCTCGAGCGGACCGCAACGTCGGTGTTGGTGTAGACGGGATTGGCGGTGACCGAAACATCGAAGAGCTCGGCCTTGATAATGTCCCGGAACATCTCGTCGTCCTGGAGGTGCCACTCGTCCGCCAACACCCGGAAGCCGATGGACTGCCCGTCGATGTCTCCTCGCCGGATCGAGGCCACGGTGTCTCGAGCAAGGGTTGTATCGGGTGGCGTGATCTCAGAGAGAAGCCCCCGCTCGTCGATTGAAAGCGCCAAGGTCCCGTTCTTGGTCCGGCCGAGGAGCTTCGTTGGATCGTGCTCTACAAGCGCCCGCACGTCGCGATTGGTAGCGAGGTCGAAAGCACCAGGTCTGAAGCGCTCACTGAACCCGAACACATACTCGACGCTGTCGAGGATCAGTGCATAGCCACCGATTTTTGGAAGGCCGTCTCCGTCTGCCCGTAGCTCCGGCGGCACCTGTACGGATCGGATCTCGATTCCTTCACGCATTGCCTTCCTCCTTCTTGCCGTGGACGTCTGCGACAATTCGTGCAGGCCACTCCAACCGCCACCGCTGCGCAAGCAGATCGACGTGCGCCTCGAGCTCACCGGGGCCTAGCTCGAGCGCCGCCTGTAGATCGCTACGAAGCCGTGTCGCATGAGCCTCGCCGACCGCGCGAGCCGCTGTGACTGGATCGATCACGGCGCCGCCCGCTGCGACCAAGGCAGTTACGGCGGGACGTAGGAGCTGCGACGCGAAGCTGATCTCCTTCGAGAGATCCTCCGCGATCGCGCGAAGCCCCGTGTTCCCCTTGCGAGCCGCCCGCTGAATGCTGTTGATCGTGCGGCTCGTCAGGCGCTCGGCAGCGTCGAGCGTCACAACCTCCATCGCGGAGGCCATGCGTGCGCGTGATTGACTCGGCCGGTCCGGGCGGCTGTCACCATCACCAGACACGCCACCCCCACCGCCAGCGGCGCCGGCGGGCTCGGCCACGCCCTCTTCCTCAAGCATGCTGGCGACGTTCGCCATGTTTATAGGGACGAGATACATCGCTCCAAGGCCATCCGGGAGCGGGTTCAAGCCCTCGAACTCGAGGCAATCGTCGGCCGAGTAAAGGCCCCACTGTCGGCCGATCCGGTACGTATCGAAGCGCGTCTTCACGTCGCCGCGGAGTAGCCCGTTGACGTTGTGCTCGACGAAGAGGCCGGCGCGACGCTCCTCACGAGAGAACAGTTTGCGGTTGAGCTCCTGCTCGATTCTCACGAGCCACAATCGGAGGCACTCGCTGTAGAACTCGATCCGATCGGCCTCGTGATTGGATACACGCGCCGAGTCCTCGATCTTCAGGCGGTGCGGTCGAAGGTTGAAGATCCGCGCCATCTCTTCGATGGAGAAGCGTTGGCTCTCTAGGAACTGTGCATCCTTGAGCGGCATCCCAACCTTCTCGACCTGGACGCCTTCCTCGAGGACCAGGGCCTTGAAACTGTTGGGGGCGCCGCCGTGAACCTCCTGAATTGAATCGGTCAGGTTCTTTCGGCCGTCGGGCCCGAGCTCGCCCGGGTGGATGATCGTGAGCCCAGGCCACACTCCGTTGCTGTAGAAGGCGCTGGCGAAGTTGTTGGAGGCGAGCCCTCGACCGATAGCTTCGCGCGCCATATGGATCACCGAATAGCCTCTGACGCCGTCGTAGGCAAGGCCCGGAACATGCACGATGTCCTCCGAGCCTAGGGGCAGACGCGTCCCGGGCACCCGGTAGCGGAGCCGCTTCGTCCGCTGGTCGCGGTCGACCGTCACCTGGTCCGCTGGAATGTGCCACCATGCCTTCGGCCTGCCCGTCCTGCCGTTCTTAACGATCTCCGCGAAGCCGTTCCCATGCACCAGGGCGTCGGCGGCGAGCGCCTGCCGGAGGCTGACCGCCGTCGACTCGGGGTTCGCCTCATCGTGAATCATGATGTGACGATCGTCGTCCCGTAGGATCTCGTGCCCGCGGGGATTCAAGTGCCGGCGCACGTGTAGCGGAAGCGCGGCCGTATTGCCGCTGATCTGGCCAACCGCATCCCAGAACGCGGCAAACTGCAGCGCCTTCCACGCGTCGACGTCCACGCCAGCTTTCGTCGCGCTGACGCCAAAGATGCCAGCCGACGCGTGGCTTGAGAGCGGGACGCCGCCGATGGTGAAGCCCCTTCGTTCGAGCACGCGATCGAGTGCGGAAGCGAGAAAGCCCATCAGCGCGCCCCCTTGTTGCGCCGCGGCGAGGCCGGCCCCGCCATCAACACGCCAAGTAGAAAGCTCCCGACGCCGGCGACGATGAACGCGAAGGGCTCGCTCAGTATCGCCACCCCCCGCACCACCAGGCCATACCCGATGAGCACAAACCAGTAGGCTCGATCATCGGCGATCGAACGCCCGCCGGCGGCCGTGATCGCGGCGAGCTTCGCGCGAAGACGCTTCACCCGCCCACCGATACAACGAAGGCGCCTCGGTCCCAGTACACGGACCGCTTCGGCGACGCGTTGACGGCCAGCGCGTCGAGTCGCGCCTGCCAAGAGAGCACACCGGCCACCGCAAAGTCGATCTTGAACGGCGAATCACCTCGAGCCTTTTGGATCACCCACATCTGTTCACCTTCGTCGTGACGCATCCTCAACAGTTTCTTGTGAGCGTTCCCGATGTGGCGCGCGTAGCCTTCGTCGCCGTCGTGCTTCACCGCCCCGTCCTTGATCGCATTGTTGAAGGCACGGCACGCGCCGGCCATCTTGCTCCACCGGTTCGTCGGGTAGATCACGACTCGCTTGTCGCCGTACTTCCCTGCCCACGTGACCACAACCGTCTCCCAGTACGGCGGATCCGCGTAGAGCCTCCAGACGTCGTAGGTGTTGAAGGCCATGTCCATCGCCTCCAGGACCTCCGCGATCGGTACTTCCCACGCGAGCCGACGCTTCTCGTAGTCAAACGGCTTCTCCCAGCAGCCGACTGGCCACTGGAATCCCGTCTTGACTTCAGTCCCAATGATGCCCGTCCCGTCGCGGTATCTCGCACCGTCGAAGCCGAGCGTGATGAGCGCGCCAGCTGCAGGCCGGTAGCCTGGAGCAAACGTCGCGAGCTTCTTCCAGACCGCCGCGTCGAATGCCTGCTGCTCGCTCTGTCGCGGCTGGTTAAACCACACCTGGCAGAGGTGATTGAAGTCCGCCTTCGGATCGTCGAACTGACTCACGATTCCTTCGATGTCGGACCAGGAAGCCGCGTCGCCGGAGGCTTCTTTGACGGCGGCTCGGCGCCCTCGCTTGGTCTCAACGTTGTGCCGATCCGAGGCCTGCATGTGAAAAAAGAAGTAGCGTGGCGACTTCGCCTGACCCTGCTCAACGGCGCGCGCGTAGTCCATCGCGTCCTCGGCGACGCTGCCCGTACCCGGCACGTGAGCCGTCGTCGTCTCGAGACTCCAGGCGTCCGCCTTCACGCGCTTCGGTGCGTTGGCAAGCATCGTCCGGTGGGTCTTCTTGTGACGCGGTAGGACGTAGTGCCAGGTTTCATCGAAGTGCTGGAACGTCGTCCGCGCACCGTCACGAGAAGCCGGCGCTGCAGCCAGCGCCTCCGCTTTGCCGTGACCATCGCGGCGCATGATCCGCTCGAGGCCAATATCGAAGTCGTCGGCGAGGTCGCTGTACTCGAGCATCGCGCGCAGAGCTCCGTAGGCCAGCTCCTCGCTCTGGTCCTCGGTGACGGCCATCATCGGGATATAGGGGTCGGTGACTGGCCCCCCTTTCGGCTCTCCGGACGGGTACCAGTCGACTGTCCGTACGGGGGCGCGCGCGGAGAGTTCGCACGCGGCCAGCCACGCCGCCCACTCCGTCTTGCCCACGCCCTTTCGAAGCGAGACTCCTGCTCGAGTGAACCGCCGCCGGCCAGCCCGGTTCCTGCCGCGGGGAATCACTTCGTAGAGGCGGTAGATCAGGCCGCGCTTTAGCTCGTCGAGCACTGCCGGCTGGCCCAGGAGGTCGCCGGGCCCGAACACTAGGTGCTCCTCGATGAAGTCGCACACCTGCGGGCCGAGCGTCGGCCACGGCTTCCGATCGAGCAGAGGGACGGCGAGGATCAACTCTTGACCATGTGCAGCTTCCGACGCGGATCTCGCGTTGATTTTTTGCGGCGTGCGGCTTTCTCGGGGGGCTTGCCGGCTGCTCTTTCCTCGGCTTCCTTGCCGCGCGTAACCTCCCACTGCAGGCGATGACGGTCGAGCGGTGTCAGACCGAAATCTTTCTGCTGAAGGCGGATCTCCGTTGCCTTGTCGTAGTCGCCGAAATTGAACTCGTCGACGAGGATCGCCAGGCGCACAAGTCCGTGATAGTCGGCCTGAAGGTACTGCGTCGCCATCGGCGCTCGCCAAACGTCTGCCCACCAACCTTTCGTCAGGTCGTGCCACTCGACTTCATCTTTGCCGTCGTAACGCGGCGGCAGATCAGGCACGTTCTCGCAAGCGGCCGCGGCTTCAGCTTCGGTCGGGAGATGCGCGCGGGCGGTCGACTTGTTGCGACGTTGCCGCATCGATGGATGCTTCGGCGGCGGCCCCGGCATCAGCGGAGCAGCTCGAGCGAGTGCGATCGCGCGAAATCCTCAACCCGTACAGGAATCCTGGAACCCGTACCAGATCTCCCAAACCCGTACACACTTCTTTCGAGGGGCTCCCCCGGTCTAGAGCGCTTTCGCTTTGGGAAATTCACCCCCCTACCCCCACCGGCCGTCCTCTTGGGCTGTCTTCCTCGAGTGGCAGGACTCGCAGAGCCCTTGGAGGTTGCTTCGAGCGTCGGTCCCACCCTGCCGCTTCGGCACGATGTGATCGGTCTGCTCCGACGGGGTATAGCTCCCACATGCCTTGCAGATCCTGCACAGCGGCTCTTCCCTAAGAACCCGGGCCGAGAGCTTCTGCCAGCGGTAGCCGTAGCCGCGGCTGGCTGCAGTTCCCCGCTGCCTCTCGTAGCTTTCCTGGCGTTGCCGGGTATGCCCTGTGCAGCGGCCTCGGTCAACGAGCTCTGAACAGTCCACCTCAAGGCACAACCTCTTGACCAACAGGAAACAGGTTTTCGCTAGCAGGCGCGAGCGCTCATCGTGTCGCGAGCTGATAGAGCACGCCAAGGAGCGAGGCTGTCGAGGCGGTGAAGACAGCCCCAGAAGGCGCGGAGGATAGGAACCGCGACGCCATCCGCTACGGCATGAAGTTCACGCCGGAGCCTTGGACGGACGTTCGCCTCACGTCGCTGCTCGCTGACAGCTTGCCCTCCTGAGCTAAGCAAGGCCACCATCACTCGGTCCCCTCGAGCCGGCGAATCCGCACCTCGTGATCGCCCAGGCCGCGATCGATCCGCTGCACCTCTCGCTTCACCAGCCAGACCACGATCGAACCGCCGAGGCCCATCCCGAAAACGATGCCGAAGCCCCGGACGATCGCCTCGGTGGTGGTGGCGACCGACGCGCCCTCGCCGATGATCATCCCAAGGCCTCCGACGATCGCGGTTGCGGCCGAGGTGCGGATCATCAGGCGGGCGGTTTCGCGACGCGCGCCACGGTCGCGATCCCCATGTAGCCGAGGACGACGATCAGGATCTCGGTAAAGTCGCCCGCGACACCAGCCCACGGCACCTTGGCTTCGAGGACCGTGAGCAGCTCCGTGGCCGCCACGAGCGCAGCGCCGCTGGCTGCCGAGTAGGCCCCGACGCCGGCGATCGCCTCGGGCAGCTTCTCCTGCGGCTGGCGCCAGTCCTTGTCGAGGAAGCCGAGGGCCAACAGAACCCCGGCGACAGAAGCGACCGCAGCGCCAACATGCTCACCCTCGGGGCCGAGCTGCGCGGCGAGCACTGCGATGCCGCCGAGCACGAGGGCCGTGAGCCGCTTCTGACCAGCGACGAACCAGTAGAAGCTCTGGGCTCGTAGGCCTCGATTTCCGTTCGCGACCTTGTTGGCCTCGCGGCCGACGAACTGGTTGACGAACCAAGTCTTCAGCTTGCCCATCGTCAGCCTCCGAAGGAGAACACCGCCTCTTGCGAGACGGTGGTTTCCTTGCCGATCGTGACCCGGGTGCGCGACGCGAGCGCGGCTTTGCTTCCGACCTGCAAGAGATCGGTCTGGAACAGCGTTCCGAAGCTGGCGCCCTCTTCACGCAGCGTCTCGTCCCTGAAGACGGCCGCGTAGAGCCAGCTCTTCTCGCCGAAGTAGAGAACCACGCCGCCGCCCCATCGCATGGGGTACGGCTCGGCCCGGAAGCCGCCTTCGGGGGTCGTGATCTTGAATTGCTGACCCACGAAGCCGAAGAGACCGGCACGGAGCTTTTGTTCGGGGACCTGGAAGGCGAAGTAGCCGGCAGCGACGTCGCAGTAGCCTCGCTTCCACGTGCTCGGCGTCGACCAGGCAAGCTCGCCCGGTGCGCCCTCCGTGACGCACAGTCCGGAAACAAAGGCGTTGCTAGGGAACTCGTAGAAGGCCGACGTGCTGAAGTTGACGTACTCGTCACGGTTCGCCGCGTCCTCCACGTCCTCCTTCCCGACGTGGGTGAACCCTGCGGACGTGTTGAGGTTGTAGCGGAACTGGCTCTCGGCGAGCGTGGGCAGCAGCAGAACGGCGACGGCGAGGGCTAGGGATCTCATTGGATCGACACCTCCGCAGCGCCTTCAGCGTTCTCGACTCGTGCGGCGACCCGACACAATCCGGCGCCGGTCGCCGTAAGGATCGGTGAGTACACGTTATCGGGGCTGACTCGGCACGGCCCCAATGCGGACCACGAGATGCCGGAGGCAAGGTTGCAGCTGTCGGTCCGTTCCCCCGACGCAGCGAACGGGGTTGCGTCGAGCGGCACGACGTCGGCGGCGCCCATTGACTGCGGAGCGGACACCTCGACGCGAACCACCGCCTCGCAAGGGTTGGCCGGACTCGGAGACGGCTCGACTGTTCCTCCGGGCGAGTTGTCCTGCCCGATGGTGCTGTCGATCCTCGCGGTGGGGCTGAGGAAGTTGTCACAGGCGATGCCCGCGAGGGCGAGCGCCACGACGAATATTACGTCTGGGAAACGGCTCATTCGGCACCTCCTGCCGTGGGCGCGCACCTGGCACGGGCGCGTTCGACTCGTTCGATGCGTTCGGCACGTCCCGCGCCGCACACCTCGAGGTAGTAATCCGCCCTTTCCTCTTGTCCGGAGCAGACGAGCTGCTCGACGACACCCTGGTCGGGGGCGGGCGGGCGGCGTGAAAGGAGCTGGCTGCTCGCTGCGCAACCACCAGTCGCAAGCAACGAGAGGACGACGAGGGCGACCTTCATGGGACCTCCAAGAGCAGCACAATCGCTGCGAAGATTCCGAGCCCGGCGAAGACAAAAAGCAGGGCCTCGATATCGCGCTCGTGACGGGTCATGCGAGCAACCTCCGGACGCCGAGTACGCGAGCAACCGGGAACGGCGACACGTTCACCTCGTCGCTCTGATTGCCCCCGAGGACGAGCACGCTCTTTTCCTCGACGCCGGCGAAGAAGCCGACATGCCCCGGGGCTTTGATCACGTCAGGGCCTGGCTGCTTGCCGCCCCCCCGCTTCAGGATCACGACGTCGAAGCCGACCCGCGCGTCTGCGAGGGCAACTGGTCGGCCGACCTTCAGCCACGAGCGAGCGCGAAGGCTTTTGGAGCGTGGAAGGCGGAGCAACCAGCAGACGAAGTTGGGCAGCGCTGAGCACCACGGGACGTGGTCACCCTTCGGCCATTTCTGATCGAGCCGCAGCATCGCCAGGATGGCGGGGTTCGACGCGGCTCCGCCTGCCTCTTGGGTTCCGACGAACCGCTGCGCGAGATCGAAGGCGGTGATCTCGAGGCCGAGCTGGTCTGAGCGGGCGTGGGTGGACAGCTCCCGACACTCCTTTCGGATGGGTGTCGGAAGCGCGCTGGGCCTACGTTGGCTTCCCAGCCCCCTGGCCGTACGGGCCGTCCCGGGGGTTCGTCAGAACGAACTTACGCCTTTTGTGCGCTTTCGTCCACTAGAACACCCTGATCTTCGCTGCGTCGTCCACTCGAACCAACGTACCGCGCGGATCGAAGTGCAGATCGAGGACCACATGCCCGCCGCCTTTGTGCTGGCGCTCCTCGACCCTGTCGGCCAGGTGCCGGAGCAACGCCGCGAGCTTCTCCGGCGGGATGAGCTTCTCGAGGCGGGCGAGCTCGGCGGAGGGGGTCATCCGCTCGAGCCCCTCACGCTGCGCGGCCGACCCGCCGGCGGCGTCCCCACTCCCCGATCAGCGCCGCGTCGGTGAACCCGTCGTACGGCTTCCGGCACTTCGGAGTCCGAAGCCAGGTCTGCTCGGGGAACAGCCTCGTCGCCGCGATGATGCTGCGCTGCTTCGGGTGGCATTTCGGTGTCCCGACGAACATCTCGCTCTGCCAGCCACGCGGGTTGACCAACTGCTGCGGCACACCGAGGGCAACGAGCAGCGATTCCCAGCACCCGCGGGCCAGCCCTCGATTGAAGTTCGCTATCGTGCCGCCCATCAGTTTCCCCCTCACGCGCGCCGGCAACGGTTGCAGTCGCTCGACGGTGACGAACAACGCGCCCTGCTTCCCGTAGCGGTTGACCAGGCCCATGATGCCGGCAAGGTCGAACTGCCGGCGGCCCCTGTTCGGACGGTGGATCGGCATCTCCTCGAGCGCGATGATCGTGCCGGCCTCGCTGAGTACGGCGATGCCGCCCTCGAGGCCGGGATCCACCCCGAGGTAGATCACGGCGACGCCTCCAGTTCTGCGCGGCGAACGCGTAGTCCACAATCACACTTTGATCCGGCGGGGCATGTGTCGTCGTGGTCACCATGAGGTGGCGTGTCTGCGTAGCTCAAGGCATCTCCTCTCGTCCGTCCTCCGGCACCGCTACGGGAAGCAGGGCGCGCCAGGCCCATGCTCGTCTTCCGCTGCTGGAAACAGTTCGGCGAGAACCAGTCCTAGATTCCGCATCAGCCCTCCTGTCCTGGTTCGCGTGCATCCGCTGCGATCAGCCCCGCGCTGATTGCGGTCCGTCTGAGAAAGGCGCTCACGCCCTCGTCCTCGCGCTTCGGGTTCGCCTTCACGGCGTCGAGCACGCGCTGTCGCTGCTCCGGGTCGGAGAACACCGGCTTCGGCGAGTAGCGGCTGTGCTGCTCGCTCACGGGCGGATCACCCGGCACACCTGAAACTCGACCGTCAGCCCGCTATGTCCCGCCGCCTTCGTCGCCTCGAGCACATCGGCCCCGTACAGCTCCAGAATCGCGTGCCGGTGCGGGAGCGCAGGGACGGAGACGTCGAGCGCGTTAGCACCGTCGGCGCTCCTCCCAAAGCGGATTCCGAACGTGCCCCTGAACCACGTCGCCCACTTCGTCTCGCCCAGGGCGACGAGCAGCTTGGCCTTGATCGGCTGCCACATGGCCTCGGCCTGAGCGTCGATCGCGAGCTCGGGGAGCTGCTCCTCGGGCACCGGCACCCTGTACGCGGCGATCTCGGCCTCGCGCTTCGCCAGCGCGTCAACCTCCGCGAGCGCCTTGTTGCGGACGATCTCGAGCAGTGAATCCTTGAGGCTCGCGGGGTTCGATTGGCACCACCCCGATTTTTGCAGCGTCCACTTCCGCATCGCCTGGTCTCCGTCCTGGTACTCGCCCGCTTCGACGAGCCTCGTGATCGCTGACTGGATCTCCCCCTCTCGGCGTCGACGTTCCGCCGAGGGTGTCGGATGTTCGCTGTGGAGAGGTGGGCTGTGAGGTGTGGGTTGTGTGTTGTGGGATGGGGATGCCACCCCCTGGGCCATAGGCTTTGCCATAGGCTTTGCCATCGGCTTTGACAGCTTTTCCATAGGCCCAGCCAATGGCCCAGCCAATGGCTTTGCCATCGGCTTTGCCAGCTTTGCCGATGGCAATGCCATTGGCAATGCCATCGGCTCGGCCCATAGCTTGGCCGCCCCTTTTGCCCCCGCACCGGAGCGCTTCCCGTGCTCCGCTCGCGCCGCCTCCCACTCGCTCGCGAGCCTCTCGTTCCTCAGCCCGCCCTCGACGTGCTCGAACTTCTTGAGGACTCGCGGAGAGGGCTTCACGCCGCGACAGATGGCACGCAGGACGCCCGGAGCATCCTCGACGGCTTGGGCGTCACCGCTCGGCCACTGCGCGAGCAGCAGCAGCACGTAGGCACCCACGTCGGTGGTCGTCATGCCAGTGATGCCGCCCTGGAAGTCGTCGACGTACATCGGGAACCAGGAGAGCCGGTTCTGTTTCCGGCGGGGCTTGCTCATGTCCCCCGCACCTCACTCCAGGCCGAGGGCCTCGGGAACCATCCGCGCTTCGCGGCGACCCGATGGATGGCCGGGAACTCCCGGACCCGCAGATCCTCGGGCCACTCGTGCAGATAGCCGCCCTTCCTGCTGTTGAGAATCAGCCTGAATGGGTGCGGCAGATTCATGTCGCCACAGTGGCGTCGATCGTCGTCGCTGTCTGAGACAGGCTGCGCCCCCAGCTGCTTCACGAAGCACACCACGCCGGCCTCGCGGCACTGCTTCACGGTGGAGCGTGCCCACTCCACATCGAAGGGCCGCGCGCCGGGGCCGCTCTCGCCGCCCACGATGATCCAGTCGAGGCGTCGAGTCGGGTCGGGCGTGTCGAGCGCATCCGTGTGGAAGTCGTCGAAGGGTGCGAGACACCTGAAGTCCACCGGCCCCAGCGCGGGCTCGTAGCTCACGAACCGCTTGGCCGCCGGCGTCTGGATCAGCAGCGGGATCCGCTCGTCGGCCGTCGCCTGGTCCTCGACGCTCACGCCGAGCCAGACGTTCGGGGAGGGCCGGTTCGGGAGAAGCTCCCGGAAGTTCTCCGGCCGCTTCGTGAGCAGCAACCAGTCCAGGTGCGGCGTCTCCGTGATCGCGCCCCAGAGCGACAGCCGAGCGTCGATCACCCCGGGGTGCTTGATGTCCTCGAACACGTCCGCCATCGACGCGCAGAAGACCCGGTGCCGTTCCCCCGCTTGGCGCGCCGCGTCGTTCCACTTCAATGGCTGCCGCCAGTAGTTCGCTGAGAGCATCCGCCGCGGCGCTCGCGCTCCCCATACCTTGTGGCCGGTCCGCTTCGCGAACGTCTCCGCGTAGCAGTTGCGGCAGCCCTCGGATACGTGGGTGCAGCCCCACCAGGGGTTGAACGTGTGGTGGCACCACTCGATCTTGGAGTTGGCGCTCACTCAGCCGCCCGCCACAGCGCGAACTCCAACAGCCCGCGCTTCGGGTCGCCGCGCCCGGCGCGTGTGCCAGCGGCAGTTGTAGGGCCGCTTGCGAGCGTTACGAATTGCGCGGAGAGGCTCAGCACGTGTCACCTGTTCGCCTTCGTCCCACTCCCGGACGCTCGGCGTCGAGCTGCTCGTCGGAGCGCGGTCCGCAGCACCGCTCGCACCCACCAGGCCGGAGTGGGTTTTTGTACGGGTCCAAGCGCCACCCGCACGTCGGGCAGGCGTCGACGTAGTACGACTCCGGCCGGACCGGCTTGCCCGCGAAGATGTGCCCCCGCTTCACGCGCAGCTCGTCGCGCAGGCGGAATGGAGACTCCACTAGAAGGGAACGTCTTCGTCCGACGCCGTGAATGGAGCCTCATCGTCGTCGGCGTGATGCTCGACGTCTGCCGGCGGCGCCTTCGCACCCTCACGATCAATCCGGATCGCGGGCACGGTCTTGCCGAACGCCTTCGCCGTGGTTCGGTACAAGACCACGCGCTTGCCGATCCAGTTGCAGGAGTCCTCCTCGCCCGTCAGCTCGATCAACTTGTCGAAGTTGGTGGCGTTAAGGACGAGGTATTTCTTTCGCCCCTCCATCGCCATGAGCGGCTTCGCCTTCTTCGTGCCGTCCTCCTGGCGCAGTTCGCGCATGGCGCACGAGTCGGGCTTGTCTTCGCGTGTCGCACCATGGCGCCCGATCACGATCGGGTACACCTTCCCTCGATCGAGGTCGGTCGCTTGCAGAGTGTCCTTCGGTAAGGCCTGACCCTTCTTCATAGAATTCCTCGAACTTCCTTCTCTGTTTCCACATCGATTTCGCAGTCGGTGCTCTTGAGCAACCCCCACCAAAAGCGGAGTTTCTGAAGGCGCCCTTCCTCGATCAGCGCGAAGCCGCCGGGCTGCCCGTGCATCGCCGCCATCGCCTCGCTCAGCGAGTGCACCAGCGCTTCCCGGCGTGGGCATGCTTCGGCGTTGCGCCCAGCCCGCGCCAGGTCGACGGCTAGCTCCTGCTCCTCGTTCACGACTGCCCCGCTAGGAGCCGCGCGAAGTGGGCGGCGAGCCGCGCGTTGATGTAGGCCTGCCGCGCCGACAGGTCGGAACGGAGCCGGAAGGCCATCAGCACGTTGTAGATCGCGACGCCGCCGTGGTGCTCCGCCTGGTGCCGATACCAGTCCTGCTGCGCTTCCGTCACGGGGGGCCCACCTCCCGGCACGCCCGCCGCAGGGTGTCGAGCGCCTCGTCCTGCAGCGGCGTGATCTTCAAGCCCCAAGTCAGCTTCACGGTCCGATACTTGACCCCGTACCAGCACCACGCGCGCTCATTCAGTGGCCAGAACTGCCCCGGCGCCATCCCCCCCTTGGCGATGTTGATCTGCTTCAGAGTGGGGATCAGGTTGCGGTGGTCGCTGGCGAAGTCGCGCTTCCGGGCGTCGCCCCAGCGCCACGCCCCGCTCACGTGCGCATCGAACAGGCTGACCACGTGGTCGATGTGGACCTGGCGCGCGTCGTACACGACGGAGCCGGAGTAGATATCGAGCCACATTCCGCCGGAGACGAAGCAGCGGCGGTTGCTCACGAAGTTGACCGGGACCAGCGATTCCGCGATGAGGATTTCGGCGCGCTCGTCCTGGCAATCGGCGTCTCGATCCGGCCAGCGTCCGTTGGGCATGAACGAGTCGCGGACGTAGGGCGGGATGGCGGCGAGGAGCGCGATGAGGAGCCAGGTCACGCCGCCAGGCTCCGCTTCCTCATCGTGCGACGTAGCGCGCGGCGCAGCATTGGGACGGTGACCCGCTTGCGTAGAAGTCGTCTCATTCGCTTGTCGGCAGCGTCCCAGGCGGCGGCCCTGGCGGCGGCCCTGGCGGCGTCCCCGGCGACGGCCCCGGCGGCGGCCCTGGCGGCGGCCCAGGCGGCGGCCCTGGCGGCGTTCCCGGCGGCGGCCCCGGCGGCGTCCCTGGCGGCGTCCCTGGCGGCGTCCCTGGCGGCGTCGACGCTTGCGATGCTTGCGCGACCCCGCACCCATGCGCGTGTCACCCTGATCGCCTTCCGTGGGCGATCCTCGCCTTGAGGCACAAATCGCAGCGCGGTGGCGGCGAAGTCACATGCGGCCGAGACCAGCACCTTCTTGTCGATACCGACCGCTTCAGCAGCCCACAGCATCCATTCGATGTCTTCGCATTCGTTCCACGCCCGTTCGAGCGTGCGATTGCCCACCCAATCCAGCGCTTTGGAGCAGGCGTTCAAGCGCTTGAGCTGCTCAACCAACGTCACGCCGCAAGCCTCTTCAGCCGCCACCACCACACCCGCAGCCACAGCTGCCGGAGCCGGAGCGGGAGCGGCATCGGCATGAACTCGATTGGGACGGGGCGGGATGGGAAGGCGAGGATGGTCATTGGATGGACCTCGGCGGCCATCGAATGCTCCGTACCTCCTCCACCGCGCGGGAGTCCGCCCACAGCGGCGGCTGATCCATCTCGGGTGGCGGTGAGATCGAAGCCAGGACGTGGGCGAAGACGCGCTCTGGTCGGCTCGCGTCGAAGTGCAGCTTGGGAGCCAGCACCAGCGTCCGCTTCATCCCCTCCATGAGCTGGCGCAGGAGGCTCGGACTACAGCCCCGCGTCATGCGGACGAGGACGTCGATCGCCTTGTCCTCCAGGTCAAAGGGGAGGGCGTACTTGCGCAGGATCGCGAAGCGCTCTTTCCGTCCTGGTAGGTCCACCGAGATCTGCAAGCCGAACCGGCGCCACATCGCCGGGTCGAGGATGTCTTTTGTGTTCGTCGCCGCGAGCCCGACGCCGCGGAAGTCCTCGATTCGCCGGAGCAGCACCGTGAGCGCCTGGTTGCGCTCTTGCTGGCCTCCGCTGAGGCTTCCCCCCTGCCGACGCATGGCCAGTGCGTCGAACTCATCGAGCAGGTACTTCCCAACGATCCTCTCCGACTGGACGGCCACGAGCGGCAATCCCAAGCGAGCCGCGACGTGGTGCGCGAGGGTCGTCTTGCCGGTCCCGGGCGGCCCGTAGAGCAGGGCGAGGCGCCGCGGCTCGACCTTGACCGCCGACAGCTCGCCCGAGTTGTTGATCTCCACCACCCATTCGTGAACGGCGTTCGCCACGCTCGGAGCCAGGATCGGCTCATCGACGTCTTCGGGCCGCAGGATCTGGGCGAACCGTTGGAGTTGATGCAGGGCGACCGCGATCGCGTCGTGCTCGACCACGCGGCGAGGCTGGGAGGACATCAGGCCGCCCCCTTCTTCTCGCCGGCGTCGGCGTCCTTGTCCTTCTTGTCCTCATCCGAGGATCCTGTCCGCCGCTGGTAGGCCGCGGGAGTCTCCATGCCATGAGACTTCTTCTTGGCGCACCACCCCTCATCCCAGGCGGCGCGGCACGGGTCGCCGGCGGGATACGGGTTGTCGTAGATGCGCTTCCCAGCTTCGGCCGCGGCGACACCCTCCGCCCGCGCCTCCTTGGGGTCCTTGAGCGGCATCGTGGCCTGCACCGCCGGCTGCGGCGCCGAGGCGGCGGGCTCTTGCTTCCGCTTCCGCCGCCCGGGCGGATCCCGCTCCTCCTTCTGCGGCGACGCGTTCTCATCGTCGAGCCGCCGGCGGGCCTCGTCTGGCAGCGGGTCGCCCTCGAGCATGCCGAGCGAGGCCAGGTAGATCGCCTCGAGGGCGCGTCTCTCCGCGCGCTCCGCCGGCGACATCTTCCTCAGGCGCAGCACGACCTTGAGGGTCGCGACGTCGTAGCCGGCGCGGCGTGCGGACACGAAGCCGTCGCGCAGCGCCTCCGCCGCGGCCGCCTTCTCCGCCTCGAGCCGCTCCAGCGCGCGGACGTGATGCACAAGACGTTCGCGGGCGCTTCTCATCGTCGCTCCCCTCTGCGCGCGCGCAGGGCCTCGAACCCGAGTGGGGGAGGACCGATCGCCTCGTAGTAGAGTTTCACGCCGCCGCCCTGCACCGCCACCTCAAGGGCGATCCCTAGCGAGCCCGCCTCAACCTTGAGCAGGACGGCGCCTGTGAACCGATTCTTGATCTCGATCTTCATCTCCCCTCCTTCCACTCCGCTGGGGAAAGCTCACTAGGAAAGCGCGGTTCGCCACCTCCGAAACGAGTGGTGAGGGCGAGGCCGTGGGTGACGTCCTCGATCACGATGTCCTCCGGCTTCAAGGCCAGGGGATCGACGAGGCGGCCCGAGTACGTGATCAACTCGCTACCCATCGCCGCGACTCCGTCGTAGATCCGCCTCTGAGGCGATGCGTTGGATCGCCTGGAAGCGAGAGCGCTCGCGTACTCGGCCGACGACGTAGCCCAGCACGAAGACGGCGCCGACGAACGCGAGACCGACGGCAACGATCGCGTGCGGCAACGGCAGGCTCAGGCTCACCAGCGCCCTCGCAGTGCGCCGCGGATCGACCGGCGCATCCTGCCGAGCAACTCGTCCCGTTGACTCCGTCTCCGAAAGGCCCGGACTCGCGGGGCCGTGAGCAAGACGATCTCGGCGACTACCGCTCGAGCACTGTCCCGACGCGAGTCGTCCACAAGGCCGCCGTCGATCAGGCGGTATCGGGGTGGGGGTGCGTTCACTTACGTCCCGCTCCTCCGCGGCTCGACGAGCTAGCGTGGGAGCGCATGGCGTTGCCGTCGGCGATCTCGTACAGCTCGAGCGAATGAATGCGGCAGGCCCGAACGAACGTCGTCCCGCCCGACACCTGGGATCCGCGCCACGTCCGATCCGGAGCCCCGAGCACGTCGGTCATGCGGCGCTGCCTACGTGGCCCCGGGAGCGACCAACGCCGAGGCCTCGCCTCCCGCCCCGCCGGCCTTGCGTTCGCCGCGGCCGCTGCTGCGCACAGTTCCGCCTGTGCGCCTGGTGGATGGCGTTGGTGCACGTCTCCCGCTCGTTTGGCCGCACTCTTCCTGCTCCTTTGTGTGGTTGGTGAACGAGGCCGCTGGCTATGGCTCTACGCGGCCCCCTGCATACGTTTGGCTTCCCAGCCGGCCACGGTCGAGAGGCGCCAGCGGTTCGACGCGCCGGTGCCGCCCGGGATCTCCGCCTTCGGGAAAGTTCCGTTGGCAACCCACCGGGCCAGTGTGCGATCGCTGATGCTCAGGTGGTCGCAGATCCACGCGCGCGTAACCCAGCGGGCGCCGGCGAGGTCCTCGCGCTCGAGACGGCGGACTAGCGCGCGGGCGGCGCGGGTCACTGATCGCCGCCGTTCATCTTGTCGCGGATCATCTCAACAACGATTGGCGTCTTCGCCATCCGGCGTGTCGCGCCGGACTGCTTGCGTCTCAGCGCCTCGTTCTCCAGGTATTGCAAGCAGTCATCGGGAAGGTCGAAGGTCACCTTGTGAGTGGCACTGGCGTTCATTGCGTCTAGCCCGTTCACGTATCTCAAGGTACGACCAGCATTCCTGTAAGTCAATGATTCTAAATCAGTTGGTGTCTCGCCACCCTGCACACCTAGCGATGTCTCAGTGAGACTACGTGTCTCACTTGTCTCGGGTGGCTCGCTCGTCTCGGTGGGACGCCTGAGACGCGGATTCTCGGTGAGATATCGGGTGAGGTGCCGACGCGAGACACCCAATCGCTCTGACGCGCCGGTTATGCTCCCGTCTGACTCGGCGAGGGCTTTGCGGATAGCGGCGTCACGTTCGGGGCCAGTCTTTGCGTTTTCCCACAGCGTCATCTATCTGTCTCGTGCGCTAGTCTATACGACTAGTCCACTGGTGTGTCCTTAAAACTAGTCTTGACACAACTAGTCCAACTGGCTATTGTTCGGGGGATATGTCCACATGTACGCTCACGGCAATGGCGTTGCCACTTGAACGTCTCGGTCTTGTTCGAGATCCCGAGGCAGAGTCGAAGGAGCTGAGAGAGCTTCGCGAACATCTGCAGCTCACACAGCTTCAGGCGGCGACCCTGCTCGATGTGAGCCCGACGACTTACTACCGATGGGAGTCCGGCAAGAAGGCACCGTGGTTCTGTGCGATCGAGCTGATGCGCTGCTGGGCGCGGGAACCGCAGGCCAAGAAGGTGCGTTCCAAGAGGCGCGGCGCCTAGGAACGCGCCCCCGCCCCCGCCTTTACGTGAAGGACCCAAAGCTCGCTACACCGCAACGAAACGGCGTCCCTGACACGGTCCGCGAACGGGCCGAGCGGCACTCGCTCCCGCAGCTCGGAGGACGGAGTATTGAGGCGTGC
Organism: Vicinamibacteria bacterium; assembly: GCA_965246965.1. GTDB lineage: Bacteria > Acidobacteriota > Vicinamibacteria > Fen-336 > CBDFGD01 > CBDFGD01. The sequence continues at coordinate 138,435 of CBDFGD010000001.1, forward strand.
TGTCAACCTACGCTGCCCTCCCGAGTAGATCCTGGGCCTGGAGATCAGGCTCGAAACGGCGGAGATACTTCACGAGAGCCAGCAAGTTGCGGCTACTGGGATCCGCCTGGCCCGCCTCCCAACGATGAACTGTGCGCCACGAGACGCCGAGACGGGACGCAACCTGTTGAATCGTCAACCGGTTGCGGTGTCGGAGCCTGCGGAGCCTTCCATCTGTCATTATCTTCAGGTGACAATCTAGTACTACCTGATAGTGATGTCAAGCTGATTCCTTCCGATGGTGGTAGTAGCCTGCCGAGAATGTCAGGTCTCCAGGAGGCCCTCGTTGACCAGCTCAAGAAGTTGATCCCGAAGGGCGAGGTCACGCGTACCGCGAAGCGTGCCGGTCTGACGATGGAGTTTCTGCTCAAGCTTCGGAAGGGCGCGCACACTGATGTAAAGCTCTCGACACTTCAGTCGCTCGCAAGCGCGGTCGGGGTCTCGCCTCAACATCTAATCTCGGCCCCCACATCCTCCTCGGCACGGAATTCCACTCACGAAGACTCCGGCCAGGCCTACGAACACCTCCCTCTAGTTGGCTGGGCGGCGGCTGGGGAGCCACGACTAGACGCCGCTGACGGCACACAGCGCTACGCCTTCTCACGAAGCACTCTTCAGAAGTGGTGCCGCGGCAAAAGCCCCGACAAAGACCGCCTCTGCCTAGTGCGCGTCACCAAGGGCCACCACGGCGAGAGCATGCTACCCACGATTCGCCCCGGCGCTGTGATCGTGGTGGACCGCGGCCCACGCGGTGAGGGGCTATCCTCCGTCGAGGACGGAAAAATCTACCTCGTCCGACCTCCAGGCGACGAGGGCGGGCTGGCGGTCAAGCGCGTCTTCAAAGAGAGGCGGACAATAATCCTCAGCTCCGACAATCGCGACGTCCGGCCGTTCACGGTGGACATGAAGGGACGATCACTCAAGGACGTGCTGGTCGGGCGCGTCGTGTGGATTGGGCAGGAGGAGCCGTAGGCCCTGGGTCGCTCTACCCAGGGCTCGAATGTGGCTTCACATGGGCTGCACAAGGCGCCCTAGTTTGTGGCGTCTTGTATAACCCAATACATATCAATCATTTGAGTGGCCTATATTTCTGTGCCTACTCCGTTACCGCGAGCAGGTCCATGCGCAGGCCGATGGCGGCCACCAGCACGTACACGAAGACGGATCCGATCCGCGACGCTCCCACGTGCTCGAGGTTGCGCAGCCGCGTCTGCGAGAAGCCGAGCCCCAGCGTCGTGGCGATGACGACGATCCAGAAGAACGTAGAGGTCAGGCTGTAGACGGAGAGACCCGGCGCGGCGTGCTCGATCCACGGCGCGATCCAGCCTGCCCCGAGATGGGCCGCCGCCGTGGCTCCGAAGCCCACGCCCAGGACCTTCATCGTGTCCGGGAGCCCGGGTATCCTCGCGTTCTCGAGCTGGAATCGTTCCACGCGCTCGCGCAGGTCCTCGATGGCGCTCGTGTCGCCGCCCAGCCTCGCGTCGATGCTCGCCGCGCGACCGGCCGCAAACAGCAGCACGGCCATCCAGAGGCTACCGATCAACACGTCCACGGCGATCATTGCGGTGAAGAGGTCGTCGCTGACCTCGAACACTTCCTTCATCGCCGTCTGGTTGGCGCCGCCGCCGATCCAGCTGCCGGCGACCGTCGTCAGGCCGCGCCAGACGGCGTCGGGCCCCTGCCCGCCGACGACTTCGGGACGGACGACGGAGAAGAAGAGCACGGCGAGCGGACCACCGATCAGAATCCCGCCGGTTCCCACCAGAAACATGATCCCGGCCTTGGGTCCCAGCTTGATGATGCCAGGGATGTCGATGCTCAGCGTCAAGAGGACGAGCGCCGTCGGAAGCAGGTACCGCGAGGCCATGAAGTAGAGGCTCGAGTCTTCGCCGGAGACGATCCCGAAAGTGCTGAGCAGCGACGGTAGGAAGTAGCAGAGCAGTACGGAGGGGACGATTCCGTAGAACTTCTTCCAGAACGGGCGTGGGCTCGCGGCCGTCGAGAATACGAGCGCCAGGATCACCATCAGCACGCCGAGCACGATGGCGTCGTTGGTGATCAGCGGGGTGTCGGTCACTTGAACTTGGGGGGAGGACCCGCTGGGCGCGTCAAGCGGGCTTGAGCCAGATCGTGTGGACGGACGTGCCGGCCTCGGTCCGCGTCTCGAAGCGCCCGCCGGAGCAGCTCTGCGTGATCCACTGAACGAGGGCGCCGACCATCTCGTCTTCCTTCGACAGCTCGCCCTCATCGGGTCCGGGCGCCGTGATCTCGATCTTGACCATCGCCGACTGGTGCCCCACTTTGACGGATGCACTACCTTGCCGGCGCGTCTCCCCGGAGAGGACGAGGCTGACGATCGCAAGGAGGACGAGGTCGCGCGGTGCCGAGACGGTCATGGAGCCCGACTCCACCGTCACGTCTACGCCGGCCTCCGCGATCGGAGTCAGCACTTCGATCAGGTCGACCTTCCCGACCTCAGGCGCGCCAGAGCGCGAAGGGCGTCGAACGACTCGTGGTCATGCCGGGCCATGCGGAGTTCCAACGGGGCGCTGAAAATCCGCGCGAGCCGGCCGACGTGCTCGATCTGGTGCTCGGGCGGCAGCGGCAGCTCGCCGGCGAAGTAGAGCATCGCGATCGCAAAGACCGTCTGGGAGTCCCGCACCGGCACGGACAGCACCGCCGAGAAAGGCGGATCCGCTGCATGGAGGGCACTTCGCAACACGGAGTCCCGTACGGCCTCGTGAAGCTGAGGCTCCGACTGCGACAACCGTTCGAACCCTTCGCCTGAGGCGAGGATCGGGTCCGCCACGAGCGGAGGCAGCGGAAGCGCCTTGAAGCCGTCGCCGTCCGGCCGGAGCAGCGTCGCGTGAGAGGCCTCCGCCGCCTCGGCCAGACAGCTCAGCACGCGCATCACGGCCTCGCCCTCCGAGGCCGTCGAGAGGAGCAGGTCGTGGACCACGTCGATGGTGCGCTGGACCTCTTCGAGCCGGTTGACGGTCGAGTCGCGCTCTTCGCGCAACTCGGCCATCGCGATCGTCAGCTCGGCAGAGGCCTCCGCGTACGCCTCCGCGACGACCTCCGGAGACCGGACGTTCACATCGTCGGATCCTTTTCCCGGACTGAGTCTGATGATCTTGGGCTGCGGCGGAGGCGGGGGCGGCTCGGGTACGACTTCGGGGATCGGCTCCGGAACCCTCTCGACGGGCGTGGGATCGAATGGCGGCGGGTCCGACCGGTTGTCGAGGGGCGGCCCGGCCTGGGAAGCCGCAGCGTCCGGGGGGGCCGCAGCGTCCGGGGGAGCTGCAGCATCTGGAGGAGCCGCAGCCTCCGGGGGAGCCGCAGCGTCCGGAGGAGCCGCAGCCTCCGGGGGAGCCGCAACGTCCGGGGGAGCCGCAGCATCTGGAGGAGCCGCAGTCTCCGGGGGAGCCGCAGCGTCCGGAGGAGCCGCAGCCTCCGGGGGAGCCGCAGCATCCGGAGAAGTCGCGGTCCATGGCGTAGATCGGAGCCGCCTCGGGCAGGTCGCGTTTGTTGTACTGGAGGATGAGCGGGACCTCCGAGACGTCGACCCCATGGGCGACCAGCTCGCGGGTCATCTCGCCGAACGTCTGCCGGTTCTCCTCCTGGCGATCCAGCGCCGAGTTGGCGACGAAGACGATCCCGTCGACTCCTTTGAGAGCGGCCTTGCGGGCCGGCTGGTACATCGACTGCCCAGCGACGCCCAGGAGCTGCAACCGGAAGTCGTAGCTGCGGAAGCCCATCGTCTTGAGCGGCAGCATGTCGAAGAGAATCGTCCGCTCCTGGACGGAGTTCACCGACACCATCATGCCCCGGCGCTCGCGAGCCGCGTGCTCGTGCAGCTGGTTCAGGTTGGTGGTCTTGCCGCCCACCGCAGGCCCGTAGTAGACGATCCTGGCCGTGATCGTCCGGGCTTCTTCGTTGACTTCGATGATCCCCTCCTGGCGCCGGACCGGCCTACGGCACGGCTTCAGAGGGCCGAAGATAACACCGTGTCGGCGCGCGCGTCGACGGGGGGCTAGTGCCGTTCCAACTATCCCGGCAAAACGAGCACGAGGGTGCTCCCGGCACTGCGGGGGCGCCTCGGTTGCCGCAAGAAGTTGGAACGGTACTAGTTCAGCGTCACGTAGCGCTCGAAGCGCGCGACCTCGGCCTCGCTCACGTACTTGCCGATCTCGCGCCGGAACTGCGCCAGGCTCGCGTAGGGTCGGTATTCCTTGAATTCATGCAGCATGCGATTTCCGAGCCCAGGGATGCTCAAGATGTCCTCGTCGCTCGCGCTGTTCAGGTCGATCGGCACGAATACGAACTGCTCGAGCCGGGCGACCTCGTCGTCGTCCACGTACTTGCCCATCTCACGGCGGAACTGCGCGAGCGCCCGGTAGGGGCGGTACTCCTCGAACTCGTGAGCCATCCGCTCGCCCACTCCGGGCACGAGCAGGATCTCGGCTCGAGGGGCCTCGTTGAGGTTGATCGGGATGAACAGGTTCGGATAGAGCTCGCCCCGCTGCGCTTCGTCGAGCGACTGCCCCACGACCTCATCGAACGCGGTGATGGAGAGGAACGGTCGCTTCTCCAGGATGAGTTTTGCCAGGGCGGCATCGACATGGGGGAGCGCCAGAAGCTTCGCCTCTCCAGCCGTGTTCGGGTTTGCGACGGCGCTGTTCTGCCCCACTTGCGCTTCGGCCGCGGCCGGAGCGATGACTACGGCGATTCCCATCGCCACGATCAATCCCTTGTTCTGCAGCGGGCTCATCATCTCTCTCCTCTGTCGGGCGCCGAGCCGAGCGTCTCGGCCTCGGCCGGATGTCGATAGGCGTAGGCGAGTCCCAGAAATCCCAGGCCAGCCATCGCGAGCGGTGCGAGCACCGGCATCGCTCCTGTCATCGCGGCTTGGAACAGCTCGAGACCGCTTAGCGAAGGATACATCTCCAGCTCGAACTCGACGTTGCTGGCGTAGTGAAGCCACACGCCGCCGAGCCCGCTTCCTATGAACAAACCCATCAGGGCGCGGTGCGCGCGAAGCGCGCCGGCGCCGCGGGCTAGGCCGTGCCACGCGAGGACGGCGAGGGCGGCTCCAAGCAGGATGAGCGGGGTCCACTGCCACTCGTCTTCTATGTGGCCGAGCAGCAGCAGCTCCAACCCGGAGACGAGCATGCCCGAGACGAAGACCGTGAGCATGGCTCGGCGCAGAATTTCCGCCGTTCCCCGATCGGCGCTCATAGGGATGGCCGACCGGCTACAGCACCCGGCTGGCCAGCTCCGCCAGCGGGCTTCTCTCGCCCTTCTGCAGGTTGACGTGGGCGAAGAGCTCCTGGTCCTTCATCCGGTCGATCAGCACGGTCAGCCCGTTCGATTGGCTGTCGAGATACGGGGTGTCGATCTGGTGGATGTCTCCGGTGAACACGACTTTCGAGTGCTCGCCGCGTGATGATCGTCTTGACCTCGTGCGGCGTGAGGTTCTGAGCCTCGTCGACGATGAAGAACACGTTGGCCAGGGATCGACCGCGGATGTAGGCGAGCGGCGTGATGCAGAGCTTCTCGTTCTCGATCATCTCGGACAACGCTCGCTGCTCGCGGTTGTCGCGGGGCAGGCCGTGGCGGATCACTGCGAGGTTGTCCCAGAGCGGCTGCATGTACGGGTCCAGCTTGCTCTTCACGTCTCCGGGGAGGTAGCCGAGATCCCGGTTCCCGAGCGGCACGACGGGGCGCGCGAGATAGATCTGGCGAAAATCCCGACGCTGCTCCAGTGCAGCGGCCAGGGCCAGAAGCGTCTTGCCGGTCCCGGCCCTTCCAGTCAGCGCGACCAGGCTCGCCCCGCTCCGCTGCAGCGCGTCGAGGGCGAAGATCTGCTCGGCATTGCGGGGCTCGATGCTGTAGGCGCTCCGCTTGACGACGCGCTCGAGCATCCCGCCCGCGTGATCGTGATGGACCAGAGCGCTCAAGCTGCCGTTGCGCATGATGAGGTATTGGTGCGGCTGGAGGCTGGTCGGCAGCGACGCCTCGGCGAGGGGAAGGGCGTGGGGCTCGGTGTAGAAGCGTGAGATCAGCTCCGCGGGCAGCCCGTCGAAGCGGGTTGTCCCCTGCGACAGGTGATCGATGTGGCGGATCTTGCCGGTCGTGTAGTCCTCGGCCGGCAGCCCCAGGGACTTGGCCTTCATCCTCAGGTTGATGTCCTTGCTGACGACGATCACCTGGCAGTCACGGCGTCGCTCGCGCATCTGGTCGGCCAGCCCGATGATGCGGTGGTCCGCCTTGTTCTCGGAGAAGGCCTCGCTGACCCGGCGTGAGTTCGGCACGCCCACCTCGACGAACAGCCGGCCGCGCCCTTCGCCGAGGGGGAGGCCCTCGGTGAGCAGGCCATCGCCCGCGAGTCGATCCAGCTCTCGGATGAACTCGCGCGCTTCGATGTTGATCAGATCGTTGCCCCGCTTGACGCGATCCAGCTCTTCGAGCACGACGATGGGTATCGCTACGTCATGCTCCTGGAAGTTGTAGATGGCCGTGTGGTCGAAAAGCAGGACGTTGGTGTCGACGACGAACAGCTTCTTCGGAGTCTGGGTCATGAGCCTTCCCGGGGCCCCTGGACACGGGGCTCCTGCACTCGATCGACGGTTCTAGGGGGCGGCCCGTGGGGAGGAGGGAAGCACCTGGCCTGGCACGAAGGCTGGCCAGCGGCGAGAGTGCGAGAAGAGAACGCCCGCAACGCCGTCTAACATAACGAGTCAACCGTTAGAGTGCAAGTATGTTTTGTTGTGTCGTTTTTCGGTCTCAGGGCGAGGAGGGGCAAACCGGGCGAATCGCTGGAGATGCCGAAGGAGCTTGACGGATTTACTAATAGTTGTATTATACAACTAATGGCAGATTCGGTTAGTCCGACCAGACCGGGCGCTGCTGACGCGGTTCGCCTCCGGGCTCATCTCCGAGCGCTCGTGCGACGCTTTTCCGTGGCGGAGCGGGCCGACGTCGAGTGCTGCGGAATGACGGTTGCACAGGCGGCGGCGGTGGAAGCGCTGCGTGCCGGTGCGCTTCGCTTCGGGGAGCTCGGCCGTCGCCTCGGTGTCGCGCCGAGCACCTTGACGAGAAACGTCAGGCGCCTGGAGGAGGTCGGCCTCGTCGAGCGCGAGAACGACTCCCAGGACGGACGCGCATCGCGCCTCCAGCTCACAGTGGAAGGCGAGGGCACGGCCGCCCGCCTCGAGGAGATCGAGGAACGCTTTGCCGCGGGTGTCCTGAGCCGGCTGCCCGTCGCGCGAAGGGCGCAGGCGCTCGATGCATTCGGCGAGCTGCTGGAAGCGGTTCGCGCGGAGACGGACGCGTGCTGCGCGGGCGCCTACGACCATCTCCTGGATGGGGCACAGAGCTGTTGCGCAACGCCAAGGGAAGAAGGAAAAAGGGTGAGGACATGAAGACTCAGGAAGACCGGGCAGGGCAGGTCGTGGACGCGGTCAAGCAGCGCTATGGACGGATCGCAGCCGAGGGTTCGAGCAGCTGTGCGCCGAGCTGTTGTGACGGCATCGAGGCTGTCCCCGGTGGATCCTCATCGCTCGGCTACTCGGACAGCGAGCTTGCCGCGGTGCCGGCCGAGGCCGATCTCGGTCTCGGCTGCGGCGCGCCGGTCGAGGGGCTCGAGCTCCAGGAGGGTGAAACCGTTCTGGATCTCGGATCGGGTGGCGGGCTGGACGCTTTTCTCGCCGCGCGGCTGGTCGGAACGGCAGGCCGGGTCGTCGGCGTAGACATGACTCCGGAGATGATCGACCGCGCCACGCGCAACGCGACGCAGGGCGGCTACGACAACGTCGAGTTCCGTCAGGGACGACTCGAGGAGCTGCCAGTGGAGGCGGGGACGGTCGACGCGATCACCAGCAACTGCGTCATCAACCTCGTCCCGGACAAAGCGGCCGTCTTCAGGGAAGCTGCGCGTGTGCTGAAGCCGGGCGGGCGTCTCGTGATCTCCGATGTCGTTCTGGACGGCCGTTTGCCGGAGGCGGTGGAGCAGAGCATCCTCGCCTACGTCGGATGTGTGGCCGGAGCGATGCGCCGCGACGACTACTTCGCGGCTCTAGCGGCCGCCGGCTTCGAGCATGTCGAGCTTCTCAAGGACATCGATTTTCTGGAGAAGCTCGGCGGCGAGATCCCCACCGATGCGCGAGAGATGCTGGACGAGGCGGGTGTCGCCCTCGAGGACCTCGCCGGCAAGGTGCGCTCCGTGACGTACCGCGCCGTGAGGCGCGAGTAGCTCGCGGGGTTGCACCAAGAAGCGAAGCGGTTCATCCTGGGTCGAGTTGGGGGAGCCGGAGGTGATCCGATGGCAGGAGATTCGCGCGAGGCGACTCGGCGGGACTTCCTCAAGGTCGGCGGAGCCGCTCTCGTCGGTGCGGCAGCGATCGACCGGACAGCAACCGCCGACTCTGGCGCGTCAGCAGAATCTCACGTAGCCACACTGTTCGACAGCCTGACGGCGGAGCAGCGCCGTGTCGTCACGTTTCCGTGGGGCCATCGCGACCCTCGTCGCGGCCTGCTGCGGACCTTCGTCGCGAACAACTGGAACATCACGCGCCCGTCGATCGATAGCGACTTCTTCACGGGCGATCAGAAGGATCTGGTTCGGGCCCTGTTCGAGGGTCTCTACAGTCCCGAGTGGGTGCCGCGCATCGACGCGCAACTTCGGGACGACGCCGGCGGCTGGGGGCGCCACCAGAGCATCGCGATCTTCGGAGCGCCGGGCGACGATCGCTTCGAGCTGGTGATGACGGGACGCCACTTGACGATTCGCTGCGACGGCAACTCGATCGAGCACGTGGCCTTCGGTGGACCGATCTTCTACGGTCACGCCGCTGACGGCTTCTACGAGGGCCCTAAGCACCCGGGCAACGTGTTGTGGCCTCAGGCGGTCGAGGCGAACCGGGTCTTCGAGATGCTCGACGGTCGACAGCGCGAGCAGGCGCTCGTCGATCGCCGCCCCCGCGAGCAGGCCGTGGCTTTCGGCGGGTCCGGCTCGTTCCCCGGCATCGGCATCGCCGAGCTCTCCGCCGATCAGAAGGCGCAGGTGCAGACGACGCTGACGACCCTGCTGGAGCCCTACCGGGCGATCGACCGTGCCGAGGTTCGCGATTGCCTCGAGACCCAGGGCGGCCTGGACCGCTGCTCGCTGGCCTTCTACGCCTCGAACGATCTAGGCGACGACGGCGTCTGGGACAACTGGCGCCTCGAGGGCCCGTCTTTCGTCTGGTACTTTCGTGGCTCGCCGCACGTTCACGTATGGGTCAACATCGCGAGCGATCCGAGCGTCGCGACGAATACCTAGGAGTCTGCGCGGCAGGAACGAAATCGGGTGAATGAGCGTTTTTGAAGTTATGGGAACGAGTTTCCGTCCGTACAGTCCTGACCAATCGAGTTTGTTTCCGTCGAATCCACGAGACTGGCTTCCGGAGGGTCATCTTTCGTTTTTCATCTCGGATACGGTGGAGGCGATGGATGTGCGTGCTTTCTACGAGCGCTACGAGGGCGATGGACGTCGGAACCGACGATTCGATCCTCGAATGATGCTGAAGGTTCTGATCTACGGCTATGCGACAGGGACGTTTTCGTCTCGTGGGATCGCGAAGAAGCTGGAAGAGGATGTCGCATACCGTTATTTGAGCGGAGGCAATTTCCCGGCACACCGGACGATCAGTGATTTCCGTTGTGACCATTTGTCCCAGTTTCGATCTGTATTCGTCCAAGTCGTGCGTCTGGCTCAAGAAGTGGGTTTGGTCAAGCTTGGGACGTTGATTCTGGATGGAACGAAGGTCAAGGCGAATGCCAGCAAGCACAAGGCGATGAGCTACGAGCGTATGAAGAAAACGGAGAAACAGCTCCGTCGAGAGATTCGGGCTATCACCGCTCTTGCGAAACAAGAAGATGCTGCGGAAGACGTCGAGTTTGGTCCTGATTTTCGTGGCGACGAACTGCCAGAAGAGCTGGCGCGCCGAGATTCACGGCTCAAGAAAATCCAAGCAGCGAAGGCACGTCTGGAGGCCCGTCAGAAGGAAGAAGATCAGCAGGCCGGACGTCGGCCAGGGGATGACAAGGAATCGAAGCGAGGCGGTCTCGGTGACCAGCTCCAGGTAGCTTGCGTAGTAGGGGTGGTACTCGCCCTCGGGTGGTCGTTCGATCATCGACGTTTCCGATCTGGTGCGGGGCGTGTCCGCGTGAACGGGGAGGATACCGCCTGGAGCGGCCGCTCCATGCACCGGTTGGCTGATTCGTGTTGAAACAGGGCGGCCGAGGCCGAGCAGGCTACTGCTGGCGCTGCCGGCCGGTCTCCGACGGGAGTGTAGCGTCCGCGCCCCATTAGACCCACGACGGGTCGTAGAACTTCACTTCGTAGCCCAGGTGCCGCGCCACGAGGTAGTTGTAGCTGGCGCGCATGCCGATCTGGCTGACGATGGTTTTCCCGGGCGTGGCGCCGGCCTGTTCGAGGAGTCGTCGCGCCTCGGCCGGATCTTTCATACGGTGGAGCTTTTCCGATCGAACCAGGTCCCGATAGTAGAGGTTGCCTGCGCCGGGGATGTGGCCCGGCCGCAAGTAGTCGCGCGAGCTCTGTCCCTCGTACTGGTCCGCGGGCCGGGCATCGATCACCGCGAGATTCGGATCCTCCAGTCGCTCGCGGATCCATGCGGCGTCTACGAGGATCGAGTCGTCGACCGTTGCATCGAACGAGCCCGCAGCCCCACTCCTGGGCTCTTCGGTAATCGGGCGTCCCTCATCGAGCCACGCCTCGATACCGCCATCCATGACCGACACGCGCTCGTGGCCGAGGTACTCGAGGCGAGGAAATCGAAACAGGCCCGGAACGACCTCCTGCGCTCCGTTTCGGCACTTCGGAGGGGGGAGCGGGTCACGAAAGCCCGAGCGGCGATGTGAGCGGGCGACGGTCCATACAGCACGACGTGGCTCTCGTTCGAGATGCCGGCGCTTCGAAGGGCCGACTCGAGGTCCGCGACCGGGGGCATTTCGACCGACAGCGCCTCAGACGTCTCGATCGAGTGATAGTCGAGGTAGGCGGCGCCCGGGAGTAGCTTTCGGGAGCGCCGTGGTGCGCCATGGCGACATGAACGATCACCACGCCGGGATCCTCGAGGTGCTCGGCGACCCAGGCGGTCGACACGAGCGGCGGAGCGGCCTCCTCGGCGCCCAGGCTGCCCGTTCCAGCGGCCATCGATGCGGCGATCGTGAGGACGGCGAGACGGTTGCACTGCTTCTTCAATTGACTCTCCTCGGAGGGGCGAGCGACAACTCCCGAACACTGACGTGTCGCTCCACTAGATATTCGACAAGAAGAAGATCGGCCCTCTCCTGTCGATTGTCAAGGGGAAGGTCCAGCGACCGGCCGGAACCGTTCCATCCACCCCCCGTACTCCCGTTCGGCCAGCAGCGTATTGTGCGCCCGACATTATGCCGAGCGCTGGATTATGCGGCGTATGGGTGCTGGCGACCCGTTGCGGATTGATGCTGAGGGATTTAGCGCGAGCGGGGTGATGATCGGGTCGGCATAATCCGACGCCGAGGGAACGGGCATCCTGCCTCTTTGGCGGCAGCAGGCCGCAAGGAGGGGAGGATGTTCAATCCAGCGTCGGTGAGGGGGCAGGGGACCGCTCAAAGTCCACGTTGATGGCTTCTGGGCGGAGCTCGAGCGGCAAGGATACCCACCGCTGTCGCGCGGGAACCTGCTGCGGCTTGCGGTCCACTTCAGTCGATGGCTCGAGGATCACCAGCTTGGGATCGGTGACCTATGTGAGCAGCACGTGGCATCGTTCCTGGGGCACCGACGTCGCCGCGGGTTACACGGCGTATGTATCGGCGCGATCGCTCGAGCCGCTGCTCGGCTATCTGCGTGGCGTCGGTGTCGAAGTACGGCCTGCGTTCGTAGTCCAGACACCCCTCGACCGGATTCTGCGCGAGTACGCGGAGTATCTCGCCCAAGAGCGTGGCTTGGTCGCCTCGACCATCCGCGGCTACACCGATCTCGCCCGAGGGTTCGCCAAGGGCCGCTTCGATACCAAGCGCCCGAGATGGAGCCAGCTCACGCCGGCAGCAATCGCGGTCTTTGTGACGCGCGAGTCCCGCCGGTGGAGCATCGGGCATTGCAAGATGAAGGTTACCTGCCTGCGATCTCTCCTGCGCTTCCTGCATGTACGCGGGCACATGACGCGCGATCTCTCGGGCTGCGTACCCGCGGTGGCCGGGTGGCGCTTGGCGTGGCTGCCGAAGGCACTCGATCAGGATCAGATCGATCGCGTGCTCAAACGACGCACGCCGGGTTCTTCCAAGGATCTGGGCGACGCGGCCATCGTGCGTCTTATGGTTCGTCTGGGCCTGCGGTGGCTCCCTGACTTCGTCGCCTTCCTCGAGTCACACGGCAGCTCGACGATCACGATAGACCTGGCCTTGCGCTGGGCTCAGCAGCCGGCTAGCGCGGACCCGAGTTGGTGGGCCAAGAAGCTCGGAGCCATTCGCCGGTTCGCCCGACACCATCACCCCAGCGATCCGCGCACTGAGGTCCCTCTGTCGGATCTGCTCCCATACCGGCGTAAGCGCCAGACCCCGTACCTCTACACGGACGAGGGAATAGCTGCCCTGCTTCAGGAGGCACGTCACCTCCCGGACTCGCTGATGTCGGCGACCTACGCGACGCTGCTCGGTCTCCTCGCGGCGACCGGCATGCGCGTCAGCGAGCCCCTGGCCCTCGACGAACAGGACATCGACTGGCATCGCTCGTTGGTCAAGGTGAGAAGCAGCAAGTTCGGCAAGTCCCGCGATGTCCCGGTCCACTGCTCCACGATCATCGCCCTCCACCACTACCGTCGTACTCGAGACCGCTTGTGCCCACGCCGCCGCGCGTCGAGCTTCTTCGTGTCCCACGCTGGGAAGCAGGTCCTTCATCAGAACTTTCATCACGTGTTCCTGCGCTTGGTCAGGCTCGCCAGAGTCGGCGAACGCTCCGTCCGTCGCCCGCGTCTGCACGACCTGCGTCACACCTTTGCGCTCAAGACCGTAAGTGACTGGTACCGCAAGAATGTCGACGTCGAGCAGCGACTGCCGTACCTCTCGACTTACCTCGGGCACGTCAATCCCTCCACGACGTACTGGTATCTCACTGCCACGCCAGAGTTGCTCGCGCTCGCGAGCAAGAAACTGGAGCGTTCTTGGGGAGCGCTGCCGTGACCGCGCTTGCTCCGTTGCTCGAAACGTTCTTCAGCGAACGCCTTCAGAGCCAGCGGCAGGCTAGCCCTCACACCATCGCCGCCTATCGCGATACCTTCCGGCTCCTTCTCGAATTCACCGACAAGCGCCTCGGCAAACCGCCTTGCCAGCTGCTCCTCACCGACGTGGAGGCGTCCTGCGTCTCAGCTTTCCTGGACCACCTCGAAAAGGAGAGGGGAAACAGTCCGCGGACACGCAATGCACGGCTCGCCGCCATCCGATCCTTCTTTCGCTTCGCCGCCATGCGCGAGCCCGCACATGGCGGCCTCATCCAGCGCGTCCTGGCCATTCCTCAGAAGCGCTTCGACCGCAACCTGGTGACTTTCCTCAATCGCGCCGAGATCGACGCGCTGCTTGCTGCTCCTGATCGAGCGACCAGGCTCGGACGCAGAGATCACGCACTGCGGACCCTCGCCGTGCAAACAGGCCTCCGCGTTGCCGAGATTGCATCACTGCGCGTGGACGACATCGTGCTCGGCACCGGTGCTCACGTCCGCTGCCACGGAAAGGGTCGCAAGGAACGATGTACACCCCTCACACGACAGACGCTGAGAGTAGTACGCGCCTGGATCGCCGAAATGCGCGCTACAGGTACCGATCTCGTCTTCCCAAATCGGCAAGGTACACCGCTCGGCATGATGCCATAGAGAAGCTCGTCTCGAAGCACGTTGCACTCGCTGCTCCACGCTGTGGCTCACTGGCCCGCGAACGCGTCACACCTCACGTACTCCGACACTCCACCGCAGTCGGTCTGCTCGAAGCCGGCGTCGATCGGGCCGTCATCGCCCTGTGGCTCGGGCACGAAGGCGTCGACACCACACAGATGTATCTCGACGCCGACCTCGCCATGAAGGAGCGGGCCCTGGCCCGAACCGCACCCTTGCGCGTCGGACCGGCCAGGTTCCGGCCTCGAGATTCACTCCTCGCCTTCCTCGATGCGCTCTGATTATGCCGACTCCCTCGCGTTCTCCACCTCAAATGACCCCGGCCGGTTCGCCTTGGTCGGCATAGTCCAGCGCTCGGCATAATGCCGCTTGGGGGTCTCCATTTAACCGGAGGAGTCCAGGTTGGCAGTTCTCCACGGGCGGTTCGCTGGAGAGCGCTCCAGGCTCGGCGGGTGCCCGCGCGCCTGCGGCTGCGAGGGCGGCACTGCCCGGGGCCGCTGGGTGGCGATGAGGTCCTGGTAGCGCACCGGGTCGTGGGCGACGGCGAGCTCGAGCACTCGGTAGAACACCATCCCGCGGCTGCGGGAGGTGCGGCGGTTGAAGCGGAACGCGAACTCATTCAGGTAGCTGGCCAGGTGCGCGTCGTTCACCGAGCCCTGGTGGGTACCCAGCAACCACCGCTTGGCTAGCGAGGCGACCCGGTGCACTGCGGGCAGTAGCTCGCCGGGATCCTCCCCGCGGGTTCGGGCGGCCCGCTGGCTGCGCCGGTCGTGGACGTAGCCGAGCTTCTCCAGCCCGCGGTAGCCCTGCCAGCCGTCGGTGACGACCCTCGCGCCCGGCTCGACGTGAGCCGTTACAAAGGCGTGCAACGAGGCGGCCGACGCATCGGTCAGCGGCAGCATCCGGCACCGTCCGAATCCTCTCGGCTCCCGGACCTCCACCGCGATCCCGGTCAAAACCTTCTTGCCTTTGGCCCGGCCGCCGCGCAGCCCCGCCTCCTCACCGCCGATGTAGGTCTCATCTACCTGTACCATCCCGGCCAGCCGGTCCCGGCCCGGGCGCACCAGCACCGACCTCAGCCGATGGAGCATCGCCCACGCGGTCTGGTAGGAGCCGATCTCCAGCGTCCGCTTCAGGCTCAGCGCCGAGATCCCGTCCTTGCCGGTGGCGAACAGCCAGCAGGCGGTGAACCAAACCGTTAGCGGCGTGCGCGTCCGGTCAAAGATCGTGCCCGCTGTCACCGACGTACGGCCGCCGCACCCTGAGCACATGAAGCGACCGTCGCCCAGCCGCCAGCCCCCATCATGGCCGCAGTCCAAGCAGGCGAAGCTGGCGGGCCACCGCAGCCACTCCAGGCAGTCCGCATCGGTCCGGAACCAGGCCTGGAACTCGCCCACGGACCGCGGATAGTGCGTGCCAGCACGAGGCTGATCCACCGGCTCAGTTTACACCGGTTAAATGGATACCCCAGAGCGGCACATCAGCCGGATGTTCTCGGGTCGATGGTTCCCACTACGCCCGTATGGGTCGTCGTGGTGGTGAACTCGACGCTCGCGGTGAACTGGGTCTTGTAGCGCCGGGGTGATAGCGGCTCCACGCGGGCAGGCGGAGCGGGCTCGGTCCGGACGATGCGCCGGGATAAACCGGCATGGTGTAGCGAAGGAGGGATTCGCACATTGAAGGGCAGCCACCCACGATGACCCCGAGCCATGTGGGCGCGCGCGTAAGTGCGCGTCCGAAGCGTTGACAGGGGCACACGCAGGCCGGGTATTGAGCCGCGAAATCGAGTTCAACTTCCAGGTGCCGAGTCCGTGTCTGGGGGCGAAGGCAACACCTGATGCATCAGTATGGCGAGGTGCACTGGGACCTGGCGCGGTCTATGCCGAGACCCCGAGCATGCGTGGAAGCACCATGCGCGAGAACCGGGAGACCCTGTGACCGCCCGTGGCGGATGGCGTTACGGGCCGCAGTGGAAAGTCCAAGGACGTGAGCCACTGATGTACGGGGCAGGGAGTCTGACTGCTGCGTAGTACTGACGAGACTTCTGAACAAAGGCGAAGGAGGCGGAAGCGAGGACCATGGCTGACCTAAACGGGCACGAAGGTGGAAACGCCGGAGACAGCCAAGCGAAACCTACGGGACCGAGTGGAGGCCGAACGACGCCTGCGGAGGGGGTGGAGGGAAGGCGGCAGGCCAAGGGGAATGCGGACCCACAAAACACGCTCCGGACACAAAGCCGGGATGGCGTGCCCAGTGCGAGGGACCGCATAAGGCAAGCGGCGAAGACGGACAAGGGAAGACGGTTCACGACGCTCCTGCACCACGTCTACGACATCGAGACCCTGCGCGAGGCGTACTTCGGCCTAAAGCGGACCCGGTTTTCTTGGACACGAAACTAGGGAAAGTCATCTTGTTCAAGGAGACTCGATCGATGAAGCAGGTCAGGCGCAAGAGGTCTGAGAGGAAGAAGGGAGTGGGCGAGACGGAGGGAGCCCGGAGGGCGACCGGAGTTTCGCCCACCGGCGGCGCGGTGGTGGGCGCCTTGGGTCCCGGGCAGCGTTGGAGCGTGGCGCGCAAGCGGGAGGTCGCACTGCGGCTGCTGCGCGGGGAGTCACTCGAAGCGCTGTCTCGTGAGCTGTCCGTGGAGATGCACCGGCTGCAGCGCTGGCGTGATCAAGCCATGGCCGGGATCGACGAGTCGCTGCGGGAGCGCAATGGCGACCCGCTGAAGGTGGAGCTGGACGCGGCGGTCAAGCGGGTGGGCGAGCTCAGCATGGAGAACGAGCTGTTGCGGAAGAAGATCGGGGCGGCCCGCCCTTTGGCCTTCGGGAGGTCGCGGCGATGAGTGCGGCGATCTCCCCTGCGACAGGCCGGGCCTACGGGGTGGAGCGGGTGTGCCGGGTGTGGAAGCTGGCCCGCTCGAGCTACTACTCCCAGCTCGGCGAGGCGGCTCCCGAGATGGTCCGCGCTGGCCGACGTGGTCCCAAGCCCAAGGTGTCTGACGAGGAGCTGTTGCGGCTGATCCGAGAGGACCTGGCGGCCTCGCCGTTCGTAGGAGAAGGACATCGCAAGGTCTGGGCGCGGCTCAAGGTGCTGCGCCAGGTGCGCGTGTCGCGCAAGCGGGTGCTGCGGATCATGCGTGAGCACCACCTGCTGTCGCCGCGTCGGGTACGCCAGGGCGAGGGGCTGCTCCACGAGGGGACGATCACAACCGATGCGCCCAACCTGATGTGGGGGACGGACGGGGCGAGAGTTCTCACGGCAAAGGACGGCTGGGGCTGGATCTTCGTCGGCGTCGAGCACTTCAACAGCGAGTGCGTCGGCTACCACGTGTGCAAGAAGGGGACGCGCTACGAGGCCCTCCAGCCCATCGCCATGGGGCTGACGCAGCTCTTCGGCTCGGTCGAGGCGGGTGTGGCTCGTGGCCTCGAGCTGCGCATGGACCACGGGACGCAGTACCTCTCGGACCACTTCCTCAACCAGCTGCGTTTCTGGGGCATCACGCCCAGCTTCGCCTTCGTCGAACAGCCGCAGACCAACGGAGTGGCCGAGCGTTTCATCCGGACTCTCAAGGAACAGATCATTCATGGCCGCGTCTTCCACACCCTCGAGGAGGTGCGCCAGGCCGTGGCTGCCTTCGTCAAGCGCTACAACCAGCAGTGGCGCGTCGAGAAGCTGGGATTCCTCACCCCGCGCGAGGGGTGATGTCCCGTCGCTTGTTGAAACTGAGCGGCGGCAGTTCACGCCCTAAGCGGCGTTCTCCTTCTCGTCAAGTGCTGCGTCTCGTGCTCTGAGGGCAGCGATCAGTTTGGGCATCTCTCGGTAGCCTCTGATACGCCGGAAGCGCTGCTCGGCATCCAACACGGCGGCGCCACACCAGCGGAGAATCATGCGACCTCCGCGCCAGCGCTTCACGCGCCGCGAGACTCTGCGGACGCTGCCAACGAGGTTGTCGATCGGATTCGTTGTTCGCAGCGACAGCTGGAGCCGTTCGGGGAGTTCGAGCTCGATGACAGTGAGCGTCTGGTCGAGGCCCTCGCGCAGGGAGGCGGCAGCGCCAGGATGCTCGGACTCGAGACGGGTGGCGAGAGCCTCGAGGAGCCGCTTCGCCCGCTTAGCGTCGCGACACTCGTAGGCTTGACTCATCGCCCGTCGCACACCAGGTCGCATCGACTCCGGCAAGTGGTCGGCAACGTTCCGCTTCTTGTGCTCCTGGCAGCGCTGGATGAAGGCACGGCCTCCGAAGACGTCCCTGCAAGCCTTGTGTAGAGCCTTCGCTCCGTCAAGGACGATGAGCAAGCTGCGGTTCGTCTGCAGACCGCGTGAGGCGAGATTCTCGAGCAGGGCTTTACAGGCCCGAGCGTTCCCGGTCGCCCCTTCCCACAGGCCCAAGACCTGCTTCTTCCCGTCGTTTTCGAAGCCGAGCGCCACCAGAACGACGTGATCCTCAAAGTGAATTCCGTCGATCATCAGCACCGCCAATTCCAGTCTTGACAGATCGCGACGCTGCAGCTTCACCAGGTGTCGCCGTGTTCCTTCGAGGAAACGCCGGCCGACGGCACTCCGGCTCTTGCCCCGTTCCGGGACTTCGACCGGAAGCTTCTCTAACGAACCCGAGTAGCCTCGTGTCGACACGCCAAGGATCATCTGCTCGAGGGCCCGTTGCTTCAGTGGATCCTCACGAGACCATTCCGTCCACGCCGGCAGCTCGAGCTCGCGGCCGTCGACCGACCGAACCCGAGGGCGCGGCAGCGTCACCCAACGTCCGCCCATAACCAGCGATCCGACCGTCGTTCCGTGGCGATGAGCTTTGCGATCCGCGTTCTGCTTGTAGCGTGGCCCGCACAGCACCTCCTGCTGAGCACGCAGCATCTCGATCGCCTGGATCGTTCCGCTCGCGATCACAGTCTCGAGTAGCGTCTGACGCATCAGTTCAGCCAGCGGCGACGCTAATTGACCAACAACCTCTTGGGGGATGGCTCGTCTGCTGATAGCTTTCTTCATGGCGGCTTTCTCCTCTTTTGATCCAGCCCGATGATCCCATCGGGCCGGAGAGGCCGCCACTCAACTTTCAACAGATTTCGGGACTACACCCGCGCGAGGCCCGCGACCAGCACGGCCAGGGGAAGGCCGCGTGAACCTCGAGGTCATCAAAGAGGGGCTACCCCAGGTATGGACTCACCCCGCCGCGTCGATCCTGGGGCATCCTCGTGCGTCGTTTTCGGGATCGTCTGCCAAACGAACCCGAGATCGTCAAACTGGTGTCCAAGAAACCGGGCGCGGTACAGGCGTACTTCGGCCTCAAGTGGGACGCAGCACCTGGAGTCGACGGTGAAACGTGGCAGGCCTACGGACAGTAACTGGAGAGCAACATCGAGGACCTCTCCGCGCGCCTGCAACGGGGAGCGTATCGAGCAAAGCCGGTCCGGCGGGTGTACATCCCGAAACCCGACGGACGCCAGCGGCCACTCGGGATTACCACGCTCGAGGACAAAGTGGTCCAGCGTGCTCTCGTATTGGTCCTGAACTGCATCTATGAGACGGACTTTCTCGGCTTCTCCTCTGGATTCCGACCGGGGCGCAACCAACACGATGCACTGGATGCGCTCTACGTCGGCATCAAGAGGGTGAACTGGGTGCTCGACGCGGACATTCGTGGGTATTTCGATGCCATCTCCCACGAATGGCTGGTGAAGTTCGTGGAGCACCGGATAGCGGACCGGCGCGTCGCGCGGCTCATTCAGAAATGGCTGACCGCTGGCGTACTGGAGGACGGGGAAAAGACGCGCAGTGAGATGGGGACGCCGCAGGGTGGGGGGATTTCGCCCCTGCTTGCGAACGTCTACCTACACTACGTGTTCGACCCCTGGGTCCGCGACTGGCGGCGGCGAGCCAAAGGCGACGTCATCGTCGTCCGGTACGCCGACGACTGTGCGCCGCGACGGCGCAGAAGGGAGGTCTTCGACCGAACGGATGTGCCTGCTGCACAAGAGATGAGGGACGGCCCCTCGGGCTCGGACGGCAGGGTCAGGGTCCAAACCACCGGAAGCTGCTTCGGCACAATGGCCGGGGTGGTGAGCGTTTCGGGAAAAGGCGGGACGAAACCCGTCAGGTGCGTGCTGGAAGACGAACGTGAGTGAACCGTCATCAACGTGTCGAAAGCGTAGGGACGCCATCGAAACCAGGCTCCAGTCGTTGGCCTGGGATGAGCTGGGGGACGACCTGCTTACTGCCCAGGTGGTGGCCGGCACAAAGGCGGCGTGAGCCCAGCGCAGGCTCTTGTGTGGAACGCGGGAACCTGCACTCCGATGCCAAGGGAGATCTCCAAGTGGCAGACCCACGAGGAGCCGAGTACCAATGCGGGGTGTAGGGGCGGACGGGCTCGTAGTAGCGATGAAGCCTGGTAATGCGGGTGGAGCGAAGGGGCCCGACACCCCTGCCGTGGGTCGTGGCCAACCAGTGATGGGAGGAGGCAAGGCCCGAGGCAAGGCCTATGACATTCCGAAGCAACTCGTCTGGGAAGCGTATCAACGGGTGAAGGCAAATCGCGGTGCTGCGGGAGTGGACGGGCAGTCTCTGACTGCATTCGAGGAAGATCTGAAGAGGAACCTGTACAAGGTCTGGAATCGGATGTCGTCGGGCTCGTACTTTCCGCCGCCCGTGAAGCTCGTCGAAATACCGAAGGACAACGGCGGCAAGCGCCCACTCGGCATCCCGACTGTAGCCGACCGTGTGGCGCAGACCGTGGCGAAGATGGTCCTCGAGCCGAGTGTGGAGCCAGTGTTCCACCCGGACTCGTACGGCTATCGACCCGGCAAGTCTGCGCTCGACGCGGTAGGGATGACGAGAAAGCGCTGCTGGGAGTTGGACTGGGTCGTCGATCTCGACATCAAGGCGTTCTTCGACAGCTTGGATCACGCCCTCGTCGAACGTGTCGTGGCCCACCACACCGACGTTCCTTGGGTCCGGCTGTATATCTCGCGGTGGCTCTGTGCTCCCGTGCAGATGCCAGACGGCGCCCTGGAACCGCGGACCAAAGGCACGCCTCAGGGTGGTGTCGTCAGTCCGCTCTTGGCCAACCTCTTCCTGCACTATGCGTTCGACATGTGGATGCGGCGCACCTTCCCGAGGTGTCCGTTTGAGCGCTACGCGGATGACGCCGCGATCCACTGTCGAAGCAAGGCGGAGGCCCAGGCGGTCGTGGAGGCCATCCGGGATCGGTTCGCGCAGTGCCAGTTGGAGCTGCATCCCACCAAGACCCGCATCGTGTACTGCCAGGACGATGATCGACCCGAGAAACACGAACACGTTCAGTTCGACTTCCTCGGGTACACCTTCCAACCTCGACGGGCAAGGAATCGCTGGGGTAAGTTCTTCGTGAGCTTCCTGCCGGCGATGAGCACCAAGGCCGCCAAGGCAATCTGCAAGACGATACGCGAGTGGCACATGGCCTCGGCCCGAAACAATCAAAGGCTCGAGGATCTCGCTCGCCTCGTCAACCCGGCTGTCCGAGGCTGGATGAACTACTACGGACGTTTCTACCGGTCGCGGTGTGTCCGAGTCCTTCGCCACCTGAACCAGGCTCTTGCTGCCTGGGTGCGACGGAAGTTCACGCGGTTCCGCAAGCGAGAACGAGCCTCCACGCATTGGCTCAGTCGAGTCGCGCGACGAGAGCCAAACCTGTTCGCGCATTGGCAACTCGGCGTGCGACCCGAGGCTGGGGTGTAAGAGCCGGATGAGGCGAGAGTTTCACGTCCGGTTCTGTGAGGGCGGGGGGGTGAGACTCCCCCCCGCTACTCGACTCATCGTGGGCTTTCAAAACGAATGGGAAGCACGGCGGTTCTGGGTCGATCTTCGCGAACGGTTCGCGGCCTTTGGCCTGGAACTTCATCCTGAGAAGACCCGCTTGATCGAGTTTGGTCGCCATGCGGCGGCAAACCGCAAGCGGAACGGACGGGGTAAGCCCGAGACGTTTGACTTCCTCGGCTTCACGCACGTGTGTGGGAAGACGCGGAAAGGACGCTTCGCGCTCGTACGGCTGACCATGCGTAAGAGGCTGCGCCCCCCGTGCCAACAATAGGTGAGACAGATGGTCGTTGGAGTTTAGTGTAGAGGGGCGGGGAGGTTCTGAGATGGAACGACCCCTGCTGGAGAAGGAGAGCTTGAAGGAGATGGCGGAAACGGAGGGAGCCCGTAGGGCGAGCGGAGTTTCTGCCATCGGCGCCGGGGATGTCGCCGACCCCGAGGTGGTGGAGAAGCCGAAGCGGCGTCGGTTCAGCGCAGAGTACCGGCTGCGGATCGTGCGGGAGGCGGATGCCTGCAAGGCCCCCGGCGGGGTGGGGACCTTGCTGCGGCGTGAAGGGTTGTACTCCTCGCTGCTGTCGGCGTGGCGCCGGCAGCGTGACGCGGGGGCGCTTGCAGGACTTCGATCGAAGAAGCGTGGGCCGAAGGCGAAGGCGGCGGACCCCCGAATGAAGCGGCTCGAGCGTGAGAACACCCAGCTCCGTCGGCAGCTCGAGCAGGCGGAGACGATCATCGAGATCCAAAAAAAAGTTGCTGGGATCCTGGGGATCCCCCTGAGGACCTCCGAGCTCGACGAGAAAGACTGATGGCTGCCACTGTCGTGCTGCCCCGCGAGGCCGCGACGGCTCCCGCGTGCCTGGCGCTGGGGCTCAGCCGCGCCACGGTCTACCGCCGGAGAAACCCGGCGAAGGCCACGGCCAAGCGACCCCGGCCGCGCCCGGCCCGGGCCCTGGACCCGCGCGAGCGCCAGGAGGTGCTCGACACGCTGCACGCGGAGCGCTTCTGTGATCGAAGCCCCGTCGAGGTCTACGCGACGCTGCTCGAGGAGGACCGCTACCTCTGCTCGGTGCGCAGCATGTATCGCATCCTGGCCGACAGTAAGGAAGTCCGCGAGCGGCGCAACCAGCTGCGCCACCCCCGCTACCACCGGCCCGAACTCGTGGCCACCCGGCCCAACCAGGTCTGGTCGTGGGACATCACCAAGCTCAAGGGCCCGATCAAAGTGGACCTAACTACCACCTCTACGTGATGCTCGACCTGTTCAGCCGCTACGTGGTGGGCTGGCTGCTGGCGATGAATGAAAGCGCCAGCCTCGCCGCACGGCTGGTCTCCGAAACCTGCGCCAAGCAAAACGTCCGCGAGGGGGGTCCCACAATCCACGCCGACCGCGGCACAGCGATGACCTCGAAGACGCTGGCTGAGAAGCTCATCGACCTCGGCGTCAAGAAGACCCACTCCCGGCCGCGGGTCTCCAACGACAACCCCTTCTCGGAGGCTCAGTTCAGAACGCTCAAGTACTGGTCGGGCTTCCCTGATCGCTTCGAGTCGCCCCTCCACGCACGCGAGGTGAGCCGGGCGTTCTTCCCTTGGTACAACCACGAGCATCATCACTCCGCGCTGTGCTACCTGACGCCTACAGTGGTTCACCACGGCCAGGCTGAGCGGGTCCTCGCCGAGCGGTACCGCGTTCACACCGCCGTCTACCTCGAACGACCCGAGCGCTTCGTCAATGGCCCGCCCAGGCTCGAAAAGCTTCCCGAGGCGGTCTGGATCAATCCGCCCGAGAAAACGACGCACCAGATTGCTCCAGGATCAACGCGGACGAAGCAAGACGACCCTGAGGTCGTCCCGATTCTTACCACCCACGCGCCCATCATCCGACCAGGCGCCATCAATCACGCCGCACGAGTCTGGCCGGCGACTCACTAAATGCGGCCGGCCACTGTCTCAAAGTCGTTGACACGTACCGGGGGGCTGATAAAGGGGCGGCAAGTGGCGACGTGGGAAGGGCTTCGGAGGGTGGGTTGTGAGAGGCAGAAGTGCGATGGGCGGCGAGCAGGACGGGTAGCGATGATGGGGGCGCGCGGGCACTGGTCAGGCTAGGGGAGCTCGATCCAGTGGGCTCTGAACGCCCCGAGGCCCCCTGTTGAACACGTCGGCATAGATCATTGTCGTGTTGACGTCGCGGTGGGCCGAGCTGCTCCTGGATCGTCCGAGATCGTAGCCGTCCTCGAGTAGGTGGGTGGCAAACGGATAGCGCAGCGCGTGACACGACGTTTGGCGCGGCGAGAGACGAGAGGCGCTTCTCGGAACGCTCAGGGCAGCGATCGAGATCGATGGCTTGCCGTCCAGCCCAAGCGAGAGGTGCCGCGTAGAGTGGGCCTCTTTATGAATGGTATGGGCACCGTTGGTCTGACGACCGTTCAGCCTGAGCGAGTGGTGCCGCGTAGGGCAGGCCTCTTTGGTGAATGTGATACCAGGAGCAGCGGTCATGAAGGATCGCACTGCCTGAGCGAAAGGTACCGCGTAGAGCGGGCCTCTTTGGTGAATGCGGTAGCAAGGGCAGCGTTGTCAACGCTGCCCTTGGTCAGCGTGGCCCACCTCGAAGCGGTACCCGAGCGACCCCCCGAGCGATCCGCCGAGCGACCCCCGTGTAGACTGACGTCCCACCCTGGAAGCCGATTTTGCGAAATCACGCGCTGCTGCCCTGTCTGCTGGCCTCAGGTGCGACCGGGCTCGCCTACGAGCTACTCTGGACGCGCCTCCTCTCCCTCTCGTTCGGCTCGACGACGCTGTCGTTCTCGACGGTTCTGGCGGTCTTTTTCGGTGGCATGGCGCTCGGATCCTGGCTGGCCGGACGTGTCGTCCACCGGCTGAAGCGACCCGTCCGGGCCTACGGCCTCATCGAGGCGGCGCTCGGCGTGCTGGGTCTTCTGACCTATCCCGCGATGGTGAATCTCGACCACCTGCTCGCGTGGCTGAGCCCCGAGACGACATTCGCGATCGGGCTGGTGCGGATCCTTCTGTCGGGCCTGCTGCTGGCCGCGCCCACTGTGCTGATGGGGGCCACGCTGCCCGTCGTGTCGCGCGCCGTGATCCACTCGGACGGCTCGATCGGCAGCGGTACCGCGCTGATCTACGGGCTGAACACTATCGGCGCCTTCATCGGGACCTACCTCGTCACGTTTCAGCTGCTCCCGGCCGTGGGTCTCTTCGCCACGATGCTGCTCACCGTTGCCACCAACATCGCCGTCGCCGCCTGCGCCATTACAGTGGACCGGCGCGCGGTCGCGCGCGCAACCGGGGCGGGCGTCCCAGCTCCCGGACCCGAAGCCTTCGAGCCGAGCCAGAGGAGCGTCGGCGTCGCGCGGCTGGCGGCGTTGCTGACGTTCCTCAACGGTTTCGCTCTGATCAGCCTCGAGGTGGTCTGGTCGCGCACCTACGCCTCGCTCCTGCAGGGCACCGTCTATGCGCTGGGCGCGGTCTTGATGGCGGTGCTCGCAGGGATCGGCCTGGGAAGCTTCGCCTGGTCGCGCCTCGCGCCACGTGCGCGACATAACGCAGTCGCGTACGTCGTTCTCCAATCGATCACCGTGCTCTCAGTCGCGGTGGTCTTCTGGTACTTCACCCCTCTCGCGTACCTGCTGGAGTCGCTGAGCGGGTACAAGGGGCCCGCTGCCCAGCACTACCAGCTGCTCGCCGTGATCGCCTGTCTGATCGTCCCGACATTCTGCTCCGGTGCGTCGCTGCCGCTACTCGTTCAGCTCGTCGAGACGAGAGCGTCGCACTCGAGTGCGGCCCTCGGATCGTTGCTCGCAGCCAATACCGTCGGAGCGATAGCGGGCTCGCTGATGACCGGCTTCGTACTGATTCCTAGGATCGCCTCACCGGGCTCCGTGACGTTGGCTCTCGCGCTGCTCGCGACGTCCGCTCTCCTCGCCGCCGGTCTGCTGTGTCGCGGAAGCGCCCGGGCGGTCGCGGCGTTGATGGCCGCCCCGACGCTCGTGGTGCTCGCCGGGTTCGACGGGTACGACAACCAGATCGCCGGCACCGCGCGCCAGGCGTCCCAGTCTTTCGGCGACTACCTCGCGCGACAAGCGAGCGAGCGCAAGGTCTTCTTCGCCGAGGGGCGGGACGGCACGATCTCCGTCACTCTCGGCCGCGGCATGCTCGGTCTACAGCTCAACGGCCTCGGGCAGGGCGGGCGGAATCTCGAGCCCCCACACTACGTCTTCGAGTCTGCGCTGCTGGCGGTGCTGGCCCTGCTCCACAGCGACGGCCCCGACACAGCCATGGTCGTCGGCCTGGGTGCGGGCGTCAGCGTCGACGCGCTTTCGAAGAGTGGTGTCGGAGAGGTGACGGTTCTCGAGATCGAAGAGCGCGTGCCGCGCGCGGTCGAAGTCATCTGGCAGGGAGAGACGCCGCTGGACCTCCCGGGGGTGCGACTCGTCGTCGACGACGCGCGCCATCATCTCGTCGTCAACGCGCGCGCGGGGGGCGAGCGCTACGACATCATCGCGTCGATGCCGTCCCACCCGTGGGTCGCCCCGAACATTTTCACGCGCGAGTTCTTCGAGCTGGTCGCCCAGAGCCTCGCGGAGCGGGGTGTGTTCGTCTCGTGGTTCGGGTATCAGGGCCTCGACGGCCCGACCGTGAAGAGCCTCTTCCGCGCCTTTGCCGGTGCGTTTCCGCACTACTTCATCTATGAGTTCGACGAGGTCGGCGCCTACTACTTGGTCGGGTCGCGAGACCCCCTGCGCTTCGACGTCGGGGCGGTCGAGCGTCTCGGCTCGAATGATTCGTTCGGCAGGCGAGATCTGATCGGAGATCCCGTCTTCCTGGCGTCACACGTCCACGCGCGTGGTGACGGCGAGAACGCTGCCCTTCCCCCGGGCCCCGTCAACAGCGACGACACGGCCTTTGTGGAGACCCGCGCGCCCCGGCCGACGCGCCTGCCTCCCGTGTTCAGCAGGTTCTTCCCAAGGGAGTTTCTCGATCCGTCCGCGGTGATCACTACGGGAGAACCGCGCGCGTTCTTCATCGATCTTCTCGAAACGCTGCTCGGCACCCCGGACGGGCGATTGCCGGTCGGACCGGTGGCGGCGCAGCCGGGGCGGGCCGCGAGCACGCTCGGTGCGTGCGCTTCACTCCTCACGCCAACGCAGCGCGACTACTATGCCGGCCGTGCCCTGGTGCTCACGCCGGCCACGCGCTCTCGAGGGCTCGACGCACTGGCTCGCATCGCCCAGGGTGAGGATGCCGAGCTGGCCGCCAGAGCGCGACTCTTTGCTGCGCTCGCACATCCGCAGTTCTCGCAAGAGCGCCGCGAGGCGCTGGTCGCGCTACCCCCATCCCGAGGCGCCGCTCTCGTCGTCCTCGACGAGCTGCCGAGCCAGTGGCGCCGCTTTGCCCCGGAGCACGCGATCTCTGCTGAAGAGGATCCTGTGGGATGGCTCTTGAGCCGCCGTTCGACGGAGAAGATCGAAAGCGCCGAGCTGCGGCGACTGCTGGGAGAGGAGGTGATCCCGGCTCTCCTCACAGCCCACCACCCACACCTGTTGGCGCTCGCGGAGGCGATCGCCAGCGAGCACGGATGGCATCCCGAGGCCGAGCTGCTCCAGGGGCGAGTCGTCGACCTGTCGCGCGGGCGGGCCGCCGATCTGCGCGCTGCCGCTGCCTCCGCTGCGAACAAGGGCGAGCACGCGCACGCCCTGGTCCTGCTCCGAGAGGCACTGGAACTCTCGCCCAGCGATGCCACCACCCTCGAGACCCTCGTCGAAGTCGCCACGCGCTCGGGCGACGAGTCCGCGCTCGCGGATGCGACCCGGCTCTACGTGACGCTGGGACGTTCCCCTGAGTACGTGGCTGCCCTCGCTGGCAGGGCACGCGCCTCCGGGCTCGGCCACTTGCAAGCGCAGGTCGCCCAGGCACCACTCGAGGGCGAGCCATAGCGTCGAAGGGCGAGTGGTACCATGCGCGAAATGCACGCTGCCCGAGCCGTCGGCGGATCCGTGCTCCTCGCGAGCCTCGCCGTAGCCGCCGTCGCCAAGCCCGCGGTGATTTCGCTCACGCTCCCCTCGGAAAAGGTGCTTCAGGTCGAGGTCATGGTGCGGGACGAGGATCGAGCGATGGGTCTTATGTTCCGGTCCTCGCTTCCGGCCGACCACGGCATGCTCTTCGTGTTCCGGCAGCTCGGACATCACGGCATCTGGATGAAGAACTGCAGGTTCCCGATCGACATCGTCTGGCTCGACGAGAACCGCAACGTCGTGCATGTCCACGCGGCCGCGCCGCCTTGTGCACGGGAGCCCTGTCCCACCTATCGGCCGATTCAGAGCGCCCGGTACGTCCTGGAGATCAACTCGGGCCAGGCCCGACGGGAGGGAGTCGAGGTCGGCAGCCGCCTCGACTTCGAGCTGCCGGCTACGACTCGCTAGTGGCCCGTAACAGGGAGATCGATGCCAGCGAGAGCGCCGAGGCGCCCGGATGGCAAGGAGCCGAAGAGGGAGAATACCGGGAGTATTTGACCGATGAGCGACGCAGCCAGGCGGGATGCATCGGCGGTCGCAGCGGTATCGAATCCCCTGTTACAGGCCACTCGTGTCGTCGTCTCCGCGGTGCACGCGCGGCCTTCCAAACGCCCAGGCCACGGCGATACCGACCAGGTAGAGTCCGAGCATCGGAAGCGCCAGCAGGCTCTGGGTGACGATGTCGGCCGTCGGCGTGATCACGGCCGAAAGGATGAAGGCGCCGAGCACCGCGTACTTGAACTTCCGGAGCAGGAAGCCCGCTGACACGATGCCGATCCGGGCCAGTACGAAGATCAGCACAGGCAGCTGGAACACTGCGCCGAGGGACAGTAGGAACCACGAGTAGAAGGAGTAGTACTCGCTGACTCTCGGCAGAAACGTGACGTCCTCGCCCGCGAACTCGCCGAGGAAGCGGAACGTCACGGGGAAGAGGATGTAGTGCCCGAACGCCGCGCCGCCAGCGAAGAAGAGGGTTCCGAACACGATGAAGGGGATGGCGTAGACCTTCTCGTGGCGGTAGAGCCCGGGGGCGACGAAGGCCCAGACCTGGTAGAGGATGTAGGGCAGCGCCACGAAGATCCCGACGAAGAACGCCATCTTCATGTACAGCAGAAACGCCTCGGTGGGCTGCGTGTAGATGAAGGTCACCTCGGGGAAGGATTTCCTCATCGGTTGCGTGATGAACGCGAAGATCTCCTCGGCGAATCCCCAGCAGATGGCGAAGCCGACGACGAGGGACAGGAGCGACCTGATCAGCCGCTGACGCAGCTCGTCGAGGTGTTCGAGGAACGACATCCGATCGGGCGGCGGAAGCTTGCTGGCCAACGGTCTCGGGTCAGTCGGTGGGGTCCGGTGTCGCCTGGGAAGCGTCAGCGACCGCGGGCCCGACCGGCGGAGCGGGCTCGGCGGCCGCAGTCATGGGCGCCGCCGCTTCGTCGTTCGCAATCGGCGGGGCCCCGGTGGGCGGCCGGATCTGCGGAGTGGTTTGCCGGCGGTCGGCCTCGACCTCGTCCTCGACCGTGCGCTTGAACTCACTGGAAGCCTTCCTGAACTCGCGCAGCATCCTCCCCATGCTCTGCCCGATCTCGGGGAGCTTGCGCGGGCCGAAGACGATGAGGGCGATGACCAGAATCAAGAAAAGCTCTGGGCCGCCAAGGGTTCCGAACATGACACCTCGCTTCGAGGACAGGTGATAGTATCACCTGGAGGGTTTCGACGAGCCCAGATGAGATCGCATCACCGTCGGAACCCACTCATTTGGATGGACTTAGACTTGAGAGCCGCGCTCCGAATCGCCCTCGCCGCGGCACCGTGCCTGCTCGGAGCGGTGCCCGACGCAACGGCCGAGATTCCGATTATCGAGCTCGACGGCGTCGTGCACGCCGTCAGCGCGGAGCATGTGACGGCGGCGATCGATGCGGCAGATGCGGCCGGCGCGCCGATGCTCGTGCTGCGCCTCGATACGCCCGGTGGCTTCGATGTTTCGATGCGCAAGATCATCGACAAGATGTTGAATTGCAGGACCCCGATCGTGGCGTTCGTCGGCCCATCGGGAGCGCGCGCCGCATCGGCCGGTTTCCTCATCACGATCGTCGCCGACGTCGCCGCCATGGCGCCGGGGACCAACATCGGGGCCGCTCACCCGGTGTCGGGAATGGGTCAGATGGACGAGGTGACCTCGGAGAAGGCCGCTCAAGACGCGGCCGCCTATGTCAGGAGCAAGGCCGAGCGCCGCGGGCGGAACGTGGAGATGGCCGAGAAAGCCGTCACGGAGAGCAAGGCCTTCACGGAGTCGGAGGCGCTCGAGCTGGAGCTCGTGGACCTGGTCGTCAACGACGTACCCGCATTGATCGAAGCGCTTCAGGGCAGGGAGATCGAGCGCTTCGATGGCAGCAAGGTCACCCTCGATCTCGCCGGACACGTCACTCGCGTCGTCGAGATGAGCTGGCGTGAGGCGATCCTCTCGACGATCGCCCGGCCCGAGGTGTTGTTCCTGCTGCTGCTCGGGACGCTCGCCGGACTCGGCACCGAGATCAGCCATCCCGGCCTGCTGTTCCCAGGCATCCTCGGGACCGTGTGCCTGATCCTGTTCCTCTTTGCCACGCAGATCATCCCGATCAACTCGGCCGGAATTCTGCTGATTCTGCTCGCGATAGGCATGTTCGTCGCGGAGATCAAGGTCGCTTCGTACGGCCTCCTCACGATCGGCGGCATGATCGCCATGGTGCTCGGCGCCATGATGCTAGTCGACGCGCCGCCCGAGCTCCGAATCTCGTTGTGGACGCTGCTGCCAACCGTCGCGGTGATGGCGGCCTGGACCCTCTTCGTCGTCAAGCTTGTGGTCAACGCGCAGCAGCGCACGGCGACCACGGGTCGGTCGGGGATGGCGGGTCAGCCCGGCATCGCCCAGACGGACCTCGGCCCCGAGGTCGATGGCTGGGTGATGGTGCAGGGTGAACGCTGGCGCGCGGTAGCGGACAACCCCGTAGCCACCGGGGATCGCGTGGAAGTCGACCACGTGGAAGGTCTCCGACTGAAGGTCCGGAAGGGGGAGTGATGGGTTTCGCAGTGCTGGCGTTCCCGATCGTGATCTGGCTGATGCTCTCGGTCAAGATCCTCAACGAGTACGAGCGCGGCGTCGTCTTCCGCCTCGGCAATCTGCGGCCTCAGCCGCTGGGCCCGGGGCTCGTCTTCGTCTTCTTCCCGCTGGACCGGATGGTTCGGGTCGGGCTGCGGACGGTCGTACTCGACGTCCCGCCGCAGGACGTCATGACGAAAGACAACGTCAGCGTGAAGGTCAATGCGGTCGTTTACTTCCGCGTGATGGACCCGGTCAAGGCCATCGTCCAGGTCGAGAACTACCTCTACGCGACGAGCCAGGAGGCGCAGACGACACTCCGTTCGATCCTCGGCCAGGCCCACCTCGACGAGTTGCTCTCCCAGCGGGAGCGGCTCGGAGGCATGCTGCAATCCGTGATCGACAACCACACGGATCCGTGGGGCATCAAGGTCACGCAGGTCGCGGTGAAAGCCGTGGACCTGCCCCCGGACATGCAGCGCGCCATGGCGCGTCAGGCCGAATCCGAGAGAGAGAAGCGCGCCAAGATCATCCACGCATCCGGTGAGCTCGAGGCCTCCAAGCATCTCACCGAGGCGGCTCTGAAGATGAACGAAGTGCCGATCGCGCTGCACCTGCGGTATCTGCAGACCCTGACCGAGATCGCCGCCGAGAAGAACTCCACCGTGATCTTCCCGATTCCGATCGACTTCATGAAGGCGCTGGTGGACAAGCTGGAGCAGACGTAGATCCTTGAGCGACTGGCCGGAAACGGGCGAGGCGAGCACCGCCGCGGACGCCGAGGAACAGCTTAGCATCAAGGGCGACCTGGAAACCACGAGCGTCCCGGAGCTGCTCCGGACTTTCCTCGATGCCCGGGAGACCGGGCTCCTCGTGTGTCGCAACGGCGAGATCAAGAAGACCGCGTTCTTGAAGGACGGTCGCGTCATCTTCGCCACGAGCACAGACCCGGACGAGCGGCTCGGAGAGGACCTGCTCGTTCGTGGTCGGCTCAGCGCCCGGCACTACGTGGACGCGTCCAAGCAGATCCGTCCCGGGCGCCGTCTCGGCAAGATCCTCGTGGACATGAAGGCGATCGAGCCGGACGAGCTGTCGACTTCGATGGAGCACCACGTCAAACGGATCCTTCTGGATCTGTGCAACTGGGTGCAGGGCGACTACGAGCTGCTCATCAGAGAGAAGGTCGACGACGACGCCGTGGTGCTGAAGATCTCTACCGAGAACCTGATCCTCGAAGGGATCCGGCGCTGTCAGAGCTGGAGTCGGGTCATCGCCGGTATCGGAAGCATCGACTCGTCGCCGTCTCCGGTGACCAACGACGAACTTCTCTACAAGCTCGACCTGACCGAGGAGGAGCAGGAGGTCCTGTCTCGCGTCAACGGGAAGTCGACGATCGATCAGATCTGTCAGGTCTCCTACCTGTCGCACTTCGAGACATGCCGCATTCTCTGGGCTCTCCAGGTCGTCGGTGCGATCAAGGCCGGGCGACCGCCCGAGAGCACCGGCGTGCACGGCGTCGTCAAGGTGACGCCGCAGGAGATGGACCTCGAGGCGATCGTCGAATCGTTCAACGAGCTGCTGGAGCGCGTCTATCGATACCTCGAGGGGCAGATGGGCGACGAGGTCGACCCGTTTATGGA
Organism: Vicinamibacteria bacterium; assembly: GCA_965246965.1. Taxonomy (GTDB): domain Bacteria; phylum Acidobacteriota; class Vicinamibacteria; order Fen-336; family CBDFGD01; genus CBDFGD01. The sequence continues at coordinate 170,953 of CBDFGD010000001.1, forward strand.
TCGCGCTCTCGAAGAGCTGTCGCGCCAGTACGGTGCGCTGTTCGAGGGCGTCGACTTGAAGTATCACGGGCGAGCCGACTTCGAGCAGCTCGTCACGAACGTCGCCGCGTTGCCGGCGGACCAGCGGAGGAACCTGGTCCTGGCCGGCCTCAACGAGTTGGTCTTCGTGATGCAGCTCACGGTGCGCTCCGAGCGGGGAGCCGAGGATGCGGCGGCTATTTCTGTCATCATCAAAGAAGGATTCGAGAAACTCGGGGCCCTTTGAGAGTTCGAGCGGAGGACTGATTGGCGCAGGAGGACTACTACTACGAGATCCAGCTCACGAACAAGCAGCTGGTCTTCTATTTCCTGGCTGGCGCGGCGGGCCTGATCCTGGCGTTCCTCGCCGGCGTGATGGTCGGCCGGGGTGTCGACTCGGCGGGGGAGGTGGCAGCGTCCGAGCCCGCCGCCGCAGAGCGGATCGTCACGGAGGAGCCGCGCGCGCTGGCGCCCGAGGAGCTCGAATACTCGAAGCGCCTCGAGCAGGATCGTCCGCGAGCTGAGCTGACGCCGGTGCAGACGGCCCGCGCCACCTCGGCGCCCCCGCCGGTGACAACGACCGCGAGGGCGCGCCCAACGCCGCCCCCGACGACTCAGCGGGCGCAGCCGACGCCGACCCCGCGACCCGTCGCCGCCGCGACCCCCACGCCTCCACCCGCCACGACACCGGCGCCCCCGGCCACCGCCCCCAGGACCACGCCGGCGCAGGCGCCGGTGTACTCGATCCAGGTGGGCGCGTTCAAGGATCGCGCCGCCGCGGACAAGGTCGTAGCGCAGCTCAAGGTGAAGGGATTCACAGCGTTCGTCGTGGCTCCCGACGCCGCCGCGGGGCTCTACAACGTTCGGGTGGGTCGCTTCGCGGCGCGTGCCGACGCAGAGCGCGTGAGAAACCAGCTGCGCGATGAGGAGAAGTTCAAGCCCTTCATCGTCACCCAGTGACGACCGTTCCGGTCCGGCTGCCCGGATGGGCGCGCAAGGGCGACCCTCTCGCAGCCGAGGCACGGCCGCTCCGCGTGCTGCTGCGCCGCCAGGCTCTCAACACGGTGTGCGAGGAGGCGCGCTGCCCCAACCTGGGAGAGTGTTTCTCGCGCGGCACGGCCACTTTCATGCTGCTGGGTGATCGCTGTACGCGTCGCTGCGGCTACTGCTCGGTCGGCACGGCCCGCCCCGCCCTGCCGGATGCCGGGGAGCCGCAGCGTGTGGCCGAGGCCGCGGTCTCGCTGGGGCTCCGCTACGTCGTCCTGACGGCGGTGGCCCGCGACGATCTCCCGGACGGAGGAGCGGGACAGTTCGCTGCGACGGTGCGCGCGGTTCGTGCCCGCCTTCCAGGAGCCGGCGTCGAGGTGCTGACCCCGGACTTCAGGGGCAGTGACGAGTCACTGCGATCCGTTCTCGACGCAGCTCCCGACGTTTTCAACCACAACATCGAGACGGTGCCCCGCCTTTTCGATTTCGTGCGACCCCAGGGCGACTACGAGCTCAGCCTCTCGGTGTTGGAGCGTGCCAAGCGGCTGCGAGCGGGCCAGCTGACGAAGAGCGGCTTGATGATCGGCCTCGGCGAAAGCGACGACGAAGTCGTGTCCGTGCTCGCGGACCTGCGTAGCGTAGGTGTGGACATCGTGACGCTCGGTCAGTACCTGCGGCCGACGCGTGAACACTTTCCGGTGGCCCGCTACGTGAGCCCCGAGGGCTTCGAGAAGCTCGGACGGCTCGCGCGCGAGATGGGCTTTCCGACGGTCTACTCGGGTGTCTTCGTGCGATCCTCGTTCAACGCGCATGAGGTCTTCGAGCGCCCTCGATCGCGCCAGGCATCCTGAGTCGTCGCTTATGATCGGAGCCCGCCGTCTCTCCGTGCGTTCTCCGTGCCTCTGTGCCTCCGTGGCTGCCGTTGATCGTCGATGCGCAGGCTCGTGAGGGGTCTCGCTCTCGCGCTCGGCTCGGGCGTGCTCCTGGCTCTCTCCTTCCCGAAGTTCGGACACGCTGCCGTCGCGTGGCTGAGCCTGACGCCGCTGTTCGTCGCGCTCGCCAGCGCGACGCCCCGGCGCGGAGCGCTGCTGGGCTACGTGACCGGCGTGACCAGCGGCGTCGGGCTGCTCTATTGGACGGCATTCGTCGTCGCGGAGCACGGCGGCCAGTCGTTGCCGGTCGGCCTGGCCGCGATGCTGCTGCTCGCCGCCGCCTGGGCCGTCGTGACCGCCGGGTTGGGCGGACTCGCCTCGCTCTGGCTCCGAGCGTTCGGTGCACGGGCGGTGCTCCTGATGCCCGTGCTCTGGGTGTCCAGCGAGCTGTTCAGAACGCGAACCTACTTCCGGTTTCCCTGGTGTCTGTTGGGATACAGCCAGTACGAACACGCGTCGCATCTTCAGCTGGCGAGCGTTTTCGGCGTGTACGGGGTCTCCTTCGTGATCGCAACGGTCTCGGCGCTGCTGGCGTTCGCGATCCTGGCGGAGTCCTCGGTCCACAGGAAGCTCGCGTTCGTCGCTGCGGCCGGAGTCGTCCTCGGCTCCTGGCTCTTTGGCTCCTGGGTGATGGCTCGGCCTCTGCCCGCGGGCGCCGCCCTTCGCGTGGCTCTCGTGCAGCCCAGCATCCACCAAGAAGAGAAGTGGAGGCCGGAGCTGCTGCGCCGGAACCTCGAGCGCCACTTCGAGCTGACGCGGGCAGAGGCGGCGCAGGCGCGGCTCGTGGTCTGGCCCGAATCGGCGGTCCCGTACCTCCTCGACTTGAACCCGGAACTCCTGGGCCGACTGCGCGCTCTGACCCGGGAGCAGGACCAGTACCTGTTGTTCGGAAGCGCCGATCGCGAGCTGTTGGCGAACGGCCAGGATCGGGCCTACGTTGGCGCCAAGCTGCTCACGCCGGCGGGAGAGATCGCGGCAAGATACCGAAAGATCCAGCTCGTTCCCTTCGGAGAGTACGTGCCCCTGCAACCGATCTTCACGCTCGGGGGCCTCATCTCGGCTCAGCTCGTCGAGCGGGTCGGGGGCTTCACCCCGGGCACCGAGCACACCGTGGGCGACGTCGACGGCCTCGGCGCCGGCCCGCTCATCTGCTACGAGGTGATCTTTCCGAACCTGGTCCGGGGCTTCGTGACCGGAGGCGCGGAGCTGCTCGTCAACATGACCAACGACGCCTGGTACGGGACCAGCTCGGCGCCCCACCAGCACTTCTCGACGACAGTGCTGCGGGCCGTGGAGAGCGGGCGCTATTTCGTTCGCGCAGCGAACACGGGTGTGAGCGCCGTCGTCGATCCTCGCGGTCGCATCCTGGCCAGGACGCCCCTCTTCGAGCCCGCGGTGCTCGTTCACGAAATCAGAGCGATGTCTCACTTGACACCCTACGCCCGCCACGGCGACCTGCTGGCTTGGTCGTGCGTCGTGGCGACGCTGTTGCTGACGGCGTTGGCGCTGCGACGACGTAGAATCAATCTGAAGGAGCCACTGTGAACGAAGACGTACAGCAGACTTTCGAGAAGCTGATCGCGAGGGCCGCGGATGTCCGCGGCTATCTTTGACCGGGCACGGCTGGAGGAAGAGCAGAGCGGGCTCGAGAAGCGCCTCGCCGCCCCGGAATTCTGGAGCGATCAGGAGAGCGCGCAAAAGGTCCTGAAGCGCCGCAAGCGCGTCGACGAAGATCTCGCCGTCCTGGACCAGCTCAAGACCCACGAAGACGACACCCGCGTCCTGATCGAGTGGCTCGAATCCGGAGAAGACGTCTCGGCCGACCTCGAGACGTCGCTGCGCGGTTTCGACGAGCTGCTGGAGCGTGCCGAGTTCCAGAAGATGCTCGGCGGTGAGCACGACCGCGCGGGCGCAATCCTGACGATCAACGCCGGGGCCGGCGGCACGGAGAGCCAGGACTGGGCCGAGATGCTCTTGCGTATGTACCTCAGATGGGCGGAGAAACGTGGCTACAAGTCCGAGGTCACCGAGGTGCAGGCGGGAGAGGAGGCCGGGATCAAGAGCGCCACCGTGCTGGTCAACGGGGAGTACGCGTACGGCTACCTCTCGGCCGAAGCCGGTGTCCATCGCCTCGTGCGCATCAGCCCCTTCGATTCGGCGTCGCGCCGCCACACCTCGTTTGCGTCGGTATTCGCCTGGCCGCAGATCGACGAGGACATCAGGGTCGAGATCCAGGACAAGGACCTGCGTGTCGATACGTTCAGGTCCAGTGGCGCGGGCGGCCAGCACGTCAACGTCACCGACTCTGCGGTGCGGATCACTCACCTTCCGAGCGGGATCGTCGTGTCCTGCCAGAACGAGCGCAGCCAGATTCGCAACCGCGACGTCGCGATGAAGGTGCTCCGGGCTCGGCTCTACGACCTCGAGATGCAGAAGCAGCGAGCCCGGCTGGACGAGGTGGAAGCCTCGAAGAAGGAGATCGCTTTCGGGAGCCAGATTCGCTCCTACGTGTTCCAGCCCTACCAGATGGTCAAGGACCATCGGACGCGCCACGAGGTCGGCTCCGTCGACCGCGTGATGGACGGCGACATCGACGACCTCATCAAGGCGACGCTCGTCGCGCGCGCACGCGGGCAGCTCGAGGCCGCGACGGCGAGTGACGTCTAGCAGCGCTGCTCGAGCCCTCAGGGCCTTCGCGGCCCTGCTTCTCGTGCCCCGGGCGACAGCCGGGGCGACGCTACGCGCGGTGGCTCAGCCAGACACCGCAGCGAGCCTGCTGGCGTTCGAGAAGGCTCTCGGGGGGAACACCGACATCTACGTGATCCCGATCGAAGGGGGTGCGGAGCGTCGGCTGACACGGCACGCCGCCCGGGACATTCTACCGCGCTGGGCGGCCGACGGCTCGAAGATCTACTTTTCGACGGAGCGCTCGGGCCATTGGCGGGTGTACGAGGTCGAGGCGTCTGGTGGGGAGCCACGCCGCGTGAGCATCGCCCCGGATCCGGGTTGGCAGGCCGACCCATCCTCTGACGGGGTTCTGCTGGCGGCCGTTTCGGAGCTCGAGAGCCACGACGCTCTGGTCAGCGTCGACGCGCAGGGCCACACCGTGACGCTCGTCGAGCACGGCGGCCGAGCCCGACTGGGCGATCCCCACTGGAGTTGGGATCGGTCGCGCGTCGTGTTCTCATCGAACAAGGGTGTGGGAGGACATCGGATCTATCTGCTGGACGTGGCGAGTGGCGAGGACCGCCGCCTTTCACCGCTCACATCGGGTGGCTGCGAGCCCCGCTTCAGACCCGACGCCCGAGCGGTCGCTTACGTGCGACGCCAGCGCCGCACCAGGGAGAGAAGCTGGATCGTCGAGCAGGACCTTGAAACCGGTGAGGAGAAGATGCTCGTCGAGTGGCCAGCGGTGAACTACGATCCCGCCTACTCGCCGGATGGTTCCGAGCTCGTGTTCGCGTCGGACATCTCCGGCAGCTACGCGGTGTACCGTCTGCGTTTGAGCGACGGCAGGTCTTGGCGCGTGACCCACGGGGACGGCGCCGCGCGTCACCCGGACTACTCGCCGCCTCCTCGCTGAGGCACTACGGCCGATCAACGGCTGCCACGGAGTCAAGCCGCAAAGAAACACCCGCCGATCAACGGCGGCCACAGAGGCACGGAGGCCACGGAGAACGCACAGAGAAACGGCAACTCCGATCGGTCACCATCCCCTTGGTAGTAGAGCACGCGGAGTCCAAGGCTTCGGGTCTTGCCTCACCTGACGCGCCCTCGATTGGGATCCGCAAGGACTCGTGCTTGCCGTTCTCCGTTTCTCTGTGCCTCCGTGCCTCTGTGGCTTTCCGTTGATCGGCTTCACCGCTCCCCATCCGGGTCGCTCGTGATGTACGCGCCGGCGGGCTCGCTGCCTGCCACGAACGCCTCCAGGTGGCTCCCGGGTCGGCGAGTAGAAATGGGCTTGCCCGTGGCGTCGATCGCGGCGAAGACGATATTGGCCGGAACGATGTAGCGCTCGACCGGCGCGTCGCGCGTCGCTTCCTGCCAGATGGGCAGCGCGGTGCGACCTCCGTCCTGGCGCCGGCCCAGGCTGTACATCTTTTCGTCGAACCCCACCCAGACGCCGGCGGCGAGCCCGGGCTCGAAGCCGACAAACCAGCCGGCGGTCCAATCGTTGGTGGTGCCCGTCTTGCCGGCCAGCGGGCGCCCGAGCTTCTTGAGTCGCGTGGCGGTGCCGGACTCCACCACACCGCGGAGCATGCGGGTCATGATGTACGCGGTGTCCGCCCGGATCGCATCGACGGCGTCGGGCCGTATCTCCTCTACGACGTTGCCATCGCGATCCGTGATCTGGGTGATCAGACGTGGAACTGGGCGCAAACCCTGGTTGGGGAAGGTCGCGTACGCCGCCGTCATCTCCATCACCGTGGCCTCGCCGGCCCCGAGGGCGATCGGTAGAAAGGGCGGCAGCGGCCCGTTGAGGCCGAGCTTGCGGGCGTACTCGATGCCGGTTTCGACGCCCAGCGCCGCGAGCGTGCGCACGGCGGGGATGTTGCGGCTCAACTCGAGTGCTCGCCTCAGGGTTACAGGCCCGAGGAAGCGGCGGTCGTAGTTCCGCGGCGCCCAGTCGTCCTGACCCGCACTCTCGAAGCGGAGCGGTGAGTCGTCGAGCAGCGTGATCGGCGTCCAGCCGGCCCGCTCGATGGCGGCCGTGTACAAGATCGGTTTGAAGGCCGATCCCACCTGACGAAGTGCTTGGGTGGCGCGGTTGAACTTGCTGCGACGGAAGTCGAAGCCGCCCACCATCGCCCGGACGCCTCCGGTTCGAACATCGAGCGCCAACAGCGCACCCTGCACCTCGGGGACCTGCTCGAGCGCGATGCGGGCGCGTTGTTGCGTCGAGGTGTCCGGCAGTGCCAGCACACGGAACAGTGTCACCGCGCCGACGGGCAGTACCTGGTCCACGCGGCTGAGACTCGTCGACTCGATGGCTGCGCGAGTGATGTTGGCCCGGAAGTCGGCGATCTGGACGACCGCGACGTCGCGGTGGGACGCCATCACGACTCCCGAGACGACGTCGCCTACGCGGATTGGCCAACCCCAATCGTCCAGCTGGATATCGTCCGGCAGCTCGCCGCCATGTAGCACCGACTGGGTGGGCGCGACGAAGCCCCTGGCGATGCGGTCGAGTCGCAGCAGCCCATCGCGAACCGCTCGATTGGCGGCGCGCTGCAGCCGTGGATCGAGCGTGGTGTGGACGTGCAACCCACCCTGATAGATGCGCTGGCTGCCGTACTCCCGCTCGAGCTGCTTGCGCACCTCTTCCAGGAAGTAGGGGGCGATCGATGGAGGACTGCGGGTCAGCTGTAGCTCGATCGGCGAGAGCCGGGTGGGGCTCTGCGGGATACCGGCCAGAAGCGCCGCCTCCGCGAGGGTGAGATCGGCGATCGACTTGTTGAAGAGGAAGCGGCTTGTCGCCTCGACGCCGTAGTTGCCGTGGCCGAAATAGATCTGGTTGCAGTAGAGCGCGAAGATCTCCTCCTTAGTGAAATTCCGCTCGATCTGAAAGGCGAGGATGATCTCCTTTGACCTTTCTCGAATAGGTCTTCTCTGGTGTCAGGAAGAGCAGCCGCGAGAGCTGCATGGTGAGAGTGGAGAAGCCCTCTGCCCGACGGCCTTCGCGGAGGTTGGCGAGCAGGGCTCCCGGAATCCGCCACGGATTGATTCCGAGGTGACTCCAGAAGTCGGCGTCCTCGACCGCGACGACGGCGCTGCGAAGCGAAGGCGGGATGTCTTCGAAGCGAACCACAACGCGGCGCTCGATCGAGAACTCTCCGAGCAGTGCCCCGTCGGCCGCCAGCACCCGGGTGATGAGGTTCGGCTCGAAGTCCTCGAGCGAGGAGACCTGCGGCAGGTCGCTCTGGTAAGCAAGAAAGAGCCCGACGAGGGCTCCGATTCCGATTGCCGCGGTGAACGCCAACACGACGCCGGCGTGCGGTCGCAACCGGTTGACCGGCTTCTGTGGCGGGCGCCGTGGGAGTCGTCGTCTCCGCATTGCTGCCTGCGAGGATAGCCCAGTGGCCTGTAACAGGGGATTCGATACCGCTGCGACCGCCGATGCATCCCGCCCTGCTGCGTTGCTCGTCGCTTGCATATTCCCGATATGCGCGCTCCTCGTGCCTTGCCGGGTCGGGCGCCTCAGCAGTCTCGCTGGCATCGACCTCCCTGTTACGGGCCACTAGTGCTCCAATCGATACTCCCACCCTTCGACGCCGTCGCGTCCGAGGCGGCCCGGCACGCTATCTATGCCACGCCGTCGCTCCAGAGCGGGGCAGCGGGAGCGATGTTTGCCGCACTCCGAGGGCGCTGCTACAGTACGCGCTTGTCCGCGCCGGAGTGGCGGAATTGGCAGACGCGCACGGTTCAGGGCCGTGTTGGCTTAGGTCAGTGTGGGTTCAACTCCCACCTCCGGCACCAGTTGCCTCATCACCCGCGCGTCCCTCTTTTTCTAGGATTCGTCTGACGGCCGAGCCTCAACCCACTGCGCAGCAGCTCCTCGATTGTCTGAGCGAGTCAGGCAAGCCGGTCTCGATTCGGGATCTGGGGCGAGGTCTGGATCTCGATGCGACCGGACGCCGCGCCCTGAAAGAGCTGCTCGCCGAGCTGCTCGAGTCGGGCGAGGTCGTCAAGATCCGCGGCTCTCGAGTCGGTCTGCCAGAGCGGATGAACCTCGTGGTGGGGAGGCTGACCTGCAATCCCTCTGGCTTCGGTGTCGTCATACCGGAGCGACGTCAGAAGGGGGAGGGTGACGTCTTCGTTCCGCCCGGCCACCTGAAAGAAGCGCTTCATGGCGACCGCGTGGTCGCCCGGGTGGAGCGGGTCACCTCGAAAGGAATTGAGGGACGCGTAATCAGGGTGCTCGAGCACGCGGTGGAGCGGCTGGTGGGCCGCTTCGAGCCGGATGAACGCTGGGGTGGACACCTGGTGCCCTTCGACCAACGGATCCTTCACGAGGTGACGATTCCGAAGGGTGACGACGCCGGCGCCGAATCCAGCGAGATGGTGGTGGTCGAGATCACTCGTCCGCCGACAGCCACCCGCAACCCGTCCGGCCGCGTGGTCGAACGGCTCGGTCCGCTCGACGAGCCGGGAGTCGACCTCAAAGTCGTGATGGCCAAGCACGGCCTCGTCGCGGAGTTTCCCGAGGCGGTCGTCGCCGAGCTGGATGACGTGCCGAGCTCCGTCGGCGAACCCGAGCGACGCGGGCGAACCGACTTCCGCGAGCAGACGACGATCACGATCGACCCTGCCAGCGCCAGGGACCACGACGACGCGATCTCCATCGAGCGACGCTCGCGGGGTTGGCGGCTCGGTGTCCACATCGCCGACGTCGCCCATTACTTGAAGGAAGGCAGCGAGCTCGACCAGGAGGCCTTCGCGAGGGGCACGTCGATCTACTTCCCGGACACCGTGGTTCCGATGCTTCCCCACGCGCTGTCGAGCGGCATCTGCAGCCTGATCGAAGGCGCTGACAGGCTCGTCCAGTCGGTGCTGATCGACTTCGACAGGAACGGTCGGGTCGACGGCGTGGAGTTTCACGACGGCGTGATTCGCAGCGGCGCGAAGCTGAGCTACCAGGAAGCGCAGGCGATCGTCGATGGCGACGCCTCCGTGCGGCAGCGCTTCACCGCCGTCGTCGAGCAGGTCGTGGAGATGGATCGCCTCGCGAAGCTGCTCCGCGGTCGGCGCTTCAAGCGCGGGTCCCTCGACTTCGACGTTCCGGAGCCGCGACTGATCCTCGACGCCGAGGGGGAGATGATCGGCATCACGGCCGTCGAGCGGCTCGACAGCATGAAGACGATCGAGGAGTTCATGCTGGCGGCCAACGATGCCGTCGCGGAGTATCTCAATGAGAAAGAAGTTGCGACCCTCTTCCGGGTCCACGAGCCTCCCGACCTCGAGCGTGTCGAGGAATTCAGCGAGCTCGCCGTTTCGCTGGGCTACCGCATTCCCACTCACCTGGACAAGCTCCGCCCCCAGGACTTCCAGAGGGTGCTGCGGCAGGCCGAAGGACGGCCGGAGGCGAAGCTCGTCTCTTACCTGCTGCTGCGTACGCTGAAGCTGGCGAGGTACCACGAGGCGAACCTGGGCCACTTCGGGCTCGCCACCGATAGATACCTGCACTTCACGAGCCCGATCAGGCGCTACCCGGACCTCGTCGTGCACCGGACCCTGCGCCGCATCCGCCACGGTGGCCAGATGACCGAAGACAGTCAGGCGGCGCTACCCGGCCTCGCCCTCCATCTCTCCGAGCGGGAGCGGGGAGCGGACGAGGCCTCGCGGGAGCTGGTCGAGTGGAAGAAGGTGCGCTTCATAGCCGACAAGCTCGGTGAGCAGTTCACCGGGTACGTGACGGGCGTCCAGTCCTTCGGTCTCTTCGTCGAGCTTCGAGACCTGCTCGTTCAGGGGCTGGTCCACGTCTCGTCGATGACCGACGACTACTACGAGTTCAACGACAAGGCTCACAGCCTGCGCGGCCAGAGCACTGGCACCGCCTACCAGCTCGGTGACGAAGTCGAGATTCAGGTCGCGCGGGTCGACCTGGAACGGCGCCAGGTGGACTTTGTGCTCGTCGACGTGCTGCGCCGCTCACGGGCTCGTGGCCGCTCGGGTGCACCGCGGCCGCCACGAAAGCGGCCTCGCCCTACCCGGCGGGGCTGAGGCCTGCCGGCTGGGTACGGTAGAGTGCAAGAGTGTAGTCCCGAATGGCAGACGCCTCGGCGTCGCGCGGGACTCAATAGACTGAGCACGCTCCCGGCAACTGCAGTGTCACGACTCCTCATCGTCGACGATAACGAATCGGTGCTCTTCGCGATGCGAGGGTATTTCGACAGCCTCGGCTACTCGGTGGAGAGCGCCCGCACCGAGAACGACGCTCGTGAACAGCTCGCCGCGGAGCCCTTCGACGCCGTGGTTTCCGATCTCTCCCTGACGCCCGGCAACACGGAAGGCCTCGAGGTCGTCAAGTGGGCGCGGGAGCGCTTGCCGGAGGCGCACATCTTCGTCCTCACCGCCTACGGGACGCCGGAGATCGAGGCCGAGGCCTGGCGGATCGGGGTCGATGCGTTTCTACGCAAGCCCGTCCGGCTGTCGGACCTGCACAAACTGATCGAGGATCCGGGCCTCCCGGCGTCTTCGTCGTAGCTCGGCGCGCACCCTGCCTCTTCGGAGGGCACTCGGGTCCCGGATGACCTGGACGCACGAAGTGGCTCTGCTCCAGGCGAGAGCCCGGCTACGACCCCGATTCGCTGGCGGTTCACGGGAAGGTCGAGGGGGGTACAATGCCCCCGCGTCTGAAGCGAGGCTGAAACGAATGGCCGAAACCCGAAGTGTCGCGCTCAACCTGACGGTCACCGAGCTGATGTTCCTGCAAAAGGTCACGGGGGCGGAGTACCACTTCATTGTCGAGGACGAGCAGGAAGCGCGCCTGCGGTTGCGGGACAAGCTGCACGACAACTTCTACGATCCCAAGACCAACTCGATTCACCTCAACCTGACCCGAGACGAGTTGCTCTTCTTGATCAAGGTCGCGCGGGAGAACTATTCCTTCATCGTCAGAGCCGAGAAAGACGCGCGTCTCGCCCTGGCCGCGAAGCTCCACAAGAGCGCCGAAAACGTCTTCGGCGTGCTCGCGGAAGAAGAGAAAGCGTAACGGTCGTTCGGGCACCGCTGCGTGGCCTACCCCGGAGCGGTACCCGAGCGACCCCACGAAGGTGGTTTCAAAACGATCCGCTCGTTGCCTGACCGCTGGGTGATGCGCGTCTGATCGAGGTGCTCGAGTAGTGGGATCAGGTGCTTGCGCGTCAGGCCTGTCAGCTCCTTGAAGGCCTTGACGTCGACGCGTGAACCGGGCGGCCAGCGCTCGAGCATCTTCGCCGTGAGCTCGCCGACGGCCTCCCGGTCGACAAGGCGGTCACCCACCCGAACGATCCGGCCGGAATCGAGGGCCAATGCCACGACGCGTTTCGCGAGCGTCGCGTCGCGCTCGAACCTGGCGATCGCCTCGCCCTCGGCGACTCCTTCGAGGCCCGCCGCGCGCGTCGCCAGGAGCACGGCCTCGTGGCCGGCCGCCTCGGTCTCGCTCAGCTCCACCTTGTGACCCGCGAGCGCCAAGCTGTCGCCTTCGGAACGTATCGTTCCGGCTTCGATCAGACGGGCGAGAACGGCCTCGAAGAGCCCCACGGCTGCGTCGCGAAAGCTCTTGTCTCGCAGCGCCTCGCGCGGCAGCCCGGCTTTCAGCGGCTGGGACTCGTGCAGCGCGCGGAGTGCCGCAACAGCACGCTCCGAACGGGCGTCGATGACGCGTGCCGAGACGTAGTGACGCGGCGAGTCGCCGAGCACTGCGAGCCTCGGGTGTCCGGCCAGGGAGCTGCGGAGCTGGTGCACCGGTACGGTCGCTCTCGCGCTCAGAGTGGGCTCCGCGATCCCGCGCTCGACGGCTTCGTCCACCCATCGGATCGCGACGTCTTCGGTGCTGGCCCCGAGGAGCTCGCGGAGCCGTTCCGGCCGCGTGCGCTTCGGTGGCAGGGGATCGAGCACGCGCGCTCCGCCGATCGTGACCGCGGGGGAGTAGGCTCGGAGGATCAACGCGTCGAGCCGACCGGCTACCGTCGGGGTCTCGAGGCGCAGCTGCGCGAGTCGCGTGTCTCCCGGCGCGAGGCGGTCGGCTTCGAGCAGCCGCACCCGCGCCAGGTGCTCGCCGCTGGCCACGTGGACGCGGACGCGGGCTTGATTGCGGAGCGGGCGCGAGTCGGGCAGCAGCGACAGCTCCACGTCCAGCATCGACGTCGGCAGGAGTGTGCCCAGGTGGGCGACGACGTCGCCGCGTGACAGCTGACCCGTTTTCAGGGCAGTCAGGTTGATGGCGGCGCGCCTCCCCGCCGTCACGGTCTCGGCCGAGCTCCCATGAACCTGGAGACCCCGTATGCGCGAGACCAGGCCCGTGGGGAGCAACTCGACCGCGTCGCCCGAAGCAAGGCTTCCGGCGACCAGCGTTCCCGTGACCACGGTGCCGAATCCGCGCATCGTGAACACCCTGTCGATCGGCAAACGCGCCAGGCCCAGCGCGGAGCGTTGTCCGACACCTTCGAACACCCGGCCGAGAGCGTCCCGCAGCTCGTCGAGCCCTGCTCCCCATTTCGCCGAGACGCGCACGATCTCCGCCGCCTCGAGGAAAGAGCCCGAGACGAGCTCGCGGACTTCCATCTCGGCCAACTCCGCCTGCTCGGGGTCCGCGACGTCCATCTTGGTCACGGCGATGACGCCGCGAGGGATTCCGAGCAGGCGGCAGATTTGGAAGTGCTCCCGGGTCTGAGGCATGACCGACTCGTCGGCAGCGACGACCAGCACGACGGCGTCGATACCGTGTGCGCCCGCCAGCATGTTCCGGACGAAGCGCTCGTGGCCCGGCACATCGACGAATGAATAGGTGAGCTCGTCGGACCGGAGATGCGCGAAGCCCAGGTCGATCGTGATTCCCCGCTCGCGCTCCTCCTTGAGGCGATCGGGGTCCGTGCCCGTCAGCGCCCGAACCAGGGCGCTTTTGCCATGGTCGATGTGTCCAGCCGTGCCGACGATGAACGATCGCTCGGCGGCCGGGCCGGTGTTCACACCAGGAGCGTGACGGGGTTCTCGAGCAGGCGGCGCAGCTCAGCGAGGAACTGGGCGGCCAGGGCGCCGTCGATGACGCGATGGTCGGAGCTCATCGTGAGCTTCATGCGATGCCCTACTGCGATCTCGTCATCCACCACGACCGGCAGCCTTTGCACGGAGCCGACCGCGAGAATCGCGCTGTCGGGTGGGTTGATGATCGCCGTGAACTCCATCACGTCGAACATCCCGAGGTTCGAGATCGTGAATGTCGAGCCCATGTACTCGTCTGGACGCAGCTTCTTGCTGCGCGCCCGTCCCGCGAGGTCTCGCACTTCGGCAGCGATCTCCATCACGCTCTTGCGATCCGCGTTGCGCACGACGGGCGTGATCAAGCCGTCCTCGATCGCGACGGCCACGCCGATGTGGACCTCGGCGTGGGTCGTGATGGCCTCATCGGCCCAGGATGCGTTCACCATCGGGAAGCGGGCGAGAGTGCGAGCCGAGGCCTTCACGATCATGTCGTTGTAGGAGACCTTCGTATCCGCCTCGGCGAGCTGCCGCTTGAGGTCAACCGCGCGATCCATGTTGACGTCCACGGTCACGTAGTAGTGAGGTGCCGTGTACTTGCTCTCCGCGAGTCGGCGGGCGATCGTCTTGCGCATGCCAGAGTGGGGGAGTTGCTCGCCGGCTCCGATCTGCGGGCCGGCCGGGGCAGGCGTTCGAGCCGCGGCTGCCGGCGCCTGTGGAACGGGTCTCGGCCCCGTCGCGGCGAACGCTTCGACGTCGCGTTTGACGACGCGGCCTCCCGGCCCTGTCCCGGCGATCAGTTTCAGCGGAATCGCGCGGTCCGCGGCTATCTTCCGGGCCAGCGGGCTGGCCTTGACTCGGGCGCCTGGCGGCGTCGCAACTCCAAGCAGGGCGGACAGGGGAGCCGGTGCGGGTGCGGGCGGAGCGAGGGGTGCGGGGGCGGGCGCGGCAACCGGCGTCGGGGGTGTCGCCGGGGCGGGTGTCGGTGCTGCTGCCGGTCGGGGGGCGAGCGTGGGCTTCGACGCCTTCGCGAGCGTGGCCTCGATGTCCTCGTCCGGATTCGCGATCACACCGATCAGCGATCCCACCGGGGCCGAGCCGCCTGCCGCGACGAGGATCTTGCGCAGCGTGCCCTCGCCGAGCGCCTCCATTTCCATGTTGGCCTTGTCGGTCTCGATCTCCGCCATGACGTCGCCGATCTTGATCTGATCGCCCTCGCTCTTGTGCCAAACGAGGATCTTCCCCTCCTCCATCGTCGGCGAGAGTTTGGCCAGCACGACCCTCGTGATCATCGGTAGAGGACTCCTTTCACAGCCGCGATGATCTCGTCCGGCTGGGGCAGGTAGGCGGTCTCGAGCGTCTTCGCGTACGGCATCGGTGTGTCCGCCGAGGTGACCCGCAGCACGGGCGCGTCGAGATCATCGAAGCACTCGCGCTGCACGCGATCGGCGATCTCCGCGCCGAACCCACAGATGCGCCAGCCCTCCTCGATCACCACGCAGCGGTTCGTTTTGCGGACCGACGCGAAGATCGGCTCGTCGTCCAGGGGACGTAGGGTGCGGGGATCGACGATCTCCGCTTCGATGCCTTCCTCTGCGAGAAGATCGGCGGCCTGCATCGCCCGCACGACGGAGCGGCTCCACGCCACGAGCGTTACGTCACCGCCCTCCCTCTTGACGTCCGAGAGACCCAACGGGATGTGGTACTCCTCGTCGGGAACCTCTCCCTTGATGTTGTAGAGCACCTCGTTCTCCATGAAGATCACCGGGTTGTCATCCCGGATCGCGCTCTTGAGGAGCCCCTTGGCGTCTCTGGGCGTCGACGGCATGGCCAGCACGAGGCCGGGCACGTGGGCGTACCAGGCTTCGAGGGCCTGGGAATGCTGAGCGGCCACCTGGGCGGCGGCGCCCGACGGGCCGCGGATCACGAGCGGACAGCGCACCTGCCCGCCCGACATGTAGCGGTACTTGGCCGCGTGGTTGACGATCTGATCCAGGGCCAGCATCGAGAAGTTGAACGTCATCATCTCGGCGACCGGGCGCATCCCGACGAAGGCCGCCCCCACGGCGACTCCGGCGATGGCCTCCTCGGCGATGGGGGTGTCACGAACACGCCACTCACCGAACTGTTCGAGCAGCCCCTGGGTGATTTTGTACGCGCCCTGGTAGGCGCCGACCTCCTCGCCGAGGATGAAGACGGTCTCGTCGCGGGTCATCTCCTCGTGAAGCGCCTGGTTCAACGCCTCGCGCATCGTGAGGGTCGCCATACCTAGCTCTCTGCCCTGGCAGGCTCCGGGGAGGGGAACTTTTCGGGCACGCGATCATCCTTTTTCGCGGCAGCCCAGGCCGGGTCCGTCGAGGCGGCCTCCATGTTGATGTACGCCGAGGCGACGTAGACGTCCTCGAAGATCGACTCGGGAGCGGGGTCGGGACTCTCCTCGACGAAGCGGACCGCCTCGTCGACCTGCGCCAGAACGCCTTTGTCGATCTCTTTGAGATCGGCTTCGGAAACGCGCTCCTGCTCCATGAGCCGTTTGCCGAAGACGTGCACGGGGTCGTACTGCATCATGCGGTCGACCTCTTCCTTGGTGCGGTACTTGCCCGGGTCCGACATCGAGTGACCGCGATACCTGTACGTCTCGGCTTCGATCAGCGTCGGGCGTTTGTCGTTGCGGGCGCGCTCGATGGCTTCTGAAAGGACGCGACGCACCGCGATCAGATCCATGCCGTTGACGTCGCGGCGCGGGATGCCGTAGGCGGAGCCGCGTTGGTAGAGGTCTTTGACGGAGGACGCGCGATCCAGCGAGGTGCCCATCCCGTACCTGTTGTTCTCGATGATGAAGACGACGGGGAGGTTCCAGAGCGCGCTGACGTTGAGCGCCTCGTGGAACGCACCCTCGTTGACGGCGCCGTCGCCGAAGAAGCAGAGCGCTACCTGATCGCTGCCGCGCAGGCGGATCGCGTAGCCCATTCCGGCGGCCATCGGGAGGTGTCCGCCGACGATGCCGTCCCCGCCAAAATTGCCGAGCGGCACGTCGTAGAAATGCATGCTGCCGCCCTTGGCGCGACTGATTCCCGTCCCTTTGCCGCACAGCTCGGCCAGCAGTAGGCGAGGATCGGTGCCGCGGGCGAGCGCGAGGCCGTGGTCGCGGTACGAGGTGACGAAGTAGTCGTCCTCCCGCAGCAGGCTGATCGCAGCGACTCCGACGGCCTCCTGGCCAATGTAAAGATGGAGGAAGCCTCCGATCTGGCCCTCGACATAGAGCTGCGCTGAGCGCTCCTCGAAGCGGCGGATCAGGAGCATCTGTCGGTACAGGTTGAGCGCTTCTTCTCTAGTCATGGAGCTCAATTCCTCGGAAGGCGGAACCCCCTTTTTACCGCAGCGGTTCCGGGCAGTCAACGGACCGAGCCTCTCCAGGAGGCGGCCGTCAGACGCCTAGGCCATTGAAAACCAGCGTGTTAGGGTGGCAGGCGACGCCTGGAGCCGCCCTACCCGACGCCAGCCGTCGCGAGGTAGCTGATGCTCAGGTAGGTCAGCACCGCGCCTAGGATGAACGTGACGAAGAGGCTCGCCAGCAGGACCAGGGAGAATGTGAGGTCGTCGGGGGCCTCGTTCAGGACCTGACTCTGCGCCTCGGACAGCTGCCTAAGATCCGCAACCCCGGAGAAGATGACCTTCGTTTCCGGCCGCAGCATGTAGACCAGGGTGGCCAGCGAGGGCAGCGTCCCGATACAGCTCAGCGTGCCGAGCCCGGTGAGGACGAGGATCGTCGGGCGAGCCCACGTGGCCAGCGTCCAGAGCCCCCATCCGACCGCCACCCCGATGATGGCGTTCAACCCCGCCGCGAGAGCCGCGACGATCTTGATCGCTCCAGCCGCGCTCGAGAACAGCGTGTAGCCCAGTCCGATGGCGCCTCCAGCGACGCCGCCCAGCGTCCAGAGGCCGGCCAGGAGCGTCACCGTGAGCGGGCGGGGCAAAGCGCTGACGACTGGAGGGGGGGCCGCTCGCCTGACGGCTGGCCGCCCGGCTGCCGGGGCGCGTGTGCCGGGCTGCACGCCTCCCGCGGCCGGGCCTGCGCTGGGCAGGCGACGCGGCGGCGCCGGGGCCGTCGTGCGTACGGGCGGCGGCGGCGCCGGCATGACGGTTCGCGGCTGCGGTGTAGGCGGCCGCTGCGGAACTTCAGGTCGGGAGGTCGCGATCCCCCTTGGAGGCGCTTGAGGCGGAGGAGCCGCGGGCGGACGCGGGGGTGCCGGCGGCGCCATCTGCGGCCTTTCGATCGGCTCGGTCGACTCGACGTCAGCGAGGTCCGAAGCGTCCATTGCGACGGTCGGGAGAATCTCGTCAGGCAGCACGTTGATGACGACCTCGCCGAGCCGGATCGTGTCACCCTCGGTCAGCGGGGCCCGTTCGACCTTCTTGCCGTTGACGAAGACGCCGTTGGCGCTGCCGTTGTCGAGGACCGCCAGACCGTCCGCTCCCGCTTCGATCACCGCGTGGCGGCGCGAGCAGCGCACGTCGTTCAGTACCAGGTCGCAGCTCGGATCGCGACCGACGATGATGCTGGTCCCTTCGAGATCGACCTCGTTGCGGGTCCCGTTGGCGTAGACGACCTCGAAGAGCAAGAACTCTTTCTCTCTACTAGTGAATGGGTGCGCCAGATTCTAGCAGGCGCAGCAGTCTTGGCGGCCCCCGTCTGCCTGGTGTAGCATCGCGGCTCTGAAGCGCTAGTTGCCCCCCTCATGATCACTGCGGAACCGCAGCGCCGCGCCGACCGGATCGGGGAGGTGCTGCGCCTGCTGGAGCAGGGCGCCTCCGGCGAGGATCGCGGGCTCCTGCTGCAGTTCGCCCCACTTGCGCTGGGTGAGACCCCGGATCGGCTCCTGTTCGGCCACCCGGTCGATGCCCTGGCGGCGCGGACGCGGGAGCAGTTCGAGTTCGTCGCGCGCAA
Organism: Vicinamibacteria bacterium; assembly: GCA_965246965.1. Classification (GTDB taxonomy): domain Bacteria; phylum Acidobacteriota; class Vicinamibacteria; order Fen-336; family CBDFGD01; genus CBDFGD01. The sequence goes on from CBDFGD010000001.1 coordinate 189,517, forward strand.
GATGCCGGCGTCGCATCAGCTCTACAAGGGTCTTCCCGGCATCCACGTGGAGACGCGCAACTCCGAAGAGGCCCGTGACGATCGACACGAGCAGGGTCCGATCCTGCGGCACGAGACGACGATCGTCGAGACGCACACGATGGACGCGCCCTTCATCTTCGAGAGCCTCAAGAACTACTTCCGCAAGGCGAACCTGCGCGTCTTCTCGGCGATTCACCCGATCTTCTCGGTGCGACGGCAGTGGGAGCGGATCGTCGCCATCGACGGTGCCCAGGGAGAGGGCACGAAGGAGCTGTTCTGCCACTTTCGCGTCGAGCGCGCCGAGACGAAGGAGCAGCTCCGACACATCGAGCGCGACGTCTACTCGGTACTCAAATGCCTGTTCCTCGCGGTCGAGGACTTCTCCGACATGCGGGGCGTCGTCCAGAGCCTCTCCGCGAGGCTTCGCAGCCGGCGCGGCCAGAACGGAGAGGTCGAGTCGGCCCGGGCCTTCCTGGAGTGGCTGCTCGACGACAACTACATCTTCATGGGCACGGTCTGCTACCGGCACGGCACGGATGGCCGCTCGCATCGCGTCAGCGAGAGCGCCACGGGCGTTTTCACGGACGACGCCACTCTGCCCGTCGTCTTCCCGGGGTTGATGGAAGAGGTGGAGGCCTCGATGCGGCTCCGCGAAGGCGATGACCGCATCATCGAGATCGACTACTGCAATCACGCCTCGGCCATCTATCATCTCGATCCGATCGACGACATCGCGGTGCGGATCTGGGGTCCGGACGGGCAGATCGAAGAGACGCTTCTGATCCAGGGCCGACTCGCCAAAGGAGCGTTCGCCGAAAAGTCGTCCGACGTCCCGCTGCTCGCCGAGAAGCAGAGCTGGCTGACCGCGCATTCCGGCGCCACGCCCAAGTCGTTTGCCGACCGCGAGGCGCGGGCCATCTTCAACCGGTTCCCCACCCGCGAGCTCTTCTACGCCGACAGCGCGAGCCTCAAGGACGTCATCGACCAGATCGTCTACGTGAGCGGGGACAACGACATCATCGTGAAGGCGAGGGACGGCATCGGCTACGCGGCCCTCTACATCGCGTTCTCGCGCATCCGCTATTCCTACCGAATCGAGGAATTGTTGCGCGACGCGCTTTCCGAGGCGTTCGGCCCGATCTCTTTCAGCACGTCCGCCGACCTGGGTGCGACGAGCCTGCTGCTCTTCTACTTCGAGTCGTCCAGGCTCGAGCATCCCGTGGAGGTGGAGGCGGTCCGGCGCTTCACCGAGCCGCTCATCAAGACGTGGGAAGACCTGGCCAGCGAGGCGATCGAGGAGACCTTCGGCGAGCGCGAAGGACGCCGCCTCGTGCAGCGCTACGTCACGAACGAATCGCGCAGCGGCCTGTATCGCGAATCGACGCCGCCCGAAGAAGTGCCCGGGGACATCCGCCACCTGGAGGCGCTCGAGTCGCGCCTCGAGGTCGCGATCGTGCCGCGTTCGCCCGAAAGCGCCACCCTCAAGATCTTCTCGGCGAAGAGCCTCGGCCTGACTGAGACGCTGACGACGTTGCAGAACCTGGGGCTCAAGGTGACCGAGGATCTCGGCATTCCGCTCGTTTTGCCCGATGCGCGCAAGGCGCACCTCTATCGCCTCGACGTGACCTCGATGCCGGAAAAGATTGCCGCCCTGGTGGATCACCCCGGGCGCTTCGTCGACGCGCTTCGGGCCCTCGATGAGGGACGCGCCACCGAGGGCAACCTGAACGAGCTCGTGCTGCTGCAGGGGCTGAGCTGGCGAGAGGTCGATGCGCTGCGCACGCTGCGCAACCACCTGCTTCAGATCCGCCCGCACTACAACAGCAACACCGTCAACGGCGTCCTGCTGCGCAACGCCGCCGCGACCGCGGCGTTGTTCCGATCCTTTCGAAGCCGCTTCGACCCCGACCTCGCTGGAGATCGCGAGCAGGCGATGGCGGGGGCGACAGACACCTTCCAGAAGGCGCTCGAGAACGTCCGAAGCCTGGTCGACGACGAGGTGCTGCGGGGCCTCGACAACCTGATCAGGTGTTGTGTGCGGACGAACTTCTACCAGAAGCCGGAACGGCCGGTGATCTCCCTCAAAGTCGCCAGCCGAAAGGTCGAGACGATGCCCTCGCCTCGCCCGATGTTCGAGGTCTACGTGCACTCACCGCGTCTGGAGGGGGTCCACCTGCGCGGCGGAAAGGTGGCGCGCGGCGGGCTGCGCTGGAGCGATCGTCACGACGACTTCCGGACGGAGATTCTGGGCCTGATGAAGACCCAGATGACCAAGAATTCGATCATCGTGCCGGTCGGCTCGAAGGGCGGCTTCATCCTCACCGGAGAGGTGCCGCAACGCCCTGCGCTCGACGCCTACCTGGTGGATCGATACAGGGAGTTCATCGCGGGGCTGCTGGACGTCACCGACAATCGGATCGACGGCAACGTCATCCACCCACCCGACGTCGTCCGTTACGACGACCCCGACCCGTACCTCGTCGTCGCGGCCGACAAGGGGACGGCCCACCTCTCGGACGTCGCCAATGCCGTCTCGCAGCAATATGGGCTGTGGCTGGGGGACGCGTTCGCTTCAGGGGGCCGGCACGGTTACGACCACAAGAAGGTCGGCATCACCGCGCGCGGCGCGTGGGAATGCGTGCGCCACCACTTCTACAACCTGGGCATCGACGTGCAGAAGGACGCCTTCACGGTGGTCGGGATCGGCGACATGTCCGGTGACGTGTTCGGCAACGGGATGTTGCTGAGCCGCGCGATCAAGCTCGTGGCGGCCTTCAACCACCTCCACATCTTCCTGGATCCGAACCCCGATCCCGAGACCAGCTTCCGAGAGCGCGAGCGCCTCTTCCGCAGTCCGCGTTCGACCTGGCGCGACTACGACGCCGAGAAGATCAGCGCCGGCGGAGGAATCTTCGACCGGTCCGCCAAGCGCGTCTCGCTCAGCCCGGAGGTGCGGAAGCTGCTCGACATCGATGCCGAGCACGCTACGGGTGAGGAGGTCGTGCGCCGGATCCTGACGGCGAAGGTCGACCTGCTGTACAACGGTGGAATCGGGACCTACGTCAAGGCCTCGAGTGAAGAGCACGCCGATGTCGGGGACCGAACCAACGACAGCGTCCGTGTAGACGCCGAGGCGGTTCGCGCACGCGTCGTGGGCGAAGGCGGCAACCTGGGTCTTACACAGGCGGCGCGCCTCGCGTTCTGGGCCCGCGGTGGCCTGGTCAATACGGACGCCGTCGACAACTCCGGAGGCGTCGACATCTCGGACCATGAGGTCAACATGAAGATCCTCATGGGGATAACGATCAAGAACGGGCGGTTGGCCGGCGGCCTGTCCGAGCGCAACGCGATGCTCGCGGAGATGACGGAGGAGGTCGCCGACCTGGTGCTCGCCGACAACCGCGCCCAGGCCCGGGCGCTCACCCTCGACGGGATGCGCAGCGCGATCGCCTACGAGGAGTTCGTCAGCCTGATCGACGACATGGAGGGGGCCGGGCTGCTGCGCCGCGACGAGGACGCCGTACCGACCCGCGACGAGCTGCTCGCCAGCGACCAGCGCGCGCGCGGCCTGCCTCTGCCGCTCCTGGCCCTGCTGCTCGGCCAGACTAAGATCTGGGCCTACGAGCTCGTGATCGAGACCGACGTGCCGGAGAGCCGGGAGTGCATCCGCTTCCTGAGCGAGTACTTCCCGGTCGGCCTCAGGCAATACGGCGATGAGATCGAGCAGCACCCCTTGCGTCGAGAGATCGTCGCGACGCTCGCCGTCAACTACGTCATCAACCACACCGGGACGTCGTTCCTGGCGCGGGTCATCGCCGCCAGCGGGGCGGACATGGGCCAGGTGATCACGACCTACCTCGCGGTCGATCGCGAGTCCGGGGCCCCGGACGCCCGTCGTGGAGCCGAGGCAGCTCGCCGCCCCGCGGGAGAGACGCACTCGGCGTGGCTGGAGATCGAAGCCAAGCTCGAGGAGCTCACGATCGCGTCGCTGCGTGGCGAGGCGCCGCCGCTCCGGGATGCCCTCGCCGATCTACGAAAGCGACTCGCGCCTGTTTCGTGACCTAGTGGCCTGTAAACGAGGATTCGAAAGCGTCAGACCGCCGATGCATCCCCGCCCGCTGCGTCGCTCGTCGGTCAAATACTCCCGGTATTCTCCACTCCTCGCGCCTTGCGGATCGGGGCGCCTCGACGCCCTGATCGCCTCCGACTTCTCGCTTACGGGCCACTAGGTGGCCACGCCTCCCCGCTTGGCTTCATGACGCCTGCCGGGCATGTTTGTTGCAGCCTGACCCGCCAAGCAGGTTTCAAGGAGGAAACGCCGAATGGCTGACCCTATCTCGTCCCTGATGGCTCTCGTCGAAGCGAAAAACCCCGCCGAGCCGGAGTTTCATCAAGCCGTGGAGGAAGTCGCCCAATCGCTGGGTCCCGTTCTCGAGCGCCACCCCGAGTACCGGCACGCGAAGATCTTCGAGCGCCTGGTCGAGCCCGAGCGTGTGATCATTTTCCGGGTTCCCTGGGTCGATGACCAGGGAGACGTTCAGGTCAATCGCGGCTTTCGGATCGAGATGAACAACGCGATCGGACCGTACAAGGGCGGGCTGCGCTTCCACCCCTCCGTCAACCTCGGGATCCTCAAGTTTCTGGCCTTCGAGCAGGTCTTCAAGAACTCGCTGACGACGTTGCCGATGGGCGGCGGAAAAGGTGGCGCAGATTTCGACCCGAAGGGCAAGAGCGACAACGAGGTCATGCGCTTCTGCCAGAGCTTCATGAGCGAACTGTTCCGGCACATCGGTCCGAACACCGACGTCCCGGCGGGGGACATCGGCGTCGGTGGCCGGGAGATCGGCTATCTCTTCGGTCAGTACAAGAGGCTTCGCAACGAGTTCACGGGCGTGCTGACCGGCAAGGGGCTCCACTGGGGCGGGTCGCTCGTCCGTCCAGAAGCGACGGGGTACGGCTCCGTGTATTTCGCCGCGGAGATGCTGGGCTCCCGTGACGAGACCCTCGAAGGCAAGCACTGTCTGGTTTCGGGGAGCGGCAACGTCGCTCAGTTCACGTGCGAGAAGCTGTTGGACCTCGGGGCCGTGCCCGTGACCCTCTCCGACTCGAGTGGCTACATCCACGACGAGGCGGGCATCGACCGCGACAAGCTCGCCTTCGTCAAGGAGTTGAAGAACGTTCGGCGCGGACGCATCAAGGAGTACGCCGAGAAGTACGAAGAGGCGAGCTACGAGGATGCGGATCCCAAGAGCGACCGCAACGGCATCTGGAGCTACCCGGCCCAGGCCGCCTTTCCGAGCGCCACTCAGAACGAGATCAGCGGCGCCGATGCGGACGTGATGCTGAAGAATGGCGTCTACCTCGTCAGTGAAGGCGCCAACATGCCGGCGGTTGCGGACGCGGTGAAGCGCTTCGTCGAGGCCGGGATTCTCTACGGCCCCGGCAAGGCGGCGAACGCCGGAGGCGTAGCCGTCTCGGGCCTCGAGATGGCGCAGAACAGCATGCGTTTCTCGTGGACCCGGGAGGAAGTGGATCAGCGGCTGCAGCTGATCATGCGGAGCATTCACGAGGCCTGCGTGCAGACAGCGGAACGGTTCGATCAGAAGGGCAACTACGTCCTGGGCGCGAACGTCGCCGGCTTCATGAAGGTGGCCGACTCGATGCTCGATCAGGGAGTGGTGTAGCCGGGCCTACGCCCGTTCGGGCGTCGCGGAGGCGCGGCCGGCTACTCCTCCAGGGCCTGACCGAGGTCTGCCATGAGGTCTTCGGTATTCTCGATGCCGACCGAGTACCGCACGAGCCCTTCCGGGATTCCCAGCTCCGCGCGCTGAGCGCTGGTCAACTCGACGTGGCTGGTGGTGCGGGCGGGCCCGCCACGGTCTCGACGGCGCCCAGGTTGGCGGCGAGATGGGCCAGGCGCAACCTCGGCAAGGCGCGGGCGACCGCGCCTGAGCCGCCCCGGAGCGTGAAGCTCAGCACGCCGCCGAAGCCTCGCATCTGACGCGCCGCGATCTCGTGCCCGGGGTGATCGGGAAGGCCCGGGTAGTAGACCTCCGAGACAGCCGGATGCGTGTTCAGGAAGTCGGCGATCTCCATCGCACTGCGGTTCTGGTGACGCACCCGCAGCTCGAGCGTCTTCATGCCGCGCAGCAGCAGGTAGGCCGCCATCGGATCGAGCGTCGCCCCAACGATCTCGCGAAACTCGAAGACCCGCCGAATCAGTCGTTCCGAGCCGCAGAGCACGCCGCCGAGCGCGTCGGCATGCCCCCCGAGGAACTTCGTCGCGCTGTGCAGCACGAGGTCGGCGCCGAGCCCCAGCGGGTTCTGATTGATCGGCGTGGCGAAGGTGTTGTCTACGATGACAGTGGCACCCGATTCGTGTACGGCGGCAGCGAGGCGCTCCAGATCGAGGACCTTCAGCGTCGGGTTGGTGGGACTCTCCAGGTACAGCACACGACAGCCGGAAGCGACAGCCGCTTCGATCGCCTCGTGGTCGATCGTCTCGCAGAGCGTGACGTCGATCTGGAGCCTCGGCGCAGCTCCAGGAACAGCTTGCTGGTGCCCCCGTAGGTATCCTTGACCGTCACCGCGCGATCGCCGGGCGACAGCAGCGTCAGAAGCGCGCTGCTGACTGCCGCCATTCCCGTGGCGAAGCAGGTCGCGGCCTCGGCACCCTCCAGCAGTCGCAACTTTTCCGCGAAGGCGTCGACGGTCGGGTTCGACTGGCGCGAGTAGATGTGGCCGGGCAGCTCTCCCCGAGCGACCGCCAGTCACGTCTCCAGATCCGGATAACCGTAGGAGACGCTGTGAACGACCGGCACCTGGGTCGCTCGCTGCCAGCGATTCTCGTCTGTCTCGCCGCCCCATACCGAGAGCGTCTCTTGCATCCGTGACTCACGCATCGGCACCTCCCCGAAAGGACGCAGCCTATTCGCTCGACCTTCCCGGGGCGAATCGCGACAGCAGACACGGGCCAGAGCGGAGCCGCCGAGGGCGAAAAGCGCCGTTCAGGGCGGCACCGACGTGGTGCCGGATCTCAGAAGCGGCGGCGCGTGACGGTCACTCGATCGTCCACCTCGAGGCGCGGGTCCTCCGCTTCGCCGCTGTGAATCGCCTCGATATCGAACTCGAGAGTGGTCGCCTCGCCGCTCACCTCGTCGACTCGCTGGAGGAGAACCTTGCGACCCGCTGCCGCCGTGAGGCCGCCCGCCTTCTCCAGCGCGGAGCTGAGAGTCAGCTCGCCGTCGATGTCGTAGCGATGAGGCGCGAGTACCTCCCCCGTGACGACGATGAAGCGACGGGCAAGGAGAGTGATCTCATCGCCATGCCGGATCGGCGTCTCCAGCCCGAGCCGCTCTCCTGCCGGACCTCCGGCGCGACCCAGGTGTAGCCGCAGCACGCGACTCCCGTCCGCGAACTCGCCCGCGCTTCGGGTGACCACGATCTTCCCGGACGCGCTCGGTGTGAACCCGCCGCTGGCCACCAGCACGTCGGCCAGGCTGGTCGCGCTCGACAGCCGCCTTTGCCCTGGCAGGTTCACCTCGCCGCCGACGAGCACGTACTCGCTCGCGCGCTGCTTGATCCGAACCTCGACGCGCGGCTCGAGCAGGAAGTCCCGCTCGAGCAGACTGGTGAGTCTCCGCGTCAACTCCGGGACGGTGAGACCAGCCACGTGCGCCGACCCGACCAGGGGCACGGCTGCGCCCCCGTCAGGACCGATGGCCAACGTCGCGGTGAGGCTCTCGAGGCCGAGGATCCGGACCTCGAGAACGTCGCCGGCCCCGAGGCGGTAGGTAGCCGGGGCATCCTGCTGAGCATCCACCGGACGGGTGCCTGCAAGCAGCAGCACCGCGAAAGCGATCGCGAGGGTGCCCGCGTTCCTGGTGGCTCGGCAGTCTGACCCGCTGGAGCGGCGCGTCCTGGCTGTGACGCTCCTCACTCATCTCGCAGCTAGCAACCAGCATGCCAGTGGCTCTGCAGCCGCAAACGCCTTTTAACACGTTGGAGCAGCGGCACCGCTTACGTAGGGCGAACTTGATTACGCCAAGCGTAAGCCCTCGCGCCCGCCTCCGGGGTGCGTCCTGCCTATTCGGCGCCTCGTGGCAAGTACCGCTTTGGGAACTTCGCGACGACGGTGTAGATCGGATCGACGATGTTCGCGACGGAGCTCTCACCGAGCTGCCCCACGAGCGTGTAGGCGTCGAGCCGGCCGAAGCCGTAGTCCTCCTCGAGCCACTCGATCAGCTCGACGTGGGCGAGGCGGAACGCGTCGATCAACGGGCGGGCGCTGCCGGCGACCATGATGTGCTCATCGTCCTCGAGCCGCGGCCAGTCGAGCTTCTGCCCCTTGATCAGGTCGATGCGCAGTGCGACGTTCATCGAGGTCTCGAGTCCCGTGCCGTTGACCTCCCCTTCCCCCTGCCTCGCGTGCCCGTCGCCGAAGTAGAAGTAGGCGCCCTCGTGGAACACCGGCAGGTAGACGGTCGTGCCCGGCTTCACCTCCTGGGCGTCCATGTTGCCGCCGAAGCTGCCGGGCCAGAGACCCCCGAAGGCCTCTTCTCCCGCCGGGGCCACGGCGACGCGGCCCAGCATGGGGCGAAGCTCGATGGTGATGGTGCTCATCTCGCTGTCGGGCAGGTGCGTGGTGCCGGTCATGGCTTCGCGATCGAGGCGCCACTCGTAGCGACGCGCCGCAATCGGCTCGTTGAGAAGTCGGAGCCGGGCATCGGTGGCGAGCCCGCCGAAGTCGGGGTAGATCTGCGAGGCCGCCAGATCGGAATTCGGCGTCACTTCCAGCACCTCGACGACCAGCGTGTCTTCCGTCGTGGCTCCCTCTATGTAGAAAGGGCCCACTTCGCCGGGAAAGGCTCCGCCACCGGGTTCGTAGTAGGCGCCCGTGTTGGTGCGCGACCGCAGCACCGTGCCCGGCTGCAGGCGGAGCACCGGCTCGCGGACGGCAAACGTCGCGTGACCCTCGGTCGGCTCGAAGCTGACCTCTCGATCCTGGGCGTTTCCAGGCATCGACAGGGGGATTGCGGTCAGTAGCAGAAGTACGGTTTGCTTCGTCATTCTCCCTCCTCGGAGAGCGCTCTGCCGATCGGCGGCGGCTGATTTTGGATTCCTTAACCTATGGAGCCGGTCGTCATAGTAGACCGAGGACGGAGTCCCGATCGAATCTTCTTGCGGACCCTCGGGAAGGCCGCGTTGAGTCCTCCCGTTCTTTGTGGTGAACTGCCCGATAGGCGAGTGCATTGAAGACACTGGAGGCGCAGCGGCCACGTCGTGCTCGGCGCCTACAGGACTTTCACGACCTGATGCGCTACCGGGTCATGGACATCCTGCTCGTCTGCAGCCCCTACGACAACTTCATCCTGGAGGAAGCGGGCCAGATCAACGAGCGCGTCTACGGCGAGTTCCGGAATCTGGACCTTCACTACAGCCCTGGTCTGACCCGCGTGTCGAGCGGGCGCGAGGCGCTCAGCCGACTGGCCGAGCGCCGCTTCGACCTCGTGGTGACGGTGCCGCAGGTCGCCGACATGGACGCTGCGCAGCTCGCCAAGGCGATCCGGGATCAGGGCTTCCTCGTGCCGGTCGTGTTGCTCGGCTACGACCACCGGGGCCTCAAGGATTTCGCGGCTCGCCACGACACGACGCTCATCGACCGGGCCTTCCTCTGGCAGGGTGACGCGCGAATTCTGCTGGCGATCGTCAAGTACATCGAGGACAAGCTCAACGTCGCCCACGATGCCGCTGCCGTCGGCGTCCAGGTGATCATCCTCATCGAAGACTCGGTTCGCTACTACTCCTCGTTTCTCCCCGAGATCTACTCGGAAATACTCCAACAGAGCCAGCGGCTGATCTCCGAGGGCGTCAACCTCTCCCACAAGATCATGCGCATGCGCGCGCGACCCAAGATCCTCCTGTGCAGCAACTACGAGGACGCCAGCGCGGCCTTCTCCAAGTACGAGAGCGAGGTGCTCGGAGTCATCTCGGACATCGAGTTTCCGCGCGGCGGAGAGCGCGACGCGGCGTCAGGCGCCGACTTCGCCCACCTGGTTCGCGAGAAGGTGTCGGACGTCCCCGTCATCCTGCAGTCTTCGAACCCGAGCAACGAAACCCGGGCCACGAAGTGCGGTGCGGAGTTCCTCCTCAAAGGGTCGCCGCTGCTGCTGCACGATCTGCGCGCGATCATGCTGGAGAGCTTCGGCTTCGGAGACTTCGTGTTCCGCATGCCGGACCGGACGGAGGTCGACCGTGCCGAAGACCTGCGCGCTCTCGAGCGGAAGCTGCGTACGGTGCCGGTCGAGAGCCTCGTGTATCACGCCGAGCGCAACCACATCTCACGCTGGCTCAAGGCGCGAACCGAGTTCGGCCTCGCCGAGGAGCTGCGCCCGGGGGCGCCAGCAGATTTCCCCAACGTGGAGGATCTGCGCACCAGCATCGTTCACGCCATCGCCGGATATCGCGTCGAACGGACGCTCGCGCAGGTCGCGGATTTCGACCGTGAGAGCTTCAACCCGGCGGACGACTTTCATCGGATCGGCGGCGGATCGCTCGGAGGCAAGGCGCGTGGCCTGGCGTTCGGTCGACTGCTCATCGGCCTGGGCCGGCTGCGTCACCGGTTCGAGGGCGTCCGCGTGGCGGTTCCGGCGGCTGCGGTGGTGGGAACTGACGCCTTCGACGAATTCGTCGACGGGAACGGCCTGAGGGACTTTGCGCTCCAGTGCGACGACGACGGGGAGATCCGGCGTCGCTTCATGGCCGCGCGCCTCTCTGGCGAAATCCGCCGCGATCTGGCCGTCTACCTCGAGCAGATCAGCTACCCGCTGGCGATCCGCTCCTCGAGCCTGCTCGAGGACTCTCAGTACCTGCCTTTCACAGGCGTCTACGAGACGTTCATGCTGCCGAACAACCACCCGGACCCGGAGGTTCGTCTTCGTCAGGTGATTCGAGCCATCAAGGAGGTCTACGCCTCCACCTACCTCAGAGCGGCCAAGCGCTACACCGGGGCGACGCCGTACCGTCAGGAGGAAGAGAAGATGGCCGTGATCGTGCAGCGGCTCGTCGGCTCACGGCACGGCAACCGGTTCTACCCCTCGTTCGCGGGCGTGGCACGGTCCCACAACGTGTATCCGACGCCGCCCCTGGAATCGGAGGATGGGATAGCTGCGGTCGGCCTGGGATTCGGCAAGGCGGTGGTGGACGGCGAGAACTGCCTGCGCTTCTCGCCGCGCCACCCAAAGCACATTCTCCAGTTCTCGGCGGTGGGGGAGGCCCTCAAGTACTCACAACGCTCGTTCTGGGCCCTCGAACTCCCAGACGCCACGGATCGCACGCTCGGCAGGATGCGCGAAGCGAGGTTTGATCTGGGCGTCGCAGAGGCCGACGGGACCCTCGCGCCCCTCGCCTCCACCTACTCGCTGGAAAACAACGCGATCTACGACGGCGTCTCGCGTGCGGGAACGCGAGTCGTGACATTCGCGCCCGTTCTCAAGCACGAGGAGTTCCCTCTCGCGGATATCCTCGACGAGCTGTTGCGCCTGGGACGCGAGGGGATGACGGGGCCGGTGGAGGTCGAGTTCGCCGTCGAGCTGCACCCCGAGGGTCGCGACAAGCGGGAGTTCGGCTTCCTTCAGGTTCGTCCTCTCGCCCTGGATCGCGAGGTCGAGCCGATCCATCTTCCTGATGTGGAGCGCGACAGCCTGCTGTGCCACAGCGATGCCGTGCTGGGTCACGGGACGATCGAGGATATACACGACGTCGTCGTCGTCGACGCCGAGCGCTTCGAGCGCTCGCGCAGCCGCGAGACGGCAGCGTACATCGGGCGCCTCAATGCCGAGCTCAGCGAGTCCGCAACACCCTACCTCCTGATTGGAGTCGGGCGATGGGGCTCTGCGGACCCCTGGCTGGGCATTCCGGTGAGCTGGGACCAGATCTCGGGCGCTCGCGCGATCGTCGAGGCGGGCCTGCGCGACTACCGTGTCAGCCCGTCGCAGGGGACGCACTTCTTCCAGAACCTCACCTCTTTCAACATCGGCTACTTCACCGTCAATCCCGAGGTGGGCGAGGGCTGGGTGGACTGGGAGTGGCTCGCCGCGCGTCCCGCGATGCAGGAGTCCGCCGGCGTGCGGCACCTGCGTTTCGACGAGCCGCTCTTGATTCAGATGTCGGGACGTCAGAACTCCGGCCTGGTGCTCAAGCCGGGTGCGAGCGTGCCGACTGATCAGGAGGTGGCGGCGGAGGTCGTGTAGTCCACGCGCGTACCCTCGCGAACCCGGAGCTCCTGGAAAGCCGCAAGGAGGCGCTGCGTCATCAAGCCCGGCTTGCCGTCCCCGATCTCCCGACCGTCGACGCCGATCACCCCCACGACCTCGGCTCCTGTGCCGGTCAGGAAACACTCGTCGGCGGTGTAGAGGTCGTGAAGCGCCAGCCGCGTCTCTTCGGTGGGGTGCCCCGCCTCGCGAGCCAGTTCGAGGACCGCGCCTCGCGTGATGCCGCCCAGCGCGCCCTGCAGCAGCTCCGGCGTCTTCACGACGCCTTTCTTGATCAGGAACAGGTTCTCGGCGGTGCACTCGGCGATGAAGCCCTGTTGATTGAGCATCACGGCTTCCATGCAGCCGGCGTTTGCCGCTTCGAGCTTGGCGAGGATGTTGTTGAGGTAGTTCAGGGACTTGATGCGCGGGTCCAGGCAGTCCATCGGAATCCGCCGCGTGCTCGCGGTCATCAAGGAGATGCCGTTGTCGTAGATCTCCTGTGGGTAGAGAGCGATCGAGTCGACGATGATCACGAGCGTCGGCTCCGGACACTTGCTGGGGTCGATCCCGAGGTCCCCGACCCCGCGCGAGACGACGAGACGGATGTACGCGTCGCGCTTCTCGTTGGCGGCGACGGTTTCGGCGGTCGCCTGAATCAATCCGGCGCGGTCCAGTGGCAGCCTCAGACTGATGGCCCGAGCGGAATCCAACAGCCGATCGATGTGCTCCTCCAGCCTGAAGATGTTTCCCGAATAGACGCGGATGCCTTCGAAGATGCCGTCACCGTAGAGGTAGCCGTGGTCGAAAACCGAGACCTTGGCCTCCTCTTTGGGCACCAGCTTGCCATTGAGATGAATGAGCACACGCGCCTCCGTGGAATTCGAGATTTTCATCCTCTCACAAGGAGCCCCGCGTGCGCCCGGTTGCCGGCTGGCGAGCCCTAGCTCGACCCTACTCTCTATAATGATTCGCTTATGGTGACGATCATCCTGCGTCGTTGCATCGTGAGCCTGATCATCTACTCGGCAGGTGGCGTGGTGTCGGCGTTCGCGAGAGAGCCGGGCGTGAGGCCGCAGGGCTCGGCCTCGCGAGCCGAAGACGCGCCCGTCCTCGACGGGAATGTGGCCGGCGACCCTGCGTGGGCCGGGGCCGAGGTCCTCACGGGTTTCTTTCAGACCACGCCGGACGAAGGGACCCCGGCCTCGCAGCGGACCGAGGTCCGGGTCGTGTTCACGGACGACGCGGTCTACTTCGGCGTGATGTGCCTCGATGCAGACCCCAGTAGCATCATCGTTTCCGAGAGCCGTCGAGACGCATCGCTCGATGAGACCGACAGCTTCCAGATCATCCTCGACACCTTCCGCGACGAGCGCAACGGCTTCGTATTCGGGACCAATCCTGCCGGCATCGAATACGACGGCCAGGTCACGAACGAGGGGCAGGCCGGTGGTGGTGGCGGCGGTGGCGGGCGCCAGCAGTCGGGGGCGGGCGCCGGTTTCAATCTCAACTGGGACGGCGACTGGGACGTCAGCGCGCAGATCGGCGACGAGGGGTGGAGCGCCGAGTTCCGGCTTCCCTTCAGGATGCTGCGCTTTGCCCAGGGCGAGGCACAGATCTGGGGCCTGAACTTCCAGCGCAACATCCGGCGACGGAACGAGACGGCCTTCTGGGCTCCGCTCGAACGGCAGTTCAGCCTCTACCGCCTCTCGTCCGCCGGGAGCCTCAGTGGCGTCGAGCCACCCGCGCAGCGCAACCTGAAGGTGGCCCCCTACGTCTTGGGACAGGCCCTGCGCGACTTTACGCTGGACGATCCCGAGACGGCGAGGACCGGCGAGTTCGGCGTCGACCTCAAGTACAGCCTGACGCCCAGCTTGACCCTGGACGGCACGTACAACACCGACTTCGCGCAGGTCGAGGTCGACGATCTCCAGATCAATCTCGATCGCTTCAACCTGTTCTTTCCTGAGAAGCGGCCGTTCTTCCTCGAGAACGCCGGCCAGTTCACGATGGGGAATCCCGGGTCCGTCGAGATGTTCTTCAGCCGGCGCATCGGGTTGGGTCCCGACGGCGAGATCGTCCCGATTCTTCTCGGCGCGCGTCTGTCGGGCAAGGCGGGCAACACGAACCTCGGCTTTCTCAACATGCAGACGCGTTCCGTCGAAGGAGTCACCCCGGCGAACAACTTCACCGTGGCGCGAATCGGCCACGACCTTCCGAACCGATCGGGCATCGGCGGCATCTTCGTGAACCGTACCGCGACGGGTGAGCGCGCGGATCCCGACGACTACAACCGTGCGTACGGCATCGATGCCCGTTGGGGGATCGGTGAGTACCTGAACCTCTCCGGGTATCTCGCGGGGACGTCGACTCCCGGGATCTCGAAGGACGCCTACTCGTTCCGCGGGTCGGCGGCGTACAACTCCGCGTCGTGGCGGCTCACGGCCGACTACACGGAGGTCGGGGAGGGCTTCAACCCGGAGGTGGGTTTTCTCGCACGCGAGAACTACAGAAACGTCTCCGGGCTGGTCTTCCACACGCACCGATTTCAGGAGGCGTTTCTCGGTCTGCTCGAAGCGCGGCCGCACGTCTCATACCGTGGATTCTGGAAGCCCGACGGATTCCAGGAGACCGGCTTCGTCCACGTCGATAACCACTGGGAATGGAGGAACGGCTACCGAATCGACACCGGCGTCAATTTCACCCGAGAGGGCGTCCTAGAAGAGTTTGAGATCTTTCCCGACATCTTCGTCCAGCCGGGAACCTACGACAACACCGAGGCCCAGATCGTCGGGCACACGAACCAGGGGGCGCCCGTCAGCTACAACAACCGAATCAATGTTGGGGGTTTCTTCTCCGGACATCGCCTCTCGCTGAGCCAGACGCTGCGAGCGCGCATCCGAGAGGCCTTCAACACCGAGATCAGCTGGGTTCGCAACGACGTCGACCTCGCGGAGGGTTCCTTCGTCACGAACCTCTGGCGCGCTCGGGTGTCCTACTCGTTCACCACGAAAATCCTTCTGCAGGCGCTCCTGCAGTACAACGACCGTGCCAACATCTGGTCGACCAACGTTCGTCTCTCGTGGCTCCATCGGGGCAACACCGGCTTCTTCATCGTCTACAACGAGGTCCAGGACGTCGATGACGCCATCGTGAAAGGCGTGCGGGACCGGTCTTTCACGGTCAAGTTCAGCCGCCTGTTCGACGTTCTGAACTGAACCGAACGGAATCAGCCCCTCGTCGTCCTGAGCGAGCGCCTGCGAAGATGCCGAGTCGAAGGAGCCAGCGAGGTGAGATCAGTCCTCTGGTTTCGAGAGACGAGGAGCAGACGGATTCTTCGCTCCAAAAGGAGCCGAGCGGTCGCTCAGAATGACGCTGCCTTGCCCCGCCCACGCGCCACAACTTGCGATGAAGCCGACGGCGATTGACGGATCGACTCCTCGTCATCCTGAGCGAGTGCCTGCGAAGATGCCGAGTCGAAGGAGCCAGCGAGGTGAGATCAGTCCTCTGGTTTCGAGAGACGAGGAGCAGACGGATTCTTCGCTCCAAAAGGAGCCGAGCGGTCGCTCGGAAGGACGTATCTTTGGCCGGTTTTCGCAATCTCCGTGGCGTCCGTCTACGTGAGGTAGATCGGTCGGGCGCTAGACCGACTTCTTTCTTCGTCGCGCCTTGGGTTTGGCGCTGACCGAAACGCTCGGAACCTCGCCAGCATCTGACAGCGATGCCTCTGCTCTGACGCTCGCCGCGTCGAGCCGACCGGCGGCCCGGCGCAGCGAAGCCACGGCTTCGCCGAGTGGGAGGGTGATCGTCGGTATCTGCCCCAGCCACTCCATCAGCGAGGGGGAGACCGTGGCCAGCTCTCGGAGCTGGCCGGCGAAGCGGGCGTAGTCGGGGTCGCGGGGCAGCGCGTCGAGCGCCTGATGGATAGCGAGCGCCGCGCCGGACGAGGATGCCGCGAGATCCGCGACGACGGACCGCCAGCGATCTTCCGAGGATCCCCTTGGGGACACCGTTTCGGCCGCTTCTTCTTCCCGATCACCAGCGAGCTGTGACGGAAAATCCTGGAGCAGCTCGGTCAGCAGCGCGATGTCGGAAGCGCGGGCGACCTCCGGAAGAGTCTTCTTGATATCCACCACACCGCCCTCGATCGCCGCCAGGTGATCGCGAACCTCCTGAAGCTCCGAGCGCGCTGACGCCGAGCGCCGTGACGTCTTCTTCTTCTTGGAAGGGGCCTTCCTCTTGGCTTTGGCCTTCGAGCGGGTCGCCATGGTTGCCAAGCTTAGACTACCGACCGCGCCAGGCGGTCGCTCGTCCGAGCCGGTCCCCAGCCGTGGCGGCTAGTACTCTGATCAGTAAATACGGTGTCGCACCGAGAACGCCGGGCGCCCGGATGGCAAGGAGCCGAAGAGGGAAAATACCGGGAGTATTTGACCGATGAGCGACGCAGCCAGGCGGGATGCATCGGCGTTCGAATGCAACCGTAATTGCGGATCCGAGTACTAGTCTTCCAACATGGCCGAGAGTCGCGCCCGGAGCGCTTCCGGAAGCTGCGGACGTTCGGCACCTTCACGGCACAACCGCCTCGGGCCCTCGAGGTCGTTTTCGAGCTCAGCGCACGGGGGACACTCGCGGATGTGCCGATCGATCAGCTCGCAGATATCGGCATCCACCCTCCCTTCGGCATAATCGGTCAACTTGCGCAAGAGATCTTTACAGTTCATGCCGCCTCCCCTCGAAGATGGGGTCCCAAGAGCGCGCGCAGCCGCAGCCGGGCGCGGTGGAGGTACACGCGCACGGTTTCGGGCGGCAGATCGAGAATCTCGGCGACCTCCTCGGTCGAACGCCCTTCCACTTCGCGCAGCTCGAAGATGGCCCGCTGTACCGGAGTCAGTCCTTCGAGGGCCCGCTCGAGGGCCTGACGCGTCTCGGCTCCGAGCAGCAGCTCGTCAGGCGGCCGGGCCCAGGCGGGGGCCTTCGCGAGCCTGTCGTCTTCGGGACCCAGCTCGGGCGCGTCGGGGTCGAGCTGGCGCTCCCGACCGCGTTTTCGGAGCAGGTCGATCGACTTGGTGAAGACGATCCGGTGCAGCCAGGTCGTTGGACGGGCCTCACCCCGGAAGGTGTCGATGCGTTCGAGCGCCGTCGCGAAGGCCTCCTGTACGGCGTCACTCGCGAGATCCTGGTCCCGCGTGACCCGCAGCGCCAGCGCGTACAGGCGGTCGCCATCCTCGACGAGCGCGCGCTTGAGGTCCTCGCGTACCGAGTCGCTCAGGGAGCGACGGCCTCCGGTGTCTGAAGCTGCGATTCGAGCAGCTGCTGAAGCTCCGCCTTGGGTCTCGCGCCGACTCGTTGGTCGACAACCTCTCCGCCCGAGAAGAGCAGCAGCGTCGGGATCGACCGTACCCCGTAGCGATTCGCGGCGCCCGGGTTTTCGTCGACGTTGAGCTTCCCGATCTTCAGGCGTCCCGCGAAATCGCTGGCCAGCTCCTCGATGACGGGAGAGAGCGCGCGACAGGGGGGACACCACACGGCCCAGAAATCCACGAGGACCGGCTCGCCGGCCTGCAGAACCTCGGTCTCCCAGTTCGCGTCGCTGAATTCGATGACATGCTCGTTCACTTCTTCTCCGTTCGTGATTCAAGGCGCTGCTTCCGCCGCGGGCCCTTCTGCCCATCGCCTCCGATTAGACGCGTGAGCGTGAGCTGCGTTACAGCACGTCCGCCCCGGTTCGCGGGCTTTCGTCTCAGTCGTCGCCTCCGGCGAACCGATTGATTTCGGCGATGGCGGACTTGGGAATCCGCAGGAACTCCAGGCCGAAGCGATCGTCGCCGTGGTTTCGCACGACCCGAGCGGTTCCCGCGACCGAGTACTGGTTGGGGAGTCGAAACGAGATCTCGGCACGCATCCCGACGCTGAAAGGGCCGACGCACTCGACGAGCAGCCCGCTCTCGCTGACGTTGAGCACCGTGCCGGCCACTCGTTCTCCGCCCCCCATGCTCGTCTGAAAGCGTACCTGCGCCGGGATCCTCACGTCGCGTCGCCTCGGCACCTGAATCAGCCGGCTCAGACGATCGTCCCACTCGGCCGTCACCGGGAGCCGCAGAATGCGGTTTGCGCCCCCTTCCAGCAACCCCAGCTCGGAGGATCTCATCTCGCCCCGTGCGACGATAACGATCGAGGTCGTCCGCGTCATGGGTTCCTCGCGCAGGCCCTCGATGAGCTTCGCGGCGTTCGGGAACTCCCGGTCGATGAGGACGAGCACGGGGTGCTCGTTGATAGCGATCAGGCGCGCCTCGTGGGCGCTCTTCGCGACGCGGCGCTGGACGTCTGCGCGGCCCACGATGGTGCCGTGCAGCTCGTTGGCGAGCGATTCCGAGGAGCAGAAGAGGACTTGGGGGTCTCCATTTAACCGGAGGAGTCCAGGTTGGCAGTTCTCCACGGGCGGTTCGCTGGAGAGCGCTCCAGGCTCGGCGGGTGCCCGCGCGCCTGCGGCTGCGAGGGCGGCACTGCCCGGGGCCGCTGGGTGGCGATGAGGTCCTGGTAGCGCACCGGGTCGTGGGCGACGGCGAGCTCGAGCACTCGGTAGAACACCATCCCGCGGCTGCGGGAGGTGCGGCGGTTGAAGCGGAACGCGAACTCATTCAGGTAGCTGGCCAGGTGCGCGTCGTTTACCGAGCCCTGGTGGGTACCCAGCAACCACCGCTTGGCTAGCGAGGCGACCCGGTGCACTGCGGGCAGTAGCTCACCGGGATCCTCCCCGCGGGTTCGGGCGGCCCGCTGGCTGCGCCGGTCGTGGACGTAGCCGAGCTTCTCCAGCCCGCGGTAGCCCTGCCAGCCGTCGGTGACGACCCTCGCGCCCGGCTCGACGTGAGCCGTTACAAAGGCGTGCAACGAGGCGGCCGACGCATCGGTCAGCGGCAGCATCCGGCACCGTCCGAATCCTCTCGGCTCCCGGACCTCCACCGCGATCCCGGTCAAAACCTTCTTGCCTTTGGCCCGGCCGCCGCGCAGCCCCGCCTCCTCACCGCCGATGTAGGTCTCATCTACCTGTACCATCCCGGCCAGCCGGTCCCGGCCCGGGCGCACCAGCACCGACCTCAGCCGATGGAGCATCGCCCACGCGGTCTGGTAGGAGCCGATCTCCAGCGTCCGCTTCAGGCTCAGCGCCGAGATCCCGTCCTTGCCGGTGGCGAACAGCCAGCAGGCGGTGAACCAAACCGTTAGCGGCGTGCGCGTCCGGTCAAAGATCGTGCCCGCTGTCACCGACGTACGGCCGCCGCACCCTGAGCACATGAAGCGACCGTCGCCCAGCCGCCAGCCCCCATCATGGCCGCAGTCCAAGCAGGCGAAGCTGGCGGGCCACCGCAGCCACTCCAGGTAGTCCAGGCAGTCCGCATCGGTCCGGAACCAGGCCTGGAACTCGCCCACGGACCGCGGATAGTGCGTGCCAGCACGAGGCTGATCCACCGGCTCAGTTTACACCGGTTAAATGGATACCCCAGAGAGGACTATTGGCATGTTGGGTGTGCGGCGCAGGGCGAGCCGCGAAAAGGCGGCACACGATAGCAGAATGTTCCCTGCCGAGGCAGCCTGCCACCCGACGCGCGACCCCTTTGGATGAGGGGACGCGCATGATACACAGCCAGCCGATCGTGGGACGCGAGATGCCGAAATGTCCGGAGCGGTGACGAGGAGTCCTTGAGGGTTGCCGTCATCGGTGGGGGTGTCGTCGGCCTGCTGTGCGCCCATCATCTTCAGAAGCGTGGAGCCGACGTCGTTTTGCTCGAGCGCGACGGGATCGGCGGAGGATGCTCCTTGGGGAACGCCGGATGGGTCTGCCCGTCGATCTCCGTGCCGCTCCCGGCTCCAGGGCTGATGCTCCAGTCTCTGCGCTGGATGTTCCGCGTGGACAGCCCGCTCTACATCAAGCCAACAGCCGTGCCGCGAATGGCCGAATGGCTGCTCGCGTTCTGGAAGCACTGCAATCGGGACGACTACGCACGTGGCGTTCGCGCCCTGGCCGCGCTCGCCAGGCCGTCGATGGCTCAGCTCGACCAGCTCGCCAGGGACGGCATCGAGTTCGAGTCCGCGCGTGCCGGGCTGCTACTCCTGGCTCGCTCCCAGGCCGTTCTCGATGCGGAGCGGCACACACTCGACGAGCTGGGGTACGGGCCGTACACCCTGCTCGGCCCGCGCCGGGTGCGCGAGAAGGAGCCCGCCCTCACCGGTGAGTTCGCCGGAGGCATCGACGTGCTGCCCGAGCGCCACGTGCGGCCGGAGTCGATGTGTTCCGCCGTCGCGGCCTCGCTGGGCAGCCGTGGAGCGGAAGTGTTGGAGGACTTCCATGCCACCCGGCTCGAGGGCGACGGACGACGCGTGGCGGCGATCGTCGACGAGGAAGGTCGGCAGGTCGACGCCGACGCCTTCGTCATCGCGACGGGTGCCGAAGCGGCTGCGTTGGTGCGACAGCTCGGCGCGAGCCTTCCTCTCCAGGCCGGGAAGGGCTACAGCATCACGGTCGCACAGCCGCGCGTGCGGCTCCGGGCGCCCCTGCATTTCGCGGAGTCGAAGCTCGCCCTGACGCCCTTCGAGGGCGCCCAGCGCGTCGCCGGCACGATGGAGCTTTCTGGCATCAATTCGTGGCTGGACCCCAGACGCGTCTCGGCGCTCGCGAAGAAGGCAGAGTTGGAGATCCCCGGCATCCTCGACGGCGAGAGGAGAGACGATTGGGTCGGGATGCGACCGCTCACACCCGATGGGTTGCCGGTAATAGGTCGGCTCCCGACACGCGACAATGTTTATGCTGCGACCGGCCACCAGATGCTGGGTATCACGTTGGCGTCGAGCACGGGCGCGGCCCTCGCGCCGCTCGTCCTCGGGGGCAGCTCCGATACGGACCTACGGCCTTTCGATCCAGCGCGCTTCTTTCGCTAGTGGCCCGTAACAGGGAGGTCGATGCCAGCGAGACCGTCGAGGCGCCCGGATGGCAAGGAGCCGAAGAGGGAGAATACCGGGAGTATTTGACCGATGAGCGACGCAGCCAGGCGGGATGCATCGGCGGTCGCAGCGGTATCGAATCCCCTGTTACTGGCCACTAGGTCTGCCTTGCGGGGCGCTTGGCGGCGGCGCGCTTGCGCGCCGGCCGGGCGGTGGGGCCGCGCTTGAGCATCTCCTCCAGCTCTTCCGGGACGGGGCTCGTCTGGATCGCCGTCTTGGCGCTGACCCGCTTCGTGAAGTAGAGATGCGAGAGAGAGTCGTTGAACGTCTGCATTCGGGACTTCCCGCGCCCGGTCTGCATCGACGAGTAGATCTGGTGCACCTTGTCGTCGCGGATCAGGTTGCGGATCGCGGCGGTCGGGACGAGCACCTCCATGGCGAGGGCGCGGCCCGTTCCTCGGCGCCGAGGCAGCAGCGCCTGGCACAGGATGCCCTGAAGCACCAGCGATAGCTGAGCCCGGATCTGCGGCTGCTGATGCGCGGGGAACACGTCGATGAGCCGGTTGACGGTCTGGGCGGCGGAGTTCGTATGCACGGTACCGAACGTGAGATGCCCCGTCTCGGCGATGCGCAGCGCCGCCGAGATCGTTTCGAGATCGCGCATCTCGCCGATCAACACGACGTCGGGATCCTCGCGCAGCGCTGCCTTGAGCGCGTCGGCGAAGGAGTGGACGTCGGAGTTCAGCTCGCGCTGGTTGACGAGGCACTGCTTGTGGCTGTGGACGAACTCGATCGGGTCCTCGACGGTGATGACGTGGCAGCGACGCTCGCTGTTGATCTTGTCGATCATCGCGGCGAGCGTCGTCGACTTACCAGAGCCGGTGGGTCCCGTTACGAGAACGAGCCCGCGCGGCTTCTCGCAGATGTCGGCGACCACACGCGGCAGCTTCAGCTGCTCGAAGCTGAGCACGTTGTACGGGATGGTTCGTATCACCGCCGCCACATCGCCGCGCTGGGTGAACGCGTTGACTCGGAACCGCGACAGCCCTTTCAGGCCGAAGCTGAAGTCCAGCTGCATCTGCTCCTCGAAGTGGTGCTTCTGCGCGTCGGTCAGCACGCTGTAGACGAGGCGCTTCGTATCGGTCGAGGTCAGCTTGGGCTGCTTGAGGAAGGTCAGCTTGCCGTCGACCCTGACCTGGGGGGGAGAGTTCGTCGTGATGTGGAGGTCGCTCCCTCCCAGCTCGGGGGTGTAGTCCCGAAATCTGTTGAAAGTTGAGTGGCGGCCTCTCCGGCCCGATGGGATCATCGGGCTGGATCAAAGGAGGAGAAAGCCGCCATGAAGAAAGCTATCAGCAGACGAGCCATCCCCCAAGAGGTTGTTGGTCAATTAGCGTCGCCGCTGGCTGAACTGATGCGTCAGACGCTACTCGAGACTGTGATCGCGAGCGGAACGATCCAGGCGATCGAGATGCTGCGTGCTCAGCAGGAGGTGCTGTGCGGGCCACGCTACAAGCAGAACGCGGATCGCAAAGCTCATCGCCACGGAACGACGGTCGGATCGCTGGTTATGGGCGGACGTCGGGTGACGCTGCCGCGCCCTCGGGTTCGGTCGGTCGACGGCCGCGAGCTCGAGCTGCCGGCGTGGACGGAATGGTCTCGTGAGGATCCACTGAAGCAACGGGCCCTCGAGCAGATGATCCTTGGCGTGTCGACACGAGGCTACTCGGGTTCGTTAGAGAAGCTTCCGGTCGAAGTCCCGGAACGGGGCAAGAGCCGGAGTGCCGTCAGCCGGCGTTTCCTCGAAGGAACACGGCGACACCTGGTGAAGCTGCAGCGTCGCGATCTGTCAAGACTGGAATTGGCGGTGCTGATGATCGACGGAATTCACTTTGAGGATCACGTCGTTCTGGTGGCGCTCGGCTTCGAAAACGACGGGAAGAAGCAGGTCTTGGGCCTGTGGGAAGGGACGACCGAGAACGCTCGGGCCTGTAAAGCCCTGCTCGAGAATCTCGCCTCACGCGGTCTGCAGACGAACCGCAGCTTGCTCATCGTCCTTGACGGAGCGAAGGCTCTACACAAGGCTTGCAGGGACGTCTTCGGAGGCCGTGCCTTCATCCAGCGCTGCCAGGAGCACAAGAAGCGGAACGTTGCCGACCACTTGCCGGAGTCGATGCGACCTGGTGTGCGACGGGCGATGAGTCAAGCCTACGAGTGTCGCGACGCTAAGCGGGCGAAGCGGCTCCTCGAGGCTCTCGCCACCCGTCTCGAGTCCGAGCATCCTGGCGCTGCCGCCTCCCTGCGCGAGGGCCTCGACCAGACGCTCACTGTCATCGAGCTCGAACTCCCCGAACGGCTCCAGCTGTCGCTGCGAACAACGAATCCGATCGACAACCTCGTTGGCAGCGTCCGCAGAGTCTCGCGGCGCGTGAAGCGCTGGCGCGGAGGTCGCATGATTCTCCGCTGGTGTGGCGCCGCCGTGTTGGATGCCGAGCAGCGCTTCCGGCGTATCAGAGGCTACCGGGAGATGCCCAAACTGATCGCTGCCCTCAGAGCACGAGACGCAGCACTTGACGAGAAGGAGAACGCCGCTTAGGACGTGAACTGCCGCCGCTCAGTTTCAACAAGCGACGGGACATCACCAGCTCGGTCATCCTCTTCAGCAGTGTGCGCAGCGTGGCGGGCATGGTCCCTCCTCGGGGTTCAGCGGTCCCTAATGTTAGTCGCGATACGCTTGCCGCCGCAGCCCGGGAAGGTATTCGTTTGACGCGAGGGACGAGTCGGGCCTACGCTAGTCAGTGAACGCATTTGCACTGGAGACATAATGCCCCTTCCGCCTATCTACGATCCCGAGGCCGTCAAGCCGATGTGGCAGGAGCTCGCCTCCGTCGGCGTCGACCCGCTCAAGCAACCCGAAGAAGTGGATAGCGCCCTCGGATCGGACTCCGGCACCGTCCTCGTCATCGTCAACTCCGTGTGTGGCTGCGCCGCCGGCAATGCTCGACCGGGAGCCATGGCGGCGTTGCAGCACTCCGTGATCCCGGATCGCTCCGTCACCGTCTTCGCCGGCGTCGACCGCGACGCGGTCGAGCGGGCACGAGAGCGCATGGCCGGCTACCCGCCGTCGTCGCCGGCGATGGGCCTGTTCAAGAACGGCGAGCAGGTCTTCATGTTGCAGCGTCGCGACATCGAGCAGATGTCGGCGGCGCACGTGGCCCAAGCGCTGACCCAGGCGTTCGAGAAGCACGGGGGCAAGGCCGGCCCGTCGATCGACCCCGAGGAGTTCGAGAAGATCACGAACTATCAGGGCTGCGGCTCGTCGATACCCGTGATCAACCAGCCGTAGCTCGTCGACGCGTCAGGGTGTAGCCGACGAGCGCCGCGCCGGCCACCGCGCCGGTCCAGACGATCAGCCCCGTGGAGTGGCGGAACCCGATGTAGAGCATGAAGCCGGCCGTCGCGACCTGTACCGCGGCGGCGACGAGGGTCAAGGCATCGGGTCGTTCGCGACTGCGCGATCTCGGCCAGATGCGAAACACCGAGAGCGAGACGAGCGCTGCGAAGAACGTCAGGATGGCGCCCACGTTCGCCAGGGCCTCGCGCAGCGAATGTGTCTGGAGAATGACGAGAGCCAGGGAGCCCTGCAGCAGAACCGATGCGACCGGCGGCCGGCCGGCCTCGCCTCGGAGCGCACTCGGCAGGAAGCCGTCGCGAGCCATCTCCGCGTAGACGCGTGGCCCGGCGAGCGTGTAGGCACTCGCCGCCGCGGTGAAGGCGCAGGTGACGAGCAGCGACATGATGACGCCGGCCTGCGTTCCGATGAGCCGGGTCACGACGACGTGCCCGAGCGTGACCTGGCTGCGCTCGCCGTACTCGAAGACGATGCGGCCGTCTTCCGGCGTGAGGTTCGCCACGAAAACCCAGTTGACGACCAGGTAGAGCGAGGCCACGAGCGTGGTGCCGACGAGCATCGCCCGAGGCACGTCGCGTTCGGGATTGCGGAACTCGCCAGCCACGTAGACACAGGTGTTCCAACCCGCGAAGGCGTAGGCGACGAAGAACAGGCTCTCGACGAAGGCGCCCAACGGGAAGGCTGGGTGCGTGTTCGTCGGAGCCCAGGTCGGCCAGGTGAACGTCCCGAAGCCCAGGCCGATCGTCACGAAGCCGGCCAGCAGCAGCGCGTCCAGCGCCACGAGGGCATTCTGTGTTCGGCGCGAGGCGTGGAGGCCGATCGAGTGCACGGCCGTGAGCGCCACGATCCAGACGACGCCCAACATGCGCGGATCGAGGGCCGGCAACAGGATCGCAGCGAAGCTGCCGGCGGCCAGGGCGTTGATCGCCACGGGGGCCGAGAAGCCGACGAGGAGCGACCCCCAGCCGGCGAGATAGCCGAGGGCCGGGTGGGCCAGCTCGGAGAGGTACCGGTATTCGCCGCCGGAGCGAGGAATCCATCGCGCCACCTGCGAGTAGGCACGCACGCCCGCGAGAGCGATGAGAGCCCCGATGACCCAGGCCCACAAGATGGCGCCGGGACCCAGGTCCTGTGCCATGAAGCCGGCGCTCAGGAAGACGCCGGCGCCCACCATCGAGGAGACGACGATTCCGACGCCGGACCAGAGGTCGATGTGCCTGCCGGATTCGCTGGCGGCGGGAGCCATGGGAACGCATGCTAGCAGTCCGTGGTGGAAGTGCTCCGCGCCACGGGCGGAGCAGCCGAAATCGCATTAAGATCGTGCGCTCCGTGAGAATGAGGAGGACTTGATGCGGCGTTCGTCGAGAATCATCCCGATGCTGGTCGCCGCCGGCACGGTCCTCACGGCGCCGGCGGGCGCGGGCGAAGTGCTGACCAACCAGCTCATCGTGAAGTTCGCGCCACAGGCGGAGCTCACGGGGCTTCGCGAGTCGGTCCGCCACGAACGGGTCAGCTCACTGGCCCGCAGGACCGGGATTCAAGCCGGGTACGGGCGAGCGATGACCGGCCGCCTCCACCTCCTGAGACTCGCCCAAGGCATGTCGTCGGCTGGGATTCGAGGCGCGGCCGCGTCGCTCGCCGCGCTTCCAGAGGTCCTCTACGCCGAGCCGGATCGGGTTCGACGCATCCGACTGATGCCGAACGACCCCCGCTTCACGGAGCAGTGGCATCACCGGTCGGTTCTGCCTACCGAGTACGGGGCGAACATCGAAGCGGCCTGGGACTTGACGACCGGTGCGCCCGATCTCGTCATCGCGATCCTGGACAGCGGCATGCTCACCGACCACCCGGAGTTCGAAGGGCGACTGGTCGCCGGGTACGACTTCATCACCGACCCCACGACCGGCAACGACGGCGACGGCCGCGATCCGGACCCGTTCGATCCCGGCGACTGGACGGCCGACGGGGAGTGCGAGGAGGGCGAGGAGGGCGAAGCCAGCAGCTGGCACGGCACGCACGTCGGAGGCATCGCAGCCGCCACGGGCAACAACGAGGTCGGTGTGGCGGGCGTCAACTGGCAGTCCCGCATCCTCCCGGTCCGGGTCCTCGGCAAGTGCGGCAGCGTCGACTCGGACAACATCGACGCCGTGGCCTGGGCCGCGGGCTTCGCCGTGCCGGGCGTGCCCGACAACCCGACGCCGGCTCGCGTGATCAACATGAGCTTCGGTGGAGATGGCGAGTGCCCCGCGTCCTGGCAGGTGACGCTGGATCGGGTCTGGGCGCGCGGAGCGCTTCCCGTCACGGCTGCCGGAAACTCGAGCTCCACGACGCCTTCGGCTCCGGGCAACTGCAACAACATCACCAACGTGGCTGCTTCGGGTCCTTCTGGAGACTTGTCGACGTACAGCGACCGCCACGCGATGGTCGACATCACGGCTCCGGGGGGAGATTCAGATCGCGGCGGCGAGACGAGTCAGATCCTTTCCACGATCGACTCGGGCCGGCAGGGCCCCGAGGGCCGCAGCTACGGTTGGCAGGAGGGAACCAGCCAGGCCGCACCGGTGGTGGCCGGCGTAATCTCGCTGATGCTCTCGGTCAATCCCAATCTGTCGGCCGATCAGGTCCGGGAGATCCTGAAACGCACGTCCACGCCGTTCCCGACCCAGACCTGCACGACGGAGATCTGTGGCGCCGGCATCGCGAACGCACGCGAGGCGGTCGCCGCGGCCATGGCCGCAGGCTCGAACGGGGGCCCGTACTAATCGGGTTCCGCGCCCTCCAGCCGCTTCAGAAAGAGCTCCAGGAACCGCTCGCCGTCCACCTTCACCAGGACGTCGGCGTTCGGCTCGACCTTCGGGAAGCCGGTGATCTCGAAGTGGTCACCCCGGTCCTCGATGGCTTCCGTCAGGAGGTAGCGGTTGGCCACCGTCTCGCCGTAGGCGTGCTCGCCCCCGGTTTCGACGTGGATCCTCATCGGCTGCAACAGCGTGCCGAGACTGCGGTCGATGGCGAGTCCAACGGCCAACGGGTCGTGAAGGTCGGAGCCCTCGAAGAATCCCAAGCGCTCGGCAAACGCGATGTAGAAGTCGGCGAGCTCGGCGACGTACCGTGCCGCGGGTGACGAGCTCTTCGCCAGTCTCGGCAGGTGCTTGCGCTCGATACGGGTCTGGGAAGTGGCGCCGAGCCCCACCATCGTGATGGGGATTCCGGCTTCGAAAACGACTGCCGCCGCTTCGGGATCGTTGTAGATGTTGGCCTCGGCGGCGGCTGAGGCGTTGCCTCCGACGATCGAGCCGCCCATGAGGATGATCTCCGGAACGAGCTCGACGAGCCGCGGCTCCCGTTCGAGGGCCTGGGCGATGTTAGTCAGCGGACCGACGGGGACCAGCGTGATCTGGCCGGGGTTCGCGGTGACGAGCTCGACGATTAGCTCGACGGCCGAGCGGGGTCGGCCTCGATCGACGGCGCTGGCAGCGCTTTGCCACCGAGGCCGTCGGGGCCGTGGACCGCTTCGGCCGTGATGAGCTTCCTGCGCAGCGGGTAACGGGCCCCCTTGGCAACGCGGATGTCCCTTCGGTTCGCCAACTCGACGAGCTTCAACGCGTTCTCGACCCCCTGCTCGACGAACACGTTGCCCGAGACGACCGTGAAAGCTTCGATCGTCAGCTCCGGCGAGTTCATCGCCAGAAGCATCGCCATCGCGTCGTCGATTCCCGGATCGACGTCGATGATCACGCGCCGCGGTTGCTCCGGCGTCGGATCGGCACGGCCCATCTGCGCCTCCGCGCCAGCGGGATGAACGACCGACAGCGCGAGCGCCAGGGGGATCGATGCGGCCGCCGCCTCGAGTCTCATACCCCTCTACCTCCCGAGCTTTCGCCCGGCGTCCAGGGAGCTCCGGGCGCCTCGACGATCTCGGTGCGACACCGTATCTATGGATCAGCGTACTAGTCGTGTTTCGACGGATCAACGCGGAGCGCACCCCAACCGAGCGGACGCGGCGATGCTGCTCCGGTACGTCACCGCGAGCATCGAGCCTCTGACCCCGCTGCTCGTCGTGATCGGCGACGAACTGCGCTACTTCCGGCGCAGCCCTCGAATGAAGAGACGAGCGCGTCCAGCTCCCCGGGCTTGAGCTTCTTTCCAAAGGGCTGCATCAGCGTGTCCTCGACGCCATCGAAGATCACGCCACGGATCTGCTCATCGGTCTTCGAATCCTGCCACTCTGGATCGGACAGATCCCTGACGCCCTTGTCAGCAAACGGTTTGCTCGGTTTCCCGGCGACCCCGTGACAGAGCTTGCAGTTGCGGCGAACGTCTTGGCGGCATCGCTCTGAGCCTCGGCCGTGCCGACCGGGGCGGCAACAACCAGGAGAGCGGCGACGAAGTGGACCGTCAGGGCGTGTCTCGACATCGGGAAATTGTGCCACGGCCGCTGCTCGTTTTCGCGTCTGATTGGATGACGAAGACACGCCACCCTCCAGAAGCATCTGGAAGACTATCCGAATCGACACTCCTTTCTGTCTTGGTTAACCACTCGCGTGAGGGGATGGATAGCGCATCGAGAGACCGGTCCTATCGCCTGGGGCGCCAGAGCCCTAAGCTGAATCTTTCAGGATCCGAGGCTGACCAGGAGTCGCGCCCGCCTCGCGCTAAGAACCCGGAGGCATCCTGTCACAACGCCTGAATCGAGGTTTCGAGTATCGCGGCCGCGTGCCCCGCCAGGACGGCGAGTCGACGCTGCTCGACTACCTGAGCCGTCGCTATGATCACTCGACCCGGGCTGATTGGGAGCAGCGCGTCGAGCGGGCACAAGTGACGCTCGATGG
The DNA here is from genome assembly GCA_965246965.1 of Vicinamibacteria bacterium. GTDB lineage: Bacteria > Acidobacteriota > Vicinamibacteria > Fen-336 > CBDFGD01 > CBDFGD01. The sequence goes on from CBDFGD010000001.1 coordinate 218,961, forward strand.
CGAGCGGGCCGCGCCGGATCAAGTGCTGCGCGGAGGAGAATCGCTGGCCTGGCATCGGCCTCCCTGGAGGGAGCCGGATGCTCCGCGATCGTACGGCGTCCTGTACCGCGACGGGGACGTGCTCGGCGTCGCCAAGCCACGCGGGCTGCCCACGCTTCCCGGCGCCGGCTTCCTGGAGAACACGCTGCTCTCGCTCGTGCGCTCTCGGCACCCGGAGGCGTCTCCCGCCCATCGGATTGGCCGGGGGACCACCGGCGTGGTCGTGTTCGCCTTGAACCGGGAGAGTCGATCCCCCCTCCAGACGGCCTGGGCCGGGCGAGCGGTTCTCAAACGCTACCTCGCCGTGATCCAGGGTCGGCCCTCACTCGATGCGTTCGCCGTCGATCAACCGATCGGTCGCGTCCCTCATCCGCGACTGGGCAGCGTGCACGCTGCCACGCCTGAGGGACGGCCGAGTCGCACGCGCGTCCGGGTCGTCGAACGGAGGGAACACGAGACCCTGGTCCAGGCCGAGCTCGATACGGGCAGGCCCCATCAGATTCGTATCCACCTCGCCGCCGCGGGTCACCCGATCGTCGGCGACGCGCTCTACGCGCCGGGCGGCGGAGTGCTCCCGCAAGACCCCGCGCTGCCGGGCGAGCCCGGCTACTGGCTACACGCCAGCTGCGTCGAGTTTCCCCATCCCCGCACCGGCGACCAAGTGCGGATCGACTGTGTCCCGCCGCCGCGGCTGCGAAGCGGCGCTGGACGATGAGCGCTGACCCCCGGGCCACCTCGCCGGCCGTCGGCCGTTGACCCCGGCCGACGCGCTGCGTATTCTCCGAAACGGCCTGGCAGAACAAGGAGGGATCGAAATGAATCGCGAACCCACGCTGCTCCCCTCTACCCGGTGGCTTCGTTCGGTGCTGCTTTTCGGCTTCGCGGCTACCGCCTGCGGCGCACCGGCTCCCGTGGCCCAGGCTCCCGCTGCCGCGCCGGCGGCCAGGCCCGCCGCGAGCGCCAGGGCGCCAACCGACAAGATCCGCTGGAAGGACGCTTCGGAGAAACAGCTGCTCGAGCTGAAGCCGCGCGAGGGCGGCTTCACGATCGGCGACGCCGCCGACGCCAAGATCGGCAGCGTCACCGTCTCGGTGGATCGGGTGAAGCTCGAGGACCCCGAGGGCGTCGAGGTCGCCAAGGTCAAGATGAAGGACGATGGCGGCGTCGAGCTGGAGGATGCCAGCGGCAACCGGCTCTACCGCATCAAGTTGGACGACGACGGCTCCTACCGCGTCAAGGACGCTAGCGACGCGACGGTCTACAAGGCCAAGGTGAAGGACGACGGATACGAGGTGCGGGATGCGTCCGGCGCGACGCTGGCCAAGGTGAAGCGCCGCGAGGGCAAGGTGAACTTCAAGACCGAGGAGGGGCAGAGCCTCGGGGAGCTGAAGGGGACCGAAAACGCGCGCGCCGCGATGTGGCTGGCCCTGGACGGCCTGCCGGTGACGCAGCGGGCCGCGCTCGTCGTCTTCTTTCTCGTGGTCTATCAGTGCGATGAGCTGCCAGGAGCGTAGCGGCTTCCTCTTTGCACACGGCTGCGACCGCGTGGCCGGGGCGAAGTGCTCGAAGTGCCAGAAGGACGTGTGCTCGCTCCACATCGGCAAGGGTCTCTGCACGACCTGTCAGAGGCAGGCCGCGGGGCGCACCCGCGGGAGGCCGGCGGGCGAGAACGACGACCCGTACTTCTACGCCGACACGTACTACCACGACTACCACTACTACGACGGCAAGGACCAGGCCGTCTTCGACGCGTCCGCCGTCGAGGCCGGGGCCGCGGATTTCGAGGGAGACTTCGAAGGGAGCTGAGACGAGGGTCGTCTACTACGCCCTCGGTGGCGGCCACGGCCACGCCATCCGCGCTCTCGCCGTAGCGCGTCGCCTGCGCGCTATCGATCCGTCGCTGACACCACAGGTCGTGATCCCGGAACGCCTGGCCGCATGGGCCGCTGCCGAGAAGATCGCATCGCTCTGCGTGCCCCCCGGCCTCGATTCGCTGGCCCTGGCCCGTTTCATCGCCGAGCGGCTGCGTGCCGCGTCGCCGGAACTGATGCTTGTCGACGTCTTTCCGCGAGGCGTGCTCGGTGAGCTGCCCGACGCTCTCGGTGACTGGAGCGCGAGGCTGTGGCTCATCGCTCGCCGTGTCGACCCACGTTTCTACACGAAGCCGGCGGCGGCTATGCTGCCTACCACGAGACGCGTGCGCTCGGTCTGTCGGGAGTCTTCGTGGCGCGCTCCAGGCGCTACGACGACCAGAAGTGGCGAGTGCGGGACCAGGCGCCTCCCACCACGCCGACGGAGCTCGAACGCGCGGTCGCCAGGGCCCTGGCGGACGGTTCGGTTTTGGCTCCAGTGTCCGCCGCCGGCGCTCAGCAGATCGCCGGCTCCGTTGTCGACGCGCTCGGTCCGAACGCCGCGGTCAGGCGGCGCCTGAGCTCGGTTTCCGCCTGAACTCCGCCGCCGGGCCGAGCTCTTTGTGCAGGCGCGCGTTCTCTTCGAGGAACAGATCGCACCGGTGGCACGTCGGCAGGTGCTGCCCGCTCATGAAGCGCCGGCGGATTCGACGGTAGGGCTTGCCGTGGAAGATGGCCTTCATCGATTGCGAGCGCGCGTTGCCGAGCGGCTCCATCCGCCCGTTCGTCATGCAGCAGAGGAAGACGTCGCCGTTCCAGGCGAAGAAGGCGTGAAGCCAGGGAGCGAGGCACGGGTGACGCTCGTAGAAGCCGCGCGCGTAGAGTCCCTCCCGACTGAGCTTGACGTCGCCCGGTGTCACCCCGAACGGGTAGACCTTGCCCGGCGCCGTCGAGAAGCCGTGCTCACGCCGCAGGTCGAGGACGAGAGGCGCGATCTCACGGTTGTACGCCTCGATCTGGCCGCGCGAAAGGCGCTTCTTGCGGGGTCCCTTCTCGTCGACGGGCATGGGATTGAGCTCGACGGCACCGAGCTCCGCCGCCAACCGAACCATCTCCGGTAGCGTGCGGAAGTTGTCGTTCATGACGACGAAGTTGATGCGCACTTTGAGAGGGCGCTTCTCCCCTTCGGAGTAGCGGCGCAGCCAGCCGATCGTCTTCACCGATCGCTTGAATGCGCCCGCCATCCCGCGAATCCGATCGTGGACGTTGGGATTCGGGCCATCCAGCGAGATCGATACGCTGTTGATGCCCGCGCGTGCCATGCGTCGCGCCCGCTCGCGATCGATCAGCGTGGCGTTCGTCGTCATGTTGGCGCGCATGCCGACGGCGATCGTGTGGTCGACCGGCGCGAGGAAATCGCGACGGAGGAACACCTTGCCGCCGGAGAAGTGGACCTTGCGGCAGCCCATCGCCGCCAGCTCATCGAGGACCTGTTTCCAGCGCGGCGTCGTCAACGTGTCTTCGGTCTTCGTCTCCCAGTAGTGGCACATCTGGCAGCGCAGGTTGCAGCGGGACGTGATCTTGATCTTCGCCTCGCGAAGCACCGGCGGCGGGCCCGGTTCGAGGAGGCTCGTACGCATGGCCGGAGTGAAGCCAGGCTCGGCGATCAGCTCTTCGAGCGCGTACATCAGGCTGCCTTGCCGCGCACGCGGCCGACTCCGTCGTAGATCCAGAGCAGCGCCTTGAGGATGTGATCTCCGCTGACCCTGTGCTCTGGGCCGGTTTCCCGGACGGCGTCCCGGACGGCGTCCCCGCGCCCCTTGAACCACGTGTACTCCGGCGTCATCAATGAGCAGGTCAGTCGCCGGCCCCGGTGACGAGCACTCCGCAGCACCAGTGAGGCGGGGCGCGCGGATTGCTCGAGGTGAGCCGCGACCTGCGCCGGATCCGCGCTCTTGAGCCGCAGCGCGATGTCCAGCCGACTGCGGATCCGTTCTTTCACCTTCGTGTACTTGCGTTTGGTCTTCTTTTTGACAGCCGCCAGATCGGTGACACGCAGGTCGTAGCGATTTCCGTCCATCAGCACGCCGCGCAGGCCCAACCAGGAATGCTCGTAGGCGAGCTGTTGCTGCCAGGGAGCGGGCTTCTCGTCCTTGAGCTTCTCGCCTCCTTTCTTGTACGACCTGAAATCGATGTCGACAGTGACCTCGCTCTCCTGGGGCGTGTCCGCATTGAGCATCCGCAGCAGCTTGACCACGGTCTCGAGCTTGCGGTCGTCGAGATCGAAGTCGGACGCCTGGCTCATCTTCACGAAGAAGAAAATCGCCACGGCCAGAAGCGCCGCAGGGATGAGCCAGAGCAGGCCGGAAGCGAGGTTGGCCGCCGCCAGGATGCCGGCCACCATACCCACGAGCGACGTGCAGCCGAGGCCGGTAAAGCGCTTGACGCGAGCTTCGGCGTCCTTATCGCTGACCTGGGCGGCCTCGAACCGCCGCAGCAGCGGCAGAACTTTCGACGTAATCTCGTAGTTGTCGACCTTCCTGGCTGTGCGTGGATCCTATTCTGAATCCGGCCGCCGTTCACGCGGCCCGGCTTCCGCCAACAGCGTCGAACACCCAGAGCAGACCCTCGAGGAGCATCTTGCCCGTGACCTTGTTCTCCGTGCCCCCGATGTCCTCGTGACCATAGCGACCCCGGGTGACGAGATGATGGCGAGTGGTCAGGCTGCAGGTGAGCCGGTTGCCCCCTGCGGAGACGCTGCGCAGCGCCAGGCCGCGACGCTGCGGCTGAGTCTTGATGCGCTCGGCGATCCGGCCGACGCCCACCTTGCGGGAGGGCTTGAAGCGCAGCGCGATCGAGACGGTGCCCCGCGTTCGCGTTCTCCTCTTCGTGTACTTTCGCTTGCGCTTGTCTTTGACGATCGCTGTGTCCGTGAGTCCCAGCTGGAAGCGGGTGCCGTCGGCGAGGACACCGCGAAGCGTCAGCCACGGGTGAACGTAGGTGATGCTGCGTGTCGACCAGAAAATCCAGAAGCGGTCCTTCTCGGTCCGATGCTTGCGACCTGCTTTGACAGGATCGCGGAAGTCGAGCTCGAGATTGACTCGCGCGGCCGAAGGGATGTCGGCTCGGAGGATGCCCAGGACCCGGAGAGGAGCTTCGATCTTTCGGTCCTCGAGGTCGACCCCCTGTGCGTGTGCTTGGATGATCCTGGCCACGAGCCCCGCAAGGGCCAAGGGCGGCACGAGCCACAAGACGTAGTAGAAGCCGGAAAGGCCCCAAAAGACAGCCGCAATCGTGACCGGAATGCAGCCGATCAGGAGTCGCTTGGCCCACTTGCCAGCAGTGACGGCTCGCTGCTCCGCGGCGCTGTCCCGCTCCTGAGCAGTCGTCAGGCGCGCCAGCAGCGGCTCGATCTGTTCCGTTGCTCGATGAACGCCGACTCGCATAGGGAGTGCGCCGATCCTACTCCTCGAGACCCGCGACCGCAGCCGCGAGCTTGGCGCGAAAGGCGTCCGGGCCCCAGCTCGCGAGCGCCGCTTCGCGTGCGCGACGCCCCAGCTCTTCGCGCTCCGCGGGGTGGTCCAGCATCCATGTGATCCCGTCCGCCAGGGCGAGCGGGCTGCCGGGGCGCGCGAGCCACGCGGTGAGCTCGTGCTCGAGGATCTCCTCGACAGGCGAGATCGCCGTTGCGAGGATCGGGCGCGCGGCGGCCATGTACTCGAGCAGCTTGATCGGGCAACAGCCCTGCACGGCGTTGCGCGCGTCCGCGGCAAGCGGAGCCACGCACACGTGGGCCGTGTGCAGGATCGGAGCGAGGTCGGCCTGGCCCGTCGCGGGCAAGAGCTGTACTTGATGATGGACCCGGCAGCGGCGTGCAAAGAGCCGCAGGCGGCGTCGCCAGTGACTCTTGGCGGGGCCGATCACGTGAAGCTCGACCGGGGCGCTGCGGAAACGCGTCAGCGCCTCGATCAGCGTGTCGAGACCCTGCCACGGCGCCAGGGTGCCCTGATACACGAGGCGGACCGGTGGATCAGTGACCATAGGCGTGGCCGCCGGTACGAAGAGGTCGCCGTCCACGCCGTTCGGAACGAAGCGCATCCCGGGCCGGTCGCCGACGATGAGCCGGGCCGCGTCGAGGATCTCCCGCGAGACGCCGAGCAGCGCATCAGCCCCGCTCAGGGTCGCCTGCAGCAGACTGAGCCGGCTGCCGTGGAACATTCCCAGCTCGACGTCGTTGCCGCGCAGGCTCACGAGCGACGGGCGCCCGAGTCGACGGGCGAGGGTCACGGCCGCGTAGCCGGCGCGCCCCGCGTAGAAGCCGTGGACCAGATCGGGATCATTCCGCGCCGCGATCGTGGCGCCGACCTGGAACAGCAAGCGAAGGCTTTCGTCGTCGCGCCGCGACTGACCGATGCGGTGCACGCGAACGCTGCCTTCAGAACCTGCGACGACCTCTCCGGGCGCGAGGTCGCGAGTCAGCTGGAGGACGTCGATGCCTTCGAGACGAGGGCCGAGCCCCGCCACCTGTCGACCCGCAGCGGCGGCAACGCCTCCCTTCTGCGGTGGGAAGCGTTCGACGATCCAGAGCACTCGCATCGCGCCCTAAGCTATCGCGAACGCCACGGCGGCGCTTGCTGCACTGGGTCTATGCTGCGTCGCAGCCGCCCAGGTTCAATTCCATGGACGCGCTCTCTTCCAATTCCATGGATCGCCCCATACTGTACCCGTGCAGGGCCTCCCCTGGGGTTCGGTCCGCGAGCGCAAGTACAAGAGGAGAAAGGCGTTCAATGGCGGCGTGCGCTCCGGTGATGGCAGATGGCCGCGGCGTGGCACTCGGGCCTGGCGGACCAGTGCTTGCGTTCTTTGACACTGCAACGGCCACAACTAGTGGCAAGAGGCGGAACGTGGCGATGAAGGGCGGCCCAGCGGTTGTTGCAGTCCATTTGTTGATGACGAGTCCGGTCGTGGCTCAGGACGGCGGCAGATGGGCTCAGTTCAGAGGACCCAACGCTTCCGGTGTCCATGCGTCCGCCGAGCTTCCGGATCGCCTGGCCCCTTCCGAGGCGCTGTGGAAAGCCCGCGTCCCGCCCGGGCATTCGTCCGTAGTGCTCTCCAAGGACCGCCTTTTCCTCACTGGCTTCGACGAGCGATCCGGGGGACTCGACGTGCTATGCCTCAACCGCACCGACGGACAACTCCTCTGGCGTCGATCAGTGCCAGTGGAACAGATCGAGGCCCACCATGAAGTGGCCAGCCCGGCGGCCGCGACACCCGTCGTCGACGGCGAGGCGGTCTTCGCATACTTCGGGTCCTTCGGCCTCGTACGCTACGACCTCGACGGAAACGAGATCTGGCGGAAACCGCTCTCCGTGCCAGAGACGCCTTACGGGACGGCCACATCTCCCGTCGTGGGCGCAGGTCTCCTCTTCTTGAACGGCCAAGGCAAAGAGCCGTACTTGCTCGCCGTGAATCCCGAAACGGGGGCGACCGTCTGGCGCAAGCAGACGCCCCGCTCCGGCTCAGCCCACTCGACGCCCATCATCGCCCCCGGCGCGGATGGTGCCGCCGAGGTCATCGTCTTTGGCGACGCCGCGATCGCTGCCTATGACGTCCGTAGCGGAGATGAGATCTGGTGGATGACGATCGCCACGCTGGATGCCATTGCGACGCCCGTGATTGGCGACGGATTGCTGTACCTTGTTTCGCAGAGTTCAGCGGCATTGAACGAGGGGTATCAAGGCACGTTCGACAACTTGCTGGAGCGGTTCGACAAAGATGGGGACACCAGCCTCAGCGCGGCCGAGGTTCCCGAAAGCTTCATCTTTCTCGAGCGCAGCGCGGAGAGCTCCGGAGACATATCGCTCAGGGTGCTCTTCCAGTACTACGACACGAACGGGAACGATGTCCTCGATCGGGCCGAATGGCGTGCTGCACGGCAGTTCCGCGCGCGCTTCGACAACGCTCTCGTCGCTCTGAAGCCCGGCGGGCGGGGGGAGCTGTCGCCGAAGCGGCTGATCTGGCACTACAAGCGCTCCCTGCCCGAAGTGCCGTCGCCGCTGCTGTACCGCGGGAAGATCTATCTCGTCAAAGACGGGGGTCTTCTGACCTGCTTGGATGCCGGGGACGGACGTCTCGTCCATCGTGAGCGGCTCCCGGCGCGAGGTCAGTACTACGCCTCCCCCGTGGCCGGGGACGAGAAGATCATCATCGCCTCCAATAGTGGGATAGTCGCTGTTCTAAGGGATGGTGACGAGTTCGACGTGATGTCCGAGCAACAGTTCGACGAGCCGGTCTTCGCGACCCCGGCTCTCGGCGGGAACGCGGTCTACATCAGAACCGAAGCCCACGTATACGCCTTCCACAGGTGAGGCTCGAGGCGCGAGACCCGCATGAGGGCGCTGCTCTGGCGCTACTCAGCCGCTTTCATGGCACGCGCATAGTCGGCGAGGCGACGAGCCATAGTCGCGGCGGGATCGTCGGGAGCCAGGCGCATCGCCTCCTCGAACTTGGAGATGGCCAGGTCGAATTCCCGGTCTCGAATCTGGGCCTGCCCCTCTGCGACGAGTCCCATCGCCCGCGGATCGCCGATGCCGACCTCGAAGAAATGGGTCACGCTGACGACTCCGGGCAGCGATGAGGCCAGCGCCACGGCGCCGTCCCCGTCCTCACGGGCTCTTATCTCGCCGGTCAGGGTGACCACCCCGGCCTCGACGCTCACCCGGAAGACGTTGCCATTCACGGACGCGGACTCGGCGAGAGCCGCCTCGACTCCCGCACGGATCTGCTGGTCATCTGGGCCGCGCTCACGACCGAGGAAGAAAGCGCCCAGCATGAGCGCGATCGCCAGAATCCCTCCACCCACGTAGAAGGACCGTGGAAGCTGCCCGGCACCTGGCGCCGGCGTTCGGGGCGCACTCGGCGGGTGCGAGCGTACACCTGGGGGTTGCGACCGTACGCCGGGGGGCCGCGAGCGCACGCCGGGAGGTTGCGAGCGGACGCCGGGGGGTCGCGAGCGTACGCCGGGCGGTTGCAGGCGTACGCCGGGCGGGCCCGTACTCGACGGTCGGCGAGGCGTCGCTCTGGCCGGACCCGGTGGGGCATCTGGCTTCTCCGCCGATGGCGCGGCCTCGTCCGCTCCGATATCGGCTTTCTCGCCCGCGGGAGAACCCTCCCCGGCCAGCCCTTGTGGGGCGAGGGTCTCCGGCATCTCGGCGAGCAGAGCCAGGACTTTGGCGAATTCGTCGGCCGATGCGAACCGTCGATTCGGATCCTCGGGGGTATCCATTTAACCGGTGTAAACTGAGCCGGTGGATCAGCCTCGTGCTGGCACGCACTATCCGCGGTCCGTGGGCGAGTTCCAGGCCTGGTTCCGGACCGATGCGGACTGCCTGGAGTGGCTGCGGTGGCCCGCCAGCTTCGCCTGCTTGGACTGCGGCCATGATGGGGGCTGGCGGCTGGGCGACGGTCGCTTCATGTGCTCAGGGTGCGGCGGCCGTACGTCGGTGACAGCGGGCACGATCTTTGACCGGACGCGCACGCCGCTAACGGTTTGGTTCACCGCCTGCTGGCTGTTCGCCACCGGCAAGGACGGGATCTCGGCGCTGAGCCTGAAGCGGACGCTGGAGATCGGCTCCTACCAGACCGCGTGGGCGATGCTCCATCGGCTGAGGTCGGTGCTGGTGCGCCCGGGCCGGGACCGGCTGGCCGGGATGGTACAGGTAGATGAGACCTACATCGGCGGTGAGGAGGCGGGGCTGCGCGGCGGCCGGGCCAAAGGCAAGAAGGTTTTGACCGGGATCGCGGTGGAGGTCCGGGAGCCGAGAGGATTCGGACGGTGCCGGATGCTGCCGCTGACCGATGCGTCGGCCGCCTCGTTGCACGCCTTTGTAACGGCTCACGTCGAGCCGGGCGCGAGGATCGTCACCGACGGCTGGCAGGGCTACCGCGGGCTGGAGAAGCTCGGCTACGTCCACGACCGGCGCAGCCAGCGGGCCGCCCGAACCCGCGGGGAGGATCCCGGCGAGCTACTGCCCGCAGTGCACCGGGTCGCCTCGCTAGCCAAGCGGTGGTTGCTGGGTACCCACCAGGGCTCGGTGAACGACGCGCACCTGGCCAGCTACCTGAATGAGTTCGCGTTCCGCTTCAACCGCCGCACCTCCCGCAGCCGCGGGATGGTGTTCTACCGAGTGCTCGAGCTCGCCGTCGCCCACGACCCGGTGCGCTACCAGGACCTCATCGCCACCCAGCGGCCCCGGGCAGTGCCGCCCTCGCAGCCGCAGGCGCGCGGGCACCCGCCGAGCCTGGAGCGCTCTCCAGCGAACCGCCCGTGGAGAACTGCCAACCTGGACTCCTCCGGTTAAATGGAGACCCCCACGGATCCTTATGGAGCGCCTTCATGAGGACGTCCGACACTTGCGAAGGAATGCGCAGCTCGGGCCGGGAGCGATGGGGTGCTGGGGGTACGGTCTGGATGTGATCGAAGAGCATCTCCATGGGCGTCTCCGAGACGAACGGCGCCTCGCCGGTCAGTAGCTCGTACAGCACGACCCCGAGGGAGTAGATGTCCGAGCGGCCGTCGAGATCGTCGCCCCGCCTACCCTGCGCCTGCTCGGGCGACATGTACTGAGGCGTACCGATCAGCACGCCCGTCCCGGTGGCGGTGTATCCCTGGCCCCCTGCGAGCGTCCCCTCCTTGACCTTGGCGATTCCGAAATCGAGAACCTTGACGACGTCGCTGCCATCGTCGGTCTTCACGAGCAGGACGTTGTCCGGCTTGATGTCGCGGTGCGTGATGCCCAGCTCGTGGGCCGCGGACAGGGCTCGCGCGATCTGCTCGGCGATGCGCAAGGCACGGCGCGCCGGCATCGGGCCCGTCTTCTTGAGGACATCGCGCAGCGCGCTTCCCTCGACGCATTCCATGACGATGAACGGCCGCCCGTCCTCCGTCGTGTCCAGGTCGTCGACCCGCACAGCGTTCGGGTGCTTGAGCTTGCGCGTGACGACCGCCTCCTGCTTGAAGCGCTTGAGGAAGCTCTCATCGTCGGCGAGCTTGGCGCTGACGACTTTGATCGCGCGCTCCTCACCGAAGGCGAGATGCTTGGCGCGATAGACGGCGGCCATCCCGCCGGACCCGATGCGCTCCAGAATCTCGTACTTCTCCCGAAGGATCATCCCCGGTAGCAGTTCGTTGGCGCTACGCAGCTCGCCCTGACACTTTGGGCAAGTCGTGAAGTCTCTCGGGAACGTCGAGTGACAGGAATCGCAGTACTTCATAGGCGGGCCCAGGGATTGTAGCGTGCGCACTGGTGCAGTCCCGTCTGCAAGCGCCGCGAAATTTCCTCTGGGCGGTCGCAGTTTCTCGAGCAATCGATCCGGACGCCCTCGAGAGCACGCTTATTGATTCAACGCCCTCGAGGTGAACTCCATCTGGTCGGCCTCTCGATCTCCGGTTGGGCGTCTGCAGCGGCCGCCGCGACGGCCCGAACGGGTGACAGCGTCATGGTCGTTCCCGACGAGATCATCGACGATGATCTGTACGCATTCGGGTGGACCATCGAGACTCAGGGACGCGTCAACGGCGACGTGTTTGCCTTCGGCAACCGCGTCGTTGTCGGCGGAACCGTAACGGCGTCGGCGTGCCGCTGGCCCTCAGCGCCATCGTGTTCGGTCTCGGAGGGCTCGCTGGCGAGCTGGTTCGCGCCCGGAAATCTCTGGTGACGTAGCTCGACACCGAGGCAGCGCTGGATCAGCCCCCCGGCGGCGAACGGGCGAAGTAGTAGTTGAACGGGTCTCGTTCGGAGTATTGCTCAAGCCGCCTGTAGCCGTGCGCAGAAAAGTACTCCATCAGACTCTCACGCACGCCGACATGCGCTTCGACGCAGGCGAGCTCCGGCTTGAAGCGATCGATATCGAAGCCGGCGAGTGCGAGAGGTTCCGCGTCCTCGATGTCCATCGTGAGCAGGTCTATTCTCTCTACGTCGTTCTGGTCGAGCAGGTCGGTGAGGGTGATCGTGGGAATCTGGATCTCCTCGTACTGGACGTCGCCCATCGGTCCCCTGCCTCCCTTGAGCGACGATATGCCTCGCAGATCCCGCCGCACGGTGCGGTGGAAGGTCTCCAGCCCCCCGAATAGTCGGTCACGATGAAGTTGAAGAATCGGCTCTTGCGCTGGCGCTTGAGCCAACGCTCCGCATACTCTGGCAGTGCGTCGACGCCAATGCCCGTCCACTTGAGCCGGCTCTCGAGGTAGTACGTATTGCTGTCCCGGACGGGCCACGCGCACCCGACATCCAGAAAGAAGCCTTCCCGACGATCGCGGAAGAAGTGTCTGATGATGAGCTCTTCGCCGTGCTGGGAGTAGTGGTTCTCCTGGGCCAGATAGTCGATCGAGGAGTCGGTGTTCCCCGCATTGCCCGCCTGCGCATGCTCGGTGGGGCCGCGGCTACAACCGAGCATCAGCAAGGGGGCGCAAGCCACGGCGAGGCGCCACACCAACCTCCTGCCAACGGTCGAGTGAAGCGTCGACGTGCCACCTCTCGGGCCTCGAGCGTGTGGCGAGCTTCGCCGGCACGGCGCAGGGCGGGACTTTCTTCGCATCTCCTCGAAGGATGCAGGATCGGGCATCCGGCAGCCACTTCGGAGTGACTTACCTCGGCCAACGCCGCCGGGCCTGGTGCGTTCCGACCGATATACTTCGCCCAGCCCGCCCTTCCCGAGTGGGACGACGATCTCGAGTATGCCACGGCGGGTTCCGGCGGGGAGCGGCATGAGCTGTCCTGCTTGAGGTGGTGAGATTGTACCGGGGAAAGCTGGTCAGCTGGTTGACCGAGCGACGCTCATCCCGAACATCCGTTTCTCGGACCACACCTGGGCCACTGTAAGTCGTGGCAGGGATGGCGGCGTGAGACGGAATTGAACCGCCGACACGCCGACTTCTCGCAGCGCTTCAGCGCAGCCTTTTCGCGATTCCTCTCACCGTCTCGCCCAGCGCGGCCCGCCGCATCCGCGCGATGTCGCCTGAGCCCTCTTCTTCGAGCGCCGCCGCCAGCGATTCCAGACCGACGGCCAGATCTTCGTCGCGCGCGCCGTCCTCGAGTTGCGCTGCCGAGCGGTCGAGCGCTTCGGCCAGGCTGACCGCGAGCGCCTCTGAGAGTTCCTCGCCCCGCGCGAGCTGATCCAGGTACGCCCGGGCCACGACCGGCTCGGCCGGCCAGCGGACACGGAACTGCTGCTGCGGGTTGAACAGGCCGCCCTGGTCGGCCACGGCCGCCGCGGCGACTTCGTGCTCTGACAGGTGTTCACTGGGCACGAGCGCAAGCACATCCAGCCCGCGCGCGATCTCGGTTCCGTAGATCCGGCCGTCGTACCAGTAGGTCGACCAGTACCCGCCGAGGATCAGAGCCTCGGTATCGATGGGCCCGCGGTCGAAGTACGCGATCTCGACCGGGGTGGCCGAGTCGGTGAAGTCGACCACCGAGAGGCCGCCCTGGTACCAGGCCTGGACGAAGATGTCGCGGCCCGGTACGGGCACGATGGAGCCGTTGTGCGCCACGCAGTTTTCCTCCTCCAACTGCGGTGCGGGCATCTTGTAGTGGGCGCGGAACTCGAGCTTGCCGTCGACGATGTCGTAGATCGCGTCGGCGCCCCATTCGAGCGGGTCGTAGGCGCGGCAGCGCGGCCGGCTTCCGCCGCCCCACTCGTCGGTGAAGATGACCTTCGTGCCGTCGTTGTTGAACGTCGCCGAGTGCCAGTAGGCAAAGCCCTTGTCGACGACCGCGTCGATGCGCTTCGGGTTCAGCGGATCGGAGATGTCGAACAGGATGCCGTTGCCCGAGCACGCGCCGGCGGCGATAGCGCGCTCGGGGAACACGGTGATGTCGTGGCATTGATCGGTCCGGCTGGTCTCCTGCGTGTCGTCGCCGTGGTCGCCGCCCTTCCACAGCCCTGCCAGAACGCCCAGCTCCGGATCGGCGAACACCGCCGGGCTATCGACGATGCGCGCCTCGGCCGGCTTGTCGACCGGGATCTCGATGACGTCGATGCGAAACAACGCGGTGCGCTCGTCGCCGGGGGACTCGTCGATGCAGCCTGGCAGCTCTTCTTCGTCGCGGACGGAGCTGGTTCCGGAGTTGTAGACGATGATCTTGCCGTCCTCGCCCCTGCCGTCCATATGGGGCCCGGAGACTACCGAGTGCGTGTGCGAGCCGCGGCACGTCTGGACCGCGCCGACCTGCACCGGCCGAGCCAGGTCGCTGATATCGATGATGCGAAGCCCCCGGAACCGCTCGGCGCTGACGTCTTCGCTCACGCCCTCGAGCCCGCAGTCGAGCCGCCCGCGGGTCTGCTCCACCGACATGATCAGCAGGTCGCCGACGATCGAGACATCGCCCTGGCCGCCCGGGCAGACCACGGAGCTGAGCAGCTCCGGCCGCCCGCCATTCTTCCCATCGGGGGCCAGCCGGTAGACGTTGAAGCCGTGGTAGTTGCCGACCACCAACACGTCGTCTGCAAAGGCCATGTCGGTGTTGGCGAAGCTCAGCAGCGGCGAGCGCCCGTCCTCGTCGTCGTCCTCTTTTTCGGGATCCCCGTCGGCCGGTTCGTCTTTGGCGGCGTCCTTCTGTAGGCGCTTCGGCAGCAGCCCTGCCGGGTTCTGCGGGTCGAAGAACCCCGCCGGTTTGGGCAGCGAGGTAACCAGCTCCAAGTTCAGCAAGGCCTGGCCGGCGTCATCGAAACCGGCGGCCAACGCCGCGCGCGGATCGGCGGAGAGCCTGACCAGGAGCGCGTTCATGCGCTCGATCTCGGCGTTCTGGCCGTTGGTGATTTCCGTGGTGAACTCGAACAACACCGGATCGTAGGCCGAGCCCGGCTGTTCGAGCAGCTCCTCGACCATCTTCACCGCGCCCTCATGGTGGGGGATCATCAGCTTCAGGAACAGCCGGTCGAACGCCGTGCCTTCCGATGCCGCGAGCTCGGCCATCTGCTCCGGCGTGGCCATGCCGGCCATCTTGTGGCTGGTGTGCATCGCCTCGTGCGCCGTAGGGTCCGGCCCGCGCTCGCCGCGCTCGCGCAGCCAGTTCTGCATGAACTCGATCTCGTCTCCCTGGGAGGCGTCGATGCGCCCGGCCACGTCGATCAGCTCGGGTCGGTTCGTGCGGTTGGCCACCAGTGCGCCCATCTCCATGGCTTGGTGATGGTGCGGGATCATGTCCTGCATGAACAGCGCGTCGGCCGGCGAGTAGCTCGTATCGGCAATCTCGATCGCCTCGTCGGCACTGAGCTCCCGCGCCGGCTCACCCGGCGCCCCCGGCTGGATGATGGGAACTTGAGCCAGGCAGGGGGCCACGCCGGCGGCCGCGAGGCTGACCAGAAACGCGCCCAGGCAGGCGGACCGAAGCTGCCGAAGGAGCGAATCAAGAATTGAGGTCATGGTCGGGTTCCTGTTTCGAGATCGGAGATCGGGTGTTGCGGGCCCGTGAACCCTATCGCGATCTACAAGAAGATGCTCCCGCGAGTGTGGCCTCGAGGCTCAACCGCTGACCCTTCATCTGTCATGACTGCGCGCAAGAAGTCGACGAGGCGCTAGGATTTACAACAGCAGGAGCCGCCCCCCCCAGAGCCCGACTCGTAGAACTTCAGGAACTCATCGGCGATGAGCTGGTGCCCTCCTTCGTTCCAGTGAACGTCTCCCGGGATGAAGTAGGCGTCGAGCACGGTATCTCCGCCGTCGC
Source organism: Vicinamibacteria bacterium (assembly GCA_965246965.1). Lineage (GTDB taxonomy): Bacteria > Acidobacteriota > Vicinamibacteria > Fen-336 > CBDFGD01 > CBDFGD01. Next base: position 234,577 of record CBDFGD010000001.1, read on the forward strand.
CCTTGATGAAGCAGGGAAAGTAGTTCAGGAAACGAACGTCCTTCTCCGCCGCCCAGCGCCGCCAGTACGACACCTGGATGGACTCGAGGTCGTTGCTGGCAATCTGGTCCGGCCATGGATACACGGCGAGTGTCAGTCGAATCCCCCTCGACCGAAGCATCTCTTACAACAGATTCATGTGGTAGGCGGCCGTTTCCAGGCCCTTCCGCCCGTAGGAGTCCATGAGTCTCCCCTCGACCGTCCAACGACTACGATCGCCACGGCTGGCGACCTGGATGAACAAAAGATCGTGGCTCAGGTTCAGGACGAAGAACGTGAACATGAGCCGTTCGCGAATGAACGCCTTGAGTTGCGTGCTCCTGCTCTCGGGCTCGGCCCGCTCGGGCTCGGCCTGCTCGGCGCGCTCGACGGTATCCCGTTCGGTCAATCGGTAGTACTTCGCTTCGTCCTCGATATCGGAAATGTCCAGGTACACGATCAGTTCGTCGAGTTCGAGGCCGACGTCCTCGATCAGGTGCTTCACCTTCCGCCAATAGATGATCGGCGAGTAGGTAGATACGCCGGCGTTCAAGACCTCGATGCCCTTGCCGGCCAGTGCCTGCGCGATTCTGCCGACGAAGGTACTCTCGTATTCGACGCCGATTCCCTCAGTGAACGAGTCACCGATGAAAACGATCCGAAGTCGCTCGCTTGACAAGGGCGTGAACTTGACCCTGTCGCTCTTGAAGCCGAGGGAATCCGAGTGGACCGTGTAGACCCTGTTTTCCCAGGTTTCACGATTCGATGAGTTCGGCCTCAGGTCGTGATGATAGACGCTCGATGCCTGCCGGTAGGCCGTGTTGTGATCGGTTTCGGTTGGCGGGGCATGCAACGGGCTCTTCTGGCTGCGCACCAAGCTCGTTGCGTACGTCGTGATCAAGTCGATTGTAATGAAGGCAAATGTCAACAGCGCCAGAAGCGTGAGACGCGGGTGCCGCTCGAAGACGGACTCGCTCGGTGACTCTCTAGACATCTCTCAGTTCACACTCGAACTCACCGCCGTGCAGGCTCGTGTCGTCACCCCCGATGGATTTTGGTCGCGTCGACGATGGGTAGCGGGTCCAGGCGCGCGCCGCCGGAAGATCAGGCCTACTACCGGGAAGATCAGCTCGCCTCCAGACGTACGAAGATCGGATGAGGTAGCCGAGTTCAAGCGTGAGGACGAATAGGATCTGCGTAGTTTCCAGGCTCAGGCCCGATCTCCCAGCTGAGAAACCGTTGGCTACCGTTGGTTTCGATTGGTCTGAGGAAAGTCAAAGGAAAGCCGCCGTAGTCGGCTACTGACCCGCCTCGGCAGACTTCGCCTTGACTAGCTCGACGACGCCTGGCGCCCGGTGCGGGTGACGTGACGCGCCAGGGCACGCAAGTCAGCGGCGTAACCACGGACCTCCCGGTCATCGCCGGATCACGAACAATGTCGAGCCCTGCGCCAACTGGCGCTCGGATTCCTGCGCATCACCGCGCTCCAAAGCGAGGTTCAGACGCAAGGGGACGAGATACGCCTCCGGCATTCGTCCAGCATCGACGAGCGTCTCGAATTTCTCGATGAGGCTCGACGCCTCGTCGAAGCGATTCAGCTCGATCAGGGCCAGCGACCTGTAGAACACAGCAACCGCCATCTCGGGCTCGATGGAGAGCAGGAAGTTCACGATCTCGAGGGTCTCGAGCGGCCTGCCCAGCTTATGGAGCACTGCGGCCGCATTGAGGTGGCTGTACAGGTAGAAAGGTTCTATCTGCCGCACTTCCTCGTAGCCGGCAGCTCGAGCTCGCGGCCGTCGACCGACCGAACCCGAGGGCGCGGCAGCGTCGCCCGACGTCCGCCCATAACCAGCGATCCGACCGTCGTTCCGTGGCGATGAGCTTTGCGATCCGTGTTCTGCTTGTAGCGTGGCCCGCACAGCACCTCCTGCTGAGCACGCAGCATCTCGATCGCCTGGATCGTTCCGCTCGCGATCACAGTCTCGAGTAGCGTCTGACGCATCAGTTCAGCCAGCGGCGACGCTAATTGACCAACAACCTCTTGGGGGATGGCTCGTCTGCTGATAGCTTTCTTCATGGCGGCTTTCTCCTCTTTTGATCCAGCCCGATGATCCCATCGGGCCGGAGAGGCCGCCACTCAACTTTCAACAGATTTCGGGACTACACCGTTCGCGAGGGCAGCATGTCGCAGCCCGAGGAGGGTGGGAATGAACGAGTTCATGCTCGCAGGGGAAGTCGCGAAGCTATTGAATCGAACCCCGGCGGCGGTAAGAGCGGCAGCGGACGCCGGACGGCTTGCGGTAGCGGAGACAACTGAAAGTAAAGCGGACCCGGTTTTCTTGGACACGAAACTAGGGAAAGTCATCTTGTTCAAGGAGACTCGATCGATGAAGCAGGTCAGGCGCAAGAGGTCTGAGAGGAAGAAGGGAGTGGGCGAGACGGAGGGAGGGCGACCGGAGTTTCGCCCACCGGCGGCGCGGTGGTGGGCGCCTTGGGTCCCGGGCAGCGTTGGAGCGTGGCGCGCAAGCGGGAGGTCGCACTGCGGCTGCTGCGCGGGGAGTCACTCGAAGCGCTGTCTCGTGAGCTGTCCGTGGAGATGCACCGGCTGCAGCGCTGGCGTGATCAAGCCATGGCCGGGATCGACGAGTCGCTGCGGGAGCGCAATGGCGACCCGCTGAAGGTGGAGCTGGACGCGGCGGTCAAGCGGGTGGGCGAGCTCAGCATGGAGAACGAGCTGTTGCGGAAGAAGATCGGGGCGGCCCGCCCTTTGGCCTTCGGGAGGTCGCGGCGATGAGTGCGGCGATCTCCCCTGCGACAGGCCGGGCCTACGGGGTGGAGCGGGTGTGCCGGGTGTGGAAGCTGGCCCGCTCGAGCTACTACTCCCAGCTCGGCGAGGCGGCTCCTGAGATGGTCCGCGCTGGCCGACGTGGTCCCAAGCCCAAGGTGTCTGACGAGGAGCTGTTGCGGCTGATCCGAGAGGACCTGGCGGCCTCGCCGTTCGTAGGAGAAGGACATCGCAAGGTCTGGGCGCGGCTCAAGGTGCTGCGCCAGGTGCGCGTGTCGCGCAAGCGGGTGCTGCGGATCATGCGTGAGCACCACCTGCTGTCGCCGCGTCGGGTACGCCAGGGCGAGGGGCTGCTCCACGAGGGGACGATCACAACCGATGCGCCCAACCTGATGTGGGGGACGGACGGGGCGAGAGTTCTCACGGCAAAGGACGGCTGGGGCTGGATCTTCGTCGGCGTCGAGCACTTCAACAGCGAGTGCGTCGGCTACCACGTGTGCAAGAAGGGGACGCGCTACGAGGCCCTCCAGCCCATCGCCATGGGGCTGACGCAGCTCTTCGGCTCGGTCGAGGCGGGTGTGGCTCGTGGCCTCGAGCTGCGCATGGACCACGGGACGCAGTACCTCTCGGACCACTTCCTCAACCAGCTGCGTTTCTGGGGCATCACGCCCAGCTTCGCCTTCGTCGAACAGCCGCAGACCAACGGAGTGGCCGAGCGTTTCATCCGGACTCTCAAGGAACAGATCATTCATGGCCGCGTCTTCCACACCCTCGAGGAGGTGCGCCAGGCCGTGGCTGCCTTCGTCAAGCGCTACAACCAGCAGTGGCGCGTCGAGAAGCTGGGATTCCTCACCCCGCGCGAGGCCCGCGACCAGCACGGCCAGGGGAAGGCCGCGTGAACCTCGAGGTCATCAAAGAGGGGCTACCCCAGGTATGGACTCACCCCGCCGCGTCGATCCTGGGGCATCCTCGTGCGTCGTTTTCGGGATCGTCTGCCAAACGAACCCGAGATCGTCAAACTGGTGTCCAAGAAACCGGGCGCGGTACAGAAGTTGGTGATCATGCTGTACGTCGAGTTCCCCCCGTCCTCGTCGACACCGTAGCCTCGATAGAGGCTGGGAAACGAGGTGTGGATATCTTCGATGATGTAGATCCCGCGTGATCGGAGGTGGGGAAAGAAGAACCCGAAGCTGACCTGCTGCTGCTCCATCGAGTGACCCCCGTCGTCGACCACGATGTCGAAGCCGGACCCGTGCTCATCGATGAACCGGGTCAGCTGCTCCCGGTTCGCCTGGTCCGCGACGAAGGTCCGGATCCTCTCTGTCTGGTGCTGCGACGCATCATCTATGTCGATTCCGAAGATCGCGGCACGAGAAAAATAGGCTTCCCACATGCGAACCGACTCGCCCCCCAGGACGCCGATCTCGAGCACCCGCTCCGCTCGACTTCGCAGCGGCGCGAAGAACGTGTCGTAGAGCTCTAAGTAGTTGTGGTGAGACGCGCACTTGTCCGTCTGGTGCTGCGCACACAGCTCCGCCAGAGTCGACACGTGCTCGTCCCCCCCAGGGTCGGCTACTGGGGTCGCGCACGCGACAGAGAGGCTCGTCGTGACGGAAAGTAGGAGCATCCAGGTCCGTCTCTTCAAGCTCTTGCCTCCTTGGCGGCTGGCCCGTCGGGGAATTCCAACTCGCGCTCGGGGGTCGTTCGGTACGCCCGGATTCTAGCGTGCCGGGCCGGCGCGCTAGGGGGCGCCGCTGCGCCTGTCCTGGAGAGCTGAAAAGCGTTCCCGGGCTTCCCGTACGCGGGCGGGATCGAGCTCGGCCAGAAGCAATGTCTCGTCGTGCGACGCGGTGGCGAGCGGCTCGCCCCAGGGGTCGTGGATCGCGCTGTCGCCCGCATAGTTGAGCCGAGCGGCGCGGCCGACGCGGTTGACGCCCACGACGTAGGCGAGATTCTCTATCGCCCGCGCCCGCAGCAGCGTGCTCCAGTGCGCGCGCCGGGTGTCGGGCCAGTTGGCGACGACGATATAAGCATCGGTGCGCTCGGCCGTGGTCCAGAACTCGTCGGCGAAGCGGAGGTCGTAGCAGATGAAGAACGTGCAGCGTAGGCCCTCGACATCGACCGTCACGAGATCCGCGCCGGCCGAGTAGTGTCGATCCTCCCGAGCGTAAGTGAAGGGGTGAAGCTTGCGATAGCGCGAGACCTCGCCCTGGGGGCCGGCCAGGATGAGCGTGTTGGCGGGCTTGAGCTCTCCAGGCGAAAGCTCAGGCGCGGAGCCGCAGATCCAGACGCCCGCGCGCTGCGCCTGCTCGACGAGGAAGCCGGCACTGGCCCCATCCTCCGGCTCCGCAATGCGGTCGGTGTCCATCGAGAACCCGACCGAGAACATCTCGGGCAGAACGATGAGCCGCGCGCCCGCGCCGACCGCTTCATCGATTTTCGGGACGAGGCGGCGGAAGTTGGCTGCACGATCCTCCCAGACGATGTCGTACTGGAGCCCCGCGACCTTCATCGACGCAGTGTGGCGAGGCGACGCACGGCCTCGTCCAGGGTCTCGAGCTTCTTGGCGAATGCGAAGCGCACGAGGTGCCGACCCTCCTGCTTGTTGACGTAGAACGCGCTGGGTGGCACGGCGGCCACGCGAATTCGTTCCGGGAGCATGCGGCAGAACGCCACGTCGTCATCGTATCCGAGGGGCCTGATGTCGGCGAGAACGAAGTACGTGCCCTGTGGCGCTCGGACCTCGAACCCGGCATCGGCGAGGCCGTTGCAGAGGTGATCGCGACGCTCGAGGTAGCCACGTCGGAGTTCCTCGAAGAAGACGTCGCCTGTCGCGAGCGCAGCGCCCATCGCGTGCTGCAGCGGCGTGGCCGTGCAGAACGTGATGAACTGGTGGGCGGTCCGGATGGCTTTCGAGAGCGCCACAGGAGCGCAAGACCAACCGATCTTCCAGCCCGTCATGCTGAACGTCTTGCCCGTCGACGAGATGCGGATCGTGCGCTCCCTCATCCCGGGCAAGGTGGCGATCGAAACGTGCGCACCGTCGAAGACGATGTGCTCGTAGACCTCGTCGCTGAGCACGACCAGGTCGTGCCGCCGGCAGAGCGCCGCGATGTGCTCGAGCTCGCCACAGTCGAAGACGCGCCCGGTGGGGTTGTTGGGCGTGTTGAGCAACAGTACCCGGGTCCGGTCCGTGATTGCGGCTTCCAGCTCCTCGGTGCGATAGCGGAAATCGGGGGCGTGGAGCGTGACGACGCGGCTGCGCCCTCCCGCCATCGCGACGCTGGCGAGATAGGAGTCGTAGAAGGGCTCGAAGAGCACGACCTCGTCGGCTTCGTTCAGTAGCCCCTGAAGCGACGCGAAGATGGCCTCGGTCGCGCCGCTCATGACCGTGATTTCCGTCTCGGCGTCGTAGTCGAGGTCGTAGAAGCGCCGGCCATGAGCCGCCACCGCGCTCGTCAGCTCGGGCACCCCAGCCATGCGCGCGTACTGATTGTGATCGGCCTGGAGGGCGGCGATGGCCGCGTCTTTGGCGACGCCGAAGCCGGGGAAGTCCGGAAACCCCTGTCCCAGGTTGATGGCGTCGTGCTCCTGGGCGAGTCGTGTCATTTCAGTGAAGACAGTGGTGCCGAATTCCTCGAGCCGCGAGCTCAGAAGAGGGCGTCTCATTCTCTTTCCGCCCCGACGAAGAGGGCTCGCACCCGGTCGATCGGGATGGCCTCTGCCTCGTGCCCATCGCGTCCGCTCACGCTCGTCGCCATCGTGAGCGAGTTGTAGATGGCCTCCTCGATGGACTCGACGGCCGCCAGGAACAGCGGACTCATGGCGTCATTCGTCAGTAACTCGACCGGCGCCGGCTCGCGCGCGTCGTGGGGCAGCCGGTAGGCCGTCGAGAATGCGATGACGAAGTCACCCGAGCCGTTGCTCATGAAGCCGCCGGTGCGGGCCATGCCGAGGACCGCGCGGCGAGCGACGCGCTCCAGATTGCGTGGCGACAACGGCGCGTCGGTTGCGACGATCATCATGCAGGAGCCGGCGTCTTCGTTCGGCCCTGCGGATGAGCCCGTCTCGAGGCTCTCCCTGAAGCTGTACCGGCCGAGTGCTTCTCCGACACGCACGCCGTCGATCGTGAGGACGCCTCCGAAGTTGGTCTGGACGAGGGCGCCGACGGCGTAGCCGCCCAGCGAGTCCGGGAGCACGCGGGACGCCGTACCGATGCCGCCCTTCCAGCCGAAGGCGCGCGTTCCGGTGCCCGCTCCGACGCTGCCCTCCGCCACCGGTCCCGGACGAGCGGACTCGATGGCCGACCACACGTGCTCGCTCGTCACGTGCATTCCGCGGATGTCGTTCAGGTAGCCGTCGTTCGTCTCGCCAACCACGGCGTTCACCGATCGGACGCTCTCCTGCCCCTCCTGTCGCAGTGTCCAGGCGACCGTCGCCTCGATCGCTCGGCCGACACTGAGCGTGTTGGTGAGAACGATGGGGGCCTCGATCGTCCCCAGCTCCTGGACCTGGAGGAAGCCGGCCGCCTTGCCGAAGCCGTTGCCGACGTAGACGGCTGCCGGCACCTTGTCGCGGAAGATGTTGCCGCCGTGAGGAAGGATGGCCGTCACCCCGGTGCGCACGTTGTCGGCGTCGACGATCGTCGTGTGCCCGACCCGCACTCCCACGACGTCGGTGATCGCGTTCGCATGACCGGGCTCGAGCACACCGGGTGTCACCCCCAGGTCCCGGACTCGGGCTCGCTCGCCCGGCTGGGCCGAGCGGGCGGGACACACGGCCGGTCCCAGACTGGCCGCGATCAGTGCTGCAGCGAGACGCATCGACGCTGATTCTAGTGGCTCGGAGGCACGGGGGACCGGGTCCCCTAGAATGTCGAGCTTTGTGGTGCGGTTGATGGGAGGCGCGGCGACTATGAGGATCCTGCTTGGCGTCTATTTGCTCGTCCTGGCTCAAGCCGCGGCGGCGCGGGCTCAGGAACGAGCGGTCGATCTCGCCGTCGTCGGTGGAACGGTCGTCACCATGGACGGGAGCCGCCAGGTCATCGCGGATGGCGCCATCCTCGTCCGGGATGACGTGATCGTGGCGGTCGGGCCTCGCGACACGCTCTCGGGTGCTTTCGAGGCCGAGACGACGCTCGACGCGAGCGGCACGCTGATCGTGCCGGGCCTCATCAACGCTCATACCCACGCTCCGATGGTCCTCTTTCGCGGCCTGGCCGACGACCTTCATCTGATGGATTGGCTCGAGAACCACATATTCCCGGCTGAGAAGGCCCATGTCGATGAGGAGTTCGTGCTCGTCGGGACGCGGCTCGCTGCGCTCGAGATGCTCTTGTCCGGCACGACCACCTTCGTCGACATGTACTACTTCGAGGAACAGGTTGCTCAGGCGGCCAAGCAGGCCGGCATGCGGGCCGTGGTGGGAGAGACGATCATCGGCATTCCCGCTCCCGACAACGCGAGCGTCGAAGAGGCGCTCGGCTACACCGAGCGTTTTCTGGAGCGCTGGCGGAACGATCCGCTGATCACTCCCGCGGTAGCCCCCCATTCCGCCTATCTGCTCGAACCGGAGGGCCTGCAGGCGTCGCGAGCGCTGGCCGATCGATACGGCGCACCGCTCCTGATTCACCTGTCCGAGGCCGAGCCCGAGCAGCGGATCGTACGGGCGCGGTTCGGTAAGACGCCCACCGAGCATCTGCGCGATCTCGGCGTGCTCGGTCGCGGCATGCTCGGGGCCCACGGTGTGCACCTGAATGCGAGCGACCGGAAGCTCCTGCTCGAGGCCGGCGCGGGCGTCACGCACTGCCCGCAGAGCAACATGAAGGTCTCGGCGGGGCGAGCGCCGATTCCTCAGATGCTCGCCGAGGGACTGCGACTCGGCCTCGGCACCGACGGAGCCGCGAGCAACAACGATCTCGACATGTTCGAGGAGATGCTGATGGCCGCACTGCTCGCGAAGCATGGAACGCAGGACCCGACGGCCGCGCCGGCCGCCGCCGTGCTCGAGATGGCCACGTTGGGCGGCGCGCGTGCGCTCGGCATGGAAGCCGACCTGGGCTCGCTCGAAGTGGGCAAGCGGGCGGACATCGTCCTGGTGTCGCTCGCCGCTCCGCGGCTTCGGCCGCTCTACGACCCGGTCTCACACCTCGTCTATGCGGCCAAGGGCGCCGACGTCCGGGACGTGATCGTGAACGGGCGCGTTGTCGTGCGCAACCGGCGTGTCCTCACCCTCGATGCGGCAGCAGTTCTCGCGGATGCTGAGAAGCTGAGCGCCCGCATCGCGGAGCGCGCTGACGCCTCGGAGCAACCCGCGCGGCCGGGCAGCTAGTACTCTGATCCGTAAATACGGTGTCGCACCGAGAACGCCGAGGCGCCCGGATGGCAAGGAGCCGAAGAGGGAAAATACCGGGAGTATTTGACCGATGAGCGACGCAGCCAGGCGGGATGCATCGGCGTTCGAATGCAACCGTAATTGCGGATCCGAGTACTAGTGCATTTCCAACTTGCTGCGCCATACCTCCGCGAGGGGAGGCTATTTCCCGAGCACGAAGTGCAGCGTGACCACTTTGTAGACGGCCACAGTCTCGCCATTGAGGCGCGCGGGTTGATAGTGCCACTGTTTGACGGCCCGCCGCGCCGCGCTATCGAGTGCTCTGCTGACCGAGCGCATCACGCGGGCGTGCTCGACCTTGCCCGTGCGATCGATCGTGAGCATGAACACGACGGTGCCTTCGTTGCGCATGCGCTGCTCTTCGACCGGGTACTCCGGCGCCACACGCTCGATCAGCACGGGCTCCTGGACGGCACCGCTGATATGGATCGGCGGGGGCGGGGCTTCCTCTAGCACGGCCCCGCTGAAGCCGTCCTTTCCCAGCGCCCTGCTGCCTCTCGCAACGACTGTCGGCTCCTCGGGCGGCGGAGGGGCTGGGGCCTGCGCTGCACGAAGGTTCTCGAGGTCCATCCGCGCAACCACCAACTCCCGGTACTCTCTGGCCAGCTCGGATTCGGGGTCGAGACTCAGCGCTGCATCGAGTGACTTCAGGGCCGCCGAGAACTCCTTGGACGCGTAGCTCGCTTTGCCCCGTCTGAACAGCTCGCTCGCCGTCTCGCTGCGAGCGTTGCGAAACTGCTCCAGCACCTTCGGCGCGACGAGGCTCTGATCGAGCTGGTGGCTGGGATCGGCAGTCAAAAGAGCGCTGAATTCGCTTCTCGCATCCTTGTTGCGTCCCAGGGCGATCAGGCTGAAGGCGCGATACTTGCGTCCCTCGTTGGCCGCGCTGGCCGGGAGCTCCGTCAGGGTGGCGTCGGATAGCGTCGTCAGCGTCTGCTCGTACTCACCGTTCCAGTACAGCTCGATCGCCTGGTCCAGCGGCGAGGCGAGGTTCTGCATTGGAAGCAGGATGAGCAGGGGGAGGGCGACGCTCACGAACCGCTCATCTCGACGCGAACGGTATTCGTTTCGCCGGCCGTGATCACGATCTGTTGGGTGCGCTCCCCGAACTGCGGATTCTTCAAGACGACCGTGTGTGGACCGGCCACCACTTCGATCTTCGCGATGGGCGTCTGACCCAGTGGCGCGCCGTCGACGAACACCACGGCCCACGGAATCGCGATGACTTTGAGAAAGCCCAGCTCCGCTGGCGCGAAGCGCCGGTCGAGGGTTTCACCCGGTGCCAGATCGAACGTCTGCCGCGAGATCCCGACGAAGTCCCCCGCAAGCGCGGCTTCGTGGGGGCCGGGGGGAAGGCGCAGCGGCGCAAATGGGGGCCCCTCCAGGTCCTGACCGTCGATCGAGATTCGAATGCCGGGATCGGCTGTGGCCTGGAGAAAGCCGAAGGCCGGCGCCGCCGTCGGAGGCGGCGCCACCGGTTCCCTTCTCACTTCGGTGGTCTGAGGCGCCGGGCTCGGGGCATCCTCCTCGGGGGAGGCTGCGACGACGTCCGCCGGGTTGAGATCTTCGACTTCCATTGTGGCCGGGGCCGGCTCGGGCACGGCTGCCAATGGAGGCGCTGCCGCTCGATCACCACTCTCTTCCGAGTCCGGGCGCAGCACGCTCATGGCCAGCGCGACGCCGAGCAGGAGCGCTCCGACGGCGATCGCCGCCGTCGGAACGGCGCTGGTCTTCTTGCCCTCGGGCACCGGGATTCCGGTGGTCGGGCGCCGGACCACCTTGACCGATCCGCTCTTCGACGTGGCGGAGCTCTCGCGGTCGGGCGGCGGCACGAAGCTGTCGCTGCTGTCCTCGTCCATCTGGGTGAGCGTCGAGAGCATCAGGCTGGACGCGCTTTCCGAAACCGTGACCTTCGGCAGGCCGATCACGCCGTCTTCCAGGATGAACTCCGCGTCGGTCCATTGCAGCAGCTCTGCGAACGCCTGGCGCCCTTCGAGAGCGCCGCCTCGGCGTGCAGGACATTCGCCTCGTCGAAGAAGATGCGACCCCGGACGCCGCCCCGCTCGAGGATCAGCGTCGCCGTCCGCCCCGTCATTCCCATCAGCTGGATGAGGTCGGTGAGGCCGAGGCTGCCTATGTCACCGGCGACCTTCTTTGACTTGTCAGCGATCATGCGAGCTTCCGCTTCCGTCCCCCTCACGCAACCCCACCCGGTGAACGCCGGAGCCCCCGAACGTGAGCCCGCCGAGGCGCGAGCGAGGAACGGTATTAATTCCGCCAGCCTAGCAAACTCGCCGCGCCCTGCGGCGGCTTGCTACAGCTCTACTGGGACTGGCTCGACCCGCCAGATGTCCCGGCAGTACTCCGAAATGGCCCGGTCCGAGGAGAAGCGCCCCATCCGGGCGCTGGTGAGGATCGACATCCGCGCCCAGCGGTCCGGTTTGCGGTAGGCCAGATCGACCTCTGCCTGCCGTTCGAGGTAGCTGGCGAAGTCCTCGAGAACGAGGTATTCGTCCCTCTCGAGAAGCGAGTCGATCAGCGGCCGGAAAAGCTCTGAGTCTCCCTGCGAGAAGTGGCCTGAGCCGATCAGGTCCAGCACGCGGCGCAGCACGGAGTCGGATTCGTAGCGCTCCCGGGGCCGATAGCCTCGCGCCTTGAGCTCGCGAACCTGCCCGACATCCAGACCAAACAGGAAGAAGTTCTCGGGGCCGATGTCCTCGCGGATCTCGACGTTGGCGCCATCGAGGGTTCCGATCGTCAGGGCGCCGTTCATCGAGAACTTCATGTTGCCGGTGCCCGACGCCTCCTTGCCGGCCATCGAGATCTGCTCCGAGAGGTCGGCGGCAGGGTACACGGGTTGAGCGTTCTTGACGTTGAAATCAGGTAGATAGGCCACCCGCAGGCGGCCCTTCATAGCGGGCTCCGCGTTGACGACCGAAGCGACGGCGCCGATCAGCTTCACGATCAGCTTCGCCATCCGGTAGCCGGGGGCGGCCTTGCCCCCGAAGATGCAGGTGCGCGGCGCGATCTCGGCGTCCGGGTCGTTCTTGAGCCGATCGTAGAGGGCGACGATGTGCAGAACCTGCAGTTGCTGGCGCTTGTATTCGTGAATGCGCTTCACCAGGATGTCGAACATCGAGGTGGGATCGGCATCGACTCCCGCGCGGCGTCGCAGCTTCGCGGCCAGGTCGGCCTTGTTCTCGCGCTTGACCGCCCGCCATTGCTCGCGGAAAACCGCGTCGTCTGCCAGCTTCTCGAGACCGCGCAGCTGCTCGAGGTCCTTCACCCACCCGTCTCCGATGGCTTCGGTGATCAGGCGGGCCAGCCGGGGGTTGCTGAGCGCCATGAAGCGCCGGGGTGTCACGCCATTGGTCTTGTTGCTGAACTTGTCCGGTTGCAGCTCGTGGAAGTCGCGCATCACGTCCCGCTTCAGGAGCTCCGTGTGGAGCGCCGCGACGCCGTTGATGGCGCGGCTGCCGACGCTGGCGAGATGGGCCATGCGCACGTAGCGTTCGCCGCCCTCGTCGATCAGAGAGAGCCTCGCCATTCGCTCATCGTCACCCGGGTAGCGGCCCCGCACTTCTTCCAGGAAGCGGCGATTGATCTCGTAGATGATCTCGAGATGCCTGGGCAGCAGGCCGCCGAGCAGCGCGACCGACCACTTCTCCAGGGCCTCGGGCAGCAACGTGTGATTCGTGTAGGCGAACGTCTCTCGTGTGATCTTCCACGCTTCGTCCCATCCCATCGCATGCTCGTCGACGAGCAGCCGCATCAGCTCGGCCACGGCGATCGAGGGATGAGTGTCGTTCAGCTGAACCACGTATTTCTCGTGAAAGTCCTGGAGGCTCGAAGCGCGCTGCAGGTGAATCCGGATCATGTCCTTGAGCGCGCACGTTGCAAAGAAGTACTGCTGCTGCAGGCGCAGCGTCTTCCCTTCGAGGGGCTCGTCGTTGGGGTAGAGGACCTTGGTGATGTTCTCCGACACGACCTTCTCGTCCACCGCGCCGTAGTAGTCGCCCACGTTGAACGCCCGGAAGTCGAATGACTCGCACGCCTCCGCCTTGAACAGGCGCAACAGGTTTGCGGTGTTCACCCGGTAGCCGAGGATCGGCGTGTCGAAGGCCACGCCTCTGACGAGCTGGTGCGGGACCCAGCGCGTCCTGCGATGTCCCTGCTCGTCCTCGTAATCTTCTGTGCGCCCACCGAAGCCGACGTCGAAGGCGATCTCCGGTCGCGGGATCTCCCACGGGTTGCCGAAGCGCAGCCACTTGTCGGTGATCTCGACCTGCCAACCGTCGCGGATCTCCTGATCGATTGTGCCGTACTCGTAGCGGATGCCGTAGCCGATCGACGGGATCTGCAGCGTGGCGAGTGAGTCCAGGTAGCAGGCTGCGAGTCGCCCCAGCCCGCCGTTGCCCAACCCCGGCTCCTCCTCGGCCTCCAGCAGCTCGTCGAAGTCGAGGCCCAGCTCCGTGACGGCTTGCCGGGCTTCTTCGTAGATCCCGAGGTTGAGCAGATTGTTGCCGAGGTGCGGGCCGAGCAGGAACTCCGCGGACAGGTAGCAGACGGTGCGACTGCTCTGCTGGTAGTAGGTCCTGACGGTCTGCACCCAGCGCTGCAGCAGGCGATCGCGCACCGTGACCGCGAGCGCCATGTAGTTGTCGTTGGTCGTCGCGATCTTGGGGAAGCGAGCCTGCGCGTAGAAGAGGTTGTCGGCGAAGGCGCGCTTGAGCGCCTCGACGCTCAGCCCGGTCCGCGTCGGTTCGTAGGGAGCGGGGCCGCCTGGATCTTCCAATGGGTTACCGGGGCTGTCGAACGTCCGAAAGAGAGCGGGCTGAGTATACGACCATGGCGCCCGCGGCTACTGGTCAGACCCACCGCCACCGTGTCGGTGATGAGCGACGCAGCCAGGCGGGATGCATCGGCGTCGCAGCGGTATCGAATCCCCTGTTACAGGCCACTAGGAGCGGGTCGTTCCGGTTAGGGCAGTACTGCCAGGACCACCTCCAGCGTCGCGACCTGAACCTCGTGCGTCCACGCGCTGATCTTGGCGAAGCTCAGGTTGCGCTTGCCGCGCACCTCGGCACACAGCCGCATGCGAGCGTCCTGGGGCTCGACGGGGTGGTGGAACTTAGCGCTGGCGCGGACCAAACGCGGCCGGCCGCGCTTCCCGCGGGACCAGGCGCACAGCGCCACGAGCTGACCGGCGGCCTCGATGATCAGGGTTCCTGGGAAGATCGGGTCTCCTGGGAAGTGATGCGGATACACCCAATGCTCCAACCCCAGATCGACCTCGCCGGAGATGGCGGACTCTCCGACGTCGGTGACGCGACAGATCTGCCGCATCTGGCCGACGGGGAGGAATGTGGAGTCGATTTCTATCAGTGACCCGCGTTCGACGCGGGCGGAGTCGGTGTCGTGCATCGCGGGTCTGCCTCGTCCATGGCAACGGTGCCGGGCTCGTGGGCGTTCGTAGACCCGGCTCGCTTTCAGGCGCACGTCGTCGACCCACGCGAGGTCGTGCCCACCCTAAGGTGTTCCCGGGCTCGCACCGGTGCTTCGGTAGCCGCAACAAGTTGGAAGCGTACTAGAAGTCGAGCGGCGAGGGCACCGGCTCGAGGCGTCCGAGCAGCTTGAGCAACCCGAGCGACAGGTCCGGGACGTAGGTGATCAGCAGCACGCCGATCAACAAGATGACGAGAAAGGGGAAGGTGTCGCGATAGACGCGGAGCAGCGGGCGATCGAACCGGGTCGACGAGAGAAACAGGTTCATGCCCACCGGCGGCGTGAGGAAGCCCAGCTCGAGGTTGGCGAGAAAGATGATGCCCATGTGCAGCGGGTGCACGCCGAAGGCCGCGCCGATCGGTGCGATCAGCGGCACGACGATGACGATCGCGGCGTAGATGTCGACCAGGCAGCCGACGATCAGCAGCAGCACGTTCAACGCCAACAAGAAGACGAGCCGCGAGTCGATCGCTCCGCGCACCCATTCGAGCAGGCGGTCGGCGATCTGGGCGTCGACGATGTAGCTCGTCAGGCCCATCGCCACGGCCAGCAGGATCAGGATCGCACCCATCAGCGTCGAGGCTTTCAGCAGGACGGCAGGAAGCCCGAGGCGGAAGGAGATGTCACGCGTCACGAAGCACTGAGTGACCACCGCGTAGGCCACGGCGGCAGCGGCCGTCTCCACCATCGAAGCGAGGCCGCTGGCGAACAAGGCGACCACGAACAGCGGCAGCCCCAGCTCCCATTTCGCTTCCCAGGCGCCGCCGACCAGCTCCTTCAGATTGAAATCGGTACGGTCGATGGCGGTCTTCCGCCCCACCAGGACGCCGTAGACGGCGACGATGCCGACGAGCAGAAGCCCTGGGATCAGACCGGCGATGTAGAGGTCGTCTGCGGGGACCGACATCTCACTCGTGCTGGCGACCACGGCATAGAGGATGACCGGCAGGCTGGGCGGGAACAGAAGACCCAGGCTCCCCCCGGCCGTGATCAGCCCGAGCGAGAAGCCCTCGGGGTAGCGGTCCGCCTTGAGGATCGGCAGCACGAGACCACCGAGAGCGATGATCGTGATTCCGGAGCCGCCCGTGAAGGTCGTGAAGAGCGCGCAGGCGGCCGCCACCACGATCGCGAGCCCTCCCGGCATCCAGCCGAACAGGGCCCGGAAGAAGCGCAGCAGGCGGGTCGAGGCACCGCCCTCTGCGAGGACGTAGCCCGCCACGGTCAGCAACGGGATCGCCGGCAGCGTCGGCGACTGGATGAGGCGATAGACCTCCGCAGACACGGCCGCGACCGGCGTTCCGTCCGCGAAGAAGAGCGCCAGCGCCAGGGCGCCGAGCACGACGAAGATGGGAGTGCCGATCGTCGCCGAGGCGAGGATCCCAGCGGCCAGCGGCCAGAAGAAGGCGGCGACCGTGTCGGGAATCAGACCGAGCGAGATCGCGACGGGAATTGCCGCGAAGGCCGCCGCCTTGCCCCGCCAGCCGTCGGAGGCGCCCCACGCGAAGCGGAGTGCCATCAAGCCCAGGCAGGTCGGCATCACGAGCTCGCTGACCCATGCGGGAAGACCGATGGGGAGCGTCTCGCTGAACTCTCTGTTGGAGGCCACGAGGACGCCGCTGGCGTAGGCCAGAACGGTCAGTGTCGCCGCGGAGATGGCGTGAGAGACAACCCGGGCGGCGCGTCGCGCGCGGTCGCCCATGAACTCGGTCGTCGAGAGCATGAGGTGCTTGCCGGCGCGCGTGGTGATCAGGCCGCCGACAAACGCGAGCCACATCACGAGGTGCTGCACGTACTGGGCGGAGCCGGGGATGTGAGCGCCGCTCACGTAGCGGCCGAGCGCTTCGCTCAGCAGCATCAGCGTCGCCAGGGCGAGCGCGGCGATCACGCCAAGCTGCTCGGCGCGTCCCAACCAGGCGTCGACCGAGCGCAACACGCCGCGGTCCGGCGTCGCGGCGGCCTCAGTCACGCCGTGCCGTCAGGCTTTCAGTCGTTGCCGGCTCCGGCTCCGCTGCTCCGATAGTCCTCGAGGTGCCGGCGGGCCTCGTCGAAGGCGTCCGCCGGAATGACACTGCCCCGGATCCGAGGGTAGGCGTCCTGCACGAGCTTCTCCCAGACCGCCTGCGTGGCCGCGTCCACCTCGACGACGTCGAGGCCTCGCTGCTGCATGGCCGCGATGTCCTTGGGGCCCGATTCGCGGGTCTCCTGACGCAGGCGCTCGCCCGCGGCGCGGGCCGCCTCGATCAACTCGGGTCGCAGCTCCGCCGGGACGCTCTGCCACGCCTTCTTGGTGACGACGGTCGCGCCCACGAGGAGCGTCCAGCGGACGTTTGTCATGTGGGTGGCGTGTTTGAACCACTGCAGGGCGACGGCGGCCTGCGGGGGCGCCGGCATGGCCGTGACGAGCCCGGTCTGAAGCGCCGTGGAGACCTCGGTCGACGGCAGCGGGATGGGGGTCATGCCCGCGGCCTTGTATGTCTCTATGACGTCTGTGTCGCCGGCCCACGCGAAGAGCTTCGTGCGCTTCAGATCGTCGGGCGTCCGGACGGGCTCCTTGGTGAAGAAGTAGACCCATCCGGCGTCGGTCCAGTTGAGCACCACGAAGCCCTGCGCCTCGAAGGCGGCGTCGAGTCGCGGCGTCATCTTCCCGCGCACGTAGTCGGCCTCCTCGAAGGTGCGGTAGAGCATCGGGATCTGAAGTGCGTAGACGTCCGGCACGACCGTTCCGACGCCGGCGAGCAGCGCCGCATGGAGCGTCCCGAGTCGCATCTTGCGCACGACCACGGGGTCGTCTCCGGCCGTCTGTCCTGGATAGATGCGCAGCCGGACGCGGCCCCCCGAGATCTCCTTCCACTCGTTCTCGAGCTGCTTGAAGATGCGGTGCCACACGGAACCCGCTGGCGCCGGGCTCGCGAGCTTGATCAGCACGGGGCGCTGCGCCACGGCGACCGGCAACCCGAAGGTGGCGAGCGTCAGGCTGGCAGCGATCACGACGGCCAGGCTGGCTCGGGCTCTACGCTTCAATCAAAACCTCCTTAGGCGGCCCCACGCCGGCCACCTCACTCACTCGATGAAAAGCTCGTCGGTCCGGCCGAGCAGCCAGCGCGCGCGCCGCTGGGCGATCACGTTGCTCAAGCGCGCCGCCGGAAGGGCGTCGATATCCACTGCCAACGCTTGGTGCATCAGGGAGTCGAACTCCTCGCGATTCTGCTCGGCCACCGAGACCGCCTCGGCGAAGCTCACCAGAGGGAACGCTCGATTGCCCCCGGATAGTTCCATCGCCCGTTTCAAATGGTAGCGAGCCTGCTCGACCGAGGCGCCAGCCGACGCCGGCCGACCGCCCTCGAACGAAATGAAGAACTCGTGAATGGCGCCGTATTCAAAGCCCTCGTCGAGCGCCAGGCCACGTCTCATCATGGCGGCCATCAGATCCTGATCGGCCGTCAGCTCGGAGTCCTCGATAGCGATCGAGATAGCCGCTCCCCAGGAGGCCGCCGTCCAGTACAACAGTCTCACGTGCTCTCGCCTGGCGCGTCCGAGAACTTCGTCCGGGTTTCGGCGCAGGCGCGTCTCGAAGTCGTCGAACTCTTCTTCGAGGGCGCGCATGCCGTAGCCGAGTGCCCGCAAGTAGAGCCGCTTGGCCCGATCGCGCTGGTGCTCGGCGCGAGAGTAGTCCTCGTCTTCGACGAAATCCGCGTTCTGCTGGACGAAGCCATAGGCGTACTGAGTGAATCCGCTGACCGCGGCGTACAGCAGCCCCTCGTGCCTCGGAGATTCGGCCAAAAGGGCCTCTATCGTCTTGAGCCCGAACGGGATGGCCCCTTCGACCAGTTCCGGATCTTCGTCCGAAGAGTAGCTGTCGCCGGCTTCGGCAAGGGCGTTGCCCAGCGAGTTGATCGCCATCTTCTTGATCGAGCATCCCGGCAGCGTCGCGAGCGAGACGACGGCGACGAGAACTCCTCCAGCGGCTTCGAAGGGGGGCTTCGGCATGTCGACCAGACGATTCTACCCTTCGCAGCGCGACCTCACCCGCTGACCAAGAGCGAGTCCCTCGAACCCGCGACCGCGCCGCTCGCGCGACTCGCCGCCGTCAGGCGCCCTGAAACCGCGCCTCGGCGGCCCGTGCGGCCCGCCGGCCCGCGTCGACGTCGACGAAGGCCAGAAGCGCCCCGCCGACGACGAAGAACGCGATGATGCCGAGGATGGCCGGACGGGCCGAGCCGGTCAGGCTGATCATGGCGGCGAAGAGCGCGGGACCGAAGATGCCGGCGAACTTCTCGAACACCCCGAAGAAACCGAAGAACTCGGCGGACTTCTGCTTCGGGATCAGCGTGGCGAAGAGCGAGCGCGACAGCGCCTGTGAGCCTCCCTGGACTGTGCCCACCAGAATCGCCAGGACGAAGAAGTCGGCGGCGCTGGTCATGCGATAGCCGACGATGGCGATCAGCGTGTAGACGCCCAGGCCGACGTAGATGGCCTGCTTCGGCCCGATGCGATCGGCGAGCGCGCCGAAAAGGAACGAGAACGGGATGCCCACGAACTGGACCAGCAGCAGCGCCAAGGCGAGAGTGCCGGTCGCGATGCCGATCTCGGCCCGGCCGTAGATCGACGCCATACGGATGATCGTGCCGATGCCATCGTTGTAGATCACGAAGGCCAGTAGAAAGATCGCCGCGTGCTTGTAGCTGCGAAGCTCGTGAAAGGTCTCCAGCAGGTGCCCGAAGGCCGTCCCGAGCCGAAGGTTACCGTCGCCCTTCGGCGGCTCGGGGACGGTGCGGAACAGCGGGATCGAGAAGACCAGCCACCACGCCCCGGCGAGGAGGAAGGAGGCGCGAAACGCCATCTCGTGATCGGCGAAGCCGAACGTCTCGGGCCACTGTAGCCATGCGATGTTGATGGCCATCGGCAAGGCGCCGCCGAGGTAGCCGAGCGCGTACCCGGCCGTGGCGACCCGATCGATCTCATCCTGTTTCGCGACGTGCGGGAGCAGTGACTCGTAGAAGACGAGGCTGCCCGCGACGCCGACGTTGGCGAGGCCGAACAGCGTGGCCGCGAGCAACCAATCGCCGCTGCCCACTCCGGCCAGCGCCGCGGTTGCCGTGACCCCGATTCCGAGAAAAATCCCCAGGAAGCGTTTCTTCAGCCCCGCCGCATCCGCGAACGCGCCGAGAATCGGGGCCAGGGCCGCAGTGATTGCCAGCGCAATCGTGGTCGCCAGAGCGTGGCGCCGGGTCGCCTCGGCAGGCTCGAGCTCGGCCGCCACCACGTCGGCGAAGTAGATTGGAAAGATCAGGATTCCCGTCGTCATGAAGACGGAGTTGGCCCAGTCGTACATCGACCACGCGCGCAGCTCTGGGCGACCGAGCCCGACCCGCGCGAGCCAGCCTTGAAGCTGGCTCACTTCCACTTCAGGCCGAGGCTGCTTCCGACTTTGATATCGAGGAAGTGGCCCTGGCCGACCACGAACGCACCCCGCAGCATTTCCGCTTTGGTCCGTCCGTTGTCGTCCACCTCCACTCGCACGAAGTACTCACCGCCTGGAACCGAGAGCGTCTTGCGGATGTTGGCCTTGCCATCGATGCGGGCCTTGCGCTCGTCCTCGGACATCAACGCCTCGTCGAGCGTCAGCTTGCCGTCGATGAACACCTTCCAGCCTCCCTGCTTGACTCTGTGCTCGAGGTCCACGATGAGCTGAGCCGCGCGTACCGGCGTAGGCCTTCGGGTCGGGCGCGGGGCCGCGGTGGCCGGGGGGCGCGTCACAGGTGGCGCTGCTGGGGTCGTGCTCGGGGGCGTTTCGTCGGCTCCGGACTCAGTGCCCGGAGCGTCCGGGTCCGCAACGGCGCCAGGATCGACGTCGGGCCTTCCGTCAAGGGTTGCGGCCTCGGACGGGATCGTCGTCGGCGCGGGGGTCAACGCTCGCGGGGTCGAGCGCCCAACATAGAAGGCCGAGCCGACGAGCGCGACTACCGCGACGGCCGCGAGGATGAATCGCCCGGGCGTGAGGATCGACGCCTTCGGCAGGCTCGCCCCCATCATGCTGTGTGTCTCGGCGGAGTAGACGGTGCCCGACGACTGGACGAGGGTGCTGAGACCGCCGGGCCGACCCTCGAGCTTGCTGGCCAGGCCCGGGCGTTCGCGGACGGGTCGGTCGGCGAGCAGATCCTCGACGTCCTCCCGGAGCGAAGCTCCGTCCGGATAGCGCCGCCCCGGCTCCTTCGCCAGGCAGCGTGCCAGGAAGCGGTCGATGTCGGTCGGCGGGCCCGGCCGTATGAGGGTCGGCGCCGCCGGTGCTTCGGTCGTGACCTTGGCGAGGATCGCTGGCACGCTGGGCGCGTCGAAGGCTCGTTGGCCGGTGATCTGTTCGTAGAGGACCGAGCCGAGCGAGAACAGGTCGCTGCGCCCGTCGAGCTTGACGCCGGCCGCCTGCTCCGGTGACATGTAAGACGGCGTGCCGAAGACGTCGCCCTTGACGGTGAGCTGAGATGTCGGCGCCTTGGCGATTCCGAAGTCCATGATCTTCGGATCGCCGTTGGGCAGGATCATGATGTTCGCGGGCTTGATGTCGCGGTGAACGATGCCCTGCGCGTGAGCCAGGTGCAACGCGTCTGCGACACGCGCCGCGATGCGCAACGCCTCGCGCCACTCCATCAGCTGGCCTGCGGCGACGCACTCGTCTAGCGGCTGCCCTTCGAGGTACTCGAGTGCGATGAACGGCGTGCCCGTCGCCTCATCGCGGCCCACATCGTGAACCACCACGATGTTGGGGTGGGTGAGGCCCGCGGCGAGGCGCGCCTCGGTCAGAAAGCGTTGCTCGAACACCTCCCGCTCCGCCGGCCTGACGCCGAGCGCCGGGTGGATCGTCTTGAGCGCGACCGTCCTATCGAGCGCGGGATCGACGGCCTTGTAGACCACGCCCATGGTCCCCTGGCCGATGACGCCGTGGATCTCGTAGCGACCGAGTGCGGTTGGATGTTGGTCTCGCGACACGTCGCGTCAGTTTAGCCCGATCGGAAGCAACGAATCGGTCATTGCGACGTCGAGGTCAAGATCTCCCCGGCGACCTCAAGAGTCGCCGAGCACGAGTCCGAGGCCGTCGTCGTCGATGCCCGGCTCGTTCGGAGCGGGCTCGATGAGGTCGACGAGGCGAAACGCCCACAGGCTCCGGCAGATCTCGAAGTCGCCGAGCTCGGATGACTCGCAAACGGCTCCGACGGAATGGGGCCGATCCAGCAGAGCCAGCAGGGCCCGCTCGCCCTCCGTGAGCGACAAGGCCTCGAGAGCCTGCTTCGCTTCGGGCTCGAGTCGGAGCCGCGAGTCGAGGTCCCCGAGGCCACGCTCGATCCGCGAGACGGACTCGACGCGCCGGATCCCCTCGAGGACGACGTCGCGGGTCCCGACCTTGAGCGTGATGGTCTCTTGCGGGGCGGCGGCCGGCGGCTCGAGGACGTAGCTGCCATAGTCGCAGGGAAAGGTGCTGCAGATCAGCTCGCGCGTCTGGTCCACGACGACCTTGAACAGGTCCTCTGCTGGGAGAGCGCCGCGCTCGACCAGGATGCCGCCCAGACGCTTGCCGGGCGCCACCAGGCGACTAGCGCCAGCGAAGTCGCGCCAGCGGATCCGCCCGGTGCGCAGAAGGAAGGCCCCGAGCCGGTCATCGCGTTGGGCCGAAGTGGCGAACACGAGGCGCCCCTGCTGAATCGTGATGCGGCGCTGGCGTTCGCCGCTGGTGAGGAACCAGCTGACCGCTCCAACGGTCGACGTGCAGCTGCCAGATGATGTCGGCGACATCGCGTTCTGCAAGGCTGCCACTCTCGTCGGCCATCGTTATCGCCTCTGGAGTCGCTGTGTGCCGCTCGCCGCCTGGTTTGCCTCACGAAACGCGCGCGGCGAGGCTTGGTGGAGCTGACGGGGATCGAACCCGTGACCTCGTGAATGCCATTCACGCGCGCTCCCAGCTGCGCTACAGCCCCACAGGGAAGAGAGGGATGTTAGCAGTCGGTTCGGCTCAGGGTCAACGGAGACGGGCGACGCTGACCGTGAGTGAGCTCTCGAAGCGTTTGATCAGGTCGAGATCGTCGCCCACGATCGCCAGCGTCTGGCTTCCTCGGTGAAGCAGGCGGACACCCAGTCCGCCCAGTCGTCTCTCGTACTCATCGGTGAGTCGGACGGTTCGATGGATGACGAACAGCGAGGCGACGCCGCGATCCGAGCTGTAGTAGAGGTGCGGAACCATCGACCCGCCGATCAGCGGGCAGTATCTGCCGCCGACCAGCTCCAGCCCCCCGGCTGCCCCGGGGATGATCGGCATCTCGGTGCCCTGCTCCTCGAACCACGCCGTCACCCGGCCGCGATCCGCGCTCCACACCTTGGCAGGGAGCGGATCCTTGGCGAAGCACTTGGTGTGATCGAGAGCTACTTCGTAAGCGACGACACCCGGGGCGCCCCGGAACCAGAGCACGGCGATGGCGAGGACGGCCGCGACGGGCAGCAGCCAACGCAGCGGTCGGCTCCGGCGCCGCAGCCGGCGGCGGAGCGCCGGCTCGAACCCGGACCGTGGCTCGACGGGCGACAGCCGTTCGAGCGCCTCGCGTACGCGACGCTCGGCGGCGACCTGCTCCGTGCAATCGGGGCACTGCGCGAGGTGTGCCTCCACTGCCTCGCGCTCGACTACTCCGAGCGCGTCGTCGACGTAACCGGTCACCTGCTCGGGCTGGCAGCTCACTTCTTCTCCTCCCTTTCGGAGAGCGCCTTGCGCAGCAGCGCTCGGCCGCGATGGATGCGGGACATCACGGTCCCGATCGGGATGTCGAGTATCTTGGCGATCTCGTCGTACGTGAACTCCTGGACGTCCCTGAGAATGACGGCCGAGCGGAAGCCCTCGGGGATCTTTTCGAGCTCCCGACCCACGTCTTCACCGCCCGTGAAGAGAGCCCGTGCCTCGGGAGCGACGCCGGGGCCGTCGCCTCGAAGCTCGACCGTCGTCGGGCTCCGGCTCGCCCGCCGGTAGGCGTCCGTCCTGACCCGATGCAGGATCGTGTAGAGCCAGGCCCGGATGTTGGTTCCGGCCTTGTAGCGATCGAAGGCCCGATACGCGCGCAGATACGTCTCCTGGACGAGATCCTCCGCATCGTGCGCGTTGCGCGTCAGGCGGAAGGCGGTCCCGTAGAGGGATCTCATGTGGGGAAGTGCTTCCATGTCGAATCGTTCGTCGCGGTTCAAGCCATCTGCTCGAGGCCGCTCTACTCGGGAAAACGCGGCCCCAGCCCCTCCTATTCCTCGACTCTCGAGGGCAGGTCGCCAGAGCTTACGCTCCTAACCGGCCGGGCCTGGATCGTCGCCCACCGAGCCACAATGCTGACGGCCGCGGGATTCTGGCACGCTGGGTGCGTTTCGGGAAGGTTCCGGCATCGCTGCCGGTTATCATCCAGCCCGTGTCGCACGCTTCAATCCTGCTCATCTGGGCGCTTCTGGCCGCGGCGCCCGGCTCTGCGCAGGAGCCCGAGGCTCCGCCCGCCTACTTCGAAGAGGAGCCCACGGAGTGGAGCTTCGACTGGGGAACCGATACGGCGTTCACGCTTTCGGGCCTCGAAGATCCCTCGACGAACGCGACGAACGACAGGACGACCAACTTCGATGCGCTGTGGATGCGTCTGTACGGCCGCCTCGAACGAGGCGATCAGGTGAAACTCGTCATCGACTTATACAGCGCGAATGCGCGCAGCCCGCGGATCTTCGGGTTGCACGCGAGGGTCCAGCCGCTCGACCAGCTGGGCTTCCGCGTGGGCCTGATCCCGCTGGTGTTCGGTGGCTGGCAGCAGCGGGCTGCCCCGAGCCACCAGCCCCTGATCAACCAGCCGCTCTTTTCTCAGTACCTCGTCCCGCTTCGCAACGACAGCGTCCCGCGAAGCGTCGACGAGCTGCTCTCGCAGCGCGGCCGCCAGGGCAGGACCTCCTATCGCCTCGGCAACGACAACGGGAGAGTGGCCTCGATCGCCTACGAGCGTTGCTGGGACACGGGTCTCGAACTGCTCGAGAACGTTGGACGCTTCCGATACCCGCTAGGAGTCTGCGCGGCAGTAGTTCAGCCCGGGTGTGTCATTGTGCCTTGTGACCCGAGAGATCATCTTGCCTGGGTTAAACGGCAGTAGTGGGCTCGCGGACGAGTGCTCGCGAGGGAGGACGGGCGGATCCAAGGCCGGGTGGTGGTCATACCCAGACCATCTTCTGATTGAGTCTCCTGAGGTTGAGCGCCAAGCAAACGAGATTCCACTCGGCGCTGGTTTTCTCAAGCCCTCGAAGGCTGAAGGATTGGAAACCAAGCACAGCCTTGATCCATCCGAATGGCGGTTCGCCGAGTTTGCGCCGCTTGTACCACTTGCGACCACGTTTCGTCTTGAGCTTCGCCTTCATGCGGAGCGTCGCTTCGAGCTTCGAATTCGACGTTGGTGGAGAGTCTTTCTTTTCTCTCCCCAGAGCCACGAAACCGTCGATTCCGGTACGTTCCAAGTGCAGTAGGTTCTTTTCGGAACGGTAGTCGGCATCGGCCAGGGCACGCTTGGGCTTCTCACCGGTGTTGGCTTGAGCCGTTTTCAGCATCGGCTCGAGCTGACCGACATCCGCAGCGTTGTTGGTCAGCCCGGTCGCAACGATCAGCTGCGATTTCTCGTCGACGGCGGCTTGGGCATTGAAGCACTGCTGGTAGCCACTCGAATCCTTCATGATGCGGCTTTCGGGATCGGTGAAGTTGTCCTGCTTCTTGTCCGGAGGTACGCCAAATCTCCTTTTGAACTTTGGCTAAAGCGGACCCGGTTTTCTTGGACACGAAACTAGGGAAAGTCATCTTGTTCAAGGAGACTCGATCGATGAAGCAGGTCAGGCGCAAGAGGTCTGAGAGGAAGAAGGGGGTGGGCGAGACGGAGGGAGCCCGGAGGGCGACCGGAGTTTCGCCCACCGGCGGCGCGGTGGTGGGCGCCTTGGGTCCCGGGCAGCGTTGGAGCGTGGCGCGCAAGCGGGAGGTCGCACTGCGGCTGCTGCGCGGGGAGTCACTCGAAGCGCTGTCTCGTGAGCTGTCCGTGGAGATGCACCGGCTGCAGCGCTGGCGTGATCAAGCCATGGCCGGGATCGACGAGTCGCTGCGGGAGCGCAATGGCGACCCGCTGAAGGTGGAGCTGGACGCGGCGGTCAAGCGGGTGGGCGAGCTCAGCATGGAGAACGAGCTGTTGCGGAAGAAGATCGGGGCGGCCCGCCCTTTGGCCTTCGGGAGGTCGCGGCGATGAGTGCGGCGATCTCCCCTGCGACAGGCCGGGCCTACGGGGTGGAGCGGGTGTGCCGGGTGTGGAAGCTGGCCCGCTCGAGCTACTACTCCCAGCTCGGCGAGGCGGCTCCCGAGATGGTCTGCGCTGGCCGACGTGGTCCCAAGCCCAAGGTGTCTGACGAGGAGCTGTTGCGGCTGATCCGAGAGGACCTGGCGGCCTCGCCGTTCGTAGGAGAAGGACATCGCAAGGTCTGGGCGCGGCTCAAGGTGCTGCGCCAGGTGCGCGTGTCGCGCAAGCGGGTGCTGCGGATCATGCGTGAGCACCACCTGCTGTCGCCGCGTCGGGTACGCCAGGGCGAGGGGCTGCTCCACGAGGGGACGATCACAACCGATGCGCCCAACCTGATGTGGGGGACGGACGGGGCGAGAGTTCTCACGGCAAAGGACGGCTGGGGCTGGATCTTCGTCGGCGTCGAGCACTTCAACAGCGAGTGCGTCGGCTACCACGTGTGCAAGAAGGGGACGCGCTACGAGGCCCTCCAGCCCATCGCCATGGGGCTGACGCAGCTCTTCGGCTCGGTCGAGGCGGGTGTGGCTCGTGGCCTCGAGCTGCGCATGGACCACGGGACGCAGTACCTCTCGGACCACTTCCTCAACCAGCTGCGTTTCTGGGGCATCACGCCCAGCTTCGCCTTCGTCGAACAGCCGCAGACCAACGGAGTGGCCGAGCGTTTCATCCGGACTCTCAAGGAACAGATCATTCATGGCCGCGTCTTCCACACCCTCGAGGAGGTGCGCCAGGCCGTGGCTGCCTTCGTCAAGCGCTACAACCAGCAGTGGCGCGTCGAGAAGCTGGGATTCCTCACCCCGCGCGAGGCCCGCGACCAGCACGGCCAGGGGAAGGCCGCGTGAACCTCGAGGTCATCAAAGAGGGGCTACCCCAGGTATGGACTCACCCCGCCGCGTCGATCCTGGGGCATCCTCGTGCGTCGTTTTCGGGATCGTCTGCCAAACGAACCCGAGATCGTCAAACTGGTGTCCAAGAAACCGGGCGCGGTACAGCGCTGGCACGAGGCCTGGATCTCATCACTTGGACCTTCGACCCCCTCCAGGCGAGAAATGCACATCTGAACCTGAGTCGGCTCGGCGCTTTCGGCGCGGAGTTCATCCCGAATCTCTACGGCGTGACATCTTCGCCGCTCCATCACGATCTCCCGACTCATCGCGTGCTGATTCATTGGGAGCTCAACGCTCCGCGCGTCGTCGAGCGAGCGCAGCTGGACCCCCGCTCGGCGCCTGGGCCGGCGCCCGATCTTCCGCGCCTCAACCAGGTCGAGTGGCAAGCCGGCTGGCCGGTGACTTCGGAAGTGTCGCTGGACATCGACGCTCCGAGGCTCCTGCTCGAGATCCCGCCGGACTTCAACACTCTCGCGGGCTCGGCGCCGAACGTGGCGAGCGATTGGCACGAGAAGGTCTCACGGGCGATGCAGACCTTTCTCGGTCGCGGCTACCAGGCCGTCGAGCTGATTTCGACCGACGACGGGGGTCGGCGCCGGCCGCTCTATCTCCTCGAGCGCCAGGAACAGTGACGCTGGCTAGTCCACTTCGACCGTAATACCGCGCTCGGCCGTATCCAGGACCAGCGCCTCCGACTGGACGCCAGCTCTCAGCCACGCCTCCCGCATCGCCGCGGCGATGTCGCCGTGGCCAGACCTCGCGAACGCGACCAGGCTCGGGCCCGAACCCGACAGAGTGACGGCGGCGGCGCCCGCCTCGAGCGCTGCGGTCCGCACGTCTGCGAAACCCCGCACGTGGGGTTGCCGCAGCGGCTCGTGCAGCTCGTCATAGGCGACGCGCGCGAGGAGAGCGTAGTCGCCGACTCGCAGCGACTCCACCAGAAGCGCGACCCTGCCGGACGACGCCGTCGCCACCGAGAGTGGCACGCTCTCTGGAAGCAATGCCCGCATCTGGGCGGTACCGAGTCGGAAGCTCGGCGTGGCCACGACCAGTCGCGCGGCAGTGATCGAGATCCGGCGACTGAGCGGTCCGTCGGCGACTCGAGTCGAGAGCGTCAGCCCGCCGAGCAACGCCGGAGCCACGTTGTCAGGGTGTCCCTCGAGCGCGACCGCCGCGTCCAGTCTCTGCACCTCGTCAGCGCCGACCTCGAGAAGCGTCGCAGCGGCGGTCACCCCCGCCACTACGGCCGCTCCGGACGAGCCAAGACCCGCGGACACCGGAATCCGGATGCGCTGCACGATGCGCAACGGCGGCAGCGAGCGGCCGACCTTCGCGGCGAGAGCCTCGGCCCCACGCAGCACCAGGTTCGACCCGTCGGTCGGGATCGATCGGGCATCGCGACCCTCGACCTGGATGCTGGCCGTCGACCCCCCCCCCGTGGCCTTCTCCACGACGACCACATCGCGGAGCTCGAGCGCGAGCCCGACGCAGTCGAAGCCCGGCCCAAGGTTGCTCGTGGATGCGGGAACCTCGATGCTGACGCGCCTCAAGCCCGGAGCATTCGGTCCAGCGCGTCGAGCTGCGGCTCGATCGTCGGGATGTCGGGGAGCCGGCCGGTGACGATGTCCGGGTCTTTCAGACCGTGCCCCGTGCAGATCACCACGACCAGCCTTCCTGCCAGGCTGAGGCGTCCGGCCCGAACCTCGGACTTCAAGCCGGCCAGACCGGCCGCCGAGGCCGGCTCGACCCACAGCCCCTCGGACGCCAGGCGCATCTGCGCGGCAATCAGCTCCGCGTCGGGAACCGCGACGATGCGCCCTCCGGACTCACGGGCGGCGCGCAGCGCTTCCTCCCCGCGGACCGGCCGCCCGATCCGAATCGCGGTCGCCACGGTCTCCGGGTTCTCGACGTCGTGGCCCAGCACGAGCGGCGCCGCACCGCTGGCTTGCACGCCGAGCAACTGTGGCAGCTCGGCCCGCCCGAGCGAGTGATACTGGGACAGGCCTCTCCAGAGCGCCGTGATGTTGCCTGCGTTCCCCACCGGGAGTGCGATCAGGTCGGGGGCTCGTTCCAACTCATCGCAGATCTCGAACGCGACAGTCTTCTGCCCCTCGATGCGATACGGGTTGAGCGAGTTCACCAGCGTGACAGGACGGCTCTCGCAGAGCTCCCGAACCAGGTCGAGCGCTTCGTCGAATG
This sequence comes from Vicinamibacteria bacterium, assembly GCA_965246965.1. Lineage (GTDB taxonomy): Bacteria > Acidobacteriota > Vicinamibacteria > Fen-336 > CBDFGD01 > CBDFGD01. The sequence continues at coordinate 263,685 of CBDFGD010000001.1, forward strand.
ACCCCTCGATCTGCGCCACGCGAGCCGCGTGGGCCATGGCGCCGGCCAGTTTGCCGGCGGCGACGTTTCCGCGCGGGATCAGAACCAGGCAAGTGAGGCCCGCTCGCGCCGCGTAGGCCGCGGCGCTGGCCGCCGTGTTGCCCGTGCTCGCGCACACGACGGAGGTGGCCCCGGCGTGCAGGGCCTGAGTCATCGCGACGGTCATGCCGCGATCCTTGAACGATCCAGTGGGGTTGCCGCCTTCGAACTTGGCGAAGAGCTGGGCCGCGCCGATCTCTGCGGCGAGGCGGGGGAAGCCGATGAGCGGGGTTGCCCCTTCGTGCAGCGTCACGGGGTTGTCCCGACCCAGGACGTCGATCAGGTCGCGAAACCGGGCCAGCACGCCTCCTGGGCGCCTCGTCCCTCGTACCGTCGAGCTCACGGCGAACCGTCGCCCGTCTCGCTCGCCCGCGTCGGATCGGAGCTCCACTCGCTCCAGGACCCGGCGTAGAGCCGTCCGCGCAGGCCTGCCAGCTCGAGAGCGAGGAGGTCATGGCACGCCGTCACGCCGGAACCGCAGTAGACGGTCGGCTCGATTCGCTCTGCTCCGAGCGAGGCGTATCTTGCCCGCAGCTCTTCAGCCGTTCGGAACACCGGGGCGTCATCGCCGGTGAGGTTGTCGGCAAACGGCGCGTTGACCGCTCCCGGAATGTGTCCCGCTCGTGGATCGAGGGGCTCGGTGTCACCGCGGTAGCGCTCGGGCGCTCGCGCATCGAGCAGCAGCTCGGACCCTGGAACATCGCTCCGCGTGACGACCCAACCGGGACGCTCGCGTGCGCTGAACGAGCCCGGCGTAATGTCGGGCAGCTCCCGAGTCACTGGCCGACCTTCGGCGACCCATCTCGCCAGACCTCCATCGAGGAGCGCAACGTGATCGTGACCGAACGCCCGGAGCATGTACCAGACCCTGGCGGCGATGGCTCCCGCCACGTCGTCGTATGTGACCACGGAGACCCCGTCGGACACTCCGATCCGGCCCATCACCTCGGCCACCTGGGAGGCCGCTGGCCAGGGGTGGCGACCGATCGGACCCCCGCGCTCGCCCCCCGGCGCGGAGAGGTCGCGATCCAGGTCGAGGAAGACCGCCCCCGGGAGGTGACCGGCCCGGTAGGCATCGACGCCCTGCCGCGCCGGATCGGCATACCAACGCGCGTCGATGATGCAGACGTCCCCGCGTCCGAGCCTCGGCTCCAGCTGCTCTGTCGAAATCACAGGGTGCATGAGTTACAGATGTCCAACGGGAGCCGCGAGCTCGAGACCCACGACGCGGGCTAGCTCCTCGCCCGCCGCGAGTGAGGCGAGCGCCCTCGATGCGCCCGTGGAACAGCGGCGGCTCGCGGCGCGCACGCAGGTCCGCGTGAGCGAGGCATCCCAAGTGAGACATCGCGAGAATAGCATGGGGGTCGGGTCCGACCCGGCCGAGCGACGGCCGTATACTCCGCTCCTCGGTTACGAGAGGAGCGCCGCACGATGCCGAAGCCCGATCGTCAGGTTCTCGTCTGCCTCAACGCACGGCCGCCGGGCAACCCCAAGGGCTCCTGCGGCGAGAAGGACGCGCAACGACTCTACGACGCGCTGCGCGACAGGGTAAAGGAACTCGGGCTCGAGACCGTGATGGTCAACCGGACCAGCTGCCTCAAGCACTGCAGCCAGGGCGCGACGATCTCCGTGCAGCCCGACAACCTCTGGTACGCGAGAGTGACGGCCGAAGACGTCGACGAGCTGTGTCAGTCGCAGCTCGTCGATGGCCGCCCGGTCGAGCGGCTGATCATGCCCGACATTCCCTGGGAGTGAGGACGGGCGGCTACGACCGGCCGGATGGGCCGCCGGCTTTCGGTCCGCGGCGCGGCTGAAACGCCGGGTTCACCCGAGCCAGCTCTCGCAGCAGGGCGTCCGGGTCAATCTCGGCGTCTCGTACGAATTGGTTGATCTCGCGCGCGAACTCGGCGATCGCATCCGGCCGTCCCGAGGCCGTCTTGTGGATCACGGTGCGGGTGCGAATCCTCCCGTCGGCGATCAGCTTCTCGATGTGGCTCAAGCGCGAGGGGCTCCATATCCGGTGCCCCTTCTTGTTGCGCGGCGGCTCGGGTACCTTGCCTGCGTAGAGCCAGTTGAGCAGGGTCTGCCTGCTGACTCCGAGCCGCTGCGCCACTTGTAGCGTCATCAGGTATTTCATCGTTCAACGAGCCAGCGAGAGCTGCAGCGCGTATACGTCCTCTTCCAGATTCGGCTCGAGCTCGATCTCGGTTCGCTGATAGACCGCTTTCACGGCCACGTGCTCCCAGAATTGGTACACGATGCCGGCCTCGAGGCGGCGGCTGTCGGCTTCCCACGAGATGGGCGTGCCACGCTTCGGCACCACATCGGAGTGGATCAGTCCGCTGTAGCGGGCGGCGAGGCGGACTCCCCCGGGGACGTTCACCGCCAACTCGCCGTAGTAGCCGTGAGTCTCCAAGGTCTCGGCGATGAAGGGCGAGCCGTAGCGGCTGAGGATCCACTCGCCGAAAAGCTCGAAACGCTCCGAGGTCCAGCCCAGATCGGCACCGAATGCGTCTTGCCTGAAATCGTCCAGCGAGCGCCCGCCGGGCAACTCGAAGCCGACGTCTTTCCGGAGGTAGCGGCCCTTGGCGAAGGATGCGCCGAGGAACGCCCTGTCCCAGGCGTCCAAGGTGACCCTGCCGTGAATTCCGGGCCCGCGAGGGGCCTGCGTTTCGCCCGGCCTCACGCTGACGCCCGGCACACCGGCCATGGCGGCTAGGAGTCTGCGCGGCAGGAACGAAATCGGGTGAATGAGCGTTTTTGAAGTTATGGGAACGAGTTTCCGTCCGTACAGTCCTGACCAATCGAGTTTGTTTCCGTCGAATCCACGAGACTGGCTTCCGGAGGGTCATCCTTCGTTTTTCATCTCGGATACGGTGGAGGCGATGGATGTGCGTGCTTTCTACGAGCGCTACGAGGGCGATGGACGTCGGAACCGACGATTCGATCCTCGAATGATGCTGAAGGTTCTGATCTACGGCTATGCGACAGGGACGTTTTCGTCTCGTGGGATCGCGAAGAAGCTGGAAGAGGATGTCGCATACCGTTATTTGAGCGGAGGCAATTTCCCGGCACACCGGACGATCAGTGATTTCCGTTGTGACCATTTGTCCCAGTTTCGATCTGTATTCGTCCAAGTCGTGCGTCTGGCTCAAGAAGTGGGTTTGGTCAAGCTTGGGACGTTGATTCTGGATGGAACGAAGGTCAAGGCGAATGCCAGCAAGCACAAGGCGATGAGCTACGAGCGTATGAAGAAAACGGAGAAACAGCTCCGTCGAGAGATTCGGGCTATCACCGCTCTTGCGAAACAAGAAGATGCTGCGGAAGACGTCGAGTTTGGTCCTGATTTTCGTGGCGACGAACTGCCAGAAGAGCTGGCGCGCCGAGATTCACGGCTCAAGAAAATCCAAGCAGCGAAGGCACGTCTGGAGGCCCGTCAGAAGGAAGAAGATCAGCAGGCCGGACGTCGGCCAGGGGATGACAAGGAATCGAAGCGAGGGCCAAAGTTCAAAATGTACCGCGCCCGGTTTCTTGGACACCAGTTTGACGATCTCGGGTTCGTTTGGCAGACGATCCCGAAAACGACGCACGAGGATGCCCCAGGATCGACGCGGCGGGGTGAGTCCATACCTGGGGTAGCCCCTCTTTGATGACCTCGAGGTTCACGCGGCCTTCCCCTGGCCGTGCTGGTCGCGGGCCTCGCGCGGGGTGAGGAATCCCAGCTTCTCGACGCGCCACTGCTGGTTGTAGCGCTTGACGAAGGCAGCCACGGCCTGGCGCACCTCCTCGAGGGTGTGGAAGACGCGGCCATGAATGATCTGTTCCTTGAGAGTCCGGATGAAACGCTCGGCCACTCCGTTGGTCTGCGGCTGTTCGACGAAGGCGAAGCTGGGCGTGATGCCCCAGAAACGCAGCTGGTTGAGGAAGTGGTCCGAGAGGTACTGCGTCCCGTGGTCCATGCGCAGCTCGAGGCCACGAGCCACACCCGCCTCGACCGAGCCGAAGAGCTGCGTCAGCCCCATGGCGATGGGCTGGAGGGCCTCGTAGCGCGTCCCCTTCTTGCACACGTGGTAGCCGACGCACTCGCTGTTGAAGTGCTCGACGCCGACGAAGATCCAGCCCCAGCCGTCCTTTGCCGTGAGAACTCTCGCCCCGTCCGTCCCCCACATCAGGTTGGGCGCATCGGTTGTGATCGTCCCCTCGTGGAGCAGCCCCTCGCCCTGGCGTACCCGACGCGGCGACAGCAGGTGGTGCTCACGCATGATCCGCAGCACCCGCTTGCGCGACACGCGCACCTGGCGCAGCACCTTGAGCCGCGCCCAGACCTTGCGATGTCCTTCTCCTACGAACGGCGAGGCCGCCAGGTCCTCTCGGATCAGCCGCAACAGCTCCTCGTCAGACACCTTGGGCTTGGGACCACGTCGGCCAGCGCAGACCATCTCGGGAGCCGCCTCGCCGAGCTGGGAGTAGTAGCTCGAGCGGGCCAGCTTCCACACCCGGCACACCCGCTCCACCCCGTAGGCCCGGCCTGTCGCAGGGGAGATCGCCGCACTCATCGCCGCGACCTCCCGAAGGCCAAAGGGCGGGCCGCCCCGATCTTCTTCCGCAACAGCTCGTTCTCCATGCTGAGCTCGCCCACCCGCTTGACCGCCGCGTCCAGCTCCACCTTCAGCGGGTCGCCATTGCGCTCCCGCAGCGACTCGTCGATCCCGGCCATGGCTTGATCACGCCAGCGCTGCAGCCGGTGCATCTCCACGGACAGCTCACGAGACAGCGCTTCGAGTGACTCCCCGCGCAGCAGCCGCAGTGCGACCTCCCGCTTGCGCACCACGCTCCAACGCTGCCCGGGACCCAAGGCGCCCACCACCGCGCCGCCGGTGGGCGAAACTCCGGTCGCCCTCCGGGCTCCCTCCGTCTCGCCCACCCCCTTCTTCCTCTCAGACCTCTTGCGCCTGACCTGCTTCATCGATCGAGTCTCCTTGAACAAGATGACTTTCCCTAGTTTCGTGTCCAAGAAAACCGGGTCCGCTTTACCTCGTGCCAGCGCGGAGCCGCGCTGCGCACGCTTGAGCCCCAGGCCGACCCCTCGTCGACGGTACTCGGGCCGAACAGCCAGCATGTCGGAGTGGAGGTGGGCCACTCCGCCCTGCAGGGCCGGGAAGGCATAGCAGAACCCGATCGCTTCGCCCTCCGCCGTTTCCGCGAGGAGCATCAATCCCCCCGCATGGAGTGTGGCAATCAGCTGGATCGTCGGCGTGATGTCCAGATCAGCGAGGCTCCACACGTCCCGCTGGAGCGCGACGCACGAGTCGGCGTCCTCCCGACCTCGAGCCTCGCGTATCGCGATCTCTCCGGTCATGCCGGCCGGGATCCTAGCACGCGGGTTTTGGGCGGCTCTCGACGTTACGGGCGCCCGCGGTCCCCGATGCTCCTCGCGGTCGCGGCCTGCGACCCTTTCAGATAGTCCACGATCGCGAGTTTGTTGGGGAAGTCGATTTTGGTGATCTTGATCCCGGACCCTCCGGGGAGCTCGCGGCGCATGCCCGGCTCCTCGCGGTTCACCCAGCTCACCCTCCCAACGACCTTGAAGGGTTCCCGTTCGGGCAGCGTCATGGAAAGCTCGACGAGCTGGCCGAGCCCGGGCGGGCGATCGGTCGCGATGAAGAAGCCGCCGACGCTGAGGTTCAGCACGAGGTGGCTCTGACCGCTGAGCTCGCAGGTCACGTCGGCGACGCGATAGCGGTCTGTGGCCTTCACTCCGACTCCGAACCCTGTTCCTTGACCCAGGCCCGCACGGCGTCTTCGAGCTCTGCTTCGCTCGGAGCCGACAGCGTCGTTGCCGACTGGTCGGAGCCGGCCGAGTCGAAGCGGCGCAGATAGATGTTCGCGCGATACTGGACGCCCAGCCTGTAGGGGTAGGCGTGAATCTCCTGGTCGCCGCGTTGGAACTTGAGCAGCCTCCCGGTCTTCACCGCAGCTCGACTTCGGGGTGGAGCTGCTTCCACGCGAGCCCGCCGTTCGGGCGACCCGGCGTGTCGAACCTCACCACGGGAAGCGGGTAGGCCGAAGCGGCGGCGCCGACGCTCCCGCGTGCGATGCCCTCGAACATGGCCTCGGCCATGAGCTGGTAGCCCTCGCGTGTCGGGTGGACGTGATCCTCGAAGAGCGAGAAATAGTCGCCCTGGGCGAGGAACGCGGCGTGTACGTCCATCAGCACCGCGCCTTCTTCAGCCACCATCGCCCTGATCAGCTCGTTGGTCTCGGCCACGAACTCGTTGCGGCTCGGCGGGGCGCGATCGTCGTAGCCGGTGTTGCTCGGCGGCACGGTGGCGACGAACGGCAGGCTGCCGGCGGCCTGGGCCTGCTGGACCATCGTTCGGAGGCTCTCGACGGTGTGGCAGCTGGGCACGTCGAAGCACCCGTTCCAGTCGTTGGTGCCGTACACGATCAGCGTGATCGCGGGGCGGTGTCGGACGAGCAGTCCCGGCAGCCGGAGCGGACCGGAGTCCGAGTCGCTGCCGTCTTCTCCCGCGTTGATGATCCTGCCCACGCCGAAGTGTCCGCGCAGAATTTCCTGCAACGGTCCGCGGTAGGTCGTCTCTCCCCTTCGATCGTTGCCCTGGGTGAGGCTGTCGCCGATCGCAAGGTAGCTGTTGGGGAGATTGGACCGGATCGGCAGTGTGATCGGGACCGGGACGACGGCGCTCGTGGGAACGTCGATCGTGGTGACCGCTCCGGGCCGATAATAAGGTGGCAGGGTGCCGTCCATGAAGGTGATGCTCTGTCGGCCGGCCGGAGCCGTCTCGATCAGCGCGTGGCCGGTCGGAGCCTCTGTGGAGCCCCGCCCGCTTCCGATCTCCAGCGTTGTTTCGGGAATGCGCCCCGCCTCGTGGGCGTCGAGGACGCCGTTGCCGTTCTCGTCGTAGAAGGCGACGAGTTCGACGGGGTGCGTCGCGGTCGGCGGCGGCGGTGACGGCCCGGACGGGCCCGTCGGCGAATCGCTACCGCAACCGAGCAGGATTGCGAGAAGAAGGCAGCAGGCGAGCCGCACGCCGCGCACTTCGATCGTTGTGCCCCCTGACATCGACCGCTATTCGCCGGCTAGCTGTCGGACTGGGGCGTGTCGCGCAGGGAAGGCTGGATCTCGCGGGGCCCCTTGGGGAACTTGCTGGTCATCGTTCTCCGTCACTGAGTCGAGTATTCACCCGGTGCGAGCTCGGGCAGGCGCAAAGATCAGCGAGTTTATCACGCGACGCTCAGGCTCGACGCTCGCGTTCCCAAGCCGCGGGGTCCTGTCCGAGATACTCGCGAAGCAGGCCGTAGAGCGCGGGGTGACGTGACTCCACCGCGATGGGACGCTCGAGAAACGCCTCCACGGCGACCGGGAAGAACTCGACGGGATCGTCGGCGGCGTACGGATCGAGCGCCGATCGGCCCGCGCGAAGCAAGCCCATCTCCCGCTCGCGAACACGCTCCCAGGCGGCGAGCCGCTCGGCGGAGAGTCCGTTCGGAAGGCCGTTGAATTCGGCTTGCTCGACGTCCAGGATGTGCGCGAACTCGTGGAAGCCGACGTGGAAGCCGTCGGCCGGGTCCGCGAAAGAGTCTTCGAGTGCGGGGAGCGAGAGCAGGACGGTACCCCAGGCGTTCGTCTCGCCGGCGAAATCCGGATCCGCGTAGCCGTAGTCGCGGTCGAAGTTGTCGGGGTAGACCAGAACCTCGCCGAGCCTCGTCCACTCGAACGAGCTCCACTCGCAGCTCAGGCACACGGCCGAGGCGGCGACCATGAGTCGCACGTCGTCACCGATCTCGATGTCGACTCCCGTGATGCGTGTGTCGTGGATGAACCGGACGAGGGCCTTCTCGAAGCGCCCGCGCTCGGCGGCGGGAAGCCTCCCGTAGTGGTCACACCACTGCGCGAGGGAGTCCCTCCAGGCCTCGGGGAACGGCCCGGCGACAGCTCGCGCCCGCTCGAGGCGGGCGAGCGCGCGGTGGTGGCTCAGCAGCATCGTTGCGACGACCACCAGACCTGCGGCGAGCAGGGCGCCCCCGACACCGGCGAGCGCCGCGCCCAGCGCGATCGCCGCGATCGCCAACGCACCCAGGGCAGCGCCGATGAGATGATGCCAGGCGCTCATTCGCCCCTGGGACGCACGTAGCCGCCGACGATCATCTCGAGGCGCGGCTCGCCGCAATGGGTCGCGATGGCGTCGGCGACCTCGTTCCTTAGCGCGATGATCGCGTCCCAGCCCTCGTCCTTCGGTGCGATGGGTTCCCCGATCCAGAGCGAGATCGGACCCCGCCGGAACATGAACTCGCCTTCTCGCAACATCTGACGAGTGCCGCGAAGCGCCATCGGGACGATCGGCGTTCCGGTGGCAACGGCGCTGCGAAAGGCCCCGAGCCGGAACGGTCGGAGGCCGGCGGCGGCGGTGAACGTCCCTTCCGGAAACACGACGACGGAGCGACCGGCTCGCAGGGTCGCTTCGATCCGAGCGACGTCTGCCACGCTCTGCTCGGCATCGTGTCGATCGACCGTCAGATGGAAACGTCGAATGAAAGGCCCGACGACGGGCCACGATGCCGCTTCCCGCTTCGCCGTGAAGGAGATTTCCACGGGGAGTACGGCGGTCAGGGGAGCGATGTCGATGTACGACGCGTGATTGCAGGCGAAGACGAAGGGTCCCGAGCTGGCAGGCTGCGCGCCCTCGACAGTGACGGGGCACCTGGCGATGCGGAGTGCGAGTCCGGCGAAGCCCCGCTGCAGGCGTTCGGCTGCGGTACGCGGCAGCAGGGCTCCCAGCGGCCAGAGCACCAACACCAGAGGAAGCAACGTGCCTCCGAGGTAGAGCAGGTAGGCCCAGCGGCCCAGGCCTTGCGCGCGCTCGGCGCCGGCGGCCCAGAGCGCCCCGGCGACGATGCGCGCTCGGCGTCGGAATGGGGTCGACTCGCGCTTGCCGAGCGCACCGGCCTCGAAGAGGCGCCGCGCGTCCGACCGTCGGATCTTGCCGCTCGACGTCTTGGGCACGGCGCCCGGCGCCACGATCGCAACGTGGTCCGGCGGAATCCCGATCGAGGTCGTGACGGCCTCGGTGACGGCGGCGACGATCTCGGTCTTTTCCTGCTCGGTGTGCGCCCGGCTCTCCGCGACCACGACGAGCTGCTCGGTCCCCTGCTCGGTCTGGACGACGCCGAAGGCGGCGATACATCCGCGCCGCACCCTCGGAACCTCGGCGACGACCTCTTCGATCTCATGCGGGACCAGGTTTCGTCCCCCTTTGATGATGATGTCCTTGCGGCGGCCCGCGATATGGATCTCGTCGCCCGCCTGATAAGCGAGATCACCGCTGTCCAGCCACCCTCCCGCCAAGCTGATCTCGGCCGTGGCCTCCGGCTTGCGGTAGTAGCTCGCCATCGCGGAGGGTCCTTTGAAGAACAGCCGTCCGAGTCTCCGCTCGGGAAGCTCTCCGCCCTCGTCGTCGAGGAGCTTGACGTGGTGACCGGGGAGCGCGCCGCCCACCGAGACGAACTCCAAAGCGCCCGCCGCCCCCGGGGCCGCGGGTCGAGCTTCTCCGTGGTCCTGGAACGCCGCCCGTTCGACGCGGTCGACCACGGGTCCTCGGCCCGGCGGGGGAAAGCAGAGGCCGACCGAGTTCTCGGCCAGCCCATAGACGGGCATCAGTGCCTCGCGGCGGAAGCCGTAGGGTGCAAACCGCTCCGCAAAGCGCTCGAGGGTCGCGGGCAGGACCGGCTCCGCCCCGCTCAGCAGACAACGCCAGCTCGACAGGTCGAGCCCTTCGATGGCCGTGTCCGGAATCCGCCGGACGCACAGCTCGAAGGCGAAATTCGGCGCCGCCGAAAGCGTCGCTCGGTGCTTGTGCACCGTCCAGAGCCAACGCTCGGGACGCGCCAGGAACGACAGCGGCGACTGGATCGCGATGGGCAGCCCCTCGTAGAGGCAGAAGAGCCAGGATCCGATCAACCCCATGTCGTGATAGAGCGGTAGCCAGCTCGCGCCCACGTCGCTCGGCTGAACCAGGAGACCGAGGCCGATCGCTTGGACGTTGGCGAGCAGGTTGCGATGCGTGAGCAGCACCCCCTTTGGATTGCCGGTGCTGCCCGAGGTGTATTGAATGAAGGCGGGATCGTCTCCAGAGCCTTCGACGGCATTCCAATTGGAGCGACGCCCGATCAGCTCCGCGACGGTCGTTACAGAAGCCAGGCTCGGCACCAGTGTCCGGAGCAGGTCCGCTATCGCGCGGGCGCGCTCGACGGTGATCAGCATCGTCACGCCCGCGTCCCGCAGGATGCCGGCCTGCCGTGTCGCGTACTCTTCGAGACGATCCAGCCGCACCGGGGGGTAGATCGGAACCGGCACGGCCCCCGAGATCAAGGTGCCTTGAAAGGCGGCCAGAAAGTCGAAGCCCGTGGGGAGCATGAGGGCGATGGTGTCGCCGCGGCGCGCGCCGGCGTCGCGTTGACCTCCGGCGACCAGGCGGGAGGCCTCGAGGAGGTCGGCGTAGGTCACCGTCCGCTCCGCGCCGTCATCCTCCTGGAGGAAGACCTGGGGGCGCTCCGGCTCGCGCTCCGCCCGACGCCAGAGCGCTTCGTGAATCGTCTCGACCGTTTCCAGCGGGCGCGCCTGGCTCGGGGAGGCGGCCAGGTGACGATCGCTCAGGCTCGAGGTCGGGCTGAGCTTGCCGATGGCCGTCGCGAGGTCGTGGGCAGTGTCCAGCCCGAGGTGCTCGACGTCCAACTGCGTCCCAAACTCCCGCTCCAGCCGAGCCAGTAGCTCCGCGCGCTCGAGGCTCCCGAAACCGAGCTCTGTCTCGAGCGAGGCGCCCGGCGAGACCGCGTCTCGCGCTCGGGAGCCGGCGAGCTCTCCAGCCAGCGCCCGCACGATCTGCGTCACGCGCTGCTCGACGTCGGCGCCCTCGTTTTCGACCGGCTTCTGCGCTTCCATCGGATCCACTCTAGCAACCCGCCTCGCGCGGGAATCCGTCGCTGGTGCGGTTCCTAGATTGTTCGGTGGGTCGAGGCACGCGGCGTCCCGAGGAGGGGCTAGGATTGCGGTACTGGGAGGCGGCTTTGCTCGAGGTAATCACGATACGGGAGATCGAGAGGATCTTCGAGGTGACGGACGCGCTGGGAATTCACCGCGAGGAGATCGTCATTCCTCTTGCCCCGGGCAGCCCCGGCGGCGTCACTAGCGAGAAGGGCAAGCTGCGGATCGTCGTGGACGCTGCGGCCAACTTCGAGGTGTGGGTGGCGGGACTCGAGGCGCTCATCCGCGCCGCTCGCTGAGCCTACTGGCCGGCTAGCGTCGGCGTCCGATGATGGCATCCCGGGCGAGCTTGGACACTCGGAACCTGACGCGCCGCTTGGCTCGGATCTTCATCGCCTCGCCCGTCCGGGGGTTGGAGCCGCGCCGGGCCTTCGAGTGACCGATCATCAGCTTGCCGATCCCCGGTATCGAGAAACCGTGACGGGTCTCTTTGTACGCGAGCGCGGCCAACGCGTCGAGGTACGCCGCCGAGGTCTTCTTCGGGATCCCGACCTTCACAGCCAGCGCCGCCACAATCTTCGCCTTCGTCATCGCCCTGGCCATCGAGCCCCTCCTCTGGGTGCGACGCGTGCGGCCGAGCTTCCCCAAGAAAAGCGCGACATTGTCCCGCCAGCCCGGAGAAGCTGTCAACTCTCTCGCACGTCGAGAGAGAGCGCCGCTACTACGGTATCGGAGGCGGGTCCCGGCGGATGATGAAGACGGTCTCGCCTGGCGACGCGAGCCCCAGCTCTTCCCGCGCCAGCCGTTCGATCGGCCTGGGGCTGCTGCGCAGCTCCAGAATCTCGCGGGCGAGCCGCTCGTTGTCGCTTTCGAGCGCCTGGATCTCCGCGGCGAGCGCCGCTACCCGGGCGCGTTCCTCGATGAGGCGCAGGATGCCGCGGTCGCCGATCAGCGCCCCGACGATCAGCGCCACGAGCGCGATGATCGACGCCAGAGTCATCGCCTTGCCGCGCAGGCTGGCTTCTTCGCGAATCTCAGGGCGGGTGCTCACTTGTTGAGTGTTCACTTTAAGTTTCTGATTGTAAGTCTCTACCATAACGGGCTTTTAACTATCACCCCTCAATAGGAATCCCGAGCTGCCGACCGCCCTCTCGGGCGGACCCCAGCTGGTAGCGACGCAGCAGCTCGACGAGCTCCTGGTTGAAACGCTGGAGCCGCTTCAGCCCGGTGCGGAAAGCCCTGAAGCGCCGCACCATCTGACGAGCCTGTTCGGCATCCGTCCGCTCCAGGTACGTGAAGCCGCCGCTGCCGCCGCTGCGCGTCGAAAGGACGTAGTAGGGGCCGTGCCGCTGCCCGCGGCGGCACACGCAGTTCTGCTTACCGCACTGGCCGTAGCGCGTGATCAGCGACCCCTGCAGCTGCTGCCGCAGCGTCAGCAACGAGTCGACCAGCGTGCGCTGCTGTTTGAGCCGCGCCTTGATTCGACGTTGGAGTGTCTCTTGTTTCGTCAATCTTACAGTGTAAATTATAAAAAGCACTGTAAGATTAGGGAGTCCACCACGCGATGTCAAGGAGCTTCGCGGGACCCGAGCGGCGGCGGCCGGCACGGTTAGAATCCGCGACCGGAGGCCTGTGATGTGGCTACTGAAGACGGAGCCGACCAGCTACAGCTTTTCCGATCTCGAGCGCGATCGGCGCACGGTGTGGGATGGCGTGAAGAACCCGGCGGCGCTCAAGCAGATGCGCGCGATGAAGGAGGGCGATCAGGCGTTCGTCTACCACACCGGAGACGAGCGGTCGGCGATCGGCATTGCCGAGATCGTTCGAGAGGCCTATCCCGATCCTGATCTCGCCGATCCGAAGCGCTCGGTCGTCGACATCAAGAAGGTGGCGCGTCTGAAGCGGCCCGTAACCCTGAAGGAGCTGAAGAGTCTGGCGACCTTCGAGGGCAGCCCCCTGCTGCGGCAGGGTCGGCTGTCGGTGGTGCCACTCACGAAGGCGCAGTGGGCGGCGATCTGCCGCCGGGGCGAGAAGTGAGCGAGCGACTCGTGGTGCTGTCGACCGTCGGCGATGCCGAGGCCGCCGAGGGGATTGCGCGGGACGTGGTCGGGAAGGGCCTGGCCGCGTGCGTCAACATCGTTCCGGGAATCCGCTCGATCTACTCCTGGAAGGGGCGGATCGAGACCGACACGGAGCGCCTGCTCGTGATCAAGACGACGAGCGAACGCTTCGAGGCGCTGCGCGAGGCGCTCGTGGCGCGCCATCCGTACGAGCTGCCGGAAGTCGTCGCGCTACCCATCGAGGCAGGGCACCCGCCTTACCTCGAATGGCTCGACGCCGCCTGCGCCGAAGCTACTGAACGTACCCCAGTGCCCTGAGCGTCTCGAGCGCGCGCCGGTGTCAGAGCGCCGCCAGACCCAGCTCGAGGTCGGCGATCAGGTCCTCGACCTCCTCGACTCCTACGCTGATGCGCACCAGGCCGTCCGAGATGCCCATCTCGTCGCGTTCGGCTTGCGAGTAGGCGGCGTGGGTCATCCCGGCCGGGTTCGAAATGAGCGTCTCGACTCCTCCGAGGCTCTCGGCGAGGGAGCAGAGGCGCAGCGCCTTCAAGAAGCGATTGGCCGCCTCGCCGTCGCCGACGTCGAACGTGATCAGCGCTCCAAAGCCGGACGCCTGGCGCTTTTGAACCTCGTGCCCGGGATGGTCTTCGAAGCCGGGCCACAAGACGCGACTGACCTTGGGCTGCTCCCGTAGGAAGTTGGCGATGCGGACCGAGTTCTCTTCGTGGCGCTGCATGCGCAGCGCCAACGTCTTGACGCCCCGCAGCGTGAGCCACGAGTCGAACGGCGAGAGGATCGCGCCGGCCGCGTTTTGCACGTACTGAAGCCACTCGGCGTGCAGCTTCGATCGGACCACGGCGACTCCTCCGATGCTGTCGGAGTGGCCGTTCACGAACTTCGTCGTGGAGTGGACCACGATGTCGGCGCCCCACTCGAGCGGACGCTGAAAGAAGGGGCTCATGAAGGTGTTGTCCACCGCGAGCAACGCCCCCTTGCTGTGGGCGATCTCGGCCAGCGCTTCGATGTCGCACACCTTCATGAGCGGATTCGTCGGCGTCTCGATCCACAGCAGCTTGTACGGCTCCGCGTGGGCCGCGACGCGGGCGGTATCGCTCGTGTCGATCAGCGTGAACGAGATGCCGTAACCCGCCAGGATTTTGTTGAAGAGGCGGTGAGTGCCCCCGTAGAGATTGTCCGAGACGAGAACCGAATCGCCGGCCTTGACGAAGGTGAGCACAGCCTGGGTGGCCGCCATGCCGGAGGCGAAGCAGTAGGCGTCCTCGCCCTTCTCGAGGGCTGCGAGGTTCAGCTCGAGGGCGCGGCGCGTCGGGTTGCCAGTGCGCGCGTACTCATAGCCCTTGTGGTCGCCGACGCCCTGCTGCACGAAGGTGGACGTCTGGAAGATCGGCGTGGCGATCGCTCCGGTGGCAGGCTCCGGCTCCTGGCCGGCGTGAATGCAATCCGTCGAGAATCCCATCGTCGCTCCTCACACCCGGCGCCGCCGAGCCGCCCCGAAAGGCAGCGAGGATAGCTCGCGCCGAGAAAGCGGGTCAACGGCGAGCGTTACACTCTCCGCATGGACTCCGACTGGAGGTTGGCTTGAGACTCCGATTCCCGTTTCTCGTTCTGGGCCTCGCCTGCGCCGCGTCCCGGGCCGCGGGCCAGGACCCCGCCGCCGCCGCCGTGGACTGGGCGGCGGTGGGTCGTGAAGGCATCGAGCTGCTGTCGCGCTACGTTCAGATCGACACGACCGTGCCTCCCGGGATGACGATCGAATCGGCCGATCTCCTCGAGGACTTCTTGAAGCGCGAGGGTATCGAGTCTCGCCGCTTCGACTCGGAGTCGGGCGTCACGACGAACCTTCTGGCCCGGTTGGAGGCGTCCGTCCCGGCGCAGGGCAAGCCGATCCTGCTCTTGCATCACATGGATGTCGTACCTGCGGACGCGTCGCGCTGGGGTCGAGATCCCTTCGGCGGCGAGATCGCCGAGGGGCGATTGTGGGGACGCGGCGCGATGGACATGAAGGGCATCGGAGTTCTGCATCTGATGGCGCTGGCTGCACTGAAGCGCCAGGCCGTGCCCCTGGAACGCGACGTGCTCCTGCTGGCCGTGTCCGACGAAGAGGTGGGAGGCGAGCGTGGCGCGCGCTTCATGCTCGAGCATCACCCCGACCTGCTCGACGTCGAGTACGTCTTCGACGAAGGCGGCTTCGGTGCGAGCGACGTCCTGGCCGAGGGTCGGCTGGTGTTCAACATCGCGGTCGCCGAGAAGAAGATCGTGTGGGTCAAGCTGACGGCCCAGGGCGTCGCCGGCCACGGCTCCCAGCCGCATCCGGAGAACCCGAATGACCGACTGGTCGCCGCCCTGAATCGGATATTGGCGATGCCGGCGATGGGAGAGGCGCCACCCGTCGTGCGGGAGTTGCGATCCCGCGTCGGAGAACTCGCCGACAACAAGTTCACTCATGCGATAACGCACACGACCACTTCGCTGGCGAGCCTGCGATCGGGAGTCGGGGTGCCGCCGAAGGTCAACGTCATTCCCTCCGTGGCCGAGGCCACCCTGGACAATCGGCTGCTCCCGGGTGTCAGTGCGGATGCCTTCGTCGCCGCCCTGCGCGATGTCGTCGCGGATCCGGCGATCTCGATCGAGGTCGTCTACGAGTCGGGCGGGACCCCCGTGACCGCGTGGGACTCGAGCCTCTTCGAGATCGTCGAGCGCGCGATCCTGCGCCACCATCCCGATGCGATCGTGACGCCCTCGCCGATCCCCTACGGGACCGACTCCAACACGTTCCGGTTGCGCGGCGCCGGCGCCTACGGGCTGGCGCCGCTCGTCATCTCACTCGACATCGTCTCGTCGATGCACGGTGACGCCGAGGGCGTTCCGACGCAGGGCTTCGGAACGGGGGTTCGGATCTTCTTCGAGATCCTGAGCGAGTACGCCGGAGCTACCTCAGGATGACGTCGAGCTCGTGTAGCTGACCATCACGCCGCACCGTCGCGTGCAGCTGGCTGGCGACCCTGGCCGACGGCCAGAGTGAGGCGAGCGCCTGCAGGCTGTCGATCGGCACGTCGTTGATCAGCGTGATGATGTCGCCCGGCCGCAGACCGGCGACGCTGAGCAAGCTGTCTTCGGGAAAGCGCGTCAGCGAGAAGCCGACGACGACGCCGTGCTCGCGCACGGGGACCAGGGTGGTCTGCTGCAGGATGCGCGGTATCTCGGCCGAGAGCCGCGCCTCGACGTCGGCGCGCTCGAGAGTGAGCTGCGTCGTCGCGCGTATCGCCCCGCTCGGTGCTTCTGGCGGCTGCTGCGCGGCCTCGAGACCGCCGCGGCTTCCCTCGATCCCGATCTCGAACTGACGACCGAGATACTCCACGAGGACGCGATCCGCATCGACGCCCAGCAGGCGCGTACCGAAGGCGCGCTCGCCGATCGATACGACCCGCGTCCGGTCGCCCGAGCTGAGCACGGCGGCACTACGCGAGGGGTCGGCGGCCGCGACGACACCAAGAAGCTCGAGATCCTCGGGAAGCAGCGCCTGACCGGAAGCGGGCGCGCTCGGCAGGACGGCGCACACGAACAACGCCGACGCGATCGAGCCGACGCCTGCGCCGCTTTGCATCAAACGACGGTACCGGTCCCGACACGAGTGTGTCAACGACGTGGGCCGCGGTGTCGAGAGAACGGCACAACTGCCAATCGCACACCTCCATTATCTATACTGCGTTGAGATCCGTACTGCGTGGAAATCCGCGTCACCGCGAGGCCTGGGCCGACCGGGGCTGGCTAGCTCATTCATCGAGGGTGAGATAGGCACTGGCGAGGCTCAGCAGGCTGCGGCGCTCGCCGGGAGGCTGCTGGGTGCGCCCGTGACCATCGTGATGACCGATGACGCACCACGGGCCAAGCGCGCCGCCGGCTTCCGCCGTTCGAACAGCGCCAACTCACCGCTGCTCCGGGCACGAGGTCGAAGGAGTTGATCGCCGTGCAGGCAGGGCTGCTGTTCGAGTCGCTTTCGGCCGGCTCGCCGCGGAGACCCGCTTGATTCTCGCGCTGTACGTCGCGTTCTTCCTGTCCGGAGCCGCGGCACTCATCTTCGAGAACCTGTGGTTCCGGCAGGTGGGACTCATCTTCGGCAACAGCGTCTGGGCCAGCAGCATGGTGCTCGCTAGCTTCATGGCGGGGCTCGCCCTGGGCAACGCCGCGTCGGGGCGCTGGGGCCACCTCGCCCGGCGCCCCGTATTGCTCTACGCCGCCTTCGAGGCAGTCGTGGCTGTGGCGGGGCTGACGCTGGTCTACGTGCTGCCCGGGATGCCGGCGCTGCTGGCCCCCTTCCTTACGGAGATGATGGATGCTCCCGCCCTGCGCGACGCGGTTCGCCTCTCGGCGGTGTTTGTGATGCTCGTGATCCCGACGACCGCGATGGGCATGACGCTGCCGATTCTCGCCGAAGCCCTGCGACGACGGCGGCCCGAGTTCGGACGCAACCTGGGTGCGCTGTACGGTTGGAACACCCTCGGCGCCGTGGTGGGAGCCGTCGCGGTCGAAGCGGTGCTGCTCGAGGTGTTCGGGGTGACAGGCAGCGCGTGGATGGCCGCTGCGGTCGCCGTTGGCGCGGCTCTCGTGGCCAGCGCGGTCGCATCTCGCCTCGGCAAAGATGCTGGAGAGCTCGGGGAGGAGCAACGCCGGCTGCTTGCGCGATCGGGGCGCTTGACCCGGTTCGTCGTTGCCGCGGCGCTGGCCGGCGGGATCATGTTGGCCCTCGAGGTCGTGTGGTTCAGGTTCCTGGCTCTCTTCGCCGTGGACACCCAGTTGAACTTGGCAGTCATCCTTGCGGTGGTGCTCGCGGGAATCGGCCTGGGCGGCCTCGTGGCATCGAGCTGGTTGCGTTTCGCGCCGGGTGCCGAAAGACACGCCCGCAGCATCGCGCTGCTGGCGGGACTCGGCGTGGTCGCCAGCTACTCCGGCTTCGACGACTGGATCCGTCACGTCGGTCCGGTGGGATTGCGCGCGACGGCCCTCCTGGCCGCCGTGCTGGCGGGGCCGGCGTCGTTCCTGTCCGGAGTTCTCTTCACCCTGCTGGGAGCGGCGCTCAAACGGGAGTTCGGGGGCACCGCCGCGTCTGTCGGCCTGCTGACCCTCGCCAACACCCTCGGTGGCATGATCGGAGCGCTCGTCGCGGGGTTCTACCTCCTGCCCCATCTCGGTATGGAGGCTTCGTTCGCGCTGCTGGCGACCGCCTACGGCCTGGTGGCGGCGTGCCTGCCGAGTCTCGACGGAAAGGCTTCGCCGGAGCGGCGCTTGTCGTGGCTGGCGGCGGGAGCCTGGCTGCTGTTCGTCGCTCTATTTCCCCACGGCCTGATGGAGCGAAGCTACGCGCGGCTCTCCGTTCTGGAGCTCGGCGAGCCGGGATCGCGCATTGTCGCGTTGCGGGAAGGGTTGACGGAGACGGCGGCCTACCTCGAGAAGCGAGTAGCTGGAGAGCGTCTCCACCTCCGGCTCGTCACCAACGGGTTTTCGATGTCGGGGACGGAGTTTCGCGCCCGGCGCTACATGCGCTTGTACGTTCAGCTTCCCCTCGCCATCCACCCCGGAATGAAGCGCTCTCTCCTGATCAGCTACGGCGTCGGCAACACGGCCGACTCCCTCGTGAAGACAAGGGAGCTCGAGAGCATCGACGTCGTGGACATCTCGCGCGACGTGTTGGAACTCAGCCGCCTCGCGCAACCCGGCTCGTCGCCTCTGTCCGACCCGCGCGTCAGAGTTCACATCGAAGATGGCCGACACTTTCTACAGACGACCCGAGAGCTCTACGACCTGATCACCGGCGAGCCACCGCCACCGAAGAACTCCCGCATCGTGAGCCTCTACACGGAGGAGTTCTTCCAGCTCGCGCGTTCGCGTCTCGAGGAGGGCGGGCTGATGAGCTACTGGCTACCGGTTCACTCGCTGAGCGTCCGGGGCGCGCAGGCGATCGTGCGGGGCTTCTGCAACGTCTTCCCGGATTGCTCGCTGTGGAACGGCGCCGACCTCGATTGGATGCTCGTTGGCTCCCGCGGCGCGACTCGCCGTGTCTCAGAGGAACGCTTCGTTCGACAGTGGTCGGACCCGGTCGTCCGTGCCGATCTCATCGACGAGGGCGTCGAGGGCCCCGAGCAACTCGGAGCGCTCTTCATCGCCGACGCCCAGGGCTTGCGGGACTTCACCGGGGCCTCCGCCGCTCTGGTCGATGATTGGCCGCAACGGTTGGATCCCGCAGCTCCATTGCGATCGACGTCCTATCCCGAGATCGCGGCCCTGGGAGAGGCGGCTCGACGTTTCCGAAAGAGCCCCCTGATCGCGGCGCGTTGGCCCGCCGCGCTCCTCGACACCACGGTCGCCGCGTTCCGAAACCAGGAGCTGCTGGATGCCTACGGGTGGGGGCGATCGACACTCCATGGGTCGGAACGCTGGCGCACCGATCTCCATGAGGTCCTGACGCAAACTCGGTTGCGCACCCTGGTCGTCGTGATGCTCGGTAGCGACCCGGACCGTCAGCGTGTAGCCGCGCAGGCCTCCGCGCGCGGGGTCCAGGACCCGTGGGTGGCGTCCGAGATGGTCATCGCCGCTTTCGCGCGGCGGGATTTCCCGGCCGCCGCCGAGGTCGCTGCCCGCGCGATCGCGCTCCGGCCGTCGTCGGGACGGCTGCGTTTTCAGCGCGCGTACGCTCTCGCCCTGGCGGGCCATCGGGTCGAAGCGCGATCCGAGATCGCGGCGTGGTTCGAGAACGGTTCGCCCACCGTGACTGAGGAGGACGAGAGTGCGCGCCGCTTTCTCGACCGCACCTTCTCTCCATAGCACGCTCGAGGCGATCGGCTTCAGCCGAATAGGCTCAGCTCTCCGCCCGCCTGCTCGGCGCTACCCGAGGCGGGGCTTCGCGCGCTCCCGGTTTTGCTCCCGCGACGCTGCCGGCGAGGTGAAGCGCTTCCCGGGCTGATCGCAGGAGTAGCCGGGGAGTGAGGGTCGTGGTGATGGCCTTCGACGACGACCCGGGGTCGGGGCTCGCTCGCTGCAGGTGTCCGCACCGGGGTCTCGGCAGTGACTCGGCAGCCAAGGCACGCACCGCTACCCTGTCACCAAGAAGGGACTCCGGCTCGCCCTGTTCTTCACCGGTGTGTACGCTCGCGTCTTGCGACCTTCCCCGCCATCGCGCTCTCACACCACACTCGGCAGCCCTCCGCTCTTCGCGCCTCCTTCCGACCGCTCGAGCTCGACATGGATGCCCGGGTCAGGAATGCAAAACTCGTCTCATGAAACTTGATCCACCTGCAACGATCAGACCGACTCGAGGCTTCTAGCGACATGGCATCGGAATACGCGCTGCCGGCGCCGCCCACGCCGACGCCCAGGCCCCGCGGCGAGCGGTTGCGGTATCTGTTGCTCCGGTCGTGGCGCGGTCGCCTCCTGATCGCGGCTCTGCTCGTACTGGTCCTCGACGGGCTGGGGCTGCCGCTGCCGGTTCTCACGACGATCGCCTGGGTGGTCGTCTCTCTGTTCGCCGCAGGGGCGCTCTACGTGGCGGGGCGCTTGCTGCTGAGGCGGCTTCTGTGGCGGATCCGGACCAAACTGATCGTTTCCTATCTCTTCATCGCGGTCGTGCCGGTCGTCCTGCCCTCGCTTTTCTTCGTGATCGTCGGCGTCGTCTCGCTCGGTCTCGTCGCCTCGTCCCTCGTGGCCTCGAGGCTCGACGAGACGGCCGGACGTCTCCAGGGCGACGCTCGCCGCGTCCTGACGATGAGTCGGGAACGGCTCGCCGTCGCGGCGCTTTTCGAGGATCGCTTCGCGGAGACGCAGTCCGAATACCCCTCGCTCGCCTGGTCGGTGATGGAGGAGGGGCGCGTCCTCGTGGTTGCCGGCGACGTGCCGACGGCGCTTCCCGGCTGGCTCCAGGGCGACGAGTTCGCGGGCCTGATCGTCGATTCGGCCGGTGACGCCCACGTTCGAGCGATCGCCCGCTCGGGTCCCAGGACCCTGATCCTGAGCATCCCTCTGGCCTCCCTCTCAGAGCGCCTCGAGAGCGAGACGAGCGTCCAGGTCGTGGCTCAACTGCGCGTGGGGGGAGCGGCAGCGCCGGTCCCCAGCGGCGCCGGGTTCGGGGTGAACTGGATCGCCTTCCCCAACCGTACCGCCTGGTCCGACGGCAAGCTCGAACCCGAGCCGCTTCAGGTCCGCTTCGAGCCGATCGCCCTGCTTCGGCACTTGTCGCCGACCTCGGCCCGCGATCTGACGGACGTGCTGCTCTTCAGGGGGCTGACGGTCGTAGGAGTGCTCTTTCTGATCGTCTACGGGATCGCCCTGGGCGTCGGGATCAGCCTGGCCCGTTCGATCACGCGCGGCATTCACGCCCTCTCGCTGGGGACCGAGCGCGTTCGCCAGGGAAACTTCCGCGCGCCGGTCGCTCTAGCGAGCCGGGATCAGCTCGGGGACCTGGCCGAGTCCTTCAACATGATGGCGAGCGGAATAGAGGATCTGCTGCGCCAGCGGAGCGAGAAGGAGCGACTCGAAGAGGAGCTGCGAATCGCGCGGAAGATCCAGATGAGCCTGCTGCCGCAGGCGACGTTCGAGGTCCCCGGGTTGCGCGTGGCGGCTCTCTGCGTGCCGGCGGCGGAGGTGGGCGGCGACTACTACGACCTGCTGCCACTCGGCGAGACCCGGCTGGCCGTGCTGGTCGCGGACGTGTCCGGCAAGGGGACGTCGGCGGCGCTTTACATGGCCGAGCTGAAGGGCCTCGTGCTCTCACTCGCGCGAACCTGTGAGTCGCCCAGACAGCTTCTTTCCCAGGCCAATAGGATCCTTGCGGCGCAGCTCGACTCGCGGACGTTCATCACCATGAGCTACGCGGTGTTCGACACGGAGGCGCGCAGCTTCCGCTACGCCCGGGCCGGACACAACCCTCTGATCCATTACCAGAGGGCGACGAAACGCACCCGCGTCCTGACGCCCCAGGGCATCGGCCTGGGTCTCGATCCCGGCGAGCGATTCGAGCAGATCCTCGAAGAGCAGACGCTGCCGCTCGCTCCCGGGGACGTGTTCGTGCTCTTCACCGACGGGATCTCGGAAGCGATGAACGCGAGCTCCGAGCTTTTCGGCGAGGATCGCCTCCGCGAGATCGTCGAGGCGGACGACACGCTGACGAGCGAGGAGATCAAAGAGCGCATCATGGAAGGCGTCCGCAACTTCGTCGGGGACGCCGCGCCCCACGACGACATGACCATGGTCGTCATCAAGGTGACGCAGTGACGCCGGAGCGTCGCCGGGATCTCGAATCGCTGCTTTCGAAGCTCGGCCACGAGTTCGAAGATCTCGCGTTGCTCGACCGTGCGCTGACCCACGCGAGTCGCGCCAACGAGGACCGGACCGGGCACACTCGCCACAACGAAGCCCTCGAGTTTCTCGGCGATGCGGTGCTCGGCTTCCTCGTTTCGGACCTTCTGCACCGCCGCGACCCCGAGGGCGACGAAGGGACGAAGAGCAAGACGCGCGCCGGGTTGGTGCGCACCGAGGCGCTGTCGCGAAGGGCCGAGGTGCTCGGCCTTCCGGACCTGCTGTCGCTGGGTCGCGGCGAAGAGAGAAGCGGCGGACGCAACAAGACTTCCCTCTGGGCCGACGCCTACGAAGCCGTCGTGGCGGTCCTCTATCTCGACGGCGGCATCGAGGCCGCTCGGCGCTTCGTACGGCAGGATCTCTCGGGGGATCTGGTCGCGGGCGGGCTGGTCAGCGACGATTTCAAGAGCGCGCTACAGGAAAGGCTGCAAGCGCGCGGTGAGGCGCCGCCCGCCTATGAGGTCGTCGCCGAGATCGGCCCCAGCCACCGGCGTCGCTTCCGGGTCCGCTGCGTGGTGAGGGGAGAATCGATCGCCGAGGGGGAGGGCTACTCGAAGAAGGAAGCTCAGCAGGCTGCGGCGCTTCAGGCGCTGCAGGCTTTGCGGTGATCGATCACTCGAGCGCGGACTCGATCCATCCGCCGCCCAGGCACACGTCGCCATCGTAGAAGACGGCCGCCTGACCCGGCGCCACGGCGCGCTGCGGCCCGTCGAACTGGACTTCGGCACCGCCCGATTCCCGTGCCTGGATCACCGCCGGGGCCGCTTCGTGGCGGTAGCGGATCTGCACCGAGGCGGCCAGCGGAGTGTCGGGCTCGGGGATCGAGAGCCAATTGACCTCCCGCGCGACCAGGCCCGACGTTTCGAGATCGGCCTCCGCGCCCACGGTCACCCGCTGCTCTTCGGCGTCGATCGCGATGACGAAGAGCCGCCGCGGGTCGCGCAACCCCAGTCCACGCCGTTGGCCTACGGTGAAGCGGTGGACGCCCTCATGGTGTCCGAGCAGCGCTCCATTCGTATCGACCAGCGACCCGGCGCGAGCCTGGCCCGGCGCCTGGCGCTCGACGAAACCGGCGTAGTCGTCGTCGGGGACGAAGCACAACTCCTGGCTCTCGGCCTTGTGTGCCGTGCCGAGCTTCAATTCTTCCGCGAGCTGCCGCACCGTGGACTTGTCGAGATCGCCCACGGGAAACTCGGCCGCGGCGAGTTGTTCCTGCGTCAGCCCGAATAGAAAGTAGGACTGGTCCTTCCGCGGGTCGCGCCCACGAAGCAGGGCGTAGCGGCCCGTCGTCGGATTGCGCCGCTTGCGCGCGTAGTGACCCGTCGCGACCTGCTCGATTCCGAGCGAGCGCGTCTTGGCCACCAGGCTCTCGAACTTCACCTCTGTGTTGCACCGTGCGCACGGCAGAGGGGTGCGCCCGGCCAGGTAGTCGCTCACAAACGGCGCGATCACGCCGTCGTGGAAGGAGTCCTTCAGGCTGACGGTGTAGTGGGGGATGCCGAGCTGTTCCGCCACCGACTTCGCGTCGTGGAGGTCGTCGAGGGCACAGCAGCGCCCAAAGCCGGCCCCCCGACCCTCCGTCTGATCGTGGAGCTGCATCGACACACCGACGACGTCGTGGCCCTGCCGACACAGGAGCGCCGCGGCTACGGAGGAGTCGACGCCGCCGGACATCGCTGCGACGATTCGCATCTACCGAGTATAGGCGTGGGTTGCTACGGCGCGCGCAGCTCGCGTTCTGTGTCGCGCAGGATCTCGTAGGCGCGCCTGACGTGCCGCTCCTCGGTGCGGACGTTGCCGATCGCCAGCCTCAGTACGAACCGTCCGTGCAGCCGCGCGTGAGAGATGAATGCTTCGCCCGACCCGTTGAGACGATCCATGAGCCGCTGGTTCAGCTCATCCTGGCGCTCTGGTGGCAGCCCGACGCCGCGGGCGCGGAAGCACACGAGCGAAAGCGGGGACGGCGCCACGACCTCGAAGGCGGGGTCCGCCTCGATCCAAGAGCGGAAGCTCTGCGCGATCTCGACATGGCGGGCGATGCGCTCGGCGAGCCCGCGTGCGCCGAACGCACGTATCACCATCCACAGTTTCAGCGCCCTGAAGCGACGGCCCAGGCTGACTCCGTAATCCATGAGGTTCGGAGCGACGGCGTCCTCGGGCGTCTTCAGGTAGTCGGGCACGAGGCTGAACGCCGCCCGCACGCGCTCCGGGTGGGGCGTGTAGAGCACGCTCAGGTCGATCGGCACAAAGAGCCATTTGTGAGGATTGACGACGATCGAGTCGGCAAGCTCGCAGCCGTCGAGGAGCCAGCGCAGCTCGGGGACACAAGCCGCCGGTCCTGCGTAGGCGGCGTCTACATGGAGCCAGACTCCTTCCTGCCGGCAGATCGAGGCAATTTCTGGCACGGGATCGATGCTCGACGTCGAGGTCGTGCCCACGGTCGCCGTGACGGCGAACGGCGTGAAACCGCTCTCCCGGTCCTCTCGAATGGCTCGTGCGAGCGCGCCTGCATCGAGTCGGAATTCATCGTCGGTGGGGATCTTGCGCAACCCTTCCTGGCCGACGCCTAGCACGATCCCCGCTTTCTCGACCGAGGAATGGGCCTGCTCAGACGCATACATGCGGAGCCGCGCCTGGCCGACGAGCCCCCTGCGGCGAACC
This sequence comes from Vicinamibacteria bacterium, assembly GCA_965246965.1. Classification (GTDB taxonomy): domain Bacteria; phylum Acidobacteriota; class Vicinamibacteria; order Fen-336; family CBDFGD01; genus CBDFGD01. The sequence continues at coordinate 288,852 of CBDFGD010000001.1, forward strand.
TCGAGGCCTGGGACCGTTTCGCGAGCTGCCGCAAGCGCGACCAGCGTCGAGGCGGAAGCCGTGTCTTGAATGACACCGAACAGGCCGTCGGGCAGGCCGAGAAGTTGTCGCAGCCAAGCGACGGCGACGATCTCCAGCTCGGTCGCGGCCGGCGACGACTTCCAGAGCATGCCGTTGACGTTGAGTGCAGCCGACAGGTACTCCGCGAGGATCGCCGGCACCGTCGAGGAGTTGGCGAAGTAGGCGAGAAAGCCCGGTTGATTCCAGTGGGTGATCCCCGGCACGACGAGCGCTTCGAAGTCGTCGAGGATCCGCTGCAGCGGCTCGCCGTCGTCGGGAGGGGACGCGGGAAGGCTGCTCTGAAGATCGCCAGGTCGTGCGCGCGAGAGCACCGGCAGGCGTTCGCCTTCGCCCGACAGGTAGGTCGCGATCCATTCCGTGACGCGCTCGGCGTGGCGACGAAGCTCTTCGGCTCCGACGACGTCCCCGCCGCTCATTCGTCGACTGCGTCGAACTCGGGCGTCGCGATGAACATGAGGACGTGGTTCCCGATCCGGAACTCGGACTGGTTGTGAAGAACGTGCTCCTTCACGCGCAGATCGTCGACGAAGGTGCCATTCGTCGAGCCCAGATCCCTGATCAGCGCCGTCTCTCCCTGCACGACGAGCTCCGTGTGGCGCCTGGAGGCCTCGTCGTCGTCGAGCACTACGTCGGCGCCTTCCCGGCCCAGCGTCACGTGGGCGAGCGCGAGCGGGATCACCGAGCCGGCGCTCGCTCCACGGATCACCGCGAGGGCGTAGCGATACCCCGGCAACATCCCGACGCCGGACTGTTTGGCCACGCCAACGGCTGTTTTGGCAGTGTCGGCAGCGGGGTCGCCCGCCATCTGTGCCAGCAGTCCGGGGACATCCTCGGGAGGAATCGTGACAGCGCCGACCGAGGGATTCTCGATCTTGATCGGACCGCCGCAATTGCTGCAGCGGCTCTGGCCCGACGTCCGACCGTCGAGCTTGGATTCGTCGAACTTATAGCGCTGGTTGCAGTTGCGGCAGATGACGATCAACGCTCCGAGCTTCCTCTAGGCCGCCTATGCGCGACGGTGCCCAGCATAGCCGATGCCGCGCGCGGCCGCGGCCGCGGGGCGTGGTTATGATGAGAGTGATGAGCACTTCCGGCGTCGTTCCGCGCCCGGCCTGGATCAAAGCCCGCGCACCCATCGGGCCGAGCTACGAACGGCTCCGCGCGCTGATGCGGGGCCTGGATCTCAACACCGTCTGTGAGGAAGCGCAGTGTCCCAACCTGGGCGAATGCTGGAACCGCGGAACAGCCACGTTCATGATTCTCGGCGATGTCTGCACGCGGGCATGCGGCTTCTGCGCCGTGAAGACCGGTCTGCCCGGGACGGCGCCCGACCCTCACGAGCCGGGTCGGGTGGCCGATGCCGTCGCACAGATGGGGCTCCGGCACGCGGTCATCACCTCCGTCAATCGCGACGACCAGCCCGACGGTGGGGCAGGGATCTTTGCTGCCGTCATCCGCGAGATCCGGGTGCGAACGCCGAGCTGCTCCGTCGAGGTGTTGATCCCGGATTTCAAAGGTGATTGGGGCGCTCTCGAAGTCGTTTGCGATGCACGTCCCGAGATTCTGAACCACAACGTCGAGACCGTCCCGCGCCTGTACCGGGAGGTCCGGTCGGGGGCGAGCTTCGAGCGCTCGCTCGAGCTGCTCCGCCGCGCGAAGCGGGCTGGTCTGCTGACCAAGAGCGGAATCATGGTTGGCTTGGGCGAAGAGTGGCAAGAAATCCTGGACACAATACGACGAATCAGAGACTCGAATACTGATATCCTCACCGTGGGCCAATACCTGCGGCCCAGCCCCAGCCATTTACCCCTGTTGCGGTACTACTCGCCGGAGGATTTCGCGGAGATCAAACGATTCACCCTGAGCCTGGGCTACGGTCATGTCGAATCCGGCCCGCTGGTCCGTTCTTCGTATCACGCCGAGGAGCAGATTCCGGTCCAGGCGCCCCAGACCAACAACGGCTAGCCACGGAGACACAGAGGGCACGGAGAGACGGCGAGCTCCGATCGGTCGCTATCCCGATCCAGCAGCCCGGGCGACGAGCGTTCGGCCTGAGCGAGAGGTGCCGCGTAGCGCAGGCCTCTTTGGTGAATGTGATACCAGGAGCAGCGGTGGTCGACGGACGTTGAGCCTGAGCGAGAGGTGCCGCGTAGAGTGGGCCTCTTTGGTGAATGTGATACTGAGGGCACCGGTGCAAACCGGTGGCCTCGGTTAGTGTGGCCCACCTCGAAGCGGTACCCGAGCGACCCGCGGTGCCCGAGCGGCCTTAGCGAGCCAGCGCCCGTTGTCGCTCGAGGCAGGTGGCGACGGCTTCCACTGCGCGTTCAATCTCGGCGGCCGTGGTCGAGCGTCCCAGCGAGAAGCGAAGCGAGCCCTGGATGAGGCCGGGGCGCATGCCCATCGCGCGAAGCACGTGGGACGGCTCGATGGCGCCGGCCGCGCATGCCGCGCCGGTCGAGACCGCGACGCCTTCGAGATCGAGAGCCATGACCAGGCCCTCAGCATCGGCCCCGTCGAACGAGACGTTGGTCGTATTGCCGATCCGCTCGCCTGTGCCGTTCACGTTTGCGCCCGGAAGAGCCAGAAGCCTCGCTTCCAGGGCATCGCGCAGCCCGTTCACCGTTGGACTCCCGGCGGCCTCACGCGCCAGGACGGCGGCCCGTCCCAGGCCGGCGACTCCCGCGACGTTCTCGGTTCCCGCGCGTCGGTTTCTCTCCTGCCCGCCGCCGCGAATCAACGCCTTCATCGGGGTCCCGCGCCGCACGTACAAGGCGCCGACCCCCTTCGGGCCATAGAACTTGTGAGCGGAGAGCGCCAGCAGATCTGCGCCCAGCGCCTCCACCTCGATCGGGATCTTTCCTGCGCCCTGCACCGCGTCGCAGTGGAGCAGGGCGCCATGCTCGTGAGCCAGCCGGGCCGCGTCGGCCACCGGCTGCACGGCGCCGGTCTCGTTGTTGGCCAACATCAAGCACACGAGCGCCGTCCCATCGCTCAGCTTTGACGCCAGGTCGTCGAGGTCGACCCGCCCATCCGGCAGGACCCTCGCGACCTCGACCGGGTATCCCTCCTTGGCGAGCGCCTGCGCTGTGTTCATGACCGCGTGGTGCTCGATTCCGGAGTACACGATGCCGCGCCGTTTCGCCCGGGCCCCGGCCGCGACGCCGCGCAGAGCCAGGTTGTCGGCTTCCGTTCCGCTGCCGGTGAAGACGATCTCCTGGGGTGTCGCTCCGATCAGATCTGCGACATCCCCCCGGGCCCGCTCGAGCAGTGCCCGGGCGTGTTGGCCGAACCAATGCGTGCTGGATGCATTGCCGAACTGCTGGCGGAGGGCCGGCAGCATCGCGTCGAGCACGCTGGCGTCGACCGGGGTCGTGGCGTTGTGGTCGAGGTAGATGCGCTCCATCGAGCCGATTCTAGCCGGCCCTGGCTCCGCGGGGCCCGCGAGGGCCATAAGGTAGAATCTCGGGCCGATGCGGCCCACGGTGGCTTTTCTGTCCGATTTCGGTACGCGCGATTTCTACGTCGGTGCGGTTCGGGGCGCGGTCCTCGCCGCCTGCCCGGATGCAACGGTCGTGGACATCACCCACGATGTCGCGCCCCGGGACATCGAGGAGGGTACCTGGTCGTTGGCAGCCGCCTACCGGGCGTTCCCGCCGCGAACAGTGTTCCTGGCAGTCGTCGATCCGGGAATCGGTGCGAGGCGGCGTGGCATAGCGATCGAGGCAGGCGGGTACCGATTCGTGGGCCCCGACAACGGTCTCTTCAGCCAGATCCTCGCTCGCAACCCCGACGCCCAGGTCCGCGAGATCACGAATGCCGGGCTGTTCCGATACGAGGTTTCGCCTACTTTTCACGGGCGTGACGTCTTCGCTCCGGTGGCGGGGCAGCTCGCCGGAGGAGCGGATCTGGACCAGGTCGGCCCGCCGGCCGGTGAGCTCGAGATGCTGGAGCTGCGGCCCCCGCGTAGGACCAGCGATGGGGTTTGGGAGGTGCCGATCGTCCACGTCGACAAGTTCGGCAACCTGATCTCCAGCATGAGCGAGGACGACCTCCAGGTGATTCTCGCTGGCATGGAGGACGGGGACTTGACGGGCGTCGTCGCCGTCCTCAACGACACCGTGATGCCTCTCGTTCGCGCCTACGGGCAGCTTTCGGAGGGGGAGCCCTGCGCACTCGTCGGAGGCTCTGGGCACGTCGAGGTGGCGATCAACCGCGGCAACGCCGCGGCGCAGCTGGGCGCGGGACGCGGCTCGGCAATGCGCCTGCGGGTCACGAGCCCCGAGGGCTGATGCCCCTCGGACTCCCGTCGCCAAGCGCCAGGCCGGCTGTCGACCTGAGCTGTATCGAGAGGACCGATTCGGGGGCCAACTGCGAGGCCTCGAAAGCGGGGCAGTGGTAGCCGAAGCCGACGTCGTGGTCGCCAGCGCGGCACGCACACCGATCGGTCGCTTCGGAGGCGCTCTCTCCGGTCTGACGGCCGCCGATCTCGGAGTCGCGGCGGCGGAGGCGGCCTTGGTCCGATCCGGGATTCAGGCCGAGCAGATCGATGAGGCCGTCATCGGCTGTGCGCGGCAGGCCGGGGCCGGACCCAATGTGGCACGCCAGATCGCCTACCGGGCCGGTCTGCCCAAGGAGGTGCCGTCCTTCACGGTCAACATGGCCTGTGGCAGCGGGCTGAAGGCCGTCGATCTCGGCTACCGTGCGATCCGCGACGGAGATGCGGGGATCGTCTTGGCCGGGGGTGTCGAATCGATGAGCCGCGTGCCCTACTATCTCGAGGGAGCCCGCTGGGGCTACCGGATGGGGCCCCAGGAAGTCGTCGATGGGATGTACCGCGATGGCTTTCTCTGCCCTCTATCGGACATGATCATGGGGGAGACGGCCGAGCGCCTGGTGGAGGAGTTCTCGATCACTCGTCAGGAGCAGGATGGCTTCGCGCTGCGGAGCCAGGAGAAAGCGGGTGTCGCTCAGGAGCGGGCTCTTTTCGCCGAGGAGATGGTGACTGTCGAGGCGAAAGTCGGTCGCGAGACGCGGCGCGTTGAGGTCGACGAGCACCCCCGGCCCCAGACGAGCCTCGAGTCATTGGCGCGACTCCCTCCGGTCTTCAAGGAGGACGGAGGCAGCGTGACGGCCGGGAACTCGTCGGGCATCACCGACGGGGGTGCCGCGCTGATCCTGCTGTCCGAGCGCCGCGCCGCGACCCTGCGGATTCAGCCGATGGCCCGGATCCTGGGCGTCGCTTCGGCTGGCGTCGATCCCCATGTCATGGGGATCGGAGTCGTGCCGGCGGTGCGGCGCCTGCTGGACCTGATCGAACTGGAGCTTCAGGACTTCGATCTGATCGAGGTCAACGAGGCGTTCGCCGCTCAGGTGATCGCCTGCGATCGCGAGCTGGGGTTCGATCCGGAGAAGCTGAACGTGAACGGTGGAGCGATCGCACTGGGGCACCCGATCGGGGCCACGGGAGCGAGAATCAGTGTCACGCTGCTCCATGAGCTGAAACGCCGTGGCGCGCGCCGCGGGCTGGCCACCCTCTGCATCAGTGGAGGAATGGGCCTGGCCGCAGCGTACGAGATGATGTAGCAGGGAAGAGGGTATGGGCGACTCGCCGAACGGCGCACCGGACGTCGATCTCTACACGGCCACCCAGGAGTGGGAGCCGAGTCTCATCGAGTTCGGTGTCGAGGACGGGATCGCCCGCGTCACGCTCAATCGTCCGCCCGCCAACGTGCTCTCCGTCGAGCTGGTCAGCGACGTCGCGAACGCACTGGAAACGCTGGAGTTCCGCGACGACGTCAAGCTCATTGTGATCGCGGCCAGGGGCAAGTACTTCTCGGCTGGATTCGAGCTTCAGGATCAGATCGAGGACCGGGGCTACCTGATGGTCGAGGCCTTTCGCCGAGCCTTCGAGCTGCTGCTGAAGCTCGACAAGCCGAGCCTCTCGGTAGTGGCGGGCCCGGCGCTCGGCCCGGGCAGCCTGCTCGCCAGCGCTTGCGACATCTGTATCGCGGCGTCGGGAGCCAAGTTCGCGCACCCGGAGATCCGCGCCGGCGTCTTTGGAACGGTGACGGCGGCGCTGCTGCCGCGCCTGGTGGGGCGCAAGAAGGCGTTCGACCTGATCCTCGGCGGACGCCCGATCAGCGCCGACGAAGCGGAGCGGGTGGGCCTGATCACGCGAGTGATTCCAGCCGAGCGGCTCGAGGTCGAAGCCGAGGCGATCGTGCAGCGCTTTCGGGAGTCGAGCAGCATCGTCGTCCAGAGCGCCCGCAGGGCGATCGCCGGAGGCCTTGACAAGCCTTTCGATGAGGCGCTTCGGCACGCCGAGGATGTCTATCTGAACCAGCTCCTCAACAGCGAAGACGCGAGCGAAGGCTTGCGTGCCATCAAGGAGAAACGCAAGCCCAAGTGGAAGAACAAATGACTGAGGCCGAAGCGCCGGGCTTCGAGCAACTCCTCGAAACGCCGGATTTGTTCGAAGCCAAGCTGATCGCGTTGCGGCTCCAGGAGGCCGGCGTGGATGCCCGCGTGCTCGACCAGACGTTTCACCAGGAGCCCATGCCGAGCGTGCGGGCGATGTCGCTCGTCCGGGTACTGGTGCCCGGGGCCCAGCTCGGGGCGGCGCGGGCCATTCTCGAGGAACCGGTGGATCCCCTCGACGCCGAATCCGGCGACGCGGGCACGAGCTGATTCTTTCACAGGGAGCGCGAGACAGATGATCTCGTTCGATCTCACCGAGGAGCACCTCGCCGTCGAGAAGATGGTCGGCGAATGGGCGGGGCGCGAGGTGGCACCCCGGATTCACGATCTCGATCGTGAGCACCGCTTCGAGAAGAGCTTTCTGAAGGATATGGCGGAGCTTCAGCTGCTCGGCATCTGCATTCCCGAGGAGTACGGCGGCGCCGGGATGGACTACATCAGCCTCGGGCTCGTCTCCGAGGAGCTCGAGTACGTGGACACTCATCTCCGCGTCATCATGTCCGTCCACGTCGGGTTGAACTCGATGACTTTGTGGGGCTGGGGGACCGAGGATCAAAAGCAGCGCTACCTGGTGCCCCAGGCCAGAGGGGAGAAGATCGCCACATACGGCCTCACAGAGCCCAACGCGGGCTCAGACGCCGTCGGCATCCAGACGACCGCGGCAAAGCGGGGCGACCGCTACGTCCTGAACGGCGAGAAGACCTGGATCAGCCTGGCCAATGTCGCCGACAACTTCCTGGTGATCGCGTGGACCGACCAGGAAAAGAAGAAGGTGCGAGACCACAGCGGCTTGTCGGCCTTCATCGTCGAGCGCTCTTTCAAGGGTTTCAGCTCCTATTCGATGACTGAGAAATGGGGGATCCTCGCTGGAGACACCGGGGGGTTCCACATGCAGGACGTGGAGGTCCCCGCCGGCAATCTCGTCGGCCAGGAAGGCGAGGGGTTCAAGGTGGCGATGTTCGCCTTGGAGAGCGGGCGCTATACGGTGGCCGCCGGCGCCACGGGCTTGATCCGTGCCTGCCTGGACGCCTCGGTCGAGTACGCCCAGGAGCGCACCACGTTCGGCATCCCTATCGGCCAGCACCAGCTCGTCAAGGAGATGATCGCCGAGATGGTCTCCGACTACGACGCCGCCCGGCTGCTGTGGCTGAGGGCGGGTTTCCTCAAGAACGAGGGGCGCCGAAACACCCGCGAGACGGGGCTGGCCAAATGGTTCGCCACCGTCAAGAGCGAGCGTGCGGCCTCTGATTGCGTCCAGATCCACGGAGGCAACGGCTTCTCCGACGAGTACCCTGCGGGCCGCTTCTATCGGAATTCGAAGGCCGCCGTCATCTACGAGGGTACCCGGGAAATCCACAAGGTGGTGCAGGCCGACTACGCGCTCGGCTATCGTCGCGACAAGTCGCGACGCGTCGATTTGCCGGCCTACACGGGCTAGAAAAAAAGGGAGAGCGAAAAGCCATGCAGCGGGATGATCTGCCTCTGGAGTTCGTGCGAGTCGTCGAACAGGCTGCCATCGCAGCCGCCCGCACGATGGGCAAAGGAGACCGCCGCTACTCCGATCAGGTGGCCGTCGAGGCCATGCGCGAGGAGATGGCCAGCCTGGACATCGACGGGACGATCGTCATCGGCGAGGGCGAGCGAGACGAAGCCCCGATGCTGTTCATCGGCGAAAAGCTCGGCACCGGAGGCGATGCCGTCGACATCGCCGTCGACCCCCTCGAGGGAACGAGTCTTTGTGCGACGGGTGCTTCGAACGCGATTGCCGTGCTGGCGGCCTCCGAAAAGGGTGGCCTGCTGAATTGTCCCGACATCTATATGGACAAGATCGTCGTCGGGCCCCGCTGCAAGGGCGCGATGGACATCAACGCCCCAGTCGCGGACAACCTCGCGGCACTCGCCAAGGGGATGGAGCGAGAGATCGAGGACCTGGTCATCATCATCCTGGATCGGCCCCGCCACGAACGCCTGATCGCCGACATCCGCAAGGCGGGGGCACGCATCCAACTCGTCGGCGACGGTGATCTCTCCGCCGGCATCGCCGCCGCGGTGGAAGGCACCGGCGTGCACGCCGTGATGGGCACGGGCGGCGCGCCGGAAGGCGTTCTCACGGCCGCCGCGATGCGCTGCTTGAACGGCGACATCGTGGCCAAGCTCGTGCTCCCCAAACCCGAGGACGAGGCGCGCCTCAACAGCGTGGGTATCAACGATCTCGACCGTGTCTACGGAACCACCGATCTGGCTCCGGGCAAGAACGTGATATTCGCGGCTGCCGGAGTGACCGGCGGATCACTGCTCGAAGGTGTCCGCTTCTTCGGCGACGGTATCAGGACCCACTGCCTGGTCATGACCACCATTCCGCATCTGGTCCGCTTCGTCGATACCATCCACGCGAAGGACGATCCGGGCGTCAAAGTACGCTTCTAGTTGGAGTTGGGAAGGGCGATGCGATTCGCCATGAGGGCGCTCTCGGGCCCCCTGCGAGGGCCGGGCAGCCGGGCTTGTTTCCGGAGGCCACTGCTGGTAGTTGCCCGATACGGGGACACCCCATCATATTGTGGTGTCCCGGCCTGGGGTCCCGCCGTCGGAACATCAAGGGTCAGAGCACACTTAGCATTCGCTGCCTGATTTTTCTCTTGATTTTCGCTTGACAGGGGTAGCATTTTAACTCTGAATTGTAACTATGTATCCCATCACGGTTCGCGTTCGGCAGCGGCGGAGCGGGCACTCTGTCCGTCCTGCTGGCGACGCGGGGTAAGGGAGAGGCGAGCGTGGGTCTCTTCAGTTTCGGCAAGAGCAAGGGTCTAGTCGGGGTCGACATCGGCTCGTCGGCCGTCAAGGCCGTGGAACTCAAGCCCGTCGGAAAGTCGGGCACCGACTTCCAACTCGTGAACATGGGCATGGAAGCCCTACCCCCGGAGGCCATCGTCGATGGTGCCATCATGGACTCCGGTGCCGTGATCGACGCGATTCAGCGCCTTTTCACGACACAGAAGATCAAGACGGCGGACGTCGCCACCAGCGTGTCTGGCACGCGGTAATCGTCAAGAAGATCAGCCTTCCCGAGATGAGCGAGGAAGAGCTGGCCGAGTCGATTCACTGGGAGGCCGAGCAGTACATCCCGTTCGACATCCAGGACGTGAGCATCGACTATCAGGTTGTCGACGAAGGCGGCGGTGGCGGCAGTATGGACGTGCTGCTCGTTGCCGTCAAGTAAGGACAAGATCAGCGACTACACCTCCGCGATCAGTCAGGCCGGCAAGACGCCGCAGGTCGTCGATGTCGACGTCTTTGCGCTTCAGAACTGCTACGAAATCAACTACGGCCTGGATTCGCGTGGCATCATCGCGCTGCTCAACATCGGCGCCTCCATCATGAACATCAACATCCTGAAGGGAAGCACCTCGGTGTTCAATCGCGACATCGCCGTCGGCGGTAACCAATACACCGATGCGATTCAGAAGGACCTGAACCTGTCGTTCGACCAGGCGGAGGCCCTCAAGCGGGGGGCTCCCGTGGACGGCGCCAGCCCGGAGAGCCTCGATCCGATTTTGCAGACGGTCTCGGAGAACATCGTCCTCGAGATCCAGAAGACCTTCGACTTCTTCAAGGCGACCAGCTCCGAGGATCACGTCGACCAGATCTTCATCTCAGGGGGCGCATCCAAAGTCTACGGACTGCCCGAACTGGTTGCCGAGCGCCTCGAGACGAGCGTCGAGCTCATGAACCCCTTCAATGCCATCACGTACAACCCGAAGGACTTCGACGCCGAGTTCATCGAGGAGGTGGGCGCTTCCGCCGCGATCGCAGTGGGGCTGGCCGTACGGAAGGTGAGCGACCGATGATCCGGATAAACCTTCTCGAAACCGAACGCACTCCTGCGAAGAAGAAGTCTGCGGGGGTGCCCGGTGCCACGCAGCTCTATCTGATGCTCGGCGTCTTCGTGATTGGCGCCATCGGCGTCTGCGCCGTCGGCTGGTACCTCAAGACCAGCGCGATCGCCGAGCTGGACGCGCAGACCGCGCAGACCCAGGCCCGCAAGACGGAGCTCGAGGTGATCGCTCAGCAGGTCGCCAAGTTCGAGGCCCAGAAGAGGCTGCTCGAGCAGAAGCTCGCGACGATCGCGATGCTCAAGGCGCAACAGGACAACGCGATCCACTTGCTCGACGAGGTCTCGAAGGCCGTCCCCGACTTCGTCTGGCTGGTCAATCTGACGCAAACCGGCAACGGCCTTCGCTTCACCGGCAAGAGCAACAGCCTCAACGCTGTCGCCGATTTCCAGGAGAACCTGCTGACCGCGAGTCACCCACCGCCCGAGCAGGGTGACGTGCTTCCTTGTACCGCTACGCAGCGGCAGGGATGCTGGTTCTCCACCTGGGCAACACCACGGAGCAGGATCGCGTCGTGGATTTCATGTCGTGGATTTCATCATGAATGCCAACTTCCAGCCGCCTCCGCCCCCGAAGCCAGAGGGCGTCGATGCGGCTGCGGCAGCTTCGCAATAGGGAGCGGGGACATGGCAGATAGTCCAGTCGATCAGCTCACTAAGCTCCCGCTGGCAGGCCAGCTCGGTGTCGGGGCAGGTCTCGCCGCGTTGATCGTCGGCGGTTTCTGGTATTTTTTTCTGGGTCCCGAAGACCACCGAACAAGAGCAGAAAGACGCCGCGCTGCGGACGCTCCAGGAAGAGGTTCGAAAGCTGGAGGCGACGAAGGCCCAGCTTCCGAAGTTCCAGGCAGAGGTCGAGGTCCTCGAGGCGCGTCTCAAGGAGCAGGCTCGGGTGCTGCCGGCCAGCAAGGAGACCCCGGACCTGGTTCGCAAGGTCCAGAGCATGGCGTCCGAGTCCAGCCTCATGATCAGGCGATTCGCTCCTGCGGCGACCGTCGCCTACGACATCTACGAGGACTGGCCGATTACGATCGACGTCGAAGGCACCTACCACAATCTCGCCCTGTTCTTCGATCGCGTCAGTCGCTTGTCGCGGCTCGTGAACATGGGCCAGGTGCGCATCACCGCGCAGACGAGCCCGACCGCCTCCAACACCGTCCAGGTGTCCTGCGTGGCGACGACCTACGTCTTCAAGGAGCCCGACCCCAGGGGGCAAACGCCGGCTGCGGGCCGAGGAGGCAGATGATGAAAGCGCTGCTTCTTTCGGCTGCGCTCGGCCTCTGGGCGCTCCCCGTTGGCGCCCAGGAAGAGGCCGCTCTGCCGGTCGACGCCCCTGCCCAGGAGGAGGCGGCCGAGGCACAGGATGCGGACACCGCTGACGAAGAGGCCCCGGGGATCGTCGAACAGGCGGTTCAGCCGGGCGATTTCGTCTACGAGGTCGGGGGCCGCCGCGATCCCTTCATCAGCCTGCTGGCCAACGTGGCCCCCGGGGAGGGCGACATGCGCGTCCGCCCGCCTGGCATGCCCGGCTTCCTGATCCAGGAGATGACCCTGAAGGGGATCGTCGCCGATCGCACCGGCTTCATTGCCATGCTCGAAGGCAGCGACAGCAAGTCCTATTTCGCCCGAGTCGGACAGCCGCATTACGACGGGACCATCACCGCTATGGACGCGGCGACGGTCACGTTCCGCCAAGACGTCAGGGTTCCGCTCGCCCGGGAAAGAACCCGGGAGGTCGTCAAGTCCCTGTTAATCCCGCCGAGGAGGCGAGGTGATGAGAGCCACACTCGCACGTGATTCAATGGCCATCGCCGTCCTGCTCGCGCTGGTCGCGGCACCGGTGGTGGCCCAGGATGGTACGCCCGCCGTGATCTCCGACATCCGTCAAGAGAACGGCCCCGGATCGACTCGACTCACCGTCGAGTGCAGCGGTCCGATGGCGTACACCTACTACAGCCCCGACCCTCTGACCCTCGTCGTCGACATCCCTGAGGTGGATTCGTCCGCGTTGGCCTCGAGGATCGACGTGGGCACGCCCAAAGTGGAATCGCTGCGCGTGACCCAGATGGCGCGGGCCGACGGCCGCAACCTGGCCCGCCTCGAGGTTCGTCTCGCCAGTCTCGTGCCCTACCAGATCTATTCGAAGGATCGGGCGCTCCATCGCGCCCGAGCCGGTCGTCACGGCGCCGGAGCCAGTCGTCCTGAGCGCTCCCCCTGCCACCAGTATCTTCGACATCTCCCATGCCTATTCCAACGGGCGCCTCACGGTCGAGGTGGCCGCGGACGGCCAACTGGAGTACCAGGACTTCTTCCTGGGGAATCCGGATCGACTGGTCTTCGACTTCATGGATGTCGACAGTCGGGTCGGGGCGCGAAAGTACGAGATCGGTACCGACGGAGTCCAGCGGGCCCGTGTTGCGCAGTTTTCGAGCGAGGCTCCCAAAGTCGCGCGTCTCGTCCTCGACCTGCAGGACCGCGCACCCTACCACATCGTCCCGCGGAACGATGGCCTGACGATCGTATTCGGAGAGGGCGAGCCGCCCACGCAGGCGCCGCTTGCGTCGCTGCGACCCCAGCCCGTCGGGGCTGACTTCAACGCGTCCCTCGCGGCGCCACAGATCCCCGCACCGGTCCTGCCGGCACTCCAGGAGCCGGAGCTCCCGGAGGAACCCACGGTCATCGAGGCCGAGGGCAGCGACGGCAGCTCCAGGTGGCAGGGCCACCCGATCTCCCTCGACTTCAAGGACGGGGACCTGCAGGACATCTTCCGTCTCTTCGCCGACATCACGGGCCTGAACGTGGTCGTGTAACCCCGGCATCAGTGGCCGCGTGACGCTCCCTGGGACCAGTCGCTCGACCTCATCCTCAAGATCAACGGCCTGGGGTACACGATCGAGGACAACGTGCTCCGCATCGCCACCCTGGCTGACATGCAGCAGGAGCAGGCGGATCTCCGCAGGCTCGAGGAGGAGAAGCAACTCGCCGGTACCCTGGAGACACGTCGTTGGAGCCTGTCCTACGCGAAGGCGGTCGACCTCCAGCCGACCATCCAGACAGTCGCACTCTCCGCGCGCGGCAGCATCACGCTCGATACCCGCACGAATACGATGATCATCACGGACCTCCCGAACTTCCTGGGGGATGCCGACAACCTGATCGCCGAGCTCGATCGCCCGACTCCGCAGGTCGAGATCGAGGCCCGCATCATCGTGACGCGGGATATCGGTGTGCAGTGGGGCTTCGCCAACAGCCAGCTCGCCCAGCTGGGGAACACGACGAACCGGAGCTTCCCCAACCAGATGGTCATAAACGGCCAGGGTGCGGCCGGCGAGGGTCTACCGGCCGACGGCGGACTGCTGGATCCGGACAGGACGATCGGCCCATCGGGTCGTGGCTACGCGGTGAACCTGCCAGCCTCCGGCTTCACCTCCGCCATCGGCGTCTCGATGGGGAACATCATCGGCAGCTTCAACCTGGACGCCGCGATCACCGCCCTCGAGCGCGAAGGGCGCGGTCGGGTGCTGTCGTCGCCCAAGATCACGACACAGAACAACCAGCAGGCCGAGATCAAGCAGGGTACTCAGATCCCGATTCAGACCGTGGCCAACAACACGGTTACGGTCGCCTTCCAGGACGCCGTTCTCACGCTCCGGGTGACGCCGCAGATCACCGACGCGGGAACCGTGATCCTGGGTCTCGAAGTCCAGAACAACTCACCCGACTTCGGAAGACTGGTCGGAGGCATCCCGCCGATCAACACGCAGGCGGCCACGACCAACGTCCTGGTCGCCAACGGGGCGACGGCGGTCATCGGCGGGATCTACCAGAGCACAGAGGATCACACTCAGAACCGCACGCCGTTCCTCTCCAAGATTCCGCTGCTCGGTCTGCTGTTCCGTAACAACTTCGCGCAGACCTCGAACCAGGAGCTCCTGATCTTCGTCACCCCGCGCATCATCGAGATGCCAGAGCGGGTGAAAGGGTAGAGAAATGGACCGCCACAGCAATCGGAGGCTGACCCCGATGTCTAAGACGACGCGAGCGATTCTGGGGGGCGTGGTCGCTCTCGCGACCGGCCTGGGGAGCTACGGCTGCACGCCGGACGCGTACAACCAGGACAACAGCCCCGTGCAGCTGTTCATCGTTGCGATCAACGGAGGTGTGCCGCTGCAGTCGGACGTGCAGACCGCCGGCGGAGTCATCTCGAACGTCGTCAACGTGTCGCTGGCCAACCGGGCCAAGAACCAGGCGGTGCCAGCGCCGAATATTCCGGACGCTCTGTTCGTTGAGCGATACGAGATCAAGTACGTGCGCTCGGATGGTCGCGGCGTCGAGGGCGTAGACGTGCCCCACGCGATTTCAGGCAACGTGACCTTCGGGTTGGATATAGCCACCAGCGGAACCGTCGACATGCCGATCGAAGCCGTACGCGCGCAGGCGAAGCTCGAGCCACCGCTGCGTAACCTCGCGGGACTCGGTGGTGGTGCGTTGGTGCTGACCGTCTTCGCCGAGGTCACGCTTCACGCACGCACATCGGCTGGACAGGTGACGACCGCTACGGGTCGTTTCCAGATCGACTTCGCCGACTACCCAGGGTAATGGCAGGCTCAGAGAGGACATGATGAGGATGCTTGATAGCCGCTCCATCCCGCGATCCTGGATGATCGCGTGCCTGACGGTGGCCCTCGCGGGCTTCGTGGGCTGCAGCCTGGACAAGACCGCCATCCTGGGTCTCAGCGGACCGTCCGAGTTCGCCATCTCACTCCTGCTGCACGCCACGCCCGACAGGATTACCGCGAACGGGACCGACACGTCGGACATCGAAGTCGTGGTTCGTGACGAGAACGGGCAGTTCATCGCCGACAAACAGATCCTGTTCAGGGTCTTCAACGCGCGCGGATTTCGCGCCGACCTCGGCGAGCTGAGCTCCGACTCCGCGTTCAGCAACAGCAACGGTGTCGCGAAAGTCGTTTACTTCGCCCCCGCTCGCACGGATTTCACCGCCGATGGGTCCGTCCTGGTCGGCGCACGGCCCGCAGGCACCGACGCCAACGCCGCGGTCGAGCGGACCGTGGGCATCGAGCTGGCCAATCCCGAGCCGCGCCTGTTCCCTCAGGACCCGAACAACACGGCTCCGATCTGCAACTTCGCGGTCGAGCCATTCCCTGGTCCCGAGCCGGGAGGCGCCTACAAGAAGGGATCGCAGATCCTCTTCCAGTCGGTCTCTTCGGATGCGGAGGGCCCGATCGTCCGCTACAACTGGGACTTCGGCGATGGCAATGTCGACGACCAACCGGACGTGAACCACGCCTACGGTAAGGCAGGCGACTTCACAGTCACCCATACCGTCACCGACACCGGTGGCTTGCAGACCTTCTGCACGCTGACCGTCGCCATCGTGGACTAGGGCGTTTCGCCCTTCCGGACGATCTGATCCCAGGTCCGCCAAAGCGGGCCTGGGATCGATTATTCTGAGGGCCGACTAGATGGCCTCACGAATCGACGATCTGCGAAAACGCCTGGAGAAGGATCCGGGCTCCCGCCTCTTCGCACAGCTGGCCGAGGAGCTGCGCAAGGCAGGCGACCTGGACGATGCGATCGAGGTCTGTCGTAGTGGGCTGAAGAAGCACCCCGCCTACGCCTCTGCGCACATGACGCTCGGCCGGGCGTTGTTCGACAAGGGAGAGCTGGCCGAGGCTCGAACCGAGCTGGAAGCGGTATTGTAAGGATGCCGCCGACAACATTCTGGCGAGCAGGATGCTGGGCGAGTGTCTTGAAGGCCTGGGGGAGATTCGCGAGGCTATCGCGCAATACCGGAAGACGCTCCTGATCGCGCCGGGGGAGCCCCACGTCGTCGAGCGCCTGGCGAATCTCGAGGCCGGCGGGGAGCCGTCGAAGCCGATGGTGGCGGCACGCGAGCCCGCGGAGCCAGAGCAGGCGTCCGCGCCGACGGCAGCCTCGGAGGACCCGGACGCGCCCGCTGCTCCGGCTGTGGCGCCCGCCGCTCCGGCCGCGAGCGTCGCCCCTCGGGATCGCCGCGCTCCGGGCCGCGCCGTGACGCGGCCTGGGATGACGGGCAAGTTCCAGTCTCAGAACATCGTCGCGGCGGCGCTCGCGGCGAAGAAGGCCAAGGCTGAGTCAGTAGAGTCGCAGCCTCCCGGCGCTTCGCCATTGTCTCAGCCGAAGAAGACGCCGGATGTTCCGACGATCGCCGAGAAGAAGGCGGAGGCGCCTGCCGCGGCCCGCCAGGAGACGCCTCCCGCACCGGAGCAGGCGGCCGGCACGCGCGAACCCGATCAACCCCAGCCGGCTCCGCAGCGCTTTCCAGGAATGACGGACGCCGAGTCGTCGTTGGTCGGGATCGAGGTGGGCGAAGTCGAGGCAGCGCTCGCGGACGGGCACGACGTTCCGCCGCCACCGGAGGCTGGAACGCAGGCTCCGGACGAGCCGGTGGACACGCGAGTGGCTGCGGCGCCTTCATCGGCGGCTAGAAAAGAGCCTCCTTCCGATCAGGAGGAGATCGTCTCGGCAACTCTCGCGGAGCTCCACGTGGAGCAGGGACACCTCGACGAGGCGATCGGGCTGTACCGCAGGCTCGTCGAGCGGGAACCCGAGAACCAGCGGGCCCGCAGCCGGCTGGCCGAGCTCGAGGCGGGAGGAGCCGCCGCGCCCGCCGAGCGGAGCCCAGCGGACCGAAAGGACGTCGTTCGGCGCCAGATCGCAGCGCTCGAACACATGCTCGAGGGAGTGAGGCGCGGATGAGCGGCGAAGCCTTTGGAGAGTGCCTGCAACGCGTTTCCGAGCGGGTCCCGGGCACTCGCCTGCTGATGGTGATTGGGATCGACGGGATCCCGATCCAGCGGCATGGCGACGACGCAGCCAACCTCGAGGCGATCGCTGCCGAGTACACGACGCTGTTTCGGAGCAGCGCGGCGGGCGCCAGCGACGTCGGTCTCGGAGAGCTGCGAGAGCTGACGGTGCGGGCGGAGCGAATGACGGCGCTCCTGGTCTCGATCACAGCGGAATATTTCGTTTTCGGCGTCTTCGAGCCGGACACTTTCGTGGGCCAGGCGCGCTTCGCGATGAAGGCGGCCAGCCTCGACCTGCGGCGCGAGTTCCAGTAGGCTGGCTCCCTCCACCCCGCGTGAATCGAGCGCACTTTTGGAACTAGAAGACCTCAAGGAGATCCTGCGCCTCATCAAGCGAGAGGGGATCACCGAGTTCGAGCTCGAAAAGGACGGCGTCAGAGTTCGTATCAAGAAGCCGTCCCAGCCGATCGCAGAGTCGCCGGTCGCAGCCGCGTCGGGTGCTGCTGGCCCGGCGCCGAAGGCCGGTCCCGCCGAGGTGCGACTCGCCGCTTCTGCCCCGGAGCCCGAGGATTCCGGCCTCACCGTAGTGAAGAGTCCGATCGTTGGAACGTTCTACCGGTCGTCGGACCCGGAGGCCGACGCTTTTGTGGAGGTCGGAGACAGCGTGAAAGTCGGCCAGGTACTCTGCATCGTCGAGGCGATGAAGCTGATGAACGAGATCGAGGCGGAGACGGCCGGTGAGATCGTAGAGATTCACCTCGAGAGCGGCCAGCCCGTCCAGTACGGGCAGACGCTCTTCAGCCTGCGGCCGGCCTGACCGCGACTCGCGAGACCGGATGTTCAAAAAGGTCCTGATCGCCAACCGCGGCGAAATCGCTCTCCGCGTGATCTGGGCCTGCCGCGAGCTGGGCGTGCAGACCGTCGCGGTCTATTCGGAGGCCGATCAGCACAGCCTCCACGTCCGATTCGCCGACGAGGCGGTGCGGATCGGGCCTCCGCGCAGCTCGGAGTCGTACCTCAACATCCCGGCGATCATCAGCGCGGCCGAGATCACAGGAGCCGACGCCGTGCACCCCGGCTACGGCTTCCTCGCCGAGTCGAGCTACCTGGCCGAGATCTGCGAGGCGTGCGACATCAAGTTCATCGGGCCCGGGCCCGACGCGATACGCCAGATGGGAAACAAGAGTCGTGCTCGGGCGACGGTCGAAAAAGCCGGGCTGCCCGTCCTGCCGGGATCCCGCGGCGCCCTCGAAGACGAGGAGGCGGCGATCCACATCGCCCACCAGATCGGCTTTCCGGTCATCCTCAAGGCATCGGCGGGCGGCGGCGGGCGCGGTATGAGAATCGTCGGCTCGGTGGGTGAGCTGGGGCCGGCGTACCGAGCGGCCCAGGCGGAGGCGACCGCCGCCTTCGCGGTTCCGGACGTCTACCTGGAGAAGTACCTCGAGGCGCCACGACACATCGAGTTCCAGCTGATGGCCGACGAGCACGGCCGCGTGGTCCACCTCGGGGAGCGCGAGTGCTCGATCCAGCGTCGCCACCAGAAGCTGCTGGAAGAGGCCCCCTCGCCGATCGTGGACGACAAGATGCGGCGGCGGATGGGCAAGGCCGCGACCGACGTGGCGGCGGCGGTGGGCTACGCGAGCGCGGGCACGGTCGAGTTTCTGCTCGACTCGAAGGGCGATTTCTATTTCATGGAGATGAACACCCGCATCCAGGTCGAGCACGGCATAACCGAGCTGGTGACGGGCCGAGACCTCGTGAAGGAGCAGATCCTGATCGCAGCCGGCGAGCCCCTGTCCTTCTCTCAGAAGGATGTGACCATACGGGGGCACGCGCTCGAATGCCGCATCAACGCCGAGGATCCGGAGACGTTCGTGCCGTCGCCTGGGACGCTGGACCACTTTTTCGTCCCCGGCGGGCCCGGCGTGCGCATCGACACGGCGGCGCACGAAGGCGCCGTGATCCCACCGTACTACGACAGCCTCATCGCCAAGGTGATGACGCACGGGGCCGATCGTTCGGAGGCCATCAGTCGGATGCGCCGCGCCCTCGACCAGACGGTCATCGAGGGCGTCAAGACGACCCTGTCGATGCATCGCCGCATCCTCGATGACCCCGACTTCCTGGCGGGTCGACTCGACACGCGCTTCATGGAGCGCTACGCGACCGCGCGTTCCAGCCGGGCGTCGTAGCGCTTGAGCGTCACCGACTTCTCGGGTGGCGTGGTGAGATCCGCCGCCGCATGAGCGCGAGGATCCTGGACGGGAAGGCCATCGCCGCCGAGATTCGCCGGGAGCTCAGCGACGAAGTTGCCGCCTTGATCGAGGCGGGTCGCCGGCCTGGGCTCGGTGTCGTGATGGCCGGGGACGACCCCGCCTCGGCTCTCTACGTGCGCAACAAGACTCGTGCCTGCGACGAGCTGGGCATCCATCACGAGACCGTGCTGCTCTCGGCCTCGAGTACCACCGATGTCGTGCTCGGTGCGATCGACGCCTACAACGAAAGGCGGGATATCCACGGCATCCTGGTCCAGCTGCCGCTGCCCGCGAGCGTGGACGCCGCGACGGCTCTCGAACGTGTCGATCCCGGAAAGGACGTCGACGGTTTTCATCCGCTGAACGTCGGGCTCCTGGTCAAGAAGCGGCCGAGCATCCTCCCCTGCACGCCTGCCGGGATCATGGAGATGCTGAGGCGCTCGGGCGTGGAGATCTCGGGTCGCCGTGCCGTCGTTGTCGGGCGCAGCGATATCGTGGGCAAGCCGATGGCGCTGCTGCTGCTCCACGCGGACGCGACCGTGACGCTGACCCACTCCCGCACCCGGGACCTCGCGTCGGTCACCCGCGACGCCGACCTTCTCGTCGCGGCGATCGGGAGGGCCGGATTCATCCGTGCCGAACACGTCAAGCCTGGCGCCGTCGTGGTGGACGTCGGGATGAACCGGATCGACGCTGCCGCGCAGGCTCGCGCGCTGCTGCCTGCGAGGCGTCTCGAAGGCTTCGCGGAGCGCGGGTCCGCGCTGGTGGGCGACGTGCACCCCGATGTCTGGGATCAGGCGGGAGCCGTGAGTCCGGTCCCGGGCGGCGTCGGCCCGCTGACGGTCGCGATGCTCGCCCACAACACCGTCAAGGTCGCCGCGCGCCAGGGTTGACGGTAGCGTCTGTGATTTGCTGAGCGTTGGCCTGACCGGAGGCATAGCCTGCGGCAAGAGCCGGGTCCTTGCCGGGCTGGCTCGCAGGGGTCTTCGCACGGTCGACCTCGATCGACTCGCCCATCGGTTGATGGAACCCGGCGCTGCCGGTCACAAACCACTGGTTGGCGCGTTCGGCGAGGAGATCGTGGACGGCGAGGGGCAGATCGATCGCGCTCACCTGGGCGCGATCGTTTTCGCGGACGCCGAACAGCGTGCCCGGCTCAACGCCATCTTGCACCCGCTCGTTCGCGAGGCGGAAGAGGAGCTGAGGCGCGCGGCCGATCCGGACGACGTGTTCGTCACGGATGGTGCGCTCCTGGTAGAGGCCGGTTTCCAGCTGCGCTTCGATCGGCTCGTCGTGGTCCACTGTCAGCCGGCGGTCCAGCTGGCGCGGCTCAGGCAGCGCGACGGGATCGATGAAGACTCCGCCAAGCGACGCATCGCGGCGCAGATGGAAAACGGCGACAAGCTCCGCTTCGCCCACTTTCAGCTCGACACGTCCGGGCTTCTGGCCGACACGGATCGAGCCGCGAACGCGCTGGCGGATCAACTTCTCGACCTGGCGCTCGCGCCGCGGGGGCGCGTGGCTCTCCCGTGGCGGCGTACCGCGGGGCTCCTGGTCCATGGTCCGAGCGAGGGTCCCGGCGGCCTCCGCACCATCGATCTGCTCGCGGAGGTATTGGCCACCGGGGCAGCCGAGCTGCCGCAGCTCGCGTCCCGCCTACGGGCGGACCGCCGCGCGTGGTATCAGCCCGCGACGGACCAGGGACACCCCGGGCCCGAAACGCTCGCTGGACCGACCGCGCTGTGGGCCGTGGCCCAGTCGGGCGTCGATCTCGAGTTCGTGGCCGGAGCCTGCTATACGGTGGCGCGCGTGACCCATACGGCACCCTCGCAGCTGGCGAATGCGTGCCTGTTCGGCCTCGGCCTGGCGGCCGTTGCCGAAGGCGAGCTCGACGAGAAACGCCTCGAAGCGCTCACGGTGCTCGCCGGGCGCTGGGGGCGGGCGGAGCCGGAGCCGAGCGTCACAGCAGCACTCACTGCCGCAGCCCGCAGCCCCGGGGAACGGGAAGCCGTCAGGGTGCTTGCCGGGCAGCTCGGAGGGGATCCGATCCTCGCCGCCGGGCTCGCCGGATTCATGGCGGGCGGGGCGGACTTCACGCCGGAGGTGGAGAGGGTTGCGCGCTTACTGGAGGCGTACGGCAAGCGCGATCTCAGCGGCTAGGAACCGGCGGGCCGAGGCGCTCCTCGACGAGCGTGTCCCACTCGTGGCAGTGGGGGCAACGCCAGAGCATCGAATCGGCGCGGTACCGACAGGCGGTGCACACATGCGGATCGCGGTAGAAGACCGCTTGCTCGGCCTCGCGCGTGTATCGCTCGACCTCGGTCGCGGGGAGGCCCCGCCGACGTAGGATCCGCCAGGCCTCGACGTGAGCGGCCAGTACCTGCGGATTGGCCTCGAGCGCCCGCAGCGTGAGACCCAGGGCCTCGTCCAGCTCGCCCCCGGCTGCCAGATGCCGAGCGAGGGCGAGCCGAGCGCGCCAGTCGCGAGGTTGAGCATCGATCAGCCGCTCGCAGAGGCTCGCGAAGCGCGTGGCCTGGCCCGCCGCAGCATAGATCCGTTCCAGCGTTTCGAAGGAGAGGTAGGCGCGCTCGGGCGCCTCCTCGATAGCCTCTTCGAGGAACGCGGTGGCCCGCAGGGGATCGCGGTCTTCGTAGAGGGCGGCGAGGCCCAGATGGGCCGGGAGGACACGGTGGTCCAGCGCGAGGGCGGCATGGAACGCGGCCTCGGCCACGTCGCGCTTGTCGGCAGCAGCCGCCTCTTCGCCCAACTTGGCCTGAAGGTGGCCGAGGACCAGGCGGTCATCGCTC
Source organism: Vicinamibacteria bacterium (assembly GCA_965246965.1). Taxonomy (GTDB): domain Bacteria; phylum Acidobacteriota; class Vicinamibacteria; order Fen-336; family CBDFGD01; genus CBDFGD01. The sequence continues at coordinate 311,170 of CBDFGD010000001.1, forward strand.
TTGCGTAGACCTGAGATCCTCTTCTGGATGTCGAACGCCTCGCGCCACTGTCGCTGTTCCTCGCAGAGCTTCTTCAGGCCTTCGAGGGCGTGGAGGTTCTTCGGGTCGACGGCGAGAACCTCGTCGAAGGTTCGCGAAGCCCTGTCGAGGAACCCAGCCTTCTGGAAGTCCATGCCGAGACAGGCGAGCGCGTGGACCCGCTCCGCCCGGGTGAGGTCGGTTCGCTCCGTCAGCCCCTGGTGCACGCCGACCGCGCGTTCGACCTGGCCGGATTCGCGAAGCAGGTTGCCCAGCACGAGTTGGACCTCCAGCGCCGCAGGATCTTCGTGGGTCACCTTCGTCAGCTCGCTGATGGCGAGGTTGACCTGGCCCGCGGCCAGGTAGTGCAGGCCCTGTGTGTAGTGCGGCGAGGACCTGAAGGCGGGTCGCGACGAGCCGCCGGCCCCGCTGCCGCGGACCCATAGGCGGCCGGCGACCAGGCCGGCGGCGCCGGCGATCGCTACCGCGAGAAGCGCCGTCTCGCTCAAGCCGAAGATGACGAAGCGATCGGACGGGGCACAAGCTTCACTTGGAAGGGGCCGACAGCGAGCCGACTACTTCTTCCCATACCCCGCGCGCCTTGAGGATCGCCTCGATGAACTCACGCAGGCAGCCGTGGCCGCCCGTGGCATCGGTCACCATGAAGGCCTGGGCCCGCACCTCGAGCGGCGCGTCCGCCGGCGCCGCGCTCAGCCCCGCCTCCCCCATCACCTGAAGATCGTTCACGTCGTCTCCCATGTACGCTACTTCCGCGGCCGACAGCCCGTTCGCCCCGAGGATCTCGTGAAACGCGGCCACCTTGCTGGAGATACCCTGCCGAACGATCTGCACACCGAGCTGCGACGCGCGCCGCGCGACGAGGTGGGAGAGCCGCCCGGAGACGATCCCCGTTCTCAGGCCGGCGCGATGCGCGAGCACGATGCCCATCCCGTCCCGGATGTGGAACGCCTGCGCTTCGCGCCCGTCGTGCATCAGCAGGACGCGGCCGTCCGTCATCACCCCATCGACGTCTGTGAGGATCAGCTTGAGCTTATTACAGCGTTCGGCGAGCAGCGCGTCCTTCACGTCGTCCTCATATCATCTCCGTCTTCCAGAGGTCGTGGAGGTGAACCACACCTTCGACCACGCCCGCCTCATCGACGATCACGAGCGACGTGATCTTGCGTTCCTCCATGAGGTCGAGGGCGCTCGTCGCCAGGTCCTCCGCCGACACCAGCGCCGGGCTCTGGGTCATGCACTCTTCCGCGCGCTTGTCGAGCATCGTGTAGCCGTGACGCTCCATCTGGCGGCGCAGGTCCCCGTCGGAGATGACGCCGGCGAGCCGGCCGTTCGCGTCGACGACCGTCGTCAGGCCGAGGCGTTTTCGCGTCATCTCGAACAGGACGTCCTTCATCCGCGTGTCGATATCGACCCGCGGCACGTCGTCGCCGCGGTGCATGACCTCGCGGACGCGTGTGAGGCGCTTGCCGAGCCGGCCGCCGGGGTGCAGCACCGCGAAGTCCTCGACCGTGAAGCCGCGGCGCCCGACGAGCGCCATGCCGAGGGCGTCGCCCATCGCGAGAGCCGCGGTGGTCGAGGCGGTCGGCGCCAGGCCGAGAGGGCAGGCCTCGCGGTCGACGGAGACGTCGAGGTGAACGTCGGCCGTCGTGGCCAACGCCGAGGCGGGCTCGCCGGTCAGAGTGATCATGGGCGCCCCGATGCGTTTGATGCTGGGCAGCAGCGAGACGATCTCCGCGGTCTCGCCGCTATGCGAGATGGCCAACACGACGTCCCCTTCAACGATGCGACCCAGGTCGCCGTGGATCGCCTCGGCCGGGTGCAGGAACAGAGAGGGCGTGCCCGTGGACGACAGGGTCGCCGAGATCTTCTGACCGATCAGGCCGCTCTTGCCCATGCCGGTCACGACGACCCGACCCTGGCAGGAGACGAGGATCTCGAGGGCGGCATCGAAGCGGGCATCGATGCGGTCACGCAGGCCGAGGATCGCCCCCGCTTCGATCTCGAAGACTCTCCGAGCTATCTCGTTCGACACGCACGGATCGTAAGGTACGGGTCGTCCCGGAGCGAAATGGGGCGACGCGTGCGGCCTACTGGCGTACGGCGGTATGGATCCGCTTCAGGCGCCGAAGCAGGCGCTCGAGCCGTGCCAGGCGATAGGCGTTCGGGCCGTCGGAGAGCGCGCGCGCCGGGTTCTCGTGAACCTCCATGAACACGCCGTGGACCCCGGCCGCCACGCCAGCCGGGCCCAACGTGTCGATGAAGTGAGAGTCGCCACCGGAGCGATCACCGAGCCCCCCGGGGCGTTGTACCGAATGGGTGACGTCGAATACGACGGGATAGCCGAGGCTGCGGAGCTCTGGAAAGGAGCGCATGTCGACCACCAGGTTGTTGTAGCCGAAACTGAAACCGCGCTCCGTCACGAGCAGGCGATCGTTCCCCGTAGAGGCCGCCTTCGCCAGCACGCCTCTCATATCCCAGGGCGCCATGAACTGGCCCTTCTTGATGTTGACGGCCCGTCCCGATTCGGCGGCGGCCATCACGAGGTCCGTCTGCCGGCAGAGGAACGCGGGGATCTGGAGAATGTCGGCGACTCGCGCGACCCTTTCGACCTGATCTGGTTGGTGGACGTCGGTGAGGATGGGAAGCCTCAGCTTTTCCTTGACCTCGGCCAGGATCTCGAGCCCCTGCTCCAGGCCCGGACCGCGATACGAGGCGAGGCTCGAGCGGTTGGCCTTGTCGTAGCTCGCCTTGAAGACCAGGCCCATGCCCAGCTTCCGTGTGACGCGCTTCAGTCGCTCGGCGACCCGCAGCGGGTGGGTGCTGCTCTCGACGACACAGGGGCCCGCGATCAGGAATAGCTCCGGGCCGCCCACGGCCACACCACCGACCTTGAAAGGGCGGCGCCTGGGGCGCGAGCTGGGGGTGACCACGACCTCAGAGCGCCACGGACGCCGCGGCGGGTCTCGCGCTTTCGACTCCGCGTCGCTCCAGGCTCGCCCGCACGAAGTCCTGGAACAGGGGGTGGGGCGCAAGGGGCTTCGACTTGAACTCGGGATGAAACTGCACCGCGACGAACCAGGGGTGCTCGGGAATCTCGGCGATCTCGGCGAACTTGCCGTCGGGAGTCTTGCCGGTGATCAGCATGCCCTTGTCGCGCAGCCGTTTCTCGTATGCCTGGTTGAACTCGTAGCGATGACGGTGACGCTCGCTGGCCACGCCCGCGCCATAGGCCTTCTCTGCCAACGAGCCCTCGGCGAGTCGACACTCGTACGCGCCGAGCCGCATCGTGCCTCCCATCTCATCTACGCCCAGCAGGTCCTGTAGCTTGTAGATGACCTTGTGCTCGGTGTCCGGATCGACCTCGGTGGAGTTGGCCTGCGCCAGCTTGCACACGTTGCGCGCGTACTCGGTCACCGCCCACTGGAAGCCGTAGCAGATGCCGAAGTACGGGATGCCCGCCTCGCGGGCGTACTCGGCAGCGGCCGCCATCCCCTCCGTGCCGCGTTCCCCGAACCCGCCGGGCACGAGGATTCCGTCGACGCCGCCTAGGTGCGCCTCCGCGCCGTCTCGCTCGAGCTCTTCGGCCTCGACCCAGCGCTCCGTCACCCGCACGTCGTTGCCGAAGCCCCCGTGCGTGAGCGCTTCGCTGAGGCTCTTGTAGGAGTCGCGAAAAGAGACGTACTTCCCGACGATGCCGATCTCGACCTCGCCGCCGGGGTGCTTGATGCGCTCGACGAGCTGCTCCCACTGGCTGATGTCTCGCGGGCGACCATCGATGTCGAGCTGGCGCAGCAGGATGCCGTCGAGCCCCTCGTTGGCCAGCATCAGCGGCACCTCGTAGATCGACTCGACGTCGATCGCCGTGATCACCGCCTCCTCGGGGACGTCGCAGTAAAGCGCGAGCTTGGCGCGGATGTCGGGTGAGAGCTCGCGGTCGGTGCGGCATAGCAGGACGTCCGGCTGGATCCCGATCGCACGCAGCTCGCGGACGCTGTGCTGCATCGGCTTGGTTTTCAGCTCGTGAGCGGTGCTGATGTACGGCACCAGGGCGAGATGCACGAAGGCCGCGTTCGTGCGACCGACGTCCTGCCGGAACTGACGGACGGCCTCGAGGAAAGGGAGGCTCTCGATATCGCCGACGGTGCCGCCGATCTCGACGATCACGACGTCGACGTTCCGCGCCACGGCCCGCACACCCGACTTGATCTCGTCGGTGATGTGCGGGATGACTTGAACCGTGCGACCCAGGTAGTCGCCACGACGCTCTTTGGAGATCACCGAGCCGTAGATCTTGCCGGTCGTGACGTTCGACAGCTTCGAAGTGAGACTGCTCGTGAAGCGCTCGTAGTGGCCGAGGTCGAGGTCGGTTTCGGCGCCGTCCTCCGTGACGAACACCTCGCCGTGCTGGTAGGGGCTCATCGTCCCCGGATCGACGTTGATGTACGGGTCGCACTTCAGCATCGCGACGCTGAAGCCACGGGCCTCGAGCAGGCAGCCGATCGACGCCGAGGCCAGTCCCTTGCCCAATGAAGAGACGACGCCGCCGGTGACGAAGATGTATTTGGTGTCAGGCATGGGCTCCTTGCCGCGGCGTTCCCTCAGCCATCAGTTCACGAACGCGCTCCAGGTCCGCGGCCGTGTCCACGGCTGCGCCGGTCGCACCCTGCCATTCGACCACGCGAATCCGCACGCCAGCCTGCAGGGCGCGCAGCTGCTCGAGGGATTCGGCCATTTCGAGCGGCGACGCAGGAAGCGCGGCGAAACGCAACAGCGCGTCACGCCGGTAGACGTAGAGGCCGATGTGCTTGCGGGCCGCCTCTTCTGGGCCGCCACTGCGGGAGAAGGGGATCGCGGCTCGAGAAAAGTACAGGGCGTAGCCCTCGCTGTCGCTGACGACTTTCACCACGTCAGGCGACCGCCACTCGGATTCGTTCAGAGGCGCGCACAGCGTGGCCATCTCGACCGACGGGTCGGCGAGCAGCGGAGCCGCGGCCGTGTCGACCATCGCCGGATCGAGCATGGGCTCGTCGCCCTGGACGTTGACGACGTAGTCGCTGTCCAGGCCCCGCGCGACCTCGGCGACGCGATCGGTTCCGCTGCTTCGATCGCGCGAGGTCATCGCGACCTCGCCCCCGAATGCCCTCACGGCGGCGGCGATCCGGGCATCGTCGGTCGCCACGATCACGCGATCGACGCAGCGCGCCCCGAGCGCGCGCTCGTGCACGTGCTGAACCATCGGCTTTCCGCAGATTATCGAGAGGGGTTTCCCCGGCAGGCGTGTGGCAGCATAACGCGCGGGGATGATCGCTACGACGTTCAACTCGTAGATCGATGCTAGAGATGCCGCGCCCCCAAGTCAAACGCTCGTCCTATACTGGCGCGTTGCTTGGGCTGACGAGCGATAGCAAGTTGGCCGCGGGGGGCTCGTCGTGCTCATTCCGGCCGGAGCCGCGTCGAACGGCAGGCGCGCCGCGATCGAGCCTATGAGCAGCAGCCGCGCTCCTCTCGGCACAGGCTGGCAGCGCCGGGGTAGAAGCGGTCGACGGTGAGCGAGGCGTCGACACTCGCCTCGAGCTGGGCCGACCTGCCCTGGTTCGCCCTCTTGTCGATGGCGTTCTTCTACCTGCCCGGCCGAGCGACGCTTCGCTTGGTGCGCCTCGGCGTCGGCGGCCTCGACGAAGTGGCGCTGGCGCTGCCACTGGGCATCCTCGGCAGCCTCCTGTCGTTCTGGCTGGCTGCCGCTCTCGAGCTTCCCGCGATGGCTTATTCCTGGCCGCTGATGGGCGCAGCGGGCGTGTTGCTGGGAAGAGAGGCGCCGCGGTTCACATGGCCCCCGCGCCCCATTCTCTGGTGGTTGGTGGCGATCGTCTCCGTGTCGTTTCTGCCGTTCTGGCTCATACCGATCTACGTTCAGAACGCCGTACCCACTCCGGACGGAGGGCTCGCCTTCTACCCGCTCGGGGATGTCGTCCTCCATCTGACACTTGCTCAGGACCTGGTCCACGGGTTACCAGACCGCGTGCCGTTCCTACCCGACCGAGCCGCTGCCTACCATTACGGAAGCGGCTTCCTGGTGGCCGGCCTGGCTCGGGCCGGCGGCCTGGCGGTTCCTTCGGTGGCCCTTCGCTGCCTGCCCATGCTCGGGGCGGCCGTGGCGACGCTCGCAGTGTTCTGCGCCGCCCGCGCGTTTCTCGGCTCCGAGCGCGGAGGCCTGCTCGCGGCCCTGATCGTCGTCCTGGGCGAGGATTTCTCGTTCGTACCCGGTCTCCTCGTCGGCGCGCCCCAACCGTGGAGTGTGCACTTCTTCGGCACACCCACCATGATGTCTCTCTACCACCTCAACCCGATGATCTACGGCGTCGCGTTTCTTTTCGCGGGGCTGCTGGCCACTCTGCGGCTGGCCCGCTCGCCCCGAATCGCCTGGGCGGCTGTCGCCGCGACCCTCTTCGCCGGCGCGTCGCTCTTCAAGATCTTCACGGGAGCCCACGTGGTCGCGAGCCTGGCGATCGCTACGCTGCTGACCCGCGGACGGGTCAGACCCCTCACGACGCTGACGGTCCTGACGGCGATGCTGCTGGCGCCGACACTCGTCTCCAGCGGGGCGCAGTCGGGCACGTTCTCGGTGCGGATCGAGCCGTGGCCTTATGTCCCGGCTGCCCTCCTGCGCAGCGGCCTGGGCGACGTCTCCTGGGGCAAGAGCGCGCTCGCCTTCTACGCCGGGAGCGGCGAGCTTGCGGGTGCCCTGAGCTTCTTCATGCTCGCGCTCCCCTTGTACCTCGTTGGCGCCGTCGGGGTCGGGGTTCTCGGCTGGGTCTGGATGGCCCAGCGCAACACGTGGCAGGGCGAGAGCTGGGTTCGGCTGTGGCTGGTCGTGTTCGCCTGCATCGGTCCCGCCATCAGCCTGACCTGGGCGGTCACGCCACGGGGCTATCCGGCATCGCAGGTCTACAACGATGCCGTGTGGTTCTTCGGTCAGAGCGAACTCGTGCTGAGGCTGCTCGCGATCGCGGCGCTGCTTCCCTTGCTCGAAGCGGGGGCGCGCTCTTCGCGTATGCTCACGACGATCCTGGTGATATCCCTCAGCCTGCCTTCCACGGTCGAGTATCTGGCCTTCCAGGTGCGCTACGGTCGAACCACCGCGTTGAGCTCCGAGACCGTCTCGGCGCTCGGCTGGCTGAAGCGGCACGCCGCAGCCCGGAACGTCGTGTACGCGCCGGAACCGCTGGCGATGGCGGTGGCGTCTCTGACGCCCTGCCGTTCGGCCACCCTCCAGGTCTTCCCCCGCTCGCTGCTGTCGCCCGACGAGTTGCGTCAACTGTTGGAGGAGGGGGAGTCCTTCTGGCGTTCCTGGAGCAACGGCGGCTTCGAGCCGGCCCCACTGCGCCGCTTCGAGGCCGACTATCTGCTCGCGCCCCTGGCGGGGCGAGTCGGCGCATGGCCACGAGGTCTCGAGCTCGTCTGGACGGGAGCGCAGCTCGCGATCTTCGAGGTGTCGCTGGTTGGAACAGGGAACTCGAGCGCGGAGACCACCCCTCGGAGTCTCGCCTCCCAGTGAACGCCCCCGGCGATGTCGACCGCTCCACCGAGCTGAGCATCGTCGCGACCCTGTACCGGTCGTCGGCCTATGTCCGGGACTTCTATTCCCGGGCGATCAAGGCCGCCGAGGCCGTCACTCCGAGCTTCGAGATCGTCTTCGTCGACGACGGATCTCCGGACGATTCGGCTGCCATCGTGCGCGAGATCGGAGCGCTGGATCCGCGGGTCGTGCTCGTCGAGCTGTCTCGCAATTTCGGTCACCATGAGGCCGCCCTCGCGGGCCTCGCAACGGCCCGGGGCGCGCGCCTCTTCATCATCGACGTCGATCTCGAAGAGCAGCCGGAATGGCTGATCGATTTCTGGAAGGAGCTCGAGGCGGGGCGCGCAGACGTGGTGTTCGGGGTCAACGACACACGGCGCGGGTCTCCGATGAGGCGTCTCGGCGGCGGGCTGTTCTGGCGCTTGTTCAACCTTCTGTCCAGTACGCAGCTTCCGCTCGACCCCTGCACGGTGCGGCTGATGGAGCGTCGCTACGTGGACGCGTTGCTTGGGCTGCCGGAACGCAATGTCTTTCTCGCCGGCAACTACGCCTGGCTCGGCTTCGAGCAAGTGGCGCGCCAGGTGCGCAAGTCGGCGCGCCGGGAGCCGTCGAGCTACACGTTGGCGCGCCTCGTCGGTCTTTTCGTCGAGGCGGTCACGTCCTTCAGCGCCTATCCCCTGCGGGTGATTTTCGTCATTGGACTGATGATCGCGCTCGTCGCCTTCGCGGGAGGATGCTGGCTCGTGGTCTGGAAGCTGCTTTACCCGGAGACCATCCTGCTCGGTTGGCCTTCCGTGATCATTTCCATTTGGTTCCTCGGAGGCGTCAATATCAGTTTTATCGGTGTCATCGGCATCTACCTCTCCAAAGTGTTCGTGGAGGTCAAGCAGCGGCCGATTTTCGTGGTCAAGTGCATCGAGCGCTTCCAAGCCCCGGAGACCTCGTAGTTCGTGGCCGATCTCGAGGACTTCGACACCGCCTACCAGGCTGGGTTCCCGTATCACGATGAGAATCTCGCGATGCTCGCGTGGTACGCGGAACGCCTCATCGAGCACTTGCAGGGCCAGCGAGCGAGGACGCTGCTGAGCCTGGGGGTCGGACACACGGTCGTAGCCGATGCGATCCTCGCCGCGCTCGTTCCCGGGCTGGATCGCTACACCATCGTCGAGGGATCCACGCGCCGCATAGCCGAGCTGAAGAGAGGACGCGATCTCGCCGGGGTAGAGATCGTCCACGGCCTGTTCGAGTCGTACTCGACGTCCGAGCCCGTGGATGCCGTCGAGATGGGCTTCGTGCTCGAGCATGTCGAGGACCCGGAGCAGATCGTTCAGCGCTACGCGGAGATGTTGGCCCCCGACGGCTCGATGATCATCGTCGTGCCGAACGCCCGCGCGCTGCATCGGCTCGTCGGCCACGAGGCCGGTCTGCTGCCGGACCTCTACGCCTTGAGTGAGGCCGACAGGCAGCTCGGGCACCGTCGCTATTTCGACCGGGACTCTGTGGAGGCGCTCGTGCGCGGCGCCGGACTTCGGGTCGACGCGACCGAGGGGATCTTTCTCAAGTGCCTGATGACGTCCCAGTTCGCGAGCGTGGCGCTGCCCGAGCCGGTCGTGCGCGCCTTCTACGCGATCGGCCGGGCCATGCCAGACGTGTGCAACGCGATCTGGGTCGAAGCCCGGCGCCGGTCGTGATGGGCTCGGCGATTTCGAGAAGCGGCGCTTCGGTCCGGCCGCTGGGAGTGCTCGTCGTGTCGGGAGGGGGCTTCTCCGGTCAGGCCGCGATCACGATGCTGCGTGAGAGCAGCGCGGTCCGCGTGATCGTCGCCGACTGTCACGCCGACTCCATCGGGCGGCATCTTGCCGACGCGTACCACCAGGTGCCGGCCGTCCGCGAGAGCGAGCCTTTCCTGGCGGCCCTCGAGTCGATCTCCGCTCTCGAGGGGGCTCGACTCATCCTGCCGGCGACGGACCACGAACTCGAGTGCCTGTCGGCCGCCCGAGAGCGATTCGAGCGGCGGGGTATCACGGTGGCGATACCGGACCATGGGTTGACTCGCCTGTTTCGCCGCAAGGGCGAGCTGTATCGCCACCTCAGCGACCACGGCTTCCCAACCCTGCCGATCGCGGACCCGGACGGCGGAGACTGCGAGTTCCCGGTGATCGGCAAGCCCGCGGTGGGCGGCTGGGGGAGCCGCGACCTGGTCGTGGTCGCGAGCTTCGAGGAGTACTCCCGCGGGGGGTGGCAACGCTCGAACCGGGTCTGGCAGCGGTATCTGAAGGACCCCGACGAGGTCTCGGTGGACTTCGCGGTGGACTTCGCGGGGCGCGTGTCGCGGCTCGGCCTGCGCCGCAGAGTTCAGATATCGGGTGGATTTGCCGTGATCAGCGAAGACGTCCAGTCGCCGAAGCTCGAGCGAATCGTTCGCGACCTGATCGCCCACTTCGGGCCGCAGGGGCTGCGCGGCGCCATGAACGTTCAGCTGCTGCGAGAGGGCTCAGAAGCCTACATCTCGGACGTCAATCCGCGGCACGGGACGTCGGTCGTCCACTGGCAGGGTTCGGGGCTCAACCCGCTGTTGTTCCTCTGCGAAGGGTTGGCCGAGCCAACCGGCGCGTCGGCGGCGAAGCCTGGCAGGAGCGTGCGATTCCTGCAGCAGCTTCGCCTGCCCAGTCGTGGAGGCGCCGCCGGGTCGCGGTCCGTCGACGGGGTCGTCTTCGACCTGGACGACACCCTCATTCCACACAAGCCGTGGTTGCTCGAAAAGCTGCGACTCCTGGCCTTGGCTCAGCCGGGCGCCCTCCCCGACGGCTTTCTGGCCGAGGCGGCGCAGCTCGTCGAGGAAGGCGGGGCGGCCCGCCTCTTCGACGAGCTCGGCGCCCGCTGGGCCCTCGAAAGAGATGAAATCGACGCGCTCATCGAAGCCTACCGTCGACAGGAGCCCCAGAGCTGTCGGGTCTTTCCAGACGTCCTCGGTACGCTCCAGACGCTCAAGGCGCGCGGACTCAGTTTGGGCCTTCTGACCGACAATCCCGAGGCTACTCAGAGAAGCAAGCTGTCGTCCTCCGGTCTCGCAGGTTGGTTCGATGCGATCGTCTTCAGCCACAGCACGGGAGTCGAGAAGCCGGCCACGCGGCCGTTCATCGAGATCGCCGAACGCCTGGCGATCGCGCCGGGACGGCTGGCCATGGTCGGCGACAACCCATACAGGGACATGAGCGGGGCGATCGAGTCCGGCTATGGACGGACCCTCTGGGTGCGTCGCGAGGGTGGCCTGCACAGCTTCGATCCGGAGATCTACTTCGGCCTCCCGGGCCGCCGGTCGGGGATCACCGTGATCGACGGCCTCGCGGGGCTCGGCGAGCTTCTCGCTTCATGACTTGAGAAAGCGTCGAGCCTCGGGCCCGGTATTGAACAGGAGATCGAGAATGCTGACCTCCGCCTGGAAGGGGGGATCGAGCTGCGGGTAGTCGGGGTATCCCGAGTAGTCCATCCAGGTTATCGAGATGCCGGCTGCGTCGAACTTCGACTGGTCGATGTAGGCTCGGGCGGTCGGGCCGCTGAGGTAGTGCCGCGCACCTGAGCGTTGGCACAGCTCCACGAGCCGATCCGTCGTCCGGAGATCGGAAGGGCCGTAGTCGAAAGACCAGGTGAGCGGGGTGCTGAGACCCAGGACCTTGCAGATGGCGCTGAGAAAGCGCCAGTTGATCTCGCTGAGACATAGGGAATCCGCACCGGTGTAGAGCTCCTCCAGCCAGGCGCGGCAGCTGTCGAAATGCTCGGCGCCGGAGTAGGCGTGTCGCAGCGTTTCCCAGTGTCTTCGCGCCCAGCTCGAATCGCTGATCCGGACCTTCCGGATCTCCATGCTCCGGTTTCCACGGTTGATTGTCGGGACCGTCAGCCAGGAGAGCTTGCCACCCAGCTTGATCCGATTGCGGCTGCGCCAGTCCCGGCGCGTGTACTGCACGTCATCCAGCAGGATGAACTCGTCCACGAGACCGATGAGGTCGAAGTAGCCTCGCCAGGGAATGTAGCTCGATTGGACGATCGCCACGGTCTTTGACAAGACAACAGGCTAGTCGGGCCGCTCGGGCGTCGCAAAACGTGTCCGCAGCGCCGACGATCCCCTGTCCGCAGTTTCACGTCCCTGCCGACTCGAAGGGCAGCTTCGGCTACGAAATCCGCGCGGTCGGGTCGGGTCGGCGCGCTCCGAAGCTCGGCGCAGTGAACCCCAGCAGCAGCATCGCTACCGCGAAAATCGCTAGCAGCGACACGGCCAACGCCGGGCCGAGCCCAGGCGGCCGGTAACGAAGCCTGACCCGTGAGCGGCCGCTCGGGACCGCGACGCCCAGGTGACGACCGTTGGCCCGCGCGAGCTCGACTTCGTCTTCTCCGACGTGAGCCTGCCAACCGATGTGGAACGCCTCTCGAACCACCACCCACGCCGGACGGTCCGCATCGACCTCCAGCTCGAGGGCGCCCGGCTGTCGCGATGCGATCGACGCCCTGCCCGCGGCGCCCTCGAGGCCCGGGGCGGTTTCCACGGCGGCGCGCCGCGCGGCGATGAAGCCGGGCTTCGAGCTGAGTTGCCGGGCGTCGTCGGAGGATTTCGCAGTGATCACCTCGGACGCGATGTAGACGCGCTTCGCGGGCTCACGGAGTCGATACATGCGGAGCTCGAGCGGCGCGATCCGTGGAGGGCGACCCATCGCCACCTGCTCGAGCTCCGGATGCTCGAGTGGGTCCAGGCTGATGACGTGGTCCACGGCAGCGGCGGCCAGCCGCGGGAGCAGGGTCTCGAGATCTCGGCAGCTCGCGTCATCGGGATGGAGGACGCGGTCTTCGGTGACCAGCATCGTGCGATCCACGCTCATCGCGGAGTCCACGCCGAGGGCCATGTTGAAGTCGGGCAGCAGCGCCTCCTGCGAGACGCGAAACGTGAAGATCTCACGGCGCTCGCCCCGCGCGGCCCACTGGGTCCAATAGGCGGGGCTCCCTCCGACGTTACAGGTGAAGACGCGCCCCTCACCGTGCGCGACGACGACGGCGAGCCGCTGCGCCGTCTCGGAGGGCTTGAAGAACTCCTCCGAAACCATCGGGTTGAGGCCCGTCCCCGCCCGCAGCAGGTCCGCGGCCACGAGCCCTGCCAGCAGCGGCCCGGCGAGCCTGGGCTTCAGCTTCGAGCCGGCGACCGCGATCCCGATCAACGCCGCCACGATCGCGATTCCGGCTCCAGCGGACGCGTCGTCGAGCAGCAGGGCCAGCCGATCGAGGCGCAGCTCCTCGGACATTCTCGGAGGGAAGAAGTGCGCCACGAACCATGCCGTCGCATCCGGCATGACCCGAGGCGCGAGCCTGAGCGCAATCAGCGGGGCGGCCAGCGCCGTTGCGGAAAACGCGATCACACGGCCGGCGCGCGGCGCTCTCGCGAGGGCATCGAGGCCCAGACCGGCCAGCAACGCGATGCCGAGGTGAACCGTGAAGAACGCCTTGATCGGGAAGCGGAAGAGCATCAGGCTCGGCGCCAGCTCGGCGAGCCACGCCAGAGGACCGAAGCGCCCGAGCGCGATCAGCAGCGCGGCTCCGATCAGAAGTAGAAGCGGGACCCGCCGCGGGCCGCCCCGCAGGGCGCCGGTGATCGCAAGGGCGAGCGCCGTGGCGCCGAGGTAGAGGCTCATGATGTAAGGGAAGCCGCGCGGAAAGAAGTTGTGACCCCACCACCGGTTCACGGGATCGGCGAGGTCGCCGTGCAGATCGGCAATCAGGACCTGTAGAAGCGTGAAGGGGTGGGCCGATTGCGCGAGCACGATCTCGATCGGGAAGCCCCCTTGCCGCGCGCTCCCGGCGAGGCTGGCCATGATCGTCACGAGCATCGGTGCGCACAGGGCGACAGCGAGCGCCAACGGCGCGGCGGTCAGAAGCAGCCGCCTCGGCCGCGTCGCGGCGATCAGAACGCAGGCCACCACGGCGGCCTGGACGATCAGCTCGGCTCCCGTCGTCGAGAGCGCGACCGCGGTCGACAGCGCAGCGACTCCGACGCGCCGCGCGGTGGCCGACTCGGCTACGCGCAGCAGGCTCCACACCATGACCGGGGCCCAGGCAAGCGTCTGGACGTAGAAATAGAGGTTGATCGTCGACAACGCGAAGCCGCCGAGTGAGTAGATCAGCGCCGCCACGGACGCACCCCAGATGCCGATGCCGATGCCGATGCCGATGCCGCGTGCGAGCAGCAGCGCGGCGAGCGCGGCCAGAGGAATGTGCAGGGCCAAGAGCGCGCTGAAACCAGTCTCGTGCGGCCAGAACAGCTGCAGCAGTTCGAGCGGGTAGGAGAGCGGCGGGAGCTGCGTCGGCACGCCCTCGTAGACGAAGGGGTTCCAGAAACGCCACTGCCCCTGCAGGAGTCCCTCCACGGCGAAGCGTCGACCCGGGAAGAACTGTCCGGAGAGATCCCGGAAGTAGAAGCTGGCCCCGCCGACGAGTCCGCGCACGAACGGCGAGACGGAGCAGGCGGCGACGGCCAGGGCTGCCACGAGCCACGGGCCGCGGGACGCGCGCGGCGCTTTCAATCCAATCGTCGGATCTCCCGCGCCGGGTTCCCCGCGACGAGGGCTCTGGGACTGACGTCTTTCGTCACGACGCTTCCGGCGGCCACGAACGACTCGCTGCCGAGGCTCACGCCCGGCAGGATCAGCGCCCCCGCGCCGACGAAGCAACCGCGCCCCAGCGTCACGGGTTTGGCGGAGGCGGGGAAATGCGGCCGCAGGGGGTGGTCCGAGTAGCCGACGTTCGTGTGAGTGAGTACGACCACGCGTTCGGCCAGGGTGACCTGCGGCTCCAGGGTGATCGACTCCGCCAGATCGAGCAGGCACTCCTCGCCCAGGAAGCACTCGTCACCGATCGAGAGCCCCGCGAGACCCCGTCTGTAGAGGTTGAAGAAGCGGACGTCGTGCAGGATCACGCGCCTCCCGACGCTGGCTCCGAGCAGCCCCAGCCAGAGGGCGCGAAGCGGTGGAAACAACGCGAGTCGGTACGGGATCATCAGCAGCGTCGAGAAGAAAAAGCGGCTGGCCTTGCCCATCCCGATTTCGTCGAGGGCTTTCAATCCACGCCTCGTTTCAGCTCCCTCCGGAACGCCAGCAGCTTGCGGAAGTACTCCACGGAGTCACGGACCCCGCTGACGCTCGACTGTTTGTCGGACCGGCGCACGAACGCTCCCGGGATCTCGACGATTCGCAGCCCGCGTCGCTCGGCGCGGACCATGCACTCCGTGTCCCAGAACCAACCCGTGTCGTGGATCTCATCCAGGAGCGGGAGCAGCGTCTCGCGGGCAAAGAACTTGTAGCCCGTCTCGGTGTCGCGCACCCGGGTTCGCAAGAGCAGTCGCACGAGAAACGAGTATCCCCCGCTCATCAGCCAACGGTCGAGCGAGGCCAGCTGAAACGCGTAGATGCGCTTCACCGTCGCCACGTCGGCCCCGCCTTCCAGGGCCCGCAGCAGCGACGGGATGTAGCGGCAGTGGACCTCGAGATCGACGTCCAGATAGCCGACGAAACGGCCCCGGGCGGCGCGGAAGCCCGTGTCGACCGCCGCGCCCCGGCCCCGGTTCGTCTCGTGCAACAAGACCTGCGTCTCGAGCTGGGGATGGGCCGCCACGAAAGCGGCAATGAGATCCCTCGTGCCGTCCCTGCTGCAGTCATCGACGAAGATGATCTCGAACGGTCGACCGAACTCGCCGAGCGTGGCCAGAATCTCGCGACAGCTCGAGTCGAACAACCGCTCCTCGTTGTAGCAGGCGAGGACGAGGCTCAGCTCGGGTTGCGCCACGCGATCACGCCATCGCGACGACGGACGCGATGACCCGCGCGACGTCCGGTTCGCTCAGCAGCGGGTGGAGGGGAAGTCGTACCAGGGTTTGTGCGATCTGATCGGTCACCGGTAGCTCAGTGTCAGCGTGACCGAGCTCGCGGCCGTACGGTGAGGTGTGGAGTGGTACGAAGTGGAACGCGGCCTGGATCCCGCCTGCCCGTAGGCCGTCCATCAAGCGGTCCCGAAAGAGTCGGTCCGGACATATGAGGTAAAAGATGTGATGCGGCGAAGCGCGGTGGGGGAGCTCCTCGGGGAGCCGGGCGCCGTGGGCTACCGCCCAGTCGCTGAGCTCCTCGCGGTAGCGGCGCACCACCCATTCGCGCCGCTTCAGGATCGCGTCGAGGCGGTTGAGCTGGGCGTCGAGCAGGGCCGCCAGCAGGTCGGACAGGACGAAGCTCGAGCCCTCCGCCACCCAGCTGTACTTCGCCACCTCGCCGCGCATGAACTCGGCGCGGTTGGTGCCCTTCTCCCGGATGATCTCGGCGCGTTGCGCCACCTGACGATCCCGAATCGCAAGCGCACCGCCTTCGCCGCAGGTTATGTTCTTCGTCTCGTGAAAGCTGAACGCACCGGCATCTCCAAGCCCGCCGAGTGGCCGACCCCGAAATGAACCGCCGAGACCGTGCGCGGCATCTTCCACGAGCTTCAGCTCGCGGTTCCTGGCGAGCGCGCCCAGGCGATCCATGTCGGGGGCGATGCCCGCGTAGTGAACGGGCATGAGCAGCCTGGAACGGTCGGTCAGTCGAGCGGCCACGTCCGTTGCGTCGAGCCCGAGTGTGCGCGGCTCGATGTCGGCGAAAACCGGCCGTGCCCCGACGCGCAGGGCGGCATTGGCCGTAGAGACGAAAGTGAAGCTCGGCATGATCACCTCGTCCCCGGCGCCGATGCCGAGCGCCATCAGCGCCAGCTCGAGGGCGTGGCTGCAGGAGGTGGTCAGGAGCACGCGCTCGACCTTCAGCATTGCGGCGAGCCGTTCCTCGACGCGCCGGCCGAAGGGCCCGTCGCCCGCGACCCGTGCCCGCAGCGCCTCCTGGACTCGCTCGATCTCGGCCTGCTCGAACCACGGCTTGGAGAGAGGGATGTGGTCCGTCGCTCTAGCTCCTTGGCGCCTTAGATTCGCATGACGAGCGGGTTATGCTAGCACCTCCGGGATCGAAGGCTCTGCGGCCAGAGACATCGAAGAGAAGCTTGACAGCCTATTTCCCGATCGTTAGAGTGCAGCGAACTTCAATCGATAGAGGAGCTTAGCCTAAACATATGCCGGTAAAGCTCGGCGAGCTGCTGCTCAAAGGAGAACATGATCACGCCGCCGCAGCTCGAGGAGGCCCTCGCTCATCAGAAGATGAATGGGGGCAAGCTGGGCAAGGCGTTCGTGACGCTCGGCTACGTGAAGGACGAGGAGATCACGAGCCTCCTGTCCCGCCAGTACGGCGTGCCCTCGATCAACCTCGATCACTTCGAGATCGACGCCTCGATCATCAAGATCATTCCCGCCGAGACGTGCCGGAAGTACCAGATCCTGCCGCTCTCCCGCTCCGGAGCGACGCTGACGATCGCCATGGCGGACCCGACCAACGTGTTCGCGATGGACGACATCAAGTTCATGACCGGCTACAACGTGGAACCCGTCGTGGGGTCGGAGCAGTCTCTCGAGGAGGCCCTCGAACGTTACTACGGCTCCTCGCGCTCGCTGCAGCTCGCGGACTCGAGCGGCGGCAGGGGCGGTGGCGGCCTCGGCAACTCACCGAAGCTCAAGGACGTCATGGCGGACTCGGGCCTCACCTTCGACGACATGGCTTCGATCGGCGGCCTATCGGAGGTCGACGTCGACGCCATCGCCGACGAGGAAGCCGACGTCGAGGAGGTCAGCACCCAAATGAGGACGAGATCGACCTGAACGCCCTCACCAAGTCCTCCGAGGCCGCGCCCGTCGTCAAGCTGGTCAACGTGCTGCTGATCGACTCGCTGAAGAGAGGCGCGTCCGACATCCACATCGAGCCGTACGAGAAGGAGTTCCGCGTCCGCTTCCGTATCGACGGAATCCTCTACAACGTCATGGCCCTGCCGCTGCGCTTGCGGGATCCGCTGATCTCACGCGTCAAGATCATGTCGAAGCTCGACATCTCGGAGAAGCGCCTGCCGCAGGACGGGCGCATCAAGATCCGGCTGAAGATCGAGGATCGCAGCCGCGAGATGGACTTCCGCGTCTCGTGCCTGCCGACGCTGTGGGGCGAGAAGATCGTGCTGCGGTTGCTGGACAAGTCGAAGCTGATGCTGGACATGACCAAGCTCGGCTTCGAGCCGCAATCCCTCGAGCGCTTCAAGGGCGCCATCGCCAAGCCCTACGGCATCATCCTAGTTACCGGCCCCACTGGCTCCGGCAAGACCAACACTCTCTACTCCGCGATCGCCGCACTGAACAAACCGGACACCAACATCATGACCGCGGAGGATCCCGTCGAGTTCAACATGGCGGGGATCAACCAGGTCCAGATCCGCGAGGCCATCGGCCTCAACTTCGCCGCCGCGTTGCGTTCGTTCCTGCGCCAGGACCCCAACATCGTGCTCGTCGGAGAGATCCGCGACTTCGAAACCGCTGAGATCGCCATCAAGGCCGCGCTGACGGGCCATCTCGTGCTGTCTACGCTCCATACCAACGACGCTCCCTCGACGATCTCGCGTCTCGTCAACATGGGTATCGAGCCCTTCATGGTCGGGACCGCGGGCAACCTGGTACAGGCGCAGCCCGACCCAGACGCTCGTCGAGGTCGGCTTCTCGCCGGACGAGGCCAATGCGCTCACCCTCTTCAAGGGGCGCGGCTGCGGCACGTGCAACGGGACCGGCTACAAGGGTCGCGTGGGCCTGTACGAAGTCATGGAGATGAGCGACGGCATCCGGGACCTGGTCCTGGTCGGGGCCTCTTCTGTCGAGATCCGCAGGAAGGCTGTCGAAGAGGGTATGCTTACGCTGCGAATGAGTGGGTTGGAGAAGATCAAGCAGGGGATCACTACGATCGAAGAGGTGCTCCGCGAGACGGTCGCTTAGGAGGTAGCCATGTTCGAGGCCGGCGGAAGCGACCTCCACATCACCACGAACTCCCCACCCCAGATCCGTGTCGACGGCAAGCTGAGCAGGCTCGACTTCCCGGACATGACGGCGACCGACACCAAGCAGATCGCCTACAGCGTGTTGACTGACGCACAGAAGCATCGATTCGAAGAGTCGATGGAGCTCGACTTGAGTTTCGGGATCAAGGGTCTGGCCCGTTTCCGCGCCAACGTCTTCATGCAGCGGGGCGCGGTCGCTGCCGTCTACAGAACCATCCCCTACGAGATCAAGACCTTCCAGGACCTGGCGCTGCCGAAGATCCTGGCTACGATCAGCGACAAGCCGCGCGGCCTCGTGCTCGTCACGGGCCCGACCGGATCCGGCAAGTCGACCACGCTGGCGGCGATGCCCGACAAGATCAACGTGGAAAAAGCCGCCCACATGATCACGATCGAGGATCCGATCGAGTACCTCCACCCGCACAAGAAGTGCGTCGTGAACCAGCGCGAGCTCCACGCCGACACGCATTCCTTCACGAACGCCCTGAAAGCCGCGCTGCGCCAGGATCCCGACGTGGTGCTCATCGGTGAGATGCGCGACCTCGAGACGATCGAGTCGGCGCTGCGGATCGCCGAGACGGGCCACTTGACCTTCGGAACCCTGCACACCAACTCGGCGGCCCAGACGATCAACCGCGTGGTCGACGTGTTCCCCGCTCACCAGCAACCGCAGGTGCGGGCGCAGCTGTCTCTCGTCATTGAGGGGATCATCTGTCAGACGCTGCTGCCGAGGGCCTCTGGCAGTGGGCGAGCCATGGCGATGGAAATCATGGTGCCGAACTCGGCCATCAGAAACCTCATCCGTGAAGACAAGATCCATCAGATCTACTCCACAATGCAGACCGGCCAGGAGAAGTACGGGATGCAGACGTTCAACCAGAGCCTGGCAGACCTCTATTTCAAGAAGAAGATCACCCTTCAGGTCGCTCTCCAGCGCAGCTCGATACCGGACGAGCTGCAGGAGATGATCAATCGGGGCGCCGGCTTGATGACGCCCCAGCAGGGCCGTCCGCGCCCGCCGGTGCGCCGGTAGCAGAGGTTTTCGGGAGGAGACTCGATGGCCAGTGAAGCTCCGAAGAAGGCAAAGCTCAGCGGGAGCGTGAGCGCGAAGGACCTGGCGATCTTCGTGCGCCAGTTCTCGGTCATGATCGACGCGGGTCTTCCGCTCGTTCAGTGCCTCGAGATCCTCGGGGGCTCCAACGACAACAAGTTCTTCGCCAGCGTCCTCGCCGTGACGCGGCAGGATATCGAGGCCGGCGCGACGCTCGCGGACGCGATGCGGAAGCACCCCAAGGTCTTCGATGAGCTCTTCTGCAGCATGATCGCGGCGGGTGAAGCCGGCGGTATTCTCGACACGATCCTCAAGCGCCTCGCCACCTACATCGAGAAGTCGGTCATGCTGCAGCAGCAGATCAAGGGCGCGATGATGTACCCGATTGCAGTCGTTTCGATCGCCGGCATCGTCATCACCATCATCCTCTGGAAGGTCATTCCGACCTTCGCTGCCATGTTCGCCGGGCTCGGCGCGACGCTGCCGTTGCCGACCCGCATCGTCATCGCGATGTCCAACTGGATGGTGCGCCTGATGCTGCCGGGCTCGATCACGGCCCTTCTGGGTTGGCACGCTTTCAAGCGCTACTACGCGACCCACGGAGGCCGCCGGGTCGTGGACCGCGTGATGCTCAAGCTCCCGATCATGGGTGAGTTGCTGCGCAAGGTGGCGGTCGCCAAGTTCTGTCGCACCCTGGCGACGCTCATCTCGTCAGGTGTGCCGATCCTCGACGGTCTCGAGATCACGGCGAAGACGGCCGGCAACGCGATCATCGAGGACACCATCGTGGACGTTCGCAAAGCCGTCGAGGGCGGCATGACCATCGCCCAGCCGCTCAAGGAGAGCAACGTCTTCCCGGGTATGGTGGTCCAGATGATCGGCGTCGGCGAGCAGACCGGTGCGCTCGACACGATGCTCAGCAAGATCGCCGACTTCTACGAGGACGAGGTGGACACGGCCTCGCGAACATGCTGACGCTGATGGAGCCGGTGATGATCCTCTTCCTCGGCACGACCGTGGGTGGCATCGTCATCGCGATGTACCTGCCGCTCTTCTCGCTGATCGGCGAACTGGCCTAGCGGCGAGCTGGCGTGAGGACGGACCGGGCGTAGACCCGGCTTCGTCACCGGAGACGATGGACGCGATCCTCGAGCGACGCCTGAAGCTGACCATGCTCTTCAGGCTGGTCATGGTCACCACACTCCTGCTCGTTGCGGTGTGGGTCGAGGCGGTTTCCGAGTACCTGCTCCCCGTCAATCCGCTCTACTACGTCATCGGCGCCACGTACGCGCTCACGGTCCTTCACGCGCTGGCGCTGCGCCTGGTTCGCAAGCCCACCCTGCTCGTCTACAGCCAGGTCATCGCAGACCTTCTGATCATCAGCGCCCTCGTCTACGTGGTCGGGGGCGTGCGTCCCGGCTTCGTGGTCCTGTATCCGATGGCAGTGCTGTACGGCAGCGTTTTGCTGCTGCGTCCGCTCGGCGGGTTCAGCCTGGCGGCGCTCGCGACCGGGCTCTACGCGGCGGTGCTCTGGTCCGTGCGGTCGGGTCTCGTCCCACCCCAGGGGCTGTCGGACCTGCCGTTCATGCCGCTGAAGACGCTGCTCTACTCGGTGCTGCTCACCGGCGTGTCGTGCGGCACCGTCGCCCTCATCGGAGGCTGGCTGTCGACCAACCTGCAAACGGTTGGGGAGAAGCTGGAGCGCGCCACCGATCAGGTCGCGGACCTCCAGGAGCTCAACGAGGTCATCGTCAACAGCATTCACAGCGGCCTGATCACGACGGCCCCGGATGCGAGGATCCGCTACGCGAACGTCTTCGCCGAGTCGATCCTCGGTCTCTCTGCGGCAGATCTCGTCGGCCGCCGCCTCGAGGACGCCCTGGCCTCGCGCCTCGTCGAGAGCGCTGCGCTCCAGGCTCGATCCGTCGACCCGAGAATGGCCCGTTTCGAGCTGCCGTACGATCAGCCCAGTGGCGAGAGGCTCTCGTTGGGCGTTTCCATCTGGCCGCTCGCTACGTTGGAGGTGGGGGGCGGCTATCTGATCGTTTTTCAGGACCTCACGGAGATCAAGCTGCTCGAGAGCCAGGTTCGGTTGAAGGAAAAGCTGGCCGCTGTCGGCGAGATGGCGGCCCAGCTGGCTCACGAGATCCGCAACCCGCTTGGATCGATCAGCGGCTCGGCCCAGGTTCTGCTTTCCGAGTCGACGATCTCAGACGAGCAGCGCCGACTGCTCGAGATCGTCACGCGCGAGTCGAAGCGGCTTTCCGAGACGCTCAACCAGTTCCTGCATCAGTCGCGACCCGCGCCGACGCCCACGGAGCCCGTCGACATCGGGCCGGTGATCGCCGAAGCGGTGACTCTCCTGCGCAACAGTCCCGAAGTGGGCGAGGCTCGCGAGGTGCGCTTCGAGGCGGATCCCGGACCGCATCTGTGCAAAGCGAATCCCGATCAGATCGTGCAGGTGTTCTGGAATCTTGCGCGCAACGGCCTCGAGGCGATGCCCGATGGCGGCGTGCTCTCGGTGCGCCTCAAGCGCTCCGCCCAGGAAATCCAGCTCTCGGTCGGGGATCAGGGGCGCGGGCTCGCGACCCCCGCCCGAGCGCAGGTGTTCGAGCCGTTCAAGTCGGGGCGGCCCAGCGGGGTCGGCCTGGGTCTGGCGATCGTCTATCGCATCGTCCGTGAGCACCG
The DNA here is from genome assembly GCA_965246965.1 of Vicinamibacteria bacterium. Taxonomy (GTDB): domain Bacteria; phylum Acidobacteriota; class Vicinamibacteria; order Fen-336; family CBDFGD01; genus CBDFGD01. Next base: position 333,495 of record CBDFGD010000001.1, read on the forward strand.
GGGTGACATCTCGTTGCACAACCTGGCGGGTCGAGGCACCGAGGTCGAAGTTCGCTTGCCGCTCGTCGTCGAATCCGTCCCTGCTTGAGGGACGAGTCGACGCCCAGCCCCCTGCGTCCTTCCGGCCCCGGGAGGGAACGCCGACTCGATCTGCTCGCGCAGGCGGGCCTCGTGGCTCTCACCGTAGCCGTGCTTGGGCGCGCGCTGTTCACTTCCCGGACCTTCTTCTATCGCGACATCTGGGCTTATTGGTACCCACTCATGGAGGTCTTCGTCCGCACCGTCGCCGGTGGCGAGTGGCCCATGTGGAACCCGCATCTCGGGTTCGGCTATCCAATGCTCGAGGATCCCAATCTTCAGTTCGCGTATCCGCCGACCTGGCTGAACCTGATCCTGCCTCCGGCGGCCTACTACAAGCTCTTCGTCTTTGCCCATCTCGCCTGGGGAGGAATAGGCGCGTATCGGCTCGGGCGCCGGATCGGATTGGAGGTGACCGCCGCTTTCGTGGGTGCAGCGGTCTTCGGCGCCTCCGGGCCGTGGCTATCGGGCGTCAGCCTCTGGCACCACTTTGCGGGCGTGGCCTGGCTGCCCTGGCTTTGGCTGGCGGTCGAACGGCTGCTCTCGCGACCGTCGCTGCAATCCGGGATCGTCCTCGGTTGCGTGGCCGCCGCCCAGGCCCTGGCAGGCTCGGCCGACCTCTGCGTCATGGGTGGGCTGGGGGCAGCGACACGCATCGCTTTCTCGAGGAGCCTCAGAGACGAGCCCAGGCTCGTGGCGCGTGCCTGCGCGAGCGCGATCGGCCTCGCAGCGCTGCTCGGTGCCGTGCAGTGGCTGCCGACGCTCGGTATCCTCGACGTCGGCGTGCGCTCGAAGCTGGGGGCTCAGTCGACCGGCTACTGGTCGCTTCATCCGATCCGGCTGATCGAGCTCATCCTGCCAAGACTGCTCGTGGATCTGCCACTCAGCCCGACGCTGCGCGGCACCCTACTCGAATCCCGGGAGGCCTTCTTGCGGTCGCTCTATCTCGGGGCCCCGGCAGCCGGGCTGGCGGCGCTGGCGCTGTTATCCCGGGGGCCTCAGCGGCTTCTGATGGCGGGCTTCCTGGCGTTCCTCGCCGTGGCGCTGGGCCGTCACACGCCCATCTATGACGCCGTGCGCCTGCTGCCGGTGGTCGCGATGCTGCGGTTTCCGATCAAGTTCCTCTGGCCGGGCGCGCTCCTGTGGGGGCTCATCGTGGCGTTCGGCTTTCAGGCCCTCCAGCGGCCCTGGCCCGCGCAGCTGCGACGACGAGTCACCGGGCTCGCGCTGGTGCTCGGCCTGACGGGAGTCTTCCTGCTGCTCGGCGAGGCGCGCGGCTCGAGCCAACAGCCGCTCGCCGAGCTGCTCGACTCCAGGGAGCCCGTTGAGCTTCGCGCCGCGGCCCTCGATAAGGCCGGACGCACCATCGCTGTTTGTGGTTCGCTGCTGCTCAGCGTCGGTTTGATGCTCGGCTGGCGCAGCAGACGCGAGTCCTCGGGCGCTACTTTCGCCGGGTTCTTCGCGCTGCTCGTGGTCGGAGACGTCGCGCTCGCCGGCTGGTCGACCTATCGACTCGCGCCCGCGGAATTGCTCAGGCACCGACCCCCGGTGCTCGACACCATCGGCGCCACGACACGCACTCCTCGTGTTTACTCGATGATGGAGCCTCGCGACCGCCTGCTCGAGAGCCTGCGACGCGGATCCGGGCAAAGCGCCTCGGCGCTCGGCTGGATGGTTGGTGATCTGGAGCGTCTGCGGCCGCCGGTGGCATCGCGATGGGGGATCGACGGCAGCTATCAGGGCGACTTCACGGGCCTGGCGCCACCGGTGGCCGGGCAAATGACCTCGCTCGCCGCGAGGGCCTGGGGGCTGCCCCTGGGCCGGCGGCTGCTGGCTATGGGGAGCGTCACCCATGCCGTCGCGCTGCGCGAGTGGGGGCCCGGCGGGCCGCCACAGGTCGCGTCGCTGGACTCGGTGTTCGCCGAGCCCATCCGCGTGTTCGAGTTGCAGGCGCCGCTGCCTCGTGTCTACGCCGTCTCCGGGGCGCGCGTCGTCGCCGAGCCGGAATCGTTCGAATCGCTTCAGCAACACGACTTCGACCCGCGCGCCGAAACGCTTCTGGCTCCCCCGGCCGAGGGGCGCCCGGTCAGCGCGGAATTCAGCGGTCATGCCGAGCTCCTGTGGCGACGAGCCAACTCCGTCGGTATTCGAGCGGTGCTGAGCACCCCTGGCTACGTGGTGCTGACGGACGCCCATTGGCCTGGTTGGGAGGCCACCGTAGATGGAGCCCCGGTGCCGATCTACCGGGCCAACGTTCTGTTCCGCGCCGTGAGCGTCGGGCCGGGGCGCCACGTCGTCGAGTTCAACTACGCTCCACCCCTGCTGCCGTGGGGCATTGCCGCCTCGCTGTTGGGTGTGGCGATCGCCGCCCGCTTCGGCCTGCCGAGGCGCCGAGGTCCGACTCTCACGGCGGGCTGCTAGCATCGCACCGGCGCGATCAAAGGAGCGAGCGAAGATGGCACGCATTCTCGTCATAGATGACGAGCAGTCGATGCGCGAGATGCTGAGCATCGCGCTCGGCAAGGCCGGTTTCGACGTGGTCGCCGCCGAGAGCCGGGCCACGGCGGCCGCCGTCCTCGCGAAGGACCCAGTCGACCTCGTGATCACGGACGTGCGCCTTCCCGACGGAGACGGGATCGAGGTCCTGCGGCACGTCAAGACAGGTTCGCCCGACACCGTCGTGATCGTTATGACCGCCTACGGCTCCACTCGCGACGCTGTCGATGCGATGAAGCTGGGCGCCCACGACTACCTGCTCAAGCCCTTCGACGTCGACGAGCTGAAGATCGTCGTGCGCAAGGCTCTCGAGCAACACGATCTCCAGCAGGAGAACCGGCAGCTCAAGGCCGAGCTGCGCCGCCAGCAGGGTCTCGACCAGATGATCGGGTCGAGTCCGGCGATGCAGGAGCTGTTCGATCTGATCCGCTCTGTGGCCCCGACGGGGTCGACGGTGCTGCTCTCGGGCGAGAGCGGCACGGGCAAGGAGCTCGCCGCCCGAGCCATCCACACCCTCTCCAAGCAGTCCGAGGGCCGCTTCGTGTCGATCAACTGCGGCGCCATGCCGGAGAACCTGCTCGAAAGCGAGCTCTTCGGGCACGTCAAGGGAGCCTTCACGGACGCCCACCAGAGCAAGAAGGGCCTGTTCGAGGTGGCCGACGGCGGAACGCTGTTTCTCGACGAGATCGGAGAGACTCCGGCTTCGATGCAGGTCAAGCTGCTGAGGGCGCTCCAGGAGCGACGGATTCGCCGCGTCGGCGGAACGGACGAAATCAGCGTCGACGTCCGCATCCTCGCGGCGACCAATCAAGTGCTTCCGGACCTGGTGGCCGAGGGCCTCTTCCGGGAAGACCTCTACTATCGGCTCGCGGTGATACCGCTCCATATGCCTCCCTTACGTGAGCGGCGAGAAGACATTCCGATCCTGGCCGACCGGTTTCGGCAACGCTTCAGCGAGGTGATGCGCAAGTCGATCGTCGGAATCGCCGAGGAGGCCATGGCCTGCCTGCTCCGCCACGATTGGCCCGGCAATGTTCGCGAGCTCGAGAACGTCATCGAACGCGCGATCGCGCTCGAGGCCCGTGATAGGATCGGTGCCGAGCAGCTCCGAGATCTCGTGGGGGGATTGCCGCGCAGGGGTCGAGCCGCGACGAGCCCCGTCGAGGGTTTCCAGCTGGACGACTATCTGGGTGGAGAGGAGCGGAGGCTCTTGGAAGAAGCCTTGGAATCATCGGGGGGCGATCGCAGGAACGCCGCCCGTATCCTGGGCATCAGCGCCCGTTCGCTTCGCTATTTGATCCAGAAACATCGTTGACGGGCCGTCAGTACTCGTCCGATGTGACAAACTTTGTCATATCCAAAGACTTGAAGGTGCTTTAGTAGTTGCCATATAAAAGCTGTGGACAAAGATAATTATACGATTGAACGCTTGTGGCAAATATTTTGCAGCCAACGCCCCCGAACCAAGGGTTCCACAAGTCGATCGCAAGACGACAATCTAGGGAGATTTCCAAGAACATGAAGAACCAAAAGGGTTTCACCCTTATCGAGCTGCTGATCGTCGTCGCGATCATCGGCATCATCGCTGCTATCGCGATTCCCAGCTTGCTCCGGGCCCGCGTTTCGGCCAATGAGTCAGCTGCGATCGGCGACATCCGCTCGGTCGTTTCAGCTGAGGCGGCGTATCAGTCCGCTAACCTCGGCAACTACGGGGTTATCAGCTGCCTCGCCCAGCCCGACCAGTGTATTACCAACTACAATATCGCGGCTCCTACGTTCATCGACCCCAACGTCGCGAGCTTGATGGCCAAGGGCGGCTACAACCGTCTCTTCATGCCCGGCCCGACTTCCGCCGGCAACACCGCTCCGGGCTCCATCGACATCTTCTGCTACTCGGCCACCCCGTCCGTCCTGAACCAGACGGGTGTGCGCGGGTTCGGTGGTGACTCCAGCGGCCGCATCTGCTTCGACGCTGCAGGCGCGGACCTCTGCGGCGCGCCGAGCCTGCCTCTCACCTGCCAGGTGATCCAGTAGCAGTCCCGCAAGCTGGAGGGGGAATTCTCTCCCTCCAGCTTCTCTCCCTTTCAGAGTTTCTTGTGCCGACGACGCCGTCGGCGGTGGGGCGAATCGGATGAACAACAACCGCGGCTTCACGTTGATCGAGCTCTTGATCGTCGTCGCGATCATCGGGATTATCGCGGCGATCGCGATCCCAAGCTTGCTGCGGGCGCGCGTGTCGGCGAACGAGGCCGCCACGATCGGCGACATCCGCGCGGTCTTGTCGTCGCAGTCGGCCTACTCTTCGGCTGCGCTCGGTTCGTTCGGCGACATCACGTGCCTATCGGCTCCCGCGGGCTGCCTCGCCAACTACCCCGCGGCGGCATCACGTCGCTCATGATCAAGAGCGGCTACGCGCGCTCTTTCTGGGCGGGGCCCCTGACGCCCGGTTCTCCGAACACGGGAGCGCTGGACGCCTACGGTTACGTGGCCACCCCGGTGGTTTCGAATCAGACCGGCGTGCGCGGCTTCGCGGGTGACTCCAGCGGCCGCATTTGCTTCAGCAACGATGGGTCGAACCCGAACGGTGGTACTGGCGTCCTTCCCGCGAGTTGTGCCGTCATCCAGTAGCAAGGGCCCGCGTCCAGCTGGAAGGTCGGCTAGCCCACAGCCGTCATCCTTGCTATTCCTCGACGGGACGGTGCCCGTAACTCCCAAGCGTCGGACGTCGTCGTGGAGCCTTGCACCCCAGGGTGGAGCAGCTTCCGGGCGTCGGGCGCCGCCGGGCACCCGCCTACTCGGTTCTTGATCGGTCCGGCGGCTTGGGCTAAAAGAAATCCATGTCCTCGAGCGTCCTCGAGCTGATCGATATCGAGAAGGCGTACCCGTGCGGGTTTCTGCACCGCGGCAGGAGACATGCGCTCGGGCCGATTTCCCTTTCCATCTCCAGTGGCCAGATCGTCGGCTATCTCGGCCCCAACGGCGCCGGCAAGACCACGACCCTGAAGATCGTCCTCGGATTGGTGCGCGCCGACGCCGGCGAGGCGCGGATCCTGGGCGAGCCGCTCCGCAGTCCCAAGTGGCGGCACCGCGTCGGCTACTTGCCCGAGCACCCCTATTTCTACGACTACCTGACAGCGGACGAGTATCTGGACCACGCGGGTCGCGTCTTCGGGATGCCGCCGGCGGAGCGCCGCCGCCGCAAGGCCGACCTGCTCGAGCAGGTGGGTCTCGCGGGTCAGGCCGGCCTGCCGATGCGCCTGTACTCCAAGGGGATGGTGCAACGAGTCGGTCTGGCGCAGGCGCTGATCAACGACCCGGACCTGGTGATCCTGGACGAACCCATGTCGGGGCTCGATCCGCTGGGTCGTCGGCTGGTTCGCGACCTGATCCTGGGCCTCAAGCAGCGCGGCAAGACGGTGTTCTTTTCCACCCACATCCTGCCGGACGCCGAGGCGTTGTGTGACAGCATCGCGCTGATAAATGCGGGGCGGCTCGTCGAGCACGGCCGGCTCGAGGAGATCCTCGAGCTCGACGTCGCGCACGTCGAGGCGCTCGTCGTCGGCGTGGACGAGACCTTCATCGCGGGCATCCAGCCGATCGTGAAGCGAAGCGTCTGGCTCGGGGAGCGGGTTCGGTTGGAAGTGGCGGAAGAACACGTTCACGAGCTGCTTCGTCGGGTCGAGGCGCGCGGTGGACGACTCCTCGAGTTGCGGCCGATCCGGCTTTCGCTCGAAGAGCATTTCCTGAAACACGTGGACGCCGAGGCCCACGCGTGAGCGGCAGCAAGCTCGAGCGCATCCGCTCGGTCGCCGCCAACGCTCATCGGGAGAGCGTGCGTGAGCGCGTGCTCTACAACCTGGTGTTCTTTGCCGTGCTGATGACGTTCTCGGGCCTGCTCATGAGCGAGTTCTCGATCCGCCAGGACGAGAAGATCCTCAAGGACATCGGCCTGGCGAGCATGGACGTGTTCGGGTTGCTCATCGCGATCTTCATCGGAATGGGGCTCGTGGCCAAGGAGATCGAGCGGCGCTCGCTCTACCCCCTGCTCGCCAAGCCGGTGACGCGGGTGGAGTTTCTGCTCGGCAAGTTCCTCGGCCTGTGCTTTACGCTCGCCGTGAACGTCGCGATCATGCTGCTGGGCCTGTTCGCGACGCTGCTTCTGACCGGGAAAGGTATCGACCTGGCCCTGCTCAAGGCGGCCTACGCGACCTGGCTCGGTCTGGCAGTGACGACCGCGATCGCGCTGATGTTCTCCGCGTTGACCTCGACACCGCTCGCTGCGATCTGCACGTTCAGCGTCGTGATCGTCGGTCGCTTCTCCGACGTCATCAAGAACATGCGCGACGTGCTACCCGACGTTCCCGAGACGCTGATCCTGCTCGTGTACTACGGCGTGCCGAACTTCCGGAACTTCGACATCAAGAACCGGGTGGTCTACGGCGACCCTGTCAGTATCGGTGACCTCGGCGTCATGACGCTCTACGCTGCGCTTTACTGTGCCCTGGCGATCGGCATTGCCGCGAATGCCTTCAGGGGGCGGGACCTTTGAGCTGAGACTCGCTCGCTTCTGGTTCGTACTCCTGATGCCGGGGATCGTCGCCGTCCAACGCGACATCGACCGTCGTATCTCTTCGGAAGTCACTCGGCTGCTCGAGCTGCAGGTGTGGTCGGGCGACGCAATCCGCCGCATGGCGCCAGGTCTGGAGGACGTCCTGGCCGACATTTATTGGCTGAGAACCGTCCAGTACTATGGCGGCGAGCGCAACTTCAACCCGGAGAGCCGCTTCGCCCTGCTCCAGCCGCTGGTCGAAATCACCACCGCTCTCGATCCCCGGCTCCAGCTTGCCTACCGGTACGGAGCGGTGTTCCTTGCCGAGCCCCATCCGGTCGGCGCCGGGCAACCCGACGTAGCGGTCGCGCTGCTGGTTCGCGGCGTGGAACAGAACCCCGAATCGTGGCGCCTGGCTTGGGACCTCGGCTACTTCCGGTACTTCTTTCTCAAGGACACGAATGGGGCCATCGAGACCCTGCTCGAGGCGTCGAAAGTGTCGGGCGCCCCCACGTGGCTCGCCACCCTCGCCGGAAGCATGGCTGCGAAAGGGGGAGAGCGCGAGACCGCCCGGGAGCTGTGGCTGCGGATCCACGAAGAGTCCGACGCGCCCGCACTCAAGGCGAACGCCCTCTTCCACCTCCAGTTTCTGGCGGCCCTGGATCTGATGGACCTGTTGGACGCGGCCATCGCGGCATACCGCGAGCAGCACGGCGGGAATCCCGAGCAGCTCAGCGACCTCGTAGCGGCGGGCAAGGTCAAGGCGGTTCCCACCGATCCCACGGGCCTCGCGTTTGGGTATGATGCCGAGCGGGGCAAGGTGTTTCTACAGCGCGCCTCGAAGCTTTGGAGCGCGCAATCGGAAGAGAAGAAGAGGGAGGCCCTATGAGGTTTCGGCTGGCGATCGGCGTGGCGTTGATGTCTGGGCTCCTCACATCCCCCGGTTGGGCGCAGGCGCCTCAGGCCGAACCGGCCGGGATGGAGGTGGGAGACACGATCCCGGCGTTCGAGGCCGAAGGCCTCGACGGCCAGATGAAACAGATTTCCTTCGAGGGCAAGAAGACCGTGTTGATATTCTTCCTCAGCAGCTGCCCGACCTGCCACAAGATGATCCCGGAATGGAACCGGGCGTACCTGCGCAAGGACGAGCAGCTTCAGGTCGTCGCCGTCATGCTGGACCGTGAGCCCCCGGGATTCTTCATGGCGACACCCATCGAGTTTCCGGTGGTGCGGACGCCGAATCGGAGCTTCGGGCGCGAGCGCGGCGTGCAGCGTGTCCCGCTGACGGCGCGGGTGGGCCCCGATGGCAAGGTCAGCGAAGTCGGCCAGGGTCTGCTGGACCCGATCCGGCTCGGCGAGATCTTCCGCCCCTGACGTCGACACCCGGCCCTGCCCGTCGCCAGACGAGCAGCGCGCGAAAGGCGAGCAGGATCGACAGCGGCTCGAGGACGCGATCGATGCCGAGCAGCGGCCTCACCAGCCAGCTCGGGAGCAGTGACGCGGGTCGGAAGCCGAGGCTGAGCAGATAGGCGAGCCCGTTGATCCGTTCGACCCTGGGAGCATCGAAGCCGAGTTCGTTCCAGGTCTCGGGCCGGGTGGTACGCAGAAGCTTCCACGGAAGCGCCTGATCGCCCTCGAACGGGGCCTTGTCCAGCCGGTTGCCGAAGGGGCGCCAGGCATCGAGGCCGGGGCGACAATCTTCCTGATGGAGCCACCGGTAGACCGGAAGCGACGCCGCGCTGATCCAGGGCTCGATCAACACGAGCGACCCGCCCGGTGCGAGCGCGTCCGAAGCCTCCTCGAAGAAGCGACGCGGCGCGTCGAGGTGATGAAGCACGTCGAGTCCCACTACGGCGTTCACGACGCCGTGGCGAACGGGCAGTCGCTGGGCGTCGGCGCACACGTCGTGCCACGCAGCAGCCGTGATGTCGGTCGAGATCCACTCCAGTCGGGGACGGCTCCGCTCGGCGGCCTCGCCGAGAAAAGCTGGGCCTGCGCCAACTTCGAAGATCACGCCCGCGTCGGGGAGCGTCGCGAAAAGGCGCTCGAACCACGAGCCGTAGACCGCCCGCAGCGACGCTTTTCGCTCCCAGAGAGCCCGGTGCTCACGGAGCTTTCCCAGGCTCAAGCGGCGCTCCCCGCTTCGCGATGCCGAGCGCGGGCGAGACCCGCGCAGCAGACGAGCCAGGTCAGAGCCGAGAGCGAGAGCCCTGCGATCACGGGGGCCGGTCTGTAGACGAACTCGATTTCGTGGCTTCCTGCGGGGACGGCCACGCCGCGGAAGATCGCGTTCGCTACCAGCGTCTCGGTCGCGGCGCCGTCGACGCTGGCCCTCCAGCCCTCGTGAAACCCGTCCACGACGACGACGTGGCCGGGATGGCTGAGTCGCGCCGCCAGTCGGATTCGGTCGGGCCTGCGCTCGATGATCTCGACACTCGCCTCGAATCCAGCCGGAGCCGGCCGAGCCCGGGCGCCTGTGAGGAAGGCTTCTTTGCGGGGGTCGAAGTCTGTCGCGAGGAGCGCCCTAACGGTCGGGATCCCGCCGCGCACGCCGCCGACGGCGTAGGCGCGGGGGAGCGGGTCGGGTACGGCAAAGACGCGAATCGGCTCGCGGATGAGCCCGGTCATCTGGATCAGGGGTTCGAGATCCTCGAAGCTTCTTTCGTGCAGCGCCACAACGAAGCCCGCGTTGCCAAGCTGCAGCAGCCGCGTGTGGGCCGCGCGACCCTCGACGGCACGCAGGGCCAGCGTCAGGACGTGATGCTCGTTCCTGAACAACCCGCGCAGGTCGACGTCGTAGGCGTACTCGAGTCCCCAGGCGCCGCCGGTGACCGGAACCGGAAACTGGCGGGCCGCGGCGGCGACGGCGACCGACTGCGATGCGTGCGCGTCCGGATCGGCGAGGCGGTACGGCGACGCGCGGCCCAGGTAGTGGAGGCTCTTCGCGCGAAACGAGGAGTAGTCGTACACATAGCTTCGCCGCGGCGGCGCCTGGCGGAGTAGCGGCAGCAGCGGCGAGCGCATCTCGAGGAGCTCGGCCGGCGCCGTCGGGTTCAGCTCCGCCCCGTTGAGCGCGAGCTCGAGGGCGCCGAGGGCCCCCGCGACGAAGACGAGCGGGATGAGCCGCAAGCGTCGTGAGGCGACGAGAGCCGCGAGGACGCATGCGCCGAGCGCGGCGCTCACGGCCAGGGTGACCGAGGTTCCGCGCAGCACCTCCGTAAACGAATCGACTGGCTTCGGGAGGTCGAGCAGCCACGCCCCGATCGTGCTCGCATCAAACCAAGCCAGGTACGCGAGCACGAAACCCGCGGCGGAGACAGAGCCGCCGCCGAGCAGCGCCCAGCGCTGCGACGGATTCAGCGAGCGGCTCCACACGTCGAGACCGAAGCCCGCCAAAAGCGCCCAGGCGAGACTCACCACGACGATCGCCTTGACGGGGTAGCGAAGCATCCGCAGCGGTGGCAAGAGCGTTGTTGCCAGATCGTAGAGCGGAGTATGTCTGCCGAGCGTGAGGACGACGCCGACCACCAGGATGGCGCCCAGCGCCGAGCGGTAGCGATGTCGCCATCCCAGCAGGCCTGCGATGACCAGGGGGACGAGAGGTCCGCCGAGATAGATCGAGTGCATGAAGGCGTCCCGCGCTTCGAAGAGGGCGAGGCGTATCCCTTCCTGGAGCGGTAGGACCTCGAGCCGCACCGGTACGAGAAGCTCCGACAGCGTGAACGGATGGGCGGACCAGTAGCTCTGGATCGCGGACGGCAACGCCCAGCGGGCCGACTGACGCGCCACCGCGAGCGACGGAAGCCACTGCCCGCTCGCGGCGAGTATTGTCACCGTCGCCGCAATCGCCACTTGCCGCACGGCGCTCGAAGGCGTCTCGCCACTCGCCGGCCGCGCGAACCTCACGACGAGCAATACGGCGGTCGCACCGTGGGTCAAGAGACACATGTCGGCCGAGCCCGCGAAGGCCTGGATCGAGCTCGCGAGACCCCAGACGACTGCGGTCGAGACGCGCCCGGTCGAGAAGGCCCGGAGGGCCGCGAGCAGGATCCAGGGCATCCACATCGCACCGGCGAAGTGGTGCCAGAGGTTGACGAGTGCGAGGCTCGGCCCGGACACCATCCAGAAGGCGGCGGCACACCAAGCCGCGGGTCTCGACATTCCCAATTGGCGCCCGAGCAGCGCCATGCCGATTCCGGAGAACAGCAGATGGCCCAGGGCGTAGAGCGTGTAGCTAAGGCCGGCGGGTAGGATCAGGTTGAGCCAGGTGAACGGGTACAGCAACTGCGCTCCCGGGTCGGCGAGCAGTGGCTGCCCGAAACCGATCGAGGAGTCCCACACCGGCCAGGAGCCGGCGGCGATGGAGCGGACGAAAGCCTCGATCTGCGGCTGCCACACCGCCTGGATGTCTCGCTCGTAGAGCACCTGGCCGCGAAAGATCAGGTCCTGAAAGAGGTAGGCCAGGAGACTGAGGAGCCCCGCGACGCCAAACGCGCCGTGCCAACGTTCCCGCACCTTCTCTAGAAAAACTTGAGCTTACGCGCCGCGAACGCACTCATCTGGAGCAGCACCAGACCGTGGCGGAAGCGCGAGATGTTCGTATCGCCGTACTGGCGCGCGTGGTAGCGGACGGCCAGGTCGACGATCCGAAGGTTGAGCCGCGAGGCGCCGAACAACAGGTCGAAGTCGCCGAACGGATCGAAGTCGCCGAAGAAGCTGCGTCCGGCGGCGATCCGCTCGTAGTCGGCTCGATACAGCGCTTTGGTGCCGCAGAGAGTGTCGCGCACCTGCTGCCCGAGCAGCCAGCCGAAGAGTAGGGCGAAGCCTTTGTTCGCGATCAGGTTGAGAAAACGCATCGCCTGCCCTTCCATCGGGTAGACGAGCCGCGAGCCGTTGACGAACTCCGCCTTGCCGCACGCCAGCGCGTCGATGAACCTGGGGACGTCTTCGGGGGCGACTCCCATGTCGGAGTCGAGGATCAGCACCACCTCGCCGCGAGCCTCCGCGAAGCCGGTTCGGACGGCGTCCCCCTTGCCTTTGCCGGGCTGCTTGAGGAGACGCAACGCGCGGCCGGGATTTTCGGCGATCACGTCCTTGATGACCTGCTCGGTGTCGTCCTGCGAGCCGCCCTCGACGAACAGGAACTCGGAGTTGGGTCCGAGGTCGGGCAACCGTTCGACGAGCGGGCGGATGTGCCCTGCTTCGTTGCGACACGGGATGATCACGCTCGTGCTCGGATGCGAGGCGCGGTGACCGATGAACCGATGCGCCGACGGGCCGGCGATCAGGCCGTACATCAGCGAGAGGTGCTCGACCAGCGGCAGCTGCCCCGCGTACCTGTTGAGAAGCTCGGAGATGAGCGGAAGGTAGCCGGGCCAGACGATCTGCCGGTCGCTGCGGACGACCTCGAAGTTGGCAAGCCCGAGCATGTTGCGGATCTCTTCGGGCGGCAGCCAGGCCTCCGGTGGCGCCTGGTACTTGACCCGGAGCAGCTCGGCCAGTCTCAGAAAGGGCTGCCACAGTCTGCTGTAGTTGTAGACGAGCAGCCGAGTACGGTCGTGGCACAGGGGAAGCAATCCCTCGAACGTCGTCTGCACGTCGTTCAGATGCGTGACGACATTGACCATCACGATGACGTCGAACGGGCCCCCCGCTTCTTCCAGCAGCCGGCGGTCGGCCATGTCGCCTTCGACGAAGTGGAGGTGCTCGCCCGGGTGACCCCTTCGGGCCGTCTCGATCGCCTTCTTGGACAGATCGATCCCGACGCCGTGTGACGGGCGCAGCGCGGCGAGCAGCTCTCCGTTGCCGCAGCCGAGGTCGAGCACGCGCTGGCCGGGGCGGACGCGTGCCTGGAGCACGCGGGTCAGCGTGGAGTAGTAGTAGCGGCGTGCGCGGCGGGCCTTGGCGATCCCGGCGTGGTTGTCTTCGTAGAAGCGTCGCACCTGCTCCGCGATCGGATCGAGAGCTGTCGCCGCGGCCGTCGTCATTGGCGCCGGTACCAGTCGATGCTCCGACGCAGTCCCTCTTCGAAGCTGACCTCCGCCCGGAAGCCAAAGAGCCGCTCGGCGCGCGAGGTGTCGAGGCTGCGGCGCGGCTGCCCGTCCGGCTTCGCGGCGTCCCAGTGGATCTCACCCTTGAAATCCATCAGTCGCGCGATCAACGCGACGAGGTCGCGGATGGTGATTTCGAAACCCGCCCCGAGATTGACGGGTTCCGGCCCGTCGTAGCCTTCGGCTGCCATACAGATGCCGCGCGCCGCATCGTCCACGTAGAGGAACTCTCGCGAGGCCTTGCCCGAGCCCCATACCTCGATCACGCCCGAAGCGGCCTGGATCGCGTCGTGCACTTTCTTGATGAGCGCGGGAATCACGTGGGAAGAGCGGGGATCGAAGTTGTCGCCGGGGCCGTAGAGATTGACCGGCAGAACGTGGACGGCGTTCATCGAGTACTGAGCCCGGTACGCCTGACTCTGGACCAGCAGCATCTTCTTGGCGAGGCCGTAGGGGGCGTTCGTCTCCTCCGGATAGCCGATCCAAAGGTCGTCCTCGCGGAAGGGCACGGGCGTGAACTTCGGATACGAGCAGATCGTTCCGACCGTGATCGTCTTGGCGACGTTCTGCAGTCGACACTCCTCGATGAGCTGGACCCCCATCATCAGGTTCTCGAAGAAAAAACGCCCCGGGTTCTCGCGATTGGCGCCGATGCCGCCCACCTGGGCCGCCAGGTGGATCGTCAGGTCGGGGCGCGTTTCCTCGATGAGTCGACGGCACGCGTCGCGCTCGACGAGATCGTAGTCGGCGCTGCGTGGGACGAACACCCGGGCCGCGCCGCGGCGCTCCAGCTCGGCCACGACGACGCGCCCGAGAAAGCCGGCTCCGCCGGTGACGACGACGTTGGCTCCCTGAATCTTCATCTGGATCTCGGCGCCGTACCGGCGTTCGTCAGGCTACCACGCCGCGCGAGCGCACTACTGGAAGAACCTGTTCGAATCTCCCTGTCGGACATCACAAGCACGGTAGCAGGATACGGCTCTCGCCAAGCCGCTGAAGGACCTCAGTATTCGGACCGCTCGTGTCACGGCGCTGTCGCCGAACCGCGGCCGGCTTGTGTCACTTTGCCCCGCGGGTTCGAATGAGGCCGTGACGAGCGCGCCGAACGCCGCCGCGGTCCCGCTGCTCGCTGCGGTTGCCTGCATCGGGATCGGATGCGGCGAGCAGGACTTTCTGGCCGAACCGAAGGATCGAGTGACCGACGTCTCGGTCAGCGAGCGGGCCGCATTCGAGGCCCAGAAGGAGATCCAGAAGGGCCTTTGCCGTGCCTTCGACGAGCACGACGCCGGCCAGGCGAGCGCTGGCGTGACGCCGGACTTCGCGATCCGCTTCCCGGAACAGCCGACGAGCGTCGCCTCGAACCCCGGACTCGAGACGCGACGCGGCGGGGGCGGCTCCGCTCGGGTGGGCGGCCCGGCGCAGCTTCGGGCCCTCGTGACCGGCTGGCTGGAAGGTGTCGAGCGCGTGGAGCGCTGTCAGGTCAAGAACGACCTGTTTCTACTGGCCCCGGCCCTGGACGAGGCGTACGCTCGCTTCGACTGGCACGTCGCCGGCCGCGCCGAGTCGGGCGGGGCGATCGAGCGCCGCGCGCGGCTCTCGGTGGGCCTGCGCAAGACGGCGAAGGGCTGGCGAATCGCCCGCCTCGACGCAGAGCGCCTCGAGAGCGACGTCTACTCGGGGCCGCGCTTCAGGGACGTGTCCCCCCTGACCGGCATCGACCTGTTCCGCTCCGAGGAGAAGGAGCGCAGCCTGCTCACGAACCTCGGCAACGTCAACGTCACGAACCTCGGCGGCCTGACGGTGGCCGACTTCGACGACGACGGCCGCGAGGACGTCCTCGTCTACCACGTCCACAGCCTGATGAGCTTGTTCCTCAACGACGGCGAGGGAGGCTTTGCGCGCGTCGCGACCGACCGCCTTCCGGCCGCCGCGACCGCCGGGATGTTCTACCTGTTCCTCGACCTCGACGAGGACGGGCGCTCCGAGCTCGTCGTCGACTACGCCTGCGACGATCGGAACAGCCACATCGCGGCCCACGACGTCGACGGGGACGGGCTGCTGGACCTCTTCCTCTCCAACTACGGCCTGGCCAAGCGCGACATTTCGCTCAACCACGCGGACGCGGTCGACGGCGGGCCGAACCGGCTGCTACGCAACCTCGGCGGCCTGCGCTTCGAAGAGATCACCGAGCGGGCCGGCATCGACGCCTCGACGCGGCGGACGCTGCTCGGTGAGTGGCACGACTTCACGGGCGACGGCCAGACCGACCTGATGTTGATCAACGACTTCGCCGAGAACGAGCTCTACGTCGCCAACGGGCCCGGCCGGTTCGAGAAGAAGTCGCACCCGCCGCTCACCGACGTCGGCTTCTCCATGGGGATCGCCTTCGCCGACTACGACAACGACGCCGACCTGGACGTCTTCGTTTCCAACATGTACTCCTATGCGGGAAAGCGCGTCCTCTCGATCACGCCGGAGCTCGACGACGCGCAGCGGGCCCGTCTCTGGGCGATGGCCGCCGGGAACACGCTCTACGAGAATCTGGGTCCGGGTCGCTATCGAAACGTCGCGGAGGCGCTCGGCGTCGAGAACGCCAACTGGGCCTGGGGAGGAGTCTTCTTCGACTACGACAATGACGGCGACCGCGACCTCCACGTCACGAACGGGATGGCCAGCCACCCCAACCCCGCCTCGAAGCGCGCACCCGACAACTGAACGTTCCTTTGGCGACAGGCTGTCGCCGACGTGCAGGTCGCTGCAGAGCGATCCGGCGAGCTCAACCCGACCGACGCCCGCGAGCAGCGCGAGGTCCGCGCGGGTCCGATGAACTACTCGGGCTACGAGCGGGATCGCTTCTTCGTCAACGTCGAGCCGGGCGCTCCGTTCCGGGAGCTCGGCCACTCCCTCGGCCTCGACTACGACACCGACGGTCGGGCCAACATCCCCTTCGATTTCGACGGCGACCTCGACCTGGCGCTGCTGAGCCTGCAGCGCTTGCAGCTCTTCGAGAACCTCTCGCCCGCCGACCGGCACTTCGTTCGCTTCAGCCTCGAGGCGGCGCACGGCCCTCGGCAGGCCCTGGGGGCCATCGTGCGGCTTCGCGCCGGCGGTCGCGCGCAGATGGATCGCGTGGCTGCGACCCGGGGCTTCGCGTCGGCGCCGCCGCTCGCCCTGCACTTCGGCCTGGGAGCTGCCGAGAGCATCGAGTCCGTCCAGGTCGAGTGGCCCGACGGCACGACGCAAGGCTTCGCGGACGTCGGAGTCGACCGGCACTGGACCCTCCGCCAGGGCGACGCGCAGCCCATCGAGAGGGCCATCAGCCGCTGGAGCCAACGCCTGGAAGAGGCGCGCGTCGTCGAACGCGTGGAGCTGCCCGCGCGGCTGCCGCTTCTTCAGGGTGGTGAAGGGGCACTGCCCGCCGCCGGGAAGACGAGGATCGTGAACGTATGGGCGAGCTGGTGCGCGCCCTGCCGCAAGGAGCTGCCCGAGCTGGCCGATCTCGCGCGGCGGCGCGCGCCTTCGCGGAGCGGATCGGGCTGGCCCTTCCCCTGTACCGGCACAGCGAAGAGCTGTTCCGATCTCTGTTCATGGAGCGTGAGAGCGCCGACATCAGCCTGCCGGCGACGTGCGTGTACGACGCGACGGGCCGACGGCGCAAAGCGTTCTCCCGCGCCACGACGCGCGCCGAGCTGGAGGCGGCGCTGCGCGCCATCGAGCCGCTCCCCGCCGAGCGCGGCGACGGAGAGCTGCTCGCGCAGCAGGGACTCTACCAGCTCCAGATGAGCCGACCCGAAGCCGGGGTCGCCGTGCTCAGCGCGCCGTCGCCCTCGCACCCGACTACGTGCCCGCCCTCGTCAACCTCGCGACGGCGTACGCCCAGCTCGAGCGTCACGCCGACGCCGAAGCGACGTTGCGGCGGGCGCTGCGACTCGAGCCGGGCTATGCGGGCGCCCACGCCAACCTCGGCACCGTGCTGGTCTTGCAAGGCCGCCAGGCCGAGGCGGTGGGCCCGCTCGAGCACGCGGTCGCCCTCGATCCCGACCTGATGCCGGCTCAGTACTACCTGGCCCTGGCCCTGGCCCAGAGCGGCCAGCCCACCGCCGCCCGGGCCCGGGTGGAGGCCTGGCTGAATGCCCACCCCGGCGACACCCGCTTCGAAGAGCTGCGCCGCACGCTCCGCTAGTGTCCTGCGCCAGAAGTTGTTGAGCACCGAGAGCGTCGAGGCGCCCGGCTGGCAAGGAGTCGAAGAGGGAGAATACCGGGAGTATTTGACCGATGAGCGACGCAGCCAGGCGGGATGCATCGGCGCTCGAATGCCAACAAATCTCTGGCGCATGACACTAGGAAGCCGCCGTTTGTCCGGGGGGAACGGCGCCTAACTCACTGGAAGAACCAGAAGTAGAAGGAGGCGTAGCGACCCGAGAGCTGCAAGCGGGTGCGTTCGCCCTTCACGAACACCCCGGGGATTCGCACGACACGCTCGTCCCATCCTGCCGCCGGCCGGAACGTGACCCGGGGCAATATCTGGCCGTCGCACATGACGTTGAAGCCGGCTTCCGGGAACTCGAGGCCTACCTGCGCCGCACCGGAGGCCCGAAACAGGTTGGCGGCGATCTGCGGGGCGGTCCGGAAGACCATCAGGATGTCCCGGTTCGGAAGCGTCGTGATCGTGAAAGATTCGCGACCCAGGATCGCCCGTCCGGCGTCGATCACCGGTCCACGAGCGGCCTGGTCCGATCCCGCGTAGCTGGCCACGCGGGCCGTGCCGTGGAGCAGGAGTCCCCCCAGCTGTGAATTGAAGCGGTAGCCGTGTGCTCGCTCGTCGTGTGAGTCGCACACGTTGAGCTGGTCGACCTCGCGCAGACCCGCCACTGCGGCCAGCGTAGTCGGGAGAAGCGGCCGCGACCCCCGCCCGACGAGGTCCCACTGAAGGCGGTGAACGAGGAGCTCATCGCCGAAGCTCGTCGAGCGGAAGAGAGGCGGCCCGGCCGCCAGCGTGCGCAGCGTCTCGTTCGCCTGCTGAGTGGATTCCGTGGTCAGCAGGAACTGCGGCCGCTCGGCCGCGGGAAGCCGCGTCATCGCCTCGTAGGTCCCCGCCTCGCGCTCGGCGCTGCGGTTCCCGAAAAACTGCGGGCTCGTGACGCCGTGGAGGTTGAGATTGCGGTGCCCGGTGAGGTACTCGACACTCGTGGCGATGTTGGCGATCGCGACACCTCGCGGCAGCTCCCTCGAGATCCAGTCGGCCGTCGCGACGTCGCGCCGGTACACGTCGCCGGCCAGCTGACCGTAGAAGACGGCAAAGCGCAGCGTGGCGACGAATGCCGAACCGACGGCGACCAGGGCCAGGGCGGCGAACAGCCGCCGCTCGAGCGCAGCGTCGCCGCGCGACAGCCCTCGAGCCAGAATCCCCAGGCCCACGGCCCCGATGATCAAGAGGCTGGGGAAGGCCCACATCAGGTAGCGGTTGAAGTGGACTCCGAGGAAGAGACTGGGCGAGACGGCGCCCCAGAGCAGGACGACGAGTACGGCCCACAGACGCAGTGGACGGGCTCGTTCGGCGGGCGCCGCGACCAGCGTCGCGACGATCGCGAAGAGCCATAGCGGCGGGAAGAAGAGCGGCGCCCATCCGCGCGACAGCCCGATCGGGGCGAGCGACGGGTAGCTGCCGAGCAGCAATCCGCGCAACACGTCCTGCGCGTATTCCGTCAGCAGCGCGAGGCCCTCGGCGAGGCCGTAGTTGCCGATCAGCGATTTATCGGCGACGGACGTACCGAGCCAGGATCCGGTCGCCAGGCGCTGAAGGAGCAGGACGCTCGCCGCCGCGACGAGGGGGAGCCACGGCACCAGCGCCGATCGGCGCCACGGGCGCCCGCGATTTTCCAGGCTCCAGGCGAGGCCCAGGACGACGGCCACGACGAGCCCCTCGGGCCGACTCAGCGCGAGCAGCACGGCGGCGGCGATCGATCCGCGCGGCCGTCGCGTCGGCCATTCCGCCAGTAGCCGCTCGAGCAGCCAGGTCGACAGCAGCATGAACAGCGCTATGTCGGAGCCGTACAGATAGCCCCAGGTCGCCGGGCCGCCGAGCGCGACCAACGTCCCGGCGAGAATCGCATCGCGCCTGTCCGCGAGCTTCTGCGCGATCCGGCAGGCCAGCCAGATGGAGGTGATGTAGCAGGCGGCGCCGATCAGGATGGCGAAGCCCACCAGCGCCTCGCCTCGGACACCGATCGCATGGCCGACGGCGAGGACGAGAGTGAAAAGCGGGCTCGTGGAGCCGCTCGAAGCGGCGTCGCCGACGTTGTACTGGAACGGATGCGCTTCCGCGAGCGCCTTCGCGTACTGGCAGACGACGTAGAGATCGACGACCTGCGGGACGAAGCGCCCGTCGGTCGAGCGCAGCATGAACGCGGCGAAAACGATGGCGGTGGCGATGCCGAGCAGCAGCGGGAGCGTGGCTACCGGAGAGGCGGCTCGCTCCTCGCGCATACGCGGCGATGATAAGCCCTATCGGGGGTATCCATTTAACCGGTGTAAACTGAGCCGGTGGATCAGCCTCGTGCTGGCACGCACTATCCGCGGTCCGTGGGCGAGTTCCAGGCCTGGTTCCGGACCGATGCGGACTGCCTGGAGTGGCTGCGGTGGCCCGCCAGCTTCGCCTGCTTGGACTGCGGCCATGATGGGGGCTGGCGGCTGGGCGACGGTCGCTTCATGTGCTCAGGGTGCGGCGGCCGTACGTCGGTGACAGCGGGCACGATCTTTGACCGGACGCGCACGCCGCTAACGGTTTGGTTCACCGCCTGCTGGCTGTTCGCCACCGGCAAGGACGGGATCTCGGCGCTGAGCCTGAAGCGGACGCTGGAGATCGGCTCCTACCAGACCGCGTGGGCGATGCTCCATCGGCTGAGGTCGGTGCTGGTGCGCCCGGGCCGGGACCGGCTGGCCGGGATGGTACAGGTAGATGAGACCTACATCGGCGGTGAGGAGGCGGGGCTGCGCGGCGGCCGGGCCAAAGGCAAGAAGGTTTTGACCGGGATCGCGGTGGAGGTCCGGGAGCCGAGAGGATTCGGACGGTGCCGGATGCTGCCGCTGACCGATGCGTCGGCCGCCTCGTTGCACGCCTTTGTAACGGCTCACGTCGAGCCGGGCGCGAGGGTCGTCACCGACGGCTGGCAGGGCTACCGCGGGCTGGAGAAGCTCGGCTACGTCCACGACCGGCGCAGCCAGCGGGCCGCCCGAACCCGCGGGGAGGATCCCGGCGAGCTACTGCCCGCAGTGCACCGGGTCGCCTCGCTAGCCAAGCGGTGGTTGCTGGGTACCCACCAGGGCTCGGTGAACGACGCGCACCTGGCCAGCTACCTGAATGAGTTCGCGTTCCGCTTCAACCGCCGCACCTCCCGCAGCCGCGGGATGGTGTTCTACCGAGTGCTCGAGCTCGCCGTCGCCCACGACCCGGTGCGCTACCAGGACCTCATCGCCACCCAGCGGCCCCGGGCAGTGCCGCCCTCGCAGCCGCAGGCGCGCGGGCACCCGCCGAGCCTGGAGCGCTCTCCAGCGAACCGCCCGTGGAGAACTGCCAACCTGGACTCCTCCGGTTAAATGGAGACCCCCAAGCCCTATCTTGACTGGCCCCTGGGGGGGCGGGAAGATCGCCGGGCGCAGCGATGCCAGAAAGCCCTTCTCTCGCAGACCTTCTGCACTCGCCCCTCTGGGAGATCGTGGCGCTCCTCGTCGGGTTGATCGTCGGCAGCTTCGCAAACGTCTGCATCCACCGGCTGCCGCGTCGGGAGTCGGTTCTCGCGCCCCGCTCGCGTTGTCCCGCCTGTGGCGCCGAGATCAACCCCCTCCAGAACATCCCGATCCTCAGCTTCCTCGCGATGAGGGGCCGCTGTGGCAATTGCCGGGCGCCGATATCGTGGCGCTACCCGGCCGTCGAGGCGGCCAACGGGGCCGCCTACCTCGCCCTCGCAGTGGGCTATGGCCCGTCGCTGCGGACGGTCTTGACGGCGGCATTCATCACGGCGCTCTTGGTCCTGAGCTTGATCGACCTCGAGCATCACCTGCTGCCCAACAAGATCACGTTGCCGGGGATCGCGTTCGGTGTCGGAGCGAGCCTTCTGCCGGGATCGCCGATCGGGCCGCTGCAGTCACTGGCCGCCGCGGCGGGCGGCTACCTGATGCTGATGGCCGTCGCCAGGGCGTACCAGGCGACGCGTGGCGTGGAGGGCCTGGGGCAGGGTGATTGGAAGATGGTGGCGATGCTCGGCGCCTTCTTCGGGTGGCAGCGTATGTTGCTCAGCGTCTTCGGCGCGACGCTCGTCGGATCCCTCGTCGGGATCGTGCTGGTCGTGGCCAGGGGGCGCGGCGGTCAGTACCCGCTTCCGCTGGGCACGTTCCTGGGTCTCAGCGCCATCGCCATCGTCTTCTTCGGGGATCCTGCCCTCGCCTGGTACGGCTCTTTCTTCGATGGCTGAGCGGATCTTCCTGTACGGCGCCGTCCTCATCGCCGTCGTCGTGGTCGGCCTGAGTCAGGCCCAGGCGATGCTCCACATGTTGAGCGATCAGTCCCGGAACCAGAACCGGAGGCTCGGGGAGATCGGCGCCCAGGGGTTCGACTGGCACGACCTCGAAGAGGGCCAGCGCATCTCGGTCCGCTGCTACAAGCATCCGGAGAACGGACCCACAATTACGGCGATCTCCAAGATCCGTTGAGCACAGGGCCTTCGGGCCCCACCGCTGCAAGCGGACCGGCGGCCACGACGCGGCGCCGCTTCCTCAAGGGTGCTGCCTATGCCGGCAGTGCGCTCGGAACGTCGCTATTGTGGCCCGGCTGTGCCGAGCGGCGCTCCGACCCGGCTCCCCGGCGCCTGCGCCTCGGCACGATGATCGGGCCCGGACGGCTCCAGGAGCCCGGTGTCGACGCGATGCGCCACTACCTCGCGATTCTCGACCTGGATTCTCCGCAGGCCCGCGCCGATCTCATCCCACTCGATTTCTTCGCGCACGGCGTGACGCCGGCGCCGCACGCACCCGAGCGGGCGGTCCTCTTCGAAAAGAAAGGCAAGGGCTGCTGCGAAGTCGATCTGCGCTCGCGTGCGATGCTGCGCAAGGTCGAGACGGTCGAGGGGCGCGAGTTCTACGGCCACGGCGCATACTCGCCAGACGGGTCGCTTCTCTACTGCACCGAGTCGGAGGTCGGGAACCGTTTCCGCGGTCTCGTGGCCGTGAGAGACGGCAAGAGCTTCGAGCTGCTCGGCGAGTTTCCGAGCTACGGCAACGCCCCTCACGACTGCCACTTCGTCGATGCGGGGCGCACGCTGGTGATCACCAATGGCGGCGACCCGATGGGCGGCCCCTCCCCTCCCAGCGTGACTTTTGTCGAAGCCGACTCGGAAAAGCTTCTCGAGACAATCGAGATCGACAACCCCAAGCTGAACGCTGGCCACGTCGCCACGACGGCCGATCGTCAGCTGGCCGTCGTATCGGCGCCGCGCGACGGCCTGCAACACGAGGCTCGTCCGCTCGGAGGCCTCAGCCTACGCACGGAGCCGGGGTTGCTCCGCGCCCGCGTGGAGCCGGGGGACGTCACAGAGCGCATGATCGGTGAGACGCTGAGCGTAGCGATCCACGAGCCGACTGGAACCGTCGCGGCCACCAATCCCGACGGTGATCTCGTGAGCTTCTGGGATCTCGAGACGGGCGAGCTGCGGCGATCCCTGGAGCTTCCGCGCGTTCGAGGCGTCGCCCTGACCCTCGAGGGCGCCGAGTTCGTGCTCTGCTACGACGCGTCGCCCAGAATCGTTCGAGTCGATGCGGCCAGCCTCCAGACCGTAGTGGATTCGGAGCGGCCGGACGCCTACGCCAGCGGTTTCCACATCATCGTCTACGACATCCCTTCTTGACCCCTCAACGGGGCGGCTCGGTCGGCAGCGGTCCGATCCAGCGTTCGTAGTCTTCGGAGGTGTCGATCCCGGCGATGCAGGCTGGATCACCGGGCACGTGGACGATCCAGTCGGGGTGGTTCGCCAATACGGCCCGCGCGCCCCGTTCCGGCGCTGCCGAGCGCAACGCCGGCCAGGTCGGCCGTGCGAAGCCTCCAGGATGCCCGCGCCTCCCGTCCACGCTCGGGATCGCGAGCCTGGCGCCCTGCCGGAGCGCTGCCAGGACCGCGCTGATCGTAGCGGGCGCAACGAGTGGGTGATCGACGGGGTGGATCAGCGCGGCTCGAGCCCCGAGGCGCTCGGCCTCGTCGAGTCCGGCGAGCACAGACGAAAGCATGCCTCGCCCGGGATCAGGGTTGATCACGAGCCGAAGAGTCACAGGGCTCGTCGCATCAACGAGGGCTCGCTTCGTTTCGTCGCCGACCACGGCGATGATCGTGTCGACGCCGGCCTCGCAGAATAGCTCGTGAATCCGGCCGAGGAAGGTCGTTGCCCCGAGGGGCAGCAATGCCTTGGACCGCCCGATGCGCCGACCGGCTCCTGCGGCGAGGATGATTGCCGCGACACCGGTGCCCGGCCTGCCCGGATCAGTCGAGCTCCACCTCCCTGGCCGTCATCGCTCGCAGAGCTCCGCGTATCTCGGAGGAGGACACGTCTCGCACGATGCTCACGCGGCCGGGTCGCCGCGGCAGGATGAACGGCACGCGGCCCCGCTCGGCCTTCTTGTCGTGGGCGAGCCGGGCCAGGATCTGCTTCGCCCTTAGGTCGGAGACCGGGGGACGCCGCCCCAGGTGATCGACTGCTGCAGCGATCCGGTGGAAGCCCGCACCGGAAAGCAGCTTTCGATTCCGGGCGATCCACGCGGCCCCGATAATGCCCCATCCCACGGCCTCTCCGTGGGTGAAACGGCGGTAGCTCGTAACCGCTTCCAGGGCGTGGCCCAGCGTGTGGCCGAGGTTGAGGAGCTTTCGTTTTCCGGACTCCCGTTCGTCGGCCTCGACGATCGTGGTCTTGACGAGCACACTGGCCGCGATCGCCTGCTCTCGCTCGGCACGGTTCCAGTGGACGAGCTGTCGCGGAGCGTGCCGCATCGAGTCGAAGAGCGACCGGTCGGCGATCATCCCGGCTTTGAGTACCTCGTAGGCGCCGCTCTGCGCCTGCCGAGGCGGAAGCGAGTCTAGCAGTCGTGGGTCGATGACCACCGCTTTGGGCTGGTGAAACGCGCCGATGAGGTTCTTGACGCGAGGGTGGTTGATCGCCACCTTGCCGCCGATCGAGCTGTCGGTCATCGCGAGCAGCGTCGTCGGTATCGGCAACCAGGCGGCTCCGCGCATGTAGGTGGCGGCGGCGAAGCCTGTCACGTCACCGACCACACCGCCGCCGAAGGCGATGACGAGCCCATCTCGGCCGAGGCCCGACGCCAGAAAAAAGTCGTGCAGCCGGGCGAGTGTCGCCCGGCTCTTGACGCGCTCCCCGCTCTTCAGCAGGAGGTGACGCTTCGCACCGAAGCGCGAGAACGCCGGCCGGGCACGGCGCCCGTGAAGCGCCCAAACGCGCTCGTCGGCGACGATCACGGTCTGCCCTACGGCAGGCTCGACCAGCTCGGGCAGCAGGTCGAGGGCTCCATGACCGACGTGCACCCGGTGGCGGTGCACGCCGAGCTCGACGGGAATCTCGATCATCCTGTTGCGACGATAGCACCCGTTCTAGCGCAGCCATCCTGGCGGCACCCGCGCACGGCGCGCCCGCTCGAAAAGGCGCTGCTCACGCCCGCGGATGCGCCGGCGCAGCCGCTCGATTTCAGCCTCCCACGCTTCGATCTTCGGATCGAAGTAGAGGCTCACGCCGGGGACGCGGCGGCGCTCCTGGACCTTCAGCTGCAGCTTGTAGATGCGATCGACGAGTGACTCGTTGCGCTGCTCGAGGCGCTCGACCTCGCGCCTCCAGCGCTCTCGCTCGGCCTGCTGAGAGGGGTGCGTGGGCGCCGCCCGGATCTCGGACTGGGGCTGCGACGCCACTCCGGTCTGACCCCGAAGCGGGGAAACCTGCTCGAGATCCGCGTTGGTGTAGCTCGGAACCTCGATCGACTCACACGCCGCGACACCGGCGAACAAAACGCCGGCTGCGGTCAACGCGCACTTCATCCTTCATTCCAATTCCGGGAGACTTGTTTGAGAGGTGATCGAAAGGAAGGGCGCGGTACGCGGGGCCAGATGGGAGATAGACCGAAGCGGGGTTCCCGTCAAGCCAATCCGACCGGCTTGTTGACGCGTGCGCCACACGCCGCTAGCTTGAGACCCTGGGAATCGCATTCGCCCGCCTTCTGACCCCCCAAGAGAATCGGAGCCGTTCGCGAGATGAGTAAGAAGCCCGTGATGAAAGACGTTACGCCCAGGAGCGAGGACTACTCCCAGTGGTACCTCGACGTGGTGCTCAAGGCACAGCTGGCGGACTACGGCCCGGTGAAGGGCTGCATGGTGATCCGGCCCTACGGCTACGCCATCTGGGAGCACATGCAGGCGGACATGGACCGCCGCATCAAGGAGACCGGGCACGTCAACGCGTACTTCCCGTTGCTGATCCCCAAGAGCTTCCTCGAGAAGGAACGCGAGCACGTGGAGGGCTTCTCGCCAGAGTGCGCGTGGGTGACGATCGGTGGCGGGGAGGAGCTCGAGGAGCCGCTGGCGATCCGCCCTACCTCCGAGGCGATGATCTGCACCATGTACGCGAAGTGGGTCGGCTCGTGGCGCGACCTACCGATCCTCATCAATCAGTGGTGCAACGTCGTGCGCTGGGAGAAGGTCACGCGCCCCTTTCTGCGCACGACCGAGTTCCTGTGGCAGGAAGGGCATACGCTGCACGCCGAAGCCGACGAGGCGCAGGCCGAAACGCTGCAGATGCTGCACGTCTACCGAGCCTTCTGCGAGGAGTTCCTCGCGATGCCGGTCGTGTGGGGGCAGAAGACCGATGCCGAGAAATTTGCCGGAGCCCTGAGCACCTACGCGATCGAGGCGATGATGGGAGACGGTCGGGCGCTCCAGGCCGGCACGAGTCACAATCTCGGCCAGCATTTCGCGACGGCGTACGAGATCGAGTTCCTCGACAAGGACCAGCAGCGAAAGAAGCCCTGGTCCACCTCGTGGGGTACTTCGACACGCTTGGTCGGAGGCATGCTCATGACCCACGGCGACGACTCGGGGCTCGTGCTGCCGCCGAAGCTGGCGCCTCATCAAGTCGTGATCGTTCCGATCCCTCCGCGCAAGGGAGACTGGAACGACGAGATCCTGCCGAAGGCACGCGAGCTGGCCGGCCTCCTGAAGGACGCCGGCGTGCGCGTCCACCTCGACGATCGCGATACTCAGCAGACGGGCTTCAAGTACGCCGATTGGGAGATGCGTGGTGTGCCGGTGCGCCTCGAGCTCGGTCCAAAGGACGTCGAGAAGGATCAGTGCGTCCTCGTGCGGCGCGACAATCGCGAGAAGGCGTTCGTGCCGCTGACCGGTCTCGCATACGAGCTCAAGAAGTTGCTCGCGCAGCTTCAATCCGATCTGTTCGAGCGGGCCAAGCAGAGGCTTGCGGAACAGACGACCGAGGTCTCGGACTACGACGAGTTCAAGACGGTCATGGCCCAGCGGCGCGGCTTCCTCGTCGCCGGCTGGTGTGGTGATGCGGCCTGCGAGGCGAAGATCAA
This sequence comes from Vicinamibacteria bacterium, assembly GCA_965246965.1. Lineage (GTDB taxonomy): Bacteria > Acidobacteriota > Vicinamibacteria > Fen-336 > CBDFGD01 > CBDFGD01. The sequence continues at coordinate 360,297 of CBDFGD010000001.1, forward strand.
AGAGGAGACGAAAGCCACCGTCCGCGTGATTCCCGTCGAAGGCGAGCCCGATCCGGGTCAGTGCGTCCGCTGCGACGGCCCTTCCCCCCGCCGCGTCTACTTCGCGCAGGCTTACTGACCCGGGACCGCGTACAATTCCCCATGCCGTCAGGGGTGCGCCTCGCGCTCGTCTTCGCGGTGGCGGGCCTGGCGGAATCTCCCGTGAGTGACGAGACGGCGCAGCCGCGCGATGCGATGGTCCGGCAGCAGATCGAAGCGCGCGGCGTGCGTGATGCCCGGACGCTCGAGGCGATGCGCAAGGTGCCACGTCACGAGTTCGTTCCCGCCGAGCTCCGAACCCAGGCCTACGCTGACCACCCGATTCCGATTGGGCACCGGCAGACGATCTCGCAGCCGTACATCGTGGCATTCATGACGGAGGCCCTCTCTCTCGAAGCCGGTGACCGGGTACTCGAGGTCGGGACGGGATCCGGGTACCAGGCGGCCGTACTCGCCGAGATCGTCGAGGAGGTCTTCACGATCGAGATCGTGGAGCCGCTCGCGCGGGAGTCGGGAGAAAGGCTCGAGCGGCTGGGCTACACGAACGTGCAAGTGCGATCGGGCGACGGCTATCGAGGCTGGCCCGAGCGGGCCCCTTTCGACGCCATCATCGTGACGGCCGCCGCGCCGCGCATTCCGGAGCCGCTCAAACAGCAGCTCGCCTCCGGCGGCCGCCTCATCATTCCGGTCGGCGACGATCTTCAGGAGCTCCGGCTTCTCACGCGTAAAGGCGACCGCTTCGGAGAGAAGAGCGTCCTACCGGTTCGCTTCGTGCCGATGACCGGAGAGGTGAGGGAGAAAGTACGGAATTGAGATAGTCGAGCGGCACTTCGATGAATGCGCCAAGGGCACGCGTTGTGAACGAACGTCTAGCCCGAGCGAGAGGTACCTCGTAGGGCATCGCTCGCCGATTGGACCAATCGTTCGCGGAACACGGGAGACAAGCTGCAAGGCTGCGATCTGGACGGGCCTTGTCAGGTTCATCTCCTTGATAGGCCGTCGCGATCGAGGAACGCTGGCCCCATCATTCGGCGCTCCAGGGTTCTCCCGGGTCTTTCGCAGTGACCCTAGCCAACTCCCTGATGGTCAGAACGCCGAGAACTCCGACTAGCGGTGCCGTAACCACACCGGAGTAATAGCGACCACTTTTCAATGCCAAGTAGGGATGGAGGAAGAGGTTCAGCAGTTCACAGAAGCCGAGAAACCAGAGGGGAAGGAGGGCGAAGACGATTCCGTGGCGACCGGTGAGCGGCAACACACCCCGCAATGCTTCCGTCCACCCGCGCGATCAGGAGGATGCCATCCGGGGGGACATACTCACCCGGTAGCTCTGCAAGCTCCCGTTCGAAACCCTGACGAGAGATCCACTCCAACCCACCCTGCGTACTCCCTAAACAGTCGCTGAATCTCCGGAAGATCCGCGTCGCTTGATGCCTGTACCTCCGTCACCGGCTCTCCCGATCATTCCGCCGAACACTGCGGATCAGCTGCAAGGCGCCCTACAGTGACGCTGGCGGTGATGTCCCGTCGCTTGTTGAAACTGAGCGGCGGCAGTTCACGTCCTAAGCGGCGTTTTCCTTCTCGTCAAGTGCTGCGTCTCGTGCTCTGAGGGCAGCGATCAGTTTGGGCATCTCTCGGTAGCCTCTGATACGCCGGAAGCGCTGCTCGGCATCCAACACGGCGGCGCCACACCAGCGGAGAATCATGCGACCTCCGCGCCAGCGCTTCACGCGCCGCGAGACTCTGCGGACGCTGCCAACGAGGTTGTCGATCGGATTCGTTGTTCGCAGCGACAGCTGGAGCCGTTCGGGGAGTTCGAGCTCGATGACAGTGAGCGTCTGGTCGAGGCCCTCGCGCAGGGAGGCGGCAGCGCCAGGATGCTCGGACTCGAGACGGGTGGCGAGAGCCTCGAGGAGCCGCTTCGCCCGCTTAGCGTCGCGACACTCGTAGGCTTGACTCATCGCCCGTCGCACACCAGGTCGCATCGACTCCGGCAAGTGGTCGGCAACGTTCCGCTTCTTGTGCTCCTGGCAGCGCTGGATGAAGGCACGGCCTCCGAAGACGTCCCTGCAAGCCTTGTGTAGAGCCTTCGCTCCGTCAAGGACGATGAGCAAGCTGCGGTTCGTCTGCAGACCGCGTGAGGCGAGATTCTCGAGCAGGGCTTTACAGGCCCGAGCGTTCTCGGTCGTCCCTTCCCACAGGCCCAAGACCTGCTTCTTCCCGTCGTTTTCGAAGCCGAGCGCCACCAGAACGACGTGATCCTCAAAGTGAATTCCGTCGATCATCAGCACCGCCAATTCCAGTCTTGACAGATCGCGACGCTGCAGCTTCACCAGGTGTCGCCGTGTTCCTTCGAGGAAACGCCGGCTGACGGCACTCCGGCTCTTGCCCCGTTCCGGGACTTCGACCGGAAGCTTCTCTAACGAACCCGAGTAGCCTCGTGTCGACACGCCAAGGATCATCTGCTCGAGGGCCCGTTGCTTCAGTGGATCCTCACGAGACCATTCCGTCCACGCCGGCAGCTCGAGCTCGCGGCCGTCGACCGACCGAACCCGAGGGCGCGGCAGCGTCACCCGACGTCCGCCCATAACCAGCGATCCGACCGTCGTTCCGTGGCGATGAGCTTTGCGATCCGCGTTCTGCTTGTAGCGTGGCCCGCACAGCACCTCCTGCTGAGCACGCAGCATCTCGATCGCCTGGATCGTTCCGCTCGCGATCACAGTCTCGAGTAGCGTCTGACGCATCAGTTCAGCCAGCGGCGACGCTAATTGACCAACAACCTCTTGGGGGATGGCTCGTCTGCTGATAGCTTTCTTCATGGCGGCTTTCTCCTCCTTTGATCCAGCCCGATGATCCCATCGGGCCGGAGAGGCCGCCACTCAACTTTCAACAGATTTCGGAACTACACCACCTTGGGGGCGCCCCCGGCCTCGAGGGCGGCATCGCTGTCCTCAGCGACAGCGGCTGGATGTCACAAAAGCGATGGCTCGAGGATCACCCCGGAGCCGAGAGGGTTCGGCCGGGTGTGACCGAGCCACGTTTGAATGGCCGCCACGCCGCTACGGGGAGCCGCTTGGGCCAGGAACCTTGTAGCGACGCCCGCGCTTTAGGGCGAGGCAATGGCCGCAAAACGGCCCTGTCGATGGCAGCTCAGTGCACTCCACAAACCCGCTCTCGGGCCACTCGAAGCAGCGGTCGCTTGCGTGCCACGTCTCGTTGTCTTTCGACCGACGATGGATAAGAGATGGCAGCTTCGCCAACTCCTTGCTGGCGATGCGCACGTCGTAGGAACAAGTGCCGGCCTGCTCCGACTGCAGGCACTTCGTACAGAAGACGCCGCTCTGGGGTGTCTGAAACGCCTCTTGATAGGCGGTCCGTGGCCAACCGGAGCAGTTGGGGCAGTAGTGCCAGACTGCATCGGCATCTAACCGCCGAAAGATGCGAGCCGGCAACTGCTCCGTGCGCACAGTGGGCGACTGTAACAGGATTGGTCGGACGGCTGCCGCCGGTTCTGATCCACGCTACTTGGGTAGAATCGCTCTCACTTTCGACGCCACTTCGTTGCGGACTCGTTTCCTATAGACGTCGTCTTCCTCCAATGGCGGCCAATCCAACGCGATCGCCGTTGACTCGGTCCACGAGTTGTCGGAGTCGAGACTGGCCGCCCGCACGATCCAGCAAGCTGTCGCCCCCGCGACGGGTTCGACGGACATTCTGGCCCGGTCGCCCGCGGTGTCTCTGGCAACCTCCGCGATTAGGCGCTCGAAGTCATCGACGCTGTCAACCATGACGGCTCAGCACCCACTTCCGACTTGCTCTACCTCGGCGATGGTCATGATCTCCTCAGCACGACGCATTGGTTCTTTCACAGAAGCCGTTCTCCGCCTCGAAGCCCTCCAGGGACGAACGAACCGCAGGCTTAACAGATCATGTTGCACCAAAGCAAACGCAAAGTGAGCCTCGTCACCGCACAGGTACCCGCTGGGTCCTAACATTCCCTAGCACCCACCGGGGCAATCTGTGGGCGGCGGCGTATGCAGCAACCAGTGCCGGTCCGTCGTGCCCCTTCACGTAAAGGATGGGGCGGAGGTGCGGGCTGCGGATCGTTTGCGGGAGAAGTGGCCGACTCTGTCAGCTGCGAAACGCACGGCGATCGAGGATGCGCTCTCATGAAGAGCACCGACGGAAAGCGCGCTGGAAGCCGCACGAGCCAGCCCAAGAATGGTTCCACGAAGAGCTGCGACCCGTGATCCGTGCGCCCGTGAGGTACGGTGACCTTGGTCAAGAGCTACAGTTCGATCTTACAGTTCACAAGCTACCCAAGGAGGCTTCAATGCGCAGAATCCTCATCGTCTCGTGCGTCGTCGTAGTCGCCGCCTGTAACGGAGGTTCGCCTAGCGGCCCCTCGTCGGCCGTGCCCCAGAATCCGGCCGCGGCAGATTCTGGTGCGGGCACACTCCGGAACACCTCGTCCACGGATAATAATCCACCCGCTGTTGTTCTCAGGACGACGCCACACCTCGTCAACGGGGTCGTCGCCGGTTTCTTGCCGCTCGACGTGCATGTCAATCTCTGCCGTAGCAGCGATCCCGACCAAGGAGATTCGCTCCGCTACGACGTGGACTGGGGGGATGGCGTTGAGACGGGCCCGGACGACCCAGGCGCGGGCACGGACCCCGAGAACGGCGGCCCATCCACGGGCTGCGGTGGCCCTGATTGCTGCCGCCACCGACATCGGTTCGACCGTAACGGAGCCTTCACGGTTACGGCGAGGGTGTCGGACAAGCCCTTGCGGACCAGGGCCGCGACGTATCCGCGCTCGCCATTTCGACCGCCACATTCACGGTGAAGGCCGGTAGCGCGCCTCAAGAGCCTGGTGGGCCTTCCGACCCGCCTCCGCCCGGGGGGCCCGTCCTGGGATTCTATTCCACGAGCTGCGTCGCGCCTGTTGCAGCAACGACCGCTCCCCAGAAAATGACCTGCACGGCACAATGCAGTCCGGGTGACCTAGTGGTCGGGGGAGGATTCACCCACATCCCTGTTTTGCCGGCCACCGCCGGGATCAGGTCTTTCACGAATGCTCCAAACACAACGGGCACAGGATGGGTAGGCTTGATCGAGCGTGGTGTCAGTCCCGGCACCCAAGTCACGGTGCACGCTCGGTGCGTTGACTTGACTCCGTAGACCGAGGGGCGGCATGCCCTCCGTCTTCCCGGACTCCGTGATCCCCTAGGTGGACCGCTTTGCGCGGCAGCTCGAGACCAAGCATCCCGGTCTTCGTGCCACCAGAGCCGAAGCGATCAGTATAGCTACTTCTTCGCAAGTTCGATATATGCTAAACGTGACTGCTCGGATGACGTATAGATCAGACTTGGGGTGGCGAGTCCTTTGGCGGGGTGTGTGGGCGAAGAAGCCTGTCTGCAGCCACTGCGGCAGTGAAAGCAAACGACGCTCAAGGTCCAGGGCCGGCGGTGCAGCCAGGCTCCTTGGCCTCCAGTATTTTCGGTGTCGGTCCTGCTGGCTCCGGTTTGCTCTTCGCCGATCTGTGGGAGCGGAAAGAGCCGACGAGCCCCCGCCCCCACCTGACACAGCCGCTCGTCCCGGTTGTTGAACAGCTCGACGTCCCTCCCGGCCGTGGTCAGCTCGCGCTCAAGCCGTCGTCCGCTCGACGTGCCGCCTCCACGCCTCAAAGGGCCGCCCGTCGCTCGTCAAGCCGATCGTAGCGGTGAGCCGGGCGCGGGCAGGGATTGGTGCGATCGGGGCTTAATTTCGCCCGGTTTGGCTGCCCCCTGGCTTCCCCTGCCGGACGGCTCCGTGTTGTTCGTAAAGCGGACCCGGTTTTCTTGGACACGAAACTAGGGAAAGTCATCTTGTTCAAGGAGACTCGATCGATGAAGCAGGTCAGGCGCAAGAGGTCTGAGAGGAAGAAGGGAGTGGGCGAGACGGAGGGAGCCCGGTGGGCGACCGGAGTTTCGCCCACCGGCGGCGCGGTGGTGGGCGCCTTGGGTCCCGGGCAGCGTTGGAGCGTGGTGCGCAAGCGGGAGGTCGCACTGCGGCTGCTGCGCTGGCGTGATCAAGCCATGGCCGGGATCGACGAGTCGCTGCGGGAGCGCAACGGCGACCCGCTGAAGGTGGAGCTGGACGCGGCGGTCAAGCGGGTGGGCGAGCTCAGCATGGAGAACGAGCTGTTGCGGAAGAAGATCGGGGCGGCCCGCCCTTTGGCCTTCGGGAGGTCGCGGCGATGAGTGCGGCGATCTCCCCTGCGACAGGCCGGGCCTACGGGGTGGAGCGGGTGTGCCGGGTGTGGAAGCTGGCCCGCTCGAGCTACTACTCCCAGCTCGGCGAGGCGGCTCCCGAGATGGTCCGCGCTGGCCGACGTGGTCCCAAGCCCAAGGTGTCTGACGAGGAGCTGTTGCGGCTGATCCGAGAGGACCTGGCGGCCTCGCCGTTCGTAGGAGAAGGACATCGCAAGGTCTGGGCGCGGCTCAAGGTGCTGCGCCAGGTGCGCGTGTCGCGCAAGCGGGTGCTGCGGATCATGCGTGAGCACCACCTGCTGTCGCCGCGTCGGGTACGCCAGGGCGAGGGGCTGCTCCACGAGGGGACGATCACAACCGATGCGCCCAACCTGATGTGGGGGACGGACGGGGCGAGAGTTCTCACGGCAAAGGACGGCTGGGGCTGGATCTTCGTCGGCGTCGAGCACTTCAACAGCGAGTGCGTCGGCTACCACGTGTGCAAGAAGGGGACGCGCTACGAGGCCCTCCAGCCCATCGCCATGGGGCTGACGCAGCTCTTCGGCTCGGTCGAGGCGGGTGTGGCTCGTGGCCTCGAGCTGCGCATGGACCACGGGACGCAGTACCTCTCGGACCACTTCCTCAACCAGCTGCGTTTCTGGGGCATCACGCCCAGCTTCGCCTTCGTCGAACAGCCGCAGACCAACGGAGTGGCCGAGCGTTTCATCCGGACTCTCAAGGAACAGATCATTCATGGCCGCGTCTTCCACACCCTCGAGGAGGTGCGCCAGGCCGTGGCTGCCTTCGTCAAGCGCTACAACCAGCAGTGGCGCGTCGAGAAGCTGGGATTCCTCACCCCGCGCGAGGCCCGCGACCAGCACGGCCAGGGGAAGGCCGCGTGAACCTCGAGGTCATCAAAGAGGGGCTACCCCAGGTATGGACTCACCCCGCCGCGTCGATCCTGGGGCATCCTCGTGCGTCGTTTTCGGGATCGTCTGCCAAACGAACCCGAGATCGTCAAACTGGTGTCCAAGAAACCGGGCGCGGTACACTCCGTGTTGTTCGGCATAACCCCATTAGTAATGACGGAGTTAAGCGTGGTCTGTTTTCGCTCCACAATGGTCCCAAACCACGCGCGCTACCAGGCTACGCTACGCCCCGAAGGTCCAGCAAACTCTATTCTACTGGTCTGACGTCGTAGCGATGTCGCTTGGTTGACCGGGGGCTTCAGCTCCGCCACCCGCACGCGGTTCAGCCTTGCGTCTCTCCTCCAGAGATCCTCAAGCTGATGCTGGAAGGCGCGCACCGGATCTGATGTTTTCCCTGTTGCGGGCCAGCGGTTTCTCATGCTCAAGGCAGGCGTTGAATCGGAAGGTGATGCTCCGTCGCCAAGCAACGGATTCGAGGAACTGAAGCGCCTCGTTCCAAGACGATAGACGACGATTTCAGCAGAGAGATCGGACGCACAGCGGCGGCGCCCAGCGGTCATCAACCCGGAGGATCGGACGCACGCTCGGAGACACGATTCCCAGAGTGCCGGTACGACGCCATCTTTTTTTCCATAGTCGAGCTCGGCCAGCAGGATGTTGTGAGCGCGACACATGAGAGAGATCACCGCAGGGCTGTGGTCACCGCCGCGGGCAAACGGAAAGCGGTGGTGGTACTCGAGGTCGTGGCGCTCGCTGCAGCGCCGTCCACGCTCCTCCCCGTAGGTGCGCCGGCCTCCGTCGCGCTCGTCGACGACCCGCCTCACCGCCGCCGGGATGTAACGAGAGCGGGGAGTCGTGTCCGTCTGGGCGAGGATCTTTCGAGGGCGAGATGTCCGCGCGAAGCGCTTCGACTCCAGCCGCTCCAGCTTCTCGGACACCGCCAGGTCGATGATCTTCGCGAGGTCGCCATCGGGCACCGAAGAACGCATCAATGCCTGGAGTCGCTCCAGCTTGTCGCGCAGCTCGGCGGGGGCGTCGAAGTGCACCCTGTAGCGAGCCGGTGCGACCGCCTCCACTGCCGCGGGCCGGCTCCGGGGAGGAGGCGTCGAGACTGCTACTCGGTCTGGACCGAGTAACCGGGTGGTCCGCAGGCCATGATGAGTGTGGCTATCGAGACCGAGCCGACGTTTACGCTCGGCTCGCGTGAGTCGTTGTTTGACACGGAGCCCTAGTGGACCGGGCCCATCAACCGCCGCGCCGCCATTTCACCCGATGGCCAGCGGGTCCTGCTGCTCAAGGCAGGCGCTGAATCGGAAGACACCGCTCCGCAGCCAAGCCTCATCCTCGTCCAGAACTGGTTCGAGGAACTGAAACGCCTCGTGCCGACGAACTGAGGGCCTTCCCGGACGGAATCTGGTGCCCATCTTGGTGCCCGGTGCTGGGTGAACTCAGGTGAACCCCAGCCAGGCCAGGCGGCGGTGCGCCGTCCGTGCAGTCTTCGCGCCAGCGTCGAATCCGGGCCGCCGCCGACTTTCCTTTGACTTTCCTCAGACCAATCGCACCCAACGGTAGCCAACGGTGTTTCAGCGCGGAGGGACGGCCCCGTAAGTCACTGACCCCGCGCGTTTGGGTGCTGTTGGGTACGTTTGGTTCGGGGTATCGGTAGGTACTGAAAATCCGCGTGTCGGCGGTTCAATTCCGTCCCACGCCACCATCCCCTCAACGACTTGCGGCGGGTCCGTCCTCCGGGGTTGTGTTCTGCTGCCTTGCGGCGAGCTGGCCCGGCTCGGGCAACCGTGCGCTAGACTTCCCCGGAATGGCTGCGAAACGTCGGGCCGAGCGGATCGGGCTGCGGATTCCGATTCGCGTCGAGGGTCACGACCCCTCATCTGGCGAGCCCTGGGAGCGCCGGACGAAGTCACTCGACGCCTCGCCCCACGGCGTCGCCTTCGTGGTCAAGCGGGAGGTTCAGGTCGGGCAGGTGGTGCACCTCACGCTGCCACTGCCGAAGCAGCTTCGCAGTTACGATCTGACGGCGCAGACCTACAGGACTTACGCGATCGTCGTTTCGATCTCCAAGGTCGGTGCTGGCCAGCGCATCGGCGCCGCCTTTCTGGGCAAGGAGCCGCTGCCCGGATACGCGGAGAACCCGCGTGGCCGCTTCGACCAGAACCGACGGCAGCGGACCCGTGGCCAACTCCTGCTCAAGGTCCACCTCCGTTTCGAAATGCCGGGCGGCAAGTTCCGGCAGGAGACGACGCTGCTCGAGGACTACAGCGCCGACGGCGCAAAAGTGCAGTCCAAGCTGGACGCCAAGGTGGGTCAGACGCTCGAGATCGACGAGTCCGACGGTGTCTTCCATGCGCGCGCCGAGGTCCGCGACAGCTACTTGGGCGCGGACGGCGTGCGGCGGCTACACCTGCGGTTCCTGCCGCCGCCAACCTCCTAGGGCCGATCTACCGGGACGGCAAAGACAAGGCGAGCAAGATGCAGCCGTACACCGTGGCGCTCTCCCCTCGCGTGATCCGGAACCCGCCTCGGCGTCTTCGAGATCCTCGCCCCTCTCGGGAAGGGCGGGATGGGGGAGGTGTATCGGGCTCGTGACACGAAGCTCGGCCGCGACGTTGCGCTCAAGATCCTACCCAGCGAACTCGCCGCCGACTCAGAACGTTTGGCCCGCTTCCGGCGGGAGGCTCACCTCCTTGCGTCGCTGAACCATCAGAACGTCGCCTCCATCTATGGGCTGGAGGAGGCTGACGGCAAGCCCTTCCTCGTTCTGGAGCTGGTTGATGGCGAGGAGCTTTCAGAGCGAATAAGGCGAGGCGCGATTCCCATTGAGGAGTCACTGGAGATCGCTCGACAGATTGCCGAAGCGTCGAAGCTGCGGTGTACGCCGGCCTTTCCACCACTTGACAGACACCACCCAAACGGTGCCGAAACGTTTCTAGAATGACGTTCTTATGCCAGGAGAAAAAATGACTATGAGATCCTACCTTCTCGCCGCAATTGCAGTCTCAACGCTGGGCTCAACCGCCGTCGTGGCCCAAACGGAAACGGATGCGCCCATGACGTTCTTCGTCACGAGTGAGACGCACAGCGGCAATCTCGGCGGCCTCGCCGGTGCCGACGCCACATGCCAGCGCCTGGCAGCGGTAGCCGGCGCAGGTAATCACACATGGCGCGCCTATCTGAGCACGAGTGGCACCCAGACCGAGCCCGCCGTCAATGCCCGAGACCGCATTGGTAACGGACCCTGGCACAACGCCAAGGGTGTCATGATCGCGGCGAGCCTCGCTGACCTGCACGGAGACGTTGAACGCGACAGGAATCTCATCTATCGAGAGACGGCGCTGACCGAACGAGGCGAGCTCGTGAACGGCCGCAACCGCCCGGACGGGACGAACAACGAGCACGACATCCTCACCGGATCTGACTCCCACGGTCGCGCCTTCGCCGGGGCGGTCCGGTTTCACAACCTCACCTGCAACAATTGGACCTATGACGGCTCGGACGGCAACGCCATGATCGGCCATCACGACCGGCTGAGCGGGTGGAACACGTCGTGGAATTCGTCGCACTCCACGGTGGGTTGTTCTCTGGAGAACTTCGTCGAAACCGGCGGGGCGGGACGCTTTTACTGCTTCGCGGCTGACTAGCCGTCGGTCACCAGAGGGAGAACGTCTCTTTCGCGGGGTTTGAAGGTCCTGGCCCAGACAGGCCAACGAGCGACCGCCCGGTCCCAGAAGCCGCAGAAGAACCCGTAGCCGGCTTCGAAGCGCAGGCGATCTCAGCCGATACCGCAGACAGGTTTGCAGCACGCCCCTTAGGCTCAGGCTTCGTCGGAGCCAGGCAGGAGAAAACGAAATCACACCACGAAGAGAGTCGAGGGCATGGACAGGAATCGGGGCAGATTGGCTGTACCAGGAGCGGAGAGGGGAATCGCTTTTGGTTCGACGCGAGAAGTAGCTTGAAACAAGGGACTTCAGCGGCTCCTAACGTGGTCCCAAAAACGACGCGCGCTACCAGGCTGCGCTACGCCCCGATCGAACCGCGAATCCTAACTGTACAGAGCGAGAGAGCTCGATCACTCGGCGCAGCGCTTGTCCCTCGATCGAGCCTGTCACGAAGCACTCTAGACCGGGTCGGCAGGATCTGGTGGCAGGACTCGGTTCGGCCGGCCACGAGCTTGGCGCTTGGGATCGAACCACGTGCCGACGATCAGAATGCCGCCAGGCGCCTGCCAAGCTGGGCTCGACCGTCCGCACACAGGTCATCTAGGCAGCGAATCCTCTGCTCGACGCGGAGTTGAAGCGGCTGCGCGTGCGCTCACCCCGGCGAGTAGCCTCGACCGAATCAACGGGATTCAGTCCCCGCCGCAGGGGCCGAAAGCGGTGGGGCTGCGGCTGGTGCTCCTGCAATTGAGCCCGCTTTTCGGGAACGGTTCCCTGGAACCTCGCGCGGTCCCCTCAGCCTCGAGCTTCAGATCTCGTTGAAAAATCGACGTTTAGTCGACCACGCGGTCGTTGGCACAGCCGTTGCCCTTAGCTGAACGCGAAGGGATGGAAGAGATGAAATCACGATCACACCGAATCGGGATCCTCGCTCCCGGCGCGCTGCCCGCGGCACTCGGATGGATCCACGCACGCCGCCTGAGCGGGTTGCTGCACGCGCGGCAGAACGACCGCACCTTGAGCTTCCGCTTCATCATGGGCGAGGTCAGCAGTGCCGTGTCGAGCGCGGCAGGCTTTCCCGTCCCGATCTGGAGCGCGCGCTTCCGGTCGTCTTCGGCGGCCGTCGCCTCGGTGTCGTGCTGTGCGAGGAGCAAATCATGGTGGCGGGCGAGTTGGAGGACGCGATCGCCAATCACGCCGAAGACATGTTGTTGCGCGCGCTGGACTGGATGCACGGCTCCTGGAGCTTCGAGCCAGACACCGAGGTGGCTCCGCCAGAGGACCTCAACTTGCGCCCCACCACCGCCGCGGTGATGCGTCGAGTGATGCAGAAGTTGTCGGATCATGGGGTCGACTGCCACCTGGGAGACCGCGGACGCGTCCTTCAGAGGAACGGCGCGTCGAAAACGGCGGTGCTGTCGGCAGAGGAGTCGTTCCTGCTCTCCCAGCTCGATCGGACCGCGACGCTTCGCGAGGTTCTCGAGAGGATGCCGGGCGACCCCACACAAGCCGAGCGCTGCCTGCTGGAGCTGCTCTGCCTCGGCGTCGTCGAGCCGATCGGTCCTCGCGTGAAAGCGGACCGGGGGGAGCCTCCGGTCAAGGACGAGGTCGACAGGCCCACCACCAGCGATTCGGTCGTTCGATCCCCGTCCGAGGCTGCCAGTCGACACGTGGCGCCGCAGACCCCCGACCCCTTCGAGACGGCTCTTCGCGTCGACGACGCGATCCGGCAGGCCCGCAGCTGCGTCGGCGTCGCACGAGTGTGGGATGCGATCCAACTTCTGGAGAAGGTCCTTCCGTTGGCGGCCGGAAGGCAGCGGGCGCGAGGTCGGATCCTGCTTGCTCAGTGCTACCTCGAGAACCCGCACTGGACCCGGCTCGCGGCGGAGCAGCTGCGCACAGCAATAGAAGAGTCCCCTGAGAACGCCGACGCGTGGTGCTGGCTGGGAATCGCCTATGACAAGGCCGGGCTGACGCGACGAGCCGAAGCGAGTTTGAGGAGAGCTCTTGCCCTGGACGCTGGCCACCGCCGCGCGATCGACGAGCTTCGGGGCCGGGTGCCCGCTCCACGACCGAGGCTCGTGAGCAAGCTTCTCGCGCAGGCCTGAAGTGGCGTTTCGAATTCGATGGGTCCGGCTCGGCGTCGAGTTTGTCCGGCCGCAAACTGTTGCGGAGTGGCTTCGGTTGGCCCGTCGCGTCTTGCCGCAACGCCCTGGTGGCGCGCCAGGGCCTGGATGTTCTCGATCTCCATCTCCTCGCCGGCTCGATGCCGGGCACGGACGGCCAGGCCCTCATCCCCCTGGTGGCTGGAGTCCTCTCCGGATGGCTCCCTCGTCGCGATCAGCGGGTTGCCCGAATACCGTCCATCGATCGACGGCCTCTGCCCAGCTAGCTTCGTGTCAACGCCGCTCACCGCGGCAGAGCAGCGACAAGTGGTCCAGGCCTCTCTCGCGAGTCGCCCGACCTCCCATCGGGCGTAGCGCCCGGGAGGCCCGGGTAGAAGCGCCCCTTCCGGACGTCTTTCCTCGCTCGCTGCTTATGGCTAACTCACTGATACTGAACAGCTTCAACTGAGCGCCCTGCTCTGGCACGTGCGTTGCTTATTCCCGAAGTGCTCCCGAGAAGGGGCAGAAGGAGAGGCGCATGACAGGCAGAAGAGAAGCCGGACCAGCGACGCTCGCACCGAGGGCGCTCAACTACAGCGCAGGGGCCCGCTGGGCTACCGTTCGGATCGAGACCGACTCGAACGTCTACGAGGGCAAGCTGTGCATCCCTCAGAGCAAGCGACGGCTGTCGGACGTGCTCTGCGACCAGCGCCCGTTCCTCATGGTCACGGACGTCCGATGCGGCGAGGACGAGCCTGTCGAGCCGTTCGTCGCGATCCACAAGAACGCCGTGAAGACGATCCGTGTCGTCCAGGAGAGCGCGGAGAACGTCCTCGAGTACCCGGTAGCCCAGCAGGCGTAGGGCACGAGAAAGAGCGGAAACTCCAAGTCCCCATGAGTGTTTCATGTCTCTGCTCCCCGGGAAGTACTCGTCAAGGGCCCGGGAAAGATGCCCGCCCTCGAACAGATCCAACACGCCTAGCACAAACAGAACTTCCGATGTGCCAGCGAGTTACGGGATAGTCAGTGGTCTAGCACAGGTATTGCACTAGCAACGCCTGAAAGGGCGAATAACCGCCCAGAACACCAGATTCCTTAGGAGATGAAGATGCGAGACATCGCTGCCCATACCCAACCCGAAACACGGGAACGCGGGACCGTTCTGGTCGTCGACGACGCGCCGTTCGTCCGGGCCGCCATGGTCGACGGCCTCAGAAAAGCCGGCTCTGGGGTATCCATTTAACCGGTGTAAACTGAGCCGGTGGATCAGCCTCGTGCTGGCACGCACTATCCGCGGTCCGTGGGCGAGTTCCAGGCCTGGTTCCGGACCGATGCGGACTGCCTGGACTACCTGGAGTGGCTGCGGTGGCCCGCCAGCTTCGCCTGCTTGGACTGCGGCCATGATGGGGGCTGGCGGCTGGGCGACGGTCGCTTCATGTGCTCAGGGTGCGGCGGCCGTACGTCGGTGACAGCGGGCACGATCTTTGACCGGACGCGCACGCCGCTAACGGTTTGGTTCACCGCCTGCTGGCTGTTCGCCACCGGCAAGGACGGGATCTCGGCGCTGAGCCTGAAGCGGACGCTGGAGATCGGCTCCTACCAGACCGCGTGGGCGATGCTCCATCGGCTGAGGTCGGTGCTGGTGCGCCCGGGCCGGGACCGGCTGGCCGGGATGGTACAGGTAGATGAGACCTACATCGGCGGTGAGGAGGCGGGGCTGCGCGGCGGCCGGGCCAAAGGCAAGAAGGTTTTGACCGGGATCGCGGTGGAGGTCCGGGAGCCGAGAGGATTCGGACGGTGCCGGATGCTGCCGCTGACCGATGCGTCGGCCGCCTCGTTGCACGCCTTTGTAACGGCTCACGTCGAGCCGGGCGCGAGGGTCGTCACCGACGGCTGGCAGGGCTACCGCGGGCTGGAGAAGCTCGGCTACGTCCACGACCGGCGCAGCCAGCGGGCCGCCCGAACCCGCGGGGAGGATCCCGGCGAGCTACTGCCCGCAGTGCACCGGGTCGCCTCGCTAGCCAAGCGGTGGTTGCTGGGTACCCACCAGGGCTCGGTGAACGACGCGCACCTGGCCAGCTACCTGAATGAGTTCGCGTTCCGCTTCAACCGCCGCACCTCCCGCAGCCGCGGGATGGTGTTCTACCGAGTGCTCGAGCTCGCCGTCGCCCACGACCCGGTGCGCTACCAGGACCTCATCGCCACCCAGCGGCCCCGGGCAGTGCCGCCCTCGCAGCCGCAGGCGCGCGGGCACCCGCCGAGCCTGGAGCGCTCTCCAGCGAACCGCCCGTGGAGAACTGCCAACCTGGACTCCTCCGGTTAAATGGAGACCCCCAAGCCGGCTATAGCGTCGATAAGGCTCGTGACGCCCGCTCGACGCTCTGGAAGCTCGAAAGACAGGCCTATGACGTCGTCATTGCGGACCTCAGCCTGGCGAGAGCAGGCGGCGAGTCTTTGCTCGAAGAGATCGCAGTGATGGACCCTCGCCCCGAGGTCATCGTGATGACCGCCACGCGAGACACGGAGCCAGAGGCGGTCGCTGCGGCGCTGCGTGACGGAGCCTCCGATGTTCTGACCAAGCCGCCCGCCAGTGGCGACGAGCTGTTCCTCAGCGTTCAGCGAGGGATCGGGCGCGCGCGGATGCGGAATGACAATGCTCGCCTGCGGCTGAAACTGGACGGGCTCGACCGCACGGACACCCTCACGGGGCTGGGCAATCTTCGGGCTTTCAACGAAGCGCTGCGCAGAGAGGCGGCGCGGTCACGCCGCTACGGGCTTCCGCTGTCTCTGATCCTGCTGGATGTCGACGGGCTCGAGTCCATCAACGAGACGGTCGGCTACGAAGGCGGCGACCAGCTTTTGGAAAAGCTCGCTCGCAGCGTCGCGGCGAGCCTCCGCGAGGAGGCCGGCATCTATCGATACCATGGAGGGCGCTTCGCGGTCGTGCTCCCTCACACACCGCTGGCCGGAGCCGCCGTTCTCGCAGAACGGCTCGTCGACTCGATCGGCTCGAACCCGCTGCGGGTGTCCTCGACGACGCTTCCTGTCACCTGCAGCGCCGGTGTCGCGACCGTCCTGAGTGCCGGCGCTCGCGCCTTTTGTCTCGCCACGCGCGCCGACCTGGCGCTGATGGAAGCCAAGCAAGGCGGAGGGAACCAGGTTCATCTGCACGGCTCCCGATCGCGACGGAGTCGCCCGAGCCGAGTCGAGCACTGTGCGTGACTCCTGACGACCGACGCTCCTCGTGGCGTTTGCCTCGACGTCAGAAGAGAACGGGCTCCAGGATCACCCGGCCGAGAGGGTTCGACCGGCTGTGACCGGGGCCAGGCCGCCCACGCCTTTGGGGCGGCGAGGCTGTTGTTGGGGTGTCTTGAAAGCCTAAGTCAGGTTGTGCCGACTCGTGTCGGGCGATAAATGCCAAGGGGGTGCCTTTTGCGCCCGCATTTGTGATTGACTGTAGCAGGATGGCCGACGTGATCCACGCTCCATGCGCAGCATCGCTCTCACCCTCGCCGCCACCTCGTTGCCCACTCGGTCGTCATGAACTCACCTTCCTCTGCCTGTGGCGAAGCGGACCGGTCTTCGGAGAGGAGGTCGCGATCGAGAGCCAGCCGTCGGCGCACGGCTGCGAGGGAGTGAGGTTTGCCAGTGCCATGAGGATGCGTAGTTGCGCGGCCTAGTGCTCTCGCGGCCCGGCCCGGCGCGCCCTCTCCTCATCCTCGCACTGCTGCTTCTGGGGGGGGGGCCGAGTGCCGCCACATCGCCCGCTCGCCAGAAAGAAACGATCGTCCCCGTACGGGTCGTGGTGAACCCGGACGTCGCGGGCAGCCGAATCAAGCGCGAGCTGCTCGCACAGATCTTTCTCAAAGAGGCCCTCCGCTGGGGGAAGGGGCCCAGGATCGTCGTCGTCGATCAATCCCTCAGATCCGAAGCCCGTGAACAGTTCTCGCGGCTCGTTCTCGGGCAGTCGCGGCATGAGGTCCTGCGCCACTGGAGGCTCCAGATCGAACGCTCCGAAGGCAGGAGGCCGCCGAAGGTCCTGGAATCGGACGAGGCGGTCCTGAGATTCGTCGCCGCCGAGGCCGGCGCGGTCGGCTACGTCTCGGCAGACGCCAAGGTCGACGAGAAGTTGGTGAAGCTGATGACGGTCATCGAGTGATCGAGGATCCCGGCCAGCGGTCGGCCATTCGATGGCCCATCCCCTGCGGAGGGTGGTGAGGGCTCGCGCACCACGCGAGCGACGAGGGCGAGCAGCGCGACGACACCGGCGATCAGCACGACCCACATCACGAGTGTCGGTGGCGCACTCTTGAACTCCTCGCCGAGTGAACGCCGGAACGCCGCGTTTGGCGCCAGCGCCGACGCGTCGACGGGGACGGCCGAGTAGGCGATCAGCTCGCGGCGTAGCGTCGCGAGATCGTATCGCGGAGCATTGGCCGCCCGGTTGCCGAGCAGCATCCGGTAGGCCCCCGGGCCCGCCTTGAATATGACGCGCGGTACGGCGACCACGGCATCGACGCGTTCGAACGACAGCGGCGCGTTGTCGCCATCGTCGATCTCCAGCGTCAGAGACGAGACCCGCGCTCCACCGAGCGGAACCATGACCGGCGCTGGCTCGGAATCGACCGCGCCCCGGGCGTCGTCGTCTGCGCCCGAATCCGGGCGACGCCGCAACGTGCCCGTGTGCAATCGTCGCTCGCCTCGCCGCCCGTCGCGCTCCGGCGCCAGAACGCGAGCCGGTCGCTCGAAGAACGCATCGGGGAGATGAAACTCCAGCGACTCCACGGGCAGCGTAACGGGCTCGCCATCGTGCCGGCTCTTCGCTCGAAGCGGGTGTCGGTTCCAGCCGTCGTCGCTCCGCGCTGAGCCATCGTCCTCGAATTCGAGCGGCAGGCGCTCGCGCGCCGCGCCGGTTTCGATCAGGAACGGCACCTGGCGCGATTCGACGTCGATCAATCGCAAGTCCGCCAGATCGTCACGCAGTGCCGCGACGTCCTCCGGGTCGAGCCGCACCGAGAAGACGTCGGGATCGCCGTCGACCACGACCGCCTTCGTAGACCGCCAGCGCGGCGCTTCCACTGCGGCGCCGAACGCGGGAGCGAAGGCGAACGGCTCGGGCGCCACGTAGCGCGGATTTACGAGTGAGTCACCGATGGTCGCCGCGGTCAGGTCGGCGCTCAATCGCAATCGCCAGCGCAGATGCTCGAGATCGTAGAGCGGCGCGCGTGTGGCGTCGTTGCCGTAGTACAGCGTGACGGGCTGAGCCGCAAACACCAGGCGCCGCGTCGCGCCAGAGGCCGTGATCCGTGGGTTGTGCAGGGGCGGACTGCCGGCAACCTCGAGCAGCAGCCGCCCTCGCTCCGGGGCCGTGCTCAGGCGCAGCGCGCGCGAGTCGACCGCGAGCGCTTCTTCAGGGACGTCCAATCGGTAGAGCCGTCCCGATGCCAGCACGCGCTCGCGAGGAGCGCCGCTCTGTTCACTCAGCTCGAGCACACGCACCTGCCGCGCGAATCCGGGGTCATCGGCCTCGAGCGTCACGACGTCGAGCGGGAAACCCTCGGGTACGTCGATGGAGTAGCGCGCCGGCGCACTCGAGGCGATCGGCTCGAGTGCGGCAGCGCGCGACCATTCCTGCCCCTCGTTGCGCCGGGTCAGCGAGACCGAGACACGGGTGATCGCGACGCGGGGCGACAGCCGGTCATCGAGTGTCTCCAACTGCACGTAGCGCGCCGCAGCGACGTCGCCGAGGTCGATCGTCGTGTGGCGGATCCGTCCCGCCCACTCTCCCTCGAACACCGGGGCGTCCCGGGCCAGTTCAGCCCACGCGGCGCGATCGACGGATGCCGCGACCCGAAAATGCTTCGAGAAGCCGGATCCGTCGACATCGAGGAAGATCGTGTCGAAGCGCCGCGTTTCGCCCAGGTCGACGACCCATGCGCTGCGACTGCGTCTCGATCGGCTTCCCCCCAGAGGCACGGACCTGCGATCGAGGAGCAGGCCCTCGTGAACGACGCCCCAGTCGCGCTCGATCACCCGGTCGACGAGATACGGCACCTCGCGTCCGTCGGCCGCGACGAGGCGCACGTCACGCAGGTCCGGCAGCGCATCAACCCCCAGCTCGGGTGGCAAGACGAGCTGAGCGAAGCCGCTGTCCGTTTCGACGGTCACGTCGTGGCGGTGCCGCCAGTGGCGCCGGTCGTCGTCGCTCTGGCGCACGTCCTGAGCCGTCGCCGTCGTGGCAGCGAGCAGGCACGCGGCCGCAGCGCGGTTGACAGGCTTCACCGCTTCTCCTCACGCGCCACCACGAAGCGCTGGTAGATGAGCGACACCGCGATCAGCGACACGCCGAGCCCCAGGAAGGACAGCACGCGGTACACGCCGGTCAGGTTCGACAGGTCGTGCAGGAACACTTTGGCTACCGTCAACACCAGGAAGCCGAGCGACACGAGGCGCAACGGCCGCAGGCCGCGCGCGATCCCGAGGCCCAGCAGCACCATCGCGTAGACGGCCCACGCTACAGACATCGTGAGATCGCGCGCCAGCGAGCGCGTCGCGTCGAACTCGATGTAGCGCCCGGGTGAGTAGTAGTCGGCCACTTCGAGGTTGATCAGCCAGAACACGAGCAGGAGTCCGAGGAACGCCGCCGCCGGAGCCAGCTTCGTGCGTTCGCCCTCCGGACGGCGCGACTCGGCTCTGCGCAGCAGCCAGGCTCCGACGAAGCAGCAGATTGCGGCGACCCCGTACGTGTAGAGCAGCCAGTTCAGGATCGCCCAGCCGCGGGGTTGGTAGCGCAACACTTCGGGATTCAGAAGCAGCCGGGCGCCCACGAGCAGGTACAACATCGCACCGAAAAGACGCAGGCCACGGTGGGGCAGATGCCCGTACAGCCACCACACGGCCGCAGCCTGGAGCGCCCAGCCCAGAGTGATCCACTGCCTGTCGAGCTGCAGAGGTATCGCGATCGCGACGAATCCCAGCGAGATCGCCGAGAAGAGCGCCAGCTGATCGAGCCGCCTCTTTCCCGCGGGGGTGGCGTCGCGCGCGGGTCGGAAGAACTCCGACACGCGGTGCAGCGCCACCACGGTGAGCGCTGCCTGGACCAGCGGCAACACTCCGATCCACGCCGAACCCCAGCCCTCGACCGCCGTGCCGCGGAGCGACAGGAAGTACACGGGTCCCGCCAGCGCCGACGTCCACCAGGGGGCCGCCCGGTCGCGCCAGCGCTCGCGCTGCGGCGCCGGCAGCACGAACGGCAGCGCCAGGAACGCCAGGTAGAAGAGGCCGTGGATCGCCAGCATCTGCGACGCATCCGTCGCCGCGAAGTACAGCTCGTGCCAGGTCAGAGAGAAGAGGCCCGCTCCCAACAGGGTGACCGGGAGCATGGCTGTCGAGGCTCCCCGCAGGGCAGACGCGACCGCGACGACAGACACGAGCGCGAGCGCCGCGAAGAGCGGTAGCGGATCGCTGCCGAGCCGGGCGGAAGCCAGGCAGCCGAAGAGGATCGCCAACACCACCGCGTCGGCCAGCAGCACCGCCGCCTCATCTTCGAAATCGAAGCCGCGCTGAACCACTCGCTGCGAAGCGACCAACGACATCGCGACGATGAAGAGCAGGGGCAGAGCCAGGTCCCGCACGAGCGTCTCCGGCGTCGCGTGGGAGAAGAACCAGATGCCGATCAGAATCGCGATCGCCGTCGCCACGACCGCGAGCGCGCCGCGTATCCGCCCCGCGCGCGAGCGCTCCACGAGGAGCGCGGTCAGCGCCGCCACGAGCGTCACGAACGCCCACGGCGGCGAGGCGAGATCGCGCGGCGCGAGCATCAGGGCGACGAGCCCGAGCCCAGCGACGGCGACGAGCCCCACGGCTTCCAGAAGCGCCGGATGCCGCTCCAGCGCGTCCGGCCCGAAGCGCACGGCCAGTCGTGGCACGGCATTCAAGAGCGCCACGATCGCGATCGCCGCAAGCGTCGGCCCCCAGAGCGCCTCGCTCGACAGACCCTGGGCCGCCCAGAGCGGCAGCGTGAGCGCCGTCGCCACCGCCGCGGCGAGAAGCAGCGCCACGCGCCCGCGCAACAGCGCCACCGCCACGAGCGCGGCGTCGAGGAGTGCGACATACGTGAACAACAGGCCCCACTCGGCCGAGTAGCGGCGATTCCCGGCGATCAGCACCGCGAACAAGAACGGCACGATCCCACCGATCGCGCCGGTGCGCAGCAACCCCTGCGACTCTTCTTCCCCCTCTCGCTGAGCGAGCGCCGGGAGCACCAGATACAAGATGCCGAACAGCAGGAACGCGACCAGCCCGATCAGCGTCTTCTCCGGCGTCATCCGGCTGCCGAACCAACCCAGCTCGATCACGAACGTACCGGCCAGCGCGAGCTGCACGAGGCCGTGCCAGCGTTTGCGCAGCGCCACAGAGAGCAGCCCCACGTTCAGCAGCAGGATGTAGGAGAAGAGGCTCACGGGCCGGTCGGCCCCGGTGGAAATCACGACCGGGGTCGCGAACCCTCCGAGCAGGCCGAGCACCGCCGTGTAGTAGGCGTCGTAGCGCACCGCCAACAATGCGGCGACGAGCGTCACGAGCGTCATCAGCACGAGTGTCAGGCCGGCGGGAAACAGGTCGTACAGGGTCCGCGCGGCAAAGAAGGCCACGTAGAGGATCGCGATCCCCGCGCCCGACACCGCGTTCGCCGTCGTCTGGTAGCCGCGGCGCAGGTTCAGCTCGGCCCACACGAGCGCACCGACGCCAGCCGCCACCATCGCCGCGACGCGCAGCGGCGGCGTGAACACGCCGGCGTCGTACGCCATCTTGGCCAGGAACATCGCCGCCACGACCAGCGTGATCCCACCCAGCCACGCCGCACCCTTCAGCCCGAGCAGGTTCTCCCAGTCGAAAGACGGCGCCGCGCTTGACGCAGAGGGTGGTGCGCCCTGCCGCCCCCCGGTGCCGCTCGATCGACGAGCCGCGGGAGTGACGCGCGCCGTCGACGAGACCGCGCCCGCCGCAACCGCACTCGGCACCGGAGGCTCGGCGCTCGCAGGCTCCGTCGTCGGCGGGGTCGGTTCCGGCGCCGCGTCGTCTTGCGACTCGCGTTCGACCGGCGGCGGCTCGGGCGTCGTCGGCGGCGGTGCGACGAGCGCTTCTCGTCCGGGCTCGGCATGTGCGGGGTGCGCGGATGGAGCCTTGGCTGTAGGGCCAGCCGGCACCAATCCTTCTGGCGGCGCGGCAGCTGCGGCCTCCGAACCTTCCGGGACTGGGACGGCACCCGGCGTGGGTTGGTCGGCGTCATCGCCTTGCAGCTTCGCCGAAGCCACACGGCGCCCCAGCGCGTCCAGCTGCAACTCGAGGGTGTGGAGCCGCTGTTTCAGCTCGCGGCTCTCGCGATCGAGACGAGACGAGCGTACGAGTCCGACCAGCGCCATGATCGGCACCACGAGCAGGCCCAACGCGATCAGACCGACCAGAATCGCCACTGTCCCCTCTGCCACTATCTGTCCTCGGCAGCCGAGAGCGACCCGAGCCGTACCGTGCTCATTCGCTCGAAGTCGACTCGCCGCGGAGCACTCGTCGTACCCCAGCGCCACATCGCCTCAATCGGACGAACCATCTTGCGCGCCGACGCACCGAGCGTTTCCGCCATGGACTCTTCCGATTGGACGATACTCCGTCCCGCGTGTTCGATGCGCATGGGCCAGTTCTGGAAGTGTCACACGAGCCACTGCTGGAAGACACCCGGCCGGGCGGCGTCGTGAGCGGCTATCATCCTGCGCGAATGAGCGGAAGCAGGGAGCTGGTGCTCGCCAGCCAGAACCGGGGAAAGCTCCAGGAGATGCGCGAGCTGGCCGCGGAGCTGCCCTTCTCGATCCTGGGTCTCCGCGAGTTGGGGATCCAGGAGTCCCCAGAGGAAACGGGCACGACGTTCCTCGAGAACGCGCGTCTGAAGGCCCGCTATTTCGGCGAGCGCACCGGGCGCCTCACGGTTGCGGACGATTCGGGTCTCTCGGTCGACGCGCTCGACGGGGCGCCAGGCCTCTACACCAGTCGCTTCGGTGGACGCGGTCTGTCCGACGAGGACCGCAATCGTCTATTGCTCGAGAAGCTCTCGGGTATTCCCGATGAGCGGCGAGGCGCGCGATTCACGTCCGCGGTCGTGGCGATCGAAGCCGGCGAGATCCTCTTCGAGGTGGAGCGTCACGTCGAAGGGCGTATCGCGCGGGAGCCGAGCGGGGCAGGTGGCTTCGGATATGACCCGCTGTTCTTCTTCCCGCCTTTCGACACCACGCTCGCATGCGTGCCGCCGGAGCGGAAGGCAACGGTCAGTCATCGTGGCAAGGCGTTCGCGGACCTCGCCCGCTTCTTGAGGAAGTACGCGGAGTCTTCCTACCGATCGTCATCCTGATCGACGGCTCGTCCCCGCTTGGAGCGAAGAATCCGCCTGCTCCTCTTCACTCGAGGGGGGCAGAGGAGTCATCTCACCTCGCTGGCTCCTTCGCTTCGGCATCTTCGGCGGACCTCGCTCAGGATGACGTGGGGCCGTCAGCTCTTGGGCTTCAAGAGCTCGACGTCGCCGAGCACCTGGCGCTGCTTCCCGATGAGCGCCTTGATCCCCTTGTCGGCGGCCGCGAGCAGGTGCTGCATCTCCTCGTCACTGAAGGGGTTGCCCTCGGCGGTGCCCTGGATCTCGATGAAGGCGCCGCTTCCCGTCTTCACGACGTTCATGTCGACCTCGGCGGTCGAGTCTTCGCTGTAGTCGAGATCGAGCAGGATCGCCCCGCCGATCTTTCCGACCGAGGTCGCAGCGACGAAGTCGCTCAGGGGCAACTCGCCGAAGGCCTTCTTTTTTTTCTTCAAGTGCTGGAGCGCCAGCACCAGGGCGACGAAGCCGCCCGTGATCGAGGCGGTGCGCGTGCCGCCGTCGGCCTGGATCACATCGCAATCGAGCCACAGCGTGCGCTCGCCGAGCTTGGCCATGTCGATGACGGCGCGCATCGAGCGTCCGATGAGGCGTTGGATCTCGTAGGTACGCCCCGATGGTCGTCCCCGCGAGGCCTCGCGCTGGGAGCGCGTCGTCGTCGACCTCGGCAGCATCCCGTACTCGGCCGTGACCCATCCCTCGCCCTCGCCCTTGAGAAAATGCGGGACACGCTCTTCGACGCTGACCGTGCACAACACCCGCGTGTCGCCGACCTCTATCAACGCCGATCCCTCGGCGTGTTTGTTGAAGCCGGGCGTAATCACCACCGGTCGCAGCGCGTCGTCGGCACGTCCGTCGTTGCGCATACCCCGTCCTTTCTTCTGCAGAAGCTTGGGATCGATCTGGGAGCGGAAGTCGCCGAGCCGAAAGCTCACGGATCGCTTATCTCCTCGCCCGAACCAGCGGAAGCCGGGTAGAGGCGTCGGTAGAGTTGTCGGTTCGCAAGTACTTTCCGGACGTAAAGCCTCGTCTGGGTGAACGGTATGGTCTCAACGAACTCCTCGGTGGTGAGGTCGGGGTATCGAGCCTTCCACTGATCGACGCGGTGAGGACCCGCATTGTACGCGGCCAGCGCGTGGTCGACGCGACCATCGAAGCGTCGCAACAGATCGCGAACGTAGCGGATGCCCATGCGCAGATTGGTCTCAGCGTCGTGCAGGCGGCTCGTCCGGTAGGGAAGGCCGAGGCTCCGAGCGAGACTGCGCCCGGTAGCCGGCATGATCTGCATCAACCCGCGCGCCCCGACGGAGCTGACCGCGGCGGTGTCGAAAGCCGACTCCTGGCGGATCAGCGCCGCTACGAGAGCGGGATCGACGCCGGCGCGCCGCGCTCGCCCCACGAGCGCGTCTGCGAACGGTAGCGGGAACAAGCTCGTCCAGACTCCTTGCGGCAGGCTGGCTCCTCGTTCGCTCAGGTATTCCGGGTAGGCCCGGCTCATGGCCCTGATCGCCGACGAGAAATCGCCGCGCAAGAAATCGATTCGGGCTCGCGTCGCTTCTACGGAACGTGAATTGCGCAGCCTGGCCAGCTCCTCGCGCGCTTCGTCGAGCATGCCGATCAACACGAACTGCCGGTATCGCGTGAGAGATGGCTGAGGCAGCGAGGCGGAATGCACGGCCAGCGGACGCGGGGAGCGAGCGGGCTCTCCGAGTGTCTGGAGCAACTCGGCGGCCTTGAGGCCGTGGTACGTGTGTTTGAAGCGCGTGACCGCGCCCTGCAGCAGCCGAGTCGCCCGGCCCACCGCACCCAGCTGGAGATGGGCGCGGGCCGCCCAATAGAGAAAGATGCCGGTCGCGGGCTCTTCCGGACGCCTGGTCGCCGCGTGCTCGAAGCGCGCTGCGGCGGCAGCCCACTCTTCCGCCCGAAAGTCTCCCCACCCGACGCGCCATGTCGCGCGTATGAAGTAGTCGCCTTCGCGATACTCGTCGAGAACTCTTCGGTAGTAGGGGAGGGCACGCTCGTCGAGCGCGTCCTTCTGGAAGTGATTCCCGAGGGAGAACAACGCACGCTCTCCCCAGGGCGTCCCTCGATAGCGTTCCGCGATTTCCTCATAGGCCTCGAGAGCCTCCCCGAGGCCGGCACGCGCAACCGCGAGTTGGAACGCGGCTGGGGCGCCGACCGACGATGTGGAGGGCACTGTGCCAAGGATGGCGGCGGCCGTCTTGTAGCGGCGCCGCGCGATCTCGGCGCGGCCGATCAGCACCCTGACATCGTCGCGGTGCGGACCGTCGTTCCGAAAGGAAGCGAGCGTGCGAATCGCTCCGGCAGAACGACCGATCCGAAGCTGTGCCCGGGCCTTGCGTAGGGCGCGCTCGGCGCGCTCGGCCGGAGATCGCGCAGGAAGCAGGTGAGAGAGCTCGGCCAGCCTGGCCGCTGCCGTGTCGGCCTCACTAGAGACGGGATGATCGCGGGCCAGGCGGTCGTAGGTGCGCGCTGCAGCGGCGAGGTCGCCCAGCTTCTCCAGATTTTCGGCCAGTCTCGGCAACGTGCGCGGCTGGTCGCGTGGGCAGCGGGCCAGCGCGAGCGTCAGAGCGTCTCGAGCGAGTTCGAATTGCCCGGCCTGCCCCCGGGCCTCGGCGCCCGCAGCCAGCGCCGCACATCCGGTCGAGCTGGATTTCAGCGCGTCGACGACTCGCTCGAAGAGCACAGCCGCCTCGGCGTACTCCCGATTCCGGAGCCGCTCGCGGGCGAGGCCCAACCACGCTTGCTCGGCGACAGCCGTCTTCCCGATGTCCGGGTGCGTGAATTGCTCGGCGGCGGGTTCTTCGCGAGCGAGCAGTTTCCAACCCGCAAACAGTCGCGCGAGACCGGACTCCGGGCTATCCGGGTGGCTCGCCGAGAGGGCCTCCACACGCGAAACGAGGCCTTCTGTGTCGAGGGATGCGCCGCGCTCGACCAGCTCCCGGAGCGAGGTCTCCGCGTCGCTGCTCGGAGCGACTTCGATCCAGGGAGCTTGAGCGGGCGAGGGTGCCGGGGTCGAGGCGACGAGAGCCAGCGGCAGAAAGATGCCGCTCAGCGAGGCGAGCGGCGTCCGGCTACGTCGCGCCGAGGGCACCGGCATCGCCCCCGGCGAGAATCTTGCGCTGGTAGATGTCCTTGTTGCGTCGGCCTTCGGTGACCTTCGCCTCGTTGTAGAGCTTGATCTCGCTGACCACGAGGCGAGCGAATCGCTTGGCTTCGTCGTGGGCCTTCTGGTCTTCGGGCGACAGGCTGGGCCCGACCTCCTGCTGCATTTGCTGGACCGCCTGCGGTGTGAACATCACTGTTGCGGAACCCTCATCGGCAGGCGGCGGCGGAGGTGGTGGCGGCGGCGGCGCCGCAGGCTTCGGCGCCGCTTTGGGTGTGGCGCTCTTGGGTGCGAGCGAGAGCAGATCGATGGTCTTCCCGGCAAAGCGAACCAGCACCTCCACCAGGTTGGCTTCGGCGTCCGGTACTTCGTCCTGTGTGGTGTCGCAGTACAGGATGGCGGCGATCTTCTCGCGCAGGATGAGGGGCACCGCGAGCGTCCCCGAAGCTGATCCGCCGAGGCGTCCCATCACCTGTGCGGTGCCCGTGGAACTCGCCAGATTGCCCCGGACCGCGATCTGACTGGAATAGACCTCCTTGAGCAACGTGTCGGCGCTGAGGGGAACATTGAGCTGCTTGACCGCATCGGGAGCGTCGACTCCCTTGGCGTACCAGCCGATGGCGTTCGTACCTTTGACGATGAAGATCGCCGAGCGATCGAGGTAGCCGGCCGCTTCGTCGACGAGGTGTGTCAGGACCTCCGACAGATTCAGGCCAGTGTCGATCTGCTCGATGGACGCCTTGAAGGCGTCGAAGCCGGGTCGCCGGGCCGCCACCGACCGAGATATCGGCCATCGCGGCTTCGATCTGAGCTTCGTCGATCTTCTCGTCGTAGCGAGCCACGCTCTCCTGCAGCTCGTCCAAAGCCCTGACCAGCTCGCCCTGGTTGTCCCCGATCTGACGCTGGATGTCGACGACCCAGTTCGCCATCTGCTGGCTCACCACCGCAAGCGTCTTCGCCTTGAGCTCTTCGTTCACGCTTTTCTCACCTTCTCGCGGACAGCAAAAGCAACAATAATCGGGACTTAGCCTGGCGGGGATTGTGCGCGCACTGAACGCCGCCTGTCAATCCTGATCGCCCGCTGATCGGCCTTGCGAGCCGGTTTTCAATTGACTCCCGGGGTAGCTTTGGAGCGATGGGAGGCGGAAGAGGCCGGCGTCGCGCGTCGCTGCGTTGGGCTTTCGAGCGCCTCCTGGCTCGGTTCGGGCCCCAGGGCTGGTGGCCCGCCGAGACGCCCTTCGAAGTCTGCGTCGGAGCCATCCTGGTCCAGGGGACGTCGTGGCGCAACGCCGAGCTGGCTCTCGATGCGCTGCGAGGAGACGACAGGCTGTGCTTCGAACGGCTGAGAAGGCTCGACACGGGCCGGCTTTCGCGCCTCATCCGCCCGGTTGGGTTTCATCGTGTGAAGGCCCGGCGCCTGGCTGCGCTCCTCGAGTTTCTGGAGGACCGGTACGAGGGAGATGCCGCTCGGATGGCGGAGACCGAGACGGCCGTTCTGCAGCCCGCTCTGCTGGCCGTTCCCGGGATCGGCCCGGAGACAGCGGACGCCATCGCCTTGTACGCAGCTGGGAAGCCCGTCTTCGTCGTCGACGCCTACGCCCGCAGGATCTTCTCCCGCCTCGGCATGATCGAGCGGGACGTCGCGCACAAGGAGATCCAACAGTGGGCCGCGGGGCAGCTTGGAGAAGACAGCGACCTCTACAATGAGTATCACGCCCTCATCGTGGCCCTGGGCAAGACGACATGTCGCAGGCGGCCCCGTTGTGGCGAGTGCCCGCTCCTAGAGCGTTGCCGGCGCGTGGGCGTCGAAGCAGAGGGGAAAAGCCGATGACACTACGAATCGCGCACGTTGTGGCGGCGCTGTTGATCGGCACGACGCAGCTCGACGCACAGGACTTCTGGTCCCACTGGGGCGACGGGCGGGCCGAGATGAACGGCTACCGCCTGACCCAGCCCCGCTACGGAGCGAAACGCGCGGGCACCGCGGTGCTGATCTTCGTGACCGAGGACTTCAACGACGTCCTCAGGGTGAAGGCGGAAGGCCGGAATCCTGGCGCGAAAAAATACCCGGTGATGAAGCTGAACGAGGTTCGCGATTTCCAGACCGGCATCTACGACTACAACGTGATGACGTCTACGTTCTTGCGGGCGGAGCAGGGCTGGCCGGTGGCCAAGATCAGCTTCTCGAGTCAGGAGTGGTGCGGCCACGTCTACCAGCAGATCGTGCCGCGTGGTCATCGCGTGGGCGGGATCTCGCACAGCTACTTCGAAGGGGAGGCCGACGGGCGCGAGACGCTGGAGCTGCCGGAGGCGGGAGTGTTCGCCGACGCCCTTCCTGTCCTGCTGCGAGGTTGGCAGGGCAGCTTCCTGAAGCCCGGCGAGCGCGCGACCGTGCCCCTGCTACCGAGGCTGATCCACGCTCGCCTGCAACATCGCCCGCTCGCATGGGGCAACGCGACAATCTCGAGAGCGGCGTCGGAGACGGAGGTCGAGGTTCCCGCGGGACGCTTCACCACGAGTCGCTGGACGGTGGCTATCCTGGGCGGCGAAACGCTGACGTACGACGTCGAGTCCGAGGCCCCCTACCGGCTGGTCCGCTGGAGCTCATCGAGCGGGGAACTAGCTGAGCTGCTGGGCAGCGAGCGGATCGCCTATTGGAAGCTGAACGGCGAGGGTGGCGAAGCGGAGCTTGCCAAGATGGGGCTGGAGGCACCGAACCATAGGCGCTAACGTGCTAGAATAAAAGAAGTTGAGAAGGGGGCGTCACGGTTTCGACGAGATCGTCAGCCCCGAAAGGAGCAGGCCGAGCGTGCCTACCGACTCGTTAATCCGGTGGGAAACCATACTTGCCAACGATAACTTGGCTCTGGCTGCCTAACTAAGGCAACCCGTTCCTCTTGTCCCCCGCCCACGGGGATGGGAAGGAGCGTCACAAAAGTGGGCTGGCCTCCCGACTCTCGGTCCGTGGGTCGGTGGCGAGATCAATCGGACTAGTCTCAGCCGGTTTTGTTCGGCCTTCACGGCGGGGGCGAAATTTCAGGTCGGACTAAGCCTGTAGCGCCTTTCGCAGGTGCGATTTCGGACGCGGGTTCGACTCCCGCCGCCTCCACCATGCTCGCTCGCGAGCATGGTGGAGACGCCGCGCGCTCGGGGAGGCCACCGCGAGCTTGCAGCTCGCGGTGTCGCTCAACAACTCCCGCCGCCTCCACAACATGAAGAGCGGCCGTCGAGAGACGGCCGCATCCCCAAAAACCTTTCCCCCACAGGGAAGAGCCTGGGTAAGGGGACCGCGGCAAGCCGTTGTCTGCGGATTGAACACCACCCGGGGAAGAATCGCTCTCCCCCGGACTGGGAGAGGGCGCCGGTGAGGGGTGAGGCACGGCAGGCGTGAGTCCATCCCCCGGGCCGGAGCGGAGTTCTCGGCCACCATCCGGGCGCTTCGCGGCAAGCTTGCCTCACCGACTCCCCACGACCGAACGATTGCCGACCGCCTCACCCAGCGCCTGCGCGAGTCTGCGTCGACTGGAATCTAGCTGGTCGGAGCAGCTACCGCGGGAGGCCCGATCCCAAGGTCAGCCGTGGCGGTGATGTTCGATCCACTGGGCGCCATCGGCGCTGACAAACTCGATCTGTTTGCAGCGTTCTGGGCCCAGTGCCTCGAAGAAGGCAGAGACTGTTTCGGCGTTCCGACCCTCGGCGGCGTAGACGAGTCGGTCGCGATCATGGTCGACGACGACCATCAGGTAGCGGTGACCCCTTCTTATAGTTGACCTCGTCGATGCCGATGCGAACGAGTCCGTTTAGCAGGTCGATCCGCTCGCGCGCTTCACACACCACGCGCTCGATGATGCGTGCCACCGACCGCCAAGAGATGCGCATGAGCCCTGCGTCCCTCGATCTCGCTCGGATGCGTCACGCGGCACTCGACGAGTACGGGCGTCCCCTCGAGCTCTCTCGGGCCCGCTCGGAAGCACTCACGAGCCGCGAGACGTTGCGTCAGACAGAGGCGACGTCCCGGCACAGGCTCGAGCAGCGGCGAGCCGCGATCGCGGCGGCCAAGAGCCGCATCGAGGAGGCCGCGGCCAACCTCGCGCTCGCGCAACAGCAGCTCGCATTGACGGAGGTACGTGCCGACGTACCCGGGATCGTGGTCTACCGCGAGCTATTGCGGGGGAGCGAGCGGCGCAAGCCGCAGGTGGGCGACCAGGTCTGGGCCAACCAGCCGCTGCTGATTCTCCCCGACGTGTCGACGATGCTCGTCGAGACCCGAGTGCGGGAGACGGATCTACACAAGCTGGCGGAAGGGCAGGAGGTTCGGATCGGCGTCGACGCGTTCCCCGAGCTCCATCTGACCGGTCGAGTGAAACTGATCGGCACGCTGGCCCAGAGCCGTGCGAGCCGCCGAGGCTCGAAGTTCTTCAACGTGACCGTCGAGATCAACGAATCCGACCCGCGTCTCCGTCCCGGAATGACGGCTCGCGCTACGACCGAGACGAGCCGGTACGCCTCCGTTCTGTCGGTCCCGATCGACGCCATCTTCGAGATCGCCAACGAACCGCATGTATACGTACGGCGCGGCAGGGCTTTCGAGGCGCGCCCGGTCCGGCTGGGCGCGAGCAACGAGGACTTCATCATCATCGAGGACGGGCTCGAGGCCGGAGACGAAGTTGCGCTCCGCGATCCGGCGCTTCCGCCTTCGGATTTTTCCCAACCACCCGGCGCGTGACTGGCGCCGTCGCCTGGCTCAGCGGGGTCCACAA
This sequence comes from Vicinamibacteria bacterium, assembly GCA_965246965.1. Classification (GTDB taxonomy): domain Bacteria; phylum Acidobacteriota; class Vicinamibacteria; order Fen-336; family CBDFGD01; genus CBDFGD01. Next base: position 391,575 of record CBDFGD010000001.1, read on the forward strand.
GGTCTACGGCGGCGGCCCGCGCGCCGTACACGCGCTGCGCGGCGTGAGCCTGGCGGTGACGCCCGGCCGGACACTCGCCATCATGGGCCCGTCCGGCTCCGGAAAGTCGACCTTGCTGGCGATTCTCGGCTGTCTGGATCTTGCGACGAACGGCTCCTACGTTCTCGAGGGAGCCGACGTCAGGAACCTCAGCGATGAGCAGCTCTCGCGGCTGAGGAACCGCACTCTCGGATTCGTCTTTCAGTCCTTTCACTTGATTCCCGAGCTCAGCGTCGTGGAGAACGTGGAGATTCCGCTGCTCTACGGGGACGTGCCTCCCGATACCTGGCGGAGCCGGGCCCTCACCTGTCTCGAAAAGGTCGGCCTCGCGGACCGAGCAGAGCATCGCCCGACGGAGCTGTCGGGCGGTGAGGCGCAGCGGGCCGCAATCGCTCGGGCTCTGGTCACCGAGCCCCGTCTGATGCTGGCCGACGAGCCGACGGGCAACCTGGATGCCGCGTCGGGCCGGCGGATCTGCGATCTGATCATCGGGCTCGCCGAAAGCGAACGCGCCGTCGTGATCGTGACTCACAACGGCTCCGTCGCGCGTGAGGCCGATCGTGTCATTCAGCTGGTGGACGGCAAGATTCGAGAGCCCGCTCAGTGAAGCGCTGGCGGCTGCTGTTGCGCACCGGTGTTCGCGGAATTCTGGCGCACCGGTTGCGCTCCGGGCTCTCCGTGCTGGGGATCGCCTTCGGAGTCGCCGCAGTCATTGCCGTCGGATCCGTGCTCGAAGGGGCGCGGAGGGAGGCGCTCGTTCTGCTCGGGGCGCTGGGCGACGACACCCTCTCGATCCAGGCCGGCGTGGATGATTCCCAGGCGCCTGTCCTCGAGGCCGCGGATAGCGCGGCGCTGCGGGCGATCGTTCCGCGAGCGACCGCGGCGGCCCCACTGCGAGCCGCGCAGCTGCCCGCATCGGGTAGTCGTGGCGCGCGCTCCAGCGTGGACGTGCTCGGGACGACGGCGGCATATGGCCGAGTCGCCTCTGTCCCTGTGGCAGAGGGGCGCTTTCTTTCGGAGATGGACGTCCGTCAGCGCCGCCGGGTAGCCGTACTGGGTCACTCGGTGGCCGAACGACTCTTTCCCGCAGAGGGCGCACGAGGCAGCCGGGTCCGCATCGACTCCGACTGGTACCACGTCATCGGTGTGCTGCGCGATCACGCGAGCGCCGATCCCCGCACGTCGCGCCTGCGGAGCTACGATCTCAACCGCGCGATTCTGATCCCGTTGACGGCCTTCGACTACGAGCTGCGCTTGGCCGACGAAGTCGATGAGATCGTCGTGCGGGTCGACGCTCCAAGCGCTCTGATTCCGGCAGCCGAGGCCGCGCAGCGCGTCATCGCCCGTCGCGTCGGCGATGCATCGTTCCAGGTCGTCGTCCCGCGAGAGGTGCTCCGACAGCAACAAAGGACTCGCAGGATGTTTGGCTGGGTAACCGGCGCCATTGCGGCGATCTGCCTCCTGGTCGGCGGCACCGGCATCATGAACACGATGCTCGCGAACGTCGTCGAGCGGCAGGCGGAGATCGGAGTGCGACGCGCGGCAACATCGCCGCCCAGTTCCTGGCCGAGGCGACGCTGCTCGGAAGTCTCGGGGCGCTCCCGGGTGTCGCGCTCGGCGTCGCCGGCTCGCTCCTGATTCAGCAGCTGGCAGGGTGGGCGGCGTCCCTCTCCCCCTGGACGCTGCTCCTCTCTCCACTCTTCGCCGTGGGCGTGGCCATCGTGTTCGCGTGGCATCCGGCCCGTCGCGCGTCGCGGCTCACGCCCCTCTCGGCGTTGCGCCGCGCTTGATTCCGGGGAGGTTGGTATCCACCCCGGGAACCTCGGAGTACGAGGCGAGTGTTCGTATTCGGATGTAGAGAAAGGCGACCATGACCTAGCGATCCGCGGCGGCTGGGCTCGCGCCGTCGCCGCCGCGGGACCCTCCACGCGGCTGCGGCCGGCTCTTGCGGTCGGCAACCTGGTGAAAGAAACGCCCATGAGGCTTGCTCAGCCGCGGCCACGTGCCAGTCACTCCGGCGTCCGTTGAGGTCCTGCAAGGTACAATTGGACATTGGGACTCACAGTCGAACAGGTCTGGGCCGAGACGTGGAGGGCCGCCGCGCCGGCTCTTGCGGCGCAGCGGCGGGACGAGTTGAGCCGTCTCAGCCCTGAGCGCGCACTCTTCTATTCCGACGCGGTTCTATCGCTGGTTCGATCTGAAGAGATCCCACGTCGGCGCCGGGCTCACTCTGGCTTTGTCGAGCAGCAGGCGTTATTCGCACCCCTGCGGTCCCGTTGAATCCGGTCTTCCGGGCGGCCCTCGAGCTCCAAGCGTTCTGCGAATCGCACGCCTGACGCTTCTGCTTCATAGGAGGCATAGCCGTGCAGCGGTGGGGAGAGCCGCGTCTGACGATCAAGGGGATCTCGGCCCGCCAGACCGGCCGGCTCGATCGGGCACTCATCGAGAGCGAGCTGGCCCCTTTGGCCGAGCTGAAGGATGATCCTGAAGTGGTCTCGAGGTTGCTGGGCATCCTGCGAGGGCCCGAGTAGCATGCAGCTTGCGCTTCTACGGCGTGGTCCAAACCCGCGAGGGTATCCTGCTGATTGTCTACGTCGGCTGAGGGCCGGCGGCCGCCGTCAGTCGTGGATTCGGCGCACCGACTGCGCGAGAGTTCGGCCAGAAGGGGTTCATTGCTCAGAACGCCGATCGTCCTTCTGATCGCATCGTTTCTATGGGCGGCGCCGGCTGCCGCGCAGCTGCCGGTGCCCGCAGTCGCGCCGGAGCTGCTTCCCGTTGATCCCGAGGCCGCTACGCGGATGTATCTCGACAGCGTGCCGCAAGAGAAGCGGGAGCGCTCGGACGCCTACTTCGAGGGCGGCTATTGGCTCGGGCTCTGGGGTTTTCTCTACGGGCTCGGCGTCGCCTGGCTGCTGCTGGCTCGCGGATGGTCGGTCCGCATGCGCGACTGGGGCGAGAGGGTGACGCGGTTCCGCCCCGTGCACACGGCAGCCTACGTCGTGCAATACACGCTCATGACCGCCGTGATCGGCTTCCCGCTGACGTACTACAGCGGCTTCCACCGAGAGCATCAGTACGGCCTCGCGACCCAGACGTTCGGGGGGTGGATGCGCGACCAACTCGTGGGGCTCGGCGTCTCGCTCCTGCTGGGAAGTCTGTTGTTCGTTCTGCTCTATGCTGTCCTTCGGCGGGCGCCGCGACGTTGGCCGTTGCTGGGGGCCGGAGTGATGATCGGGTTCGTGACGTTCGCGTCCCTCATCGCGCCGCTGTTCAACAAGTACGAGGCGTTGGCCGACCCAGCAGTGCGCGATCCGATCCTGGTGATGGCGCACGCCAACGGCATCCCGGTGGACGAGGTGTACCAGTTCGACGCATCGCGTCAGAGCAACCGGATCAGCGCCAACGTGAGCGGCATCTTCGGAACGATGCGCATCAGCTTGAACGACAACCTGCTCAACCGCTGCTCGCAGGCGGAGATCGAGACCGTGATGGGACACGAGATGGGGCACTACGTCCTGAACCACGCCTACAAACGCCTGCTCTTCTTCGGCGTCGTGATCGTGATCGGCTTCGGCTTCTTGAAGTGGTCCTTTGCGAAGGTCCAGACGTGCTGCGGCGAGCGGTGGGGGATTCGTGGGATCGGGGACGTCGCCAATCTCCCGTTGCTGTCGGCGCTCTTGTCGGTCTATTTCTTCGCCCTGACGCCGCTCGTCAACACTCAGATTCGCGTAGCGGAAGCCGAGGCAGACATCTTCGGCTTGAACGCGGCGCGCCAGCCGGAGGGCTTCGCCGAGGTGTCGCTCAAGCTAGGGGAGTACCGCAAGCTGGACCCGGGACCGATCGAGGAGGTGCTCTTCTTCAACCACCCGTCCGGGCGTGCACGGATCCTCATGGCGATGCGTTGGCGCGCGGCATCGAACCAGAGCCGAATCGAGTAGGCGCCCAGTCGAACGAAAAAAGGCGCTCCACTCGACCCTCTCCGCCCAAGGGTGAGGGGACAAGCACGAAACTCGTGCTACACTGTTTTCAGTGCATCAGGGCGTGCACAAATGCCCGACAAAGCGAACATTACACTGCGTGTCGACGCGAACTTGTTGCGCGAGGCGCGGGTCCTCGCGGCTCGTCAGGGCACCTCGGTCAGCCGGCTCCTCGCGGGGCGACTCGAGGAGATCGTGAGACAAGAAAAAGCCTACGAAGCGGCGCGTCGGCGTTCCCTCGCGCGGTTGAAGAAGGGTTACGACCTCGAGTGGAAGCGTCCCTCCTCCCGGGATGAGCTCCATGAGCGCTAGCTGCTTCGTCGACACGAACATCCTGGTCTATGCACACGACCGCTCGGCTGGAGAGAAACACCAAAGAGCCAAGGACCTCGTGTCTTCCTTGTGGCACGACCGCTCGGCAGCGATCAGCACCCAGGTCCTGCAAGAGCTGTACGTCAACCTCTGCCGGAAGGCGGGCCGGCCCCTGGCTTCGGACGAAGCACGCTCCGTGATCGCCGACTATCTTCGGTGGGACGTGGTCATCAACAACGGCGAGTCGATACTCGACGCCATCGAGATCGCGAGCCGCCACCGAGTCTCGTTCTGGGATGCGTTGATCCTGCACGCCGCATCGGCGGCCGGCGCGGAGGTCCTTTACTCCGAGGATCTCGGGGACGGTCAGGGGTACGGCAGCGTCCGCGTTGTGAATCCACTCCGCGACTGAGCCCTCCTACGGTGCCGGAGCTCCGAAGCGATTACGAGAACGCCTCGCCCTTGTCCGCCTCGACCGGTTCTGCGTGGGTCTTGGACGTGACGACGGTCTGGCGACGCCTGTCGATCTCGAGCCTGAGGACATCGGGCCGGGAGTAGTGCCCGGACGGGTCGAAGTTCTGCCGCTCCTGGAGGACCAGCTCGAGGTCGAGCTCGGCGGTGATGAGGCGCTCCCCGCCGATCTGCGGCTCGACGAGCCAGCTGCCATCCGGCCGGGCGATGGCCGAGCCGCCGTTGTACCAGGCGTCGTCGGCATTCTCCACGATCCGGGCGCGAAGCGGCACGTCATCAAGAATGTCGTCGGGAGACAGGACCGATGACGCCGAGATCACGAAGCTGCGCGACTCGCAAGCGATGAATCGGGTGATCTCGCACGTATTCCGGTCGCAGCCCGGCCACAGGGCCACGTGGAGGTTCTCGCCCTGGGCGTACAGGGCGGTGCGCGCCAGCGGCATCCAGTTCTCCCAGCAGTTGAGGGAACCGAGCCGGAAAGGCGGTAGGTCGTGCACGCGCAGGCCGTGACCGTCGCCCGTTCCCCAACAGAGGCGTTCGTCGTAGGTCGGCATCAGCTTTCGGTGAACCGATCGGATCGATCCGTCCGAGCCGATCGTCACGCAGGAGCAGTAGAGGGAATGCCCACCACGATCGGCGGGACGCTCGACGCTGCCGAGGACGACCCAGATGCCCGCTAGCCGCGCCGCCTCGCAGACGGGCTCGAGATCTCCGGCGTCTATATCGACGGCCTGTTCGAGGTAGAGAGCATGCAGCTGCTTCTGACCCGCGTCGTCCCAGCGACTGCTCTCGGTCCGCGAGAGCCAGGCCGGATAGCCGGGCACGAAAGCCTCGCCGAAACAGATCAACCGGGCGCCGCTCGTTGCTGCGTCTTCCACCGCGGCGACGACCTTTGCGAGTGTCCGCTGGCGATCGAGCAGCACGGGCGCCAGCTGGGCGACGGCGACCTTCAGCTTTTCGGCCATCGGACCGCGATTCTTCCCGGCTTGATCACTTCGCCGTCCAGCCGGCCGAGGTCTCCTTGACGTAGTCGGCGAAGCTGCGTGGCGGGCGGGCCAGGATCTTCGATTGTTGGGCCAGGTCCTCCTCGCTGGCTACGAGCCCCTGCTTCTGAAAGTGGGCGTACATGATCTTCATGTCGGCGACCATCCACTCCGGCATCATCTGGCTCGCCTGCGCAGCCCAGGCCTCGAGGTCGTCGCCTCCGTAGCTGATGTTGCGACCGAGGTGCTCTGCCCACAACTCCGTCACCCGCGGCCCGCTCAGCGCATCCGGGCCGACCAACGGGTACCGCTCGCCCTCGTGGCCGTCGTCGCTGACGGCCCTCACCAGCGCGTCGGCGATGTCGCGGACGTCGACCCGACTCAGCCCCACACTGCCGATCGGCTGGGGGTACACGCCGTACTCCAGGAGTGCCTGCTGGTACCACATGTCGTTCTGGAAGAAGTTGTTAGGCATGATCGTGACCCACGGAATCCCCGCTGCCTCGAGCGTCTTCTGGATCTCGATCTTCGCTGCGAAGTGGGGGGCCTGACGGCACGACTCGACGGCATGGACTGACATGAACACGATGCGGCCGACTCCGGCCGCGCGGGCAGCCTCGATTGCGTTCTTGCCCTGCTCGGCCTCCGACTGGCTGATCGGAGTGATCAGAACGAGTCGCTCGATGCCATCGAAGGCGCTGCGGAGCGTCTCTGGCTGGGCCAGGTCTCCGACGACGCCCCACACGTTGGTAGGGAGAGACGGGATTTTGTCAGCCGCCCGCGTCAGGACGCGGGGCTCGCCGCCCTGGGCGAGCAGTCTCTGGACGACTTGTGAGCCCACGGTACCGGTTCCCGACACGATCAGGATCTTCACGAGGGACCTCCATCAGCGGGTGGCCTTGCAGGTTCGCCGCCCGGCGGTACGGCTGTCAAGAGGGGGTGGGGCGGGGCCGAAGTGTCAACAAATGCGAACTTTCCGTGCTGCCAAGGCGTATCTGCGTGTGAATGACGTCGAATGAACGGCTTACTGGAGGCAGGTTGATGAAGCATGGCATTTTTGCGGGGGCGCTGGCCCTCTCCGTAGCGGCCGGAGGCGCTCTCGCTCAAGAGGCGGCCACTCCCTGGATTCACGTCAGAGTCGAGGAGGCCAAGGGGACGAAGGTGAACGTGAACCTGCCTCTGACGGTCGTACAGGCGGCCCTGGCGCTGGCTCCCGACAAGATCGTCGAGAAGCATCAGATTCGTCTTCACCACGGCCACAAGCTGAAGGTGTCGGACCTGCGGCAACTGTGGACGGAGCTGCGGGCAGCGGGCGATGCCGAGCTGGTATCGATCGAGGAAGAGGGCAAGACGGTCAACGTGCGGCGCGTCGAGGATCGCATCGAGGTGCGGGTCGACGAGGCCGAGAACGGCGAGCAGGTCAGAGTCGACGTCCCCGTGGCGCTGGTCGACGCGCTGCTGTCGGGTGAGGGTGAGCAGATCGACGTCGCCGGCGCGTTGGCCGAGCTCGCGAAGATGCGCGGTGACATCGTCACGGTCACAGACAAGGACGACACCGTCCGTGCCTGGATCGACGAGAAGAATTAATGCTGAAGCTTGCCCTCGGAGCGGTGGTCGCGATCCCCGCCATGATGTTCACCGCCGTGCTCGGCACGGGCGTCATGATCGTCGACGTGCAGGAGGAGGACGGCCGGATCATCGTTCCGGTGCCGATGATCGCGGCGCAGCTCGCGGCGGCCGTGATCCCCGAGCATCACATCCCGCCGATCGAGATGCCCGAGGAGTCCGCGCCCGCCGCTCGGGAGATGGTCGCCGCGCTGCTCGACGCTCCCGACGGCGAGCTGGTGCGCGTCGTGGACGACGGCGATCTCGTGACCGTCACGAAGGTCGGCGACGTTCTCGAGGTGATCGTGATGGAGGGCGACGGGGAAGAGGTCCGCGTCAACCTGCCGCTGGGCGACGCGCTCGACCTGCTCATCGACGCCGAGGACGGGTTGACGCCGTCCGAGGTCGTGTCGGCGGTCCGCGGCATGCGCTTCACGCAGCTCGTGGACGTGCGCGACGGCGACGAGAGGGTCAAAGTCTCGATCTGGTAGCTCGTCTCCGCGCCGAGCCGAGTCGCGCTGTGGATTCGTCCGCAGCGCGACTTTCCTGCGTCTAGCCCTCTCCGACCAGGTGATCGGGCGCGGCGTGGTCGATGAACTTCAGGTGGAGTCGATGGATGTGGTCGGGCCCGAGGAAGCTCCCGCGCACCTCGGCTCGCGTCCGGAATGACCCGCCGACCTCCTCGAACACGACGCGCTCGCCGACCGAGAGGTGGGCAAGCGACGTCATCACCCGCACGCCGCCGCGACTGATGTTTTCGGCGATCGTCTGCTCCTGCTCGATGATCGTGTTGCCGTCGCCCACGACCCGGATCCAGCAGTTGACGTGAATGTCGAGGCGCTGGTCGCGACGCCGGTCCTTTGCCGGGATCGAGGAAACGCGGACGGCGAACTCGGCCGTCGTCTCCTCGCGGGCCTTGTCGAGCGCTCGGATGAAGTCGCCGGCGTTCTGATAGCGAGCCTCGGGATTCTTCTGTAGCATCTTGCGCAGCGGTTCGATGACGGCGGAGGGGAGCCCATTCTTCACGGCTTCCTGGAAAGGCGGCTCCTTCTCGAGCTGCAGCATCATCGTGTCCATTGGCGACGGCCCGCGGAACGGGACCGCTCCGGTGAAGATCTCGTAGCAGACGATCCCCAGCGAGTAGATGTCGCTGGGTCTATCCAGCGTTCCGCCCCGACACTGCTCGGGGCTCATGTACTCCGGCGTGCCGATGATGGTCCCCACCCGGGTGAGCCCTTCGCCGGGCTGCTGACCCGCGTCCTTGGCGATCCCGAAGTCCATCAGCCTCACTACGCCTTGCTCGTCGATCATGATGTTCTGGGTCTTGAGGTCGCGGTGGATGATCCCCTCTTCGTGGATGGCCTCGAGGCCGGCCGCCACACCCAGAGCGGCGGCAAAGGCTTCGCCGGTGTCGAGTCCCTTCTTGCGATGCTGCAGGGTCTGTTTCAGGTCGACGCCCTCGATGAACTCCATCGTGATGTAGTGGATGTCGCCCTGCTCGCCGTACTCGAAGATGCAGCAGACGTTGGGGTGGGACACCTTGCGCGCGAGCCGGATCTCCTTGCGGAAGCGCAGCTCCATGTCTCGCGAGCTGGCGAACTCGGGGCGCAGCACCTTGACGGCCATCACCTCGTCGAGGATGCGGTCGTGGGCGCGGAAGATTCGTCCCATGCCGCCCTTGCCGACTTCGACGATCAGCTCGAATCGATCAGCGATCACCGAGCCGGGCCCGACGTCCGAGAGCGCGCCGCCACAGCTGAAGCAGAGATCCAGCAGCGGGTCGTTCTCGCTGCCGCAGTTGGGGCAGTTCACCGCCGAGCCTTGCGCTTCCCGTAGCGTGCCACCACCAACACGTGGCGTGCACAGGCGGTCCCCACGTAGAGCTCGCGTGGGTCGCTGTCGGGGCGACCCTCCCGGACGTCGCACAGCACGACGGCGTCGGACTCGAGCCCCGAAAATTCCGAGATGCCGCTGAATACGACCTGTCTCGGTCCGGGGCAGGCGGGGGGCCGCACCAAGGAGAACTCGCCCAGATCCCGCCTGGACCAGACCGGGCTCCTGGTGCCGCGCGGCGAGAGGATCGCGATCTGGTCGGGACGCAACCCCCCCTGGCCCGTGAGCCGCTGCAGCTGCCGCCGCACCGTCTGTACCATGGCCGACTCGCTCGAGCAGCCGACCTCGACGACCGGCACGCCGAGTGGCGCCCCTTTGTTGACGTGGGGGGCGACACCGATGAGCGCGGCCGCGTACTCGGCGATGCGCCTGGTGTTCCGGCAGTTCCAGTTGAGTGCTGCGGGCACGAGCCGCTGAGCTTCGATCCAGTCGGGCGGATGGGGGCTCTGATGCGGATCGTGAAAGACCCACAGGTAGCTCGTTTCCTCGTTTCGCAGCATCCGGACGATCGCTGGCCACCAGGCGGCCGCGAGCCACTGCGCCTCGTCGACGATCACCGCGTCCCAGCGCCACTCGGGCTCGCCCTCGAGCGCCTTGGCGAGCTTCAAAGGGGCGTCATGCTGCCAGAAGGCGTCGAGCGCCGCCGCAAGTTTTGGCTCCTTCCAGTCGCCGAAGGCGTGGCGCGCCAGGCGCGAGGCGATGTCGGTGAAGGTCGCGACCTCGAAACCCTCCGCCCGCGTCCCCAGGACAGTCGCAACGCTCTCGCTGCGACACAGCAGCAGCGTCCGCGCACCGTTCGAGCTGAGGCGACGCGCCCGCTCCATCGCGAGGACGGTCTTGCCGCTTCCCGCACCTCCCGCGACGGCGACGCGGCGAACCTCCGAGAGGGTGTCGAGGATCTCCAGCTGTTCCGCCGTCAGTCCCACAAGCGCGTCGCGCTCGTCGGCGACGCGATCCCCGAGCGTCCGGGCGAGCCGCAGCTTCGGAGCCAACGCCTGAATCACCTCGCGCCGGGCGAGCGCGGTCAACGCCGGTCCGGACACCTCCTGGGCGTCGAGGGCCCGCAGGATGGCGTCCTCTGGCGACTTGAGGTCGTCGCGGTCGATCACCAGCGAGCGGGGCAGCGCCGGGCCGAGGCTTCTGGCCGCCTTGACGTCCGGGAACACCACGCCCCAGCCGAAGGCCGGGCGCAGGTGATTCTCGACGAACCAGGGCACCTGTTGAAGGTAGCGGCCGATGGCGTGCACCGCACGTTGGGCCTGTCGGCCGGGATCCTTGATCCGATGCCGCTTGCCGTAGCGATCGACCGAGCTCCAACCGCCGCGGTCTCGGCGCAGGTCGCCCCCCTTGACCTCGAGCCCCAGCAGGCCCCGTTCCGGAACGAGCACGAGGAAGTCCAGCTCCCCTTCGACCGGCCGCTGGCGGGGTGCAGCGGGCAGCAGGAAGCGCCGCGAGTGGAGCACGGTCCAGCTTCGCGGCAGTCGGTCCCTGAAACGCTCGAAGACTTTCCGCTCCGATCTCGGCGTGTCCTCGTGAAGATCGACGGGGAAGACGCGGGCCATTTTCAGGTCGCGGGACGATCGGTCGGATCGGCCGAGTGCTCGGCCGGGGCAAACTCCGAGCGCTCGCCGACCTCGGCGTAGCGTTCGAGTGCAAAACGGACGCTGGGAAAGGCGAGGTCCGACCAGGGAATATCCGTCCAATCGAAGAGGCGAGCCTCTAGCGTCTCTTCTCCCGCAGCGAAACGGCCATCGATGAGACCGGCGCGGTAGATCAGGTGGACCTGGCTGAGGCGCGGGACGTTGTACACGGCGAGCAGGCCGTCGATCTCGATCTCGGCGCAGGCTTCTTCGCGCGTTTCCCGTGCCGCTCCCTGGGCGCAGGCCTCGCCCGCCTCGAGGAAGCCGGCCGGCATCGTCCAGTATCCGCGACGGGGCTCGATGGCCCGCCGGCACAGCAATATCTTTTCGTCCCACGAGCAGACCGCGCCCACGACGACGCGCGGGTTCACGTAGTCGACAAACCCGCAGTGGTCGCAGACGCGCCTGAGCCGTGTGTCGCCGGGCGGAACCGTCTCCGAGAAGGTCTGCTCGTGCAATGGTTTGGCGGCGCGGGCCGGGGGGCTACCCTCCCGGCCTCGGCTCGGCAAGGGTAAGTCGCGGCGCTCCGTTTCGCAACGGGCGCTCGTGGCGTCCTATCGCAGGGGCAAGGGCAGGTTCGAACGGTACTAGGAGTCTGCGCGGCAGTAGTTCAGCCCGGGTGTGTCATCGTGCCTTGTGACCCGAGAGATCATCTTGCCTGGGTTAAACGGCAGTAGTGGGCTCGCGGACGAGTGCTCGCGAGGGAGGACGGGCGGATCCAAGGCCGGGTGGTGGTCATACCCAGACCATCTTCTGATTGAGTCTCCTGAGGTTGAGCGCCAAGCAAACGAGATTCCACTCGGCGCTGGTTTTCTCAAGCCCTCGAAGGCTGAAGGATTGGAAACCAAGCACAGCCTTGATCCATCCGAATGGCGGTTCGCCGAGTTTGCGCCGCTTGTACCACTTGCGACCACGTTTCGTCTTGGAACGTACCGGAATCGACGGTTTCGTGGCTCTGGGGAGAGAAAAGAAAGACTCTCCACCAACGTCGAATTCGAAGCTCGAAGCGACGCTCCGCATGAAGGCGAAGCTCAAGATAGGTTCTTTTCGGAACGGTAGCCGGCATCGGCCAGGGCACGCTTGGGCTTCTCACCGGTGTTGGCTTGAGCCGTTTTCAGCATCGGCTCGAGCTGACCGACATCCGCAGCGTTGTTGGTCAACCCGGTCGCAACGATCAGCTGCGATTTCTCGTCGACGGCGGCTTGGGCATTGAAGCACTGCTGGTAGCCACTCGAATCCTTCATGATGCGGCTTTCGGGATCGGTGAAGTTGTCCTGCTTCTTGTCCGGAGGTACGCCAAATCTCCTTTTGAACTTTGACCCTCGCTTCGATTCCTTGTCATCCCCTGGCCGACGTCCGGCCTGCTGATCTTCTTCCTTCTGACGGGCCTCCAGACGTGCCTTCGCTGCTTGGATTTTCTTGAGCCGTGAATCTCGGCGCGCCAGCTCTTCTGGCAGTTCGTCGCCACGAAAATCAGGACCAAACTCGACGTCTTCCGCAGCATCTTCTTGTTTCGCAAGAGCGGTGATAGCCCGAATCTCTCGACGGAGCTGTTTCTCCGTTTTCTTCATACGCTCGTAGCTCATCGCCTTGTGCTTGCTGGCATTCGCCTTGACCTTCGTTCCATCCAGAATCAACGTCCCAAGCTTGACCAAACCCACTTCTTGAGCCAGACGCACGACTTGGACGAATACAGATCGAAACTGGGACAAATGGTCACAACGGAAATCATTGATCGTCCGGTGTGCCGGGAAATTGCCTCCGCTCAAATAACGGTATGCGACATCCTCTTCCAGCTTCTTCGCGATCCCACGAGACGAAAACGTCCCTGTCGCATAGCCGTAGATCAGAACCTTCAGCATCATTCGAGGATCGAATCGTCGGTTCCGACGTCCATCGCCCTCGTAGCGCTCGTAGAAAGCACGCACATCCATCGCCTCCACCGTATCCGAGATGAAAAACGAAAGATGACCCTCCGGAAGCCAGTCTCGTGGATTCGACGGAAACAAACTCGATCGGTCAGGACTGTACGGACGGAAACTCGTTCCCATAACTTCAAAAACGCTCATTCACCCGATTTCGTTCCTGCCGCGCAGACTCCTAGGGGGCCTGAGCGTCGATGATCTTGATCGCTGCGTCGTTCTTGAGCGCGCCCTGCCCGGAAACCACGACCTGGTCGCCCGCCGCCAACCCACCGATCACTTCGAACCGGTCGTCCTCTTGCAGTCCCAGCTCGACGACGCGGCGCTGGGCCTTCCCGTCTTCGGCGACGAACACGAAGGTCTCCTGCAGCTCGCGGACCACGGCCGTGCGGGGGATGAGCAGGGCCGCGGCTCGCGTCTGGTGGACGATTCCGACGCTGACGAAGGCGCCGGGCCGCACGCTCGCGGGCGGGTCGACCGCTTCGACCGTGACCTTCACGGTGCCCGAGGCGGTGTCGACGATCGGACTGATCTGGCGGATCCGGCCTTTGAAGCGAACGTCGGAGCGAGCCTTGAGGCGCAGCTGAGCCGCCTGACCTTCCCTGAGGTCGATCACTTCTCGCTCAGGCAGGAACACTCGGGCGACGAGCGGATCGAAGTCGGCCACCGAGAACAGCGGGTCGCCGCTCTTGACGTTCCGACCCTCCCGGACCTCGCGCACGGTGATGGTTCCGTCGAACGGTGAGCGAACCACCGTCTTGGCCAGCTTGTGCTTGGCCTGGCCCAGCTCGTGGAGGGCGACGTCGCGGTCGTAGCGGAGCTTGTCCAGCTCCTCGGTGCTGATGAGCTTGTCGCCCGCCATCTTCTCGCCCCGCTCCTGATAGATCGTGGCGTTGCGGAGTGCCAGCTCGGCTTTCTCGACCTCGAGCTGAAGGTCGGCGGGATCCACCTGCAGGAGCTTCTGGCCCTTCTTGACCTGGTCTCCTTCCTCGACGTGGAGGCGGGTCGCCTTGCCCTCGGTCTCGGCGACGATCTGGACGTCGGCCTCGGCCACCAGATTCGCCGTCGCGGCGATGTACGCCGAGATCGAGCCCTCGGCGACGGACTCTACTGCGACATTGGCAGGCTCTTTCTTCTTCTCGTCGGGGTCTTTCCCGGCCTTTTCCTCTCCTGCGGATGCAGCCAGGGCGTCCGGGACACTGCTGAACAAGCCTCCGCCCACCCACAGCGCAACGCCCGCCGCCAGGGCCAGGACGCCGCCCAGAATGGCGAGGCTGCGAGAGTTTTCCTTCATTCGCTTGATCATCAATTCCTTCCGGGGGATAAAATTCGTCACGGGCGGGATTCCCGTTAGTCTCGTGAATAGGAACGATTTAGGGGATCGCCAGGTTCCACGGATTTCGATCCGGATCGTAGTGACGTCCAAAACTGGACGTTTCTCCGCATGTTGGATGTTGGCTGCCGTGACCGGGGATTTCGGGTGCGCGTCGGAGCAGGTCTTCCCAAGAATCCCTAGCGGTGGCCAGCCCTCCCAGCCGCGCCGCCGGCAATCGGACGGTCGCCGTCACGTCCAAGCGCGTTGACGAAGCCGCGGTGCGCCGATCAAATGGCGTCGGTGCAAAGCTGGCGCTGGGCGGAGGTGCGGACGATCTGGGCGATGGAGGTGCGCTCGGCGCTGCGCGAGGGGCACATACTCGTGAACAGCGTGCTGCTCCCGGTCGTCCTGTACCCGTTTCTGCTTTGGATCGTCATCAGCGGCTTGACCTTCGTGCGCGGCCAAGAGGACCGAACCCCCTCACGCGTGGCGCTGCTCGATCTGCCCGATTCCGCCCGCGAGTTGGAGGGTCGGCTCCAGGCCCACGAAAGCATTGACCTCGTCGATGCCGCGGCGAACGACGCGCCTTCTCTCGTCCGGAAAGGAGAGCTCGACCTGGCGATGACGGCTCTCGCCCCGAATGCCGACGGCGCGAGTCTCGCCTCCAACTGGCGCATGGAGCTTCTGTGGAACGCCTCCCGGGAACGAAGCGAGACGGCGCTACGTCGCGTGGAGACCGTCGTGGACGATCTGCGTTTCGACCATCTCGCGCGCGAGGCAACCGCGCGCGAGGTCGATCCGGCCGAGTGGGCCGTGTTCGATCTCGTCGTGCAGAACGACGCGAGCTCGAAGCAGATGGGGCGCTTCGTGCTGGGGCTGCTGCTTCCGATGCTGTTCGTCGTCATGATGGCTGTGGGTTGCTTCTATCCGGCGGTCGACGCGACTGCGGGCGAGCGCGAGCGCGGCACGTGGGAGACGCTGATGACCGTCTCGGCCTCGCGAGCGTCGATCGTCGTCGGGAAGTACCTCTACGTCGCCAGCTTCGGTGTGCTGGCGGGCACGCTGAACCTGTTCGCGATGATGCTCTCGAGCCGTGCCCTGCTGGCCCCCGCTCTCGACGCCGAGCGCGCCGCGATCGACTTCAGCGTTCCGCTGGCGGCGATCCCCCTCGCACTCGCAGGGGCTGCGCTGCTCGCCCTGTTCGTGGCGGCGGGGATGATGATCCTCGCCAGCTTTGCGCGAACCTTCAAAGAAGGGCAGTCGATGATCACGCCCTTCTACATGCTGGTGCTGTTGCCGGTCTTCTTCCTTCAGGTGCCTGGTCTTCGTCTCACGGTCCCTCTATCGCTCGTGCCCGTGGTCAACGTCACGCTGATGCTGCGAGAAGCCATCTCGGGCTCGTACCCGCCGATCGAGATCGCACTCACGTTCCTCGTGGGCGGGGTCTTCATCGCGCTCTGTCTCTGGTTCGCTCATCGCCTGCTCGGGTTCGAAGACGTGGTCACGGGAAGCTACGGGGGCGGACTTCGCCAGTTGCTGCGCGAGCGCTTCTCGGGCCGGCGAGCCGCCGCCGCCGCAGGAGAAGGAGACGGGCGTTGAGCGACCCCACCGTCGTCGTTCGGGACCTCGTGAAGGTCTTCAACGACGAAGCTCGCGGAGAAGTTCGCGCAGTATCCGGCATCAGCTTCGAGTGCGCCCCCGGAGAGATATTCGGGCTGCTGGTGGGGCCAACGGAGCGGGCAAGACCACCACGCTTCGGATGCTCGCGACGATCCTCGGACCCACGGAAGGCAGCGTGACGCTCATGGGGCACGACATCCGGGAGGACCCGGAAGCCGTGCGCCGCAGCCTCGGGTTCTACTCGGCTTCGACAGCGCTCTACC
This sequence comes from Vicinamibacteria bacterium, assembly GCA_965246965.1. Lineage (GTDB taxonomy): Bacteria > Acidobacteriota > Vicinamibacteria > Fen-336 > CBDFGD01 > CBDFGD01. The sequence goes on from CBDFGD010000001.1 coordinate 407,615, forward strand.
CGCGCCTCACCGCCCGCGAGACTCTGGACTTCTTCGCACGGATCAACGGCGTCGCGGGCGATCGCGTCGAGGCGCGCGTCGACGCTCTCATCGAACGTTTCGGTATCGGCGATTTCGAGCACGGACGGATCGACCGGCTGTCGAGCGGCATGAAGCAGAAGGTCTCGATCGCCCGCACGATCGCGCACGACCCGCCCGTGCTCATCTTCGACGAGCCGACCGTGGGTCTGGATGTTCTGAACGCCATCGAGATGCAGCGGGTGATCGGCGATCTACGGGATCAGGGCAAGACGATCATCTTCTCGACCCACGTCATGAGCGAAGCCGAACGTCTCTGCGATCGGATCGCCATCATCCACGCCGGACGCATCCACGCCTGCGACACGCTCGATGCGCTGCGCCTCGCGACCGGAAAGCACTACCTGGAAGACATCTTCGTGCACTACGTGGAGGCGGCGGGCCCGAGCGTCGACGTCGGGGCCGCAAGCTCGGGAAGCACGCCCGCCAGCTGACGGCGCCCGAGGCGCAGGACCTCAGCCGTCGCCCGACCGCCGGTGGGCTACGGACTCACCATTCGGCGAGCCGTCGCAGCTCCCGGGCGGACCAGCGCAGACGCTCGGCCTGAATCCGGGCGAGGTTGGCCAGAAGCGCGTGGGCGACGCTCGGTTCGCCCTGCACCAGCGCCTGGAAGGCTTCGCGCGGCAGCATCATCAGCTCTGTCCTGGTGACCGCCACTGCGTCGGCGGTGCGAGTGCTCGTCTCGAGAAACGCAACCTCTCCGAAGATCGTCCCGGGCCCGTACTTGGCCAGCCGCTTGTAGTGGTGGGCCGTGGTCGGCAGACGGATGTCGATCTCTCCGGTGCAGACCACGAAGAGCGCGTCGCCCTGTTCTCCGACACGGAACAGGGCCTCGTCGGGTTTGGCGCGTTTCACCTGCGTCGCCCGCGACAGAATCGCGAGCTGGTTCGCATCCATGCCGCGGCACAGGTCGGAGTCGACGAGCTCGACGCCCGCCTCGTCTTCCGACTGGACGCCCAGCTCGGCCAGTAGTGCGTTCTCGGCGTACTCGAGCGCCTCGTCGGACCCGTTGAACGTCTTGACCGCGACGCTGCTTCGGCTGGCGCTCACCTTGCGCAACGTCTTCTTGACCTTGCGCCCCAGGCCCGCGCCCCGGTGAACCTCGCAGAAGATCAGCTCCCCGCCGTTGTCGTCGAGCCGATCGGCCATCTGGCCGAGCAGTCGGATGGCGGTCAGATCGACCTGCTGGACCCGGCGCAGGTGCAGGATCACCCAGGCCGACCGGTCCAGGTCGTCGGTCAGCTCGGAGAAGAGCTGCTCCGCCTTGGCGAAGAACAGATTTCCCCGAAGCTCGTAGAGCACGATCCGCTCGCCCTGCGACTCGAGCAGCGCACGCTGGTCATCCGAGCGACGGCGAGTCGAGCGCCGGTCGAGTACGGTCGATCGACGATGAACCACGGGGCCCGGATCTGCTCGCGTACGAAGAGCAGAATCGATATGAAGACGCCGACGCCCACCGCGGCCATCAGGTCGTACGCTACGGTGACGACCGTGACCAGCAGCGCTATCACGGCATCGGGGCGTGTTCGCTTGCGCTTCACCCAGGCGACGACGTCGCGCTCGAGCATCCCGTAGGCGGCATGGAGCACGACTCCGGAGAGCACGCTGATCGGCAACAGCTTGCCGACCGGTCCGCCGAAGGCGAGCAGCGAGAGGAAGCCGACTGCGGCGCCCACCCCGGGAAAACGTCGCGCCCCGGTCTTCACCGAGATGAGAGTGGCGGCGGTCGTGCCGGCGCCCGCCATGCCGCCGGCGATTCCCGAGAGGATGTGGCCCACGCCCTGACCCATCAGCTCCTTGCGGGCGTCGTGGCGTGCTGCGGTGCCGACGTCGGCGATCACGGACGTCAGGAGAGTGTCGAGCGATGCGAGGACTGCGAGCGCTGCCGAGGCCAGGAGAATCAGCGTCCAGGGCAGTGCTGTGAGGGTGACGCCCTGCGGCTGCAACGTGAGGGCGTCGAGCGTCGGCAGCGTGCCAACGCTCCAACTCGCGTCGATGCCGTAGGGGCTGAGGACCGCCGCCATCTGGAAGAATGCCGTTCCGGCGACGAGCCCGGCGATGGTGCCCGGAACCGCGGGGAGTAGACGGGGCATCCATTGCATAGCAGCGAGGGTCACGATCGCGGTCCCCAGCGGCAGCGCGCGCCAGGCACCCCAACTCGGCTCCGCCTCGCCCGGTGACAGCGGCTTCAGCTGGGAGAGGAACATGAGGATCGCCGATCCCGTCATGAAACCGGCGACGACCGCGTAGGGGATGAACTTGATGAGTTTCCCGCCGCCCGTGAGGCCGATGCCGATCTGTGCCAGACCTGACAGCCCGACGACGATGGCGAGGCTCGCGAGCAGCTCGGAACCGGCGAGTCCGGTCGCAGCCAACTGGGCCACCGAGCCAGCGAGCAGGACGAAGGTGGGTCCGGTCGGCGCGCTGACGAGCCCCCTCGTTCCGCCCGCCAGGCCGGAGGCCAGGCACAGCGCGGTGGCGCCGATCAGGCCGGCGAAGGCCCCTCCGGCCACGCCGGCGCCCGAGACGCTCCCGAGCGCAACGCCGAAGGCCATCGACTGCGGCAACACCACCGCCGCCGCAGCCAGGCCGCCAAGGACGTCGTTTCGGTCGAACCGATCGGAGGACTTCAGCGAGGACATGTCACAGGCCGGGTGCAGCAACCGTGCCAACCCCGTACTGGACGCCGCTCGCGGAGCACGTTGCTACTTTTTCCTGGTCGCGGCCTTCGTTCCGCCGCGACGACCTGCCGGCATCGGCGCAGACGACGGTGGGACGGCGATCGGATTCAAGCTGGAGATGGAGCACGCCGACACGGTCACGCAAGACCCGCGCTTCAGGCGCGCGCGTTACGTCGGTCGCTACGGCTGGGTCTCCCTCGACGTGGCCGACATCGACGACTGGGAAGAGGTGCGACCCCTCGTCCTGGAGAGCTATCGGCTCATCGCTCCGAGGAAGTCTCTGGCAAAGCTCGCCAGCTCGGCGCCGGCGAAGATCTTGTCGCCGACCCGGAAGTGGGGTTCGCCCCAGGTCAACGTCTCCTTCGTGTCCGGCAGGGAGAGGCAGATCTTCCGCATCATCGCGAGAGGGTTCCGGGCGCGCGGCACCTTCGACTGCCTGTGCGTCACGATGACGCGCCGACACGACCGCCGTGCTGCAGCGACGCAGGTGGCACGTTGCATTAGTCTCTTTGATTCTAGTGGCCCACCAGCCCCAGATCGCCAAGCGCCGGCCGTTTCGCGCTGGAGTCGTCGGAACGCTCTACCGAAACGAGATGCGGATGCTCCTGCGCGACCGGCGCAGCGTGATCATGGCGATCGTCCTCCCACTCGTCGTGATGCCGGTGATGCTCCTGGGTTCAAACCTGGCTCAGGAGCGCCGGGAGCAGCAACTCGATCTCGCCGCCTCTCGGATCGCGGTGACCAGGGAGCGTGCCGTGCTCGCGCGCACGCTCCTTGAAGAGGGGAGCCTCGGGGCGGACGAGTCTCGCGGGGAAGACGCCGGTTCGCTGCTCTCGGTAGTCGAAGTGGCCGATCCGGAGGCTGCGCTCGACCAGCGCGAGCTCGACGCGATCGTGGAGGCGACAGAACCCGGCGACTCGGCACACGACGTGCCCACGCTCAGGGTACGCTTCCGCGGCGATCGGGACGGCTCATCCCTGGCGCTTCGCCGGATCCGGGAGTCGCTGCGCGAAGCGCGCGCCGGCAGGCGCGAACGGTTGCTCCGCCAGCAAGGCTTTCCCGTCGATGTCGCGGCAGTGTTCGCCACCGACGACGTGAACCTGGCGAAAGAGGGGGAGTCCGCCGGACTCCTACTCGGCCGATCGATGACCTTGTTCCTGCTGCTCTTCCTTCTCTCTGGAGGTGCGGTCGTCGCCAGCGACACGCTCGCGGGCGAGAAGGAGCGCGGCACCCTGGAGACCCTGCTGACGAGCGCCGTGACGCGCTTCGAGGTGATCGCTGCCAAGCACCTCATGATCTTCACGGTCGCGCTGAGCATCACCGCGATCCAGGCGGCCAATCTCTTCTTCTACGTCGGCCTCGAGCTGATACCAGCTTCCGAGAACCTCGCCGCTGCCGTGGCCCCGCCGCTCGCCGTTCTCCTGCTGTTGCTGTACCTACCCGTGGCGGCCTGCATCGCGGGCATCCTGCTCCTGACGTCGGGCTATGCGAAGACCTACAAGGAAGCCCAGCTCTACTTCGCCCCCGTCGTATTGCTGAGCCTGGTCCCGAGCCTGGCGGCGTTCCTGCCGGGAGTGCCGCTCCGTTCGGCAATCGCGATCGTGCCGATCGCGGGTATCGCGGTGGCCGTCAAGGAAGTCCTGATCGGGAGCTTCGACTGGCCGATGCTGGCGCTCGCCTGGATCTCGACGCTTCTGGCCGCGGCCTACGTGGTGCGCCTCTCGACTCGGCTCCTCTCGTCGGAGCGGCTCGTGACGGCGTCCGGAGGCGACGACGCGGCGCTCACGGGAGGGGCGGCGCTCTACCGGAGCCGCATGCCGCGATGGTTCGCGTCGATGTGGGCCCTGCTCTTGATCTTTGCGATGAACCTTCCGGGCAATCTGCCACCGATGACCCGGATCACGTCCGAGCTGCTGTTCAACCTCGTGGGTCTGTTCCTGGGTGGCTCCCTGCTGATGATCCGCATCTATCGTCTGGATCCTCGAGAGGCGCTCTCGCTGCGGCCCGTGCGTCCGTTCGTCTGGTTGGCGGTGCTTCTCGGCGCCCCGCCGCGGCGATCACGGGCGTCGGAGTCTTTCGGCTCGTGAGCGTCTTCATTCCCGTCCCGGAGAAGATGCTCGAGAGCTTCGGGCAGGCTTTCGCGCCGGAAGAGTTGCCGATCGGGCAGATGCTCTTCATGCTGGCGCTGCTTCCAGCCGTCTGCGAGGAGCTCTTCTTCCGCGGGGCTGCTCTACGGTCTGCGCGGGCGACTCTCGCCGCTGCGACTCGCTATCGTGAACGGGCTCGTTTTCGGCCTGTTCCACTTCGCGCTGTTCCGAATCCTGCCGACCGGCTACCTGGGCGTCATCCTCGCCGCGATCACGCTGATCACAGGCTCGGTCTTTCCCGCGATGCTCTGGCATGCCCTCAACAACGGCTTCGTGCTGATGATGGGCCGCGCGGGTTTTCCCCTGGAGCAGCTCGACAGCTGGATCTACGCGCTGGCGGCCGCGATACTCCTGTGCGTGTTCTGGCTACTGACGAGAGGAGCCAATCGCAAACGTCATTCTGAGTGACCGCTCGTCTCCGCTTGGAGCGAAGAATCCGTCTGCTCCTCTTCACCCGATCGTCCGCTGTGTCCAACGGCGGGGCTGGCGGATCCTTCGTCGCACTCATTCGCTGAGCTTCCTCAGGATGACGCCGCCGGACTGCGTTCTGGGCGGCGTCATTCCTCGCGGAGGACGATGGCGGGATCGACTCGCGTGGCCCGATAGGCGGGCATGGCGGCCGCCACACAGGAGACCGCGAGCAGCGATGCCCCGACCCACGCGTAGGTCATCGGCTCCCCGGGACTGACGCCGAAGAGCAGGTTGGACATCAGCCGCCCGAGACCGTAGGCCGCCAGACCACCGATGACGATGCCAGCGGCCGTGATGCCGATACCCTGCTTGACGACCCGCCTCACAACGTCCCCGCCGGGCGCGCCGAGCGCCATCCGAATGCCGATTTCGCGGAAGCGCTGTACGACGAAGTAGGACATCACGCCGAACAATCCGATCGCCGCCAGCGACAAAGCGAGCCCGCTGAAGCTGGAGAGCAGCACGCCGACGGCTCGGGTCCGTCCCATCGCGCCGCGCACGTAGCCCTCCATCGTTTCGACCTCATCGATGGGCACCTCGGTGTCCATCTGCTCGACGGCCTGCCGGACGGGCTCGGTGAGGGCGAGAGGATCGCCGTCGGTGCGAAGCACGACGACCATCGACGTCGACCAGCCGAGGTGGCTCTGCTTCATCGGCACGTAGATCTGTATGCGCGAGGGGTTCTCCAGCTCGTAATGACGCACGTTGCGGGTGACGCCCACGACCTCACGCCAGACGCGCGACGCGTCTTCGTCGAAGGTCTCCCTTTCGAAGCTGACGCGTTTTCCGATCGGGTCCTCGTCGGGCCAGAACTTTTCGGCCATCGTCTCGTCGATGATGGCGACGCGCAGGCCCCCCTCGTGGTCGTGTTCAGTGAATTTGCGTCCACGGAGCAGCGGGATGCGCAGCGCATCGAAGTGCCCAGTCGACGCGAACGTGTACAGCACGGAGCTGGCGTTCTCGGGGATGATCTCGACTCCTTCGGGATAGATACCCATCTCCCAGCTGCTTCCGCGGAGCGGGACGATGTTGGAGATCGATGCGGCCCGAACTCCAGGGAGTGCCTCGACCCGCCCCAACAGCCGCTCGAAGAACGGCCAGGCCTTTTCCTTCTCGCCGTAGCGAGCGGAGGGGAGCGACACCTCCGCGGTGAATACACCTTCCGGCTCGAAGCCCTTGTCGACCTCGGCGAGGTTGCCCAGACTCTGGAGCATCAGTCCGGTGCCGATGAGCAGCACGACGGAGAGCGCGACCTCCGTGATGACGAGCCCCGCGCGCAGTCGCTGACGCGCGCGGCTCACAGACCCGCGACTTCCCTCGCTCAGCTCCGACGAGAGGTCGAGTCGAGTCCCCCGCAGCGCAGGAGCCACGCCGAAAAGAAGACCGGAGAGCACAGTGGCGGCGACTGAAAAGGCCAGGACCGGGGCGTTCAGTCCGACCTGGCCGACCATGTTCGATGGCAGCTCCTCCCGGACCAGGTCGACGAGTCCAGCTATTCCGCCGTAAGCGAGCGCGATGCCCAGCACGCCCCCGGCAACAGCCAGCAGCATGCTCTCCGTCAGGAACTGACGCACGACACGCCCGCGTCCCGCGCCGAGGGCGATCCGGATCGCGATCTCCCGACCTCGTGCTTCACCCCGGGCGAGCAGCAGGCTGGCCACGTTGGCGCAGGCCACGAGCAGGACGAAGGCCACGGCGCCCATCAACACCCAGATCTGAGCCTCGATGTCCTCCACGAACGCCTCGTGCAGTCCCTGCAACCGCGCGCGAGACTGCTCTTTGCCCTCGTCCTTCTCGATCTCCTCCATGATGCGGTCGAGGTCCGCCTGGGCCGTCGCCATCGAAACGCCATCCTTCAGGCGCCCGATCGCCCACGTGCCTTGCGAGCACCCCCGGACCTCCCAGCACATGCGCTCGGAGAAGTAGCCCATGGGGAGGAAGACCTCTGTGTCCGCTGTGGGGAACTCGAAGCCGGGCGGCATGACGCCGATGACGGTGAAGACCTCGCCGTCGAGGGTGACCGTTTCGCCCAGGGCGTCGGGCCGGCCGCCGAGTCGCCTCTGCCAGAACCCGTGCGTCACGACCGCGTTGGGCTCGGCTCCAGCGAACGTGTCGTCCGCGCCGATCCACCGTCCCCGAGCCGGCTGAACGCCCAGGGTCTCGAAGTAGTCGCCCAGTATCAGCCGCACCCGGACGACCTCGGGACGGTCGCCGCCGGTGAGGGTCCGACTCCGGCTAGCGTTGGCCCCGAACGAGGCGAAGCTCCGATTCCGGTCGCGCCAGTCCTTGAAGTTGGGGATCGACAGCGAGATCTCGAAGCCCTTCGTGCTGATGACGTCTGGGAGGACGAGCCTCTCGGGCTCCTGCAGGGGCAGGGGGGTCAGGAGTATCCCGTTGACAACGCTGAAGATCGAGACGCTCGACCCGATCCCCAGCGCGATCGTGAGAATCGCGAGCAGCGAGAAGCCCGAGCGCTTTCCCAGCATCCGAAGTCCGAACCTGGCGTCCGTGAGCGCACTCATCCCTGGGGCCTCCCGCCTATGAGTGGTGGGACGATTGCCGCCGCCGAAAGGTTGAGGGGCGGGCGATTTCGTTGATCGCCTCCCGGCTCAGTGGTCCCGGTTGTAGAGTTGATCCGCCTTCTCTGCCGAAGTCAGGATCCCCTTGATCAGCGCCGAGCTGAAGCCGCGATGCTCGAGCTCGTTGAGACCCGAGATCGTGCAGCCGCGAGGTGTCGTGACCGTGTCGATCTCGTGCTCGGGGTGGCGCCCCATTTCGAGCATCAGGGCTGCCGCTCCGAGCGCCGTCTGCGCTGCCATCTCGAGCGCCTCGCGCGGGTGGAAGCCGATCTCGATGCCGCCCTGCGAAGCCGCACGGACGGCGCGCAGGAAGAACGCCACACCACAGGCGCAGAGTGCGGTGGCCGGGACCATCTGCTCCTCCTCGATGGCGAGGGTGGTGCCGACCGCATCGAAGATCGCGTGCGCGGCGTCGAGATCCGGGCCGCGCTTCCGCGCGGCGAGGCAGGTCATCGAGCGACCCACGGCGATGGCGACGTTCGGCATCGCCCTCACCACGGGAACCGGTTTGTCCAGCCGCCCCTCGATGTCTGCGATGGAGGCCCCCGAGACCACCGAGATCAGCGCGTGGCGATCGGGCTCGAGGGCCGGCGCGATCTCCCCGAGCAGACCGTCGAGTTGCTGGGGCAGGACGGCCACGAGGACCAGGTCCGCCGCCTCGACGGCTCGTGAGTTCGAGGCCTCGATGCAGAAGCTCTCGGCCGCGACCGCGTCGAAGTGCGAGGGATCGCGGCGCGTCAGTATGACGTCGGCGGGGAGGTAGCGCTCGGCCCGCGCGAGACCCCTCGCGATGGCCAGGCCGATGTTGCCGGCGCCGAGTATTGCGAGCTTTCCGCTGGGCATGAGGCTCTCCTCGAAAAAGAAGCTGCGAGCGTCGGAGCAGCGAGTATAGCGACCGCGCCTACACTGGTCGCGACATCCGAGGTGGGTCAGTCTGAAAGCGGATGGTTGGGCTGGGCGAGGATCCTGCGAATGGCCCGCGCGATCGCTTCGACCTTGATCGGGTCCAACTGCGTTCCGTGGGATCGATGTGCAAGACGGCGCTCCATGTCGAATACGAGGATGTTGCACGAGCCGACCTCATAGCCGTAGGTCTTCGCGAATCGACCGTTCCAGTCCAGAAGGACCCACTGCTTCTTGTCCTTGGGGAACTTGCGCCTCACGAATGGCTTGATGAAGAACGGCACGCCCCGCGTGTCAGCAACCGGGAGGTAGGCGACGCTCGCGTAGCCTGGGTGGTCCTCGAGGGAGTCGTCTATCGAAGAGTTCCAGGCCCCGTTGAACTTACTTCCTTCGGCGTCGCTTCCTATCACGACGAGAACTCTCTGAGAGTAGTCGCTGTGGCGGTGCACTCGACCGAACTGATCCTTGATGGCGAAATCGATGAGATCGAGCGCCGGCGCCCGTTCTTCGGCGGAGATCCCAGGCGCCAGTGACATTAGCAGGAGGAGAGCGAGGCTCCGTGCCATAACCCCGTACGCCAGTCGGTTCTGGTCGGGTGAGCACGTCTTGCATGCTCGGGCAGACATACTCCATGATGGGCACACCCGCCCCCGGAACTCAAGGAAACCCGCCACTCCACCTTTTCAAACTGAATCCTGCTGCGATGTCCCAAGCTCACCGCCAGTGCCCTGATGGAAGCGCCCATTGAGGATCCTCAAGTTCGGCGGCTCTTCCCTCGCGACACCAGAGCGGATTCGCGGCGTCGCTGCGATCGTTGCCGGGGCCCGACGAGCGGGCGACGTGGCCGTCGTCGTCTCGGCCCTGGGCGGCGTGACCGACGCCCTGCTGGAGGCCGCTGCAGCGGCACGCGCGGGCGGCAAATGGGGGCCAGAGTGCGAGGCGCTCGCTCGCCGCCACACCGAGGCCGTGACCGCCCTCGCCTCGGCGTCCGAACACGACGCCGTCGCCGCACGGGTCGAGGCGGTCCTTGCCGAGTTGCGCGACCTGCTCCACGGCATCCAGCTGCTGCACGAGACGAGCCCGCGCGCCCTCGACGGCGTGGCGGGCTGTGGAGAGCTTCTCTCCGTCGAGCTCCTTGCGGCGGCGCTGCGTGCCGACGGCGTCGAAGCCGAGGCCTGCGATGCGCGCCAGCTGATCTTGACGGACTCCCGTTTTGGCCACGCGCGCGTCGAGCTGGAAGAGAGCTACGACCGGATCCGGCGGCATTTCGACGCGAGTCGTCCGCTCCAGGTCGTGACCGGATTCATCGCCGAGAGCCGAGACCACGCGACCACGACACTCGGCCGGGGTGGCTCGGACTACACGGCGTGCCTCGTCGGAGCGGCTGTCGGAGCGGATGCGGTCGAGATCTGGAGCGATGTGGACGGCGTGATGAGCGCCGATCCGCGCCTCGTCCCACAGGCGGTGGCTCTGCCTCACCTCAGCTACGACGAGCTGATGGAGCTGTCGCACTTCGGCGCCAAGGTGATCCACCCTCCCTCCGTCCATCCGACCCGGGCGCTCTCGATTCCCCTGGTCGTCCGCAACACATTCCGGCCGGACACTCCCGGCACGCTGATTACCGCCGAGCCCAGCGCGCGATCGGAGTCGCGGCCGGTGTGCGGCATTTCTTCGATCTCTCCGATTGCCCTGCTGCGTCTGGAGGGGGACGGCATGGTGGGCGTCCCGGGCGTCGCGCAGCGTCTGTTCGGCGCCCTCGCCCGCGAGGGCGTCAACGTCATCCTGATCAGCCAGGCGTCGAGCGAGCACTCGCTCTGCATCGCGATCCTGCCGCAGATGATCGAGGCCTCGTCACGCAGCATCGCCGAAGAGTTCGCGCTCGAGCGCCAGGCCGGTCTGGTCGAAGAGCTGATCGTCGAGAAGGACCAGACGGTGATCGCGGTCGTGGGCGCCGCCATGCGCGAGCGGCCGGGCATCGCGGGCCGGCTGTTCGGCGTTCTCGGTGGACACGGCATCAACGTGCGGGCGATCGCCCAGGGGTCCTCCGAGCTGAACGTGTCGCTCGTAGTGGGGCTATCCGATGAAGCGCCGGCTCTCAATGCGATCCACGCGGCCCTGTTCGAGCCGGAGCAGGCGGTCGTCGAGGTCGTCCTGGCGGGTGTCGGCGGCGTCGGTGCGGCGCTGCTGTCTCAGCTCGACCAACACCGCGACGAGCTCAAACGAGACCGGGGCCTTACGCTCCAGCTCTCCGGTGTCGCCAGCAGCCGCCGAATGCTGCTCGATCCGGCAGGGCTCGATCCGCGCGATGCCGCGGCCCGTCTGGCGACCGACGGCGTGGCGGCCGATCCGGCGGGACTGGCTTCGTTCGCTATCGGAATCAAACGACCGCTCCGCGTCTTCGTGGATGCGACCGCGAGCGACGATATCCCCGCTCTCTACGACACGCTCCTCGAGAAGGGGGTCCGGGTGGTGACGGCGAACAAACGCCGTCTGGCCGCTCGCTTCGACGGCTACCGGCCGCTCCGAGAGACGGGCTGGCGGCGCTTCTTCTACGAGACGACCGTGGGTGCGGGGCTGCCGGTCCTGCGTACGCTCCATGAGCTCGTCGCCACGGGTGACCGATTGCGCCGCCTCACGGGACTGCTGTCGGGCACACTCGGCTTCCTCATGGACGAGGTCTCGAAGGGGCAGCGTTTCAGCGAAGTGGTGCGCCATGCGCACTCGCTCGGCTACACCGAGCCGCAACCTCTCGACGACCTGAGCGGCGAGGACGTGGCGCGGAAGCTGATCATCCTGGCTCGGGAGGGCGGCCTGGAGCTCGAGCGCGAGGGGCTCGAAGTGGAGCCGCTCGTCGGCGTCGACGAGTGGCGCGGCCTCGAGCTCGATGCGCTCTGGAAGAAGCTGGCTAGCCTCGACGACGACTTCGCCGCGCGCCAGGCCGAGGCCGAGGCTCACGGGCGCCGCTTGTGCTACGTCGCCAGCCTGGACGACGGTCGGGGGCGGGTCAGACTGGAGGCGATCGACGCGGAGCACGCTTGCGCCTCGGCGCGCGGGACCGAGAACGTGATCGCCTTCTACACCGAGCGCTACTCCGAGATGCCCCTCACGGTCCGCGGGCCCGGTGCCGGGAGAGAAGTGACCGCGGCAGGCGTCTTCGCCGACATCCTCCGCGCCGTCTCTTCGGACCCGTAGGGGCGGCTGTCGACGGAGCCGGGTCAGCAGGCCAGCCGGCACCGGATGCTGTAGCCTCGTCGCCGTCCACCCTTCGCTCTCTGGAGGCGTCCATGATCAGGATCCGTCACTCGCAACGCATCAGCGCCGTCGTCACGACCCTCGCATTGGCTGCTCCGCCGCTGCTCGTCGGAGCGGACTTCGGGGGACTCGCCGCCGGCCCATACGACAGCCTGGTCATCCGAGGCGCGATGGTGATCCCCGGCCACGGGGGGCCCCCGGTCGGTCCCTACGACATCGTCATAGAAGGCGCCACGATAGCCAGCATGACGCCGTTCGATCCCGTGACGGCCGAGCGTCGGGGTGACACGGAGCGCGCGACCGGCGACCGCGTGATCGAGGCCGAGGGGATGTTCGTCATGCCCGGCATGATCGATCTCCACATGCACCTGCGCAAGGAGCCCATGGAGCTCGAATACGTCTACTACCTCAAGCTGGCGCACGGTGTGACCACGCTTGTCCCCGCTGCCGATCGTGGCATCGACGAAGCCCTTGCCGAGGCGGACCGCGCCGACAAGAACGAGATCCTCGCGCCCCGCATGTACCCGATCTTCGGCTGGGCCGCGAAGACGGAGCGATCCCGGGAAGAGAAAGAGGATCCCGCCAAGGCGGCCGAGATCGCGCTCGAGATGGTGGACGCGGGGGCGCACGTCGTCAGCCTCGGCAGCGTGACGTGGGACGGGGAGCTGTTCGGCGCCGTCGCGAAGGCCGTGTGGAACGCCGGCGGCATCACGACGATCCATCTGCCGCCGTCGACGAATGCCGTCGTCAACGCCGTCGACGCCGCCTGCGCCGGGGCGACGATGATCGAGCACCACTACGCCTACGCCGAGTCGGCGCTCGACCGGCGGGTGCAGGACTTCGCGCGGGACTCCAGCTTCAACGACGAGAACGCCCGCTTCCGGCACGCGGGCAAGGTGTGGCTCGAGGCGGGGTTGACTGCCAAGGCGCGGCTGCTCGAGGATGTCGCCCAGCGGCTCGTCGACTGCGGCGTTACGATGCTGCCGACGCGGGTCGTTTACGAGGCGAACCGGGACATCATCCGTGCCCAGCACCTGCCGTGGCACGGGAAGTACACGCACCAGTCGCTGATCGAGTGGAACCTCCCGAACCCCGCCTTCCACGGCTCCTATCACTACGACTGGACTTCGGACGACGAGTTCTACTGGACCTACGCCTTCGACCTGTGGGGCGACCTGATCTACGAATTCAACAAGCGCGGCGGTCGCGTGGCCTACGGGACCGACGACAACTACATCTGGGCGACGCCGGGTTTCTCGAATGTTCGCGAGCTTCAGCTGCTGCGTGAGTCGGGCCTGCACAACCTCGAGGTCATCCAGGCGGCGACGCTCAACAGCGCCAGGACGCTGCGCCAGGACGGAATCGGTCTGGTGCGGCCCGGCTATCTCGCCGACCTGGTCATCGTCGACGGGAATCCCGCCTACAACATGCGCTTCCTCTATTCGTTCGGCGCACTCCGCCTCGACGCAGCCGGCGAGATGATCCGCACGCGCGGCATCGTCCACACGATCAAGGACGGCGTCGTCATCGAAAACGCGAAGCTGATGGAGGAAGTGGCTACGATGGTCGCGAAGTCGAAGCAGGGCGTGAAGCCGAGCGTTGTCGAGGAGCCGTTCATAGTCAAGTAGTCAGCTCGACCGCGCGGCCCCTATTGTCCGGCGCCGCGTTCCATGATCGCCAGGTGCTCGTCGCGGCTGGCGACTGCCAGCATCCGAAAGCCGCCCGCGTGCGTTTGGCTCATCTCTTCTTGCAGCGTCTTGGTGCGGCTGGTCGCGAGTAGCAGATACTCGACGGGAGCGAGCGCCTCGGCCTCGGGGCCTTTCTCCATGACGACGAGAATCTCCACGTTGCCCATGAACCCCTTCTTGCCCATGAGCGTGCTGGGCAAGACGCGGAAGCCCTGGGCTGCGGCTTCGTTCATCTCTTCGGTCATAGTGCCCGTTCTGGTGGTCGCGAGGAGCTTGTAATCGTATTGGTCGGCCTCGTCCGACTTCTCCATGATGAGCATCACCTCACTTCCGCTCGTCGGCGAGCCCCATGCGACCCCGTAGCCGGCAGCCGCGGCCTGAGTGAACTCCTTCTCCATCGTGCTCGTCTTCTTCGTGGCAAGCAAAAGGTAGTGTTGCGAGAAGTCGGGGTCTTCCGCGAACGCCGCGGGCGGAACGATGACGAACGACAGCGCGACGACCGAGATCGATAGGATTCTCATTCTTGGACCTCTTGTTTCGAGCGACGGTCCCCTTTCTGGGGAACGGGTTTGCTCAAGCGTGGAAGGCTCAATCGACGGTGTCAACATCCAACAGGAGGCGGAAAATGCCACCCGGCCGCCGCGCCGAGAGTGCGTCGAATAGCGGGTGGCCGAGGCGCGTCTGCGTCGGAAGCTCGGCTACGATTCGTCCGCAGAGGGCCCGTAGATCGCGGGCACCGGCACGTCGTTCATCCGCAAGTACACGCCGAGCTGGGCGCGGTGATGGACGTTGTGGCTGAACTTGAACGAGCGCGAGACGGCGATTCGAGGCAACGTGAAGACGACTGCGCCGCCGTTCTTCAGCGACCAGGCCGACATCATCGCCTCGTCGCTCACGCCGGCCAGGGCCGCGCGCGCCTTCCCGAGGTTCTCGTCGAAGGCCGCGATGGCGCCGGCCCGGTTGGCGTGGCGTGTGGGGACTTGAACGGCGCACCGCCCGCGGGGTTCATGTCGAACTCGTCCTCTTTGGCAGTGGGGGGAACCCAAAGCAGGATCGCGGCCAGGTGGCTGGCGAGGGCGCCGAGATCCATCGACTTCTCGTGGGGCTTGAACGTCCACTTGTCGTCGGGCAGCCGCTCGAGACACTTGTGCGTGGTCGCCATCTCGTGATCGAACTCGGGAAGCAGGGAATCGACCAGGGCCATCACATCCTCCTGGGGATCGAGGCGCGGAGCGTAGCATGGGCCCCTGGCACCGATGCGTGTGTAGGATGGGCCGTGCCGGCTTGCGGGCCGGGCCAGACATCTCGAAGGGGCAGAGATGCGCTCGGCGCCATCCCGACGCCATTCTCGACCTACGTCTACTACCACGGCGAGAAGATGACGAACTACGGCGCGGAGCGACTCGAGAGCATGTTCGCCGTGCGCAGCTTCCTCGACGCCGGCATCAAGGTGACGCAGGCGTCGGACTACCCGCCGGGCCCGTTCGAGCCGATGATGGCGCTTCAGTCGAGCGGGACACGGACCGACATGAACGGCACCCTGTGGGGGCCGAAGCAGCGCGTCACGGTTGAAGAGGCGATTCGCGTGGGCACGCTCCACGGCGCGCACGCCTCGTACGAAGAAGACGACAAGGGCTCGCTATCGCCGGGCAAGCTCGCGGACCTGGTCGTGCTGGGCCAGGACCCCACTCGCGTCGATCCCTTCGCGCTGATCGACATCCCGATCGAGCGGACGATGGTCGGCGGACGCTGGGTCTTCGAGAGCTAGCCAGCTGTGGCGAGACGCTCGCGGACCTCGCGTATCTGATCGGGGCCGATGCGGCAGCAGCCGCCGATCAGCCGTGCCCCGAGGCCGCGCCACACTGACGCAGCCGCGGGGAAGTCGGCTACGGACGGATCGTCGCGCCAACGCTTCTCGACGGCATCGTACGCTTCCCCCGAGTTGGGGTAGACGACGATCGGGAGTGCCGTCAGCTCCCTGATCGTCCCGATCAGCTCGGGCGCGAGCTCTGGGCGCGTGCAGTTGAAGCCGACGGCGACCCATCCATCGGCCCGCAGGGAGCCGATCGCCTCGCGGATGGTTGTGCCGTCGCACAGCCGATCGCCCCGGTCGCAGCTCAAGCTCAGCCAGGCCTTGGCTCCCGTTGCGTCGAGCAGCCGGTCCAGCGCTCCCACCTCCGCTCCCGAAGGGATCGTCTCGCAAGCGACGAGATCCGCCCCGGCATCCACGAGCACGCCGAGCCGCTCCCGGTGGAACTCGACGAGGTCGTCCTCGTCCAGCCCGTATCGACCCGTGTACTCCGAGCCGTCCGCGAGGAAGGCGCCGTACGGGCCCACGCTGGCCGCCACGAGAGGACGGAGTCGCCCAGACTGCGAACCTGGGTTCGCCCAGAAGTGATCTCGCGCCTCTACGGCCAGGGTGACGGATCGTCGGATGACGTCGAGCGCTGCGTCACGGTCGAGGCCTCGCCTTTCGAAGCCTTCGACCGTCGCCTGATAGCTGGCAGACGCGATGCAGTCCGCTCCCGCTTCGAGATAGGCGAGGTGCGCGGCCGCGATGCGGCCCGGGGCGTCGAGCAGCAACCCCGCGGACCAGAGATCCGGAGGCAACGTAGCGCCGCGAGCTTCGAGCTCGGTCGCCAGCCCCCCGTCGATCACGAGATGGCCCTGGGCGTCCAGGAAGGGTTCGATGGGACTTTGCGCCACGGTTTCGGATTCTAAGAGGGCCGGCGCTTGCCGTACGACGCGCCGGCTCCCATGTAGAGCGCCCCCTTTACTACTGGGCGCCCGAATCCCGGCCCTGGGCGCGGACGTCGTAGGCGTTGAGGTGATTCTGCTCGCGTAAGTACAGGCGTCCCTCGGCGACCACGGGGTGGGGCCAGCTCGGTTTCTGCGGATCTGGAATCCGGAACGAGCCATGCTCGATGTAGTCGTTCGGCGTCGCTTCGATCAACAGCACCAGGCCGTCTTGATAGCGCATGTAGATGCGCCCGTCGGCGTACGCGATCGCCGCCGAGTTCTTGCCGTCGTTGCGAATCGGGCCCCACTTGACGGAACCGTCCTCGAGCGCGACGGCGATGGAAAAGCCTTTGTTGTGGCCGGTGCCCGTGTACACGACGCCGTCCAGCAGGATCATCCCCCCGTGGTGGTTCTGGAACGTCTCGGGCTCGATGAAATAGACTTCCCTCGCCTCGGGAACGTCTCCTTCACAAGAGATCTCGAGCAGCGCTGCCCCTGTGCCGTAGCCAGTGGAAGCGAACACGTAGTTGCCGCTGATGATCGGCGTAGCGATGTTGGCCACCTTGTTGGCGACACGGTTGTAGCCCCAAAGAAACTCACCGGTCTCCGCGTCGACGCCGATCACGCCGCGACCGATCAGCTGCACGTACTGGCGGCGACCGCAGGCTTCTGAGACCACGACCGAGGAGTAGCCGGCGCCGTCCTTGCCGGCATCTCCCAGCCTGGGAAGTTCGGTCCTCCAGATCTCCTCGCCGGTCAGCTTGTCGAGCGCCACCAGAGCCGCGTCGCGATGGCCGGGCGTCGCGATCAGCTTGTTTCCGTCGACCAGCGCCGACTCGGCGAACCGCCATTGATAGGTGCCCATGGCGAGCATCAGCTGACCGTCGTAGTCGTTCGGGAGGTTGCGGCGCCACTTTTCGGCGCCCGTCGCGGTGTCCAGCGCGACGACTTCACCGCCCGTCGTCACGACGTAGGCGTGATCACCGTCGACCGTCGGCGTCGAGCGCGGTCCCCCGTAGTCGTCCTGCCACGGGTCTCCGACTTCCGTCTTCCACAGGACCGAGCCGTCCGCCTCGCTCAGGGCGAAGACGTGCTGCTTCTCGGCGACGTCGCCCATCGTGAAGACGCGCCCCCCGGTTACGGCCACTCTTGGAGCAAGCCGGTCTCGGCGGACTTCCCATCGCGATTCTGACCGCGCCACTGAGGCCAGTCGGAGGCCTCGATCGGCCCCCCACACAGCGCGGCGGCGCTGATGAGAACGGCGACTCTGAGTTCAATTCGGCTCATTTGTCTCTCCAGGGTCCCTTCTTGGGTGCGGCGTGCAATCGCCGACACTCGGGAATGTAGCCGAACCTCACAGCGCCCGCTAAGGGTTTCGTGGCTCGTTGACGGGGTTTTACGTGCTCGACCGCGGCAGAAGGCGTTGAACGTCGACTTTCACGGGGCGACGGGCTCGAGCCACCCCTTCCCCTCGACCGTTGCGCCGAGCAACGCGTTGAACAGAATCTTGAACGTGCCGCGAGGCTGGCCGCGGAACTGACTCCGGAAACCCACGAGAACGACTTCGCCGGCACCGAGGCGGACCCGCACGACGGCGCCCTTGCTGCCCAGGTGCTGCTTCTCTCCGAGCGCCCAGCCGGAGAGCAGCAGATCCTCCTTCGCGTAGCGGACGGCTATCTCGACAGGCTGCGGGGCCCCCTTGTGGTCGCCCGACTCGGCCGGCTCGACGACGTCGAAGGCTCGGCTGCTCACGAAGAAAGCGGCGCCGGATTCGGGCATGCCGTAGGCCAGCGGGTGGCTGCTCTCGGACTCGATCGCGATCAGCGAGCCGGGGACGAAGAACTTCTCCTGATCGACACCGGCGACGACATTCTTCACGGGCAGACCGAACTGAGCGATCGCGAAGTCGGAAGCGCCGTCCAGCGCCACGATGGTGCCACCCCGCTCCGCGAAGAGCTTCAGGTGGAGCGCTCCGTCGAGACCGACCCCCCCCGTGTATTCCTCGGGCATCGTGCCCGTAGCGTGCCCGTTGAGGATTCGTTCCGGACTCTGGTGGGGGAGGACGATCACGTCGAAGGCAGAGAGGTCGCCCCGCTGGAGATTCTCGTCGTGCAGTGTCGCGACCGGGATCTGGTACTGATCGAGCAGCCAGCGCGTCCATCCCTCATCGATGCTCGGCACGTACGACTTGTACATCGCGACCTTGGGAAGCCGGAGCAGCTGGAGCTGGACGTCGGGGCGGGTTTGCAAGGGGCGAAGCGAGACGCCCAGCGCTTCGACGAGCTTCGCCACCGCGTTCGCATCGCTCGTCTCGGCGACGAACGTGCCCGCGCCCAGCTCGGCTTCGCCGGCACCAAATGGCGCGGCGGCCCGGCTCACTGTCACGCCGGCTTTCAGCAGCTCGACGGCCGCTCGCACGCCGGCGTTCTCGCGAGCGGAGATCGCGTAGCCGAAACCCGCCTTGCCAGGTGGGGGTGTGCTGGGCCTAGGAGCACGATCGACCACGGCACCTTCGAAATCGAACTCCCCATCGATCCGATCGACGCCAATCCCCATCTGAACCGGGAGCGTCCAGCCCGCGAGGTCGTACGGCGGCTCGGGCGGCCCGCCTTCGAAGAGGCGCCGGTCCGGATACTGCTGCTCCTCCATCATGTCGAGCAGGTAGGCCCTGAAAGGCTGAGCGGCCCGTATCACGAAGCTCCCGGCCGGGAAGGACTTGCCGTCTGCCAGGAAGCCGCTTTCGGCCCGCTCGATCTCGATGCCTCCGCGGCGCAGGGCGTTGATGAGCTCGACCGCCTCGCCCGGGTCCCACTGCTCGGGCGGGATGACATAGGCGAAGGGGCCACCCTCGGCCTTGCCCGCTTCGATCGCATCGCTGCCCATCTTGTAGATGCCGTAGAGGAATTCCTCGCGCCTCTTGGACGCCAGGTCCAGGGTCGCCATCGAGGCCGTGATCATGTAGTCGATCGCATCCCGGAGGTGCAGCCAGCCGCCAGGCCACGGCTTCGGGTAGTAGATGCTCGGTTGGCTCGCCGAGATCGAGCCCGCGCGCCGCCCGCCGTAGAGCGAGATGAACTCGGGCCGTTTCTCGGGATCGTAGAACCTGGGAGTGGGGGACGGGTGCGAGGTCTCCGAGAGGATGCCGATCATGTTGTGGAAGTAGGGCGCGGTGCGACCGCCTCCGTTCCACCACATCGAGAACACCACGCGCGAGATCGCGCCGTCCATGTCCGCCATCGCGAAACGATGGTGCATGGCCTGTCCCACGAGGTTGACACCCGTGATGACCTCGGCAGGGATCAACGGGTTGACCGGGTCGGCGAACGGCGGAATGAAGATGCGCGTCCAGCGCGGGCCCGTCTGGTGGTGGTTGTAGACGATCTGCGGGTACCACTGGTGGTAGAGCACCTCCGAGACCGCCTGCGACTCGGGTTGGAGGATCATGTACCAGTCGCGATTGTTGTCGTGTCCGACGTAGGTGTGGTACAGCTCCGGCGGGTTGGTCGTTTCGAAGGGACTGCCCAGGTTTCTCCTGTACCAGTCGGCCACGATCTTCAGGCCGTCCGGATTCATCACGGGCATCAGCAGCGTCACGACATCGTCGCGGACGCGCCGCATCTCCGCGGTCTCTTCGGTGGCGATCTTGTGCGCGAGCAGCGACGTCATCTGAGCGTGCGCCCGCTCGGTGGCGTGCATGCCGCCGTCGATCCAGACGATCGCGCGACCCTGTGTCGCCAGCTGGCGGGCTTCCTCCTCGGAGACGCGCGCCCGAGCGAGCTGCTCGCTCGTTTCCCGCCACTCCTCGAGGCGCGCGAGATTCGCTTCGCTCGAGATGAAGAGCAGCAGCAGCGGTTTGCCGAGAGCGGACTGGCCAATCTCGATCATGCGCACGCGGTCGCTGGCCGCGTCCAGCTTCGCGTAGTACTCGCGCATCTGATCGTAGTCGGCGATCTTGTAGTCGGCTCCAGGCTCGAATCCGAAGACGTCCCGCGGGCGTGGCACGTCGCCGGCGAGGGCCGGGGAGGCGAAGAGTACAAGAGCGATCGTCAGCGCCAGGGGTAGGGCGCAACGAGAGCGGGTCATGAGGGTCCTCCTGGAAGGTCCGGTACGTTGTCGTTCCGCCTGAGCCGCCGAATCCTCAGGGGAGCTGCGGGCGAACGACGAAGAGACCTCGGGTAATGCTGCTGCTCAGGACGGTACCGCTCCGAAAGAAGGGGTAGACGCTCCAAGAGCCGTCGAACCCGGCCTCGTCGGTCTCGGGGTTGACGTCGAAATAGGCCAACTCCGACAGCTCACCCTCCGCGATCCGGGACAGGTCGAGGACGCGCAGACCGGCATTGTAGTTCGCCTGGAAAGCGTAGCCGTCACGGATGTAGAGGTTGTGGTCGATCGCGGCGGTCGCCGCCGTGTACCGCCCGATCAGAGTCGGCCGGTCCAGGTCAGCGAGACTCCAGATGAACGTCCGAGTGGCGTTGCCATTCCGCAGCTCGTCGAGCTCGTCGTCGGACAGCATGTAGAGCTGATCCTCGGTGATCCAGCTCTGATGAACGAGCCCGAGGCCGTCGTAGCTCACCTTCGCGAGCGTGACGGGTATCGACTTGTCCGTCACGTCCACGACGGCGATTGGTCCTCAGTGCTGTTGAAGCAGATTTGCCGCCCCGTCCACTCGTTATCGGGGCCACGGTACACGACGCATTGGGCGTCGTGTACGTAGTCCTCGGACGCGCAGCCAGCAAAGAGCGGTCGCGCGGACTCGCGAAGGTCGACCACGTGCAGCCCGCCAGTGCAGGTGTTCGACCCGACCAGGTAAGCGAACCCGCTCTGCTCGTCGATCGCGAGGTTGTGGGTCGTCTCCAACCCCGCCTCGGAATAGTGGGCCGTCGTCGAAAACGACGCCGGCGCGACACCGACGTCGCGCAGCAGGTGCAGGTCGAAGACCTGCATCCCGTGCGTTGCTGCCTCCGAGACCACATAGGCGTGGTCTGCGTAGACCTTCATGTCGCGCCAGACGCTGTTCCCGACCTGGGTGGACAGGTGGCCCAGAAAGACGGGGGCCTCGGGAACGGTGACATCGACGAAAGCCGTGCCGTTGCGCAGGCCGACGATCGCGTATTGGCGCCCGGTCTCCGGGTCGCTCCATCCCCAGATGTCGTTGAGCGTGTGGCCGGCACCCCCGAGCTCGCTGGCGGGCATGAGGGCGAGCAGATCGATGCCCCGACACGGGTAGTCGTCCGCCATGCCGTTCTGGCAAGGGGCGTCGAAGACGGCGCTCAGGGCCAGCGCTTCGAGGTGCTCGAGATCGCCGTGTTGAGCTCGAGCCGGTCCGACGGACGCTTCCTGGGCGCTGGCCGGCGGTGCGACGGCGAGCCCGAACCACAGACCGGCCGCGAGCCAGATCTCGGGCGCGCGACGTGTTCGAAACGGCATTGCCATCGACAATGGTGACCAGCCCGCGACCAGCTTCAGCTGGCCTCCTCGCAACCCCCGAACGGTCAGGCTACCGCGCCTTCGACGGGTGCGGCACGTTGTTCTCTCGAGATGACCTTGTCAAGATGACGCGGCCGAGCGGCCGCCGCGTCATCCTGAGGGGGTTCAGCTGGAAACGCGACCGAAGGAGAGCCACGCTGACGAGGCACCACGGTTGAGCAGCAAGGGTCGGCCGTACCGGGAGTTGGAGGTCGAGGGCTTCACGGTCCTCGTCGGTCGGGGGGATCGTGAGAACGACGAGCTGACGCTGAAGGTGGCCGAGCCTGATGACTTCTGGATGCACGTGGCCGGGCCACCAGGCTCGCACGTCGTGATCCGCAACCCCGAGCGTCTGCCCGAGCTCCCGAAGTCGGTGCTTCAGGCCGCGGCGGAGCTGGCCGCCTTCCATTCGAAGGCGCGCGATGCACGGGGGAAGGTCGAAGTCCACTACTGCCAGGCGCGCGACGTGGGTAAGCCGCGCGGCTTCGCTCCGGGCATGGTGCGCTTGAAGCGCTTCGAGAGCGTGCGCGTCTATCCGCGCGCCTCCGAGCCGGTGGACGAGGCCTGAGCCACGGCGCAGGGCGGAACCCTGAAGGCCCGCTGGCCAGGATCACGAGCGCCGCCCCGCAGCGGGCACCGGTCGGCTGCTCCGTTCGCCCGGGACCGCTCAGCGCAGGTGTGCCTCGAACAGGTCCAGGATGCGCCGATACTCGTCGAGCCAGCTCGAGGGCTCGCGGAACCCATGGGGCTCGACCGGGTAGGAGGCCAGCTCCCAGCCCGTCTTCTTCAACTCGATGAGGCGCTGTGCGAGTCGCACCGAGTCCTTGTAGAAGACGTTGTCGTCGACCATTCCGTGGGCGATCAGCAGGGGCCGCTCGAGGCCTTCCGCGTACTCCAAAGGCGAGCTCGCCTCGAAGGCTTCGGGGTCGAGGTCGGGGGTGTTGAGGATGCTCGAGGTGTAACCGTGGTTGTAGTGCGCCCAGTCGGTCACAGGCCGGAGCGCCGCCCCGCACGCGAACAGGTCGGGCTGCTTGAACAGCGCCATCAACGTCAGGAAGCCTCCGTACGAGCCCCCGTAGACGCCCACGCGCTGGCGGTCCACCCCGCGCTCTGCCGCCAGCCAACGGACGCCGTCCTCGAGGTCTTCGAGCTCTGGCGTGCCCATGCGGCGGTAGATTGCCGTGCGCCAGTCCCTGCCGTAGCCCTGGGATGCACGGTAGTCCATATCCAGCACGACGTAGCCCCGGCGCGCCAGCAGCGTGTGGAACATGAACTCACGGAAGTAGCTCGACCAGCCCGCGTGGGCGTTCTGGAGATACCCGGCGCCGTGCACGAAGACCACCGCCGGCCGCGGTCCCGACCCACCTGCGTCGTAGACCCGCGCGTGGATCGACCGGTCGTGATGGCTCGAGGGGATCTCGACCAGCTCGGGCGCCACCCACGGAAGCAACGCGAAGCGCTGCGACATGGACGTCAGCCGCCGCGCCGCCGAGCCCGGTCGCGTCTGCTGCAGGTAGAGCTCGGGCGGAAGCAGGGTTTCCGAATGTGTGAGTAGGAGCTGGCTCCCGTCTGGGGAGAGTCGATACGAATTGCGGCCACCGAGCGCCGTGATGTCCTCGGCCTGACCGGCCTCCAGGTCGTAGCGCCAGGTCTCGTAGATCCCGGGATGCTCCGTGTTGGCCGTGTAGTAGAGGAAGCGCCCGTCGGGGCTCGGATTCACGTCTTGCACCACGAAGTCGCCGTCGGTCAGGCGGCGGCTCTGCCCGCCCTCGGGACGCAGGTAGAGCTGGGACCAGCCGCTCGCCTCGGAGGTGAACCACAACGTCCGCGTGCCGGGGACGAAGCCCAGCTCGTTGTGGTCCCAGTTGATCCAGGCGGGGTCGCTGAAACGCTCGAGCGGTCGGAGCGCACCGCTCTCGAGATCCAGCTCGACCAGCCAGCGGTCCTTGTGATCGGCGGCGAAGGCCTGTAGCACGAGGCGTTCTGCGTCGTCGCTCCAGAAGATCCCGCTCTGGAGCGCCCCGCCCAGGCGGCCCGAGCCGACGCTGATCGCCCGCTCGAAGTCTTCGTCCTCATCGGCCTCGGCCTCGTCTCCCTCGCCTGCGGCTTCTTCGCCTTCCTCCCCTGCCTCACCGCCCAGCGCACGGCGCCGTTCTCGAGCCGCTCTCCGCAGCTCGGCCAACGGATCTTCGTCGCCGCCAGGGAGCAGGTCCCAACCCGGCTCGTGTTTCCTGCGGCCCGCGAGGTCGAGCAGCACGAGTTGGTCCGAGACCGGCTTGTCGGTGCCCACCAGCGGTCGCACCTCATCAGGCTCCACATAGGCGTCGTCGGTGACAAAGCGGGGCATCGAGTCTTGTCGGCCGTTCTCCGTGGATTTCGGCGCCAGCACCAGCAGCAGCCACCGGGCGTCGGGAGACAGGCTGGCCGCTCGCTGCTCCACCTCCTCCCCGAGGTAGACGGGATTCGGGGGAAGAGTCGGGTCCGTCTCGCGAGCCTGGCGCTCCCGCTCCCGGGCCGCCTCGCGCTTCCGCTCCTGCTCGCTCACCCACTCGATCAGCCGCTGTTGCTGGTCTCGGCGGTAGTCGGGCTCGGGCTCCTCGTCGGGATCCTTTTCGAAGCGCAACACCGCGGGCTGTCGCTCCAGCCCCGAGTCCAGCTCGCGCACGAAGATCTCGCCGCCCCGGGAGAAGCTCACGGCGGCGTCTCCCACGAGGAAACGAGGGTTGCTCTCGTCCGCCTCGGTGCGCGTGAGCTGGCGGACCTGGCCCAGGCCCAGGTCGCGGACGAAGAGGTCGCCGTTGAGCGCGTAGACGCGCCGGCGCCGGTCGGCGCTCCAGTCCCCTTCACCGGCGTCGGTGCTCCCGCGTTCGGGGACCGGGACTTCGACGGTCTCACCCGAGGCGAGATCGATGCGGTACAGCCCGCGTTCCTCGGAGCCCTCGAGCTTGCGCTCGTAGTACACGCCGTTCCCGTCCGCGCTCCACCATGCTCGCTCCGGCGCGCGCCCGAGCCAGTCAGGGTGAGCCATGACCTGCTCGAGGTCGACGGCGTCCGCGGCCGGCTGGGCACCGAGGGGCGAGCTGGCCAGCAGCAGTGCGATCGTGAGCGAGCGCATGAAGTTTCTCCTCAGGTCGAGACGGGTTACCCCGGGAGAGAGCCCCGATCGCTGCGGGTCATCGGAACCTCCTGGAAGTCGGCGTACGTTGTTCGATCGTTTGGACCTTGTCAAGATAGCGCGGCCGAACGGCCGCCGCGGCATCCTGAGGGTCGACCGCGACGCGTCGCGGTCCCATGAGACATGAAACGCAAGCAAAGGGACCGTCATCTTTCTCTGAAGCGGCACCTCCGGGTCAAGAGTGATCTCCTAGGCCTGGGTGAGAAACCAGACCGACGGTTGGGCTCAGCCTTCTCTTCGCGCTCTTGGGTATGCGCGCTCCTCGCGCCTTGCCGGGTCGGGCGCCTCAGCGGTTTCGCTGGCATCGACCTCCCTGCTACGGGCCATAGGCGCTCACGAGCCGACGAGCCGCGTGGTCTCCGGCGGTCCGCGCGCAATCGAGCAGGTCGGCCAGGACGCCCTCGGTCGTCGGCCAGCGGCCAGCACCTCGGCCCTTGAATACTCTCCTCTCGCCGGATTCGAGCTCGAGCACCAGGGCGCTCTGCTCCCCGCGAGCCAACGCCAGAGGGTGATCGGGTGGCAGCGATCGCGGACGAACCCGAGTGTCGACGAAGGCGCCGCGACGCTCGCACGTCGCGACCAGGCGTACCCGCGCCCCGTCAGCGTTCGCGCTCAGCGACGCGACATCGAAGATGCCCCGCTTCCTGACGGCGTCCGCCTCGACGCGAACACCGAAGGCTCGCTCGGCGAGGATGACGAGCTTCTCCGCGGTGTCGGTGCCGTCGAGGTCGAGCGTCGGGTCGGCCTCGGCAAAGCCCTTCTCCTGCGCCCGCTCCACGGCCTCGTCGAACGGAACGCCATCCGCCAACGCGTCGAGAACGAAGTTGCACGTACCGCTCAGCACGGCATCGATGCGGCGAACCCGGTCGCCGCGGGCGGCGGCCGTTACGGTTTCGATCGCCGGCAGGGCGCCTCCGACGCTGGCCGAATAGAGAAGATCGACGCCGTGCTCGCGTGCGACGCGTTCGAGCGCCTTGCCGTGTCGCGCCATGACGCGTTTGTTGGCGGTCACCACGCTCTTTCCCAGCTGGAGCGCGCGCTCGATGAGCGAACGCGCCGGCTCGAGGCCGCCGATCAGCTCGACGATCAGCTCGGCACGACCCTCCACGATCTCGAGCGGGTCGTCGGTGAGTAGCTCGCGATCGAGCCCTTCTTGCGTGTGTTGCCCGGGGCGGCGCACGGCCACGCCGGCGAGATCGAAGAGAGTGTGCTCCTGGATCAAGCGCTCGTAGACGCCTCCGCCAACGGTGCCGAGCCCGAGGAGACCGACCGACAGGCGCGGCCGGTCCGGCGTGAAGCTCGCGTAGCTCGTCGGCTCGGCGCCGATGCGGGTCCCCGCATCGCTGCCCAGCGCGCAGACGCGAAACGGGAAGTGCGCGGCTGCGGCGAGCTCGAGCGCCTTCTCTTGAACGACGATGCGCGCCTTCCGTTTTGCGTCCTCGAACGACAGGGTCTCGAAGCGGCGCGCGTTCGCTCGGCGACGTGGATCGGCCTCGAAGACGCCGTCCGTGTCCTTCACCAGTCGACACTCGCGTGCCGCGAGACGCTTGGCGACGAAGAGCGCGGTGAGATCGGAGCCGCCACGACCCAGCAGGGCGACGCCACCGTCGGGCGCGGTGGCTATGAAGCCAGGGAGCACGAGCACGGAGGCCTCATCCAGGGCGCGGCACACGGCCTCGACGTCGAGGCCGACGGGAGTCGCATCGAGCCGCGGGCCGCGCACCTCGAGACCGACCTGACGAGCGTCTGTGAGACGGGTGGGTATGCCCGCGCAGTCGAGAGCCAACGCGAGCAGCGTGCTCGCCCGCGTCGTCGCTAGCAGCGGAGCCAGGTGACTCGGGGCTGGATGCTCTTTCAACCGTCTCGCGTCGGCGAGGAGGTCGTCCGTCGCGGAGCCGATAGCCGAAACGATGACGACGACTCGCCGTCCCTGCCGCACGTCGCGATACACCTCGTGAACGGCGGCCGGGAGGTCGGCTTCCGTCCGAAGGACGGAGCTGCCCAGCTTGACGACCGAGATCTCTCGCGTGCTCATGCGGCCTCCGTGAATGCTGTGTGTCACGAGATCGCTCGCGGGCTCTCCTGTGTCCATTGCGCCCCTCGAATAGATTCGGTTGCCGAAATGCCAAACGCCGCCCGGTTTGCCCCCGGGCGGCGTTGCTGGCGAGGAGCGCTCGTTCGAGCTCTACGCAGGCATCCCGCAGCCCGGGGCCGGCATGCCCATATACATTCGGTGCAATCGCTTCATTGAGATCGTCATCGGATTGACGCTACAGAGAGTGCGCCCGGCGCGTCTGCGAGTCAACGGCTTCGCGTGTCATATGACACTCGTCGAGAGTGCGTCAGGCCTGCTCGCCCCGACTTTGTCCGGTGCGATTGTCGGGGAGCTCGGGAGAAGCGACTGCAATCGCGATTCCGGCTTGCAGATCTGGCCCAGCGGCTTACGCTGGCTGAGACATCTCGTTCGACGCCGAAAATCCAGGACTCTGGCACAAGGTAGGTACCAAGCAATGCACCGTATCCAATTCCCAATACCAGCTCTGCTGCTGACGCTTGTGCTCGCTCACAACGCCATGGCCCAGTCGGCCAAACAGACTGAGGACGTGTCGGCGCTCACGGTCCAGCGCATCTATGCGGACAAGGAGTTCAAAACGGAGTCCTTCGGGCCAACGGCCTGGTTGGACGACGGGGTTTCCTATACGACGCTGGAAAGCGTCGAAGACGAGCAGCGCGCCGAAGCGGAGGGCCCTCGAGAGCAGGAGGAGAAAGCCAACGACGAACCGGAGCCGCCCAAGCAATTGGTGAGGTATGAAACAGCGAGTGGCGAGCGCTCGAACTTGGTTTCGCTCGAACAGCTGACCCCCGCCACGGCCGACGAACCTCTGATCATCGAAGGCTATCGATGGTCCGAAGACAAGTCCAAGTTATTGATCTTCACGAACACCGTGAAAGTGTGGCGGGATAACACCCGGGGAGACTATTGGGTGCTCGACCTCGAGGCCCAGACTCTCCGCAGGGTCGCATCCGGCGCCGCGGCTTCGACCCTGATGTTCGCCAAGTTCTCTCCTCAGGCGGATCGGGTCGCCTACGTGCGCGAGAACAACATCTACGTGGAGACCTTGCTCACTGGTGAGACGGTTCCCATAGCGTCTGACGGTACGAAAACACTGATCAACGGTACGTTCGATTGGGTCTACGAAGAGGAACTCGGTTTGCAGGACGGGTTCCGCTTCAGCCCCGACGGCCAGCACATTGCCTACTGGCAGCTCGACAGCGATGGCATCCGAGAATTCGCGATCATCAACAACACGGATGCGCTGTACCCCCAGCTGACTCGCATCCCCTATCCCAAGGTGGGGACTCGAAACTCCTCTGCTCGGATCGGAGTCGTACCCGCCGGCGGTGGCGAGACGACGTGGATGCAGGTCCCGGGAGATCCTCGAAACAATTATCTAGCGAGCATGGAATGGGTTGCCGACAGCAGCCACCTACTCATCGAGCAGCTCAATCGCCGCCAAAACGAGCGTACGTTGTACAGCGCCGGGATCGATGGCGGACAAGTCGACGAAGTATTTGTCGACCGAGACGACGCCTGGATCGACCTCAGATCGAAGTTCGACGGGTACGAGTCCGACACGCATCGATTGATCCTGAGCGAATCTGATGGTTGGCGGCATGTCTATCAGGTTTCGCTGGCAGATCGTTCGTTACGTCAACTCACCCGCGGGCCGTACGACGTGATTGCCCTGGTTGGAGCAGACCAGGCGGGCGACTGGCTCTACTTCACCGCATCTCCAGAGAATCCGACACAACGCTACTTGTACCGCGTGGCGATGCACGGCAAGGGCCAGGCGCGACGCGTGACGCCCAGGGGTCATGACGGGCAGCATGATTACAACGTCGCTCCCAACGGGCAGTCCGCGATCCATACGTATTCGGCCATGGGCCGACCACCGCTGATCGACCTCGTGGCGCTGCCGTCCCACGAATCCCTCCGCGTGTTGGAAGACAACTCAGAGGTGCGAGAAAAGCTCGCACAGCTGGAAGCGGGGACGCATGACTTCTTTCGCGTCGAAATCGAGACGCCCGAGAACAGCGCTCTGGCCATCGACGGATGGATCATCAAGCCACCTGGTTTTGACGCGGCCAAGAAGTACCCAGTGGTGTTCTATGTGTATTCGGAACCGGCGGGACAAACGACGCGCGACGTCTGGGGTGGCGATCGGTATCTCTGGCACTTGATGCTCAGCCAGCGCGGGTATCTCGTCGCTACGCTCGACAACCGCGGCACTCCCGCTCCTCGCGGACGCGAGTGGCGCAAGGCGATCCACGGCAAGATCGGCATCGTCAATGTTGCAGATCAAGCGGCAGCTACCCGAAAAGTCCTGGCCTGGCCGTTCGTAGATGACTCGCGCGTGGGCGTCTGGGGATGGAGCGGTGGTGGTTCGATGACGCTCAACGCCATGTTTCAGCATCCTGACCTGTACCACGTCGGCTTGTCGGTCGCTCCGGTCGGCGATCAGCTCTTGTACGACACGATCTACCAGGAGCGCTACATGGGATTGCCGGACGACAACCCGGACGGTTTCGAGCGGGGTTCACCCGTGACGCATGCCCGGAATCTGCAAGGGAAGCTCCTGCTCGTTCACGGGACTGGTGACGACAACGTGCATTACCAGAACGCCGAACGGATCATCAACGAGCTGATCGAACACGATCTTCCATTCGACATGATGTCTTATCCGAACCGCACACACAGTATTCGAGAAGGGAAGAACACGCGGTCGCATCTGTACGCATTGCTGACGCGGTACCTGACGACACATCTGCCAGCCGGCGGTCGGTAGTCGAGAATCCTGGCCCCAGCCCTTCGAGACGCGCCGGGATCGGTGTCTCTCTCTTCACCTGCCTGACGAGCACGCGTCCCCGGTCCTCGGACGCGAAAGCGAGCCACGCCTTCTCACTCCTGGCTCTCCGCTATCCCCCACAATCTCTCTGCCCGACGACAGCAGATCCCGCCGACGATCAGCGCCAGTCCAACGGCGATGACGAGGTTGACGATCGTCCCGATGATGAGATTCGGGGTCGCGTCTCGTGCAAGGGTGGTCGATTCGGTCATTCTCGTCTCTCCTTCGAGACGCTGGCCGAAGCTGCGTCTGGGGCGGCTACTGGCTCGCGGTGCTGGACTTCACCAACAGCTCGAGGTTGCGCTGCTGCTCCGGTGTCGCCTCGGGGCTCAGCTCGAGCCGCCAGCGTTTGCCGGGTTCCTCGCCGAAGACGACGGGCAACTCGACGAGTCGTTCGCGCCGCGCGACGAGCAGCGTTGCCGAGTCGCCCGGGCGGCCTCGGCCGCCAATGACACTCGTCTAAACTAGTACTCTGATCCGTAAATACGGTGTCGCACCGAGAACGCCGAGGCGGGATGCATCGGCGTTCGAATGCAACCGCAATTGCGGATCCGAGTACTAGTTGGCCCCGAGTGGTGCCGAAGGGACTCCACCGGGGTAGTTCCGGCGCGGTGTGCCGATCCGGCCCAGGATCTCGGCGTAGCGGGGGTCGGAGCGCAGGCTCACGAAGGAAGGGAAGAACGTCAACTGTGGAAACGCGGGCGCGCGCGCCTCGAATGCCCGCTCGATCCACCGGAAGGCCGCGTCGGGGTCGCCAGCCTGGGCGAAGAGGGCGGCGAGAACCATCGGGGCCGGCGCCGCCTTTCCCCTGCGTTCGTAGGTGCGGGCGACGCCCAGCAAGGCGGCGCTCGGCCCGCCCTCGGCGTAGCCGCGGTCGAGAGCAGCGAGAAGCATCGCGTCGTCCGCGAAGTTGGTCCGATACTCCCGGACGGCCTGCTCCTCCCGACCCGCCCACCAGCACACGAGGGCTCTCCAACCGCTTTCGCCCCGCCCAGAGAAGAAGCGCTCCACATCGTCGAGAGCTTCTAGCGACTCGTCGTAGCGGCCCGCTATCGCGAGGTGCCCGGCATACGGAATGAAGAAGAGCGGCGACAGCGGGTCCAGATCGCGAGCGATCCGAGTCTGCTCGAGGGATGCCTCCACGTCGCCCTTCATGGCGAACACGTCTCCCAGCCCATGGCGGGCCTGCGGATCGCTGGGATTGAGCTGCAGCGCTCGCTCGAAAGCTCTCTCGGCCGCA
The DNA here is from genome assembly GCA_965246965.1 of Vicinamibacteria bacterium. Taxonomy (GTDB): domain Bacteria; phylum Acidobacteriota; class Vicinamibacteria; order Fen-336; family CBDFGD01; genus CBDFGD01. The sequence continues at coordinate 438,941 of CBDFGD010000001.1, forward strand.
TCGAAGTCCCAGATGAACATGAAGTTCACCATTCCGATCGCGGTGTACGCCGAACCGGTGTCGGGGTCGAGCTCCAGCGCGCGGCGCGCGGATGCTTCCGCCTGTCGGGCAGCTACTTCGCCCGGCACCGACCCGAAGAAGCCGAGCATGATTTGGGCGTTGGCGGCCCAGGCATGAGCGGCGGCGAAGCTGGCATCGGCTGCTATCGCCTCCTCAAAGAAGGCGAGGGCGCGCGCTCGACGTCGCTCCTGTTGAACGTGTTGAAGGCGTGCTGGCCCCGCAGAAGAGCTTCGTGGGCTGCGGGATCGACGCGCGTCGCTCGGGCCAGCAAGGCGTCCGCGCGCGGCGTCACGACGACCTCGACCTCTCGGGCGATCCGACGTGCGACCTCGCTGAGCAGGACGAGGACGTCGCCGAGCTCCCGGTCGTAGCTCCCCACCCAGAGGTGCTCGTCCGTCACGCCTCGGATGACCTGGGCCGTGATGCGGACCTCCTCGCCGACGCGGAGCACCGAGCCCTCGACGAGGGCATCGACGCCGAGACGCGTCGCGATCTCGGGTGCCGCATCCGTCGTGTCCTTGTATCGGAGCGTGGAGGTGCGCGAGGTCACACGCAGCGACGCGATCTTCGAGAGGTCGTTGATCAGCGCTTCCTGGATGCCCTGAACGAAGTACTCCTGGGCCGCGTCCTCGGAGAGGTTGGCAAACGGGAGCACGGCGATGGAGTCGATCGGAGCTGTCGCAGGCTGAGGCGGACGTGTCGAGCCGAGGTACCAGGCGCCGGCCGCCGGGATGAGCGCAGCGAGCGCCGCAGCGGCCGCCCGCTGGCCTCGACGCCTCGGGAGTAGACGGCCCTTTGTCGCCTCGATCGTGTGGGTGGCGCCGCTCGGGTCCGCCGCCGCCTGCAGCGCATCGCTCAGCTCGGGCATCGACTGGAACCGGAGAGTCGGATCCTTCTGGAGACAGCGGCGGATCGTCGCATCGAGCGAATCAGCCAGCCCGGGGCGCACGGTGGCAGGCGACTCTGGCTCGTCTCGAAGCACCGCTGATGCGACCTCGGCCGCCGAGTTGCCGCGGAAGGGGCGGCGCCCCGTCGCCATCTCGTAGAGCACCACGCCGAGTGAGAAAACGTCGGATCGATGATCCACCGCGGCTCCCCGAATCTGCTCGGGGGACATGTAGGGCGCCGTGCCGACGACGATGCCGCTCGCCGTGAGCGCGTCGGCAAGCTCGGCGGTCTTCTGCTCGCGCGCCTCCGTGGTCAGCCGATCCGTCGGCTTCGCGAGGCCGAAATCCAGCACCTTGACGCGCCCGTCGTACGCGACGATCACGTTGTGCGGCTTGAGGTCCCTATGAACGATGCCGCTCGCGTGTGCCGAAGCCAGCGCGTGGGCGACGGGCAGCGCCAACCGGGTGAGAGTTCGGATCTCCATTCCGTCGGCGGGAATCAGCTCCGCGAGAGTCCGTCCCTCTACGTACTCCATGGTGATGAAGTGGGTGGGGCCCCGGGTCCCAGCCCCCGGCGCCGCGTCAGTGGCTCGCGGTTCCGCTTCTTCGACCGAGAACACGGTAATGATGTTCGGATGGTTGAGTGCCGCGAGCACCTTCAGCGCCACCTTGCGATCGAGCTTCAGATCTTCGGCAAGGTAGACCTCGCCCATTCCGCCCGAACCGAGCTTGGCGAGAATGCGGTAGTGGGCGAGCTCGCTGCCGATCATGGCCACGCGATCATCCTCGGTTCAGCAGTTCGATTCTAGTTCGCGATCGCAGACCTCCCGGGCAGCTCGAGGTTGCGCTGCTGCTGGGGCGTCGCTTCGGGGTTCAGCTCGAGCTGCCAGCGTTTGCCGGGATCTTCACCGAAGGTTACGGGGAGCTCGATGAGCCGCTCGCGTCGAGCCAGGAGAAGGGTGGCCGCATCGCCCGGCTGGTACTGCTCGAGCCGCTCCTTCCACTTTTCTGCGGGTACCCTGAATCCGTCGAGGGCGATGATCTCGTCAGCGACGTTCAGGCCATGCTCGAACGCCGGGGTTTCCCGCTTCACCTGGCTGACGACGATCCGTCCCGCGACGTTCTCCGATGCGAGGCCGAGCCAGGCCTTGGAACTCGACCCTTCGCCGTCCCCGTTTTCGTCGTCTTTCGCCTTCTTCGGCTCCTTGAAGCGGAGCCCGTACCAATCGAGCGCGTCCGTGTAGTCGATCTCTTCGGTCGTCTCCAATGCGCGTCGCATCCAGTCGCCCTGATCTTCTCCCGCTACCTCGCTCACGACGGAGCGAAACTCGGTCGGCGTGAAGCCGCGCTCGCCGGAGTAACGGCTGTACGCCTCGCGCATCACGTCGTCGAGAGTCCTTTGGTTGTTCGTGAGTCGACGAATCCGGGCATCCAGAACGAAGCCGACGACGGCCCCCTTGGTGTAGTAGCTGACCGCCGTGTTCGGCGTGTTCTCGTCGCTGCGATAGTGTTTGATCCATGCGTCGTGAGAGGCCTGCTCGACGGGTTGGACCTTGCGACCCGGCGTCGTCTGCAGGCGCATCAGCTCGAGGTTGGGGACGCCGCCGGTCGGATAGACCGCTTCGATCTCGACGTAGTGATGCTGAGCCTCGGGGAAGCCGAGCGAGTATCGGATCGGCGCCTCTGCGGCGCGGCCCTGTAGCGGGGCGATCGCGAGGGCGATAATGCCAGCCCATCGCCAAAATGTACCGGTCAGCACTCGAAAGCGACAGCTCATGAGAAAAATGTACAGGTCATGGAAGCTCCCCGATCGCCGAGACGTGAAATCGGCTCGCGCGAAGTGTAGAACCTTGTTCGAGGGATCACCCGATGCAGACCATTTTCGTCCTCGTCAAGTGTGATCTCGGCAAAGCCTACGCGGTGGCAGCCGAGGCCGTCGACCGTATCGAAGAAGTCTCGGAGGTCCACTCCATAGCGGGTCAGTACGATCTGATCGTCAAGTGTCACCTCGCTCAAGGAGACGACGTCGGGCACTTCATGAACGAGAAGCTGCACTCGATCGAGGGAATTAAAGACACCTTCACGATGATCACCTTCCGCGCCTTCGGCTAGGGGCCGCTCGGGGGGGCGCTCGGGCACCGCTCCGGGGCAGGCCACGCTGAGGAGCGCTCGGGTACCGCTTCTAGGTGGTCCACGCTGAGGGTCGCTCGGGTACCGCTTCGGGTCAGGCCACGCTGACCAGGAGCAGCGGTTCTACCGCTGCTCCTGGTATCACATTCATCAAAGAGGCCTGCCCTACGCGGCACCTCTCGCTCAGGCTGGACGGAGCGCCATCGGTCTCGACGACTGACCTTGGTATCACATTCACCAAAGAGGCCCACTCTACGCGGCCTCTCGCTCGGGCTGCGCCGATCGGGATTTCGAAGGATCGGAGCCTGCCGTTCTCCGTGTCTCTGTGCCTCCGTGGCTGCCGTTGACGTCTGCTAGAGTCTCTGTAGGAGGCGAGGGTGAGCATTCCGTGGCGGGTCCGCTGGATCGGATCGATCGCCGCCCTCGTCATGCTCGTCGGGTTCCCCTCTCGCCTGTCGGCCGACAGCGGTGCCAGGTCCAAGACGCCGATCCGCGTGGTCGCCGAGGAGGTCATCGACGATCTCTTCGAGAAGCTCTGGAGGAAGCCGGCGCCCCTGTCGCGCGACTTCCGTTCGGCGAACGGGCTTTTCGGGCTGGGAGGCTACCGGCCGCCGGGCATGATCGAAGGCGGCCTCAAGGCGCCCCCCCTCCACCTTTCCCCCAGCGCTGGGCTGGGTAACAGCCTGAACGTCGATCCGATCACGGGCCGGTCGTTCTTCCAGTAGCCGTCTCAGGCCTCCCCTCCGCCGCGCGCCGCGACCAGAAGGACGCCAGCAGCGACCCCGAGAGGTTGTGCCAGATGCTGAAGACAGCGCCCGGCAGCGCAGCAGCCGCCGAAAAGTACTGATGCGCCAGGACGACGCCCAGGCCGGAATTCTGCATGCCCACTTCGATCGCGAGAGTGCGGCGCTCGGACTCGGTGAAGCCCAGCGCGCGCGCCGACGCATACCCGAGCAGCAGCCCCGCAGAGTTGTGTAGCGCGACAACCACGACGACCGCCGGGCCGATCGTCCCGAGCTCGCTGCGATTCAGAGCCACGATGATCGCGATGATCAAGACGATCGCGAGGACCGAGACCAGTGGGAAGACCGTTTTCAAGCGGCGCAGCGTCTTGCCCCAGTAGGTGTTGAGGACGACGCCCGCGGCGACGGGGAGCACGACGACGATCACCACGCTCTTCAGCATGCTCAGAACCGGCACCGGCACGCTGCGGCCGACGAGCAGCCAGGTCAATCCGGGCGTCGCGATCGCGGACAGGAGCGTCGAGATCGCCGTGAGCGAGATCGAAAGCGCGACGGCGCCGCCGGCGAGGTAGGTGATGACGTTGGAGGCGGTGCCACCGGGGCAACTTCCCACCAGCACGACGCCGGCGACGAGCTGAGGTGGAAGGCCGAGCACAGTAGCCAGCGCCCAGCCGCCGATCGGCATGATCGTGTACTGCAGTCCGACACCCAGCAGCAGCACCCGAGGGCGACTCGCGACCAGGGCGAAGCTGCTGGTCGTCAGGCTGACTCCCATTCCCAACATGACGACGGCGAGCAGCGGCGCGATCCAGCCGGCGAGTGGCAGGAACGGCGTCGGGACCGCGTAGGCGAGTGCCGACAGGAGAATGGCCCAGACCGGGAAGAGTCGCGTGAGCGTCGTCAAACGCCGCCCATCCTACAGGCGATCGCGTTCCCTTGACCGTCCCCGCCCCGGCGACGTAGCGTCGCCGCGGATGAGCAGACGCCTTCGATACGCGCCTCACTGGCCGACAACTGATGCAGGGTGGTGGTGCGCCGTGCTCGGTGTAGCTGGATTCGCCGTCGCGCTGCGCCTCGGGCTCGTGCTCGCTTCGGGTGCCTCGCCGACACTCTGGGAGTACCACGACATCGCGATCAACCTCCTAGAGGGGCGCGGCTGGGTAATTGATCGAGCCGGAATCGAATACCGCTCTTACTACAACTACTGGCCGTATGTCGTCGCCACGGTCGTCGCGTATGGCGGGTTTGCATCTGGACCGATGGCGATGCAGTGCTTCCAGGCCCTCTTCTCGGGAGCGGGAGTGGTCGGTGTAGCTGCGGTGGCTCGCAGTGTCTGTGGCTCGCGAGTGGCGTTGCTCGCGGCGTTTCTGGTCGCCAACCACCCTGCGGTTGTCTACTACGACGTCCGGAACCTTCACCCATTGGGCTTCGACTCCTCGGTGATGGTTTGGACAACGGCACTACTTCTCGCCTCACGTGTCTCCGAGTCGCTCCTGCTCGCAGCGCTCTCCGGTTCCGCGATCGGTGTCTCCATGCTGGAGCGGGGGAGCCCGGCAGTCCTGGTGCTACTGGTTCCAGTGTGGCTTTTGAGCTGGGGGGCGGGCCGTCGGATCGGTGCTCGGATTGGTGCAGTGCTTCTTGGATTCAGCGTGATCGCCCTTCCTATGCTTGCCCGAAACGCGCTGATCCATAGGACGCCAGTCTTCTCCACCATGACTGGCGAACTGCTCTGGATCGGAAACGCGCCTGGGTCCTCCGGTTCGAACCACCTTGAATCCGGCAAGACCGTAATGTCGATCGTCCCACCCGATCTCGGGGCCGCGATCAACGGCGCTCGGGAGCTGGAAAGAAACCACGTGCTCACCGCAGCCGCATTGGAAATCATTCGCGCCGACCCGGGAGCCTTTGTCGCTCGGACGTCTCGCAAGTTCGTCTACTTCTGGACCTTCGCTCCGCAGACGGGCGTGACGTACTCGGCAGCCTACAAGCAGATCTATCTTCTCTACTACGCGGCCATCATCGGACTCGCAGCCGTGGGGCTATGGCGCTGGCGCGATGCTCCCGACCTCACACCCGCGCTGATCCTCATTGGCGGTCTGTTTTTCGTCGTCTCGGTGACTCACGCTGTCCTCTACTTCGAGATGCGCCATCGTTGGGCGCTCGAGCCGTTGATCCTGATCTTCAGCGCAGCAGGCGTGATCGGTCCACCGCGCCAGCTCGAGCCAGAAGGCGGCTAACGGCGGCGGGCCGCCAGGTGTGGCTGCAGCGCCTCGAGCCAGATTCGCGCCATGCGCTCTTCGCCAATGCCGTTCGGATGAAGGCCGTCGGCCGTCATCGTCGACGGCTCGAATCCCGTGTGCTGGTCCACCAGGACCACCGGGGATGCAGCGGCAGAGAGGCTCGCCGCGAGTGTCTCGAGGTTCTGGTTTAGCTCGACGATCCGCTCGTTGGCCTCGTCGAAGCGAGTCGGGATCAGCTGGGCGAGCAGCACGACGACCTGCGGGTTCGCGGCCCGCAGTGCCTCGATGATGCCCGTCAGCTCGGCGAGCGAGCTGCCGATGCCGGAGCCGCCGAGCATGTCGTTCGTTCCGAGGTGGAGCAGGGCCACGTCGGGCCGGTGGGCCTGCGCCCAGCCCGGCATCTGCGCCAGGACCTCGTCTGCCGTCCAGCCCCAGTGCCCTTCGTGGTCGAGGTCGAAATCGGGGTTCGGCGGACTTCCGTTGTGGTTGGCGGCCTGGGAGCCGACGAAGTCCACGTCGGCTCCTTCGGCCATGAGAGCGTGCCACAGCGGGCGCCTGTAGCTGTCGAGCTGGGTGTTGCCCTGCGTAATCGAGTCGCCGAGAGGCATGACCCTCAGGCTGGCAGCGGGCGGCGCCGGCGCCGTGGTGGTCGGCGGCGTCGGGTTGGCGACAGCGCCAGAATCGGATGTGCAAGCCACGCAGACCATCCACCCGCACAGCCACACGGCCGGCCCGACGCGCATCCACCTCGACAGGTACATCCCGGCGCGCATCCTACCGCTGTAAGCTCTGCTCTTCACCGAGGAGAGCATCCGATGCCGATCGACTCTTTCTCTCGCGGGACGCTCGCGATCTCCGGGCTGGTCCTGTTCGGTTGTGCCCACGCGCGGACGACGACCGCCGTCTCGACGCCTGGTGACGATCTCGACCCGGGCTTCGAGATGTCGGCGGGACTCCACTGGATGCGCGACTCAGCCGAGTATCGAGCATTGGTGCGCCAGATCTATCGCCAGGCAGCCGATCAGCTTCCAGGCCTCGTGAGCGATCTGGAGTCGGGCAGCTGGGCCGTCGCGCTCGACGCCGACGAGACGCTGCTCGATAACTCGCTCTACCAGGTCGAGCGCGAGAAGCTCGGTCTCGGCTACACACGAGAGAGCTGGACGGAGTGGTGCCTGCGCCGGGAAGCGGAAGCGCTTCCCGCAGCCGCCGGGTTCCTCGCCAGGGTCCGTGACCTGGGTGGCAAGGTCGCCATCGTGACCAACCGGCGTGCCGACGCTCACGCCGACACAGAAGCCGTCTTCGACTCGCTCGGGCTGGTGTTCGACGTGATGCTGACGCGCCCGATGGATGCGAGCGGGGAGAAGGAGCCGCGCTGGGAACAGCTTCGCAAGGGGGCCGCTGGTAGGGAACCGCTGACCATCGTGATGTGGCTCGGCGACAACATCGGCGACTTTCCAGATCTCGATCAGGGCGTGCGCGATGCGGGCGATGACGCCTTCTCGGAATTCGGCCGGCGCTACTTCGTCCTGCCGAATCCTGCATACGGCTCCTGGGAGTCGAACCCCCACCGATAGGACGATCGACCGTTGCCCGAGCTTCCGGAAGTGGAGCTCTATCTCCACGCTCTGCGCCCTCGCGTCGTCGGCGAGCCACTCGAGGGGATTCGGGTGCGCTCTCCCTCGCTGCTGCGGACCGTGGATCCACCGCTCGCTGCCGCTGCAGGCCGCTTCGTCACGGCTCTTCACCGGATCGGCAAACGCATCGTCTTCGAGCTGGACGACGATCTCTTCGCGGTCGTCCATCTGATGATCGCGGAGCGCTTCCAGTGGCGCGATCCCGGGGCGCCCGTTCCGCGCAAAGGCGCTCACGCGGCATTCGATTTCCCTCAGGGCGCGCTGATCCTGACCGAGGCGAGCACCCGGAAGCGGGCCAGCCTGCACCTGCTGGCTGGGCGCGAGGCACTCCAGTCGATCGATCCCGGTGGTGTCGAGCCGCTCGAGGTCGACCTGGCCGGTTTCAGAAGCGCGCTGCGGCGGGAGAACAGGACGTTGAAACGGGCCCTGACCGACCCACGCCTGCTATCGGGTATCGGCAATGCGCACTCCGACGAGATCCTGCTGGAGGCGCTGCTGTCGCCCGTCAAGCGGACTCATCAGCTCACCGAAGAAGAGATCCAGCGCTTGTTCGATGTCACGCGCCGCTCGCTGCGCGAGTGGTGCGCCCGCCTCACCGAGGAGTGGGGCGAGCGTTTCCCCACGAAGATCACGGCCTTCCATGCGTCGATGAAGGCCCACGGTCGCTACGGTGACCCGTGCCCGCAGTGCGGCGCGCCGATCCAGCGCATCGTGTTCGGCAAGCGGGAAGCCAACTACTGTGCCGCGTGTCAGACGGGCGGGAAGCTGCTTCGGGACCGGGCCCTCTCCCGGCTGCTGCGAGACGACTGGCCCCGGACCCTCGAGGAGTTGGAGGAGCGCAAGGCGACGTCCTGAGTCTCGGGGAGCGCGTGCTAGTCTCGGCGTGTTCGCACACATCGCCGTCGGCGGCTCGTCGGGAGGTTCCATGCACCGTCTCCGTTGTCTGACCCTCGCCTGGCTCGGCATGGCTGTCGTCACACCCGCGCTCGCGCAGCCGAAGCCCGAATCCGTCATCGGCTTCGCGCCCTGTTCCGATTGCAAGCTCGCCACCTACGAGGCGATCGCCGACTAAGCCAGCGAGCGATGGAGCTGGTCGAGATCGGATCGACGGCCGAGGGACGGACCCAGCTGATGGCGATCATCTCGTCCGAGGAGAACCTCGCGAGGCTCGATCGCTACAAGGAGATCTCACGACGGCTCTCCCAGGCGCGAGGGCTCACGGACGACGAGGCCCGCGAGCTGGCCCGAGAGGGCAAGGCGGTGATCTGGATCGACTTCGGTCTGCACTCGAACGAGGTGGCTCACGCGCAGACCGCGCCGCTGATGGCCTATCACGCCGTGACCGACGAATCGGAAGAGATGCGAAAGATCCGGGACGACGTCATCTTTCTGCTCGTTCCCAACATGAACCCCGACGGCACGACGCTCGTCGCCGATTGGTACATGAAGCACGTCGGCACGCCTTTCGAGAACGCCCCGTTGCCCGAGCTGTATCAGAAGTACGTCGGCCACGACGACAACCGCGACTGGTACATGTTCAACATGCCGGAGACCCGCAACGTCGGCCGCCAACTCTACGCGGAGTGGTTTCCCCAGATCATCTACAACCAACACCAGACGGGACCGTTTCCGGCGCGCATCTTCATTCCACCGTTCGCCGATCCGATGAATCCAGACATTCCCGCCGAGGTGATGCGCGGAATCGCGACCGTCGGCTCGGCGATGTCGCGGCGCTTCGAGCAGGAGAACAAGCCGGGAGTCATCTCGCGGATCCGCTTCGACACCTGGTGGAACGGCGGCATGCGCAGCACGCCCTACTACCACAACATGATCGGCATCCTGACGGAGACGCAGCACAACTCTGCGACACCGGCGCACTACGATTCCGACGACTTTCCGAAGACGTTCTCGAACGGCGCTCCTACGCTCGAGCCCAGCACGTTCTATCCAAACCCGTTTCGCGGCGGCGAGTGGCACCTGAAGGACAGCTGCGACTACATGATGACGGCCTCGATGGCCGTTCTCGACATCGGGTCTCGGCGCAGCGAGGAGTGGCTCTACGGCGTCTACAAGATGGGCCGCGACGCGATCGAGGCGGGCGAGAGCGAGACGTTCGTGGTGCCGGCACGCCAGTGGGACCCCAGTGCCGCGGCACGAATGATCGACGCGCTGCGCTGGGGCGGCATCGAGATCGGGCGTGCGACGAAGCCGTTCCTGATCCGCGACCAGAAGTATCGAGCCGGCAGCTATCTCATCTCATCCGCTCAGCCGTATCGGGCCCACCTCCGCAATCTCCTCACGAAGCAGACCTACCCGGATCGCCGCCAGTACCCGGACGGGCCGCCGATCGTGCCCTACGACATCGCCGGATGGACGCTGCCCATGCAGATGGGCGTTCAGGTAGATCGCTACGCGCTCGCGGTCGCCGACGTCGATCTCGAAAACGTGGAGTGGTCGGCCCTTCGGCAAGTCAAGCACCCTGGCCAGGCCCGCTACGGCTACGCTCTAGACCCCAGGACGAACGGAGCCGCGCTCGCGGTCAACCGGCTGCTGAAAGCCCGCCAGAGCGTGCTGCGGCTGGCTGCGCCGCTTGCGGGCGAGGGTGGCGAATGGCCGGCGGGTAGCTTCATCGTGAAGAGTGAGGGGGGAGTCACGATCGGGTGGCGCGACTCGCGACGGACCTCGGACTCGATGTGCGGAGTCTGGACACCGAGCCGAAGGGGGAGAAGCAGAGCGTCGCCCTGCCGCGCGTCGGCCTCTATCACGCGTGGGGCGGCAACATGGACGAAGGCTGGACGCGCTGGCTGCTGGAGCAGTTCGAGTTTCCGTACACGAAGCTGCATGACTCGGAGGTGCGGTCCGGCAACCTGAAGACGAAGTACGACGTGATCGTGCTACCCGATGCCTCGTATCGCAGAATGCTGACCGGCATGCCCGCCGATCTCATGCCTCACGAGTACACGGGCGGGATGACGCCCCGAGGCGTGGCTCACCTCTTCGAATTCGTGGAGGGTGGGGGCACGATCGTCGCCCTCGACAGCGCGAGCGAGCTTCCGATCGAGGCTTTCGGCCTACCCGTGTCGAACGTCACCGAGGGCCAGCGGCAGTCCAGGTTCTTCGTGCCCGGGAGCGTGTTGAAGGTGCGCTTCGATCCGAGCCACCCGCTCGCCTGGGGCATGCCCGAGGAGAGCGCCGTCTTCTTCGCGCGCAGCCCGGCCTTCAGGGTGGGGCGCGAGCGGACGCGTTGGGAGCGTTGGACCGGAAAGGAGACGTATTCGCGAGCTATCCCGACGAGGACCTCCTGATGAGCGGCTGGTTGCTGGGGGAGTCCGTGCTCGCGGGCAAAGACGCAGGTGTCGAGGTGGCGGTCGGTGACGGCCGCGTGGTCCTGATCGGTTTCAGGACCCAGCACCGCGCCCAGACCGACGCCACCTTCAAGGTCCTGTTCAACGCGATCTATCGCGGGGCTTCGACGCCGCTGTCGTAGGCGAGCGCCGTCTGATCGTCAGCCGCGCTTCACCGGCATCGTGTAGCTGACGGCCGTTCCATCGACGACGACGACGCCGTCCTGCCGCGTCACGGTCGTTCTGATCTTGAGGATCGGCTTGTCCTCGCGCACCTCAAGGACCTCGATGGCGCCCGTGATCGTGTCGCCGGGACGGACGGGAGCTAGGAACTTCCAGTCGGTTTGCATGAAGAGCGAGCCCGGGCCGGGCAGGTCCTCGGCGCACACCGCGTTCAGGATCGACGTCGTGACGCCGCCTTGCACGACGATCTCGCCGATCTTCGTCGAGCGGGCGAACTCCTCGTCGTAGTGCATCGGGTTCTCGTCGCCGCTGATCTCGGTGTAGAGGCGGATGTACTCGGGCTTGACGAAGCGCGAGCGCTCGGCCCGTTGGCCCACCGTCGGCACGCCGTTCGGCCACGCTGGACTGGTCTTCATATCACTCATCGCGTTCTCCCCGACTCGTCATTCCGGGCGACCAATCGTCTCCCCGCCCGCTGTACGGCAGCCACGGAGGCCCAGAGACACGGAGAACGCCCAACTCCGACTGCTCGATATCCCGATCGTGGGAAGTTGTCTCAAGTGAGCCCGACGCGTCGCGGCGGAGACTCAGGATGACACTTCTTTGCCTGGAGGCGGGCGAGCTTTTCGCGAAATTCCGCGCTGGCGGTGAACTGGACTCTGTAGCGCTCTGGAGCCAGAGGCTGAATCGCGGCCGAGCGCGGCCAGAGCCCATCCGCTGCTCCGCCTGGTCCGGCAGTTCGCCGGACCGACGCGCCATAGACGGAAGGAGCGGCTCGGTCCTGGCGTCAACCTCGTCCGGCTGTGGCCGCTGACGTCGGGCGAGGCGACACAAGACCCCGCTGAGGTTCGTTGCACGAGCCTCGACGAGTCGACCTCGAAAGGCCGTCAAGTGGAAAAGGAAGATTCTTTGCGCAGTCCGAAGCGCTCCGCGGGCAGCTGCGGAGGCAAAGAGGTTCCGTCATCCCGAGTGAGTTCAGCGGAGAGTTCGAATCGAGGGAGCCCGGCGCGTGGTGGGGTGAATGGCGCGGAGGATCGCCAGAGTAGCCATCTCACCTCGCTGGCTTCTTCGATTCCGCATCTTCGGCGGCACTCGCTCTGCGGTCGAAGACGAGGGGCTGGCGGATCCTTCGGTCGCGTCCTTCGCTGAACTTCCTCAGGATGACGTCGGGGGAAGAACCGCTGACGCGGGTTGTGGTTCCCACGGCACCGTTTCTCTCCCTTCAAGTGGCGGATTGGGAGCGGGTACACTTAGCGGCGCCCAACAGAACCCCACAGTCGAGAGGAGGCGAATGGCAGAAGAAGAGGCCCCACCTCAGGATTCGAGCGCCGGCGGGTGGCTGCAGCGTGCCCTGGACTGGCTCGAAGTCGCGGGCAACAAGCTGCCCGACCCGGCGATGCTGTTCGTCATCGCTCTTCTGACGACCTGGGTCGCCTCGGCTCTCCTGGCGCCGGTTCAGTTCGCCGAGATCGATCCGCGCTCCGGCGATCCCATCGAGGTCCACAGCCAGCTCACGGGAACCGCGATCACGACGTTCCTCACGAGCATGGTGCGCACCTTCGTCATGTTTCCGCCCCTCGGTGTCGTGCTCGTGGCGCTCCTGGGCGTGGGCGTCGCGGAGCACAGCGGCTTCATCAACGCCGGCCTGAAGCAGATGCTCGAGTACACGCCGCGCAAGCTGCTCACGCCGATGCTCGTGTTCGTGGCGATCATCAGCCACACGGCGGCGGACGCTGGCTACGTGCTCGTCATTCCGCTGGGCGGTGTGATCTTCTACGCCGCGGGACGCCACCCTCTCGCCGGTATCGCCGCAGCCTTCGCCGGCGTCTCGGGCGGGTTCAGCGCCAACCCCATCCCTTCTGGGATCGACCCGTTGCTCCAGGGCTTCACCCAATCGGCGGCGCAGATCATCGATCCGACCCGCAACGTGAACCCGCTGTGCAACTGGTGGTTCAACACGGCGTCGAGCGTCCTCGTGATCGCCGTCATCTGGTTCATCACGGACCGCATCGTGGAGCCGCGCCTGAAGAAAGTTCAGGTTGACGGCGACCCGGACGAGATGCCGAAGTTCGAGAAGCTGGGGCCGAGGGAGAAGCAGGCACTGGCGATTGCGAGCGCGGCGATGCTGCTGGGCCTTCTCGTCCTGGTCATGTGGGCCGGGCCGCAGACATCTCCTCTTCGCGACCCTGACGGACAGCTGACGTCTTTCCAGGCGCCGCTGATGGGCATGATCATTCCGCTCATCTTCTTCCTGTTCCTGATTCCGGGAGTCGTGTACGGCTACGCCTCCGGTGTCTTCAAGAGTCACAAGGACGTCATTCAGGGGATGAGCAGGGCGATGAGCACCATGGGCTACTACATGGTGATGGCCTTCTGTGCGGCGCTGTTCACCTACGCCTTTGCTCAGTCGAATCTGGGTGCGCTGATCGCGCTGAAGGGCGCGGCGTTCCTCAAGGCGCTCGGCCTGCCCGGCCCCGTCACGATCATCGGCATCATCGGTCTCAGCGCCTTCGTCAATCTGCTCGTCGGGTCGGCGTCGGCCAAGTGGGCGCTGCTGGCGCCTATCTTCGTGCCGATCCTGATGCAGGTCGGCCTGTCGCCAGAGTTGACGCAGGCCGCCTACCGCGTCGGCGACTCGACCACGAATATCGTCACGCCGCTGATGCCGTACTTCCCGCTGGTCGTCGTCTTCTGCGGCCGCTACTTGAAGTCGACCGGAATCGGAACGGTCGTATCGATGATGATCCCCTACTCCGTGAGCCTGCTTGTGCTCTGGACGGGCTTTCTCGTCGTGTATTGGCTGATCGGCATCCCGCTCGGAATCCAGGCCCCGTACACGTATCCGTAGTGGCGGAAAGACGGTTTCGCTTGCGCGGCGTCACACTGTTGGCAGGGGCCTTGTCCCTGTTCCCGGTGCTCGCCCTCGCGCAGGCGAAAGCCGACCGGAAAGCCCGCGCGGACGCCGACCTGCGAATTCGAAGCCTGGTGGGCGACGTCTGGATCCACACATCCGTCACAGATCTCGACGGATCTCCCACGCCGTCGAACGGCCTGGTGATCGGGTCCTCGGAAGCGTCGTTGCTGGTCGACACGGCGTGGACCCCGGCGCAGACCCAGCGGATCCTGGAGTGGGCGGATGCGGTGCTGTCCAGACCCATCCGGGTCGCCGTCGTGACCCATTCGCATTCCGATCGGATCGGAGGGCTCGCCACCCTGATGGAGCAGCGCGTGATGATTCACGCGCACGCGGGCACGGCCCGGCTAGCCCGAAACTCGTCCCTGGGGTGGCCGCCCGATGCCTCCGAGTTCGAGGAGTCCAAGCGTGTCCGCGCCGGGACGCACACCATCGAAGCTTTCTATCCGGGGCCGGGCCACGCGCCGGACAACGTCGTCGTCTGGATTCCCGAGGAGCGGGTTTTGTTTGGTGGTTGCCTCGTCAAGTCGGCGGGAGCCAAGGGGTTGGGCAACACCGCCGCCGCCGACCTCGAGAGCTGGTCCACGGCCCTTGCGAGCGTGCGTGAGAAGTACCCGGGAGCGGCCTGGGTCGTTCCTGGACACGGAGAACCGGGCGACCTGAGCCTCCTCGACCACACGGCGAGCCTGCTGCGGCGCGCAAGCCGGAAGTAGATCTTGGCCGGTCGCCTCAACGCACTACTTCTGGGCCAGGGGCGCAGCGGACGTGGTGTGTACGCGCTGGTTGGAGTGACGCTCTTCGCCGTCAAGCACAACATCGACCGCTTCGTCGCGACCTTCGTCTTTGGCCGGAGCTGGTCACTCTTCAACTACCTGTTCGTAGAAGAGTCGACCGCCGTGGCCGGCGTCACCCCGGAATCGGCCCGCTTGTACGCGACCCTCGTGACGATCGCCGTGCCATTCGTCTGGGTGGGCGTGGCGCTGACGGCGCGACGTCTTCGTGACGCAGGCCTCTCGCTCGGCTGGGTCGTGCTGTTCTTCGTGCCGTTCCTCAACCTGCTCTTCTTCCTCCTGCTGTCGGTGTTGCCGTCGGCCGAGGCCGAGCCCGCCAGAAGCGGCACGGGCCAGCGAGCGCTCGGGACGTGGATTCCGGATCACCCTTTGGGCAGCGCCGCCTTCGCGTTGCTCGTGACGCTTCCGGTCGCGTTGGCGTCGGTCGCCCTCGGCGTCCAGTTCCTGGTCCATTACGGTTGGGGGCTCTTTGTCGGCGTCCCCTTCGTCGTCGGTCTGGCCGCTGCACTGCTCTACGGCTATCGCCGACCGCGCACGCTCGCGCAGTGCCTGGGAGTCGCGTGGCTCGCAATCGTCCTGCTCGCGGCTGGGCTTCTGGCGCTGGCGGTCGAAGGGCTGGTCTGTCTGGCGATGGCCGCCCCGATCGGCTTCATCCTCGCGAGCCTCGGAGCCAGCATGGGCTACGCGATGCAGCGACGAATCGGTGCTCCCGAAGGCAACGTGACCGCCCTCGTGGTCGTGGCGGCGGCGCTCCCTGCGCTGATGGGCGCGGAAGTCGCCGCCGGTGGCGCGCCGGCACTCCATGAAGCCACGACGACGACGACGATCGACGTGGGCGCGGAAGAGGTATGGCGTCATGTCGTCTCCTTCGCCGAGCTGCCGCCGCCGACCGATTGGCTCTTCGCGACGGGAATCGCGTACCCGATCCGGGCGGAGATGCTGGGGCGCGGCGTCGGGGCCGTACGCAGATGCGTCTTCAGCACCGGTGCTTTCATCGAGCCGATCGAGATCTGGGACGAGCCGCGCCTGCTGCGCTTCACGGTGACCGCGAACCCGCCGCCGATGCAGGAGTGGACGCCGTATCGGAAGCTGAAGCCCCCGCACCTCGACGGCTTCCTCAGGTCCCACCGCGGGCAGTTCCGGCTCGTCCCCTTGGGACCAACCCGCACGAGGGTCGAGGCCACGACATGGTACGAGCACCGGCTGTGGCCTTCCTTCTATTGGCGTGGCTGGAGCGATTTCATCATCGAGCGGATCCACGCTCGCGTGCTGCGTCACGTCAAGACGGTCGCAGAAGCGGGGTAGCGGAAGCCTGGCCAGCGCAGCGTGGGCGCTTTGCTCTCGCCGCGTGGCGTAGAATCCGAGTCTTTCTCGAACTATTCCTCACGCCAGCCCTCTCCCCGCAGGGGGAGAGGGGGAAATGGAGGAGTCGGTGAGTCCAAGACCGTCGCCCTGGTTGTTGATCGCAGCTTGTCTGGTCGTGGCGCAGGCGGCGTTCGCCGAAACGATCGAAGAGAAGACCAAGGAGATGCGGGCCATCGACGGCTTCGTCCCCCTCTATTGGGACGAGACCGAGGGGAAGCTGTACGCGGAGATCGCCCGCTTCGACGAGGAGCTGCTCTACGTGACGTCGCTCGCCTCCGGAATCGGCTCGAACGACATCGGCCTCGACCGGGGGCAGCTGAGCGGAACCCGGATCGTTCGATTCGAGCGCGTGGGTCCCAGGGTTCTGATGATCCAGCCGAACACGGACTATCGCGCCATCACCGACAACGCCGAGGAGCGGCGCTCCGTCGAGGAGGCGTTCGCGCGCTCCGCGCTCTGGGGATTCGAGGTCGTCGCCGAGACGGACGGCCGCGCCCTGGTCGACGCGACAGGGTTCGCTCTGAGGGATGCGCACGGCGTCCGGCAACGCTTGAAGGAGTCCGACCAGGGGACGTTCAAGCTCGACGAGTCCCGCTCCGCGCTCTACCTGCCGCGGACGAAGGGATTCCCCCGCAATACGGAGATCGAGGCGACGCTGACGTTTACGGCAGACGAGCCCGGTGGGGACTGGCTGCGCAGCGTCTCGCCCGATGCCCACGCGGTCACCGTGCGCGAGCGTCACTCGCTGATTCAGCTCCCCGGGCCCGGCTACGAGCCTCGCGACGCGGATCCCCGCGGTGGCTTCGGCGGAGTGACGTATTGGGACTACGCGACCGCCCTCGGAAAGGGGATGGAGCGGCGCCTGATCAGCCGCCACCGGCTCGAGAAGAAGAACCCGAGCGCGGATGTCAGTGAGCCCGTGGAGCCCATCGTCTACTACCTCGATCCGGGAACGCCCGAGCCGGTGCGGTCTGCGCTGCTCGACGGAGCGCGGTGGTGGAATGCGGCCTTCGAGCGGGCCGGATTCCGGGACGCGTTCCGCGTCGAGATGCTCCCGCCGGGTGCGGACCCGCTCGATGCTCGTTACAACGTGATCCAGTGGATCCACAGGTCCACCCGCGGCTGGAGCTACGGGTCGTCGGTAGGGGACCCTCGCACCGGCGAGATCATCAAGGGGCACGTGAGCCTGGGCTCGCTGCGGGTGCGCCAGGACTACCTGATCGCGGAGGGGCTGCTCTCTCCCTACGAGAGGGGCGACGAGATGCCTCCCGAGCTCGCCGAAATGGCTCTCGCTCGGATCCGACAGCTGTCGGCCCACGAGGTCGGCCACACGCTCGGGCTCGCGCACAACTACATCTCCAGCACGCAGGGGCGTGCGTCGGTGATGGACTACCCGCACCCCCTGGTCGAGCTGACGAGCGCTGGCAGCATCGATTTATCCGACGCGTACGCGACCGGTGTGGGGGAGTGGGACAAGGTCGCCATCCACTTCGGCTACGCCGAGTTCCCCGAGGGCACGGACGAGGCTGCGGCGCTCGAGAAGATCCTCCGAGATGCCCGCCAGCAAGGCATCACCTTCATCACCGATCAGGACGCGCGACCACCTGGCAGCGCGCATCCTCAGGTTCACCTCTGGGACAACGGGCGAGACGCCGCTGCCGAGCTGAACCGCGTGATGCGGGTCCGCGGCGCGGCCCTCGAGCGTTTCGGCGAGCGGGCGATTCGGCGCGGGCGTCCGCTCGCGACAATGGAGGAGGCGCTGGTGCCGCTCTATCTCCATCACCGCTACCAGGTCGAGGCCGCCGCGAAGGTCGTCGGCGGGCTGAGCTACGACTACGCGCTACGCGGGGACGGCCTCGATCCGCCACAGGCCGTCCCCGCCGCCCAGCAGCGCAGCGCGATCGAGGCGCTCCTCGGCACGCTCGAGCCCGCGGCGCTCGCATTCCCGCGCAGCATCCTTGACACTCTGCCGCCGCGCCCGTTCCGCTTCCGGTCGCACCGTGAGCTGTTCCCGCGCAACACCGGGCTCGTTTTCGACGCGATCGCGCCGTCGAGCGTCGCGGCGGACATGACGGTCGCGATGCTGCTTCACCCGGAGCGGACCGCGCGACTGATCCAGCAACACGTTCTGGATCCGAGCCTGCCCGGCATGAGCGACGTAACGAGGGCCCTCGTGCAGGCGACGTTCGGCGAGCCAGCCAGTGATGCCTACGAAGCGGAGATCGGGCGGTCCGTGCAACGCGTGGTCGTCGACCGGCTGATCGGGCTCGCCGCGACGGCGCCGATGCCCCAGGTGAGGGCGCTCGCCACGCGTCAGCTTGGGGACCTCCAGGAATCACTCGAGGGACGCGCCGGCGCGGAGTCCGACGACGGCGCCCACGCGGACCTGCTCGTCGCCCACATCGGCCGTTTTCTCGAACGGGACGCCGAGCGGGCGCAGCTGCCGCCCCGCCTCGAGCCTCCCCCGGGCAGCCCCATCGGGTCCTTGGCCGCCGACTGGATGCACGCCACGAAAGCCTGCTCCTTCGAATAGAGGGCCGGGGGGGGGGGGGGGGTGGGCCGTGTCTGGTATTATGTGACTCGCGAGCAGCGGCCGACTCCCCACGACCGGCTTCCGGTCACTCCTGCGAGTGAACGTCGCGACACCGGAGCCCGAGAACACCGCGCGCTGGCCAGCGACTTTCCGGATGTTAGGCTCCGCCGGGTTACGACATAGATGAAGAGAAAGGGGCCCCGAATTCGTGCCGGTCGCGCTGCCTGAAGGATCCTGGGCTCTCATTCTGGGAGGCTCGAGTGGGTTCGGGCTGGCGACGGCTCACCAGCTCTCGCAGCATGGCGCGAACCTGTGCATCGTCCACCGCGACCGGCGGGGTGCGATGAAGCGGATCGAGCCCGAGTTCGATGCGATTCGCGGACGTGGCGCGACGCTGCTCACCTTCAACAAGGATGCCCTCGACGCCGAGGTGAGGAGCGCTATCCTCACCGAGCTCGAGTCGGCTCTCGGCCCGGACGGCAAGGTGCGGGTGCTGCTTCACTCGATCGCCTTCGGCAACCTGAAGCTGATCGCTCCCGAGGCGAAGCCGGCCGATACGACGCGTGAGAGGCTCGCCGAAGCCCTCGGCATCGAGGAGACCCGTCTTTCAGAAGCGGTGGACAGGCTTTTCTCGGAAGGGGCCGATGGCCTCGCGGGGCTGACGCCGCCGCCAAGCTACCCTCACGCTGCCTACATGGAAGAAGAAGACCTGCAGCAGACCATCCACGCGATGGGCACCAGCCTGCTCGGTTGGACCCAGGAGCTGCACCGTCGCCGAATGTTTGCCGAGGACGCCCGGGTGTTCGGCATGACCAGCGAAGGGAACGAGGTCGCTTGGAAAGGCTACGCCGCGGTGTCGGCCGCCAAGGTCGCACTCGAGTCAGTGAGCCGCGCCATCGCTGCCGAGATGGCGCCCTACGGGATCCGGTCGAACATCATTCAGGCAGGGGTGACCGACACACCGGCGTTGCGCCTGATTCCGGGGAGCGCGCACCTCAAGGCGGTCGCTCGCCTCAAGAACCCCTTCAGGCGACTGACGACGCCGGAGGACGTCGCGCAGGTGATCCACCTGCTCAGCCTGCCCGAGGCGGCGTGGGTCAACGGGGAGGTGATTCGCGTCGACGGCGGCGAGCACATCTCGGGGGCTTCGCGATGAGCGTGCACCTGCACGGTCTCGGCCACTTTCACCCGGAACCCGAGATCACCAACCAGTTCCTCGAAGATCTCGACATCGGCACGACAGACGAGTGGATCATGGAGCGGGTCGGAATCAAGACGCGCCGCACGCTTCTGCCGCTCGACTACATCCGAGACACGCGCAACAAGGACCCCCGCATGGCCGTCGAGGCGATGCTCTACGACAACGCGGAGACCGGTCGGCGCGCCGCCGAGATGGCGATCGCGCGCGCCGGCATCGACAAGACCGACATCGGCATGGTGATCTCGGGCAGCTCGGCGCCCGACATGGTGACACCGGCGGACGCCTGCACCATCGCGAACGCCCTCGAGATCGAGGCGCCCTGCTTCGACGTCAACTCCGCGTGCACCAGCTTCCACGTGGCCCTGCAGCTCATGTCGATGATGGACCCGGAGAAGGTGCCCGACTACGTGCTCACGGTCGTGCCCGAGGGCGTGACCCGGACCGTCGACTACACCGACCGGACGGCCGCTGTGTTGTGGGGCGACGGCACGTCCGCGGCCGTCATCTCGACCCGCGTGCCGGGGCGCGCCGAGATCCTCGGCAACACGCTCGTGTCGAGCCCGGCCGGGCACGGGAAGGTGATCATTCCCCGGCAGGGTCACTTCGCCCAGGAGGGACGCACGGTCCAGATGTTCGCCATCAAGAAGACGGCCAGGATGTACAAGGACCTGCGCGACCGATTCCAGGCCGAGGGCCGTCGGCTCCACTTCGTTGGTCACCAGGCGAATCTGCTGATGCTGCAGAAGGTCTGCGAGCTGTGCGAGGTGCCCGAGGAGCGGCACCATTGGAACGTCGAGGACTACGGCAACACGGCCGGAGCCGGCTCTCCGGGCGTGATCAGCATGGACTGGGAGGATTGGAGCGACGGAGACGACGTCGCGGTGGCCGGCGTCGGCGCCGGGCTGACCTGGTCGAGCTTCCTGCTGCGCTTCGGAGGCGGTGCCTGAAGTACGACGTCTTCCGAGCCCGGTCGAGCTTCGATCAGCAGGAGTTGCTCGCCTTCGCCTACGGTCGGCTCGTAGAGGGGGCGCCAGAAGCGTTCGAAGCGAAGCTCCCGCTGCCGCCGATGCTCATGGTGGATCGAGTCCTGGAGATCGAGAGCGAGCGCCACAAGGGCCGGATCGTGGCCGAGCGCGACGTCCGCCTCGACGACTGGTTCTTTCAATGCCACTTCCTCGGCGATCCGGTGCAGCCGGGCTGCCTCGGTGTCGACGGCGTGTGGCAGCTGGTGGGCTTCTTTTGCGCATGGGCCGGCGCCCTCGGAACCGGGCGAGCGCTCGGTTGTGCGGAGGTGGAGTTCTCGGGCCAGATCCGGCCTCACGATTCCGTCGTGCGCTACGAGATCGACATCGTTCGCTACCAGGTGCTGCCGGCGTCGGGCGCCGCAGTCGCGGTCGGCGACGCCACGGTGGCGGTCGACGGCGACGTCATCTATTCGATCAAGCGAGCGAAGGTGGGGATCTTCCGCGACATCGCGTACCGCGACTACCCCTGGCTGTCCGAGCTGGCCCACGGCGGGAAGATGGAGCGATGAGCGACGACCCGAAAGCGGATAAGCGAGTCGCCCTCGTCACAGGCGGCGCCACCGGGATCGGCCGCGCCGTGTGTCGTTCTCTCGACGCCAACGGGATGCGGGTGGGCGTGGTGTACCGCTCGAGCGAGGACGCGGCGCGAGCCCTGGCCGACGAGCTCGAGGACGCTTTCCTGCTGTGCGCCGATCTCGCCGAACCGGAGCAGGTCGACGCTCTCGTCAAGGAGGTCAAGGCGATCGCGGGTCGGGTGGACGTGCTCGTCAACAACGCGGGCTACAACCGCAACGCGCCCATCTTCACGATGAAGCTCGACGACTACGACGCGGTGATGGGCCTCGGGCGCGGGACGTGGTACCTGACGAAGCTGGTCCTCAGGCGCTTCATGCTGCGCTCGGGCGGTCGCGTCATCAACATCTCGAGCGTCGTCGGCCACACGGGAAACGCCGGCCAGGCTCCCTACACGATGGTCAAGGCGGGTCTCGACGCGCTGACGAAGTCGCTCGCGCAGGAGGTGCGCGGGCGCGACATCCTGATCAACTCCGTGGCGCCGGGCTTCATCGCCACCGAAATGACCGCGGACCTGCCCGAAGAGGTGTCCAAAAGGATCCTCGAGCAGATCCCGCTCGGACGGATGGGTCGGCCCGAGGAAGTCGCCGAGGTCGTCGGCTTCCTGGCCGAGTCGGCAAGCTACGTCACCGGTACGGTCATCCACGTCAACGGAGGGCTCTACGGTGGTTGAGACCGGTAACGAGATCAGCCGCGCGAAGCTCCTGGAACTCGTCCCGCAGCGGGATCCCTTCCGCTTCATCGACGAGATCGTCGAAGTCGACACGGAGCACATCGTCTCCAGGTACACGTTCCGTCCCGACGCCGACTTCTACCGCGGCCACTTCCCAGGGAATCCCATCACGCCCGGCGTGCTGCTCATCGAGGCGATGGCTCAGACCGGGGTCGTCGCGCTGGGGATTTACGTCGTCGCTGCCGAGAAGGGACTCGACGAGGTGGGGCGCTACCTCACCGTATTCGCCGACGTCAGCGCCGAGTTCTCCGGCGTCGTCCGGCCTGGCGAGCCCTTGACGATCGTCGGGAAGAAGGTCTACTTCCGTCGCATGAAGCTGCGCTCCGAGGTCGAGATGCGCAGGGACGACGGCACGTTGGTTGCCACAGCGAGCCTCGGCGGAATGGGAGTCGAAGTCGCCTCGCTCGATGGCGCCCGTGAAGACGAGCAACGGGGGTCGGCACGATGAGCCGCCGTGTCGTCGTGACCGGGATGGGTGTCGTCGCTCCGAACGCCGTGGGCCTAGGGGACTTCGACGCCGCGCTGCGTGCCGGAAGATCCGGAATCGAGCACGTCCCCCGCTTGGCAGAGCTGAAGTTTGGCTGCACGGTCGCGGGGGTGCCGAACGGAACGGATCCCATCGCGGAGTCCTACTTCGACCCCGACCAGCTGCTCGCGATGAACTCGAGCCTCCGCTACGGCGCCATCGCCGCGGTCGACGCCTGGATTGACGCGGGCTTCGAGCGCCCCGAGCCGGCCGACGACCATGTCTACTGGGAAGCCGGCGCCGTGATCGGCACCGGTGTCGGCGGCCTCGACACCGCGGGGGAGCGCCTCGTCCCGATGACCAACGCCGGGAAGGTCCGTCGCCTCGGCAGCACGATCGTCGAGCAGGTGATGGGCAGCGGGATCTCGGCGAAGGTGAGCGGCCTGCTGGCGCTCGGCAACCAGGTCACGAGCAACAGCAGCGCCTGCAGCACCGGCACCGAGGCGATCATCGATGGAGTGCTGCGGATCCGGCAGGGTCTCGCCGATCGGATGCTCTGCGGGGGCACCGAGGGATCGAGCCTCTACAGCTGGGCGGGATTCGACGCGATGCGCGTGTTGTCGCGCCGCTTCAACGACGAGCCGGAGAAGGCCTCCCGTCCGATGAGCGCCAGCGCGGCGGGCTTCGTGCCCGGCTCGGGCGCCGGCATCCTCCACCTCGAGGCCCTCGAAAGCGCCTCGAAGCGAGGCGCGCGCATCTACGCCGAAGTCGTTGGGGGCGCCATCAATTGTGGCGGTCATCGCGGCGGCGGCAGCATGACCGCGCCCAATCCGGATGGAGTTCGCCGCTGCATCACAGCAGGTCTCGCCGATGCCGGAATCGAGCCGGATGCCATCGACGCCATCAGCGGGCATCTCACCGCGACCGGCGCCGACCCGCGGGAGGTGGCCGCCTGGTCCGCCGCTCTCGAGAAGTCGCCGGATCGGTTACCGCCCATCACGTCGGCCAAGTCGATGATCGGGCACGCCCTCGGTGCGGCCGGCGCGATCGAGTCCGTGGCCTGCATCCAGATGCTTCGCGGAGGCTACGTGCATCCGTCGATCAACTGCGAGGACGTGCACCCCGAGATCGAGCCCTACGCCGCGTCGATTCCGCATACGATCCTGGAGATGCCGGAGCTCTCGACGCTCGTCAAGGCGAGCTTTGGCTTCGGCGACGTCAACGCCTGCGTCGTGTACCGGAAGTGGAACGTCGATTCTTGACTTTGTGACCTCAGGAGAATGAATGTCTGAACAGGAAATCCGCAACAAAGTAGTCGAGATCCTCAAGCCGTACGCCAAGGACGCCGAGGCTCTGGCCAGCGTGTCGCTCGAGACGAACATCCTCAACGACCTCAAGGTCAACTCGGCACGTCTGGTCGACGTCGTGCTGGCTTTCGAGGACACCTTCGGGATCGAGGTGGGGGACGAGGACGCCGACGCGGTGGAAAGCGTCGGCGACGCCGTTCGGCTGATCCAGGCCAAGCTGGGCTAGCTCACGGGCCCCATCCAGGCGAGCTAGGGGTTGGGGTTGGAGACGACGGCGCCGCCGCCGACAGCGTCCGAAGGCGCGGCCGCGCCTGAGGAGCGATGGAGGGCCCTGGCGAGACAGCGTTTTGTCGGTCGTGTCCTCGCGCCGCTGTGTGTACCCATCGCCACTCTCGTCATGCGCGTCGGCTACCGGTGGCGTTTCCGCGACACCGGCCCGAGCCGGGCGCACTACTCGCGCATCCTGCGTGACGACGCGCGGCCGCTGCTGATCGCTGCCAACCACCTGACCATGGCCGATTCTGCTCTGATTGCCTGGGGACTGGGTTCGACACTTCAGCACGTGGTGCAGTACCGAGGGTTGCCCTGGAACGTCCCGGAGCAGGCGCGGGTCGAAAGCTCGTGGCTCTGGAGGGTGCTCGCCTACGTGGTGAAGTGCGTCCCTATCGCCCGCGGCGGCGACAGGAAGGTTGTGGCGGACGTGCTCAAGGGGCTGCGCCATCTCATGCAGCGCGGCGAGGTGGTCCTGATGTTCCCTGAGGGCGGACGCAGCCGCTCGGGGCGGGTCGACACGGAGTCGGTGGCCTACGGCGTCGGGAGGCTGATCAAGGAGCTGGGGGGCTGCCGAGTGCTGTGCGTGTACATCCGTGGCGACAGCCAGCGCAGCTGGTCGAACATGCCGGCAGCCGGCGACACGTTCTCCATCGCGACACGCGTCATCGAGCCGCGTACCGAGCTGCGGGGATTGCGAGGATCCCGGGATCTGGCCAGTCAGGTGCTGAGCCAACTGGTCGAGATGGAAGTGGAGTACCTGGCGAGCCGGGCGTGAGCGTCGGGAACGACGTCGTGGATCTCGCCGACTCCGAGACGCGTGCCGTGCAGCTCCACCGCAGGTTCGACGAGCGCGTGTTCGGCAACGACGAGCTGGCTGCGCTACGGGCGAGCGACTCGACGCACCTGCTGCGCTGGGCGATGTGGGCCGCCAAGGAAAGTGCGTACAAGGCGTGCGCCAGGCTCGAGCCTGACGTGGCCTTCTCGCCGAGGGCGTTTGCGGTCGAGCTCGCCATGCCACGGAGCGCCAGGGCTGGAGTGGCGAAGGGCAGCATGCTGCGCGACGGCAGATCCCTCGATCTCGCCGTGGAGTGGAACGAGGAATACGTGCACGCGATTGCAGCGACGCGTCCGGCGCGAGAAGGGCATCGACTATCGAAGGTCGCCCTCGCCAACGGCGAGGCCAGGAGCGCCGTGCGGAGCCTCGCGGTAGCGGGGATAGCTCCGATCCTCGGCAGGGAACCGGCAGACATCGAAATAGTAGCCCGCCCCCCAGTCGTCAGGCATGGGAGCCGCGTCGTCGTCGAGGACCTGTCCCTGTCCCACCACGGGCGCTTCGTCGCCTTCGCTGCGGTGATTCCCGCCACCTGAGCGTCCTGAATCCGTGTCGGGCGATTCGTATCTCGAGAGCAGAGGAGCGATCTCACCTCGCTGGCTCCTTCGACTCGGCATCTTCGGCCGCACTCGCTCAGGATGACGAAGAACGGAAGAAGGGCAGACGGATTCTTCGCTCCAAGCAGGGACGAGCAGTCACTCAGAATGACGTGTCTTTGGCGCGTCCAGCCCGAGCGACCCTAAGGCAGCGAGATCACCGTCGTGGCGCCCTCCGCCATCTGGAGTGTCTTGGTCGGGACGCCATCGACGCTGAGGATGTAGCTGCCCGGGGCGACGTGATCGCGATTGCGCAGCGGGGCGTTCAGACGGAAGCTTCCGTCCCCTCCGAAGGGAGAGCGGTAGGGGATGCCGTCACTCGTCGAAAGCAGGGCGCGCGGGGCGCCCGCCAGCGTCTCGGGTCCGACCTGAATCTCCAATCGCCCCCCGGGTGTCAGCGCGATGTCGACCACCGGGGCCGGTGCTGCGATACCGCCCATCGTGATCGGCGCGTAGCCGGAAGATCCGATGACCAGCGTGTAAGCGCCCGACTTCAGCCCGGGAATCTCGCCGCGCCCGTCGCCGTCCAGCAGGATGCCGCCCGAGAACGCCGTCACGCCGGCGCCGTCGAGGACGTGGACGGTGACTCCGCGGAGCGCGATCCCGAAGAGCCCGTCTCGGACGCGCAGCCCGACACCCTCAGCACGCGCCAGCTCGAGCAGGACTTCCTCAATAGCGCCGTCGTCTACGTCGATGACCTCGGTCTCGAAGCCGAAACCGGCGCGCCGAGCCGTCACGGTGTACGGCCCCGGCAAGATATCGTCGATCGTGAAGGGGCCGTTCACATCTGTAGTAGCGCCTCCTGGACGCCCTGAAGGTCCGCCTCCTTCCAGCGAGACCTTCACGTCGGCAAGTGGCGCCTGAGTGTCGGCTTCGACCACCTGGCCCGCAACGCGGGACGTCGGAAGCTCGATGTCGACGGCGGTGTCGCCGGTGATCTCGACGGTCTCCCTGAAGGAACCGGCGCTGAGGCGGTACGAGCCGACCGGCAGGCCCTCGATCGAGTAGGCGCCGCCCGCGTCCGTCATCGCGCCGCCAGAGATCGCGCCCGTTCCTTCGCCGCTCGCTCTCACCGAGACCTGGCCGGCTGGCTGGCCACCTCGAGTGACGTTTCCCGTCAGGGAGAAGCCGGTTTCGAAGATCACCTCGACCGCGACCTCGAGCGCGCCTTCGGGGACGATCGTGCGGACCAGGGTGTTACGGCTGGCTCCAGCCAGCATGTTCCCGACGCTCGCGTGGACCGTGAGTTGTCCGACCGGCGCTCCCACCGACTCGAACCGCCCGTCGCCGCCCACCCGGGTGGCGGCGGAGTAGCGCTCTTCGCCGGAGGCCCAGATCTGGACCATCGACAGCTCGATCTCGGAGAGGCCCGAGACGAGACCGTTGATCGTCGCTCCGGCATCGAGGGCGAGGAAGATGTCCTCGCGCCGCTCGCTCTCTCCGAGTACTACTTCCACGCGAGGGCTGGCGCCCTCGCGGTACGTAGCCTGGACGGTGTAGCGACCCTCGACGAGGTGGTCGAACTGGAAGCGACCCGTCTGATCGGTGACCGCTCCCTGTCCGCCCGAGCGCGTCGCGCCGGCGGTCGAGAGCACGACCTGGGCGCCCGGAAGCGGACTCTGATCCTGCGCGACGACGGTTCCGGCGAGGACACCGCCCGTTGACATCCGCAAGGTGACCTGCGCGACTCCGTCACCGAGATCGACGATCTCGCTGGCGTCGGCGAGATCGGCGTGGCGGGCCGTGACGATGTAGGGGCCTTCGGCCAGTCCGCTCAGCTCGAAAGCACCTTCGGCATCGCTGCGCGCCGTCGGTGTCCCGAACGGGCCGGACCCGCGTCCGTTTCCGCCAGCCGCTAACGCGGAGACGGAAGCGTCGATGACGGAGCGGCCCGATTCGTCGACGACACTTCCCAGGATCACGCTGCCGCGGCTCACGCGAACCTCGACACCGCCGGCGGTCCGGTTCATTTCCACTTCGATTCCGCCGACGCGGGCCTCCTTGTATCCCTCGGCCCGCACCACGACCGCCCAGCGGCCGACGGGTAGCTCGTCGATGGAGAACGAGCCGTCCTCCGAGGCGACGCGGCCGTCCTGTCCCCTCCTGCCGGCGCCCCTCGAAAAGCGGCCGCCGCGTCGATCCTCGTACTCGGCGCCGACGTCGAACTCCGTGAGCGGAGCGCCCGCGTCGTCGACGACGCGTCCTTCGATCCGGCCCACCCCGTCGACCTCGATCTCGATGCCTTCCGCCGGGGGCACGACGCCTGCGACTCGCGGTCCCGGGCCCGTCGAGCCCATCACCTGGACGACGTAGCTCACGCCGGCCTCGAGGTTCTCCAGATGGAAGAAGCCGTCGTCGGCCGTCTGCGCGCCGAAGTCATTGAACGCGCCCCGACCCAGCTGGCGGCCATCGACCGCCATGACGAACGAGTCCTTCGCGCCGCTTCCGTCCGGGCGTACGACACGACCCGTGATCGTGCCACCGACAGGCATCCTCAGCAGGACCGGCTCCTCGTTGTCGCCCAGCCGGACCGGGTCGAGGCGAGTGACGGCGTAGCCAGGGGCGCGAGCGACGAGCGCGTAGTCGCCCGGGGCAATGCCCGCGAAACGGAAGGCTCCGGTCGCGTCGGTCTGAGCCTTCGAGTTGTCCGTGCCGGGTCCGGTTACGCGTTGACCCGCGCGACGGCGGCCCTGGAAGGATCGCTCCAACGCCAGCTCCACTCCCGCGATCGGGTCGTCCTCGAGATCGGTCACCTGTCCCGAGAGTGAAGGGCCGCGCGATAGCGTCACAGTCACGGCCTTCGTTTCCTCGCCGGCACGCAAGGTCAGGCCTCCGACGGTCGTCGATCCGTACTCGGGATGGCTCACGATCAACCGCTGGTCGGCGCCCGGCGCCAGACCGCTCGCGGAGAAGACGCCATCGGCTCCCGTCGTGAAGTCGGGACTGCGATCCTGAAAAGCGCGACGAATTCGGGACCTGTCTCTGCCCCGCCGCCCTTGGTCGGGCCGGACGCGACCCGTAGCCTCGGCCACGGGCCGCCCCGTCTTGTCGACCACACGCCCGGAGATGCCGGAGGAGCGGACGATGGGGAGATCGAGCTCGACGTGATTCGAGTGTCGAGCATCGGCCTCTTCGGCTCTCTTCGCGTAGCCGTCCGCAGTCACTTCGAGGGCGTACGAGCCGGGCAGCAGGGCCGCGAAGCCGTAGCGCCCGTCCGCGTCGGTCTCGACGAGCCGCTCGCCATCGCGGTCGCGCAGGCTCACCGCTGCGCCGGCGATCGGCCGCCGCGTCTCGACGTCGAAGACGAGGCCTTCGACGACTCGTCCAGGGGACAGCTCGATCCCAACAGCCCGAGCGCCCGGGCGAGGCACCGGGATGCGCGGGGTCTCGCCGATACCGCGTGCGCCACCGTCTGCGACGAGGCGCCCGCTGCCCGCGGGAAGGTCAGCGAGTCGAGCGAGTCCGTTCGCGCCCGTGGCGACCCACGGAGACCGGGAGTCTCCTTCGAAGCGCACGAGTACGTCGGCGGCCGGCCCGCCTGCATCCGAGACGGAGACCGAGAGGGAGTGGCCGGGCTTCACCCAGATGGGTTGGCGGAGCACACCCGGCCTCACGCCTGCGCGGACTTCGAACGCGTAGCCGCGTGCCCGGAGCGTCAGCCGATTCCTTTGCGCGCCCGCGTCTTCGAAGCGAAAGCGCCCTTCGAGATCGGTCAAGGTGGTGCGCTTCACCGCCAGGTACGCCCCGCCGAAGCGACCGCCGCCGCCTGCCTCGAGCAGGACCTCCACACCGGGTGCGGCCTGGCCCTCCGGGTCGACGACACGCCCGGCCAGAGGACGCGGGCGAGCCAGGGCGAAGTCGCCCAGGGCATGGTCGCCCGAGGCGTCGATCGAGTCGCCCGTGCGCTTCGGAACCACGCCGGCGCTCTCGAATCGCAGCGAGATGCGACCCGCGTCGGCGCCAGTTCGGAGCAGGAAACGCCCGGTCTCATCGGTGACGGTGGCCGCCAGTGATGCCGGAAGCGCACCAGCCCGTGCCTCGATCAGCGCCCGCTCGAAGGGGGTCTGGTACGGTTCGGCGGTCACGGATACACCGGGCTCGCCGTCGCCGTCGACGGTCACCCGACCCGAGATATCGCCGGCTGCGGCTCCACCCGCGGCTGCGCACAAGGCGAAACCGAACAGCGTGACAGTGCGACGCATCCTCTTGCCTCCGGAGCGCCCCGTTTGACGGCTCGACCCCTCGCGCGTAATTTTACCTGCTAACAGTCGCGCTGGCGACGAACAGGAGGTGGGGTGTCCCAGGAGGATCAGGCGACGGTCGCGGAGGCCGGGAAGGCTGCCGAGCGTGGCGGGTACCGACCGAACGAGATCGAGCCGAAGTGGCAGAAGCGCTGGGAGGCGGACGGCCTCTACGAGGCCAGAATCGACGACTCCCGCAAGAAGCTCTACTGCCTGACGATGCTTCCGTACCCCAGCGGCGACCTCCACATGGGTCACTGGTTCCCGATGACTCCTTCGGATGCCCGGGCCCGCTTCAAGGCGATGCAGGGCTACAACGTGATGTTCCCCATCGGCTTCGACGCCTTCGGCCTGCCAGCAGAGAACGCGGCCATCAAGCATGGGCGACACCCGCGCGAGTGGACCTACGCGAACATCGAGCGGATGCGCGGTCAGCTGCGCACCATGGGCGCGATGTGGGACTGGAAGCGCGAGGCCGTGTCGGCCGATCCGGCCTATTACAAGTGGACGCAGTGGTTCTTCGCCAAGCTGTTCGAGCACGACCTCGCGTACAAGAAGATGTCCCCCGTCGACTTCTGCCCGAGCTGCAACACCACGCTGGCGCGCGAGCAGGTCGAGGGGGACGACCGCCACTGCGAGCGCTGCCTGACGCCCGTCATCAAGAAGGACCTCAATCAGTGGTTCTTCCGCATCACGAACTACGCCGATGAGCTGCTCGACTTCTCGAAGATCCAGTGGCCCGACGACATTCGCCTGCGTCAGGAGAACTGGGTCGGCCGCAGCGAAGGCGCTGAGGTCACGTTCGCGATCGGCGGCCGTGAGGAGACCATCAGCGTCTTCACGACACGCCCCGACACCTTGTGGGGCGTGTCATTCATGGTGATCGCCCCGGAGAACCCGCTCGTCGAAGCACTGACGACGGACGACCGGCGCGTCGAGGTCGAAGGCTACGTCGGCCAGGCTATCTGCCAGACGGAAATCCAGCGCGAAGCGACGGACAGGGACAAGACCGGTGTGCTCACGGGCGCCTTCGCGGTCAACCCCGTCAACGGGCGAAAGGTACCCGTCTACGTTGGCGAGTACGTGTTGATGACGTACGGCACCGGGGCCGTGATGGGGGTTCCGGCCCACGATGCGCGCGATTTCGCTTTCGCGCGCAAGTACGAGATCGACATTCCCGTCGTGATAGCGGGACCCGATTGGAAAGGGCAGGAGCTCGAGCAGCCCTACATCGGCCCCGGCAAGATGGTGAACTCTGGGTCGTTCGATGGGACCCCGGTTCCGGAGGGGCTTCCGAAAGTCGTCGAGTGGCTCGACGGGCAGGGGATCGGGAAGCGCAAGGTGATCTATCGCCTGCGCGACTGGCTCATCAGCCGCCAGCGCTACTGGGGTTGCCCGATCCCGATGATCAGCTGCGGCGACTGCGGCCAGGTCCCCGTTCCCGAGGAGCAGCTACCGGTGACGCTACCGGACGACGTCGAGTGGAAGCCGACGGGAGAGAGCCCGCTCAAGCTGCACCCGACGTGGAAGCACGCTCCCTGCCCGAAATGCGGCAAGCCCGGCGAGCGCGAGACCGACACGATGGACACGTTCATGTGCTCGTCCTGGTACCAGTACCGCTACCTCAGCCCCGGCTTCGCCGACGGTCCCTGGGACCCGAAGGAGTACGACTACTGGATGCCGGTCGACATCTACACCGGCGGCCGCGAGCACGCCGTAATGCACCTCATCTACACGCGCTTCTTCACGAAGGCGCTACGGGACATGGGGCTCGTGCGGGACGACGAGCCCATGCTCGAGCTGCGCAACCAGGGTGTGATCCTCGGAGAGGACGCGCGCAAGATGTCCAAGAGCGTGGGCAACGTCGTCGCCCCGGACGCATTGGTGACTCGCTTTGGTGCGGACGCGGTCCGCACCTACATGATGTTCTTCACGCGCTGGGAGCAGGGCGGCCCGTGGAGCTCGAAGGGGATCGAAGGGGGCGTTCGCTGGCTCAACCGCGTGTGGACCCTGATCGATGCGGACGGCCCCTCTCCCGAGGCACCCAGTGAGGAGGGCGACGCGGCGGCCGCACGACGATTGCGGCGGACGACCCATCAGACCATCAGGCGCGTGACCGAAGATCTGGAGGGGTTTGCCTTCAATACAGCGATCGCCGCGTTGATGGAGCTGACGAACACGCTGTACAAGGTGCGGGACGCGATGGCGGGGACCGAGGCATGGGACGAAGCGACCCGCACTCTACTGGTGCTTGCTGCGCCGATCGTGCCTCACATCACCGAGGAGCTGTGGGAACGCCGCGGCTTCGGGTACTCGATCCATCGCCAGGCCTGGCCCGAGCACGACGCTGGGCTGGCCGCCGAGGACGTGGTGACGCTGATCATTCAGATCAACGGCAAGGTCCGCGACCGGCTGACGCTCCCGGCCAACGTCTCGATGGAGGACGCCGAGAAGGCGGCGCTCCAGTCGGAAGCGGTCCGCAAGCAGGCGGATGGTCGCGAACCGCGGAAGGTGATCTACGTGCCGGGTCGGCTCGTGAACGTGGTTCTGTAGCTATGCGAAGTCAACAGCAGCCACAGAGCCACAGAGGACACGGAGAGAGAACCCCTCGTCATTCTGAGTGACTCAAGCGCTCCTGCTGGAGCGAAGAATCCGCCTGCTCCTCTTCACTCGATCGTCAGCCGTTCCAACGGGGCTGTAAGGCCCTTCGGCTGCGTCGCAGTACTCCCTCGGCGAGGTCGGATAGCCGTTTTCGCTCTTCGGAGATGAGGAGCTGGCGGATCCTTCGTTCGCGTTCTCTGCTGCACTCCCTCAGGATGAACCGCGCCGGTTCTAGCGACCGTCGCGGTTCACTCCAGGTCGCGCGGCCGGAGCACGAAGCGGAGCGTGCCGGGTGTCGCGGCGACGTCTTCCCAGGCGTCGACGTCGAAGTCGATACAAGCCAGGTTGGCCGTCGTGATCGGCTCCCGTGCACCCGACAGCCGATGGACGAGGTTCTCGCAGTCGGGGTTGTGGCCCACCAGCATGACGCGCTCGTCGGAGGCCTCAGCCCGCGCGATCAGGGTACGCACGTAGCTATCCGCTCCGCTGAGGTAGAGGTCCCGCGTCCGTTCGAGCGCCCCGTGGAAGCCGGATGCTTTCGACACCCGCACAGCCGTCTCGCTGGCCCGCTTCGCGGTGGACGTGACGATCCGGTCCGGGACGAGGTCGAGACGCTTCAACGTCTCGCCGATCAGCTTGGCCGAACGCTTGCCGCGACCCTTGAGAGGCCGATCGTGGTCGTCCATGCCGTTGTCGGCCCACGACGATTTGCCGTGCCGGAGGATGAGGAGTGTCTTCACGCGATCATCACCACCCGTGCACCTTTCGCTTCGGGTACTGCTTGCTCCACCAGTCGTCGCGTTTGTCGGGCTGCTCCGGACGCTTGAACAGCCAGATCAGTGCGAAGCCCGCCGCGAAGCCGCCGATGTGGGCCCACCAGGCCACGCCACCGGTCTGCTCTCCCGCTGCGGCGAGGCTGACCGCGCCCGCGAACGCCTGTTGGACGAACCAGAAGCCGAGGAAGAAGAACGCCGGAATCTGGATCATGTGAATGAAGAAGCCGAGCGGCAGGATCGTGACGACGCGAGCGTGAGGGTAGAGCGTGATGTAGGCGCCCAGGACGCCACCGATCGCGCCCGAGGCCCCGATCGCCGGCAGCTGCGAAGTCGGGTTCGCCCAGATGTGCGCAAAGGCCGCGGCCCAGCCGCACGCGAGATAGAAGACGACGTAGCGCATATGCCCGACACGGTCCTCGACGTTGTCGCCGAAGATCCACAGGTAGAGCATGTTTCCGAGAAAGTGCGCCCAGCCGCCGTGCAGGAACATGCTGAAGAACACGCGCCCACCGAGATCGGGCCGCAACGTGCCCGCGACGAGCTCGACGGGCCCGAGGCTTCCGTCCGATCCCGCGTAGAGCTCCGGAATGACGGCCGCCCGGTAGAAGAAGCCCTGGAGGTCGGCGCCCATTCCGAGCTCCATGAGGAACACGACTGCGTTGATGACGATCAGGCCGATATTGACGAACGGGAACGTCTTGGACGGAACGTCGTCCCGGAGTGGAATCACGGCCCGATCTTAGCGCTCGGGACGGGGTGACGTCCGGAGTTCCGTGGCCCTATGATTCCGGAAGGAGGAAGACGTGACCACGCCCACCACCGGCCCGGACCCCGTCGCTCTGCGCTTGTCGGCGTTGAACGCCCTGCTTCGATTCGCCGCCGAACGCTATCCCGACGACTACGAGGTCGCAATCGCGCGCTGCCGTGGCGGCCACGATGACGAGTTCGACGACGAGGCGGCCGCGGCAGACGAGGAGCTCAAGCTCGCCTACCACTTTCTCTTCGACCACCGTCTCGACGATGGACAATCGCCCGCCGAGGCGTATCTAGAGGAGCGCGAGGATCCGGTCGACCCGCGCGAGGAGAGCGTACTGCTTCGCCTGGCCGCATCCCAGCTCCGTCCCTACGAGGTCGAAGAGGTGCGACTCGATCGGGGCATCTCCTTGCGCGATCTCTGGACGGACGAGGCGCTGCTCGTGACGGACGCCGCCACGCCGCGAGTCGCGCCCGGAGACATTCTGGTGGCCCGGGTCACGCCGGATGCCGACGGCGACGCGCGCCTCGAGGGCGGCGTCTACGTGTTCGAGCCGTCGATGAAGGACACGCTCCTCGACGAGCTTCGCGGAGAGGAGCGGGAGTTTCGCATCCGCTACCCGAAGCTGAGCGAAGACGACTTCTTCAAGACGGTGGCCCCGGGCGTGGTTCACGGCTTCTGGCTCGATGAAGTTGCGTTCGCGTCCTGATGATCTAGCTGAGCGAAGACGATGCGACCAGGGCTCGGACGGCTCCGCCTCGACCAGGCTCGTTCCCCGACGACCGACCCGGTACCCTATTGAGAGGGGGGTGAAGACGCTATGATTCCCGTCTTGCGACATCTTCGAGTAGTGGCCGCGGCCATCTTTCTGGCCAGCGCCGCGGGGGCGAGCATCGCGGAGGGCTCGGAGACCCGGCTCGTCGTCGTCGTGGTCGTCGACCAGTTTCGCGCCGACTACGTCGATTGGTACGGAAGCCGCTGGAAGGGCGGGCTGCGCCGCGTCTTCGACGAGGGCGCCCACTTCACCGAGGCGGCCTATCCTTACTCTCACACCGTGACGTGCGCCGGCCACGCGACGATCGGCACCGGCGCCCTGCCCATGACGCACGGCATGATCCTCAACGCCTGGTGGGATCGGGAGACGAACAAGGTCGTGACCTGCACGAAAGACACCGAGGCGCCACTCGTTTCCTACGGGCTGCCCGTCAGCGGAGGCGAGAGTCCCAAGCGTCTGCTCGCGCCCACGCTGGCGGACGTGTTGCGAGAGGAGCGGATGGGGCGGGTGGTGTCGCTTTCCCGCAAGGCGCGCTCCGCGATCGGCCTGGCGGGGCACGCTGCCGACGCGATTGCGTGGGCCGAGGGTGGAACGTGGGTCAGCTCCACGGCTTTCTCGGATGACCCCGTGCGGGTGCTGAAGAAGTGGGTCGACCGCCATCAGATCGGCCACGATCACGGCAAGACCTGGAAGCGCAAGCGCAAGAAGCAGGACTACCTCCACACCGACGAGGCGCCCGAAGAGCAGCCGCCCCAGGGCTGGGGGACGAGCTTCCCCCACGAGCTCCGTGGCCGGAAGGGGACGCCCGATTCGGTCTTCTGGGGCCAGTGGCAGGGGAGCCCCTACCCCGACGAGGCGCTGGCCGGCATGGCCAAAGTGCTCGTGGACGACATGGACCTCGGGCAGGGAGCGGGCACCGACTACCTCGGCGTCGCATTCTCGGCCCTCGACTCCGTCGGACATGCGTTCGGTCCCAAGAGCCACGAGGTTCAGGACATCTTGTTCCGTCTCGACGAGACGCTCGACGATCTGCTCGACTTCCTCGGTAAGAAGGTCGGTCGGGCCAACTACGTCCTGGCGATGAGCGCCGACCACGGCGTCGGGCAGATTCCGGAGCAGCTCGTCAATGAGGGTGTCGACGCCGGTGGCGTCGACCTCCGGCGCATGTGGCTGGCCGTCGAGGCCCTGCTCGACGACCGCTGGGGCCCCGGCGTCTACGTCGCATCCGTCGTCTACACCGACATGTACTTTCATCCTGGCGTGTACGAACGGCTGAAGAACGACCCCGAGTCGCTCGAGAAGCTGCGCGAGCTGATCCTTTCGCAGCCGGGTGCGGGGGCCGTCTTCCTGACCGAGGAGCTTCGCGACGGCGTCGCTACCGAGGATCCTCTCGGGCGACTCGCGGCGCTGTCGCATCGCCCCGAACGCAGCGGTGACATCGTCGTGGCCTGGAAGCAAAACTGGATCGCCTCGAGCGCGGCGGCGACGCACGGTACGGGACACTTCTACGATCGCCGCGTGCCGCTCGTGCTGTTGGGACCGGGCATCGCCGCCGGGCAATACGCGGATGAAGCCGGTCCCCAGGACATCGCCCCGACGCTCGCTCACCTCGCCGGCGTGCAGCTCGAAGCTGCGGACGGGCGCGTCCTGGCCCAGGCGCTGCGGCGCGGTGTCGACGCCGACCAGTAGCGTAGGCGAGCTGCACTTCCGCGCGTCGTTCTGGCCGTGGTCCGGCATCGTGGCGGGCGCCCTCGCACTCTCGTTGAGACTCCTGGCCGGTCTCGATGCCGAGGCCGTCGAGCGCATCTACATCGGGCACGTCTACCCGACCGTCGTATCCGCAATGTCGGTTTTCGCGTGGTTCCCCTTTTCGGCGGGCGAGTGGCTCGCCGTTGCCGCACTCGCTTGTCTGGCGTCGTGGATCTTCGGCACGCTTCGCGCCGCTCGGCGGCGACGGGCCCGCGCCGTCGCCCCCGTCACGCTCGGCCTGCTGAGCATCTCGGGGTGGCTCTACCTCGTGTTTCTGCTCGTGTGGGGTCTGAGCTACCACCGTCAGCCGTTCGCGACTCTCGAGGGGCTGGATGCACGCCCGGCGACCGGCGGCGAGCTTCTCGCTGTGACGGAGCACCTCGTGTCCCGCGCCGACGAGCTGCGCGACGGCCTGCCCGAGGATCAGGACGGCGTCATGCTTCTACGGGATGGTGTCACAGGCGCTGCGGGTCGCGCCTCGCACGGCTTCGCGTCGGCGGCGAAAGAAGTGCCGTCGCTGGTCGGCCCGCAGCGTCGCGTCAAGACCCCCGTCGCGTCGGTGCTGCTGTGGAGGATGGGGATCGCCGGAATCTTCAATCCGTTCACGGGTGAGGCGAACGTCAACCACACCCTTCCTCAGCCGGACGTCCCCTTCGCCGCCAGCCACGAGATCGCTCATCAACGAGGCTTCGCCCGCGAAGACGAGGCCAACTTTCTCGGCTACCTCGCATGCACCAGGCACACCGATCGGGACTTCCAGTACTCGGGCGCGCTGGCGGCAAGTCTCTACGCGCTTCGCGCGCTGTCGGGCGTCGATCGCGCCGCCGCCCGTCGGATCAACGAGACCTGGGGGCCCGGGGTACAGCGCGACCTCGAGGCAATTCGCAGATGGCAGAGTCGGACCCAGGGTGTCGTCGGCCGGGCCTCGCGGGCGATGAACGATGCCTACCTGCACTCTCAAGGCCAGGTCGAGGGCATCCGCAGCTACGGGCGCATGGTCGATCTGCTCATCGCCGAGCATAGAGCCCGGGTCTCTGAAAGCGACTCGTCGCACCCCCCTTCGCTGTAGCCGATCGACGATCATGTTGGCCACAGAGTCACAGGGACACGGAGAACAGCCAAGGCAGCGTCATTCTGAGTGACCGCTCGTCCCCA
Organism: Vicinamibacteria bacterium; assembly: GCA_965246965.1. Lineage (GTDB taxonomy): Bacteria > Acidobacteriota > Vicinamibacteria > Fen-336 > CBDFGD01 > CBDFGD01. The sequence continues at coordinate 476,822 of CBDFGD010000001.1, forward strand.
CTTGGAGCGAAGAATCCGTCTGCTCCGCTTCACTCGATCGTCAGCTGTTTCAACGGAGAAGAGCTGGCGGATCCTTCGGTCGCACTCATTCGCCGAGCTTCCTCAGGATGACGGAGGGGCGGATTCCCCCTCGATTCGGATGGCAAACGATGGGAGCGTCGGTCCTCTGGGTCTCTGTGCCTCCGTGGCTGCCGTGGAATCTGTTTCTGTTTCTTGATACCGGCTTCGGTCCTACACTCGGCCTCGTGCCGTTCGAGTACTACGACCGCCTGTCGAAACGAAACCAGGCGATCTACCGCAAGAGCGATGCGATCGTCGAGATCCCGTTGCTCGATCCGGCGCTTCTGCATCCCTTCGTGGGCCTCTTGAAGCAGGCGCTCGAGCGGGACGATCGGCGTGCGGTCGAAGGGGCTTCCGCTCACTTGTGTCTCGGGACTACAGAGATGCTCGACGCGCCGCCCGTCGCCGTGAAGGTGCTCGCGGTGCGTCCCAGTCGCTCCTGGGGCGAGCTACACGGTCTCTACACCAATGAGGAAGACGCGAAGCCCGAGATCCGGGTCTGGATGCGGACGGCCAGGAAGAAACGTGTCGTCGCCTTCAAGACGTTCCTCCGTACGCTGCTTCATCTCGACTACGTTCACCTGGACCTGAAGGATTCCTTTCACACGGAGGGCTTCTTCCGGCGCGAGTCGAGCCTGTTCAAACAACTGGTGCCTCCTCCGCAATCCTGAGTGTCGGCCGCGGCGTGTCGCGAAGCGGCCAGGTAGGTCGGACGGCGACGCGACCGCTACGTCTTTGAGCGATCGAGCCATTTCTTGGGCGGTGAGAGAAGCTCGCGGCTCTCGACCGCGTCCATGAGCTGTCCTGGCTCGGCGGCGTCGATCAGAAGTCCCCGATGGTCTGCGGGCATGAATCGCTCGGAGATCGCACGGTCGATCAGGGCGAGCAGCGGATCGTAGTAGCCCGCCACGTTGAGCAGGCCCACGGGCTTCCGGTGGATTCCGAGCTGCGACCAGGTGAGGATCTCCAGCAGCTCCTCGAACGTGCCGAGGCCGCCGGGAAGGGCGACGAGGGCATCCGCGCGCTCCGCCATCATCGCTTTGCGAGCATGCATGCTGCGGACCACGATCAGATCGGTGAGCCCATGGTGGGCGACCTCTCGCTCGGCGATCGCCTCCGGGATCACGCCCACGACCTGGCCGCCAGCCTGCAGGGCGGCATCGGCTACGACGCCCATGAGCCCGACGCGCCCGCCGCCGTAGACGATCCCGATCCGGCGCTCCGCGAGCAGCCGACCGAGTGTGGCAGCGGACTCACGGTAGCGAGGGTCGGCTCCGACATTGGATCCGCAGAAGACGCAGACCGTGCCCGGTCTCGACGTCACCGCCTACCCGTTTTCGCGATTCATCGAACCTTGGGGAACATCGCCATTAGACCCCCGAAGAAGCCGAGGAACGCCGCGGCGTACTGCCCCGTCTGCCATCTCCCCGCAGGGTACTCCAGTGTCCGCATGATGCCCATGTCCGTCGGGACGGGTTCGTACTTCGACATCTGATCGCCCGCGTAGAAGAAGCCGATGATGCCGACGAGCAATGCCATCAGACCAAAGTTCCGCATCTGTCCTCCTCAGCTATTCGCCAGTGAACTGCGGCTTGCGCTTCTCGAGGAAGGCGTTCGTTCCCTCGAGCTTGTCCTTGGAATCGAAGGTGATGGCCTGCGCGGTCGACTCGTAGACGAGCCCGGCGCCGAGCGACATCTGCGAAGAGGCGTTGACGGCCATCTTTGCCAGACGCAGGGCCAGAGGTCCCAGCTTCAGGACCCGCGCCGCCACGGCCCGCGCTCGATCGGCCAACTCGGCACCGGGAACGACCTCGCTGACGAGGCCGCGTTGAAGCGACGTCTGGGCGTCCCAACGAGCGCCGGTGAGGATCATCTCCTTCGCGTGGCCCAGGCCCACGATGCGGGGCAGTCGCTGAGTTCCACCCGCTCCTGGAATGATGCCGAGCGTCGGTTCCGGGAGCCCGAACACCGCGTGATCGGCCGCGATGCGAATGTCGCATGCCAAGGCCAGCTCGCAGCCGCCTCCGAGTGCGTAGCCGTTGACGGCGGCGATCGCGACGGCCGGGTGGGACTCGACCGCCGTCATGAGCCGGGAGTTGATCGACGCGAGGGCGTCCTCGCGGCGCCTTTCGCGAATGGCTCGGATGTCGGCGCCCGAGACGAAGGTCTTGTCGCCTGCTCCTGTGATGATCAGCACCGATACGTCGGCGTCGGCGGCCTTTGCGAGGGCGGTGTGAAACGCATCGACTGTCGGCGAGTCCAGCGCGTTCCTCACGTCGGGTCGGTTGATGGTGAGCGAAGCGACGCGTCCTTCGATGTCGAGGATGATGGGCTCGTCGCTCACACGCCCTCCCCGTAGTCGTAGACGCCGCGTCCTACCTTCTTGCCCAAGCGGCCCTCCTCGACGTATTTCACGAGCAGATCCGCGGGCTTGTATTTCGCTCCGAGTTTCTCGTGGAGGAAGCGCAGCACAGCCAGTCGCGTATCCAGGCCGACGAGGTCGACCAGCTCGAAGGGGCCCATCGAGTGGTTCAGACCCAGCTTCAGCGCCGTGTCGATGTCCTCGGCGCTGGCAATGCCCTGCTCGAGCATGAGAAACGCCTCGTTGCCGATTGTCGCGTTGACGCGGGAAGTGATGAAGCCCGGCGATTCCTTGACGAGCACGGTCTGCTTGCGCATCCGCTCGGCGACGGCGCGCGTGGTCTGGATGGCGGCCTCTCCGGTGTCGGCCGTGCGGACGATCTCGACGAGCTTCATCTTGGGAACCGGATTGAAGAAGTGCATGCCGATGACCCTGGCGGGATGGCTCGTGACTGCGGCGATCTCAGAGATGGCCAACGCGGAGGTGTTGGTGGCCAGGACGACCTGCTCCGGGCACAGCGCGTCGAGCCGGGCGAAGGTGCTCGTCTTGAGCTCCATGTTTTCCGGCACGGCCTCGATGACGAAGTCCGAGGCTTCTGTCACCGCCGCGAGATCTGAGACGATCGTGAGCCGCTCGCGCGCCGTCTCCGCCTCATCGGCTGTCAGCTTGCTGCGTTCCACTCCGGCGTCCAGGTCCCTGTGGATCCGCTCCCGGGCGGCGCGCAGAGCCTGGTCCGAGACGTCGAACAGGCCGGTTTCGAAGCCGCCGACGAGTCCCGCGTAGGCGATGCCGCGCCCCATCAGGCCGGCGCCGATCACGCTGATGCGGTTGACAGTCACTCGGTCTCCTCGGGTTTTCGATGATTGGGCGGGCGCAATATAACCCCGATCAACGGAAGCCACGGAGGTCACGGAGAACGCGCAGAGGAACGGCAAGCTCCGATCGTTAGACATCCCGATCGAGGACGGTTTGCGGGACCCGCCGCTACCGCCACCCTGAGGGAGTTGAAGGCATGACGTGTCCTTCCGTTCTCTGTGCCTCCGTGCCTCTGTGGCCATCCCGATCGTCGATCGCTTCGGGGCTTGAGGCCGGGCTACAATCCCCCTATGGCTACGCAGAACGTCGTCATCTACGGCAAGGATTCCTGACCCCATACAACGAAGGCCCGTGAGGCCTTTGCCGACAAGGGTTACGACGTCGACTATCGGAACGTCAAGGCCGACAGCTCGCTGCTCGACGAGATGCTCGGGCACACCAGCGGCAAGCGCGAGGTCCCCGTAATGGTCGAGGACGGCGCCGTCACGATCGGCTACGGCGGTACCTGAGGCGTCTGAGTCCCGGGCCCGTGTGGCCCGGCCCATTCGCTAGGAGAACAGCTCGCTCGGCGTGCGGTCGAGAATCGTCTCGAACGCTTCTTCGGACAGGTCGAGCGCGCGGAAGTCTGCCAGGTTCGTCGCCATGCTTCGAACACCCGGCGAGGGCCAGTCGCTTCCATAGAGGACCTTTTCGGCCACCTCCGCGAGGCGCGGAAAGTACTGGGGCAGTCGCTTCGGGGGAATGCTCGAGACGTCCATGTAGACGTTCGGGAAGCGGCGCACCAGGAAGAACGCCTGGTCCATCCAGAGCGGTCGGCCTCCGTGGGCGATGATGATGCGGAGATCCGGGAAGTCGACCGCGACGTCGTCGACCGCCATCGGCTCCCCGTTCCGGCTGCGCGCGCCGGGAAATATCGAAGTCCCCGTGTGGATCATGACCGGGAGCTTCAAGCGCTGGGCCTCCTCGTAGAGCGCGCGCAGCGCGTCGAGGCCGTCGAGATACTCGTTCGGCATCACGGCCATGTGCGGCGGGTGGAGCTTGAGCGCTCTCACTCCCAGATCCGCCGCTCGTCTCACCTCGGCCGCTGCGTCATCGGTGTGACGCGGGTGCACTCCGCCCATGGGTATCAGGCGATCCGGCGCCTCCGCACAGTAGTGGGCGACGTAGTCGTTGACGCTGTGCGTGAAGCCGAGCATCTCGGGTGCGGGGTAGTTGACGAGAACGGCGCGGTCGATGCCCTCCGCGTCGAGCAGCCGGAGCAGCCGTGCCGGGCTCTTCATGATCGATTTCAGCTCGTCGAGATCCCGCCGCCCGCGCGTCATGACGTCGAGCATCTCGGGCTTCATCTCCCACCACGGTTGGACGTGTATATGGGCGTCGGTGATGGTCACGGCGGGGGAGGATAGCAGGTAGACTCCCGCGGTGCTGCCGGCTCTCGCGCTGCTCGCGCTGCTCTTCGTTCAGAATCGCGAAGCCTTCTATTGGGGGTCGCGTGCCCCGATCGTGGCGCCCGGCAAGCCGTCCACCGCGTCACTCGAGGCGCGCGTGGTCGAGGTGCATGCCGCGCTCGACGACACCGACCTCGTGTTGCGTCTGACTTTCGATCGGGAGGTGCGAAGCGCGCTCCGGCAATCGGACGGCACGCCGACCTCGGGCCGCCTCCAGGCGGTCGTCTATTTCGACGTGGACTCCGACCGCGATACGGGGTTCGAGCGCCCCTGGAACGATCCGCGCGGGGGCTGCGAGCGGAGGCTGGAGGTCGGGGCACTGTTCATCGGTGAAGATCTGGAGGAAGGTCGCGAGGCCGTCGCACTCGTCACGACGGGTCTGGCAGAGCTTGACCCGGAAGGACGCCGATCACGTGTCTGGAATGCTGACGAACGGAGTGACCCGAGGCGGCTCAATGTCTGGCGCGACTGGATCGAGCTGAGGGTTCCGGGGCGGGCGCTCGCTCTGCAGCGGGGTTCGCGCCTCGTCCTGTCCCAGTACGGCGGGAGCTGGTCCGGGCTACTCCCTTAGCTCGCCTGCTGCAGCGCTTCCGGCTCGCTCGAGAGCGTCTCAATGACGTGGCGAGTGCGGCGACGCAGGCCGAGGCGCTTCATCTTCTCGTGCAGCGTCGTGGGCAGCAGCCCGAGTGCCGCCGCGGCGCGGCGCTGGTTCCCGGCGGCGGCCGCCAGGGCCGCTTGAATGAGCTGCCGCTCATATCTTTCGACGAGCGTCTTCAGGTCCGTGCCGTGTAGCATCGACCGACCGATTGCCTGCTCCATCGTTGTGCTCCTTGCCGCGCAGGCCGTCGCACGACGTTCCCCCAAGTTGTCTCGCAGCCCGGTCTTGCGCGACCGGTCTCTGGAGAAGAAGACGACTGTCAAAGCCCCAGGGTTTCGTACGAGTTTGCAAAAACCCGTCAACGGGTTGGACGGGACCGCCCTAGAAATGTGACTCCAATCACGGTATCCCGGCACAAACAAGGTATGTTTGGTCATCGAGTCCGGGGTCCCGGGGCGCCGCGAAGGGAACCGGGCTGGCTCAGCGGGAGCTCGCGGCCTCGCGATCCGCAGCCAGCAGTGGGGATCCAATGAAGAGGACACTCGTTCTGGCGGCGATCGCCGCTCTGTCGGCCCCGGCGCTGCACGCCGCGGGCGGCCTCAGGTTTCAGTACGTCATAGAGCTACAGCGTGAGGGACAGCTCTCCGAAACGAGCTTTCTGCGCGGCTTTCAGTTCGACGACGGAGTCCGCCTGCGCGTCAAGCTCGACCAGAGCAGCTACTGCTACGTGATGATGCAGCAGCCGGACGGAAGCTACGACCTCAGCTATGCTGCCGGGTCGGGGGCCGGCGCCACGCGTCCCTCGGGCGACTCCTGGGCGAAGCTGCCCAAGACGACGTTCATGAGTACGGGCGCGGAATCGGTGGATCGGATGTACCTCGTGGTCGCCAACTCCAAGGTGAAGGAGTTGGAGAGTCGGGACTCACAGAGAGCCTCGCCCTCGAAATTCGTGACCGCTATGTCGGTGAGGGCAGCTACCGGCGGGATCTCGACGGCGACCGCTTCACCGTGAGCTTCAGTCCGACTCAGTCGCAGAAGGTGGTGGTCGTGGAGGAGATCTCGCTCAGGCGCCTGCGCTAGCGGGCGTCGACCGGGCGAGCAGCGGCGCGACGATGGCCGCGGCGAGCACCAGTCCGGCCACGTCTGTCCATAGTTCGGCGTAGCAGAGCATGAGTCCGGCGAGGCCCGCGGCCCCGCGCAGCGAGGTCGGAACCGGCCCGCGCAGCCATCCTCCAAAGGCGACGCCGAGGGCGCCGATTCCGAGGGCTGCCGTGAGCGTGGTGATGACGACGTCGCCGAGCGGTGCGGCCAGCAGCAGGCCCAGGCCCTCGGGCCGCGTGCAGAAGATGAAGGGCACGAGGAACGCGGGCAGCGTGTACTTCCACGTGAGCAGCATCGTACGGAAGGGATTGCCGCCCGTGATCGCGGCGGCTGCGAACGGCGACAAAGCAGTTGGCGGGCTGACCTCCGACAACACCGCGTAGTAGAAGATGAACATGTGGGCGGCGATGGGGGGGACGCCCACTTCCACGAGCGCCGGGGCGACCATCACGGCGGCGATGATGTACGAGGCCGTCACCGGAACGGCCAGGCCGAGCAACCACACGGCCACCGCGGCGTAGACGACCGTCAGGACCAGGCTCCCGCCGGCCCACGCCACGATCAGTCCCGCCAGCTTCAGGCCGAGACCCGTCAGGGTCACGATCCCCACGATGATGCCGGCCGTCGCCGTCGTCGCGGCCACCGGCAGGACGCTTCTTCCACCCGCCTCGAGTGCCGCGAGGAGTCGGCGGGGTTTGAGTGAGCGCTCCGCGTCGAGGAAGCTCAATGCGACGGCGAGGATCGTCGCCCAGAAGACGGCGCGGAAGGCCGTAAAGCCCGCGAACATCAATCCGGCGATCACGAACAGTGAGCTGAAGTGATACCCGTAGCGGAGCGTGAGCTCGCGGAGCGAGCGGGTCTCGATCGGGACGGCGGTGGTCTTCATGCGCCGCGCGTCGGCCTCGATCATCAGCAGAATCGAGAGGTAGTAGAGCAGCGTCGGAATCGACGCCATGATCAGGACCTGGAGGTACGAGATCTGGAGGAACTCCGCGATCAGGAACGCCGCGGCTCCAAGCGTAGGTGGCGACAAGATCGCTCCGATCCCGCCAGCGGACAGGATCGCGCCGCCCGCGTCTGGGCCATAACCGCTCCGCCGCAGAAGCGGCCAGGCGACCGAGCCGAGCGTGACGGTGGTCGCGACGCCGCTTCCGGAGACGGTGCCCAGCAAGAAGCCGGCGACCGTCACGGTTCGGCCGGGCGCGGCGGGCGAGCCAGAACGCCCCGTCGCCTGAAGCGCCCAGTCGATGAAGAAACGGCCGGCCCCGGAGTGCTCGAGCACGGCGCCGTAGATCGTGAACAGGATGATGTACGTTGCCGCGACCGCGAGGGGGATTCCGAACAGGCCCTCGAGCGTCATGTAGAGCGTGCCGACCTGGCGATCGAGCCCGTAGCCGCGGTGAGCGATCTGGCCGAGGCCCACCAGCTCGAAGAGCGGTCCCGCCCAGCCGTAAACGATGAACCCTACGGCGGTCGCAGGCAGGATCCAGCCCACGGTGCGGCGCGTCGCTTCGAGGACGAGGGTGATGGTCAGGGCACCGAGCGCCAGATCCAGTAGCCCGGGCGTCGCCGCCCGGTACGGAAAGCGGTCGAGGTCCAGGAGCGGCCAGGCGAGCGCCATGAGGCTCGCGATGCACAGCGCCCAATCGGCCGGGGAGACGCCGGAGGCTTTACGGGAAGCGGGGTAGCTCAGGAACGTCGCGAGCAGGGCGAGCAGCAGAAAGCCGACGCGGTAGGGCTGGGGCGGGATGATCCCGACGACCCAGTAGAGCGCGTAGCCCGCCAGGGCGGTGGCGAGTACGGCCACGACCGTGGCCACCCTGCGGGAAAGGGGTCGAGCCGGGCGGGCGGGATCGTCGGCTTCCGACGCCTGTGGCTCGCTCAGCGCGGCCAGGCCTCGCGCTCGCGATAGTAGCGGATCGCTCCGGGGTGGAAGGGCACGGGCGATCCGTCCACGGCTGAAGTCAGGCCGAGGTTGCGGGCCTCCGGGTGAATGGCGATCAGCTCGTCGCGTCGCTCGAAGAGGAGACGCGTGATCTGGTAGGCCAGCTCCTCGGGGAATCCCTCGTGGACCGCGAGGATGTTGGCGACCCCGATGACCGGCACGGCAGTTTCGATTCCAGGATAGGCGTCGGCTGGGATTTCCACGCGAACGTACAGCTCGCTACCGTACGCATCCTGGAGGATCTGGAGGACGGAAGCGTTGGGAAGCAGGCGGATGGTCCGCCGGGGTGTCGACGCGAGATCCAGGATCGAGGCCGTCGGCAGGCCGCCGCTCCAGAAGAAGGCGTCGATCTTGCCGTCTTTCAGCGCGTCGACGGAACCCTGGGCGCCGAGGCCCTGGCGCCGGACGCGCTCCGGGTCCACGCCCGCGGCTTGCAGCACGCGAAGCGCAATCACTTCCGTCCCGCTGCCTGGCGAACCGGTCGAGACGACGCGGCCGGTCAGCGACTTCAGCGAGTCGATCCCCGAGCCTTCGAGCGTGACGAGGTGGGTGTAGTTGCGGTAGAGAACGGCGAGAGCGCGGGCCGGTACCGGTCCGATCTCCTCGAAAGCGCCTGCTCCACTGGCGGCGTCGGCCAGCGTGTCCGCGAGCGTGAACGCGAGGTCGACCCTCTCGCCCGCCAGGAGCTTCATGTTGTCGACCGAAGCGGCGGTCACCTCGGCCGTGGCGGCGACCCGCTCGAGATGCTCGGTGACCAGCTTGGCGATGCCGCCGCCGTAGGGGTAGTAGACACCTCCGGTCCCGCCGGTCGCGATCGAGATCCGACGCGCGCCGCCGGCCTGCTTGGCGAGCTCTTGCGGGTCGCAGGAGGCGACCAGTATCCCGACCGTCGTCAACGTCAGCAGCGGACGGAGCCGCGACCGGGCGAGTGGCGATCGCATTCACGCCTAGCAGTCCGTGGTGAAAGTGCCCTTTGAGCGGGCCTTACGTGACAAGTGCATGTCTTAGTGTTCGTGCATGGCGATGGGCAAACATAAGAAACGTCAAGAGGCGTTGTGGGTGCCGACGAGCGATCTGCCGCGGAGCCCTGGGCATCCTTTCTATTCGCGTTTGAATAGAGCGCTGGAGTCCGAGGGCTTCGACAGATTCGTGGAATCGCGATGCCGCCGGTTCTATGCGGCGGTTCTGGGGCGTCCGAGCCTGGCCCCTGGACGCTACTTTCGGCTCTTGCTGGTGGGGTACTTCGAGGGCCTGGACTCCGAGCGTGGGATGGCGTGGCGTGCAGCGGACTCGCTTGGGGTGCGGAGCTTCCTGGGGCTTGGGTTGGAGGAGCGGGCCCCGGAACATTCGACGATCTCGCGGACCCGGCGGCTGATCGACTTGGAAACCCACCGTGACGTGTTCACCTGGATCCAAGAGCGCCTGGCGCAGACGGGTCTTCTGAGCGGAAAGACGATTGCGATCGACGCGACGACGCTGGAAGCGAACGCGGCGATGCGGAGCATCGTGCGTCGGGATACCGGAGAGACCTACCAGGAGTTCTTGAAGCGTCTGGCGAAGGCGTCTGGCATTCGCACGCCCTCTCGGCAAGCGCTGGCGCGGCTGGATCGGCGGCGCAAGAAGAAAGGCTCGAACGAGGAATGGAAGAGTCCGGCGGATCCGGACGCGAAGATCGCCAAAATGAAGGATGGTCGTACCCATCTGGCCCACAAAACCGAGCAGGCCGTGGACCTGACGACGGGGGCGATCGTGTCGGTGACGGTCCAGGGCGCGAACCAGGGCGACACGAGCACGCTGGGCAAGACGCTCAAGGACGCCGAGACTCAGATCGAGCGCGTTCAGAAGCGGACCCGTGCTTGCCATCCCGGAGGCCTGCAGGAAGTGGTTGGCGACAAGGGTTACCACTCCACTGCGGTTCTCCAGGAGTTGGACGCTGCGGGGCTGCGTGCGTACATATCCGAACCCGACCGTGGTCGTCGGCGATGGCGGGGCGACACCGAGAGCCGTGGCCTGGTGTACGCGAACCGTCGGCGAAGCGGCGGGGCACGAGGTCAGCGTCTGCACCGCCTCCGAGGAGAACGGGTGGAGCGACCCTTCGCTCATCTCTACCGAACCGGCCGCATGAGACGCACGCACCTTCGCGGTCACGAGAACATCCTCAAACGGGTGCTGGTCCACAGCGGTGCCTTCAATCTCGGGCTGCTGATGCGCCAGATCGTCGGAGTCGGGACGCCGAGGGGCCTGCAGGGCCGGCTCCATGACCTTCTGGCACAGCTCCTTCACCTCTGGAACCGCCTGACGGCCATCACAACGGCTCCTACCAACCACGAACAGCTCTCGCACAATGCCCGCCACTCAGCTCCGTCGCCCTCCATCGCCGCCTCGGAAGGGCTTTAACCACGGACTGCTAGTCTAGTGCTGGCTCCACCATTCCGAGCGAGCCGAGCATCCGCGCTACCATTCGCGCCGATGACAGAGCCCAAACCCGGTCCCTTCATTCCCCTGGCTTTCGAGCGGCTCTCCCCGGACGTCTCGCTGGCGAGAGTGCGGCAGTTCCGGGACTCGATCCGCCGCCGCCGCACCGTCCGTGACTACTCCCCCCAGGATGTGCCTCTCGAAATCATCGATGTGGCCATCGAGGCGGCATCGACGGCTCCATCCGGCGCCAACCGACAGCCGTGGAAGTTCGTCATCGTGAGCGATCCGGAGGTCAAACGTCGGATCCGAGCGGCTGCGGAGGAGGAGGAGCGCGAGTTCTACGAGCGCCGGGCCACGGACGAGTGGCTCAGGGATCTGGCGCCGCTTGGAACCGACGCCGAGAAGCCGTTTCTCGAGACGGCCCCTTATCTCATCGTGGTTTTTCGCATGGACTACGAGCCCGCCCGGCTCGCGGACGGAACCGAGCACAGGCACAAGAACTACTACGTCCAGGAGTCTGTCGGCATCGCCGTGGGGATGCTCCTCACGGCGTTGCATCAGGCTGGGCTGGCAACTCTCACCCACACCCCGAGCCCGATGGGCTTCCTGTCAGAGGTGCTGGGGCGCCCCAGGCACGAGCGGCCCTACCTTTTGATTCCCGTCGGTTATCCGGCCGATGGCGCGATGGTCCCCGACATCTCCCGCAAGAGCCTCGAAGAGGTGCGTGAACTCATCTAGAGAGCATCCAGTCCACAACAACGAATTCAAAAGATTGGATTTCGGCTCGTGGTTCATCAATTCGAACCATTCGCGGCCCCCGCTCGTCCTAGATAGCAACGAGAAACGAGGGAGAGCGGATTCCATGTCCTTCTTCAAGAAGATGTTTTCGAGCAAGCAGCCCACCCAACGCGTCCGGATCTGCGTCGAGTGTGGGATGCCCGTAGCCGAGCACAAGGATTGGTGCAGCATCTTCCGCACCTTGCGGGAGCGTGAGGCCGCGACGGCCGTAGCCGAATAGCCAGCGGGTCCTCCGCTACTGCGCCTTTCGCATCGTGTCGTGCACCGTCACCCGTTTCGCCTCCATCGTGGGGCCTCCCTCCAACACCAGCCGCGGTACGCTGACGTCCTCGCGGCGCATCGCACCCTGCTCGCCCTCGAACGGGACCAGCACCAGGCGCGGCTCCGAGAGCTCGAGTTCGAGATCCAGGCAGGTCCGCTTCACGAGCATGACGTTGAGCCGGGCGGCCGACCGCTTGTCGTGAAGGCCGAGTAGCGCGAAGCGCGCCAGTTCACGAGCCTTTTCCTCGCTGACCGAGACATCCACGAAGCTGGAGCGCTCCCCGTGGGGCACCTTGCCGTCGACGACCTCGAGGGCTGCGCCGTGGCTCCAGGCGATCAGGTCCTTGAGCGCCTGGTCTCCGATCTCGGACCCGATCAGCCTGACGGCGGGCACCCAGAGGTGGCGGCCGGAGGGCTCGAAGCCGGGCGGCCTGCTCGCGGGGAAGGCCATCTGAGCCATCCCTCGAGCGTCTCCAGCGCGTCGCCGCCCGGCGGCGTCGCGCGGAACGCAAAGCGCCAGAACGGGATGTAGCACGGCTCGGCGAGTCCGCGAGCAGGGGCGTGATCGTATGGCAGCGTCTCCAGGCCGCCGGGCGCCGGCGCCAGGGCGCGATGGCAGTTGGGACAGATCGCGGCTATCGAGTGGCGATCGAAGTGCTCTTCCCAGGCGCATTCCGGGCAGCGGGACTTGGAAGTGACGACGTTCAGGAACGACGCTCCTTCGGTGTCGAGCGGAGTCGGGATGGACGTGTCTCGGAAGGCTGCCACTTCCGCGTCATCGGGGTAGCCGGCGATGGTACGAAACTGTCCGTCCAGCAGGACCCAGCGCTGTCCCTCGTCGGTGTGGGCGCGGACCAGCCAATAGGGCCTGTAGACGAGCATCCGGTGGGGAAAGATGAACGAGCCGTCCTTGTACATCGCCTGGATCTTGTGATCGAGGTCCCGGCGCAGCCACTTGTCGATCTCCCGGTACGACTGGTCGGGGACGGTCACCCACCTCAAGAACCGCTTGAACTGCTCTGCGTCCGCGGCGGTGAGCGGCCGCACCTTCGACTGCGCCATGCGCAAGCCTCGGTCGCGTAGGTTGTAGCGCTTCGTCTCGTAGCCGGGAACCGTATGCTCGACCTGGAACGCTCGGATGCGGGTGACCTTGATGTCCATGTTCACGCGTCCGAGGATGCCCTGCAGGATTTTTCCGGTGATGTGCCAGTACGGAACCTGAAGCACCTGGGCCACCAGCAGCTTGGCCCGGGTGCGCAGCTTCTTCTCGAACGCCTTGACGCGATTGTTGACGATCCACTCGGGCCCGGGGTTGCCTTCGGGGTCGCGCAGGTCTGACGCGATCTCTACGCGTCTCGCCTGAACCCGGTACTGGATGATGATCTCGAGGGCGTCGTTCTTGTCCTCGATCCTGCCGTCGGCGATGTAGATCTCCTCCCGGTCGGGAGCGGTCAGTACGAGCAGCGACCCGCAATGGCCGCAGGTCACGTTGACCGCTTCGTCGTCGACCGAGAACGGCGCGCCGCAGCTTGGGCACGCGAGCTGGATCTCGACGGTCGCGACCTGCTGGACGGGCTGAGACTCACTCACGCAGCCGACTATGACGGCGGATCGACGGAGGCCACAGAGGCACAGAAGCACAGAGGCACGGCCCCTCGTCATCCCGATCGAGATTGGCCGGGGATGCGAGAGAGAGGGAGCCCGGCGCGTGACCTGCGGATGGCGCGCGGAGGATGCCAGAGGGGAGATCTCACCTCGCTGGCTCCTTCGACTCGCGTATTCGGCGGAACTCGCTCAGGATGACATTCCTTTATAATCGGCCGCTTTGCGAGACCCCCAAGTGAGCGACGAGCTGGTTCGCTACGAAGCCGGAGGCGGCGGCGTCGCTGTGCTCACCCTCACGAACCCACCGGCCAACACGTATTCCTACGAGATGATGCACCAGCTCGACGAACACGTGCTCGCGGCGCGCATGGACCACGACGTCCACGTGATCGTGCTGGCAGGGGAGGGCGAGAAGTTCTTCTGTGCCGGCGCGGACATCGCCGCGTTGAGCGAGATGACGCCTCGCTTCAAGTACTACTTCTGTCTCCATGCGAACGAGACGCTCAACCGGCTGGAGCAGACACCCAAGCTCGTCATCGCCGCGCTGGGCGGGCACTGCGTAGGCGGTGGCCTCGAAGTGGCGATGGCGGCGGACCTGCGCATCGCGCGCAAGGGGCGCGGCAAGATCGGGTTGCCCGAAGTCGCCCTGGGAGTGCTGCCGGGCACCGGCGGCACGCAGCGCCTCACCCGCCTGGTGGGCAAGGCGGCGGCCATCGAGCTGATGACCAGCGGTCGCCTGTTCGACACTGACGAGGCGCTCCGCCGGGGGATCGTGACGGAGGTCGTCGAGGCTCCCGACGCCGAGGCGTTCCTGGCGACCGTCCGCGAGCGGGCACGCTGCTTCGCGCCGCCGGGCCGCGCGTCGCACGCCGTCGGGCTCATCAAACGCGCCGCTCAGAGCGGGGCGGAGATGGCCTTCACCGACGGGCTGGCTCTCGAGCGCGAGCTGCAGCAGCGACTCTTCGAGTCGGAGGACGCCGCCGAGGGCCTGGCCGCTCACCTCGAGAAGCGCGATCCGGCCTTCAAGGGTCGCTGAAGCATGGCGCCCGACGTAGGAGTTCAGCGATCAGGGGCCGCGTGCCGAATCTCGCTCAACCGTCCTCCGCAGAACGTCCTCGACATCCCCACCGTCCGTGCCCTCAACCACGAGCTGCAGGAAGTGGCGCACCTCGTCGACGTCAAAGTTGTGGTCCTCGAGTCGAAGCTGGACGGCGTGTTCTCCGCCGGCGTCGATGTTCGCGATCACGCGAAAGAACACGTCCACGAGATGCTCGATCGCTTTCACTCGCTGTTCGACACGATCGAGGATCTCCCGCAGGCGGTCGTGGCCGCGGTGGACGGCACGTGTCTCGGGGGCGCTTGCTAGCTCGCCATGTTCTGCGACGTGCTGCTCGCCACGCCGCGCGCGACTTTCGGACAACCGGAGATCGACGTCGGCTGCTTTCCGCCTGTGGCAGCGGTGCTCCTGCCGCGCATCGCCGGTCGGCACGCCGTCGAGCTGGTGCTGTCGGGACGCCGTTTCCTCGCAGAAGAGGCGGAGCGCCTGGGGATCGTCAACCGCGTGGTCGACGATCTCGACCGTGCGGTCGATGAGTGTGTGGAGACGTTTGGCTCGAAAAGCGGGCGCGTTTTGAGCCTGGCTCGCCGCGCCGTGCGTCGGGGCGGGGTCGGTGGTTTCCGCGACGCGCTCACGCAGGCGGAGTTCCTCTATCGCGGAGATCTGTTGCGCACCAAGGACATGGAGGAAGGTGTGAAGGCCTTCCTCGAGAAGCGGCCGCCCCGCTGGCACGACGAGTAGCCACGCGATGCGCACTCTGATTCGGGACGCCCGGCTCCTCGTCACGATGGACGACGAGCGCACGAAGTACCCGGGCGGCTTCGTGGTGATCGACGACGCGCGCATCACACGGATCGGACCGCCGCCCGCGCCGGAGGATCTGCGGCCCGACGCGACGATCGACGCGACGGGCAAGGTCGTGATGCCGGGCCTCGTCAACACGCATCACCACCTGTTCCAGACCTTGACGCGCGCCGTGCCGCGAGTGCAGGAGGCTCCGCTCTTCCGCTGGCTGACGGAGCTCTACGGCGTCTGGAGGGGAGTGGACGCCGACGCGGTGGACGCCGCGACGCGGGTCGGCCTCGCGGAGCTGCTGCTGACGGGCTGCACAGCGACGACAGACCACCACTACCTCTTCCCGCGCGGGCAGAAAGCACTGATCGACGTTCAGATCGCGGCGGCCAGAGAGCTGGGAATCCGCTTCCACGCGACCCGCGGGTCGATGAGCCGCGGGCAGAGCAGCGGGGGACTGCCGCCGGACGAGATCTGCCAGGACGAAGACGAGATCCTCGCCGACTGCGAGCGGGTCATCCGTGAGCACCACGACGCCACGCCGGGTGCGATGACACGGATCGCGCTGGCGCCCTGTGCACCCTTCTCGATTACCGAGGACCTGATGCGCCGAACGGCGCAGCTGGCCCGCGACCACGACGTGCGACTGCACACGCACCTTGCCGAGACTCTGGACGAGGAGGAGTACTGCGAGAGGGTCTACGGCTGCAGGCCCGTTGAATACCTGCGGCGGCTGGGCTGGCTCGGCAAAGATGTGTGGCTCGCTCATTGCGTCCATCTCTCAGACGAAGAGGTGGACCTGTTCGGCGAGACGGGAACCGGCGTGGCTCACTGCCCGTCTTCCAACGTCCGACTCGGCTCGGGTCTGTCGCCGCTACGGAAGCTCCTCGAGGCGGGCGCGCCGGTCGGCCTCGGTGTGGACGGCTCCGCGAGCAACGACACGTCGAACATGCTGGCCGAGGTGCGTCAGGCGCTGCTGGCGCATCGGCGCGACCCCGATCCGAGCAGGTGGCTGACGGCCGAGGAGGCGTTCTGGCTGGCGACGCGCGGCGGCGCGCGCTGTCTCGGCCGCGAAGACGAGATCGGCTCGCTCCAGCCTGGCCGCTTTGGGGACCTGATCGCGATCGAAACCCGCCGCCTCAGCTACGCCGGCGCCGGCAGCGATCCGCTCGCGGCCCTGGCGTTCTCCCCTTGGCCGGAGCCCGTGGACACGGTCATGGTGAACGGCAAGGTGGTCGTCTCGGGTGGTGAGCTTCGGGACGTCGACGTCCCCGGGCTGATCGGGCGAGCCGATCGCATCTCGGGCCGGCTTCTCGACGAGGCGCGCAGCCACACCGGCCACGACTACCTGGTCAAGCCCTAGCAGCCCGTGGCGAAAGTCATACCACGACGAGAGCGGTCCTTTTCCGCCAGCTCTGCGTTGCCTAACCCCCGAAATACTCCCGGTATTCCGGGGTCCCGGCGCCTTGATCTGACAAAAAATCCCTCGCTCTCGACGCGGAGCACTTCCACCACGGGCTGCTAGGAGTCTGCGCGGCAGGAACGAAATCGGGTGAATGAGCGTTTTTGAAGTTATGGGAACGAGTTTCCGTCCGTACAGTCCTGACCAATCGAGTTTGTTTCCGTCGAATCCACGAGACTGGCTTCCGGAGGGTCATCTTTCGTTTTTCATCTCGGATACGGTGGAGGCGATGGATGTGCGTGCTTTCTACGAGCGCTACGAGGGCGATGGACGTCGGAACCGACGATTCGATCCTCGAATGATGCTGAAGGTTCTGATCTACGGCTATGCGACAGGGACGTTTTCGTCTCGTGGGATCGCGAAGAAGCTGGAAGAGGATGTCGCATACCGTTATTTGAGCGGAGGCAATTTCCCGGCACACCGGACGATCAGTGATTTCCGTTGTGACCATTTGTCCCAGTTTCGATCTGTATTCGTCCAAGTCGTGCGTCTGGCTCAAGAAGTGGGTTTGGTCAAGCTTGGGACGTTGATTCTGGATGGAACGAAGGTCAAGGCGAATGCCAGCAAGCACAAGGCGATGAGCTACGAGCGTATGAAGAAAACGGAGAAACAGCTCCGTCGAGAGATTCGGGCTATCACCGCTCTTGCGAAACAAGAAGATGCTGCGGAAGACGTCGAGTTTGGTCCTGATTTTCGTGGCGACGAACTGCCAGAAGAGCTGGCGCGCCGAGATTCACGGCTCAAGAAAATCCAAGCAGCGAAGGCACGTCTGGAGGCCCGTCAGAAGGAAGAAGATCAGCAGGCCGGACGTCGGCCAGGGGATGACAAGGAATCGAAGCGAGGGTCAAAGTTCAAAAGGAGATTTGGCGTACCTCCGGACAAGAAGCAGGACAACTTCACCGATCCCGAAAGCCGCATCATGAAGGATTCGAGTGGCTACCAGCAGTGCTTCAATGCCCAAGCCGCCGTCGACGAGAAATCGCAGCTGATCGTTGCGACCGGGTTGACCAACAACGCTGCGGATGTCGGTCAGCTCGAGCCGATGCTGAAAACGGCTCAAGCCAACACCGGTGAGAAGCCCAAGCGTGCCCTGGCCGATGCCGGCTACCGTTCCGAAAAGAACCTACTGCACTTGGAACGTACCGGAATCGACGGTTTCGTGGCTCTGGGGAGAGAAAAGAAAGACTCTCCACCAACGTCGAATTCGAAGCTCGAAGCGACGCTCCGCATGAAGGCGAAGCTCAAGACGAAACGTGGTCGCAAGTGGTACAAGCGGCGCAAACTCGGCGAACCGCCATTCGGATGGATCAAGGCTATGCTTGGTTTCCAATCCTTCAGCCTTCGAGGGCTTGAGAAAACCAGCGCCGAGTGGGATCTCGTTTGCTTGGCGCTCAACCTCAGGAGACTCAATCAGAAGATGGTCTGGGTATGACCACCACCCGGCCTTGGATCCGCCCGTCCTCCCTCGCGAGCACTCGTCCGCGAGCCCACTACTGCCGTTTAACCCAGGCAAGATGATCTCTCGGGTCACAAGGCACGATGACACACCCGGGCTGAACTACTGCCGCGCAGACTCCTAGTACCGTTCTGCCCGCTCGAGCGGGACTCCTGACGTGTTACCGTGACGCCAGCCTTTCGATTAATGCGATGTCACGCGCCAGGGTGGGTGAAGCACAGAGAAACATCCGCCAGGGGGGTCGGGGCGTCGACCCATAAAAGGGGGGGGACATGAACGGACCGCTGTTTGCGTTGGCGCAGGGTGCTGGTGACGGCGAGGGGATGGGCGCGTTTGGAGCGATCTTCGTCCTGGTCTGGCTCGCGTTCGTGGCCTTCTACGTCTTCGTCGGCTGGAAGTTCTTCGAGAAGGCCAATCAGCCGGGGTGGGCAGCGATCGTACCCATCTACAACATGGTGGTCATACTGCAGATCATCGGGCGGCCGATCTGGTGGATCGTTTGTTCTTCATCCCTCTCGTCGGTGCGATCGCCGGGATCATCGTCGCGGTCGATCTCGCCAAATCGTTCGGCAAGGGTGTCGGCTTCGCAGTGGGCCTGATCCTGCTCGGCGATGCCAAGTATCAGGGGCCTTCAGCCTCCTAGCGCCGGACTCCAAGCTGCGGCACCGCCCGCCCCCGGGCGCGCATGACGGACATCGTGCGGGTCCGGAGGTGGCGGTGGCGCTCGTGATCGACGCGTGACGCTCCCCTCCGCCGTCGCCCAACTCCTTCTTCGCTTTGGGCTTCAGGCCGAGACCTTGTCGGGCGTCGAGGATCTGTATCGGCGTCTCGGGCAGGGTGTCATTCCGGCGCTCGGCGAGCTGTCGGAGCAGCTGGGCAGAAGCCCGAGCGAGATCACGCGCCAGGATCTCAGCCAGATTCGCGCTCTGGTGGGCCGGAGCTACCTCGATACGGCGCACGACGCCTGGCGAGCGGGGAAGCCCACGGTGGGCTTCTGGCGCGACCCGTCTCTCGGCGCGGAGCCGGCGGGCGTCGTGAGGCCGCTCGCGAACCTCCAGACGCCGGAGGGAGTGGTCGCGCAGCGCATCGACCAGGGCCTACGGGCGCTCGACGAGCACTCGGGACGACGCGGAGTGCTCTGCCTGTCTCGCCGAGGCCACCAGGGGAACTATGCCGAGGGCTTCAGCGTCGATCTCGTGCCGAGCGAGCTCGAGCACGCCCACGCGCTCAACGAGGCTGCGGGACGCCAGCACACGCTCCCGGGCTCGATCGGCGAGACGAGTGGGCACCTGGCCTTCGAGTCGGGTGTCGCCCTCGTCTGGGAGATTCAGCCCAACATCTTCAAGCCGAGCGCCGCCCTCAGCCCCGTCGCTCGCAGCCCCTACCGCAAGTACCGCTTCTGGCCCGCCGCGACCTGTATCGGAGCGTTGGCCTGGCTGGTCGAGCGGAACTTCCGCGTCTACGTGCTGCGGGGAAGCGCGCTCCCGGCCACTCACGAGGTCATCAACCAGCCCCGGCTGAGCGATCTGCTCGGGCCCTCGGGCTGGAGCTGGTCGAGCCGGAGGCTTCGGCCGCGGCGGAGCTGAAACCGATCGCGAAGCTCAATCTTGGCTCGCTCTTCGACCAGCACCCGGTGAGCAAAATCGTCTGGCGGGTCGCTCGGGAGCCGCTGCGGGTCGGGCCGCTCGAGTCGTCCTGAGCGAAAGGCGGCTATCCGACCTCTGGGTTCTTCGTCACTTCACGCCGACGATGTAGACGTTCCACGAGGCCTCCTGCGCCACCTTCTCGCGACGCCGGTAGACGCCGCTGCCCTCGCCGTTCTCGTCGGCATCTTCCCAATAGATGACGGACGAGCGGAAGCCAGCCTCGGCGAGCAGCTCTCGTACCTCGGGTATCGACCACAGCCGCCAGTCGTAGCGGAACGCGTAGCGGATCTGGCTCCCGTCGCGAAAACGGAAGTGGATGTAGTAGCGACCGTGGTTGTTGATGGGATCGTACTCCGCCTGATCCCACACGTACGTGAAACTGCCGTGGTTCGTCCGCTCGTCGCGATCGACTTGCACGACCTCGTAGCCGCCGAAGAGATCGAGCAGGAAGACACCGTCCTTGGCGAGGTGGCGCCGGGCGGCCTTGAAGTAGCGGCGCAGCTCGTCGCGCGTCTTGAAGACGCAGAACGAGTAGTTCTGTGCCGCGACGATGTCGGCGGGTGGCGTCCTGGCCGTACGAACGTCTCCTTCGACGAGATGCACCCTGGCCTGTTGCCGCGCCGTGATCTTGGAAAGATTGTTCTCCCGTCCCCACGCGAGCGGCTCCGGGTCGATGTCGACGCCCCAGGCGACGCGCGGGCTGCGGGCTTTGACCCACTCGCAGCAGACGGCCGCGGCGCCGCAGAAATCCTCGCGGAGCACGAGGGACTCCTTGCCACGGTGCTCGCGGTAGAAGCGACGAAACAGCCGGCAGTCGACATCGGGCGACTGGACGGCCCGCTGGTAGAGATCGTAGCGGTCGGCCGTACGGGCTCTCGACAGTTTTCGTGGCATGAGCGGCGGGGAGCCTAGCACAGGCGGATGGTAGGATCGCCTCGCCGTGGCGACATGGGCGTGCCCGACGTGTTTGCGCGAGGTGCCGGAGGACCGCAAGGTCTGTGAGTGCGGCACCACGATGGCTCAGGCCTTCGAGTTCGACGCCGCGTACATGGAGGGCGTCGAGAAGGTCAAGACGACGCCTCCCAAGGTCCGGCCGCCGCAGCCCGCCACTCCGCCCAGAGTCGTCAAGCCGACTCCCGCCGCTCCCGTGGCGGGCAGCGTCCCAGCTGCCGCGCCCCCGGAGGCTCGCCCTCAGCCGCCTCGGAGGCCGCTGCGGCCCGGTGCCCGCATCGAACCCAAGAAGAGGATCGTGCCCCCGGCAGGTACCCCGCAGGCGCCAACTCCGCGCCCCCGGCCGGCGGCGCCGGCGAGCCCACCACCGTCACGGCCCGCAACGCCGAGACCGGCCGCCCGACCCCCGGGGTCCGCGGAGAGCGGATCTCCCAAAGTGGCCCCGATACCTCGGGTGCCGGCGCCGAAGCCCGCCGTCAAGCGGCCTAGCGCGCCGCGCCGGCCGGCGCGGCGCCCGGTGGTCCGGGGCGGGCGCGCGGCCCGCCGTGCCGGTTCGGTGATGTCGGAGCTGGGCTGGGATTTCTGGGCGGTCGCCATCGGCATCGTGCTAGCCTGCGCCTTCGGGGTCTGGCGACTGGCGGTGCCCGGCGAGCCCCAGCGGTACCCGGCTCTTCTCGGAGAGCTCGATCCGCCGAGACCGACGCCGACGCCCACGCCGCCTCGACGTCCAGCTGCGAAACGCTGAGAAGCGCCCCCGGCTAGGAAATCGGCTGCAGCTCGACCTGCAGATCTTCCGGTCCGGATGAGCGGTCGACGGTGACCGTGACGACGTCGCCGATCTTGTAGCGCTCGAGCTCGTCACGGAGCTCGTTCCCAGAGCGCACTGGGGCGCCGTTGATCGCGATGACCACGTCGCCGAGGACGAGCCGGCCCACGGCGTCCCGACGCGTGGCGCGCAGCCCGGAGCTTGCCGCTTGCTCTCCGACCTCCATGATCAGGACGCCATCGATGCGCAGCCGCCTTGCCAGGTCGTCGCGCGCGACCATCACGCCGAGGCCGCCACGCACCACGCGACCGTGGGCGATCAGCTCGGGGACGACGAGGTTGACCGTGTCGGCGGGCACTGCGAATCCGATGCCGATGTAGGTGCCCTGGCCGCTCGGACTGTAGATGGCCGTGTTGACGCCGATCAACCGTCCCGCGCTGTCGAGCAGCGGACCGCCCGAGTTGCCGGGGTTGATCGCCGCGTCCGTCTGGATGACGTCGCGGATCGTTCGTCCGGTGACCGATTGAATCTGGCGGCCCAGAGCGCTGATCACACCCGTCGTCAACGTCTGATCGAGGCCGAACGGGTTGCCGATCGCGAGTACTTTCTGGCCCACTCGAAGATTGCTCGACTCCCCGACCGCGATCGGTCGAAGCGAAGCGGCAGGTGCGTCGATCTTGAGCACCGCCAGGTCCTTGTCAGGCTCGAAGCCGACCGGTCGCGCTGGCCAGGTCGTTTGGTCGGCCAGCGTCACCTCGGCGGACGAGGCATTCTGGATCACGTGGAAGTTCGTCACGACGTATCCTTCGCTGTTCCAGATGAAGCCGGAGCCCGTCCCCTGTGGAACCTCGAATACATTGAAGCCGAATGCGCTGCGACGCCGCGCCAGGTTGGTGATGTACACGACGGACGGGGAGACATTCGCAAACAGTTCGATCGTCGCGGTCTCGTCGGCCGCCAGGTCGCCGCGAGCGGTGACCACGCGCGGCGCGGCGTCCGGGGAGAGCACGGAAGCGCGCCACGGTTGCAGGAACAGCAGCCCGCTGAGCACGAGCGCCAGCACAAACGACGCCCAGAAGATCCGCTGCGCGCAGCCGACACCGGTGCGCGGTTGGGCCGCTGGGCGATGCTCGTAGCCAGGCTGCAAGAGGGGACCAGACTACTCGCTGTCGCGAACGAGTCCTACTTGTAGGTCTTGAACTCTCCAGCGTTCAGCTTCTTCATGTACTCGTCGAGCGCGGTCTTGACCTTCGGAGCCAGGATGTAGAGCCCGACGATGTTGGGCGCCGCGCAAGCCAGAATCATCGTGTCGCCGAAGTCCATCACGTTGGTGGCAGAGACGATCGAGCCGAGGAACACGAAGATCAGGAACAGGACCTTGTAGGAGAGCGAGGCCTTCTGGCCGAACAGGAAAACCCAGCAGCGCTCGCCGTAGTAGGACCAGGAGATCATCGTGGAGTAGGCGAACAGGATGACTGCGAGCGACAGGACGTACGGGAACCAGGACAGCACCTGGCCGAAGGCCAGTGACGTGAGCGCGGCGCCGTTGTTGGCGGCGCGCTGCACCTCGAATTCGCCGGGCAGGTGGTAAGCGCCCGTGATGACGATCACGAGGGCAGTCATCGTGCAGACCACGACGGTATCGATGAAGGGTTCGAGCAGTGCAACGATGCCCTCGCGGACGGGCTCCTCGGTGCGGGCCGCCGAGTGGGCGATGGCTGCCGATCCAACGCCCGCTTCGTTGGAGAATGCTGCGCGCCTGAAGCCCCAGGCGAGAACGCCGATGAAGCCGCCGTACTGCGCCTCGGGCGTGAAGGCGCCGCGGAGGATCGTCATGATCGCGGCCGGTACCTCCGTGATATTGGCTCCGATGACGATCATCGCGGCACCGACGTAGACGACGCACATGAAGGGGACGATCTTCTCGGCGGTGCGGGCGATGCTCTTGATGCCACCGATGATCACGATCCCGACCAGGACGGCCAGGATCAGCCCGTAGGCCCAGTTGTACTCCGTGATCCAGGGCATCGTCTGGGCTACGGCGCCCATCGACTGGTTGACCTGGAACATGTTGCCGCCCCCGAACGAGGCGCCGATGCAGAGCACGGCGAAGAGCATCGCCAGGCCTCGTCCCAGCCCACCCAGCCCGCGTTCGGCGAGACCGTCGTAGAGGTAGTGCATCGGGCCACCCGAGACGCGGCCCTTCGCATCGACCTTGCGGTACATCTGGCCGAGCGTGCACTCGGTAAACTTGCTGGTCATCCCGATGAGGCCGGCCAGGATCATCCAGAACGTCGCTCCGGGCCCGCCCAACGTAACCGCGAGCGCGACGCCACCGATGTTGCCCAGGCCCACCGTCGCCGAGAGGGCCGTCGAGAGCGCCTGGAAGTGGCTGACCTCGCCCGCGTCGCCCGGGTTGTCGTAGCGGCCGCGAACCACGGAGATGGCGTGGCCGAAGCCCCGGAGATTGATGAAGCCCATCCACAGGGTGAAGACGGTTCCGCCGAGAAGCAGCCAGAGGACGATAATCGGGAAGCCGCCGATGCCGTCCCAAAAGATGATGCCGCCGAGGATGCCGTTCAGCCAACCGGCTGCGCCGTCGATCGACTGCTCGATACCCTTGAACACCCGGCCTCCCACAAAAAGAGCAGAGCCATCATGAGGATGCGCTCTGCTCCAGGGCCGTCCCTCGGCTGGGACGGGTGAGTGTCGCATAGTCCCCCGGGGCCGACAAGGGTCGCTCGGGTACCGCTTCGAGTCAGGCCACGCTGACGGTCGCTCGGGCACCGCTTCGGGTCAGGCCACGCTGACGGTCGCTCGGGCACCGCTTCGGGTCAGGCCACGCTGACGGTCGCTCGGGCACCGCTTCGGGTCAGGCCACGCTGACCAGGAGCAGCGGTTCTACCGCTGCTCCTGGTATCACATTCACCAAAGAGGCCTGCCCTGCGCGGCACCTCTAGCTCAGGAAACGGCTCGGCAATCAGCGGCTCGGATAGCTTTCACCAAGAGGCTTGAGCGGTCGCGTCTTGTCGGCAGGGTTGTGAGGTGCAGGTAGACTCTGCATCTTCACTCATGGGCATCCACCCCACGGCCGTAGTGGCGGCGAGCGCGCGTCTGGCGGACGGTGTGGTCGCGGGTCCCTACGCCGTCATCGAAGAAGAAGTCGAAATCGGGGCGGATTGCGAGATTCGTGCCCACGCGGTCGTGAAGCGGTACTCGCGATTGGGGGCCCGGAACGTCGTACACGAGGGCGCGGTGATCGGCGGCGAGCCGCAGGATGTCGCGTATGAGGGTGGGGTCACGGGTCTCGAGATCGGCGACGACAACCTGATCCGGGAGAACGTGACGATTCATCGCGCGACCAGGCCCGAGGGACTGACGTCCGTCGGCTCCGGCTGCTTCCTGATGGTCAACGCCCATGTGGCGCACGACTGTCGCATCGGGAACGGCACGATCCTGGCCAACAACGCCACGCTCGCCGGCTACGTCGAGATCGGTCCCAAGGCATTCGTCTCCGGCGGCGTCCTCGTCCACCAGTTCTGTCGCATCGGCAGGCTCGCGATGATTGGCGGCAACACAGGCATCAGGCAGGACGCCCTACCGTTCTTCACGACGGACGGTCGGATCGGGTCCGCGCGCGGCGTGAACGTCGTTGGCGTTCGACGAGCCGGGATGAGAGCGGCGCAACTGCGGTTGCTGCGCAACGCGTACCGGATCCTGCTTCGCGGCAGCAAGCCGCTGGAAGAAGCGCTGGCCGAGCTTGCCGACCTGAAGGAGCCGCTCGCCGACGAGTTGATCGAGTTCGTTCGCGGCTCGAAGCGTGGCTTCGCCCACGCCGACTCCGACCCGGAGTGAGCCGATCGGCAGGCCCCGTCTATTGCCTCGATCTGCATCGCGACTACGCTTGTCAAAGCTCGGGTGTGTGCTGTACGAGCGGCTGGCCGATCGCGGTCGAGCGCCGCGTCTTTCCGATCATCGCGGACGCGCTGGATAGCGGCGAGCTTCGGCTCGACCGGACCGGGAACGGCGAGAACGACGTCCGTCGCCTTCTTCCTTCGGATGGCGCATTGCCCGAAGACGCCGTGGCGAGGCTCGGCCAGGATGAGCGAGGCGCCTGTCTCTTCTTCGAGGCCCGGGAAGGCCGACGTTGCTCGATCCATCGGCAGCTCAGCGAGTCGGCGCTGCCCACGGCCTGCCGCCAGTTCCCGCGAACGGTGCTCATCGATGATCGCGGGGCGTTCGTTTCGTTGTCCCACTACTGCCCGACGGCGGCGCGAATGCTGATTCGGGACGACGCGCGAGGCGAGGTGGTTGTCGATCCACCCGGCTGGGCGTCGCGGCTTCCCCTGGAAGGGCTCGACGCGCGGGGTCAGCCGCCGCCGTTGCTCCGCCCCGGTGTCTTCTTCGATTGGAAGAGCCTGGCCGTCTGGGAACGGATCTGCCGCGTCGTGCTGGGGCGTGAGGACCTCGAGCCGGGCGCTTCACTCGCGCTGTTGCGAGAGCTGGCTGAGGCCGCGCGCGAATGGACGCATTCGGCAGGTCCGTTGGGTGCGCATCTCGAGGCGTTGGAAAGGACGTGGCGAGCCGAACACCCGAGGGGGCCGAGCCGGGCTGGACGGAGTGTGTCCGTCTCTACGAGAGCGCGCTGGCTGCCGTTCCGCGAGAGTGGCAGACACCCGCGCTCCCGCTTCCCAGTTCGACCGTGAGAAACCGTGTTTTTGATTCGATCGGAACCCGCGCCGTGCGTCGCTACCTGCTGGCTCGCCTCCACGGAAGCTGGTGCTGGTACCAGGGGTGTGGCGTCTCGAGCATCGTGGCGTCCCTAGAGACCGCCCTCGCCGTTTTCACGGTCGAGCTGGCGCGAAGTGGCGAGGAGCCTGCTGCAGGCGCGGACGACGTGATCGAGGCGATCCGTCGCACAGACCGCCTGCTCCTTCATCTGGCGCAACCCGAGCTGCTGGCGGCCTCGTGGAGCCGGCGAGAGGAGGCGTTCCCTCGGAGGCGCCTGTCCCTATCGGCAGGGGAGACCTCATCTTGAGCGATTCACGCCCGTTTCCCGACAGCCTGCGTCACGGATGCTCGGCTCCACCTCGCTACATCACTTCTGATCGAGGCACGATCTTCATCCACTGCCCTCGGCTCGCGAGCTATCCACCTCAGCCGGTTCGGGCCTGCGATCAGTACACTCCTCGCGATGCCGAAGCTTGAGCTCGGCGCTGCCCTCGGCGCCGCGATCGAGGCGGCGAGGGCAGCGGGGTCCTTGCTCGGAGTCGATTTTCACCGACCCGAAGGGCCACGCGGAGGAGGTGACAAGGCCGAGGCAGACGTCGAGGCCGAGCGGCTGATTCGGGATCTGCTGCTTCGTCGATTCTCCGAGTGGGGCTACCTCGGAGAGGAGACTGGTGCCCAGGCCAGGCGAGCGGACGCACCGGTGTGGGTCGTGGATCCGAACGACGGAACCCGCGACTACCTCCTCGGCAAGCGCGGCAGCACGGTCTCGATCGGCGCTGTCCATGCCGGAAGACCCGTGCTCGGCGTCGTTTTCGCCTTTGGTTATCCCGACGACGGCGGCGACCTCTTCGCGTGGGCCGAGGGTTGTGGACCGGCGAGGCGAAACGGAGATCCAGTCGTTCCGAGAATCGCCGCAGCTCTCCGCGCCGACTCCGTCGTGCTCCTCTCGAGCAACAGCCATCGCGATTTCGCGGGGAACATCCCGGTCGCGGCGCCCGCCCGCTATCGCGCCGTACCGAGCATCGCGCATCGCCTGGCGCTCGTCGGGATCGGCGAGGCGGACGCCGCTGTGTCGCTGTACTCGCCCTGTGCCTGGGACTATTGCGCGGGACACGCTCTCGTCAACGCCGCCGGGGGCCGACTCGTCGGCGCGGACGGAAGCGAGATCAGCTACGACGCGGACGGCAACAGTCGGGCGAAGCAGGCTTTCGCCGGGTCCCCGGCAGTGGTCGAGGAGCTTCGACGCCGTTCGTGGCGTCGGGCCCCTGGCGACTCACCGCGCGATCCGACGATGAGGCACCGTGCGGGGAAGGCCGTCGCCGATGCATCGCTCCTCGGGCGCGCCCAGGGGTGTCTGCTGGGCCAGGTGGCTGGCGACAACCTCGGAGCGACGGTCGAGGGAGAGGAAGCTTCGGCGATCGCCGCCGAGCACCCCGCGGGCCTGCGGACGCTGGCCGACCGCCACGGCCTGCTCGCAGGCCAGCCGACTGACGACTCCGAGATGGCGCTCGCTCTCGCGAGGTCGCTCGTCGCGCAGGGTCGATACGAGGCGGTTCACGCGCTCGCCTCCTATAGGGCGTGGCTGGCCTCGGGTCCCTTCTCTCTCGGGCGCGCGACGTTGGCCGCGCTCTCCGGCGATCCGATACTCGACAGCCAGGCGAACGGCTCCTTGATGCGCGTCTCCCCACTCGGCGTTTTTGCCCACGGCCTTTCGCCAGCCGAGGCGGCCGAGCTGGCGATCGCGGACAGCTGCTTGACGCACCCGCACGCTGTACCCACTCATGCAGCGGCGGCCTACGTCGTCGCGATCGGCCACGCGCTCCGGACCGGCGATGGGCGGGGGGCCTTCGAAGCCGCCCTTGGGTGGGCGCGAAGCTATCTCGCCGAGGCGTCGGTGATCGAAGCATTGGAGGGAGCGCGCAACGAGCCGCGCGCAACCGGGGGCGCCCAGATGGGCTAAGTGCTCGTGGCGCTCCAGAATGCCTTTTTCGAGCTGCTTCATGCGGGGAGTTTCGAGGAAGGCGTCGTGAGCTCGGTGGCGCGAGGGGGCGATACCGACACGAACGCTGCGGTCGCAGGCGCGTTGCTCGGCGCCGTGCTCGGTCGCGAGGCTGTGCCGCGTCAGTGGCGGAAGATGATACTCACCTGCCGAGCGCACCCGCTCTGCGCGCGTGCCCCCCGACCCCGCGAATACTGGCCAACCCACGTGTTGCAGCAGGCCGAGTGGCTGTTATTGGCGGGCCAACGAATAGCATCCGGCCCCTCGTCATCCTGAGCGAGATCTGCACGGGTTCCCTTACACTCACCCCTCCAATAGAAAGGTAGCTTTATTGGAATACAGGAACCTGGGCCGTTCGGGGTCTCAAAGTCTCAGCACTCTCCTTCGGTTCGTGGATGACGTTCGGCGAGCAGATCGAGGAGGACGTCGCCGGAGAATGCATGGAGGCCGCACGAGAGGCCGGCGTCAACTTCTTCGACAACGCCGAGAGCTACGCAGCGGGCGAGTCCGAGACGATGATGGGTAGCGTTATCAGGAGGCTCGGCTGGAAGCGCTCGGATCTCGTGCTGTCGACCAAGATTTTCTGGGGAGGCGAGGGCCCGAACGATCGCGGGCTCTCCCGAAAGCACATCGTCGAGGGAACGCGTGCGGCGCTCGACCGGCTGCAGGTCGACTACGTCGACCTGGTCTTCTGCCATCGGCCCGATGCGGAGACGCCGGTCGACGAGACGGTGCGGGCGATGAGTCACGTCGTCGATCGCGGCTGGGCGTTCTACTGGGGCACGAGCGAGTGGAGCGCCGATCAGATTCGTCACGCCTACGAGTTCGCTCGGCGTGAGCACCTCGTCCCGCCGACGATGGAGCAGCCGCAGTACAGCATGGTTCACCGCGATCGCGTTGAGCGCGAGTACGCGCGCCTGTGCGGCGACACCGGGCTGGGCCTCACCGTCTGGAGCCCCCTCGCCAGCGGCGTCGTCACCGGCAAGTACGACGACGGAGTTCCCGACGGCAGTCGCATGACCTTGCCCGGGTACGAGTGGCTGAGGGCTCTCTTCGAGATCGAGGCGGGCCGTCAGAACCTCGAGAAGGCGCGGAAGCTCGCGCCGATCGCCGAGGAGCTTGGCACGACTCGAGCGCGGCTCACCCTCGCCCGGTGCCTGAAGAATCCGAACGTCAGCACGGTGATCACCGGAGCCAGCAAGCCCGAGCAGGTGCGGGAGAACATGAAGGCTCTGGAGGTGCTCGAGAAGTTGACGCCCGAAGTCATGCGCAGGATCGAGGACGTCCTGGAGAATCGGCCGGCGCACGAGATGGACTCGCGCAGGCGGTAGGAGCTCGCTCGGGCCCCTCTCTACAACGAGCGAAACGAGGCATGGGTAAACGCGCCCTGTTCCTGGGCGTCGCAATCGCCGCGTCGATCGCGGGCGCGGATGAGGCCGCGAGCGGCTGGCCGCAGTGGCGGGGTCCGCTCGGCAACGGCGTGAGCCCCGACGGAGACCCGCCGATCCACTGGGGCGAGGACCACAACGTCCGCTTCAAGGTCGAGATCGAAGGCGACGGTCTCGCTTCGCCCATCGTCTGGGACGACAAGATCATCATCCTGTCGAGCGTGGCGGCCGACGACGGATCCTCCGCGGAACCCCAGCGGCCCGCGCAGGAAGTCGTCGCGCGCCTCGAGTGGCCGCCCAGGGCGCACCCCATCAGGCAGCGCTTTCTCGTGACGGCCTACTCGCGCGAAGACGGGTCGATCCTGTGGAAGCGGACCGCGGCCGAGCAGGTTCCCCATGAGAGCCACTATCTCGATACCTCCTGGGCCTGCGGCTCTCCCATCACGGACGGTGAGCGGGTCTACGCTCACTTTGGATCAAACGGGACGTACGCCTTCACGATGGAAGGCGAACCTGTTTGGGAGATCGATCTGGGTGACATGACGACGCGACTCGGCTTCGGAGAAGGGGGCTCTCCGACGCTCTACGGCGACATGCTGGTCGTCAATTGGGACCACGAGGGGGAATCGTTCGTGGTCGCCGTCGACAAGCGGACCGGCAAGGAACTGTGGCGGACGCCCCGCCCAAGCGAGGCGACTTCGTGGGCGACGCCACTCGTCGTCGAGTGGCAAGGGGGCACTCCGCAGGTCGTGATACCGGCCACTGGCAGGAGTCGCGGTTACGACCTCGCGACGGGCGAGGAGCTCTGGAGCCTGGCGGGGCTGGGAATCAACGTGGTCCCCACGCCGACTCACAACGAGGGGATCGTCTACCTCGCGAGCGGTGAGGGCGACGGCAACATGATTCAGGCAGTCGATCTGCGCGGCGCATCGGGAGTGCTCGACGGCAGCCAGGCCGTGTTGTGGACGCGCGACCGCGACACGCCCTACGTCGCGACGCCGCTCCTCTACGGCGATCAGCTGTATTTCGTGAAGCGCTTCAAGAGCCTCTTCCTCTCCGTCGATGCTGCGACGGGGGAGGAGCACTTCGCCGAGCGTCTGCCCGGTCTCCAGAACATCTACGCCTCTCCGGTAGCGGCTTCCGGACGCATCTACGTGATCGGCCGCGAAGGCGAGGCGGTCGTGCTGAGGCACGGCACCAGCTTCGAGGTGCTCGCCGAGAACAGCCTCGACGACAGCTTCGACGCGAGCCCAGCCATCGTCGGTGACGTGATGTATCTCCGCGGCCGCCGCTATCTTTACGCTATCGCCAGGTAATGGGGCCGTGTCTGGTACTATGTGACTTGAATCACATAGTACCAGACACGGCCCCTCCGACGGGCTTCCCCGTCGACTCGGGTCCCACGGACAGACTCTGCGACTTTCCGCGCCCCGGTGTACGGCATCTTCACGATACCGACTCGGAGATCGCCCTCCTCGGAAAGGTAGCGTTGCGCCACGGCGGGGTCCGTGACGATAGGTGCGAGGAGTGCGGCGACGAACAGGGGAAACGGCGCGAGCTTCAGCATCCGCCAAGCATCGTGCCGTGGCGCCGGCCGATCAAGCCGGCGGCGGGCGACGAACCGGCCGGTGTCCGAGCCGGCCCGCCGCCCGCCCGGCTACCGGGGCGGTTCCGCAAATCCCCGACCGCTGTCGCGCTCATGGAGTCGGCCCGTCCACGGCGACGCCTCCGGCAACACGCCGAGCGCCACCAGCGCGGGCCGGTATTCGTAGCGGAGCGTGATCCGCTCGACCGGCTTCGACTCCGGATCGAAGTCGACGACGCGCGCGTGGTCTCTGACGCGGCTTCCCCAGCCGGTTCCGGGATAGCTTCGCTTCGCCTTCCGGTCCGCTCGCGACTCGCCCGCCATGCCTTCCTGTTCCTGGGGCGGCGCGGACTTGGGAGACTCGGCCGCTTCCGCCTGGTGGCGGGGCTCGGCCCCGCTGGCGCGCCCGCCGATGTCGTCCATCTCACGAAGCTCTCGGCGTGGGGGAGGCGTGCGCTCTCGGTACACAGCGATCTGGAGCCATCCCATCTTCGAGTTGGCCTTGCCGACGCGAGCCGCGTAGGAAGCCTTCTCATCGACGAACTCGAAGCGGTGAACGTGCTCGAGCGATTTCCGCCAGCCGCGGATCCGAGCCTTGCCGTAGGGGCCGAGGATGTACATGCGGCCCTTCCCGTCGCGATCCAGGTCGCCGCTGATCACGTTCAGCCCGTCGACGTCGACGACCACCCCGACCCGCTGTCCGGTTCGATTCCGCAGAACGATCTCGTAGCGGGAACCCTCGAAGGCCTCGAAGTAGTAGCGCCCGCTGCCATCCACCGCCCGATGGACCGGCGCGCGGCGCCCGGCGACCTCGATGCCGACGCCGACCCAATCTCCAACACGAGTGTTGGCTTGCGCCGTGCACGCGGAGGCCCCCAGCACCACCAAACCCGACGCCGCCCAGCTTCGAACCCCGTTCATCTGCTCCTCCTCAGCAGGCTTCTCGCCGCCCGCTGGCATGACTACAGGTGGGAACATCTGATTATTCCGTCGGCGAGCCGAGGGGTTTACGCTGCGCGGAGAAGCTCAGGACGAGAGGGAGCCAAAAGGAGCGAAAATGAGTAGAGACGCGGACATCCCGACCGGTCCCCTACCGCGATCCGTCGCGTTGTTGACTCGGCTCTCGCTCCTGTTCGGCGGCGTGCTGAATCAAGCCGGATGGATCATCTTCACAGCCGGCATGATCTTCTTCTGGCCGTTCGCGCCGAACTTGGGAGATCTCGTGCCCCGGGATTGGACCGAGGCGAGCGCCCTGATCGCTCTGGCCGAAGAGACGGGAGCTTCCGTCAACGAGAAGTCCGTCTGGGGCTACGTCTACGACTACGAGCTTGCCGGCGTGAGCTACTCGGGCCGGGCCTTCACCACGGGTAAGAGCTTCAGCACGGGGCAGACCGTCGACATCGAGTACGACCAGGCCAACCCCGCTCGATCACGGATGGTGGGTGCCCGGAGCTCACACTTCTCGGCCTGGGTGGGCCTCATCACGATGCTCTTCGCCCTGCCGGGCCTGATCATGATTCCTTTCGGGCTGCGCGGCGGCCTGCGGCGCATCAGCCTGCTCGCGAATGGCCACTTTGCGCGCGCCAAGCTGGTCACGAAGACCCCCACGACCATGAAGATCAACGATCAGACAGTCTACGACTTCACCTTCGAGTTCATGACTCGGGACGGCCGCCCAGGAATCATCGAGGGCAGGACCCACGAGACGGGCCGACTCGAGGACGAGGCTCACGAGCTGATCCTCTATCCCCCAGATGATCCCAGCCGCGGCGTGATCTACGACACCATCCCGAACGCGCCGATCCCCATGGGCGACGGCAGCCTGGCCCCGATCCCGCCCTCGTCCGCGAGGGTCCTGATCGCGCCGGCGTTGGGGATCTTGATCCACGGCGGGATCCTGCTCTACAAGGTGCTCGGATAGGGAAACCGCCGTCCGTCGGAGCTTCGGATAGAATGGATTCGTGATCCGGGTCCGATCGAGGCCAGGCAGCCTCGCACTCCGCCTGGCCTTCTTCTTTTGTTGGGCATCTTCCTCTATTGCTTTCGAGGGAATCGTCACCCTTCCGGGGGGCGAGCCCGCGATCGACGCCAGCGTATCGATACTGGGGATGTCGGGGATGACGCGAACGGACGCGAGTGGCGCGTTTCGCTGGGTACCGGACCCGGAGCCTCCTTTCCAGATCCTGGTCGTCCTCCGGGGCGGGATCTACACGTCGCCCATCCACGTAGACGCGCTTCCGGAGCAGGGTGCGGCATTGAGCGTCGTGATTGCGTCGCTCGTATCGGAATGGATCACCGTGAGCGCAGGTTCGACGCCGCACACCGAGGCGCCCCCGGCGAGTGCCGCGAGCGTGATGACTCAGGAGGATCTCGAGCAGCGCCGGCCACAGAACCTCGTCTCGGCTGTCGAGGCTGTTCCCGGTGTGAGCCGAGGCGGGGAGGGGCATGCCGCGGTCCCCTCGATTCGCGGCTTGGCGCGGGGCCGGACGCTCCTGCTGATCGACGGCGCCCGCATCACGACGGAACGGCGCGCGGGACCGAGCGCGAGCTACCTCGACCCGTTCTTTCTCCAGGCGGTCGAGATCTCTCGCGGCTTCGGCTCGGTCGCGTACGGCTCGGATGCGTTCGGCGGGATCATTCACGCGCGAACACGCGAGCCAGAGCCGGGCTCGGGCTGGGAGGGCCGGGCCCAGGGCACCCTGGGTGCGGGAGTGCCCGAGCAGAGCGCGGGTCTCGAGCTGTCCCACGCCAGCGACGTGGGCGGAGTCATTCTTCAGGGGCGGTATCGGAACTTCGACGACTTCAGGAGTGCCGAGGGCAAGATCCGGAATTCCTCGGCCGAGGACTACGGCGTGCGCGCCCGTCTCGACCGCGAGCTGGGTCCCGGACGCTTCTCCATCGGCTGGCAGGCCGATCGCAGCCGGGACGTCGGGAGACCCGCAGAGCCCGAAGCGACGTCCTTCACGAGGTATCCGGAGGAGAATTCCGACCGTCTCATCCTGGGCTACGAGGCCGATGCGAGGAGCGGGACGAGCTGGGCAGCCCACGGCTTCCTCGGGCGATACCGGCTGATCACCCAGCGCGAGCGCACCGGGAGTCTCGAGACCACCGACGTTTCGTCACTCGACTACGGAGCGCGGCTGGCCGGACGCCAGGCGCTCGGCAACTGGCGGCTCGATGGGGGCCTGGACTTCAACGGCCGCTCGGGCCTCGAGGCGCTGAGCACGGTTGACCGCCTCGACGACGAGAGCCAGCCGATCGGCGAGGAGACGAGCCAGTCGATCGAGGACGCGACGCGCAACGATTGGGCCGGGTACGTCTCGACCGATGGCCGCATCGCCAAGCACGCGACGGCGTCGGCCGGGGTGCGTCTCGATCACGTGACGACCAGAAACCGCGGCGGCCTCTTCGGGAACCACGACACGGCTGCGACGGCCGTCTCAGCGTTCGGCGCGCTCACCGCTTCGCTCGGGTGGGGGGTGACTGTGACCGGCCAGGTCGGCAGCGGGTTCCGCGACCCGACGCTCTCGGATCGTTATTTCCAGGGCATCACGGGGCGTGGCTTCGTCACGGGCAATCCGGATCTGGAGCCGGAGCGCAGCGTCCAGTACGACCTCGTGGTGCGCTACTCCGGCCGGGTTCGGACGGCGCTCTACGCCTATCACTATAGGATCCACGACCTCATCGAGCGCTTCCGCGAGGACGGCGACTTCTTCTATCGCAATCGCGGCCGCGCCCGCATGCAGGGGATCGAGTTGGAGGTCGCCACCGACCTCGGCTGGGGGATGGGCCTCGACGTGAGCGCTCAGCTTGCGGAAGGCAAGGCGCTCGACGACGATTCGCCGCTCGACGACATCCCGAGCGAAGGGATCACCGCGGCGCTCCGCAAGTCGTTCACTGAGCGAGGCAGCGTGTCGATCCGATCGGTGTTTCGTGCGGAAGACGGCGTCCCCGGTCCGAACGAGATCGTGAACCCGGCCTACGTCGTTTTCGACCTCTCCGGCTTCTACCGGCTCAACTCCAATCTCGAGCTGCGAGCCGTCGTCAACAACGTCTTCGACGAGGCCTACCGCCGATCGCCCGACGACACGGCCACGCTGTCGCCCGGCGTCTCGGCCGCTCTGACAGTGACCGCGAAGTTCTAGCGGCTCCAGCGATGCGAGTTGACGGTGCGACACTCTGACCTCGAAGCGGGGCTGAGGCTGGAGAACCGCCGGCGCGTTCTACGCTGGGGCTCGGTGCCCGACGACTTGAGACGGGTCGCTCGACCACTCGAATCGCTCGGCGACATCGTCTTCAACTACAGCCGGTAAAGCGGACCCGGTTTTCTTGGACACGAAACTAGGAAAAGTCATCTTGTTCAAGGAGACTCGATCGATGAAGCAGGTCAGGCGCAAGAGGTCTGAGAGGAAGAAGGGAGTGGGCGAGACGGAGGGAGCCCGGTGGGCGACCGGAGTTTCGCCCACCGGCGGCGCGGTGGTGGGCGCCTTGGGTCCCGGGCAGCGTTGGAGCGTGGCGCGCAAGCGGGAGGTCGCACTGCGGCTGCTGCGCGGGGAGTCACTCGAAGCGCTGTCTCGTGAGCTGTCCGTGGAGATGCACCGGCTGCAGCGCTGGCGTGATCAAGCCATGGCCGGGATCGACGAGTCGCTGCGGGAGCGCAATGGCGACCCGCTGAAGGTGGAGCTGGACGCGGCGGTCAAGCGGGTGGGCGAGCTCAGCATGGAGAACGAGCTGTTGCGGAAGAAGATCGGGGCGGCCCGCCCTTTGGCCTTCGGGAGGTCGCGGCGATGAGTGCGGCGATCTCCCCTGCGACAGGCCGGGCCTACGGGGTGGAGCGGGTGTGCCGGGTGTGGAAGCTGGCCCGCTCGAGCTACTACTCCCAGCTCGGCGAGGCGGCTCCCGAGATGGTCCGCGCTGGCCGACGTGGTCCCAAGCCCAAGGTGTCTGACGAGGAGCTGTTGCGGCTGATCCGAGAGGACCTGGCGGCCTCGCCGTTCGTAGGAGAAGGACATCGCAAGGTCTGGGCGCGGCTCAAGGTGCTGCGCCAGGTGCGCGTGTCGCGCAAGCGGGTGCTGCGGATCATGCGTGAGCACCACCTGCTGTCGCCGCGTCGGGTACGCCAGGGCGAGGGGCTGCTCCACGAGGGGACGATCACAACCGATGCGCCCAACCTGATGTGGGGGACGGACGGGGCGAGAGTTCTCACGGCAAAGGACGGCTGGGGCTGGATCTTCGTCGGCGTCGAGCACTTCAACAGCGAGTGCGTCGGCTACCACGTGTGCAAGAAGGGGACGCGCTACGAGGCCCTCCAGCCCATCGCCATGGGGCTGACGCAGCTCTTCGGCTCGGTCGAGGCGGGTGTGGCTCGTGGCCTCGAGCTGCGCATGGACCACGGGACGCAGTACCTCTCGGACCACTTCCTCAACCAGCTGCGTTTCTGGGGCATCACGCCCAGCTTCGCCTTCGTCGAACAGCCGCAGACCAACGGAGTGGCCGAGCGTTTCATCCGGACTCTCAAGGAACAGATCATTCATGGCCGCGTCTTCCACACCCTCGAGGAGGTGCGCCAGGCCGTGGCTGCCTTCGTCAAGCGCTACAACCAGCAGTGGCGCGTCGAGAAGCTGGGATTCCTCACCCCGCGCGAGGCCCGCGACCAGCACGGCCAGGGGAAGGCCGCGTGAACCTCGAGGTCATCAAAGAGGGGCTACCCCAGGTATGGACTCACCCCGCCGCGTCGATCCTGGGGCATCCTCGTGCGTCGTTTTCGGGATCGTCTGCCAAACGAACCCGAGATCGTCAAACTGGTGTCCAAGAAACCGGGCGCGGTACATCAACTACAGCCGGCTGCTCGTGTGGCCCGACGTTCGGGTGCTCGGCGGCTTCCCGTGCACCGTGACGCCGCCGCTGCGCTCCAAGCGCTTTCGCCGCCTTCAGCTGATACCGGACGCGAACCGATCGCCGAAACGTCTCTTCGGTTTGGTGAATCAGCACACGACAAGAGCGCTCTGTTCCGAGCCGCGCCTTCGGGACGACGGGTGGTGCCCGGTAGCGACCTGGCGAGTCGGCTCAGTCAGGGTCACAAGCGAGCTGCGCGACAAGAACGGCCTGTACCACGTGCTGCTGGTAGAGCACGTGGCGCGGCCGCGCGGCTAGCCGGTCAGTCCCGCGATCGTCTTCTCCAGGCGAGCGCGGAAAGCGGCAGGGTCGAGCGCAGGAAACCGGTACAAATTGGGCTCGACCTGCTCGAAGAGGGACTCGAGCCGCTCGAGCTTGACAAGGTCTCGCTCGAACATCGCAGCGACGTCCACCCGGTCCTTGTCGTGTCCGCGCTCTACTTTCGCCAAAGCCTGGGAGTAGAAGTCGTAGTCGAAGAAATCGATCGATCCCGCCCGAGTGATCCAGCGGCTGCGGTCTTCCCAGCCCGGCAGCTCGGGGATGAAGTGCGCCGGTGACATACGCGCGATCGGGTTCCGTGGCGATCTGCCCGACAGCCTGGATGAACTGGCGCAGTCGCGGCTCGTCCGCTAGCTGGCGCATTCGAGTGCGCGCTCGAAGCTCACGAGCAGACGAATCAAGGCGTTGTAGCGGGAGTGGGCCGAGTTTGAATCGGACTTCGCCAGGAGGCTGTAAAGCGCGTGCTCCGGATCGGCGAGCGTCGCTTCGGAAACCGCCAACCCCGCGGTGCGGAGGCGCGTCGCCCCGATCGAAACGAGGAACGCGGCGTCGGACACTCGTCCGCGCTCCAGGTCGTCGAGGCCCCGTTGGATCAGCTCTCCACCGGGAAGTGCCGCAAGGTCCATGGGTGAGATTCTACCGGTCTCCGCTGCCCCACCTGGCTCTCAGAAGCTGACGCGCCCGGTCCCCGCCGACTTCCCGCCTTCGCCGTTCGGAACCCGGGCGGTGATGGACGGCGAATGGGCCCTCGTCTCCGCCAACCACGAGGACCACGACGCAGCGTGACCCAACTCGTCCACCCGACGCCGCGGCCTGTGGAGGTCTTCGGCGGTTCCCTGGGGTGCGTGTCGATCTCTTCGAGCCACGTCGTCGTGGGCACCTTCGTCAACTCGCGGGCGTTCAACTCGAGGCCGCGGCTGCCCGGCACGCAGAATGGCAGCGCCGCCGTCTACACGGTGCCGGGTCACGAAGAGGGTCGGCGCCCCCTCAGTCACTGAAGGAGCTTCAGGTCCCCGAGCTGCCGGACGATCTCTCGCGCGGCGACGTCGTGTCCGCGAGCCGTCCAGTGAATGTCGTTCCGGTAGTAGAGCTCCGGACCCTCATCGGCCACGGCTCTCAACGCGCTTCGGACGTCGATCACTGGAATCCCCAGCTCCTCTCCGATTTGTCCGATCAGCCGCTGGGGCTTGTCCAGATCGAAGTCCTTGGGATCCAGCCCGTAGAGCTTCCGGGCGTGTTCCCACATGCCTGGGTAGACCTGCCCGCCGATCGGGATGAGGACGATCGCCAGCCGGGCGCCGCGCTCTCGGGTCCAGGCTTCCATCTGCGCCAGGACCTCGCGCACCTGTTCCCACGCGTCATCGAGCTCGGGCGGATACTGCTTCAACATGAGCGCTTCCATGTTGAAGACGGTGAACTCCTTGAGAGCGTCCTCGGGTCCGGGGCGGAGGCTCGCGCGGAGCGCGTCGTAGCGACGTTGCAGGAAGAGGTAGCTGTGCAAGTTGCGCTTGAGCACGTCCTTGAACGGAATCGGAAGCGCTCCTGTCGATTGGACTCCCCGGCGCTCAGGTAGCGTGCCGTCGCGCACGATTGCGCCAGGCCGGAGGGGGTGTCGGTAGCGGTCGAGGATGCCGTCCTTCCACTGCCGAAGTCCGTCAGTGTCGACGACGAAGCGATCCCAGCCACACATGACGTCTCTGACGTCGTTGCCGACGTAGAAGCCGACGACCACGAGATCGGGCTGCAGGATCTCGTGGTCGGCCTCGAGGAGGCGAGCCTCGTTGTCGAGGCCCATGCCTCCGGCTCCGGCGTTGACGACCTCGACCCGGCGCCCAGATGGATCTGCGTCGCGGAGCAGATCCTCGATCCGTTCGAGGTAAACGTCTCCGGCTTCGACGCCGCTCCCGAAGGTGAACGAGTCGCCGAGTCCGGCAATTCGAAAGGCGTCGTCGTCGCGGGTTTCGGGCTGCTCCGGAACGCGGTAGCCGTGTTCGTCGATGAAGACCTGCACGTCGTACTCGGGATTCCGCTCGTGGCCGACGTAGCCGGGACGATGACGGAATCCAACCTCGGAATCCGGGATGTAGAGGCCCTTGAGCGTCAGGACTGTCTGAGGAGCGAAGACCCGGACGCCCACTTCGAACAGAATCCCGAAGACCGCGAGACTGATGGCGAGCATCAGCAGGTTCAGCAGCAGCTCGCGACGTGCGATGGCCACGGAGCGGCGAGGTTAGCAGACGACCCCGAGCTACGTGGTCAACGAGGATGAAGAAGGTCGAACGACGGCGTCGGAAGCCGCTAGTGGATGTCTCCCATCAGCTTGCGGATCGGCTTGCTGAACATCAACATCAGCACGCCCGAGCCGGCCGTGGTGAGAAAGACCGCACCGAAGAGCTGATCGAGAGGCAGCGTCTCGAAGTAGCCCGCGACGAGGCCGGCGATGAGGTTGCCGAGCGAGGCGCCCATGAACCAGATGCCCATCATCTGGCCGACCAGGCGCTCGGGCGAGAGCTTCGTGACGACGCTGAGGCCGACGGGGCTCAAGCACAGCTCGCCGACCGTGTGCAGGAAGTAGGTAACGACGAGCCACATCGGACCGACCCGGGTACCGCCCTCGGTGAACTGAGCGCCCCACGCCAGGACCAGGAAGCCCGCTCCGAGCAGGATGAGACCATAAGCGAACTTCGCCGGTGTCGAAGGCTCGCGTTTGCGCAGCGACAGCCAGCTCCAGAGCATTCCAAAGACCGGGGCGAGAGCCACGATGAAGAAGGCGTTGAGCGACTGGAACCAGCTCGCCGGCATCTCCCAGTTGAAGTAGGTGCGCTCGGTCAGACGATCGGCGAACAGATTCAGAGAGGATCCCGCCTGCTCGAAGCCCGACCAGAACAGTGCCGCGCCGAGGAAGAAGACGAAGATGGCGGCGACCTTCTTCTTCTCCTCACTCGTCAAGCCACCGAGAAGGAGCGTGTAGAGAAAGTACGAGATGGCGATGGCCACGATCAACACGCCCGTGCTCTGAGCGAAGCCCGAAAGACTGAGGTTCATCGTGCCGGAGTACTGGAGGCCGCCGATCACAAACATCAAAACGAAGACCACACCGAGCCCGTAGGCGAACATTCGCCACGCCTGGGGCTGCGTATCGACGGAGTCCTGAGTCATGGAGCCGGCATCCCCGAGATACTTCCAACCCATGACGTACTGGATCAGCCCGAAGACCATCCCCACGCCGGCCGCGCCGAAGCCGAGGTGCCAGGCGACGTTCTCGCCCAGGTAGCCGCAGACGAGGGGCCCGAAGAAGGCGCCGAGGTTGATCCCCATGTAGAAGATCGAAAAGCCTCCATCGCGGGAGGCGCCCTTCTCCGCGTACAGGTCGCCGACGATGGCGCTGACGTTCGGCTTGAGGAGTCCGGTGCCGAGCACGATGAGGACGAGGCCGGCGTAGAACATCGGGACGATGCTGAGGGCCATCGAGAAATGGCCGGCCGCGATGAGAATGCCGCCGTAGAGGACGGCCTTGCGCTGCCCGATCAGCCGGTCGGCGATCCACCCCCCTGGGAGCGCCAGCAGATAAACTCCCGCAGTGTAGAGGCCGTAAATCGCCGCGGCGGTCTGATCGTCCATCCCGAAACCGCCGGTGGCGATGGCGTTCGTGAGGAACAGCACCAGCAATCCGCGCATGCCGTAGTAGCTGAAGCGCTCCCACATCTCTGTGAAAAACAGAGTGGACAGGCCCCTCGGATGCCCGAACCACTGCTTCTGCGCGGCGTCACTCGCTATGCTCGCTGCCATCTATCCTCCCAGGGTCCGCGCCGGGTCCGAACAAACGCGACACCCTAGCATGGGGTCTCTCGGGTACCGCTTCGGGGCAGGCCACGCGGGTCGCTCGGGCACCGCTCCGGGGCAGGCCACGCTGACCAGGAGCAGCGGTTCTACCGCTGCTCCTGGTATCGCATTCAGCAAGGAGGCCTGCCCTACGCGGCAGCTCTCGCTCGGGCTGGCTCAGGAAGGTGCTTCTTCTTCCGTCTTCTGGTTGAGCTCGAGGTTGATCTCGACATCCACCTCGTCGCCCAGGACGACCCCGCCGGCGTCCAGCGTGCTGTTCCAGAGGATCCCGTAGTCCTTGCGGTTGAGCCGGGTGCGCGTCGAGAAGCCGGCTTTGGTTCTGCCGCGGTTGTCCTGCGCGAAGCCCAGGAACTCGACGGGCAGCACGACCGTCTTGGACACGCCGCGCATCGTCAGCTCACCCTCGACGTCGAACTCACCCTCGGCCTTCTTGGTGACCGAGGTGCTCTTGAACGTGATCTCGGCGTGGTTCTCGACGTCGAAGAAGTCAGCGCTCTGCAGATGGGTGTCGCGGCGCTCGCTGGCCGTGTCGACGCTCGCGGCCTGGATCGAGAACGCGACGCTCGACTTGGATGGAACTTCCTTGTCGATGACCACCTCGCCGGCGATCTCGTTGAAGCGGCCGCTCACCCTGGAAACCAAGTGGCGGATGCGGAAAGTGGCGTCCGAATGGTTGTTGTCGATCACGAAGGTCTCGGCGGCGAAAACCGGAGTGCACAGCGACAACGCCGCGATGAGCGCGATGGCGATCCTCGGGTACTGCTTCATGACGTCCTCCTTGAACAAAGTGGGCATTAGGATACCCGTCCGCGGGCTGCGACGCGCCAGGTGGCCTCTACGCGGTCGCCGTGGACGGCGTGGACCTGGTCGTGCAGGTTGGACACGACGCAAGAGTGATTCGGGAGCACCCGCACACGCTGGCCGACCGCGAATGTGTCGGCCTCGGCGACGTCGACGACGCCGTGCTCTTCGCTGAGTCGCGCCAGCGTGCTGCCGGTACCGACGATCGATCCGAAGCCGTCCGCGCCGGGGCGCAGCCCGTCGCTCGAGAGCGTTTTGCTGCCGGCGTCGAGGACGGCGCGCTTCGAAGCGGGGGAGCTGACCACGGTCGCGAGCACGGTCATCGTGCAGTCGTCGATGCTGCAGGTCCCCAGCGCTACCTGAGTGCGATCGTGGTACACGTAGTTACCGGGTCGCGCCTCGGTGACGCCTTCGACGGCCATTGCGGAGCGTGCCGTGGGTGTCGAGCCGACAGACACGTGCTCCGCCGCAATTCCATCCGCACGCAGCGCTGCAGCGACGCTCACGACCGTCTCGCCCTCGGCCTTTCCAATGGCGGCAACGCGTTCGGGGGAGTCGGCGTGATAGCCGTGCCCGGCATGGGTGAAGACGCCCCGGAAGCTCAGCCCATCCAGAGCGGCGATCGCCCGGGCGACTTCCAGCGCATTCTCGGGGAGCACGCCGACGCGATGGAAGCCCGAATCGATCTTGAGTCGAACGTCGAGACTGCGGCCCGCCTTTGCGAACGCGGTCGCCAAGCTGGCGGCCCCGGCGACGCTGTCGACGCCGACTGAGAGGCGAGCGCGGTCGGCGAGGGCGAGCAGCCTCTGCGCCTTCCCCTTCCCGACGGTGGGGTAGGCGATGAAGATGTCGTCGAGCCCGGCGTCGGCGAACACTTCGGCTTCACCGACCTTGGCGAGGGAGATGCCGACGGCACCCGCCGCGAGCTGCATCCGGGCCACCTCGGGCAGCTTGTGGGTCTTGGCGTGAGGCCGCAGCCCCACGGCGGCTGCCCGAGCCGCATCGGCCATGCGCGCGATGTTCCGCTCGAGGACGTCGAGATCGACGAGGACGGCGGGTGTGTCGAGCTCGTCGATGTGCATGGGCGGAGCCGGAAGGCTAGCACGGCGCCGCCGTTACAATGCGAGGCCGTGGCGTGACCAGGTGACGATGAGCAGGCCACAGAGACGCAGAGACGCAGAGAACGGCGGGTGCCGGTGACTAGCCATCCCGATCGGGGCCAGCTCGACGAACCTGGAGCTGCGCAGCCGCGGAGCCCCGGAGGGCTCGAAGATGCTGACCAACCGAGATCAGAGTCGGCAGTTACCTAGGGTTGCAGTTTCTCTGTGCCTCCTTGCCTCTGTGGCTTCCGTTGGCAGGAGGTGCGATTGAGCTGTAGAGCCGTCGTCATGAGCGGGCCCCACGCGCCGCTCGAAGAGCGGGACTTCGAGGTCCCCGCGCCCGAGCCCGGTGGCGCCATCCTGGAAACCATCGCAAGCGAGGTGTGTGGCACGGACGTTCACCTTCACCACGGACGGCTCGAGGGCGTGCCCTATCCCATCATCCCGGGGCACGTGAGCTGCGGCCGGATCGTCCAGCTCAATGGCCAGCTCCGTGACGTCCACAGAGAGCAGTTGGCGGAAGGGCAGGTCGTCACGTTCTACGATGTCCATCGGATCTGTGGAGCGTGCTGGCACTGTCTCGTCGCCAAGGCTGGA
Source organism: Vicinamibacteria bacterium (assembly GCA_965246965.1). Lineage (GTDB taxonomy): Bacteria > Acidobacteriota > Vicinamibacteria > Fen-336 > CBDFGD01 > CBDFGD01. The sequence goes on from CBDFGD010000001.1 coordinate 520,582, forward strand.
ACGCGCTGCCCCAGTCGCAAGGTCTACGGAATCACTACGAGCGCCGACGACGGCCTGCTCGGCGGCTGGGCCGAGCGGATCGAGCTGAAGCCCGACGTCCGGGTCGTGCCGCTCCCGGACGGCGTCTCTCCCGAAGACTTCATGGGCGGCGGGTGCGGTCTTCCGACCGGCTTTCACGCCGTCGAGCGCGCGGCTGTCTCTCTGGGCGATCGCGTCGTCGTGCAGGGGAGCGGGCCGGTCGGGCTCAACGCGGCGATCTTCGCCGAGCTCTGCGGGGCCCTCGAGGTGTTCGTGGTCGGCGCTCCGGTCGCGCGCCTCGAGGTGGCGCGGCAACACGGGGCCAGCGACGTTCTCGACATCACACAGGCAAAGCATGCCGCGGACCGTATCGCCTGGGTTCGCGAACGCACGCAAGGTCGCGGAGCCGACGTCGTCATCGAGGCCAGCGGGAACCCGGACGCAGTCGTCGAGGGCCTCGAAATGGTGCGCGACGCGGGCCGCTACGTGGTCGTCGGCCAATACACCGACGCAGGGGAGATCTCCATCAACCCGCACGCCCACATCAACCGCCGCCACGCGACGGTGCTGGGTTGCTGGGGCTACGAGTACACGCACCTCTACAGGTCGCTGGCGCTGCTTCAGAAGCACAACCACCGATTCCGCTGGCGGCAGATGATCACGCGCGAGTACTCGCTGGGGGAGGCGGCGCGGGCCCTCGAGGACATGGAGCGCCTCGCGGTCGTCAAAGCGGTCATCCGACCGTGAGCGAGTCGCCGCGCAGCGTTGCCGGCTGGGCCAATCCTGGATGGCTCGTAGGGGCGATGGTGGGCCTCATCGCCGTCGAGCTGAACCTGTTCTCCCTCGTTTCCTATTGGGGAGATCGAGCACTTTGGGTTCCGATCATCGCGGTGTCGGGTTCTCTGCTCTGGCTGACTCGATTGCGTCCGGCGCTCATCGCTGGGGCGGTATTGTTTGCGGCTCTGTGGCTCACGGTCGTCTTCACCCCTCTCACGAAGTGGCTGGCGCGGGATCTCGTCAGGCGCGACGCTCTGGTCGACGCCGACGCCATCTACGTCCTGGCTTCGAGCATCCAGAGAGACGGGGACCTCACGAGCTCGGCGATGAGCCGACTCTTGCACGGCTTCGAGCTACTGGCCTCGGAGAAGGCGCCTCGGCTGATCCTCGCCGATCTGGCCGAGCCGAGTCCCTCGTATGAACCCACGGCTCGCCGGATGATGGCGAGCCTCCGGATCGACGGCGAGCTGATCGTGCTCGGACCCGTCCGACGTACGAGGGACGAAGCGGTGGCCGTGGCCGCGCTCTTTCGGGAGCGAAGCTTCGAGCGGCTGATCCTCGTGACGTCGCCCACTCACTCGAGAAGGGCGAGCGCCAGCTTCGAACGGGAGGGGCTCACGGTACTGTCATCGCCCTCTCGCGAGACGAAGTGGGACCTCGAGACGCTCCGGAAGCACGACGATCGGGTGGCGGGCTTCGGCTCCGTGGTGCACGAGCGCGTCGGCCTGCTCTTCTACCGCATGCGGGGCTGGATCTAGCGTCCACCTCCGGAGTCGCGGCCACAAACGGAAGCCACAGAGGCACGGAGGCCACTGAGCACGCACAGAGGAACGGCAAGCCCCGATCGGTGGCCATCCGGATCGAGAGGCTTGTGGAGGAGAGCGAGTGGTTCCGTCGCTAAGCGTCGAACTCTCATTGGTGTTGGAGGGCGATCAGTAGCTGACGTGAATAAGGTCAGCGCCCCGATGGGGAACGTCAGGACGCCAGCGATCTCGCGGCGAAGAGCAGCGCGGCGACCGCCGCGTGGAGCGCGTGCCCCGCCATTCAAAGCGGACAGGGCTCCTTGAGCACCACGACAAGCGCGTAGATGAGGTAGCCGCCCACCACCAGGCTGCCGAGCGCTACGACCAGGAACCCCATCGGGACGACGAGCGTCCCCGACGCGAGCCAGTAGCCCGCGAGGGCGAATAGGGCGACGACCCAGAGGACCCCGACCACGACGTTGGGAGCCCCGGCGAAGAGCCGCGCGTAGGGGGTCTCGACCACGATCGCACAGCTCGACGTGTCGGCCCCGCACGCGTTGAACAGCGCGGAGAGTCTGCTGCGCAGTCCGGGGCAGCACTTCAGCACGAGGCTGGCGAAGTAGACGTTGATCAGGAGCGCTGGGACCGACAGCGCGATCAGCGCCAGGGCCAGGCCGACGACCATCAGAAACGCAGCGCGAGGGTGCGGTTCTCGGCCTGGAGGAACAGCTCGACCTCGGCCTCGTCGATTCGCACGACCTCGATTCCGTCGAACACGTCCCCCTCCCTCACGAGCCGGCCGCTCACGATGGCCACGGGGCCCCCGTCCCGCACGGTGATCGCTTCGAGGCGCAGCTGCTCGGGCTCGGACGGCGGCGGGGTGTCCAGGTTGCCTCGGGCCGTCGCTGCCGGCTTCGGGTCGGGCTCCTCATTATCTGAGCCGGAGCCCGGCTCGCCCGACGCGTTCGCGATTCCGGCCGGGACTATCGCAGGCGGAACCACCGCGAGATCGCCCGGTAGGACGGTGGGGCCATCCGGTGTGCGAGCCGAGCGGCCCTCGGCGGCGGGCCGATCGCTTCCAGCCTGCCCGGCGGCAACGGTGGGTTTGGCGGGAACGGGCTCGGCGACGTCCCTCGTCCACCACCAGGCGGCCACGCCCAGGAGCAGGACGCCGATCGAGGCGGCTCCGACCAGCGAGCCGCTGACGCCGCGACGGCGGCCATCGATGCTCCCGGCGCCGACGATCAGCATCCCCGTTTTCGGAGCTCGCTTCTCCTTGTTGAGCTTGTTGAGGGCGTCGAAGATGACGCTCACGGTTCCCCCGTGCTCAGACGAGGGGCGGATATGCCCCGCGCGCATACAGGGCCATCAGGGTCCGCTCGCCCACGAGGCCGTCGGGCGCCAGCTCGGCGTCGTCCTGAAAGCGCGTCACAGCAGTCTGGAGGTCGATGCCCTCCTCCAGGTAGCCGAGTCGGTCCAGCGACTGCCTCCCAGGTGGCACTTTGCGCCGGGTCGCCGGCCGCCGCCACGGCGTCGTAGTCGTGCCAAAGAAACACCGCGCGGCGGGTCCAGAGCCGATCGAGCTCGTCGAGCTTGACCCATCGGGCCGTGTCGTCGGCCCCGACCACTCGGGTGCTGTCGCCCTCGATCGAGAGCAGCGCCACGAAGGAGGTCTCGGGTCGGGCCGGGTGGAACATCTCGAGAATCACGGGCAGGTCGATCCTGCGGAGCGCATCGAGGTGAGTCCGCAGTTCCGTGCGCTGTGTCGGGCGCTGCTGCCACTGCTCCCCGACGGCGCGAACCGCGGCCTGGTAGGACTGCGGGCCGGCCTGCTCACGAACCAGCGGCTCGAGCGGCTCGGTCGCTGGGCCGGTCGCCGCGCGAGCAGCGGCAGGAGACGAGGGGGCGGATCTTGGCGCGACTTGCCGCTCTTCGTCCGGCGATCGCCCCCACAGAGCCACGCCGGCGATCAGCACAGTGAGTCCCGCAGCCACGACCGCTCGTGTGGGGAAGCGGCGGAGCGGCATCCCACCCTGCACCTCGCTCGAGGCTCGGGTCACGAGGGCAGCGTCGATGACACGTGTCCCGTCGACGTAGCCGGCCAGCAGAGCGCGGTCGGCGATCAGGTTGATCACCCGCGGGATACCGTGCGAGGCGCGATGCACGGCCGAGTGAGCCGTGGAGGTGAACTCGACCTTGCCGGCGCCCCCGGCGACGCGCAGGCGGTGGACCACATAGTCCTCGGTCTCGGCACGGTTCAGGGGAGTGATGTGGTACCAGGCCGTCACCCGCTGAGCCAGCTGGCGCAGCTCGGGGCGAGCGAGTATCTCCCGAAGCTCGGATTGACCCATCAGCACGATCGTCAGCAGCTTCTCGGTGTCGGTCTCGAGGTTCGAGATCAGGCGGATCTGCTCGAGGACCTCCGGCGAGAGGTCCTGCGCCTCGTCGATCAACAGCAGCACGTTGCGGTCGCGGCGCCGTGTGTCGAGTAGGAACTCCGAGAGCGCGTCGATCTGGTCCTTGAGCGAGACACCCGCCGCCTCGATGTGGAGATCGTCGAGGATCGAGCGCAGCAGCTCGACCGCGGTCAGTGCCGGGTAGAGGACGACAGCGGTGGCCGTCTCGTCGTCGATCTGCTGAGAAACGAGCGCGCCAGCGTCGTCTTGCCGGTTCCGACCTCGCCGGTGATCACGACGAAGCCCCCGCGCTCTCGTCGGCCGAACTCCAGGTGGGCGAAGGCCTCGGCGTGGCGCGCAGAGGGGTAGAGGAATTTGGGGTCCGGCGTCAGATTGAAGGGCTTCTCGGAGAAGCCGTAGTGATCGGCGTACACTGCGAATCCTCGGGCGACATCGAGTATAGCACTCGCCACTTTTCGAGCCCGCGAGCGCGATGAAGGAGATCCGCGTCACCGCAATGCGCCGCCTGAAGTCGATCTCCGCCAACCTCGCCCTGGGCCTCGCGGGATGCGTGCTGGCCGTGCTGCTGGCCGAGGCCGCGTTGCGCCTCTTCGACCCGATTCCGCAACGTCTCCGCGGCGACCTGCTCCAGTTGCCACGCGACATCCAGTACACCATCGAGAACACGCACAATCCGAAGCTGGCGGATCGCATCGTCCACACCAAGAACGCGCTTGGCTTCCGTGGCCCGGAGCTGCCCTGGGAGCGCCGGGCGCTGGTCGGCTTCGCCATGGGCGGCAGCACGACCGAGTGCTACTACCTCGGCGACGGCCTCGACTGGCCGAACCGGATGGGGGAGAAGCTGAGGCTCGCGTTCCCCGGCTTCTGGATCAACAACGCCGGGCTCGATGGCCACTCGACGTACGGCCACAGGCTGCTGCTGGAACAGCGCCTGCTGCGGCTCGAGCCGGACCTCATCCTGTTCCTGGTCGGCGCCAACGACATCGGTCGCGGTGATCTCGAGGCCTACGACGCGATCGATATGAGCGCGGCTTCGCGCGAGGCGAGGACGTCCCGTCTCACGAGGGCCGCTCGGCACAGCGCTCTCCTCTCGCTGCTGCTCAACGTGTGGCGGAGCCAAGAGGCGCGCTCGCGGGGCATGAGTCACGAAGCGCTGGATCTGGCCGCGACGCCGACGCTGCCGTTTCGGGAGCAGGCGGTGCGCCGACTGCTGGCCGGTCACGGGCGGCTTCCTGCCCGACTACCGACGCCGGCTCGAGGCGCTCGTCGATGACGCCGCGCGAGGCGGAGCGCTCGCCGTGCTCGTGACCCAGCCCGCCCTCTTCGGCCCCGTCGTCGACGACGTGACCGGCGTCGATCTCGGTCTGATCGCGATGGGAGACCACGGCTGGAACACCGGGCGCAAGTGGAACGGGGCGATGGCGTGGCGCATGTTCGAGCGCTACAACGACGTCACCCGCGATCTCGGACATGAGCGCGGCGTGCCGGTCATCGACCTGGCGAAGCTGCTGCCCAAGAGCAGCCGGCTCTACTACGACACGCTGCACTTCTCGGCCGAGGGGGCCGACGTCGTCGCGGGCGTCGTGGCGAGAGAGCTTTGTCCGATCCTGGCCGAGCGATTCCCAGACCGGCGCGGTGGGGATTGCTCGATACTGACGCCGCGAGCGGCGGCGGGAGGAGGAGCCTGATGGAGATTCCGCGATTCTGGGCCAAGGAGGGCGCTCAAGCGCCGACCCCTCAGGGCAGGACGATCTTCTTCTCGTGCTGGCGCTGGTCGAATGAGAGCTTCGAAGAGGCCCGCGCGGAGGCCCGCAGAGTCGCCGCCCGGGTCCGCGATCGAATCGCCCGAGGCGAGCCGCTTCCCGAGCGCTACGCGTACGGCACGCGGCCCCTGCGCGAGGAGCGGCTGCGAGATGTTTCCGGGCCTGACGACGAGCTGGCCGCCGTGCTGACTCGCAACACCTACGGGAGCGTGATCCTCAACGCCCGGGGAGCCCTGTTCGTCGACTCCGATCGAAAGCCCGGCGCCTTCTCCGGTCTGCGAAGGTTTTTCGGGGGCGCGCCGAACGACAGCACCCTCGAGAAGGCCGAGTCGGTCGTCGCCGAGAACCCGAAGCTCGGTCTGCGGGTCTACGCCACCAAAGCCGGCGCGCGATATCTGGCGACGAACCGCCTGTACGACCCGAAGGCGGCGGAGACGACCCGTTTGATGGAACGCCTCGACGTAGATCGCAGCTACCTGCATCTGTGCCGGGTGCAGGGGAGCTTTCGCGCGCGCCTCACACCCAAGCCGTGGCGCTGCGGGGTGGGGAAGCCGCCGACCCGGTTCCCCTTTGCGTCGTCTCGAGAGGAGCGGCAGATGCGCGATTGGACCCGCTCCTACGACCAGCCCTGTGAGCAGCGAGCCAGCTGCCGGTTCCTGGGCTCGGTCGGGAATCCGAAGCTGGATCCGGAGCTGGCGAAGCTCGTAGAGCTGCATGACGACATGACGCGATCCGGGTCCGGTCTCCCGCTCGCATGAGCGGTTCGCACGAGTCGGGAGGCGCATGATCGAGACGATGTTGATCCGCCGCATGCGATCTGATGGCGGGTCTGTGCTTCTGCGTTTCCCTCAGCGTCGGAAGCCTCGTAGGGAAGCTGTGGTGGACCTCGAGCGACCGGTTCCGGTAGATCAACGCGTCCCGTAGCCTCCGGGCTCGAGCCGCCGTCGAGCGGCTCTCGGGGCGGTGTATCGTTGCGGGAGCGCGAACGCGGGAGGTGGTATGTCGACCCAAGAGCAACCGATCGGCAAGGTCCTGGCCGGCAAGTATCGAATCGAAGGCTTCCTGACGCAGGGAGGCATGGGCGCCGTCTACCGTGGCACCCACGAGATGCTCGGCCGCAAGGTCGCCATCAAGCTGATCAAGCCCGAGCTGGTCACCTCGAGCGAGGTCGTCGAGCGCTTCCTCCGCGAGGCGCGCTCGGCGAGCCAGCTGCACCACACGAATATCGTCGCGACCTACGACCTCGGGCAGGCCGAGGACGGCACCCTCTACATCGCTATGGAGCTGGTCGACGGCGAGAGTCTCAAGGAGGTCATCAAGGCGTCCGGCGCGATGGAGCCCGAGCGGATCGTTCGGCTGGGGAAGGGGATCGCGGCCGCCCTGGCGCTCGCGCATCGGCGCAACATCGTGCATCGCGACCTCAAGCCTCAGAACATCGTCGTGTGCAGCGACGAGGACGGCAACGAGATTCCCAAGCTGCTCGACTTCGGAATCGCCAAGACGTTCGAGACAGACCAGGCGGCCCTCACGGCGACCGGAATGGTGATCGGGACGCCGCAGTACATGGCACCGGAGCAGGCGCAGGACGTAGATGCGCGCACCGACCTCTACGCGCTCGGAATCATCCTGTACGAGATGATCGGTGGCCACGTCCCGTTCCGCGACACGTCGGTGCCGGCGCTGCTGGTCAAGCACATGCAGGCAGTCCCGCCGCCGCTGAAGGACCTGCGAGCCGACACGCCGCCGGGGCTCGAGGCTATCGTTCTACGTTGCCTCGAGAAGGACCCGGCTCGGCGGTTCCCGACGGCCGACGCCATTTCGGAGGCGCTCGACAAGGCCCTCGACCCGGTTTTCGCGGCCGAGACGGCCCTGTCGGCGGCGGGAGCGGCGGCCGAAACGCTCGCCGCGCCGAGCCCGCCTCCACCCAGCTCGCCGCCGGCGCCGCTCGCTCAGCCCGAAGCAGGTCGGGACGTGACGCGCCCGCCCGTCCCCGTCGCGCCCCCCGCGACCGGTGCCCCGACACCCGCCGCCAGGGGTCGCGGCGGTCTCGCTCTCGGGATCGTGGCCGCCGTCCTCCTCTTGCTCCTCGTCGCCGGTTTCTTCGGCTCGCGTTTCTTCAGCGGGGAGCGAGCACTGGACACTCAGGCGAGCGCTGGCGCGGAGCCCCAGGGTGTGCCGGCGGCGGCCATTCCGGGCAATCCGGACGCCCCATCCGGTGGAGCTGCCGACACCGGGGAACCCGGAGGGGTAGCGACATCGGCCGGCGCAGCCGCTCCCGGCGCCACGCAACCGGCGGCAGCGGCACCCGTGACGGTCCCGCCTGCGACCACGACTCGGGTGCCCGAGGAGCCGGCGGTAGCCGACAACGCCACCGCCCCGGCCCCGCCCCCTCCGACACTGCCCGCCGTCCCGCGCGTCAGCCTCGAGTGCGAGGGCGTTCAGGATGCATGCGCCTCGTTGACGCACGCCCTGCAGTCCCGCTTCGATGGAGAAGGCATGCCCGTAGCGTCACCGCGGGTCGCCGATGTCTTCGTCGGCATACGTGCGGAGGAGATCGAGGCGCGCACCGAAAATCAGTTCGGCACGACCTTCGTAGTGCGAACCTACTCGATCGAGGCGCGCGCCGAGAACGCGCGCAGCGGGATGATGGTGGCGATGCCGGCGCCCGCGACGTTCAACTTCGACGCGCGTTTCGGCCGCGACAAGCTCAACGAGCAGTCGCGGGTGTTCGCCGCCTCGGTTGTGGAGAAGGTCGCCGCCCACTGGGACAGGCAGGCTCAGTAGCCCGGAGCCAGCTCCCGTAGCGCCGTCACGGACAGCGCCCAGTTCACTCCGCTCGATACCGATCCGCCGTCCGGACCCTTGACGAAATCGCCTCCGACCACGAGTCCCACCACGTTTCCGTCGCGCGTGAACACCGGGCTGCCGCTCATCCCCGGCGTGATCCGCAGTCCGACCTCGAGGAAGCGCCCTTCGCGGACGTCGCCGACCACGTCCTCGCTCAGCCTCGCGCGCGGGCGCGCAGGGTCGGTCGCCGGCGCCGGGAAGCCGAACGCTGCGACGCGGCGTCCGCGCCGCAGCTCCCGGAGCTGCGCGGGTGGCGCGAGTCTCATCGGCACGGTCACGGCGTCGCCCGCCAGCCGCAGAAGTGCCACGTCGTTGCGGAAGCTGCCCGCCTCGTGCTCCGGATGGATCTCTGCGGAGGCGATCCGAACCCCGCGCCCGTCTCCGTCCGACAGCGCTGCGTAGGCGACCACCGCCGCTCCGGCGGCCACCGATCCGCGCTCCACCAGGACCAGTGCCACGTGAGCGTTCGTCGCCAGAACGCCGTCGCTAGACACGGCGAACGCGGAGCCGACCGCCGTGCGGGCACCCTCCTGCTCGATGCTGAGGAGGTAGACGGACCGGGCCGCGTCGGTCGCGGCCGCCTCGAAGCTCTCGACGGGACGTCCCATCCAGAGTGCGGCAGCGCCTGCCCCGGTCGCGACGATCAGCAGCCCTGCTGCGAGTCCCATCGGGCGGGAGCGGCCGGGCCCTCCGCGGTACTCCAGGAGCGGCGGACCGCCCACGCCGATCTGGTCGCCGTCGCGCAGTCGTGCACTCTCGACGCGCTCGCCGTTGACGAAGGTGCCATTGGTGGAGGAGAGGTCCCGAATCCACCAGGCGCCTTCTTCGTGCACAACCTCGGCGTGGCGGCCGCTCGAGGCCGGTCCCTCCTCGTCCGGGAGCACCAGGTCGCAGTCGCGACTGCGACCGACGGTGACCGATGGGCCCGGGAACGAGAACTCCTGGCTACGCCTCGGGCCCTCGAGGAACCGGAACCGGACGCTCATTCGAGCAGGGCGAAACCGGGGTCCGACTCGCTCGCCGGATCCCGGCCCGAGCTACTTCTTCTTGACCTTCGCCGAAGCCTTGGCGGAGCCGCTGAACTCCATGATCGCGAAGCGCTCCTGCACTTCGACGACCTTCCCGGAACCGGTCGTCTTCTGATCCTGGCCCAGCACCTGGCCGGTGTCGGGATCGACGAGGGCCTCGCCCAGCTCGACGACGTCGTACGTGTCGCCCACCTTGACGCCCGACATAGAGCCCATGTTGATCCAGGCGCGGTTGCCGTCGACCTTGATGATCTTGCCTTCGCCGCCACCCATCACGCCGCCGGCGCTGAACTTCTTGATGTACTTGTCGCCTTTGGCGAACTTCTTGACGATCTCCTCGGAGGCGGCAGCGATCGCCTCGCTGGCGATACCCCATTCGGCGTCCTGGCTGAGGTTCACGCTGTTGACCCTCAGGCCGCCCTTCCTGGCGCTGCCCTTGCCGGAGAGCGCGACGAGGCGCTCCGCGGTGGTCGTGTCGATGAAGCGCATGTTGATCTCGGCCTCGGCCTTCGTGTACTTGCCGCCGATTCCGCCGATGCCGCCCTTCGTCGTGTTGATGGAGAACTTGTCGATGGCGCCGGTGAGGATGTACTTGATGCCGAGGACCTTGCCGACCTTGGCGGCAGTCTGCTGGTCGAGAGCCCCCGACGTCGAAAGACCCTGCTCTTTCATGACGAGCTCGAGCTTCTCGCGCTCGATCACGCTGAAGATCTCGGACAGCCTGTCGTCTTCAGCGAAGGCAGTGTCGATCTGGTTGCGCGCTGCTGGCCCGAGTTTTTCGTAGCCCCACAGGTGCGCTCCGAGTGGTTCTCGAAGTCCCAGATGGCGATCCGGACTTTACCTTGCGCGGCGGCTGCGGCAGGTAGCGCGAGCGCCGCGACGACGGCGATCGCGATGACGCGAACAGAAGCTCTCATGACCCCTCCTCATTGGAATTGCAGCCGGGCGACCGAGTCCGCCGACGGCACCGGGGAAGGTCGCAACGATAAGCGACCGGGACCGCGAAGCCAAGGGAGAGCTGCCCAATCGGGGCACCGCTAGAATCGCGACCTCTTGGTGAGCCAGGCATTTCCGGTCATCGAGCTGTCTTGGCTCGACGCGAGCACGCGGGAGCAGCAGGCGCTCGCTCGCAGCGTCGACGCGGCCTGCCGGACGACTGGCTTTCTGGCGGTGCGCGAGCACGGCGTTCCAAAGGCCGCGCAGCGGGCCGCCTGGGAGGCCGCGCGCGGCTTCTTCGAGCTGTCGGGAGCAGAGAAGGCGCGGCTTTGCAGCGACGATCCCGATTACCCGTACGGTTACTTCCCGATGGCCGCGGAGGCCCTGGCACGGTCGGCGGGACGAGAGACGCCGGCCGATCTGAAGGAGAGCTACAGCGTCGCGCCGCCGTATCGGGCCGAGGCCGAGGCCGGCGGTCTGCGCACCGGGCCTGGGCTCTGGCCAGTCGCTCCGCGAGGGTTCAGGGAGGCGTTTGCGGCCTACTACGCCGAGATGGAGACCCTGGCGGGACGCCTCATGGGGCTGTTTGCACTGGCCCTGGACCTGCCGAAAGGTTTCTTCGCGGGCGAGATCGATCGGCACGTGAGCTCGCTACGAGCGCTCTACTACCCGGTGGTCGCGGGAGTGCCGGCGATCGATCAGTTGCGGGCCGGTGCGCACACCGACTACGGCAGCATGACGATCCTGAAGACGGGCCAGGGGCGGCCCGGTCTCGAGATCCGGCGTGCTGACGGAGCGTGGCTGCCCGTGCCGGAGGTGCCCGGTGGGTTCATCGTCAATATCGGGGATCTGATGGCGCGCTGGACCAATGATCGTTGGCGCTCGACCGTCCATCGGGTCGCGCTTCCCGTCGGGCCCGCGGGTGTGGCGCGCCAGTCGATCGCCTTCTTCCACCAGCCGAACTGGGATGCGGAGATCGCGGCGCTTCCGAGTTGCACGAGCATCGAGGAGCCGGCGCGTTACCGGCCCGTCAAGTCCGGGCCCTGGCTGCTCGAGAAGTCCCGGCGGGCCTACGGGATCCAGTAGGTTGATGTGGGCGCAGAGGGGAGGTGTCGGCTCAGCCGGTTCCGGGTGAGTCCTCCCACAAGCGTGAGATGACGCAGGCGTTGATGCCGCCGATCCCCATTGAGAGCTTGCCCGCCAGGCCCGGCGGTGATGGGCACACAGTGTCGAGGACGTAGCGGTACGGCGCCTCCGCGATGCCCTGATGGATCTGCGCCTCCTTCAAGGGGGTGGGGAAGAGCTTCCCGCGGGTGAGCCCCAGATGCTGGGCGGTCAGTTCCCACCCGCCGCCCACGGCCATCCCATGCCCGAACGTGCCTTTGCGGGCTGTGACCGCGACGGCCCCCGGGATGACCTCGCGAAGACTCGCCACCTCGTGGTGATCCCCGGGAGTGGCGGTGGCGTGGAGGTCCCATGTGCCCAGCGCGCTCGCGTCGACGCCGGCGCTGGCGAGCGCTTGCCTCACGCACTCCTGCGGTCCCCCGGCGGAGGGCGTGATGATGTGATCGGCGTCGGAGGTCACACCGACGCCGAGGATCTCGAGGCCCAGGCTCTCGAATCCCTGAGCGGTCATGAACTCGTGGTCTCCGACGATCCAGACGCAAGCTCCCCCGGCAACGTGTGTGCCGCGCAGGTCGCTCAGTGGAAGCGACGGCCTCCGATCCGAGGCGAGTACCCGGCCCTGGAAGAATGCGGATACGGACATCGGGTGCGGCCGCGGATCGGTCGCTCCGATGACGACGGCCTTTGCGTGACCCGCCTGGATCGTGTCGGCCGCGACGCGAAGGCATACGCCGAACGTCGAGCAGGCGGCGACCGGCGCCCAGGCCGGCCCGGTGATGCCGCCCAGCATCGAGACCTGGGCCGCCGGGATGTTGGCGATGTTCCAGATCAGATTCGCCGACACGGAGCGCCAGGGCGGCGGCGGGCAACCCCACCGCTGCTCGAGCTTGGTGAGATTCCCCTTCTTGCGGCGGATCAGACCGAGCTTGCCGGCTTTTACTTCGCCGCCAATGCCCTCGGATTCGATGGCGTCGAAGTCGTCGAGGAACCTCGCCAGAGCGTCCGAGCGGCGCGTCCAGAACGCGTTCCAGCACCCGTGTGCCTGCTCGAGCGAGACCTCGTCGACGTCCAGATCGCGCGGGTCGTCTGGCGCGTTCCAATCCTCGCACAGCCGAATGCGCCCGGCGGCATCGGCGCTCTCGTAGTCGCTTCGATCGGCATTGCGTTCCGGGGCGGACCAGAAAAGGTCCCAGCGCCGCTGGGCGAAGTACAGGTCGATGCTGCAGTCGTACTGCGTCGGAAGGTCGCCGAGCCCGGTCCCGATCAGAACGTGGGTCTCGTTCCCCAGCTCCTGCAGGGTCTGCTCGATGCCGGGGTTCTGCTGGAGAGATTGAATGAAGGCGCCGATCGCGAAGAGCGCCGGATCGCCCATCTTCTGCAGGAGCATCGGAAAGCGGTTGGGTCGGAACCTCTCGTCGATCCAGGTTTTGTAGCGTTGGAAGTCGAAAGCCGGCTCGCCGACGAGGAACGTCGAGGGACCGAAGCCCTCGAAAGGCGTGAGCCAGGTCTCGCTTCTCTCGAGGTTGGCCGCGAACGACTCGATGTCGGGCGATTTCGGTGCGACGAGCCCCCATCCGAAGATACCGATGCGTCTCATGAGCGGTCGATTCTACAAGACGCTCGTCTCCGGGCTCGGAAGACGGCGTTGCGCTGCCGCCCGCCCCTAGAAGATCGCGAGGTGAACCGGTGGTTGCCTACGCCCTGATCACCGAAACGATCACGGCGGGCCGCCGGCCGTTGCCACGGCGGACGCCTCGACGGATAATCTCCGGTCAGGGAGACAGCATGCAAGAGTTTGAGGTTCCAACGACGTCCGTCGACGCCGAGGTCCACTGTGCCGACGGCGCGAGCTACCGAGGCAGCTTGTTCCTGCCGGCGTCCAAGTCGGCCCACGCGGGCCCGATGCCGACCGAGGAGTGGATGAACGAGCCCGACGCCTTCTTCCCGTTCAAGTCGGACTTCCACGATACCCCGATCATCCTCAACAGATAAGGAACTCCTGGTGTTGACCGTGCCAGCGTTCGCCGAGCCAGAGGCCGACCCGGGCGAAGGGCCCGTGCTGGTGCATCGTCAGGTCGCGCTGGAGTGCGGCGCGATGAGGATTCAGGGCCGGCTTACGTTGGACATGCCCGCGGAAAGACGGCGGGTTCTCGACTTCCTGAATCGAAGCGAGCCCTTCTTGAGTCTCATCGACGGAGACCGGCAGCACCTGGTGAGGCGGACGGCGATCACCCGCGTCTTCGAGAGCCGGGCCTAGCCCGCAGCGAGCGTGAGACAGGCCGGGTTGTGGGTGCTCCTCGGGGCTTTCTCGACGTCGGTCCCGGGTCTGGCCGCGGATTGGCCGGCCTTCCGTGGGCCGGGTGCCCGCGGCGTCGCGGACGGCGCCGGGCTTCCCGTCGAATGGGACGTCGCGACCTCGAAGAACATCCGTTGGGCGAGCGGAATCCCGGGGATGGGGCACTCCAGCCCCGTCGTCTGGGGGAACCGGCTCTTCGTGACGACGGCTGTCGCGCCGGGCCGGGCAATCCTCGAGCTGGGCGACACTGGCGGTATCAAGCTGGCCGACGCCGAAGGGGAGCATTCGTGGCGGCTGCTCGGCATCGATGCGAGCGACGGCCGTGTCGTCTGGGAGCGGGAGGTCTACCGGGGCGCATCGCGCACGCGACGTCACGTGAAGTCGAGCCAGGCCAACGCGACCCCGGCCACCGATGGGAACACGATCGTCGCATTGTTCGGCTCTCAAGGCATGGCGGCCTTCGACCTGGACGGGAACGAGAAGTGGCGGAAGGATCTCGGCACGAACGATCCGGGGCTCGATGGCGACACGAGCTCCCAGTGGGGCGCCGCCAGCTCGCCGGTGCTACACGGAGGGCGTGTCTTCGTGCAGGTCGACCGCCATGCCGACTCATTTCTGGCCCCCTTCGACGCCGACACCGGCGCCGAGATCTGGCGCGTCGCCCGGGATGAGCGGCCGGTCTGGTCCACGCCCACCCTCCACCTCGGCGGGGAGCGGAGCGAGCTGATCGTGCGCGGTGGCCACTACGACCGCGGCTACGACCCGCGGGACGGCAGCGAGCTGTGGCGCTTCGCCGACGATGCAGAGGTCAAGACGACGACGGCATTCGTGGCGGACGGGTTGATCCTTCTCACGGGTGGCTACCGGGGGCGACCCATGATCGCCCTGCGTCTCGGGGGGAGGGGGGGACCTGTCCGCTGGCCGAGCGGGCGGTGACGCACACTTCCTCGCCTGGAAGTCCGAGGTCGGGGGGCCTTACACGAGCACGCCGGTGGCGTACGAGGGCCTTCTCTACGTCGTCCGGGACACAGGCATCCTTCAGATTCACGACCTCGGGACGGGCGAGCTCGTACACCGGGAGCGAACCGGAACCACCCACGCGGCCTCGCTGTTGGCCAGCGACGGCCACGTGTTCGTGGCGAGCGAGGAGGGCAGCGTGTTCGTCTATCAGACCGGTCGCAAACCCAGGCTCGTAGCCCGCAACGAGATGGGCGAGGTCTTGATGGCGACGCCCGCGATCGCGAACGGCACGCTCTTCGTCAGGACGCTGGGCCACGTGTACGCGATCGCGGCGGCTCGCTGATCCCGCTAGAATCGCTGGACAGGAGACGAACGATGGCGAAACGCTTCACCACCCTCATCTGATCCCGAATCCGGCGCGTCTTCGCGCCTGACCCGGTTCGAGCGCTTCCTGGCGCTTGGGGCCTCGGTCGCCTCGCGGGACTGTCGGCGCTGCTCGTCGGTGTGGACCTGCTCGGCGAGCTTTCGGCAGGAGTCCCCGTCATCGCGGCGCCCGAGATCCAATCGGCGTTCGCGCTGCGCTACTCGACCGCGGCACTGATCCTGTTCGTCGTCCCGCAGCTGGTCGGACTCGTCCTGGAGCCCCCCCTCTACGTCCTGGCCGATCGCCATCCACGGCGCCGCTTCGTCGTCGGAGGTCTCGTGGCGATGGCGTTCTGCAACCTGATCGCCGGCCTTTCGTGGTCTCTCGCTGCGCTCGCCACCTCTCTCGGTCTCACCGCCGCCGCCAGCGGTGTGGGCATCAACGTCGCGCAGGCGACGTTGATGGACCAGCACCCTCGCGACCGCGAGAGGATGATGACGCTCTGGTCGTTGGCCGGGATGGCGGGTGACTTCGCGGCGCCCGCGTTCTTCTGGGCGCTCTCTTGGTTTGCGCTCGGCTGGCGAGCGGCGTTCGTGGCGAGCGCACTCCTGCTCCTCATCTACGCGGTCGTTCTCGGCCGCCGGTCCTTTCCGAACCGGGGTGCGACCGAACACCGACAAACCCCGCGGCTTCGTGATGCGATTCCCGCGGCGCTCGGCGATCGACGCCTGCTGCTCTGGCTCTTCGGCGTGTGGCTCTGTGGCCTGCTCGACGAGATCCTGGTGGCGTTCGGTTCGATCCACCTGCGCGATGGGTTGGGGCTGGACGTGGCGGAGCGAAGCCTGGTTCTCATGGCGTTCGTGGTGGGCTCGATCGCCGGGCTGGTCGCGAGCGAACGACTGCTGAGACAGGGGGCCGATCCGCTGGCGATGCTGCGCGTCAACGGCGCCTCGTGCGCGATCGCATACGGCCTGTGGGTTCTCGCGCCGAACGGCTCGTGGAGCGCAGTTCTCCTGCTGGTCGTCGGGCTGTTTGCCGCGCCCCTGTATCCGATCGCCCAGGCCCAGGCGTACCGGGCGTTGCCCGATCAGTCGGGCTTGGTGAATGCGGTGTCCGTGGTCTTCAGGCCGTTCGAGATCGCCTTGCCGCTGATCATCGGCCTGGTTGCGGACCAACTGGGCCTGCGGGTTGCTCTCGCACTGCTGGCGGCGCAACCACTGGGACTGCTGGTCATCGGCGTCTACACACGATCCTTGGCCGCGAGTGCGCCACCACGCGCCGCTTGACAGATGGGGCGTTCCGTTCCGCTATGCTCAGTGGCCGTGCGAGAGATTCGAATTCCGGTCGAAGGGTTCGAGGTATCCGCGTCCATCCACGGGGCCGGAGAGACCGCGGTCGTCCTCGGTCACGGCGCCGGTGGCACCCGCAAGACGCCGGCGCTCCTACGGGTTGCCGGGGCCCTCGCGGATTCCGGGCGAATGGCGCTGCTCTACAACTTCCGCTACCCGGAGGTCGGGCGGCGCTCGCCGGATCCTGCCCGCATCCTCGAGAAGACGACGAGTGCCGTTGCGGCGCACACGCGCAGCGAGCTGGGTGCCCGCAAGCTGGTGCTCGGCGGACGCTCGATGGGCGGGAGGATCGCCACGCAGATCGTGGCTGCGGGCGTACCGGCGGACGGTCTCGCCCTCCTCGCGTATCCGCTTCATGCGCCGGGGCGGACCGACAAGCTGCGAGACGCGCATCTGCCCGGCATCGAGTGCCCGATGCTCTTCGTACAGGGCACCCGCGACGCTTTCGCGCGTCCCGACCTGAGAGACGGGCTCATGAAGACGCTGGGTAGGCGAGCGACGCTACTGCTGGTGGAGGACGGCGACCACTCGTTCAAGGTTCGCAAGTCGAGCGGGCAGACGGCGGAGGACGTCGAGCGCCTGATCCACGAAGGCTTGCTGAGCTGGCTGACGAGCAACGCCCTTTGAAAGGCGCGAGAGCGCCGACGGCGCTGTCGCCGCGTTGGCGTCGGCTTCCTGCGGCCCGCTCGCGCCCATGTCTACCCGAGATCGGCCATCGCGCCGAGCGCGATCGACAAACCCCTCACGCTCGTTACCAGCCTTTCGCGCTCCGCAACGACGTGATGTGGGCGGTGTGGTGCCGCCCGTGCCACGCATAGAGGCCGAGGTTCCACGGCAGCGCCACCGACCCGAGCTCGGGATGTTGGAACGTCCGGGCCCAGCCGGCCTCGTCGATGCTGCGCAGCATCTCGACCCAGCGGCGGTGGAGCGGAGTGAGGATGTCGAGAGACATGCCGACCGGGCCCCGGCTCGCGTCGGGTAGCTGTGCCCAGCCCGGTTGGTCGTAGGGGCGTATCGTCGGGTTCGGCTCGGTCAGCGCGAGCTTGAAACGAACATAGGCGTTGATGTGGCTGTCCGCCACGTGGTGCACGACCTGACGGGCCGTCCAGCCGCCATCGCGATAGGGAGTGTCGAGTTGGCCGTCGTCCAACCCGGCGACGGCGGCGCCGAGCGCGGCGGGTGCCTGCTCGACCTGCTCGATGAGCCCCTCTCGAACCGTGGCCGTGAACTCCGCGGGCGGCTCGTAGGGCCCGATCGGGTAGCGCGGGTCAGACATGGTGTTCTCCTCCTTGGCCCCAACCCGACGAGCTTACCCGCTCATCGAGGTTGATTGTCGAGCCGGAGAGCCGTGGTGGGTGCCGGGCGACTCGCGGACGGCGCGCGCCTCGCCACCTGGCTTCTCCTCGGGATGCGCCGCTGCTAGCCTGAGAGCGACAATGCGCGGGGCCGGAGCCGGGGATCGTGACAAGAGAAACGATGCAGAGCGCCAGCGAACCGTAGCGGTTCCGCTCGTTGCCCTCGTCGCCGCGGGCGTCGCTGTCATCGCGAGTATTGTCGTCATAGCGTTCTTCGTGGGCCGCGAGTCGGCTCGCAAGGACCCGGCCTCCGTTGCTGCCGTGGCGGTCGAGCCCGCAGCGTCTTCAGCGGTCGGTTCCGACCGCGACACGGAGCGACCCGAAACCGGGGAGGGAGGAGACCGAGGCTCGCCACGCAGTGACTTCGAGGCGCTGTTTCCGCCGGAGCTGAACACCGGGCTCGCCCCGGGCGAGGCCGACGCCGAGAGTCGGATGCCTGAAACGCCGCCCGACGCGGGCGGCACGGCGGCACAAGACACGGCGGTCTCCGGTTACTTCCGGGAGCTGGACTCTGTCGAGCGGGAAGCGAAGTACTGGAGCAATCCCCAGGACCTCGCGATGATGTTGCTCGGCCAGGTTGGAAGCGGAGATACGAGCGGTTTCGACCAGCTCGTCGGAAGCCAACGACAGGCTCTCGATCGAGTGCGACGCATCAACCCACCGCCGCCCTGTACCGATCACCACCGCCGCGTGGTGTCGCTGATGGGCCGCGGCGTGAGCCTCTTGGAGACCGTGCGTGATGCCGCGGTGGCCGGCGACTCCGGAGGCCTGATGGCGTTGCCGACACAGGCCCAGCAGCTCGAGAGCGAGGCGCGGCAAGTCGACGCGCTCGGCGAGCAGCTCCGCCAGCGATTCGGCGTCTCTGGCTGACCGCCGGAAGGCAGTCACGGTCGCCACAGAGGCACAGATGACGGCCCGCTCCGACCGTTCGCTCTTCTTTCCGGGGCCGAAGAGATGACAAGGCCGCGACTCGAAGGTGTTCCAGGGGTGCGAGGGCAGGTTCGCGGGGAGATGGCGGCCGATCGGAGCGGCCGTTTTTCTCCGTGCGTTCTCTGTGGTCTCCGTGACTCTGTGGCTGCCGTCGATTCGTTGGCTATTGACGAATGCGGCGAATGGCGCGTCCCGGTGCGCTCATCTCGTGGCAGAGATCGTCGAGGTAGCGCAGCAGGCCGTCCTCATCGATCTCCCCTGGTACCACGAGCTCGGGTAGCGGGCGTCGCTTGCCCTCGCCGGCGCGGTAGGCGACCCATCGCTCCTCGACGCGCTCGAGGTCCACGACAAAGACTCCGTAGAGGTCGAAGCGTAACTTGTGAGTCAAGTGTTCGCCGTGTCGTCCGCGGCAAGCGACAGGATCATACAGCCTGAGCGAGAGGTGCCGCGTAGAGTGGGCCTCTTTGATGAATGCGACACCAGGGGCGCTGGTGCTCAACCGGTGCCCCTGGTCAGCGTGGCCCGCTCGGAGCGGTACCCGAGCGACCCTCTGCGTGGCCCACCTCGGAGCGGCACCCGAGCGATCCCTAGCTCTCGACTGTCTCCTGGAGCGCTTCCCAGGCGCCCATCAGCTCGTTGACCTCGGCAGCCAGGGCCTCGTACTCCGCCACCAGCGGGGTGGCCTCCGCCCGGTCCTCGTAGAAGCCGGGCTGGGCCATCGCCCGCTCCAGCTCGCGGACGCGGCCCTCCTTGGTGGAGATCTCGCGCTCCAGATCGCGCACCTTCGAGCGGGCTCTCCTCGTTTCCATCTCGCCCGCAGCCTTCTCCTTCCTCCGGAGCCGGGGTGCCAGTGGGTTTTGTGGTGTCGCGGTGGCGGGCGCCGAGTCACCCGACGGGCCACGCGCGGCCTGCCGAGCCTGGCGTTCCTCGCGTCGGCTCTTGCGCCGAGTCGACGCCGCGCCGATCGGTTCGGTCGCCTCACTCGGCTCGCCCTGTGGGATTCGTCCGCGTGTCGGCGGCGCCGTCGGCTCGCCGCTGTTTCCACTCGAGGAACTCCTCGTAGCCGCCGGGGTAGCTGAGAATCCCGGCGTTTCCAACCTCGACGACCTTCGCGGCCAGGCGGTCGATGAAGTAGCGATCGTGAGAAACGAACACGATCGTCCCGTGGTAGTCGAGCAGCGCGTCGAGCAACACCTCTTTCGAATCGATGTCCAGATGGTTCGTCGGCTCGTCGAGGAGCAGGAGGCTCGAGGGGACGAGCAGCATCTTGGCCAAGGCCAGGCGGTTTCGCTCGCCGCCGGACAGCACGCCGACCTTCTTGTAAACGTCGTCACCCGCGAACAGAAAGCCACCCAGTATCGTGCGGATGCGCGGCACCATTCCCATCGGGCTGACGCTCGTCATCTCCTCATAAACGGTCGAGCGGGGGTCGAGGATCTTCGCCTGGTCCTGTGCGAAGTACTCCATCACGACCTGGTGGCCGAGCTCGTGGGTTCCCTCGTCAGGCCGGTCGACGCCGGCCAGTACCCGCATCAGCGTTGATTTGCCCGCTCCGTTCGGGCCGACGAGGGCGACGCGATCGCCGCGCTCGATCATCAGGTCGATTTCGTTCAGGACGACCTTGTCGCCGTAGGCGCGACGCACACCCTTCAACTGGAACGAGATGCGCCCCGGCCGCGGGGCGTCGGGGAAGGTGAAGCGGATCTTCTTGCGCTGCGGCGGGATCTCGATGCGTTCGATCTTGTCGAGCATCTTGACGCGACTCTGCACCTGACGCGCCTTGGAAGCCTTGTACCGGAAGCGGCTGATGAACGCATCCGCCTTCTCGATCTCCTCCTGCTGTCGGCGGTGAGACTCGAGCAGCCGCTCCATGCGGGCGGCGTGCTCGACGAGGTAGTGGGAATAGTCGCCGTGGTAGTCGGTCAGGGTCTTGAGGCCGACCTCGGTGATGCGGTGGATCGACGCGTCCAGGAAGTAGCGGTCGTGGGCGACGAGAACGACGGAGCCGGGGTACTCGGCGAGGTACTCCTCGAGCCAGTTGCGCGCGGGCAGGTCCAGGTGGTTGGTGGGCTCGTCCATCAGCAGCAGGTTGGGGCGAGCGAGCAGCAGCTTGGCCAGAGCGATGCGCATCTGCCAGCCGCCCGAGAACTCTTCGCAGGGCCGGCTCCAATCAGATTTCTCGAAACCGAGCCCGCCCAGCACGTCGTCGATCCGCGCATCCATCTCGTAGCCGCCCAGGTGCTTGAAACGCTCCGTGGCCTCGGCGTAGCGAGTCAACAGCGACTCGTGCTCCGCCTCGTCGGCATCGTCGTGACTCAACCGCTCCTCGATACTCCGCTGCTGCTGCTGGAGCGAGAGCAGCTCCTCGAAGGCCAGGCAGACCTCGTCGTAGAGCGACCGGCCCCGATGCTCGAGACCGTCCTGCGGCAGGTACCCGACGCTCGTGTCCGTCGCCATGCGGATCTCGCCGGAATCGGGCTCGTCGAGTCTTGCCAGCATGCGCAGCAGCGTCGACTTGCCGGAGCCGTTCGGGCCGGAGAGACCGATCCGATCGCGCTTCTTGACGTGCCAGCCGGTATCTTGGAACAGCACGCGTTCTCCGAACCGCTTGCAGAGCCGCTCGATATGAATCACTCGGGGGTCTCCGACTCCCTGACTTTCCGGAGCAGCTCGACGGGGGCACCGGTTTCGGCGACGGGCAGGTTGAGGAACTCGCGGCAGTTCTGGACCAGCATCTGGCGGTGGCGGGCGTCGATCACGTTGAGCTGGTTTTCGTTGATCACCTTCGTTTCGAGCTGCTCCCATTCCTTCCAGCAGTCGCCGCACACGGACGCGAGAATCTCCCCCTTGACCGAGCGGGGCATGCCGACGCGTTTCGGCTCGGGCGGCTCGGCGCTCCGCCCGCAGCGCTTGCATTCGATCACTCAGTGGGCTCCAAAAGCACGAGTATACCGGCATCCCTATAATGGGCCCATGGACATAGCGACGATCGACAGCTTCGAGGCCCTCGAGTTGAAGGCGGAAACCCTGGCGAGCCTCGACGCCAAGGGATACCGCGCGCCCACCCCCTGCCAGGCGGAGGCGATTCCGCGAGCCCTCGGCGGCCACGACCTGGTCGTGCAGTCGCGGACCGGCACGGGGAAGACGGCGGCGTTCGGCATCCCCATTGTCGAACGCGTCGAGCCGGAGAAGCAGGAGGTTCAGGCGCTGGTACTGGCTCCCACTCGCGAGCTGGCGCTGCAGGTCGCCCAGGAGCTGACGGAGCTGGGGAGCGGCCATGGGATCAAGGTTCTCAGCATCTACGGCGGAGACTCGATGGACCGCCAGCTCGAAGGCATCCGGGCTGGCGCTCACGTCATCGCCGGGACGCCGGGCCGGGTCCTGGATCACCTCAGACGTCGCACCCTCCGCCTCGATGCCGTCAAGATCTTGGTGTTGGACGAGGCGGATCGAATGCTCGACATGGGTTTCGCCGACGAGATGAGCCAGATCATGGAGTACGTGCCGGGCGAACGGCAGACGATGCTCTTCTCCGCCACGATCCCGCTCGGGATTCGCGGAATGATCTACCACTACCTGGATTCGCCCGAATGGGTGCTGCTCTCCGAGGACCAGATCTACGTCAAGGAGGTCCAGCACCTCTACTGCCTGACGCCGAAGCTCCATAAGGAGACGACGCTCTACAAGCTGCTCGAGTACGAGAACCCCGCCACCTCGATGGTCTTCTGCAACACGCGCGAGGAGACGCGCCTCGTGCACGCCTTTCTCGCAGGCAAGGGTCTGGCATCGGCGATGCTCTCGTCCGATCTGGCGCAAAAGAAGCGCGAACGGGTCATGGGGCGCTTCCGCCGCGGCGAGATCCGGCACATGGTGACCACGGATGTCGCCTCGCGCGGCATCGACATCGAAGACCTCTCCCACGTCTTCATCTACTCGACGCCCGACTCGCCCGAGCAGTACATCCACCGCGCCGGTCGAACCGGCCGCGTCGGCAAGAGCGGCCGAGCCATCAGCCTCGTATCGGCTCACGACCTCGTGAACTTCAACCGGCTCGTGAAGCGCTACCACATCGATGTCGGTGAGGTGAACGTCCCCTCCGACGAGCAGGTCGAGGAGCGCAAGTTGGAGCGGATCGTCACGCGTCTGGCCGCCGAAGGTCAGTCGCTCCCGATGGAGGACTACGCGGAGCTGGCGCCAATTTCGAAGAGAATCGCCGACCACGAGTACCGGGATCGCATCGTCTCGTCGTTGCTGCGGCTGTTCTTCCAGCCTCCCGCTCCGGATCCGGAAGACCTCGAGGACGACGAGCCGCCAACCCGGCGTCCCTCGGGAGATGGCCGGCGTCGCGGACGCAGCGGCGGCGGCAGCGGCGGTCGTGGGCGGGGTCCGCGCCGCCGTAGCTGAGCACCCACGCTCGTGGCGGAAGCGAATCGGGCCTGTCCCAACTGTTCGGCGCCGCTGAACCTGGAAGTGGGCCAGGTCGAGATCCTGTGCGAGTACTGCGACTCGCTGCTCAAGTTCGTTCCGTCGAAGGAAGAGCTCGAGGTCGTGCTGACGCGCGAGCAGATGAAGCACCGCCAGCGCGTTGCCAAGCAGCGCACGATTCTCGAGAACCAACTCCGCCAGGACGAGAGCGAGAAGTGGCGACGCACGGCCGCGAACGTCGCGATCCAGGCGCTGCCGATCGTGGGCACACACGCCGGCCACGCCCTGTTCCGAGCCGCCCTCGGACGGAGCGTCGGCAGTTGCGCGGGGAGCGAGTGTGGCTGCCTGGCCATCCTGATCGGCCTGATCGCCGCCGCCGCCGCGTCTCTGTTGTAGGCCCCTCTCCCCCGCGGGCCTGGGTTCGGGCGTTTGCGGAAGGAGAGCTTCCGCTTACGAGAAGCTGCTGGCGCGGCGGGGGTTCAGCCGATCTTCCCCTTGGCGATCGCGGCCTGGACGGTCGTGATGGTCTTGCTCATCATGCCGTTGAGCGCTTCGTCCTGCTCGGCCTTCGGTAGCGACTGTCCCGCTATTTCGGCGTACGAGACCTGCTTGCGCCAAAGCACGCTCCCGCCGACGTAGACACGGACCTCGAAGCACGACTGGTCGACGCCGAGGTCCTCGGCCTGGATGTGGTACTCCTTGCCTTCGTGGTTGAAGACACGGTTGGCGCCGACGATCACGAGCGCGAGGTGTGTTCTGGCGACGCTTCGCGCGCCGCGATCGAGACGGAGCGCCTCAGCCAGCGCTCGAAGAACCAGTTACCGACGCCGAGGCGATCGCCGTCGGTCGCGATGTAGCCCATCATTCGAAGACCGAGCAGAACGGGCTCGACGTCGTCCTCGGTGCGCCGCACGGCTTCGGCGAGCTCGGCCCGCTTGCGCCGTCCCTCGCGGCCCAGCTCCTCGAGAATCTGCCGCTCGATCGGTTCGAGAGTCTGAAAATCGATAGAGAAGAAGTTCGAGACCATCTCGTCGGCCGCCACCTGGTCGATCGTGGCGCGGGCGTCGCCGTTCTGGAACATGCGGCTCGCGATCAGCTGCAGCAGGAAGGGGTGACACGCGGTGCGTTCGATGACGAGCTCGACGGCCTCCTCGCCGAAATCGGCGCGGTTCAACAGCTGGCGTGCGGATTCAGCAGCGAGCGGCGTGAGGTAGAGCGGCGGGATGAAGCCCTGCAGAAACGGTGACGTCGCGAAATCGGTTGCAGCGTCGAGGCGGCTGAGGCGCCGCGTCGACGTCATCACGGCGCGCGCGTCGTGGCCCCGCTGGAAGATCCGGCGCAGCCGCGGCAGGACCGGGGCATCGCTCTTGGCGACCGTCAGCAGCTCCTCGGCCTCATCGATGAGCAGCAGCAGGCGCCAGCCGCTGCGCACCGTCCGGCGCACCAGCGTCGTCAACATGTCGGCGACGTGGAACCCCTCGACATCCTCAGGGGCCACGCTGGCGGCGCGCCGGAAGGCCTCACTGTCCTCGATGCTTCCCAGCAGACTGTCCGCTAATCCGCGCGCGTCGCCGCTGCCTTCGAGGTCCCAGTAGAGCGGAATCCAGGGCGTCTGGCTGCTCTGCTGGACCCGCCACTCGAGCTCCTTCAAGAGGCTGGTCTTGCCGAGACGGCGGGCGCCGACCACCCAGAGCGAGTCGCGCTCCCCTTCGAGGATCTCCTGGAGCATGGCGCCGCGGCCGAAGAAATTGTCGCCGCGAACCCAGCTTCCGGCGATGAACGGGTTACGCACTCAGGGTGCCTCGTGTCATGGCGGGGAGTCTGCCACAGGTCAGGCTGACACCTTGTCCTCGACCGGTCGCGGCTCCGGATGCCGTCCCTCGAAGAGGACGTCGGGCTCGATCTCGTCGATGTCTTCGACCCGGACGACCGTGCGGTGCTCCTCGATGATGCGGTTCACGGCGTGGATGCAAAACTTCTGGATCAGGTAGGGCTTGCCTTCGCTGCGCTCGATGATCGTGTCCACCGCGTCTGGCTCGTACCGGAAGATTCCCTCGACCGGAGTCCGAATCAGCGCCTCCGCCTCCTCTCGGCCGAACGGAGGCAGCACGATCTCGTCGAAGAAGTTGTACCAGGGACTGCCTTCGCTCTTCCAGGTTCTCTTGATCCCGACACCGCTCATGATGGCCACGAGGTGCTCGGAGAACGTCTTCATGAAGATGCTCCGGAGGCGCTGGTTCGTGCGCTCCGAGTACTCGTTGAGCGCGTCGACCTCGTCGATCAGCAGGGCGAGTTTGACGTGTCCGGGCGTGCGCGTCTTCAGCGACTCGATGACGAGCCGGACGTCGTGGTTGAAGTCGCGGCCGTCGAAGTCGTCGTTCCCGGCGCCGAAGCGGAGCGCCGCCTTGGAAGCCTCGTCGATCTCGAGTTGATCGAGGACGTCCGACATCACGGTGTGGAAGAAGCTCGACTCGGGCACACCCTGCAGGTCGGTGAAGACGGGGAAGAAGCGGTAGTCGGTGTCGGCGTCGGCTTCGAGCGCTCGCTTCAGGTGGTAGAGGAACGTGGTCTTGCCGATGCGGCGCTCCCCGGTGATGACGAGGCTGTTGTGGTGCAGCACGTTCATCATCCGCGCCATCACCTTTTCGCGGCCGAAGAAGAGATGCGCGTCCATCACCGGCGCGCCGGCGATGTAGGGGTTGAAGCGCCGCCGGACGGCCCGGCGGCGGCGCAGATGCTGAAATAGAAAACCGGCGAAGAGCAGGCCCGTCGCCGAGGCCACGGCGGACGGGAGGAACGCCGACGTCTCGTGGAAGCGCAGTCGTCGCGTCAGCCGCAGCGTCTCGGAGTGCGTCAAACCAGTGGAGTCCGTCGCCGTGACCACGATCTGGTTGAGGCCCGGCTCGAGCGGGAACTTGCGATCGAAGCGAACGTTGCGCGACGACGAGGTCAGGTCGAAGCTCGGCGGCGGCGCCTGCTCTGCAACGACCTGGTCGCCGATCCTGAATTCGACCTTGGCGATGCCGCGGTCGTCGCTCGCCACGCCCACGATGGAGATCGAATCCGCCTCGATTTCCAGCTGCTGTGTTCGCGGCGCGAACACCGTGAGCGCGGGCTGCAGGTTGGGAAGCCAGCGGCTCACCAGCGCCTCGCCGATCTTCATCTCAGCGAACGCGAGTCGCTCCTGGGCTTCGACGTTGCCCGGATCGAGGCGAAGCAGATTGGCGATCCGCACCTGGGCCTGGGCGAACTCGCCAGCCAGCAGCAGCTCCTGAGCCTCGCGTCGGAGCTCCTCGATGCGAGCGCGCAGGTCGCGCTGCTGGCGCATGCCCTCCAGGATCTTGAGCGCGGTCTCGAGCAGATCCTGAGCCACCTTGTTGTCGGGGTTGGCGGCAGCGTCGGTCAGAGGCCGCACCGCTTCTTCGTACTGGCCGGCTTCGAACGCTGCCTTGCCTTGCTGGAAAGCCAGCTCGAGGGCGTTGCGCGTTCGCGTCGCGAGGATGAGGTCCTGCGCTTCCTGCTTGCCGGCCTGCGCCGGAGAATTGCTGGGATCCAGGCCCAGCACCTGATCGAATGCCACGACCGCGGCAGTCGCGTTGTTCGATGCGAGCAGCTGCTGGCCGCGCGACAACTCCTGCTCGATGCGCTCGCGCCGGCCCGCCTGCTCTTGCAGGTTGCGCTCTCTAGCGAGGATTCGTTCCTGCAACTGCGTGACCCTTTGTTGCGAGTCCCTGCCGAGCCCCATGGCCGCAACCTGCGCCTGTGCGAGCAGCGTCAACGGCTCCTCGAACTGGTTCTGGGCGAAGAGGGCGTCCGCCTCCTTCAAGAGGCGCTCGACCTCCTCGCGGGCCAGCCTCGCCGCCTTTTGGCGCTCGCCGTTCTCGGCCTCGGTACGGAACTGGCGGAGGTCGGCGTAAGCGTCGGCGTTCCGGACCGTGCCGCGGTCTTCCGAGATGTTGAACATCCGGATCGCCTGTGGGAAGTCCCCCTGGCGGAGGTAGCAGAGGCCCAGCTGGTAGTAGGGGAGGTAGTCCTCGAACTGGAGACCGTACGTCCGCTCCTTCAACCCGGGGGTGGGCTTGATCTTGATCGCAGCGAGCAGGTTTTCGACGGCCTGATCGTATTGGGCTTTGGGGATCTGCTCGTCGCGGGCCTCCAGGTAGTGGTCGTACCACTCTCGGACGGCCCAGGCCGGGGCGGGGACGAGGAAGAGGATGCAACACGCTGCGGCAATCGCCCGAAGCGGGCTCGAGCGACGCCGCGACACGCTACTTCTCGTAGAGCGCGGCGATCAGGGCCCCCCGAGCCGTCGTCGTCAGCGGGTCGGCCGCCATCCGGACTTCGGAGATCTCGATGGGCAGGGACGTCCCACGCACCGCCTTCTCGAACATGTCGCGGAAGCCCTTGGGCTTGGCAGTGCCGCCGGACAGCACGATCGGCAGCGGCCGATCGGCTCGCGGCAGCTGCTCGGCGCGGTTGAGGGACTGCTTCAGAGCACCGACGAGGCTGTGGATCAGGTCCTCGTAGTAGATCTGCAGCGCCTTCTCGTGCTTGCTCTTCGGGGAACGCGAGAGGTCGAGCCCCTCTTCCTTGATCAGCTTGACTCGTGTCGCCTGCTCGGCGAGCACAGACCCGGCCGAAGCGTCGATGAAGTCGCCGCCCTTGGTGATGCTGAACATGATCGACGGGATCGAGAGGAAGGCGAGTGCGACGTTGCACATGCCGCCGCCACAGGAGATCCCGATGCCCGTGAAGTTGTCGTTCTCGAGCTCCGCGAACACGACGGCGAGACCCTCGTTGATGGCCATCGCATCGTACCCGTAGCCCTCGAACACGCGCCGCATGCTGGCCTCGTGGTAGGTCAGCTCGGCGTCCTTGCCTGCAGCGGGGCCGGTACCGAGAAGGCCAGCGCCTCGCCTTTGGTGGCCGCCTTGGGCAGCATCTGCTTGAGGATGGCTTCGATGACCGACATCGCAGCCCGCTCACGCGGATTGAGCAGCCCGTCCGCCATCGGACGCCGCGCCTCCGCGTTGAACATGTTGGCGAACCGCTCCGTCGCGGTGCCGTAGATCACCAGCTCCTCGTCTTCACGGTAGTAGGCGATCTGGTTCTGCTCCAGGATCTTCTCCGTGAAACGGGAATGGGGGACCTGGAAGAAGGCGTTCAGCTCGGAACTCGCCTTCACGTCGTTGCCTGTCTTGCGAGCCACGACGATCTTGCTCGTGCCGACGTCTATGCCGATGGGGTTTGAATTGGTCTCAACCAACTTCTCGATCTCCTCCTGCGAGGCGGTGCTTGGTTTCCAAAGGTGGTCCTTCCGCTCGCTCATCTGGTTAGTCTCCTTGACGTCGGTGATCGTCGAGCGACGCCTTGCGCTCGAGTTCTTCGTCCGCCTCCACCTGCTGCTCGCGCCACGTATCGTACAGGGCCTGGCGCTCTCGCCGTTGCTCCTCGAGCGAGCGTCCGCGCAGCTTCGCTTCACGCTCGAGCTGTCGCTCGGCGGCTTCCACTCCGGACCATGGACGTCCCATGATGGCCAGGAAATCGTCGTCGTACGAAAAACCGAAGAGGGCCACCGACGGGGCCGGGACGTTGTACGCGTCCGTGAGGCCGAAGGCGGCGAACGGAAAACCGCGCGCCCAGTCGAGGTGGTGGCCGATCAGGTGGCTGCGCGGGTTCACGCTCGTGATGCCGTGGGTGATGCCCATCTCCGCGGGAATCTCGTAGCGCTCCCGCAGATGCTCGGTGAGATTGCGACCCGCGGCGAACTGAGCCTGGGTGATCGGCAAGGCGAGGCCACCGTCCCACCGCGTCTCGAAACACACGCCGAGGAAGGAGTGGTTCAGGTTGAGGTAGACCGTGTCTCCATTGGCCCAGATCGAGTTGCCCGCGTGATTGGCCTTGGAGCCCTCCTCGACGGTGCGGAACACCCTGCCGAACCGGTCGATCACGTAGTTGTAGAGGGACTTGCGTCGGATATAGCGCAGCAGCCGATGACTCGAATCGCGCAGGCTCTCGTTGTACTCCGCCTCGAGCGGCCAGATGTCGCTCTCCGAAGTGTGGAACAGGATGCCGACGGGTTGCTTCCGCGGCTCACTGATGAGCCCGCTGCTCCGGCTGAAGACGTGATACGTACGCGGGGTGCCGGGGACGGCCATCTTGGTCTCGATGTGCAGCCCGTTGGAGTACTGCTCCCACTGAGCCCCTTCCTCGACCAGCCAGACGCGATCGGGGCGTTGGGGGAACGAGAGCCAGTCGAGGCTGGAGCTCTCTGCCACATCGCTCACGGAGTCAGCGCGAACTGTCGGTGCGGCGGTCGTGTCGGGTTCGTACAGGTGATACGTGCCGGCAAGGATCACTGCGCTGGCCGTGGCGGCGAAGGCGCCGGCGAACCAGCGGCGGTCGCCCAAAGGCTGGGGCGATCTGACCTTGTGCGGGCGGGTGGGGGCCCCACGGCGCCCCAGCGGAACCAGGGTCTCGTCGGGTCTGGTGTCGATGCCGCGCAGCATCCGGTGGCTGGGATAGCGGTAGATGACACGCCTGAGCGTCTTCGTGGGGACGGCCTCGACCTTCCGCTGTTGAGTCTCGCCCGCCTGCATCGAGGAGCGTAGATAGCGGAGCTTGCGGACGGGATCCCGGATTCCGCGGCTGACAGACTCGACCTCGGCCTCGAACTCTGCGCGCGGCACGGCAGGCGCCTCACGCCGCCCCGGCGCGCTGCGCGAGCGCGACGTCGGTCGATTCGTACTCCTCCCCGCCATGGGCCTATCGCCTTCTCAATGTGAGCTCTGCCGGTCGGATTATAGGCCGGCGCTATTGCCGGAACAAGCTTTGCTGCTTGAGTTTGCGCGCTTCCTCGGCCCGCCGAGCGGGCGCGGAAACAGCAAGCTGGCCTCCGCTCGGCGGAGATACGGAATCAGCAACGCGCAGGAGGGTATGTGAAACAGGCTCTGCAGGACGATGGAGCGTGGGAACTCGACGGGAGCCTGGAAGAGAGCCATCCCGAGCACCACGACGTACGTAATCAGGACCGCCAGGCAATAGACCATCGCGATGGAGCGACAGAGCGCGATCCGCTGGTAGAGCCCGTACGCCAGCAGGAAGTGGGCAACACCCCGAAACACCGCGTCCCAGATGGGCCAGAAGGCCAGCGCCTCGAGGTCGGCCAGCAGCGTCGCCATCTCGATGAGGCCCGCAAGGACGAAGAATCCCGATGTCACGATCACGCCACGCGGTCGTGGCTGGCGCAGCAGCGCAGCGTCGGCCGGGGAACTCACAGGGAATTATCGCCTACAATGGAGCGGCCCCTCGCGTTCAGCCCATTGGGCGCGGGACGAGGCGTCAAGCGGAGGCGGCGAAGCCACGGCGGGACCTTCTCTAGCGAGAGCGCGGACGCGGACGCTGCGCGATTACCCCGCCAGCGATCTGGGGGAGCTGCTCGAAGCCGAAGCGAGTCACTGGCAGCGCGAGCTGCAGTGGGACTACGCCGAGGTCTCCCAGGCGGTGGCGACCGGTCTCGACAAGCACAGCCTCGCGGGGCGCGTCCTGGAAGATGGTGCGCGGCCCGTCGCCTACTGCTACTACATGCGCGATGCCGACCGGGCGATCGTGGGCTCGCTGTTTGCACTCGCCGACTACCGGGGTGAAGGGCTCGAAGAGCAGCTTCTCGACGAGGTGCTCTGGGAAGCACAGAACGACCCCGTCAACCGCAGGGTCGAGTGCCAGACCCTGTTCTCGACGACGCCGTTGGCTGACGCACGCTTCGCGGCGGCGGGTTTCACGAGTCGACCGCGACACTATCTGCATCGCGAGCTGGCAGGAGTCCCGCAGGTCCCGTCGACCGGAGTCCGTCTGCGGCATCTGCGAAAGCTGGATCTGGCGAGTGCCGCCCGCATCATCCACGCGAGCCACCAGAACACAGCCGATGCCGTGCTCAACACCACCTACGCGACGCCGCGACACTGCAAGGCCTTCGTCGAGACCGTCGTGCTCCGAAACGGCTGTGGCCAGTTCGATGCGGAGGCTTCCTTCCTCGCGGAGGACGCGCACGGCCCCGTCGCCGTTCTGCTGTCGAGCCGCCTCGCGCCGAGCAACGGCCACATCTGTCAGGTTTCGGTCGACCCGCAGGCGCAGGGGCGAGGCTACGGGTCCGAGCTCCTCGCCGCCGCGCTGGACGCCATGAGGCGCTCCGGCGTGGCCGCTTCGAGCCTGTCCGTCACGGTCGGCAACCGGCCCGCCTATCGACTCTACGAGCGGTTCGGGTTCGGCCTGAGGCGAGGCTTTGCTGCGCACGCCTGGGCGCGGCCACCCGAGCGGATCGAGCTGAAGGATTGACCGGCCTCGCCGCCCTGGCGGTCGTCGCGACCCTGACGACGCCGAGCGTGCTCGTGCTGCCCGTCGAGGGCGAAGTCGCCGATCAGCCCTGGCTCGTCGGCGCAATCGCGCAGCGACTCCCGGTGGCCCTCGAGTGGATGGGGATCCGGGCGGTGCGGGATAGTCAGCGCCGCAGCGCCCTGGAGCAGCTCGAGCTGCCGGACGTTCCTCTGGGACTCGCGACCGCGATGCGCCTGGCGGACTCGCTGGGCGCTGGTCGGATCGTCTTTGGTGAGGTTCAGGCCACGGGGGAGACCGTGACCCTCCAATTGCGAGTGCTCGACGTCGAGCGGGCGAGCCTCTCGTCGGTGTCGGAGATCACCGCCGGTGTGACCGAAGTGGGTCGCCTGGTTGATGCCGCGGCGACCGAAGTCGGTTCGCTTGCCGGTCTCGCAGTCATCCGGGATGCTGCGGATCGTTGGCCCCCCGGGGCGGCGCGGGCGCGTTTCCTTCTCGCTCGCAGCATCGGCGAGGCAGATCCCGAAAGCGCGGCGCGCGATCTCGACGATGCGATCGGAATCGCCCCGGACGTCGCCGAGCTTCGCGTCTGGCTGGGACGCCGCTTGATCGAGGGCGGCGACCTCGAGGCGGCGCTCGGGCATCTCACCCAGGCCGTCCTGATCGACCCCTACTCGGCCGATGCCCACCTCCTGCTCGCGCGTGTCCACCGCTCTCGCGATGACACCGAGGCCGCGCTCAACGAGCTGCGGACGTCCCTGTGGTCTCGAGAACGCGCGTCTGTGAGAATCGAGCTGATGCGAATGCTGCTGGAGCTGGGACGGGAGAACGAGGCGCGCCTCGAGGCGGTTCACGTCTTGAAGGTGATGCCGGGCAACGCCGAAGCGCGCGAGCTCGTGGGAGAGGCTCAGCCGGAGGCACAGGCCAAGTGAGAGTACGCCTGGCTGCGATGGCGATCGTCGGAGCGGTGGCGGTCTCCCAGGCCTTCTCTCAGCAGTCCGCGCCGCCGTCCCCTACGCACGAAGCGGAGGCGCTGCATTCGAAGCTATTGGCGCTGAAGAAGCGACGTACACCCGATGCGCCGCCAGCGGGCCAGCTTCCGGTTTCGGCGAGCGAGCTGAATTCCTACCTGAAGTCGCGCTTCGTAGTACTGCCCGAAGGCGTCAGCGACGTCCAGTTCAGTTTCGACAAGGATCGGGTCACGGGTCGCGCACTGGTGGACGTCGACTACTGGGCGCGTCGGCTCCCCGAGGGCACTGGGATTCCAGTCGGGGCCCTGAGTGGCGGCGTTCAGATCGTTCTGGGCGGCAGGCTCCAGGCTGACAGCGGGTTCGGTCGCTTCCACCTCGAAGAAGTGTCGCTCGGCCCCTTTCCGATTCCGGTCTCGGCCGTCGCCAGCCTCGTATCCACGGCCACTCGCACTGAAGGCGATCCGGTGGGCTTCGACATCGAAGCGCCGTTCCGCCTCCCGTACTCGATGCGGAGCGTGCGCCTGGAGCCCGGCATGGCCTGGCTCCGGTTCTGAGGATCCGGGAGCGGGCGAAGGTTCGTCATCCCGAGCGGGATCGGGTTGATGCGAGTCGCGAGGGAGCCCGTCGCGTGACCCGCTGATGGCGCGCGGAGGATGCCAGAGGAGTGATCTCACCTCGCTGGCTCCTTCACTCCCGCCTCCCGGCAGATCACGCTCAGGATGACGACCAGGGGCGACGGCCCCCACGCTGACCCTCACCGTGGGATCATCGCTTCGATGGAATTGGGAAGCCCGGTCCAGTTCGTCAAGGGTGTCGGGCCCAAACGTGCCGACGGTCTAGCCAAGCAGGGAATCTCTACAATCGAGGATCTGCTGCTGCATCTGCCGATGCGCTACGAGGACCGCAGCCAGGTGGCGCGGATCGCGGATCTCCGGGCGGGCACCAAGGCCACGATCCGGGGTGTCGTCGCGGCCGCGGGCGCCCGTCGTACCCGGCGCATGGCGCTCTTCGAGGCGCTCATCGATGACGGCTCCGGCCATATCAACGTCATCTGGTTCAATCAGCCCTACCTGAAAGACGTCCTCGAACGCGGCAAGGCCGTCATACTCCACGGCAAGGTCGAGCCCGACACCGCTGGCCGGAGGCGGCTCGTCATGCCGTCGCCCGAGTACGAGCTGCTGGCGGACGAGTCGCAAGAGAGCGCCCACGCGGGCCGCATCGTTCCCGTCTACGAGAAGCTCGGTCCGCTCTCGCCGAAGCTGTTGCGCCGCACGCTTGCGGCGCTCGCCGGAGCCGTCGCAGACGACCTTGCGGACCCGTTGCCGCGATCCGTGCTCGTGAAGTTGGGGCTGATGCCCCGCGCCGCGGCCCTTCGCCAGGTTCACCTGCCGCCCACCGGCACGTCACTCGAGGCTCTGAACCGCTTCCGGAGCGACGCCCACCGTCGTCTGATCTTCGAGGAGTTCTTTCTCTTTCAGCTCGGCCTGGCTAGCCGCCGTCGCGAGCGCAACACGGCGACCAAGGCCACGCGGATCGTCGTCACCGATCGCACGCGGGAAGCCGTCAAGCGGATTCTGCCGTTCCACCTCACCGGAGCTCAGAGGCGGGTCCTCAAGGAGATTGCAGACGACCTGCAGTCCGAGCATCCGATGAACCGACTCGTTCTGGGCGATGTCGGATCGGGCAAGACGATGATCGCGCTGCTCTCGATGGTCGTCGCCGTCGAGAACGGCTTTCAGGCCGCGATCATGGCGCCTACGGAGATCCTCGCCGAGCAGCACTACATCACGACACGCCGCCTGCTCGAAGAATGCGCCTACCGGGTCGAGCTGCTCACCTCCACACGGGCCGGCAAGCGTGAAGTCCTGGAGCGCATTGCCAGTGGCGAGGCGCAAATCGTCGTGGGCACCCACGCCTTGATCCAGGAGCGGGTCCGATTCGACCGGCTGGGAATCGCCGTGATCGACGAGCAGCACCGCTTCGGGGTCGTGCAGCGAGAGGAGCTGCAACGCAAGGGTTACGACGTCGACATTCTCGTGATGACGGCGACGCCGATTCCCCGGAGTCTGGCGCTGACGGCCTACGGGGACCTCGATCTCTCGACCGTCGACGAGCTCCCACCCGGGCGGCGACCGATCCGCACCATCCTGCACCGCCGCTCCGACCGGCGCGGCCTGGCACGCCTCGTCGAGAGCGAGGTCGAGGCCGGCCACCAGGGATACGTCGTCTATCCGCTCGTCGAGGAATCGGAAAAGCTCGAGCAGCTCAGCGCCGCGACAGACATGGTCGCGGAGTGGCGAGCCGCGTTGCCGGGCCACGCCGTCGGCCTGCTGCACGGGCGCATGGCAAGCGCCGAGAAAGAGCAGACGATGGCCGCGTTCGGCGCCGGAGATCTGCGTCTACTGGTGGCGACCACGGTGATCGAGGTCGGTATCGACGTCGCGAACGCGACGATCATGGTCATCGAGCACGCGGATCGATTCGGTCTGGCGCAGCTCCACCAGCTGCGCGGTCGCGTGGGACGCGGCGACGTCGCGTCGACCTGTGTGTTGGTCCGCCCGCCGCAACCGTCGCGGGAGGCGAAGCAGCGGCTCGACGTGATGGCTCGCTGCGAGGACGGATTCGCGATCGCGGAGAAGGATCTGGAGATCCGCGGTCCCGGGGACTTCTTCGGCACCCGGCAGTCCGGCATCCCGACGCTCCGGGTGAGCCACCTGATCCGCGACCGCGACCTGCTCGCGCTCGCCCAGCGCGAGGCTCGCCGCTACGTCGACGAGAGCGCTGAGCTGGATCCGCAGCTCCAGGAGTTTCTCGCAGACGGTGCTTGGGGGGAACGCTTCGGGCTCGCCCGGGTCGGGTAGACAAGTTGAGCAGGGTGATCGGCGGAAGCGGAAAAGGTCGCCGGCTGCACGCGCCAAGAGGCGACGTCACGCGACCCACGGCGGCGCGCGTGCGGCAGACGCTCTTCGACATCCTGGCTCCGCGCGTGCCCGGCGCCCGCTTCCTCGACCTGTTCGCCGGAAGCGGAGCGATCGGCATCGAAGCGCTTTCCCGGGGTGCCTCGCGGGCGGTGTTCGTCGAGCCGCGGCGTGAAGCCGTGGCCGCGATCCGCCGGAACCTCAAGGAGCTGGGCGCCGATGACGCCACGTATCGCGTCGTGCGTTGCGAAGCGCTTCGGGCGATCGACGATTTCGCGCGAGCCGGAGAGAGCTTCGATCTCGTTTTCATGGATCCTCCCTACGCCGGCGACGACTACGAGCCGACGCTGAAGAAGCTCGACGATGCCTCGCTCGTGGCGCCCGGAGGCTGGGTGATCGCCGAGCATTTCCACAAACGCGCACTCCCGGTGAGAATAGGCCGTCTCCGCGTCGTGCGATCGGTACGCGTCGGCGATCATCTCTTGACACTTCTCGAGCCCACCGACGCGACGCCCGAATGACCGACGACTCTCCCAAGATCGCCGTTTTCCCAGGCTCCTTCGACCCTCTGACGAACGGCCATCTGGATCTCATCCGGAGGGGCGTTTCCGTCTTCGATCGGGTGATCGTCGCGATCCTGGTGAACCCGGAGAAGCATCCGCTGCTGAGCGTGGAGGATCGGGCTGCGCTGATTCGCGACGTGCTGTCGGACGAGCCCCGCGTCAGTGTCGACACCTTCTCGGGCCTCCTCGTCGACTATGCGGTGAAGGTCGAGGCCAAGGTCATCATCCGTGGGCTTCGCGCCATTTCGGACTACGAATACGAATTTCAGATGGCGCTGATGAACAGGCGGCTGAATCCGGCGATCGAGACGGCGTTCATGATGCCTGCGGAACAGTACTCTTACGTCTCGTCGCGGCTCGTAAAAGAGGTGAGCCAGCTTGGAGGCGAGGTTCGCGGACTGGTACCCGAGCCCGTCGAGCGGATGCTCGCGCGCCTGCGGGAAGAATGATGAGGAGGTGGGGGTGAGAAGAAGCCGATCGACGCCGTCGCTGTCTCGTCGGATTCGGAGCGTCGAGCTCTCGGCGACGATAGCGATGGCCCAGAGAGCGGGTGCGCTGCGGCGAGCCGGCCAGGAGATCCTGGACTTCAGCGTCGGAGAGCCGGACCAGCCCACGCCGACGCACGTGATTCGCGCCGCCGAGCGCGCGATGCGTGCCGGCCACACGAAGTACACACCGGCCGCCGGGATCCCCGAGCTGCGCGAGGCTGTGGCGATGCGCTACCGCGAGGACTTCGGCGCGCGCTTCGAGCCCTCACAGGTCGTGATCTGCAACGGCGGGAAGCAGGCGCTCTACAACGCGTACCAATGCCTCCTCAATCAGGGTGACGAGGTCATCATCCCGACACCGTGTTGGCCGACGTTCGTTGAGGGCGCGCGGCTGGCCGGCGGGCGTCCGGTCCTACTCGAGACGCACGAACGCCACGGGTTCAGGCTGACGGCACGGGCCGTCGAGAAGGCAGTCGGGCCAAGGACGCGGGCGCTGCTTGTGAATACGCCTTCAAATCCGACGGGAGCGGCGGTGGCAGACGCTCAGCTACTCGAGATCGCCCGAGTCGTGCGGCGCCACGACATGACCCTTCTTTTCGACGATACGTACGGTCTGCTCCGGCTCGACGGCCGACGTACGCGGATTGGCCGCCTCCAGAAGCTCCTGGGAGATCAGTTGGTGGTGCTGGGGACGGCGTCCAAGTGCTACTGCATGACCGGTTGGCGGATCGGCTGGCTGCTCGGCAGCCAATCCCTCGTCGCGGCCACCTCCGCGCTGATCTCTCACAGCACGCAGCATCCGAGCAGCTTCGCCCAGCATGGCGCCGTGGCTGCGCTGACCGGCTCGCAGAAGAACGTGGTGTTACGCGAGCGCGAATTTCGGGCCCGGGCCGAGCTGATCTATCCGAGACTCAAGGCCATCGAGGGACTCTCCTGCGTGAAGCCCGCCGGCGGCTTCTATTTTTTCCCCAACGTGAAGCGGTTGCTCACCAAGGCGTGCCCTTCGACCCTCGAGCTGTCGATGCGGCTGCTCGAGGAGGAGCATCTGGCGGTCGTGCCCGGAGAAGGATTCGCGGCGCCGGGCTACCTTCGCATCTCTTTCGCCCGCGGTCGTCGAGAGCTGCGCGATGGCGTTCGACGCTTCGGCCTCTTCGTCGACGCCTTGAGGAACGGTCGTGGTTGAGCCGGATTTCGGCTTTCGTGCGTGGCAGCCGGTGGTGGTCTACCTCCACACGCCGAAGGAGAAGGTCTGGGGTCTGTTGATGTCCATCAACACCGCCGGCGTCACCGTCCGCGGGCTCGATCTCGTGGCCTTCGAGGACTGGATGCGCCAGGAGGCGAAGCGCCGGGAGACCATGATCGGGCTGACGACCCTCTTCTATCCGGCCTCGCGGCTGGAGCGCCTCGAGCTCGACGAGACCGTGGAGCCGGTGCTGGGCCTCGCGGACCGTTTTCACATGGAGGTGGGCCGCACGGTGCACGAAGTCGTCGAGGTTTCGACGACGCAGCCGCTGCCACCGAGTGTGCCAGCGAGGCGGCGCAGGAAGACCAACCGGCCACGGCGCGGATCCGAACACTAGTACTCTGATCCGTAAATACGGTGTCGCACCGAGAAGGCCGAGGCGCCCGGATGGCAAGGAGCCGAGGAGGGAGAATACCGGGAGTATTTGACCGACGAGCGACGCAGCCAGGCGGGATGCATCGGCCTTCGAATGCAACCGTGATTGCGGATCCGAGTACTAGTCAGGACGTCAGGCAAATTGCGTGCCTGTCGCGATGCTGTAACCAAGTGCAAAGCGTACAAACTTCCCTTCAACCAATGAGTTCTGGATGAAATTCTCTAACTTTCCACAGGCTTTTCAACAGCGGCTGCGGATCTTTTCGCTATCGCCTCCCCCCGTGATGAGCGAATGAGTGTGCGAGTCCTCGCGCTCGAAGGGATCACCGAGCGTGGGCTCGAGCTTCTGAAGGCAGAGGGATGGCA
This sequence comes from Vicinamibacteria bacterium, assembly GCA_965246965.1. Taxonomy (GTDB): domain Bacteria; phylum Acidobacteriota; class Vicinamibacteria; order Fen-336; family CBDFGD01; genus CBDFGD01. Next base: position 559,170 of record CBDFGD010000001.1, read on the forward strand.
GGTCGATGTCGAGAAAGCGCTCGCTCCGGACGAGCTGGCGAAGCGCATCGGACCCTACGACGCCGTGCTGATACGTAGCGGCAGTCGCATCACAACCGAGGTGTTGGAGGCCGCGGAGCGGCTGCGCGTGATTGGGCGCCCGGGAGTGGGTGTCGACAACGTCGACCTGGACGCCGCGACGCGCCGGGGCGTCATCGTGATGAACTCGCCGCTCGGAAACCTCGTCTCGACCGCCGAGCTGACGCTGGCGCTGCTGCTCAGCGTGGCCCGCAACATTCCCCAGGCGGACGCGGCGATGAAGGCGGAGCGCTGGGATCGAAAATCGTTTCGCGGCGTCGAGCTGAACGAAAAGCGCCTTGGAGTGATCGGACTCGGCCGGATCGGCCGCGAAGTCGCGGCCCGCTGCCGCGGGCTCGGGATGGAGATCGTGGCCTACGATCCGTTCGTTGCCGGCGCGACCGCAGAGGGGCTGCGTATCAAGCTGGTCGAGCTGAGAGAGCTGTTCGAGACATCGGACTTCGTCACACTGCACGCCCAGCTGACGCCCGAAACCCACTATCTGCTCGGCCGCGAGGCGTTCTCGCGCGTCAAGCCGGGGATGCGACTCGTCAACGCCGCCCGCGGTAATCTGGTTGACCCCGCGGCGCTGCTCGAGGCGCTCGATAGCGGGAGAGTGGCCGGCGCGGCGCTCGACGTGCACTCGAAGGAGCCCCCGACGGATTGGCGTCTGGCACGCCACCCGCGACTGGTTGCGACGCCTCACATCGGTGCGGCGACAGACGAGGCGCAGCAGCGGGTCGGTACGGACATCGCGGTTCAAGTGCGCGACTTCCTGAAGGGTGGAGTCATCCAGCAGGCCGTCAATTTCTTTTCTTTCACCGGCGAGTTCTTCGAACAGGTGAAGCCCTCCCTCGATCTCGCGGAGCGCCTGGGGCGCTTCCTGGCGCAGGTGTGCGAGGGGGCGATGGAGCGTGTCGAGATCGGGTTGTACGGTGATCTCGCCGAGGTCGATGTGAAACCGGTGCTCTCGGCGGCCGTGACCGGGCTCCTGAAGCCGGAGCTTGGGGGAGCCGTGACGTACGTCAACGCCCTCCGCCTGGCGGAGGAGCGCGGCGTGGCAGTCGGGCAATCCCGCTCGACGAATCCCCTCGCGTTCCAGAATCTGTTGGGGCTGCGATTGAAGACTGCCGACGCCGACCTATCGGTCGCGGGAACACTCTTTGGGCGCGGCCACATCCGGTTGGTCGAGATCGACGGCGTGGAGCTCGACGCGATCCCTCGCGGCCATCTGTTGTTCGTGAAGAACGAGGATCAGCCCGGTGTGATCGGTGAGATGGGATCGGTCCTGGGTCGACGCGGCATCAACGTCGCTCGCATGACGGTGGGGAGACAGCCCGGCAGCCGCCGCGCCGTAATGATCCTCGAAGTCGACAGCGAAGTGCCGGCGGCCGCGCTGCCCGAGCTGATGAAGGTGAGCGGCGTCCGCGACGTCAAGGCGATCGCGCTGGACTGACGCTGCTAGCCGGCCTCGGCTGGCTCCGGCAGACGCTCGACGGTCACGTAGCGAAGCTCGAGCGCCAGATCCCAGTGAGGTGGCACACCCGCTGGCGGGTTCCGGAGTTCGGTAGCCGCGACGAGGCGCTGGCTGCGCAACTCCAGGTCGTTCCGACCAGCTCGCACCATGGCGGCCGGGATATCCACGCTGTAGGAGCCGGTGCGAGCCGGGTCGTAGCTCAATCGGAGGGTGCGGAGGTGCGCGCCATTGAACCAGAGCTCGAGCGCGGGCCGATCGTCCTCTGACGGGGCCACCGGGTCCATCCGCAAGCCGATGCGATAGGCGTGGCCCGAGGCGAGTGGGAGGTGAAGCACGGCTCGAGTGGAGCGCATGTACCGCGAGTGCCAGCTGGTGCGTTCTATGGGAGGCAGCCACCCCCGGCCAAACACGAGGGCATCGCGTGGGCCTGCCTCGAGGAACGTGCGATCGGCTCCAACCGCGACGGCCTCAGCCCTGCGCGCGTAGTAGAGACCGTGAGAGAGGCCCCAGCCCGCTCCGAGCAGAACGAACACCGCCGCCGAAGCCTGAAGCAGTCGCGGCGGAGCGAGCCAGCGCGCCGCGGCGCTGCGACCGCCTCGCGTCAGTAGGCCGTGGCCGATCAGGTGGAGCGTCCACGCGGCCGCGAGCAGGTAGAACGGATACGCGTGCAGCGAGTGGCGCCACGGGCTGCCGGCCAGGACGTCCCAGGCGAGCGAGAAAGGCAGCATCGCCGCCGCGTGGATCCCGAGCAGCAGCCGGCCGCGAGGCAGAGCCAGCCAACCGGCCAGGCCGAACAATGACGCTCCGGCGAGCAGACTCGATAGCGGCGGCCACCAGTCGTCGAAGTTCCACTTGGGTGAGAACGGGTGCGACGTGTAGCCGACGAACAGGGTGTCCAGCATCTGCAGCGGTCGGAAGCTGGTCGTCAGGTGATCGACGACCGTCATCGAGCTGTCGTACGACAGGCCGGCGCGCGTTCGGTAGAAGTGAACTCCCTCGTTGGCGGGGAAGAAGGGGTCGCCGTAGCTGACCCAGCAGGCGACCAGGAAGGGCCCCATCAGCCCCAGCGCGAGAAGCCCGGCGACGCCCACCCGGCGCAGGCGGGGGCGATCGAAGCCCCTCCAGGGAAAGATCGCGAGCGCCATCAGCGTGGGGACGAGAAAAGTCAGCGATGTGATGCGGGTCAGCCAGGCCGCACCGCCGGTCACTCCGAGCAGCACGGCGTCGCGCAGGGCGCCGCGGTCGTAGAAGCGCAACGAGGACCAGGCGAAGAATACGAGACAGCAGGCGAACGCGTCGTCTCGCCAGCCCTGGATGCTCAGTCCGATCACGCGAGGCTCGATGGCAAAGGCCGCGGCGGCGAGCAGTCCCACGAGCGGTGCGAAGGCGCGAGCTCCCAACAGGTACGTCGCTCCTATCGCGAGCGTCGAGAAGCCCGCCGAGGCGATGCCGACTCCTACGTCGTTATCGTCGGCCAACGAGAGCCCCAGCTTCGTCGCGAAGACGAACATGGGCTCGCGCACGCTGGCTCCGTAGAAGTTCTCCATCGCTCGGCCATAGCGGAGGTAGGCGTAGGGATCACCACCGCGGTGCGGCACCTGAAGCGGCCAGCGAAACGTCTCGGGGCGAAGCTCGGCAAGGCGTGGCTGCAGCTGCTCGGCCCACGGCCAGACCTCGCGCACGTCCCAGTAGGAGCCGATCAGCGCCTCGACTCTCACGAGCCCACCGTAGGCGAGGATCAGCGTCAGTGCCCCGCGTCGAGCCCAGGTCCGTGTCGCGGGGCTCGACCAGAATCGCGTCGATCCGGGCATGAAGCCCCAGGCCCGCCCGCGTCGGCCGGCTCCGATCAGAATGGACAGGCACAGGATGGCGGCGAACCCGAGCGTCGGGAGCAGCCGCCTCAGTGATCGGGTCACACGGCGTGCGGCGAGAGCGGCACTCGTGGGCTTCTCCACGAACAGTGAGGCGGGCTCCAACACCCGCCACCCCTGGCCCTCCTGCGCCCAGCGAAGCCGGAAGGTCGGGTCTTCGTCATCGCGACGCCACCCGACCTCCAGACTGACGGGGCGCCCTTCCAGATCGAGGGGACTTCTGAGTCGCCGTTCGGTGTCCGAGTCGTTCTCGATCAGAGTGCGGCCGTCGAGGACGACGCGCGCGGCTCCCCGGACGAGGAGGTTGAGCCTGGCGGCGCCCACGTGTTCGGGCAGCCAGTAACCGGAGAAGCGGGCCTCGACGGCCCCCATGTTGCGGGCGCGCCGGTCGACCTCCGAGCGCGCGATCCGCGGTACTTGCGCCTTGTGGCTCGGTTCTCCAGACGGGCCGCGCAACTCGAGGGTCACGCCGTGCGGCGACACGCGCGCTTCGACGAGGCTGAGAGCCGCCGCGGCGGCCGCGAGCAGAACGGGCGCCAGCAGCAGCCGTCGCAGGCGCGCGTTCTGGACATCGGCACGTAGCTGCTGGGGATCCATGGTGCCGGAGTCGCCCTTCAGATTGTGAGGCCGCGCAAGCTCAGCTCATGTGTTTGATCAGAGCGTCGCCGAACTCGCTGCACTTCACCTTGGTGGCGCCCTCCATGAGGCGGGCGAAGTCGTAGGTGACCGTCTTCGCACCGATTGCGCCATCCATGCCTACGATGATCCTGTCGGCGGCTTCGGTCCAGCCCATGTAGCGCAGCATCATCTCGCCGGAGAGCACGACGGAGCCGGGATTGACCTTGTCCTGGTCGGCGTACTTCGGCGCCGTGCCGTGGGTCGCCTCGAAGATCGCATGACCGGTGTCGTAGTTGATGTTGCCGCCAGGGGCGATGCCGATGCCGCCCACCTGGGCCGCCAGGGCGTCCGAGACGTAGTCGCCGTTCAGGTTCATCGTGGCGATGATGTCGAACTCGGCGGGCCGAGTCAGGACCTGCTGGAGCGTGATGTCGGCGATCGCATCCTTGACGAGGATCTTCCCAGCGCCGAGTGCCTGCTCCTGCTCCGCGTTTGCCGCCGGCTCGCCCTTGTCCCTCTTGGTGCGTTCCCACTGCGACCAGGTGTACGTGTCGTCGCCGAAATCGCGCTCCGCCAACTCGTATCCCCAGTTCCTGAACGCCCCCTCGGTGAACTTCATGATGTTCCCTTTGTGGACCAGGGTGACGCTCTTGCGGCCGTTGGCCTTCGCGTACTCGATGGCGGCGCGGACCAACCTCTCGCTGCCTTCCCGGGAGACGGGTTTTATTCCGATGCCCGAGGTGGCCGGGAAGCGGATCTTGCTCGCGCGATCCGGGAATGCCTCTCGCAGCGCGGCGAGGAATTTCTTGGCGTCGTCCGATCCCTCTTCGAACTCGATTCCGGCGTAGATGTCCTCGGTGTTCTCGCGGAAGATCACCATGTTCACCTTCTCGGGCGACTTGACCGGAGAAGGCACACCCTCGAACCAGCGGACCGGTCGCAGGCACACGTACAGATCGAGCATCTGGCGCAGGGCGACGTTGAGCGATCGGATTCCGCCGCCGATGGGGGTCGTCAGCGGGCCCTTGATGCCCACGAGCAGATCGCGGAAGGCGTCGACGGTGTCGTCGGGCAGCCGGTTGCCGGTGGCGTCGAAGGCCTTCTGGCCCGCGACCACTTCGCGCCAGACGATCTTGCGCTTTCCGTCGTAGGCCTTTTCTACGGCGGCGTCCAGAACCCGCGACGCCGCGCGCCAGATGTCCCGTCCGGTGCCATCCCCCTCGATGAACGGCACGATCGGATGGTCCGGGACGGAGAGCTTGCCGTCTCGCATTGTGATCTTCTCGCCGCTGGCTTCAGTCATGGGCCATATCTCCGCTGTCGAACGACGCCACAGAGTCACAGAGGCTCTGAGGAAGGACGCTTCTCGTGCTCTCTCCGCGGTTCTCCGTTGATCGTTCGTGGTGAATCAGTCTCTTGATCGGGACGGCGAGGGATCGGAGCTGCCGTACCTCTGTGTCTCCGTGGCTTTCGTTGATCGGCCGTTGTTGATCTGCTTCTCGATCGGGATCTCGAACGATCGGAGCAGGCCGTTCCTCTGTGTCTCCGTGTCTCTGTGGCTGCCGTTGATCGTAGTCAGCCGCCGCGGTTGATCAGCGACGCCTTCAAGTAGTCGCGGTTGAGGCGCGCGATGAACTCGAGGCGGATCTCCTTCGGGCACACGGCCTCGCACTCGCCGTGATTGGTGCAGGCGCCGAAGCCGGCCGCGTCCATCGCCGTCACCATCTTGGTGGCCCGATCGTTTCGTTCCGCCTGTCCCTGGGGAAGCAGCGCCAGCTGCGAAACCTTGGCCGACGTGAACAGCATCGCCGAAGCGTTGGGGCAGGCGGCGACGCAGGCGCCGCAACCGATGCAGGCCGCCGCATCCATCGCCAGATCGGCATTCTCCTTCGGGACCGGAATCGCGTTTCCGTCGGGCGCGCTGCCGGTGGGGACCGAGATGAAGCCGCCGGCCTGGATGATCTCGTCGAACGATGTGCGGTCCACGACGAGGTCTCGCACGACGGGGAAAGCGCCGGCTCGCCAGGGCTCGATCGTGAGGGTGTCACCGTCGTTGAAGCTGCGCATGTGCAGCTGGCAGGCCGTGGTCGCCGAACGGGGGCCGTGAGCGCTGCCGTTGATCATCATTCCGCAGGTGCCGCAGATTCCCTCGCGACAGTCGTGATCGAAGGCGATCGCCTCGCTCCCCTGCTCGATCAGCCGTTCGTTGACGACGTCGAGCATCTCCAGGAAGGACATGTCCGGGCTGATGTCAGGGGCCGGATACGTGACGAAGCTGCCGGGATCTTGCGCGTTCTTCTGTCGCCAGACGACCAGCGTGAGGTTCACTTGTAGCTCCGTTGAGTCAGGGCGACGTACTCGAAGGAAAGCTTCTCCTCGTGGCGGAGCGGCTTCTCGTCCGGTCCCTGGTACTCCCACGCGGCGACGTGTGCGAACTGCTCGTCGTTGCGGAGCGCCTCGCCTTCGGGGGTCTGGCTCTCCTCACGGAAGTGGCCGCCGCAGGACTCGGCGCGTTCGAGGGCATCCATGCACATCAGCTCGCCGAGCTCCAGGAAGTCGGCGACGCGTCCGGCCTTCTCGAGGGACTGGTTGAGTGAGTCGCCCGAGCCGAGGACGGAGACCTCACTCCAGAACCGCTCGCGGAGCTCGGGGATCTTCGAGAGGGCGGTGCGCAGGCCGGCATCGGTCCGCGCCATCCCGCAGTGGTCCCACATGATCTGACCCAGCTCGCGGTGGAAGGAGTCGACCGTTTTCGAGCCCGTCACGCCGAGCAGCTTGTCGGTCCGCTTAGCCACCCGGGCTTCGGCTTCCTTGAAGGCCGCGTGTTCGGCAGAGACGGTCGTCTTGGGGTACGTCGCGAGGTAGTTGCCGAGCGTGTATGGGATCACGAAGTACCCGTCGCAGAGCCCCTGCATCAGCGCGCTCGCGCCGAGGCGGTTGGCGCCGTGGTCCGAGAAGTTGGCCTCACCGATCACGTGGAGGCCGGGAATCGTGCTCATCAGGTTGTAGTCGACCCACAGCCCACCCATCGTGTAGTGGGAAGCCGGGTAGATGCGCATCGGCACCTCGTACGGGTTCTCATCCGTGATGCGCTCGTACATGTCGAAGAGATTGCCGTATTTCTCCTTGATGGCGTGTTCGCCGAGGCGCTTGATGGCATCGGCAAAGTCCAGATAGACGCCGTACCCCGTCGGCCCGACGCCGCGGCCCTCGTCGCAGACCGCCTTGGCGTTCCGCGACGCCACATCGCGCGGCACGAGGTTGCCGAAGCTCGGGTACTTCCGTTCGAGGTAGTAGTCGCGCTCTTCTTCGGGAATCTCGGCGGCCCGGCGCCTGTCGCCCTTCTGCTTCGGCACCCAGATACGTCCGTCGTTTCGAAGCGACTCGCTCATCAACGTGAGCTTGGACTGGTGATCGCCGCTGACGGGGATGCACGTGGGGTGGATCTGCGTGTAGCAGGGGTTGCCAAAAGCCGCGCCCTTCTTGTATGCGCGCCAGATCGCCGTGGCGTTGCAGCCCTTTGCGTAGGTCGCGAGGTAGAAGACGTTGCCGTAGCCACCGGTCGCCAGGATCACGGCGTCTGCCGGGTGCGACTCGATCTCGCCAGTCACCATGTCGCGGGTGACGATGCCCCGCGCCCGGCCGTCGACTGAGACCACCTCCAGCATCTCGTGGCGCGAGTGCATCTCGACCTTGCCGGCGCCGATCTGACGCGAGAGCGCCTGGTAGGCGCCGAGCAGGAGCTGCTGTCCCGTCTGTCCGCGCGCGTAGAAGGTGCGAGAGACCTGCGCGCCGCCAAACGAGCGATTGGCCAGTGTGCCGCCGTACTCGCGTGCGAACGGCACGCCCTGGGCCACGCACTGGTCGATGATGTTCACGCTGAGCTCAGCGAGGCGGTACACGTTCGCTTCACGCGACCGGTAGTCGCCACCCTTGACGGTGTCGTAAAAGAGCCGGAACACGCTGTCGCCGTCGTTCTGGTAGTTCTTTGCGGCGTTGATGCCGCCCTGGGCGGCGATCGAGTGGGCGCGGCGCGCGCTATCCTGATAGCAGAACGCTTTGACGTTGTAACCGAGCTCGGCGAGCGAGGCTGCGGCCGACGCCCCGGCCAGCCCGGTCCCAACGACGACGACGTCGTACTTGCGTTTGTTGGCGGGATTGACGAGCTTCATCTCGAAGCGGTGCCGGTCCCACTTCTTCTCGATCGGACCCTCGGGAATCCTGGCGTTGAGCTCCATCGCCTACCTCACCACTCCGGTGAGCACGGACACCGGGAAGGAGATGTTGCCGAGCACCACTACGACGGTCAGGGCGACAGCGAGCTTCGTGCGGAGGTGGTCGTAGCGGGGGTGCGAGAGGCCGACGGTCTGGAGCATGCTCCAGACGCCGTGGCTGAGATGGACGCCCAGCGCCAGCATCGCCGCGATGTAGAAGCCTGCTACCGCCGGGTTCTGGAAGCCGATCACGACGTTTCTATAAACGTTGCCGGCTTCGAACTCGGGGTGAGCCGCACCCGTCGTGAAGTGGAGCAGGTGGTAGATGATGAAGAGCAGTAGGAGCGGGCCACTCCACTTCATGGTGCGTGACGCGTACGTCGAGGCCTGATGCGAGTGCTGGCGGTAGGCGACAGGCCGCGCCGCCTGGTTGCTCAACGTCAGCGCGGTGGACGACCAGATGTGGATTCCCACCGCGGCCAGCAACCCGACGCGCGCGCCCCAGAGAAGTGCCGGCAGCTTTCGAAGGCCTTCGGCGTACGCGTTGATCGCCTCGGGTCCCTGGTAGAGCAGCAGGTTGCCGACCATGTGCCCGACTACGAAGCCCACGAGCGCGACGCCCGAAACCGCCATCAGCACCTTCTTGCCGATGGTCGATCCGACGAATCTCGTGACCCAGCTCATTCGACCTCCGAGGTGCGGGCGCCTCGCGTCGCCGATTCTAGCCTTCTAGTGTCCTGCGCCAGAAGTTGTTGAGCACCGAGAGCGTCGAGGCGGGATGCATCGGCGCTCGAATGCCGACAAATCTCTGGCGCATGACACTAGGACTACTGGCGGGTTCGGACGACGGCCTCGATCGTGTTGCCGGCGCGTTCGTCGTAGAAGGCCTGCATGACTTCGCGGACGTGCGGATGCTTTGCCGAGATCTCATCGAGGGCCTGCTTGTCCAGCACGAGCATCTCGCAAGGCAGCGCCGCCGTGATCGTTGCGGTCCGAGCGCCCTCCTGAAGTACTGCGATCTCACCGAAGAAGTCGCCTTCTCCCAACTCGCGTACTTCGGAGTTCCGGCCCCCGGAGTCCTTCACGTAGGCCCGCACGGCGCCGCGGGTGATGACGAACAGGCTGTCGCCCGGCTCTCCCTCTGAGACGACGATCTGTCCTGGCTCGAAGCTCTCGAGGCTGAGGCCCCGAATGACCTCGACGAGCTCCTCGTGCGACAGCTCCTGGAAGAGCGGCGTCTGCACGCCGGCTTCGTCCGCGGCCCGCTCGGCTGCGACCGCCGCGGCCGCCTCGTCGAGCGGAGCCAGCACCTCTTCGAAGAGGGACTGCAACTCGTCGCGAAGCGCGTCTTCCGAGAACTCCTCGAGGGACAGGCTTTTCGAGCCATCGGCGGCGACCACGTCCGGAAGCGCGGCCATCGCATCCCCGCTCGGCGCCGGCGCCGGGGGTTGCAGCGCGATCTTCTTCGGCGCCTTGCGTGGAGCGGCGGGAGGCTCAGGCTCCGCGCAGCTTCTCTTCGACCTCCGGCTGTCCGGGTGCGAGCTTCTGGATCTTCTTGAGGATCGAAATGGCTTCGGCGGCATTGCCGCGCAACGCGACCTCGTCGGCCAACGTGTTGAGAACTCGGACGGCATCCTTGATTTGGCCCGCGAGCACGAGCACGTCCGCCAGGCGCCGCAGCAGGCGCCTGTCTCCGGGGCGTTTCTTGATGGCGACTTTGATGACTTCAATCGCCTGCGCGTACTTCTTGCGCTTGATGAGGTCGTCGACGTTCGACGCGTTCGGTTGGCTGAACCAGCTGAGGGCCACGATCCTCCGTCCGTAAGAGTCGGTCGGATAAGAGGTTATTGGGGCGTTTGGGGGCCTGTCAATCGACGCCTCGGGGGGAGCTTCGAAGCAGCAGGCGCAGCAGGATGCTCTGGAATGTCGGCTCCTGGTAGATGCCGTGATGGTCCGCGCCGCCCATGAACGCGTGCGAGAGCTCGGGAATGCCGCTCGGCCCATGGGGATGACGGGCGTCCGGATGGATGGAGGCCAAGGCGCTCGCCCGAGTCACGCGCCCGTCGCCGGCCTCGAACATCGACTGGGCCTCGTGGTCGTCGTCGGCCTCGAGTCGGGGTGTCGCACCCCGCTCTTCCGGGACGATCACGCGGGCGAGCGTCGGGAGGGTATCTCCGCCGAGAAAAGTCATCGGCACCGGGCAATGGGAACCCGGCGGTTCGAGCAACGACTCGTGAAAGCTACGCGCCCGCTGCAGCGTGGCGCCGAGGAATTCCCTTTGCTCCTCGAGGTCGCCCTTGGCCTCCGGCGAGAACGGGCCCCAGCCGAAGCGCTCCCACGACTCCAGTGAGTGGAGATCCGCTTCGATCGGCCTCGAGCGGTGATCCAGCAGGGCGGGGAACTCGCGCGGTGGCAGCAACTGGTAGATGGCAGGCATCGCGGAGATGACGGAGGCCGCCATCGTCGTCGTCGAGAAGCCCACGCGGTTGCCGTTCAGGATGGCATCCAACGCGCCGATACTTCCGCCGTTCGGGGTCGTCACTTGTACGAGCTGGTTGATGCGACGCGCCCCTGCCCAGGTGACGGGTCCTCCCGGCGCGGCGGCGCCGTGGCGCAGGTAGTAGCGTGCCACGAGCCCACCCATGCTGTGCGCCACCAGGTTGAAGCGGGCGTCCCGATCGCCGCGAGCTTCGGCCAGCCCGTCCAGGTAGTCGTCCAGGGCGCGCGCGGTGGCGACGAGGTCCAGGCGCCAGTCGTAGGTGAAGACGTGATAGACGGCGCCGAATGGCCGGTCGTCCCTCACGAAGCCGCCCTCCTCCAGCAGGTCGAGGAGGTCCGCGTATTCGGTGAAGCCGAACAGGCGGGGGAGCACGGTGTCTACGCCGAGCAGGCCGCCCGGGCGGAGGTCGTCTCTCAGCGTGGCGATGGGAAGCCTCATTGGCAGACCCAGGGCGTGATGGCCGAGCACGTTGCCGACGTTGAGCCACAGCTTGCTGCCACCCCGGTCGATCAGCTCGCTTCCGAGGATGCCCGGCAGCACGACGGTCGGAGCCAGATCGGGATCGTCGCGCGAGGCCCGGATCAGGTCCGGGTCGAAGCCGTCGCGCCTCTCGCGTAGGGCGTGTACGAGGACGGCGCCTGCCCCTCCCGCGAGTGCGCCGGCGAGAAAAGCGAGACCCGGATGCCAACCGGACTCAGAACGTGCCATGCACCCGATTCTAGCGGGGCGCCGCGATATCGCCTCGACGCGCCGACCCACCTGGCGGACGGGGACCGAGTCGTTCGCCTTGAATTAGCTTCGATGGACACACGAAGCTGTCGAGGGGCAGATCGCCTTTCGCAAGGGAAGCCGCTCGAAGGGGCGGCCAGGGGATCGCTGTAGGCTCAGCTCGTGATCTGCGAGTGCACCCAATCCGTCGGGCCCCCCTTTGGCCATGACAAGGGAGGGACGTAGCTTCGAGGAAGAAGGGTCCGAGGAGGGGAAACGACCGAGGACTACTGCGCCTGCCCGAAGGCTGCCCACGCGGCGTCTTCCTCTGGACGGTTCCAGTCGGCTGCGAGCGAGGCTTCGCTCAGCGCGGCCGTCTCAGCCGGGGTGTCTTGCACGACCGTCACGAGCACACGGGAAACCCCGACGGAGGGTCATGGCATCTTTTAGCTGTTTCCCGTGTCGTCAACCTCGGCTTCGAGGATCGGCTTCATGTCGCCCCTCTACCTCCGCCCCCGAGCGTCAGTCCAACACCCCCGTGGATCAGCTGCGAACTGCGACGCAGTGAAGCTGCGCCGCGGAGTGGCGCCACCTGCAAGTACGAGGCCGCGGCTCGTCAGCTGCATCCGCCTGTTCTACGGCGTCCCCCTGCCTTGAAGGGCCCGAGCACCGCCCTCCTCAACCGACAAGCAGACCACCACCTTGCTCTCTCGAGCATGCCCATCAAGCCAGAAAGCCACCTGTTGTCGGAAAACGGCGAGCCGGATGTCGTCGAGATCGGTACCCGCCGAGATCGGCTGGGCAACCCCAGCAAGGCCGATGACTCCGAAGATCAGTGCCGCCAATCGTCGCGTGCGCATGCGCCCCTCCTGCTCCCGTGCGTCCGTAGGACCGGGGATCGGCCGCGAGGGCCGCGGTGACCGTGGTGAGCGCGGCCCTCGTCTGCTGCATCCCCTCGTTCGACAGCTGCACTTGCAGACTCGAGTGCTTCTCCAGCAGGCAGTATCCCACACGCCTCCGAACGAGAGTGAAATGACTCAGCTCTGGACGGAGAGAGAAAGGTATGTCATGAACCAACGCTTTAGATCATGAACGGGCATCGTGGGCCATGAACGGACATCCTAGGCCACGAGCCTCGGTTTCGGGTCTCGCACACATGGCCGGTTGCGTCCGGAGAAGCACGGTCCTTTCCTGATGGAAACGGGATCGCTGTAGGAAGGCAGAACGAAGGGCGGTGGAGCAATGACTTCGGGTTGGCCTGCACCGCTTCGAGCATCACTCGACAAGAGAGCTACCGGCGACGCAGGACGATGTGCGCGAAACCAGAAAGGCACGCCGCCTCGAGGGAACGTGCGAAAGCGACGAAAGAGAGGCGGCCGTACGCCTGAGCAGGGCCGCGCATCCGTGAGGTAGGGATCTCACCGGAGGCCGAACTGCCTCGCGCTCCGTGGCGAAAACGCCGCCTACGAAAAATGTCTGTCGAACACGAAGGTTCAGCTGCGAAGCTCGGGTCGAGGACTGGCTTCGTCGGCTGCAACCGCCGGTTGGGCAGCCCTCTTCTCAGCTAGCGCCTTGAAAAACGTGTAGCAGAAGACACCGTCTGGCTCAGCCGTGCGGTAAAGAGCCCGGATTCCTTCATCGAAGTGCGCCGGCGCGGCCATCCCGGCCTTGATTGCAGGTTCGCGAACTCCCTCGATCATCGCAGTGAACGTCCTCTTGGTGAAGCCCTCGACGAGGTCCGGCCTACTCGAATCAACATAGGCCATTCGAGGAGAAGTGCGGACCGCGTCGAAACCGGCCTGCCGAAGCAACGGATAGAGCTGACGCCCGATCAGAGCGTTGCCACCCGCCACCCGCTGCAATTCGATCTGGCAGCGGATAGACATGCGGGCGGCATCGCTATCGGGGTGGAAGAAGGCCGATCCGTGGTCGCCTTCGATGACGGTGATCGTCCCCCCTGGCCTGAGCAGTTCTCTCAGGGTGGCCAGAGCCTCGAGAGGACGCGAGAGGTGCTCCAGGACGAAACAGACGAAGACATGGTCGAATGATCTCGAGTCGAAAGGCAAGGCGAAGATGTCCGCCTGCTGGAACTGCACGTTGGTGAGGCCGGCGGCGTCCGCCTTGGCCTTGGCTTCTGCTACGGAGTCCGCGGAGATGTCGACTGACGTGATGCGTGCGCCTGGGCTGTTGCGGCCGAGGGTTATCGTTTGAGCACCGATGCCACAGCCAGCATCGAGGACAGAGCTGCCGTCTTCGTACGAGGTGTCCGAGTGGAGGAGATCCACTAGTGTGTCCGCCTGATCCTTTAGGCGCACGCTCTCGTGTCGATCGTAGCCATGCACGTAGATGTGGTTCATCGTCTTACTCTCAGTTGTCGCCGAACACTCGAGTTCAGCCGCCCTCAACCTAGAGTCGATGTGCATCGTCGAGCTTTCCGAGGTTCTTGTCGAAAGTGCCCAACGGCAGGTGCCCGGCCTTTCGGGCAATCTCGAGAACCAGGCAATCTGAGAACCCGACGCCTGGTTTTTCGCGAAAGCGCGACAAGGCCGATTCAACGACTTCCGAGTCCTGAAGGGACAGGGTCTTATGACTCAGGAGCATATCTATTGCCGTAGCAATCTCCGAGGGTCCCAGGCTGTATACCGTCGACAGCACCCACATCGCCTCCGCCAGGACACGGTGAGATACCCACGCACCTGCCGACACGAAGGACTCGGCCACCTTGACTTGCTTGGGGTCGTCTCGCGTCAGCAACCGGACAAGGACGTTGGTGTCAACGGCGCGCACGGCGCCGCCTTACATACTCCCGCCCGCCTTCCTGCAACTCCTCAAGCGTGCGAGGCTTTGGTGGGTTCGGGAAGATTGCCTCATGGACATCCTCGGACGTGTACCGCCCAACTCGCCGAACGACGATCCTCTCCCCTTCCTCGTCCCATTCGAGGACCGAACCTGGGCCAACACCGAGTCGTCGCCGGATCTCAGCCGGAACGGAAATCTGCCCTTGAGCCGTGATCTTCGACTGTGCAATCACCATGCCGCAAGATTACCGTGGGCGGGAGTATCCATTTAACCGGTGTAAACTGAGCCGGTGGATCAGCCTCGTGCTGGCACGCACTATCCGCGGTCCGTGGGCGAGTTCCAGGCCTGGTTCCGGACCGATGCGGACTGCCTGGAGTGGCTGCGGTGGCCCGCCAGCTTCGCCTGCTTGGACTGCGGCCATGATGGGGGCTGGCGGCTGGGCGACGGTCGCTTCATGTGCTCAGGGTGCGGCGGCCGTACGTCGGTGACAGCGGGCACGATCTTTGACCGGACGCGCACGCCGCTAACGGTTTGGTTCACCGCCTGCTGGCTGTTCGCCACCGGCAAGGACGGGATCTCGGCGCTGAGCCTGAAGCGGACGCTGGAGATCGGCTCCTACCAGACCGCGTGGGCGATGCTCCATCGGCTGAGGTCGGTGCTGGTGCGCCCGGGCCGGGACCGGCTGGCCGGGATGGTACAGGTAGATGAGACCTACATCGGCGGTGAGGAGGCGGGGCTGCGCGGCGGCCGGGCCAAAGGCAAGAAGGTTTTGACCGGGATCGCGGTGGAGGTCCGGGAGCCGAGAGGATTCGGACGGTGCCGGATGCTGCCGCTGACCGATGCGTCGGCCGCCTCGTTGCACGCCTTTGTAACGGCTCACGTCGAGCCGGGCGCGAGGGTCGTCACCGACGGCTGGCAGGGCTACCGCGGGCTGGAGAAGCTCGGCTACGTCCACGACCGGCGCAGCCAGCGGGCCGCCCGAACCCGCGGGGAGGATCCCGGTGAGCTACTGCCCGCAGTGCACCGGGTCGCCTCGCTAGCCAAGCGGTGGTTGCTGGGTACCCACCAGGGCTCGGTGAACGACGCGCACCTGGCCAGCTACCTGAATGAGTTCGCGTTCCGCTTCAACCGCCGCACCTCCCGCAGCCGCGGGATGGTGTTCTACCGAGTGCTCGAGCTCGCCGTCGCCCACGACCCGGTGCGCTACCAGGACCTCATCGCCACCCAGCGGCCCCGGGCAGTGCCGCCCTCGCAGCCGCAGGCGCGCGGGCACCCGCCGAGCCTGGAGCGCTCTCCAGCGAACCGCCCGTGGAGAACTGCCAACCTGGACTCCTCCGGTTAAATGGAGACCCCCAACGCTCGTGATGCCCGACGAGGTGAAAGACGTGGCAGAAGCGCTCGAGCCGCTCGATTCGGAATGGCTTCGCGGGCGCTACGACGCCGTCGTGCCCGAGAGCTACTCGCGGGCATACGGCGCAGAGGATCGCGATTACACTTCCGAGTGGTTCGAGAACGTGCGCGAGCTGTTCTTGAGTGCGGCGCGCCGGGATCGTGCCGTCGTTTTCACGTTGACGCAGTAGTCCGCCACCCCATCGTCAGCCGAACGCGGGAGAGTGGTCTCAACATGAAACGACGTATGAGCCTGGCATTCGCATTGCTCAGCCTCGCTGCCGCGTGCTCCAGCCCCTCGCCGTACGGATTCGGGCCGTGGCCGACGGCGCGATCGTCATTCCGGAGATCGGGATCGGGGCCGGGCCCTGGGCACCAACGAGATCGAGCTGGCAATCGATCCAGCCTCGCGTTTCCTGGAGGCCTCGCTCGAGAGCGAGCTGTTTCCGCTGCTCGCACACGAGATGCACCACGTCATGCGCCACCGAACCGCCGGGTTCAGCTCCAATCTCTTCGAGGCCATGATCCTCGAAGGGCTTGCGGATCACTTCTCCGTGGAGGTGGCGGGCGTCGCACCCCCGATCTGGTCGACGGCTCTGACTGACGAGCAGCTCGCGATCTGGTTGGAGCGATCTCGCGAGGAGTGGTTCAACTTGAGCTACAACCACGACGTCTGGTTCTTCGGCGCGGGACAGGCTCCCCGCTGGGCCGGCTACACGATCGGCTTCGATCTGGTGCGCACCTTTTTGGAGAAGAATCCCGGTCGCTCAGCGTCGGGTCTTCATTCGGAGCCGGCGTCGTCGTTCATTCCCCCGGGCACTGGCGTAGGCTCGTAGGATGGCCGCGGGTGGCCGAGTCGGGGTGTCGAGATGAACGCATTCGTCCGGCTGGTTCAGCGGGGCGCTGAACGGAAGCTCCGAGTCCCGGCAGACTACATCGGCCGCATGGGGGAGACCTCGTTCTCGGGCTTCTTGAAGTTCCTTGGTTTTCTGCCCGTGGCGGGCCACCGGCGCAAGGCCGACAAGGCCGTGGCGCACGCGGTGAAGGTCGTGGCGACTCAGCACGAGGACTGCGGGCCGTGCGTACAGATCGCCGTAAACGCTGCGCTCGACGAGGGGGTCGAGCCCCAGATGATCCGAGCCTTACTGAAGCGCGATCACGACGAGTTGCCGAGCGACGTCTCGCTCGCGGTCCGCTTCGCCGAGGGAGTGCTGGCGAACGACGGTTCGGAGGACGCGCCGCGCCGCCAGATCGAGAGCCGCCTCGGCAGCACCGTGCTCACCGAGCTCTGTCTCGGGATCGCCACCGCCCGTGTCTTTCCGACGATCAAGCGGGGGATGGGTTTCGCGAAGAGCTGCTCGCTGATCGACATCGAGGTCGAGCCCCTGCGGCGAAGCTGACGTGAGCCTGTTCAGGCCGCCAGGCCGAGAGGCCGCGGATCCCCTGGTTTCGAACTCGACGCGACCGCCACTCGTATGAACCTTCAGGGACGGGGGCTGGTCAGCCGGCCGCAAGCTTCGGCTGTGGGGAATTGTCATGCCAAGACGGCTCGCTCGGCCGCTGCTCGTGGGCAGCGCTCTGCTGCTGCTTCCGGCTGCAGTGGGCTTTGGCCCCGTACTCCTCAAGCTCGACTACGGCCAGCTCTTCTCTCGAGCCAGCTGGCGGCTTCCGGATCGGGTCGTGGCGAACCTCCGGCTCGAGCCCGGCGCCCGAGTCGCCGACATCGGGGCCGGGGACGGCTACTTTACTTTCTTCCTGGCCGACGCTGTGGGCCCCGATGGCAAGGTGTTCGCGATCGACGTGGATCGGAACACGATCGCAAAGCTCGAGAAGGCGGTCGAGAATCGGGGCTATCGCAACATCGAGGTCGTCCTTGCTGAGACCGGCGATCCGTCGCTGCCCGACGGGTCGATCGACCTCGCGTTCGTCTGCAACGTGTATCACCACATCGATGACCAGGTGACCTACTTCGACCGCCTCCGGACCGACTTGCGCGCGGGCGGCCGGCTGGCGATCGTCGAGATGGGGGAGGCGTTGGCGTTCAGGCTCTTGACGCCTCCCGGCCACTGGACGGCTCGAACGACGCTGCGTGAGGAACTGCGGAGGGCGCACTACCTGCCCGCTCACAGTTTCGATTTTCTCCCGGTGCAGAACTTCGAAATATTCATGCCTGACAGCTCAGCACCCGAACCGCGCGGCTCATGAGCAAAATGTACAGGTCATCGGGCGAGCCGCTGCTCTCAAGGCGTTGGAAGACGTCGCCCGTGTCTCCTCCACGGCAGCTGGTCCTGACGTAGCAGGCCCAGTAGCGCGAGAATCGCGGCGGATGCACATGCCGGACGTCGTGTTGGTAGCCGGCGGGTGCTTCGACATGGGGTCGGAGCACGGACGACCCGACGAGTCGCCGGTCCATCGGGTGCAGCTCGATTCGTTCTGGCTGGGTCGGACGCCCATCACGAACGCGGAGTACGCAGGCTGCGTCGCGGCGGGGCGAGTCGCCGAGCCTCCGGTCTGGAGAGACGCAGCCTTCTCGCCGGACGATCGGCCGGTCGTCGGCGTCAGCTGGTTCGAGGCGAACGCCTACTGCGCCTGGCTGTCCGAGGTCACCCGGGCAGAGTGGCGATTACCCACCGAGGCCGAATGGGAATGCGCCGCCCGGGGCGGGCTCCCGAGTGCGCCGACCCCATGGGGTGATTCACTTCCCGAAGACGAAGTGCCCACCGGACCTCTCGCGGGGCCGTGGCCCGTGGGACGGGGACGGCCCAACGGGTTCGGACTACTCGACGCCGGGACGATCGTCCACGAGTGGTGTGCAGACTGGTACGATGCGAGCTACTACGCAGTCTCGCCGGCGAGCCGACCAACGGGTCCCGATGAGGGCTCGCGGCGTGCAAGCCGCGGCGGCTCGTGGCGCCACCGGGTGTGCTGGTCGCCTCCAGCAGCCCGCAGCAGCCTGCCTCCGGAGTTCCACTACACGGACTACGGGTTCCGGGTCGTCAGAAGCGTGGACCGAAGCAGTTCTAGTTCAGCGTGAGGTCGACCTCCGGGAAGTACGCGGAGTGTCGATGAAGATCTGGACCACGTCGTTGGCGAACGCTGCGATTGGACTGGTTGGCATGCCCCACGGAACCGGTCCGCCGACGCGACTATCCGCCCTCCGGATAGCCCGACGCAAACGAGGGCTGGTCGACGACGCTCATCGCGGTGGGTCGGAAAGGCGACCCGTGACCTCCACAGGCATGGTTCCCGTGCCTGCGGCGGAAACGTCACCGTCGGGCTTCGGCGTTCTCTCGAGCTCGGCACCGTAACGTTGCCACCACTCGTGCGCTCTCTCCGAATCCCACGACGTTTCGTGTGCGGCGGTGAGCTCCCGCGCGGCCTCCGCCGCGCTGGCGGGCCGGTTGTCCGGCGACTTCTCCAGGCAGCGCACCACCCAGGCATCGAGATCGGGCGGCAGAGCATGTCCGATCCGCTCCGAAGGCGAGACGGGTTGGGTGTGAAGGTGGTGACCGCAGATCTCGATGACGGTCCGCCCGGTGAAGACGTGGACGCCCGTCAGGAGGTAGTAGGCGACCGCGCCGACGGCGTAGATGTCCGAGCGGGGTTCCGCGGCACCCGAACGGATCGACTCGAGAGCCATGTAGAGGGGCGTTTCGACGAGGGCGCCTTCGCGACTCAGGCCGTCCGCTGTATCGACGTCCTTGACCAGGCCGAAGTCGACGACCTTGGCGACGTCCGGCACCCCGCCGCGCTCACACAGGATGATGTTGCCCGGCTTGATGTCGCGGTGGATCAGACCGACGCCGTGGGCTT
Organism: Vicinamibacteria bacterium; assembly: GCA_965246965.1. Classification (GTDB taxonomy): domain Bacteria; phylum Acidobacteriota; class Vicinamibacteria; order Fen-336; family CBDFGD01; genus CBDFGD01. Next base: position 578,616 of record CBDFGD010000001.1, read on the forward strand.
CCCCGAGGGCGCCGAGCACCTGGCGCAGGATGTGGATCACCCGTTCCGGGAGCTGGGCGCCATCTCCATCCACCAGGTTCTGAAGATCGATGCCGTCGAGGTACTCCATCGCGTAGTAGAAGACGCCTTCGGGGGTGCGGCCGAAATCGTAGATCGACACGGTGTTCGGATGGCTCAGCTCCGCGGTCCGCTGAACCTCGCGCTCGAAGCGAAGCAGCGCCTGCTCACCGGCTTTCTCCGCCCGCAGCAACTTCACCGCAGTGGGTCGGCGCAGCATCGCGTGGCTGGCCCGGTACACGACGCCCATGCCGCCTTCGCCCAGCCGCTGCTCGAGGGTGTACTGGCCCAGGCGCCTCGCCTCGCGGGCTTCGCGGCGGAGCCCGTAAATGACCCACGCTCCGAGCGCCGCGACGCTCACGCCGGCCAGGCACCATGGGATCGTCCAGAACGCGTAGCGAAGCGGAATCGTCGTGAACGCGTAAACGATCAGAGGGAGCGACGCCGCAGTGCCCAGCAGCGCCATCCGGGTGGCGCTGCTGGGGACGAAGAACGACCGGATGTAGACCGCAAGGTTGAAGCCCGAGAGCATCACGCTGGCGCGCAGGCCCGGCTCTGGCATCACGAGGCTCGGGATGACCCAGGCTGCCTGCAGCAGGGCAAAAGAGAGCACGAGGTCCAGGCGTCGGAGCGTTTCGAGTTCCCGGTTCGGGCCGCGGCAGTAGAGCCAAGCCCCGAGTCCCACCGAGATCTCGAGCGCTATCACCGTGTGGGCGGTCACTGACCAAGGCAGCTCGAACCCCGCATAGATAGCGAGCTGGGCGAAGACGTAGAAGAACAGGCAGATAGCGGCGGTCAGCTGACCGAGCAGGACGAGCCTCTGCTGGAGCAGCTCCCGCTCCTCTGCGGTGTCCGACACGCCTCTTATCGAGCTGGGGCCGCGCGCCTTCGAGCGCGGTGGGCGTGCGGTTCCTCGGTTCGGATGGTTCCGCCACGATCCGGAATGGTAACTCCGGTCCGGGTCACGAGATCACCGGGTCCAAGATGCGGCTTCAGCGGCCCCCGGCCCACGCTTGACCCGCGCAGAGCATAGTTCCGTGGGGGGATCGCCTCCTCCGCTCAGAACAGTCGAATTGCGATGCGAGCGCCGAGTGTCGAGAGGTTGTACCCGGCCTGGCGGGACTGGATGTCGTAGCGACCGGAGACGATGAGTCGTCTCCACAACACGACGCCCGTGTCGACGGTGCCCCCGAAGCCCAGACGGGCCGAGCGATCGGGCACGTCGAACAGGTAGGGACCGGCGCGCAAAGAGAAGTATGGAATGACGTCGCGGGTGCGGCGCCGCCCGAGCCAGACGGCGCCCGCGTAGGCGCTCCAGATGTTCGCGTCGCCGTCGTCCTTGCCGAACGAGCGCCAGTTCAGGTCGAACGAGAAGTGCACTCCCTGGGTGGAGCGGAAGGCCCAGACGGCGACGGAGGGGCTGAAGTGCTGGGAGCCGAAGTCTTCGCGGGTCGGCTCGCTGACCGGCCAGAGCACGCCGACGCCAGCCACGATCGAGAAGCGGGTCCCCAGCAGGTTGATCGCGTCTTCTTTGGGCTCGTTCTCCCCGGGTTCGGGTTCAGCGGTGGCCGACGGGTCGGCTGTGATCGCGTCCGGCTCTTCAGCGGGTTCCTGACCGAACCCTGGCGCGCTGGTCAACAGCGAAAGAACGAGGATGAGGGGGTTGCGCATGGAGCGAAGTACCCGGGACTATAGCCCTGGCAGCCGCTACTCGGGCAGCGGAACGAACTCGTCCTCTTCCCCGGCGACCCCGGCGAAGCGGCCTTCCTTCCAATCGCGCTTGGCCTGCTCGATGCGCTCGGAATGCGCGATGGGATCGCGGCGTCTGCCGCGCTTGGGTTAACCTGCTAAGGGCTTCGGAGCGCGGCGCCTCTGTTCGGCGGCCGTGCTGCCCACTTCGCTCATCAGCTCTACCTCAGCGAGGCACGAGCGATGGAGCCGCTACCATTGGTGCCTGACTCGCGGAAGTGACGCCGAGACCACATGAACTGCCCCGCCTGTCACCGCCGCGAACGACGAGACGGCTGAGGTCTGTTTCACCTGCGGCAAGCCGATCGCCGTGCTCACTCGAGGCTCGTTGGTCGGTACCCGCTACGAGGTCCTCGAGATCCTCGGCAAGGGCGGCATGGGGATCGTCTACAAAGCCCTCGACCGCGTCCTCGAGGAGGAGGTCGCCATCAAGGTGCTGAGGCGCGGCGTCACGGGACCTGGGGAGATGTCGAGCCGTTTCCGCTCCGAGATCAAGCTGGCGCGCCGGGTCTCGCATCCCAACGTCTGTCTCATCCACGACTAAGGAGAGGATGCCGGCCTCAGCTACATCTCGATGGCACTGCTCGAAGGACGCGATCTCGAGCAGCTGCAGAGCGAACATCCGGCGGGCCTGCCGGCGGCTGAGGCTTTCGACATCGCGATCCAGGTGGCAGACGGACTCGAGGCCATTCACGAGGCGGGCATCATTCATCGTGACCTCAAGGCGGCGAACATCATGCGGGACCCCGATGGGTTGGTGCGGCTGATGGACTTCGGGATCGCGAAGGACACGCAGCCGCTGGGCGGAGGGGGTCTCACGGGGACCGGGATGATTCTGGGCACGCCGGAGTACATGAGCCCGGAACAGTGCCGGAGCGAGAAGCTCGGGTTCTCGAGCGACGTGTACTCGCTCGGAGTCGTGATCTTCGAGCTGTTCACGGGCACCGTGCCGTTTCAGGGAGACACGCCGATGGCGACCCTGTTCAAGCACATCCAGGAGCCATTCGTCGTCGAGGGGCCGCTCGCCGCGAAGCTTCCGGAGAGCCTGATCCTGATCCTGAAGAGGGCGCTGGACAAGGACCCGGGCGCCCGTTTCGAGACCGCCGGAGGCGTGGCGGAAGCACTGAGGCAAGCGCGCGTCGCGGTGGATCTCTCGAACGAGTCGGTCTCACGCCCCGGGGCACAGCCGGCCGCGGAGTCCGCCGGACGCCCGCAACGGGAGACACGATCCCGAGAGGCGCCCGACGCATCGCGGCCGCTCGCGCCGACGGAACGTCGCGCGGAGCCCCGGCTCGAAACGCCGATCGACATCGTTCTCAGACGCATCGACGATTCGGGTGAGGTGCTTCAAGAGGAGCGCACGATCGTCGACAACATCAGCCGCCGCGGCGCACGGGTCATGACGTCGATGAGCCAGGTCGAGGTGGGCGAGCTCTTCGAGATCGAGGAGCTGGGCGGGGACCTCAAGCTTCGGGCGACGGCGCGTAACGCTCACACGGGTGGCGATCGCATCCCGCGGCTCGGCCTGCGCGTCGAGGGCGTCCACGCGCCGGATCGATTGGTTCAGACCGACGGCGCGCGTGAGGTGACCCGCAAGATGCGAGCCGTGAAGCCCCCCGCTCCTCCGCCCCGTGTCGCGCCGGCCGCACCAGCGCCTGGCGATCGCGTGCAGCTCGAGAACCCCGAGCCGGAGAGGCGGACGTCGACTCGCATAGAGACTCCACTCGACGTCTGGCTCAAGTGTCTCGGGCCTGGCGATGGCGTCACTCGAGAAGAGCGCACGATCGCGGAGAACATTAGCCACGGCGGTGCCCGGGTGCTGACCGCGATGGCCGAGCTGGGCGCGGGCGATACCGTGCTTTTCGAGGAGATCGGCGGCGATTTCAAGGCGCGAGCCTCGATCCGCCACGCCTTCACGAGAGAGGATCGCATTCGGCGCCTGAACCTGCAGTTTCTCGATGCCTCCAGCCCGGATCGCCTGGCCCAGTCCGACGACGTCCGCGTGGCCGCGAGAGCTTCGAGGCGATCGCGCCGACCCCGCCGCTAGAGAAACCCGGCAGCTAGTGGCCTGTAACAGGGGATTCGATACCGCTGCGACCGCCGATGCATCCCGCCTGGCTGCGTCGCTCATTGGTTAAATACTCCCGGTATTCTCCCTCTTCGGCTCCTTGCCATCCGCGTGCCTCGGCGGTCTCGCCGGCATCGACCTCCCTGTTACGGGCGGCTAGGCTGGCTTCGTGTACAGGGTTTGCGTCGGGAATGCGAACTCGAGGCTCTCCCGGTTGAAGCTCTCGAGGATCGCCATGTTGATTGCAGTCTGGGTCCCGAGGATGTCGGCGTCCGGCTTGATGTAGTAGATGAAGAGAATGTTCATCGCCGAGTCGCCGAACTCGGTGAACGACACCAGCGCGTTGTCGTCGACCGTCTGCTCCTGGGCCGCGATCTCCAGGAGACACGCGATGGCGCGCTTCATCTTCTCGGGTGTCGTGTCGTAGGTGAGGCCCAGGTTCACGGCGACCTTCCTGGTCGGCTCGAGGCTCACGTTCTCCACTGGTGAGTCCGAGAACGTGGAGTTGGGAATCGTGACGATGCGGCCCTCGAGCGTCTGGAGGCGCGTGCTGCGGACGCCGATCTCGCGGATGAAGCCGTCGTAGCCGGCGACCTTGACGCGGTCGTTCAGATTGAAGGGGCGATCGGAGAAGATCGTAAAGCCCCCGAAGATGTTGGAGACGGTGTCCTTGGCGGCCATCGCGAGAGCCAGACCGCCGATCCCCAGTCCGGCGATGAGCGCCCCGACGTCGTAGCCGGCGTTGTTCAGCGCCACGATCAGGCCGACGCACCAGACGGCGATCTTGGTTCCCTTGCGCAGGATGGGCAGGAGCTGGTCGTCGAGATCGGTCTCGGTGCGGGAGGCGATCGGTACCAGATACTCGCGGTACAGGGCATCGAGCAGGCGGCTGACGAGCCAGGCGATCGTCAGGATGATGACGAAGTGCAGCGCGTTACCCATCCATGTCGCTGCGCGCGCGGGCACCTCGAGGGTGTTGAAGCCGTACCAGATGCCGCCGATCGAGATGACGAGCACGATCGGCTCTTCGATCATGTCGATGATCAGGTCGTCGAGCTTGGTCTTGGTCTTGACAGTCAGCTTCTTGACGACGTTGCCGAAGATCCAGTAGCCGAGCTTGCCCAGCAGGAGGGCGCCGACCATGATGGCGAGCGCCGTCAGCCAGGCCGAGGCCGTGTTGCCGTAGTAGCTGCGACTCAGAATGTCCTGGAGCATGGTTCCCCCCCCGGCGCGTGGCCGTGTACTTCGGAGCGGGCGCCGAGTGACCGGAATGGGCTCGGTCCCGGTGGCCGCTCGAGTGACGTGTCCTGGACGTCAGGAGCCGGCGCAGCATACCCGACTCGTGCCGTGACGAACGCCCTGGGCTCGGCTGAGGCTGGGGCCGGGGTCCGCGATCCGGGGTATGGGAGTTGTGCAATTGTCGTGCAACTACGGCTGCGATCATGGAGGTCTGCCAGAATCGTATCCAGGTAGAAAAAAGTGGCACGCTTGCTGGTCGTCGACGACGACAGTCACATTCGTGATGTGATGCGCTTCGCGTTGGAGCAAGCAGGGCATGAGATCGTCGAGGCGGGCGATGGCGCTGCGGCGCTTCGGCTGTTTCGCTCGCAGCCCTTCGACATGGCCGTGCTCGACATCCTGATGCCCGAGGACGATGGGCTGCACCTGTGCCGCACGATTCGCGAAACGAGCCGCCTCCCGATCATCTTCGTCTCGAGCCGCGACGACGAGCTCGACCGCGTGCTGGGGTTGGAGTTGGGCGCCGACGATTACCTAACGAAGCCGTTCAGCCCGCGGGAGCTCGTCGCCCGGGTGGCGGCAATCCTGCGCCGGGTCGCCGCGCCTCCGGACACGGAGGGGAGAACGCTGAGTCATGGTTCGATCCGTCTCGATGAGGCACGCCACACGAGCAGCGTCGACGGTCGCCCTGTCACTCTGACGGTGACGGAGTTCGCGCTGTTGCGTGTGCTCCTCGACGCCCCGGGGCGCGTGTTTCCACGCTCTCTGCTCGTGGAGCACGCCTACGGAGCGGGGCACTACATCACGGACCGTACCGTCGACAGTCACGTGCGTCGCATCCGCCGCAAGCTGGGGGAGGAGGCCGGCCTGCTGGAGACGGTCTACGGAGTCGGCTTCCGCATTCGAGAATGAAGCATCGCCGCGGCCCGAGCGTCGCCCTGTTGCTGATCGGGGTGAACAGCTTCGTCCTGGCGCTGCCCCTGCTCGGTCTCGCCATGTGGCGCGTGTACGACGTCTACCTGCTGCGGCAGACAGAACGTCAGCTGATCGCTCAAGCAGTCGTGATCGGCGAGATCTTTCGCCGCGAGTGGCGTCTCGAGCACGGCGTGGAGGCCGATCAGCACCGACCCCCGGGCCGAGTGGACGACAGGTACGTCCCGATCGATCCGCAGATCGACATCGATTCGAGGATCGGGCAGCCCGACTCGCTCGAGGATCTGCCCGTCTCCCCGGCCGCCGACACTCCGGAGCGACGGGCGGGGGAGCGGATCGAGGCGCTGCTCCTGCGCGCGCAGACGTTCAACCTGAGCGGTGTGCGGGTCCTCGATGGGGATGGGTGCGTCGTCGCCACCACCGGCGGTCAGGCCGGGCGCTGCCTCGGCTCGCTGCCGGAGGTGGGGCGAGCACTCGCGGGGCGCTACGCCTCGCAAGCCCGCTATCGAGCTCCGGTGGAGCCGCGACCGGCGCTCGGCGCGATCAGCCGGAGGGGCCAGGTGCGCGTTTTCGTCGCGCTGCCGATCTTCTCGAACGAGCGGGTGATCGGCGTCGTCACCGTGTCCCGAACCGGGCTCGACGCACTCTCGTCGCTCTGGCAGATCCGCCGCGGCCTGGTCCTTGCCGGTGCGGTGGTACTCCTCGCGATGCTCGGCGTGAGCCTGTTGTTCGCGCGGGCCATCTCCGGCCCGATGCGGGCGATCACCGAACGCGCTCGAGCGATCGCACAGGGTGAGTCACCGGTTTCCCTGGCCAGTGGGGGCTGGACACCGAAGGAGATCCAGGTGCTGAGCGAGGCGCTGGACACGATGACTCGCAAGCTGGACGCGCGGGCTCGCTACGTGTCCGACTTTGCCACGACGGTCAGTCACGAGCTGAAGACACCCATCGCGGCGGTGCGCGGCGCGGCGGAGCTGCTGAGGGACGACTGGCAACAGATGGAGCCGGAGCAGCGAGCCCCCTTCGTCGGCGACATCGAGCTCGACGCGGCGCGAATGGAGCGACTCGTGAGCCGACTGCTCACGCTGGCGCGCGTCGAGAGCGCCGCGGACGAGCAAGCCGCCGCCATCGAGGTGGTGCCGCTGTGCCGCGACCTGGTCGAGAGCAGGGGTGACGGCGTCGTGCTGGTGGTCGAAGATCCCCCGGAATGTGTCCGCATTCCCGAGGAGTGGCTCGTTATCGTCGTGACCAATCTGGTGGACAACGCCCAGCGTCACGGTGGTGAAGCACCCGTCACCGTCACTCTCGGAGAGCGCGCAGGTCGGTTGCAGATCCACGGTTGTACGCGAACGGCGTGTCGATTCCCGTCGAGATCGCCGAGGGTGTCGTCGCGGTCGAAGTGCGGCCCCCTCGAACGGGACTCGCCGAGGGCACGCTCGAAGCCGTCCTGACGCAGCGGCCAGGCCGCTACTCGCTTTCGGGCGAGTTGGACTACGCGCTGCCGGGAGTGTCATGGCCGGTTCACGAGGCCTTCGTTGCCCTCTACGAGCCGCCGATGTTCAATTTCGAATGGCGGGGGGGGAGCCTGTCACCCACGAAGGAGGTGCTCGACGCGGTGCCGTACAGCTACGAGATTCCGACCCCCGGCAAGCGACTGAGCTTTCACCAGGTGCTGATCCAGGGGTCGAACCCGACGTTGCGGCTCGCGTACGACGTCGACCTCACGGGTCGTTACTACCTGCCAGGGGACTCGAGTCGCGCGGGCAGTCCTTGACCGTAGGTAGATTACCTGGCTTTCCTTCTTCTCCAGGTCCGCGCCAACATGAACGACGGCTGATAGAGCGGAGGTGGAAAGGGGTGTTGGGGTCTCCATTTAACCGGAGGAGTCCAGGTTGGCAGTTCTCCACGGGCGGTTCGCTGGAGAGCGCTCCAGGCTCGGCGGGTGCCCGCGCGCCTGCGGCTGCGAGGGCGGCACTGCCCGGGGCCGCTGGGTGGCGATGAGGTCCTGGTAGCGCACCGGGTCGTGGGCGACGGCGAGCTCGAGCACTCGGTAGAACACCATCCCGCGGCTGCGGGAGGTGCGGCGGTTGAAGCGGAACGCGAACTCATTCAGGTAGCTGGCCAGGTGCGCGTCGTTTACCGAGCCCTGGTGGGTACCCAGCAACCACCGCTTGGCTAGCGAGGCGACCCGGTGCACTGCGGGCAGTAGCTCACCGGGATCCTCCCCGCGGGTTCGGGCGGCCCGCTGGCTGCGCCGGTCGTGGACGTAGCCGAGCTTCTCCAGCCCGCGGTAGCCCTGCCAGCCGTCGGTGACGACCCTCGCGCCCGGCTCGACGTGAGCCGTTACAAAGGCGTGCAACGAGGCGGCCGACGCATCGGTCAGCGGCAGCATCCGGCACCGTCCGAATCCTCTCGGCTCCCGGACCTCCACCGCGATCCCGGTCAAAACCTTCTTGCCTTTGGCCCGGCCGCCGCGCAGCCCCGCCTCCTCACCGCCGATGTAGGTCTCATCTACCTGTACCATCCCGGCCAGCCGGTCCCGGCCCGGGCGCACCAGCACCGACCTCAGCCGATGGAGCATCGCCCACGCGGTCTGGTAGGAGCCGATCTCCAGCGTCCGCTTCAGGCTCAGCGCCGAGATCCCGTCCTTGCCGGTGGCGAACAGCCAGCAGGCGGTGAACCAAACCGTTAGCGGCGTGCGCGTCCGGTCAAAGATCGTGCCCGCTGTCACCGACGTACGGCCGCCGCACCCTGAGCACATGAAGCGACCGTCGCCCAGCCGCCAGCCCCCATCATGGCCGCAGTCCAAGCAGGCGAAGCTGGCGGGCCACCGCAGCCACTCCAGGTAGTCCAGGCAGTCCGCATCGGTCCGGAACCAGGCCTGGAACTCGCCCACGGACCGCGGATAGTGCGTGCCAGCACGAGGCTGATCCACCGGCTCAGTTTACACCGGTTAAATGGATACCCCCGAGGGGTGTTTTGAAGAGAGCAATACCGACCCGGTACGGCGTCGTGGCAGTTCTGCTCGTCTTCGGTGCCGTAGCCACCCACGCCTGGTTCAATCAAACCCACGCCCTCGATAGTCTGCGGGAGTACCGTTCGGAGCCCGCCCCGATCGCGCCGGCGCCGGGGGACGATCGCCTGTTCGGCGTGATCGAGCCCCTGGCGTCTCCTACGGCGCCCGACGGAAATGCGCAGATGGAGCAGTACGAGCGAACGGTCTTCTCGCAGCACGGCGAGGACGGCGTCATCGAGCGCATCTTCGAGCTGATTCCGCCCACGACGACCTACGCCGTCGAGTTCGGCGGAGGCGACGGCGTCACGCTCAGCAACGTCCGCAACCTGATCGTCAACGCTGGGTGGAGCGCTCTGATGATCGAGGGCAACCCGCGTCTCGTCGATCTGTGCTCCGAAGTCTACGAAGACTTGCCTGCGGTCAGGTGCCTCCACGCCTGGGTCTACCCCGGAAACATCGAGCTGCTGTTCGAGGAGCAGGGGGTCCCGAAGGACCTGGACCTGCTCGTGATCGACATCGACAGCAACGACTGGTACGTGTGGCGTGCGATCCGCGACTTCAGCCCGAAGGTCGTGTAGATCGAATACAATGGCCTGATCGCGCCGCCCCAGCGGATGGTCGTCGACTTCCATCCGATGAACTACTTCGACGGGATCTACCACGGCGCCAGCATCCAGTCGCTTTACGAGCTGGGCAAGAAGAAGGGCTACGAGCTCGTCTACGCGAACCGCTTCGGCGTGAATCTGTGGTTCGTCAAAGCAGAGTATTTCGCCCGCTTCGAGATCGAGGACAACTCGCCGGCGGCTCTGTACCGCCCGTTCAAAGGCCGCTACTCGCTGACGACGGAGCAGCTTGGATTGATCATGAAGCCCGACGGCACTCCCGCGGAAGGGTTCTCGACCGAGCTGACATGGAAGGACCTTCAGATCCCCAAACGGTTCCGCCTGGACCGCTGACCGCGGCCCCGCGCGGCGCTAGGAGTCTGCGCGGCAGGAACGAAATCGGGTGAATGAGCGTTTTTGAAGTTATGGGAACGAGTTTCCGTCCGTACAGTCCTGACCGATCGAGTTTGTTTCCGTCGAATCCACGAGACTGGCTTCCGGAGGGTCATCTTTCGTTTTTCATCTCGGATACGGTGGAGGCGATGGATGTGCGTGCTTTCTACGAGCGCTACGAGGGCGATGGACGTCGGAACCGACGATTCGATCCTCGAATGATGCTGAAGGTTCTGATCTACGGCTATGCGACAGGGACGTTTTCGTCTCGTGGGATCGCGAAGAAGCTGGAAGAGGATGTCGCATACCGTTATTTGAGCGGAGGCAATTTCCCGGCACACCGGACGATCAGTGATTTCCGTTGTGACCATTTGTCGCAGTTTCGATCTGTATTCGTCCAAGTCGTGCGTCTGGCTCAAGAAGTGGGTTTGGTCAAGCTTGGGACGTTGATTCTGGATGGAACGAAGGTCAAGGCGAATGCCAGCAAGCACAAGGCGATGAGCTACGAGCGTATGAAGAAAACGGAGAAACAGCTCCGTCGAGAGATTCGGGCTATCACCGCTCTTGCGAAACAAGAAGATGCTGCGGAAGACGTCGAGTTTGGTCCTGATTTTCGTGGCGACGAACTGCCAGAAGAGCTGGCGCGCCGAGATTCACGGCTCAAGAAAATCCAAGCAGCGAAGGCACGTCTGGAGGCCCGTCAGAAGGAAGAAGATCAGCAGGCCGGACGTCGGCCAGGGGATGACAAGGAATCGAAGCGAGGGCCAAAGTTCAAAAGGAGATTTGGCGTACCTCCGGACAAGAAGCAGGACAACTTCACCGATCCCGAAAGCCGCATCATGAAGGATTCGAGTGGCTACCAGCAGTGCTTCAATGCCCAAGCCGCCGTCGACGAGAAATCGCAGCTGATCGTTGCGACCGGGTTGACCAACAACGCTGCGGATGTCGGTCAGCTCGAGCCGATGCTGAAAACGGCTCAAGCCAACACCGGTGAGAAGCCCAAGCGTGCCCTGGCTAAAGCGGACCCGGTTTTCTTGGACACGAAACTAGGGAAAGTCATCTTGTTCAAGGAGACTCGATCGATGAAGCAGGTCAGGCGCAAGAGGTCTGAGAGGAAGAAGGGAGTGGGCGAGACGGAGGGAGCCCGGAGGGCGGCCGGAGTTTCGCCCACCGGCGGCGCGGTGGTGGGCGCCTTGGGTCCCGGGCAGCGTTGGAGCGTGGTGCGCAAGCGGGAGGTCGCACTGCGGCTGCTGCGCGGGGAGTCACTCGAAGCGCTGTCTCGTGAGCTGTCCGTGGAGATGCACCGGCTGCAGCGCTGGCGTGATCAAGCCATGGCCGGGATCGACGAGTCGCTGCGGGAGCGTAATGGCGACCCGCTGAAGGTGGAGCTGGACGCGGCGGTCAAGCGGGTGGGCGAGCTCAGCATGGAGAACGAGCTGTTGCGGAAGAAGATCGGGGCGGCCCGCCCTTTGGCCTTCGGGAGGTCGCGGCGATGAGTGCGGCGATCTCCCCTGCGACAGGCCGGGCCTACGGGGTGGAGCGGGTGTGCCGGGTGTGGAAGCTGGCCCGCTCGAGCTACTACTCCCAGCTCGGCGAGGCGGCTCCCGAGATGGTCTGCGCTGGCCGACGTGGTCCCAAGCCCAAGGTGTCTGACGAGGAGCTGTTGCGGCTGATCCGAGAGGACCTGGCGGCCTCGCCGTTCGTAGGAGAAGGACATCGCAAGGTCTGGGCGCGGCTCAAGGTGCTGTGCCAGGTGCGCGTGTCGCGCAAGCGGGTGCTGCGGATCATGCGTGAGCACCACCTGCTGTCGCCGCGTCGGGTACGCCAGGGCGAGGGGCTGCTCCACGAGGGGACGATCACAACCGATGCGCCCAACCTGATGTGGGGGACGGACGGGGCGAGAGTTCTCACGGCAAAGGACGGCTGGGGCTGGATCTTCGTCGGCGTCGAGCACTTCAACAGCGAGTGCGTCGGCTACCACGTGTGCAAGAAGGGGACGCGCTACGAGGCCCTCCAGCCCATCGCCATGGGGCTGACGCAGCTCTTCGGCTCGGTCGAGGCGGGTGTGGCTCGTGGCCTCGAGCTGCGCATGGACCACGGGACGCAGTACCTCTCGGACCACTTCCTCAACCAGCTGCGTTTCTGGGGCATCACGCCCAGCTTCGCCTTCGTCGAACAGCCGCAGACCAACGGAGTGGCCGAGCGTTTCATCCGGACTCTCAAGGAACAGATCATTCATGGCCGCGTCTTCCACACCCTCGAGGAGGTGCGCCAGGCCGTGGCTGCCTTCGTCAAGCGCTACAACCAGCAGTGGCGCGTCGAGAAGCTGGGATTCCTCACCCCGCGCGAGGCCCGCGACCAGCACGGCCAGGGGAAGGCCGCGTGAACCTCGAGGTCATCAAAGAGGGGCTACCCCAGGTATGGACTCACCCCGCCGCGTCGATCCTGGGGCATCCTCGTGCGTCGTTTTCGGGATCGTCTGCCAAACGAACCCGAGATCGTCAAACTGGTGTCCAAGAAACCGGGCGCGGTACAAAGCGTGCCCTGGCCGATGCCGGCTACCGTTCCGAAAAGAACCTACTGCACTTGGAACGTACCGGAATCGACGGTTTCGTGGCTCTGGGGAGAGAAAAGAAAGACTCTCCACCAACGTCGAATTCGAAGCTCGAAGCGACGCTCCGCATGAAGGCGAAGCTCAAGACGAAACGTGGTCGCAAGTGGTACAAGCGGCGCAAACTCGGCGAACCGCCATTCGGATGGATCAAGGCTGTGCTTGGTTTCCAATCCTTCAGCCTTCGAGGGCTTGAGAAAACCAGCGCCGAGTGGAATCTCGTTTGCTTGGCGCTCAACCTCAGGAGACTCAATCAGAAGATGGTCTGGGTATGACCACCACCCGGCCTTGGATCCGCCCGTCCTCCCTCGCGAGCACTCGTCCGCGAGCCCACTACTGCCGTTTAGCCCAGGCAAGATGATCCCTCGGGTCACAAGGCACGATGACACACCCGGGCTGAACTACTGCCGCGCAGACTCCTAGTGGCCTGTAAACGAGGATTCGAAAGCGTCAGACCGCCGATGCATCCCCGCCCGCTGCGTTGCTCGTCGGTCGAATACTCCCGGTATTCTCCGCTCCTCTCGCCTTGCGGATCGGGGCGCCTCGACGCCCTGACCGCTTCCGACTTCTCGCTTACGGGCCACTAGATCGGATCCGTCGAGCCGACCGAGAACAGGGACCGTACCCAACGGCGCGCCCGGTCCCAGCGGCCGTCCCGCTCGTTGACGAATTGCTTGTCGAGCCATCGACGTCCTGGCTCCACGTCCCAGTCACTCAAGAAGTTAAAGCCCATCCCACTCATGTAAGTGAGGAACTCCGCCTCCGTCGCCGGACGGCGGTTGTCCTCCTCCTCGTAGAGGCGGTGTCGGATCACCTCGGCTCTCACGAAGGTCACGCGCCGCAGTTGCTCGCCGGCCGAGCGGAGAACCTCGAGATCCAGGCCCTGGACGTCGGTCTTGACGTACTCGATCTCGAGCCGCGCCGGGACCCGCTCCAGCACGTCGTCGAGGCGCACGACCGGCACCTTTCGCACCTCCACCGTCCGCAGGTGCTCTTCGTACCCGCTGTCGCTGGCGCTCTTCAGCAACGAGCTCGATGCGTCGCTGGCGGCGACGTTGAAATCGAGCCAGCCGCGCTCGCCCGAGATGGCGACCGGAAGGGCGATCAAGTTCGGATGCTCGGGCCATTTCCGCCAGTGCTCCGCGAGCGGCTCGATCGCGATCAGCAGGACGTCGTCGAGGCGCAGCAGGGCGTGCCTCGTCGTCTCGAGGTCGTGGGCCCCGACGTCCACCCAGACCCGTCCAATGCCGCGCGGGATGACGAAGCTCCCGTTTGGGTCGAGCACCCCGCGCCCTTTGTTGGCCTCGTCCAGCAACTCGGAGGTGAGCACCTCGAACATCTCGCTCGAAGGGTGAACGGGTGGCTCGCCACCCGAGCAGGAGGTGGTCAAGAGCACTGCTCCGAAGATGGCGCGCCTCAATGGGATCCAGTCTAATGCCAGGCGCGGGATCGGGTCTGGCTATGTCAGATCAGGACTGGCGGAGCGCGCCTGTCGCTGCAACCTGGCGGCCCCGACGCTAATCGAAGCGAGGGCGAGGAGCACCGGGGCGGACCACTGCGCGACAGGTGCTCCGCGGATGATCCAGCCCACCCAGAATGCGTCGGGATAGAGTTGCCCTCCCGGGCCTTCGAGATAGCGGCCGACGAATCCCATGAAGTGATGAAGCCCGAGTGCAAAAGAGGTTGCGGCGAGGAGCGGGGGGCGGCGGTAGCGCTCCGACCAGCGCGACCACGCCAGCGCCACGGCCGGAACCCACGCCGGGATCGCGGCCGCGAGCCGGCGTTCGGGCTCCGGATGGGAGAATGCCGAGAAGAAGACGAGAAGGACCGAAAGCGCGACGACGGGATACGCCCAGACGGCCGTCGGTACGCCCCGCGGTCGCCCGACGATGATCACCACGACCACGACCGCGAGTTGCGGGAGGACAACCCGGGCGTGGTGCCAAAACCCGTTCGCGAGCGAGACAGCAGCCAGGCTGTTCTGCGCCGGATAGAGTCCGTAGCCACCCGCCAGCCAGTTGCCGTGGTAGAGATGATTCCAGAGCAGGACGACGCCGAGGCAGCCGACCAGCGCGCCGGCCAGGCCCGGGCCCGCCGAGCGAAGTCGTTGTATCGCCCGCCCGCGCGTCGATAGGACCGACGCGACGACGTTGCCGGCCGACAGCAGCACTCCCGTGGGGTGGGTCCAGGGCAGAAACAGGTTCGAAGCGAACTGGACCGCCGCCGCCCGGCGTGGGAAGCGAGCCCGGAAGACATCGGCCGCCAAAGCCGTGACGACGAAGAAGCCGAGCCAGGGTTCGGGTCCGCCGGCGCGAGCGACGTGCCAGACGGGCCACGCGAGGCCGATAGCGATCATCGCCACACCGGCGCCGCCCGGCGTGGCTCCGCACGCCGTTGCGACCAGT
Source organism: Vicinamibacteria bacterium (assembly GCA_965246965.1). GTDB lineage: Bacteria > Acidobacteriota > Vicinamibacteria > Fen-336 > CBDFGD01 > CBDFGD01. The sequence goes on from CBDFGD010000001.1 coordinate 593,689, forward strand.
CCCGCCAGAACCAGAGTGAGACTCACGACGAGCACACCCTGCCAGTGGACGATACGTCCCCACTCCGGATCCCCGCTCCAACCGAAGGCGCGATCGATCGCGAGCAGCGGGACGAGGGTCACGGAGGTGAGGGGATGGTGACGCGTTCGAAGATGCCCCCCGGCCGTGGCTTCGACCCATGGGACAGCGGCGACGCCCCCGGCTCCGGGATCAGCCAGCTCGATGGTGCCGGCTTCGAGGATCCGCTGCGCGGTGTAGAGCCGCTCTTTCTGGTCGGTCAGCGTCCAGCGCCCAGGTCCGGTGAGCACGAACGCTCCCAGAACCACGAGGAGCGCGGGAACGCCCACCGGCCCTCTCGCCCGGGCGTCACGGACGATTCGCCACGAACGACATGCTCTAGTGGCCTGCAACAGGGGATTCGATACCGCTGCGACCGCCGATGCATCCCGCCAGGCTGCGTCGCTCATCGGTCGAATACTCCCGGTATTCTCCCTCTTCGACTCCTTGCCATCCGGGCGCCTCGACGGTCTCGCTGGCATCGACCTCCCTGTTACGGGCCACTAGCGAAAGCCGTGGCAACCCAAGCTTCGGATTTGAAGCTTCGCGGCAAGAACCGGCACGATCGTAGTCTAGCTTGCGAGCACGCCCGCTCCGCCGATTGTGCGGAGGCGACGACGTGACTCGTCGATCGGAAGCCTTCCGACTGTCAGGAGCCGACAGCGCGAATCCAGCGCCCCGACAAACCCGCTCTGAACGCGCTACATTTTGTCGCGTCCACAAGTGTCCGACTCCACGACCGGCCTGGCATTGACCGGCGGCGGCGCGCGCGCCGCCTACCAGGTCGGCTGTCTGCGCGCGATCAGCCGCGCTCGGCCGGACTTCGCGCCTGGCGTTCTCACTGGCGTGTCGGCGGGCGCCATCAACGCTGCACACCTGGGAAGCCGCACGGACGCGTTTCCCGCTGCCGTCGAGCGACTGAACGGACTGTGGCGGTCGCTCGATATGGAGCTCGTATTTCGCGTGGACGTGTGGAGCCTCGCCGTCCGTTTCTTCGGGTCGGGTACTCGGCTGCTCTCCGGTGGCGCGGCGCCGCCGCTGCGAGGCATGGTCGACACGGCGCCGCTGCGCGAGTTTCTCTCCGCGCATCTGCCCCTCGAGGAGGGTCGGCTGGACGGCGTTCGTCGTTCGATCGCCGCCGGCTCCCTGCGGGCGTTCGCGATCACGACGACCAGCTACGCTTCCGGTCGCTCGATCACCTGGGTGCAGGGCGAAGACGTCGAGCTGTGGCGGCGCTCTCAAAGAGAGGCGGTCGAGGCGGAGCTCACCCTCGAGCACATCATGGCGTCGGCCGCGTTGCCGCTCTTCTTTCCAGCCGTCCGGATTGGCGGCGAATGGCATGGCGACGGCGGCGTTCGGCAGACGGCGCCTCTGTCTCCAGCGATGCACCTGGGTGCCGAGCGAATCCTCGCCGTGTCGCCGCGCTTTCAACGCGGAAACGGGCCCAACCGCGACCTCGTGCTCGGCTATCCGCCGCCAGCGCGGGTCGCCGGCATTCTCGCCAACGCCGTCTTCCTCGACATGCTGGACTTCGACGCCCTGCAGATGCAGCGGATCAACGCGCTGCTCCGTCACCTGCCGGAAACAGCGCGCGAGGGCTTGAAACCGGTGCGCGTGCTGATCCTGCGCCCCTCACGCGATCTCGGGCGCCTGGCAGCCGAGCACGAGTATCGGATGCCGCGCACCTTCCGTTTCCTGCAGCGCGGCTTGAGCGCCGGCAACGCGCGCAGCTCCGACGTCGTGAGCATGGTCAACTTCGAGCCGGAGTTCATTGAGCGCCTCATCCAGCTGGGGGAAGAGGACGCCGAAGCGCGTATCGACGAGATCACCGCCTTCCTCGACGGCGACCTGTCCCCAGGCGGCTAGGCCATCTTTCACATGGGTGCTCCCGACGGCCTCGGAGGCGTAGGCGGAGAGGCGTCGCCGCTGGCCAACGAGAACCGCGCAGGTTGCCCCGTCGTCTCCGGGTCGTAGTCCAGCTCGCCGTCTACGGCGCCAGGTCCGACAACAGACGGTCGGCGGACACGGCTCGCACGCGACGTGTCAGGGGGAACGTATGGTCACCCGCGTGCACGACGTCGAGGCTCTTCAGCTTCAGGTCGCTCAACGCAGAGTGCATCGATCGGGTCATCTTGGGAGTTGTCGTCCGTTCGAACTCGAAGCCGCGCTAAAGCGGACCCGGTTTTCTTGGACACGAAACTAGGGAAAGTCATCTTGCTCAAGGAGACTCGATCGATGAAGCAGGTCAGGCGCAAGAGGTCTGAGAGGAAGAAGGGAGTGGGCGAGACGGAGGGAGCCCGGAGGGCGACCGGAGTTTCGCCCACCGGCGGCGCGGTGGTGGGCGCCTTGGGTCCCGGGCAGCGTTGGAGCGTGGCGCGCAAGCGGGAGGTCGCACTGCGGCTGCTGCGCGGGGAGTCACTCGAAGCGCTGTCTCGTGAGCTGTCCGTGGAGATGCACCGGCTGCAGCGCTGGCGTGATCAAGCCATGGCCGGGATCGACGAGTCGCTGCGGGAGCGTAATGGCGACCCGCTGAAGGTGGAGCTGGACGCGGCGGTCAAGCGGGTGGGCGAGCTCAGCATGGAGAACGAGCTGTTGCGGAAGAAGATCGGGGCGGCCCGCCCTTTGGCCTTCGGGAGGTCGCGGCGATGAGTGCGGCGATCTCCCCTGCGACAGGCCGGGCCTACGGGGTGGAGCGGGTGTGCGAGGAGCTGTTGCGGCTGATCCGAGAGGACCTGGCGGCCTCGCCGTTCGTAGGAGAAGGACATCGCAAGGTCTGGGCGCGGCTCAAGGTGCTGCGCCAGGTGCGCGTGTCGCGCAAGCGGGTGCTGCGGATCATGCGTGAGCACCACCTGCTGTCGCCGCGTCGGGTACGCCAGGGCGAGGGGCTGCTCCACGAGGGGACGATCACAACCGATGCGCCCAACCTGATGTGGGGGACGGACGGGGCGAGAGTTCTCACGGCAAAGGACGGCTGGGGCTGGATCTTCGTCGGCGTCGAGCACTTCAACAGCGAGTGCGTCGGCTACCACGTGTGCAAGAAGGGGACGCGCTACGAGGCCCTCCAGCCCATCGCCATGGGGCTGACGCAGCTCTTCGGCTCGGTCGAGGCGGGTGTGGCTCGTGGCCTCGAGCTGCGCATGGACCACGGGACGCAGTACCTCTCGGACCACTTCCTCAACCAGCTGCGTTTCTGGGGCATCACGCCCAGCTTCGCCTTCGTCGAACAGCCGCAGACCAACGGAGTGGCCGAGCGTTTCATCCGGACTCTCAAGGAACAGATCATTCATGGCCGCGTCTTCCACACCCTCGAGGAGGTGCGCCAGGCCGTGGCTGCCTTCGTCAAGCGCTACAACCAGCAGTGGCGCGTCGAGAAGCTGGGATTCCTCACCCCGCGCGAGGCCCGCGACCAGCACGGCCAGGGGAAGGCCGCGTGAACCTCGAGGTCATCAAAGAGGGGCTACCCCAGGTATGGACTCACCCCGCCGCGTCGATCCTGGGGCATCCTCGTGCGTCGTTTTCGGGATCGTCTGCCAAACGAACCCGAGATCGTCAAACTGGTGTCCAAGAAACCGGGCACGGTACACTTCTGGTCGAAGAGCAGATGGTTGACGACCCAGGTCGCGAAGGCGAGCCCCGTCGATCCGCCAAAGAGCAGCGGATTGGCGTAGGCGGGGAACGGCATCGCGAACGCGTAGAGGTTCATCGGCAAGATGCCGAGTATGGCGAAGCCGCGCAACGTGTCGATGGCGGCGACGCGCTCCTGCCGGGCAACTGGTCTCAGGCGCACCGTTTCCACAGAGCCCTCCGCTGTCGCGGCGTTCTCGCTGGCGCCCAGCGTCGGCGGTCCCGCCGGGGAGAGGATCTTCTCAGGGGCCTCAGCGGGCATAGTCAGCGCAAACTGTATCGGCTTCCACCCCTCACCGCCGGAACCCGCCTCGGCGCCTTCGAAATCCTCGCCGCTCGGGAAGGGCGAGATGGAGCACGCTTGCCACTCCCGTGATATCGCGCCAGGCCCTCTCCGGTACATCCACGGTTGACCCGATCGCGGCAGCTTGCCGTCGGAGCCCTCCGGGTCCGAGGCCGAATGGAATACGATAACCTCACGGTCTGAGGCGAAGTATCAGCATCTGCCGCCACCCTGATCTGAGACCCGGCCCGAGCGATGACTAGAGACACCTGCAAGTTCGCCATCGGTCAGCTCGTGCACCACCGACTGTTCGACTACAGGGGCGCCATCGTCGATGTCGACGCCACTTTCCAGGGTACAGAAGAGTGGTACGAGCAGATCGCGAAGAGTCGCCCCCCTAAGGACGCGCCCTGGTACCACGTCCTGGTTCACGACGCCGAACACATGACGTACGTCGCCGAAAGGAATCTCGAAGAAGACAGCCGGGCGGACCCGATCACCCATCCCCTCGTCGAAGACGTGTTCAGTCGTTTCGAAGACGGCCGCTACGTCCGTCCTCTGAACTGACACCCATGAGCAGCGGAGAGCACTCGAGGCCCGCCGGGCGGGAGCCCCTCCTCTACGATCCAGACGTGCGAACGCCGACTCATGGCGAGCGGGCCCGCACGCTGGTCGCAGCAGCCGGCACCGGGACACTGTGCACTCTGGCCCAGGATATGGGCGGGCACCCTTACGGTTCTTTTGTCACGTTCGGCCTCGACGCCGGGAGTCCCGTCTTCCTGATCAGCGAGTTGGCCGAGCACACCCGGAACCTGCGCGCCGACTCCCGTTCGTCTTTGCTGGTGGTCGAAGCTGGCACGGGGGACCCGCTGGCCCGCGGGCGGATCACGATTGCCGGAGAAACACGAGTCCTGGAAGAGGGATCGGATCTCGATACGGCGCGGGAAGCGATCCTCCGCTCCCATCCCGACGCCGGCTACTACATCGACTTCAAGGACTTCCATCTGCGGCGGCTGGAGGTGCAGTCGCTGCGTTACATCGGCGGGTACGGGCGGATGTCATGGGTCGAGGTCGCCGACTGGTTCGGCGCCGCACCCGATCCGATCGCCGGCCATGCTGAGGCCATCATCACCCACATGAACACCGACCACTCGGAGGCGATGGTTGCCTGCTGCAGAGCCTTCACCAGGGCCACCGACACCACGACCGCGACGATGACCGGAGTCGATCGCTATGGATTCGAGGTGTCGGCGACCACAGCCGCCGGTCCCCGTCCCATCCGCCTGGCCTTCTCCAGGGAAATCAGCACCCCTGAGGATGCCCGACGCGAGCTGGTCGCGCTGACCAGCCAGGCACGCGATACAACGCCGTAGGAATCGCCCTGGCATGCGACGCTGTGCGCCCCGCCCTTGGGTGGCGACGATGCGAACTCGCTACAGGTCGTCGCCGGGCTGTCTGTTTCCCGCGTCATCGGGCCGTGCCTCACTGGAGGCGCAGCGCGCGCACGAACAAGGTCGAGGCGATGGCGGCCCCGCCAAAGAGACCGGCCAGGAACCCGGACTGGGTTGGAACGCCGATCGCCACGGTCGCGCAGAACAGCGCCGAGAGCCCGACGCCAAAGACCAGGACGCTGGCGCGGTACGTCGAGCGAAGGGCGCGCAGGCTGCGACACCTGCCTTGGAGCCGGCCGCTGACGGCCGCCACCATGACGCCGAGAAAGCAGACTGTGGCCACGAGCATCGCATAGAAGACGATGACGAAGGTGAACTCGAAAGGCTCGTAGAAGAGTGAGGCGGACAGCCGCGCGATCCCCTGCTCGCCGAGCTCGGGCAGGCCGAGCAGTCCCGTCATTGCGAACCCCGCCAGGATGCTGCTCGAAGTGAGCAACACCTGGTCGTAGCCTTCGAGACGCCCCCGCTCGTCCGCCTCTGAAGCGGCCCGCGGCTCCGTCGGCAGCGGCGTCTGTGCCGGTGGGTTCGCCGACCGGAACCTCCCCCTTCTCAGGATCTGGATGATCCATTGGCGGAACTGGCAGATCTCTCCGAGTAGGCGTCTCCACTCCCACCGATTCGATCGAGAGGCGCTGGCGAGCGTAGAGCAGCTATGTTCGGGCACATAGTAGTCCAGATGCGAGTGGCAAGAATGGATCGCACGACCGCGCAAGAGCGCGTCACCTGGCTGAGAGGTGCAGCAACTCGCCCAGGTCCCGCAGAGCGTGTTCGTCCGACAACCCGCGTGCCGCCGCGACGTCTTCGGCCGGCACCCACTTCAGGAAGGCCACCCGACGATTGCGGTGGGCTCCCGTCGGAGTGTGCTCAGACCATTCCTTGGCTAGTTGTGACTTACGGAAACGAGAGGAGAGCCGGACGAGAGCTGGCCACAGCCGACGATGCACGAAGGTGACCTTGCCGTCTACGAGCCTGCACGGCAACACTTGCCCACTATCGAGAACCGCCTCAAGGACGGCGAAGATCTCGTGGCTCCTGGTGCACCGCGCGGACCGGGCTCGAGTACCACCATCACAACACTCCCTACGGTCGCGGCGGGGACCACAGTCTGGAGAATATCCGTCTCACATGTCGTGTTCACAACATCCTGCTGGCCGAGCGCGACTATGGAAAGGAGAAGATGGAATCGTACCGGCGCTCCGGGAATCGTGTCTCGGCGCGGGCGGCCCCCTTCGCGACTTGATCATCACGGGCCAGGGAACAGAGGCCGGCGAGCGGATCGAAACGTCGCCATCGGTGCGCGCCGGCGTCGGGCCAAGACTTCTTGACAGGCAAAGTCGTCCGTGGTCCACTCGGCGTCATGAGGACTGAACGCGGTATTCGGAAGCTTCTTCATGGGACGCGATCCTGGCGGGTAGCAGCATGCGCGCTGGGCGTGACGATGGCCTTCCCGCTCTTGAGCCAGGCGGCATCCAGCCAGTCGCCGGAAGCCAAGGAGCAGGCCCGGGTCCCGACGAGCCACGCGAACGTGCACGCCACTCCGGGGTCGGGCTCGGCGCTCCTGGTGATCGTCCCGGAAGGGACCGTCCTGCCAGTCATCGGGCGACGAGGAGAGTGGGTTCAGGTGCAGCTCAGGCCGGAGCTCAGGAAGACCGGGATCGTCATGCGGTGGTACGAGGGGAAGCGACAAGTCACGAGGCGTGGGCGGCGCGTCATGATCGGGGACGAGGACAACGGTTGGATGCACGACTCGACCGTCGAAGTCACCGAAGTCAAGAAGCCGTAGCGAACCGCCCGGTTTCTCAGGCGCTCCATTCAGACGCGTCGTTAACGGTCCGTGACTGGTACGTGCTCCCCGATCTCGCCCCGATGGCGGGGATCGACGCGGCGATCGCGAACGACTGGACATGGGAACAGCAAACGGCGCTCGTAGCGGCGTTCGAATCCGAGCCGCACCGCGACGTGATCCTGGCGATCCTGCACCTCGGCGGACCGAAGGCCGAGTAACCTACCCCCGCCGCTGACCCAACTCGATTCGAGAGACACTTCCTCCAGGCTCATCGCGTAATGATCCGGAGGCGAAGGGGGGGTGAGCCTATTGGCAGTCCTCGTAAGCCGGATCCCCCTGGGCACAGTGGCCGTTTGCGACTGGAGGTAGCTGCCCAGCTCGGGTGCGGCAGATACGGCCCGTACTGTCCCCACAGAAGGAACGGAGCGGCCGAACGTCGAGGAGGCGCTCCAACAGGCTTGGCGTCGTCCTGACCGGCACGACCAGGCAGGTGTAGCTCAGCAAGCCGGCGTGTCCGGTTTCTTCCCCGACTCCGCTCGAGGCCTTGGGGCCCGGCTGAAAAACGAAGCGCCACAGGCCCCTGTCCGTGACCGTAGCCCATTCCTCACCGAGGTAAGGCGGTGCGTAGTTGCCGTAGCCGGGTATGCAACTCTAAAGCGGACCCGGTTTTCTTGGACACGAAACTAGGGAAAGTCATCTTGTTCAAGGAGACTCGATCGATGAAGCAGGTCAGGCGCAAGAGGTCTGAGAGGAAGAAGGGGGTGGGCGAGACGGAGGGAGCCCGGAGGGCGACCGGAGTTTCGCCCACCGGCGGCGCGGTGGTGGGCGCCTTGGGTCCCGGGCAGCGTTGGAGCGTGGCGCGCAAGCGGGAGGTCGCACTGCGGCTGCTGCGCGGGGAGTCACTCGAAGCGCTGTCTCGTGAGCTGTCCGTGGAGATGCACCGGCTGCAGCGCTGGCGTGATCAAGCCATGGCCGGGATCGACGAGTCGCTGCGGGAGCGTAATGGCGACCCGCTGAAGGTGGAGCTGGACGCGGCGGTCAAGCGGGTGGGCGAGCTCAGCATGGAGAACGAGCTGTTGCGGAAGAAGATCGGGGCGGCCCGCCCTTTGGCCTTCGGGAGGTCGCGGCGATGAGTGCGGCGATCTCCCCTGCGACAGGCCGGGCCTACGGGGTGGAGCGGGTGTGCCGGGTGTGGAAGCTGGCCCGCTCGAGCTACTACTCCCAGCTCGGCGAGGCGGCTCCCGAGATGGTCTGCGCTGGCCGACGTGGTCCCAAGCCCAAGGTGTCTGACGAGGAGCTGTTGCGGCTGATCCGAGAGGACCTGGCGGCCTCGCCGTTCGTAGGAGAAGGACATCGCAAGGTCTGGGCGCGGCTCAAGGTGCTGCGCCAGGTGCGCGTGTCGCGCAAGCGGGTGCTGCGGATCATGCGTGAGCACCACCTGCTGTCGCCGCGTCGGGTACGCCAGGGCGAGGGGCTGCTCCACGAGGGGACGATCACAACCGATGCGCCCAACCTGATGTGGGGGACGGACGGGGCGAGAGTTTTCACGGCAAAGGACGGCTGGGGCTGGATCTTCGTCGGCGTCGAGCACTTCAACAGCGAGTGCGTCGGCTACCACGTGTGCAAGAAGGGGACGCGCTACGAGGCCCTCCAGCCCATCGCCATGGGGCTGACGCAGCTCTTCGGCTCGGTCGAGGCGGGTGTGGCTCGTGGCCTCGAGCTGCGCATGGACCACGGGACGCAGTACCTCTCGGACCACTTCCTCAACCAGCTGCGTTTCTGGGGCATCACGCCCAGCTTCGCCTTCGTCGAACAGCCGCAGACCAACGGAGTGGCCGAGCGTTTCATCCGGACTCTCAAGGAACAGATCATTCATGGCCGCGTCTTCCACACCCTCGAGGAGGTGCGCCAGGCCGTGGCTGCCTTCGTCAAGCGCTACAACCAGCAGTGGCGCGTCGAGAAGCTGGGATTCCTCACCCCGCGCGAGGCCCGCGACCAGCACGGCCAGGGGAAGGCCGCGTGAACCTCGAGGTCATCAAAGAGGGGCTACCCCAGGTATGGACTCACCCCGCCGCGTCGATCCTGGGGCATCCTCGTGCGTCGTTTTCGGGATCGTCTGCCAAACGAACCCGAGATCGTCAAACTGGTGTCCAAGAAACCGGGCGCGGTACACAGCGCCGCGATGTTCCATGCCGGCGCAGACGGGATCTTCAAGACCACGATCACCAGCGGCACAGCGAGTACGAGGAAGATCCCAACGAAAAGCCCCATGGGATAGTCGTAGAACCACCCAGACAATCCCGCGGCGTAAAAAAGCTGCACCGGCACGGAACCAATGAGATATACCAACAACCAACCGTTAATGCCTTCCATTGACCATCCATCCGATCGCGAAACATGCCCAATATAGTGATGCCGCGCCCGCGCCGTTGCCCATCCTCAGCGATAGCCCACCCGCGACTCCTCGAAGAACGCCACCAGCGCCCGATACTCCTCCACAATCCCTCGCGCCCAGGGGCTCAGTTCATCCCCGTCCATGTGGGTGGTCAGGAGTGCCATCTGCATGAGGGCGAAGATGGCTTCGGTGCGTGCGGCGTCCCTCGGGGTCACGCAGCGATAGTACGTTGCCCGCGCCGATCCTCACGGCCGTTTGTGACAGTCCCTGGAGTGTCATGTGACGAACGGATCGGACCACTCCTGTTGACCGACGCTGAGGCCGACGAGATCCGCCCCCAGAAACGACTCCCGCCGTGAAGAGGCACGAAAGCGGGTCTATCGCGTTTCGGCCAATTTTCAAGATCACAAGTCTCGCTGCACAGATAGCGTGCCAGGCTTCCTTCTCATTGCAGGGGTGACCATGAAGAAGCCTCTCCCTGGCGATCTTGACCTGGGTGGCCAAATCGGTTGTCTGCCTATCGATGAGGTTCAGGCGTTTGGCACCCGCGATTGGTTTGCCCATCCCAAGCCGTGATAGGGCATCGGCTTTGCTTCGGATTGAGTGCCCACTGGCCGCACGGGAGAGCGCGATCGACGCGCCCCATAACCCGAACGGCTCAAAGGACGGCTGCCTACCGGGAAGTGATTGACGCTGCCACCGAGATATAACCGAAAGTCGTGTGTGAGGGTCTGAAGAAGGCGGCGTACCCTGGGTGTTGTCATCCACTGACACCCACAAAGCCCTTGCCGAGGCAAGGAGTACGCCACCATGAGCGAGAGTACGAGCAAAGTCGTGGAGTTTCCATCGGAATCATCGAGGGACGTTCTGACAGAGATCCTTCGGTGCGGTGCGCAGCAGCTTTTGACGCGGGCGATTGAGGAGGAGGTTGCCTCCTACCTGGTGTCTCGAGAGACCTTGCGAGACGACTGCGGCCGACAGCAGGTTGTGAGAAACGGGCACCTGCCTGAGCGCCATCTCCAAACACCGCTGGGCGCTGTGAAGGTGAAGCAGCCTCGCGTCCGGGATCGACGTCTGGAAGGTGAGAGGGAGAAGTTCACCTCGTCGATCTTGCCGCCGTACCTTCGGCGAACGAAGGCCCTGGGGGAACTGCTCCCGTGGTTGTACCTGAAGGGCGTGAGCAGCGGCGACTTTCACGAGGCCCTGCAAGCGCTCCTGGGTCCGGATGCGCCCGGGCTTTCCGCGACGACGATCACGCGCCTCAAGTCGACATGGACGGAAGAGTACGAGTCTTGGGACAAGCGCTCGCTGGCCGGGAAGGGTTACGCCTATGTGTGGGCGGACGGGGTGTACTTCAATGTCCGCCTCGAGGACCCCGGGAACTCGAGGCAGTGCATTCTCGTGCTGATGGGAGCGACGGCAGAGGGAAAGAAGGAGCTGATTGCGGTCGCCGACGGCTATCGAGAAAGTGAGCAGTCCTGGCGGGAGCTCCTCTTGGGGCTGTGTGCGCGCGGCCTGACTCTGGCTCCTCAACTTGCAGTTGGCGATGGTGCCCTGGGTTTCTGGAAGGCCCTGCAGAAGGTCTACCCAACGACGCGGGATCAACGGTGCTGGTTCCACAAGACAGGCAACGTGCTGAACAAGATGCCGAAGTCGATCCAGGCGAAAGCCAAGTCGATGCTCCACGACATCTGGATGGCGGATACGCGAGCGAGTGCGGAACGCGCCTTCGACCTCTTCCTTGCGACGTACCGCCCGAAGTATCCAGCTGCAGCGTCGTGCCTCGAGAAGGATCGGGAAGCCCTCCTGGCTTTCTACGACTTCCCGGCAGAGCATTGGATTCACATCCGGACGACGAACCCGATCGAATCTACGTTCGCCACGGTTCGGCTACGGACGAAGAAGACGAAGGGCGCCGGGAGTCGCGTCGCTTGCTTGACGATGGTCTTCAAGCTCGCGCTCGCAGCGCAAAGAAACTGGAGGGCCTTGAACGGCTACCGATTGATCACCGACGTCATTGGCGGAGTCAGCTTCGTCGACGGCGTCAGAAAAGAAGCCGCCTGATCAGGTCCCCATACACAAGACTTGACCATATCTCGCGCATCTACCGTAGGCAGCACTTCTTGTACTTGCGGCCACTGCCGTATGGGCAGCGCGAATTGCGGCCGATCTTCTGCGGGGTCCGTGTGCGCTGAGTCGTGAACGAGACGAGACGAGCACGGAAGTCCTGCCGGAAGACCCGTTCCAACATCGTGTACAGCTCCGGGTGCTTGCTCTGCATGACCCCCGGCCGCTCGAAGAAGTACTCGCTGGCCACGGCGAAGAACTCCGCTTCGTTGGTCAGTGCATAGCGGTCGATGTCGGAATCGCCGCTCTCGATCTCCGCCATCTTCCGGCGCACCAGCTCGACCCAGGGTCCGATCGCCTGGCGGTCGAGTCCGACTCCGGGAAGGCCATCGACATGGCCGTCCGACTTGTCGACGAGGTGGGCGAACTCGTGGACTCCCACGTTGCGCTTGTCGTTCGGGTTGCGGAAGCCAGCCAGCAGGTCGGGCTCGACTAGAATCATCATCCGGTTCATGGGGCCCGTCCCCACCATGCCCAGTGTGTGCCGACCCTCTCCTTCGTCGAATGAGAAGTCCTCGTTGAAGCGCGACGGGTAAATCAACACCTCGCTGATCTGATCCCACTCCCACTCGGGGAAGCCGAAGATCGGAATGACGGCGCTGGCCCCCGTCAGGACCAGCGTGGTCGTGTCCACCTCCGTGCCGATCCCCGTGATGCGCTTCTCGCCCAGGAAGACCTGGAGTTTCCGGCGGAAGCGACTCTGCTCGTCCGGGTCGAGTGCACGAAAGAAGACCACCTCGCGTTGCAGGACCGTTTCCCACTCCGGGGGGAAGGGCCGGGCCAGGCACGCGCGGCGGCGGCGGATCCGGGCGGTCATCGCCTGATAGACGGCATAGGCGCCGGCAGCCGGGAACAGCATCATCATCCACCACGGCGCCTCCGCGGGGCGCAGGGCGATGGCTACGAGCGCGATCCCCGCGGCCGAAACGAAGGCGAATCCCCACGCTCCCCGTCTCGTGCTGCGCTCCCAGACGGTGTACTGCCCTTCGGCCTGTTGCCCGTTCTTCATGCTTTCGATCCCAGAGCTACTGGGCACTCTACCGACCCAAGCGATGCGGGTCAGAGCGCCACGAACGGAATTCAGCGGCCTCGATATCGAGCGCCTATTGCACTACTCCGAGCACGTAGCGATGACGCTGGGACGCCCTGAAGGGATGCGACTCTGGAGCAGCGCCTGCGCCTCCAGCGGTTCTGGTTTCCAATTGGGCTCACCTGGTCCAACGGAACAGTTGGAACCGCCGTAACTAGCAGGTGGGCGCAGCGTGACGCTGAGAACCGTGGCTGGAGCCCATCCCGCCCGTTCCGAGAGGGGCGAGGATTCTCGAAGACGCCAAGGCGGGTTCCGGCTTCGAGTCCCGTCAGTTCGTCGGCACGAGGCGCTTCAGTTCCTCGGAAAAGTTCTGGACGAGGATGACGTTTGTCGCCGCAGCGGAGTCTATTGATTCACCGCGTGAGCGACCTAGAACCGGTGGGTGTAGTTGACCTTGGTCGTCGCGGTGCGCTCCAAGGTCGAGAACCGGCCGATCTCGTCGATCCAGTTGTGGGTATAGACGAGGTAGAAATCGCTCCCGGGCTTCACGATCCACCGGAAACGTGCATAGAGCCCGAGCACACTGCTCACGTTGTCGTATTGGAGAATCGTCGTGAGCGAGCTCCAAGGGCTCATCGCCCAGCTGTTCTGGAGCTGGAGGCGCTCGGTGGTGAACTTCCCCTCCGGAAGATCGACCCAGTTCGTCTCCCAGCTCGCGCTGAGCTCGAGTCCGGCAATGGGCCGGTACGCAAGCCGCGCCTCAAAACCGGTACGAGTGCCCGACCAGAACCCTCCTCGCCAGACGAAGGAATCCGTCGATACGGCGCGGTGATTGGCGGACCGGATCTCCAGACGTACCTCGTTGAAGTTGTAATCCCCGATTGGCAGCACGACACCGTCCGAGATCTCGAAGGAATCCTCGAGCCGCTCGAAGATGTTGGACCACTCGACGCGGAACTGGTCTCCGCTGTTCAATCGAACGTCCACAGGCGTGAGCCTTAGATTCCGGGTGAGAAGGACGTTCTCGAGGCTGAGCAGGTGCTCGTAGTTCGCCTCGAAACCAAACTGCCGCACCGGTCCGCTCCGCGGCCGCGGGTTGAAGGAGAACGTCGGCTGAATGCGACGGAATCCGTTGCGCTCCACGAAACCCGCGGCGGGATCGTAAAGCTCCCCCAGCTCCCGGTAGGAAACGTGCCCGCGCCAGCGGTCGTTCGGATAGTCGAAGCGCAGACCCCAGGCGGAGCGGTCGGTGAGGCTCGACGTTCCCGCATCTCCGAGAGGGTCCGACGTCGCGACCCAGAACGCCTCGAACTGAACGTTCTTGTCGCCCATGAAACGCGAGGAATTCAGATCCAGATCGACGCCGAAGGTATGGCGGTCTGGAGGCTCCGTGACGTCGTCAGTCGCGGCGGTCGCGCGCCGCGCATAGATGATACCGAGACTCGACTGCTCGAAGAAGTTCCGCTTTAGGCGTCCCACCGTGAAGTCTTCGGCACCGAGCTGCTCGAGAGCACCGGTACGTACCTGAAGGAACCCGAGATCGAAGCGGCCCGCTCGTCCGCCCAGGCGGACTCCAAAAACGATAGGAACGGGTCGGCCCCCCTCCAAACCGATGCGCCGGCTGAAGTAGGGGCGCACGCGATTGGCGCGTGCGAAGTCGTAGACGCTCGAGTCCTCGAGGAAGAAGTCCCGGCGCTCCGGAAAGACGAGCGGAAACCGCGTGAGATTGACCTGACGGTCGTCTACCTCGACCTCGGCGAAATCGGTGTTGATCGTCAGCGCCGCTCTGACGTTCGGCGTGATGTTGTAGCTCAGGTCGACGCCGACGTCGCCCGGGCTACCCGAATCGCTTTCGACGTCACGGTAGTGCCCGGCGGCGTAGGGGGTGACTTGCAGGCCAATCCCCTGGGAAAGCTCCTCGAGTCCCGTTAGCCGACCCGCGTAGATCGGGAGAAGGAGTCCCTCATTGAGCCCGTGGCCGCTCCATAGCGTTTCTTCGTTCTTCCGGCGTATCGTCCGCTGAAAGTTGACTCCCCAAACCAGCTGGTTGGGATCGAAGCCGAGCGTACGAAACGGTATCCTCACCTCCGCCGTCCAGCCCATATCGCCGCGAACGACCCGAGCCTCCCAGATTCCATCCCAGGATTGATTGAGACTGTTGCCGCTCCCGACCCGCACGAGCCCGTCTCCCATGAGACCGGCGGGATTGATCTCGAAGTAGAAAGCCGTCCGTCCGTCGCGATACGTGTCGAGGATCCACATGAACCGATCGTCGCTCCCAATCCAAGTATCACGTTCCTTCTGAAATGCAATGACCCGATCGGGCTCGCTGTCGAACAGAGTCACTCCCAGGTAGAGCTCGTTGCGGTCGAACACAAGTCGTACCTCTGTCGCCTCCGTGCTCGCAGCGCCCTCGACGGGCTCCTGTTGCCGGAAATCCTTAGCCGGAACCGCCTCGTGCCAGATCGCCTCCGATAGAACCCCATGGAGCACGATCTGGTCACCCGACGCGAGCGGTATGGCATGCACGGCGCGCGGCGTAGGCTCCACCGCTTCCTGGCCCGCCAGCACCGCGTCGCAGACAAGGCACGCGAGAGGCGCAGCGACGAGCTTTCTGAGTCGCATCTCCAACATTATCGTCGCTTCTTTTGCAGAAGACTGCTACAGGACTACTAGATGTTGCTGTACCGCGCCCGGTTTCTTGGACACCAGTTTGACGATCTCGGGTTCGTTTGGCAGACGATCCCGAAAACGACGCACGAGGATGCCCCAGGATCGACGCGGCGGGGTGAGTCCATACCTGGGGTAGCCCCTCTTTGATGACCTCGAGGTTCACGCGGCCTTCCCCTGGCCGTGCTGGTCGCGGGCCTCGCGCGGGGTGAGGAATCCCAGCTTCTCGACGCGCCACTGCTGGTTGTAGCGCTTGACGAAGGCAGCCACGGCCTGGCGCACCTCCTCGAGGGTGTGGAAGACGCGGCCATGAATGATCTGTTCCTTGAGAGTCCGGATGAAACGCTCGGCCACTCCGTTGGTCTGCGGCTGTTCGACGAAGGCGAAGCTGGGCGTGATGCCCCAGAAACGCAGCTGGTTGAGGAAGTGGTCCGAGAGGTACTGCGTCCCGTGGTCCATGCGCAGCTCGAGGCCACGAGCCACACCCGCCTCGACCGAGCCGAAGAGCTGCGTCAGCCCCATGGCGATGGGCTGGAGGGCCTCGTAGCGCGTCCCCTTCTTGCACACGTGGTAGCCGACGCACTCGCTGTTGAAGTGCTCGACGCCGACGAAGAGCGGGCCAGCTTCCACACCCGGCATACCCGCTCCACCCCGTAGGCCCGGCCTGTCGCAGGGGAGATCGCCGCACTCATCGCCGCGACCTCCCGAAGGCCAAAGGGCGGGCCGCCCCGATCTTCTTCCGCAACAGCTCGTTCTCCATGCTGAGCTCGCCCACCCGCTTGACCGCCGCGTCCAGCTCCACCTTCAGCGGGTCGCCATTGCGCTCCCGCAGCGACTCGTCGATCCCGGCCATGGCTTGATCACGCCAGCGCTGCAGCCGGTGCATCTCCACGGACAGCTCACGAGACAGCGCTTCGAGTGACTCCCCGCGCAGCAGCCGCAGTGCGACCTCCCGCTTGCGCGCCACGCTCCAACGCTGCCCGGGACCCAAGGCGCCCACCACCGCGCCGCCGGTGGGCGAAACTCCGGTCGCCCTCCGGGCTCCCTCCGTCTCGCCCACCCCCTTCTTCCTCTCAGACCTCTTGCGCCTGACCTGCTTCATCGATCGAGTCTCCTTGAACAAGATGACTTTCCCTAGTTTCGTGTCCAAGAAAACCGGGTCCGCTTTACTACTAGATGTTGCCCCGGAGGCCGCCCGCTTCACGAGCCTCGCGACCGTCTGATCTGATGCACGGCCGGCTTGAAGCCTCCCACCCCGCGAGATGATTCTGAAGAGCGCCCCGCCCTCGATCCCCGCCACCGTCATCCACGTCTTCACCGCTTTCACTGGGCAAGTCGCGGGCGTCGAGCCGAACGGGATACCGACCTTGCGGCCCGCGGCCTCCTGATCAGTCTTCCAGCGCCGGACCGTCACCTCGATGCCGCCCTCGGTGAACCCGAGGTCACCGATGACGAGGTTGCGGCATTTCGTGCGGTGCGGCCTTTGCGGCAGGCCACTGACGGGAGCTGGTCCACAGGTCGCAAGGGGAAGTATGGCTACTATCGGTGCCCGGCGCAGAGCTGTCGGAATAGCGTCAGGAAGGGCGTTTTGGAGGTGGGTTCACGGCTCTTCTTCGACGGCTTCGCCCGAAGCGATCGTACCTTCGGCTCCTGGGAGGTTGTTCTCGACACGGTCAAACAGCGCCGCGAAGAATCAACGGTAAAGCGGACCCGGTTTTCTTGGACACGAAACTAGGGAAAGTCATCTTGTTCAAGGAGACTCGATCGATGAAGCAGGTCAGGCGCAAGAGGTCTGAGAGGAAGAAGGGGGTGGGCGAGACGGAGGGAGCCCGGAGGGCGACCGGAGTTTCGCCCACCGGCGGCGCGGTGGTGGGCGCCTTGGGTCCCGGGCAGCGTTGGAGCGTGGCGCGCAAGCGGGAGGTCGCACTGCGGCTGCTGCGCGGGGAGTCACTCGAAGCGCTGTCTCGTGAGCTGTCCGTGGAGATGCACCGGCTGCAGCGCTGGCGTGATCAAGCCATGGCCGGGATCGACGAGTCGCTGCGGGAGCGCAATGGCGACCCGCTGAAGGTGGAGCTGGACGCGGCGGTCAAGCGGGTGGGCGAGCTCAGCATGGAGAACGAGCTGTTGCGGAAGAAGATCGGGGCGGCCCGCCCTTTGGCCTTCGGGAGGTCGCGGCGATGAGTGCGGCGATCTCCCCTGCGACAGGCCGGGCCTACGGGGTGGAGCGGGTGTGCCGGGTGTGGAAGCTGGCCCGCTCGAGCTACTACTCCCAGCTCGGCGAGGCGGCTCCCGAGATGGTCCGCGCTGGCCGACGTGGTCCCAAGCCCAAGGTGTCTGACGAGGAGCTGTTGCGGCTGATCCGAGAGGACCTGGCGGCCTCGCCGTTCGTAGGAGAAGGACATCGCAAGGTCTGGGCGCGGCTCAAGGTGCTGCGCCAGGTGCGCGTGTCGCGCAAGCGGGTGCTGCGGATCATGCGTGAGCACCACCTGCTGTCGCCGCGTCGGGTACGCCAGGGCGAGGGGCTGCTCCACGAGGGGACGATCACAACCGATGCGCCCAACCTGATGTGGGGGACGGACGGGGCGAGAGTTCTCACGGCAAAGGACGGCTGGGGCTGGATCTTCGTCGGCGTCGAGCACTTCAACAGCGAGTGCGTCGGTTACCACGTGTGCAAGAAGGGGACGCGCTACGAGGCCCTCCAGCCCATCGCCATGGGGCTGACGCAGCTCTTCGGCTCGGTCGAGGCGGGTGTGGCTCGTGGCCTCGAGCTGCGCATGGACCACGGGACGCAGTACCTCTCGGACCACTTCCTCAACCAGCTGCGTTTCTGGGGCATCACGCCCAGCTTCGCCTTCGTCGAACAGCCGCAGACCAACGGAGTGGCCGAGCGTTTCATCCGGACTCTCAAGGAACAGATCATTCATGGCCGCGTCTTCCACACCCTCGAGGAGGTGCGCCAGGCCGTGGCTGCCTTCGTCAAGCGCTACAACCAGCAGTGGCGCGTCGAGAAGCTGGGATTCCTCACCCCGCGCGAGGCCCGCGACCAGCACGGCCAGGGGAAGGCCGCGTGAACCTCGAGGTCATCAAAGAGGGGCTACCCCAGGTATGGACTCACCCCGCCGCGTCGATCCTGGGGCATCCTCGTGCGTCGTTTTCGGGATCGTCTGCCAAACGAACCCGAGATCGTCAAACTGGTGTCCAAGAAACCGGGCGCGGTACACGAAGAATCAACGGCGATCGAAGAGACGTTACGGCTCAGGGAACGGCGGCTCTCGAAGAAGCGGGAGAAGCTAACCGACGCATTCCTCTACCGGGAAGTGATTGACGCTGCCACTTATCAAGAAGAGCTGGCCGGGCTGGAACAGCAGATTTGCGCCGTGCGATCCGAGCGGCACGAAGCCGAACTTGAAGGATTGGACATCGAGGGACTTCTCAATTACGCCGAGCACGTTGCGATGAACGCCGGGACGCTTTGGAGAGATGCAAATCCGGAGCAGCGCCTCCGCCTTCAGCGGTTTTGGTTTCCAACTGGGGTCACCTGGTCCAACGGGACAGTTGGAACCGCCGTAACCAGCTTGCCCTTCAGTGAGTTGGCTACGGAAACGAGCGGCGATTCAAGCGTGGCGACCCTTGTCATAGGAAGTTCGAACCGCTTCCTCGGTGGCCTCAGATCCGAGCGTGGCTGGAAGCTGTTGCTGCTCTTGAGGGATGCCGCTTGATTCGCCCTGCACCCTCACCTGAGTTCACCCAGCACAGGGCACGAAGGTGGGCACCCGAATCCGCCCTTGAAGGGCGATCAGTTCGTCGGCACGAGGCGCTTCAGTTCCTCGGAAAAGTTCTGGACGAGGATGATGCTCGGCGGCGGAGCGGCGTCTTCCGATCCCCCGCCTTCCTTGAGCAGCAGGAACCGCTGGCCATCGGGTGAAATGGCAGCGCGGCGGTTTTGGGGCGCGGACGGGCGCGTCCAATACGGCTCCTTGTCAAACAACGGCTCGCGCCTGCCGAGTCCGAACGTCGGCTCGGTCTCGATGGCCACACTCATCATGGCCTGCGGACCAACGTAGAACAGCTCCCGCCCGTCCGGAGCCCAGACCGGCCAAGTACCTCCGTCGCTCGACACCGGCGAGCGCCCGGCGTTCACATCAGGGAACGGTCGCACGTAGATCTCGCGTTGGCCCGACTCGTCCGACTCGTAGGCCATCCAACGGCCATCCGGCGAGAGCGCCGCGTTGCTTTCTACAAACTCGGTGTCCAGCAAGACGGTCGGCGTGCGCTCTCCCTCCTGACGAGGAGACGCCGCCACTGGTGAGAATCCGAGTCGCGCGCCGCGCCGTCCATCCTCGCGTTCGATCCGCGGATCGGGAGTAGAATCCGCCGTTCACAAGGACCTCTTACTTCGATCGTGGCACGCAAGCAGAACAAACGGCGTTCGAAACGGCAGGTGCGGGGTTCCAGCAAGCTCGAGCCGCCGACCCCGAGCGAGGGCAATTCTGCGACCGTCGACACGGCGGCGACGGTCGCGTCAGGGAGTGCGACCGTCGTTGTCGCCTCCTCGGATCGCGTCGAGAAGAGCTCCGAGCAGAGCGCTACGGTCTCGCAGAAACTCGACGATCTGGTGGCCCCTACGGGTGGGGGAGCCAAGGCCTGCTTCATCGTGATGCAGGGCCAACAGGTCGGGAGGATGTTCGCGCTGGGCGACAAGGTCGCGGAGCTCGGCCGATCGGACAAGGTGACGATCCCGATCGACGACCGCGCCATCAGCCGAGTTCATGCCACGGTCCACTCGTCAGCCCTCGGCTTCGTGCTTACGGATCTCGACTCGACCAACGGCGTGTTCGTCAACGCTCAGCGAGTCAAGCGCCACGTGTTGCGCGACGGCGACCGCGTCCAGTTGGGCACGTCGACGGTGTTCAAGTTCGCCTACCAGGATGAGCTCGAAGAGACGCTTCAAAAGCGCCTCTACGACAAGGCCACGCGCGATCCGCTCGTCGACGCGCACAACAGGCAGTACTTCGACGACTACCTCGAGACCGCCTTCGCGAGAGCCAAACGGCAAGAGAGCCCGCTCTCCGCGATCATGGTCGACGTCGACCACTTCAAACGCGTCAACGACACGTGGGGACACCTCGCCGGCGACCAGGTCCTCAAGGGGATCGCGGACCTCATCAACCAGACGATTCGAACGGAAGACGTCTTCGCCCGCTTCGGGGGCGAGGAGTTCGTGCTGCTGCTCACCGAGCAGACCGGCGAAGCCGCGGTGCTGGTCGCAGTGCGCATCCGAAAGTTGATCGAGTCCCACGCTTTCGAGCACGACAGTGAGATGATCCCGATCACCGTCTCCATCGGCGTAGCCACTTATGCGAGGCAGAACTATCCCTCGCCGAGCAGCCTGATCGCGGCCGCGGACGACGGGCTCTACGAAGCCAAGCGCGCCGGCCGCAATCGAGTCGTCCCGATGCAGAGGGCCGACACGGCACCTCCGGGCACGGTCCCTCCGACCGTGACGGCTGAGGAAGAGCCTTTACCAATCAGCTTCGGGACAGATCCCTCGGAATCCCGACGGTCGGGCGGCACCACTCCAAGGAGGGCCTTGGAGACTGCCTTCACGACAGAAGCGGCCATCAAGTACCGTGGGCAAAGGCGAAGCCGGGTCTTCCACGCTCCCCACTGTCGCTACTACAACTCCAAGAACTGCACTGTGAACTTCGAGAGCCGCGAGGAGGCGATAGCGGCGGGTTACAAGCCAGGGAGGCACTGCAAGCCGTAGGCACAAGCGACAAAGCTCGTCTGGAACTAGCCCGACGTGCCGAGCGAAGCTCGGTCGGTAATCGAACCCCGCAGCGCCGATCGCCGCGATGTGAGGATGATTTAGCGACGCCAACACCTCGGCCTCACGCTGGAACCTAACGAGGCGATCCACATCGGCGGCGACGGACTCGGGCAGCACCTTAGATGGCGACCTGGCGCTTCAGCTTCGTGTCGGTCGCCTGATACACCTCGCCCATTCCGCCCACGCCGATCTGGGCGGTGACTTCGTACGGACCGAGACGGGTTCCGGCGGCGAGGAGCATCCTTATATCTATCCTGGGATGCCGGGATTCTACTGTTCAGATGGGGAAGGGTGCTGCGTATGAGGCTCAGCAGTGCTGGCGACCCTTGTCATAGGCAGTTCGAACCCCTTCCGAGCGTGGCTGCAGGACGTTGCTGCACTGAGGGATGCAGCATGATTCGCCCTGCTGCTCACCTGAGTTCACCCAGGGCCGGGCACGAAGGTGGGCACCGGATCCGCCCTTCATGCAGCCATCCGTTGGTCGGGTGGAACGGCGTCCAGGCTCACAACCGATCCCGGTTGGGACTGGATGCCGACGTCGTCTCCGGAGGGCGAAGCGATCGTGTGGGGCCGGGACGGGCGCTTGCTGAAACGGGGCCTGGGACGGAAGCGGCGCGGAGAGTCCCTGGGCATGGCGCGCTATCGGCGCTCAGGGAGCCGTATCTCGGAACCGGTGGCTGAGTACGCTGCGGTTCCACGATTCCAATGCGGACCACCTCCTAAGTGGTAGTCTCCGCGACCATATGCCTGGCTCTGACAGACATCGGTTGCCCGCCGGGCGGGCAACCCTCGGACTCGCACTCGCCCTCTCGTGGCTGCCAGCGGGCTCCGTCGCACAGGACGAACCGGCGACGCCTCTCAAGCAGGCGACCGCCGTCAGCGCAGCGGATGGTGTCATCGATCTCGACGGGCGTCTCGACGAGGCGATCTGGAGTAACGCGCCTGCGCTGACGGACTTCGTTCAGAAGGAACCGGTCGAAGGTGCCCTTCCCGAGGATCGGATGGAGGTCCGCTTCCTGTACGACGGCGGTGGGCTCTACGTGGGAGCGAGGATGTTCAGCCCATCCCGAAGTGCCATACAGGCCCCTTTGAGCCGGCGGGACGACGTCGAGCAATCGGAGTTCCTGCTGGTCTCGCTCGACACGTTCCTGAGTCGTCGCACGGCGTTCTGCTTCGGTGTCACCGCTTCCGGCGTTCGACTGGATCACTTCCATCCCTCCGATGACGAAGGCAACCGGGATTCCGAATTCGATCCGGTCTGGCAGGCTCGGACGCAGATCACTGATTCGGGTTGGACGGCGGAGATGTGGATCCCATACTCGCAGCTTCGCTTCAATTCCCTACCGGAGCAGATCTGGGGCCTCAACGTCCAGCGCTCCATCCCCTCGAGAAACGAGGTCGACTACTGGGCCCCCATCCCACGCACGGTCCAGGCATGGGCGTCTCGCTTCGGTGATCTGCGCGGCATCCGCGACATCCGGCCGAGTCGGCGGATCGAGCTGCTTCCCAGCTTCGGGGGTGGATCGGTTGTCACCGGCGACCGCGATCCGGCCAATCCTTTCGACGATGGGAAGAACCTCAGCCGGCACATCGGCCTCGATTTCAAGATGGGGCTGGGGCCGAACCTCACGCTGGAGAGCACCGTCAACCCCGACTTCGGCCAGGTCGAGGCCGATCCCGCAGAGGTGAACCTGTCGAGCTTCGAGAGCTTCTTCAGCGAGCGACGTCCGTTCTTCGTGGAGAACAGCCGGTTGCTGAGCTCGCGCGTGGTCAACAACTACTTCTATTCGCGGCGGATCGGCGCCGTACCGAGGGGACCGGCGTCGGGCGACTTCGTGGACTACCCTCGCGCCAACACCATCCTGGGGGCCGCCAAAATAAGCGGCCGTTTGCCCTCGGGGCTCTCGCTGGGTTTTCTGGGCGCGGTGACGGACGAGGAGCACGCACAGACCTTCGACCTCGAGGAGTCGGTGATCGAGCAGGTTCGGGTCGCGCCCCGGACGGCCTATGCGGTGACCCGCCTCGAACAGGAATTCGGGGCAAACGCGTCGACGGCCAGTTTCATGCTCACCGGGGTCCACCGGGATCTTCCCGCCGACGATCCGCTTGCCGCGCGATTGACCCGGAACGCCTTCAGCGTGAACAGCGACGCGGTCCTGCGTTTCAAGGAAGGGGAATACGAGCTGCGGCCCCATTTCGGCTTCAGCTCTGTCGATGGTGAAGCGGAAGCCATCGACCGGGTGCAGCGAGCGTCCGCCCGCTACCTCCAAAGGCCGGACGCGGACTACGTGACCTACGATCCCACCCGCGAGGACCTGAGCGGATTCAAAGGGGGCGTGCAGTTCGAGCGCGTGAGCGGGCGGCATTGGCTGGGACAGGCCGTGCTGCAAGTGGAATCGCCGGAGTTCACGGCCAATGACATCGGCCGACTGACGTCGGGCGACGGGCTCTCGCTCAACGCCAACCTGCGCTACCGGGAGACGCAGCCCGGCGATCATCTACGGGCATACTCGATCGGGATGAGCGCTCGTGCGGAATCGAACTTCGGCGGCGACTTACAGCGTAACCAGTACGGCGCCGCTGCCTCCTTGACGTGGCCCAACTTCTGGAGATCGGACTTCGACTTCAACTTGAGCTGGCCCACCCAGAACGAGCGATTGACTCGCGGCGGGCCGTCCATGCAACAGCCACGCTCCTGGGACGTCAGCGGAGAGCTTCGTAGCAGCTCGCAGGATCGGAACACGTGGAGCGGCACTCTAGATTACGGCGTAAACGAGGATGGCGGCTGGCTCCTCGGTGTCAGCGGTGGGCTGTCGTTCCGCCCGGCGCCTCGCTGGCAGTTCTCGATCGAGCCGGAGTTCATCCGTGAGCGCGAAACACAACAGTACGTCGACACCATTGCCCGTAGTGGCCCCGAGACCTTTGGCGAGCGCTACGTCTTCGCCTTCATCGATCGCACCACCATCGCTTCGCAGTTCCGGCTCAACTTCACCCTCAGGCCCGACCTGACCCTCGAGGTCTACGCCGAAGCCTTCGCGGCCAGCGGCGACTTCTACAACCACGGCGAGCTGCGGACGCCGGGCACACGGGACATACGGCCATACGGAGAGGATGGCACGTTCGTCGAGGATCTTACCGACGGCGGTCTTCGGGTCCACGACGGTCCCGACGCGTTCACGATCGATGACGACGACTTCAACGTGTTGTCGTTTCGTAGCAACGTCGTGTTGCGGTGGGAATGGCGGCCGGGCAGCACGCTCTTCGTGGTCTGGCAGCAGGATCGGCTGTCCGAGACAGTCACCAACCAGGCCGTCGGCGGGAGTGACCTCTTCCGCGCGTTCGGCGCCACCGGGGACAACTTTCTCGCGGTGAAGGCATCCCTCTGGCTACCGATCGACTAGGGTGGAGCGAAACGCTCCCGCTTCAGGAGCTCCGCCACTTCGAAGAAGTCCCGTACCTCCCAGTTGGGGAGTAGCCGTGATCCTCCAGCGGCTCGCCGGCCCGGTTCACCCAGATCACCTCCAGGCCGGCGGCCTTCGCACCCACGATGTCGAACTGGCCGCGGCAGACGTAGACGACCTCCGAAGGCTCGAGCCCGAGCTTGTCGATGGAGCGGCCTCCGAGACTGCTCGCCCGACGCAAGCCATGGAAGTGCCAGCGGCGTCTCCACGTGGTCGCGTTCGCGTGTGCTGCAGATCGAGGTGTACCGCGCCCGGTTTCTTGGACACCAGTTTGACGATCTCGGGTTCGTTTGGCAGACGATCCCGAAAACGACGCACGAGGATGCCCCAGGATCGACGCGGCGGGGTGAGTCCATACCTGGGGTAGCCCCTCTTTGATGACCTCGAGGTTCACGCGGCCTTCCCCTGGCCGTGCTGGTCGCGGGCCTCGCGCGGGGTGAGGAATCCCAGCTTCTCGACGCGCCACTGCTGGTTGTAGCGCTTGACGAAGGCAGCCACGGCCTGGCGCACCTCCTCGAGGGTGTGGAAGACGCGGCCATGAATGATCTGTTCCTTGAGAGTCCGGATGAAACGCTCGGCCACTCCGTTGGTCTGCGGCTGTTCGACGAAGGCGAAGCTGGGCGTGATGCCCCAGAAACGCAGCTGGTTGAGGAAGTGGTCCGAGAGGTACTGCGTCCCGTGGTCCATGCGCAGCTCGAGGCCACGAGCCACACCCGCCTCGACCGAGCCGAAGAGCTGCGTCAGCCCCATGGCGATGGGCTGGAGGGCCTCGTAGCGCGTCCCCTTCTTGCACACGTGGTAGCCGACGCACTCGCTGTTGAAGTGCTCGACGCCGACGAAGATCCAGCCCCAGCCGTCCTTTGCCGTGAGAACTCTCGCCCCGTCCGTCCCCCACATCAGGTTGGGCGCATCGGTTGTGATCGTCCCCTCGTGGAGCAGCCCCTCGCCCTGGCGTACCCGACGCGGCGACAGCAGGTGGTGCTCACGCATGATCCGCAGCACCCGCTTGCGCGACACGCGCACCTGGCGCAGCACCTTGAGCCGCGCCCAGACCTTGCGATGTCCTTCTCCTACGAACGGCGAGGCCGCCAGGTCCTCTCGGATCAGCCGCAACAGCTCCTCGTCAGACACCTTGGGCTTGGGACCACGTCGGCCAGCGCGGACCATCTCGGGAGCCGCCTCGCCGAGCTGGGAGTAGTAGCTCGAGCGGGCCAGCTTCCACACCCGGCACACCCGCTCCACCCCGTAGGCCCGGCCTGTCGCAGGGGAGATCGCCGCACTCATCGCCGCGACCTCCCGAAGGCCAAAGGGCGGGCCGCCCCGATCTTCTTCCGCAACAGCTCGTTCTCCATGCTGAGCTCGCCCACCCGCTTGACCGCCGCGTCCAGCTCCACCTTCAGCGGGTCGCCATTACGCTCCCGCAGCGACTCGTCGATCCCGGCCATGGCTTGATCACGCCAGCGCTGCAGCCGGTGCATCTCCACGGACAGCTCACGAGACAGCGCTTCGAGTGACTCCCCGCGCAGCAGCCGCAGTGCGACCTCCCGCTTGCGCACCACGCTCGAACGCTGCCCGGGACCCAAGGCGCCCACCACCGCGCCGCCGGTGGGCGAAACTCCGGTCGCCCTCCGGGCTCCCTCCGTCTCGCCCACTCCCTTCTTCCTCTCAGACCTCTTGCGCCTGACCTGCTTCATCGATCGAGTCTCCTTGAACAAGATGACTTTCCCTAGTTTCGTGTCCAAGAAAACCGGGTCCGCTTTAGCTGCAGATCGAGGGAGCCGTCGAACGATGGGATGCAGCAGACGAACGCGCGGCGGTCCCGGTTGCGCGCGTTCGCAGCTGATCCCTGGTGTTAGCTTGCTCGGCGAAGCGATGCGGCCGAAAACGCCCTGGCGAGATCCCGATTGTCGGCACCGAGGGCGAGCAGCGATCGAATGAGGAGGTCGAGCGAGACTGAAGGGTCGCCGCTTTCCATTTTCGCAACGCGCGACTGGCTGGAACCGATCCGCTGGGCAAAGTCCTCTTGCGTCAGGTCCTTCTTCTGGCGCCGCTTTCGGAGGCGATCCGCGAGCTCAAGCCGCAGCTCGACGTATGCCGCCTCTTCATCGGACAGGCCGAGAAACTCTTGGGCATTCCCGACTCTCCAGCCCTTCTTCTCAAGTCGCTCCTTTTTCGCTTTACGCGTCGTCATACTCCCGGAGGCGCATGCGGCATGCCTCCAAGACGCCCTTTGGCGTCTGCTGGGTCTTCTTGGGGAATACTCCCGCGAGCACTATCGCGTCCGTGTCAACGCGGTAGATGATTCGCCAAGTGACCTGTTGATCCGAGATTCTCAGTTCGTGGCAGCGGGCTCCCAGCGTTGGCATGGCTCTCGAATGTGGAAGCGACCAAGCCTGGCCCCGCTGGAGTTGTCGAAGCAGCTAGCCAGCCTGCACTCGCGCCGCGTCGCTGAATGGCGGAGTCTTCACCTGCCCGTGCAGCCATACGAGCGGCTTGTCTTTCGGGCTCATTGACACCATGATATGTCAGATATGACATGGCCGCAAGCAACGAGCGGATGAAGCAGACAGAGTGCGGTGAGGCCTGGGACGCCCGGATTCTACTGGTCAGGCGGGGGA
Source organism: Vicinamibacteria bacterium (assembly GCA_965246965.1). Classification (GTDB taxonomy): domain Bacteria; phylum Acidobacteriota; class Vicinamibacteria; order Fen-336; family CBDFGD01; genus CBDFGD01. Next base: position 621,021 of record CBDFGD010000001.1, read on the forward strand.
GGAGGGTGTCCGAGGCTCAGAAGTGCTGGCGACCCTTGTCATAGGAAGTTCGAACCCCTTCCGACGTGGCGGACCATCCGCGCATGGCTCCAAGACGTTGCTGCACTGAGGGATGCGGCGAGATTCGCCCTGCGACTCACCTGAGTCACCTGAGTTCACCCAGGACCGGGCACCAAGGTGGGTACCAGATTCCGGCCGTGAAGGCCATCAGTTCGTCGGGACGAGGGTCTTCAGCTCCTCGAACCAGTCGAGGACGGGGTTGAGCTCCGTTGCACCTCTCTTGATCATCAAGAAGCGCTCGCCGTTTGGAGACACGTCGTAGGCGCGACCGGGAGATACGGGATTGAAGTACGATTCCTCGACGACGACCTCGGGGGTCCCGAACTCGAGGCTCGGAGCGAGACGAAGAGAGATCGCCATCAGCCGCTCACCCCGGTCCAGATAGAACAACTCCTCGCCGTCCCGAGCCCAAAGCGGCTCTGTACCGCCGTCCGTCGAGACCTGTCGAAGACCGTCGTCCACGTTGGGAAACGGACACACGTAGATCTCGTACCGACCCGAGGCGTCGGATTGGTAGGCCAGCCATCGGCCATCGGGTGAGATCTCGGCGTTTCGCTCGTTGAACTCGGTAGCGAGGAGAGGCACCGAGGACCCGTCGCCGTCCATCCAGCGTACGCCGAGATCGGTCCCTCCTTGGAGATCGGCCTCCCAGTACACCAACCGATTCCCGTCCGGGGAGAAGGCAGTCGGATTCTGGGCGTTCGCGCTCTCGGTGAGCCGGTCAACCGCGCCGGTGTTGTCGGCCGCTTTCCAGAACAGATCCGCAGGTCCGCTGCGGGTCGATCCGAAGGCGACGCGCCGACCGTCCGGTGTCCAGGTCGGATACTGGTCCTGATTGGGATCGAACGTGAGCCGGCTCAGCGTCTCGCGAGCGAAATCCCAGATCCAGATGTCCCTCTCCTTATCGCGAACATCGAGGGCAACCTGGCTCCCATCGGGGGAGATGCGCGGGTAGAAGTAGCCACGCGGCTCGGCCGCGATCGCCTCCTCTCTTCCGTCCCGATACGCCCACACCAAGCTCCTGTCGAGCTGAACGCCAGCCACGGCGTAGACGAGCGAGCCGGAGTCGGAAAAGCTGGCGTGAGCTGCGCCGGTCTGCCCAGGAGCGCGTCCGACCCCGTCGACAACTGGAACGGGACCACCGGTCACTGCCAGCCGCGCGAGATCGAACGGAACCGCCAGGAGCGTGTCCCCCAGGGCATAGACCAGGTGCCCCGTGGGGACGTAGCGGGCATCACTGCCTCCAGCTATCAAGACCCGCCGCTCACCGGTCTCGAGGGACTGAGTCACAATCTGAGACTCGTCCCAGGATGCAGTGGTCCGAAGGGTGAAGAGCACCGTCCTCCCGTCCGGGAGCATCTGGGGCCCATGACCCCGTTCGTTGTCATCGGAGTCCATGGGGATGAGGACCTCCGGCGTGCCGCCATCGGCCGACACGCGAAGGATGCCCGCCCGTTGCCCGAAGACGATGTGCCCGTCGGCCCCCCAGGTCGCACCATACGGATTGTCAGCCGCACACAGCGTGAGCGCCGCGCCGCCGGTCACGGAGATCGTCTTCAATTGCCCGTCCGCCCAGAAACCGAGCACGTGGCCGTCCGGCGAGAAGAACGGTTCCCGAGCCGCCTGTGTGCCGCGGAGGGGCGCTGCCTCCAACTGGTCCATCTCGCGTACGTGCAGCCGATCGCCGCCGACATAGGCCAGCCGGACAGCGCCTGGGCAGGTGGCAACGTGAGGGAGAGGCGCGTGACAGCCTGCGGCGCGGGCGGCACCGGGCGCATCACGATCCCGACGATGATGCCGCCGGCGACGGCGCCCGCCATGGCGGCGAGAACGGCCACTCGCCAGACCGACGCTCGCGCAGGCGGAACGGCCGTGGCAGTGCTTGCGCTTCTCGGGTCGGCGAGGATGTCTTGAATCTCGACACGGACGTCGCCAATGGACTGGCGACGGCTCTTGAGGTCCTTCCTCAGGCACCGGCGTACGAGATTCCGAATCCGCGCGTCGAGGCTGGCCGGCAACGCCTCCCAATCCGGATCCATCTTGATGATGCTCGCCAGGACGTCGAGAGGTCTTCGCCCGCGAACGCCTTCTTCCCGGTCAACATCTCGTAGAGCACGACGCCGAAGGAGAAGATGTCGCTGCGTTTGTCGACCGCTTTGCCCTTCGCCTGCTCGGGGCTCATGTACGCTGCCGTGCCGAGGATGATACCCGCCTGCGTGGCCCGGGCAGTCGTCGGGGAGTGGGACACATCCGGCGATCTTGCGCCCGCTGGCTCCAGCGCCTTCGCCAGACCAAAGTCCAGCACCTTCACCGTGCCGTCTTCGCGGACCTTCACGTTGGCAGGCTTCAGATCGCGGTGGATGATGCCGTGCTCGTGGGCTTCTTCCAGGGCCTCCGCGATCTGCTTCGCGATGGGGAGGGCTTCATCGACGGGGATCGCCCCCGGCGCGATGCGGTCGGCAAGCGTCGGGCCTTCGACAAGCTCCATCACCAGGGCCGTCACACCGTCCGCGTCTTCGAGGCCGTGGATCTGCGCGATGTGGGGATGATTCAGTGAGGCCAGCACTTCGGCTTCGCGCTGGAAACGGGCGAGACGATCCACATCGGCGGCGACGGACTCGGGCAGCACCTTGATCGCGACCTGGCGCTTCAGCTTCGTGTCGGTCGCCTGATACACCTCGCCCATGCCGCCCACGCCGATCTGGGCGGTGACTTCATACGGGCCGAGGCGGGTTCCGGCGGCGAGGGGCATCCTTAAACTCATCCTGGGATGCCGGAATTCTACTGTTCAGAGGGGGAGGGTGGCCGCGTCCGAGGCTCAGAAGTGCTGGCGACCCCTTGTCATAGAAAGTTCGAACCCCTTCCGAGCTGGCCGGAGATTCGAGCGTGGCTCCAAGACGTTGCTGCGCTGAGGGATGCGGCGTGACCGGGGGCTTGGTCCACCTCGCCCATCCCACGCTTCCCGAAGGGCGAGACGATCTCGCAAGAACCTAACTGGGTGCCAGCTTCAGGTGTCCTTAGTTAGTAGTTGGCGGGGAGCAGCCGCGACGACCCGCGACTCGTCCACCGCCCGCAAGACCACGACACCCTCTCGCCACTCCCCAGTGCCATGACGCGGGTGGCCAGCGGCTTCATCTGATCGTTAGCCTCACATCCCTGAATCGTCCTCCGGAGCGAGACCCAAGAGCGCAACGACTTTCTCTCGAATCTCGGCGGCCGTGTCTGGATTCCGGTAGGTAGCGCGGTCCCGGGGAACTTGCCATGTGAAGACCCGACCCTTCAGCGCGGGAAACCGCGCTTCGACCGAGGCCACCCATCGCCGCTGATTCTGAGGGTCGTCTTGCCATGCCCCCCGCGAATACACAAAGAACTTCGTGGACGAATGGCCTTGCCCGATGTATCCGATGAACATATCGAACTTGTCCATCGCGAGGGGGGCCGTGAGCCTGCCGAGCTCTGCATCGCCCCCGAACGTCGCGTCATAGAAGCAGGATCGATGCACGACGATGAGTTGGGGATTCTGGCGTAGCACTTCGTCTTCACGATTCCAGGTCGCGCTCGTGTTCTCCTTGACGAGTACAACTGGAAGGTCACGAAGCAGATTGGTGAGATCATCGGCGTTCGTTCCGCCTTCGGCGCGCGTGACCGCGTCGTAGATGCGCTGCGGGTGGGTCGAGTCCATCAGCACGACGACTGGAGGGCCAGTCGGTCCGCCACCGCCTAAGGTCGGTAGCCAAACGGCGAACAGGACACCCGCCAGCGCCCCCCACGGCAGCGCGCGTCGCCACACGGGCTGAGAGACCACGATCCGCTCATCCTCAACCTCGGTCTCGCTCGTGGCCCCCGAAAGCGCCTCCTCGATCTCGATTCGAGCGTCCCCGATGTCGTGGAGGCGGTTCCTTGCGTCCTTCCGCATGCACCGATGGAGCAAGTCGCTCAGCTTGCGGGGAGTGTCCACTGGCAACAGAGTCCAGTCGGGCTGGTCTTTCAGGATCGACGCGAGCGTGTCCGAGACCGTCTCGCCGCTGAACAGACGCTTGCCCGTGAGCATCTCGAACAGAACCACGCCGAACGCCCAGATGTCGGCGCGCTTGTCCACCGGCATGCCCCGCGCCTGCTCCGGCGACATGTAGGCGGCGGTGCCGAGGAGGAGTCCCGCCGCCGTCGCTCGCGCCGACATCGTCGGAGACTGCGACTCGTCCGTCGCTTCCGCTTCGTCACCCGTGTACGCCTTCGCGAGCCCGAAGTCGAGGACTTTGACCTTGCCGTCCCGCGTGAGCTTGATGTTGGCCGGTTTCAGGTCGCGGTGGACGATGCCTTTCTCGTGAGCCTCTTCGAGGGCCTCGGCGATCTGTCGAACGATCTCGAGGGCCTCGTCGATGGGGATCCGGCCACGCTCGATTCGCTCAGAGAGATCCTCACCGTGAGCCAGCTCGAGAACGAGGAAAGGTTTCCCATCCGCTTCCTCGAGCCCGTGGATCGAGGCGATGTTCTGATGGTTCAAAGCGGCGAGGAGGGTAGCCTCGCGTTGGAAGCGAGCGAGGCGCTCGGGGTCCTGCGTCAGCGCCTCGGGCAGAACTTTGATGGCGACTTCGCGGCTGAGCTTTGTATCGCGGGCGTGATACACCTCACCCATCCCTCCCTTCCCGAGAGGGGCGAGGATCTCGAAGACGCCGAGGCGGGTTCCGGCGGCGAGCGGCATCCCTATTGCTCCTGGGATGCCGGGATTCTACTCGTTGGTTGGGGAAGCTTGCTGCGCCCGAGGCTCAGAAGTGGATGCGACCCTGAAGTGTTGGAGTTCGAACCGGGCAGGGTGCGATTGTGGCTCACTCGGCTGCAAAGCCTGCGCCTTCTCGAGGCGGTGGCGTGATGCTGAGGGTGAATGCCGTCAAGACCCTGATCGACTTGGGAGCCGATCTCGAGGCTGAGGGGGACTGGGGGGGGAACGGCTCTTTTGCAGGCCGTTAGCACCGGCATCACGGGGGGCCAGGTTGAGATCGTTCGAGCTCTCGTTGAGGCGGGAGCGAGCCTAACCGCCACTGATAGCCAGGGTCTCTCGGCGATTGCCCTTGCAGAGCGAGCGGGGAAGCAAGAGCTGATCGAGATCCTGAAGAGTGCGCCGGCCCAAGGAAAACAGTAAGCGGCTCGGGAAGGTGCACTGGGAGCTTGCGCGGCCCAGCTGAGGCGATCCTATGGAACCTCTGGGAACACCGGAACCAGCCCGTTCTTCAGGTGAGTTGGCTGCGGAAACACGCCGCGGTTCAAGGAGCTGGCGACCCTGGCGGGATTCGTACCTTTTTCCACGCGTGACGCAAGCCGTCAAACTAGCCGGCGGCGGCGAGCGTAGCACCGTGCCGGCGACGGGGTGGGCTAACCGGTTGCGCTAGGGTCTGCGGCTCACCCCCCAGCACGAGCCGAGCATCGGCAACCGAGTCGCGGACCGTCTTATCGGACATTCGCGCGGCGTATGATCCAGGCCAAGGGAATGACCAAGGACGAGGCGCTCAGACAGCTGACCCAACTCGTCGGCAGGAAGGTCGTCGGTCTTGGCCAGGACCGACCAAAGTTCATAGCCTGGGCTCTTGAAGCTGAGCATCTGTTCGGCAGCGCGCTCGATCCGAAGAGTCCCGCATTGGTTGCATATCAGGCGCTGGCCCCCCGTGCCAACAATAGGTGAGACAGATGGTCATTGGAGTTTAGTGTAGAGGGGCGGGGAGGTTCTGAGATGGAACGACCCCTGCTGGAGAAGGAGAGCTTGAAGGAGATGGCGGAAACGGAGGGAGCCCGTAGGGCGAGCGGAGTTTCTGCCATCGGCGCCGGGGATGTCGCCGACCCCGAGGTGGTGGAGAAGCCGAAGCGGCGTCGGTTCAGCGCAGAGTACCGGCTGCGGATCGTGCGGGAGGCGGATGCCTGCAAGGCCCCCGGCGGGGTGGGGGCCTTGCTGCGGCGTGAAGGGTTGTACTCCTCGCTGCTGTCGGCGTGGCGCCGGCAGCGTGACGCGGGGGCGCTTGCAGGACTTCGATCGAAGAAGCGTGGGCCGAAGGCGAAGGCGGCGGACCCTCGGGTCAACCGACTCGAGCGTGAGAACACCCAGCTCCGTCGGCAGCTCGAGCAGGCGGAGACGATCATCGAGATCCAAAAAAAAGTTGCTGGGATCCTGGGGATCCCCCTGAGGACCTCCGAGCTCGACGAGAAAGACTGATGGCTGCCACTGTCGTGCTGCCCCGCGAGGCCGCGACGGCTCCTGTGTGCCTGGCCCTGGGCCTCAACCGCGCCACGGTCTACCGCCGGAGAAACCCGGCAAAGGGCGCTCGCGCGGAGTCAGGGCCCGAGCCGGGCTCGGCCGGGGTCGCTTGGCCGTGGCCAGGAGGTGCTCGACACGCTGCACTCCGAGCACTTCTGTGATCGAAGCCCCGTCGAGGTCTACGCGACGCTGCTCGAGGAGGACCGCTACCTCTGCTCGGTGCGCAGCATGTATCGCATCCTGGCCGACAGTAAGGAAGTCCGCGAGCGGCGCAACCAGCTGCGCCACCCCCGCTACCACCGGCCCGAGCTCGTGGCCACCCGGCCCAACCAGGTCTGGTCGTGGGACATCACCAAGCTCAAGGGCCCGATCAAAGTGGACCTACTTCCACCTCTACGTGATGCTCGACCTGTTCAGCCGCTACGTGGTGGGCTGGCTGCTGGCAACGAATGAAAGCGCCAGCCTCGCCGCACGATTGGTCTCCGAGACCCGCCAAGCAGAACGTCCGCAAGGGGGATCTCACCATCCACGCTGACCGCGGCACGGCGATGACCTCGAAGACCCTCGGCGAGAAATTCATCGACCTCGGCATCAACAAGACCCACTCGCGTCCCCGGGTCTCCAACGACAACCCCTTCTCGGAGGCTCAGTTCAGAACGCTCAAGTACTGGCCCGGCTTCCCTAGCCGTTTCGAGTCTCCCGAGCACGCACGCCAGATGAGCCGGTCGTTCTTCCCTTGGTACAACCACGAGCATCATCACTCCGCGCTGTGCTACCTGACGCCTACAGTGGTTCACCACGGCCAGGC
>CBDFGD010000002.1:0-2980000 GCA_965246965.1 Vicinamibacteria bacterium
GAGATCACGGAGTCGGACTCTGGCGTGGTGCTGAGCGGAAGGACGGGCACCGTCGTCAGCAAGGGTGGAGAGGTGGCCGATCCAGCTGGCAGGAGCGCACGTGCCTGCGTTCTCCTTGCCGGCGGCACGACTCCCCGTCCAGCACACTAGAAGTGTTTTATGACGATGAAGATCCTACGTGCCGCCAAGACTGGCTCAACGAGGGTACAGATGATCCTAAAGCGGACCCGGTTTTCTTGGACACGAAACTAGGGAAAGTCATCTTGTTCAAGGAGACTCGATCGATGAAGCAGGTCAGGCGCAAGAGGTCTGAGAGGAAGAAGGGAGTGGGCGAGACGGAGGGAGCCCGGAGGGCGGCCGGAGTTTCGCCCACCGGCGGCGCGGTGGTGGGCGCCTTGGGTCCCGGGCAGCGTTGGAGCGTGGTGCGCAAGCGGGAGGTCGCACTGCGGCTGCTGCGCGGGGAGTCACTCGAAGCGCTGTCTCGTGAGCTGTCCGTGGAGATGCACCGGCTGCAGCGCTGGCGTGATCAAGCCATGGCCGGGATCGACGAGTCGCTGCGGGAGCGCAATGGCGACCCGCTGAAGGTGGAGCTGGACGCGGCGGTCAAGCGGGTGGGCGAGCTCAGCATGGAGAACGAGCTGTTGCGGAAGAAGATCGGGGCGGCCCGCCCTTTGGCCTTCGGGAGGTCGCGGCGATGAGTGCGGCGATCTCCCCTGCGACAGGCCGGGCCTACGGGGTGGAGCGGGTGTGCCGGGTGTGGAAGCTGGCCCGCTCGAGCTACTACTCCCAGCTCGGCGAGGCGGCTCCCGAGATGGTCTGCGCTGGCCGACGTGGTCCCAAGCCCAAGGTGTCTGACGAGGAGCTGTTGCGGCTGATCCGAGAGGACCTGGCGGCCTCGCCGTTCGTAGGAGAAGGACATCGCAAGGTCTGGGCGCGGCTCAAGGTGCTGCGCCAGGTGCGCGTGTCGCGCAAGCGGGTGCTGCGGATCATGCGTGAGCACCACCTGCTGTCGCCGCGTCGGGTACGCCAGGGCGAGGGGCTGCTCCACGAGGGGACGATCACAACCGATGCGCCCAACCTGATGTGGGGGACGGACGGGGCGAGAGTTCTCACGGCAAAGGACGGCTGGGGCTGGATCTTCGTCGGCGTCGAGCACTTCAACAGCGAGTGCGTCGGCTACCACGTGTGCAAGAAGGGGACGCGCTACGAGGCCCTCCAGCCCATCGCCATGGGGCTGACGCAGCTCTTCGGCTCGGTCGAGGCGGGTGTGGCTCGTGGCCTCGAGCTGCGCATGGACCACGGGACGCAGTACCTCTCGGACCACTTCCTCAACCAGCTGCGTTTCTGGGGCATCACGCCCAGCTTCGCCTTCGTCGAACAGCCGCAGACCAACGGAGTGGCCGAGCGTTTCATCCGGACTCTCAAGGAACAGATCATTCATGGCCGCGTCTTCCACACCCTCGAGGAGGTGCGCCAGGCCGTGGCTGCCTTCGTCAAGCGCTACAACCAGCAGTGGCGCGTCGAGAAGCTGGGATTCCTCACCCCGCGCGAGGCCCGCGACCAGCACGGCCAGGGGAAGGCCGCGTGAACCTCGAGGTCATCAAAGAGGGGCTACCCCAGGTATGGACTCACCCCGCCGCGTCGATCCTGGGGCATCCTCGTGCGTCGTTTTCGGGATCGTCTGCCAAACGAACCCGAGATCGTCAAACTGGTGTCCAAGAAACCGGGCGCGGTACAGATCGTGATTTTCACGTACCCATACTACCGTATTTATGGGTCGCGATTCGCCTGCTGCCGGAGCCAACGCAAGCCAAGCGCCGAACCGCCCGGAGGAAGAGAGCGCGACGCAAGTAGGGGTGCGGCGGACGGAGTACTTTTCTATGCGATTGCGGAACGAGACCTGCTCGGCCGTTTCGAGCCGACAGGGGCTTTGCTACGGCTTGACCTGACGTCTGGGCCAGCCACTCCTCAAGAGACGATTGACCTTCCGCAGAGCGACGACCAGCGAGGAGATCCTCAACTGCGATGTCCTCGTCTAGGTGTTCCCAGTGAATGCCATGGCCGCCCCCGATCAGGCGCCAGTTCGCTTGCTCGCTCGCCGTTCCATTGGCGAGCCGGGGATACCAGGCGACTGGAACCGATACGCTTCGCCCGTCCAAGAGATCGACCACCAGCGCATCTGTATCCACACGGACACTCTTCGCCTGCGGAGCACCTACCTCAGTTGGAGAAGAAGCCATTCCATGAGTCCAAGAGCGCTTGCCGTGTTCAGCCACGGCACCTTCTATGTTGCGCAGCTCCGAGGGCGAGAAGCCACGGCTCCATGCCAAGCGGACGGGAAGCAGCCAGAACTTGGCCTCGGCATCGTCCCGCTCCAACGGCGCGCTGTTCCGGCTGAACGGAGAGCTTCCGCCAGGCCGACAAAGTCGGCCACGCGAGAAGCTACGCTGGGCGGTTGATCCGAATCAGGACTCCGGCCAGCGACCCTGCTTATCGCACGGCGGCGTCGATCGCTGTCGCTTGCCGAGACGAGTCCGGATCTGCCGAGCAAACGAACAGGCCCGCGTGATCGGGATGGCTCGAGTGGAGGGCGATGAAATGCCATCGGTTCAAGGTCAAGAGCGCCCGCCCGGAATCGTGGACGAACTCCAGGACGCGTTCATCTGGGATCGATCGGTTCGTCTGAGCCGCCTCTTGCGCCGTCAGCACGTCATGTCCCAGAGCCCGCAGGGCCTCAACCACCTGGAGCGGGCAGTTCTCGTCCGAATAGAACGAGGCCAAGCCTCAGGCGGCTTCGTTCTGCTGGATGGCTTCGTCGATCTCTTGCCGGTGCGCGGCGACGTAGGCCCAGGCGTGAACCAGATCGGCAGCCCGCAAAGTGGGGTAGTTCTCCAAGATCTTTGCTTCCGTCCAGTCGGGCCGCCGGAAGGTCTCGAGCAGCCAAACCGGGATCCGTGTCCGAACGATGCACGCCATCCCCCCGGCCACATCATCGGAGCGGTCGATTCCTGGCGATGCGTCGCCGATCTGCTGCGCCAGCGTCTCCACAAGCTCAGCCTTTTTCGGCTCTCGTGAGGGCCTTGATCTCAGTCTCCAACTCGCTCGCGTCATGACGCTATGAGAATAACGCGGGCCGCGGACACTACGGTGGGTACTCAGCAGAGCCTACGGCGTCTCCAAGGCCGACCTTCTTGATGTCCTGGAGAAGATGCTCGGCGCGCATCGCAACGCTGCCGGGGATCTGGCCGACTACGTCATCGGCCGAGGCGACGAAGGCCGCAGTTGTCGAGAGACGGTCACCTTCGACCAGACGCGGAAGGGGAACACCTGCCTCCGGGTCCTGAAGGCCTCCTAGGCGGCTGCCAGGGCCCTTGAGAGCACGGTGCGTATGAATCAAGGGGCTTTTTAGCCGCCGAAGTAATACTTCCGATAACATATAGTATGGGAGTTCCCATATAGGTTGATAATAATACGAGGACAACCTAGATTCGTTTGGCAATGCCGTGTTTTTTGCCGGGTTCCCTCGTCATCCTGAGCGAGTTCAGTCGTGCACGCGACCGAAGGACCCGCCGGCCCCTCATCTCGGCGTCTGTTTCACGCAGGCGGTCTCATGACGCCTCCTAAGCCCCTCAAGAAGAAACCCCGAGGCCGTCCTCGGGTCACCCGCGCAGTCCTTGACGCCCGCATCGCAGACTACTGCAGCCGCCACGAGGTCGAACCAACGGATTCCGGCCTGCCTCCGTTTCCGACCGGCAAGCGCGAAACCGCCCAACACCGTAAATGGCTGGGCCTTTACAAGGCCCACTCGAGGCTGGTCTCCCACATGTATCCGGAGGCTGAACGCCGCGCGACCCTGGACCGGCAGGACGGCCGCTGCCCCGTCTGCGCCCGCGATTTGGACCTAGAGGCCGCCGTCAACCACGCTGACATGACCGGCGCCCCAAGGGGCGTCCTTCACGAGGAGTGCAAGCTGGTTGCCGTATCCGCGGAACGCCTCGGCGTGGACGGCTTCGATCGGCTCAGGGCCTACCTCTTTCGGTGAGGCATCGGTGGTCCAAAAGAACACGATCAGGGGGCGCCCCCAACTAGCGCTCGCGACTCCTCCAATAGGGGGCGAATGCCCTATACACACGATCAACCTCACCGAACGCTTTGAAGTTGTCGCGCACGTCTACTGGGTAACAGACAGCATTCCCACCTGAGGCGGGACCTCTGAGTCCCCGGCCGATCATCTGGCTATACAAGACGAGAGAGGGGTTGGCCGGGCCACCACAATCGTGTCAACGCGAGGCGCGTCGAAGCCCGTCGAAAGGACCTCGTAGTTCGAAAGCACCTGCGTGGTGCCCTGCCGAAAAGCGTGAATAGCTGAGCGCCGTCCTGCCTTATTCATAGTCGCGTCGAGGTGTGCGGCTGCGCAGCCCTTGACCTGGAGGGCTGCCGTGAGTAGACGCGAGTGCTCAACTGAACAGGCAAAGATGAGGACCGCACGGCCGCCGCTGACGTGATCGAGGACCGCGTCAAGGATCGCGGTATTGCGGCTCCGAGAGTTCGCTATAAAGCGGACCCGGTTTTCTTGGACACGAAACTAGGGAAAGTCATCTTGTTCAAGGAGACTCGATCGATGAAGCAGGTCAGGCGCAAGAGGTCTGAGGGGAAGAAGGGAGTGGGCGAGACGGAGGGAGCCCGGAGGGCGACCGGAGTTTCGCCCACCGGCGGCGCGGTGGTGGGCGCCTTGGGTCCCGGGCAGCGTTGGAGCGTGGTGCGCAAGCGGGAGGTCGCACTGCGGCTGCTGCGCGGGGAGTCACTCGAAGCGCTGTCTCGTGAGCTGTCCGTGGAGATGCACCGGCTGCAGCGCTGGCGTGATCAAGCCATGGCCGGGATCGACGAGTCGCTGCGGGAGCGCAATGGCGACCCGCTGAAGGTGGAGCTGGACGCGGCGGTCAAGCGGGTGGGCGAGCTCAGCATGGAGAACGAGCTGTTGCGGAAGAAGATCGGGGCGGCCCGCCCTTTGGCCTTCGGGAGGTCGCGGCGATGAGTGCGGCGATCTCCCCTGCGACAGGCCGGGCCTACGGGGTGGAGCGGGTATGCCGGGTGTGGAAGCTGGCCCGCTCGAGCTACTACTCCCAGCTCGGCGAGGCGGCTCCCGAGATGGTCCGCGCTGGCCGACGTGGTCCCAAGCCCAAGGTGTCTGACGAGGAGCTGTTGCGGCTGATCCGAGAGGACCTGGCGGCCTCGCCGTTCGTAGGAGAAGGACATCGCAAGGTCTGGGCGCGGCTCAAGGTGCTGCGCCAGGTGCGCGTGTCGCGCAAGCGGGTGCTGCGGATCATGCGTGAGCACCACCTGCTGTCGCCGCGTCGGGTACGCCAGGGCGAGGGGCTGCTCCACGAGGGGACGATCACAACCGATGCGCCCAACCTGATGTGGGGGACGGACGGGGCGAGAGTTCTCACGGCAAAGGACGGCTGGGGCTGGATCTTCGTCGGCGTCGAGCACTTCAACAGCGAGTGCGTCGGCTACCACGTGTGCAAGAAGGGGACGCGCTACGAGGCCCTCCAGCCCATCGCCATGGGGCTGACGCAGCTCTTCGGCTCGGTCGAGGCGGGTGTGGCTCGTGGCCTCGAGCTGCGCATGGACCACGGGACGCAGTACCTCTCGGACCACTTCCTCAACCAGCTGCGTTTCTGGGGCATCACGCCCAGCTTCGCCTTCGTCGAACAGCCGCAGACCAACGGAGTGGCCGAGCGTTTCATCCGGACTCTCAAGGAACAGATCATTCATGGCCGCGTCTTCCACACCCTCGAGGAGGTGCGCCAGGCCGTGGCTGCCTTCGTCAAGCGCTACAACCAGCAGTGGCGCGTCGAGAAGCTGGGATTCCTCACCCCGCGCGAGGCCCGCGACCAGCACGGCCAGGGAAAGGCCGCGTGAACCTCGAGGTCATCAAAGAGGGGCTACCCCAGGTATGGACTCACCCCGCCGCGTCGATCCTGGGGCATCCTCGTGCGTCGTTTTCGGGATCGTCTGCCAAACGAACCCGAGATCGTCAAACTGGTGTCCAAGAAACCGGGCGCGGTACAGGCCGATCTCGGCCCCGCGCAGGAAGCGCTCCAGGAACTGTGGGACCTCGAGGACGCCGAGACGTGGTCGCTTCAGGGCGAACTGCTCCCTGCCCCGCTCCGCCCGATACACGATCGCCATGCCTCCGCGGCCGAGCAGCCCCACCAGGTCGAAGTCGCCGAAGCGGAGTGGAAAGTCCGTCTCCGGTGTCGCGGGCGTCACGGGTGTGCGGGGTGTGGCGGGTGAGCGTGGCGTAGCGGGCCTCACCTGAGTGGAGGCGCCGCTCACCGCCGTCGCATCCAGGGACCTGGTTGCCTCCGGCGCCAGGCCCGCCTCGAGGTCGGGCGCGGGTGTCGCCGGCAGTCGGCGGAGTCTAGCGAGCGCCGCGACGACCAGAGAGATCACCCCAAAGCCGAGAGCGATGGCCCAGCTCGACACGCCCCTGGAGGGAAGCTGCTGTCGATGCACGGACGACTCCCCCGCCGCGATGACCACTGTCTCCGAAACGTCGTCGTGGCCGTCCGCGGCCATCCGCACCGTGCGCGCTCCGAGACCGATCTCCGGAACCACGAGTCGGCCGAAGGTCGGATCTGTCGTCCCGATCAGGGCATCGTCGATGTACACGCGAGCGCCAGGCGGTGACGAGTACACCTCGAGACGACCCGTCTGCACCGCGACACGCGCTTCCGCATCCGGGGCCCTCGCCCTCCGAGCCGGCGTCCGGCGGCGCCGGCGTCCTTTCCGGCGAAACGGACGGCGCGACGAGCGCCGGCGCCGGACGCGGCGTAGGTGTCGGACCCACAGCGAGTGGCGGCGTTGGTGCTGGGCTCGGCGAGGTATCGAGAGTTGGAGTCGGCTCAGGAGCAGATGGCGGAATCGTCGTGGCCGTCGGGGTCGAGATAGCTGGAGGAGAGGGCCTGGGAGTCGGCTCGATCGCGGTCGGAACCGGCGTTGGCGGGGGCGTGGCACTTGCGGCTCGCGCCGCGGCGAGGCGGCCCTGCAGCCGCTCTCGTTGCGCGACCGGCTCCCGGTCCACGCTCTCGGAACGCTGCAGCGTTGCGGCCGCCGCGTCCAGGCGCCCCGCAGTGATCTGAGCGTCGGCGAGATCGAGGTATGGGTAATAACGTTTGAGAACGTTCGTCCCGTAGGTCAGGATGTTCTCGCCCGGGTCGGGTCGCTTCGAGACGGCGCGCTCGAAGTGCGTGATCGCGCGGGCCGCATCGCCGCGCGACAGCGCGTTCAGGCCGTCGCGGTATGCCTCGTACCATTCCTCAGCCGTCGCCGAGCCCGGTGACAAAAGGACGAGCGCAGCGATCCAGAGGGCTGCCGGAAGGCTTCGTCGGTCACTACGGCGCATCGAGGCTGCTCAGTCTAGCGCGCAGAGTTCGGTGGGCGACTCGGGTTGCCAGAGCGCAAGCGCGATGCCACAGTAGCCATCATCTTCCGCCGCGTTGCTGCCTTCCACGGAGGTGCGCATGTCCCGCACACATTGGATCCCTGTCGTCGTGGCGGTCCCGTCCCTATTCGCCGGCTGCCAGGCGGGGGGCGACGCCGGCTCGTCAATGCCCGCATCGGCCGATCCGACGGCTGCGCTCGAAAGTATCAATGCCGCCGATCTCATGTCGCACATCGAGCGCCTCGCCTCGGACGAATTTGAAGGCCGGGCTCCAGGCACGCCCGGCGAGGAGCTGACCGTCGCCTACCTCGAGTCCGAGTTCCAGCGCATCGGGCTGCAACCCGGCCACCCGGACGGCGGCTGGACGCAGGACGTTCCGCTCGTCGGGTTCACGCCCGAGGTGGCGGCGTCGCTGACGGTGCAGGGGAAGCCGATGGCGTTCGAGGGCCCGCGTGATTTCGTTGCCAGCACACGCAGAGCCGCAGCGGACGTGGATGTCGAGAGCTCGGACGTCGTGTTCGTCGGCTACGGCGTCGTCGCGCCCGAATACGGCTGGGACGACTACAAGGGCGTGGATGTCACCGGCAAGACGATTCTGATGCTGGTGAACGACCCGCAAGTTCCGATGGCGACCGATCCACCGCTGCTCGATGACGCGATGTTCAACGGCAAGGCGATGACGTACTACGGCCGCTGGACGTACAAGTACGAGATCGCCGCCGAAAAGGGAGCCGCGGCGGCGCTCGTGATTCACGAGACGGGACCGGCGGGCTATCCGTGGTCGGTCCCCGCCAACGGCTGGGGCACGGAAGGCTTCGACATCAAGGCGGCGGACGGCAACATGAACAGCGTGGCGGTCCGGGGCTGGGTCCGCGACGAATTCGTGAAGACGCTGCTGGCGGCGACGGGTCAGGATTTCGCGCAGCTGAAGCAGCAGGCCCTGAGCCAGGACTTCACGCCGGTCGCGCTTCCCGCGCAGGCGAATTTCCAGATTCGGAACACGCTGCGCGAGGTCGCATCGAAGAACGTCATCGCCAAGCTGCCTGGCAGCGACCCGGCTGTCAGCGATGAGTACGTCGTGTACACCGCGCACTGGGACCATCTCGGCCGCGACGCTTCACTGACGGGCGATCAGATCTTCAATGGAGCACTGGACAACGCGACGGGAACGGCAGCACTGATCGAGCTGGCCGAGGCGTTCACGAACCTTTCGCCAGCGCCGCGCCGCTCGATTCTGTTTCTAGCCGTGACGGCCGAAGAGAAAGGCCTGCTGGGCGCGAAGTACTACGCGCAGAACCCCCTCTATCCATTGGCCAAGACGCTCGCGAACATCAACATGGACGGCTTCAACCAGTGGGGCCGGACGAAGGATCTGGTGGTCATCGGCCTGGGCAATTCCACGCTCGATGATGTGTTGCAGCGGGCGGCCGCCGCGACCAGCCGGACGCTGGTGCCGGATCCCGAGTCCGAGAAGGGCTTCTTCTACCGGTCCGACCACTTCGAGTTCTCGAAGGAAGGCGTGCCTGCGCTGTACATCGATGCGGGCGTCGATTTCCTGGACAAGCCGGCGGGTTACGGGCAGCAGAAACGCGACGAGTACACGAACAACGACTACCACAAGGTCTCGGACGAGGTGAAGCCGGATTGGGACCTTTCGGGCGCCGTCGAGGATCTGCAGCTGCTCTTCCGTGTCGGCCTCGATGTGGCGACGGGCGCGACATTCCCGGAATGGAAGGCGGGCACGGAGTTCAAGGCCAAGCGTGACGCGATGCTGAGTGGCGCAACGACGCACTGATCCGTTGGGCCATCAGCAAGCGTCCTGCTCCGCGACTACGACCGAGGAGGTCCCACTGACGACATCGGCAGAGAGGCGTTGCGTGGCCTGCGAGCGGGGATACGACGAGACCCCCCTGCTCAGCCTGGACTTCCGGGGCGGCGTCTTCCACATCTGCGCCCAGCACCTGCCCGTGTTGATCCACGATCCGGCCCAGCTCGTCGGTCGCCTGAAGGGCGCTGAGTCGCTCTCACCGGCTGAGCACGAGGACTGAACGTCTCTCCCCCCTGATCCCCTGGCTCCATCACGCCAACCCCCCAGGGGGAGATAAAACCAACAGTTTATGAAAGCCGTCCTCAGGCTGCAGGATCGAATCGCCGTGCATGTGGCTCGGGAACGCAGGCGCCTCATCGAGATCGACGATATCTACTTTCTCGAGGCCGACGGTCCGGACACGCTCGTGCGGACTCGTTCGCGCGATAGGCTTCGGGACACACGCTCTCTCGGGGAGATCCTCAACCTGCTCGGCCCGGAAGCCGGCTTTTTCCGGATCCATCGCAACCACGCGGTCAACCTGCGCCGAATCGTCGAGATGCGGATCCGGTCTCGCGGTCCGGACTGGGAGGTGAAGCTGGCCCCCCTGGTGAACCGCCTGCTCCCCGTCGGGAGGACGGCCCTCGCTGGACTTCGTGCCGCCCTGGGGGACGAGTAGCGCCAGGGCGCGGTCGGCTCTCAGATCGCCTTGCGAAACTCGTCCGTCACCTTTCGGAACCCGTTCCGCGTGGGATGCAGCTCGTTTCCCCAGTCCTGCCGGTACTTGCGACCCGTGAGCTGGCTAGGGAGAAGTCGCCCGGAGATCGATGTAGCGGACGTGGGAGAAGCTCGAAAGCGCGGTCGTGTCGCGGGCTCCAGCCGCGTCTCAGCGGGTGGCGACATAGCTCCTCCGAGAGCGTACGTCGCCGCGGGCGCCCCGCAGCGCAACCTCGATCTGGTGCTCACCGGGACCGGGCACACCGACGGGCTCGTACGCGAGGACGTAGCGCTGTCGCATCTCGCTCAACAGGCGCAGGAAGGTCGCCTCCAGGTTGCCGCTGCCTTCCGCCCGCCAATAGCGGCCGCCTGTGGCTTCGGCCAGCTTCCTGAGCAGCGCATCCCGGGGGCTCTCCCGCTCGATGATCTCGGGCAACCCGAGCAGGCTCTTGCGGACTTCGGTTCGTTCGGGGCCGAGGCCGACCACGTGCAGCAGCGCGTTGGCGCGGACGGCGGCGGCGCGAAGGGTGGCCGGGTCGATCCAGCTCGTCGAGTCCGCGCCGTCCGTAAACAGCACGACCACCGGCCGGCGGGTTGGCGACTTCAGGGCGAGGGCGCAGAAGAGACCGTCGTAGAGGGAGGTGGCGCCCCCGGCGCGCAGCCGATCGAGAGCGGCGTGGACGCGGGCCGGATCGGGCTCCGCGGTCACCAGCAGGCGCACCACGTGGTTGAAGCTCAGCAACGTGACCGCTTTCGCGTCGCGCAGACCAGCGACGATCGCGTGGCCGGCCGTACGCAGGTCCTCCAGCACCGGGCCCTCGACGCTGGAGCTGACGTCGAAGGCGAGCACGGCTGACACCGGAACCGCGTCGAGCGCCACGAGCCGCACCGACTGCACCACGCCCTCGTCCCGGAGTACGAAGTTCGACGCGTCCAGGCCGGTCACGACCTCGCCCCCGCGACTCACGAATACGTCGACGTAGACGCTGCGCAGCTCGACCCCGAAGCTACCGGGGGTCTGCGCGGCCGGATCCTGACGTTCGCGGGCCTCGGTTGCGACGGGTTGCTGAGAGGGCGCCAGCAGCAGTGCGCCGAGTGCCAACGCGATCCCGCTCAAGGTGCCGTGGCCTGCCTGCGCAGTGCGCGGATTCGCTGGTGGTACTGGTTGACGCGCCCCTGTGGGTAGACCCACCAGGGGTCGACGTCGAACGTGTAGGAGCGCCGAGCCACGAGCCCCTCGCGCAGCAGCTCGGCGGCGTCGTCGGGCCTCCCCTGGGCTTGCAGCAGCGCGGCGAGGCCCACACGTGCGGCCTGGGAGCGGCGGTTCTGCTTCAGCGCCGCGCGGTAGCCGGCTTCCGCCTGCTCGGGCCGGTCCTCCCGCTCGTGCTCGCGGGCCCCGAACAGCAGCGCCAGATACCGCAGGTCGGGCTGGTTGCTCTCGGCCAGGCGCTCCAGCTCGAGCAGCGCCGCTTCGCGCTCCCCGAGCAGCAGGCGGGTCCGCGCCTGGCGTAGCTGGGCCTCTTCCGATCCCGGATCTCCGGCGAGCGTGCGTCCGTAGTAGGCCTCCGCTTCGCGCAGCTGGCTTCGCTGGCGCGCGTTCAGATGCTGCAGCTTCTCGGCTCCGGATGTGTCTGGCAGGTCCGGCCGCGCGACCAGCTCGATGCCCGTGATCTTGGCCTCCACCTCCCAGGAGACGCCCATGGCCAGGAGCAGATCGGGCTGCTCGGGCCACTCCCCCAGGGCGCGTTTCAGAAGAACCCGGGCTTCGATGATGTCGAAAGCTTCGAGCCGATCGAGGGCCCGCAGCAGCAGCCAACGGCGGCGGAACCCGGGTCTCTCGGAGCCGAGCTGTCGGACGTGCTCCTCGGCCAGCGTCAGATGCACCCGCGCGGTCATAGGGGAGTCCCGGACCGCCTCCAGCGCGAGCTCGGTGTGGATCATCGCAGCCGCCGCGCGAGGCAGGTCGGGGTTGGTGCGGGTCGCGATGAAGCCGGTCCGCAGCTCCTCGTCGGTCCAGCCGCGCAGCTCGGAGCGGGCCCCTACGGGATCGCCGATCGATCGCGCGACGAGGGCGGTGTAGGCGCCGTCGTCGTAGGCGCCGTACGGGTCGTCCCACTCGGGCCACTGGGGCTCCCCGACCTGCTTCGCGCAGGCGCCGCCGCCCAGGGGCACGGCGAACGCCAGCAGCAGCGACAGGGATCTGCGCACGAAGTCATTGTAGTGAGACAAGCTCCCGCACGTCCGAAAACTGCGGTTCGCAAAGAGAACCAGCTCAGCTGAGCACTGTGACGAAGCTCCCGCGGATCGCGCCAGAATCGGTTGCGCTTGCCGGGACCACTGGCTCCAGCTGCCGGCTGCCGTAAGCGAGTAGTCGGAAACGGTCAGGGCGTCTGTGCGCTCCGATCCGCAAGGCGAGAGGAGCGCAGAATACCGGGAGTATTTGACCGATCACTAGTAGATCGGCATCCTCGTGTCCACCTGTCTCGCCCAGGCGAGGATACCGCCGCGTAGATTGTGGACGTCCGAGAAACCGGCCTGGGTCAGAACATCGACGGCTTCTGCCGAACGTACTCCGGTGCGGCAGTGGATCACGTAGGTGTGGTCGCGTTTCAATTCCGCCAGCCGTTCGGGAAGCGCGTCGAGCGGCAATAGCTGGGCGCCGTCGATCCGGCAGATCTTGGCTTCGTAGGCCTCGCGCACGTCGATCAGGTGGAGTGCCTCTCCGGAGTCGAGGCGCTGCTTCAGCTCGGTCGCTGTGACGTCGGCGGGCCGCTCGATCGGACCCTCTTCGACGCCGCGCCCGAGACCGCAGAACGCCTCGTAGTCGACGAGCTCGGTGATGGTGGCGGAGTCACTGCACAGCGGGCAAGCCGGATCGCGTCGCAGCTTCAGCTCGTCGAACTTCATGCCCAGGGCGTCGTAGAGCAGGAGTCGCCCGATGAGCGGTTCCCCGATGCCCATCAGGATCTTGAGCGCTTCGTTCGCCTGGATTCCCCCGATGACGCCGGGGAGGACGCCGAGCACGCCGCCCTCTGCGCAGCTCGGTACCAGGCCGGGAGGTGGTGGCTCGGGAAAGAGGCACCTGTAGCAGGGACCGCGGTCGGGCCAGAACACGCTGGCCTGCCCTTCGAAGCGGTAGATGGAGCCGTAGACGTTGGGCTTCTTGGTGAGGTAGCTGGCATCGTTGGTGAGGTAACGCGTCGCGAAGTTGTCCGTGCCGTCGACGATCACGTCGTACGCTTCGAACAGCTCGATGGCGTTGTCCCGAGTCAGCGCCGTCGGGTGGGTCTCGATCTCGACATGAGGGTTCAGTGCCTCGAGCCGCGCTCGGGCGCTGTCGAGCTTGGGCTTCCCCACCCACGACGAGTCGTGCAGCACCTGCCGCTGAAGGTTGGTCACGTCGACGACGTCGAAGTCGACGATCCCGATCCTGCCGACGCCTGCCGCCGTGAGATAGAGAGCGGCTGGAGAGCCGAGCCCCCCGGCGCCGATCAGGAGCACGCTGCCGTTGCGCAGCTTGAGCTGCCCGTCGATCGTCACGTCGGGCAGGATCAGATGGCGTGAGTAGCGCAGCACCTCTTCGTTCGTCAGCTCGACGCCTCCGGCGATGGCCGGCACGATCGCCACCTTGTCGCCGTCGCGGAGTGGCGTGGACAACCCGTCGAGATGCCGGGCATCCTCGCCGTTGACGAAGAGGTTGACGAAGTTGCGGATCTTGCCGTCCTTTCCGACGAGATGAGGCGCGAGCTCGGGGCACTCCTCGAACAGGGCGTCCATCAGGCTGCCCAGCGTCTCGGCTTCCAGCGGAACACCGGCACGGTCCCCTGCATGACGTCGCAGCGGCGTCGGAATCCTCACGTCAACTGGCATCGCCTTCTCCTCAGAACCGCGTGGGTGAGGCCACGATCCTGTTGTGCTCCCGGAAGTGATCGGACGAGCAACGATTGTCCACGATGTCGGCGAGAACCTGGTTCAGCAAACCCTCTCCTCGATCGGGGCGAGCGCCGGGCCTGCTAGCTGAGCGACCGGACGCGAGGTCCAGGACAGCTCGGCACCGAGGTAGCGCGCGATCGCAGCCATGCCCGACACGCCGGCACGAGCCTCTGCATCGCTGTTGTAGTTCGTATTCATGTTCACATCGTAGACGAACGCCTGTCCGTTCCTGTCGACGACGAACTCGACGCCGGCAATGTGGATGCCATTGGACACCAGGAAACGACCCAGCGGCTCGATCAGGGGGTGCGCGAAGTCCTTCACGATTTCGAATCGGGGCTTCGCTGTCGGTGTCGCCGGGCAAAAGGCATCGCGGGACTGGCAGTCGTCGGCCGGGCACAGCTCGAAGCCATCCGAGGTGTCGACCCGTACGGCGTAGAGGAACTCGCCGCCTACGAACTCGCAGCGGGTGATGAACGGCTCCGGCGGTTCGATGTATTCCTGCAGCAGCGTGATCCCGTCGATGGGGTCCTCGAAGTCGCCTCCCTCGACGTAGCTCCGGAGTGCCTCGACACTTCGGAAGAGGTGCACGCCCAGACCCTTGCCGCCGCGGTTGGGCTTCGTGATGAACGGCCCGACGAAAGCGCGTGCCGCAGCGATGAGATCGTCGCGGCCCACCGTGGCCACGGTGTGGGGAGTCCGGATCCCATGGGCGTGCAACGAGGCGTACTGCGCCGTCTTGCTGATCTCGAGCTGGAGCGCGCGGCCGGTGTTCAGCACGCGTCTGCCGTGCCCTTCCAGCCAGGCGACGACGGCCGCGGTGTGCTCCGCCGCGTAACGATGATCCCGGGTGTGGGAGGAGGCGCTCATGCGGTTGTAGAAGACGCCTTCAGGGGGTAGCTGCGAGAGGTCGAGGCGGCCGCGGTCCAGGAACCATTCTGTGTACGGGAGCCCGAGCCGCTCGAACTCGACCTGCAGCGGCGCGGTCCACTGGCTGTTTTCGTGAATGACGTAGATACGTGACACGGCGATTTCCCTCCAGAGTCGTCAGTCGTCGGAACGAGGCTCGTGACGCTTTGGGGAACGCTACCGGTCTCGGGGGGTGAGCGGGCTTAGGGGGAGACCACCGGACCGTGCGCTCCCCTGCGACAACTGCAACGACAACGAAGGGAACTGCGCCCGCCACGGGTCCTGATCGAGTGGTGATCCACAGAGACATTGTAACAGGATTGCGAGTCTGGCAATGGCCTCGGCTTCAGCCTCCCGCGATGGCGGGGATGATCAAGACTTCGTCTCCTGGGGCTACGCTCGTCTCCAGGTTGTCCAGAAACCTGATGTCTTCCTCGTTTACAAAAATATTGACGAAACGGTTCAACTCGCCTTCGGTCTTGAAGAGCCGGCGCCCGATCTCGGGGTAGCGACCAGACAGGGCTCCAAGCACCTCCCTGACCGTCCCACCGCTCGTGTCGAACGTCGCCTGGTCCCCGGCCTGGCCGCGGAATGGAGTCGGGATGTGAATCGTCACTGTGTCAGGCATGCTTCCCCTCTTCGCCGAAAAGCTCCACGAACTCGTCCAGCTTCGCGCCGATCACCGGAGCATCGACCAGCCGACCGTCCAGGGCCTCCACCGACTTGAGCCCGTTGCCCGTGATGCAGACGCAGATCGGTTCGTCGCGCGGAATCCGGCCGGCGGCGATGAGCTTGAGAGTGCAGGCGAGCGTCGTGCCGCCGGCGGGCTCGGTGAACACGCCTTCGGTGCGTGCGAGCAGCGAAATGGCGTCCAGGATCTCCGGGTCGGTCGCCGAGGCGCCGAAGCCGCCAGCCTCGTTGACGATCCTGACGACTTCGTCCCCGTCGGCGGGCGCTCCGATCGCGATGCTCTTGGCGATCGTCTTCGGCTTCTGGGGGGAGATGCGCTCCTCGCCCGCTTGGATGGCCTTCACGACCGGGTTGCAGCCTTCGGCCTGCGCCGCATGGATGGTGGCCCCGTCGTCCGCCACGAGCCCGAGCTCGATCAGCTCGCGGTACGCCTTCCAGATTTTCGGCAGCAGCGTCCCCCCGGCCACGGGAGTCACCGTGTGGCGAGGCAGCTGCCAGCCGAGCTGCTCGGCGATCTCGAAGCCGTGGGTCTTGGCCCCTTCGGTGTAGAACGGGCGGAGGTTGACGTTGACGATCGCCCACGGGTAGCGATCGGCGATCTGCGAGCAGAGCCGGTTGACGTCGTCGTAGTTGCCCCTGATCTTGATCAGCTGCGGACCGAAGACAGAGGTGGCCACGATCTTTCCTTCCTCGAGGTCGTGAGGAATCAGGACCACGGCGCGCAGCCCGTTGGCGGCCGCGTGGGTGGCCACGGCGTGGGCCAGGTTGCCGGTCGAGGCACAGCTGACGGTGCGGAAGCCGAACTCCACGGCCTTCGTCAGCGCCACCGAGACGACCCGGTCCTTGTAGCTGAAGCTCGGGTAGTTGGCGCTGTCGTCCTTCAGATACAGCTCGTCGACACCGATCTCGCGAGCGAGCCTGTCGGCCTTGATCAGCGGCGTGAAGCCGGACTGGAGTCCAACGCGCGGAGCGCCGTCGATGGGCAGCAGGGCCCGGTAGCGCCAGAGCGAGCGCGGGCCGGCGGCGATCGAGGCGCGCGTCACCTCGCCACGCATCGAGTCGTAGTCGTAGGTCACCTCGACGGGGCCGAAGCAGTCGTCGCAGATCGTGCGGGGCTCGATCGGATACTCGATTCCGCATTCCTTGCACTGCAGGCTGCGTACGAAGCCGCTCTCACCCACGGGTCCCGGGGTTGCGGCTCCCGGACCGGGCGCAAGCTTCGCGTCGCCCACGCGGGGCGATGTGTCGGCGGCTGCGGTTTCGATCTTCCCCATCGTCCTCCTCGCGGCCCGGCGCGTCGGACCGCACCAAAAAGCCCGGGTCGCTCTCGCTCCCGGGCTTCCCGTCCACCGATCCGCGGTGTCTCGCCTAGCCCGCTCTGGCGAAGACGGCGGAGCCGTGGCCCCGGGCCCAGAGCCCCCTACAGCACCTGTCCCCGACGCGCACCGTCCTCATCAGCCTGTGTTCTAGCGGATCGCGCCGAGCCGCGTCAATGCGTATGACACAGTAACGGCCCGCCGCCGCCGGGCTCCTCACCCCCCTCCTCGCGGATCCAGGCCAAGCCCCGTATCATCCGGCTAGTAATAATTGACAATGATGATCAGGTCTGCCCCGGTCCCCTTCCAATCGCCAGGCATCCGAACATGAAACGCCTGCTCGCCTCGCTCGCCGCCGCCGTACTCGTCTCTCCCGCATCGGCCTCCAGCCAGCAGCGGGAGACCTACGACTATTGGCGCTTCGACCGGGACATGATTCAACACGGCGTGCAAGCCGTTCTGATGTGCAACGGCCTGTTCACGTCCAACCGGACCCTCGAGCAGGTATTCGAGCAGGAGCTGGCCCACCTGCGGCAGCCGGTGGGAACGGTGCGCGGCGGAGACTACGAGGTGGACTGGGACCGGAAGGCCGTGGCCATCGGAGTCCCGGGTGGGACCCCCACCATGCGGGCCGCATTCCGTAAAGGAGTGGGCTGTGTCGTCCTTCCGCCGGACCAGACGTTCGAGGACATCGAGAGCCTGCCGATCCTCAAACGCCGCCCGTACCGGGCGACCCGGCCACGATCCCGTGGCCCGGCGGCGACCTGGTCGAGGACGGCCCTCTTCCGGCGAATGTGGATCGCGGCGCTCTCGCCGCGGCGTCCGATTGGGCGTTCGACCGCGAGTCACCGGAGCAGGTCACCCTGAGTCTCATGGTGGTGCACCGGGGCCAGATCCTGCACGAGCGCTACACGCCGGGCGTGGACATGACCACGAGAACCCGCACGTGGTCTACCGCGAAGAGCATCGCCGTGACGCTGATCGGCATGCTGGCCGACCAGGGGAAGATGGAGCTCGACGAGCCACTCGGCTTCGAGTGGCTTCCCGAGCAAGCCGCGCCGGAAACCGACCCGCGCCGCGCCATCACCCTCCGGCACGTGTTGAACATGTCGAGCGGACTGTATACGGTCGACAGCAGAGGCTTGGAGTACGCGACCGGATCGGGTTTGTCCTACTGGGCCGGTGCGAGCTCGATCCACGGCGCCAGGGACCGCGGCCTGATCCGTGCGCCGGGTACGAGTTGGGACTACGAGAACTACGACACGCTGCTGGCCGTCTACGCCATGAAGCTCGTGATCGGGGACGAGCAGGCGTATCTCGAGTACCCGCGCAAGGCGCTGCTCGATCGTATCGGCATGCGCAACACGCTGCTGAGCGTGGATCGCTTCGGCAACTTCATCCTGAGCAGTCAGGTCTATATGAACGCCCGCGACCTCGCACGCTTCGGAATGCTCTACCTCCAGAAGGGGATGTGGAACGGGGAGCGGCTGTTGTCCGAGGAATGGATCGAGTTCGTTCGCACGCCAGCTCCGGCTACGGCTGCCACGGGTAGCCAGTACGGCGGGCAGTGGTGGCTCGTTCCCGACGACCGAAACGACGTGCCCAGGGATGCGTATTCTACGGCCGGCAACCGGGGACAGTACGTGATCGTGGTTCCCTCGCACGAGCTCGTGATCGTGCGCCGCGGGCTCGACTACGGACGCCAGGGCTTTGGTCGCTGGGATCTCACGCGAGAGGTATTGAAAGCGATCGGGAAGGAGACGGGTAGTCAGTAGCTCGCCAGCGACCGGGTTCTATTCGCGGCATCAGGGAGGCTGAAATGGCTGAAGCAAGAGCCCCAACGAGGAACGCGCGATTGCTGCAGTGGGTGGAGGAGATGCGACTTCTCTGCCGGCCCGACGCCGTGCACTGGTGTGACGGCTCGCAAGAGGAGAACGATCGACTCTGCCGGCAGATGGTCGCCGCGGGGACGCTGATTCCCCTGGACCCGAAGAAGCGACCGAACAGCTATCTTTGCCGCTCGGACCCGAAGGACGTGGCTCGGGTCGAGGCGCGCACGTTCATCGCCTCCCGCAGCCGTGGCGATGCGGGGCCGACCAACAACTGGATCGATCCCCGGGAGCTCGACCAGAAGCTGCGGAAGCTCGCGGAAGGCTGCATGCAGGGGCGGACGATGTACGTGGTCCCCTTCAGCATGGGGCCCCTGGGATCCGACATCGCGCACCTCGGCGTCGAGATCACGGACTCGCCCTACGTCGTCGTCAACATGCGCATCATGACCAGGATGGGACGTCCGGCGCTCGAGGTCCTGGGCGACGCCGGCGAATTCGTACCCTGCTTCCATTCTGTGGGTGTCCCTCTCGGTCCCGGGGAGCAGGACGTTGCCTGGCCGTGCAACCCCGAGAACACCTGCATCGCGCACTTTCCGGAAGAGCGCCGCATCTGGTCCTTCGGCAGCGGCTACGGCGGCAATGCCCTGCTGGGAAAGAAGTGTTTTGCACTGCGGATCGCGTCGTGCATGGCGCGCGACGAGGGCTGGCTGGCGGAGCACATGCTGATCCTGGGCGTCGAGTCCCCGGATGGGGAGAAGACCTACGTCTGCGCGGCGTTTCCGAGCGCGTGCGGCAAGACGAACTTCGCCATGCTCGTCCCCCCCAAGGGCTTCGAGGGCTGGAAGGTGTGGACCGTGGGCGACGACATCGCCTGGATCAAGCCGGGACCCGACGGCAAGCTGTACGCAATCAATCCGGAGGCCGGCTTCTTTGGGGTCGCGCCCGGGACCTCGCTCAAGACAAACCCCAACGCGATGAAGTCGCTCGAGCGGAACAGCCTATTCACGAACGTCGCGCTCACCGATGATGGCGACGTCTGGTGGGAGGGCATGACCGACGAGCCGCCGGCACACCTGGTGGATTGGCGGGGCCAGCACTGGGCGCCGGGAGCCGAGAAGCCCGCGGCCCATCCCAATGCTCGTTTCACGTCTCCGCTGGCCCAGTGCCCGACAGTGGACCCCGGGTGGGAGGACCCGAAGGGCGTGCCGATCAGCGCCTTCATCTTCGGTGGGCGGATGAGCCGTGACATGCCGCTCGTGTTCCAGTCCTACAACTGGACCCACGGCGTGTATCTCGCCGCGACCATGGGTTCGGAGGCCACGGCGGCGGCCGTCGGGCAGGCGGCGATGCGCCGCGATCCGATGGCGATGCTGCCCTTCTGCGGCTACAACATGGCCGACTACTTCACGCACTGGCTCAGCTTCGGCCGGCACATCCCCAACCCGCCGCGCATCTTCCGCGTCAACTGGTTCCGCCGCGATGAGGAGGGACGCTTCATATGGCCGGGCTTCGGCGAGAACATGCGGGTGTTGAAGTGGATCGTCGACCGTGTCCACGGCAGAGGCTACGCGGTCGAGAGCCCGCTCGGCTGGATGCCGAGGCACGACGACATCCCCTGGGAGGGGCTCGATTTCTCCGCCGACACCTTCTACGAGCTGATGAGCGTGTCGAGCCAGGCCGGAGTAGACGAAGCTCAGGCGCACGAGGAGCTTTTCGACAAGTTCCGGGACCGCTTGCCGAAGGAGTTCGTCTACGAACGTGAGCTGCTGAAGTCACGCATGTGGCGCTCGCCGAAGGTCTGGGAGCTGGCGCCGGAGCGCTGATCGCGGACCGGGCTGGTCGAGCGCGAGCGGGCGGCGCGCGGGAACCGCCGCGGTCGAGAGAGAACGAATCGGGTGCGAAACCGTGCATCTCCAATGAGCGAAACGACAACGAGGGCATGCGGGCGTTTCCGCACGGCGAGCCCGAATCCCGGGCTTCGAGGCTGACATGAAGCGAGCTCTGTTGTTCGCCGCGCTCCTCGCCGGGTGCGGGCCACGCGAGCCGGTCGATACCGTCCTGTTCAACGGCAAGATCGTCACGCTCGGTGCAGACTCGAGTCTCGCCGAGGCGATCGCGATCCGCGGATCGCACGTCTACGCGGTGGGCACGGACGAAGAGCTGCGCGGGCTCGATGCCAACGAGAGGATCGACCTTGAGGGCAAGACCGTCGTCCCGGGGTTCGCCGACAACCACTACCACAGCATCGGCGGGGGTCCGGGTGTGGATCTGTCCCGAACTCGAAGCTTGCCCGAAGTCATTGACGCCATCGCGGCGGCTGCCGCCGACACGCCCGATGGCGATGTCGTCGTCACCAACAGCGACTGGCACGAAGGCCAGCTCGAAGAGCAGCGCCTTCCCTACCGCGACGATCTCGACCGGGCGAGCTCGCGGCATCCCGTGGTGGTCGTGCGTGGTGGGCACGAGTACATCCTCAACAGCCAGGCGCTGACGAAATGGGGTATCGACGAATCAGCCGAGTCCCCCGCGGGCGGCAGCATCAGCCGCTACCCTGACGGACGCCTCAATGGCGAGCTGGTCGACACCGCCAAACGCCCCGTCGAGCTCCCGCCCCGCGCCGAGCTCGACGCCGAAGCGCGTCTTGCGGCACTGGCCGATGAGCTGCGCCGCCTCAATGCCGTCGGGCTGACGAGCATTCGCTACGGCTCGGCGAGCCCGGAGCTGTACCGCTCGCTCGCCGAGCTGGAGCGACGCGGAGATCTCGGGGTTCGGGTCAGCGTCTTGCTGAGGGTGCGCCCTTCCGTTGCGCCGTACCAGCTCGAAAGGACCATCGAGGCCTGGGGCGTCGGGCCTGAGGACGGCAACGATCGGCTCCGCGTCGCCGGCGTCAAGCTGGGGGTCGACGGAGGCTTCGAGGGCGGCTGGATGCGCGATCCGTACGAAGAGCCCTGGGGCGAGAAGGGAAGCTACTTCGGTTTGCAGACCTTTCCCACCGAGGCGTTCGTCGCTACCGTTCGCGAGCTGAACCGCCTCGGTTGGCGGGTGGGCACGCACGCGGTGGGAGACGCCGCGATCGATCTCGTGCTCGACGGGTACGAGCGAGCCCACGTGGAGCAGAGCCTCGCCGGCAGGAGGTGGGCGATCGAGCACGCGTTCATCCCGCGCGAGGATCAGCTCGGACGCATGCGGGAGTTGGGGCTCTTCATCACCGCCCAGCACCACCTGTACCTGGCGGCGCCGAGCCTCGTGAAGTATTGGGGCCGGGAGCGCGCCGAGTGGGTGACGCCGCTACGGGCCTATCTCGATGCCGGGGTGAAGGTGAGCCTGGGGACGGACGCTCCCGTGGTGCCCTACCCGCCTCTGTGGGTGCTGTATCACTTCATCACCCGCGACACGATCAGTGCCGGTGTGATGGGCGCCGGTCAGCGGATCGGGCGCGAGGAAGCGCTTCGGGCGATGAGCGTAGGAGGCGCCGAGCTGAGCTTCGAAGAGGATGTGAAAGGCAGCCTCGAGCGCGGCAAGCTGGCCGATCTCGTGGTGCTGTCCGACGACATCCTGACGTGCGAGCCCGAGCGCATCCGCGACACGGATGTTTTGATGACGATGCTGGGCGGCAAGGTCGTCTTCGAGAAGAAGTAGCGGGGCGCTCGCTCACTTCCCGGGTTCGGGCGCGGCCTCGCGTGGCTACCAGGGCGACGGTCGGTAGTCCTTCAGGAACTGGCCCCAACCGTGCTCGCCTGTGCGCAACCCGTCGACGAACGGGTCGAGCACTCGCGCCGCGCCATCGACGATATCGAGCGGCGGTTCGAAGCCCAGCTCGGAACGCTTGCGCTCGGCGTGGACGAACGGGTCCTCGTCGGTGACCCAGCCGGTGTCGACTGCGTTCATGTGGATCCCGTCTTTGACGTATTCGCGCGCCGAGGTCAGTGTCAGCATGTTGAGCGCCGCCTTGGCCATGTTCGTGTGCGGGTGTCGCTCGGTCTTCGGGCCGCGCGAGAAGATGCCCTCCATCGCCGAGACGTTGACGACGTGCTTGTCGCGGCCCGGCGCCTGCAACATCAGCGGCTTGAGCTTGCCGCACAGGATGAACGGCGCGACGGCGTTCACCAGCTGCACTTCGATCATCTCCGGCGTGGGGACGTCGGGCAGCGTCTGGCGCCAGGAGTTGTGTGCGCGTAGGTCGAGCTGCTGGAGATCGGCGTCGCGCCGCTGGGGCGGGAACAGGTCGGCCCGGCGTGCGGCGTCGTCGAAGTCGTAGCGGACCTGCGACAGCTGCGCCGATGCGCGCAGGCCGAGCGCCGCGCCCCCGCCCGACCAGGCGACCAGGCCGCCGTCTTCCCTGTGCGCCCCCGGCGTGAGCTGGGGCGCACTGTCGAGCGCGGCCACGCACGCGTGCTGGGCGCGCAGCGGCGGTCGCAGCTCCTCGGGCAGATCGGCGAGTGGCAGCGACTCGAACTCGAGCAGGTGCTCATAGAACCCCGGTGGTCGGCGCACCGTCTGGCAGGCGTTGTTCACCAACAGATCGAGCCGCCCCAGTTCGTTCAGGAGGTAGCTGCAGAAGACCTCGACGCTCGGCGAGTGCCTGAGGTCCAGGCCGTGAATGCGCAGCCGCCCGCGGAAGACGGAGTAGTTCTCTTCGGTAGCGTAGCGTCGCGCCGCGTCGTGCGGGAAGCGCGTGACGGCGACGACGGTCGCGCCGGCCCGCAGCAGCTTGAGCGCGGCCTGGTAGCCGATCTTGACGCGCGCTCCGGTCACGAGTGCCACCCGTCCATCGAGCGAGGCGGTCTGGAAGCGCTTGTCGTAGTTGAAGTCGCCGCACTCCGGGCACAGCGCGTCGTAGAACGGGTGCAGTCGCGTGTAGGGTGCCTTGCAGACGTAGCAGGCCCGCGCTTGCCTCAGCTCCGGGCGATCGACTCGCGCCGAGTTGTCGATCAGACGCGCCGGCGCCTCGAACACGTCCGTCCTACGAGCTGAACGAATCCCGGTGGCTTCGCGAAGCGCCCAATCGTGCTTGCGTTGCGCCCGCCGACCCGCTTTCCGGAGAGCTTGCTGGAGTTGCCGCTTCTGCGCCGGCTCGGCGTGGATGACGCGGCCCGCTGCGATCAGCAAGGCCTGGCGTTCGCCGATCGGGAGCTGCGCGAGCAACGAGCGATCCTCGACAATTGCCTCGAGCGTCGCACGCGTGCGCCGCATCTCTTCGGCGTCGGGTGGCGCGGCGGTGGGCGCGTTCCCGATCATGGTCTTCTCCATAGCCGCGCAGTCTAAGGGCTTGCCGCCGAGCCGTGGCACCCGCTGCACGGGTCGAGCTACGCGCAGTCTGACTCGTGACGTGACGCAGCGTCGCCAGAACCGAGCGCGTCGAGGGGCCATGCTACGCTGCCGCCGGCCCGCGGTTGCCGCGAAGTCCTCCCATGCACCTGCCCTTCGTAGATGCCCCCGAACAGGGCTCGCCATTCCCAGACGCAAAGGTCACCGAAAGGCGTAGCCTGGCTCGATGACGGCGCGGGGCCGCAGGTGACGCCGAGTTCGCCGTCCGCCGGGCGCATCCTCACGCTCGCTCTCGCGGCAAGCTCGGGGATCGTCGCGCTGGGAACTGGGGAAGGCGCGATCCGGCTCGCCGGCCTCGCGCCGACCGTCGTGCGCATCGGGCTGGACGACCCACACAAGCCGTTTCAGGTCTCCGACAATCCTATCCTCGCGTACGAGCTGAAGCCGGACTTCGGTGACCGCTTTCGTACCAACTCGCGCGGGCTCCAGGGCCCCGACATAGTGATCCCCAAGCCTCCGGGTCTGTTCCGGATCGCCCTCGTCGGCGACTCGGTCGTCGAAGGGTACGGGCCCGAGCGCCAGGAGGACACGATCGGCAGCCAGCTCCAGCAGACGCTCCGGGCCAACTTCGAGGTCGTGAGCGCCGGTGTCCGCGGCTACAACACGCGAGCTGAGGTGGAGCTGTTCCGGATGCGAGTCCTGCCCTACGATCCCGACCTGGTGGTGCTGGTCTTCGTGAAGACGACCACCGCAACTTCAACGCCGACCTGAACGCTCCCGGGAGGTACCCGCGGT
Organism: Vicinamibacteria bacterium; assembly: GCA_965246965.1. Lineage (GTDB taxonomy): Bacteria > Acidobacteriota > Vicinamibacteria > Fen-336 > CBDFGD01 > CBDFGD01. The sequence continues at coordinate 24,718 of CBDFGD010000002.1, forward strand.
CCCTGTGGCTCGAGCGGCTGTTTGCCACCTCCCACCTCTTCCGGTTCGCGGCGTTCCGACTCAACTGGTCCCACTTCCGGGAGGAAGTCGATCCGGAGTACCTGGAGAAGCGACACCGCGAGGCCGGCGTCGAGGACAACGTGGCGATCGGGCTGGAGCAACTCGCTCACCTCTCCCGCGCCCACGGTTTCCGCGCGATCGTCGTGGTCTGGCCGAACTTCCACGAGACGATCAACGATCCGCCCGTCCTCTTCGACGACGAAGACCTCGACCGAATGAAAGTCGAGCTGCTCGCGGAGCAGCAAAGATCCCCGTCGTCCGGCTGCGGAGTGCTTTCGCCGAGGACTTCGCGGGGCGGCCGGCCGCACCGATACCCCGGGAGTTCTACACCACGGACGGCATGCACCCGAGCGCACGAGGGGCGAAAGCCGCAGCGGTGATACTCGGACAGCTGCTTTACCAGCGGGGCCTGCTAAGCCCGTCCGGAACGCCGCCGCGCCCGTGACGCCGCCGTAGCCGAACGGCTTACTCCAGAAGCAGGAGCGCGAGAGACGAGACGTCTTTGACGAACAAGCGCTTGCCGGAAAGGGTGGGCTGGGCCCAGGTCGCGCTCGTCGCGACCACGTAGCGCTTCAACGGCTCGAAGGCGGTTCTCGAACCATCGAGGACCAGCAGCTCTGCATCGTCTTCGAGTGAGAAGACGAAGTTGCCGGCGCGAAGCATTGCAGCGTTCGTCGCCTGGCGCGGCTCGCTGGTCCAGAGCACTTCCCCGCTATCCAGGTCGAGTCCGAAATACTGCCCGTTGTTCAGGTGCGAGAGACCCACCAGCACACCCTCGACGACGACGCCGTTCGTCATGTGCAGGGAGACGTCGTCAGTGTGCCAGACGTCCTCGGTCTGATAGCCGTCGCCCTCACGCACGACCTTGAACGCCGTGATGCCGTTGGCGCGCCCGGCCTGGATGACCGTGTCTTTGTAGAGAATCGGTGTTTGCGAGGTCGTCGTGCTCGGCGTCGTGAACGGACGCCGCCACAGGAGTTGGCCGGTCGCCACACTGACGCCGATGAAGTTTTCCTGGGTAAAGGTCACGATTTGTGGGGTGCCGGCGAGCTCGAACAGCATCGGCGACCCGTAGGCCGGGCCGTCTCCGTCCCAGTGCCAGCGGACCTCGCCCGAAGCGCCGTCGAAGGCGGTGAGCGCACCGTCGTCGTGTCCGCCGACGTGGAGGATGACGAGGTCGCCGATCACGAGGGGCGACATCGCCGTGTGGAACCGCGGCTCCACAGGCGGCGCCGGCTTCTGCCACAACTGCGTCCCTTGCCCGGCATCGAACGCCGTCACGATGCCGCTCATGCCCAGTGTGTACAACCGGCCGGCCGCGAAGGTCGGTGTCGACTTTGGCCCCGGACCGTGCCGCCGCGTCGCCGATTTCATCTCGAACGGTGCCGGGTAGCTGGTGCGCCAGAGGATCTCGCCCGAATCGGGGTCGATCGCCATCATGACCTCGTCCTCGTCCTGCCTCGTATACATGTAGATGCGATCCCCGACGAGAACCGGAGTGGCGTAGCCGTAGCCCACCTCGATCTTCCACTGCTCCCGCAGCTGTTCGGGCCACGTTGTCGGGGCGTCGTACATCGCGACCGCACCGTCGCGGTTGGGTCCACGCCACTGCGGCCAATCCTGGCCACTGGAGTGGACCGCGATCCCCAGAAGCAGTCCAACGCAGACGACGAGTGCGGTCAATCGTTTCAGCATCGAGTCCTCCCCGCTGGCCAGTCTAGCCCCAGGTCTCTGGACCGAGGCGATCAGGCCGACACTTGGTCCCGCCTGGCGCAAACCGGCGACTTCAAGGGCGCTCGGCAGACGGGCATTGAGAGCGCTGTGCTACGCTCGATCCCGCTTCAACAGAGCGCGCCTTGGCCACAGCAAAGAGAAGCCCACCCGATCCGCGCACGCTCGAAACCAGCCTCCGGGCTGCGTGCCCCGACGTCGGCGAGGCCACCCTCCGGGACTTCCTGACTCGCCTCGACCCGGACTACTTCTCGCACTTCGATCCCGAAGAGGTGTGCCGCCACATGAAGATGGCGGAGGGGCTCACTGAGTCACGGCCGTACCAGGTGTACTTCGAGCGCCGCGACGAGAGCCGGCTGCGAATCGGGATCGTCGCGTTCGACTACTTCTCCCAGTTCTCGGCGCTGTGCGGCCTGGTGGCGTCGTTCGGTCTCGACATCCTCTCCGGTCACAGCTACACGTACTCGAAGTCCGCTCCGAGCGCACCGTCTCGCCGGCCGGCTGGTCGCCCAGGGCGTCGACCTGCTGGCGCGTCGCGGGCGAAGATCGTCGATGCGTTCGAGGTACGCGTACGGGCTGCTTCAGGATTCGGGAGCGAGGCCGAGGCGCAGCTGGTGAGCGAGCTCGACGTTCTCGAATCGTTGCTGGCGGCCGGACAGCCCGAGCAGCTCCGCGAGCGACTCAACCGACGTCTCGTCGAGCGCCTCGCCCGCGACACCAGTGCCGTCGGCGGCGTCCCCCGCCCCGCCGAGGTCCGCTTCGACGACGAGGCCTCCGAGCGCTGGACCGTCATGGACGTGCATTCGCGAGACAGTCCCGGCTTTCTATACGCATTCTCGAACGCCCTGGCGATGCGCGGGGTCTACATCCACCGCGTCCGGATCGAGAGTCTGGGGGATGAGGTCAGCGATCGCTTCTACATCTCGGACCGGCATGGTGGGAAGATCGACGGCGAGCACGAGCGCAACGCCCTGGCGCGGGCTGTCGTGCTGATCGAGCAGTTCACGCACTTCCTCAGGCGCGCGCCCGATCCGGCGCGAGCGGTTCGCTACTTCGACCAGTTCCTCGACAAGGTCCTGGAGCGCGATCCGGGGATCTCGCACTTCCGCATCGTCACGCGGCGCGAGGGACTCGATCTTCTGGCCCAGCTCCTCGGCAGCAGCGAGTTCCTCTGGGAAGAGCTGCTGCGCAACAACTTCGAAGCCTTGATGCCGGTGTTCGGACGGCTCGGGCAGGACGAAGAGGCGTGGGGTCGGGAGCAACTGGCGGGAGACCTCGATGCGCGATTGGCAACGGCGGCCCACCGCGAGCAGCGCCGCCGCGTTCTCAACGACTTCAAGGACGGCGAGATGCTCCTGATCGTCCTCCAGCAGATGCGCGCTCCCGGGGACCTGACGCGCTTCTCGGAGCGCCTGACGGAGCTGGCCGAGGTCGTCCTGGAGCGGGCCTTGCGCCTCGCTACCGCGCAGCTCGCTGAGCAGTACGGGCGCCCCGTGTCGTCCGGGGGTGACGATTGCCCGCTCGCGATCTGCGCCCTGGGCAAGCTCGGCGGCCGAGAGATCGGCCATGCGTCGGACGTCGAGTTGGTCTTCATTCACGGGAGCTCCGGGACAACGGACGGCCCCCAGCCGATCTCCACGGATCTCTACTTCGAGTATCTCGTCCGCGAGTTCGTGGAGTTGATCGAGGCCCGCCAGGAGGGCGCGTTTCATGTCGATCTCCGCCTGCGACCCCATGGCAAGGCCGGCCCGATGGCCATCCCATTCGAGCTGTGGAAGACGTACTACAGCCCGAGCGGTGAGGCGGTGCCGTTCGAGCGTCAGGCGCTGACGAAGCTTCGGGTCGTGGCGGGAGACGAGGCGCTCGGCCGGGAGGTGCTGGCTCACCGCGACCGCTTCGTCTACAGCGGCGAGCCCTGGGACATGGAGCAGGCGCTGCACCTGCGCCAGCGGCAGGCGAGCGAGCTCGTCGAGCCCGGCCGGGTAAATGCTAAATACAGTCCCGGAGGATTGATCGACGTCGAGTACGCCGTCCAGTACCTGCAGGTGATCCACGGCGGGGAGCGCCCCGAGCTGCGCACCCCGACGACGCTGATCGGCCTGCGCGCGCTGCGAGAGGCGGGTCTCTTCAGCGAAGACGAGGAGGCTCGTCTCGCTGCGGCGTACTCTTTCCTCCGGCGTCTGATAGATGCCATGAGGATGGTCAAGAACGAAGCCAGCGACCTCGTGTTGCCCGCTCCCGACGCTCCCGAGTTCGGCTATCTCGCGCGGCGCATGGGTTATCGGGACGCCGATTGGGCGCGCAGCTCGGCGCGGCTCGCCGAGAACATCACCCGGGAGATGGAGACGGTGAGAGAGCTTTTCAGCGAGCGCTTCGGCGTGGTCGAGAGCGCGAACCGGGGTGGGCGCTGAGCCGCGGCGGCGCGGCCTGCGAGTAGAGCACGCTCTTGAGGATGACGTTCACGGCTTCGGTGTGCACGCGGTAGTCCGATCGGAACGCCTCGCTCGCGGACTGGGTGCCGTCCCGATAGCCGAGGCTTCGCGCGAGGCACCGCAGCTTGGCGTCCCCGCTGGGCAGCGAGTGGGTCTGAGCATCCGAGAACATCTGAAGCTTGTTCTCCAGGTCGCGCAGGAACGTGTAGGCGGTGCGCAGCGTCTCGAGCTCGCGCTTCGTGAGAAGCCGCGTTCGGTGCAGCTCGACGAGCGCTCGGAGCGTGCTTCGCTCGCGTAGGGCGGGGCGTCGCTTCGCGAACGCCACCTGCAGTGACTGGGCGATCAGCTCGATCTCGCGGATGCCGCCGAAGCCGAGCTTGACGTTCTCGTGGCGCTGTCCGCGCACGCTCACGTCGTGGTCGATCTGGTCCTTGATCTGCCGGATGTCTCCCTGTCCCTGCGGGTCCAGCTCTCGCCCGTAAACGAACGGCCGGATCTGCGCGAGCAGTCGCTCGCCGAGGCGGCGGTCTCCGGCCACCGGTCGTGCCTTGTGGTAGGCGAGCCGCTCCCACGTGCGGCCGCGCTCGCGGCAGTACTCCCGCACGGCGCGCGCGGGCTGCGCGATGGCTCCGACTCGCCCCTCGGGGCGCAAACGCAGGTCGACGCGGTAGACCTGACCCTCGTTGGTCATCTCGCTGAGCGCCGCCGTGAGGCGCCTGGAAAGCTTCGTGAAGTACGCGTCCTTCGACACGAAGCCGCGCCGGTCCCGGAGCGGAAGCCGGCCGGTTTCGGTCGCGTAGACGTAGATCAGGTCGACGTCCGAGCTGAAGTTCAGCTCTCCACCCCCGAGCTTGCCCATTCCGAGCACGGTGAACTCGCTTCGTAGTCTCCTGACGCGCGGGTCGTCGCGAGCGAGAAGCAGCTCTTCGAGCAGGGCCTCATGGCTGATCTCGAACGCCTCGCGGATGAGGACCTCCGCGAGCAGGGTGAGGGCCGTCAGCGTCTCTTCGACGGGGCACAGCCGCAACAGATCTCGGACGCCGATGTGGAGCAGCTCCTTGCGTTTGAACGTCCGCAGCACGTCGAGCTTCAGCGATTCCGTACGCAGCATGCGCAGCTCGCGCGCCAGGTCCTGCTCGAGCTGCAGGCGCGAACGACGGCCGTCGAGCACCTCCGGGTCGCCGATCCAGTACAGGTAGACGGGATCCCCGATCAGGATGTCGCCCATGAACGGGCTCGCTCCGAAGGTCCGGGCCAGTACCTCGAGCGTGCGTGGCGTCGCTTTGAGAAAGCTCAGGAGCTGGACCTTGCTGCCCGCGGCCTGCGCGAAACGTTCCAGGTACGTCAAGGAGAGGTCGGGGTCGGCCGAGCCTCCTACGCAGAACAGCAGCTCCTCGATCAGGTCGGCGAGCAGCTCCCGGACCCGCGGCTCGTCGGCGACGGCTTGGAGGTTGGCGTCGGCCTTCAGCGGGTCGGCGAATCCGTAGGGTGACAGCAATCGGTGGATTGCTTCGGGCTCGAGCTTGCGCGCGAGCAGCAGGTCTTTCGGGGTCTGTGTCGCCACGTTCGTAGGCTCGTCGCGACAAACCTACCTCAGGTGAGGCAAGAATCCGCCGTCCTCAGGGCGCTTGACCTCGCCCCGCCGCCAGGGTACTTTTCCGCACGCACGAGCAGAGAACACCCACACACACTGAGGGAACGGCATGATCGTTACCAGCCTCGTTATCGAGACCCTGCCTGGGGAAGCGGCTGCCGTAGCCGAACGCATGGCAGGCATCCCGGGTGTCGAGGGTTCTGCGGCCGAGAGCGACCACCGCGTGGTGGCGACGTGGAAGGTCCCAGACAACGACACCCTCGAAGGCCTTTCCGAAGTGCTGCAGGCGCTCAATCCCGAGATCCTCGAGGTGTCTCCCACGGTGGTGAGCGCGGGCTCGTAGGGTCAGACGCGGCCTTCCCGGGTCGCGCAGTGAGGAGTCGAGAGGATGGCCACGGAGATCACGATTGGAATCGCGGGAGCGGCCGGCGATGGGCTCGACCGCACGGGGGACACCCTGGCGCGCACTGCCGCGCGGCTCGGGCTGCATCTCTACACCTACAACAGCTACCAGTCTTTGATCCGCGGCGGCCACACCTGGCTACGACTGCGGTTGTCGGAGGCGAAGGTCGACAATCACGGCGACCGCGTCGATCTACTGATGGCGCTCAACCAGGACAGCATCGAGCGCCACGCACCCGAGGTCGGGAGTGGCGGGGCAATCGTCTTCAACAGCGCCCGCCTCGCCTGCGATCCGGTGCTCGTCCCGGAGGGCGTCGCGCTCGCACCCCTGCCGGTCCCGGAGCTGACCGCCGGGTTGGGCAAGACGCTCCCCGTCATGCAGAACACGGCGGCGTTGGGCGCGCTGCTCCACCTGGTCGGCTTCGACGTCGAGGTGGCCGTGGAGATTCTGGCCGAGACCTTCAAGAAGAAGGGGCAGACGATCATCGACCAGAACGTGGGGGTGCTGCGCGCGGGCTACAACCACGCCGCTCGCGAGTACGCGCCGCTCGCCGTTCGCTGGAACTTCAGTCGCAAGCGCCGGCCAGTCGTGACGGGCAACCTGATGACGGCGCTTGGGGCGGTCGCCGGCGGCTGCAAGTTCTACTCGGCCTACCCGATGAGCCCGGCCTCGTTCGTCCTGCACTGGCTGGCGGCGCACAGCGAGCAGTGCGGCGTCCTCGTCAAGCAGGCCGAGGACGAGCTGGCGGTCGTCAATCTGGCGATCGGGGCCGGACACGCGGGTGTCCGCTCCATGTGCGCCACCTCGGGCGGGGGCTTCGCCCTGATGACCGAAGCGATCGGCATGGCGGGCATGATCGAGGCCCCCGTCGTCATCGTGAACGTCCAGCGAGGTGGCCCCTCGACCGGTCTGCCCACAAAGAGCGAGCAGGGTGACCTGTACCAGGCGTTCGGCGCCTCCCAGGGGGACTTCCCCCGGGTCATCGTCGCGCCGCGCGACGCGCTCGACTGCTTCCACACATCGGTCGAGGCCTTGAACCTCGCCGAGACTTTCCAGCTCCCGGTCATCGTGCTCTCCGACCTTCTGCTCGGTGAGCACCGCTCGACGGTCGACCCGGAGGCGATTCCCTCCGATGTACCGATCGAGCGCGGCGAGTGGGTCGACCGGGCGCCTCCCGAGGCGGCGCAGAACGGAGGCTACAAGCGCTACGCGCTGACCCCGTCCGGGATCTCGCCGCGAGCCCGCGTCGGCACAGCGGGGACGATGTACGTCTCGGGTACCGACGACCACGACGAGAAGGGGATCCTGATCAGCGACGAGCACACGAACCCCGCGATTCGTCGCAAGATGCACGAGAAGCGGATGCGCAAGATGGAGGGGGTCAAGGCGCAGCTCCCGCCTCCGGCGCTCGAAGGACCGGCGCAGGCGCAGGTGACGCTGATCGGCTGGGGTTCGACCTGGAGCGTGATCCAGGAAGCCGCGGCTCAGTTGACGAGCGACGGCATCCCGGCTGACCAGCTCCACTTCAAGTGGCTCCACCCGTTCCACGCGGCCGAGGCGACGGAGATCCTCAAGGGCTGCCAGCGCACGATCGTCGTCGAGAACAACTTCAGCGGCCAGTTCGCGCGTCACCTACGCGCCGAGACGGGTCTCTCGGTCGACCACGTCCTGGTTCGCTACGACGGCGAGCCGTTCGAGCCCGCCTACATTACACGCAGGGTGCGCGCCTTCCTGGACGGGCAGCCGGTCGATCTCCAGGTCGAAGAGGCTGAGGCGCGCGAGATGGCCTACCACCATGTGCGCATCTACATGCACGATACGACGCGGCCGGGCCGCATCCATAAGCGCGACGGCGGCCGCTTCGGCGAACCGGTCTGGGAGGTGGAGTTGGTGAGTCGGAAGGACAACTCTTTCGAAGGGACTCTGATCATCGGGATGGACACGGGCTCTGTCCACGGCTGGCCGGTCCCAGCCGGCTCTCCCACGCCCGCTAACTGAGCTCGAGGAGGAACGAACCATGGCCACAGCCGAGCTGACCGTCAAGGAGCTTGCATCCGACGTCCACCCCGACTGGTGTCCCGGATGCGGCGACTTCGGCGTGCTCAAGTCGCTCAAAGAAGCGATCGTCGAGCTGGGCATCCCCGCCCACAAAGTCCTCGTCGTTTCCGGCATCGGTTGCTCTTCGAACCTGCCGGGTTTCCTGCGGACCTACGGCGTGCACAGCCTTCACGGGCGCGCGCTGCCGGTCGCTACCGGCGCGGCGCTCTCGAACCACGACCTGCACGTCGTCGTCGTGGGCGGTGACGGCGACGGCTACGGCATCGGGATCGCGCACTTCATCCACGCGATGCGCCGCAACCTGAACCTGACCTACATCGTCATGGACAACGAGATCTACGGCCTCACCACGGGGCAGGCCTCGCCCACCACCACCGAAGGCCACAAGACCAAGAGCACGCCGCGCGGCAACGTCGAACGGCCGGTGGCGCCGCTGGCGCTGGCTTTGGCTTCAGGCGCCAGCTACATCGCCCGCGGCTTCTCGGCAGAACAGAAGCAGCTCGCGAAGCTGACCAGCGCGGCCATCGCGCACCGTGGCTTCTCGCTGATCGACGTGTTCAGCCCCTGCGTCACCTTCAACAAGCTCAACACCTACCCCTGGTTCAAGGAGCGGGTCTACAAGCTGGAGGAGGAGGGGCACGACACAAGCGATTTCATGGCAGCGATGCACAAGGCCCTCGAGTTCGGCGACCGCATCCCGATCGGCCTGCTCTTCGAGACGGATCGGGCCACGTACGAGGACACCGAACCGGTCCTGGAACAGGGCCCCCTCGTCGAGCAGCCTCTGGGCCTCGATCGCGCGATGCTGGAATCGATCCTCGCCGAGACGATGTAGCCGCTCCTGCGCTGGCCGCGCGTAGAGAGGGCCATCACCCCAAGGCGCGGAGTGGTGGCCCATGCGGCACTCTAGATGTCGTAGTAAAGAGCAAACTCCCACGGGTGTGGGCGAAGTCGGATCGCGTCGACCTCGTTCTCCCGCTTGTACGAGATCCAGCTCTCGATCACGTCCTTCGTGAAGACGTCACCTTTGAGCAGGAAGTCGTGGTCCTGCTCGAGGTCGTCCAGAACGGCTTCGAGCGAACCCGGGATCTGTTTGATCGCCTTGGCCTCCTCGGCCGGCAGCTCGTACAGGTCCTTATCCAGCGGCTCGCCCGGATCGATCTTGTTCGCGATCCCGTCGAGCCCGGCCATCAGGCAGCCCGCGAACGAGAGATAGGGGTTGCAAGTCGGGTCCGGCGTCCGGAACTCGATCCGCTTCGCCTTCTCCGCGCGGGAGTACATCGGGATGCGCACGGCGGCCGAGCGGTTGCGCTGGCTGTACGCAAGGTTGATGGGAGCCTCGTAGCCCGGGACGAGCCGGCGATACGAGTTCGTCGAGGGCGCGATCAGGGCGCAAAGCGCCGGCGCGTGCTTCAGGATGCCACCGATGTAGTGCTTGGCGGTGTCGGACAGGTCGGCGTAGCCGCCCTTCTTGTAAAAGAGGTTCTTGCCTTCCTTCCAGATCGACTGGTGGGTGTGCATGCCGGACCCGTTGTCCTGGAATATGGGCTTGGGCATGAACGTGACGGTCTTGCCGGCCTGCCGCGCCGTGTTCTTAGCGCAGTACTTGTACCAGAGCACGCTGTCGGCCATCTTCGTCAGCGTGTCGAAGCGCATGTCGATCTCGGCCTGGCCGCCCGACCCCACCTCGTGGTGGTGGACTTCCACCGTGATGCCCACGTCCTGCATCGCCAGCACCATCTTGGACCGGAGGTCCTGGAACTGGTCCATCGGGGGCACCGGGAAGTAGCCCTGCTTGTAGCGCGGCTTGTGCCCCAGGTTCGGGCGCTCCGGCGTACTCTCGCGGCCCGAGCCCCAGAAGCCCGCCTCGGAGTCGATGTAGTAGAAGCCGTGGTCGTAAGTCTGGTCGAAGCGCACGGAGTCCAGGATGAAGAACTCCAGCTCCGGGCCGATATAGATGGTGTCGCCCACGCCGATCTTCTTGAGGTGCGCCTCGGCCTTCTGAGCGATATGGCGCGGGTCGCGGCTGTACGCGGCGCCCGTCACCGGGTCCTTGACGTTGCAGATCAGGACCATGGTCGGGACTTCCGTGAACGGATCCACAGCCGCCGTGTCGGGGTCCGGGAACAGCAGCATGTCGGACTCGTCGATGGTCTGGAAGCCGCGGATCGACGAACCGTCGAACCCGATTCCCTCTGAGAAGATGTCTTCCGTCAACTGGTCCACGGGGATCGAGAAGTGCTGCCACAGCCCCGGCAGATCCACGAACCTCAGGTCTACGATCTTGGCGCCCTTCTTCTGGGCAAACTGAAGAACCTCTTTCGGGGTCATCCGATCTCCTTTCCCGTTGGTCGGCGGCCCGGGCCCGGGTCGCCACTGATGTTTTCTGTCTGAAGCAACCACTTTCGCGACACGCGCGCCGCCTCCTTCATGATCGCCACCTAGTAACTAGATGGGCAAAAAAAGAGAGCTTATCCCAAATAACCGAGGAGCCTCCAGCGGCCGAATGGGACACAAACGTCACGCATGCCTGCCCACCCCACGAAGATGTCGGATTCGCGCTCACGGGACCGCGAAGCTGACGGCGGCGCCGAAATAGAATCCCTGCGTCAGCTCGTCGGGGAGTGCCTTCGAGTTCAGGCTGTCGCCAACGCCGATCACCGCCGAGACTCCAACGATATCGTTGGCCTGGACCGAGACACCCGCATTCAAGTCGAAGTTGTAGAGACCACCCTCGGTGCCGCCCGTGTAGACCTCCGCAAACTTCTCGCCCGCGATGCCGACCAGGCCACCGAAGTCGAGCGAGGCCTTCTCGGTAAGCGCGTAGCTGTAGCCCAGGCCGATCGTCGCGTAGAAATCCTCCACCTCGTCAACGTCGTAGTAGAACGTCGCCGAGGGCGTCACCAGGAAGTCCCGGCTCCAGCCGACGAACAGCTCGCGCGTGCCGATGGCGCCGCCCGGGAACAGGTACTCGATGTAGCCGACGCTGAAGCCCTTCGGCAGCTCGAGGGTCGCGGTGAGGTCGACCTCGCTCCAGTCGCCTTTTCCGAGAGCGCCATCGAAGTCGCCGACGTCCATGTTGCCCCAGACGTTGAAGCTGAGCGGGGCGCCGCCGATGTTCAGCGAGCCCGCATCCAGCGACATCTGCATGACGCCGCTGTCGTTGAAGTTGATCCCGCGCCAGATGTAGGTGTTTGAAAAGTAGAACGAGATCCCGGCGTCCGCGGCGCGGGCGGGAACCGACCCCAGACCCAGCGTGGCGAGTGCGATTCCAGTCACAAGACGACGCAAGCTGCACATACTGCTCTTCCTCCAGCTTCCCTGATTGTTTGGGGGTCGTGCGCTGGGGGCAGAGCGTGCCCCCAGCGCACGAATGTCGACGATCTAGCCCTGCGAGCCCCCGATCGAAAGAGAGCTGCGTCCGGTGAATCCCGGGTAGGCCTCCATCCCGTGCTCGCCGAGGTCGAGGCCTTCCTGCTCCTCTTCGAGGCTCACACGGATGCCGAGTGTCGTCTTAAGGACGAACCAGACGACCAGGCTGGCGACGAACGTGAATGCGCCCACGCCCACGATGCCCTTGATCTGTGCGAACGTCAGCGCGGCGCCGCCGCCGAAGAGCAGCCCGCCTTCGGTGGCGAACAGGCCCACCGCGAACGTTCCCCAGATCCCGTTGACCAGGTGGACGCTCAGTGCACCCACCGGATCGTCGATCCGGACGCGGTCGAAGAAGAGCACCGCCCCGACGACCAGCACGCCCGCGACCAGTCCGATCATGATCGAGCTCGGGATGCTCACCGAAGCGCACGGCGCGGTGATCGCGACGAGACCGGCCAGGGTGCCGTTCAGGATCATGCTCAGGTCGGGCTTGCCCAGGGCCAGCCAGGCCATCGCGGTCGCGGCCAGGCAGCCGGCCGCCGCGGCCATGTTCGTGTTCAGAGCCACGCTCGCGATCGCTGCGGAGTCGGCCGCCATGGTGCTGCCCGGGTTGAAGCCGAACCATCCGAGCCAGAGGATCAGCGTGCCTAGCGTGGCCAGGGCCATGTTGTGACCCGGGATCGGGTTGACCCGGCCATCCTGGCGGTATTTGCCGGTGCGTGCACCGAGGAGCAGCACGCCGGCCAGGGCCGCCCAGCCGCCGACGCTGTGCACGACCGTCGAGCCGGCGAAGTCCGAGAAACCGGCCCCGGCGAGCCATCCACCGCCCCACGCCCAGTGGCCGGCGATCGGATAGATGACAGCCACGAGGAAGAACGAGAAGAGGATGAAGGCGATGAATTTGATTCTCTCCGCGACGACACCGCTGACGATGGTCGCGGCCGTCCCCGCGAAGACGAGCTGGAAGAAGAACTTCGCCTCGAGCGGAACGCCCGTCCAGTTGAGCGACGAGAAAATCCCGACGTAGGCGTCACCCATGGCCGGGCTGTTGTCCGCCCCACCGAGGAACCACCCGTTCAGTCCGAGCAGCGAGCTGCCGTCCCCGAACATCAACGCGAATCCGACCGCCCAGAAAGCTATCGACGAGACGGCGAAGACGATGAAGTTCTTCGCCAGGATGTTCACGGCGTTCTTGGCCTGGCACATCCCCGTCTCCAGCATTCCGAAGCCGGCGTTCATGAAAAAAACGAGACAAGCCGCGAACACTACCCACAACGTGTCCGCGACGACCTTCGCCTCTGGTCCCATCTGTTGAATCCCTCCGCTATACGGAATCTAGTAACTGCGTCTTTCTGGACGACCGTCTCAGAGCGCTTGCTCGCCCTGCTCGCCCGTGCGAATCCGAATCACCTCTTCGATCGAGGAGACGAACACCTTGCCGTCCCCGAACTTCCCGGTCCTCGCAGTCTTCACGACGGCATCCACTGCCTTCTCCACGAGCTCCTCGGGCAGTGCGATCTCGATCTTCAGCTTCGGTAGGAAGTCCACCTGGTACTCGCTGCCCCGATACGTTTCGGTGTGCCCCTTCTGTCGGCCGAAGCCCTTCACTTCGGTGATCGTCATGCCCACGACACCGACTTCTTGCAGTGCGATCTTCACGGCGTCGAGTAGGTGCGGCCTGATGATGGTTTCGATCTTCTTCATCTCCGGTATCCCGCCTCCTGAAGCGTGTGTTATCTGCTTCCCGCACTCGAGCTGGAGCCGGGTCGCGCCATCCGCCTTCGTCCTCCGGCTGCATCTCTCCGAGCGCAACCGCAGCGGCATGGAGCAAGGCCTGTGCCATGGGATCCGCCGGCCTTCTCTGGAGGTGGGAGGAGCGCTCTATGTGATTGAGGCGACGGGTCCAGCGGCGCAAAAGGGGTGGTCGGGTGCCACTCCAGGTAGTGGCTCACATCCGACATTTTCGTATGGCACACGTACCGGATCAACGAATCTGTGAGGTGCGCCCCTGGAAAAGCACTATCGACACGTCCACCCGCCGCCCCACGAGGGGACGGCCCTACGAACTCGTCAGACGGATTTGGACTAGCGTCTCGCTCGTCGTGGCGAAGACTCCGTCACAAGGCGTCGTCGCCCCGCTCTCCGGTGCGGATCCGGACCACCTCTTCCAGAGTGCTGACGAGGATCTTTCCGTCGCCGAACTTGCCGGTACGAGCCGTCTCGAGGATAGCGTCAACGGCCTGCTCCACGAGCGCCTCCGGCAGCGCGATCTCGATCTTCACCTTCGGGAGGAAGTCCACCTGGTACTCGCTGCCGCGATAGGTCTCGGTGTGGCCCTTCTGTCGACCGAAGCCCTTGACCTCCGTGACCGTCATGCCCACGATCCCGATCTCCTGCAGAGAGTTCTTGACGGCATCGAGCAGGTGGGGCCGGATGATCGTCTCGAGCTTCCTCATTTCGTTCCTCCTTCGGGGGTGAGCGCCGCGAGCAGCGCCTTCTCGACGTCCTTCATGTCTCGAGCGCTCAACTTGAGGCCGTCCGCGTCGGTGACGTAGAAGATGTCCAGGGCGTGGCTCTTTTCCGTCGCTACCTTGGCGAACGTGATCGTGACGCCCGCGCTTGCCAGCGTGTTGGCAATCCGGTGTACCAGCCCCGGCTCATCGTCGGCCCGCATCTCGACGACCGTATTGCCGGGCGAGGCATCCGCATCGAAGCGCACGTGGGGTCGACTGGGAGCGCGCTTCTTGCGACGCCGGCCGGCTCGCGCTTTCCACTTCGCCACACCCGCCTCGACGTCGCAGCCGCCTTCGACCGCCTGCCTCAAACCCGCTTGGACTTCGTGCCGCTGCTTCAGGCCCACAGCTTGGAACTCCCCGATTCGCGCGACGGTGAACGTATCGAGCACGATCCCGTCTTCCCTCGTGTAGAGGTCCAGGGCGAGGATGTTCATGCCGTTGGCGGTGAGCGTGCCGGCGAGGCGTGCCAGCAGGCCCGGGGCGTCATGGGTGCAGACGGTGAGGTCGTCGGGCCCAGGTTCGCTCGAGCTTCGCCACTCCGCGACGAGCGGCGCGCTCGCCAGGCCGTCGACGAGCCGCAGATCCCGCTTCAGTGCCGGGAAATCGATCGCCTTGAGGTAGCGCTTGGGCAGCAGTGCGTAGTGGCGCTCGATCACACTCGCCGGGATCTCGGGCGGCAGCTCGAGCAACGCCTGCCGCTTCACATCGTCTGGCCACGGCCCTGCCGCGGACTCGTCCGTCGCCCGCTCCAGACGTGCCCGGGCCTTGGAGTACAGCTCCCACAGCAGAGATCCCTTCCACGCGTTCCAGACGCCCGGCCCCACGCCACTGATGTCCGCGTAGGTGAGCAGCAGCAACTGGTTCAGGCGGCTCAGGCTGTTCGCCTCGGCCAGCAGGTCTTCGATGGGACGCTCTTCGCTGAGGTCCCGGCGCTGAGAAATATGCGACATGAGCAGGTGACAGCGCACGAGAAACACCACGTCATCGGCCATCTCGCCGCCGCAGCCGAGGCGCTCGCAGACCCGCTGCGCGATCTCAACGCCTTTCTTGACGTGGCCGCCGCCGCGCCCCTTCCCGATGTCGTGCATGAGCAGGCCGAGATAGAGGCTCGCCGGATCGGAGAGCTCTCCGAGCACCTCGGCGAACGGCTCGAGAGCCGGGTCGTCGGACCCCACGATCGCGTCGAGAGCGCCGATCGCCTCGAGCGTGTGCTCGTCGATCGTGTACTTGTGGTAGTGGTCGTGCTGAACCAGGAATGTGATGTAGCCGAACTCCGGGAGGAAGCGCCCAAGAAAGCCCGTCTCGTGCATCAGACGCAGGGTCGCTGCCACGCGGCCCGGGCGGCGCAGGATCCGCAGCAGCCCCTCGCCCGCCTCGCGGGAAGCGCGGAAGCGGCGATTGACGAGCTTCAAACGGGCCCGGACCGCCAGCTTCAGCTCACCCGACAGGGGAGCGCTCGCGGCCTGGGCGGACTCGAAGACGTGCAGCAACCAGATCGGTTCCTCGGCGCTTGCAGCACCGAGATCCCGAGCGTGAAGCTTGCCGTCGCGGATCTCGAACGCCTCGCCTGGACCGAGCCGCTTCGTGGGCCAGCTCAGCCGCCTCGTGCGACCACCCCAGAACCGCTCCAGCAGATCCTCGGAGACCGCCAGCAGCTCCTGGGCGCGCCCGTAGTACTCGCGCATCAGCACCTCGGAGGCCTGCAGGCCGCGCTTCGGCGCGAAGCCAAGGTTCGCGGCGACGGTGGGCTGCAGGTCGAGGCTCAGCGAGTCGCTGGCCCGTCCGGTGGAGAAGTGCGCCTCGTTGCGTACGCGGCTCACGAAATCGTACGCGCGGCGCGCCGTGGAGTGCTCGGTTTCCGAGATCTGACCCTCCTCCAGCAGCTCATCGAGGTTGCGGCAGCCGAACCGGGCGTGGCCCACCCAGAACACGGTGTGCAGATCGCGAAGGCCTCCGGCCGTCTCCTTGACGTTGGGCTCCAGGACACAGGCCACGTTCCCGAACCGGGCGCGGCGCTGCTCCCCATCTCGCTGCATCTGCTCCAGGTATGTGGTCGTGATCCGGCGGCTGGAGTAGACGCCGCGCATCAGCTCGTCTGAGAGCCGATTGACGAGCCGCTCGCTCCCCGTGAGCAAGCGCGACTCCGCCATCGCGTTGCGCGAGTGGAGATCCCCCCGGACCATCGCCACGCATTCCGGGATCGACCTGAAGCTGTGGCCGACCGTGAGGCCCGCGTCCCACAGCATGAGCAGGGCGTGCTCGACGAGCGCCTTGGTCTCCCCGGCCGACTTGCCGTCGTGGAGGAACAGGACGTCCACGTCCGAGAACGGGGCCAGCTCGCGCCGGCCGTAGCCGCCGAGCGCGAGGGCGGCGAAGCTGTCTTCGCGATCTTTGAGCGGTCGCCCCGACTCGAGAGCGGCAAGCTCGCAGATTCGCTTCAGGACGAGATCGACGAGGTACGCGCGCCCGGCGGCGATATCGACTCCGCCGAGCCCGAAGCGGTGCCGGATCCGCAACCGCTCGGTCTCGATCTTGAGGAACCCTTTGAACGCCTGGAGGCGCTCCTCGCGGTCCGTACCCGACCCGTCGCCGAGTCGACGCTCGGCGTGCGTGTCGATGCTTCGCCGATCGATGAGCACGGCAGAGTCTTATCACACGCCGCGCCTGATTCGGCGAAGGCGCGCGAGTCGCTACCCTCTACCGCCAGGTCGCGTCGCTGGCGTAGCTGTCTCCGTCGCGCCCGACCACGGTCGTCGAGAGCTTCCAGGACTTCAGTTCGTCTGGCCACACACCCGGGACCTCGGCCAACAGCTTGATCTCGCCGCGACCGACGGCCTTGGATTTGAGTGCGACCCTGCTCGCGGTTCGCTTCCCATTCACAGCGACGGAAACTCTGATGTCCTTCAGCTCGATCGGCTCATGGCCGAGGTTTCTGAGCAGGACGTGGACCTTGTACGCGCGGCCGGGCGTCATCGAGGCGGGCACCATCTTGAATTCGAATTCAGCCGCTGTGGGTTCGCGCCCAACCTGGACGTCGGCCGAATCGAACCCCGCGGGCGCGGCCTTCTTCTTCGTTGGCCCGGCCTGGGTGCGCGTCGCGCTGGCCACGAGGGTCTTAGCGCCTGCCATCTGGCGCAGCGCGTTCTCCCGACCCGTCTTCGCCTCCGCATTCGCTGGCTCGAGCTTCAGCACTTCGTCATGGAGGATGACGGCTTCCTGATACTGCCCCATGGCAACCCCGGCGTGGGCCTTGGCGAGCGTTGCGGCGAGTGCCTGCCCCGGGGCAATCGGCGCGCTGGTCGTCGCCTTTGCCGGCTTTGGCTTGGATCGCGCGGTCGCCCGCGGTCGCTTCGGATTCGGCGTTGGAACCAGGGGATCGGGATCGGCGTCGGGCACGGGCTCGAGCATGGGTTCGGGCATCGGCTCGGGTTCCACCACCGCAACCTCTTCGGCGACGCCAATGTCGAGCTGCAGTGAATTGGACTCGCGCTTGTCGACGATGACGCGGACCGCGACACGGGCCACGGCGGCGTCGGAGAAGGCGACGACCGGCACTTCCACACGCAGTGCATTCGGTCCGGACTGCACCACGCGACCGCGCCGGTCCCCGAACATCACGACGTTGTCTTCGGCTTCCGACGCGAAGCCGGATCCCTGGAGCGTCACCTCGGTGCCGGGTCGGGCCTCGATGGGCGCGAGTCCGGTGACCTGCGGCGGCTCGGTCCGGTCCAGGAATTCACAGCCGACGACCAGGAAGGCCACCAATACGATGGCGCTGGTGACGAAGCCCGACGCTTGGATCGATCGAAGCGCGCGTCGTTTGGACATGGCAAACCCACGCTCGGGCTATGTGATCGGGTCCCTGTCCACTCCCCGAGCCAGTGAGTGAGCAAGAACAACTTCAGTGGTTGGGTGCGACTTTCGATAGTTTACCTGGGAAGGTGCGACTGCGCGTGCGGGAGTCGCGCCCTGCAGTGTTGCCGCGCGTCGAGGGTCTCTTGGGCGAGAATCAACCCGGGTTGAGCGTGGAGAGCCAAGCGTCATCTGCCGCCGTCGGAGGACAGCCGGCTCTGCTGCGTATGCGGGGGATCCGCAAACGCTTCCCTGGCGTCGTTGCGCTCGACGGCGTCGACCTCGAGGTCGATCGCGGCGAGGTCCATGTGCTGCTGGGCGAGAACGGCGCCGGCAAGTCGACACTGATGAAGATCCTGGCCGGCGCCTGCCCCATGGACGCAGGGGAGATTCTCCTCGACGGGCGCGCCGTCGAGATCCGGACGCCACGCCAGGCGCTGGGGCTGGGGATCGCTACGATCTACCAGGAGCTGGCCCTGGTGCCCGAGCTATCGGTCGCCGAGAATATCGTTCTCGGGAGCGAGCCGGTGGTGGGCATGGGGGTGATTGACCGCGTAGCGCTCAATCGAACGGCCTCGCAGGTGCTCGAAGACCTGGGCTCCAGCATCGATCCCGGCACGCGCGTGGCGCGGCTGTCGCTGGCCGAGCAGCAGATGGTTGAGGTGGCGAAGGCGCTCTCGGTCGAGGCGCGAGTGCTGGTGATGGACGAGCCGACCTCGGCGCTCACCGAGTCCGAGATCGAGCGGCTCTTCGCTACGATCCGCCCACTCAAGCAGCGTGGCGTCGCCGTGATCTACATCTCGCACCGCCTTCAGGAGATCGCCGCGGTTGGAGACCGCGTGACGGTGCTGCGAGACGGTCGCCACGTTGCGACCCGAGCGGCGGCGACGGCGCCGTTGCCCGGGCTGATCCGGTTGATGGCCGACCGCGACCTGGGAGAGCACTTCCCGAAGCGAACCGGCTCGCCGGGCGAGGTCTTGCTGGCGGTCGAAGGGCTCTCCCGCGGGCGTACGCTGCGAGGCATCAGCTTCGAGCTGCGGGCTGGCGAGGTCCTCGGCATCGCGGGGCTCGTGGGCGCGGGGCGCACGGAACTGGCGCGCGCCCTGTTCGGCGTCGACGGTTTCGATCGTGGAGAAGTCCGCGTGCGGGGGCGATGTGTCCGCATCCGTTCGCCCCGCGATGCGATCCGGCTGGGCCTCGGCTTCCTCAGCGAGGACCGCAAGAAGGAGGGCCTGATCCTCTCGGAGTCGGTCCGTGCGAACGTCTCTCTCCCCAACCTGGATCGCGTCTCCCGGCTGGGCTTGCTGGACCGGGTGGCCGAGGCGGATCTGGCGGTGCGCTTCGTAGACGCTCTGCGAATCAAGCTGGCCGGAATCGAACAGGGGGCCCGCCAGCTGAGCGGCGGCAACCAGCAGAAGGTGGTGCTGGCCAAGTGGCTCGCCCGTGAAGCAGACATTCTCATCTTCGACGAGCCGACCCGCGGCATCGACGTTGCGGGGAAGGTGGAGATCTACAAGCTGATCAACCAGCTCACAGCACGCGGTGCGGCAGTGCTGATGATCTCGTCGGAGCTGCCCGAGGTTCTGGCGATGAGCGACCGGATTCTGGTGATGCGAGCCGGCAGCATCGTCGCCGAGCTGGCGCGCGGCGAGGCCGATCAGGAGACGGTCCTCGCGCTGGCGCTCGGTCACCAGGCGACCGCGGCCTCGTGAAGCGATGAGGCACTTCGGCCGCGAGCTCGGAATCCTGGGCGGTCTCGTAACGCTCTGTGCAGTGATGGCGCTGCTGAGCCCCTACTTCCTCACGGTCTCGAACCTGCTCAACGTCGCACAGCAGACCTCGATCAACGCCATCATCGCCGTGGGGATGACCTACGTCATCCTCTCCGCCGGCATCGATCTCTCGGTGGGCTCGATCCTCGCGTTCGCCGGCGTCGTGATGGCGAGCGCCCTGGCCGCGGGCGCCCCCACACCGTTGGCCATTGTGGGCGGACTGGCCACCGGAACGGCGTGCGGCGTCGTGAACGGCGTCCTGATCAGCTACGGGAGGCTGCCGCCCTTCATCTCCACGCTCGGCATGATGAGCGTGGCACGCGGCGCCGCGCTCGTCTACACCGGTGGCCGGCCGACCTCCGGCTTCCCGGAGCCTTTTCGCAACCTCGCCACCGGTGAGGTCTTCGGCGTGCCACTGCCAATCGTCCTGATGCTCGCCACCTATCTGGTGGCCCACCTCGCCCTCACCCGCACCCGTTTCGGCCGCTACGTTTATGCGATCGGGGGCAACGAGGAGGCCGCGCTGCTTTCCGGCGTGAACGTCCGCTTCCACAAGACCATGGTCTATGCCCTCTGCGGCCTGATGAGCGGCCTCGCGGCCGTGGTTCTGACCGCGCGGCTCAACTCTGCCCAGCCGATCGCGGGCATCATGTACGAGCTGGACGCGATCGCCGCTACTGTGATCGGCGGGACCAGCCTGACCGGTGGTGTGGGAAGTCTCGGCGGGACTCTGATCGGCGCGCTGATCATGGGTGTGCTGAGGAACGGCCTGAACCTGCTCGGCGTCTCGTCGTTCGTGCAGCAGATCGTGATCGGCAGTGTCATCATCGTCGCGGTTCTGGTGGATGCGACCTTGAGGAAGCAGAGAGGTGACTCGTGAACGAGAGACTGGGCCCGTCGCTCCTGGCACTCGCCGCGCTCGCCACGGCGAGCTGCGCCCCACCTGCTCCCACGGAAGGCTCGAAGCTGCGGATTGCCCTCGTCGTCAAGACCCTCAACAATCCCTTCTTTCTCGACATGGAGCGCGGTGCGCTCGAGGCGGCCGAACGGCTCGGCGTGGAGCTGGTGGTGCAGGCGGCCGAGCGCGAGCTGGACGTGGAGAAGCAGCTTCAGATCATCGAGAACCTGATCCAGACCCGCGTCGACGCGCTCTGTGTCACGCCCGCCGGCTCGCGCGAGATCGTCTCGGCCGTCGCGAAGGCCAACGCGGCAGACATCCCGTTCCTGATCGTGGACACCCGCATCGATGCCGAGGCGCTGGGAGACAACCACATCGCCACCTTCATCGGCTCGGACAACTATCAGGGTGGACGAGTCGCCGGGCAGTACGTCGTGGATCGGCTCGATGCCAAGGCCAGGGTCGCCATCCTCGAAGGTATCCCCGGCCACGAGACCGGGGACTCGCGCCTGCGTGGCTTTAAGGACGCGGTCGAAGGCCAGGCCGGAATCGAGATCGTGGCCTCTCAGCCCGCCAACTGGGAGCGCGACCAGGGCTTCAACGTCTTTCAGAACGTCCTCCAGGCCCACCCCGACGTAGACACGCTGTTCGCGTGCAACGACCTGATGGCGCTCGGGGCGTTGGAGGCGATCGACGCTGCGGGTCGGAGCGGCGAAATCCGTGTGATCGGTTTCGACGCCGTCGAGGAGGCGCGCGCCGCCGTCGCGGAAGGGCGGATGCTGGGAACGGTGGCGCAGTTCCCCGGAGAGATGGGGCGAGTGGCGATCGAGAGCGCCGTGGCCCTTTTGAATGGACAGACGGTCCCCGAGGAGATCCCGGTTCGCATCGAGTTGGTCACGCGGAGCGCGGAGACGAAGCAGTGAGCGTGGGACGGGCTCGGGTTCGGGTGGGCGTCGTGGGCCTGGGCCGCCTCGGCAAGGTCTACGCGTCGAACCTGGCCTGGCAGATTCCCCAGGTAGAGCTCGTGGCCGTGTGCGACACGCGGGCCGAGACGCTTTCGAAGGTCGCGGACGAACTGGACGTGCCGCTGCGCTTCGCCGATCCGTCGGCGCTGATCGCGGCACCGGAGGTCGAGGCGGTAATCATCGTGACGCCGACGGATTCGCATCGCGAGCTGGTGGAGGCGGTCGCGGCGTCGCGCAAGCCCGTCTTCTGCGAGAAGCCGCTCTCCCTCGTCCTGAACGACGCGCTCGCGATGAAGCGGAGCGTCGATGAAGCCGGCATTTTCTTTCAGATGGGCTTCATGCGTCGCTTCGACCGCAGCTACGCGGCCGCGCAGCGAAGGATCGAGGCGGGCGAGATCGGCAGGCCGGTCGTCTTCAAGTCGACGTCCCGCGATCCGTTTCTCCCGAGCCTGGAGTATCTGAAGACCAGCGGCGGCATCTTCGTTGACATGGGGATTCACGACTTCGACCTCGCCCTCTGGCTGTTCGGGGCGGTCGAGTCGGTGACTGCGTCAGGCGCGGTCCTCGCCTACCCGGAGCTGCGTTCGATCGACGACGTCGACAACGGCATCGCGTCGCTGAGATTCGCCGACGGGCGACTCGGCGTCGTCGACTTGAGCCGGAACGGCGTCTACGGCTACGACATCGCCACGGAGATCCTCGGCACCGAGGGGACTCTGCGGGTCGGCTACCTTCGCGAGACGGCGCTCCTCGAGCTGACACCGAACCGCGTCTCCCACGACACCGTCCCTTACTTCATGGAGCGGTTCGACAGGGCGTACACGGACCAGCTGCGCAACTTCGCGGAGAACGTGTTGGCGGACCGGCCGCCGCCGATCACCATCGACGATGGTGTCGAGGCTTTGCGCGTTGCCACCGCGGCGACGCAATCGTTGGCCGGCGGGGAGAGCGTTCGGGTGGATGAGGTGGCAGTCTCCCCTACGTGATCCTGAGGGAGTGCCGACAGTGACGAGGAGCAGACGGATTCTTCTCTGCCGATCTTCGCCGCGAGAAGGGTGAGCGCACAATCGCCCGCCGCCTCCCGCTTCCCCGCTACAATATTCCGCACTCCGAACAGGTCAGCCCATGCCCATCTCCGCCGGAACCCGCCTCGGCGTCTTCGAGATCCTCGCGCCTATTGAAAAAGGAGGGATGGGAGAGGTGTATCGGGCGAGGGACACCAAGCTCGAGCGCGAGATTGCCATCAAGATTCTGCCCGAAAGGATGGCAGAACGGCCGGAGCGCATGGCCCGGTTCGAGCGTGAGGCGAGGCTCCTGGCCGCCCTCGATCACCCGCACGTCGCCGCCATTCATGGACTCCACGAGGAGAGCGGGCAGCACTTCCTCGTCATGGAGCTGGTCGAGGGCGAGGCACTCAAAGAGCGGCTGAAGCGGGGACCGCTCGCCGTTCAGGAAGCACTCGAGGTGGCCAGAGAGATTGCCGAGGCACTCGAGGCCGCGCACGAGAAGGGCATCATTCATCGCGACCTGAAGCCCTCCAACGTAATGCTCACTGCGAAGGGTAGAGCGAAAGTCCTCGATTTCGGGCTCGGAAAGGCGCTGCCGGAACATCCCCCGCCCACCGCTGCCGAAACAGCGACCCTGACCGCGAGTCACGACACCTCGGATGGCGCGGTGCTGGGAACCGCACCGTACATGTCCCCGAGTCGGCCTAGGAGTCTGCGCGGCAGGAACGAAATCGGGTGAATGAGCGTTTTTGAAGTTATGGGAACGAGTTTCCGTCCGTACAGTCCTGACCGATCGAGTTTGTTTCCGTCGAATCCACGAGACTGGCTTCCGGAGGGTCATCTTTCGTTTTTCATCTCGGATACGGTGGAGGCGATGGATGTGCGTGCTTTCTACGAGCGCTACGAGGGCGATGGACGTCGGAACCGACGATTCGATCCTCGAATGATGCTGAAGGTTCTGATCTACGGCTATGCGACAGGGACGTTTTCGTCTCGTGGGAAAAGAAAGACTCTCCACCAACGTCGAATTCGAAGCTCGAAGCGACGCTCCGCATGAAGGCGAAGCTCAAGACGAAACGTGGTCGCAAGTGGTACAAGCGGCGCAAACTCGGCGAACCGCCATTCGGATGGATCAAGGCTGTGCTTGGTTTCCAATCCTTCAGCCTTCGAGGGCTTGAGAAAACCAGCGCCGAGTGGAATCTCGTTTGCTTGGCGCTCAACCTCAGGAGACTCAATCAGAAGATGGTCTGGGTATGACCACCACCCGGCCTTGGATCCGCCCGTCCTCCCTCGCGAGCACTCGTTAAAGCGGACCCGGTTTTCTTGGACACGAAACTAGGGAAAGTCATCTTGTTCAAGGAGACTCGATCGATGAAGCAGGTCAGGCGCAAGAGGTCTGAGAGGAAGAAGGGGGTGGGCGAGACGGAGGGAGCCCGGAGGGCGGCCGGAGTTTCGCCCACCGGCGGCGCGGTGGTGGGCGCCTTGGGTCCCGGGCAGCGTTGGAGCGTGGCGCGCAAGCGGGAGGTCGCACTGCGGCTGCTGCGCGGGGAGTCACTCGAAGCGCTGTCTCGTGAGCTGTCCGTGGAGATGCACCGGCTGCAGCGCTGGCGTGATCAAGCCATGGCCGGGATCGACGAGTCGCTGCGGGAGCGCAACGGCGACCCGCTGAAGGTGGAGCTGGACGCGGCGGTCAAGCGGGTGGGCGAGCTCAGCATGGAGAACGAGCTGTTGCGGAAGAAGATCGGGGCGGCCCGCCCTTTGGCCTTCGGGAGGTCGCGGCGATGAGTGCGGCGATCTCCCCTGCGACAGGCCGGGCCTACGGGGTGGAGCGGGTGTGCCGGGTGTGGAAGCTGGCCCGCTCGAGCTACTACTCCCAGCTCGGCGAGGCGGCTCCCGAGATGGTCTGCGCTGGCCGACGTGGTCCCAAGCCCAAGGTGTCTGACGAGGAGCTGTTGCGGCTGATCCGAGAGGACCTGGCGGCCTCGCCGTTCGTAGGAGAAGGACATCGCAAGGTCTGGGCGCGGCTCAAGGTGCTGCGCCAGGTGCGCGTGTCGCGCAAGCGGGTGCTGCGGATCATGCGTGAGCACCACCTGCTGTCGCCGCGTCGGGTACGCCAGGGCGAGGGGCTGCTCCACGAGGGGACGATCACAACCGATGCGCCCAACCTGATGTGGGGGACGGACGGGGCGAGAGTTCTCACGGCAAAGGACGGCTGGGGCTAGATCTTCGTCGGCGTCGAGCACTTCAACAGCGAGTGCGTCGGCTACCACGTGTGCAAGAAGGGGACGCGCTACGAGGCCCTCCAGCCCATCGCCATGGGGCTGACGCAGCTCTTCGGCTCGGTCGAGGCGGGTGTGGCTCGTGGCCTCGAGCTGCGCATGGACCACGGGACGCAGTACCTCTCGGACCACTTCCTCAACCAGCTGCGTTTCTGGGGCATCACGCCCAGCTTCGCCTTCGTCGAACAGCCGCAGACCAACGGAGTGGCCGAGCGTTTCATCCGGACTCTCAAGGAACAGATCATTCATGGCCGCGTCTTCCACACCCTCGAGGAGGTGCGCCAGGCCGTGGCTGCCTTCGTCAAGCGCTACAACCAGCAGTGGCGCGTCGAGAAGCTGGGATTCCTCACCCCGCGCGAGGCCCGCGACCAGCACGGCCAGGGGAAGGCCGCGTGAACCTCGAGGTCATCAAAGAGGGGCTACCCCAGGTATGGACTCACCCCGCCGCGTCGATCCTGGGGCATCCTCGTGCGTCGTTTTCGGGATCGTCTGCCAAACGAACCCGAGATCGTCAAACTGGTGTCCAAGAAACCGGGCGCGGTACAGCCACAAGTAGGTGAGACGTTCCGGGTCAACGTCGACCTGGTCGACGTGCGCAACCGCAGACAAATCGACGCCGACACCATCGATGCCGCTGCCACGGACGTGATCGCCCTGGAGGAGCGGGTGTCGATCGCAGTGCTGCGGATGCTGCAGGTAGAGCTGCTGCCCACGGAGCGCTCGTTCGAAACCGGGACCGGCGACGCGCGGGCCTACGACTTGTTCCTGCGCGGTCAGGGATTCCTGGCCGACTTCAATGAGCCGGCCAAGGTCGATGCGGCCATTGAGCTCTTCGAGCGCGCCGTTGCCGCCGATCCCGCGTACGCTCGAGCGCGCGCCAGGCTCGGCGAGGCCTTCTTTCGCCACTACCGCCACACGAACGAACGACGTTGGATCGATCGCGCGATGGAGGAGTGCCGTCGGGCCATCGAGCTCGACGATCGCGAGGCGATGGGTCACGTCTGCCTCGGCACGTTGCACGAAGGGATGGGACGTCCGGAGCTGGCAGTCGAGGAGTTTGCCCGCGCCGCCAACCTCGCTCCCAGCCTCGACGCCGCCTACCGCGGGCTGGCGACGGCCTACGAAGCCCAGGGAAAGCTCGAGCTAGCCGAGGCGACGTACCAGGACGCAATCAGGGCCCGGCCTCACTACTGGGCGGGCCACTATGGTCTCGCCGATTTCTATCTCCGCCTGGGTCGGATCGAAGAATCGATTGCCGGCTTCGTCGAGGTGATCAGGCTGGCACCCGACGGCTATAGCGGCCACAGCAACGTCGGTGTCGCCTACTACTACGCCGAACGATGGGACGATGCGGAGACGGCC
Organism: Vicinamibacteria bacterium; assembly: GCA_965246965.1. GTDB lineage: Bacteria > Acidobacteriota > Vicinamibacteria > Fen-336 > CBDFGD01 > CBDFGD01. Next base: position 51,022 of record CBDFGD010000002.1, read on the forward strand.
TTCAAGCGCGCGTTGGAGATTCATCCCGAAGACCAGGCCGCCCTGTCGAACCTCGGCACCCTGCAATTCTTCCTCGGCCGATACGGCGAAGCGGCACGAACGTTCGAGCGCGCCAGGATGCTCAACGATACGGACTATCGGATCTGGGGCAATCTCGCCGACGCCTACTACTGGAGCGCTGGAGAGCGGGAGCAGGCCGCGCCGGCCTACCGCCGGGCAATCGCGCTCGCTGCAGAGCAGCTCAAGGTCAATCCCCGCGACGCCAAGGTGCTAATGGGGGCGACATTTTGCCACGCGATGATGGGCGAGGCCGACGCTGCGCGTGATCACATCGCCAGAGCGCTCGAGCTGGCGCCCACCGACCTCGATGTCAGGCTCGTCGCCGCCCAGGTCGAACAGCGCCTCGGTGATTCGAACGCGGCTCTGGAATATCTCGAGGCCGCTATCGCCGCCGGCTATCCGCGCGCCGAAATCAGCGTGGACCCGGTGTTCGCCGAGCTGGCCGGGAACGCGCGCTTCGAGGCCCTGACGGCGCCGAGGCCCTGAGCCAGCTCCTTCTTAGTTGATGATCATGCGCGGGTCGAGGACCACCTGGTCCCCGTTACACTCAAATGTGATGTTGTACTTGTACTCGCCCGACGCATGGTTGGTCTTGGCCGTGCCGTCGATGCGCGTCGCGTGGCTCCACGGGAAGTCTCCGTCCGTCCAAGGCCAGGTGTCCGTCTTTGCCGGCTGGATCGAGAAGGTCGAACTGTGGGTGCCGTTCCCGGCCGTCGTACGAGTCCAATAGACGTTCACATTTTGGTCGACCCGCCTGTTCTGTGGATGAAGGAAGACCTTGACGGCCGTGTTGGCCTGCGGTGGCGGGCAGACAACGTGGAGGGCGACCCAGTTCGTCCCTCGGGGGACCACGGGCGTTTCCCCCGGGGGGGGGCTGCAGGCCAACGTGGCGGACACCAGTCCAAGCCCAATCGCATGGTGGAGCCGGGTTCTTCCAAGCATCGCGCACTCCTTCCCGACGCAGCGATTGGAGGCGGCCCGCTCGCTGCTGAAATCAGTGAAAGCGAACGTCTTTTTTCCTAGGAAGCCGACATCTATCACCTTCACCGTACCTTGGCGTCCAAGGCGTTTCCCCGGGTCGATTCGCGACCGCATCCTCACCCGGCACGAAGCCGCGTTGAACGCTGAGGATCGTCCGCTCAAACCGAGTAGCGCGCCGGGCCGTAGGCTCGTATCCGGCGAACGATCTCCTCCTTGTCGTCCGTCAGCGCGAGCAGCTCTCCGTATGACGTCGTCTTCCAGGCTGAGAAAAGATCCCGAGCTCTACGAATAGGGTCGCCGTCACCAAGCGAAGGCACCTACCTTTGGTTGTGGTATCCCGCCTCAACGAAGGGAATCAATCGCTTGCCCGACCAGCCGACCATCGCCATCTTAGGCGCCTTCCACCCGCGGAACTGGATCACTCCCACCATAGCGGCGACCGAATGGAAGCGTGGGATCGCGACGTGCGCTTCGTCATCGAGGTCGAGTACGACGACGAGCATGGCGTGTCATACGCGCTCAACGAAGAGCGCCTGGGCGAGACGATGGACGCCATCAACAGTTCGCGAAGAAGGCAGCCACGGCGGGTGGAGAGATGAAGATCCGAATCGCGCCACGCAACGGTGACACCGATCGCCCGGAACTACGCGCTCCACGACCAACTGACGCGCGTCTCGAAAAACGCGAAGAACGCGAGGGACGAGACTCGGGCGAGTAGCTCCGCTCCAGCTGGCCTCACCTGATGGGCCTTGTCAGAGGTGATGCGCTAGCTTGTGTCTCGTGACGAGCACGATCGGCGCTGAGAAGAGCCTCAACTTCGCGTACGGATCGAATCTGGATCTCCCGGAGGACTGGGAGGGGTTCTGCCGGGCGCGCGGATTTGCCTCTGGCCTGCTGGTTCCCGTGAGACCCGCCGTACTCGCTGACTTCGAGCTGGCGTTCACGAAGTATTCACACAAGCGTCAGGGTGGTGTGCTGGACATTCGACCCAGGTTGGGCTGCGTGACGCCCGGGATGCTCTTCGAGGTTCGGGGCGAGGGCTGGGAAGCGCTCGATGCAAAGGAGGGGGCGCCCACTCACTACCGTCGTCGCTCGGTCACCGTGCTCACCGCAGACAACGAGGAGGTTCCGGCCGTCGCGTATCAAGTCACGGAGGCGAAGGAGTTCGTGGAGGCATCGGCGAGCTACGTCGAAGTGGTTCGGCAGGGACTCACCGCGTTCGGCCTCGATGCCGCGCCACTCGAGGACGCCGTTGCGAACAGGAGCGCCGGTGCGTTGAATGCCCTGTTCGTCTACGGGACGCTGATGCGGGGGGAGCTTCGCCACCCCGCCATGCGGGCGCATCATCCCGAGTACGTTTTGTCGGCCCGAGTGCCGGGACGTCTCTTCGATCTGGGGAGCTTTCCGGGTCTTGTCCCTGATTCGGATTGTGTTGTCGACGGTGAGCTCGTGGGATTCGGTAATATCGAGCGGGTGCTACGGGAGGTCGACCAGATCGAGAGCTTTCACGGCTGGGGCGCCGAGGAGAATCTCTACCGCCGGATTGTCGTGGACGCCGAAGTGGGTGATGGTCGCGTTCGGCCAGCCTGGACGTACGAGTACCAAGGGGAGGCGTTCGGCACTGCCATCGAGAGCGGCTCCTGGCGAAAGCATAAGGGCCGGGAAAAGAGCAGGTGACGGTTCCATGGCGCTCGAGCCGCGACATGACTCTCTGTCGCTCACGATCTCAAGGTGACGGCGGGGTCGATTCGAGAGGCCGCGCGGGCAGGGACGAGACACGCTGCAAGTGCCGCGAGCAACACTCCCCCACCCGTGGCAGCCAGGACGACGGGATCGGTCGGCGCTACCTCGTAAAGAAGCGAGGCGAGGAGCCTCATCAGTCCGAGCGAGGCCAGCATGCCGATGGCCACTCCGGCGAACGCTAGCTTGAGCCCGCGGGTCAGGACGAGGCCGAGCACGTCGCGCAGTCCGATTGCACGTCGAAGAGGAGGGCCAGGCGCTCGGACTCGGGGTATGGGAGCGGCTTCAGGAGGACGCTGTGGACCGCACTGAACACAGTTGTGTTGGCGCCGATGCCGAGCGCGAGCGCCCCGACGGCCATGGCGAAGAACCCCGGCGATCTCGCCAGCAGGCGGACGGCGTAGCGGATGTCCTGAAAAAGATCGCCCATTCACAGGCCCCCTCGGGAGTGAGACAGTTGGAGGGCCATTCGCGTTTGAATGAGCCTTTCCCTCAATGGAGAGGGTCGATGGCTCGTTAGCGCTTCTTCGCGCCGCGGCGGCGCCCGTCGCGGCTGAGGGCTTCGCCCCAGCGCGCCAGGAAGGCGTTGATGAACTGAGGAGCGTGCCCGGGTTCCGCAACCTCTGGGGCCAGCGCCTTCGCCACCCCGAGCGCGGCGTGGTAGCCCTCGGAGCGTGACGCGACGGCGCGGCCGTGCGCGGGATGCGCGGTGTTGATCCAGACCACGGATTCGATCAGCCGCGCGAGCCCTGACAGGTCTGCGCGCTCCTCGAACTGGATGCTCAGCCGGTAGCGCCGCGGCTGCTTCGCGGCCGCTTTGCCGGGCTTGGGAACGGGTTGCTCGCTGGGAGCAGGGGCTCCCCAGCGGCATCGGCCGTCGGCCCTGAAGCTGTGGCCTCCGGTCTGGGGCGTCCCGGCTGCCCAAGCCGATCCGAGCTCGTCGGGGCCCGACGCTCCGATGAACGGAGTTCCGCTGCGCGCCGGAGTCCAGCGAGTTGGCGACGATTTCGGTGAGGATCCGTCTCCTCGAGCGCGCCTGGGTAGGCGTCGCGCAGGTCCTCGAGCAGGTGCAGGAGGTCGACCCGGGTCTGTCCCATGACGGCGAGATCCTATTGCGCGTGGCGGCCCCTCGAGGTCGGCCCGCCGATCGGCGCGGTGGCTGCGACTTCCTGCAACAGCGTCGGTTGTGTACCGGCAACGTCAGTGTAGCGGCGAGGATCAGGCTGTGCTGGAGTTCGCGCTCGCCTACGAGAGCGCGACGGACCTCCTCGACAGGCGCCCACCGAAGCCCGCCTGACCGTGCGGTCGGTCGGACACCCCTTTCCCATGAGGAGAGAGGGGGACAATCCCGCAAGCTGATAGCCTGTGGTTCCGATTGTCGGAAGGAGCACGAGCCATGTCCATCCATCTCCTCAAAGTCACTGCCTTTGGTGCGGTCGTTCTGGGCGCAGCAGTCGTGGCGCAAAGTGCCGAAGGCACTGACGGCAAGAAGGACGAAGTGTTGAACGAGAACATCCTGCTCGCCGAGTGGACCGGGCCGTACGGCGGTGTGCCGGCGTTCGACAAGATGGACCTCGATCTCATCAAACCCGCCCTCGAAGCGGGTATGGGCAAGCAGCTCGAGGAGATCGACGCGATCGCCGGCAACGCCGAGCCGGCGACGTTCGAGAACACCATCCTTGCGATGGAGCGCGCCGGACGCGATCTGGACCGCGCCTTTACGTATTGGGGAATCTGGAGCGGCAATCGCTCGACGCCTGAGTTCCGCGAGATCCAGCAGGAGATGGCTCCTCGACTGTCGGAGTTCAGATCCAAGGTGACGCAGAACGAAGCGCTGTTCGCGCGCGTCAAGGCGGTCTATGAGGGCGAGGAGATGAAGTCGCTGCGTCCCGACCAGCAGCGGCTGGTCTGGCTGAGCTACGACGGCTTCGCGCGCAACGGGGCCACGCTGGAAGGCGAGAAGAAGCAGCGGTACGCCGCGATCAACAAGCGCCTGGCCGAGCTACACACGAAGTTCGGCAACAACGTTCTCGCCGACGAGGAGGGTTACCTCCTCTACATCAGTAAGGATCAGCTGATGGGCCTGCCCGAGTCTTTCATCCAGTCCGCCGCTGCGGCCGCCACGGAGCGGGACCAGGAGGGCAAGTACGCCATCACCAACACGCGATCCTCGATGGACCCCTTCCTGACGTTCTCCGAAGAGCGGGAGCTGCGGGAGAAGGTCTGGCGCACCTACTACTCGCGCGGTGACAACGGCGACGAGCACGACAACAACGCGATCATCTCCGAGATCCTCGAGCTGCGCCACGAGCGCGTCAAGCTTCTCGGCTACGACAACTACGCGACGTGGCGGCTCGAGAACCGCATGGCCAAGACCCCAAAGCGGGCCCTCGAGCTGATGGAGACGGTGTGGCCGGCCGCGATCGCGCGCGTGAAGGAAGAAGTCGCGGACATGCAGGCGATCGCCGATTCCGAAGGCGCGAGCATCAAGATCGAGCCCTGGGACTACCGCTTCTACGCCGAGAAGGTCCGCAAGGCCAAGTACGACCTCGACTCGGACGAGATCAAGCAATACCTGCAGCTCGAAAAGCTGCGCGAGGCGATGTTCTTCGTCGCCGGCGAGTTGTTCGGCTTCGCCTTCACGCCGGTGCCCGAAGGTTCGGTTCCCGTCTTCCACGAGGACGTGAAGGTGTGGGAGGTGACGGGCAAGGACACGGGCGACCACATGGGCGTCTGGTACCTGGATCCGTACGCCCGCCCCGGCAAGCGGTCGGGGGCCTGGGCCTCCATGTATCGCGGTCACGAGACGTTCGACGGCAAGAAGACGGTGCTTGGCTCGAACAACTCGAATTTCATGAAGGGCGCTCCGGGCGAGGCCGTGTTGATCTCCTGGACCGACGCCGAGACGCTGTTCCACGAGTTTGGCCACGCACTGCACTACTTCGCGTCACGGGTCGAGTACCCTGGCCTCAACGGCGGCGTTCGCGACTACACGGAGTTCCAGTCGCAGCTCCTGGAGCGGTGGCTCGTCACCGACGAGGTGATCAACAGCTATCTCGTCCACCACGAGACGGGCGAGCCGATTCCCGCCGCGTTGATCGCAAAGATCAAGAAGGCTCGCACCTTCAACCAGGGTTTCGCGACGACGGAGTACCTCGCCTCCGCGCTCATGGACATGAGGTACCACACGGTCGACCCTGCCGGCATCGACCCCGACGCGTTCGAGCGGGAGACGCTCGCTGAGTTGAAGATGCCCGCCGAGCTTCCCATGCGGCACCGCAGCCCCCACTTCGCCCATGTCTTTCGGAGCGAGGGCTACGCTTCCGGCTACTACGGCTATATGTGGGCCGATGTACTGACGGCCGATGCTGCGGAGGCGTTCGCGGAAGCTCCGAGTGGTTTCTACGACAAGGACCTGGCGAAGAAGCTCGTCGACCATCTGTTCGCCGTCCGCAACTCGGTGGATCCGGCCGACGCCTATCGCGCATTCCGTGGTCGCGACGCCCGGATGGAAGCGCTGATGCGCGATCGCGGCTTCCCCGTCCCAGACAGCAAGTGACTGGCTGGCCGGCGCGCTGATTCTCGCAAGTTGTTCGCGCGGTGCGATCGTTGCTTGACAAGCACGAGCGCCAGTCGTAGAAGTTTTGAGAAGTCCTTGATAATTAGAGAATTACGCCATGCCCCGATCTGAGGAGGATGCATGGGAATTCTACGCAATCGTTTCGTGTTGCTCGTAGCGCTGGTCGCCCTGGTGGCGGGTGGACCGGCATTCGCTCAGTCTGGAGATGGAACGATCAGCGGCGTGGTTCTCGACGCTCTCGGCGCCGGGGTTTCTGGCGCCACCGTGACGGCTACCGATGACGCAGGCGCCGGAGACACCGCCGTCTCCTCGGGTGATGGAAGCTATTCGATCAGCGTCGCGCCCGGTACTTATTCGCTGACCGTCGCGCGTGCGGGCTTCCGCGACCAGACCCAGACGGGCCTCGAGGTGGGATCTGGCGCGACCGTCAGCGCAGACTTCACTCTCTCGGCCAGGTTGGTCGAGGAGATCACGGTCACCGCCACCCTGCGCGAGGAGGCGCTGGGGGACGTGCCCTTCTCCGTCGCCGCGCCAACCGAGACCCAGCTCCGCAAAGGCGGCGTCGTCGATCTCGAGGGCGTCGCGGCGAACGTCGTGGGATTCAGCGTTCAGAACCTCGGTCCCGGTCAGAGCCAGGTCGCCATCCGCGGTGTCTCGGCCGGTCAGATCGTGCGCGACCAGCCCGGTGTCAAGGAGCAGGTGGGCGTCTACCTGGATGATTCGACCATCTCGCTGTCCCTCTTCACGCCGGACATCGATCTCTTCGACATGTCGCGCGTCGAGGTGCTGCGTGGCCCGCAGGGGACGCTCTTCGGCTCCGGTTCGCTCTCCGGAACCGTGCGCTACATCACCAACCAGCCCGAGCTCGGCGTGCAGAAGACGTTCGGCGAGGTCAGCGGAGGCTCCCTGACCGGTGGGGAATTCGGGGGGAGCGCCAAGCTGGGTGTCAACGCTCCTCTGGGCGACACGGCCGCCCTGCGCGTCACGGCGTACTACAACAGGCTGGCAGGCTACATGGACGCGGTACAGCCGGATCTGAGTATCGACGAGAACGTGAACGGCGGCGACCGGCTCGGTGTGAGGGCCGCGATTCGCATCAGTCCGGACGAGAACCTCACGATCACACCCCGCGTCTTCTATCAAGAAGTCGAGATGGACGGCTGGAACCGTGTCGACGTCTTCAACATTCTGGCCAATCCGTTCACGACGACGAGGCCCGCCGTGACCCTCGGTGAGCGGCAGCTGTTCACCCAGTTCCAGGAGCCCACCACCGACGAGTTCCTGCTCGCCGACCTGAACTTTGAGTACGACTTCGGCGACGTCACCCTGACGTCGATCACCTCCTACACGGATCGCGACGTGCTGGTGGTGCGCGACGCGACCGCGCTGACCGCCAGCATCACTGGCGGCAGCATTGGCCTCGGCGAGGACATCTACACGATCGATGGGCCGCTGGACGATGCCACCCAGGCCAAGGTCTTTACTCAAGAGCTCCGCGTCTCGGGCAGCAACGAGGACGTTTCGTGGGTGCTCGGCGGCTTCTATAGCAAGACGGATCGCGACTACGGCCAGAGCCTGCTGGTGGATGGTTTCGAAGCGGGCACCGGCATTCCCACCACTGGAGCTCTCGGTGCCGGGAGGGACATTCTCTTCTTCTCCGACCTGAAGTACGAGTTCAAGCAGTTCGCCGGTTTCGGCGAAGCGACCTGGAACGCGAGCGATCAGTTCAGCCTGACGGGAGGCTTGCGCTTCTACGACTTCGACGAGGATCGCATCCAGACGTTCGACGGCATCTTCGCGGATCCGACGGATGCCGCCCCTGGCTCCAGCACGGCCAGCGGCGTCGCCCCGCGTTTCATCGCCACGTTCAAGGTCGGCGAGACGAATGTGAACGCCCAGGTCTCCAAGGGCTTCCGGCTGGGTGGCATCAACGACCCGCTCAACCTCCCCCTCTGCACCCCGGAGGACCTGGTGACGTTCGGCGGGCGTGACGCGTGGGACGACGAGACGGCCTGGAACTACGAGGTCGGAACCAAGTCTACGATCTTGGAAGGCCGCGGCTCGTTGAACCTCTCGGCGTTCTACATCGACATCAGAGACCTGCAGGCCACCGTGACCGCCGGCTCTTGCTCGTCCCGCGTCATCTTCAACGTGCCGAAAGCGCGCAGCGCCGGTTTCGAGCTGGAGTTCTCGGCCACCCCGAACGAGAACTTCGACATCGCGATCTCGGCCAGCTACAACGACTCGCAGCTGCGCTCCACTCTGAACTCCACGGCCGCCGACGGCTCGGTCAGCGTCGTGTCCGGTATCGACTCCGGCAACCGGCTGCCCAGCGTGCCGGAGTTCCAGCTGGCTGCGGCCGCCACCTACCAGTGGCTCATGGGCCGATCGGTCGGCTACCTGACGGGTGTGTTCCAGCACGTCGGTTCGCGCTTCACGCAGATCGGCGACCAGGGCGCGGGCTTCGGCAGCGTCGACCTGCTGACGTTCGCGCGCACGATCGGCGGGCCCTTGACGCAGGGTACGTTCACGTTCGACCCGGAGCTGCCTTCCTACAACATCGTCAACGTGCGCCTCGGCGTGCTCCGCGGGCCCTGGGACATCGCGGCGTACGTCAAAAACGCGACCGACGAGCGAGCCTTGCTGGCACTGGACCAGGAGCGCGGAACCCGTGCCCGCGTGGGCTACCTCACCAACCCGCCCCGGAGCTTCGGCCTCTCGGCCAACTTCAGGTTCTAGGGGAGCTCGAGCCTGATAGCAGGGGCCGGTAGGCGGTTGCACCGTCTGCCGGCCTTTCTTTTTTGTCGTCCTCATCCCGAGCGGGATCAACTGAGGGAAGTGATAGTTGCGCGGGAGATGGGCAGAGGAGCCATCTCACCTCGCGGGCTCCTTCACTCACGCGCCTTGCTGGTTTCGTTCAGGATGACGAGCGGGGTTCTGATTCTGCCTCGCCGCTCCCCGTCAGGTACCGGGGCGCAGCGTGGTCCACGAACTTCAGATGAAGCCGGTCGATCTTGTCGACGCCCTTGGTATACCCGCACACCTGGGCCCGGGTCCGGAACGCGCCACCCACCTCTTCGAACATGATGCGCTCACCCTTCGCGAGATGGGTGATGCTCGTCCGGACCCGGACTCCCCCGCTGCTGATGTTCTCGCCGATCGTCTGCTCCTGCTGAACGATGGTGTTGCCCCCGCCCACGACCCGGATCCAACAATTGACGATGATGTCGAGGCGCCTGTCGCGCCGACGATCCTGCTCCCGTAGGTCGGTCACGCGCTCGCCAAGGGCGGACTTGGTGGCCAATCGGGCTTTTTCCAGGGCCTTGGCGAACTCTGCGACCGTTGAGAAGCGTGTCTCGGGCTCCTTGGCAAGTGCACGCTGCAGCGGCACCACGAGGGACTTCGGCAACCCCTGCTTGACGGCCTTCTCGAAGGGCGGTGGATCCTTGATCTGCGCCAGCATCGTCTTCATCGGCGACTCGGGGTCATAGAACGGCACCGTTCCGGTGAAAGCCTCGTAGCGGACGAGTCCCAGGGAGTAGATATCGCTGCGCTGGTCGATCGGCTTGGCCTGACACTGCTCGGGGCTCATGTACTCAGGTGTCCCGATGGCCATACCCACCTGCGTCAGAGCCGGTCCCGCCTTGACGTTGTCCTTCGCGATGCCGAAGTCCATGAGGCGCACGATGCCCTTCGTGTCGATCATGATGTTCTGCGTCTTGAGATCGCGGTGAATGATTCCCTCGTCGTGGATCGCCTGCAGGCCGGTCGCGACGCTCGCCACCGCGCCGAACGCCTCGGCCCGATGGAGTCCCTTTTTTCGGCGTAGCAGGGTCTTCTTGAGATCGACGCCGTCCACGAACTCCATCGTGATGTAGTGGACTTTGCCATCTTCTCCGTAGTCGTACATGTGGCACACGTTGGGATGCGAGACCTTGCGAGCGAGGCGGACCTCTTTCCGGAAGCGCTGTGACATCTCCTTCGAGTCGACGAGCTCGGGCCGGAGCACCTTCAGGGCGATCTCCTCGTCGAGGACCCGGTCGTGGGATCGGGATATTCGCCCCATACCCCCTTTGCCGATCTCGACGAGCAGCTCGAAGCGATCGGCGATCACCGATCCAGGTCCGATCTCGGACAACGCGCCGCCGCAACCGAAGCAGAGGTCGAGGAGGAGGTCATTCTCCTCGGGTCCTGAGGCTCTCGGTGTTCTCAGGATCTACGATGGCAATGAGGGAAGTCTTTTCGAGGGCCTCGTCCGCCGAGCCGAGCGCCTGAGCGAGAGACGGGCTGCAGTAGAGGAGCGTGGCGTTCGCGTCCACCACGGCGTTCAGGCCCGGGCCACTCTCGACCAGGGCCGCCAGCTCCCTGGCGCTGAGCTTAGCGCCGGCCATCGCCCTTCGACTGTTGCGACCGAGGCTCGAATACGTTCGAAGGCAGGGTTCGTGGCGTGGCTAGCATCTCTTCTTTGATTCTTGGGAGTCTCGGGAGTCTCGGGATTCTAGACCACTGGCGTGCTCGCGCGCCTCGCGGCGCGGCGTCTGCGAGAATCTCCACGTGCCATCCGACAAGCGCAAGACGACGCCGGGAAGAAACACGACGATCCCGCCGACTTCCGTGGCCTCCCTGGTTCAGATCCGGGGTGGCCGCCTGGGGCGCATCTATCCCCTGTTCGAGGAGCTCACTATCGGACGCGACGACAAGAGCTCCATCGCTCTCGAGCTGACCAGCGTCTCGCGCCGTCACGCGCGCGTCTTCGCGCGGGGAGGCGGATACTTCGTCGCCGACGGCGGGAGCCGCAATGGGACCTACGTCAACGACCGGGAGGTGCTGGGCGAGGCGAGCCTCGCGAACGGCGATCTGCTGAAGCTGGGTGACGCGATCTTCAAATTTCTCGAAGGCGGCAACATCGAGATGCGTTATCACGAGGAGATCTATCGCCTCACGATCCTGGATCCGCTGACGGAGCTTCACAACAAGCGCTACCTGCTGGAGTTTCTGGCGAGAGAAATCTCGCGAGCCGCGCGCCACGAGCGGCCGCTCTGCGCTGCGATGATGGATGTCGACCATTTCAAGAGGGTCAACGACGACTACGGTGACCTCGCCGGCGATCACGTTCTGCGCACACTCGGCAAAATCATCAAGCCCGAGCTCCGCCAGGAAGAGCTGGTCGCTCGCTACGGCGGCGAGGAGTTCGTCTTCGTGCTTCCGGAATCGACACTCGCGGAGGCGGCCCGCTTCGCGGAGCGGATGCGCGCTCTCGTCGAGGCGCTCGAGTGCGAGTTCGACAAGAAGCTCATCCCCACGACGGCGAGCTTCGGTGTGGCGTGCCTGCAAGGTGAGTGCCCACCAGAGACGCTGCTCTCGGCCGCCGACCGGCAGCTGTACAAGGCCAAACAAGCGGGTCGCAACTGCGTCATGACCGAAGCCGAGCCGCCAGCCTGACCGCCTCGGTCCGAGGGGACACGATCGCGGGCCCGCCGATGCGCAAGATATCGCGATTCGAAGACGCAGAAGGCGATGGGCCGGGGGCTTTCGTGAGTGCCCGGCGGGGAAAATCCCCGCCGGGCTGGGGTGCCTATTTTGGAGGCACCGGCGTGTTGCCGTCCGCAACCGCCGCCCTGTCATTCCCGAGATCAGCACGATGCGCCCCGTCCGGCCTTCCCAAGAGCAGTCCCCACAGCACAAACAGCCAGAAAATCATTCGCATTTCGTATCTCCCTATGGCGGAGTACGCACCCCGCGTCCAGGGAGAGCCTACGATTTTCGGGGGTCAGGGTTGGTCACTACTTGACGGATTGTCCGGAATGCGAGACATTTCGGTAACCATGAGTCGACTAGGCAGTGCTTTTCTGGACAGGATGCTGGCTTCGGACACCGAGGCCACGCTGGCGCAGATCCTCGATCTGCTGCTCGACGCGCACGGGATCTCGGTAGGCGCCGTATACAAGACCCCTGGGCTCGAGCCGCTCGTCGAGCGAAACACGGAGGGGGGGCTCGGCAACGAGGTGGCCGCCCTCTTCAAGAGCCGCAGGCTAGAGCTCGAGAAGGGTCTTGCAGTGACGGCGCAGAACCAGACCCTCGCCCCGGCCTCCCACGGCGGCCAGGTGCTCGGCCTGATCTACCTGCAAACGGACGCGGTGGACCAGGAGCTGATGAGCGAGGCGGCGCGATCGGTGACTGCCGCGCTCGGGGCCTCGGACGAACTCCGGCAGATCCAAGCGCGAAACCTTCCGAAAGATGCGGAGCGAGACTACCTGCTCCAACGGTTGGAGCTGCACGAGTGGAACATCGCGCGCGTCGCCAGGGAGGTGGGCGTCACCCGTACGACCGTCTACGCACGCATGCGAAGGCTGGACATCCCGCGCGAGAAGATCCCGAAGACCCGGCGCGCCAGGACGGAATAGCCCCAACTTCCTCACTTCACCAACAGAGGCCGAGTGAACTATCCGGTCGTCATCGCAGGACAAATCGCATTGGCTACCATCTTGGCTGGCTTGGTAATTCGTGGGCGCTGGCACATAGGGATGCTGTTCACGGCGTACATTGCCGCCGTCGCGGTCACCGATCTGCTCATAGCGGTGTACCGCGCCCGGTTTCTTGGACACCAGTTTGACGATCTCGGGTTCGTTTGGCAGACGATCCCGAAAACGACGCACGAGGATGCCCCAGGATCGACGCGGCGGGGTGAGTCCATACCTGGGGTAGCCCCTCTTTGATGACCTCGAGGTTCACGCGGCCTTCCCCTGGCCGTGCTGGTCGCGGGCCTCGCGCGGGGTGAGGAATCCCAGCTTCTCGACGCGCCACTGCTGGTTGTAGCGCTTGACGAAGGCAGCCACGGCCTGGCGCACCTCCTCGAGGGTGTGGAAGACGCGGCCATGAATGATCTGTTCCTTGAGAGTCCGGATGAAACGCTCGGCCACTCCGTTGGTCTGCGGCTGTTCGACGAAGGCGAAGCTGGGCGTGATGCCCCAGAAACGCAGCTGGTTGAGGAAGTGGTCCGAGAGGTACTGCGTCCCGTGGTCCATGCGCAGCTCGAGGCCACGAGCCACACCCGCCTCGACCGAGCCGAAGAGCTGCGTCAGCCCCATGGCGATGGGCTGGAGGGCCTCGTAGCGCGTCCCCTTCTTGCACACGTGGTAGCCGACGCACTCGCTGTTGAAGTGCTCGACGCCGACGAAGATCCAGCCCCAGCCGTCCTTTGCCGTGAGAACTCTCGCCCCGTCCGTCCCCCACATCAGGTTGGGCGCATCGGTTGTGATCGTCCCCTCGTGGAGCAGCCCCTCGCCCTGGCGTACCCGACGCGGCGACAGCAGGTGGTGCTCACGCATGATCCGCAGCACCCGCTTGCGCGACACGCGCACCTGGCGCAGCACCTTGAGCCGCGCCCAGACCTTGCGATGTCCTTCTCCTACGAACGGCGAGGCCGCCAGGTCCTCTCGGATCAGCCGCAACAGCTCCTCGTCAGACACCTTGGGCTTGGGACCACGTCGGCCAGCGCAGACCATCTCGGGAGCCGCCTCGCCGAGCTGGGAGTAGTAGCTCGAGCGCGGCCGACTTCCTTCTCGTCCATCAAGCCCGCCGCCTGCAGCGCCTCGCCGAAGCGTCGGCGACGGTTCTGGCGCATCAGCGCGGAGGCGCTCTGGAACTGCTTTTCGGAGAGGTGTCCGAGCGCGACGAGAGACTCGCCCAGCCGGTCCTTCCTGGCGTTGCTCGCCGCGAACACGAGGGCTCCGCGATCGAAGAAGATGATCTTCGCCGCGCGACGCGCGCGGACCTGAAGGTCGCCCGAAAGCCGCTGCGACGAGACGCGGCGGAAGATCTCGGCGTAGGGGACGATCGAAAGATCGTCGAGCATCGCTTGTCCCATATGGTGCGTTCGTATCAAACCACGGAGTGGCTGCCTGTGACCAGCGTCACGAAGCGAGCTTGTACCGGCTCAGCCCTTGACGCAGACCACCTGGCGCAGCTCGTGGACCACGTCTACGAGATCGGACTGCGCCTTCATGACCGCCTCGATGTCCTTGTAGGCGGCGGGGGTCTCGTCTATTACCGCGTTGTCCTTGCGACATTCGATTCCCTCAGTGGCGGCGATGTGGTCGGCTACGGAGAACTTCTTCTTCGCGGCCGTCCGGCTCATCAAGCGGCCGGCGCCGTGGCCGCACGACTCGAAAGACTGGCTGTTGCCCTTGCCCCTCACGATGAAAGATCTGGCGCCCATCGATCCGGGGATGATCCCGTAGTCGCCGTCCCGTGCCCGGACGGCGCCCTTGCGAGTCACCCAGACCTCCTTGTCGAAGTGGCGCTCGCGCGCGATGTAGTTGTGGTGGCAGTTGACGACGGTCAGCTCGGGTGACGTCTCGCCCGATTGATTGCCCGCGCGTTCCAGACCCAGCGTGTCGCGCAAGGCGCCGAGCGTGGCGTCCATCACGATCCGCCGATTCTCGAACGCGAACCGTTGAGCCCAGCTGACGGCCTCGACATAGTCATCGAAGACGCTGCTGCCCTCGGACAGATATGCGAGATCCCGGTCGGGCAGATTGACGTGGTGCCGGCGCATGTCCTGTCGCGCCTTCTCGATGAAGTACGTGCCAATGCGATTACCCACTCCGCGAGAGCCGCTGTGCAGCATGGCCCATACGCTGGCGTTCTCGTCGAGGCAGACCTCGACGAAGTGGTTTCCCGACCCCAGCGTCCCGAGCTGGAGGTGAGGCTCTGCATTCCGCTCCAGCCTGGGATGCTTCTCGACTACGGCGCGATACCCCTTGCGCAGCGTCTCCCAGACGCTCTGCACCGCCCGGGGCGGGCTGCCCCACGCCCCGCGGTCGCCACGGCCTCCGCGATGGGTCCGACCGTGCGGCACGGCCTGCTCGATCGCGGCGCGCACGCCCGACAGATCGTCTGGCAGCCGATCCGCGGGAATTCCAGTCCTGACCGCCATCATTCCGCAGCCTAGGTCGACTCCGACGGCAGCCGGGACGATCGCTCCGACCGTGGGGATGACCGAGCCGATCGTTGCCCCTTTTCCGAGGTGAACGTCGGGCATCGCGGCCACGTGCTTGTGAATGAAGGGCAACGTCGCGATGTTGCGCAACTGCTTCAGGGCGTTCTCCCCCACGGGGACGCCGTCCGTCCACATCTTCACGTCGACCTCGCGACCCTTCAGAACCTGCATCGCTGCCGAGCGGAATGCCGCTTCCTCACTGAGATAGGCTGGGCGTCGTGACGCGGTATCTGGTTCGGATCCTGGGCACGGCTATGTGCTTGCTGACGGCTGCTCTCGCGGTCGCGGCCGAGGGCGCCGCCGAGTCGCCCCCCAACCTCGTTCTCATTTATGCGGACGATCTTGGCTACGGCGATCTGGGTGTCTACGGTCATCCCACGCTGCGGACTCCACACTCGACCGCCTCGCCGCGCAAGGCCTTCGCCTCACTTCGTATTATGCGCCTTCAGCGCTCTGCTCCCCGTCGCGCGCTGAGCGCGGTGGGCTTCGAGGAGGCTGCGGTAGTCGTCGCCGCGCTGCGCGCACGCGATGTCTCATCGCATCCGCCTCGAACGTCTTTCACGCAACGGTCCGATGCCGGGCCCCGAGTGGCCCGGCGCCTCGGTATGATGCCGGCGACCGGTTTCCCCGGAGAAAAGGAGACAAATGGCTGAAAACCTGAAGCTACTGCGCTTTTACTTCGTCCTTCTGGCGATCTTCACGATCGGACGTTGGGGGCTGAGCCTGGGCGGGGCTGAGTACGACGCGACCCACCAGGTGTTCTCTCTCGTCATCCTCACGAACCTCTCGGTGGCCTACTACGCGTTCATCACGCGGCGGTTCCTCACGGGCGGCCTCAAGAGAGCCGTCACCCTGGGCGTGACGGCGGCCGTCGTTTCCCAGTTGGTGATTCTGATCTCCACCGCGATCTCATACATGGCCGGGATGGACACCTTCTGGAACGCGGCCAGAGCACTCAACCTGGAAGAGCCGGCCGGCTTCGGCCAGGCGATGGGGATTCGCGTCGTTGGACTCGTGGCGAACTCGATCGTCAACGCGATCGTGGCTTCGATCGGCTACGGCATCGCGGCGGTCGTCCCGAAAGAGAGCAGCTAGGATCCACTCCGGGCTCGGCCGACTGGTCCAGCCGAACCCGGAGCAAGCCGCGGCCCCGGCCATCTCTGTGCAGTTCAAGCGCTACCTCGCCCTCGGAGACAGCATCTCGATCGACGACTACCCCGCGCTCGACTACGAGGGGCGGGGTCTCGGCGCACCGCGCCGGGAGCTCGGGGCGATCACTCTCTTCTTCCGAAACGCGGACGACCTCTGGCCGGAGTTCCAGGGTGACGATCTTGCGACCCGCTATGCTGGAATCCAGCTTGAGGACCACTCCTTCGATGGAGCGACGACCGAAGGGGTCCTCGGTGGGCTCGACGACCTGTTGCGCTCAGGCGAAGAGAGCCTCGTCACGGTCACCGCCGGTGGCAACGATCTGCTTTCGGCGCTCTCGCTCGGATCGGAAGAGCGCGAGACCACACTCCGTGGAGCCCTCGCCAACCTGGGCGCGATCGTCGATCGGCTGAAAGAGCTGCGGACCAAGAGTCGGGTGCTCGTGGCGACTGTCTACGACCCCAGCGACGGCACCGGAAGGCTCGGCGAAGCGACTCTCGGATCGGCGGAGCTGGACCTGCTCGCGCGCTTCAACGAAGGGGGCCGCGCGCTGTGCCGCAGCTCGGGCAGCACACTCGTCGACCTCCACGCTCACTTCTTCGGCCACGGCGCCTCCGTCCCTGAGCGGGAGCGGTGGTACTGGCAGCCCTCGCCGATCGAACCTGGGATCGAAGGAGCGAGCGAAGTGCGACGGCTCTGGCTGGAAGCGTCGTCGAGCGAGCCACAGACGACGACCGCCCGTTTCTAGACGCCCGCTCGCGTTCGAAAGATCTCCCAGGCCTCGAGAAGATTGCGGACCTGGACCGCGACCTCGCGTCGGGCCCAGGCCTCGTTGCGCTCCCACCTCTCCCTGGCTTCGGCACGATGCCCGCGCCCCAGCTGCGCGCCGACGTCATGAACGATCTCCAGAAGCTCCTCAGCGCTGCGCAGGTCGTCCAGGTCGATCTCCTTGTACGACGGCGCCCAGCTGCGCACCCACCAGTCGCGGCCGCCCGAGTCCGGAGCGCGTGGCATCGGCACGATGGCCATGATGTCGTGGCGGATCCGACCGACGCGGCGGCTGCCGTCGATCACGCGCATCGCGTCTCCCCAGTCGGCGACCTCCACGCAGTCGATGCCGCTCAGATCGCTCAGCTCCTTCGCTTCCAGGATGATGTCGTCTTCAGGCGCAGACGTCGGACCCTCCATCCGTGCCAGCTGCTTGAGGGTGAGCGCACTGCCCACGCCTAATGTGCAGCCAGCCGGATCGCTTCAGAGCGAAGTAGCTGGGGGGCAGCTCGGGCCGTGATCGCAACATCATCTCGCCGAAGAGGCGGGCGCTCTCCTCGTGCTGACGGCTCGCGTGCTCGTCGAACGGCTCCATCAACGACTCGGCCCACGGCAGGAACTCCTCCTGCGACATCGACCGACTCCGAAGCCGCGCCGCATATGTGGGCTCTGGGGGGTTGTACGAAGGATCGGCGCCGGCGAGTCGATACCCCTCGACGAATGCATCGAAGGCTTCGTCGCGTTGGGCATCCCACTCTTTGCCCACCAGGACGAGCTCGACCGAGGCGAGGAAGCGCACGATGTCGAGGGCGGCAGGACCGCTCACCGAGTCGTCGAAATCGTCCAAGCCGCGCTGGTCCTTTGTGATCGCGTATTGGTTGAAGTGCGCGTCTCCATGGAGACTGGTCACGACGAACTCCAGGTTGGCCCTCGTGAGAGAGTCGCAGACGGCTTTGGACCAGCGCTTGTTGATGAAACGGAAGTAGAGGTAGGGGTCCTGGCTGATGCGCTGTCTCAGATCCGCGGCTCGGGCGGGGTCGTCCCCGAGCTCATCGGGCCCGATCAACAACGCGGCGACGCCGGGGCTGACTCCGGAGCCGGGCGGAGGTGATTCCGCGCGCTCGCCTACGCAGCTCGCCAGCACGGCCGTCACCAAGGCCGCCGCCGTCCTGTGACTCGTCCTCACTGGAAACCGCGGGAATTATTGCAGAACCCGAAGCTTCTGCGGAGGCTGCGATCCTCCGATGCAGATTCAGGAGTACGACACCGTTCGGGTCAGGGCCCTGCTCGGCGATGCGGGGAGCTACGATCCGGTTGGGGCCAACCGGCGAGACTCTCGGATCGGCGACGAAGGCCTCGTCGTGGACATCACCCCGCCAGGGCCCTGTGTCGAGTACATAGTGGAGTGCATGGCCGCCCAGCGCTGCTTCGACGGGCGAGGCGGACGCCTTCCCCGGCTACGGTCCGGTCGTCGTCGGAACCCTCCTGACCTTCGCCGTCCTCGGGCTGATCACGTGGAGTTGGCTCTGGGTCTACACGAACTTCCCGCCGAGCTCGCCTTTCGAAGCGGGCTTGCGCTCCGGTGCGCTCATGTCCGCTTTCGCGGCTATCGGGACGTTGTTTTCGGGCGGCAGCGCGGGGGAATGCCTCGTGACCGCCGTGTTCGTGGGTCTCGCGTTCTTCCTGCTGGGCTCGGGCGCCTGGGCCCTTCTGAACTGAGCCGGGTCGTTCAAGCTCGCGCCGGCACCGAGAGCGGCTGTCACCGGCCTGGCATCGCTAGTACTCGGATCCGCAATTACGGTTGCATTCGAACGCCGATACATCCCGCCTGGCTGCGTCGCTCATCGGTCAAATACTCCCGGTATTTTCCCTCTTCGGCTCCTTGCCATCCTGGCGCCTCGGCGTTCTCGGTGCGACACCGTATTTCCGGATCAGAGTACTAGTACTCCGCCTTCCCCTAAGGACCGAGCCGCAGACGTCCGAGTGAGAGGATCTGCGCGGCCTCGCACTGGCGCACCTCCGCCTCGGCCTGGCGGCGGGCGGTGTCGCTGCGCTGCCACACACGGATGTCACGATCGCCACCGCGGCGGCAGCGGTGAGGAGCGAAACGCAGTTCCGGTCCAGAGCCGGTCGTCGGAACGATCGCGCCCTTCCCAGAGCGTGGCGAGCTAGAGTAGCCGGGGTGCTCAGCAGATCCGATTCAACCGGAAGCTCCGCCTCCCCGCCGCCGCTGCCCGGCGAGCTTTCCGAACGCCGCGCCGCTGGGCTCGCTTTCGCGGTCGCGTTCGCCACCCTCTTCGCTCAGGTTCTCGTGCACCGGGTCGCCTCGGCGAAGCTCTTGAACAACTACGCGTTCCTAGTCATCTCGTTGACGATGCTCGGCTTCGCGGTCTCGGGTGTCGTGCTGACGCGGCTGCTCCCGACTTTCCTCGGCCGCGTGAGGGACTGGACGTCCTCGTGCGCCGGGCTCTTCTCGCTGAGCCTGATCCTCGCGACGAGCGCCTTCTATCGCATGGAAGCGGTGTTCCGGCCGGCACAGGTCGTCCCCACCTCGGCGCTCTTCCTTCTGGAATTGCAGGCATGGCTGCCCTGGGCGCTGCTCTTCGCGCTGCCTTTCATGTTCTGCGGGTTGATTCTGGGGGCGCTGCTCTCCGCGCCGCAGTGGCGGGTGGGCCGCATCTACTTCAGCGACCTGCTCGGCTCGGCGGCGGGCGCGTTTCTCGTCATTCCGGCCATCTCACATTTCGGTGTCGAGGTTTCGCTGCTGGCTGTCTCCGCGGGACTTCCTCTCGTGGCTCTCGCGCTGACGCCGCCGCGAAGCTCGTGGGGTCGAGCGCTGCTAGCGGCCGGTGTCGTCACGACGGTCGTCGCCGCTGCGGAGCACGAGCGGGTCTTCGAGATGTACTACCCCGACGGCTCGATGCTGGCCGCCTCGAGGGACCCCGAGAGCGGCTTCGTGGTCGACCACGTCGCGTGGGATCCCCTGTCCCGGATCGAGTTCTCGCGTTTCCGTTTCCCCGATGTCGCTGAGACCCCTTTCCCGGCGCTCTTCGGCCGCAATGACGCGCTCCTGGCGCGGTATCGCCGCTTGCTCACGCAGAACAACTTCGCGTTCACGGTCGCCGTCGAATACGACGGCGATCCAGGTTCTCTCGAGGGAATCGACGACACTATCTACGCCGCTGCCTACCAGGCAAGCCTCGTCCAGCACCCCGAGGTGGGTGCGATCGGCGTGGGTGGCGGCTATGACGTCCTGACTGCGATCCGCTTCGGTGCGAAGCGCGTCACCGGTGTCGAGGTGAATGGCGCGACCGTGGACGTCCTCACGGATTCCTACCGCGACTACTTCCGCCACTGGGTGGATGACCCGCGCGTGGAACTCGTCCAAGCGGAGGGGCGGCACTTCCTCGCCACGACGGACCGTCGTTTCGACGTGCTGCAACTGACCGGAGTGGACTCCTACAACGGAACGACCGGCGCCGCGCACGTCTTTTCAGAGAGCTACCTGTACACCGCCGAGGCATTTGACCTGTACCTCGACAGGCTGAACGAACGCGGGATTCTCAACCTGATCCGGCTGGAGTTTCCGGTCCCTCGGGAGATGCTACGGGCCCTCGCGAGCGCCGTCGCAGCACTGCGCAGAGCGGGGGTCGCCGAGCCCGCCAAGCATATCGTCACCCTGTCTCAGCCGAAGGGGAACCTCACGGCACTTCTCGTCCAGAAGACGCCCTTCGAGCCGGAGCAGGTGCAGCGGCTCGTGGAGTGGTGCCAGGATCTACCGTATCTCGAGGTCAGCGCCGCACACGGGGTCGTTCTCCCGCAGCCGTCCACATATCAGTTCTTCCTGTCCCAGGTGGCGGAAGGGACCGAGGCGGAGATGATCTCCGTCTATCCCTTTGACATCCGGCCGGCCACCGACGATCGTCCGTTCTTCTTTCGCTACTCGTTCTGGTGGCACCTCGTTTCCGACGAGCCGTTGCTGCGAGGGAGCCTCCCCGCGATGGAGATCACCATCGTCGTTCTCTTCGGTCTGGTGGTCCTCGTCGCCGTGCTCGCGATCTACGGGCCTCTCCGGTATCTGACCGCCCGCAGTCCGCTCACGGTGGGCACGCGTCGCTACGCGCTCTACTTCTCCGGAGCCGGCCTCGGGTTTCTGGCAGTCGAGATGGCCCTGCTCCAGAAGTTCGGTCTGTTCCTCGGCCACCCCAACTACGCGCTTTCGGTGGTCCTGGCAGGCCTGCTGCTCACATCGGGCGTGGGCTCGTTGCTCTCGGCCCGAACCCAGCGGGTTCTGGGTGGAATCCGGCCGGTTGCGTACGCCCTGGCGGGAAACGTGCTGGTCGAGGTGCTGCTCGTGTTCGGGCGCCTGGCGGGCTGGATTGGGTGGCCCTTCGCGGTTCGCGTGGCTGTCACGATCATCCTGATCGCTCCGATCGGCCTCCTGCTCGGCACCTTCCTACCCGTGGGTCTGGAACAGCTGAAGGGGGAGGCAGCGAGCTTCACGCCCTGGGCCTGGGGCATCAACGGAGCCTTCTCGGTGCTCGCCCCGGTGCTCGCGGTAGCCTTTTCGATGAGCTGGGGCACGAGTGCCCTGCTGCTCGCGGCTCTCCCCATCTACATGTTCACTGCGGCGGTGCTGCCAGCGTCCGCGCATCCCCCCGACACCGGCACCTCGACGACGTGATCCTCTCGAGCCTTCTGCTGGTCGTTGTCGGAGTCGCCAGCCCGGGCCCCGCGGAGTCCGCGCCACAGTCCGCACCGGGTGACGCCAGGGTAGCCGTGACGGGTCGCGTGATCGTTGCGGGAAGCGAAAACCCGGTCGAAGGCGCGCAACTGCGCGCAAACGGCAGCGAAGGCACGACGGGCGCCGACGGGCGCTTCCGCCTCGTCCTGTCTCCAGGCACCTGGTCCATCGATGTCGTCGCAGAGGGATTCCTGAGCGACACGATCACCATTACAGTCGGCACCCGGCCGATCGACGGTCTCCAGGTGCTGCTCGCCGACGCCCGCTTCTCGGAGACGGTCGTGGTAAGCGCCCAGGGCAAAGCCCCGGCTGGGCCGTCACCCGTTCCAGTGAAGCCAGACGCCGTTCTTGCCCAGGCGGGCGTGGCGGACAACGTGTTTCGCACCCTGCAGACTCTGGCGGGCGTGACGGCTGCGAACGACTTCGAGAGCCGTATCTCCGTGCGTGGCGGCGGCCCCGATCAGAATCTGACGATCATGGACGGCGTGGAGATTCACAACCCCTACCGCCTCTTCGGTCTCACGAGTGCGTTCAATCCTCAGATCGTGGCGGACTTCGAGTTGGCTACAGGTGCTTTCAGCGTGCGCCACGGCGATCGCCTTTCCTCGCTCCTGACGGTGGAGAACCGCCTGGGCACCGACGAGAAGAGCCTCGGCGGCTCCGCCGCGATGAGCATCACCGACGCTAACGTCGTCTTCGAAGGGAAGCTCCCCGGCCAGAGGCGGGGCTCGTGGCTTTTCAGCGGCAGACGTACCTACTACGACCTCGTCGCCGAGCGCATCGTGGACCAGGATCTCCCTTCATTCGCCGACGTTCAGACGAAAGTCGCGAGAGAGCTGGGCCCGGGACAGCGGCTCTCATTCACCGGACTTCTCAGCCGAGAGAGCACGGACGCCGGCTTCGACGACGAGAGCTCCGGAGAGAACGGCGCCATCCTGACGAACGCGAAGAACGACCTCCTCGCTATCTCGTTGGACACGCCTCTCGGCGCCGGGGGCTCGTCTCGAACGGTCGCCTCCTACTACCGATTCGTCGACGCTCTCGATTTCGGCGGCAGCCTGCAGAGCGACAACCGCGTCTCCAACACGGGTGATCCAGAGACTCGCCTCGGTTTCGTCGAAGTCATCTTCAGGCGCCAGGTCGAAGTGTGCGACCTTTCGCTGCGCCAGGACTTCCTCAAGGCGGCCGGAGCGCGCCACCTGCTCGACTTTGGTGCGGAGCTTCACAGCCTGAAGACGCGATGGGGCTGGGAGATTCCCGGCGAGCGGAATCCCAATGTCGGCAACGGATCGAGCGTCCAGGGAGGGAACGGCCTCCCAGATCTGCTGGACTCACGGGTCGACTCCACCCGACTGGGCGCCTGGCTCGCTGATCGCTTCCAGGCGACTTCGCGTTTCGTGATCGAGCCGGGAGTGCGACTCGACTACAGCACGATCAATGAGAATGCGAGCCTCTCCCCGCGCCTGGCCGCGATGCTGGAGGTCAGCCCGAAGACTCGCCTGCGCGCGGCCGTCGGCCTCCACAGCCAGAGCCCGGGATACGAGAAGCTGTTCCAGGCCGACTATTTCGTCGATCTTTCGCAAGGACCCGACCTCGAGAGCGAGCGATCGACTCACTTCATCCTCGGTATCGAGCGTGAGCTGGCTCTCGGCGTCACGGCGCGGCTAGAAGGCTTCTACAAAGACTTCTCCGATCTGATCGTAGGTAGACTCGAAACCGAAGAGGAGCGGCTCGCACGTGTGGCTCCGTACGACTTTCCGCCTGAGCTCCAATCCAGCATTCCGACCGAGCCGGAGATCACGAGCTTTCCGAGCAACGGCTCGAAAGGAACGGCCTACGGCTTCGAAATCTACCTCGCGAAGCGTCCGATCTTCGTCTCCTCGCGGCTTGCGGGATGGCTCGCCTACACATTTACGAACGCGGAACGTGACGCGTACGATCGGGTCTATCCCTTCGACTACGATCGCCGCCACAGCTTGAACGCGGTCGGAAGCTATCGGATCGGCGACAAGTTCGACTGGGCTGTTACGGCGCGCTTTGCGTCCGGATTCCCCTTTACGCCGGCGCGCGGGGTGCGGGTCGTCGCCGCCCTGGACCCTGCCGATCCGGAGCGCCTGATTCCTTCGACCGACGAGGACGGCAACCTCGTCTGGTCGATCGACCCCGGCGGTGCCGCGAACCTCAACTCAGACCGGTTCCCCGACTACGCGCGAGTCGACACGCGAATCACGTTCCGGCCGAAGGGGCTCACCGGCCGATGGGAGTTCTACCTGGAAGCGATCAACCTCTTCAATCGTTCGAACGCTGCCGAGGCCGACTACGACATCCGGTTCGACGCCGTCACTGGCGAGCCGTTTCTCACCCAGGGACTGAACGAAAGCGGCATCCCATTCCTGCCTACCTTCGGCATTCGCTTCAGGTTCTAACGGCGCCGGTCTACTTGGTCCTTCGATAGCCCAGGGAACTACATCCGAAGACGGCAGCCACGGAGGCACAGAGACACGGAGGACGGCCAAGGCAGCGTCATCTCACCTCGCTGGCTCCTTCGACTCGGCATCTTCGCCGGCACTCGCTCAGGATGACGATCCGAATGCTTGCGTTTCTTGGCCCGGCCTCAGGACGACGCTTCGACGTACTTCCGAAGCGCGGTCAACCCCTCGGAGAAGCTCTTGCGGCCGAAGCCGATGCGGAAGCGGTTCTCGAGCCCCGGGTTCAAGGCCGACGCGAAGATACTAGCCGGGACCAACAGGACCCCCGCGTCCTCCAGGATCCGCTTGGCGAACGCCTCGACTCCGTCGCTGCCCTTGTAACGCGGGAAGCCGATGCAGCCCCCATCGGGTCGGTACCAATCGAACAGCTCGGTATGCGCTTCGAGGAAGGCGTCGAGCGACGCCAGGTTCTGCTCGACGATCGCACGGTTGCGGGCGAGGATCTGGTTTCGCGCCTTCAGCACGACGCTGGCCAGCAGCTCGCTCGGAGCGGCATTGCAGATCGACGTGTAATGCTTGACGCGCTCCATCCTCTGGAGGAGGGCGCGATCCCGACACGCTATCCAGCCGACGCGTAGGCCGGCGAAGCCGAGCGACTTGGACGTCACTCCCAGCGATATCCCCCGTTCGTAGACGTCGGCGGCCTGCGGCAGCCGAGCGGCGGGGTCCCGTTCCATCATCCGGTAGACCTCGTCGCTGAAGAGGTAGGCGCCCTGCTTGCGGGCGATCTCGACGAGGTCGGAATACGTCTTGCGCGAGATGAGCTTGCCGGTCGGGTTGTGGGGAAAATTCACGTAGATCAGTCGCGTGGTGGGGCGCAGAGCAGACTCGATTCGAGCGAGCTCCAACTGCCAGTCGTCTGCCTCGTCGAGCGGAACGCCCGTGGTCTCACAGATGGAGTTCGGCACCGACTCGGCGGATTGATAGCTCGGGGTCACGACGATGGCATGCGAGTCGCCATCGAGAACCGCGTACATCCCCGCCAGGATTCCTTCCTCGGCGCCACAGAAGCAGACGACGTCCTCTGGCGCCACGTCGTCGTACGTGTCGGCGATGGCCTCGCGCAGTCGCGGTGTCCCGGGGCTCTCGATGTAGCCCAGTTTCATCTCGTAGAAGGCCGTGCGGTCGTCGTCGTCGGCCAGCTCGAGCAGCTCCAGCAGCGACATCGATTCGAGATCGGATGCTCCGAGCAGGTGACGCACGCTGAACTCGTGCTCCGAGAAGAAGCTCTCGATCCGAAACTCCGGTAAAAAGGTCACGGCGCTCCTTTGTCCTGGTCCAGAAGATCCAACGCCTTCCTCAGCTGCGTCACGGCGTCCTCAGGCGCTCGCGCATCGCGGCGCCAATAGGAGGTGTGGCTCAGGAACCCGAGACGCGCGGACGTTCGCACCTCGAGATCCCGGATGCCCGCTCCAAACACTGCCCGCAAGGGTCCCCCGATCAGGTCTCCCCAGACGATGAGGTGGCTGCCGAAATAGAGGTTCGTCCAGCGAGTCACCGCGAAGCCCGCGGCGTGGTGCGGAGCTCGCAAGACCCTCGTTCGGGATCGACCATCGAGCGTACTCGCCGCGTACGGTAGCCGAAACCACAATCGTCGTAGACCCTGACGCCCGAATTTCTCTCTTTCGGGCGGGCACGTCGGCAGCTCTCGATCCTGTTGCCGCCGACCAAGGTCGTCCGGGCTGCGCGCGAGGAGCAGCGCGGCGTGAGTCAGGGGGCTGCCGAGTGTGACGAAGTCGGTGACCCGCCAGGGACTTCCGTTGGCTCGCAGCTCCGCGAGATAGCGCTCTTGCGCAGTGCGGTATTGCCTGACGAAGTCCGCGCTCGGCGCTTCCTCCTCTTCGTCCAACAGGCGCTCCAGCGCGTCCAGCGCGGCCCGGCTCGGGCGGGGCGGGCTCGCGTGCTGTTCGTGGGTCCGCGCCCAGGCGTATGTCAGCAGGTCGTAGCCGATCACGCTGCCGAGGCTGTGCCCCACGACGATGATCCGCTCGTAGCCGCGCGCGTGGAGCTCGTGGAGCAACTGTAGCCCCGCGGCTCGGATCGCATGCCGCTCCCTGATGTTCGTTGGTGCCGCGTGAAGGTAGCGGGCCGCGTCGCCGACGATACGTCGCAGCGTCAGTGCCGCGAGGGGAAACAGCGCGACGCTGGCCAGCAGAGAAGCCCAGCGCGGGAGGTCAGCGACCCGCGCGTCCTGCGTGCCGTTGAGAATCAGCGCGCCACACACCAGCAGGGTGGAGAAAAGGATGAACCAGGCGGCGGTCAGGCGCGATGGGATCGACCAGGGCGCTCGGAGCAGGAGCAGCCGCGCCCACGCCCAGACGTGAGAGAGCGTCGTGTCCTGGATCAGGTGCGCCCAGTAGAACTCGTAGAAGTCGGTCCGGATCCCGGCCTTGTTCCTGGGTGTGGTGAGGCGCCGCAGCTCGAAGCTGTCCGAGACGAGATCAGGTTTGCTCCAGACTGTCGCGGGCACGAAGGGATGGTGGACGGCGCTGTCCTGCGTCCAGACCGCCTCGACGAACCCGCGCAACGTGTCCATCGGTTTCTGCTCGCCGATGCCATGAATCAGAAGGACCGCCTGCTTGCGCGTCGCCATGGTTGGTCGGCCATTGTAGACGCCCACGACCGGGGCACACCGGTGCAAGCCTTTGCGCCGGAGTCGTTTATCATTGAGTCCATGGATCGGATCGGAACCCGACTCGGCTTCGTGCTCGGGGGGCTGGCAGTGGCGCTCGTCGCACCGGCGCCACTGATCGCCCAAGACTGCTCGGTCCGGGGCCGGAACGAGTTCGTGGCGGCGGTACTCGACGAGTACTACTACTGGTACCGGGAGTTGCCCGCCGCCGACCCCTCGCAGTTCGAGTCGCCCGACGCCTACCTGGATGCCGTGCGGTTCCGGCCCCTCGATGAATCGTTCAGCTACATCGCCGACCAGGCGGCGAGCGACGCGTTCTTCTCGGACAGCCAGTTCGTGGGCATCGGATTCGGTTCCAGGTTCGTCGGGACGACGCTCCGGGTCACTCAAGTGTTTCCGGACAGCCCAGCCGCTGACGCGGGGCTCGCCCGGGGCGCCACGATCCTCGCGATCGACGGCGTAACCGTGGAGGAGTTGCTCGCGACCGGCCGCTTCGGTGGCGCGTACGGGCCCAGCGAGATCGGCTACACGCTCGAGCTCCGCTGGCGAAGCCTGGCAGGAGAGGAGAGGAGCGCCACCGTGGTCAAGCGCGCGGTGACGATCCCGACGGTTTCGCACACGGCGATCTTCGAGATCGAAGGGCGGCGATACGGGTACATCCACTTCCGCAACTTCGTCCGGCCCTCGACGGACGCGCTGAACAACGCGTTCGCCGAGATGAAGATCATGGGCGTCGACGATCTCGTACTCGACCTGCGCTACAACGGTGGGGGGATCGTCAGCGTGGCGCAGCACCTCGGGAGCCTGATCGGAGGCGCGACGACCTTTACGAAGCTCTTCGTGGAGTTCTTTCACAACGACAAGAACACCAACCGCAACTTCTCGCTGCCGTTCGAAGACCCTCTCTGGGCACTGGATCTGGAACGCCTCGTCGTGATCACCTCGCGCTCTTCCGCGTCGGCCAGCGAGCTGATCATCAACGGCCTTCGCCCCTTCATGCCGGTGACCGTGATCGGAGACTCCACCTTCGGCAAGCCGGTCGGTCAGTACGGCTTCGACTTCTGCGACAAGACGCTCTTCCCCGTCGCCTTCCAGCTTCGCAACGCGGCAGGAGTAGGTGACTACTTCGGCGGCTTCCCCCCCGACTGCGAGGCGATCGACGACCTCGACCAGCCCCTGGCAGTGGCCGAAGAGGCTTCGCTGGCGGAAGCGCTGTACTTTCTGCGAACCGAAAGCTGCAGCGATCGGAGCGCTGCAGCCTCGGCGTCGCGACGCGAGCAACCGACCCGATTCGCGCCCCAGACGAGCGGCTGGCAGCATCTCCTGAACGCTCACTAGCCGTAGAGGTCACGATCTGTGGAGTGTATTCTTACGGTGAGCCTCTTTCACGCAGGTATTCTTCGCTACTGCCATAAGTGAAACTCTCCAAGCTTCTTATTTACAGTGTGATACGAGAGTCACAATTTATCTCCTTTGAACTTGACAGGTGGGCGATGTGGCGCTAGATTAGCGCTCGTTGGACGTGAGTGCTAGCACTCACCTCATGAAAATGCTCGTTGCGGGATTGTCGGCTCTACTGGCAGATGATGGCCGTACGAGACCCACTTCAAAGACGTTTTTTTGAAATTCAAGGAATAGGAGCGAATCATGAAGGTTCGTCCGCTTCACGATCGGCTGCTGGTTCGCCGCGTCGAGGAAGGGGAGCAGATCAAGGGCGGGATCATCATTCCCGACAGCGCCAAGGAGAAGCCCCAGGAGGGCAAGGTCGTGGCGATCGGCTCCGGCAAGGTTCTGGACAGCGGTGAGCGCCAGAAGATGGACGTCAAGGTCGGCGACAAGATCTTGTTCGGGAAGTACTCCGGCACGGACATCCGCGTCGACGACGAAGAGTTGCTGATTCTCCGCGAGGACGAAGTCCTAGCGGTGATCGGCTAAGGGAGAGAGCGAGAGAAATGGCGAAGCAGATTACTTACGGCGACGATTCGCGCCAGGCCGTAGGCCGGGGCGTGGACAAGCTGACGAATGCGGTCAAGGTGACGCTCGGCCCCAAGGGCCGCAACGTCGTCCTGGATAAGAAGTTCGGCTCCCCCACGATCACCAAGGACGGCGTTACCGTCGCGAAGGAGATCGAGCTTCAGGATACCCTCGAGAACATGGGCGCCCAGATGGTGCGCGAGGTCGCGTCCAAGACCTCCGACATCGCGGGTGACGGCACCACGACGGCCACGGTCCTGGCCCAGGCGATTTATCGAGTGGGCTCGAAGAACGTGACCGCCGGCGCCAATCCGATGGAGCTGAAGCGCGGCATCGAGCAGGCTGTCGAGGCCGTCGTCGAGGAGCTGAAAAGCTTCTCGAAGCCCGTCAAGGGCAAGATGATCGCCCAGGTCGGTACGATCTCCGCGAACAGCGACGACGGGATCGGGAAGATCATCGCCGAGGCGATGGGAAAGGTCGGCAAAGACGGTGTCATCACCGTCGAAGAGGCGCGGACCCTCGAGACGTCGCTGGACGTCGTGGAGGGAATGCAGTTCGACCGCGGCTACCTGTCCCCCTACTTCGTGACGGATCCGGAGCGGATGGAGGCGGCCCTCGAGGATGCGCTGATCCTGATCCACGAGAAGAAGATCTCCAACATGAAGGATCTGCTGCCCGTGCTGGAGCAGGTGGCGAAGCTAGGTAAGCCGCTGGTGATCGTCGCCGAGGACGTCGAGGGTGAGGCCCTCGCGACCCTGGTGGTGAACAAGCTGCGCGGCACGCTGCACGTCGCAGCCGTCAAGGCCCCTGGCTACGGCGACCGTCGCAAAGCCATGCTGGAAGACATCGCGGTGCTCACCGGCGGCCGGGCCATCACCGAGGATCTCGGCATCAAGCTCGAGAACATCAAGCTGGACGACCTCGGCAAGGCCAAGAAGGTCACCATCGACAAGGACAACACGACCATCATCGAGGGCGGCGGCAAGCCCAAGGACATCCAGGGTCGCGTGGGCCAGATTCGTACCCAGGTCCAGGAGACCACCTCCGACTACGACCGCGAAAAGCTCCAGGAGCGCCTCGCGAAGCTGGTCGGCGGAGTCGCCGTGATCAAGGTCGGCGCTGCCACCGAGACCGAGATGAAGGAGAAGAAGGCCCGTGTCGAGGACGCGATGCACGCGACCAAGGCGGCCGTCGAGGAGGGGATCGTCCCCGGCGGCGGCGTGGTCCTGCTTCGTTCGATCCCGGCCCTCGACGCCGTTCGCAGCAAGGCCAAGGGCGACGCAAAGACCGGCGTCGACATCGTGCGTCGCGCTCTCGAAGAGCCGCTTCGTCAGATCGCGACGAACGCCGGCTACGAGGGCGCCGTCGTGGTGGACAAGGTGCGCGACATGAAGAAGGCCACAGAGGGCTTCAACGCGCAGAACGAGAAGTACGAGGATCTGGTCGAAGCCGGTGTCATCGACCCGACCAAGGTGGTCCGAACGGCGCTTCAGAACGCGTCGTCGATCGCTTCTCTGCTGCTCACGACCGAGGCGCTCGTCTCCGAGATTCCCGAGGAGAAGAAGGACGCTGGTGCCGGTGGTGGTGGCATGCCGGGTGGCATGCCAGGCGGCATGGGCGGCGACATGTACTAGGTCGCACCTTCGACGCAGCGAAAGGGAGGCGGAAACGCCTCCCTTTTTTCGTTCACGCGTCCCCGCGGGCCAACGGATCGAGCCACGTGAGCCCCGCGGCTCGCCAGAGGAAGGGCCGCGGTCGTATTAGGCTCCCCTGATCGTGGGCGACGAGCCGGAGCCGTCCGAGGCAATCGGATCCGAACCATCGCCGAGTCGCGCAGCCGGGCTGGCGGTCGTTGCAGTGCTCGCGGTGATCCTGATCGGCCTGGTCGGACGCATCGAAACCGAGCCTGACCCGCAGGGCAGCTTCTCATTCGCGGTGCTCGGCGACGCCCCGTACCACTGGTGGGAGGAGAAGCGTTTCGAGAGACTCATCGAGCATCTCAACGGGACCCCGGTGGAGTTCGTCGTGCACGTCGGCGACATCATGTGGCATCCGTGCACCGACGACCTCTACCGAAGCCGGCTCGACTACTTCAAACGCATTCGGCACCCGGTCATCTACACCCCGGGGGACAACGAGTGGGCCGACTGTCACCAGCATGGCTCGGGACCCGGCGAACCACTGCACGCGCTGAGGCGCCTGCGCTCGATCTTCTTCAGGCTTCCCGAGATGAGCCTCGGTGCCGAGCGGATCGCGCTGACGACACAAGCAGGTCAGGAGCCTTATCCCGAGTTCGTGGAGAACACCCGCTGGTGGCGGCGTGGAGTGATCTTCGCCACCGCTCACCTCGTGGGCAGTCGGAACGCCCGCGAGTCGTTTCCTGGTCGCCGCCCCGCAGACGACGTCGCCTCGATTCGTCGCACGCTCGCTGCGGCGGCGTGGACGCGCGCGACTTTCGAGTTTGCGCGCGCGGCCGGAGCGAAGAGCGTCGTCCTCGCGATCCACGCGGACACGGAGATCGAGAAGGATTTCGATGACGACTATCGCCTGGCCTACGAGCCGTTCCTGACGACCCTGGAGGAGCAGGTCGCCAGCTTTGCGCGCCGCGTGCTGCTAGTCCATGGGGATGGTCATGAATACAAGACAGACAAGCCGCTCGTACGGCGCACGACGGGTCGCAGGTTGGAGCATCTGACGAGGCTGGAAGTGCCCGGGTCCCCGGATGTGGCCTGGGTCCGCGTCATCGTGCCGCCGGAGCCGGCGCAGCGCTTCCACTTCGAGGCGCACCACGTCCCGCACTGGCTGATCTGGTAGGGGGGCGACTAGATCAGGATCTCGACGTCGCCCTCGGTCTTCAGTTGCTCGACCAACGCCTCCACCCGCTCCTGTCGCTAAAGCGGACCCGGTTTTCTTGGACACGAAACTAGGGAAAGTCATCTTGTTCAAGGAGACTCGATCGATGAAGCAGGTCAGGCGCAAGAGGTCTGAGAGGAAGAAGGGGGTGGGCGAGACGGAGGGAGCCCGGAGGGCGGCCGGAGTTTCGCCCACCGGCGGCGCGGTGGTGGGCGCCTTGGGTCCCGGGCAGCGTTCGAGCGTGGCGCGCAAGCGGGAGGTCGCACTGCGGCTGCTGCGCGGGGAGTCACTCGAAGCGCTGTCTCGTGAGCTGTCCGTGGAGATGCACCGGCTGCAGCGCTGGCGTGATCAAGCCATGGCCGGGATCGAAGAGTCGCTGCGGGAGCGCAATGGCGACCCGCTGAAGGTGGAGCTGGACGCGGCGGTCAAGCGGGTGGGCGAGCTCAGCATGGAGAACGAGCTGTTGCGGAAGAAGATCGGGGCGGCCCGCCCTTTGGCCTTCGGGAGGTCGCGGCGATGAGTGCGGCGATCTCCCCTGCGACAGGCCGGGCCTACGGGGTGGAGCGGGTGTGCCGGGTGTGGAAGCTGGCCCGCTCGAGCTACTACTCCCAGCTCGGCGAGGCGGCTCCCGAGATGGTCCGCGCTGGCCGACGTGGTCCCAAGCCCAAGGTGTCTGACGAGGAGCTGTTGCGGCTGATCCGAGAGGACCTGGCGGCCTCGCCGTTCGTAGGAGAAGGACATCGCAAGGTCTGGGCGCGGCTCAAGGTGCTGCGCCAGGTGCGCGTGTCGCGCAAGCGGGTGCTGCGGATCATGCGTGAGCACCACCTGCTGTCGCCGCGTCGGGTACGCCAGGGCGAGGGGCTGCTCCACGAGGGGACGATCACAACCGATGCGCCCAACCTGATGTGGGGGACGGACGGGGCGAGAGTTCTCACGGCAAAGGACGGCTGGGGCTGGATCTTCGTCGGCGTCGAGCACTTCAACAGCGAGTGCGTCGGCTACCACGTGTGCAAGAAGGGGACGCGCTACGAGGCCCTCCAGCCCATCGCCATGGGGCTGACGCAGCTCTTCGGCTCGGTCGAGGCGGGTGTGGCTCGTGGCCTCGAGCTGCGCATGGACCACGGGACGCAGTACCTCTCGGACCACTTCCTCAACCAGCTGCGTTTCTGGGGCATCACGCCCAGCTTCGCCTTCGTCGAACAGCCGCAGACCAACGGAGTGGCCGAGCGTTTCATCCGGACTCTCAAGGAACAGATCATTCATGGCCGCGTCTTCCACACCCTCGAGGAGGTGCGCCAGGCCGTGGCTGCCTTCGTCAAGCGCTACAACCAGCAGTGGCGCGTCGAGAAGCTGGGATTCCTCACCCCGCGCGAGGCCCGCGACCAGCACGGCCAGGGAAAGGCCGCGTGAACCTCGAGGTCATCAAAGAGGGGCTACCCCAGGTATGGACTCACCCCGCCGCGTCGATCCTGGGGCATCCTCGTGCGTCGTTTTCGGGATCGTCTGCCAAACGAACCCGAGATCGTCAAACTGGTGTCCAAGAAACCGGGCGCGGTACACCCGCTCCTGTCGCTGACGCTGCTTCAGCATCTCCCCGAGTCGCTCCCTGATCTCATCGAGCGGCGTGAGCTGGGGAGCACGGCGTTCCGTCAGCCTGATGACGTGGCAGCCGAAGCGGGACTCGACGACCTCGCTGATCTGGCCCGGCTCGAGTGCGAAGGCCGCCGCCTCGAACGCCGGCACCATCGCTCCCCGCGGGAAGAAGCCGAGGTCGCCCCCCTTGGCCCCACTTCCCTTGTCGTCTGAATTCTCGCGGGCAAGGGTGGCAAAGTCCGCGCCTACCAACGCCTCCTCCCGCAGCGCCGCGGCTCGTTGTCGAGCTGCGGTTCTTGCTTCTGGCGCTGCGCCTTCCGCGACCTGAATCAGGAAGTGACTGGCCCGGATGCTCTCGCCTTGCGTGAACTCGTCAGGGTTGGCGGTGTAGTAGCTCGACACCTGTTCCGGCGTAACGCTGACGTGCGGATCGATCTCCCTGGCGACCAGCTTGGAAACGGCGATGCCGGCTCTTACCTGCTGCCTGACGGCGTCCACGGTCATGCCCTGCGCTTTCAAGAAGCTCTCGAACTGAACGGGTCCTCCCGACTGTTGCCGGAGTTGCTCCATGCGGGCATCCAAATCGCCTTCGGGGACCTCGATCCTCTCCTTTTCTGTGGACTGTACGAGCAGTGTGCGCGCTACCAGCTCATCGAGCAGGTCACGGATGACCCGGTCGCGCTGATCCGCCCGGACCGGCCCCCCCATCCGCGCCGCGACCGTAGCCAACGCGCTATCCAGCTCGGCGCCGGTGATTTCCGTCCCGTTGACGCGCGCCACGAGGGCAGGGATGACGGCGGGTACGGAGGCTACAGCCGGCGGGACCTCGGCGGGCGCGGCGACGGAAGGACTACCCTCGGCCGACTGAGAGTCGCCGCCCGGTTCGTCCGCAGCACAGCCGAAGCCGATCGAGATCGAGAGCGCTAGGAGCGCGCATGCGTGCCGCGCTTTGGGAGTGATGGACATGGGAAGGCTCCTGGAAAAGGCAGGGAAGAGATTGGGTGGGCTCGATACGAAACGCGGATGTTACACTCAAACGCTCGCAAATGGGGACGTTTTGTCGACTCGTGCGGAGCCCGCTGCGGCGGGGCCGGTTGGCCCTGTCCGGGTGTCTCTGCGCCGCCTTGCACATCGGCCTGTTCTGCGCGCCGCAGGCGGCAGCCCAGGAGGTCGAATCCGAAGCGAGCGACGAAAACTTCCTCGCTCGTGCGGAGCGCTGGGTGAACAACCACCCCAGGCGGTCGCTCGCGGTTCTCAAGCGCTACGGGTTCTACCCGCGTGTAACGACTTTCGCCCCCGGCACGGGTCCTTCGCCTGGTCTCGATTACTACCGGCCGGATGTGGGCGGTCTGGACATGATGCTCTCCGTCGCCGCATCGTTCCGTGGGGATGCGCTGTTCCAGGCTCGAATCGGAAGGCTGCCCGGGCCCGCCAAGGCCCTGCGGCTTCGCGCCGGGCGCCACAGCCTGGAAGGACTTGCGCCGTTCAAAGCGCGTGGAGAGGGAGAGAGCCCCTACTTCGCATACCCCGAGTACACGAACCGCGATCTGGACACCGGCCGTTTCTTCACCGCCGACGCCGGGCGGCACGGCTACCACTGGAACGACTCGGCATTCGACGGCGTGGGAGGCTACGCCTTCAGCCGGCGATTGGCCGTTTCGGCGCGGGCCGGTTGGTACACGTCCCAGGTGGAGTCTCTCGGGACCGAGGCGGCTCCGCTCGCTGCGGCCGAGCTGGCGGGCGACTCCAGCGTTGTCGGGCGTCGTATCCAGTTCGGAAGGCTCGGGGCCGAGATCGCATTCGATTCGCGAGATGTCCCGAACAATCCTCATTCCGGGAGCCTTCTCGCCGCTTCTTTCTGGCGGTACCAGGACCGGACCTACGGAAGATACGGCTTCAGCCGGATCCGGCTCGACGCACGACTCTTCCGGTCGCTCGGCTCCGACCGCCACGTCGTGGCCCTGCGGGGTTTCGCTTCCCTGTCCGAAGCGTCCGCGGAGGGCATCCCCTTCCATCTGCAGGAATTCCTCGGCGGCAGCCGTGTCCTGCGCGGCTACCCGAGCTTCCGTTTCCGCGGCAATCGCCTGCGAGGCGGTTCGCTCGAATACCGTTTCGAGGCCCACCGCAAGCTCGAGCTGGCCGCTTTCACGGACGTCGGGCGGGTCAGCGGCGGGCTGACCGAGGCCGAAGGACTGGATCACGGGCTGTTGTGGAGCTACGGGTCGGTGCTCGCTTCAAAACACCCCGGGCCACGCTGCTTCGGCTCGACCTCGCCCGGGGCGGCGAGGGCACGCAGATCCACCTGAAGCTCGGCTACTCGTTCTAGCCGTTCGCCCCTGTCCTTCGTGAACTGGAGCGCGGTCGACTTCCCCACGTTCGCGGTGATGGCCGTGTCCGTGGCGACACTGTCCGCGCGACGCGCAACACAGATCCAACCCATCACCGTGCTCAAGGCGGAATAGTCGGCGCGGACGATCTGAAGATGGTGGGAGGGCACGACCGATGGTGTGTCGTCGGTGCGGGTGCGGCGGGACTCTGCGCGGCGCGTTGGCTCAAGGAGCTGGAGATTCCGTTCGACGTTCTCGAGCGACACCCCGACGTCGGAGGCATCTGGGACATCTCGTTTCCCGGATCCCCGATGTACGAGTCGTGCCACTTCATCTCGTCCCGGACCCGTTCCGGGTTCCGCGACTACCCTCTCCCGGACGACTACCCGGACTATCCGCGGCACGATCTCGTGCTCCGATACCTGCGGGGCTACGCCAGACACCACCAGCTGCGACCACACATCCACTTCGCTACGGAGGTGGCGGCCACCCAGCCTTCGGAGTCCGGCTGGGAGATCACGCTCGCTTCCGGAGAGACGCGCGCCTACGCTGGGCTGATCGCGGCCCCAGGAAACGAATGGCGACCGCATCGAGCCGCTCTGCCAGGCGAGTTTGCCGGCGAAGTCATCCACTCGCTCGACTACACCACTCCGAGCCAGCTGAGCCGGCGCCGGGTTCTGATCGTGGGCGCTGGGAACTCGGGTTGCGACATCGCCGTCGACGCCGCCAGCTACGCTCTCCAGGCCTCGCTGAGCATGCGACGAGGTTACTGGTTCGTCCCGAAGCACATCCTTGGGAAACCGACCGACGTCTTCGCAGCCTCCGGCCCGCGCCTACCCGGCTGGCTGGAGCGGCCGGTTCTCGAGACGCTGCTGCGAGTTCTGGTGGGGAATCCCCAAAGCTACGGCCTTCCGAAGCCCGACCACCACATTTTCGAGACCCACCCGATCCTCAACTCGCGCCTCATCGAGTGTTGCTCGCACGGGGACCTCGAGCCGAAGCCAGACATCGTGCGTTGCGAGGGCAAGACCGTGCACTTTGTGGACGGCAGTCGGGGCGAGTTCGATCTGATCATCCTGGCCACCGGATTCCGGCACGGCGTCCCTTTCCTTGACGATGCGATTCTTCCAGACGACGACGTCGCCCCACTGGCGGTGAACCTCTTCCACAGGGAGATCGAGACGCTCTTCGTAGTCGGCCACTTCACGACGGACGGCGCAGCATTCCCGCTCATCGACCTTCAGTGTGAGCTGCTCGCGCGGCTCATCGTCGTCGCGCGCGACGCCCCAGAAGCCGCGGCGGCGATCCGGGGACGCCACATCTCGAACCGGCCGGATTTCACGAATGGCGTGCGCTTCAAGCGGATCCGCCGCATGTCTGACTATGTGCGTTTCTTCTCCTATCAACGCTTCCTGGAGAGAGAGCTGGCGCGGTTGTCGTAGTCAGACAGACGGAGGGAAGAACCTGGCGAGCGAAGCCTTCCCGTCGCTATCGAGCCAGGCCTGAAGCGCCTTGTCGACGATGGGCCATTCCTCGGCCAGCATCGAGTACCAGGCCGTGTCGCGGTTGCGGCCTTTCACGATCAGGTGCTGTCGGAAGACGCCCTCGAATTCGAAGCCCAGCCGCAGCGCAGCGCGACGCGACACGGCGTTCAGGGAATCGCACTTCCATTCAATCCGCCGCATGGCCAGATCCTCGAAGCCATGCCGCAGCATCAGATAGGCCAGCTCCGTCGCGACCTTGGTACGGTGAAGCTCCGGGGCCAACCAGATGTGACCGATCTCGAGGCGCCGCATCTCGGGAGCGATGTTGACGAAGCTTGCCATCCCCACATGCCGTTTGAGGCTGCGTTCGAAGACGGCGTAGAACAGTGGATCCTCGCTGCGCGCTCGGGCATCGAGCCACTCGGCCATCGCGTGGGAATCTGCGAACGGGCCGTAGGCCATGTAGGTCCACACGCCCTCGGCGCCCGCGCCGTGCGAGCAGGAGTGAAGCTCCGCCGAGACGTCGCCGACCGCGGACAAAGGGGACAGCCGCACCTGAGCCCCCTCCAGAACTCGCCGGTCCGGTGCGCGCCCGTCGCTGCCGGTGACCGGATCGCCCGTCCGGAGCTCGGGTCCGCTCAACTCGGAGTGTCCCCGGGGGCCAGGGCCAGCCGAACCTCGAGGGCGACAGGAATTAGGATCGCGAAGCGGGCCGGCACGAAGCCATTCTAGAGGCGGGCTAGACTCCGGTCGGACGGAGGGATGACATGGGAGCGCTCAGGGTGGTCGGCGTCGCGAGAGCCTCGTCCTGCCGATCGATCTCGAGATGACGTTACCCTGGCTTCCTGACTACGCCGTGGGTCGCCCCGACGGCGGGCCCGAGTGAAGGAGCAGCTACGTATGGAGACGGCCGATCACAAGAACCTGATCGCTCAATGGGCCTTCGACACGCGCCCGTTGCTGCTTCGCTTCCACCTCTGGTTGGAGGACGTCGAGGTCACCTGGCTTCGAGGCGGAGACGCACGCTGCTACGCCAGCTTCGAGCACGTTCCCGGGGCGATTCGACGTTGCCTCGCGATGTCCGCGGGGGTCACGGCGCTGGGCACGCGCCTGTTCGGTCGCTTCGGCGACGGCGCCGGGGCTGAGAAAGCCGCGCTCAACCAGGTCAAGAAGGACGCCGACGCGATCTCCGCCTACGTCATGAGCGAGGCTTTGTGGCACTTCACGCGAACGCTGCCCGAGAACCACGCCATCATGGTCTGCCTCGGAGAGGGCCTGATGCCGAAGGCCGGGGAGACCCCTGAGATGGGGGCCAATCCCCTGCTCGGCTTTGGGCGCGTCTACGCTCGGCCCGAGGTGGCGCGCTTCATCGACTCGCGCGTGCACCGGCTCCTGAACCAGCCCGGCTACGAGTGGCCGGATTTCTACAAGAAGATGCGGGATCGAGGCATCACGATCTGGGGCACCGCGATCGACACGCTCGAGAACACGTCCCGCTTCGCCAAAGGCGAGGAACTCGGCCCGCTCGCCGTGATCCACCTCTTCGATCAGCCGCTCGTGATTACTCGCCCCTACGAGGCCTATATGGGCACGCTGGCTCTGCCGCGATCCATCACGCGTGCCGCCGAGAACAACTCGATTCACCTCGACCTGCTGTCGCCCCGCGCCAAGGTCGTCGAGGCGATCGAGACAGCGCTGCCGAAGATCCGCCGCGAACACATCCACGTCTGGACCCTGCAAGGCAAGAGCCGGGAGATTCGGCTCGGTCGCCTGTGGGGCGAATGGCGCGAGCTGGGGGTTCACCTCGTCGAGGATGGGTGGCAGGCGCCCAGCGGGCTCCCGGCGTTCACAGAGTCGGGCACCTACGCACCCACCTACCTGGTCGGAAGCTGGAAGGACGACGCGGGCTCGACGCACGTCTTTCTGTGCGACGGCTACGCCGCGTCCGCGGAGGCCCTACAGGCGGCGAGTCTGTGCGACGCCCTCGACGTCGACGTGTCGATGGCGCTCTACTCGCCGAGGTTCGAACTTCCCATGGATCGCGAGCAGGCCCTGATGAGGCTGGACCCGGATCAAGCGGATCTCGAGGAGCGGCTGCGCGCCCTCTTCGATGGCGCCCCCGTCGCCACGGATCGGGTCGAGTACTACCGCAACTGTCTGCGAGAGATGGCTGACGCCAATCTTCCCCGGACGGAGCGGGTGCTCCGGGCCGACGACTTCTTTCCCGAGAAGCGCTCGCGCACCATCGCCGCCTCGGGCTATATGGGTCCCGACCCTTACAGCGGCTCGCCCGGGGTCGAGCGGCTCGCCGAGGATCGGTTCCGGGTCACCACGCGGCTCTCCACAGCTGGCGCCCATCTCCGTACCCGCTTCACGTTTCGCTTCCTCGAGTCCTTCGAGCAGACGAGGCTCGTCTTCAGCCCTCTTCTCGAGCGCTTCGTCGCCGGCGAGTCCTTTCGGACGCGGCCGGTCAAGGTCTCCGACTCCGGGCGTGTTCGCAACGAGCTTCAAACTCTGTGCTCCCAGGCCCTCGAGTACGATGGGGGCAGTATCCGGGTCCACTTCGATCGTATCGACGACCAGGTGATGTACCCCGAAAAGCAGGCTGCCATCCGGGCGATCCTCGAGTGGTACAAGACGAACCATCCGATGTGGTTCTCCTGGCTGGAGTTCGACTGAGCGGGAGTCGACTCGTGGGTGGTGACGCTCTCCGGAAGCTTCAGCAGTGACGGCAGCCGCGCCCCACATCCTGATCTGCGCCCTCGACCCGCTAGGCGAGACGCTTCACGACACCCTCATCTGGCGGGACGGTCTCGAACGGCATGTCGCCACGACGTACCGCGACGCCGTCGTGCTGGCCGCATCAGCAAGCCCCGATCTGATCGTCGTCGACCGTGGCATGCCGCAGGCCGAGCGGCTCGTGGAGGACCTGCGCCTGAGCCAGACGACAAAGGAAGCGTCGATCGTGGTGATTGCCGACGGGCCGATGAACGATGTCGAGCTCGGGCTGCTGACTGCGGGCGCCAACACCGTCCTGAGGCTCCCCGCCGGACCGGCCTGGGAGCAGAAGCTCGGGCGACTCATCGAGGTACCCAAGCGCCACTCCATCGAGATTCCCGTTCGCCTTGGGTTGAAGGCCGGGGGGCGCAAGGGCACCGAGGGGACGATCGTCAATCTGAGCGAGACTGGCGCCCTGGTCGAATGCACCGCCGGGTTGCTGGTCGGGGACTCGTTGGATCTCGGCTTCCGCCTTCCGCCTGAGCGAGACTGGCGCCCTGGTCGAATGCACCGCCGGGTTGCTGGTCGGGGACTCGTTGGATCTCGGCTTCCGCCTTCCGCGTGCCAAGCACGCGATGGCCGCCCGTGGCCGCGTCGCACGCGCGGCCGGGGACGGCCGGTTCGGCATCCAGTTTCTGGGTTTGCGCGGCGATCAGGCAGAGCAGATTCGCCTGTTCCTCGAGATTCAGCAGGTGATGTCCGGCTAGCAGGTTCAAGCTGCCCGGTGCGACCTGGTCGCAGGCGGCCTCGGGGACACCGTGATGAGCAGCGACAGGGCCTTCCCCGTAGGGGTATCCTGCTCTCCCGCACGGCATTTTCGACCCGGAGTGGCGTCCATCGTATTCCAGCCTCATGGCGACAGAGCGTCCAGAAACCCGAGCCCCTGGTCGCAGATTCCAGGATGCGCTCCGCTATGCCGCGGTGCTCCACGACGGTCAGACCCGGAGGGCGGCGTCATTGCCGTACATCTCCCACCTGCTCTCCACCTGCGCGCTCGTCCTCGAGGATGGCGGTGACGAGGACGAGGCTATCGCCGCGTTGTTGCACGACGGCCCGGAGGACCGGGGGGGGGACGCGAGACTCTCGAAGACATACGACGCCAGTTCGGGGTCGCGTCGCGGCCATCGTCGAGGGCTGCACCGACACGTTCGAGCAACCCAAGCCCGCCTGGAAGGCGCGCAAACTGAGGTTCATCGAAGTATTGCGGAGCGCTTCGAGCGAGGTGCGCAGGGTCGCAGCGGCGGACAAGCTGCACGACGCGCGCACCCTCCTCGAGGATCACCGGCGCCTCGGCGATGCGGTCTTCGACCGCTTTTCCGCAGGCAAAGGATGAAACGCTGTGGTACTACGAAAGCGTCGTGGCCGCGCTACGCGAGGGCGGCGGAACCGGGCTGCTGTCCCGGCAGGAAGAGACCGTCGAACGACTCAGGGAGCGTGCCCGGCCCGGCCCCTAGTCCGCCCGCTCGGGCTCGGTCAGCCCGTCCACGAACTCGTCGATGACGTGCGCCGTCCGGTTTTCCACTGCCTTGAACTTCACCGCGAGAGCCATCGCCCCTTCGTCACTCTCGAACTTTCGGATGAGCTGGCACTCCAGCCGGGTCTCCTGGAACGCCCCGGGTAAGACGAATCGCAGCAGGAAGTTGGGCGTTGGCTCGAACGGGGATCGGCTCTCCAGGAGAGCCCCGCCGCGGCTCAGATCGACAACGGCCACGAAATGGCCACGATCATCGAGCTGGGCCACTGCACTGCGCAGAAACGGCAGCCGGCGCCGCGGCTGAAGTCTCTGCTCGGCTCCAGTGGCGTCAAGTATACATCTAGTATAAGCAAGCTCTGATCCAGAAGCTCTGAACGCCCTAATAGATTGAATGAGAAGAACTTAACGGTGAGCTCGCCAACTGACGAATCCGGGACCTGACCGAGTTTCAGCCACCCGCTAACGCTTGTCTGCCGGAATATCGACTCGCCCCTTGACGTCCTCGTAGTGGATGCTCCCGCTGGTGTCGCGCTCCACCGTGAAGTCGCCACCCACGTCGGCGACCGAGATGCCGCCCGAGGAATCCCTACGCACGAGGACGTTCTGCTGGACCTGCTCGACTTCGATGCTGCCGGAGCTGTCCCGATCCACCAGGACCGAGCCACCGACGCGTCTCACCTCGATGCTGCCGGAGCTGTCCTCGAGACGGACCTCCCCCGAAACGTCGCTGACCTCGATCGACCCCGAGCTGTGGTCGATGCGCAGATCGCCCGAGACGTCTCCGATGACGATCTCACCAGAGCTGTCGCGCACATCGGCGGACCCGACTCCGTGAATCTCCATCGCGCCGCTCGAATCCCGGACTTCGAGCGCGAGGCCGTGTGGAACCTCGATCTCCCGATCCAGTCGCGGTGAGGTGCCGGAGAAGAAGCTCCAGTCCGTATCCGGAATCTCGACCTCGATCCTCGCAGTCGTGCCAGTTCGCTCTGTCACGAGGCGGATGCCCTCCAGAGCGTCCCGCCCGCCCGCGCACGCGAGCCCTTCGGCGCGCACCTCGTCGAGCCCCGACTTCCCGAAGATTGCGAGGCTCCCGGCACGCGCTTCGACCACGACCCGCTCCAGGCCCGCGGCATCGAGTGTTGCCCTGCGGGGCTCCTCGTACTGACAGCTGTCCGCCTCGACGGGGGCCGCCGCCAGGCTCGAGATCAGGGCGACGCCCCAATAGAACTTGCTCAACACACACCTCCCTCTCAGGTTTCTGCTAGGGAGACGCTCGGCACCCGCCAATGGTTCAACGAATAGGCAACGGGCTACT
Source organism: Vicinamibacteria bacterium (assembly GCA_965246965.1). Taxonomy (GTDB): domain Bacteria; phylum Acidobacteriota; class Vicinamibacteria; order Fen-336; family CBDFGD01; genus CBDFGD01. Next base: position 93,964 of record CBDFGD010000002.1, read on the forward strand.
CTTCGCGGAGCGCCACCATCGGGTCGACTCTGGTGGCCCGGAGCGCCGCCACGATCGCGACCAGCGTCACTGAGGGTGTCTTTCTCAGAGACCGGATCGCGACCCGCGTCTCCTGTATCCATCCGCGCATGTCCACTCCTTTCGGCCGTACCCGCCGGGTCAGAGTGCAAGCCCCGTACCGGTCAAAACGGCCGCAAGTCCGGCATTTGAAGTATTTTCACGGACATCCGTCCGCTCGTGGGATTCGCTGTCGCGGCCTCGCGACGCAGCTACAGGCTACCCGACGCGCAAGGCCTGGATCGGGTCGACCCGCCTGGCCTATTCGGCGGGCGCGGCGACAAGTGCGATCAACTCTTCACTACCCACTGCAGTCTTGCTAAGCTTGCTCTTCGGCTGCGCAGCGGTTGGTTGCGCCGGCCACTTGGTGGTTTCAGGAGGTTCTCATGCGGCCGTTCCCCTTCGCTCTGGCACTGGCACTCCTCGTTTGTCTCGCCGTCCCGCTCGCAGCGGGCGACGCGACCGCCTCGTTCGTGGAAGGCAAGGCGACCCTGCAAAGCATCGGGTCGCTCGCTTTCGGACCCGAGGGCGTGCTTTTCATAGGCGACTCGCGAGGTGCGGCGATCATTGCCCTCGCAACCGACGACGAAAAAAGGAATCGGTCTGAAGGAGACTTCCAGGGGACCGGCATCGACGCGAAGATCGCGTCTCTTCTCGGCACGTCCGTCGACCAGATTCAAATTCACGACATGGTCGTGGGCCCCCACTCTGGCGCCGCCTACCTGTCGGTGTCCCGCGGCCAGGGACCCGAGGCGACGCCCGTGCTCATCCGAGCGGATGGGGACGGCGAGGTCGCGGAAGTGTCTCTCGAGAAAGTCCGCTACTCCCGGGTCGAGCTTCCGAACGCCCCCGATCCGAGCGCCGAGCGACGCGGCCAGAGCCTGCGCCAGCTCGCGATCACCGACCTCGCCTTCCTGGCGGACAAGCTCTACGTGGCCGGGCTCTCCAACGAGGAGTTCTCTTCTAAGCTGCGCGTCATCGACTTCCCGTTCGCGGGAGTGGACTCGGGTACGAGCGTCGAGATCTACCATGGCAATCACGGCAAGTGGGAGACTCACTCCCCCATCCGGACGTTGGTCCCCTACGAGATCGCGGCCGATCCCCACATCCTCGCCGCCTACACGTGCACACCGCTCGTCAAGTTCCCGGTCAAGACCATCACGAGCGGAGCCAAGATCACCGGGACGACCATCGCGGAGCTGGGGAATCGCAATCGACCCCTCGACATGGTGGTCTACAAGAAGGACGGGCGCGACTACATCATGATGGCCAACAGCAGCCGTGGCGTGATGAAGGTCAGCACCCGCGGAATCGCCGAGATGAGCGCCATCACGGAGCCGGTCGAAGAGACCGCTGGCTTGCCGTACGAGACGCTGGCCAGCCTGGAGGGGGTTCAGCAGCTCGACCGCCTCGACGACTCGCGCGCTCTCGTTCTCATCGAAGGCGAGGGCGGAATGGACTTGAAGGCGGTTTCGCTCCCTTGACGCTTCCGGGCTGTCTCGCCCTCGCCCTTGCGGCGGCCGGTGGCGGGACAGCCCAGTCCTCCGAACCGCTCCGCATCGAGCTCGTCCGGCTCGACGCATCACATGCGTTCGCGGTCCTGGGTCTCGAAAGTTCGGTCAGCCGCAGACTGGTCGTCCAACCCCTCGGGCAAGAGGCCTGGGGATCCATCTTCGAGGTGCGGCCTGACCCGGACGATCGGAGCGCCTCCAACCCTTCGCGGCCCTCGATGCTGGGGTCTTATCGCGTCGAACCGGGGCGAGTCCTCTTCGTGCCGCGTTTCCCGCTCACCCCGGGCCTGACCTACACGGCCCGGTTCGATGTCGCTCGACTCGCGCGCGCGACGGGGGCGAGTGCCGAGGCGGGGTCGACCCTCACCGCGCATCTAGGCACGGAGGCGCCGGACACCCGGCCCACGACGCGCCTCGAACGCGTCTACCCCAGCTCCGATCGCCTTCCCGAGAACCTCCTGAAGTTCTACATCCACTTTTCCGCGCCGATGAGCGCGCGAGACTCCTACCGGCACATTCGGCTGCTGGATTCCGAAGGGAGGGAGGTCGAGCTGCCGTTCCTGGAGCTACCTCAGGAGCTGTGGGATCCCCATGGCCAGCGACTGACGCTGTTGCTCGATCCCGGACGCATCAAGCGCGACCTCGTGCCCAACCGAGAGTCAGGCCCGCCGTTGCGAGGCGGCGACACGTTCGAGCTGGCCATCGATTCGGCCTGGCGGGATGCCCGCGGCGCGCCCCTCGTCGAGTCTCACGTCAAGAGGTTCGTTGTCGTCGAAGCGGATCGGCAATCCCCGGATCCTGGCAACTGGGTCGTTTCCGCGCCGTCCCCGAACAGCGGGGAGTCGCTGCGGGTACGCTTCGACGAGCCGCTCGATCAGGCGCTCTCGCTGCGAATGTTGACGGTGGTCTCGGCGGACGGACAGCTGGTGCCGGGAGACCCGGACGTCGGTCAGGACGAAGCCCTGTGGAGCTTCCGCCCAGCCGCGCCGTGGGCGGTCGGGAGCTACCGGATCGTCGTCGACCCCGAGCTCGAAGACCTGGCGGGGAACGCCCTGGGCCGCGCCTTTGAAGTTCCGGGCGGCCATGCCGACGCGGTCCACGAGCAGGATCCCATCGAACTCGTGTTCGACGTGCCGTCCGGCTGAGAATCAGCATTTCGGCGGGCCGCGGCCTGTTCGGTCGTCCGTCTAGACCGGAGCGACCGACTCGGCGAGCCTGGCGACGGCGGCGAAACGCGTGTGCTCTCGGAGGGGCTCGAGATCGGGCTCGATCAGCGCGCGTCGCACCGTATAGGCGGGACGCTTCCGTGCCGCCTGCTCGAGATCGTCGATAGCGCCGTCGAGATCGCCCATCACGGTCCGGGCGCACGCGACGTAGTAGCGCGTGAAGGGATCGTCGGTGCCCATCCCGAGCCGCTGCTCGAAAGCGGCGAGAGCCGCTTCCAGGTTCTCTCGCCCGGCGACGACCTGCTTTGCACGGATCTGGGAGCTCCCCTTCCTGTAACCGATCTCTATGGTCATGCGCGCCCGGAGCGCGTGATCGACGCGACGCAGAAAATCCGATTCTCGAGCGAACGCTTCGATCGCTTCCTCGTGCCGTTCGCGGAGGGCGAGCAAGTCCCCCATCCGCACGTACGATCCGACGACGAGGAGTCCCTGCCTTCCCGACAGAAATTCTTCCTGGAGCACGAGCGCGCGACGGGCGGCCTCCTCGCCCCGTTCGAACTGGCGCAGCAGCGCGGCGCAATGTGCGAGCTGCAGCGCGTACCAACCGCCCTGGGGATTCAGCTCGAATGCGCGCTCGTAGCCATCGGCCGCAGCGGCGAAGTTTCCGACCCCGATGAATTGGATGCGGGCCACCGTCGCGTGAGTAGCGCCGTTGAACGGATCGAGCTCCACTGCGCGGGTCGCGGCCTGCATCGCCTCGCCGTCGCGGCCGGCCTCGTGGGTGGCGGACGCCAGCTCTCGCCAGGCTTCACCGAAGTCGGGTCGCAACTCGATCGCTCGTTCGATCGAACGCATCGCCCGTTCCGACAACTCCGGCGCACTGAGATAGGCGCCTTTCAAGTCGAACGCGCTGCCCAGACGCAAGTGGGCCGACGCGTACCCCGCATCGAGGGCGATCGCTCGCTCGAAGAACATGATGGCGCGATCGAGCGACTCCGCGGTCTGAGCACGGAGGTTGATGACTCCTTTGGAGAAGGCCTCGTAGGCTTCGACGACGCGTGTCTCCTCGCCGTCCCGCGCATCCGGCTTCAGGCTCAGTCGCAGTCCCCGCGAGATCTCGCGGACGATCCGGTCCTGCAGGTCGAAGATCTTGCCCATCGTCCCGTCGAGCTTTGCGGTGTGTGCCACCTGCCCAGACGCCGCCTCAATCACGCGGGCGGTGACCCGAACGGCGTCGCCCAGGCGCTGATGAGCGCCGCACACGACCCAACGTGAGCCCACTTCGCGTCCGAGCCGCGGTGCGTAGCTCTCGTCGTCCCCGTCGTCGCTGCTTATCTTGCGTCGCACCTCGTGCACGCGCTCGCGCGAGATCACGGCGACGCCCGGGATCTTCTTCAGGTCGGCCGCGACGGTCTCCGCGATACCCGTGCCGAGCCAGTCGTCCTCCGAGCGCCCGGTGACGTTGCGAAAGTTGATGACCGCGACGGATGGCGGTGCCGCGACGGCTGGTCTCGGACCGAGCCCCCCCTCCCGGAGCTCCGAAAGCGCAGTGAGTGCCTCCGCCATCGTCGGATACCGCTCCTCCGCGCGCTTGGCCATCATGCCGCGTGCGATTCGCTCGAGCGCTTGTGGCGGCCCCGGCGCCAGACCCGGAATGGGATCGGGCTCGTCGCGCAAAACGGCCTCGAGGATCTCGACCGAGCCTTCACCCCGAAACGGTGGGCGACCGCCGAGCATCTCGTAGATGACGACACCCAGGGAGAAGACATCCGAGCGGCCATCGACCGCTCGACCGCGAGCCTGCTCCGGGGACATGTACGCGACCGTCCCGAGCATCGCACCCGGCGGCAGGACGCCGCGGTCCTGACTCCAGGTGTCCGAGGTCTCGTCCACCGTCGGGGCGTAGGCGGCGACACCGAAGTCCAGGATCTTGGTCCGCCGCTGGTCCGTGATCATCACGTTGGCTGGCTTGATGTCACGGTGAACCACCCCCTTGGCGTGCGCTTCCGCCAACGCCTGAGCCAGCTGCGCGGAGATATCGAGAGCCTGCTCGGAATCGAGGGGCCCGTCCGCCAGATGCTGTTTGAGGCTCCGACCCGGGACGAACTCCATCGCGATGAAGGCGCGCTCCTCGCCGTCGACTTCGGCCTCGCCTACTTCGTAAATCACCGCGATCCCGGGATGGTTGAGCAGCGAGGCCACTCGCGCCTCGCGCATCAGCCGATCGCAGGCGCCGTCGGTGCGCCGCGCCTCGGGCCCCAGCAGCTTGAGCGCCACGGGCCGCCGAAGGCGCGTGTCTTCGGCGAGATAGACCTCGCCCATGCCGCCCCGGCCGAGCTTGTCCAGGATCCGGTAGTGACCCGCGATCGCTCCGATCATCGCTCGCTCGCTACTTCTCCGGTAGCTGGCTTCCTCGAAATGAGCGCAGCCATCGAACCTCCGTCCAGGGTCGCAAACGTGGCATCAGGTGAGCTTTCAAGGCTACAACATACGTACTCCAAAGGACGCCCCCCGAGGCTTGCGGTCGCCGTAGCGTTTCAATTGTGTCCCACCCCAGCCTCGTTTTCGGGGCTCAGAACCCCCTTAGGAACGGGTATCCAGTCATTTGGACCGAGCCGGGTTCGCCCATCGGGCAAAATCGAATCCTTCCCCTTGACAATCTACAGGAGTGTGACTAGGTTCCTGTAGAACGTCTAGGGGGCGCCGCCCTGACACGACCAATCGATCTTCTCCAGGGCACGCTCGACATGCTCATCCTGCGCACGCTTCAGGCTGGCGCCGTTCACGGTTGGGGCATCTCGCAGCGCATCCAGCAGGTCTCCGAGGACGTGCTTCGCGTGAATCAGGGGTCGCTCTATCCCGCACTCCATCGCCTCGAGGAAGAGGGCTGGATCGAATCCGAGTGGGGCACCTCCGAGAACAACCGCCGCGCCAACTTCTACCGTCTGACGCGCTCCGGCCGGAAACGACTCGAGCGGGAGACCGAGGACTGGGCTCGCCTGTCCGCGGCCGTAGCGCGCGTTCTCGAGGCGACCTGACCGTGTCTCTCTACCACCGCCTGTCGCAGCGACTCGATGCGTTGCTTCACCGCGACGTCCGGGAGCGGGAGCTGAGCGAGGAGCTGAAGTTCCACATCGAGATGGCGACTCAGAACGAACGTCGAAAGCGGCCTCCCGCTTCAAGAGGCGAGGCGGCGGGCGCTGCTCGAGTTCGGCGGCGTGGATCAGATCAAGGAGGGTTGTCGGGACTCCTGGGGCACGAGGCACATCGAGGACCTTTTCCGCGACACCCGTTTCGCGCTGCGCAGCCTACTCAGGAATCCCGCCTATACCCTCGTGGTCGTCGCGACCCTCGCTCTCGGCATCGGCGCCAACACGGCGATCTTCAGCGTCGTTCAACGGCGTGCTGCTCAGCCCGCTGCCCTACGACAACGCCGATCGGATTGTCATGATGTCGCAGACCCGCGTCTTCGCCGGCGGAGAGAACTTCGAGCACCAGTTCTCGGTCAAGGAGCTGGACGACTACCGGGCCGCGAACGAGAGCCTGGAGTCGATCGTCGAGTATCACTCGATGGACTTCACGCTGCTCGGCGGTGAGAAGCCCGAGCGCGTGCGCACCGGCGTCGTGTCGGACGACTACTTCGACGTCCTCGGCGTCACGCCGTTGATCGGACGCGGCTTCCTCCTCGGCGAGGATGAGATCGGCGCGGAGCCGGTGCTGCTCTTGAGCTACGACTACTGGCAGGCGAGCCACGGAGGAGATCCGGCGCTCGTGGGCCGGACCTTCGAGATGAACGACCGCATCCACACCGTCGTCGGCGTGCTTCCGCCCTTGCCCCGCTTCCCTGGTGACGACGACGTCTACATGCCGAGCTCTTCGTGCCCCTTCAGGTCGAGCCCGGCCACCATCGAGGGCCGCGATCGGCGCATGCTGGCGGGCATCGCCAAGCTCAAGGCCGGCATCTTGAAGCAACGTGCCGACGACGACGTTACGGCGATCGCCGCCCGCCTGGCTGCGGACTATCCGGAGTTCTACCCGGAGAGCAGCGGGCTCGAGGTGAGCGTGGCGTCGCTGCGCGAGGAGCTGGTCAAGGAGGCGCGGCCGACCTTCCTGATGCTGCTCGCCACCGTCGCGCTCGTGCTCCTGATCGCATGCGCGAACGTGGCGAACCTCACCCTGGCCCGGCTCGGAAACCGGCAGCAGGAGATAGCCGTGCGGACCGCGATGGGAGCGGGCCGCGGCCGCCTGGCCCGGCAGCTCCTCACGGAGAGCACGATTCTGTCGTTGCTGGGAGGCGCCCTCGGTCTCGGCCTCGCGTACGTCGGCCGCGACGTGCTGGTTGGCTTCGCCTCACGCTTCACGCCGAGGGCGGTTCAGCGTGTTGCTGTTCACTCTGGGCGTGGCCCTGGTGACCGGCTTCGTCTTCGGATCGATTCCGGGACTGCCGGGCGCGGAGCGCCTCGCCGCCGCCCTCGCCGAAGCCGGTGGGCGCAGCGCCGGCGGCGAATCGCAGAGGCGGACGAGGCACGCCCTCGTCGTAGCCCAGCTGTCCGTCTCGTTCGTTCTGCTGATCGGAGCGGCACTGATGCTGCGCAGCCTGATCGAGCTGCACCGGCTGGATCCGGGCTTTCGGACGGAGCGGGTGCTGACCGGCTCCGTCGCGCTCGATTGGTCCAAGTACGTCGGAATCGAGGATCGCGACGAGCGGCGCTTCCAGATGTTGCAGTTCTACGAGCCGCTACTAGAGCAGATGCAGGCGCTGCCCGGCGTGGAGCGGGCCGCCTTGTCGTGGACCTTCCCGCTCAACAGCACCTGGCGGGGAGACGGCAGCTTTTAGATCGAGGGTCGCGACCTCGATCCACCGCCGCGCGCCGACTTCCGGGCTGCGAGCCCCGACTACTTCGGCGTGATCGGGATGCCCCTGCTCGAAGGCCGGGAGTTCAGCTCGGGAGACCGAGCGGGCGAGAGGCCGGTGGCGATCGTCTCGAAGAGCACCGCGGCTCGTCACTGGGGCGCCGACAGCCCGATCGGACGTCGGCTGTCGGGCGACGGCGGCGAAACCTGGGCCGAGGTCGTCGGCGTGGTCGGCGATGCTCGCCGCTACCGACTCGAAGAGGCGCCGCGAGACGTGATCTACGTTCCGTTCCTGTCGTCCCCCGGCTTCGGGACCGCCGTGCTGGTCCGCACGAGCGGGGAGCCTCTACCCTTGGCGCGCAGCGTCGAATCGATCGTCTCCCGCCTGGACCCCGAGGTGCCGCTCTACCGGGTGCGCTCCTTCGACGACGTGAGGTCGGAGGCGCTCGCCTCCCCCGTTCTGACGACCGCGCTACTCGGCCTGTTTGCCACCCTGGCACTCGTCATCACGGCGACGGGCGTGGGCGGCGTCATCGCGTACTCGGTGAGCCAACGAACCCACGAGATCGGCATCCGCATGGCCCTCGGCGCGGAGCCCCGCAAGGTCATGAGCATGCTGATGCGGCAGGGGATGGCTTCCGTCGGGGTGGGTCTCGCGCTGGGCGGTGTCGCCGCGCTCGCCTTCTCGCGCGTGATGTCGGGCCTGCTCTACGGGGTGGAGCCGACGGATCCGTACTGCTTCTTCGGATCAGCGATCGTTTTCATTGCTGTCGCCGCGCCCGCTTGCTTCCTGCCTTCGCGTCGAGCGACGGCGATCGACCCGATGGTCGCGTTGCGGACCAATTAGAGGGACGTATGAAGATCTCGTTGGCGCTTCACATCGCCGGTCTACTCTTCCTTGCAGGTGGAATCGCTGAGCCCGCGGTCGACCTGGCCGCGGCGACGGGCCCGCGGCGGCTGCCCGCTCGGGCTGCGGGAGGCGTGCGCGTGGGATCACCTGGGCACCGAGAGTGATCGCGATCATTGGATGTCGAGGTGGTCGGTGCACACATCCCTCGATCCAGCTCTCCTGCTCGGCTTCGTCAACGAGGAGCTTCAACAGAAGGGTTGGCGCTTGAGCGAAGACGCTGGCGTCGGCTCCCGGAGCGGCTGGCGGTTCGAAGGTCGCGACGGTCGTCGCTGGGTCGGCTCGGCCACAGTCGAGCGCGGGAAGCGACGCGGTCGACTGATCGTTTCCGTGTCCGTCGACCGGCCGATCGAGCGCGGCGAGAGGTAGTGGGCCCGAAAGTCTAAGCGTCGACCTTCAGCAGGGCCCGCTTGACGGTAGCGCCGCCTCCGATATTTACCCAGTAGCCGTAGAGCGCCAGCCCCATCATCACGCTCAGCCACAGCGTCGTTCCCTGGCCGTACCATTCGAGAAGATCGGGAGTCAGGGGGATCTGCACCCGCCCGACGCCGTAGACCGTTACAGCGGTGGCCAGGAACCCGAAGCGGGACAATGTAAAGAAGAGGATTTCCATCGCCACGACCAGGCCCATGACCTCGGTGGGCCGTCCGCCGCTCGTGTTCAGGCCGGTGAGCGCCGTGAAGAGGAGAATGGCCGATCCCGCCGCCAGCGTTGACGACTTCAACAGCCGTTGCAGCAGCACGAAGAAGACCGTGAAGATCAGGCACGCCCACAGAACGTCGATCTGAGCGGTGAGCAACCTGCCGATCACGAGCTTCGTGTCGTACATGAGGTCCAGGTCCACGGCCAGAGCGCGAGCCGGGCCTTCTCCCCACCAAGTGGGCGCCAGCCGGCCAATCACAAAGGCGAGCGCCATCGCGACGGCGCTGGCGACCCCGACGAGAATGTCCCGACCGACGAGCGGGTCGGTGAAGCGGCCCCGAAGCAGCCGGCTCCACGAGATGAGGCTGTGTGGCCAACGACGTCGCACGACCGGCTCGATCGCCAGGTACAACACCGCAAGCAGGACGGCGTTGTAGAGGCTGCGACTGAGCATGTCGACGAGTCCGCGGTACAGGCCGGGCGGGTCGCTCGAGTCCGACCCGGAGAGCAGCCATGAGCCGAGTCTCAGGAGAGCCACGTAGCCCGCGATACGAAAGGCGCCGGAACGATCACTCCTTCCCAGGCTGAGATTACGCCACGCCAAGAGCGACCCTGAGACCAACACCAGGACGTAGATGACCAGGAAAGTCGTCTGCAGGCGCCAGAGGCGGCCAGAAGGCGCCTCCGGATCTTCGATCTCCTCGGATTGGACCCGAAACCACGCGACCCGATCGCCGAGGCTCGCGGCATCGACACGCAGGCGACCCTGCGTTCCGCTCTCTTCCTGCCAGGCCTGGCGCTCGTCCGATGGCACTGGCGGCACAGCGGCTTCCGAGACTGGCTGGAATGCCTCGGGATCGAGCCCGGCCGCGTCGAAGAGCGACTCCCAGGGTTCCGGAGCCGCCTGAGTGCCGCTCGCCCCGGGAATGCGAGCCAACTCGAGAAGACGCCCTTTCGTGTCCAGCCAGACCGTCGCCATCCCCGCCGCCCTCGTCGGCGGATCCTCCGGCGAAACGTGCGCCGATCGTTCGAGCGGCGACAGGATCCGTGGCGATTGCCGATACCAGAACCGGATCGGAGCTCGGTCATCCAAAGCATCGGCATGGACGAACGGCCCGCTGTTTGGACGCGAGTACACGAATCCGAAGGCGCTGTCGCGGACGACCTCATCGCCGCCCGCCATCGTAGCCAGAAGCCGGCGAGCTTCGTCGACGAGCACCTCCGGCGTTCGTTCCAGTGGGACCTGCCGAAACAGGAGCAGAGGCTCGATGAGCATGACGCCCAGCGGCAGGCCGACGAGAGCGAACGCGACCAGGCCCGTGGCCGCTGCAGCGGTCAAACCCCCCGACGATTTCGCTCGCGCGATCAGCTCCGGGGGAGGTGTCTGTCCCGCCGCGACGAGGGCCGCCAACGGATCTCCGCCCGGCAACGAGGCGGCGACCGACAGAGCAGTCGAAGGGCGCGCCGCCGGTTCCTTTTCCAGGCAGCGGAGAATCAGCTCTTCGAGCTGTGGGTTGATGTCCGGGACGAGGTCGCGAGGCCGCGGTGGTCGATCCTCGCGCTGCCGGCGCGCCATCTGAGGCACGCTGCCCCCCGAGAAGGCGGCCTCGCCGACGAACAGGTGGTACAGGACGAGCCCCAGCGCGTACACGTCGGACGCCGGGGTCGCTTCTCCGTCGAACTGTTCGGGCGCCATGTATGCCGGCGTCCCAGCGACCTCGGCGGCGCGACCCTCCGGCGCGCGAATCGCGAGACCGAAATCGCTGATCCGCACGCGGCCCCGGCCGTCGATCATCACGTTGGCCGGCTTCAGGTCCCGGTGCAGCACGCCCTGCTCATGTGCAGCAGCGAGCCCGAGGCACAGCTCACGCGCCAGCTCCATTCCCTTGTCTGCGGGAAGACGGCCGATGCGTCTGATGAGGCTCGCCAGGTCCTCACCGTCGACGTACTCCATCGAAATGAAGTGCCGGCCCTCGCTCTCTGCTATGTCGTGAACTCTGACGACGTTCGGGTGAGACACCTCGCGCGCCATCCGGACTTCCCCGTGAAAACGCGCCAATCGTACTGGATCGCCGGCCAGATGTTCCGTCAGAAACTTCAACGCGACGGGCTGCCCGAGCTTCAGATCGTCGGCGCGGTAGACCTCTCCCATCGCGCCCGCGCCGAGGCGGGCCACGATCCGGTAGCGATCCGCCAGCACGACGCCCGGAGCGAGAGGCGCGGGTCCCTGGGAGGCGTCGCCGGTCGTCTGGTCCCCGTCGAAGCTGCGGGTGACCGCGTCATCTCCGGACATGATTGGAATCCGGCTGCCTAGATCGGCTTGGCGTTCGCGGGAATCAGCTTGTCGGGAAACGGCTCGTCCAGAAAGCGGAGGCCGACGCGCAAGAAGCTCTCGCCGCCGGCATTGGCCGTGTTGACGTACAGCACCTCCGCCTTGGTCGTGTAGTCGTCGCCTACGATGAACATGAGGTTCTCGCCCTTCTCGACGGGCATGCGGCTGCGGACCAGGGCACCTCCCTTCGCGATCACCTCGGTGCGCGCAGCCTCGGTCTGAGCCTGCCGGTCGTTCCAACTCGACACCCGACTGAGCTTCACGTCCAACGTCGCTTCGAACCGCTGAAACTCGCGGCGGTCCCCGGCCTCGGCGCGACTCTCGGATTCGCGGTAGGCGTCCGCGTTGGCAGGCTTCCCGATGTGCCGCCACTGTTGGGTCGTCAGAGTGACGTTCCCGTCACCTCCCCCCGCCGGTTTGCACGGAGAGTTGGAGTTGCCACTAAAGACCATCCAGCTGCCCCCTCCGCACGAGCACGACTTCGGGTGCAGCTCGATTTTGCTGTCGATCGACATCGGGGCCTGCCTCCGTCGTACTGCGATTGGGTCACGATATCAAAGACGCTAGAGGTCCGTTGCAGCCCTTTCCGGCGCTCCTGCGTCCCAAGGCCCGAGGGAGGGCTGAGCATGCGGATCGCGGACTACGTTCTCGATGCTGTCCGGGGCGCTCGCAGCATGCTTCCTCGCCCGGCTTCGCACTGGCCGCGGTCCTGACTCTCGCGCTCGGCATGGGTGCGACCACGGCGATGGTCAGCAGCGGCGCCGGGTTGCTGCTTTCGCGCTCGATGGCTTCGCTGCTCCATCAGGTTCGAGGCTTCGATCCGGTCACGTACGCCGCGGTGCCGGCAGTTTTGATGACCGTCGCGCTCGTGGCCAGCTACCTCCCGGCTCGCCGCGCCACCCGGATCGATCCGATCGAGGCGCTCAGAGCCGAGTAGCCGCGAAGCGCGGGGCGTGGTAAGAAGCACATCCCGCTCTGATGCACCCCACCCTACTCGCGCTCGTCTCGCTGCTCCCGATCGCGTCGGTCGCGGTGTTCCTCGTCGGCCTGCGCTGGCCCGCCAGCCGAGCGATGCCGTTGGCCTACGCGATCGCCGCCGGCCTCAGCCTCGGGGTGTGGGGTGTCGGCCCCACCCAGGTGGCTGCGGCGACAGTTCATGGCCTGATTGTCGCCGCGACGCTTCTCTTCATCATCTTCGGCGCGATCCTGCTGCTCAACACACTTCAGGAGAGCGGCGCCCTCGAGGCGATCCGCGCCAGCTTCGCCGGCATCAGCCGCGATCGACGCATTCAGGTCCTCATCATCGCGTGGCTGTTCGGCTCCTTCATCGAGGGGGCCGCGGGTTTCGGCACGCCGGCCGCGGTCGCCGTTCCGCTCCTCGTGGGGCTCGGCTTCCCGCCGCTCGCGGCGGTGATGTCGGGAATGTTGATTCAGAGCACGCCGGTCTCCTTCGGCGCCGCTGGAACTCCGATCCTGATCGGGGTCGGAACCGGGCTCGCCAACGATCCCGGCGTCGCCGAGTGGGTCGCGGCCGCCGGCCACACCAAGTGGCGGGAATTCCTGGCGGACATCGGATTGCGCGTGGCTACCCTGCACTTCGTGGCCGGCAGCCTCGTGCCGCTCATCGTGGTGTGCTTCATGACCCGCTTCTTCGGGCGAGCCCGCTCGTTCAGCGACGGGCTGGAGGTCTGGCGTTTCGCGCTCTTCGCGTCCCTGGCGATGACCGTCCCGTATCTGGTCGTCGCCGCGACCCTCGGGCCGGAGTTTCCCGCCCTGCTCGGCGGCCTCGCCGGTCTCGCCATCGTGGTTCCCGCCGCCAAGCGCGGCTTCCTGACACCTCGAGGCGAGACGCCTTGGTCGTTTCCAGAGCGTGGCGAATGGCCAAGCGCCTGGAGTGGGACGCTGGAGCCGAAGGCGCCCGAAGCGCCCGTCGAAATGTCGGCCCTCAAGGCGTGGCTGCCCTATGTCCTCGTGGGCATACTCCTCGTTCTCACACGACAAAGAGGCCTACCGCTCGAAGGCTGGCTGAAGGCCTGGACGCTCGAGTGGCCCGAGATCTTCGGCACCGAGATCACGTCGCGTGTGCAGCCGCTGTTTCTCCCCGGGACCGTTTTCATCGTAGTGTCGCTGATCGCAGCGCTGCTGCACGGCTTGCGCCTCAGTGGCCTGCGTTCCGCATTCGCCTCGGCGGCTACGACGACCGCGCACGCGTCCGTCGCGCTCGTGTTCACGGTTCCGATGGTCCAGGTGTTCATCAACAGCGGCTCGGGGAGTGCCGACCTGCCGCGCATGCCGATCGCCCTCGCCAATGGAGTCGCCGCCGTAGCGGGAGAGGCGTGGCCGTTGATCGCTCCGTTCATCGGAGGGCTCGGTGCGTTCGTGGCAGGCAGCAACACCGTGTCCAACATGATGTTCTCGCTCTTCCAGTTCGGCGTCGGGCAGCGGATCGGTGTCGATCCCGCCTGGATGGTGGCGCTGCAGGCTGTTGGAGGCGCCGCCGGAAACATGATCTGCGTGCACAACGTCGTCGCCGCCTCCGCCGTCGTCGGACTGCTCGGGCGCGAGGGCGCGGTCATCCGCCTGACCGCGATGGCGTTCCTGTACTACGCGCTGTTGCCGGGCGCCCTGGGGTACGCGATCGTGTGGACGGCCTCGAAGGGCGTGATCAACGCCGGCTCAGTCATCGCGCTGGCGATCTTCGTGGCGGCCTTCGTCGTCATCCTGCGCGGCCGGCCTTCAGCTCCTCGACCGTAAGCCCGCGGATCGACGCATCCACCACCTCGACGACGTGCCGCACGGGCAGCGGACGCCCCATCCGCTCGAGCTGCGAGGCGATCTGGAGCGCACAGCCCGGATTCGTCGTCGCCACGAGCAAGGCGCCGGTCTCGGCGATCGCCTGCGCCTTTCGTTCGCCCAGCTCATCGGCGGCCTCGGGCTCGACGAGGTTGTAGATTCCGGCGGATCCGCAACACAGCTCGATCTCCCGCGGGTAGCGGACGTCGAGCTCCGGGATGCCCTCGAGAAGTACGCGCGGGGCCTCGCGAATACCCTGTGCGTGAGCGAGGTGACACGCCTCGTGATATGCAACCGAGGTCGGCAGCGCGTGGCGCGAGGCGCGCGGCCCCAGCTCGGCGAGCAGCTCCGAAACGTCTCGGGTGCGGGCGACGAGCTTTGTGGCATCGCGACCGATCGTTCCGTCCTCACCGAGAACCCGGTCGTACTGCTTGAGAGCTGAGCCGCAGCCCGCGGCGCCCGTCACAAAGTAGTCGAACCTGCTCCCGCTGCAGGCAGCCGTCAAAGCCGCCGCGCTTTCGCGGGCCTCCTGCTCTCGCCCGGAATGCTGGCTCAAGGCGCCACAGCAAGCTGCGCCGTCGGGCACGACGACACGACACCCTTCCGCCGCCAGGACTCGCGACGTGGCCGCGTTGACGTTCGAGAAGAACACGCGTTGCACGCAGCCGAGATGGAGGGCCACCGTCGCGCGCGCGGCCCCATCGGGGACAGCCGCACCGTCCACAGCGAGCGTCGCCTGGATCTCGGGCTGCAGACGCTCCAGGGCGGCGAGTCTTCGCGGCAGCAGGTCCGTGAAACCACTCGTACGGAGCAGCCATCGCAGGCCGAGCTTCTGATAGAGCCACAGCGCCCGCCTCATCCAGGCCAGGCGAGACGGAAAGGGCAGGACCGCGAACAGGGCCTGCCGCCACCAGCGATCGAGCCAGGGGCGCCGATGCTGTCCTTCGACCTCCCCCCGCATGTGCTCGACCAACTCGCCGTAGCGGACGCCGGACGGGCAGGCCGGGACGCAAGCCATGCAGCCCAGACACGCATCGATGTGGCGCACCACGCTCGCCGTCATCGCCTCTCCCTGCTCGAACTCGCTCATCAAGACGATGCGACCTCGAGGCGAGTCCTCTTCCCGAGCCCAGAGTCGGTAGGTCGGGCAGGCCGGGAGACAGAATCCGCAGTGGACGCAATCGTCCAGGAGCGCTCGTCGGTCCAGCGTCACGCCCATGGCACCCGACCCGGCGAGAGCAGGCCCGCCGGGTCGAACTCCCGTTTGACGCGTCGCAGCAGGTCCGCCGGCGCTGCGAGCCGATCAAAGCTGCCGAGCTGGCACTTGAGCTCGGGCGTGGCACGGCGGACCAGGACGTTGGCGTCGGTACCGAGCCTGCGGCGAAGATTCTCGACGAGCCGCGCCGTGGCTTCTATCGGGCCCCGGATTCGGACGTCGGCGACGCCCACCGCGGCCTCGATCTCCGCGTCACACTCGAGCCCCACGATCTCCACCTCCTCGCGAAGGCCGGCAAAAACCCGCACCAGATCGGCCAGGTGGAAGCCGAGCCGCAGGACACAGTCCGCGGGGGACGGGGTTGGCCTTCCGGCGGCGCCGACACGGACACCGTCGAGTGCGGCCAGCCGCGACTCGAGCTCCGCTCTGCGCGCTCTCACTCCATGGACGCCGCCTGCGAGGCCCACGATTAGACGAAGCGCGCCGCGCGGCGACCAGTGAAGGGTGACGAAGCTCGGCTCCAACTGTGAGTCGCCGATCGCCGCGATGGCCCGCCGAGCGTCGACCTCGCTTCCGACGTCGAACCCGAGTGTCTCGGACGAACGTGGAATCGGATGCAGCCGGAAGGTGGTTTCCACGATCACGCCAAGCGTGCCGAGCGAGCCGGAGTAGAGCTTGCCGAGATCGTAGCCGGCGACGTTCTTCACGACCCGACCGCCCGAGCGCGCCACGGTCCCGTCCGCCAGGACGACTTCGATACCGATCAGCAGGTCGCGCGGTCGTCCGTGGCTCAGCTGGCGGGGGCCGGCCGCGTTCGTGGCCACGAGCCCACCCAGAGTGGCGCCGTCCGCTCCCGGGTCGAGGGCGAGCCACTGCCGCGTCCTGGCGAGGCTCTCCTGAAGCTCCGCCAGGCGGGTACCCGCGCGTGCGACGACCACCATGTCGCCCGCCACGTGATCCACGACGCCTCGCAATCTCCCCAGGTCGAGGATGACGTCGAGCGAGCGCGGAGGATCGGCCCAGTCCAGCTTGCTTCCCCCGCCGCGCGGCAGGACCGAAAGACCCTGCTGGAACGCGGCGCGCATCGTGGACGAGACCTGGGCGACGGTGTCTGGCTCGGCAACGGCGCGCGGCGAAACGCCCTGCACCGCGTCTCGGACCTCTGCATCGCGAACGAGCAGACCGCTGACGCTCGACAGGGTTTCTCGCGGCGAAGGCGACGCACTCGGCATGTTCAGAAGAGCTCCGCGACGCCGTCGCGAACCAGGTCCGGACCCGAGTATGGTCCGGGGCGCTCGCCGCACAGGCGGGGAGTCGGAAACACCTTGCCAGGATTGCTCAGGCCGACCGGATCGAAGGCGCACCGGAGTCGTTGCATCACATCCAGATCGTCCAAGCTGAACATCTTCGGCATGTATTCCTTCTTGTCGACGCCCACGCCGTGCTCACCCGTGATCGAGCCGCCGTGAGTCAGGCAGACGTCGAGGATCTCGCGAGCCAGTGTGGCCCCCAACTCGGCCTGTCCCGGAACTGCGGCGTCGTAGAGCACGAGTGGATGGAGATTGCCGTCTCCGGCGTGAAACACGTTGGCGACCCGCAATCCGAAGCGGGTCGCCAGCCCCGTGATCTCCCGGAGCACGGCCGGCAACGCTGTGCGCGGAACGACTCCGTCCTGCACGTAGTAGTTCGGGCTGATCCGCCCCACTGCGGCAAACGCCGACTTGCGGCCCTTCCACATCAACGCGCGCTCGGCGTCGCTCGCCGCGGTGCGCAGCTCCGAGACTCCGTTCTCTCTGCAGAGCTTCTCGACATCGCGCGCCTGCTCCTCCACCTCCTCGCCGGGGCCATCGAGCTCGATGAGAAGCGCGGCTCCGGCCCCTCGCGGATACCCTGCGCCCACGGCAGCTTCCGCGGCTTCGATCGCGAGCGCGTCCATCATCTCGGTCGCCGCCGGAATGATGCCCCGCGCCACGATCGCCGAGACGGCGGCGCCCGCCTGATCCGTCGAGGCGAAGGCTGCGAGCAGCGTCGCGACGGCCTGCGGCTTGCGCATCAGTCGCAGCTTGACCCTGGTCACGACACCGAGCGTGCCTTCGGACCCGATGACGGTGCCGAGCAGATCGTAGCCGGGCGACTCCGGTAATCCGTCCCCGCCCAGAGAGGCCCGTTCTCCGTCTGCCAGCACCATCTCCAGGCCCACAACATGGTGAGTCGTGAAGCCGTACTTGAGACAGTGCGCACCGCCCGAGTTCTCCGCGACGTTGCCTCCGATCGAGCAGACGATCTGGCTCGACGGGTCGGGCGCGTAGTAATAGCCGAGGGGTGCGACGGCTTGTGATACCGCCAGGTTCGTCACGCCGGGTTCGACGATCGCGATGCGATTCTCGACGTCGATCTCCAGAATTCGGTTCATTCGGGTCAGAACGATCAGGACGCCCGCCTCGAGCGGCAAAGCGCCCGCGGAGAGACCGGTCCCGGAGCCTCGTGCCACGAAGGGAACGCCGTGCTGGTGACACACACGCACGACGGCCTCGACCTGCTCCGCGCTCTCCGGCAGGACGACGACGCCAGGCGTCACCGCGTAGCCCTTGAGGCCGTCGCTTTGATACGTGGTGCGCTCCGCCCGATCCTGAATCAGAGCCCCGGCGCCGACGGCCTGCTCGAGCCCTGCTACGAGGGCGGCCGTGATGCCGGGACGACCCGGCTCAACGGTCGTCCCGGACAACCTTGCCTCCCCGCATCACGAAGACTACGTCGCGTAGAGCCGCCGGGTCCTGGTCGGGACGCCCCTTCACCGCGATGATGTCGGCCCGAGACCCTTTGGCGACACGGCCCAGTTCAGGGCGCCGGAGCAATTCGGCGCACCGGATCGTAGCGGAGCGAATCACTTCCATCGCGGGCATCCCGTACTCTCCCATCAGCTTCAGCTCGCGCCATCCGTCGCCGTGCGGAAGGCTTCCAACGTCCGTCCCAAACGCGATCTTCACTCCCTTCTTCATGGCGCGGCCGAAGGTGTCCCGGTGGCTGGCCACGACACGCGTCAGGAACGCTCGCTGCTCTGGATCGTCCCCTTCCTCAGGGAAGTAGACGCTCAGCGTCGGGCTCCAGAATGTTCCCCGCTCGACCATCAGGTCGAGCGTCTGGTCGTCGAGAAACATGCCGTGCTCGAGACTGCGCACACCGCCGGCGACTGCGTTGTGGGCGCCCTCGCCACCGTACGCGTGCGCCGAGACGTCCATGCCCCAACGAGCCGCCTCCTCGACCATCAGCTGGACTTCCTCTCGGCTGAGCTGGCTCAAAGGCTCGAGGGTTGTTCGATCCACGTGCCGCAGCGTCCCGGTCGCGTAGATCTTGATCAGGTCGACGCCGGTTTTGCGCTGGTCCCGGATCGCGCGCACCATCGCCGCCGGGTCGTCCGCCATGATCGCCAGCTGATCCAGCTTCCGATCCACTGACGGCTTCAGATCGAGGTTCATGTGGCCGCCGGTGATGCTGATCGCCCAGCCAGCGACGAGGAGCTCCGGTCCAACGAACACTCCTTCGGCAATCGCGTCGCGCACCGCCACGTCACACAGATCCGCCCCTTCGTTGTCGAGATCACGCAGCGTCGTGAAACCCGCCATCAGGTCGCGCCGAGCCGCGGCCATCGCCCGCAGCGTGCGGTACGGGTCGTTCTTGTAGAGCACCGGCGAACGGCTCGAGTCCTCTGGGCTCAGACAGACGTGGGTGTGGAAATCGATCAGACCCGGTAGCACCGTGAGGCCGCGGAGGTCGATCGCACCCGCTGGTACGTCCCCCGCCGCGGTCACTCCTGCTACGCGTGAGCCGTCGACGGCGATGACGACGTTCTCCTTCATCTGGCCGGCCTCGACGTCGATCAGCCGGTCGGCCTGGATGTGGCTCGTCTCCGACGCAGCCGTGCCGATCGCGAGCAGCGCTGCGACCGCTGCGGCGAGGGCGATACTAGAGACCGATTTCTTTCGCAATGGGTTTCAGCGCCTCGATCAGGAAGCCGATGTGTTCGTCCAGCGGCCGTCCGATCGCCTCGGCTCCGCCGTACACGTAGGAGCGATCGACCGAGCGAGCGAAGGCAGGGGCGTTCAGCTTCTTCATGACGGACTTTGCGGGAAGGTCGGCGATCGACTTGCTGGGCCGGACCTTCACGCAGGCCCCGATGAAGCCGACCAGCTCGTCGCAGGCGTAGATCGCCTTCTTCAATGGTGTGTCGCGCGGGATGTTCATGAAGTCTGCGTGAGAGCAGATCGCCTCGACAATCTCTTCGGGGAAGCCCCGCTCGCGCAGGATGCGGCCGCCGACGTGAAGGTGCGTGTCTTCCGTGGGATTCTGCTCGTAGTCGAAATCGTGGAGCAGGCCCACGATTCCCCATTTCTCGATCTCATCGGGGCTCGTGAGGCCGTACCAGACGGCGCACGCCCGCATCGCCTCTTCGACCGCGCGCCCGTGCATCCGGAGCGCTTCGGCCTTCGTGAACTCGAAGAGCAGCGCCTCGGCTTCGCCCCTTGTCACGCTTCGAGTCACGGCGCCAAGGATAGCAGTCGGGTCGCTCGGGGGGTCGCTCGGGCACCGCTCCGGGGCAGGCCACGCTGACCAGGGGCAGCGGTTACCACCGCTGCCCCTGGTTTCACATTCACCAAAGAGGCCTGCCCTACGCGCGCTACCTCCCACTCGGGCTGAACGCTCTCGTCGGGCAACCTTGACAAACTACCCGGGTAGTCCTACCTTGGTAGTTGGAACCGGCCAGCGCCGGATCCCGTCCAAGGAGGTTGGAGTGGCCAAGGCAAGCGAAGGTCTCGGAGAGCTGCAGCACGCCATAATGACGGTCCTTTGGGAGCGTGGCGAGGCAGGGTCCGCCGAGGTGCACCGGGCACTCCTCGCGGAACGCGGTCTCGCGCCTACCACGATCGCCACCATGCTCCGAAAGATGGAGGATCGGCGCCTCGTCACACATCGAGCCTCCGGAAGACAGTTCCTCTACACGCCGGCGATCAGCGAGACAGAGGTGCGCCGGTCCGCCGTCAAAAGGGTCGTGGACAGGCTCTTCGAGGGCGACCCCATGGCCCTGGTCAGTCACCTCGTCTCCGAACGCGAGATCGATCGAACCGAGCTCGAAGAGCTCAAGCGTCGCGTCGGGGCGACCCCGAGGGAGGACTGAGATGGCCGCAACGACGCTCGACGCAGCCGCCGCCTGGCTCCTGACGTACCTGATCCACAGCACGATCCTGATCGGCGCGGCCGTCGTCATCAGCCGCCGCCTCGGGGAACGCCGCCTGGCTCTTCAAGAGCTGCTGATTCGAACGGCAGTGCTTGGTGCGATTGCGACCAGCACGATCCAGCTCTTTGGTGACGTGCGACCGTATGGCGGTCGCTTCGACCTCGCGGAAGCGGTCGCCCCCGCGGTCGCCCCTGCTTCGCCGAACCTCGATCTCGTGGTTCCGATTGCCGCAGCACCCGAGGCCTCGAGGACGGCATCGCCCGCGATCCCGGCAGCTCCGCTCGCGCTCGTCGTGAGCTGGGAACTCGGATTCGTCGTCGCATGGATCGTCGGTGCATTCGTCGGTCTGCTCCGGCTCGCGCTCTCCCGGCGGCAGCTCGACATCCTGCTGCGGCTCAGCGCTCCTTTGACGGAGGGCCCGTTGATCCGGAGCGCGCGCGCCTTTGCCCGGTCGCTTCGCCTTCGGCACGTGCGTTTCAGCAGCAGCCCCGCGATCACGACTCCGTTCACAACCGGTTGGCGACGGCCGGAAGTCTGCTTCCCCCAGCAGGCTCTGAGCCTGCTCCCGCTTTCGGAGCAGGAGGGCCTCTGTGCCCATGAGCTGGCCCACGCCGCTCGGCGCGACGCCGCGTGGCTCGCTCTCTACCGGACGATCGAGGCGCTGCTCTTCTTCCAGCCCCTCAACGGAAGGGCACGGGTCCGCGTTCAGGAGCTGGCCGAGTCTCTGGCCGACGACAAGGCCGCCAGCTTCACGGGCAACAGGCTGGCCCTGGCGCGGTCGCTCGTCGCTGTCGCGGAGTGGACGACCGGCACGCCGGAGCCGGCTCTCGCCGTCGGGGCACTGTGTTCTCGTTCTGCGCTCGGTCGCCGCGTCGAGCGCCTGATGGCGGAACGAGACGTGGATGCCGCATCCTTCCGAGGGGCTGTCGGCGGGAGCGTCTTTGTCCTTTCCGCCGCGGTTCTGCTCGTCCCCGGTGTGTCCGCGAACAGCCAGGCTCCAGAGGACCCCGAGCAGGTTGCAGCAGAGCGTATGGTCGAAGCGCCGGTTCCGCCGCCGCCCGCTCCGGCTGCGCCACGGCCCGTCGCGGCGCCTCCGAGCCCCGTTTCCCCTGCGCGAGCGCCGCTGGCGCCGAAGAGTGCACAGGAGCCAGAGCCACCAGCGCCACCGGCCCCCGTGGCGGACGTCGCAGACGTCGAAGACGAGGAGGAGCTGGCGTTGCGCGAGACCGAGGCCCTCGAACGGCTCCACGAAATCGAAGCGGAAATGGAGCGCGTCAGCGATGTGCTCGCCGCGAGTGTCGAGGAGCGAGCCGCTGAGATCGCCGAGTTCCAAGCTTCGACGTTGGAGATGGAGGCCGCCCTGGCGCCGACGCAAGAAGAGCTGGCGGAGCTGGAATCGCTCGCCGAGGCGCTCGTCTCTGAACGGATGGTCGAGTTTGAAGCAAGCGCCGAAGCCCTCGCCGCGGAGATGGCCGAGGTCGTGGACCAGCAGGCGGCGTTGGCCGACGGGGCGCCTCGAGACAGACGTTGTGGCGAGTGCCGCCGAGGCCGAGGAGCTGCATGCGGCCCTCGCGGGCCGGCACGCGGAGATGCGTGAGGATATGGCGCGGCTCCACGAGGAGTTCGAGCCTTCGCGGGAAGAGATGCGGCAGCTTCAGATGCAGGCCCGGGAGATCGCCGAGGCGCATCGGCCCAACCAGGAACAGATGGAGGAGCTACGCGCCCTTTCCCGCGAGATGCGGGAAGCGATGAGGGAGCATCAAGAGGAGTTGCGGCGGCTCGCGCGGGAGGCGCGGGAGCTGACCCGTGGTCTGCGCGACCAGGCCCAGCGAGCCCGGAGTGAGGAACGTGCGCACGAAAGGGAGCGCGAGCGTGAGGAGCGCGAGATCGAGAAGAACAAAGACAAGAAGAAGCTGAAGTAGCTAGTCTTCCGGCGGCTCCGGCGGCGGCAGCAGCCTCCAGCCGTTGTCCCGCAGCCATTCCTCCCCTTCGACTCGCTGCTCGTCGAACACCAGGACCGTGAGTCCGTCGCCGTCCTTGAACGACAGAGTGGCGTCGATGGGTTGGATCCTCGTCCCACGGCGACTCACCAGAGGCAGGAACGCGTGGTGACGCTCCTCCGCAAAGAGCTCTTCCGCCGAGCTGCGTACGGTCTTGGAGGCCTTTTCCCGCTTCCAGTTCTGGACCGACGCGGTCTTTCTGTCGAGCCGCAGGCTCCACAGATCCATTCTGCGGGGCGCGGCAAACAACACGCGCGCGCCCCCCTGGCGCACCTGGTCCCGCGTCAGGGAGACGTGATGCTTCCTCATCCCCACCCACACGAGTGGAACTCCGTAGTCGCGACGTGCCTGGTGCGCGAAGAGGACGTTCAGCTCGTCGTTCGTGGTGACCGCCAGGACGCCCAGGCGCGAATCGAGGCGTGCTCGGAGCAGCACGGCCTCGCTCAGCGCGCTGCCATGGAAGACCCGAAAACCCTCTTTCTCCGCAGCGCGGCACGCGTCGTGATTGGAGTCGATCAGCACGGTTTCCTCGCCATTCGCGGCGAGGGTCCTGGCGAGCAGGCGACCGAGCGAGCTGGCGCCCAACACGGCGTAACCGGTGTTCGACTCGCGCCGCAGGCCAAGCCAGCCGGCCACCAGACTGCCGCTGAGTCCCTGTAGGACGACCGTGATCGCGATCACGAGAAAGACCATCGCCTCGAGCTGTCGGCCCCCTTCGATGCCAGCGACCTCGAGCGTGTGCGCGAAGAGCGACGAGACGGCCGCCGCGACGATGCCACGCGGCGCCAGCCACATCATGAACAGCTTTTCGCGTAAGACCAGGTCGGACCCGCGGGTTCCCACCAACACGTTCAATGGCCTCACGATGAACATCAAGGCGAGCACCGTATAGACCCCCGGCCAACCCAGGTCGAGAACCTCGGCGAGGCTGATGTCGGCCGCCAGCAACACGAACAGCATGCCGATCAACAGAACCGTGAGCTGCTCCTTGAACTCGCGAAGCTCGCGGAGCGCGTGGATCTGCATGTTGCCGACTACGATCCCGGCGATGGTGACGGCGGCGATTCCGCTCTCCGCGTAGACGGCGTTCGACAGCTGGTAGACGACGAGGGCGAGCGACAGCGCGAAAGCGTTCTCGAGACCTTCGGGGATCACATGGCGGACGCGAAGCAGGCCGGCGATCGCCAGGCCTCCCAAAGCGCCCACGAGCACGCCGATCACCAACCGCGAAAACAGGTCCCAGGGACCGAAGGCGAGGGACTCGAGCGACGGGCTGATCACCACCTCGAGGGCCACGACGGCCGTCACGGCGCCGATCGAATCGCCGAGCACGCCCTCGGCCTCCAGCACAGTCGCAACCTTGTGGGTCACGCGGATGCGGCGCAGCAGGGGTGTGATGACGGTCGGGCCCGTGACGATCACCAGGGTCCCGAAGAGTACGGCGATGCGCCAATCCCACCCGAAGATGAGACGTGACGCGAGGGTTCCGCCGATCGCCGTTACGAGGGCGCCCACCGTCACCAGGCGCTGAATGCTCTTGGCCTCTCGCCGGAGCCGGTTCCAGTTCAGGTTGAGGCCCCCTTCGAAGAGGATGACCGCGACAGCGAACCCGACCAGGCTGTGGAGGTTGTCCCCCAGTGTGGCCGGGCGCACTACACCCGCTCCCTCGGGCCCCAGGGCTGCGCCGGCCGCGAGCAGCAGGACGATTCCCGGCAACCGCAGGTGGCGAGCCAGCGCTTGGGCGACCATCCCAGCCGCCAGTGCGATGGCGAGGGTCAGAGGACCGGCGTCGAAGGCGCCGCCGTGGGGATCCATGAGGAGGCCTTGGATGCTGACAGTGCCCCGGGCAGGTGTCAAAGAGGCCGCTGTGGTCGGCCGGCCAAACCGGACCGTCCTGCGTCTCAAGTCGAAGAGCAGGGACCGGAGAGCGCGTGGCGGAACGGGCGAAGGTAGTCGCGGCGGTCGCTGCCGCAGTTCCAGCCTGGCGAGCTGCTTGCGGGAATCCGATTGCCACACTCCGGGAGGAGTGAGCGCATCTTCCAGGGCACGCTGCTAGCATCCCCGCATGCTCGATGAGCTGCGCGACCTCTACGCGCACATGGCCTGGGCCGACGCCGTCCACTGGCACGTGATCGGCAAGCATGAGGTCGCTCGCGAAGACGACGCGGTCCGCCAGCGGGCCCATCACATCGTCAGCGTTCACCGCGCGTTCCACTCGATCATTCGCGGCGAGGCGCCGCCGCTCCGCGAGTTGTCGGAGTACGGATCGCTCGATGAGGTGCGGGCCGAGGTCATCTCGTTTCACGAGGAGGCCGCCAGTTTTCTCGAGTCCGCCGACGAGGCGAGGCTCACGCCGGAGATCGAGGTTCCCTGGTTTCGTAACCCTCCATGCCGAATCAGCACCAAGGAGGCGATGACGCAGGTGACCATGCACTCCCAGAACCATCGTGGTCAGAACGCGACGCGTTTCCGCGAGCTGGGGCTCAAGTCCCCGACCACGGACTACATCGTCTGGCTCTGGAAGGACCGGCCGAAACCGCGCTGGGACTGATCACCGCGGCCCCTCCCTCGACAAGAGTGGGCGCTCAACCGGGTACGGTGAACTGTGGGTGTGATGCTTTCTCGGAGTGTCCTACCGGAGCGAGCCGGTCGTCGAAAGGGGGGGGTGACCAGATCTCCATTCCGTCGCGCGTGATTCAGCGCTCCGGCTCTCGCGATCTCCGCCTCCGGTCGGGAGATCCGAGGTAACGTCCCGGGGACTTACAATAGTTGGTCGTGGCTGATGAGAAACCCAAGACCGGCGGCGACGTCCTCGAGGAAACGGAGTCGACGACCAAGCGGCCGTCCGTCTTCCGGGTAGTGCTCCACAACGACGACTACACCACGATGGAATTCGTCCTCGTCGTCCTCGAGTCGATCTTCCACAAATCTCCGGCCGAAGCGCACCGCATCATGATGCAGGTGCACACTCGCGGGCACGGCGTCTGCGGCGCCTACCCCTTCGAGGTGGCAGAGACCAAAGTGTCGCTCGTTCACGACGCGGCGAAAGAGGAGGGGTTCCCCCTCCGCGCAAGCGTCGAGGAGGAATAGTGTTCAGCGCAAATCTCGAGATGGTCCTCAGCGTCGCCTACCGGGAGGCGGTCAGCCGTCGCCATGCCCACCTGACGCTCGAGCACCTCCTCTACGCGATCGCCAACGACCCGTCGGGAGAGGAAGTGCTCGAAGCCTGTGGCGCCAGCCTCGACCCGCTGCGCAGCGCTCTCAAGGACTATCTCGAAGAGCAGATCGAGAGCCTTCCGAAGGACGATGCTCCTTCCGAGCCGTCTCAGACGCTGGCCTTTCGCCGGGTGCTGCAGACGACCGTGCTGCACATGCAGAGCGCCGGTCGCGAGCTGGCCGATGTCGGCGACGTCCTCGCGGCGCTGCTCCAGCAGCCGCGCTCTCAGGCGGCGCGACTGCTCGATCAGCAGGACGTGACGCGCCTGGACGTTCTCAACTTCATCTCGCACGGCGTCACGAAGGTGCCGCGCCCCAGGGATGATGATGATCAGGTCAACGCCGGCGAGCCCGGCGAGCCTCCCCGGGCGGCCAAGGATCCGCTCTCGGCGTACGCCATCAACCTCACCGAGCGCGCGCGGGATGGCAAGCTCGATCCGCTGATCGGTCGACGCACCGAGCTGGTGCGCGCCATGGAAGTGCTGTGCCGCCGCCGCAAGAACAATCCGGTCTTCGTCGGCGAAGCGGGGGTCGGCAAGACGGCCATGGTCGAAGGGCTGGCCCAGCGTCTTCTCGACGACGACGTGCCGGAGGTCCTCGAAGGGGCCGAGGTCTTCTCCCTCGACTCCGGCGCCCTGCTGGCGGGAACGCGCTTCCGCGGCGATTTCGAGGAGCGCTTCAAGGCGGTTATGGCCGCCCTCGCTCGGCGCCGCAAGCCCATCCTCTTCATCGATGAGCTGCACACGATGGTCGGCGCCGGGGCCACCACCGGCGGGACGATGGATCTCGCCAACCTAGTGAAGCCCATCCTCACCGAGGGGAGCATCCGCCTCATCGGCTCGACGACCTTGGACGAGTTCAAGCACATCGAGAAGGACCGGGCGCTGCATCGGCGGCTCCAGAAGATCGCCGTGGAGGAGCCCAACCTCGAGGACACCGTCAAGATCCTCGAGGGGCTCAGGCAGCGCTACGAGTCACACCACGACATCGAGTACAGCGACAGCGCGCTGGAGGCCGCGGCGCGTCTCGCGTCCCGCCACATGCGGGACTACCACCTGCCCGACAGCGCCATCGACGTGATCGACGAGGCCGGCGCGGGTCTCAGGCTTCAAGGCGTCGCGTCGGGGACGACCGTGAACACGTCCCACGTAGAGAAGGTGGTGGCGAGGATCGCGCGCATCCCCGAGAAGCAGGCGACGCTCTCCGAGAAGGAGCGGCTCCGCTCCCTCGACGAGTCGCTGGGGCGCGTCGTCTTCGGGCAGGAAGCCGCGGTGCAGACCGTCTCGCGCTGCATCAAGCGCTCCCGTGCGGGTCTCGGCCATCCGGATCATCCGGCCGGCTGCTTCCTCTTTACCGGACCCACGGGGGTCGGCAAGACGGAGCTCGCCAAGCAGCTGGCGCGGCATCTCGGCAACGAGTTCATCCGCTTCGACATGAGCGAGTTCATGGAGAAGCACGCGGTCGCGCGCCTCATCGGCGCGCCCCCGGGGTACGTCGGCTTCGAGCAGGGCGGCCTGCTCGTCGACGGCGTGCGCAACCATCCCTATGCGGTCGTCCTGCTCGATGAGATCGAGAAGGCCCACTACGATCTCTTCAACATCCTGCTCCAGGTCATGGATCACGCCACGCTGACGGACAACAACGGGCGCAAGGCTGACTTCCATCACGTGATCCTGATCATGACCTCGAACGCGGGCTCGAGAGAGATGAGCGCTGCCTCGATCGGCTTCAAGGGAGACCAGGCCAAGGATGCCAAGAGTCGCGGCAAGCAGGCGATCGAGCGTCTGTTCAGCCCCGAGTTCCGGAATCGCCTCGACGCCGTCGTCAACTTCGATCCGCTGTCACCGGAAGTAATGGAGACGATCGTCGAGAAGTTCGTGCTTGAGCTCGAGGCGCAACTCGCAGAGCGTCGTGTCGCCATCACCCTCGAGCCCGCCGCTCGAGCCTATTTTGCGCGCAAGGGGTACGACCCGAAGTACGGAGCCCGGCCCCTCTGGCGCTTGATTCAGTCCGAGGTCAGGGATCCGCTCACGGAAGAGATCCTTTTCGGTGAGCTGGAGCACGGCGGGACGGCCACCCTCGACGTGTCCGGCGAGGGCGGGAAAGAGGAGCTCAGCTTCGAATTCGAAGCGGCGCCGGAACCGACGGCAGAGACGCCTCCCGAGCCAGCCGACGCGTCGTAATCTCGGCTGCCGGGCCGGCGCTCAAGCGCGGGCGCGCAGCTCGGGATAGAGCTGGACCATCTCCCGGAGAATCTTCAGGATGACCGACGCAGAGGACAAGGTCGAGATTCCCCTCGAGCGCTCGAAGTAGTCGACCCCGATCTGGATGATGCCGGCGCCGGCATTGCGAGACCGGATCAGAAACTCCGCGTCTATGAAGCTGCCGTCACTCTTGAGCGTAAAGCGGTCCAACAGGCTGTGGCGAAAAATCTTGAAGGAGAAGTTGACGTCCTTGATCCGCAGTCCAAAGACCAGCCGGATCAGCAGGCTGTAGACGAAGGAATAGATCGTGCGGATGTAGCCCTCGCGCGTGCGGTCGAACCTGTAGCCCGAGACCACATCGGCCTCCTGGTATTCGAGCAGGCGCACCGCACGCTGGATTTCGAGCAGATCGAATGGAAGGTCTGCGTCCGTGTAGACGATCAGCTCTTTGGTGGCGGCGGCGTAGCCTGCTCTGAGGGTCCCGCCGAGTTTGAGGTTGTTCTCGTTGTGGATCACCGTGATCCGGGGCTCCTTCTCAGCCATCGAGTCGGCAATCCCCCCCGTCTCGTCGGTGGAGGCGTCGTTCACGATGACGATCTGATAGTCGTCGGTGGTCTGGGACAGCGCGTGTGACGCGGCCGCGACGGCGCGCCGGAGGTACGCCGCCTCGTTGAACATCGGGTACACCAGGCTGATCGACGGCGGCATGCGAGCTAGCGTATCGCGAAAGACGAGCGGCCCGTCGCGAACTGTGTTGGGCAAACGAGGACGGCAAAGGTTCCGACCTCAACGCCATGGGACTTTCACGATGGGCGGCTGCCGCTGAGATCAATAGAATCGAGGGATGCCCGTGTACCAGCTCGACGAAAGGCTCGTATTCCCGCCAGTCGAGCATTCGGAGGGTGGCCTGCTCGCCGTGGGCGGAGACCTTTCTCCAGAGCGTCTCGTGCTGGCCTACTCGCTGGGGATCTTCCCGTGGTACGACGAGGGGCAACCGATCCTCTGGCACTCCCCCGACCCGCGCATGGTTCTTCTACCCGACGACCTCCGCGTTTCGAAGACGCTGCGCCGCACGCTGCGCCACGGCCGTTTCCGCGTCACGGCGGACACGGTGTTCGATCGGGTGGTGCGTTCCTGCGCTGGAGCTCCCCGCTCCGGGCAGAAGGGCACCTGGATCACGGATGAGATGCGGCGCAGCTACCTCGCCCTGCACCGGATGGGCCTGGCCCACTCCGTGGAGGCCTGGACAGACGCCGATCTGGTGGGTGGCCTGTACGGCGTCTCGCTGGGCGGAGTCTTCTTTGGAGAGTCGATGTTCAGTCTGCTCGCCGACGCCTCGAAGGTCGCGCTCGTGATCCTCGTCGAGCAGCTTCGCGAGTGGGACTTCTCGCTGATCGACTGTCAGGTGCGTACCGAGCACCTCGCTCGCCTGGGTGCCGTCGAATGGCCGCGAGATCAGTTCATCGAGGCGCTGGGTGCCGCGCTTCATCGGCCGACACGCAAGGGCCGCTGGAGGCTGGGGACGCCGAACGACTGAACGAACGCCTCCGATCATTCGCATCCCAAAACGAGGTGGTGTTCCCCCCTACGTCATCCTGAGGAAGCTCGGCAAGACGGGTGCGACCGAAGGATCCGCCAGCCCCGCGCCGTTGGGACAGCTGACGATCGAGTGAAGAGGAGCAGACGGATTCTTCGCTCCAAGCGGGGACGAGCGGTCTCTCAGAATGACGCTGCCTTGGCCGTTCTCCGTGGCTCTGTGTCTCCGTGCCTCTGTGGCTATCCGTTGGCTCGCCGCCTGTCGCGGCTCAGTCCGCGCCCGGCTGGTGGCGCTCGAACCACTCGAGGATGTATGCCACCTTCGCGATCAACTGCGAGGGCCGATTCGCGATGCCGTGAGAGGCTCCCGGGATACGGACCATCGCCGCTTCGATCTTGCGTAGCTTCAACGCCTGGTAGTACTGCTCCGTTTCGGAGATGGGTGTCCGATGGTCCGACTCGCCGGTCAGCAACATCGTCGGTGTCTCGACGTTCCCCACCAGCGACAATGGTGAGCGAGTCATGTAGTGCTCGGGCTCGTCCCACGGGAAGCCGGGGAACCAGTACTTGTAGAAGACGGGGTACGCGTCCGCCGTCAGCACGAAGCTGTACCAGTTGATCACGGGCTTGGCGACCACGGCCGCCCGGAAGCGGTTCGTCTTGCCGACGATCCAGGCGGTGAGGACCCCGCCTCCGCTGCCACCCGTCACGAACAGGCGCTCGGAATCGACGTGGCCGCGCTCGATCATGGCGTCGACTCCCGACATCAGGTCGTCGTAGTCCTCGCCCGGGTAGTTGTGATGGATCAGGTTGCCGAACTCTCCCCCGTAGCTCGTCGAGCCGCGCGGGTTGGTGTAGAGCACGACGTAGCCGGCGGCCGCATAGAGCTGGATTTCGGCCGCGAACCGATCCCCGTAGTTCGAGAACGGGCCGCCGTGGATCTCCAGAATGAGCGGGTACTTCTCGGTTGGATCGAAGCCAGGGGGCTTGGCGATCCAGCCCTGGATCCTCCGCCCGTCGTGGGAGGACTCGAACCAGATCTCCTCGGTCTCGCCCAGCGTCTTGTGACCGAACAGATCGGCATTCAGGTCCGTGAGCCGGCTTCCCTCGGACTCCCCGGGAGCGACGACGCCCACGTCGGCCGGGCGCGTGGGAGTCGAGTAGGTGTAAGCGAGGACGCCATTCTTCGATGCGCTGAAGCTCGCTCCGGCGTAGGGGCGGCCGAGCGACAATCCTCCGAGCCCGCCGACGATGGTCTCCACCTTGCCGTCCAGATCGACCAGGGCGAGTTTTGTATCCCCCTGGTCGTCGTAGCGGAAGAAGAGTCCACGGCTATCGGCGCGCCACGTCGCCTGGCTGACGTCGCGATCCAACGCGTCCGTCAGCACGCGCGGGTTGGTGCCGTCGCGGTCCATCACGTACAGGGTCGTGACCTGATAGCCCTGATAGCGGTCGTCGTAGCCTGTGTACGCGATGCGCTTGCCGTCGGGCGAGATTGTTGGGTTGGAGTCGGGGCCGTGTCTGTCCGTGAGCGGCGTGACCTCGCCGGTCTCGACCGAGACCGAGTACACCTCGCTGTTTCTCGGATCGTATTCGCCGCCCTCGTGGCGGTTGGCCGAGAACAGGATCTCGGCTCCGTCCGGGGGCCAGCTCAGACGCCCTCCGTGATTGAAGTCACCGTCGGTCAGCTGGCGTGGAGTACCTCCCTCGGCCGAGACCACGAACAAGTGGCGGTAGCCGTCGTCCAGGTAGCCTGCGCCATCGGCGCGGTAGCGCAGCTTCTGAATCACGGTGGGCGCTTTTGCCCACTCCGCGCCTTCGGGCTTGGTAGGCAACTTCGTGAAAGGCTCGGGCTTGCTGGGGACGAACATGTCGAACGCGAGCCAGTCGCCGTCCGGCGACCAGGACAGGCCGCTCGGTGAGTGCGTCAGCTGCGTCAGCCGAGCCGTCTGTCCGTCGTCCATGTAGCGGACGTAGATCTGACTCGACCCGTCCTCGTTGGAGGTGAAAGCCAGGCGGTCCCCGTTCGGCGACCAGCGAGGTGAGCCGTACGAGTTTGGACCGGTCGTCAGCGGTCGGTGCCGAGCGCCGTCGCTGCTGACGGTCCACAGGTTGCCGAGTCGCCGATCCTTCATCACGTCCATGAACGAGCGGACGTAGGCGACCTGGGATCCGTCGGGGGAGATCTGAGGATCCGCCGCCAGCTCCAGCTCGAAGACGTCGCTCAGCTCGAAGCGATCGAGCGAGGTATCGCTCGCGGCGCCCGTCGTCGCCAGCGCCATCGCCAGCACGAGGGCCGGCCAACTCGCGTTCATTCTCATCAAATGCTCCTCCAACTGGGACGTGCTGCGGCCGAGTACTAGCTGCCCGCGCTCCGGGGCCCCGAGTCCGCGCCTGCTCCCGGTCCGAGCTGCCGCCACGTCCCGTCGGGCCGCAGGATTTCGCAGGGCCGATACTCGATCTTGTAGCTCATCGTCCGCGCGCCGGATACGTAGAAGCCGAGGTACAGATGGGGTTTGTGGCGCCTGACGCATTCCTCGATGAGCGTGAGGATGTTGAAGACACCCAGGGACCGACGCTCCAGCTCCGGGTCGAAGTAGCTGTACACGGCGCTCACGGCTTCCGGCTCGAGGTCCGCCACGCCGACCGACGCGATGCGGCCCTCGAGCCGGGCGACCACCTCGATCCCGCGCAGCGGCGACGAGTAGAGAAAATCGTGAAACTCCTGCTCCGAGCCGTCCATCTGACCGTCGTGACGCGCGTCCAGGTAACGCCGGTACAGACGATGTTTCTCTTCGCTGGGAGCGGGTGGGCCGATCTCGACTTCCAGGTCCTGGTTGCGCCGCGCGCAGCGCGCCTGCGCTCGCGAGCGTCGAAACGCCTCGACCGGAACCCGGATCATCCGGCACTCCGTGCACTCCTCACAAGCCGTGCGATAGAAGACGCGCCCGACGCGACGGAAGTTGAGGTCCATCAGGCTGTGATAAAGCCCCGGCGCCAGCGGCGAGGGGAGCACGGCGGCGAAGCGCGCCGCTCGGCCCGGAGGTAAGGGCAGGCGCAGGGCTCGCCCGGCTCGAGGACCTGGCGGTCGAGCAAGCGGGCTATCTGGCGGGTGCGGTCCTCGTGGGCAATCGAGCCTGGCTCCGCCGCCAGCGGCTCCGCGCGAGGCGAGTGCTGCGCCGGCAGCCAGTCTGCGTCGGCCGGCATGCCGTCAGCGTAGCGCAGCTTTGCCTCCTTCGTCGAAGGACCGATATAGTTCTCCGCTCATGTGCACCCCCGCCCCTCTCAATGCCGGCTAGTCCCCCCCCCGGCCGAGCTCCCTGGAACCATGGGAGTTCCCCGGCTGGGGCTCCGCGCGACGGCTCCCTAACCTCGACACCGCGGGCGTTCACGTCTCCCACCTCGACCAGGAGAACAAGCGGACGCTCGGCGAGTGGCCGTCCACCGCCATCTGTGGCAACGACATCACCTCGAGCTGCCTCTACGTCTCCGCACTCTGCGCTGTCCAGGCCGGCGCCTACGCCCCGATCGCCCTGGCGACCGTCGCCGCGGTGCTGTATCTGTTCCGCCGCGTCTATGGCGAGGTGGGCAGCGCTCTCCCTCTGAACGGGGGGACGTACACGGTCCTACTCAACACCACGAACAAGAAGTTCGCGGCCGGAGCCGCCTGCTTGAGAGGCGATGCACTACGCCCACAACCTGTGGCAGGGCATCGACGTGTTCTGGGCCACGATCACGCTGCTCGGGCTGTTCGCCTTCCTCAACATCGTCGGTATCTCAGAGTCCGCGGTCGTGGCGCTGGGCATCTTCGCCTTTCACATCCTCACCCTCTCACGGTGCTCTGCCTCGCGAGCGGCTGGAGCGTGATGCTGGACTCGTTTCTTTCGGCCGCGAACTGGAACGCGCCCAGCGACGTCAGCCTGGGGCGCGCGCTCTTCCTCGGCTTTGCCGCGGCCATGCTCGGCATCAGCGGCTTCGAGAGCTCCGCCAACTTCATCGAGGAGCAGAAGGCCGGCGTCTTTCCCAAGACGCTGCGCAACATGTGGATCGCCGTCGCGGTCTTCAACCCTCTCATCAGCCTGCTGTCGCTGGGTCTGCTGCCGCTCGGCGAGATTCAAAACGCCCCCGAAGACCTGCTGGCCCAGATGGGTGACCAGTCTCTGGGCTGGGTGCTCAAGTACTGGGTCAGCGTCGACGCCGTCCTCGTCCTCTCGGGCGCCGTCCTCACCTCATACGTGGGAGTCACGGGGCTCGTACGGCGCATGAGTCTGGATCAGTGCCTCCCCGCCTTCCTGCTGAGAGAGAACCGCCGGCGCCTGACCAACCACTGGATCATCGTCGGCTTCTTCCTGGTCTGCTGCTCGATCCTCGCGATGACGAAGGGCGAGGTCACCACGTTGGCGGGTGTCTACACCCTGTCGTTCTTGTCGGTGATGGCGCTTTTCGCGGTCGGCAACATGCTGCTGAAAGTGAAGCGGAGCCAGCTGCCTCGGGCCGAGGTGGCGAGCTGGCCGACCGTAACGGTGGCGCTGGTCGCAGTCACCCTCGGCCTCATCGGCAACGTGCTGATCAACCCCGCCCACGTGCGCGTGTTCGCCGCGTACTTCTTCGCCGCCGTGGCGATCGTCGGCGCCATGTTCCTGCGCGTCCAGCTGCTGAAGCTGGTGCTCTTGATCTCGCGCGCGATCGTCGAGCGGCTCGAGCAGATCAGCAACTCCCTCCGCGCCGTGGTGCTCCTCAAGATCGAGGACATCAACAGCCGTAGAATCGTCTACTACACGAAAGGCACCGATCCGGCGGAGCTGAATCGCGCCGCGCTCTATGTCCGCGAGAACGAGCCCACGAACAATCTGCTGGTGATTCACGCCTACGCCGACGAGAAGGAGATCCCCAAGGACCTGGCCCGTCACCTCAAGACCATCGACAAGCTCTACCCGCGGCTCCGCATCGACTTCCTGGCGGTGAAGGGCGTCTTCGGGCCCGAGCTGATCGAGGCACTGTCGCGGGAGCTCGACGTGCCCAAGAACTACCAGTTCATCGGCACTCCGGGGGATCGGTTTCCTCACCGGATCGACGCGCTCGGCGGCGTGCGTGTGATCCTGTGACGACCCCGCCGTTCGCGACGTTGCTGGGCGAGGGCGGAGTCGTGATCGGAATGGTGCACGTCGGGGCGCTGCCGGGGACTCCCCGTGTGAGGCTGGATGTTGGCGAGCTGATCGAAGCGGCACGCTCGGATGCGCTCGCGTTGCGCGAAGGCGGGGTCCACGCGATCGCACTCGAGAACATGCACGACGTGCCCTATCTGAAGGGGACCGTCGGCCCGGAGATCGTCGCGGCGATGAGCGTCGTCGCAGCCGACGTGCGGGGCGCGACGGGCCTGCCGTGCGGCGTTCAGATCCTGGCGGGGGCTAATCGCGAGGCACTCGCCGTGGCGCACGCCACGGACCTGGCGTTCATCAGGGCCGAAGGCTTCGCCTTTGCCCACGTCGCCGATGAGGGCCTCATCGAGTCGAGCGCCGGCGATCTGTTGCGCTACCGGCGCGTGATCGGCGCCTCTGGCATAGCCGTCCTGGCGGACGTCAAGAAGAAGCATTCCTCCCACGCGATCACTGCCGACATCAGCATCGCCGAGGCCGCCCAGGCCAGCGAGTTCTTCCTCGCCGATGGCGTGATCGTCACGGGCAACGCCACGGGCATGGCCGCCGATCTCCAGGACGTCCGCGCCGTCAAACAGGCGGTGAGCGCACCCGTCCTGGTCGGCTCGGGGGTCACGGCAGCGAATGTGGCGACCTATCTCGATGTCGCCGACGCGGTGATCGTCGGCTCCGACCTCAAGCGGGACGGCCACTGGTCGCAGCCGGTAGACGTGTCTCGCGTGCGCGCGCTGATGGAAGCAGCCGGGGCCAAGGGTTAGAGACCTGCGCGTTCTAGTCCTGGGCGGCTGCATGGTGGATGTGAAAGCGACGGCGACCGGGACGCCCACGCGCGACACGTCCAATCCCGCGACGGTGTGCATCGCAGCCGGAGGCGTGGGTCGCAACATCGCCGAGAACGTCAGGCGCCTGGGGGCCGAGGTCGTCTTCGCGAGCGCGGCGGGCAACGACCCGTTCGCGGAATACCTGGAGCGGGGACTCGAGGCCCTGGGCATCGAGGCCCACATCGTGCGAACGGGATCCACCGGCTTCGATGTGGGCTGGTTCGAGACTTCCGGCGAGATGCTCATGGGGTTGTGCGATGTCGGGGGCCTCGAGGAGGTCGCGATGGAGGCACTGCTCGCTCCACTCGGTCCGCTCGAAAGCTACGATGCCGCCGTCCTCGAGGCGAACCTGACGGCTACTTTGATCGCGGAGCTTGCGGCGCGGCTGCGGACGGCCTCGGTCCCCTACGCTCTCGAACCCGTCTCGATTCCCAAGGCGCCTCGCCTCGAAGGCGCCGTGAGTGGTGCCTTCCTGCTCAAGCCGAACCGCGACGAGGCCGAGGCGCTGACGGGAATCGATGCTTCGAAGATCGACGGAGCTCGCGCCGCCGCCCTGGCACTGCGCAATCGGGGAACTCATCACGTCGTCGTGTCGATGGGCGCCCACGGTTTCTACTACGCCGGTAGCGACAACGGCGACCATCTCGAGGCGGCGCCGACGAACGTCGTCGACGTGACGGGGGCCGGAGACGCCCTGCTGTCGGCGGCGTTGGTCGGGTTGATCGAGGCCGTGCCCCGCATAGTGTTGGAGCGAGCCATGCAACGGGCGGCCGCGCTCGCCTGCTCGACCCCGGGCGCCGTAGCCATGGGCTTGAGCCCGGCGATTTACGCCGATGGGGACGAGTGGCAACGTCCGCACTGAGAGTCGCCCCGGAAGTTGCCGAGGCACTGCGCGGCGGTGGAGCCGTCGTCGCGCTCGAGTCGACGCTCATCGCCCACGGCCTTCCCTACCCGATCAATCTGGAGACCGCGGTCGGCGCCGCGAAGGCGATCCGCGAAGCAGGCGCCGTCCCCGCCACGGTGGCCCTTTGGGATGGCCGCCTTTGCGTCGGCCTCGAGCCGGCGCGGATCGAGGCCCTGGCCCGCGAGGGCCAGCGTTTCCCCAAGCTGTCGACTCGGGACCTCGCGGAATCGGTTCGATCCGGCGGCAGCGGCGCCACGACCGTCGCGGCCACTGCCAGGGTTGCAGCGATGGCTGGCGTGCGGGTGTTTGCGACCGGGGGGATCGGGGGCGTCCACCGGGACGTCCAGCTCAGCCTGGACGTATCGGCCGACCTGTCCGAGTTGGCACGCACCCGCATCGCGGTGATCTGCAGCGGCGCCAAGTCGATCCTCGACATTCCGCGGACTCTCGAGCTCCTGGAGACGCTCGCGGTCCCCGTGGTCGGGTATCGGTGTCACGACTTCCCCGCGTTCTACGCGCGCAGCTCGGGCCTCCGCTCCCCCACGAGGCTCGACGCCGCGGAGGAGATCGCGGCGCTCGCCGACGCTCATTGGAACGAGTTGGGTCAGACCGGGGGCATCCTCGTCGCCAACCCCGTTCCCGATTCCGACGCCATTGCAGGCGCCACTCTCGAAGCCTGGACCGGGCAGGCCATAGCGGATGCGGCGAGGCAGGGAATCGTCGGCAAGGCCGTCACGCCGTTCCTGCTCCAGGAGCTGGCGCGGCGGAGCGACGGCGCGACCCTGACCGCCAACGCATCGCTCGTGAGAGCCAACGCCGCCCTCGCGGCCGAGATCGCGAACGCCCTCTCGGCCGGCTGCCGCAGCCTTGGCATATCATCTATCGATGCCTGAGCCGCGCAGACTTTACAAGGTCACGTTCCACAACCAGGGCCAGGTTTACGAGATCTACGCCAAACACGTCAATCAGGGCGGGCTTCTGGGCTTCGTAGAGGTGGAGCAGCTGGTCTTCGGCGAGACGACCCAACTCGTCGTCGATCCGAGCGAGGAGCGACTCCGCCGCGAGTTCGAGGGAGTGAATCGCACCTACATCCCCATGCACGCGGTCATTCGGATCGACGAGGTGGACAAGCGGGGCGCCAGCCGCATCACCGAGGTGTCGGAGAAGGACAACGTCGCGGCCTTTCCGGTGCCCTTGTTCAAGCCCGGCAACGACTCGCCGAGGTAGACGCGCCGTTCCAGCGCGTCGGCCGGGCGAGACGAGCTGACGCTCGGCATCCAGAGCTGGAACGGCGAGCTACTTCTTCTTCCGGCTTGCGAGCGTGTTGCGCCGCTGGGTCCCGCCCGACGCGCGTCGGCGGTCTCTGACGCGGGCGATGTACGCGACAGCGTCGGGCGTTTTGCAGCTCGTGTCGCCGTGGTCCACCACGACGGCGCCGATCCGGCGTGCCGTCTGAACCGCTTTCCTCCCGAGGCGCGGATTGCGCAATCCGATGGCGATCACCGCGTTGTTCATCGCATCGCGAATCCGGTTCTTCGAGTCGTGCAGTCGAGACTCGGCTTCGGCAAGGCGCGCTTCGAAGTACTCGTCCGACAGCCCCTCGTCGTGCAGCGCCAGCTGCGCCACGAGCTGCCAGCCCGCGCGCCCCATCCACTCACTGCGCGAGCGCGACCACTTGTCGGCCTTGGCCCGGGCGAAGCGGGTTTTCGCCGCGTAACCGCTCACGAAGCAGTCAGTCAGAGGGTAGTAGTCCAGATCCCGGGGCCACGCCTCGAGAGCGGCGCTGGTGGCGGACTGTGGCTCCACGATCATGGTTGCCAGGGTGCGCGCGTCCACGTTGCCCGTCGCCCACAGCTGTTTGGCAAGCTGGTGGTCGACTTTGATCTGCTTCTTGAGCGTCCCCAGGTTGGCGAAGCTCACCCCGTACATCTTTTCGCCGGCGCCGTGGCGTTTGTAGATCTTGCGATTCTGGGCCGTGCCAAAGCGTTCGAGCTGGCCCATCACCTTACTCAGACGCATGCCTACCCCTGAAGGATCGGCGGCGCGGCCAGCCAGCTATTTGGATTTGGCCCTGGGGGCCAACAAGGCCAGCGCCACGTCGATCTCCTGAATCCGCTGCTCGAGCTCCAGCCGCTCCGTCAGATCCGTGGTGGCATCGAGTTTCGCGCTGACTTCGGCGATGAGTCGGGCGTGCACGCTCTTGACCTCGGGGGCGGTGGCGTCGTAGTCGAGGCCGAGGACGTCGAACGCCTTGTCCATCCTCATCGTGCTGCCGGGAACGCGCGGCTTGGTTCGGATCTTCCCCTGATCGACGGCGTCGAACTTCGATGTCTGACCGGTCAGCGCCTTCGCCACCACCTTGCGCGCGTCGAGCGACGGAAGTGGTCGGGTCTGACGGGCGGGCTGGCTCAGCGTGACGAGAAAC
Organism: Vicinamibacteria bacterium; assembly: GCA_965246965.1. GTDB lineage: Bacteria > Acidobacteriota > Vicinamibacteria > Fen-336 > CBDFGD01 > CBDFGD01. The sequence continues at coordinate 132,937 of CBDFGD010000002.1, forward strand.
GGCACCGCCCCAAAGCGGAGCTCGACGCCATTGGCGATCTTGCAGGCCCCGATCTGGTTCCCGTCGACGAAGGTCCCGTTCGAGCTGCCCTGATCCGTCACCGTCCAGCCCGAGGCATCCACGCCGATGATCGCGTGCTGGCGGGAGACCGAGAGATCGTTGACGACGATGTGGGCCACCGCTGGGTCCCGTCCCACGATTAACGGGGGCCTGGGTGATCTCGATCGAGTCACCTTCCTCGGGCGTGAGTATCAGCTTCTGCACGGGGCCGCGATTGTAGCCGAGGAGCGACACGCAATCACCGGGCTCATCCGGAGTCGGATCGCTTCGACGCCTTGCCCGCGCCGAGATCCATGCCGCTCGTCCGGCCCGGCCGCGCGCGACCCAGCAGCACCCGGGAGATCCAGACCGTGCGATACGAGGCCGTCACGAAGGTGCCCACCGCGATCAACGAGAGCACGCCCAGCAGAACGGAGCCGGGGTCGACCTCCAGAGCGCGGGTCGCCCAACCGTCCAGCAGGCAGGCCAGGCAAGTCAGTACCATCCGCTCGGCGCGCTGCATCAACCCGCCTTTGCACAGGACTCCGAGAGACTCGCCCCGGGCCCTGGCGTACGAAACCAGGAGGGACCCCGACAGGGCTGCAGCGGCCACGAGTGGGCCGAAGGCAAACGAGCGCAGGTAGTAGACGAGCCCGAGGAACGCAAACACCTCGACGAAGCGATCCAGGGTGCTGTCGATGAACTTGCCGTATGCCGAGTCCAGCCCCTGGGCCCGGGCCATGCGCCCGTCCAGGATGTCAGCCACACCGCCGAGCGCAATGGCGGCGCCGCCCAGCTCGAGGTGGCCCGCCGCAATCGCGATACCGCTCGCCGCGCCGAGAGCCAGCCCCATGAAGTTGAAGACGTCCGGCCGCAGGCCCCACCGGAGAGCCAGGCGCTCGGCAGGCGACAAAACCCACATGAACCAGTGCACCAGGAAGTCGCCGGTGCCCAGGAGTAGCTGGCTGCCCTTCTTCGTGGCGTCGGCATCCGCCCGTCTGCCGAGCGCAGCGTACCCCCCCATCGAGAGGATCGCCGCGACGATCGCCGCCAGCGCCACGGTTTCGGCGTTCACTCGGCGTCCGGCCTGGCGTTCTTGGTGCGCAGATAGCGGAGCAGCTCCGGCCAGAGGAAGACCACCGGCCAGAGGAAGACCACCGGCCAGCGTCGCTGGTGATCAACCAGGGCGATCTGCATTCCCGAGTGCCTCCTCACCTTTCGGATGATGTAGTCGAGCCAACCCTCGTAGGTGACGATGTACTTGGCCCACCGGGCCGTCGCGCGAAGCTTCGACCAACGGAAGAACAGGGTGTGGCGCGCCAGCTCGGCGCCGCCGGTGCCGCGGGCCAGAGCGTAGCTCCCGTGCCCCACCCGGCTCAAATCCCCGCTCTCGGCGAGCTCTGCCAGTAGGGCCTCGTAGGGCTCCTTCAACAGCTGGCGTTGGGCGGCGAATAGCACGGCGGAGCGGCCCACGGGCTCTGGCCGGATCTCCTGGCCGAGTGAGAAGCGCAGCAGCGACTGGCAGTAGCTCTCTGCGTCGAACGAGGCAGGCAGGCAGGGACGTCCCCAGCCAAAAGTCAGCAGATGTGCCGACTCGAGCATAGCGAGCAGCGCCACTCTCGCGGGCTCGTCCTGGGCATAGGCAATCTCCGCGGGTTGGAACAGGCGCCCGGCGCAGAAGTGATCGTGCCGGGAAGGCGACGTCTCACGCGCGAGAGCCGCTCGCGAGATCACTGAGCACTTCGCGTGAATGGTGCCGTCTCGTGCGGTCGGCAGCCTCAGCGAGATCTGATTCGGGGGCATGACGGCGTTGAGCAGCGCCGACGCGATTGGCGAACGCCGAATCAGTCCGGCCGAGTGAAGCCGGCGATAGAGCGGAATGTAGCCAGCGCTCGTGACGACGAACAGGTCGTAGGCGCTGTACTCGTCCGTGGGCGTGCCACTCTTGCGCGAGCCGAAGAAGATCACCCCGTAGAGGGCGTCGCCTACCCCGTCCGCGAGCGCCTTGGCCGCGGCGTGCGCCTCGCGGCTTCGGGGCCTCGCGGCCTCGACGACGACGTCGTGAAGCGAGCGGCGCACCCTCACGCCGCCTTGCGCAGCTTGCGCAGCTCACCGACCATCCGCTCCTTCAACTCCGCGATGAAGCGGGTCAGGTCTTTCTCGTCAGCGGGGGGCCGGAAGGGTCCGAGGGCCACGCCGCGGGCACGCACGCGGCGCAAGTGCTTCGCCAGGTCGACGAATGTCCGGCACTGCCAGAAGCCGTCGGTGACGATGAGGTAGACGGGGACCCGCCGCTCGCGAATGATCGCCCGCAAGCCTCCCAGATGAAAATGTCCGATCTCTCCATCGTCCGTTCGCCTTCCTTCGGGGAAGATCAGCATGGCGTGCTCGAGTCGCTTGGCCGCGCGGCCGAGTAGCGCGACGGCGTCCTTGGGTCGACGCTCGGGATCGACGAGCGGAGCGCAAATGATGCGCAGCAACGGCGACACCATCGGGATGCCTCGCCCGTACAGGCGTCGCGTGACGAACAGCGGGAAGAAGGGCGAGCACATCAGGACCGCGGCCGGGATGTCGAGCAGAGACTGGTGGTTCATCACCACCAGGGTCGGCTCGCGCGTGGGGACCTGGGTGGCGAAGTCGAAGCGTGCCCCCGCCAAGCCGATCAGGTCGAAGACCCGAGCCGCGGTCCACCGCATGTATCGCGATACCCACTCGTTGCGCCGGGAGGGGACGAGGACGATCGCGGGCCACAGCACCAGGCGCTGAAAAAAGCCACAGCCGACGATCAACGCCACGCTGCCCGCAGCGGCGCCCGCGTTCCGGAGCCGCTGCAGGCTGGCCTTCAATGCGCTTCGTCAGGCACCAGGACCCGGAGTGCCTTGGGGATGTTGCGCACCTCGAGAGTCGCCGTCCTGGCCCGACGCCATTCACCATCCGTCTCGTAGGCCGGCGCCTCTGCGAAGCGCAGCTCGTAGCGCGACGCCCGGGACGCCGTCACCCCTCGATGGGTCAGGTGTGTCCCTTGCAACAGCCTTCCCATCAGGCGCAGCCGTGACGCGAAACCCATGTCGCCGAAAGCCACGCCGTCGAGCAATCCATCGTCCAACTCGGCTTGCGGCGCGATCCGGAACTTGCCTCCGAAGACGCGGGCATTCGCCACGATCAGCATGAGCAACGTGCGCTTCTCCGGCTCGGCGCCGTCGGCGGAGAGCATGAGCGGAGACCCCTGGTACGAGTAGATCTGCCAGAGCGCGCAGTACAGGTAGAGCAGGTCGCCTCTCAGCCAGCGCACTCTCCAGGAGCTCTCCAGCACGGCGACGTCGTAGCCAAAGCCGCAGATGTTGAGAAAGTATCGATCCTCGACCTGCCCCACGTCGATCCAGCGTCGCCGTCGAGCAAGCACGATCCGGGCGCAACCCGCAACGTCGCCTGAAGGAATACCGAGCGACTTGCCAAAGTCGCTGCCCGTCCCGGCGGGCACGAAGCCGAGCGTGAGATCGGCGCCGGCTCGCAGCACCGCGTTGGCGACGTTGCCCCAGGTGCCGTCGCCCCCCACCGCCACGATGGTGCGGTAGCCCTGAGCCACGGCGTCGTTCACGAGCCGCGCCTCGTCCCCCTGCTGCGACGTCATCCCCTGACCCACGCCGGGGCCGAGGGCCGCGACGATCTCCGGCAGGACCCGCGCTCCGCGGCCGCGCCCGGCGGCCGGATTACCGAGCACGAAAAGGGCTTCGTCGCTCACCGGCCCGGACCCGGGTCGCGCGATGAGACCCAAGTGGCCATTCGAAGGCTCAGGCGGTCTGGAGCTGGGTCAGCGGATCGAAGAGCTGCCGCCCTTCGCGCATCCAGATCTCGCGGAAGGGGGCCTCGTAGATCTCCTGAAGATCGAGCTCGGCGTTGAAGGGGTGCTCGTGCAGCTCGAGCTTGCCCGTCTCCTCCTCGTGCTCGCTCTGATTCCCCTCCATCGTGATCTTGGCCATGTAGGACGCGTCTTCGTCCACCATGAAGGACTGATACAGGTGAGAGACGGGACTCCACGAATGCTCGGTAACGGCCAGATCCGCGATCGGTGCGCCGGCGACGCTGATCTTCGCTTCGATGCGGTCCGCAGCACGATGGAAGTCGACGTCGATGTCCTCCATCCAGTGCGGCAGGTGCCATCGTTCGATAGCGTGCTCGCGCGCCTCTTTCGTCGTCGTGGCCACTCTGTAAGGGTAGAAGGCCGAGTGCGGGAGCCGCTCGCCCGCGCTGACGAGCGGTGCCACGATCACGGCCATGACGACTTCGCCGTAGCTGCCGACCATGCTCTCGGTGAAGTCGAACACCGTCATCGCGAAAATGCTCGAGCCGTGGTGCAGCTCCGCAGGCTCCAGGTGCTTCGGGAGGATGCGCCGCGCGTTTTCTGTCGGAAACTCGAAAAAGCCGGAGAACGCGTCGGAGTAGCCGTAGCGTGTTATCGACATATGCCCTCTTCGCGCAACACGCCCGCGATGATCCCCACGGCTCGCTCGAGTTGCTCCTCGCTGTGCGCGGCCGAGACCGACACGCGAAGACGGGACCGATGCTTGGGCACGGCGGGATACGTCACAGGCTGAACGAACAGACCGCGCTCCTGAACCTTCTCCGCCACGCGGAACACCTTGGCGTCGTTGTTCACGAGCACCGGCATGACCTGCGACGTCGAGTTGCCGATGTCCACGCCTTCCTCGGCAAAGCGTCTGCGCAGATAGGCCACGTTGTTCCAGAGCTTGGCGCGCAGCTCCGGCTCCTCCGCGACGATTCGCAGCCCCTCGACGAGGCCTGCCGCCAGCGGCGGAGCGAGGTTGCAGGAGAAGAAGCGGGAGCGCCCGAAGGCGTTGACGTAGTCGACGAGATCCTGGCTGCCGCAGACGAAGCCTCCCTGGCCACCGAGGCTCTTCGAGAACGTGCCGAGATGGAAATCGATCTCGTCGTCGAGACCGAAATGCTCGGCCACGCCGCGCCCGTTCGGGCCGAAGAGGAAGGTCGAGTGGGCCTCGTCGATCAGGATCCTCGCGCCGTGACGCTTCGCCACCTCGACGATCTCCGGCAGCACACAGACGTCTCCGTCCATCGAATAGACGCCCTCGACGACGACGAGCTTCTTGCCCCGCACCCGGTTGAGCTTGCGCTCCAGATCGAGCGGCTTGTTGTGTCTGAAGAAGACCGTCTTCGACTTGGCGAGGATCGCTCCGTCGACCGCTGAAGCGTGAGAGTACTGATCCAGGAAGATGTGGTCTCCGGCCCGCATGATCGCAGAGATGAAGCCGATGTTGGCGCTGTAGCCGGTCGGGAAGATCAACGCGGCCGGCTTCTTCTTGAACGTCGCTATCGCGCGCGCCAGCTCTTCGTGGACGTCGAGCGTGCCGCTCAGAATCGGCGAGCCGGATGCCCCGAGACCATACCGTTCGATGGCCGCGATCGCGGCGCGCTTCACTTCCTCCCTGTACGAGATGCCCAGGTAGTTGTAAGACGCCAGGTTCAGCAACTTGATCGGGTTGCCGGTCTTGCCGTCCCTGACCTCGACCTCGGTCGTCGGTGCCGTGGCCATCCTCTGGTGGTACAGGTAGTACCCGTTGGGCTTCGCCTCGGCGTACCACTCTGCGAACGGCCGCAGCAGGTTCAACGGATCCTCGCCGGCGCCGTAGTAGAAATTGCTGTAGTCGTACTCGGCGAACGCAGTGCTCGGATCGCGCTTCTTCTCGGCAGGTTGACCCATGTCCCTCTCTTCTGTGGCGCTCCAGCTAGGCCCGCGGGCTCTCTTCACACCTCGCCAGGCACGTTAGCCGGGAATGATACCAAGGCGCCCATCCGTGAGAAAGCCCTTCTGCTAAGAAGCTTACCGGGGCCTGAAGAGCTGCCGTCCGACCCACAACACCAGCCAACGGGGCACCAGCCTCTGTGCCGCTACGGTCACGCGATCGGCGATCGCTGGAAACACCCGCAGCGCCCCGTTTCCCAGTGCATCGAGCGACGATCGGGCCACTGACTCAGGCGCCGTGACGGGCAGCCTGTTGTACAGAACCCGGTCGGTGCCCGCCGTTGCTTGAAACTCGGTTGGCACGAGGCCGGGGCAGACGGCCTGCACGAGTACTCCGCTGCCCCGCAGCTCGACGGCGAGCGCCTCTGTGAACGAGAGCACGAACGCCTTGCTGGCTCCATACACGTTGAGGTAGGGCACGGGCTGGAACGCCGACATCGAGACGATGTTGATGATCGCGCCGCTGCCGCGCTCCAGCATCCCCGGCAGCAGGGCCCGCGTCAGCGTCGTAGTGGCTCGCACGTTCACGTCGATCTGCTCACTCACGCGGCGCGGGTCCGACACCGCAAACGGGCCCGTGTCCCCGAGCCCCGCGTTGTTCACGAGGACGTCCACCGAGAGGCCTTTTTGTCCCAGCTGGCTCACGACCTCACCGATTGCGTCCGGACGCGCAAGATCGATGACGAGCAGCGTCGCCGGCTTCGACAGACGCGAGGAGACCGCTTCCAGGCGGTCGGCTCGACGGGCCAGCAGGGCCAGGCGGTAGCCTCTCGAGTCCAGCTCTCGGGCAAAGGCCGCTCCGATCCCGCTCGAGGCGCCGGTGACGAGAGCGAGAGAGCCGGGGGGTGGCACGCCTCCGGAGGTCAAGGCTTTGGGGCCTCCAGCGTTGTCAGACCGGCTGGGCCGACGCGGCTTCCGCCGTTTTCGGCGGAAGCCTGGCGATGCCGCGTTGCGGGCGCCGCCAATTGTCCATATAGCCGACCTGCTGCACGCAATTCACCGTGCAGTAGGGAGCGCAGCTCTTGCGCGTGTCGTACTCACGGGCCAGGTCCTCCTTCGAGTACTCGGCGAGCGGCTTGGCGGGCGCCCCACGCTGCTGCGAGCAGTAGTGAACGAGCCCGTTTTCGTCGACGTAGAGGTAGCGAGACCCGGCACGGCAGCGCCACTCGTTGGGCTTTCCGTCGGCCAGGTTGTCCTGGAACGAAGCGTTGAAGTGAGTGAGCATCCCGCCGCTCAGCTGTCGCAGCTCGCGGTAGACCGCCATCTCCTCCCCGCCGAGCTGCTTCAGCTGCCCGTCGCCGTCGTGAGTGATCCCGAGGGATCTCATGAAGCCGAGCTCCCTGGCGCGCCGCGCGATCGTCAGTGCATCGGCGGGGTTCTTGATCCCGCTCCCGACGACCGAGTTGATCGTCACGGTGAAGCGCGAGTGCTGGGACAGCCACTGCAGCTTCGGCTCGAGCAGCTTGAGACTCTTGAGGGACGTGTCGTCCGGCTCGACGTTGTCGATGCTGATCTCGAGGTGGTCCAGGCCGGCCCGGTTCAAGCGCTCGATCCGCTCCCGGTTGAGGTAGTAGCCATTGGTGATGAGCGTGACGATCATTCCCCGCTTGCGGATGTGCGCGATGATGTCGTCGAGTTCCGGGTGCATCAGCGGCTCGCCACCGCTGATCGTGATGGCGGCCGTCCCGAGCTCCGCCAGCTTGTCGACGCGCCGCAGCATCTCCTCGAGCGGCACGGGTTTCGAGACGTCGTCGTACTCGTTGCAATAGGAGCAGGAGAGGTTGCAGCGGCGCATCGGGATGATGTGGACCAGCACCGGGTGGTCCGTGTGGAGCAGTCCCTTCGCAATCTTCGCGAGGATGCGCGCCACGGTACTTGGACGGGCGAATCTCATTATGGTGTCGTCGCTCCAAAAGCCTGAGTCTACCAGAGGGGTTCCGCGGGACCTCACTCTTGACGCGCAGAAACGTCGTCTGTATCGTCGCGGCCTCCCCCATGGCCAACCTCGCCGCTTCCAACGTGATGCACCGCAAGACGAGGACCGCCGTCTCGGTGCTCGCGGTCGCGGTCGAGGTCGCGATGGTGATGATCATCGTCGGGATGGCCGACGGCACGATCGGAGACATCGCGGGACGTCTCGAGAGTGTCGGAGCCGATGTGCTCTTCCAGCCACCCGACGCGTCACTGCTGCTCGGTGCCACGAGCGCGGTGATGCCGGTCAAGTACATCGACCTCATGAAGGAAATCCCGGGAGTCCGCGCGGCAACCCCGGTCCTCAACTGGCTCGTTTCCCGCATCAGGGACCAGTCCAAGGCGGTCAACCTCTGGGCCATCGACTACCCGACCTACAAGATCATCTCGGGCGGCTTCGACATGGTCGAGGGGCGCCCCTTGAGGGATCCCTACGACATCGTGATGGACACGATCCTGGCCAGTTCGACGGGCCTCGAGGTCGGCGATGTACTGCCGATGATGAATCGCCAGTTCCGACTCGTAGGGATCTGCCGTGCCGGCGCCGGCGGGCGGATGTACGCTCGCATCGAAGACGTCCAGGAGGCGATCGGCTCTCCCGGGAAAGCATCGTTTTTCCTCGTCAAGGGCGAGCGGTCGCGCGACTCCGACCAGCTGACGCAGGCGCTGCAGGCCAAGTTCAAGGGACACAAGATCACCCCGATGGGCCAGGTTTCACAGCTGATGCAGGACAACATCGTGGGTCTCAATCAATTCAAGCAAGCGCTCACCGGCATGGCTGTGGTGATCTCCTTTTTGGTGGTGCTGCTCGCGATGTACACCACCATCATCGAGCGGACTCGTGAGATCGGCATCCTCCGTGCCATTGGCGCCAACCACGCCAAAGTCGTCCAGTTGGTGGTCCAGGAAAGCATGCTGATCTGCCTGCTCGGGGTAGTCGTCGGGATCGTCCTCGCAATCGGAATCCGCTGGATGCTGCCTCAGATCTTCCCGACCGTCGTGGTCCAGCTGACGACACGGCTGGCCCTCGTCGCGGCGAGTCTGGGGTTAACCGGCGGGCTGCTGGGCTCGATCTACCCCGCATTCCGTGCGGCCCGCCTCGACCCGATTCAGGCGCTCAACTTCGAATAGCTACGTTGACCCCAAAGCGCGGCGGCACGTAGACTTGCCGGTCTTTTAGCCTCTTCTCTTCTGGGAGCTGGATGAGCCTGCTACATTCCATCGTCGAGCGCATTTCCGAAAACCCGGTCCTGTTTATCTTTTGCCGAAGCCTGTTCGAGAACGACTTCAAGGCGATCCGGGCGGTGATCAATCGTCACCTCCGCCTCGAGGGCGGGGTCCGCAGTCTCGACCTCGGTTGTGGCCCTGGGGCTTTCGCCGACATGTTCGTCGGGGACGACTACGTGGGCGCGGACCTCAACCGGGGGTACATCGAGTGGGCCCGGAAGCACCGGCCGGGGACCTTCGTCGTCGCCGATGCCCGCGAGGTCGAACTGCCCGACGATCGCTTCGATCAAGTACTGATTTTCGGGCTGCTGCACCACCTTCCGGACGAAGACGTCAAGGCAGTTCTGAAGGAAACGCGGCGTGTCCTCGCTCCGGGCGGAACCGCCCTCGTGATCGAGGACATACCCTCGATCTCGCGCCTCAACCTGATCGGTCGGCTCATCCACAGCATCGAGAACGGCGACTACATCCGCCCCCCCGAGCGCTACAAGGCGCTCTACGAGCAGTTCGGAACCATCGAGAAGGAGGAGGTTCTGAAGAGCGGAATCTGCGACTACTACGCCGCCGTTCTGAGGTAGCCCTCGCGCCGTGAAGGCGCCTCCCAGCGCCCGGTTTCTACTCACCGCCGCGTTGCTCGGAATCGTTGCGTGGTGGCTCCCCGAGCTCGTCGCGCCCTGGTCTCGCCCGCTTCATCTGCCGATCGGCCCGAACGACGGCGACTACGTCGTCGGCTTCCGCACCGATTGGGAACGGGAAGGGCGGGTCCGCTTTCGCTGGACCGGGCTGCGAGCGAGCATCCGCCTGCCCGTAGGAGTTGCGGGTTCCGGAGCCAGGCTTCGGATGCGGGTGCGCCGCCACCTCGTCGAGCCGGCGCGGGTGAGCGTCCGCGTCGAGGGCCGACTCGTCCATCTCTTCGAGATCGCGGGAGGCGGCAGGGACGCCTACCGTGTGGAGGAGATCGCCCTCCCCGAGTTGCGCGGCGAACACGCCCTCAGCGTCGACCTCGAGGTGGCCACCGAGAGTCAGCGACCGCTGGGAGTCGCGGTCGACTGGATCGAAATCGTCCCGGGCTCCGCCCGGGTCAGGTCGACGACCGCCACCAGGGCGCGCGTTCTGACCGCTGTCCTGCTGGCCTTCGCGATTCCCATGGCAGCGGGCGGCGCGCTCTGGTTGGCGGCCGCGCACGCCGTGTTCACCGCCGTCTGCATCGCTGCGGGCCTCGTGCTCGACACGATCGCGACCGAGCGGATCGTCCGCCTCGGCCTGCCGCTCTACGCCATCGTCGGAGTACTCGCGCTGGCGCTTCTGACGCTGCGACGAAGCCGGACCGCCTTGCTCGTCGACTCCCGGCACGCCGCCGGCAGCCTCGCTGCAATCGTGCTGCTGTCTCTTGCCGCTCGAGCGACTCTCCTCCTGCACCCGAGCTATTTCTACCCAGACGTGCGGGTCCACGCCCGCTTCGCCCATCTGCTGGCGCGGCAGGGTCCGGCCGATTTCTTCGACGGCTACATCGACAACCAGTTCCGATTCAGCCTCGGGCTCCAGGAAGAAGGCGGACATTGGTACGCGTTCCCCTACCCGCCCGGCTTATACGCCCTCAGCGCGCCTCTCATCAGCTACGGGAAGTTCGCGCCCGAAGCCGCTGTCAGCCTCGCCGCTGCGGCCGCCAACGCCCTCGGGTGCCTGATCGTCTTTGGCCTTGCGAGACGCTTCGGTGCCGCGTCGGATCTGTCAACCCTGGCCGCCGTTTTCGCGGCGGCGCTGCCACTGTTCGGCATTCGCCTGGCTCTCGCATACTTTCCCGCGCTGGTCGGGCATGCCGTGGACGGCGTGGTTCTACTCTTCCTTGCCTCGCGCGTCGATCGCGTCGATCGTCCTCGCACGATCGCCGTGCTGGCGGGGTTGCTCGCACTCGCTATGTTGACGTACACGCAAGCCTTGGTGAACTTCGCCTTCCTGTTCGGCGTCTTCTCGCTACTGCTGTTGACCAGGCGGCGCGATCCCGTGACGCTGCGACGGGTCGCGGGAATCACGCTGGCCGGAGCTCTCGGGCTGGGAGTCGCAACCTTCGGTTTCTACGGTCGCTACGTCCCCAGCCTCGTGTCGATGTGGAGAGGCGAGCCGGTGGCCGGCGAGAGCATCCTTCTCGACCGCGTCGAGTTGGAGCAACGGGTTGGCGGCACCGTGACTCCGGAGGCTCCGGACCGCTTCGCGGCCGACGACGTCAGCGTGCTCCGCGGTCTCCACAAGGGTGCGGCACGGTTGTGGATCTTCTACGGAGGCTGGTCCGTACTAGTCGTGGCTGGAGCGATCACCTGGTACCGCGGGCTCGCTGGCCTGCAGGCGCAGTTGGGACTTGCCTGGCTCGCCACGTATCCGCTGATGAATCTCGCCTCTGGGGGTTTGCCGAATCCCAATCTGCTTCGCTACGCGAAAGACCTCGAGTTCGTGGCTCCAGCGGCGTGCATCGCGCTGGCAACGGTGGCTGCCCTGCTGTGGAAGCGCGGCGAAAGGACCAGCCGCTTGATTGCACTGGCGGTCGCTCTCGGCTTCGTGGGGTATGGGGCTGTGCGTTGGTATTCGGCGCTGGTGATCCGCTTCGCGCCGGTTCTCTAGCACTTCAGCCCCTCGATCTTCTCGATCGCCCTTCGGAGCGCTGCGATCAGCTCCTCGGTGGACACGGAGCCTTTCTTGAACTTGAGCGAGAGGTCGAACCGCTTACCCTCGTCGGCGAAGCGGTAGGTGTAGTGCTTGGAGCGCCCACGCTGCGCCTTGGCTCCGGATGCAGCGCGCGCAAGCTTACGTGCGCTGCCCGCCCGCTGCGCCCGGCGCGTGGAGAGTTGCTCCACCAAGCTGAGCATTTTATCTGTCGTTCTCTGCCTAACTATCTGAATTAGCAGTGACTTGGAGAGGATGTCGGCGCGCCGACACGCGTCTCTAACGGCGCCCGGCATGGCCGCGAGGGCGAGCGACTCTGTGATCGAAGACCGGCTCTTGCCGATGTGTTTCGCCACGTCGGCATGGGTGTAGCCGAACTTCTCGGCCAGCGAGCGTAGGCCTTCGGCTTCTTCGAAGGCATCGAGGTCCTTGCGCTGAAGGTTCTCTATCAGGGCCAGCTCGAGCGTTTCCTCGTCGCTCGCATCCCTGGCGACGCACGGCACCTCGTCCAGCCCCACCTCGAGCGCCGCACGGTAGCGGCGTTCGCCGGCGATGATCTGGAAGCCCCCGTTGCGGGGGCGCACGATGATCGGCTCCAAGACGCCCTTTTCCCGGACCGAGGCCACTAGCTCCGTCAGATCGCCGATCACGTTGCGAGGCTGGTCCGGGTTGGGGCTGATCTCTTCGACAGGAACCAGCATTCCGATCGGTCCACCGCTCGCTCTGGCCAACTGTTCGACGAAGTGACGGTCGTGGCGCATTCGCGTGCGCTCCGGAAGCCCGATCCTGCGCGGCCGCGTGCTAGACACGTTCTATGACCTCCTCGCAAAGCCGGTAGTACTCGTAGGCGCCGCTCGACTGCGGGGCGTATTTGAAGATCGACTCCCGGTGCGCCGGGCTCTCTTCCAGCCGGATGCTTCGGCTGATCGTCGTGTCGAAGACCTGCCCGGCAAACACGTCGCGAATCGCGTTCTGGACGTCTCGCGCGAGCGTCGTGCGTTTGTCGTGGAGCGTGATCACGGCGCCGAGCAGCTTGAGGTCGGGATTCGGGCGGCCCCGGATCTTGGCGACGGTTTCGAGCAGATCGTCGGTGCCCTCGAGCGCGAAATAGCTCGATTGCACCGGAATCAAGAGGTGGGTCGCCGCCACCAGGGCATTGACGGTGATCAAGCCGAGCGCCGGGGGCGTGTCGATCACGACGTAGTCGTAGTCGTCCTTGACGGGAGCGAGGCGGTCCTTCAGTCGGAAGTGCGCGTCCAGCTCTCCGACGAGTTGCGACTCGATCTTCGCCAGGCTCAGCGCGGCGGGCGCCAGATCGAGCTTTTCGACTGATGGCACCGGCCGGGTGATGGAGTCGACCGAAGTGCCGTCCAGCAGCACGTCGTACATCGACCGATCGGTCTCGGCGTCCCGATAGGTCATCGAAGAGTTGGCCTGAGGATCGAGGTCGACCAGCAACGTGCGCTTGCCGCGCATGGCGAGCGCGGCCGATAGATTGATCGCCGTGGTCGTCTTGCCGACTCCGCCCTTCTGGTTGGCGATGGCGATTACGTACAAGCCGCTCCTAGATCGTGTCGATGCGAAGGGGCCCGCTCTCGCGAGAGAGCGCGGCCCTCACATCTTGTACTTCCCCAGCTGTTCCTCGGTGAGTCCCTCGAGCCACTTCTGCAACCGGCCGATGTCGCTCGAATCCTGGCTCTCGGCGCTGCTCTTGGCGCTCTCGATCACCTCTTCTTCCACGAAGATCGGAGAGCGGGTGCGAAGCGCGAGCGCGATCGCATCGGATGGCCGCGAATCGACGGTGAGGTTGCCCATGCCCGAGGAGAGGTGGATCGTAGCGTAGAACGTATTGTCTTTCAGCTCGCAAACCACGATTCGCTCGACGGTGGCGTTCAGGTCGTCGATGACGTTCTTGAGCAGGTCGTGAGTCATTGGGCGTGGCGTCTGCACGTTTTCCATCTGGAGCGCGATCGCGTTCGCCTCGAACACCCCGACCCAGATCGGCAGCACGTGATTGCCGTCCCCATCCTTGAGGACGATGATCGGCATGTTGGTGATGGGATCGATCATCAATCCCTTCAGGTTCATCTCGATGACCAACTGGAAGTCTCCTCCTGGCGAAGTCGGTCACAATATAGGGGTGACCCACTGAGCCGTCAACGATGCTCCTAGACGATCCTTCCTCTCAGGGAGTAGGGGCCGCCACCCGTCACCTCGACGCGTCTCAGCTGTCCCACCAATTCGTCGGGACCGTCGGCGTGGAGAATTCGAAAATCCGCAGTCCGCCCAGAGATCCGTCCGGGCTCGTCGATTTTCTCGAACAGAACCTCGGCCGCAGCCCCGATCCAACCACGGTTCGTTCGCTCCTGGAAACGCCGCTGGCGCTGCGCGAGAACCTGCAGACGCCGCTTCTTTTCCTCCAGGGGCACGGGGTCTCCCTCGCGGAATGCCGTCGTTCCGGGGCGCGGCGAGTACATGAAGGTAAACAGGTTCGCAAAGCCAATTTTCTCGACCAGCTCGACCGTCGCCAGGTAGTCCCTCTCCGTTTCACCGGGGTAGCCGACGATGATGTCACTGCTCAAGGCCAGCTCGGGAACGTGCTCTCGCAACATTCCCACCAGGTCGACGTACTCTTCGGCGGTGTAGCCGCGACGCATCTCCGCCAGCACTCTGTCCGAGCCGGATTGGACGGGAAGGTGCAGGTAGGGGCAGAGCGTGGGGATGTCGCGCAGCGCTTCGGCGAGGCCGGTGCTGACGTGTGATGGATGCGACGTCGTGAAGCGAAGTCGCCGCAAGCCGGGCGCGTCGGCCACGCGATGCAGCAAAGCCGGGAAGTCGCAATTGCCAAACCGATAGGCGTTCACAGTCTGGCCCAGCAACATCACCTCGGGCGTACCCCTGGCCGCCAGATGGCTGACCTCGCGCACGATCTGATCGGGCGGCCGACAGCTCTCGGTGCCGCGCGTCCGGGGCACCACGCAGAAGCTACAGACGTGGTTGCAGCCTTCCATCGCAGTCACGTACGCGCGAAACGGATTCGTGTGCGCGACAGAGCCGTCGGGAATCTGGAACGAGTCGGCACGATTGTCGAGATCGACGGCCGGTCCGTCGCCATCGCGCTCCAGAAGTCCGGGAAGGCTGGCGATGTTGCGGGGCCCGACGAGAACATCGACGAACGGGGTGCGGTTGAGCACGTCGGCACCCTGCAGCTGCGCCACACAGCCGCCCACACCGATCTTGAGGCCCGGGTTCTTCAGCTTCTGTAGGCGAAGTCGACCGAGCGACGTATACAGCTTCTCGGCCGCCTTTTCTCTCACGGCGCACGTGTTGATGAACACGAAGTCCGCTTCGTGACCCGCTTCGGCGGGGACGTAGCCGCTCGCCTCGAGCAGGCCGACGACCTTTTCCGAGTCGTTGACGTTCATCTGGCAGCCGAATGTCTCGACCCGATAGCGCTTGGCGGTGTTCGTTGACATAGAGCGTGACAGTCTATTCCTCCCCCGCCTGTCGGACCATCTCCCGCGCGTGACGGCGGGCGGCTTCTGTGACGCGGCGACCGCCGAGCATCCGGGCGATCTCCTCGACCCTGTCCGCGGACTCGATCAGTGAGACCTCCGTGAGCGTGCGGCGCTTGGCCGTCGCCTTGCGGACGACGAAGTGGCTGTCGGCCTGGCTGGCTATCTGGGGAAGGTGGGTGACGCAGAGCACCTGGTGTCTGCTCGACATCTCCTTCAGACGCTGGCCGACGACCTCGGCTACGCGTCCCCCGATCCCGGCGTCGACCTCGTCGAAGACCAGGGTGCTGCCGTCGCCGTCGAGGCTCGCGATCGACTTGAGGCCCAACAGCACCCGGGAAAGCTCGCCACCCGACGCCACCTTCGCCAGCGGCCGCAGGGCTTCGCCTTGATTCGCTGCCAGCAGCATTTCGACGTCCTCGAGTCCCCGTTCAGTCCACGCGTCCGTATCCGCCTCGTCTGCCACCTGCGCCTCGGGGGAAAAACGCACGCTGACGCGCGCCTTTTCCATCGCGAGCCCTCGAAGCTGCTGCTCGACGCGCCGCGCGAGCTCGGGCGCCGTCTGCCTCCGCTTCAGCGAGAGCTCCGACGCCTTTTCCCAGTACGCCCTCGCCAACCGGTCCCGGTCCTTTTCGAGTTGCTCGAGGCGCTCCTCGTGCGATCCGCTTTCGTCCAGCTGCTGACGGCAGGATTCGGCGAACTCGAGCACTTCGGCCGCGCTCGATCCGTACTTATGCTTCAAACGCTCGATGGTTGCGAGTCGTGCCTCGATCTCTTCGAGACGAGCCGGGTCGCCCTCGAGCCTGGCCCGGTAGTCGCGCAGTGCAATCGCAAGCTCTTCGAGGGGCGCGAGCGTGTCCTCGCGACCCCCTGCATGGCTCGCGAACTCGCCGTCGATCCGTGCCAGCTGCTCGACCAGGTCGAAGACGCGGGCCAGGCGTCCGATCGCCGCTCCCTCGGCCTCGTGCAGCGAGTCGTAGGCCTCGTCGAGCAGCAGCGCCAGGCGATCGGCGTTCACCTGAATCTCTCTCTCGCGCCTCAGACGGCTCTCTTCGTCGGAAGACAATCCCGCGGCCTCGATTTCGCGCAGCTGGTGCTCCAGCATCTCCCTGCGGCGCTCCTCGCCTCGACGGTCCTCTGCGAGGCGGGCCAGGCGCGTCGCCGTCTCCCGGTGTCGGCGGTGTGCTTCCGCGACTTCGCTCGCTAGAACCGGGAGGCCCGCATAGCCGTCTAAAAGGGGTAGATGAGTGCGCGTGTCGAGCAGGCCCTGATGCTCGTGCTGCCCGTGTATAGTCGCGACCCACGGCGCGAGCTCCCGAAGCACACCGGCGGGCACGAGCGTTCCGTTGACGGTGGCGCGACTTCGACCGGACGTCGTCACCTCGCGTCCGATCACGGTTTCCTCAGGATAGCTCGGCAGCCCGCGAGCAGCGAGCTCTCGAGCCAGACCGGCGTCCTCCACGATCACCTCGACGGCCGCGCTGTCCTCTCCGGTCCGGATCAGGTCGCTCGTGGCGCGACTCCCGAGGGCGAGGCCGAGAGCGTCGATCAACATCGACTTGCCCGCCCCCGTTTCCCCGGTGAGGAGGGTGAGACCGCCCTGCAGCTCGATCTCGACAAACGAAATCAAGGCTATATTATTGATTCTAAAGAACTTAATCATTCACGATCGAACCCGCTGTCTCACGCCGGCCACGTCCGACTATCGTATAACTCGCTCAGTCGACAGTGGTTCCGTCTCGGTGAACAGAAAGGCCCCCAGTCCTTGGATATCCCTCGTTGACACCCCCAAGGTGTTGTGGCATCCTCAACGTGGGACGCAAGTTAGGGAAAACCTTGTGCTCCCGGCAATTCATTTACCCAAGTGATTCCAGCCAGCTCGCTCGCACTCGGCCAGTCGACTGCCTTCTCGGGCGGCGTGCTGGAGCTGATCGCAAACAGTGGCCCGGTCGTCCTGGGAGTGTTGGTGTTGCTCGTCGCGTTCTCGCTCTTCTCCTGGGGCATCATCATCTACAAGGGGCTGGTGCTGAGCCGCGCGCACTCCCAGTCGCTGACGTTTCTGGAAGTGTTTCGCAAGAGCCACAAGTTTTCCGAGGTCAACTCGGTCTGCCCCCAGCTCAAGGCGAGCCCGCTCGTGGGAGTGTTCCAAGCGGGGTACATGGAAGTCAACCAGCAGATCCGCGGCAAGGAAGGCGCCGAGCGCCCCAGCGTCAAGAGCATCGACTCCCTCTCCCGCTCTCTGGTCAGAGCGGCGACCGGAGAGGTCACCCGGCTCGAGCGTCGCGTGACCTTTCTGGCGACCACGGCGAGCGTTTCGCCGTTCGTCGGGTTGTTCGGAACCGTCTGGGGCATCATGAACGCCTTCGCAGACATCGGCCGCATGGGCTCCGCCAATCTGGCGGTCGTGGCGCCCGGCATTTCCGAAGCCCTCATCGCAACCGCCGCGGGGCTCGCGGCCGCGATTCCGTCGGCGGTCTTCTACAATTTCTTCAACAGCCGCATCAAAGTGCTGTCGGCGATGTTGGACGACTTCGCGCTCGAGTTCCTCAACATCATCGAGCGCAACTTCACCTAGTGCTCGATACAGTCAGAGCCCTACGCGCCGCGCGGCAAAGGGGCGCCTTGGCGCCGGACCGATGAAGGCCAGTGGCGGCGGCGGCGACGAGGGCGGTGGCCATGCCGCCTCGACGTACAAGACCCTCAGGACACATCGCTCTACGGGCACTCTCAGCGAGATCAACGTCACGCCTCTCGTCGACGTCGTGCTCGTGCTGTTGCTCGTGTTCATGGTGACCGCACCCATGATGAGCCGTGGCATCGACGTCAGTCTGCCGGTGGCCGACCAACCCGACACCTCGCCCGAGGATCGCCTTACGGTCTCGCTGCATGCGGATGCGCGTGTTTTCGTCGGCGACCAACCGGTCAACCTCATGCTGCTCGAAGAGTATCTCCGCGACCGACTCTCCGGAAGCGGTAGCAAGATCGCGTATCTTCGTGCAGATGAGAAACTGCAGTACGGGAAGGTGATCGAGGTCGTCGACAAGATGAAGCGTGCGGGCGTCGAACAGATCGGTTTCGTCTACGTGCTGCCCGAGGACGAGGGGTGAAGGACGCCGTCGACCGCGTCATCGTCGAGCGACAAGCCCTCGAGCACGGCTTCTCGAAGAGCTTGTGGCTGTCGCTCTGGGTTCACCTGGGCGTGGCGGGAGCCGCGATCGCCGCCCCCTTCGTGCTGCCGAAGCCACCTCCGATTCTGGTTCAGGACGGCTTCGCCGTGACCCTGCCGCGCGGTGGCCGCGGCGTGCCCGACGCACCCGCGCCGAAGCCGAAGCCCGCGACGGCCGAGCCAGAACCCCAGAAAGAACCGAAGCCCGTCGAAGATCCGCCCCTGAAGCCGACGTTCAAGCCGCCGCCGACCAAAGCCAAACCGACTCGCGAGGGGTTGCCGGATCCGACCGTGCCGAAGAGCCGGGCGAAGCCGAAGGCCACGCCCGCGCCGACGGGGGGGGGCCGGGCCGGAACGGGCACGGGTAGCGTCACGCCAGGTCTCGAGTTTGCGCCGTCGGGCCCCGGCGTACCGGGTGGCACAGACGAGCACGGCGACTGGTACCTCGCGGGAGTCCAGCGAAAGATCTGGATGCTCTGGCGCCAGCAGATTCAGGCCGGGCAGGCTCGGCCGGTGTCGGTGCGATTCACTCTGCTTCGCGATGGTTCTGTCACCGACGTGCAGGTCGTGAAGAGGAGCGGTGCCGCCCTGCTCGACCTCGCGGCGCAGCGCGCCGTTCTCGCGGCCGCCCCTTTTGGACCCTTCCCCGCCAACTACGGGATGTCGCGCGTGACGATCCAGGCGAACTTCAAGCCCAACCCGTGAGCGCCGGGCGCCTCGCCGTCGTTGGCTGGCTGCTCGCCACCGGTTTCGTAGCCGCCGGTGGCGGGGTCCCGGGGGTGGCGGCCGCCCAGGGTCCCGACCGGATCATCGACATCTACTCCGGCTCCGCACGCTTCGCTCTTCCGCCCTGTGCGGCGACCGCGGGAGACGCGCCGAGTGAGGCGGCCTGCGAGACCGTCACCAGGGTCCTCCGCGACGACCTCCGCTTCGAAGGCCTCTTCAAGTTCGTGGAGGAGGGCCTTTACCGCGTGCTGCGCCAATCGGCCCCGGACGCTCCCAACCTGGAGGACTGGCGGTCGATCTTCGCGAACTATCTCGTCACGACCCGGGCGGCCGTACGCGAGGGACAGCTGACGCTCGAGCTGTGGGTCTACTCGGTCGACTCGGGGCAGGTGATGCTCGAGAAGAGCTACGCCGGCAGCGCGCTCGAGCCACGCAGCTTCGCCCACCAGGCCTCCGACGACGTCATGGCTCTGACGCAATACCGTGGCGTCGCCCAGACGAAGATTGCGTTCGCATCCGATCGCGACGCATCCGCCGGCGCCGGAACGAAAGAGCTCTATGTGATGGACTACGACGGGCACCGCCCGCGGCGCATCACCGTCAACCGCTCGCTCAACATCCTGCCGGCGTGGAGCCCGGACGGGCGGACCCTCGCGTACGTCTCGTACCGGCGCGGAACGCCCGACGTGTTTCTCGCCGCTATCTACGAAGGCCGCAGCCAGAACCTGACCGGTGGGAACGGCCAATCGTTCGCGCCCAGCTGGAGTCCGGACGGCAACAAGCTCGCGTTCGCCAGCAACCGCTCGGGCAACATGGACATCTGGGTCGTCAACGCCAATGGCACGGACCTGCGGCGCCTGACGAGCACAGCGGCTTCAGAGACCGCTCCCACGTGGAGCCCGACGGGGCGTGAGATCGCCTTCACGTCGAATCGCGGAGGCTCGCCCCAGGTGTGGGTGGCCGACGCCGACGGGCTCAACCTGCGGCGTATCACCCGCGTTGGCAACTACAACGACGCGCCGAGTTGGAGTCCTTCGCGCCTGCATAGCGAGATCGCCTACAGCTCGAGGCTCGAGGGCGGAACCTTCGAGATTGCGATCGTGGACCTGGCCGCCGGCGCGGTGCGTCAGATCACCACCGGACACGGGAGCTGCGAGTCCCCGTCCTGGGCTCCGAACGGGCGACACCTGACCTTCAGCTGCGACCGGCGAGGGCGCTGGCAGATCAGTGTCGCCGATCGCCTCGGCTACCGGGTGCGCCGACTCCCGGCCGGTCCCGGCAACAACGCTCAACCCGATTGGGAGCCCAGTTGATGATGAAGTGTATCGGCTCGTCGTCGCGCCGGAGTCTTGGCGAGGCGGCCACGCTGCGGAGGTCGTCATGAAGCGACAGGCACAGCTCGTCCTTTCCTTACTGCTGGTCGTGGCATTCGGCGCGTGCGGTGGCGGACAGAAGCGTCCATCCGTTGTGGCCTCTCAGCCAACGCCCGTGCCGGCCGTAGCGCCGACTCCACCCCCCGCCACCGACTCCCTCGACTACGGCCCCGATGTGCAGGCGGTGGAAGACGACTACGCGCTCGGCGAGTCGGCGCTCGGGACGGATGCGATGGGTGGGAATGGACCGCTCGCCGACATCTATTTTGGCTACGATCGCGCTACGCTGAGCCCCGAGGCCGAGGAGGCGCTCAGAGGACATGCTCGCTGGCTTGGGCAGAACCTGGGATCGCGCGTCGTCATCGAGGGGCACTGTGACGAGCGCGGTACGGTCGAGTACAACCTGGCGCTTGGGGACCAACGGGCGCGGGTCGCCATGGAGTACCTCGTCAGCCTCGGCGTCGACCTCGAACGGCTGACGACCGTGTCCTATGGAAAGGAGCGCCCCAAGACCGTGGGGGCCGACGAGTCCGCCTGGGCCCAGAACCGCCGGGCCCATTTCGTCGTGACGCGCTGAGGAGCCGTCGAGGCGTTTCGGGTCGGGGGTATAAGATTGAGGACGGTGGCCTCGGCAGGCCGCCGTAGGAGGGAAGCTAGGTGATACGACGTGTACTGCTCGCGCTGGTTTGCCTGGCGGTCGCCGGCGAGGCGAGGTCGGCCGACAAGCAGATCGATCGGTTACAGATTCAGGTCGCAAACCTCCAAAGCCAGATCATCACGCTCCAGCGAATCGTCGAGGATAGCCTCAAAGAGATCCGCGAGTTGGGCGAGAACATCGGCCGCCAGAACGGCGTGCTGCGCAAGGGCCTGGACGAGCAGCGCATCCAGTCCGAGGCCACTCAGGCGACGCTCCACGACGTCGTCGATCGGCTCGGAAGAGTCAACGAGAGGCTGGATGCGATGCAGTCGGGTCCGAGTTTCGCGACCGGGCTGCCGGCGGCCCCGACGGACGGGAGCGACGAAGGGGGCTCGCCGGCCGTCGCTGCCGACAACGCACCGCCGCCTCGCGAGCTCTACAGCCAGGCCTACGCAGACTTCGCCCGCGGCAACTACGATCTTGCCGTGCAGGGATTCGAAGAGTACTTGCGGGCCTATCCCGACACCGACTTCTCCGACAATGCCCGGTATTGGATCGGCGAGTGCTTGTACGGAAAAGAGCAGTACGAGGACGCGATCGGGGCCTGGAACCAGCTTCTGCGCGACTTCCCCTCGAGCGACAAGGTTCCGGATGCCCGCGTCAAGAAGGGCATGGGGTTGGAGCGGCTGGGTCGCCGCAGCCAAGCGCTGCTCGAATACCGCTACGTGCTCGACCGATACCCGAACGCTCCTGCGGCGCGCATCGCCCGACAGAAGCTCAACCCAGAGTGAGCGCCGCCCATCGCGGCCGCGCTCGGATCACACGAGGAAGGCGGCGACATGGGTAGCGTGAACAAGGTCATCCTGGTCGGCAACCTCGGGCGCGATCCCGAGATTCGCTATACGCAGGGCGGCGATCCGATTGCAAATTTCAGCCTCGCCACGAATGAACGTTGGACCGACAAGAGCGGCCAGCGCCAGGAGCGCACGGAGTGGCACCGCTGCGAAGTCTTCGGGAAGCAGGCCCAGGTCGTCCGCGATTACTGCACCAAGGGGCGTCAGATCTACGTCGAGGGGAGCCTGAGGCTCGACGAGTGGACGGACAAAGACGGCAACAAGCGCGCCACGACGAAGATCCGCATCGCCGGGCCCAACTCTCGCGTCGTCCTGCTCGGGAGTCGGGGCGAGGGTGGGCCGAGAAGCAGCGGTCCCGGCGAAGCGGATGGCGGCTCCGGGGGCTCTGGCGGTTCCGGTGGTTCTGCGGACTTCCAGGTCTCCGACGACGACGTCCCCTTCTAGTACCGGCCAGCCCGGCACTCTCGAAGCGATGAGCTGAGCGTGGCTCAGCTCCTGTCCATCGCCCGCTACCTGCCGCCGTACGAATACGAGCAGGACGAGGTGACCGACTGGGTGCGCGGTTGGCTCGAGTCGTCTTCGGCGCCCAACCTCCGACGTCTCCTCGGTGTCTACTCCGCGGCCGACGTCGAGGCGCGTCGGAGCGTGATACCGATCGAAGACGTTTTTGCGGACAGGGACTTCGAGACCCAGAACGACGAGTACATCCAAGGGCCGGCAGGCCGGACTCGAGGTCACGACGCTCGGGCTGGAGCGGGCGAGCCTCGATCCGGCCGACGTCGATTTCTTCGTCTCGGTGTCCTGCACGGGCTTCGCAATCCCCTCTCTGGACGCCTACGTGGCCGATGCCCTGGGCATGGGCCCGGCTCTAGCTCGCTTGCCCATAACCGAGAGCGGCTGCGCCGGGGGCGTGGTGGGCCTGGCGCGGGCTAACGACTACCTGGCAGCACACCCCGAAGGATGCGCGGTCGTGTTGTGCATCGAGCTGTCGAGCCTGACCTTCCAGCGCTGGGACGCCTCGCCCACGAACGTGGTCTCGACGGCGCTGTTCGGAGACGGCGGCGCCGCGGCCGTGCTCGTCGGAGACCGACACCCAGCCGCCGGTCGCAGCCTCGCCCGGCTCGCTGCGTTCGGCAGCCACTTCTTCTCCGCCTCGACCCACCTGATGGGCTTTCGCTTGCGCAACCAGGGTTTGCAGATCCTCCTCGATCGCAGCCTGGCCACGTTCCTGCGCCGCCACGTCGGCCCTGTGGTGGATCACTTCCTCGAGTCCCAGGGCGTCACCCGCCGCGAGCTCGATCGTTGGATCCTGCACCCGGGCGGCCGGCGGGTCGTCGAAGCGATGGTCGAGCAGCTCGGCCTCGACGATGCGGACCTGGCGCCCACCCGTCGCGTGCTGGCTCGCCACGGCAACATGAGCTCGGTAACGGTGCTCTTCGTGCTCGACGAGGTTCTGCGGGAAGAAGCGTCCCGACAGGAGCGTGCCTTGATCGGAGCCTTCGGCCCCGGCTTCGCGGCCGAGCTCGGCCTCCTGGAGCTCAACGCTCGGCGCGGTCGTTGATCGACCTCTCTCGGAGGTCGATGGAGCCCGAGCTCCTGGACCTCGGCGTGGAGGCCTCCGAGGCCGTCGCCAGCCTGCGGGACTTGAGGATGGTGAACCGCTGGCTCGGCGGCCGCGCCAGCCTTCGCAGGGCCGTGCTGCCCCTGCTCTCCGCCGGGTCCCGGGTTCTGGACGTCGGCTGCGGATCCGCCGATCTGCTCGCCGATCTCGGGAGTGCCGCTGCGCATCCGCTCGTTCCAGTGGGCCTCGACATCAAGCCGCTCCACTTGAAACAAGCTCCGGGCGGGATCCACAGGGTCGTCGGCGACGCGCGAGCGTTGCCTCACCCCGAGCGGAGCTTCGACGTCGTGGCCGCCTCCCTCTTCCTGCACCATTTCGATTCCGAACAGGTCGCCGGAGTGCTCGTCGAGCTCGCGCGCTGCGCGGATCGGGCGGTCGTCATCAACGATCTTGAGGCGGGCATGGCTCCCGTACGTTTTCGGCCGCGTCGTCTTCCCGTGGCTCTTTCGATCACGAGTGAGTGTCGAGGACGGCCTGGTGTCGATCCGTCGCGGCTTCACCCGGCGGGAGCTCGAAGCGGCGTTCCAGGAGGCCGGACTCCGGCCCGTTTGCGTCGTCGAGCGCTTTCCCTATCGGCTGGTAGCGACCGCGACGCGCCGACGCTAGAATAATGCGTTCCATTCGAGCCAACCCGCTGGGGACGCACCACTAACAACCGGCCGCACTGCGGCGCTTTCCGAGGAGGGAGTTTGGCGACTCAATCCGTCGAGAAGCAGACCGGGCTCGACCGCGCCACGCTGCTCGCGATATACCGGACGATGTACCTGTCTCGGCGCATCGACGACAAGGAAATCCAACTCAAGCGACAGAATAAAATCCACTTTCAGATCAGCGGCGCGGGCCACGAGGCCGTCCTGGTGGCTGCCGGGGTGGTGTTGCGACCCGGTCACGACTGGTTCTACGCCTACTACCGCGATCGGGCGTTGATGCTTCAACTCGGCGTGACGACGACCGAGATGCTGCTGGCCGCTACTGGATCCAGGGACGACCCCAGCTCCGGGGGGCGCCAGATGCCGTCTCATTGGGCGAGCAAGCGGCTGAACGTCGTGTCCAAGTCATCGCCCACTGGAACGCAATTCCTTCAAGCGGTGGGAAGCGCGCACGCGGGGCGCTACCTCGCCGGTTCCCATGGCGAGTCGTTGACGCTGTCACGCGAGAGAGATGAGGTCGTCTACTGCTCGGCCGGCGACGGGACGACGTCCGAGGGCGAGTTCTGGGAGAGCCTCAACACCGCCAGCAATTTGAAGCTTCCCGTCCTCTACCTCATCGAGGACAACGGCTACGCGATCTCCGTCCCCGTCGAGGTTCAAACCGCCGGGGGGAGTATCTCGAAGCTGGTCCGCTCCTTCCCGGATCTCCTGGTTCGGGAGGTCGACGGCTGCGATCCGCTCGCTTCGCTCGCCACCCTCCAGGAGGCCGCCGACTACTGCCGTTCGCATCAGGGGCCTGCGCTCGTGCACGCTCACGTGATCCGGCCGTACTCCCATTCGCTGTCGGACGACGAAACGCTCTATCGGCCTCCCCGCGAGCGCGAGGCCGACGCGGCTCGCGATCCCATCGAGACGTTCCCCCGTCTGCTGATCCAGCAGGGCTCGGCCACCGAAGAGGAGCTGGCTGAAATACGGGCCGAAGCCGATCGCGAAATCAGCGCGGCGACCGAAGCCGCCCTCGCCGCAGAAGCTCCGGACCCCGCGAGCGTCTCGCGGCACGTCTATTCCGCGACCGTGGACCCCACGTCCTCCGCGTTCTCGAGTCCACCGCGGCCGGACGGCACACCGAAGACCGTGGTCGATCTTCTGAACCGCTGCCTACACGCCGAGTTGGGGCGCGACCCGCGCATCGTCGTCTTCGGCGAGGACGTCGCCGACTGTAGCCGAGAGGGCAACCTCGACGAGGTCAAGGGAAAGGGTGGCGTCTTCAAGGTTACCCACAACCTTCAACGCGCCTTCGGCCCCGAGCGCGTTTTCAACACGCCGCTGGCCGAGGCGAACATCGTCGGTCGGGCGGTCGGAATGGCCGTGCGAGGCCTGAAGCCGGTCGTCGAGATCCAGTTCTTCGACTACATCTGGCCCGCTTTCCAGCAGATCCGCAACGAGCTCGCGTTGATGCGCTGGCGCTCGGCCGGCGACTTCAGCTGTCCGGTCGTGATCCGCGTGACGTACGGGGGCTACCTCCAGGGCGGCGCGATCTATCACAGCCAGTGCGGCGAAGTCCTCTTCACTCACATCCCGGGGCTTCGCGTGGTGATTCCGTCGAACGCTCAAGACGCGGCGGGACTCCTGCGAACTTCAATTCGGTGTGACGATCCGGTCCTGTTCCTGGAGCACAAGCACCTGTACCGCCAGACCTACAACAAGGCCCCGGACCCCGGCGCCGACCACATGCTGCCATTCGGATCGGCCGCGCGGGTGCGCGAAGGGAAGACGCTGACCGTGGTGACCTTTGGCGCCCTCGTCCAGAGGAGCCGGGTGGCAGCGAAAGCCTGCGCCGAGGCCGGCATCGACGCCGAGATCCTGGATCTCCGAACGCTCTCCCCTTACGACTGGGACGCGATCGCGGACAGCGTTCGCAAGACCGGCCGGGCGATCGTGGCTCACGAGGACAACCGCTCCTGGGGCTACGGCGCGGAGATCGCCGCGCGCATCTCGGAGGAGCTCTTCGAATACCTCGACGCACCGGTGCGCCGGATCGGCGCCCTCGACACGTTCGTGGGCTACAACCCCGTCCTCGAGCGGGAGATCCTGCCGCAGGTCGACGATCTGCGTGCAGCGATGGAGGAGCTGGCGGCCTACTGAAACGCCTCGACGGACAGCCACAGAGGCACGGAGAACGGCAAAAGCAGCGTCATTCTGAGTGACCGCTCGTCTCCCCGTGGAGCGAAGAATCCGCACGCTCCTCGTCTCTCGAGACCAGAGGAGCTATCTCACCTCGCTGGCTCCTTCACTCCCATCTCCCCGTTGATCACGTTCAGGATGGCGATGACCTTGCTTGCGTCTGTTGTCTCATATGGCCTCGACGCGCTGGGGCTGTCTATGGCTTCGAGGTGCCCGCGCGGCCGTAGCGGTCTTCGAGCCTGACGACGTCGTCCAGTTCCGGCGTCGAAACCTCGACGATCTCGCAATCCTCGAGGCCCGTCATCCGGTGCAGCGTCCCCGGTGTGATGTGAAACGTGTCGCCCGGACTCATCTCGATACGGCGCAGGTCGCCCGTCTCGCCGGCCGCACGGGTCTCGAAGAGCAGCTTGCCGCTCAGGACGCGCACGGTCTCGTCCTTCACCTCGTGGTACTGCAGCGAGAGGCTGTGGCCCTTCTTCACGAACAGGATCTTCCCGACGTAACGGTCCGTCCGACCCCACCAGATCTCGTATCCCCAGGGCTTTTCGACGCGCCGAGGCGCGACGAGCTGGGCGTCTTCCGCCGCGCTCATGACAGCTTGACGTCCCGATGGCGGACCTTCACCTCGTGATCGCCCCTCTTCAACGGGGCCGCGAGGGCATTCGCGATCATCACGGAGCGGTGCCGGCCACCGGTGCAGCCGATAGCGATCGTGAGGTAGCTCTTGCCCTCACGCACGTAGCGTGGAATCACGTATGAGAGAAAGTCGCGCAGGTGTTTCAGGAACGCCGCCGTCTCGCTCTGCTGCCTCAAGTACCTGACGACGGGGGGGTGGTTGCCCGTCAACGCCTTCAAGCTGCGTACGAAGTTGGGGTTGGGTAGGAAGCGAACGTCGAAGACGAGGTCCGCCTCGGAGGGCACCCCGTACTTGTAGCCGAACGACGTCACGGACAGCACGATCGACGCCGCGCCCGCGCGTTGGTCGTAGTGCTCGCGAACGTAGTCGCGCAGCTGGTGCACCGTGTACTCGGAGGTGTCGAGAATCAGCTCCGACATCTTGCGAATCGGGCGCAGCGCCTCGCGCTCCTCCCGCACACCTTCGATCACGGGTTGGTTGATGGCGAGCGGGTGGGGCC
This sequence comes from Vicinamibacteria bacterium, assembly GCA_965246965.1. Taxonomy (GTDB): domain Bacteria; phylum Acidobacteriota; class Vicinamibacteria; order Fen-336; family CBDFGD01; genus CBDFGD01. The sequence continues at coordinate 160,473 of CBDFGD010000002.1, forward strand.
GCCGCGTCTCGCTGAAGCGACGCAGCAGCGCCCGCTCGCTGGCCTCCAGAAACAGCAGGCTCACCGAGACCCCGCGAGACCTGATGTCGCGATAGACCTGCGGAAACGTCCTCACGAAATCGCGCTCGCGGATGTCGACGACCAGGGCGGAGCGGTGCAGGTCGTCCGATTCCCGAATCAGATCGATGAAGCGCGGGATCAGCGCGGTCGGCAGGTTGTCGATGCAGAACCAGCCGATGTCCTCCAGGGCCCGCGACACGTGGGTCTTTCCCGAGCCCGAAAGGCCGCTGATGATCAGGACCTGCGGCTCGCGAGCCGCGCCCGTGCGACCCCCCATCAGGCCGGTGGCGTGATCGCGGCCGCGCCCTTCAATGAATCGCCTTGCGCAGGTTGGATGGAGGAATCCGCAGCTCGTCGCGGTACTTGGCCACGGTGCGCCGCGCCAGCGGCAACCCCTCGTCTCCCAGGATCTTTGCGATTCGCGCGTCCGACAGAGGGCGCAGTCCTTCCTCGGCGTCGATCAACTTGCGGATCTTGGCCTTGATCGTCACCGAGCTCACGGACTCCCCCATGTTCGAGGTGATGCCGCTGTGAAAGAAGAAGCGCAACTCGTAAACGCCGCGCGGCGTGTGCACGTACTTGTTAGCGACCACGCGCGAGACCGTGGACTCGTGCATCCCGATGTCAGTGGCGACGTCGCGCAGCACGAGCGGCCTCAGATGCGGGACGCCGTGCTCGAGAAAGCCGCGCTGCTTCCGGACGATCGACTCGGTGACCTTGTAGATCGTTCGCTGGCGCTGGTCCACGCTCTTCAGCAGCCATAGCGCGCTGCGCAGCTTCTCCTTGACGTAGTTGCGCGTCTCGGTGGAGTTGCCATCCGCCGCCAGCATCTTGCGGTAGGTGGGGCTGATCCGCAGCTTCGGAAGCCCATCGTCGTTGAGGACGACGCGGTACTCGTCACCCTCCTTGACCACGAACACGTCGGGCGCGATGTAGCTGTTCTTGCCCTTGCCGAAACGCAGTCCCGGCCGCGGGTCCAGGCTCTGGATGAGCTCCATGTGCTCGGCGACCTTGTCGGCATCGAGAGAGAGCTTGCGGCCGATCTCGCTGTACTGGTGCGAACGCAGCTGCTTCATGTGGTCGCGGACGATCCTGTCCGTGATTGTGCCCTCGAGACCGAGGTCCTTGAGCTGCAAGCGCAGGGACTCGACGACGTCGCGAGCCGCGATTCCCGGCGGGTCGAGGCCCTGGACCAGCTCCAGAGCCCGCTCCACTTCGCGGATGTCGAAGGGCCCGATATTCGCCAGCTCCTCGAGCGAGGCCCGAAGCATTCCCTCCTCGTCGAGGTTGTGAATGATCGCCTCGCCGATCTCCATCATCAGGGCGTCCGACTCGCTCATGTGAAGCTGCCACAGGAGATGGTCGAACAGGTCGGGGCCCGACGTGAGGGTGTTCTCGAGCGGGGGCAGCTCGGGCGTCTCCAACCGCCGCGTGCGCCGCGAGCCCGCGTCGTCGAAGTAGTCCTCGAAGAACTTGTCGATGTCGATGTCGCGCAGAGGATCGTCGCGCTCGGCTCGCTCCTTCTCGTCCTGCAGCTCCACCTCGTCGGGCGAGAGGCGCTCTTGAACGGGCTCCTCCTCGAGCAGCGGGTTTTCGATGACCTCCTGCTCGAGTACGTCAGCCAGCTCCAGCGTCGTGAGCGGCAGCAGCTTGATCGCCTGCTGCAGCGACGGGGTGAGGATCAGCCGCTGAGAGAGCCGCGCCTGCAGGCCGAGCTTCTGCTGGATTGCCACTGTCGCGATCGCTAGGAAACCGCCGCGCTCACGCCCGCGACCCCGTGTCTGGCGAGGGGACGACCTGCCGCTCGCCGGGGGTGGAAGATCTCAATCTCGTCAGTCGGCTTCCTCGAGGCGGAAGCTCTCGCCCAAGTACACCCTGCGGACCTCCTCATCCGACGCCAGCAGCTCGGGCGTTCCTGATCGGAAGACCTGGCCTTCGCGCAGAATATAGGCGCGATCGGTGATTTTCAAGGTTTCGCGCACGTTGTGGTCCGTCATCAACACCCCGATACCGCGATCCTTCAGGTGCGCGACGATCGCCTGAATGTCGAGTACCGCGATCGGGTCGATTCCCGCAAACGGCTCGTCGAGCAGGATGAACGAGGGTGAGGTCGCGAGGGCGCGGCAGATCTCGAGGCGCCGCCTCTCGCCCCCCGAGAGGGTGTACGCCGGCTGTTTCGCGATCGCGGTGATCCGCAGATCCTCGAGCAGCTCGCGGGCCCGCCTACGGCGCTCGACAGCGCCTATCTCGAGCGTCTCCAGGATCGCCAGGACGTTCTGCTCCGCGGTGAGCTTCCGGAAGACGCTCGCTTCCTGGGGCAGGTAGCCGATGCCCGATCGGGCGCGCCGGTACATCGGCAGGTCCGTGATGTCGCTCTCGCCGAGAATCACGCGCCCGCTGTCGGGTCGCGTCAGCCCCACGACCATGTAGAACATCGTGGTCTTGCCCGCTCCGTTCGGGCCCAACAGGCCGACGACCTCGCCGCGCTCGATTTCGAGATCGACCGTGTCGACGATTGTTCGGCGGCCGTACGACTTCGTCAGCGCCTGCGCCACCAGTCGCGAAGCGGACGATCCCAGCGCGCCGTTCGAACCGGTCTGCAGCGTTGGCTCGATGTCCCCCTCTTGCAGAGAGTCCGCTTCGTCCAGAGCCCGATCCGTCGGTGTCAGAATCCCTCCCTCATCGGAACACCGTCTGGGTGCGCTTTTCGTCCTGCCCGTCCACGAGGATCGTATCGTCCGAGATGTGAAAGGTCAGCGACTTTCCTTCGACGTGCTGCTCCGGATCCTGGAGCACCACCCGGTCTCCGACCAGGTGAACGACGTTGCGGACGGGGTCGAACGTCGCTGTATCGCCGTTGGCCGTCCGGACGCCCTGGGTGATGCGCACCGGCTCCCCGGCGACGGCTCTCACCACAGTGCGGCCGTCCGGGCCCAGGAACAAGGTGGCCTTCGAGCTGTCAGTCGCGATCTCCCCCTGCGTGATCCGCACCTGCCCCTGATAAACCACCTCGCGACGGTCTTCCGAGTAGTCCAGGCGCTCGGCGCTGGCGTCGATCGGCACGGGCTGCGTGCCGATCGTGTCCGCGCTTCCGGCCTCGGGATGGACCCGAGAGCGCACCGCTCCGACCGCCTCGAGGCGCCGCCCCTCCTGCTTGACGTCGTACAGCCGAATCTCGTTGGCTCGCAGCTCATCGGCGCCGCGGCGCAGCAGTGCCGGCTCGCCGAAGTATCGGGCGACGCCCGCGGCTGCCTCGTATTCGAGCCGGTCGCCGCCGATGACGACCGGCGCGGCACCGTCTCTTCCGATTCCATCCTCGGCGAGACGCTCGAACCTGTGGCGCACCTCGCGTCGGGCGTTCAGGTCGCCCGTTTTCAGTGTCACGTACATGACTTCGGCGTCGAGATGCCAGGGCACCGCGTCGTCGAAGAGCCGCGGCCCTTCGTAGAGCCGCATCACCCCGCTGTCTCCCACGTACTCGGCCTGTCCCGCGGTGGCTCGCTGCGGCTCACGGGTGAAGACGACGTCGCGCCTGAACTCGATGTTCTGCACCGCGCCGCTCGGGAGGAAGCGCGCCAGAAAACCGCGGCAGCTGACCGTCCGAGGGAGACGATCCTCACCGGCCAGCGGCAGCGCCACCGCTTCGATTTCACCCTGCCCCTTCAACTGCTCGAGACCTCCATCGGCCCCCCAATCGAACATCAGGATTCGGCCTTTCAGGATGCGGCGCTCGGGCTTCTCCCGGGGTCCGGGCTCGAGGGTCATCTCGGCACCGTCGCTGGCGATCGCGTCGGACAGGCCCCCGTCTTCGCGAAATCTCGCGTCCAGAACCTGGCTCTCCAAACGCATCGTTCCCGAGAAGTCGGACCTTGCTCCGCCGCTCAGGATGGAATTCTCACCCCCCTGGAGCCGCAGGTCGGAGCCGATGGAAGCGCGTAGGGCCCGCAAGCCCGCTCCTGTCCCCCACAGGATCAGGCGCGTCGTGCGTAAGGAGTCGACGCCGCGGTCGACCTTCACGTTGCCGTCGAACTGAGCCCGTTCTTCGGCCTGGAAGAGGGTGGCGTGGTCCGCCGACAGCTCCGTCGGCGGACCCTCTACCCCGTCGATGCGGAGCGTGACGTCGCGGGGCAGCACGAGGATGCCGCGGCTGGCGTCGAGCGCCATGCCCGAAGACGTGCCGGAGAGCGTGTCCCGGCTGAAGCTCACAGGGTCATCTGTCGCCGCGAGACTGTTGCTGCCGCGGTATGACAGGGAGTCGGTGTGCAGCTCCAGTCCGTCGTCCGTGGTGACCACGACGTCGCCATCGAACTGCGCGTCTTCGCTCGCTGGCCGGTAGACGCATTTGGCCGCGCGGACCCGGGCGGGCCGGCGCTCGCCCTCCGCAGTGTAGGGGAAGGTGACGTCGACGACCTCGAGGTGGACCTCCTCGGTCTCCTGTCCACTCATGCGCTCCGCGCGCATCTCGAAGTCCTCCTGGCCGGCCTTGAAGCTGCGATAAACGAGCCCCCCCATCCGCGTCTTCTCGGACGGCTCCTCCGGGACGCTCCCGCTCGGCGACGACGGCGGCTCGGGATCGGGGCGCCTCAGCGTCCACGCGACAGCGCCCATGACGAGGACCATCAGCGAGGCGAGCGCGTAGCGCGCCAGCCTCAGACGGGATGTCACCAGCTTGCGGCGGGCAGGCGCCGCAGTCTTCGATGCGTCTTGCGGCTCACGACCCGATTGTATCGTCGCAGGCGCTAGCGACCGAGCCCGGCACCCTCGAGGAATTCCTGTCCGGCTCGACCCATGTCGCGGAAACGCCGATGTCGGGCGGTGGTCAACTCTTCCGAATCCATGCGCCGCAAGTCCTCGAGCTGCCGCCTGATCACCTCGTCGAGTGCCTCGAACGACGCCTCGTGGTCGGAATGGGCGCCGCCTGGAGGCTCCTTCACGATTTCGTCTATCACCCCGAATTCGAGCAGGTCGGTGGCCGTGATCTTCATAGCCGTCGCCGCTCGCTCGGCTCGGCCAGCATCACGCCAGAGGATGGACGCACATCCTTCCGGCGAGATGACGGAGTAGATCGAGTGCTCGAGCATGTTGACACGATCGCCCACGGCAATCGCCAGGGCGCCGCCGCTGCCGCCCTCGCCGGTCACGTTGACGATGATCGGCGTCTTCAGCCGTGCCATCTCCCGCAGGTTGTAGGCGATCCCCTCAGCCTGGCCCCGCTCCTCGGCTTCGAGGCCCGGATAGGCTCCCGGAGTGTCCACGAACGTCAGAATCGGCCGCCCGAACTTCTCCGCCAGCCGCATCACCCGCAGCGCTTTCCGGTAGCCCTCCGGGTTGGGCATTCCGAAGTTGCGCCGGATCTTCTGCTTCGTGTCGCGGCCCTTCTGGTGGCCCAGGACGGCGACCGGCTTCTCCTTGTAGCAGGCAAAGCCCGCCACGAGGGCAGGGTCGTCGGCGAAGCGCCGGTCACCGGCCAGCTCCGTGAAGTCCGTAAACAGGGCGCCGATGTAGTCGAGCAGGTAGGGGCGGTTCGGGTGCCTCGCGACCTGGGTCTTCTGCCACGGCGTCAGGCTCGAGTAGATCTCCTGGCGTCGCACGCCCAGCTCGTGAAGAAGCTGCTCACGCTGCTTCTCCCGTTCGGGGTCGCCGCGGTAGGCGCCCAGCGCCTCGATGCGTCCCTCCAGCTCGCGTAGGGGCTTCTCGAAGTCGGTATCAGCCATCGGTTTGACCTGGGCTCGCGGCTGCGGCGTGTCGGGACAGCACCAGAGCGCCTGGCCCGAGCAGCTCCTCTATCTCCGCGGCGAAGCCCTTCTCCGGCTGCACGCGGTACCGCGAAGCGATACGTGCCCGATAGGTGCCCGGCTGGACCAACTCGACGGTCAGGGAGCAGTCGCCGCTGTGCCCCTCACAGATCGCAGCGAGTCGGGAAGCCTGCCCGGTCGACCACTTGGGAATGGGAACGCGAATCGTCACGTGGCGGGCTCCGGCGCGCTTGGCTTCGTCCAGCGGAAGCACCTCGGATATGAGCACGCGGGAGCGTCCGTCGTCGAGCCGTTCGGCGCGGCCCTTGACCAGCACGACCTGCTCCTCGACGAGGCGCCCGGCGAGCTGCTCGTACGTCTTCGGAAAGACCAGCGCCTCGACGCTGCCTTCGAGATCCTCGAGCACGAATGAGGCCATCCGACTGCCTTTTCGGGTTTTGATGAGTCGCAAGCCGCCAATGATGCCCCCGACGCTGACGTCCCCGCCCTCGGCGAGCTTCGCGAGGCCGGCCGTCGTATGCGTCGCCCACTGCCGAAGCTCCCCCGCGAAGCGCTCGAGCGGGTGCCCGGTGATGAAGAAACCGAGCGACTCCTTCTCGAACCCGAGCCGCTCGGATTCCGACCACTCCGCGACGTCGGGGACGGTCAGTTGCGGCGGGGGCTGCGAGTGGTCGCTCATTCCTCCGAAGAGCGACGCCTGTCCCTGTTCGCGATCGCGCTGGCGACTCTGCCCCGACTCCATTGCGCGATCGAGGACCGCCGTCAAGGCGGCGCGGCGAAGATCGAGCGAATCGAACGAGCCGCTCTTGATCAAGCTCTCCATGACCCGCTTGTTCACGCTGTGCAGATTGACGCGCTCGCAGAAGTCGTCGAGCGAGGTGAAGGGACCGTCGGCGCGGGCCGCCACGATCGCCTCGACGGCCCCTTCACCGACGTTCTTGATAGCGGCCATACCGAAGCGGATCTGCCCGTCGACGACGGTGAAGTACGAGTCAGACTGGTTCACATCTGGGGGCTTGACCTCGATCCCCAGCTCGCGGCACTCCCCGATGTGGCCGACCATGCGGTCCGTGTTGTGTCGCTCGGACGTCAGCAGGGCCGCCATGAAGTAGAGCGGGTAGTTCGCCTTCAGGTAGCCCGTCTGGTACGCGAGCAGCGCGTATGCCGCGGAGTGCGATTTGTTGAAGCCGTAGCCGGCGAACTGCTCCATCAGGTCCCAGATCCGCTTGGCCTTTCTGGCCGGCACGCCGCGCTGTTTGCCACCTTCCAGGAACTTCTCCTTCTGGGTGCCCATCACATCGGCGTTCTTCTTGCCCATCGCCTTGCGCAGGATGTCGGCCTGCCCGAGCGTGAAGCCAGCCAGCGTGGAGGCGATTTGCATGACCTGCTCCTGGTAGACCATCACGCCGTAGGTCTCCGACAGGATCGGCTCGAGCTCCGGCAACTCGTAGGTCACCGCGGTCTTGCCGTGCCGACGCCGGATGAAGTCCTCGATCATCTGCATTGGGCCGGGTCGGTACAAGGCGTTGAGCGCTGTGAGGTGCTCGAGTCGGTCGGGCTTGAAGCGCCGCAGAATGTCGCGCATGCCGTCCGACTCGAACTGAAACAGGCCGCCAGTCTTTCCGGCCGCGAACAGCTCGTAGGTCCTGGCGTCGTCGGTGGGGATCGCGTCGATTCGAAACTGGTCTCCTCCGGACGCGCCGACCATCCGCACGCAGTTGTCGATCAGCGTGAGCGTGCGCAGCCCGAGAAAGTCCATTTTCAGGAGGCCAATCCGCTCGACGCCCTTCATGTCGAATTGGGTCGTGATGTCGCCGTTGCTGCCCTTGAAGAGCGGTACGAAACGGGTGAGTGGCTCGGGTGCGATCACGACTCCAGCAGCGTGGGTCGACGCGTGGCGCTGGGTCCCCTCGAGGCGTCGCGAGATGTCGATGAGCTCCTTGACGTCTCGGTCCTTCTCGTACGTGTCTCTGAGGGGAGGCGACTCGGCGAGCGCCTTCTCGAGCGTCATCTGGAGGTCGAACGGGATCATCTTCGCGATCCGGTCGACCTCTGCGTAGCTCATGTCCAGCACCCGGCCGACGTCTCGAATCACGGCCTTCGCTTTCATCGTCCCGAAGGTGATGATCTGCGCGACGTTCTCGCGCCCATACTTGCGGGTGACGTAGTCGATCACCTCGCCGCGGCGGTTCTCGCAGAAATCGATATCGACGTCGGGCGGGCTCACACGTTCTTCGTTCAGGAATCGCTCGAAGATGAGGCCGTACTCGATCGGGTCGATGTCGGTGATCCGCATCGAGTACGCCACGAGGCTACCGGCGGCAGAGCCGCGGCCAGGCCCGACGGGGATGGCCTGTTCCCGGGCGTAGCGGATGAAGTCCCAGACGATCAGGAAGTAGCCGGCGAAGCCGACTCGCTGAATGGCGGCAATCTCCTTGTTGAGGCGCTCCTCATACAGCGAAATCGAGTGGCGGAGGGCGCCCTTGTCGCGGAGGGTGGCGAGCTCCTTCCCGCGGTCCGCGAAGCCCTTTCGACTGATCTCTTCAAAGTAGCTGTCGACCGTCTGCCCGTCAGGGACGTCGAACGCGGGGAGCGATCCGGTGGTGCCTAGCTCGAAGTCGGTCATCTCGGCGATCTTGACGGTGTTGGCGAGCGCCTCCGGGTGGTCGGGGAAAACGCGGGCCATCTCCGCAGCGCTCTTCAAATAGAACTCGTCCGCGGAGTAGCGGATGCGATTCTCGTCCTGGACCTTCTTTCCAGATCCGATCGCGAGCAGCACGTCGTGCGCCTGGTGGTCGTCCTTGTGCAGGTAGTGGGTATCGTTCGTCGCCACGATCGGAAGCCCCGTCTTGTCGCGCAGCCGCAGGAGTCCTTCGTTCACCTGACGCTGCTCGGGAATGCCGTGGTCCATCATCTCGAGATAGAAGCGGTCGGGCCCGAAGACTTCCGAGTACTGACCGACGGCCTCGAGGGCGGCGGCGTCTCCACGCCTGAGCAGACGCGTAGCCACATCCCCCTTGAGGCATCCAGACAGGCCGACGAGGCCTCGACTGTGCTTCTGAAGCGACTCCTTGTCGATACGCGGCCGATGGTAGAAGCCCTCCGTGTAGCCCAGAGAGACGAGCTCCACGAGGTTGTGATAGCCCTCGTCGTCCGTCGCCAACAACGTCATGTGGTGGTAGACGTCCTGGATCCCCGAGCCCTTCTTTTCGTAGCGGCTGCCCGGCGCGACGTAGATCTCGCAGCCCAGGATCGGCTTGACGCCTGCGCTTCTGCATTGGTCGTGAAAAGTGACGGCCCCGAACATGTTTCCGTGATCGGTCAGCGCCATCGCGCGCATCCCGAGCTTCTCCGCCTGGGTGACCAGTTCGGGAACGTGGCAAGCGCCGTCGAGAAGGCTGTACTCGGTGTGAAGGTGCAGGTGTACGAAGTCGTTCAAGCAGTCACTCCCACTCGATTGTCGATGGCGGTTTGCTGGTGATGTCGTAGACGACGCGATTCACGCCACGCACCTCGTTCACGATCCGATTCGAAATGCGCGCCAGCAACTCGTGAGGAAGATGTACCCAATCTGCCGTCATTCCGTCCGACGACTCGACGGCCCGCAGCGCGAGCGTCGACTGATAAGTGCGCTCGTCTCCCATCACCCCCACCGATCGAATCGGAAGCAACACCGCGAAAGATTGCCACACCTTTCGATAAAAGCCGGCGGCCTTGATCTCCTCCACGACGATGGTATCGGCTTCTCTCAGGATATCCAGCCGGGCGCGCGTCACGGGTCCGAGGCAACGCACGGCGAGCCCGGGTCCGGGGAACGGCTGACGATGGATGAACTCGTCGTCGAGGCCGAGCGCGCCGCCGACGCGCCGGACCTCGTCCTTGAAGAGGTTGCGAAGCGGCTCGACCAGCTTGAACTTGAGTGATTTTGGCAGGCCCCCCACGTTGTGGTGACTCTTGATCACCGCTGAAGGGCCGCCGATGGCCACGGACTCGATCACGTCCGGATAGAGCGTTCCCTGGGCCAGAAACTTCGCCCCGCGCAGCTTCTTGGCGGCGCTCTTGAAGACCTCGATGAACTCCCTTCCGATGATCTTGCGCTTGCGCTCCGGATCGGAGACGCCGCGCAAGCTGGACAGGAAGCGGCCAGCGGCGCTGACGAACACCACGTCGATCTGGAGGCGCGCCGCGAAGCGCTCCCGGACCTGGGCCGCTTCGTCCTTGCGCAGGAGCCCATTGTCCACGAACACTGCGGTCAGCTGGTCTCCGACGGCGCGATGGACGAGCAGAGCCGTCACAGCGGAGTCGACGCCGCCGGACAGCGCGCAGATCACGCGCTCATCTCCGACCCGCTCCCGGATCTCTGTGACGACCTCGTCCACGAACGACCCCGCGGTCCAATCTCTGCGACATCCACACGCATCCAGGAAGTTCGTCAGCAGCGCCATCCCCTGTCGCGTATGACGCACCTCGGGATGGAACTGGATGCCGAAAAGCTTCTTCGGGCGGTTCTCGATTGCGGCCACCGCTGTGTTTTCGGTTGCGCCCATAATGTCGAAGCCGTCGGGCGGCTTCAGGATCGAGTCGCCGTGGCTCATCCAGACCCGCGTCGGAGAGCGCAGGCTGCGCAGCAGCCGCGAGCCTCGGCGAATTCGAAGCTCGGCGTGCCCGAACTCCTGAGAGCCGGAGCGCTCCACTTCCCCACCGAGCTGGTAGGCCATCAGCTGCATGCCGTAGCAGACTCCCAGAACCGGCAAGCCCAGCTCGTAGACGCGCTTGTCGCAGCGGGCGGCGCCACGAGCGTAGACGCTCTGCGGGCCTCCCGACAGCACCACGCCCCGTGCGCCGCGCTTTTTCAGCGCACTCGCCCGGGTGCGGGGCGGCAGGATCTCTGAGTAGACGCCCAGCTCCCTGAAGCGTCGCGCTATCAGTTGAGTGTATTGGGAGCCGAAGTCGAGTATCGCGACGCTGTCGCGTGGCATGCGAGGGGCGGGATTATACCCCCCGGTCCGCGATGCCCCCGGTGATATAGTCCGGCGCCTTGCTCAAGGTTTCAGCCGCGGTCGCGTTGATCATCGCCCTCGGTTGCAGCAGTCAACCCCCGCCCGCTCCGCGCCTGTTCCCCGGAGTTCATGCCTGGAAGCTCCAGCTTCCCGGCCCGCTGCGCCCCCCGCTCGCAACGGACGGCGCCCGGCTCTTCGTTGCGCTCCGCGACGGAGGCGTCCGTGCCATCGACACGGCGAGTGGGGCCCTCGTGTGGTCGGCAGAGGACGTGTCCGGCTCCGTAGTTGCCACCGAGCAGGCGGTTCTGGTGCGCAACGCCGACGGCACGTTGTGGCGCCTCGATTCGGTCAACGGTGAGGAGCGCTGGCGCGTCCAGACGATCCCTGGAGAGCTGCCGCCGGTGCTGCACGGCGGTTTCGCTCTGGTGGCGGGCCACGGTCTCGTGGCAATCGACCTGCTCTCGGGCAGGCGGCTGTGGTCCGGTGGCAGCGCGTCGCCGGCGATCACGCCGCCCGTGTCCGACGGCGGGGTGACCGTAGTCGCAGAGGCCGACGGCGCCTTGCGTTGCCTCAGCTCGCGGACCGGCGAAACGCTGTGGACGCGGCAGTTCGCTCGGCCGCTCGCGGCGCCCCCTGCCCTCGACGATGAGCGAGTCTACGTGGGCACTCTCGAGCGGGGTTTCGTCGCGCTCGCCCGCAAGGACGGCCGCGAGCTGTGGCGGTGGAAGCTCGGCGCCGACGTCAGGGAACGCCCGCTTCTGCTCGAGAAGACCGTGGTGTTCAGCTCCCACGAGAACGTCCTCTACGCCCTCGGTCGTGGCAACGGCCACCTCATCTGGCGGGCGGGATTCCGCACGCGTCCCTTCGCGGCGCCGGTCGAATTGGGCGCCGCCCTGGTCATCGCCTCGGGGGATGGGAGCCTCTATTCGTTCACCGCGTCGGACGGCAACAGCATCGGTCAGCACGCCGCGAGCGCCGAGCTCGCCGCAGCACCGATAGCCGTGGGAGGCCGGCTGTTCGTCGGACTGCGCGATCGCAGCATCGAGGCGATCGACATGGCCGACCCCAGCGTTTCGAGTCGTCCGCGCCGGTCTTCCCGCGACTCTCGCTCCGGGAGAAAACCTTGAACAATCCCCGGGGTCGCGGCTACACTTAGCCCGTACAGATGTGCCGGTGCTCGTCGGGCAGCTAGGCCCCGCACGGCGGCCGAGCGCATTCTTCTTCCGATCCCTTACGATTCTGGTCCTACACTGAGGAGTGGTATTTGATGGTAATTCGAAAAGCGAAGGTGTGGCTTCTCGCCGCGGCGTTGCCCCTGGCCGCATGCGGTGGCGGCGGTGGCAGCGAGCCGGCCGCAGCTCCAGCGGCGAAGCCGGCCGCAGCCGCCGGAAAGACCGGTAGCTCCAGCGTCACCGGAAAGGTCTCTTTCAACGGCGCGGCGCCAGAAGCGGCAGAGGTGAGGCTGACTGCAGATCCCAAGTGCAACGAGATGCATCCGGACGGCCTGAGCCGCGCGGCGGCGACCGTCTCTGCTGACGGAGCGCTGAAGGACGTCTTCGTACACGTCAAGGGCGTTGCGGGTAGCTTCCCTGCACCTGCCGACGCGGCTCTGCTGGATCAGACCGGCTGCACCTACGCACCTCGCCTGCTGGGCGTCATGCCGGGCCAGACGCTGACGATTCGCAACAGCGACGACACGCTCCACAACATCCATCCCCGGCCGAAGGCCAACGACGAGTTCAACGTCGGACAGCCGCGCCAGGGCATGGAGACGAGCAAGACCTTCGACAAGCCCGAGCTGATGATACCCGTGGGTTGCGACGTGCATCCCTGGATGCGGGCCTACGTCATGGTCTCCAGCCATCCCTTCTTCGCTGTCACGGGCGACGACGGGGCCTTCGAGCTGAAGAACCTGCCCGCGGGCGAGTACGAGATCGAGGCGCTTCACCCGACGCTCGGCAGCGCTTTGGGCATGGTCACCGTGGCCGACGGCGAGAGTGCCACAGTCGATCTCACGTTCGGCGAGGCGGCCGCCGAGGACGCTCCAGCCGAGGAGAGTGCCGGCGACGCGGGCTAGCTCATCACCTTGACCACACACGAGGGCGCCGCCTCAGGCGGCGCCCTTTTCGTTTCTCACCACAAAGGGCGCTACCTGTACAGCGTGGCGACGGGCCTCGCCACGCTGGCGCTCATCTTCGCTGGCGGACTCGTCACCAGTACGGGCTCGGGTCTGGCGGTGCCCGACTGGCCGCTCTCGTACGGGATGTTGATGCCGCCGATGGTCGGCGGGATCTTCTACGAGCACGGGCATCGCATGATCGCGACTTTCGTCGGCCTGCTGACGCTGGCGCTCGCGATCTGGACGGCTCGAGCCGAGCCGCGTTCCTGGGTCCGGCGTCTCGGATGGGTGGCCCTGGCTGCGGTCGTCGTCCAGGGGTTGCTGGGCGGGCTCACCGTCATCTACCTGCTTCCGACACCGGTTTCCGTCGCCCACGCCTGTCTTGCGCAGACGTTTTTCTGCATCGTGATCGCCTTGACTTATGCAACGTCGCGGGAATGGGGCAGCGCGGAGCCGAAAGTGGACGCGAGGGGCCTGCGCGGCGCCGCGATCGCCGCGACGATCGCCGTGTACCTGCAGCTCCTGCTCGGGGCCCTGATGCGCCACACGGGCGCGGGCCTGGCCATTCCCGACTTCCCGCTGGCTTTCGGCGGCCTGATTCCTCCGTTCGAGGCGGACGGAGTGGCCGTCCACTTCGCCCATCGGATCGGCGCGCTGATCGTCCTGGGCCTCACCGCGCGGCTGGCCATTCGAGCGCACGCCACGGCGGACAAGCGATTTCGCCGCCTCGGCGCGTTTGTCTCATCCCTGGTGCTGATCCAGATCGGCCTCGGCGGAGCGGCGGTGCTCACGAACAAGGCGGTCACGCCGACCACGATCCACGTGGCGACGGGCGCGGCCATCCTCGGGCTCTGCTGGCTGCTGACGCTGCGCAGCATGCGGCTGCTGGCTCCACCCGCGGCGGCGGCTCCGTGAGCGCTCCCGCCGCGCTGGCCGGACGCGCGTCCGCCCGCGACCTGGTCGAGCTCACCAAGCCGCGGATCACGCTCACGGTCACGTTCACGACATTGGTCGGCTACGCTATGGCGACGAGTTCCCCGCTGCTCGCTCCGCCGCTCGCTGCGGCCCTACTGGGCACGGCACTCGTCGCGTCCGGAGCGAGCGCGCTCAACATGCTCCTCGAGCAGGACCTCGACGCTCTGATGGAACGGACGCGCGGCAGGCCCCTGCCGGCGGGTCGGATGCGAAGCGTCGACGCGCTGCGCCTCGGGACCTTGCTCACCGCGCTCGGCATCGCCGTTCTTGCTTTCTGGTCTCAACCGGCCGCGGCGGGCGTCGCAATCCTGACCTGGGCGAGCTACCTCTTCATATACACGCCGCTCAAGCCCCGCACCTCGCTTTCCACGCTCGTCGGTGCCTTCCCGGGAGCGCTGCCACCGGTGATCGGTTGGGCCGCCGCCACGAACTCTGTCGGGCCCGGCGCTTTCGTGCTCTTCGCGATTCTGTTTCTGTGGCAGATCCCCCACTTCCTGGCGATCGCGTTTCTGTACCGGGACGACTACGCCCGGGGCGAACTGCCCATGCTGCCGGTCATCGATCCGACCGGGCGAACCACGGGGAGACAGGCCGTTGCAAACAGCATCGCGCTGCTGCTCGTATCGCTGGCGCCCACCGCCGCCGGCATGGCCGGTCCTGGGTACTTGACGGGCGCGCTCGTTCTTGGAAGTGGCTTTACCGCCGTCTCCGTGAACGTAGCGGTGAAGCGCGACCGACCCGCCGCTCGACTGCTCTTCCTCTCCTCGATGCTCTACATAGTGGGCCTGTTCAGCCTTCTGCTGCTGGACCGGACCTGATCTGGCGGTTCCCGTGCAATTGTCCCGCCGACAGCCACTTGCGGTTAAAGCGGACCCGGTTTTCTTGGACACGAAACTCCGGAGGGCGACCGGAGTTTCGCCCACCGGCGGCGCGGTGGTGGGCGCCTTGGGTCCCGGGCAGCGTTCGAGCGTGGCGCGCAAGCGGGAGGTCGCACTGCGGCTGCTGCGCGGGGAGTCACTCGAAGCGCTGTCTCGTGAGCTGTCCGTGGAGATGCACCGGCTGCAGCGCTGGCGTGATCAAGCCATGGCCGGGATCGACGAGTCGCTGCGGGAGCGTAATGGCGACCCGCTGAAGGTGGAGCTGGACGCGGCGGTCAAGCGGGTGGGCGAGCTCAGCATGGAGAACGAGCTGTTGCGGAAGAAGATCGGGGCGGCCCGCCCTTTGGCCTTCGGGAGGTCGCGGCGATGAGTGCGGCGATCTCCCCTGCGACAGGCCGGGCCTACGGGGTGGAGCGGGTGTGCCGGGTGTGGAAGCTGGCCCGCTCGAGCTACTACTCCCAGCTCGGCGAGGCGGCTCCCGAGATGGTCTGCGCTGGCCGACGTGGTCCCAAGCCCAAGGTGTCTGACGAGGAGCTGTTGCGGCTGATCCGAGAGGACCTGGCGGCCTCGCCGTTCGTAGGAGAAGGACATCGCAAGGTCTGGGCGCGGCTCAAGGTGCTGCGCCAGGTGCGCGTGTCGCGCAAGCGGGTGCTGCGGATCATGCGTGAGCACCACCTGCTGTCGCCGCGTCGGGTACGCCAGGGCGAGGGGCTGCTCCACGAGGGGACGATCACAACCGATGCGCCCAACCTGATGTGGGGGACGGACGGGGCGAGAGTTTTCACGGCAAAGGACGGCTGGGGCTGGATCTTCGTCGGCGTCGAGCACTTCAACAGCGAGTGCGTCGGCTACCACGTGTGCAAGAAGGGGACGCGCTACGAGGCCCTCCAGCCCATCGCCATGGGGCTGACGCAGCTCTTCGGCTCGGTCGAGGCGGGTGTGGCTCGTGGCCTCGAGCTGCGCATGGACCACGGGACGCAGTACCTCTCGGACCACTTCCTCAACCAGCTGCGTTTCTGGGGCATCACGCCCAGCTTCGCCTTCGTCGAACAGCCGCAGACCAACGGAGTGGCCGAGCGTTTCATCCGGACTCTCAAGGAACAGATCATTCATGGCCGCGTCTTCCACACCCTCGAGGAGGTGCGCCAGGCCGTGGCTGCCTTCGTCAAGCGCTACAACCAGCAGTGGCGCGTCGAGAAGCTGGGATTCCTCACCCCGCGCGAGGCCCGCGACCAGCACGGCCAGGGAAAGGCCGCGTGAACCTCGAGGTCATCAAAGAGGGGCTACCCCAGGTATGGACTCACCCCGCCGCGTCGATCCTGGGGCATCCTCGTGCGTCGTTTTCGGGATCGTCTGCCAAACGAACCCGAGATCGTCAAACTGGTGTCCAAGAAACCGGGCGCGGTACACAGCCACTTGCGGTCTTGACGACGCCTCGATCGCTGCGATAGTGTTCGCCGTCGCGCACGCCCCTTGCAGCCACTCCAAAGGATCCCCGCCGCAGCGATCTCGACCCGCACGGCAGCCGCCGTCGGGACACGCCGGGACCGTCTCTCGCAACAGGAGCTCAGTCGATGAAGGGACTCCAGCCCCTGATGTTCGCGCTCGCCACCGTCTTCCTGGTAGTGATCGCGACCTACTTCTTCATGGACGACTGGCTGCCGCCGCTCGTCTCCGACCGCGGCGCGATCGATTCCGCGCTCTGGATCTCCCTCCTCGTAACCGGCGTCGTCTTCATCGCGACCAACCTGCTGCTCGCCTGGTTCTCCTGGCGCTACCGGGACCAGGAGGGCGCCGAGGCCGCTTACTGGCACGACAACCACAGGTTGGAGTGGGCCTGGACCGCGGCGACAGCCGTCATCATGACGATCTTCGTCTTCAATGCGCTGTCGCTCTGGGCCGAAGTTCGGTCCGACGCGCCCGACGACGCTATGGTCGTCGAGGTGACCGGGCAGCAGTTCCGCTGGGTGATTCGCTACCCGGGGGCCGACGGAGAGTTCGGCCCAACCGACGTCAACCTCATCGACGTCGATGATGAGAACTACATCGGTGTCGATCGGAGCGACCCGGCCGGCGCCGACGACATCCTCTCGGTCAACGAGCTCTATCTCGTCAAAGATCGACCCATCAGGGTCCGGCTCCGCTCGACCGACGTCATCCACAGCTTCTTCCTGCCCCACTTCCGGGTCAAGCAGGACACCATGCCGGGTCTCACGATCGAGACATGGTTCGTTCCGAAGCAGGCGGGCGACTTTGAGATCGCCTGCGCCGAGCACTGCGGGCTCGGTCACTACAGGATGCGCGGCTTCGTTTACGTCGTCGAAGAAGGCGATTTCGCCGCGAGCATCGGGCTTTAGGAGGTGAGTTCAATGGCCGAGCCACAAGCGGCGACGAGCGAGGCGGCGCACGAGACGCACGACCACGCGCCGCAGGCTTTCATCTGGAAGTACGTCTTCAGCAAGGACCACAAGGTCATCGGCATCCAGTATTACATCACCGCCATGCTGATGGCCGTGATCGCCGGGGCACTCGCGATGCTGATCCGCCTCCAGATCGCATGGCCCGAGGCTGACTTCTCGGCGCTCGAGGGGGTGCTCCCGACCGGCTTCGCCAGCGGCGTGATGAGCCCCGAGTTCTACGCGATGCTCTTCACGATGCACGGGACGATCATGGTGTTCTTCGTGCTCTCGACGGCGCCCGTGAGCGGCTTTGGAAACCTCCTGATTCCGCTCCAGACGGGTGCCCGGGACATGGCCTTCCCCTTCCTGAACGGCCTCTCGTTCTGGACCTTCTTCGTGGGCTGCATCGTCATCTTGTCCTCGTTCTTCGTCGAGGCGGGCGCGGCCGCCGCGGGCTGGACCTCCTACCCGCCCCTTTCGGCCCTCGAGAACGCGGTGCCCGGATCCGGCATGGGACAGACGCTCTGGATCGCCGGCATGACGTTCTTCATCGCCTCCTTCACGATGGGCGGCCTGAACTTCGTCACGACGATTCTCAACATGCGGACCAAGGGGCTGTCGCTGATGAGGATGCCCCTCACGATGTGGTCGATGTTCCTCGTGGCCGTCCTCGGCCTGCTGGCTTTCCCCGCGCTCATCGGGGCCTGCCTGCTGCTCGTATTCGACCGTCATCTCGGCACGAGCTTCTACCTGCCGGCGGGCCTCGTGCTCACCAACGTTCCCCTGATGGGCCCTGACGGGGCCTCACTCAACAGCGGCGGCTCGCCCCTGCTGTGGCAGCACCTCTTCTGGTTCCTCGGTCACCCCGAGGTGTACATCCTGATGCTGCCCGCGCTGGGTTTCACCTCCGATCTGATCAGCACCTTCGCCCGCAAGCCCATCTTCGGCTACAAGGCGATGGTCGGTGCGATGGTTGCGATCTCGCTCCTCAGCTTCGTGGTCTGGGGCCATCACATGTTCATCAGCGGGATGAGCCCCTACCTCGCGATGGCCTTCGCCGTCGGCACGATGCTGATTGCCGTCCCCTCGGCCGTGAAGGTCTTCAACTGGCTGGCGACGCTCTGGAAGGCCCGCATCAAGTTCGAGGTGCCGATGCTCTGGGCGCTGGCGGTCGTGTCGCTCTTCATCAGCGGCGGCCTGTCGGGCATCTGGCTGGGGCAGGCGGCCGTCGACATTCCGCTGCACGACACGTACTTCGTCGTCGCCCATTTCCACCTGATCATGGCGGGGGCGGCGCTGTTCGGAGTCTTCGGCGCGACGACGTTCTGGTTCCCGAAGATGTTCGGCCGGCTGATGAACCCCACGCTCGGCAAGATCCACTTCTGGTTCACCTTCCTGGCCTACTACGGCACGTTCTTTCCGATGCACTACATCGGCATCGCCGGGCACATGAGGCGCATCTACGACCCCTACCAGTACGACTTCCTGAAGAGCATGCAGCCGCTCAACCAGGCGATCACCGTCTCGGCGCTGATTCTCGGGACGACTCAGAT
Organism: Vicinamibacteria bacterium; assembly: GCA_965246965.1. Lineage (GTDB taxonomy): Bacteria > Acidobacteriota > Vicinamibacteria > Fen-336 > CBDFGD01 > CBDFGD01. The sequence continues at coordinate 179,213 of CBDFGD010000002.1, forward strand.
CCTGTTCTTCATCAACTTCTTCTGGAGCGCCTTCAAGGGCAAGAAGTCCGGCGAGAACCCCTGGAACGCAGCCGGCCTCGACTGGACGACCCCGAACCCGCCGCCGCACGGCAACTGGCCCGGCGAGATTCCCGAAGTCCACCGCTGGCCCTTCGACTACAGCGCACCGGGCGCGGAAAAGGACTACGTGTCTCAGACAGACCCGGCCAAGATCGGCCAGCTGGCCGAGGGGTAGCGGCTCCAAACGATGAGCACCGAGGTCCTGGAACGCGTCGAGGCGGTGACCGCCGAGGGCGGAGTTCCGGGCGGCAGCGATATTGCAGATCAGCCCCGCGGCGATGGCGGCGGCTCCGGAGACCGCAATATTCTCGCGGACCCCGCACGTTTTGGACTATGGCTCTTTCTCGGCACAGTCACGATGTTCTTCATCGGGCTCACGAGCGCCTACCTCGTGCGGCGCGCTGCGTCCGACTGGCGCACCCTGCCGCTGCCGTCGGCCCTGTGGCTCAACACCGGTCTCCTGGCGATCAGCAGCGTCACCCTGGAGATCGCGAGGCGCCGCCTGCGAGGCTGGGAGCTCGCGGCCACGGGCCGCTGGTTCGCCGCTACGGGCGCCCTCGGCGTGCTCTTCGTGGCCAGTCAGCTGTTCGTTTGGCGGGACCTGGCGGCGCGCGGCTACTTCCTCGCGTCGAACCCTCACAACTCCTTCTTCTACGTCCTGACGGGTGTCCACATCTTCCACGTCGTGCCGGGCCTGATCTGGTTCTGCGTCGTGGCGTGGAAGCTGCGCCGCATGGGCCTCACGCCGGGTCGCGACGGACTGCGACTCTTCGCAACGTATTGGCACTACCTGGCGGGCCTTTGGGTCTACCTGTTGTGCGTCTTGTTCTGGATCTAGCGTCCTGATCGACTCGGGGAGGTATTGATGCAGCACGGCTCGAGCGCCACGACCATGGAGGCCCACTGGGGCGGCGGCGTATCCCCGTTCGGGACGACGTGGCAGAAAACGATGATGTGGATCTTCATCGTCACCGACGGGCTCCTGTTCAGCGGACTGCTGTGCGGGTACGCGTTTCTCCGCATGTCCAACGCGACCGCGTGGCCGAAGCAATCCGAGGTTTTCTCGATCCCGTTCATTGCCCTGATGACGTTCATTCTGATCACCTCGAGCGCGGCGATGGGCTCGGCCGTCGGCGCTGCGAACATGGGAGACCGCAAGAACGCGCTGCGTTTCCTGATCGTCACCATCGCGTTCGGAGCCGCCTTCCTGGGCTGTCAGGCCTACGAGTGGACCCACATCTTCCACCAGGGCGCCAGGCTGAACGGCGCGCTCCCGGGCAGCGAGCTGGCGGCGATCGGCGTCCCGGCCCAGTTCGGCGCGTCGTTCTTCGTCCTCACCGGGTTCCACGGCTCGCACGTCCTGTCGGGCCTGATCATTCTGACGATCACGGCCATTCGCACCGCGATGGGCAAGACGCCCGCCCAGGGCGTCGAGATGGCCGGCCTCTACTGGCACTTCGTGGACCTCGTGTGGGTCTTCATCTTCACGCTGTTCTATCTCCTCTAGCGGAGGGAGCGATGAGCGAGACCGCAAAGACGCAGAGCCCCTACCGGATCTACGTGGTGACCTGGGCCATCCTGCTCGTGATCACGGTCGCGATGCTGATGGCCGAGAGTTTCAACATGCCCCGCTGGTTCCTGGTGCTGTTCCTGCTCGCCTTCATGATGGTCAAGGCCGTGATGATCGCCGGGAACTTCATGCACCTGAAGTTCGAGAGCCACGCCCTCTGGTACATCGTCGGGGGGGGGCTGCTGGTCACCTCGTTGATCCTGTTCGTGTTTCTCGTGCCTGAAACGGTCAACGTCCTGCAGCGCTCGGGCCCCTAATGAGGCTGCGGTCGCTGTTGCTGATCGTCTTCGCGCTGGCCCTCGTGGGCGCGGCCGATCAGGCCTCCGCCCAGTGCTCGATGTGCGCGACGGCCCTGACCGGCTCCGAGGAGGGCCGCGCGATGAGCGCGTCCTTCAATCGGGCCATCCTCGTGATGCTCGCGGCTCCGTACATGGTGGTGGGGGCCTTCGCCCTGACGTTCTTCCGGCCTCAGCTCCGCGAGACTCTGCGACGAGCGCGCGGCACTGTGATGCGCACACCGCCGGTCGCCACCCACCGATCCTGAGGCCTGCCTCGGCCAGTGGCCTGTAACAGGGGATTCGATACCGCTACGACCGTCGATGCATCCCGCCTGGCTGCGTCGCTCGTCGGTCAAATACTCCCGGTATTCTCCCTCCTCGGCTCCCTGCCATCCGGGCGCCTCGGCGGTCTCGCTGGCATCGACCTCCCTGTTGCGGGCCACTAGCTGCCCGTGAGCGTGGAGCAGCTTCCGGCCCTCAACGCGGCGCTCAACGCGACCAGCGCCTTGCTGCTGCTCGCTGGCTACCTCGCGATTCGCTCAGGGAAACGCGACGTGCACAGGGCGCTGATGGGCGCCGCCCTCGCAACGTCCGCGGCGTTCCTGACCAGCTACCTCGTCTATCACTTCCAGGTCGGCTCCGTGAAGTTCACGGGCGTCGGCGCGATTCGAACCGTGTATTTCACGATTCTGGTCAGCCACACGGTCCTGGCCATCTTCGTCCCACCGCTGGCCGTCACCGCCGCATGGCTGGCCATCAAGGGCGACTTCGAACGCCACAAACGTGTCGCGCGCTTCGCCCTGCCGATTTGGGGATACGTGTCCGTGACCGGTGTTGCGGTCTACTGGATGCTTTACAGGCTCCCCACGTAGATTCAGCGACTTACGCATCTACCCGCCACGTTCTGCCACGCTCAGTTCAGGCGCTTCGTAACTTCGATGCGGAAAAGGCGGCACGGGGGTATCCATTTAACCGGTGTAAACTGAGCCGGTGGATCAGCCTCGTGCTGGCACGCACTATCCGCGGTCCGTGGGCGAGTTCCAGGCCTGGTTCCGGACCGATGCGGACTGCCTGGACTACCTGGAGTGGCTGCGGTGGCCCGCCAGCTTCGCCTGCTTGGACTGCGGCCATGATGGGGGCTGGCGGCTGGGCGACGGTCGCTTCATGTGCTCAGGGTGCGGCGGCCGTACGTCGGTGACAGCGGGCACGATCTTTGACCGGACGCGCACGCCGCTAACGGTTTGGTTCACCGCCTGCTGGCTGTTCGCCACCGGCAAGGACGGGATCTCGGCGCTGAGCCTGAAGCGGACGCTGGAGATCGGCTCCTACCAGACCGCGTGGGCGATGCTCCATCGGCTGAGGTCGGTGCTGGTGCGCCCGGGCCGGGACCGGCTGGCCGGGATGGTACAGGTAGATGAGACCTACATCGGCGGTGAGGAGGCGGGGCTGCGCAGCGGCCGGGCCAAAGGCAAGAAGGTTTTGACCGGGATCGCGGTGGAGGTCCGGGAGCCGAGAGGATTCGGACGGTGCCGGATGCTGCCGCTGACCGATGCGTCGGCCGCCTCGTTGCACGCCTTTGTAACGGCTCACGTCGAGCCGGGCGCGAGGGTCGTCACCGACGGCTGGCAGGGCTACCGCGGGCTGGAGAAGCTCGGCTACGTCCACGACCGGCGCAGCCAGCGGGCCGCCCGAACCCGCGGGGAGGATCCCGGCGAGCTACTGCCCGCAGTGCACCGGGTCGCCTCGCTAGCCAAGCGGTGGTTGCTGGGTACCCACCAGGGCTCGGTGAACGACGCGCACCTGGCCAGCTACCTGAATGAGTTCGCGTTCCGCTTCAACCGCCGCACCTCCCGCAGCCGCGGGATGGTGTTCTACCGAGTGCTCGAGCTCGCCGTCGCCCACGACCCGGTGCGCTACCAGGACCTCATCGCCACCCAGCGGCCCCGGGCAGTGCCGCCCTCGCAGCCGCAGGCGCGCGGGCACCCGCCGAGCCTGGAGCGCTCTCCAGCGAACCGCCCGTGGAGAACTGCCAACCTGGACTCCTCCGGTTAAATGGAGACCCCCAAGGCGGCAAATCGCATTTATTACAGTGTGTGGGCGTTTGGAATACCGCAAGAGGGCCGGTGCGGTGGGTGCCGCGTGGCTCCTCGTCCATCATTAGGCGGGCACTTTATACGAGTACGCCGGGACTTCCTCCAGCAAGCCTTCGATTTGGCGCGGGCGAATGAACCGGATGGTGGTGAGGATCTAGCGGCGGACGGCGCTATAATCTAGCCGTGGCCAACGAAGAGCAGCGAACGCGCGTCTGGGAAAACTGGCTCTCTGCCGAGATGCGGGCGAACTGCTTCGCGGACCTCTCCAGTTCGAATCGTGAGTGGCAGAAGTGGGCAACGTATCTGACGTTGCTCTTTTCTTCCGGAGCCCTGCTGAGCATCGTGGCTCAGCACGCCTGGCTCCCGCCGGTGCTTGCCCTGGTGACTTCGGTGCTCAGCCTCTACCTCGTCATCTCGCGATACGAGCACAACGCCGTTGACGCTTCCGAGCTTCACGCACGCTGGAACCGGATCGCTTCAACCTACCGCGACCTGTGGGAGAACCTGGAGGGGGAGCCCAACATCCGTGAGCGCTTGCTGGAGTTGGATGAAGTCAAGGCCGAGCTCTCGGACGCAGGGCTACGCTTTGGTCGCAACGAGAAGCGAATGGCGAAGTGGTACGACCACGTTGTCAGCCACCATCCAACCCACGCTTGAGCGACGACCCCGAGACGCGGCAAGTCCTACGCGCTCTGGGTGTTGCGCATTCGAGATCTTCGTCCGGATCTAGCGGCGCTCCCAGTTGTCTGCTGTAGCCTCGAGCGCGATCTCGTTGCCGCGGTCATCCACAACGCTGAGCTTGAGAATGACTCGACCAGGGAGTTCGTTTCTCTTGATCGCGCACTCGAAGCGATCGACGGCGAGCGTCGTCTGTGAGTTCGGCGCGAAGCGAAGGCCTTGATCCGTTACCCGTCGACCCTCGATGTCTCCGTCGGCCCATTGTACGAAGGCGTCGCTGCGAACCAATTCGCCACCGAGTCCGGCGCTCTCGATCATGATGAAGCGGGATGAGATGTCGCCGCAGATGATCGAGTTTGATTCTGACGTAATAGTCCACGTCGTCGGTCTTTCCACGCCGAGGGTCAACACCGCGGCCGCCGGCGGTGTTGGCGTTGGCGCTGGCGTCGCGGCTGCCGTTGGAGTTGTCGGCGAGCCCCCGCCCCCGCCGCAGGCGGGGAGGGCGATGGCTAGGAATACGGCGAGGGGTCTGCGCACTGTGTGGCTCCTCGGTCTTCCCCTAGACAACTTTCCGTCTGATTGTTTCCCCTTCATTCGTCTCCCCTTCATAGAATCCCTCGCTCCACTTTTATACTAGCCGTAGCCTGTTGGGTTTGCTAACGTCTGCATCTTGTTGACATGCAGACGACTTCCGGTGCTAGAAAGAAAGGGTATGGAGGACGACTTTGGTGTAGGGACGGTGGGATTCGAACCCACAAATGCCGTGCTAGCGACGACCGATTTAGAATCGGTTGTGTCTACCTATTCCACCACGTCCCCGTGCAATGAATGGAGCGCCGGGGTGTTGAACCCCGCCACGATGGGTCTAAAGTCCTCGCAGGGAACCACTCCGCACCCCAAGATGTAAAGGGACGGCGGCCGCGAATCCTGCGCCGCCGTCCCTTATCATTTCGCTCACCCAGCTCGGGTTCGACAACCTGTCGCCGATCATCTGGTACAAGATTTCGAACATGCAGACCGGAGTCTACGAACGGTAGCGGGACCTACTTGGGCAAGCCGCGCGGGATCCGGTAGGCCCACGAACACCTGAGGGGGGCGCCGCCACTCACGTGAGGGGGGCGCCGCCACTCACGAAGTAGCCGGAAGAGGTCCTCGTACTCGTCGACGGCGTAGACCAGGCGCCCGCGGGTCAGGTGTGCGATGGTGGCCGCGAGCTCCGGGATCTCCGAGCGCATCAGCTGGGCACCGACGAGCTGCCCGAGCGTGATCCCGACCGGGAGGAGTGGCCCGATCACGTCTTGAATCGTCGCTCCAGGATGCCGCTCCCACACGTACTGAATGAGCATGTCGGCGACGTCTTGGGTCGAGCCGTCACCGCCGCCGCCGTCGCCCGCGAGGCCCCACGCTGTGGCGTTGGCAACCTTTCGCTTCCAAGGCGTCGAGCTCGGGGCGTCAAGAACGGTCTGGGTCGTCTGCGTCGTGAAGGACGCCGGAGGGCTGCCCACGCTGAGGACGGTCTCGTCGACGCCGTTGTAGCGCATCACGAGCTCGAGCCCGTGTGCAGTTCCGGTATATCGGATTCGGAAGGTCGCGAGGGCGTGCTTGACCCGTCCGACCGCGCCGGGCTCGAGCTGCGTCATGTTGTAGATGAGGCGCTTGGGAACGGAGCCGACTTGGTCGCGGCTCCGCCCGTCGGAGTCGCCGGATCCGAGGGTCTGGTTGACGCTGCCCGAGCCGAACGAAACCCAGTTCCCGTCGTCGACGAGAATGCTGACCGTCGTGACGCGGGTGACTGGCATCTAGTCGACGTCGCCGGGCGCCAGGAAACCCTCGAAGGGGCGGATGTATTCCTTCACCGCGAGGGTGACGTTGAGGCCGGCGGCCCCGTTCGCTGCATCGATATCGAGTCGGACGTCGTCCCCTCGAGCGAAGCATCGGTTCGCATACGTGCCGTTGGGCGCCAGCTGCGAGCTCGGCGGCGACTGCCCGTCGGTCAGCCCGGGAAGGGTCGTGTCGTAAACGTCGTCGGTTCCGTTCTTTGCCAGCTGAACAGTCAGAGGCCCACCGCTCGGAGCCGTGACAGCTCGAGTGTCGCAGTCGACTGTGATCCCCGGCCGATAGAACGGGTGGAGCACGTCGAGGGCGTCATCCCCGGTCTCGACGTCGCTCTGCCACACCCACCGGAGTTGCCGCACGATGCTCTCGCATTCTATGTAGTACCCCCCGAAGGGGTAGACCGGGCCGATCAGCACCATCACCCCGTCGACCTGGAACACCGTTCCCGTGTTCCCTTCGACGACGGCGTAGATTTCGGTCGCCCCCGCGTCGAGCTGGCCGATAGCCACGAGCGGATCCCAGCCGTCCCCGTCCGGGCCTGCGTTGGCAGCTCCGGAGTGGTACGAGGAGTACTGCGTGGAGACGCCGTCGTTCAGGCCGACTCGCGCGGCCGCGGCCGAGCTCGTCTTGACGAAGGCGACGGCCGTGACGATCGGCTGCCCGGTCAGATAGGGCGACAGCTTCGACCAGGAGCTCGCTGGCACGATCCTCTGCTTGAGCCCTCCCACGGCTCCTGCCCCTGCGGTCACTTGGGCGGCGAAGTCTCCGATCTTCCGGTCCGTAGGAGTCTGCCCAACGCCGATTCTAAGGATCGCCGCGCCGGCGCCCTCGAGCGTGTAGTAGTCGGGCGCCAGAGCGTTACCCCGAGACCAGCCGTCGAAGGTGCCGTTCGCGGCATGGTTCTTCCTCCACGTCGCCGCTAGCGCTTGCCAGTTCTGCGTGAGAAGGGACGCGTCGAGCGCGTCATCTGGAGAGTTCGGGGTGTTCTTCGGGTTGAGCGGGTCCCAATTGACAGAAAGCATTCTGATCCCCTCCTAGAGGTCCACGTGTTCGACCAGTGTCGCGCCCACCTGGTCGGTCAAGATGCCGGGCCGGATGGTGACGATCCGGAAGAGCGCGGAGTCGAGAGCGCCGCCGGGCGCGAGTGGGACGTTCGCGCGCGTGACCCGGACCTTCTGCCCCTCGCGTCGATCGAGGAGCCCGGTCGACGTCGTCACCTGTTTCAGCTGACTACGCGTGGGCCTCTCCGAGGAGTCCCTGCTGCTCGCCTGTCCCTCCGTCGAGCGGCCGAGCCGCAGGACAGCAGGCCGAGCGGCCCCTACGGCCGGGCTGGCAGGTCGCCGAGGCTCGGGGCGCCCCAGGGGACGTAGGTGAGGCCGCCGCCAGAGGAGCGGCGGATGAACCACTCCCCGTAGTCCTGCCGGTAGACCGCGATATCGAGTCGTCCGTCCCCGTCGTAGTCGCCCGGCACCGGCAAGTCACCGTGGGTGGGCGAGCCCCACGCGACCTTCGTGGTGCCGCCCTCCATCGATCGCCGCACGAACCACTCACCGCTTCCAGGGCGGTAGACCGCTATGTCCGTGAGCCCGTCGCCGTCGTAGTCCCCGGGCACCGGCACGTCATGGTCGGACACTGAGCCCCAGGGCACGTACACGAGCCCCGCGTCAATGGACCGCCTGAGGAACCATTCGGCCGTCGCGGGGCGATAGACGGCCATGTCCGCCCGACCGTCCCCGTCGTAGTCACCGGCCGGCGCCACCGGCTGTGGGTCGACAGCGGCAAACAGGCTTCCGCCTGCGATGGCGTAGACCGTTGTCGGATTCGTTGGCGCCGTTGCCACGGCCGTCACTTCGCCTGCCGGTAGTTCGCTCCCGACACGAGACCATCCTGCGCCGCTGTCAGTGCTCCTGAAGACTCCGCCCTGGCGCGACCCGGCGTACAAGACATTCGCGGCGGCCGCGTCTATCGCTATCGGACCCAGGTCGAAATCGGAGATCAGGCTCCACATAGCACCGCCGTTCGTGGTGCGGTATACCGCCGGGAGCGCGAACTGGCGCCTGCCCGTCGCGTACAGTGTGCTCGGGCTGGCCGGATCGATGGCCAGGTTGTAGATGTTCGCGCCAGTGCCCGCATAGCCCCAAGTGATGCCGCCGTCCCCGCTCTTCCTTACCCCGCTGCCGGGCTGGCAGTGCGGCAGAAGACAAGCCGAGTACCCCATGTAGACGGTGGACGGAGTCTTGGGATCGATCACGAGCGCCCTGATGAACGTGGTGAACGTGGTGAACGTGGGCCCAAACTCGGCAACCCGCGTCCAACTCGCTCCGCCGTCGGTACTCTTGAACACCCAACTCCCGGACGCGTGGATGAAGCAGATGAGCAGCGCTCCACACCACGTCGGGTCGCCGAAGGGTGAAGAGAACGCGATCTTCATCAGGGACCTGTTCTCGAGCTGGGGTTACGACGCCACGCTCGAGACCTACCACGTGCTCTTCCCCACTCCCCGGACGCGGCTCCTCCAGCTGATCGAACCGGGCTCGTTTACCGCGAAGCTGCAAGAGCCGGCTGTTGTGGAAGACGCGACCTCGGGCGTGTTGGAGAACCGCCTTCCGCCCTACAACGCCTACTCGGCGGACGGCGATGTGACGGCCGAGCTGGTCTACGTGAACCAGGGAATCCCGGCAGACTACGAGGAGCTCGACAAGCTCGGCATCGACGTCTCGGGCAAGATCGTGATCGCGCGCTACGGCGGCTCGTGGCGGGGTATCAAGCCGAAGGTCGCCTTCGAGCACGGCGCCGTGGGTTGCATCCTGTTCTCGGATCCACGCGACGACGGCTACTTCCAGGGCGTCCCGTACCCCGAAGGACCGTTTCGGCCCGAGCACGGTGTGCAACGAGGCTCCGTGGCTGACATGCCGCTCTTTCCTGGAGACCCGCTCACGCCGGAGGTCGGCGCCACGCCGGATGCGCCCCGCCTCGATTGGGAGGATGCCCCGACGCTGATGAAGTTCCCCGTGCTCCCGATCTCCTTCGGGGATGCGCTGCCGTTGCTGATGGCGCTTCGCGGGCCGGTGGCGTCGGAGAGCTGGCGGGGCGCACTGCCCATCACGTACCGGATCGGTCCCGGGCCGGCCCAGGTCCGTATCAAGCTCGAGTTCGACTGGGCGTTGGCGCCTGCCTACAACGTCATCGCGCGCCTGCCGGGCAGCGAGAACCCCGACGAATGGGTCGTGCGGGGCAACCATCACGATGCCTGGGTCTTCGGCGCTCGGGATCCCTTGAGCGGGTTGGTCGCCCTGCTCGAAGAGGCGCGGGCCGTCGGAGAGCTCCACAAGCAGGGCTGGCGACCCAGGCGCACGATCGTCTACGCGGCGTGGGATGCGGAGGAGCCCGGGCTGCTCGGGTCGACCGAGTGGGCCGAGCACCACGCCCCCGAGCTGCGTGAGAAGGCCGTCGCCTACATCAACTCCGACAGCAACGGTCGCGGCTTCCTACGCATGGGGGGATCCCACACGCTCGAAGCCTTCATCAACCAGGTCGCGCGGGCCGTGGACGACCCTCAAACCGAAGCCACGGTCTTTCAGCGGGCCCGCGCGGCTCGTCTGGTGGACGACGACGAGGAGCCGCTCGACCGGCCCGATCTCCGGATCGCCCCGCTGGGCTCGGGATCCGACTACACCCCCTTTCTCCAACACCTCGGGATTGCTACGCTCAATCTCGGATTCGGCGGTGAGAGCGTCGGCGGCTCCTACCACTCGATCTACGACTCGTACGATCACTACACGCGCTTCGGAGATCCCGGCTTCGAGTACGGTGTCACGCTCGCACGAGTGGCCGGGCGTGCAACGCTGAGGCTCGCCGAAGCGGATGTCGTGCCCCTGCGCCTCACACCGTTCGCCGACAGCGTGGCAACCTACGTCGAAGAGGTGACCCAGCTCGGCGAAGACATGAGCGAAGAGGGCGCCCGGATATCCCGGCTCTTTCGGGAGAACGCCTTCTCCCTCGCGGCAGACCCGACCAGGCCACGCGCGCTTCCGGCGCGACCGGGCCCGGTGCCGCCCTTCGATTTCTCGCCCTTGAAGGTCGCTCTCGAGAAGCTGGAGACGAGCGCCCAGGCGTACGACGCGGCCCTCGACGCCGCGCTGGCCAGGGGAAGCTCGATCCCGACACGCACCGCTCTCAATCGCAATCTGCTTCAGCTGGAGCGCACCCTCACCCGCGAGGCCGGCCTGCCCCGGCGATCGTGGTTCCGTCACCACGTCTATGCGCCCGGCTTCTACACGGGCTACGGCGTCAAGACCCTGCCGGGGGTCCGCGAGGCTCTCGAACAGCGCGATTGGAACGAGGTGACGCGACAGATCGGAGTGGCCGCGGAGGTCCTCGAAGGCTTCGCCCTGGCCGCCGACCGGACGGGTCGCCTGCTGCCGAGATAGCCGAGAACTCGTCAGGCAACGCTGCCGGAATCGGCCGAATCGAGGCCGGCTGACGCTTCCAGGGTTACCGAGCCGACCGACGCCGAGTGCTAGGATCCTGAGGTGAAGCTGCTGGAACGCTTGCGGCCGACCATTCTGGACCGCTACATCATCGCCGAGATCCTTCCGCCCATGGGCCTGGGGATGATGCTGTTCAGCTTCGTCCTGTTGCTGGACCCGATCTCCCGGCTGACCAGCAGCCTCGTCGCGCGCGGCGCGGACGTTCCGACGGTGCTACGGATCTTCTTCAACCTGCTCCCCAGCATCTTCGCGACGACCGTGCCGATGTCCTTTCTGCTGGGCGTGCTCGTCGCGTTCGGTCGGCTCGCGTCGGAGAGCGAGATCATCGCGATGCGGGCGTCCGGCTTGAGTGGGGCGCCGCTGCTGCGGCCGGTGCTGTTGCTCTCCCTGATCTCCGGCGCCGTCACGCTCTACATAATGACGGTCGCTCTTCCCGAAGCGAACCAGGCTTTCAGGCAGCAGGTGTTCGCCGTCGTGATCGGAAAGGCGCGCTCCGCGGTGGTCCCGCGCGTCTTCGACACGAAGCTCCTCCCCAGCATGGTGATCTACGTGGAGGACGTGTCGTCCGAGACGGGCCAGTGGCACAACGTCTTCCTGCACGACACCCGGCTTCCCAAGAAGCCGCGAGTGATCCTCGCCACCACCGGCGAGCCGCGCATCAACCGCGAGCGGAAGCAGGCGGAGCTGCATCTCCGCGAGGGCGTCATCCACGCCTTCGACACCGAAGAGCCCCAGAACTATCGACAGCAGAGCTTCGTGACGCTCGACTCCCCGCTCGACTTTCGGCAGATCTTCCCGGACACGTCTCTGTCGCGCGGCGATCGCGAGATGACGGTCCCGCAGCTGGAAGACCGGATCGCGGAGCTGCGCAGCGAGAAAGGCAGCGGAGAAGAGGTCGCGCGTTTCGAGGTCGAGTGGCACAAGCGCTTCGCGATACCAGCGGCTTGCATCGTCTTTGGATTGCTCGGCGTCGGGCTCTCCCTGGGCAGCCGCAAGGAGGCGCGCTCTTCCGCTTTCGCGATCTCGATCGTCATCATCTTCGTCTACTACGTCCTGCTGCGGCTCGGCGAGCAGGCTGGCGATACCGGGCTCGTCCCACCCATCGTCGGGATGTGGGCGGCGAACGTCGTGCTCGGCGGCGTCGGCATCGGGTTGCTCGTGCTCAACCACCGCGAGGCCGCGTTCGACCCCCTCGATGCCTCGCACTACACGAGCTGGATTCCCCGGGTTCAGCGCACGACCAAACGGGTCCGGGCGCAATCCGAACAGGGGCATGTGCGCGTGGTGATTCGTGTCCCCCGTATTTCGCTGCCGGCGCCGAGCCTGCTGGATCGCTACATCGTTCGGCTCTATGCGGCCCACTTCGTCCTGGTCCTCGCGGCTGTCGTTTCGCTCTTCTTCCTGGCGGAGTTCATGGACCTGATCGACGATGTCCGGCAGAACCGGGTCAAAGGAATCGTCGTGATCCGCTACTACGCGTTCCACATCTTCCAGATCATCTACCAGATGATTCCGATGGCCGTTCTCGTGACGCCGCTCGTCACGTTCGGCCTGCTCAGCCGCAACAACGAAGCGACGGCGATCAAGGCCGGGGGCGTGAGTCTCTATCGGGCGGTCTTGCCGGTGATCGTGGTCGGAACGTTGATCGGCATCGGCCTCTACGCGATGGGCGACTACGTGCTGCCCGAAACGAATCGGCTGGCCCAGCAGCACTTCAACATCATCAAGGGAAGGCCTCCGCAGTCCTCCAGCCTCGTCGAGCAGCGCTGGATCCTCGGCAGCGACGGCCGCAGCATCTACAACTACGACTACCTCTCCGAACGCGACCTCGGCGGCCACAGCGGAGTCGGCGGGGGCTCGCGAAGCATCTCGCTCTACGGGCTATCTGTGTTCGAGGTCGACCCGGAGAAGTGGTCGCTCGAGGATCGCCTGTTCGTGTCGCAGGCGACATGGAAGGACCAGGCATACGACCTCGAGCGGGGCTGGCGATTGGGACTCAGCGGCAACGCGCCTCGTTTTCGGGACTTCGATCGATCGAGAACCCGTGAAATCGAGCCGCCCGACTACTTCCTGCAGGAAGCGCCGCCTGCCAACACTCTTGCGTTCGGTGAGCTGGCTCGGCACATCGACACGTTGGAGAAGCGGGGCTTCGACGTGGCGCGCCTGAAGGTGCAGCTCCACCACAAGGTCGCCTTTCCCGCGGTCGCGGTCGTGATGACACTGATTGGGATACCGTTCTCGTTCGTGGTCGGGCGCCGCGGCGCGCTCTACGGGATCGGCGCGAGCCTGCTGATCGCCATCGTCTACTGGACGGCGATGACCACGTTCGAGGGACTCGGCGACCACGGACAGCTACCGCCGGTGCTGGGCGCGTGGGCCGCCAACCTGCTGTTCGCCGCAGGCGGCACCTACATGCTGTTGACCCTGGAGACGTAAGCTGCGGAGTGCGGACCGGGAAACACCCGGGGCTGCCCGCCGGACGCGTCTACCCCAGTCGCCTCGCCTGCTTCCATCCGGTGCCATGGCCGCCGATGCGGGCCGTATCACAACCCGCATCGACGGCATCGCGGCTTTTTTGTCCATGCTTCGTGCGGCAGCTCGCCGCTTCGCGGCCTGCACGTTGGTTGGGAGGAGGGCAGGAGCCTCATTCGTGTCGCGACTACCTGAGTTCACCTGAGAGAGCGTTGGTCCGAAACCGCACCGATCCTCACCGGCCTGCTCTGCGTGGCCGCCTACGCCGGTCTTGCTCGTGTCGGCTACTCGCTGAGCGACGAGGGATACCTCCTTCTCGGCACGCTGAAGATCCCGCAGGGGCAGACTCCCATCGCGGACATCCAGTCCTACGACCCGGGCCGGTACTACTGGTCGGCTGGCTGGATGAGCCTGCTCGGGAGACCCGATTTGACGGGTCTGAGGACATCGATCGGCGTCCTGCTCGGCCTCGCGCTAGGCGCAACGACCTGGATGTTGCGGCACTCCCTCGGAAAGCCCGGCTGGACCGTGGTCTGGGTCGCACTCCTGCTCCTATGGATGGTACCGAGACACAAGGGCTACGACATTGCGATCTCGCTCCTGTCCGTTTCGTTTGGATACCTGCTTCTCGTGCGCGGTCCGCGCACGGCCTTCGCAGCCGGTGCCTTCGTCGGGCTCGCCGGGTTCTTCGGGCGCAATCACGGCCTCTACACCGGTCTGCAGCTCGGACTGGTCCTGCTGGTCGCTTGCCGGATGCGCTCTGTACCGATTGCGGGGCGCGCTGCCGTTTTCCTCGCGGGGGTCCTCACCGGTTACTCACCAGAGTGGCTTCTTTTTCTCGTCAAGGAGGGATTCTGGCAAAAATCCCAGAACCTGAACGAGCTGCTGCTCGCGCCGGGCGCGGCCAGCCTGCGCCTACCGGTTCCGTGGCCCTGGGAGGTCGAGTGGAGCACGCCCGTCACGCCCCACATGTTCTTTCGTTTCGCCACCGGGGTCGGCTTCGTCCTGATTCCCAGCGTGCTGCTCCTCGCGGGTGTCTTCCTGATCAAGGCGACTCGAAGAATCGGCCCGTGGAGCCGGGCGGACCTGCTGCTGCTGTCCGCGACCTCCGCCGCAGTTTTCTACGGTCACCACGCTTTCTCGAGAGCGGATCTTTCCCACCTGGCCCAGGGCATCCATCCGATCCTGATTGCAGCACCGTGTCTGCTGCATGCTCAGATGGCGGGCGGATGGCGGCTTGCGCGCTTTACCCTGATCACGGGCGTCAGCCTCGCCAGCGCTGCCGTCCTGGTGCTCCAGCCCGCATTCTGGCTCTCCGGCGCTTCATCGTCCTTCGTCCCCGTACGGGTCCTGGGAGAGCGAATCCAGATCGACGCGTCGACCGCGAGCCTGATTGCTCGCGTTTCAAACGCGCTGAACGGTGCCGGGGCGGTCGGACCGGACGCCAGGGTTCTGATCGCCCCGCACTGGCCAGGTCTGTACCCGGCCCTGAACCTGCAGTGCCCCACTTACAACTTCTATTTCGTCTTCCCGGAGACAGTCGCGATCCAGAAGCAGATGATCCGCGAGATGGAGTCCAGCCGGGTCACGCATGTCGTGCTCAGTGACACGACAATCGATGGGCGAGAAGAACTGCGCTTCCCGAACACCCAAACGCTCCTGATGCGCCATATCGAGCGAAACTACACCACGCTGGCGGATCAGGGAGCGCCGTTCTCCATCTGGACCAGAACTTCGGCCTTCAGGGACGATTCATCACGGCATCGTCGCGGCGCGGGTCGGAGCCCTCCTCGAACGAGCGGCCGATGAGTCGGGAGCAACGACACGCCTTCGACCGGTTCGAGCCCCTCGCCCTGTGTCCGCTCTGCGCACACGACTCCTTCGAGCCCGTGGCAGCGCCAAAGGCGCGGCGTTCCCCTGACATTCGTCCAAGTGCCGGCAATGCCGTCTGGTGATGCAGAACCCGCGGATGACCGAGCCCTCCGCCGCTATTTCAGCTCGGACAATTCCATCCGGGACTCCAAGACGGACGGCGGCAATCTCAACGAGCTGCTGGGTTACTACGACTACTCGACCTGGGAGGCGTCGTACCGCAGATCCGCCGGCTATCGCCTCCGCCACATCATGAAGCTCAAGCAGCCTCCCGCCAACCTCCTCGAGGTCGGATCAGCGACGGGCTTCTTTCTCGAAGAGGCCCGCGATTGGGGCTTCGCCGCACAAGGACTCGACATCTCCTCGAGATTCGCCGACATGGCCCGCACAAAGGGCTTCCGTATCGATGAGGGATTCATCGAAACGTATCCGCTGCCCGCGCGCGCCTACGACATCATCTGCAGCTTCGGCACCGTCACGTGCTGGCACCGTTGGCTGGCCTCAGGAACGTTCGCCAGGCACTCAAACCCGACGGTTGGTTCGTGTTGAACCACATGGACCGGAACAACTTCTGGTACCGGATACAGGGAAGCCGGAACTGGGACTACCAGCATCCGTGCCTCTTCCTCTGGTCTCAGCAGACGATGCGAGCGTGCCTGGAAAAGGCTGGGTTTGCGATCGTACTTTCTCGCAAGGAGCTACAGAGCGTCTCGTTGGCTCGGCTTGCGGAATACATGCGCCTGCCTTCGCTTCGCCGGCTCGTCTATGCGCTGAGAATCAACGACTGGTCGCTCTCCCTTCGCATCCCGTTCACCCGCTTCGTCGTATGCAAACCGATCGCGATGTGAGTCCGATGACGGCCACGCTCATTGCGCCTCAACGCCGACCGAGGGTTTGCTGCGGCTCTTCAGGTAACGACGCGCTTTCGGTCCCGTATTGAAGAGCAGATCCAACACGGTGACGTCTCCGACAAAGGCGCCCCAGGGCTGCGCATATGGCGGGTAGTCGTAGCTCTTGTACTCGATCCGGATGCGATTTCTGCGAAACAGGGCCTCGTCGATGTAGGACCTGGCGACCGGACCCGACAGATACGTCGACGCCGAAACGCTCTGCAGCAAGCTGATCAGGCGTTCGCTCTTGCTGCTGAGCACGCCGAACTCCGCCGCGGAACGCGTCGGCGTCTCGATGGGGAGCTTGTTCATGACCCAGCGGCACAACGCGATGTTGAGCTCCGAGAGAAACTCGAATCGGTGCTTCAGGATCTCTTTGAACTCGCAGAAGTAGCTTTCGAAATAGGGCGCTCTTCCATAGGCGGAGCGGAGCCGGTTCAAATGGGTCTGGGGCCACCGGGTGGAGTAGTCGATGCGCGTGTCCTGGATACGTTGATTGGTGTGATGCAAATGCACCGACACGGTCAGCCAGGGCGTCCCGTCAGGCGTTTTGATTCGGTTGCGGTTGCGCCAATCGTTCTTCGTGTACTGAAGATCATCGTGAAAGATGAAAAGGTCGACGTCGTCGATGAAATCGAAGTATCCGCGCCAGGGGATGTAGTTGGACTGGATGATTCCGACCTTCAAGGACACATACTCCTAAGAGTCCCCTCGCCAGGGCGAAACATCGAGCGTGAGGGGCTCGCGCACCCAGATTTCTCCCGCGGTCCGGAGAATGCTGGTTCCCGTCTCGTACCTATGGAAACCCGTATCGCGCAGGTCCTGCTCGCGCTGCTGCCACGCCGGCAACGACTGGAACAGCACGTCGGGCGCGTACTTCCGCAGCGTGTAGTCGAGGTCGTTCTTCATGTGTCCTGGAAGGAATCGCCTCGGGCGCTCGCGCAGTACGTCACGCGCCCACGGTCCCGTCGCGATCTCCCGGTCGTTGTAGCCAAGACAGTCGACCATCCGGAAGTCGGAGAAGAACGCCGGAATCCCCGCCCATATCACCGCGACGCGGGGCCGGGCCTACGGGGTGGAGCGGGTGTGCCGGGTGTGGAAGCTGGCCCGCTCGAGCTACTACTCCCAGCTCGGCGAGGCGGCTCCCGAGATGGTCTGCGCTGGCCGACGTGGTCCCAAGCCCAAGGTGTCTGACGAGGAGCTGTTGCGGCTGATCCGAGAGGACCTGGCGGCCTCGCCGTTCGTAGGAGAAGGACATCGCAAGGTCTGGGCGCGGCTCAAGGTGCTGCGCCAGGTGCGCGTGTCGCGCAAGCGGGTGCTGCGGATCATGCGTGAGCACCACCTGCTGTCGCCGCGTCGGGTACGCCAGGGCGAGGGGCTGCTCCACGAGGGGACGATCACAACCGATGCGCCCAACCTGATGTGGGGGACGGACGGGGCGAGAGTTCTCACGGCAAAGGACGGCTGGGGCTGGATCTTCGTCGGCGTCGAGCACTTCAACAGCGAGTGCGTCGGCTACCACGTGTGCAAGAAGGGGACGCGCTACGAGGCCCTCCAGCCCATCGCCATGGGGCTGACGCAGCTCTTCGGCTCGGTCGAGGCGGGTGTGGCTCGTGGCCTCGAGCTGCGCATGGACCACGGGACGCAGTACCTCTCGGACCACTTCCTCAACCAGCTGCGTTTCTGGGGCATCACGCCCAGCTTCGCCTTCGTCGAACAGCCGCAGACCAACGGAGTGGCCGAGCGTTTCATCCGGACTCTCAAGGAACAGATCATTCATGGCCGCGTCTTCCACACCCTCGAGGAGGTGCGCCAGGCCGTGGCTGCCTTCGTCAAGCGCTACAACCAGCAGTGGCGCGTCGAGAAGCTGGGATTCCTCACCCCGCGCGAGGCCCGCGACCAGCACGGCCAGGGGAAGGCCGCGTGAACCTCGAGGTCATCAAAGAGGGGCTACCCCAGGTATGGACTCACCCCGCCGCGTCGATCCTGGGGCATCCTCGTGCGTCGTTTTCGGGATCGTCTGCCAAACGAACCCGAGATCGTCAAACTGGTGTCCAAGAAACCGGGCGCGGTACACGACCTGTTCAGCGGGAATGCCGCAGCGGGGTTGCTGTAAGCGGCGCCGCCATGGTGCCGAGAGGGTTAAGATGGCTCCGCTCATTGCGTCGCCGACCCAAAGGGAGCCTCTGAGACCGGCGGCGCAGTCGAGGGCAGCCAGAGCTTGCGTCGGCGCGGGTGCTCGGAGACGGGCGGCCCGGCGCGTGGGGGAGCAGCGTGATCGAGTGGTTGGGCCGCAAGAAAGCCCGCAGCATCGGTGAGTTGATAGCCGACGAGGAGTACACCAAGGCGATCGAGTTGCTCGAGCGGGAACTCGATGAGGCACCTGGGGACCGCCGGCTGCGCCTGCATCTCGCCGACGCGCTACAGCGGTCGGGAGCGAGCGCCAAGGCCGTGGGCGTTCTCTCGGGGCTCGCCGACGACCTCGCTCGGAAAGGACACCCCGCCCAAGCAGTCGCCGTTCTCAAGCGCATCCTGTCCATCGACCCGGACCGGGCCGACGCGACCTCACGCATCGCCGAGCTGATCCATCGCACACCGACGCCGGCGACGGATGTCGGCGCCCAAGCGTCGGAATCGGTCTTGCGCGCCGGCGCGGCGTTGGTGAACACGCCGTTGTTCGAGGGCTTCTCAAAACAGGAGCTGATCGCCGTTATCGACGGATTGGAATCGGTTCGCCATGCGCCTGGCGAGATCGTCATCACCGAGGGCGAGCCGGGAGGCAGCCTCTACGTCGTCGTGACCGGTCGTGTGCTGGCCTACGTCAGGAACAAAGATAGTCAGAGCACGCTCGTCAGGGAGCTGCCGGAAGGTGAGTTCTTCGGCGAGATCTCTTTGCTCAGCGGTGATCGGCGTTCGGTGACTATCACCGCGGCGACGGATTGCGAGCTTCTCCGGCTGCGTCGCAGCAAGGTGGATGAGATCTGCTCGAGCCATCCGGGAGTCGAAGGAGTGTTGCGCAAGTTCTGCAACAAGCGGGCCGGCAACACGCTGGAGTCATTGATCCGCGGCTCCGCTGCCAAAGCAGAGCGCTGAGGCTCACCCTGCGAGTGGCCCCGCTCACGCGGACCATTGCGTCGGCCTCTTCGGGCAAAGTTATGCCCCATTCCGAATCGGCCACCAAGTGGTCACCAACCCGGAGAACCTACCGTGACTCAGCAGAACAACCGCTAACCCTTTTCGCGGGTTTAGGTGCTGATAGCTCACCGTGGGTCTTCGTAGTGACCCCCTGCTTCGGATTCGCGATCAGGAGGTCCGGGGTTCGATCCCCCGGGGGTCCACCAATCGCCTCAGCAACTTGCGGGGAGTCGTGCGTCTCCGAAGCCCCGAATTGGTCACCAATGGTCACCACCCTGGTTCAGAGTTGGTTTTGCGTTGGAGCCGTCACTCGCGCCCAAGCCCGAGCCTTGGCCTCCTCCAATCGTCCAAGGAGCTCGCGAATCCAATTGATCACGATCGGCCCGCGTAGCCCGCTCTCGACGCCTGCGGATCTTGTCGGCGTCGGCGTTGGTGTCGGTGAGCATCCGAGGAGGCTAGCCCAGGGATCGGCGAGCGTTGGTCCGGGCGCGTGATCAAAGCCCTTCCGCGCCACACTCGCCCGACCCCAGACTGACCGATGGCACGGCTTCGCGCAAACCGCGCTTCATCGCTTTGCCGCCATGATGCCAGCTGCGCGCGCTGAGACCTGGGGCCCAAACACCAGGCGAGGCCGATGACCGACTATAGCGACAAGACAGTTCTGGCAACGGGGGCAAACTCGGGGCTGGGCTTCGAAGCTGCTTCGCAGCTCGCGGCGGCTGGGTGGGGCAAGGTGATCCTGGCCTGCAGAACCGAAGAAAAGGCGGAGGCCGCTAGGGCGCGGCTGGTGGAGCGCACCGGCAAGGACCCTTTCGGCGTGCTCGCGGTGGACACCTCTGAGGTCAGGTCGGCCAACGCAGCCTGCGACCGGCTGCGCGAGCGCGGAGAACGTGTGGACTTTCTACTCCTCAACGCCGGGGCGTCGCGGGCGCAACCACAGTTCAACTCCGATGGGGTCGAGATCACCTGGGCCTCCACCCTGGTCGGCCATCACGTGATGACGATGCGCATGCTCGGGGACGGACTGCTCGCCCCGAGTGCGCGAATCGTCATCGCGGGATCCGAGGGGGCCCGAGGCAACGTCCCCACCATGAAGGTCCACGACGTCGAAAAGGTCGCCAAGGAGCACTTTGACGGCGACCGGGTGGCGGCCATCGATGCGCTAGCGCGCATCCAAGGCCCGCACCAGTTCATACCTTACGACGAGTATGTCACGGCCAAGCTGGTGGTCGCCTGGTGGGCGGCGGCGCTGTCGCGCAAGTTGCCGACGGGCATGACGGTCAACGCCGTGTCACCCGGCTCGGCGCCGGGCAGTAATTTCTCGCGCGACGCGCCCTTGTGGTTGCGCGTGTTCATGTTGCCGATGATGAAGATCATGGGTCCCCTCATCGGCATGTCCGGGCCCATCGAGCCCACGGCGCGTCGCTACCTCGACGCCGTGGACCTCGGCGACGACAAAACGGGACACTTCTACGCCACGGCACACCGCAAGAAGCTCGTGGGCCCAATGGAAATCCAGACGTGGCCCGAGTACTTTACCGACGAAGTCAGCCAGGAGACAGGCTTCGACGCGGTGGTGAAGCTGACCAGGACGCCATTCGCTGAGGGAGTCCGTACCGACAAATCTGCCTGAGGCAGGCCCGCGCAACGCTCGACGACGTGCCCGGCGCCTACGGTCACTTCCCCGCTACAATCTCCCGACCCCAGCAGGACCGCTCATGCCTCTCGCCGCCGGAACCCGGCTCGGCGTCTTCGAGATCCTCGCTCCCCTTGGGAACCAATAGCGGGACCCCGCTGGTACATCGCTCGAGTTCAATCTCGCCTCAAAGCCAGCGGCGCACCGACGCTTTGTAGCGCCTGTACCGCGCCCGGTTTCTTGGACACCAGTTTGACGATCTCGGGTTCGTTTGGCAGACGATCCCGAAAACGACGCACGAGGATGCCCCAGGATCGACGCGGCGGGGTGAGTCCATACCTGGGGTAGCCCCTCTTTGATGACCTCGAGGTTCACGCGGCCTTCCCCTGGCCGTGCTGGTCGCGGGCCTCGCGCGGGGTGAGGAATCCCAGCTTCTCGACGCGCCACTGCTGGTTGTAGCGCTTGACGAAGGCAGCCACGGCCTGGCGCACCTCCTCGAGGGTGTGGAAGACGCGGCCATGAATGATCTGTTCCTTGAGAGTCCGGATGAAACGCTCGGCCACTCCGTTGGTCTGCGGCTGTTCGACGAAGGCGAAGCTGGGCGTGATGCCCCAGAAACGCAGCTGGTTGAGGAAGTGGTCCGAGAGGTACTGCGTCCCGTGGTCCATGCGCAGCTCGAGGCCACGAGCCACACCCGCCTCGACCGAGCCGAAGAGCTGCGTCAGCCCCATGGCGATGGGCTGGAGGGCCTCGTAGCGCGTCCCCTTCTTGCACACGTGGTAGCCGACGCACTCGCTGTTGAAGTGCTCGACGCCGACGAAGATCCAGCCCCAGCCGTCCTTTGCCGTGAGAACTCTCGCCCCGTCCGTCCCCCACATCAGGTTGGGCGCATCGGTTGTGATCGTCCCCTCGTGGAGCAGCCCCTCGCCCTGGCGTACCCGACGCGGCGACAGCAGGTGGTGCTCACGCATGATCCGCAGCACCCGCTTGCGCGACACGCGCACCTGGCGCAGCACCTTGAGCCGCGCCCAGACCTTGCGATGTCCTTCTCCTACGAACGGCGAGGCCGCCAGGTCCTCTCGGATCAGCCGCAACAGCTCCTCGTCAGACACCTTGGGCTTGGGACCACGTCGGCCAGCGCAGACCATCTCGGGAGCCGCCTCGCCGAGCTGGGAGTAGTAGCTCGAGCGGGCCAGCTTCCACACCCGGCACACCCGCTCCACCCCGTAGGCCCGGCCTGTCGCAGGGGAGATCGCCGCACTCATCGCCGCGACCTCCCGAAGGCCAAAGGGCGGGCCGCCCCGATCTTCTTCCGCAACAGCTCGTTCTCCATGCTGAGCTCGCCCACCCGCTTGACCGCCGCGTCCAGCTCCACCTTCAGCGGGTCGCCATTACGCTCCCGCAGCGACTCGTCGATCCCGGCCATGGCTTGATCACGCCAGCGCTGCAGCCGGTGCATCTCCACGGACAGCTCACGAGACAGCGCTTCGAGTGACTCCCCGCGCAGCAGCCGCAGTGCGACCTCCCGCTTGCGCGCCACGCTCCAACGCTGCCCGGGACCCAAGGCGCCCACCACCGCGCCGCCGGTGGGCGAAACTCCGGTCGCCCACCGGGCTCCCTCCGTCTCGCCCACTCCCTTCTTCCTCTCAGACCTCTTGCGCCTGACCTGCTTCATCGATCGAGTCTCCTTGAACAACCGGGTCCGCTTTACGCTTTGTAGCGCCTGTATCCGTCCCCGAACTTGCGCTCCAGATAAACTTCCTCGTAGCGCACGGCCGTGGCGTGAACAACTGCGAGCACGACCGGAACCAGGATGAGAATCCACCAGTTTCCAAGACCAACACCGATGGCGATTTGAAGTAACGCCATCCCGACATACACGGGATTGCGCGTAATGCGATAGACGCCCGTCGAGATGATCTCCGGCGTGGACTTCCAGGGCTTCGGGTCTTGGCCCGTGCGCCGGAACGGGCCGATGGCGCCACCCATCAAGGCGAGGCCCAGCGCGGCCACAGCCATCCCCGCTGCGATCCGAAGCCCAGGCTGTAACGCGATACGTAGAGGCATCGCGAATGCGTGCAGAACGACGCCGACGATCACAACGCCCAGATAAACGAGCGGCGGAGGGATTCTTACTGCAGCGCCATCTCTTTCGTCGTCGTCCATGAGCGGAGACCGAGGCCGACGAGCTGTTCGACAAGCCCTGTCTTGTCCAGCAGCTCGCCCTTTTCCGAGTTCAGTCGCGGCAGGCAATGGTGAGGTGATGTCCCGTCGCTTGTTGAAACTGAGCGGCGGCAGTTCACGTCCTAAGCGGCGTTTTCCTTCTCGTCAAGTGCTACGTCTCGTGCTCTGAGGGCAGCGATCAGTTTGGGCATCTCTCGGTAGCCTCTGATACGCCGGAAGCGCTGCTCGGCATCCAACACGGCGGCGCCACACCAGCGGAGAATCATGCGACCTCCGCGCCAGCGCTTCACGCGCCGCGAGACTCTGCGGACGCTGCCAACGAGGTTGTCGATCGGATTCGTTGTTCGCAGCGACAGCTGGAGCCGTTCGGGGAGTTCGAGCTCGATGACAGTGAGCGTCTGGTCGAGGCCCTCGCGCAGGGAGGCGGCAGCGCCAGGATGCTCGGACTCGAGACGGGTGGCGAGAGCCTCGAGGAGCCGCTTTGCCCGCTTAGCGTCGCGACACTCGTAGGCTTGACTCATCGCCCGTCGCACACCAGGTCGCATCGACTCCGGCAAGTGGTCGGCAACGTTCCGCTTCTTGTGCTCCTGGCAGCGCTGGATGAAGGCACGGCCTCCGAAGACGTCCCTGCAAGCCTTGTGTAGAGCCTTCGCTCCGTCAAGGACGATGAGCAAGCTGCGGTTCGTCTGCAGACCGCGTGAGGCGAGATTCTCGAGCAGGGCTTTACAGGCCCGAGCGTTCTCGGGTCGTCCCTCGAAGCCGAGCGCCACCAGAGCCTTCGCTCCGTCAAGGACGATGAGCAAGCTGCGGTTCGTCTGCAGACCGCGTGAGGCGAGATTCTCGAGCAGGGCTTTACAGGCCCGAGCGTTCTCGGTCGTCCCTTCCCACAGGCCCAAGACCTGCTTCTTCCCGTCGTTTTCGAAGCCGAGCGCCACCAGAACGACGTGATCCTCAAAGTGAATTCCGTCGATCATCAGCACCGCCAATTCCAGTCTTGACAGATCGCGACGCTGCAGCTTCACCAGGTGTCGCCGTGTTCCTTCGAGGAAACGCCGGCCGACGGCACTCCGGCTCTTGCCCCGTTCCGGGACTTCGACCGGAAGCTTCTCTAACGAACCCGAGTAGCCTCGTGTCGACACGCCAAGGATCATCTGCTCGAGGGCCCGTTGCTTCAGTGGATCCTCACGAGACCATTCCGTCCACGCCGGCAGCTCGATCTCGCGGCCGTCGACCGACCGAACCCGAGGGCGCGGCAGCGTCACCCGACGTCCGCCCATAACCAGCGATCCGACCGTCGTTCCGTGGCGATGAGCTTTGCGATCCGCGTTCTGCTTGTAGCGTGGCCCGCACAGCACCTCCTGCTGAGCACGCAGCATCTCGATCGCCTGGATCGTTCCGCTCGCGATCACAGTCTCGAGTAGCGTCTGACGCATCAGTTCAGCCAGCGGCGACGCTAATTGACCAACAACCTCTTGGGGGATGGCTCGTCTGCTGATAGCTTTCTTCATGGCGGCTTTCTCCTCCTTTGATCCAGCCCGATGATCCCATCGGGCCGGAGAGGCCGCCACTCAACTTTCAACAGATTTCGGGACTACACCGCAGGCAATCGCGGTACGGGTCGGTATAGCTGCGAAATCTCACCAGGTTGTTAACCCGGGGCCTCCTGGAGGATGTTTGTGGTGACCAAACCGCAACCCCAAGGAGGCCCACGGATGAACGTACACCAGTTGAGCCCGTACCACCCCATTTAGTCGAGCGCTGCTCCCGGGCGTAGCGGTCACCAGTCGTGGTCACTACGCCGTACGGCCGCTAGGCTGCCGCGTACTCCCCCACGACTGTCTCGGCCGAGAAGCACGCTTCTCGCTCGCGGAGGCGGGAGCGAGAAGCGTGCTTCTCGGATCCCTATCGGTTAGTCTGGCGTGACATTCCTGATGACGGGACGAAGGAGGAGCAGGTGATGAAAGCATACATTCGCAGCATTCTCGGGATGGCTCTGGGGGCGTTCGTTCTGGCGCTGCTGCCGGGGCTGATTCGCGCCGAGGTCACGCGGGTCGAAATCTCCAGCCGGGAAGACGTGCTGGGCGGAAAAGCATTCGGCACCGTTGGCGCCTACGAAAAGTTGAATGGCAAAGTGCATTTCACCGTTGACCCAAACAACGAACACAACAAGATAATCGCGGATCTGGACAAGGCGCCCAAGAACAGCCAGGGCAAGGTGGAGTTCTCATCCGATCTGTTCATCCTCAAGCCGAAGGATCCCTCGAAGGGGAATGGCGTTGCGTTCTTCGACAAGGTGAATCGCGGCAACCTGCTGCTTCTGCGAACGTTCAACCGCGCCCGAAGCTCGAGCGATCCGACGGTCGAGGCCGACTTCGGCGATGGGTTGCTCATGCGCGAAGGCTATACGCTGGTGGCCGTCGGCTGGCAATTCGATGTGCGCAAGGATCAGAACCCGCAGCTGATCGGCCTCGACGCTCCGATCGCCACCGACGATGGACGGCCCATTACCGGCTGGGTCAACCAGGAGATCGTCGTCGCCGCGTCGACCGACTCGCTTGTGTACAACCGCGACACCTGGAAGTATCCGCCGCTCGATCCCAAGGACCCCAGCTACCGGTTGACAGAGAGTGGATTCGCGGTGGAGGGTCCGGTCGTCGCCGCACCCCGTCTGATTCCCCGCGAGGATTGGCAGTTTGGCCGCGTCGAGAATGGCCAGATTGTGCTCGATACCAATTACCTGTGGATGAAGCATGGCTTCAAGGGCGGACATACATATGAGGTCACTTATCGAACGAAGGATCCGCCAGTGGCGGGGCTGGGATTCGCGGCCGTTCGGGACATGGCCTCGGAGGTCAAGAACAACCCCGACGCCATCGTCCGCGCCCAACACGTCTACAGCTACGGCACGTCCCAGACCGGACGGTCTCTGCGCCACCTGGTGTACGAGGGCTTCACCACCGACGAGCAGGGTCGGCGGGCGATCGACGCCCTGTTCATCAACACGGGCGGCTCGTCGCTTGGCAGCTTCAACGAGCGGTTCGCGGTGCCCTGGGAACTCGGGGCCTTTTATCACACCAAGTTCCCGATTCGTTATGAGACGACCACCGACCCGGTCACCGGCAAGCGGGACGGCCTTGGCGCGCGGGTGCCCGCCGGCCTGGAACCGAAGATCTTCCACGTCGACACTGGTTCCGAGCAGTGGGGCCAGGGCCGCGTAGCCACGCTGCTGCACACGTCGATAGACGGCCGCGAGGATCTACCCGATCCGCCGAACGTGCGCGTCTACTACATGGCTGGAACGAAACACGGCCCCGGGTCGTGGCCGCCGGCACAGAGCGAGGGCCAGCAGCAACTGGTGAATCCGCTCGACTATCGGTATACGTCGCGCGCCCTGCTGGCCGCTCTCGACCGTTGGGTGAAAGAAGGAGTCGAGCCACCGGCCAGCCGGCATCCGCGGTGGTCGGACGACACGATGGTCGCCGTGCGCAAGCTCGAGTATCCGGATATTCCCGGCGTGCAGTGGCCGGTGCATGCACCCGGCTCCAACCGCGTCGATGTCTCCGGCCCCGCTACCGTGCTGCCATTCCTGGTGTCACAGGTGGACGGTGACGGCAACGAGATCGGAGGCATTCGCCTGCCGGAGCAGGCCGTGCCGCTCGGGACATACAGAGGCTGGGCTTTCCGGAGCGAGAGCGCCGGCCTGCCGAACACCCTCGTGCCTTATGCCGGTGGATACATACCGTTCGCCAGAACGGGCGTCGAACGGCTGCAGAACGGCGATCCACGTCCATCGGTCGAGGAACGTTACTCCAGCCGTGCCGACTACGTGCGGCGAGTGGAGGAAGTGGCCAAGCGGATGGCGCAGGAGCGACGGCTGCTGCAGGAGGACGTTACGGCCATCGTCGCATCCGCCGGCGAGCACTGGGACTGGACGATGTCGGCAAGAACGAACCGAGACACGAACTAAGCGGACCTCGGGTCTTCGTAGTCACCCTCCGCTTCGGATTCGCAATCAGGAGGTCCGGGGTTCGATCCCCCGGCGGTCAACCAGCTATCTCACCGAGCGGGCGTCGAGCTTTTCTGGCGCGTACCATCACCAGGTCGGCACGATCTTCCAGCCTTGGAATGGGCCGACTTCGAGCCTGTAGCAGCCTGGCGGATGCGAGGCGTGGGTCAGGGAGTTCGGTTTCGCCCCGTGGTTGGCGGGCGATTGGCCGCGGAGCGAGTCGCGTGCCGCTAGGAGTCTGCGCGGCAGTAGTTCAGCCCGGGTGTGTCATCGTGCCTTGTGACCCGAGAGATCATCTTGCCTGGGTTAAACGGCAGTAGTGGGCTCGCGGACGAGTGCTCGCGAGGGAGGACGGGCGGATCCAAGGCCGGGTGGTGGTCATACCCAGACCATCTTCCGATTGAGTCTCCTGAGGTTGAGCGCCAAGCAAACGAGATTCCACTCGGCGCTGGTTTTCTCAAGCCCTCGAAGGCTGAAGGATTGGAAACCAAGCACAGCCTTGATCCATCCGAATGGTGGTTCGCCGAGTTTGCGCCGCTTGTACCACTTGCGACCACGTTTCGTCTTGAGCTTCGCCTTCATGCGGAGCGTCGCTTCGAGCTTCGAATTCGACGTTGGTGGAGAGTCTTTCTTTTCTCTCCCCAGAGCCACGAAACCGTCGATTCCGGTACGTTCCAAGTGCAGTAGGTTCTTTTCGGAACGGTAGCCGGCTGCGGGCCGCCGTGGCCAGATCGAGCCGTCGATCCAGATGATCCAGTGGGCGCCGAAGCTCGGTCGCTGCCAGAGGGCGAGGGTCTCGCGCGGTGTCAGAAAGCTCCAGCGACGTTCCGGGTGGCCGTAGTCCGGGCCTCCGAGGGTGTGGAGGACCACGAGTCGCACCCGCGCCGGAATGGCGGGCGGGGCAGAACGAATTCGCGACATTGCGGCACGGCGCGGCAGTTCGGATGCGGAGGCGGGGGTCGCGACGCATCCGACCAGAGCCAGCTCGCAGGCGTAGAAGAGTGCGGCACTCCACCGGCGGTGCAGCTCTGGTTTCACCCGGGAAGTCTGCACAGTCCCAGCGAAGTCTCCAAGTCGATGGTCGTCCGTCAGCTCACCCCCAAGCTCTTCACCAGCGTCCGGGGAGTCCCGAGTGCGGCTACAGTCGGGAGGCGGAGTCACAATCTCGACTGAGACTTGTTCCAAGGAAGATCCAAGGATCAGCCAGAACCGCTGCGTGGCGTCACCGAGCTCCGGCGGCTGACCAACCGCCCGCAGCTGCACAAGGGCGGTTCGACCCTCGATCGGCCCCTGGTCGCTGTAGGGTTAGTACGTCCCGGGAGGGAGATTCTGCCGCCACCAGTCTGAGGCATGCTCGTTGTCCCAGCTCCCGCTGGCACGGCAGTACTCCAGATCACGCGCGACCTCGGCGACGCTGGCCGGCCGATCCCCTGGAGCTTTCTCCAGGCAAGCCATGATCAGCTCTTCCAGGTCGTCCGATATCGACGTGCCCGTTCGTTGCGAGGGCGACTCGGGAACTTTCTGCACGTGTTGGAGAGCTATCTGGAGTGGCGTGCTCCCGGTGAAGACCCGCTGCCCGGTGACGAGCCAGTAGGCGACGCAACCCAGCGAATAGATGTCGACCCTTGCGTCGAGCTGATCGCCCGCGGCCGCCTCGGGCGCCATGAAGGCGGGCGTCCCGCTGGCGACGCCTTCCTCGGTGAGCGGGGCTTCCTCCTCGCCGGTCGACCAGCTGGCCTTCACGAGCCCGAAGTCCAGGACCTTCACGTAGTCGTGGTATCGGCCCCTTCGACACGCGTAGAGGTTCGCCGGCTTGATGTCGCGGTGAATCAGGCCGGCCTCGTGGGCCTCGCGGAGAGAGTCGCACGCCTGCAGCAACATGAACACCGCACGCTCGGCAGGCAGCGGGCCGAACCTGCGGACCAACGCGTCCAGGTCCAGGCCTTCCAGGAGCTCCATCACGTAGTAGAAGACGCCGTCTTTGGTGAGGCCGAAGTCGTAAAGCGCGACGGTGTGGGGGCTCTGGAGCACCGCGGTCGCCTGGGCTTCCCGCTCGAAACGCCGCACGAGCAGTTCAGTCCGGCTACGAACGTCGAGCGCTTCAGGACGGATCAGCTTGATGGCGACGGGGCGTGCGAGCATGCGGTGGCGGGCTCGCCAGATCTCACCCATCCCTCCACCGGCGAGCCTCTCGACGAGCTGATAGCTTCCCATCCTCCGCGCCCTCTCCACCTGAGCGCCCAGTCTTCGGACCACGAGCATGGGCCCCAACGCAACCACGGCGGCGAGGTAGTTCTCGAGGAAGTTCATCAGAACGATCGGTGTGGGCGGCGATTCGTTGCCCAGGGCCAAACTAATCCCAAACGCCACCGGCCAGGTCGAGGCCGCCAGGAAAGCGGCAACGAGCGTTTTGCGAGGGTCTGTCGGCACGACGACCGGGAAGACCACGATCCACACCGCCAGCCATGAGATCGACTCCAGAGGACGGTCGCCGGTCAGCGGCCCCAGGTGGTCTCCCATCGAGATCGCCAGGGCGATGATGACCTCGTAGGCGAGTCCGGCGCTGATCAGCTGGGACAGGGGGAGCTTGCGCGCTCGCGCAGTGAAGAAGATGGCCGTCGAGACGACTGTCGCGACCGCACCGATCAGGGCGTGCACCACAGGACGTGGAAGCGTCGTCCAGCCTGCAACGTGAGCCGTGAGGATGAGAGCGTTCGCAATCAGGAACGCGAGGGCGACCAGAGCGCTCGTCCACTGGAGGCGCCTGGCAACCTCGTCTAGCAACTCGCTCGACGGCTCGTCATCCAGCCAGAGGGCCACCAACGGTGATTCGTTGCCTCCCTTGGAGCGCGGTCGAATCAGCGGGGTCGACGAGTTCGCCTCCTCCGGATCGTCGAGCAAGGGGAACGTGGTAGGACCCACGCCAGCGGAGCCCGAATCCGACAGGACCGAGCGGCGAGCGCCAATACGTTCACGTTGAGCATAGCGACCCTCCTCAACGAGATGACGATTGTTGTTGGAAGCTGCCGGAGGGTACCACGCTGACGCGTCGGGTCCGGGCCTGAAGCACGCTACTGGCGCTACTGGGGTCAGGCCCGCGCCTCAGCGCGTAGAGCGATCGTGTAGCCTCTTGAGCCGTGAGTGAGCGCATCGCGTTGCGGCTGCTGGTGTCGCTGCTGTTGCTGGCCGGAGTGCTGCGCTTCACGGGCCTGTCCTGGGGGCTGCGGCACATCCCGCACTGGGACGAACAGGTCTTCGTCGACAGCGTCTGGCAGATGCACGAAAAGGGGGACTTCGACCACCGCTACTACGAGTACCCGGGTCTGTTTCCCCTGATCCTCTATCCGGCCATCGGGGCCGTCTACCAGGAGGGACGCCCGACGCCTTTCTTGCCGCCCGGGGCGTCGTGGCTTTACTCGGCGTGCCGAACGTCGGCCTGGTCTACGCGCTGGGTGTGCGCCTCTGTAGCAGGCGCCTCGGGCTCGCGGCAGCGTTGCTGCTGGCCGTCTCGCCGGTCGACATCAACACGTCTCACTTCGTCCGGCCGGACGTCGCACTTCAGTCAGCAGTGCTGCTGGCGATGCTGGCTTACGCTCGGCTGGGCGATAACATCAGCGGCGACCTGAAGGCAGGGCTGGCGACGGGCGCGGCAGTTGCGATCAAGTTTACCGGCGCCTTTCTCGCGCCTTCCTACGTGGCCGCCCGCTGGCTGGCAGATGGGCCCAGGCTGCGGCGAGTGGTGGTCGCGGGCCTTCTCGGAGTCCTCGTGCTGGTGGGGACCACCCCATACGCCGCGTATTTCGAAGGTCTCGGCGTGCAGTTCGGCGCCCACTACAGCGCGGGTACCCTCGCGCCGCAGTTCCTGAAGCACCTCGGCTTCTACCTGAGGGCGATCGTGTCCGCGCTCGGACCCCTCGGAGTCTTGCTTGCCGGCATCGGCCTCGTGATGGCTCGCCCGCACTGGCGCCGCTGGCTGCCGCTGCTGCTCCACATCGTGACCACCCTGATCGTGATGGCGACTGCCGAAGTGCGGTATCCGCGTCACCTCGTCCCGACATCAGGATTGCTCTGCCTTTTCGCCGCGCTGCCACTCGTTCATCTCGGCGCCAAGCGCCCCCGACTCGCCCTCGTCGCGGCCGTGCTCACGGCCGCCTGGCCGCTCGGCTTCTCCGTCACCCAGGTCGCCGCCATGTCACGACCGAGCACTGCCGACCGCACCCTCGACTGGATAGAAGGGCTGGCCGTCCCCCCGGGGCGTTGATCCTGAACGGCATGGACGGATTCCAGAGCCTCGGGATCGATCGCAGCCGTTACGACGTGGTGACTCCCACGGGATCACCAGATCGGGATCGGCGTCTGGCCAGGGAGGCGGATCTCGTCATCGCCGTGCCGCCCACAGCACTCCACGTCGACGGCTGGACCCCGACCTTTCTCGTCGAGCCCCACACCTCGTCCCTGTTCTCGGGACCAGCCGTCGGGCTCCTTCAGGTCCCCGCGGCCGAACGCTTCCAGTACGCTGCGATGCCTCTCGACGCAAGCTGGCTGACGTCTTCCGAGAACCCCGAGGCGCTGGCCGGGCTCGTGGACGGACGGCCCATGACCCGTTGGAACACGACCCGACCACAGCGCGCGGGAGACTGGATCGAGGTGCGGTTCCCCGATCCGATGGCCGTCGCCCGGATCGAGATGGACCTGGGCCCCTGGCAGGGGCGCTGGGTGCGTGACCTCGAGGTGTTGTCGCAGACCGACGGCCCGGACTGGCGGACGAGGAAATTCGTTGAAGGACGGCCAGCTCCCGATGATCTGGTGCATTGGAAGCGGCCGGTCAGCCAGGTGGCGCTGCTCGAAAGCGAGCCAGTCACGGCCATTCTCCTCGTATGCCGTAGGGGCGCCCAACGAAAGTGGGGCATGTCCGAGCTGCGAATCTTCGTTGCCGGGGACGGTTCGTGATCCCCGCCTGCGTCGCGACGACCCCGGAAGCTCGATCCGACTGATCTCTCTCAGGGAGAGAGCCTGTCGACGCGCGGATCCCTCTCTACCGTACCGGTTCGAGGAACCGACGCGTATCATGATCGCAGCCACGTCATGCAACACGGTTATGAGGGAGCCGCCTTCTTTGCGGGGCTGGCCAGCGGCAGGGCCAGTGGAGTCGTCCGCGTCACGGCCGGGTCGCTGCGCTTCGAGACCGAAGCGGCGCGGGTCGAGCTGCCGCTCGACGGTCTCGAGCTGCGGCTCGGGGGCGCGAGCGGCCGGTTGATCTTCTTCTCGCACGCCACGCAGCCGGACTGGTCCGTCTACACGTCCGATCACTCCATCCTGGCGGATCCGGAGCTGCTGTCGCTCCAGCCGCTCGCCGCACAGATCAGTCGGTTGCGCGGCAAGAAGTGGCTGGGCCATGGCGTCACTGCCGCCGTGATCTCTGCGTGCGTCCTGGCGATCGTCGCGCTGCCAGTTGCCAAGGAGCCCATCGTCCGGGCCGTTGCAAACCAGGTCCCGGCGAGTCTGGAGGTCAAGCTCGGCGAGACGATGTTCGCGCAGCTGGATCGTGGTGACGGCTTTCTCGAGGGGTCCGAGCTCGAGGAATCGCTGGCTCGGCTGACCGAGCCGCTGCTCGCGGTCGTGCCGCAGCACGACTATCGCTTTCACTTCCACGTCGCCGATGACGGCAGCATCAACGCGTTCGCTCTGCCTGGTGGGCCTGTCGTGATCCACAGTGGTCTGGTCCTGAGAGCCGCAGCTGCCGAGGAGGTCGTGGGTGTGCTCGCCCACGAGATCGCTCACGTCACCCGGCGACACGCCCTGCGCCAGGTCGTCAGCACCCTGGGCCTGTTCACACTGGTCCAGGCGGTCTTCGGCGATCTCACGGGGATCGCGGCCGTTCTGACCGAGGGCGGAGCGGAGCTGCTCACGCTGGGCTTCTCGAGGGACTTCGAGCGTGAGGCCGACGACGAGGGCTGGAGCTACCTCGTCGCGGCCGGGATCGACCCTCGCGGGATGATCGGGTTCTTCGAAAAGTTGCGACAAGAAAAGGAACAGCGCGACGGCCCCGGCGGCGCTCGCGCTTATCTCGGATTCCTCAGCACCCACCCCACGACTCCAGAGCGCATCGCGCGGCTGACGAGAAAGCTCGAGGACATTCCCCTCGGAACACGTTTCCAGCCGATGGACGTCGACTTCGGCGCCCTTCAAGAGGCTCTCGGCCGTACCCAGCACACCGCCGTCACGGAGGGAGACACAAATGCAAACAAAAATTGAGGGCGGACCGTCCTTCGCTCACATACACGTCGATCTCAGCCCCGGGGAAACGATCACGGCCGAGGCTGCCGCCATGTCGAGCATGGCCGGAGACCTCGACATGGCGGCCAAGCTCAACGGCGGCTTCCTGTCGGCACTGGCCAAGAAGTTCCTGGGCGGCGAATCGCTGTTCGTCAACGACTTCACCAACAACACGCGCGAGGTCAAGCGGGTCACGCTCGTGCAGGGAACACCCGGAGAGATCCGCGAAGAGAAGCTCGCCGGCGGCAGCATCTGCCTGCAGCCGGGCGCCTACATCGCCTCGACCCCGGGCCTCCGGCTGGGCGTCAAGTACGCCGGCCTGGCCTCCTTGATCGGCCGGGAGGGCCTGTTCAAGCTGCACGTGAGCGGCAACGGCACGCTCTGGTACGGCGCCTACGGCGGGCTGCTCGACAAGACGGTCGAGGGCCAGTACATCGTCGACACCTCGCACCTCGTGGCCTACCAGCCCGACATGCGGCTCAAGGTGCAGTTGGCGGGTGGGATTTTCTCGAGCTTCTTCGGCGGCGAGGGTCTCGTGACCCGGGTCGAGGGCACGGGCAAGATCGTGATCCAGACGCGCAGCATCAGCGGCCTGGCCGGTTGGCTCCGGCCCAAGCTCTAAAGAAAGGCGGTGCAGGGATGGAAGTAAAGATCGTTCACGGACCGGGCAACGCCGCCGCCAAGGCCAACCTCGCCGGTGGTGAGAGCTTCACGGCCGAGGCTGGAGCCATGATCGCCATGAGCGGCGACATGTCAATCGAGACGACGACCCACAAGAAGAGCTCCGGTGGCTTCTTCAAAGCGGCCAAGCGCATGCTGGCCGGAGAATCGTTCTTCCTCAACCACTACACCGCCGGCGCGAAGGGCGGCGAGGTCTGGCTGTCGACGACCCTCGCCGGCGACATGATGCAATACGACCTCAAGGGAGAGACGCTGATCGTCCAGGGTGGTTCCTACGTGGCCTCCGAGCCTGACGTCAAGATCGACCTCGGCTGGCAGGGCTTCAAGTCTGTGCTCTCGGGCGAGAGCATCTTCTGGCTGCACCTGAGCGGCTCGGGCAAGGTGGTCATCAACTCCTTCGGCGCCATCTACCCAGTCGAGGTCAAGGGAGAGACGGTCGTCGATACGGGGCACATCGTCGCTTTCAACGAGACGCTGAACTTCAAGATCAGCAAGGCCGGCAAGAGCTGGCTGTCTTCGATCCTGGGCGGCGAGGGGTTCGTATGCCGCTTCAACGGCCAGGGCACCGTCTGGTGTCAGTCCCACAACCCCAGCTCGTTCGGCCAGACACTGGGGCCGAACCTGCCGGCCCGCTAGAGAAGAGGAGGTCAACGATGTCCAACAGCCCATCCGATTTCGAGTACAGCATCGACTGCCGACCCGACTTCAGCTTCCTCACCGTGCAGCTGCCCAAGGGCGCGACTCTCAAAGTGGAGGCCTCGGCCATGGCGACCATGGACGTGAACCTCACCATGAAGACCAAGACCAAGGGCGGCCTCTCCCGCCTCCTCACCGGCGAGTCGATCTTCATCAACGAGTTCTCCGCCGATGGTGGCCCGGGCGAGATCTCCATCGCTCCTGGTCCGCCGGGAGACATGGAGCACATCTACCTCGACGGCAACACGGTCTACCTGCAGAACTCCGCGTACGTCGCATCCGGCATGGAGGTGGCCGTGGAGAGCAAATGGCAGGGAATGGCGAAGGGCTTCTTTTCGGGCGAGAAGCTGTTCCTGATCCGCTGCTCCGGCAAGGGCGATCTGTGGTTCAACACCTACGGCGCGATGATCGAGATCGACGTGCAGGGCGACTACGTCGTCGATACCGGGCACATCGTCGCGTTCACCGAGGGCCTCGAATACTCTGTGACGCGAGTGGGCGGATACAAGTCCCTCTTCCTTTCCGGCGAGGGGTTCGTCTGCCGCTTCAAAGGCGACGGCAAGGTGTGGATC
Organism: Vicinamibacteria bacterium; assembly: GCA_965246965.1. Taxonomy (GTDB): domain Bacteria; phylum Acidobacteriota; class Vicinamibacteria; order Fen-336; family CBDFGD01; genus CBDFGD01. Next base: position 214,638 of record CBDFGD010000002.1, read on the forward strand.
CAGACGCGCCAGGTGCCGCCGCTGAGTGCCTGGGTGCGGCCTTTCCGGCCCCAGGAGAAGAGCAACTGAGACGGCGCCCCCGTCCGCGCAGGCCTGCATAGGAACCGCCGCCGAGCCGCAGGGTCTCCAGCCCTCTGAGCACGGACGCAGCACCCTTCCCCACCTGACCAGTAGAATCCCGGCATCATCTGCTAAGAAACAACGACGACGCACCTCGGCGGCAACCACGGAGGCACACAGACACGGAGAACGGCCAAAGCAGCGTCATTCTGAGAAACCGCTCGTCTCCGCCGGGAGCGAAGAATCCGCCCGCTCCTCGTCTCTCGAGGCCAGAGGAGCGATCTCACCTCGCTGCTCCTTCGACTCGGCATCTTTGCCGGAACTCGCTCAGGATGACAATCCCTTTGCTTGCGTTTCTTATCTCATGTGACCGCGACCCGTCGCGGTCACATTCAGGATAGGCAAAGGATGCCCCTCGCCGCCGGAACCCGCCTCGGTCCGTACGAAGTCACCGCCCCGATCGGCGCAGGCGGCATGGGCGAGGTGTATCAGGCCACCGACACGAAGCTGAAGCGCCAGGTCGCGATCAAGGTGCTGCCCGCGTCGTTGGCACACGATTCGGAGCGTCTGGCGCGGTTCGAGCGTGAGGCGCGGCTGCTGGCCTCTCTCAATCACTCCAACATCGCCCACGTGTACGGCTTCGAGAGCGCGACGCTGCCCGATGACTCCACAGTGCATTTCCTCGCCATGGAGCTGGTCGAGGGTGAGGATCTCGCCGAGCGCCTGAAGCAGGGGGCGATCCCCGTCGATGAGGCGCTTGCGATCGCGAAGCAGATCGCGGAGGGCCTCGAAGAAGCTCACGAACACGGCATCATCCATCGCGACCTCAAGCCCGCGAACGTCAAGGTGACGCCCGAAGGCCAGGTGAAGGTACTCGACTTCGGTCTCGCCAAGGCTTACGCGGGTGACGAAGCGGAAGCGACGGACGAGTCGCAGTCTCCGACGATGTCGGCGCGAGCGACAGCGGCGGGACTGCTCCTGGGAACCGCCGCCTACATGTCGCCGGAGCAGGCGCGGGGCAAGCCCGTGGACAAGCGCGCCGACATCTGGGCCTTCGGCGTGGTTCTGTTTGAGATGCTCACGGGGGAGCGTCTGTTCAAGGGCGAGATGGTCTCGGACACGCTCGCGTCGATTCTGAAAGAAGAGCCCGACTGGACGCTGCTGCCAGCAGACACCCCCCGCAGGCTGAGCGACTTGCTACATCGCTGCCTGTGCAAGAACGTGCGGAACCGCCTCCACCACATCGCGGACGCTCGAATCGAGATCGAGGAGGCCATCGAGGGTGGGAGTGACGTGGCTCTCACCGGCTCGCCGTCAACGCCGCCTTCCGTTTCGCAGCGCGCCCTCCCGTGGGTCGCAGGCGCGTCTCTCATGGCACTCGCGCTCGTCCTCTGGGAGCCCTGGCACCAGCCGCCGCAGACGACGGTCAGGCGCTACGACGCCCGGCTCAGCCCGGGAATGTCGCTGGGCAGGGTGGCCCTCCAGCGAGGCCCTACCGCGGTCCTCTCTCCCAGCGGCGACCTGCTCGCGTTCGTCGGACAGGAGGACGACGGTCCGTCTCCCATCTACACGCGCCGGCTCGACCGCCTGGAGGCTTCACCGCTGTCGGGAACCGAAGGAGCCATGGATCCCTTCTTCTCCCCTGATGGGCAGTGGATCGCCTTCTTCGCCGCCGGCAAGCTTCAGAAGGTCTCCGTCAGCGGCGGTGCGACCATCGAGCTCTGCGACTCCTCCAACCCTCGCGGCGGCACGTGGGGGCCGGATGGAACCATCCTCTTCGCCCCGAGTGGTGGGACGGCGCTGCTGCGCGTGTCGGCGGAGGGAGGCGCGTGCGAGCCCTTCACGAAGCTGAATCCCGATGCGGGGGAATTGACACACCGCTGGCCGCAGTGGCTACCCGGGGGCGACGCGGTCCTCTACACGGCCCACAGCAGCGTCGGGGGTTACGAGGATGCCAGCCTCGTCATCCAGGCGATCCCCGAGGGACCGCGCAAGGTCGTGTACCGGGGTGGCTACCACGGTCGCTACGTGCCGAGTGGTCACCTGGTGTTCGTGCACCAGGGGACGCTTTTCGCCGCACCGTTCGACCTGGCCGCGCTGGAAATGACCGGCGCGGAGGTTCCGGCCGTCGAAGGTCTGATCGCGAGCCCAACGAGTGCGGGGGCCCAGTTCGGCTTCTCGGAGGACGGGACGTTCGTTTACGTCCAGGGAGAGGCTTTCACGCGCTCAGCGCCCATCCACTGGCTCACTCGCGGCGGAACGACCACGCTGCTGCGCTCCGAGCCGGCGATCTGGGAGTCCCTGCGCTTCTCGCCCACGGGCGACCGGCTGGCGATGGCCATTCACGACGGCACGCAATGGGACGTGTGGGTCTACGACTTGGCTCGTGACACGGTCTCGCGTCAGACCTTCGATCCTGCCATGGAGCGGTGGCCCGCTTGGACGCCGGACGGCCGCCGCATCGTGTTTGCCTCGATTCGGTCGGGCACGACCAATCTCTACTGGAGACGCTCCGACGGGAGCAGTGAAGTCCAGCGGCTAACGCAAAGCGAGAACGGGCAGTACGCCACGTCCTGGCATCCCGACGGGCGCCTGCTTGCGTTCGAAGAGGGACGCCCTGACACCGGGCGGGACCTGATGACGCTGGAGGTCGAAGGCGACGAAGAGACGGGCTGGAAGCCAGGCACACCCGCGGTGTTCCTCAGCACCCCGTTCAGCGAGGGGTCCCCGATGTTCTCACCGGACGGGCGCTGGCTGGCGTACGTGTCGGACGAGTCGGGGCAGCCCGAGGTGTACGTGCGGCCGTTTCCAGGCCCTGGCGGGAAGTCGCAGGTTTCCACGGGAGGAGGATACGAGCCAACGTGGTCACAGACGCGGCCCGAGCTTCTCTACGTAACGCTGGACGGGAAGATCATGGTCGCCCCGTACACCGTGGAGAGGGATTCACTTCACCCGGGGAAGCCGACGCGCTGGTCCGAGGCTGACTTCGTGCTCCAAGGGGTCTTGCTAGGGCGCTTCGACCTCCATCCGGACGGGCAACGTGTTGCGCTGAAGAGCTTGTCGGGGAGCCCGGAGGCGCCCGATACGCTCGTCTTCATCACGAACTTCTTCGACGAGCTGCGGCGCCTGACGGAAGCCGGGGGGCAGTAGCCGCCGACGTCGCGTGCTGCGATCACGCCGCAAGCAGCACATCGCAAAAGGTACACGGGAGCTCGCGGTCCATGCTGAGCGTGCTCCCCAGCATCTTCGTTCTGGGTCTGGCAGCGCTCGCCGCCCTCTCTCTCGCCCTGAGCCGCCGGTCGCCGCCCGAGAACGTGGCGGAGCGACTCGCCGCCGCGCGAGCGCTCGCTCTCGCGGTCGGCCTTCAGAGCATCCACTTCACCGAGGAAGCGACGACCGGTTTTCACGAGCGGTTGGGAGCCTTGCTCGCCTTGCCCGGCATTCCGCTCTCCGTCTTCCTCGTCTTCAACCTGGCGTGGCTCGGGATCTGGGTCGCCTCGGTCCCGGAACTGCGGTCGGCGCGGGCAGCCGCGTTCTTCGCCGCCTGGTTCCTCGCGATCGCCGGGATGATCAATGGCATCGCGCATCCGCTCCTCGCCGTCGCCGCCGCTGGGTACTTCCCCGGCCTGGTCAGCTCACCCTTCATCGGCGCCGCGAGTGTCTGGCTCTGGCTCCGCCTCCGTCGGGCGACACGACCAGAGCCGGAACTCTGAAGCACCGGGTGGCCATCAAGGCGGTACCCGAGCCCGTCGCCGTCGATCACTTACTGCGCGCGGCTCGTTCGAGGTCCTTGAGGAACGCGGCGAACCCCTTAGTCAACTGACCGTCGAGCATGAGGCGGCCCATCAGCTGGCCCAGAAAACCGAACTTGGGCTCGTAGCTGTATTCGACAGAGACGTCAGTTGCAGTATCGACACTGCTCAAGATAAAAGTGGCAAGGCCGTGGGCGATGGGGAGCTTCGCGGCCGAATCAATCTTGATCTCCCAGCGCTCCTCTTCGCGCCAACCGGTCACTGTCTCTTCCAAAGCACCCACGGGGGCCAGATCGCAGTGCCGTTTGGCGCCCACGCCCGCAGTCGCGTCACTGGTCGCATAGGAACGACTCACACCACGATTCCAGTCGGCAATGTTGGGGAAATCGGCCAGCACGGCCCATACCTTGGTCCGTGACGCGTCGATCCGTCGGCTCACTCTCACGACTCTCATCGTCGGCATCCCTAATCTATGTGCCTCGCCACTTGCGGCTGCGCTCAGACCACATTTAGGCCCCTCGACCGCTGAAAGCATAAGCCGACGCATCGCGGCTGCGATTCCATAGGTGGCGCAGTGCCGTCTGCGTGCGCTCTCCGATGGCCTTGCGTTCCCACTGACTCACGGAGGCGAGGACGTTCAGAACGGGGCGTCCTGCTGCATTGTAGCCATTTCAATGGTAGTCTTGTAGCTACATAGCTCGGCATGGCGACCGTGGGCATTCGAGAGTTGAGAGATCACCTGAGCGGCTACCTCCGTCGCGTTCGGGACGGGGAGGCCCTCGTGATCACGGATCGCGGCAAGCCAGTCGGAGAGCTACGCCCCGTCAACCTCGGCGGAAGCGTCGCGCGGGCGCAGATGTTGGCGTCGCGAGGAGTGGCTCGCTGGAGCGGAGGGCGGCCCAAGGGCCTCGCGGACGCCCCTCGACCAGCCGGAGACCTGGTGTCGGACGCGGTGCTCGAAGACCGGCGGTGATCGTCTATCTGGACACGAGCAGCCTCGTCAAGCTGTACGTGGCGGAGCCGAACTCCGACGACGTCCGACGCCTGGTGGAGCAGGCCGAGATCGTCAGCACGTCGGTCATCGCGTACGCGGAGGCGTGCGCTGCGTTCGCCCGGCGCCGCCGGGAGAAGAGCCTCACGGTCTCCGGTCACCGCCGCGTGAGAGCTGCATTCGACGCCGATTGGGCGCTGCTCTTCTCGTTCGAAGTCGGCGAATCGCTGGCCCGCAGAGCCGGCGATCTGGCCGAACGTCACCGGCTGCGCGGCTTTGACGCCCTGCACCTCGCTTCGTACCTGATGCTCGCCGAGGAGTTCGCGAGCGAGGACGTGCGCTTCTCCGCGGCGGATCGGGCCCTAGAAAGAGCCGCCCGACGCGTGAGGCGCCGCGAGTTGCCGAGGGATTGACCTGGCGGCATGATCGACTCCTCGCTCTCCCATTACCGCATCACCGCCAAGCTCGCCCATGCCGCCCGCGCCGATCGCCTCTGCGACCTCGTAGGGACGCAGTCGGTCGCCGGAAGCTAGTGACGTCTGACCCTCACGGGTCCTGGCCCGAGACCGGCCGGGATGCCGTCCATTTCGCATGAGCATCGCGGACGTAGGCAAGCCGCTCCGCGGGCGTAGGATAGCGGCGCCGGAACCAGCTCACGAGCGCAAGTGTCTCTTCTCGCTCGCGTCTCGCTCGCGCGCAGAGATCGGGACACTCAAGTACTGCCGCACGTCTTCGGCGGACAGCTGTCGCTCGGCCAGCTCTCGCATCCGGGCTGCCGTTGCGGAATCGATTCTCGCGGTCTCCTTCACAACTCCTCCCGGTCCCTCAGCACTTCCAAGAGCCTAATGTCTTCCAGGTCCTTCGGCCGTGCGCCGAAGCGCTTTGTGACGATCAGGTCGTCGAGACTTGGCAGGAAGGCACGCACGCCACTCGCGACATCGATCTGTCTGCGGCGCTGCCACAATGCCTCAAACTCAGCCGCTACGTCATCTACGGTTGGGATCGAGCGGGCAACGAGAACATCAACGTGCTCGTCGTTCTGCAGGACATAGCGCCGCCTTACCCTCGCCTCTTCAGGGCTGTGTGTCGGCAGGAGTCCCAGGGGCTCGGCAGCGTCGTTGAACTGCGCGATGTCCTCGATGTGGATCCAGAAGTCGTAGTCAGCGGTGAGAACGGGCAGACCCAACACAACGAGTGCTCGACGGCCTATGAGCAGCGCCCTCGCGCCCGCTTCGCCAATCCGACGGAAGAACTCCAGCTCGTCGAAGTCCGAGGCTCGCACGACTAGAGGCTATCACTCCGGTTCGGGCCGCCTACTTATGAGGCCGCCTCGCGCTCCTCCTGGAGGGCCACGAGGCGACGGCTCTCGCGGACGATCATGACTCCGAGAGCGAACCAGGCGACGATGAGGACGAGATCGAGCCGAGAAGTACAACGCAAAGCAGGCAATCGACGCGTTCTCCACAGGACTCGGCGACGTATGTCACTCCGTGGTCATCTTCGTCGGAACGGCAACTTTCGCGCTCGGGCACACAGGATTGAGATATGACCGTAAGTCGTGTGTGAGGATCTGAGACGGCGGCGTACCCTGGGTTGCGAACCAGCACCCCCAAGGCCCCTTGCCGGGGCAAGGAGTACGCCACCCGGGCCAGGCGTCCCCGGTCCTCCGGGCGTTGGATCGGGGGCAGGTCTTGACCCCCACGCTCGCCAGGAGGTAGCCGTGACGCGGCGTCAAAGCTGCCGGGCTGCTCGGCATCAGCCAACGCGCGTTGACCCCTATGAAGTTCTTGCGTCCCTCCGCTACTACCTTTTGAAGTACTCGATCAAATAGCAGTGTGGTGTGTAGCGGGCCGTGGTTCTGGGCAAAGGATGGTCATCCGTCTTTCGTCGTCGCTGGCTCGGTTTCGTGCTCGAGGCGAGCCTCGAACGGGCGCGTCTCGGCGCGGAAGGTGAGGGCGGTTTCCTCCGCGGCCCGCAGCACGCGCAGCAGGTTGCGGCCCGCGAGCTTCTCGAGATCCCCGGTGCTCCAGCCGCGTCGCGCGAGTTCCGCGAGCAGGTGGGGATAGAGGGACACGTCCTCGAGTCCGAGTGGAGTGGTGTCGATGCCATCAAAGTCCCCGCCGAGTCCGACGTGGTCGGCGCCGGCGACACGATGCACGTGATCGACGTGGTCGGCGACGTCGCTGAGGGTGGCGCGGGGCAGCGGGTTCTCCGCGCGCCATCGCTCGAGCCCATTCGCAACGCCAGCGGTGGCGTTCGCGGACTGTGCCCGGAGTTCTCCAACGCTTGCCAGGCGCACTCCAGCAGCAACCGGTGCTGAGGATCGGTCGCTTCGGCTTCCTCTCGCGAGAGATCGAAGAATTCCGCATCCAGCAGGTCGACGCCTTCCAGAGGTGCGCCCGCCCTGACGTACTCCGGGCAGAGGCTTCCGGGATCGATGCCCGCCCTGCGCAGGGCCGCGTCGTCAAGAAACTCGATCGATTCGACTCCGTCGCGCAGGTTCTGCCAGAAGGCGTCCAGATCGCTGGCGCCCGGGAAGCGGCCCGCCATCCCGATGATGGCTATCGGCGGCAGGGTTGCGCGGCTACCGTCGCGGCTCACATCGTCGTCCATCGCGCTTTGGGCAGAGCCATGCGCCGTCCAGCCTATCGGCCGTGATTCCTGAGGAAGACTCAGCGGTTGGGCTCTCGCTGGACGCTCGCATCGTCGATCGGGGTATCGTACCAGCGGAGGCGAATTGGGCACTGGATCGAGCACGAGCGTGGCGCCCTGGTCCCGAGACCTCGGCCTGGTGTTCGTCATCGGCTGCCCCCGCAGCGGGACGTCGTGGCCCCGCGCAATGATGTCCGCTCATCCCGGGACCTACACCGGCCCCGAGACCCACTTTTTTTCGGGCTTCCAGCACGCAGAGCACGATTACCAGGGGCCGAGAGGGCGGGGCGGGCTGCCCGCCTACTGGTCTCGCGCCGAGTATCTGGACCTGCTGCGCGAAGTGTTCCTCTCCACGATCTCCAGGCTGCCCGAGCCGTCTCCCCAACCTACCTACTTCATCGAGAAATCCCCCGAGCATACCATCATGATGGAGTTGATCCTCTCCGTCTTCCCCAGCGCGCGGGTGGTGCACATCATCCGCGACGCGAGACCCGTGGTGGCTTCGCTCGCTCGCGCGCGCCGAGATTGGGAATGGGCTCGCTGGTGGACGCCTCGCGGGACAGATGAAGCCGCTCACCTGTGGCGGCACTCGGTGTCGGTTGGGCGGAGCGTGGCGGACCGTGTCGAGCGGCCTGACTACTACACCGAGGTCCGCTACGAGCACCTTCGCGACGACTCCGCGGGCGAACTCCTGCGACTCTGGCGCTGGCTCGGCCTCGAGACGGATACGAAGCTCGCGCACCGAGTGGCCGAGGACAACACGCTGACTGCCGTCAAGGCTCGGGGGGGATTCTCGCCGCCAGTACCACGCCGAGCCACTCGTCCCAGACGCGTCCCCGAGAGCTTCTTCGGCTCTGGAGCCAGCCGCCCCGAAGAGGCGGACCTATCGCGAATCCAACGCCTGCGGGTGGAGCGCGCAGCGGGTGACCTGCTCCGCGAGCTCGGTTACGAAGTCGGCCCCGATAAGCTACGTCCATGGGAGCTCGTCCTGACGTCGATCCGGGTGCGGATGATCCTCGGCCTGCCAGCGATATGAGCGTCGCTGGCTCGATTCCCGGCAGCTCGGGTGATCTCTCCCGAGGCTCTCAGACATCACCGGCCCCGGGTCTGGCGGAGTTGTTCGCTGCGCAGGTGATCCGCTCGCCAGAGGCGGTCGCCGCCGAATCGGGCGACGAAACGGTGAGCTACCGAGATCTCGACGGGCGCGCCAATCGCCTGGCTCACTACCTGGCGGCGCGCGGTGTGTGCCCCGGCGACAGGGTCGCGATCGCATCGGACCGGGGCGTGAGCTTTCTGTTGGCGATGTTGGGCATCGTCAAGGCCGGCGCCGCCTACGTCCCATTGGACCTGCGCAATCCCCCGGCCCGCCTCCGCGCCATCCTGTCGGACACTGCCGCGAGGGCCGTTGTGACGACGGACGGCAGGGCGTCTCTCTCGACGGCGAGCTCGACGCGATCGCCCGGCAACCGAGCTCCAGCCCCCCCGTCAGCACCCGGCCCGAGAGCGTGCGGAGGGCCGAAAGGGATCGTCGTGCCGCACCGCGCCGTCGCACGACTCGTGCGGGAGACGAACTACGTGTCGATCCGACCCAACGACCGCATCGCTCAGGCCTCGAGCATCGCGTTCGATGCGGCGACGTTCGAGATCTGGGGAGCACTCCTGAACGGCGCCTGCCTGGTAACGCTCCCCTCCCAGGATGTGCTCGCACCGGCTCGACTCGCGAAACTCCTCCGAACACGAAACATCAGCATCCTTTTTCTCACGACGTCGCTCTTCAACCTGGTCGCGCAGGAGGAGCCCTCGGCGTTCGGATCGCTCCGGTACCTGCTCTTCGGGGGTGAGGCCGCGCGTCCCGAGTCGGTGCGAGCGGTACTCGCGGAAGGAGCCCCGGAGCACCTCATCAACGGGTACGGCCCCACGGAGAACACCACGTTCTCCACATATTGCGAAGTCGAGACGGTTCCGGAGGACGCGCAGAGCGTCCCGATCGGGCGGCCCGTCACGGGGACGCAGGCTCTCATTCTCGATCCTGATCGAAAGCCCGTGTCCGCCGGGTCGCCGGGCGAGTTGTGGTTGGGAGGCGAGGGGCTGGCCTGCGGGTACTTGAACGACGCCCAGCTGACGAGCGAGCGCTTCGCGACCCTCGCTCACGCGCCGGGTCGCTGGTATCGAAGTGGCGACCGGGTGCGGCAGCTGACTTCTGGTGAGATCGAGTTCATCGGACGTTCGGATCGCCAGCTCAAGGTGCGTGGCTTCCGTTTCGAGCCCGCCGAGATCGAAGCCGTGCTCGAACGGCTCGACGACGTGAGCCATTGCGTCGTGATGGCCCGGGAGGACCAACCGGGCGAGCAGCGTCTAGTCGCGTACTGTCAGCCGGCCACCGGAATCGATCTCGATGCCGGCGAGCTGATCGGCCATCTGAGGGATCGGCTACCCGACCACATGATCCCGACCGCGATCGTGCCGCTGAAGACGTTCCCCCTCAATCTCAACGGCAAGGTCGATCTCGAGGCGTTGCCTCCGCCCTCTCCCGAGCACCGGGCGGGTTCGCTTCCACGCGAGCCGCCACGGACCGAGGCAGAGCGGGCGTTGGCCAAGATATGGTCGGAGCTGCTGGGAATCGAGGAGATCGGGCTGCACGACAACTTCTTCGAGCTCGGCGGTCATTCATTGCTCGCGGTGAGTCTCGTCGATCTGGTCAACCTACGACTCGATGCGCAACTGGCGATCGGAGACTTGTTCGCGCACCAGACTCTCGCCGACCTGGCCCAGACTCTTCCGGGCACGAGCACCGCCAACACGTCTCACCGCTACCTCGAAGTGGTGCAGCGGGGAAGCCGGCCCGGAGTGGTCGTCGCGGTCGGCCTTCCGCTGCGGGCTCTACCCGAGCTGCTGCCGAAGAACACGACGATCCTCTGGATGAAGATGGATGGCGTGCACGTCCAGCCTGATCTCGGGCTGGACATCCCCCAGCTGGCGGAGCGCTACGCGCACGAGCTGGTGCAGGCTGTGCCGGCTGGCGGCGTGATCCTCGCGGGCTACTCGTACGGGGGCTTGCTCGCACTGTCGTTGGGGCGCCGCCTGCTAGACGCTCATGGCCGACGCGCGGAGCTGATCCTGCTCGAGCCGACCGTGTTGACCGCCGAGCTGGCACGTCGTGTGTCGGTCGAAGGGCCGGAACCCCTGACGCGTTGGGTAGCGTGGCACTGGAGCCAGGCGGTCGAGGCGGGGCCGAGGCAATGGGCAGCCTATGGCGGTTCGAGGATGCGCGCAAAGGCTACGCGGGTGGCCACTGGCGTTCGGCTCGGTCTCGGACTTCCCACCTCCGACGACGAGCGCGAGAGGTACCTCGAGCCGGACACCCTGAGAAACGTCGCCCGCTACGAGGGCGAGATGTGGCCGGGTGACGCGCATCTTTTCGGGGGTCGCGAGTACCTCGACGCGACGACGAGCATCTGGCAGCGATATGTGAAGGGGACGCTCGAACCACACGAGGTTCCAGGCGCGGTGGACCACCTCGATCTCAAGGAGCCAGAGAACGCCTCGGCGTGGATCTCCGTGATTCGGAGGCTGCTGCCCGAAGGCGACGAGTAGCGACCCTCGTCGACGCGCCTTTTTTGTCCGGCTTCGCGCGGGCAGCAGATCGAGGTGTGGCGCCCGACGCCCCCCCGTCGCCGCTCGCCCTGCTGGCTGCACTGGTTTCCGGTAGTCTGATGCGAGCGGTGGCGTTGCCCTGGGGGGTTCGCGGGCTCCGTACCCGATCCTCGTGTCCTGGCGCGAGCCGTTTGCTTTGGGCCGAGTTCGGAGCGGGTCGGGCTCCGGTTGGAGACTTTTCGAATGTTGAGTCAGTTCGTTCGTGACGTTCGTCATTCCGTTCGGGGCCTTTCCAAGGTCCCCGTCTTCACTCTGACAGCCGTGACGACGTTGGGGCTGGGCATCGCGGCGACGACCCTGATGTTCAGCGTGGTCAACGGAGTGCTGCTGCGACCGCTGCCCTACGACGACTCGGGACGGCTGGTGAACATCTGGCACGACCTGGTGAACGAGCGTCAGTTCCTTCCGGCGGTCAATCCCGCAGACTTCCGCGACTATCAGGAGAAAGCCGCGTCCTTCGAGGACGTGGCGGCCGGCACGGGAGAGAGAGTCGTCGGTCTCTCCGGCGTCCTGACGGGCGAGGGTGCCCCCAGGCGAGTCGCGCTCTCAGCCGTTTCGCACAACTTCTTCTCGCTCCTCGGCGTCGACCCGGTGCTCGGCCGGCACTTCACCCCCGAGGAAGAGGAGTTTGGCGGCCCGAAGGTGGCGCTCCTGGGTTACGAGCTGTGGCGCGACCGCTACGGCGCCGACAGGGCGCTCGTCGGCAATACGATCCAGCTCGACGGCGAGTCGTTTGCCGTGGTCGGAGTGCTCCCCGAGGGCTTCTCGCTGCTGCTGCCCGCAGAGGCCTTCCTGATCAGGGACGCCGATCTCTGGGTGCCGCTGCAGCTCGACTACGGAGATCTGCGCCCGCGGAACTGGACCAACCTCACCGTCCTGGCGCGCCTCGAGAAGGGCGTCGAGTTGTCGACGGCTCAGGCCGAGATGGACGTGATGGCGCAACACTTCCGGGACACTTATCCCGGCCACTCGCAGGCCGGGACCCAGATCCGCCTCGTCCCGTATCGCCAGGACATCATCAAGCACGCCGGACCCTCCATATGGATGCTGTTCGGTGCCGTCGGTTTCGTGCTGCTGATCGCCTGCGCCAACGTGGCCCACCTGCTGCTGGTCCGCGGCTCGACGCGTGCCCGCGAGCTGGCCGTGCGCGCGGCGGTTGGCGCCGGGCGTCCGGCGATCGCGAGGCAGATGCTGGCCGAGAGCCTCGTCCTGGGGCTGTTCGGGCTGGCGCTCGGGCTGCTCGTCGCGCTCGGGGGACTGCGAGCGCTCAGCGTCCTCCAGCCTCCCAACCTGCCCCGCCTCGGCGAGATCCAGATCGACGCCAGCGTGCTCGCGTTCTCTGCGTTCGCTTCGATACTCACCGCGGTCCTGTTCGGCCTCGCGCCGGCCTATCACGCGTCGCGGACCGATCTGATCGCCGCCTTGCGCGAGGGCGGTCGTACAGGACCGGGGATGGGGCAGGCGCGGCTGCGCAACCTGCTGATCGTCGCGGAGGTCGGCTTCTCGATCGTGTTGCTCGTGGGTATGGGGCTGATGATTCGCAGCTTCGCGGCTCTGGAACGTGTGCGACCCGGTTTCGACCCGAAGGGCGCGCTGACGTTCGGGCTGGCGCTGCCGAACACGGACTATGCGGAGGGGCCAGAGCGAATGGCGTTCTTCGACCGACTCAGAGAGGGTCTCTTGGCCCTCCCGGGAGTCACGGCCGTGGGAGGGGTCTCCCAGCTTCCTTTGACTGGCAGCGGCCCGCTCTGGCCTTACGCGGCCGACCAGGAATCGGCCAGCCGCGGGGACACGACCGGCGATGGCAGGATTGTGTCGGTCGACTATTTCGAGGCTCTCGGCACGAAGCTCGTCGCCGGCCGTTACTTCCGGCAGGAGGACGATCAGGACGGGCGGCCCGTCGTGATCATCGACCCGATGCTGGCTGCCCGGGCCTTTCCAGGTCAGGACCCATCGGCAAGGACCTGCTTATCCCGTTCAACCCGGACAGCCCGGCGGCCACCGTCGTCGGTGTCGTCGAGCACACCCGGGTCTACGACCTCCGGCGGGATGTCCGCGCCCACCTCTACCGACCCCATTCGCAGATGCCGACGGGCCGGATGAGTCTGGTGGTGCGCACCGCCGCTGACCCGGTGACGCTCGCGGCTCGAGTTCGACGAGTGGTCTGGTCGATCGATCCGCAGCTGGCGGTCGACGACCTCCGGCCGCTCGAAGCCTATGTCTCGGACGCGATGGCGGAGACCCGCTTCACGCTGACGCTGCTCAGCGGATTCGGGATCCTCGCGCTGATCCTCGCCGCAACGGGCGTCTACGGGGTGACTTCCTATGGCGTGAGCCAGCGCACACGCGAGTTCGGTATCCGGATGGCACTCGGGGAGAGCACCGGCCGCATCGCGAAGCGCGTGCTATCGCGAACGCTGCGGTTGGTCCTGACGAGCCTCGTCTCGGCCTGATCGGGGCTCTCCTGCTGACGCAGTCCCTCGCGGGCTTCCTGTATGGAGTGAACCCGGGCGATCCCCCGACCTACGCTCTGACGTCCGTGGTCCTGCTCAGCGTGGGCTTTGTTCACGGCCTATATCCCCGCACGCCGCGCAACCCGACTCGACCCGTTGGTCGTCCTGAAAGCGGAATAGCGTAGGCCCGACGAGCGCCCTCAGGATCGAAACACATGCCAGCACACACGCGGTGCGGGCGGCGCGGCTGGACGTGACCGCACACCTGCACGCCGCCTTCCACGAGCCGGCCACGCGGATCTACCGCGTCGTCCAGGGCGCGGTCTGGGCGCTCATCGTGGTGTCCATCGTGCTGCTGGTCGTCGAGGCCGTCCTGCCCGAGGGAAGTCTCGCGATCCCGATCGTCCACCGGGTCGACCGCGCGATCCTGGTGATCTTCGCCGTGGAGATCCTGCTTCGCGTGGCCAGCTACCGCCCGGCATCCCTCAAGGTCTTCAAACGTCCACCGATCGGCCGAATCCGCGCTCAGCTGGTGGGCCGCCTCGTCTACATCCTTCAGCCGCTGATGCTCGTGGACATCCTGGCGGTTCTGGCTCTCTTTCCGGAGCTCCGGGGCCTCCGCGCTCTGCGGCTGCTTCGTCTGCTCCGCACATCGAAGGTGTTTCAGTACCGCAACCCCTTCGCGATCGTGATGAAGGCACTGGAGGAGAACGGTCTTCTCTTCACTTTTGCATTCAGCGTGCTCGGCGTGGCGACGCTGCTGGGCGGCGTCAGCATGTACCTCGTCGAGGCGAGGCTGAACCCGAATATCGATGCCCTGATCGACGGCATCTGGTGGGCGCTCGTGACGGTCACGACCGTGGGCTTCGGCGACATCACGCCCGTGACCCTGCTGGGGCGGATCGTCGGCGGGGCCCTGATGGTAGCCGGGATGTTCACGCTGGCCCTGTTCGCAGGAATCGTGGGTTCCAGCCTCGTCAACGCCATGCTGAGCATCCGAGAGGAGCAGTTTCGAATGAGCGACTACGTCAACCACGTCGTCGTCTGCGGATACGACGAGAGCAAGCATCTCCTGCAGGAGGCGCTCAGGCAGGAGGTCGACCTGACGCAAACGCCCATCGTGATCTTCGACAATCACGATCGCCCCCGGGATCTGCATCCGGATTTTCTGTGGGTCCCGGGCGACCCGACGAAGGAGAGCGAGCTGGACAAGGTCCGCATGACGCACGCGGCGACGGTGATCGTCTCCGGCGCCCGCGACATGAGCCCGCAGGATGCCGACGCCCGCACGATACTGACGACCTTTACGATCCGCTCTTTCCTGCGTCGCCACAGGAAGCTCGTGTCACAGCGGCGACGCAAGCTGTACGTGGTGGCGGAGATCCTCGACTCGGAGAACGTCGAGCACGCCAGGGCGGCGGGCGCCGACGAGGTGATCGAGACCCGCAAGATCGGCTACGCGATGATCGCCCGCGCGGTCGGGTACCACGGGACGGCGACGACCATGAGCCGCGTCCTCATGTCCGGCGCCCACAACGTCTACATCGGACGGATCCCCGGGGCGTCCGACAAGCCCGTCCCGTTCGGCGACCTGCTCATAGAGCTGCGGCTATCGAAGCGCGGAGGCCTGGTCCTCGGTCTCCGCACACCCTCGGGAGCCGAGATCATCAACCCTCCGAAAAGCGACCTCGTCGAGCCCGGATCGATGCTCATCTACCTGGCCGAGGCGCCCCTGCTGGAGCCCCCTCTCTAGTGGCCTGTAACAACAGGGGATTCGATACCGCTGCGACCGTCGATGCATCCCGCCTGGCTGCGTCGCTCGTCGGTCATATTCTCCCTCCTCGGCTCCTTGCCATCCGGGCGCCTCGGCGGTCTCGCTGGCACCGATCTCCCTGTTACGGCCACTAGGCGCACTCGCGCAAGGCGGCATGACTTTCGCAACGGCTTCCTAAACCCGCGCCGGCACTGCGGTCAGCCACCATTGTGTGGTCAAGCGGCGGTAAGCTGGCCAGGAGAGGCACGCATGGCGAAGGAAAAGAAGACGTCCAAGGCCGGGAAGAAGGACCGCAAGGAGCAGGCCGCCTCGCCGGCCAAGGCGAAGAAAAGCGAGGGCAAGCCGCGCTCTGGCAAGTTGAAGACAAAACTCTACGAGAAGGAGCTGGCCAAGCTACACATCGAGCTGGTCAAGCTTCAAGAGTGGATCAAGGCCAAGGGGCTGAAGGTCGTCACGGTCTTCGAGGGCCGGGACGCAGCCGGCAAGGGTGGCACCATCACGCGCATCACCGAGACCCTCAACCCGCGCGTCTGCCGCGTGGTGGCCCTGGGCACGCCGACCGAGCGCGAAAAGACCCAGTGGTACTTTCAGCGCTACGTCCCGCATCTGCCCGCGGCGGGAGAGATGGTCCTGTTCGACAGGAGCTGGTACAACCGCGCCGGTGTCGAGCACGTGATGGGCTTCTGCACCCCGCATGAGTACCAGGAGTTTCTACGCTCCTGCCCCGAGTTCGAGCGCATGCTGGTCCGCTCCAACATCATCCTGCTCAAATACTGGTTCTCGGTCAGCGACGAGGAGCAGGAGAAGCGGTTCCAGGATCGAATTCGCGACCGGACGAAGCGTTGGAAGCTCAGCCCCATGGACCTCGAGTCCCGTGGCCGTTGGCTGGAGTACTCGAAGGCCAAGGACGAGATGTTCGCCTACACGGACATCAAGCAGGCACCCTGGTTCGTCGTGGACGCCGACGACAAGCGGCGGGCACGGCTCAACTGCATCTCCCACCTGCTCAGCATGATTCCCTACGAGGACCTGACGCCGGCGCCCATCAAGCTGCCACCGAGGCAGGACACGAAGGGCTATGTGCGCCCCCCCGATCGGGGACCAGACCTTCGTCCCCAAGAGGTACTAGCGGCCGCTACTTCTGCCTGGAGAGGATCATCGGCGGCGCGCCGGCTTCTCCGTCGAGGGTGAGCGTGACGTGGTCGTCGTCGGTGAAGACGGCGGTGGCTTCCTGGGTCTTCTCGGAGCCGTCGGCGACGGTGGTGGTCAGCTTCACCTTGTAGGTCTTGCCTTCCTGGCTGAGCACGACATAGCTGCCGCTCTCGGTCGTCGCCTCCGGCCCCATCTTCATCTCCATGTCGTTGGTGCCGTCCTCATTGAAGCTCACCCTGACATAGGAGTCCTTCAGCGCCTCGAGCAGCGCAGCCGGCGGCTCCTGACCCTCGGGTAGAGACGCCATTGCCATCGCCTGCGTGTCGGCGTTCCAGTTGCCGAGCAGCAGGTTGGCGGGGGTCGGTTCTGGCGTCGGCGCCGGCGCTTCGGCGGCTGGCTGGCCGCCACCGCACGCGCTTGTCAAGACGACGGCGATCGAGAGCATTCCCAGCGCTCGACGGGCGGAACCAATTCTCATGCTTCAACACTCCCAGACTGGCGGGTTGCGCGCGACGACGATCTCGATGAGGGCGCCCCGACCGGAAGCGCGGATGATGCCACGTTTGCCGGCCCCTGCCCAGCGGCGTCGACCCTGATGTGGCGGCGGCTTCCCGCGCCGCTGTCGCATCCGAGACTCGAGGGCTCCGAGCGAACAGCGCGAGACGCTGGCGCCGCCGTGCTACCTTCAGCACATGCCCGTCGCCCGCGTCACGAGGACACTGCTGCTGCTGACGCTCGTCGCCTCGGCGGCTCGCGGCGAGTTGTTCGTCCTCGAGAATGGCGACCGCTTCAGTGGGCAGGTCGTTTCCGAGGGCGATCGCTCTTTTCGCATTCGGACGCAGTACGGCCAGCTCGTCATCCCACGGGCCCACATCGTGCAGATCCTGGGCGACGACGGGGCGCAGATCTTCCCCACGCCCACGCCCACTCCCGTCCCGACGCCGACGCCAGTCCCTGTCTGCGAGATCCTGCTGGAGGTCACCGGCGCGGTCTTCTGGTACGCGTGGCCTACGCGGGATCCCGACATGGATCCGACGCTGCGGCTCCAGCTGCGCCTCGACGCCGTTCCGACCGCGACGTTCGCCGACGCCACACTCAATCCGGGTGAGGTGTCGGCCCCGGTCGTCAACAGCTTCTCATTCTCCGACGACACCCTCTTCCTTCAATCCGGAGCGGAGATCCAGATCGCGGCACCTGAATTCGCCTCCGGCCACGTGCATCTGCGAATCACCTTGCCGCCCAGGATGGCCGGGAACCATTGGCTCGAGGTGACGTACCAGATCAACGAAGGCACGACTGCCCAGCCTGCGTTCCGCGATCTCGTGACCGCCGGCGCCGAACTCGAGCTCCGCCTCGGACGGCTCAACCGCCTCGTCGTCGTACAGGACCGCGGGAGCATGGAGTACTCCGGACTATTCAAGAAGCAGATGAAGAACGTCGATACATTTCACATCGAGCTGCGCCCTGAGTAGGGGCGGCACACCGAGCGCGTTGTGGGCGTCCCTGCTGACGATCGTGCTGACGCTTCACGCCGCCGCCGGGACGACCCAGCAGCCCCCGGCGTTTGCCGCACGTGCCGAGCTGGTCGTGCTGTCGGCCACGGCTCTCGACCGGAACGGGCGCCCCGTTACCGACCTGCGACCCGAGGAATTCCACGTCTTCGACGAGGGTCGGCCGCAGACGGTCGAGTTCTTCGCGAGCGGCCCGGACCAGCCGGCGCGCGTTCTCCTTCTGATCGACGCCAGCGGCAGCATGTCGGGCCAGAACAAATCGGCGAGCTCACGGATGGTCGCCGTTCAGGTCCTCGCAGCCCTTGGCCCGAATGACGAAGTCGCGATCTCGGGCTTCGATCATCGCTACTTCGGACTGGCGCGCTTCAGCCGCGATCGGGCGGCGGTGCTGCAGGCCTTCGACGCGCTGGAGTTTTTCGGCTCGACGGCCCTACACGACGCCATCGGACGAGCCGCCTCCGATGTAGCGAGCCTCGGCGAGGGACGCCGCGCGGTCCTGGTGCTGACCGACGGGGTGGATACGGCGAGCGACGCTACGCCGGACGACGTGATCGCACGCTCGCGAGCCCTGGATGTGCCGATCTACGCCGTCTCGGTAGTCTCCCCTCTCGATGACCCCTCGTCACCCCGCTATCTCCAGACGCCTCGGCCTGCGCGGGCAACCCTGGGTGCTGCGGCTCTGGCGCGCTACGCCGCACTCTCCGGCGGAGAGGCGTTCACGGTGAGTGACTTCCGGGGACTGCGAGAAGCCGCCCTCGATATCGCCGGGCGGCTCAAGCACCAATACCGGCTGGGCTACGATCCGCCCGCCACCCCCGCTGGCGTTCGGCGCGTGGAAGTGCGGGCGACCCGCAAGGGCGTCTCGGTTCATACCCGGAGCGGCTACTCTTCCGCGCAGTAGGCGGGGTAGGATGGCCGCCGATGGGCCGAGCACGAGAGCCCAAGGAGGATGCGTGAAGAGCAACTGGGTCGCTGTTTCGATCGTCGGCTTGATGCTGGCCGGCTGTGCGAGCAAGAAGTACGTCGGCCAGGAGGTCGGACAGATCAACGACAAGGTCGATGACCTTTCCGGCGAAGTCGAGCGAACACAGGAGCGCGTGAGGGAGAACGAGGTCCGCATCGGCGAGGTCGACGAGCGTTCGCAGGCCGGCATCAGTGAGGCCAAGGGGGCCGTGACCGAGGCCATGGAGCGGGCCGAGGCGGCCGAGCGGGCCGCCCAGGGCAAGATCGTCTTCACCGTGACGCTGTCGAACGATCGCGTCACGTTCAACTCGAACGCCAGCGAGCTGAGCGACGACGCTAAGCGTGAGATCGACGAGGCTCTGGCGCCGTACCTGCTCGACAACCGGGGCGTCTTCTTCGAGATCGAAGGGCACACCGACGCCACCGGACCGGAGGCATACAACAAGGCTCTGGGCGAACAGCGCGCGGCGGCCGTGCGGGACTACCTCTACTCCCAGCATCAGGTGGCACTCTCCCGGATCTCCGTGATCTCTTTCGGCGAGGACCAACCGCTCGCGGACAACGACACGCCGGAGGGGCGTGCGCAGAACCGACGGGTCGTCGTCAGGGTCCTCGAATAGCCGGAAGATTTCCACTGGCTATCGGCTCCTTCCGGGCTTAAGCTCGTACGCGAGCCGAGGGTTTCGAAGTCAGCTCTCAGCGCGCCCCACCGGTGTGGCTCCTTCAGAGACACACGCGGTTCGCAGTGGGCTCGCAGGCCCGCTGGGCGTAGGTTGTACGCAACCTCCGCCATCGGAGGCGCCAACCAACTTCGAGCCCTCGGCCACCTCCCCTCCTGCTCACACAAAAACGCTGGCTAGCTGGCACCTTGGGGGCGTAGGCTCAAGCTCCAAGGAGCTACCTATGTCAACGAAAGCCTCGAGGAGTGCGGCAGCGAAGAAATCGGCGGCCACCCGGAAGAGGCGAGCTGCTGCGAAGAAGGGCGCGCTGACCCGCAAAAGGCGCGCCGCGGTGATGTCCCGTCGCTTGTTGAAACTGAGCGGCGGCAGTTCACGTCCTAAGCGGCGTTCTCCTTCTCGTCAAGTGCTGCGTCTCGTGCTCTGAGGGCAGCGATCAGTTTGGGCATCTCTCGGTAGCCTCTGATACGCCGGAAGCGCTGCTCGGCATCCAACACGGCGGCGTCACACCAGCGGAGAATCATGCGACCTCCGCGCCAGCGCTTCACGCGCCGCGAGACTCTGCGGACGCTGCCAATGAGGTTGTCGATCGGATTCGTTGTTCGCAGCGACAGCTGGAGCCGTTCGGGGAGTTCGAGCTCGATGACAGTGAGCGTCTGGTCGAGGCCCTCGCGCAGGGAGGCGGCAGCGCCAGGATGCTCGGACTCGAGACGGGTGGCGAGAGCCTCGAGGAGCCGCTTCGCCCGCTTAGCGTCGCGACACTCGTAGGCTTGACTCATCGCCCGTCGCACACCAGGTCGCATCGACTCCGGCAAGTGGTCGGCAACGTTCCGCTTCTTGTGCTCCTGGCAGCGCTGGATGAAGGCACGGCCTCCGAAGACGTCCCTGCAAGCCTTGTGTAGAGCCTTCGCTCCGTCAAGGACGATGAGCAAGCTGCGGTTCGTCTGCAGACCGCGTGAGGCGAGATTCTCGAGCAGGGCTTTACAGGCCCGAGCGTTCTCGGTCGCCCCTTCCCACAAGCCCAAGACCTGCTTCTTCCCGTCGTTTTCGAAGCCGAGCGCCACCAGAACGACGTGATCCTCAAAGTGAATTCCGTCGATCATCAGCACCGCCAATTCCAGTCTTGACAGATCGCGACGCTGCAGCTTCACCAGGTGTCGCCGTGTTCCTTCGAGGAAACGCCGGCCGACGGCACTCCGGCTCTTGCCCCGTTCCGGGACTTCGACCGGAAGCTTCTCCAACGAACCCGAGTAGCCTCGTGTCGACACGCCAAGGATCATCTGCTCGAGGGCCCGTTGCTTCAGTGGATCCTCACGAGACCATTCCGTCCACGCCGGCAGCTCGAGCTCGCGGCCGTCGACCGACCGAACCCGAGGGCGCGGCAGCGTCACCCGACGTCCGCCCATAACCAGCGATCCGACCGTCGTTCCGTGGCGATGAGCTTTGCGATCCGCGTTCTGCTTGTAGCGTGGCCCGCACAGCACCTCCTGCTGAGCACGCAGCATCTCGATCGCCTGGATCGTTCCGCTCGCGATCACAGTCTCGAGTAGCGTCTGACGCATCAGTTCAGCCAGCGGCGACGCTAATTGACCAACAACCTCTTGGGGGATGGCTCGTCTGCTGATAGCTTTCTTCATGGCGGCTTTCTCCTCCTTTGATCCAGCCCGATGATCCCATCGGGCCGGAGAGGCCGCCACTCAACTTTCAACAGATTTCGGGACTACACCGTCGGGTCGTCGTCGACGAAGGACATCGTAGCTATTGGGCCGGCCTACCACATGTTACGCAACGGAGGCGAAAGCCTCGCTCCACGGCCGCATGACCTAGACACATTACCTTCTTGCAGAAATCGCATCGCTGACTGCCGGGCTTCGAGCACACGTGACAAGTGAGGCGAGAGGGGCTGGCGGCGTTGATGAGGATCCGGTCCAATCGGGGAGTGAAGACGTTCAGGGGCGTCACGTGCCGCCAGAGGGCGACCAGGACGACCGCAGCGAAGCTCGCCCACACGAGATAGGTGTTGATCGGCGAGGCCAGGCCCAGGTTGGGCGTGAACTCGTATTCCGCGTGGCTGAATGGCCAGAAGATCTTCAGCGAGTACGCGCTCAGCTTGGCGTCGCTGAGAAGGTGGGAGACGAAGCACACCGCCACGAGGAGCGCGGTCCGGTTGGCTCGGCCGGCTCCCCTCGCTCGCTGTTGCCAGTAGCTGATACATGAGATCGCAACGCCGAGAAGGACGTTGTGTCCAAAAGTGTGGTGCCAGCGGCTGTAGGCCTCGGCCCCGAAGAGAAACGAAGCCGCATCGATGTCGGGAATGACCGCTGCAGCCACGCACCAGTTGCGAAGGCCACTGTCATTCCCGGTCGCGGCGTTTCCGACCAGCCACCCCACGCCAGCGTGAGCCTCGAAGTGCACGGCTATCGCCCGGGCGGGACTACGCTGCCGACCGATCTCGGAGACGGCCCAGCCCTTCGCGATTCTTGCCGTCGGCCATCGAACCCCCTTGCGAACCTACTTGTGGCCGTTCGACGCTAGCGCTACGGCGCCCACTGTCGTGGCCGAGCGCCAGTTTGAACGACTGCAGCGGTGAGATCCAACCCGCCTCGCGGGTGCTCTCGGGGCCTGAGCCGAACCCTGCTGGACACTGCCCCGCACCGGCCGCATGCTCTCAACCGTTGAGGCAAGTGAGGCGGACACCGTGACGTCGCGCGACCCGCTGGCGCGTCTGTCGGCGGTCGTCCTGGTGGCTACCTTGTGGTCGGCGATCCGGCCGGCGGACTACGCGACCTGGTTCTTCGAACTGTTCGTCGGTGGCGCCGGCGTCATCGCGCTCATTGCGCTCCGACACCGCTTCGCCTTCTCGGGGTTCGTCTGCGTCGTCGTCGCGGTCCACTACGTCGTCCTCGCCATCGGCGCGAGGTACACGTACGCGGAGGAGCCGCTCTTCAGCTTGCTACGCGACGCCGGCGTCTTCGCCCGCAACCATTTTGACCGCGTTGGGCACTACTTCCAGGGCGTGACGCCGGCGCTCGTCACTCGCGAGGTGTTGCTGCGCACCACCAACCTGCGTAGAGGGAGCCTCCTGGTTCTGCTCTGCCTCGCCGTCAGCGTCGGATTCAGCGGGCTTTACGAGATCCTCGAATGGCTTTGGGTGGTCGCGTTCTATCCCACCCGCGGTCCCGAGTGGCTCGGGATGCAGGGCGATCCGTGGGACGCCCAGGCCGACATGTTCATGGCGCTGTGCGGCGGCCTGACCTCTGTGCTGGTTCTCGCACGCTTCCACGACCGCTCGCTGGGGTCGCGGCCTGCACTCATTCCCGCGCGAGCCCAGGCCGTCTCGAGACGGCCATCTGATCCGACCTGATGGAACCATCGCGCACCCTGGCGGCGGAATACTCAGCCAAGAGCGCCGCCTACGCCAGCCACTGGTCGCCGGTGATCCGACCGATGGCGCTCGACTTGTTGCGTAGCCTACCCTTGTCCTCGGCACGCCGCGTTCTCGATCTGGGCGCCGGAACTGGCGCGCTCCTGGCCGATCTCGAACGAGCGGCGTCACGCGCGCGGGTGGTTGGAGTCGACCGTGCCGAGGGAATGCTGCGTGTGGCCCAGACCCAGACCAAGCGCGAGCTGGTGCTCATGGATGCGGTGCGGCTGGCCCTTCGGCCAGGCTCCGTCGACGTTGCCGTGCTCGTGTTCATGCTGTTTCACGTCCCCGATCCGCTCACGGCGCTACGAGAAGTCCGGCGAGCGTTGGGGCCCAATGGCTCCATTGGGGTCACGACCTGGGGGGAGGATCACGGCGTGCCGGGGGTCTCGATCTGGACCGAAGAGCTCGAAGCAGAGGGGGCCGGTCCGGATCCCCGAGACCCGGCGGTAAGGCGTCAGGCCGAGATGGACACCCGCGACAAGCTGGAGGCGCTGCTCATCTCCGGGGGCTTCGGGTCAGTGCGGGTCTGGAGCGACACGTTCGAGCATCGCTGGACGGTGGACTCCCTGTTCGCGCTCCAGCTCGGATGCTCGATGCCGTCCCGGCGGCTGGCAACCCTATCGACGCCGGCTCGCTTGGCGTGTCAGGAGCGCGTGAAAGCCCGGCTGACTCGGCTCACGGAGGAGGACCTGGCCTACCGGCCCCGGGTCCTGCTTGCGACGGCACGTCAAACGGGCTGAGCGCAACCACGTCCGTGCGCAGCTCGCGGGGGTCAGTTGATCTGCTTGGGGTCGAGGCCGGGCTCGTCCTCGGCGTGGCGCTTGTCGAGGTACTCGCCCAGGTGGCCTACGACGCTCAGCCAGTCGTCGTAGATCGCCGCCCGCTCCTCCTCGGTGCCATTCGCATGCCCCGAGCGGATGGCGCGCGCGATGGTCATGAGCCCAAACGTGGCGAAGGTCGCGCCCACGAAATCCAGCGTGACCCGGCCTGTTGGCAACGCCGACTGGACGATTTCCATGACCTGCTCGCCCTCCTCGCTGGATTCGATCCATTCCCAGAACGCGGCCACTACTTCTTGCTGGCGTGCCGTCATTTCATCGAGGCGCTTGGGCACGGACCCCCCTTCCCGGCCAGATAGTCTGACCGCAGGCCATGGACAGCGAAATGACGCCGCGACCGGCTACTTGGGCTGAGCGACGATCCGTAAGTAGGGCTTGGGTGCCTTCCAGCCGGCCGGGTACTTCTCCTTGGCCTGATCGTCCGAAACCGAAGGGACGATGATCACATCCTCGCCGTGCTTCCAATTGGCCGGAGTCGCGACCTGGTGCTTGGCCGTCAGTTGGCATGAGTCCAGCAACCGAAGCACCTCGTCGAAGTTGCGACCGCTCGTCATGGGATAGATCAGCATCGCCTTGATCTTCTTGTCCGGACCGATCAGGAACACGCAGCGCACTGTCGCGTTGTCCGCTGCCGTTCGGCCTTCCGAGGTCACGCCGGCGTCCGCCGGCAACATCCCGTAGAGCTTCGCCACCTTCAGCTCCGGGTCGCCGATCAGGGGGTAGTTGACGGCGTGGCCCTGCGTCTCCTCGATGTCTTTCGACCACCCCTCGTGGTTGCTGACCGGGTCGATGCTCAAGCCGATCACCTTGCAATTGCGCTTGTCGAACTCCGGCTTGAGCCCGGCCACGTATCCCAGCTCTGTCGTGCACACGGGGGTGAAATCCTTGGGATGAGAGAACAGCACGCCCCAGCTATCGCCCAGCCACTCATGGAGCTTCAACGTTCCCTCGGTCGTCTCTGCAGTGAAATCAGGCGCTTCCTGATTGATGCTCAGTCCCATTTCGAACCTCCTTGCGGTCCCCCGCCGGCATGGCATTGTACTGGAATCCGAAGCGCCGAGCCTCAACGCCGGCGCGCCGTCTTCGCGCCGAGCCAGCGGCGGTCCGCTTCGAGCGCCTCGCGGGCACGGGCCGACTCGTCGCTGTCGAAGAAGCTCGTCTCGGCGAAGCGTCTATCCAGGATCGGGATCGAGAGCACTCCGGTTCGCAGGCCAGGCCGGATCCACTCCCGGTCGCGAGGCTCCAGCCGGGCGTACTTCGAAACCGCTGCGTCGTTGGGCTCCAGGAACCACGCCACGATGTCCGGCTCGAGCTGAATTCGGATCAGGCGACTCTCCCAATCCACTGGCAATGTCGCTACGCGGGGCGAAATCGGGTCCAGGTAGTAGCCGTGCTCCAACTCGAAGGGGCTCCCCTGTCCGAGGTGAGCGCCGAGCTCGAAGACGCGCTCTGGGTCGCTCTTCGTGTACGCGTCCACGTCGAGCGAGGCGGCCATGCGGGGCGGCACGGCAACCGCGCAGCCCAATACTGCCAGGCTCCCGAACACGACGTAGTCCGTCTCGCCGCACAACTCCCGAGCTTGGGCGAAGAGTCGCCCCAGATCCTCGCGCCTCAACGCTCAGATGGCTCCAGGGCGAATGCCCAGGGCGTGTTCTGAAACAGCGCATTTTGCCACTCGCCGGGCTCCAGAAGGGCTCGTGCGACGCGCCCGCGAGGACCGGCGAGCATGCCGCGCCAACGCGAGACGTAGTGGCTGCTGCACAGCTCCTCGCGCTCCCAGCGGTCGACCACCCGCCAAGCCCGAGCCACCAGGGCGGTCGCTTCGCGCCCAGGGGCGGAGAGCAGGCGCGCTGCGAGCCGAGCGTGCCGCAAGCGCAAATCGAGGCGGCGGGAACGTTCCCGCTCGCGGGCGACGAGCGTCTCGAGCCCTGGACGATCTCCCACTGGCGTCGCGGACATCTCCAGCCCGAGGACCGCGCCGATTCCCATGATCGTGCCAACGCGGACGTCCCTCGCGGACCCCACCTCCAGCCGCGCGATGGTCACGCGACTAGTGCCGCTGCGAGCTGCGAGTTCCGCCTGGGTCAGGCCGCGTTCGAGCCGGGCCGATCGTAAGCGTTCGCGTAGATCCTTGTATCGCATACGATACATAGTATCATTTTCAGCACACAGCTTGAGACTCGAGGAGCTGTCCGTACCTTGGGGACCCTCACCCAGGCCTCGCGCTCTTGCTGGGGGCCGCGCGCGACCGTTCGTTCTTCCTCGGGTGAGAGTGAGACCCTGGGTAACAAGCAACCCTAGGCCCCCTCACCCAGGCCCTCTCCCCCTTGGGGGGAGAGGTTTAGAGGTCGCGCGCGTCTGCGAGCGTTCGGCGCGCGTTCTTCGTGGCGACGAAATCAACATCGAACGTTGCCTCGTCGAGAACGATGCCGAACCGCTCTGCCGCGTCCCTCACCGTGTAGTAGCCGCGACGAACGTCCACGGAGACGAGTTCCGGATCGCGCTCGAGCGGATCTCCGTAGCCGCCCCCACCGGGAGTCGAGACCCGGACGCTGTCGCCCGGACCGATCAGGATGTCCTGATCCTTCGAAAGGTGCGGCGGCACGTAGTCCTTCCCGTTGCGACGCACGACGACTTTGTTGACGCCGCCATCCCGGCCCCCCAGCATCCCCTGTGGCCCGAAGCGTCCGTGGTCCATGACGAAAGACGCGCGTGCGCTGCCTCTCCGGAGCGTCGCGGAGTAGTTCACTCCGAACCCGCCACGCGCCTTGCCAGCGCCACCCGAGCGCTCGTGCAGCGAGTACTCGTCGAAGAGCACCGGATAGCGCTGCTCGACGACTTCGATCGGTGTGGTCTTGGAGATCCCGATCGTGGAGCAGCCGTTCGACAGCCCCGAGCCACGGGCACTGCCGCCGTAGCCGCCGCCCGAGATGAGATACATGACGTACGAACGCTGGCGCGCGGGATCGAAACCGCCGAGGGCAAAATTGCCGCTGGTTCCGGCGGGCGCCGCAAAGAGCTGATCGGGGATCGCCTTGCCCAGTGTCGAGAACACGGCCTCCGCGATCCGTTGGCTGACCTCGGCGGCACAACCCGAGACCGGACGCGGGTACTTCGCGTAGAGGAACGTCCCCTCCGGCTCGACGATGTGGAGCGGCTCGAAGGTGCCGGCGTTGATCGGAACCTCCGGGAAGATGTGCTTGATGGCGAGGTAGATCGACGATTTCGTCGTCGCGATCACGCTGTTCATCGGACCCAGGCAGGGCTTGCTCGAACCCGACATGTCGAACGTCAGCTCCGTGCCCTTCTTGGTGATCTTCATCGCGATGCGAAGCGGCTCGTCGACCACGCCGTCGGAATCGACGAAAGCCTCTCCCTCGTAGACGCCATCTGGTATCGGCGCGATCTTCGCTCGCATCTGCTGAGCGGCTCGCCTCCGAAGCTCGACGATCGAGTCTTCGACTACTTCCTTGCCGTAACGGTCGAGCAGGATCTTGAGTCTTCGTTCGCCAACCGTGAGGGCGGCCGCCTGTGCCTTGATGTCGCCGATGCGTTGGTCGGCAATTCGGATGTTGGACAGGATGATCGAGAGAATCTCCTCATCCATCTGGCCTTCCTTGAAAAGCTTGACGGGAGGCAGCCGGAGGCCTTCCTGCTCTACTTCGGTGGCGTTCGCGGAGAAGCCGCCCGGCACTGCGCCGCCCGTATCGGGCCAGTGCCCCGTATTCGCCAGCCAGCAGAACAGCTCGTCCTCATAAAAGAAGGGCTTGGCGAAACGAACGTCCATCAGATGCGTTCCGCCGAGGTACGGGTCGTTCACGATGAAGAGGTCGCCCGGGCGTAAGTTCCTGGCTCGCTTGATGACCTCCCGCGTGCCGAATTGCATCGTGCCCACGAACACCGGCAGACCCAGCTCGCCCTGGGCGATCAGATCTCCCGATTCGCGATGGTAGATGCCGTCGGAACGGTCCAGCGCTTCTGAGATCACGGGACTGAACGCGGCTCGCACGAAGGCCAGGTCCATCTCGTTGCAGACCTGCTGAGCCCGTTGTGGATGACGGCCAGGGTGACAGGATCGATCTGGCTCAAGCCTCGCCTGCTTCGATTGTGATGATGAGGTTCCCGAAGTCATCAGTGTGTGCGCGGTTGCCGGGCTCGACTACGATCGTCGTATCGAGCTGCTCGATCACGGCCGGTCCTTCCAGTCGGCTCCCGACGGCCAGATGCTGCCGCCTGTAGACGGGCGTCTCGAGCCACCCCTGCTCGAACCACACCCTCCGCTGAGAAGCGGTTGGGCTCGTCCATCAATTGCCGCCAACGCCTTCAGCGAAACCGATTTGCGAGACCCCACGACAGCCGTGTGGAGATTGACCAGCACGGCACGGATCTCGGGCAACTCCACTTCGAAGCGATCCCAGTACGCCCTCTCGAACGATTCCTGAAGCGCGTCGCGACTCACGTCAATACCAGAGATCGGGATCGTCAGGATGTGGGTCTGCCCCTGAAACTGCATGTCCGCGGAGTGGATCACCTCGAGGCGTTCGACACGCACGCCCTCGCGCTCGATGGTCCGCTCCCCCTCTTCGATCTGTCCCCGGAGGACGGCTCGCACCCTCCCCATCTCGAGCTCCGGCACCGGGCAGTTGAGGGTGTTGACGTAGTCGTGACGGACGTCGGCCGCGATGCACCCAACGGCGTTCGTGATTCCCGGGCGAGCTGGGACGATCAGCCTCGGCACCGCCAGCTCTCGGGCCAGCGCGGCGGCGTGGAGCGGGCCCGCCCCACCAAAGGCGAACAGCGCAAAGTCACGTGGATCGTGCCCCCGGGCCAGAGACACCATGCGCAATGCACCCGCCATGCGGTCGTTGGCGGCCCGCAGAATCGCCGCCGCCGCGTCCTCGCCGGACATACCGATGGCCTCCCCGATATCGCGTCCGACGATGGACCTCACCTCTTCCAACGAGACCGGGTTGTCGACCGCCAGCAGGGTCTCCGGGTTGAGTCGGCCCAGCACCAGGTTTGCGTCCGTGATCGTGGGGCGTGTTCCGCCTCGCCCGTAACAGATCGGACCCGGGCTCGCGCCCGCGCTCTCCGGGCCCACCTGCAACATTCCGGCATCATTGATGAAGGCGATCGAGCCTCCTCCGGCTCCGATGCTGTGAACGTCCACCATCGGAACGTGGATCGGCATCCCGTACTCCAGGTCCAACTCCGCACTGACCTCGGGGAGCCGCCCTGGATCAGGCCGACGTCACAGCTCGTCCCGCCCATGTCACAGGTGATGACATTGGGGCTCCCGGCCGCCTGGGCCGTGTAGGCGGCGGCCATGACGCCCGAAGCGGGACCGGACATCACGGTGTTGACCGCCGCCTCGGCCACGATCCTCGACGAGACGGTTCCCCCATTGCCCTGCATGACCAGGAGATCGCTGGCGTAGCCGCGCCCCTTCAGCTCCTTCTCGAGGCGAGAGATGTAGCGGTGCAGCACCGGCTGGATGGCGGCGTTCACGGCTGCGGTCGTGCCGCGTTCGTACTCCCGATACTCGCTGAGGATCGCGTGGCCCATCGTTATGTATGTGTTCGGCCAGAGCTCGGCCGCCACCTCGGCGGCGCGCCGCTCGTGTGCGGGGTTGATGTAGGCGTGCAGGAAGTGGATCACCAGCGACTCGCAGTCGAGCTCGAGGAGCTGGCGAACGGCTGTGACGACCTCATCCTCGGCGAGCGGAGACACGACCTCCCCATCCGCGTCCATCCTCTCCGTGACCTCCAGCCGCAGCTCGCGTGGGATCGTCGGATTGAACTCCCCGATCATCCCGTAGGGTTGGGGGCGGGTGCGGCGCCCCAGCTCGAGCACGTCTCGGAAGCCCCTGGTCGTGATCAATCCGCAACGGCTGATCTTCCGCTCGAGCAGTGCATTAGTCGTCGTGGTCGTGCCATGCACGATCGAGGTCACATCGGAGAGATCGGCGCCCACTGCATCGAGCGCAGCCAGCACGCCGTGGGCCTGGTTTGCGATTGTCGTGGGCACCTTGGCAATCCGGACACCGCCCCTGCCTTCCTCCATGAGGACGAGGTCGGTGAACGTACCGCCGACGTCGACCCCGACGATCTTGCTCGTCACGCGCGGGTCATCGCAGCCCGTCCTGGCCCTTCACCTCGGATGCGGCGAGACCGCCGACGCGGGCGTGGACCCGTGGCCCCACCGTCATCACGAGGCTCAGGACCATCTCGTCGGCCCGGGGAGCGTCTGGGACTCCCAGCTCCATCGCATCGAAGTGGCTCCTCACGTAGGCCGCGTTGATGTGACCGATCGGGACATCGAGCCGCGCGCCCATCCCGCCGACCTTCTTGCTCGACGGTACGATCGCCCTGCTGTCGCCGAGAACCTCACGCATTCCATAACCGCCGGGAACGTGCCACAGCGCGCCGTGTTCCAGCTCGCCGGCTTCCCCGACGATCGTTCCCTTTCCATAGCCGTCGATCGCGGATGGATCGCCGCCCAGAGCGTCGACGAGGCCGGCTTGAGCGCCTCCATCAAGGGCGTGATGTCTTCTACGTAGCCGCCCGCGTAGGGGTTCTTTACGACGGCGCAGATCGCGGCGCGGCGTCGCGGTTCCCCGGGAGGCGGCCCCCCATCGTGATGGATCTCCTCTACGAGCGAGAGGAACTTGCGCACTCGAATCAATTCAGTCATAGGGTCGCTCCGGTACCGCTTCGAGGTGGGCCACGCTGACCGAGGACACCGGCCTTCGACACGGTGCCCTCGGTATCGCATTCACCAAAGAGGCCCACTCTACGCGGCACCTCTCGCTCAGGATGACGAGGGGCCGTTTCGTCATTCCGAGCGAGATCGACTGGGATGCGAGAGGGAGGGAGCCCGGCGCGTAACGCACTGATGAGCGCGGAGGATGCCAGAGGAGTCATCTCACCTCGCTGGCTCCTTCACTCCCACGTCTCCGCAAGTCTCGTTCAGGATGACGAATTTGTATGCCTCCGTGGCTGCCGTGCATCGACACACTCCGGACCTGACCCGCGAGCGACAGAAGCGCAGCCTCAATGAGTCCGGACATTCTCATTTCCTCGGCTCGTCGCACGCCTCGCTCGAGCGCAACGGCGACGCTGCTTGCGTCCAGTGGCCCCGCAGCGTGACCAAAGGGTCGCTCCGAAGATACGTCATTCTGAGTGACCGCTCGTCCCCGCTTGGAACGAAGAATCCGTCTGCTCCTCTTCACCCGATCGTCAGCCGTTGGCGGATCCTTCGGCCCCAGATGTCATCCTGAAGGAGATCAGTCCGACAGGCGACTGAAGGATCCGTCAGCTCCTCGTCTCCCCAAAGCACAGGCGGCCATCCGACCTCGCTGTGGAATTCCTCGGCCCGTGGAAGACTGACCCGGCCTCAGAATGACGGCTCTGTGCCTCTGTGCCTCCGTGGCTGCCGTGCACCGACACACTCCGAACCTGACCCGCGAGCGACAGAAGTGCAGCCTCGATGAGTCCGGACATTCTCATTTCCTCGGCTCGTCGCACGCCTCGCTCGAGCGCGACGGCGACGCTGCTTGCGTCCAGTGGCCCCACCCGCACGGTGACCAGCAGGTCCCCCAGGTCGCTGTCGGGATCGAGATCGACCGCCGGCACACGCTCGACGCCGGGATGATCGACGTGGATCGCGTTCCCGATCAACGTGGCGCCGACGTCGGCGGCCGCCGCGTCGCGGGCCAGGACCGTCACCGCGTCCGCGACACCGAGAGAGAGGCTACGCCCGGATCGGCCGCTGGTTGCGATCCCTCTCACAGGCATGTCCGTCGTGATCGTCACGGCTCCGTCGACAGACGCTGCGACCGCGGCGGTCACGATTCCGGTGTCAAACTTCTGATCGGGGGCCAGGTAGATCGCGATGTCTCCACCGTCGTTCACGTACGCCCGTTCCAGGCGACGGCCGGCGACCATCGCCTCCATCGCTTCGTCGGCCACGGCGCCGGCTACGGCGGCCATCGGCGTCACGAAGACACTGCGGTGGGGCCAGACGGCCGCGACCATTCGCGCCGCCGTCGTGCCACCCACTTCGGGCAGCGAATCTCCGAGAGGCATGCGCAGGGTCTGGATCTCCTCGACGAGACCGTCGAGCAGGTCCTCGAAACGATCCCAGGCCTGCTCGTACGCGAACTCGGCCTCGACTGACTCACCAAAGGCCTCGAGAACGAGATCGATCGGGCCGTGCTGGAAATGCCGACGACGTCCGTCCGGCAGACGCGCTCTGAGTGGGCCTTCCATCTGATCAGTCGTCCTTGCCGTTCGGATCTTCTGGTGGAAGCGACCACGGCCACGGGTTCTGCTCATGCCATCCGACGAGCTTCACCCCGGGCCGCTCAGTGACGTCCTCCAACGGGACGACGCTATCCATGTGCCCGCCCAGCTCTCGATAGTCATCGAGTCGAAGCGTGAACTCGATCGGCGACACGAGCGCCGGCGTCGGCACGTAGCCAAAGGAGTTCTCCGGCATGCGGGTGACGTCGACCATGAACGTGATGCCCCCTCCAGGCCACACGTACACGGGCGCTCCCCCGCACGTCACACGGGTGAGCGCCTCGCGCACCGAGCGCGTCAGCCTGACGGGATTCTCCGTGACCCCGGCGCGCAGGCTGCCGCCCGCCCCGGCCATGTAGAGCACCGTGCACAGCGCCGGCTCGCAGTTCTCCCCGATTCGCTCCACGACCCTAGCGAGAGGCTCCGGCATCGGCGCCGAGACCGGCTTCAGCTCGTCATCCAGAACGTAGTACGCCGCGTCCTCCCCCGTCGTCGAGACCATGAGGAGGCGGAGTCCGGGCCGCGCCACCTCGGGGTTGATCGTCTTGATGATGACGAGCGGATCCTGGATGTCGGTCCCGCCCCAGCCGTCTCCGGGTTGGGCCACGCGGAAATAGCGACCGGCCGTCGATTTGTGCCCGCGCACGCGAATCCCCGCCGGCGGGATCTCGAGGAAGCGGCCGGCCTGGTGCTCCGTCAAGACACCGGTGAGGTGATCGTCGACGACGATCACCTCGTCCGCGTGACCGTGCCACTGCTGCGCGAATATTCCGATCGTGGCCGAACCACAACCGACCCGCATCCGCTCTTCGCGCGCGTCGTTGATCACGGGAGCCTGGCCAGCCTGCAGGGTCAAGCTGGCGCCCGTGTCGACTTCCAGATCGACCGCTTCCTTGTTGCACAGCTTCATGAGGATCTCGCAGGTGACGAACCCTTCCTTCTGGGAGCCGCCCGTGAGGTGCCGAACGCCACCCAGCGCCAACATCTGCGAGCCGTACTCTGCCGTCGTGACGTGGCCGACCTGCTCTCCCTGGTGTCGGACGGCGGCCTGCTCGGGGCCGATGAAGCGATCCGTATCGATCTTCACCTTCACGCCGCAGTAGCTAAAGATCCCTTCGGTGACGACCGTGACCATGTCGACGCCTTCGTGCTCGCTCGCCACGATGAACGGCGCGGGCTTGTAGTCCGGGTACGTCGTACCGGTCCCGATGCCCGTCAGGAACTTGGGGGCGTCCGGGAGAACGTCGCCGTCCCACTCCTTCGCAAGGAACGGAACCATCTTGCCGTCCGCTTCAATCGCCCTTCGCGCGACGACGATCGGATCCACCCTGGTGAGTGCACCGCCGACGTTTCCGTAGCGGTCACACGCGCCGGTCCGCTCGGGACGGATCCGGCACAGGACAGGGCACGCGTCGCAGACGACGATCCCATCTTCAGCGGCGGTCGGCGGCGCGCTCATCCCTTCTGCTGCATTGCAGCTCGCACGCGGTCTGGTGTCGCCGGAACGCGATTGATGCGAGCGCCCGTAGCATGATGAATGGCATTCAAGATCGCGGGCGCCGTCGCAATCAGGGCGGGCTCGCCGATTCCCTTGGCGCCGTACGGACCGAGGGGCTCCTCGTCCTCGACGAGGATGGTCTCGATCTCCGGCACGTCTCCGAAGGTGGGGATCAGGTAGTCATGCAGGTTCTCGGTCCGACCGGGAATGTACTCCTCCATCAGGGCGAGGCCGATCCCCTGCGCGACGCCGCCGTGAATCTGTCCTTCGATCTGGATCGGATTGATGGCTCGGCCGACGTCGTGGGCAGCGACGATCTTGCGGACCGTCACGGTGCCGAGCTGCGTATCGACCTCCACCTCCGCCATCTGCGCGGCAAAGCCGTACGTCGCGTACGGGGTGCCCTGGCCGTTCTCATCGAGCGTCGTCGTCGGTGGGTCGAAGTGCCCCCGACCCACGAGAACATCACCGTTCGGCTCCACCGGAAGCTCGCCGAGGTCGAACACGCGCTCCTTTTCCCCCTCGCGCACCACGATGCGCGTCCCCTCGATCGAAAGGGCGGCGCACTCGCACCCGCCCGCGAGGTTGAGGATCTGCCGCCTCAGGTCCTCGCCCGCCGCTTTGGCCGCGTTACCGGACACGAAGGTCTGACGTGACGCCGACGTCTTCCCCGCATCTTCGGTGAGATCGGTGTCGCCCACTACGAGCTGCAGCGCGGAGACGGGAAGGCCGAGAGCGTCGGCACAGATCTGCGTGAGGATCGTGCTGGAACCCTGTCCGATGTCGACCGCCCCGTTGTACAGCGTCAACTTGCCGTCGGCGGCGAGCGCGACGCGCATCCTCGACGGATTCGCCATCGCGGTGTTGCCGATGCCGTACCACATGCAACCCACTCCGACACCTCGCTTCGTCGCCGCCGAGCTCTGATTGAAGGCCGCAGCAGCGTCTCGGGCGGCGCGCCATCGCGGCTCGATCGCCTCGAGGCATTCGAGCAGGCCAACGCTCGCCTCGAGCTTTTGCCCCGTCGCCGTCGTCTGCCCCACCCGCAGCGCATTCAGCTTGCGAAAATCGAGCGGATCGATCCCGCAGCCCTGGGCGAGCTGGTCCATCAGCGATTCGTTCGCGATCGCAAGCTGCGGGACGCCAAAGCCACGGAAGGCGCCTGACGGAGGCTCGTTCGTATAGATGGCCCGGGTCGTAGCCTTCACGTTCGGGACGGAATAAGGACCCGTCGCGTGAACGGGAACGCGGCCGGCCACCGTCGGCCCCCACGAGGCGTAGGCGCCGGTATTGAAGTCGCCGTGGAATCGCACGGCCGTCAGCTCACCGCCCCGCTTGCAGGCGATCTCGACCGTCATTGGAGAAGGATGCCGTTTCGTGCTCGACGCCATCGACTCGGGGCGCGTGTATACGGCCCGGACCGGCCGATCCAGGATCCAGGCGGCACACGCGACGAGCGGCTGCACCGCCATGTCCAGCTTTCCACCGAACCCGCCGCCGCACGCCGTTGGGATGATCCGCACCTGCTCGGGCGCGACGCCCACGACCAGCGCGACCTCATTCCGATCCATGTAGGGGGTCTGCGTCGACACGGTGACCTCGACCCGGTCTCCCACGCGTTTGGCTAATCCGGCCTCGGGCTCGATGTAGGCGTGCTCGACGAACGGCGTCTCGAAGCTGCCGGACGCGAATACCTCGCCGTCCTCGAGGCCCGCTTCGACATCTCCGCGCCGAACGAGCCCCTCGATCAAGACGTTGTCGGGTTTGTCCGCGTGGATCGCCGGTGCGCCAGTCGCAACGGCCGCGGCGATGCCGACGATCGCGTCGCGCGCCTCCCACTCGATGAGCAGCTCTTCATCGCGAATCGATTCGACCGTCACCCGATCGCCGATCAATGCCGCAACGGCCTCGCCCCGGAAGCGCACTGCGCCCTCGGCCAGCACCGGCTGATCCTTCAGGTGCGAGTAGATGCCGAATCCGTTGTTGCCGGGAACATCGCTCGCCGTCATGACCTTGACCAACCCTGGGTACCTGGCTTGGAGCGGCTCGAACGATCCCAGTCGAAAGCTGGCCCTCGCGTGCGGAGAACGCACGGCCCGCAGCCACAGCGCGTCAGCCGGCGCCGAGTCGCCTCCATAGATCGCGTCGCCGGTCAGCCGGTCGACTCCATCGACCTTGGCGAGGCGCGCGCCGACGGCCCTGCCGGGCGCCGGCTCCTCGTCGACGCCGCCGGACACCGCCAGCACCGCTTCGACGATCTTGCCGTAGCCGGTGCAGCGGCACAGAACGCCGCCGAGCGCGTCCCTCGTCTCCTGGTCCGAAGGCTCGGAGTTGCGACGAAGCAGCTCGCTCGCCGCCATCAGCATGCCCGGAGTGCAGATGCCGCACTGAGCGGCTCCGTGTCGATGGAACGACTGCTGAAGCGCGTTCAGCTTGCCGTCCTCGGCCAGTCCCTCGACGGTGACGACTCTTCGGCTCATCGCCTGCCCCACCGGAACCAGACAGGCGCAGACCTGCTCGTCATCCAACAACACGGTGCAGGCGCCACAATCGCCGGCGTTGCAGCCGATCTTCGTCCCGATGAGGCCCAACTCGTCCCTCAGGACATCCGCGAGGCGCTCGATCGGACGCGCACCGACGCTCACGTCCCGGCCATTCACGTTGAAGGAGATCGTCGAGCGTGTCATGGAGCCACGCTGAGCCCGTCGAGCGCCCGCCGCACCAGACTGAGCGCTGCATCAAGGCGGTATTCCGCGCTGGCGCGAACGTCGTCGATCGGCGAGAGACGAGAGAGGTGCTCGGCTCTCGCGGCGTTCCCCAACGGTTCCGCGATCGGCCGACCGACGAGGCTCCGCTCGAGTTCGCCGAGGCGGAGGGCGACGACGGAGCAGGAGCCCACGGCGACTCTCGCGGCGGCGACCGTATCGTCGGGCTCGACCTCGACCACCACCGCCACCATGGCGATCGAGATGACGAGGTATTTCCTCGCCCCAAGCTTCAAGAAGTTGGCCACGGCCACCCTCTTCGGCTTCGGGATGGCGAGACCCGTCACCAGCTCGTCGCGTTTCTTCACCGTCTGCCGATTCCCGGTGATGAACTCGTCGATCGGCACCGATCTCGTCCCAGTTCGCGAGGCCAACTCCACCCTGGCTTCTAGCGCCAGCAGGTTCGGAACCCCATCGGCGGCGGGTGACGCGTTGCGCACGTTTCCGCAGATGGTTCCCGCGTTCTGAATCTGGACGCCGCCGATCTCGCGAGCGGCGAGCACGAGGCCCAGGAACCACGGCGGCAGCTCAGCCCTGACGAGGTCCGTCCACGTGGTCAGCGAGCCGATGTGGTAGTGGTCCGTCCGATCCTCGATGCGGCGCAGAGTCCCGAGAGCCGTGATGTCGAGGACGTCCTCGTCGAGAGGCCTGCCGACGCGCGCCGGGTAGAAGTCCGTCCCTCCGGCCAGCACGACCCAGCTCCTGGAGCCCAGCGCCTCCAGGGCTTCGTCGAGATCGGTC
This sequence comes from Vicinamibacteria bacterium, assembly GCA_965246965.1. Lineage (GTDB taxonomy): Bacteria > Acidobacteriota > Vicinamibacteria > Fen-336 > CBDFGD01 > CBDFGD01. The sequence continues at coordinate 251,850 of CBDFGD010000002.1, forward strand.
GGTCGCAGATACTCGCTCATCTCCCCTAGTGACCAGTAAACGAGGATTCGAAAGCGTCAGACCGCCGATGCATCCCCGCCCGCTGCGTTGTTCGTCGGTCAAATACTCCCGGTATTCTCCGCTCCTCTCGCCTTGCGGATCGGGGCGCCTCGACGCCCTGACCGCTTCCGACTTCTCGCTTACGGGTCACAAGCCCGTGACCTTTGCGTAATCTAAGCCGAAAAAGTTGGAGGTTGGAATGGCGGCATCAGCACGACGAGTGGCTCTGGTCACCGGAGCCTCAGCGGGGATCGGAAAGTCGGTCGTGAGGCGGCTGCTGAAGGACGGATGTACGGTCTACGGTGCGGCGCGGCGGGTCGATAGGTCGTCGCCGGAGCGGTCTCGAGCGCCGTGAACAGTCGCAGCCCGCGCCGCCGCTACGCGACGCCTTGGGACGCCAAGCTGTTCATCTTCACACGCTGGCTGTTGCCGGAGTGAGCCTGGGAGCGTCTCGTAGCGGCATCGATTCGCTAGTGGCCCGTAACAGGGAGGTCGATGCCAGCGAGACCGTCGAGGCGCCCGGATGGCAAGGAGCCGAAGAGGGAGAATACCGGGAGTATTTGACCGATGAGCGACGCAGCCAGGCGGGTTGCATCGGCGGTCGCAGCGGTATCGAATCCCCTGTTACAGGCCACTAGCCTCCGCGAGTGCGAGCCCGGGGCCGAGCGGCGGGAAGAGTGACCGTGAACGTCGCCCCTTCAGCTTCGGCGCTTTCGACGCTCACGGATCCTGCGTGCGCTTCGACGATCGACTGCGCGATAGCGAGGCCGAGCCCCGCTCCCCCACGGTCGCGCGAGCGGGCGTCGTCGACCCGGTAGAAGGGCTCGAAGACGCGGGGCAGCGCGCCGCTCGCGAGGCCGACGCCGGTATCCCGGCGGTCAGCCGCACCTGCCCAGCTGACTCGGACAGCCGCACCTCGATCTGCCCGCCTGGACGATTGTAGTCGATCGCGTTGCTCAGCAGGTTGGACACGACGACACCCAGGCGATGCGCGTTGCCGAGTACGATCGCGGGGTGCAGTTCGTGCGACAAGGTCAGCTGTCGTCGCTCGACCTCGGGCCGGAGCAGCTCGATGGTTTCGAGGACCAACGGCCCCAGATCGACCTCCGTATGCAGCGAGGCCCTCTCGTCCGCTTCTGTCCGCGCCAGGCTCAGGAGCCCGTCGACGACGCCGCTCATCCGGCTCGCTGCGCGTAGGCACGCTCGCAGCGTCTCGCGGTAGACGTCGGGCGCACGCTCGCGGCTGAGCGCTACGTCCATCTGGGTGCGGAGAACGGAGAGCGGCGTTCGAAGCTCGTGCGAGGCATCCGCCGTGAATCGCTTCTGGCGCTCGAAGGCCGCCTCCAGTCGCCCGAACGTGTCGTTCAGCGTCGTTGCGAGAGCTCGCAGCTCGCCGGGCGTGCTGTCTGGATCGACTCGACCGGCGAGGTCTCAATCCGAGATGCCGGCCGCCGTGGCTGTCATGCGGGAGATCGGCGCCAGCGTGCGGCTGGCCAACCACCAGCCGCCGACGAGCGCCACCGCGAGCGCGCCGAGGCTGGCGCCCACGATGCCCCACAGCAGCCCTCGCAGGCGCTGCTCGTATTCCTTCAGCGACTGGGCCACGATGACGACAGCACCCCGCGAGTCTCGAGCCACGAGCTCGCGCCAGCCGTCACGCTCCTCGAAACCAGCGAGTCGCCCCCTGGCGTGGCTCGCGTCCAATCCATGACGACGCACGAGCTCGCCTCCAGGAGTCCACACTCCAAAGCGAGCTGAGGCGGAGATCGCTGCCATGTAGTCGTACGAGATCTCGAACTCCCAGCCATCCTCTTCGTCCCACTCGAGAGCGCCCGCGAGCGCGTCGGCGCGGCTCACGATCGAGGCGTCGATCGTTTCGAGCATCGTCGTCGAGGCGCGTCCGTACAGGGTCGCTCCGAAGCCGACGACGACGACCGAGACGATCAGCCCGTACCAGCCGAGCAGCGTTCCGCGAATCGAGCTACCCATCCACGATATAGCCCTCTCCTCGCCGGGTCCGGATGAAGCCCTGGCCGAGCTTCTTTCGAATCCTCGAGACGTAGACGTCCAGGACGTTCGAGAGCGTGTCCTCTGCATCGTCGTAGATGTGTTCGAAGATCGTCGTCCGCGTCACCAGCTCGCCTCGGTGCATGGCCAGGTACTCCACGAGTGCGTACTCCTTGGGCGAGAGCGAAACGGCGCGGCCACGCCGCAACACGCTTCGCGAGGTCGTGTCGACGCTGACCTCCCCGATCTCCAACGCGGGGTGAACCCGGCTCGCGCCTCGGCGAATCAGCACGCGCACGCGAGCCAGGAGCTCGTCGAGCTCAAACGGCTTCGTGAGGTAGTCGTCGGCCCCGGCGTCGAGCAGACCGACCTTGTCGCCAACCGTGTCGCGCGCGGTCAGGATCAGGGTCGGCGTGTGTTTGCTGGCGCGAAGACGCAAGAGCAGGGCCTTGCCGGAGAGCTCCGGCAGCATGAGGTCGAGGATGATCACGTCGTAATCGCAAGTCTCGGCCCTGAACAGGCCATCTTCGCCGTCGCGCGCCACATCGCACGCGTAGCCCGCCTCCTCCAGGGCCCGCGCAAGGGCGCTGGCGAGATCGGGCTCGTCTTCGACGAGAAGGATCCTCACGTTCCGCGGAGCATCTTCCTACATCTCGGCCTCGCCCTCCGTCTCGCCCTCTGTCTCGTCCTCCGTCTCGATCTCCAGGACCTTGCCATCGGCCGCAAGCTCGACCTCGACCCTCTTGCCGCCGGCGGTGCCCTCGAGTTCGTACACGACGACACCGTCCTCGACTTCGCTCGAGGCGCGCTCGAGAACGAGCCCCGGCACGGCGTCCAGCGCCGCTTGCTTCACCTCCGCTGGCACCTCGTCGAGCGGCACGGCTTCTTCGGCCTGGGCTCGAGCGAGCGCGGCCTCGGGTCGAGGCTCGGGACTGATGGAAGACACTACGGGCGCAGCCAGGCTGACGAGAGCCCAGCCGACGATAATCTTCACGATGGTCATCGGATTCTCCTCGTGCAAAGGGACAGCCAATGAGTTCTCACGGTAGGCTGATGAATAGCTGTAGCCCGACGCCGCCCTGGACGATCTGCGGGCGCACCTGGACCGGCGAGGCCTCGTCCTCGATTCCTACGCTGAGGCCGGCCGCGATCCCGAGAGCTGCGCCCAACACGACGTCGCTGAGATGGTGGCGGTTCTCGCTGAGACGCGACGCTCCAACGAGGCCCGCGAACGCAAACGCAGGTGCGCCCATTTTCCAGCCAAGCTCCCGCCGCAGGATCGTCGCCGTCGCGAACGAGCCCGACGTGTGGCCCGACGGGAACGAACGCCGGTCGCTGCCGTCGGGCCGCTCGCGCCGCACTCCGAACTTCATCGCCGTCGACACCACTCCGTTGACGACCTGGGCCCGCACGAGTGCCGATCCAAGCTTCGACACGGTGTCGAGTCTGGCGAGCCTGCCCACAGCCAGCGTACCGACAGCGGCCCCGAGCTGGACGGGCGTGCCGCCGCCAATCTCACCCGGTTCGGGCAGCCGATCGAGGGCCGTATCGGGGTAGAGCTCCGAGTTGATGCGGCTCTCCGAGACGGCCGTGTCGGCGCTCCTGGCCAAGAGGCTGAGCCCCAGCCCCACGCCGAGCAGCGTGGCCGTGTGGCGTGCCGTGCCGAACGACTTGAAGTCTCTGCCGAGGCGACAAGTGAGGTTACAGCGCTCCTCCTGCTCGTCCCGAGGGACGTCGTCCGCCCGAACGGGCAGCGTGCCTAAAAGGACGCCCAGGCAGATGGACGTCGAAAGGGCTCGGTTCACTCGCAATGCCTCCTCTTACTTTCGCGACCCTACCAAGGCAAACATTAACGTGACGTGAAGGGTCGCGCGGCGTGTACGCGCGGCTCACGGTTTATGTGCCGCACGTTCATCGCCCGTTGAGTGGGCCATCAGCATCGTCGACACCCGAACGATCGACGGAGTCGAGCTGTTGACGGGAGGCTTCCCTGCGCAGTATGGCAACAAGCGCAGCAGCGTCTTCAACATCACCTCCCGAACCCCCAAGTCGGACCGCGTGCGGTACAGGGCGGGTCTGAGCTTCATGAACGCTCGAGCCATGGGCCGGGGGCCCCTGTGGGACGGCAAGGGCTCCTGGCTGGTCTCCGCGCGCAGCGGATACATGGACCTCGTCTTCGGTCTCATCGATCAGGGCGGTCTGCCTGCACCGAGGTACCACGACGTATTCGGCAAGCTTCAGCGGACGCTGAATGCGAGTAACGTGCTGACCTTCCACGCGCTGCACGCGCGCGACAAGTACACGTTCGACGCCGCGTCTACGACCGGCTTTAAGGACGCACTTCGGACGCGTGAGAAAGCGCGCAACCGCTACGGGAACTCGTACGTCTGGACCACTCTGAATTCGTCGCTCGGAAGCCGGACCTCCGTGCGGACGCTGCTCTCCGCCGGGCTGCTGACGCGCGCACGCTCACCTACCGCGTGAACTCGTGGTCGATCAACGGATCCCTCGCCTTCCACAGCGGCTGGCCAGGTACTTTGGAAGAGCTGGTGCCGGTGACGAACGAGGGCGGAAGTCCGGATTCCGCCGTGCGGCCGTTGAAGATCTACGGCAGCCGGCTCCCGAGCTATTTCCGCTTCGACGTGCGCGCGACGAAGAAATGGAGCAAGTGGCGCTTTTTCGTCGAGGTCGTGAACCTGACGAACCACAGCAACGTCTTCGGGTATGACTACTTCCGTGCACCGGACGCCGGTGGTGGCATCCGCCTGATGCGAGACGATGAGAAGTGGTTCACGATCCTGCCATCGATCGGCGTGGCGTGGAGCAACTAGCGCGTAGGCTCACGCAGGGCCCTAGTAATGAACCGCCGACGGCGGCTCGACGGGCTCCACATGCCATGTGTCGCGGGCGTACTCAGAGACAGTCCGGTCCGACGAGAACTTCCCCATCCCTGCCACGTTGGCAATCGACATGCGCTGCCAGGCCTCGGTATCCCGGTAGACCGCCGCGGCCCGCCGCTGCGCCTCGACGTAGGCGCGGAAGTCGGCGCAGACGAAGTATCGATCCTCCCCCGTCAACTCCGCGACCACGGGCTCGAAGACTCCGGGGTGAGCCCGCGCGAGCTCCCCCGTCGCGATCGTGTCGATCGCCCGGCGCAGCTCCTCGTCCGCCCCGATGAAGTGCTCCGGCCGATACCCGGAGTCCCGGAGGCCTGCGATCTGCGACACGGTGTGACCGAAGATGAAGACGTTGTCCGGCCCCACCTCCTGCTGGATCTCGACGTTAGCGCCGTCCAACGTACCGATCGTGAGGCCTCCGTTCAGCGCGGCCTTCATGTTGCCCGTGCCCGACGCCTCGGTGCCGGCGGTCGAGATCTGCTCGGACAGCTCGCACGCCGGCATCATCAGCTCCGCGAGCGAGACCGAGTAGTTCGGGACGAAGACGACTCGCAGCCGCTCCCTCACGAGCGGATCGCCGGCGACGAGGTCGGCGACAGAATGGATGAGCTTGATGATCAGCTTCGCCATCTCGTAGCCGGGCGCCGCCTTGCCCCCGAAGAAGACCGTCCGCGGTAGCTCGTCGTGGCCATCGCGAATGCGGTGGTACAGCAGTACGACGTGAAGCACGTTCAGCAGCTGGCGCTTGTACTCGTGGATCCGCTTGATCTGGACGTCGAAAAGGCTATCGGCGTCGATCCGAACGTCCGGGATAAGCTCGCCGCACCTCGCCGCGAGCCGCAGCTTGTTCTCCTGCTTGATGGCCGTCCAACGCTCACGAAAAGACGCGTCGGCGGCGTGGCTCGCGAGCTCGGCAAGGTCCTCGAGCTGCCTGGCCCACCCTTCTCCGAGGACTTCGGTGACCAGCTCCGAGAGCGCCGGATTGCAGGCCAGGAGCCAGCGCCGCGGCGTGACGCCGTTGGTGCGGTTGTTCACGCGGTTCGGGAAGAAGTCGTTCAGCTCCGAGAAGAGCGTCGACCTGATGATCTCGGTGTGCAGCTCCGCCACGCCGTTCACCGCATGGCTACCGACGAAGCCGAGGTGAGCCATGCGAACCTGCCCGCCGTCGCCGTCGACGATCCCCATGCGGCGTACCCGGACCTCGTCGCCGGCGTAGTGGTCGAGGAGTGCCAGTCGGTAGCGCCGATCGATCTCCTCGATGATCTCGAAGTGGCGCGGTAGAAGATCGCGTACCAGATCGACCGGCCATTTTTCGAGCGCTTCCGGGAGCACCATGTGGTTGGTGTACGAAAAGACGCGCTGGGTGACATCCCACGCGGGCTCCCATTCGAGCCCAGCCTCGTCGACGAGCAGGCGCATCAGCTCTGGTATCGCGAGCACGGGGTGGGTGTCGTTCAGCTGCACCGCGGCTTTCTCGGGCAGCGTCTCCCACGGGTGGTGAGTGTGCTTCCGGAAGCGCCGGATCAGGTCCTGAAGCGTCGCCGAGACGAAGAAGAACTGCTGCTTGAGACGCAGCTCCTTGCCGACATAGAGGTCGTCACGCGGGTAGAGCACCTTCGAAAGGTTCTCGCTCTCGTTCTTTTCCTCGACGGCCCGCACATACTCGCCCGCGTTGAAGCGCTCCAGGTCGAACTCCCGGCTGGCTTTCGCAGACCAGAGCCGAAGAGTGTTGACGGTGCTGGTCTGGTAACCGGCAATCGGGCTGTCGTAGGCCATCGCCCAGACGGTCCGCGTGTCGACCCATCGCACCCTCAGCCGCCCATCGGCGTCCTTGTCATGGGCGGTCCTGCCGTAGAACCGGACCGGGAAGAGCACGTCCGGCCGGGCAATCTCCCAGGCATTCGCGTATCTCAACCAGTTGTCCGGCGCCTCCACCTGGTAGCCACCGCGAATGTGCTGCCGGAAGATGCCGTACTCGTAGCGGATGCCGTACCCGTAGAGCGGCAGGCTCAGCGTCGCGGCCGAATCGAGGAAGCACGCGGCGAGACGTCCCAGGCCTCCATTCCCAAGGCCGGCGTCCCACTCTTTCTCGCAGAGCCCGGCCAGATCGAAGCCCATGTCCGACAGGGCTTCCTGGTACGACGGCAGCGCTCCGAGGCTGATGATGTTGTTCAGGAGCGCGCGTCCCATCAGGAACTCGAGCGACAGGTAGTACACGCGCTTTGCGTCCGCCTGGTAGTAGGCGTCCTGGGTGAGGAACCAACGCTCCATCAGCCGGTCGCGCACGGCGAGAGCGACGGACTGATACACGTCGAAGTCGGTCGCCGTGTACCCGTCTTTCGCCAACGAGTAGCGCCGCGCGAAGCTCTCGGTGATGCCCTCGGCGTCCAGATGTCCCGGCGGAGGTTCGGGAATATGACGTCCGGAAGCCATCGCTGAACACTCCAGTGCCAAGAGACCGGTCTCGGGCGGAGCCAACGGCCCGGCCCCGACCCACGCGCATTATCTCAAACGGCGTTGCAGCTCAGCCCGCGACGTAGAAGAACCCCTCGCGGGTCATCTCGTCGCCCTCGACCACCTCCTCACGCGGTGCGGCCCATCGTCTCGAGCAGCATTTGAACGAACAGCGGTTCGTCGGCACCGAGGGCCACGAAGGCGTTCGGCTTTTCCGTGCTTCGCGGGCGCTGGTCGACGACGGTTCGTCCGACCGTCAACTCCCCTTCGGTCTCCACGTCGACGAAGGCGTGCACTGTCGATATCACAGCCGGATTCACGATCGAGGCCACGGCGAGCGCGTCGTGAACCGGAGCCGCCGGGCGGCCGTCAGGGTCGTAGCTCAGGTATCCCTCGACACGGCGCTCCGTGAACAGCGCCGCCGCCTCCCCCGCTGGCGTGCCGAGCGCGCGCAGGCGCTTGGCGTCGTCGAGCGAAACGAGGGCTCGCGTCGTGGCGTCGAGCGGGACCATCGTGATCTTCTTCACCCCGCTCCTGAGCACTACACGGGCCGCTTCCGCGTCGGCCCAAACGTTGAACTCCGCCGAGGCCGTGACGTTGCCCATCTCATGTGCGCCGCCCATCAAAACGATTTCCGAGATGTTCGATGCGATCTCGGGCGTCTGCTTGAGGGCCATCGCCACGTTCGAGAGCGGGCCCACGGGCACGAGGATGATGTCGCGGCTCTCGGGCCGCGAATACGTCTCGATCAGAAAGTCGACGGCGTGCTGGCTCTGGGCCTTCGACGTAGCCGGCGGGAGATCGAGGTATTGGCCGTGGAATACCCTGCCTCCCGAGTCGCGGCGCGGGCGCGGGAAGTCGTCTCGGAAGAAGGGCGCCGCCAGGCCCTCGTACACAGGGATACTCACACCGATGTGATCGAAGACACGGAGCGAGTTCTCGGTACAGTTCTTGACCGGTACGTTGCCGTTGACGGTCGTCGCGGCGATCAGCTCCAGATCGGGGTGGAGCGCCCCAAACATGAGCGCGACAGCATCGTCGGTGCCGGTGTCGACGTCGAGGATGATCTTCTGGCGTCGGCCCTGCTTGACGGCCGCCGCCCCGGGCGAGGCGAAAGCTCGAGCCGATGGCGGCAACCAGGTCGAAGCTGAAGCGACGCCGGCTGTCCACAGGAATCCGCGACGCGTCCAATCGAAGTGGCTCATCTCAATCCTCCGCTTCGGTCCGCTTACAGGTTACAGCATGCTTCCAGCAGCTTCCTGCCGCGTCAACCGACGCGCGCTCGGCGCCCATTCTGGCCGGTCCGCCGGGCATCGAATAGACTCCCTGGACCCTATGGATACCGCCGAGCCGACACGCCTGACCGTCAACGGCCGGACGACCGAGTTCATCCCGCGCCCCGGCGAGTCCCTGCTGCAGGCGCTTCGGGAGCGCTGTGGCGTCACCTCGGTCAAGGATGGCTGCGCCCCGCAGGGTCAATGCGGGTGCTGCCTCGCCCTCGTTGGCGATCGGGCCATCGTCACCTGCGCGATGCCCGTGGCCAAGGCCTCCGGCAAGGAGATCCTCACCTTCGAGGGCATCTCCGAAGCGGAGCGCCGGCTGACGGCCGACTCGTTCGTGGCGGCCGCCGGCCTTCAGTGTGGCTTCTGCATTCCAGGAATCGCGATGCAGGCGCGGCATCTATTGAAGAAGAACCCGCAACCGACGCGCGCCGAAGTCGCCAGGGCGATCGACGTCAACCTGTGCCGCTGCACCGGCTACACCAAGGTCCTCGACGCCGTCGAGCTGATGGGGCGCGCCCTGCGGGGCGAAGGTCACCCCGAAGTTCAGGAGGACGGCGGCGTCGGCGCGAGCCTCGGTCGCTATCAGGGGCGGGAGCTCGCCCTCGGAAGCCGCCCTTATGTCGCCGACCTCACCCGCGAAGGGATGCTCTTCGGGGCGGTCGTCCTCTCCAGCCACGCGCGGGCGAAGGTCCTGCGCATCGACACCTCCCGCGCCGAGGCCTATCCCGGCGTCGTCGCCGTCGCTACCGCTAGAGATGTTCGTGGCGAGCGTTGGTACGGCCTCATCGCCAAGGACTGGCCGGGCCTGATCGCCGAAGGCGAGGAGGTCCGCTGTGTCGGTGACTTTCTCGCGGCGATCGCCGCAGAGAACGAGCACACGGCGCGCGAGGCCGCCGAGCTCGTCGAGGTCGAGTACGAAGTGCTCGATCCCGTTCTGGATCCGGAGTACGCCATCTCCGATGCCGCCCCACAGGTGAACCCGCAACACCCGAACGCCCTCTCGCACACCGTGATTCGCCGCGGCGACGTCGAGCGAGCCTTCCGAGAGAGCGCCCATGTCGTCGAAGGCGAGTGGACTACTCAGCGCATCGAGCACCTCTACCTCGAACCCGAGAGCGCCCTCGTCGAACCGGGTCCGCGACCGGGCAGCTTCCGGCTCTACAGCCAGGGGCAGGGGGTGTTCGACGATCAGCGCCAGGTGGCTGCGTTTCTCGGCGTGCCGGAAGCGGATCTCGACGTCGAGCTGGTCCCGAACGGCGGTGCGTTCGGCGGCAAGGAGGACATGTCGATCCAGGCGCACGCTGGGCTGCTGTCCCAGATGACGGGCCGCCCCGTGAGGCTCACCCTCAACCGCGAGGAGTCGATACGGGTCCATCCGAAGCGCCATCCGATCCGCATGCGCTACAAGGTCGGCTGCGACGCCGAAGGTCACCTCACTGCCGTCGAAGCGAACATGCTCGGCGACACGGGCGCGTACGCTTCCGTGGGCGCGAAGGTGCTGGAGCGGGCGGCGGGACACGCCTGTGGGCCCTACAAGGTCCTCAACGTCTCGGTGGACGCGATCGCGGCCACCACGAACAACCCGCCGTGCGGCGCGATGCGCGGTTTCGGAGCCAACCAGGCGCATTTCGCGATGGAAGGCTGCATCGACCTGCTCGCGGAGAAGGTCGGGATCGACGGCTGGGAGATGCGCTGGCGCAATGCCGTCGACGTCGGAGACACGTTTGCGAGCGGGCAGGTTTTCGAGAAGTCGGTCGGCTTGAAGAAGACGCTTCAGGCCGTGCGCGACACCTACTACGAGGCACGCGAGTCCGGCCACGCCGTCGGGATCGGCTGCGGTCTCAAGAACAGCGGCATCGGCAACGGCGCGGTCGAGTGGGGCAAGGCGCGGCTCGTGGTCGAGCCGGACCGCACGATTTCCCTCTACAACGGCTACACCGAGATGGGTCAGGGCCTGCTCACCGTGCTCGTGCAGTTGGCCGCCGAGGTCTCCGGACTGCCGGCCGCTCTCTTCCGTCCCAAGGTCGACTCTACGTTCGCCCTCGGCTGCGGGCAGACGACCGGATCTCGCGGGACCCTCTTCGGCGGCAACGCCGTGATCGGAGCGGCGAAGAAGCTGCGTGCAAAGCTCGACGCTGGCGAGAGCCTCGAGGCGCTGGTCGGAGAAGTCTTTGCCGCCGACGTCGTCGTGGATGACACTACGGCGCCGGGAGCCGAGACCGACAAGATCAAAACCCACACCGCCTTCGGCTTCGCCACTCAACTGTGCATTCTCGATGCCGACGGGCGCGTCGATCGGTTCATCGCCGCACACGACGTGGGACGCGCAGTGAACCCCGCGCTCTGCGAGGGCCAGATCGAAGGTTCGGTGCACATGGGCCTCGGCTACGCTCTCACCGAGGACCTGCCGTGCGAGAATGGGTGGCCCGTGACCTACAAGCTGCGCGAGCTCGGCGTGCTGCGGGCCCGGGACATGCCGGAGATCGAAACGATCCTCGTCGAAGATCCCGAGCCCGAGGGTCCCTTCGGGGCCAAAGGTGTAGGCGAGATCGGCCTCGTGCCGACCGCCGGGGCCGTCGCCGGCGCGCTCGCCGCCTTCGATGGTGTTCGGCGCTACCAGCTCCCGATGAAAGACTCCCCCGCGGCCAAGGCGATGAGCGTCGGCCGCATTCGCAAGCGCGCCGCCCGAGCTTGAGCCCCACCGACTACTACGTCAACGCTCACACTCATTTCTATAGCGCCCTCGCGCCACTCGAGATGCCCGCTCACGAGCCGAAGCCCAGCACCTTCGTCGAGATCCTCCAACGCGTCTGGTGGCGACTCGACCGCGCGCTGGATGGCGACTCGCTGCGCGCCGCCGCTCGCCTGTACGCCGCCGAGGCCGTAGAGCTGGGCACCCACGCCGTCGTCGACCACCACGAGTCACCCCGCTTCATCGAAGGCTCGCTCGACGTGATTGCCGACGCCTGTCAGGAGTTCGGCCTCCGAGCCGTCGTCTGCTACGGCGCCACCGAGCGCAACGACGGGCGAGCGGAAGCGCTCCGCGGCCTGAAAGAGTGCCGCCGCTTCATCGACAGCAACCAGCGACCGCTCGTCCGAGGCGTCGTCGGTCTGCACGCGGCGTTCACGGTCTCGGACGAGACGATCCGCGATGCCGCGAGCCTGGCCCGCGAGCGGAACACCGTCCTACACATTCACGTCGCCGAGGACGGCATCGACGTGCAGGACGCCCGAGACCGGGGCTACGACGGCGTCATCGATCGCCTCGAGAAGCTGGGTGCGATGATTCCCGGCTCGGTGTTCGCTCACGGGATTCACTTGAGCCGCGAGGAAGTGCAGCGCTGCGCAGCCGCACGCTGCTGGCTGGTTCAGAACCCGCGATCGAATCGCGGAAACGGGGTGGGCTACCCCCAGGCGCTCCGTCACAGCGACCGCGTGGCGCTCGGGACGGATGGCTACCCAGCCGACATGAAGGAAGAGGCAGATGCCCTGCTCGCGGAGGCGGAGGCTGCGGGCGACGATCTCGAGCACGCGCGCGCCCGCCTGTCGGCGGGCCGGCGGCTCGTCAGAGACCGCTTCGCGGGCTCATCGCCGGAGGGCCCACCGGACCGCGAAGCCGCGCTGACGAAGGTGCGGAAAGCGTTGCCGGCCATCCGAGCCGCGGCGAAGATCCAGGCCGGCAGGGTCTGGACGCGTATGCGAGCGCTCTAGCACCCGCGCCTCGGGCTATAGTCCTTCTACTCACGCATCGACTTCGAAATTCCTTGGAGAACACCATGCCTTTCGACAAGAAGTTCTGGATCTCTTTCGCCACCGTGTTGGTGGTGTCCATGGTGCTCGGCTTCGTGGTCCACGGCGCGATCCTCGCGTCCGACTACGAGGCCCTCACGAGTGTCATGCGCCCTCCCGCGGAGCAGGAAGCGCGAATGGGCTTCATGCTGGGGGCGCACGTGATTCTGGCGTTCGGCCTCAGCTGGCTCTACCGCGGCGGACGGGACGCCGAAAAGCCCTGGCTGGGTCAAGGCGTGCGCTTCGGCATCGCGTTCGCCCTGGCCGCCTCGGTTCCGATCTATCTGATCTACCACACCGTGGCTCAGTTCCCGCTCGATCTGGCCCTGGAGCAGGTCGTGCTGGAGTCTTTGAGCTCCATCGTCCTCGGCGTAGCCCTGGCGTTCGTCAACAAGTAGACAGCGTCATCTGGTCTCGAAAGACGAGGAGCCGGCGGATTCTTCGCTCCAGGCGGAGACGAGCGGTCGCTCAGAATGACGAGGGGACGAACTTTCGATCGGGCCAGCGGCGATTGACGGATCGTCTCCTCGTCATCCTGAGGCCGGGTCAGTCCTGCACGGGCCGAAGGATCCGCCGGCGAGGTGAGATGGCCGCCTGGGCTCCTGGGGGACGAGGGGCTGGCGGATTCTTCGCTCCAACGCGGAGGCGAGCGGTCGCTCCGAATGATGCTGCCGTGGCCGTTCTCCGTGTCTCCGCACCTCTGTGGCTGCCGTCGATCCGGAACAAAACGTGAATCAGCTGGGACTCGAACGCGAGATCGTCGATCGGGCGGCACGAGATCGCACGCTCGCCTCGTTCCGCGAACGCGGCATCATGCTCCCCACCTTCGCGCAACTGGCCGAGCCGGCCACGATCGGGGCTCCCGCACTCGAAGCCATCGCCGGCGTCGATCCGGACGCGCCCGAAGCCCTCAACCTGCTGCGCGTCCATTGGCACAACGGCGCTGATCGCAAGCGGCAGGTCCCGGTACCCGAGCACGTCGTCCTGCCTCGCGAGCTGACCGGAGTGCCGAGCCCGATCATCGTGGCCTTCGGCAACCGGTTCCCGATGATCGGCGCCCACAAGGTCCTGGCCGCCTACGCCTGCCTCGTGCCGCGACTGGTCACCGGTCAGTTCGATCCGACACACCACCGGGCCATCTGGCCGTCGACCGGAAACTACTGCCGCGGAGGCATGGCGATCTCGCGCATTCTCGGTTGCCGTTCCGCGGCGATCCTGCCCGAGGGAATGAGCGCGGAACGCTTCCAGTGGCTGGAAGAGTGGGTCTCGGAACCGAGCGACATCGTCAGGACGGTCGGTACCGAGAGCAACGTCAAGGAGATCTACGACAAGTGCGCCGAGCTGGGAGCCGACGCTCAGAACGTCATCTTCAATCAGTTCTGCGAGTTCGGCAACTACCTCGCCCACTACTGGTGCACCGGTCCGGCCCTCGAGCGGATCTACGAGGCGGCCCGCGAGGCTCGACCTTCACTGAAGATGGCGGGTTTCTTCTCGGCATCGGGATCCGCCGGGACGCTCGGGGCCGGCGACTATCTGAAGGAGAGGCACGGCGCGAAGATCGTCGCCGTCGAGGCGCTCGAGTGCCCGACGATGCTCTACAACGGCTTCGGCGAGCACAACATCCAGGGAATCGGCGACAAGCACATCCCGCTCATCCACAACGTGACGAACAGCGACGTCGTCGTGGCGGTGTCGGATCGCAGCACCGACTCGCTCAACGCGGTGTTCAACACTGAAGTCGGGCGCGCCATGCTCCGCGAGGCTCACGGGTTGTCTCCCGAGCTGGTCTGCGCGCTCGCCGGCTTTGGCCTGTCGAGCATCTGCAACGTGCTGAGTGCCGTGAAGACCGCGAAGCTCCTGGATCTTGGTCCCGACGATGCCCTGCTCACGGTGGCCACCGATGGTGCCGATATGTACCGGACCGAGGTGGACAAGGCCGTCACCAAGCTCTTCGCGGGCAGCTTCGACCGCGCCGCCGCGGAGCGGGCCTTTCGCGAGCATATGCTGGAGGCGTCCCCGGAGCACGTTCTGCCGCTCTCCCCCGTCGATCGCGACCGCATCTTCAACCTCGGCTACTACACCTGGGTCGAGCAGCAGGGTGTCTCGCTCGATGAGTTCGAGCGCCGCCGCAAGCAGGACTTCTGGACCGGGCTGCGCGAGCTGGTCCCCGTATGGGATGGCCTGATCGAGGACTTCAACCGGGAGACGGGAGCTTCAACCGGTCGGTGAATCGCGCTCATCTGACCTGCACGGGCTGCGGACGCGCGGCTGCCCCGGACGTCGCTCTCCCATTCAGGTGCGCCGGAGCCACGGGCACAGATGACGTCGATCACGTCCTCGCCCGCAGCGGGCCGCCCGCCGATACCATTTGGTCCGCTGATGAGGACCCCAACCCGTTCGTGCGATACCGCTCGATGCTCTACTCCTGGCAGCTGGCTCAGGCGAACGGAATCACCGACACCGAGTACGTCGCCCTCGTGCGCGATCTCGACGCTGCGATTGCCGAAGTGGACGGGCGAGGATTCGCGACCACGGCGCTCGTTCGCGGCGCCGGCCTCGAGTGCGAGCTGGGCCTCGGCGCCGGTGAGCTCTGGATCAAAGACGAAACCGGGAACGTCGGCGGTTCGCACAAGGCTCGTCACCTCATGGGTCTCGCTCTATCGATTGCCGTGGCGACGCGCACCGGGCGGGAGATCGCGTCCCCACTCGTGATCGCGAGCTGCGGTAATGCCGCGCTCGCCGCAGCGGTCGTCGCGCGCGCCGCGAAGCGACCGCTGCGCGTCGCGATACCCACCTGGGCCGATCCGGCAGTCGTCGCAAGAATGAAAGCGCTCGGTGCCACGCTCGAGACGTGTGACCGATCGGAGGAGAGTCCACCCGGAGATCCCTGCTACCACCGCTTCCTCGACTGGGTCGCTGACGGCGCGCTCCCGTTCACGGTTCAAGGCAACCAGAACGGCCTAGCGATCGAGGGCGGCATGACGCTCGGCTGGGAGCTGGCCGATCAGCTACGCGCCGGCGGCGTTGCGCTCGATCGGCTCTTCGTCCAGGTGGGCGGCGGCGCGCTCGCCAGCTCATGCGTCCAGGCCCTACGCTCCGCGACCGACCTCGGGATCATCCACGGCTCCCCTCGGATCCATGCCGTGCAGACCAGGGGCGTCCACCCTCTCGCCGATGCGTGGCGGCGAGTTGCCGAGGGCGCGAAGATGCGCCTCGCAGAAGCCGGCCTCGCCGCGCCTGCAACGGATTCCGACGCGGTGACCGCCGAATGGCTTCGACAGCACTCCGGCAGCGTCGAGATGCGCGCCGAGCTGGAGAACGCTGCGAAGCATCGCTCCGACTACATGCGGCCGGTCCGGGAGCCGCCGATGAGCGTCGCGACCGGGATCCTCGACGACGAGACCTATGATTGGCGCGAGGTGGTTCGCGGCATGTTGGAGACGGGCGGCCGGCCGATAAGCGTCGAGGAAGAGACGCTCGTCCGCGCCCGGGACCGGGCCCAGCAGGCGACCGGCATCGCCGTCGATGCCACGGGCACGGCCGGTCTCGCCGGGGCTTTCGAGCTGAGTGCCGAAGGCGTCTTCGCCGCCCGTGAACGGATCGGCGTGTTGTTCACGGGAGCCGCACGATGAGCGCTCCTCTGCGCGCGGCGATGACCGAAACACGCAACGCCTACACGCACATGCCAGCGTCCGTAGCCGACCTGGGCGGCCTCCGAGATCGGCTCGACGACATTCGCGAAGCGAACGTCACGCATCATCTGAAGCTGATCGACGAAGCCGCTTCGCTGGGCGTAAGGCTTCTTTGCATGGGCGAGCTTTTTCCAGGGCCCTACTTCGCGCTCGGCAGGGATCCCCTGTGGCAGAATCTCGCCGAGGACGCCCTCGAAGGGCCCACAGTGAGCGCGTTGCGCCCCGCCGCCCGAGAGCACGGCATGCTCCTCGTCGCGCCCCTCTACGAGCTCGAGGCTTCGAGCGGCAAGCGCTTCAACACCGCCGTCGTGATCGATGAGGCCGGAGACGTGGTCGGCCGCTACCGCAAGACGCACATACCCGCCGGAGGCAACGAAGCGGGAGAGTTCTGCGAGAAGGACTACTACGAGCCGAGCGACGGGAAGCTCGGTGACTGGCCCCGAAACATCTCGAAGAACCCCTTCTTCCCGGTGTTCGAGACGTCGGCAGTACGGCTCGGGATCGCCACCTGCTACGACCGGCACTTTCCGGGCGCGATGCAGGCCCTGGCGGACAATGGCGCCGAGCTGATCGTGAGCCCCGCTGTCACGTTCGGCGAGAAGTCGCGCCGCCTGTGGGAGCTGGAGTTCCCCGTCGACGCCGCGCGCTTCAACGTGTTCATCGGCGGCTCGAACCGGCGCGGAGCCGAGCCACCCTGGAATCAGGAGTTCTTCGGCGCGAGCTACTTCGTGGGGCCGAACGGCCGACTCCCCCGGGTGGAGTCCCCCCGGGAGCTCGTGATCGCCGATCTCCA
The DNA here is from genome assembly GCA_965246965.1 of Vicinamibacteria bacterium. Classification (GTDB taxonomy): domain Bacteria; phylum Acidobacteriota; class Vicinamibacteria; order Fen-336; family CBDFGD01; genus CBDFGD01. The sequence continues at coordinate 268,804 of CBDFGD010000002.1, forward strand.
AGTGGATGAGCTTCGACGGCCGGACCCGTCCGGCTGGAACGTCGCACGGGATCGTCGTCCGGACATCTACGGCTAGCCCGCGCGCCGCAGCACGGCTCGGAGAAGCACATTGGCGCCGGCCTCGATCTGCTCGGGGGCCGTGTACTCCTCGACGTTGTGGCTGATCCCGTTCTTGCTGGGGACGAAGATCATCCCGGTCGGGCAGTTGGGCGCGAACATCTGCGCGTCGTGGCCGGCGCCGCTCGGCATACGCCGGTTGCTGTAGTCGAGCGCTCGCGCCTCCGTCTCGACAAGTTCGATCATCTCGGGCGCGAAATCTACCGGGGCGAACCTCGCCAACGAGCGGCGTGAGATCTGCACCCCTTCGCGCTCCGCGATTCCGTCGACGAACGCGAAGGTCCGCTGCTCCGCCTGCTGGAGCAACGGTTCGTCGGTGTTTCGGAGATCGACGGTCATCACGGCGCGCCCGGCCACGACGTTGACGAGATTCGGATGCAACGTCACGGCGCCGACGGTGCCGACCTGGGTGCCACCCATCTCCCCCGCCAGGCGCCGGACGAAGCAAGCGATCTCCGCCGCCGCGTAGCCGGCATCGGTTCGCATCGACATCGGCGTCGTCCCGGCGTGGTTCGAGACCCCACCGATCGTCAGCTCGGTCCACGAGATCCCTTGCACCCCTTCGACCGCGCCGATCTGAATCCCTTCGCGCTCCAGCACCGGTCCCTGCTCGATGTGCAGCTCGAGGTAGGCGGCGGCCCGAACGGAGCCGCACGGTGTGTCGCCGGCGTAGCCGATCCGAGCCAGGCAGTCACCCAGCTTCTCGCCGTCGATCCCCAGCGTCTCGAGCGAGGCGTCGAGCGCCAACGCACCCTGATGCACGCCGCTGCCCATCATGTCGGGCGCAAAGCGCGAGCCCTCTTCGTTCGTGAAGAAGGCCACCGCGACAGGGAGGTTCGTCTCGATCGCCGCGTCGTCGAGGCACGCGACGACCTCCAGGCCGCCCAGCACGCCGAGATTGCCGTCGTAGCGACCGCCGGTCCGCACCGTGTCGATATGAGATCCGATCATGACCGGCAGGCCATCGCCGCTACCCCCACGGAGCCCGACGACATTGCCGATCTGGTCGACGCTGATCGCGAGCCCAAGCTCGCGCATCCACGACACCACGAGGTCGCGCCCCGCCCTGTCCTCGTCGGTGAGCGCGAGCCGGCAGACACCGCCACCGTCGATGGCGCCGATGCCGCCAAGCGTCTCGAGCCGGCGGAGCAGGCGGTCTTTGTTGATGCACAGCACGTCGTCGTCCATTCGCCTGTCTCCTACGTCACTAGTGCGTTGAGGTAGTTCGCGCGATCGCTCCGATACACGCCCTCGCGCATCCACCGAAGGATCTCCAGATGCGTCAGGTCGACCTCGCGATCCGCGCTCCCGCGCACGGTCCCGACCGGATCGCCGGGATCCAGTGTGACGTCGAAGCCGGGCCCCCAAAAACGGACTTCCTCGCCCGCATCCGCGAGGCTGAATTCCTGCCCTCCGATGCGACCCCAGATCCGTCCGTCGCTTCCGGCTGGTTCCAGGGCGAATCCATCGAGCGCCGTGAACCTGCTCCAGTCGTCTCGGGTGCCGAAGAAGCGGGGCTTCACGATGTACGGGCCGCCATCCTCGGGGCAGAACACGTCGCAGTTGCCGCACTCGTTGCAGAAATCGGCGAAGTTCGCGTACTGCTGCTTCTGCTCGATGACGAGCGTGCCTTCTGTCCAGCTGCTCCACGACTCGCCATCGAAGCGAAGCTTCCGAATCGGCTGCTCGAGTCGCGGCAGCACGAAGACGAAGTTGGCGTCGTTCGGACACACCGGCACACACTTGTTGCAGGTGACGCAGTCGAACAGCTCGAGGTGGCTTCCGAGCTTCTTCGGCGGCTTGATGTTGGCCGGGCGGGCGTAGCGCGGGTCCCGTGTCGCCAGCGGAACGTAGTGGTCTGTGTTGAGAAGAGCGGCCTCCGCCACCCAGCGAGCGTGAAGCTCCGGACCCGCCGCTACCGCAAGATCCTCCCCCTTCACCAGCGCCTCCGCGCAGGCCGCACGCACCTTCGCGTCCCCGGGGGCGGCACGCCGCAGCGCCTCGTCCCCCAGGCCATGAGCGCGGACCACGAAGTCCGGGAGGTTGCGCGCCTTCACCTCCTCCATGCGCGACCTCAACACATCGAAGTAGCTACTCGCACGCGCATAGCCTCTGGGTTTCAGCAGATCGCTGCACACGGTCACCGGGACGAGGCCCAGAGCGACCGCGTCGGCGAAGTTGCCGCGATCGATGCCTGCCGAATAGGAAACGGGAAAGCGATTCCCGAACTGCTGCCGGAAACGCTGCACGAGGTTCATTGCCAGGACGTAGAGTGGCGGGCCCGAGAGGTACATCTCCTTCTCTGATGCCGGGAAGAAATCGCGGCGGTTCTCGACGATCAGCGTGTTCGAGAACTTCACTCCGAAGCCCAGACCCTGCTGCCCCGCCGTCTCGCCGAGGCGCTCGACGAACTCGGCCATCTGGTCCCAACGGGTGTCGCGCTCGAACGCCGAATCCGGGATTTGAACGTCCGCGTATCCCATCACGCCGCCGAGCAACCCGCGCGCCCGCTCCGGACCGAGCAGCATGGGGTTGAGCTTCACGATCGAATTCAGCCGATGCCGCAGCAGCAGGTAGTCGACGATGCGTTCGATCTCGTCGGGCGGGCAACCGTGGAACGTGCTCAGCGTGACCGTTTCGGAGACGCGGGACGGGAAGTCCAGGTCCCGGAACTGCTTCAGCTCGTCGGGAATCTCCCCGCGCAAACGATCGATCAGGGGCGTCGCGTCCTGCATGCCGGCGATGAACGCCTGCACCCGTTCGCTCTGGATCCCCGCCAGGTCGTAGCCGACGCTGATGTCGTAGATCACGCCGTCGGCGTTCGCCGACTGAGGAGTGCGCCCGCTCGCTCGCAGGATCTCGACGAGCATCATTCCTTTGACGTACTCCTCGAGTGACTCCTCGAGCTTCAACTCCTGGCTCCACTCCACGTTGTAGCCCACCGTCGCCATGTCAATGCAGGGCCGAGGAATCTCGAGATCGTCGCGCACCTGAACCGTCTTCAGCTCCATGATGCGACAGCCCGCCAGCCAGCTCAGGGCGATGTTCTGCGCCATCTGCGACTGCGGCCCCGCCGCCGGACCGAGCGGAGTCCCGGCGCGTCGGCCGTGAAAGGCGACCGAGAGATCCAGGTCGTCGAAGCCACCGAAGCAGCTCGCGAGCGGCAGATCGAAGATTTTCCTCTCGCGGTCCAGCTCGCGGAAGGCGCGCCTCAGCAGCGCTCGGAATGGATACGGTCGCAGCTCGGCCATGGGGCCCCGATCATAGCGAGGCGTGGCGCACTGCCGCTCGGGTCGTTGCTCTGCCTCGGCCGGTCACGGCGACGATCGGTTGCCATCGGCGTTACGATGTTGGAAACGGGAGGCTCCCATGCTGTCTGACCGTCTGGTCCGCGCGATCGAGAATCATGCCGAGGAGCTCACCCGCCGCGTCCTCGACGACCTCGCCGGAAACGAGCTCACGCCCGGCTACCACCAGCTACACCGCACCGAGCTTCACGATCGCGTCTACGACGTGTACCACAACCTCGGGAAATGGATTACCGAAAAGACCGAAGGACCGATCAAGCACACCTACATGACCCTGGGCCGCACGCGACACGCTGAAGGCATCCCACTCAGCGAGGTCGTCAAGGCTCTGATCCTGACGAAGCGACACCTCTGGGACTACGTCCGCTCGGCGGGTCTGGTGGACACGACCGTGGAGCTCTATCAGGAGGAAGAGCTCAACCTGATGGTGGGCCGGTTCTTCGACAACGCGATTTACTTCACCGCGAGGGGCTTCGAAGAGGCGATGGCAAAATGATGCGCCGCGAGCGACTGCTCAGGAGAACGGGAGGCGCCCAGCGGGACTCGGCGTGACGCGCTCGCGAGCCAACAGGGGCCTGTAAACCAGCGATCCGCGAGCGATCGGGTGGAATCCCGTGCTCAGCATCGCCAACCGCCTCTACGATCTCCAGGCCGCTTTAGCGAACGCGCCGGTCGTGAGCGAAAGGATAGGAAGGTGCTTTTTTTCTCGTCTCCTGGACGGCCGCAGGATGGGGTGTTCGACAGCGGCTTGTGCGGGTGGCCTGCTTCGGCCAGCGTGCTCGAGAGGGAGTCAGAGCGGGCTTCTCGGGGTCGATTTCGCGGCAGGCGATCAGAATCACGCCAAGCGAACGAACCGGTCGGTGAGCTCCGAGTCGTGGAGAGGGCTCAGGCGAGAGCTGGGGGTGTGGCAATCAGGCCCGGCGAGCCGCGGGCGCGGGGCTTCTGGCGCCGGAGGTGGTCCAGGATCCGTTCGATGACGCGTGGTTCGGTGATGAAGCTGATGACTCTCATCGTGCCGCCACAACGACACACGAGCGGGTCGACCTCGTAGATGCGTCTCAGGAGATCTGCCAGAGCGTCGCCTCCTGGCAGCAACCTCGTGGGGTGGATCCACTTCGTCCGTGCCCTCGGCTCCAGCCTCGGATGCGCTCTCACCCGACTCCTCGGTACGTGAGTTGCGCCGCTGCCCCTGGCTGCGTTCGAGTAGAAGCTATAGTAGCGAGGATTGTGACGTCTCGGCTCGGGGATCTGTACCAGCAGACGAGCGATGAATTCCATCGCGTCCACTCGTTCCTCGCCCTGTTCCGCATGTGAATCATGACCGTTCTTGTGCGCGTAGACGACCTCGCCCCGGCCGGCATCGAGCTGCATCCTGGACAGACTGACCGGTGAGCACATCAGGTAGCGGGCCAGGGCTTCGAGGCCGCTCGCATCTCCTGCACTCACCCGCACGCGGTTGTGAACAGAGAAACCACTCCTGCGCCACGACAGCAGCAGCTCGATTCGTTGCTCGCTCACGAGCCCCTTCTCGCGAAGCATGCGCGGCAGCTTGTGCTGAAACAGCCGCTCCGCCGCCCCCTCGTCGACCTGAGCCACCCCGATCCACTCGCCGGATGCGCTCCAGCCGCCGCGTGTGGCGAGGGCGTGGACGTGCGGGTGGAAGTTCACCCGGTCCCCGAACGTCTGCACCACCGTCACGACACCAGGGCGAAAGCCCTTGTCTTCCACCACCGCGGCCGCCAATAGCTCCTGGATCGTCTGGTAGGCGGCACGTGACAGCTCTCCCAGCAGCTCCCGGTGATGCAGGAAGCACACCCTCAGCATCTTGGGAATGGTGACCACCCACTGGGCGTGGGCGACCTCTTCTACGACCTCGTCCTGAAGGAATGCGGCAAACTCGGCAGCGCGCTTCGCTCCACAGGACGGGCACAGACCGCGTGCCTTGCATGAAAACGCAAGCAAGCACTCGCGCGCACAAGCCTCACACCGAACGCGTGCGAAGCCCCGGTCGATGATCCCGCAGAGCATCCTCGGCTTGAGGCGGCTCGGCGCGACGTTGGAGATCGATCCCTGCATCCCGGCAGCCTGGCCCGCGTACTCGATCACCTGGCGCTTCGGCGCGACACGCTACGCGATCGATGTCGCCAACCCCGAACGCCGCTCCCGAGGCGTGGCCCACGCGCTGCTCGACGGCACGCCCGTCGACCCGTCCGTGATTCCGCTCTCGGATGATGGCGGGCGGCACGAGCTGAAGGTCGTCCTGGGCGAGCGCGTGACGGCTGCCGCACGAAGCTGACCCCCGGGCAGCCGCGCAGGGTGCCTAGCCGCTCGGGTGGTACTTCCTCATCTGAGGCCGGTCCGGCGCTCCATTACAAGCACATTTTCTCATCCTCATATCTAACGCGTTTGTCTTCTTGGGCTTCTCTTCCCCCCTACTGCTCCAACCCTTGACCACGCAGTGACCCGAGCCAGGGCGTGCCGGCCGTCTCTGGCGACGCGTGGGACATTCTCCTGCCGCGCGCGAAGAAATCGCACTAGACTCGTGGGAACGATGGACACCGAGGACGACGCCCGACGCACGGCAGCCAGCCTCTTCCAGCAGGCCTTCCAGGCGCAAATGAGCGGAGATCTCCAAAACGCGGTGCGCTTGTACAAAGACTCGATCTCGGCCCATCCCACTGCCGAGGCCCATACGTTCCTCGGCTGGACCTACTCCTTCCGGGGAGCCCTGGACGAGGCCATCGCCGAGTGCGACAAGGCGATCGCAGTGGATCCCAGCTTCGGAAACCCGTACAACGACATCGGCGCGTATCTCATCCAGATGGGCCGCATCGACGAGGCTATCCCCTGGCTCGAGAAGGCGACCCGCGCACCTCGCTATGAGTCACCTCACTTTCCTCGCCTCAACCTGGGGCGCGCTTTCCTGGCCAAGGAGATGTACTCGAGAGCCCTCGAGGAGTTCGAGGCCGCCCTCGAGATCGAGCCCCAGGACGCGACGGCGCGCCAAGCCGTGGCCGCTATCAAGAGGAAGCTGAACTGACTCCGGCAGCACGGAGGGCCACCCGACCGGTCCCGTTGCCGGGTAGCCGTGCTGGCCTCACAGCCCAACAAAGCGAGCCCTCACCTTGAGGATTCGGGCCAGTCGAGGCACGTGGCCCGGCCGAGTACGACGATGAGTCCCGAGTAAGGGCAGCGGGAGTGGCGCTACCGGGCGCCGATGCCGTCGCGCTCGCCTATCACGAGCGTACCAAGCACCACCCCGGCCGGTACGCGCGCGCTCTCGGATACATGGACTGGGACACCCAGCCTGACCCCTTTCGCCGATTTGAGGGAGCCGAGGTCATCCCACTCGAGGAGGTGCGCCCGACACAGGAGCCGTCGTTCGATCAGGTGCTCAGGGCCGCATCCCTGGAGCCGCGGCCTCTCGATCGATCCAGCATCAGCCAACTCCTCTTCGATTCGCTCGCGCTCTCGGCGTGGAAGGAGCTGGGAGACGCCCGCTGGTCGCTGCGCGTCAATCCGTCGAGCGGCAACCTGCATCCCACCGAAGGCTACCTGATCTCGGGACCCGTCGACGGCGTCGTCGAGCGCCCCGCCGTGTGCCACTACGCCCCTTTCTTGCACGCTCTCGAACGCCGGGCCGAGCTCACCGCACGGGAGTGGGAAGCAGTGCGAGAGGGCCTGCCGGCTCACTGCTTCTTCGTCGGCCTCAGCTCGATCCACTGGCGGGAGTCGTGGAAGTATGGCGAGCGAGCGTTTCGCTATTGTCAGCACGACGCCGGTCACGCGATTGCAGCCGTGGCAATCGCTGCGGCGGCGCTCGGCTGGGAAGCGCGGCTACTGGAATCTGTCACGGACGAGCAGCTGGCCGTCTTGCTCGGCACCCATGTGCAAAGTGGCATCGAGGCCGAGCATGCCGACTGCCTGATCGCGCTATACCCCGGGGGCCAGGTGTGCCGGGAGCGTGAGTGGCGACCTCCCCAGTCGCTGCTCGCTCGCCTGAGCGACGCTGACTGGACCGGTACACCGGCGCCGCTGAGCGAACGACACCACGATTGGCCGGTGATCAAACAGGTGGCGGCGGCGACAGCAAAGACGAGGCGACCGGACAAGCGCTTCTGGCAACTCGCCACACGGCCCCCGCCGGTCGACGCGCTCCCGTCCCGCTCGGCGCCGGCGCGCGCGCTGATTCGGCAGCGCAGGAGCGCGGTGGCGATGGATGGCGTCACCGCGATCTCGCTCCCGACCTTCTACCGGACCCTAGCGAGCGTGGCGCCCTCGCGCGGGGCAGTGCCGTTCGACACGCTCCCGTGGACGCCGCGCATTCACCTCGCCCTCTTCGTCCACCGGGTCGAGGAGCTTCCCCCGGGGCTCTACTTGATGGTGCGCCACCCGCCGATACGTGACCGCCTGAGGGCCGCGATGCGACCTGCGCTTCTCTGGGAGAGGGTCGAGGGCTGTCCGGATGGCATGACCCTCGAGCTTCTGGCGCGGGCCGACGAGCGCAGCGCTGCGAGGTTCGTCTCGTGCAACCAGGACATCGCTGCCGACGGAGCCTTCGCGCTCGGCATGATCGCCGACTTCGAGGAGCCGATACGCCGCGACGGAGCCTGGTTCTACAGGCGCCTGCATTGGGAGGCGGGACTCCTCGGCCAGGTGCTCTACCTGGAGGCGGAGGCAGCCCGAGTCCGCGCAACGGGCATCGGATGCTTCTTCGACGACGTCATGCACGAATTACTGGGGCTCGAGGGACCCGCGTTTCAGACGCTCTACCACTTCACCGTGGGGGCCCCGGTCGGCGATCCTCGCCTCAGGATCGCGTCGTGAGCTTTGTCGTAAAGACTGGACCGTTGCCTGAACATTCGACTTCTCAGGCAGCCTGTGGGACTATAGGGACCTTCGCGTTCCGTCAGGGAGCCGTGCGGACGGCGGCATTCCGGCAATCCCCCCGTTTCTCTCAACATCAACGTGCCGGCTCAACAGGAAACGAGGCTTTTTGCCCTTCTCTGCCCTTTCACTACACCCGGACCTTCTCCGTGCCGTCCAGCACCTTGGATTCGCTAAACCCACTCCCATTCAGGAACAGACCATCCCATCGGTCCTCGACGGTCGCGACGTTCTCGCGAGCGCGATGACGGGAAGCGGCAAGACCGCGGCTTTCGCCCTGCCGATCCTCCACGGCCTGGCCGCCAAGCCGAGGGGCACGACACGGGTCCTGATCCTGACGCCCACGCGCGAGCTGGCCGCACAGATCGAAGAGCACACGAGGGAGCTCGCCCGCTACACCCGCTCGACGGTAGCTTCCGTTTTCGGCGGCGTCGGTATGCGCCCGCAGGAACAGGCGTTCAAGCGGGGCGTCGACGTCATCGTGGCGACTCCTGGCCGGCTGTTGGATCACATGCGCTCGCCTTACGCAGCACTGCGCGGAATCGAGGTCCTCGTGATCGACGAAGCCGACCGGATGCTCGACATGGGCTTCCTTCCGGACGTCCGCAGGATCCTCGGGCGGCTACCCGCGAAGCGCCAGACGCTGCTCTTCTCGGCCACGATGCCTGCGCCGATCCAGACGCTCGCCAGAGAGATGCTCCGGAGTCCGGTGACCGTCGCGCTCGGCCGCCCGACAACTCCCGCCGTGAGCATCACGCAAGCCGCCTACCCCGTACCCGCAGAGCTCAAGTCGGCGCTGCTCGTGGAACTCGTCCGCTCCGGTGAGATCAAGAGCGTCATCGCCTTCACGCGTACGAAGCACCGCGCGAACCGCCTCGCGGACTACCTGGAAAAGCAGGGCGTCGCCGCGGGCCGCATCCATGGCAATCGCAGCCAGGCGCAACGGACCCAGGCTCTCGGCAGCTTCAAGGCCGGCAAGTTCCCGGTCCTCGTAGCGACCGACGTCGCCGCTCGCGGGATCGACGTCGACGCGCTCTCGCACGTGATCAACTTCGACGTGCCCGCCTCTCCCGAGGACTACGTCCATCGCGTCGGCCGCACGGCGCGGGCCGAAGCGAAAGGGGACGCTTTCCTCTTCGTCTCTCCGCAGGAAGAGGCGGATGTGAGAGGCATCGAGCGGGCCATCGGAAAGAAGCTGCCGAGGCTGACGCTGCCTGGCTTCGACTACGCTCGTCGACCGGCCACGAAGCTCGAGATCCCGCTCAACGAACGGCTGGCACGCATGCGCAAGGAGCGGGCCGCCGGACGCGAGCGTGCGGCCGCAAACGGCCGACGCGCGACGACCCCGCCGCAGAGCCGCGGCCGGCGCAGCTTTCGATCGCGAACGGCAGCCGGCCGCTAGGGATCGGGCCTTCGCCCGCCGATTCGGATACCGACCCAATCGGGCCACCAGCGAAGCGGCAACACGAGGCGAATGGGAAAGCTACTGCTTCAGCCTGAGCTTCTCCATCACCAACCAACCACGGCTGGTCTTGACGCAGTCCTGGAGATCGATCTCGAGGGTTCGGCCGGCCGTCTCGATGAGCACCTGGACGTCGGCGCCTGGGCGCTGCTCGGCGACCAGGGTGGCCTCATCGACTTCCCGCTCCTCGTGTGAGTCTGGGTCGCGCACGTTGATGCGGACGCCCTTCATGGTGACCGTTGACCAGTCGATCTCGCGCCACGGCTCGCGCAGGCTGGCGAACTCGGCCTGGAGCGCCTCTCGGATGCTGCCGACGATCTCGGGCGCTTCACGCCGCATTTCCGCAAGCCGCTCCTCAGGGATTCCGCCCTGCCTCTCAGCCTGCATTTCGATAATCTCGATCACGTCCTCTGGCGAAGGCAGCAGATGCTCCATTGCTTCGAACGAACCGCTCACCAGAGCCGCCACGATGCCCTGGCCGAGCGCGTCGACACTGGCCGCGGCGGGAGGCGGCGACGCGTCTTGGGCGAAACCATTGACGCTCGCCAGCACGGCGGCGATGACGATGCTGCGGAAAAGTGTCCGCATGGACAGAGGATGGCAGGGAGCTACGAAGAGCGTCAAGGCGTTTTCGCAGCTGGCGAGACTGCTGCGGGAAACCCGACTTTGGGGTCGCCAAGGAGCCCCTCGCTTCGCCCGGCCTGACGCTGTAGCGTTGCCCGTTCCTACCAAGGAGGCACCCGATGGAACCGGATGAGCTACGTCGGCGATTCAGGAAGCTCGAGTCCGCCAATAAGAAGGTCTCGATCGAGAACCGGCGGCTCGCGCGCGAGGTCATCGATCTGACGGCGCGGCTGAAGAAGCTGGAGGCGTCCGCGCCCGGGGCCGTCAAGCTCGCCAAGGCGAGCGACAAGATGGTGGCGCGACTTCACAATGCCGTGGTGAAAGTCATCCGATCCATCGCCAAAGTCGAGGCACGCCTCGCCCGGCTGCGCCCGCCTTCGCCAGCGAACAGATCCAAGGCGGCGAAACGCCGCCGCCGCTGATCGTCGCCGCCGACGTCACGCTTCAGGGTGTGTGCACTACGGCCACACCACCCGCTTCACGCGTCTCTCGAAATCCTCCTCGGGCTCACCGAACACCTCGACGAAGATGGCCGCGGTATCTTCGCGCTGCGCGAACATCGTGAAGTACCGCACCAACGCCGCCGCCCCGTGCTGCTCGACCAGAACGCTCACCGCGACGAACGCGTAGTCGGGAAGGACCGGGCCGGCCCCGCCGCGCGACTGCGCGACCCAGTCGGGCCACGACGTAAGCGCAGCGAGGGGCGGAACGCGAACGAAGCCTTGCGTCTGCTCGACGAAGTCGGCCATCGAGTCCGGTCCGCCAAAAGACATGACCGGGACCCTCGAATGGCTGCGGATACGACTCGCCGCCTGCGTCCGAGCCGTCGCGGCGTCCGTGCGCCCGTACGCCTCCCGCACGCGCATCTCCAGCCACTCGGCGAAACCCTCGCGCAGCCACTGCGCTGAGGTCCCTCTCTTCCCGCCGCCCACGGCGTATTGCAGCACGTGTCCCAGTTCGTGCGCCAGGAACGAGACCCGCCCGGGCCAGTCGCGGTGCGCGCGCTCCAGCCAGCCCTGATTGATCATTACCGTGCGATGACCGCCGACGGCGATCATCTGCCGCACCACCTCATTCGCGAGCCTGGCCGGGTATCCGATCCGGACCAGAACTGCTTTGAACTGCTTCTTATCGGGAAGAAACAGCAGCCGGACTTCCAAGGCGGGCAGCCCCACATCTCGTTCCACCAGCTCGCCCGCAGTCGCGAGGGCTTGTGGGTAGGACGAGACGTGTTCCAGGTCCGCGCGCGGGTGCCCCCGCAGATCGTCGCTCGTCAGCACCCACGGCTCTCGCTTCGCCGTCGCGCAGGCGGCGAGCAGCAACACGATGGCAGCAGTGGCGGCTCGGGTCCGCAGTCCCAACGCCTTCGAGGCATTCCTCGACACATCGGTCCGCCTTGCGCGTCGGCGAGATCTACGACGCTGCTCGGGCCCCGGGCGGCTCACTCGAACCTGCCTAGTGGCCTGTAACAGGGGATTCGATACCGCTGCGACCGCCGATACATCCCGCCTGGCTGCGTCGCTCATCGGTCAAATACTCCCGGTATTCTCCCTCTTCGGCTCCTTGTCATCCGGGCGCCTCGGCGTTCTCGGTGCGACACCGTATTTACAAATCAGAGTACTAGCGAGCTTCCGAGCGCATCTTGTCGAGCTCTTCGACGACCCGTTCCTCAAGGGAGATGACGAAGGGTTCGATGTCCTCGCCACTCCCCGGAGGCATCAGCGGGCCGATCACGCGCGTGTTCCCGGCGAGTAGATGAACGCGGAAGATGAAGTCCACCAGACGACGAGCCCGCCAGAATCCGTCAGTCACCAGCAGGTAGACGGGCATCCGACGTTCCAGCAGAGCCGCGCGAACGCCCGCCCTCTTGAAGGGTCGAACGATACCGTCGAGCGAGCGATGCCCCTCGGGAAAAATCAGCATCCCACGCTTCAGGTCGCGGGCCCCACGGCGAATCGCGTCGACTGCGCCGCCACGGTCGCGATGTGGATTGACGATCGGACAGCCGATCATGCGGACGCAAGGCGAGATGAGCGGTATGTAGCGCGCGTAGCGCGACCGCGTCACGAACGCTGGAGCGTAGGGTTGGCCCATCAGGGTCGCCGTGCATATGTCGACCAGCGACTGGTGGTTGCCAACGATCAGCATCGGCTCCCGTGTCGGCAGCTGACCCTCTCTGCGAAACCGGGCGCCGCCAACCCTGAGGCCCGCCAGCATGCCGGCGGACACGCCCTTCATGAAGACCGAAATGAGCCTCGGCCGCCAGGCCGGGCGCAGCCATGCGAGCGGAGCGAAGAACAGGTAGAACGGCAGGAGGCCCGCCGGCAACGTCGCCAGGGCGAGCAGCAGCCCGAGGACGCTCCGCGCGCGGCGGGCCAGCTCGATCACTGGAGGCTCGGGAGTTGCAAAGTCGGTAGCGCGAGAAAAGCCCCGGCGAGGGGACGACGTGGCTCCCCCTCACCGGGGCCGTCCGTCTATTGGAGGTAGATGCCGAGGATTGTACCCCCGGAAGTGTTCGCTGTCTCGGGCCCGCCGGATCGCCGCCTTTGGGACTACTCGTACCGCAGCGCGCTCATCGGATCGATTCGCGAGGCGCGACGGGCCGGCAGGTAGCCGGCGCCGAGAGCGACCACCGACAGAATCGCGACCGCCGCCAACAGCACCACGGGATCGCTCCCCTTCAGCTCGAACAGCAGCGACTCGGCCAGCCGCCCCAGGGCAACCGCTGCGAGAAGCCCGATCGCGCCACCCACCAGAGTCATCTTCGCGACGCTGCCGAGCACCATCGTGCGAACCTGCCCAGCGTCGGCTCCGAGAGCCATCCGCAGCCCGAATTCCCGGGTTCGCTGGCTCACGGTGTAGGCCAGCACGCCGTAGAGCCCAACCCCGGCGAGCAAGGTCGCGAGCAGAGCGAACGCGGTCGCCAGCGAGCTGATGAAGCGATTGACGAAGACGTTGTCGCGCACCTGCGTCTCCATGGTGCGCAGCTCCTCGATCGGGAGGTTCGGATCGAGACGCTTCACGACGCTGGGAATCGCGGCAAGCACCGCATCCGGCGCCCCCGCTGAACGCACACAGAAGTTCGTCGACCCGATTCGCTCGTTCTGACGGTAGGGCACCACGAACTGCGGCGGCGGCACGTCCTTCACCTCGCTGTACTTGGCGTCCGGTACGAAACCGACGATCTTGATATCCAGCTCGTCCTGGCGACCGGTGCCCATCCGCCGCCCCACCACTTCGCGGCCCAGGTTAAACTTGCGTGCGAACGCCTCGTTCACGATTGCGACCTTCGGCGTTTCCAGCGTGTCGGCTCGCGTGAACTCTCGGCCGGCCAGCAGCGGGATGCCCAGGGTCTCGAAGAAGTCGGGCCCCACCTGGTTGAATTGCGAGTGCACATCGGTGTCCGGGCCCGCCTCGAAGCCCTCGACGCTCACGCTCGTGCCCCAGTTGTTGCCAGCGATCAGCGACACCCGCGACGCCACCACGCTGCTCACACCCGGCACTGCGCCCAGCTCATCCTCCATGCGCTCGAAGAAGGCCCGGGACTGTTCGGGTGTGTAGCCGTTCAGCTCGGGCGAGATGGCGAAAGTGATCAGCTCGTCGGCCTCGAGTCCCAGGTCCACCCGAGTCAGGTTGACGAGACTCCGGATGAACAGCCCCGCCGCGACCAGCAGCGCCATGGAGAGCGCAATTTGAGACGTCGCGAGCGCGGTCCGGAAGTAGGAAGCGGCGGCGCTGCCACCGGGCTGCCCGGACTGCCCCCGAAGTGACGAAACGAGATCGGGCCGCGACGCGCTCAGGGCGGGAAAGATTCCGAAGGTCAGCCCGGTGACGATCGAAAGAGCCGCGGCGAAACCCAGAACCGTCGGGTCGAGCACGGGCTGGATCGTCGGTGCGGCGAACGGGGGCAGCATCGAGTGGATGACCTGGAGCATCCAGCGAGCCGTGAGAACCCCGGCGAGACCTCCAAGGACGGCCAGCAGGCAGGATTCGAGCAGCAGTTGGCCGATCAGCTGGCGACGGTTGGCGCCGATCGCGAGGCGCACGGCCATCTCGCTCGCCCGAGCTGCCCCACGCGCCAGGAGCAGGTTCGCGATGTTCGCGCAGGCGATGAGCAGCACGAAACCGGTGACGCCCAGAAGCAGGATCAGAGGAGCGCGAGCCTCGCCGTGCACGTTGCTCTGGCCACGAGCACCCTTGGCCAACGTGACCCGCTTCTCCTTGAAGAGAGCCATGGTCTCGTCGCTCATGCCCTCCTGGAGCGGCGCCTCGACTTCGTTGATGATCGCGCTGTACGTGACGTTCAGAGACGTCTCTGCTTGAGTCAACGAGGCGTCCCGCTGGAGCCGACCGAAGACGTAGACCCAGTAGCTCCTGCGATTCTCGAAACCCTCCCAGCCGGGCACGACCACGCCGCGCATGCTGATCGGAACGTAGATTTCCGGGCGGGAGCCCAGAGTCGTGCCGTGGAAACCGCGCAGGGTAACACCGACGATCGTCATCGACGTGCCGTTGACGACGAGGGCTTCGCCAATCACGTCTCGGCTCGCTCCGAACTGCCGCTCCCAGAAATCGTTGCTGAGCACGACCAGCGGATGCGCCCCGGGTGTGCGATCGTCTTCTTCGCTGAAAAGCCGCCCGATCGCGGGCTGGATTCCGAGCACGCCGAAATAGCTCCCAGACACCTGGGCGCCCTCGGCACTCTCGGTCTTGCCCCGGTAGGCGAGGTTCGTTCCGAACGTGCGATGGGCGGCGAGGCCGGCAAACATCTTCTGGTCGCGTTCGAGGTCGCGAAACATCGGATAGCTGAAGACATCCCTGGTGCGGCCCGCATTGTTGCTGGAGTTCGAGCCTGGTTTGGGGCCCGGCGCGCTCAGGTTGACCAGCGACGAAGGCTCCGACACGGGCAGCGGGCGAAGCAGCATCTGATCGAACATCGAGAAGATGGCGGCGTTCGCCCCGATGCCGAGCGCGAGCGAGACGATCGCCACGCTCGTGACCAGCGGCGTCTTGAAGAGCGTGCGCAGCGCGAGCCGGACCTGTGACATGGAATCTCCCTCTTGGGAACCTCTGAGGTAAGACGGAGCCGGAACCCCCAGGGTTGCGCTTTTTTTCGAGGGGCTTGGTGCGAGCGGGTACACTGCGCCGATGCCGGCCTCGATCCGGAAGCTCCCGAGCACCGCCTACGAGCTGAAACCGGGCGAGAAGTTCGTCCCGCTGACGCGCGGCGAAGACCTCACGGAGTTCACCTGGAAAGCGGTCCTCACCGGCGCCGCCCTGGGAGTCATCTTTGGCGCTGCCAATACCTACCTGGGGCTCATGGCCGGTCTGACGATCAGCACCTCGATCCCAGTAGCGGTGCTCACGGTCGTGACCTTCCGCGTGTTCTCCGGGCTCGGCCTGAAGCACAGCATTCTCGAATCGAACATCTCTCAAACGGTCGGTTCCGCAAGCTCCTCGGTGGCCTCGGGCGTGCTGTTCACGATCCCGGCACTCTTCATCTGGGGCATGAGCCCGTCCTGGCGGCAGATCACTCTGCTGGCGATGGCCGGTGGCCTGCTCGGAGTCCTGAGCATGGTGCCGCTGCGGCGCTTCCTGATCGAGCGTGAGCACGGCAAGCTCCCCTACCCCGAGGGGATGGCGTGCGCCGAGGTGCTGGTGGCCGCAGAGGGCGGCGGCAGCCAGGCGCGAGGCGTCTTCTGGGGCATCGGCGTGGGGATGCTCTTCCAGTTCCTCACCCAGGGGCTGAAGCTCGTCAGATCGGCCTTCGAGCTGGCGCTCCCGTACAAAGCGAGCATCTCCGCACGCGTGAACGCCCCGCTGCTCGGCGTCGGCTACATTCTCGGGATCCGCATCTCCACGGTGATGGTGGCCGGCGGCGCGTTGTCTTCGCTGATCCTCATTCCCCTGATCAACGCCTGGGGGCAAGGTTTCTCGCAGCCGGTGTTTCCGGAGACCGAGCTGCTGATTCGGGACATGTCGTCCGGCCAGATCTGGAATCGCTACATCCGCTACGTCGGCGCCGGCGCGGTGGCGACCGGCGGCATCATCACGCTGATCAAGTCGATCCCGACGATGCTCGAGTCGTTCAAGATCGGGATCGCGCAGATGTCGAAGCGCGTGACGGACGGGGCCGAGGCGATCGACCGAACCGATCTGGACCTGTCGATGCGAACCGTGACGCTGTTCGCCGCTGCGATCCTCCTCGTGTTGACGCTCGTCCCCGGCATCCTCGGCTATCTGGATTCGGTCTTCGTTCGCGGGATCGCGTCGATCTGCATCGGCGTGTTCGCCTTCTTCTTCGTGACGGTCAGCTCACGCATCGTGGGTCTGGTCGGCGTGACCTCGAACCCGACTTCCGGGATGACGATCGCCACGCTGCTGGGGACCAGCTCCGTTTTCTATCTGCTCGGCTGGACGGACCTGCTGGGCAAGGCGACCGCCCTCATGGTGGGCACGGCCGTCTGCATCGCAGCGTCGATCGCGGGCGACACGTCGCAGGACCTCAAGACCGGCTACATCCTCGGCGCGACGCCGCGCCGCCAGCAGATCGGCGAGCTGGTCGGCGTCATCACCTCGGCGGGCGTCGTCGCCCTCGTGATCATCATCCTCAACCAGGGCACGCCGGGCGGCCTGGGAGGACCGGAGCTGCCCGCACCTCAGGGTGTCTTGATGAAGCTCGTGATCGACGGCGTGCTCGATCAGAACCTCCCCTGGGCGTTCATCTTCGTCGGCGTGGGCATCGCCATCGCTGCCTCCCTCTTTCGCATCCCAGTCCTGGCGTTTGCCGTGGGTGTGTACCTGCCATTGTCGACGATGGGAGCGGTGTTCCTCGGCGGCCTGCTGCGCTGGCTGCTGACGCGGAAGCAGCCGGAGGAGGATGCCGAGCGGCGGCGCGAGAAGGGTGTGCTGTTTGGCTCGGGCCTCGTCGGCGGCGGCGGGCTCACCGGGGTGGTGCTGGCCGTCTACGTCGTCGCGCGCGGCGGAGAGCCCATCGCCGGGATCGCGCCGGACATCTCGAACGCAGCGGCGCAGGGAATCGCGGCGCTCACGATCACAGCTATCCTGGGCGGCATCGCCTGGTACGCGACGCGACCCGACACGCGAGTGCGCGGAGCCACTAGTGGCCCGTAAGCGAGAAGTCGGAAGCGGTCAGGGCGTCGAGGCGCCCCGATCCGCAAGGCGAGAGGAGCGGAGAATACCGGGAGTATTTGACCGACGAACAACGCAGCGGGCGGGGATGCATCGGCGGTCTGACGCTTTCGAATCCTCGTTTACAGGCCACTAGGATGCGACGGCCACACATCGACCATGGCATAAAGGCGCTCAAGAAGCTCGGGGCCACGCCCCGCGGCTGGATGCGCGCCGCGGACCTCGCGCTCCACGTCGATGCGCATCGAGTCGGCCAGTTCTACCAGGCCACTCCACAAGCCGAAGCGGCGCTGGATAAGCTGGAGTCGATTGGCCTGATTCAGCGGCGCAAAGCGCGTTATCAGCTCACCCAAGCGGGGGCCTTCGTGCTCTCGATGACGAAGCGAGAGAGAAAGCAAGCCCTCGCGCGGACCCGAAAAAAAGCCTCCCGCGCGAAGTGACGCGGGACGGCTGACGATCCCCGCGTCATCCTGAGGGAGTTCAGTCCTAGACGCGACCGAAGGATCTCTCAGCTGCTCTCCGTTGCAGCTGCTGACGATCGAGTGAAGAGGAGCAGACGGATTCTTCGCTCCAGGCAGGACGAGCGGTCACTCAGAATGACGTCCTAAACGCCGTGCTCTTCCAGGAAGCCGATGACGTTCTCCCAGTAGTCCGGTCGCAGGATTGCCCCGACGTGAGGGACTCCCTCAGCCACCCAGATCTGCTTCGGGCCCCGGTGCGCATCGTAGACGCGACGGACGACACTCTCGGGCATGCGGGGATCGGCTCCGTCCACAACCAGCAGGAGCGGGGCCTCGAGGTTCCGGGCCGCTTCCACCGCATCGACGTCGGCGGCGTCGAAGTCGGCGCGCCACTCGGCCACGACGATGGCGAGGGGAATCAACGGAAACCACCGGGGCATCTTGTACAAGAGCTGCGCGTGGTGGGCGGCATTCTCCCGATAGTTGTCGAAAGGCGCCTCCGCGACGACGGCGCGCACGTCGGGCTGGCCGACCCCCGCCCGGAGGACGGAGACAGCCCCCATCGAATAGCCCATCAGCAGCAGGCCTGAGCTCGCGGCTCCTGTATCGCGGAGGTGCTGTATCGCTGCCAGGACATCGTCCTTCTCTCGCCCTCCGAGGGTCATGTATTTGCCTTCGCTGCCGCCGTGACCCCGCAGATCGATCAGCAGCACGGCGTGACCACGCTCTCTAAGCGTGCCGGCAACCTCCAGGTAGCTCTCCAGCGAGTCACCTACGCCGTGGACGACGACGGCGGCCGGCCGCGCGGCATCGCCCTCAGCGAACCATCCGCGCAGCCCCAGTTCGCCCGACTGCACGGCGACCTCCTGGTAGCCCGCAGGAGCGGGGCTCGGGGAGCGATGGATCACGCTGACCATCACCTGCGAGAACGCCAGCGGCAGCCCCACGAAGAACGCCACGCCGTAGAAGACGACCCGGCCGAGGATGCGCCCCATGCGAGTCTGGAAGGGACCTTTCCCGGTCAAGTGCGACCTCGCGCGGCGCTACTTGAAGGTGACGAGGAGCGCCTCTCCCGTGCCCATCGGCTTGACGATCAGCTTCTTCGAGAAGAACATGCGAAGCCTCCCTTTCAGAACAAGTCCAGTCACGGCACGTCCAGCGACCGGATCGATCGGCTCTCCGGCCTGTCTGGAGAGACCGACCATACCCTCAGCTCGCGCGCCGATCCAAGCCTCTTGTGGCCTCCGGGCCAGTACCGTAAATTGGGTGCCGTCCCTACAAGCCAAGGAGTGCCATTTGAGGATTTCCGCTCTGCCGACGTGCTTCAGCAGGATCCGGTCCCTGCTCGCGGGTGCGACAGCTGTCGCGCTCCTGGCAGCGTCCTCCCCGGCGCTCGCCGCCGACCCGCCCGTATCGCTCGCTCTCGTTCTCGACACGTCCGGCAGCCTGCGCGGACGCGCCATCGAGAATCGCCAGCGTTTCACCGAGCAGGTGGCAGAGGGGCTCCCTGTCCCGTCTTCACGCTGGGTGTCGGGAGGGTTCAGGCGCGCGTGCTGCGGCGCATCTCGAAGCTGACCGGTGGGCGCTACTTCGGAACAGATGCAGACGGCGGCGAGGTCGCCAACCGAGTCATGGATGTTCCACTCGCGAAGCCGCGACGACCCGCCGTCGTGGTCGCGCCCGCCGCGCCACTGCAGACGGCGGCGCAGGCCGTGGCCCCGACGAGTGGTCCGGCCCCGACCGACAACCGGCTGCTCCTCATCGCGCTGTCGTTCGGCGCGGCGATGCTGGCCGGAGTCATCGTGATCGGCTACGTCTCGCTGCGCTCACAGCGGGGCGGTCGTCGCGGCGCCGACTACGACGAGCCTCCGGACATCGAGTCGCTGGCGATGAGCAGTGAGGCCGACCATGGCGACACCATCGTGCTCGCCCTGCGTCCCCTGCTCCACACGGTGCGCGGCCCCGACGCGGGTCGACTCTTCGAGTTGAAGCTCACGGCGGCGACGACCATCGGCCGCGGCGACCAGAACGACATCGTGCTCGACGACCAGGCCGTCTCGACCGAGCACTGTCGGATCCGACCGGTCACCGAGGAGCGCCGCGCCGGACAACGCGGAACCTTCGAGGTGATCGACCTCAAGAGCACCAACGGAAGCTGGATCAACGAGCGTCGCGTCAACCGCAGGCCTCTCGCCGCCGGCGATGTCCTTAGAGTGGGCGAAACACAGCTTCAGCTGCGCATGGATCACACGAAGACGTAGCGGGCTGTCGCCGCATCAGTGCTTGCGCTCGCGACGTGCAAAGCGCAGGCCGGTCCACGTCGAGTCGATCGATCCGATCTTGTAGTCCACGAGCCCGTTCCCCATCCCCACCTCACGAACGACCGCCTGGGTCAGATCCGACCCGACGCCGGAGGAATGTTTGGGCCAGATGATCCAGAGCCCGCCTTTCCCTAACCTCGTGCGCATCCGGGCCACTCGGTGCTCGAGGTCCGCCCGACGCGTGACGAACCACAGCGCCAGGTCGCCGCTACGCTCCGAAACCCTGACGCCACGCGAGAGGCTGCCGAGCGACGCGAGGAATCCGCGTGGCCCGCCGACGAGCGTGAGCGTGGTGCCGGACTTGATGCCGAGCTTGTCGGGCAGCGCCACACCGGCGTACGCCGCCATGCGGGTGCCGGGCACGGTCGGCTCCGCAGGGGCGTTCGCGATCGCCGCGCGGATTACACCCCTGGCTTCGTCCCAATCCCCGTACTTCGCATCCGGGAGGAGTGCACGAACCGCAGAAACTTTCTCGGGATCGCCTCCGAGGAACGCCAGCGGTAGCAGCCGCGTGCTCTTCCGCTCCCGTATCGCCAGCGCCACGTCGCGCCCCGTCGAAGGGACGCGCGAGAGGTCGATGACCACGGCATCGGGGGGCTCGGCGGTCAGCGCCTTCAGAAAGTCTGGCCCGATCGGGTCGGCTGCGACGCGGAAGCCGGCGCGCCGAAGCGACTCGGCCCGCGGCGCTGCCGCGGCGGCCTTCGGGTGAAGCAGCCGCAGCCGCATGCCTCGCCGCGCACCCCCCATACCGCGGGACGCTACACGAGGCCCAATGGTCCGCCAACCGTGCAGATTCCCCCTTGGCAAGCGAGGGTCGCTGGGCCGATAATATTCAGTGAGTGACGGATCCAAAAACACAGGACCTGCCCCCCGGCGCCGAGCGCCGCACCAGCCCGCGCGTCGACGTCGACTTCCCGATCGCGGTGAGCGAGAGCGTCACGGTCTCCGTGACCGCGACGGGCGGCGGCGAGTCCGTCCGCGGCCGAGCACGTGACCTCTGCAAGGACGCCGTCCTCGTCGAGGCGGATGACTCCTTCCCGCGGGGGACCGAGCTGAACGTGGTGTTGGAGTCGAATGGCTCGGGCCGTGCGCTCGAGCTGAGCGGCAAGGTCGTGCGCATGGGCCCCCGCAAGACCGGCGTCATGGCCATCGCTTTCACGGACGTCAGTCCCGAGAACCAGGCCGCGATCGATACTTTGCTCGAGTAGACGTTTCAGCCGTCGGAATCGGAACCGGCCCGGCCTCCCCTTACAATTCCAGGCCGTGACACTTCCCGATCGCCCGGCACCGCGGACCGAAGGGCCTGACAAGCTCTGCGGGATTGCACGCTACATCGACGACTACTCGATACCGGGGTGTCTATTCGGAGTGACGCTTCGCTCGAGCATCGCCCGCGGCGTCGTCACCTCGATTTCCTACGACCCGGGCTTCCCCTGGGACGAGTGCGTGATCGCTACGGCCCAGGACCTTCCCGGCAAGAACGTGGTGACGCTGATCGAGCCGGATCAGCCCCTGCTCGTCGACCGCGACGTCCGGCACCCCCTCGAGCCGATCCTGCTCATCGCGCACGCGGACCGCTCGACCGCCTACGCGGCGCTCGAGCACGTCAGGGTCGAGTACCGAGAGGCGACGCCGCTGCTCACCATCGAGGACTCCCTGGACCGATCGACGTTGATCCACGGAGAAGACAACATCCAGAAGCGCATCACGATCGTTCGAGGTGACGTCGAGGCGGCGCTCGCTACAGCGGAGACCGTCGTCGAGGGCGAGTACTTCGTCCCTCATCAGGAGCAGGCCTACATCGAGAACAACGGGATGGCCGCCTGGTTCGAGGACGACGGCACGCTCGTCGCGCTCGGCTCGCTCCAGTGCCCGTACTACGTGCAGAAGGCGCTCGGGCCTCTCTTCGCGCTGCCGCCCGACAAGGTCAGAGTCATTCAGGCGATGACGGGCGGCGGGTTCGGCGGCAAAGAGGAGTACCCGAACATGATCGCCGGCCACGCGGCGCTGCTCGCGTGGAAGGCCAAGCGCCCCGTGAAGATCATCTACGATCGCCACGAAGACATGCTCGCGACGACCAAGCGGCACCCCGCGCGGGTCCGGCACCGCACCGGCGTCTCGCGCGACGGCAGGCTGGTCGCCCAGGAGATCGACGTCGTGATGGACGGCGGCGCGTACGTGACGCTCTCCCCGGTCGTCCTCTCGCGCGGCGCCCTCCACGCCACGGGCCCGTACGAGTGCCCGAACGTGCGCGTGAACGCCCGCTCCGTCGCCACCAACACGCCGCCCAACGGGGCGTTCCGCGGCTTCGGGGCCCCTCAGACTGTGTTCGCCGCAGAGATGCATATGGAGCGGATCGCTGCGGAGCTGAGAATCGACCCCCTCGAGTTGCGCCGCCGCAACATCTTTCGTGAGGGCTCGACGATGTGCACGGGCCAGCGGCTCGAGGAGAGCGTGGGCGCATCCGAGGCGCTCGAGACGTGCGCCCGCAAAGCCGAGGTGGGCCGCAGACGGCGCGAGCACGCTCGCTGGAACAAGCGGCGCGACGTCCCCACCTGGCGCGGGGTTGGCATCGCCGTCAGCCACCACGGCGCCGGCTTCACCGGCAGCGGCGAGGCGTTCTTGAAGAGCCGGGCAGCGATGACTCTGACGCGCGACGGCGACATCAGCGTCCTCGCAGCCTCGACCGAGATCGGCCAGGGAACGACGACGATGTTCACGCAGATCGCCGCAGAGACGCTCGGCGTCCCGTACGACTGGATCAGTATCGAAACACCCGACACCGGAAAGGTCCCCGACAGCGGTCCGACCGTGGCCAGCCGCACGTGCATGGTCGTCGGCGGCCTGCTCAAGCGGGCCGCGACCCAGCTCCGCGAAGAGATGGTCGCGACGTACGGCACCTTCCCCTCGACGAGGAGCGAGCTGCGACGTGTCGCACGACGGATGCTCGGAGAAGACCGGGAGCGCCGCTACGAGGTGGGCTACGAGCCGCCTGCCGGTCTCAGGTGGGACGATGCGACGTACCGCGGCGACGCCTACGCCGTCTACAGCTATGGGGCAGTGGCGGTGGACCTGGAGATAGACCGCACCACGTACGAGATCACATTGCGTGGCGTGACGTGCAGCTTCGACATCGGTCGGGCCATCCACCCGTTGCTCGCCGAGGGCCAGGTCATCGGAGGCACCGCCCAGGCGCTCGGGTGGGCACTGCTGGAAGAGCCGGTCTTCGACCGCGGCGTGATGCAGAACGCTCAGCTGACCAACTACATCATCCCGACCACGCTCGATACCCCACCGATGGACGTCTCGTTCGTCGAGACCCGCTATTCCGGTGGTCCGTTCGGGGCCAAGGGTGTCGGAGAGCTGCCGATGGATGTGCCGGCTCCCGCCGTCGGCGCAGCCGTCATCAACGCTCTCGGCGTCCTGATTCCCGAGCTGCCTTTCTCCCCCGAGCGAATCATGCGTGCTCTTGGCCCCGCTGCCGGGCCGCGGGCGGCCCGCAAGGCCTCGTGACACGTCCGGCCGGGCGGCGCGTCAGCTTCACGCTCAACGGCCGCCGCCGCTCCTTTTCGGGCGCACCGTTCAAGCGGCTCATCGACGTTCTCCGGGAGGACTTCGGCCTGACGGGAACGAAGGAGGGCTGCGGCGAGGGCGAGTGCGGCGCTTGCACGGTGCTCGTCGACGATCGCGCCGTCAACTCCTGCCTGCTGCCGGTCTGCCAGGTTCGGGACGCGAGCGTCGAGACGGTCGAGGGACTCGGCAGCCCCGCGGCGCTCAACGTCGTTCAAGAGGCGTTTCTCCAGCACGGCGGCGCGCAGTGCGGCATCTGCACGCCAGGAATGCTGATGACGGCCTGGAGCTTCGTGCGGCGTGGCGGCTCGGACTCGCCGAGCGCCATCCGAACGGAGCTGGCGGGCAATCTGTGTCGTTGCACCGGCTACCAGCACATCGTGCGGTCGGTGGTGGCGGCGGTCACCGAGCATAGCGCCCGCCCCCCCAGGCGTTCTCCGCGCACGTCCGGCCGGGGGCGCGCAGCCCGGCGCGCCAAATGAGGGGGGCGGCCCCCAGCATGCAGGTGCTGCGGCCGCGCGACGCGGCGGCGGCGCTGCGCGCCCGCAAGCGCTATCCCGATGCGTTGCCAATCGCGGGCGGAACGGACGTGATGGTCGAATGGAACGCCGGCCAGCTCAACGACCGGACGATCCTCGATCTCTCGGCGCTGACCGAGTGGCAACGGATTCGGAAGCGCCGCGACGCGATCTACGTGGGCGCGCTCGTGACGCACACGCAGCTGCAGGAGAGTGCCCTGATTCGCAAGCACGCCCCGCTCCTCGTGGCCGCGTGCGCGACCGTTGGTGGCAGCCAGATTCAGAACCGCGGAACCCTCGGGGGGAACATCGCCAACGCCTCGCCGGCAGGCGACACGTTCCCGCCGCTCTCCATCTACGAAGCCGTCGTCCACGCGAGCTCCGGGCGTGGTCACCGCGACATCTCTTTCGACGCGATCTTCGCGGGCGTCAAGAAGACGACGCTCCTGGCCGACGAGCTGATCGAGGGTGTCTCCATCCCGATACCCACGCGGCCCCAGCGACAGCTGTTTCGGAAGGTCGGCACAAGGGCGGCCCAGGCCATCTCGAAGACCGTCGTGGCCGGCCTTCTCTGGCTGCGACGGGATGGGCGGGCCCGCGAGCTGCGCTTCGCTCTCGGAAGCATGGCGCCGACGACCCGCCGACTGTCCGCGGTCGAAGCCTTCGTGCGAGACAAGAAGCTGACACCGGCAACTGTTGCAAAGGCCTGCGCTCTCGTGCGCGAGGACGTGTCCCCCATCGACGACATCCGCTCGACGGCCGAGTACCGGCTCCGCGTCTCCGAAAACCTGTTGGCCGCCTTCCTCCGTGGACGGTGACGCGAGCGAGTCCGGACCCGCACACCGGCATTCTTCTCCGCGGCCCAAAAACGCGATAGGGTGCTGCCCGCATCGCACACGCGGGCGACACGGAGGCAGACATGCGCTCATCGGCTTTGTTGGTTCTCGCGAGCTTGCTCCTTCTGGCACCAGCGTCCGGGCAGGACGAATGGGGCTCCGTCGAGGTCAGCGTGCACGCTGTCCGGGACGGCGTCCACATGATCGTCGGACGCGGCGGCAACATCGGACTTTCGGTGGGCGAGGACGGCTCCTTTCTCATCGACGATCAGTTTGCGCCTCTCACAGACAAGATCGTCGCAGCGGTACGCACCGTCACCGATGACCCGGTCCGATTCCTCGTCAACACGCACTGGCACGGAGACCACACCGGCGGCAACGAGAACTTCGGCAAACGCGGGAGCATCATCGTTGCGCACCAGAACGTCCGCAAGCGTCTGAGCGCCGAACAGGTGCGGACCGTCCTGCGGCAGGACACGACTCCAGCCTCGGCTCCGGGGGCCTGGCCCAAGATCACCTTCACCGACGAAGTCACCTTCCACTGGAACAGCGAGGAGATTCGCACCTTTCACGTGGAGCACGCCCACACGGACGGAGACTCGATCATTCACTTCACGAAGGCCGACGTCTTCCACATGGGCGACGTGTTCTTCAACGGCAGGTACCCGTTCATCGACATCGACATGGGCGGCAACGTCAACGGAGTCATCGCAGCGGCCGACACCGTGCTGTCGATGTCGAAGGCCACTACGAAGATCATTCCCGGCCATGGGCCGGTCGCCGCACCGGACGATCTGAAAGCCTACCGGGAGATGCTGTCCACGGTCCGGGACCGCGTTCAGGCAATGATCGAAGAGGGCAGGAGCATCGATGACGTCGTGGCCGCGAAACCGAGTGCGAGCTTCGACGGCGAAGGGATGGGCGACAGCGAGCGCTTCGTGCGCGCCGTCTACTTCAGCCTGACGCGCTGATACCGATCCCTCGGGCTAGGACGGTGCTGCGGCCTCCGCGGCCTTGGCGGCGGCGTTCGCGCTGAGGATCGCCGATTCGATGGCCCATCGGGCTGTCGACGAAGACCGCCTGTCGCTCACTCGGCAGGTAGGGCGCTACCCACAGCGCCCCCTCGGTATCGAGTCGACGCAGATCCCGGGCTACTTTCGTCTGCTCGAAGTTCTCGAGAGAGGCGAGAACCCGCTCCAGGGCATCTCGCTCGATCCCCGGCTGCTGAGGCAGGCGGTAGGTCGCGACCCCCGCGAGCTCCTCGTTCTTGCGGATCGCGATCGCCCGAACGAGCAAGCCCGCGACCAGGACGATCGAGAGAGCGACGATAGCTCGGTTCACGGGAGTGTCGGCCTCAGATCGGGCTGAACGGGAACCTCAGGACAACACGTGGGGAATCTGCCTCGCGGCGGTCGGCGTGAACTGAAGCAGGCACCGGAAGGCCTGAGTGTGCGCCTCGATCTCCGGCTCGGCGGAGATGTAGAGCGCCGCCACCAGGTCTCTCCAGCGCAGCAGCTCGCGGCGCAGGCCGCGACGCGGCCGGGTGGCGACCGTGAGGTCTGCGAGGCGCAGCACGCGCTCGTAGGTGCGGCGGAGCGAGGTCCGGTCGTCCGGACCGAACAGCTGCGAAGCACGATTCATCTCGTTGGCGATCATGAGAATCTGCTGGTCGAGGTCGAAGCGCGACCAACGGTCGGGCGTCATGCCCGCGTGCTGCGTCATTCGAGCGGCTCGCCACGGCCGATGAGCTCGAACGTAATCTCGCGAAGCTTCGCCCTGATGGCAGCGTCCTCGACGAGCATGCTGCGGTTGTTCTGGGCCGGTCGGATGTTGATCAGCGAAGTGAACTCGATGCAGTCGTCTGGCCCTTTGCCCGGGTAGTAGTTCGCGCCCCAGAGGTCCTCCTGCAGGCTCCCGCACTCGAGCAGCAACGCCTCCTCATCAGCGTGAAGCTCGCCGCCCACCGCTGCGATCCCGCGCGCGATGTCCACCACATACTTGACCATGTCTTCGAAGTGGGCCTCGACCAGGCGCTGGAGGTCAGCCGGCTCCAGCGACCTCTCGACGAGAACAATTTCCGGAGCCGGGGCTTCATCGCTCATCGGGGCTGCCCGATTCTATTCTGTCGGGCGCGTGGTCACCGATGGAGCGGCGGGGCGCGCGCAGGATCTGGCTGATCTCGAGACCCTGATCGCCCAGGAGTAGTCGTCGCTGCGGGGACGCTACTGGACGATGATCAGCGTGTTCGTGCGCGCGTCGACCGCGACCTCGGCGCCGGGGGCGAGCGTCCTGCGCACGATCTCCGCAATCTCCTCGGCACGGGCGTAGGACAAACGGATCGAGGTCGTCTCTCGCTTCGTCGGGTCGCTGCGACGAGCCTCCGCCAGGGCGCGTGTCTGGCGGGCCCGTTCGGTCAGCGTGCTCATTGGAGCGATGAGGAGCACGTGGTCGTCGGTATCCACGGCGAGCCCGCACGGCTTCAGAACGTGATCGATCGCCGTCCTCCAATGGACGTCGCGGAGCTTGAGCGTCAGGCGGCACGACTCCGCGGGAGCCAGCACGGCCTGGCGGCCCGCGGCCTCGACGACGGCGAGCGCGATCTGCGTCGCCTCCGCATCGCGAACGTCAATCGAGATGCGAAGGCCCTTGGTCTTGACCTCGGGGCCGGCGCCCAGCGCCAGCGTCATCGCGATACTCAGGGCGAAACGGCTCACTTCAGCCAGGACCGGCGGCTTCCCTCCTCGAACGTCAGATCTATGCTAACCCCAGCCGGCAACCGCAAGCAGAGGTTCTCTAGTACTCTGATCCGTAAGTACGGTGTCGCACCGAGGCTCCGAGCCGTAGGCGAGGACAGCTGACACAGGGGACCCGAAGGGTCGGCTGTGGCGGCCACGCCGAGGCGCCCGGATGGCAAGGAGCCGAAGAGGGAAAATACCGGGAGTATTTGACCGATGAGCGACGCAGCCAGGGGGGATGCATCGGCGTTCGAATGCAACCGTAATTGCGGATCCGAGTACTAGGAGCGACCATGAGCGAAGAAGCCGTCAAGACCGACGAGATCCCAGGAACAGAGGAGGGATGGCGGGAGAAGCTCGATCCCGAGAAGTTCCACATCCTCAGAGAAAAGGGCACTGAGCGCGCCTTCACCGGCAAGTACCACGACACGAAAGGCGACGGCACCTACGTCTGCGCCGGATGCGGGCAGCCCCTCTACAGCTCGGATGCCAAGTTCGATTCGGGTTCGGGGTGGCCCAGCTTCTTCCAGGCCGTCTCGCCCGAGGCAATCAAGGCAGAGACAGACGCTTCACTCGGAATGGCCCGGACGGAGCTGATGTGCAGCCGCTGCGATGGGCACCTCGGTCACGTGTTTTCCGATGGCCCCGCGCCGACCGGACAGCGGCACTGCATCAACTCGGCGTCGCTGGAGTTGAAGAAGGGCTGATCGTCTCCCTCTGTGAAAGTGAGGGTGGAGCGGACTCAGGCGCTGCGGACGATCATCGGCCGAGCGATGCCCATCAGCACGAGGACGAGGCCGAAGGTGCACACCATCGCAGCCCCGGTCGGAAGATCGAACTGCACTGAGAGATAGATCCCCAGCGCCGACACCACCGTCCCCATGGTCCAGCCGATGGCGAGGCGCCGGCCGATCCGCTCCGCATAGAGCATCGCCGCCACCGACGGCACGATGAGGTAGCAGAAGACCAGGAGCACACCGGCGATCGCGACGGAGCGAGTCACCACCAGGCCGAAGGAAGCGAAAAAAAGGAAGTCCCAGAGCCGTACGGAGACACCCTCGGACTCCGCCTTCGCCGGGTCCATAGAGATGTCGAGGAATCGCCGGCGGAAGACGTAGTGGAAGAGGCCGACAGCGACATAGAGCAACCCGGTGCTCATCACGTCGTCCCACGAGACGGCCAGGATGTTCCCCACGAGGATTTCCCGGAGGTGGTCGCTCTCCGATGTGCCGTAGCTCGTCGCGAGGATCGTGGCGGCGCTCGCCACCGCGTAGGCGATGCCGATTATCGCCTCCTGCGGAATACGCGCGTGTCGGACCCGCACGAACGAGAACACCGCGGCACCCAGGAAGGTGAAGCCCAGGCTCACCCAGTAGACGGCCGGCCCGTGGGGATCACCATCGGAGAACGGCAGCAACACTGCGATTGCCGCGCCGAGCGCGGCGATCTGCGCCAGGGACAAATCCACGAAGATCACGCCGCGTTCGATCACGTGAACCCCGAGGTAGGCGTGAATGCCCGCGATGATCAGGCTCGCCGCGAAGGGCGCTGCCAGGAAGTCCAACAAGGTCGAGTCCAGCATCAGGGCCCCGCTGCCGCCAATGCGGTCGCGAGCTTCTCGATGTTGTGGTCGAACAGATCGAAATACGTCTTCACATTCTTCTCCCCGCCGACCGAAGGCAGCAGGACGAGCACCTCGGACGATGTCTGCTCCGCGATCTTGCGCGGGGTCTTGAGGTCGAAGTAGGGCTCGACCAGGATGACGCGGACTCCCTGGCGCTTCATCTCCGCCATGAGGTCGAGGGTGTGACGCGGCGAGGGACGGATGCCGGGTCGGGGCTCGACGTACCCCACGACCTCGAGGCCGAAACGCTCGCACAGATTCGGCCACGAGCGGTGGTAGGTCACGACGCGGGCGCCCTTCCACGGAGCCATCCGCACGTCCCAGCGGGCCTCCGCCTGGGCCAGGCGCTGATCGAAATCGGCGTAGCGAGTCGCGAAGTAGTCGGCGTCACCCGGGCTGATCGTCGACAGCATGGCGCGGATCGCCTCCGCCACTCTACGGCCGTTGGCCGGATCCAGAAGGAAGTGTGGGTTGCCGAGAGGATGCACGTCGCCCATGGCGCGTGTGATGGGTCCGGTCGGGATGTCCAGGATCTCCGCCGTGAGCGAGGCGTCGAGATAGCGCTCGCCGCCAGGCTGGATGGCCCGGTTCCGGCTCCGCTGAATCAGCGGCTTCAGCCAACTCGCCTCGAGCTCGCGCCCGACGACCACGAGCAGGTCGGCGCCGTGGAGCTTCAGAATGAAGCTGGGCTTCGGCTCCACGAAGTGGGGATCCTGGTAGCCCCGCGCCAGCGCCAGGACCTCGACGCGATCACCCGCGACCTCACGCACCAGCGAGGCTAGGTCCTCCGTGGTCGTGACGACGTCGATCGCCGCCGCGGATGCGCTCGACGGCGGTGTCGACATCGCCGCGGCCAGCAGGCAGGCCACCAGGAGTCTCGTGCGCATCATGGACGTCCCCTAGAAAGGATGGGCGCCGTGGGCGCCGATGGAAAAGAGAAGCTGGAACAGAACTTCGTGGGCGGTCTGCTGCTCACCGTAGCGGGTGAAGCGGTATTGACCCCGGACCTGGTTGAACTCGCTGGGCCAGAACGTGAGCAGCGCCGAGATGCCTTTGTCCCGGAGCTCGGGTGCATCGGGCCGCTCCGAGTAATCGAGCCGGACCCCGCCGAACCAGTGCCGCGAGAACTGGTACTCGCCGGACAGGTACGCGCCGAAGGCGCGCGCGGCGAAATCTTCCTGCTCGCGCCGGCTCCAGACGACCTCCGCGCGCCCGAGGAAGCGCTGATAGACCGCCCGCTGCAGGGGACGCCAGCGGAACGTCGCGTCCACGCCGATCAGCTGCGTCTTGAAACCGGGTCCCACGTCGTTGTTTCCCCAGGCGTAGGAGCCGGCCACATCGAGGTTGGCGGAGTCCGAAAGGTCGACATAGCCACGCAGCCGCGCGCCCCAGGACAGGTCGGAGCGCTTCTGCGCCTCGAACACTCCCTCGGACTGGCCCCGGTACACCTCGCCCGTGGCCTCGAGGAACAGCCAGGGATTCGGGACGAGTCGGGAGACGGAGACGCCCATGTCCGCGATTCCCTCATTGCCCCCAAGGAGGTTCTGCGTGACCAGCGGGCGGTCCGCCCAGCTCAGGGCGTGGGTGTGGAGCGTGTTGACCTTGCCGAAGGCCGCGCGCAGCTTGCCCGCTTTCGCCAGCAGTCCGCCCGGAAGCGTGGGGAAGGTGACATAGCCTTCTTCGATCTCGACCCCCTCGCCCGAGTAGGCGAAGAAGAAGTCGGCGCGCGCGTAGGGGTCGACGACGGCCTGGAACACCGCCTCGGCCTCTTCGAGCGCGAAGGGCTCGCTCGGCACGATGGCGTTGTCGCCGGCGACGGCCAGGAAGTTGCCGATGACGGCGATGTCGGGATTGAAGACCTTGGATGTGGACGCGGCCCCACCGTAGGTCGGCAACGACCCCACCGGGCCTCCCGCACCTGCGGCGCCGGGGGGGACTGCCGTCCCAGCGGGACTGGGCTCGATCGCTGGCCCAGCGATTTCGGCGCTTTGAGAGTCCTCGAGGGCGGCCAGGCGTTCCTCGAGCTCTGCGATGCGGGCTTCGTACTGCTCCCGCAGCGCGGCGAGCTCATCGCGCAGGTCCGCGATCTCGTCGCCGGCTTGCGCGCCGAGCGGGCTGCCCGCGGCAGCGGCGAGCGCGCCGAACGGCGAGCTGAGCACCAGGACTGCGACGGCCAGACGATACGAACGACGAACTGACAGCATGCCTCCTCCTCGAGTCGATCCACAACGGGACCCGTTTGCCCCGCTGGGGGTGCAGCTCAGAGGAGGGTCGGAGGGGCGCGCCCCAACACGCGCGTGACGGGTCGCCGGTGGAGCCGCGCTCCCAGCTCGGCCAGACTCACCGTCCGGGCCCTGTCAGCGTCCGCGAGTAGGGGCGTTCGCCCCGCTACCGTCGGAGCGGACATGCCGATCGTGCAACCGGTGCAGTGGGTCGGTGTCTTGATGTGGCAGTCGACGTCGTGATGCAGAAACGGGCCCGCCGCAACCACCATTGAGAACGCCAACAGCAGCAGCACCGAACTCCGGCCGAACGACGACCCGTGGCGACGACCCATTGGTGCAGTATATGGCTTATCGGAGCGGACCGGCGAGGTGGGTTCGCGGACGCGCCGGCCCCCGCGACTCTCGGAATTCCCTGAGATCAGAGGGTCGCGGAATCTGTATTTGGCCGCAGCCTAGCGGTGGGGGCTCAGGACCTTTTCGATCGCATCGAGGACGATGCCGGGACTGAGCAGCTCGGGGAGCAGATGCGGCTCGGCTTCGGGGTCACGCCCGTAGAGCACGTAGAGCGGCACGCCCCGGCGGCCGTACCCGGTCAGGGTCTGCGTGATCACGTCGTCCCGCAAGGTCCAGTCGGCCTTGAGCATCGCCACTCCCTCCTGCTCGAACCGCTCGCGCACTTCGTCCGTGAAGGCGACGCCCTCGTTGACCTGACACGTCAGGCACCAATCTGCAGTGAAATCGATGAACACGGGTGTGCCTGCGGCCCGAAGCTCCGCGAGACGCTCGGGTGAAAACGCCTGCCAGGCGATCCCGTCTGCGACCTCGACCCCGCCGTCCGAGCGATTCTGCGGAGCCGCCTGAGCTTGCGAGAAGCCGAGACCCAGGCCGGCCAGCACGACGACCGCTGCCGTTGCGTTGGCCCAGACGCGGCCGCCCGACGAAGCCGTCGGCGACGCGCCACGACCGTAGATCCAGGCGCCAAGCCCGATCAGCAACAGCCCGCCGAGCAGCAGGCCGACTGCGTTCATTCCCACCTGACGGCCGAAGAGCCAGACGAGGTAGACCACTGTCGCCATGATTGGGAAGCCCATCACCTGTTTGAAAGTCTCCATCCAGGCGCCCGGCTTCGGCACGAAGCGGACGAGCGCCGGGAACAGCGACAGCAACAGGTAAGGCGAAGCCATCCCGAGGCCGAGAGACGTGAAGACCGTCAAGCTCACCCAGGCCGGCTGGCCCAACGTGAAGCCGAGCGCCGAGCCCATGAAGGGGGCCGTGCAAGGCGTGGCAACGACCGTTGCGAGCGCGCCACTCCAGAAGGACCCCGCCAAACCACTCTTCCCCGCCGTCGCCTGACCCGCCGCCGTCAGGCCCTGGCCGATCTCGAATACACCGAACAGGTTCAAGGCGATCGCGAAGAAGAGACAGGCGAGGAACACGACGAACACCGGCGACTGCAGCTGAAAGCCCCAGCCCACCTGCTCGCCTCCCGCCCGCAGGGCCAAAAGCGCCGCCGCGAGAATCCAGAAGAAGCTCAGCACGCCCATCGTGAACGCCAGGCCTTGACGCCAGGCGCCCCCCTCGTCGCCTGCCGAGTCGCGAACGAAGCCGAGCACCTTGAGCGACAGCACGGGCAGCACGCACGGCATCAGGTTCAGAATCAGCCCACCGAGGAATGCGAAAGCCAGTGCGGCGAGCCACGCGGGCGGCGCCCCGGGCGCCTCGACCCCGGGCGTGCCGATCGCCGCAGACGCAGTTGCCGAGGGCCGGGCCGCCACCTCGAGAGCCCGCTTCGAACCATCCGCGGCCTCGAGTACAAGGATGCCGCGGAGCCCGTCGAAGCCGGCCGGGCTCGTGGCGCGCGCGATCTCGACCCGGAAGCCCTGTGGCTGAACGATCAGCTTCTGCGGCGCTGCGTAGTCGATGACCTCGAGATCTCGCACAAAGAAATAGGCACTCGACGGTGCTTTCTCGGCCCCGGGCGGCCGGACCAGGAGGCCCAGCCGCTCGTCGCGCTGCCCCGCCTCGAACTCCCAGCCGGCGACCTCGCGCGGCAACCGCTCTCGCGCGGCATCGAAAAGGGGCGCTGCGACGCTGCGCGCGCTCGGGCCCGCGCGGACCGGCAGCAAGAGCTCCAGCTCCGCCTTTGCCGGGATACAGATCTCCTCACACTCGAGCCAGTTGACGTTCGCGTGCAGGGCGACGGTGTCCTCTGCGAAGTCGTCGGGCGGCACGATGCGAACCAGGTGGATGACCTCGCCCTCGTACCCGTAGCTGACGAGCGGACCCACTGCCTGGACTGCTGGAAATGGAGACTCGAGCCGGCCGGCCTCGAAACCCTCGGGCAGGGTCCAGGCGATTCGTGTCGGCAGTCCGGTGTCACCCGGGTTTTCCCAGTAGGTGTGCCAGTGCTCGTCCATCAGCATGCGCAGACCGACCCAGAAAGGCACGCCCGGCTGCACGGAATCAACCTCCGCCAGCAGGGTCACCTGCGTGTGCTGCCGGGGCGGCCCTTGAGCGAGGGCGTCCGCAGGAATGGCGAGCGCTGCTATCGCAGCCAGGGGAACAATGCGCAACATCCTCGGTCCATTGAGGATAACGCCAGGCCCCCGGAGACCGTTGTCAAGCTCGGTAAAAAGTTGCGGAAAACGCCAGTGCTATACTTCCGGCTCTTCGCATGTTCCTTCTGGGCCAGAAGGTCGGGAAATACCAGATTCTTCAGAACCTCGGCTCAGGAGGTTTCGGCACCGTCTTCCTCGCGAAGGACACCTGGATCGACAAGAAGGTCGCGATCAAGGTGCCACACCGGCAGTCCGGGGACTTCGACGAGCAGCTCCAGGAGCCACGCCTGCTGGCGGCCCTCGACCACGAGAACATCGTGGGCATCCTCACTGCCGAGCGGATCGAGGAGGTCTTCTTCATCGTGATGGACTACGTGAAGGGGGAGAGTCTCGAGGCCGTGCTCGATCACGAGAAGTCGCTCGACAACGTGCGCGCGCTCAACTACTCCATTCAGATCCTCCGCGGGGTCGACCACGCGCAGCAGGCTCAGATCCTCCACCGTGACCTGCGTCCGGCAAACGTCCTCATCTCGGAGAGCGGTGTCCTCAAGGTTGCCGACTTCGGCACCTCCCGCTTTCTCGAGAAGTCCCACGCCTCGACCGTGATCGGCAGCCCCCCGTACATGGCGCCGGAGCACTTTCAAGGACGCGCCGTTCTGGCGTCAGATGTCTATTCCGTGGGCGTCATCATCTACCAGATGCTGACCGGCACGCTCCCCTACTTCAGTCCCAACCCCGCCCAGATCGAACGCCTCGTGGCCAAGGGGAGGTGCACGCCGCCGCGAGTGAAGAACCCGCAGATCCCGCGCGAGGTCTCCGACATCGTCATGAAGGCACTCGCGCGCGACGTCTCCGATCGCTACCAGCGCGCGTCGGACCTCCTGGAAGATCTCGCCACTGCAGCAGATATCGATCACACCGCCACCGAGTTGGAGGACATCCGCAAGCGCCTGAAGGCTCGCGAAGTCCCGCGCGGCGGCAGGTGCTGGAACTGCAACAAGCCGCTGCCGTCACGCTCCACTTCCTGCCCCTTCTGCAGCGAAGACCAGTAGCAGTTCGCTCACCGGGGTAGCCAAGTAGGCACGGAGCCTCGGAGTGACTCCCTGGGGCGACGAGCTGACTCCGATCGGGTTGAGCGCTCGATCGGATCCTGCCGCCTGCTCGGTGCGTTCTCTGTGTCTCTGTGTCTCCGTGGCTTTCGTTGATGGACGTCCCGAGAACTCGCTCAGGGTGACGAATCGCGGCTAAATCTCTGAGGCATCAATACTTCGCCACCCGCGGTGTTTGACAGTCAGCGGCCCGCGAGAATACACTCCGGACAGGCTTTGCTCTGCGAATCGGGGCGCCTCGTGCGGGTTTTTGCGCCTGGGCGAGGTGGGAGGAGGGTCGAACGTCGATGCAGGCACCCAGCGCCGACACCGTGTGGATGAACGGACGCCAGGTCCCCTGGGACCAGGCCAACCTCCACATCGGATCTCACGTCGTGCACTACGCGAGCGGCGTGTTCGAGGGGATACGCTGCTACGCTACGGAAGCTGGCTCCGCCATCTTCCGTCTGGACGATCACCTGGCGCGCCTCGAGCGCTCCGCGAAGATCTTCAGGCTGCCGATCCCCTACTCGGCTGAGCAGTTGAAGGCCACGACCCTCGAAACGATCGAGCACAACGGTTTCGACGCCTGCTACATCCGACCGGTCGTCTACCGCGGAAAGGGTCCCCTGGCCATCGATCCTCGCCACTGTCCCGTCGACGTCGCCATCATGGTCTGGGAATGGGGGCGCTATCTCGGAGCGGACGCGCTCGAGAGCGGGGTCGACGTCAAGGTCAGCTCCTGGACACGCTTGGCGCCGAATACGCTGCCAGCCTCGGCGAAGAGCGCAGCCAACTACATGAGCTCGCAGCTGATCAAGCTCGACGCCCTCGAGGACGGATACACCGAAGGCATCGCGCTGGATGTCGATGGCTATGTCTCCGAGGGTAGCGGCGAGAACATATTCGCCGTGAAGGACGGCAGGCTCGTCACGCCGCCGCTCTTCTCTTCGGTGCTGCCGGGCCTCACGCGCGACAGCGTGATTCGACTCGCTCGTCGAGAGGGCATCGAGGTGATCGAGGAGCGCCTGCCTCGCGAGCTGCTCTACGTCGCCGACGAGTTGTTCTTCACCGGCACGGCGGCGGAGATCACGCCGATCCGCTCGGTCGATCGGATTCCGGTCGGCAACGCGGCCCGCGGCCCGCTGACCCAGAAGCTGCAGGACGCCTTCTTCGAACTGATCGAGGGACGCGCCAAAGATGAGTGGGGCTGGCTCACGAAGGTGGGTGCGGCCGAGCCGGCGGAGCCGGCGCACACGCGCGGAGGGTAATCGCAGCCACGCGGAGCAACCCGGGGAGACTATGCACATCAACGACCTTTTGAAGCTGGCCGCCGATCGGAGGGCCTCCGACCTGCACCTCAAGGTCGGGTCTCACCCCGTCGTGCGGATGGCCGGCGCGCTGGTGCCGTTAGTCGAGACCAAACGGCTGATGCAGGAGGACACCATCGCGATGGCGTTCTCCATCATGACCAATCGACAGAAGCAGAAGTTCAAGGACAACCTCGAGATCGACATCGCGTACTCCGTGCCGGGTCTGGGACGCTTCCGCTGCAACGTCTTCCAGCAGCGGGGGACGGTCGGGCTGGTCCTACGCGTGATCCCGGTCAAGATCCAGACAGTCGCCGAGCTGAGCCTG
This sequence comes from Vicinamibacteria bacterium, assembly GCA_965246965.1. Classification (GTDB taxonomy): domain Bacteria; phylum Acidobacteriota; class Vicinamibacteria; order Fen-336; family CBDFGD01; genus CBDFGD01. The sequence continues at coordinate 305,928 of CBDFGD010000002.1, forward strand.
CCGGCCGTGATGCAGAAGATCGCCCAGGAGCAACGCGGCCTCGTGCTCTGCACGGGCACGACCGGATCGGGCAAGTCGACCACGCTCGCCTCGATCATCGACCACATCAACACGAACCGATGCGAGCACATCATCACGATCGAGGACCCGATCGAATTCCTACATCGCGACAAGAAATCGATAGTGAATCAGCGCGAGGTCGAGGTCGACACCAAGAGCTTCGCCGCCGCGGTGCGCAGTGCGCTGCGCCAGGATCCCGACGTCATCCTGGTGGGCGAGATGCGCGACCACGAGACGATCGAAACCGCCATCACCGCCGCGGAGACGGGCCACCTCGTGCTTTCGACACTCCACACCCTGGACGCGACCGAGACGGTCAATCGCATCATCAGCGTCTTTCCTCCTCACCAACAGAAGCAGGTCCGCCTGCAGCTGGCCGGCGTTCTCAAGGCCGTCGTCTCGATGCGACTCGTGCCCCGCGCCGACGGCAAGGGACGGGTTCCCGCCGTCGAGGTGATGATCACGACCGGCTTCATCCGCGACTGCATCATCAACAAGGACAAGACCAAGTTGATCTCCGAGGCGATCGCCTCCGGTGTCTCCCAGTACGGCATGCAGACCTTCGACCAGGCCGTCTACCACCTCTGCCAGCAGGGGCTCATCACGGAGGATGAGGCGCTGCGGCGCGCCAGCAATCCGGACGAGTTCAAGATGCGCATGGAGGGCATCCAGACGGGCTCGGAGATGGCCGGCGAAGAGATCGGGCGCTCGATGGAGACGTTCGAGATCGAATGAAGAAAGCGTACGTCAAGGCGCTCCGCCGTCTCGCCCGTCGGGACCACTCCGTCGACGAGATGCGCAGGGCCCTGCGCCGCGCCGGCTTCGACACCGATGACGTCGAAGCCGCTCTGGCCCGGCTGGGCAGCCAGGGCTATCTCGACGACGCCAAGTTTGCGAAGGGCTTCGCGCGAAGCCGGATAACTCACCGCGGCCACGGTCGACACCGCGTCCGCCAGGCCCTCTTCAAGCGCGGGATCGACGAAGAGGTCGCAGAGAGCGGTCTGAGCGATGCGCTCGCGGAGGTTTCCGAAGAAGCGATTCTGGACCGTCTGGCCAGATCGTACTGGCACCGGAAGCAGAGACTCGAGCCGCCCCGGCGACTCGCAAGCCTGCGCGCGTTCTTGTTCCGCCGCGGCTTCCCTTCCGAGCTCGTGACGCCGAGCCTGCGTCGGCTCTGGTCGGAGTGGCAAGTCGACGAACCGATCCCGGAGCTCGAACAGGAGATCGCGTGAAAGCTCCAGCGGATCGGCCCGCCGCGGAGATCCGAAGCGCCTTCCTCGGCTACTTCGAAGCGCGAGACCACCGCGTCGTATCTTCGAGCTCGCTCGTTCGTGGCAACGACCCGACGCTGCTCTTCGCGAACGCCGGGATGAACCAGTTCAAGGACGTGTTTCTCGGCCAGGAGACTCGCGACTACAAGCGCGCCGCCTCGTCCCAGAAGTGCGTTCGAGCGGGCGGCAAGCACAACGACCTCGAGAACGTCGGGCAGACCGCACGTCACCACACCTTCTTCGAGATGCTCGGAAACTTCTCCTTCGGCGACTACTTCAAACGTGAAGCCATCGCCTTCGCCTGGGAGCTGCTGACGAAGGACCTGGGGCTCGATGCCGAGCGTCTGGCGGTCACCGTGTATTCCGGCGAGGGCGGCTTCCCGCGAGACGAGGAAGCGCACCGGATCTGGGCGAACCACGTCGCGGAGGAGAAGGTTTTCGAGCTGGGTCTCGCGGACAACTTCTGGGCGATGGGCGATACGGGGCCCTGCGGCCCGTGCTCGGAGATCCACTTCTTCCAGACGGACGATCTCCCCTGCTCCGAGGAAGGCGCCGGGCGGAAGTGCCTCGGGGTCGCCTGCGAGTGCGACCGCTGGCTCGAGATCTGGAACCTCGTCTTCATGCAGTTCGAGCGCGGCGACGGCGGCGGCGTCCGCGACCTTCCGGCGCCGAGCATCGACACGGGAATGGGTCTGGAGCGGATCGCCGCCGTGGTCCAGGGCAAGCTCTCGAGCTACGACACGGAGCTGTTCGCTCCTCTGCTCGCGGCTGCCGCTGCCCGCTGCGACAAGGTCTACGGCCGGGACGCGCGCGACGACATCTCGCTGCGCGTGATCGCCGATCACCTGCGCGCCCTCACCTTCCTGATCGCCGACGGCGTCATGCCGGGCAACGAGGGCCGCGGCTACGTGCTGCGCAAGATCATGCGGCGCGCGATGCGGCACGGGCGGCGGCTCGGCATCGAGGGGGCCTTCCTCGGCGATCTGTCGAAAACAGTCGTCAGCCACATGGCGGGCGCCTTCCCGGAGCTCGTGAATCAGTCGGAGTCGGTCGAGCGGGTCGTGGCGGTCGAAGAGGATCGCTTCGGCACGACGCTCAAACAGGCCTTCGCCGTGTTCGAGGATGTCGCACAGCCCTTGAAGGCGGGCGACACGATCAAGGGTGAAGATGCGTTTCGTCTCTACGACACCTATGGGCTCGCGCTCGACTTCACTGAGGAGCTGGCCGGCGACCGGGACCTCCGCGTCGATCGCGAAGGGTTCGATCGCGAGCTGAAGACTCAGCAGGAGCGAGCCCGAAAGGCGAGCAAGATGGGCGCCGTGGCGGGCGATCCCGTCTACCTCGAGCTGCTCGGGAAGGGCGCAACCGGGTTCCGCGGCTACACGGCCCTCGAGCTCGAAGGGCCCCGCGTCCTGGCCGTCTTGAAGCAGGGCCGTCTCGCCGCTCGTCTCGACGCCGGTGAGGAAGGCAGCATCGTGCTCGACGAGACGCCTTTCTACGCGGAGTCGGGCGGCCAGGTCGGGGACCACGGCGTGCTCTCGTCCGACGGCTCGTCGGCCGAGGTGCTCGGCTGCACCATGCCCGTCCGCGGCCTTCACGTGCATCACGTACGCGTCGGCGTCGGCGGCTTCGAGCGCGGCATGCCGGTCGTCGCAAGAGTGGACCCGACCCGCCGTGCCGGCGCGATGCGCAACCACACGGGCACCCACCTGCTACACGCGGCTTTGCGTGAGATCCTTGGCCCCCACGTCAAGCAGGCCGGGAGTCTGGTCGCTCCGGATCGGCTCCGCTTCGACTTCAGTCACTACGCTCACGTCACACCGCGCGAGCTTCGCCACATCGAGAGCCGCGTCAACGGCGAGATCCTCAGGGGCACCGGGCTCGAGACCAGGGTGATGGGCCTCGACGAAGCGCTCGCCTACGGCGCCCTCGCGTTCTTCGGCGACAAGTACGGCGAGCAGGTTCGAGTCGTCGACGTGCCCGGCTTCTCCAAGGAGTTCTGCGGCGGCACCCACGTTCAGCAGACCGGCGAGATCGGCCTGCTCCTCTTGACTCACGAGCAGGGGATCTCCGCGGGCACGCGCCGTGTCGAGGCACTCACCGGCCCGGCGGCTCTCGAGCGGGCCCGGGAAGATCAGGGGATCCTCGAGGAGCTAGAGCAGACCGCAAAGACCGATCGCTGCTCTCTGGTGGACGAGTACGCGCGACTTCAGGAGCAGCTGAAGGGCCTCGAGCGCAAGCTGGAGCGCGTCAAGACCCAGCTCGCAACGCAGGCGAGCCACTCGGGCGGCAGCGACCTGGCCGAGGTGGAAGGCGTCAAGGTCTGGACACCACGCTTCGAGGGCCTCGAGCGCAAGGCCCACGCATCGGTCGTGGACGAGTTCCGCAACGGAAACAAGGACTCGGCTTATCTGGTGCTGTCGAGCGCGCTGGGCGAGAAGGGCGTGCACGTGATCGCGGCTGTGTCCAAGTCCCTCCACGAACGCATCAGCGCCCCGGATCTGATGAAACGACTGGAGCTGCGCGGCGGAGGGCGCGACGACTTCGCTCAGGGCGGCGGCGTCGAGCCCGGCGACGTCGAAGCGCTACGGCAGCGGGCGATGGATCTCGCCAAAGAGCTTATCGAGGGCGTGCGTGCGTAGGCGGCTCGTGGCGTGCATGTTGGCGGCGCCTCTGCTCCTGGCGGCGTCCGCCTCCGCGCAGATCTACACCCGGCGCGGTGTCACAGGCACCGTCGAGGCGACGAACGTGCCGGACGACCGGAGCTATCGCCTCACCTACCCCGGCAAGGGCACGATCATCCACTCCGCCGGCTGGAGAGGCCGCTACAGCGGTGAGTTCGACCCGATCATCGCGGAGGCGAGCCGCGCTCACGGCGTGAACTCGGACCTGGTGCACGCTGTGATTCGCGCCGAGTCGTCCTACGATCAGTACGCGAAGTCGTCCAAGGGCGCCCGCGGCTTGATGCAGCTGATGCCGGCGACGGCTCAGCGCTTCGGCGTGATGGATTCCTACAACCCGCGCCAGAACATCTTCGCCGGCGCCCGCTACCTGCGCATACTGCTCGACATGTTCCGGGGAGACCTCTCGCCCGCCCTGGCCGGCTACAACGCCGGAGAGAACGCGGTCAAGCGCTACGGGGGCATCCCCCCCTACCGGGAGACCCAGCGCTATGTTCGCAAGATTCGCGGCTGGCTGGGGAGCGGGCGACCGGCCAGCTACTCGTACGCGCCGCGCGGCGGAATCCCGGCTTCGACGGCGAAGGCGGGCTCCCAGAAGGTGGAGCCGGCGCAGCCGGGTATCTACTACAAGTTCGTAGACGGCAACGGCGTCCTGCACGTCACCAACAAGCGGCCGCCGGAAGGAATCACATACTCCATGATCCGGGCGCTCAAATAGCCATGGGCGAGAAGACCGACGTCGGGCTCTTCCGCAAGCACTACGAGCGTGCGAAGGACCTCTATGAAGAAGGGCGCCTCGCCGAGGCGCAGTCTCATCTCGAGGAAGCGTGCATGCTGCGGCCCCGGGAGTTGAAGATTCTCAACCTGCTCGGCCTCATCTACTTCAAGCGGGAAAAGCTCGACAAGGCCGAGGAGGTCTACCGAAAGCTCGTCGCGGAACGCCCCGATACACACACGCTGCACTACAACCTCGGGATGATCTATCTGAAGCTGGAGCGCCCGTACGACGCCGAGCGTTCGTTCCTGCGAGCCCTGGAGTTGGCTGGCGAGAACCCCAAGATCAACTTCTACCTCGGAACCATCTACGAGCAACAGGGCCGGCTCCAGGACTCGATCTACCAATACCGGCACGCGGGCGCCAACGTGATGGTGCGACGCGTCGCGAGTCAGATCGGCAAAGACGATTCGGCCCAGGAGGAAGCGGAGCAGGCGCACAGGATTCCTGACGGGGGGGACAGCGGCTACACGATTCCTGCGTTCAGCGAGGATCCCGACGCACCGCTGGAGCACGACCGCCCGGTCGAGAACACGGCGCAGACCGTGCCGGTGTCTCTCGACGAGAAGATGGTGCGCCCGGTCAGCCCGGAGCTGCTCGCCGACCGAGCCGCGCGGACCCGCCAATTCCACTCGACCGAGACGGCCAAGTTCAAGCTTGGAAACCTGCTCCAGCGACCCCGGGAGGTCGAAAGCGACACGCGGCCGCATCTCCCGATCCTGAGCATGCCGACACCCGACAAGAGCCTGCTCGGCGCCACGACCCACCGCGCGTCGGAGGCCTTCGAGCTGCTGAGCGACAGCCTGCTCCAGGTCACGTTCTCCGGCAAGCTCTTCGTCAAGCACGGCACCCTCTACAGCTACAGCGGCAACCTCGCTTTCTGGGTCAAGCACGATCGCCCCGGCAAGGAGCCGCCCCTCGTGATCGTCAGCGGTCAGGGCAAGGTCGTCCTCGCCGACGAGAGCCGACGCCTTCGGCTCTGGCCCACGGGCGACGTGCCGGTCTACGTTCAGCCGAGCAAGCTGCTCGCCTGCGAGGAGTCCCTCACACCGAGCTACATCGCCATCGAGGGTGGCGACGACATAGAGTTCCTGGCATTCGAGGGCAAGGGCACCCTCGCCGTATCACTGGCCCGTGCGCCCCTCTCGTTGGACGTCACTCGAGACATGCCCGTCTCGGTTCCAGTGGCCTCGGTCGTCGCCTGGAGTGGCGATCTTTCAGCGCAGATCGCCGACGCCGCAGAGCTCGTCGCCGGGATGCCGAGCGCCGGTGGCAGCGGCCCGCTCATCCGGATCGAAGGAGCGGGCACGGTCTTTACGGAACCGCCCGGGAAGTGATCGCCTCCTCGTCATCCTGAGGCCGGTCAGTCGAGCACCGGCCGAACGATCCCGCGGCTGGAGCGGGTGTCGCCGGTGTTCTTGAGAGACGAGGGGCAGGCGGATCCTTCTCTCGCGTCCTTCGCTGAGCTCGCTCAGGATGACGACGGGCGTGGAACGGCGAACGCAACGTCATCCTGAGGCCGGGTCAGTCCTGCACGGGCCGAAGGATCCCACCGCGAGGTCGGATGGCCGCCAGGAATGCAGGCTGATCACTCCTCGTGGGTGGGGCGAGTTGGCCACGCTTAGCCGTCCGCGGTCCTCTCCCCTCCCAGGGGGAGGCCAGGTAAGGCTTGGGCTGTCTACCCTCGTCCCCCGGCCCTCTCCCCCTCAGGGGGACGGCTCGCCTGTTCGTTCGTCCCAGATGAGAGTGAGCCCCTGGGTAGCTGTCTACCGGTCGCCCCCTCACCCCGGCCCTCTCCCCCTCAGGGGGAGAGGGAGTAAAGGACTACGCGGGCGAGGGGAGTTGCCGCGTGGTCTTCACCGGGAGATCTCCACTGTGTCCTTCGGGAGATCCAGGTCGAAGGCGTTCTTCCCGTGGGCCTGGTTCAAGACGACCGAGTCGAAGCGGATCGTCGTGTCGTCGCCGGTCGGCTCGGTCAAGCGCGTCTGTACGGGGATGTGCCGGTCCTGATCCACCCAGAGTCGGATCTCGCTGAAAAGGCTGTCCTCGGAACGCGGCTTCAAGTCCAGGACGTGGGCTTCGATATCCCCCACCTTCTCTTCCCCCACCAGGGTGACCACGTATTTCTTGCCCAGGTCGGAGGCCCCCGGGCCAAAGCCCACGAGCAGGTCGGCCTCCCCCTTCGCCTCGCCACGGAAGACCTGCTTGGTCCTCGGGAAGTACCTCGCGAAACGGCCATCTTTGATGATCATCGCCGACTCGCTCGGCTGAAGGTAGTTCCACCGCAGCCGGCCCGGAACCTCGAGCAGCACGTCGCCTGTGGACTCCTCGGTCTCGTCGAGGAGGATGAGCCGCTTCATCTCCACGAACTCGGCCCGCATCGTCTTGAGCTTGCGGCCCGATCCCTCGAGCGCCCGCAGCACGGAGTCGGCCTCCGGCTCTTGCGCGAAGCCCCCGCTGGCGAACGAAAACGCCAGCGCGCCTACCGCGAGTGCCCGCCATATCTTCGAGCTCACGTGCCGGCGCCCACGAGCTGAGGCAGGATCCCGTGGCTGAGCACACGCCCATCCTTCATCTCGATGATCCGATCCGCTCGGCTCGCGGCCTGCAGGTCGTGGGTGATCATCACGATCGTCTGGTTCAGCGACTGATTGAGCTCCTTGAACAGATCGAGAATCAGGTTTCCGTTGCTCGAGTCCAGGTTGCCGGTCGGCTCGTCGGCCAGCAGAATCGCCGGCTTGTTGGTGAGAGAGCGGGCGATCGCGACGCGCTGCTGCTCACCCGCCGACAGGTCGAGAGGCTTCATGTCGATCTTGTGCGGGAGCTTGACCATCTCCAGCAGCTCCTGCACCCGGGCCACGGGTGTGGGACCCCGGCCCTGGATCTGCCGGACGATCTCCAGGTTGCCCCGAACGCTGAGGGTCACGAGGAGATTGAAGCGCTGGAACACGAACCCGATGCTCTCGCGCCTGACGCGCGTGCGCTCGTTGTCGGTCGCCGAGGAGATCTCTGTGCCACCGATCAGGATGCGGCCACCGCTCGGCTGCGCCAGGCCGCCCAGCAGGTGGAGCAGCGTCGACTTGCCGCAGCCGGACGGACCGACGATCGAAACGAACTCCCCCTTGGCAACTTCCAGGTCCACGCCGCGCAGAGCTTCCACGTCGACGTGGCCCAGGCGATACACCATGCGTAGGCCGACCGTCTCGAGCATCGGGGTGGCTGTCACTGGGCCGCCGCCGTGAGCTCGAAGCTGCCCGGCGGCACGGGCGCGTTGGGCTCGGCCTCGTCCAACTCGAAGCGCGCCAGCGTTCCGTCGAGCGGCCGTGTCACGAGAATCTCCCGGGGGACGCCGTCGCGCCACCCCCGCCACGACACGCCGCTCCGCAACTCCCCTTCCGCATCGAAGCTGGACATCCGTTGGGGTCGGAGCGAAGCCCGCTCCAGAACCACCTGGCGCCGCGCCACCGCGTGGCCCGAGCGGCGGCGCGTCAGCGTCAGTGCAAAGTGGCTCCGCTCGCCCTCCATGACCAGGGCTTCATCTGCCTTCACGGTGAGCCGGGCGGGAACGAAGGCGCTCTCCAAGTCGCTCGCCCTCAGAGCTTCCAGCGGAACGTCGCCGAGGGTGGGAAGAGGCTCGTCCGCCGGGCCCGTCCAGGTGCGCCCGTCCGCCGCGGATTGGAGTGCGAAGCGCCCCCCCCCGCTGACCAACACGATTCCGGGGTCGCCGTCCCGTTGCTCGAGACGAATCCCCTCCCGGCTCGCCACAAGATCGAAGCGGAGACGCTGCGTTCTCCCGGTCCGGGTGTTTCGGAGCTCCATGTGGCCTGCCGCCTTGAAGGTCTCGATACCATCGCAAAAACTGTCGTAGGCGGCCAGCACCTCATCGAGACTCGCCTCACGCGGAGGCGGAAGCTCCCGCTTCCTGAGCGAATCCCGATCGGACGACCCGCAGCCGGCGGCGAGGGTCACGGCGATGAGACCTACGATGCGTGCCGTCGCGCGCCCAGAAATGGGCGTGCGAATCCCGCCAAGTGTCATGCTAGCTGTCAGATACGAGGCGGTCAAGATGGCTCCACGGCTAGACCACCCGGCCCCCCGGACCGGCCCCAGGTGGTCGCGTCAAAGCCGAAGGCCCTGACCACGTCCGTCACGGTCTCGAGGTGCCTGGTGACGTTCGGAGTGGAGATGCGGCCCCCGCAGCCCGCCACCGCCAGCGGCAGCGCCAGCTGATCCACGAGATGTTCGTCGACCGCTGCGCCCGCATCGAGAAACGCCAGGAGCCGCCGCGCGGCCCGATCGCCGACGAGCTCGGCCGGCACGCCCCGCTCGCCGAGTTCCTGGAAGGCGGCGCGGCCGTTCTCGAAGAGCGCCTCGAGGAACACGACGCTGCCGGGCGAGTTGGCCCGTAGCGACGTCTCCTGCCAGGCGACATCGATGCGCTTCTCTTCCCAGAGGCGCTTCGCGACGGCGTCTCGCTGCCGCTCGGCCACGTCATCCGCCACACGGACCGCGGCGGAGAGACCCCGCACGTCGAGCAGGCCGCCGCGATTCTCCAACGCGATCGGCAAGGCGGGCGGAGCCCAGGGGCCCTCCACGCGGACCTCGACCTTCCCGCCTCCGGGCGGATAGAACCCCGCGCGCTCGAGCCGCGCGCTGCCCTTCAGACCGAGCTGGCCTACCGCCGACATCCAGTGGCTCGCCAGGAACTCGAAGCAGGGGCTTCCGGGAACGTGAGTGCCACCTTCGATCTCGACGACCGACTCGCCGACCTGCGCCAGCGCCGGCAGCACCGTCTGCAGGACGAGGATCGTCGACCCCGCCGTTCCGATCTCGAACCCGTAGCGCCCCGGTGTCAGCTCGGCCGGATCGAAGCTCAGCTCACGCGACCCCTCCAGGGCCCCGCTGACTCGAGCAGAGCACACCATCGCCATGGCTCGGACCGCTGCAACGTGCTGCGGTCGCAGGCCCTGGCGCGGGCGCCGCTCTCGGATCCGGGCCATCTCGAAACCCCGTCCGGTGACTGCGGAGAGCGCGAGGGCCGTGCGGAGCACTTGTCCCCCACCCTCCCCTTCCGCGCCGTCGACGGGAATCAGGCCGGGGCTCAAGCGGAAGCGTCGGCCTCCGGGGCGAAGCAGCTCCGGCAGCGGGCCTCGTACTCTTCCGACCCGCCCACCACGACGCGGTCGCGCTCCGTACCGATCCGCTGCGAGCGGTTGGCCGGGGCGCCACACTGAATGCAGATCGCCAGCATCTTGTCCACGTACTCCGCCACCGCCATCAGCTGCGGGATCGGTTCGAACGGCTGGCCCATGTAGTCCTGGTCGAGCCCCGCCACGATGACGCGCAGGCCGCGGTCCGCCAGATCGTTGACCACCCCGACCAGGCTGGGGTCGAAGAACTGACCCTCGTCGACGCCGACGACGTCGGTGTCGCTATTGGTTCGCTCCAGGATGTCCTGCGGCGAGCCGACGACCTCGGAAGGCATCTTCATGTCGGAGTGGCTGACGACCTCCTCGCGCGAGTAGCGTGCGTCGACCTGGGGCTTGAAGATCTGTACGTTCTGACGCGCGATCTGGGCGCGGCGGATCCGGCGAATCAGCTCTTCGCTCTTGCCGCTGAACATGCTGCCGACGATCACCTCGATCGAGCCGGTGCGTTGCCGATCGCGGGTGTCGGCACCGGACCGCTTGTCGTTTCTCCGCGGCGTCATCGGGTCATTTCCTTCGAGCCGCTTCGCGCGGCTCTCGTCCTAGGTGGCGGTGGGGCGTCTGCGTCTTGGGAAGCTGGCGGGTCCGCGAGAACGCGCGAGGGCCCCAGTATAGGCGTTGTCAGTGTCCCGTCTCTGAAGTGCTGTTGCGCACCGAGAGCGTCGATGCGCCCGGATGGCAAGGAGTCGAAGAGGGAGAATACCGGGAGTATTTGACCGATGAGCGACGCAGCCAGGCGGGATGCAGCGGCGCTCGAATGCCAACATGACTTCGGAGACAGGACACTAGGCCTCATCGACGTCGAGGCCCCGCAGGTCGAGGCGGAAGTCCATCGTGGGCAGACCTTCTGCTTGTAGCGCCTTGGCGACCCGCTCACGCGGTCCGTCCACGCCCGCGTCAGGCACGGCCCAGACCAGTACGACTCCGCCCCCGCCGGCGCCGCAGACCTTGGCCGCGCCCCCGGCGCCGCGGGCGATCGACACGATGCGGTCGATCTCCGGGCTGGTCACACCCGCACCGAGGGTCTTGCGCGCGTCCCATTCCAGATTGATCAGCTCGGTCACCGCGGCAGCGTCGCGCGCTTCGAGGGCTCGGGCCAGGTCGGCCGCAATCGATCCGATCTTCCCCAGGGCCTCACGGATCCCGGCGTCGCCATCGATCTGTCCTTTGAACACATCCCAGTTGTTGATGCCGGAGAAACGCGTTTGCCCGACATTGACCAGGAGCAGGCACTCCTGCACCTGGCCGGGATCGGCGGAGAGCCGATCGACGATGGGCGCGCCGGGTTGCAGGCGCACGACGAGGACGCCGCCGTGAATCGCCGCCAGATGATCCTGAGTGCCCGCAGGCATGCCCAGCGAGCGCGCCTCGGCGTCGCGAACGATCGGCCACAGCTCACCCGTCGCAAGGTCCCGTCCCGTGGCAGCCGCAGCCGCGGCCGCGACCGCCACAGCCAGAGCCGACGAGCCTCCCAGCCCCGAGCCCGCGGGCACCCGCGAATGGGTCGTGACCGCCACGCCGGTCTCGATGCCGAGCGCGTCGAGAACGCAGGCGGCGAGGGAAACGCCCTTCTCGCCGATCAGGTCCTGCACGCGATCGGCCTCTCTCTTCACGAGCGCATCCTTCGACTCGAAACGAACGCCGCCTTCGAGCGGCGCCACGCGGCAGCGCGCACGCCGGTCGATCGCCGCGTTCACGGTCACCGCACCAGGATGGAAGAGGTAGAGCGGCCAGATGTCGAGCGTGCCGCCGGCGAGGTCCACGCGGGTCGGCGCGGTCGCGTCCACTGTGCGAACGAGGCTCGTCATGGGCGGCGGATTCTACCCGATCGCCGCTTCACAGCTTTGCTAACATCGTTCGGGTGAGTTGTCCTCGATGCGACTTCGCGGACGCCAGCGGAGCGAGTTGCGCGCGCTGCGGGGTCGTGTTCGCAAAACTAAAAGGCGCAAATTCCCGCTCCAGAGGCACGACTCCGCCACATGACCGACGCCGAACACCACGGGAACAAAGCCACAGCACGAGTCCGGAGCCGCCGCCCTCGAGCCCCAGTGGTCTGATCTTTGCGATCCTCGCGTTCGCGGGAAGCCTCGCATTTGCCGCATGGTGGCTGAAGCAGACGGAGCCGCCGCCGCCAGCCGAAAGCCGCGCCGCCAACGACCAGGCGGCAGCGGATTTCGAGGCGGGCGGGCCGGAGCCGGCCGGGCCGGAACGGCCCCGGATCGACGGACTCGTCGCCGCCGAAACGCCATCTCCCACGAGTGTCTCGGGCTCGGCGAGCATGCCCCCTGAGGATATGGAAGCCGCCAATCGGCTGGCGCAGAAGATCAACACCGGGTCGCGTATCACGGACGCGGACGTCGAGAATGCCGAGAACCTCTACTCCCGCTACGCAGCGGACACCCGGGACCTCCTCGAGCTGGCGCTAGTGATGCGAGGCGGTCAGCTCAGCCAGGTTCGTCGCTACCAGGATGCGGAGGCCGACCTGCAGCGTGCGGTCGCGTTGAACCCCGATCGCGCCATGGGTTGGATGTCCCTCGGCGCGCTCTTGAGGCAGACGAGCGACTGGAGCGGCGCCGAGGCCGCCTACCGCGAGCTGATCGAGCGGCAGCCGCGCAACGGTGACGCACATCAGGGCCTCGCCTTTGCGCTCTTCAGACAGGACCGCAATCGCGAGGCAATCGAGGCCCTCCGCACGGCGCTGGAGATTCGTGACAACGCCAACGACCGCACGCTGCTCGCGCGACTGGAGAAGGGGCGCGAGGACGAGGCGGGCATGCGCGAGCAACAGCTCGCCCACTTCCACGTGCGCTACGACGGCGGTGAACACGAGGCCGTCGGACGCGAGGTGCTCCGGGCGCTCGAGCGCCACTACTCCACCCTGCTGCGGGCTTTGGATCACCAGCCCGAGACGACCATCCCCGTGATCCTCTTCTCTCGTGAAGCCTATTTCGACGCGAGCGGAGCGCCGGCCTGGTCGGGTGGGCAATTCGACGGGCTCGACGGTCGCGTGCGGGTCCCGATCGGGGGCCTGACGGCGTCGCTCACGCCCCACATGGACGGCACGCTGATCCACGAGCTGACGCACGCCTTCATCAACGACATCACTCGCGGTACCGCGCCCCGCGAGATCCACGAAGGACTGGCGCAGTACATGGAAGGCGAGCGCATCGACGAGATCCTGACGAAGGACCAGCTGGCGATCCTGGCGAGCGGCCGTGCCGGCGGCGTCAGCGGCTTCTACATGTACGCGCTCACGTGGGTCGAGTTCCTGGTTCGGCAACGCGGGATGGGCGGGATGAGGGAGGTTCTCCTCGAGATGGGCAAGACCGGCAAGGTCGGTGCCGCCTTCCAGGCCGTTCATAGCCGGACGTACCAGGAGATGATGAAGTACTGGAAGGACGACCTGCGCCGCCGCCACGGCTCGTAGGACGGCAAGCCGGTAGAGCTGCAGGCCAACAAGGCATCAGGCGCACCTCCCACACGACTTCCCACCTTCACGAAGTCACCTTCAACCAACCGTCCGCCTACGTCGGAGCCGCCGGATCGCTCAAACTCGCAGACGCTGCCGCGCGGTCGAGCTGCCTGCCGAGCGGCCTCTTTTTGATCCGTTGCGTGCGTGGTAACCTTTCCTCCGGTTCTGCGTTGGCGCCTGCGCGCCATCCCCTTTCGATTTTCCAGGCGGACTGCAGCCGGCGGAGCTTTCGGCAGCGGAGACGGACGGGAGTGCTATCCGATGACCTCAAGCCAACTCTTCGGCGAATACCCCACCGCGATACGAGAGACCGACCACTACCAGAATGAGTACGTCTTCGACTTCGTGGCCAAGTGGGACGAGCTGATCGACTGGAATGCGCGGGCCGACAGCGAGGGGGAGTTCTTCATCGAGCAGCTTCGACAGAAGGAAGCGCGTCACGTGCTCGACGTCGCCACGGGCACCGGCTTCCATTCGGTGCGCCTGCTGCAGGCCGGCTTCGACGTGGTGAGCGCCGACGGCAGCGCGGAGATGCTCTATCGCGCTTTCCAGAACGGGCGCCGCGGCGGTCACGTGATGCGCACCGTCCATGCAGACTGGCGCTGGCTCAACCGCGACATCAACGGGCGCTTCGACGCCATCATCTGCCTGGGCAACTCCTTCACCCACCTCTTCTCCGAGCGCGACCGCCGCAAGGCGCTGGCGGAGTTCTACTCGGCGCTGCGCCACGACGGCATCCTGATCCTGGACCAGCGCAACTACGACGCGATCCTGGACCAGGGCTTCAACTCGAAGCACATCTACTACTACTGCGGGCACAACGTGACCGCCGAGCCCGAGTACGTCGACGAGGGTCTGGTCCGGTTCCGCTACACCTTTCCCGACCGGTCCACCTTCCACCTCAACATGTATCCGTTGCGCAAGAGCTATCTGCGGCGCCTGATGTTCGAAGTGGGCTTCCAGAGCGTCAAGACCTTTGGCGACTTCCAGGAGTCCGATCGCGGCGACGTGCCGGACTTCTTCGTTCACGTCGCCCACAAGGCCTACACCGAGGACTACGACCCGAAGCCCGGAGACGAGGGGCAGGTCCTCCCACGGCGGAACGGGAACGCAAGTACGCAGGGGGGCGGCGGCTCCTAGCCCGCACTACCGAGGCCGCACATCCGGCGAGGCCAGCCCCGCGGAGCGGCGCGACGGCCCGAGCTCAGGAGGGCTTGCGGAAGCGCTGGATCCCCCAGGCGAGGTGGCCGGCACGGCCCGCCTCGATCCAGTGGCGCAGCCCAACCTTCATGCGCTCGACGTAGTCCCGACCCGACTTCTCAGCCATCTCCTCATCCCGGCTCTCCAACTCGCCGAGGACTCGTGCGTAGTGGGTGGGGAGCTGCTCGGAGAGGTCGATGAAGCCGTGCTCCTCCAGTCTCAGCGCTGCAGCGCGCTCCCGATAGAAGCTCACCGAGCCCAGCGTCTCGAGCGCGATGCGGTCAAGGATCGGCTGGAGCACCTCTACCGGGCAGGCGTCGGTCTGCATGATGTCGGTAAAGACCAGCTTCCCACCCGGCGAGAGCACACGGGCCGCCTCCTCCACCACCCGGCCGCGGCGGCCGCTGTGCAGGAAGGCGTCCTGCGACCAGACCACGTCGAAGCTGGCATCCTCGAAGGGGAGGTCCTCGAAGGTGCCGTGGGTCACCTTCACCAGCCCCGACAGGCCCTGCTCGTGGTTGAGGGCTTCATTGCGGGCGTTCTGGGTGCGGCTGACATTGAGGCACTCGACCCGACAGCCGAAGCGCCGGGCCAGATGGCGCCCCGAGCCGCCGTAGCCCGCGCCCAGGTCGAGCACCCGGGACTCGCGGCGGAGGCCTTCGCAAGCGGCGGCGATGCGCTCCACGGTGCGTCGGCTGGCCTTCGCGATCGGCTCCTCGGGGTCCGCGTAGATGCCGATGTGGATGTCCTCTCCGCCCCAGATGGAGAAGTAGAAGCGATCGGCATCTTCGCCGTCGTAGTAAGCCTCGGCCTTGCGGGCCGCCTCGGAGGAATGGGCCACTCGGGCACCTCCCGGGATGGACCGGCTGCCGGCAGGACAGCCCGTCGGGGTCGTCTCTCAGGGAGCTCCGCGCTCGCCGTGAGGAGTGGGCGCCGCGGCGGGTGCGCGGGTCGATTCTTCGGCCAGCTCGCGCACCCCCTTATACAGGCTCCAGGCCATTACCAGCAAGACGACCGAGAAGGGCAGCCCGGTGATGATGGCTGCGGTCTGGAGCGCGGCCAGCCCGCCGCCGGCCAGCAGCACGGCCGCCACTACGCCCTCGGTCACCGCCCAGAACACCCGCTGCCGGATCGGGGGGTCGAGGTCGCCTCCGCCGGTGATGATGTCGATCACCAAAGACGCGGAATCCGAAGAGGTCACGAAAAAGGTTGCCACGATCAGCACACCGAGCAGGCTGGTCAGGGTGGCGAGGGGGAAGCGCTCGAGCAGCACAAATAGCGCCACCGGCATGTCAGCGGCCACGGCGTCGGCGATCCCGCCGGCGCCGAACAGCTCCTCGTGGAGCGCCGCGTTGCCGAATACCGACAGCCACACGAATGTCAGTGCGGTCGGCACGAACAGCACCCCGACCAGGAACTCGCGCACGGTGCGACCCCGCGAGACCCTGGCGATGAACATCCCCACGAAAGGAGACCAGGCGATCCACCAGGTCCAGTAGAAGATCGTCCAGTCGTTCTGCCAGTAGCTGAAGCGATAGGCCTCGGTCCAAAAGCTCAGACTCGGCAGGTTCTGGATGTAGCGACCCATGTTCTGGACCAGGGCATCGAGCAGGAACAGGGTCGGCCCCAGCAGCAGCACCATCAGCATCAGCAGCACGCCCAGGCCCACGTTCAGCTCCGACAGGCGCCGGATCCCCCGATTGACACCGGAAACGACCGACGCGGTCGCCGCGGCCGTGATCAGCACGATCAGCAGGACCTGCACGCCCAGGCCGGTACCGATGCCGAAGACGTGAGCAAGGCCGGAGTTGATCTGCTGCACGCCGAGCCCGAGAGAGGTGGCCACGCCGAACAAGGTCGCCACCGAGGCCAGGATGTCGATGGCGTTGCCGATGGGGCCGTGGATCCTCTCCCCGAGCAGCGGGTGGAAGGCGGAGCGGATCGTCAGCGGCAGACCCCGGTTGAAGCTGAAGAAGGCCAGGGAAAGACCGACCAGCGCGTAGATCCCCCAGGCGTGCAGGCCCCAGTGAAAGAAGGTCAGGCTCATCGCCTGGCGGGCCGCCTCCACGGTCTCGGCCTCGCCGCGGGGGGGTGACGTGTAGTGGTAGATCGGCTCGGCTACGCTGAAGAAGAGTAGCCCGATCCCCATCCCCGCGCTGAACAACATCGAGAACCAGGTCAGGCGCGAAAACTCTGGCCTCTCGTCGGGCCCGCCCAGGCGCACGTGGCCGAAGCGGCTGAGCATCATGATCACCACGAAGCCCAGGTAGACGTTGACCGACAGCACCAGGAACCAGCCGGTGGAATTCGCGATGGCGGTCTGGAGCGCCGAGAAGAAGGAAGCCGCCCGGTCGAGGAAGACGAGGGTCACGACGACGAAGCCGACGATCAGCCCCACCGAAACGGGAAAGACCACGGGGTGAGCGCGCAGGCCCAGCCGCTGTTGGAGCGTGGTTCCGGGGAGAGCGTCGGGCAAGCGGACCTCCTGATGGAAGCAGCGATGAGAACCCAGTCACCCTAGGTGGATGAGCTGGGACGGTCAAATCGGGCCCCGCTCCCACATCGACGAGAGGCTGACGAAGGACAGCTCGCGATCCTGGCGAGCGGCCGTGCCGGCGGCGTCAGCGGCTTCTACATGTACGCGCTCACGTGGGTCGAGTTCCTGGTTCGCCAACGCGGGATGGGCGGGATGCAGGAGGTTCTGCTCAAGATGGGCGAGACGGGGAACGTCGATGCGGCCTTCCAGGCGGTTCATAGCCGGACGTACAACGAGATGTTGAAGTACTGGAAGGACGACCTGCGCCGCCGCCACGGCGGATAGCAAGGGAAGCCACGGAGGCACAGAGATTCGTCATCCCGAGTGAGTTCAGCGGAGACGCGAATCGAGGGAGCCCGGCGCGTTGTTGGATAACGGGCGCGGTGGATGGCAGAGGAGCCGTCTCACCTCGCTGGCTCCTTCGACTCGCGTCTCATGCAGCACTCGCTGCTAAGAAACAACGACGCACCTCGACGGCAGCCACGGAGGCACAGAGACACGGAGAACGGCCAAAGCAGCGTCATTCTGAGAGACCCTTCGTCTCCGCCGGGAGCGAAGAATCCGCCCGCTCCTCGGCCCTCGAGACCAGAGGAGCGATCTCACCTCGCTGGCTCCTTCGACTCGGCATCTTTGCCGGCACTCGCTCAGGATGACGATCCGTTCGTCATCCGTCAGCCCCAGCAGCCGATCGTGCGTTCACCTGAGCGAGAGGTACCGCGTAGGGCAGGCCTCTTTGGTGAATGTGAGACCAAGGGCAGCGGTGCAACCGCTGCCCTTGGTCAGCGTGGCCTGCCCCGAAGCGGTACCCGAGCGACCCGCCGAGCGACCTACCTGATCTGAATATCGAACGGTAGCCGAGCCATCGGAGCACCCGCACCGAGCACGCGCGTCCACCGGTCGAGCTGCCGGAGCTCCAGCGGCAAGCGCGCCACGATTCGTTCGTCGCTCCGCTCGAACAGAGCATCGAGAAAGCTCTTTGGCTTCGGCAGAATGACGAGATCCACATCGGCGTCCGCCTCGATCCCCGCCGCGAGCTTGGCCGCCTCGACGGCGACGTCCATGCCTCCGAGACGATCCACCAGTCCGCGCTCGTGAGCTTCAACGCCCGTCCAGACACGTCCCTGCGCCACTTCGTGGATCTCCTCGTAGCTCGTCTTCCGCCCCTCGGCGGCCTTGTTCACGAAATCCTCATAGAAGAGGCGGTTCAGGGCGCGGACCTTCTCCCGCTCGGCGGGCTCCCATCGTCTGTATTCCGTGAAGAGGCTGGCGTTTCGCCCGCGGGAGACGATCTCCTTGGTCAGGCCGATCTTGTCGTACAGGCCGCGTAGAGAGAACTTCCCGCTGAACACTCCGATGCTGCCGGTCACGGTCGTGGGCTGGGCGACGATGACGTTGGCGCCCATCGCGATGTAGTAGCCGCCGGAAGCCGCGGCGTCGCCCATGGAGGCGATCACCGGCTTCGACTCTCGTGCTACGCCGACCGCCCTCCAGATGGCGTCGGCGGCTGGCCCGAAGCCCCCTGGGCTGTCGATGCGCAGGACGATCGCCTGGATGTCGTCGTCCTTGCCGGCCTCGATGAGCGCAGCCGAGATCGTGTCGGATCCGGCGTAGCGTCCACCGAACGGGCCGCTCTGGCTCGCACCCGGTACGATCTCGCCGATCGCGTAGATCAAGGCGATGTCGGGGCGCGGATCGAAGAGACCCGGCTGCCGGAGGTAGTTCTGCGGCGACACCCGCGCCGCCTCGTCGAGCCCATCCTCGACTTCGTCCCGGTATCGCAGGTCGTCCACGAGACCCGCATCGAGAGCCGACTGGGCGTCGAACGGCCCGAGGTCGATCGCGGCTCTGACCTCCTCGACGCTCATATCGCGTCCATCGGCGATCGCCTCGACGTACTGCTCGAAGAGGCTGTCGAGGAGGGCCTCCGTCTGCTCCCGGTGCGGCGCGGTGAACGACTTTTCGGTGAACTGGTTCGGCGCGTTCTTGTACTTGCCGACTCCCTCGAACTGGGCCTCCACGCCGAAGTTGTCGAGTAGACCCCGCAGGAAGGTGACCTCGGCCGAGAGACCCGAGACGTCGATCAGGGCCGACGGAAGGATGAAGATCTTGGTGCATGCGCTGGCGAGGAAGTACTCCTTGTTCCCCGAGTACTGGAGCTGCGCATAGACGGGCTTGCCGGAGTCCCGGAATCGTTTCAACGCGCCCCGCAGCTCCTGCGCGCGAGCCCAGCCCGTGCCGGCCAGCGGGTGGATGCGCACCACCGCTGCTGTGACCTTGGGATCGACCCGGGCCTGATCGACACTGCGCACGAGCGCCTGCAGCGAGGGTCGCGGCTTGTCGAGCAGCGTCTCGAACGGATCGGCGGGCTGCTCCGCGATCTCGCCCCCTAGCTGCAGGGCGAGGTATTGGTGGCTCGCCCATGCCGCCCCCATGCCGCCGCTGCCGCTCACGACGACGGCGATCGCTCCCACGACTGCGGCGCCCACCGCCACTGCGGCGACGCCCGCGGTCAGGATCCAGAAGGTCCGGCGCTTCATCCCGAAAGCTCGAGATAGGCGGCGCGCGTGCGCGCATCGACCGCGTACACGCTGGTCGGGAAGAGCTGGGTCAGCTGCTCGTAGGCCGCGCGCGCTTCCGCCGGGCGTTCGCCTTCCTCGTAGGCCGCGGCCATGCCCATCAGGGCCTCGTCACGCGGCAGCACCGCCTGCTCGTCGTCGAGAAGGCGACGGTAGGTCTCGATCGCCTGGTCGGTCTCGCCCTTGAGCCGGTGGACCCGCGCCAGCGCCAGCAGCGCCAGGGCCGGTTCGAGCTTCTCGGGCTGCTTCTGCGAAGCCAGATCCCGCATCAGCTCCTCGGCCTCGTCCAGCTCGCCCAGCTCGATCCGGCACAGCGCGCCGTAGTAGGCCGCCGAGGTGGCTTCGGTGCTACGCGCGTGGCGTCGTTCAAAGCCATCGAAAGCCTCCACGGACTTGCGGTACTTCTCGTCCCGGCTGGCAAAGCTGGGACCCGGGGGCAGCTCCGCCCCCTCCGGCAGCTCACTGATGACCGGCGCGTGGAACAACTCTACGGCCTCAGCGAGCGCCACAGCCGCCTCGCGACGCCGTGTCTCCAACAACGAATCCAATGCCAGACCACCGACCAGCAGCAGGGCCACGACGACACCCAGGATCTTCAGCTCACTGCTTCGCTCGCCGGCGAACATCGCGACGCGCTGCAAGCCCGTCACGAACTCGTCGGACTTGATCTGTTTCTTTAGCTCTTTTTTCAAGTGGGGTGCTCCGTGAAGATCTACGCGCCTGGAGGGAGTCGAACCCCCAACCTTGAGCTTAGGACGCTCCTGCTCTATCCATTGAGCTACAGGCGCATTCCATTGTATCTCCCCTCGTCATCCCGAGTCTCCGCCCCCGACTCGTCGCGGTTTCAGGGAGGGTCGATCGTGGCGCTGTCCTAGAAACGAATCAGGCTCAGGACGTCGTAGCCCTTCAGTTTCGAGCGCCCGTTCAGGAAGCCCAGCTCGACCAGGAAGGCGTAGGCGGCGACGCTTCCTCCCAGTTGCTCGACCAGTTGCGCGGTAGCCCTGGCCGTTCCGCCTGTGGCGATGACGTCGTCCACGATCAACACGCGCTCGCCCTTCTCGATGGCGTCGGCATGGATCTCCAGGCTGTCCTGTCCGTACTCGAGATCGTAGCTCACCGAGATGGTCTTCGCGGGCAGCTTGCCCGGCTTCCGCACGGGCACGAAGCCCACCCGCAGGCGCGCAGCGATCGAGCTGCCGAAAATGAAGCCACGGCTCTCGATGGCGGCCACCTTGTCGACAGGACGATCGCTGCACATGAACACCATCAGGTCGAGCGCTTCATTGAGATGCGCAGCGTTCGCCAGAAGAGGAGCGATGTCCTTGAAGAGGATCCCGGGCTTCGGGAAATCCGGGACATCTCGAATCGCACTGCTCAGACGCTGGATGCGGTCGGTCAGATCCATGGGTCGGGTGCCTTTCTCAGCGGACATCGAAGCTGCGATGGCCAGGCGGCTCGATCGTCGCTCGCGCGACGCCCTCGACGTGCGAGAAGCTCGGCCCCTCGCGGAGCCGCGCCTCGAGCTCGTCGAGATTGGCGTCGCTGCCTTCGGCCACCACTTCGACAGTCCCGTCGGGCTGATTCCGCGCAAAGCCGGCCACCTGCAGCGCCCGAGCCGCCTGGAGCGCGAAGTATCGGTAGCCCACTCCCTGGACGCGACCACTGACGATGAAGCGATAGGCGGGCACAGGCAGGTTGGTCTCGTCTACGAGCGTCGCAACATATCAGAGAACGCGGCGCGTCAGAACGTGAGGACCGAACGCGCCGCAGCCCCAGTGACTCGCTCGACCCCGGGTCCCGGACGACAGCTCGCAGGCCCCGGATCGCGCCACGCTCCGCCAAAACGGGGTTATCCTTAGCGTCCGGTGGGCCAGTCCAAAACGTCTTCGCTTGCGGACTTCCTCGACCAGCTCGAGGAAAAGGTCTCCGACGAGGTCCTCGAGGAGATTCGCAACTTCGCCTTCGTCGTGGAGACATCGCCGCGGGATGAGCTGCCCTTGCTCCTCGTGCAACTCGAGACGCTCGTCAGCATCACCAGCGACCGCATAGAGGCCGCCGTCGAGAAAGGCGAATTGGCGGCCACCACTCTCGACCTGCTGAGACGACGCAGCCTGCGCGGCAAGGCTGGCCAACCGTAGCCTCGACTTTCCTTCCCCTGCAGGACCGATGAAATGGTCGGGGCGAGAGGATTTGAACCTCCGGCCTCTTGGTCCCGAACCAAGCGCTCTACCAGGCTGAGCCACGCCCCGACTCGTTGAACTACAACGACTTACGGTGATTCCCTACGCGCTCGAAACCCGCGATATCGCCGTAGGGACAGGATAGGGACAGCCTAGGGCGCAACCGCGAGCGACTCGGGAACGAGCAACGCAGCAACTCACAATAGGACGCGTAGCGTATCGCGGCTCGCAATGCGTCGCAAGGTAATCTCCAGGTTTGGGGTTCGAGTCCCCGGCTCTCTGGCAGTAAACCATCCTGAAAGAACACACAGGACGCTCGCCAAAGCGTCACACGCCAGCGCTCACGCTGCCGCGGTCTCGATAGCCTCCTGCGGATGAGGAGAAGGGACTACGACGACGCGATACCGGAGCTGCTCCCCTACATCCCCCCCAAGGCTTTCGCGGTGCTTCTCGGCCAGGTGCTCGCCGGCGCCGAGCTCAGCGAGTGCGACCGCGACTTGGTCGCAAAGATCCACGAGCAGGCAGGAGTCAGCCGGGCACGGTCAGCGAGAGCGGCCCAGGCGGGATTCGACAAACCGGCACTTTCTAGGAACCAACGAACCTCAAGTGCCACATTTCACTTGAGTTGAGCTATCCGACAAGCCCAGCAGCTCGAGACCTCGCCGCCTAGAGAAAACACCGGATTTTTTCAGGGTCGCAACCTTCTCGGCCTGGCCTAGGAGGGGTTTCTTCTGGCTTCAGATCGGACCCCGAAACTGTTCTTTGGGCTGAGCCACTGACAACCACATCGGGTAGGTTCTCTAGGGATCGGATCCAGGACCCCTCGCACATCATGCATCACTTGAGCTAGACCTAGCGCCATAGGGGCGTTCTCAAGACGCAAGGGGAGGCCTGAGGTCAATCAACCCGGAACCCGCCTCGGCCTCTTCGAGATCCTCGCCCCCCCCCTGCATCCTGACAAGGGCTCATCTGGCGCCAGGCCTAGTCAGCCTGCTACTAATCCAGGATTCGGGCAGCCACGCCGAGGACCTCGGCACTGTCGGGCAGTGATTTCGTCACCAGTGCACCGGCGCCGATGACGCAGTCGTTCCCCACATTGACGCGATCGAAGATGTTGGCCCCCATCCCCACCACGCAGCGCTCCCCGATGTTCGTCTTCCCGCCGATATTGCAGCCCGGGTTCAGCGTAGAGAACCGCCCGATGCGCACATGGTGGCCAACGCTTACCTTCCGATTGACCGTCACCATCGGCTCGATCTCCGTGAAGGGGGCAAAGATTGAGCCGGGTCCGATCTGAACACCGCAACCCAGTCCCGCGGTGCGAGCGATGACAGCCGAAGGGTGGACTAGGGTGTCGTATGCCTCCTCGGAGATACCGTGCATCTTGCGGAAGTGCTTAAACACAGCGCGCTTGGCGTCTGGTTGCAGCACGCCTAGGATCACTCGATCCGCGCTACCCGACCATTCCTCGCTCGATACCTCGCGGAGTCGCAGTTTCGCGGCCCTCTGGGGCAGAAACGGCGTGTCGTCATCGACGCTGAGATTGCTGATCCGCTCAACGTCGAGGATCTCGTCGCCGTAGACAGAGAGCAGCGATTCGATCACCATGCTCAGCGTCGCGTTGCTCCGGCCGACGACGGTGACGTTCAACGGCCCCTTGCCAACTTCCAGCGGGCCCGCGGCTCGGCAGGCGTCATGAGTGGCTCGCCTTCCGATTCCGATCGATCAGGCGCTTGCCTAGCTTCTCCCAAACGGCGCGCATCCTTTGCCCCGAGAACGGCCGCAGGGCCGCAAAGCCCAGGAGCGAAGTGAACCACGCCGTACTCGTGACGGCCTCACGTACCTCATCGCGGGTCAATGGCGCGTCGCGTGGCCAGGTCACCAACAGACCCTTTAGCACCTTGGATCGCTCGGCCGAGCTCCCGTAGGCCAACACCCCGTGTTGAAACCAGCTCAGTTGCCCGACTGCTCTGTGCCGCACTTCGCTGGATCCAGCACAAGCGATCTCCAGGCCTCGAGCGTGAGAGACCATGCCTGCCTCGTCTCCCCGGGCGCACGATTCCAGGAAGCCACAGATACGCTCCGCTGCCTCAAGCCGACGCGACTGCCTCGCTCGCTCGACGGGAGTTCCGTTGCGCTGGCGGAAGGCATCTTCTGCCGCGTTGAGCATCGAGCGGCAGTACGACGCCGAGTGAGACCTCGTCAACCTCGCGCTCCACTGGGTTGCGTGTGCTCGCCGGCCGATCGTCGCGGTCTGCAGGCGGACGAGCGCACCCTGGGACGCGAGCCGCAACCACATGTGATAGTCCCCCACGCCGGCTTTCGCGAACTCCTCCGACCAGAAGCCTGCGCGCTCGTAAGCGCCGCGTCGTACTACGACCACCGATGGCGCCTCGATGACTCCGAAGGGGAAGGCCTCCCAGAGATCGACGAGTTCCGACCCGCCAGCCGGCTCGGGGAAGCTCGGCTCGCGGCCGTCTTCGAATCTGACGGCGCGCCCGAACGCGGCAGGGGACGAGCCGTGCCGGTCCAGAACAATGTTCATCAGTTCCAGATGCCGAGGATGCCATACGTCGTCTTGGTCGATGAAGGCGATCCTGTCGGATTCGCTGGAGGCCACCCCCAAGTTCCGTGCGGCCCCGGCGCCCTTGCGGGAGTTTTGGAGCAACTCGATCCTCCGAAAGGCCTTGACGATCTCTATCGACGCATCCGTGGATCCGTCATCAACGACCAGGACGCGGTCGGCGGGAGATATAACCGAAAGTCGTGTGTGAGGGTCTGAAGAAGGCGGCGTACCCTGGGTGTTGTCATCCACTGACACCCACAAAGCCCTTGCCGAGGCAAGGAGTACGCCACCATGAGCGAGAGTACGAGCAAAGTCGTGGAGTTTCCATCGGAATCATCGAGGGACGTTCTGACAGAGATCCTTCGGTGCGGTGCGCAGCAGCTTTTGACGCGGGCGATTGAGGAGGAGGTTGCCTCCTACCTGGTGTCTCGAGAGACCTTGCGAGACGACTGCGGCCGACAGCAGGTTGTGAGAAACGGGCACCTGCCTGAGCGCCATCTCCAAACACCGCTGGGCGCTGTGAAGGTGAAGCAGCCTCGCGTCCGGGATCGACGTCTGGAAGGTGAGAGGGAGAAGTTCACCTCGTCGATCTTGCCGCCGTACCTTCGGCGAACGAAGGCCCTGGGGGAACTGCTCCCGTGGTTGTACCTGAAGGGCGTGAGCAGCGGCGACTTTCACGAGGCCCTGCAAGCGCTCCTGGGTCCGGATGCGCCCGGGCTTTCCGCGACGACGATCACGCGCCTCAAGTCGACATGGACGGAAGAGTACGAGTCTTGGGACAAGCGCTCGCTGGCCGGGAAGGGTTACGCCTATGTGTGGGCGGACGGGGTGTACTTCAATGTCCGCCTCGAGGACCCCGGGAACTCGAGGCAGTGCATTCTCGTGCTGATGGGAGCGACGGCAGAGGGAAAGAAGGAGCTGATTGCGGTCGCCGACGGCTATCGAGAAAGTGAGCAGTCCTGGCGGGAGCTCCTCTTGGGGCTGTGTGCGCGCGGCCTGACTCTGGCTCCTCAACTTGCAGTTGGCGATGGTGCCCTGGGTTTCTGGAAGGCCCTGCAGAAGGTCTACCCAACGACGCGGGATCAACGGTGCTGGTTCCACAAGACAGGCAACGTGCTGAACAAGATGCCGAAGTCGATCCAGGCGAAAGCCAAGTCGATGCTCCACGACATCTGGATGGCGGATACGCGAGCGAGTGCGGAACGCGCCTTCGACCTCTTCCTTGCGACGTACCGCCCGAAGTATCCAGCTGCAGCGTCGTGCCTCGAGAAGGATCGGGAAGCCCTCCTGGCTTTCTACGACTTCCCGGCAGAGCATTGGATTCACATCCGGACGACGAACCCGATCGAATCTACGTTCGCCACGGTTCGGCTACGGACGAAGAAGACGAAGGGCGCCGGGAGTCGCGTCGCTTGCTTGACGATGGTCTTCAAGCTCGCGCTCGCAGCGCAAAGAAACTGGAGGGCCTTGAACGGCTACCGATTGATCACCGACGTCATTGGCGGAGTCAGCTTCGTCGACGGCGTCAGAAAAGAAGCCGCCTGATCAGGTCCCCATACACAAGACTTGACCATATCTCCCGACGCGATCGCCAATGCCATGCCCGACTTGACGAACTCCGGGATGTTAGATACGGGGCACTAGTGAAGTGGCTTCAGGGACTTGCGAGGAGCTAGAGAAGGAGGAAATCCGGGTCCCGAACCAAGCGCTCTACCAGGCTGAGCCACGCCCCGACCGGCGTGCTGAAGGCGGGTACTTTAGCATGCGGTCACAACAGGCCGTCGCGTTCCCACTTCGCGAAGGAGGCGAGCGCGGCGTGGTGGGTCGTGTCGGTCTGCAGCGGCGTGACCGAGATGAGGCCGGCCCGGATCGCTCCGTAGTCGGACCGCTCGTCCTTCGCCCAGTCCCCGCCGCCGTGCTCGATCCAGAAGTACGGCTGGCGCCTCGGGTCGACGCCTTCCTGAATCTTGCCAGCGTGGCCACGTCGACCCTGGACCGTGATGACGGCGCGTGTGGCTCGCCCCTCGGGAACGTTGACGTTGAGCAGGGTCGTTTCCGGTAGGCCCTGCGCGAGGACGGTCCTGGCCAGCCCCGCCACGAACTCGGCGGCGACGGAGAAATCGGCGCCCGTCTCGCGAGTGACCAGCGACACGGCGATCGCGGGAGCACCAAAGAACACGGCTTCGCGCGCCGCCCCCACCGTCCCCGAATAAAAGACGTCATCGCCCAGGTTGGCGCCCCTGTTGATCCCCGAGACCACGAGGTCGGGCCGACGCGGCAGCAGCTTGGCGATCGCGAGGTTCACGCAGTCGGCGGGCGTGCCGTCGACGGACTGGACGCCCGGCTCGACGTCCTCCGATCGAAGCGGCTGGCTGATCGTCAGGGCTTGCGAGCTCGCGCTCACCTCCCGATCGGGCGCCACGACGCGTACCTCGCCCACGGCCCGCAGCGCCGCCGCGAGCGCGCGGATCCCTGGCGCGTTCACGCCATCGTCGTTCGTGACCAGAAGGAGTGGCTCGTCCATTCAAAAAACAGCCCCGACGGGAGGTCGGGGCTCGAAAAGAGCGATGTCGTAATGGTCGGGATGAGAGGATTTGAACCTCCGACCACCTGCACCCCAAGCAGGTGCGCTACCAGGCTGCGCTACATCCCGACAGACTCAACTGTTGCAGCTCAAGCTTTATCACCGCGCTCCAGGAGAGTCAATAAATCGCGCAGTCCCTCGCGGACTTCGAGCACGGTCTCGTGCTCGTGGCCGCCGGCGGGTTCGTCGCTACCGTTCTTCCCGTCGGGCGTGGCCGGCGTTGGCGTCTTGCCACTGAGCTCCGCCTCGAGGCGTTTCTTGGCGCCCGCAATCGTGAATCCCTCCTCGTACAGGAGCTGCTTGATGCGAACCACGGTCTCGATGTCGCGGCGGCGATAGATGCGCTGGCCCGAGCTGTTCTTCGCTGGCGCCAGCGCGGGGAACTCAGACTCCCAGTAGCGAAGCACGTACGGTTGCGTCTCGGTCAGCTCGCAGACCTCCCCGATCTTGAAAAACAGCTTGTTGGGGATCTTCTTCTGCTTGGCCATTGTGAAGCTCGGTGAAGGCTACTCCGGGATGCTCCCGAACAGCTTGGAAGGCCGGAAGACGATCGAGCTGTGCGGTTTGATGACCATCTCCTCCCCTGTCTGCGGATTGCGTCCGCGGCGCTCCCGCTTTTGCCGGACGACGAACGTGCCGAAGCCCGTGATCTGAACTTTCTCGCCGCCACCGAGGCGATCCTTGATGGTCGCAAAGATCACTTCGACGAGCCTGGCGGCTTCTCGGTTCGAGATGCCACCGTGGCGCTCGTACACGATCCGGGCGATGTCGGCTTTGGTCATCGAGGAGGTCTCCGCAGCCCCGGGTCGATTCCTGGAAAACGCTTCTATTACAACTACTTAGAGCCTGAATTTAAACCATTATATGAGTCCCCACGTCCCACGTCAACCTCACAATCAAGAACGCCGTCTTTTGCCCCGAACCTTCAAGACGAGTGGCGTCCCCTCGAATCCAAACTCCCTTCGCAGTTGATTTTCTAGGTATCGACGGTAGGAAAAGTGCAGATCGCCCGGTTGATTCGTGGCGATGAGGAATGTCGGTGGGGCGATCCCCACCTGCGTGGCGTAGAGAACGTTCACCGTCCGCTTGCCCTTCGCGAGCCGCGGAGTCTGGGCCTGCACCGCCCGGGCGATGACCCGATTCAGGAGGCCGGTGCTGACCCGCTGTCGCTGAGATTCGCCGATGCGATCCGCAGTCTCCAGCAAGCCGTCGAGTCCCACCCCGGAGAGCGCCGAGATCGTCACGATCGGAGCGAAGGAAAGAAACTTCATGTGGTCGCGCAAATCCTGCTCGAACAGCTTGCGCTCGATACCGAGCGCTCGTGCTCTGTCCCACTTGTTGATCGCGATCACGACACCCCGCCCGGCCTCGTGCGCATAGCCGGCGATCGTCGCGTCCATCTCGCGGACGCCCGCCTCGACGTCCACGACGACGATCGCGATCTGCGCCCGCTCGAGTGAACGACGCGCCTGGACCACGCTGACGTGATCGACGTTCTCGGCGAGCAGTCGCGTCCTCCGAATCCCTGCCGTGTCCACAAAGAGGTAGCGGCGTTCGCCCCTGGTGAGCGGGGCGTCGACGGCGTCTCGCGTGGTTCCGGGCAGCTCCGACACGACGGCCCGCTCCGTACCGAGCAAGCGGTTGAGCAACGAGGACTTGCCCACGTTGGGGCGACCGATGATCGCGATCCGCAGCGCGTCGGTCGCCTCCGGCTCCTCCGCCTCCGGGAGCCGCACGCAAGCTGCGTCCAGCAGGTCACCGACGCCGAGACCGTGCTCCGCTGAGATCGGCAGCTGCTCGAATCCGAGCGACTCGAACTCTCCCTGCGGCTCCTTCCCCTCGACCTTGTTCACCGCGACGAGAGCGCTCTTCCCGCTCCGGCGCAGCTGGCGGGCGATCGACGCGTCGTCGGGGAGCAGGCCGGCCCGCGCGTCGACGAGGAAGATCACGAGATCCGACTCGGCGATGGCTCGCTCTGCCTGGGCCGTGGCGGGTCCGAGCAGCGGGTCCTTGGAGGCCAGCAACAGGCCGCCGGTGTCGACCAACTCGAACGCCTTACCCGTCCAGCTGCACTGGGCGTAGTTGCGATCCCTCGTGGAGCCTGGGCGGGAGTCGGTGATCGCCCGGCGCCGTCCGCAGATGCGGTTGAACAGCGTGGACTTACCGACATTGGGGCGGCCGACGAGCGCGACCTTGGGTATGGGGAGCACGGGGGTAGAGTTTTTGGGGGCGAAACGGGGGTCTATTGAAGCGCTTTCCCGCCTAGTCCTATAATACGTGGCACTTAGAAGGAGATCCATCCCCGATGATCAAGGTGGACATCATCAACGAGGTCGCCAAGGCCGCCGACATCACAAAGGTCAGGGCCGAGGTCGCAGTCGAGGCAGTCCTCGAAGCGATGAAGGATTCAATGCGTCGAGGGGAGCGGATCGAACTGCGGGGCTTCGGGGTCTTCCAGGTGAAGCCACGCAAGCGCGGCATCGGGCGCAACCCACGGACGGGCAAGGAAGTGAAGATCCCGCCGGGTCGCACGATCCGCTTCAAGCCTGGCAAAGACCTCCAAAACCTGCCGATGCAATAGGTTGAAGGGGCCTCGCCGCTCCGCAGCCTGACGTGTCGCAAACACCTGCCCCGCTGCCGGACCCCTGGCTCAGGGACGACCTCGATCGGCCCCGAGGAGCGGGCCCGGTCTGGCTGCCGGCGCCGCGCCAGCAATCCAGGGACCGCTACTTTCTCCACGCCGCTCTTTTCCTCGTCACCGTCGCGTCGGTCTGGGCGACGGGCGGCCCGCTGCTCGCACTCGGACTGCTTCCCATCCTCTTCAGCCACGAGATGGGGCATTACGTCGCCTGCCGGCGCTACGGCGTCTCCGCCACGCTCCCGTACTTCATTCCGTCACCCTGGTTCCCGGTCAGCTTCCCGCTTCTCTGGGTTCCCCTCAGCTTCGTCGGCACGCTCGGCGCCGTCATCAGGATCCGCTCACCGATCCCCAACCGGAAAGCGCTCTTCGACATAGGCCTGGCCGGGCCCGTCGCGGGGTTTGTCGTGTGCCTCCCGGTTCTGGTGCTGGGCCTGCTCGAAGCGGAGATCCGTCCGAGCGACCCGGACGCTCTCGGCGTTGCCCTGGGTGAGCCCCTGCTCTTTCAATGGATGTCGTGGCTCGTGGTGGGCGACGTCCCCGACCAGTCCACGATGTACCTCGGTCCCCTGGGCCTCGCGGCGTGGTTCGGCCTGTTCATCACGGCGCTCAACCTGATCCCGATCGGACAGCTGGATGGGGGGCACGTCACCTACGCCTGGCTGGGGCCGCGAGCGTTCCTGATCTCCAGGGTCGGATCGTGGATCTGCCTGGCGCTGACATACTTCGGCCCCAACTGGTTCGTCTGGTGGGTGCTGCTGCGCTTGCTCGGGAGGCGCCATCCGCCCACGTTGGACGACTCTCGTCCGCTCGACGGCAAGCGCGTCGTCTGGGCCTACATCGGCCTCGCCATGTTCATCGTCTGCTTCGTCCCCAACCCGATCGAGTGGTCGTGGTCGGACTTCGCAGAAGCGATGGGCTGGTTCGGACCAAGCAACAGCTAGCCACAGAGGCACGAAGGCCACAGAGAACGCACAGAGAAACAGCAGCTCCGATCGGCCGCCATCCCGAGTGAAGGGGATGCAGGGGCCCGAGTCGTGGCGCCGTGCCCCTGTGCTCCGTGGCCTCTGATCGGCGATCCGAACCCGAAGGAGATAGGAAGCCATCAGAGCCCGCCGTTCTCCGTGTCTCTGTGTCTCGGTGGCCGCCGTTGATCGTCTATAGAATCGTCACGGGATCCACGTCGACGACGACGCCGGGCCATCGCGTCGGGCCGTAGCGGTCACGCAGGGCCCCGCCGAGGACCTCGCGCATGGCCGGGCGTGGGCCCTTCATCAAGACCTGGTGCCGGTGGAAGCCGCGGAGTCGAGCCAGGGGAGCACGCGCAGGACCGAGGATCCAGAAACGACCCCGTGCGGCCTCTCGCAGCCGGTGCGCGATGTCGGCCGCCGCCCCGGCCGCCTCGTCGGCATCCCGCGAGCGGACGACGGTATTGACCAGGGCGAGCGTCGGCGGGTAGCCCATCGTGTTGCGGAACTCCATCTCGCGCTCGAAGAACGCCTCGTAGTCCTGTGCGCAGGCGGTCTCGAGCGCGTAATGGTCCGGGAAGTGGCTCTGCAGAATCACCTCACCGGGCAGGTCCGCACGCCCGGCCCGACCGGCGACCTGCGTCAGCAGCTGGAACGTGCGCTCGGCGGATCGGAAGTCCGGAAGACCCAGTCCCACGTCGGCATCGATCACGCCCACCAGAGTCACTCCGGGGAAGTCGTGCCCCTTGGCGATCATCTGCGTCCCTACGAGGATGTCCACCTCGCGCGCTTCGAAGCGTCGCAGCACGCGAGCCAGCGCGCCCCGTCGGGAGGAGACATCGCGATCGAGTCGCTCGACTCGCGCCTCGGGCAGCGCCGCACGTACGGCGTCGACCACGCGCTCGGTGCCGTACCCAGTCAACCTCAGGTACTCGCCGCGACACGCCTCACACGACTCCCGCGTCCGGGCGCGGTACCCGCAGTAGTGGCAATCCGCGAGCCGCCCGGCCTGGTGGAGCGTCAGAGTGACCGAGCAGTTCGGGCAGTTCACCTGCTCGCCACACTCGCGACACAGCAGGCTGGTCGCGAAACCGCGTCGGTTCAGCAGCAGCAGCGCCTGCTCCCTGCGCTCGAGTCGGAGCGCCAAAGCGTCGTGCAGCGCCGGCGTGAGGATCGCTTCGACGCCCGTCTCGCGCAACACCGCACGGCGGTCGACGATCTCGACCCGCGCCAGCCCTTGCGAGCCGATCCGCGTCGGCAGACACAGCAGCTCGTAGCGTCCGGCCTGCGCGTTCGAGTACGACTCGAGTCCCGGCGTGGCCGATCCGAGCACGATCGGCGCGCCTTCGAGCTTCGCCCGCATCACAGCCGTGTCGCGGCCGTGATAGCGGGGACTCTCGTCCTGCTTGTACGCGCCGTCGTGCTCCTCGTCGACGACGACCAGGCCGAGGCGATCGATCGGCGCGAAGACCGCGGAGCGCGCTCCGACCACCACGCGGCAGACTCCGTCGCGGATGCGCCACCACTGGTCGTGCCGCTCCCCCGCCGACAGTTCGGAGTGTAGGACCGCGACGGTCTCGCCGAAGCGGGCCGTCGCCGCCCGAACCAGCATGGGCGTTAACCCGATCTCTGGAGCCAGTACGAGCACCCCGAGCCTCAACTCGAGGGCGCGTTCGGCGGCACGGAAGTACACCTCGGTCTTGCCACTTCCGGTGATTCCGTGCAGCAGAACGGGGTGGAACCTGGACGCGTCGACCCGTGGGATCAGGGACTCCAGAACGCGCGACTGATCGCCCGTCGGCTCGGGGCGCCCGCTCTCGCCCCCCTCCATCACCTCGGGGCGCCGCAGGTCCCGCTCACTCTCGAGCGTCACCACACCGAGCTCCGCCAGCCGCTTGACCGCGCCGCGAAGCGACGGCCGCGCCGCTACCAGATCGGCAATGCGGGATCGGCCGCCCATGCCTCGGAGCCGCGTCACGACCTCCTGCTGGGCCGACCCGCGCGGCGCGGCGTCGGGCTGAGCCAGCACGGCCACCTGGAGTTCTCGGAACCCCGACGTCCGCAGCTCCTGCTGAACGACGATGTGACCCTCACGGCGCAGGCGCGCGATCTGCGATGACGGGTCGCGGCCGAGCCGCCGCGTGAGAGCTCCGAGCGAAAGCGGCCCATCCGCGAGCGCGCGGAGCACGGGCTCGGAATCGGGCGAGGCGGCGGCGGCGAGTCGAATCAGGGCGCGGCTGGCACGCACTCCCGCGGGCGGCATGACGAGCCGGTAGCACTCCCCCGGAGGTGCAAGATAGTGAGCGGAGACCCACTCCGCCAGATCGAGGAGCCGCTCTGGCACCACGGCCTCATCGTCCATCACCTCCTCGATCTCTCGTACGGCAGCCTCGGGAACGGTCGCGGGTTGCCCGGTGACCAGGCCCACCACGCGCCGGCGACCGAACGGAACGACCACGCGCGCGCCTCGCGGAGGCGGGGAGACACCACCCGGAACGCTGTAGGTGAACTGAGACTGAAGCGGGAGCGGGAGCGCGACGGACACGAGCGGGCCAGGCATGCCGGGCTACTTTAGAGGGAGCGTGGGCCGGGAGAGGTCGCTCTCAACGGAAAGCCACAGAGCCACGGAGACACAGAGAACGGCCAGAGTTGGTGCTCGATCGGGATGGCGAGCGATCGGAGCCTGCCGTTCTCTGTGCGTGCTCCGTGGCTCTGTGCCTCTGTGGCCTATCCGATCGTCGGCTAGGCCTCGCGCAGCACGTCCCGCACGATCTTCATGTCTTCCCAGACGTCCTTCTTGGCTGAAGGATTCCGCAACAGGTAGGCCGGGTGATACGTCGGCATCACGTGGATGCCGTCGTAGTCGCCGAGTCGGCCGCGGATCCGGGAGATCGGCTCGGCCGTCTTGAGCAGCCACTGCCCGGCGAACTTGCCGAGGCCGACGAGAACGACGGGGCGGATCAGCTGGATCTGCCGCTCGAGAAACGGCTGACAGCTGCCGATCTCGTCCGGCTCGGGGTTGCGGTTCTTCGGGGGCCGACACTTCAGGACGTTGGCGATGAACACGTCGTCCCTCGTGAGGTCGATCGCCTCGATGATCTTCGTGAGCAGCTGGCCGGCGCGGCCCACGAAAGCGAGACCCTGCACGTCCTCTTCGTGGCCGGGAGCCTCGCCCACGAACATGAGTCGAGCCTTCGGGTCGCCCTGGCCGAACACGATCCTGGTGCGCCCGCTCGCCAGCTTGCAGCGTTGGCAGTCTCCGATATGGGCCCGTAGCTGCTCGAGGTTTCCCGTCGCTTCGAGGCTGTCCGCAGCAGCGCCTTCGCCCACGGGCGTCTGCGGGCTGGCCGCGCGGACAGCGGGACCGAGCGACGTCAGACGGGCGAGGTATCGCACGTGGGAGCGGAGCTGGGCCGCAATCCCGTTCCGCTCCTCGGCGCTCAAGCTTCGATGGGCTGCGGACGCGCCGCGCGGAGCTCGACGACCCGATCCCAGATGCACTCCGCCAGCTCGCGTTTGCTGACCAGAGGCACGTCCGTTTCGGCGCCGCTGGCGTCAATGATCAGCGCGGCGTTCCGATCGCTGCCGAAGCCCGCGTCCTGCCGGGAGACGTCGTTGGCGACGATCAGGTCGAGCCCCTTCTTCTCCAGCTTGCGGCGCGCGTAATCGCGAAGCTTCTCGGTCTCCGCGGCGAATCCCACCAGGGTGCGCCCGGCTCGCCGACCGAGACTCGCCAGGACGTCCTCGGTCCGCTCGAGATCGAGCGTCATCGAGCCTTCCTGCTTCTTGAGCTTCTCGGGCGCGAGCCTGGCCGGCCGGTAGTCGGCCACCGCGGCGGCCATGACGACGACATCGGCCTGGTCGGCGTGCAGCTTCACGGCCGCCGACATCTCCTTTGCGGAGCGCACGGCGACGACAGTGACGCCCGCTGGGGGCGGCAGCTCGACGGGACCGCTGACGAGAGTGACCTCGGCGCCACGGGCCTCGGCCGCGGCGGCGATCGCGTAGCCCATGCGCCCTGAAGAGCGATTCGAAATGTAGCGGACCGGATCGATGTCCTCGATCGTCGGCCCTGCGCTCACCAGGACGCGACGGCCTTCGAGGTCTCGCCGGGGGCGCAGGGCGCGCATCGCGGCCTCGACAATCTCCTCTACCTCGGCCAGCCGGCCCTTGCCCAGCCAGCCGCAGGCGAGGTAGCCGGAGCCCGGCTCCACGATTCCGACGCCCCGGGCGCGAAGCGTCTCCAGGTTCTCCACCACCGCGGGATGCTCGAACATGTTCACGTTCATGGCCGGCGCCACCAACACCGGCGCCTTGGTCGCCGTGTAGAGCGTCGAAAGGGCGTCGTCGGCGATGCCGCGCGCGAACTTGCCGAGAATGTTCGCGGTCGCCGGGGCGACCAGCAGCAGATCAGCGTCGTCCGCAAGGCTGATGTGACGGATGTCCCCGTCGCCTCCGAGTGCGAACTGATCTGCAAAGACGGCGTGTTGAGAGAGCGCCTCGAACGTCATGGCCGAGACGAAGCGCGTCGCGCTCTCGGTCATCACGACGTGCACATCGACCTCGCGCCGCCGCAACTCGCGAAGGACTTCGCAGGCCTTGTATGCGCCGATACAGCCCGTGACCCCGAGAACGACAGTCGGCATTGCGGAGGGCTAGCAGTCCGTGGTGAAAGTGCCCTTTGAGCGGGCCTTACGTGACAAGTGCATGTCTTAGTGTTCGTGCATGGCGATGGGCAAACATAAGAAACGTCAAGAGGCGTTGTGGGTGCCGACGAGCGATCTGCCGCGGAGCCCTGGGCATCCTTTCTATTCGCGTTTGAATAGAGCGCTGGAGTCCGAGGGCTTCGACAGATTCGTGGAATCGCGATGCCGCCGGTTCTATGCGGCGGTTCTGGGGCGTCCGAGCCTGGCCCCTGGACGCTACTTTCGGCTCTTGCTGGTGGGGTACTTCGAGGGCCTGGACTCCGAGCGTGGGATGGCGTGGCGTGCAGCGGACTCGCTTGGGGTGCGGAGCTTCCTGGGGCTTGGGTTGGAGGAGCGGGCCCCGGAACATTCGACGATCTCGCGGACCCGGCGGCTGATCGACTTGGAAACCCACCGTGACGTGTTCACCTGGATCCAAGAGCGCCTGGCGCAGACGGGTCTTCTGAGCGGAAAGACGATTGCGATCGACGCGACGACGCTGGAAGCGAACGCGGCGATGCGGAGCATCGTGCGTCGGGATACCGGAGAGACCTACCAGGAGTTCTTGAAGCGTCTGGCGAAGGCGTCTGGCATTCGCACGCCCTCTCGGCAAGCGCTGGCGCGGCTGGATCGGCGGCGCAAGAAGAAAGGCTCGAACGAGGAATGGAAGAGTCCGGCGGATCCGGACGCGAAGATCGCCAAAATGAAGGATGGTCGTACCCATCTGGCCCACAAAACCGAGCAGGCCGTGGACCTGACGACGGGGGCGATCGTGTCGGTGACGGTCCAGGGCGCGAACCAGGGCGACACGAGCACGCTGGGCAAGACGCTCAAGGACGCCGAGACTCAGATCGAGCGCGTTCAGAAGCGGACCCGTGCTTGCCATCCCGGAGGCCTGCAGGAAGTGGTTGGCGACAAGGGTTACCACTCCACTGCGGTTCTCCAGGAGTTGGACGCTGCGGGGCTGCGTGCGTACATATCCGAACCCGACCGTGGTCGTCGGCGATGGCGGGGCGACACCGAGAGCCGTGGCCTGGTGTACGCGAACCGTCGGCGAAGCGGCGGGGCACGAGGTCAGCGTCTGCACCGCCTCCGAGGAGAACGGGTGGAGCGACCCTTCGCTCATCTCTACCGAACCGGCCGCATGAGACGCACGCACCTTCGCGGTCACGAGAACATCCTCAAACGGGTGCTGGTCCACAGCGGTGCCTTCAATCTCGGGCTGCTGATGCGCCAGATCGTCGGAGTCGGGACGCCGAGGGGCCTGCAGGGCCGGCTCCATGACCTTCTGGCACAGCTCCTTCACCTCTGGAACCGCCTGACGGCCATCACAACGGCTCCTACCAACCACGAACAGCTCTCGCACAATGCCCGCCACTCAGCTCCGTCGCCCTCCATCGCCGCCTCGGAAGGGCTTTAACCACGGACTGCTAGTGTGCTGTCCCAGAAGTTGTTGCGCACCGACAGCGTCGAGGCGCCCGGATGGCAAGGAGCCGAGGAGGGAGAATACCGGGAGTATTTGACCGACGAGCGACGCAGCCAGGCGGGATGCATCGGCGCTCGAATGCCGACAAATCTCTGGGACAGGACACTAGCGCCCTTCCAATTCTATTCGCCCAGCGTCACGCCAGCTCCCGGGGGTCGGCTACGGCACGACCACCGGCCCGTTTGGGGCGCGACACGCTGAAAGGACACGCCTAGACGCCGACCTCTAGTGCCTCGAGCTCGGCCGCCGCCTTCGCCGCCTCCGCCTCGCGGGCGGCCTCCTTGTCGAGGACTTCCCAGGAGATGGCGTCCACGAGAACCTCCTCCATCGCGATGCTGGTCGACTTGTGGCTGCGCGTGTCGACTCGGGGCTTGGCCCCGTTCTGGAGCTGCTTGGCACGCTGCGCGGCCACCGTGATGAAGCGGAACTTGCTGTCCACGTCCTTGGGAAGAATCAGATGAGTCATCTCACTCCTTGCTGGAACCGAAATCGGTGAAGCTTTTCAGTATCTCACGAGTTCGAGGTTCGACGCATCTCAAGCGGGCGCGAGCGGCCCGGATGATGCCGACGACGGTGTCCACCGCCCGCTCCATGTCATCGTTGACGACCGCGTAGTCGTAGCTCTCCAGGTGGCGCATCTCGGCCTCGGCCCGGGCCAGGCGCCGACGGATCGCCTGCTCGGGATCCTGCGCCCGGCCGCGCAGTCGCCGCTCCAGCTCTGCGAAGGACGGCGGCAGGATGAAGACCTGCACGCAGTCGGGCATCTGCTTCTTGACGAGGCTCGCCCCCTGTACGTCCAGGTCGAGCAAGAGGTCAGTCCCGTCGGCGCGCGCCCGATCCACCTCGGCCTTGGACGTGCCCTTCAGATCGCCGTGGACGTCGGCCCACTCGAGAAACGCATCTCGCTCGATCAGCGCCTCGAACTCGTCCCGAGAGACGAAGTGATAGTCGACGCCGTCGCTCTCACCCCGGCGCGGCGGGCGTGTCGCGTGCGAGACCGCGAAGCGAATCCCCTCGACGCGCTCCAGCACGCGAGCCAGAATCGTCGACTTGCCCGTGCCCGAGGGCGCCGAGATCACGATCAGGTGAGGTCCGCTACTCAATGTTCTGCACCTGCTCGCGGAAACGTTCAATCTCGCTCTTGAGCTGGACGACGGCAGTGATCAGCTGCGCGGATGCCGCTTTGCTTCCGATCGTGTTGGCCTCTCGGTTCAGCTCCTGCGCCAGAAAGTCGAGGGTCTTGCCGAGGGGCTTTTCCCCTCCGAGCGAGTCCCGACACTGCGCCACGTGGCTGCGAAGACGCGCCAGCTCCTCGTTGACGTCGTGCTTTTCAACGAGGCGCGCCAGCTCCTGGTACAGGCGTGCATCTTCGAGCCCCAGATCCCCGAGGAGGCTGCCCGCCTTTTCCAGCAACCCCTCCCGGCGCTGGTCGCGCTCGGCATCGCTCAGCTTCGCGAGCTCTTGGCCGCTCGCCTCAATCACGCCGACGGCGGCCCGCAACTCCTCCTCCAGGCGAGCCCCTTCGGCCTCGCGCATCCTGGCGAGGGCATCGACGGCTTCGGTAGTCACCTGCATTACGCGGCTGGCCTGCTCGTCGTCCATCGTCTCGAGCGGCTCGCTGACCACGAAAGCCCCGGGGAAACGGGCGATGTCGGACACCGCGACGTCGCCGTCGAGCGCGTGCTCGCGCTTGGCGTCGCGCAGCGCCACGACCAGGGCGGAAATCACGGCCGGCACGGGTCGCACGGTCACCTCGGTGGGATCGGTGAGCTCGGCTCGAACGAACACCTCTACCCTGCCGCGAGCCAACCGGCTCCTGACGAGCTTCTTGACGTCCGCCTCGAGAGGCTGGAGGCGACGCGGTAGATGAATGCTCATGTCCAGATAGCGATGATTGACGCTGCGCGCGGTGACGTTGACGTGCAGTTCGGCGTACTCGCCGGCCGCCGAGCCGAAGCCGGTCATCGAGCGCGTCATGCCGGCTGCGAGCGCGGGCGCGTCAAACCGCTGCGTCCTGCGCCGCGAACTGTGCGCCGTGGAGGCGGCCGTAGAGGCGGCCGTAGAGCCCCATCGGGCTCCTCAGCAGCTCCTCGTGGGTCCCGACCTCGCGCACCTCACCGTTTTCCAGAACCACGATTCTGTCGGCGGCACGGACGGTCGAGAGACGATGGGCCACCACCAGCGTGGTGCGGCCCTTGATGAGGTTGGCGAGCGCCGCCTGAACCTGCCGCTCGGATTCGGCGTCGAGCGCCGAGGTGGCTTCGTCGAGAATCAGGATCGGCGGGTCCTTGAGCAGCGCTCGGGCGATGGCGATGCGCTGACGTTGACCGCCCGAGAGCCGATTGCCCAACTCGCCGATCACCGTGTCGTAGCGTCTCGGCAGATCCAGGATGAAGTCGTGAGCGAACGCGGCGCGCGCCGCCGTCTCGACGCGAGCCAGGTCGACCTCCTCCATGCCGTAAGCGATGTTGGCACCGACCGTGTCGTTGAAGAGCACGATCTCCTGCGTCACCAGCCCGATTTGATCGCGCAGGCTCTTCAAGGTCGCGTCGCGAACGTCGACACCGTCGATTCTCACGAGCCCCTCGCTCACGTCGTAGAAACGGGGCAGCAGGTTGAGCAGCGTCGTCTTGCCCGCGCCGCTAGGGCCTACGATCGCCACGACTTCGCCGCGCCGCGCCACCAGGCTGACATCCCTCAACACGTGCTGGGAGCCATCCGGGTAGCGGAAGCCCACCCCCTCGAAAGCGATCTGCGAACTCATCGGTGGCAGATCACGGGCGGTAGCGCCGTCAGTGACCTCCTGGTGGGTGTCCAGCACCTCGAAGACGCGGCTGCTCGCCGCGAGCGCACCCTGAAGGTTCGCGTTGACGCGGGAGAGCCGCTTGATCGGCGTGTACATGAGAAAAAGCGCAGAGAGGAAGGAGACGAACTCTCCGGTGGTCAGGCGGCCGAGCTGGATCTGGGAGCTGCCATAGATGAGCGTTGCGACGATCGCCAGGCCGCCGACGGCCTCCATCAAGGGTGGCAGGATCGCGTTGGTGCGCGCGATGCGCAGGTTGACGTGGAGCAGCCTGGATGCCGCGCGCTGGAAGCGCTGGATCTCGAACGGCTCCATCGCGAAGGCCTTCACGATGCGGAAGCCCGAGATCGTCTCTTGGAGAATCTCCGAGATATCGCGCCAGCGCCGCAGCGACGTGTCGCTCGAGGCCCGTAGGCGCCGCCCGAGCCTGACGAGGGGAGCGAAGGCGAGCGGCATGATGAACAGTGTGAAGAGCGCGAGGCGCCAGTCGTGGACGAGCAGGATCACCGCCAGAGCGACCACGCTCAGTCCCTCCTTGAGCAGGTCGCCGGCGACGTCCGCCACCGCATGCTGGAGTCGCTCGACGTCCGTCGTGATGTGGCTCATCAACGAACCGGTGCTGTGCTTCTTGAAGAACGTGAACGACTGGCCGAGGATGTGGTCGTAGAGCTGGTTCCGCAGGTCTGTCACGGCGCGTTGCCCGACCGAGGCGATGAGCGTGCTGGCCAGGTAGCTTCCAAACCCCTTGACGGCGTAGAGAACCAGAATCGTCAGCGCCACCCGAGTCGTGTTCAGTCCCTGGATCAGGACCTCGTCGAAGATCGGTTTCACCGTGTAGGCGAGCAGCGCGCCCGCCGCCGCAAAAACCGCCGTCGCGACCCAGGCCGTGAACAACCGGCCGCGATACGGGCGCGTGTAGGAGAAAAGGCGCGAGTAGGTCCGGAATCCCGAGACGGAACCGCGCAGCGAGCGAGGCACACGCGACGGGGTGGGACTCAAGTCATCTCCTTGTGAGACAGGGGCTTAACGGCCATGGAAGCCGCCAGTATACGAGCGCTCTTCGGCCTGGGCCAAACGAACAGACCCCGACCTACGACAGCGACAGAGGCACGGAGACACGGAGAACGGCCAAGGCTACGTCATTCTGAGAGACCGCTCGTCTCCGCCTGGAGCGAAGAATCCGTATGCGCCTCTTCACTCGAGACCAGAGGAGTCATCTCACCTCGCTGGCTCCTTCACTCCCGTTTCAAAGAGCATCTCGTTCAGGATGACGAATGCGGGGACGAACGGGTCAGTCGACGGCTCTTCGTCCCGAGCTCGAACCACGATCAGGATATCGAGGGATCGGAGCCAGCCGTTCTCCGTGTCTCCGTGCCTCTGTGGCTGCCGTTCATCGGCCGTGGTACGGGTCAGTCGACGAAGCGGTACTTGATCAGCGTCCAGAGCGCGGGGAAGCCGTCCTTCCAGGTGATCTTCTTTCCTTCGGAGTAGTCCCGTCCCTCGTACGTGATGGGAACCTCGTAGACCCGCGCCCCGGCCTTGAACAGCTTGGCCGTCATCTCGGGCTCGATGCCGAAGCGGTTGCTGCGGAGCGGGAACGACTTCAGAACATCCGCACGGATCGCCTTGAAGCACGTCTCCATGTCGGTGAGCGTCGTGTTGTAAAGGACGTTTGCAATCAGGTTCAAAAACAGGTTCGCCAGGTAGTGGGTGAACAGAAAGCAGCGATGTCTGCCGATGAAACGGCTGCCGAACACGGCATCCGCTTTGCCCCGGATGATCAGATCCAGGAGCTCCGGGTACTCCTCGGGGCTGTACTCGAGGTCCGCGTCTTGAATCACGACCACGTCGCCCGTGGTCTCGGGAATCGCCCGGCGCACCGCGGCCCCCTTGCCTCGGTTCTTGTCCTGGCGGAGCAGCTTGAAGCCGTGCTGCTCCTGGAGCCGCGTCAGGATCTCCCAGCTACCGTCCGTCGAGCGGTCGTCGACGACGACGAGCTCGATGCGGAGAGCGACGGCCAGCACCCGCTCGACCATCTCCTCGACCGTCTGCCGCTCGTTGAACACCGGCATGCACACGCTGAGCAGGGGGTCCGGTATGGGAGTGGGACGCCCCCGGCTCACGAATGACCGATGCCTTCGTACTCGAAGCCGAGATCTTTCAACTGCTTGGGATTGTATATGTTGCGGCCATCGAAGAGCGCGGGACGGCGCATCAAGTCGAGCATCCTGTCGAAGTCCGGCTCGCGGAACTCGTTCCACTCGGTGACGACGACGAGGGCGTCGGCGCCGCGGATCGCCTCGTAGCTCTTCTCGCAAAGCGTCGCCCGATCGCCGATCATCTCTCGCGCCACCTCCATCGCCTCCGGATCGTAGACGCGCACCGCTGCCCCACGCTCCAGGAGCGCATCGATCACGGCCAGTGCCGGCGCCTCGCGCATGTCGTCGGTGCGGGGCTTGAACGCCAGGCCCCAGATAGCGATCACCTTGTCTTTCAGCCCACCCAGCTTCTTCTCCATGCGTGGCACGAGGATCGTCTTCTGGCTTGCGTTCGTCTCGTCGACGGCCCGCACGACGTTGAGTGGTACGCCCGATTCCTCGCCCATGCGGCGCAGCGCCTTCACGTCCTTGGGAAAGCAGGAGCCTCCGTAGCCGAGCCCCGGAAAAAGGAAGGAAGGGCCGATCCGGGTGTCGGTTCCGACGCCCATGCGGACGTCTCGCACGTCCGCCCCCAGGGCGGTACACAGGTTCGCGATCTCGTTCATGAAAGAGATGCGTGTCGCGAGCATCGCGTTGGCCGCGTACTTGGTCAGCTCCGCCGAGGCGTGGCTCATCACGAGCAGCGGGTGCCCGGTTCGCAGGAACGGCTCGTAAAGCGAGCGCATGACCCGCTCGGCCTCGGGTTCCTCGCACCCGATCACGACGCGATCGGGTTTGAGAAAGTCGTCCACGGCCGCGCCTTCCTTGAGGAACTCCGGATTCGATGCCACCCAGAAGGGCTGCTCGGTCCGCTCGGCCACGGTCGAGCGGACCCGCGCGGCGGTCCCGACGGGCACGGTGGACTTGATGACGATTCCTTTGGCGCTCTTCATCGCATCACCGATGGCCGCCGCGACGGAAAGGACGTGACGCAGATCCGCCGAGCCATCCTCTCCCTGCGGCGTGCCTACGGCGATGAACAGCACCTCGCTGCCGTCGACGGCTACCACGAGGTCGGTCGTGAATGAGAGCCGTTCCTCCGTGACGTTGCGGGGCACCAGCTCGAGCAGGCCCGGCTCGTAGATCGGGATCCGGCCGGCATTCAAAGCGTCGACCTTGCCCGCGTCGTTGTCGACGCAGGTGACCTCGTTGCCATTCTCGGCGAGACAGGCGCCCACGACGAGACCGACGTAGCCCGTCCCGACGACTCCAATCTTCAAAAGAGATTCTCCAGAGAAAGAGCGAGAATCTAGCATAGCCCGCCGAAAGCGACCGGACCCGGACCCTGCTGTATCATCGAGAGTCGATGAACTACGGGCTCGACCTGCGTCCGTCACTGAGCAGGCCCACCGGAGTCGGGTCGTACGTCCTCGCGTTGGCTGAGCGGCTTCCGGGACTGGCGCCCGACGACCGCTTCTACTACTTCTCGTCCTCCTGGAGCGAGCGGTACCCCGAGCGCAAGTGGCCTCCCAATGTCACTCTGCGCGACCGTCGCCTTCCCGTGCGGCTGCTGAATTTCGCCTGGAACCGGCTGGGGGGGCCTGGTCTCGATCGATTGGTCGGGGCCAGGCTCGACCTCGTCCACTCGCCCCACCCGCTGTGCGTGCCCGCCAAGCGCGCAAAGCTGATCGTGACGATCCACGACCTCTTCTTTCTGAAGCAGCCCGACATGACGAGTGCGGAGGTCCGGAGGGATTACGCGCCGCTCGTCCGGCAGCACGTTGCGCGAGCTGACCGGGTCATCTGTGTCTCTCAACACACGGCCAAGGAGGCGCGGCTGCTGCTCGACGTGCCCGACGAGAAGATCGCGGTGATCCCCAATGGGGTCGATCCG
The DNA here is from genome assembly GCA_965246965.1 of Vicinamibacteria bacterium. Lineage (GTDB taxonomy): Bacteria > Acidobacteriota > Vicinamibacteria > Fen-336 > CBDFGD01 > CBDFGD01. The sequence goes on from CBDFGD010000002.1 coordinate 349,648, forward strand.
ATCTATCGCGAGCCCATCGACGAGCGCGAGGTAGACGAGATCCTGAAACGACGGAGGCTGCCCCGTGGCGCCCTGCTGTTCGTGGGTAGCGAGGAGAAGCGCAAGAATCTCGTCAGCCTGGCGATGGCCTACCTCGGACTGGCTCCCACGCGAAGTCGGTGCCCTCCGCTCGTGCTCGTCGGGCCCGGCTCCCACTGGGCCAAGGGCGGATTGGCAGGCGGACCCCACATTCGCGCGGTGGGCTACCTCGCCAAGAAAGAGATCCGGGCATTGATGGCCGCTTCGCTTGGGCTCGTCCTGCCCTCCCTGGAGGAGGGCTTCGGACTCCCCGTGGCCGAGGCGATGGCCGCTGGACTTCCCGTCGTCTGCTCTCGCGGCTCCGCCCTCGAGGAGGTGGCGGACGGCGCAGCCATCCTGGTCGACCCGCTTCAGCCGGCCTCGATCGCCCAGGGCATCGGCGTCCTCATGGCCGAGCCCGAACGGCGCGAGCAGATGCGGCTTCGGGGCCTCGAGGTCAGCAGACGCTACGACTGGGACCTCGCCGCCCGCGCGACACTCGAAAGCTACCGGAAGGTGCTCGGCGTTTGAGCGGGCGCTCCAGCGAAAACCCAGCTCGAGAGTCCCTCAGAATCGGCATCGACGCCCGGGAGTTGCAGGGGCGGCCCACCGGGACGGGTCGCTACGTGCGCAATCTCCTGACCCATTGGCCGGGCGGGGTGGACGACCGGCTGCTGCTCTTCGTGAAAGGCGAGGCACCGGCGTTGGAGATCGATGATCCGCGCGTCGAAATCCGCGCGCTGCCCGGCGAGTCGATGCGCGGTCTGGCGTGGCAGGAGCTTCGCCTGGCTCCGGCCGCCGGGCGCGAACGTCTCGACGTCTTCTTCGCGCCGGCGTACTGGTGCCCGCTGCGAATCGAGCTGCCTCGCGTGACGACCGTGCACGATCTGTCGTTCCGCTCGGCGCCTCACGACTTCGCTCCCATCGAGGCGCTGCGACGCCGATTACTTGTCGCCTGGAGCGTGCGCGTCTCGCGCCAGATCCTGGTCGTCTCCGCTTTCTCGGAGCGAGAGCTGCTGAGCTGGCATCCGGAGGCCCGGGGACGGATCGTCCAGATCCCGCACGGGGCCGACGAAGTGCCGGTTCCGGCCCCGAGCCGCGCGGCGGCAAAGCGCGCCATCGGCGTCGCCGGCCCGCTCGTCGTCAGCGTCGGCGCGATCTTCAATCGCCGCCGACTCCCCGAGCTGCTGGCGGCGATATCATGCGTGCGGCGGTCGAGGCCGGAGACCACGCTCGCGGTGATCGGAGAAAATCGCACCCAGCCGCCGATTGACTTCCAGGCGATGCTCCGGCGACTCGGCCTGGAGAACAACGTCCGCATGATGGGCTTCGTGTCCGAGGAACAGCTGACGACCTACTACGCGGCGGCCGACGTCGTGGCCTACCTCTCCGACTACGAGGGCTTTGGACTGCCGGTCCTCGAAGCGATGACACGCGGCGTGCCGGTCGTGGCGGGCGACCGGCCATCGGTCAGCGAGCTGTTCGGCGAGGCGGCGTTCCTGGTCGACCCGGCGAGCCCCGTGGCCATCGCCAGCGCTCTCCAGCGCGTCCTCGAGGACGAGGCTCTTCGGGAAAGAAGCATCGCAGCCGGCCGCGCCGTTGCGGGTCGCTTCAGCTGGGGCCGCGCCGCGGAGGCGACGCGCACCGCTCTGGCGCGGGCGGCTGGATGAACCGGGTCACCGTCGTGGTCGTGTCGTACGAGACGAAGGACGCCCTGGTGCGTTGCGTCGACTCGGTCCGGCGCCACGCCGATCTGGAGTTCGAGCTCCGTATCGTCGACAACGCCAGCTCCGACGGCTCGGCGGATGCGGTGCAAGAGCGGAAGCCCAAGGTCAAGGTCATCCGGAACGAGACCAACGTGGGCTTCGCTCGAGCCGCGAACCAGGGCTACCGGGCTGGGGAAGCGCCCTACGTGCTGTTCCTGAACAGCGACGCCCAATTGGAACCGGGCACGCTTCCGCTGCTCGTGAGCCGCATGGAATCGGATCCGACCATGGGAGCCATCGGCCCACAGATCCGCCGGCCCGGCGGCTTGATCGAGCTCTCCTTCGGCAGCGACCTGAGCTTGTGGAAAGAAGCCGAGCAGCGTCGGCTCGTGCGTGGCTTGCGGCTCGGGCGTGCGGACGTCGTCGACGAGGTCGAGCGGCTCTGCTCGAAGGAATGGTCGCCGGATTGGCTGTCGGGCGCGTGTCTGCTGGCGCGCCGGAAGGCTCTCAACGCCGTCGATGGCTTCGACGAGCGCTTCTTCCTGTACGAAGAAGACGCCGACCTGGGACTCCGACTGCGCCGCGAGGGGTGGTGGCTGCTCTTCACTCCGGCCACGCGGGTCGTCCACCAGGCCGGGATGAGCGCCCGGGCCGCAGCGGCCTCATCCCGTCTGGCCTACGAGCGTAGCCACGTTCTTTACTACGACAAGCACCGGGGTCGCGCCGAGACGCTGCTGCTGCGAAAGTACCTCGCGAGCACCGCGGCGCTCAGCTGGTTCGGGAGTCTGGGCCCCGGCGCCGAGCGCCGATCGGCGCGAGATCTGGCTGCGAAGAGATTCAGCCAGGCGCTGAAGCCCGTGGCTCCCCTCCCCCCTGCAGACCAACGTCATCCTGAGGGAGTTCAGCTGAGGACGCGACTGAAGGATCCGCCAGCCCCTCTCCGTTGACGACCATTCCAGCTCGAAAAGACGAGTTCTCTGTGTCTCTGTGCCTCTGTGGCTGCCGTTGACACTCGAGCGGGTTCACCACTCCTTGGTCGATTTCAAACGCCCGTGGTAGCTTGACCGCATCTCCATGGAGCGATTTCACCGGGTGAGGTCCATCTCTCGGCAGTTGATCGGAGTCGACGCAACGAACCACGGGGACAGCGGCTCAGGCGCTCAGACGACACATGAAGATCGCGATCGACGCACGCAAATGGCGCGACTACGGCATCGGCACTTACGTGCGGAACCTCGTCCGGCATCTGGCCCGGATCGACCGCGAGACGACCTATTTCCTGCTGTGCGACCAGACAGACGCCTCGACGCTCCGCGACCTCGCTGAGAACTTCGAGCCCGTCGTCGACGGGTCACGCGGCTACACCGTGCGGGAGCAGCTCACGATCCCTCTCCAGATGCGGCGATTGGGCGTGGATCTGCTCCATTCACCCCACTACGTCGCCCCGGTCATCGGGCTGGTCCCGACCGTCGTCACGATCCACGACTGCATCCACCTCTTGTTTCCCCAGTACCTCCCCAACCGCTTCGCGAGCCGCTACGCGCACTTCATGATCGGGCGAGCCGTCCGGAAGAGCGCCCGGGTCCTCACCGTCTCCGATGCCTCGCGCCACGACATCATCCAGTTCTTCCCCGAAGCCGATCCGGAGCGCATATCCGTGATCCCCAATGCAATCGACCCGAGTGTTTTCGAAGATCCGGGAGAGGAGGAGCGACGTCGGGTGAAGGAGCGCTATCAGATCGGCAGCCGTTTCGTGCTCTACGCCGGAAACATCAAGCCCCACAAGAACCTGGAGCGTCTGATCGACGCGTTCGGGAGTCTCAAGCGAGCGGGCGGCTTGGACGATCTGACGCTGTTGATCATCGGAGACGAGATCAACCAGTACACGTCGCTGCGGCGGTGTGTCGAAGCGGCCGGCGTGCGCCAGGACGTCCGCTTCTTCGGCTTCGTTCCCGACCGCACGCTCTCGGCGCTGTATCGGATGGCGTCGGTCTTCGCGTTCCCGTCCCTCTACGAGGGCTTCGGCCTGCCGCCCCTGGAGGCGATGGCGTGCGGGACGCCGGTCGTGACCTCGCGCCTGTCCTCGCTGCCCGAGGTGGTCGGCGACGCGGCGCTGCTCGTCGACCCCTACAGCGTCGAAGACATCGCCGCCGCGATTCGAAGACTCCTGGCCGACGACGAGCTGCGGAGCCGCCTCATCGAGCGGGGCTACGAGCGAGCCGCCTCGTTCAGCTGGGAGCGCTCCGTACGGGCGATCCACGAGACGTACATGAGTGTCATCGAGGCCGGGCCGGGGGACGGCCAGAAGCGAGCAACCCACTGACGCAAACGTCGGCCCAAGGACGCCGGATCGCGCTCGTTCACGACTGGCTGACGGGCATGCGCGGCGGCGAAAAGGTCCTGCTGTCGCTCGCCCGGTTGTTCCCCGACGCACCCATTTTCACGCTGCTCCACCTACCGGGCTCCGTCGCACCCGAACTCGAAGCCCGAGACATCCGGACGACCTTCGTGCAGAGACTCCCAGGTGTAGCGCGGCTGTACCGTCACTACCTGCCGCTCTTCCCCGCTGCGACGCGCAGCATCGACGTGTCGGGCTTCGACCTCGTGATCTCCAGCTCGCACTGCGCCGTCAAGAGCGTCCGGGTCCGACCCGGGGCGTTGCACCTCTGCTATTGCCACACGCCGATGCGCTACGTTTGGGATCGCTACGACGACTACTTCGGGCCGGGTCGCGTGAGCTGGCCCGCGTCCTCGCTGATCCCCGGCGTCGCTCGCTGGCTGCGCCGCTGGGACGCCGCCACGGCTCATCGGGTGAGCCGCTTTGTCGCCAACAGCGCCTACGTCGCCGGGCGGATCGAGCGCTACTACGGGCGCGAGGCGGACGTGATACCGCCGCCAGCCGACACCGACTTCTTCACGCCGGATCCGACTGCGGGTCGCGACTACGATCTCGTCGTTTCGGCGCTGGCCCCGTACAAGCGAATCGATCTGATCCTGGAGGCCTACCGAGGCACCGGCAGGCGCCTACTCGTCGTCGGCTCAGGGCCAGACGAGGAACGCCTGAGGAAGTTGGCACCCGGCGAAGCGACGTTCCTCGGGGCCGTCGACGACGTCGAGCTGCGGCGCCTGTATCGGGGCTCCCGAGTCGTGGTGAACGCGGCGGTCGAGGATTTCGGGATCGTCCCGCTGGAGGCTGCGGCCTGTGCGCGGCCGTCGATCGTATTTGGAGAGGGCGGCGCGCCCGAGACCGTCGTCGAGGGCGAGACGGGAGTGGTCTTCCGGGATGCGACTCCCGCGGCGTTGCGGGCTGCCGTAGACTCCTCCGACAGGGTGCGATTCGGGGACGAGAGGCTCCGCGAGTGGGCTGAGGCACACAGCCGAGCGGTGTTCGAGAGCCGCTTCGGCAGCTTCGTGGAGACGGCGCTGGCCGAGTCCGAGGCAGCACGCGGCGACCGCCGGGAACGGGAACTCTCGAAGTGAACACCCGCCTGCTCGTCGCCGGCTTCATCGCCACAGACCTGACTGTGACCGCCGTCGCCTGGGTGAGCGCCTACTACCTGCGCTTCTACTCAGAGACGGTGGCCGTCGTACTGCCAGTCACCAAGGGCGTGCCGGAGCTGTGGCGGTACGTCCTGTTGCTCCCGGTCATCGTGATCCTCTGGCCGGTGGTGCTCTATTTTCACGGCCTCTACCAGCTGAGACGCGGCCGCAGTCGAATCGACGACTTTTTCGGGATTCTCTTCAGCGTCCTGATCGGCACAGCGCTCACGTTGGGCGCAACCCTGTACGTGCGCGTCTACTACCGATACCAACCCGAAGTGGCACCCCAGTGGGAGTACAGCCAGGGCGTCTTTGCGCTGTTCGCTCTGCTGAACGTCGTCGCCTTGAACCTCGGCCGCTGGACCCTGCGCGCTTATCTCGAGCGTATGTGGGCAGCGGGCTACAACGTCAAGCGGGTGCTGGTCGCCGGCACGGGCGAGCTCGGGCGCACCGTGGCCGCGAACATCCTCTCCCACGCCGAGCTGGGCTACCGGATCATCGGCTTCGTCGGCGATACCGACGAACGGCAGGAGATCGACGGCCTCCCCCGGCTCAGCGCTCTGAACGACATCCAGGAGGTGGCGAGTCGAGAGCGCGTGGACCAGCTCTACATCGCGCTCCCCCTCGAGAAGCACAGCGAGATGCTGCGACTGATCAAAAGCCTCCGGAACGAATGCGTCGACATCAAGGTCGTCCCGGACCTGCTTCAGTACGCCACGATCCAGGCGACCCTGGAAGACCTCGACGGAATCCCGATCATCAACCTGAACGACGTGCCGCTGCGCGGCTTCAACAGCATGATCAAACGAGTAATGGATCTCGCCCTCGCGGCGACTGCGCTCGTCGGCCTCGTCGTGATTCCCGTGCTCCCGATCATCTGCCTGCTGATCCGGTGGAAGGGCGGCAAGGGACCGATACTGCTTCGTCAGGAACGGATGACGCTGGAGGGAAAGACTTTCGAGATCTACAAGTTCCGCACCATGATCGACGAGGCTGAAAAGGAGACGGGACCCGTCTTCGCGACCTCGGACGATCCGCGGCGCACGCCGATCGGGGTCTGGCTGCGGCGCTTCAATCTGGACGAGATCCCGCAGATCCTCAACGTCCTGAAGGGCGACATGAGCCTCATAGGACCCAGACCGGAGCGACCCTCCTTCGTCGAGAAGTTCCGCGAGCGGATCCCGCAGTACATGATCCGGCACCGCGTCAAGAGCGGGATCACCGGATGGGCGCAGGTCAACGGGTGGCGCGGCAACACGTCGATCGAAAAACGCATCGAGTACGATCTCTACTACATCGAAAACTGGTCCGTGCTCCTCGACATCAAGATCCTGATCCTCACGCTCTTCCGCGGCTTCGGCCAGAAGCACGCGTACTGATTTGAAAGCCCTCGTCACCGGCGCCGCCGGCTTTCTCGGCTCCCACCTGTGCGAGTACCTCCTCGAGCGAGACGTGTCCGTCGTCGGAATGGACAACCTGCTCACGGGCGACATCGCCAACATCGAGCACCTGACCGGCCGCGATTTCATCTTCGTTCAACACGACGTCACGAACTACATCACCCTCGAAGGACCGCTCGACTACATCCTTCACTTCGCGAGCCCGGCCTCCCCCATCGACTACTTGAAGGTTCCGATCCAGACGCTGAAGGTCGGGAGCCTGGGCACCCACAACGCGCTCGGCCTGGCCAAGGCCAAGGGGGCGCGACTGCTGCTCGCCTCCACTTCGGAAGTGTATGGAGACCCGCTCGTGCATCCGCAGGCCGAGGACTACTGGGGCAACGTGAACCCGGTGGGCCCGCGGGGCGTGTATGACGAGGCCAAGCGCTTCTCCGAAGCGATGACGATGGCGTACCACCGCTTCCACAGCGTCGAGACTCGCATCGTGAGGATCTTCAACACGTACGGTCCGCGCATGCGCGTCGACGATGGCCGGGCGATTCCCGCGTTCATGTCGCAGGCGCTGCGGGGAGAGGACGTCACCGTCTTCGGCGACGGATCGCAGACACGCAGCCTCTGCTTCGTCTCCGACCTCGTCGACGGGCTGTATCGGCTGCTCACGTCCGAGATCACCGATCCCGTCAACATCGGCAACCCGAACGAGATGACGATCCGCCAACTCGCCGAGCAGATCATCGAGCTGACCGGCTCGAAGAGCCGCATCATCGAGCGGCCCCTTCCCGTCGACGATCCGAAGGTGCGCCAGCCCGACATCTCGAGAGCGCGCAGCCTGCTCGGCTGGGAACCGAAGGTGGCCCTCGACGACGGGCTCGGCCAGACGCTGAGCTATTTCAAGAGGAAGCTCGGCACTACGTCATCCTGAGGCCGGGTCAGTCTTGCCCGGGCCGAAGGATCCGCCAGCCCCTCCCCTCGTCTTCGGCCGCAGAAGATGCTCATCCCCTCGTCATCCCGAGCGAGTTCAGTCCACGACGCGAGTCGAGGGAGCCAGCGGGTTAGATGGCTCCCCGTCGGCACGAGGAGCGCTTTGGGCCGTGGACGCCGCCGGACCCGTGGAAAACGACGTGTAGGGCCGACGGTTTCCCACCGATCCTTGGACGCGACCGGCCTGTCGTCGTGTCGCGCCCACAGCGACCACAGCCCGCGCCAGCGGGTAGGTGACTTGTCGCGGTCACTGGAGCGAAAGAACCGTCATCCTGAGGCCGGGTCAGTCCTGCACGGGCCGAAGGATCCGCCAGCCCCTCGTCTTCGGCCGCAGAAGATGCTCATCCCCTCGTCATCCCGAGCGAGTTCAGTCCGCGATGCGACTCGATGGAGCCAGCGAGGTGAGATGGCTCCTCGTCGGCACGAGGAGCGCTTTGGGCCGTGGACGCCGCCGGACCCGTGGAAAACCACGCGTAGGGCCGGCGGTTTCCCACTGGTCCTTGGACGCGACCGGCCTGTCGTCAGTGTCGCGCCCACAGCGACCACAGCCCGCGCCAGCGGATAGGCAACTTGTCGCGGTCACTCGAGTGAAAGAACCGCCATCCTGAGGCCGGGTCAGTCCTGCACGGGCCGAAGGATCCGCCAGCCCCTCGTCTGTTGTCTGCACCTCTTCTTTTGAAAAGACTGGCTTTCTTCACTTTCCACTTGACAGCTTTTCAGCGCCGACCCGCGAAGACGCACTGCGCCGACTCGAATCGCCCCTGACCGCCCTCTCCGTTTTCGCTGCTGCATTCGATTATCTGCCATCGCGAGAAAAGTCTCTTCGGCGACGTTCGTTCAGGACACGCGAAGTGCAGCCGCCGTCGAAGCCCTTCCTATATTGAATAGGTGATCAACAAACAGACACTCACGACACTCTCGGACGACGCGTTGCTGCACCGGCTGTCCGATCTCGTTCACAACTCACGCTGTACCGCGCCCGGTTTCTTGGACACCAGTTTGACGATCTCGGGTTCGTTTGGCAGACGATCCCGAAAACGACGCACGAGGATGCCCCAGGATCGACGCGGCGGGGTGAGTCCATACCTGGGGTAGCCCCTCTTTGATGACCTCGAGGTTCACGCGGCCTTCCCCTGGCCGTGCTGGTCGCGGGCCTCGCGCGGGGTGAGGAATCCCAGCTTCTCGACGCGCCACTGCTGGTTGTAGCGCTTGACGAAGGCAGCCACGGCCTGGCGCACCTCCTCGAGGGTGTGGAAGACGCGGCCATGAATGATCTGTTCCTTGAGAGTCCGGATGAAACGCTCGGCCACTCCGTTGGTCTGCGGCTGTTCGACGAAGGCGAAGCTGGGCGTGATGCCCCAGAAACGCAGCTGGTTGAGGAAGTGGTCCGAGAGGTACTGCGTCCCGTGGTCCATGCGCAGCTCGAGGCCACGAGCCACACCCGCCTCGACCGAGCCGAAGAGCTGCGTCAGCCCCATGGCGATGGGCTGGAGGGCCTCGTAGCGCGTCCCCTTCTTGCACACGTGGTAGCCGACGCACTCGCTGTTGAAGTGCTCGACGCCGACGAAGATCCAGCCCCAGCCGTCCTTTGCCGTGAGAACTCTCGCCCCGTCCGTCCCCCACATCAGGTTGGGCGCATCGGTTGTGATCGTCCCCTCGTGGAGCAGCCCCTCGCCCTGGCGTACCCGACGCGGCGACAGCAGGTGGTGCTCACGCATGATCCGCAGCACCCGCTTGCGCGACACGCGCACCTGGCGCAGCACCTTGAGCCGCGCCCAGACCTTGCGATGTCCTTCTCCTACGAACGGCGAGGCCGCCAGGTCCTCTCGGATCAGCCGCAACAGCTTCTCGTCAGACACCTTGGGCTTGGGACCACGTCGGCCAGCGCGGACCATCTCGGGAGCCGCCTCGCCGAGCTGGGAGTAGTAGCTCGAGCGGGCCAGCTTCCACACCCGGCACACCCGCTCCACCCCGTAGGCCCGGCCTGTCGCAGGGGAGATCGCCGCACTCATCGCCGCGACCTCCCGAAGGCCAAGGGGCGGGCCGCCCTGATCTTCTTCCGCAACAGCTCGTTCTCCATGCTGAGCTCGCCCACCCGCTTGACCGCCGCGTCCAGCTCCACCTTCAGCGGGTCGCCATTGCGCTCCCGCAGCGACTCGTCGATCCCGGCCATGGCTTGATCACGCCAGCGCTGCAGCCGGTGCATCTCCACGGACAGCTCACGAGACAGCGCTTCGAGTGACTCCCCGCGCAGCAGCCGCAGTGCGACCTCCCGCTTGCGCGCCACGCTCCAACGCTGCCCGGGACCCAAGGCGCCCACCACCGCGCCGCCGGTGGGCGAAACTCCGGTCGCCCTCCGGGCTCCCTCCGTCTCGCCCACCCCCTTCTTCCTCTCAGACCTCTTGCGCCTGACCTGCTTCATCGATCGAGTCTCCTTGAACAAGATGACTTTCCCTAGTTTCGTGTCCAAGAAAACCGGGTCCGCTTTATTCACAACTCACGCCGCATCGAAGCCGATCTGATCGCCCACATCGCCGAGGTCGACAAGAGACGGCTCTACGCTCGCGAGGCCGCGCCGTCCATGCACGCCTACTGCATGGAGGTCCTCCATCTCTCCGAGGCGGAGGCGTACTTCCGTATCGCAGCGGCTCGCGCCGCCCGCCGCCATCCGATGCTCCTGGACATGCTGGCCGACGGCCGGCTGCACCTGAGCGGGATCGAGAGGCTCGCGCCCCATCTCACTCCGAAGAACCGGGACGCGCTGCTGAAACGAGCGACTCACCGGTCGAAGCGGGAGATTGAGAGGCTAGTGGCCGAGCTTCAGCCACGGCCGGATGTCCGCCCAACCATCAGGAAGCTGCCCGTACGCCCAGTGATCGAACTCCGTCCGGACGGAGTCCGAGGAGCGCGAGTCCAGGATCAACTCCGTCCGGACGGAGTCAGGGCCCCGCTGGTGCCGCCTGTCCGGCCGGCCGAAGTGAAGCCGCTGGCTCCCGAGCGCTACAAGGTCCAGTTCACGGCAAGCGCCGAACTGCGCGAGAAGCTGGAACGACTCCAGGCGCTCGCGCCGAGCAGCGACCTGGCCGCGGTTATCGAGCAGGCCGTCACCGAGAGACTGGAACGGCTCGAGGCGAGGCGCTTCGGGAAAGCCAAGAAGCCACGCAAAACCCTTGCTGCAACGAGCACCTCTGCTTCAACCCGCTACATTCCGGCGCCGGTCCGCCGGGCAGTGCACGAACGGGACGGTGGTCGCTGCACATTCGTGGACGCCAAGGGGAGGCGCTGTGAAGCTCGTCGACTACTGGAGTTCCACCATCACGATCGCCCTTTTGGAAAAGGTGGCGACCACCGGCCGGGCAACATCCGTTTGATGTGCAAAATGCACAACCTCCTCCTCGCCGAGCGCGAGTATGGCAAGGAGTGGATGGATCGCTACCGAGGCGGAGCGGCCTCGGCCACGGAGGCTAGCACCGCGAGGGACGGCCCAGGTTGACCGCTCGATCGACCGGGTTCACTCAGCATCGACGTCGACTGCCTCGACGAGCCCTGGCTCGCACGTCACCTTGACGACCAGTGGTCGACAGCAGACGCTGCAGTCTTCCGTGTAACGCTGATGGCGACCGGCCGCGGTATCGATGCTGATGGCGATCGTCTCCCCGCAGGACGGGCAGGCGATGTCGGCGCCTTCAATCACCAGGCGGCTCCGGGGTACCCAGCCCTCGGCCTGAGCCGAGATACACGTAGTGGACCGCCGAGCCAAGCGTTATGGCGACGGCCACGACAAAAGCCGCCTCGAGCCCCGGGAGTGTCACACGGTAGGCGCTCGCCAGCAGGACGAGACCGGCCGTGATCAGCTGAGCGAACGTCGTCAGCTTTCCGAGGGCCGTCGGATAGAAGAGTCGCCGGCCGACCGCCAGATTGATGACGACGACCGCAATCAGCAGGATCCCATCCCTCGAAAGGATCGTTACGGTGACCCAGGTGGGTATCGTCACGAAGCCTTCAGATCCCCACGTCAGCACCACGAACATCGAGCCGACCAGCAGCTTGTCGGCGACTGGATCCAGCATCGCACCGAGTCGTGTCTGCTGGTGAGACAGACGCGCGACCCAGCCGTCGAGAAGATCGGTCAGCCCAGCCGCCAGGAACACGAAGAACGCCCATCGATGCTCGCCGCCCAGAACCAGCACGACCAGCAGCGGCACCATCGCCATCCGCAGGAGCGTGAGTTGATTGGCGAGAGTGAAGATCGGCTCTGGCATGATGATCTCGGGGCCCGGCTCAGAACCCGAGTTGCTTGAGCTTCTCGAAGAGACTGCGTTCCTCGGACCCCACCTTCTCCGGCAATAGAACACTCAAGGCGACGAGAAGGTCTCCCCGGGCACCGTCGCCACGCGACAAGCCGTGGCCGCGAAGCCGGAAGAGTCGGCCCGTCGGCGTCCCGGCCGGGATTTTCATATCGACGTGGCCGTCCAGTGTAGGAACCGCAACATCCCCTCCCAGCACTGGTGTCGAAAGGGGAACGTCGACTTCGACCTCGAGGTTCTCTCCACTGCGTTCGAAGACCGGGTGCGACGCGAACTTCACGCGCAGATAGATATCCGAATCCAGACCGCTCCCACCGGCCATGCGGATCCGCTGCCCCTCCTTGATGCTCGCCGGTATCTTGACCTCGACCCGACGATCGTCGATCTGGATGAGGCGCGTACCACCCTTGACGGCTTCCTCGAGCGTGATCTCCAGCGAGTACTCGGTGGCTGGAGGGGCCTGCTGCGCGGCCTGGGCGAACGGGTTGCCACCTGCCATGCCTCCCATGCCACCGATCCCTCCCATCCCGCCCATGTCTGGAACGCCACCGGGGACGCCGCCGCCGAAGAAGGTGCGGAAGAAGTCGGAAAAGCCGCCCATGTCGGAATTGCCGAAGCCCTGAACATTGACCCGTACGCGGCTTCCCGACGGCCAGCCACCGGCGCCGCCGCGTTCGTAGGCCTTCCAGTTGGAACCCATCTGATCGTAGCGGTTGCGCTTCTCCGAATCGGAGAGGACGGCATGGGCCTCGTTGATCTCTTTGAAGCGCGCCTCGGCCTTGGGGGCCCCTTTGTTCATGTCGGGATGGAACTTGCGGGCGAGGCGCCGATAGGCGGCTTTGATCTCCTTGTCGCTGGCCCCTTTCGAGACGCCGAGAATCTTGTAGTAGTCCTTGTAGTCCAACTCGCCTCCGACGCCATTGTACCGGTCGCGTCTCCACGCTCCGACCCTGCCGGTGACGATCGCTATACTCGGAGCCATGCAGATAGCTGGCGCCGCCGCACTCGTCACCGGGGCTTCTCGAGGAATCGGGCGGGAGATCGCAATCGCGCTCGCCCGTCAAGGGGCGGCGGTGACGCTGGTCGCCCGCGACAACGGGAAACTTCAGGCCGTAGCGGAAGAGATCCGCGGTGGAGGCGGCACCCCCAACACGTTCGCGGGTGATCTCTGCGATCCGTCGACTGCGGAGCAGGCCGTTGCCGCCGCTCGCCCTCACGGTCGGCTCTCGATCCTCGTCAACAACGCCGGCGTGTCGAGCGGGTCACCGATCGCGGACACGAACGACGAGGAGTGGGACCGCGTGATCGGCACGAACCTCAGTGGTGTCTTCAGGCTGACTCGCGCCGCGCTCCCCCAGTTGCTCGACGGCGGTGGGCACGTCTTCATGGTCTCGTCGTTGGCGGGCAAGAACCCCATCGCCGGACTCGGACCCTATTGTGCGAGCAAGGCAGCGCTCGATCACTTCGCCGCGTGCCTGATGCTCGAGGTGCGGCAAAAGGGCGTCAAGGTGACGACGATCGCGCCCGGCTCCGTCCAGACGGAGTTCGGCTACCGCGACAGAGCCGGGGCGGATTGGATGCTGCAAGCCGAGGACGTCGCCAGCGCGCTAGTCGACCTTCTCGAGACCCGCGATGGCGCCCATCTGAGCCGGGTCGAAATGCGCCCAGCCCAACCCAAACCCCGTCCCTAGCGCGCCAAATTCCTCTGTAACTCGCTGAAAGTAAGTCACTTTCTTTTGCATCTCAAAAGGCGAATATTTAGCGAAAACATGGACCTTGTGCGACTGGGCTTTCGTCTAATCTCTTGAACATAGAGATGAGCGAAATGAGCCTTCTAGTGCAGACAATCGCCGCGACCCTGTTGCTGATGGGGAGCGGGCTGGTGTTTTGGGTAGTGCGCTCCACCGACCGCCCCGAGCCGAAGCTGCGCCCCGCAGTCGCCGCCGCGAAGAAGCAGTACCAACCCGAACACAAGGCCGCCTGACTCCTCGGGTCCCGGCCAGGCTGCGTGCTACCATGCGCGCCGTCGGCCCTCGACCCTGTAGTGCAGCGGTTAGCACGTCACCCTTTCAAGGTGAAGATCGCGGGTTCGAATCCCGCCAGGGTCGCCAAGCCGGACGGACCACGGGGTCTCCACCCGCGTCTTGTTCGTTGAAGTCAGACCGGTGATGTCCCGTCGCTTGTTGAAACTGAGCGGCGGCAGTTCACGTCCTAAGCGGCGTTCTCCTTCTCGTCAAGTGCTGCGTCTCGTGCTCTGAGGGCAGCGATCAGTTTGGGCATCTCTCGGTAGCCTCTGATACGCCGGAAGCGCTGCTCGGCATCCAACACGGCGGCGCCACACCAGCGGAGAATCATGCGACCTCCGCGCCAGCGCTTCACGCGCCGCGAGACTCGAGATATAACCGAAAGTCGTGTGTGAGGGTCTGAAGAAGGCGGCGTACCCTGGGTGTTGTCATCCACTGACACCCACAAAGCCCTTGCCGAGGCAAGGAGTACGCCACCATGAGCGAGAGTACGAGCAAAGTCGTGGAGTTTCCATCGGAATCATCGAGGGACGTTCTGACAGAGATCCTTCGGTGCGGTGCGCAGCAGCTTTTGACGCGGGCGATTGAGGAGGAGGTTGCCTCCTACCTGGTGTCTCGAGAGACCTTGCGAGACGACTGCGGCCGACAGCAGGTTGTGAGAAACGGGCACCTGCCTGAGCGCCATCTCCAAACACCGCTGGGCGCTGTGAAGGTGAAGCAGCCTCGCGTCCGGGATCGACGTCTGGAAGGTGAGAGGGAGAAGTTCACCTCGTCGATCTTGCCGCCGTACCTTCGGCGAACGAAGGCCCTGGGGGAACTGCTCCCGTGGTTGTACCTGAAGGGCGTGAGCAGCGGCGACTTTCACGAGGCCCTGCAAGCGCTCCTGGGTCCGGATGCGCCCGGGCTTTCCGCGACGACGATCACGCGCCTCAAGTCGACATGGACGGAAGAGTACGAGTCTTGGGACAAGCGCTCGCTGGCCGGGAAGGGTTACGCCTATGTGTGGGCGGACGGGGTGTACTTCAATGTCCGCCTCGAGGACCCCGGGAACTCGAGGCAGTGCATTCTCGTGCTGATGGGAGCGACGGCAGAGGGAAAGAAGGAGCTGATTGCGGTCGCCGACGGCTATCGAGAAAGTGAGCAGTCCTGGCGGGAGCTCCTCTTGGGGCTGTGTGCGCGCGGCCTGACTCTGGCTCCTCAACTTGCAGTTGGCGATGGTGCCCTGGGTTTCTGGAAGGCCCTGCAGAAGGTCTACCCAACGACGCGGGATCAACGGTGCTGGTTCCACAAGACAGGCAACGTGCTGAACAAGATGCCGAAGTCGATCCAGGCGAAAGCCAAGTCGATGCTCCACGACATCTGGATGGCGGATACGCGAGCGAGTGCGGAACGCGCCTTCGACCTCTTCCTTGCGACGTACCGCCCGAAGTATCCAGCTGCAGCGTCGTGCCTCGAGAAGGATCGGGAAGCCCTCCTGGCTTTCTACGACTTCCCGGCAGAGCATTGGATTCACATCCGGACGACGAACCCGATCGAATCTACGTTCGCCACGGTTCGGCTACGGACGAAGAAGACGAAGGGCGCCGGGAGTCGCGTCGCTTGCTTGACGATGGTCTTCAAGCTCGCGCTCGCAGCGCAAAGAAACTGGAGGGCCTTGAACGGCTACCGATTGATCACCGACGTCATTGGCGGAGTCAGCTTCGTCGACGGCGTCAGAAAAGAAGCCGCCTGATCAGGTCCCCATACACAAGACTTGACCATATCTCGCGAGACTCTGCGGACGCTGCCAACGAGGTTGTCGATCGGATTCGTTGTTCGCAGCGACAGCTGGAGCCGTTCGGGGAGTTCGAGCTCGATGACAGTGAGCGTCTGGTCGAGGCCCTCGCGCAGGGAGGCGGCAGCGCCAGGATGCTCGGACTCGAGACGGGTGGCGAGAGCCTCGAGGAGCCGCTTTGCCCGCTTAGCGTCGCGACACTCGTAGGCTTGACTCATCGCCCGTCGCACACCAGGTCGCATCGACTCCGGCAAGTGGTCGGCAACGTTCCGCTTCTTGTGCTCCTGGCAGCGCTGGATGAAGGCACGGCCTCCGAAGACGTCCCTGCAAGCCTTGTGTAGAGCCTTCGCTCCGTCAAGGACGATGAGCAAGCTGCGGTTCGTCTGCAGACCGCGTGAGGCGAGATTCTCGAGCAGGGCTTTACAGGCCCGAGCGTTCTCGGTCGTCCCTTCCCACAGGCCCAAGACCTGCTTCTTCCCGTCGTTTTCGAAGCCGAGCGCCACCAGAACGACGTGATCCTCAAAGTGAATTCCGTCGATCATCAGCACCGCCAATTCCAGTCTTGACAGATCGCGACGCTGCAGCTTCACCAGGTGTCGCCGTGTTCCTTCGAGGAAACGCCGGCTGACGGCACTCCGGCTCTTGCCCCGTTCCGGGACTTCGACCGGAAGCTTCTCTAACGAACCCGAGTAGCCTCGTGTCGACACGCCAAGGATCATCTGCTCGAGGGCCCGTTGCTTCAGTGGATCCTCACGAGACCATTCCGTCCACGCCGGCAGCTCGAGCTCGCGGCCGTCGACCGACCGAACCCGAGGGCGCGGCAGCGTCACCCGACGTCCGCCCATAACCAGCGATCCGACCGTCGTTCCGTGGCGATGAGCTTTGCGATCCGCGTTCTGCTTGTAGCGTGGCCCGCACAGCACCTCCTGCTGAGCACGCAGCATCTCGATCGCCTGGATCGTTCCGCTCGCGATCACAGTCTCGAGTAGCGTCTGACGCATCAGTTCAGCCAGCGGCGACGCTAATTGACCAACAACCTCTTGGGGGATGGCTCGTCTGCTGATAGCTTTCTTCATGGCGGCTTTCTCCTCTTTTGATCCAGCCCGATGATCCCATCGGGCCGGAGAGGCCGCCACTCAACTTTCAACAGATTTCGGGACTACACCGTCAGACCCGATCAGGGTGGTCTAGCGCCTATCTGAACGGCTCGAACTCGCTCACCTACGTGGCCGGACACTTCGTCGTCGGGCTCAGGCGCGACCAGCCCAAGCAGTGCGCTGGACTTCCTATCCTTTAGGAACAAAGATGCAGTCGGTGTTTTGTGCCAGGGGGCTTGCCTCAATGATGAAGCTCCTGATGTGGCTAACGACAACGGTTGCCGGGTTGGCGTTGTGGGCTGTCTTGGTACTAAACGGTACGGCAAACGGTTGGTTTCGTGATTCCGTCGCCGCGAAAAACGACCCGCGCGAGTTCATGCAGGTGACGGTCAATTCCATCAACGGAAAATCCCGCGGCAATATCGCATTCGTACTAATCGAAGATGGGCAGGTGTTTGACGAATTCGCATTCTCCATCGGTGACCCCGTAGATTCAGACTCCCTGTTTCAGGGCGCCTCACTGAGCAAGTGGGTTACCGCCTGGGGTGTCATGACCCTTCTTGAAGAAGGCGAGCTCGATCTGGACGAGCCTGTTTCGAACTACTTGACCCGATGGCAGCTAGAGATATAACCGAAAGTCGTGTGTGAGGGTCTGAAGAAGGCGGCGTACCCTGGGTGTTGTCATCCACTGACACCCACAAAGCCCTTGCCGAGGCAAGGAGTACGCCACCATGAGCGAGAGTACGAGCAAAGTCGTGGAGTTTCCATCGGAATCATCGAGGGACGTTCTGACAGAGATCCTTCGGTGCGGTGCGCAGCAGCTTTTGACGCGGGCGATTGAGGAGGAGGTTGCCTCCTACCTGGTGTCTCGAGAGACCTTGCGAGACGACTGCGGCCGACAGCAGGTTGTGAGAAACGGGCACCTGCCTGAGCGCCATCTCCAAACACCGCTGGGCGCTGTGAAGGTGAAGCAGCCTCGCGTCCGGGATCGACGTCTGGAAGGTGAGAGGGAGAAGTTCACCTCGTCGATCTTGCCGCCGTACCTTCGGCGAACGAAGGCCCTGGGGGAACTGCTCCCGTGGTTGTACCTGAAGGGCGTGAGCAGCGGCGACTTTCACGAGGCCCTGCAAGCGCTCCTGGGTCCGGATGCGCCCGGGCTTTCCGCGACGACGATCACGCGCCTCAAGTCGACATGGACGGAAGAGTACGAGTCTTGGGACAAGCGCTCGCTGGCCGGGAAGGGTTACGCCTATGTGTGGGCGGACGGGGTGTACTTCAATGTCCGCCTCGAGGACCCCGGGAACTCGAGGCAGTGCATTCTCGTGCTGATGGGAGCGACGGCAGAGGGAAAGAAGGAGCTGATTGCGGTCGCCGACGGCTATCGAGAAAGTGAGCAGTCCTGGCGGGAGCTCCTCTTGGGGCTGTGTGCGCGCGGCCTGACTCTGGCTCCTCAACTTGCAGTTGGCGATGGTGCCCTGGGTTTCTGGAAGGCCCTGCAGAAGGTCTACCCAACGACGCGGGATCAACGGTGCTGGTTCCACAAGACAGGCAACGTGCTGAACAAGATGCCGAAGTCGATCCAGGCGAAAGCCAAGTCGATGCTCCACGACATCTGGATGGCGGATACGCGAGCGAGTGCGGAACGCGCCTTCGACCTCTTCCTTGCGACGTACCGCCCGAAGTATCCAGCTGCAGCGTCGTGCCTCGAGAAGGATCGGGAAGCCCTCCTGGCTTTCTACGACTTCCCGGCAGAGCATTGGATTCACATCCGGACGACGAACCCGATCGAATCTACGTTCGCCACGGTTCGGCTACGGACGAAGAAGACGAAGGGCGCCGGGAGTCGCGTCGCTTGCTTGACGATGGTCTTCAAGCTCGCGCTCGCAGCGCAAAGAAACTGGAGGGCCTTGAACGGCTACCGATTGATCACCGACGTCATTGGCGGAGTCAGCTTCGTCGACGGCGTCAGAAAAGAAGCCGCCTGATCAGGTCCCCATACACAAGACTTGACCATATCTCTGGCAGCTACCGGGGAGTCAATTCGACAACAACGGCGTGCCCGTTCGTAGGTTGTTGAGCCATACGGCCGGCCTGACGGATGGATTGGGCTACGCCGGGTTCGCTCCCGGCACCCCCGTGCAAACGCTCGAAGCCTCGTTGCGCCAACCGTATTCTTCCTCACCAGAAGAAGACCACACCGTTGAAGTGGGAATAGAGCCCGGCACCCAGTTTGAATACTCGGGAGGCGGTTACACGATCCTTCAACTACTGATCGAAGAAGTAACGGGGGAAGTGTTCGAAGCCTACATGCAACGCGAGGTGTTCGACCCGTTGCGTATGAGCCACACGACCTACAACATCGACCCCGCACGTCATCGCAATCTGGCCGAGTCTTATCAGCTCGACGGCACTCCATCTGTCCGCCAGCGCTGGACCAATACCGGAGCCTCCTCGATCTATACCAGCGCATCCGACATGGTTCGTTTCCTGTTGGCGAACCTTCCAGGTCCCGATGGAGAGCCGGCTGGTCGTGGAGTGCTAGAGCCGGACATAAAGCGGACCCGGTTTTCTTGGACACGAAACTAGGGAAAGTCATCTTGTTCAAGGAGACTCGATCGATGAAGCAGGTCAGGCGCAAGAGGTCTGAGAGGAAGAAGGGAGTGGGCGAGACGGAGGGAGCCCGGAGGGCGGCCGGAGTTTCGCCCACCGGCGGCGCGGTGGTGGGCGCCTTGGGTCCCGGGCAGCGTTGGAGCGTGGTGCGCAAGCGGGAGGTCGCACTGCGGCTGCTGCGCGGGGAGTCACTCGAAGCGCTGTCTCGTGAGCTGTCCGTGGAGATGCACCGGCTGCAGCGCTGGCGTGATCAAGCCATGGCCGGGATCGACGAGTCGCTGCGGGAGCGCAATGGCGACCCGCTGAAGGTGGAGCTGGACGCGGCGGTCAAGCGGGTGGGCGAGCTCAGCATGGAGAACGAGCTGTTGCGGAAGAAGATCGGGGCGGCCCGCCCTTTGGCCTTCGGGAGGTCGCGGCGATGAGTGCGGCGATCTCCCCTGCGACAGGCCGGGCCTACGGGGTGGAGCGGGTGTGCCGGGTGTGGAAGCTGGCCCGCTCGAGCTACTACTCCCAGCTCGGCGAGGCGGCTCCCGAGATGGTCCGCGCTGGCCGACGTGGTCCCAAGCCCAAGGTGTCTGACGAGGAGCTGTTGCGGCTGATCCGAGAGGACCTGGCGGCCTCGCCGTTCGTAGGAGAAGGACATCGCAAGGTCTGGGCGCGGCTCAAGGTGCTGCGCCAGGTGCGCGTGTCGCGCAAGCGGGTGCTGCGGATCATGCGTGAGCACCACCTGCTGTCGCCGCGTCGGGTACGCCAGGGCGAGGGGCTGCTCCACGAGGGGACGATCACAACCGATGCGCCCAACCTGATGTGGGGGACGGACGGGGCGAGAGTTCTCACGGCAAAGGACGGCTGGGGCTGGATCTTCGTCGGCGTCGAGCACTTCAACAGCGAGTGCGTCGGTTACCACGTGTGCAAGAAGGGGACGCGCTACGAGGCCCTCCAGCCCATCGCCATGGGGCTGACGCAGCTCTTCGGCTCGGTCGAGGCGGGTGTGGCTCGTGGCCTCGAGCTGCGCATGGACCACGGGACGCAGTACCTCTCGGACCACTTCCTCAACCAGCTGCGTTTCTGGGGCATCACGCCCAGCTTCGCCTTCGTCGAACAGCCGCAGACCAACGGAGTGGCCGAGCGTTTCATCCGGACTCTCAAGGAACAGATCATTCATGGCCGCGTCTTCCACACCCTCGAGGAGGTGCGCCAGGCCGTGGCTGCCTTCGTCAAGCGCTACAACCAGCAGTGGCGCGTCGAGAAGCTGGGATTCCTCACCCCGCGCGAGGCCCGCGACCAGCACGGCCAGGGGAAGGCCGCGTGAACCTCGAGGTCATCAAAGAGGGGCTACCCCAGGTATGGACTCACCCCGCCGCGTCGATCCTGGGGCATCCTCGTGCGTCGTTTTCGGGATCGTCTGCCAAACGAACCCGAGATCGTCAAACTGGTGTCCAAGAAACCGGGCGCGGTACAGCTAGAGCCGGACACCGTTGAGAAGATGCAGGAACCTCATGCCTCGGTAATGGGTATGAGCATCTGGGGCATGGGCCCGATTCTTCTAGCACCAAACGAGAGTGGAGGGTTTGTCATCGGCGGCGCAGGAATCAGGGCCAAGCCAGCGATCAACGCGGACGTTCGAATCAACCCTGCAACCGGAAACGGCATCGTTATGCTCCAGACCGGCAATCGCGCGCTGGCGACGGATCTGGCGAGTGAATGGACCTTCTGGGAAACCGGCAAACGCGATCTCATGATGATGCGGGCGGCCGGTGGGACCATGACGAACAACATTGTTCTGGGATGGCTAGCGGTCCTCGTTGCCAGCCTGCTACTTGGATGGCGGATGAGACGCGCAGCGAAAGCCCGGTTGGAGCCATCAACCCAAGGTTAGTTCCTGGGCGATGGCCCACCCCACAACAGCTTGACCGCCCGCTGCCGAGAGCGGCCCGGAGCTCCTAGCTCCTCAGCGCTTTGCTGCCGTCTCGGTCTCGCCCTCGAACGCCGCTTGCTACTGGCCACAGCCTTCGGCCTTCGCCAGGGATAGGCGCTTCGTTTTCGGGGCCAGCCGCCCCGAGGTCGGGCTAGTTCTTGTCGCCGCCAACCCCACACACGGTGAGCCCGAGGAGGGTATCTACCGCAAGGAAGTTTCTGAAACCTCTGCGCGCCTACAGCCGGCCTACCCACGTCTAGGCGCGCCCCTCGGCCGTCAGGCCGCGGGTCTCGACGCGGCGGAGGCCATCTAGACGAGAGAGCCAGAGTCGAACCCTGCTCGGTTCGAACTCCGGCACTCCGGAGTGCCAGACTCGTCCATTGGCCTTGATCCCTACGACTCTTCGAAATCGGGCAAGGCCACCATAAGCGGCCCTTCTGTTTTCTGCAGTAGGTAGGTCGGCTCGCGACGCTCCCTGGTTTCACCCCCAGATTTCCCTCGCCACCTCCACCAGCAAACCGAGCTTTCGCCTCTGATCGTCCGGGCTGATCCGATTGCCCACGATCGACGTCGAGAAGCCGCATTGAGGACTCACCCCGAGGCGCTCCAGAGGCAGGAAGCGGCCGGCCTCGTGGATGCGGTTCGTGAGCTCCTCGGCAGTCTCGCGGCGGGCGCTCTTGGTCGTCACGAGACCCAGCACGACCGCTTTATCCTCGCCGACTTCTTTCAGGGGCTCGAACGAGCCTGATCGCTCGTCGTCGTACTCCAGAAGAAGCCGCTGGGCGAGAACCCCCTGGAAGAGACGTCTCGCGATCTGGTCGTAGCCGCCTTGGGCCAGCCACCGGCTGCCCTGATTCCCGCGTCAGAGGTGAAGGCCGAAGGTGACTCCGCGAAACCCTCTCATCACGGCATTGTCCAGCTCGATTCCCTGATCGAGCCAGCGATCGACAGACCAGCCCTGACTCTCGTAGAAGATCCGAGTCCGAGGATCCAGCAACAACGGGTAGTGCGGTGCGTCGAGCTGAATGTAGCGAGCGCCGAGTCGGATCAGCTCGGCCACCTCATCGCGCAGGATATCGACCACGTCGGCGAGGAAGCCTGCGAGTGTGGGGTAGGCGTCCACGGAGCGCTTCTCCGACCAGAAGTTGGCGAAGAGCCCCGGGCTTGGCAAGGTGATCTTGGCCGTTCTGGACGTTCGCGCCCTGAGATACGTGAGTTCCTCGGCGGCGAAGTGGCGCTTGCGCTTGAGTCTCTCCACCGCTCCGAGCTCCCCGGGCCGCTTCAGGCTCCAGTCGCCCACGGCATCGCTACCCCGCCACTGCCCCCACAGGAAGGCGTCGAGGTCGTAAGCGCCGAAGCCCTCGACCGCCTCCGGCAGCCCGCTCTGAAAGGACAGACGACGCATCTCGCCGTCCGTGACGACTGGGAGACCGACCTCCTCCTGCAGCGCCACGGCGTCGTCAACGGCCGCGTCTTCGATGGCCTTGAACTCATGGGGCGTGATCCGCCCGGCGGCGAGCCCCTCGCGCGCCTGCAGCAGCTCCGGGGGCCGAAGCAAGCTTCCGACGACGTCCGCATGCGCCGTGATCGTCATTGCTTCCCGCTTCATTGTAGCCACCCGTTGTTCCCTCCTCTCAAGCGCGAGATCGCGGTCAGATTCTCCCTGGGAAGATGGCGGTTCGGGCGTCACGCCACGGCCTCGAGGGGGCGCAGGCTTTGCAGACGGGAGAGCCAAAGCTGAACCCTACCCGGTTCGAACTCCAACACTTCAGGGTCGCCAGCACTTCTGAGCCTCGGACTCAGCACCCTTCCCCATCTGACCTGTTAGGAGTCAACGGAGAGTCGGCACGCACGCCCCTCAAGCCGGAGAGTGATTTGAGTTTCCAACGTCCGATCGGGACACTCAAGGCGTATTGCGAACTGAACTCGGGGCTGGTTGTCGATCATCGTTCCGTGCGCAACATAGCCCTTCCCCATTCTCGCTGGCCCGAGCATGTACCGAGTCCATACGCCATCCGTCTTGTGTCCCGCCTTGTCGTGCTGCTCCGCACTCACCTCGCAGTGAGCGACAGTCAAGTAGAGCGATGGCTGGCCTGATGGTCCGCTAGCGGGAATCGAAAACTCGTCGTCCTCACCCGGATGGGAGTAGAAGGGCTCACCATAAGCCGACGGTGTGAGCTCCGGGACTGTCCGACCGCATGTCGCGCGCACATCTTCGATTCGCGGGCCGCGGTTGATGACTCCGACTCGAAACCACGAGGACAAGAGCGGATCATCTGTACCTGTACCGCGCCCGGTTTCTTGGACACCAGTTTGACGATCTCGGGTTCGTTTGGCAGACGATCCCGAAAACGACGCACGAGGATGCCCCAGGATCGACGCGGCGGGGTGAGTCCATACCTGGGGTAGCCCCTCTTTGATGACCTCGAGGTTCACGCGGCCTTCCCCTGGCCGTGCTGGTCGCGGGCCTCGCGCGGGGTGAGGAATCCCAGCTTCTCGACGCGCCACTGCTGGTTGTAGCGCTTGACGAAGGCAGCCACGGCCTGGCGCACCTCCTCGAGGGTGTGGAAGACGCGGCCATGAATGATCTGTTCCTTGAGAGTCCGGATGAAACGCTCGGCCACTCCGTTGGTCTGCGGCTGTTCGACGAAGGCGAAGCTGGGCGTGATGCCCCAGAAACGCAGCTGGTTGAGGAAGTGGTCCGAGAGGTACTGCGTCCCGTGGTCCATGCGCAGCTCGAGGCCACGAGCCACACCCGCCTCGACCGAGCCGAAGAGCTGCGTCAGCCCCATGGCGATGGGCTGGAGGGCCTCGTAGCGCGTCCCCTTCTTGCACACGTGGTAGCCGACGCACTCGCTGTTGAAGTGCTCGACGCCGACGAAGATCCAGCCCCAGCCGTCCTTTGCCGTGAGAACTCTCGCCCCGTCCGTCCCCCACATCAGGTTGGGCGCATCGGTTGTGATCGTCCCCTCGTGGAGCAGCCCCTCGCCCTGGCGTGCCCGACGCGGCGACAGCAGGTGGTGCTCACGCATGATCCGCAGCACCCGCTTGCGCGACACGCGCACCTGGCGCAGCACCTTGAGCCGCGCCCAGACCTTGCGATGTCCTTCTCCTACGAACGGCGAGGCCGCCAGGTCCTCTCGGATCAGCCGCAACAGCTCCTCGTCAGACACCTTGGGCTTGGGACCACGTCGGCCAGCGCAGACCATCTCGGGAGCCGCCTCGCCGAGCTGGGAGTAGTAGCTCGAGCGGGCCAGCTTCCACACCCGGCACACCCGCTCCACCCCGTAGGCCCGGCCTGTCGCAGGGGAGATCGCCGCACTCATCGCCGCGACCTCCCGAAGGCCAAAGGGCGGGCCGCCCCGATCTTCTTCCGCAACAGCTCGTTCTCCATGCTGAGCTCGCCCACCCGCTTGACCGCCGCGTCCAGCTCCACCTTCAGCGGGTCGCCATTGCGCTCCCGCAGCGACTCGTCGATCCCGGCCATGGCTTGATCACGCCAGCGCTGCAGCCGGTGCATCTCCACGGACAGCTCACGAGACAGCGCTTCGAGTGACTCCCCGCGCAGCAGCCGCAGTGCGACCTCCCGCTTGCGCACCACGCTCCAACGCTGCCCGGGACCCAAGGCGCCCACCACCGCGCCGCCGGTGGGCGAAACTCCGGTCGCCCTCCGGGCTCCCTCCGTCTCGCCCACTCCCTTCTTCCTCTCAGACCTCTTGCGCCTGACCTGCTTCATCGATCGAGTCTCCTTGAACAAGATAACTCTCCCTAGTTTCGTGTCCAAGAAAACCGGGTCCGCTTTACGAGCTGCAAAGGCTTCGCCGCGAGCGGCTGTCTCGTGGCGAGTCCGGGATGCGCGCCGGCTACCGTCGGTTGCGAAGACGGCGTCTGTGCGGTCATTGCGAATGACCGCTGAACCCTAGCCTCTAGCTGACCACAACCCTACTGAACCGCCAGCAGCGACCGCCGCTTCTTGGTGAATGACCGCGTCTAGCTCACTTTGCCAACTTGACCCTCTGATGTCCCGCTCGGAGAATGGGTGCATGCTTCTCGCTTTCTGCGCGAAGCGCCATAAGACGGGGCCCGGGCCGGCCGGCGCCTCGCGCCCGAGTCTCCTCGCGAGCATTCCTGCGCGTCAGGCCCGGCGACGAATCTCAGCCGGCGTGGCTCCACTGGCGCTGCTCGCCTGGTTGGCGATACCGGGCGGCGCGACCGCAGAGGTCGGGAGCTGGACGCTCGCCCCGGGGTCGGAAGGCGCCCGGATCACCGCGATCGCAGTCGACCCGGTGACGCCGACCACGCTGTATGTGGCTGCCGAGCAGCGCACTGCAGGCCAAACCACGTACTTCGGCCTGTTCAAGAGCGTCGACGGCAGGGCCAACTGGGTCCAGTCGGGGCTGGCCAGGAAGAAAATAACCGATCTGGAGATCGATCCCGCGACCCCGACTACGGTCTACGCGGGCACCAGCAGGTTCGCCGGAGCAAGTGGAGTCTTCAAGAGCACCGACGCCGGCCAGAGCTGGAGTGCGGCGAACGACGGCCTGACGAGTCTTCTGGTATCAACCCTGATCATCGACCCGCTGACGCCCAGCACGCTCTACCTCAATACGGGCGACGGAATCTTCAAGAGCACCGACGGCGCGGCGACATGGATTGGGATCGGGTTCGGCCTTCCCGGCGGTGGCACGATTGTGGAAATCGACCCGCTGACGCCGACCACCATCTATTCTTCCTGGTTTTCCTCGCAGGACGGCTTCTTCAAGAGCAGGGACGGCGGCAACTCCTGGGCCCTTGTTAGCACCACGAACACCCGCGGGCCCGTCCTCATCGATCCGATCACACCCACGACGATGTACTCGAGAATAGAAGGCATCTCCAAGAGCACCGACGGCAGGATGACCTGGAACACCGTCAACGCAGGGCTCCCGCTAGTGCCTGTGTTCCCGGCCGGTTCGCGGGTCGTTGGCATCTTCGACATCGTCTTTGACCCCACGGATCCGGCAACGATCTACGCGGCCGCTGAGTTCGACGGAGTTTTCAAGAGCACGGATTCGGGTGGCTCTTGGACGGCCGTCAATAACGGGATGGGCTCCGCGAGGGCTGTCCCGGTGGAAGTGCTCGCCGTCCATCCCCAAGATCCGGCTACGCTCTATGCCGGCATGACGTACGCGGGCGTCTTCAAGAGCACGAACGCGGCGTCGTCGTGGGGCCCGGTCAACACTGGACTTCCGAAGCTCGCCGTGACGGCGGTCGCCGTGGATCCCGTGACACCGACGACGCTCTACGTCGGAACGCCTGCCGGCCCCCTCAAGAGCGTGGACGGCGGAACTAACTGGAGCTGGATCGCCGACGGGTTCACTGAAGCCGGAATTCGGGAACTCGGGGTCGATCCGTTCGATCCCGACACGGTCTATTTGGGAACGAGTTGTCCCTGTGCGTCATGGTTCGTCGGTTTGTTCAAGACAACGAACGGTGGTGCTACCTGGTCGCCCCGGCATAGCTCTCCTCGTTCAAACTTCAATTTCGATCCCACCGCGCCCGGAACCTTGTGGGCGGGCACCTCGAAGACTACGGACGGCGGCGCCAGTTGGACGAGCAAAGCGACCCCGAAAGGTCCGGGCATCGTTGACCTCGATCCGTTTGATTCCGAGACGCTCTACGCAGCGACAACTCTGGACGGCGTGTACAAGACGACGACCGGCGGAGACTTCTGGTTCGAAGCAAGCCAGGGGCTGATCGACTTCCAGCTCGCTTCCCTGGCCGCGGACCCGTTTAACGTGGACACCGTGTACCTGGGGACCAGGCACAAAGGGGTGTTCAAGACGGTGGACGGGGGCCGGAACTGGGCCGCGTCCAACATCGGCGCATCGTTTTTCGAGATGCGAGAGTTGGTAGTCGATCCAACCTCTCCGGGCACGGTGTACGCGGCTGCCGCCTTGCTGGACTCTTCAAACAAGCTCATCGCAGCCCAAGGTGTGTGGGGGAGCAGCAACGGTGGCGCGAGGTGGCGCAACGTCAATCAGGGGCTCGGCGATCTCGACGTCTTGGCCCTCGCGATAGCAGCGGCGAACCGGCCCACCCTCTACGCAGGCACGCGGAGTGGGCTGTTCATGGTCACGGATCCCGAGCCGGGACCGGGCGCGCCCCCCCCCCCCCCCCCCCCCCCCCCCCAGCCCAGCTTTGATGGCGATGGGCTGACCGACGTCACCGTCTATCGCCAGTCCACGGGCGAGTGGTACATCCGCCGCTCGACGGACGGCGAGCTTTGGCGGGTCGCATGGGGATCCGCGTTCCATCACGACAGCCCTGTTCCTGCGGACTACGACGGCGACGGTAAAGCGGATATTGCCATCGCTCGCCAAGGCTCGGACCTTCGGTCTGGGTACTGGATTTGGATCATCCGCAGCTCAATCGGCAACCCTCTATTGGGTCGATCCCTGGTGGCTTCGGTCGCCCAGGACGTGCCTGTCCCCGGAGACTACAACGGCGCCGACATCGCCGACATTGCCATCTATCGCCCAACGACAGGCGAATGGTTTGTCAATTATACGGGGCAGGGCGGGACGTTCACTTTTCTGTGGGGGTCCCCGGCGCACCAGGACGCGGCTGCCCCCGCGGACTACGACGGCGACCGCATCATCGACATCGCCATCTATCGCCAGTCCACGGGCGAGTGGTTCATCCGCCGCTCGACGGACGGCCAGCTGTTGCTGATCGCGTGGGGATCTCCGGCCCACCAGGACACGCCTGTCCCCGCGGACTACGATGGCGACCTCATCGCCGACATCGCCGTCTACCGCCAGTCCACGGGCGAGTGGTTCATCCGCCGCTCGACGGACGGCCAGCTGTTGCTGATTGCATGGGGGTCCCCGGCGTTGGGGGACCTCCCTGCGGTGCCGTAGGGCTGCCGCCGGTCTCTGCTTCAGTGGCGGCATGCCGACTGCCATCGACGACTGCAAATGGCAGGGCGCAAGCTGACGGTGCGGTCCTTTTCCTTCTCGAAGGAGAGAAGGACGAGTCCGCCTCGCCCGAGTCTCGGAGGATCGCCAGTGGCTGTTGAGTGTCTCCGCATACCCGGCCCTCAGCATCGCCAGGAGGAATCTGGTTGACGTTCTCCTCCTTGGAAGAGTCCGGACTGCCGGTCGCGACGGCTTCAGGTCGTAAACGGGCGCGCAGTGCCAGCGACCACGTTTCCAGGATCGGAGCCATGCAAGTGCCTGTTCGAATGGCCGCGCGCTGAACAATGCTCCACTCGAGTCTCGCCCGCCATGCATGCTCGCTGGTCAGAAGCCCGTATCGCTGGACGAGCAAACGGCGGAGGGCGGCGCACCCACCAGAGGCTCATCGCACCCGGTCAGCGGTGAGGGCCCGGGCGAAGCCGTCGCGCACCACCTCGGCGGCTTCGGTGGTCAGCTGGTAAGCAGCGAGATCACTCGGCCTCACGAGAGCGACCTCGCTGGCATCCGACCTGGCACGCAGCTCGCCGCCCCGGCGTTCGCACAGGTAGTCGACGATCACGTAGTGGAAGCGGACGGCCGGTCCCTCGCGGTCGATGCGATCCAGCACAGCGAGCAACTCCAGTGGCTCCACCTCGAGCCGGGTCTCCTCGCGCAGCTCGCGGCGCAGCCCCTGCTCCAGTGTCTCGCCGAGCTCGAGGCTGCCGCCGGGGATCGACCACTCCCCCAGCAGCGGCGCCTTGGCCCGCCGGACCAGCACGACCCCCCCGTCGTAGATCACGACACCGCCGACGGCTACCGTCGGCCGCTCCGAGACTAATCCGCTGTTACGGGCCACTAGGGCGTAGTGCCGGAGACGGTCGCTGGGGAGCGCTCGCTGCGGCGCCGCAGATAGCCGAACAGCCACAGGAGCGGCGCGGAAACGGTGTAGGCCATCGCGAAGCCAAGCAGTACCCAGGCGGGGTGGGACGCGATCAAGAGGAACACCATCGCGATGCCGAGCACGTGCAGGTAGCTGCGGCGCCGGCGCACGTCGACACCCTTGAGGGACGGATAGCGCCAGGTGCTGACCATGAGCAGTGCCAGAGCCGCTAGCGCCACGGCGGCGATCGCGACGGCCCAGCGGTCACTCAGCCCTTCCGGCATGAAGAAGACGACGGCAGCGACCTGCCCCGCTGCCGCCGGAGTCGGCAGGCCGAT
The DNA here is from genome assembly GCA_965246965.1 of Vicinamibacteria bacterium. GTDB lineage: Bacteria > Acidobacteriota > Vicinamibacteria > Fen-336 > CBDFGD01 > CBDFGD01. The sequence goes on from CBDFGD010000002.1 coordinate 379,218, forward strand.
GAAGAAGCGGCTGTCTGCCACGTGGCGCTGAACGTTGAAGCGTGCCAGCCGCATCGCACTGCACATGACGAAGAGGAAGGCCACGAGCCAACCCACGCGAGGCATCGCGGACAAAGCCCACAGGTAGGCGAGGATGGCCGGCGCAACTCCGAAAGAGATCACATCGGCCAAGCTGTCGAGCTCGCCGCCGAAGTCGCTCGTCGTCCCGGTCATGCGCGCGATCAGGCCATCGAGGACGTCGAGGACCATCGCCCAGGCGATCAAGGGGGCGGCCTCTTCGTAGCGCCCCTGGACTGCCTTGATGATCGCCCAGAATCCCAGGAACAGGTTCCCGGTCGTGAACAGGCTGGGCAGGATTGCAGCTCCGCGCCGCATCCGCACGCGGAAGCCGCGGTGGCTCATTTGACCCCCGGCCCGACGCATCGCAGCATCAGCGTCTCCACGAGGGCCGGGCTGGCGGAGCGCCGGATCGACTATGGATGCGCGGCGTGCTGGCTCGCGTCGCGGACCATCGCCGCCATGCGGTCCTTGAGCTGGAGCTTCTTCTTCTTCAACTCGGACTCCTCGCGCTGTTCCTCGTCATTCAGCACCAACTTCTCTGTGAGCGCGAGCAGTCGGTCGTCGTATTCATGATGCTGTTGGTTCAACTTCTGGAACTCGTCGTTGTCGCGTAGAAGCTCCTCTTTCAAGGACGCCTGGATCCGAGGCATCGGCACCTCCTTGGGGATTGAAGACACTGGTTGGTGGAATGTGACGAGGTACGGGCCGACGTGTCTTGTAATGAGTGGCCGCTGGGGCGATCGACCATTGCGTTGACGCTATCAGCGGTCCGGGCCGAATTCAACCATGTTGTCGGCTCATTCGGGCCGGCGCTCGCGCAGCGATCGGGACAGGATCAAGGCCGTCTCGTGAGCTTCTGAGGACCCGACCGACGTCGTGGCCAACTCTTGAAACCCCATTTGTTCGTATAAGTTACGGGCCGGCTCATTGCTCGAGCGAACTTCCAGAACGGCCGACTCCAGCCCGTCTCGGGCTGCCGCGCCCAGGAGCCATACGAGCAGCGCCCGGGCCAGCCCGGCGCGGCGCAGCGCCGGCGCTGCCGCCAGCGTCTGGATCTGCAGCTCCCCCGCCACACGATGGAACACGCAGTAGGTGACGACGCCCGTGTCCCTCCCCCGCAACACAGCGACGCGACCCGCACGAAGCACCTCCCGGACCTGCGACGGCGTCTATGGGCGCGAGAACGACTTTCGCTCGAAGGTATCGATCACAGCGGTGTCGGCCTCGTTCCCGAGGGACAAGTAGCAGGGCGGTCGAGTCAACGGGGCTGCGGCCTGGCCGTGGGCGGCCGGATGTAGAGGGGACGCAGCTCTGCTGCAGGTCGTCCCTCGTCCCGCCTCATCCGCGTCACGGCGAGCCTCCCGATCGATGCCGCGAGGTAGGAGCTGCAGCGCGGGAAACGGGCGCGGCCGGAAAAGGACGCGAGCTTGGCCGAAACCAGCGAGACACCGTCCCCCGCGAAGGCCGCGTCACCCCCCGGGAGGCGCGCCAGCAGGTCTTCGGGCGACTCCACGGCTGCCTCTCCCGTCTGGCGACCCTCGGGGTCGTAGAAAGCGCCGTATACGTCGCCACGAAACGCGTCGACAACCGAGACGAGGCATGCAGCCTCACCAGCGATTTTCGCAGCCAGCGCATCGAGCGTCGCAATCCCCAGACACGGCCGCCCGCTGCTGAGGGCAAGGCCCTGGACCGTGCTGATCCCGACGCGGATCCCCGTGAAGGAGCCGGGACCGACCGCCACTCCGTAGGCGTCGACCGCCGCCAGATCCAGCCCGACGACTCGAAGCACGAACTCGATGGCCGGCACCACGGTCGTCGAGTGAACGGAGGTCCCGGAGTCGATGCGAACCTCCGCCAGCATCTCCCTTCCGTCGACCAGGGCCACGCTGCCCTGGGATGACGTCGTGTCGATCGCCAACACCTTCACACGCCCGACACTAGCACGCGGCGAAGCGGCTCCTTTGCAGCCCCTTCAAAACCTCGCTACCCTCACCGCCCGTGGCGCTGAAGCGAGTCGGTCTGTTGACGGGTGGAGGAGACTGCCCCGGCCTGAATGCCGTGATCCGGGCCGTGGTCTGGCGCGCCGACCGCGAGGGCGTCGAGGTGATGGGAATCCGGCGCGGTTGGCTGGGCCTCCTCGAGTTGGAAATGGAGCCGCTCACCCGCAGCGCCGTCAGCGGCATTCTCCCCAAGGGAGGCACCATCCTGGGCTCGTCGCGGATCAATCCTCTCGTGGAGCCGGGCGACCTGGAGCGGCTCCGCGACAACCTCGAGCGCAACCGCCTCGACGCCCTGATCGTCGCGGGTGGAAACGGCACGCTCGCGGCGGCAACGGAGCTGCACGACCGCGGCGTGCCAGTCATCGGCCTGCCCAAGACCATCGACAACGATCTGCGTGGCACCGACTACTCGTTCGGCTTCGACACGGCCGTGAGCGTCGTGTGCGACGCGATCGACAGGCTTCACTCGACGGCGGAGAGCCACCAGCGCGTCATGGTCGTCGAGGTCATGGGCCGGCACACCGGCTGGCTCGCCGTCTTCGGCGGAATGGCAGCCGGCGCGGACCTGATTCTGATTCCCGAGAAGCCGTACAGGCCCGACGACGTCCAGGCTCTGATCGAGCAGCGCAAGCTGCGCGGGCGCACCTACTCGATTATCGTCGTGGCGGAAGGCGCCTCCCCGGTGGGCGAGCCGCCGCCCGCAGGGGTCGGCGGCGGGACGACCTCGGGAGCCGGGTTCCGCCTGGCTCGCGATCTCGAGCAGCGGATGGACATCGAAACCCGCGTGACGGTGCTCGGCCACACGCAGCGTGGAGGCTCGCCGACGGCCTTCGACCGGATCCTCGCCACGCGCTTTGGCATCCGCGCCGTCGAGCTGGCGACCAAGGGTCGCTTCGGCGTCATGACGGGCCTGCGGGGAACTCGCGTCCTCCCGGTACCCCTACAGGAGGCCACCGCCGGCCCCAAGACGGTCGAGCTGGACAAGTTCGAGGACGCCGAGGTTTTCTTCGGATAGTCATGCCGACCGTCACTCGCACCGCTACACCGGCCATGCAGCAGTACCACCGCATGAAGACGGAGCATCCGGGCGCGCTCCTGTTCTTCCGGATGGGCGACTTCTACGAGCTGTTCTTCGAGGACGCCGAGACGGCGGCCGAAGCGCTCGAGATCGCTCTGACCTCGCGCTCCAAGACGAGCGCCGGCGAGCCGATCCCGATGTGTGGCGTGCCCCACCACGCGGCAACCGGCTACATCGCGCGCCTCATCAAGCAGGGCTTCCGAGTCGCCCTGTGCGAACAGATGGAGGATCCCAGGCAAGCGAAGGGCGTCGTGAAGCGAGACGTCGTGCGCGTCATCACGCCGGGCACGCAGCTCGACGCCGGCGAGCTCGATCCCAACTCGGCATCCTTCGTCCTGGCGATCGCCGCCGGCGACAACCAGGTAGGCGTCTCCTACCTCGATGCGAGCACGGGCGAGTTCACCGTCAGCCAGTGGAGTGGCATCGACGCCTGGGACAAGCTACGCGACGACATCGGTGCGGCCCAGCCGAAGGAGGTCCTGGTCCCCGAGGGAGTCGCGCTGCCCCCCTGGCTGGAGGACCCCGCGCAACCCGAGAGCGCCATCCCCCGCGCTGAGCTCCCCGAACGCGACATGGCGGTGAGTCGCGCCCGGGGCGAGCTCCAGGCCCACTTCGGCGTCGCGAACCTGCGCGCGTTCGGCTGCGAGTCCCTGGATCAGGCCATCGCCGCCGGCGGAGCCGTGCTCCGCTACGTCCGCGAAACCCAGAAGCGCGACCTGACCCACGTCACCGACCTCCGGACCCGGGAGAGCTCTGATGTTCTCATCATCGACGGCCTGACACGTCGCAACCTGGAGCTCGTCGAGAGCCTGTCCGACGCTACGCGGCGCGGAACCCTGCTCGACACGCTGGACCTAACGCAGACGCCGCTCGGGGCGCGGCTGATGCGCGAGTGGCTGTTGCGACCGCTGGTGGAGAAGGAGCGGATCCAGGACCGTCTCGACGCGGTGGAAGAGCTCGCCTTCAAGACCCGCGAGAGCGACGCAGCCCGCGCCGCTCTGACGGGCGTCCAGGACCTCGACCGTCTCATGGGGCGGATCACGCTCGGCACCGCCTCGCCCCGCGATCTCGTGGCCGTCGCCCGCTCGCTGCGCGCCCTGCCGCCGCTCGTGGAGGCACTCTCGGAAGCCCAGGCACCACTGGTTCGGCGTCACGTCAAGGAGATCGACCCCCCTCTCGACCTCGCCGAGGACATCGAGCGCCACGTCGTCGACGCGCCCCCGCCGAGCCTCAAGGACCGCGGCGTGATGCGGAGCGGCGTCTCGGATGAGCTGGACGAGCTGCGCGGGATCAGCAAAGGCGGGCGAGAGACGATCGCCGCCATCGAGGATCGCGAGCGCCAGCGAACCGGCATCGCCAACCTCAAGGTGCGCTTCAACCGGGTGTTCGGCTACTTCATCGAGGTCAGCAAGTCCAACCTGTCCCTCGTCCCCGATGACTACATCCGCAAACAGACGATCGCCGGTGGCGAGCGCTACATCACCGAGGAGCTGAAGGAGTTCGAGGAGAAGGTCCTGCGAGCGGACGAACGCTGCCTCGAGCTCGAGACGCAGCTGTTCGAGGAGCTGCGGCAGAGACTCGCCGCCTCCGCGCGCCGCGTACACGAGACGGCGCGCGCCGTCGCTCAACTCGACGTCCTCGCGGCGCTGGCCGAGGCCGCGCGTCGCTACGACTACGTGAAACCCCGAATAGCGAGCGACGACGATCTCGCCTACAGCGAGGGTCGCCATCCGATGATGGAGCGGCTGCTGCCCGATCCATTCGTCTCGAACGATCTGCGGATCGGAGGCGACGGCGCGCGCCTCTTCATCCTCACTGGCCCCAACATGGGAGGAAAGTCGACGTTCCTGTGTCAGACGGCCCTCATCACCGTTCTGGCACAGATGGGGAGCTTCGTGCCTGCTCGGGAGGCGCGGATCGGCATCGTCGATCGCATCTTTACCCGCGTGGGCGCGACCGACCAGATCCTGCACGGTCAGTCGACGTTCATGGTCGAGATGCAGGAGACTGCTCACATACTGCGGCATGCCACGCGCCGATCTCTGATTCTGCTCGACGAGATCGGGCGTGGCACGGCGACCTTCGACGGCTTGTCGATCGCCTGGGCCGTCGCCGAGCATCTCGCGGGCCAGGCTCCGCGCGCGCTGTTTGCAACCCACTACCACGAGCTCACGGATCTCGCCGCCGACAATGATCGCGTTGCCAACCTCCACGTATCGGCTCGGGAGTGGAAGGACACGATCATCTTCCTCCGCAAAATCGAGGCGGGTGGGTCCGATCGCTCCTTCGGGATCCAGGTCGCCCGACTGGCCGGACTCCCCGCGCCTGTGGTCGTCCGTGCACAGGAGATCCTCGCGAATCTCGAACGCACGGAGTTCGACCGCGAGGGGCGACCGCGGGTCGCTCATGCAGGCGACGAGCCTCCCCAACCGCTTCGGCAGCTGAACCTGTTCTCTGGCCGCGACGAGGCCGTGCTGGACGAGTTGCGTCGGGCCGACCCCGACTCCCTCACCCCGATCGATGCGCTCCGGCTGCTGGCGGAAATCAAGAAACGCCTTTCCGAGTAGCCGGTCTCAATTGACCCCGGCGGACCCGGGGGCTTACCCTCACGTCTGAGCCAGATGGGACGCTCCGATCCATTCATCGACCTTTTGAACCTCCAGGAGCGCATGAGCCGGTTGTTCGACGAACGCCTGAGCCAGGTTGCCGAAGACGAGACCGCCTTTCAGCCCACCGCGTTCGCTCCCCCGGCCGACGTGTACGAGACCTCGGAGGCCTTCGTCGTCGAGATCGAGGTCCCCGGCGTGCGACTGGAGGAGCTGAAGCTCCAGATCGTCAACGGGTTGCTCACGGTTCGCGGGGAGCGCAGCATGCCCCGCGAGCCGGCGCGACCCGAGATCTTTCTGCGCATGGAACGTACGTACGGTGCTTTCTCTCGGAGTGTCCGCTTCGGCCAGCCCGTTTCCGCGGAGCCGCGGAAGATCGAGCTGTGCAACGGGCTGCTCGTGATCGAGCTCGCCAAGGCCGCCGGCGATCCCGACTCCTGATGCGCTCCCGGATGGCAGCGGCGCTTCTCGTTGCCGGCGCGTTCGGCCTGGGACTCGGCCTCGGCGGTCATCTTCCCCGCGTTCCCGACCACACCCCCGCCGTACGAGCGGTGGTAGGCACTGTGGCGCTCGGCCTGGATTTCACGACGATCGCACGGCGCACGACGCCCGCCGTCGTCAATATTTCGGCCCTACAGGTTTACCGCACGACCAGTTCCCCCTTCTTCAGCGACCCGTTCTTCAGGGAGTTCTTCGGCAGGGACCTGCCATTCCGGATGCCGCAGGAGGAGCGCAAGACGAGCCTTGGCTCGGGTGTCGTCATCAACAGCGGCGGACTGATCGTGACGAACAATCACGTGGTCGAGCAGGCGCGTCGCATCGTCGTGACGACGCCCGACGGAAGGCGCCACGAGGCCCAGATCGTCGGAGCGGATCCCGCGACCGACATCGCCGCCGTGCACATCGGCGGCTCCGGCCACGCCCCGCTGCCCTGGGGGGACTCGGATTCCGCGTCCGTCGGTAAGTACGTCCTCGCGGTGGGCAACCCGTTTCAACTGAGCCAGACGGTCACGATGGGCATCATCAGCGCCACGGGCCGATCAAACATCGGCATCGTCGACTACGAGGACTTCATCCAGACGGATGCCGCCATCAATCCCGGCAACTCGGGTGGGGTGCTCGTGAACGGGGACGCCGAGCTGATCGGCATCAACACAGCCATCTACTCCGAGACGGGCGGGTACCAGGGCATCGGCTTTGCGGTCCCGTCGAACCTCGCAAGACGAGTCGTCGAACAGCTCGTTCGGCACGGGCGGGTGATTCGGGGCTGGGTCGGCATCACGAACGTTCGGGACATCGACGCCAAGCTGGCTCGGGCGCTGGGCATGTCGGACACGCGCGGCGCGCACGTCTGGGAGCTGTTGCGCGGCAGCCCGGCGGACAAGGCGGGTCTCGAGCCTGGCGACGTGGTGATCGCCCTCGACGGCCAGCGCATCCTCGACGCCGCGGGCCTGCGACGTGCGCTGGCCGAGGCCCGCGTCGGCGCCACCCTGCGAGTCACCCTGCTGCGCGAGAGGCGACGCTTCGAGCTGAGCCCGGACGTCCTGGAGGCTCGTCCGTCCGCCTAGTGGCCGCTGGCCTCCCGGTCCTCGAAGACCTTCTCGAAATCCGGCCGGAGGACGATCAGACGGCCTTCTGCTTTGATCAGGTCTTGTCGCTCCAGGTCCTTGAGCATCCGGTGACGGTCTCGCGGGTCGTGCCGATCCGATTGGCGATCTCCTGGTGCGTGGCGCGGCGGAATTGGATGGAGCCGTCGCGGAGTCGCTTGCCCTCGTCCCGAGCCATGTCCAGCAGCACCCGGGCGACGCGGCCGTATACGTCGAGCAGGGCGAGAGTGGAGATCTGATGATTCGCCTTGCGCACCCGCGCCAGCAGAATGCCGAGGCGCGCGCGCAGAATCTCCGGGTTCTCGTCGACGGCAGACTGGAAATCGCTCCGGTTCAGGCTGATCAGCTCGGTCGTCTCGGCGGCAATTGCCGTTGCGGAGCGAGGCTCGTCGTCCAGCAGCGCCATCTCGCCGAAGAAGTCGCCCGGGCCCATCATCGAGAGAATCACTTCGCGCCCATCGTCTCCCAGGATCGAAACCTTGACGCGGCCGGCTTCGATCATGAAGAACGAGGAGCCCTCGTCGTTCTCGAAGAAGATCACGCCGCCCTTCGGGAAGTGGCGGCGCGTCGCCAGGCGCGCCAGCTCGTCCAGCTCCACGTCCTGCAGCCCCGAGAAGAGCGGAACCGTCCGCAGCAGCTCGCGCAAACCGCCCGCCCGCTTGGGAGCGCCCGCCATCAGGGACCCACCAGGCGAGCCAGGTTCTCGATGATCGTCACGGCCTGCTCACCCGAGACCGGTCGCCAGGGCTCGAAGCCGCCTTTTGCGGTCACCTCCATCAGCCCCGCCGCGACCGCGCGGACTGCTGCCGAATGAAACAAGTGCGACGGCGACATGTCGGTGATTCGGGGACCATTGCTCTCCGGAAACTCGAGAAGATCCAGGACCCGGGCGATCGCGAAGGCCAACTCGCCTTTTCGGATCGTGGCCAGGGGCTGGAACGTGTGGTTCGGGTACAGGGTCATGATCTGATGCGCCACTACAGTCACAATGTAAGGACGCGCCCAGGAAGAAACAATGTCCGTGGCGACCTGGGCCTTGGGCGCCTCGAGTCGATCGAGCGCGGTGACCTTCTTTCCGATCAGCCCTGCGAGGTCGGCTCGCGAAATACGCTTCGCCGCGGGGATCTTCCGGTATCCGGGCGGCATCTGCTGAAGCTCCAACGACCCGCGCACGTCGTTCGCTAGCCGCCGCGCGTCGCGATCGTCCGGAGCCAGCGCGAGGATGCGTCTGTACACGGTCAAGGCATCCACGTAGCGCTCCGCCTGTGTCAAGAGCACGGCCAGGCGCCTCGAGACTTCACGATCCGGCGCTGGGGCCGCATCCAGTAACGAGATGGCGTCGTGCCCTCGTCCTCGCGCAGCCAGCGCGTTCGCCAGCTCGATCCGAACGCCTCCCACCTCGGGCGCAACTTCCAACGCCGCTCGGAGCGCGTCGAGCCCCGCCTGCTCGCGCCCTTCGGCCAGTGCAGCCCGAGCCTCGGCCACGTGTCGCTCGACCATCTGCATCTTGACCTCGGCCAGACGACGGCGGACGACATCGTGTTCTGGATCCAGCGTCGCGGCGTGGCGGAGCAGATTCAACGCGCGCTCGGAGTCGCCGCTCCGCCGAGCCAGGCTCGCGGCTCCCACGAGAGCCGGCAGGTAGTCGGTCTGGCTCCCGGCGACCGCATCGAAGCGGCGGCGGGCTTCCGCGTGGCTTCCGGCGCGCATCAACGCGTACGCCAGCCCGACGCGGGCGGAGAGGAATTGGGGGTCGCGTCGGAGCAGCTTTCGATACTCCTTCTGCGCCCACTCGACGTCCCCGATCTCGACGGCGCGCCACGCCTCGGTGAGGTCCCGTCCAATCTGGGGAGCCACGGGGGTCGGGGGCGCCGGGTAGACGTAGTCCAGGCCATCCGGCGCTCGCGTTTCGATACGCCTCGCGCAACCGGCCACGAGCCCCCCGAAGAGCGGAAGGACGAGCGCGAGCGCGGTCAACCGCGCGTTGACCGACGAGGGAGGAGCTGGGCTCATGGGGATGGGAGCATCGCCGGATTGTAGTGCCGATCGTGCGCCCAGGAAACGAGGGGCACTAGGAGTCTGCGCGGCAGGAACGAAATCGGGTGAATGAGCGTTTTTGAAGTTATGGGAACGAGTTTCCGTCCGTACAGTCCTGACCAATCGAGTTTGTTTCCGTCGAATCCACGAGACTGGCTTCCGGAGGGTCATCTTTCGTTTTTCATCTCGGATACGGTGGAGGCGATGGATGTGCGTGCTTTCTACGAGCGCTACGAGGGCGATGGACGTCGGAACCGACGATTCGATCCTCGAATGATGCTGAAGGTTCTGATCTACGGCTATGCGACAGGGACGTTTTCGTCTCGTGGGATCGCGAAGAAGCTGGAAGAGGATGTCGCATACCGTTATTTGAGCGGAGGCAATTTCCCGGCACACCGGACGATCAGTGATTTCCGTTGTGACCATTTGTCCCAGTTTCGATCTGTATTCGTCCAAGTCGTGCGTCTGGCTCAAGAAGTGGGTTTGGTCAAGCTTGGGACGTTGATTCTGGATGGAACGAAGGTCAAGGCGAATGCCAGCAAGCACAAGGCGATGAGCTACGAGCGTATGAAGAAAACGGAGAAACAGCTCCGTCGAGAGATTCGGGCTATCACCGCTCTTGCGAAACAAGAAGATGCTGCGGAAGACGTCGAGTTTGGTCCTGATTTTCGTGGCGACGAACTGCCAGAAGAGCTGGCGCGCCGAGATTCACGGCTCAAGAAAATCCAAGCAGCGAAGGCACGTCTGGAGGCCCGTCAGAAGGAAGAAGATCAGCAGGCCGGACGTCGGCCAGGGGATGACAAGGAATCGAAGCGAGGGCCAAAGTTCAAAAGGAGATTTGGCGTACCTCCGGACAAGAAGCAGGACAACTTCACCGATCCCGAAAGCCGCATCATGAAGGATTCGAGTGGCTACCAGCAGTGCTTCAATGCCCAAGCCGCCGTCGACGAGAAATCGCAGCTGATCGTTGCGACCGGGTTGACCAACAACGCTGCGGATGTCGGTCAGCTCGAGCCGATGCTGAAAACGGCTCAAGCCAACACCGGTGAGAAGCCCAAGCGTGCCCTGGCCGATGCCGGCTACCGTTCCGAAAAGAACCTACTGCACTTGGAACGTACCGGAATCGACGGTTTCGTGGCTCTGGGGAGAGAAAAGAAAGACTCTCCACCAACGTCGAATTCGAAGCTCGAAGCGACGCTCCGCATGAAGGCGAAGCTCAAGACGAAACGTGGTCGCAAGTGGTACAAGCGGCGCAAACTCGGCGAACCGCCATTCGGATGGATCAAGGCTGTGCTTGGTTTCCAATCCTTCAGCCTTCGAGGGCTTGAGAAAACCAGCGCCGAGTGGAATCTCGTTTGCTTGGCGCTCAACCTCAGGAGACTCAATCGGAAGATGGTCTGGGTATGACCACCACCCGGCCTTGGATCCGCCCGTCCTCCCTCGCGAGCACTCGTCCGCGAGCCCACTACTGCCGTTTAACCCAGGCAAGATGATCTCTCGGGTCACAAGGCACAATGACACACCCGGGCTGAACTACTGCCGCGCAGACTCCTAGTGGCCTGTAACAGGGGATTCGATACCGCTGCGACCGCCCTGTTACGGGCCACTAGGCATTCAGCGATCGGAGCAGCTCCTCCCACAGGATGGCCCCGGGCCGAATCAGCCGGGGTGGACCGGCGGACACATCGACTACCGTCGAGGGCTGCGCCGTCCCGGGTCCAGCATCGAGAGCGAGGTCGACAGCCTTCCCCACCGACGCGACCGCCTCCTGACACGTCTGCGCCGGCGGCGCACCCGACAGGTTCGCGGAAGTCGAGACGAGGGCCCCGGAGGCGTGACACAGCCCTCGGGCGACCGCCTCGCCGCAAACCCGAATCGCGAGGGTCTCCCCTCGAGCCGTCAGCTCCTCTGGGAGATCCCTCCGGGCACGCCCGACCAGCGTGAGTGGCCCCGGCCAATACTGCTCGGCGAGCTTTCGCGCCGCGCCAGGAAAGTGCTCCCACAGCAGACCCGCCTCCTCCAACGACGCCACGATGACGGGCAACGGCTTCGCCTCGTCACGTCCCTTCGCCGCCCGGACCGCCGCGCAGACGAGGGGCTCCAGAGCACGCCCACCGAGCGCGTACAGCGTCTCGGTCGGGTAGATGAGCAGTTGCCCGCCGTTCAGGGCTTGAGTAGCTGCCAGCGGCGCGGTCTTCGTCCCACGCTCGACGGCAAGGACTTCCGGGGCACCGTGACCGGGCACTACTCTTCGCGAGTCGCGCGTCGGCCCGCCCACCCCATTTGGCGCGCGAGACCGCGAAGCAGTATGACGTCCCTGCTCGTCGGGGCGGCGCGGAAGAGGAGCCGACGCAGCTCGGCCAGAATGTGCTCTGGGTTGTGCGGATCCAGGTACCCGATCTCGAGCATGCTGGTGCGCAGCTCCGCGATGGCCTGCTCTACGTCTCCAACCGGGGCCCGATCGTCCGCGGGCGCTGGTGCCTCGATCGCGGCGATGCGCAGCTCGTAGGCTATCAACAAGACCGCCTGCGCAAGATTCAAGGAGGGCTGTTCGAGGCTGGTGGGGATCGACACGGTCGCGTGACACAGTTGCAGCTCGGCGTTCGATAGTCCGGACGATTCGGGACCGAACACGATCGCTGTGCGCCCGCCGCCGGCCCGTTCGGGCAGCTGCCCTGCCAGGTGACGTGGGGTCCAGTTGGGCGGATCGTTCCGACCCGAGGTGGCCGCCACGAAGGTCGCCCCCTGGATAGCCTCGCCCAGGCTCGTACACGAGACGGATGCATCCAACGTGTCCCAGGCGTTGTACGCGATGGCGCGCTCATCGTATGAGACGAGATCCTTCGTCGCCCCTACGAGCAATATGCGGCCGCCGCCCATGTTCTTCACCGCGCGACATGCTGCTGCCACGTTGCTGCCGCGCGCCGGTCGCACCAGGACGAAGTCGACGAGTGAGGGATTCAGAACGAGCCTGATCATAACGTCACGCTAGGAGTCTGCGCGGCAGGAACGAAATCGGGTGAATGAGCGTTTTTGAAGTTATGGGAACGAGTTTCCGTCCGTACAGTCCTGACCAATCGAGTTTGTTTCCGTCGAATCCACGAGACTGGCTTCCGGAGGGTCATCTTTCGTTTTTCATCTCGGATACGGTGGAGGCGATGGATGTGCGTGCTTTCTACGAGCGCTACGAGGGCGATGGACGTCGGAACCGACGATTCGATCCTCGAATGATGCTGAAGGTTCTGATCTACGGCTATGCGACAGGGACGTTTTCGTCTCGTGGGATCGCGAAGAAGCTGGAAGAGGATGTCGCATACCGTTATTTGAGCGGAGGCAATTTCCCGGCACACCGGACGATCAGTGATTTCCGTTGTGACCATTTGTCCCAGTTTCGATCTGTATTCGTCCAAGTCGTGCGTCTGGCTCAAGAAGTGGGTTTGGTCAAGCTTGGGACGTTGATTCTGGATGGAACGAAGGTCAAGGCGAATGCCAGCAAGCACAAGGCGATGAGCTACGAGCGTATGAAGAAAACGGAGAAACAGCTCCGTCGAGAGATTCGGGCTATCACCGCTCTTGCGAAACAAGAAGATGCTGCGGAAGACGTCGAGTTTGGTCCTGATTTTCGTGGCGACGAACTGCCAGAAGAGCTGGCGCGCCGAGATTCACGGCTCAAGAAAATCCAAGCAGCGAAGGCACGTCTGGAGGCCCGTCAGAAGGAAGAAGATCAGCAGGCCGGACGTCGGCCAGGGGATGACAAGGAATCGAAGCGAGGGTCAAAGTTCAAAAGGAGATTTGGCGTACCTCCGGACAAGAAGCAGGACAACTTCACCGATCCCGAAAGCCGCATCATGAAGGATTCGAGTGGCTACCAGCAGTGCTTCAATGCCCAAGCCGCCGTCGACGAGAAATCGCAGCTGATCGTTGCGACCGGGTTGACCAACAACGCTGCGGATGTCGGTCAGCTCGAGCCGATGCTGAAAACGGCTCAAGCCAACACCGGTGAGAAGCCCAAGCGTGCCCTGGCCGATGCCGGCTATGTACCGCGCCCGGTTTCTTGGACACCAGTTTGACGATCTCGGGTTCGTTTGGCAGACGATCCCGAAAACGACGCACGAGGATGCCCCAGGATCGACGCGGCGGGGTGAGTCCATACCTGGGGTAGCCCCTCTTTGATGACCTCGAGGTTCACGCGGCCTTCCCCTGGCCGTGCTGGTCGCGGGCCTCGCGCGGGGTGAGGAATCCCAGCTTCTCGACGCGCCACTGCTGGTTGTAGCGCTTGACGAAGGCAGCCACGGCCTGGCGCACCTCCTCGAGGGTGTGGAAGACGCGGCCATGAATGATCTGTTCCTTGAGAGTCCGGATGAAACGCTCGGCCACTCCGTTGGTCTGCGGCTGTTCGACGAAGGCGAAGCTGGGCGTGATGCCCCAGAAACGCAGCTGGTTGAGGAAGTGGTCCGAGAGGTACTGCGTCCCGTGGTCCATGCGCAGCTCGAGGCCACGAGCCACACCCGCCTCGACCGAGCCGAAGAGCTGCGTCAGCCCCATGGCGATGGGCTGGAGGGCCTCGTAGCGCGTCCCCTTCTTGCACACGTGGTAGCCGACGCACTCGCTGTTGAAGTGCTCGACGCCGACGAAGATCCAGCCCCAGCCGTCCTTTGCCGTGAGAACTCTCGCCCCGTCCGTCCCCCACATCAGGTTGGGCGCATCGGTTGTGATCGTCCCCTCGTGGAGCAGCCCCTCGCCCTGGCGTACCCGACGCGGCGACAGCAGGTGGTGCTCACGCATGATCCGCAGCACCCGCTTGCGCGACACGCGCACCTGGCGCAGCACCTTGAGCCGCGCCCAGACCTTGCGATGTCCTTCTCCTACGAACGGCGAGGCCGCCAGGTCCTCTCGGATCAGCCGCAACAGCTCCTCGTCAGACACCTTGGGCTTGGGACCACGTCGGCCAGCGCAGACCATCTCGGGAGCCGCCTCGCCGAGCTGGGAGTAGTAGCTCGAGCGGGCCAGCTTCCACACCCGGCACACCCGCTCCACCCCGTAGGCCCGGCCTGTCGCAGGGGAGATCGCCGCACTCATCGCCGCGACCTCCCGAAGGCCAAAGGGCGGGCCGCCCCGATCTTCTTCCGCAACAGCTCGTTCTCCATGCTGAGCTCGCCCACCCGCTTGACCGCCGCGTCCAGCTCCACCTTCAGCGGGTCGCCATTACGCTCCCGCAGCGACTCGTCGATCCCGGCCATGGCTTGATCACGCCAGCGCTGCAGCCGGTGCATCTCCACGGACAGCTCACGAGACAGCGCTTCGAGTGACTCCCCGCGCAGCAGCCGCAGTGCGACCTCCCGCTTGCGCGCCACGCTCCAACGCTGCCCGGGACCCAAGGCGCCCACCACCGCGCCGCCGGTGGGCGAAACTCCGGTCGCCCACCGGGCTCCCTCCGTCTCGCCCACTCCCTTCTTCCTCTCAGACCTCTTGCGCCTGACCTGCTTCATCGATCGAGTCTCCTTGAACAAGATGACTTTCCCTAGTTTCGTGTCCAAGAAAACCGGGTCCGCTTTAGCCGATGCCGGCTACCGTTCCGAAAAGAACCTACTGCACTTGGAACGTACCGGAATCGACGGTTTCGTGGCTCTGGGGAGAGAAAAGAAAGACTCTCCACCAACGTCGAATTCGAAGCTCGAAGCGACGCTCCGCATGAAGGCGAAGCTCAAGACGAAACGTGGTCGCAAGTGGTACAAGCGGCGCAAACTCGGCGAACCGCCATTCGGATGGATCAAGGCTATGCTTGGTTTCCAATCCTTCAGCCTTCGAGGGCTTGAGAAAACCAGCGCCGAGTGGGATCTCGTTTGCTTGGCGCTCAACCTCAGGAGACTCAATCAGAAGATGGTCTGGGTATGACCACCACCCGGCCTTGGATCCGCCCGTCCTCCCTCGCGAGCACTCGTCCGCGAGCCCACTACTGCCGTTTAACCCAGGCAAGATGATCTCTCGGGTCACAAGGCACAATGACACACCCGGGCTGAACTACTGCCGCGCAGACTCCTAGCGGCGACGAACGGGAGCCGACCCGAGGATCCGATCAGGCGACGGGCTATAATTGCTCAGTGAACTCACGCCCTGAGGGGGCGAACTGAGGTTTTTTCGCCCTCTTCCCCCAGGCTTCAGTCGTCCCGCCTCGGTCCTGCTTCTGGTCGGTTGGGTCGCCCAGATGAGTTTCCTGATCCAGCGGGAAGTGCTCGAAGCGGCTCCCGTGAGCCCTGCAGCCGATCTCGCCCGCTACGGGAGCACGGCGGACTGGCGAGCTGTGTACTACCGGGGGGAAAAGATCGGTTTCTCCGTCTCGGAGACGGTGGCTACCGAGGACGGCTACGAACTCCGCGAAAACGGCCAACTCCAGCTGAACCTCATGGGAATGACCCGCCCCGCCATCACGAGCACCCGGGCTGTGGTCGACTCGTCCTTCGGCCTGCGCAGCTTCTCCTTCTCACTCGATCCGGGCACGGGACCGATCACGGTGGCGGGTGCCCTCGACGGGACGAAGCTCACACTCGATGTCGAGACGCCTGCCGGCAAACGCAGCGAGACCCGCGTGCTGGACGAGCCGCCCAACCTGCTGCTCAACCTGCCGCGCCGACTGGCCGCCGAGGGACTCGAGGCTGGCCGTCGCCTCACGCTCGACATCTTCGATCCGGCAACGATGCGGAACTCCCCGGCCGAGATCGAGATCAAGGACCGTGAGGTGGTTCGACTCGCGGGCCGCCCGGTGCCGGCGTTCCGCGTCCAGATGAAGATGTCCGGCATCGTGGCGACGGCGTGGATAACGGACGTCGGCGAGGTCGTGCGGGAGGAGAGCCCGCTGGGCCTGATCGTCGTCAAGGAGAGCCGCGAGCGCGCCACCACTCTCGCTCTGCCCGGGGACGTAGAGGTCGACATGTTGCAGGCCTCGGCGATCACGCCCAAGACCGACAGGCGGATCGACGACCCGCGCACGGTTCAGCGGCTCCGGGTCCGGATCACGGGAGCCGAGCTCTCGGGTGATGGGCTTCAGGGTGCTGGCCAGACACTCGAGGGCGACGAGCTACTGCTCGTGGACGCCCGGACGCTGCTGCCAGGACCGGTCGATCCGGATGCCGCCCGCTACCTCGCCAGTGAGATGTTCATCGAAAGCGATGATCCGGCCATTCGGGCTGAGGCTCTCGTCGGCGCCGCCGGCGCGACGGACCGGCGCACTCAGGCCGAGCGTCTGGTGCGCTACGTCAACTCGATCATCGAGAAGAAGCCGACGGTGAGCCTCCCTTCGGCCAGCGAGGTCCTACGAACTCGCGTCGGCGACTGCAACGAGCACACCGTGCTCCTCGTCGCGATGGCCCGCTCCCTCGGGATTCCCGCCCGGATCGCGGTCGGGCTCGTACACTTTCACGGAGCCTTCTACTATCACGCCTGGCCGGAGCTGTACCTCGAAGAGGAGCCCGGGAGCGGACTCTGGTTGCCGGTCGACCCCACGCTGAACCAGTTTCCCGCCGACGCCACCCACATCCGGCTCGCCCGGGGCGGGCTCGAGCAGCAGGCCGTCGTCGCAGGTTTCATCGGGCGTGCCGAGATCGAAATCCTGGAGCTGGAGGTCAGCGAGGAAGCGACCCCGATTCTCGTCGGCCAGGAGAATGCTGCGGTGCCGCGCCCGCTCGCGCTTCCCCTGCCCCGCCGCGAGGGCGGTCCCGGAAGCTGCTGGCGGAGCGACCGATGATCTCGGTCGAGAACGTCGTCAAGCGCTACGGGACATTCACCGCCGTCGACGGCGTCTCTCTCGAGGTGCCCGCCGGCCAGATCCACGGCTTCCTCGGCCCCAACGGCGCCGGCAAGACGACGACGCTGCGCATGATCGCCGGCCTGCTCCAGCCGACGGACGGACGCGTCAGCGTCGGTGGTCACGACCTCGCCACCGAGCCCGAGAGCGCGAAAGGCGCGATGGGATTCATCCCGGACCGGCCCTTCATTTACGAGAAGCTCACCGCATCCGAGTTTCTCGTTTTTCACGGCGGCCTGTACGGCCTCGTCGACGGCCACGTTCAGGAACGCACGGCCGAGATGCTGAAGCTGTTCGAGCTGACCGACTGGGGCGACGAGTTGGTGGAGAGCTTCTCGCACGGAATGAAGCAGCGGCTCGTCATGTGTGCCGCGTTTCTGCATCGTCCGAAAGCGGTCGTCGTCGACGAGCCGATGGTCGGACTCGACCCTCGTGGCGCTCGCCTCATGAAGCAGATCTTTCGCCACATGAGCGAGCGTGGCGTCGCGATCCTGATGAGCACCCACACCCTCGAGGTGGCCGAGGAGATGTGCGACCGCATCAGCATCATCCTGGAGGGACGCATCATCGCGCACGGCGACGTCGACGAGCTTCAAACCCTGGCGGGCGGTGAGAACGAGCAGCTCACCTCGGTGTTCCTCAAGCTGACGGGTGGAGGCGGCTTCCAGGAAATCGACGAGTCGCTTTGAGGCCGTCGCGTTGAGTTACGCCTTCCCGTACCTGCTGACGCCGGTGTTCCAGGCGACCAGCAATCAGGTACGTCGTCGCGAACGCGTCGACTCGGCGCGAGCGGGAGTGTTCGGGACGATCGCCGCGGGTGTCGCCGCCACGATCTTCGCGATCGTCTTCTGGCTGACCTGGCACCTGCTCGACTACGAGGAGCTCGGCGACTTTCTGATTCGGATGGGGCTGAGCTGGTTGTTTCTGACCTTCTTGTCCTTCATTGCATTCAGCGCCATCGTCACCGCCCTTTCGACCTTCTTCCTCTCGGAGGACCTGCGACTGCTGCTCGCGGCGCCGATTCCTTCGCGCGCCCTCTTCTACTCCCGCTACACGAAGACCGCCGGACAGGCTTCCTGGATGATCGTCGTCTTCATGTTCCGGTGCTCCTCGCGGTGGGCGCCGCGCGCTGCGCACCTCCGCTCTACTACGCCACCACACTCCTGGCGATCGTCCCGTTCGTGCTGATCCCGGTCGGATTCGGCTGCGTGATCACGCTGCTGCTCGTCAACGTCTTCCCCGCCCGCCGCGCACGCGATGTGCTGATGTTGATGGGCCTGCTGTTCGCGGTTGCGGTGGTGATACTGCTGCGCTTCATGCAGCCCGAGCGACTCCTCAACGTGCGCTCGATGCCCGATGTGACGGCATTCTTCGCCAGCCTCGAAGCCCCGATCACGCCCCTGCTTCCGTCCTTCTGGGCCGGAGAGATGATCTTCGAGGGACTGCTCGGCCGCGCCGATTTCTTCCATGCGGCCTGCCTCTGGAGCACCGCACTCGCATTCACGGTGATGGCCCGTGCGCTGTACGGACGCTTTTATTTCCGCGGCTGGAGCAAGGCCCAGGAGGCCAGAAAAGTTCGTTTCACCCGCCTCAGCCTCCTCGCCCCTGTACTCCGGGCCAGCCCACTCGGTCCTTCCGCCCGATCGTTCGTGATGAAGGACGTCAGAGTGTTCTTGCGGGACACCACGCAGTGGTCACAGCTCCTTCTCCTCGTCGCCCTGATGCTCGTCTATCTCTACAACTTCAGGGTGCTCGACCTCGATCGCATCCCCTACATGGCCGGGATGGTCCGCAATGCTTACGCGTTCGTGAACCTCGCGATGGCGGCCTTCGTCCTCTCGGCCGTGTCCGCTCGCTTCGTCTTTCCCGCCGTCTCCGCGGAGGGGCCCGCTTTCTGGCTGGTGCGAACAGCCCCGGTCAGAATGCACAGTTTCCTCTGGTCGAAGTTCTGGATCGGTCTGATCCCTGTACTCCTCACGGCCGAGACCCTCACGATCGTCAGCAACGAGTTCCTCGGGTCGCTCACCTTTCTCAAGTGGCTCACGGCCGGCGCGATATTCTTCATGAGCTTTGCCCTCGTAGGGCTCGCGGCGGGAATGGGAGCTGTGCACCCCAGATTCAAGGCGGAGAACCTCACGCAGGTCGCCGGCTCCTACGGAGCGGTCGCGTTCATGGTGCTCGCCGTCCTGTACATCCTGGCGACGATCCTGCTTCTGGCCTGGCCCTCCTCCATCTATCTGTGGCACCAGTTCCGCCACATTCCGATCCCGACCTACCGTCTCGCGATCATGGCAGCTTGCCTCACCGCGGCCCTGACGCTCAGCTTCGTGACGTTCCTGCTTCCCATGCGGCGCGGGATTCGGGCGCTCGAGTCGATCGAGGGGTGATCGAACCTGCCTGATACCATCGCCGCCATGCAGCGAAACCCCACTCGCTCCGTCGCCGTCGGCGACGTCTCCATAGGCGCCGCCCACGACATCTCCGTACAGAGCATGTGCGCGACGGCCACCCGGGACGTCGACGCCACCGTAGAACAGATCGAAGCGCTGCGGGAGGCGGGTGCCGGACTCGTTCGTGTCGCCGTCGACAGCAAGGCCGACGCACTGGCCCTAGCCGAGATCCGATCTCAGACGAAGGCCAACCTCGTCGTCGATCTTCAGGAGAGCTACCGCCTCGCGTCCGAGGTCGCACCCTACGTCGACAAGCTGCGCTACAACCCCGGCCACCTTCACCACCACGAGAAAGAAATGCCGGTGCCGGAGAAGCTCGCCTTCCTCGTGTCGGTGGCCCGCGACAACGATTGTGCAATGCGCGTCGGCGTCAACTGCGGCAGCCTCGACCCCGCCCTGAAAGAGCGCCACCCCGGCGACGACGTCGACGCCATGGTGGCGTCCGCGGCGGAGCATTGTGCGCTGCTGGACGAGCTGGACTTCGACCGCTATGTCGTCAGCCTCAAGGACTCGGATCCGCGGAAGGTGATCGAGGCGAACCGGCGCTTCGCCGAGCGGCGCCCGGACGTCCCGCTGCACCTCGGCGTCACCGAGGCCGGCATGCCTCCCGAGGGGATCATCAAGTCGCGGATCGCCTTCGAGCAGCTACTGAGCCGGGGAGTCGGCGATACCTTGCGGGTCAGCCTGACACTGTCGAATCCGCGCAAGCCCGAGGAGGTCGCGGCGGGTTTTGCGATCCTGAAGGACATCCGAGAAGGGCGCTTCCGCTCCGTGCCCGACCTCGGACGCGGTCTCAACATCATCTCCTGCCCGTCGTGCTCGAGGGTCGAGAACGACCGGTTCGTCGAGCTGGCCGAGGCCGTTCGAGAGATGACGGCCTACGCCAAGCAGCACGATCTCACGATCGCGGTCATGGGATGCCGCGTCAACGGGCCGGGAGAGACAGACGACGCCGACCTCGGGCTGTGGTGCGGGCCAACGCACGTCAACCTGAAGCGCGGCGAAGAAGCGCTCGGCGCCTACGGCTACGACGAGGTACTGAGTCGCCTCAAGGACGAGGTCGACGCCCTGATTCAGTCCAGGGCAGCGCTGACGGCTCCCTGATCATCTATTCCGAGGCGCTGATGTTGCTGTTCGATCGGGATATCAGACGATCGGAACCTGCCGTTCCTCCGTGCGTTCTCCGTGGCTCCGTGGCTCTGTGCCTCCGTGGCATCCGTTGATCGTCGTCGTCGTTCCGAGGCGCTAGCGTGCAGCGGCGGCCAGGTCGGCGTCGACCATCAGCTTGGCCAATTCTCTGAAAGTGACGCGCGGTTCCCAGCCGAGATCGCGCTTGGCCTTCGAAGCGTCGCCGAGCAGGAGATCGACCTCGGCGGGCCGGAAGTACTTGGGATCCACCACGACGTGCTCGTTCCAGTCGAGCCCCACGTGGCCGAAGGCCTCTTCACAGAACTCCCGGACCGTGTGAGTTTCTCCGGTCGCGATCACGTAGTCGTCGGGCTGATCCTTTTGGAGCATCGACCACATGACCTCGACATAATCTTTGGCGTAGCCCCAGTCCCGCTTGGCGTCCAGGTTCCCGAGACGAAGCTGCTTCGCTCTGCCCTGCTTGATCGCCGCCACGCCCGTCGTGATCTTGCGCGTCACGAAGTTCTCACCACGCCGCGGCGACTCGTGATTGAAAAGGATGCCGTTGCAGACGTGCAGGCCGTAGCCCTCTCGATAGTTGACCCCGGTCCAGTGACCAAACACCTTCGCGCAGGCGTAAGGGGAGCGGGGGTGAAAAGGCGTCTTCTCCGTCTGCGGCGTCTCCTGGACCAGGCCGAACATCTCGGAGCTACCCGCCTGGTAGATGCGCGCGGGTAGAGCCAGGTCGCGCACGGCGTCCAGCAGCCTCAGCACACCTATGCCGGCGACGTCGGCCGTGTACTCCGGCATCTCGAACGAAACTTTGACGTGACTCTGGGCGGCCAGGTTGTAGATCTCGTCCGGTTTCACCTCGCGCAGAGTCCGCACCAGGCTGTTCTGGTCGACCAGATCGCCGTAGTGCAACTCGAGCTGCGATCGGACGTGGTCGATGCGCCAGGTATTGAACGAGCTGCTGCGGCGGACGAGTCCGTGGACGGCGTAGCCTTTCTCGAGCAGCAGCTCCGCCAGGTAGCTCCCGTCCTGCCCGGTGATCCCGGTAATCAGCGCCGTCTTCTGGTTCGCCACAGTCCCTCCTGGAGCCACGAAAGCGCGAGGATTGTACAGGTTGCTTTCGGACGTGACCAAGCGCGGCTGCGTGTTACCATCATCGTCTCGATGCGCAGGAAGCCCTGGTCGCTGCGTCTCGCTCGTACATCGGTCCCGATCGCGTTGGTCTGCCTACTGACGCTCCCGGGGTGTAGTCATCCCGTCGGTCCCGAGGACGCGGCGGAGCTACCCCACCCGGACCTCGTCTCCGTCCGGCTCGAGTACCTGCAGCCCGGAAGCGAGTTCGCGCTCGAGCTCGTTCCCGGGACGCGGATCTGGCGCGCCAATGCCGAGAACGTTCCGGTGAACTACCCCCCTCGGGGCGGGCCGTACGAGGTGCGGATCTTCGACCCGTTCATCGCCGCGGGCGCGACCGGCGGAATCACGGCCAACGGGATTACCGTCGGCGGCGAGTTCCTGACTCAATACTCTAAGGTCGGCACGTTGGCCGAGAGCGCCCTGGTCTTCATCGACGTGAACGGCCAGGGCCACAACGCGTTTTAGAAGAGCCGTTTCAGCGCGTCGCGCCCGGTGGTGCCGCCATCACCCCGCGTGGCGTAGCGACTTCCAGCGCCACAGGCATCACCGGGCGAACAGAGCTGGAACGGCGCGCCCCCTATGTGGCGCTCGTTACGATCCGCCCCCTCCCCGGGCCGCCCTCAGCTGCTCGACGGCCCGGTTGGCATGGTCCGCGACGTCCTTGTTGTCGTCACCGATGAGCGGCATCAGATGCTCGATCGCCGAGGGGTCGCCCAGGGCGCCGATCAGGTCGGCCAGGTCGATTCGCACCTTGGGATCAATGTCGTCGAGGTACGGGTAGAGGTCGCTCAGGTAGTCCGTTCCCAGCTCGTAGATGTAGTTCTGCGCTCGCCGCTGAAGAGAGCCGCTTCCGAGGCGCAGCACGAGCGTGTCGATGAACGGTCGGTCGCCCAGCTTCGTCAGCGCGAACGCCAGGGCCAGGCGCAGCTCGTTGTTCTGCTCCCGCTGGAAGTCGCGCTTGAGCGGGTCGACCAGACTCTCGCTCGAGATGCGGGCGAGGCCGTCGATCGACAGGCGCCGCCGATTCACGTCGCCGTCTTGTAGCAGCTCTCGGAACAGGTCTCCGAGTTTCGGCTCGCGCAGGTGGCTCATCGAGTCCAGCAGGCGCAGGCCGAAATCGCCTCCACTGGTTTCGTAGAGCGCCCGAAGCGCCGGCGTGGCGTCCCGGACGCGCAGCATGCCAATCGCTTGGAGCGCTCGCAGGCGGACGTCCGAGTCCTCATCCTGCAGCAGCGATACGAGTCCCGTCCCGTCCGCGGTCGACCCCACGCGCGCCAACGAAGTGGCTGCAGCTCCACGCACCCGTGAGACGGGGTCGTTCAGTGAGACGAGCAGCTGGTCGACGACCGCGCCGCCGTGAAGAATGCCGATGGCCCGCGCGGCGTCCTCCCGGATGCTTGGCTCCTCGTCACCCAGCGCACGCGCCAGGCCCTCGTAGACCGCCGGCTCGATGTGCGCGAAACGGGACAGGCCGGCCCTTCCATAGCCCGCCGTATACGGCTCTATGAACCTGGGCAATGGCTGTCGGTCGAGGTCCTCCGCATACACCTCGACGACCCCTTCGAGTGCCTCTTCGCGGATCCGGTTGTCCCCATCTTGCATCGACGTCAGGAGCGCCGGAACCGCTGAGACGTCGCGCAGCTGGCGTAGCGACTGCACCGCAGTGCGCCGGACCTGTAGATCCGGATCCCGCACCACCGCGGCCAGAGGGGGCACCGCTTCCCGCCGGCGGCTCTTCCCCAGGACCGCAGCGGCCTGCTGGCGCGTCTTGGCGTTCGGGCTCTTGAGGTTGGCGACGTTCTCGTCGAAGGACTGTGGCTCCGCCGAAGGGGCCGACAGCAGCACAGCCAGAGCGCACCCCAGAAGGGTGAGAGTGGTTTTCATTCGACCTCCGAGTCGGGAAATGATAGCAGAGCGCCTGTCGCGGCCATCGAAAGAAACGCGGCGCCCTGGGCGGCCGACGAAGATTTGGACGGGTCCTGGGGTCTGAGCCGCGCCACCTCAGCTCGCTTGAGGCGACCCGAGCCCTTGCGACCGGCCCCTCTAAGATTCCGAACCGAAAGCCGCGCAGGGCCCTGAGTACTAGTGGCCGCCGCCTCCCGCCGTTTCGGCTTTCAGCCGTGCCACGTAGGCACCCGGATCGCGAAGCAGCGCCTCGGCGCGCGGCATCAGCTCGAGGGCCTGCTGGACTTGCGGGTCCCACGCCAGGTTGCGCCGGCGGGCATGCCCCTGGCTGAACGCTTGTCGAAGAATCTCCTCTTCCACGAAGCGGGAGATCTGCTCCCGACTCGCATCGAATTCCTCCGCCTCGAAGCGGAACTCGCGCTCGACCAGGAAAGCCTGGAACTCATCGAGAACGGCGTCGTCCACGTAGAAGTCCGGATCGATCAACGTCACGTGCTCGCTCCGCACGTCGGGTCGCGACCCCGCCCCGGCGATATCGCCGACGCTGCTGCTCTCCCGGTTTGCGTACCGCTGTGAAAAGTCGAACAGCGCTCGGCTGGACACCAGCCGGGCCACGATACGCGCGACGTCCGGGGGTGAGATGCACACGTCCGGCGCTATCCCGTTGCCACCGTAGACCCGACGCCCGGCGTCTGTGAGCTTCTCCTCGCCGCCGCTCTCGCCACACCCGCGATCCTCGGGCGGAGAGACGTAGTCCTCGAGCGGCGTGCTGCCGTAGTCCCGCTGGATCGAGCGACCGGAGGGCGTGTAATAGCGGGCGGTAGTGAGCGCTAGAGCGTATCCTCGGACGTTACGCAGCGGCAGGATCGTCTGGACCAGCCCCTTGCCGAAGGTCGGCTCACCCACGATCAGGCCGCGATCGTGGTCCTGGATGGCGCCTGCGACGATCTCGGATGCGCTGGCGCTGTGCTGAGACACCAGCATCACGAGCGGCAGGTCCGCGAAGCGACTGTCGGCCTCCGTCACGTAGTTCGACTCATCACGCTTGCTGCGGCCGCGCGTGAAGACGACGAGCTGCCCCTTTCTCAGGAAGAGGTTGGAGACGGCGAAGGCCTGATCGAGGAGGCCGCCCGGATTGTCCCGGATGTCCAGGATGACCTGGGTCGCGCCCTGGCTCTGGAGGGCGGTCAATGCCGCCTCCAACTCGCGCTCGCAGTTCGCCGGATCCTGAGGGCGGCAGGCTGTCGTCTCGTTGAAGTCGACGAGCCGGACGTACCCTGTGTGCTCGTCCGCCATGAAGTAGAACGGCACCGAGTGAAGCGCAATCTCGTCGCGCACGACGGTGAAAGCCAGGGGCTCCTCGTAGCCGGGCCGGGTGATCGTGATGTTGACGGCCGAGCCCTTTGGACCCCGCAGCTTCTTGACCGCGTCGTCCACACTCATGCCGCGGGCGTCCTCGCCTTCGATGCCCGTGATCATGTCCCCGGCGCGAATCCCGAGCCGGTGGGCCGGCGTCCCCTCGAAGGGGGCCACGACGGTGATGTTCCCCTCGATCGACTGCACCGTGATACCGAGTCCGTAGTAGGAGCCGCGCTGCCGTTCCTGGAGGGAGGTGAACTCTCTCGTTTGCAGGAAGTTGGAATGCGGGTCGAGGCTGCGCAACATCTCCCGGATCGATGTCGAGACCAGGCGATCCGTCTCCACCTCGTCGACGTACTGGTCCTCGACTGTCCCGAGAATCGCAGTGTAGAGGCGCAGGTGACCTGAGAGCTCACCGCTGCCCGCCAGCACGCGCTCCCCGAACACGCCACCGAGCAACGTCGAAGCCCCGAGGATCACCACGCTGAGCGGTCCCAGTCGCATTCGTCTCATCGTGCCTCGCCCATCCCTTGCCTGCAGCCCCAACAGTTGATGATACCAGAGGCCCCTAAAGCCCTCGGCTACGATTCCTCCGGCTGACGATTTCTACGGACCGCCCAGACTCCAAACCACACGGCGAGCGCCACCGCCGCCGTCCCGGCGATCACGTAGCGGTTCGTGTGGAACTGGGAGTCGACCTCCTCGAGAGCCAGAAGCGCGTCTTCTCCCCAGAGAACTCCAAGCAGCGCCCAGAGCCCGAAGCGGACCGCTCTGGCTCCGAGCAGAGTGAGCGCGAAGCGCTTGTATCCCACCCCGAACACGCCCGCGGAAATGACGAAGATCTTGAAGGGAAAAGGTGGCGGCAACAGGGCCGGCAGCGCCAACGCCAGCAGCTCCCATCGTTCGAAGACGCGGCGTGTCTTGAGCACGCGCTCGGTACCGAAACGTCGCTCCAGGAACGGCTCCCCCCCGCGGTCTCCTATCCACCACACGATGGAGCACCCTGCGACGGAGCCGAGCGTCGCCATCAGCACCCACATCCACGCGGTCCCGGGATTCGAAACGGCTGCGCTGATCACGAGAACGTCCACGACCTCCGGAAGGGGGACGAAGGACGAGTCCAGGAGCGAGAGCAGGAACACCCCCCAGGATCCAAGCACCGGGACGACGTCAGTCTGGAGCCAGACGGCGAGGCTGTGCATCGTGGACTCTTGTGTGTTGGAAGGACCGGGTTTGGAGCCTCAAGTGGGAGACCACGATCATGGTAACACGCACATATTGAACGACCTGGGACCGTTTCCCCGGTCTGCCCCCGCGCACGCGTTGGGGTCCTCAGTCCCGGCTTGGAACCTTCCCTAGAAGCGGACTCGGAAGCCGAGAGTCGCGCTCGTCCCGGTCAGATCGAGGCGGTTCTCGAAGAAGTCGTCGTTCATCACTGTCTCGGCCCACTGTTGCTTCACTTCAGCCGTGAGCTGGATGTCGTAGGTGATCGGGATGCGAATTCCGAGGGCCACGTGCCAGCCGAAGGTCGTGCCGTGTGAGATGAAGGAGTCGTCGCCGATCGGTAGTCCTTCATCGAAGAAATCGATGAAGTCCCCCCACTCCTCGTAACGGTAGTAGTGCAGATCTGCCCCAACGGCCAGGTAGGGAGCGAGGCGATTCGGTCCCGTGGGGACGAGGCGCAGCGTTGCTCTGACAGGAACGACGTTCAGTCGGAGCGTCTGTCGAACCTCCTGGCCATCCTCATCCTCGTATTGCAGGTAAGACGTCTGCCGGGTGCGCGACGACCAGTCGACGCGAATCCCGGCCTCGAGCACCGGCCCCAGCTCCGCGTTGAATTCGATCCCACCGGAGAAGGCGTTCCAGTCGCTTCCCCGGACGCCAAACAACTCCTCGAGATCCCGGAAGAGGTCGTCCTCCGCGCCGGTGTTGGCGCGTGGGAAGTACCCGCCCAGCCTCAGCTCGAATCCGCCGGCGTCCGCCTGCAGAGGCCAGGAGAGCGTCAGTAGGCATACCACCAGCACACAAGTTCGTCGCACGGTTCCTCCCCCGGGGCGGCTCCGCTCCGTCGGCACCCCTCGCCCTGGAAGGAAGCAGGAACAGTGCCATCTCGGAGGGGCACAGCTATCACGCTCCAAACATTGAGGTTGGACGTCAATTCGGATCGGCCTTGCTGTCCCCCAGAGGGGACAGGCGGGCTATCGGCAGACGATCCGGAGATCGAGTCGGCCGATCCTCTCGCCCAGGAATGAGCGCCATTCTAGGCGTGAGCCCGCTTGCCGGGATTCGAAAGACGGTCCGCTCACGGGTCGGGTGGGAGCCCCTCGATGCGCTCGTTCAGCTCTGCCACCGACGTGCTGCCATCGGGCTCGACGCACGAATAGTGGACCTGTCGGTTCAAGTCAAAACGGCCCGATGCGTATGTGCCGCGATACGAGGTGGTCGCCGCAGCGCTCGTCTGCGTACAGGCCTCATCTTGCGGCGGGTGGATGAAAGTTGTCTCCATCGTTACATCGCCGGCAACGTTGACGGCACCGCGATACTGCGCTTCCACGGGAAAGCATTGCCCCTGATGGAACATCGTCAACGCGGCGAAGAACACTACAGCTTTCGCCCCGGCTTCTTTCAGATCACGGGCGGCGTCGCGCTGACGTTCTAGGCGGCCCGTGGGCGAGGCGCAGGCTGCCAGTGAGACGCCACCGGGCCAGCGCTGTTAATATCCGCCTCTTGCGATCTCAGAACGTCCGGCTGGCCCTGGCCTTCTCCCTGCTGCTCGGTATTCTGCAGCTGTCGTGTGGCGGCGGCTCCGGAGGCTCGGCCCCGACCGGGTCGACGCCCGGGCCAACAGGGCCCTCTACTCCGACACCGACGCCGGAGCCGACGCCGCACCCGACGCCGACACCCGCCATCACCAGTGGCTGTGCCCCGCTACCGGAAGGCTCCGGCACGAGCAGTGGCTGCTCGAAACGCGAGAGCGCTCGCTTCTTCCCGCTCGTCCGGGAAGCGGTCGAGATGGCACGCGGCTCCACCTACATGGACCCTGACTCGGGAGAGGTCGTCAATCTCGTCGACAGCGCCGGGCAGATCATCGCAGCACGAGCCTACGTAGATACGATTCTGGCCGAGTTGGACTCCGCGGGGCTGTGCGCGGTTTTCGACGGCGAAGAGATTCAAGTCCGAGACACCGGTGCGGACAACGAGAACTTCGACGTGATCACCTCTCGCGGCTTCTCCTGGATCAACTACGTCGTGACATGCTCGCCGGCGCTCCCGATCCCCGATCCGCCACAGGTCCCGCAGGACAGGCCGGACCCGACCTGCGCGCTGCCGCCGAGCGCTCCCTACCTCTGCGTGAAGCAATCCGCAGCGCTCGAAGCAGACGTTTACGGCGCCCAGGACGATCTGATCGCCACGGACCGCGCTCGGGAGACGCCCCTCGTGTTCGACTTCTCGGACCGCATCGGCGGGACCGAGTACGGCTACAAGCTGATCAGCCCCACCGCCTACACAGAGGGCATGCTCGAGCATCTGCGCGCCAGAGGGCTGTGCGCCAAGTTCGACGGCGAGGAGTTCAACGTCAAGAGCGGCACCAACATCTTTTCCGAGAACTACGACCTGACGCGCCGCGACTTCTACGCCGTCCGCATCTACAACGCCACCTGTCGGGACGCGAGCTACTAGCGCCTCCGCTCCCTACCTCAATAGATCCATCGGAGCACCCAGCCAACTCAAGGCCTGTGCTTTGCCGCGAAACACTTTGATCTCCTCGGGTGTCTCACTGGCGAGCCGCTCGTACATGCGTGCCAGGCTGACCGGCATTTGCTCGGATGCGATGACAGCGGTGCGAAGTCGGTGCTCCGGAGTGATCACACGCCGGGTGATGTCGAGGATGGTGGCCAGCGCGAGTGTCGTCAGCTTTGACAGATCGGCCCGCCGCAGGTCCGTCAGCTCCCTGAACCCCGAAGACCAGTCAGGATTGCTGAAGAGGGTCACGTAGGCGGCGATGGCCTCCGCATCCCCGACCTGGCCGGACCACGTGGTCACGGTGAGACGCAGGTCCGAGTCCATTCGGCAGGCGATCGGCATGCTCACTCTTCGGCCAGCGTCTGCTGCCGGGAAACGTCGGACGACTCTCAGCGTCGCCCCCGGCAAAGACGTGGTGCGTGATGCTACCAGTCGCCCGTGCCAGCGTATCGAAAAATGCGCGTTCACGGCCCGGCGAAGACAGGCGGGCTTCGTTGCTTCACAGCCGCAATCGTTGCCATCGGGGGCACAAAGAGATGCGAGTCCGGTTCTGGGGCACCCGCGACCCGATCGCACGGCGGGCCCGTCGACAGTGACTCGCTGGACCGAATACGGCAGCTGACTCGGCAAACTCGTGGAGAGACATCTCCATCGTTGGATGCGGACAGCAACGCCGCGGCCCGATGGCCAGGTACTCGGACGGTTGGCAACGGACGGGGTAGCGCTGCGAGGCGACCGGCGCGTTGACTGGAGTCGCAACCGGTTCCTACACTGCCCGCCTTCATGAGCTGTCCAGGGGAGTCCGCTTGATCGACAAAACCGTGTCCCACTACCGCATCCTGGAAAAACTCGGCGACGGCGGCATGGGGGTCGTCTATCGGGCGGAAGACACGAAGCTCGATCGCGCCGTAGCTATGAAGTTCCTCCCTCCGGAGGCGACACGCGACAAGCCTGCTCTTGGCCGCTTCCTCCGAGAGGCCCGCGCGGCCGCGGCTTTGAATCATCCGCACATCTGCACGATCCACGAGATCGATGAGCACGAAGGCGAGCCCTTCATCGTGATGGAGCCGCTGGAGGGCCAAACGCTTCGGCGTCGCCTCGACGGAACGCTGCTGAAGAGCGACGTCGTTCTGGAGCTGGGGATCCAGATCGCCGAAGCGCTGGAGGCCGCGCACGCCAAGGGGATCGTCCATCGCGACATCAAGCCGGCGAACATCTTCGTCACCCCCTCGGGCCAGGTAAAGGTGCTCGACTTTGGTCTCGCCAAGCTGACCTCCCCTCGCGTAGAGACCGCCACGTCCGACATGGTCACCGCAGCCAGAGACGACCTCACGAGCCCCGGTTCAACGCTCGGGACGGTAGCGTACATGTCACCGGAGCAGGCGCGCGGCGAGCAGCTCGATCCACGCAGCGATCTCTTCTCATTCGGCGCCGTCCTCTACGAAATGGCTACTGGAAATCGCGCATTGGGGGGCGCCACGTCCGCCATCGTCTTCCAGGCCATCTTCAACGAGTCCCCCCGCGTAGCAGGCGTGAACTCCGAGATCCCTGCACCGCTGGACACGATCGTCAGCAAGGCGCTCGAGAAGGACCCGGAGATGCGCTACCAGACGGCTGCCGAAATCAAGACCGACTTGAAACGGCTGAAGCGCGACACGGAGTCGGGCCGATCAGCAGCAGCAAGGGGGAACGACGCTTCCGGAGCTTCGGCGGCGGCGATGCCGCAACACAAGTCCGTGGCGGTCCTCTACTTCGAGAACCTGAGCAGTGCCAAGGACGACGAGTACTTTCGCGATGGCATGACCGAGGACATCATCACAGAGCTGTCCAAGATCGGGCAGCTCAGCGTGTTTCCACGATCAGAAATCCTGGCGTTTCGGAACAAGTCGCTGACGGCCCCCGAGGTCGGCCAACAGCTCGGAGCCGCCTACGTGCTCGAAGGCAGCATCCGTCGGGCCGGGAACCGACTGCGCATCACCGCGCAACTGGTCGAGACAAAGAGCCGCCATTCGGCATGGGGTGAGCGCTACGACCGCGAGATGGAAGACGTGTTCGCCATTCAAGACGAGATCGCGCGAAGCATTGCCCAGGCCCTGCGCGTCACACTCACGCCGCAAGAAGAACAGAAGATCGAGCGCAAGCCCACCCAGAACCTCCAGGCCTACGATTACTACCTCCGAGGACGCAGCTACACGAGGCGCGAGAACCTGGATTTCGCGCTTCAGATGTTCGAGCAGGCGATCAAGCTGGATCCGAACTTCGCGCTCGCACACGCGGGCGTTGCGAATGTGTGCGGCATGATCTACGAGCTCCGCGAGCAGCACGCCAAGTGGATCGAGCGGGGCATCACAGCTTGTGACCGAGCCATGGCACTGGACCCTCAGTCGGCTGAGGTGCTGGCCGCCCGGGCGCGTGTGAGCTATGCGCAGACGAAGTGCGACCAGGCGATCGATTTCGCGCAGGCGGCGATCCAGCGCCAGCCCGACTGCGAAGGCGCCTACAACATCCTGGGGCGGGCGATGTTCGCCTCGGATCGGTTCGAGGAAGCGGCCGCCCTCGTGGAGCGCGCCCTCGAGGCGAATGGCGACGACTACAACACCTACATCCCCTACGCCAATGCTCTCGGTCGGCTGGGCCAGCACGATCGAGTGCAGGAGCTCAAGGAACGGCAGACCGGTGTGCTCGAGCGACAACTCGAGCTGGTTCCCGAGGATGTCCGCGCACGCGTCCTCCTCGCGGCGCTCTACGCAGGAGCCGGACGGGAAGACGAAGCCAAGCGCCAGGCCGAGATGGCCGTCGCGCTACGCCCCGACGATGCCAACGTGCTCTTCAATGCGGCATGCTGCTACGGCGTGCTCAACAGCAAGTCTGAAGCCCTGGGGATGCTGCAGAGGGCGTTCGATGCCGGCTATGGAAACATGGACTGGGCAGCTCGGGACCCGGATCTGAAGTGCCTTTCCGACGATCCCGAGTTCCAGCGCCTCTGCTCGGCTAAGCCGGCCGACGCCTAGCCGGATCGATCGGGTCTGGGGCGACACCGGGAGCCGCACGGAACGGATCACCCATGGTGTTGCGTCGCCCTTTCAGCAGCACCCCGGAGTCGCTGGATCTGAGTCTCGCCCCTTTCGCTTCTCGAGTGATCGCTCCGCCCATGCCTTCCAGGCTGAAGACATCTGGGGCACGGCGAGCAGCCGCCCCGCTTTATCTTGATCGCGTGTGAAGATCCGGAAGACTTCGCCGATCGTCAGGTCGTGGGCCGGCCGTTCGACGACCCGCACCTCGTCACCGGCGCCCACATCACCTTCGACGGCAACCCGAAGGTAGGTTCCCGGCCGCCCCGCCTCTGTGAACCGGCGCGGAAACTGCTCGTCATAACCCGCCCGGCTCATCAGCCACAAGTAGTCGGATGAGTTGGAGGGCTCTCCAGTCGAGCTGAACACGCGAACACCCCTCCAGTCGCAGGCCTTGAGGGCGTTCGAGGAGCGCCAGGCGCACACCACGGAAGGAACGACGCCGAGGATCGTGACACCGGCGTCCTCGACGAAGCGCCCGAAGCCCTCACCCGTGGGGGCTCCCTGGTAGAGAGCCATCGTCGCTTGGTTGATCAGCGTGGCGAAGATGAGCCACGGGCCCATCATCCAGCCGATGTTGGTCGGCCAGGCGACCACG
The DNA here is from genome assembly GCA_965246965.1 of Vicinamibacteria bacterium. GTDB lineage: Bacteria > Acidobacteriota > Vicinamibacteria > Fen-336 > CBDFGD01 > CBDFGD01. The sequence continues at coordinate 411,808 of CBDFGD010000002.1, forward strand.
TCTCCCGAACGGATGTCCTGATGGAAGTGGCCATCCATGGCGCACTTGAGGGGTGTGAGGTGGGGCCAGGGGATGGCCTTCGGAGTCGCAGTCGTGCCCGACGAGAACATTATGTTGATGACGTCGTCGGGGCGGCTCGCGGTAGAGCGTGCTGGCTCGCCTGAGGCCAACAGGTCGGCCCAGCTCAGGGCACCCGCCCGCAGGGGACTGGCCGCACCTTCGTCGGCGGGCAGGACGATGGCGCGGGGAGCTTCCGCCTCGCGGATCTTGTCGTAGAGAGCGATGCGCTTCCCGGCGCGGACGAAGTGATCCATGGTGACGATCGCGCATGCGCCGGCGATCTCCAGGCGTCGTCGGACCTCCGTCGGAGGGAAGCTGTCGGCAATCGACACCACCTGACAACCGGCGCTCACTATGCCCAGATACGCTGTCACGCATTCCGCGTTCATCGGCATATAGACGCCTATGGCGTCACCCCGCCGGAATCCTGCCGCGGCCAGGCCGCCGGCCACCTGCCGCACCTGGGCTTCCAACTCGCCGTAGGCGGTCACTCCGATGTCACTTGAGCCCTCACGACCCGAGGCGATGGCGGGTTGCTCCGAAGGCGCCTTGAAGCAGCTGTCCGTGCAGTTCAGCTCCGCACCTGGGAGCCACTCGGGGTCCTTCACGCCCCGGGTCAGGTCCAGGATGGCTCGGGGCGGTTTGGAGAACGCGATTCCGAGACGCTGGATCACACGGCGCCAGAAGTCCTCCTTCTTCTCGACGGACCATCGGTGCAGCTCCTCGTAGCGATCCAGTTCCAAGTGGCGCATCAGCTCGCCGAGGTTGGAGCTACTTAAATGCTCCGGTCCCGGGCGCCAAACGAGGGGTGGGCCATCTTCCGGTCGGCGACGGGAATGGACCATCTGAAAGCGTGCCCACTGGGCTTCGAACGGTTCCGGGACATCGCGCAGCCGTTCGGCGTAGGCACGCCAGAGGCGACCCTGCTCCTGCGGATCGTCGGGGGCAAGGTCCGCTTCGGACTCCCCTTGGCCTCTCATGTCTGCCACTCTCGCGGCCCATATTCGACCGCCGTTCGGTCCTCTGGACGGCGCGCAGGCTGCGTGAGGAATGCTTCTATCCGAGGCCAGGCGCTACGGCAAATCGTGGGGACCCTTGGCACGCCTCATGAGACATCAGCTCGGTGCACGGAATTGAAATGGCATGGGAAGGGGCGTGAGATGGAAGTGACCTCAGAACGGTACGGTTTCTTGGTCGATACGTACGAGACGGAGATCCTGAAGGTCCTCACAGCGTGGGGAATGTTCGAAGATGGCGACCTGGCGTTCCGGCTGCATTCGGCCGACCGGCGCGGCCGCAGCGTGCTCGAGCACATGGTGCACCAGAGCGTGAGCGAGAACCTCTGGTTCAAACCCATGCTCGGTATCTCGGTCACCGACGACCCGCTCCCCGCGACAGAGAACCGGCTCGCTTTCACCGGCGGCCTGATGCAGAACGACGCACCGGTGATCTATGCCTACCGCGACCTGCCTCACATGATCGAAGAAGAGCGCGGCTCGCGCCGGAAGACGACGCTTCCGGGCCCCGGCGCGGCGTCACCCACAGAGCGACCGACCCTCTGACGCCCCCCGACGATCGTCTGGGGCAGCCTCTCCGGGCCAGTGTGGGATAGCGTCAGGCAGAATTGTACTAGCGGTTCGTCATACCACCACCACCAGCTTGCCCCGGGCACGGTTGACTTCCATGTAACGGTGGGCTTCGACGATTTCGTCGAACCCGAAGGCCCGGTCGACATACACGCGATACCGGCCGACCGCGGCGCCGTCGACGGCGCGCTGCAGAGCCTCGGTCGCGTTGGCGGCTTCCAGCGTCTCACTGAGGAACGTGGTGAGCCGCACTGTGGACGGGATGGACAACATCGGCTCGAAGTTCGGAAGGGACCAGGCGTTGCCCAGGATGCCGGTGTTGCAGACAGTGCCCTTGGGAGCGCAGCAGGCGAGGGAGTCGAGCAGGGTCGTCGTGCCGACCAGCTCGAGCACAGCGTCGACACCGCCGGGGAAGAGCGCGCGGACCTCACGCGCCACGGCGCCGGTGTCGACGACGACATGGTCCGCTCCGTTCTCCAGCAGTGCGCCTAGCTTCGCCTCGTTGCGGGTCGTCGCGACGACGGTGAGCCCGAGGTCCTTGGCGATGGTGGCCGCGGACATGCCTACGGAGGAGCTCCCCCCACGCACCAGCAGCGTCTGGCCGTCCCGCACCTGAAGCGCCTCGAGCAGGGAACCCCACGCCGTGAGGAACGTCTCGGGAATCGCGGCAAAGGTCTCCCAGGGGAGATCCGTTTCCACCGGCATCACGAAGCGCGCCGGGACTACCGCGTACTCCGCGTAGCTCCCGTCGTACTCACGCCCCATGCCGCCCATGACCGCGGCCACCTTGTCGCCGACGGTCAGCGAGGTGTCGCCGGGATCGTCGACCACCCCGACCCCCTCGATGCCGAGCACCCGCGGAAACCGCACGGCGTCTCCGGAGTGCCCCTGGCGAGTGAACATCTCCGAGCGATTCAGGCCGAAGGCCTCCACCGCGATCCGAACCTGACCCGCCGAAACGTTCGGGACCGGTCGCTCCTCGAGCTCTAGAACTTCAGGACCGCCCGGCGCGTTGACGACGATAGCTCGCATGAGGAACCGAATGCTAGCCCGAAACGAGCCCGCGCGTACCCGGCGCGACTCCAGGAGGTTCCCGTCACGCTCGTCCCCCGTGTCGACCACACCGCCTGTCACGCTTGGTGCTCCCCGAGTTCTCCATGTTTCTAGATTGGTCACGGCTTCGCCCCCCGGGATGTGGCCCGACCGCGGTCGCCCGCGTGACCCACACCGGCCGCGTACATTGCTGTGCGACCGTCGCCATGCTTCATCCGGCGTGCCCAGCCGCGACGGCGCGGGTCGGGGAAGCGTCAGAAGATCTATTTGAGCGGAGCCGTGACCGGCGCTGCGGCGCTCGTCTTCCTAGGACGCGGCATCATCCCGGGCGAGCTGCTGCTCACCTGGCTGGCGGCCTTCGCCGGGACCACGGCCGTCGCCGTCCTGCTGGTCTCGCTTTATAGCGTTCGGCTCGAGCTGCGCCAGAGCCGTCACGAGTTGACACTCAAGGAGGCTGAGCTGAACTTCGCCAACGAAGTGCAGCAGGCTCTCTTCCCGCGGCGTTTCCCCGCGAACCGTGGCGTCGAGTTCGCGGCGACATGCCTTCCGGCGCGCGGCATCGGCGGAGACTACTACGACGTCCTGGCGCTGCCGGACGGCCGCGTCGGTTTCGCTGTGGCCGACATCAGCGGCAAGGGAATCTCGGCCGCCATCCTGATGGCCAATCTCCACGCGCTGGTGCGAACGCTGGCATTCCGCAGTCCGTCGCTGGCCGAGTTCGGGGCCAGCCTCAACCGACACCTGCACGACGTCACCGAAGAGTCCCGGTTCGCCACCTTCTTCTACGCAGAGTGGCACGCCGGGCAGCGGCAAGTGCGATACGTCAACGCCGACCACAACCCACCCTTCGTGTTCGTAAAGCGGACCCGGTTTTCTTGGACACGAAACTAGGGAAAGTCATCTTGTTCAAGGAGACTCGATCGATGAAGCAGGTCAGGCGCAAGAGGTCTGAGAGGAAGAAGGGAGTGGGCGACCGGAGTTTCGCCCACCGGCGGCGCGGTGGTGGGCGCCTTGGGTCCCGGGCAGCGTTGGAGCGTGGCGCGCAAGCGGGAGGTCGCACTGCGGCTGCTGCGCGGGGAGTCACTCGAAGCGCTGTCTCGTGAGCTGTCCGTGGAGATGCACCGGCTGCAGCGCTGGCGTGATCAAGCCATGGCCGGGATCGACGAGTCGCTGCGGGAGCGCAACGGCGACCCGCTGAAGGTGGAGCTGGACGCGGCGGTCAAGCGGGTGGGCGAGCTCAGCATGGAGAACGAGCTGTTGCGGAAGAAGATCGGGGCGCCCCGCCCTTTGGCCTTCGGGAGGTCGCGGCGATGAGTGCGGCGATCTCCCCTGCGACAGGCCGGGCCTACGGGGTGGAGCGGGTGTGCGAGGAGCTGTTGCGGCTGATCCGAGAGGACCTGGCGGCCTCGCCGTTCGTAGGAGAAGGACATCGCAAGGTCTGGGCGCGGCTCAAGGTGCTGCGCCAGGTGCGCGTGTCGCGCAAGCGGGTGCTGCGGATCATGCGTGAGCACCACCTGCTGTCGCCGCGTCGGGTACGCCAGGGCGAGGGGCTGCTCCACGAGGGGACGATCACAACCGATGCGCCCAACCTGATGTGGGGGACGGACGGGGCGAGAGTTCTCACGGCAAAGGACGGCTGGGGCTGGATCTTCGTCGGCGTCGAGCACTTCAACAGCGAGTGCGTCGGCTACCACGTGTGCAAGAAGGGGACGCGCTACGAGGCCCTCCAGCCCATCGCCATGGGGCTGACGCAGCTCTTCGGCTCGGTCGAGGCGGGTGTGGCTCGTGGCCTCGAGCTGCGCATGGACCACGGGACGCAGTACCTCTCGGACCACTTCCTCAACCAGCTGCGTTTCTGGGGCATCACGCCCAGCTTCGCCTTCGTCGAACAGCCGCAGACCAACGGAGTGGCCGAGCGTTTCATCCGGACTCTCAAGGAACAGATCATTCATGGCCGCGTCTTCCACACCCTCGAGGAGGTGCGCCAGGCCGTGGCTGCCTTCGTCAAGCGCTACAACCAGCAGTGGCGCGTCGAGAAGCTGGGATTCCTCACCCCGCGCGAGGCCCGCGACCAGCACGGCCAGGGGAAGGCCGCGTGAACCTCGAGGTCATCAAAGAGGGGCTACCCCAGGTATGGACTCACCCCGCCGCGTCGATCCTGGGGCATCCTCGTGCGTCGTTTTCGGGATCGTCTACCAAACGAACCCGAGATCGTCAAACTGGTGTCCAAGAAACCGGGCGCGGTACAACCCTTCGTGTTCGGGTTCCACGGCTGCCGCAGGCTCGACGAGGCAGGGTTTCCGCTGGGTCTGTTCCCCGAGGCCAAGCTCGAGATCGGGAGCGCGAGCCTCGAGCCTGGAGACCTGCTCGTCCTCTACTCCGACGGCATTACGGAGAAGGGCTCCCACTACGGAGAGGAGTTCGGCGAGCAGCGACTGGAGCGCGTTGTCTCCGCGCATCGCGGCGAGGCGCTGGGACAGATTCAACAACGCGTCTTCGCGGCGCTGGACGGCTGGAATGACAAGGAGCCTGAGGACGACATGACCCTGCTTCTCGTCCGGGCGACCGCGCCGACCGCGGGGGTGCGATGAGCGCAGCCGAACTGACCTTCAAGCAGCTTCTGAGACTCCTGGGGCCCCTCTTCGGCGTGATCCTCGCGGTCTGGTTTCTGCGCGTGCTCCTCGCCGCGGCCGGCGCGACAGGTTGGCTAGTCGCCTCGCTCAGCATCACCGGAATCGTTCCCGTGAGCACTCTCCTGGCCGTCCTGCTGATCCATGTGAAACGAGCGGGAGGCTACGGCCAGGTGCTCCTCGCTAGCGTCCTGCTCGCGGCGGCCGGGCACCTGCTGGTCTCGCTCGCGATCGCGTTCACGATGGCGACCGGCGCCGGCAACGTCTACTCAGCCCCCGAGTTCACACCGTCGCACTCGACGCAGCTGCTGCATCTGTACGCGCACCTGCTGGGGATCATCCCGTTCGGTCTGCTCGGGTCGATCGTGGGGTGCTTCTTCTTGTGGCTGCTGCGAGCCCTCATGCCGAACCTGGGCGCTGAGAGTGCTGAACACTAGCGGACAAAGCCGCCCCCCAAGCGTCCAGACCCAGGTGATGCGTGGACCGCCTTCGTCTAAACGCCGGTGGTTCGGATCTTGACCTCGGAAGAGAGGGTCCGGTGCACTGGACAGCGGGTGGCGTCTCTAGTAGCCGCGCTCGCTGGGTTTCGTCGAGATTCCCGTCCAGCCGGATCCTGCTCTGGATCTCATCGAGCATTCTCTCCTCCGTCTCGCAGTCCTCGCAGTCCTTGGCATGAATCCGCGCATGACTGAGCTGCACCTCGACGCCTTCCAGCGCGAATCCCTTCCGCTCCGCATACATGCGGAGTGTGATCGATGTTCAGGTTCCGAGCGCAGCAAGCAGGTATTCATAAGGACCGGGCCCGCGATCGGAGCCGCCATACGCTTTCGGCTCGTCGCCCACGAGTCTGTGCCTTCCGGCTTCGACTTCCTGCGAGAACCGCTCCCCGCGTACAGATCGCACAACTACATCAGAAGCCATGCCTACCTCCTTTGTCGGATAGTCTTGTGATCTTCGGTCACATCCTATGGGTGTCGAACGGCCATGACACCAGCGCCCGCCGCTTTCGCCCAACCTCCTTCACGGCGCGGTGCTCTTCGCCCTGGCCGCTGAGGAAGCCAAGCTGGAGGCGGTGGCCCTAATGAGTCAATGGAATCCTCATCCAACCCACCCATCGACGGGGACTCGCGAGCATTGGATGGCCAACAATGTCTACCGCTGGATGGCCAGTGTCGGCGTCTTCTACATCGACCCCGGATTCTTCGCCTCGGTCGGAAAGCGATATCCAGTCATCGTCGCCCCTCCGGAGGGACGATACCAGGGGTTCGGGGGCCCTAGAAGCCACTCGAGCGGTTGAGAGGAATGGAGGCGGCGGGCAGATTCGAACTGCCGAATAGAGGTTTTGCAGACCTCCGCCTTAACCACTTGGCTACGCCGCCCAGGCAGGGCTGTAACTATAAGAAAGCACACCAGAAGCGGCAACTCGGCATCTTGACCGGCCGAGCAGGACCGCGCTAGGATCTTCGTTCGCTGAGCGGGAATAACTCAGTGGTAGAGTGCGACCTTGCCAAGGTCGAAGTCGCGGGTTCGAATCCCGTTTCCCGCTCCATTCCCGCCGAGTCATCCGCTGTCAGCCGTGTGCACTCCGACGGGTCCTCCCCCGCAGGCCCCCTGGGGTGGCCGTCCGTCGATGGCGATCCCTGGCAGGAGCAGGGGCGTCTCTCCCGTACCGCCGCGCTGCTTCGAGGCGGCCCTGGACTCGTGCCTCGTGGCGTCTATAGGTTCAGCTCCTTCGAGGAGGCAGATGCGTGGCTGACCGAGATGATGATCGCCTCGCACGCGCGCCGGAACCCGAGGACGTCATTCGCGTCTGCCGGGCGCTGAACGAGTCCGGCGCACGTTATCTCCTGATCGGCGGCTTCGCGGTGATTGCCCATGGGTCAGGTCGCTTCACCAAGGATATCGATCTGCTGATCGATGCCTCCCCTGAGACGTGGCACTCGTGAAGCGGGCGCTCGCCACCCTTCCAGACAACGCGGCCGCGGGGTCGAAGACGACGACGTCCGGAGTCACGTCGTCGTGAGAGTGGCGGATGAGATCGTCGTCGACCTCATGGGTCGAGCGTGTGGTGTGGGGTACGCAGAGGCGGCCGCGGACGCGGAGACCCTCGAGCGCGACGGCGTCATCATACCAATCCCCAGCCGGGCGACGCTCCTGCGGGAAGGACCCGCCCCGGCCGCAGGACGCCATCGATCGAGCCTTCCTCGAGGGCGTGCTTCGTTCCCGCTCAAGCTCCGAGTAGGGCTTCCGCCGGCAAAGCGGGCGGGACTCCTGGTTGTTTTCTAGAACGGAGCGGCGGGCGGATCCTTCGGTCGACCTCTTCGCTAACTTCCTAACTAAGAAACAACGACGGACCTGGACGGCAGCCACGGAGGTACAGAGACACGGAGAACGACCAAGGCATCGTCATTCTGAAAGACCGCTCGTCTCCGCCGGGAGCGAAGAATTCGTCTGCTCCTCTTCACTCGAGAACAGAGGAGTGATCTCACGTCGCTGGCTCCCTCGACTCGGCATCCCCGGCGGTCACTCGCTCGGGATGACGAGGAGCTGGGGCTTGTTTCGGTGGCGAGGGGACGAGCGACGCAGCCAGGCGGGATGCATCGACGGTCGCAGCGGTATCGAATCCCCAGTTACACGCCACTAGGAGTCTGCGCGGCAGGAACGAAATCGGGTGAATGAGCGTTTTTGAAGTTATGGGAACGAGTTTCCGTCCGTACAGTCCTGACCGATCGAGTTTGTTTCCGTCGAATCCACGAGACTGGCTTCCGGAGGGTCATCTTTCGTTTTTCATCTCGGATACGGTGGAGGCGATGGATGTGCGTGCTTTCTACGAGCGCTACGAGGGCGATGGACGTCGGAACCGACGATTCGATCCTCGAATGATGCTGAAGGTTCTGATCTACGGCTATGCGACAGGGACGTTTTCGTCTCGTGGGATCGCGAAGAAGCTGGAAGAGGATGTCGCATACCGTTATTTGAGCGGAGGCAATTTCCCGGCACACCGGACGATCAGTGATTTCCGTTGTGACCATTTGTCGCAGTTTCGATCTGTATTCGTCCAAGTCGTGCGTCTGGCTCAAGAAGTGGGTTTGGTCAAGCTTGGGACGTTGATTCTGGATGGAACCAAGGTCAAGGCGAATGCCAGCAAGCACAAGGCGATGAGCTACGAGCGTATGAAGAAAACGGAGAAACAGCTCCGTCGAGAGATTCGGGCTATCACCGCTCTTGCGAAACAAGAAGATGCTGCGGAAGACGTCGAGTTTGGTCCTGATTTTCGTGGCGACGAACTGCCAGAAGAGCTGGCGCGCCGAGATTCACGGCTCAAGAAAATCCAAGCAGCGAAGGCACGTCTGGAGGCCCGTCAGAAGGAAGAAGATCAGCAGGCCGGACGTCGGCCAGGGGATGACAAGGAATCGAAGCGAGGGCCAAAGTTCAAAAGGAGATTTGGCGTACCTCCGGACAAGAAGCAGGACAACTTCACCGATCCCGAAAGCCGCATCATGAAGGATTCGAGTGGCTACCAGCAGTGCTTCAATGCCCAAGCCGCCGTCGACGAGAAATCGCAGCTGATCGTTGCGACCGGGTTGATCAACAACGCTGCGGATGTCGGTCAGCTCGAGCCGATGCTGAAAACGGCTCAAGCCAACACCGGTGAGAAGCCCAAGCGTGCCCTGGCCGATGCCGGCTACCGTTCCGAAAAGAACCTACTGCACTTGGAACGTACCGGAATCGACGGTTTCGTGGCTCTGGGGAGAGAAAAGAAAGACTCTCCACCAACGTCGAATTCGAAGCTCGAAGCGACGCTCCGCATGAAGGCGAAGCTCAAGACGAAACGTGGTCGCAAGTGGTACAAGCGGCGCAAACTCGGCGAACCGCCATTCGGATGGATCAAGGCTGTGCTTGGTTTCCAATCCTTCAGCCTTCGAGGGCTTGAGAAAACCAGCGCCGAGTGGAATCTCGTTTGCTTGGCGCTCAACCTCAGGAGACTCAATCAGAAGATGGTCTGGGTATGACCACCACCCGGCCTTGGATCCGCCCGTCCTCCCTCGCGAGCACTCGTCCGCGAGCCCACTACTGCCGTTTAACCCAGGCAAGATGATCTCTCGGGTCACAAGGCACAATGACACACCCGGGCTGAACTACTGCCGCGCAGACTCCTAGCGGGCGTCGGCGCCGAACGCATCGCGGTCGTGGCGGATCCGGACGTCGCCCTCACCATCCACGTCCACTGAGATCACGTCGAAGCGCATCGGCTGCTCCTCCAGCTCGTGGCTGGCCGCGTAGAGGCGGGCGGCGCGGACGATCCGCCGCCGCTTCCCGAACGTCACGGCCTCGTAGCCCTCGCCGTAGCTCGAGTCCCGCCGCTGCTTCACCTCGACGAAAACGGTGACGTCTCCGTCCCTGGCGACGACATCCAGCTCCCCGGACCGGCAGCGATAGTTGCGTTGAACGATCTCGAATCCCGCGGCCCGCAGGTGGCTGCACGCCAGCTCTTCCCCGGCCTCCCCTGGTCGGGGCCGCGAGCGCGACAAGGCGCGCCACAGGCCCCGCATCCTGCTACGGGCTCTCATTCTTTCCGGTTCCAGCGCGTCCCTTTGGATGTGTCTTCGACGACGATGCCACGCTCGAGGAGGGCGTCCCGCAAGGCGTCAGCCTTCGCGAAATCGCGGGCCAGCCGCGCTTCGTTGCGTCCGTCGAGCAATGCCTGCTCCTCGGGCGCCAGTGCCTCTTCTCCGCTCGGGAAGAAGACCCCGAAGACAGCATCCATCTTCCTCAGCTGGCTCGTGAGCAGCTGCACGCCCTCTGAGGTCAGCGTTCCATCCGCCGCCCGCGAGTTCCCCTCGCTCACCAGGCCGTGGACGGCAGCCAGAGCCTCCGGGGCATTGAGATCGTCGGCCAGCGCCGCGTCGAACTGTTTGGCGGCAGCCTCGACGGCCGTGCTCGTCTCGTCGGTGGCGGGCCCGGGTCGATCCACTTCTTCCAGGCGGCGCGCGAACCCGTGGATACGTTGCAGGGCAGCCGCTGCGTGGTCGAGACCCTCCCAGGTGAAGTTCATCTTTTTCCGGTAGTGGGCCTGGAGCAGCAGGTAGCGAATCGCATCCGGGCGATAGCCGCGCTCCACGAGATCCGGAATACTGAAGACGTTGCCCTTGCTCTTGGACATCGTCTCACTCTCGATGAGCAGGTGCTCGACATGCAGCCAGTGCTTCGCGAACTCGCCGTCCGTGCCGCCCCGACTCTGAGCGATTTCGTTCTCATGGTGCGGGAAGATCAAGTCGACTCCCCCGCAGTGGATGTCGAACGTCTCGCCGAGGTACTTGCTGCTCATCGCCGAGCACTCGATGTGCCAGCCCGGCCGCCCCTTGCCAAACGGGGCGTCCCACTGGGCCCACTCGGGCTCGTCTTTCTTGTGCTTCCAAAGCACGAAGTCGCGGGCGTCGTCCTTTTCGTACTTGTCGGCGTCCACGCGCGCCCCGGCAAGGATGCCGCTGACGTCGAGCCTCGAGAGCCGACCGTACTCGGGAAACGTCTTGATTCGGAAGTAGATGCTGCCGTCGGCCGCGTAGGTGCGGCCGCGCTCGCCGAGCTGCTCGATGAGGGCGACCATCTCGGGGATGTGATCGGTCGCTCGCGGCACCTGCTCCGGACGTTCGATCCGCAACGCCTGCAGGTCCTCCTCGAAGCTCGCGATGTGGCGAGCGGCGAAGCTCGCGAGGTCCGTGCCGGCCTCCTGCGCAGCCTGAATGATCCGGTCGTCGACGTCGGTCACGTTCATGACCTCGTGGACGCCATAGCCGAGATGCTTGAGAGTGCGTCTCAGCAGATCCGTCGTCACGAAGTACCTGAAGTTTCCTATGTGCGCCCGGGCGTACACGGTGGGTCCGCACGCGTAGATACGGACCGTGGGCGGATCGAGGGGAACGATCTCCTCGGCCTCGCCAGTGAGCGTGTTGTGCAGCGAGAGCTTCATGAAGCCTTGAGCATCAGCAGCGTCAGATCGTCCGAGCATCCGACCGCGCCCGCCCACGCCTCCACGGATCGTCTCAGCGCTCCGAGCGCCCCGTCTGCGGAAAGCCCGAGCGACCGGCCGGCCTCCTCGAAGACCCGGGGCTCGCAGAAATGTGCTCCCTCGGGATCTTCCGCCTCTGTCACGCCATCCGTCACGATCGCCACGAGATCTCCTGTGCTCAGATCGACCTTCCCTTCCTCGTAGGCAGCCCCGTCGATGACGCCGAGCACGGGGCCTCCCTCTTCCAGGCGTTGTCGACCCCCGTCGGAGTTCATGACGAAAGGGGGCACATGACCCGCGTTGACATAGTTCAAAGTACGGGCTGCTGGATCCAACTCCCCGTAGAAAAGCGTTACGTAGGTGTTGAGCTGCGTGCTCTCCAGAATGAACTGGTTCATGGACGCCACCACTTCCGCCGGCGAGCCCGACCCGGCTCGGGCCCGCAGCCAGGCCCTGACCGACGCCATCAGCAGGCTCGCTCCAGCGAAGTAGTCGTAGTAGTCGCCCCCCACCTCGTAGCAAGCCGTGCTCTGCGCCGCCAGGTCGAAACCTCGAATTTCTGGTCGGCTGCCTGGGAAGAGGCTTCCCTGGATTTGGCCTGCGAGCTGCAGCTCCCGGTCCTGCCGCTCCTTCTCGATCCGCAGCTTCTGCATCCGCGCGCCCATCAGCGCCGCAAGCGCTTCGCTGCCGATCGTCTTGACGAAGTCGATGTCCTCATCGTTGAGAGCGGAACCGTCGATCTTGTCGCCCACGGCGACGAAGCCCTCCACCGTGTCACTGAAGTGCAACGGCACCGCGAGGCGCATCCGCGTCGACTCGAGGCGCTCGCGGACCGCGCTTCGCGGGAGTCGCGCTACCGGCAGGGTGCCTCGCAGGGTCGCCAGCAGACGCGTCGACTCCGCCTCGTCCAGAGAGCAGGCCACGTCGCCGCGACCGGTGCCGCGCTCGAGCGCGAGGGACACACAGAGTCCCTCGCGTAGGTAGAGCGCACAGCGCGAGACGATCAGGTGGCCCATCAGCATAGAGGTCAGGAGCCCTTCGATCTGCTGTTCGTCGAAGCTGGTGGCGAGCTCGCGGCTGAGATCGAGCAGGCTCCGCAGCTGATACCGCTGTGCGGAGATCCGCCTCTCGAGGCGGCGCTGACCGCGCAGGCGGGTCTCCCGCTCCAAGAGGGCCTCAGCGCAGGTCGCCACTGCCTCCAGGACGACGTGCTCGTCCAGCTCGTCCACGATTCCGAGGCTCGATGGCCCCAGGAGCAGAAAGCCCAGGGTCCGTCGCTTCGAGCCCACGGCCGCGACGTGCGGGAAGCCGAGCTCGCTGACCGCTGGTCCCGGACCTTCCCGAACGAGTCGCTCGGCCACCCGCGTGTCGAGATCACCACGCACGACTCCTCGAGACACGCGAAGGCGAAGCGCGTGGTCTTCGAACGAGAACAGCATCCCTTTGGTGGAGCCGAGGCTCCCGAGAGCGGCGAGCAAGACGGACTCTAGCGCCGCCTCGACATCGATCCCGCTGTCGAGATTGTCGAAGTTATCGACGAGGCTCGCCAGGCGCAGCAGACGAGAGCGAGCCGTCGGGTCCGACCCGGGCCAAGCCACGAGGTGTTCCAGAACGCGATGGCGGGCTTCGATCCTGCGCGAGCCGCGATTGCGCGTATAGCCGCCTTTCCGCTTGGTCAATCGGCACAAGTTGCGCTCCCGGTCGCAGTCGTATGAGACGGAATCCATGATCCGGCTCATCAGGTGGACCCCCATGCCACCCGTGCGGCCCTCCTCCGCGTACTGCTCGGCGTCGAACGTGTGCATCGCGTCCGCATCGATGCGGGCTCCATGATCGACTACGTCGATGCTGAAGCCGCCCACCGAGTCCCGAAAGCTCAATTCGATGCGGCCGTCGGCATCGCCGTGGTAGGCGTGCTCGATGACGTTCGTGGTCGCCTCGTCGACGCACAGGGCGAGCTGCTCGGCCTGCTTGTCCTCGAAACCAGCCTCCTGGGCCAGGCGCAACGTGACGTCGTGGACGACGACGAGGTAATCCGTCTGGCTGGGGATCTCCATCACGAGACCGGGCACGGCTTCCGCGGTCCGGCTAATCAGGCGTCGCTGCCTTGGCGGAAGCTGTGGATCGCATCGGCCTCCGACGGGAATATTTGATAGACCCGATGGAAGCCGAGAATCTCGAAGATATTGCCGACGGAGTCGTTCATGTCGGCGAGACGCAGGTCGCCGCCGGAAGCCCGAATCTCCTCGATGGCGCCCATGATCGCGCCGAGGCCCGCCGAAGCGATGTAGGCCAGCCCCTCGCAATTGAGCACGATCTTGAAGCGCTCTTGTTGCATCACGTCGCGCAACGCTCCCTCGAACTGGCCCACGGTGTGGGCGTTGACGAAACCGCGAGGGTAGAGCAACGTGATCTCATCGAGCTGTCGGGTTTCTACGGTCAACTCGTTCATCGGTCGGTTGCGACGACTCCCTTGGGCGACTGAAAACTATAGCGCCTCGCCGGCCCCGTCACGACAGCAGGTCGCGCGCTCGAACGATGTCGAGCCTGATCTGGTCGGCGAGTGCATCGGACGACTCGAAACGCCGCTCGGAACGGAGTCGCGAGATCAGCTCGACGCGCAGGCGCCGGCCGTACAGATCGCCTTCGAAATCCAGCAGGTGAGCCTCGAAGACGGTCGTCGAACCGCCGAAGGTAGGACGATGCCCGACGTTCACCACGCAGGAATGTCGCCCGCGCGGATCGGCACCTGGCGCGCTGCAGCGACCCGCGTAGACGCCTCGGGCCAGCTGAGTCTCGCCAACGACTGCGAGATTGGCCGTCGGGATACCCAACGAGCGGCCCCGCCCATCTCCCTCGACGACCCGACCATCGACGAAGAGTAGCCGGCCCAGCATGCGCTCGGCCTCCTCGACGTCACCGCGCGCCACCGCCTCGCGGATGCGTGAGCTGCTGATCGGCAAGCCGTCGTGGAGCACCGGCTCGACCGGCACCACCTCGAAACCGAGCCGCTCCCCGAGCTTCCGCAGCACGTCGACGTCACCCTGGCGATTGTGGCCGAAACGGAAGTAGGTCCCGACCACGATCGTTCGTGCCCCTAGTGCGTCCTTCAGAACGAGCCGCGCGAACTCCCCGGGGGTCTCCTCGGAGAGCTCGGGCGTGAAGGGAACCACGACCACCTCGGCGATTCCGCAGCCGAGCAACACCTCGGCTTTCTGGTCGATCGACATCAGCTCGGCGGGCGCCCTGTCGGGGCTGAGGACTCGCGCCGGATGGGGATCGAAGGTCAGCGCGACCGGCCGGCCCTCACGGGCGGCCGCCCGCTCGACTGTCAGCCTGCACAAGGCCTGGTGACCCCTGTGGACGCCGTCGAAGTTCCCGATCGCAATCGCGGCCCCCGGCAGATCGAGTACTTCGCCTGGCTCCAGCCTCGTGATGCTCATGGGGGCTCCGGCGGACAGGCCGCCGTCCATTCGAGTGCTACGGGCTGCGGAGCGCTCGGCTCACGGCGAGCTTGCCGTCGCCGCTCTTGAGCGAGTAGCCGTTTCCAACGACTTCGTACTGGAACGCTGCCCCGCCCGCGCCGGACAGGCCGCTCTCATCCACCAACTCCGCTCGGACCGCTGCATCTGCAGACTCCGGGACCCCGCCATCCTTCAGCGCTATGGCAGCGAGGCTACGATCCGGGCGCTCCAATCGCCGCCGCGTCACGTCTTCGCCGACGCCCTGGAACACGCCTCCGACCAGCGCGGGCAAGCCCATGATCCCGAACGGAGACGTGCGCTGGAGGAGCCCCCTACGGCCGCCATCAGCAACGTGGCCGCCACCAGCGCGTATCCGAGCACGGGGGATGCGTTGCCCCGTGCCTTTGCCGTCGGCGCCGCCCTGGCCACCGCGCTGCGACCCGCCGGTGCGACGATGTCGCGACCCAGTAGCTCGTACAGCGTGTGACAGACGTCGAAGTCCGACATGCCGGTCTCGTCGATGATGGCCTGGACGGTCCGCTTGCCGTCGACCTTCGCGTAGACGCGCTCCTCCTCGGGGCTCAGCGAGAGCTTGTTCGAGGCCGCCTCTTCCTTCGCGTCGTCCGCGAAGCTGATGCCATCGATCTCGTCTTCGAGGGAGACCTCCTGGACCGACATACTCGAGGAATCCACCACCGGCCGGAAGATCAGATCGAGCGACGTGATCTTCTTTTCGATGATCGGCCACTCGTCGAGCATCCGGATCCCTTCCATCAGGATGAAATCCGCGCTCATCGGGTCGAAGTGCGAGCGGTCCCAAACGACCTTGTCCTGCGCCTCGAAGTTGTAGTCTCCCTCCGTCCAGCGGAACAGCTTGAAGACCGTCGTGGACACCTGAACCGTCAGTGCCTTCTTCAGAGCTTCCGCCTTCACGTAGTTGCCGGCCACGAGGACGTGCCCGAGCTTCTCAGCGTGGCCTTCTGTTTCTGGAGCGCTTCGTCCATGCGCTGCTTCGAGAGGTGCCCCTGCTTGACGAGCAGAGTTCCCAGTCGCCCTTCGAGACGCTTCGTGGAGGTGTCGGCGTTGACCACCTGCCCTTCATCAAAGGTGACCGTGACCGATTCGCCCTTGCTGTTGAGCGTGAGCGTGCCGGTCTTCCGCTGCAATCCGATCAGCTGGAAGATGTCCGGGAGCCCGAAGTCCTTGATGCTGCCTGCGAGTGCCATTTCCTAGCCTATGCTGCTCTCGCGCCGCCACCTCGGCGCGCCCCGCGGCCGAGGATCCAGCCGGAAGAGCGCTGCCGGACACGTTGGGGCGCGCGACCCCCTCGGCCACCCCCGCGAACTTCGCCTCCACCTCCTCCGCCGTCAGCCCCAGATCGACGACCGTCTGGACGGACGAACCGTCCTTGTCGAAGGACCACAGGCGATCGAAGCGACGACCGAGCGTCACATCGGCGTCGTCTGCGTCCTGCCGGACGATCTGTGCAGCGTCGAAATCGAACTGTTTCAACCGGACGACCGCGAGGTTGTAGAGCGCCGTGGCCTTGAACGCGGTCGAACCGGCGCCTTCGACGACAGCCTGATAACGGGAGCCCGCGATCTCGAGTCCTCCGCGCGCCACCTCGAGATTGGCCACGTTGTTGAGAGCGATGGCGTCGCTCGGGTCGGCGCCGAGGATGCCGCGATAGATCTGTTCGGCCTCGCCCCACTGGCCCGCCTTCTTGTGCTGGATCGCGAGCAGGTACTGGAGGTCCCGGTCCTCGGCATCCGAGGCGGCGGCCTGTTGGAGCAGCGACAAGTGGGTCTCGTCCGGACCCCCATCCACACTGTGCAGGCTGGCGTGGTAGAGGGGATTCCGATCGAGTTGCACGTGCTCTTCGACGGTGACCAGTGCGGGACCGATCGCCACGAGCGCGAGCACCGCGAGACCCGAGATGATCCCCTCCACTCCCGACATGTACACGAACAGCAGCGCCAACCACCAGACCGGCACCCACGCCCAGCCCTGAAGGGCCACCATTGGCAGCAGCATCAGGAGCCAGAAGATGCCCAGCCCCAGAACGTTTCCGCTCGGGCCGAACTGCTCTTGAAGATCGTGAAGCAGGAGGCTCCCGTATCGCAGCAGCATCATCAGGGCGTACGCTCCGACGAAGAGGATCGCGCCGACCACCGCGCCAAACGTCAGTAGCAGGCGCAGGTGGGCGCTCCCTTCGACGCCACGCCAGTGCTGGATCAGAACGGGGATGCGGCCGAAGACGCCGCCCGCGTCCGAGAGTCCGAGGCGGGCGTCGACCGAGCGGGGGTCGAACACCAGTGCCGCCTCGAAGTCGGCGTGGGCAGCCGTGCCGTCGCCACCGGTCGTCTTCTCACGCCCCATCGCTACGAAGGCCAGCGAAGGCTCCTGGATGCGCTCGATGTTCCGCTCGGCGCGGATCCGGGTCAGCTCGTTGATGGCGCTCTGCCGGCCCTCCGCGTCCCCAGCGGCGTCGGCTGCCCGGAGGCGTTCCCATTCCGCGCCCACGTCGCCGGGACCCAGACTGACGGGCGGGGGCGCTGAGACCGGATCATCAGGTCGGTCCTGGGACGCTGCGGTCAGCGGGGCCAGCATGGCCATCGCGAGGAGGACACCGAGTGACATCAGGAGGCCTTGAAAGAAGCCAGATACCCGGCTCGCAGCTCGTAGAGGAGCTGGGACAGGACCTTCTCCTCCGCCGGGGTCCGACGCCCTTCCGTCTTGTCTTCGAGCATCTCGAGGAGCGCGATGAAGTGCCTGACTCCCGCGGCGCGCTCCTGGACCGAACCCGTTTCCGCCTCCATCAGCAACGCGGCAGCCTGCGCTCCCAGAGAGACCAGGAACTCCTGGAAGCCGACCGCGTCGGCCGCACCACGGTGCGGTGGCACCTCCGGCTCCGGGCTCTCCGACTCATAAGCCGTTCGCGCTGGTGTGGGCACATCCTCGGCGGCGGACTCCTCTTCCGTAGAGCGCACCTCGCCGTCCTTCGTGAAATGGCGCCGGTCCGTGACGGTGAACGCCTTGCTCTCGTCGCTCATTCTGAGGTTGAACGCCGGAGCGTCCTCCCCGGCAAACACCAGAGGGCTAACAGGTTGGCCTAAGGTCTCACGGCAGCGGATCTTAGCATAGGGCCCTTTTCGTTCAACCCACCGACCTGGGACGCGCCTCCCACATCGTGCGGACCCACACACGCTGACCGTCGGTCGCGACCATGACGGCTCCGTCGCGATCCGTCCGCAGCACCCGGGCGCCTATCGCTCGGTACCGGCCAACCACCGCTGCGTCGGGATGGGAGAAAGGGTTGCGGGACCCCACCGTTGCGATCGCGAGCCTAGGCGCGGTCGCGCGCACGAACGGCCACGAGCTGCTCGTCCGACTCCCGTGATGCGGGAGCTTCAAGACTCTGACCCGCCGCGGCTCGAGTTGCTTCTCGATGCTCGTGCCGACATCTCCCGGGAGCAGCATGCCCACGCCGCCGAACTGGAGCCGGAGCACCAGGGAGTCGTCATTGTCCACCAACCGGGCGGGTCCGGAACGAGGCCCCGGCGAGAGCACCGCGATCGAGACGCCATCCCAGACCCTGCGCACTCCCCGACCTACGGAGATCCGGGTCGCTCCGTTTGCCTCGATGGAACGCTCCAGTCGTCTGTAGACATGGCTCGCCGACACCCGGTAGCCTTCCCAGACCTCGCCGATCTCGAAATGATCGAGGAGGAACCTGGCACCGCCCACGTGGTCACCGTGGTGATGTGTGAGCACCAGGATGTCGATCCGACGTATCCCGCGGGACCAAAGGTACGGCGCCACGATCCTCTCGCCGGCGTCGAACCACCGCGTGGTCGGGCCCGCATCAACCACGGCCGTTCTCCCCCCGGGCGAGCCGATCACGATCGCATCTCCCTGCCCCACGTCGAGAGCGGTCAGGTGGAGCCGCCCGTCGGAGCCGGAGTGACGTACTCAGACGACCGAGACCATCGACGCCGCGAGCAGGCACACACCCAGGCCGCGCCGCGCCGCGCCACGCACGATCAGAGCGACGCCAGCGTAGTAGGCGCACGCCGTCGTGAACATCGGCTGTGGGAAGCGCACATCCAACCACCCGACCTCCGCAACCGCTCTGGCAGATGCGATCAGCAGATGGGCCGCGAGCCACGCCAGCGCCCCGAGCAGCTGCGCGCCGAACCCGAAGGTGGCGCCGGCGAGAACGCATACAAAGCCAGCGACCATCACCGCGGCGGCCAAGGGCGCGGCGACGAGGTTGACGAGGAGCCCGGCGGGCGCCAGGCGATTGAAGTGCATCAGCAGTAGTGGAAGCAGGCTGATCTGCGCTGCCGCCGAGGCGGCCAGTGCCACCTCGAGCCGCACCGGGAGGCGTGGTATCAGGCGGAGCAGGGGCGGCGTCAGCAGAGCGATACCCAGCGTCGCGGCGAACGACAGCTGGAACGAGATCGAGCCGATCGCCGACGGCTGAAGCGTGAGGAGAACGAGGGCGGCGAAGCCGAGCAGGTTCGCGACGTCGGCATCGAGTTCGAGGGCTCGACCGAGGACGACGACGATGGCCATCAGCGCGGCTCGGCGTACCGGGACAGCGCCCCCGACGAACATGGCGTACGCGAGGACTCCCGCCACGACGATCGCTGCAGCCGTCAGCGGACCCGCACGAGCGAGCGACGTCAGCCAGAGCAAGAGGCCCACCACGACCGCCACATGGGCGCCCGAGATCGCCAGCAGATGGAAGGTGCCGGCATGCCTGAGCGCCTCGGACACAGACTCGTCGACGTCACTCCGGTCGCCTGTCACCAGCGCGAGAACGACGGCCCGGGCATCGCCGGGCGGGAGAGAAACGCGCAGGGTCCTCCGCGCCGCCTGTCGAGCGCGACTCAGCCATCCCGGTCGTGGCCGGTCGGCCCTTCGGGAGGGAGTCACGAGAAGCGCGCTCTTCGTCGAGCCGTAGGCGTGGATGCCGAGCCGACGGGCTCGGGCTGCGGGCTCGTGTCCTCCGGGGTTCGACTGCGTTCGTGGCAGTCGCAGCCGAGCCCAGACACCAATACTCGCCCCCTCCGACAGATCCGGTAGGCTCGCTTCCCCGGCAACCGAGATCAGTGCTCGGCCGATCCGCGCGGCCTTCAGCGACCCCGCCCGAACGAGGTCCAGGTCGAGGCGCCAGCGGTCGCGGTCGTACGACGGGGTGTCTCGCAGTGTCCCCTCCAGGCGCACGGCTCCCGAAGAGTTGGAGGGATCCGAGAGCCAGGCGAGAAGCGGCGTCGCCGAGTACTGCTCCTTCTCCACCGCAGCGCTAGCGGCACCGATCGCGAAAGCGGCCGCGGTCACCGCTGCGGTCGCCCAGCGAATCCGAGCCCCCCAGGCCGCGGCGAGGCCGAGCGTGGCGAGGGCTACGAGAGCGGTGGCGGCTTCGCCCCCGAGATCAGAACCGAGTGCGCACCCGACAGCGAGGGCCGCGGCAAGCAAAAGGAGAGGGCGTCGACGTTGGACTCTTCCGACCACGCGGCAGCGTAGGCCGACCGGCTCGATGCAAAACGCACTCGCCCGACACTTTCCGGACCGTCACACAGAGGTCCCGGCTCACCGACGAGGTCTAGCCCGAGCGAGAGGTGCCGCGTAGGGCAGGCCTCTTTGGTGAATGTGATACCAGGAGCAGCGGTAGAACCGCTGCTCCTGGTCAGCGTGGCCTGACCCGAAGCGGTACCCGAGCGAGTTCAGTGGTCGAGGCGAGTCGACGGCAACGGATCGTCATCCTGAGCGAGTGCCGGCAAAGATACCGAGTCGAAGGAGCCAGCGAGGTGAGATCGCTCCTCTGGTCTGGAGAGACGAGGAGCGGGCGGATTCTTCGCTCTCGGCGGAGACGAGCGGTCTCTTAAAATGACGCTGCCTTGGCCGTTCTCCGTGTCTCTGTGCCTCCGTGGCTGACGTCGAGGTTTGTCGTTGTGCCCATCCGGTCGCCCATTCGGGCGTATAGCTCTATCCCCTCGCGCGACTGCTCGATGAGATCTCCCGCCAGATCGACGCGGCCGGGCTCGAAGAGCGTGATCATCGCCGAGCCACCGAACTGGAAGTAGCCCTTCTCCGCACCCTTCTCGACGCCCGCGTCGGGTACGAACGTCTGGACGATGCTCCCCACGCAGGATGCCCCGATCTCAGCGACCACGACGCGCCCGAAGCCACCGGCCTCGATCGCCGTCGTCACCCGCCGGTTCTCGAACAGAATTTGAATCCGGCGAACCAACGCGATCGGGTTGACCGAGTCGAGCGGTCCATCGATGGTCCTCGGTCGACCCGCATGCCCGGCGACCGGAAAGTGGAAGCGGTGATAGTCGACCGGGCAGAGTCGCGACAGGACGAGCGCGCCCCCTTCGAACCGCCTCGCCTCGTCAGGATCTGCCAACAGCGAAGCCAGATCGAGACGCTGCCCTTTCACAAACACGCGCGACCCGGTCGACACGTCCTGAAAGCCGAGGTGGCGTCCGTCCGCGGGAAACACGGCCGTGTTCGGACCGGGATGGATGGGACGCGAAGAAGCTCGGAGGGTTCGCACGAAGAAATCGTTGAAGCTGGCGAAGTCCTCCGGGGCCTTCTCCAACTCCGAGGGGTCGATTCCAAACCTCTGGACGAAAGGCACGACCATGCGGCGGCTCGACGCCCGCCTCATCCACGCACCGTAGGCCCTTGCGAACCAGACGCGGCGAGCGATCAGGAAGGCCAACGGCCATCCGACGCTCGATCCGTAGACGAGACGCACGAAGCCCCCCCCGTAGATCTCCTCTGTCTCGAGCTTGCCGCTGTAGCGGTTGAAGTATCGGACGCTCACGCGCCTCTGGCGAGATTCCACACGGTCTCGACGTGAAATGTGTCAGGAAACAGATCGAAGCATCTGAGACCGTCGGCACGGTACCCCGCGTCGGCGAGAAGCTGCAGGTCTCGAGCCAGCGCAGCGGGGTCGCAGGAGACATAGACGACCCGCTCGGGCTCCCGAGCGGCGAGGATCTCGACGAGCTTGCGCCCCAACCCGCCCCGTGGCGGATCGGCGACGATGCACTCGCCCGCTTTCCTGTCGAGCGTCGCCAACAGCCCTTCGACCATCCCGCGTCTGACTCGCAGGTTCGTCGTCCCCGCGACCCTGGCGTTCGCACGAGCGTCGTCGACGGCGTAACGGCTCGACTCCATGCTCGTGACCGACTCCGACACGCGGGCCAGAGGCAGCGAAAACAACCCCACCCCGCCGAACAGGTCGAGGACCGTTCGTGCGGCGGGCACGCGCCCGACCACGTCTGCAACCAGCGCCTCGGCGAGGTGACGATTGGCCTGGAAGAACGACTCCACGTGCGTCCGGTAGCTGTGATCCCCCACCCGCATCGTCACGAACGGAGTGCCTTGAAGCGTCCGAAATCTCTCGGCACCGCGACCTGGCGTGACGAGTCCCACGCCGCCGACCCCCTCGAGAGCGCCAACCGCCGCTCTGAGCCCCGGGCCGACATCGGCTCGGCGCTTCGTCGAGAGGCTGACGACGCGATCGCTGCCAGCATAGTCCTCGAGAAGCCGGACCCGCCTCACGTCGAATGCGGCCCGGGCCCCGCCGGCAAGCGCCTCGCGGAGCCCGTCCACCGTTCGATTCGCTGACTCGGAGAGCTGAAGGCAGTCATCGAAGCTGACGAGGCGGTGACTCCCCGGCTCGAAGAGACCGATCTCGGGTCGCCCACCGACGTTCGCGACATGCAGGTCGACACGCGAGCGCCAACCCCGCTCGGGCGACGGCACGACCTCGACGTCGTCGGCCACCGAGATGGGACTGCGACGGAGCGCGTCGTGGATCACAGCTCTTTTTGCGGTGATCTGGTCGGAGTAGTCGAGCTCCTGGTAGCTGCACCCGCCGCAGGCCGGGAATGCGCTGCACGGCGACAGCCGCCGGCCAGCCGCGGGTCGAGGACCGCCTCGACGCGGGCGCGCAGATAGCTCCGGTGGGACGCCTCGACCTCGATGCGAGCCCGCTCGCCGGGCAGCCCACGCTCGACCAGGATCACCTGGCCGTCGTGGTGAGCGAGGCCCAGCCCGCGGTAGATCGCGCGCTCGATCTCGACCTCCAGCTTTCCCCCGACCGGTACGGTCACAGTTCCCTCAGTGGAACAGGCTGAAGCGCGGCAGTCCCGCGCGCTCCAGCAGTCGCCGCGTGATGGATTCCTCGCGGATCTGGCCCATGACCTTCTCGGGCATCCGATCGCGGTACGAGGCCAGCGTCGCGTCGACTTCAGCCTCGATTCCGGCGGCCGCGTCGCCGAGGTCCCGGCGCAGAGTAGCCACCAGCCTCCGCTCACATTGCTGTAGCCAGCGATCCAGCTCCTCGCTCCGCCCCGGATCCCGGGCGCGCTCCTCCAGGCCACTCACCAACCGGCTGGCCTGCATACTCGAAGCGGGACCGAGTCCTTCCGCGCGTCGCAGCGCGTCGGCGAAATCGCCCAGGCGCGCTGCGATATCCGGCCCCTCGCGTCCCAGCTCGAGTGCACGATGCCAATGGTCCGCCGCGGCGGTCACGCTCGCGTCGCAGTAGCGCAGGCTTCGAACCTTCTTGCCGCGAGCCCAGGAGTGCTCGTGGGCGTCGAACGCGTCCCGGATGCCACGCAGCACGACTCGCAGCGGTAGCCCGCGTTTGCGCCAACGGCGGATCAGCAGCCACTCAGCGTTGGAGAGGATCAGCGGGTCCCCCCGGCGCTTGACGAATTCCCGCTCGATCGTCCGGTAGTAGTCGGACTCCTCCGAGGGGTTCTGGACTCCTGATCCTTCCGTCAACCCCCTATGAACCCACAGGAAAACGAAACCCTACCACCGGTCCCGAGAGTCCCAGCAAGTCTGCGGGACTACACCTCACCTGGAGGGGAGAAAGGACCCGTCTCTCTCTTCGGACGACGCTCGTTGGCGGGCGCCGCCTCGAAGGCGGCGTCGGGCAGGATGCACGACGCGCGCACGTGCGGAGGGATCGACTGGGTGGTGCTGGCGTCCTGCACCTGACGAACGGGATCTTCTCCGAACCGACTCAACACGATCGTAATGCGACCGATCAAGGCCTCGAGCTTGAGCTTGAGGTCCGGGTCGTTCCCTGCCAGATCCAGAAAGCGCAGGTATCGCTCGAGCTTCATTCCCAGGGCGCGGATCACGTCCTGGCGAGTGGCGAGCCGAATCCAGCCGCTGACGTCGAGCCGGTCCGAGAAGGCGAGCTCCTGTTCCACTTCCCGCTTCATCGCGCCGGTTTGCGGCAGGTCAACCTCATGATGAGAGGCCAGGAGATAGGTGTTGGTCTCGACGTGCTCCACGGGCTTGAGCGTCGGCAGGTCATGGGGACCGGTCACGTCCTCGATCACCCCTGAGGCGTACAAGGCGTAAACCGCCTTCAGCCTGGCCGGCGATAGTCGGTGCGCTTCGGATGTCAGGCTGCGCAAGGTGGTGGGCTGTCGCGCTTCCTCCAGAATGCGGAGCTCTCCCGGAGGGCACTTGCGCAGGACGAAGCGGAACGGCGGGTCCGGTGCGAGCACGACGTCCCGATCCAGCTCGCCCAACCCTGTCAGGATGAGCTCCGGCTCGTGCATGCTGCGGATCCCCACGTAGAGCAGGCGATGGAGTGAGACTCCCACCATCTGATCGACATCGACCGAGGGCTGTCCCTCGCTGAAGTGGGCGGTCCCTCCCTTCAGCTTGAACGGGGACAGCACGATCTGCTTGACCTGTCCGCCGACCAGCGGGCCGAGATCCTGTCGCGTCAGGATGGCTCCCGCCACCAGCGCATCGACGAAGCGACGATGGCGACCCTCGCGCACGGATTCCTCGGCCCGAGCGCGCTCGGTCGTTGTGATGCCCCCCTGGGCCAGCAGGAAATCGCCCAGCTGGTCGCACTCGAGGGCACTGGACGCCGAGACCAGCCGTCCCTGATCGAAGACGAGCGTCCGCCTGACCCCTTCGTGCTCCAGGACGAGATCGCCGCTGCGGCGGCCGGCCGATGCGCTCCAGAGGAGATCTGCGACGGGTATTTTTGACAAGTCTGCGGACACGAGGAAATCCCTATTCGGCCCAGCCGTCCGAAAATGTGTCGTTAGGCCGGCCCGCACGCGTATTAGAGCAAACCGCCTGCCAACCTGTCGCTCCTCAGAGGGGCCGGCCACGTTCGAGTCGTGATCACGATCCGTGAATCCGCGTGTCGTCCTGCAGTCGGAGCTCTCTCGCGTCACCCGAGATGACGGGGCGAACTTCGCCATCGTCCATCTCCAGCAAGAGGGCGCCGCTGGCATCGACGCCCTGAGCGACGCCGCGCAGCGTCTCCTCCCCGGAACGCACTTCCACCGTCCGTCCCCACCACTCGACGGAGTGATCCCGCCAGCGAGCGAGCGCGCGGCGCGGGTCGGTGCGCGCCTCGACGATTCGCTCACGGAGCTGTCCCAGGATGGCGGCCGCCAGATCGTCGCGTCGGACCGGGCGTCCGCCCTCGGCAGCCGCCGTCGTCGCGAGCGGGCGGAGCTCCCTCGGAAGTGCTCCGTGGCGTTCCGTCAGGTTGACGCCGATGCCGATCACCGCCATTTCGACCGCAGAGCCCGAGCTGCTCGCCTCCACAAGAATGCCGGCGAGCTTGCGCGAGGACTCGCCGACCACGTCGTTCGGCCACTTCAGCCGTACGAGGACACCGTATTCGGCGAGCGCTTCGGCCACCGCGACGCCAGCCGCCAGCGAGAATGTCGTCGGAGGGCCTCCCGCGGCAGCGGCGGACCGCAACAGCACCGACATGTAGAGGTTGCCGGGCGGTGACGCCCAGTCGCGTCCGTGACGCCCGCGGCCTGCAGTCTGCCGGTCCGCCACCACGCAGCTCCACTCGGGAGCCCCTTCTCTCGCCCACTCCTTGACGCGATAGTTCGTCGAGGGCAGCGTCTCGTGGTGCTCGAGCTGGCCTGGCCACTCCAGTCCGCGTTCCAGCAGTCGGGACAGAAGAGCCGGGACCATCGGGCTCACGCCGCCGGCTCTCGCCCTCGCTTGCGAAGCACTTCCATCACGGGCGCTAGCCAAGCGCCGCGATGGCCGCGTCCAGCTTCGCTCGGTGCTCCTCGAGCTCCACGAGTCGATCTCCACTGGTTCGCACCAGATCGGGCTTGGCCTTCTCGACGAACTGCGGGTTGTTCAGGCGTTTGTTCAAGCTCGACAGCTCCTTCTCGAGCTTGGCGAGCTGGCGACCCAGTCGATCCCGCTCGGCAGCGACGTCGAGCATCCCCTCGGCTGGCACGTGAATCTCCATGCCGTCGAGCGCCTGCTTGATGACGCCCTCGGTCGCGCCAGCGCGAGCCGTCACCTCCAGCCGCTCCAGGCGCGCAAGGTGCGCTATCGACTCGGAATGCCCCTCGATGAACGATCGATCCGCAGCGCTCGCCGCCACGATCGTGACGTCGATACGTTTCTTGGGCTCGACGCTGTAGGTCGCCCGGATCGTTCGGATGCCCGTGACGATTGCCATCAACCGGTGCATCTCCGCGATCGCAGCCTCGTCGATCTTGGCCGCGTCTGCTTTCGGGTAGGGCGCCAACACGATCGTCTCGCCGGCCGTCGGCAAGCGCTGCCAGATCTCCTCGGTGACGAACGGAATCAGAGGGTGGGCCAATCGGAGCGCCGTATCCAGCGCCTCGACCAGCACGGCACGGGCGATCGGTCCCCGCTCGTCGTCTGCGAGGTCCAGCTTCGACGCCTCGATGTACCAGTCGCACAGCTCGTCCCAGAGGAAGTGGTAGAGCGCGTTTGCGGCCAGATCGAAGCGGAACTCCTCGAGCGCCTCGTCCATGCTCGTCGCGAGTTGCTGCACGCGGCTGAGGATCCAGCGGCTGTGCAGCGGCAACTCCGAGAACGTGTAGCCGGCGGCGACGCTCCCGTCGAGGTTCATCAACACGAAGCGCGAGGCGTTCCAGAGCTTGTTGATGAACGTCCGGTAGCCCTTGAGCCGCGATACCGATAGCGACGGGTCGTTGCCTGGCGTCGCCAGAGCGGTGAGCGTGAAGCGCAGCGCGTCCGCCCCGTGCTCCTCCACGATCTCGAGCGGGTCGACGTCGTTGCCCTTCGTCTTCGACATCTTGTGGCCGTGCTCGTCGCGTACGAGACCATTGATGAAGACGCGTCGGAAGGGCACGTCGCCCGCGAAGCGCGTCCCGAGCATGATCATTCGCGCGACCCAGAAGAAGATGATGTCGAAGCCCGTCATCATGAAGTCGTTCGGGTAGAAGCGCGCCAGATCCTTCGTCTGTTCCGGCCAGCCGAGGGTCGAGAACGGGAAGAGCCCCGAAGAGAACCAGGTGTCCAGCACGTCGGGATCCTGCACGAGCGCCGTGCCGCCGCACTTGCCACAGGCCGTCGGCGCCTCGCGCGCCACCAGCAGCTCGTCGCAACCCCCGCAGGTCCAGGCCGGGATGCGGTGCCCCCACCAGAGCTGGCGGCTGATGCACCAATCACGGATGTTGCGCATCCACTCGAAGTAGGTCTTGCTCCACTGCTCGGGAGTGAAGCGGATCCGACCGTCTTCGACCGCGGCGATCGCCGGCTCCGCGAGCGGCTTCATCTTGGCGAACCACTGACGGGAGAGTCGCGGCTCGACCACGGTGCGACAGCGCTGGCAGCGACCGAGCGGCACCTGGTAGTCCGTCGTCTTGACCAGCAGGCCTTCGCTCTCGAGCTGAGCGACGACACCGTCACGGCCCTTGAAGCGATCCCGGCCCGCAAAGGGTCCCGCGTTGTCGTTGAGGACGGCACGCTCGTCCATGATGTTGATCGAGGGCAGGTCGAGCCGCTGGCCGGCCTCGAAGTCGTTCGGGTCGTGAGCCGGTGTGACCTTCACGGCACCGGTGCCGAACTCGCGGTCGACGAATGAATCCGCGACCACGGGGATTTCGCGATTCATGATCGGAAGGATCACGTGCTTGCCCACGAGGTGGGCGTACCGCTCGTCATCGGGGTGCACCGCTACCGCCGTGTCGCCCAGCATCGTTTCGGGCCGGGTCGTCGCGACCGTAACGCCTGCTCCGCCATCCTTCGCTGGGTATCGGATCTCCCAGAGCGACCCTGGCTCGGGCTCGTTCTCGACCTCGAGGTCCGAGAGCGCCGTCACGCAGCGCGGGCACCAGTTGACGATGTAGTCGCCGCGATAAACCAGGTCCTGCTCATAGAGCGAGACGAAGACCTCGCGAACGGCTCGCGAAAGCTGGTCGTCGAGCGTGAACCGCTCGCGGCTCCAGTCGAAAGAGAAGCCCATCAAGCGCAGCTGCTGCAGGATGCGGCCGCCGGACGTCTCCTTCCACTGCCAGACGCGGCGCTCGAACTCTTCGCGGCCCAGGTCTTCCTTGCGGATTCCCTGCTTGGCGAGCTCGCGTTCGACCACCATCTGCGTCGCGATGCCGGCATGGTCGAGACCGGGCAGCCAGAGCGTGTCCAGACCGGACATGCGTTTCCATCGTACGATGACGTCCTGCAGCGTGTTGGTGAAAGCGTGACCGATGTGCAGCGCCCCCGTGACGTTCGGGGGCGGGATCATCAGACAGAAGCGCGGGCCGTCACCCTCGCTGTTCGCCGTGAAGTAGCCCCGCTCCTCCCAGAGGGGATACCAGCGACGCTCGACCTCTGTCGGGTCGTACGCCTTGCTCAATAGCTCGCTGCTCATGACCTCGCTCGGAGTCCGAATGAAGCGCGAGCCCGCCGGTTGGCGAGCTCGGGAGGGAGTGGTGGTCGCGGGGCGGCCTTCGGCCCGCCGCCGAGGCTAGTTCTCGGCGATCTCAGCCTTGAGCTTCTCGATCTCGGCGCGGATCAGCTTCTCGGCCAGCTCCGGGACGACTTCCCACGCGACGTCGCGAACGGCCCCGTCGGAAAGCCGCTCGACCACCTTCGCGGCTACGCGTTCGACAAGATCATCGCTCTCGCCGCCCGCAGCGCCTCCAGCCGGCGCGACGGAGGCCGCCAGGTGGCTGCCGGAGGCCTCGCTGGCGTGTGCGCGACGCGACTCGTCGCTGGCTTTGGCCCACGACTCCAGAGAAACCTCCACGGTCGACTGATCCCACCCTGCGGGAACCGAGGGCTCCTCTACGCTGGCCGCAGCTTCGAAGTCGGCGGCAGCTTCTGAGGCAGGCTGCCCGGCAGGCTCCTCGACGGGCGCCTCGGGAGCCGCCTCAGGCTCCAGCTCGGCCGCGGACACGGGCAGGGGCATCGTCTCGGCCGCTGAAGGCTCGTCGGCCGCCGTGAACGCAGCCACCGCTGCTTCCTCTGGCTCCGCCTGTTCGGGCGGCGTTGCAGGCGCCGGCGGCTCTGCCGCCTCGATCGCGTGGGGCCCGGCTTCGGCCTCCGCGAACGCAGCCTCCTCCGGGACCTCGTCGTACGCCTCTTGGTGAGGCTCCTCGGCAAGCTCTGGCTCGCTCGCCGGCTCAGCTGAAGTATCGGCGACGGGCACCGCGTCGAGGGGCATCGTCCCGGACTCCGGCACCGCCTCGAATTCCTGCTCGAACTCGTACGCCGGCTCTGGCTCGGACACGCTTTCTTCCAGCCCGGACTCGGCCTCTGCCCCAGACTCCGCTCCGAGCCCAGAGTCGGTCTGGACCGCAGCTTCAGTCGCCATCTCGTACTCGGCCCCTGCCCCGGACCCGAACCCGGCTCCGCTCTCAACGGCCGGAACGGTGCGCTCAGGAGGTGGCGCGGCCTCGCCTTCTGCTACTGGAGCCTCCTCCAGCGGGGCTTCCTCAACCGGAGCCTCCTCGACGATCTCCTCGCCTCCAGGTCCAGCAGCCTCGATCTCCTCCGCGGGTGGCATTGGGGAGAAGGCGAGCGTGCGCGCCTCTTCTCCTGCGTCGGTCGAGTCCACGACCTCGTAGCCCTCATCGTCCATCGAAACGGTCGCGGCCTCGGTCGGCTCCCCCTGCACAGGCGCAGGTTCTTCCTCTTCGAGGGCGAGCGCGTCGGCGTCCACTTCGGGAGGACCGGCATCGACCTCGCCAAAGGCTTCGGTCTGGGGAGCGACGGGCGCCGCTTCGACTGGTGGAGCCGCTTCCTCAGGAGCGGCCTCAACTGGCGCAGCCGCCTCCAGGGGGGCAGCGGCCTCCATCATCGGCGCCGGCTCTACGACGTTGGGGGCTGGCTCCGCCGCTACCGGCGGCTCGGGCGGCGGTGACGCGGCTTCGGGGGCGGCTGGTGGTTCGGGCGCAGGTGGCGCGGCCTCAGGCGCGGGCGGCGGTTCGGGGGCCGACGGCGCCGCGGGTGTGGCCTCGACGGGAGCGACTGCGGGAGGGGGTGTGGGCGCAACCACCTGGATCTTCCGGCTCTGACCGGGCGGAACGACCTTGATCCGTTGCGAAGCCCCCGGAGACAGGCTCGGCGTTCTTCCGGTGGGCATCGGCCGGTCTCCGGTCGGGGCTCCGGGGCTGCCCGGCGCAACTGTGGCCATCCGGCCTGTCGGCATCGGGCGGCCCGCGCCGGCTGCGGTCGCTGCGGGAGCGCCACTCAGCAGCTCTTTGACACGAGCCACCAAGGCCTGCGGTTCGAACGGCTTGGCCAGGGAGCCATCGGCTCCCACCTTGTCGGCCCGCCCCTGATCGAACGGCTCGAAAGCGCCAGTGAGGAGGAGTACCGGCACCGTCTTCAGCTCTTCGCTCTGCTTGATGAATTCGCAGACCTCGTAGCCATCCTTCTCGGGCATGATCACGTCGCAGAGCACGAGATCCGGCCTGAACTCCTGAGCCTTTTCTATGGCCAGGCGGCCGTTGCCGACCGTCACCACTTCGAAGTCCTCGTCGGAGAAGGTCAACTCGATGACCTTCTGGATAGTGATGCTGTCGTCGGCAAGTAGGATCTTCTTGCCCATGGCACGACCCTCCCGGAGGATCGGCAACGCGACCCGGATTCCACGTTCGCCGAGGACGTACGGTAGAGCTTTTCTACCGTCCTGTCAACGACTTGTCGGTGCTCGGCAGGCGCCGATCAGGCGGCTGAAGGCGCCCCGGCGCCAGCGATCGAGGAGACGAGATCCCGGAGCGGCGCACCAGGAAGGAAGACTTCCTCGACGCCCAGGTCCTTCAAGGCGGCGATGTCCTGACTCGGAATAATGCCCCCGATGAAGACCCGGACATCGTCCATCTTCTGCTCCCGCAGCAGCTCGATCACTCTTCGCGCGATGGGCAGGTGGGCGCCTGACAGGATCGACAGGCCGATCACGTCGGCGTCTTCCTGCGCGGCAGCGGCGACGATCTGCTCGGGGGTCTGGCGAAGGCCGGTGTAGACCACCTCCATACCGGTATCCCGGAGCGCGCGGGCCACGATCTTGGCGCCGCGGTCGTGCCCGTCGAGTCCGGGCTTGGCGACGATGACCCTGAGTTTCTTCGTCATCAGAAAATCGGGCTCTCTTCGTACTCGCCCCACACGTCGCGGAGCGCGTCGCACATCTCGCCCACTGTGGCGTATGCGCGGGAAGCCTCGAGTAGCGGATACATGATGTTGTCCTTCCCCTTGGCCGCATCCTTGAGGGCCAGAAGCGTCCTCTCCACGCGCTCGTTGTCGCGCGTGGCCTTGAGAGCCGCTACCCGCGCCGTTTGCTCCTCGCCGACCGTCTCGTCGATGTACAGGATCTCGTGCGGCTCCTCGTCCATCTTGAAGTCGTTGACACCGACGATGATCTTCTCGTTGGCCTCGACCGACTTCTGAAACTGGAAAGAAGCCTCCTGGATCTCGCGCTGCGGGAAGCCCTTCTCCACCGCCGCGACCATGCCGCCCATCG
This sequence comes from Vicinamibacteria bacterium, assembly GCA_965246965.1. Lineage (GTDB taxonomy): Bacteria > Acidobacteriota > Vicinamibacteria > Fen-336 > CBDFGD01 > CBDFGD01. Next base: position 443,400 of record CBDFGD010000002.1, read on the forward strand.
CGTCGATCTTGCGGAAATACTCGAGCGCGTCGGCCTCGATGTCGTTCGTGAGCTTCTCGACGAAGTAGGAGCCGGCGAGCGGATCCGCGGTGTTCCTCACGCCAGACTCGTGGGCGACCACCTGCTGGGTTCGCAGCGCGATCGTGACGGCCTCCTCGGTCGGTAGCGCAAGGGCTTCGTCGAGCGAGTTGGTGTGCAGAGACTGCGTTCCGCCCAGGACCCCCGCCAGCGCCTGCAGCGCCGTCCGAACCACGTTGTTGTACGGCTGTTGCGCCGTCAGGCTCACCCCGGCGGTCTGGGTGTGGAAGCGGCACATCAGCGAGCGCGGATTCTTGGCGCCGAAGCGGGTCGCGAGCTCTCGGGCCCAGATCCGCCTGGCGGCGCGGAACTTGGCGATCTCCTCGAAGAAGTCGCTGTGTGAGTTGAAGAAGAAGCTCAGACGCGGCGCGAAATCGTCGACGTCCATGCCGGCGTCGACGCACCACTGAACGTACTCGAGGCCGTCGCGCAGTGTGAACGCCAGCTCCTGTGCGGCCGTCGAGCCCGCCTCGCGGATGTGGTAGCCGGAGATCGAGATCGAGTTCCACCGCGGCATGTGGTCGGTCGAGTACCGGATCATGTCCACGATCACACGCATGCTGGGCCGCGGCGGGAAGATGTACTCCTTCTGCGCGATGAACTCCTTGAGGATGTCGGCCTGGACCGTCCCGGAGAGCTTCTCGGGGGGAACGCCCTGCTTCTCACCGACCAGGACGTAAAAGGCCAGCAGGATCGGCGCCGGGGAGTTGATGGTCATCGACGTAGAGACCTGGTCCAGCGGGATCCCGTCGAAGAGCGTCTCCATGTCCGCAAGCGACGTCACCGCGACGCCACACTTCCCGACTTCGCCGAGGCTCAACGGGTGATCCGGATCGCGCCCCATCAAGGTCGGCAGGTCGAACGCGACGGAGAGACCGTGGCCGCCGTGTTCGAGCAGGTACTTGAAGCGCTCGTTCGTCTGCGCCGCCGAGCCGAAACCGGCGAACTGGCGCATCGTCCACAGCTTGCCCCGGTACATCGTCTCGTGGACGCCGCGCGTGTAGGGGAACTCGCCCGGGTTCCCCAGGTCCCTCGCATAGTCGAGGTCCTCGATGTCCTGCGGCCCGTAGAGTGGCTCGATCGGACGCCCCGAGATCGTCGTGAAGGGGACCTCGCCGCCCTTTCTCTCGGGCCCCGGCGTTTCGGCGGCGGCCGGCTGAGCTTCGAGGACTTTCTTCATGGGGCGATTCTAAGGCGCGCTGGCGCGCTTCTTCCATAGGCGCTTTTCGACGCCGCCGACCCTCTCACGAAAGCGACGGTCTTCTGCCGCCTGCTCGTTTCCCAGCCGCACGAGGTTGGAGACCGACCAATCCTTGATGCCGAGCGCGCTGCCGATCGCCTGCAGGCGCGCCGTGGCGACGCGGCGACCGAGCATGGCGGCGGCCTTGCGGGCCTCGCCGCGATGCCGGCGCTGCATCTGCTCGCGGGTGACACCGAACTCGCGCTCGACCGCATCCAGGACGAGCTGGAGCGTGGGCCTCGCCAGGAGCTCGCGCCCAGCGCCGGGGATCTCTGTCGACGGGCCGACGTTGTCGATTCGCTTCTGCGCGGCGCTTCGAAAGCCCTCGCTGCCGAGGCAGAAGCCCGAAACCCGGCTCCACGGATCGTAGCCCGACGCCTTCCCCTCCGAGACGAATTGCCGGAAGCGACGTCGTGCCTCGTCGCGTCGCCCGCCGAACTGCGACAGGGTCCAGTCGGTCTCGAGCCAGTCGGCGGGCTCTTTCAAGCCGGCGGTCTCCCTGTAGCTGCTGAAGCGGTACTCGCGCGCGCCCTTGGCGATGCCCGCCCTCACGGGGTTCAGAACCACGTAGCGGATCAACTCCAGCAGGTGCGACTCACGCTCGACGAGAATCGCCTTGTAGCGACCCTGGAACAGCGGGCCGACGCGATCGTGGCGCCGGTTGAAGCGCTGTGAGTAGATGCCGCCCAGCTGTCGCATTCCCTGAGAGAGGTTGGCCTCGGGTGTGTCGAGCAGCAGGTGGTAGTGATTGCTCATCAGCACCCAGGCGTGGAGGTTGAAGCGATGCACCTCGACTGTCGCGCCGAGCAGCTCGATGAAGCGGGCCCGATCGTCGTCGTCGGAGAAGATGGCGCGGCGCTCGATCCCCCGAGCCGTGATGTGCCAGATCGCGCCGGGATGATCGAGTCGGAGAGAGCGGGCCATGAATCACATAATACCAGACACGGCCCCGCTCCAGGTGTGCGTCTTGGACTGGGCGAGGGCGGCCTGGCCCATGCGCTCCGCCAGGGCGGGGTCGGCGGCGAGGCGGTCGAGTTGTTCGGCGAGGGCAGACGGGGCCGGGGCGGTGACGGTGCCGGTGACGTCATGGCGGACGAGCTCGGCGGGGCCGCCTGCGTCGGTGCTCGTGATGACGGCCTTGCCGGACCGGAATGCTTCCAGGGTGACGAAGCCGTAGTCCTCGGCCTTTGGAGCGAAGAAGACGGCTCGGCAGCCGGCGTACTGGCGGATCAGCTCGCCTTCATCTACCGCGCCGAGAAGCTCCACTCGCGATTCGAGGCCGAGCTCGCGAATCCGGGCCTGAAGCTCTCCCCGCGCTTCCCCGTCGCCCGCGATCCGGAAGCGCAGCGAGCGGTCCTTCATCTCGGCGGCGGCCTCGATCAGCAGCCCCACCCGCTTCAGCGGATGAAGACGCGAGACCGCGAACACGTAGTTTCCGTAGCCGTCGGTTCGGTACGGCCGCTCGGGCGCGGGAGGGTAGACGACGTCGCTGGCGATCCCGCCGAAGCGATCGAGGCGCGCCTGGATCGTCTTCGACTGGGCGACGACGCGCGTGCCCTTCCGCGTGAGCAGGCGCTTGTCCAGAGAGTGGAACAGGCGGCGTCGGATCGTCTCTTTCATGCGCCCGCGCCGGCCGAGCCCGCGTACGAAGTACTCCCAGAGGTCGTAGTACTCGCGCATGCGGTGATTGAGCCAGCAGACGTGGTGCGGGTGACGGATGGCGTACGACGGGAAGCGGAAGCTGATGACGCGATCGACCGGCTTGCCGTCGGCGCTCTCGCCGACGTCGGTCAACCACGTCGCCAGGTAGGCGGACAGCTGGCGACCAAAGCGGTTCTGCGGCGTGACGAACAGCTCGGCCTCGTGACCCTCGCGGCGCAACGCCTCTACGGTCTGCTCGGCGATTACCATGTGACCGCCACGCACGAAGAGCGCGCCGGACGTGACGACGAGAACCCGTTGGGAGGGCACTAGCCTTTCCCAGGTGGCTTTCGCTCGCGCACGACTCTGGCGGGGACGCCGGCCGCGATGACCCCGTTCGGCAGGTCGTCTTTGACGACGGCGCCGGCCCCGACGACCACGTTGTCGCCGATCGTGACCCCGTCAAGTACTTTCGCACCCGTCCCGAGCCACACGTTGCTTCCCAACTGGATGCCACGCGAGGACCGCGCCTGATCGATCACCGGAACCTCGGCGTCCTCGAAGTCGTGCCCGCCGCCGACCAGGTAGGTCTGGGCCGCGAACAGCGCGTGGTCCCCCACCCGAACCGAGGACGCGGAGAAGATCTCGCAGTGGAAGCCGAGGTTGGCGTTCTTCCCCAGCTCGATGTTCCCGTTCTTGCACGAGAGGATCGTCCCGCGCCCCAGAAAGGCGCCCTCGCCCACGGTGATTCCCTGGTTGTCACCCCCTTTGGCGTCGAGGACGACGAGATCGTCCACGATGACGCCGGCCCCCAGACGGATCTTCCCCGGGTGCCGCAGTACGACGCCGTGACCGAAGGTGACCCCCTCATCCACCTCGCCGAGCAGCCAGGGGTAGGCGATCTTCCGCAAGACGAGTCCCAGGGCGCCGGGAATCCAGGAGGTGAGCGTGACGATCAGCTCGTGGAGGATCAGGCGCCCGAGGGAGCGGCTGCCGACCACGAGATCCTGGTACTTGGCCAGCGCCGAGCGTCGCTGGTCGCCCACGGCGTCCTGGATGGAGACCGGGACTCTGGGCTGCTCCCGAGTTGGTGTGGCCAAGGGAACTACTGTAGCATGAGCGCTTTGCGACGCCAGGCGCTCATTCTCTCCAAGCTCGCCGTAAGCGTTGCACTGCTCACCTACATCTTCTCCACGACGGATCTGGAGGCATTGCTGGCGCGAGTGCGCTCCGGCGACCTGCTCTATCTCGTCGGGGCGGCGATGCTGTACGCCGCGATGTTGGCGATCGCCACATGGCGCTGGCGACGCCTCCTGAAGGCGCTCGGCTTTAGCACTTCCCTGCGCGCCCTCTCGGCGTCCTACCTGGTGGCGACCTTTTTCAACAACTTCCTCCCCAGCAACATCGGCGGCGACGCCGTGCGGGTTCGGGACGGCTCGCGCCTGACCGGATCGACGACCATGTCTCTCGCGGTCGTCGCGATCGATCGCATTCTGGGGTTCGGTGCCCTCTACCTGCTGGCGCTCCTGGCCTTCACCTGGGGCGGGCCGGTCGTGCGCGAGCTGATCGGCGCCCGGCCCGTCTTGCTCCTCCTCAGCGCCGCCTTTGGAATCATGGCCTATCTCTTTTTCCGGCCCGGCATGGCACGCACCCTGATGGCCTGGACTCGTCTCTCTCGGGTCGCGTCGCTGTCCAAGCGCTTCGAGACGGTCCAACAGGCCGTCCACGTCTACCGCGAACGGATGCTGGACGTGTGGCTCGCCTTCGGCGCCAGCGTCGCGCTCCAGGCTGTGGTCGTCTGCTACTTCTACGTAGTCGCTCGAGCGCTGCACATCGAAATCCCGCTGGTCGTGTGTTTCGTCATCGTCCCAATCTGCACGCTCGTGCAGGCGATCCCGATCTCCTTCAACGGCTGGGGTGTCCGTGAGAGCGTCTTCACCCTCTACTTCGCGCAAATGGGCATCAGCCGCGAGAGCGCACTGGCCTTCAGCCTCGTCGGGGCCGCCCTGATGGTGCTGCTCTCGCTCTCGGGCGCGGTCGTGTGGACGGCGCGGGCAAGCGAGCTCGAGTCGGCGTAGTGGCTGTCTCCGTCGTCCATGTCTGCGACAAGTTCGGCGTCGCCGGATCGAGCATCCACGGCGTGTCACGACTGTTCTCGTGGTGGATCCCGCGCTACGACGCGGAACGCTACGACGTTTCACTCGTCGGGCTCAAGAGCCCGGAGCCGGCGTCCGATCTGCTCGCCGCCGGGGGCGTCCCGGTGACGCACCTGGGTCGCGGCAAATTCGACCCGCGCATCCTCGCGGACCTGATCGCCATCGGGAGAGTGAGAGAGGCTCGCGTCCTTCACGTCCACGGGTATGCAGCGGCGGATTTCGGGCGCCTCGCCGCGCGCCGGATCGGCGCGGCACTCGTCCTCCACGAGCACTTCGCTGATCCGAGCATGCCCGTCTACCAGGGGGTCGCGGACCGTCTGCTCGCGCCTCTCACCGACGCGGCGATCGCGGTGAGCGGCTCGACCCGGGACTTTCTGGTCAACGAGCGTTTCGTTCCGAGCGAGAAGGTCCGGCTGATCTGGAACGGCGCACCGCTCGACGAGTTCGCCCCGGCCGGCCCAGAGCAGGCCGCGGTCCTGCGACGCGAGTTCGGCATCGACGCCAAGGCGCCTCTGATCGGCGCGATCGGCCGACTCAACGCTCAAAAGGGACATCGCTACCTGCTCGACGCCGCGGCGATCGTCCTGGCAAGGCGGCCGGACGTCAGGTTCTTCGTGGCGGGCGACGGCGACCTCGCGGAGCCGCTGCGCGCGCAGGCCCTCTCCCTGGGTATCGCCGATCAGGTCGTGATGGCGGGGCATCGCCGCGACGTCCCGCACATCCTCGCCGCCATCGACGTCTTCGCGATCGCCTCGCTCTACGAGGGGACGCCGCTCACCCTCTTCGAGGCGATGGCCGCCGGCAAGACGGTCGTCTCTACCGCTGTCGATGGGTGCGCGGAGGTGGTGAAAAACGGCGAGACCGGCTTGCTGGTGCCCGCGCGCGACTCGGCCGCCCTCGCCGAGGCGCTGCTGCTCGTCGTCGAAGACGAGACGAAGCGGAAGGATCTCGCTCGGGCGGCGCTCGCCGACTCACGCCACTACGACACGAACGAGTGCGTCCGTAAGATCGAGGCGCTCTACGACGAGCTGTTGGCCAGTCGATGAGCCTGGGCAAGAACCTCGCCGCCGTTTGGGATGTCGCCAGTGATCTGGCGACCGGGGGCTATCCGCCGTTCGTGACGGGCGGTCCGCTGCGTCAGGGAGAGATCCCCGTCTTCGTACTCCACTCCCTCGAGCCGGAGTCTTTCGGACGGCGGCTCCGCTACCTCGCGGACAACGGATACGTCACGCTGACGGCCGACGAGCACATCGAGTGCTTGCAGGGCAAGCGCGAGGCTCCGGAGCGAGCCGTCGTGCTCACGATCGACGACGGGCGCGCGAGCATCTGGAGCGTCGGAGCGCCGTTGCTGCGGCGGCATGGAATGAGCGCGACCGTATTCCTGGTCCCGCGACACATTCCCTCGCGACTCGGCGCGCCGCGCCTGACGCTCGACGATGCGAACGCGGGGACCACGTCGATCACCGACCTGCTGTCGATCGACGAGTCGGCGGACGGCTTCCTGTTCTGGGAGGAAGTCGAGCAGCTCGCCGGGGAGAAGCGCATCGACTTCCAGAGTCACTCTTCCTCGCACGCCCGCGTCCACACCTCGAATCGTCTCGCCGGCTTCATGCACCCCGGTTTGCGCCACGGCTACCGTTCCCTCGACGTACCGCTGATCCGCGTCGGCGACCGCGATGTGAGTCCGGCCGACATCCCGCTCGGGACTCCCCTCTTCGAATCCCAGCCCCGCCTGTCTGAGGCCCGGCGGTTTTACGAGGACGAATCCGTCAGGGAAGAGTGTCTGGCCGAGGTCTCGAAGCGGGGCGAGGCCTTCTTCGGGCGCAGCGACTGGAAGGCGCGCCTGGAAGGCCTGGTCGATGTTTCGAGGGCCGGGCCCGGCCGCATTGAGACCGACGCGGAGCGCGAGGCCGCGCTTCGCGCCGAGCTGGGCGGATCCAGGAGTCCTATCGAGGAGCACACGGGCCGACCGGTGCATCACCTCTGCTACCCATGGCACGTCTCCGGACCCACTGCCGAGCGGCTGGCCCGCGAAGGCGGCTTCCACAGCGCGTACTGCGGGAAGGTCGCGGGGCTGCCGATCACACCGGTGGGCGGCGACCCGCATCGGATCGCCCGCATCAGCGAGGACTACCTCGAGCTCCTGCCGGGCCGGGGTCGCCGCACCCTCACGGGAGTCTTGAAGGCCAAGTGGGCCCGCCGCTTCGGAGCGGCCCGCTGAGCGAGCAGCCGGGCGAGGGGGCGGGTCCGAGCGGGCAGCGTATCGCGCGCAACACACTCAACTCTGCCGCAACCGAACTGTCCAGCCTGCTGCTTTTCGTTCTCGGCTTCCTGGCGGCCCGCCTCCTGGCGCCCGAGGCCTTCGGTCAATACAGCGCTGCGTTCGCGTTCGTGGGGCTGTTCCGTCTACTCCCCGATCTCGGAATGTCGTACGCCTCGACGATCGCCATCAGCCGCGACCGGTCCATCGCGAAATCGCTGATCGGCAACCTGCTCGGATTCCAGGTCGTCTTGTCCGCGTTGACGCTGGCGCTCTGCCTGTGGCTCGGCTCGCTGCTATTCCAGGACGTGACCTGGATCGCTGTGGTGGTGCTCTCGATCGACCTCGTCTCGAAGGGCGTCCAGTTCACGCTGCGCTGGCTGCTCAAGAGTTTCCAGAAGTTCGGAACCGAGGCGATCGCGCTCTTGATCGAGCGAGTTCTGATTCTGGGAGCCGGGCTTGGGGCCCTGCTCAGCGGCCAGGGCGTGATCGGATTCGTCCTCGCGTTCGCCGTCGTGCGCTTCCTCACCGCGTCGTCGTTGTTCGGCTACGTCCACCGGAGAGTGCTGGCACTCCGCCTCCGCTCCGACCTCGCCGTTTGGATCGACCTGCTCGTCAAGGGCGCCCCGTTCGCCTACGCGGGCGCCGTGATCCTGATGTTCTTCCAGATCGACGCCGTCATGCTTGAGCAGATGCGGGGCGCGCGCGAGGTGGGTCTCTACAGCGCCCCGGTGCGCGTCCTCGAGGGCCTGACGCTGATCCCGCGCATCCTGGGCTACGCGCTGATCCCCACGATGGCGGCCCTCTTCACGCACGATCCGGACGGCGTCACGCGCTTGTACCGCCACGGGCTCCGCTATCTGATGATCGTCGGTCTCCCGATCGCCACGTTCGGCGCCCTCGCATCGGAACCCTTCATGGCCATGCTGTTCGGCGCCGACTACGCCCCAAGCGCCGCAGCGTCTCGCGTGCTTCTTCCCGCCACGATCTTCATGTTCCTCTCCAACTTCGCGGAGACCACGCTCGCCTGCGTCAACCGCTGGCGAACCATCGTCGTCGTCTCGACGATCGCGCTCGCGATCAACATCTCCCTCAACCTGGTCTGGATCCCGGAGTACGGCTTCCCCGGGGCAGCGTGGGCGACGCTCGTCACCGAGGGCGCCTACTTCCTGATGAGCGCCGGCGCACTGCAGCGCGGACACGCGGTGAACTGGCCGCGCCTGGTCGCGCGTCCTATCGCTGCGACGGCGGTCTTCGGCATGACGCTATGGCTCCTCCTCGACTTCGACGTGCTGCTCGCATCGATCGTCGCCTCCGCTGCCTATGCGTCAGTCGTGCTCGCCCTCGGTCTCTGGAGCCGCACCGAGTGGGACACCCTGCGCGGCTTGGCCAGGAAGTCCGGCTAGTCCCATCTCGCAACCAGACGAAGAGGAGCGCTTTAGGCTGTGGGCGCGGCCGGAATGTCCCCTCTGGCCCCTCAGCGCGCCACTGAAGCACGAAAGAAGTCGTAGGTATGCCGTGCGCGTCCCCTAACGACGTGCCGATCGGTCCCCAACGGAGGGAAGGGCCAACGCTCGAGCGATCGCAGCGCTTCGCTCTCTCGTGGGTCGACCAGCTTCTTCTCCGGCGAGTCGTTCCAGCCGATCAGGAGGATGCCCGCAGGTGCGAGGCTGCGCCCGCATGCCGCGAGAGCCCGCTCCGCCTCGGCAGCGTCGTCGAGGCCCCACCCCAGCACTCCGTTCAGAACCAGCAGGTCGAAGTGTCCCTCAGGAAAATGTCTGCCCAGGTTCACGACGTTGTCCGTCACATGCTGCGCGGCCCCGTACTTCGCACGATCGGGATCGATCTCGATCGTCCAGAACTCACGACCGGCGAATTCCTTCTCGTAGCTCGTCGTATACCAGTCACACCCAACGAACAGGATCCGCCTGCACTCCGCCCGCTGAGCGAAGAAGGGAAGGATCTCACCCTCCAGGACCCGTCGATCCTCGGTGGCGAGGCGGGTCTCGAGGCCGACCGCGCTCCGCGCAGCGCGAACGATCATCCAACGAAGCTGATCGGGTGCATTGCGCAGGCGGGTCAGCAGGCTCTTCTTCTTCAGCGCTGCCTCTTGTCGGTCTCGATCGCTATCGTGACGAACGGCTTCCCCGATCCGTCCGACAGCGCGAAGTCGATCACGTGCAGAAAGGTGTCGTAGTAGAGAAGGCCGAGGGCCGTCTCGATCGTCACCGAGCCTCGGCCGCTCGCGTCCAGGACCACGCGACCTTCTTCGCCGTCGACGCGAACCCGCAGCTCTGTGCCGGGGGCGCCTTCCGAAATCCCGAACGTCGTCGTCCGCACCGGCTCCAATCCACGGAGGATCACCTCGGCCTTCGAAGCCGGTCGGAGGCGGAAGCCCCGGTCGCCGTCGTGCTCGAGGAGGCCGCCTTCCGTCTCGTCGTCCGGGAAGTACAGGTAGTAGGAGCGCGGATCCGCCGGCCAGTGCTTGTGGAGGTCGCCGATCGTGTCGCCGACTGGCTGCCGGCAGCGCCAGCGCTCGATGCAGAACGAGAGGTCGTTGAGCATCGTCAGCTCGGCCGGGAAGACCTTGAACGGTCGTCTCGCCGCGTGCTGCCCCGGGTGGCTCGAGTAGAAGAAGGGCGCCGAGAAGATCGGCAAAAGCAGAACCACCGCCGCGATCGCCCCGGCTCCGGATGCGATCCACGCCCGCCCACGAGGCAGCAACAGGAAGCCCAGTGGAACGAGGTTGAGGAAGTAGCGGTTCCCGACAGTGCCACCACCGCCGTACCAGTTGGCGGGAATCAACCAGATGTAGAAGAGATAGGAGACGACCAACGAAGCGAGACCCAAAGCGCCTTCGCGGGTTCGGGGCCCCAGCAGCAGAAACAAGAGAGCTCCGGCCACGACGGGCAAGTAGTACGGGATCGCACCCCCGTAGCGGCCGATCCAGAAGTAGCCGAGGTTGGCGAAGAAGGCACCGCGCAACTCCGCCGCGGCGAGCGGAGGCCCCGAGCCGCGGGCGACCTTCTCGTCGTCCTCTCCTTCGACCAACGGTCCCACCTGGTTGGTCGTCATCCAGAACCCGCTGTTGCCGAACGTTACGCCACGCTCCTGGCCCGGAAAGCTGTCGTAGAAGGTCTTCCGTTCGCCGCCCTGGTAGTTGATCTCGCCGGTCACCAGGGCGTTGGCGCCGTAGAACGCCACGACGACCGCTGCCATCGCGGCGCCGCGCCGCAGCATTTCCCGAATGCCTTTGGCTAGGCTTCGGTCCGGCCCTGGGAGCAGCGGCTCGACTCCGAGCGGCAGCGCCAGAAACAGGTTGGTCGGCTTCGAATAGGTGGCGATGCCCAGCAGCACCGCCGCCAGCATCGGCTTCGACCGCGCCCACGCCCACAGTCCGGCCACGATGAGTCCGATGTTCAGGATTTCCGGCTGAGGCCAGACCAGATAAAGAGGCGTGATGGTTCCCAGCAGCAGGACCAACGTCCACACGAGGGCCAGAAGCGACTCTTCCCGACGCCGCGCCAGCGCGTAGCCGAGGAACAGCGCGACGGTCATCGCGAGCGCGTTAGTCAACATCAGTCCCGGCGTGCCGAAGAGAGCCACGAGCGGCGCGGCGAAGAGCGTGTGGGCGAAGGACTTGGCGTAGTAGATGCGCGGCTCGTCGGGTCCGATTCGGTGCAGCCAGGGGAAACCCGCGCCCGGATCCCACCCGAGTCCGCCGCTGGCTCGCTTGAGAAAGACTCCCTGGGGACCGGCCGGAAACTCGCGCCGCACGCGATAGAGATCCCTGACCTCGTAGCGAAGGTCGAAGTCCTCCGCGAGACTCCAGGCCATCGAGTAGTAGGTCGCCCCGTCGCTCCAGAACTGCCCCTTCGACCGACCGGGAAAATCCACGAGCAACGCGCCGAAGCAGAGGCTCGCTGCAACCAGACCGAGCGCGAGCCGTGCCTGCTTGTCGCTCAAAGCCAGCCCGCCTCCCGATACCACGCCGCGGTCGCTGCGATTCCCGCTTCGACGCCGACGCTCGGCTCGTAGCCGAGCACTCGCCGAGCCTTCGCGATCGAGAACTCCCTGTTCTTCGTCCAGAAGTCCACGCGCCGCCTGTGAAGCGGTGGGTCGACGCCGAACGGCTTCAGCACCGCTTCACACGCGCTGCCGGCGAGCTGGATCGGAAGCGCGGGGATCCGGAACGGCCAGTAGCTTCCGCCGGTCGCTCGTGCGACCGCATCGGCCAGCTCCCGCTGCGTCAAGGCTCGCTCGCCGGCGATGATGAACGCTTCGCCGGGCGCCTTCGGGTGATCGAGGGCGAGCAGGAAGCCCTGAACGAGATCGTCGATGTGCACGAGGTGATAGGACGGCTCGCCGGATCCTACGATGGCGTAGCGGCTCCGGGCGATCGCCCGGAAGAGCTTGAGCAGGCGCGTCTCGCCGGGCCCGTAGATGGCGGCCGGTCGCACGACGGCCACGGGTAGCTGGCGATCCTTCCCGAACTTCAAGGCGTAGATTTCGGCCTCGGCCTTCGTCTCCTGGTACACGTCCGAGGGCGCCAGCGGCGTGCTCTCGTCGCCAGGCGGATCCGCCACGTGGCCAAGTACGCCGACCGTCGATGTGTGCACGAAACGACGGACCCCGGCCTTCGCGGCGGCCTCGAGCAACCTTACGGTGCCGCCGTAGTTGATGTCGCGGTAGTACGAGTCGGGATGACCCGCCGTGCGGTACACAGCTGCGATGTGCACGACCGCCTCGGCACCGTCGACCAGTCTGTCGATCGCAGCCAGATCGCTCAGATCGCCAGCAACGACCTCGTTGGCGTCACGCTTCACGTCCTCCGAGACGGATCCATCGCGGACGAGAGCCACAGCGTGGTCGCCTCGTTGCACCAGCGCGCGAAGCACGTGGCCGCCTGTGTAGCCGGTCGCGCCGGTGACGGCGATCCTCACGCTCAGACCGAAGCGGCCGTCGCCAGGCGGCCGGACCGACGGGGACCGCTCGTCAGCTCCTGGAAGAGGCTCTGGTACCGCGCGACGCTGGCGTCTGCATCGAAGCGTTCGACGATGCGAGCCCGCGCCGCCGCTCCCATGCGTGCTCGGAGTTCCGGAGCGTCGAGCAGCTTCCCGAGGCAACGAGCCAGGTCGCGCGGGACGCCCGCCTCGAACAGCAGCCCCGTCGCGCCGTCGTCGATCACGTCGACGATGCCACCCGTTCTCGTCCCCACGCTCGGAAGACCGCAGGCTCCGGCCTCCAGCAAAGACAACCCGAGTGCCTCGAACTCCGAGGGAAAGGCGAAGACATCGGCGGCGTGAAGGTACGCGCGCACGTCTTCGACGCGTCCGGTGAAGTTCACCCGGTCGTGGAGCCCCGCGGTCGACACGCGTCGCTTCAACTCGGTCTCGACCGAGATGGCCTGTCCGGCGCCGGAGCCCACTATCAGCAGCCGAACATCGGGACGGCTCAGAAGCAGCGACGCAAAAGCGTCGACCAGCCGCTCCAGCCCCTTGCCCTGGAGCAAACGTCCCGTGTAGATCACCACCCTCGCCGTCTCCGGTATCTGGAGCTGTTGTCGAGAAGCCAGCCTCTGCCCGGCATCCGCGGGCGAGAAACGCTCCGTATCGACGCCGTGTGGAATCAGGTGAACGCGACGCGGCTCGACTCCCGCCTCGGTCATCTCACTCGCGATGGCCCGCGACATGGCGACGAAGCCGTCCGCGTCGCGAAGCCAGCGGTTGCGGACAGCCGTTGCCCCACGCACCATCCACGTGGTCGCGACCCCCAGCCGCCGGCCGAAGCTGTAGACCTCGCCGCTCAGCTCACCGTTGACCTCGGGCTGCATGACGATCGGCCGCCGCGCCAGACGCGCGGCCACGAGACCCGGCAGGCCCAGCACGCGCGTGCCGCGCACGACGACGATGTCGTACGCCGATCGACGCCTCAGGATCTCGCGGACCACACCCGGCAGCATGAGATATTTTCCGACTCGTGCGGGCCCCGACGGGGCGATGCGGACGACCTCGGTATCGTCCATCGTTTCGCGCTGTGGTAGCTCCGCCCAGCTGCGACGCGTGATCACGCTCGCCCCGAGCCCTCGCCTCGTCAGGGCGCGCGACAGATCACACAAGTGCCGCTCGCCGCCACCGAGGACGGGAGGAAACGATTCGGCGATGAAGAGGACCCGGGTCAATGCGGCGGCAGTGCCGGCTCACGCTCCGGCGCCCGTGTCACACGCCTCTCCTTGACCACGTACGTGGGCTTGCCCTGGCTCTCGTGATACGTGCGAACCATCAGCTCGCCCAGCAGCCCGAAGCTCACGAGGATCACGCCGGTCAGAAACAGCAATGCCCCGAGCAGCAGCAGAGGCCGGCCGCCGATCGCAGCGTCCTGGAAGAGCTTGATGTACGAGAGGTAGAGCAGGATGGCGAACCCGCCCCCTCCGGCGGCGAGTCCCATGAAGCCAAACAGATGTGCCGGCCGCGTGCCGTACGCGAGCAGGAACTTCACCGTGAACAGGTCGAGCACCACGCGCAGCGTCCGGCCCATGCCGTACTTGCTCTGACCCTGCGTGCGCGCGCGGTGGTTGACGGGAATCTCCGCAACGGTCACGCCCATCCAGGACGCCACGGCCGGGATGAAGCGGTGCATCTCGCCATAGAGCTTCAAGCCGCGCACGACCTCCTGGCGAATCACCTTTAACGAGCAGCCGTAGTCGTGGAGCTTCACGCCGGTCGAGCGTGAGATGAGCCGATTCGCGAACCAGGAAGGAATCCGCTTGCTCAGCGGGTCCTTCCGCTGCCGTCGCCAGCCACACACCATGTCGACCCCGGTCCGCTCGAGCTCGGCCACGAGGCGCGGGATGTCGGCCGGATCGTTCTGCAGGTCTCCGTCCGAGGTCACGACGAGCTCGCCCCGGGCCCGGTCGAAACCCGCCGCGAACGCCGCCGTCTGCCCGAAGTTGCGCCGCAGGCGGACGAGCTGAAGGTGCGGATCGCGGAGCTCGAGGCGCTCGGCCTCTTCGACGGTGCCGTCGGTCGAGCCGTCGTCGACGAGGATGATCTCGTAGCTGCGGCCGAGCGCCGCCAGGCTCTCGCTGAGCTGCCGATGCAGCTCGCTCACGTTGTCACGCTCGTTGTAGAGCGGCACCACGACCGACAGCGCGGGCGTCCCCGAGTCCGTCACGGACGAAGTATAAGCGGGGGTCCTGAGTCGCCCGGTAGTCGCTCGGGTACCGCTGCGGGGCAGGCCACGCTGACCAGGGGCAGCGCTTGCACCGCTGCCCCTGGTATCACATCCACCAAAGAGGCCTGCCCTACGCGGCACCTCTCGCTCAGGCTGAACGCTTCGGAGGGGCGGAGATTCGTCATCCCGAGCGAGATCGGCCGATGATGCGAGAGGGAGGGAGCCCGGCGCGTGGCGTGCCGATGAGGCGCGGAGCATGGCAGCGGAGCCGTCTCACCTCGCTGGCTCCCTCGGCCGGCACACGGCTACCACGGCCTCGGGATGACGAGGGGCAACGAACCCGGAGGGCTCGCTATCCCGATCCTCCTACGCGGGCGACGGGTCCGGGACCCGGGCGGCGGCCTTGGCGCGGGCGCGGCGCTCGAGGACCGGGCGGAGCAGGGCGTACGCAATGGCTCCGGCCGCGGCGCCGAGGAGGAGGTTGCCCAGCAGAAAAGGCCACACGAGCAGGCCCGCCGAGGCGAGCAGCTGCCGCTGGGCGCCCGCCGTCGTGATGTCGAAGGACACTTCTCCGAGCGAGCTCATCGGAATGCCGAGCATGAAACAGCCGAGCGTGGTGCCCGCAAGATACATTGGCGCAATAGTCCATGGATTGCACACCCAGTTGCCGATCAGCAGTGCCGCGCGGCTGAGCTTGAAGGCGAAGCCGATCCCCAGCGACAACAAGGTGTGGATACCGAGCGGCGTGAACGCCATCCAGACACCCAACGCGAATGCGAGGCTGACGCGGTGCGGTGTGTCCTTGAGGTGGAGGATCGCCTCGACCAGCTTCCTCAAGCGCCGCATTAATCCGGACGGGGGTATCCATTTAACCGGTGTAAACTGAGCCGGTGGATCACCCTCGTGCTGGCACGCACTATCCGCGGTCCGTGGGCGAGTTCCAGGCCTGGTTCCGGACCGATGCGGACTGCCTGGACTACCTGGAGTGGCTGCGGTGGTCCGCCAGCTTCGCCTGCTTGGACTGCGGCCATGATGGGGGCTGGCGGCTGGGCGACGGCCGCTTCATGTGCTCAGGGTGCGGCGGCCGTACGTCGGTGACAGCGGGCACGATCTTTGACCGGACGCGCACGCCGCTAACGGTTTGGTTCACCGCCTGCTGGCTGTTCGCCACCGGCAAGGACGGGATCTCGGCGCTGAGCCTGAAGCGGACGCTGGAGATCGGCTCCTACCAGACCGCGTGGGCGATGCTCCATCGGCTGAGGTCGGTGCTGGTGCGCCCGGGCCGGGACCGGCTGGCCGGGATGGTACAGGTAGATGAGACCTACATCGGCGGTGAGGAGGCGGGGCTGCGCAGCGGCCGGGCCAAAGGCAAGAAGGTTTTGACCGGGATCGCGGTGGAGGTCCGGGAGCCGAGAGGATTCGGACGGTGCCGGATGCTGCCGCTGACCGATGCGTCGGCCGCCTCGTTGCACGCCTTTGTAACGGCTCACGTCGAGCCGGGCGCGAGGATCGTCACCGACGGCTGGCAGGGCTACCGCGGGCTGGAGAAGCTCGGCTACGTCCACGACCGGCGCAGCCAGCGGGCCGCCCGAACCCGCGGGGAGGATCCCGGCGAGCTACTGCCCGCAGTGCACCGGGTCGCCTCGCTAGCCAAGCGGTGGTTGCTGGGTACCCACCAGGGCTCGGTGAACGACGCGCACCTGGCCAGCTACCTGAATGAGTTCGCGTTCCGCTTCAACCGCCGCACCTCCCGCAGCCGCGGGATGGTGTTCTACCGAGTGCTCGAGCTCGCCGTCGCCCACGACCCGGTGCGCTACCAGGACCTCATCGCCACCCAGCGGCCCCGGGCAGTGCCGCCCTCGCAGCCGCAGGCGCGCGGGCACCCGCCGAGCCTGGAGCGCTCTCCAGCGAACCGCCCGTGGAGAACTGCCAACCTGGACTCCTCCGGTTAAATGGAGACCCCCAAATCCGGAACTTCGGTCTCGCGCGTCGTCTCCCCGTCGGCGTCGAGATCCGCACCGCGCTTGCGATCCTGCTTGCTGGCGTAGTGGTCCCATGATCGCGGCTCGAGCGGCACCGGCTCGACGTCGGTTTCGAGCATGACACCGGGCGTTCCCTCGGCGAAGCGGCCCACGACGGACACCGGCAGGTCCCAGACGATCGCCAGGTCGTTGAGCTTCTCGAGACGGTCGGCGGGGAGCGCGAACAGCAGCTGGTAGTCCTCGCCGCCGTGAAGCGCGACTTCGAGGTCGTCGCGTCCTTGGGCCCGCAACAGGCGGGTCGCGTTCTCGTCGATGGGAACGGCGGCGGGGTCGATCAGGGCCGACAGGCCGCTCGCATTGCACAGCTCGAGCAGGTCACCCGACAGCCCGTCCGAGATATCGATGGCAGCGTGCACGATGTCGTGCTCGGCCAGGGAACGCGCCAGCACCAGCGGCGGACCAGGATCGAGCGCTGCGCGCAGGCAATGGACCACTGGCTCCGCGGAGGATTCCGTCCACAGTCCGGTGCTGAAGAGGTATCCGTCCTCCGTGAGCCGGGCTCCCTGCCGCAGTAGGGTGAGGCCGACCGCGGCCGCGCCCAGCTTGCCCGTCACAACGGCGAGGTCGCCCGGCTTGGCGCCGGAACGCAGCAGAAGCCGATCACCTTGCCCCAGCAGGGTCACGTCCACGACGACCTGTGAGGTGCTCGAGGAGACGTTGCCGCCCACGATGTGAACGCCCGCCTCGGCGGCCTTCTCGAGGAGGCCGTCATACAGATCTTCCACGAACGTCATGTGGAGGTCCGCTGGCAGGCACAGGCTCACCGTCGCGTAGCGCGGTATCCCAGCCATCGCCGCGATGTCGGAGAGGTTGACCGACAGGGCCTTGCGGCCGATGAGGCGCGGGGGCGACCAGTCGCGGCGGAAGTGGACTCCTTCGACCAGGCTGTCGGCCGTCACCAGCGTCATCGGGCCGGTTTCGACCACGGCGGAATCGTCACCGACCCCCACGGTCACACCGGGGCCCTGGGGGATCCTCGCGGAGATGCGGCGCACGACTTCACGCTCGCCCAACTCGCCGACGCTGACGTTCGCGTCGGTCACGAGCGGCGATCGCCGCGGATCAAAGTAGGCCCCCCGCCATTGCCGTGTGGAGGAGGGTGACCTGAACCGGGACACCAAGTGGGGTTTCTACACATCGCTTCAGGCTTCCTCGACGCGGAGGCATGCTCACCACGATGCGACTCCGAATCCCCAGATTACCGACGTTGGTTCAAGGTTTCCGTGCCCATCACAAGCAACACAGGGGACCACGACCATCATAGTGCTGCCGGGCGCCGGCCGCAATCAGGAATCATTTGTCGAGCGCGTCCGCCAGCTCGCTGGCAAGCCTTTCGAGCCGCTCGCCCTGAACGTCCCCCGCGGCTCGACCGCGGAAGTGTTCGTCTGCAATGTTCAAAGCGGCGAGCACCGCGACGCGGACCGAATCGACGGCGCCCGCCTCGCGGCTCACCCGCCTCATCTGATCGTCGACGAATGCGGCGACCCGCTTCAGGTGCTCGACGTCGCTCCCGGCCTGGACGCTGTAGGTTTGTCCGAAGATCTCGACGTCTACGGTCGAACGATCGGCCACGGGACCCCCTTGGGGGCGGATTATAGCGAGTCGAGCGCTCCCACGAGTTTCTTGACACGCGCTTTGATCTCTTTGCGCTCGTCGCGGAGACGGGAGACGGTCTGCCGCAGCTCCTCGACCTCGCCCTCTTCGAGCGACTCGGCCTGGACCCCCTCGAGCTCGGTTGCGCGCGCCTCGGCTGCTGAGAGCGCTTCTCGCGTAGTTCTCAACTCTTTTTTCAGCTCCTTCAGCTCCGCTTTGGCGTCAGCCAGGTCGGCTCCGCCGGGGTCGGCCGCGTCAGCCGACTCCTCCAACTCGGCGATCCGCTCTCGGGCCTGCTCCAGCTCAGCCTGGAGGCCTTCGGCCCCCGATGCACTCTCGGCGGCTGCCTTCTGCCCATCCTCCAGGGCGGCGACTCGGGCGTTCGCCTCCCCGAGATCGGCGAGAGCGCGCTCGGCTTTGCCCGAGAGCCGCTCGTTCTCTCCCTTGAGTTCGCGGACCCGCGCCGCGGCCTCCTTAACCTTCTGCTCGAGACGGTCGAAGCTATCGTCCATCGCTACTCTCCCCGAATCTCGGCGCCGAGTTCCTTGAGCGCACCCACGACCCCGGTCATGGATTCCTGGACCTCGTCGCCGGTCAGTGTGCGATCGGGGTCGGTGAATCGTAGCGCCAAAGTCAGGCCAACCTTGCCAGTCGGGATCGCCTTTCCCGCGTAGCGGTCCTTGAAGCCCAGTGACGCGAGCCGCTTCCCCGCCGCCGCCCGCACACTGGCTGTGAGCTCGCTGGCCGGGAGCGACGCGTCGCACACGATCGACAGATCCCGAGCGACCGCCGGGAAACGCGGCAGATTCTGGAAGCGGCGCGCCTCGCGACCCGCGTCGAGGAGGCTCGCCAGAGCGATCTCCAGCACGAGAGGCCTGCCTTTTAGGCCGCGATCGCGCACGGCGTCTGGATGCAGCTCGCCCAACGTGCCGATCGGCTCGGTCCCCAAATACACCCGGCCCGAACGGCCAGGATGCAACGTTTCCGGCACATCGCCTGTCGCAACGGACAGCTCGGCGTCCAGGTGACCCGCGATTCCTGTGACGAGTCCTTTGATCTCGAAGAGGTCGGCCGCCACACGGGGTCGCGACCAGTGGGAAGGCTCGAACGAGCCCGCGACCAGCACGCCGAGCCGCAGTTCCTCGCGCGGGCGGTCTTCGCCTGGGATAAAGACGCGACCGATTTCGAAAACTCCAACGTCGCTGCGCCCCTGGCGCTCGTTGGCGGCGAGCGCGTCGAGCAGGCCCCTGATGAGGCTCGAGCGCAACGAGCCCAGCTCGACGGACAACGGGTTGGCGACGACGACGTCCGCACCGTCCCTATCCCTGGGCACGAACGTGTGGTTGATCAGCTCCGTCAGCCCGGCTCCGACCAGGTAGCGACGCAAGCGACGCTCTCGGGTCTGACGACGCGACAGACCGGAGAACAGCCGCGCTGCAGGCAGCGTCGATGGCACGCGCCCGAGGCCGTGGTGCCGTGCTACCTCTTCGATGAGGTCGACCTCCCGGGTCACGTCGTCGCGCCAGGTCGGCACTCTCCATCGGTCGCTTCCAGCGGACGCAGAGAAGCCGAGGCCGCTGAGAATCGCCCGTTGCCGATCCTCCGCGACCGCGTCGCCGAGCACGCGCTCCACCTGGGTCGGCCGCAGCCGAATCGTGTCCTGTTCCCGTCGCCCTGGATGCTCGTCGATCAGACCAGGCCGCACCGTGCCCGCGCCCGTCTCGACCAGTAGATGAGCGATCCTGTCGAGGCCGACGATCGGGGCGTTGCGGTCGGCGCCGCGTTCGAAGCGGTGCGACGCCTCGGTGTGCATCGCCAGCGAACGCGCGGCTCGGCGAATCGCCAGCGGCACCCAATACGCGGCTTCGAGCGCCACCCGCCCTGTCGTGTCGCCGACCTCGCTCGAGGCGCCGCCCATGACTCCGGCGAGAGCGAGGGGACCCGTAGCGTCGGCGACGACTCCGGCGAGCGGATGAAGCTCGCGCTCCATCTCGTCGAGGGTGACGAGCCGCTCGCCTTCTGCAGCCCAGCGCACCCGGAGCTTCCCGCTCTCGATCCGATCGAGATCGAAAGCGTGAGTCGGCTGACCCATCTCCATCATCACGTAGTTGGTGAGGTCCACGATGTTGTTGATCGGGCGGACGCCGACGGCCTCCAGGCGGTCGACCAGCCAGCTAGGAGAGGCACCGAGCTTCACGTCGAATACCCGAGCGGCGAAGCGGGGGCACAGGTCCGGCGCCTGAATCTCGATCGAGAGCGCCTCGCTGGCCGGCGATCCAGCCTCCTCGAAACCGACATCCGGCGGCTTCAGCTCGCTGCCGTAGAGAACCGCCACCTCCCGCGCGATGCCGTAGACATTCATGGCATCGACGCGATTGGTAGTGATGTCGAGGTCCAGGATGGCGTCGTCGCCGCTCCCCTCGACAGCGTCGACTGCGAGTCCTGCAAGCGTCAGATCCTCGGCCAGTCGATCCGTCTCGACCGGCACGTCGGCGAACTCCTTCACCCAGCCGAGCTGAACCCTCACGGATCGAACTGCTCGAGGAAGCGCAAGTCGCTGCCGTAGAAGAGGCGGATGGCGTCGATGCCGTGGCGCACCATCGCGAGCCGATCGATCCCGAGCCCGAACGCGAAGCCGGTCACCTCTTCGGGGTCGTAGACCACTCCGCCCAACCGTCCGTTGACCGCCTCATAGACGGCGGGATCGACCATCCCCGAGCCGAGGATCTCGAGCCAGCCGGTTCGGCTGCACACCCGGCAGCCACTGCCGGCGCAGACGATGCACTGGAGATCCGCTTCCATGGACGGCTCCGTGTATGGGAAATACGACGAGCGAAAGCGGATCGGATACTGCTCGCCGAACATGGCGTGCAAAAACGCCTCGATCGTGCCCTTCAGATCGCCCAGCGTGATGGTCTTGCCGACCACGAGGCCCTCGACCTGATGGAAGAGCGGCGCGTGCGTGATGTCGTTGTCGCGCCGATAGACCTTGCCGGGGCAGATGATGCGAACCTCGGGGGGATGGTCGTTGTCGAGCATGTAGCGGATCTGTCCCGTCGAGGTGTGAGTCCGCAGCAGCAGCTTCGAGTTCTCCAGGTAGAACGTGTCCTGCATGTCCCGAGCCGGGTGGTCGGGCGGCATGTTGAGCGCTTCGAAGCAGTGGAAGTCGTCGTCGACCTCCGGTCCGTCGTAGACCCCGTAGCCCATCGAAACGAAGATGTCTTCGAGCTCCTCTCTGACGCCCGTCAAGGGGTGGATCCGGCCTGCCGTGGGGCTGCGGCCAGGGAGCGTCAGATCGAGTGCCTCCGAACGGAGCCGCGCGCGCACGCTCTCCTCCTCGAGCCGGCTCCTGGTCGACTCGAGCTTCTGCTCCAACTCGGCCTTCAGAGAGTTGAGCGCCTGGCCCAAAGCCCGGCGCTCGTCCTTGGCGGCGCTCTTGAGGGCCTTCAAGAGGGCCGTCAGGCGGCCTGAGCGGCGGCCGAGGAAGCGATCCGTCAGCTGCTGCAGGGCCACGCCGTCTCGGACTTCGTCCAGGGCGGACGCAAACTCCTCCCTCAGCTCCCTGAGGGCTTTCTCGTGTGGCGCCTCGTTTGCGCTCATTGGCGAGGCCGGCCGGATGATTAACCGGTGGTCGCCTGTTTCGCGGAAGCCACCAGGCGACCGAAGGCCTGCGGATCCTTGACGGCCAGATCGGCCAGACTCTTGCGGTCCAGCTCGACGCCCGCTCGCTTCAGCCCCGCAATGAACTGGCTGTAGGTCATGTCGTGCTGCCGGGCAGCGGCGTTGATACGAATGATCCACAGCCGACGGAAGTCCCGCTTCTTGCGGCGACGGCCGGCATAGGCAAAGTCGCCGGCGCGGTCCACCGCCTCCTTCGCGGCGCGATAGAGCTTGCTCTTGTTGAGGAAATAGCCCTTGGCGAGCTTGAGGACCTTGCGGCGCTTGTTGGTGCGCGCGCTGCCTCGTTTGACTCTCGGCATTGATGTTCTCGGCTCGATCCGGCCCCATTTGACCGGTCGCATCACACTTTCAGGCGGCGATGACGCCCAGGAACCCGACGGTCCCTCGCAGACGTGAGGCGGCGGGGGCCGCCCCAGAACGACGACTAGGCGATCAGTTTCCTGACGTTGGCCTCCTCGGCCTTCGATACGAGCACGCCCTTGCGCAGGTTGCGCTTCCGAGCGGTCGTCTTCTTCGTGAGGATGTGCTGCTTCATCGACTTCGCGCGCTTGACCTTGCCGGAGGCCGTCAGCTTGAAGCGCTTGGCGGCGGCGCGCTTCGTCTTCCTCTTTACCTTCGTTGCGGCTTTCTTCATGATTTTCCCTGGTTGACGGCCGCTGCGGCCATCTCCCTTTCCGGGCGCGGCTTCTTCGTGCGCGCGCTCTTGGTAATGCTCTTCTTCGGTCCCAGGATCTGGACCATGGTGATGCCTTCCTGCTTCGGCTCCACCTCGACCTGAGCCACTTCCGTCAGCTCGGCTGCGAGACGCTCCAGAATCCGGCGCCCCAGCTCGGGGTGGATCTTCTCGCGACCTCGGAACATCACCGTCGACTTCACCTTGTTGCCGGCGTTCAAGAAGCGCTCGGCGTTGCGTTTCTTGAATTGGTAGTCGTGCTCGTCGATCTTGACCCTGAACTTCACTTCCTTGACCTGGATGTGCCTCTGGTTCTTCCTCGCGTCGGCTTCACGCTTGGACTGCTCGTAGAAGAACTTCCCCGAGTCCATGATCCGGCAGACCGGGGGAACGGCGTTCGCCGCGATCTCCACGAGGTCTAGACTCTTCTCGCTCGCGATCAGGAGAGCCTGGTCCGGCGGCATGATGCCCAACTGGGTGCCGTCGTCGTCGATGACCCGCACCTCTTTGGTGCGGATCCGGTCGTTGATGCGGACGGTCTTGTTCTCTATGAGGCACCTCCAGGTGCATGCTCTTCCTCTGTCGTCCTCGTCGCGACGTGTTGCGCGATCTTGGACGCCAACTCGCCCACCTCCATCACACCCAGGTCGCCCTGCTTGCGGTGGCGCACGGACACGGTCTTCGCTTCCAGCTCACGATCCCCCATGACCAGCATGTAGGGGACCTTCTGAAGCTGGGCCTCGCGGATTTTGTAGCCCATCTTCTCGTTGCGGTCGTCGATGTGGACCCTCACGCCCTGCTCGCGGAGCGTTGCGGCGACAGAGGCCGCATAGTCTCTGTGGCGCTCCGCAACCGGGATAGTGGTCACCTGCAGCGGCGCCAGCCACAGCGGGAACGCCCCGCCGTAGTGCTCGATCAGGATCCCGAAGAACCGCTCGAGGCTGCCGAGCAGCGCGCGGTGCACCATCACCGGTTGGTGGGAGGCGCCGTCCTCACCGACGTAGCCGAGATCGAAGCGGTTGGGGTTGTGGAAGTCCACCTGAATCGTCGAGCACTGCCACGCGCGGGCCAGCGAATCCTTGATCTTGATGTCGATCTTGGGCCCGTAGAAGACCCCCTCGCCCGGATCGATCTCGAACTTCAGCTCGCGGCGCTCCAGAGCGTTCCGCAGCGCCTTCGTGCCGGTCTCCCACTGCTCGTCCGTCCCGCTCGCGTTGTCGGGCTTCGTCGAAAGGAAGATCTCGTACTCGTCGAATCCGAACGTTCGCAGAATCTCGGTCGTGAAGTCCAACACCCGCACCAGCTCGTCCTCGAGCTGCTCGGGTCGACAGAAGACGTGGGCGTCGTCCTGGGTAAAACCGCGCACACGAAGCAGTCCGTGCAAAACGCCTGAGCGCTCGAAGCGGTACACCGTGCCCAGCTCGGCCAAGCGCATCGGCAGCTCGCGGTAGCTGCGTCGTTTCGTGTCGTAGATGGTGATGTGGAACGGGCAGTTCATCGGCTTCAGCTGGTACTCGACGTTCTCCACCGGCATCGGGGAGTACATGTTCTCGCTGTAGTACTCGGTGTGCCCGGATGTCTTCCACAGGTCCAGCTTCGCGACGTGGGGGCTGTACACCAGGTCGTAGCCGCCGGCCAGGTGCTGGTCGCGCCAATAGTCCTCGATCTGCTTCCGGATGAAGGCCCCTTTGGGGTGCCAGAGAATCAGGCCCGCGCCGGTCTTCTCCGAGACCGAAAACAGCTCCAGCTCCCTGCCCAGCTTGCGATGGTCCCGCCGCTTCGCCTCTTCGAGCCGCTCCAGGTGCCCTTCTAGCTCGGGCTTCGTGAAGAAGCTCGTCCCGTAGATGCGCTGCATCTGGGGATTTTCCTCGACCCCCTTCCAGTACGCAGCGGAAATCGAAAGCAGTTTGATCGCCTTGATTTCGCCCGTCTTCTGAAGGTGTGGGCCGAGGCAGAAGTCAGTGAACTCCCCCATCGTGTAGCACTGCACCGGATCGCCGGACTTCTCCTCGACCAGCTCGCACTTGAGCTTCTGGCCGCGCGCCTTGAACATCTCCAGCGCTTCCGCCTTGGGGATCAGCTTCCGTTCGATCGGGCGGTTCTGCTTGACGATGTGCCGCATCCGCTTCTCGATGGCCGCGAGATCGTCGGGAGTGAACGGCTCATTCACCAGGAAGTCGTAGAAGAAGCCGTCGTCCGTGGGCGGACCTATCCCGGCCTGCGCCTCGGGATAGAGCTCGATGACGGCGGCGGCGAGCAGGTGAGCCGACGAATGGCGATAGATCTCTATCGGCGAATCGGCCGGCTTGGTTTCCCCCGAAGGACCAGTGGTGTCTACCCGCTCAACAGACGAGACGGTCGACATTCAGTCGTAGTTCAAGAACAAAACACGATCACTCCACTGGTCTTCCACGATCGCACCTGGCGGATGGTAGGCGCGAGTGGAATTGAACCACCGACCTCTTCCGTGTCAAGGAAGCGCTCTACCACTGAGCCACGCGCCTCCCGCGAGGACGAATCTCAGATGCTAGTAGGTAGATACAGAGGTGTCAACGATCCTACCAGGTGAGCTGCAGTCGCAGGCCGGCACCGCGGGCGCCACGGCTGAGCGTCGGGCTCACCTGCCACGTGAGGTCGGCCGCAGGCGGCTTCCAGTCCTGCATCCAAGCGTCTGTCCAGTGATCGGTCTTCTTCCGGTGGCCAATAAATGCACCGAGACCACCGTAGAAGCCCAACGCTACGGCACTGAGCGCAACTTTCTGTCCGCCGCTGCACGGGGCAGGCTCTTCGAGGGTGCCGCAGAAACCCTCGTCCCCGCTTACCCCCCACACCGCGAGCGCGCCCAGGCCGCCAACGCCGAGTCCGATCAGCAGCCACTTCTTGGTCTGGCGACGTTGGTGGCCCACCTCGACCCGTGTGATCGAAGTCCGGGGCAGCTCCGCTACCAGACCGCGTTCGGCGTCGACCAGGATCAGGTTGTCGGGCCCGATCTTCACGAGGTTGCCCACGGCCATCCCTGTGAAGGCTGGCGAAGCTGCAGTGACCCGCACCCGCTGCCCGGGCGCAAGCACCGGACTCGAAGCGCCGTCGGGGACGCCCGACTGCGACCGGGCGGGCGGCGCCGCGGTTGCGACGACCAGAACGGTCGCGAGTGTCGTCCGAAAGAATGCGTGCAACGTACCGTGGCTCATGTCAGGCTCCTTAGTCCTTCTCGACGAGAAGCGCCGAGGCCACGATCGTAGGGGCGGACCCGCCCTCGCTCACCCCAACATGTGACAGTCTCGAGGACCGTCCCAGCATATTTCGCTGGAATCGGCCCTTTGGGGCCGTCCGCGCGGAGCGAGGCGGAAGAGCCAGCGAGGTGAGGCCGATCTTCCTCGTTGGCTTTCAGCTCCGCGTCATCCTGAGGCCGGGTCAGTCCTGCACGGGCCGAAGGATCCGCCCGCCCCTCGCCGTAGGAGCAGTGACGATCGAGTGACGAGGAGCAGACGGATTCTTCGCTCCAGGAAGGGACGAGCAGTCACTCAGAATGACGAGCGCTACACGATCCGCTTGCCCATCAGCGAGGAGAGCAGCTCCGAGGCCAAGAGCGCCGTCTGGTTGCGCGAATCCAGGATCGGGTTGACCTCGACGAACTCGGCCGAGAGCACCTTGCCGGTATCCCCCACCATCTCCATCGCGAGGTGGGCTTCACGGTATGAGAGGCCCCCCCGAGACGGGGTGCCCACGCCGGGCGCCACCTCCGGGTCGACGCCGTCGACGTCGAAGCTCACGTGGATCCCTACGGTGCCCGAGAGAGCGCGCTTGATCGCCTGCTCCATTACCGTGCGCATGCCGCGCTCGTCGATGTCGCGCATCGTGAAGGTCCCCACGCCCGCATTGCGGATGTTGTTGCGTTCGGCTGCGTCCACGTCCCGGATCCCCACGAGCGACGCCCGGGCGCCGTCGACCATCGGGTTGATCGGAGCCAGACCCGTCAGTTCCGGCGCGCCCATGCCGAGCGCCACCGCCAGGGGCATGCCGTGGATGTTGCCCGAGGGGCTGGTTTCGGGAGTATTCGCATCGCCGTGGGCGTCGAACCAGAGCAGGCCGATCTTCTCGCCCTTCTCCGCGTAGTGACTCGACAAGCCGGCGATCGTTCCCATCGCGATCGAGTGATCGCCGCCCAGAACGATCGGGCGCGAACCGCGCGCCAGCGTCTCCCTCACGCGGTCGCGCAAGGCCTCGCAGGTCTGCTTGATCTCGACGAGGTACTTCAGCCTGGGATCTCCGAAGTCTCCGGTCTCCTGGATGGCAACGGCCACGTCGCCGATGTCGTCGACCTCGTAGCCGAGATCCCGCAGCCGCTTGTGCACCCCGGCGACTCGGAGGGCCGAGGGGCCCATGTCGACGCCGCGGCGCCCCGCTCCAAGATCGAGCGGCACTCCGATGATGGTGACGCGCTTGTCGGACATCGGGCCAAGGTAGCACGACGTAGAGGGCTTTTCGTCGAGTGAGGGCTTCCACCGTTGGGGCTCTCTATAATGGCGTCGATGGCCGCTTCCACTCCGCGTGCAGCGAAGGCTCGCCCCACCACGAGGGCGAGCGACGCCCCGAAGCTTCTACCGCTGCTCGTCAGTCGCAAGCTGCTGACCCCCGAGCAGGCGGACCGGGTACGCCGTATCTCGGAGCTGAAGCAACTCGACGACGCACAGGCGGTGATCCAGCTCGGCTTCGTAGTGAGGACAAGCTGGCCGAGACGATGGCCGTCGCCGCCGGCCTCGAGTTCGTTCACATCGACCCGCTCGATCTCGACCTCGATGTCGTGACGAGCGCGCTCCCCGGTCCGTTCGCCCGCAAGCACGGTCTCGTCGCGATCGGCAAGACCGGCGACGCGATCACGATCGCGGTCCACGACCCCTTCGCACCCTTCCCGCTGGATGACATCCGGCGCGTCACGGGCATCGACGTCGTACGGGTCGTAGCGCCCCGTACTCATATCGAGCGCGTCAACAAGACCTTCTACGACCTCCAGACGAGCCTGAACACCGCGGAGAAGCAGCTGCGGGAGGGACGCCTGTCCACCACGGATCTGGCGAATCAGGAGTTCTTCTCGGCCGCCGCGGACGAGCTGGATCCCAAGGCAGCGCCCGTCGTCAAGGCGCTGGATCACATCCTGCAGTACGCCTTCGAGCAGCGGGCGTCGGACATCCACTTCGAGCCGAAACGCGATCTGACGCTCGTGCGGCTCCGCATCGACGGTGTCCTGCACGACGTCAACCTCATACCCAGGATCGTCTACCAGGCCGTCGCCTCGCGCATCAAGCTCCTTTCTGGCTGCGACATCGCGGAGAAGCGGCGCCCGCAGGACGGTCGCATCAAGCGGGAGTACGGCTCGAAGGAGGTCGAGCTGCGTGTCTCGACGATGCCGACGGCGTTCGGCGAGAAGGCCGTGCTGCGCGTCTTCGACCCCGACGTCCTGCTCAAAGGGATCGACGAGCTGGGCCTCTCCTCGCATGACCTGCCGCACTTTCACAATTTCATCGGGCGCTCGAACGGGATCATGCTGGTCACGGGTCCGCCCGGAAGCGGCAAGACCACGACGCTCTACTCGGCCCTCAAGTATCTGTCGAAGCCCGAGGTCAACATCATCACGATCGAAGACCCGATCGAGATGGTTCACGAGGACTTCAACCAGATCGCGGTCCGCTCGAGCATCGGCGTGACGTTCGCCGCCGCGCTGCGCACCGTGCTGCGCCAGGACCCCGACATCGTGATGGTGGGTGAGATTCGCGATCACGAAACGGCCGAGAACGCCGTGCAGGCCGCTCTGACCGGCCACCTCGTCCTCTCCACCCTGCACACGAACGACGCCCCGTCCTCCATCACCCGCCTCATCGATCTGGAGGTCCCGCCCTTCTTGATCACCTCGACCGTGGTCGGCGTGCTCGCGCAGCGCCTCGTGCGCATCAACTGCACCCACTGCTCCGAAGAGCACACGCCGACCGAGGAGGAAGCGGCTGCGCTGCAGTTGCCGGCCGACAAGCTGGCGAGTCAACGCTTCAAAGCGGGCAAGGGTTGCCTGCACTGCCGTCAGACCGGCTTCACCGGCCGCGACGGCATCTTCGAGGTCATGCCGTTCAACGAGGAGCTCAAAGCGCTCGTCATGAAGGGCGCGAACTCTCTCGACCTGTTCAAGGTGGCCCGCAGGCAGGGCATGCGCACGCTTCGGGAGTCGGGAATTGAGAAGGTGTTCCGCGGCAAGACCACGGTCGCGGAGCTCGTCCGGGTGACGGGTCAGTAGCGCCGCAAGCCATCGTCATTCTGAGCGACCGCTCGTCTCTGCTTGGAGCAAAGAATCCGTCTGTTCCTCTTCACTCGATCGTCAGCCGTTTCAACGGAGAGGAGCTGGCGGATCCTTCGGCCCGTGCAGGACTGACCCGGCCTCAGGATGACGCGGGGTTTGACGGACAAGGAGCGGGCGGATGCTTCGGTCGCGTCGTCCACTCAGGATGGCTGAGGGGTTGAGGAAGCCGCTACTCGACCGGCTCCACGGCCGGCGTCGCGGAGACAGCGCGGCGGCCGCGGCGCAGCTCCTGGAGGTCGACCTCTTCGGCGCCGAACGCTTCCCTCAGATAGTCCAGCGCGGGCCGGGGGTCCATCTCTTCACTGCAGGTGAAGACGTCCACGCACGCGCAGCGATGCTCGGGCCAGGTGTGGACGGCGATGTGCGATTCCTTGACGAGCAGCACACCCGAGAGACCCCACGGCTCGAATCGATGAAACTGGCTGCCGACCACGGTCGCCCCGATCAGCGCGGCGGCGTGCCGCAGCAGCGGGTCGAGCTGCTCAGCCGTATCCGGCAGGTTCCGACACCCGAGCAGCTCACCGAGCAAGTGTCGCCCCAGGCTCCTCATGAGCGACGGGCTAGCAGTCCGTGGTGAAAGTGCCCTTTGAGCGGGCCTTACGTGACAAGTGCATGTCTTAGTGTTCGTGCATGGCGATGGGCAAACATAAGAAACGTCAAGAGGCGTTGTGGGTGCCGACGAGCGATCTGCCGCGGAGCCCTGGGCATCCTTTCTATTCGCGTTTGAATAGAGCGCTGGAGTCCGAGGGCTTCGACAGATTCGTGGAATCGCGATGCCGCCGGTTCTATGCGGCGGTTCTGGGGCGTCCGAGCCTGGCCCCTGGACGCTACTTTCGGCTCTTGCTGGTGGGGTACTTCGAGGGCCTGGACTCCGAGCGTGGGATGGCGTGGCGTGCAGCGGACTCGCTTGGGGTGCGGAGCTTCCTGGGGCTTGGGTTGGAGGAGCGGGCCCCGGAACATTCGACGATCTCGCGGACCCGGCGGCTGATCGACTTGGAAACCCACCGTGACGTGTTCACCTGGATCCAAGAGCGCCTGGCGCAGACGGGTCTTCTGAGCGGAAAGACGATTGCGATCGACGCGACGACGCTGGAAGCGAACGCGGCGATGCGGAGCATCGTGCGTCGGGATACCGGAGAGACCTACCAGGAGTTCTTGAAGCGTCTGGCGAAGGCGTCTGGCATTCGCACGCCCTCTCGGCAAGCGCTGGCGCGGCTGGATCGGCGGCGCAAGAAGAAAGGCTCGAACGAGGAATGGAAGAGTCCGGCGGATCCGGACGCGAAGATCGCCAAAATGAAGGATGGTCGTACCCATCTGGCCCACAAAACCGAGCAGGCCGTGGACCTGACGACGGGGGCGATCGTGTCGGTGACGGTCCAGGGCGCGAACCAGGGCGACACGAGCACGCTGGGCAAGACGCTCAAGGACGCCGAGACTCAGATCGAGCGCGTTCAGAAGCGGACCCGTGCTTGCCATCCCGGAGGCCTGCAGGAAGTGGTTGGCGACAAGGGTTACCACTCCACTGCGGTTCTCCAGGAGTTGGACGCTGCGGGGCTGCGTGCGTACATATCCGAACCCGACCGTGGTCGTCGGCGATGGCGGGGCGACACCGAGAGCCGTGGCCTGGTGTACGCGAACCGTCGGCGAAGCGGCGGGGCACGAGGTCAGCGTCTGCACCGCCTCCGAGGAGAACGGGTGGAGCGACCCTTCGCTCATCTCTACCGAACCGGCCGCATGAGACGCACGCACCTTCGCGGTCACGAGAACATCCTCAAACGGGTGCTGGTCCACAGCGGTGCCTTCAATCTCGGGCTGCTGATGCGCCAGATCGTCGGAGTCGGGACGCCGAGGGGCCTGCAGGGCCGGCTCCATGACCTTCTGGCACAGCTCCTTCACCTCTGGAACCGCCTGACGGCCATCACAACGGCTCCTACCAACCACGAACAGCTCTCGCACAATGCCCGCCACTCAGCTCCGTCGCCCTCCATCGCCGCCTCGGAAGGGCTTTAACCACGGACTGCTAGTGCGAGTCGCGACGCTCGAGCTTGCGGATCGCCTCGAGCATCACGTCGAGCTCGTCCCGCATCTCGCCCGCATGCTGGTAGCGCTCAGCCAGGCTCTTCTTGTGGGCCTTCTCGATGAGCCCGATGATCTTCGGCGGAACGCCAGGAGCCACCTCGGCGAGAGGGGTCGGCTCCTTCATCAACACGCCGAACATGATCTCGTGGATCTGCCGACTGTCGAAAGCGAACTGCCCCGACATCAGCTCGTAGAAAACCGAGCCGAGCGAGAAGACGTCGGACTGCACGGTCACGGTCTCCCCTCGCATCTGCTCAGGAGACATATAGCGCGGGCTGCCCATCACGGCCCCGGCCGCCGTCATGTCGGACCAACCCAGCCGCACGAGTCCGAAGTCCATGATCTTGATGTGACCGTCGGGCTGGACGTGGATGTTGCCGGGCTTGAGGTCGCGGTGCACGAGCTCGCGCTCGTGCACGTAGGCCATCGCGTCGCACACTTCGTGCATGATGGCGATCTTGTGCGACATGCTGAGCTGCCCGTCGCGGATCAGGTCGGTCAGGTCCCTCCCGTCGAGCAGCTCCATCGCCATGAACAGGTGGCCCCCGCTTTCACCGTAGTCGTACACCTGGATGATGTTGGGGTGCTCCAGCTCCGCGGCGGCGTGGGCCTCGCGACGGAGGCGCGCGACCAGCTCATCCTCGGCAGCCATGTCGGCCGAGAGCACTTTGATCGCCAGGACGCGACCGAACTCCATGTCCTGACCGCGATAAACGACGCCCATCGAACCCTTACCGATCTTTTCGGTGAGCTTGAAGCGGCCAAGTTGCTCGAGAGCCATCCAGCCAGTACCCCAGAGAAGTGCGGTCAGCTAGAGCGCCGGGATCACTGCTTGCGACGCGATTGGGCGGCAAATGATAGCACCCGAAGCCCAGCCATCAGGGTTTCGTTTCGCGCGCCTCGTCCTCGCCAAACACGGTTGCGGTGAAGCCCAACAGCTCGACGGCTGGCTCCTGCCACGTGTCCTCCGGCAGTCCGGCCTTGAGGCAGGTGTGGATCAACAGCTGCTCGCGATCCCACCCCTGTTCCGGCGCCACCTGCGGAAGCAGCAGGCCGCGGCGCCCGCCCATGCTGACGATCAAGCCGTGCCGGCCCGGCTCCACCTCCGTGGGCTTGATGGCCCGCGGTGGCTCGAGCAAGGAGATCTCCAAAGCCAGGTCGCCGAGCTCGTCGCGCGTCACCGGGGGAAAACGCGGATCCTCGAGCGCCGCGGCCACCGCGGAGTGCGCGACCGCCCGCTCCAGCGGGTACTGAGGCTCGACGTGACCGATACAGCCGCGAAGCGCCCGGTCGTTCTTGCGGCGCCATGTCACGAAGGCGGCGAGCCGCTCTCCCTGCATCGACACGCGCGGCGCTTCTGAGCCTGCCAGGCGCGCCTGCACGGTCTCACGAGCCAGGCGCAGCAAGCGCGCTCGCATCGGCGCGGCGACCTCCAAGGTCATACGGCAACTCGAGTGAGCGCCGCGGAGAGGTACCCGACGACCTGGCTCTTGTCCCGGGGCCCGGCGTCGCCGCTGTCCGCGTAGCGCAGTACCGTGCTCGCGTTCGCGCCCAGACGCTTCGCCGCGTCGAGGACCGCAACCATCGGACCGCCGCCGCAGGCGTGCTCGTGACGCTCTTCCAGGCGACGCATCAGACCCTCGGCATCGAAGCGACCCACGTCGTCCACGACGAGCGCATCCATCTCGTTCGCGACGGGCGCGGGGTTGTAATGGCTGAGGTCGCTCGACGCCAACAGCAGCACATCCCCCTTCTGAGACGATGCCTCGCGGGCGACCTCCTCGGCGATCCCAAAAGCCGTCTCGCGCTTCTGCCAGCCCATCAACACCGGAACGATCCGCAAGCCATCGACGAGGTGCTGAAGAAACGGCAGCTGCATCTCGAGCGAGTGCTCTCGCAGGTGCGGATCGTCGTCGGCTCGCGCGGCTCCCGAATCGACCAGCCGGGAAGCCAGCCCCTCGTCGATCGGGATCGACCCCAGCGGCGTCTGCCACTCCCCCTCCGCCCACACGGCGCAGCCCTTGAAGCCAACTCGATGGGAGGGGCCGATCAACAGTGCGGTCAGGTCCTTCCGCCCTCGCAGCAGCGAGTATCCGTAGGCTGCGACCAGCCCCGAGTAGATGAGCCCGGCGTGAGGCGAGATGAGGCCGATCAGCTCCCCTTCGACCGTTTGCTTCGGGACCTCCTCGAGGAGGTCATCGATGTCCGCGCGCAGTTGCTCCGGCGTCCCCGCATACCAGCTCCCCGCAACGGCCGACTTCCGAACCCTTTTGCTCACATCGCGCCCCAGACGCTCAGGTCGATCTCGGGGAACAGGTTGTCGCGCGCTTCGATTTCGCCCAGGCGCGCTTCCCCGATCGTGCCGGCTTCCGCCGCTACGAGCAACTCATCGCACCGATCGATGTGCTCTTCCACGCGGCGCCGCGCATACTCGACCATCGTCCCCATCTTGATGATAAAGGCCCAATCGGATGCCTGGGCCAGGAGCAGCTCCCGGCCGGCCTGCTCGAGGGCTCTTCGGGCCAAGCCTCCGGCTCCAGGATCGATCCCGGATCGGTTCGATGCCAGCTCGGAGCCGGGCGTCTCCGTGGCCTCCCGTGTCTGAGTGGCAAACCCGAGGCGACTGACCGCGGCCACGAGCCGCCGCGTCACAGCCTCGATGCGTGGGTAAATCCAGTCGTTCTCGGGCGAAAGCCAGACGTCGACGTAGCCGCGCGCGCCCCAGGTCGAGAGCGGCGGTTGAGCCACCTCGCATTCGTCGTGACGCTCGAGGTACTCGCGCGGCGTCAGCAGCTCGATGTCGGAGTCGATGTGAGCGCGCCTCAGGACGGCCTCGAGGAACTCCGGGCCCTCGAACCACCAGTGTCCGAACAGCTCGGCATCGTAGGGGCTCACGATCAGAGGCGGCCGATCCGAGCCCACGGCGGCCTCGCGCAGCTGGGCAACCCTCTTGGAGACGAAGTCGTCCGCATGCGCCCCGACGCGCAGGAGCGCGACTTCCCTTCCGTACAGCTGCTTCGACCCGAGCGCGACTCGCCCCGTCACGCGATGATGCTTGATCCCGAGGCTGCGGCGCCGGCCGTCGGGGAGGAGGTCTCGAATCCGTTCGATCGGCAGGTCCCACGCCGCGTCGCGGTGAAACTCGCGATACGCGGGGTCGCCTGGGTATCCGGTCTCGGCACTCCACACCTCTCGCGACGAAGACGGGTCGCGGCCGAAGCACACCAGGCCGCCGGGCGTCACCAGCGGCGCGCTCAGTCCGCGGCTCGGTCGCGGGTCCGCGTGGAGGATGCCGTGCTGCTCCAGAAAGCTGTATGTGATGCCCTGATCAACGAGGCAGGGGTCGAGACCGCTGTCGTAAGCGCACTCGGGCAGCCAGAAGCCGGTCGCCGCCCTCCCGAAGTGTCGCCGATGCTCGCGCGCGCCCACGACGACCTGCGCCGTCGTCGCCTGAGGAACGGTCGCAAGAAGCGGCAGGACGGCATGCGTGGCGGCGCTCGCCAGAATCTCGAGCCGACCCGCTTCGGCGTGCCGGCGAAACGCATTCACGACGTTCGAAGCATAGCGGTCGATGAAGACGGCTCTCACTCGCTGCAGCCGCGCCGCGTCGAAGCTCCACAACTCGCGGCGCTCGCTCGCCTGCTTCGCTTCGCGCTCCGCCAACTGGATCCGATCGTCGAGGTAGCGCAGGTAGCGCGCCACTAGAAGCTCGTCGCCGAGCATCGCCAGCAACGTGGGCGTGAGCGAGACAGCGAGGCGGAAGTCGATGCCCTCCTCCGTCAAGCGATCCAGGGCGTCGACGATTGGGAGATAGCACTCGGTCAGCGCTTCGAAGAGCCAATCCTCTTCATCGAACGCGTCGTGCTCCGGGTGGCGCACGAACGGAAGGTGCGCGTGGAGAACGAGGCACAGGTAGCCGAGCGGCAAGCCCGGTACTAGTACCGTTCCAACTCGACTCTCGTCGCAGCAACCGCCCACCCGAAAAGGAAGGGCGTTCTAGCCTCATAGAGTTGGAACGGCACTAGCGGCGGAAGGTATCGCTCGCGCCGGCGAGCAGATCGCCGGAGCCGACGTGCCCCGGTCCGCCGAGCGCCCACGAGCTGGCGGGCGTCGGCTGCACCGCAGGCTCGCTACCCGCGGCCGCGCTCCGAGGAGGGATCTCCGTCAGCTGGGCGCCACGCGGGCCCGACACCACGCGCACCGCTCGCAGTGCGGGCTGGCTCGCAGGCCGCTCCGGTGGCGGCGTCGCGACGTTGCTGGCCGCAAGGAAGCAGCGCTCGCCGGAGGGCAATGTGAGGAACAGCTCGACGAGATGGGGTTGCCCGACTGCGACGACCCGGATGTAGAGAGAGCCTGCGCCGATCGGTGCGAGCCATTCCGACGACCTCTCGTTCGAATGAGCGACCAACATCAGCTGGCAAAGCGAGGCCGCACGCTCGCCCAATTCCGCGATCAAACCGGCCGTCAGCGTCGGCTCGAGAGCCCAGAAGCAATACAGGCTACGTGGATCGACAGGCAGGACCCGTACGCGCGCGCGCGATCGCAGAGAGTCCGCACGTGCCTGGGGCCGCGGCTGCTCTGACGCGGCTCGCAGCGCCGGCGCCGGTGTGGTCAGCGCCTCTTCCAATGTCCCCCGACCCGTCAACGAGATCATCAGCCCAAGTATAGGCGGGCTCGCGTCGACGCGCTCAGAGCCGAGGCGACGGCTCCCTCGGCCTGAAGTCCTGTCGCTCTCGCGGCTGCTGCTGGCCACGCACCCGCCGCATCAGGTCGCGCATGCGGCGCTCGACCTCGGATTCGAAGATGCGAAACTTCGCCTGCTGGAGCGAGCTCAGCTCGGCATCGATTCCGGCATAGCGCTGGTTGCGGGCTTCGAAGATCTCGACGTCGAGCTGCTTGAGACGATCGAGAGCGGCGACGACCTGCTCCTCGGTGTGGCCCTGGCGAACTGCCATGTTCAGCTCGCGGAGGGCGCGCTGACGTTTTTGAGTGAACTCGCGCCTTTCTGACTGTTGCCTCTTGATCATCGGCAGCAGCTTCACAAATTGCTCGTCGGTCAACTCGAGGCTCTCCTGAATGTTGGCAATCAAGTAGGCGTCGATCATCTTGAAGGCCTCATCGGCCGGTCGCGCTTGCCCCTGCTGGGCCGAAACCGCGGTGGGCACCACCATCAACGCGGCCACGGCCGCCATCCATCTCAACTGGTTCACGATTCCCTCCGCGAGAGCTCGCTGCGCAGCTCGCCAACGAGCGCGAGTCGCTCACTCTCATTCAAGCCGATCAGACAATTCGCCAGGTCGTCGCAGCCCCCGAACGGCTCGAGCTGCTCCTGATCCGGCGCCAGACCTTCCAGGATGGCGAAGCCCACGTCCAGCTCGATGGGCGGAAGCGCCGACCAGACGGGCGCCACGTCGTCGACCGGCGCAGGCAACCGGGTCGCCGAAATGGCGGTGGCGATCGCCAGGCTCGCCGCCGCTGCGAGCGCAGGCCACATCAGCCACTGCCTGCGATGCTCCCGCGCCTCGATCTGCTCCATGACTCCGCGGTGCAACCGCGCGAGTGTCACACGATCGGGCTCGGGGACCTCATCGGCGCGCGCGAGCGCCAGTCCTTCGAGGGGCTCGTCGAGCCGCCGCCGGCAATGGAGGCACGAGTCGAGGTGCGCATCGCCCGAATCCTCTACGGCGAGCGTCGCCAGCTGCTCTTCGCTCAAGTGGGGCATGCTAGTGACTTGTAAACGAGGATTCGAAAGCGTCAGACCGCCGATGCATCCCCGCCCGCTGCGTTGTTCGTCGGTCAAATACTCCCGGTATTCTCCGCTCCTCTCGCCTTGCGGATCGGGGCCCCTCGACACCCTGACCGCTTCCGACTTCTCGCTTGCGGGCCACTAGCTCTCCGGGCCCTGCTCTTCGACGATCCGGCGGAGGTTGCGAAGCGCGTGGAAGAGATTCGCCTTCATGGTTCCGACCGTCGAGCCGAGGATGGAAGCGACCTCTCGATGGGACAGGTCGTGATAGATCTTGAGAATCAGCGTGGCGCGTTGCTTCTCGGGCAACAGCTCCACTGCGGCGCGAACGCGGCGCCCGAGCAGACCGGCGTCGATCCGCTCGCTCAGCTCGACTGGACGGGCGGGCAGCGAGTCGGGCAGAGCCTCTCCCTCCGGACGCCGGGCTGCCCGGAAGTTGAGGCACGTGTTCACCGCGATCCGATAGATCCACGTCGAGACCCTGCTGTCTCCCCGGAAGCGGCCGATCGCACGGTAGGCCTTGAGGAACGCCTCCTGGGCCATGTCGCTGGCGTCCTGGGGATCGTTGACATACCGGTAGCAAAGCCTGTAGATGTCGCGCTGATAGCGCTCGACGAGGCGACCAAAGGCGTCACGATCGCCTTTCTGCGTGGCACGGACGAGCTCGTCGTCCCCCGCAGTGGAGGTCCGTTCAGCCATAGTAGCGGTCGAGAACCACGGGCTCGAAAGCACCCCCTGCGCGATCATCGGCTCGACCGGCTCACCTTAGCGCCTTGGCGGAATTCGGACACTTCACTGGTTGGACCGGTTGGGGCCTGGGAAGGTTGAACGGGTCAACTCCATTGCCGAGAGGTGAAAAGGCGATCCCCCGACGAGCACGAGCGAGAAGGCTTGGTCGTCCGGCACCCGGAAGCTCGCCGAGACGAGCGGCGCCTCGCCGATCGGCCAGTACTCGGGACTCGCGCCGCCCGCTTCGGAGAGCAGAACCAGGCGCGGCAGTTGCACGGGCTCGCCCAGCGGCTCCATTTCCAGAACCAATTGATACTCGCCCGCTGGCAAGCGGAGTCGGCGGGCCACGCTTGCACCATCGGGATAGCGGTGGGGTTCGTAGAGGCCGTCCCAACCCAGGTCCGAGACGCCCCAACGAACTGGCGCAGCGCCCCAGTACTGCCAGCCGGGCACCCCGATGGCGGGACGCCCGACGAGGCGCGCCGCCGAACGCCCGTCGGATCGACCATCCGAGGCGCCTTGTGCCAGGCTGGTCGCGGCGACCAGGACGATGCTGGTCACGGCCCAGTCGACGGCCCGCGGACGACGGGGATCGCGTACCGGCCACCCGGCGAAGATCAGCAGCCCACCCCAGATCAAGGCCAATGAGTGGCGATCGTTCTCCGCGAGAACGAAGGCGGGGAGCAGGGTCGTCCATTCGACCGCCCCCGAATGGGCCCGGAAGAGTGGAGCCGTGCCATCACGATCCCTGTGCACGAGCGTGGGATCCCAGGCTCCCGCCGCACCCAGCCAGATCCCCCAGGCGACCAGCATCGCCAATGCGGCTGGCCGCACTCGCGTCGCGGCGCTGGCGATGGCGAGCGCGAGGGGGGCGACGATCGGCACCAGGAACCGGGCAGGGGGGTTCCATCCGCCGCGCCACATGTGCCACGAGGCGGCAGTGAAGAAGATGGCGGCCACCAGCGCAAGCGAGATCAGCGTGACGCGACGACCCAGCTTGCGCAGGAAGAACAGACCCGGGACGGCCAGGGCAAAGACGGGAGCGTAGACGAGGAGCCCGAACTCCTGATCGAGGAGCAGGCCCTGGATTCCCTCCGGAAGAGCGGCGATCGAGAACTCGGGGCGCCTGCCATAGACGAGCCGCGGATCCCAGAAGCCGTAGAGGATCCAGTGGTACGCGGCGACTCCGGCCGCGGAGATCAGCGTGGGCAGGGCGAGAGCGACGAGTCGTGTCCGATTGGGCCTGACCAACAGGTAGAGCAACAGGATGACCGTGAGCGCGACGAAGCGCACGTTCAACCACGGAAGAAACGCGCAGGCCGTCGCCAGTCCCGCGGTCGCTGCGGGCGACAGCTTGTCTGGCTCGCGACCTCGTCTCAGCACCGTGGCCACGACGAGCGCCGCCGGGATCTCGGCAAAGATCAGGCCCGCGTAGTGGAGGATGGGTGGGCTCAGCGCCACGACCCACCCCGCGGCATCCGCCAGGCTGGGATCGCCGGTCTGCTCTCGGATCAGTCCCCGGACCTCAAGAGCAAGTGCCACCGAGAGAAGCGCCATGAAGAAGGATGTGGCCGGATACCCCCCCAGCGCATAGGCGGGAAGAAGAAGAAGAGACAGCCCTATGGCGTGGAGCGAGAGGATCTCGCCATCGCGGCCTCTGACCCGATAGTGCGGGGCCAGCTCCGGCTTTCGGTAGAAGGAGGCGTAGCGTTTTTCAGCGTAGTCGGGCTCGAGAGCGAGGTCGCCATCGCGCAGCAAGCTCTCCGTCACCATCAGGTAGTGCGGCTCGTCCCCTTCGGCGCCGACTCGCACTTGGACGCGGGCCGCCGCCGTGAAGTGGGCCGCCAGCGCAACGGGGATGAAGAGGGCGGCGAGCGCGTTTCGGTGCGTGCCCCACATCATGGCCAGGAAACACGCAGCGCCGATCACTCCGAGCGCGGGCCCGGACCAGGCCCAGAGTCCCGACAGCGGCACGCCGACCACGAGTGAGACGATCAAAGGAAGCAATCCCGCGGCTGCGAGCGGGCCGGACGGAGCGAACCGCGCCACGAAAGCCGCCAGCAACGTCACCACGACTACCCAGGACAGCGGCGGGATGCCCAACAGGAAACCGTCGACACCAGAGGCCGCGCCCCCAGCGGCGAGCAGCCCTGCCAGAGCGAAGCCGAGGAGGCCGAGGGCATCACCGACCCGGAGTCGCTTGGCCATCGAGTCCCGAGATTGTAACCACCCGAGGGATCTGCACCGACTCGCTACTCTGAAGCGTCTCAGCCGGAGCGAGAGGCGCCGCGAGCGACCCGCGTGGCCTGCCCTGCAGCGGTACCCGAGCGATCGTTGACTCCCCCACCTTCTTCGCACATAGTGATTTGAGGGGTGTTGGTGAACCGATCGGCTCTCGCTCTCGTGCCGTTGCTGGCGGCGACCCTCGCCGCGGACGAGGTTCACCTGCGCGGTGGTGGGAAGATCGTCGGCCAGATCGTCGAAGAGACCCACGACGCCGTTCTCATCGAAGTCGGTCCGGGACGCATCAGCCTTCCTGCCGAACGCGTGGACCACATCGTGGCTGGCGGCTCACCCCTCTCCGTCTACAACCAGCGCGCTGCGCGGCTGGCGTTGAGCGATGTCGATGGCTGGCTCGACGTCGGCTTGTACGCCCAGCGGCACGGGCTCAAGACTCAGGCACTCGCCGCGTTCGAGAGGGTGCTCGCGTATTCCCCGGACAACCCGATCGCCCAGGCGGCCCAGGGCAACGTCTTGCAGGGCGGTCGTTGGATCAGCGAGGTAGAGGCCCGCAGCGAGCGTGGCTTCGTGCGCTACGGGGGACGCTGGATCAGCAAGGCCGAAAGGGACGAGGAGGCGCGCTGGCGCCAACAGTCAGGACCTCGAGCAGCGCCAGAGGCGCGAGGCCGAGGCCCGCGTGCGGGAGGCCGAAGCGAGGGCACGAACGGCCGAGGCTGACGCGCGACGGGCGGAGGCCCGCAGCGACTACGGCGGCAGCGGAATCCCAGTCGGATACGGCGGGGGCGCCGCGGTCTACAACCCGTATCTGGGCCGCGTCATCATTCCCGGCAGGATCTACCAGGGCTCCCAGGCGCGCGCGGTCCCGTACCCACGCGGCCGACACGTTTCAAGCCGCACGCACCGCTCCGGGAGCAGTCACGGTGGCCGCTCCACGTCCCCTCCTCGTTCGACTCCCCGTCGGTCGATCCGCTAGCTCGCCGAGATTCCGAAGAACCAGGGAGCCCGACCCTCTTTCTTGACTTTCGCTCTTTATTCGCCTAACTTTGGATCGGAGGTCGCGATGCACGTTACGCGCAGGCAGAAGGAGGTTTTGGACTATGTCGAGCGACACATCGGCGAGAGGGGCTACGCCCCCACCATCGACGAGATCGCCGACCACCTGGGACTACGCTCGCTCGCCACGGTCCACAAGCACCTCACCAACCTCCAGAGCAAGGGGCTGATCAAGCGCGCGTGGAACAGGTCCCGTGCCCTCGAGCTGGTCAAGACCAACCTCGAGGTACGTGCCGTCGAGCTGCCCATCCTCGGTCGCGTCGCGGCCGGGACTCCGATCGAGGCGATCGAAGCTTCCGAGACGATGTATGTCCCGGAGGAGTTCGTTCGACACAGCGACACCTACGTCCTCGAGGTGAAGGGCGACTCGATGATCGACGAGCAGATCCGCGACGGCGACTACGTCATCGTCGAGAACCGGCAAACGGCCCGCGACGGAGAGATGGTCATCGCGTTGCTCGACGAAGACCGCGTCACGCTCAAGAAGTTCTACCGCGAGCCAGACGGCCGCGTGCGGCTGCAACCAGCCAACGCGACGATGCAGCCCCTTTTCATCGACCATGGCGATCTGCGCGTTCAAGGCGTGGTCATCGGCGTCCTGAGGAAGTACTGAGCCCCTCGTGAGACACTGAGGCGATTCGGTCGTTTCGCGTCTCGCAACGAGGAGCAGCTCGGATGGAAGAAAAGAAATCGATCAACTTCACCGTCGTGCCGGAGCACGACGAGGATGTCCCCCGCGTCTACAGCAACTTCTGTTCAATTCAGAACTCGCCCTTCGACTTCACCCTCACGTTTTGCGAAATGCAGCCCGTCGGCGAGAAAGAGCTCAAGGCTGCGCGCGACACCCACATCGTCAAGGCCCCGGTTCGCGCACGAATGGTCGTCCCGGTACAGATGATTCCCGGCCTGATCGCCGCCCTCCAGGAGAACTACCGCCTCTACCAGGAGTCCTTCGGCCCCCCAAAAGGGCCGATGCATTAAGAGCCGTTCCAGCGCGTCGCGCCTGGTGACGTTCGATCTCGAGTGACGGGCACGATCCCAGGCAAGCAGAGCTGGAACGGCTCGCACCCGGAGAGGACCTTCGCTGGCAGCGCCGCCGGGTATCTTGAACTCGTGAAAGGTATGGCGAGGCGAAGCATCCTCCACGTCGACCTGGCCCCATTCCTGGTCGCTGTCGAGCGCCGCTTCGACCGGGCGCTCGTAGGCCGCGCCGTTATCGTGGGGGGCGCGGCCGCCGCCGAAGGGATCGTGGCCGCCGCGAGCGAGGAAGCGCGTGCCCGTGGGATTCGCCCGGGCCAGAGCCTCGAGCATGCTCGCAAACTCTGTCCGCGCGGCGCCTTCTGTCCCGGAGACCTCGAAGCCTACGCGCGAACCAGCGAAGAGGTCACGGACATCCTGCTCCGAGTCTCGCGTCGCGTAGAGAGACCGTCGGCAGACGAGGCATTCCTCGACGTCACGATGGAGCGCGCCGGCGCCGGCACGGCCGTTGCCAAGGCCGAGTCCGTCAAGACAGAGCTCGAGCAGACGCTGCGAATCGAGGCCTCGCTCGGCCTGGCCGCGAGCCGCTTGGCGGCTCGCGTCGCGTCGGGCATGGCTCGGCCACGTGGCCTGCTCGTGGTGCTGCCGGGCTACGAGTCTTCATTCGTAGCGCCCAGCCCGATCGAAATGCTCGACGCCCTCTCTCCCCACGACGCCGCGAGGCTGCGGGGTAGGGGCTACGAGACGCTGGGCAATCTAGCAGGCGCGCCCATCGAAGACCTGACTCACCTCCTCGGTCGCGCTCGGGCCGAGCGCTGCCGCACCGCGGCCCTGGGCCAGGGTGAGCCGCCCATCGAGCGCGCAAAACCGCCAGAGACGGCCCGCGCGGAATTGACGATCCGGGATCTGCGCACCGACCGGGTTGCGCTCATCGAGGCGCTCGACGGTCTCGTCGAGCGCGCCTTCCGACGGGTCCGACCCTTCGGACTCGGCGCGGGGGCGATCACGATCGAGATGCGTCGGGCGGATGACAGCCAACGTGAGCACACGGTCTTCCATCAGGTGGTCACCGACTCGGCATCCCTACGTCAGATCGCACGTGGCGTCGCCGCGCCCATGCTCGACTCCGCCGCCCACGTCCGGGGCCTGGCGGTTCAGCTCTCCCGCCTCGCTAAGCCGAGCCTCCAGAGCGAGCTCTTCCCCGACGGGTGGCACGCGACGAGCTGAGAGATGGGCTCGACGCTCAACCGAAAGAGGCTCCCCCGAAGGCCGAAGCTCGAGCCCGCGGTGGCCAGGCGACTGTTCAATCACCTCGAGCGCGCCCACCCCGGCGCCGACTGCGAGCTGAACTTCGAGAATGCGTTCCAGCTGGTCATCGCGACCATTCTGTCGGCGCAATGCACGGATGAGCGCGTCAACAAGGTCACACTCGAGCTGTTTCGCCGCTTCCCTGACGCCGCCGCGCTCGCCGTGGCCGACACGGCCCAGCTGGAGCAGCTGGTCCGCACCACCGGCTTCTTCAGGTCGAAGGCTCGTAGCCTGCTGGGCTGCTCCAGCCGGCTCGCCGAGGTTCACGGCGGTGAG
Source organism: Vicinamibacteria bacterium (assembly GCA_965246965.1). GTDB lineage: Bacteria > Acidobacteriota > Vicinamibacteria > Fen-336 > CBDFGD01 > CBDFGD01. Next base: position 486,693 of record CBDFGD010000002.1, read on the forward strand.
GTCCCGAAGACCATCGCCGAGCTGATCCGAGTCCCGGGCGTCGGACGCAAGACCGCAAACATCGTCCTCGGCCACGCCTACGGCATCAACGAGGGAGTCGGGGTGGACACCCACGTCAGGCGAGTGGCCGGCCGCCTGGGTCTGACGAGTTCGGAAGACCCCGAGATCATCGAAACCGATCTCATGAAGCTCTTTCCCCAGCGGAGCTGGACGCGGGTCACCGACACGCTCATCTTCCACGGCCGCCGGATCTACCAGGCCAGGCGCCCCCAGTGCGCAGACTGCCCGGTTTTCGCCTCCTGTAGGTGGGAGGACAAGGACTTCTTCGAAACAGGCCAGCTGGCGATCTAGCAGTCCGTGGTGAAAGTGCCCTTTGAGCGGGCCTTACGTGACAAGTGCATGTCTTAGTGTTCGTGCATGGCGATGGGCAAACATAAGAAACGTCAAGAGGCGTTGTGGGTGCCGACGAGCGATCTGCCGCGGAGCCCTGGGCATCCTTTCTATTCGCGTTTGAATAGAGCGCTGGAGTCCGAGGGCTTCGACAGATTCGTGGAATCGCGATGCCGCCGGTTCTATGCGGCGGTTCTGGGGCGTCCGAGCCTGGCCCCTGGACGCTACTTTCGGCTCTTGCTGGTGGGGTACTTCGAGGGCCTGGACTCCGAGCGTGGGATGGCGTGGCGTGCAGCGGACTCGCTTGGGGTGCGGAGCTTCCTGGGGCTTGGGTTGGAGGAGCGGGCCCCGGAACATTCGACGATCTCGCGGACCCGGCGGCTGATCGACTTGGAAACCCACCGTGACGTGTTCACCTGGATCCAAGAGCGCCTGGCGCAGACGGGTCTTCTGAGCGGAAAGACGATTGCGATCGACGCGACGACGCTGGAAGCGAACGCGGCGATGCGGAGCATCGTGCGTCGGGATACCGGAGAGACCTACCAGGAGTTCTTGAAGCGTCTGGCGAAGGCGTCTGGCATTCGCACGCCCTCTCGGCAAGCGCTGGCGCGGCTGGATCGGCGGCGCAAGAAGAAAGGCTCGAACGAGGAATGGAAGAGTCCGGCGGATCCGGACGCGAAGATCGCCAAAATGAAGGATGGTCGTACCCATCTGGCCCACAAAACCGAGCAGGCCGTGGACCTGACGACGGGGGCGATCGTGTCGGTGACGGTCCAGGGCGCGAACCAGGGCGACACGAGCACGCTGGGCAAGACGCTCAAGGACGCCGAGACTCAGATCGAGCGCGTTCAGAAGCGGACCCGTGCTTGCCATCCCGGAGGCCTGCAGGAAGTGGTTGGCGACAAGGGTTACCACTCCACTGCGGTTCTCCAGGAGTTGGACGCTGCGGGGCTGCGTGCGTACATATCCGAACCCGACCGTGGTCGTCGGCGATGGCGGGGCGACACCGAGAGCCGTGGCCTGGTGTACGCGAACCGTCGGCGAAGCGGCGGGGCACGAGGTCAGCGTCTGCACCGCCTCCGAGGAGAACGGGTGGAGCGACCCTTCGCTCATCTCTACCGAACCGGCCGCATGAGACGCACGCACCTTCGCGGTCACGAGAACATCCTCAAACGGGTGCTGGTCCACAGCGGTGCCTTCAATCTCGGGCTGCTGATGCGCCAGATCGTCGGAGTCGGGACGCCGAGGGGCCTGCAGGGCCGGCTCCATGACCTTCTGGCACAGCTCCTTCACCTCTGGAACCGCCTGACGGCCATCACAACGGCTCCTACCAACCACGAACAGCTCTCGCACAATGCCCGCCACTCAGCTCCGTCGCCCTCCATCGCCGCCTCGGAAGGGCTTTAACCACGGACTGCTAGGGCTCGTCCCCGGTACCTCGGCCCGGGGCCTGTTGAGCGTCGATCTGCTGGCGCACGCGTGCGATAGCGGCTCGGACGCGAAGGTCACTTTCGTGGGCGGCGCTTTCGAGCGTTTCCCCGAGGGCGGCGCGGAGTTCGTCGCCGGAGTGGGTGGCGAGCGCAGTTGCGGCGCGCAGGCGTACCGAGGCATCCTTGCGCCCTAGGGCTCGCGCGACGTAGCCGATCAGGAGTCGCGCCTCTGGCGGCGCGAGAGGAGGCGGTTCAACCGGACCAGGGATCCCCGGAGGCTTGGGCAGTGCCGGAGCGTCGGCGGGAGTGTGGGTGGCACCGCTGACCCAGTTCTGGCGGGCTTGCTCGAGCAACGCGGCCAAGTGTTCGGCGCTGTCCGGCCGTCGTCGGGTCGCTTCGCGAGCGCACGCCGGAGGAGGGGAACGACCGATTCCGGCGGTCGGGTCGCGGCCAAGCTGTTGTAGGGTGGGTCGTCCTGAAGGTGCTTCATCATCGTGGCCACGGGCGTCGCCGCCTCGAACGGCACGCGCCTTGTGAATACCTCCCACAACAGCGTTCCGAAGCTGTACAGATCGCTGCGGGTGTCCAGAGGCTCTGCGCGGATCTGCTCCGGGCTCATGTGCTGGGGTGAGCCCACGACGCTGTGGGTCGCCGTCAGCGCCGGACTCTCCTGCGCCCACAGCTTCGCAATGCCGAAGTCCATGATGCGGACTCGGCCCTGAGTGTCCCGCATCACGTTGGTGGTCTTGAGGTCACGGTGGATGATCCCGGAGTCGTGGATCGCCGCCAGGCCCCGCGCCACCTGGATCGCCACGTCGTAGGCGTCCTCCCACGCGAATGGACCATCCTCCTCTAGGATCTTCTTGAGGTTGCGGCCCTGGACGCATTCCATGGAAATGAAGAGCAGGTCGCCGTCCTCGCCATATTCGTGAATCGCACAGACGTTGGGGTGGCGGATCCTCCGGGCCAGCTTGATCTCGGCCCGGAAGCGCCTTTTCAGCCGCTCTCCGCGCTCGGGTGGCTCCTCGTGTTCGCCGGTCTCGTCGGAGGTGCGCAGCACCTTGAGTGCGACGACCTCGTCCAGGATCCGGTCGTGGGCTTCGTAGACGGTGCCCATGCCGCCCTTGCCCAGGGGCACCCGCACCTCGTAGCGCGAGGCGATCACGCGGCCGGGCTTCAGGTCCGATGGCATGTCGAGGCACCTCTGCTGCCGCAGGCGGGGAACCGGTCACGAAATGCAGGCGTCTTGGGTACTATGAACGCACGCTTCACGATTATAGAAGGGCCCGACTAGGGGTTTCGCGCCGGGGCGACGCCGACATGCGGGGGGGGGATGACAGAGGCCGCACACCAGAAGTGGCCGGGGGCGAGCCACGAGCCGTTCGTGGGGCGCCTCGCCGAGATCGAGTTGCTCGAGGGGCGGCTCGCGCGAGCCGTTTCCGGGTCGGGCTGCGTCGTCATCATGCGCGGCGAAGGCGGCATCGGCAAGACGGCTCTCGTCGACGCCTTCCTGCAGCGGGCCCTGTCCGGCGGGGACTCCTACTCCTTGCTGCGTGGTCGCTGCCTCGATCAGTACGGTCAGAGCGAGGCCTATCTCCCCTTCCTCGATGGGCTGGGCACGCTGCTCGAGGGAGGCGAGCGCGAGCGTGTCGCCACAATGCTCCGGACGTACGCACCCACCTGGTGTCTTCACTTGCCTGCCGTCGAGCTGGGCCAGCAGGCTCGCGACACCACCGTGGGAGCCACGAGGGAGCGGGTGCTGCGGGAGATGGGCGATGTCTTCGAGGCGACGGCCGCGCAAGCGCCCCTAATCGGTCTTCTCGAGGACGCGCACTGGGCGGATCCACCCACGCTGGACCTGGTGGCGCACCTTGTGCGGCGCATCGCGCGCCAACCCATGCTGATCGTAGTGACGCTCCGTCCCGAGGCCATCCCCGCCAATCCGCGGCTGCGCGACTTCTATCACGCCATGCTGGCCCTAGGCTTCGTCCAAGAGCTCGACGTGCCCCCGCTCGTCGAGCGAGAGGTAGGCGAGTACCTCGACACCGCCTTCCCGGGAGGCAACTTGCCTGCGGCGCTTGCCGCGAGGCTGCATCGGCGGACCGAGGGCCATCCGTTGCTGTTGCGGAAGCTCGTGAGTGCGTTCGTCGAGCGCAGAGACATCTCACGCACGGAGTCGGGCTGGCAACTCACTCGGCCGCCCGAGGAGCTGGAGGCCGCGGCTCCCGAGAGCGTGCGCGACTTCATCCGCGATTCGCTGGCGCGCCTGGACGAGCCGGATCGGGAGGCGCTGAGCACCGCTTCGGTGATCGGAGTCGAGTTCACGTCCGCGATCTTGGCGAGCCTCATGGAAGCCGACGAGATGACCCTCCAGGAGCGACTGGCGCGCCTGGACCGCGAGCACCGCCTCATCTCCGACCGCGGCGAGTCGGAGCTGCCCGACGGCGCGCTCTCGACGCGTTACCGCTTTGCTCACGCGCTGTACCGGGAGACCCTCTACGAGGACATCGTGAGCCGCCGTCGGGCACTGCTGCATCAGCGCGTTGCCGCAGCGATGCAGCGTCGCGGCGGTGCTCCCGAGCGCTCCTACTCGGCCCGGATCGCGCTCCACTTCGAGCGCGGCCGGGACTTCAGCGCCGCCGTGATGCATCTGGCCGATGCCGGACGCCACGCTGCCAGCCTCTTCGCCTACGACGAGGCCGAGCGCTATCTGGTCCAGGCGCTGGCGCTGCTCGCTCGCCTTCCCGAGGCGGAGCGCCCCACGCGGGCCGTCGCATTGCACGGGGAGCTCGGCCAGGTCGCGGTGGCCGTTGGTCGCTTCGACGAGGCGGTCGAGCACTTCGCCCTCATGGGCGAGGCGGCCACGAGCGCTGGCTCCCCCGCCGAGCGCTGCCGGGCTCTTCTCGGCGCGTGTCGCGCGCTGTTCTTCGGTCGGCGTATGGCGGAGATGTCGGTGACCAGCCACGAGGCGCTGCGCGCCGCTGCCGATGCAGCAGACGAGAGGCTGCAGGCGGAGGCGAAGGCCACGGTGGCGGTGGTGCTGGTCGAGGACGGTGGCGAGCTTGCAAAGGCAGCTCCCCTGCTCGAAGAAGTCGTCTCGCACGCGCGGCGACACGAGCACCCCGCAGCTCTGCTCGAGGGACTCGCCTACGGCGGCTTTGTGGACTACTGGTCCGGCGACTACCCCCGTGCCCTTGAGAGGCTGACGGAGGCGCGGGATCTGGCTGCCAAGCGGCGAGATGGCTTCATGCTGCTCGGTGCCTGATGTTCGGCGGTCTTGCAGAGGCCGGTGAGGGGCGCTTGGGAAGGGCGAGACTCTCGACGGCGCCCGCGAGCTGGTCAGTCGCAACGGTGATCGGTATTGGTTGCCCCGGCTGACGAGCGCCCTTGCCTATGCGAACCGTGAGCTGCAGGACTTCGACGAGGTCATACGACTGGACACGGAAGCGCTAGAACAGGCCCGCGTCGGCGACTTGCCCCAGGCGGCCACCGGAGCTCTGGCCAACCTCGTTCTCGACCACACACTGTGCGGCCGGTTGGATGCGGCCCAGGCTTGCCTCGACGAGGCTCAGGGCCGCGCGACCGAAGGGGGCTGGCTCGTCTGGCAGGAGGAACTTCGGGCGCTGACGGCGACGGCCGAGTTCCGGCTGGCACGGGGAGAGACACAGGCGGCTTCCGACAACGCGCGTCGCCTTCTGGAGAAGGCGACGCGTCATGGCACCGCCGCCTATGCCGTCCTGGCTCATCGCGTACTGGCAGAGGCAGGACTCGCCGACGGCCACGGGGATCAGGCCCGCGCCCACCTCAGCGCTGCGTTCGAGCAACTCGAACGCCGGCCGGCGCCGTTGCTTGCCTGGCGCGCTCGAGCGAGAGGGTGACGGTGCCGGCGCGCAGCGTGCTCGGGAGCAGGCCCGTGCGACCCTACTGGCCTTGGCGGAGGGGCTCGAAGATCCGAGCCGGCGCGCGCGACTCCTGGCATCACCCGCGGTCACTGCCCTGGAGCCACCGCCGTGACGCGAGGCTCACGCCTGCGGCTGCGGGGGACCGTCGGCGGCCTCGAGAAGCGGCACGTGCTCGGCGAGGGCCTCACGCGCATCGGGAGCATGGGAGAAAACGATCTCGTGCTGTCCGTCCGCGGAGTCTCGCGCCACCACACCGAGCTGACCCTCGAGAGCGACGCGGTCACGATCGAAGACCTGAGCAGCAGAAACGGCGTGGAGGTGAACGGCGTGCGCGTCCAACGCAGCCTGCTCAAGCCCGGCGACGAAGTGGGCCTTGGTCCGATCAGGCTCGTGCTCGAGAGTGTGGACGCGGACGACGCCGAGCTGGGCCTGGCGCTGGACGCGACGCCCGCCAGGTCAGGGTCCGTTGACACGCACACCACCGACACTGCGGGCGCGCAGCTCAGCACTGTGCGCTGGGTCGGGGTGCTTGAGCAGGCGGCCGAGCGGCTCGTGGTGACGGATGCGGACCTCGGCGGCGTGCTCGGCATTCTGGTCCGCGAGCTTCCCTGCGTCGCCGCCTGGGTGCTCGAGGCCGACGGCCGCGGAGAGGCGCGTGTCATCGCGTCGCGCGGCGGTGACGTCGGTCTGGCTTGTGTGGACGCGGTGCGACGACAGCGTCCGCCGCAGCGGCGAGGGGGCGAATGCCGAGCCGTGCTCGAGCAGGGCGACCCGTTGCTGGCGGTGGGGTCGCTGGTCGATCCCGACGGGCGCGGCGTCTGGCTGGGGCTCGTGGGCGATTTTCCAGGGCGCGCGGAAAGTGCCTCGCTACTGAGAACGCTTGTCCGGCTCCTCGCCGCCCACCGCCCGGAGCCGGTCCAGTCCGGGCGGGACGTCGGACCGGCGCCCGACGATATCGCCTTCCCCGACGGCTATGTGACCGCGGACTCCGCCGCCATGGCGAGACTGTTCGGCGAGATGCGGCCGCTGCTCGCGAGCGACCTGCCCGTGCTGATCCTGGGCGAGACTGGAGCGGGGAAAGAGCCCATCGCCAGGACTCTCCATGAGTCATCTCCCCGATCCGACGGAACCTTCGTCGCGATCAACTGCGCGGCCATCCCCGCCGACATGCTGGAGGCGGAGCTGTTCGGTGTGGCCAAAGGCGCGGCGACGGGCGTGTCCGAGCGGGAGGGTCGCTTCCAGGCCGCGCGCGGCGGGACGCTGCTGCTCGACGAGATCGGCGACATGCCGCTGGCGCTCCAGGCCAAACTCCTGCGGGCCCTCCAGGAGTGCGAAGTCCAGCCAGTCGGGGGCGCGCCCCAGGCCACCGACGTGAGGATCGTCGCCTCGACGAACACCGACCTCCGCACCCGACTGGCGGACAAGACCTTCCGCGCAGACCTGTATTACCGCATCGCGGGCCACACCCTGCTCGTCCCGCCGCTGCGCGAGCGGCGGGACGACATCCCTCAGCTCGTCGAGGCCATGGTCCGCCGCTCGGCGAAGCAGGCGGAGCGCTCCGTCCGGGGCGTGACACTGCGTGCGTTGCGGGCGCTGGTGGCGTACGACTGGCCCGGTAACGTGCGCGAGCTGGAGCACGAGATCCTGCGACTCGTGCACCTGTGTCCCGACGGCGACGCGATCGACTTCACCATGCTGCCGGCGCATGTCGTCACCGGGGGGTCGGATCCCGCTGCGCCTCCGACGCCGGCCACGCTCGAGCTGGAGCCGAACGTGGCGCGTCTCGAGGATGCCCTGATCCGGCAGGCCCTCGCGGCTGCGGAGGGCAACCGTACGCGTGCTGCAAAGCGGCTCGGCTTGTCGCGCAACGGTCTGGCGCTCAAGATGGAACGGCTGAAGATCGAGACCTGATGTAGCGGACTCGTCGTGGCCGCGCTGAACCCTAGAGGGAGTCATCGCATCGAACTGGCGAGCCAGGGCCACAGCCGCGGCACGCTGGATATGGCGGCAAAGCGCACGAAGGTCCCGAGGCTGCCTGCGAAAAGAAAACCGGCGAAGCGCAGGCGCAGCACGCCGGCGGCGACGCTCACGGGATAGAAGGGGGGCACCGACACGGCGGCCCCGGTGAACACGAGAGCGAGCGCACCGCCTTCGGCCCGCTGCAGGCGCGCTGCGACAGCGCGGATGTGCTTGTTGCCCACCCAGGCCCGGGACCGCGCCAGCCGCATACCCGTTCGGTAGAGGAGGCACTTTGCGAACATCTGGCCCATCGCCGCAGCGAGGGCGACCGGGACCAGGTGCGACTCCGGCGAGAGGGCTGCTAAGGCGAGCAGGTAGGCCTCCAGGTTGAGCAGCGGCACGACGCCGCCTGCCAGGGAGTGCAGAAAGGTGCTCAGCCAGATTGCCGGCTCACCGGGCAAGGCCGGCTCCGCGCGCCGCCGCCACTTGGGACGCGGCGATGCGGCTGGATTCGAGAACATGCTCGACGGCGGTCACGACCGCGAGGGGATCCTCTTCGAAGACGAAGTGGCCGGCGTGATCGACGCGGTCGATGCTGAAAGCAGAGAGGCGCTGCGTCATGATCTGAATCTCGGCTTCGCTGATGCCGCGCGTCCCCTGGGGACCGACCACCAGCCGTACCGGGCAGCGCACTCTTTCGAGACGCGTCGAGATGAGTTCGGGTTCCGTGGCCTTGGCCATCTCGCGCAGTGCGCGAATGGTGCCGCCGAGATCGCGCACACCCGCCGCCATGTAGCCCTTGACGATCTCGTCGGTGACCCAGCCCGGATCTACCGATTCCTCGGTCAGCGCCTTGCGCACCTGCCCGCGGATGCGCCTACGACCGCCGAAGATCCTGATCAGCCAGGAGAAGCGCATGGCGCGCCGCAGACCGGGAGTGGCAGCCGCCTCGGCGATGCCGCCGTCCAGTGAGACGATCCCCTTCACCCGCTCCGGATGGCGATGAGCCAGACGGAACGCCATCGAGCCGGCGACTGCGTGCGCGACGATGGTCGCGCGCTCGACGCCGATCTTCTCGAGCGCGACGGCAATCCGGTCGGCTTGCGCCGTCAGCGAGTAGTCGGCCCCCGAAGGCGTCGAAGAGGCGCCCACGCCGAGGGGCTCGATGACGATCGCGCGATGGCCAGCCTCCACGAGAAGAGGAACGACCCTGCGGAACGCGTAGGCCGAGCCGAGCAACCCCGGAACGAGGACCACCGGTTCGCCCCGGCCGTCTTCTACGACGTGTAACGTCTCTCCAACCGCGACCTCGACGTAGCGCTCCTCCGCGGCCGCAGTCGCCGCGACGAGCGACAGGGCGGTCGCTGAACGCACCCACGCAGCTATGTGCATTGCTCCTCCTCCCGCCCCGCCAGGGGCGCGGAGGAGTGGGAAGCGAGGGGCGTGCCAGTTCGCTGCGCTCGAACGCAATCGCCATGGAAACGGGGGAAACGCGACCTCGAAGGTCGGGGCCGGGCAGCCCGGCCTCCGTGTGAGCGCGCATCGTCTGGTCGGCGTTGCCAACTTGCTTGGCAGCCCGAGTCCCAGCGCTGGTGTCGGTGTCCCTTCTTCGCGCAGTCCGCAAGTGCCGCGCATCCAGCGGGTTCGGAGCGGACGCGTCCAGGCGGCGATAACGTGGCACTCCCCATGCAATGCGTCCACGCCCGAAGGGGGACGCCATGGCGCTCACTCGGAAGAGTCAGACGATCGCACTGCTCGTGACACTCGGATATGCGGTCTCCGCGCATGTGGACCCCAGGCCGGCGCCGCCCTGGCCAATGGGGACGGAGCTGGCGGAGTGGCCGACCGCGGATGGCGTGCGAGGCACGCACTACTCGCCTTTGGCCGACATCAGGCCTTCCAACGTCCGAGCCCTCGAAGTCGCGTGGTCCTACCGCACAGGCGACGTGGACGATGGTTCGGCCGGAACTGCGGGCAGCGCCTTCGAGGCGACCCCGATCATGGTCGACGGCATGCTCTTCCTGTCGACGCCCTTCAGCCGCGTCGTTGCGTTGGACGCCGAGACGGGCCGTGAGCTCTGGACCTTCGACCCTGGGGTGAATCGCAGCGCGGACATCCATGGCATGACGACGTCCCGTGGAGTCTCCACCTGGTTGGACCCGGAACGCTCCGAGCGCCAGCCGTGTCGGCGCTGGATCTTCCTGGCGTCCTTCGACGCACGACTGTTCGCGCTCGACGCCACGAGCGGGCGTCTCTGCCAGGACTTCGGTCGCGACGGGCGCGTGGACCTGCGCGCCGGTGTCGAGCGGATCCAGGGCAGCGAGGACGACTATCGCCAGACGGCTCCTCCTGCCATGATCGGCGACCTCGTGGTCGTCGGCTCGTCGATCATCGATGGTCGCAGTGCCGACTCGCCCAGCGGCGTGGTGCGCGCTTTCGACGCCCGCACCGGTCGGCTGCGCTGGAGCTTCGACCCGCTGCCGGGAGTGGGCGGAGTGGATGAGGACGGGACCTTCGTCCCGGCTGGCGCGGCGAACACGTGGGCCACGATCACTACCGACGAGGAACGCGACCTCGTCTTCGTTCCGACTGGGAGCCCTAGCCCGGACCACTGGGGCGGCCTGCGGTCCGGCGACAACCTCTACGCCAACTCGCTCGTCGCCCTGAGGGGTTCGACAGGCGAGGTGGTGTGGCACTTCCAGATGGTTCGCCACGACCTGTCGGACTACGATCTGCCCGCGCCGCCGGCGCTGATCGACCTGACCCACGAGGGACGGAAGCGGGCTGCTGTCGCCGTCGGGACCAAGATGGGATTCATCTTCATCCTGGACCGCGACACGGGCGAGTCCCTGTTTCCAATCGAGGATCGAGCGGTTCCTGTCAGCGACGTGCCCGGCGAGCTGACTGCCCCGACCCAACCCGTTCCGCTCCTGCCCCCGCCGCTGGTTCCGCAACGACTGGACCCTGACGACGCTTGGGGGCTCACGCCGTTCGACCGCGGGGCCTGCCGGGACCGCATCGCGCAATTCCGCTCGGAGGGGATCTACACCCCACCCAGCGTTCGGGGCAGCATCGTGTATCCGGGCTTCATCGGAGGAATGGAGTGGGGCGGACTCGCCTTCGATCCGGGATCAGGTCTGCTGGTGACGAACACGAACAGAGTGGCCACGGTGGCGACGCTCATTCCCGCGGATGAGATCCAGTCGACGGGAGCCGACGCGGGGAAGAAGTCCACGACCTCCTTCCAATCGCCAGCGCCCTACGGGGTCCGGCGGGAGGCCCTGCTGTCGCCCCTGGGGATCCCCTGTAATCCGCCCCCCTGGGGAATGCTGCATGCCGTCGACTCGGACACGGGCGCGCTGCGCTGGGAGGTCCCGCTCGGCGACGTCCGGGACATCTCGATCGTGCCTCCGCCCTGGGCCTGGGGCTCGGCGAACCTGGGTGGACCGCTCATCACGGGCGGCCTGGTCTTCATCGCCGCGACCATGGATCGGCAGATCCGGGCATTCGATCTGTCCAGCGGAGAGCAGGCGTGGCAGGCGACGCTGCCGGCTTCAGCTCAGGCCGCACCGATGACCTATCGGGTCCGCCCGGGCGGCCGCCAATACGTAGTGATCGCCGCCGCCGGAGGCCACCACGGCATGGGCTCGCGTCTTGGCGATCACGTCGTCGCCTTCGCCTTGCCGGAGCCGGGAGGCGGATCGTGAAGCGAGCCCTCGTCACCGGCGCGAGCGGCATGCTCGGCACGCATGTCGTCAAGCGGCTGGTCGCGGCCGGCTGGGACGTCCGCGGCCTCGTACGCTCGCGGTCGAGCACTTCCTGGGTTGAGCTCTGCGGCGCGGAAGGTGTGGTGGGGCGCCTGGAGGACCGCTGCTCCATCTCGCACGCGGCCTCCGGCTGCGACGCGATCTTCAATGCGGCGGCCGCGATCGGGCCCGGCGCGGACTGGGCTGCGTTCAGTAGGGCCAACGTACAGGGGCTCGAGCACGTCGTGGCGGCAGCCTCCGCGACCGGCGCGCGGCTCGTGCACGTGAGCAGTACGGCCGTCTTCGGGCGCGATCGCTACCGAGTCGTTCCGATGGACGCGTCGGTGCCGCTGCCAACGCTTCCGGACCACGACGCGTACGGCCGATCGAAGCAGGAAGGCGAGCGCGTGGTGCTTCACGCCCACGGGTCCGGTCGCGTCTGGGCCTGCGTCCTGAGGCCCCCGATGATGTACGGCAGATACGACAGGCAGTTCGTCCCGCGACTTGGCCCCTGGGTCGAGCGCGGCCTGGTTCCCCTGGTGTCGGGCGGCAGGGTGTGCTTGTCCCTGGTCCACGCCGATGCCGTGGCGGAGGGTGCGCTCAGGGCCAGCACGACCGAGAGCGCCGGCGGCAGTGTCTACCATCTGACGAACGATTTCCCGGTGAGCGCGGCCGAGGTCGTCAACCACGGATCCGCCGGGCTGGGCTGCCGACCCAGGGCCCTTCGCATGTCGCTGCCGGCGGCCCGACTCGCCCTGGGCGCCGTGAGCGTGGGCCTGCGGTTGGCCGGCCGTTCGGATCTTGCTCGGCGCACGGGCGAACTGCTGGAGATGCTGTATCGCGACAACCCGTTCACGTCCGCTCGCGCCCGCCGAGAGCTGGGCTGGGCTCCGACCATTCGACCCGCCGAGGGGCTGCCGGAGGCTTTTCGTTGGTGGAAGGAAAGGCAAGGTGAAGTGCGATGACGAGGCAAGGACCGGGTGGCTCTCTGGTGATGGTCGTTCTCGCGGCCTGGCTGCTGGCGGCGCCGCCCGCCGCGGCGGGCGCTCGCTTGTCGGGTGTCGTCGTGGACAGTGCCGGAGCGGTCGTCGTAGGAGCGCTCGTTCGCCTGGAACGCGATGGGCTGGTGGTGGCTGAAGCACGGAGCGATTCCTCTGGGCGCTTTGATCTTGGAAGCCCGGGACACGGGACGCTACGCGTGAACGCTCGCGGTCTTGGCGAGGCCGTCGTCGGGTCCGCTTCCCTGGCCTTGCACCCCGTTCGCGTGGTGCTCTTTCCGGAACGCTTCGTCAAGGAAGTGTCCGTCACGGCGTCCCGGGGGGCTCGGAAAAGCCTGCCGTCGAGCAGCTCGGTTCTGAGCTCGACGGCACTGCTGACGACGCCAGCGGGTGCCCTCGACGATGCGCTCCGGTCCACCCCCGGCTTCAGTCTCTTTAGACGATCCTCGTCCCGCGTGGCGAATCCGACCGCGCAGGGCGTGACGCTACGCGGCATCTCGGGATCTGGCGCCAGCCGGACGCTGGTGCTCGCGGACGGACTGCCCCTCAACGACGGCTTCGGGAGCTGGGTTTATTGGAATCGGGTGCCGTTGGCCGCCATCGAACGCGTCGAGGTCGTGCGGGGTGCGAGCGGGGACCTGTATGGAGCCGACGCACTCGGCGGCGTGGTCCAGGTGTTGACCTACGATCCCGAGCGCCCTCGGCTTCGCGGGCTCCTGGACGTCGGCTCGCGCTCCAGCGTGCGCGCCTCGGTCTACGGGAGCGCTGCGGTCGGGAACTGGTTCGCCGCGCTCGCAAGCGAGTGGCACGAGACCGATGGAGCTCCCGTCGTTGCCCGCCAGGAGCGCGGAAGCGTCGATGCACTGGCCGGCAGCGACCACAGCTCCTCTCGGCTCAGCGTGGGCCGCAACTCGGGATCCTGGCGGGTGCTCCTGCGTGGCAGCGTCGCCGCCGAGGACCGGGGCAACGGCACGTCGCTTCAGGTGAACACGACCGACTGGGGTCAGCTCTCGGCGGAGCTGGCTGGATCGACGGGCGCGGGCAGCTGGCTCGTGCGAACGGCCGGTGGGCGTCAGAACTACTTCCAGACCTTCAGCGTGGTCGCCCCGGATCGCGACGGCGAACGCCTCGTGCGCCGACAAGACACGCCCGCTTCCTTCGGAAGTCTGACGCTGCAATGGACGCAAGCCTGGTCGTCGGCGGGGCTCCTGATCGGGATGGAGGGTCGGAGCATCCGTGCCACGGTTAACGACACCCGGTTCTCGGCGGCCGGGGCCGCCCTGCCCCCTACGGCCGCGGGGGGCGGCGATCAAAGCGTCGGGACGTTCATGCGGGGCGTGGTTGCGCTGGGAAAGCGGATTCGCCTCGGACTCGGCGTGCGGGGCGACTGGTGGGCCTCCACGCCCCTGGACTCTGGCGCCGACCATTCTGCGAAGTTCTTCAGTCCGAGACTCTCGTTGGCCTGGAAGACCGGCGTATCCGGCCTCGACGTGCACATCGCGGGCTACGCGGCCGCCCGGACTCCCACCCTCAACGAGCTGTACCGCGGCTTCAGGGTCGGGAACGTCGTGACCGCGGCGAACGCCAAGCTCGAGCCCGAGCACCTTCGCGGCGCGGAGCTCGGGGGACGACTCTCGAGAGGCCGCGGCTCCGTGCGCGTCACCGGCTTCCTGAACCGCTTGGACGATGCCATCACAAACGTCACGCTGAGCTCCACGCCCAGCCTGATTGCGCGCCAGCGACAGAACGCCGGCCAGGTGGGATCTGCTGGCCTCGAGTTGGAGGCTGAACTGATGCTGGGTAGGCGGGTCGCCGTGGGGGCGACGGTCGCGGTCACCGACGCCCGCTTTCGTCACGCTCCGCTGCGTCCAGGCCTGGAGGGCCTCCGCGTGCCACAGGTCCCACGCCTGCAGGGGGGCGCCTACGTCAGCTATTCGCAGCCGCGCTGGTTCACCCTGCAGGGCCAGGCCCGCTTCGTCGGCGCTCAGTTCGACGACGACGCCAACCACTTCGAGCTGAACCGGTTCGCCGTCGTGGACGCCTCGGCCAGCCGCCCGATCTCGGGCAGTCTCAGTGCGTTCGTCGCGGTCGAGAACCTGTTCGATGCCGACTACGACGTGAGTCGCACGCCTGTGCGCGGCATCGGCTGGCCGCGGACGCTCCGGGTGGGGCTGCGCATGTTTCGGCACTGACTCGGACTGCTTTTCAGACGAAGATGAACGAGCCTGCTACCGTCCTCACCGATTTCGCACTAGGGGGACTCGGCTTCGCCCTCGGACGCCGCCCGTTGCTCGGCGGCTCCCGGTCATCGCGGTCGGGACGCCTCTGGGCGCGCGCGTTCCTCGCCCTCGCAGTGACCGCGGTCGTGGGCGGAATCTGGCATGCGATTCACCCAGATGACCTGCCGGGCCTGCGTCACCACCTCTGGTCGATCACATACATATCGCTCGGAGTGGCGGACCTGCTGCTCTTGGCGGGTGCCCCGCAACGCCATGATGCCGGCCGCAGCGCGTGGACCGGCGCTCGCGCTGATCGCCGGGAAGTTCCTCGCCTACGCCGCAGGGCTCCTGACACTACGGGAATTCCGAATCGTCGGCTACGAGTATGCAACGACGCTCTTGCTGCTGCTCCTCCTCGCATTCGATCTGCTGTGGCGTCGCGAAGCGGCTCGAGGCTTCGTGGTCGCCGGCATCTTCGTCTCGCTTGTGGGCGGGTTTGCTCAGACCCTGCGCCTCGCCCCGCACCCTCACTTCAACCACAACGACGTGTTTCATGTCGTCCAGATGGCCGCGCTCTGGCTCCTGTTCCGGGGCGGGCTGCTGCTGCGAGACCGCTGAGTGTCGATAGCCGGCTGCTTCCAGCCGAGCGTCACACCGGCCCCGCTGCCCGGCTAGATCCGCTTGCCCGCAAACACCACACCGGGAGCCTGCGGAATGGCCGCTTCCTTCGCTACACCTCGCGCCTCCCTTCTTCCAGCCCTTCCCGGGACTGTAGCCATAGCCTTGATCCCGCAGTAGATCTCGGCAGGAACATGGCTGTCAGACATGCGCCGTCCTGGGGGCTGGTCACCCAACCAAGCTGCCCTACACGGGACCAACACCGTTGACAACCGGGGCCAAGCTCCCGTAAACTGACGACTTTGCGCCGGCAGGTCGGCGTTTCCGACGCTGATGGGAGTCATTCAGAGCATGTCCACCTACGTTCCGAGCGGCAAAGACGTCGAGCGCGCCTGGGTCGTCATCGACGCCAAGGACAAGGTCCTCGGCAAGATCGCCACGGAAGCCGCCAGCATCCTGCAGGGAAAGCGCAAGCCGATTTACACACCGTTCCTCGACATGGGCGATCACGTCATCGTGATCAACGCTCGCCGCGTCCACCTCACCGGCAAGAAGGAATCCAAGAAACTCTATCAGCATCCCACGGGCTATCTGGGCAACCTCAAAACCGAGACGACGGCCGAGATGCGCAAGAAGCACCCTAGGCGCATCGTCGAGTTCGCCATTCGTGGCATGCTGCCCAAGACGAAGTTGGGGCGGGCGATGTACCGCAAGCTGCGTGTCTACGCCGACGAGGCTCATCCCCACAAGGCCCAGAATCCCCAGACGATCTCGGTCGGCTAGGGTTAAGGAGAGACGCAGCTTGAGCGCGACCCAGGAAGAATTTTACGGCACCGGCAAGCGGAAGAACGCCATCGCGCGCGTCCACCTGCGGCCGGGCAAGGGCGAGTTCAAGCTGAACCGCCGCACCATGGAAGACTACTTCGGCGGCCTGCAGGCCCTGCGTATGATCGTTCGGCAGCCCTTCGAGCTGACCGAAACCACGGGTCGCTTCGACGTCGTCGCGACGATTCGAGGCGGCGGCGTCTGCGCCCAGGCCGGAGCCCTGCGCCACGGCATTGCCCGGGCGCTGTGCGAGTTCGACCTCGAGTTGCGCGGCAAGCTCAAGAAGGCCGGTCTCATCACCCGGGACGACCGCATCAAGGAACGCAAGAAGTACGGACAGAAGGGAGCGCGCGCGAGGTTCCAGTTCAGCAAGCGCTGAGTCTCGCGGACGCACAAATCGAGCCCCTGCGGTAGGGGCCGGAAAGCCCCAGGGCCAAACCGATGGCTCCGGGCTGCCTAGGAGGTCGCGTGCCAACCGACGTCACACTCAAAGAATTACTGGAGGCCGGCGTTCACTTCGGCCACCAGACGCGCCGCTGGAACCCGAAGATGAAGGGATTCATCTTCGGGGAACGCAGTGGCATCTACATCATCGACCTGCAGAAGTCGCTCCGACACTTCCAGGCCGCTCTTCGATTCACAGAGGATTTCGCTGCCCAGGGCAAGTCGATCCTCTTCGTGGGGACGAAGCGGCAGGCCCGGGAGGTCGTCACCGAGGAAGCGGTTCGATGCGGTATGCCGTACGTCACCGAGCGCTGGCTCGGCGGCCTGCTCACGAACTTCGCGACGATCCGCAAGAGCCTGGAGCGCATCAAGGATCTCGAGATCCTCGCCTCAGACTCGCGCCAGGACCACTTTACTAAGAGAGAGCTGGGCCGCTTCGCCAAGGAGCGCGCCAACCTCGAGCGGAACTTCCGGGGCATCCGCACAATGAAGACCGTTCCAGACGCCGTCTTCGTGATCGACACCCGGCGCGAAGCCATCGCCGTGCGAGAGGCCCGCAAGCTGCGCATCCCCGTGATCGGCATCGTGGATACGAATTGCGATCCCGACGAAGTCGACGTCCCGATCCCTGGCAACGACGACGCGCTGCGCGCGATCCGGCTGTACGCTTCTCGCCTCGCCGATGCCGCGATCGCAGGTCGTTCGATCCTCGAGTCGAAGGCGGACCCCGCGGCTGCACAGGCATCACCGGAGCCGAGCGCCCCGGCCCCGCCAGAGCCGGCCGCGGCCGTAGCTCCCACCGCCTAGCTCATCTCATTTCATCGTTCATCCGCCCGCAGGGAGCCATCCGCGGGCGAGGTCGCCGACCGAGCGAGTTCTGTCGCGCGGTCGCCGAGGAGAGGTCGAGAGTCATGACAGTTTCAGCACAGATGGTCCGCAAGCTCCGCGAGGAGACGGGCGCCGGCATGATGGACTGCAAGACTGCGCTGGTCGAAGCCGAGGGAGATCAGGAGAAAGCCCGCGATCTGCTGCGTACCAAGGGCCTCGCCGCCGCCGCAAAGCGGGCCGGCCGTGCCGCCTCCGAGGGCCAGGTGGTCTCCTACATCCACCCCGGCGGCCGCGTCGGCGTGCTCGTCGAGCTGAACTGCGAGACCGACTTCGTCGCCAAGACCGACGATTTCGCTGAGCTCGCGAAGAACGTCGCGATGCACATCGCCGCCGCCTCCCCCGCCGCCGCGCGCTACGTCTCCAAGGAAGACGTGCCCCAGGACGTTCTGGACAAGGAGCGCGAGATCTACCGCGAGCAGGCCAAGGAGCAGGGCAAGCCCGAGAAGATCCACGACAAGATCGCCGAGGGCAAGCTCGAGGACTTCTACAAGACCTACTGCCTGCTCGAGCAACCCTTCATCAAGGAGCCGAAGCAGACGGTCGGGCAGCTCGTCCAGGAAAAGATCGCCGTGATCAAGGAAAACATCGTCGTCGGCCGGTTTGCGCGCTATCGCCTAGGCGAGGACGCCGAAGACCGCTCGGCCGGGTAGAATCCTCGCGCCCGCACTGCTCGGAGTCGGGCAACTGCGGCCCCCTGAAGATGACCAACGCCACGCCTGCGGCCTGCTACGACCGCGTCCTGATCAAGCTGTCGGGCGAGGCGCTTCTGGGCGAGAAGCCGTTCGGCATCGATCGCGACTTCACAGACTACATCGCCCAGGAGATCCGCAGCGTTCACTCACTGGGGATCCAGGTCTCCGCGGTCGTCGGTGGCGGCAACATCTTCCGGGGAGTCTCCGACAACGCACGGGGAATGGACCGCGTCTCGGCCGACCACATGGGCATGCTGGCCACGCTGATCAACAGCCTCGCCCTGCAGGACGCCATCGAGCGCGCGGGTGTGCCGTCGCGGGTGCTGTCGGCCGTCGAGATCCGTGAAGTGGCCGAGCCGTATATTCGCCGACGCGCCATCCGTCACCTCGAGAAGGGCCGGGTCGTGATACTCGCTGCCGGCACCGGCAACCCCTACTTCTCCACGGACACCGCGGCTGCTCTCCGGGCGATGGAGGTCAAGGCCGAGATCATCTTGAAAGGGACCAGAGTGGACGGGATCTACGATCGCGATCCCGAGAAGAGTAGCGACGCGGTCCGCTTCGACGAGCTCAGCTACTTCCAGGTGCTGCGGGACGGATTGAAGGTGATGGACACCACCGCCATCTCCCTCTGCATGGACAACCGTCTCCCCATCATCGTTTTCAACCTCAAGCAAGCGGGCAACTTGAAGCGCATCGTGACGGGAGAGAAGATCGGAACGATCGTCAGGGAGGTACCATGATCGACGAGCTGCTCGCGGACGCGGAGCACCGCATGACGACTTCGGTCGAGATGGTTCGCAAGGAGCTGGCCTCGTTGCGGACCGGGCGAGCTTCGCTCGCCGTGTTGGACGGCCTCAAGGTCGACTACTACGGCACGGCGACCCCACTCAATCAGGTCGGCAACCTGAGTGTCCCCGATCCGACGCTCCTGATGGTCCAGCCATGGGATCCGACCACGCTGCCGATGATCGAGAAGGCCATCCGCAGCTCCGATCTCGACCTCAACCCGCAGAACGACGGCAAGATCATTCGCATCCCGATCCCGGCGCTCACCGAGGAGCGCCGCAAGACGCTGGTCAAGCACTCCCACAACAAAGCCGAAGACGGCCGCATCGCGATTCGCAACGTCCGCCGCGACGTCAACGATCACCTCAAGAAGGCGCTCAAGGGGCACGAGTTGGGCGAGGACGACGAGAAACACGCGCTGGTCGAGGTCCAGAAGCTCACCGACAAGCACATCGAGGAGATCAACGAGCTTTCGAAGTCCAAGGAGCAGGAGATCCTTCAGGTCTAAGACGCCTGAGGGTCCAGCAGGAGCCGCCGTTTGTCCCTGACTCATCTCGAATGCACGAAGTGCGGGAAGACGTTTGACAAGGAGCAGCTGCTCAACGTCTGCGAGTGCGGCGCTCCCCTTTTCGCCCGCTACGACCTCGCTCGTGCCGCGAAGGAGATGCGGCCGGGCCATCTCGCGCTACGCGAGCCCACGCTGTGGCGCTACGCCGAGGTCCTGCCGGTGGAGGATCCCGCGCACCGCATCAACCTCGGCGAGGGGTACACGCCCCTGCTGGCGGCGCCGACGCTCGGAGCGCGCGTGGGTCTGCCGAAGCTCCGTATCAAGGAAGAGGGAGTCAATCCCACGGGCAGCTTCAAGGCGCGCGGCCTCAGCGTGGCCGTGTCGATGGCCAAGGCTCGCGGAGTCGAGCACGTTTGCCTTCCTTCCGCAGGAAACGCCGGCAGCGCGTTGGCCGCATACGCCGCGCGCGGCGGCCTGAAGGCCCACGTCTTCATCCCGAAGGACGTCGCACCGCTGTTCATCATGGAGACGGAAGGTTACGGCGCCCATGCGGAGACCGTCGAGGGCCTCATCACCGACGCCGGGCGAGTGTGTGCCGAGCGCGCGAAGAACGAGGGTTGGTTCGAGTGCGCCACGCTGAAGGAGCCGTACCGCGTCGAAGGCAAGAAGACGATGGGCTACGAGCTGGCCGAGCAGATGGACTGGAGCCTGCCCGACGCGATCCTCTACCCGACGGGTGGCGGGACGGGTCTGATCGGCATGTGGAAGGCCTTCGACGAGATGGAGCAGATGGGATTCATCGACTCCGCGCGGCCCCGCATGTACGCCGTCCAGGCCGAGGGTTGCGCGCCGATCGTCACGGCCTTCGCCGAGGGCCTCGATGCGGCCCCGATGTGGGAGAACGCCGAGACACTCGCCCACGGTCTGCGCGTCCCGAAGGCGCTGGGCGACTTCCTCATCCTTCGCGCTCTGCGCGAGAGCCATGGCGCCGCCGTCGCCGTGTCGGAGCAGGAGATCATCGAAGGTGTCCGCGACGCCGCCTCCAGCGAGGGCCTCTTCATCTGCCCCGAGGGCGGCGCCTGTGTCGCGGCCTTGCGCAGGCTCAACGCCTCAGGCCATCTCAGCCCCATGGACGACGTCGTCCTCTTCAATACGGGCACCGGCCTGAAGTACACCGACAACATGCGCCCGCTCTGGAAGAGCGACCTCCTGTCATCCTGACCGAAGGAAGCGTGCTGAGTCCCCCTTGTCGACTTGTCGCGGTCACTCAGGACGAGAGACGCAAACATTGGAATCGTCATCCTGAGCGAGTGCCGGCGAAGATGCCGAGTCGAAGGAGCCAGCGAGGTGAGATCGCTCCTCTGGTCTCGAGAGACGAGCATCGGGCGGATTCTTCGCTGGAGGCGGAGACGAGCGGTCAGTCAGAATGACGCTGCCTTGGTCGTTTCCCAGCAGGGAATGCAGTCCACAACGCGACCGAGAGACCCGTCAGCTCCTCTCCGTTGACGTCCGCCTCTCCCCCTCAGGGCGAGAGGGCTGGGGAGAGGGGGCCCGGAGGAAGCGAACATGACCCGCCGTCTCTTCTGGGAAGATCCATACCTTCTCGAGTTCGAGGCGCGCGTCGTCTCGACCGGAGAGCGCGACGGACGACCCACGGCCATCCTCGACCAGACCGCCTTCTATCCCGAGAGCGGAGGCCAACCCCACGACGCTGGCCGGCTCGGCGACACGAACGTCGTCGACGTCCAGGAGGTCGGGGACTCGATCGTTCACGTGCTCGCCCGCGCGCTTTCCGAAGGCGACGACGTCAGAGGCAGCGTCGACGCGGAACGGCGCCGCGACCACCGCCAGCAGCACCACGGGCAGCACCTGCTCTCGCGCGCCCTCGTGGAGATCGCCGACGCCCGCACCGTGAGCTTCCATCTTGGCCGAGCGGACTGCTCGATAGACCTCGGCAAGGAGGTCGGACCGAAGGACCTTCGTCGTGCCGAGGGACGTGCAAACGAGATCGTCTGGGAGGCTCGGCCGATCGTCGTCCGCTCCGTGTCCCGCACTGAGGCCGCTGACCTCGGTATTCGACTCGACGAATCCGCCGGAGAAACCATCCGCATCATCGAGGCCGCTGACTTCGACCGGCAGGCGTGCTGCGGCACCCACCCCCGCAACACCGCGGAGGTCGGCGTCGTCATCGCACTCGGCCTGGAGCGCTACAAGGGGGGCACGCGGGTTCGCTTCGTGTGCGGACACCGCGCTAACGCGGCCACGCACGAGCGCATCGAAGTAGTGGATCAGCTGGGCGCGTTGTTCTCGGCGCCGGTCGCCGACCTCGTCGATGCGGCGCGCCAATCGCGGGAGCAACTGCAGGACGCCGAGCGGCATAACCGTGAGCTGTTGGATCGCGCCCTCGAGGGTGAGGCTCATCGCCTGCTCCGCGACGCGTCTGGCACACCTCGCATCGTCACGGCCAGCTATGACGGCTGGTCGCCCGCGGATCTTCGGGGCCTCGCGCAGCACCTCACCCGGCTGGGCGACTGTGTGGCACTGCTCGGCGCTCGCAGCGACAAAGCTCATCTGATCTTCGCGCAGTCCGAGTCGCTCGACGCAGACATCCCGGGTCTGCTGAAGGAGGCCGTCGACAAGCTCGGCGGTCGCGGCGGGGGCAAACGTCACATGGCTCAGGGAGGGGGCGCCAAGGTCGAGCTTCTCGATGCAGCCCTCGCGGACGCGAAACGACGACTCGAGGAGGGCGCGTGAGCAGGAAGCCGCGGGTTCACATCGTCTTCACGGGCGGCACGATCTCGATGCGGATCGATCCCGAGACGGGAGCCGCAGTGCCGGGCAGCGAAATCCTTTCACGGGTGCCTGGGATAAGGCGCGTGGCGCGGTTGAGCTACGAAGACTACGCACGCCTTCCGGGCCCTCACGTCACCCCCGCGTGGATGTGGCGACTCAAAAGCCACGTGGCGGAGGTGCTTTCGGACTCCGCGATCGACGGAGTGGCCATCACCCACGGAACCGACACGATGGAGGAAACGGCGTTTCTCCACCAGCTCACCATGGTAGAGCCGCGTCCGATCGTCTTCTGCGGCGCGATGCGCACGATCTCCGAGGCGGGGTGGGACGGTCCAGCCAGCCTGCTGGCTGCGGTCCGCGCCGCGGCCCACCCGGACTCGCGGGGGCGAGGCGTCATGATCACGGTTGGAGGGGACCTTCATTCCGCCGCCGATGCCACCAAGTGGCACACGCAACAGATCGGCGCCTTCCGCAGTCCCAACGGACCGATCGGGTTCATCGAGCGAGACGAGATCCACTATCACCGGCCCCCGCCCAGGGCGAGCCGATCATCTCCAACCGACTCGTGTCGGACGTGGATCTTCATGTGATGGCGGCTGGTATCGATGGCGGCCTGATCCGGTCCTCCATCGCTCGCGGCGTTCGCGGCCTGGTGATCGAGGCTACCGGCGTCGGCAACGTCCCGCCCACGGTGGTGCCGGCCATCCGAAAAGCGATTTCTCGGAGGATCGCTGTGGTCGCTGTCTCACGATGCCCCGAGGGATCGGTCGCACCGGCCTACGGCTACGAAGGAGGCGGGCAGAAGCTTCGCGACCTGGGGGTCATCTTCGGCGGGGACCTGGCGGGCCAGAAGGCCCGCATCAAGTTGATGGTCGCCCTGGGCGTGACATCGGATCGCTCCGAGTTGCGAAGGATATTGGGGGATAGCGGAGTGGACGGCTAATCCACACGTGTTCCGCAGCGGTTCCACAGGTTCCCAACCCGTCTTGCACCGCCGCGAGTCGACTTCTCAACAGCTTCCCCACCGCGCTCACCGTACCCGCCAACAGTTTTTCCACCAGCGAGACCCGTATTTCCACAATCGCATCCACAGTTATTGAGGAGCTTTCAACAGCGGCACGACGTTTCTCCACAATCTGTCAACAGGATCTCCACCGTGCATCCGCGTTTTCGGTAGCTCTTTTCCACGGCAAAGACGCGTTCTTCCACGGTCGGCCCGCAGGTTCTCAACAGGCCCACCCCTTCTCCGCACAGCTTTGCCACAGGTTCTCCGCACGGTTTTCCGAACGAAATCCACCCGTTTTCCACAGTTTCGTCCACACCTGTGGAGCCTCAACGGGTCGGGAGAGCTAGACGCGTTCGAGCGGGTCGAACAACTTGCGGTGCTCTTCGAGGGCGAAGCGGTCCGTCATGCCCGCAATGTAGTCGCACGCCACGCGATGAAGGCCGTCGTCCGCCACCCTGTCCTGGAAGCGCGGCGGCATCTGCAGCGGCTCGCTCACGAATGAGCGGAAGAGGTCACGAACGATCCGACCGGCCTTGTTTCCCATCCGCACGACCCGCTGGTGCCGGTAAAGATTCTTCATCAAGAAACCCTTCAGCTCCTTGACCTGCTCGGCCATACCTTCCGGGTAGCCGACGACTCGCGGTGCAGCCCGGACGTCTTGAAAACTCTCGATACCTGCCTGCGCGACGCGCCGGCCCGTCTCCTCCAGAAGCTCCGAGGTGCATGTGTTGATGATGCGTCGCACGGTCGCGTGCCGCACGAGGCTGGTGTCTTCCACCCCATCAGCGAGAACCGCGTCGTGGGCTCGACGGAACAGCTCCACCTGACGCAGCTGTTCGACGCCGATCATGTTGGACGAGAGGCCGTCGTCGATGTCGTGATTGTTGTAGGCGATCTCGTCGACGAAATCGATCAGCTGAGCCTCGATCGTTGGCGACTCTCTCGGTGCGTACTCCGCAGGCGCTTCCGAATCGTGAGCGGGGTTGTGCTTGATGATCCCCTCCCGCACCTCCCACGTGAGATTGAGCCCCGGAAAGGCGGAGTACCGCTCCTCGAGGACCTCGAGCACCGCGCAACGTCTGCTCGTTGTGCTCGAAGCCACCGTGCTCTCGCATCAGCTCGTCCATCGCTCGTTCGCCCGAGTGGCCGAAGGGCGGATGTCCGAGGTCATGCCCGAGAGCCAGGCACTCCGTCAACTCTTCGTTCAGGCCGAGGGCTCTCGCCACCGTCCGACCGATCTGCGCGGCCTCGAGCGAGTGCGTCAACCGGGTCCGATAGTTGTCGCCCTCGTGATTGACGAAGACCTGCGTCTTGTATTCGAGGCGACGAAACGACGAGCAGTGGATGACACGATCGCGATCTCGCTGGAATCGAGTGCGGAGAGGATGCTCGGCTTCGGGATGACGCCTACCGCGACTATCGGCACTGCACATCGCGTACGGTGCGAGGCGCTCGCGCTCCCACTTTTCCTGCGCTTCGCGAGTGACGAGTGACACGGCCGCTGATTGTACCGTTCAGGACCGTTTGCTAATCTCCGTTTCCCCACCTTCGGGCCGCTAGCTCAGATGGGAGAGCGCCTGGTTCGCAATCAGGAGGTCCGGGGTTCGATCCCCCGGCGGTCCACCAACCCCTTCAACGACTTGCGGAGAGTCGTGCGCCTCCGAAACCCCGAATTGGTCACCACTGGTCACCACTGGTCACCACTTTGGCCAGAGTTTGGTCGAGACGATCACTCGCAGAGCCGTCTTCCAGGCGTAGCCAGCGTCCGCAGTACGACACCGTGAGGTTGATATCGCTGTGACCGAGTTGCCGCTGAACGTAGGCTGGCGAAGCGCCCGCTTGAAGCATCTGAGACGCGTACGTGTGCCGGAGACTGTGAATCGTGAAGTGGCCCGTCAGACGCGAGGCGCGGAGCGCTCGCAGGAAGCCTCGCCTGCGAACATTGTTTCGGTCATACGGAGTGCCCGAGCGGGTTGGGAACACCCACTCCGGCATCTGTTCCACCGGGATTCCTCGAGCCAGCGCCTGGCTCTTTCGCTCAGCGTCGACAACGGCCAGAAGGTCCCGCACGCTGCTGCTGGCATCTACCGTTCGCGCTTCCCACTCTTCGGCGACCCAATCTGACCGGCTGAGATACTGCGTGCGACGCGGATCCGCCCAGTGACTAGGTCAATATCGCGCCACTGCGCAAGAGGCCATCGGCAGGACGCATCCGAAATCGATCTTCCTATCCCTAGATCGACGGGGAGATAACGCTGCTCAGAGGCGAATCCCTCGCCGGGCTCTTCCACGTCGATTCCGGCGCCGGGTCGTTTCTCGTTTTGAACTCGGACTTCGTGCGTACCCACGGTCTGGCGGACCGCGTCGGTTTCACCTACGCGCGGCGAGCACGTGCCCTGACGGGAGTCACGACCGAGGATCGCCTTGGCCGGGGCGAAGTTCTGCGGCTACGAGTTTCCCTCGCGCGAGCCGAGCAGTACGCGCGCCTCCGTGCCGGTACTGCTGAGCGCTGCCACGGCCGGCGTGCTGGCCACGCCCGGCAAGGCCGGCCTGATCGGCAACGCCATCCTGAGCCGCTTCAATCTGGTCTTCGACCTGGAGCACAACCAGATGTACCTGAAGCCGAGCCATCGTTGGGATGATCCGATCCGCAACGATGCCCTCCGGCCTGTATCTGGTTCGCCGCCCCGACGGAACGGCCCTGATCGACGATCTTGTCGCCCCTTCTCCCGCGGCGAACGCGGGACTGGCGCCCGGGGACGAGCCACGCTCTATCGACGGAGTCGACACGGCGGCCATGACCCTGGCGGAACTGCGCAACAGACTGAAGGAACCTGAGCGGGAGTTCATCCTCGTCGTGGCTCGCGATGGCGAGCGGCGTGTCTTTCACCTGCACTCGCGTTCTCTCTGGGAGCCTTGAGTCCAGCACGACGAGGTCCGCTTACCTCTGATCGCACCCGCGGCAGATACTTGCCAGAATCGAGCGGAGCGCGGCCCTCGACTGAAGGGCACTTGGGGGATCATCATGAACAGCGAGTTGGGTAGGCGAACGCAACGGGCGATGCGGATCGCCGCTTTCGGCGTTCTCGGGCTGGGCATGGGCCCTTGCGGCGCCCCAGCGGCCTCCGAATCGCTCGAGCTCGCGCGAGTCGAGCGCTCGGGTTTCACCATGGACATGCCGTCCTGGGAGGTTCAGCAAGACTCGGATGAGGGCGGCGGCGGTCGTTACGCGGTCGCCCAGGGTGCGCTGCGGGCCGGGGTCAACTGGTCGCTGGATGGCCACGCCGAAATCGACGTGCTCGATACATCGCTGGAGATGGCCGGGCAGGCCATCGACGCCGAGCTGGTCGATCGACGCGTCGAGCACCTACCCGGTGAGCTGCGGCTTCATGGCCTGTTTCAGCCTGTCCCCGGACACTGGGTGAGCATGACTCAGATCGCCTGCCGTGAGAGCGGGGTACTGGTCAGCGTCAGTGTCTCCGGCCGTCCGAAAGAGTCCGTTCAATCGCTTCAGCGTCGTATGCTCACTACTCTTCTGTGTCGATCGGGTGACCTCCCGGAGCTGACGGTCGCCTGGCCTTTTACCGACTTGCCCGAGGCGTTCGGCCTCCAGATGGACGGGTCACCCGTGCTGGGCCATCGTGATGGGCGCTGGGCAATGGTGGGCAGGCTTTCTTACGACCCGATCGAATCGATGCGCAGCGATCCGGAGCGCGTGGACTCCACACTCATGGCCTACGGGCAGGCGATCGGCGTCGACTGGGCCGCGCGCGCCCAAGCGACCGAGGTTCACAACCTGACCGACCCGGCATGGCTGTGGAGGCTGGCGTCCCCGGCCGGCGGTGCCTTCGCCGCCAGCGTCTTCACCTGCGAGGCGGGCCGCCCGGGCTACATCGTATTCACCGGCGATCAAAGTGGAATCAGCGATTCCACGCAACTCGAGGCCCTCACCCTGCGGTTCGGGTGTCCAACTGAGGGATCGCCTTCGCTCCTCGATCGTCCAACCGCCTGCGAGGTTGGGGTACACGAACTATGCGGGGGAGAATGACGAGGTTACGGAACGACTAGCGCCCGGTTGCGAACTTGTGGGTAGAACTACCGCCCCACCCGCACCCCACCCCCCTCCCGCGCCTGCTCGATCAACACATACAGCACAGGAATGAAGTAGAGCTTCAGCAGCGTCGAGGCAATCATCCCGCCGAACACGGTCGTGCCCACGGAGTGCCGTCCCGCCTGACCCGCGCCGTGGGCGGGCGGCGCACTGCCGCGTGCCAATCTCGAACGCGCTGACGGATCCCCGATCACCTCGCGACTACTTGACCTCGTAAAACTGCGCCCGAAGGTCAACGGTTCGTGGCCATCCTGGACGACGCAAAGGAGCCCGACCCGCTCCAGATCGTCGTGATCCCCGACTTCGCCGAAGAGCTGAGGCCGAAGATGGCCGAGGCGGGTCAGTAGGCCAATCGGTCACCAACTGGTCACCAACCTGGAAAACCTACGGTGACCTACTAGAACAACCGCTAACGCTTTTTCGCGGGTTTAGGTGCGGGTAGCTCACCTTGGGTCTTCGTAGTTACCCCCTGCTTCGGATTCGCAATCAGGAGGTCCGGGGTTCGATCCCCCGGCGGTCCACCAATCCCCTCAACAACTTGCGGGAGGTCGTACGCCTCCGAAACCGCGAATTGGTCACCAATGGTCAACACCTTGGCCAGAGTCTGGTCGAGACGCTCGCTCGCCGAGCGATCTTCGAGAGGCTGGCCTCAACTACTCGGGACACCGCGAGTATTGCGGCTGGTTGCGGCGGGCACGGCTCTCATGCTGATCGGAGCCGCGATCGGATCCGTCGTTGAGTCGAGACACTCGCGGAGCGCCGGCAGAGCACTGGAAGGTCAACGGGAAGCCGCCCACGAGACAGTGTACCGCGCCCGGTTTCTTGGACACCAGTTTGACGATCTCGGGTTCGTTTGGCAGACGATCCCGAAAACGACGCACGAGGATGCCCCAGGATCGACGCGGCGGGGTGAGTCCATACCTGGGGTAGCCCCTCTTTGATGACCTCGAGGTTCACGCGGCCTTCCCCTGGCCGTGCTGGTCGCGGGCCTCGCGCGGGGTGAGGAATCCCAGCTTCTCGACGCGCCACTGCTGGTTGTAGCGCTTGACGAAGGCAGCCACGGCCTGGCGCACCTCCTCGAGGGTGTGGAAGACGCGGCCATGAATGATCTGTTCCTTGAGAGTCCGGATGAAACGCTCGGCCACTCCGTTGGTCTGCGGCTGTTCGACGAAGGCGAAGCTGGGCGTGATGCCCCAGAAACGCAGCTGGTTGAGGAAGTGGTCCGAGAGGTACTGCGTCCCGTGGTCCATGCGCAGCTCGAGGCCACGAGCCACACCCGCCTCGACCGAGCCGAAGAGCTGCGTCAGCCCCATGGCGATGGGCTGGAGGGCCTCGTAGCGCGTCCCCTTCTTGCACACGTGGTAGCCGACGCACTCGCTGTTGAAGTGCTCGACGCCGACGAAGATCTAGCCCCAGCCGTCCTTTGCCGTGAGAACTCTCGCCCCGTCCGTCCCCCACATCAGGTTGGGCGCATCGGTTGTGATCGTCCCCTCGTGGAGCAGCCCCTCGCCCTGGCGTACCCGACGCGGCGACAGCAGGTGGTGCTCACGCATGATCCGCAGCACCCGCTTGCGCGACACGCGCACCTGGCGCAGCACCTTGAGCCGCGCCCAGACCTTGCGATGTCCTTCTCCTACGAACGGCGAGGCCGCCAGGTCCTCTCGGATCAGCCGCAACAGCTCCTCGTCAGACACCTTGGGCTTGGGACCACGTCGGCCAGCGCGGACCATCTCGGGAGCCGCCTCGCCGAGCTGGGAGTAGTAGCTCGAGCGGGCCAGCTTCCACACCCGGCACACCCGTTCCACCCCGTAGGCCCGGCCTGTCGCAGGGGAGATCGCCGCACTCATCGCCGCGACCTCCCGAAGGCCAAAGGGCGGGCCGCCCCGATCTTCTTCCGCAACAGCTCGTTCTCCATGCTGAGCTCGCCCACCCGCTTGACCGCCGCGTCCAGCTCCACCTTCAGCGGGTCGCCATTGCGCTCCCGCAGCGACTCGTCGATCCCGGCCATGGCTTGATCACGCCAGCGCTGCAGCCGGTGCATCTCCACGGACAGCTCACGAGACAGCGCTTCGAGTGACTCCCCGCGCAGCAGCCGCAGTGCGACCTCCCGCTTGCGCACCACGCTCCAACGCTGCCCGGGACCCAAGGCGCCCACCACCGCGCCGCCGGTGGGCGAAACTCCGGCCGCCCTCCGGGCTCCCTCCGTCTCGCCCACTCCCTTCTTCCTCTCAGACCTCTTGCGCCTGACCTGCTTCATCGATCGAGTCTCCTTGAACAAGATGACTTTCCCTAGTTTCGTGTCCAAGAAAACCGGGTCCGCTTTAGGCAATCCAGGCGATGGCCACAAGAGCCAGTCCAGCCGTTGACTTGATCAGGAACACGAGGCCTAACGCTACGCCGTAGAGCAGGGCCACAACATCATCGAGAACACGTTTGCGCGGTGACGCCGCGATCAACCACCACATACCCGGGAGCAACAGCGCGACCTGGTAGGTCTCTCGGTTGGCCACCATCCACGGGCCCATCTGTACGTAGTAGATCGCGTAGAGCATCGCGGCGACCAAGCCAAATACCGACCGGGAAATGCAACTTACGATCGCCGCCAGGGAGACCGCAGCGAACGCGTGGATCGCTAGATCGACCGCCATCACCGCTTGCTCCGTGACGCCGACGACTTTGAAGATCAACAGATAGATCAGGAACTGCCCTGGCCATTGGTGGCTGAACATATCGACGTATGGCAGCTCCCCCTGCAGCCAAAGGGAGGCGACCCATGCAAAATGTGACTGGTCACGTTCAAAGCGAAAGCCGAGCAGGGGCGAAAGCAGGACGACAGCAACGACGAGAATCGCGAGGAGCATCGAGCCCGAGAGAGAGTTTGTCCTCTCGAGCCAGGAGCTCAGCCAGTGTCGCACAACGGCCATCCATCGTACGGAGTATCGCGGAGGCAACGCACGTGTTCAAGCGAGTAGCGCTTCTGAGCCAGGTCGCGATCCGAGTTGCCCTCGGTATCGGTTGGAGCTGTGCCACCGTGATCGTCGACGGCGAGGCGACCCGGGCGAGGTGACCGCGCAGGGAGTACTTCCGGTATCAGTTGCTTCCAATGCCCGTCGCCCTCGCCGTGGGCGTCACCGATGCGGCGGCCTCGGGCTGCGTCGGGCCCCCCGATGGGGCGCTACCTCTTGGCTAGCAAACGCCGGCCAAACTCGTCGTTCCAGCCGGAATGGAGACGCCCGAGCGCTACTGCTGGGCGAGCCGTTGCTTGTAGCGGAGCGCCCAGTAGCTCGTGGCTACTGCCCCAAGCAGGAGCGGCCATGAGTGTGCGAGCCACGGCGGCTGCAGGTTCTTCAATACGACGGTAGAGAACACCCACAGGGCGATCGTGAGTGCGAACAGCATCCAGGTTATGTGCGACACCCACCAGACATTGGAACTATCCTTCGGAGGGCGTAGGAAGCCACGCATCTCCCTCGACGACAGGAGGATGCGGTGTAGTCGAAATCTGTTGAAAGTTGAGTGGCGGCCTCTCCGGCCCGATGGGATCATCGGGCTGGATCAAAGGAGGAGAAAGCCGCCATGAAGAAAGCTATCAGCAGACGAGCCATCCCCCAAGAGGTTGTTGGTCAATTAGCGTCGCCGCTGGCTGAACTGATGCGTCAGACGCTACTCGAGACTGTGATCGCGAGCGGAACGATCCAGGCGATCGAGATGCTGCGTGCTCAGCAGGAGGTGCTGTGCGGGCCACGCTACAAGCAGAACGCGGATCGCAAAGCTCATCGCCACGGAACGACGGTCGGATCGCTGGTTATGGGCGGACGTCGGGTGACGCTGCCGCGCCCTCGGGTTCGGTCGGTCGACGGCCGCGAGCTCGAGCTGCCGGCGTGGACGGAATGGTCTCGTGAGGATCCACTGAAGCAACGGGCCCTCGAGCAGATGATCCTTGGCGTGTCGACACGAGGCTACTCGGGTTCGTTAGAGAAGCTTCCGGTCGAAGTCCCGGAACGGGGCAAGAGCCGGAGTGCCGTCAGCCGGCGTTTCCTCGAAGGAACACGGCGACACCTGGTGAAGCTGCAGCGTCGCGATCTGTCAAGACTGGAATTGGCGGTGCTGATGATCGACGGAATTCACTTTGAGGATCACGTCGTTCTGGTGGCGCTCGGCTTCGAAAACGACGGGAAGAAGCAGGTCTTGGGCCTGTGGGAAGGGACGACCGGGAACGCTCGGGCCTGTAAAGCCCTGCTCGAGAATCTCGCCTCACGCGGTCTGCAGACGAACCGCAGCTTGCTCATCGTCCTTGACGGAGCGAAGGCTCTACACAAGGCTTGCAGGGACGTCTTCGGAGGCCGTGCCTTCATCCAGCGCTGCCAGGAGCACAAGAAGCGGAACGTTGCCGACCACTTGCCGGAGTCGATGCGACCTGGTGTGCGACGGGCGATGAGTCAAGCCTACGAGTGTCGCGACGCTAAGCGGGCAAAGCGGCTCCTCGAGGCTCTCGCCACCCGTCTCGAGTCCGAGCATCCTGGCGCTGCCGCCTCCCTGCGCGAGGGCCTCGACCAGACGCTCACTGTCATCGAGCTCGAACTCCCCGAACGGCTCCAGCTGTCGCTGCGAACAACGAATCCGATCGACAACCTCGTTGGCAGCGTCCGCAGAGTCTCGCGGCGCGTGAAGCGCTGGCGCGGAGGTCGCATGATTCTCCGCTGGTGTGGCGCCGCCGTGTTGGATGCCGAGCAGCGCTTCCGGCGTATCAGAGGCTACCGAGAGATGCCCAAACTGATCGCTGCCCTCAGAGCACGAGACGCAGCACTTGACGAGAAGGAAAACGCCGCTTAGGACGTGAACTGCCGCCGCTCAGTTTCAACAAGCGACGGGACATCACCGCGCAAGCCTCGCACAATCCTTCGTTGGTTCGGTAGCGTCAGCCGCAGATCCGGCCGTCCTCCTCGATCAGCTCCCGAGCGCTCGCCTGCATGCGAATCTGGAAATGCGAGGCCGGGGCCTGGCCAACGAGGTACTCGAGAAGCTCGTTCTCAGGGATCACCGTTACGAAGTTGAAACGGGTGCGCAGCCGGCTGTAGTCGGTCACCAGCGCCTCGCCATCGCTCGCGTCATACACATAGCCCCGGACTCTGCTGCGCGCCATCTCGAGGACGCGCCCCGCCAACCCGAGCTCGTCGAGAATCTCCAGAACCCACGAGAACAAGGCGTCGCCGCGAAAATCACGGTCGAAATCGCGATGCGCCTCGATCAGGATCACCGACACCCCAAGACGCGAAAGCAGCAGGCCCAGCAGGACTCCTGCGGGTCCCGCCCCAACGATGCAGCAGTCGGCCCGACGCACGCGCGCGGCGGTCGTGGTCATTACCCGATAGCCGCTCCGGGCCTCACCAGGGCCTTCAGCGTGCGCGGCACGGTCTTGGGATCGTAGAGCATGTTGATGGGGATGGCGCACATCCAATCGCAGTTGCACTTCTTGTCCAGGATCTCCCTGCGGTGAAAGGCGTTCAGCTGCTGCTCCTTCTTCAGCTTGTAGAAATCGTAGTCATGCTCGCGGATGTTGCCGAGCCCCGAGTGCTCCAGGATCTCGCACGGGGTCACCTGGCCATCGTCGTAAAGCGTGACGAACTTCTGTATGGCATGGCACGGGCGCAGGAATTCCTTCTCCCTCTTTATCATCGCCATGTCGGCGTAGACCATCGAGTGTAGAGCCCGCACTGCCCGGTGCCACAGCCGCTGCTCGTGAGCCCCCCGCTCGTAGGCTTCCGTCTGCCGAACCCTCTCGAGATAGCCATCCAGCAGATGGAGATTGCGGTCCGTGATCGGCACCCGCGTATCGCGAATCAGGTAGACCATCTGCTGGTCGTAGTCGAAGTTCGTCCGCAGGTATGCGGCGATCTCGTCCATCCGATGAACGTTGAAGTCGTCGTAGCAGGTGGCGATCTGAATACGAAGGTTCGTGTATCTCGTCCGCAGACGCGAAAGGGCCCGGAGCGTCTCGCCCATTTTGACGAAACCTCCTGAGATTTTCTGAGAGTGGTCGTGATCCTCACCCATCGAGTCGAGGCTGACCTGTACGGTCAAGAACATTCCTGGGCAGGCCTTGAGGATGTCGATCACCGAGCGAACCGTACGGTTGGTGAGAGCGGCGTTGGTGGGGATCGTGACCCACTGCGTTCTGGCATGCCTATGAAACGCACCGATCACCTCCGGCAGGTCGGCACGCATGAAGGGCTCCCCGCCCGAGAGAGTCAGGTACGGCAGACGGCCGAAGCTCTTGGCGACACGCGTCACCTCCTCGAGGGTGAGCTCGGAAGGCTTTCGCTGCTTCCAGCCGACTACATTCTCGAGGTTGAAACAGAACTCGCAACGGGCGTTGCATTGGGAAGTCACGAAAAAAATAGCTTGGAGATCCTGCCGGGGCGCCAGAAGTGAAGGATGGAACACAGGATGTTCCAAGACCGATTCAGCTGGAAGGTGAGGTGTCGACGGATGGCCACAACGGCGCCCGCTCCCCAGCACGCCGAGCGCGCCAGAAGCAACGCGGGCAACATGATCCAGAAACCGATTCCAGGGCGGCTCGCAGGCGGCGAGGCGGCGAAGTACGCCCAGGCGAAAGCGTAGAAATCTCTTCCCGACAGAGCCTGCGCCAGAAAAAACGCCGCGGCCAGAACCCACAGGGACACTGAGCCGCCCGACGCCGCGAGGAGCGTTGTGCCGACCCCGGCCACGAAGAAGAGCCCGGACAGAGACAAGCCCCATCCCCCGTAGGAGTCGAACATCAGGTTGGACTCCGCGCTGTCGGAGAGTCGGTTGAGGAGGATCGTCGAGCGCGAGATGCCGCGATTCCGGTGACGCCGGAAATAGCCCCTGCCTCCTCGAGCCTGATGGCAGACCTCCAGGTCAGGCGTGAATCTGACCTTCGCGATCTGGCGCAGCTCGTGACCGACCACCGAGTCTTCGCCACTGCCCATACCGACGAAGAACGACAGCTCGCGCTGCGAGCGACCCGCATCCCACACCCGCTTCAGATAGGCACAGTTGCCGCCCGGCGGGATCGCCTCATCTGGGTGACGAGCGAAAACGTGGTGCACGTAGCTCTCTTCCACAGCGCAGAGGCTGCCCAGCCAGGTCTCGTCGGGCAAATGGCCGTAGCGCCCGCCCAGGCCCCCCAGTCGAGGGTCCGTCTTGAACCAGCCAACGATCCTTTCGATCCAGTGCTCAGGTGCAACGCAATCGGCGTCGATGAAGGCCAGCACCTCTCCCGTGGCGCGCGCCGCACCATCCGCGCGTGCCGCGGCCGCTCCCCCGTTCTGACGACGTCGGACCACGGTCGTCTCCAGCTCTTCGGCCATCTCGGGCGAACCATCGGTGGAAGCGTCGTCGACGACGATGCTCTCGTGGGCTGGAGGCGACTGCCGCCGCAGTGACGACAGGCAGCGCCCGAGATGAGGCGCGGCGTTGAAGCTGGGTACGATGACCGAGACCGTCGTCACGAATCCACGGCGGACATGCGCCGTGCGGCGCGAGGAAACTCTTCACCGGAATGATCGAGAGCCCTGCCGACGACTCGTTCGACGACGAAGGGGGGTCTCTTGCGGACCTCATGGAGGATGCGGAGGAGGTACTCGCTCACGATCCCCAGTGAGAACAGGATCATGGAGCCCAACAGGGTGAGCAACCCGACAACGGTCATCCAGCCGGGAGGCGCTGAGCCATAGTGGTACCACATACCGATGACGACGAGCAGATAAAGCAGGCTGAGGGCCGCCGCTGTGAATCCCAGGAATGTGATCGCCCGCGAGGGCAGGTAGGTGAATCCGAGCAGGGTGTCTACGGTGATGCCGATCTTCTTCCAGAGGCTCCACTGTGATCTGCCGACCCTGCGCAGACGCCGGTCCACCGGCAGCCGGACCGGCTCGAAGCCGAGCCAGTAGATGAGAAGAAAGATCGAGGAGTTCTTTTCGTTGATTCGGGAGACGCAATCGACCACCTGTCGATCCAGCAGGCAGAAGTCGTATCCCATGGGCGGATAGTCCGGGAAGGCGCGACGGGCCACTCGCCAGTAGATGCTCGAGGAGGTACGGTGCCACCAACCCTCTTCCCGGGATCGGCGCTCCCCGATGACGAACTTTGCCCCCTTCTCCCATTCTTGAATCATGTCGCCGAAAAGCTCGCAGGGCTCCTGGAGGTCCGCGGAGATGATGCCTACGCAGGCTCCGGACGCGTGCTGTAATCCGGCCTGGATGGCAGCGGTCTGGCCGAAATTGCGCGTCAGCTTGACCAGCCGGATGACCTCCGGATTGCGGTCGGCGTACGCGGACACGACCTCGAAAGAGCGATCTTTCGAACCATCATCGACCAGTACGAGCTCCAGCTCGTAGCCGGGGATCCGGGAACGAAGAGAAAGAAGGCGCGTCAGGGTCTCCTCGAGGCTCTCCTCGTTCTGAAAGACCGGCACGACGATGGAAAGCGTGGGTCGCACGGATTACCTCGGCTCCAACGTTCTGCCCGCTGGCGCAGGGGGTGAGCCCGAGGAGCGCTCGCCGGCGTCCGGTGCAGACAGGCAGTCGCGCACCACGTCGGCGTAGCTGCTGCTCTCTCCCGGCCAACGGGTCTGCCTCCAGTCGGGGCATTGGCCGCAGAAGGGATGGCGCGAGAAATCGTTCGACAGGTGCGCCTGACGGAGCTTGCGATAGAACTCTCCCTGCCACACCTCGCGGATCGTCGTGTCGGAGTACGGGGCAATGGTGGATCCATAAACCCAGTCTTGAGGACAGAACTTCAGGTCCCCGCGTGGGCTCAACAGTATCCGTTCCCAGGGATAGAGGCATGGATAGCGTGAGCCGGGCTTTCCCTGCGAGCGCATCCGTTCGGCGATTTGTGGCAAGCCGCCGGCCGCGGAGTGGAGGCGACGGATGACGACGCTGTCCGCTCCCTGATCCTTCCAAAAGGACTCGAAGGCTTCCGTCTCGTGCGTGTTCTGCGGCTGCTCGGCGAAGCTGACCACGATGGAAACGTCGACGTGCAGGCGGTGTTTCATCTCCAGCAGCTTCATGACGTTCCTGCGGGTGACTTCCAGCTTGCCGTGGACGCGCACAGCCGCGTAGGTTTCCGGCGTCAACGCGTCGAGGCTCACGTCGATCAAGTGCAACCCTGAAGAGAACAGCTTCTCGATCCGTTTCTCATCGAGCAGGGTGCCATTCGTGGTGAGGGTGACGAAGACTCCCGAATTCTCGACCGCATACTCCAGCATGTCGTAAATCTTTGGGTGCACCAGGGGCTCGCCGCTGCTCGAGTAGCGGATGTATTGCGTCTTGCCGGCGCCAAAGTCACGCACCTCGTCCACCAGCTTCGCATTCAAGCTGTCGTCGAGCAGGCGTCCCCCGTAATGCTCCGAAACCTTGAACTCGGGGTGGGACAGTGGATGCACGCCAGATTACAGATCTCGGCCGCCTCCACGATCACCTGGGAGGGGAAGTCCGCTGTCAGCCGATCGGAGAAGCCATGGGGTTGGGCTTCGTTCCGGGCACGCGGTCTCGCTCGAACAGCCATCACGGCCCGGGTGCCACGGGCGCGCGGTCGGGAGCGATCGTTTCCTGCCCCATTCCTACCGAAGCGGAGCGCAGCACGCGGGCTGGTACTTCGATCTCCCGCAGAAAGGAAGCGGCCCCGGCGAACGGGAGATATTGTCCTGGCGGAACGAATTGGCGGCTGCTGTGCAGTCCGTAATCTTACCTGACCTGGGATCTTCATCCTCGTGGGCCTGGCCGAGCACTTCGCGGATCGACGATCAGGTTGGCCACGGAGGCACGGAGTCACAGAGAAACGGCGAGCTCCGAACCTTCGCGTAGCCCGATCACTCGCGGATCGACGATCAGCGGGCCACAGAGACACAGAGGCACAGAGGGACGGCGAGCTCCGATCTTCCGCGTTGCCTGATCAGTAGCTGATCAGCTTCAATCGGGATGAGCCAAGGATCGGAGCAGCCGTTTCTCTGTGCGTTCTCCGTGTCTCCGTGCCTCTGTGGCTTCCGTTGTTCGTCTACTGGTACAGCCCCAGATCATCGATCCAGATCGTGCCCTGCGTGCCCGGGTCGACCGCGCCCGGGTCGAGGACGAAGACGAGGCCGACGACCTGGTCCAGGTCGAGACGGCCGTCACTGTTCGGGTTGATCGAGCGAAATCGCTCGAAGGGCAGCACGAGCGACTTCCACTCGGTCGATGTCCGCAACGAGGCGAACCACCACTCCTGCTCTTCGTCCGCCGAGGCGGGGTTGCCGTCTCGCACCTGGACCCAGATTCGATGCTCGGCGTCGGCCTTGATGCGGAACGTCAGACCCGCGAATCCACTCAGGTCACGCTCGCTGCGATCCACCAAAGCGCACCACGTGTAGGGACGCCCGGGGCCGGGGGCTCCGAGGCGGAACTCGAGGCGCGCCGCGGGCGCCTCGGACCCGGGAGCAGCCGGGTCGGTGATCTCCTCGTTCATCCAGGAGGAGTCATCGTGCTCGGGGTGGAACGCGCTCGCTCCCGAAAAGTCGTCGATCATCCGGACGGTCTCGACGCCCAGGGGCGCCGGCCACGCGGCTCTGTCCCGGCGCTGCGCCGCGGCCTGCTCTCCGAATACGTAGATCGGATTCGAGATCACCCACGGTGAGGCGAGCTGCGGCAGGTAGACCTCCACCCGGTAGACGCCCTCAGCCTCTACGCGGCTGCGAAGCTGCCCGGCTCCCTCGGCCAACACTTGACCATCCTCGAGTAAGACCAGGGTCGCGCCTTCCGGGAGGCGACCCGAAGCGATCGCCTCGAGGCCCGGAGTCGGGGCGACCGTGTCGCCCATCGCGAACACCTGGTCGGCTGCCTCCATCGTGAAGGAGAAGCCGGCGGCACTCGCCAGCGCGTCGACCCCCATGTGGCTCCGGCCGCGGGCGAGGCCGCTCAGGACGCTGGCGGCGTCGCTCTCGGCATCCCGTGACAGCGGTCGATCGATCGACACGTGGTTGAGCACGACACCGAGCTGAGCAGCGTACGAGGGCGCAGGCAATCGCCAATCGCCGAGGCGAACCGCGCCGTGGGCGTCGGCTCCCACGATCGCCGGAACATCGCGCTCCGCCAGCAGCTCGTCCCACTCGTCCGTCGCCGGCTCCACCCCCGCAAGTGTCCGAAGCAGACCGAGCCGCGGATTTGCGGTGTAGGCAAATGCGGCGCGTGCCAGCTGCAACCACCCCACTCCGCGCCAGGCGGCATCGCCGTTGACGACCTCGATCCCCCACTCGCCGGGCCGTCCCCAGCCTCGCCAACGAAACTCCTCTCGGGGACTGGTCGGATGAGCCGCGAAGGAGAACCCGCCCAGGTGGGCCACATCGTCGAGGGCATCGAGCGCATCGCCGGAGAAACGGAAGGTCGGGCGCCGCACGCCGAGGCCCAGGAGGTGTCCTTCGTTCGTGGACACCTCGGTGCCGACGAGCACGAGCAGCGGGCCGTGATAGCCCTCGAGAGCCTTCCCGTCGACGTGGTTGTGATCCGTCAGGACCAGGAAGTCGAGGCCCAAGTCCCTTGCCGCGGCAATCACCGCCAGCGGCTCGTCGCTGCCGTCCGAGAGGTCGGAGTGAACGTGAATCGCGCCCGACACGACGACGTCAGGCGATCGGGGCGCTTCCCCGACGAGCTCGAGCGGCTTCCAAAGCCAGGCTCGCAACCAGAGAAAAGTGACCAGGAGCCCGACGACGACGGCGAACCGGCGAACCGCTCGCGTTCGGCTCAGGCCTTCGCGTGCGCCGGCTGGACGGCGCTCTTGAGCGCCTCGACCTGGTCTGCCTTCTCCCAGGTGAACTCCGGTTCGGTGCGCCCGAAATGTCCGTATGCCGAAGTCTGCCGGAAGATCGGGCGCCGCAGCTGCAGGTGGTCGATGATCCCCTTGGGTGTGAGCGGGAAGATCTCGCGCACCGCGGCGGCGATGGCGTCCTCGTCGGCTGTGTTCGTGCCGAATGTGTCGACCATCACGCCTACAGGGTCGGCCACTCCGATCGCGTAGCCCAGCTGGACCTCGCAGCGATCCGCGAGTCCGGCCGCCACGATGTTCTTCGCGACGTAGCGAGCCATGTAGCAGGCCGAGCGGTCCACCTTCGTCGGGTCCTTGCCGGAGAAGGCCCCGCCGCCGTGACGGCCCATGCCCCCGTAGGTGTCGACGATGATCTTGCGCCCCGTCAGGCCGCAGTCCCCGTGCGGGCCGCCGATGACGAAGCGCCCGGTCGGGTTGATGTGGTACTTGGTCTCGTTGTCGAGCAGCTCGGCGGGGATCACTGCTTCGATGACTTTCTCTCGCACGTCCCGGCGCAGAGTGTCGTTCGCGATGTCGTCGCTGTGCTGGCTCGAGATCACCACGGCGTCGATGCGCCTCGGCAGGCCATCCGCGTACTCGACCGTGACCTGACTCTTGCCGTCCGGCCTCAGGTAGCCGAGGCTGCCATCGCGCCGAACCTCGGCGAGGCGCCGCGTGAGCTTGTGCGCCATCATGATCGGCAGCGGCATCAGCTCGGCGGTCTCCTTGCACGCAAAGCCGAACATCAAGCCCTGATCGCCGGCTCCCCCGGGATCCACGCCCATCGCGATATCGGCGGACTGGGAGTGAATCGCCGAGATGACGGAGCAGGTCTTGCCATCGTAGCCGTAGCTGGCGTCGTCGTAGCCCACATCGGTGATCGCCCTGCGAGCCGTGGCCGTGTAGTCGATGTGCGCGTTCGTGGTGACCTCGCCCGCCAGCATCGCGAGGCCGGTCGTGACCATGGTCTCGCAGGCGACGCGGCTGCCCGGATCCTCTGCGAGCAGGGCGTCGAGGATCGCATCGGAGATCCGGTCGGAAATCTTGTCGGGATGACCCTCGGTGACGGACTCCGACGTGAATAGATGACGACCCTTGTATCCCATTTGGTGCGTTCCTCCGCTGGCCAGGAATGCCGGCGGTGTCGACGAAGTCGAGCGAGGCCGGCCTGCTTGAAAACTGGCGAAGTCTAGCATTCGCCCCCAACCCCTCCAAGGCTCTATGACAGAGACGGCTAGGAGTCTGCGCGGCAGTAGTTCAGCCCGGGTGTGTCATCGTGCCTTGTGACCCGAGAGATCATCTTGCCTGGGTTAAACGGCAGTAGTGGGCTCGCGGACGAGTGCTCGCGAGGGAGGACGGGCGGATCCAAGGCCGGGTGGTGGTCATACCCAGACCATCTTCTGATTGAGTCTCCTGAGGTTGAGCGCCAAGCAAACGAGATTCCACTCGGCGCTGGTTTTCTCAAGCCCTCGAAGGCTGAAGGATTGGAAACCAAGCACAGCCTTGATCCATCCGAATGGCGGTTCGCCGAGTTTGCGCCGCTTGTACCACTTGCGACCACGTTTCGTCTTGAGCTTCGCCTTCATGCGGAGCGTCGCTTCGAGCTTCGAATTCGACGTTGGTGGAGAGTCTTTCTTTTCTCTCCCCAGAGCCACGAAACCGTCGATTCCGGTACGTTCCAAGTGCAGTAGGTTCTTTTCGGAACGGTAGCCGGCATCGGCCAGGGCACGCTTGGGCTTCTCACCGGTGTTGGCTTGAGCCGTTTTCAGCATCGGCTCGAGCTGACCGACATCCGCAGCGTTGTTGGTCAACCCGGTCGCAACGATCAGCTGCGATTTCTCGTCGACGGCGGCTTGGGCATTGAAGCACTGCTGGTAGCCACTCGAATCCTTCATGATGCGGCTTTCGGGATCGGTGAAGTTGTCCTGCTTCTTGTCCGGAGGTACGCCAAATCTCCTTTTGAACTTTGGCCCTCGCTTCGATTCCTTGTCATCCCCTGGCCGACGTCCGGCCTGCTGATCTTCTTCCTTCTGACGGGCCTCCAGACGTGCCTTCGCTGCTTGGATTTTCTTGAGCCGTGAATCTCGGCGCGCCAGCTCTTCTGGCAGTTCGTCGCCACGAAAATCAGGACCAAACTCGACGTCTTCCGCAGCATCTTCTTGTTTCGCAAGAGCGGTGATAGCCCG
Source organism: Vicinamibacteria bacterium (assembly GCA_965246965.1). GTDB lineage: Bacteria > Acidobacteriota > Vicinamibacteria > Fen-336 > CBDFGD01 > CBDFGD01. The sequence goes on from CBDFGD010000002.1 coordinate 528,017, forward strand.
AATCTCTCGACGGAGCTGTTTCTCCGTTTTCTTCATACGCTCGTAGCTCATCGCCTTGTGCTTGCTGGCATTCGCCTTGACCTTCGTTCCATCCAGAATCAACGTCCCAAGCTTGACCAAACCCACTTCTTGAGCCAGACGCACGACTTGGACGAATACAGATCGAAACTGCGACAAATGGTCACAACGGAAATCACTGATCGTCCGGTGTGCCGGGAAATTGCCTCCGCTCAAATAACGGTATGCGACATCCTCTTCCAGCTTCTTCGCGATCCCACGAGACGAAAACGTCCCTGTCGCATAGCCGTAGATCAGAACCTTCAGCATCATTCGAGGATCGAATCGTCGGTTCCGACGTCCATCGCCCTCGTAGCGCTCGTAGAAAGCACGCACATCCATCGCCTCCACCGTATCCGAGATGAAAAACGAAAGATGACCCTCCGGAAGCCAGTCTCGTGGATTCGACGGAAACAAACTCGATTGGTCAGGACTGTACGGACGGAAACTCGTTCCCATAACTTCAAAAACGCTCATTCACCCGATTTCGTTCCTGCCGCGCAGACTCCTAGCCACAGAGGCACAGAGACACGGACAACGGCTAGCTCCGACTGTACCGCGCCCGGTTTCTTGGACACCAGTTTGACGATCTCGGGTTCGTTTGGCAGACGATCCCGAAAACGACGCACGAGGATGCCCCAGGATCGACGCGGCGGGGTGAGTCCATACCTGGGGTAGCCCCTCTTTGATGACCTCGAGGTTCACGCGGCCTTCCCCTGGCCGTGCTGGTCGCGGGCCTCGCGCGGGGTGAGGAATCCCAGCTTCTCGACGCGCCACTGCTGGTTGTAGCGCTTGACGAAGGCAGCCACGGCCTGGCGCACCTCCTCGAGGGTGTGGAAGACGCGGCCATGAATGATCTGTTCCTTGAGAGTCCGGATGAAACGCTCGGCCACTCCGTTGGTCTGCGGCTGTTCGACGAAGGCGAAGCTGGGCGTGATGCCCCAGAAACGCAGCTGGTTGAGGAAGTGGTCCGAGAGGTACTGCGTCCCGTGGTCCATGCGCAGCTCGAGGCCACGAGCCACACCCGCCTCGACCGAGCCGAAGAGCTGCGTCAGCCCCATGGCGATGGGCTGGAGGGCCTCGTAGCGCGTCCCCTTCTTGCACACGTGGTAGCCGACGCACTCGCTGTTGAAGTGCTCGACGCCGACGAAGATCCAGCCCCAGCCGTCCTTTGCCGTGAGAACTCTCGCCCCGTCCGTCCCCCACATCAGGTTGGGCGCATCGGTTGTGATCGTCCCCTCGTGGAGCAGCCCCTCGCCCTGGCGTACCCGACGCGGCGACAGCAGGTGGTGCTCACGCATGATCCGCAGCACCCGCTTGCGCGACACGCGCACCTGGCGCAGCACCTTGAGCCGCGCCCAGACCTTGCGATGTCCTTCTCCTACGAACGGCGAGGCCGCCAGGTCCTCTCGGATCAGCCGCAACAGCTCCTCGTCAGACACCTTGGGCTTGGGACCACGTCGGCCAGCGCAGACCATCTCGGGAGCCGCCTCGCCGAGCTGGGAGTAGTAGCTCGAGCGGGCCAGCTTCCACACCCGGCACACCCGCTCCACCCCGTAGGCCCGGCCTGTCGCAGGGGAGATCGCCGCACTCATCGCCGCGACCTCCCGAAGGCCAAAGGGCGGGCCGCCCCGATCTTCTTCCGCAACAGCTCGTTCTCCATGCTGAGCTCGCCCACCCGCTTGACCGCCGCGTCCAGCTCCACCTTCAGCGGGTCGCCATTGCGCTCCCGCAGCGACTCGTCGATCCCGGCCATGGCTTGATCACGCCAGCGCTGCAGCCGGTGCATCTCCACGGACAGCTCACGAGACAGCGCTTCGAGTGACTCCCCGCGCAGCAGCCGCAGTGCGACCTCCCGCTTGCGCGCCACGCTCCAACGCTGCCCGGGACCCAAGGCGCCCACCACCGCGCCGCCGGTGGGCGAAACTCCGGTCGCCCACTCCCTTCTTCCTCTCAGACCTCTTGCGCCTGACCTGCTTCATCGATCGAGTCTCCTTGAACAAGATGACTTTCCCTAGTTTCGTGTCCAAGAAAACCGGGTCCGCTTTACGGCTAGCTCCGACCCTCGCCGATCCCGATCGAAACGGATCGGCCAAGCAACCAGGCTGCGCAGATGTTCGGAGCTCGCCGCTCTTCTCTAACCTCCGTTGTTCAGTGGGCAAACCCGACCGTCCGATCCGCCAACCATCGGGCTACGCGAACGATCGGCGCCGCCGTTTCTCTGTGGCTCCGTGTCTCTGTGGCCAACCTGATCGTCGATCCGCAATCGATCGCGCTATGGGTCTGGAGCTAGGCGCGCGGGTGGAACTCGTCGTAGATCTTCTTCAGGCGTTCGCGGGTCACGTGTGTGTAGATCTGTGTCGTCGAGATGTCGGCGTGGCCCAGCATCTCCTGGAGCGAGCGCAGATCCGCTCCTCGCTCGAGCAGATGCGTCGCGAAGGAGTGACGCAGAACGTGGGGCGTCAGCACGTCCTGAATGCCTACCGTGACCGCGTGGCGCCGCACGATTCCCCAAAGGCCCATGCGCGACAGGGGCGTGCCACGGTAGCTGAGAAACAGCTCGGGACGTCGCCCCTTCTTCTCGAGCCCCGGACGAATCTCCAGGTAGCGCTTCACCCAGTCCTGTGCGCTGCCGCCGAGGGGCACGAGCCGCTCCTTGCTGCCCTTGCCGAAACAGGTAGCGATGCCGACCTTGAGATCCACGTCGCCCGCCTTCAGGTTGATCAGCTCCGAGACGCGCATCCCCGTCGCGTACATCACCTCGAGGATCGCCCGGTCGCGCAGGCCGAGCTCGGTCGCCGTGTCGGGCGCCTCGAGAAAGGCCTCGACCTGCGCTATCGAGAGGTAGCGCGGCAGAGCCTGAAACGCTCGAGGCCCCTTGATGTTCTCCATCGGATCGTCGTCGCGTCGGCCTTCGCGAACGGCAAAGCGAAACAGTCCGTGAACGCCGTTGATTGTCCGAGCCACCGAGCGTGCGGAAAGGCCGCCCGACAGCTCCGCGATGAAATCGGTCACATCGCGCTGCCCGAGCGCCAGCAGAAGCCGTTTCCTTCGCTGCGCGAAGCGCCGCAGCTTCTCCAGATCGCGGCCGTAGGCCTCCAGAGTGTTCTCGGACAGACCGCGTTCGACGCGCAGGTGGTTCGCGTACTCACGAAGCAGCAGGGTGTCTTCTGGCGCCGCCTCGCTCATGTCGCGCGCCGGCGGAGCAGCATGGCTCGGATCGCGTCCGCCTCTGGAATCCGCAGCAAAGACGCGGCGGCCAGGAAGGCGGCGAGCCCCACGGCGACGGGCAGCAGCCCAGCGGCAAGCCTCACTACCTGACCCTCGATTCCCAAGAGCGCTTCGGCCCCGTAGAGGGCGGCCATGCTGGCGACCGCCATCGGCAGCGTCGCAGTGGTCACGCGCCCGACGTGCATCAAGAGACCGTAGCCTCGCAACCCACCCGTGCCCCGCTCGAAAGCCACGAGCAACACGGCGCTGTTCGCGAGGGCCCCGAGCGCCGTCGCGAGCGCCACGCCGCGAAAGCCGAGCCACGGCTGAAGATTCACCACCGCGATGATGTTGGTCGCCACGGCGGCGGCCGTGCCGTAGACCGCGATACGCGGCGTGCGTAGCGCGTAGAAGACCGGCGCCAGCACCTTCACGCCCGTGTACGAGACGAGCCCCACGGCGTAGAAAGCCAGGGCGGCCGCCGTGGCCGCGGTATCCTCGGGGGCAAAACGGCCCCTCTCGAAGATCATTCTCACGATCGGGGTGCGCAGGAGTACGATTCCGACCATGGCGGGAACGATCAGGAACATCAGCAGCCGCAAGGAGCGCCGTAGCGTCTGGCGCAACGCGTCGAGATCCCCCTGCGCGGCGTTCTTCGCCAGACCCGCCGTGGCGATCGTGCCCAGCGCGACCCCGATGACTCCGATCGGCAGGTAGAGGAGCCGGAACGCGTACTGGAGCCAGCTCACGGCACCCGGCTCGTAGGAGGCGAAACGGGAGTTGATGAAGATGTTGATCTGCACGGCCGCCAGGCCCAGGACCGCCGGCCCCATGAGCACCAGCAGCTCGCGGACGCGCGGGTGCGCTGGTCCCCACGACCAGCGGAGCCGCCAGCCGTCCTTCGCGAGAGCCGGCAGCTGGATGCTGAGCTGCGCCAGGCCGCCGATGACGACGCCGATCGACCACCCGACCGCGACGGCCTCCGGGGCAAGCTGCAGCTGCCACAGGACGCCGGCCGTGATGATGGCCACGACGTTGAACATTGCCGGAGCTAGCGCCGGCGCCCTGAAGCGCTCTCTGGCGTTCAACATGCCCATCGCTACCGCAGCGAACGACACGAGGGGGAGGAACGGCAACATCAGGCGTGTCAGGCTGCGGGTGAGCTCCCGCTTACCCGAGATGTCCCGGAAACCCGGCGCCAGTAGGTCCACGATCCCGTCTGTGGCGATGTAGGCCAGAAGCACGACCACGCCCATGACGGCGGCCAGCAGCGTCGTCACCTTGGCCGCGAACTGGTGGGCGCCGTCCCGGCCCCCGTCTTTCCACGCCTTGGCGAAGGTGGGGACGAACGCAGCGGACAGCGCACCCTCGGCAAACACGTCCCGGAGCAGGTTGGGTATTCGAAAAGCGATCAAGAAAGAGTCGGCGTGCATCCCTGCGCCTAGAAGCGCAGCGAAGACCAGCTCGCGGCCGAGCCCGAGCAGCCGTGACACCATCGTAAGGCCGGAGACCCACCCGGCAGCCTGCAACAGCGAGCGACGCTCGCCCGCTTCCTCCTTGACGCGAGTCTCCAAAGTTTCTTAGAATCTATGTTCTACGCGAGGAGGGCTCGATTGGCGCAGCATCGTTCGGCCGAGAAGCGGATTCGCCAGAGTGAAAAACGGCGGGTGCGCAATCGGGCCAGCCGTTCCGGAGTGAAGACACAGATCAAGAGGCTGCGCACCGCCATCGGCGACGGCAGCGCCGAGTCAGCCAAGCAGCTGCTCCCCGAGACCGTGGCTCAGATCGACAAGGCTGCCAAAAAGGGCGTGCTTCACCGCAACACCGCCGCCCGCTCCAAGAGCCGGCTCACCCGCCAGGTCAACGCCTTGGAAGGCGCAGCGGAGGCCTGACCACGTCGCCGCAGCCCTCGACGAGGGCCGCGGTCAGCGCCACGACCTGATCCGTCCCCGTCTTGATGCGAAGGTCTGCCCGCTGCAGGGCCACGAGGGCAGCGGCGAGGTTGGCCCGGGACCAGCGCTTCGCCGCGTCCATGACGTCTCGCACTTTGAAGGGCGGCACCCCGAGCTGGCTCGCGAGCTCTGGGCCGCCGCGCCCGGTCCGTCCCAGCTGCTTCGCCACTCGCAAGCGGCGTAGCGTGTAGTGCAAAGAGGCCAACAGCCGTAGGCCAGGCTCGCGGTCTTCGAGAGCCTGCTCGAGGAGCCTCAGGGCCTCGTCCCGCTGGCGCGCCATGAAGGCGTCCGTCAGCTTGTAGATCGGCTGTCCCATGCCGCGCCCGAGGATCTCCGACACGTCTGCCCCAGACAACGCCTGTCCCTGAGCGTAGGCCTCGAGCTTGTCGATCTCGCCCATCAGGCGCCTGAGGTCCTGCCCCACCCGCTCGATCAGCTCCTCGAGGCCGTCCAGCCCAATTTCCAGCTTGCGCTGCCTGAGCTGATCGGCTGCGTAGCTTCTCAGGCGACGCCCCTTCAGCGGATCGGCGCTCGTGACCGGTGCCTTCTTCAACAGGCGCTTCCAGACGGCGCGCCGCTTGTCCGGCTTGCCCGCCTGGAGAATGAGGGTCACGCCAGGCGTGGGGTCCTCGAGATATCCGTCGAGCTCGCCCCCATCGCCCTTCAGCTGCTCGGTGCGCCGAACCACGACCGCGCGGGTGGGAGCGAACAGCGACCGCGTGCGGGCCGCGTCGATCACGTGCGCCCAGCTGGACTCCTCGCCCCGAACGACCTCGAGCGAGCTCTCGCGCGCGTCCCCGAGCAGCGCCTGCAGAATCGACTCGATGCCCTGCTCGGCGAGAAAGCTATCCGTCCCTATGATCGCGTGGACGCCGTCGGCGCCCCGCTGCTTCAGAACGCCTCCAGCATCGCCGCCACGAGACGCTTCGAAAACTCCTCGGCGAGGCGATCGATCGCCTGCTCCTCGCGATCGAAGAAGTTCTCGGAGCTGCCGATCTCGTACTCGTCGGTGGCGCGAAACGCCACGTTCTCCCAGATCGCCTCACGCTCCCCGACCTTTGCGTAGCGGACGCTCGCCATCAGGGTGACGGCGAAACGCGTGGCCTGAGTCTGGGTGGCCTCCCCCACCCCTGCATCCTCGAAGCCGACCGGCCGGGCCAGGTATGAGGTCAGGGTCCCTTCGACGACCGCGTCGGCACCGACGGTGTCGCCGATAACCTGAAAACGCCCCCGATTGAGCAGCTCTGCGATGACGTAGTCGGTGATCTTCTCGTCGAGGCCCGCCTTGGCCGTCCGGTCCATGAACATCGGCACACCGACTACTTGGATGGTCGGATCGACCGTGACGCCGCGGCCGGCCAGCGCGTAGCCGCACGAGCCCGTCAGGAGGGAAACGAAGAGGAGGGTCGCCAGAACGGGCCGAGACAGCGGGCGAGACAAATCGGAAGTGTCGCGCAAAGTCGCTTGATGGTAGCACGGCGGAGCGATCCGCTCCGTGCCGACGCTCCCCCCATTCAACCGAGACTAGTCCAGAAGCCCGCCAGGTGGGCCTTGTAGGCGGGGATCAACTCGGCAGCGGCCGGATCTTCGGCCCCATCGAGGGGGACGTGGTCGTCACCGAGCAGTAGGCGCACCACCGCTGCGCTCGATGTCGCGATTCCCTCCAGGTCGTAGCCGCCCTCGAGGGCAAACACCGCCCGGCCCGAGGCGCTTCCTCCGGCGATCTCGAGGCACACGTCGGTGATCTCGGCAAAACCACGCGCCGTGAGGCCCATCCCCGCGAGGGGGTCGGCCACGTGTGCATCGAAGCCTACCGAAACGAGAACCAACTCCGGGTCGAACTCGCGGCCGATCGGCTCGACGACGTCCCGGTAGACGCGCGAGTACGTTTCGTCTCCGCAGCCCTGCGGCATCGGAAGGTTCACCGTGAAGCCACGCCCCTGGCCACGCCCGACCTCGGCGAGCGATCCCGTACCGGGGTAGAACGGCGCCGCGTGCGACGAGAGGTAGAGCACGCGGGGCTCTTCTTCGAAGATGTGTTGCGTCCCGTTGCCGTGATGAACGTCGTAGTCGATGATCATCACGCGCTCGAGGCCACGCTCGAGCGCCTGACCGGCCGCGATGGCGACGTTGTTGAAGAGGCAGAAGCCCATCACCCGTTCTCTTTCCGCGTGATGCCCGGGCGGACGCACGGCGCAGAAAGCCCGGTCGATATCGCCGTCGAGCACGCGCTCCACGGCATCGACGACGCCGCCCGCCGCCAGCAGGGCCGCTGCGAATGACCTGGGGCTGGCCCTCGTGTCCGGATCGAAGCGGTGCGTGTGGCCCTTCGTCCTCGCCACGGCATCCAGGTGGCCCTCGCTGTGAACGCGAAGAATCTCGGATGGCGCCACCATCCTCGGCTCGGCCAGCTCGAGTCTCGGCTCCAGGCCGGCGGCCCGGATGCCTCTGCGCACAGCATCCAACCGCGCAGCGCGCTCCGGATGCCCCTCTCCCGCGTCGTGCTCCCGAAAGAGAGGATCGTCGTACAGCGCGACTCGCGACGAATCGGCTTCAGTCAAGGGACGCCACCACGAACCGGCATCCGTTCAACGGCAGCCACAGAGCCACGGAGAACGGCTCGCTCCGATCTCTCGATATCCCAATCGTGGGCCGACGGTCCGCCTGAGCGAGAGGCGCCGCGGCGGCCACGTGCCCCCGTCGGCACCTCCAACCCATCCTTGCCGAGTTCACAAGGGGGTGCGGCTGAAGCGTACGCCAACCCCTCTTCGTCGAACGCCAGCGCAGGGAAAGACGAGGAGCGGACGGATTCTTCGCTTCATGCGGAGCCGAGCGGTCACTCAGAAGGACGACGCTGTCGCCGTCTCTGTGCCTCTGTGCCTCTGTGCCTCTGTGCCTCTGTGCCTCTGTGGCCAACCGTTATAAGTCGTCGTAACGGGGGCCGCCCTCGCCCTCCGGCGTGACCCACGTGATGATCTGGTACGGATCCATCACGTCGCAGGTCTTGCAGTGCACGCAGTTCGCGAAGTTGATCTGCAGCTTCAGGCCGCCATCCTCGCCTTCCTTGTCGACCATCTCGTAGACGGCGGCGGGGCAGAACTTCTCGCAGGGGTTACCGAACTCTTCCCGGCAGCGCGTCTCGCAGACATTCGGATCCGCGACATGGAGGTGAGCGGGCTGATCCTCTTCGTGCTTGGTTCCCGAGTTGTACACGTCCGTGAGCCGGTCGAACGTGAGCTTCCGGTCCGGCTTGAAGCGCTCGAAGCTCTCGCGCTTGGTTCCGGGGCCGTGGTAGTCGGCGAGCTTCTCCATCTCGCCGTGCCCTTTGGACGGAACCATCGGATCGATCAGACCACGCCCGCCGGTCATCATCTGAAGACCGCTGTGGATCATCCCCGCCCAGAGGCCGTGCTTGAACCCCTGGTGGAAGTTGCGCACCTTCCACAGCTCGCGCTTGACGTAGGAGTCCTCGACCTTTTCTTCATAAGCTTTCAAGCCGGCCGCCGACGTATCGCCCTTCAGCAAGGCGTCGAAAGCGGCCTCGCCGGCGAGCATGCCCGTCTTGAGCGCCAGGTGAATCCCTTTGAGACGCATCGCGTTCAGGAACCCGGCCGACTCCCCCACCAGCAAGACGCCGTCCGCGTAGCTGCGCGGGATCGAGTACCAGCCCCCCTCGCTGATCGTGCGGGCGCCGTAGCGGAGCAGCGAGCCGCCGTCTAGCATCCCGGAGATGAGCGGGTGCTCCTTCATCTTCTGAAAGAGCGCGTGGGGGTCGAGGAAGGGGTCGCGATAGTCCAGGCCCACCACAAGGCCCAGCGAGATCCGGTCCTCGGCGAAGCCGTAGATGAAGCCACCTCCAAACGTCGAGGTGTCGAGCGGGTACCCCATCGTGTGGATCACCGCGCCCTTGGCGAGGCGGCCCTTGGGCACCTCCCAGAGCTCCTTGACGCCGATCGAATACACCTGGGGGAAGCGCTTCTCGTCCAGCTTCAGTCTTGGAACCAGCGTCTTCGTGAGGCTGCCACGCGCGCCCTCGGCGAGCACAGTGACCCTGGCCTTCAGATCCACGCCGGCCTCGAAGTTCCCCTTGCGCTCGCCGTGCTTGTCGATCCCCTTGTCCCCCGTTCGTACGCCCGCGACGCGGTCGCCGTCGTAGAGCATCTCGGCGCCGGGGAAGCCCGGAAGCAAGTCGATCTCTCGCGCTTCGGCCTGCTCGGCCAGCCACTTCACGAGCTGATTGAGGCTGACGATGTAGTTGCCGTGGTTCTGCAGCGGCGGCGGGACGTAGGGCAGCGGCAGCTTCCCGCCCCTGGTGAGCATGTACACGTGCTCTTCGGTGACACGGGTCGTGACGGGGGCGCCCTTGTCCGCGAAGTCGGGAATCAACTCCTTCAACGAGATCGGATCGAGCACTCCGCCGGAGAGACTGTGGGCGCCGAATTCCGCGGCCTTCTCGACGACCATGACGGTCGCTTCCAGGGGCTCCTTCGCATCGCGGTTGTGAGCGTCGAGCAGATCCTTGAAACGAATCGCCGCGGCGAGACCGGCCGGTCCGCCACCGACGATCAGGAGATCGGTCTCGAGCTCGTCGCGTTGAACGTCGGCCACGGCTAGTACTCGGATCCGCAATTACGGCTGCATTCGAACGCCGATGCATCCCGCCTGGCTGCGTCGCTCATCGGTCAAATACTCCCGGTATTTTCCCTCTTCGGCTCCTTGCCATCCGGGCGCCTCGGCGTGGCCGCCACAGCCGACCCTTCGGGTCCCCTGTGTCAGCTGTTCTCGCCTACGGCTCGGAGCCTCGGTGCGACACCGTATTCACGGATCAGAGTACTAGCCCTTCGCGGCGAAGTAGGCCTTGGCAGCCTCGGTGAGCCTGGGCATCACCTCGAAAGCATCTCCCAGAATGCCGTAGTTGGCGACCTTGAAGATGGGCGCATCGGCATCCTTGTTGATGGCCACGATCACCTTGGACGACGACATGCCGGCGAGATGCTGGATCGCTCCGCTGATCCCGCACGCGAGGTAGAGCGTGGGCGAGACGGTCTTGCCAGTCTGTCCGACCTGCATCTGGTGATCCACCCAGCCCGCGTCGACGACCGCGCGCGACGCACCCACCGCGGCGTCGAACGCAGCAGCCAGCTCCTCCACCAGGTGGAAGTGCTCGGGTCCCTTGAGCCCGCGGCCACCGGAGACGATCGTCTGGGCCTCCGTCAGCTCCTTGGTACCGCCTGTGGTTTCCTCGAAGCCAGTGGCCTGGGCGCGCGAGCCGGTCCCGACCTCGGCCTCGACGATCTCAACCTGACGACTGTCGTCGGGCGTGCCGAGTGGAAACACGTTGGCGCGCAGCGTCGCCAGGCGCGGCGTCCCTTCCCACCGGAGCGTCGCGTACACCTTGCCGGAGTACATGGCGCGGCGCACTTCGAGCTCACCGTCCACGAGCTCGACGCCCACGCAGTCGGACGCCAGCCCCGCGTCGAGCCGGGCAGCTACCCGCGGGGCGAGGTCCTTGCCCATCGCGCTGAATGGAATCAGGACCGTGTCCGATCCCGTGCTTTCGACGACCTGCGCGACTGCCCGCGCGTACGGCTCGGTGGCGTACCTGCCGAGCTCGGCCGCGCCGAACACGTGGACGCGGTCCGCCCCGTACGAGGCGAGCGTGGCGATCGTCTCGTCGCTGCGGGGGCCGACGAAGACCACCTGCACCTGCCCACCCGCGGCATCCACGAGGCGGCGTGCCTGGGAGAGGGTCTCGAGGGCCGGGCGCCTCGGCTCGCCATCGCGATGCTCCGCAAACGTCGTAATCAATGACATTGAATCAGCTCTCCATTGACGGAAGCCACGGGGCACAAGCTCCAACCAACGGCAGCCACGGAGGCACAGAGACACAGAGACGGCACGGAGAGAACCGCTAGCTCCGATCTCCCACCATCCAAGTCGAGGACGAACCGGCGCTTCCCGGCCGCTGGACCCCAGGTGCAACCCCACCGACTCCGTGGCACTCTCGCTACACCGATCGTCGATCCGCAATCGACCGGGCTACGCAGAGGTTCGACCCTCGCCGACCCTCCGTGTCTCCGTGTCTCCGTGGCCAACCCTATCGTCGATCCGCAATCGATCGGGCTGCGCCAAGGTTCGGCGCCCGCCGTCCCTCTGTGCCTCTGTGTCTCTGTGGCCAACCCTATCGTCGATCCGCAATCGATCGGGCTACGCAGAGGTTCGACCCTCGCCGACCCTCCGTGTCTCCGTGTCTCCGTGGCCAACCCTATCGTCGATCCGCAATCGATCGGGCTGCGCCAAGGTTCGGCGCCCGCCGTCCCTCTGTGCCTCTGTGTCTCTGTGGCCATCTCTCGCGTCATATGACTTTCGCTTCTTCGCTGAGGAGCCGCAGCAGCTCCTTCGACTGCTGCTCCGGGTCGCCCTCGATCATCTTCACTTCGGGACGTGGTGGCGGCAGCTCCATCTTGACGATCTTGAGCTTCGGAGCCAGCGCGGCCGCGTCGAGTCCCAGGGCCGCCGCATCGAGGACCTCGAGCTTCTTCTTCTTGGCCTGCATGATGCCCTTCAGGCTCGCGTAGCGGGGCTCGTTGAGACCCTTCTGGGCCGACACGACCGCGGGCAACTGGGTCTCCCAGATCTCGTGCCCGCCTTCGACCTCCCGCTCGATCCTGGCCTTACCGTCTGCGACCTCGATCTTCACGGCCATCGTGACCTGGGGCAGGTCCAGCAACTCCGCCAGGATTGCGGGCACTTGCCGGTGGTCGCCGCCGACGCCCTGCTGGCCACAGAAGATGATGTCGACACCCTCGACAGCCTTGATCGCAGCCGCCAACGCCTTCGCCGTGGCCAGGGGATCGGCATCTTCGAACAGCGGGTCGTTGAGGTGAATCGCAGAGTCGGCGCCCATCGCCAGACCGCTGCGGATCCCCGATTGCGCCCGGTCGGGACCCAGACTGAGCAGGATCACCTCACCCTCGTGCTTTTCCTTCAGGTTCAGTCCCTCTTCGATGGCGAGCTCGTCGTAGGGAGAGACGACCCAGTTGAGGTCCCCGTCCGCGATTCCCGTTCCCGCGTCATCGACGCGGATTCGCGCTTCGGTATCCGGCACGTACTTGATACAAACGATGCTCTTCATTGCCGTTCCTCAGTTCTTTCGAGTCGGACCATCGGCGAGGCTGGCAAGTCTCGGGCCATCTGTGGGCTCAGGAGTCGAAGTGGCGCAAGACGAGGGCGCCGTTCGTTCCACCGAATCCGAAAGAGTTCGAAAGTGCGTATTCCAGCTCGGCCTTGCGCGCCTCGTTGGGCACACAGTCGATGCCCAGCTCGGGATCCGGCTTCTCGTGGTTCGTCGTGGGCGGCAACACCTGATCACGCAGTGCCAGCGCGGTGATGCCGACCTCGAGCCCGCCCGCTGCGCCGAGCAGATGCCCGGTCATGGACTTCGTCGAGCTCATGGTGAGCCCTTTCCCGGCGTGCGCCCCGAAGACCTCCTCGAGCGCGATCATCTCGACGCGATCGCCGGCCGGCGTCGAGGTGCCATGGACGTTGACGTAGCCGATCTGATCGGGCTGGATCTCCGCATCCTGGATCGCGGCTCGCATCACGCGGATCGCGCCGTCGCCGTCCTCACACGGAGCCGAGATGTGAAACGCATCGGCAGACATCCCGTAGCCCACGAGCTCAGCGTAAATCTTGGCGCCGCGCGCCTGGGCATGCGCGAGCTCTTCCAGGATCACGATTCCCGAGCCCTCGCCGATCACGAAGCCGTCGCGATCCGTGTCGAACGGCCGGGAGGCCTTCTCCGGCTCGTCGTTGCGGGTCGAAAGCGCACGCATCGAGGCGAAGCCGCCGACCCCGAGCGGCGTGATGGCCGCCTCGCTACCGCCCGCGATCATCGCGTCCGCATCACCCCGCTGGATGATCCGCATCGAGTCGCCCACGGCGTGTGCGCTCGACGTACAGGCCGTGCACGTCGCCGAATTCGGGCCCTTCGCGCCGCTCCTAATCGAGACCCAACCGGCGGCGAGATTCACGATGCACGCCGGGATGAAGAAGGGGCTGATGCGACTCGGGCCCCGATTCATGAGCGTCTCGTGCTCGCGCTCGATGGTTGCGAAGCCTCCGATCCCGCTCCCGATGTACACGCCGACGCGCTCGCCATTGCTCGCGTCGATCGGGATCCTCGAATCGTCCACCGCAAACTGCGCCGCCGCCACTGCGAACTGGATGAAGCGATCCATCTTCTTGACGTCTTTACGCCCGACCCAGTTGAGCGGATCGAAATCCTTCACTTCAGCGGCGAAGTGGGTGGAGTGCCGGGACGCGTCGAAGAGGGTGATGGGAGCCATCCCCGAGCGGCCCTCGAGCAGCCCTTTCCAGGTCTCATCCGTGCCGATCGCAAGAGGAGACACGAGCCCCACTCCTGTGATGACGACCCTACGCTTATCGGTCAATCGATCGTTCCTGGTTCTCGATCGAAGCCCTCTACTTCTTCTTCTTCTTGTTCTGCTCGATGTAGTCGACGGCTTCCTTGACGCGCGTGATCTTCTCGGCGTCCTCGTCCGGGATCTCGACCCCGAACTCCTCTTCGAGCGCCATCACCAGCTCGACGGTATCGAGGCTGTCGGCGCCCAGGTCATCGACAAAAGAGGCCTCCGGGGTAACCAGCTCCTCTTCGACCCCGAGCTGATCGACGATGATCTTCTTTACCCGGTCATCAATAGATTCCGTTGCCATAGTGCGGCTCCTCCAAATGTCATGTGACGTAGCGTGTGATTTACGGCAGGAAAACGACTGGGACGTGGCTTGCGTGGCCCCTTCCGGCGAGGCGCGAACCCGCATTCTACATGGCGAATCCACCGTCCACCGCGACCACCTGGCCGGTGATGTATGCCGCGGCGTCCGAGCACAGAAAGGCGACTACGCCGGCGATGTCCTCGGGCAATCCCACTCGACCGAGGGGGATTTGCGAAGTCACGGCCTCGCGAGCCTGTGCGGTCATCGCAGCCGTCATGTCCGTCTCTATGAACCCCGGCGCCACGGCGTTGGCCGTAATGCCGCGGGAGGCGACCTCTCGCGCCACGGATTTCGTGAATCCCAGCAACCCCGCCTTGCTCGCGGCGTAGTTCGCCTGGCCCGCGTTGCCGGTCAGCCCGACCACCGAGGTGACATTGACGACGCGCCCGAAGCGTCTCTTCATCATCGGCCGGAGGGCGGCCCGCGTGCAACGGAAGGCCCCCGTGAGGTTCGTGTCGAGGACGCGGTCCCACTCCTCGGTCTTCATTCGCAGCATCAGGTTGTCCTGGGTGATCCCGGCATTGTTGACGAGGAGATCCAGGCGCCCGTGCTTCTCGAGGAGTGCCTCCAAGGCCGCCTTGACCGATTCGTCACTCACGACGTCGACCTGGACCGGCTCGGCCGCACCGCCCGCCGCGCGAATCTCATCGCAGCCGGCTTCGAGTCGGCTCTCTTCCCGGGCCCCGAGCCAGACGGTCGCGCCCTGCCACGCCAACTCGCGCGCGATCGCCCGACCGATTCCTCGCGACGCGCCGGTCACCAGCGCCACACGCTCCGCGAGCGCCCCATCAGTCAACCCGGTCTCCCCCGCCGAGGGCGGCGGTCGTCCTCTCCAACGATCCGGCATCCTGAACGCCGAAGCGCTTCACGCCCCGGTCGATCTGCCGCATCAGGCCCTGGAGTGTCGATCCGGGCCCGATCTCCACGATCCCCTCGGCGCCCAGAGCCACGAGATTCGTCATCGCGTCCGCCCACCTCACGGGCGCCGATACCTGCCGCAGCAGGGCGGCGCGGCAGCGACCGCCCTCCGTCTCCGCCTGGGCGTCGACGTTGTTGATCACGGGAACGTTCGCGGACGCAAAGTCGAGGGCATCGAGAACCGGCGCGAGGCGCTCCTGGGCGGGGCGCATGAGCTCACAGTGAAACGGCGCCGACACCGGGAGGGACACCGTCCGCTTCGCCCCCCCCTCCTTGCAGCGCACGGACGCGCGCTCGACTGCCGCTGCGTGGCCGGCGATCACGATCTGCGTCGGCGAGTTGATGTTCGCTGGAGCGACGACCTGGGAGTCGGCGGCTTCACGGCAGGCCGCCCCGACGTCCTGAAGCTCCAGCCCGAGAATCGCGGCCATCGCTCCCTCGCCGACCGGGACGGCCTCCTGCATGAAGTGGCCGCGCTGGCGCACGGCGACTACGGCATCGCCGAGCTTGAGTACCGAGGCGGCGACCAGTGCCGAGTACTCGCCGAGGCTGTGACCCGCCACCCAGGTGGGCCGGAGGCCGCGAGCCTCGATGACACGCAGAGCCGCGACGCTCGTCGTGAGAATCGCCGGCTGAGCGTTCGCCGTCAGCTGGAGCTCATGCTCCGGCCCACAGAAGCACAGGCGGGCCAGGTCGAAGCCGAGCGCGTCGCCGGCTTCCTCGAAGACGGCGCGGCACTCGGGATGGCCGTCGAACAGCTCGCGGCCCATGCCTACCTCCTGGGCCCCTTGCCCAGGAAAGAGGAACGCCAGCTTCACTCAGTACCCGTCTGCGCTGCCGGTTCGTCCCTGGCGAGAGAACTCACCTCCGCCCCGATCTGCTCGTTGACGCCGCTGACGAAGAACTCCGCCGCCGTGCGGATGCCGTGTTTGATCGCTCGCGGGTTCGAGCGCCCGTGCCCGATCACGCAGCAGCCCGCCAGGCCGAGCAGCGGCGCCCCACCGTACTCCGAGGGGTCGATGCGTCGTCTGACGCGCCGAAACGCCGGCCGCGACAGGAGCCCTCCAATCCGCGTGAACGGCGTCCGCACCAGCTCCTCGCGAAGCAGCTGCATGATCGAATCGGCGAGGGCTTCGGCTGATTTCAACGCGACGTTGCCGGTGAAGCCGTCGGTGACGACGACGTCGACAGCGCCCAGGAAGATGTCTCCACCCTCGACGTTGCCGACGAAGTTGACGCCCGAGCGACGCAGCACGGCGTTGGCTTCCCGGATCGCGTCGGTGCCCTTGGTGTCCTCCGCGCCCAGGCTCATCAGCCCTACTCGCGGACCGTCCGCGCCCAGCACGGAGCGGGCGTAGACCTCGCCCATGACCGCGAACTCCTCCAGGTTGCGAGCCTTGCAGTTCACATTGGCGCCGACGTCCAGCAGCACCGTGTAGCCGCTCACGTTCGGAACGACCGCGGCCAACGCCGGGCGATCGATCTCTGGAAGCGAGCCGAGAACGAGCTTTGCGATCGTCCACACCGCGGCGGTATTGCCCGCCGAGAAGAAAGCGTCGGCCTCGCCGTCCTTGACCCGCTCGAGAGCTACGAGGATCGACGAACGCCTCTTCAGCGTAGCGCGGGAGACCTTCTCGCCCATATCGACGGTGTCCGGCGCATCCACGATCTCGATCCCCAGGTCGAAGCCGCCGCTGCGGTTCAGCTCCTCAGCCAGAGCGGCCCGCTCCCCGACGAGCTGGATCTTGAGATCCAGGCCTCGGCACGCCTCGACGCACCCCCGGACGACGACGTCGGGGCCGTAGTCGCCACCCATCGCATCCACTGCGACGGTCGGTGCCGGCTGAGCGCGTTTGCGGCTCAGGAGGCCTTCCGGTCGGGAGCGCCTTTCCAACTCAGCTCGCCTG
This sequence comes from Vicinamibacteria bacterium, assembly GCA_965246965.1. Classification (GTDB taxonomy): domain Bacteria; phylum Acidobacteriota; class Vicinamibacteria; order Fen-336; family CBDFGD01; genus CBDFGD01. The sequence goes on from CBDFGD010000002.1 coordinate 544,857, forward strand.
GCTTCACGCAAGCTCTAGTCAAGACCACCGATCTCTAGGCGTTATCGACTTCCACGACCTGACGGCCACGGTAGTGACCGCACGCCGGGCAGACGCGATGCGGCATCTTCGGCTCGTGACAGTTGGGGCAGACGCTCAGGCTCGGCGCCTTCAACGCGTCGTTGGCGCGACGCTTGTTGCGGCGCGCCTTCGAATGACGGCGTTTGGGATTGGGCATGACTCAGACTCCTGTTTTCGCAATCTCGTTCGGGGCGCTAGCCTGTGCCGCCCCGCAGCAGTTCCTTGAGGCCCTGAAGGCGCGGATCCACCTCGTTCACCTCGGTCGGGCATTCGCAGCTCGTGCGATTGTGATTGGCGCCGCAGGTCGGGCAAAGACCCGCGCAGGCCTCCTTGCAGATTCTCTTCATCGGGAGCGCGAGCACGAATTGCTCCCGGATCACTTCGCCAAGATCGAGTTGCTCTCCTTCGTAGTAGGCGACGACCAGATCGTGGTCGCTCAGAGCGACGTCCTCTTCCTGTTCCGTCGCCGTCTCGCCCCGCGGCAGGTAGAACAGATCGACCTCCTGGCGGACCGGCAGGTCGAAAGGTTCCAGGCAGCGCCCGCACGAAAGACCCAGCTCGGCTTCGACCCGGCCACGAACGTGAATGGCGTTGTCGTTGCCGCGATCGACGTGGCAATCGACGCTGCCGCCGACGTGCAGCTCGAAATCGCCCTCGCCCTCGAGATGCAGCTCTCCCGCATTGAGGGCCTCGGCGATGTCCAGGCCCTCCGGCGGAATCTTGGCGATGTCTACGGTCAGCAGCGTTTCTGTATCCAAAACGTTCTATTTTAAAGACTTCTGCTGATCTGTCAACGGTTTTGGAGCGGCTAGCCGAGCAGCGGGGGGAGAAAGGAGCGACCCGTCCCCATCGGTGCCACGCCGAAGTTCGCGGCCAGGGTTTCTCCGAGATCGGAGAAGCTGTCGCGGACGCCCAGATCGAGCCCAGCGGGCACCCTGGGACCGGCCACCAGCAACGGCACGTGCTCCCGCGTGTGGTCCGTGCTCTCGGCATTCGAGGGATCGCAGCCGTGGTCGGCGGTCAGCATGAAGACATCCTCGGGCCCCAACGCCTCCAGCAGCCTCGGCAGCCTGCGGTCGACCCGCTCCAGGTTCGCCGCGAAGCCGGGGACGTCGTTGCGGTGGCCGTAAAGCATGTCGAAATCGACCAGGTTAGTGAAGATCAGCCCCCCGGTCTGGCGGTTCATGGCGGCGAGGGTCCTGTCGATCCCGTCTTCGTCGGACGTCGTGTGCACGCCGTCCGTGATCCCGCGGCCCGTGAAGATGTCCTCGATCTTCCCGACACCGTGCACCGGCAGGCCCTTGTCGGTCAGCCTTTCGAGGACCGTCGGTCCGTGGGGCGGGACGGGGAAATCCCGGCGATTCGAAGTGCGCTTGAAATCCTGTGCGCCCTCGCCGAGGAAGGGGCGTGCGATCACTCGGCAGACGCCGTGTCCGACGCAGGCGATCTCGTAGCCGATCCTGCAGATGCGGTACAGCTCGTCCACCGGGATGACCCGCTCGTGGGCGGCGACCTGAAAAACGCTGTCGCCCGACGTGTAGAGAATCGGCGAGCCCGTCTTGACGTGCTCCTCGCCCAGCTCCTTGATGATCTCGGTCCCCGATGCAGCCTTGTTGCCGATCACCTTGCGGCCGATGCGCGACTCGAACTGATCGACGATCCCCCGGGGGAAGCCTCGGGGAAAGATCCGGAACGGGCTCTCGGTGATGAGGCCGGCCATCTCCCAGTGGCCGGCCGCGGTGTCCTTGCCCGCGCTTCGCTCGGCCATCTTGCCGTAAGCGCCTTTGGTGCGCGGCTCGCGGGCGCCCTCGAATGTGGGGGTCAGGTTCCCGAGGCCGAGCCGGGTGAGGTTTGGGATCTCCACGGCGCGTGAGGCGAGCACATGGCCGAGGGTGTCGCTGCCAGCGTCACCGTAGGCGTCGGCATCGGGGGCGGCTCCCACACCCAGACCGTCGCAGACCACGACAATGGCTCGCTTGAAGGGCCCCAGGGTCAGCTCCGGCCCGGCTCGTCCAGCCATCCGCAGACTCGCTGGTGGGCGGAGTCGGCATCCGCAAACCACTGAACCTCAGCCTGATGGCGGAACCAGGTCAGCTGCCTCTTGGCGTACTGCATCGTCTTCGTGACGATATCACGCTGTGCTTCCGCCTCTTGGAGCCCCTCTTCGAGGACTCGAACGACCTGGCTGTACCCGATCGCCTGAAGCGGCTTGAGCGACGATCGATGCCCGGCTCGAAGCAGCCCGCGCACCTCGTCGACGAAGCCCCGCTGCCACATGGACTCGACCCTCCTCTCGACGGCCTCGCGCAGGGCACTCCGATCCGGAGCAAGGCCCACCAGAAGAACCTCGAAGCCCTTCAAAGGGGCGCTTTCCGCCGCCTGCTGGGCGGCACTGATGGGACGTCCGGTCAGCCAGAACACCTCGTGGGCCCGCACGACGCGCACGCGGTCTCGCGGCTCGATCCGTCGGGCCGCCTCTGCGTCTACGTGCTCGAGCAGGCGATGCAGTCGCTCGTCGCCGAATCTGTCGGCGAGCCGCTCCAAGCGGTTTCTCACCGCGTCGTTGCGGGATGGACCCTCGAAGAGACCACCCATCAGCGCCTTCAGGTACAGGCCCGTGCCGCCCGCGACGATGGGCACGCCCCCCCGCTCACGAATCTCTCCGAGGGCGCGACGCGCTTGCCGAGAGTACTCGGCGGCCGAGAAATCCCCCCCCGGATCGACCACATCGATCAGGTGGTGAGGAACCGCCGACTGCTCCTCGGGGCTCGGCTTGGCGCTGCCGATGTCGAGCCCCCTATACACCTGCAGGCTGTCGCACGAGATGATCTCACCGTTTCGCTCCCGGGCGAGGCGCAGGGCGAGCGCGCTTTTCCCAGAGGCGGTCGGGCCCACGACCCCAACTAGAGCTGCCACAGCCGCCACGCCGTCAACAGCAGCGCCAGGCCCAGCAAGATCACCGCCCCGCGGACCTGGGACCGCGTGAGCACTAGCCGGCTTGCAGCTCCTTGACGAGCCGAGCCTCGCCCTCCGCACCGAGGGTGCGTTTGACGGCGAGCAGCTCGGCGTAGAGAAGCTCATTCAGGACGGCGATCAGATGATCGTGACGGTCCTCGACCACGAGCTCGCCCAGATTCCGCTCGAGCGCGGCGCCGTCCAGCGTGCCGTCCTTCAACAGCTCGACACCCTTCAGAAGCTCGGGATGCTGCTCTTTCAGCTCACTGAGGTACTTCCCCAGCACCGCGGTCACGACCGGACCGACCTCGGCAAGAAGCCTCGCGAAGACTCGCGCGTACTTCTGATTGAAGGACGCGACCACCTCCCAGGTGCTGTCCTCAGTCACGAAGTCGCTGTCGAGGGCCTGCGACGTCGGACGCTGCAGACGCGCCATCCCGGTGCTGAGGAAAGCGTAGAGGACCTTGAGCGTCTCCCGATCGCCGATCTCGCTCTCGGAACAGATCGTACTCGTAGTCCGCTCACCGTCGACCCGATCGAGGACATGGCGCTCCCAGGGCTCGAGCCCCGCCACCTCGCCCCCCTCGACACGTTCGAGCACACTGTCTCCCGAGGGGAAGTGCGCTTGGATGGGACCGCTGGCGTCGACCTCGCGGAGGCCCTGGAGCACCAGCTCCCCAATGTCCATGTCGACGGTGATGCGCTCGTGGCGAGGCTTGTCGGACTCCTCGAAGTCGAACGCCCCGTCCTGCCAGTGCAAGAGGCTGTTGGCGATCTCTCGCACCTGGAGCTGAACGCCCGACCAGAGGTGTTGAGGCTTGAGCGCGCCCGCTTCGACGAGCGCTTTGCCCTGGCGTTTGCCCTTGGCCAGATCGCGAATCGACGTCTCGTACTCCTCGACGGTGATCTTGCCGTTGCGCAATAGCAGCTCACCCAGGCGGTCGTTCGGCAGGTTGCTGTTGGCGAAGACGACACGGCCTTCCTTCAGAAAGAGCGCCTTCTTGGCCCCTCCCGACGTGAGGGAGAGGATCCCGGTCGCCTGAGCCACCCTGAGGTGCAGGAGCAGCTCTGGCAGCGGAACGTCATAGAGCGACCCCCTCAATCCTCCAGGGATCGAGATTGCGGCGAACTTCCCAGTATCCATCGCCATCGGGGCGGCTAATCTACGGGCGCGCCAGAGGATGTGTCAAAACGGCAACCGATGAACGGCAGCCACGGAGGCACAGAGAAACGATAGCTTCGATCGTTTGCTCTACCCCCACACCCGCAGGGGCAGAGGGTTGGCTCATGGGAAGTCACAGTGGATGAGTGGGGAGAGATCTTCTCGCTGACGAGGGGCTGGCGGATTCTTCGCTCCAGTACGGGACGAGCGGTCGCTCAGAATGACGAGGGGACAAGCTTTCGATCGGGCCAACGGCGATTGACGGATCGTCTCCGCGTCATCCTGAGGCCGGGTCAGTCCTGCACGGGCCGAAGGATCCGCCAGCGAGGTGAGATGGCCGCCTGGGCTCCTGGGGGACGAGGGGCTGGCGGATTCTTCGCTCGAAGACGGGGAAGAGCGGTCGCTCAAATTGACGCTGCTTTGGCCGGTTCTCTGTGCCTCCGCGCCTCTGTGGCCATCATGGTCATCGATCCGGAACACGTGAAGCCCAAGCGAGAGGTGCCGTGTAGGGCAGGCCTCTTTGATGACGTGATACCAGGGGCAGCGGTAGTCGACGACGTTGAGCCCGAGCGAGAGGTGCCGCGTAGAGTGGGCCTCTTTGATGAATGTACAAGGGCACCGCTGTTCGAGCGGTGCCCTTGGTCAGCGTGGCCACCTCGTAGCGGTGCCCGAGCGACCCTCAGCGCTCGCCGTTTCTCTGTGTCTCCGTGTCTCTGTGGCCAACAAGATCGTCAATGCGCTCGATCGTAATGCCCGTGTAGTAGTGGTGCAGGATCTGGTCGAATGTAGCGCCGCCCTTAGCCAGGCCGTACGCGCCGACCTGACACATTCCCACCCCGTGACCCCAGCCTTTCCCGGTGAACACGAAGCGCTCGATGCGCCCTTCCTCACCCACGATGCGATCGATCGCGAACAGGTTCTCGCGAAGACCCAATCCCCAGCGCACCTCGAGCCCGTTCAGCCCCAGCCGACCCGACGTCCCTTCGACCGTCGCGGCCAGGACCCGGCCCGAAACACCGATGCGCGTCGGCACGATCTCAAGGACCCGGCCGACGTTGCCGTAGCGCTTCAGTGACGCCGCGAGCTGCTCGGGCGTGCGACTCACGATCCACTGGTGGTAGCGGGAATCGCGATCCGTCGAGGGCCCGAGCCGAGACTGAAACGCCTCCAGGTGTACCGCCGCCCCTTCCTCGTCGCGAATCAACCGCAGCTCCTCACCAGGAGTGAGCCGCAGCTCGCGAGTGGCCAGGCTTTCGGCTCCTGTGGTTCGAAACAACCGTACGCCTGCCGCGAGTGGTGCCTCGAGGTCGACACGCTCGACGGCGTCCCCGTCGTCGGATCGTGCCGAAAGACTCAGGACTCCGTCCGTGAGCGACACGAAGCTCGCCACCTCGATGCTGCGGGGCGCCAGGCGATCGATGACTCCCGCGTAGAGAGCCACGGCATCGGCGCGGAGCACGCGGGAAGCGGGCGACAGCGTGTCGCCGACGCCTGGGCGGATCAGGCCCTGCTGCACGAGCCAGACCGCGGCGTGACGCTCGTCCACGCTGGTCCATCCGTTCCGGTCCCCGGGGGGGAGCAGATAGCGGTAGTCCTCGGCCGACACCATGCGTTCGGCTCGCTCCGACCAACACAAGCGGACCACGACGTAGCGGAAGAACGATGCTCGGCTGAAGCTGAACGGCGGATCGGACGCGCACCCGCTGCCGAGACCCAGGGCGCGGAGCAGCGCTTCCGTCCAGCTGACCAGCTCCGGGTGTGTCGCTTCGCCCTCGATAGGAGCTGCCGGTGCAAGAACCCCGACCGCCTCGAGCAGCGATGGCCCGCGCTCCGTCAGCTCACTCTGCTGCGAGCTGTTCACGACCCCCCAACCCGCGGCCTCCCAGGCACACGCGACCCCCTTCAGATACGGAGCCGGATCGGCTGGAAACAGGTTGACTCCGTCTTCCGTGGAGCCGCCGCAGGTGGAGGTGTAGAGCGCGTTGATCGGTCGGCCCTCGTGAAATGCGACCAGTCCGATCGTCTCTGCTACGGCGCGGTCGGAGAGCGGGTGCTCCGCCTCCCTGCCGCCGTACACCTGACAGGCGGGGGTGGCGCAGATGTCGTAGCCGCGGTCGCGAAATCGCCCGCGGTTGCGGGTTGCGTAGGTTCTAGCTGCCACGGCCTGGGCCTTGAGGGCCTCCAGCTCTCCGAAGCTCTCCGGTGGCAACTCCTTCGGCACGACTCCTCGCAGGTATTCCTCCAGGGGCAGGACGTTGACGACCTGCAGCCCATCGCGCCCGGGAAGCACCTCGAGCGTCCCTCGGTACCGGTCGGCGTCGACGCTGAGGAGCTCTCCCGCGCGAGCCGGCCAGATGCGGGCGCTCGGGACCTGTCCCTTCGCCTCCAGAAGTCGCAACGATGCCGCGGGAGCGGGGTCGTCCTCCACCTCCACGACCCAGCCGGCGAGCCCCTCGGAGCCGAGCGACGCCGCCGCATCGAGCGCAAGCTCTCTGCTCGCAAAGGCACCGACCCGCACCCGATAGGTCGAGCTGGCCGCGTTCCACGTCACGCGCGCCGGTGCGACGACGGACGCGGCCCTGCTCGCGAGCTCGCGAGCCGCATCTTCGCTCGTCACACTGCCGACCTGGATCTCCCAGCCCGGGGCACGACCCGCCGGCCCAGCCACGAAGGTGGCACGCGGCAGCTCGATCGTTCGCGAGCCTCCCGGCGTCGCAACCAGAACTCCGGAGGGCGCACCGATCGAAGCGCGCCGGACCGACACCCGGATGCCGACCCGGATCGGCGCCGTGCTGGGAAACTCGAACGGGAGATCGGGCGAGGCAGCAGGCGCTGTGAGGACGGCCGGCCCCGGCGTTGGATCAGCGGTGGGTCGGACGGGGCTTCGCGGTGCAGCGGGCCGGGCGCTCGAGCAGCCCGACACGACGGCGGCGGCCATGACGAAGAGACGCCACGGCGGGCGAGCGCCCCCGCCGCGGGCGATCACGAGCTGCGCGGGCCTCCGCCGTAGTGGAAGCTCACCTGGATGGTGACGCGGTCGGGCGAGTAATCGGCCGGCAGTTCCAGGAACAGGGAGCCCAGCAGCGCGCCGCGCGCGGCGTTGTCGAGGCCGCGGACGCCGGACGACTTCAGCATCTCCAAGTCGATCATCTTGCCGTTCCGAAGCACCGTGAACTGAAGATCCACGTGACCGCTGAACATTATCGCTACGTGGGGCACGTTCCAGTTGCGATAGACCTCGTTCTTGAAGTGATTGATCCACACCGTGAAGTCGGCGCCCTGCGGATCGAACGAAAGTGGCCCCATCTGCTTGACGGTTCCTGTCGCTGCGCCGAAGCCGCCCGGGGCCGACGGCGGAAGCACGTCATCGAGGTTCTTCAAAGACTCGGCGATCGAACGCCGCGCCGGCCTGCCGTCCCCAGAGCGATCCGGTCCATAGCCGGGCGGGAGACGGAGCCCGGAACCCCCGGCCCTGCTCGAGCTGGCAGCGCGGGTTTGCTCCGCGCGGGGCGTCTGCGGCGTTGGGACCGCGGCCGGCGTCCCGCTCGGTCCGGACGCGGCGTCCGGTTTCCCCTTCGCGACCTTCGTGAGGTCGTCGTCGCGATTCAGCACCAGCCGTTTCTGCCGGAACTTCGACGGGGCGCCGACGCTGACGCGGTCCTTTCCCTGCGGCGGTGGAGTCGGCCGCGGCCGAGGGGGCGCGGGAGGCGCAGCAGGCGCGGGCAACATCTGTTTCACGACAGCCGGCGGCGGCATGAAGACCCGAGACGTTTTGCGGGCCGTCGACGCTTCGTCGTCGGCGCGGCTGTCTAGCGCATCGGGGTGGCTCGATAGGACGGTCAGGATCAGCGAGTGAACGATGGCCGACGCCAGGAATCCTTGTCTATTGTCCACGCGCCTCTCAATCCCCCGGGAACTCATTGTAACAGGGCGACTTGGTGACCCCCGTCACCTTACGAAGCCTTTACATCCGTGGACCTCAACGGGCATCCGGAATCCAGATCAATAGGCCGGCAATGATGCGTCATCCTGAGGGAGTGCCGCCGATGACGCGACCGAAAGATCCGCCAGCCCCTCGCCGTAGGAACGGCTGATGATCGAGTGACGAGGAGCAGACGGATTCTTCGCTCCAAGCGGAGAGCTCAGTCATTCAGAATGACGTTGCTTTTTCCGTTTCTCTGTGTCTCCGTGGGCACCGTCGTTCAGCCTGAGCGAGAGGTGCCGCGTAGAGCAGGCCTCTTTGGTGAATGTGATACCAAGGGCAGCGGTCGTAACCGCTGCCCTTGGTCAGCGTGGCCTGCCCCGTAGCGGTGCCCGAGCGACCCCTGTGGCCAATCGGATCGTCGATCCGCCCCTAGTGAGGTTCGGTGGCGTCCTTCTTCAACATCGCGTCGTTGATCTGCTGGGCGAGCTGGAGAGCGCGGCGGCCGTCTTCCCCGCTGACCCGCGCGGCACGCCGGGTCCGTACGCTGTCGAGGAACGCCTGAAGCTGACGCTTCAGCGGCTCCTCTTTGGATCCATCGCCTCGGTCGATCGAGATGTCCGGCGTGCCGTCCTCGTGGCGCGCCACTCGCACGACCTCGGACGAGCCTTGCGCGAAGTCGAAGGACACGTACGTCTGGGGCGCGAAGATCCGGAACTTTCGCACTTTCTCCCACGAGACCCGGCTGGCGGTCAGGTTCGCGATCAGGCCTGACTCGAGACGCAGCCTCGCGTTCGCGATGTCGACCTGGTCCGTCAGGACGCGGACCCCCACGGCGTCCAGCTGGGCCACCTCGCTTCGATCCATCGACAGGACGATGTCGAGATCGTGGATCATGAGATCGAGAATCACGTCGATGTCGAGGCTGCGACCCGTGAAGGCCCCGAGCCGGTGCACTTCGATGAAGCGCGGCGCCACGCCCAGCTCCGCGTAGGCGTCCAGCGCCGGATTGAAACGCTCGACGTGACCGACCTGAAGAATGCGGTCTCCTTCGCGCGCCAGTCGCACGAGCGTGTCGGCCTCCTCGACCATGGTGGCGATGGGTTTCTCGACGAGTACATCGCGGCCCGCCTCGAGCAACGCCCCGGCGACGTCTCGATGCGAGACGGTCGGGACGGCGACCGAGACCGCTTCTGTGTCCTCGGCCAGCTCCTCGAGGCTGTCGTAGCCACGGCACCCGAACTGGATCGAGATCTCGGTCCGTCGCGACGGATCCGTGTCGTACACGCCGCACAGGGTCGCTTCGGGCAGGTCGCTGTAGACGCGCGCGTGATGTCGCCCCAGCGCGCCGACGCCGACGACGCCCACGCGAGTGACGGCGTCAGTCATCGCGGAACGAGTCGTCCGAGTGGTGGGGGCGCCTGTGCCGCTTCAGAATGACACCGCGCCGCGAGCTGTTGATGAAATCGAGCAGGATCCGAACCTCCGGCTCGTCGCCCACGGTCTGCTCCAGCCGCTCGACCGCTCGAGTGGTATTCAAGCGACTCTGGAGCAGGACCCTGAAGGCCGATCGGATCGTGTGTATCCGCTCCTCCGTGAAGCCCCGACGCGTGAGACCCACGCGATTGACGCCGTAGATGCAGGCCCGATTGCCGACCGTCATCGAGTAGGGCAGCACGTCCTTCGTGGCGACGCTCGAGCCACCGAGAAAGGCGTGCTCGCCGACACGGCAGAACTGGTGCACGCCCGAGAAGGCGCCGACGTTCGCCCAGTCCGCCACCTCGATGTGACCGGCGAGCGTAGCGGCGTTACCGAAGATGATCCGGTTGCCGACGTGGCAGTCGTGGGCGATGTGGACGTACGCCATGAAGAGATTGTCGGATCCGATCGTCGTCACCCCGCCGCCAACCTCGGTGCCACGATGGATCGTGACGAACTCGCGGAATTTGTTCCGGTCTCCCACCTCGAGCCGGGAGGCCTCGCCACGGTACTTCAGGTCTTGCGGCGCCAGGCCGATGGACGCGTAGGGAAAGAGATCGTTGTCCTCGCCGATGACCGTCGGCCCCTGGACCACGACGTGCGACTGAAGCACGGTACGAGCCCCGATCTCCACGCCCGGCCCCACCACCGAGTAGGGGCCGATCCGCACGCCGAGGCCCAGCACCGCGGTCGGGTGCACCTGGGCCGTCGGGTGCACGCGAACGTCTCGCGGCCCGCCGACGTACAGCAGGAAGCGGCCTTCGGCCACCCGCTGGTTCGCCACCGTGACCTGGCCCGACGCCCGGACCAGGGTTCCCCGCCTGCGTTCGACCCGGATCTCGAGGTTCAGCCGATCGCCGGGAACGACGGGGCAGCGGAACTTTGCCCGGTCGATGCCGACCAGGCGCACGTCGGCTGCGACCGACTCACCGGATTCGGCGAGTAGCCAGATGCTCGCGGCCTGGGCCAGGCACTCCATGACGAGCACACCGGGCATCACCGGCGTGCCCGGGAAGTGCCCCTGGAAGAACTCCTCGGAGCCGGTGACGTTCTTGATCGCCACCAGGCGCCCAGCCGGATCGTGCTCGATCACGCGATCGACGAGCACGAACGGGTAGCGCCTGGGAACCTGTCTCGACAGGTAGCCGATGTCGACGGGGCTCAGGCTAGTTCCCCTCCACGGGGCCAGACGGGGCATGGGCGCCGTACTCAACGGCACGACGCCCCTGGCGAGCTTGCGTGAGAGTCGCTAGCGTCCGCCCGAGTCACTGGGCCCGCCGGCGGCGTTCGCTGCGTCCGCCTTGGCGATCACGGCGGCCGTGATGTCGAACGAATCCTTCATGAAGATCGTCACCTGGCTGTCGAGCAGGATATCCACACCCAGCTCGGCCGCGGCCGCGTCGATGTGGGGCTTGATCCTCACCTGGAACTCGTTGTTGACGGCCTGGGCCTCCTGCTGAGCGCGCTCCTGCAGGCGCTGCAGCTCGGCCTGGCCGTCCTCCACGAACGCGTCGCGGTCCCGCTCCTTGCGGCGAATCTCTCGCTGCTTCCTCTCGAGCGCATCCGCGCTGAGCACGGTCTGCTGCTTCGCCACTTCTTCCTGAAGGGATTGCAGCCCGGTGTTGATCGTCTGGAGGTCCTGCTGCTTCTTGGTGCGCGCCTCCTCGATCTCTTTGTTCAGCGCCTCCAGCTTCAGGGCATAGGTCTTGCCCAGGGCGCTCTCCGCGGTCAGGCGGCGCATGTCGATGATGGCCAGCTTGGGGGCCACGAGCCCGCTCTCCTGGGCCAGGGCGACGCCCGGGCAGACGAACAGCAGGGCCGCCAGGATCGTACTTCTCATTCGCTACTCCTTGTCTCTGAATATCTAGAAGGTCGTCCCCACCGCGAACTTGAACGTTTTTTCGGGGTGGAGCCCGTCCTGCTTCGGGTTGAATGCGTAGATCAACCGGAACGGCACGTTGACCACCGGCATGATGAAGCGGACCTCGGCGCCGGTTGAGATGAAGGCTTCCTTGAGGTTCATGTTGTCGCCCTCGAGGAAGGTTTGACCCGCGTCGAAGAAGAACAGGAACCGCAGAGGTCCGATGATGTCGATATAGTACTCGGCATTGAAGAGATAGTACTTCGTCCCGCCGATCAGCTGCCCACTCACCGGATTCCGGGGCCCTACGCTGCGGAGCACGTAGCCCCGCAGCTGGTTCTCACCGCCCAGAAAGAAGCGCAGGTAGAACGGCAGGAGGCTCCGCCCCGTCTCGGGGTCGACCACGCCCGTGTCCCCGTACGGTCGCAGCCACGCCACCTCGGCTCGCACGCCCAGGGCGGTTCTCGACGTGTGGGGGATGTAGTGGACGAGCTCGACCGTCGGGCGCAGGTAGTTGAGATCTCCCCCGAGCACACCGCCGGCTATCGGCAGCGTCGCCGTGTACTTCTTTCCGGAACGAGGCTGGAACGGGTTGTCGGTGGTGTTCAGCGAGATGGACGGTGAGATGCGACTCTCCGCCCGCCTCCCCTCGTCCTGCAAGAACGCCGATGAGATCGCGGGGGTGGTGGGCAAGAAGGGATCCGTCTCCTCCAGGTCGGTGAGCTCGATGTTGACAATCTCGTAGGCGTAGGTCGCGAACAGGCGGCTCCACCGCGTCACGGGCATGCCGCTGATCAGGCGGAACCCCTTGCGATCGTCGACATACCCCTGCAGCCCCTGCCCGACGTTCGTCAAGAACTCGATCCTTCGCCGGAAGATATCGATGCCGGCCGTGATCGGGCGATCCATGAAGTACGGCTCGGTGATGGCGAACTGGTAGTTCTTCGTGCGGCGTCCCGTCTGGGCGGAGATCTGGAACGTCTCGCCGTGCCCCAGGAAGTTCGTCGTGGAGAACGACGCGTTGACGAACGTCCCCTCGAGACCGCTCACACCGCCGCCGAACGTGAACTGGTTCCGGTTCTGCTCCTCGACCTGGAACGTCACGTCGAGCTTGTCGTCCTGGCCCCGGCTGGGTGTCAGGCGCGGGACCCCTTCCATCGGCTTGAAATAGCCGAGCTGGTTGACGCGGCGGATCGACTGCTTGAGCAGCTCGGTGTTGAAGATGTCGCCCTCGTTGAGATACACCTCGCGCCGGACCACCTTGTCGCGCGTTGTGTCGTTCCCGGTGAAGTTGATCTTGCCGACGAAGTACTGCTTGTCCTCCTCCATGTGGATCACGAGGTCGACGACCTTGCGCTCGGGGTCGGGGTTGCGCTCGGTGTAGCCCGTCCACTGGAAGTAGCCCCAGGCGCCGTAGACGTCTCGCAGCTTCTCGTAGGCCTTGTTCAGCTTCTCGTCGTTGTAGACCTCGCCCGTCCTGAGCTTGAAGTACGGACGGATCGACTCCTCCTTGAAGACCGTCAACCCTTCGAACTCGATCTCACCGACTCGGTACTGCTCCCCCTCCTCGACGGGGATCTCCAGCGTCATCCACTTGATCGGCTTCTTTTTGAATATCCCGGACTTGCCGTCGGAGTAGGTCACCTTGGGCGTGCCGACCTTGGCCTCGACAAAGCCTTTCTTCAGGTAGGCGTTGCGGATGTTCTCCTGGTCCTCGGACCACTTGTCCTCGGTGTACTTGGTCTTGCCGTTCAGCCACGTCAGGTTCCAGAAGCCCTTCTGCTTGATCTCCTTCATGTTTCCGCGCAGCTCGCCGTCGCTGAAGACCTCGTTGCCGGCGAAGCTGATCTCCTTGACCTGTGCGTTGGGCCCATCTTCGATTTCGAAGGTCACCTGGCTGCCCGCGGGCCCGAGGTTCTTGGCATCGTGGACTACGGTGGCGAAGGGGTGGCCCTTCTCGCGCAGCATCTGCTTGATGACCTCCTCGATACGGCGCGCCTTGCCGAGGTCGTAGAAGGTGTCGATGCGCAGCTGAAGGTCCAGCTCCTTGAGCTTCTCGTTGATGTCGTCGTTCTTGACCTTCTTGCTGCCGCGGAAATCGACGATCTGGATGCGCCGCCGCTCCTCGACTCCAAACGTCACGACGACCCCGCCCGAAGGGCCGTCGGCTACGTCCACAAAGAGATTCCGCAGGAAGCCCGTGTCCCAGAGCCGACGGAAGTCGTCCCGCAGCCGCAGCACATCGAAGCGGTCGCCCGGTTTCGTCGAAACGTAGAAGAGCAGCGTCTCCACTTGAAGGAAGCGGTTGCCGCGAATCTCGATCTTCTCGACGATGAGCGGCTCTGCTTCGGGAGTCGGAACCGAGAGCGTCTGCGAAAACGCGCCGGGAACCGCAGCGAGGCTGGCCGCGAAGAAAAAGCTGACGATCCGAAGGCTTTTGTTCATAGCTAGAGGCGTCCCTCGCGATCCTGCTGCCGATACCAGAGGCCCCCATCCTTTGCCGCGATCAGAAGCGGCGCCGACTCGAGATCTCCGCGCATGAAAGCCTCGGAAAGAGGGTCTTCGATGTAGCGCTGGATCGCCCGCCGCAGGGGTCGTGCGCCGTAGGACCGGTCCTGCAGCGTCTGAGTGAGCAGCCACTCGATGGCCTCGTCCTCGATCCCTACTGCGATGCTTTTCTCCTTCAGGTTCTCGTTCAATCGCTCGATGAGCAGCCGTGCGATCCGCGCCAGATCTTCGTCTCCGAGCGCGTCGAAGATGATGATCTCGTCGATCCGGTTGATGAACTCGGGGTTGAAGGTCCGTTTGACCTCGCCAGTCACCATCTCCCTCACCGCGTCCGCCGTCTCTTCGGGCTCTCCCGACGAGAATCCCATCCGCCGTTTCTTCTCGATGTAGCGCGCGCCGATGTTGGAGGTCATGATGATCACGGCGTTCTTGAAGTCGATGGTATTGCCGAGCCCGTCGCTCAGGTGTCCGTCCTCGAACACCTGGAGCAAGACGTTGAACACGTCCGGGTGAGCCTTCTCGACCTCATCCAGTAGGACGACGGAATACGGATTTCGCTTCACCCTTTCGGTGAGCTGGCCGCCCTCTTCGTGCCCGACGTAGCCGGGCGGTGAGCCGATCAGCTTGGAAACCGAGTGCTTTTCCATGTACTCGGACATGTCGAAGCGCACGAGCTTCGCCTCGCTGCCGAACAAGAACGCGGCGAGGCTCCGCGCCACCTCGGTCTTGCCGACGCCGGTCGGTCCGAGGAAGAGGAACGAGCCCACCGGACGGTTCGGGCTCTTGAGACCGGCGCGGGCACGGCGGATCGCCCGGGCCACCGCGCTGATCGCGCTGTCTTGGGAAACGATGCGCTTGTGGAGCTCTTCCTCCATGCGCAACAGCTTCTCGGACTCTTCTTCCTTGATCGCGGTGATCGGTATCCCCGTCCATTTGGAGACGACCTCGTCGATGTCCAGCTTGGTCACTTCCGCGCCCGCCGCGCCGAGCTCCCAGTGCTCGCGAACGATCTGCAGGTTGTCCCGTTGCGCAGCGTCCTCGTCGCGGGCAAACGCGCTCGGCGTCACCTCGTCCGCGCGATCGACGACCACCCGGATGCGGCGCTGGAACTCGGGCGCGTCCCCGTCAGCCTGAGCGCCGCGGAGCTTCACGCGGCTGCCGGCCTCGTCGATCAGATCGATCGCCTTGTCAGGGAGAAAACGGTCCGTGATGTAGCGGGACGACTGGTAGACCGCCGCCTCCAGCGACTCGTCCGTGTAGCTGACCTGATGGAACTTCTCGTAGCGATCCTTGATGCCGCGCAGGATCTGGATCGCTTCTTCCTCGCTCGGCGACGCGACCTTGACGGCCTGGAAGCGCCGCTCGAGCGAGCGGTCCTTCTCGATGTACTTGCGGTACTCACCCGGGGTCGTTGCGCCGATGCACTGGATCTCGCCGCGAGAGAGGGCCGGCTTGAGGATGTTTGCGGCATCGAGGCTCCCCTCGGCGGAGCCGGCGCCGACGAGGGTGTGCAGCTCGTCTATGAAGATGACGATGTTGTGGCTCTCGGTGAGCTCGCGCATGATCGTCTTGAGGCGCTCCTCGAACTGGCCCCGGTACTTGGTACCGGCCACGATCAGCGAGATGTCGAGGCCGAGGATGCGCTTCTCCGCCAGGTAGACCGGCACGTCCCCGTGCACGATCCTCTCGGCCAGGCCCTCCACGAGTGCGGTCTTGCCGACGCCCGGCTCGCCGATCAGAACCGGGTTGTTGCGCGTCCGGCGGCACAGGACCTGAATGACCCGCTCCAGCTCGTCGTCCCGCCCCACCAGCGGGTCGAGCTGGGCCCGCGCGGCCGCCTCGGTGAGATCGCGGCTGAACTCCGAGAGGAGGGGGGTCTCCTTCCCTTTCGTGCCGAGGTTCGCCTTCTCGTTCAGCAGTTGCAGGATCTCTTCGCGCGTCGCTCCCAGGCGCATCCCCTTTTCGAGCAGCAGGGTGGCGGCGACGCTGCCTTCCTCGCGCATCAGTCCGAGCAGGATGTGCTCCGTGCCGATGTAGTTGTGGAGCATGCGCTCCGCTTCTTCCGAGGCGAAGCTCAGCACTCGCTTCGACTCGTCGGACAGCGGAATGTCGACGGAGGTCGACACCTTCTCGCGGTAGACATCCCGCCCCTCGATCTCTTTGCGGATCCCGTCCATCGACAGCTGACTCTTGGTGAAGAGCCGCGAAGTCAGGCCCTTCCCCTCCCGAATCAGCCCGAGAAGCAGGTGCTCCGTCTCGATCGAGTTGCTGCCGAGCTGGCTGGCCTCGTAGCGAGCGAAAAAGATCACCCGCCGAGCGCGCTCGGTATAGCGTTCGAACATGCCTCTCCGGACCGCGCCTGCACCCGACGCCGGTCTTCCCTTAAAGATAACGATTCTAGCCAGCACCCCGGGCTAAGTCGAGACTCGGGCGCCGCCCGATTCCAGGCCCTACGCTCTAACTCTATGTTTTCGAGGGGGATTTGAGCCGTCCCCCCTCGAGGTGCAGGACTCTATGACACGCAGCGGCGACGGCGCTGCTGTGCGTGACGATCACGACGGTGATGCCCCGCTCACGATTGAGCTTGCGGAGCAGCTCCATCAGCTGGGCCCCGGTGTCCTCGTCGAGGTTGCCGGTGGGCTCGTCGGCAAGCAGGATCTGCGGAGACTGCACGAGCGCCCGCGCCACCGCCACGCGCTGCTGTTCGCCCCCAGAGAGTGCACCCGGCCGATGCTCTTCCCGGTCCGCGAGGCCGAGATCGGCGAGCAGCGTCCGCGACCGTCCCCGTACTTCGCTCTCGGGTCGACGGGCGATGAGCCCCGGCATCATCACGTTCTCCAGGGCCGAGAACTCGGGCAGCAGGTGGTAGGCCTGGAAGACGAAGCCGAGAGTCTGGTTGCGATACTGGCGCAGGCGATCCTCGGTCAGGTCGAGAACCGACTTCCCCGCCACCTCGAGGCGGCCCCTCTCGGGCGGGTCCAGGGTGCCCAACACGTGCAGCAGAGTCGACTTCCCAACCCCCGAGGCTCCTGTGATCGCCAGCATGTCCGCGATGCCCACGCTCGCGTCGAGGCCGCGCAATACCGATACGTAGCCGGCCGGCGTGAGATAGCCCTTGACGAGCCCTTCGGCCCGGAGTGCCGGCACGGACCCCTGCTTACTCAGAACGCAACGCTTCCGCGGGATCGAGCCGCGTCGCCCCGCGGGCGGGGTAGATGGTGGCGGCGAAGCACGTGAGCAAGGCTCCCGCGATCACGATTGCCGCGTCGCCTGGCAGCAAGATGAACGGGACGTATGAGATCTGGTAGACGTCCCCGGGCACCTGGATCAGCTGATAGGCGTCGAGCAGCTCGCAGGCTCCCCAGCCGAGCAATCCTCCCACCCCCGTTCCAACGACTCCGATCACGACCCCCTGCAACATGAAGATTCGCGTGATCGTGGCTCGAGAGGCGCCCATCGACACGAGCACGGCGATGTCGTGGTGCTTGTCCATCACCATGAGAATCAACGTCGCGACGATGTTGAGGGACGCCACCGCGACAATCAGCGCGATGGTGATGGCGATCGCCGTCTTCTCGAGCCAGAGGGCCGAGAAGAGCGGACCGTTCATCTCGATCCAGTCTGTCGTCAGATAGCCGGCACCGAGACGGTTGAGAATGTCGCCCGCGTTGCGACGCACATCCCACATATCGGCGACGCGCACCTCGATCTGGGTAGCGGCGTCGCCGATCCCGGCCAGTCGCTGCCCCGTCCGGAACGGCACGTACGCCCACGAATTGTCGAACTCGTACAAGCCGCTCTTGACCAGCCCCGCCACCCGCATCCGCGTGACTCGCGGCAACATCCCCAACGGCGAGAGTCGGCCGCGCGGGGAAGTGATCCGCACGACGTCGCCGGCGCCCACAGCGAGCTGACGAGCCATTCCGCGACCCAACAGAATCGGCGAGAGCCCGTCGGCGCCGTCCTCGCTCAGATTCTCGAGGTCGCCCATTGCGATCTGATTCGCCAGGTCCGTTACGGATCGTTCGAAGTCCGGGTGCACACCCTTGACGGTGGCGAACGCGGAAGCCGAAGTGCTGCTGATCATCGCCTTCGTGTAGACGGTCGGCGCCGAGCCCACGACCTCCGGAATGTCGCGGACCTCGCGCACGACGTCGAGATAATCGTCGACCGCTGCCGCGCCGCCGTGAAACACGTGCAGGTGAGCCGTCGCGCCGAGAATCTTGGAGCGGATCTCCCGCTGCAGGCCGGTCATCAGACCGAGCGAGATCATCAGCGCCATCACACCTACCGTGACGCCGAGCATCGAGATGAAGGTGATGACCGAGATGAACGCCTGCTTGCGCCGGGCGACGAGGTAGCGGAGCGCGATGCGCAGCTCGAAGGGGACGCTCACGGGTGTCCTACGCGGGCTTCACGCTGACGCGCGCTGCCGAGCCGTGGTTCGGCACCGCGCGAATCACATTCATCAAGAGGCGCCCGCTCCGGACACCCTTCGCTCTGGCAAACGGCGGAGGAAACGTCATTCTGAGAGACCGATCGTCTCTGCTTGGAACGAAGAATCCGCCCGCTCCTCGTCCAGATGCGTCATGGAAGGAGATCGGTGGTTTCGACGGAGAGGGGCTGGCGGATCCTTCGGTCGCGTGGTTCGCTGAACTCGCTCAGGATGACGAGGAGCCGTCTCTCGGTGGCTCCGCGCCTCGGTGGCAAATAAGAAACGCCCAGGACCGGGATCCCGACTGATTGGAGCCGTCGTTCTCCGTGGCTCTGTGTCTCCGTGGCCAACATGATCGTCGATCACTCCTCGTCCTGATCCTGCTTGCTGCGGCCTTCCGCGGGGCGGAGCTGCGGGAACAGGATCACGTCGCGAATCGAGGCCGAGTCCGTGAGGATCATCGCGAGGCGATCGATTCCCACGCCGCACCCGCCGGTGGGCGGGAGGCCGTGACCGAGGGCCCGAATGTAGTCATCATCCATGCGGTGCGCTTCGTCGTCACCCTTCTCGCGCTCGCCGAGCTGCTCGAGGAAGCGGTCGCGCTGCTCGAGCGGATCGTTCAGCTCGGAAAAGCCGTTCGCCAGCTCCATGCCCGCCGCGAACAACTCGAAGCGCTCCGTCAGTGGAGGATCGTCGCTGCGCCGCTTCGAGAGGGGCGACACCTCGACGGGGTGATCGATGATGAAAGTCGGCTCCCACAGACCCGGCTCGACGAGCTCCTCGAAGAGCCGCATCAGGCGCTTGCCGTGATTCAGAGCGGCGTACTCGGGTCCACCGAGCTCGGCGCCGCCGTCCAGGCTGTGCTCCGCAGAGCACCACGCCGCGAGCGCGTCGGCATCGTCCAGCGTCTCGCTCTGGAGCGCCAGAGAGTAACGATCCGCGGCCTCGAGCACCGCGTCCTTCATCGGGACGCGGGGGAACGGCGGCTCGAACGAGATCGGTCGCTTCTGATACTCCATCGGCCGGTCGACGACTCGCGCGGCGTCCGCGACGAGCTGTTCGGTCATCTCCATCACGTCGCGGTAGTCGAAGTAGGCGGTGTAGAACTCGAGCATCGTGAACTCGGGGTTGTGCTGCACCGAGATTCCCTCGTTGCGGAAGTTGCGGTTGATCTCGTAAACGCGTTCGAGCCCGCCGACGACCAATCGCTTGAGGTAGAGCTCCGGCGCGATTCGCAGGAACAGATCGAGGCCGAGCGCGTTGTGGTGAGTTACGAAAGGCCGAGCCACGGCGCCGCCGGCGACGGGCTGCATCATCGGGGTCTCCACCTCGATGTAGCCGCGCTCGTCGAGGAAGCGGCGCACCCGGGCGATCATGCGGCTGCGCGCGACGAAGGTCTCGCGGACCTCCGGATTCACCTGCAGGTCCACGTAGCGCTGGCGGTAGCGGATCTCGACGTCCTGCAGGCCGCTCCACTTCTCCGGGGGCGGCAGCAGCGCCTTGGAGAGAACGAACACCTCCTGAACCTGAACCGACAGCTCGCCTTTGCGCGTCCGCATCACAGTACCGACGACGCCGACCGTATCGCCCAGGTCGAGGAGACCGAAGATCTCGTACGCCTCGTCGCCGACGACATCGCGTCGAACGTAGATCTGGAGCCGCGCCTCTCCATCCGAAAGGGTTGCGAACGCGGTCTTGCCGTGCCCACGCTTCGTGATGATTCGGGCCGCGACGCGGACTGGAACCGCCATCTCCTCCAGCTCTTCGATGCTCTTCTCCGCGTACGCGTCCACGATCTCGCCCAGGCGGTGCGAGCGGTCGAACCCGTTGGGATACGGATCGACGCCGCGCTCGCGAAGTGCGTTCGCCTTTTCGAGCCGCACCGCGGACTCGTCGGGCCAACCCGGCACCGGTCGTTTCTCCTCTGGCTCGCTCATCCCTTTTCGCCGTTTTCGCGACCCGTGCCGCGGACCTTGCGCGCCACTGCGTCGAGCACACCGTTCACGAAGCCAGGAGATGCTTCCGCCCCAAAGCGCTTCGCGATCTCCACCGCCTCGTCGATCACCACGGCGGTCGGCACCCGTGGCTCGTGCATCAGCTCGTAGGCGGCGAGTCGCAGCACGTTGCGGTCCACGGCGGCGAGGCGCTCGAGGCGCCAATTCTGCGACGCGTCCTCGATCTCTTCGTCGATTGCTCCGATCTCGCGGGACGCACCGCACGCCAGCCGCTCGGCCGCCTCCCGGGTCTCCGGGGTCGCCGTCCGGACCCGCCAGAAGGCGCGGGCAACTGTCTCGATCCCACGCTTGCCGATCTCGCTCTGATACAGCATCTGAAGCGCGCACTCACGCGCCTTGGTTCGCCTTCCCATTGCTCAACCAACTAGCCGCCGCGGATGGCGTCCAGCGTCTCCGCGAGAGCGAGCGCGGCCCGCGCCGCCTCGGCTCCTTTGTTGTCCGGTCCGGGCCGAGAGCGCTCGAGCGCCTGCTCGGCGCGAGCGACGGTCAACACGCCGAAGCCGATCGGCACGGCGGTCTCGCGGGCGGCGGCTTCGAGACCCTGCGTCACGGCGCGTGCGATGTACTCGTAATGATCCGTCTCGCCCCGGATCACGGCACCGAGAGCCACGATGGCGGCGAAGCGGGCGGTCCGGGCGGCTTCCTGCGCCGCCAGGGGCAGCTCGAAAGCGCCTGGCACCTCAAACACGTGGATATCGCCCTCGCTGACACCGCAAGCGAGCAACTCGCTCCTTGCCGCCTCGCTCAATCCCTCGACGACCTTCAGGTTGAAGCGCGAGCGGAGCAGCGCCACTTTGCGGCCGTCTCCCCGGGGTCGGCCGGAGCCAGCGCTCTTGATCGTGTCGGACACCAGGACGCGGCTGCGGGCCGCTATCGTCCTTCGAACTTCGGCGCGCGCTTCTCGAGAAACGCGGCGGTGCCTTCCTTCATGTCCTGGGTCGCGCAGAGCAGGCCGAACAGCGACGCCTCGAGGTACTGCGCTTCGGTCAGCGGCATCTCGCTGCCGCGGTTGACGGCGTCGAGGGTCATGCGCAGCGCGATCGGTCCGTTGGCCAGGATCTTCCCCAACAGCTCCCGGCACGCATCCAGCAGCTCGGCCGCGGGCACGACTCTGTTGACGAGCCCGATGCGGTGCGCCTCCTCGGCTCCGATCATCTCGCCCGTGAGCAGCAGCTCGAGGGCGCGACCGCGCCCGACGAGGCGCGGCAGACGCTGCGTGCCCGCGTAGCCGCACATCAGCCCGAGCTTCACCTCGGGAGTGCCGAAGCGCGCGCCCTCGGCGGCGACGCGAAGGTGGCACGCGAGAGCCAGCTCGCAGCCACCGCCCAGCGCAAAACCGTTGACCGCTGCTATGACGGGCTTGCCCAGCTCCTCGATCCGGGCGAACACCTTCTGCCCGCGCCGCGCCCGTTCCTTGCCGTCGATGGGGCTCTGACGAGACAGCTCCTCGATATCCGCGCCCGCCACGAACGCCTCGCTGCCCGCACCCCTGAGGATGACTCCGGCGACGTCGCGATCCGTGCCGATCGCAGCGAAGACGGCCTCGAGCTCGTCGAGGGTCTGGTCGTTCAGGGCGTTGAGCTTCTCGGGGCGGTCGATGGTGACGACGGCTGTTCCATCGCTGGTTGCGACCGATAGGTTCTGGTAGTTCATGCGCCGACTGCCTCCGCAGACTTCGTGCTGACGCTGGCCTCGTTCAAGCCGCGCGCTCGATGATCATCGCAATCCCCTGCCCGCCGCCGATGCACGCGGTGGCGAGGCCGTAGCGCCCTTCGCGGTGGCGCAGCTCGAGTGCGAGCGTCAGCAACAGCCTCGTACCGGTGGCGCCGAGCGGATGTCCCAAGGCGATCGCTCCGCCGTTGACGTTCGTCTTCTCGCGCTCGAGACCCAGTTCTCGCTCGACGGCGAGGTACTGCCCCGCGAACGCCTCGTTGACCTCGACGAGGTCCAGGTCACCCACCTCGAGCCCTGCGCGCTCGAGCGCGATGCGCGAGGCCGGCACCGGGCCGATGCCCATGATCTCGGGCGGGACGCCCGCGATGCCCCACGAGACGATCCTGGCGAGCGCCCCGAGGTCGCGCTTGTTGGCTTCTGTGCGGCTCGCGACGATGAGGGCTGCGGCGCCGTCCACGATGCCGCTGGCGTTGCCCGCCGTAACGCTCCCGTCCTTGCCAAAGGCCGGCTTGAGGGCCGCGAGATCCTCCAGGGTCGTCTCGGGTCGAGGGTGGTCGTCCTTGTCGACCGTGACGGTCTTCCTTCCCTTCTTCACCTCGACCGGCACGATCTCCTCCGACAATCGGCAGGCTTCGATCGCCCGGGCGGCTCGTTGCTGGCTCAGCAGCGCGTACTCGTCCATCTGGGCGCGCCCGATGCCCTTCTCGCGGGCCAGCCTGTCGGAGGTCTGAGCCATGTACAGGCCGCAGTGGGTGTCGAGCAGCGCGACCATGAGCGAGTCCTCGAGCTCTCCTTGACCAAGACGGAAGCCCGCCCGTGCGCCGCGAACGACGTGCGGAGCCTGAGTCATGTTCTCCATGCCGCCGGCAATCGCGACGCCCGCCTCGCCGAGCTGAATCATCTGCGCGGCCGTCACCACGGACTGGATGCCTGAACCGCAGATCCTGTTCAGCGTCATCGCCGGAGTCTCGATGGGCACTCCTGCCTGGAGCGCGACGTGGCGCGCCCCGTAGATCGCGTCGCCCGAAGTCTGGAGCGCATTGCCCATCACGACGTGGTCGACTGCGCCGGGCTCGACACCTGCCCGTTCCATCGCGGCGCGGGCCGCGTGGGCGCCCAGCTCGAGAGCGGATGTGTCCTTGAACGCGCCCACGTACTCGGCCATGGCCGTGCGGGCACCCTGGAGAATCAGGACGTCTTCGGACATGAACTCCTCGAGAGCGCTCCGGGCGGAGCAGTGACGAAGGGACAGCCATAATACCATCCCTTGACGGCCCCTACGGCCCAGAATACCGTGAGGAGACGCGCAGGGCGGGTGCTCGCTGGCGCGGATTGGGAAAGGAAGCGATGAAGCGACGGCTGGTTTGGCCGGTGGTCCTGGCGGCCGCTCTTCCCGCCTGCAACAACGAAGCGTCCAACCCATTCGATTTCATCTTCGAGCCGATCGAGGTCAGCGATACCTCCGATCTGCTGTTCTCGACGAACCTCCATACGGGCGGTGAATCGCCTCTCGAGGTCTTCGAGGTCGAAAAGGATGGAGAGGGCCTCGGCCAGCTCACTTTCTGCAACGACACGCGGCTGTGCGCCACGCTCGAGGGACTGCGCGCACCGGACGGCATCCGGATGGCGTTCAGGCGCATCGAAGACGGCAACGGCGACGGTGTCCTCGACGAAACCGACGGCACCTCGCTCGTCGTCCTCGACACCGAGCTGGGCGTGGCGAGCCCGATCGTGCCGGCGCCGGCGCGCGTGACCGGCTACGACTGGTCATCGAACGGGGGGCTCATCATCTACAGCGGGCAGGACGTCATTCCGATTGACCTGGAAGACGACGATCTGTATCGCGTCGATCCGACCGGGCGCAACAATGAAAACCTCACGAGCAGCTCGCTGACGCGCGAGCGGCGCCCGCGGCTCAGCCCCGACGGGGGGACCGCTGTATACGAACGAATCACCCCCACCGAAGACCCCAAGGGCCAGATCTGGCTCTTCCAGTCCTCGACACGTCAGGCCCAGCTCACCACGGGCGGGCCTGGCAGCGAGCCGCTCGAAGGGACTCTGTATGTCGTCGGCTCCGACGCCGATCCCGTCTTCTCACCCACGGGACTGCAGGTCGCCTTTCGCCGCCTCACCAGCACGGGGAACGGCGGGCTCGGCACGTGGGACATCCTGACGATCACCACCACCACTGCCCAGGACTTCCAGGTCGTGGCCTCGGGGCCACAGTACCGGGGAGCGCCGGATTGGGGCGAGGACGGCATCCTGTTCGTCGAGACCGACGTCGCGGCCGACACGACGAAGATCGTCGCGGTCGACCAGGATGGGACGAACCGCCGCGTCATCGTCACGAGGCCCGCCGGCGCGACACTCCAGAACCCCCGCTGGCTGAATCCGCCCACGCAGTAGTCGCTCCCCACTGGGCCGGATTGACGATCGGGTTGGCCAAAAAGGAACGGAGCCACAGAGAACGCACGGAGGAACGGCTCGCTCCGATCCTCGGCCATCCCAAACGGAGAACGGCTGGGCTCCGATCGTTCGGGATCCCGATCAGCGACGATCCTATTGGCCCCGGCGACCCGGCGCTCGCCGTTCTCCGTGTCTCTGTGTCTCCGTGGCTGCCGTTGATCGTCCGCCGCACCCGGAGTTCGCCGTGGGCTGCTGAGGCCGCCCTCGATCAGGATAGCGAGGGATCGGCGCCAGCCGTTCTCTCTGTGCCTCTGTGTCTCTGTGGCCGCCGTTGATCGGCAGCCATTTTAGGAGGGAATCGGGTACATCAGCCAGCCGACCACGATCGCGGAGCCGACGAAGGCGCCGAAGGTGAGGAGACCGAAGCGCAGGCGCGAGCGCAGGTCGTCGGGCAACAGCAGGGCGAAAACGGTCGACACGAGCCCCGAGAACAGAAGCAGGTTGAAGAGGTGGCTGTTCAGCATCTCGATGGATCTCAGGCCCGGCGCCCGTTGGCGACGTCGAAGGCATCGAGGATGATCAGGATGTTGAGCAAGCCGCCGACCTCGGTAAGCGTGTTCCCGTACTCGTGGACCACCGACCGCACATCACCCGGGCCGAAGCCGATGCTCCGTGCGATCACATAGGGGAGACCGATCGCGATCTGCGCCGCACTGCGGAAGAAGGCCAGCGGATCCTCCAGCCCCATGTAGAACTGCAGGCGCGCATCCATCGCCACACCCAGGATGAACATCGTGCCGATCAGACCCATGAACAGCAATCCGCGGGAGGTCCGACCGAGGTAGAGGTGACCGGCCCCCGGCACCAACCAGGCCAGTAGGCAGGCCGGCAGGGCCGATCGTCTCTGTGTCTCAGTGATGCTGGTGGCGCTCATGCTTCCGAGCGACGGATGTTAGCGACGCCTCCCTTCCGGGGTCAAGGCAGCGCCGATTGCTCCCACCTCGGGGCGCACCTACAATCTTTGCGGTCCAACACGGCTCGACCGGAGCGCTCGCCACTCGGGTGCAGCGTGGCCTCCTACAGGTAAGTGATGCGATCTTGGTTCGGCGCGGTGTGTTTCGTCTGGTTCGCCGCGAATGCGTCGGCGCAGGTCTTTCCCGTGGGGGACGTGCGCCCCGGCCAGCGGGGCGTTGGCCGCACGGTCTTCGAGGGCTCTCGGGTCGAGGAGTTCGACGTCGAGATCATCGGGGTCATCGACAACGGCCCGAAGCAGAGCGTGGTGCTCGCCAGGCTCACGGGCGGCCCGCTCGAGCACACGGGCGTCATCGCCGGGATGAGCGGAAGCCCTGTCTACATCGACGGTCGCCTGCTCGGCGCGGTGGCTCTGGGCTTTCCCTTCGCCAAAGAAGCGATCGCCGGGATCACCCCGTTCGGTGAGATGGTCGCGGCCACGGAGATCGACACGCCGCGGCCTGCGGCCGCACGCGTCAGCGTCCGCCACGAGCGGGCCGGACCACTGCGCCCAGAAGACCTGATGGGCGCGATCGACGCGGCGCTGACGGCCCTGCGCGCGCCGTCGCTTCGCCTCGCGGGCGAAACCGAGATCGCCGGCGTGGACGCCCAGTCGCTTCGCCCGCTGTCGCTCCCACTGATCTTCAGCGGCTTCGACCCAAGCGCGTTCGAAGCGGCTCGGAGCCTGTTCGCCGAGCGCGGGCTGGTGCCCGTCATGGGCAGCGCCCCGGCGCGGGCGAGCTTGCCGGACCTTCCGGACCTCGCACCCGGCAGCCCGGTTGGAGTCTCACTCGTGGAGGGCGACCTCGACCTGTCCGTCACCGGCACCGTGACCCACATCGACGGCGACATGGTGTACGCCTTCGGGCATCCTTTCTACAACCTGGGGCCGACGCAGTTCCCGATGAAGAAGGCGTACGTCTACTCGGTCTTCCCCAGCCTCTACCAATCGTGGAAGATCTCCAGCGCGACCGATCCCGTCGGAACCATCGTCCAGGATCGCGTGACTGCGATCGCCGGTCGCCTCGGCGAGACGCCCCGCATGATCCCTGTCGAGGTGAAGTTGAAGACGAGCCGCGGCCAATCCCGAGACTACGCGTTTCGCATCGTCGAAGACGAGCTGTTCAGCCCGCTACTCACGTACATATCCCTCTTCTCCGTGCTGCAGTCGAACGAGCGGGCGTTCGGGACGTCGACCATGAAGGTGGATGCTCGCATCGAGATCGCCGGTCGTTCGGCGGTCCGTATGCGGGACCTCTATACGCAGCAGCAACCCGCGCTGCGTTCAGCGCTTCTGGTCGCGGCGCCGCTGACGTTCTTGATGGCCAACGAGCTCGAATCCGTCACGATCGACAAGCTCTCCGTCTCTATCGAGTCGGAGGAGACCGTCCAGGCCGCGACCGTCGTCCGGGCCTGGCTCGACAGGAGCGGCCCCTTGCAGCCCGGCTCCAGCCAGCGGCTGAGCGTCCAGCTGCGGACTTACCGCGGCACTATGGAAACCCACGAGATGCAGGTCACGATCCCCGCGACCGCACCCCCGGGCACCTACCAGCTGTTGGTCGGTGACGCGGCTACCATCAATCAGAACGAAGAGCAGGAGCTCGGCTCGGAGTTCATCCCGAAAGACCTCGATCAGCTCGTCCGCGCCATCAACAGCATCCGCAAGCAGAACCACCTCTACGCACGCCTCTATCGCCATCAGGTCGGGGCGGTCGTGTCGGGCGAGTACATGCCGGGACTGCCGCCGTCGATCCTGCGGGTGCTGCAGGGTCCGGATCAGAGCGGGCAGGTCGTCCCCGTCCAGACGGCTTCGGCGTGGAGCGGCGAGGTCGCCACCACCCACGCGCTGCGCGGCTCTCGACTCCTCTCGCTCGAGATCGAGCGTTGAAGCGGATCCCGGGACCTTCCGGGCGGCCGGCGCTGGTGCTGCTCGTCGTGGTCCTCTCTGCTTCGGTGGAGGCCACGCGCACCCGATTCTGGACGCTGGAAACCGCCGACCATCTGTTGGCCGGAGAGAGTCGGGGAGTCGCGATCGATTCCGAGGGTCGACTGCGCCTCGCCGCCGACACTCGCGTCGTCTACGACCCGGAGGCGGCCAACGTATGGGCCGTGGCGCGAGACCCTGACGGTGCGTTGTATCTCGGAACCGGCAATGAGGGGAAGATCTTCCGGGTCGTCGGTGGCATCGGCGCGCTCTACTACGACACACCCGAGCTCGAGGTCCACGCCCTCGCGGTCGGACCCGATGGCCGCCTGTATGCGGGCACGTCTCCCGGCGGGCGTGTCTACGCCATCGATTCCGCAGGCAATGTCGAGACGTTCTACGATCCCTCGGACCGCTACATCTGGGCGTTGGCCTTCGAGTCGGACGGCCACCTCATCGTCGCCACGGGTGCGAGCGGTCAACTGCACCGCGTCGATCGCGATGGCAGCGGCGAGGTGTTCTTCACCAGCCCAGACGAGCACCTCACCGCGCTGGTGCTCGGCCGTGGCGGCAACCTCTACGCCGGCTCCTCGCCACGGGGCATCGTGTACCGCATCGACTCCGAGAATGCCGCGTTCGCCGTCTACGACTCCGACTATCGCGAGGTCAAAGCGTTGGCGGTGGCGGCCGACGGCGGGTTGTTCGCAGCGCTCGTCGGAACCGACACCGGCGAGACGACCGCGACCGCCGTCGCCACGACGAGCCCGGCGTCCCCGACTGTCACAGTGACCCCCGTTGTTTCGACGCCGGTGGCCTCCCCGGCGGCCGCCAACGCGCAGCTTCAGGGCAGCGTGATCCGGTTGGGGGACGCCGGCGAGATCGATCAGGTCTGGACGTCCACCCGAGATACCCCACACGCCCTCGCCGCGGATGGGAACACCGTGCTCGTCGGAACCGGCAACCGCGGACTGCTGTACCGCGTCCGCGGTCGCGACCGGTGGACGATGGAGGCCTCGTTCTCGGGCGGCCAGGTGACGGCGCTGTTCAAGAGTCGAGAAGGGCTGTCGCTCGCCACGTCCAACCCTGGGCGCGTCCACGAGCTCGGCGATTCGCCTGTCGACGAGGGTCGCTGGGTGTCGGCGGTCCACGACGCCGAGGTCTCGTCGCGATGGGGTCGACTGAGCTGGACGGGTCAGGCCCAGGCCGAGCAGGTGAGCATCCGTACCCGGAGTGGCAACACGGCGACGCCGGATGCCACCTGGTCCGACTGGTCTGCAACCGCCGAGGACAACGCGGGCGCGCCGGTTCAGAGCCGGGAGGCGCGGTTTCTGCAGCTCGATGTGTCGCTCTCGAGCAGCGAGCCGGCGGCGCCCGTCCTCTCGTCGGTTCGCACTGCCTACCTGCCGCGCAACCGCTCGCCGAACGTCAGCGCGGTCGTCGTTCACCCGCCCGGCCGGGCGTATCGGAAGACGAGCCTGACTCCGATCGACGGCGAGGTTCTCGGACTGCCGGATCGCGGGCCGCTGCGGCTCGAGCCGACTCCCCCACCCCAGTCGATCGGCGTCGAGGCTTCCTTCTCCCAGCCCCTGTTCCAGCGCGGTATGAGGACGGTGACCTGGGCCGTCCACGATCCCGACGGGGATTCGCTCAGCTACGACGTCTTCTACAGAACCGTGGGCGGCGAGTCGAAGACGCTGCGAGCGGGCCTCACCGAAACGGCCATCGCCTTCGACACCGCGACGCTGCCCGACGGCCGCTACGTGCTGAGGATCGTCGCCAGCGACCGAGCCGACAACCCCGCGTCGCGTGCGCTCACGGGTCACCAGGAGAGCCAGAGCTTCGAAATCGACAACACCCCGCCGACGGTCACTCTGACGCTCGCCGACGCCGCGACGGCTCGCGCCAGTGCGGCCGACGACGGCCTGCTGCGGGGCCTGGAATATTCGCTCGACAGAGGCACCTGGCAGGTGGCGCAGGCCGACGACGGCATCGAGGACTCGAATACGGAGTCCTACACGATCGATCTGCGCAACGGCGGCGACCAGCCCGCGCGGCTCCTGATCGTCCGAGCCGCCGACCGGCTCGGCAACGTCGCCACCGCCCTTCTCGATCTGCCAGCTTCCCCCTGACCACTAGCGCCGACCGGGTTCTCGTCCTGCGGGCGGGGGCCCTCGGGGATATCTTGCTGCTCCGGCCGCTGATCGCTCGCCTGCGCGCCTCCGGAGGCGAGATCACTCTCGTCGCTCCTGGCGCAAGCGGGTCACTCCTCGCGACGAGACGGCCTCCCGAGGTCGAGCGGCTCCTGCCCTGGGACGACGTCGCCGTCGCCGCCCTCTTCGGTGACGCCGAGCTGCCACCCTTCGCGAGGGACTGCGACGTCTGTATCGCGATCTCGCGTTCGCCCGAGCTGGCAGCTTCGCTCGAGCGGGCCGCGATTCGCCACACCCTCGTCGACCCGACGCCCGTTGGCTCGCACGCCAGCGACTGGTACGCCGCGGCTGGGCCGAGAGTCGGTCTCACCGCGACCGCGAGGCCCGGCCGGCTGGAGCCCACCGAGCGAGAGCGTGTGTCGGCCCAACCGCTACTGGATCAACTGCCCCCCCGCTTCGTGGCGATTCATCCGGGCGCCGGATCGCGTTCGAAGACCTGGCCTTTCGAACGCTTCGCACGCGTCGCGGCGGAATGGGGCTCGGCCTGTCTGTGGCTCGAGGGACCCGCAGAGAAGGAGCTTGCGCCTCCGCCTGACCCGCCTTCAGTCGTAGCCGACGATCTTCCGCTCGGAGTGGTCCTGGCGCTGCTCCACCGTGCGACGGCGTACCTGGGCAACGACTCCGGCGTCAGCCACCTCGCCGCGGCCGCGGGCACGCCGAGCGTGGTTCTCTTCGGCCCGACCGACCCGGCCGTCTGGCGACCCGCCGGCGATCAGATCCGGGTGCTACGCGGCGCGACAGGCGAGATCGCTGCGACGTCGGTCGAAGAAGTGCTAGAAGCGCTGCGTTCGATCAGCTAACCGGAACGGCGCGGAAGGCCGTGGCGCGCCACCAGAGCCGCGGCCACGCCGAGCCCGACAGAGGCGCTCATCACGCCGATCCCGGCCAAGGTGATCCACCCCGCCAGTCCCACGGGCGCGAGTTGGGCCAGCAGCCACGCTGCGAGATCGACCGGCTCTCCCGCTCGGGCCAGGCGCATCGCTGCGAGAGCCGCGAGCGACAACCAGCACACGAGCATCGCGGCCGCCGCGCCGAGCGCGGACCGGACCAACACGGCCCGAGGCGTGAGCGTGTCGCCGCCGCGCTCTACGGCGACGTGGAAGGTCGGCTCCCTGGTTCCCCACGGTACGAATCGATGCAACATGATCATGCCGGGTATGCCAGCGACGAGGGTGAGGATGAAGAAATCCCGCCACCCGATCGCGTCGACCAGGAGCCCGGTTGGCGGGCCGGCCAGGATCCGCGGTATCGCGAAGAGGCTCGACAAGAGAGCGTATTGAGTAGCGGAAAAACGCTTCTGCGTGAGGCGCAGAAGCAGGACGCTGAACGCCCCGGTCCCCAACCCACTCATCGAGAACTCGAATGCCTGGGCCGAGTACAACGCGATCCGGTTCGCGCCGAGATGCGCCACGACGGCGTAGCCCAGGTTGGAGAAGATCTGCAGGATTCCAGTGATCCAGAGCGCGCGGCCCAGGCCCACCCAGCCGGTCAGCAGGCCTCCGAGCAGCGTTCCCGCGAGGATGCCAACGTTGCCCACTATTCCGGGCCCGATGCCGACGTCGAAGTCGTTGAAGCCCATCTGAACGAAGAACGGCCGCAGCAGCGCCTGTGTGAGGTTGTCGCTCAGCTTGAACAACACCACGAAGGAGAGAATCTCGATCGCGCGGTGCTGTCCGAGCAGGCCGACGAAGGGTCCGAACACCGCGTCCTTCAACGTGCGCGGGGGCGGCGGCAGCGACTCGGGCTCGGGAGCCCGCCAGGTGACGAGCGCCGAAGGCAGGTAGGCCGCTGCCAGCAGCAGGTTGACGAGCGCCCACGATCCTTCGTAGTGCCACGCACCGAACCCTGGAATGGGAACGTCGAAGCTGGCACTCGAAAGCGTGATCGCCACGCTTCCGGACAGCTGCATGGCGAGGCGATAGAACGCCACCCTCGCCCCGACCGCCATCCCGTGCTCTTCCTTGCGCAGTGCCTCGACCGCGTAGGCGTCGATGGCGATGTCCTGGGTCGCCGCGGCGAGCCCGATCGCCAGGGCCAGAGCGCCCACGACGAACGCGACGTCCGGCTCGTCGGCGACACCGGCGAGCGCCAGGCCCAGCACCGCGAGCGCCAGCTGCGCGAGCAGGATCCAACCGCGCTTGCGGCCGAGAGGTCCCGGCGCATACCGGTCCATGAGCGGCGACCAGAGAAACTTGAAGCTCCACGGGGCCTGGGCCAGCGTGAAGAGGCCGATGACCTTGATGTCGACGCCGACCCGCGCCATCCAGGCGGGGATGGCGATCCACACGAGCCCGAGCGGCAGGCCCGAAGAGAAGGAAAGGAGCACGACGGCAAGAAGCCGCCAGCTCCCAGCGACGGCACGCACGCTCTGCCAGGTGCTCAGACGCTCGGCGGAGCCTCCTGACACGGCGGGCAGCATAGCACCGCGGTTTCCTTCAGGCTGGCTCCTCCCGATGGATCAGGCCGTTCCTTTGTCGCATCCGATAGAACCACTGACGGGTGACTCCGAGCATCGCGGCGGCCTGGGTGCAGTTGCCATTCGTCGCTCGCAGCGAGCGCTGGATCTCCTCGCGCTCGCGGGAAGCCCGAAGCTCGCGACGTCGACTCGCGACCGGGCGGACCTGGTGAAACCGGTCGTGGAAATGCCGGGTCTCCAGGGGATCCGGGCCAGCCAGCGCCGCGGCAGATAGGAGCGCCGAGCGAAGTTCCCGGACGTTGCCCGGCCAAGGAGAGGCGCGAAGCAGGCCGACGACCGAAGGCGATAGTCGCTGGCGCGGACGCTTGGCGGCCACCCCAGCTTCGGTCAGGAAATGACCCGCCAGATCGAGCAGATCGTCGCCGCGCTCGCGGAGTGGCGGCAGCCTCACCTCGGGTTCTTTCATCCGGTAGAGCAGGTCTTCGCGGAAGCGGCCCTCAGTCACGCGTCGCTCCAGATCGGCGTTTGTGGCGACCACGATACGGACGTCGGCGTGGTGGACTCGAACCTCTCCAACGCGTACATACTCGCTGCTCTCGAGGAAGCGCAGCAGCTTCGCTTGCGCGCGCGGGCTCAGGTCGGCGACCTCATCGATGAAGAGCGTTCCGCCCTCGGCGGCCTGGACCCGACCGTCGCGATCCGCGACCGCGCCGGTGAACGCGCCCTTGACGTGACCGTACAGCTCAGACTCGAATAGCTCATCCTGCACCGCCGCCGAGTTGAAGGGGACGAACCTCCGCTTTGCCCGGGGAGAGAAGTCGTGCACGGCCCTCGCCACGAGCTCTTTCCCGGTTCCGGTCTCCCCGGTCACCCGCACCGTCACGTTTGTCAGAGCGATTCGCGCCAGCGTCGCCCGGAGCTCTCGCATGGCGGCGCACTCCCCCACGATCTGTACGGTCAGATCGGCCGTGCCCGGCGCCCCGCTTCGCAGCGATCGAGCCGACCCGACCCTATCGCTGCTCCCGAAAACGCGGGCCAGTTGGCGCGCGAGCCCGAGTTGGGAGGCCGACCAGGGGGGCCGGTCGTCGCCCCGGGCGATGATCAGCAGACTTGAACCACTCTCCGCGGTGAACGCCTCCGCGAGGCTCAACAGGGCTCGCTCAGGGTGGCGTCGCAGGGTGGGGCTCGCTAGCAGATCGTGCGGGCCGGGTTCGCCGAGGCAGCGCGCCAAGCCATCGGCCGGCAGCTCGCGCACCGCGCTGCCGCGAGCAACCTGCCACGAGCCGTTTCCGGTCCACGCCGCCAGGCCCCATGGAAGATCGCAGCTTGCGGCGCGCAGCGCGGCCGCACAGCGCTCCGGCCAGGTCTCCTCACCGGCGAGGGCCTCGATCGCCCGCACCAGGGCTTCCGCTTCCGGCGAAGAGTCGACGACGATGCGAGTGGCAGACGAGGCGCTCTGCTCAGGAGCCCGCTCGCGCAACTCGCTCAGGCAATAGCTGAGCACGCGCCGCTCCCCCAAATCTTCGATCGATCGAATCGCCGCCACCACGCGGCCGTCGCCGGTTCGGCATCCGTCCGCCAAGGCGTGACCCAGCTCGGCCAGCAGCGGCCAAGCGGCCTCACCCCCGGCCGCGGCGGTGAGGATGCCACCGAAGACGAGGCGTGCTTCGTCGTCTCGCTTCAAACGCAAGAGCGCGCGACCGCGCGCCAGGCTGGCGAGCACCCGTGTCGGAGAGCCGCCGGGCAGCCCTTCGGCCGCGCGCGCGGCGCACTCGAGCGCCGCTTCGTAGCGACGCAGCGCGATCAGCGCCTGGGCTTTGCGAACCCAGCCGCGCCTGGCGACGCCGACATCGGCGACGCTCGTCGAGAGACGGATCGCCTCTTCGGCCGCCGCCATCGCGTTCGCTGAGTCGCCCACTGCCAGCGCCAGATCTGACGCGACGAGACTCGCTTCTGCGAGTGGGCCAGGTGCCGCCGAGCCGCTCCGCGCTGTCTCGATCGAGAGCCGCGCCGCTTCGAAATCGCCTCGCGCCAACGCCACGAGGGTTCCCCCGCGGACCGCCCACCAGCTGAGCCAACGCTCGAGCTTTCTCGACGCTGGCGCCGGCTCGGCCCCAGTCGCCGAGGCTCACGAGCAGCTCGGCGTGGGTACAGTAGGCGGCGGCTTGTAGATCGAGTCGAGTCGTCGCACTGCTCAGCTCGATGCAGGACTCCTGGAGCCGAAGCGCCTCGACGGTCTGGCCTCTTTCCCGCTCGAGCTCCGCTCTCGCGCCCAGCACGCGCGCCATTCCTTCGTTGGATTTCTCGGCGACGTGCAGAGACCAGGCTTCGTCCAGCGCTTGCTCCGCCGAGCGCAGATCCAAACGGCGGTGGGCGATCCGGGCGAGCGCCTCGTGACTCGTAGCGCGCACGTGTCTCGAGAGCGTCGAAGCGCAGATTCGCTCGAGGGTCAAGCGCAACGTGCGGCCGCCCGCTTCCCAGCGGGAGAGCACCCGTACGATGCGAAGGCGCGCGGTCAATTCGGGGCAATCGCTGCGTCGCAGCGCCCGGTTGGCCAGCTCCTCCGCCTGCTCCGTTCTGTGCGACGCCAGGAGCAGCTCGGCTTCGGTCGCCGCCCGCGTCCCGCTGCGACGCCGCTTCGGGCTCAACGT
This sequence comes from Vicinamibacteria bacterium, assembly GCA_965246965.1. Classification (GTDB taxonomy): domain Bacteria; phylum Acidobacteriota; class Vicinamibacteria; order Fen-336; family CBDFGD01; genus CBDFGD01. The sequence goes on from CBDFGD010000002.1 coordinate 579,546, forward strand.
GGAGATGGCCTCGAGAGCGTCTTCGACGCGCCCGAGCGCCAGGGCGGTTCGAATTCGCTCATCGTGGAGGTTGCGTCTCGCGCCCGTCGTAGCGAGGGAGTGATCTGGCATGTCGCCTCCTGTCTGTCTCGTGCACGTCTCGAAATGGTTGCCCCAAGGTAGTGCAGGCGGCGGGCATCGCGGCGGGCCTCTATGACACTCTCGCGTTCGTCACTGTCCGACACGATTTGCTACGCTCGCGCCCGCTATGGGTAGGTTGCGCTTTCTGACTTCGGGCGAGTCGCACGGTCCAGGCCTCACCGTGATCGTCGAGGGGCTGCCCTACGGCCTGCGCGTCGATCGGTCGGTGATCGACGCGGACCTGAAACGCCGCCAGGGTGGCTACGGCCGTGGCGGCCGCATGAAGATCGAGAGCGACGGCATCGAGTTCCGCTCGGGCGTCCGGCATGGCGCGACGACCGGCGGCCCCGTCACCCTGCTCGTCGACAACCGGGACTACGCGAACTGGCGCGACGTCATGTCGCCCGACCCTGACCCCGACGCCGATCCCGAACGGCGGAGACTCCGCTACCCGCGACCCGGGCACGCCGACCTGGCCGGGGCACTCAAGTACCAGACTCTCGATCTGCGCGACGTGCTGGAACGCGCGAGCGCGAGAGAAACCGCCGCGCGGGTCGCCGCCGGGGCGCTGGCGCGGGCGCTGCTGCTCGAGGTCGGCGCCGAGGTGCGCAGCCACGTGCTCCAGATCGGCACGGCGGTGTTCGAGGTGGAGCGCGACTTCGTGCCGTGGGCGGAGCTTTCGGAGGTCGACGAGAACCCGGTTCGCTGTGCCGACGTCGAGGCGAGCAAGCGGATGATCAAGGAGATCGACCGCTCCAAGTCGGAAGGCGACACGATCGGCGGTGTCTTCGAGGTCGCGGTCAAGGGCCTCCCACTCGGCCTCGGAAGCTACGCTCAATGGGACCGGCGGCTCGACGGCCGCCTCGCACAGGCGTTCATGTCCATCCAAGCGATCAAGGCCGTCTCGCTGGGCGCGGGAGCCCGGAGCGGCTCGGTGCCGGGGTCGCGCTTCCACGACGAGATCTTCTACGACGATTCCACCGGCATTCAGCGCGGCTCGAACCGCGCCGGCGGCATCGAGGGGGGCATCTCCAACGGCTGTGAGCTACGCATCCAGGCGAGCGTCAAGCCCATCCCGACGCTCGTGATGCCGCTGCGTTCGATCAACCTGCGCACGAAGACGCCGGAGTCGGCCTCGTTCGAGCGGAGCGATACGTGCGTGGTCCCGGCGGCTGGAGTCGTCGGCGAAGCGATGGCGGCCCTCGTGCTGGCCGATGCCCTGCTCGAGAAGCACGGCGGGGACTCGGTCTCGGAGCTGCTCGCCCACGTCGAGGCTTCACGCAAGAAACGCCAGCAGCTGCTCGGCGATCGGGGAAAGGACTGAGCGTTGGCCGTCCGTCCGATCGTGAAGTGGGGCGATCCCGTCCTGCACACTCCCTCCGGGAGCGTAGGGAAGATCGACGACGAGATCGACCGGCTCGTCAGAGACATGGTGGACACGATGTATGCGGCGCCGGGGATCGGCCTGGCAGCACCTCAGATCGGCGTTCCGCTGCGCGTGATCGTCGTCGACCTGAGCGTAGGCGACGACCCGCAGCAGCTCATCAAGCTCGTCAATCCCGTGTTGCTCGAAAAGGACGGAGAGCAGAGAGTCGAGGAGGGCTGCCTCTCCGCCCCTGGCTTTGGCGGCACTCCGGTTCGCCCCGGTCGCGTCAAGGTCAAGGGCACAGACCTCGAGGGCAACGAGCGGACTTACGACGGGACCGACCTGCTGGCGCGCGCCTTCTGTCACGAGATCGACCACGTCGACGGCCTCTTGTTCATCGATCGGTTGTCGCCTCTCCGGCGCGACCTGCTCAGGCGAAAGCTGCGCAAGAAAGCGAAGAACGCCGCTTGGGACGACTGAAGGTGATCTTTCTCGGGACGGCCGGTTTCGCCGGACCGAGCTTCGAAGCGCTACTCGGGTCCGATCACGACCTCGCCGCGCTCGTGACGCAACCCGACCGCTCAAGGGGCCGAGGTCGTCGCCAGGCAAAGGTGCCGCCGCTCAAGCCGATCGCCCTGCAGAACGGCGTGCCCGTTCTGCAGCCGCCGCGGGTGCGGGAAGCGGACCCCATCCGGCAGCTGCGGGATCTCACGCCCGACGTTCTCGCCGTGGTGGCCTACGGCCAGATCCTGCCCCGGGAGCTCATCGACCTGGCCCCTCACGGCGCGATCAACGTTCACGGCTCGCTGCTGCCCCGGTACCGGGGCGCCGCGCCGATCCAATGGGCTCTCGCGAACGGCGACGCCACAACGGGGGTCACGACGATGCAGATCGACGAAGGCCTCGACACCGGCCCCATGCTCCTGAGCCGAACGCTCCCCATCGGCCCACGCGAAACCGCCACCGAGCTCGAGCCGCGGCTCGCACAGATCGGCGCCGATCTGCTTCTGGAGACGCTCGCCGCTCTGGAAGAGGGATCCCTGAAGCCGCGCGCACAAGACGAATCCGAAGCCACTCTCGCCCCTCGCCTCCGGAAGGAAGATGGCCTCGTCGATTGGAAGCGCCCGGCCGAGCAGATCGAGCGTCGCACGCGCGCTTTCGTCCAGTGGCCGGGATCCACGACTAGCTACGAGGGGCGCTCGCTCAAGCTGCTCGCCGCGCGACCAGTTGCCGGCGACGGCGACGCCGACGCGGGGACCGTGACGGCGATCGGCCCCGACGGCATCGTCGTCACATGCGGCGGGGGAACCCTGCTCTGCCTCGAGCGCGTTCAGCCCGAGAGCCGCCGACCCATGCCGGCCGCAGACTTCGCTCGCGGCGCCCGCCTCGCCGTCGGCGCGACCCTCGGCTGAGGACTCCGATTGACACCCGCCCGACGCGTCGCGCACCGGGTGCTCCTCGACGTGAAGCGAGGCGGCCCGCTGCTCGGCGAGCGACTCGCGGCCCCCGACGTTGCGGCCCTGGACGAACGAGAACGTGGCTTCGCTCACGAGTTGGTGCTCGGCTGCTTGCGACGTCGGGGTTGGATCGACCACGCCTTGAGCGCCGTGGTCGAGCGTCCCCTCGAGCGCCTCGATGTCGCCGTGCTCGAGGCACTGCGCCTGGGCGCTCACCAGATCCTCCACCTGCGGGTGCCGACCCGGGCCGCAGTCAGCGAGAGCGTGGACCTCGTTCGCGCTACACGCCACCGGGCGAGCGGCCTCGCCAATGCGGCGTTGCGAAAGCTCGCACGCTGCGGCGCGCCCCCAGTGCCCGACGCCGATCGGTCTCCGCTCACCTGGCTGACCTCCTACGGCTCCCTGCCCAAATGGCTGGCCGCGCGCTGGCTGAATCGGCTGGGAGCGGCGCTCGCTGTCAGGCGTGCTCGCGCGTTCATCGAGAAACCAGTGACGGTTTTCAGGCTGAACCCTCGCGCGCCGCTGGATGCGGCCACGCTTCGGGCGGACGGACTGAGATGCGAGACGCTCGCGGTGCCAGGTGCGCTCCGCAGCGACTCGGCCGCGCCGCTGCTCCCCCGTGTGCGGCGCCACGAGATCCAGATCCAGGATCTCGGCTCACAGCTCGTGGCCAGCCTCGTGCGCGGCGAGCGCCTGATCCTCGACGCCTGCGCCGCTCCGGGGGGAAAGGCCACACTGATCGCCGAGCTGAACCCGACCGCACGAGTGATCGCCGCGGAGCCCTCCGCCCGCCGCCTCGAGACGATGCGCCGCCTCGCGCGCGACTGGGGCCTCCCCGTCGCTTGCATCCAGGCCGACGCCTTCCGGCCGCCCTTCTGCGGCGAGTTCGACGCCGTCGTCGTCGACGCGCCCTGCTCGGGACTCGGGACGATTGGCCGCCGGCCGGATGTGCGCTGGCGGGTTCGTGAGCGAGACATCGCCGACCACGCCCGAAAGCAGCGTGGGCTCCTCGACGCCGCTGCGCGGCTGGTGCGTCCGGGAGGAACCCTCGTGTACGCGACGTGCTCGACGGAACCGGAAGAAAACGAATCGGTCGTTGCGTCTTTCCGCGCGAAACACGTCGAGTACGTCGAGGCGAGCCCCCCGGAGTGGGCTCGCTCTTTCGTCCGAGAGGGCTTCTTTCGCACCCTGCCCGAGCGCGATCCGGGCGACGCGTTTTTTGCAGCGATGATGACCCGCCGCCCTTCGCCGTGAAGCCGCCGCGGTTGTCCGGCGCGGCCTGCGTGCGCTAGCCTGAAGTGTTTGCTCGCAACGGCCGCGGGCGAGGGGAACCTTGGAATCTAGATGAGCATCACCAGGATCGCCTCGCGTACCGTTCGCTATAGCTTTCTCACCCTCTCCTTGGGAGCCACCGTTGCGCTCAGCGCCGCCACGACCATGCGGATCGCACTGCTCGCACAGGAGGACCGCGTGCCCTCTTTGATCGGGCACCAGATGCAGGCCGCGACGGCCGCGGCGGAGCTCCACGGATTCCAGGTGAGGATCGATGGCAAGCGCCACCACCCGACGATCCCGCCGTTGCGGATCGCCCGGCAGCAGCCAGAGTCCGGCGCGACGCTCAAGCATGAGCGCAGCATCAAGGTATGGCTCAGCCTGGGGCCGAAGCGCCACGAGATCCCGGCGGTCGAAGGCGAGTCGCTCCGGACGGCTCGCCTGACGCTCGACCAGATCGCGCTGCCGATCGCCCGCGTCATCGAAGTCGACCACGACGCCCCGGAAGGTGGCGTCGTCCTCCAACGCCCAGCAGCCGGCGAGGTCGACAGCCTGGGCGACGGCGTCGCCTTGCTCGTGAGCCGCGGAGCGGGCTCGTCCTACGTCATGCCCGACATGATCGGCCGATCGTGGGACGCCGTATCCGAGGAGCTGACTCGAGTGGGGCTGCGGCTGACCAGCGTGCGTAGTCAGCGCTATCCCGACGTACCCGAAGGGATCGTCGTGAGGCAGCAGCCCCCGGCTGGCTACCGGGTGGGGCGGGACACCGCCATCACGATCGAGATCAGCAGGGCCGGCTCTTGATCCTCGCCCCGTCGATCCTGGCTGCGGACTTCGCTCGCCTCGGAGAAGAGATCGCCGCGGCAGAGCGCGGCGGTGCGGGAGCCATCCACGTCGACGTGATGGACGGCCATTTCGTACCCAACATCACCATCGGTCCGGGTCTCGTGAAGTCGCTGCGACGTGTGACGAAGCTGCCCCTCGACTGCCACTTGATGGTCGAGAACGCCGACGACTTCATCGAGGCATTTTCGAGCGCCGGGGCAGACTGGATCAGCCTCCACGTCGAGGCCCTGCCCCACCTGGAGCGCTCGGTCGCCCTCGTCAAGGAGCTGGGGCGGCGGGTCGGGGTCGCGATCAACCCGGCGACACCGCTCTCCTCGCTCGATGAGATCCTCCCGAGCCTCGACTACGTGTTGGTCATGTCCGTCAACCCCGGCTTCGGCGGGCAGAGCTTCATCCCTCAGAGCATCGACAAGGTGGCCCGGCTGCGCCGTCAGATCGACCAGCGCGGTCTCGGCGTCCAGATCGAGATCGACGGCGGGATCGACGCCACCAACGTCGCCGCCGTGACACGGGCGGGCGCGGAGCTCATCGTCGCCGGGTCGGCCGTCTTCGCCGGGGGCGAGGCGGAACCGAACGCACGGCGGCTCATCGAGGCCGCTGCTTGAACGCTCGATCGTCCTCGACGGTGAGGGTTCGCTACGCCGAGACCGACCAGATGGGGATCGCCTACCACGGCAACTACCTGGCCTGGATGGAGATCGGACGCACGGACCTGCTTCGCGAGCGCGGCATGACGTACCGCCAGCTGGAACAGCGGGAGGTTCGGCTCCCCGTGCTGGAGGCCCAGGTCAAATACCTCAAGCCTGCGCTCTACGACGACGTGCTCGAGATTCTCACGACGCTGGAGGAGCTGGGGCGGGCGAGGATTCGCTTCAGCTACGAGGTGCGCCGCGTGGAGGACTCGGCCCGCCTGGCGACGGGCAGCACCGAGCATGCTGCGATCGGCCCCGAGGGGCGCGCGAGACGCATCCCTCGGGACCTGCGAGAGCTGCTCGAATGAGGATGGTCGTCACGGGCGCGTCGGGGTTCATCGGGTCGCATCTGTGCGACGAGTTGCTATCGCGCGGCGACGAGGTCGTCGGCATCGACGGGTTCGTCGATTACTACCCGCGGTCCGTCAAGGAGACGAACCTTGCCCGTGCGCGAGAGCATCGGTCGTTCGAGTTCCACGAGGGCCTGCTCCAGGATCTGGAGCTCGAGCCCCGGTTCGAGGGGGCAGACTGCGTCTTCCACCTCGCGGCGCAGGCAGGCGTGCGGGCGTCCTGGGGCCGCGAGTTCCAGGCTTACACGAATCACAACGTCCTCGCCACGCAACGGCTGTTCGAAGCGGCGGCGGCGAGGAAGATTCCGAGGGTGGTCTTCGCCTCGTCGTCTTCCGTCTACGGAGATTCGAAAGATCTGCCACTGCGAGAGACGTCCGCCTGTCATCCCGTCTCCCCTTACGGAGTCACGAAGCTGGCCTGCGAGCACCTGGCCCGCCTCTACGGTCTCGACCGGGGGCTTTCCGTAGTCGCTTTGCGCTACTTCACAGCGTACGGGCCGCGCCAGCGCCCGGACATGGCTTTCCACCGGTTCCTCAAGGCCGCGCGGGACTCCACCCCGATACACCTCTACGGAGACGGGCGTCAGACGCGCGACTTCACCTTCATCAGCGACATCGTCGAGGCCACACTTCGCGCCGGCGAGCGCGGCCGGGCGGGCGGCATTTACAACGTCGGAGGCGGAGACCGTGTCGCCTTGAACGACGTCCTGAAAGAGGTAGAGAGGATTACCGACACGCAGCTGACGATCGAGCGCCAGAGCACTCAGCCGGGGGATATGCGCGATACGCAAGCGGACAGCCGCTCCGCCGAGGCCGACCTGGGTTTCCGGTCGACCGTCAGCCTCGCCGAAGGCCTGACGCAGGAGTGGTCGTGGCTCAGGGGAGCCTCGTGAGGAAGCTGTTCGGCGGGCTGCTCGGACTCCTCGTACTCACCGGCTGCGGCGCCAAGGACCCGGACATCGCGACCCTCTCCAGCCGCTCGGACAGGATCATCTGGGAAGCGGGCTCCGAGGAGTTGGAGAGCAAGCACTGGGAAAACGCCCGCCAGCACTTCAGGCGGATCATCGAGGGCTTCCCGCAGAGCCAGTACGGACCCCAGGCGCGACTCGCGATGGGCGACGCCCACTTTCAGGAGGGGGGCATCGCGAACTACATCCTGGCGACGTCCGCCTATCGGGAATTCCTTCGCATCTACCCTTCCCACCCACGCGCGGACTACGCCCAGTTCCAGGCTGCCGAGTCCGCGTTCGCTCAGATGAACGGGCCGGACCGGGACCAGTCTCCCACGTTCAGGGCCCTCGAAGAGTACGAGCGACTGCTGGACCTCTACTCCGACACCTCCTATGCCGAAACAGCCCGCTCCCGCATCCACACGTGTCGGCAGAGCCTCGCCAGAGCCGAGTACCTCGCCGGCTACTTCTACCAGCGTACCCGCAAGGTCTACCGCGCGGCCATCGCTCGCTACGAGGGGCTTCTCGAGGAATACCCTGACTACGAGCGACTCGACGAGGTGCTCTTCCGACTCGCCCAGGCGCTGTCTGCCCAGGAGAGGATCGCCGAGGCCCTGCCCGTGCTCGGGCGCCTGCTCGAGGAGTACCCAGACAGCGAGCACGCCGACGATGCGCGGAGCCTCGCCGCCACGCTCGAGGAGTTGATGGATTTCGACAGCCCCCAGGCGCAGGGGCAGAGCTAAGGTTTCACTTTAGAAACTCCCAAAAACTGCTTGACAGCATTCCTCTTTTGCTGCTACCTTCGCGGAAATCCAAGGTCTCGGCCAGCCTCGTCGGAACTGGGGCCCTGGGTGGGAAGTGTCACGAGATCGGCCATTTTTGGCGGACTCGGGGAGGACGGAGGTGAGATCAAAGGGCATCGTTCTTTTGCTGGGCTTCGCCATCACCGGTCTGGCTGCTGGGGCGGGAGCTCAAGACGAGGACGCCGCGGCAACGCCGGAGCTCCAGCACGGGCCGGCGACAGTGGCACCCCACTGGTCCGAGAACGACTACCCGGACTCGGTGTCCGAGGGCACGCCCTACTACATAGTAGTCAAGGGCGATACGCTGTGGGATATCGTCGGCACGTTCATGGAGTCCCCCCTGCTGTGGCCGCAGATATGGGAGCAGAACAAGTACATCTCCGATCCCCACTGGATTTACCCGGGCGACCCGGAGCTCATCCCCGCATCGGAGCCGGACACGATTCAGTGCGCGCACTACGTCGTGTCGTCCTCCGAGGACCAGAGCCTGAAGGTCGTCGGGAATGAGAACCACAAGGTCGCCGTCGCCGACCGGGATCTCGTCTTCCTGAACGGCGGAGCGAACATCGGTCTGCAGCCGGGCGACATGTACTCGATCCAGCGCGAAGGCAGGCCAGTCAGCCACCCGAATGGCGGGAAGGTCGGCACGAAGATTCAGACGAGCGGCTGGCTCCGCGTCGTCATGGTCGGCGCCGATGACGCCACGGCCGTCATCGAACACGCGTGCATGGACGTTCTCGAGAGCGACTACCTCGTTCCCTTCGAGCAGCGGCCGGTGCCCTTCCTCGTCGCAGAAGACGAGGTCGATGTATCAGGCACCCCGACCGGCAAAACCCAGGGACACGTCATCGTCCTCGAAGGGGCCACGATGGCCGCCGGCACCGGCCACCTGATTTCGATCGATCTCGGGGCCAACGACGGCGTCGCACCAGGAAACCGATTGATCGCCTTCCGCTTCGAGGATCCGGACGTGAGCACCAGCCGCCGATACCTCGGGGAGTTGGCCGTGCTGACTGTCGCAGACCGGAGCGCCACCGCGAAGATCATGTACAGAGCCTCCGAGATCGTCTTCGGCGATCGGGTCGAGCTGCGCTAGCGCTCGGCCAGCGGCGCGGCTGCCTTGGCCGTCCCTGACTCATCCGGAATGCGTGGCTCCAAGGCCAGCCTCGCAGTAGACGGTTTCTGCGCCACGTCCCCCCTTCGCGTGGGGCTGCGCCCCAGCATCACCTGCCAGAAGCGGTGGAAATACTCCACGCCCGAGACAATCGCGACGACCACTACGGCCCATAGAACGACGAGGCCGGGGCCGTCGAGACCGCGGTAGGCGCGGCCGAAGAGAAGCAGGAACACCGCCACCACTTGAAGCACCATCTTGAGCTTGCCCAACCCGGAAGCCGGCATGGCCACCCCACGCCCAGCCGCGATGCTGCGCAGGACGGTAACGGCGAACTCGCGACCCACGATGATCATCACCATCCACGCCGGCACGGCATCCAGCTCTACCAGGGACACGAGCGCGGCCGTGATCAACAGCTTGTCCGCGAGTGGATCTAGAACGATTCCGAGCTTCGTCACCTCGTTCCGACGCCGGGCCAGATAGCCGTCCAGGTAGTCGGTGGCGACCGCCAGACCGAAGATGCCGGCGCCGAGCAACACGCCCTCCTCGCTCCTCGTCAGGAGGGCCGCGACGAGGATCGGCACGAGGAAGATACGCAGCAGCGTCAGCGCATTGGGGAGGTTCAAGGACCGCGGTTCAAAGCTTGACGATCTTGTCCGAGTCAATTCCCTTGGTGGCGTTGCGGGTGTCGACGACGCGACGCGCCCGCTCCACGATCTTCGGGTAGTCGTAGTCGCTGTGGTCCGTAATGATCACAACCACATCCGCAGCTTCCACGGCCGGCCAGAGATCCTGGCTCTCGAGCATCTCGTCGTTCAGCTCGAGCGTCCGAACGAACGGATCGTTGTAGCCGATCTCGGCGCCCTGGGCCTCGAGAATCCTGAGCACGTCGAGCGCGGGCGACTCCCGCGTGTCCGCCACGTCGCGCTTGTAGGCGACACCGAGGACCAGCACTCGACTCCCATTGACGCTCTTGCGCGCGTCGTTCAGGGCGCTCGAGACGCGGCTGCACACGTGGTCCGGCATGCTCGAGTTGATCTCTCCCGCGAGTTCGATGAAACGCGCTCGATAGTTGAGCGTCTTGAGCTTCCACGACAGGTAAAGAGGGTCGATCGGAATGCAGTGTCCTCCGAGACCCGGCCCCGGATAGAACGCCATGAACCCGAACGGCTTCGTCGCCGCCGCGCCGATCACCTCCCAGACGTCGACCCCAAGCCGGTCGCACATCAACGCCACCTCGTTCACGAGGCCGATGTTGACGGACCTGAAGGTGTTCTCGAGCAGCTTGACCATCTCGGCGGCCTGGGTGGACGAGACCGGCACGATGCGCTCGATCGCCTTCGAGTAGAGAGCCTGGGCCACCATCGTGCAGACCGGCGTCACGCCCCCGATGATCTTGGGAGTGTTGTGCGTGTTGTAGCGGGCGTTGCCGGGGTCGACGCGCTCCGGCGAGAACGCCAGAAAGAAATCCTTCCCCACCTGAAGGCCGCCTTCCGCGAGGATCGGAAGGATCAGCTCCTCTGTGGTGCCTGGATAGGTCGTGCTCTCGAGCACGACCAGCTGGCCGGGCCGGAGCGTGCGCGCGATGGCGCGTGTTGCGTCGACTACGAGCGACAAATCCGGGTCGCGGGTCTTGCCGAGCGGCGTCGGCACGCAGATGATGACCGCGTCGCACTTCGCCAGCGCGGAAAAATCCGTCGAGGCCTCGAGCATTCCGGAGCGGACCAGCTCTCCCACACGCTCCGATTCCACGTCGTCCACGTAAGAGAGGCCCTCACCGAGGCTGCGCACCTTTCCCGCATCGACGTCGAACCCGGTGACCCTCAACCCGGCGCCTGAGAACTCCACCGAGAGGGGCAACCCGACGTAGCCCAGCCCCAGGGTCCCGATGCGGGCCTCGCCGCTGCGGATGCGTGCGGTTAGACCCTCGGCGCGTTCGTTCTCGACGTTGATCTCCGGCATCCCGCGGGGTAGAACTATATCATCGGAGGCACCCCTGTCAATCATTGGAGTCGGGGGTATCCATTTAACCGGTGTAAACTGAGCCGGTGGATCAGCCTCGTGCTGGCACGCACTATCCGCGGTCCGTGGGCGAGTTCCAGGCCTGGTTCCGGACCGATGCGGACTGCCTGGACTACCTGGAGTGGCTGCGGTGGTCCGCCAGCTTCGCCTGCTTGGACTGCGGCCATGATGGGGGCTGGCGGCTGGGCGACGGCCGCTTCATGTGCTCAGGGTGCGGCGGCCGTACGTCGGTGACAGCGGGCACGATCTTTGACCGGACGCGCACGCCGCTAACGGTTTGGTTCACCGCCTGCTGGCTGTTCGCCACCGGCAAGGACGGGATCTCGGCGCTGAGCCTGAAGCGGACGCTGGAGATCGGCTCCTACCAGACCGCGTGGGCGATGCTCCATCGGCTGAGGTCGGTGCTGGTGCGCCCGGGCCGGGACCGGCTGGCCGGGATGGTACAGGTAGATGAGACCTACATCGGCGGTGAGGAGGCGGGGCTGCGCGGCGGCCGGGCCAAAGGCAAGAAGGTTTTGACCGGGATCGCGGTGGAGGTCCGGGAGCCGAGAGGATTCGGACGGTGCCGGATGCTGCCGCTGACCGATGCGTCGGCCGCCTCGTTGCACGCCTTTGTAACGGCTCACGTCGAGCCGGGCGCGAGGGTCGTCACCGACGGCTGGCAGGGCTACCGCGGGCTGGAGAAGCTCGGCTACGTCCACGACCGGCGCAGCCAGCGGGCCGCCCGAACCCGCGGGGAGGATCCCGGTGAGCTACTGCCCGCAGTGCACCGGGTCGCCTCGCTAGCCAAGCGGTGGTTGCTGGGTACCCACCAGGGCTCGGTGAACGACGCGCACCTGGCCAGCTACCTGAATGAGTTCGCGTTCCGCTTCAACCGCCGCACCTCCCGCAGCCGCGGGATGGTGTTCTACCGAGTGCTCGAGCTCGCCGTCGCCCACGACCCGGTGCGCTACCAGGACCTCATCGCCACCCAGCGGCCCCGGGCAGTGCCGCCCTCGCAGCCGCAGGCGCGCGGGCACCCGCCGAGCCTGGAGCGCTCTCCAGCGAACCGCCCGTGGAGAACTGCCAACCTGGACTCCTCCGGTTAAATGGAGACCCCCATTTGAAGTTATGGGAACTTCTTGTGTGGCAGTCAGATACGAGGATTCATAAAACGCATGGAGTGGTCTTCGAGACGCCGCTCCGGCGTGATTGCGACGTCCGGGAACGTGGTAGGGTGCGCTCCCACTCATGAAGGCAGTGATCCTGGCCGGCGGCGAGGGAACTCGGCTGCGCCCCCTCACCCTCGAGATTCCGAAGCCTCTGACTCCCGTCGTCGACCGGCCGTTTCTGCGCCATCAGCTCGATCTCCTCGACGCCATCGACGTGAGTGAAGTCGTGTTCTCGATCGCGTATCAGCCAGAGAAGATCAAGGCCGCGTTTGGAGACGGGGCGGCCTGGGGGAAGAGCATCGAATACGCGGTCGAGGAAACTCCGCTCGGCACCGGCGGCGCCGTCAAGAATGCCGAGCCGCATCTCGATGGCACCTCGATCGTCTTCAACGGAGATGTGTTGACGGACGTGCCGCTCGAGCGCGTCGTGGCTCATCACAAGGCCCTCAAAGCCGACGCGACGATCGTGCTGACACCGGTTCCCAACCCGGGAGCGTACGGGCTCGTCGAGTTCGACGACGACTTCAGCGTCAAGCGTTTTATCGAGAAGCCGGGGCCCTCCGATATCACCACCGATACCATTAACGTGGGCATCTACGTCCTGGAAAAGAGCACGCTCGCTCTGATGCCGGCGGCGACGAAGTACTCCATCGAAAGAAGTTTCTTCCCAGAGCTTCTGGCCCGCAGGATGCGTCTCGTGGCCTACGTCCACCGCGGCTACTGGATCGACATCGGCACGCCGAGCAAGTACCGCGCCGTCCACCGCGACATTCTTCACGGCCGCTACCCGGTGCAGCTCGACGGCCAGGCCCGCAACGGCGGCTGGGTCCACCGCAGCGCGCGGGTCTCTCCAGACGCGAGGTTGATCGGGCCGTTCTACGTGGGGCCCGACTGCACCATCTCCGCCGGCGCGGAGGTCGGCCCGGACACCACACTCTGCGCCGCTGTCGAAGCAGGCACCGACGCACGCGTCGTCGACTCTGTCTGTTGGGCCCGTACGAGACTGGGAGCGCGCAGCCGCATCGATGGAGCCCTGATCGGCTCGGGAGTGGAGGTCGGCGAGCACGTCTCGATCCCGCCGGGCACGCTACTGGGCGGCGGGGCCGTGCTGCCCCCTTACAGCCAGCTCGCGACTGGAGAGAACCGATGATCGAGCCCAGTATCTTCAAAGCCTACGACGTGCGCGGCATCTATCCTGACCAGCTGGACGCCGAAGCGGCCTATCGAATCGGCCGCGCCTACGTCGACTACCTGGGCGCCCGAAAGATCGCCGTCGGTCGCGACGTGCGGCTCTCCTCCCCCGAGCTTCAGGCCGCCTTCATTCGCGGCGCCCAGACGGAGGGCTGCGTGGTCACGAACATCGGGGCGGTGGGCACCGACATGATGTACTACTACGTCGGGCGCCACGAGCTCGACGGCGGAGCGATCATCACGGCTTCCCACAACCCCAAAGAATGGAACGGCATCAAGATGGTGCGCGCCGGCGCGCTCGCCCTGTCCGGCGACGAAGGGATCAAGGAGATCCGCGAGGCGCTCGTCGCCGGCAGGTTCGGGGAGAAAGGGGCAGAGACGTCGCCCGCCGAGCAGCGCACGATCAGCGACGACTACGCGGAGCACTGCCTCTCCTTCGTAGACGCGCCGAGAATACCGAAGCTCAAGATCGTTCTCGACACCGGCAACGGCATGGGAGCCGTCGCGGCGCAGGCGATCTTCGATCGCCTGCCCATCGAGCGGGTCGAGATGTACTTCGACCTCGACGGGACCTTCCCCAATCACCCTCCCGACCCCCTGGTGGAGAAGAACCGCCAGGAGCTGGTCGCTCGGGTCGCGAGTGAGGGCGCCGACCTCGGCATCGCCTGGGACGGTGACGCCGACCGCTGCTTCTTCATCGACGATACGGGAGAGTTCGTCCCCGGCGACTTCGCGACGGCCCTGCTGGGAGAAGCGTTCTGTGCCAGAGAGAAGGGCGCGCGTATCATCTACGACGTCCGCGCCTCTCGCGCCGTCGCCGATCGCGTCGCGGCGGCCTCGGGGACCGCACTGATGCATCGCGTCGGCCACGCGTTCATCAAGAAGCGGATGCGCGACGAAAACGCCATTTTCGGCGGAGAAGTCTCCGGCCACTACTACTTTCGCGACAACTGGTTCGCCGACAACGGAATGATCCCGGCGCTGATGATGCTCGAGCTGATCGGCACTAGAGCGCAACGTCTCAGCGAGCTGCTACGACCGCTGCGGGAACGCTACTTCATCAGCGGCGAGATCAACTCCCGAATCGCGGACGCGGAAGCGGCGCTGGCACGGATCGAAGCAGAGTACAAAGACGCCCGGGTCACCAGACTGGACGGGCTGTCGATCGACTACGACGACTGGCACTTCAACCTCCGGCCGTCCAACACGGAACCGTTGCTGCGGCTCAATCTCGAAGCCTTCTCGCGAGAGGAGATGGAGCGGCATCGCGACGAGGTCCTGGAAGTCATCCGTGGTTGACGTCTGCTATCATCGTTTGCTGTTGCTTCGGGCGGGCGTAACTCAGTTGGTAGAGTTCCAGCTTCCCAAGCTGGCTGTCGAGGGTTCGAGTCCCTTCGCCCGCTCCAACACGCGTCTCGGGAGGCCGCATGGGAATCTTCGGTAAGGCTCCGGAAACGGACCAGGCTCGAGCAGCGGCTCGGCCCCCGCAGCCCGCCAAGACCGTTTCGGCTGCCCCCGCGAGCGCTGGGCGAGCCGAAGCCGCCACGAGCTGTCTGGTGGGTCCCCAGACCCTCGTGAAGGGCGACGTCACGGGTCACGAGGACGTGGTGATTCACGGCAGGGTCGAGGGAACGATCTCGGTCGACAAGCACCTCGTGGTCGACGTCGGCGGCCGCGTTCAGGCCTCCATCCGGGCGACGGCAATCATCGTCAGCGGCGAGGTCGTCGGCGACTGCCACGCTCGCGAGCGTGTCGAGCTGCGCTCCACGGGACGACTCACGGGAGACATCCACGCCCCCCGCATCACCATCGCCGAGGGTGCCGAGTTCCATGGACGCAGCCACATGGCCGCGCCCGGCGCCGGCCGTGAGCCGGGAGTCGCCCAGAAAGCGGGCTGAGTCCCCGCCGCTCTCCTGCCGCTAGTCCCTTGCGGCGTAACCACTTGCCCGACGTGCCAGGCCCGTATACGCTAAACTCCGGGGGATTTTAAGGTGCAAGCGACCGCTAGATCGACGGGTGAGCTTCACGCGCTCGACGAGCGCACGGGCGAAGTGCTCAAGGCGCTGATCCAGGTCCACATCGCGACCGGCGAGCCCGTGGGATCCCAGACCCTTTCGCGCCAACTCAACCGCAGCCTCTCGCCCGCCACGCTTCGAAACATCATGGCCGAGTTGGAGCGCAAGGGCCTGCTCGATCATCCGCATACGAGCGCCGGCCGCGTCCCGACCGACGACGGATATCGCGTCTACGTCGACTCGCTCGCGGGACACACACCGCTCTCCCGCCACGAGGCCGCGCGGATCCGCTCCTCACTCAAGGCGCGTGACAAATCACCGCAGGAGGTGCTCGAGTCGGCCTCTCACGTCCTCTCGCAGATGAGCCACAACATCGGCTTCGTCGTCGGCCCGGAGATCACACGCACGGGCTTCATGCACGTCGATTTCGTACGGCTGGCGCGCCCGAGGATCCTCGTGGTGATGGTTTCGAGCGCGGGCCTCGTGACCAACAAGGTCATCGAAGTGGACGAGGAGCTCTCTCAAGAAGACCTGCAGGCCTGCGCAAACTACTTGAACGGCACGTTCGCCGGCCTGACGCTCGACGCCATCCGCCAGCGGCTCATCGAGATGATGCGACACGAGAAGGCCCTCTACGACTCCCTGCTCCGGAAGGTCGTCGCCGTGGGCGAGCGGGCCTTCGCGGCAGTCGATGATCAGAGCGAGATCTACGTCGACGGCACTTCCAACGTGCTCGCACAACCGGAGTTCGACGATATGGATCGGATGCGGGCCCTGTTCCGCACGTTCGAGCAGAAGAGCCGGCTCGTCAAGATCCTCAACGCCTGCATCTCCGGCGATGGGCTGCGGATCGTCATCGGCAGCGAGAACGCCGACCCCGAGCTGCGCGAGCTGACGCTCGTCACGGCGGGCTATCCCGTCGACGGAAGGACGCTCTTCGGAGTCGGCGTGATCGGCGCCACCCGGATGGAGTACGCGAGGGTGATCTCTCTGGTCGACCACGTGGCTCGGGCCGTCTCCCGGGCGCTGGGCGAGGCGAGCGCGTGAGCGGCGAGCTCGACGAGGCCGCGCGCGAAGAGGTCGCGGCTGCGTCCGTAGAAGAAGACCGCGGGCTTGCTCCGGTCGAGCCGTCGACGACGGGCGACCCCTCCGAGCCGGACCGCGAGGATACTGCCTCAGAGTCGAAGGTCTCCGAGGTCGACGAGCTTCGCGCCGAGCTCGATCAGCTCCACAACCAGCTTCTGCGCAAACGCGCCGAGTTCGACAACTTCCGCAGACGGACGGAGCGGGAGCGTGCCGAAGCCCGCGACATCGCGACAGCGGAGGTACTCCAGACGCTGCTCCCTACCGTCGACAACCTCGAGCGCGCCGCTGCCGCCAAGGGTGACGAGTCGTCGGTGCAGGAGGGCCTCGCCTTGATCCTGAAGGAGCTCTCGGGCTTTCTCGAAGGGCACCATCTCGTAGCCGAAAATCCAATCGAGCAGCAATTCGACCCGGAGCGCCACCAGGCGTTGTCCCACGAAGAAGTTCCGGGCTACTCGGACGGGCAGATAGTCGAAGTGTTTCAGAAGGGCTATTCGATCGGTGACAGGCTGCTCCGGCCGGCTCTGGTGCGAGTTGCCAAAAATGCCGGCGAGCCGATCGACTCCGATCCGGAATCCGCAGACGAGGCAGGGTCCGAGTAATGCACTGGCGACCTGGAGCTAAACTTGCGCGGCGGCGCCGCGAACAACGAGGTGTTCTTTGGGTAAGGCGATCGGCATCGACCTGGGGACGACGAACTCCTGTGTGGCTGTCATGGAGGGCGGCGCGCCGCAGGTGATCCCCAACCAGGAGGGCGCCCGCACCACACCGTCGATCGTGGGCTTTACGGCGAAGGGCGAGCGACTCGTCGGACAGATCGCCAAGCGGCAGGCCCTGACCAACCCCGAGAACACGGTGTTCGCCGTGAAGCGCCTGATCGGCCGCAAGCTGACATCAGAGGAGACCCAGCACGCCCAGCAGTTCCTCCCCTACCACCTCGTCGAGGCTCCGAACGGCGACGTCCACATCAAAGTCGAGGACAAGGTCTACGCGCCGCCCGAGATCGCGGCGTTCGTCCTTCAGAAGCTCCGCGCCGCCGCAGAGGAGTACCTGGGCGAGTCCGTCGAAGAGGCGATCATTACGGTCCCCGCCTACTTCAATGATCCGCAGCGACAAGCCACGAAGGACGCCGGACAGATCGCCGGCCTGAAGGTCTCGCGCATCATCAACGAGCCGACGGCGGCGGCGCTCGCCTACGGCGTCAAGAACGCTCGAGGTCAGTATGTGGCCGTCTACGACCTCGGCGGCGGCACCTTCGACATCTCGATCCTCGAGATGAACGAGGGACTCTTCCAGGTGCGCGCCACCGGTGGCGACACGTATCTGGGCGGCGAGGACTTCGACCAACGGATCATCGACTGGCTGATCGAGGAGTTCAAGAAGGAGACCGAGATCAACCTGGCCGACGATCGCATGGCTCTGCAGCGCCTCAAGGAGGCTGCGGAGAAGGCCAAGTGCGAGCTCTCCACGGCGCAGCAGACCGAGATCGTCCCGCCCTTCATCTCCGCAGACAACTCCGGGCCCCGGCATCTGAATACGGTGCTGACCCGTGAAAACTACGAATCGCTGACCGACAACCTGCTCGAGCGCACGGTCGCGCCCTGCGAGAACTGCATCAAGGACTCCGGGCTGAGCGCCAGCCAGATCGACGAGGTCCTGGTTGGGGGCCAGACCCGCGCACCCAAGGTCGCCGAGATCGTTCGCAGGGTGTTCGGGAAGGAGCCGAACCGCGGCGTCAACCCCGACGAGGGCATCGCGATCGGCGCGGCCATCCAGACCGGCATCATGGCTGGAGAGGTTCGCGACCTCGTCCTGCTCGACGTCACGCCTCACACCCTCGGGATCGAGACCAAGGACGGGACCTTTACGCCTCTAATCGAGCGCAACAGCACGATTCCGACGCGCAAGAGCCGCGTGTTCACGACCGTCGCGGACAACCAGACGGGTGTCAACGTCCACATCCTGCAGGGCGAGAGCGACATGGCTGCGTACAACAAGAGCCTCGCCAAGTTCGAGCTGACCGACATCCCCCCGGCCCCGAAGGGCGTCCCGCAGATCGAGGTCGCGTTCGAAATCGACGTCAACGGCATCGTCTCCGTTTCGGCCGTCGATCAGGCTACGGGCCAGAGTCAGTCGATCGTGATTCAGCCTTCGAGCGGCCTGAGCCAGTCCGAGATGCAGAGCCTCATCAACGAAAACCAGCTCCGTGAGGAGGACGATCGGACACGGCGCGAGCAAGACGCCGTGGTCCGCCAGCTCGAGGGCCTGGTGCAGAACACGATGCGCTCGGTGCAGGCGCTCGAGTCGAAGCTGACGCCCGAGGAGCAGGAGCAGATCCTCGAGGCGATGGAAAAGGCCAAGAAGGCGGAGGGCGCCGACATCGACGAGCTGAAGGCGCGTCTCGCCGACATGGAACGTGCGGCCAGCCTGATCGGCCAGGCCATGCTCCGGGCTTGAGCCCGCTCTCCGAGCCGCCCCACCGCTAGACCACACTCCTCGTGCCGAGCACTACCCAGCGCGACTACTACGACGTTCTGAGCGTCGGCCGTGACGCCAGCGAGCGAGAGATCAAGTCCGCCTATCGCAAGTTGGCGCTCGAGTTTCATCCCGACCGCAATCCCGACGACGCGGAGGCGGAGAGCCGCTTCAAGGAAGCGGCCGAGGCTTATTCCGTGCTCGGCGACTCCGAAAAACGCAGGCGTTACGACCAGTTCGGCCATGCCGGGGTGGGCAGCGCCGCCGGGGGCGGGTTCGATCCCACGATCTTCTCCGACTTCGGAGACATCCTCGGCGACCTCTTCGGCTTTGGCGACGTCTTCGGCCAACGTTCCTCGGGGCCGCGGCGCGGCGCCGACCTCCGCTACAACCTGGAGCTGACGCTGGAAGAAGCGGCCTTCGGGACCGACACCAACATTCAGATCCCCAGAAGCGAATCCTGCGAGACGTGCAACGGCGACGGCGACGCGCCCGGATCCGCCCCTTCGGTGTGTCCCACGTGCAAGGGACAGGGCCAGATCCGATTTCAGCAGGGCCCGTTCAGCGTCGCGCGCACGTGCGGCCAGTGCCGGGGTGCGGGTCGCATCGTCACCAAACCGTGCCCGGACTGCCAGGGACAAGGCGTCGTCCAGACGGAGCGCAAGCTCCAGATCCAGATCCCCGCGGGTGTCGACACCGGCAGTCAACTGCGTATCACAGGCGAGGGAGAACACGGCCGGGCCGGGGGCCCTCGCGGCGACCTCTACGTGGTCGTTCACGCTCGTGAGCACGCCTTTTTCAAGCGCGACGGGACGACCCTGTTCTGCGATATCCCCATCAGCTTTTCACAAGCTGCACTCGGGGCTCGTGTGGAAATCCCGACGCTCGACGGGGAGAACGCGCGGCTCGACATTCCCGAAGGGTCGCAGAGCGGCGCGACCCTCAGCGTCAGGGGCCAGGGCGTCCCTCGCCTGGGCGGGAGGGGCCGCGGGGATCTGGTCGTCCGCGTCCGCGTCCACGTTCCCACCAGGCTGAGCCCGGAGCAGCGCGCGTTGATCAAGAAGCTCGGCGAGTCCCTGCCGACACCGACCCGCCACGAGAAGGAGCGCGGCTTCTTCGAGCGCCTCAAGGACTTCCTCGGCTGAGGGATCGCGTGGCCGCGTTCGAAGTGACAGGCCCGGCTGGCCTCGAGGAGCACGCGGTGGCCGCGTGCTGGGAGGCTGGGACGCTGGGGCTCGAAACGTTACGGGGCCGGAGCTCGGACTTTCGCTTCCACGCCTACTTCGAGCTCTCTCGCGAGACGGAGCGGCAGGCGCCGGCTCCGCTGCTGCAGCTGCCGGGCATCCGCGCTCGGACAGTCGCGGTTCCCGAGGTCGACTGGGTCGAACGCTTTCGGGAGGGCTTCAGGGCCTTCGATGTCGGACCCTTCGCGATCGTGCCGGCCTGGAAGCGCGACGCTCCGCCCGGCTCGATTCCGATAGCCATGGATCCCGGGCAGGCGTTCGGAACCGGCACCCACGAGACGACGCGGCTTTGCCTGAAGGCGCTCGATCGCGTCGGGCGCGACGTCCTCGCTGCGGCGACGGTGCTCGACCTCGGCGCGGGGAGCGGGATCCTTTCGATCGCTGCGATCAGACTCGGCGCTCGCCGCGCGGTTGCGATCGAGCTGGATCCCGATGCGGCCCGTGAGGCTCGCCGCCACGCTGCGCTCAACGGCGTCGCGCTCGCCGTCGTGAACGGCGACCTGGCCACGCCGCTGCGTAGCGGCTGCGCCGACCTCGTCTTCGCCAACCTCCAGGCGCGCCTCCTGATCGAACGTGCGGGCCAGATCCTCGCCGCGGCGCGACCCGAGGACTGCCTCGTGCTCTCGGGCCTGCTCCGCTCCGACGTCGACGAGGTCGAGTCGGCCTACAGCTCTTGTGAGATGCGAAGGTACCTGGAAGGCGACTGGGTCGCCATAGAGGTCCGTGTTTGAAGACGCATCGGTTCTACGCTCCCGAAGCCGCGCCCGGCGCGCGGCTCAGCGTCTCGACGGAAGCCGCGCACAAGGCCCGCGATGTGTTGCGACTCGGACTAGGGAGCGAGCTCCAGGTCTTCGACGGACGCGGCTCCGAGTACCGCGCTCGCGTCGTTGCCTCGACGCGACGTGCCTTGAAGCTCGAGATTGGCGCCGCTATCGTGCCCCGCCCCGAGGCTCCGGTGCGCATCGTTCTCGCCGTGTCTCCATTGAAGGGCGACAAGATGGTCTTCGTCGTCCAGAAGGCCTGCGAGCTCGGCGTCGAAACCGTCATTCCCGTGGTCACGGCCCGTACCGATGCAGCGGCGCGGCCGGCACTCCAGGGAACTCGACAGCGGCGCTGGGCAGCGATCGCCGAGGAGGCGGCCGCCCAGAGCGGGAGAGCGGTCGTTCCCCGGATCGCCGACGCTGTCGCGTTCGAACGCTTTGTCGAGAACCCGCCTTGCGAGACACGTATTGTGCTGACGACCGAGAACGCCCAGGCGCCGCTCGCGGCAATCGCGATGCCGAGCGACATTCTCCTGCTCGTTGGGCCGCCCGGCGGCTTCGCGGGCGAGGAGCTCGAGCTGGCTCGCAGCGCCGGCTTCCACCTCGCGTCCCTGGGCCCCCGCGTGCTGCGTTCGGAGACTGCAGTGGTCGCAGCCGTCAGCGCGGTCCAGGTTCTGGTCGGGGACTTCGGTAAGGGATGAGAGCGGCACCTTCGCTTCGTACGCCGCGTTCGTCCACTAGACCTACTTTGCTCTTTGTGACTCGGCGAGGGCGCGCTGCGCCCGACTCCGGACGCTCGCGTCGGAGCTTCTGAGCGCTTCGCGCAGGGCGTCCATCGCCTGCGGGTGCCCGGGCTCCAATCGGACCAACGCGTGTGCGGCCTCCACACGGACGGCAGCGTCTTTGTCTTCGAGACGCGCGCTCAGCCCGTAGAGCACGAAAGCGCTCGTCGACTCCAGCGACCCTAAGGCACGGGCCGCCGCCATGCGAACGAGACTATCCGGATCTTCGAGGGCGCGCGTCAGCTCGCTAGCGGCCATCGCCGCCGCCGGCCCCATGCGGGCCAGCTTGAACGCGGCCTCTCGCCGCGCAGCGCCATCGTGGCTGCGCAACATCCGGCGGAGCTCCGAGAGGTCGATCGCAGCCGGCGTGGCGACCGGTGTCGGCGGGGCCGTTGGCATGGGTGTCGGTGGAGATGTCGGTGCGGGCGTCGGCGCGGGCGTCGGCGCGGGTGTCGGTGCGGGCGTCGGTGCGGGTGTCGGTGCGGGCGTCGGTGTCAAAGCGGGGGTTGCCAGCGGGGCCCCGACCGGGGCTGCCATTCCCAAGGCAACGAGATCTGCCAGCGCGCCTTCAGCCGCCCTCCTCACGATGGAATCGCCCGAGGCAGCCTCTCGCTCGAGCACGCGCCGTCCCCTGCTTGGATCGCCGGTGACGAGGGCGAGGGCGCGTGCCGCCTCGACACGCGTGGCCGGATCCCGATCGGAGAGCAGGAACTCGAGATGCGGCGCGGTGGCTACCGCATCCCTGCCCACGCCACCGAGGGCCCTGGCCGACGCCATACGGACGAGGTTGTCTCCGTCTGAGAGCGCGGCCGCCAAATCACTGACCGCCTCTGCCGCCGCGTCGGGTGCCCGAGCAAGCTCGAAAGCTGCGCGGCGCCGCTCGCCGGCGTCGCTCGATCGGAGATCGCCGGACTCAGTCTTGCGCCCTGCTGCCGGTCGCGTCTCGGACGTCGGCGTCAGCGCGGATTCAGCCGGTTCGGGCATCGGCTCTGGCGTGGGTTCCGGTGTCGGCTCCGGTGTCGGCTCCGGTGTCGGTTCCGGCGTCGGTTCCGGTGTCGGTTCCGGCGTCGGTTCCGGTGTCGGTTCCGGCGTCGGTTCCAGTGTCGGTTCCGGCGTCGGTTCCGGTGTCGGTTCCGGCGTCGGCGTAGGTTGAGGTGTCGGCCTGGGCGTGGGCTCCGGCTTCGGCACAGCCGTTGGCGAATCGCGGACGGGCACCGGCTGCGGCGGGACTGGCGCCGAGACTCCCACGTCGTCGACTTCGGAAGCGCCAGTCGGTACGCCTTCCGCATTGTCGCTCCGAGCTCCGGGCTCGCTCCTGGCCACTTTGACCGAAGCATCGCCGGGCAGATCGCGAGAAGACTCGACCCCTGATTCTTCGGTGCCCCTCGGCTCCGGGGCTCCCGCCGCGATTTCGGTCGATGCCGCTCCAGGCTCGGCACCATCGAGCTCGGCGGTGCCGGGCGGAGCCATCCTCGCCAGCGCATGCGCAGCGCGGACGCGGGTGCTCGGCTCGGGGTCGTCCAGCGCAGCCTCGAGGGCATCGCGGAGCCCGACGTCGAAAGCCACGCCCGACGTCGCGATCGCGGCGATCGCCCACTCGCGAGACGACCGATCATGAGAGCGGAGCGCTTCGGTCACGACGCCCACCGCCGCGAGGCCCGCCTCGTCCCCGATGGCGAGCAGAGCTTCGGCGGCGAGCCTCCTCAAGAACGGATCCGGATCCCGGACCGCGCGCTCGAGTTCCGGCATCGCGGCCGCCGCAAGGGGACCCAGCTGGGCAATCGCTCGAGCCGCACGACGTCGGACGTTCCACTGCTCCGCCGTCAGCGCACTCCGGAGCACGGCCACGGCGGCGGCACGGCTCTCATCCAGCTCCGCCAGTGCCAGCGCGGCCTCGACCCGCGCCAGGCTCTCACCGCCCGCCACCTCCTGGTCAAGAACCTGAAGCGCTCGTGGTCGCACTGGCCGATCCGTCGAGGCCGGATCGGCCTCGGCGGGCAACTCGACTGTTGGAGTGGCCGCCGCGCCGGTCCCAGTCCCGCCGCCAACGGCCTCCAGGGCGGCTCGAGCCGCCCTCCCCTCGACCCCTGGCCGCGCGCCCACGCGCTCCAGGGTCGGCGCCGCGGCGCGCGCCCTCTCACCGATCCGGCCCAGCGCCTCGGCCGCCTGAATCCGGACGCTCGAATCGGAATCGTCGAGCGCGCGCGTCAGCGGTCTGACCGTGGCGGCGGCCACAGGCCCTAGTCGCGCGAGCGCCGCTGCCGCCTGGTAACGAACCTCGACATCGCGCTCCTCCAGAAGCTGCGAGAGAGCGCCGACGCCCTCGCCCCCGGCGGTCAGCCGGGCCATCGCGAGCGCCGCCTGGACTCGCAGCAGACGATCCCTGTCGCGCATCGCCCGCCGCAAGGCCTCGTCGATCCTCGTGCCGCCCCGACCGATCTCGCCGAGAGCGAAGGCCGCGGCGTGGCGCACGTAACGGTCCTCGTCTCGCAGCGCGTCGGCGAGCTGCGCCCTACCCTGCGCCGCGGCTTCTCCGAGCACGGCGAGCTGGTAGGCCGCCTGGGCTCGCTCGGCAGCCGAGCGCGAGCGAAGCTCGGCGACCAGCGCCGCGACTTCGTCCTGGCTCGGCCAGGCCGGCGCCGCAGCCGCCAAGCAAAGAGCGAGATGGGCGAATCTCTGAATCGAGCACCTCACGGGCAGCCTCGGGCCGAAGGGTCGGCGCGTGCGCGACGTCACGAGAACCGGAGGTTAAGCCGGCTCCAGCACCCCTTCAAGTCTATGCCGCTATCATGACAACTCGCTGAGGCGACTCGCCGATACCGATGACTGAAAACCATGCCGTGGGCTTCGTACAGCGAGCACGGCGCGAAGCGCAACGCTACGGGTCCGATCCGTGGGTCTTCCTGCGCGAGCTGCTCCAGAATGCGCGCGACGCCAAGGTCCGGCGGGTCGTGCTCACGACGGGGCAGGCCGACGGAACAGAGACGATCACGTGCTGGGACGATGGCCTCGGCATGAGCGTGGCGCACGCGCGGCGCTACCTCTTCAAGCTCTACGCGTCCAGCAAGGAATCCGCGCGGGGCGCGGCGGGGCGCTTCGGTGTGGGCTTCTGGTCGATCCTGCTCTTCCAGCCGTCGAGAATCAGTATCGAGTCCCGTCGGGCCACCGGCGCGGCGTGGCGCATCGAGCTCGACGGGGATCTCGAGCGCTTCGAGCGCACAGCGAGCGATCTCGCCGTGCCCGGAACGCGTATCACTCTGCAACGACCACAAACACGACTGCGCCTGGCGCGAGATGTCGCCGAGGCCGCCGGCGCCGCGGTGCGAGGCTTGCGGCGCCGGCATGGCAAGGGACTCGTGTCAGTCCGGGTGGACGGCCGCCAGGTCAACCGCGCGCTTTCGCTGCCCGCACCATCGCTTTCGTTCGGAAGCCGGACTGCGAGAGGCGTCGTTGCCCTCGGCCCGACGCCCGCCGTGGAGCTCTACGCCCGTGGGCTGCACGTACGCACCGCAACCGAGATGGGCGACTTGTTGTCTTCAGCGAGCCGGAAACGTGACGCCGGGACGCGCTTCTCTGGCGGTGAAGAACGCGGGCTGGCTCCCCAGGCGCTGCTCGACGGCGACGGATTGAACGTACTGCTGGCGCGTTCTGACGTGGGGGACGATCGGGCTCTCAGACGCCTCGTCTCACGTGGGCGCCGGGAGCTGGCTCGCCTGCTCGATTACCAGATCGACTCGCTCCGACCGCGATCGCCGTTGCGACGCGTCGGTGATTGGATCGCCGAGCGGGCCTCGGACTCACCGGGCCTGGTCGTGGCGGGTTCGGCGTTGGTCGGAGCACTCGGCGTTTTCGCATTCACTGGACCATCAACCCAACCCGAAGCGATTGCCGGCCCGGCTGCCACGCAGGCCGCGGTGAGGGGCACGAGTGTGGTGCTCGATCGCGTCGACCGGTCCCTGCCCCCGCGCGGACGCGGCTACCGCGACCTCGCACGAGACTACGCGGGTCCTTCGGTCGATCCGGTCGCCGCACTGCCACGTCCCGCGCTTCGCTACGTCCCTCCCGAAGCCCGACTTTACGTCGCCGCCCTGCTCGTGAGCCGTCTGGACGGGGCTGGAACCCCGATCGTCGGCTCGGATACGAGCAGCCGATACCTCGGCGTCGATTGCGGCACCGGCTGCGTGGAGATCGAGCTGGCCGTCGACGACGGTCCGGGCACCCTGCGAGTACCTGTGCCCACCGGTCACCGCCTCGTCGATGGGAGTGTGGTTCTCGAGGGCCGATCAATCCAGCCGACGTCCACAT
The DNA here is from genome assembly GCA_965246965.1 of Vicinamibacteria bacterium. Classification (GTDB taxonomy): domain Bacteria; phylum Acidobacteriota; class Vicinamibacteria; order Fen-336; family CBDFGD01; genus CBDFGD01. The sequence goes on from CBDFGD010000002.1 coordinate 605,548, forward strand.
CGCAGGGTGAACCCGTGATCGGGCTCGACACCCGCATTCAGGGGCTGCTGCGTTATCGAACCGGCCCCGGCAGCGGGCGAGGCGGACCGGACGGCGCGCCGCGAGCCCCTTCTGTGGCGCTCGCCGGGCCCTCGCGCACGCTGCTCGCAATGCCGGCCGGCGAGCGGGTTCGCGCGGCAACTCGATGGGTCGCGGAGTCGATCCCCTACTCCTCGAGCGCAGGGGTTCCGGCCGCGGTCTCGGGTCCCTTCGTGGAGCGGGCGCTGGCTGCAGGAGCGGGCGACTGCGACGTCCAGAACGCTGTCCTGGCCGAGCTCTTGACGAGCGTGGGCTACGCGGCACGGCTCGCCATCGGCTTCGTCGGTGACCACGGTCTCGCGACGGATCGTTTGCACGCCTGGGTCGAGTATCGCGAAGGAGGTGGGCCCTGGAGGGTAGCGGACGCTAGCCTCGAGGCCTCCCCCGCCCTCACCGCCCCACCGCTCTCGGTAGCCGCGAGGTCGCAGCAGCCCGGGTACCCGAGTGCCCTGGGGCTCTCGCTCGCCACCGGCCTGCTCGTGATCGCCCTGGTCGCAATGCGCCGCACACGCGTCACGCGGACGCTTCGAACGGATTCCTCCCGGCAGGCAGCCGACCTGGTCCGCGGCGCTCTGCAGCACCCAGACGCCTTCGCCGGCGCCTCGGCGGTCTTTCGACGTCGCCTGCTCCCGACCCTCGCCGGCCGTCCATTGACGATCGGGGAAGCCTGGAACCGGGCGTATCGGCAGCGGCTGTTCTCGGCTCTGCCTTCGTCCGACATCGGCTGCGCCGTCGCCCAGGCCGGGGTTTCCGTGCTGGACACGACGCACGCCGAGTCCGCGACCGCAGCGGAGCTGTTGGGCGCAGTCAGCCTGACCGCTTGGGACGACCTCGTTCGCTCGAGCCACGAGACGCCGCTGCTCGCCGCGGCGAACGCCGCCTTCGCCGCAGCTGGCGAGCCCTGGAGAATCCGGGCGCCTCGCGCCCCCGCGCCTCCCGCAATCCTCGAGCTGCCGACCCGAGTCGAGCTGGGAAGGGGCCTGACGCTCTCACACCTGCTCATCGTCGAGGCCGAACGCTCCGAGCTGGCACACGCCACGGACCTGCTCGCGTCCGACCCGGGCCTGGCGACCCTGCTCGCGCTCGACGCCCTCGCCGAGCTGCTCGAGCTACCGGCCGATCGACGCGCCGCGCTGATGTCGCCCGTCGCTCGGCGGGCTATCGAAGAGGCATGACGTGACGCCGTCTCGCCCCACGACCGGCGCGGGCGAACTCCTCTCGATCGACGTCCCCGCCGAGCTGTGCAAGGTTTCGGGTCTCGCCCTGGAGGGGCCGTGGCAGATTCCATCTGCTCTCGTGAGGTGGGCGGGAGGTCTCGGTGCGAGGCGCGCCGAGGTCAGGCTGCGGAGGCGCCACTGGCGGATCTGGACGGACGCGCTGCTGGACCCGCGGGACCTGACGCTGATCGGCATCGTGCTCGACGCTCGACGCCCGGACAACGAGCGCCACGAGGCTTTCGTCGCGCTGGAGCAGAGCGACGCGAGAGAGTTTGCGTGCCTCTCGAGCTGCAAACGAGGGACCCTACGGGTGTGGCGTGGCGACCCGGCCGCAAGCCACGGAATCAGCTGGCGGCTTGGCTTTGCGAACACCGGGCAGCCCTCCACGCCCGACGCGACGGGAACGACGATCGACTTGCGAGGTTCGCTCTCGGGTCGCGCGCGCGCCGCCGATTGGGTCCGCGACGTCGCCCGCTTCGCCGAGATCGAAGTGACCGTCGACGGCGCTCCCATCGAACGCGGCTTTCGGGGGTCGCTCGGCCGGCGTGCCCTCGCAGCTCCCCTCGAAGGGCGCGCGAGCCTGAGCACCGGCGACGATGGAGCGAGAGTGTGGCTGCTCCACCGGGGCGCGACTGTGGCCCACCTGACGGTCCCCGAGGCGCCCGCCGCCGAGGTCGCCTTGGAGCTGGGCGGAACGGGCCGCGACCCCAGCCCTGCCGCGCTCCGCGAGGCCGCACTCTCGCTCAAAGAAGACCTGGTCGAGCAGATCGTCGAGCTGCTGGTTGCGAGCGGGCGGCAGCTCTTCTCGCTGCCAGCCGCCCACCAGGTCGCGCTGCGCCGACAGCTGCTGCGAGCCAGCGTCTTCAGGCGCGCAAGGACGCAGATCTCGCAGCTCCGCATCATCCCCGCGCTCGTGGGGCCGGCGCGGGAACGGCGTCTTCTCCAGCTGGCCGAGCTGGAGAAGACGGCAGCAGCGAACGGCAGCCTCGGCTTCATCTCGCCCGGCGATTCGACGACGGGGCTCGTGGCAGGAAGCGCGCCCCTCGTGGTGCTCGACGGCGTCGAGCGCGCACGACTGGCGCGGCGGACGGGAATTCGGCTCGCACCACCTCCTCGGCAGGCGCCGTTGCCGCTCCTGGAGCGATTCAGGCGCCGACTGGCCCGCTTCGGGCGAAGCGTGAGGGCGAGGCTGAACGAACGTCGTCCCGCGACCACCGATTCCCTCGATCGCGCCGCCGTGAGCCGGATCGAGGAGGCTTTTCGAGCCGCAACGCCCTGCCACGATGGCCCCGCGATCCACTCGGTCCGATTCGTACGGGGAAGAGGTCCGGCATCCGTATCCGGCGGCCGTGTCGACCTGCCGGCCGGAGATCCCCTCGTCGCGAAGTCACTGACTTTGCTCGGACGAGACCGCCGCTTCCAGGCTGCGGTCGTCCTGGCCCTGGGCCAGGGCGAGTTATTTGCTCCCGCCGTGGCGAAAGCTCGCCATCCCGGGACAGCGTAGCGGGAGGTTGAGGGGAAGACCCTCAGGCCCTTCTTGACCCGCTTCCCCCAACCGCTTATCCTCGGACAACTTGCAGAAAAGAGCGCACTTCGTCCTTTGGAACCCGGAGGAACGGGCCTCATGAGCACTAGTGTCGCGGACCACTCCACGCAGCGGGAGCTCTCCTATCGGAAGAAGCTCATCGAGATTGCGAACCAGCTCAACTCGGCTGGAAGCATGCAGGACATTCTGGTCGACATCAAAGATCAGGTCCTCGATCTCGTCGACGCCGACCGGGTCACCATCTTCGCCCTGGATACGAAGAACCAGGAGCTCTTCTCGATGTTCAAGGCCGGTCAGGATGTCAAGGAGATCCGTGTCCCGAAGACGTTCGGGTCGATCGCCGGCTTTACGGCCCTGTCGCGCAAGAACGTCAACATCAAGAACGCCTACGACGCGAAAGAGCTGTCGCGGCTTCACCCGAATCTGAAATTCGACTCGCGCTGGGACCGAGCCTCGGGCTTCCGCACCACGCAGGTCCTCGCCACGCCGATCGTCTTCGAGAAATACCTGCTGGGTGTGCTGCAGCTGATCAACAAGCGCGGCGGACAGGGCTTCACGCCCAAGGACGAGGAGGCTGCCGCCGAGCTGGCCAAGATCCTCGGCATCGCGTTCTACAACCGGCACCGCTCGGCGCGCAGCAACAAGCCGACCAAGTACGGCTACCTCGTCGACAAGGGCATCGTCTCGGGGTAAGGACATCGAGACCGCCGTCGGCAACGCGCGCGTCAACCAGCTCGACGTGGGCCAGGTGCTGATGGAGGACTTCAAGGTCCCCAGGAAGGAGCTGGGCAAGGCGATCTCGAGCTTCTACAACCTGCCTTTCTTTAACCCCGAGGGACACGCGATGCCCGCGGAGCTGAAGCAGCGCCTGTCGCCCGACTTCATGCGCAAGAACGTCTTCGCGCCGATCGAGAAGGATGGCGGCACCCTGCACGTGGCCGTCGAGGACCCCTACGACCTCACGCGCCTCGACGCGATCAAGGCGATGAACCTGGCGCCGCGCCACGACTTCCACGTCGCGCTCAAGTCCGACATCCTCGAGTACATCGGCACGACTTTCGGCGAGAGCAACACGGGCGGCGCCAAAGAGGAGGACCTCGGCCGCATCATCATGGAGCTGGGCGCCGGCACGGAAGACGAGATGGAGGACGCCCAGCCGGAAGAGCCCGAGCTCGACGAGAGCGACACCGGTATCGTGCGGCTGGCCAACCAGATCATCATCGAGGCCTACAACAAGGGCGCCTCCGACATCCACGTCGAGCCGTACGGCAAGCAGAAGCCCACCGTGATCCGCTTCCGGGTGGACGGGGCGTGCTCAAAGTACATCGACGTGCCGGCTCCCCATCGCAACGCGTTGGTTCAACGCTTCAAGATCATGTCCAAGCTGGACATCTCGGAGAAGCGCAAGCCGCAGGACGGCAAGATCCGCTTCAAGGGGCCGATGGGAACGATCGAGCTACGCGTCGCCACCATCCCGACGTCCGGCGGCAACGAAGACATCGTCATGCGCATCCTGGCCGCCTCGAAGCCCCTGCCGCTCGAGAAGATGGGCTTCAGCGACAGGAACATCCAGGAGTTCAAGAAGATCCTTTCGAAGCCCTACGGAATCTGCCTGGTCGTCGGCCCCACCGGCTCCGGAAAGACCACGACGCTCCACTCGGGCCTCGGCTTCATCAACACCGTCGAGACGAAGATCTGGACCGCGGAGGATCCAGTCGAAATCACGCAGTACGGCCTGCGTCAGGTTCAGGTGTTTCCGAAGATCGGCTTCGACTTCGCGATGGCCATGAAGTCGTTCCTGCGTGCCGACCCCGACGTCATCATGGTCGGTGAGATGCGCGACCACGAAACTGCGGCGACAGGCATCGAAGCGTCCTTGACAGGACACATGGTGCTCTCCACGCTCCACACGAACTCGGCGCCCGAGACGATCATCCGACTCCTCGACATGGACATCGACCCCTTCAACTTCGCGGATGCGCTGCTCGGCATCCTCGCTCAGCGCCTGTGCCGGACGCTTTGCAAGGATTGCAAGGAGGAATACGCGCCCTCCCAGGAGGAGTTTGCGGAACTGATGCAGTCCTACGGGGTGGAGTACTGGGAGACGCTCGGCATCAACTACTCCCCTGAGTTCAAGCTGTATCAACCCAAGGGCTGCAAGAAGTGCAGCGACACCGGCTACAAGGGCCGCATGGGTATCCACGAGTTGCTCATCGCGAGCGACGAGATCAAGCGGATGGTTCAAAAGCGCGAGACCGTTGAACACCTGCGCAAGCAGGCGTGCGCGGACGGTATGAGAACGCTTCTGCAGGACGGCATCGAGAAGGTCATCTCCGGCGCTACCGACTTCAAGCAGGTTCGCGCCGTCTGTATCAAGTAGGCGCGGATCGTCCAGCCGATCGATAGCTAGCCGCCGCCGCCTGCACCGACGTCACCGCGAAGCGTGCCGCGGCTCGCATCCAGAATCGCCAGTACGCGGTCGCGCTCGCGCATCACTTCATCGAAGCGTCGCTCTTCGAAGGCCAGCCAAAGCGCTGCACCTTCCCGGCGCGCCGCCTTGAGCAGATACGACATCTCTTCCGCGACACCCTCATCGAGATCCTTCGGGAGGCGAGCGAACAGCTCCTCGATCTCGTCGATGCGATCGTCGATCTGCCTGACCACCCTCTGAGCCGCACAGCGCTGGTCCTCGAACTGGGCCAGGGCCCGCCTCTGCGCATCGAGCGCGAGCGTGAGCGCCTCCCGCGCGTCCCGCCGCGCGTCGCCGGAGCGGCCCGAACTGGCCCCGGCGCGGGCCCGTTCCAATGCATCTTCAGCCCCCACGTAGGCGGGCATCCTGGGGCCCGCTCCGTACTGGCGCGCCGCATCGAGCGCGTGTCGGGCCTCGTCGATTCGCTCCTGCGTGGAAGGGCCGATCCATCCGGCCCGGCGCAGAAGCCGCGGCCCGATCACGGCGGCGATAGCCAGCAGTAACCCGGCGATCGCCAGCCGACGGAGCAGCATCGTTGCGAGCGGGCTCATTCCAGCGGATGACTGTAGCATCGGCCCGTGAGCGTGCTGGCCCTCGACCTCACGGTGCTCGGAGCGTACGTGCTGGTCGTCATCCTCATCGGGATCGCGCTGGGCCGCTCGCAGCGAGGGCTCGATGACTACGTGGCGGGAGGCCGCGATCGCCCGTGGTGGCTGCTGCTCGCCTCAATCGTCGCGACCGAAACGAGCACCGTCACGTTTCTCAGCATCCCGGGCTTCGCGTACGAACGCAACCTCACCTGGCTTCAGCTCCCGCTCGGCTACCTGATCGGGCGCTACGTCGTCGCGCGGGTCCTGGCTCCCCGCTACCTGGATGGACGCTGGCTCACTGCCTACGAGCTGCTCGGGAGCCGCTTCGGGCCCGACCCTCAGCGCGCCGCCGCCGTACTGTTCATCATCACCCGGTCGCTGGCCGACGGGCTGCGGCTCTTCCTCACCGCGATCGTGCTTCAGGAGGTCGTCGGCATCCCGCTGCCGCACGCGGTCGCCGCTCTCGGCCTCACCACGACCGCGTACACCTTCCTCGGCGGGATGCGAGCCGTACTCTGGACCGATCTGGTCCAGCTGGTCGTGTACAACGCCGGCGCCGTGCTGGCGATGGCGGTGCTGACCGCTCGCCTGCCCGGCGGGCTCGATCAGGTGATCTCGAGTGCCGCGACCGCCGACAAGCTCCAGATCTTCGACTGGAGCCCCAGCCTGAGCGACCCCTACACCCTCTGGGCCGGGCTGATCGGCGGTGCTTTCCTGTCGCTCGGCAGTCACGGCGTGGACCAGATGATCGTCCAGAGGCTGCTGTGCGCGAGATCGGCACGGGACGCCGGCCGAGCTGTCTGGTGGAGCGGGTTCGCCGCGTTCGCCCAGTTCGCCCTCTTCCTGGGCGTCGGCCTCGGTCTCTACGCCTTCTATCAGCAGTTCCCACCGGCTTCGCCCTTCGACCGCGCCGACCGCGTGTTCGCGCGTTTCATCGTCGACGAGCTGCCGACCGGTGCCCTCGGCATCGTCCTCGGAGCCGTGTTCGCGGCCGCGATGTCCACGCTCTCGAGCTCTCTCAACTCCTGCGCCGCCAGCGCGATCAACGACCTGTGGCGTCCTCTGCGGCGGCCCGGCGCGACGCAGGCCGAGCTGCTGCGAGCCGCCCGGATCGCGACGCTCGGCTTTGGCCTGGTACAGATTGGCGTCGGGGTCGCCGGTCAGTGGCTGCAGGCCTCGGTCGTGGCGGCCGTGCTGGCCATCGCCGGTTTCACGACGGGCATCGTCCTGGGAGTCTTCTGGGTGGCGCTCTACGCCAGAGAGGCGTCGAGCGCCGACGCGATGTTCGGATTGTCGACGGGACTCGCGCTGATGACGGGGGTTTACCTCTTCACCGAGCTCGCCTGGCCCTGGTACGGGGTGGTCGGCAGCGTCTTGACGGCGTCTGCGGCGCTCGGATCGACGCGTTGGCGCTCGCGCGGGTAGAGAAGTATCGAGGCTCTCTCGTGGTGGAAGGCCTCGATCTGCGGCCTCAGGGAGGAGATGATCTGCGTGGGTCCGAGACCTCCCTCGAGTGCGGCGCCGGCGCTCGATGTCCCGAGCAGCCGTCCCAGTCGAGCCGTGTCGAGCTCGAAATCGGGGTATTGCGACAACGCGTGCAGCAGCTCCAGGCCCAGCCGGAACGGGCTCGCCCTCGCCGCATCGACGACGTGCACTCGGATTCCGGTGCAGCGCTCGCCCTGGTATTTCGGCGTCGGCGCCCAGTCGAGCGAGCGCGGCACGAAGGTCGTGGCAGAGAACGCGAAGCCCGGAGCGTCGAGTCGGCGGGACAGCGCCTCCGCGTCCAGCCACGGCGCTCCGAGCAGAAGAAAGGTAGCGTCCGTGCCCCGACCCTCCGATACGTTGGTCGCCTCCAGCAGGGCGACGCCAGGATAGGCGAAGGCCGCCTCCGCGCTCCGGAGATTTGGAGAGGGCGTCGGCCACGGCCGCCCGGTATCGCGCCACGTCATCTCGGGGCGCCACCCCACGAGAGGCACGACTTCGAGCCGAAGCTCGAGCCGCAGCTCGCGCACTGCGAGACGAGCCATCTCACCCGCCGTCAGACCGTGGACGAGCGGCCCGGGCGCGAGGTTCAAGAAGCCGGGCGCGACACCCTCTCGCCGCGTCGGCCCCTCCACCAGCCTGCCGCCGAGTGGATTGGGTCGATCGAGCACGACAAAGGCCAGGCCCGTCTCTGAGGCGGCCTGCAGGCTCAGGATCATCGTGCTGACGTAGGTGTAGAAGCGGACGCCACCATCCTGAAGATCGAAGACCAGAACGTCCAGGTCCTCCAGGTCCATCGCGGTCGGGCGGCGCTTCGAGCCATAGAGACTGACGACCGGGACGCCGATCGGGTGTAACCCGCTCTCGATGGCTTCGCCAGCCGCGGCCTCGCCGCGCCAGCCGTGCTCCGGCGCGAACACGCGTCGCACATCCACGCCCGCGCCTCGCAGCACGTCGAGTGCGTGGCGGCCGTCCCAGGTCACCGACGCCGCATGGGCGATCAGGCCGACGCGCTGCCCACGCAGGGGCCGGCCCAGGTCCACCTCGACACGCTCGAGCCCCACCCGGACCGTTGGCTCGCTCGGCTGAGCCACAGGCCCAGCGAGGGTCACTGCCAGCGGCAGGGCGAGGCGGTTACGGAAGCGGGTCAGCAAGCGCCGCGACCACGGCGTCCGCGACGGCGGGGCGCGCAGCGCGGATCAGCGTGTTCTCCCGGGTCGGATGAACGCGGTTGGTGAGCAGGATGACGAACAGCTTTCGAGAGGCGTCGATCCAGAGCGATGTCCCGGTGAATCCCGTGTGCCCGAACGATTCTCGCGACATCAGCGTCCCGGCGGACGAGACGCCCGAGGGAGTATCCCAACCCAGGCCGCGGCTCGAGCCCGGCACGTCGGTGACCGCGACGAAGCCTTCGAGCGTCGCTCTCGAAGCGAGGCGCTGGTGCTCGAACACGCCGCCGTTGAGCATCATCTGGGCGAATCGTGCGAGATCCTGGGCGGTGCCGAAGAGGCCGGCATGAGGGGCGACGCCGCCCATCGCGTAGGCGTTCTCGTCGTGGACGTCGCCGTGCACCAGCCGGCCCCGCCACTCGTCTTTCTCGGTCGGCGCGATACGGTTCAACAGGTCGGGCGGAGGCCTGTAGCTCGTGTCCCGCATCCCGAGGGGGCCCAGCACGTGGCGTGCCGCCAGCTCCTCGAGCGGAGCCCCGCCGACACGCTCGAGGATCTCACCGAGAAGAATGAAGCCGAGATCGCTGTAGAGCGACTTGCTGCCGGGCTCGTAGACCAGTTCCATCTGGAGGATACGCTCGACATAGGCGGCGCGGCCTTCGAGCTCGAGATAGAGCGGCGCCCCCCAGTCGAGGCCCGACGAGTGGCTGAGGAGATGCCGCGGCGTGACGATATCCGCGAAGCCGCCGCTGGCCCCGGGGAGGTAGGCCGAGATGGGTCGGGCGAGGAGCAACTCGCCCGAATCGACGTACCTCATCGCCAGCGTCGTCGTCACGATGACCTTGGTCAAGCTCGCGAGGTCGTAGATCGTGTCCGTCCGCACCGGCGCAGCCGCGGCCTCGAACGACAGGCGGCCGTGAGCAGAGAGATGCACGAGCGCCCCGTCCCGTGCGACCGCGACGACGGCACCAGGAAACGCTCGGCGCGCCACGAAGTCGTCGACCACGCGCGCGACCTCGGCCAGACGACCGGGATCGAAACCGGCTTCCGCGGGTGGTTTGCGCTGCAGCGTCATGGGATGCCTCGCCATCTGAACACCGTGTCCCGCCTCGTGAAAGCCCGGCAGCGTGACGGGCAGGCGGCCGCGAATCGCGAACTCGCCGAACAACGCGCCGATCGCCGCCCTCTGGCTCGAGCGGGCGGCGCCGTAGGCGCACAAATACGCGTCCACCTCGGGAAACTGCCGAAGCAGATACGGGCTACCGAACGAGACCGCCACCACGGGAGTCGGTCCCGCGGCCAGCTGTCTCACCAACGCCGCCAGGCTGGGCGACATATCCGCCGTGCCCTTCGAGCCACTGACGCGAACGAAAGCCGACACGAGCACGTGTGTGAACACCTCGGCGGCGGCGACCACATCCTCGGCGGTCTCGGGAGCCACCTCGGGCCCGAGCAGACGGGTCTCGACTTCGACCGCCCGCCGCTCCAGCTCCTCCTCGAGGATGCCCTGAATCGACGCGTTCCGGACGTCGCTCGACATCACAAGATGCAAGAGCCGAAGCGGCTCCTCGGCGGCGATCGGCAGGACGTCAGCTGAATTGCGAACGAGCGTGATCGAGTTCTGCGCGACGCTGAGTGCCCGCCGCGAGTCGTCGACGCGCCCGACTGCCTTGCCGAGACCGTCGAGGTCTACGCGGCGCTCGCGATGAAGGCCCAGGCGCTCTTTGATCTCGAGCAGACGCAGCACGGACTCGTCGAGTCGAGCCTCCGCCAAGACCCCCTCCTCGACAGCCCGCACGAGGCTTTGGACGGCGACCCTGGCGTCCGGGGGGAGCAACACCATGTCGGCCCCGGCCGCGACCGCCCGCACCGCGCCCTCCCCCGTCCAGGTCTTCCCCAGGCCAGCCATCTCCATTGCGTCGGTCACGATTAGGCCCTCGAAACCCAGCTCGCGCCGGATCAGCCCACGGGCGAGGTCGGCCGAGAGCGTCGCCGGCGCGCCGCTCGGGTCGAGGGCCGGCACCGCGATGTGGCCGAGCATGATGGCATCGACTCCCGCCTCGACCGCGGCGCGAAATGGGCGAAACTCGATGCGCCTCAGCCGCTCGAGGTCGCCGCGCAGCGTGGCGAGCTGAAGGTGCGTGTCGACCGCGCTGTCGCCGTGTCCCGGGAAATGCTTGGCCGTGGTCAGCAGGCCCCCCGAGCGCGCCCCGCGAATGAAGGCTGCCGTCAGCTTCGCAACGACACCCGGGTCCTCGCCGAAGGACCGGATGTTGATGACGGGGTTGTCGGGGTTGTTGTTGACGTCCGCGACCGGAGCGAACGCCCAGTGCACGCCCAGCGCACGCCCCTCTCTCGCCGCGACCTCGCCGAGAAAGCGCGCGGCCGCCTCGGAGCGGGTGGCGCCGACAGCCATCGCGTAGGGAAGCGGCACGGTTCCGCGCCGGATCCGAAAGGCGATGCCCCGTTCCATGTCCGCGGCAACCAACAACGGGATCCGCGCGCGATCCTGGAGCTTGTTGAGCAGGCGCGGCAACGACTCGACATCGGAGTCGAAGACCACGACGCTGCCGACTCCCAGCTCCTCCACGAGTCGAACCAGGCGCCGCGATTCCGGCGCGGCTTCGTTCTCGTAGGAGCCGAAGACCCGAACACCCACGAGCTGGGCGGCCTTCTCTTCGAGGCTGAGCTGTGCGAGGGTGTCGACGGCCCAGGTGGAATCCACCACGGATACGAAAGGCGCGGGCTCGCGCGGCGGAGTCTCGACCGACGAGGTGGGATGCCGACAAGCGATGAGCACGCCCAGCAACCAGAGGGCGCCCCAGCACCGGTTCACCGCGCGGCCCGGGGCTCCGCTCCGACCCCAACCTCCGCGGCGCGAACTCCGAACACCTCGAGCTTGAGGCGCTCCAGGGTCGCGGGGGTCAGCGACTCGTGCGAGAAGATCAGCACCCCCTCGGCCCCGGCGCGGCGAGCGAGGTGGATCTTCTCGATGCTCTGCGAAAGGGGCTGACGATAGGCTGCGACGCCCGCCCAAACGGGTCGCTTCGCAGCCAGCGCGCTGGCGTTCTCGATCTGCCTCTGGAACACGCGCGCGTCGATCGTGTAAGTCATCGGACACAGCGCGTCGAGCACTCCCCCGGCGAGCCACTGAGGCCAAGCCTGGAACTTGTGGTTCATTGCGCTCGCCTCGTCCGGGACGACGGCAGCGGATACTACGAGGCCAGGACGGGCGCCTCTGGCGGCCCGGGACAAGCGAACCGCGAGGCTCGTCATCGCCCGCCGCCGATACTCGTTCCACCCTTTCGGATTCTTTTCGGGCCCTGCCCAGAGCTCCGAGCCGCCGCGCCAGCGCCGGAATCCTTCGACGGCCCAGCGGGAGTAGTCGTAACGCGGACCCGGATAGCGGATGAAGTCCCAGTGAATTCCGTCCAGCGGGTATCGGGTGACCAACTCCCGCACGACGGTCTCGAGGTGATCGCCGACACCGCGAGATGAAGGTGACAGATAGAGCCCTTCGACATCCCGGTCGTTGCTCGCGGCTCTCCTGACGACATCGAGAAGAGCCGCACCCTTCGTCCGTGCCGCTTCACGCGCCGCGCCCTTCGGCACCATCACCCATTCCGGGTGGCGCGAGAGCACGTGACTGCTGGACAGACGCTGGGAGAAGTGGGCGGTCAGCAGAACGTTGACCCACGCGTGGACCTGCAACCCGCGTTGCCGTGCGCGAGACAGCACGCGGTCGAGTGGATCGAAGTCGGGCGTTCGGGCGGGAATCAGGTCACTGCGGGCGACGACCTGCGACCGGTAGAAGGCGTCCCCCCGACCGCGGACCTGGACGAAGAGGGCGTTGAAGCCCGCCGCGTGCGCCTGGTCCACGACCCGATCGATCGCCTCGGGCGACACCAGGGCGGTCCGCACAACCCAGAGCCCACGCATCTCGACGGCATTGGCCGCGACCGCCATCGTGGACAGACAGACTGCGGCAAGCAGGCGAAACACGATGGTACGAGATCTTAGCAGGGCCCTGGTCGCCCACGAGATTGCACACTTGAGTGATATCATGAAGCGAAACCATGCAAGTGCTGTTGATTCTTGCAATAAGCGCGACTGTCGCGATGGCGGGTGAGACGCCGGCGGACGTGTTGCTGCGCCGTGTCGAGGAGCGGAATCGAAGCATCGTGGATCTCACGGCCCGCTTCGTCCAGAGCTACCGCTCAGGGATGCTCGGCCAAGAGATCGTCGAGTCGGGCTCGGTGTCCGTCAAGCGTCCCGGACGGATGCGGTGGGAGTACGAGGAGCCCGAGCCGAAGACCTTCGTCGCCGACGGAGAGTCGTTCTATTTCTACGTCCCCGAGGATCGGCAGGTCCTGGTCCAGGCGCAGGCCGGACAGCGTGGCGTCGCGGTGACGCTGCTCTCGGCTGATGGCTCGCTGTCTGCGCAATTCGAGGCCGAGCTCCCAGCAGGGGGCGACGGGCGCCTCCGCCTCACGCCTCGCGAACGTGATCCAGGCATCCGAGAGGTGCTCGTCGAGGTGGGGCCGGTCGGCGAAATTCTCTCGATCGAAGTGCTGGACATCCAGTCGAACGTCAGCCGCTACCAGTTCCACGACATGAAGACAAACGTCGGACTCCCTGAAAGCCTGTTCAGCTTCGATGTACCCGAGGGTGTGGAGGTCATCGAGGGATGAAACGCTCAATCGCCGTCGCCGTGTTGGCCACCGCCTGCGCGACGTCCAGCACCTTCCGGCAGGCCGAGAAGGCCGAGCGCCGCGAGGACTACGACCAGGCCGTGCTTCTTTACTCGCGCGCCGTCCAGGAGAACCCTGAGAGCTCGATTTCGAGGGCCAGCCTGGAGCGGGCCCGGACCCGCGCCTCGCAGATGCATTCTCGAGCGGCCGACCGGCTCACCGGCCGGGGGCTCTACAAAGAGGCTCTGGACGAGCTGCGCCTCGCGAAGGACCTGATGCCCGACGCGACTTCTCTCGAGGTCAAGATCCGGGAGGTCGAACAGCTTCGCAACTCCGGGCTCGCACCCCCTGCGATGGAAGAGCTGAAGGAGGCCGCCCGCGAGCGGCCGCTCGGGGGGCTGGCGCTCGGGCCCGAAGCCCAGCAGCCGCTCGGGCTCTCGTTCCGCCGCGCGCGAGTCCGCGAGGCGTACCAGGCGCTCGGACGGGCCGTCGGCGTGAACTTCGTATTCGACCCTCAGGTGTCGAATCGGACAATCGACATCGATCTGCGCGACATCCCCTTCGAGCAGGCGATGACGGCGATGTCGAGCGTCTCCGGCACGTTCCATGTCGTCGTCGACGCGCGTCTGGTGTCTGTGATTCCGGACACGGCAGCGAAGCGACGTGAGTTCCAGCAGCAGGTGGTCAAGACCTTCTTCCTCTCGAACGCCGACCTGAAGGAGACGGTCGATCTGCTCCGCATCGTGCTGGGGGCCAGGCGCGTGGCTCCGCTTCCGGGATCGAACGCGGTCAGCATCAACGACACGCCCGAGAAGGTCGCCGCCGCGGAGCGCATCATCAACATCGTCGACAAGCGGCGGGCCGAGGTGATGGTCGAAGTGGAGATGCTGGAAGTGAATCGGAGCCTGCTCCAGGAGTACGGCATCGAGATCACTTCCCCGCCGGCCGACGGCGTGTTCCGCGGCGTGCAGGGCGGCGCATTCCCGCGGCAGCCGACGACGGCGGACGCTGACCCCTACGATACCTCCAACATCGTGATCACCAGCCTGCCGGGGGTCGTCTATCGCCTGCTGCGCTCCGACTCGACGACGCGCATCCTCGCGAACCCGCAGCTGCGCACCTCGGAGGGTCAGACGGCCGAGGCGCGTTTCGGCGATCAGGTTCCAGTGCCCGTCACGACGTTCTCACCCATCGCTCAGGGAGGGATCTCTCAGCAACCGATCACGTCTTTCGAGTACAAGGACGTCGGCGTGAACATCGACGTCACTCCTCGGGTTCACCACGACGGAGAGGTGACCCTCGATATCAAGCTCGACATCTCGCAGGTCGGGCCCGTCTTCCAGGGGCTGCCCACCTTCAACAGCCGGACGGTGAGCAGCGTGATACGCCTGAGAGACGGTGAAACGAGCGTCCTGGCGGGTCTGATCACGGACACCGAACGCGAGACCATCCGAGGACTGCCCGGCCTGCACAAGCTCCCGTTCATTGGACGGCTGTTCTCGTACAACAGCACGGAGCTTCAGCAGACCGACGTCATCATGACGCTGACACCGCGCGTCCTGAGCCGGCCGATCATCACCGCGGATGATCTGCGCTCGTTCGCGGTGGGCTCCGACCAGTCGCCGCTGCTTTTCGAGGTGCCCGCCTCGCCTTCGCCCGGCTCCTCGACCGGCACGCCGCAGCGGATGGGTCCGATCCGCCCGCCGCCCGAGCCGACGCCGACGCCGACGCCCAGCCCCAATTCCCGCCAGGAGCAGTAGCCGGTTTGGACAGGCTGCGCCGGCTGCTCGCGTTGATGGCCGACCCGCGCATGCCCAAGATCCCTCGGCTGGCGGTGCTGGCGGCCGTCGTGTACGTGATCTGGCCGGTCGATCTCATCCCGGACTTCGCGATCCCGGTGGTCGGCTACCTGGACGACCTGGTCGTCCTCTGGATATCGCTCCGCTGGCTTCTCAAGCCGCTGTCTTCCGAAGACGATCAGGCGACCTCACCGGCGCGGCACGTCGACGGAGTCATCGACATCCCTGCGCGACCCGTCCCTCGACCACCTGGAGAAGGCGACCCGAAACGCGGCGAGTGACCCTTCGGAGGCAACGCGCTTGCAAGGCGCTTCGAGCGTCTGCTAGCTTCCCGCTCACGCGACCCGACCGACCCGCCAGACGCGCGGTCTGTATCTTCACTCGACGAACGCCGCACTCCGCGGACTGAGGAGGCACCCTTGGCCAACACCGAAACCTTCGACCTGACTGTCATCGGGAGCGGCCCGGGCGGCTACGTCGCGGCCGTCCGCGCGGCCCAGCTGGGGCTCAAGACCGTCGTCGTCGAGAGAGATCCGGCCGGCTGCGGGGGCACGTGCCTGCAGCGGGGCTGCATCCCGACCAAGGCCCTGCTGCACACCGCGGATCTGTTCGAAGACCTGCGCAATGGCAAGGAGTTCGGCATCGTCGCCGAAGGGGTCGGAATCGACTTTCAGGCCTTGATGAAGCGCAAGGGGAAGATCGTCAAGCGGCTCAGCCGGGGCATCGAGGGCTACCTGTTCAAGAAGAACAAGATCACTCTGCTCAAGGGCCAAGGCCACCTCGAAGGCGGCCGGAAGGTCGTGGTGAAGGGCGAGTCCGGCGAGACCGCGGTCGAAAGCAAGGCGGTGCTGCTCGCCACGGGCTCGCGGCCCCGGAGCCTGCCCGGTATCGAGATCGACGGCAAGAACGTCATCAGCTCCGACGAGATCCTGGAACTCCAGGAGATTCCAAAGAGCCTGGCGGTCATCGGGGCCGGCGCGGTGGGCATCGAGTTCGCCTCGATCTTCGGCCGCTTCGGTACCGAGGTGACGGTCATTGAGCTCCTGCCTCGCGTGCTGCCGCTCGAGGACGAGGAGATCTCGGCCGAGGCCGGCAAGCTGCTCGCCAAACACATGAAAATCCTCACCGGCGTTCGAACTGAATCCGTGAAGCCGGGCGCTGCAGGCGTCGAGGTGACCTACCGGGAGGGCTCGGGAGAGGTCAAGAGCCTGACGGTCGAGAAGGTGCTCGTCGCCGTCGGCCGCGGCCCCGTCACCGACGGTCTCGGCCTCGAGTCGACCCGTATCAAGCTCGAGAAGGGGTGCGTCCGGGTCGACGCCAGGCTCGAGTCGGACGAGCCCGGTGTCTTCGCGATCGGGGACGTCATCACCATCGACGGCAAGCCACATCCCCAGCTCGCCCACGTCGCCTCCCACGAGGGAATCGGCGTATCGGAGCGGCTCGCAGGCAAAGGCACGGAACCGCTCAACTACGACCTCGTCCCTTCGGCGACGTACTGCCGGCCCGAGGTCGCCGGCGTGGGCCTGACCGAAGCCGTCGCCAAGGGGCGCGGCTTCGACGTGAAGGTCGGCCGGCTTCCCTTCGCCAACCTCGCCAAGCCGCGCATCCTCGGCCACGACGGCGGATTCGTGAAGGTGGTGTCGGAGGCTCGGTACGACGAAGTGCTCGGCGTCCATATCGTCGGCCCCCACGCCACTGACCTGATCTCCGAGGCGTGCGTCGCGCTGCAGCTCGAGACCACCACCGAAGAGATCTTCCGGACGATTCACCCTCACCCCACGCTTCCCGAAGCCATCATGCAAGCGGCCGAGGCCGTCTACGGCCACGCGATCGACGCGTGATGGGGACCAGAGACTGGGCACGACGGCTGGAGACCGAGAGGTAAGAGGATGACCGACGTCCTGATGCCCCAGATGGGCGAGTCGATTGCCGAAGGGACGATCACGAAGTGGATGAAGGCCGTTGGCGATCGCGTCGAGCGTGACGAGCCGCTCTTCGAGATCTCCACCGACAAAGTCGACGCCGAGATCCCCTCCCCGGAAGCGGGGATCCTCACCGAGATCCGCCATCAACCGGGCGAGACTGTGGAGATCAACACGGTAGTCGCGGTGATCGGCGGCGAAGCGGAAGCCGCGGCTGCTGCGGCGCCGGCGGCAGAAGAGGCGCCGCCGCCAACCCGGTCTCCGCCGGCGCCTGCCGCAGTCGTTGCCGGCCCGGCTCCCACCCGCGGCGCCCCCGACAGGCCACGCGCCGAGATGAGCGTCGAGGAGCTGCGCCGGGCTCGGTCGTCTCCGGTGGTGCGCCGCATCGCCGCCGAGCACGGGGTCGACATCGCAAGCATCGCCGGGACGGGTATCTCGGGCCGCGTCACGAAGCAGGACATCCTGAAGCACATCGAGTCGGGAAAGGCGGCGCCGGCGCCGACGCCACCCTCGGCAGCGCCACCGAGCGAACCCTCCCCGATCCCCGCGTATCTCCCGGGCGAGCGGGTGGACGTGATCCCGATGAGCGCGATCAGGAAGAAGACCGCCGAGCACATGCTTCTCTCCAAGCGCACCTCGGCTCACGTCACGACGGTCTTCGAGGTCGACATGACTCCGGTCGACCTGCTGCGCCAGAAGCACAAGGCGGCCTACCTCGAGCGCAGCGGCGTGAAGCTCACGTTCACGCCGTTCATCCTGAAGGCGACGATCGATGCGCTCAAGGAGTTCCCGATCCTCAACTGCAGCGTCGACGGCGAGTCGATCATCTACAAGAAAGAGATCAACCTCGGCATCGCGGTCGCCCTCGACTGGGGCCTGATCGTCCCGGTGATCCGCGCCGCCGACGAGAAGAACCTGCTGGGCCTCGCACGCAGCGTGAACGATCTCGCCGAACGCGCGCGCGCCAAGAAGCTCAAGATCGAGGAGGTCCAGGGCGGCACCTTCACGATCACGAACCCCGGGGTCTTCGGCGGTTTGTTTGGAACCCCGATCATCAACCAGCCCCAGGTCGGCATTCTCGGCATCGGGACGATCGAAAAGCGTGCCGTGGTCCGCGACGACGCCATCGCGATCCGGACGATGGCGTACCTCGCCCTCTCTTTCGACCATCGCGTCGTGGATGGCGCCGACGCCGACCGCTTCATGGCCCGCTTGAAGCAGGGGCTGCAGGAATTCGACCCGTCGCACCTGTGAGCTTCCGATCAACGGCAGCCACAGAGGCACGGAGGTCACAGAGAAAGCACAGAGAAACGGCGGCTCCGAACCAAGACTCATCCCGATCGAAGTCGCATCGGGGAGTTGTGAGCTTTCGATCAACGGCGGCCACGGAGGCACGGAGACACAGAGAACGCACGGAGAAACGGCAGCTCCGATCGAGGTCTCTTCCCGATCGAAAACGCATTGCCGCTCCGGAGCTGGGACCGTCCCAGTGGCTCGCCCGCTCCTGATCCGGCGCCTGGGGCGCGTGCCCTACGAGCGCGCCCTCGAGCTTCAGGAGGCGCTCGTGACGCGCCGTCAGCGGGGCGAGAGCGACGACACGCTGCTGCTGCTCGAGCACGAGCCCGTCGTCACACTGGGTCGTTCCGCTGCCTCCCAGAACGTCCTCCACTCCCGCGAAGCCCTCGCCGCCCGCGGCGTGGGACTATTCGAGACGGGGCGAGGGGGCGACGTCACGTACCACGGCCCCGGACAGGCCGTCGGGTATCCGATCGTGGATCTGTCGCCGGACCGGCGCGACGTGCATCGCTACATCCGTGACCTCGAGAACGTGATGATCAGAACCTGCGCAGACTATTCCGTCGCGGCCGACCGCATCCCAGGGATGAGCGGCTGCTGGGTCGGCAGCGACAAGATCGGCGCGATCGGCGTCCGGATCGCCCGCTGGGTTACGTCCCACGGCTTCGCGTTCAACGTCGCGCCCGACCTCGATGCCTTCGACCTGATCGTGCCCTGCGGCATCAGCGACCGGGGAGTGACGTCGCTCGCCGTGGAGCTGGGCCGCGAAGTCCCGATGCCCGAGGTGATGGACCGGATCGCCGACAGCTTCGCGGAGGTTTTCGACCGCGAGGCTGTCCGCGCGAGCGACCCGATCGCGGTGGACTAGTCTGCCGCTCGCGCGGCGTGATAGAGCCGGGCGTTTCGCAGCGCGACGACCAGGAACTCGGCGAGCGCCTCCCCGGCGGCGACGGCGTCGAGATCGAAGGTCTCTTGGCGCTCGCTCTGAAAGTCCATCGCGCCGATCACGCACCCGTCTTCGATCAACGGCACGACCATCTCGGAAGACGTCTGTGGCACGTCGCGATAGTAGTCGGGATCCTGGTCTACGTTTGCGACCACCTGCGGTGAGCGGCGCGAGATCGCCCGGCCGATGACTCCGCCGGCCGGCCCCTGTACGCGTCCCGCGCTGCGCCGGAGCACACCTTGACGGCCGGCCCAGCGACCGATGAGCACACCCTCGTGATCCAGGATCACGACCGCGACATAGGTGTGCCCTGCACGGGCCTGGATCTCATCCGCCGTAGCCTGCAGCAGCTCGTCGGGATCGAGGATGGGGGCGATCCGATGCGCGACGGCGTTGACCAGAGCGATCTGCTCAGCGCGGTGCTCGCTTCGCAGCTCGGCGAGGCGCAAGGCATCATTTCCCTGCGAGAGCCGACGGCTCTCCTCTCGTGCGGCCGCCATCGCCTCCTGGGCTTCGAACAGGCGCCTCGCCGCATCGTCTTCGAAGTCGCCAACGAACGCGGCCAGGCGCCGATCCGATAGTGCCCCAAGCGCCTCCACGGCCTCCGCCCGCTCCGCCGGCGACGGCTCCCCGATCGCCAGCCGCAGCCAGCTACGCTCGAAGCACCGATTCGCCACCACGAGGTCGATCAGGCTTGCACCGCGTCGCGAGGCGTCGTCGGCCTCGCGCCGGTCGTCGTCGAGCAGACCGGCCAGATCCCGATCCTTCAGGCGTTCGGCGATGCGCTGAGCCCCGAGCGGCCAGGGGCGGAGTCTCTCGATGGTCGCTGCGTCGAGGGTCGTTTCCAGGAGCTCCCGGGCGCCAGCTTCGACCAGATCCTTTCCCTCCTCGAGCTTGCCGGCGAGGCGAGCCAGGCAGACGAGCTGCTCGGGCGTCACGCTGCTTTCTCTCCGATCGTGAGGTAGGCGATACCTCCCGTCAGGCGTCGCTGCCGGAGCCGCACGAAGCCGCACTCGCCGAGCAGCGCCCGCAGCTCGCCTGCGGTAGCGAACCTCTCCACCGAGCGCGGCAGGTACTCATACGCCTCCCGGTCGCCGCTCACGAGGCCCCCGACCCGCGGCAGCACGTGGCGGAAATACAGCTTGTACACGGCGGCCAGCGGCTGCCCCGGCATCGCGAACTCCAGCACCACGAAGCGGCCGCCGGGACGCAGCACCCGCAGGACCTCGCGCAAGGCCGCTGCGGGTTTTCCAACGTTGCGGATGCCAAAAGCCACCAGCGCGCCATCGAACCGCTCCGCAGCGAAGGGGAGACGAACCGCATCGGACGAGAGGAGGGCGGCTCGGGCGTCGCCCGTGAGGCGCGCCAGCTTGTCACGACCTCGCCTGAGCATCTGCTCCGAAAGATCGAGGCCGACACCGCGACTCCCTACGTCGCGCTCGAGTTGCGCGATGAGCAGGTCGGCCGTGCCTGTGCATAGATCGAGCACGGTTCCGCCGGGAGTCAGCTCGAGGTTCCGGATCGCGGCGCGCCGCCAGCGTGCGTCGATGCCGACGGACAGGAGCCGGTTGAGCAGGTCGTAGCTGGGCGCGATACGGTCGAACATGGAACGGACTGCCGCCGTCTCCGGCGCTCCGGGAGTGGGCGCCAGCAGGGCCGCTCGCGCGTCGAAAGCCGGTCCTCTCAAACCAGTCCCCGGGCGGCGAGCGTGACGACCAGGAACCCCATGCTGATCCAGGCGTTGGTGGCGAAGAAGGCCGCGTCGACGCGAGAGAGATCGTTGGGTCCTACGAGGGAATGCTCGTAAGCGAGCAGTGCAGCAATAACCAACACGCCGACCAGATAGACAGGGTGCAGCTCCACCTGCCAATAGATCGAGAGCAGCAGCGCCGCCGCGAAGACGTGAGCGCCACGCGCCAGAAAGAGGGCGCGCGGCACCCCCACCGCCTGTGGCAACGAGTGAAGGCCTTCGGCGCGGTCGAAGTCCGCATCCTGACACGCGTAGATCGTGTCGAAGCCCGCGACCCACATCATCACGGCCAGCGCGAGCGTCGTCGGTGCCAGGGCGAACTGGCCGGTCACTGCCAGCCACACCCCGATCGGGGCGATCCCGAGCCCGATGCCGAGGACGAGGTGAGAGAAGCGCGTGAAGCGCTTGGTGTAGGAGTAGCCGAAGACGATCGCGAGCGCCAGCGGCGAGAGCCAGAAACACAGCGGATTCAACATCCACGCCGAAGCCATGAAGCCGATCGATGCGAGCGCGACGAAGCGGCGGACCGCCACAGGGGAAAGGACGCCCCGGGGCAGCTCGCGCCCCGCGGTGCGCGGGTTGCGGGCGTCGATCTGTGCGTCGGCCAGGCGATTGAAGCCCATCGCTGCACTGCGCGCCATCACCATCGCGACCACGATCCAGAGCACCTGGCGTGGCTCGATCGGGTGCTCCGCGGAGGCGAGGATGACGGCGCCAAGGGCGAAGGGCAGCGCGAAGATCGAGTGCGAGAACTTGATCATGCGGCCGAAGGACACGAGCCGCGAGAGCGCTGCGCGAGGCCCCTTCGAGACTGCGACAGAACTCATTTTCCGCTAGGATAGCCGATCGTTTGCGGCTAAGACAGACGCACCTGCTCTCGTCACAATCGGCTAACCTGGTCGTGGTGAAGTAGTTAATTAAGCCGGCGACGGCGCGGCTGCAACCCGTTCAGTCCTCGCGGGAGACGTTGGCACCGAGCGCGGTCAGTCGTTCGGTGAGCCGCCCGTAGCCTCGCTCGACAGTTTCGAGTGAGGCCACACGGCTCTCTCCATCGGCCGCGAGAGCCGCGGCGATCATCGCCATTCCGGACCGGATGTCGCGGCTGTCCAGGGAGCGACCGCGCAGCTTCGTCGGGCCGTTGACGATGATGCGATGGGGGTCGCAGAGAAACAGGTCCGCTCCCATCCCACTGAGCTGCTCGACGGCGAACAACCGGAGCTCGTACATCCAATCGTGAATCAGCGTGCTGCCGCGAGCCTGCGTGGCCAGCACCGTCACCAGGCTCACCATGTCGCTCGGAAAGCCGGGCCACACACCGGTGGTGATCCGGCCCGACACCCGAAGCAGCGAATCACTCACGTGCAACGAGTCGGTCCCGATCTCACATGCGACGCCGAGTCTGCGCAGGGTGAAGGCGACCGGCTCGAGGTCCACGTCGCTGACACCCTTGACGAGGACCTGCCCTCCGGTGACCGCCGCGACGACAGCCCAGCTGCCGGCCTCGATGTAGTCTCCCCGCAGCCGATGCGCGGCCCCCGAGAAGCGCGCCGCGCCCTCGATCCGGATCGTCGGCGTGCCTACGCCTTCGACCGCCGCTCCGAGCCGCTCGAGGAACCTGCACAGCTCGGCGACGTGAGGCTCACAGGCGGCGTGTCGGATCTCGCTGACGCCTTCCGCCGCCGCGGCGGCAAGGAGCGCGGTCTCGGTCGCGGTGACGGAAGCCTCGTCGAGATAGATCGAGGCGGCGCGGAGGCCGTCCGGCGCCTCGAGCATCTGCTCGTCCCCGACTCGCGCCCCCAGCGCCTGCAGCGCCTCCAGATGGGTCGTGATCGTGCGTCGTGAGGGAAAATCGCCGCCCGGCGCGCCAAGGCGCGCTCTCCCGACACGGGCCAGCAGCGGCCCGAGCAGCAGGACCGACCCTCGGAGACGTCCCACCAGGTTGGGGTCGGGCTCGGCCGAGCGTACTTCCTCGCAGCACACACGGATCGTCGACGTGCCGATGCCGTCGACTGTCGCCCCGAGGCTGCGAAGTAGATCGCCCATCGCTTCGACATCCCGGATCGTCGGCACGTTCTCCAGAACGCACTCCTGCGGAGTCAGCAGGCAGGCCGCCAGGAGCGGGAGAGCCGCGTTTTTGTTCCCATCCACGGTGATCTCGCCGCCGAGCTTTCGACCGCCCTCGATACGCAGCGTCGCCACTAGTACTCGGATCCGCAATTACAGTTGCATTCGAACGCCGATGCATCCCGCCTGGCTGCGTCGCTCATCGGTCAAATACTCCCGGTATTTTCCCTCTTCGGCTCCTTGCCATCCGGGCGCGTTCTCGGTGCGACACCGTATTTACGGATCAGAGTACTAGATACCCTCGCCCAGCCGCGCGATTTCCTCTCGCAGGGTCACACCGAACTGACGCTTGACCTCTCGCTGACACAGCTCGATCAGCTTGACGACTTCCCGCGCCGTTCCCCCGCCCTCGTTGACGAAGAAATTGGCGTGCACCGGGGAGATGCGAATCCCGCCCGCCGAGCGTCCCTTCAGCCCGACGCGGTCGATCAACGCCCCCGCCGAAGCGAGCATGCCAGCCGGCAGCCCGTCGCTCGCCGGGTCCGGGTTCTGGAAGATACAGCCGGCGCTCGGCATCGCGAGCGGCTGTGTCTGCTTGCGATAGCGAAGCGACTCACGCGCCCGCTGCCGGAGCGCGCCGGCGTCCGCGGGACGAACTCTCAGGTCGGCAGTGAGAAGCACCTCTCCGCTCGTCTGGAGGCGACTTCGGTCGTAGTCGAAAGCGAGGTCTTCATTGCTGAGCCGCAGCACGCCTCCCTCGCGATCGACGACCCGCGCCGACTCGACGAGCTCTCCAAGTTGCCTCCCCTGAAAGTGGGCGTTGCCGTAGACGGCGCCGCCTACGGTACCGGGGGTCCCCGCCCAGCTCTCCACACCGCCGAGCCCATGCTGAATCGACCAGCGTACGAGCCCGCTGATCGTGAGCCCTCCGTCCGCGCGTGCCAGACCCGCGGGCGTGAGGCTCACTCGGCCACTCCTCACCCGAATCACCAGGCCGCGAACACCCAGATCCGAGACGAGGACGTTCGATCCCCCTCCCAGCAAAGTGACCCGTACGCCGTGCCTCCGAGCCGTCCTCAGCGCCGCATGGACGGCCTCGGAACCCCGCGCCTCCACCAGCACATCGGCGGCGCCTCCGATCGAGAAGCTCGTGAGAGGGGCGAGATCGGCGCCCACTCTGACGCTTGCGGTACCAAGGGAGCCGCGCAGATCCTCGGCTAGCTCGACCAGGGAGCCGCCGCGCGCCTCGGCGATCGGCAAAGCCGACCTCGGCTCAGCCGGCGACCGCGGCGGAAGCGCTCGGGCTTGCAGTCGGCGCTTCGTGCGTCCAACAGTAGGGATCGCCAGCGATCTCGTAGTGCATCGTTCGCCGCTTCGGAGTGAAGCCGGCCGCCTCGATGTTGCGGGCGATCTCCGCCTCGGTCAGGCGGAAGTGCGCCCCGGCCGCCGACACGACGTTCTCCTCGATCATCAGGCTGCCGAAATCGTTCGCGCCGAAGCGCAGCGACAGCTGCCCGATCTTGGCGCCCTGAGTCACCCAGGAGGCCTGGACGTTCGGAAAGTTGTCCAGCATCACCCGCGAAACGGCCAGCGTGCGCAAGTACTCGAAGGACGACAGCTCGTCCCTCGCGATGGCCGTGTTCGACGGCTGGAAGGTCCAGGCGATGAACGCCGTAAAGCCACCGGTCCGGTCCTGCAGGTCCCGCAGCGAGAGGAGATGCTCCACGCGCTCCTCGATGGTCTCGACGTGGCCGAACATCATCGTCGCCGTCGTTTTCAGACCCAGCTCGTGGGCGACCTCCATCACCTCGAGCCAGTCGGCGGACGACCCCTTGTCCTGGCCGATGATGGCCCGAACGCGGTCCGACAGAATCTCCGCGCCGCCCCCGGGAATCGAGTCGAGGCCGGCTGCGATGAGGCGCTCGAGAGCCGCTCTCGTTTCGAGTTTGGAGACGCGGCAGATGTGCTTGACCTCCGAGGGGGAGAGCCCGTGGATCCAGATCGGATAGCTGGCCTTCATCCACTGGAACAGCTCTTCGTAGAACTCGATACCGAGGTCGGGATGAAGCCCGCCCTGGAGCAGCAGCTGGTTGCCCCCGAGCGCCAGCGTTTCCTCGATCTTCTCGGCCAGCTGCTGCTTCGAGAGCAGGTAGCCCTCCGTCGAGGGCAGGTCGCGGTAGAACGCGCAGAAGGCACACTGCGCCACGCACACATTCGTGTAGTTGACGTTTCGATCGATGATGTAGGTCACCAGGCCATCCGGATGCTTGCGCTGGCGGACGGCGTCGGCCAGGGCACCGAGCTCCAGCAGCTCGCCCCTGGCGAGCAGCTCGATTCCCTCTTCGCGAGACAGACGCTCGCCCGAATCGACCTTGCTCCGGATGCTCTCAGGGATGCTCATAGAACCTTACCTTGGGCACGCTCTCGAGCAGGCCCTTCAGGTGCGCTCGCCGGAAGAACTCCGCGAGCCCCGCCTGCTCTCGCTCGCCGATCCGAAAGACGATGTGCGAGCGGAGGTAGGTCTCGTTGAGAGCCTCCTGCTTGCGACCCGCGCCATTGTACGACGAAGCGATGCGCGGGATCGCGTCCAGCCCCGCCTCGAGCGCTCGCTCGAGGCGGGCCACGTCGCGAGCTTCCAGGAGCCCCGGCCGCCCCGCCCAGAACGCCCAGACGAAAGGCAGGCCCGTCGCCTCGGTCCAGGCCGCCCCCAGATCCAGCGGGGTGAGCTCGGTCTCGGCGTAGAGCGCGGCGTCGCCGATCAGAAGCGCCGCGTCGGCGGCCTCGAGCATCGCGCCGAGATCCGGCGCGTGAGGCAGAAACTCCGGCTCGCGCCCCAGCCGCTCGGCCAGCAGCACCCGCAGCAGAGCCACGCTCGTGCGGCTCGACGTGTCGACCGCCACCCGCTCGATGTCCTCGAGGGGGCCACGGTGAAAGAGCAGCACCGATCGCACCTCGCCCTCGCTCGCGATGCCGACGCCCGGCACGATCGCGTACTCCCCGCCGGCGTACTCGATCGAGGGAATCATCCCCAGATCGATCTCGCCGGCCCTCAGGCGGTCGGCGATCTTCGAGGGGACGTCGGACTCCACGTCGAAACGGCTGTCTCGGTCGAGCCCGTAGATGAGTGGCTCCACGTTCAGGTACGAGACCGCCCCGAGGCGGAGCTTCACCACTCCTTGATGACGTTGAAGACTGTGTCGCGCTCGATGGGACGCCGACCGGCCTCCCGAATCAGCCGGCACAGCTCGGCGGTGCTCAAAGACTGCTCGGTGGGTGCGCCCGCGTCGTGGGCGATCTTCTCCTCGGTGACGGTGCCGTCCAGGTCGTCGGCTCCGAAGCTCAAGCCCACCTGAGCGAGGCGCGGGCCGATCATGATCCAGTAGGACTTGATGTGAGGGAAGTTGTCGAGCAGCAGCCGCGAAATCGCGATCGCCTTGAGGTCATCGAAGCCCGTGGTCTCGGGGAGCTCGAGTGCTGGCGCCTCCCAGGGCTGGAACGCCAGCGGGATGAACGTCCCAAAGCCGCCCGTCTCGTCCTGAAGATCCCGCAACCGCAAGAGGTGATCGACGCGATCCTCCACCGTCTCGACGTGACCGTAGAGCATCGTCGCGTTCGTCGGCAGGCCCTGGCGGTGCGCCTCGCGCATCACGTCGAGCCACTCATCGGCGTCGGCCTTGCCCTTGATGATCCGGCCGCGGGTCGGCTCGGCGAAGATCTCGGCCCCGCCACCCGGCATCGAGTCGAGCCCCGCCTGCTTGAGCTCGGCGATGACCCGCTCGACCGACATCCGGTAGAGGCGCTGGAAGAAGAAGATCTCCACCGCCGTGAACGCCTTGATGTGCAGGTCCGGGCGAAGCCTCTTGATGCCCTTCATCATGTCGGTGAAGTAGCTCCACGGCAGATCTGGATGCAGGCCCCCGACGATGTGGACCTCCCGGACCATCGCCGGCAGCGCCGCCACCTTCTCGAACACGGCATCGAGGCTCATCGAATAGCCCCGGGGATCGCCCGGTTTGGCCGCGAACGCGCAGAAGTCGCACGTCGCCACGCAGACGTTGGTGTGATTGATGTGCGTGTTGCAGACGAAGTACGCCGCGTCGCCATGCCGCTGCTCGCGCACGTGATTGGCCATCTGGCCGATCGCCAGCAGCTCCCACGACTGGTAGAGCGCCACGCCGTCGTCGAAGTTCAGGCGCTGGCCGCCCAGCACTTTGTCGCGAATTCCGAGCAGCGCGGCGTCCTCCACGCGCGCTTCCGCCAGTAGCGTCATACTCCTCCGTGAATCCCAGCCGGCCGGCTGGGAGCAGGCCGAAATCAGATTATCACCGGGTCGCCAGCGGCGGCAAGAGTGCCCGGCTGTTGCGGCCGGCGAGTCGGCTGGCCGAGAATCCCCTCGCGCGTGGACCCCACCGGCTTCCCCGACCTCCGGGCCTTCCTCTCCGAGCTGCAGCGGCGCGGTGAGCTGTGTGTCGTCGACGCGCCCGTCGACCGTCGCCTCGAGGTCGCCGAGATTCACAGGCGCGTGATCGCGGCCGGCGGGCCGGCCCTGCTCTTCAACCGCGTCAAGGGAGCCGATTTCCGTCTCGCCACCAACCTGTTCGGCAGCGCGGCCCGCGCCGAGCTCGCGTTCGGCCGCCGCCCCTTCGAGCTGGTTCGCCGCCTGGCCGCGCTGCCCGAGCGCCTGATGCCCCCCACCCTGTCCCGCCTCTGGGCCGAGCGAGACCTGGCCTTGCGCGCGGCACGGATCGGCCTCAGGCGTCAGCGGGATGCGCCGGTGCTCGAGGTCACGGCTGCGAGCCCGCGTCTCGATCGCCTGCCCGCCTTGACGTGCTGGCCTGAAGACGGGGGTCCGTTCCTGACCCTGCCGCTCGTGTACACCGAGCACCCGAACGGCAAGGGGCCCAACCTGGGCATCTACAGGATGCAGATCCACGGCCCGGCGACAGCCGGGATGCACTGGCAGATCGGGAAAGGCGGCGGCTTCCATCACGCCGAGGCCGAGGCTCGCGGCGAGGCGCTGCCGGCGACCGTGCTGCTCGGTGGGCCCCCGGCGCTCATCCTCGCCGCAGTCTCGCCGCTACCGGAAAACGTGCCCGAGCTGCTGCTAGCCTCGCTCATCGCCGGACAGCGACTCGGCACGTGCCAGGGCCCCGGCCCGCACCCGTT
Organism: Vicinamibacteria bacterium; assembly: GCA_965246965.1. GTDB lineage: Bacteria > Acidobacteriota > Vicinamibacteria > Fen-336 > CBDFGD01 > CBDFGD01. Next base: position 633,734 of record CBDFGD010000002.1, read on the forward strand.
GATCGCCGAGGCCGAGTTCGCCTTGATCGGGCGGGTCCCACCCACGGTCAGGGAACCCGAGGGCCCCTTCGGCGATCACTACGGCTACTACTCGTTGAGGCACGACTACCCCGTCTTCGAGGCCTCCCGCGTGTGCCACCGCCACGACGCGATCTTTCCGGCGACCGTCGTCGGCAAGCCGCGGCAGGAGGATTTCTTCATAGGCGATCTCCTGCAGGAGCTGCTCTCGCCGATCTTCCCCCTGGTCATGCCCGGGATCCGCGATCTATGGGCCTACGGCGAGACCGGCTACCACTCCCTCGCCGCCGCCGTGGTCCGCGAGCGCTACGCGCGAGAGGCGCTCGTGAGCGCGTTCAGGATCCTCGGCGAGGGCCAGCTCTCACTCACGAAGTTCCTACTGGTGACCGACGAGGCGATTGACTTGAAGGACTTCCGTGCCACGCTCGAGCACGTCCTCGCTCGCACCCGCCCGGAGTCCGACCTGTATGTTTTCGGCGCGACCTCGATGGACACGCTGGACTACTCCGGACCCGAGGTCAACCGAGGCTCGAAGGGGGTCTGGCTCGGCCTGGGAGACCCGGTGCGCGAGCTGCCGGGCGAGTTCACGGGCGATCCACCCAGGGGCGTCACGAGGGTGGAGGTCTTCGCGCGCGGCTGCCTCGTGATCGGCGCGCGCCCGAGACGGGAGGATCCCGAGGCCGCCGCTCGCCTGGCCGGGGAGCCCTGCTTCTCGGATTGGCCACTTCTCGTGATCTCCGACGAGCCCGAAAGGGCCGCGCGAAGCTCGATCAACTTCCTGTGGACGACCTTCACCCGTTTCGAGCCCGACGCCGACATCCATGCGGGGCGCCGAGAGACGCGGGGACATCGGGTCGAGCTGTCGCCGCCGATCGCGATCGACGCCCGTATCAAGCCCGGCTTTCCGAAGGAGCTCGGCGCCGCCCCCGAGACCGCGGCGCTCGTGACCCGACGCTGGCGCGAGTACTTTCCGCGGGGCGTCGAGATGGGCGATTCCGAGGCGGGGCACCTGGATTGAAGAGGCATTGACGGGCCGATTTGGCCCCCTATACTCGATCTCCCGAGGGACTCGTCTTTCGGATGAACCGCCTGAGCGCCGCCGCAACTCTCGTCATGGTGCTGCTTCCTACGCATCTGGCGCTCGACGCCTTTCGTCTCGCCGTCGCGGCTCCACCACCAGCGCTGATCCTCCACCAGGGGATCGTCCCGCCAGACTCCAACCTGGCCGAAATCCTGGACGATCTGATCGAGCCGCTCGCACTTCACGAGATGGTGACGACGGCCCAGCCGGCCTACGACCTCGGGCGACTCCAGGTGGGCCAGAAATGGAGCCTCGCTCTCGAGCAGGACCGCCGGGTGGGGGCCTTCGCCTACGAGATCGACGAGCTGAATACGCTGCGCCTCACGCGCTGGGGTGACGAGCTCAGCCCCGAGTTGATCGAGCGGCGCTACGAGCGTCGTACGGAAGCGGCGTGGGGCAGCATCGAGCACAGCCTGTTCCTGGCGATCGACAAGGCCGGCGAGGCCGATCAGCTGGCCATGGATCTCGCCGACATCTTCGCCTGGGACGTCGACTTCAACACCGAGATCCAAAAGGGCGACAGCTTCAGAGTCGCCGTCGAGAAGCTGTACCTCGACGGCGAATTCCGCCGCTACGGGAAGGTCCTGGCGGCGGAGTTCGTAAGAGGCAATCGCGTCATTCAGGCCGTGCGCTTCGAGAGCACGCGTGGGCCGGGCTACTACACGCCCGAAGGCACGCCGCTGCGGAAGGCGTTTCTCCGCTCGCCGCTGCGCTTCCGCCGCATCAGCTCGCGCTTCACCTACAAGCGTCGACACCCCATCACGAAGAAGGTGCGCGCCCACCTCGCCGTCGACTACGCGGCGGATCAGGGGACGCCGGTGACCGCGTCGGCCGACGGCGTCGTGCGCGAGGCCGGTTGGATGGGGGGGCTCGGCAAGGGCGTGCGCATCAAGCACGCGGGCGGCTACGAGACCATCTACGGCCACCTCTCGCGGATTCGCGTCAAACGCGGTCAGCGCGTGAATCAGGGGACGCTGATCGGCAACGTCGGATCGACGGGCGTGGCGACCGGACCACACCTCGACTACCGGATGAAGCGAAACGGCAAGTACGTGAATCCGCTGACGATTCAGGCGCCCCCCGCCGAGCCGATTCCCGACGCGGAGCTGACGTCGTTCGCCCGCATTCGAGCCGAGCGCATGGCACTGCTTCCCGAGCCGGCCCCCCCGGTTCACACCGCCTCCCGGTGACTCGCCGGGGCCTCGCCACCGCCCTCTGTCTGGGCGCTGCCCTGGGCGCGGGAGCCGGACCTCCCGAGGTGTCGGTAGACGGGCTCGAAGTTCGCATCGTGGCCGAAGCTTCCCAGCTGGACGAGCTGCTCACCGAGCTCGCAGGCGCGACGGGTATGGAGGTCGTCTACGAAGAATCGCCTCCCTGTGTGAGCGTCACGGCAGAACTTCGAGCCGCCACCCACGCCGAAGCGGTGATCCGACTGCTCGACGGCCTCGCGCTGAACTACGCCCTGCAGCTGGACGCGGACGGCGAGCGCGTGACCACGCTCTGGATAGCGGGACAGGGGCGCGGCTCCCGCCCGAGGCCCCGCCCGGCACCGGCCCGCGCTCCGGCGCGGCGTCCGCCTCAGCCGGCTGCCGTACCCGTCGCCGTGGAGGAGCAGCCGGACGCCCCGGTCTCGGAGGAGGAGCCTGAGACCACCGATCCGGCCGCCCCGCCGGGGCCCGTCATCTTTCCTCAGGCCTCCCCGACGCCGCTGAGACTGCCCACGCCGGGGCCGCCGGGGGCCACGCCGACTCCTGCCCCCAGACCCTGAGGCGGGCGGCCAGAGCTACTGTCGACCCGCTGTCGCCGCGGGCGACGCGTTGCCCTGGGGCGGCGTAGCCGCCAGCTGCTGCTTGCCCACGACCCGCGGCTGGCCGGCAATGAAGAGCCAGTCGCTGTAGCGATCCCGACCGTTGAACACACGCAGGCTCTTTTCGGTGCTGGTACTCGCCACTCCCAGGATCGGCCCGACGCTCTGCCCCTGCCCCGTCGGACCCAGGGGACGAGGCGTCGGTATCGGGCTCGATGTGGGAGACGGCGAGGGAGCGCCCGGCACCGTCACGGGAGCCACCATCTCTCCTTGACGAATGAGCCGCCACTCTCCCGACTCCACCATGGGATCCGGGTACAGCTTGCGGAGAAACTTGCCGTCGACGAGAACCTCGAGCGAGGGTGGAGCGGCGTTTCCGTGCCTCTGCTGATAGCGCACGATCGCATCGGCTATCTGGCCGCCGCGGAAGATCAGCTCCTGCTCGCGGTCGTCGCGCATGACGTCGCGCCATGCCCGGGCTCCCACCCCCATCATGGTCAGCATGATCGCCATCGCGACCAGCAGGGCGAGCATCGTATAGCCGGCCTCGGTCGGGTGCCCGCTATCTCGACGCGCCGTAGACCTCCAGGACGCGCTCGACGTAGGCGCGAGTCTCCCGGTAGGGAGGGATTCCACGGTGCTGATCGACGCGCGCCGCGCCCGCGTTGTAGGCCGCCAATGCTCGTCGCACGTCGCCGTCGTAGCGGGTGAGCAGACCCTTCAGGTGACGGACGCCTGCCGCCACGTTCTGCGCGGGCTCGAAGGGATCCGAGACTCCCAGCTCCGCGGCCGTCGCCGGCATCAGCTGCATCAGACCCATGGCACCCTTGGGAGACACCGCCTCCGGCAGGAACGCCGACTCGACCTGAACGAGCGCCTTCACCAACTCCGGGTCCACGCCCCCGAGCTGGGCGGCCTCGACGACGAGGCTCGGAAGGTCCAGCGCGACGTCGACGACGTCATCGGCCGCTCGGGCAGGGCCGATCTCGTCGGGCACGACTGCGGCCAGCGGGCCGAACGTCGTGATCACTTCTCCGCCCTCGGGGAGCCGCAGGTGGACGTGCTCCCCCACCATCCACCAGCCCTCGATCTTGAGCACCTGACCGTTGCGCATGACGGCCAGATCCGCAGAGACCATGGCTGGGAGGAGCGTCACTGCGGCGCCCAGGACTGCCGCTCTCAATTGACCCTCACGTCGACGGTCCCGCTGATGCCGTTGGCAGCGGTCGCGGTGATGGTGACGGTCGCCGCGTCGCCACCCAACGGGCTCTCGACGACGAGCTCGTCTTCGACGCGGCCGTTGTTGTCGGTGAAGAGCTGCGCCCCTCTACTCGCGAGTCGCACCTCGAGGCCGCTGCCCGGCAGTGTCGTGACCGTCGTCAGCGAGAGGACGACGGGCACATTCACGGTCGGGTTCCCGAACTCGTCGAACACGTTGGCAACGATTCTCGAGATGTGCTCATCGACGAGATGGCTTGGATCGGCCGTCACCAACACCTGGGTTGGCAGCGCACTGCCGATCGTCACCTCGACCGCCCCTTCGCTCGAGGCCGCCCCCGAGAACGCCGTCACCTGGGCCATGCCAGGGCGCGCGTCGGCCACGAGGTTCACACGAGCCACGCCGTCGTTCGTCTTGCCCTGCTCGTCGATCACCCCTAAGGTCGTGAAGAACTGAACGACGGTACCATCCGCCACGGGTGTTCCGGCAGGCTCGATCAATAGCGCGGAGATGATCGATACGCCCCCGCTGGCCGGAATGAACTCCGGGTTCGCTACGAGCTGGAGCGTCGACCCGTTCGGCGCCGTCAGGATCGCCTGGCAGCTCGCGTGCGCCAGGGCGGCGATGACCCCGACAATCGCGGCGGAAGTGCGTGTGCTCATTCCTCTTCCTCGGACCCGGCGCGCACCGTGACCTTGATCTCGGCAGGGACGGACTGCTGTTTGTTCTCGCCATTCCCGACCTCGAGCGACTGCAGGCGTATCGCCCCGGAGCCACCCGCGACCGCCTTGAGGCGAACGATGGCGATGGCGCCGGAACCGGAGGTCGGAGTCGGGCGCTTGAAACGGACTGTCACACGATCCGAACCGATGCTCCGCTCTGACGGCACTGCCGTCCAGCGTCAGTAGCGGCCCGGGTTCGATCGCAATGACCTCCAGGATGCGGTGGTCGAACGTGCCAACGGCACTGCCGTCCAGCGTCAGTAGCGGCCCGGGTTCGATCGCAATGACCTCCAGGATGCGGTGGTCGAACGAGAGCACGACCTCTACGTCGAGCAGCTCGTTCGCGCCGAGCAGGACGACATCGACCGTAGCCTCCTCGCCGGGGCTCAGATCGAGGTGGGCCGGTCGCAGCAGGGTCTGGAGTCGATCGTCCGCAGGCCCCGCTTCCGCTGCGGAGTCCGGTTCCGGAGGCTCGGGTTCGCGGGGTACCGGCATGGGAAGCGGTACGCTCGGGGGCGTCAGGCGCTCCGCGCTCCGCCTCGCCATCGACCTCGCTCGGCGGCTCTTCTTCGGCCGGGTCCTCACCGAAGAGCGGTGGGCGGGCGCTCGGCACTTCGGTTCGGTCCTGGGTACCGACCATCAACGATTCGAAGTCTTCGGCGCGCAGCTTCGGTGCGCGGACCACGCGGGGCGTGATCGAGATCAGAATCTCCACGCTGTCGTCTTCGACCGTCTTGTTCGTGAACAACCCGCCGATCAACGGGATGCTGGACAGGCCGAGCACGCCTTTGAGAGTCTCGCTTTCCCGGGTCGTCAGCAGGCCACCCAGCAAGGTCGTCTGGCCATCCCGAAGGCGAAGGATGCCAGTGACGCGCTGGCTCAGGAATTCCGGAATGGCCAGGTCTCCGATGGGGCGGTCGGCGCCGATCGAGCTGAACTCTGCCAGCATGTCCACGACTATCTCGCCCTCGGGAGTGATCTGGGGCGTCAGCTCGAGCGTCACGCCCACGTTCCGGTACTGGAACGAGGTCGCCGGCGAAAAATTCGAGCCACCCGGCTGCACCGCCGTGAAGCTGGTCACGGGAATGGGGACTTCGGTTCCGATCTGGAGGGTCGCCTTCTTTCCGTGAGCCGCCCGGAGCCGGGGTGCGGCCAGGATGCGCACGTTCGTGTCGTCTTTGAGAAAGTTCGCCGTCACCGACGACGGTAGGCTGATGATGAAATCCGACAGGTTGATCGAGGACAGGATGTGGGCGCGCACGTTGGTGAAGCCGTCAGCGACCTCCCCTTCGCCTCCCGTCGGCGAGAACGTCGCGCCGGCCGCATAGTTGGAGAGCGCCAGCCCGTAGGTTCTCATGTGAGTGCGATTCACCTCGAGGATCTCGACTTTGACGATGACTTCGCCGAGAGCCTTGTCGTTCGTCCTCAGGATGTGCTCGATCATCGCCAGTTGGCCGGGCGTCCCCACGGCCGTGATCGCGCCGAGCGGCTCGTTGGCCACGACCTTCTGGACCCCCGTGAGCTTCGTGATGATGGCCAGAGCTTCGTTCACGCCGACGTTCTCCACGTAGAAGGTCTGTACCAGGTTCTCGTCGTACATCCGGCGCTTCTGGGCCGTCTCGGGAACGATGATCACCGTGTTCTGGTCGACGACCTTGTAGAAGAGCTTGTTGACGAAGCTGATCTGATCGAGCGCCTGCTCGAAGGTCACACCCGTCAGGCTCACGGCTACATCCTGGTCCCTGTAGTCGGGGTCGAAAAGGATGTTGACGCCGGACAGCTTCGCGAGCGCCTCGAACACCTTTTCGAGGCTCTGGTCGGTGAAGCGCAGCGTGATCGGGTTCTGGCTGCGCGGCGACAGGGCCGGCAACGGGACGCGCTCTCGCCTCGCCTGCTCGCGCAGGTCGGCGAGCTCGGTTCGCTGCCGACGCTCCTCGTCTCTCGCCCGGATTCGCTCCGAGACGAGGCGCAGTTGCTGGAGTGCGTTGTCGTTCGCTGGATCGTATTCGTAGCGATGTCGAGCTCGTCGAGGGCCCGTTCCAGATCGTCCGCAGCGAGGTGCTGTTGAGCGAGGTCGTAGTGGAGACGGCTGGCCTCGACCCGCGCGTTGCGCAGCGCGATCCGCTTCTCGATGTTCTGCGGATCTCCTTCTAGCGCTTTGGTGAAGCGGGCCACCGCGAGATCCCAGTCGCCATTCCTCGCGGCCGACTCCCCCTGCCGGAAGGTTTTCGAGGCGCAGCCGAGCGCCAGGGCCGCCACGACGACGAGCCCGATCCGCCAGACCGCCGGTCGAGCGCGCCTCATCGAGCCTTCAGCGGAATGCGACGCACGCGCTCCGACCCGAGGTCCTGTACGTCTACCGATTCCAAACCAATCTTGACGACCTTCAAACGATTCGCGATCAGCTCACCCTTCCGCCCCGTAAGGACGACATCGTCCATCGATATGAGAACGGCTATCTTGAGGCCATCGGGCCGCTCGACCGATCCGACGTAGCGTACTTCGAGAGTGGCCGGCGTGGGCTTGGAGACGGCCCGCGGCGGCCGCGGCGTGGGTCTCGGGGAGGCATCGTCGCTCGGCGTCGCGCTGGGCTCCGGAGCCGGAGTCGCGGCTTCCTTCCCGAAGTCGAACAGATCCCGCTCGCCCCGCGTGCGCGGCGCGGGCTCGCCGGCGAGACGCGCAAGGTCGATGCGCGGCACGGTCGGCACGCTCTCGAGATCGCTCCGAGGCCGCAGATGCTCGGGCGAGTTGGGATCGGTGAAGGCAGACCAGAGGCCCCATCCGACCAGCAGGCCAACGACGCTCGACGCAACGACGGCGATGATGCGCTGTCTCACCATTCGCTGTACGGCGTCCCGGAAAGGGATGTCGTCTGTGACGCCGAGTGGACGTCGTACACGCCCTGCTCCAGTGTCAGGTCGTCGGCGCTCAGCTCTTCGTACTCCACCTCCCAGTCGACGGCTCCCGTGAACGGATCCTTCGGAAGCTGACGCAGGTACCCCTCTTCGACGAGAGCCTCGAGCGACGGCGGGTAGCGGCCTTTGTCCGCGTAGTACTGGTCGATCAGATCGCGGAACTGGAACAGGTCCTCGAGCAGCACGGCCTCCCGTGCGCGAATCACCGAAACCCGGAACTGCGGCATGGCGATCCCTGCGAGCACGCTCATGATGAACATCACGGCCATCAGCTCGAGGAGCGTGAAGCCGCGCTCGCGCCGCGACGAATCTGTCCGCATCATCACCACTCGCGGGACCTCGTCCCGTCCAAAGACGTCCGCTCGACGTTGCTGTACACATCCCATACGTTCCGGCCGCACCACGAGGTGCTGTCGGGCTCGTCCTGATAACAGCGTAGCCCCCACTCCCCATCCGGGTCGAAGGGGTCCGTCGGGATCCGGCGCAGGAACTTCAGCTTCCTGTCCACGGCACCCACCTGCCCGACTCCTTCGACCAGCACTTCCAGCGTGGCCGGGTATCCCTCGCTGCCGAGCTGGTTGTCGGTCCCCCCGATCAGGCCTTGCACGACCGCATCGTGATAGCGGTCGATCGCGGTGCGAATCTGGCGAAGCGAGCGCCGCAGCTCCAGCTCCTTCTGACGCGTCACCGACACCTTCGCAAGCGGCAGGATCGCGGATGCGAGGATGGCGAGGATGGCCGCGGTCGCCACCAGCTCGATGTAGGTGAAGCCTCTCGCGTCAGGCCGCATCGCCACCCGCTCCCAGGATGCAGTAGGTCGAAAGCTCCACTTGCATGTTGGCGGAGCCTGGATCCGTGGACGTCAGCCGGATCGCCTCGAGGATCACGAAGGCTGCAGATCGCTCGATCTCGTCGATCAGGTCCACGAGCTGACGGTAGGAGCCCGAGGCCGGCAGGCTGACCAGATAACGCGCCAGACCCAGCTCGTGCAGCTCTTCGCGGCGGATCGTGCGGCGGTCCGGGCGAAGCCCCGAGCTGAGCACGGCCCGCTCGAGATCTTCGATCTGATCGAGAAAGGCGGCTTCGGTCGGACAGACCACTTCACCAAAGAAGTGCTCGCTGTCTCGCTCACTGGAGCTGATGCTCTCCGCGAGGCTCGTGAGAGCCTGGGTGCGAAGCCGCTGCTCCTCGACGAGCCGACCGAGCTCGGCGACCCGCTCGGAGACGCGTTGGTGCTCCACGCTGCGCGGCAGCGTGTAGCCGAGCCAGACGGCCAGATTCAGAGCCACGAGCACAGCGAGAGGAGCGAGGAGGGCGCGCCGCCAGACACCCCGGCGCCTCACGGCGCCTGCCCCTCTCGTTGGGGCTCCTTGGGGTCGTATCGCATGTGATAGACGAAGTCCTCGCCCGAAGCGGTGGCCGCGACGCTCAGCGGAATCACACGGCTGAAGCGCTCGCTGGCCTGGAGCACCCTGACGAATTCATACCCGTCAGGCCGCGTGCGCGCCACGGCACGCAGCTCGAGAGCGGTGGCACCGTCCTCGAGTTCCGGATTGATCGACACCAGCCGCACGTCGCGCGGAAGCAAACCTTCCAGATCGCTGAGGAGCGCGCCCCATGAGAACGAGCGCCGATCGACGAGCTCCTTCAGCGTCGCCCATCGCTGGAGCGCCCTGGGGCTCGGGCGCTCCGGCTGAACGCGATGCGCGCTGCTGTAGAGCTCGCGGAGCTGCCTTTCGCGCGCCACCAGATCGCCGCGGTCCACCTTCGTGGAGCTGAGCTCGCAGACCCGGTTCACATGCCAAAAGCTGGCAACGAGCGCCAGAACGAGGCCGAGGCCCGTCAGCAGCGCCGGCAGCCTCTCGCTCTCAAAGGGCTGGCTCGCGAGGTTCAAGGTCCTCAAGCGAGCTCCGCCAGGAGGCAGGCCCCGGCCCCCGCAACTTCCGGGGGAAGCCCTTGCGGCGCACCCGGCAGCTCCGGGGCGATGATCGTCGGCTCGAGCCCGAGCGACGGCTTGAGGGCCCCGGCTCCGCCGCGAACGCGAGCCTGTGTCGCTCGCAGGAACGCTCCGTCTAGCGGACGTCCTCCGAGGCGCTCGCGGTGATAGAGCGTCGTGTTGGCAACCTCACGCGCTACGTCCTGCTCGTCCGTGATGCCAAGGCTGGTCAGGTTTCGCGTCAGCAGGACGGCTCCGTCGCGCACCAGGAAGAGGCTGACGTATTCCGGCTCCCAGTTGACGATCAGCCAATCTCCCCGCGGCGGCGCCACGCCTCTGACGAGCGCAAGCCCGGACAGCTCGACGAGTCCCGGATCCAGCCCGATGTCGCGGAACGGCTTCTCGAAGGCACCGAGCCCCGTTTGTGAAACGGCCACCGCCAACGCTTCCTCGGCCGGCTCCTGCTCACTGATCGCGATGCGCGCCCTGTGACTGTCGTAGGGAAGCAGCTTGCGGAGCTGAAAGCGCACGACCTCTTCCCGCTCGTTCGCCTTGCCTTTCAACGAAGCGCGCGGTACCAGCGCGAGACGGGCGGCCGCGTCGGGCAGCACGATGGCGACTCGCGTGTTGCGAGCGATGCCGGTCTGTTCGGCGAGCCGTTCGACCTGAACCGCAAAGGCCTCGGGATCCGCCACAGGCGCTTCGAGCGACGTGACGTCCACGATCCCGGATGGGATTTCGAGGAACACCGCGCTCTCCAGCTCCCGGCCTCCGGGGCTGAGCTTCACGGCGCCGAGCGTGGCGCCCCGGATCTCGATCGCCAGCTGCGGTGCCGGGGGCGCGACCAGCAACCGGCGGGCCCTGCCGGAGATCCGAGCCAGCAGGCTCATTTCAGCTCCACGAACGTCACCTTGTTGATCTCCTGCAGCGTGGTCTGGCCCGACCGCGCCTTCGCCACCGCCGAATCGCGCAGGAAGACCATGCCCTCCTCGCTCGCCCCCCGTTTGATGTCGGCCGTCGAACGACGCTCCAGAATCAGTTCGCGCGCCCGGTCGCTCAGGTCGAGCAGCTCCGAGATCGCGCTTCTCCCTTTATACCCCGTACCGCCGCACTCGACGCAGCCGCTGCCTTCGAAAAACCAGTTCTCGGCTTCACGCTCCGGATCCAGACCGGACTCCTCGATCAGCTCCCGGCTCGGCTTGACGCGGCGCTTGCACTGCGCGCAGATCGTCCTCACGAGGCGCTGCGCCATGACGCAGTTGAGTGCCGCTACGAAGTTGTACGGCTCGATGCCCATGTTGAGAAACCGGCCGAGCACGTCGATCACGTTGTTCGCATGGACCGTCGTGAAGACGAGGTGGCTCGTGAGCGCCGACTGGATGGCGATCTCCGCAGTCTCGGCGTCACGGATCTCTCCGACCATGATCTTGTCAGGATCGTGGCGGAGGATCGATCGCAGGCCGCGCGCGAAGGTGAGTCCTTTGCGTTCGTTGACCGGGATCTGCGTGATGCCGGAAAGCTGGTACTCGACCGGATCCTCGATCGTGATGATCTTGTCTTCTTCGCTCTGGATCTCCGACAGCGCGGCGTACAGCGTCGTGGTCTTCCCGGATCCCGTGGGTCCCGTGACGAGAACCATTCCGTAGGGCTCGCGAATGAAGCGGCGGAAGTGCGTCAGCTCGCGCTCGTCGAAGCCGAGCACGTCGAGGCGCAGGGAAGTGAACTGCTCCGACAGGCTCTCCTTGTCGAGGATCCGGATCACCGCATCCTCTCCATGGACGGACGGCATGATCGATACGCGGAAGTCGATCGAGCGGCCACCGAGTCGGACCCGAAAGCGGCCGTCCTGGGGCACGCGCTTTTCCGCGATGTCCAGCTCCGCCACGACCTTGATGCGACTGATGATCGTCGCGTGGTATTCCTTCGAGATCGGCTTCATGGCCTGCTGCAGAACGCCGTCGATGCGGTACTTGATGACGACTTCCTGATCCCGGGTCTCGACGTGGATGTCGGAGGCACGCCGGTTCAGCGCGTCGAAGATCGCGGAGTCGACGAGGCGGATGATCGGCGATTCGTCCGCCTGGATCTTGTCGATCGACAGGTCCTCTTCGCCGTTCGAATCATCCTCTCGGACGAGCTGTAGCTTGAAGGACTCGGAGGCCTGCTCCAGGACGCGCTGCGTCCCCTGCCCGCGCTTCAGTGCTTCCTGAATGGCGGAGGGCGTCCCGACGGCGGGCTGGATCGGCGTGCCGAGGATCACACCGAGCTCGTCGACCACGGGAATTTCGGCCGGGTCGGCCATCACGAGGACGAGCCGGCCATGCGACTCGCCGGTACGGCATGAACTTGTACCGGAACATGAGGTCGGCCGGCACGGACTGGAGTATCTCGGGATCGGGAGCGAACGAGCGCACGTCAACGAACTCCAGCTGGTAGCGCTCGGCGAGCCCGCGGGCGAGCTGCTCTTCGCTCGGGGCCTCGACGTCGGCGGTGAGGTCCGCTTCCTCGTTCAACTAAAGCCTCCCGCCGAGCGCCGAGATCGCCTGGAAGAGCGGCAGGTAGAAGGCCAGCAGCATTCCCGAAACGATCAGCGCCATGAGGATCAGCAGCAACGGCTCGACGAGTGCCAGCACCGTCTCGAGGCGCGTTTCGAGCTCCTCGTCGTAGAACTCCGCGACGGCCTGCAGCATGTCCGCCAGTGCGCCCGTCTGCTCCCCCACCTTGACCATCTCGAGCGTCAGGTTCTCCAACATCCCGGTGGATTCGAGCGCCGTCGTCAAGCTCTCGCCTTGACGAATCAGCTGAGTCGTCTTGGCCACGGCCACGCCCATCGCGCGGTTGCCCACCGAGGACGCCGCCACCTCGAGGGCGTTCACCAGCGGAAGGCCCCCCGCGAGCAGCGCCGACAGCGAGCGGGCGAGCTGGCTCGTCGCGAACATCCGCATCAGCGGACCGACGTAGGGAAGCCTCAGGAGCGGCCCATCGATGGCCACTGCTCGGCTGCCGGTCCGCAACCACAGCGTGACGGCCGCAACGACCGCGACGCAGATCGCCGCGATCCAGCCGACGTTGGCCGCCGCGGCTCCGGCGACCGTCATCAGCACCCGGGTCGGCAGCGGAAGCTCGACACCCAGTCCTTCGAAAAAGTCCTCGAAATTCGGGACGACGAAGAGCATCAGGAGAGCGACGAGGCCCATCATCACGGCCAGCAGCAGGGCGGGATAGATCGAAGCGGTGAGCGCCTTCTTCTTCAGGGCCTGGTTGAGCCGGACGTACTGGACGAAGCGTCGCAGCACCGTCTCGAGGTTGCCGCTGCGCTCGCCGGCAGACAGGCTCGCCGCGAAGATCGGTGGATAGAGCTCCCCCTCGGCGTGGAAGGCGTCAGAAAGGGCCCACCCCGATTTGACGCGCTCCCGCACGGTCTGGAGCGAGCCGCGGAGCACGCTGTCCGCCTGCCGCTCGAGCATCACGTCGAGCGCTTGAAGGAGGGGCAGGCCGGCCTTGAGAAGGGCGGCCAGCTCCTGGCCGAAGACGAGCAGGCGCTGCGGGTTGATGCGGCGTCGGCCGAGCTGAAGATCGCGAAGCGCGAGGCTGCGCCTGATCGAGAAAAGATAGTAGCCGCGCTGCTCCAGCTCGGTGCGCAGCGCACTTTCATTGGTGGCCTGGAAGCTCTGTTCTACGACACCGCCACCAGGCGTACCGACCTTGCAGAGGAACTCCATTGCCTCCCGCCAAGGTAGCAGACCTCCTCTTAAGGTTCAAGATTTGAACGACTTAAGGGACGACCGTGGCTCAGTGCAGGCGCGCGACGACCAGCGTCAGGTCGTCGTCCTGCGGACGCCCGCCGGAGAATCCCTGGACCTCTCCCAGCAGACTGTAGAGTGCGATCCGGGCTGGGTCGGCCCGGCTGTGGATGGCCGCCTCCTTGAGGCGCTCGATGCCGAACGTTTCGCCATCCTCGTTGCTGCGGTCCGTCACGCCGTCGGTGTAGAAGACGAGCAGGTCCTCGCGGCTCAACTGCAGCTCGGCGCTCTCGTAGCTCGAATCGGGAATCAGACCGAGGACGGTGCCGCCCACGTCCAGGTCGCGAATCCGCCCGCCCTTAGAAATCACGAAAGGATGGTGGTGCCCCGCGTTGACGTACTCGAGTCGCCGCTTCTCGAGATCGAAGACTCCCAGGAAGAACGTCGCGAAGCGGTCCTCCGGAATGACTTCGCACAGAAGTTGATTCACCCGTGCCACGACCTCGTCGATACCGCCCTCGTGAGGGAGCTGAGCGTGCAACGCCGCCTTGAGGTTGGCGACCAGCAGTGCAGCTGGCACTCCCTTGCCCATCATGTCCCCGATGGTCATGGCGACGCGGTCCGGTCCCAGCCAGACCATATCGAAGTGGTCCCCGCCGATCTCACTGTAGGGAATGAACTCCCTCGCGAACTCGACGCGCGGATGTACTCGGGGCACCGGTATCAGACTCCGCTGGACGTTCGCGGCGAGCCGTAGGTCGTCCGCCAAGCGGCGCTCGAGCTGCTCCAGCTGCTCGCTGACGGTCTGAAGCTCGGTCTCGCGCAGCCGCAGCTCGGCACTCAGCCGCCGCGTTCTCGCCAGCTCGGACAGCCGCAGGCCGATCTCGCCGTCGCTCGCCGCCGCGAGGGAAGCCACCTCGTGCCGCCCGAGAGGTCCGGCCCAGTGGCCTGGCGTCGCGCCCAGGACCGCAAACGCGGGCGCCGGATCGTGCCGCTGCTCCGCCAGGAGTCTTTGAATCTCGCTGCCGGTCATCTCCGGATCGAGCACGACCAAGTCGGCGTGCTGGTCGACGAGCGATCCAGGCGCGTCCCCGACCGTCACGCCGAGCAACTCGAATCGCTCGTCGAGCGCGGGCTCCAGGCGGCGCGCCGTGCCGACCAGCAGCGCCCTGGGCTTGGAGCCGAGCCGTTCGGGGGCCGCCGGCCGCCATCCCGCCCCCGACTCGACGATCATGTGGGATCGACGAACTTGTACCCCACACCGTGGATCGTGAGGACGAAACGCGGCTCGGTGCCGCTGTCGCCGATCTTGGCCCGGAGCTTCGCGATGTGGGTGTCCACGGTGCGCGTGGACGGGTAGCTATCGTAGCCCCAGACATCCTCGAGCAGCTGATCCCTGGAGACGGTGTCGCCCTTGCGCTCGATCAAGTAGCGGAGCAGCTCGAACTCCCTGGGCGACAGCTCCAGGGCCGCACCGCCCTTGAGCGCGCGATAGATCTCGAAGTCGAGCTCGATATCCGAGAAGCTGTAGCTGGACAGGCGCTTGCGCGACCCGTCGCTGCGCCGCAGGATCGCCCGAACACGGGCGAGCAGCTCCCGGATCGAGAACGGCTTCGTGACGTAGTCGTCGGCCCCCAGCTCGAGACCGACGACCTTGTCGATCTCCAGCCCGCGGGCGGTCAGCATCAGGATCGGCGCGCCAAAGCCCTCGCCCCGAAGTGTCTTGCAGACCTCGAGCCCGCTCAGCTTCGGCAGCATGATGTCCAGCACGACCAGGTCGGGCTTGTGCTGCCGAGCGGCCTCCAGGCCCGCCTCTCCATCCGAAGCCGTAATGACCTCGTACCCCTCGAACTCGAAGTTGTCCTTCAAGCCGAGCACCATGTCGGGTTCGTCCTCAACGACCAAAATCTTGCTCACGCGTCTCGTGCCCCCGTGCTGTTGCTGGCGCCTGCATCCGCGACAGGCAGGCTGATGGTGAACTTGCTGCCGCGCCCCGGCGCGCTGTCGAGCTGCACGGTGCCTCCGTGGGCCTCGGCGATGTGCTGGACGAGCGCCAGGCCCAGGCCGCTCCCCTTGGTATCGTGAATCAGACTCCCCTCCGCCCGGTAGAACTTCTCGAACACCTTGGCGTGCTCGGCGCCCTCGATGCCGATCCCCTGGTCGGCCACGGACAGCTCGACGCTGTCGCCGACGCTCCGCAGCGAGATGGTGAGGTGCTTGTCATCGGCGCTGTACTTGATCGCATTGTTCACGAGGTTGATCAAGGCCTGGCCGATCGCCTCTTCATCGGCCCTGACGGTCGGCACCGACTCGTCAATCTCGACCTCGAGCTGGAATCCCTGCTGCTCGATCTGGAAGCGGTACGCTTCGACGACGTCCCGGACGACCTTTCGAAGGTCGCACGGTTGCGGGCGATACTGGCGCCGACCCGCCTCGATCCTCGAAAAATCGAGGATGTTGTTGATCAGCTGGCCCAGGCGGTGGCTCTCCTTGTTGATCACCCGGTAGTAGTGGCGCTTCTTCTCTTCGCTCGGCGCCCGACCCAGCTCGAGCGTCTCGGAGAAGAGCCGGATCAGAGCGAGCGGGGTCTTCAGCTCGTGGCTGACATTGGCGACGAAATCACTCTTCAACCGGGACAGCCTCAGCTCGCGCCGCACGTTGCTGTAGACGAGGAACAAGCCCGCGAGGAGCAGCACGTCGAGAAACCCGATCATCGCGAGCTTGGTGCGCTTCCAGCGCTCGATCTCCTGCTCGATCGTCTTGTCCCGCGACCGGAGGTAGAGCCTCAGGTCCTTGAACGAGGGGCTCGTCATGGTTCGGTTGACCTCGAACCGATCGTCCGGAGTCGGCGCCGTCTCGTAGAGCATCTTCCCCCACGGGTTGGCGACGCGGACCACCCACACCCCCTGCGGGTTGACGAACTCGCGCTCGAAGAACTCCTGGAGCAGCGCGTCGTGAGCGTATGCGCTGGCGAAGCGGTAGCGGAGCACACCCACGACGTTGCTGTCTCCCGAGGTCAGGACGACTGCGTCCTCCTCGGAGTCGCTCTCCCCGTTGAGATCTTCGCTGGTCCGGATCATCTCCAGGGCCTCCTTGATCCCTTCGAGGTCTCGGTCGTCCTCGACCAGCTTCTGGAGCCCTTCGTGCCGGGATGCGGCCTCGAGGTGGAGAGACGCGAACGTGTCCGGGCTGAACCCCGCCTGCTTCAGAGACTTCCGCAGTCGCCAGGGGTGCGCCTCGAGCAGGGTGTCCGGGCCGATCTTCTTGGCCACCTCCACGACCTTGGCGCGCGCCACCTCCTGGAGGTCCTTCTCGATGTAGTAGAGAACCCGCTCCGCGCGCTTGAACATCGTGATCTTCATCGCCTCGGCCTGGCGCGGCACCGAGTCGAAGGTCAGCACGGAGAGGGCGATGGAGGGCAGCAGGACCGCGCCTGCGAAAATGGACACGAGGCGGGCCTTCGAGTCCTGGGGCTTCGACACGAGACGGGCTGGATCTGCCATGCTCTCCAGTTGTTTACCACCGGCGACGGGCGCAAGTTGTCACGCGCCGGCAAGCAACGGTTAAAAAATGTGCCCCATCCTACTCACGACCGGTACCGATGCAGAACCGCTTCGATCAGGCGGTCCGCCGCGAACGCGACCTGAACCGCAACGAGTAGCCAGGCCCCAACGCGCCACGGCAGCGTCCGCCCCTGGAGGATGAAGAACCCCTTCGCCGCTGCCACAGCCACGGGCAGCGTCAAGGCGTAAAGGTACCGCACCTCCAGGGGGGACACGAGAGCCAGCAGAAACAACGCCGCGCCGGCCAACCAGAAGGCGGCGAGCTGCCGGTCGAGGTGATCGAGCGGGCGACGAGGCCTTCCCCACCAGGCCAGCAGCAGAACGGGTACGCCCCATTGCTCGATCGGACCCAGCAGCTGCAAGCGGAGGGCGCCGGTCACGCCGACGGAGGCGCCTCTGCCCTGGCCAGCGCCCTCGAGCAGACGGGGCAGCTGCTCGGCGATCAGCGGCCAGAAGCTCCCGTAGTAGGCGACCGCGATCGCTAGGCCGCCGAGCGCTGCCCCCATCCGCGACTTCCACGAAGGACCCCGCTCATTGGTCCAGCCGAGCGCCGCGATCAGGGCCGTCAGCACGAACAAACCGGAGAGGTGAGCGAGCGCGACGAGTGCCGCGAGCGCCGCTCCAACGGCAATCGCACGGCTCGAGGACGCCCACCACGCGAAGAAGAGCACCGTCAGGCCCTGCGCGAACACGCTGGACAGGTTGCCGAAGGAGTAGAGGTCGAAGACCCCGGGCATGAGCTGCAGCACGCCGACCGCGGCTGCAGCAACGGCCGGCTTGGATCGCAGCAGCACGAACAAGCCTGCGGACATCGCCAGGCCCGAGGCGGCTGCCCCCCAGCGAACCAGCCAGACGGGGTCGATCCCGGCGCGTGCGAATGGCGCGAGTGGCAAGTAGAAGGAAACACCGTACGGAAAACGAAAGGGGCTGGCGTGTTGTGTGACGCTCGTCGGGAAGAGGTCCCCGGCCGCGACGGCGGCGAGCTTGTTCGCATGGAAGACCGCGTCGCTCACGACCATGGCGGGGTGAGCCGCCCAGATGCCCTGGACCACACCGGCCGTCAGCAGCGCCGCAAAGGCGTACGGGCCGGACCCCGCTTCCTTGGCGTTCTGCCAGCGGGCGAACACGGCGGCCGCAAGTACGAGAGCCAACACCTGACCCCAGAGAGTGGTCATGTAGCCCGACCACACCGCGCCGCCTGGCCAGGGGGTCAGCGCAATGACCGCGGCCATCGCCGATCCGAGCGCCGCCGCCGCAGCGGCGCCGCATCCGACCGCGAGGGCGGCCAACGTCACGGCGAGCGACACGGTCGCCTGGAGGGCGGCCAGCGGCCACGTCGCCCTGCCCGGAGTCGTCAGCGCAACGCGCCGAAGCTGGGTGCCGAGTCGGCGCCCATCGGAAGCGACGAAGCCCTCGCTCTCGAGCGTGACGCTCACGGCGCCGCGCCGGACCCCGACCTCGGAGTCCACTCTCTCGTCCCCGGCTTGCAGCACCGCGATGACGACCCCATCGACCACCACCCGGACCGGGGTCCGGTGCCCCGCGATCACCACCTCGAGGCGCGCGGATGCCGCGGGGACATGGCGAAAAGAAACGGTGGCGCGAGGTTGCGTCCATCGCAGGGGGCCGTGCTGCGGCACGAGCTCCCGGGGATGGAGCCCCGTGGCGAACGCGTCCTCCGTCCCGCGCGAGACGTCGGCCGCCGCAACGCCCGTCTGGGACCCGACGAGCCACGCGGTCACGACGCCGACCAGCAAGGCCACCAACACCGCGGCGGCGCTCGAGTAGCGCGGGCTCATGCGGCTGCGAGTTTAAGGGAGGGTACGCTCGCCTTCGAGAGGCGCGAGTAGAATTCCACGATGTCCAACGAGGGCGAGCGTGTGGTGGCCTCGAACCGCAAGGCCTTCCACGATTATCACATCACCGATCGGGCCGAGGCGGGCATCTCGCTGCTGGGCACCGAGATCAAGTCGATTCGGGAGGGCGGCCTCAGCCTGCGCGACGCCTACGTCGAGATTCGCGACGGCGAGCTTTTCATGACCGGCGGGCGCATCGCCCCCTACTCCCATGGTAGCGTCAACAACCACGAGGAGCGGCGCGATCGCAAGCTCCTGATGCGCAAACGTGAGATCGAAAAGTGGGGCAGCCGCGCCACGGAACGGGGCCTCACGATCGTCCCGCTCAAGGCGTACCTGAAGAAGGGCCGGATCAAGATCGAGATCGGGATGGCCAAGGGAAAGCGACAGCACGACAAGCGGGACGCGCTACGCAAGAAGGATCAGGACCGCGAGGCCCAACAAGCGATTCGTGCTCAGCAGAGGGGTGAGTGATGAAGCAGGATATTGCGTTGCTGCTGTTGCGGGTGGCCGGCCTCGGCCTCGCCTTCGGCCACGGCTGGAGCAAGGTCGCCGGTCTCGCGTCCGGCCAGGAGGGCCTGATTCAATCCGTCTCCCGGCTGGGATTTCCGATGCCCAGCCTGTTCGCCTGGGCAGCCGCGCTCTCCGAGTTTGTCGCGGCGCTACTCGTCGCTTTCGGCTTCGGAACCCGAATCGCCGCGGCCTTTGCAGCCTTCACGATGTTCGTCGCCGCTTTCGTGCGGCACAAGGCCCACCTCCATTTGTTTGTGAAGCTGGGCCTGATGAGCGCCAGCGCCGAGCAGGTCGAGAGTTGGCGGAACCCGGAACTCGCCCTCGCGTACCTGATCATCTTCGGCGCCCTCATTCTGACCGGCGGCGGCCGGTTTGCCCTGGAGCGCCTCATCCGCAAGCGCTAGACCTGTCTTGTGAGGCCCACGAGGTCCTCGGCGAGTCGAATCGCGGCGAGCAGGCTGCCCGCCTCGGCGGTGCCCCCGGCCGCGAGGTCGAATGCAGTGCCATGATCGACCGAGGTGCGAACGAACGGAAGTCCCAGGGTCACGTTGACGGCCTCGCCGAAGGCCGCCAGCTTCACGGGGATCAGCCCCTGATCGTGATACATCGCGACCACCGCGTCGAACTCACCACGCACGGCTCGAGCGAAGATGGTGTCTGCCGGGAATGGGCCGGCGACGTCGATCCCATTCGAGCGAAGCTCGCTGATCGCAGGCTCGAGCACTCGACCCTCTTCATCCCCAAACAGGCCCCCCTCGCCCGCGTGAGGGTTCAGGCCACAGCATACGATCCTCCGCGTCGCCGCCCCCAGGCGCGGCAGCTCCCGGTGGACCAGCCTCACGATGCGGGCGACCTGCCCGGCGTCGATGCTCCCCGGAACGTCACGCAAGGCCTGATGGATCGTCACGAGCGCGACCCTGAGGCCGCCGCCGACGAACATCATCGCGACGTCGTCTGAGCCCGTCAGCTCGGCCAGCATCTCGGTGTGACCCGGCCAGGTGTAGCCGGCCAGCTTGAGAGAGTGCTTGTTGATCGGTCCGGTCACGAGCGCCGCGAGGCGGCCGGCGAGCGCGTCTTTCGTGGCCGCCTCGACCGCCAGAGCCGCGACGCGCCCAGACTCGGCCGAGTGCGCCCCGAGCGGAATTTCAGCGCGGGCTTCGATATCGGACACCTCGACTCCCAGCGTGTCGGCACGCGCCAGCCCGAAGCGGTCCGCGCGCTCGTCGAGGACGAGACGCGAGCCGTAGACTCGGACGCCCCGTGGGTTCGGCAGCACGGCAAGCGCCTTCAGGGCGACCTCGGGGCCGATGCCGGAGGGATCCCCGCAAGTCAATCCGATTCGGCTCGGCGGCTGATCAGCAGCGTCGTGCGTCACGATTGCGTGTACGCTAGCACCGTGCAGGCCTACCGGTTCAAACGCAGCGGCTCGGGCGATCGCTTGGAGGCGCCGCTTCGCGGTCCGGCTCTCTTGAACGCCCCGCTCTACAACAAGAGCACGGCGTTCACCCGCCGGGAGCGGGCGATGTTCGGGCTCGACGGCCTACTGCCCGACGCCTTCAGCACGATGGATCAGCAGGCGCGCCGTGTCTACGAGAACATCGCGCGCAAGACCGATCCGCTGGAACGCTACATCGGTCTCGCGGCCCTTCAGAATCGGAACGAGCACCTCTTCTACCGGGTACTCCTGGACCACCTCGAGGAGTTCCTCCCGATCGTCTACACGCCCACGGTGGGCCAGGCGTGTCAGCTCTACTCGCGCGTCTTCCGTCGGACGCGGGGGCTCTGGGTCACGCCGGAGCACCGGGGCCGGGTCCACGAGGTGCTCCGCTGTGCCCCTTTCGAGGACGTGAGGCTCGTCGTGGTGACGGACAACGAGCGCATTCTCGGACTCGGGGATCAGGGCGCCGGGGGCATGGGCATCCCCGTCGGCAAGCTCGCCTTGTACAGCGCAGCGGCCGGAATCCATCCCTCGCAGACACTGCCGGTCAGCCTCGACGTGGGCACCGACAACGAGGAGCTGCTGGCCGACGATCTCTATCTCGGATGGCGTCAGCCTCGCTTGCGAGGGGAGGAGTACGACACGCTGGTCCGCGAGTTCGTGGACGCGGTCAAGCGGACCTTCCCTGACGCGCTGCTCCAGTGGGAGGACTTCAAGAAGGGCAACGCGCTGCGCCTGCTCGAAACGTATCGGAACGAGCTGCCGTCCTTCAACGACGACGTCCAGGGCACCGCCGCGGTCGCCGTGGCAGGCCTGCGCGGAATCGGGTCGCCGCTTCGCGAGCAACGCATCGTGATCCTCGGCGCGGGGGCCGCCGGCGTCGGCATCGCCCGACTGCTGCGAACGGTGATGCTGTTGAACCCCGATGCCATCGAGACGGCGCGGGCAATGGATGCCGAACGCAGGGAGAACCTACGCCACCGTCGGCCTGGGTACCGACACCGGCGGGTCTGTTCGTGGCCCCTCGGCCGCAAACGGTATCGTCGGCCTCAAACCGACGCACGGTTTGCTCAGCCGTGACGGAATCATCCCGCTGGCGCTTTCTTTCGATACAGCGGGTCCCATGGCACGCAGCGTCTACGACGTTGCGGTGGCACTCGGCGTCCTGACTGGCGTTGATTCCGAGGATTCGGCCACTTCTAAAAGCGAAGGACAGTTCAAACGAGACTACGCGCAGTTTCTCGACGCCGGCGCGCTGAAGGGTGCCCGCATCGGCATCGCCCGCGACTTCATGGGAAGCGATGAGGAAGTGGACTGGATTGTCGAAGCCGCGCTCCAAGCGATGCGAGACGCGGGCGCTGAAGTCGTGGATGTCTCTCTGCCGGACTGGCTGCTCGAAGCGCGAGGAAAGTTCTATCGCGCGATTCGCTACCGCGAGTTTCGGGCGCAAATCAGAGGCTATCTGGCGACGACAGGGCCGCAGTATCCGAAGACCCTCGCCGAACTCGTCAAACATTCAAAGACGCTGACGGCCCGCCGTGCCGACGGCGTCATTCCGAACCCCAGCCGCTGGCAGCTCATGATGAAGGAAGACGAGAGTGGGGAGCTTTCGGACTACGAATACTTGGCCGTGCGCGATCACGCCTTGCCGCTGGTTCGCGGCATCATCGGTGGATTGATGGAATCGGAGAAGCTCGACGCCATCGTGTATCCGACCTCACCCGTGCGCGCGAGGCGTGTCGACCGGGACCCGAATCCCGGGGGTCAGCCCGGCGGTGGAGAGTCCGCAGTCATCCTCGCCAACCTGACCGGCTTCCCCGACTTCATCGTGCCGGCCGGATTCACCGGGCGGGGTCTGCCGGTGTCGATCTCGTTCCTGGGGCCAGCCTTCAGTGAACCGCGCCTGCTGGCGCTCGGCTACGCGTTCGAACAGCGCATGAAGGCGCGTCGCCTGCCCGCGACGACGCCGGCTCTGAAGGGAGAGCGGATCACTTACTAGTCGCCGGCCGGCTATCCACGGATGTGTCGCGTTCCCCGACGCTGACCTCGCCCGCCTCCGGCCGAGAGTCAAAGGGCGCCCTGATACTGCGGACGCATCCTCAAACGAATCATTCCTCCTCTTCGGCGAGCAACGCGACTGGTGGATCGGAGCAACCCGGGCGCTTTGGGCTGTGGACGCTGCCGGACCCGTGGACAA
This sequence comes from Vicinamibacteria bacterium, assembly GCA_965246965.1. Classification (GTDB taxonomy): domain Bacteria; phylum Acidobacteriota; class Vicinamibacteria; order Fen-336; family CBDFGD01; genus CBDFGD01. The sequence goes on from CBDFGD010000002.1 coordinate 656,742, forward strand.
CCGGTGAGACGACTGCCGGTTGCCCACCGGTCCTTGGACGCGACGCCTTCGTCGCCATGGGTCGCGCCCACGAGCGACCACAGCCCGCGTCAGCGAATTATCCCTACGTCATCATGAGGAAGTTCAGCGAAGGACGCGACCGAAGGATCCGCCAGCCCCTCTTCCGTTGGTCGACAACTGTTTCTGCTATTTCTCCTCTTTCTACTTGACAACTTTTCGAGGCCGAGTCGTCGACGGCTGGACGACCGAGCTCTGGGTGGCGTCGCGACGCCTCACGCAGCTCGAGTGGCGTTTGAGCGTGCCGGTTCCTTCACGAAGACGTCGCGGCTGAGTACGTGCATCAAACGCCGACCCAAAGCGCCGAAAAAGCTGTTCCTATATTGAAAGGTATGAAGAAGAACACGCTCGCGAACCTTTCCGACGACGAGTTGCTGCGTCGATTGTCTGAACTCCTCCGAGATTCCCGCCGCGTCAGCGCGGAGCTGATCGCGCACATCGCCGAGGTCGACGCCCGGAGGCTCTACACCCGCGAGGCCACGCCGTCGATGTTCTCGTACTGAGGGACGTGCTTCATCTCTCCGAAGACGAGGCGTATCTCCGCATCCGCGTCGCCCGCGCGAGCCGCGAACACCCACAACTCCTCGAGATGCTCGCCGATGGACGCATCCACCTGAGCGGGATCGGGAAGCTCGTTCCTCACCTGACTCCGGGCAACAGAGACGAGCTGCTCGAGCGGGCCACTCACCGCTCCAAGCGGGAGATCGAAGAGCTGCTGGTGGAGCTTCAGCCCCAGCCCGATGTCCCCGCAGCCATCAGGAAGCTGCCGCCACGCCCGACACGCCAAGTGGGTCCGGACCCAGTTGGGTTGCCTCTTCAGCCGGGTCCGGGTCGAGTCGAGCCAGCCGTGGCGGTACCCGCTCGACGAGCTGCGGTGCAGCCGTTAGGGTGATGTCCCGTCGCTTGTTGAAACTGAGCGGCGGCAGTTCACGTCCTAAGCGGCGTTCTCCTTCTCGTCAAGTGCTGCGTCTCGTGCTCTGAGGGCAGCGATCAGTTTGGGCATCTCTCGGTAGCCTCTGATACGCCGGAAGCGCTGCTCGGCATCCAACACGGCGGCGCCACACCAGCGGAGAATCATGCGACCTCCGCGCCAGCGCTTCACGCGCCGCGAGACTCTGCGGACGCTGCCAACGAGGTTGTCGATCGGATTCGTTGTTCGCAGCGACAGCTGGAGCCGTTCGGGGAGTTCGAGCTCGATGACAGTGAGCGTCTGGTCGAGGCCCTCGCGCAGGGAGGCGGCAGCGCCAGGATGCTCGGACTCGAGACGGGTGGCGAGAGCCTCGAGGAGCCGCTTTGCCCGCTTAGCGTCGCGACACTCGTAGGCTTGACTCATCGCCCGTCGCACACCAGGTCGCATCGACTCCGGCAAGTGGTCGGCAACGTTCCGCTTCTTGTGCTCCTGGCAGCGCTGGATGAAGGCACGGCCTCCGAAGACGTCCCTGCAAGCCTTGTGTAGAGCCTTCGCTCCGTCAAGGACGATGAGCAAGCTGCGGTTCGTCTGCAGACCGCGTGAGGCGAGATTCTCGAGCAGGGCTTTACAGGCCCGAGCGTTCTCGGTCGTCCCTTCCCACAGGCCCAAGACCTGCTTCTTCCCGTCGTTTTCGAAGCCGAGCGCCACCAGAACGACGTGATCCTCAAAGTGAATTCCGTCGATCATCAGCACCGCCAATTCCAGTCTTGACAGATCGCGACGCTGCAGCTTCACCAGGTGTCGCCGTGTTCCTTCGAGGAAACGCCGGCTGACGGCACTCCGGCTCTTGCCCCGTTCCGGGACTTCGACCGGAAGCTTCTCTAACGAACCCGAGTAGCCTCGTGTCGACACGCCAAGGATCATCTGCTCGAGGGCCCGTTGCTTCAGTGGATCCTCACGAGACCATTCCGTCCACGCCGGCAGCTCGAGCTCGCGGCCGTCGACCGACCGAACCCGAGGGCGCGGCAGCGTCACCCGACGTCCGCCCATAACCAGCGATCCGACCGTCGTTCCGTGGCGATGAGCTTTGCGATCCGCGTTCTGCTTGTAGCGTGGCCCGCACAGCACCTCCTGCTGAGCACGCAGCATCTCGATCGCCTGGATCGTTCCGCTCGCGATCACAGTCTCGAGTAGCGTCTGACGCATCAGTTCAGCCAGCGGCGACGCTAATTGACCAACAACCTCTTGGGGGATGGCTCGTCTGCTGATAGCTTTCTTCATGGCGGCTTTCTCCTCTTTTGATCCAGCCCGATGATCCCATCGGGCCGGAGAGGCCGCCACTCAACTTTCAACAGATTTCGGGACTACACCAAGCCGTTAGCCCCGGAACGCTACAAGGTTCAGTTCACCGCCAGCGCGGAGCTTCGCGACAAGCTCACGCGGCTCCAGGCACTGATGCGTTCCTCTGTGCCGGACGGCGACCTCGGGGCAATCATCGAGCAGGGTCGAGCTGCTCGCCGAGCGGGACTACGGCAAGGAGTTGATGGACCAGTTCCGGAGCCGGCGATCGGCCACGGAGGAAGTGGTCTCGAGAGCTGGACCCTAGCTCATCGGGCAGATCTTGATTCCGGGAAGCTTGCCGGCCTCGGCGTCGGTCAACGTTAGCACGGCGTAGCGCCTGCACTTTTTGCTTACGGTTGTACGAGATAGGAGAGATTGAGGGGGCTGATCAGTCCTCTTCTTCGTTCTCCTTGTACATGTACTTGATGCGGTCTTTGATGATGAGCAGATTCGGCGCGCCCGGGCGGTGGACCTTGATGGCCGCCTTGTCGTACCACTCGAGCGTCCCGCGAATCTCCTCCCCGTCGATGAGCACGAACACCATGCGCGACTTCGCGGTCATCTGCTTCAGGTAGTAGAAGCTTTCCGCGTTCGTCTGCTCGGGGGGGATCGACTTCCGCTGCCGAAAAGACTTCGCGGGCTGCGGGATCTGGTCCTTGAACTCCTTGAGGTCCGGTCGGATCAGCTTGCGGTTCATCTGGGCCTTCAGCACCTGTTGCGCTTCATCGCGCATGCGCTCCCGCCGCGCCGCTCGTGCGGAAGTTTCACGTCCTGGCTGTCAAGCGAGTTGCGAATAGTACCCGAGACGGCGTCCCAGCCGCAAGCAGAAAATTGAACGTGACCGCGACCTACCCGACCACTTCTTCGGTCTCGATCCCTCCGCTCGCCGCCTCGGCCACGAGGTCCATGGCGAGCAGCTTGGCAGCATTCCCGCGCAGGCTGACGATCGTTTCGCCACACCATTCCGCCAGCTCTGCTGCGCGGGCGGCGAAGGGCGCTCGAGCCAGTCCTTGGAGGCGAGTGGCGAGATCGCGATTGAACAACAGGTCCGCTTCCCCCCCCGCGCGGAACGCCTCGACGTCCCGGAGCAGTGAGCGCAGCAACAGCAGCGCGGCCTCGGGGTCGTCCTGCTCTGCGAGGCGCTCAGCCATCGCGCTCGTGGCCAGCGCTCCGCCATCATCCAGCGACTCGAGCTGAGCGAGCAGCTCGTCCCGAAACGCCATGTAGGCGTCCGACTCGAGCTCCAGTGCGTCGCCCAGGCTACCGCCGGAGGCGACGGCGCGGAGGCGAGCCTCCCCCGGGTCGATGCCGCGGCGCACCAGCTCGGCCTCGAGCTGATCGATGCCGAGGGGTCCGAAACGGAAGACCTGGCACCTCGACCTGATCGTTGGGAGGAGCGCCTGTGGTGCGGCAGTGATCAGAAAAACGTGCGAGGTGGGCGGGGGCTCTTCGAGACTCTTGAGCAGCGCATTGGCGGCCTGATCCGTGAAGCGCTCGGCCTCGTCCACGATGAACGCTCGCGCCCTGGCCTCGAAGGGCCGCGAGAGGATCTCGCGCGCGAGGTCGCGGACCTGATCGATCTTGATGACTTTGGTCTCCGCCTCGAGAACGATCAGGTCCGCGTGACCGCCGCTTCGAGCGCGATGGCATGGCCCGCAGGAGCCGCAGGGACCGCCGCGTTCGCGGCACACGAGGGCCCGCCCGACGGCCATGGCGAGGGTGCGCTTGCCGACACCGCGCGGCCCGGTGAACAGCAGGGACGGAGGCATTCGGCCCGATTCGAGGGCCGAAGCCAGCAGCCCGCGGGTGCGCTCGTGACCGACGAGACTATCGAGCGTCACGTTCCACCGGCGCCAGCAGGCCGCGGCCCGCCACGGCATCGAGCACACGGCGGGTGACTGCCTCGGTGTCGCCTTCGGCGTCGACGACGACCCAACGCTCCGGCTCGGCGCTCGCCATCTCGAGGTATCCCCTCCGAACCCGATCGTGAAAGGCACGGGCCTCCGATTCGAGCCGGTCGTGGGCGCCGCGACTGCGGGCACGCTCGAGGCCGACCTCCACCGGCAGGTCCAGCAGCAGCGTCAGAACGGGAACGAGGCCTCCCGTGGCCGCCTGCGCCACGGCACGGATCTCTGCCTCAGGCAGGCCGCGGCCATGGCCCTGATACGCGAGGGATGAATCGGTGAAGCGATCGCAGACGACGACGCGGTCGGATTCGAGGGCCGGCCGAATCACCTCGGCCACGTGCTGGGCCCGATCGGCGAAATAGAGCAGCAGCTCGGCCCGCGGCGAGACGGTGGCGCTCTCCTTCTCGAGCAGCAGGCTGCGGATGGAGCGACCCAGCTCGGTGCCTCCCGGCTCTTGTGTGGGAACGGCGCCGGGCCCGAAGGCCTTCGCGAGGAGCGACGCCTGGGTGCTCTTGCCACAACCCTCGACACCCTCGAGGGTGATGAATGGCACCTGCGGATTGTAGCAAGCCGTGTTTGTTGACCGGCTCCGATGCGGCGCGTAGCGTGGCGGCGTGCTCACTCTCGAGGGGCGCGTTGCCCTCGTGACCGGCGGCAGTCGCGGCATTGGCGCCGCGATCTGCCGCAAGCTCGCGGCTCTCGGCGCCGCAGTCGGCGTCAACTTCGCGCGCGATCGGGTCGGTGCCGATGGTGTCGTCGCGGACATCGAGTCTGCGGGGGGTCGAGCCGTGGCCCTGCAGGCGGACCTCGCCGATCCGGTCGCCGCAGCGGGACTCGTCGCTGGCGCCGAGGCTGAGCTGGGGCCGCTCGACACGCTGGTCGTCAACCACGGCATCTGGCGACGCGCGCCGATCGATGAGATGACCCGCGAGCAATGGGATGCGACGTGCTCGGTCAACCTCGACGGCGCCTACTCCGTCCTCCACGCAGTCGCTCCCGGCCTGCTCGCCCGCGGTCGGGGCGCCGTCGTGCTGATCGCGTCGACAGCCGGCCAGCGGGGTGAAGGACACTATTCCCACTACGCCGCCACCAAGGGAGCTTTGATCGCGTTCACCCGGTCACTCTCAGAGGAGCTGGGGCCCGCGGGCATCCGCGTCAACGCCGTCGCTCCCGGGTGGGTTCTGACCGACATGACCCGAGATGTCCTCGAAGGCCCGGGCGCCGATGCCGAGCTTCGGGAGATTCCGCTCGGCCGGTTTGGCACGCCGGAAGACATCGCCGGCCCGGTCGCCTTCCTCACATCGGATCTCGCGTCCTTCGTCTACGGCGAGATCTTGAGCGTGAACGGAGGATCCGTGATGGCCGACTAGAGCGGGCGCGCGTGCGAATCCTGGTCACCGGCGCGAGCGGCCTGCTGGGCGGCCGCATCGCCGAGCTGCTGGCCGCGGACCACACCGTGGTGGCCGCGCGCCACCTCGCAATTGCCCCGCCTTCGCTCGAATCGGTTCCGCTCGACCTGTGCGATGCCGCGTCGATACGCACCGCCATCGAGCGGGTCCGGCCGGATGCCATCGTCCACGCGGGCGCCCTTGCCGACGCCGACGCCTGCGAAAGGGAGCCGGATCGGGCCGCTCGTCTCAACGTCGCCGCACCTCGCGAGTTGGCGCGCCATTCAAGATCGCTCGGCCTCCGGTTGGTCTGCCTCTCGACCGACCTGGTGCTGGATGGGCGGCGAGAGTGGAGCGACGAGACTGTCGAAGCTCGACCCCTGCTGGCATACGGCGGCGTGAAGCTCGGCGGCGAACGGGTGATCCTGGAAGAGCTACCGGAGGCGGTCGTCTTTCGTGTGGCTCTCGTGCATGGCCGCGGCTTCGGGGCGCGAGCCACCGCGAGCGAGAGCGTCGCCTGGGCGCTGGCCAGCGGCGCCTCCCCTCGCTTGTTCACCGACCAGTATCGGACCAGCATCGACCCGGAATCAGTGGCGAGCGCCATCGCCGCGGCCGTGGCCGGTCGCGGCCGCGGCCTGCTCCATCTCGGCGGACCGGAGCGACTCAGTCGACTCGAGCTCGGCCTGCGGACGGCGCGGACGCTGGGACTGGACGAAGGCCGACTGGTCTCTGTACGACAGGACGAGGTCCGGCTTCCGGTTCCCCGCCCGCTCGACGCGTCGATGAGCTCCGAGCGGGCGATGCGCGAGCTGGGTTGGTCGTCGCGGCCGGTCGACGAGGCACTCGCCGAGAGCCGGCGGGGTCCTTCCTAGGTCGGGCCGCCTGCCTTGAAGCTCAAGGTCAGACGGCAGAGCATCAGCTCGTCGCCGTCGTTGATCGGCGTCAGAACCCCGTTGGCGAGCTTCGTGCCGTTCAAGAACGTTCCGTTCATCGTGCCGATTTCCTCGGCCACGAAGAAGCTGTCGCCCTTCGTCACGAGGCGGGCATGGCGCCTGGAGATATTGCGCGAGTTGTCTTCCTTGGTCAGATCCACGTCGGGGCTGGTGCCGGTGACCGAGTCGAAGCGGCCGATCAGGACCTCCGGCTTGAACACAGGGAAGATGTTGCAGCTCTGTCCGATGAAATAGGCGAGCGCTTCGGCCTGCAGCGCGCCGGGAGCCGTCGCCTTGTCCTCGACCTGAGGCACGATGGCCTGACCCGTATCGGCCAGGATGCTCTCGATCTGGTTGTTCGCGTCGCGCAGCCGGATCGAATACTTGCGCAGCATGCGGATCGCGATCTCGGGGTTCGCCTTGATCATGTCGCCGAAGGTCTGGTTGTCAATCTTGATGACGTCGCCTTCTTCGATCAGCTCGGCCTTGGCGGAGCGTGGCATCCGCTCGAGCATCGCCATCTCGCCGAAGAAGTCCCCCTTCTCCATGACGGCCAGCGTGGTCTCGCCACCCTTGACGCGCTTCTTGATCGCGACACGGCCGCTTTGAATGATGAACATGTCGTCGCCGTCATCCCCTTCTTCGAAGAGGACGTGCCCGGCATCGTAGTGGGTCAGAAACTGGGCGAAGGGGTTCTTGGCGGCGGCCATGGGCTAGGTGCGCGGGAGTTTAGCAGCCACGAGACCGGCTTTCAGTCGATGATCCGGTACGTGCGGACCCGCTCCTCGAGGCCGGCCCACACCTCGCCGGGCGGCTGTCCCGCGGCCAGGCCCTGGGCGAGGAAGCGGCCCATGTCGAGGCAGTGGTCAGAGTTGTTGTAGTTGAACATCCCGAGCCGTCCGGCCAGCACCAGGTTGGAAACACCGCGGAGTCGGCCGTAGGCCCCGCGCAGCCGATCGCGGTAATCGAGATCGTACATCGGATAGAAGCGCCTGAATCTCTTGACGAGGCCACCGCCGAAACTCCCGGCTTCGACGAGCCCTGCTCCCTTCAACGCGTCGAAGCAGCGCTCCTGGAGGCTCGCGTCTGTAGCTCTCCACGTCTCGTCGCCGTCGTCACAGGTGATATCGCAACAAAGCGCCGTGCGCCCCGGCGGGCCCAGCTCGGCGCTCATCGCCTTCTGCTCGAAGACGCGATTAAATGGGAAGCGGCGTTCGGGAAAAAAAATCCAGTGGTCCTTCATGACCCGATCGCGCTCCACGAGCAGGAAGACGAGCACGAGATCCCGAAACCGCAGCCGCGCGATCTCCTTCGCGACCTCGGCGTCCCCTGGGAAAGCCAGCTTGGCGAGGGCCGGCATCGGCACCGACGACACGAGGGTGTCGCAGTCGAGCCTCTCGCTGCCACGTTCCGTCTGGACTTCCACGGCGCGCACGACCCCGTTCTGCCGGTCGAGGCCGACGGGATTGGCCCCTGTCAGGACGCGGCCACCACCCTCCTCGATGCCGCGCGCGAGACGGGTCGGGAAGGCTCCGAAGCCGCTGCGCGGGTAGTAGAAGAATGGCGCATCTTCGTTCTCCGTCGTCTTCTTGAGCTGGAGCAGCCGCAGCAGCGCGTCTCCCGGACCGCTGCCAGGGATGCGCGCCTCGGCGAGATCCACGGAGATCTGGCTGGGATCTCCCCACACTTTCCACGCGAGCGGTTCGAAGACGAGTTCATAGACACCCCGGCCGAACCGATGCAGGATGTACTCCTCGTAGGAGCGGGCCTCCCGGCTCCCCAGGAGACCGCCGCCGAGGGCCCCGGCGTAGCCGAGCCCCAGGCGCAGCGAGCGCAATGGGCCCAGCAGCGGCAGCAGATTGCCTAGCCTCACCGGGTAGTCGAGGAAGCGATCGAGGAGGCGGATTCTGTTGCGCTTCTGATGCTCGATCAGCTCGTCGCCCAGGAGGCTGCGGATCTCGTCCAGGATCCCGGGAACCACCGAGTACAGCTTGTGGGGACCATGGTCCAGGGTGAACCCCTCGTGCGTGAAGCTCGCACACAGTCCACCGACGACGGGAGCCTTCTCGACCACCGTCACGGAATAGTCGGCTCGGGTGAGGTAGTAGCCGGCCGCCAACCCGGCGATGCCGCCGCCGAGGACGACGACCGAGCCCCGGCGCTCGCTCACCGCAGCCTCGCGACGACCATCGTCTGACCCACCCAATAGTGGAACGGCAGCCAGCCGAGCCGCAGCGCCTTGATCGCGCCCGTGAGCAACCCCCCGAGCGGCCCCAGGTACGGGGCGGCTCGCTGTGCGACGTAGCCCATCTCGAGCGTCTGGAGGTGAGCCTGGTAGCGGAGCGGTTCGAATCCGCAGCGCTTCAGAAGATCGCCGATCGTCTTACGCTCGAAGTAGTAGAGGTGCACCGTGAGCAGGAACGGCCAGCGAGAGCCGAGCGCCCGAGCCGCCAGGCTGCCGTAGTCGGGCACCGTGATCGCGAGGGTCCCGCCTGGACGCATCAGCTCCCGGACCCGGTCCAGAGCAGCTCGAGGGTCGGGCGTGTGCTCGAGCACGTCCCAGAGCGAGATCAGGTCGTAGCGTTCCCCAGCCGGGATGTCGAACAGTGTGCCCTGCCGGAGGCTGAGGCCGTAGTGGCGGCTGGCAAAATCGCACATCCACGCGCTCGGCTCGCAGCCATGAGGTTCGTAGCCCCGCTCGCGCGCCACAGCGAGGAACGAGCCACCGGCGGCGCCGATGTCCAGCACGCGCCGACCCGGCGGTGGGGCCGCCGCCTCGACGCGATCGAGGCAGCGCCTGAAAGTCGTCTCACGGAAGCTCGCCTGCGAGACGAAGTTTTCGTCGGTCCCACCCTCGTAGCCCCGTAGGATCAGGCTCCACTGCAGTCGAGGGGAGACGTAGCAGAGCCCGCAGCTGCGACAGCGAACCATGCGCTCCTTGAGAGGCTCGTCGCCCGACGAGCGGAAGACCGTCTCGACCTCTACGCGCTCCTGCGGATCGCGCGTGGCTGGCACCACGACTTCGTACTGGTCGCTGCCGCAGCTGACGCAGCCGACCTCCTCGGTCAGCTGGCTCGACGGCGGGGTTGCCTCGGCGGTCGTCAGCGGCTGCCCCGGCGTCGGTTGAGCGTGATCATCTCCCGCTGCCCCGCCGTGACGGCGTTCAACACCACACCGAACACCACGAGGCTGATCGCGACGAGCGCGATCGCCCCGGAGATCGCCGCGTGCACGGCGGGCGGCAGATTGCCGAGCAGGTCCGACGCCCAGGCCGCGAGGTAGACGAGGTCGAGAGCCAGCAACGCCACAGAGAACAGGCTGAAGAAGTAGAGGGGTCGATGGTTCCGCAGCAGCACCGCCATCGTCATCAGAATCCGGTAGCCGTCCGCGAACGGGCTCAGCTTCGAGAAGCTGCCTTCGGGTCGGGGTCGGTAGCGGATCGGCCGCTCCTCGATCACCATGCCCCGCTCCAGGGCCTGCAGCGTCAGCTCCGTCTCCGTTTCGAACCCCCCCGTGATCAGCGGCACGGAGCGGATGAAGTTGCGGTTGATGGCGCGGTAGCCCGAGAGGATGTCCTTGAAACGCGTCCCGAACACCGCGTTGATGATCCCCAGGATGACGCGGTTCCCGAAGCGGTGAAGGCTCGTGAGCGCCTCGGAAGAGGCCGTCGCCAGACGGTCACCGACGACCATGTCGGCTCGATCGTCACGGATGGGGGCGAGGAGCTGCTCGACATCCTCCGCGAAATACGTGTCGTCCCCGTCCACGATCACGCAGACGTCCGCTTCGACAGCCTCCATGACCGACTGCATGACGAAGCCCTTGCCCCGACGCTTCTCACGTATGACGCGAGCGCCCGCCTCGCGCGCCCGCTCGGCGCTTCCGTCGGTAGACGCGTTGTCGAAGACGAGGATGTCCGCCTCCGGGAGCTGGGCCCGGAAGTCCTTCACCACCTTGGCGATGGTGGCAGCTTCGTTGAAGCAGGGAATGGCTACGGCCGTGCGCAGAGAGAGCTCGCTTTCCGAAGAGAGAAGCGCGACTTATAGCCCGCGGCACGCCGACCGTCAACGCCACCGGAAACGGGCACCTGTAATCTTCGCATGGCCGCCCGCCGCGGTTTCCTGCGCTGGGGTGTCGCCAGTGCCGCTCTGCTGATCGCGGGTGGCGGCGCGCTGGCGCTTCGGCGAACCCGACTGCGGCCGGTCCCGCCCGGCCTCGGCAGCCTCGACGCCGCGGAATACTCCGTGCTGGCCGCGGGCGGCGGAGCGGATCGTCCTGGTGGAACCTGGGCCGTGACGGCAACGGACGTTGACGTCGCTCGCCGCGTGGACGCCGTCTTGACGCGCGCCGCGCCGGGAGTCGTCGCCGACTACAAGCGCCTGCTCGCGATGCTCGAAAACCCGTTTGTGTGCCTGCTCAGCTGCGGAGTGCCTGGTCCTTTCACTGCGCTCGGAGGCTCAGCCCAGGACAGGATGCTCGCGTCCTGGCAATCGAGCCGGCTTCCCGTCCTCCGAACCGGCTTCCAGGCTCTGAAGCGCCTGGCCACCGCCGCCTACTACTCGAGCCCGGCGACCCACGCGGGCATCGGGTACCCGGGGCCACCCGAGGTCCAGCGATGACCCTCGCACCCGGCAGGATCTATCGCGGCATGGACGTCGAAGACGATGTCTCGCTCGACGTCGACGTCTGCATCGTCGGCTCCGGAGCCGGTGGCGCGGTCGCCGCGAGCACGCTCGCGAGCGCGGGGCGCAGCGTCGTGGTGTTGGAGGCCGGCGGCTACCACACGAGCGACGAGTTCAACCTTCAGGAAGAGGACTGCTACCCACTCCTGTACCAGGAGGACGGCCGCCGTGCGACGAGCGATCTGGCGATCCACATCCTCCAGGGCCGCGCGGTCGGCGGCACCACCGTCGTCAACTGGACGACCAGCTTCCGAACGCCGGCGAAGGTCCTCGCTCAATGGTCGAGAGTGCACGGCGTCGAGGAACTCGATTTCGCGGCGCTAGAGCCTCACTTCGAGGCGGTCGAGGAACGCCTCAACGTGCGGCCCTGCGATCCCGACGTGGACGTCAACGCCAACAATCGCGTGCTGTCGAAAGGCTGCGAGGCGCTCGGCTGGCACCACGGGCTTGTCAGCAGAAACGTCCACCTCTGCTTCCAGAGCGGCTACTGCGGGATGGGGTGTCCGGTCGACGCGAAGCAGTCGATGCTCGTGACCTACCTGCCCGACGCGGTGAATGCCGGCGCCATCGTGATTGCCGACTGCGCGGCCGAGCGCGTGCGAATAGCGGGTTCCCGCGTCACCGCCGTGGAAGCTCGCGTCAAAACCGCCGCCGGAGAGCGGTCGGTGACGGTGCGCTCGAAGGCAACGGTCCTGGCAGCGGGAGCCCTCAACACGCCGGCCCTGCTGCTTCGCAGCGGCGTGGCGAATCGCAGCGGACGGGTCGGGCGCCGCACCTTCCTGCATCCGACGATCGGCAGCATCGGGTTGTTCGAGGAACGCATCGACGCCTTCTACGGCGCGCCGCAGTCCGTCTACTCGCACGAGTTCGCCGAGCCAGAATCGGGAATGGGTTTCTTCCTCGAAGCCGCGCCGGTACACCCGATGCTGACGGGAATCGTGGCGCCAGGCTTCGGGGCCTCACAGCGGCGGGTGATGAAACGCCTCGCCCACGTCAACGCGTTGCTCGCGCTCCACCAAGACGGCTTCGAGCCCGAAGAAAGAGGCGGCACGGTGACGGTCCCGGCCGGGCGGCCGCTCGCGATCTCTTACGACTTCACACCGAGCTTCTGGCAAGCGGCTCAAACCGCGATGGAGGCGCTGGCGCGCATTCAGCTGGCCGCGGGAGCCCAGGAGGTTCTCACGCTCCACAACGAGCCGGTTCGGATTCGCAGCGAGCGCGACCTGGCCGGCATCCGCGACGCCCCGATGGGGCCCAACCAGGTGGGTGTCTTCAGCGCCCACGTGATGGGCGGATGCGCGATGGGAGCCGACGGGAGCAGCTCGGTGGTGGACGTCCATCATCGGCAGCACGATTCCGACAATCTCTACATCATCGACGGGTCTGTCTTTCCGACATCGCTCACCGTCAACCCGCAGTTGACGATCTACGCGATGGCCAGGAAGGCGGCGCTGGCCCTGGCCGAGAGGATCTGACGCCGAGCGACAGCAGGCGCCAGAAACGAGGCCACAGAGGCGCACAGAGCGGCGAACTCCGATCTCCTGCCATCCCGATCTGGGGGAGCGGACCGACGATCTAGGCGGCCTGGGAGACTCGGACTGGTCGATCGAGTGCCTCCGTGCGTTCTCCGTGTCTCCGTGCCTCTGTGGCTTCCTTCTAACTGAGGTTGCCGCTGTGGCAAGAGAGGCCTAGATCGATTCCCCGCCGGGCTCGAAGTAGTGACCCTCGGCCTCCGCGGGCCTCGGCCTGGACCTGGAGGACGGAACGCTTCTGGACCTCGCGATTCAGGGTCGTGAGGAACGTCTCGAATCGGTGCGCGAAAGCGCTCAGCGCATCGGCCTCGTGCGTCTTGAGCAGGTCGATGAAGAAGCGCTCGAAATCGGCCCAGTCCCGATACATCAGGTAGCGCATGTGGTTGTCGTAGAAGCGGGAGACGTCGGCGCGCAGAATCTCCACGGCCGCCTCGCTCGGGGCAGCCTGGAACACCGCGAGGGCCTCGAGGAGCTGGCCGAGTCCCTGGCGAAGCTCCACCGAGCGTTCCTGCCTCTCGACGAAGTCACCGAACACGTCGCTTCCCTCGATCTCGGGGTTGAACACCTGCGCGAGCTGCACGACCGATTGTTGAAAGCAATCTCTCAGGATGCCGTGACTGTTCTCGACGTGAACCCGCAGGCTCTCGATCTGGCGTCTGCTGGAGCTGCCCAGCAGCTCGAGGTTGACCACTTTCTTCAGCTCGAGCGGCACGCAGTACACGAAGGAGTCGTAGAGCTGAAAGAGCAGCTGCTCGGATTCCATGGTCGGCAGCACCGTGTTCTCGAGGAAGTCGAGCAGCAGCCTCACCTCCGATTCGATCAGGGCGAAGATGAGCATCACCTTCTTCAGGTCGGGCGCGCCGGTCCGCCCCGCCTTGGCGTATTCGAGGTAGCGCAGGAGCCTGAACAGCTCGAGCAGCACGCGCGCGGCGTGCTTCCGCTCCTGAGGCAGGGCTCGCCGGATCGTGGCCGTCACCGCAGGGCTCGTGATGCGGTCGTGGATCGGCTTGAACTTCTTCTCGATGAGGAGCGAGATCAGATCGCTGCGCCGAATCTCCCGATCGATCAGCTTGCCGACCGCAGTGAACGTCGCGTAAGACGCCTCGCTTCGCTCCGTGAGGTCGACGAGAACGACGTGGATGCTCTCGAAGGCGTCCCGCAGCAGCGAGAGACTCGCCTCGGGTCCGGACTGCAGGAGCAGCTTCTGAACGTACCGATCGATCGTCGCGTCGCGCTTGACGAACGACTGGACGTACTGGCCGAAGCGTGCCTGATTGACCTGCTCCTCGGTCAGCACACGCTGGCACAGGACGATCACCCGCAACAGGACCTGGTCGATCGCGCGCAGCTCCTCGATGCAGTTTCGCGCCGCAAGGCGGGCGGCCGGCCCGCCGCGGCCACGACGGTGATCGCCGCGGAAGAACTGCTCCAGGCTGCGCAGCCACATCTCGAGCTCGAACAGCTCGGCGGTGTGCCCGGCAGTGCGGATGTCCTCGAGCCACTCGCGCAACTGACCACGGAGAAAGTCGGACCGGACCTCGCTTTCGTCCAAGGAGTTGGGAGGAGCGTCGGGCTCGGCGGCCATTGCGGCGCATTATACTCGTGAGGCTGACGATTGACGCGCGGCCGAGCCTCCCCTAACATCAAAAGTTCGGTCCGGCCTCGTCGGCTCATCCCCCAACCATGGATCTCTCGGACACCTTCACGCGATTGTGGGCTCTGCCCTGGCAGCTCAAGCTGCTCGCTCTTTTCGTGCTCGTGGTGGGCACGGAGATCGTCCTCAAGCGTTTCGCCCGCGACTCTGCCTTCTACCGCCGCTGGCAGCGCGTATTCGAGCGGATCGGGGTGGTCTGGACCGGCGTCATTCTCTCGATCATCTACTTCGTTTCGGTGGCCGGCGTCAGCATCTCGATGAAGCTGCTGAGGCGGGATCTCCTCGACACCGGACTGGGCGGCCAGCCGACTTTCTGGAAGAAACGCGAGCATAATCCGCTGAGCGCCGCAGCCTCTGCGCGTCACCAGTTTTAGTGAACCGGACCCGAACCTGAGTAAGCCCACCTACGTCCTCGGACTGTCCTGCTTCTACCACGACGCCGCGGCGGCACTGCTGCGCGACGGTGAGATCGTCGCGGCGGCTCAGGAGGAGCGCTTCACGCGGAAGCGCCACGATTCCGACTTCCCGGCCCGGGCCGTCAAGTACGTCTTGCGCGAGGCTGGAATCGGGCCAGAGGACCTGGACGCCGTGGGCTTCTACGACAAGCCGCTGCTCAAGTTCGAGCGGATGCTGGCCACCTACGTCGCGACGTTTCCGCGCTCCTTCGCGTCGTTCAGAAAGGCGATCCCCGTCTGGCTGCACGAGAAGCTCTGGGTCCCGGCCATCGTTCGCCGCGAGCTGAAGCCCTACAAGGGACCGATCCTGTACGGCGAGCACCACATGAGCCACGCGGCCTCGGCGTTTCTCGTCTCGCCCTTCGATGAGGCGGCGATCCTGACCGTGGACGGCGTCGGCGAGTGGAGCACGGCCTCCTTCGGCGTCGGCAAGGGCAACGACATCGAGCTGCTGCGCGAGATCCGCTTCCCGCACAGCCTGGGCCTGCTCTACAGCGCCTTCACCTCCTACCTGGGCTTCAAGGTCAACAGCGCCGAGTACAAGGTGATGGGCCTGGCGCCCTACGGGCAGCCGAGTTCCTACGACAAGATCATGGGGGAGCTCGTGCACCTCCAGGATGACGGATCCTTCAAGCTCGACATGAAGTACTTCTCGTACGACTACGGCCTGCGCATGACGAACGGGAAGTTCGACGAGCTGTTCGGCGGCCCGCCGCGCCAGGCCGAGACGCGCCTCACTCAGCGCGAGTTCGACATCGCGGCCTCCATCCAGAAGGCCTGCGAAGAGGTCGTGCTGCGCATGGCCAGCCACATCTGCAAGGAGACCGGCCAGAAGAACCTCTGCATGGCCGGCGGTGTCGCTTTGAACTGTGTCGCCAACGGGCGCGTGCTGCGCGAGACGCCGGTCGAGAACCTGTTCGTGCAACCAGCGGCCGGCGACGCCGGCGGAGCCGTCGGCGTGGCCCACTACCTCTACAACACGATCGAGAGAAAGCCGCGCGGTCGTGCCTGGAGTGACGCCTACCTGGGCCCCGAGTTCTCGGATGCCGAGATCACGAGCTACTTCGACGAGCGCGGCGCCAGGTATCGGACGCTCGAGCGTAAGCAGCTGGTCCAGGAGACGGCGCGCCTGCTCGCGGAGGGAAACGTGATCGGCTGGTCACAGGGACGGATGGAGTTCGGTCCGCGCGCCCTCGGCGCCCGCAGCATCCTGGCCGATCCGCGCGATCCCGAGATGCGCGACACGCTGAACATGAAGATCAAGTTCCGCGAGGGGTTCCGGCCGTTCGCCCCCTCCGTCACCACCGACCGCGCCTCCGAGTGGTTCGACATCGATTGCGAGAGCCCCTACATGCTGCTCGTCGCACAGGTCCACGAGCACAAGCGCGAGATCCCCGCGGTGACCCACGTTGACGGGTCGGCGCGCCTGCAGACGGTGACGCGAGAGCAGAACGCGCTCTTCTACGAGCTGATCGAGGCCTTCGGGGAGCGGACCGGCGTCCCCATCATCATCAACACGTCGTTCAACGTGCGCGGGGAGCCGATCGTGTGCACCCCACACGACGCCTACACCTGCTTCATGCGCACGAACATGGATTACCTGGTGGTCGGCCACCAGATTCTCGACAAAGCAGACCAGCCCGAGTTCAAAGAGGATGTCGACTGGCGTACGCTGTTCGAGCTGGACTAGAAACTGGAGTGAGATCAGATGGCTTTTGAGGAGTCCCGCGAGAAGCTCGGCATCATCTCGGAGCTGTGGGCCTTCATGCGGGTCCGCAAGAAGTGGTGGCTGGGCCCGATCATCGTGATGCTGGCGCTGCTCGGCCTGCTCGTCGTCTTCACGCAAGGCTCGGCCGTAGCACCGTTCATCTACACGCTCTTCTAGAAAGAAGAGCGGCGGCGAGCCGCCCGAAAGGCCAGGGCAGCGTCATTCTGAGTGACGGCCCGTCCCCGCTTGGAGCGAAGAATCCGCCCGCTCCTCGTCTATCGAGACCAGAGGAGCGATCTCACCTCGCTGGCTCCTTCGACTCGGCATCGTCGCCGGCGCTCGCTCAGGATGACGAGGGGTCGTGGCTTCCGTTGATCCCCTAGTTCACATTGATGCGCAGCTCCGCCATGACCGAGCGCTTCAGGATGTCGCCGAAGACGTGCTGTTGGATCGTCTCGTTCAAGATGTTGTTCGCCTTGACCATCGCCGTCACGCGCCCCTCGTTGAAGCGCACGCCGAACGAGGCGTTGACCATCGTGAAGGAGCTCGTGGCACCGTTGAACGGCCTCGTCAAGACGTCGACCCAGAAGGCCTCGTCCTGGTAGTTGACCGACACACTGCCGAGGAACTGCTCGCTGCCGTAGTTGAGCCCCACGTTGAAGCGGTTCGTTGGTGGAATCCCGATCTCGTCGATGGGCTGCTTGATCTCGTCCGGGTCAGGCACGAGCAGCTCCGGGGTGTCCTGCCACGAGAAGTTGACGAAGCCCGAGAGGTCTCGGTTGAACGAATGCTCCAGGCTGGCCTCGAAGCCTCTGTTTCGCACCCCGCTCAAGTTCAGGTAGGTGAAAGCCACGTCCGGAAAGACGACCGGCGGCAGCCCCAATGCCACGAGCGCCGGGTTGGTCTGCGCGAGGAAGGCCATCAGCACCGCGCTGCTCCCGAGGCTGTCGAAGGGGGGCACGAGGGGTGGCGGGTTGGCCGGCGAGTACGCCGAGAAAGGGGGAATTCCAGTGGGCGGGAAGATGTCCGGTGTGACCTGCGTGAAGTTGATGTTGCCGTCCGAATCGTTCTGGTACCCGACCAGGCTCAACGTGGTACGGCCGTTGAACGTCCCCGTGTACCCGACCTCGTAGGCGTCGAGCTTCTCCTCTTTCAGGACGGTGCCGCCGACCTCGCTGCCGACCCCGCTCAGGATCAGCGGCCACGGGTTTTCGAGCAGCCCACAGATCGCCGGGCACAGCGGTGGCGGCACGAACGCTCGCAGCAGGGCCAGGTTCGGTCCTCCCGGGGCGTTGATCAGCTGCACGATCGGCAGCACCAGGTAGTTGTTGATCGCCGAGGGCGAGCGGAAAGCGCGGTTGAACGAGACGCGGAGCGCGTGATCTGGCGTCGGCTTGAACATCAGACTGACCCGCGGCGAGAAGACTGCGCCATCGATGTTGCCGAACTTGTCGACGCGGCCGCCGGCCGCGAGCCGGAACTTGTCCACGAAATACTCCGCCTGCAGGTAGCCGCCGAACTCGGTGCGGTTCTCCACGTCGGGCGTGATCGTGATCTCGAAGTTGTTGCGTCGCACGTTTCCGCCGTACGTGAGGATCAACCGGTCGTCGATCACGGTCGAGTGACCCGCCTCGAAGTCGAACGTCTTGGTGTTGAAGTTGAGCTGTACCGGACCACCCGTGAACGGATCGACCAGGAGCAGGTTCGGCGCCTCGACGTCGAGCCAGTTGACGAACGTCCCGATCTTCAAGGCGTCCTTCTGGTAGCTGATCCGGCCGTAGCCCATGTCGGAACCGGGCTCGATGTCGAACGGGCCGAGACCAGTGTGGATGATGCCCGCCGTTCCTCCGAAACCACCACCCCACGTCAGCCGGCCACCGTTCGCGAATTCGTGATCGACGCGCAGGTCGGCCTTCGGCTGCTTGGTTCCCTTGTTGGCAAACGACTGCCCGACGACTCCATCCGCATCGTCGGTCGGGTAGGGGGCGCCGCCCGTCATGATCGACGAATCCAGAGGGTGCGAGCCGAGTGGCACTCTCCCGGTTGGGCGGGAGTAGGGGTCGGAGAAGAAATAGCCACCCGATATCCGATACGAGAGGTTGTCGCTCGGAGCGTCGGCCCAGCGCGCGTTCACGCCGTACTGGCTGGCGCTGCCCTCGTCGGCGCGAGAGCCCTCGCCCCGGTCGGCCATGCCACCTTGCAGGTTCAGGCTGAGGCCCTGACCCTCGCGAGGAGTCTTGGTGATGATGTTCACGACGCCCTTGAGCGCGTTGGCGCCCCACACCGCCGAGGCGGGACCCCGCACCACCTCGATCTGCTTGATGTCCTCCTTGTTGCTCGGGATCAGGTCCCACAACACGAAGCCGAAGAAGTCGAGGTAGATCGAGCGTCCGTCGAGGAGCGCGATCTGCGAGGCATCGAGCGTCCCAGTGGACCCCCGGCTGGACAGCTGCACGTCGCGCGCGGACATCTGCGTCACGTTCACGCCCGGGACGTTGCGGAGCAGATCGCCCATGTTCGACGCTGGGGTCGTATTCAGCGTGTCCGCGGTGAGCACGCTGATCGTGGCCGGGGCGTTTGTGAGCGTCGACTCGATTTTCGACGCGCTAACGACGATCGTCTCGCCGATCCCAGCCAACGCCAGGGTGATCGAGCCGAGGTCGGCGGCGCTGTGGCCCACCTGCACCTCCTGCTCGGCGTCCCGAAAGCTCGAGAGAGAGACCTTCACCGTGTAGGTGCCGGCTGCGAGGTCGGCGAAGCTGAACGCACCACCGCCGTCCGCGTAGGTCGTTTGGCTCCCGCCGGGTCCGCTCAGCGTGATGGTGCAGCCCGGCAGAATCCCGCCAGACTCGTCGACCACCGTGCCGGTTATGCCGCCGGATTGGGCTGCCACCGGGGCGGCCGCCAGTACGAGCGCACACAGGACGACGCCTAGACGCTTCATAGGGCCTCTCCTTGCAGGTCGGCGTGTAGCGGGTTGAGTCGCCGAAAGGACATATGGTTGAAGGCTTTGGAGTGTGTGCAAGCTAGCACACCCCAACTCGCGTGAAAAGAGCGAATGGCACTACCGACTGCCCAGGGCCTCGAGCAGTCGATCGTGGATTCCGCCGAAGCCGCCGTTCGAGAGGATCGCGACCTGATCTCCCCGCCGCAGATTCCGTCCCAAGTCAGACACGATCTCCTCCACCGAAGCTGCAATCCGCGCGTCGGCTCCGGCGGCCGAGGCGTCGGCCGCCAGACGCTGAGGGTCCAGCCGCCGCCCCTCGGCGACACGCTCGGGGTGAAATGCCGGCGCGACGATCGCCACGTCCGCGAGCCCCAGGGCGGCCCCCAGCTCCCGCTGGAACACGCTCGTCCGAGACGTGAACGAGCGCGGCTCGAAGACGGCAACGAGGCGCCCGGCGCCCTCGGCCCGCCGGCGAAGCGTCTCGAGCGTCGCCCTCACCGCAGTCGGGTGGTGTGCGAAATCGTCGTAGATCGAGACACCGCTGACGTTGCCCCGAAGCTCCAGCCGGCGACGCACTCCCTTGAACTCGCCAAGGGCATCACGAGCCTCCGCGGGCTCGAGGCCGGACCTGGCCAGCGCGGCGAGAGCCGCCACGGCGTTTCGGACGTTGTGCCCCCCTGGCTGGGAAAGGTGAAAGAGACCGTGGTCCCGATCCGCTTCGAGCAGCCGAAAGTCGGAGCCGTCGGGCCCGAGCCGCAGCTCGCTCGCCCGCCAGGTCGAGGAGCTCGCGAGGCCAAAGCTCTCGACCGAGCAGTGCGCCTTGCCGAGCAACGGCGCCAGCGCCGGACTCGCATCGCCCGCGAGCAGCGTGCCGCCGCGCGGGATGACGGAGATCAGGCGCGAGAACGCGGTCTGCACGCCCTCGAGATCGCGGTAGATGTCAGCGTGATCGAACTCGAGGTTGCCGATGACCGCGACATCGGGGCGGTAGTGGACGAACTTCGGCCGCTTGTCGAAAAACGCGCAGTCGTACTCGTCCCCTTCGACGACGAAGTGCTCGCCGCCCGAGCCGGTACGAACGGGCCAGATCGATCGGCACCCCCCCGACCATGTACGAGGGGTCGCGCCCTGCCCGCTCGAGCAGAAACGCGGCGAGGCTCGCCGTCGTGGTCTTGCCATGGGTCCCAGCGATGACGAGCGAGCGACGGCCGTCGATGAAACGCTCGCCGAGCAAGGCCGGCAGGCTCGTCATCGGTTGCCTTCGATCGAGAACCACCTCCACCTCGGGATTGCCTCGCGACAACGCATTGCCGATCACCACGAGATCCGCTTCCCGGGGAACGTTGGTCTCGGCGTAGGGTGTGAGGACCCGCAGCCCCAGCTCCTCGAGCTGTGTCGACATGGGCGGGTAAACATCCTGATCGGAGCCCGTCACCTCGTCGCCTCGCTCGAGGATCAGGCCGGCCAGGGACGCCATAGCCGTGCCACAGACGCCCGAGAGGTGGACCTTCACGTGACGGCCGGCTCCAACATCTCGAGCCGCGTCGACTCGCCACACTCGAGACGCGCCCTGACGCCGAGCGGCACGGTCATCCCCGGCCCTTCCGTATGGCCGCTCGGGAGACCGAACGCGACGGGCACGTTCAGCTCACGCAGCGCATCGAGCAGGACGTCGGCGAGTGTGTACTCGGCGCCTGTGGGCGGCTCGCAGCGGAGCATCTCCCCGAAAACGACACCTCTCACGCGGGTGAGTGCTCGGGAGTCGATCAGCTGGCGAAGCATCCGATCGAGACGGAACGGCGCCTCGTTGACGTCCTCGACAAAGAGGATCAGCTCGTCGCCGCTCTCGAGTGCCCAGGGAGTCCCGGCCATCGCGGCCAGCAGGGCGAGGCACCCGCCTACGAGACGCCCTTCGCCACGACCCTTCCGGAGCGTCCGTAGCCTCGGTCCCTCGAAGCTCAGACCGGACGACCCGCTCGTCAACGGGGCCAACGCGACGGATGCGTCGCAATCATCTCTGGCCAGGTCCATGGACACCATCGGACCGTGGAACGACACGACGCCGAGGCGCGCTAAAAGAAGATGCAGGCAAGTCGCGTCGCTCGAGCCCAGTAGGGGCTTGGGGTGCTTCGCGATCAGCTCCGCGTCGAGGTGGTGGAGCAGTTGGGTCGCTCCCGCCCCGCCGCGCGCGCACACGATCGCGGCAATGTCGGGATCGCCCACCAGCCCGTGGAGCTCTTCGAGACGCCGCTCGATCGAGCCCGCCGTGAAGAGCGTGCGCTCCCCCACGCCCTCGGGGACGTAGGCCTCGAAACCCGCCGCCTCGAGACGGCGAACGCCCCGCGCGAGTCGCTCCATGTCGACAGGGCCGGACGGGGCGCAGACGCCGATGCGGTCCCCGGGGCGCAGGCCGCGCGGGCGAACCCACTCCAGGCTCAAGCGAGGCCCCGGATCGCTCCCCCGTCGATCGGAATCGTCGCCCCAGTAACGTAGGAAGCGCGCTCCGAGCAGAGAAAGGCCACGACCGCGGCGAACTCCTCGACCTCGGCGATGCGTCCGAGAGGGACGCTCACCGCTAGCTCTTCGAGCCACGCCTGCGGTGTCGTGCCCGTCGCTTTGGCCCGTACGCTCGCCAGCTCCTCGAGGCGCGGCGTCCTCGTGTAGCCGGGGCACACCGTGTTGACCAGGATCCCGTCTCCTGCCAGCTCGATCGAGAGCGTCTTCGCGAGGCCTACGACCGCCGGCCGAAACGTGTTCGAGAGCACCAGGCCGTCGACCGGCTGCCTGGCGGAGAGCGACGCGACGTTGACGATGCGCCCCCATTTCCGCCGCGCCATCTCGGGCGCGGCGGCTCGCGCCAGGCTGACGATGCTCGCGAGCGTGACGCGAAAACCGGCATCCCACTCCTCGTCGCCGACCTGCCCGAACGTCCCGGGCCGCGGCCCGCCGGAGTTGGTGACGAGGATGTCCAACCTGCCGAAGCGCTCGACGGTCCGCGAGACGAAGCTCCGACAATCGTCGCCTGACGACACGTCCGCGACGAACGGCTCGACCTCGCTTCCCGTCTGCTCGGCGATGCTTCGAGCCGCAGCGCCGATCGTGTCTTCGTGGCGGCCACAGATCGCGACCTTCGCGCCCTCGGCGGCCAGGGCCAGTGCCGACGCCCGCCCCAGGCCGCTCGACGCAGCGGCCACCGCGGCGACCCGATCCTTCAGCCCCAGGTCCATCCCGCTACACCGCGCGGGCCGCGGCCAGCGAGATCCGCTCCGCCAGCTCCAGCGACCGACCCGTTCCGGCCTGGCGTCTGGCCCGTTCCGGCTGGGGATCGGAGTAAGGCACCAGGAAGCGCTGCTTGAGATCACGAATCCTCGCGAGCGCGGCGTCGTTCTCACGCCACGGAAGACGCGCCTCCTCGGCAGCCCGGACAAGAGCCTCCACCGCTTGAATCTGCATGTCGACATTCTCGCAGACGGCCAACAGGTCGCATCCGGCGAGGGCCGCCTGCACGGCCGCCTCTCCGTCCTCCCAGCGCTCGGAGAGCGCCCGCATCTCCAGGTCATCGGAGATGACGACGCCGCCGAATCCCAACTCGTCGCGCAGCAGGTCATTGAGGACACCGGGGACGAGAGTCGCGGGCCGATCCGCATCGAAGCACGGGAAAACGACGTGCGCGCTCATCACCGACGCGACGCCGGCCTCGATCGCGCTTCGGAACGGCGGCAGCTCGACGGCGTCGAGGCGCTCCCGCTCCACCTCCACGACAGGCAGGGCCAGGTGCGAGTCGAGCTCGGTGTCACCGTGACCCGGGAAGTGCTTGGCGCACGCCGCCAACCCCGCGTCCTGCATCCCTTCGATGAACGCGGCGGCCAGGCGTCCCACCAGCTCGGCGTCGCCTCCAAGGGAACGATCGTTGATGACGGGATTCCGGGGGTTGCTGTCGACGTCGACGACGGGAGCGAAATCGAGGCCGATGCCACAGGCGAGAAGCTCGCTCGCCAGCTCGCGACCCATCTCACCCGCCAGCTCGGCGGACCCGGTGCGGCCCAGCTCGCGAAACGTCGGCCACTTCGTCCAGGGCTCGCGCAGGCGTGCCACTCGCCCGCCTTCCTGATCGACCCCGATCAGCAGCGGCAGCGCGTAGTCGGCTCGCCGGCCTTCCTCCTGGAGTTCGCGCACCAGCTCCGCCAGCTGCTCCGGGGCATCAATGTTTCGCGCGAATAGCACCACCCCGGCGACGCCCCATTGGTGGATGAACCGCTTGATCTCGCTCGACGCTTCGTACCCATCGAAGCCGACGAGCACGCGCTGACCCGCTCGCCGTACCGTCTCCCGCGGCGAGCTAGCCTCCCAGGCGCGCGCGAACCAGTTGGTTGACGCGACCGCCGTCGACGGGCTTGCCGGCCAGCCGGAGCCGGGCCATCGCGGCTTTCATGACCTTGCCGACGTCCCTGGGCGTGGCCGCGCTCGTCTCCTGGATGGCCGCGGCGACGGCGGCGTCGATCTCCTCCTGGCTCGCCTCCTCGGGAAGGAAGCCGGATAGGACCTCGATCTCCCGTTGCTCTTTGTCCGCCAGCTCCGCGCGCCCGGCCTTCGTGAAGTGCGCTATCGAGTCGCGGCGCTGCTTCACGAGACTGTGAAAGACCAACTGCTCCTCCCTCTCGTCGAGGGGCTCGCCCTTTTCGATTTCCCGATTCTTGAGTGCGGCCTTCGCCATGCGCAGAGCCGAGACGCGCCCGGCTTCCCGCTCCTTCATCGCGGCCATGAGCTCTTCGGCCACCCGATCCTGCAAACTCATCCCGGAGAGGATAGCGACGCCGGCGTGGGCACCGCAATCGGACTCACCAACGGATGCCACGGAGGCACGGGGCGGCAGCGCCGCGACGAGGGGCGCGGTCGATCAAACGGAAGCCACAGAGGCACGGAGGCCACAGAGAACGCACAGAGAAACGGCAGCTCCGATCGGTCCCCTCCCCTGAGGATCTCCTCGTCTCTCGATCGTCAGCTGTGCCAACGGAGAGGAGCGGGGGTTCTTCGGTCGCGTTCAATGCCTGAACTCCCTCGAGGATGACGTGCGATGTGATCTCGCGTCAGATCCGGTTGCACCCATCCGCGGATCTCCTCCATGATGACGAGAAGCTGATCAGTCCGTCGCCATCAGCCCGAGCGAGAGTTCGTCCCCTCGTCATTCTGAGCGACTGCCCGTCCCCGCTTGGAGCGAAAAATCCGTCTGCTCCTCGGCCATCCACCGCGCCCGTTGTCCAACAACGCGCCGGGCTCCCTCGAATCGCGTCTTGGCTGAACTCACTCGGGATGACGAATCTCTGTGTCTCTGCGCCTCTGTGGCGGGCCGTTGCCGTGGCCCTATAGCTTGAGCTGTTGCAGCGCTGGGGCTCGCAGAGTCACGTCCGACACGATGCCGGCCCAATCCGAGCGGGCGTCCGACGGCAGGCGCTCATGCGGAATCAGCTTCTCCTCGAGCAGTCGGTCGACCAGATCGTCGATCGAGTGCATGAAGAACTCGTCGGTGTCGCGCACGCCGTCGGCCGAGGGTTGACCGATGATGGGGACCTTGAACAGCACGTCGTAGGTGTCCAGCCAGTAGTCCACGAACCGCTCGATCGCGCGAACCTTGTCACCCGCGTAGACGAGATAGGCGTAGTTGTCGAGCACGCTCCGGTCGCAGATCACGACGTCGTGGCTGGCCGCCGAGCGCACCTCTTCCGCCACCTGTGTCATCAGGATCCAGGTCTGGGCCTGAAGCGAGGTCTGACGGTTGATCGGCAGGGGTGACAGCCGCGCCACCTCCTTGACGATATCGACGTGCAGCCCCTCCTTCTTGAGGAGCCCGGCGAGATCGAAGCACAAGGTGGTCTTGCCGACGCCGTGCGAGCCGATAAAAGCGACCTTCACGAGGCGCGGATTCTAGCCCGAATTATTCACCAGGTTTCGTCGCGAGAGGCGCGCGAGGATCTTTGCGAGCCCGCGTGGCGCGTGTTCTAATCGCCGCTTCCTCGGAGGGCCGCGTTGGACGAAGAGCTGCTCGAGCCGTACGACAAGCTGGTCGAGATACAGATCCTGGGTCGCCGCTTCGAGGTTCCCGAGAACAACCTGCTGCTTCGGCAGATGCAATACCTCTCCGACGACATCGGCATGGGGCGCTACTGCTGGAACGCGGAGTGCCGCTACTGCGAGTTCGAGTACCAGCGGGAAGGATCGACGCAGGGCGGCCTCGCCTGCCGGGTCAAGGCCCCACAGGGCATGAAGATCACGAAGCTGGCCGGCGAGATGAGATACAACATGGACGCGGTCCTGTCCGCCACGCCAGTATCTGAAGACTAGGCGCTCCCCCCGCTCGCGGCCTTGAGCCGGGACTTGACCTGCCGCCAGGTCATCATCAGTCCGTCTCGCGTCAGCTCGAGCCGCCTCACGTTGAACTCGGAGGGCAGGCGCCCCGACAAACAGTCGTTGGCTCGATCCACGAGCTTGCGGAACGTCTGCAGGATGATGTCGTCTGCGCTGCCCAGCCCCTTCAGCCTCTCGAGGTCGCTCTGGACGTCGCGGATCATCCGCTCGATTTCCACCATCATCCGGCGCTGCTCCTCGTCCGCCGGGTAGACGCGGAGAACCGGACCGGTCAGCCCCGTCGTCTCGGCCTTTGCCACGGCGCGCTGCCCTTTGATCTCGGCGAGAGCCGCGGAGACCAGGTAGGGAAAGAGCTTGTTGGCGAGGTCGAGCTCCTGCTTGGCGCCCGGGTCACGGGTGTTGTGGTAGCGGCTGGCCAGCTCCTTGATCCGGTCGAGCTGGCGCCTCTCCTTTTCCTCGATGACCGTGCGAGCGCCGGCTGCCAGATCCCGGATCTCGCCGGCGATTCGCTCGTTGTGCTCGGCCGTACGGATGTCTTCGAAGTCGTGGTCGCGGCTGTAGACGATACGTGCGCTCACGTTACCGTAATTCGCATAGATCACGATGTTGAGGCGCCGCACCTGCCGATCGGAGATCCGATCGAGCAGTGGGCCAAGATCCTCGATCTGGATGTGGTACGGCGTGCCCGTCGACGACGAGTGGTTCGCGTTCAGTCCGCCGACTTGGCAGAGGTGAGCGTCGAGAGAACCAGATTCGGGGGCCAATTCTGCTGCTTTCCGGATCGGAGTGGGTCGGCTGTGCGTACTGCTCGTGAAATTGTAGCACCCGAGGGGGAGTGCCAAGCCGGCACCCGTGGGGGAGCTACTTGAGTTTCATCCACTAAGATTAAGTGCTTGACAGATACTAATCAAGACACTATATTCACTCTTGAACGCGAGCGGAGCAGACCGCCGCGAACCTGCCACGCAGAGAGGAAGGCACCGACATGAGCAAGGTCATCGGAATCGACCTGGGAACCACGAACTCGGTGGTTTCGGTGATGGAGGGTGACTCAGCCGTAGTGATCCCCAACGCCGAAGGTGGCCGCACAACCCCCTCTGTCGTGGGATTCGGCAAGGACGGCGAGCGGATGGTCGGACAGGTCGCCAAGCGACAGGCCGTGACCAACCCCGAGAACACCGTGTACTCGATCAAGCGCTTCATGGGCCGCCGCTTCTCGGAGGTCTCCGAAGAGAGCAAGATGGTCCCCTACAAGGTCGCGGAAAACAGCAAGAACGGCGACGTCCGCGTGGAGATTCGCGGCGCGTCCTACACGCCCCCCGAGATCTCCGCCATGGTGCTCCAGAAGCTCAAGCAGTCGGCGGAGGACTACCTGGGAGCGAAGGTCGAGAAGGCCGTGATCACGACGCCGGCCTACTTCAACGACGCGCAGCGTCAGGCCACGAAGGATGCCGGCACTATTGCGGGGCTCGAGGTCCTGCGGATCGTGAACGAGCCGACGGCCGCCGCCCTCGCCTACGGTCTGGATCGCAAGAAGGACGAGACCATCGTGGTCTACGACTTCGGCGGCGGGACCTTCGACATCTCGGTCCTGGAGGTCGGCGAGGGGGTCGTCGAGGTGAAGGCCACGAACGGGGACACCCACCTCGGTGGCGACAACCTCGACCAGCGGATCATCGAGTGGATCATCGAGGAGTTCAAGAAGGACCAGGGGATCGATCTCTCTGGCGACAAGATGGCGCTGCAGCGCTTGAAGGAGGCCGCGGAGAAGGCCAAGTGCGAGCTCTCGACGACGATGGAGACTGAGATCAACCTGCCCTTCGTCACGGCCGACGCCTCGGGCCCGAAGCACCTGGCCTTGAAGCTGTCGCGCTCGAAGTTCGAGCAGTTGGTGGGCGACCTGATCGAACACTCGATGGAGCCTGTCCGCCAGTGCCTCAAGGACGCGGGTCTCGAGCCGGACGCCATCGACGAGATCGTCCTCGTCGGAGGCAGCACGCGGGTGCCGAAGATCCAGGAGCAGGTCAAGGTCTTCTTCGGCAAGGAGCCCCACAAGGGCGTCAACCCCGACGAGGTCGTCGCCGTCGGCGCAGCCATTCAGGCGGGCATCCTGGCCGGCGACGTCAAGGACGTGCTGCTGCTGGACGTCACGCCGCTGTCGCTCGGCGTCGAGACGCTCGGCGGCGTGATGACGCGACTGATCGATCGAAACACCACGATCCCCACGAAGAAGACCGAGGTCTTCTCGACGGCGGCCGACAGTCAGCCCTCGGTCGAGATCCACGTGCTGCAGGGCGAGCGCGAGATGGCTCGGGGCAACCGCACGCTGGGCAAGTTCCAGCTGGTCGGGATCCCTCCAGCGCCGCGTGGAGTACCGCAGATCGAGGTGACCTTCGACATCGACGCCAACGGCATCATGAACGTCTCGGCGAAGGACATGGCCACTGGCAAGACCCAGAACATCACCATCAGCGGCGCCAGCGGTCTGGAGAAGGACGAGATCGAACGGATGGTCGAGGAGGCCGGCTCGCACGCCGACGAGGACAAGCAGCTACGCGAGCTGGTCGATGCGCGGAACCAGGCCGACAGCCTCGCCTACAACACGGAGAAGCTCGTCAAGGACAACGAGGGCAAGGTCCCGGAGGCCGACGCCAAGGCCATCGAGGAGGCCGTTGCCGAGCTGCGGAAGATCATCGAGGGCGAGGATCTCGACGCCATCAAAGCCGGCACCGAGAAGCTCACGACCCTCAGTCACAAGCTGGCCGAGGTCCTCTACAAGGCGGGAGCCGACGCTTCGGGTGACGGGGGACCCGATGCGGGCGCGCCTCCCGAGGCGCCGAAGCAGGGCGAAGACGACGTGGTCGACGCCGAGTACACGGTGAAGAACTAGGTCTTCTGAGCAGGAGGCTGGAGATGGCCGTGGTTCGCTTGGAGCCGGTGCGTGAGCTGATGAGCATCCAAGATCGCATGAACCGGATGTTCGACGAGGCCTTTGGCGAGGGACGGAGCGAGCGGGAAGCCCCTCTCGAGGGTAGCTGGACGCCCGCAGTGGACATCTACGAGATGGATGGCGACATCGTTATCAAGGCCGAGCTCCCTGGCATCGATCCCGCAAGCGTCGATCTCCGGCTGGAGAACACTGTGCTGACGTTGAAGGGAGAACGAAAGTTCGACGACTCGGTGGCGCGTGAGAACCACCATCGCATCGAGCGGGCCTACGGAGTGTTCAGCCGCTCGTTCACGCTGCCGAGCGACGTGGATCACGATCGGATCACGGCCGACTACCGCGATGGCATCCTGCGCGTTCGGATGCCCAAGCGCGAGGACTCGAAGCCCAAGTCGATCCGGATCAGCGTGGGGCGGTAGTGGCCACTACTCGGTCGACGTCGCCGGTAGGTGTCGCCTTGTCCGGGACGGGCGGCAGGTTCAAATGATTGAAGGAGTCGACAACTTTTGACGTCGGAGGTTCGTAAGTCCAGGCATATGATCGGCTTGCCCGTCGGAGTCGACTCGTACCAGGCGCCGGGGCAATTCTGGCCCGGGCCCGGCACGCGGCTTGCCCATGCGACAGCGGATCATGGAATACCGCCGTCGGTCCGAGCGTATTTGACATGGAGACTACCGGAATGAAAAAAGCTTCGCCGACGACGGCGTCATTGTTCTCGGTGGCGATGGTGGCCATGTTGCTGGGGGCTGTTGCGACCACCGCGGTCCAGAGACCGCCGGCGGCCCTGGCGCGAAACCTGGCTGCGGAAGCGGATCAGCAGGCCTCGGCCGGCATCACGCTCCCCAGCTTCCAGGAGATCGCCCGGACGATGACTCCCGGCGTCGTGAACATCAACACCGAGCGGGCGCCGCGGCGCGAGACTGGCGAGAACGACCCGTCCCGCGAGCCCTTTGGCAACGACTTCTTCGAGCGCTTCTTCGGCCCTCAGAACAGCCGCCCCCAGACGACCCTCGGCACGGGCTTCGTCATCGACGCGGCGGGCCACATTCTCACCAACCGCCACGTCGTCGAGGGAGCCGACGAGATCTCGGTGACGATCGACGGCACGACGTTCGAGGCGGAGTTGGTCGGCAAGGATGCACGCACTGACGTTGCGCTGCTCAAGATCGACCCGAATGGAGACACCCTCACACCTCTGCGGCTCGGAGACTCTGGTAGCACCGAGGTCGGCGAGTGGGTGATGGCCATCGGCAACCCCTTCGGTCTCGGCGGCAACAGTGTCACCGTGGGCGTCGTTTCCTACAAGGGACGGCCGCTCGGCCTGGGAGTTCGCGGCACCTCCGTAGAGATGATCCAGACCGACGCCGCGATCAACCCCGGCAACTCCGGCGGGCCGCTGATCAACACGCGCGGCGAGGTGATCGGCATCAACACGCTGATCGTGACCCAGGGCTCCCGCCAGTCGGCGGGCGTCGGCTTCGCCGTGCCGATCAACGTCGCCAAGGACATCCTCTCCCAACTGCGCGACAACGGACGCGTGCTGCGAGGCTGGCTGGGAGTCCAGATTCTCGCCGTCGACGAGCAGCTCGCTCGCAGCTACGGGTTGGAGAAGCCTCACGGCGCCGCGATCGTGGACGTGACGGCGGGCAGCCCGGCGGACAAGGCTGGCCTCCAGCCGGACGATGTCGTCGTCGGTGTCGACGGCACGCTGGTTGAAGACAACAGCGCTCTCAGCAGCTACGTCTCCTCCAAGCCGCCGGGCACTCGCGTCGTGCTTCGCGTGCTGCGGGCGGGCAAGGAGCATGAGATCCCGGTGACTCTCGCGACGTTCCCCGACGAGGATTTCGAGCAGACGGCCGAGGCCGACGAGGGGCCGAGCGAGGAGCTGGGCATGGCTCTCCAGGACCTCACGCCGCGGCTCTCTTCGGAGCTCGAGCTGCCGCGGGGCACCCGGGGCGCGGTGGTCCTGGGCGTCGAACCCGGCAAAACGGCGGCGGAGGCCGGCCTCCAGAGGGGCGACGTGATCGTCAGCGTCAACGGCAAACCAATCGACGGAGTCCAGGCATTCAGGGAGCAGATCGAGGCGATCGGTTCGGCGGGGCTCGCGAGGCTTCGCGTTCGTCGAGGCGGCGGGTACCTGCTCGTGATCCTCGACGTGTCTTGAGATGACGGGGGTCGGCGGTAGAGATACGGAGGCAGCCATGAGGAAGTCAAACGCCCACAAACAGCGCTACGAGATGCTGCGTACCATGCTGGAGGAGCGCCGTCAGGAGATCCGCGACAAGCTTCGGTCGCTGCGTGAGATCCTGCCCGCGGAGGCCGCGGCGGTGCGCGACACAGAGGAGCAGAGCCTCGACGACTTCGTCCACGACGTCGACTTCGCGTTGATGGAGATGAAGTCCGAGACCCTCGCTCGAATCGACGACGCACTACACCGCCTCGAGGCAGGCGGCTACGGGACCTGCGAGGAGTGCGCCGACGACATCAGCTCGGCGCGTCTGCGAGCACTCCCCTTCGCGGGTCTTTGCCGCGATTGCCAGGAGAGCATCGAGCGCGCCGCCCAGGAGGAGCGCGAGCTCCGAGCCGGGGCGCGAGCGGCGCAAGAGCTTCGCTGACAGCGACCCGGAAGACCATGAGCGACGAGCCCCAAGACGCCGCCCAGCCGGATTTCCAGTCGAGCGGTGAGGTGAACCTGAAGGAGATTCCGGGCGAGCTGCCCATCCTTCCGCTTCGCGACACCGTCCTCTTTCCCCAGGCCATCCTGCCTCTCGCCGTCGCGCGGGAGACCTCCGTGGCCCTGGTCAACGAGGCCGTCGAGCATCGCTCCGTGATCGGAGTCGTCACCCAGCGCGACGCCGCCGTCGACGAGCCCGTCGACTCCGATCTGCACCGCGTCGGCACGCTCACCCACATCCACAAGATGTTCAAGTTCCCCGACGGCTCTCTGCGGCTCGTGGTCCAGGGGGTCCAGCGCTTCCGCGTCGTCGAGGTGACGGGCTACCGCCCGTTCGTCCGGGCCCGCATCGAGCTGCTTCCGGAAACCGACGTGGAGTCCAAGCTGGACGTCCAGGCCCTCGCCCAGCACACCCAGGGACTGTTCCAGCGGGTCATCGAGCTCTCCCCCATGCTGGCGGACGAGCTGCAAACGGTCGCGGCCAACATCCAGGACCCGTCCCGGCTGGCAGATTTCATCGCGGGCACACTCCAGTCCCTCACCACGGACGACAAGCAGGAGCTGCTGGAGATCAGCGACCTGAAGGTCCGGCTGCTGCGGGTCGGGGAGGCGCTGACCAAGGATATCGAGGTCCTCGAGGTCGGAAACAAGATCCAGAGTCAGGTCAAGACGGAGCTTCAAAAGAGCCAGCGCGAGTACTACCTGCGCGAGCAGATGAAAGCGATTCAGAAGGAGCTCGGCGATGGAGACGATCAGCAGCGCGAATACGAGGAGCTGCGCGAGAAGATCGAGAAGGCCGGCATGCCCGACGAGCCGAAGAAGGAAGCGATCCGCGAGCTCGACCGCCTGAGCAAGATGTCGCCCGCCGCGGCCGAGTACACGGTGGCGCGCACCTACCTCGACTGGGTCGTTGCCCTACCGTGGAACAAGCGGGGCGAAACCGAGATCGACATCGAGAAGGCGAAGGAGATTCTCGACAACGATCACTACGATCTCGAGAAAGTGAAGGAGCGCATCCTCGAGTACCTGGCGGTGCGGAAGATGAAGCCCGACATCAAGGGCCCGATCCTCTGCTTCGTCGGCCCGCCGGGCGTCGGAAAGACGAGCCTCGGCCGGTCGATCGCCACTGCAATGGGTCGCAAATTCCACCGCATCAGCCTGGGTGGAATGCGCGACGAGGCCGAGATCCGCGGACACCGTCGCACCTACATCGGCGCGCTGCCCGGCCAGATCATCCAGGGGCTCAAGCGCACCGAATCCAAGAACCCGGTGTTCATGCTCGACGAGGTCGACAAGATCGGCGCGGACTTCCGCGGCGATCCGGCTTCGGCGCTCCTCGAGGTGCTCGATCCGGAGCAGAACAACACCTTCAAGGACCACTACATCGACATGCCGTTCGACCTCTCAGAGGTCCTGTTCATCACGACGGCCAACGTCCTCGACACGATTCCGCCGGCGTTGCGCGACCGCATGGAGGTCATCCGCCTGGCCGGCTACATCGAAGAGGAGAAGCACCACATCGCGCGGCGGTACCTCATCCCGCGCCAGCTGGAAAACCACGGAATGACCGCCGAGCACATCGCCTTCGGCGACGAGGCGCTGACCAAGCTGATTCGCGAGTACACGCGCGAGGCCGGTCTGCGCAACCTGGAGCGCGAGGTGGCGAGCATCATCCGCAAGGTCGCCCGCAAGCGCGCCGAAGGGCTCACGG
The DNA here is from genome assembly GCA_965246965.1 of Vicinamibacteria bacterium. Lineage (GTDB taxonomy): Bacteria > Acidobacteriota > Vicinamibacteria > Fen-336 > CBDFGD01 > CBDFGD01. The sequence continues at coordinate 689,950 of CBDFGD010000002.1, forward strand.
AGACGGTCGCCGTCACACCGGAAAAGGTCGAAGAGTTCCTCGGCGCGCCCTATTTCATGCGGGAGGAGCTGGCACAGCGGACGTTGATGCCGGGTGTCGCGATCGGCCTCTCCTGGACGGCCGCCGGCGGTGAGGTGCTCTTCATCGAGGCCACGCAGATGTTCGGCAAGAAGGGGCTCACCCTGACCGGCCAGCTCGGTGAAGTCATGAAGGAGAGCGCCCAGACCGCTCTCTCGTGGGTGCGCGCGCACGCCCGACAGCTTGGCATCGAGGACTCCTTCTTCGAGCGCGTCGACCTTCACCTCCACGTGCCCGAGGGAGCGATCCCCAAGGACGGCCCCTCCGCGGGCGTCACGCTCGCGACGGCCATCGTCTCGCTTCTGACGGGCCGGCTCGTCAAGCCGGAGGTCGCCATGACCGGCGAGGTCACGCTCTCGGGTCGCGTGCTTCCCGTCGGGGGCGTCAAGGAGAAAGTGCTCGCTGCCCATCGAATGGGCATCAAAGAGGTACTCCTACCGCAGCGCAACGAGAAGGCGGTGAAGGAGGACATCCCGGACAACGTGCGCGAGGACTTGAGCATCCATCTCGTGTCTTCGATCGAAGATGTTCTCGATCTGGCGCTCACCCCAGGCGAGCCTCACGACGCGATCCACGACCCGACCCGCTGGCAACTTCGCGTCTCGCACTAGCGCCGCTGGAGCGGCGCTGACCCGAAAGCGTGGCTCGACGCCAGGGCCAGAGGTCCGGCCCGGGTCGGCCGCACCCAGTAGTCGGTAGCGGCTCCCACCGCCAGCATCAACGCCAGCGCGAAGCCGAGACTTCGGAACAGGCGGTCGACCCGCTCTCGCTCACGGGCCAGCCGGTCCAGCATCAGCAGCGCACCCAGGACGGCGATCCACACCGCAGCCAGCTTCAGCTCCTCCGGGTCCGGTGAAACGAGCGACGGGAGGTAGTGCCCGAGGTCGACGTCTCCCTCGAGCCAGGTCCACACCCGTGTCGGTCGATCACGCCGGTTCAAAAGCAGGCGATCGACCGGCCGGCGGACCATGTAGGCACCCAGTGCCAATCCGATCGCCACCAGCGGCCAGCGCCACCTCGCGAGTCCGCGCCCGCAAGCCGCCACGCGGTGCGCGACGGCGACCGCCATCAAGGGCAGGATCGGCACGATGAAACGGGCTGGCGGGCACATCCCCCCCCACCACATTCGCCAGGCGAGCAGCGGCGCGACGACCGCCAGCGCTACCGCGGCGTAGGCGAAGCGCCGTTCCCGGGCCAGCGCAGGCAGGCTGGCGATCGCCAGAATGAAGATGGGAGCGTGTGGCAACAGCCCGTAGGATCGATCGAGGAGCAATCCGAGCAGGGTCACGATGGGCGGGCCGTCCATGTCCCGCGGGAGCCCACCGTATATCGCCAGGGGCGTGGGTCGGCCGAAGACCATCTGGTAGTAGCCGAGAAACAGCGCCGCCGTCGCGATCGCGGTCGCGACGAAACCCTCCACCGCGGGACGACGAAGCCGTGCGAGACTCACGATCCCCAGCACGAGCGCGACCGGAATCATCTTCACGTGCAGCCAGGGCAGCGTGGCGATCAGTGCGGCCAACAGCGCTCCTCGGGCCCGGGTGCTCGTGTCCAGGCTCAACCGAAGTGCCAGGACAATCGCAAGCGCCGAGGGCACCTCGGTGTACAAGTGGAAGGAGTAGAACCACAGGGGCGGGCCCAGCGACGCCACCCAGGCAACGAGGGCCGCGTCGCGGTCCTTCGTCAGCGCGAGCGCGAGACGGTAGACCTCGGTCACCAGCCAGGCGGCCAGCAGCGCCAGCAGCGCGACACACGCGGCTCTGCCGCCGAGCGCGTAGGCCGGAGCAAGTAAGGCGGGCAGGCCTGGGTTGTGGGCGGGGAACGGCGTTCCGTCCTTTCGCGGCGCACCGTAGTGCGGCTCGATGGGACCGGGGTTGTAGGCCAGGTAGTCCTTGTTGTAGTAGTTCCCGCGAAGATCGAGGTCCCCGTCCTGCCACAGGCTCTGAGCCATGATCAGGTAATGGGGCTCGTCCCCTGCGGCCTGGAGCCGCTTCGCGTAGAAAAGGCCGGTCGCCAGGTAGAGCAGCGCCGCGACACCAAAGAGCACCTCGGCACGTACGACGCGGGGGCGCCAACTCCCCACGCCTCTCGAAACGCTCAGGGCCAGCCCCAGAGCGATCAGGCCGGGGCCGAGTGGCCCCTGCAGCAAGCCCAGCATCGGAAACAGGTCGGAGAGCCACGGCACCCACGCGGCGCCCCATGCCGCCAGCGCCCATGCCAGGGGCGCCGCATTGTGTCCGACTCGCCTCAGGAGAGTGGTCACGAGCCCACAGGCAACTCGAACTCCGTTCGTAACTCATTCATTGCGAGTCGCGTTCGGGATGGCACACGGCGTGCTATTGATCCTCGCCAAGGAGGTGGCTCGAACGTAGCGGCGGTGGATCCCCGGGTGCAGGCTATGGTTCGCGACAGGGAAATCACTCGAACCGTTGGCCGATGGCTCGATTCTGCACCTGCCCCAGGGGGCCGCCGTCGTTACTCGTTGGGTTCCGCTGGGGCGTTGAACATCTCCTCCGCGGGTCGGAGCGGCCGATCCAACCAGGTCGGCCGGCGCAGTCCCCCGGGTCCCGGGCCCGGCCGCGCCATCTTCAACCACTCCCGATACACCTGCGTCGATTTCTTGGTATCGACGAAGACGTCGCCGAAGTGATTCTCCGGCCGTGCGAGGGTCACGACGACCTTCTGGTGCCAGCAGTGCATTCCGGAGACGGGATCCGGGTGCACTGGGAAAGCCAGGTTCTGATGAACCCCGCCGTCGGTCCACCAGATGCGGCTGGAGTCGGGGTCTGTGCTCGGGAACGGTCCGGTTCCCTCGACCTGTCTGAGCAGGTAGCCGCTGCCGCGCTTCTCCAGTGCGACGCGGGAGGAGGACCAGCGACTCCCCTCTCCCTCGTTGCGGCGCCAACGACCCAGGTGGTGTGAGCAGGCAACGACCCCGGGAGCGATCGACTCCGTCACCCAGGCACGATTGACGAAATAGCCGATCTCGGTCGCGACCCGCACCAGGTCGCCGTTGCGGATGCCCAACCGCTCCGCGTCTCGCGTGTGCACCCAGAGCGGATTCCGATGCGAGATCTCGTTCAGGTACTTGGCGTTCCCGCTCCGCGAGTGGATCAGCGTCGGCAGGCGGAAGGTAGGCACGAGGACGACTTCGCCCTTCGCGACGTCGAGCTTGCTGCGATGCACGTGGCTGCGGATATATCCGGGCAACGCCTCTTCGGGCCAGCCCCAGTCCACGAGCGTCGTCGAGTAGATATCGAGCTTGCGGGACGGAGTGTTGAAACCGGTGACCGTAACGCCTGCGTCGATCTCCACACCGACCGCCTTCCGCCCGACACTCACGGTTCCCGTCCTGCTGTCGCGCTCGGCGCCATCCGGCACCACCGCTTCGGCCAGGTGCTGGTCGCGCACCGCGTTCTCGATCTCGAAGGCCCCGTAGCGGCGCATGTACTCGAGCGCCGTGAGCCCCTGCTCGGCCGCCGCCTCGGGTAGCCCCGGCACCGCGTTCTCGAAGATCCACCGATAGTACTCGTCGACACTCAGCTTCTCGGAGGAACGGTAAGGAGATTCGAACCACTTGCGGATGCCCAGCTCGCCGTCCGGGTCGATCCGCCACGACAGCTCGATCCAGAACTCGTCCTCCTCCCACACCTCGCCGGGATTCGCCTCGTAGGTGTGCTCGAAGCTCTCGCCGTTCCGTTCGCGCATCGTGCGAAGCACCGGCTGCCGGAAGCCTACCCAGAGACCGTTGTGGGTCTCCTGGCTCTGAATGTCGTGGCGTTCGCTGGCGTGCCCCATCGGAAGCACGTAGTCGGCGTAGGCGGCCGTCTCACTCCAGGTCGGCGTCAAGCAGGCGTGGAGCCCGACCAGCTTCTCGTCCGACAGCGCCTCGATCCAGGTCATCCCATCCGGGTTCGTCCAGACGGGGTTGTAGACCCGCGTGAAGTAAACGTCGAGGACGCCACGGCCCTCCTTCAAGAAGTGCGGCAGGAGGAACGACATCTCGTAGTGACTGAGCGGCCACTCCCTGGGAAACAGCAGATCGTTCCACTCCTGCTGAGCGGGGGGCTCCTGCCAGAAGCTCGGCTCGTACTTGTTCCACCCGTGAGGCGAGGTTCCACCGCGCGTCCCGTAGCTCCCCGTCAGCACCGTCAGCAGCTGGAGAGAGCGCGCCACCTGCCACCCGCCCAGATTGCCGGCCGCGCTGCTGCGCCACACGTGCGAGGCGAACTTGCCCCGCGCGGCCCCGATCAGGCGTGCCACCGCGATGAGGCGATCGCGTGGGACACCGCTCTCGGCCTCCGCGAAGTCGGGGCTGAACTCGGCGAGGTGATCGCCGAGCTCTTCCAGGAAGGCGTCGAAAGTCGGCTCGGAACCCGGACGCTTTGCCCGGACGAGCTCGACCCAATTGGTCCAACGCTTCAGATACTCGACGTCCGCCAGGCCTTCGTCGAGGATGATCTTGGCCATCGCGAGCAACACTGCGGACTCGCTGCCGGGATACGTCGGCATCCAGAAGTCGGCCATCGAGGCCGTGTTCGAGAGCCGCGGGTCCATCACCGCGATCTTGGCGCCCGCGTGTTTGGCCTCGAGGATGCGCTGAGCGTGCGGGTTGAAGTAGTGCCCGGTCTCGAGGTGCGAGGACAGCAGCAGGATGAGCTCGGCGTTTGCGTGATCGGGGCTGGGCCGGTCGAATCCGCTCCAGAGCGCGTAGCCGAGTCGAGCCGACGCCGAGCACACGTTCGTGTGGGAGTTGCGGCCGTCGATCCCCCAGGCCTTGAGCACCCGCTCCACCGATCGTTCGGCCCCCGCCCGGCCGACGTGGTACATGACCTCGTTCCGCCGATTCTCGCGGAAGGCCTTGCGAATCCGGGCCGCCAGATCGTCCAGAACGACGTCCCAGCTGACCCGCTCCCAGCGCCCTTCTCCACGCGCACCGGCGCGGCGCATCGGGTACAGGATCCGTTCGGGATCCTGGATCTGATTGATCGTCGCCGGCCCCTTGGCGCAGTTGCGGCCACGGGAGCCAGGATGCAGTGGATTCCCCTCGAACTTGCGAACCTCGCCCGACTCCTTGTCGATCCACGCCACGAGCCCGCAGCCGGCCTCGCAATTGAAGCAGAGCGTCGGCACCAGCTGATACGCCTTCTCCACCTTGCGCGGCCACTGCCCGGCGTCGTACTCGTGCCAGTCGTCCCAACGCTCGGGCGGAACACTCGAGACGAGGCCGGTGTCGGGAGTCAGCTTGTCGACGCTCATGACAGGGGAATCCGTTGCGGGCAGTCGACGTAGAGGTGCTCGAAGATCAGCAGCCCGACCAGAGCCAGGCCGCTGGCGAGGGGCAGCAGGCCGGGCAGAAACCACAGCGTCATCAGCGGGATGACGTGACCGAGCATGAGCACACCGCTCGTGAAGAGGCCGTGGCCGCTGATGAGAGCCGCCGCGCGCCGCGCATCTTCGCTGGCGTGGTGCCCCCCAGACCTCCGCTGCGATCAGGAGGCCGTTCAGCGGCAAGGCAAACAGCAGCCAGCCCGGCCGGAACAGCGCCGCGCCCGCGACGATCGCCTGCACCAGCAGATGCGGCGCCAAGAGCGGTGACTGCCAGAGATCGCGACCCTTGGACTGCCCGAACAGGAACGCGGTGTAGACCGCGGTGGCCACGGCGAGCAGGACACTGATCAGGAGGACGAACGACGGGAGGCGGACGTCGGCGAGGCGGGCCACCAGCAGCAACGTGACGGCACCGGCGTAGGCCGTGATGATGTAGGCGCCTCGCACCAGCCAGGAGCGCCACTGCGGGCGCGTCAGTGTCCACAGGAAGCGTTGCGGCTGGCGCAGGTCGGCGACCAACAGCACTCCGGTGAGGGCGAGAGCGAGTAGCGTGAACGTCAGAGACGCAGTGGAGACTCCCGGCCGGCCCCCTGCGATCGAAGCCAGCGCGGGTACGATCAACGCACCGGCAGCCAGCGACTTGGTCCAGAGGTAGAGGGAAATCCGGCCCCCCCCCCCACGAGTTGCGATGCTGCTCGCGGACGCCGTAGGAGCGCCGAGGCGTGTCGGCCTCCTGGTTTTGCGACATCGCCGGCAGAGCCGCGGCCTGAGGAGCGTCGGCCCACATGTAGTCGCTCGCTGGCGGCGCCGCGGCGGGAACCAGCGAAGCCGAGTCAGCTTCGAGGTAGAAGACCCGCGGCAGGGTTCCCTTCTCGGGCTTGCGGACCTGTACGGCGTGGCGGCCGGTCAGCTGCGCGATCCGTGTGCCCGGGTCGCTCATGTCACCCGCCACGATGGCCTGAGTAGGGCAGACCGTGACGCAGGGAGGCTCGAGCCCGACCTCCACGCGGTGAGCGCAAAAGTTGCACTTCGCGGCCGTCTCGGTCTGCGGGTCGATGTAGAGCGCGTCGTACGGACACGCCTGCATGCATCCCTTGCAGCCGATGCACCGATCGCTGTCGAAATCGACGATTCCGTCCGGCCGCTTGAACAGGGACGTCGTCGGGCAGATCTCGACGCACGGCGCGTCGTCGCAATGATTGCAGCGGTTGACTGTGAAGGTCCGGCGTGTTTCCGGGAAGTTGCCTCGCTCGACGTACTTCACCCAGGTCCGCGCGACGCCGATGGGAACTTCGTGCTCTGTCTTGCACGCGACCGAGCAGGCGTGGCAGCCGATGCAGCTCCGGTTGTCGATCAGGAAGGCGTAAGCCACTGGCGCCGGATTCTAGTATGAGCGTCTGGCCGTCAGCTATTCCCTGACGACCAACTCACCCCGCTCGAGCTCGGCGGCTCGCCCCGTCTCCACGCAGCAGTAGAACGGAAAGCGGCCCGCCTCGGTGAGCGTGAGCTCGACGATTGCGGGCCGATCCGGCCGGACGCGCTTCTCGACTCGGCGCGCGTCGATGGCAAAGCAGTGCTCCCCGCTCGAGGATCGCACCTCGATGACGACGGATTCGCCCTTCGTAGCGATGAGGCTGCTCGGCTCGAAGCCTCCGGACGAGACGGTCACCACCAGCCGTTCTGGAGACTGCGCGGCCGACAGCGCCGTGCTGACGAGCAGCACGCCGGCAGCCAACTTCGTCACGACACGTCTACCGCGCTCGCGGACGCTCGCCCCGGTCCCGGCGTCCACCGCCGCCGCGACCACGGTCGCGGCCACGTGGCTGGTCGCCGCCGCCCCCGCCCTCTCCACCGCCGCGTCGGCCCTCGCCACCACCGCCGCCGTCCTTCGGCGCGTCGGCCTCGTCGAGCAGCGCCTTGCGCGACAGGCGGATCTTGCCGGAGGGATCGATGTTGACCACCTTGACCAGCACCTGGTCACCCTCGTTGACCTCGCTGCGCACGTCCTCGACGCGATGATGCGCCAACTCGGAGACGTGAAGCAGCCCGTCGGTACCGGGCAGGATCTCTACGAAAGCGCCGAAGTCCACGACCCGGACGACCTTGCCGAGGTAGCTCTTGTTGAGCTCCGGCATCGCCGTCAGCTCCTCGATGATCGCCACGGCCTTCTTCGCAGCCTCCTCGTCCGACGAGGCGATCGAGACGCGACCGTCGTCCTCGACGTCGATCTTGCACCCCGTCCGTTCGACGATCGAGCGGATCATCTTGCCACCGGGGCCGATGATGTCGCGGATCTTGTCGACGGGCACCTGGACCGAGATGATCCTGGGAGCGTAGGCGCTGATGTTCTCCCGTGACTCCGCCAGGGCCTCGGCCATCTTGCCGAGGATGTGCAGCCGACCCACGCGCGCCTGCTCGAGGGCCTCGGCCATGATCGCCGGCGTGATGCCAGTGATCTTGATGTCCATCTGCAGCGCCGTGATGCCGTTCTTGGTTCCGGCGACCTTGAAGTCCATGTCGCCGTAGTGGTCCTCTTCACCGGCGATGTCGCTGAGGATCGCGTACTTCTCGCCTTCCTTGACGAGGCCCATCGCGACGCCGGCGACGGGGTCTTTGATCGGCACCCCGGCGTCCATGAGCGCCAGCGTCGCACCACACACCGTCGCCATCGACGAGGACCCGTTGGATTCGAGGATGTCGGACACGATGCGCACCGTGTACGGGAACACATCCTCGCTCGGGAGCATGTTCTTCACCGCCCGTTCCGCCAGGACCCCGTGTCCGATCTCACGCCGGCCCGGGCCGCGCAGGAACTTCACCTCTCCGACCGAAAAGGGCGGGAAGTTGTAGTGCAGCATGAATCGCTTGCGCGCCTCGGGCTCCTGCACGATGTCGATGATCTGGGCATCCATGCTCGTACCGAGCGTGGCGGTGACGAGCGCCTGCGTCTCGCCGCGCGTGAACACCGCCGAACCGTGGGTGCGAGGCAGCACGCCGACCTCGCCCGTGACGTTGCGGATCTCGTCGAACTTGCGACCGTCCCAGCGACGGGAGTTCTCCATCACCTCCTGCCGCAGCAGCCGCTCGCGCAAGCCGTCGAGAATCTTGGATACGGCCGCCCGCTTGTCTGTCTCTTCCTGCGGAACGCTGTCGAGGTACTCGTTCTTGACCTGCTTCAGCCGGGCGTAGGCCTCGAGCTTGCCGGGCGTGCGCATCGCATCCCCAACGGCGGACTCGAGCGCGCTCTCCACCTCGGCGACGAGCTCCGCCGCTGGTTTCGGCGCCTCGAAGCTCCGCTTCGCCTTGCCGGCCTTCGAGATCAGCTGCTTCTGGATGGCGACGATTCCCTTCATGGCGTCGTGGGCCATCTGCAGCGCCTCGACCATCGTCTTCTCGGGGATCTCGATCGCCATCGACTCGACCATCACGATCGCGTCGTCGCTCCCGGCCACGAGCAGGTTGAGCTGGCTCTTCTCCCGCAGCTCGGCCGAGCTGGGATTGAGGTGAAGCTCCTCGTCCCAGTACCCGACCCGCAGCGCAGCGACCGGAGTCGAGAACGGAATGTCGGAGAGGCACAGCGCAGTCGAGGCGCCCGTGATTGCCAGCGTATCGGAGTCGTTCTCCATATCGGCCGACAGGAGGTATGCGATGACCTGCGTCTCGCAGCGATAGCCCTCCGGAAACAGCGGCCGCAACGGGCGGTCGATCATTCGCGAGGTCAGCGTCTCCTTCTCGGTGGGCCGGCCCTCGCGCTTGAAGAAGCCGCCGGGGATCTTCCCTGCGGCGTAGTTCTGCTCCCTGTAGTCGACGGTCAGGGGCAGGAAGTCCACGCCTGGGCGGGGGTCTTTCTGGCCACAGGCGGTCGTCAGAACGACCGTGTCTCCGAGCCGCACGATGACGGCTCCATCCGCTTGCTTCGCCAGTCGGCCCGTCTCGAGCGACAGCTCGTGGCTGCCGAGCTGCATCGTCACGCGTTCCATCTTGTTCTCCGTATCCAGAAGAGGGAGGCCTCTCCCTCAGATGGCTCAGCGCGCTCGCGACCCGGAAACACTCGATCCCGCCTGCAGCAGAAGGAATATGAATGCGAAGGAATGGACGCAGGCACTGGCACGAGACGTCTCAAGTGCGGGCGGCTGAACCGCCATGTTTGTGGTCTTCCTGGCAGTGTGGGTGGGAAGCAGTTCCGGGGACCGCCGTGTCGTCTGCTCTACTTGCGGATCCCAAGTCGATCGATGATGCCGCGATATCGCTCGCTCCCGTTGGTCTTCAGGTAGTCGAGCAGGCGGCGGCGCCTGCCGACCAGTTTCAGCAGCCCGCGTCGGGAATGATGGTCCTTCGCGTGGGTCTTGAAATGCTCGGTGAGGTAGGTGATGCGTTGGCTGAGCAGGGCGATCTGGACCTCGGGCGACCCCGTATCCGAATCGTGGATCCGATAGTCCGTGATGAGCCGCGTCTTGTTGTCCTTGTTGAGCGTCACCCAGCAAACCTCCAGTAGTGCAACCGAAAGAGTTTAGCAAAACTCATTTTCCCTGTAAAAGCCTAATGCGGCGGAGTTTTGGTGGCCTCGCCCAGTACCACCTCGGGATGCCACAGCTCGTGCCCGAGGGTCGTCACGCGCCGCGACGCAACGCCGACCAGGCCGCCGTCGGGATCCAGCAGCCGGACATGGGACCAGGCCGCCTCGATTTCCCCCTCCCCCGCGACGTCGCGCCCGTGGGTGGCCCAGGCCGTTGCTTCTGGCGTCAGCCGCACTGCGGGGAGTGGGAGCGGCACCTCGGACAGCGGAATCAGACGAGCGTCGCCGGCGCGGATGGCTTCCAGGGTCCTGGCCTGCTCCACCCGGAACGGCCCGCTCTGCGTCCGGCGCAGAGCGGTGAGGTGCCCCCCCACTCCGAGGGCACGCCCCAGATCCCTGGCGAGTGCCCGAATGTAGGTGCCCGCCGAGCAGGTCACCGCCAACTCCACCCGATCCCCCTCGACGGCGACGAGACGAAGCTCCTCGACGGTAATCGTGGAGCGCGGCGGGTCCACGGCCACCCCAGCCCGGGCCAGCTCGTACAGCCGGCGTCCGTTGCGATGCTTGGCCGAGTAGCTCGGCGCCACCTGCTGCTGCTCACCGAGCAGGCCCGCCAGGGCCTCCTCGAGGCGGGCGCGCTCCACGCGACCGGACCTCGCCGGCCCCAGCGCCTCTCCCGTCAGGTCATCCGTGTCGGTCTCGAACCCGAGGCGGACCGAGGCCTCGTAGATCTTGACACCGGCGGTCAGGAAGCGCGCCAGTCGCGTGGCGCGTCCCACGCACAGGGCGATTACGCCGGTCGCGAAGGGGTCGAGGGTCCCCGTATGCCCGATCCGCCGCTCCTTCAAGGCGCGGCGGACCTCGTCGACCACGTCGTGGGATGTCGGCCCTGCCGGCTTGTCCACGACCACGACGCCGTGGACGGAGCTACTCCTCCTCGCCATCGATCGTTTGCGGTGGCAGGGCCTCGGCGAGCAGAGCGGAGACCCTCTCGCTCGCGTCGAGGCCCTTGTCGTACTCGAAGACGACGTCCGGCGTCCGACGCATGCGAAGCCTGCGACCGAGGCTCTTGCGGACGAAGCCGGCCGCGCCGCGCAGGACTTTCAAGACATCCGCGCGTTGCGCCTCGTCCCCCAGCACGCCGACGTAGACCCGCGCGCAGCGAAGGTCGGGAGTGATCGAGACGCGTGTCACGGTGACGAAGCCCACCCGCGGGTCTTTGATCTCACGCGCGAGCAGCTCCGCGACCTGAGTCCGGATCTCCACCTCGACACGCTCGGTTCTGCGCGTCATGGCCGCTCGACCATCTCAGAGATACTCGGTCTCGGCGTCTGCGACCTCCAGATCGGGAATCCTCTCGGCCTCGGCGAGGGCCTTGTCGAGCGTGGTCTCGAGATGGGCCTGTGCCGTGTTGACGCTCACGACGGCGACCCGCGCTCGCTGCCACAGGTCCTGGTGATCCACCTCGGCGACCGACACGTTGAAGCGGTTGCGCATCCGATCGATCAACCGGCGCAACACCCGACGCTTGTCCTTGAGAGACCGGGCGCCGGGAAAGTGCAGATCGAGAGTCAACAAACCGACGACCATGGCGTCTTTTTGGGAAGGGGAGAACCCCTGGACGGCTACTCGAGCGTCTCCTTCACCTTCTCCGTGGTGAAGAACTCGATCACGTCGCCGGGCTTGATGTCGTTGTAGCTCTCGAGCCCGATTCCGCACTCGAAGCCGTTCTTGACCTCGCTGGCGTCGTCTTTGAAGCGGCGCAGCGAGTTCACCTTGCCGGTGTGCTTGACGACGTCGTCGCGCAGCAGACGAACGTGGGCGTTTCTCTTGACCACACCCTCGGTGACGTAGCTGCCGGCGATCGTCCCGATCTTCGAGATCTTAAAGATGTCCCGCACCTCGGCCCGGCCCAGCGCGACCTCGCGCTCCGTCGGCTCGAGCATGCCTTCCATGGCTTGCTTGATGTCGTTGATGGCGTCGTAGATGACCGTGTACAGGCGCAGCTCGACGCCCTCCCGGGTCGCCGTCTCGGACGCCTGACGCACGGGTCTCACGTTGAAGCCGATCACGATCGCGTTCGAAGCGGCGGCGAGCAGCACATCGTCCTCGCTGATGGCTCCGGCGCCGGAGCGGATGATGCGCAGCTTGATCTTGTCCTGCGGAATCTTCCCGAGCTGATCGGAAACGGCCTCCACGGAGCCCTGCACGTCCGCTTTGACGACGAGCGGCAGCTCCTTCATCTGGCCGTCGGCGATCGCCTGGGAGAGGTCTTCCAGCCTGATCATCGAGGTCGAGCGCATCGCCTTCTCGCGCAGCTTGAGCTGGCGGAAGCTGACGATCGACTGGGCCTTCTGCGCGTCGCTCACGACCAGGAACTGGTCGCCGGGTTCCGGCACGGCCTGGAGGCCGAGCACTTCGATCGGCGTGGAAGGCCCCGCTTTTTCGAGCCGCCGACCGTGCTCGTCGACGAGCGCCCGCACCTTTCCTGTAACGGCGCCCGCCACGACCGTGTCGCCGGTCTTGACGTTGCCGTCCTGCACCACGATGTGGGCCACCGGTCCGCGACCCTTGTCGAGTCGCGCCTCGAGCACGGTGCCCGTGGCCGCCTTGTTGGGATTCGCCTTGAGCTCCTGGAGATCCGCGACCAGCAGAATCATCTCGAGGAGCTGCTCCAGGTTCTGCTTCCGCTTCGCCGAGACGTTAACGAAAACCGCCGTGCCGCCCCACTCTTCGGGCATCAGGCCGCGATCCGAGAGCTGCTGCTTGACCCGATCGGGTTGGGCATCCGGCTTGTCGATCTTGTTCACCGCTACGATGATCGGGACGTCCGCCGCCTTGGCGTGCTCCATCGCCTCGATCGTCTGCGGCATGACGCCGTCGTCGGCGGCGACGACGAGGATTACGATGTCCGTGACTTTGGCGCCCCGGGCGCGCATCAGGGTGAAGGCTTCGTGGCCCGGAGTGTCGAGGAAGACGACCTTCCGATCGTTCACGTCGACGTGGTAGGCGCCGATGTGCTGGGTGATGCCGCCGGCCTCGCCCTCGGCAACGCTCGTCTCCCGAATCGCATCGAGCAGCGAGGTCTTGCCGTGATCGACGTGCCCCATCACCGTGACGACCGGCGCCCGGGGCTCGAGATTCTCGGGCTTCTCCTCGACCTTCTGCTCCTCGGCGACCTCTTCCTCGAAGGTCTGGAAGCTCGCCTCGTAGCCGAACTCCTTGCAGATCTCGACGGCGAGATCCGGCTCGACGACCTGGTTCACCGTCGCCATGATGCCGCGCCCGATCAGAGCTTTGATGATGTCGCGGCTCTTGACGTCGTCCATCTTCTCGCCCAGCTGCTTGACCGTGATCCCTTCGGTGAGGGTGATTTCGCGGGGAGGCCCGGTGTAGGCCGGCCTCTCCTCACGCTGCGGCGGCAGGATCGGGGGGCGCCGTGAGCGCCGACTGAACCGCGGACGCGGCGGACCGCCGGGACGAGACGGAAACGGCGACCGGCCCGGCGGCATCGCGGGGCGCGCCACGGGGTTCGGGCGCGCCGTGGTGGGGTGCGGCCCTACAGGTCGCGGCGGCGCGATCGGACGCAGCGGCCGCATCGGCCTCGGGGCGCCGGGCAGGGACGGGGCGCCGGGCGGCGGCGCGGCCACCTGCGGGGGCGGTGCGGCCGGCAATGAAGGCGCGGCGACGGCAGCCGGTGGAGACGGCGGCGCGATGGGTCGCAACGGCCCGGCCGGACGCGGCGGCGGCGCGGTGCGGGGAGCGGGCTTCGCCGCGATGCTCGCCGGCGGAGGCGGTGGCACGGCCACGGAGACCGGCGTGGGCGCCGGCTCTTCGGCTGCAGGCGCTGCCGCCAGCTCCGCGACCTCTGGCTCTGAAGCCTCCGGCTGGGGTGGCGCGGACGACGTCTTGCGTAGCCGCGGGGCTCCCGGTGCGTGGGCCAGCACCGCCGGCAGCTCCTCCGTGGGCGCCGGTTCGGCGGCCGGACGCGCGCGTCGACGCCCGCCCTTCTTCCGTTCCGCGGCTGCCTTCTTGGCCTCGGCGGCGGCCTTCTCCCGCGCGGCGCGCTCGGCAGCGATGCGGTCGGCGTGCGCCTTCGCAGCGGCGTCGCGATCGGCGTCGTCTTCCTCGCTGCCGTAGATGCGCTTCTTGCTCGCCGTCAGCGCGTCGATCTTGACCGCGCGCCTGAGCTTATCCGCCGTCTCCTCGTCCACGGAGCTCGACGCCGTGCGGGCCTCGAGCCCCAGACCCTTGAGACGCGCGAGGATGTCCTTGCTCGAGAGATTCAGGTCGCGTGCGAGCTGGAAGACCCTAACCTTCGCCATCCGGCTCCCTTCGCTCGGCTTCCTCTGGCACGGCGGCGGCGTCGACAGGCTCCTCGACCGCCGGTTCGGATTCGGCTTTTGCTTCCGCTTCGGCAAGGGCGCCCTCGGCAGCCGGCTCCTCGGCGTCGGCCTGCGCGTCGGCCGGGAGCGGCTCCTCTGCGACCTCCTCCATCTCGGGCATCAGCGCGCCCTGGGCCTGGAGACGGGCGATCTCCTCCGCGTCGCGACGATCCCACTCCACCTTGGCTTCTGCCGCCGCCTCGAGGATCTTCTCCCCTGTCTTCGGGCCGATCCCATCGATGGTCTGGAGATCCGCGACCGTCATCACCAGGATGTGGTCGATGCCTCCGACACCGGCGTCGATCAGCTTCTGGACGGTTCTCTCGGCGATGCGTGGCAGGCTCCGAAGCTCGTCGACGCCGCGCGCCATCCGCGCCATCTCGGCCTCGACCTCCTGGCGCTTCTCCTCTTCGCTCTTGATGTCGATGCGCCAGCCCACCAGCTTGGCGGCCAGTCGGACGTTCTGGCCTTTCTTGCCGATCGCGAGCGACAACTGCTTGTCTTCGACGACGACCTCCATGATGCGCTGCTCCTCGTCGACGATGCCGAGGCGGCCAATCTTGGCCGGTGACAGCGCTTTCTCTACGAACTGGATCGAGTCGTCGTTCCACTCCACGATGTCGATCTTCTCGCCGCGCAACTCGCGGATGATCGACTGAACGCGGGTCCCCTTCATGCCGACGCATGCGCCGACGGGGTCGACCTCTTTCTCGCGCGAGATCACCGCGACCTTCGCCCGCTCACCCGCCTCGCGCACGCAGCCCTTGATCACGACGGTGCCGTCGTAGATCTCGGGAACCTCCATCTCGAACAGCTTCATGAGCAGCGCCGGGTCGGTGCGGCTGACCACGACCTGCGGGCCCTTGGCGGACTTGAGCACACGCACGATGGCCACCCGGATGCGATCGCCCGACTGATAGGCCTCGGCCCGGCTCTGCTCCTTGCGTGGCAAGAGCGCCTCGGCTCGCCCCAGGTCGACGATGAAATCGCCCATCTCCTGGCGCTTCACGATCCCGTTCACCACCTCGCCGACGCGGCTCGAGTACTCGGCGAATACGTTGTCCCGCTCCGCCTCGCGGACCTTCTGGAAGATCACCTGCTTCGCCGTCTGAGCGGCGATGCGGCCCAGGATGTCCGTCGGCTTCGGGAACTCGATCTCGTGGCCGACCTCGGCCTCGGCGATGAGTCCCCGCGCTTCCTCGAGGGAGATCTCGACGGCGGGATCCTCCATCACCTCGACCACCTGGCGCACCGCGAAGACCTCGATCTGGCCGCTCTCGTTGTTGAAACGGCTGCGCAGGTCCTCGTCCTCGTTCCGGTAGTACTTCTTCGAGGCGGTCAGGATGGCGTCTTCGATCGCGGCGATCACCACGTCCGGGTTGATGTTCTTCTCGCGGCTGATCTGCTCGATCTGGTGCCTGAGTTGGTTCGCCATGGTCTCCGCCTCGCCTACCCGCGGAAATCGAGTTCGAGAAGCCCCTGCTCGACGCGGTCGAACGGCACCCGCACGTCGGAGAAGCGTCCCTTGCCACGGTCGACACGCAGCACGAGAGCGTCGGAATCGATCGTCTCGAGGCGACCCTTCCAGTCCTGGCGTTCGTCGACCGGCTCGAGACAGTGAACCTGGAGGACACGACCAAGGTTGCGCTCGAAATCGCGGGCGCTGACGAGTGGACGATCCAGGCCGGGCGAGGACATCTCGAGCGTGTACGACGACTCGACGGGATCCTCCACGTCGAGAATCGCCGAGACCTCTTCCGAGAGCGACTTCAGGTCGTCGAGGCCGATTCCGCCGGTTTTGTCGACGAAGAGCCGCACCAGAGCCCCGTCGCTCTGCCGCTTGATCTCGACGTCCACCAGCTCGAACCCGTGACGCGAGGCGGTTCTTTCGCCGATCGCCCGCACGGCCTCACGCGCCTCTTGCGCCGTCAGAAAACGCTCCTATTCCAAAAAAAAGAGTGGGCCAAGCCCACTCTGATGCCACCTCGAGTCGGGAAAGAGATTATATGTTGGCACGCGCTCCCGTTCAAGTAGAGCCGCATCGAAACGACTGCTACACTGCCTCGGCTTGCGCGTTCGAAGACCCTGCGTCGGCTTTCCGGCCGGAGTCGCGAGCTCCCTGCTGCTGCTCACCGTAGGCCTCCCGAGCGCCCGGACTCAGGAGCTCCCAGAGGAGCCGCTGTCGGCCGAAACGGGCTCCGAGTCGCCTGTGGCTTGGCAGGCCGGCGCCCACTTCATGAGCCGCTACGTGTTCGGCGGTCCGACCTTCTCCGAGGAACCGGTCGTCCAGCCTCACGCCTCGGGCGCGTGGCGCGACTTCAAGCTGACGGCGTTCGGCGTGTTCTACACCAACGTCAACGAGCTACTGGAGGCCGATCTCTATCTGGAGTACGGCAAGCCCGTGGGGCGCGTCTGGCTCTTCGGCGCCGTCAGCGTCTACAACTTCAAGGTCGACACCGCCTGGGAGTCCACGTTCGAGCTCTACGCGGGCGCGACGGTCGACACGTTTCTGCAGCCGACCATCGAGATCACCCACGACTTCGACATCGGCGACGGAACCCTGGTGGCGCTCTCCGGCAGCCGCGGGTTCCCGATCCGCTCGGCGACCCTGACCTCGACTTTGTCGCTCGTGTACAACGGACACTACTACCGCGAGGGCAGCGGCATCGGGTACGTCGAGCTCGGCTTCGAGGTCCCGCTCTCCCTCGGCTCGGGCGTGACCTTCTCGCCGCGCATCCTGTTTCTGGAATCCTTCGACGAGCCCGAGATCCAGTCGACCATCTACGGCGGCGCCTCGCTAACGGAAGATTTCTTGCCCCCATCGTCATCCCGAGCGAGATCAACTGGGATGAGAGAGAGAGGGAGCCAGGCGCGTGACGCAGTGATGTGGCGCGGAAGACACCAGAGGAGTGATCTCACCTCGCTGGCTCTCGGATCACTCCTCGTCATCCTGAGGCCGGGTCAGTCCTGCACGGGCCGAAGGATCCGCCAGCTCCTCTCCGTGGCCAATCGAGTGACGAGGAGCAGACGGATTCTTCGCTCCAAGCGGCGATTTCGGATCGCTCAGAATGACGAGGGGACGATTCGAGCCACCAGGTCGTACGGGTGCGCTTCGAGCACCTCGCACGAGACCAGGTCCCCCGCATCCGCGACCCCGTCGCCGATGACGACACGCCCGTCGATCTCGGGCGCCTGCCCGGCCCAGCGTCCGGCCAGCAGCAGCTCGGACTCGGGGTGCTCTCCGTCGATCAACACGTCCAGCTTCGTGCCCACGTGCCTCTCGTTGCGGCTCTGTGAGATCGACTGCTGAGTCTCGAGCAGCGCCGCGCGACGGGCCTGCATCGCCTCCGCATCGATCGTGGGTCGTCCGAACGCCGTCGTGCCTTCTTCATCTGAATAGGTGAACACACCGACGTTGTCGAACTGCGCTTCACCGATGAAGTCGATCAGCTCACAGAAGTCCTTCTCGGATTCACCGGGGAACCCGACGATGAACGAGGTGCGGATCGCCGCCTCTGGCAGATGGCCCCGGATCCGCTCCACGATACCCATGAGGTGCCCGCGGCCGGTGGGCCGGTTCATGCTCTTCAGGACGCGATCGGAAGCGTGCTGCAGCGGGATGTCCACGTAATTCACGACCTTCGGCACTTCCGCCATCGCATCGAGGATCGTGGCAGACAGCGTCGCCGGGTACGCGTAGAGGACGCGGATCCAGTGAATCCCGTCGACCTCGCCCAATCGACGCAGGAGCGGCGCCAGCCCGTCCCGCTTGCCGATATCGAGCCCGTAGCGCGTCGAATCCTGCGCGACGAGGACCAGCTCGCGCGCGCCACGCGCAGCGAGCGCCTGCGCCTCGGCGACGATGTCGTCCTCGCCGCGGCTGCGGTGCTTCCCGCGCAGCGTGGGGATGATGCAGAAGCTGCAGGTGTAGTCGCACCCTTCGCTGATCTTCAGGTAGGCCAGGTGCGGCGGGGTCGTGAGCACTCTGGGGGCCGTGTGGTCGTAGACCCATGTGGGCGGTCCCTGCTGAGCGTCCGTGTGCGTCTGCTCCCCTTCGACAGCGCGCACGATCTCCTGGACCTGGCCCGTGCCGAGGGTCGCGTCTATCTCCGGAATCTCGCTCCGGATCTCGGCGTCGTAGCGCTGCGCGAGGCATCCGGTGACGATGAGCCGCTGCGCCCGCCCCTCCTTCTTCAGCTCCGCGAGCTCGAGGATCGTGTCGATCGACTCGCGCTTCGCCCCCTCGATGAACGAGCACGTGTTCACGATCAGGACGTCTGCCTCCCGCGAGTCGGTGACGAGCTTGTGTCCGCGGCCGGCAAGCTGCCCCAGCATGACCTCGGAGTCGACCAGGTTCTTTGGACAACCCAGGCTCACGAGGCCGACGCTCAGGCCTGCTGCGGTCTGCTCGGGCTCGGCTCGCTCGTCCCGTCGCGCCAGGCGCACGGGCTGCCAGCTTCCTGATTCAACGCTCATGCCACGGCTCTTTCGGTCTAGTGGATCGAAGCGATCAATGGGTTGTGTCAGAAGAGTCGATCCGGTTGCCCCAGTCGCGCAGCCGCTCCCTGTCGCTGGCGGAGTAGAGCTCGTCGCCGATGTCGGCGACCTGGTCGGAGATGCCACCGAGCACTTCGTACTCCTCCCCCTGCTGGGACAGGAGCGACAGGTGATGCGCAACCGCATCGAGGCGCGGCACGGACTTGTCCATCGCCATCAGCAGCCCTTCGACGAGCTCGACAAGAGCCTTGCGGCTGAGACCGTCGTGCCAGGTAGGTTCCACGGCTTCCTCCCTGCGCCCCACCCGCGAACGAGCGGGCAGCGTAGACGCGGCAATCAAGTATTGTATCCCGTCAAAGCCGGGCGTGGACGAGCAGCCGCTCGGCCACTACCCGGGCACCGTCGATTCTCGGCCGGGCTCGTGCGGACTGGCTCAGCACCCGCCCGATGGCGGGCCCGAGGCGGCCAGCCATCAAATCCGCATTGCTGATGTGCTCGCAGGGGAGGTAGCGGCCCATCTCCTCGACCATGATCGGGTACTCCGGAAAGTCGCCGCGCTCGGTGTAGACGAGCCTGCATCCGGCCGCGATGGCCTCGCTGACGGTGCCGTAGCCCGGCTTGGCCACGATGACGTCGACGGCGGCGAGCAAATCTGGAAACGTGAGACCGAGTGCGGTCAAAGCCGTGAAGTTCAGCGTGCGGACGTTCGCTGCCAACTCCCCCTCCATGTGGGTCGTCACGAACTCATACTCGTGGACATCCGCGAGCGACCGCACGTCGAATCCCGGCAGCCCGAAGCCACCGAACGAGAGCAAGACGACCGGCCCGCCCCCGAGTTCCAGCCGTTCCCGGGCCACGGAGCCGGCCGATCCGGGGGTGCCGCGCGACCATCGGAACGTCCTCGGCACGCCGAAAGGCGAGCATCTCGCAGGTGAACGGGAGACGGAGGAGCAAGTCTGCCTCGCCATACGCGGCGGCCGCTGAGTTGGCCGCATTCGAGAGCCCCGGCGCGCGTGCTGCGAGGTGCCTGTAGATCGCGTCCCAGCTGAAGTTCGCGACGGCGACGCTCGGCACACCCGCCCGCCGCGCTGCGGCGAAAGCGAGCGGTGGCACATCGCCGAGCACGAGCCGCGCCTGCGACGCGGCGAGAAGCTCTGCCTCACCAGCCGCCAACGCTTCGAAGCCCGCTTCGAATTCACGGGCCAACCGCTCCGTCTCCCACTCGTCGATGACGAGCGGCCCGCGCTGAGCTACCCCCACGTCGCATTCGACCTTCCGATACCGGATGCCTCCAGGAACCTCATCCGCGAAGAGGTCCTCGGGGGCGCTCGTCACGACCTCGATCGGCAGGCCCGGCCGGAGCCGGCGCAGCTCTCGCAGGATGGCGGACGTCCTCGTCGCATGGCCGAAGCCGTGGCCCGAGACGTAGGCGACGATCAATGGTCCACGTGCCAGCTGATGACCAAGATCAACACTTCAAGACGAGAAACCAACAGTCTATAAGCATAAATGACCAGTTCATGGTCAGCGTGGACTGGCTCCTCCGAATGGAGGGAGTAGCGTGCCTATGGGTAGATCCGATACAGCATGCGCGGGAACGCGATCGTCTCGCGCAGGTGGTCCAGGCCGCAGATCCACGTCACCACCCGCTCGATGCCCATTCCGAAGCCGGAGTGCGGCACGCTGCCGTAACGCCGCAGGTCGAGATACCACCGGAAGGCTTCCTTCGGCAGCTCGTGCTTCACGAGCTGCTCCTCCAGTTTCTCGGCGCTGCTCATGCGCTCCCCTCCCCCGACGATCTCGCCGTAGCCTTCGGGCGCCAGCAGGTCGACTGAGAGGCTGAGCTCTGGCCGCTCCGGGTCGGGCTCCATGTAGAACGCCTTCACCTGAGCCGGCAAGCGATGGACCACGACGGGGCGATCGTGCGCCTCCGCGATGACCGTCTCGTCGGTGCCGCCGAAGTCCGAGCCCCACTCCGTCTTGGAGCCCTTGCCACGGATCAGCTCGATCGCGTCGTCGTAGTGCAGCCTCGGGAAGGGCGGCTTGACGACTTCCAGCGGAGCCACGTCGCGCTCGAGTGTCTCCAACTCATCGCGGCGCGTCTCGAGAACTTTCGCTACGACGTGACACACAAGTCGTTCCGAGAGCTGAATCACATCCTCGAGGTGCGCGAAGGCCATCTCGGGTTCGACCATCCAGAACTCGGTGAGATGGCGGCGCGTCTTCGACTTCTCCGCTCTGAACGTCGGTCCGAAGCAGTACACCTTGCCGTGGGCCGCCGCCGTGGCCTCGTTGTAGAGCTGACCGCTCTGCGTGAGGTACGCCGTCCCCTCGTCGAAGTACGGGACGCCGAAAAGGGTCGTCGTCCCTTCGCACGCCGCGGGCGTGAAGATCGGAGTGTCGACCAGCGTGAAGCCGTCGTCGTCGAGGAAATCGCGCACCGCCTTGATCACGGTGTGGCGAACGCGGATGACCGCGTGTTGCCGCTTCGAGCGCAGCCACAGATGCCGGTTCTCCATCAGGAACGCGGTCCCATGTTCCTTGGGAGTGATCGGGTACTCCTGCGCCGCCTGCAGCACCTCGAGATCGGCGACGTCGACCTCGAAGCCGCCGGGGGCACGGCTGTCCTCCTTGACGCTGCCGGAGATGCGCAGGCTCGACTCCTGGCCGGCCGCGTCGATCGCCTCCCACGCCTCGGGTGACACCGCCTTCTTCGACACCACGGCCTGAGCGAAACCGCTGCCGTCGCGCACCACGAGGAAGCGCAGCTTGCCGCTCGATCTCTTGTTGTGAAGCCATCCCTGGACCGCGACGTCGCTCCCGACGTGGTCAGAGAAATCGGCGATGCGAACGGTGTTCATCAACTCAGCTCCGGGAGGTGGCGGGCGAGCACGCGGCGCATGTCGTCCAGCTCGGCGTGTCGCTCCAGATTCGTTCTTACGTATTCCAGAGTACGCGGGACGTAGTCCAGATAGAAACCGCGCCCCTTCGCGCTCGCCATGTAGCCGAAGGTGCCGAGCGCCTTGATGTTGCGCTGCAGACACGTCAGCTCGAAACGCCTGGCGAACTCGGCGGGCGCGAGGTCGGGCAGCCAGCGGCCCCCGAACTCTTCGGCGCGGGCAGACACGAAATCCTCGGCGATGTCCACGTAGGAGTCCCGCAGCAGCGACGCCAGATCGTAGGTCGCCGGACCCAGGCGAGCGTCCTGAAAGTCCAGCCAGTGCAGTTCGTTGCGATGCAGCATCAGGTTGCGGCTGTGGAAGTCGCGGTGGCACAGCACGCGCGGCCAGCTCGCGATCTCGGTCGCAAACTTCAGGAACATGCTGGCCAACAAAGAGCGATCCTCCGCGCTCAGAGCACAGCCGCGCTGCCCTTCGAGAAAGTGCTTCTCGAAGTAGTGGAGCTCCCAGCTGAGCTTCTCGACGTCGAACGCGACGTCGAAGCAGACGGCCTGCCCCTCCCACTCGGCCGCGCGCCTATGGAACTCCCCGAGTCGCGCGAGCAGGGAGTCGTAGAGCCCGGCGCGGGTCTGCTCTGTCTGGGCCGGCAGCACCTTCTGCAGCGTCTCGTCACCAAGATCCTGCGTGACGATCAGGCCGAGGTCCCCGTCGACGGCCAGCACCGCCGGGACCGGAATGTCGAGGTCGCTCAGTACGGCGTGCACCTGTAGAAACGGAGATGATTCGGGCGAGAAGGGTTCCGGATACCGAGCCACGATCTCGCTGCCCTCGTCCCACCGCACGCGCCAATAGCTTCGCGTAGAGGCATCGCCCGCAAGCGGGGCGATCTCGAGGCGCGCCTCTGGGTGACGAGCCCGGATCGACTCCGTCACGCGACCCGGGATCGAATCGTCTCCGCGGCTCATCTCAACCGCTGATGTCGAAGGCTCGACGCCTGGCGCCTGCGCCGATCAGAACCTTGCGAGCGATCCGCTCCCCCTCTCGAACGCGAACTCCCGTGGTGAGGACGGAACCGGTGACACGCGCTCCCGCTCCCACCTCGACACCGTCCCAGATGACGCTGCCTTCCAGCGTCGCGTCGCGATGGACCCGACTTCGGGACCCTACGATGGACTCGTCGAGGCGGGCGCCGCGATCCACGCTCGCTTCACCATCCACGAGCCGCCGTCCACGCGGCCCCAGAGCGCCGGATCGCAGCAGCGCCCGCTGCGATGCGAGGTAGAGCGCGGGTGTCGAGAGGTCGTGCCAAGCGCCCCGCACGCGCACCCCCTGAACCAGCCGCCCCGCTGCGATCAGCAGCGGATAGAGGTCGCGGACCGTATCGGACGGCCCGGGCGGCAAACGCTCCAGGACCCCTGGGTCGATCACGTGGATGCCGGCGAACATCGACTCCACTCCCATCGCCGGGGCGGGACGATTCACGAGCGCCTTGACGCGACCGGAGCGCGCCGTCACCACGCTCCCGTATCGCTCGGGGGCGGGGTTGGGCCGCAGCGCGAGCGTCGCCGAGGCCCCACTCGAGCGGTGGTGTTCGATCAGCTTCGACAAATCTATTCCGAAGGCCATGTCACCGTTGACCAGGAGCGCCGGCGCATCGCCGAAAAAGCGCCGAGCCCGCCGCGGACCGCCACCGGTGCCGAGGATGGTTCGCTCCCGCGAGTACCGGACCCGGAGGCCGAAGCGAGAGCCGTCGCCGACAGACGCTTCGACGCTCCCCGGCAGATGGTGGAGGTTGATGGCCACGTCCCGAATCCCAGCGGCCGCGAGCGCCTCGAGCGTCCAGTGGATCAGCGGTCGGTTCAGAACGGGCAGCGCGGGCTTGGCGACGAAACGCGTGAGTGGCCGCATCCGCGTGCCCAGGCCCGCGGCCAGCACCATGGCCCTCAAGGTCCGCTATCCGCCGGGCTCGCCCGAGTCGAATACGAGATCGCCGGAACCGCCGGATTGAATATGAAGGGCGATGTAGGACGCCGTCACGCGATCGGCGTCGCTGAAACCGAGCGCCGAGACGACGGCGTCGATCCCCGTCGGCGTGCCTTCGACCTCCAGGTAGCAACCGATCGGCGTCTCGTCGACGACGATCTCCACGTCACGCCACCGAAACACTCGCCGATACTTCTGGTAGCGGAAGCGACGCTCGAAGCCGAGGCGGGTGAAGAGCAGTTCCACGGCATCGGCATCCACGTCGAACTCGATCTCCTCGCGCGTCTTGACGCGCTCGGCGCCGGGTTGCGGTCTCTTGAACGTGACGCGCGCCCCGTGAGGGGTGCGCCGCACGCGCAGGATCTCGCCTTTTGCAGCCAGCTCACCGCCGCGGTCGAAAAGGACATTGTCCTCGAAGTGCCGCTCGCGCTCGAGCGTCACGCCCTCGAGGGTCTCGACACGGCGGAGCGCTTCCGTTACGTCGGGCACACACAGCTTTACCTCTTGTTCGAGCTTGCTACCCGTCATTCTGAGGGACCGCTCGCCTCCGCCTGGAGCGAAGAATCCGTCTGCTCCTCGTTACCCCCATCGGCAACGGCTTCAACGGAGAGGGGCTGACAGATCCTTCGGCCCGGCCACGACTGACCCGGCCTCAGGATGACGAGGGGTGGATCCGTCCCCTCGTCATTCTGAGTGACCGCTCGTCTCCGCCTGGAGCGAAGAATCCGGCTGCTCCTCGTCACTCGATCGTCAGCCGCTTCCACGGAGAGGGGCTGACGGATCCTTCGGTCGCGTCAATTGCTGAGCTCCCTCAGGATGAAAGTGCGCCTAGTCTGCGACTCGCACTTTCATTTCGATGCGATCGTTGGGATTGTCGCGGGCGTCGCGAGGCGCCGCGACGACCTTGTCGGCGGTGTCCATCCCCTTCACGACGCGACCGAACGCCGTGTACTGGTTGTCCAGGAAGCCGGAGTCCCCCACGCAGATGAAGAACTGAGAGCCGGCGCTGTTTGGGTCCTGGGATCGCGCCATCGAAACGACGCCGCGCAGGTGGGGCGTGTCGTTGAACTCCGCATCGATGTTGTAGCCGGGGCCGCCCGTGCCGTGGCGCTCGCGGGGCAGCTTGGGGTCCGCCGTCGTCGGGTCGCCTCCCTGGATCATGAAGCCGGGAATCACGCGGTGAAACGTGGTCCCGTCATACTTGCCGGCGCGAGCCAGCTTCAAGAAGTTCTCCACGTGTCCAGGCGCCTTGTCGGTCAGGAACTCGAGCTCGATCTCGCCGAACTGGGTTTCGATCACCGCCCGGGGTGCATCAGCCATGTCGTTTCACCTCGTTGTTGTGGGGGACTTTATCGGACGCCGATGCGCAAGGCCACTCACTGAGAGCCGGTGCCGCCGACCTCCTCGAGGGCGCGGTCGACCCGCTCCTGGAAGCGGCTGTCACCAGTGCGCAGCAGGATCTTCCTCGCCTGGTCGCGGCGGCCCATCTCGGCCAGGCACATGGCCCGGTTCAGCCGCGCCTCAGGAGGCAGCAGCCAGCCGTCGCCGCGTTCCGCGATCGTCTCGAACAAGCGCAGCGCCTGACGTGGCTGCCCCGCCCGGTACGCCGCGACCGCTGCTTCGAACTCGGGCGGAGCAGCGGCGTCCTCTCCCGATGCGAGCCCCTCCGGCAGCAGCGCCGGTCTGGCCGGCTTCTCGGGCAGCTCGTAAGGGCGACGATTCCAGCGGGGGCGTGGACGCATCTCGGTTACACCGGCCTTCCGCAGGATCTCGAACACGCGCGGCAACGCGTCTCCGAACGGCGGCTGGACGATGGCCGCGGACCATCCGGCTCGCGCCACGACGAACATGGCCGGCGCCGGCAGACCGAGACCTTCGGCCCATCCGGGCGCGTCGAGGTAGGGCCAGTCGTACTTGTAGAGGCGAGCCGCCCCGCGTAGCGCTGCGTCGTCTCCCACCCAGCCGAGCATCACGAGGACGTCATCGCCGCTAAACCGATCCAGCGTCTCGAGGTCTGCGGAGCAGGATCGGCAGCTCGCGTCGGAAACGTAGACGACCACCGTCTCGTGGTCCTCGAACCGGAACGACACGCCGGTCGACGATCGTGCGCGGCTCGACAGCGGGAAGGGCCCGCTCTTGAAGGAGACGCCCGGGACCTTGGCGATGCGCGCGCGGTCGATCTCGGTCTGGAGGCTCGGCAGCCGCACCGCGTCCGCGGCGGCCTGCGCGGTCCGCAAACCCGTGCGGCTGAGGCCCTCACCCGCCGCGCTCGCGACGAGCAGGCCGAGGGCGGCCTCTGCCTCTCCCGAGCCGATCAAAGCCCGCGCCAGCTCGCCTGCGGTCTGTCCGTCGGGCGCGAGCTCGTACGCTCGGCGCAAATAACGAGCCGCCGGCGCGGGGCGCTCGGCACCGAGATGACACAGGCCCACCGCCCGGTACAGCCCCGAGCGGTGCTCGCGGAAGCTCGCGCGAGCCGCCAGATACTCGTCCTCGACGACTTCGCCCTTGCGCCCGGCCTCCACGAACACAGTGGGCTCGAACTCTTCGGTCAAGGCCAGCGCGCGATCCGCTGCCACGAGGCAGGCCCCGGGATCGGTCTCGGCCAGGGCGACGGCAGACGCCGCGAGTTGCCTGGCCTGGTCTACGCCCGGCGCTTGAACGACAGCGAGCGCGGCCGTCAGGATCGCGATCAAGCGGAGACCGCTCGCGCTTTCGCAACGGCGCCGCCAGGCGACACCGCATCCTCGTCTTGCGCGACGTCCCGATCCTGGACCTCGGCAGGCGCCAGAAGCGTCATGTCGGGCGCGAGCGGCTTCGACAGATCGACATGCCCGGCCAACGTGTCGACGGTCCGATCGTCGATCAGGAGCTGCACGCGACGGATCGCGGGAAAGTTGGTCGTGATCGAGTTCACGATCGCGTACACGCTCAGCAGCTCCGCGGCGGAGCCTCCCAGATGCCCTTCCCTCGCTTCGCGAGACAGGTCCACGATCGCGACGCCCCGATCCGTTACCAGCACGTCGAGCACGCGGGTGCCCTGTGGCAGCGGAGCGATCAGGCCGGCTTCGGAGCCGCGCACCAGCTCCTGCACGACCCGTCGCACCTGCCCGCCGAGGTCGGGCGTCAAGGCCACGGAGCGATTCTCGGCCACCAGACCCTCGAGCTCCGCGTGTTCGAAGAACAGCTGGACCTGGATTCGCCTCTCGACTTTCGCGGCCGGCTCCGGCAGCGTTGCGGAGGTCATCGGAGCCACGTCAGTCGAGCGCCGCAAGAAGGGCCCCCACCTCGGTGCGGTGAGCGACGCCGCCGCAAGGGCTGCGAGCAGCACGAAGATCAGAAGGTAGTCACCCAGCCTCATGATTCGCCTGCTACCGGGTGGAGCCGGCTGCCGCGGTCGCGTCCGAGCGAGGGCCACGCTCGGCGAGGTAACGTGAGACGCCTCGCATCAGGGCCGCGGCGAGACGCGCCTGGTGGGCCCCCGAGATGAGGAGTTTCTCCTCGTCGGGATTCGAGATGAACGCCACCTCCACCAGCGCCGCCGGCATGCCCGCCCCGACGAGCACACGGAACGGCGCCTGTTTGACACCGCGCTTCTCCGCGCCCGTCAGCTCCGCCATCTCGTCTTGCAGCTTCGAGGCGAGCGCAGAGGATTCCTCGAGGTGCTCCGCCTGAGCCATGTCCCAGAGAATCATCTCGAGCGCCGAACCGGGCTCGGCCGGATCCTGGAGGTCGGCGAGCCCCCCTTCCGCAAGCGCGAGGCGGCGGCTTTCGTCGTCGGTCGCCTGGTACGAAAGGAAGTAGACCTCGCTGCCAAAAGCGCGCCCGCGAGGGCTCGCGTTCGCGTGGATCGAAAGGAACATGTCGGCTTTGTAGTTGTTCGCGATCGCGGCCCGGTCGTCGAGGTCGAGCTCCACGTCGCCGTCTCGCGTCAAAAACACGCGCAACCCGAGGTGGTTGACGAGCGCCCACCTCAACTGGCGCGCGATCGCGAGGGTGACGTCCTTTTCGAAGGTCCCGCCGGGCCCCTTCGCCCCAACTTCAGCGCCGCCGTGCCCCGGGTCGATGACGACGATCGGCAATGCGGGCTCCGCGACCGGGCGTCTCGGACGCGGTGGGACGTCCCCGCGCGCCTCGAATGCCGCGGCCTTGAAGTCGAGAACGAGGGTCGGACCGCCTCGCTGCTGGAAACGCTCGAGCCGCTCGAAGCGTTCGCCCAGCACGACCCGAAAACGATGCGCCGGACCGCCAAGGAACCGGATGCTGTCGACGATGCCGCCGGTCAGGCGCTCCGCGACGAATCCCGCATCGATGAGGTCTCGTGGGACGCTGACGGTGACGTGATCAGCCTCATCGAGCACGTCGAACGGAAGCGGCTCGCTGGCGCTGAACGTGACGCGGACGGAGCCGCCCTTGGCCTCGGTGGACACATCGACGCGTGGCACGTCGATGTCGCCGACCGTCAACACCCTGGCCGAGGCCCGCCACTCGACGGGCACGCCGAGCAACGGCGGCAGCAGCCTGGCGGCCGCGTCGATCGGGATCAGCCAGCTCTGGGCCTCCCGCGCCACCTTCCCCGAGAGCAGCTTGAGATCACCGTCGACCGCCGCGAGGCTCTTCCCGTCGTAGAGCGTGACCTCATGCTCACCGCGGGTGAGAATGAGGTGCCCCGCTTGACGATCGTGGCGGCGCGCCACTTGCAACCCCGCGATCAAGCGGCCGATCGGGAGAAGCTCGGCGCCGTCCCGCACCACGGGCAGCAACTCCTGCCGCCCACCCAGCCCGAGCACCACGAGCTTGCGCGGCGCGGCGAGAGATACCCCTGCGAGGAGGCAGCAACCAGCTGCGATCAGCCACCTCAAGCGATTGACAGGCTTGACCTTTCCCCCCTCGCCACCCACCAGAACGGGCTCAATCATAACAGGCGGATGCGACTCCGGATTCAACCCCGGCCCGCGTTCGTCGGTCGAAGAAGGAGAGATGACACAGATACACAAGTCGCTTCTATCCCGGATCAGCTTGATCGCCGTCGCGTGGTGCTCCCTTGGCGGCGCGGTCCCGACACGGGCCGAGGAGAACCGCCTCGAGCGAGAGCGCATCGAACGAGCGCTCAACCGGCTCACATTAGGAGCTCGTGCCGGCGACGTCGACCGGGTGCTCGAGATGGGCCTCGAGCGCTGGATCGACCTGCAACTCCACCCGGAACGGATCCCCGATCCTGGAATCGGCGAGCGGCTGGCTCGCTACTCGACCCTCGAGCGCTCCCCTTCAGAGATGATGCGGGAGGATCGCGGGGAGCGTCAGGTTCTCAGACAGGCCAGGGAGAAGATGAGCGCCGCGGGCGAAGAGCTCAGCGAGGAGCAGATGCGCGCTCGCATGCGTCGGGACATGGGCCGGACGCCGCCGCTGCGCAGGGTCATCGTCATGGAGATGCAAGCGGCCAAGCTGACGCGGGCGATCTACAGCGAGCGGCAACTGGAAGAGCTGCTCGTCGACTTCTGGTTCAACCACTTCAACGTCTTCGCCGGCAAGAATCAGCTGCGCTACGCCATCCCCGAATACGAGCGCGAGGTGATTCGACCTCACGCGCTGGGACGCTTCGAGGACCTGCTGCTGGCGACCGCCAAGAGCCCGGCGATGCTGTTCTACCTGGACAACTGGCTCTCGGTCGATCCCGATGCCGCCGAGCAGCAAGGCCAGAGGCGCCGGCGGCCCGGCGCTCCAGCCCCTGCGGCGCGAATGCGCCAGGGGCTCAACGAGAACTACGCACGCGAGCTGCTCGAGCTGCACACGCTGGGCGTCGACGCCGGCTACACCCAGCAGGACGTGACGGAGCTCGCGCGCGTCCTCACCGGCTGGACGCTGCGCGGCGTCAGGAGAGGAGAGCAGCTGCAGTTCTTCTTCGACGAGCGTATGCACGATCGCGGCGACAAGCAGCTGCTCGGAGAACGGGTGCGGGGCGGCGGGATCGACGAAGGCGAAGCCGTCATCCGTCGGCTCGCCCGGCACCCCGCAACGGCGCATTTCATCACAGGCAAGCTGGTCAGGCGCTTCGTGGCCGACGAGGCGCCCGCGGCGCTCGTCGAGCGCGCCGCCAGGACGTTCCGCGATACCGGCGGTGACATCCGAGAGGTGTTGCGGACGATCTTCAGCGCGCCGGAGTTCTACGCCGAAGATTACCGAGCGGCGAAATTCAAGAACCCCTTCGAGTTCGTCGCCAGCGCCGCCCGCGCAGCGTCGGTCGAGGTGCGGGACGCCCGACCGCTGGCTCGGAGAGTCGCCGAGATGGGCATGCCCCTCTATCTCAGCAGTCCCCCGACGGGCTACGACGATGTGGCGGAGGCCTGGGTCTCGACCAATGGGCTGGTGTCGCGGCTGAACTTCTCCGTCGCCCTCACGAGCGGCACGATCCGCGGAGTGCGGGTCGACCCGTCGCGCTGGAGCGGCGCTGGAGACGCCTCCCTCGATCTCACCCAGGAGTTGGCCGGAACGTTCCTGCCGGCGGCGCGCGTCTCCGAAAAGACGCTGGCGACGATTCGGGACGAGGCGAACGACGATGCGCGGCGGGTGGCGAGCCTGCTGATCGGCTCGCCAGAGTTCCAAAAGGCGGTGACCATGTACGAACGACGCTTCTTTCTGAAGTCATCCGCGCTGGCCGCAGTCAGCTTCGGCGCCGCGCCGCGTGCATTGTTGCGGGCCGTCTACGCCGCCGGCCAGGTCCCGGGGAAGGTCCTCGTCGTGCTCTTTCAGCGTGGCGCCTGCGACGCCTTGAACACGGTGATCCCGTTCGGGGAGAAACACTACCGCAAGTACCGGCCCTCGATCGCCATCGACCCGCCTGGTAGGGGTGAAGGGCGGAGCCTCGACCTGGACGGCCGCTTTGCGTTTCACCCGGCGCTGGACGCGCTCTTGCCTCTCTATCGAGCGGGCAGCCTGGCCGTCGTCCACGCCGTCGGGTCGCCGCACGGCACGCGCTCCCACTTCGACGCGCAGGACTTCATGGAGACGGGAACGCCGGGCATCAAGAGCACCCGCGATGGCTGGATGAACCGCTATCTGGCGACGACGCCGAGTGACGCCGGCTCGCCGCTGCGCGCTGTGGCCATGGCGCCACAACTGCCCGTGTCCCTCTCAGGGTCGGAGCCGTCGCTGGCGATGACGAGCATCGAAGAGTTCGGCTTCCGCGGCCGCCGCGGCGCGGACGCGGAGTCCAGCTTCGCGGCCTTGTACGCCCAAACGCCGGACCAGGCGCTTCGCTCCGCCAGCGCCACCACCAGCGCAGCGATCGATCTTCTACGCAAGCTGCCGCCGACGTCGTCGACCACCGCGGCACGCTATCCAGGGCCGCGCCAGGGCCGCGCGCTCCAGGACGTCGCACGGCTGGTCAAGGCGGACGTCGGTCTCGAGGTCGCTTTCGTCCCCGTCGGCAGCTGGGATCACCACGCCAACGAGGGAGGCGCGGAGGGGGCGCTCGCGAACCAGTTGCGGAACCTCGGCGGCGCCCTCTCCGCCTTCGCGCGGGACCTGGGCGACCGGATGGAGCAGGTCGTCGTCCTGACGATGACCGAGTTCGGGCGCACGGCGCGCGAGAACGGCAACCGCGGCACCGATCATGGGCACGGCAGCGTCTCCCTCGTGATGGGGGGCGGGGTGCGGGGCGGGCGCGTGTTCGGCGACTGGCCGGGCATCGAGCCCGAACAGCTGTACCAGGGCCGTGACCTGGCGATCACCACCGACTACCGCGACCTCGTCGGCGAAGTTCTCACCGCTCACTCTGGCGCCCCGGATCTGAAGCGTGTGTTCCCGGGTCACTCCCCCGGCAAGTCGCTCGGCCTGTTCAGCGTATAGCGGGGAGCGCGAACCGCCGGACCCCACCAACGAGCCCTTAAGATGGAAGAGTGCACGCCGTCAGGGAGCGCTTCAGACACAGCTTTCGAACGCTGCGCTCCCGCAATTTTCGGCTCTTCCTGCTGGGCCAGTTGCTCTCGCTCTCGGGCAGTTGGGCGCAGCAGGTCGCGGTGGGCTGGCTCGTCTATCGGCTGACCCAGTCGCCGCTTCTACTCGGCGTGGTCGGGTTCTCCTCGCAGTTCCCCAGTCTGCTCTCCACACCCGTGGCCGGCGTATGGGCCGATCGCTTCGACCGTCAGCGCATCCTCATCGCGTGCCAGACCGGCATGATGATCCAGGCGACGCTGCTCGCCGTCCTGGTGCTCACCGGCAGCGTGACCGTCTGGCACGTCATCGCGCTGAGCGTCTGTCTCGCGTTGCTGCAGGGCATCGAGATCCCGACGCGTCAGAGCTTCTTCGTCGAGCTGGTCGAGGATCGCGCCGACCTGCCCAACGCCATCGCCTTGAACTCGTCGACGTTCAACGCGTCGCGCCTGGTCGGGCCCGCTGCCGCAGGTCTGCTGATCAGCAAGATCGGCGAGGGCGGCGTGTTCGTGCTCAACGCGGTCAGCTTCTCCACGGTGATTGCGGCGCTTCTGATGATGGACGTCGCGCGCCGACCGCAGGCCGCCTCGTCCCAGCCGATGCTCGCGGTGCTGCGCGAGGGGGTCTCGTACGCCTGGCGCTCTCAACCGATCCGCGCCCTCCTGTCGCTGGTGGCCGTCGTCAGCTTCTTCGGAATCCCGTTCAACGTCCTGCTGCCGATCTTCGCGCGCGATGTGTTCGGCGGTGGCCCGGATACGCTCGGCTTCCTCGTCCCGGCGACCGGTCTCGGCGCCCTGGTCGGCGCCCTCTATCTCGCTGGGCGTCGCAGCGTGCGCGGCCTCGGCCGAGTCATCGCGTGTGCGGCCACCACCTTCGCGGCCAGCCTGGTCGTGCTCGGGGCATTGGATCGCACCTTGCCGGCCTTGGCGTTGCTCTTCGTCACGGGGGCAGGGCTCCTGGTCATGCTCGCGTCCACCAACACGGTTCTCCAGACGATCGTCGAGAACGACAAGCGCGGCAGAGTGATGAGCCTCTACACGATGTCCTTCCTGGGGACGATTCCCCTGGGGAGCCTCCTGGCCGGCTACTCCGCCGCGCGGCTCGGCGCGAGCCTGACCGTCACTCTCGGGGCATGCTTTGCACTGCTCGCCATCGTGGCGTATTGGCGAGCCTTCCCGGCGCTGCGCGCCCAGGTACTGCCCGTCTACGCTCGGCTCGGAATCCTGCCGGAGGGCTAGGAGTCTGCGCGGCAGGAACGAAATCGGGTGAATGAGCGTTTTTGAAGTTATGGGAACGAGTTTCCGTCCGTACAGTCCTGACCGATCGAGTTTGTTTCCGTCGAATCCACGAGACTGGCTTCCGGAGGGTCATCTTTCGTTTTTCATCTCGGATACGGTGGAGGCGATGGATGTGCGTGCTTTCTACGAGCGCTACGAGGGCGATGGACGTCGGAACCGACGATTCGATCCTCGAATGATGCTGAAGGTTCTGATCTACGGCTATGCGACAGGGACGTTTTCGTCTCGTGGGATCGCGAAGAAGCTGGAAGAGGATGTCGCATACCGTTATTTGAGCGGAGGCAATTTCCCGGCACACCGGACGATCAGTGATTTCCGTTGTGACCATTTGTCCCAGTTTCGATCTGTATTCGTCCAAGTCGTGCGTCTGGCTCAAGAAGTGGGTTTGGTCAAGCTTGGGACGTTGATTCTGGATGGAACGAAGGTCAAGGCGAATGCCAGCAAGCACAAGGCGATGAGCTACGAGCGTATGAAGAAAACGGAGAAACAGCTCCGTCGAGAGATTCGGGCTATCACCGCTCTTGCGAAACAAGAAGATGCTGCGGAAGACGTCGAGTTTGGTCCTGATTTTCGTGGCGACGAACTGCCAGAAGAGCTGGCGCGCCGAGATTCACGGCTCAAGAAAATCCAAGCAGCGAAGGCACGTCTGGAGGCCCGTCAGAAGGAAGAAGATCAGCAGGCCGGACGTCGGCCAGGGGATGACAAGGAATCGAAGCGAGGGTCAAAGTTCAAAAGGAGATTTGGCGTACCTCCGGACAAGAAGCAGGACAACTTCACCGATCCCGAAAGCCGCATCATGAAGGATTCGAGTGGCTACCAGCAGTGCTTCAATGCCCAAGCCGCCGTCGACGAGAAATCGCAGCTGATCGTTGCGACCGGGTTGACCAACAACGCTGCGGATGTCGGTCAGCTCGAGCCGATGCTGAAAACGGCTCAAGCCAACACCGGTGAGAAGCCCAAGCGTGCCCTGGCCGATGCCGGCTACCGTTCCGAAAAGAACCTACTGCACTTGGAACGTACCGGAATCGACGGTTTCGTGGCTCTGGGGAGAGAAAAGAAAGACTCTCCACCAACGTCGAATTCGAAGCTCGAAGCGACGCTCCGCATGAAGGCGAAGCTCAAGACGAAACGTGGTCGCAAGTGGTACAAGCGGCGCAAACTCGGCGAACCGCCATTCGGATGGATCAAGGCTGTGCTTGGTTTCCAATCCTTCAGCCTTCGAGGGCTTGAGAAAACCAGCGCCGAGTGGGATCTCGTTTGCTTGGCGCTCAACCTCAGGAGACTCAATCAGAAGATGGTCTGGGTATGACCACCACCCGGCCTTGGATCCGCCCGTCCTCCCTCGCGAGCACTCGTTAAAGCGGACCCGGTTTTCTTGGACACGAAACTAGGGAAAGTCATCTTGTTCAAGGAGACTCGATCGATGAAGCAGGTCAGGCGCAAGAGGTCTGAGAGGAAGAAGGGGGTGGGCGAGACGGAGGGAGC
The DNA here is from genome assembly GCA_965246965.1 of Vicinamibacteria bacterium. Lineage (GTDB taxonomy): Bacteria > Acidobacteriota > Vicinamibacteria > Fen-336 > CBDFGD01 > CBDFGD01. The sequence continues at coordinate 724,352 of CBDFGD010000002.1, forward strand.
CCGGAGGGCGACCGGAGTTTCGCCCACCGGCGGCGCGGTGGTGGGCGCCTTGGGTCCCGGGCAGCGTTGGAGCGTGGCGCGCAAGCGGGAGGTCGCACTGCGGCTGCTGCGCGGGGAGTCACTCGAAGCGCTGTCTCGTGAGCTGTCCGTGGAGATGCACCGGCTGCAGCGCTGGCGTGATCAAGCCATGGCCGGGATCGACGAGTCGCTGCGGGAGCGTAATGGCGACCCGCTGAAGGTGGAGCTGGACGCGGCGGTCAAGCGGGTGGGCGAGCTCAGCATGGAGAACGAGCTGTTGCGGAAGAAGATCGGGGCGGCCCGCCCTTTGGCCTTCGGGAGGTCGCGGCGATGAGTGCGGCGATCTCCCCTGCGACAGGCCGGGCCTACGGGGTGGAGCGGGTGTGCCGGGTGTGGAAGCTGGCCCGCTCGAGCTACTACTCCCAGCTCGGCGAGGCGGCTCCCGAGATGGTCCGCGCTGGCCGACGTGGTCCCAAGCCCAAGGTGTCTGACGAGGAGCTGTTGCGGCTGATCCGAGAGGACCTGGCGGCCTCGCCGTTCGTAGGAGAAGGACATCGCAAGGTCTGGGCGCGGCTCAAGGTGCTGCGCCAGGTGCGCGTGTCGCGCAAGCGGGTGCTGCGGATCATGCGTGAGCACCACCTGCTGTCGCCGCGTCGGGTACGCCAGGGCGAGGGGCTGCTCCACGAGGGGACGATCACAACCGATGCGCCCAACCTGATGTGGGGGACGGACGGGGCGAGAGTTCTCACGGCAAAGGACGGCTGGGGCTGGATCTTCGTCGGCGTCGAGCACTTCAACAGCGAGTGCGTCGGTTACCACGTGTGCAAGAAGGGGACGCGCTACGAGGCCCTCCAGCCCATCGCCATGGGGCTGACGCAGCTCTTCGGCTCGGTCGAGGCGGGTGTGGCTCGTGGCCTCGAGCTGCGCATGGACCACGGGACGCAGTACCTCTCGGACCACTTCCTCAACCAGCTGCGTTTCTGGGGCATCACGCCCAGCTTCGCCTTCGTCGAACAGCCGCAGACCAACGGAGTGGCCGAGCGTTTCATCCGGACTCTCAAGGAACAGATCATTCATGGCCGCGTCTTCCACACCCTCGAGGAGGTGCGCCAGGCCGTGGCTGCCTTCGTCAAGCGCTACAACCAGCAGTGGCGCGTCGAGAAGCTGGGATTCCTCACCCCGCGCGAGGCCCGCGACCAGCACGGCCAGGGGAAGGCCGCGTGAACCTCGAGGTCATCAAAGAGGGGCTACCCCAGGTATGGACTCACCCCGCCGCGTCGATCCTGGGGCATCCTCGTGCGTCGTTTTCGGGATCGTCTGCCAAACGAACCCGAGATCGTCAAACTGGTGTCCAAGAAACCGGGCGCGGTACATCGCGAGCACTCGTCCGCGAGCCCACTACTGCCGTTTAACCCAGGCAAGATGATCTCTCGGGTCACAAGGCACGATGACACACCCGGGCTGAACTACTGCCGCGCAGACTCCTAGGGTCGCCCCGGGGGGGGTCGCTCGGGCACCGCTACGAGGTGGGCCACGCTGACCAGGGGCATCGGTTAGCCACTGCTGCCCCTGGTATCACATTCATCAAAGAGGCCCACTCTACGCGGCACCTCTCGCTCGGGCTGAACGGACGTTCCGACCGCTGCGCGCTCATATCGCCACCTACCAAGAGAAGCTCGGGCAAAGATCGTTGTCGGACGAACTGCCGGGGGCGTTGATTCGTAGTGTCAGGTGAGACTTCACATCCCCAAGGAGGAGTTTTGCGTTCAATCGAGCTGAGCGTCCGGCGGCCGGTCACGGTCTCGATGTTTACCGTGGCAGTCGTCCTCTTCGGGCTGGTGGCGTTTCAACGCCTTCCGATCAATCTCCTGCCCGAGCTCTCCTACCCGTCCCTCACGGTGGAGACGCGCTTCCCCGGCGCGGCCCCGGCCGAGGTCGAGAGCCTCGTCACACGGCGCCTCGAAGAGGCCGTCGGAGTGCTGTCGGGCGTTGGACAGATCACTTCGCGCTCCCGCCCCGGCCTTTCGCAGGTCACGCTCGAGTTCGAGTGGGGACGCGAGATGGCGCTCGCGGCCCTCGACGTGCGACAAAAGGTCGACCTGGTCATCCTCCCCGAGGACTCCGAGAAACCGACGATCCTGCGCTTCGACCCCTCCAACGACCCGGTCATGCGCCTCTACCTGAACGCCGATGGCGAGGGGCCGGATGCGAGCCTGTACAAGCTGCGCTACGTCGGCGAAGAGCTGATCAAAAAGGACCTGGAGTCCCTCGATGGAGTGGCGGCCGTCAAGGTCAACGGCGGCTACGAGGAGGAGATCCAGGTCCACGTCGATGAGGCCAAGCTCGCTCTGGTGGGCCTCGCTCCGCAGGACATTCGGGAGGTGCTGGCGCGCGAGAACGTGAACCAGGCGGCCGGCAGCCTCTATGAGGAGGAGGCACGCTACCTCGTCCGAGCCAACAACGAGTTCCAGAGCCTCGACGACATCTTGCGAACCATCGTCTCGGAGAAAGACGGGCGGCTCGTCCGCATGGCCGACGTCGCCACCGTCGAGCGCGGACACAAGCTACGCGAGGTGATCACCCGCTTCGAAGCTCAGGAGGCGGTGGAGCTCGCCATATACAAGGAAGGCGACGCCAATACGGTCCGGGTCGCGCAGTCCGTGAGGGATCGCCTGGAGGCGCTGCGACGCGAAGTGCCGGACGGCATCGCGGTCAGCGCCGGAGTCGATCAGTCGCGCTTCATCCAAAGCGCCATCGACGAGGTCCTCGGCAACGCGGTCCTCGGCGGCCTGCTGGCGATGCTGGTCCTCTACCTCTTCCTGAAGGACGCGTTCAGCACCTTCATCGTCGGCATCTCCATCCCCGTATCGATCGTCGCGACGTTCTTCCTGATGTATCGCATGGGCGTCTCGCTCAACGTGATGTCGATGGGGGGGCTGGCGCTCGGGGTCGGCATGCTGGTGGACAACGCGATCGTCGTCCTCGAGGCGATATTCCGCCGCAGGGAATCGGGCGACGACGGGATGACCGCGTCCACGCGAGGCGCCTCGGAAGTCGGTCAGGCCGTCATCGCTTCGACCCTGACGACGGTTGCGGTGTTCCTGCCCGTGGTGTTCGTGGAAGGCATCGCGGCGCAGCTGTTCCGCGATCAAGCCATCACGGTCTCGCTCTCGCTGCTAGCGTCTCTCGCGGTGGCGCTGACGCTGATCCCGATGATCGCGGCGCGTGGTCGTAGCTCGCGGGTCGCCACATCCCTACGCGCCAGGGCCGCCTCGGCACCCACGAGCCTCACGCGCTGGCAGAAGGTACGCCGCGCTGTCTTCCACATTGGCCCTTCGTTCACGGTGCGGATGCTGCGTCTCGCGTTCGCCTGGCTCGGCAGGGCTTTGGAGCTGCTGCTCTACCCCATCGCGCGTCCGTTCGACGCGGGCCTCGCGCGCGTACTGCACCGCTACCCCGCGGTCCTCGCGGGCGCCCTGGGTCGCCCATGGACCGTCCTGGGAGTCGCCACGACTCTGTTCGTGGCGCCGATCCTCGCAGGCTCGGGTCTCGGACTGGATCTCATTCCGAGCCTGTCGCAGGGAGAGTTCAGCTACAAGATCGAGCTGCCCGAGGGGACGCCATTGCCTGTAACGGACCGGACACTTCTCGCCGCTCAACAGGTCCTGGCTGAGGACGACAACGTGGAGTCGTACTCGGCGATCATCGGCGGCGCCGGCCTCTCGCTCGCCTCGACTGGCACCGAGGGGGAGAACGTCGGGCGCATCGACGTCCGGATGGCTTCGAGCGCCCCACCTCGAGCAGAAACGGCCACGATCGCGCTGCTGCGCGAGAAGCTCGCCGAGATCCCCCAGGCGCGGGTGAAGTTCGAGCGACCCAGCTACTTCTCGTTCCGGACGCCGATCGAGGTCGAGGTGTACGGCGAGCGCAGCGATGCGCTGAACGAGGTGGCCACCGACCTGCGCGATCTTCTGCAGGAGGTCCCGGGTCTCGTCGACGTTCGCTCGTCGGCGGAGCTCGGCAACCCGGAGCTGCAGGTGCAGTTCGACCGCACGGCGCTGTCTCACTTCGGCCTGGACATCACTCAGGTCTCGCAGATCGTCAAGCAGAAGGTGCGCGGCGAGGTGGCGACACGCTTCAACGAGGGAGACCGGGAGATCGACGTCCTGGTCCGCTCCTCCCGCGGTGAAGACGTCCGGACCGAGGAGGTCGAGCGCGTTATCGTCGCCCAGAAGGATGGCACACCGATCTACCTCTCCTCCGTTGCGAAGATCGTCCGCGAGCTGGGCCCGAGCGAGATCCGTCGCATCGGACAGAAGCGCTCGGCGGTGGTCAGCGCGAACCTGCAGGGCGTCGACTTGAGCGAGGCCGCCGCCGCCATTCGCCAGATTCTGGCCGAATACAGCTACCCTCCCAGCGTCGTCGCCAGCCTATCGGGCCAGGAGGAGGAACGTCAGCGTTCCTTCTCGTCGCTGCTCTTCGCGCTGGGTCTGGCGCTCTTCCTCGTCTATCTCGTGATGGCGTCGCAGTTCGAGTCGCTGCTCCACCCGTTCGTCATCCTCTTCACCGTACCGCTCGGCGCCATCGGCGCCATCTTCGCCCTGGTGCTCGCCGGGGAGTCCATCAATGTGGTCGTGCTGATCGGGCTCGTGATGCTCGGCGGCATTGTCGTGAACAACGCGATCGTTCTCGTCGACACGGTGAACCAGTTGCGCGCCGAGGGCCTCGCCCGCCGCGAGGCGCTGGTGCAGGCGGGCAAGCGCCGCTTGAGACCCATCCTGATGACGACGGGGACCACGGCGCTCGGCCTGCTTCCCATGGCGCTCGGTATCGGCGAAGGCGCCGAGTTGCGTGCGCCGCTGGCGATCACCGTCATCGGCGGCCTCTTGATGGCCACGCTGCTGACGCTCGTCGTCATCCCGGTCGTGTACCAGCTGCTCGACCGCCGGCCCGATCCGGCTTCGTCGGACGCGCGGGAGGAACACGCATCCGACGCGACGGCGGGCGGCGAGCCGGCCCAGGTGGGCTTCCAGGCCGTGCCGGTCACGGAGTAGACCATGTCGCTCCCCAGGCTCGCCGTCAGCCGCCCCGTGTCCACGCTGATGCTGCTCGTTTCCATCCTCGCGGTGGGTACGATCAGCGTCTTCAGGTTGCCGCTCGAGTTCTACCCCAGGCTCTCGATTCCGTTCGTAGCGATCGTCGTCCCCTACCCCAACTCGAATCCGACGCAGATCGAGAAGACGGTGGCGCGCCCCCTCGAGGAGGCGCTCGCGACGCTTCCGGACCTCAAGACGATGCGCTCCAGCTCCGACGCGGACCAGTGCATGGTCCAGATGGAGTTCGACTGGGGCCTCGACCTCGACGTGCTGCGCATGCTGGTGCGCGAGAAGGTCGATCAGGTGAAGCCTTCGCTGCCCGACGAGATCCGGGACATCCAGGTCTACTCGTTCAACACGAGCGACATCCCCGTGGTCCAGAGCCGCATCTCCGCGCCGGGAGTGGATCTCGCGTCGAACTACGACCTGATCGAGAGCCGGGTGCTGAACCGACTGCGCAGCGTTCCCGGCGTCGCGCGTGTGACCCTGGACGGCGTCGATCCTCGCGAGATCTTCATCGATCTCCGCATCGACAAGATCAAGGCACATAGGGTCGACGTGGGGGCGCTCATCGCGAAGCTGCGCGGCATCAATAGCAGCATCTCCCTCGGTCGCATCAGCGAAGATGGCATGCGCTACTCGGCGCGAGCGATGGGCTCTCTGGACGGCATGGACGAGATCGGTCAGCTCGTGATCGACGAGCGGGGCCTGCGGCTCGGCGACATCGCCGATATCAGCTACGAGGAGCCTCCGATCGCCCACGCGCGGCACCTGAACCTCGAGAAGGCGGTCGGCCTCAACATCTTCAAAGAGTCGACGGCGAACACCGTCGCGACCGTGGAGGCCGTGGGACGAGTCCTCAACGAAGAGATCGCGAACGACCCGCTCCTGAAGGGGATCAACCTGTTCGTGTGGGAAGACCAGGCGCGCGAGATCCGCGCCGGCCTCGAAGACCTCTCGCAGGCCGGCCTGATCGGGGGCCTGCTGGCCATCGGCGTCCTTTTCATCTTCCTGCGTCGCTGGGACTCGACGCTGATCGTCGCAGCGTCGGTGCCGATCTCGCTGCTGGCGACGACCGGGGTGATGTACTTCTCCGGACGCAACCTGAACGTGCTCTCGATGATGGGGCTGATGCTCGGCGTCGGGATGCTGGTCGACAACGCGATCGTCGTACTCGAATCGATCGACCGCAAGCACCGCGTCGAGCCGGACACGAAACGATCGGCCCATCTGGGCGCGAGCGAGGTGGCCGTCGCCATCACGGCATCGACACTCACCAGCGTGATCGTCTTTCTGCCGCTCGTGCTCGGTGGCAAGGACGATCTCACGATCTTCCTGGGTGAAGCGGGCTTCGCCATCGCAGTGTCGCTCGTCGCCAGCCTCGTAGTGTCCCTCTTACTGATCCCACTGGTGGCGGTGCGGGTCCTACGTCGCCGGGGAGCGACCGACGCCGCAGGCGGTCTGTCGTGGCTCGAGGATCGCTACGCATCCGTACTCGGCTGGACCTTCCGCCACAAGGCGTGGACTTTCGCGATCGTCACGGTGTGCTTCGTCGGCGGCTTCGTTCCCTTTGCGGCGGGATGGATCGAGGCCAACACGTTCTCCGGCTCGATCAATCGCCGACTCTTCCTGCGCTACGAGTTCGCGGACTTCACGTACAAGTCGGGCGCGCTCCGGGTCGTCGACCAGATGGAGCGCTTCCTCTGGGAGCACAAGGACGAGTTCAAGGTGCGCGACCTCTACTCCTTCTACCAGGAGAATCGCGCCGAGACGACGCTCGTGCTGAACGACGAGAGCCTCGGTGACCGCGAGCTGAAGGAGCTGCGCAAGACGATTCGCGAGCGGCTCCCGATCATCCCCGGCGTCAAAGCGCGCTTCGAGGACGAAGACGAAGACTCGGACTCCACGACGTTCTTCGCGGTGAAGCTCTTCGGCAACGATCTCGAGAGCCTGGAGGACTTGCGCGCTCTGAACGTCGGCGCGGCCGAGGACGGTCGCCAGGTCCAGCTCGCCGAGGTGGCCGAGTTCGAGGTGGTGCCGCAGGCGCAGTCGACCGAGCGTGAGAACCGCAAGATCCGCGCCCATGTGAGCGCGGCGTTCGAAGGGGAGGGAGAGTTCGGCGATACGAAAGAGAAGATCACCGAGATGATGGACGGCGTCGGCCTGCCGCAGGGCATCAGCTGGTCGTGGAATCGGCGCATCGAGCAGGAGGAGGAGCAGGGCCAGCAGATGGCGCTCAACTTTCTGCTCGCGCTGTTCCTCGTCTACGTCCTGATGGCGTCGCTCTTCGAGTCGCTGGCCCAGCCGTTCGCCATCTTGTTCGCCATTCCGTTCTCACTGATCAGGGCCACGTGGTTCCTGACGCTGACCGGCACGCCCTTCAATCTGATGGCCAACATGGGCGTGCTCATCCTCATGGGGATCGTCGTCAACAACGGCATCGTACTGCTCGATCGCGTCAACCACTACCGGCGCGAGGGGATGTCGCGCGAGGACGCGGCGATCCGCGCCGGTCGCGACAGGTTGCGGCCGATCCTGATGACCGCCTCCACGACGATACTCGGTCTCGTGCCGCTGACCCTCGGAAGCGCCGGCGTCGGCGGCTGGGCCTACTACTATCCCCTCGCCCGCACCGTGATGGGCGGCCTGATGAGCTCGACCTTCCTAACGCTGATCGTGCTGCCCTACATCAACATCGGTGTCGAGTCGCTGGCCGACTGGGCTTCGAGCGTATGGCGTGCGAGCGGCCCGAGAGGCGCTGAAGCGGTCGCTCGCGACTGAATCGCTGTTTGGGGCCGGCCCCCCCCCGGGCCACCCCTAGAATGCATCCGCCAGGGGCGGACGAGCGCCTCGGGGGCCACGGGCTCAGGGGGAGGTCGCGATTGAACCTGGATCAGCTCAGCGACGGCGCGCGGCAATCCGTCGACGGGTTGCTGCGCAGCGGTCAGAAGATCGCAGCCATCAAGCGGGTGCGTGAGGAGACGGGCGCCGGGCTGAAGGAGGCCAAGGAGGCGGTTGAGGAGTACGCGTCTTCGCACGGCATCACCGCCGCATCGAGCTCATCCGGCTGCGTCGTCGTTCTTGTGGTATTCGCAGGCGGGCTCACTGCAGCGCTCGCCACGCTCTGAGTCGGGGGCGCCTCGCTAACCAGGGGGCCCGGGGACGCTGCTACTGAATCAGCGCCCGAAGCTCTTCGACGACGCTCGAGTAGTCGGGATCAGCGGCGAGATTCGAATGCTCTTGCGGATCGACGTCGTGATCGTAGAGCTCTGCCTCGCCGCTCGGCCAATGCGTGTAGCGATAGCGCCGGGTCCGCACACTTGTAGCCAGCCTGTCTCCGCCACGTTCCGAGTAGGTGAAAGCGGCCGTCTTCACGGTCTGACTCGGGTCGACCAGCAGGGGAACGAGTGACGTGCCGTCGAGCCCGTCGACTGCGGACAAGTCCGCGAGGTCGATCAGCGTCGGATAGATGTCCACGAGCTCGACGAGCGAATCCGTCGGGGCGCCGGGCTCCCGCATCCCGGGAGCGGCGACGAACAGCGGAACCCGGCTGGACACTTCGAAGAGGCTGTTCTTCTTCCAGATGCCGTGCTCACCCCGATGGATCCCGTTGTCGCCAACCACCACGACGACCGTGTCCTCCCACCCGCCGCCTCGATCGAGCGCATCGAGGATCACTCCGAGCTGGGCGTCCACGAAGCTGACGCAGGCCGAGTACGCGGCGATCGCCATGCGTCGTTTGTCGTCGGGAATCACCGGCTCGGAGCCGCGGTTCATCGCGATCTTGGGCACGTCGTCGAGGTCGCCCTCGATCGTCGGCGGAAGCTGCATCCCCGCCTCGGGATACATGTCGTAGTAGCTCTTCGGCGCGACCCAGGGCCCGTGAGGGCGAATGAAGCCCACCGCCATGAAGAGCGGCTGATCTCGCGGCTGCCCGATCAGCTCCGCCGCCCGCCGCGCGGTACGGCCGTCAGGCTCCTCCTCGTCTCGGTTGTCCGTCGCCGCCCACTTCGCGGCGAAGAAGCCGGCCTGACTCCATTCGGGCGGCTCGAGGCTCTCGATCGGCTTCTTCCCGGGCGCCCACTCGAAGTACTCGGCGAGGTCCCATGCGAAGCCCTCCTCGTGGTGGTAGATCTTGCCGAGTCGCACCGTGGAGTAGCCGTTTGCCCGGAAGTGATCCTGTAGCAGCGTCGCCCCGGCAAGCTTGCTGGCCGCGGGTGTCCGGTTGGACCACACGCCGGTCTTGCTCGGGCGCCATCCGGACATCAACGACGCCCGGCTCGGGTTACAGATGGGGAACTGGTTGTAGGCGCGGTCGAAGCGGCGGCCGCGCTGGGCCAGACGCTCGAGATTCGGCGTGGACACGGCCTCGTCCCCATACGCCCCGAGACGCGTGTTCAGATCGTCCACGATGATCAGAAGAACGTCGGGCCTGGGCCCAGCAGCGTCGACACGCGGCGTCGCGATAGCGAACGCGGCCAGCGCGAATGCCGAGCGCGAGGACCTCGAGAAGCTGAACATCCGCCGGACTATAGCAACGCGTCCAATGGTTCAGTCGGCGAGGCCGTCAGGGGAGCCGTCAGGGGAGCCGTCAGGGGAGCCGTCAGGGGAGCCGTGTCTGGTATTATGTGATTCTTTCGCCCCTGACTTCATCCGTACCCGCTCCACGACCCAGGCTCGCCCCGCGGGGCCTAGCAGTCCGTGGTTAAAGCCCTTCCGAGGCGGCGATGGAGGGCGACGGAGCTGAGTGGCGGGCATTGTGCGAGAGCTGTTCGTGGTTGGTAGGAGCCGTTGTGATGGCCGTCAGGCGGTTCCAGAGGTGAAGGAGCTGTGCCAGAAGGTCATGGAGCCGGCCCTGCAGGCCCCTCGGCGTCCCGACTCCGACGATCTGGCGCATCAGCAGCCCGAGATTGAAGGCACCGCTGTGGACCAGCACCCGTTTGAGGATGTTCTCGTGACCGCGAAGGTGCGTGCGTCTCATGCGGCCGGTTCGGTAGAGATGAGCGAAGGGTCGCTCCACCCGTTCTCCTCGGAGGCGGTGCAGACGCTGACCTCGTGCCCCGCCGCTTCGCCGACGGTTCGCGTACACCAGGCCACGGCTCTCGGTGTCGCCCCGCCATCGCCGACGACCACGGTCGGGTTCGGATATGTACGCACGCAGCCCCGCAGCGTCCAACTCCTGGAGAACCGCAGTGGAGTGGTAACCCTTGTCGCCAACCACTTCCTGCAGGCCTCCGGGATGGCAAGCACGGGTCCGCTTCTGAACGCGCTCGATCTGAGTCTCGGCGTCCTTGAGCGTCTTGCCCAGCGTGCTCGTGTCGCCCTGGTTCGCGCCCTGGACCGTCACCGACACGATCGCCCCCGTCGTCAGGTCCACGGCCTGCTCGGTTTTGTGGGCCAGATGGGTACGACCATCCTTCATTTTGGCGATCTTCGCGTCCGGATCCGCCGGACTCTTCCATTCCTCGTTCGAGCCTTTCTTCTTGCGCCGCCGATCCAGCCGCGCCAGCGCTTGCCGAGAGGGCGTGCGAATGCCAGACGCCTTCGCCAGACGCTTCAAGAACTCCTGGTAGGTCTCTCCGGTATCCCGACGCACGATGCTCCGCATCGCCGCGTTCGCTTCCAGCGTCGTCGCGTCGATCGCAATCGTCTTTCCGCTCAGAAGACCCGTCTGCGCCAGGCGCTCTTGGATCCAGGTGAACACGTCACGGTGGGTTTCCAAGTCGATCAGCCGCCGGGTCCGCGAGATCGTCGAATGTTCCGGGGCCCGCTCCTCCAACCCAAGCCCCAGGAAGCTCCGCACCCCAAGCGAGTCCGCTGCACGCCACGCCATCCCACGCTCGGAGTCCAGGCCCTCGAAGTACCCCACCAGCAAGAGCCGAAAGTAGCGTCCAGGGGCCAGGCTCGGACGCCCCAGAACCGCCGCATAGAACCGGCGGCATCGCGATTCCACGAATCTGTCGAAGCCCTCGGACTCCAGCGCTCTATTCAAACGCGAATAGAAAGGATGCCCAGGGCTCCGCGGCAGATCGCTCGTCGGCACCCACAACGCCTCTTGACGTTTCTTATGTTTGCCCATCGCCATGCACGAACACTAAGACATGCACTTGTCACGTAAGGCCCGCTCAAAGGGCACTTTCACCACGGACTGCTAGGCGCCACCACCCGTGGGCAGCCGCCCAGATGAGAGCCAACTACCCCCAGTGCGACGAACGGTTGGCGTGTGAACAGGAAGTACAGCCCAGCCGTGCCGAACGTCCACAACCAGCCCAGCACGAGGAGCGCGACGCCAACAGCGAAGCAAGCCCCCGACAATGATCGCGAACGCGAGCGAATAGCCCTTCACGACGTCCCCCGCTGAGAGCTCCGACCACTCCGACTGCAGGTTGACCGCGGCGAAGACCACCGACACGGCCATGAAGAACGTTTGAAGCGCGGCAAGGCCGGCCAGGTGGTGTTCCTCGAGCCAGCTCCAGTGCCGATAGGACGCAAAGCCGGCAGCGATGACGACCACGGTCGTGAACACCATCATGGCAGCGAGCACGAGCTTCTTGGAATCCATCGGTCCCCGAGAGAGCGGAGTCTAGCGTCAAGAAGGTCGCCTCGGGGTCGATCCAACGGTGCTCGGCGGCCTTCCTGAGATGGGTCAGACTGACACCGATGGCGAGCACCCGGATCGTCGCCCCCTCTCATCCGCGCCTGCACTCTCGTCGCGATTGGCTCGCGCGGGTCGTAGCGATCACGATCGCCGGCATCGTTCCCGCCTGCTCCCCTGGGAGCCGGGTCGGTGACGACACGACGATCCAGGCGCTCTATCGGGAACGGCGCTCCGATGTCTTCGTTGAAGGCGCCGGAAAGGTAGCCCGGATCCTGCCCGACGATCTGCGTGGTGCCCGCCACCAGCGACTCATCGTGGAACTCGAGTCGGGGCACACGCTGCTCGTGAGCCACAACATCGACACCGCCCCCCGCATCGAGACCTTATCGGTCGGGGACAGCATTTCGTTCCGGGGCGAGTACGAGTGGAACCACCTAGGTGGAGTCCTCCACTGGACACACCACGATCCCGGCAAGAAGCGCAAGGGAGGCTGGATCGAGCATCGCGGCATCACGTACCGCTAGTGCCGTGGTGAAGCGATCGGTTGCTCCAGGCTGCGAGACGCATGGCTGCTTCGCCCCCGGAACGACAGGGACCCAAGCCGCATGAGGTCGGGAGATAAGATACCTTGGGGGTCTCCATTTAACCGGAGGAGTCCAGGTTGGCAGTTCTCCACGGGCGGTTCGCTGGAGAGCGCTCCAGGCTCGGCGGGTGCCCGCGCGCCTGCGGCTGCGAGGGCGGCACTGCCCGGGGCCGCTGGGTGGCGATGAGGTCCTGGTAGCGCACCGGGTCGTGGGCGACGGCGAGCTCGAGCACTCGGTAGAACACCATCCCGCGGCTGCGGGAGGTGCGGCGGTTGAAGCGGAACGCGAACTCATTCAGGTAGCTGGCCAGGTGCGCGTCGTTCACCGAGCCCTGGTGGGTACCCAGCAACCACCGCTTGGCTAGCGAGGCGACCCGGTGCACTGCGGGCAGTAGCTCACCGGGATCCTCCCCGCGGGTTCGGGCGGCCCGCTGGCTGCGCCGGTCGTGGACGTAGCCGAGCTTCTCCAGCCCGCGGTAGCCCTGCCAGCCGTCGGTGACGACCCTCGCGCCCGGCTCGACGTGAGCCGTTACAAAGGCGTGCAACGAGGCGGCCGACGCATCGGTCAGCGGCAGCATCCGGCACCGTCCGAATCCTCTCGGCTCCCGGACCTCCACCGCGATCCCGGTCAAAACCTTCTTGCCTTTGGCCCGGCCGCCGCGCAGCCCCGCCTCCTCACCGCCGATGTAGGTCTCATCTACCTGTACCATCCCGGCCAGCCGGTCCCGGCCCGGGCGCACCAGCACCGACCTCAGCCGATGGAGCATCGCCCACGCGGTCTGGTAGGAGCCGATCTCCAGCGTCCGCTTCAGGCTCAGCGCCGAGATCCCGTCCTTGCCGGTGGCGAACAGCCAGCAGGCGGTGAACCAAACCGTTAGCGGCGTGCGCGTCCGGTCAAAGATCGTGCCCGCTGTCACCGACGTACGGCCGCCGCACCCTGAGCACATGAAGCGACCGTCGCCCAGCCGCCAGCCCCCATCATGGCCGCAGTCCAAGCAGGCGAAGCTGGCGGGCCACCGCAGCCACTCCAGGTAGTCCAGGCAGTCCGCATCGGTCCGGAACCAGGCCTGGAACTCGCCCACGGACCGCGGATAGTGCGTGCCAGCACGAGGCTGATCCACCGGCTCAGTTTACACCGGTTAAATGGATACCCCCGAGATACCTACCGCGTGTGCAATCGAGTTCCACGGCGGCCAGGCCTATCTTGGCGTTCCGCGGCGGGCGCCGGGGTAGCGCTGTTGATCGGGGTCGGCGCACTGGCTGCGTCCGTGCAGCGACTTCCCTCCACACCGATCGCCCCACAGCTCGCAGAGGCCGTTCCCGGGATCTCGCTGTGGTGGACCGGCAACGCCGGCTGGCTGGTGAGCTCGCAGGACACACTGATCGGCTTCGATCTGGTCCTCGAAGAAGAGCCCTTCCTCGAGGAGTTCTCGATGGACGTTCGCTACGAGCGGCCGATCCGGGCGGCGCAGCTCGCCGAGCTGGACTACTCATTCGTCAGCCACGCTCATGGAGACCACTTCGCTCGCGAGACGACCAAAGTGCTGCTGAAGCAATCGCGCTGCCGCTTCGTCCTGCCGCGTTCGTGTCAGGCAGTGGCCGACGAGCTGGGCATCCCCGCGGAGCGACGCATCGTGGCGGTGCCGGGCGAGACGCTGCGCCTCAAGGGGCTGACGGTCCACCCGATCCGTGCGATCCACGGCGACCACTTCGGAGCCGTGTACGACGAGGCGAGCCTCGACGACGCGGGCTACGTCGTGGAGCTGGGCGGGCGCCGCATCCTCCACCCTGGCGACAGCATCCTGCAGCAGCGCCAGCTGGCCCTGAAGGAGATCGACGTGCTGCTCGTCTCGGTCACCGAGCACAATACCTGGATCGAGAACAGCGCACGCCTGATCGAGGCGTTGCGCCCGCGTCTGGCGCTGCCGATGCACTACGACACTTACACGCTCGACATCTTCTGGACGATCGGCTACCCGGCCGAAGTCCGGCAGCTCCTGCCGGACGAGTTGCGCGCCCGCTTTCGCCCCGTCGGCCAGGGGGAGCGGGTCGTGCTTGCCCCGGGCGACTGAGCGGGGCCGCGAGCCGCCGCCGGTGGGAGCGGGGAGAAAGTCGTTCGGATCGCTTGCTCGCGCTCGACCAGGTCACATAGTAACAGACACGGCCCCACCGCTTCCGCCGCTACCGTTCGGCTTCGATGACTCGCTTGGCGGCCTCGATCATCGAGTCGCTGCGGAGGCCGGCCCGCTTACCGAAAGCCACGGCGTCTTCCGTGGACTGGCCGCGGCGCACTTCGAGGACGGCCAGCACTCCGCCGACGCGGTTCGACGACCCACAGTGCAACAGAACGGGGGCGGCCGCCTCATCGTCGAGCACTGTGGCCACGGCATCTGCATCGGCCGAGCTGAAGTCTCCGGAGGAGATCGGCACCGACACGTAGGCGAGCCCGGCTTCGCGGACGATCGCGCCCTCGTCCTCGTCGAGCTCCCCCGGTAGTCGCAGATTGACGACGGTCTTGAAGCCGAGCCGCTTCAACCCGCGAAGTGCCGCAAGCGTCGGCTGTCCCGCCGCAGCGAGTCGCTCATCGATGCGCGCGTAGTTCCGGATCGTATCTCCGTCGACCTGCTCGGGGATCCCAGCCGACTCCTGGGCAGTCCGGGGCGGGCCGAGGATGGCGAGAATGGCTACGACGCTGATCGCTGTCATTGATCCTCCTGAGTCTGCGCGCACTCGCTACGAACGCGCGGCGATCGACTTCGCTTCCCCACTCCGGATTCTAGCGGTTGCGGTCGGCGGCGCATGATGTATAAGCGCACCCATACTCCAGGAGGTCCCTTGCTGAGACGCTGCCCGCCCGCTATCGCCCTGATTATCCTGGCGCTCCCCAGCCCGGCGAACGCGCAACCCGTCGACCCCGCCCTCCATCAGCAACTGCGCTACCGCCTGATCGGTCCCTTTCGCGCCAGCCGCAGCGGCGGCGGCGGGATTCCGACCCAACCCGGCGTCTTCTACGTGGGCGTCAACAACAGCGGCGTCTGGGAGACGAACGACTTCGGGCGCACCTGGCGTCCCATCTTCGATCACGCACCGACCGGGTCGGTCGGTGATCTCGCCGTCTCGCCCTCCCACCCGAACGTCCTGTACGTGGGTACCGGTGAGGGGCTCCACCGACCCGACCTGGCCGTCGGGCGAGTTCTCAATTGCCGCGGTGCGGCACGGCACGCCCAGCGAGCCACTCGGTCCCTTCGTCGCTCCAGGCACCTACACGATCCGGCTGAGGGTCGACCTCAACTCGACACAGAGGCCGATCCGGGTCCTGCTGGATCCGCGCGTCTCGATGACTGAACCGGTCGCTCGGGAGACTGTCGTCAGCCTGCAGCACAAGCTGCTGTTCCTGCTGAACATTCTGCAAGGGGCAGACGCCAGGCCGACGAGCCAGGCGACGGCCGCCTCGCTGCAGCTGCTGGAGACCTTGGCGGGGCTAAAGGCCCGCTGGGAGACGCTTCGCTGACGGGAGCCGCACGTTTGACCCGCTCCCCGCCGTCGTCGCAGCTCACGTCGCCGGCCGCATCGTGCGGAGGCGTGGCACCGCTCCCATGATGCGCTCCACGCGGCGTTGGGTGGCGAGTCACTGGAAAGAGCTGGCGCTCGCTTGCGCGGCGACCCTCCTGGGCCTCGCGGTGGCCGAGATCGGAGGGCGCATCAGCGTCGCCGGAGCCGCCAGGCTCCCGGTTTTCCATCGGGGCGAGCACCGCTTCTATCCGCGCCTCGATCACGGGCTGCGGGACTACGCGCCCTCCGGCAAGAACGTCCTGCTACTGGGCGGGTCCGTGATCATGCGGATACGGCCAGAGACGTGGCGAGAGCGCGTCCCCGAGGCCCGTTTCCACAACGTGGCTTTCAAAGCCCACACCTCGCTCGATTCGCTCTATAAGTACGAGCAGCTGCTTCGCGAGGGCTACCGCTTCGATGTCGTCGTCTTCTATCACGGCATCAACGAGGTGCGCACGAACAACGCGCCGCCCGGTCTCTTCCGCGACGACTACTCTCACTACGGCTTCTACCGCATGGCCCACACGCTCTTCAGGGACCGGGGCACGCTGCGCTCGCGGTTGGCTCGCAACACATTCTTCGGCTATGGCATGACCCTGCTCGGACTCGAGAGAAGCGGAGCGCAGCTGATGCCGCCCGACGAACCGCAAAAGGCCTGGAAGTTCTACGGGGGCGACGTGAAGTCCGCCGCTTCGTTCCGGGCCAACCTGGTGCGCATCAGCGAGCTGGCCGAGCGAGAGGGGAGCCCTCTCGTGGTCCCGCGCTTCGCGTTTCATCATCCCGACGAGTACTCGTTCGGGGCATGGCAGCAGAAGACGCTGGGCTACAGCTGCCGCTACCCTGGGGACCCCACCCACATCTGGGGGATTCCCCAGAACGTCGCGAAGGGCATCGAAGCGCACAATCGCGTGATCGATGAGGAGCGGGGTCGATTCGTCTTCGTCGACACGCGAGACCTGGACGGGATCGACCTCTTCTGTGATATCTGCCACTTCTCGGAGACGGGTGAACGCCAATTCCTCGACCTGCTGACCTCGGCCGTCCGGATGCAGCTGTCATGAAGCAGGCTCTTCGGCTCGGAGCCGTTCTCGTCGTGATAGTCAGCGCCGTGCTCATCCACCAGGAAATCGCCGGCGTCCGGCGCTTCGGAGACGAGCGACACCATCTGCGTCAGATCATGCTCTTCTGCGAAGGGAAGCTCGAGGTCTACGAGAGGCTCACGACGATTCCCGGATACCACGCAGTAGTCGCCGGAGTCGGCAGGCTGATCGGCGGCTGCACGTTGCCACTCGCCCGCAACCTCAACACGGTGTTCGGGGCACTCTCGTTGGCCTTCTTCTTCGTTGCGGCCCGCAAGCTGGGCGTCGAGCGGGGTGTGGCGCGCACGCTCCACTTCTACTTCCTCCCCATCTTGCTTCCCTATCACTTTCTCGCCTACACCGATTCGCTGTCGCTGCTCCTGATCCTCACATCGCTCCTGGCTCTGCTTCATGGGCGCACCCGGACGGCCGGATGGATCGGCTGCGCGAGCCTGCTCGTCCGCCAGAACAACGTGGCATGGCTGGCGTTCATCTGCCTCTACGTCCTGCTCGAGGACGGTATCCGGCGCGAGTGGAGAGCCAGGCTCGGCGGCTACGTGAAACGGGTGTGGCCGTGCCTGGCCGGCATCGCGGGCTTCCTCGTCTTCGTGTGGATGAACCAGGGCGCGGTCGTGCTGAAGGAGCGCGGCGCGCATCGCCTGGGACTCCACACGGACAACGTGTTCTTCGCTCTGGGTGCCCTGGCCCTGGTATTCCTGCCGAGCGCGCTGAGCAGGCTCTTCCAGCAGCGCAGACGTCTCGCCGAATGGCCCATTCTCGCGGTCCTCGCCCTCGGCTACCCCGCGTTCCTCTGGACGTTCCGAGGCGACCACCCGTACAACCAGTTCGACGGCTTCCTCCGCAACGATTTGCTGGGCATCGTCGCCGCGAGCCCCGGCCTCAAGCACGCGCTCTACGTCCCTATCGCGATTGGGCTGGCGACGCTGCTCGTCACGAAGCTGCGTCGGCGACAGTACTACGCCATCTACCCCCTGGCGTTGGCCCTGCTGGTCCCGGCCCGGCTGATCGAGACGCGCTACTACATCGTTCCGTTCGTTTTGCTCATGCTGTTCCGCGACGACGAGCCACAGGCGGTGGAGTCGGTCGCTCCGATCTACTCCGCCCTGCTGTCGGCAGGAGTTCTCTACGGCATCACGACGGGCCGGTTCGGACTGTGACGACCGGGGGAAGCGCCTTGAAGAGCTTCCCAACCAGCCGGCCATCGGGCTTGTGGAACGAATCCGTGAGCTCCAGGTCGTACCCGTTCCCTTCCGGGATCGGCTCGATCTTGTCCGGTCGCGCTCCGGAGGCGAGGACGTACGTCTCGCGCTCGTGCATGCTCCGGACTAGTAGATGGCGGAACTCTTGCCGCCGCAGGTCGACCGGCAGGATCTCGAGGCGAGAGTCGTTCATCAGGTAACCCCAGAGCACTGCGAGCGCGGTGCGGTGGTCGGCGCGCTCGACGAGCACGCGAACGCCGATATCGCTCTGCCGGGCCCGTTGCCGCAGCGTGTCGGCCGCGTCGATCCACGCGTAACCGGAGGGCCAGCCGTCGACGTATTGGAATCGCTCCACGGTGGGCAACGGAGCCTCGACGGGATCGACGAAGAGCGGCTGCGCGACACGCACGGCCGGCCACACCACGAGCCCCGCGAGCGCAGCGGCGACGACGTGCCTGGTCGCCGGAATCCGCTCGAAGCGCTCGGCCATCCAGTCGTAGCAGTGGCAGAGCCCGCGCGCGCCGAGGATCAAGAAAGGAACCGTGGACAGAAGCACGTAGCGCGGGAACCAGTGGAACGACACGAACACGAACAATGTGACGGGAGCCAGGCACGCGACGAGCAGCACGAGCTCGGGCCGCCGCCGCCGAAGCAGTGCCAGCACGCCCGTAGCGGCGACGACCACGAGAAGGGTGGGCCCCCAGTAGATCGTCAGCCATTCCCAGACCAGGCCGAGGTTGTAGGCGATCGAGGCCAGGCGACCCTTGCCCCCCTCGGGAATCGAAGCTTTCATGCCGAGCTGCCCGGTGCGGGAAAAGAAATGGGCGACGAACGGCCCTGCGAGCGCAACGAACACACCGTATGCCACGCCGAGGCCGCGGACCCATCCCTTCGGCCTCCCCATCAGAAGCAGAACGAGCGGTGGAAGGCCGAGCGTCAGCAGGCCCGGAATCTTGGAAAGAACGCACGCGGCCATGCCGAGCCCGAGCCACAGGCCGTTCTTCCGGCTGGGATCCGATTGAAACGCGAAGCTCGAGTAGAGAACCAGCGCCGCGAAGCTCGACAGGTAGGCGTCCGCCAGGGCCATGCGGTTGTAGAAGAGCGCGAACGGGCAGATGACGTAGAGAAGGGCCGCCACCCAACCGATGCGCTCGCCGAACAGACGGACCGCGATCCGCTGCGTCGTCCACAGACCCACGGCGCCGACGACGACGGTCGTGGCTCGGCCCCACCACGCGGGATCCGACACCCAAGGCACCGTCGCCGACATCATCACGACGCTCAGGAGCTTTCCGTCCACCAGGATCCGATCCAGCCGCCCCTCCTCGACCAGCCGCACCGTCCAGCGCAGGTGGACGGCCTCGTCCACGAACAGCGGGAGCAGCGTGAGCTGGTAGAGGCGAGTCACGAGGTACGCCAGGCCGAGTGCAATCCAGCGGCTCACGGCCTGTCCTCTTTCGCCAGCGCTCTAGCGAGCGCGTCGGGAGTGACGTCGAAGATCAGATAGGACCCGGCGATCCGGTCCACCGGCTCGAAGTTGTCGCGCAGCCACGCCAGACGGCGTCGCTGGAACACGCCCGTCAGCTGGTTGACGTCGACGACGAGGCGCCCCGCCATCGGTTGGCGCGGACGCACCACGACGTCGGGGTGCTCACGGACATACTCGCGAAGGTACAGCGTGTCCTGACCCCACGCGAGGTTCGAGTCGGCGAGCACTTTGTACGCCATCTTGCGATCCCAGACGAGCTCGTTGAAATAGGACAGGTAGTGCGGAAAGTACGACAGCACGGACGCGACGACCCACACCGCCAGGCCGGAGACGGCGGCGAGCCTCGCGCGACCGAAGCTCGGGGGCTCAGCCAACACCCTTCCACACAGCACGAGCGCAAAGGGGAACACGACCAGGAACAGACGGATGCCGAGCTGCGACTCGAGAAAGAAGTTGAAGTAGATCCCGTAGACGACACACGGCATCACCAGGTAGAGCTCTCGCCGCACGAAGGCCCGCGCGCTGAATTGCCTGAAGAGGAGTACCAGCGACCAAGCGAAGAGGACCTGGGTGGCGAGGGGAACTTTGAAGAGGCTGGCGACGAAGAAGTAGCCCGGGAACGCGCGGCCCGGGTCTCTCTTGTCTCGCACCTCGCCAAGCAGGTAGGCGTTGCCGCTCGTGGTGCCGTATTCGTCCGACTCCTTGACCCAGTCGAGCCCCTCCAGGTAGGGATAGGCCAGCGGGACGGGAAGCCGCCCTACAGGCCCCACGAATCGCTGCAGCGATTGGAAGAGATCGGTCTTGAACGCGTACTCGTCGAGAGGGACGAGGACGCGATCCCAGAGAAAGCCGACGTTGATCGTCAGTGCGCTCACCAGCAGGAAGCCGGGCGTGACCCGTGCCCACGCCCTCCAATCGCCGAGCGTGGCGAGCCGGTTCACGCCGCCGACCCGCGCTACGACGGCGGCTCGGACGGCGAGCGTGGCAAGGAAGATGGGGTAGAGCCAGATCGTCGAGTACTTCGCGAGCTGAGCCGCGCCGAGCGTGACCGCGCTGGCCAGCCCGCGCCTGCCCCCCCCGAGCTCGACGAAGCGCCAGAAGTGATAGGCAGCGACCGTCGCGGCCGTCGCAGCGTAGAGATCGGTCGTGACCAAGCGCCCGTGGGCGATGAGGTTGGGACTGAATGCGAACAGAGCGAGCGACAGCAGGCCGGCGGCGGGGCCGTACAACAGCCGTGACCAGCGATGGACGTAGACACCGAGGATCAGGGCGATGAGCGACGTCATCAGGCGTGCCGTGGTGCGGTGACAAAGGAGCCGCCCGAGCCCATCGCCGTCGCCGTCGAACCCCCCCCCCAGGACTTCTCCGAGGCGGCACGGAATCGCATTCCAGGCGCTGACCGGCATCTTGCTGTTGTCGAAGCGCGCCGCGTCCAGGCCGAGTATCTGGCGGCCGTAGCGATAGTGGAACGGCTCGTCGGCGGTGAGCGTCTTGTGCAGAATGCTCGTCAGGGAGAGCCCGAAGAAGACGGCGAGCAGGCTCGCGACCGCGACGCGCTCGAGCCGCCGGCTCATGAGCCGTTCGACTCGCCCGCCAGTATCTCGCGTACCACCGGAACGACGCTCTCGGCCACAAGACGGTTCGCGACCTCGTTGGGATGGAGGTCTACCGGGAACACCGCCAACGAATCCGGGTCTCTCCCTTCCAGAACGTCCAGGAGATCCAGGTAGCGGATGTCCGCCTCGACGAGCGCCCCGCGGATCGCGTCATGGATCGGACGGAACGGATACACCCCGTCGAGGTCCACGAGCAGTGGCCACACGATCACGAGCAGGCGGGCGTTGCCGGCCTGCGCGTCGCGCCTCATCCTCTCGAGCTGCTCGCGCGTACGCTGCCACCCCTCGCGGTTCTCGTCCGCGTACATCTCGAGATACCAGCGGGTCGTCTCGCGGTGCAACCGCGTGCCTTCGAGCAACTCGTGTGCCAGGAACAGGCCGCGCGACTCGAACGGCCCGAGATCGTTGTAGCGGCGGCGGCGCCTTTGGCTGCTCATGAGTATCCAGTCGCTGACGAACGCGTGCGCTTCCTGGAAGGAGGCGCTCTTCTCCGCGTCGTTCAGCACCATGCCGTAGATGACGAGGTCGGGCCGCCCCTCCAGAGCCTTTTCGAAGTGCTGGTAGAGGCTGGGCAGGTCCTCCCCGCGACGACCGTAGTTGAGCACCTCGAAGCCACCCGGCTCCACCTCGTCGAGCAGCTGTCCGAGGATCCGCGGATAGGTGTGCTGCTGCTTGACGCCCCATCCCTCGCTGAACGAGTCACCCACCACGGCGATCCGCTGCACTCCCGCGCGGGGCGGGGCGAACTCGGCGTCGCGGTACCGCTCGGAGTTGTAGCGCGCCTCTACGCAGAACGGCGCAAAGCCGCGGGCCCTTTCGAGGCTGCGCACTCCGAGGGCTTCGTAGTGTCCGTACGTCGCGGCCTCGCGCAGATCGATGTCGAAGTAACCACGCGGGTCGCTCGGATAGCAGTCGAGGAGCAGCGTGCGCTCCGCAACCTTGATGCGCCGAGCATTCGGGAAGGGGGTCGGCTCGTAGCCGCTCCAGCGAAGGCCGAGCTCCACGAGCAGCAGCGTCGCGAGCAGCGACCCGAGAACGAGGGCGACGCGACCGAGCACTTCGCGTGTGGAGATAGCCACTATTGGTCGGTGGGACTAGGGCCCCGACAGGGCCCGAAGAAGCTCCGCGTACGGGCCCTTGCCGACCATGTTGAAAGGAATGTATCCCCAGGCGTACACATAGGAGAGCAGCATGGCGAGCGGCAGCGCCCAGCGAACCGCCGGCCGCGACAACACCGGGTCGAAGCCCACGAGCAGCGAAAACGGCGCGACCACCGAAAGGTAGCGCGGCAGGTCGCGGTGGCTGATGAGCGTACAGAAGAGAAAGTAGACCGCGGCGTAGATGAAGACGGCTCGATGGCGCCACAAGGCGAGCGTGCCCGCACCGTAGGCGACGAACATCCAGATGAAAAGCTCGGTGCTGAGGAACTGATTCGTGGCCGCGTAGGCCCTGAACTTCGCGAACGGCGCCGCGATTATGCGCGACTGATGCTCGGCGTTCCAGTTGAAATAGGCGAAAAAGTCGCCGAAGACGAAGTGGTAGAACGTAAAGAGACTCAGTAGTCCGAGGCCCCCGAGGCCCATCATCGCCGAGCGACGCCACTGCCGACGCTCAGCGTAGACGAGCGCGAAGATCGGAATCAGCAGAACTCCGGTGAAGCGTGTCAGCGATGCCAACGCAACGAACGTGACCACGCTCACTGGGCGCCCCCGCTCGAGAACCAGGAAGGCGGCGAACACGAAGCAGAGGAAGAGCGGCTCGGTCGCCCCCACGGAATGGTAGATCAGCCAGCGCGCTGGCACGAAGCTGAACAGGATCGCCGTCCACAGCGGTGAGACGACGAGCGCATACGCCTTCAACACCTCGTAGAAAAGCACGGCTGCGGCCACGCTGCTGAGCAGTGTCGCGAGAATCATCGCGGCCGGGTAGCTGCCGAGGCTGAGGGGCGTGAGCGCGCGAATCAGCATCGGATACGCTGGGAGGTGATTGGCAAAGTAGTTGCGCGGCAGCCCGTGACCCGTGAACGGGTGATCTTCGGGAACGTCGTAGAGCGTCATTGCGATGTACATGTACGGCGGTCCGTCCCAGTAGCGGTGAATCTTGTCCATCTCGCCCAGGTACGGGAGGTACACCGCCAGGCTCGACAGCAGCATGACGAGCGCCACGGTCGTTCGCGGGCGTTCGGTCGCCCAGCTCCAGTTGAATGAGGTCATCCGCGCGGAGGCTATGCGGCCACGCCGGACAGGGTCAAGCAAGCCGCGTGTACAGTTGGGTGATGGCGCCAGGCGAGCCTGACGACGCAGCCCCCACCGAGGTCGACGACGCTGCCGGCGCGACGGCGCTCCTGCCACCGCCCGCCCGGATCGGACCCTACCGCGTCGTCGAGGAGATTGGCCGCGGCGGAATGGGCGCCGTCTACCTGGCCGAGCGCGTGGACGGCCAATTCGAGCAAAGCGTCGCCGTGAAGTTGATGCGCGGGGGCCTCGACTCGACCAGTGCCCAGCGTCGCTTCGCCGCCGAGCGGCGCATCCTCGCTCGGCTGAAGCACCGGAACATCGCGCAGCTGCTCGACGGCGGCGTGGCGAGCGATGGGCGGCCGTTCCTGGCCATGGAGTTCGTGCCAGGCGTCCCCATCACGAAGTACTGTGACGAGCGTCGGCTCGGCCTCGACGCCCGGCTCGAGCTGTTCCAGACGATGGGTTCGGCTCTCGAATACGCTCACCGCAACCTCGTCGTTCACCGGGACATCAAGCCGAGCAACATCCTCGTCACGGACGACGGGACGCTGAAGCTGCTGGACTTCGGGATCGCCAAGCTGCTCGGACAGCAAGGCGACACCGAGACACCCGAGACCGAGGTGGGGCTGCGCCCGCTGACGCCGGAGTACTCGGCTCCCGAGCAGGCGGCCGGCGAGCCCATTACGACGGCCACCGACACTCACGGCCTCGGACTCGTCCTCTACGAGCTGCTCACGGGACGCCGCGCCTACCGCATCGGGGGCGCTCCCTCGACGAGCTGGAGCGCGTGACCCGCAAGCTGCTGCCGCCGCCACCTCGCAGCGCCGCCGTGCGCGAGCCCGGTGAACCCCCCCCCCACACGAGATCGCCGCAGCCCGCTCGACCACGCCGGATCGCCTGGCCCGCCGGCTCGCCGGCGACCTCGACACGATCTGCATGATGGCCGTGCGTCACGAGCCCGAGCGGCGCTACCGATCGGCCGCCCAGCTGGTCGACGACGTCGAGCGCCACCGCACGCAGCGACCCGTGATGGCGCGCGGCGAGAGCTTCATGTACCGGGCAGGAAAGGCGGTACGCCGGCATCGGCTCGGACTCTCGATCGCGAGTGCGTTCGTGGCTCTGCTCGTCGGATTCGCGGCCGTGACCGCCGTCCAATCGAACCGGATTGCCCGTGAGCGCGACAAGGCCGAACGCGTTTCCGAGCTGCTCGTTGAGCTGTTCGAGATCGCGGACCCGGGACGGGCGCGAGGCGAGACCATCACGGCTCGCGAGATTCTCGATGCGGGCGTCAGTCGAATCGACTCCGGTCTGTCGACCCAGCCCGAGGTCCGGGCGGCGCTGCTCGACGTGACGGGCCAGGTGTACCGCAACCTCGGCCTCTACGATCGCTCGTCTCCCCTGCTCGAGCGGGCGCTCTCGATTCGCGAGCAGCTGGATCCCCGTGGGGGAGCCGTCGCGGAGAGCCTCACACACCTCGGCCTGCTCCGCGCCGACCAGGGGGAGTATGGCGAGGCCGAGGCGATCCTGCGCCTGGCTTTGGAGATCCAGCGGGAGATTGCGGGGCCGGAGGACGCGCGCGTGGCGCGTGGCATGAACCATTTGAGCACGGCGCTCTACCGCAAGGGGGACTACGACGCGGCGGAGCCGCTGCTCCGCGGCGCTCTCGAGCTGAGCCGCCTTCAGGAGGACGCGCCTTCCGACGTCGCGGCGGGCCTCAACGACCTCGGGATGCTCCTCTACGGGCGCGGCGATTACGCGGGAGCCGAGCCGCTGCTCGCGGAGGCGGCGGCCATGCGACGCGAGCTGCTCGGCGAAGATCACCCTGCGGTCGCCGACACGTTGAGCAACCTGGCGTCGGCGCTGAGCCGACAAGGTCGGTTCGAAGACGCGGAGCGGCACCAGCGGGATTCTCTGGAGATCCGGAAATCGATCTATGGTACCGAGCATCCGCGCGTGGCGGTGAGCCTCAACAATCTCGGGCTGATCCTCTACTCCCGCGGAGAGCACGCGGGCGCCGAGCCGCACCTCCGGGAGTCGTTGGAGATTCGGCGCCAGGCGTTGGGAAACTCCCACCCCGACACGGCGCAAAGCCTCTCCAACCTGGGTCTTCTGCTCCAAGCGACCGGCCGCCTCGACGAGGCAGAGACCCTCTACCGCGAAGCGCTGGAGACGCGACGCCGGGCGTACGGCGAGAGTCACATCCGCGTCGCGCAGAGCCTCAACAACCTCGCCTTGCTCCTGCAGGCCAAGAAGGAGCTGGCGGGTGCCGAGCGCCTGCTCCGAGAAGGGCGGAAGATGCTTCGCGAAACTGTTGGCGAGCAGCACCCGTTCTACGCGACGGACCTGAACAACCTGGCATCGGTCCTCGACCAGGCGGGCGCTGACGAAGCGGCCGAGGCGCTCTATCGGGAGGCGCTCGAGATCCGTCGCGGCGTGCTGCCCGCCCGGCATCCCCACATCGCCTACGCACTCGTCGGATTGGGTCAGCTGCTGACGCAGGCCGCGTCGACGAAGCGGTTCTGCTGCTCGAGGAAGCGGTCGCGATTCGCCGGGAGGTCTTCGGAGACGAGGCGGTGACCACACGAGAGGCGCTGGGCGCGCTCGGTCGCGCGCGCTGAGCGGGCTGGATATGACCGCGTCGAAGGTCATCTATTACTTGCACATCCCCAAAGGCGGGGGATCCACCTTCGTGAGGATGGCGACACAGAACGCGGATCCCTTCGTGCCGAACAAGAATGGCAATCCGATCTTTCCTACGGGGGAGCTGGTCCGTTTCTGGGAGTGGAGTGAGGAGTCGCAGCTACGCTTCTTGGCGGCTGGGCCGCACACGTTCGTCGCGAACGAAACCGGACTCGGCGAGACGCCGCCACGCAGCGAGGAGATCGTCTACGTCACGATCCTTCGCGATCCGCTCGACCGCTATCTGAGCGGGTACCGTCATTCCTACTCACTCGGGTACGACGAGCATCGAAGCTTCTCCGCCTTCGTGAGGGCGGCCGTCGAGCTCCAGCCAACTTCCCGTCGACACAACCTGATGGTCAGAATGCTCGGCGGCGTGCCAAGCGAGCGGAGCGTCGAACAGGGCCACCTGACGCTCGCTCGAGAGCGGCTGGCGCGTTTCGATCTGGTCCTCAGCCTGGATGCACTCGCCCGCGACCTTCACGAGATGCGGCGCTACGGTTGGCGAGACGTCTCGACCCGGCGCTTTCGTCGGGGCACCCGGACCAACAGTGATGCTCGAGCCGAGCTTCGCGCCGACCCCGAGGGTCTCGCCGCTCTGAAGGAGCTGGAGAAGCACGACCTCGAGCTATGGAGCGGCTGGCGCAGGCAAATGCGAGGCAACGCTGACGACTGACGGCCCCCCTCTCAGCGACCGGGTCCTGTGCGACCTCGCCCTCGCCGGAGGCGCGTTGACGCGCGGAGACGATCGGAGCGCCGCAGAGCTTCTCGCGCTACATCGTGCCGAAGCGAGCGGCCACTGGCTGTTCGAGAGCCTCGACGCTCGACTGCTGGCGAGGCGCGGCCAAGCCGAGCGGGCGCTCGAGAAGGTCACGAGGTTCGCGGAGGCCGACGCGAGCTTCGAACGGCTGCTCTTCGAGGCCCAGCTTCGATGTGACGTCGGCGACGCCGACGGTTGCCTCGCCATGCTCGAACGGGCGCGGGAGATACCGGCGAGTGACGATCGGGCGCAGATGAGCTTCACGCGAGCGCGTCTCTACGCGAGGCTCGGCAGACGAGACCTCGTGCGCGGCGCCATCCGGGCGGCGCTCGAGGCACCCCCCGACGGCGTGCGGAAGCGCCTCGTGGCGACACGCATGCTCTTCCGCGCGGGGCTCCCTTGGGACGCCGCCACGATGCTGCCGCCGATCCTGCGGGCTGGCTGGCGCCGGCTGAGGCGCGGATAGAAAGTGGACCCGTGCCCGCAGATCACGCTGACGGCGAGCCGCACTTGAGCCGGCAGCGACTCCCGAACATCTCGCTGTTGCTCGCGACGCTGCTGCTCTGCGCAGCCACCGTCGAGCTGGCTGCCCGGTTCTGGAGACGCCGCACGCCCGAGGTCCGGACGGAGGAGCCGCTCTACCGCCACGATCCAGAGGTCGGCTGGGTCAAAGTGCCGGGCGCGGTGGCTCGGCTCGAGCGGGAGGAGTTCTCGATCACGATCGAGGTCAACGCCAATGGACAACGTGGGCCGCTCCGGGGATTCGAGAAGCCGGCGGGTGTGAGCAGGGTCCTTCTCCTCGGCGACTCCTTCGCCGCGGGCTACTACGTAGAGGAGCCGCAGAGCATCCGGGCCGTGCTCGAGCGACACCTCGCTTCATGCCGCCCCGATCGCGTCGAAGTGCTGACGGCGGGCACCGTCGGCTACAGCACCGACCAGGAGTACCTCGAGTTCGTGGGACGCTCCCGCCACTACTCCGCCGACGTGGTCGTCTTGCTGCTCTTCTCGAACGACCTGTTCTTCAACACGCAGGCCTTCGGGATGGCGGCGCAACCCAAGCCCCGCTTCGACATTCGGGACGGCGAGCTGGCCCTTGTCGACACGCCCGCCTTGGCGAAGAACGCCGAGGCGCCGCGTCAACTCCAGCCGTGGCGAGGCTCGATGGCGCTTCGGCTTCTGTCGCGTCGGACGGCGCGCGGCAATCCGAAGCTGCATCGCTTCCTGGAGGGCTTCGGCCTCGTGGCGCCGCTGCCTCGCGACCCACCCCGCGAATACTCGGTGTACGGCCCTCCCCGGTTCACACAACAGGTCGAGCCGATGTGGAAGATCACCGAGGCGCTCCTCGATAAACTCGCCGCGGCCGCCGCCGCCGAAAGCGCGCGCTTCGGCATTCTCTACGTCCCGGCTCGTTTCGAGGCGAGCGATGCCGCCTGGGCCGCGACCAGCGAGCGCTACAACATGGGGTCGCGCTGGCAACGAGGCGCGGTGATCGAGCGACTGGGAGTGATCAGCGGGCGGCTCGGTATCCCGCTCATCGATCCGACGCGCGCGCTCACCGAGGTCGAGAAGCGCGGCGGATCCGCTTACTACCCACTCGACGGCCACTGGAACGCCGCGGGGCATGCCACGGCCGCCGAAGCGCTGGCGCCCTTCGTCGCCCGACAACTCGGCTGCCCGCTCTAGCGTGTTTGAGCGGGGGCGCCCCGGATTCCCTGCTACCGTAGCGTCGGGGCCCGGCGGAACGGCGATGGTCGGGGATCCGTCGGCTCCGACTGAAAACGCTCGCGAAGACCTGTGCTAGGGGGTACGATGAGCCACCCCGAGCGCGAGCCAGCTCTGACCCGTCCCTCCCTTCCCGACCGGGCCCCGAAAAGTGAGGAGACACTGATGTCGGCACTGAACCCGTCGCGCCGCCAGCTGATGAGCCAGCTCGGCCGCGGCCTCGCACTCGTCGCTCTTCCCGGCACAACCGAGGCTCTGAGCGCCCCGGCACCCCTGCCCAGCGTCGGCCAGCCACCGGAAAACGAGGCGTAATGGCGCTGGGTGGCCGACCAGTTCCTGGATTCCGCACGATCTGGCGTACATGAACTCGGGGACACGAGGCCCCTCGCCGCGCAGCGTGGTCAAGGCGCAGTTCGCGGCCATCGAGGCCTACGACACGGACCGGCTGAGCTACTCCCGTTACATCCAAAACGAAGATCGGGGATATCCATTCAACCGGTGTAAACTGAGCCGGTGGATCAGCCTCGTGCTGGCACGCACTATCCGCGGTCCGTGGGCGAGTTCCAGGCCTGGTTCCGGACCGATGCGGACTGCCTGGACTACCTGGAGCGGCTGCGGTGGCCCGCCAGCTTCGCCTGCTTGGACTGCGGCCATGATGGGGGCTGGCGGCTGGGCGACGGCCGCTTCATGTGCTCAGGGTGCGGCGGCCGTACGTCGGTGACAGCGGGCACGATCTTTGACCGGACGCGCACGCCGCTAACGGTTTGGTTCACCGCCTGCTGGCTGTTCGCCACCGGCAAGGACGGGATCTCGGCGCTGAGCCTGAAGCGGACGCTGGAGATCGGCTCCTACCAGACCGCGTGGGCGATGCTCCATCGGCTGAGGTCGGTGCTGGTGCGCCCGGGCCGGGACCGGCTGGCCGGGATGGTACAGGTAGATGAGACCTACATCGGCGGTGAGGAGGCGGGGCTGCGCGGCGGCCGGGCCAAAGGCAAGAAGGTTTTGACCGGGATCGCGGTGGAGGTCCGGGAGCCGAGAGGATTCGGACGGTGCCGGATGCTGCCGCTGACCGATGCGTCGGCCGCCTCGTTGCACGCCTTTGTAACGGCTCACGTCGAGCCGGGCGCGAGGGTCGTCACCGACGGCTGGCAGGGCTACCGCGGGCTGGAGAAGCTCGGCTACGTCCACGACCGGCGCAGCCAGCGGGCCGCCCGAACCCGCGGGGAGGATCCCGGCGAGCTACTGCCCGCAGTGCACCGGGTCGCCTCGCTAGCCAAGCGGTGGTTGCTGGGTACCCACCAGGGCTCGGTGAACGACGCGCACCTGGCCAGCTACCTGAATGAGTTCGCGTTCCGCTTCAACCGCCGCACCTCCCGCAGCCGCGGGATGGTGTTCTACCGAGTGCTCGAGCTCGCCGTCGCCCACGACCCGGTGCGCTACCAGGACCTCATCGCCACCCAGCGGCCCCGGGCAGTGCCGCCCTCGCAGCCGCAGGCGCGCGGGCACCCGCCGAGCCTGGAGCGCTCTCCAGCGAACCGCCCGTGGAGAACTGCCAACCTGGACTCCTCCGGTTAAATGGAGACCCCCAACGAAGATTATCGGAATCGCTTGCGGGAGAGGTTCGCCCGCTTCGTCGGTTGCTCGAGCAACAAGCTCGCCCTCACCAACAACACGACCGAGGGCATGGCGATCGGCACCCTGGGACTCGATCATGATCGACGGCCAGAAGCTGGACCGCTTCATCGGCGCCGTGGAGGAGATCGCCAAGGAGCGACGGGCATAACATTCCGAGCGGCCTGCGGCTGGCTCGGCCGTCCCTTCGACCCGATCAGCGCTTGACGGCGGTCCCTTGCATCTCGAAGCGCGCGTCAAAGAGCAGCGGGCCCGCGCCGACGAACGCGCGCGCCGGGAACTCCTTTGTGAAGTAGGTCTTGTAGACCTCGTTCCAGGCGGCGTAGTGTGCGACGTCGGAGCAATAGACGGTCACCGCGACGAGGTCGTCCATCGTGAAGCCGGCCTCGGCCATGGTGCTCTTGAAGCTCTCGAGCAGCAGCCGCGCCTCGGCCTTGGGGTCGTCCGGCACCTTCCCGTCGGCATCGCGCCCCAGGGTTCCCGATACATGGAGCGTGTTCCCGACCTTGACGGCGCCCGAGAACGCCGGGCCATCTCCGCTCGCAGTGCTCGGCCGGACGTAGGAACGCTCCTGTGCAGACGTGCCAGGAGCGGCAGAAACCGCGACGATAACCAGTCCGACAACGAACCACTTGCCTTTGCTCATGACGCTCCTTTCGCACCACCGTCGCCTCAGCGGCAGGCGCGGAGGCCACGATGAGTCTAGATCAGCAGGAAGTTTGATTTGTGTGGCGCCGAACGATCGCCAACTCGCTCCCGCTTGCGAACGCTCGGCCTGGCAATCTCGTGACGCATCGGGCCGTCTCGCGCCTGTTCTCGTCTGTCAGGAGATCACGAGCGTCCGCAAATGTTGCGAGTTGTCCTCGAGCATCGTCTTCTTGTTCGCGAGGTCTTCCCTCGTGGGTGGCAGCGTGGAAGCAGGCAGGCTCGCGGACCTCGTCATGGTCGAGGGGAATCCCCTCGAGGACATCAGCGCGACGTACAAGGTGAAGCGGGTGATCGCCAACGGCCGCGTCTACGAGATGGAGGCGCTGCTGTCTGGTCGAGCGGCCGCGAATACTCCGGCGGTGGCCGCCAGCCGCTAGAACATGCCCGGTTCAGCCGGTCGGGTTCGCCCCCGCCTCGGCGGCCGGTTCCTCGGGGGTGCCGGTGTCCTCTTCGGCGCTCGGCGGCTGGGACTCGGCTCCCGGGTCCGACTCGGCCAGCAGGCGGTCCACCGCGGCCACGAGGTTCTCGAACGGCTGATCGGTGCTGGGCGCGGGCTGGAGCAGACCACGCCTGTCGATGAGGAAGTTGGACGGGTAGCGGGCCGAGGTGCTGAAGATCTCGGGGACTTCACCTGTGACCGTGAGCAAGGGGTAGCTCACCGGGAGGTCCTCGGCGAATCCTTTCTGCACGCGGAGCTCCTCGTTCGAGATCCCGAACACCATCAGGCCGTCGCCCCGACGCTCCTTGAACAGTCGATCCAGCTCCGGCATCTCACGACGGCAAGGGCCGCACCACGTCGCCCACACATTCACCAGCACGACCTTGCCAGCGTGGTCGGAGAGGCGGTGGACGTTGCCGTCGAGATCGCTCGTCTGCAGGGCGGGGGCGGGCTCGCCGCTGATCGAGAGGTTGTTGTGCTGCTGCGCTCTAGCGATGCAGCGCGTGATCGGAGAATAGAGCAGGCCCAGGGAAAGCGTTCCGACGACCAGGCCCGTCTTCGAGGGCCAACCGGCGGGACCACTCCGCTTCTCCCAGATGAAAGCGGCGAAGGTCAGCATGAAGGGAGTCGCCATCGCGACGCCCGTCACCATGAAGCGAAAGGCAAAATCGGAGTCGGGGTCGTCGGTCGCGCGCCGAAGCACGCGCCACACCCGGGTACCGAGGCCATAGGCGAGCAAGGGGCTCAGCACACCGAGCCCCAACGCTAGATAGGAAGTGCGTGACGGCATTGATCTCCCCGCAGCAGTCGTTCGCGCTCTAGGCCCCGGCCGGCCCGGTTCTACGCCATCCGAGCCGATCGGATCGGCTACCATCTTCGGATGAGCCTTCTCTTCAGATCTCTCGCCTCGTTGAGCACGCTTCTGATCCTCGCTGGGTCGGGCTGGAGCCAGGAGCATCACGCCGAGCCGCACGGCCGTCACGGGAATCCCGCCGACCTCGAGCGCTACGTCGAGCGGCTCAGCGAACCTGAAAGGGACGCGTGGCAGCTGCCCGACCGGGTGATCGAAGCGCTTGGACTCGAGCCTGGCCAGGTCGCCTGCGACGTCGGCGCGGGTCCGGGCTACTTCACGCTGCGGCTCGCCAGAGTCGTCGGCGCCGCCGGGCGCGTCTACGCGGTCGACGTCGAGCCCGTTATTCTCCGCGCTCTCCTCGACGCGCTCGAGGGGGTGGGCGTGTCGAACGTCACGCCGATCCTCGCGCTTCCAGACAACGCGCTGCTCCCCGACGCGACCTGCGACGTCATCTTGATCGTGAACACCTACCACCACTTCCCCGACGGCCCGGCCTACCTGCGGCGGCTGACACGCTCGCTCACACCCGGGGGACGAGTGGTGAACATCGACTTCCACCCCGGCGAAGGCGCGCCGCGACACGCGATGACCCGGGACGCGTTCCTGGAGCAGGCGCAGGCCGGCGGCCTCCAACTCGAGCGAGAGGAAGAGTTCCTGGCCCGCCAGTACTTCGTCGTCCTCCGGCCGCGGTAGTGATCAGAGCGCTCGGGCTTACGACCCCTGGCGTCGTCCGATGCAGTACAGGTGGCTCTCGGTGCGCATGAAGATCTGGCCGTCGGAAATGGCAGGCGAAGCGAGCGTGTAGCCACCGAGATCGTTCTCGGCGATCAGCTCGAACTCGGGCTTCGCGGCGACGATCGACGTCACGCCGTCCTCGCTCGTCGCAAAGATCATCCCGTTGACCAGCACTGGTGACGCGCTGTAGGTCCCGGTCTTGATGCGCACTGGGCCCCAGACGACGGCACCGCTGGTGGCGTCCAGACAGAACAGCACGCCGTTGTCCTTCACGATGTAGAGGCGCTCCCCGTCGCTCACCGGCGTCGGAACGTCCGGACCCTCCGAGGTCTGCCACATGAGGATCGGCGCAGTGGCGGCGCTGCCGATCCGGAACGCCTGCAGCGGGTTCTGTCGTGTCGGCACGAAGAGCATGTCGTCACGGACGAGGGCGGAGGCGACGACCCGGTAGTTGCGGTTGTTGCCGGGATTGAGGCCACCGGCGCGCCACAGTTCCTCGCCGGTCTCCGAATCGTGACCCGTCACGTAGTCGCCGCCCGAGATCACGATCGTGGTTCTGCCGTCCACCTCCACGATTGCGGGGGTCGTGTAGGCATCGGGAGACTCGCGGACAGCGTCGGTCGGCCGCTCGACCCGCCACACGGTGGAGCCGTCCGCGGCATCGAAGGCCAGGACATAAGAAGGATCGTCGGTCTTCATGCCGTGAAGCACCTGCACGTAGAGGCGCCCGTCGTGCAGCGTCGGCGAGGAGGCGTAGCCCCAATTGAGACCGAACCTGCCGTAGTCCGCCTGGATGTCGCGGCTCCATATCTCCTTCCCGGCGAAATCGAAGCTCTTGAGCATTCCGGTCCCGGTCAGCGCCCACACGTGTTTGCCATCGGTGACCGGCGAGGGCGACGACATGTTCTGTTTCCTCTGTTGCCGGTTGCCGCCGCCGAGTTCCCGCTTCCACAGGACCTTGCCCGTGCTCCGGTCGACGCACCAGAGGGAAAGCGTCTCGGCCGCCCGATCGGCCGGCGGCGCAGGAGCGCCGCGACCGCGGCCACGGGACTCGACACGCTTCCCGCCGTCGGCGGTACTCACGAAGATGTGGTCACCCCATATGATCGGCGTCGACCCGCTCCAGGCCGGCATCTCCAGCTTCCAGGCGACTCCTTCACTGACGCTCCACTTCGTCGGCACGCTGACGTCGGTACTCTGTCCATCCCGGCCGGGGCCCCTCCAGTTGGGCCAGTCCTCCGCGCTGACGCCCATAGCGAGCATCAACGACACAGCCAACGGACCCACGATGAGTCGCATCACATCCTCCTGA
This sequence comes from Vicinamibacteria bacterium, assembly GCA_965246965.1. Taxonomy (GTDB): domain Bacteria; phylum Acidobacteriota; class Vicinamibacteria; order Fen-336; family CBDFGD01; genus CBDFGD01. The sequence goes on from CBDFGD010000002.1 coordinate 758,680, forward strand.
TCAAGAGCCACAGGATAGTCGCTTCACCCCAGCCGGCGCCACAGCGATTCGAAGTTTCCTGCAAAACGCCCGACCAGCGCGGGCGAGCCGGTCACGAGGATGTTCTCGTCGTTCTCGGTTCTGGCGCTCACCGTCCAGTTGTAGCTCCCGGTCAACAGGAGGCGGCCGTCGGCAATCGCATATTTGTGGTGCATGTGCGCCTCGCTCCGATCGAATCGCACCCGGACACCCGCGCGCTCCAGGCGCTCTGCGTCCGAGCCCCGATCGTCGGCCTTGGCATCGTCCGTCACGACGCGCACGACCACGCCCCGCTCGTGCGCCGCGAGCAGCGCCGACGAGTTGTCGGTGATCGTGAACACGCAGACGTCCAGAGTCGACCTCGCCTCCTTCAGCAGCCGAACGATGCGGCGAGAGCACTCGGAGCCTGGGCTGAAGAAGGCTTCCTCGATGGGAGCGGGACGGGCCGAGATCGCGACCGCGTCGAGTGCCTTGACGACGTCGTGCAGCCAGTCGATCACGAGCCGCGCTCCCGGCCCTTCGAGCTGAGCCTCGGCCAGACGGAACGCGCGGTTGCGGATTTCCCGTCGCTCGGCCTCGTCGAGATCCAACTCCTCGAACACCTGCTTGAGAGCGCGCCGCTCACTCCTCGAGAGCCGGAGGTCCTCCAGGGCGGTTCGAAGCATCCGGTCGACATCCTCTACCAAGGCAGGCTGCTCCCGTCGTGGCGGCGAAACTGGCCGGAGTCTTCGAGGGTCAGCCGAGCGATCTGTTCTCGCAGCCCGGAGATGCTCTCCTCCACCGACAAGTTGGCGGTTGGTCCCCCCATCCGAGTCCGCACCCAGCCCGGTGAGAAGACGCCGACGATGATTCGATCCGGCGCGAGCTCTCGCGCCAGGATCGCCATCACCATGTTCACGGCCGCCTTGCTGGACCTGTACGCGTAGAAGCCCTCTTCGGCCAGCTCCACGGAACCCATCCCGCTCGAGATCGTGACGAGCTTCCGCTGCTGGCTCGCGGCCAGATGGCCGCGGAACGCTTGCGCCATCTTGAAGGGAGCGAGCGTGTTGACGCGAAGCGCCGTCTGCCAGAAGCCGAAGTCCATGTCGTCGAGCGCCTGCCCGCCCGAATCGCGCTGCGCCGCTGCCGGAGCGTAGATCCCGGCATTGTTGACGACGACATCGATGGGCTCGCCGCGGAGCGTCCCCGCGAGCGCATCTATCGCTGCGAAGTCGGAGACGTCGAGCGCGTGGATGGAGACCCGGCCCGTCGACTGCGCCGCGAGCGCGCTCAGCTCCTCCGCGGCCTCCGGATCGCGGCAGCCCGCATGAATCCGCCAGCCGTCAGCCTCGTACTGGCGGACCAGCTCGAGCCCCAGGCCGCGGTTCGCTCCGCTCACGAGTAGTGTCGACATTTCTCTTCGACTCCTGTCCTGGCCAGACCAGCACGGCACTCTTCGCAGGGTTTGCACTCGGGCCTGAGATCCCCGCGCGGGCCTGCCCAGGCTGCAGGCTATCCCGGGGCGCCCGCCGAGACGTTATCCTGCTCGCCGCGTGATCCCGAGCCAGCCGAGTTTGAGCGCTCAGAACGACGCAAAGGCGGGTGGACGCTCGGCGGCCGCCGCCGCTCTCGTCGCTATCGCTCTGACGCTCAACGCCCTCTACCTCGTTGGAGATCGGACCTGGTGGGGAGAGTGGGTTTCGATCTGGCCGCCGCTCGGCTGGCTCGTGCTGCTCTTGCCCGCTGTCATCCGGACGAGGAGCCGGATCGGACTCGCCCTGCTGCTTCTGTTGATGGGCCTCTACGCGGAGTGGCCTCGCTTCGGAAGGGCGTTCAACCCCCCAGACGACGCGATCCGGATCGTGGTGTGGAACGTCGCGGGTGACGCGCGAAGTTGGGATCACCTACGCGCCCTGAACGCCGACCTGATCCTCGTGCAGGAGTCGGCTGGCGGGCCGCCCGGCCCGTGGGAAGGCTACGAATGGCATGGGACTCTCGATCCCGGTGTGCTCTCCCGCTTCCCCGCCGAGCCGCTTCCGACGAGGCGGGTCGGGCCATGGACCGAGCCCTAGCTGCTCCGCATCTCGATCCCCACGTCGGAGCGGCCGATCCTGCTCGCCAACGTGAGACTCGTGCTGCCGTCGATCGTGACCTGGGTGGCAGGAGGGTTCGACGGAAATCCAAGGCTCGGCTACGAGGCGCGGACGAGCCAATACCAGCTCCTCGCAGCGCTACTGGAGGAAACCCGGCTCTCACGGAGCATCGACACCGTGATCCTGGCCGGCGATTTCAACGCACCCGCGAGGATGGCCTCACTCGATCCCCTGCGCTCCTTCTTGATGGACGCATGGCGACGGGGAGGGCGCGGCTATGGCGCCACGGCAACCGCGGAGCTGCCATTGGCACGGATCGACCACTGCTGGGTGAGCGAGGACGTGGTCGTCTCGTCGGCGGAGGTTCGCCGCATGCCGGTCTCGGACCACCGCCTCCTCGTAGTCGACCTGGACCTTGGTGGGAGACGCGATGGTTCAGAATCGGCGCGTGCCCGCTGAGCGGCCATCAACCCGGGAGGGACCCGTGCGGAAAGAGCTGGTCGCGGACCAACAATCGCGTCAACCTCTTCCTGATCGACGAGATCAGCGAGGCCGGCATGAAGTGCACGCTGTCGACGCGCGGGGAGCGCAACGTCGCACGCCAGTTCGCGCACCTGCACGACGTTCGCGTCTACCATCTCCAGAAGCGAGCCGGCGATCTGGCCGAGGGGCTGATCGCGTTCCAGTCAAAGGGAGCCAAGGTCGTCGTACCGACGAAGGCTCAGCTGCGAAAGGCGTTGAAGGCCTCGGGCAAGGCCGTGGAGAGCTTCCTCGGAGACCTGCTCGACGGAGTGCCCGGGCGGCGCGGCTTCAGGAAGGGCGTGTTCACGACGCTCGGCTACCTGATCTCCCACGAGAGCCACCATCGCGGCAGCATCCTGCTCACCTTGAAGCAACGCGGACACGCTCCCGGCCAGGACGCCCGCTACGCGATCTGGAACTGGGATCGCATGTGACGCCCTTCCGTTAGAGTTCGGGCGGAGGTTCCGAGTGACACGCGGTGACGAGACGATCAGGTTCGAGGCGCTGCTCCGTAGGCGCGGCATCGACGCCGCGGGTGACGCGGCGGTGGAGCGCGAGGTGCTGGAGCGCTTCCAGGACACTTGCGCGGTGATGGTGCTCGATTCGTCCGGGTTCACGCGGCTCGCCAGGGAGCACGGGATCATCCGTTTCCTCGTGCTGATCGTCGCGATGCGCGACATCATCGGACCGATCGTCCAGAACCACGAGGCACTCGCGGCCTGGTCCGAGGCGGACAACAGCTACGCCGTCTTCCCAAGCACGAAGGCGGCGGTTCGAGCGGCCGTCGAGATTCAGCGAGCGACCGCGGAGGCGAACGAGCAGCGCTCCGAGGCCTCGCGGCTGTGGGTGTGCATCGGGATCGGCTTCGGCAAGGTCCTGCGGATCGGCAACGAGAACGTGTGGGGCAACGAGATGAACCTCGCCAGCAAGCTGGGCGAGGACACCGCCGAGGCTCGCGAGATCCTCATCACCGACGCGGCGCACGCCGACGTCGCGGGGAAGATGGGGGCTTTGGAGTTCAAGCGCCGGAGCGTCGAGCAAGGACGCCTGGATATCCCCTACTACAGCGTCGAGTACGAGTCCTAGTAGCCCCGAACAGGGAGGTTACCCCCACGACTTGAGCCGCGGCCACGCCTCGCGCAGGCCGCCGCCCCGACGGCAGATCAAGATCGGTCTGTTTTCGCGCGGCCGTGCGAACGGGTGATTCAGTTCGGCTCCCACCTCGACCGAATTGCAGAACGACGCCAGCTCTTCCCGATCGGCTCCGATGACGATGATGACCTCACCCGTGTAGTCGCGAGGCCCCCAGAGCCAGTAGCTCTGGTGCCCCCCGATCGCCTTTGGGAGACCGTGCTTCGGGCCGAGCAGATCGATCGCCCCGGCCTCCGCGAAGTTGCCCCCGAAGATGGCAGCCGCCGCCCGCTCTTCTGGCGGGAGCTCCCGGTAGACGTCGGCGACCGCCGCCACCATCTCCTCCCAGCCGAACTGCCACGCGAAGTGATGCGGCATCGCGGCTGCCCGATGGCTCACCTCGCTGGCCGGCATCGGAACGGGGAGGCTTTCCAGGTAGTCAACGAGCCCCTGAGGTGAGAGGACCGGCAGGCCGATCGGAAGCATCAGGGCCGTGACGGTGAGCGGCAGTGCCAGCACGGCCGCGCGGAGGCGGTGCCACTTGTTCTCCGTGAGCCGCTCGCTCGCGACCGCGCCGGCCGCGAGCGGCAGCGGGAAGACCGCCGCGGCGTAGTAGTCCTTGCCCTTGGTGAGGATGAAGAAAGCCAGCACGAACAGGAAAGTCCAGCCGAGCGGCCGGAATCGTGCGCCGGGCTTCGAGAACAGGAACGCCACGCCCGCGACGGCGATCAGGAAGTTGGCCGGGCCGATCAGAAAGAGCTGCGCCGCCAGGTACGCGACCGGGCTCAGCTGAACGTCGCGACCGCTTTCACGGATGTTGGCCATCAGCTCGAAGAAGGGCCAGTCGTGCGCCACATTCCAGAGCACGTTCGGAAGAAACAGCAGTGCCGCGATCGCACCACCGAGCCAGATCCACTTCTCTCGGAGCGCCTTGCGCTGCGGCGTCAAGAGCAATCCGACGACGATTCCCGCGCCCATGACCGCCATCGAGTACTTGTTCTGGAGACCCAGCCCAGCGACGGCTCCGAAGGCGAGCCAGAGGCGCTGATCGCCAGTGTTGATGGTGCGCAGCAGCAGGTACGCGGAACCCATCCAGAAGAGCGGCTCGAACGCGTTCATCGTGAAGAGGTAGTGCATGACGATCAGCACCTTGACGCACGCCGTGGTGAGCGCAGCCAGCGCCATGCCGAAGCTCCTGGCGCCCATCTCCCGCGCGATGAGCCCCGCGAGCACGACCAACGCCGCACCGGCGAACGCCGGCAGGGCGCGCACTGCGAGCAACGACTCTCCGAGCGTGTGACGGACGGTCCAGGCGATCAGGGCGATCAGCGGCGGCTGATCAACGTAGCCCCAGGCCAGGTGTTCGCCACAGGCGAGGTGGTACATCTCGTCGCCGAAGTACCCGTAGCGCGACGCGAACGCGAGATGAAGCAGCAGCTTCGCCCCCGCGATAGCCCAAACGATGCGCGTGTCCCTCTTCCTATCGTGTGGATCCGAATCGAGTATACCGACGTGGCATGGCTTGCTGAGAGACGAGCCCGATACGTCCCCGGAGGCTGGGGAGTCCGCTGCTACACTGAATCGAATGGTGCGCCAACTCGCTGCGTTGGTCCCGTCGCTGGCCGCTTCGCTGACCCTCTCCTGCGCGCCGAGTCCGTCACCGGAGGCGACCCCAATCGCTTCGACTGCGCCCACTGACGGGACGGTCTTCGACATCGCGGCGTTCGTACCCGAGCAGCTCATGCTCGACGCGAACCAGGGCCGCAGGGTGTTCGCTGACGACGGCACGTTCGCCTTCCCACCGCGTGTCCGACGCGTCTGGATCGATGTGGGAGCCCACCTGCTCCAGACGACCGGGCGCCAGTTCCTGGACCACGAGGACATCGGGCTGATCGCCATCGAACCGATGCCGAAGCCCTGGGCGTACTGGCCCCGGGACGATCGGCTCATCGGGCTCCCCGTCGCGATTTTCGTCGATAGAGGCTGGAGGGATTTCAACATCGCCGCCTGGGAGGTGGCCAGCTCGCTCTCCGCCCCGGCTCCAGACAATCCCAACATCGACAAGAGGAAGACCGTGTCGGTCATCAATATCCCGGTGATTCGACTCGTGGACGTGATGGCGAAGATCCCCTCCCAGCTTCCCGTCGAGTACGTGAATGTCGACGTCCAGGGCCTCGACCTTCAAGTGATCAAGTCCGCTGGCCAGACGCTCCGCCGCGTCTCACGGGTCCGCGCGGGCGTGATCTACGAGAGGAGCTCCGAGGGTATCGGAGACGAGAAGCCGGCAACTGAAGGCGAGCTGATTGCCTACATGGAGAGCATGGGCTTCCTGCTCGAGAGAGATCTCGAGGCCGAGGAAGGGCGTGGCTCGCCGAGCAAGCTCTTCATCAACGAGAACGCCGTGGACGACACGCCGTAGGCCTTTCGCCGCAAGCCGCTCCGGGACGTCCGCCCTTCGCTCGGCTGACCTGAGGCCACGGCGAGTCGTGCTCGTCCCCGGCGCGGGTGTCGTGGTCCTCCAGCGGTGGCTCAGGACCCCGGGCTCGAAACGTGCTGGTCCATGAGGATTGCGTTTCCGTCCGGGTCCTCGAGCATGAAGCTCGCCGGGCCCGTGGTCGCCTCGGCGGCCCTGGTCTTGACCTCGATGCCGCGATCCTCGAGCGTGCGCTGAATCGCGCGGACGTCGTCGAATCCCTCGACGACCTCCTGAGCAGCCGTCCAGCCCGGGTTGAAGGTGAGGATGTTGCTGGGGAACATCCCCTGAAACAGCCCGACGGTGCTCGTTCCGTTCTGGAGGACGAGCCAGTTCTGGGCCGCGTCGCCGGCGACGACCGCAAAGTCGAGTTTCTCGTAGAACGCGCGCGAAGCCGTCAGGTCCTTGACTGCGAGGCTGATTGAGAAGGCACCGAGATCCATGGCTTCCTGCTTTCGAGGTTGAGGCTCGCGGGCGGGGCGCCGTCCTCATGTCGGATGCTGCCCTGCTCCGGGACCGGGGGTTTCTGGATCGCGACCGCGCACGACGTCGGCCGCACTTGCGGCAGCATGTCAGATCGCGGCCCGGACTGCTTGCAGATCCGGCAAAACGAGCAGGCATCCCTCGAGGCCCCGCCCGTCGACCTCGCGGCTCGGGGGCCAGTCGCCAGGCTCTCGGCGGAGCCCGGTGGCCTGGCACGAGAATCGCAACCCTTGACGGCCCGAGCATCGGGAGGGTAAATTCATCAAAATGATAGTGAATGTCATGTTCATAATATGAGGTCGATGTCACGGTTTCGATTCGCGGCTGCCCTGGTAGCCGGCCTCCCTCTTCTGGGGACCGGAGTAGCGTTTCCAGAGACACGCCAAGCGAGCCCGGGCGGCGATCAGGCCACGAGCGCGACCTCTTCCCCACGGAACGAGGCGGACGAAAAGCGGGTGCCCGAGGTGTCTGCGGCCGGCGAGGCCAGCCGAAACCCCCAGGATCGCGAAGGGAAGCCGACCGACATCGACGAGCTTGAGCGCCGCATCGAGGTTCTGGCCGAAGAGATCGAGCAGCTCAGAAGCGGTGAGCAGCCGGGATGGGGATCTCCATTTAACCGGAGGAGTCCAGGTTGGCAGTTCTCCACGGGCGGTTCGCTGGAGAGCGCTCCAGGCTCGGCGGGTGCCCGCGCGCCTGCGGCTGCGAGGGCGGCACTGCCCGGGGCCGCTGGGTGGCGATGAGGTCCTGGTAGCGCACCGGGTCGTGGGCGACGGCGAGCTCGAGCACTCGGTAGAACACCATCCCGCGGCTGCGGGAGGTGCGGCGGTTGAAGCGGAACGCGAACTCATTCAGGTAGCTGGCCAGGTGCGCGTCGTTCACCGAGCCCTGGTGGGTACCCAGCAACCACCGCTTGGCTAGCGAGGCGACCCGGTGCACTGCGGGCAGTAGCTCGCCGGGATCCTCCCCGCGGGTTCGGGCGGCCCGCTGGCTGCGCCGGTCGTGGACGTAGCCGAGCTTCTCCAGCCCGCGGTAGCCCTGCCAGCCGTCGGTGACGACCCTCGCGCCCGGCTCGACGTGAGCCGTTACAAAGGAGTGCAACGAGGCGGCCGACGCATCGGTCAGCGGCAGCATCCGGCACCGTCCGAATCCTCTCGGCTCCCGGACCTCCACCGCGATCCCGGTCAAAACCTTCTTGCCTTTGGCCCGGCCGCCGCGCAGCCCCGCCTCCTCACCGCCGATGTAGGTCTCATCTACCTGTACCATCCCGGCCAGCCGGTCCCGGCCCGGGCGCACCAGCACCGACCTCAGCCGATGGAGCATCGCCCACGCGGTCTGGTAGGAGCCGATCTCCAGCGTCCGCTTCAGGCTCAGCGCCGAGATCCCGTCCTTGCCGGTGGCGAACAGCCAGCAGGCGGTGAACCAAACCGTTAGCGGCGTGCGCGTCCGGTCAAAGATCGTGCCCGCTGTCACCGACGTACGGCCGCCGCACCCTGAGCACATGAAGCGACCGTCGCCCAGCCGCCAGCCCCCATCATGGCCGCAGTCCAAGCAGGCGAAGCTGGCGGGCCACCGCAGCCACTCCAGGTAGTCCAGGCAGTCCGCATCGGTCCGGAACCAGGCCTGGAACTCGCCCACGGACCGCGGATAGTGCGTGCCAGCACGAGGCTGATCCACCGGCTCAGTTTACACCGGTTAAATGGATACCCCCGAGCCGGGAAATGAAGTCACGGACGAAGACGCTCGGGCTCTCGGGCTGGCGCCGTCGGCAGCCCACCTGTATCGCCAGGACCGGGGCGTCTCGATCGCCGGCTACGGCGAAATGCTCTACGAGAACTTCGCCAGCGAGGACGAGAGCGGCGCTGCCACCGGCGCGGGCGCCCAGGCAGACTCGCTCCGCGCGATCCTCTACTTCGGTTACCGCTTCAGCGACAAGTTCCTCTTCAATTCCGAGATCGAGATCGAGCACGCCGATGAGGTGTTCCTCGAGTTCGCCTACATCGACTACCTCGCGAGCCAGAACCTGGGTATCCGCGGCGGCTTGGTACTGCTCCCGATGGGACTGGTCAACGAGTTTCACGAGCCGACCGTCTTCATCGGGAGCAAGCGGCCGGAGACGGAGCGGAGCATCATCCCGACCACGTGGCGCGAGAACGGCTTCGGCGTCCACGGCTCGGCCGGCAAGCTCGTCTATCGCGCATTCCTCGTCAACGGTCTCGACGCCTCGGGATTCTCGGCAGGCGGCATCCGCGGCGGCCGACAGAAGGGTTCCAAGGCACTCGCGGACGACCTGGCGTTCACGGCCAGGATCGACGTCACACCGACACCGGGCCTGTTCCTCGGCGCCAGCCTCTACAGCGGCGGCTCCGGCCAGGGACAGGTCGTCGTGGACGAGCGCGCCTTCGAGGTCGACACGACGATTCTCGATCTCCATGCCCAGCTGCAGATGCGCGGCTTCGACGTCCGCGGTCTCTACGCGCGCAGCCAGATCGACGACGCCGCCGAGCTGAACCAGTCGCTCGGACTCGAGGGTACGAGGGGCGTCGCGGAAACGATGCAGGGCGGCTACGTTCAGGTCGGCTACGACGTGCTGTCTCGGAAGGCCGACACGACGGCGTCGCTCCTTCCCTACTACCGCTTCGAGAAGATCGACACGCAGTCGACGATGCCCGACGGATACGAAGCGAGTGGAAACACGAATCGTACGATCAATACGATCGGCGTCGAGCTGAAACCGATTCCGAACGTCGTGCTGAAGGTCGACTACCAGATCGTCACGAACGCCGCGAAGACCGGCCGCAACCAGTTCAACCTCAACCTGGGCTACGCCTTCTAGCGATGAGGACCCGGTGGCATCGGCAGTTTGGCCTCGTCGCGCTGGGGCTGCTCGCCTCGACACTCGAGGCGAGCGGCTTGATCACCCGCGAGGAAGCCCTTGCCGCAAACTATCCCGGCGCCGTGATCGAGGCGGAGCGCGTCTTTCTCACCGAGGAGCAGGTCCGCACAGCCGCCACCCTCTCGGGCGTCACGTCGCCGCCGGCGCTCGTGGCCCGTTACATCGCGCGGCTCGACGGTGAGGTCATCGGCCGAGCCTACGTAGACACCCACATCGTCCGGACCAAGCGCGAGAGCCTGCTCATCTCACTGGGTCCGAATGGACGCGTGAAGCGTATCGACGCGACCGCGTTCCTCGAGCCCCGCGAGTACAGATTGCCGGCTGCCGCGCGTGGTTGACGACCGCGAAGGGATCATCCGTCTCGAGCGCGTACTTCATGTAGAAGTACGCGAACCCGGTCGCCGCGAGCAGGCCGTGGAGGGTATTGAACGCGAGCGCCTCCCAGCGGCTCATCGATGCCCGCTCTCGAGGACCCGGTCGATCGCGAGGACCCTCCGCACGGCCTCGTTGGTGGCAACGGCCGTCAGCGTGGCGCCGGCGATCGGACGGATCGCGCGCTGCAGGTCGAGCTCGTCGTCGAGTGGACGATCGTCGTACTGCCTCAACCAGGCTGCCGGCGACGCTCGCGGCTCACGTCATCCTCGCACCGTTCGGGATGATGATCTTCGGTGCCCTACTTCGTTCGCACGTCCTCAAGAAGCTGACGATGGAAAGCAGATCCGCGCGACGCAGCGGATGGGCCTCACTGCTCAGTTTCGCCGCAATGGCAGCATCCGGATACTCGATTCAGGTTGTTGTCGAGCCGAGCTGGCTGCGTGCGATGGTTGCGATGCACGTGGCCACCAGCACCGTCTTCGTCCTCGGCTACTCGGTGCACCTGCTCGTGGCCTGGAGAGTGCCGAAGGCGACGCTGAATGGCGAAAACGCCGACCTTTCCCGTTCACCTCTTCCGTCTTGAGACACCGCAGCCTCCGCACGAAGGCGCTCCTCGCGTGGGTCGCGTGCGCGACGGGCGCCACCGCAACCCCGTGGCTGACTCGAACAGCGGGCGCCGCCGGGCCGGGAGATGCCGGCGCAAGTGAGGCCGTGGTGCGACAGGCCTACCTGATGGGCACGCGGGCGACGTTGACCACGCTCGCGACCGATCGCTCCGAGGGGCTCGCCACGCTCGAGAGGATGCTCGGCGAGATCGAGGCCGTCGAAGCGGAGCTGAGCACCTGGCGCGACGAGACCCTGCTCAGCGCAATCAACCGGCAGCCGATAGGCGTTCCGCACACCGCGCCGAGTCATCTGTGTGAGCTTCTGGCGGATCTGGCCTCGTGGGCGCAGGCGACCGGCGGCGCATTTGACCCCGCCATCGGTTCGCTCGCCGCGGCATGGGGCCTCCGCGACGGTGGACGCCTGGCTCTGACGGAAGAGCTTGCGCGTGCTCGAGACGGCTCTGGCCTCGAGCATCTGACGGTCGAAGACACACCTTGCCGCGTGACCCGACGGCACGCCGTCACTCTCGATGCCGGAGCCTTCGGCAAGGGGGCGGCCCTGGATCGGGTCGCTCAGCACGAGTTGAAGCACGACTCCGCGCCCTGGATGATCGATCTCGGCGGACAGCTGGCTGTCGGAGGACACCTGGGTCTCGGCTGGCCGGTTGCGCTCGCGGACCCGAGACACCGAGACGAGCGGGTCATCGAGCTGCGACTCAAAGCGGGCTCGCTCGCAACGAGCGGAGGATCCGAACGGGACCGGCTGGCCGAGGGCCAGCGAATCGGCCACATCATCGATCCCCGCAGCGGACTGGCGCTCTCCCGACCGGAATCTGTCACGGTGTGGCACGGGCGGGCCCTCGTGGCGGACATCCTGGCCACCGCTCTATACGTCATGGGAGTCGAGGCGGGACTCGAGTGGGCTGAAGCTCACGGAGCCGCCGTCTGCTTCCTGGTCCCGGCAGGGTCCGGGGTGACGGCCCGAACAAGCTCGGCCTTCCGAGCCAGATTTTCAGAGGAGTTCGGATAGTTCGCAGCGACACGGATGGGGCGCCATCCGTGGGATCGCGCAATATCTGCACCTCACTGGAGTTCGGAGCGACCGGAGGCGCGCAAAATAGGCAATTCGGTGAGATGAAGCCGCCTTTTTCCGGAGCCTCTGTGGTATGCGGGTTGCAGCGCTTGCGGTCGGTGAGTAATCTTCCAGACGTTGAGCGCACTTGTGCAACACCTACCGTGCCTCGCCCCGGTCCCGTGGATCTAGCCAGCTCCCGAACGTCGACGCGAGCCCGCCTGCGCGAAATCGCATCGGCCCTGTCCCTCGGAGCCGTATCGCTGCTCGTCGCGTTTCACGTCTGGCTGCTCGCACTACGACTCGTCGAGGGTCGGCTGGGAGAGCCGATCGTCGCGCTGCGCTGGCTCGCGGCCCTGCTTCTCATCACCACCCTCGCCAGCCTGCGGCGGGCGGGCGTCCCGCTGGTCTGGGGACGCAAGGCCTTCGCTTTCTGGGTCCTGGTCGTCGTTCTGCACTGGACGGTAACGCCAGCGGCCGAGCGTGGCGTGCCGGTCGAGGAGCTGCTGCTCACGCTACCCGGAACGGTCGTGACGCTCGCCGCTTTTGCGTTGCTGGCCGTGGCGGGCGGTCGTTCGGTTCGGCCGCATGCCCGGACGGCGCGGGAAGAGCGCGTGGGCGTCCTGTGGCTCGGACCCGTTGCGAACGGCTTCCTTCCGACTCTCGCCGCCAGGCCTCCCCCAGCTTGAAGGACGCGGCAGACGCCGCAAGCGCTGCCGCCGCCTGAAGCCACCCTGAGCCGTACCGCGTCACGACCGTTCCAGACGCGGGGGAACTCTGGGATCCGTCCCGCCGCGACGGGCCTGAGGAAGAAGCCTTGATCGAGTCGGCCACGAGACTACTGAACACGCTGCTGCCGATGCTCTACGCACTGGCTGTGGCGGCGTACGCCCTGGAGTTCTTCCGCGAAGATCGATTGGCCGGGCGTCTCGCCCGTCGGCTGATGCCGGTGGTGCTCGGCCTTCACCTCGTGTACCTCGCGCTGCTCACCGCCCGCTACGCCCACCTGCCACTGGCATCCGCGGGGGAGATCACGACGATGATCGCCTTCGCGGCGGCCGCGACCTACGTGTTCGTGGAAAGGCACAGCGGCCGGGCGAGCACGGGAATGTTCATCGTGTCGTTCAGCTTCGTCCTGCAGACGGTGTCGTCGTCGTTCATCGCACCCGACGCGAGCTTCCCGGAGCTGCTGCGCAGTCCCCTGTTCGCACTCCATACCGTGACGGCAGTGCTCGGCTACACCGGTTTCGCCGTCTCGGCCATCTACGGGGGCCTCTACCTTCTTCTCCACTGGGAGCTGAAACGGAGCCGCTTCGGCCTCATCTACGATCGCCTGCCGCCTCTCGAGGACCTCGCGCGTATGAGCCTGCGCGCCGCGCTCTTCGGCGTCGGCTTCCTGACGGTGACGATCGCCTGCGGGAGCCTCTGGGCCTCGGTCGAGTTCCCGGGCTTCGTCCGCGATCCGAAGTTCCTGTTGACGATTCTCGTCTGGTCGATCTACGCCCTGGCCCTCTGGCTTCACTACCGTCACGACTGGAGTGGCCGCAGGGCGATCCGGATCACCCTCGTCGGCTTCGCCGTGCTCGTCCTCGGCGCGCTGGCGGCGCGACTCTTCTTCGACTCGTTCCACGACTTCGCACGATGAGCTCCGTGGAATTGGTGCTGCTCGGCGTCAGCCACAAGACGAGCAAAGTGGAGGCGCGCGAGGGCTTCGGGTTCGGCGTCTTGGAGGCCCGGGCCGTTCTGGAGCAGCGGGGCGATGCGCTACCGGAGGCGCTGATCCTCTCGACGTGCAACCGCGTCGAGCTCTATGCCTTCTCCTCTGATCCCGACCGGGCCCTTGCGCGCCTGCACGAGCTGATGCGTGACAAGAAAGGCAGCGACCCACTCGAGGCGCCGAACCTGCTCACGGAGGCTCGGGGCGAGCAGGCCGCCACACACCTGATGCGCGTGGCCGCCGGCCTCGACTCGATGGTGCTCGGAGAGGGCCAGATCCTCAGTCAGGTCAAAGAGGCCTGGGAGCTGGCGCGATCCGCGGACAGCGTCCGTCCCCGGCTCGACCGGCTTCTTTCTACCGCGACGCACGCGGGCAAGCGGGCGCGTTCCGAAACGAGCATCGGGGCCGGTGCCGTGTCGGTGGCGTCGGCGACGGTGGCGCTTGCGACCCGTGTCTTCGGCGACCTCGCCGAGCGTCGCGTGCTCGTCGTCGGAGCCGGACAGACGGGGCGCCTGGCCGCTCGCCACTTCTCGAAGAAGCGGCCCCTGGAGCTGCTCGTCGCAAACCGGGGGCTCCAGCGCGCCGAAGCAGTGGCCCGCGAGGTCGGCGGTCGCGCTGTGCCGCTCGGCGAACTGATCGAGGCACTCGCGGGCGTCGATGTCGCGGTATTCGCTACGTCTTCCCCGAGCCACCTCGTGACCGCAGAGGCAACCGCGCGCGCCATGCGGCATCGCGGGAAGCGGCCGCTAGTGCTACTGGACATCGCCGTTCCGCGCGATGTCGATCCCGCCGTCGCCGCCAACGAGAACGTGTTCCTGCATTCCGTCGATGCGCTCCGGAGCGTCGTCGACCGCAGCCTCGCCCGCCGGCGCGGCGAAGTCGAGCGGGTCGAGACCATCATTCGGGAGGAGTCGGACAAGCTCTCGGAGTGGCTGCGGGGCCGCGACGCCGCGCCGGTTCTTCGGAAGCTGCACGAGCACTTCGAGCGGGTGCGGGTCGCCGAGCTCGAGAAGAACCTGAAACAGTTTCCGGAGGCAGAACGGGAGCGCGTCGATCGCGTGACGCGCTCCATCGTCCACAAGCTGCTGCAGCTCCCGACCTCGCGACTCAAGGACGCCGACCACGACTCCGCGGCCGGGCTCGGCCGGCTGGAAGCCGCGCGCCAGCTCTTCGCGCTCGGACCGGAGGACCCCGAACATGACGGCTGAGTCGGTTCTGCGGATCGGCACGCGGGGCAGCCGGCTCGCTCTGTGGCAGACGGACCGTGTCGCGACGCTGCTCCGCGAAGCTCACCCGGGTCTCACCACCGAGCGCGTCGTGATCCAGACGGTGGGCGATCGCGTGCTCGACACGGCCCTGTCGAAGATCGGCGACAAGGGACTCTTCACCCACAAGCTGGAGGAGGCGTTGCGCACGGGGCGGATCGACCTTGCGGTGCACAGCCTGAAGGACCTGCCGACGGCGCTGCCCGACGACCTCACGATTGGCGCCGTGCTGGAACGCGACGATCCGCGCGACGCTCTCGTCAGCCGCGACCGCCGGACGCTCGCGGAGCTGCCGCCGGGAACAAGCGTCGGAACCTCGTCGCTGCGCCGGCGCTCGCAACTTCTCGCCGCCCACCCCGGCCTCATTGTGGTCGATCTGCGCGGCAACGTGCCGACGCGTGTCGAAAAAGTGACGCGAGGTGAGGTGGCGGCGGCAGTTCTCGCCCGTGCGGGGCTCGTGCGACTCGGCCTCTCCGAATACATCAGCGAGGTCCTCGACCCCGGCGTGATGCTGCCCGCTGTTGGCCAGGGCGCGCTCGCCGTGGAGGTGCGTGCCGACGACAGCCTAGTGCTCGAGCGCCTCGCTCCGCTCGACGACCTCCCGACACGCATCGCGACAGCCGCGGAACGGAGCCTGCTCGGCCGACTCGAGGGAGGCTGCCAGGTGCCCGTCGGGGCCCTCGCGACGCTCGCGGGCGGACGGCTCACGCTCCGAGGACTCGTGGGCGACGTCGACGGAGCGAGGGTGGTGCGTGACAGCATCGAAGACGCGGCGGCGAACGTCGCGGACGCCGGCCGCATCGGCACGGCGTTGGCCGAACGGCTGCTCGGCGCCGGCGCTGGCGCGATTCTGGACCGGATCCGCGAGCCAGACTCCCGCACGGGAACCGAGTGAGAAAGCCGATCGTCGTCGTCACACGCGATGAAGGCCCGGACGGACCTCTCCGCCAGGCGCTGGCGGGCCGCGGCGTAGACGTGCGAGCCCTCCCCACGACTCGCACAGAGCCTTCGGAGAATCCTGCCCCCCTGAACGACGCGCTCGACGCCATCGATACGTTCGACTGGCTGTGCTTCACGAGCGCCCGCGGCGTGGAGGCTGTCGCCGAGCATCCGCGCTGGCGCGCCACCAGGACCGGCGCGGGGCGCCCGCGGGTGGCGGCCGTGGGGCCAGCCACGGCGGAACGCCTGCGAGAAGCGGGAGCGCCGGTGGATCTCGAAGGAAAGGGATTCGGTGGTTCGGATCTGGCTCGGCAGGTGATCGAGGCTGCCGGGGACGGGATGTCGGGCGCGCGCGTCCTCTGGCCGCGCTCGGATCGCGCTCGTCCCGATCTGTTGGAGAAGCTCCAGGCCGCGGGGGCGCAGGTCGTGGCGCCGATTGCTTACCGGGTCATCGCCGCTCGCCCCGACGACCTCGCCTGGTTCATCGATGCGCTCGAGCACGGCGGCGTCGATGCCATCGCGTTCCTCTCGCCCTCGGCCGCGTCCGGCCTGGCAGCGGCGCTCGGCGCAGCAGGCCTGTCCCACCTGGCCAGTGGGTCGTGCGTGGCCAGCATCGGCCCGACGACGAGCGCTGCGCTGCGCGACCTGGGAGCACCACCCGACGTCGAGGCGACGCAGCCCGTCGTCGCGACGTTGGCCGAGGCGTTGATGGCACATATCGAAGCCCGACAAGGAGTCTGTTGATGACCTTCCCGACACATCGCCCCCGGCGTCTGCGCCGGACCGAGACGCTCCGCCGCATGGTGCGCGAGACGCGCCTCGCGCCCGAGAACTTCATCGCACCGCTCTTCGTCTGCAGCGGCGAGGGCCAACGGCGCGAGATCGGCGCGATGCCCGGCTGCTACCAGCTCAGCGTCGACACACTGCTCGAGGAGTGTCGGGAGCTCGCGTCTGTCGGCGTTCCTGCCGTGATCCTGTTCGGCATTCCCGACTCCAAGGACGCCGAAGGAACCAGCGCCTGGGACCCGGAGGGGCCGGTGCCGAGCGCGCTGCGCGCCCTACGTAAGGAGCTGCCGGATCTCTCCCTCTGGGCCGACGTCTGCATGTGCGAGTACACCGACCACGGACACTGCGGCCCGATCGGAACCGCCCCCGACGGAAGCAAGGAAGTCGACAACGATCGCACGTTGCCGTTGCTCACCCGTTCAGCGCTGGCGTACGCGGAAGCGGGCGCCGACGTCGTCGCCCCCTCGGACATGATGGACGGCCGCGTGGGCGCGATACGCAACGGTCTCGACGACGCGGGGCGAACCGACGTCGTCCTCGTCTCGTACGCAGCTAAGTACGCCTCCGGCTTCTACGGCCCGTTCCGCGAGGCCGCCGGCTCGGCCCCCTCCTTCGGTGATCGCCGCGGCTACCAGATGGATCCCGCCAACGGCGACGAGGCGCTGCGCGAGGTGGCTATCGATCTCGAAGAAGGCGCGGACGTCGTCATGGTCAAGCCGGCCCTCCCCTACCTCGACATCGTGTACCGGGTGAAGGAGCGCTTCGGTGTGCCCGTGGCCGCCTACAACGTGTCGGGCGAGTACGCGATGGTGAAGGCCGCCGCCGCGAATGGCTGGCTCGACGAGCCGAGGGTGGCGCTCGAGTCCCTGCTCTCCATCCGCCGAGCCGGCGCCGACATGATTCTTACGTACTTCGCGAAGCAGGCTGCGCGCCTGCTCGGATGAAGAGACTCTCCCTTGCCGACAACAACGGCGACCGACAAACGGCAGACACGGAGAACGGCAAGCTCCGATCGGGCGAAATCCCGATCCGTGTCCATTGTCGTCCCGAGCGACCGTGACGGTTCGAAGACAGAGATACCGGAGATCAGATCGATGACGACGAGCACCGAAACTGCCAACGTCGCTCGGAAGAGCCGCGAGCTGTTCGAGCGGGCTGAGCCCCTCATGCCAGGCGGCGTCAACTCACCCGTGCGAGCCTTCGGCGCCGTCGGAGGTACGCCCCGCTTCATCACCCGCGCCGAGGGGGCCCGCGTCTTCGACGAGGACGGCCTCTCCTACATCGACTACGTCGGCTCGTGGGGGCCGATGCTTCTGGGTCACGGCCACTACGCCGTCAAGGCGGCGATCCGCGCGCAGGTCGAACGTGGCACCTCCTTCGGCGCCCCGACCCGGCTGGAAGTCGAGATGGCCGAGACCCTCGTCCGCATGGTGCCTTCGGTCGAAATGATCCGCATGGTGAATTCCGGCACCGAGGCGACGATGTCGGCCGTCCGTCTGGCGCGCGCCGCCACCGGACGAGCCGGCATCATCAAGTTCGAAGGCTGCTACCACGGGCATGCGGACGGGTTCCTGATCCGCGCAGGTTCGGGAGCCGCGACCTTCGGCACGCCCGATAGTCCGGGCGTCACCGAAGGAACGGCGCGCGACACACTCACGGCGGCGTTCAACAACCTCGGCAGCGTTCGTGCGCGCTTCGAATCGCAGCCCGACTCGATCGCGGCCGTGATCGTCGAGCCCGTCGTCGGCAACATGGGAACCGTGCCCCCGCAGGCCGGCTTCCTGGAGGGTTTGCGCGATATCTGCACGCAATACGGCGCGCTGTTGATCTTCGACGAGGTGATGACCGGGTTTCGCGTCGCCCGTGGCGGCGCGCAGGAGCGCTACGGTGTGACGTCGGACCTCACGACCCTCGGCAAGGTCATCGGCGGCGGGTTGCCCGTGGGCGCCTACGGCGGCCGTCGCGATCTGATGACGCAGGTGGCCCCGGCGGGCCCGGTCTATCAGGCCGGCACGCTCTCGGGCAGCCCCCTGGCGATGGCGGCCGGGCTGGCGACGCTTCACGCCATCGAAGCGGACGGCGGTCTCTACGAGCGGCTCGAGCGCCTCGGTGCCGAGCTGGAGAGCGGAATGAACGACGTCATCGCGGGGCGCAAGGCGACGGCCCGCGTGCAGCGCGTCGGCTCGATGTGGACGCTGTTCTTCACGGAGCGCGAAGTGACGGACTGGTCCGCGGCCACGAGCTGCGATCGCGCTCGACACGGCCGTTTCTTCCACGCGATGTTGGAGCGCGGCGTCGCTCTCGCTCCCTCGCAGTTCGAGGCCAACTTCATCTCGGCGGCCCACACCACAGAAGACGTCTCGGCGACCGTGTCGGCGGCGGACGCCGCGATAGGGGTGGCGATTGGCTGAAAGCGTGCCGCTCTTCCTCCGCGCTTGCCGTCGCGAGCCCGTCGAGCGCACGCCGATCTGGATCATGCGCCAGGCGGGGCGCTACCTGCCCGAGTATCGCGAGCTGCGGGAGAAGCACGACTTCCTGACCTCGTGCAAGACGCCGGAGCTCGCCTGCGAGATCACGCTTCAGCCGATCCGACGCCTCGGCGTCGACGCGGCGATCCTCTTCTCCGACATCCTCATTCCCCTTCCCGGCATGGGAGTCGACGTCGAGTTCAAACCGGGTCCCGTGCTCGAGCGCACCGTCAAGAGCGTGGCGGACGTCGACGCGCTGCGCGTCCCAGATCCTGAGGAGTCGACATCCTTCGTACTGGACGCGATCCGTTTGATCCGCTCGGAGCTCGGGGGCGACCCGCCCGTGATCGGTTTCGCCGGCGCCCCTTTCACGATGGCGACTTACCTCGTCGAGGGAGGCGGTTCCAAGTCCTATCTGGATCTGCGCGCGCTGCTCTTCGGCGAGCCCGACACGGCGGCTCGCTTGCTCGACGTCTGCGCCGAGACCGCGGGTCGCTACCTCGCAGCCCAGGTTCGCGCCGGCGCTCAGGCCGCGATGCTCTTCGACACCTGGGCGGGCCTGCTCTCGCCCGCCGACTATCGCCGCTTCGCTCTTCCTGCGGCCCGCAAGGCCCTCGACATCGTCGCGCAAGCCGGCCCCGTTCCGCGGATCTACTACGCGGGCGAGCCGGCCGGCTATCTCGAAGCCGCACGCGAGACCGGGGCGGACGTCATCGGTGTCGACTGGCGCGTCGATCTGGCCGAGGCGAGGCGGCGACTGGGAAGCGGCGTGGCGATCCAGGGCAACCTGGACCCGGGCTCTCTGCTCGGACCACCAGCGGAGATCCGGCGTCGAGTCGATCTCGTGCTGCGTTCCGCCCTCGGCCCCGGTGCGCCGCCCGTGGAAGAGACTCCCGGCCCGGCGATCGGCCACGTGTTCAATCTCGGCCACGGTATTCTGAGCACGACCCCGCCCGATCACGCGAAAGCTCTGGTCGAAGCCGTGGCCGAGCTATCGCAGCGGAGGGAATCATGAGCCTCGAAGCGGCCGCCTCATCCGGCAGCGACGGCGACAACCCACGTGCCGTGACGATCGACCTCTTGCGCCGCTACGACCGTCCCGGTCCGCGCTACACGTCCTACCCGACGGCCGTGGAGTTCGACAAAAGCTTCGACGAGGCCGCCTACCGCGAGCGCCTGGCGCGCGCGGCGCAGGAAACCGACGCCCCCCTCTCTCTGTACGCCCATCTTCCGTTCTGCGAGGAGCGCTGCTCGTTCTGTGCGTGCAGCGTCATCATCACGCGCAAGCGCCAGGTTGCGGTCCGCTATCTCGAGTACCTCCACCGCGAGATCGAGATGCTCGGCAGGGCGCTCGAGGGCCGCCGGCGGCTCGTGCAGTACCACTGGGGTGGGGGCACGCCCACGTACCTCTCTCCTGCCCAGATACGCGATCTCCACGCGGCGGTCACGCGCCACTTCGACATCGACGCCGCTGCTGAGGTCGCGATCGAGATCGATCCACGGGTCACGACGCTGGAGCAGCTCGACCTGTTGCGCGAGCTCGGCTTCAACCGCCTCTCGATGGGCGTTCAGGACTTCACGGCCGAGGTTCAGCGCGCCGTCAATCGCATCCAGAGCGAAGCGGAGACCCGCACGCTCTTTGAGCGCGCTCGGGAGATCGGCTTTCAATCGGTCAACCTCGACCTGATCTACGGCCTGCCGCTGCAGACCGTGGGGTCCTTTGCCGAGGCCGTCGACACGGTGATCGCGCTGCGACCCGACCGGGTCGCCGTGTACTCATTCGCCTACGTTCCGTGGATCCGCGCCCATCAGAAGAACATCGATACCGCGGAGCTGCCCGCTCCCGAGATCAAGCTCGAGCTGTTCGTCGAAGCGCGGCAACGCTTTCTCGACGCGGGCTATGTCGCCATCGGAATGGACCACTTCGCTCTTCCGGGCGACGATCTGGCCCAGGCCGCGGACGCCGGCACGCTGCACCGCAACTTCATGGGTTACACGACGCGACCGGCGCCGGACATGGTCGGCGTCGGCGTCTCGGCCATCGGCGACGTCGCCGGAGCCTTCGCCCAGAGCACCAAAAAGCTGTCGAGCTACTACACGCAGTTGGACGCCGGGCTCTTCCCGATCGAGCGAGGCTACGCGCTCGACGACGACGACCTCCTGCGGCGCCATGTGATCACCCAGCTGATGTGCAACTTCCGGCTCGAGCGTGCCGTCGTCGAGGCGCGCTTCGGAATCGATTTCGGGAAGTATTTCGCTCTCGAGCTGGATGAGCTGGCCGCCGGCCCCGCCAGCCACGGCTTCCTCGAGATGGACGACGATCGTTTGATCGTCACACCGACGGGGCGTCTCTTCGTGCGCAACGTCTGCATGAGCTTCGACCGCTACCTCCGCCAGAAGCGCGACGAAAAGCCGGTCTTCTCCCGCACGGTCTGATGGGGGGCCCGGCGCCCGCGACAACGCAGGCGGCCGGGCCGCTGGGCGTGCTGCTCTTCAACCTGGGCGGCCCCGACGACCTCGACGCGGTCGAGCCGTTCCTGCGGAACCTGTTCTCGGACCGCGAGATCATCGAGCTGCCCTTCGGTGCGCGCGCTCAGCCGTACCTGGCATGGCTGGTCGCCAAGCTGCGAGGGCCGTGGGTCAGGCGGAACTACGCTTCGATCGGCGGGGGCTCGCCGCAGCTTCGGCTGACGCGTGAACAGGCCAGCGCCCTCGAAACGCGACTCACCGCGAACGGCGGCCAGGCTCGCGTGGCGATCGCGATGCGCTACTGGCAACCGGATACGCAAACGGCTCTCGAGAGCCTCGATCGAGCCGGCGTGCGGCGGATCGTCACGCTCACGCTGTACCCTCACTACTCGAGCGCGACCACGGGCTCATCGCGTCGGGAACTGGACCGGACGCTCGCGCGACCGCAGTGGAGGGACAGGTTCGACGTGTCCCACATCGATTCGTGGCCCGAGGAGCCGCTCTATCTCGACGCCTTTGCGGAGAGCGTTCGCCATGGCCTCGACGCCTTTCCTGCCGACAGCCGCGATGACGTAGTGATCCTGTTCAGCGCGCACGGTCTACCGCAGCGCTTCATCGATCGCGGCGACCCTTACGTCGACCAGACACAGGCGACGCGACGCGGAATCCTCGAGCGCCTCGCTCTTCCCAATCGCCAGGAGCTCGCGTTCCAGTCGCGCACCGGGCCGGTGAAGTGGATCGGCCCCGGAACTGAGCAGGTGCTGCGGCGGCTCGGCAAGGAAGGCGTCAAGCGCGTGCTCGTCGTGCCGCTCTCGTTTGTCACGGACCACATCGAGACGCTGTACGAGGTCGATCAGCTCTTCGCCGAAGATGCCCGCGCCGCCGGGATCACCGACTACCGGCGCAGCCCGGCCCTCAACAGCGACCCGACCTTCATCGAGGCGCTCGCTCAGCTGGTCGAGCGCCACGCCGCCGATCAGGGGTGGCGATGAAGCGGATCGCCATCGTCGGTGGCGGGGTCGCGGGGCTGTCCGTTGCGCACGCCCTCGTCAAACGGGGCTCGGCGGAGAAGGGCGTCGAGGTCACCGTGCTGGAAAGCGGCCAACGGCCGGGGGGCAACATCCGCACCGAGCTCATCGACGGCTTCACCCTCGAGTGGGGACCCAACGGCTTTCTCGACAGCGTCCCCGAGACCCTGGAGCTGGTGCGCGATCTGGGGATCGAGGATCGCGTGCAAGTCAGCGACGACCGTGCCCGCCGCCGTTTCATTTTCAGGAGCGGCCGCCTCCATGAGCTGCCGGGCGGGCCGGGTCGTTTTCTCCGGAGCGGCCTTCTCTCGTGGCCCGCGAAGATCCGCATCGCTTTCGAGCCGTTCGCGCGTCGGCGCCCCGACGACGTCGACGAGACGATTCACGCCTTCGCTTCGCGCCGCATCGGCCGCGAGGCCGCCGACGTGATGATCGATTCGATGGTGTCGGGCGTCTTCGGTGGCGACGCGCGAGAGCTGTCACTGCGCGCCTGCTTTCCGAAGATGTGGCAGATGGAAACCGACCACGGGGGGCTGTTCCGCGCGCTCTTCGCCAAGCTGCGTGAGAAGCGGCGCTCGACGGGTCCGGTCGGCGCGCCCGCCGGCCGGCTGACATCGTTCAAAGGCGGATGCGAGGACCTGATTCGCGGACTCGTCGACAAGCTCGGCTCGACGCTTCGCACGAACGCCCCGGTCAGCGCGATTCGCGCGACTTCGGACGGCTACGACGTCTCGCTCGAAAGCGGCGAGAGAGTCGGGGCCAATGCCGTCGTACTCGCTGGCCCTAGCTCCGCCAGCGCTCGAATCGTCTCCGATCTCGACAGCCAGCTGGCGCCCCTGCTCGGGGAGATCCCGAGCGCGCCGATCGTCGTCGTTTGTCTCGGCTACGAAGAGTCGAAACTGCCGCAACCGCTCGACGGCTTCGGCTTCCTCGTACCGCGCGGCGAGGGGCCGCGGATCCTCGGCATGCTCTGGGACTCGAGCATCTACCCCGGTCGCGCACCGGAGGGCCGGGTGCTGATGCGGGCGATGATCGGTGGCGCTCACGACCCGAGCGCCATCGACCTCGACGACGAGACGCTGCTCGCGACGGTCCGATCGGATCTCCGCACCACGATGGCCCTCGACCTGAAGCCGAGCTTCATGCACATCTTCCGCCACCGACTCGGCATCCCGCAGTACAAAGTGGGACACCTCGGCAAGCTGGCGGGTATCGATGCGGCACTGGAGCGCCACCCGGGTCTCTATGTCGCAGGGAACAGCTACCGAGGGATAGCGATCAACTCCTGCGTGGCGGAGGCGGGCGCTGTCGCCGAGCGTCTGTTGGAACACTGATCGAGCGCTTCTCGCACCCCGCAGGACCAGCCGCAGCGCGGAGGCCGCCACCCCCCGCAACCACGGCCTTGGGACGCCTCGCCGTCGTGGACCGTCCGTGACCCCATGGCCCACCGCGGCCACGCGAAACCCGAGCGCGTCGACGCCACTGAATACGTCGCCCGGGTCCTGGCCCGATCCCTACGTATCCATCTGGTCAGGTACCATGGGCCGCTACTCCAATGCCGCCAGGGGCAAGCGTCGGCGAGACGAGGTTACTCTCGTCGACAGCGACGCGACGCGGCCGCAGACGGATATCGCTACCGTGGAGAGCTGGATGATCGTTCCGCGCGTCGCCAACGCGTGCCCGCCGGTCCCGAGGCTCCGCTTCCTGCCGCTCGTGCTCTCGATGGCCGGGCCCGCTCTCTGGGCTGCGGGCTGCTCGGGCTCCCGAGCGGATGACCCCGGCGCTGCCGCGGGCCTCGAGCCGACCGCGGATGCCGTCGAGGCGGAGCGCGAGTCGCGCGAGCCCACAGCCGATGCGCCGGCCCAGGCGGAGTCACTGACGCGATCGCTCGACGGGGCGCTCCCCGGCTCGGAGCTGCCGGCCCCGAACCAGCCCTGGACGGGAGATCTCGACGGAATGGTGGAGCGCCGTCTCGTTCGCGCGCTCGTCACTTTCAGCCGAACCAACTAGTTCCTCGACGGGCCGGACCAGAAGGGCCTCTCCTACGAAGGGCTCACGCTGTAGAAGCACCTGAACGAGCGCCTGAAGAGCGGTCATCTCAAGGTGCACGTCCTTCTGATCCCCGTGCCCCGCGATCGGCTGCTGCCGGGCCTGGCCGAGGGGCTGGGCGACATCGCCGTCGCCAACCTCACGATCACGCCGGAGCGTCGCGAGTTGGTGGATTTCTCGGACCCGTTCATGCGGGGTGTCGACGAGCTCATCGTGAGCGGACCGGGCGCAGAGCCGCTCTCGGCTTTCGAGGACCTGGTAGCGCGTCACCAGATCTCCTGGAGCAGGGCTCAGAGTCGCTCGCTGGAAGGATCGCCTACTACTCCCTCCCCGGATTGAGCCTCGAGGAGGTGGGGTCCCGCAAGCTGGAGCGACTCTGGCTCAGAGGGCGATTCCCCCGCGCGTTCCTGGCGAGGACGCAGGCCGAGAGCAGCGAGTGGCGGCACAACTTTATCCGCACGTTTCTCGAGCGTGACCTGCCGTCGTTCGGCTTCTCCCTTCCCGCGGAGACGCTCTTCCGCTTCTGGTCGATGCTCGCCCATTACCACGGGCAGGTGTGGAACAGCTCCGAGTTCGCGCGTTCCTTCGGCGTGTCCGATACGACGGTCCGCCGCTATCTGGATCTGCTCACGTCGACCTTCGTTGTCCGCCAGCTTCGACCATGGACGGCGAACATCAAGAAGCGGCAGGTCAAGTCCCCGAAGGTCTACATCAGCGATAGCGGCCTGTTGCATGCGCTGCTCGACATCGAGACCAACCGGGCTCTGCTGGGCCATCCCAAGCTGGGAGCATCGTGGGAGGGCTTCATGTTGGAGAGCGTGATCCAGCACCTCGGTGTCCGGCGCAACGGCTGCTTCTTCTGGAGGACGCACACCGGCGCCGGGCTCGACCTGCTCGTCACGGTCGGTCGTGAACGGCGCGGCTTCGAGTTGTACCGCGCCCGGTTTCTTGGACACCAGTTTGACGATCTCGGGTTCGTTTGGCAGACGATCCCGAAAACGACGCACGAGGATGCCCCAGGATCGACGCGGCGGGGTGAGTCCATACCTGGGGTAGCCCCTCTTTGATGACCTCGAGGTTCACGCGGCCTTCCCCTGGCCGTGCTGGTCGCGGGCCTCGCGCGGGGTGAGGAATCCCAGCTTCTCGACGCGCCACTGCTGGTTGTAGCGCTTGACGAAGGCAGCCACGGCCTGGCGCACCTCCTCGAGGGTGTGGAAGACGCGGCCATGAATGATCTGTTCCTTGAGAGTCCGGATGAAACGCTCGGCCACTCCGTTGGTCTGCGGCTGTTCGACGAAGGCGAAGCTGGGCGTGATGCCCCAGAAACGCAGCTGGTTGAGGAAGTGGTCCGAGAGGTACTGCGTCCCGTGGTCCATGCGCAGCTCGAGGCCACGAGCCACACCCGCCTCGACCGAGCCGAAGAGCTGCGTCAGCCCCATGGCGATGGGCTGGAGGGCCTCGTAGCGCGTCCCCTTCTTGCACACGTGGTAGCCGACGCACTCGCTGTTGAAGTGCTCGACGCCGACGAAGATCCAGCCCCAGCCGTCCTTTGCCGTGAGAACTCTCGCCCCGTCCGTCCCCCACATCAGGTTGGGCGCATCGGTTGTGATCGTCCCCTCGTGGAGCAGCCCCTCGCCCTGGCGTACCCGACGCGGCGACAGCAGGTGGTGCTCACGCATGATCCGCAGCACCCGCTTGCGCGACACGCGCACCTGGCGCAGCACCTTGAGCCGCGCCCAGACCTTGCGATGTCCTTCTCCTACGAACGGCGAGGCCGCCAGGTCCTCTCGGATCAGCCGCAACAGCTCCTCGTCAGACACCTTGGGCTTGGGACCACGTCGGCCAGCGCAGACCATCTCGGGAGCCGCCTCGCCGAGCTGGGAGTAGTAGCTCGAGCGGGCCAGCTTCCACACCCGGCACACCCGCTCCACCCCGTAGGCCCGGCCTGTCGCAGGGGAGATCGCCGCACTCATCGCCGCGACCTCCCGAAGGCCAAAGGGCGGGCCGCCCCGATCTTCTTCCGCAACAGCTCGTTCTCCATGCTGAGCTCGCCCACCCGCTTGACCGCCGCGTCCAGCTCCACCTTCAGCGGGTCGCCATTGCGCTCCCGCAGCGACTCGTCGATCCCGGCCATGGCTTGATCACGCCAGCGCTGCAGCCGGTGCATCTCCACGGACAGCTCACGAGACAGCGCTTCGAGTGACTCCCCGCGCAGCAGCCGCAGTGCGACCTCCCGCTTGCGCACCACGCTCCAACGCTGCCCGGGACCCAAGGCGCCCACCACCGCGCCGCCGGTGGGCGAAACTCCGGTCGCCCTCCGGGCTCCCTCCGTCTCGCCCACCCCCTTCTTCCTCTCAGACCTCTTGCGCCTGACCTGCTTCATCGATCGAGTCTCCTTGAACAAGATGACTTTCCCTAGTTTCGTGTCCAAGAAAACCGGGTCCGCTTTACGCGGAGTTCGGTGCCACGGGTGGCGTGATGCTGAATATCCAGGGGCAGGCAGATCACCCGCACATGCTCGAGCTCACGGTGGCCGATCTCGCCGCGATCGAGAGGGGCGAGAGCATTTCGAAGAACACGACGGCGGCCCAGGGCCACGAGCACGCGGTTTCGTTCGAATTCTCTGATCCGATGCCGGCCGACTACTGAGAACCGCTTCTCGGGAGCCAGCGCCTGGAGGCTCCAGAGACCTCGACCCGGCCCGAGCGCGACGGCCACGGTGTCTCCCGTCGCGATTTGACGCTTCGTATCCCATCGGGCAATCTATCGAGGGTTCCAAAGAGGAGGAGAGGAGGCTCATGCGGTATCGTTGGCTTCTTTGTGTGGTGATTGCGACGCTCGCGCCAGGTGCGGCTGGCACGGTCTGCGCCGACAATCGCAAGAGCCTCAAGAAATTGGCCGTCGGCATGACCAGTGACGAGGTAGACACCGTGATGGGAACCGAAACCTACGTGCGGGAGCAGAGGGCCACGGGGGGGACGGGAACCAAGGTCCGTCGCGCATCGAAGGAAAAGACCCAGAATCCCTACCGGATAGAAGCCCACCAGACGGCGGAGCACTCCTTCATAGTGCTCCTCTACTACGCCGAAAGAAAGAAGCGCGACGGGAAGATCTCGGATAACGAGCTGACGCCCGTGGTCCTGAAGGACGGACTCGTAGATGGATGGGGCTGGTCCCATTGGAACGGCCTCGTGAAAGAGTACGAGATCCCGCTTCCCTGAGACGGGCCACATTCGCCCACGGATTTCGGAGACGCGCAGGGGGCGGGAGTCGTCCGTGGGCTGCGCCTGGACCCGACACATCGAGGAACCTGTCCGTGACGCCGGCTTCCGGATCGCGTCCGTAGAACACTTCAGGTTCTTCTACTCTGCGGCCGCTCTAGTTCGACCGCGGAGCCGACCTTTCCAATCTCGTCGATCGGGTCGTATTCTCGGCAACCTACAACTTCCAGTCAGTTACAGGCGACGTGTCGACTGGCTGCGGCTGGCGGGCGCGCTCTACCGGTCGCCGGAGGTATTGAAGGCTTTCTCCACGACGGCCGCGCCCACCGCGTCACCGAAGGCGTTGACGGAGGTTCGGAAGCGGTCCAGGAGCCAGTCGACCGAGAGGATCAGCCCGATGTACTCGACGGGGAGCCCCACCGCGTTGAGCACGATGACCATCGTCACGAGACCCGCCTCGGGGATACCGGCGGCTCCGATGGCAGCGAGAGTCGCCGTTACGGCGACGGTGGCCTGGGCCATCAGCCCAAGATCCATTCCGATCGCCTGGGCGATGAAGATCGCGGCGGCCGCCTCGTAGAGTGCGGTCCCGTCCATGTTGATCGTGGCCCCCAGCGGCAGGACGAACTCTGTGGACCGCTTCGAGATGCCGGCGCGTTTGACGGCGCAGTCCATGGTGACGGGCAACGTCGCCGAAGAGCTGGCTGTGGAGAACGCGGTCAGCAGGGCCTGGGACATCTGGTACATGAACCGGTACGGGTTCCTCCGCGTAAAGAACCAGAGGATCAGCGACAACGTGATGAAGGCATGGAACGTCAGACCCAGGATCACGGTGAGGAAGTACCACCCGGTCTGGCTGATCACCTCCCCGAGCTGACCTTCGGCCTGAGCCTTCCCGAAGCGCGCCGTGACCAGGCAGAAGATCCCCAGCGGCGCCAGGTTCATCAGCAGCATGATGAAGGAGAGCAGCGCGTCGTTGACCTGCACGATCATCTGAGTGATGGCGCGCACCCTCTCTCCCATCGTCGTGAGCATCCCAGCGAAGATGATGGAGAAGACGATCAGGGGAAGCAGGTTCGTTTCGGCCGCGGACGAGATGAGATTGTCAGTGAAGAGCATCAGCAGCAGGTTCTCGAGGAGCATGCTGACGCTGGCGGACTCCTGGGTGGCCGCCGCGGCTCCGCCTTCCGCGCGGATGGCATCGAGGGTCGCCTCGTCGACGGTGCCGATCCCCGGCTGGATGATGTTGACGACCAACAGCCCGACGATCACCGCCAGCGCAGTGGTCGTCAGGTAGTAGAAGATGGCCGCACCGCCGGGCCGGCCGAGCCGCCGCACGTCCCCCAGACCGATGATGCCGCTCATCACACTGGCCATGACCAATGGCACCACCATCATCTTGAGCAGCCTCAGGAACACCTCGCCGCCCACGTGAAAGCCCATGGCGAGGCGCGGCGCCGCCACCGCGAGAATCACCGCCGCCACGATGGCGATCAGGATGTAGAGGGTGAGGCGACTCTCGCTCTGCTTCTCGGTGGTCATCTCGGACATCTACTTCAGCCCGCTAGGCATCGCTCGCCAGGCCCGGGAGACCATCGAGGCTCACGTTGTTTTCCCGACGATACTCTTTCAGTCCTTCAACCCCTTTGCTCATTGCCCAACGATCGAGTGTGTCTCTGGGCTTCTTGAACTCGCAAAGAGGTACAGCGTACCCGCAGGAATCGGAGACTCGGTTTACCGCCACATGAATGAACGAGCGAGTGGCGGGGTTCGATGGAAAGTGGCGTGCCAATTCCTCGTACCGCGCGTGCCCTTCGGTGACCACGGTACCGTGACCATGGAACCTGACGATCTTCGGTGGGCCTTCGAACGCGCAGAACATGATCACGATGCGCCCGTTTTCCCATAGATGAGCCACGGTTTCGACTCCACTACCAGTGTAGTCCTGGTATGCCACTTCAGAGCCATTTATGACTCTGAACGAGTCCCCGCCCTTGGGAGAGTTGTTGACGTGCCCCTCGGAACTCAGGGGCGCCGTCGCCACGAAAAACACATGCTGCTCTTCGATCCATGCTGCAAGCGTTCCGTCGATGGATTCGTAGATTTTCCCCATCGCAACCTCTCGATGCCTGTGGACTGCAGTTCAACTGGCCTACGGGAACATGACGATTTGCAGAGCCAGCAAGGAGCGACTCAACACCACTGGCCCTCGGTAGGCAACCGTACGATCAGGTCGTGCTCTGCTGGGCGACACTCGTGGACGTTGCGCGGCTGCCGCTGAGGATAACGAACGCACTCCCCGTAATGGCCCCGTACACGGCCCCAAACCCGGCGCCGCGCGCGACCTCGCCTCCGACCAGGGCCCCGATCGCGACCACGCCCAGCGGCGAAGCGGCCAAGGCCACGGTGCTGGCCAACGCCAACCAGCCAGCCCGGGAAACCTGTCGCCGCAGAACCAGCCATTGTGCTATCCCGAATACGGCAAAGCCTATGATCACTCCCACGAACGCACGCACGGTTTCGCCGGCGAACACAGTCAGTACCGACCATACCCCCAAGGTCACCGCCCCGCCCACGGCTCCGCCTACTACGCTCGCCAGCACCCACCAGCCAGCCCACGAGATTCGCCGCTGAAGGACGAGCCATTGTGCGATCCCGATCGCGGTCATCATCCCACCCAGAGCCACGACCCCGACGGCGGCCTCGCCCACGACTCCCCCCAGGGCATGGCCCACCGCCCGGCCCACGGCATTGGCCGCGGCCCGGGCCACGGCCGCGACCACGGCTCCACCAGCGGCACTTGCTAGAACCCATAGGAGCCAGAATTGCCATTTCACTGCAGCGGAATCCCGCATGATTTCTGCTCCTTCCATCCCCAAAACATTCGGGGTTGACGACGGAGCATGGTGGCATCACAACCCATGAGCTGGTGACCGGCGATGTGACAGTTCGAGAACCGCCCTGCCTCCCGCGAGCGTCGACTCCGGATACCTTTGCGGTTCAGCTGCAAGGCGCCGGTTCGAGAAATGCGCGGCGCGCCTGATGCCTCTGACTTTCAAGCGTATGCTCTCGACTCATCTTCGTCAGCTCGGGACGACGAGGGCCCCATGGGTCAAGGAGGGTTGTCGAGTGAACCGCGGACGGCTCCTGCGTAGGACGTCGAGGCGATGACCTGGGAGTCCGAGCTGGCTCGCGTCTATGCCGCGGCGAAGCGAGGTGACGGCGTTCAGTGCGAACAGGTCCGCGACCTGACCAAGATCGCGCTCGGCAGCGACTTCTTCCTGGTGATCGCAGTGGATTCCGACGGGGGCATCGGCTCCCGCCAGAACGACGTCGTCAGGGTGCCGGAGTACGTGCTCGGTCGATTTGCGGTGAGAGTTCCTCTCCTGGAGATTCTCGCGTGTGGGGCCACTCCGATCGCGGCGTTCGACATGCTGACCGTGCCGATGGACGAGCTGGGCGAGGAGATCGTGCGTGGAGTCCGCGACGAGCTGACCGAGGCCGGCCTCCGAACCGACTTTCCACTATCGGGCAGCACCGAGGACAACGTGCCCACGACCATGACGGGGATTGGGACGAGCGTCGTCGGCCTGGTCCACCAGGACGATTTTCGACCGGGCCGGTCTCGCAGCGGCGACGGTGTGCTCTGCATGGGAGTTCCGAAGTCCGCTCCCGAAGATAACGTGGCCCTCGAAGACGACGAGATCTTGCGGCCCGAGCATGTGAAAGGCGCTCTGTCGTTCGAAACCGTACAGGACGTTCTGCCCGTTGGCTCGCGAGATGGCGAGATCGGCGGGGCTCGAGTTCACCGAATCGCGGGAGGCGACCATCGATGGCGCAAAGTCCGCGGGTCCGTCGACGTGCGCGATCCTCTCTGTGAGAGGCGACGGCGCGAGATCCGTGGCGGGCGCGGTGACCGTCCCCATCGTCGAAGTCGGAAGGCTGGCTTGATGTTGACGAGCGGTGACTTGAAGGACCACATCTATGGCTGCCTCGTCGGCGTGGCGGCCGGCGACGCGATGGGCATGCCCACGTCTCTCATGAGCCGGCAGGCCATCCGGGAGACATTTCCTGGCACCATCAGAGACTTCCTGCCCGCGCCCGAGGGACACGTCATCCACAACGGCATGGTGGCCGGGCAGATCACCGATGACACACAGCACACGCTGTTGATCGCCGATTCCGTCCTGGAGAAGCGCTGCGTCGACCCGCACGACATCGCCGCGAGACTGATGGCGTGGGCGGAGGCCATGGGGGCGTTCGAGTCACTCATCGTCGGGCCGAGCTCGCTTCGGGCGCTGCATCGGCTGCGCTCGGGTGTTCCCATCGAAGAGGCCGGCGTCACGGGCGACACGAACGGTGCCTGCATGAGGATCTCCCCGGCGGGGATCTACGGACGTGGCGATCTGGAGAAGACCGTCGACGCCGTCGCCAATGCTTGCATGCCGACCCACAACACCCACATCGCCATCGCGGGAGCCAGTGCCGTCGCGATCGTGATAGGCAGCGGAATCAATGGCGTTACGGAGATAGACGAGCTGATTCGGCGCGCTCTCGAGGCGGCCGAGGTGGGCGCCGGCCGGGGCCGAGCCTGGTACGGCGCTTCGATCGTGAGGCGTACGGAGCGCGCTCTCGAAATCGTCACGAGTGCGACGGATCGCACGGCCGCCATGGACGACCTCTACGACATCGTCGGGGCGGGCGTGGCCATGACCGAGACGGTCCCCGTGTGCCTCGCGATGCTGAAAGTCGCTGCTGGCGATCCCGTCGACGCGATCCGCCTGGCCACCAATCTTGGCGGTGACTGCGACACAACGGCGAGCATTGTCGGCGGCATGTGCGGAGCGATTGCCGGGACAGGGGCCTTCCCCCAGGAGTGGATCGACAAGCTGGAGGAGGTGAACGAGTTGCACCTCGAGGACTACGCCGACAAGCTGACGTCTCTGGTCTCGAGTACCTAGCCGGCCACCGCTGAGCACGGCGCTCGCTGGCGAGGACGAGTTTCGGCCGCCACCCCCGTTTCGATTAGCCGCCATCCCCTTGAAGACTCGCGTCGAGAAGTACAGCAGCAACGGCGTCGGGAGGCTGCGAGCTGGAAGCCGGGCGGGAACGGTGCATGAAAGACAGAACGACGGGAAAGCCACGGCCTGGTAGCGCCTCGAACGGCGTCAAGCGAGTGGCGACCTCCCATCGGCCTCGACAGTGCTCGCTTGCCTGGAGTCGCGCGGCCGCCTCCGCCAGCGGCGGCGATTCGACCCTATCAGTCCGTGGTTAAAGCCCTTCCGAGGCGGCGATGGAGGGCGACGGAGCTGAGTGGCGGGCATTGTGCGAGAGCTGTTCGTGGTTGGTAGGAGCCGTTGTGATGGCCGTCAGGCGGTTCCAGAGGTGAAGGAGCTGTGCCAGAAGGTCATGGAGCCGGCCCTGCAGGCCCCTCGGCGTCCCGACTCCGACGATCTGGCGCATCAGCAGCCCGAGATTGAAGGCACCGCTGTGGACCAGCACCCGTTTGAGGATGTTCTCGTGACCGCGAAGGTGCGTGCGTCTCATGCGGCCGGTTCGGTAGAGATGAGCGAAGGGTCGCTCCACCCGTTCTCCTCGGAGGCGGTGCAGACGCTGACCTCGTGCCCCGCCGCTTCGCCGACGGTTCGCGTACACCAGGCCACGGCTCTCGGTGTCGCCCCGCCATCGCCGACGACCACGGTCGGGTTCGGATATGTACGCACGCAGCCCCGCAGCGTCCAACTCCTGGAGAACCGCAGTGGAGTGGTAACCCTTGTCGCCAACCACTTCCTGCAGGCCTCCGGGATGGCAAGCACGGGTCCGCTTCTGAACGCGCTCGATCTGAGTCTCGGCGTCCTTGAGCGTCTTGCCCAGCGTGCTCGTGTCGCCCTGGTTCGCGCCCTGGACCGTCACCGACACGATCGCCCCCGTCGTCAGGTCCACGGCCTGCTCGGTTTTGTGGGCCAGATGGGTACGACCATCCTTCATTTTGGCGATCTTCGCGTCCGGATCCGCCGGACTCTTCCATTCCTCGTTCGAGCCTTTCTTCTTGCGCCGCCGATCCAGCCGCGCCAGCGCTTGCCGAGAGGGCGTGCGAATGCCAGACGCCTTCGCCAGACGCTTCAAGAACTCCTGGTAGGTCTCTCCGGTATCCCGACGCACGATGCTCCGCATCGCCGCGTTCGCTTCCAGCGTCGTCGCGTCGATCGCAATCGTCTTTCCGCTCAGAAGACCCGTCTGCGCCAGGCGCTCTTGGATCCAGGTGAACACGTCACGGTGGGTTTCCAAGTCGATCAGCCGCCGGGTCCGCGAGATCGTCGAATGTTCCGGGGCCCGCTCCTCCAACCCAAGCCCCAGGAAGCTCCGCACCCCAAGCGAGTCCGCTGCACGCCACGCCATCCCACGCTCGGAGTCCAGGCCCTCGAAGTACCCCACCAGCAAGAGCCGAAAGTAGCGTCCAGGGGCCAGGCTCGGACGCCCCAGAACCGCCGCATAGAACCGGCGGCATCGCGATTCCACGAATCTGTCGAAGCCCTCGGACTCCAGCGCTCTATTCAAACGCGAATAGAAAGGATGCCCAGGGCTCCGCGGCAGATCGCTCGTCGGCACCCACAACGCCTCTTGACGTTTCTTATGTTTGCCCATCGCCATGCACGAACACTAAGACATGCACTTGTCACGTAAGGCCCGCTCAAAGGGCACTTTCACCACGGACTGCTATGGGAGTTCGAGCTTTCGAGCACGAGACCGTCCGGGCGCCACGACTCGGGAGTCTCGGCCCAGACGTAGCCGGGGTACCAGAGATCGTGATACCAGCCGGAGTCGGCTTCCACCGAGACGAGCTGAAGCCGCTCACGATCGAATCGGGCTCGCGCCTGCGGCAGCAGCAGCGACGCATCCGTGAGTGGCGCGTCGAACGGTGGGATCCGAAGGGCCTGCTTCAGAGCGTGGCGTGAGAGAGAGAGTGGAATCGTGTACGAGGTCAGTCTCTCGCTCAGCTGCTCGCGGCGGATTCGCCCGGATTCGATGTTTCGCACGGACTCCCACAGTGCGGCCAGTCCGACGTCTTCTTCCGGCACGACCGCGCTCGCGGCCGACAGGAGCTCGATCATCGCATCGAAGCAACGCCTGTAGGTCTCGTTCGGGTCGACTCGCCGCAGCATCGGCCGGATCTTCAACAGAGCCAGCCTTTGGAAAAGCCGCTGGGCCTCGTCCCCTCCCCACCCCATGAAGTCACCCATCCCGGCGGCCTCGACGATCGGCTGCCGGTGAGCCAGCGCGAGCTCCGCGTGGACGAGCGTGAAAACCGACAGCATGCCGTCCGTATCGACGTGATTGTTGACCACTAGGAGTCTGCGCGGCAGGAACGAAATCGGGTGAATGAGCGTTTTTGAAGTTATGGGAACGAGTTTCCGTCCGTACAGTCCTGACCAATCGAGTTTGTTTCCGTCGAATCCACGAGACTGGCTTCCGGAGGGTCATCTTTCGTTTTTCATCTCGGATACGGTGGAGGCGATGGATGTGCGTGCTTTCTACGAGCGCTACGAGGGCGATGGACGTCGGAACCGACGATTCGATCCTCGAATGATGCTGAAGGTTCTGATCTACGGCTATGCGACAGGGACGTTTTCGTCTCGTGGGATCGCGAAGAAGCTGGAAGAGGATGTCGCATACCGTTATTTGAGCGGAGGCAATTTCCCGGCACACCGGACGATCAGTGATTTCCGTTGTGACCATTTGTCCCAGTTTCGATCTGTATTCGTCCAAGTCGTGCGTCTGGCTCAAGAAGTGGGTTTGGTCAAGCTTGGGACGTTGATTCTGGATGGAACGAAGGTCAAGGCGAATGCCAGCAAGCACAAGGCGATGAGCTACGAGCGTATGAAGAAAACGGAGAAACAGCTCCGTCGAGAGATTCGGGCTATCACCGCTCTTGCGAAACAAGAAGATGCTGCGGAAGACGTCGAGTTTGGTCCTGATTTTCGTGGCGACGAACTGCCAGAAGAGCTGGCGCGCCGAGATTCACGGCTCAAGAAAATCCAAGCAGCGAAGGCACGTCTGGAGGCCCGTCAGAAGGAAGAAGATCAGCAGGCCGGACGTCGGCCAGGGGATGACAAGGAATCGAAGCGAGGGTCAAAGTTCAAAAGGAGATTTGGCGTACCTCCGGACAAGAAGCAGGACAACTTCACCGATCCCGAAAGCCGCATCATGAAGGATTCGAGTGGCTACCAGCAGTGCTTCAATGCCCAAGCCGCCGTCGACGAGAAATCGCAGCTGATCGTTGCGACCGGGTTGACCAACAACGCTGCGGATGTCGGTCAGCTCGAGCCGATGCTGAAAACGGCTCAAGCCAACACCGGTGAGAAGCCCAAGCGTGCCCTGGCCGATGCCGGCTACCGTTCCGAAAAGAACCTACTGCACTTGGAACGTACCGGAATCGACGGTTTCGTGGCTCTGGGGAGAGAAAAGAAAGACTCTCCACCAACGTCGAATTCGAAGCTCGAAGCGACGCTCCGCATGAAAACGTGGTCGCAAGTGGTACAAGCGGCGCAAACTCGGCGAACCGCCATTCGGATGGATCAAGGCTGTGCTTGGTTTCCAATCCTTCAGCCTTCGAGGGCTTGAGAAAACCAGCGCCGAGTGGAATCTCGTTTGCTTGGCGCTCAACCTCAGGAGACTCAATCAGAAGATGGTCTGGGTATGACCACCACCCGGCCTTGGATCCGCCCGTCCTCCCTCGCGAGCACTCGTCCGCGAGCCCACTACTGCCGTTTAACCCAGGCAAGATGATCTCTCGGGTCACAAGGCACGATGACACACCCGGGCTGAACTACTGCCGCGCAGACTCCTAGGTCAGGACCGAAGATTCCACTCGCACGTCCCACGCTGGATCAGCGGGAGGCGGACGCCGCGGCGCGGCCGATCCTCGCCGGCTGGATCACACAGGGTCCCGAGGTTGCGGCGTTCGAGCGCGAGTTCGCGGCAGCCGTGGGGGCGCCCCACGCCTGCGCCGTGTCGAACGGTACCGCCGCGCTGCAGCTGGCGCTATTGGCGGCAGACGTCGGGCCCGGGTCGGAGGTGGTCACGGTCAGCCACTCGCACATCGCGACTGCGAACGCCATTCACAACTGCGGCGCTCTCCCGGTCTTCGTGGACGTCGATCCGCTGACCGCCAACATGGACCCTCAAAACGTCGAGAAGGCCATCGGACCGCGGACCTCCGCCGTCCTCGTCGTCCATCAGCTCGGCATGCCCGCACGTGTCGCTCCGATCGTGGAGCTGTGTCGGCCGCACGGGGTGAAGGTGATCGAGGACGCCGCGTGCGCGGTGGGCAGTGAGATGCGAAATGCCGGCCGTTGGGAACGCATCGGCCGCCCCCACTCGGTCGCTGCCTGCTTCTCCCTCCACCCGCGCAAGCTGCTCTCGACAGGAGAAGGCGGAATGATCACCACCGCCGACGCGGAGTGGGACGCGTCGTTTCGTCTATGGCGACAGCACGGCATGAGCCTCGACGCACGCGCCCGCCACGAGTCGGGACAGGTCGCGTTCGAGTCCTACGGGCGGCGCGGCTTTAACTTTCGATTGACCGACATTGGTCGGCACCCACAGCCCGAACGTGTAGCGCCCCTCTTCCCGGATCGGCGGTATCTCGTACTCGAGGTCCTGGAAGAACGCCAGGAACAGACCCAGGTACTGGCGCCAGCTCGAGCCCCCGCCGGCTTCCATCAGCGCTCGCTGGCAGGACATCAAGCTGTCGGTGCCCGAGTCGATGAGCCGCGGGTAGTCGATGACGAGATCGCCGTCCTCGTCCACGCCGAAGCCGTGCGGCGCCACGAGTGCCGCCTTCAGCGACCGACGTCGGCCTGGGAACTCCTTCTCGATCCAGCGGGCTACCCGGCGCGATGCGGACACGGCCCGCGAGTGCTCGGGCTCTGGCACCTCGCCCTCGACCACCCACTTCCAACGGTAGGCCCCCCGGCCATCTACGGTGACCTCGTAGTAGTCCCGCACGCCCTCGCGAAGGATCTCGGCGTCGAGAACCTCCTCCATCTGGCGATTCAGCTCACCCCAGAGCGCATCCTCCTGGAAGCCAAACCACGCGAGCTCGCTCTCCAGATCCTCGCGCTGCACGCGACAGCTCACCTGGTGCCAACGGCGATCGTGGTCCGCGAACCCGAACGACAGCGCCCAGCCGCCGACTTCCTCGGCACGCGTGAACCCTGGTGTTCTCGGAGCCTCGGCTTCGGGAGTCTCCGGAGTCTCGCTTTCGAGCCAGGCGCCCAGCAGCGCGAGCCCAACGATCCCGACGACGCCGGCCGCTAGCGCGCCCAGGCAGCCGAGGGCGCAGCTCCAGGCTTTCACCGCACGTGCAGGATGCCGGTGCGCCCGTACGGGATCAGGGAGCCCGCGAGATCCTCCACACCTTTGTCGAGGATCAGTGTGATCGCCAGCAGGGCGAAGGCGTAGAAGATGGCCACTGCGACGTTGTCCTTCACGATTTCCTCGTGCTCCTGGATGCGGCCGGTCAGGCGGGTGAACAGCCACGCGGCCACCAGCACCGAGCCGACCGACACGATCCCGATCGTGCTCACGAACGCGACACACTGGGCGAAGGTGATCGCGAGACGGGCTGGCTCGAGGGGGTTCCAGAAAGAGGCCGCGTAGCATCACCATGATCGGGAAGAGCGCGTGGCGCAGAAGCACCGCCTGGCAGAGCAGCACAGATCCGAGAACGACGGCGACGCTCCGATGCCCGGCGAGCAGCAGCCGCTCCTCCTCAAGGTGGGCCGTCAACCGAATGCTGGCACGGTAGCCAAGAAAGACCAGGAACGTCGCCATCAGCACCGCGATCCCGTAGGCGATGATCCCGGCGGCCAGGGTCTTCAGGTCGAGCATGAACGCCTCCAGTCGAGCGGCATTCTAGTGGCCCTGGGATGCTGCGAAGGCACAGATCACTTTCGCCCGGTCGGGACGCACAAGGGAGTACACTCGTCGAAGATCTCAGCCAAAAGAACCCACCGTCCCCGAGAGGTACAGATTGAACAAGCTGATGGCCGTGGGCCTGGCAGCCCTCATGAGCGTCGCGCCGCTAACGAGTCGAGCCGACGAGTTTCCGGGCCTCGCGATTGGCCAGACCGTCCGGCTCACCAAGGCGTCGGGGCAGCCAAGCGACGTCCCTTCGCAAACCGAAGCGGCTTTCCAGAACCTGCCGGGCCGCTTCACGGCTGAGGTGGTCTCGATGGACGAGGACTCGCTGTCACTCTCGATCGATGACGACGGCGAGACCGTTCTCGTGCCGCGCAGGTTGATCGAGAGGCTCGAGGTCAGCCGAGGCCGGTCGCACCAAAGAGGCGCAGCGCACGGGCTGGCGATCGGGCTGGCAATCGGCACGATCGTCGGTCTCACCGGAGACGGCACAGATCAGCGTGACCTGGTAGGTGTGGTCCGACTGTTCACTGGGCCCCTCTAGCGCGATCGGCGCTGGAGCATCGAATCGGGTGTGCGCTCCAGTAGCTCCGGCAGGTTGGCCGCCACGTAGACCATCACCGCCATCGCCGCAACGCATTTCGCCATGTCGTCGGGATCGAGCCGTTCGATCGTGTCGGCGGGAGTGTGGTGGTAGGTGAAGTAGGGGCCGTCGACACTGAGGCCCATGGCCGGGATCCCGCCGGCTGCAACGATCGGACCGATGTCGGCCCCGCCGCCACTTGGACCGACTGCGTCGGCGCCAATCGGCTCGAGCAGCGTGGCGATCTCCTCGACGATGCCGCGCGCGGAGTCCGCGCCCGTAAAGCCGAACCCGGTCGGTCGGAACACTCCCGAGTCGGACTCGAGGGCCAGCTGATAGTTCTCCAACTGGTCGCGATGCCGCTCCAGATATTCGCGGCCTCCGCGCAAACCGTTCTCCTCGTTCGTCCACCAGACGACGCGAACCGTACGACGTGGACGAAGCCCGAGCCGCTTCAACAGGCTGACCGCTTGCCAGGCGGCGACGCTGCCTCCCCCATCATCCATGGCGCCGGTGCCGACGTCCCAGGAGTCGATGTGCCCCCCCAGGACCACGATCGATTCGAGCAATTCGCTCCCGGGCAACTCGGCGACGAGGTTCGCTGAGTCAGCGTCGGGGAGCGTGTGGGCGTTCATCGTCAGGCGCACCACGAGGCGCTGACCGCGCGCCTGGATCCTGCTCAGCCGACTCGCGTCTTCGGCTGAGATCGCGGCGGCGGGGATCTTCGGCTGTGCCTCGTCGTAGCGGGTAGCCCCGAGCGCAGCCGCCCGAGACGGGCCGGAGGAGCGATATCGCACGGTTTCGCCATATCCGGTGAACGGCACGTCGTACATGACGATGCGACTTCGCACCTCGTCGGCGCGTTCCTCGAGCTCTTCGAAGCTCCTGACGACGATGACTCCGGCTCCGAGACCCTCGGGGCGCGTGCCTACGCTGTTCCCGAGGCCCAGCATCGGCACCTCACCGGCGTCGGGCTCGATGAGGACCAGGCTCTCGTCGCCGCGCACCCAGTGGGGCACCTTGACCGGCTCGAGCCTGACGTTTTCGAGACCCTCGGCCTTCATCTGCTCCGCGCCCCAGCGCAGGGATGCCTCGAGCTGCGGCGATCCGGCCAACCGATGCCCGAACGTGTCCGTCAACTCGGCGAGGCGCTCCCAGGCAGAGTGATCGGCAGTCGCCGCTTCGATGATTCGCTGGGCGTCGGCTCGGTAGGCGTCGATCCAGCTCTCTTCGGCCGAAGCGCCGGACGACAACAGCAGGGCCAACCCCGGAACGAAGACCGAACGCACGTCAAGCACGTCTCTCACGATGGGATTCCTCTCTGGTCGGGGGGACGGACCGAATCGGCGGATTCTACGCGAGGGAACCGCACCCGCGTCGACGATACACGTGACGAGTCGTCGAAACCCGAGATGTGACGGTCGGCGAAAGCGTCACAATCCCCCGCCTCCAAACCCGATCTCGCGGTGACGTTCCATCAAAGCGTCACAACAGGTCATCCGAAGCGGCGTTCGTTCTCGCAGGATGCCCACAGGCGGCCAGAGATGAAACGCAACACACTCAGCCGAGTCGTCGTCGCTGCAGTAGCAGTCGTCCTTTGCACCAACGTGTCCGCGGACGAGGCCGCTTCCGACGTGCGTGTCCGGGTCGATTCCGAACATCGCGAGGTCGTGGTGACGGTGGGTCCGATCGAGATCCCCGCGGCAACGCTCTACAGCCACCATCCGTCCGAGGAACGGATGCGGTTTCGATGGCCGGTCGGAGGCTTCATCCGCGGCTACCGCATGGACCTGTTCGACTCCGACGGCCGGCTCCTGCCGCGCGAGATGTTGCATCACGCGGGCGTCGCGAACCTCGAGCGCCGCCAGCTTCCGTATCCGCTCGTCGAGCGACTCGTGGCAGTGGGTCGCCAGACGCGCCCGGTAATGCTGCCGGATTCGATGGGCATCCCGATGGCTCCGGGCCAGGAGCTTCTCATGTACTACGCGCTCGTGAACCCGGCGGACGAGCCCCTGAAAGGGGCGACCCTGAAGCTCACCGTCGCGTGGACCCCGGAGCGCAAGAAGCCGCCGCGGGCCGTGTTCCCCCTCTACCTCGACGCGAACCCCAGGGCGACCGGCGGCACGCGGGCGTTCGAAATCCCGCCCGGCGTCTCCGCCACGAGCGCGGAGTTCACCCTCCCTGCCGCTGGGCGGCTACGGGCCCTCGGTGCACATCTGCACGACTACGCGGTCGAGATTCGACTGGAGGACGTGGTGACCGGGAAGGTGCTGGCGCGACTCAAGACGAGGCGTCACGTCGACGGGCGGCTGATCTCGGTCAACTCGACGCGTTTCTTCTTCAAGCGCCGAGGGCTCCACCTCGACGCGGACCATCAATACCGGGTCGTGGGCATCTACGACAACCCGACTTCGGCAACGATTCCGGCGGGCGCGATGGCGTTTCTGGCGGGACCGTTCATCCCCGACGACGCGGACAGCTGGCCCGCTATTGAGCCGACCAACGAGGAGTACCAGCGGGACCTCGCCGACATCCTGGGTGAGAGCTCGCACGCCGCACAAGGGCACGGCACGGGCGGGCACCACTGATGGGGCGACTCAGCGTTCTCCTGCTTCGTCTCCTCAGAGTCGGCGCACGCGCTGAAGGCGCGGTAGCCGATAGGGCAACTAGTCCTCTCGTAGAACTGTGAGCGGGTCGACACGGGTCGCACGACGGGCCGGGCCATCGCTGGCCAGCACCGCCGTTGCGGCGAGGGTGACCACGACGAGACCGATGGAAACCGGATCGGGGCCCGGCACATCGATCAAGAAAGATCTCGCGATCCACGCGGCCCAGACGGCTGTGGCGAGCCCGATTCCGAAGCCGGCCGCGCCCCCAGGGCCAGACGCAGACCGATCTCTCGCTGGCTCCGCGCCACGGAGAACGACAACAGCG
Organism: Vicinamibacteria bacterium; assembly: GCA_965246965.1. GTDB lineage: Bacteria > Acidobacteriota > Vicinamibacteria > Fen-336 > CBDFGD01 > CBDFGD01. The sequence goes on from CBDFGD010000002.1 coordinate 800,706, forward strand.
CGTAGACACCGATGCCGACGAGGATCAACGCCGTGACAGCGAACGCGCCGAGGAGAACCGCGCGCAAGCGCGGCTGAGCGATGCTGTCGGACCTCATCTGGCCGAGCGCGACCGCGCCCTCGAGCGCGGCCCGCGCATCGAGAGACCGAACCGTGTCGCGGACGGCGGCGGCTACAAGCTCCGGGCGCCCGGTGCGGACGGCGACCGCCATCTCCGGCCACGGCACCTGTGAGTGCGGGAGGTAGATCTGGGGGGGCGCCTGCGCCTCCACGCCGAAGAACCGGACGTTACCCACGACACCGACGATGCGTCGATCCGTGGGTAGTCCTGGAATGAACCCGATCTCGTGGATCAGCCGGTGGTCGATCGGCGACTCACCCTCGAAGTATCGATCGACGAAGGCCCGGTTGACGATGGCCACCGGAGCCCGGCCGAGCTCGTCCTGCGGCGCGAAGCTTCTCCCCTCTATGAGCGGGATGTGCAGCGTCTCGAAAAACTTGCCATCGACGATATGAAGCGGCGCCGTGGGCGCAACGCCCACTGGCTCCTCGCCATCGGGGAGCCGGAATGCCGAAGAGGCCACGAACAGCTCCGCGTCCGGGCCGAGAGGCAACCCCAGTGAGAGGCCCGCGGCCTCGAAATCGGGATTACGCTCGAGACGATCCACGACGTCGCGAAAGACGATCGCGTAGCGTTGCATCGTTTCGGGACCTCGGGGTAGGGCCACCCGCGTCGTCACGACCCCGTCAGGCTGAAACCCTCCGTCGATCGCGTTCAGCGAGACGAAGCTGCGAACGAAGAGCGCGGCCCCGAGCGCAAGCGTCGTCGCGAACGCCGTCTGCGCGACCACGAAGCGGCGCGGCGCCCGACCCGCGGACACATCGCTGCGCGCCCCACGGTGCAGCACGTCGCCGAGCTGGGAAGCGAGCCCCTGAGCCAGGGGAGCAAGCCCGAAAAGGGCGGTGCTCAAAGCCCAGACGCAGGCTACGGCCACAAACGCGCGCGGCCCCAATTGAAGGATCTCCGCTCGTGGAAACCCGGGAGGGAGAAGCCGAGGCAGATATCCAACCGCCGTCTGCGCCACGACGAGGCCGATCGCCGCACCCAGCCCGGAAAGGACAACGCCTTCCGTCATCAGCTGGCGCATCAGGCGCAGTCGGCCCGCACCGAGTGCGAGCCGCAGCCCGAATTCTTCGCGTCGACTCGCTGCCCGCGCCAGCAGCAAGCCCGTGACGTTGCCGATCGCGATCAGCAGGAGACACGCGCTGGCCGCCAGCAGAATGGCGAGCGCGTCTCGCGTTCCACCGACAACGTCGGCAAAGAGTGGAACGAGGCGCACGCGCCATCCTCCATGCGTATCGGGGAATTGTCGCGCGCGACGCTCGCCCAGCAGGCGGAATTCGGCAGCCGCGTCCTCGAGCGTTCGCCCGGACCGCACGCGACCCACCACGTTGAGAATCCGGAAGGCGCGGTACGGAGGCGCCTGCATCTCGGGGGCCTCTCGTGCGAGGCGCAAGGCGAACCACAGCTCCGTCTCGGGTCGCGGGAAGTTGAATCCAGGCGGCATGATCCCGACCACGGTCGCCGGGCGGCCCGAGATCGTGAGCTGACGTCCGACGACGCCCGGATCACCTCCGTAGCGCTGCTGCCAGGCGCCGTGGGCCAGCAATACCACGCGCGGGGCTCCGGGGAGATCGTCGGCGGCCACGAAGCTTCGACCGAGCGGGGGGGGGCGACACCCAGCACGCGAGGGAGGTTGTGCGTGACGGTGGCCGCACGGACCCGCTCGATCCCATCGTGGCCCTCGACCTCGACCACCGGGCTCCAGTAGCCGGCCAGATCCGCCATGGTCTGCGACGCTTCGATCCATTCGAAATAGTCGGGCGGTGACACGTAGTCGCGGCGGCCATCGCGCGCCTGCTCCGCACGATAGAAGCTGATCAGCCCCTGACCGTTCGGAAAAGGCAGCTTCGTCAGCAGAACGCTGTCGACGACGCCGAAGATCGTGGCGTTCAACCCGATGCCGATGGCAACGGTGCCGATCGCGAGCATCGCAAAGCGGGGCTGGCGTCGCAGCGTTCGGAACACCGGCATCAGGTCTACGAGCCCGGCTCGCCAGCCGAGAGCCCTCGCCGCCCGGCCAGACGCGTCGCGAATGAGTGCGACGAGGCGCCTGCACGCGAAAGGTACCAGCACCGCGGACAGCTCCTGCACGAGCCAGAGCTGGGCACGAGCGCTGGGGCCGCGCCTGGAGAGCTCTTCGGAGAAGTCGCCCGCGATCTCCTCGTAGCGGTCCGAGGGAAGCAGTCCTCGGAGCAGCGAGTCGCTCCAACGCGGCAGGCGGACTGTGCTCACTTGATCAGCTCCGGCTCGAGATCGAGCCCGACCAGCAGCTCCCGTAGGCCGCCGAGCGAGCGTCGGACCGCCTTACGACCGTCCGATGTCACCCCGTAGATCCGCTTGGCCCGCCCGCCTCGAACCGGGGAGGGTTCGCCCACGGAAGATCGCACGAGGCCCTTCTCCTCCAGCCGCTCGAGGGTGATGTAGACGGCGCCACGCACCACACGACGACCGGTGCGGTTCGCGATTTCCCGCATAACCGTGACGCCGTAGGGGTCCTTCAAGCGGAGGACGGCCAGCAGCACGACCAACTCCAGCTCTCCCAACGTGCCCTGTCCCATTTGTTTTACAATGTAGATGTTATCGGCCAAAGTCAAGGGCCCCACCCCGGTGCAGGCGAGAACGGTCGCAAAAGAAGGTGAACGGCCATTGCGAAGCACGGCCGTCCCCGGCAAAGTAGATGAGCCAATGCCCGAAGTGAGCCTCGACGAGTCGACGAAGACGCCCACAAAAGCAGAAGAGACGGGCGCCGGGAACTACTTCGTCTCCAACTACCCGCCCTTTTCAGCCTGGCGCTCCGATCAGGTCCATCTCGCCTCGGAGCGCCTCGACCAGCCGCCCGGCGAAGGAGTTCCTCTCGGCCTCTACATCCACATCCCGTTCTGTCGCAAGCGCTGCGATTTCTGCTACTTCCGGGTCTACACGGACAACGACGCCGCGCGCGTCCACCGCTACATCGACGCCGTCGTCGCCGAGGCGGCCCTGTACGCGAAGCGGACCTTTCTCGGCGGACGCAGACCGCTCTTCGTCTATTTCGGCGGCGGCACTCCTTCCTATCTCTCGGCCGAACAGCTAAAACGGCTCTTCGGTGGGCTCCAGGAGCACATCCCCTGGGAGGGCGCCGAGGAGGTCACCTTCGAGTGTGAGCCAGGCACGCTGCAGGAAAAGAAGCTTCGCGTTCTCGAGGAGCTGGGAGTCACCCGGCTGAGTCTGGGTGTCGAGAACTTCGACCCCGACATTCTCGAGATGAACAACCGCGCTCATCGGACGAAGGAGATCTTCACGGCCTACGACCACGCTCGCGCCGCCGGAATTCCTCAGATCAACATCGATCTGATCGCGGGCATGGTCGGCGAGACCGCAGACAACTGGAAGGCCTGCTACGAGAAGGCCGCGAGCATGGCGCCCGAGAGCATTACGATCTACCAGCTGGAGGTCCCCTACAACACCACGCTCTATCGCGAGATGCGGGATGGCCGGAAGCTGAAGGCCCCGATCGCCGACTGGCCGACGAAGCGGCGCTGGGTGACCGACGCGTACGGCGAGCTCGAGCGCCAGGGCTATCGGCCCTGCGGCTCGGACACGATGGTGAAAAGCGACGACGTTCGCTTCCTCTACCGCGATGGCCTGTGGCACGGCGCCGACATGGTCGCCCTGGGAGTGGCGTCGTTTGGTTATCTCGGTGGCGTTCACGCGCAAAACGAGCACAACCTCGAGCCGTACTGCACGCGGGTCGAGAAAGGCGAGCTGCCCCTCTACCGCGCGATGCAGCTGAGTCCTGAGGAGACGCTGATCCGAGAGTTCATCCTTCAGCTGAAGACCGGCCGCGTCGAGCCCGCCTACTTCCAAAAGAAGTTCGGCGTCGACGTGAGAGATCGTTTCGAGGCGCCTCTCAGCCGCCACGAGGCCGACGGGTACTTCTCGGTGAGCGACGAGGAGATCGCCGTGACACAGGCGGGCCTGCTGCAGGTCGATCGCCTGCTCCACGCGTTCTTCCTCGAGGAGCACCGCGGCGTCCGATACGCCTGAGCCTCGTCCCTGAGCGAATCAAGGTGTCGGCGCGGCCGAAGGGTCTGGTCGGCCTCTTCTCGAGATCGCCGAGTCCCGCGAAGCTGAAGATGGCCTACGAATTCAAGATGCAGCGCGCGGTCGAGTTCTGGGAGACCGACATGGCCGGGATCGCCCATTTCTCCAACTTCTTCCGCTGGATGGAGTCGGTGGAGCACGCGTTCTTCCGATCCCTCGATCTGAGCGTGCACCCGCATTCTGTGGATGGTGTCTGGGGCTGGGCCCGCGTCAACGCCGATTGCTCCTTCCGTGGACCGCTCCGCTATGAAGACGTCTTCGAGATGCACCTGCTGGTTCGAGAAAAGCGACGCCGGTCCTTCGACTACATCGTGGTTTTTCGCAAGCGGGAGCCGGGCCAGACCGGATCGGATCCCACGTGGGTCGAAGTCGCACGTGGCTCCATGACGACAGTTTGCGTCTCGAAACGCGAAGGCGGTTCGGGAATCCGCGCCATCGAAATGCCCCGCGACGTGACCGAGAAGATCGGGGCCGCACCCGCTGCGGCGATTGCACCGCGAGCACTCTGATCGAACCCAACCAGCTCGAGCAACTCCGCAGGCTGTTGAGCCGCGATGTCCCGCGGAGTCGGTTCTACGCCCGGCGCCTTCGTGAGGCGGGCATCTCGTCACCTCCAAGAAGCCTGCACGAGTTCTCAGAGAAGGTCCCCTTCACCTACAAGCGAGAGCTGGTCGAGGACCAGGAAGCGAACCCGCCGTACGGGACGGTCATCTCGAGACCCGTCAGCGACTACTCCCGGCTGCACCAGACGAGCGGAACGACGGGTCGACCGATGCGTTGGCTCGACACCCCCGAGAGTTGGATGGTGGATGGCTGGAGTGCGGTCCTGGCCGGCGCCTGTGTGACCCCGGCCGACCGCGTGCTGGTCGCCTTCTCTTTCGGTCCGTTCCTCGGCTTCTGGCTGGGCTTCGACGCGGCGACACGCATGGGGTGTCTCACGATCCCCGGCGGTGCGATGAGCAGCGAGGCGCGGCTGAAGGTGATCCAGGCCAACGAGGTCACGGTCGTTTGCTGCACGCCGACCTACGCGCTGCGACTCGGCGAGATGGCGGCCGAGACCGGCATCGACCTCGCCGCTTGCAACGTTCGAGTCGTCATCGTCGGCGGTGAGCCTGGAGGGAGCATTGAAGCGACGCGAAGCCTGATCTCATCGCGCTGGCCGGGTGCTTCCCTCTTCGACCACTACGGCATGACCGAAGTCGGGCCGCTCACGTACCGGTGCACCGCGGCGCCTGAGGTTGCGCACGCGATTGAAAGCCACTACCTGTGCGAGGTGGTCGACACCGCTTCGGGCGAGCCAGTCCCCGTGGATGGGTCCACGCTCGGGGAGCTGGTGCTGACCCCCCTCGGGCGCAGCGACTCCTTGCTCCTGCGGTATCGAACCGGCGACCTCGTGCGCCCCTATCGCGGCGCAGCGTGCGCTTGCGGGAGAGAGGGCCTCGTCTTCAGGGGCGGCATCGTCGGCCGCAGCGACGACATGATCGTCGTGCGCGGCGTCAATCTGTTTCCCGCGTCGGTCGACCAGGTCGTGCGCAGCAACGAAGGCGTCGCCGAGTACCAGGTGAGGATCAGGGCTGTGCGCGGGATGACGGAGCTCGAGCTCAGAGTCGAGCCGCAGCCAGGCGTGGACCCGGCGGGGCTCTGCTCTCGGCTCGAGCAGGCCTTTCGCAACGCCCACGGCCTGCGTGTGCCAGTCACGGCAGCGGCGCCTGACTCTCTCCCCCGCTTCGAGCTGAAAGCGAAGCGCTGGATTCGTAGCTAGTGGCCTGTAACAGGGGATTCGATACCGCTGCGACCTCCCTGTTACGGGCCACTAGCGGGAACCGTGTGTTGGCCGCGGCTCGGGCGCCTCGACACTAGAACGTAACTCCCGACCGGACGTAGCCCCGGGTGCCCTGGTCCTCGTTGTGGGCGGCGCCGATCCAGAACGAGAGCCCGGTGCCCATCACATCTACGGCGAGGCCACCGCCAAAAGAGGGATGCCATTCCTCCGAGTCTTCGCCGTCTACCCAGACGCGCCCAGCGTCCGCGAGGCCGAACAACCAATACCGACCCGGCAACAGGAACCTGCCGTTGAAGAGCTGAATCCGCAGCTCCAAATTTCCGAACAGCGACGCGTCGCCCGCGAATCTCTGCTCTCGCAGCCCGCGGTTGGTGTCAGGGCCGCCCACGAAGGCCGCTTCGTGCCACGGGAACTCACCCCACACTTTGCGCCCGCCGACGCGTGCAGCCAGACCCAACCGCTCCGTTCCCAGACCGACGTATCCAGAAAGCTCCCCCTCACGGCGCCGAAGGTCTCCGCCACGTCCCAGGCTTCGGGGAAGAACTCGCCTTCTATCTCGAGCTTCATCCCTGTCGTCTTGGGTCGTCGTGGCGGAGCATCGGGAGCCACGGCGGCTGTCAGACCGAGCACAGGCGCCACCGGGCCACGACTGTCCCAGTTGAATCCGACGGCGGCGCCGATTTCGCCGAACTTGCCGCTGCCGTACGGCTGAAGGATTCTGATGAGCGTCTGCTTCGACCGCTCGTCGGTGAACTGGACGAAAGGCCCGGCGTAGAACTGATACTGCTCGTTCGCCGCGAGGCTGACCGTGGGGAAGAAGGAGATGAGGTTCTCTTCGACCTGAAACAACTCGCGGTCGGCGCCTCCCCGCGTCTCGTTGCCGAAGCCGTAGAAGTTCAGGGAGTCGATCCCTGACGCGCGGGCGGTTGCGGTGAAATACAGGTTCGAGTTCATGCGCCGGAACACACCCTCGTACTCGAACATTCCCGAGCGACGACCCGTCGAGTATCCTGCAAAAACGCGATTGAAATTGTGGTTGGGGTACTTTCGGAAACCCCACGCCGTCCTGGAGAGACCGGCTCCGACGAACAGCCGGCTCCCACCAGGCCATGAACGCGGGGATCGTCCGCGCTCCGAAATCGCTAGGCTCGAGCCATGGGGCGGCTCCCGGAATCGGCGCCGGATGCTTCCACGGTCGTTCGTCGTGTTTCGTACCCTTGCCGGCGATGACTTCGTTGACGCCTCGATAGTCGATGAAACGCGTGTACCCGCTGCGCGAGTCGTCGAGGACGTCGTTCCCCAGTCCCCCGAGGACCCGCACCTTGATCGCGCCCTTCGCAGGTCCCTCCGACACGACGCGATCGTCGCCGCCGGCGAGGTAGAGCCGGACTTCCTTGGTCTCCTTCGGGTCGAAGCGCCGCCGGTAGTACGGCTCAGCCGCTGGCCCGCCGCCGGCTGACACGGAAACGGTGACCTCCAGTGAGCCATCTTCGAACCGGTTGATCCGCGCCAGCTCGTCGACGTCCGTGCAGTGAATGTTCACGGCGGTAGCCAGATGAAGGTAGAACCTCTCTGCGGCGTCGCCGAGTGACTCGCGGCGGCGCTCGAGCCAGGCCGCGAGCTCCGCTCCTCCTGCTGCGTACCACTCCGGCTCGAGGTTCTTTACCGCATTCTCGATGGCGCCGTCGGTGGCCCTGCTGCGCAGATCTCCAGCCATATCGATGAACTCGCGACGATCGAGCCCCGCCAGGAGCCAGCGGTCGACGTCCCGACCGTTGAAGACCGCGCCAGTCATGCCCGCAATCTCGTCCTGGAACCTGAGCAGTCGCGGCGTCCGCCACCGCGCGAGCCGCAACATCTCGCCACCGTAGTCCGAGAAGGCCTGATCGGGATCTTCGGGAATCGGCTGGTAGCCGGCCTCGTCCGGCAGTAGTGCCCAGCGCCACTGCTCGTAGTGCCGGTCCCAGTCGCCGACGAACAGATTCATCAGCCGCGCCCTCAGGAACGCTCGTACGTCGATCTCGAGGCCAGGCCCTTCGTGCCACTTGTTCCACAGCTCTTCACTGGAAAGGATCTCTTCCGCGCCGTGAAAGCCGGCATCGCCGTCGCGGGCTGGCGTGGGGTACTCCGTCAGGGTGCCGGCCACGCCGCCGAATCTGGCTCGGTACTCGCCCAGCGCCTCGCTGTCCGGCATCACGACCAGGCGCCAGGGCGGCGCCTGGAGGATGCCTCCGACCGCGGCACGCAGCGGCACAACGACCTGCGCCGAACCGGGATGACTGGCAGCCGTCTGGTCCCTGAAAACCCTGGCGGGCAGCGTGTCCTGCCATTCTTCCGGCAACATTCTCGACGGGTCCTTGTTTGCGACTCGGAAGGTGTACGCCCTCCCGTCCGCGCCGAGCAGGGCGAGGCCCAGCGTCTGCCGGCCTCCCACGGTCCGCACGACCGAAAGCCCACCCGACTCGTTCTCGAGGTCCAGCACCTCGAGCTCGACCGGCGTCGTCCACAGGTCCCTGTACGCGGAGCCGAACCACAGTTTCCAGAAACCGGAGGCGTCGTACTCGGGCCCGATCGTGACGGTGCGCGTCTCGCCGAACACCCTGCTCGGAGAGAGCCAGCAGGTACCGGCCAACGCCATGACGACGAGGCCACTGACCCATCCACGACGGGCTGAAGCTGCGGCGTTGACGGCCGCGTCTCTAGTCAGGCTCATACGCGCCTCCAGCCGGACGCCCCCGGCGCACTCGGACGAGAAAGCCACTCGCATCTTCTCCGGCACGCTCTCGTTTTCTGGAAACGACGGACCATTATCCTCCGAAGAGGAGCACAAAGAGCAATCGAGAGCGTCCAGATGGGCTTCTCGAGCACTCGCTCAAGGGAGTGCTCGGCTGGCTCCTGGGATCCTCGACTCGCGATGCGGCGGTGAGTTACCGAGGGATCTTGCGACGTAGGGGTGATACTCTCGGCCCGAGTAGTCAAAGGAACGCTGCGGTGGCTCAAGTCTCCAATCGCCCAAAACGGCTCGACCTTCACCTACCGCTCAGCGTGAGCGGCAACGACGCGTCGGGTGCGCCGTTCACCGAGCAGACGCGCAGCCTGAACGTGAGCGGGACGGGCGTCGGCTTCGAGTGCCACAAGCAGGTCGAGATGGGTGCGCGCGTCACAGTTCAGATCGAGCTGCCCGAAGGGCTTCGCTCGCACTTTGGGGGCAAGCCAATCTACAAGGCTGGCGCCATCGTGACGCGCGTGGATCACGTGCCCGGCGAAGACATCCATCACGTCGGAGCCCGCTTCACCGGCGAGATCACCGACTCGTAGTCAGCCCGATGGGAGCGGGGCCTCGCCTCAGTGCTTCGCCCAGAGCCTCAGGCCGACGCGCTCCGTGATGTCGTCGAAGCGCGGATCCGAGCGCAGCTTGTCGAGGCGCGGCTCGACAAGCAGCCAGACGAGCAGGCTGCCGCAGCGCCGCCACGGTGTTGCGCGCCTCGGCCTTTTGACCGACGATGGCGAAGACGTAGCCGCTCACGGCGAGACTGCGCGGGCTACCGTCGTTGTCCGCGAAGACCTTGCGTGCTCCCGCTGCCGCCTCCGCCTTCAGCCCCTGCTGCGCGCACGCCAGCGCGAGCAGCTCATGGGCTCGCAGGAATCCCGGCTCCAGCTCGAGCGCGACCCGACACTGCTCGATAGAAGCCTCGTAGTTGCGAGCGTGGAAGTTGACCCAGCCGACGTTGAGGATGGTCGCCAGGGAGAGCGGGCTCAGCTCCAGGGCCCGGCGCGCCTCCTTCATCGCATCGTCGGCCCGACCCAGGGCGCTGAAAGCCGTGCTGAAGATGTGACGGGATGACTCGTAGCCAGGGTTGAGCTCGATCGCGCTTTCGAGATCGCCCCGGGCAGCCGCCCAGTCCCACTCGTAGAAGAAACGCGCGATGGCGAGGGAGGTGTGCGCCTCGGCCAACGAGTCGTCCACGTCCAGCGCCCTGAGCGCGGCGTCCTTGGCTTTGGGGAACGCCTCCTTCGGCGGGAGCAGCGCGTACAGGCCGAGCAGACTGTAGGAGTCGGCCAGGCCGGCGAAAGCGAGGGCGCACTTCGGGTCGATATGGGTGGCGCTCTCGTAGTGCTCGATGGCCTTGCGGAAACCGTCGGGCGTCCAACGATTCCAGTGAAACCGCCCCGTGAGATACGCCTTGTTGGCCCGTGGATCGACGCGCTCGCTGCGCTCGAGCCGCTCCTCCTGCTCACCAGAGAGCTTCAAACGCAGCTGGCGAGTGATCTCTCGGGTCATCTCGTGCTGGACCGCCGGCAGGTCGTCGAGCCTGCGATCGTAGCGGCCGCCCCACTCCTGCCAACCCCCTTCGACGTCGATCAGCTCCGCCGAGATGATGATCGAGGCCGACCGGAGCGAGATGCTGCCCACCAGGACCTTCTCCACGCCCAGCTCGCGACCGAGCTCCTGCGGCTCGAGATCCTTGTCCTTATATCGGAACACCGAGCTGCGGGCCATCACGCGAAGCCCCGGGACTTGCGACAGGCTGTTGATCAGCCCTTCGCTGATCCCTTCGCACAGGTACTCGGCCTCCGGATCGCCATCGTCGTTGCGGAACGGTAGAACCGCGAGGGAGCGCGACTGCGCCTGGACGGTCGCGGTCGGCTCCGACGAAAGGGCCGTCGAGCTGCCCGAGGTCGGCTTGAGGCGCTCGATCTCGACTCGCATCTCTGAGGCGCTCGCCTGCCGGTCCTCCTTTCGCTTCGAGAGGGCGCGCTTGATCGTGAAGGCGAGCGCGACCGGAAGATCCGGTCGTAGCTCGGTTGGCTCCCGAGGAGGATTCTTCAAGATGGCAACGAAGTTCTTGCCACCCGCCGCGTCGAAGGCCTTCTCTCCCGTCGCCATCTCATAGAGCACGGCGCCGAAGGAGTAGACGTCGGTACGTGCGTCGACCGCTTCTCCGCGAACCTGCTCGGGCGACATGTAGGACAACGTCCCCAGGGTGGTTCCGGGCGTCGTCATGGGCGTGTCCCCGATCATGTGGGTCGCGTCCTTGAGTTTCGCCAGGCCGAAGTCGAGCACCTTGGCACGCCCTTCGAACGTCACGAGGATGTTGGCTGGTTTCACGTCGCGGTGGACGATGCCCTTGGCGTGAGCCGCCGCCATGCCGTCGAGGATGCCCGGGCTGATGTCGAGAATCCGGTCCACGGCCATCGGACCGTCCGCGATGATGGAGTGAAGCGTGCGTCCCTCGAGGTGCTCCATCACGATATAGGGGCGCCCCTCGAACTCGTTGATGTCGTGGATGATGCAGATGTTGGGGTGGCTCACCGAGGAAATCGCCCGCGCCTCCAGGAAGAAGCGTTGCAGCGTCACGGGGTCCTTGGTACACGACTCCGAGAGGAATTTCAGGGCGACGTGGCGTCCGAGCTTGGTGTCCTCGGCCTTGTAGACGACGCCCATCCCTCCGGAGCCGAGGGCCTCGAGCACCTTGTAGTGAGCGACAGTTCGACCTTGCATCGAGCCTTTCGGCTACCCAAGCCAATGGAGCGGGGTGCTTCGAAGTTGGCGCCTCTCCTCTTTTTGGAGACTACGACCCCAGAGTCAGGAAACGAGACTAACCTTCGCCGAAGAGGGGGGGCAAGGACACCCGCTATAGTCGCGGCTCCATGATCGCAGCCTCGCCAGCTGACCGGTACGAAGCGCTGGCATCAGGGGGTCTCACTCTGATGTCCCGTTGGTGGGAGTGCGACGCCGCAAAAGCGCAGGTGCTGATCGTCCACGGCCTGGCCGAGCACATCGGCCGGTACGAGCACGTCGCGGCACTGCTCACTGGGCGCGGATTCGCCTGCGCCGGGATCGACTGCCGAGGGCACGGTCGGAGCGAAGGCCGCCGCGCGGCCACGTGAGATCCTTCGACGAGTATCTCGCCGATCTCACGGCGCTGCGCCGGACGGCCGTCCTTCGCTATCCCGAGCGGCCTGTCTTCCTGCTCGGTCATTCGCAGGGTGGGTTGGTCGCGCTGCTGTCGAGCCTCGCGGATCCAGGCCAGCTCGCGGGATGCGTCGTGTCCGCACCCATGCTCGAGTTCCACCCCGCAACGCGCCCGGGCGCTGCCCTGCGAACGCTCGCTCGACTCGCCGCCAGGCTTCACCCCACGATCAGGCTTCCAGCTGGGCTCGACGCGACACTGGTCTCGCGCGACCCGCGTGTCGTCGAGGCCTACCTGGCCGACCCGTTCGTGTTTCGACACGCCAGCGTCGGCTGGTTCGTCGCCGCGCTTCGCGCCATGGCCGACGCCTGGCGGCTTGCCCCTGGGCTGACGGTGCCCCTCCTCGCGATGAGCGCCGGCGCTGACCGATTGACCAACCCGGAAGCCGTCGCTCGCTGGGTCGCCTCGGCCGGCGGGGCAGACACGCGCGCCCTCGACTGGCCGGGCCTGAGGCACGAGCTATTCAACGAGCCGGAACAAGGCGAGGTTCTCGACCGGGTCGAGGCGTGGCTATCCGAACGAGCCGGCGCCGGCGCAGGCGAGGCTGGTCATAGGCTGGTCAGCCCGTGACCAGCTGAGAGGCGCGAGGTCCGCTACCGCGTGCGTCGCCTGGCGCTGGAGGTCTTTGCGGGAGGCTCGGCCAAAGCGGAGCTCGACGATGCGCGTTCGATCGCCGCCTCGTGGCTCGAGGGTTCGAGCCCGACCATCGGCGCGGACCCGATCAGTCCGAGCTCCGCTCGGCGCGCATCAAAATCCTCGCTCGTGAGGCTCTCGATGCGCTCCAGGCCGATCATCGGCGCTGACCCAACGAGTCCCAGCTCGGCGCGTCGCGCATCGAAGTCCATCTCGGCCCTCGCGATCGATCGCTCGGAGTTCGCGCTGATTCCGATGTCATTCATCGGCCCAGCGGCGAGTACGACCACGGCCAAAGTCGGCAACGACGCCATCATCTCCAACCTCCTGAACTTCCATCCCCCGAAACCGTCTCGAACGCTGCCGTCACTAGGAGAGACGAAGCAGGCTCCGACAAGGTTGCGTCGTTTTTGCAGAGTGCGGTGAGACTCGTGTCCAAGCTGTTGGACGGGACGAGGCCGAGCGTTTGCTACGATCTGTCTACCGAGAAGGAGAGCCAATGCCCAAAGCGACATGGAGTGGCGTGGTGGTAGCCGAGAGCGAGGACACACAGATGGTAGAGGGCAACCACTACTTCCCACCCGACTCGATCAAGCGCGAGTACTTCAAGGAGGCCGCAGGCACGACCGTATGCCCCTGGAAGGGAACGGCCAGCTACTACGACCTCGTGGTGAACGGCGAAGTCAACGCGGGCGCTGCCTGGTACTACCCGTCAGCAAAGGACGCGGCGAAACCCATCGAGGGCTACGTCGCTTTCTGGAAGGGCGTCTCGGTCGACTAGGACGCTACCGCCGACGCGCCAGCGATAGCGAGAAGTAGCCGTTGGCAGGCGTGAACCACCGCTCCAGCCTCAGGCCCGCCGCGTCGAGCAGGTGCTCGATCGGACCCCGAGTGAACTTGCGACTGATCTCGGTGTGGAGGGTTTCACCTTCGCTGAAATCAACGTCGAGATCGAGGGCTTCGACCCGAATCGTCTGTCGGTGCTTCGAGCGCAGGTGCATCTCGATCCGCGCCTGCTGGCTGTCGTAGAAGGCAACGTGTTCGAAGGCCGATAGATGGAAGTCGGCGTCGAGCTCCCGGTTCAGCACCTTCAACAGGTTCTTGTTGAACGCGGCCGTCAGGCCCTGGGCGTCATTGTAGGCTGCGTGCAGAATCGTCTCGTCCTTCACGAGGTCCGCGCCGAGCAACAACGCGTCTTCCCCTTCCATAACGTCCCTCATCTGCTGTAGGAACGGGATCGCCTCCTCATCGGTGTAGTTCCCGATCGATCCCCCGAGAAATGCCAGGAGCCTCGGCGAACCCGCGGGCAAGGCCGCGAGAGTGTGCGCATAGTCGCCCACCATCCCGTGAATGTGCAGCCACGAGTACGCGTCGAGCAGGCCGGCCGCGGCTTGACGCACGATCGACTCGCTCACGTCGAGAGGCGCGTAGCGGTCCCCGCCAACCCGGTGCATCGCTTCGAGAAGCGCCCTCGTCTTGCGCGAGGCGCCGCTGCCGAGCTCGACGAGCTGGGCGGGGCGAACCGACGTCATGACTTCGTCCGCCACGACCTCCAACAGCGCCGCTTCGGTCCTGGTCGGATAGTACTCGGGCGTGTTGCAGATGGCGTCGAACAGTCGCGAACCTGCCGCATCGTAGAGGTGCATTGGCGGCAGAGCCTTTGGCTCGCTCGTCAGCCCAATGCGCGCGTCTTCGAAAAGCGTGGACCCGGTGTGATGCGAAAATCGCGTGTCGATCGCGAGACGGGCGGAATGCTCCTCTTCGGAAGAAGTGGGCCGTTGCATGCAGATGAGCAAGCTATCACTTGAAGAAAAACTCGACCAGATCACGGAGGTTTGCGAATCGAGGCCATGAACGATAGGGTCCATTCATGCTCTCCAGGCCGGGCCAGGCCGGAAGGGAGCAGCTCTCCCCCCTCTCTCGCCGCTACCGCGCAGTCCGTACTTTCACCGAGCGGATCGCGGCCCCGCTGGCAGCCGAAGACCAGGTCGTTCAGACGATGCCGGACGTGAGCCCCGCCAAATGGCACCGGGCCCACACCACTTGGTTCTTCGAGACCTTCGTCCTCGGGCGCTTCGTTTCGGATTACTCGGGCTTCTGCGACGAGTACCACTACCTCTTCAACTCGTACTACCAATCACTCGGAGATCAATACCCGCGGTCACAGCGTGGGCTGCTTTCGCGTCCGACCGTCGCCGAGGTCGGCGAGTACCGCGCTCACGTCGACGATCAGATGGATCGCTTCCTGGACGCCCCCTCGGCCGAGACGGAATCCCTGCGGCTGATCGAAATCGGGCTCCACCACGAGCAGCAGCACCAAGAGCTGATGTACATGGACATGAAGCACGTTCTCAGCATGAACCCGCTGGGCCCGCGCTACTCTCCCCTCTCGTCGCGGCCCGCGGCCTCGGTGCGTCCCCTCCATTGGATCGGGTATCCCGGTGGCAAGGTCGAGATCGGCCACGCCGGCGAGGGATTCGCCTTCGACAACGAAGGCCCACGCCACGACGTCCTGCTCCGCCCCTACCTGCTCGGCGCCCGCCCGGTGCTCAGCGCCGAATACCTCGAGTTCATCGAAGACGGAGGCTACGAACGTCCCGAGCTGTGGCTCTCCGACGGGTGGGACGTCGTACAGCGCGAAGGCTGGACGGCACCTCTCTACTGGAAGCAACGAGAAGGCCAGTGGCAGGTGTTCACTCTGGGCGGCGTGAAGTCGCTGGAGGCGCAGGAGCCCGTTTGCCACGTGAGCTACTACGAGGCCGAGGCTTTCGCGCGATAGGCGGGCGCGCGACTTCCTACCGAGGCAGAGTGGGAGGTCGCGGCTCGCGAAACTCCGACCAACGGGAAGTTCGCGACTGGCGACGTGCCGCACCCAATCGCGCCGAAGGGTTCCAGGGCGGCACCCGAGTTCTTCGGCAACGTGTGGCGGTGGACCTCCAGCCCCTACAGCGCCTATCCCGGCTACCGTCCCCCGGCGGGGGCCGTGGGTGAGTACAACGGGAAGTTCATGGCCAACCAGGTCGTGCTGCGCGGCGGCTCATGCGCCACCCCACAGGGCCACGTCCGCACGACCTACCGCAACTTCTTCTATCCGCACCAGCGCTGGCAGTTCGCCGGGATCCACCTGGCCCGGGAGGTGTAGGGTCGCTCCCCCTCTCCGCAGAGGGGGGAGAGGGTCGGCGGAGCCGCGCTGCGCCTCGGCCTTTGCGGGTGTCCGCGACCTAAGATGAGGCGGATGCGTCGCGAGCGGCGGGGAGCGCGATCGAGACCGTCGTTCCCTCTCCGAGCGTGCTCTGGGCCGTTATCTTCCCGCCGTGCTCCTCGACCACCTGGCGGGCGATCGCGAGACCCAGGCCGGTCCCTTTCACCTTGGTCGTGTAGTGTGGCTCGAAGATCCGCTCGGCGTCCTCGACTCCGGGACCATCGTCGCTCACTCGAATGACGACGCCGCCACTCCCCATCTCCGCCCGCAGCGACAGCCGACCCCCACCATCCTCGAGCGCCTCCATGCCATTGTTGACGACGTTGACGAGCACGCGCTTCAGCTGGTCGGCATCCACCTCGACATCGGGCAGCTCGGCGTCGACGATCACCGACAGCTCGATGCCGTCGCGCCCGTGGGCGTAGGGGGCGAGAGCCGCCTCGATCAGCGGCTCGATCGGCTGCCTCGACACCTCCACCTCCGGCAGCCGCGAGAAACGCGTGAACTCCGTGATGAGCTGCTTCAGATCCCTGACGGAGCCGAGGATCATCCCCGTCGCTGACTCGAAGATCTCATCGAACCTGCCCCGGTCCTCGGCGTACGCGGTGCGCAGCGTCTGGGCCGCCAAGCCGACGGGGGTGAGGGGATTCTTGATCTCGTGAATGACGCGCTCGACGGCCTCCTTCCACGCCTCGAGCCGCTGGCTCGCCAGGATCTGAGTCAGGTCATCGAGAACCAGGAGCGTCTCCGTCTCCTGCCCATCCTCGCCCCTCAGAGTCGAGGCCACGGCCGACAGAGTGCGGTGTCCCTGCGGAAGCGTGAGGCTAAGCTGACCAAAGTGATCGTCGTTTCCGCTCTCGGCAGCCTGGCGCAGAAACCGGGCGAGCGGACCGGACACTTCCGCGGGCAGCACGTCCTCGAGACGCTGGCCTTCGACTTGTGGCACCTTCGGCCCGAGGAGCTCCCCGGCCCGGTCGTTGAAAGTCGTGACACGCCCCGCGTCGTCGAGCGAGATCACTCCTGTGGCGACGTTGGCGATCACCGTGGCGAGGTGGTTCTTGACGCGCAGCAGGTCGGCCTGCGACTCGCCCAGCTCCTGCGTCCTCGCCGCGACCCGCTCTTCGAGCGTGCGACTGTGCCCCTCGATCTCGCGCTTGGAGCTTGCCAGCTCGCTCACCATGAGATTGTAGGACTCGGCGATGCTTCCGATCTCGTCCTTGGAGTGAACGGCCAGCCGCGTGTCCAGGTCACCGGTGCTGGCCTGCGTCATCGCCTCGCGAATCCTCGTGACAGGCGCGAGGATGATGCGACCAATCAGCAGGTTCAGGAGCAAGACGAGGACGACGAATGCGGTGCCGACGAGTCCGTAGAAGAGCGCCGAGGTCAGCGCCGCGCTACGCTCGAGCGCGGCCAGAGAATACAGTACGTGCAGGCGGCCGTACTCCACGCCGGCCGCCTCGAGTGGTGCGGCCGAATGCAGCACGAGCCGCTGGCCCCACCGGATCTCCTCGAACGGCTCGGCGAGCCGGCAACCCTCGAGACACGGTGGCAGAGCCGCCGTCGACACCGGACGCCCCTCGAGCAACGGCCGCCCCCCCACGCCGATGACGTCGGCGATGCCGTTGCCGCGCAGAATCAAGGCACTGGACTCGGCGGCCAGCCCTTCCTCCACGAGCTCCCACTCCGTACCCAGCAGCTCACCGATCACGCCTCGGTCGGCGGTGCTGGCGAGCGCGAGGCTCTCCGACTCGACTCGAACCCAGAGGATGCCGGGCTGGAGCGCCATGCTCGCCAGGCTCACGGTGAGTGACTGCTCGTTCTCGCCCAGCAGATCGTGGATGAATACCCTCTGGTGCTCGTCGCGAATGGCGCTCACGAAGCGCTGCTCCTGCTGCAGCAGCCGCTCGCGCTGGTCGCGCTGAAATGGAACGAGAAGGAGCAGGAATAGCGTCACGACCGAGCCGAACACCGCCGTCAGCGTCAACGTCACCTTCGCCTTGAGGCTCAGGTCGCGAAGTCGTGCGGCGGCTCGCGCTGGGCTCATGGCGCCGAGCCGAGCCAGCGAACCAAGCGGCTGTCGACCCCTTCGGGTGTCCTCTCGACCCTGAAGACGGCGATCCGTCGCACGCTGTCGCCGTGGTCGTCGAAGCGTAGCGGTCCCGCCCTACCGTGAACCGAAACGCGCCCGAGCGCCTCTCGCACGCGGTCGCGTGTGACGGCGATGTCGGCGCCCAGGTCACCATCGGTCAGAGGCCCGAGCGCCCCGAGCGCGAGACCCAGCGCCGCGACGGCGTCGTAGGCGAGCGCCGCGCGACAACCGTCTATCCCCTCCGCGAACTCCCGGACGTAGCGATCCCGAAACTCCGGAGATACGAAGCAGTGGTCGGCGTGATATGCCGGGTGGCGCGGCCCACCGCGACTGAAGAGCCGCTGGTTGGACCAGCCGTCTCCTCCGAGCAACGTCGGATCCAGGCCCAATTGCTCGGCCTGGGTTGCGATCAGACTCGCGTCTGGGAAAGAACCCGGTACGAAGATCACGTCGGGGGCGAAGGAGGCGATCTGACGCAGCTGGTTGCGAAAGTCCGTCTCGAGAGGGAGGTAGAAGAACTCCTCCGTGAGGCGCCCATCATCTGGCCTCTGGAAGTGGTCCGAGAAGGACTGTGCGAGCTGGGCGCTGTACGTTCGCCCGACCTCGTACAGGAGCGCCACACGGCTGGCTTTCAGATCGTCGCTGGCAAACTCAGCGAGCAGGCGACCCGTCAGTACGTCGGAAGCACAGACGCGAAAGACAAAGGGCCGCTCTCGCCCCGTCGCTGGATCCCAAGTGAGATCGCGGACGGTCGAGACATTGGAGACCTGCACGAGCCCGACCGACTCCGCGACAGCCGCCACCTCCTTGGAAAGCGAGCTTGCGTTCGCGCCGATGATTGCGAGAACGCCACGGCCCGCGGCCAGCTCGGCGGCTCGCCTGGCATCGAGGAAGTAGCTGCCCGTCTCGTAGTCGAGGAGAGCGATCTCGCGGCCGAGAATGCCGCCGCGGGAGTTGATGTCCGCGACCGCGAGCCGGGCCCCGTTGTGCGACTGCCGACCCGAGATCGCGAAGCGCCCCACCGTCGGGAAGATCGCGGCGATGGCGAGCGCGCCATCCGGTGGGGCGGCGGGCTCGTTGGCTATGAAGGGCTCGACCCGCCCGCCGACTTGCTGAGGGACGCCGCCGCCGCCGCATGTCGCGGTGTACGCCAAGACGCCGAGGCCGGTGGCGGCGAGCTGACTCCGGCTGCGAACCATCACACCCCAGTGTCGAGCGGACGCGTGGAGGTGTCAACGCGCCACCTGCGCGGCAGTGCTAGAGTCCGCAGCCGGCTCGGCGAGAGAGGATCGGAGGCTTGATGGCTGGATTCGGCGGACAGACGATGGCCGGGCGGCTCGAACGCGTCCTGGTCGCATCGCCCCAGGTCGCCGGTTGGTCCGACGGGCGCGCAGACGACTGGAAGTCACTCGGCTTCGCGCATGCCCCGCAGGCCTCGGTCGCGCTCTCACAGCACTCCCTGCTCGAACGGAAACTCGTCCAGGCGGGTGCCGAGGTGGTTCAGCTATCGGTCGATCCCTCGCTCACCCTCGACGCGGCGTACGCTCACGACTCGAGCTTCATGACCGACCACGGCGCCATCCTGCTGCGCCCGGGCAAGCGGAATCGCCGCGCGGAGGTGAGCGTGCAGGCGAGGGTCTACCGGAAGCTCGAGATCCCGATCCTCGGCATGCTGACAGATCCCGCGACGTGCGAGTCCGGAGACATGCTGTGGCTCGACGCGACGACGCTGCTCGTCGGCTACAGCCTCCGCACCAACCGCGCGGCCATCTCGCAATTGCGGGCGATGCTGGGACCAAAGGGCATCCAGGTGATGGAGGCGGCCGTGCCATACGGCCTCGGTGAGAAGCACTGCCTTCACCTGCTGTCGTTCATGAGCCCGCGCACCGACGAACCGCGGCGCATACTCGTCGACATCGAGTGGCTCTCTGTGGAAACGGTCGATCTGCTCCGCGCGAAGGGCTACGAGCTGATCCCGATCGAGGCTGCGGAGCGCGGAACGCTGGCGGCGAACGTCCTCGCGCTGGGCGACGGGCGCGTCATAGCGATCGCGGCCAACGAGCGCACCAACCGAAGGATGGCAGAGCACGGCCTCGAGGTGGAGACCTTCGAGGCCGACGAGATCTGCATCAACGTCAGCGGCGGCCCCACGTGCCTGACCCGCCCGCTATTGCGGCGCTAGGGAGAAACGAGAATAGATGTCTGGTAGGCCGTCAGGGGATCGAACCCTGGACCCACGGGTTAAAAGCCCGATGCTCTACCACTGAGCTAACGGCCTGCACAGTACTTTACACCAGCCCCGCGGTGCAGCTCCGGCATCCCACGAAACTGATCCATCCACTCCCGGCCATACTCGACCTCGGCCAGCAGCGCGTTGTGCGTTCGGCACATCAGCCTGACGTTGCCAGGACGGTGGTCGCCACCCCGGCCGTAGGCGGCATCGTGATGATGAAACTCCAGGTGTTTGCGGGCCCTGCAACGCCTGCCTCGAGCATCCACAAAGCTGCAGCGGCCACCGTCCCGATCGTGCACACTCCGACGCACTGCCGCAGGGACGTTCCGTGAAACCGCCCTAGTGTCCGTCTGGGCGAGCGTCTTGCGTGGCTTCTTCGTCTTACCGAAGCGCTTCGCCTCGAGCCGCTGCAGCTTCTCGCTCACGGCTGCTTCGAGGATCGCCGCCAGGTCTCCATCGGGCACCGAGGCACTCATCAGGGCCTGAAGCCGCTCCAGCTTCTCGCGAAACTCGGCGCTTGCGGTGAACTGGACCTTGTAGCGTTCAGGTGCGAGCGGCTGCACCTCGGCCCGTCGAGCAGGCGCCGCCGCCCGCGGTGCCACTCGAACAGGGTCCGGTTGCTGGAGAAGGGGACCAACTGGGTCCGGACCCAGTTGTCGGGCCGGGCGTGGGGGCAGCTTCCTCATGGTCGAGGGGACGTCCGGCTGCGGCTGAAGCTCCGCCAGGAGTTCCTCGATCTCTCGCTTGGAGCGGTGAGTCGCCCGCTCGAGTAGCTCGCCCCTGTTCTCTGGAGTCAGATGAGGAATGAGCTTCGCGATCCCGCTCAGATGGATGCGTCCATCGGCGAGCATCACGAGGAGCTGTGGGTGCTCGCGGGCCGCACGGGCGACGCGGATCCGGAGATAGGCCACGTCTTCGGAGAGATGAAGCCGCTCGGTGCAGTACGAAAACATTGACGATGTGGCCTCTCGTGCATAGAGCCTGCGCTCGTCGACCTCGGCGATGTGGGCGATCAGCTCGGCTTCGACGCGTCGTGAGTCTCGAAGCAAGGCGGACAGGCGCCGCAGCAGATCGTCGTCCGAGAGTGTCGCGAGTGTGTTCGTGATCTTCATACATTCAATATAGGAAGCGCCTTTTCGAGGCCCTTGCATGCGGCGTGGCGAGAGAACTCCGCTGCGATGTCTTCGCGGAGGCGGTCGGATGTTTCATGGACGCTCAAGTTGATCGCAGCACTACAAGGACACGCTGAGCTCGGTTGCGCTCACAGCGGCCAGTCCGCGTCGAAAGCTGTCAAGTAGAAAATGAAAACAACGTGACTCAAGGCGCTCCTCGGCGATGATTCCTTGGTCATCGAAGACGAGGGGCTGGCCGATCCTTCGCTCGCCTCACTTGCGGAGCTCGCTCAGGATGACGTCGGGGGGACAACCGCTGGCGCGGGCTGTGGTCGCTGTGGGCGCGACTACGGCAGTCGGACCGTCGCGTCCAAGGACCGGTGGGAAACCGTCGACATGGCCATCGGTTTTCCACGGGTCCGGCGGCGTCCATAGCCCAAAGCGCTCCTCGGCCATCGCTCCTTCGCCATCAGAGACGAGGAGCTGGCGGATCCTTCGCTCCCTCCACTCGCTGAACTCGCTCAGGATGACGTAGGGGCTGACGGACGCTAGCGCCGCTTCTCGATCTCTTCGTAGATCCTCGGGTTGACGGGGACGCCCAGCTTCTCGGCGCGGCGCGCTGCCTGCTCCGCGGCGTCGAGCTCGCCGAGCAGGAGCAGCGCGACGGCGAGGTTGGTGTGGGCGTCGCCCGACTCGGGCTCACGCGCCACGGCCGCGCGCAGCTCGACGGCGGCTCGTTCGATCTGCCCCGACTGGACCAGCGCCGTTCCCAGCGCGTAGGTCACCTCGGGCGGGGCGGGGTCGGCGAGGTGAGGCGCAAACTCCAGCTCACGGATCTTCTCCTCGATCTCCCGGATCGTTCGCATCAGGTTGCCGCGCGAAGGCATGGCCTGGTGGGCGTTGACCTCCTGGTTCGCGACCATCCGCCCAGCGCCGTGTTCTCGCTCGACCTCGCGCAGCGTCGCGCGTAGCTCGAAAAGCTGTGCCGTTCGCTCGCGCTCGAGCCGCATGCGCACTTCTGGGTCGCCCTCGAGGACACACCGATACGCCTCGCGGCTCAGCTCGAACGCCTCGCGCGGTCGCCCCTGGCCGAGCAACGACTGTCCCAGGGTATAGAGCGCCGGCCCGTGGCCCGGGTCGAAGCGCAAGGCCTCGAGAAGCCGTGGCTCGGCGCGCGGCCAATCGCTCGCGACGATGAGGGGCTGCGCCGCCTCGAGCACCGCGCCCGCCGCCTGTCGCTCCTCGGCCGAGACGGGCGCGCAGACGTCGACTGGCAGCGGGTCCTCGGCAGCCGACTCCGCTGTCCCAGCGAACAGCAGGACGAAAGCTACGCCCGTTCTCTTCATCGGCCGCTCCTGAGACAAAGCGTGCGTCATAAGCGCGGTGCGGTCAGTTGCATGTGTGACGCTTTCCCGAAGTGTACTGCTCGCCCCCTCGCGGAACTCAGCGCCCGGTGCCCGGCGCTTGCCGGCTGAAGTCGCTGGCCAGACGGGTTGCGAATTGGGGTCGGGCAGGAGCCGCCGAGAGTCCTACTCGAACCAGTTCGTGATCGCGCTCTTGCGCCGGAACAGAGTCTGGCTGCGCTCCGGACCGGTGGACACGATGCCGATCTCGCAACCGACCAACTCGGACAGGCGTTCGACGTATCGGCGTGCAGCGGCCGGGAGCATCGCGTAGTCGGTCGCGCCTGACGTGGGCTCCGTCCAGCCCTCGACCGTCTCGTAGACGGGCTCGACATCCTCGAGCACGAAAAGGTCGGCTGGGAAGCCCGGCAGCTCCTCCTCACCGATACGGTAGCCGGTGCAGATGCGAAGCTCCCGTTGGCCGTCGAGCACGTCGAGCTTCGTCAGAGCCAGGGCGTCGAATCCGTTCGCACGCACGGCGTAGCGACCCAGCACGGCATCGAACCATCCGCAGCGGCGCGGGCGTCCCGTCGAGGCGCCGTATTCGAACCCCCGCTCGCGAATCTCCTCCCCCAACGGGCCCAGGAGCTCCGTCGGAAAGGGACCCGTGCCGACCCGAGTCGTGTAGGCCTTGATGACACCGAGGGTGCCGTCGATCCAGGTCGGCGGTATGCCGAGACCCGCTCCCGCGCCTCCCGCGGCGGCCGTCGATGACGAGACATAGGGATAGGTGCCCAGGTCGACATCGAGCAACGTGGCTTGTGCCCCTTCGAAGAGCATCGAGTAGCCGGCTGCCGCCTCTCGCTGCAGAACTGCCGAGGCGTCACCGATCAAAGGGCGCATCCACTCGCCATGCCCTGCGAGATCACTGACGACCTGCTCCCAATCGATCTCGGGCTCACGCCCGGAGCCCTTGAAGATCTGCTCGTAGTGGCGCCGCGCTTCCGTCAGCTTCTCGGGGAGTCGCTCCGGCCGCAGCAGGTCGGTCACGCGAATTCCCCGCCGGCCCACTTTGTCCTCGTAGGCAGGCCCGATGCCGCGCAGCGTCGTACCCAGCTTGCGGTCGCCGCGCAGCTCCTCTGCCAGCGCTTCGAGTGCCCGGTGGTGCGGAAGGATGACGTGAGCCCGATCCGAGACGACGAGGTTGTCCTCGATCACGACGCCCTGTCCGCGCAGCTCCTCGATCTCCTTCTGCAGCGCGCTCGGATCGATCACCATACCGTTGCCGAGCACGCAGATCAGTCCGGGGCGCAGGATCCCCGAGGGAATGAGATGAAGGACGTACTTCTCTTCCCCGATCAGAACCGTATGGCCCGCATTGTGCCCGCCGTTGTAGCGCGCCACGACCTGGACCTTCTCGCACAGCAGGTCGACGATCTTCCCCTTACCTTCGTCTCCCCACTGGGCACCGGCGATGACGATGTTGGGCATCTGGTGAAGGTTCTCGCTCTTTGAAAGGCCGGGCATTGTACCCAACCCCTGAGGCAGCCGGGTGACCCGGGCCACGCGGCCCGGGCGACGAGATTTCGCGTGCTATATTCGGGCGGGTTTTCGAAATGAGTCGTTTCTTCACTACGCGACGTTCTCAGTGGGCGCCGGGGCTCGGCATTCTCGGGGCTGCCGTCGGGATCGGCTCCCTGATCGGCGTCTCCGTCGGCGTTCGCTCCTGGCCGGGCTACCTGGGCCTGATCGTCGCGGTGCTGTTCCTCATGGGATGGGCCGAGCGCTTCCGCGTCGCGCGGCCGGCGCGCCCGCGTCGCCCCAAGCCCGCATCGAACCTGCGGTTGATCCCAGGCGGAAAAGGCGAGATCGACCTGGAGAAGGATCGCTCGACGGACGACCAGAAGTACATGATGTGACGCTGCCGAGCTAGCTCGGTGGGCAGTCCTCAGTTCCACAGGCGCGCGCTCGTCGAAGCCGCCCTCGATGGCATCGCTCACGGCCCGCCGCAACTCCTCGCGGGCCCGCTCGGATCGGGCAAGTCGAGCCTGCTGCGAGCGGCAGCCAAGGCGTTGGAGCGCAAGGGCTGGTGGGTCGTGCAACTGGACCTGCTGCAGGCCGCCGCCTCGCCCGAGAGCTTCGTTGACGCTGCGCTCGCGGCCCTTTCCGCCGAACGCTTCGCTCCGCGGCTTCGCGAAGCCACCCAGATTCGCGAGTTCGCCGACGCGGGACGGGAGGGAACGCCCCGAGCCGTGAAGGCGCTGCTCGATCTGTGGTCCGTGCTCGACAGCAGCGACGGGAAGCCTGTTGCCCTGCTGCTCGACGAGGTGAGCGAGATACGCACGCTTACCACTTTCAAGGGGCTGCGCCGAATCGAGGAGAGGCTCGCCACCAACCTCGAGGCTCGCGGCGTAGGAACGCTGGCGACGACGTCCTTCCCTGGTCTCGCACCCTCGTTCGCGCGCTGGCCTCGAATCGCCGCGGCTCCTCTGGATCCCGATGACCTGCTGGACACCCTTCGCGACGCGGCCGACCGCGCCACGTTGAGCCGGGCCGCCGGAGGCGTGGTCGGCCACGCGAGCGTCCTCGCTGGGCGACTTCGAGATGGTCTCGACCTGGCGAGCGCGTGGGCGGATGAAATGGCTCCTGGAGGCAGACTCGAGACCGCGTGCCATCGTTCGTACGAGTCGCTACTCCTGCGCAGCCGCGGCTATGGCATGGCCAAAGCGACACTGCTGGCAGTGGCGAACGCCGAAGGCTCGAACCTCACGGCACTCGTGAAACGTGTCGGGCGCACCCCCGGCGCGGTGCGCGACTACCTCGGCTGGCTGCTCGACGTCGGCGCTGTGCGCATGGAAAAGAAGCGCTACTACTTCGAGGATCCTGTGCTCCGCTCGTGGGTGCAGCTGTACGGCCGTGGGCTGAACCCACAGCCCACCGCACTCGCCCGGGAAGCAGACGTTGTGACGGGCGGGCGCGAGATCCGGTTGTCCGCTGCGGTTCGACGTCCCGTCGTCCGACGACACCGGGACGACAGCTTGATCGAAATCGACTAGCACTCGGATCCGCAACTACGGTTGGATTCGAACGCCGACGCATCCGCGCGTGGGAGGGCTCGTTCACTGACCGTCCTGCCCGGCCGGGCGGCTACGCGATCTGGGGATCGAGCAGCGCGACCAGCTTGGCCTTCGAGATGAGTCCTATGCGCTGCTCCGAGACCTGCCCGTCCTTGATCAGCAGCAAGGTCGGGAGCGTGGTGATCCGGTACTCCTGGGGAACGCGCTCGTTGGTCTCGACGTTCAGCTTGCCGACGGCCAACCGGTCCCCGAAATGGCCGGCGACTTCCGTGACGATCGGGCTCAGCGTCCGACAAGGCACGCACCAGCTCGCCCAGAAATCGACGAGCACCGGCTTGCTCGACCCGAGCACTTCACTCTCCCAGTTCTGATCCGTCAGCTCCTTGACGTCGGACATCTATTCTCCGCCTCCCATGCCGTCGATCACGCCCTCGTTGCCGCGTAGCGGTACACGTCCACGTAGCGCTCCGCCGAGCGTCGCCACGAAAAATCCTGTGCCATGCCGGCCTTCATCAAATTGACCCATGCAGTCCGGTCTCGATAGACGTCGAGCGCCTGGTCGATCGCCGACATCAGACCCGTCCCATCCGGGTGGTTGAAACGGAAGCCCGTGCCCTCGCCGGTATCCGGACGATAATCCTCGACCGTGTCCACCAGGCCGCCCGTCGCACGCACAATAGGCACCGTTCCATATCTCAGGCTGTACATCTGCGTCAGCCCGCACGGCTCGTAGCGCGACGGCATCAGGAACATGTCGGCTCCCGCCTGAACCCGATGGGCGAGCACGGGATCATACGTCAGCCGACACGCGACCCGATCCGGGGTCGTCGCCGCAAGGGCCCGAAAGCCATCCTCGATCGCGGGCTCGCCGCTGCCGAGCACGATTAGTCGGAAGGGGCGATTCAGCAGGTCCCGCCAGGCTTCCACCACGAAATCGAAACCCTTCTGCCGGATCAGCCGCGACACGACGCCGATCAACGGTAGCTCGGGCTCGCTGGGTAAGCCAAACGCCCTGAGCACGTCGGCCTTGCAGGCTGCCTTACCCGACAGGTCCTCGGCAGAGTAGTTGGAGACGAGGTGTGAATCGACGCGTGGGTCCCACTCCGTATAGTCGACACCATTCAGGATCCCGGACAGGTCCGCACTGCGCGATCGCAGCAATCCATCGAGCCCGCAGCCGAGCTCGTCGCCCTGGATCTTCCGCGAGTACTGGGGCGAGACGGCGCTGAGGGCCTCTGCGAACAGCAAGCCGCCCTTGAGATAGTTGAGGCTACGGCCGTGTCCCAGCGCCATCTCAGATCCCAGGTGCGCGGGCAAACCGATCTGTGGCAGGGCCCAGTCGGCGAAAACACCCTGGTAGGCGAGGTTGTGAAGGGTCAGCAGCGTCGGCAAACGGTGAAGCGTGGGATCGCTCCAATAGAACGCCTTGAGATAGACCGGCAACAGCGCCGTCTGCCAATCGTTGACGTGGAAGACGCTCGGGCGCTCGCCGCGACTGCGAAAGTACTCGAGCACGGCCCGCGAGAAAAAGGCGAAGCGCAGATGATTGTCGGGATAGTCGGCGCCGGCCTCGCCGTACGGATATCTTCGCGCGAGCAGCTCGGGGTGTTCCACGAACACCGTCTCGACACCCTCGTGCTCCACCGTCGAGTAGAAGCCGGCGCTGCGATGCGCTCCGTCCAGCGGGACGTGGACGGAGCCGCGAAACTCGCCGGGCGGAAAATCGATCGACGCGTAGCGCGGCAGGAAGCTCGTCACGCGGTGGCCCAGGGCCGCCAGTGCCCGGGGCAGCGCACCCGCCACGTCCGCGAGTCCTCCGGTCTTGACGTGGGGCACCCCCTCCGAGGCGGCGAAGGCGATGTGGAGCCGCCCATCGAGCGGTCCGCGCGGCTGCTGAGGCACGACCCGAGAGGCTAGCAGAGTCGGGTGCCGCGAGCCGACTCGGATCGCGGTGCTAACCTCGCCCCATGCCGCCTCGACTGGGCCAGCACTTCCTGCGGCGAGCTTCGGTCGAGCGACTGCTCGACGTGATCGAGCCGCATTCCGACCAGCGATTTCTGGAAATCGGGCCGGGCGCCGGCGCCTTGACGCTGCCACTGTCCGAGCGAGCAAGGCAAGTCGTCGCCGTCGAACTCGACGAGCGTCTGGCGGATCGGCTGACGCGCCGGGCGCCGGACAATGTGAAGGTGGTTCGCGGCGACGCCCTCGAAGTCGACCTCCGCTCGCTCGTAGAGAAGGGGGATCGCGTCGTCGGCAACCTCCCCTACTCCATCTCGAGCCCGCTGCTTAGACGCCTCGTCGGTCTCCGCGAGGGCGTGGTGGACCTGCACGTCATGTTGCAGGCTGAGGTCGCGGAGAGAATCGCCGCCGAGCCAGGATCCAAGCGCTACGGCGTGCTGTCCGTTCTGTTCGGATTGTGGGCCCACATCGACATACCGCTCCAGTTCGCGCCGGCCTGCTTCGACCCGCCGCCGCGGGTTGCCTCCGCTCTCTTGCGGGCCCGCTTCCGCCAACATCCGCGAGCGAAGATCGGAGACGAGGCTGGTTTCGAACGGCTGGTCAAGCGGGCCTTCGCTCATCGCCGGAAAACACTTGAAAACAACCTGCAAGATAGCTATCCTAGCCTCAAGGAATACTTGAGGTTAGTCGACATAGTGGGTACGCGACGAGCCGAGACACTATCTGTAGTAGAGTTCGCTCGGCTGTCCGCTGTCCTGAAGTAGGTAACCTTTCTATTTTCTTTAGCTTACAGTTCTTTCAGCGCGGAGAGCGGCGCGAGTAGATGGCGAACGGGGTAGCCAGATCCACGCGTGCAGCCGAGTTTCTCGGCCTGGTGGCGTTTGCATTCTCGTTGATGCTGCTGATCAGCATCGCCACCTACCATCCGACCGACCCGTCCGTTTTCTTCAAGGCCGGAGCCTCGGGGCCGACTCGCAACTTCATCGGGCCGGTCGGTGCTTTCCTCGCCGAGCTTTTGATTCCCCAACTGTTCGGCGTCGCGGCACTGCTGCTCCCGATCGTCTTGGGAATCGTCGGCTGGAAGCTCTTCTGGTGCCGTCCGCTCCATGCCCCGTACACGAAAGCGGTCGGCATCACCCTGATGCTGTTGGCACTCACGGCGCTGCTGCACCTCACGTTCGCCACCGTCACCCTGGAAGGCGAACCGGTGCGGGCGGGCGGAGCGGTCGGGGAGATCGCCGGCGCCGTGCTGACATCGAGCTTCAATCGCCCCGGGGCGTTCATCGTCGTCGCGACCACGTTGTTCGTATCCGTGCTGCTGTCGACCCAGTTTTCCTTCGCGGCGTTCCTCGCCGGCGCCTGGGGCCAAGTGAGCGGGCGAGGCCGCGCGATGAGCGCCGCCTGGAACCACTACCTCGAGCAGCGACGCCGGGAGCGTATGCGCCGAGAGGTGATCCGAAAGCACGCTCAGAAGGAAAGGGAAGAGCGGGCCAAGGCTTCGGGCTCCCTGGCGCCGAAGGTCAAGAGGGTCCGGGCCGTGAGCGAGCTCGAAAAGAAGCTGCCGGTCGAGCCAGCCCCTGTGGTCGGCATTGACGAAGAGCCCGAGGCTCCAGACGACGACGAACCGCTCGCCAACCTGGAGATCTCGCCGCCTCACCCGACACCGGCGTCAGCGTCAACGCCCCCGTCGAAGAAGAAGGTCAAACAGCAACCGCTGCCGTTCATGGGCTCCCCGAGCGAAGCGGCGAGCGAGGCGAACGAAGCTGAAGAAGCTCCTCCGCCCAAGAAGTCTCGACCGAAGCGGAAGGGGCTCAAGCTGCGGGACGAGGGCGGCTCCGCCACTCCCCCCACATCGATTCTGGACGAGATCCCTCCGGACGTGGGGCTCGACCGAACCAAGCTCTTCGAGCGGGCCAAGGCGCTGCAGTCGAAGTGCGCCGAGTTCGGCGTGACCGGTACCGTGACAGAGATCCATCCCGGGCCGGTCGTGACGACCTACGAGTTCAAGCCGGACGCTGGCGTCAAGTACTCCAAGGTCGTGGGCCTGTCGGACGATCTCGCACTGGCCCTCGAAGCCGAGTCCATTCGCATTGATCGGATGACCGGCCGCTCGACCGTGGCCATCGAGATCCCCAACCACGTGCGCGAGATGATCTCGCTTCGCGAGCTGATCGAGTCCGACGTGTTCCAGGACGCCCCGGGCCGCCTCACCCTGGGACTCGGCAAGACCGTCGACGGCGACAACTACGTCGCCGATCTCGCCAAGATGCCCCACCTGCTGATCGCCGGCGCGACGGGTACCGGGAAGAGCGTCGGGCTCAACTGCATGCTGTCGAGCATCCTCTACAAGGCCACCCCGGAAGAGGTGCGTCTGATCCTGATCGACCCCAAGCGGCTCGAGCTCGGCGTCTACGAGGACATCCCGCACCTACTCACGCCCGTGGTCACGGATCCGAAGCTCGCTGCCAACGTCCTGAGGTGGGCGGTGGCTGAGATGGAGCGGCGCATCCGCACCCTCGCTAGCGAAGGCGTGCGCAACATCGATCAGTACAACAACCTCGCCCGCGCCGAAGCGGAGCGCGGGACGCGCGAGGCCGAGGGTGAGGAGCCGATCCAGCCGCTCCACTACATCGTGATCATCATCGACGAGCTGGCCGACTTGATGATGGTCTCCTCCCGCGACGTCGAAGAAGCCATCACCCGGCTCGCCCAGATGGCGCGCGCCGTCGGGATCCATCTGATCCTGGCAACTCAGCGACCTTCGGTCGACGTCCTCACCGGGTTGATCAAAGCCAATTTCCCCTCGCGCATCTCGTTCCGTGTGGCCGCGCGGGTCGACAGCCGAACGATCCTCGACTCCGTCGGCGCCCAGCACCTGCTCGGCCGCGGCGACATGCTGTTCCTGCCACCGGGGAGCGCACGATTGCTCCGCGTCCACGGCGCCTACGTCTCCGAGAAAGAGATCGCGCGTCTCACCTCGTATCTCCGCAAGGTCGGCGAGCCCGCTTACGACGACACGGTCGGAAAGCTCGAAGAGAAAGCCAGCGAGGTCGCTCCCGCCCCCGAAAGGGACGCTCTCTACGACGAAGCCGCGCGCTTCGTCGTAGAGAGCGGGCAGGCCTCGACCAGCATGTTGCAGCGCCGCCTGCGGATCGGCTTCTCACGGGCGGGGCGATTGGTCGACATGCTGGAGCAGGACGGGATCGTCGGACCCGCGGACGGCTCCAAGGCACGCGAGATCCTGGTGGCCAAGGACTACTACGAGACGGTGGACGCGTGGCCGAGCTGAGCTCGCACTCCCACGCGCTTTGCCTGCGCCGCCAGCGGTGCTTCGTCCTCGCCGCCGTGATCATCGCGTGGCTGTCGACCGACCCGGCCGCCGCCGGACAGCAAGATCGCGCGCTCTACGACCAGGCCAAGCGAGCGAAATCGAGACTCGAGGCTTCGAAAACGAAGCAACGCTCGCGCAAGGAATGGGATCGGGTGATCGCCCAGTACAGGACCGTCTGGTACAGCTACCCGCGCAGCCCCTACTGCGACGACTCGTTGCTGGCGATGGGCGAGGCCGCGCACCAGGTAGCGCTCCGCTTCAAGCTCCCCGCCTACGACCGCAAGGCGATCTACTACTTCAAGACGATCGTCTCGGAGTACCCGACCAGCAGTCACGGCGACGAGGCACTCTACGCCGCATTTGAGATCGAGAGGGCGAGCCGGGAGCGCAAACGCACCGAGCAGGCCGGACGCCTCTACCTCGACGCGTATCCTCGGGGGGCGCACGCGAGCCAGGTCAAGTCGCGGCTTGCTGCGCTTCGCACGGCGGCGATCCCGAGCCCTCCGCCGAGCGGCCAGGCCCAGATCTTCAACCTTCGGTCCTGGAGCGGCACGTCATCGACTCGCGTCGTCGTCGACATCGAGCGAAAGGTGGAGTTCAAGTACGACCGCCTGAGCAACCCCGAACGGCTCTGGATCGACCTCATCGGGACGCGGCTGCATCCGAACCTCGCCGAGCGCCAGTACCCCGTCGGCGACGGCCTGCTCGATCGCGTGCGGGTGGAACCGAACCGGCCTGGCGTCACCCGGATCGTGCTCGACTACAAGAACGTCACGGGCCACAGCATCTTCTATCTACCGGACCCAGCGCGGCTCGTCATCGACGTGCGCGGCGAGAAGAAGCCGCGCACCCGCGTCGCGAGGAACGAAGCCTCTGCTCCCTCGACGAGAGCGCCCCGGCAGCCCGCCGCCGCCAACCCCACGCCGGCGCCCACACCCGGCTGGCTGCCGCGCCTGATTCCACAGCGCCCCGAGCCGAGCCCTCCGCCGCAGCAGCAGGCTGCCCCGGCCGTGCAGCGAGCCGGGGCGACCGCGAAACCCACTCCGAAGCCCACAACCCCTTCCGCGGCCACCGGGTCAGCGGCCGCCGCCAAGCCGGTGGCCGAGCTTCCGCCTCCATCCCCCAAGGTCAATGCCGACGGCTCCTACAGCATCGCCCGCCAGCTGGGGCTCGGAGCCCGGACCATCGTCATCGACGCCGGCCACGGCGGGCACGATCCGGGCAGCATCGGGCGCGGGGGGCTGCGCGAAAAGGACCTGGTTCTCGACGTGGCCCTGCGGCTGGCCAAGTACGTGCGGACTCAGTTGGGCGCCGAGGTGATCCTCACGCGGTCGACCGACGTGTTCGTCGAGCTGGAGGCGCGCACGGCCATCGCCAACACCCGTGGAGCGGACCTGTTCCTGTCGATCCACGCCAACAGCGCGCGCAGCCGCAGCGCCCGGGGCGTGGAGACCTACTTCCTCAACTTCGCCAGAGACAGTCACGCCGAGGCGGTCGCGGCGCGTGAGAACGCGATCTCGACCGCGACCCTGAAGGACCTCAACAACCTGCTGACTGCGATCGCCAAGAACAGCAAGCTCGATGAAAGTCGCGACTTCGCGACCTCGGTCCACAAAGCGATCGTCTCCAACATCAAGGTCAAGCATCCAGGCCTGCGCGACCGTGGTGTCAAGAGCGCGCTCTTCTACGTCTTGATCGGCGCGGAGATGCCGAGCGTTCTCGCCGAGCTGGCGTTCGTCTCGAACTCCCAGGAAGAAAAGCTGCTCAAGACCTCGGCCTACCGCGACCTGATCGCCCGAAGCCTGCTCAAGGGTGTCCGCGCCTACCTCGACGCTTTGAATCGCACCCAACGGCTCCAGTTGACGAGCCTCGGGAGCGGTTCTACAGTCGCCGGTAGGCAAGGCACTCGTTGATTCAAAGCCCCCCGCCCCTCGGCCCCAACGAATACGTCACGTGGGTGAAGGTCGAGCCCGAGATCTTCGACATCGTCGGCGTGATCGCCTCCTCCCTCGGGTTCACGCTCCTTTGTCTGGCGCTCGCGCTCTTCCTGGGCAGCTTCGTGGGCGTCGGCTTGATCCTGCGGCGGCGGCGGGCCGAGACCGACGGGCCCCCATCGGTCCTGCTCGAGACCTGATTCCAGCCCGCCACGACGGACTGCGGCTACTGCATGCCCCATGAGAAACGGCGCCCGATCTGGGTCTGCCGCGGCCTGAAGCGCCCACTCGCTGGAGTCTGGCCCACGCTGAAACACTTCGGCTGACCCGCTCCCTCCCCCACTCGGCGAGGGCTGGGGCAGGGAGCCTGCCGCGGCGCGTCATAGCCTCTTGACATTTATGACGCACTGCGTTAGTTTTGGATCATGGGAGGCCGCACCACACCCGTCGACGAGCGCCTGATCAAGCGCTACGAGAACCGCAAGCTCTACGACACGCGGGCCAGGCGCTACGTCACGTTGAACGCCATCGCCCACCTCGTCGTGCTCGGCGAGGACGTGCGGGTGATCGATCAAGCCACCGGAGACGAAATCACCAGCACGGTCCTCGCTCAGATCGTCTTCGAGCGGATCAGGCAGCAGACGGCCGACGTGCCGAAACACATGCTGGCCCAACTCATCCGCTTCGGGTCGGCGCCCTCCGGGGCGATCGACTGGGAAGCTCCCCAGAAGATGACGACTCAGGCACGGGACGAGGCCGAGCGAATCGTGGCCGATCTGATCAAGCGCGGTCAGCTCACGCTCGACGAGGCCCTGGCGCTCCGCAAGGAGATCTCCGGGGCGGTGAATCGAGCGGTCTCCCACGCCCATCGGGGTTTCGAGGCCCGCCTGGTTGGGCTTCTACCGTCGTTCGACGCGGCCAGCGTGGGACCCGCACTAAGGGGTCTGGGGTCCCGGATCAGAGGCCGCAAGCTTTCAGTCGAGGAGGAGAAATGGCAAAACGGAAGACACAAAGCAAAGCGAAGTCGTCGCGCAAAGGCCGCAAGAAGGTAGCGTCGAAGGCATCGAGCGGCGCCTCATGGCGCGAAGCCTGGCACGTGACCCTGAAGGCACTGAGTTCGGCCGAGCGCGAGGTCGACACCCAGGTGCGAGGCCTGCTGTCGCGCAACAAGCTCAGTCGCGCGGATGCTCAGAAGCTGCTGGACAGGTTCGGTGCACGCCTTCAGAAAGAGCGCGCAAGAACCCTCAAGGAGATGCAGGCCGGCGTGAAGAAGCTGCAGAAGCAGGTCAAGCGAGAGCAGAAGAACTTGAATAGCGCTGTCGACGACGCCGTCGAGCAGGCCCTGGCGGCGCTCAACATCCCGAGCCGCCGCGAAGTCACCACGCTGAGTCGCCGCGTCCAGCAGCTCTCCAAGAAGATCGATACCCTGAAGGCCAAGCCCCGGCGGACACGCCGCAAGGCTACGAAGACGCGACCGGCGGTCACGGCGGCCTGACTGAGAGAGGTTGCTCGCCCTTGAGCGAAAAGGGTTCGCGCGTTGCGCTCGTGTGCGCTGGCGGCGGTGTCACCGGCGCCGTTTATGAGATCGGCTGCCTACGGGCTCTCGAGGACCTGACCGATCGAAAGCTGAACGACCTCGATCTCTACGTCGGAGTCAGCGGGGGCGCCTTCGTGGCGTCCCTGCTCGCCTCGGGGATTTCCGTTGGCGAGCTCTTCGACGGAGCCACGGGTCGGTCTTCATCGGGTCTCGCCGGGGGCAACCCCGAGCTGTTCCGAGTCGGCCTCGGCGGCCTCTTGAGGCATGCACGCGGGGTGCCACGCGTGCTGCGAGACGCCGCGCGCACGGTGATGAGCCGCGACGGCGGCAACCTCTCGGACGCCGCTCTATCGCTGCTCGAGCTGCTGCCTCCGGGCCTGCTGGACAACTCCGGCGTGCGGGACTACCTGGCGGCGGTCTTCGAGCAACGCGGCAGCGGCATGCGCTTCAGCGACCTCGATCGTGAGCTCTACGTGATCGCGGTCGATCTCGATCGAGGCACGGCGATTGCCTTCGGCGAGGAGGGGTTGCGTGAGATCTCCATCCCAGTCGCCGTGCAGGCCTCGAGCGCGCTGCCCGGGCTCTACCGCCCCGTTCGCATCGGAGACCGCGACTTCGTCGACGACGGCATCAAGAAAACGGCCCATATCAACAAGGCGATCCAGCACGGCGCCAATCTCGTCATCTGCATCAACCCGATCGTGCCCGTCCTCAACGACGAGAAAGACGGCCCACTCGAGGGGCCGCTGGCAAAGCGAGGCATGAACTTCGTCCTCGATCAGGCGTTCCGGATCATGCTGCACGGGCGCATGGAGTACGGGATGAAACGCTACGCTCGGGAGTATCCGGACGTCGACGTTCTTCTCATCGAGCCGACTCGCGACGACATGCGCATGTTCGCTCCGAACATCATGCGCACGAGCGTCCGCAGAGCCGTCGCCGAACACGGTTACCGGTCACTGCGAGAGCGCTTCCGGAAGAATCATCGGCACTACGGGACCGTCCTCGCCAGGCACGGCGTATCGCTCGGAGATCCCGCACGGCTGCCCGAGTCCCCACCCCCGGGCCCGTACCGCTCCGACATCGCCCGTCACCTGGGCAGATCACTGGACCGACTCGAAGACGAGCTGCCGGACTAAGGCGCAAGCCGTAGTCCGGCATCCTGAGGCCCGCGGGAAGATGCGAGTCGAAGGAGCCAGCGAGGTGAGATCGCTCCTCTGGTCTCGATAGACGAGGAGCAGGCGGATTCTTCGCTCCACGCGGAGACGAGCGGTCACTCAGGATGACGCTGCTTTGGCCGTTCTCCGTGTCTGCATGCCTCCGTGGCTGCCGTCGAGGCCGTCGGTGTTTCTCAGCAGCAAGCTCAGGCCTCTTTGGTGAAACGCGATACCGAGAGCAGTCGTCGAGATCGATCGCGCTCCGTCCAGCCCAAGCGAGAGGTGCCGCGTAGACTGGGCCTCTTTGGTGAATGTGATACTGGGGGCACCGGTGTCAACCGGTGGCCTCGGTCAGCGTGGCCCACCTCGAAGCGGCGCCCGAGCGACCCTCAGCGTGGCCTGACCCGAAGCGGTGCCCGAGCGACCACTACCCAAACCACACGGACCGCCGACACGCCAGGCGGCCGTCGACCATGTCCTGGATGGTGCCGCGAACCTCGCGCGTCAGTCGATTCACGATCAGCGGGTCGTCGGCGGCCTCGGGCCCCAGATCCTGCGTCGGAATCGGATCCGCGAACTCGATGCTCCAGCGTGAGGGCAGTGGCACGACGCCCAGCGGCCCCAACAGTGGAAAGGTCGGCGTGATCGGAAAGTACGGCAGGCCGAGCGGACGCCCCACCCAGTTCGCCTTCGCCAGAACCGGGTGGATCTCCTCGGCGCCCACCACCGCGCAGGGGATCAGCGGGGCCCCCGTCTTGAGAGCGAGGCGCACGAAGCCGCCGCGACCGAAACGAGCGAGCTTGTAGCGCCGCTTGAAGGGCTTGCCGACTCCCTTCACACCTTCGGGGAACACCCCGACCAGCTCTCCGCGCTCGAGCAGGCGCTGACCGTTCTCCTGGCTCGCACGCACCTCGCCGAGCCGCGCCAGAAGCGGCGCGAGAAACGGCAAGAGCGCGAACATGTCGAGCGCCAGGAGACGACAATCGCGGCGCCCGGGATGCTCGTGCAGAATCGCCAGCTTGATCATCGCCCCGTCCCAGGGAAGGACGCCGGAATGGTTGGCGACGACCAGCCCCGCTCCGGAGTCTGGAACGTTGTCGACCCCCTCGACCTCGACGCGCCACCACAGGGCGTAGAGGAACTCGAGTAGCGGGCGCACGGTAGCGGCGAACTTCGGGTCATAGCCGAAGTCGTCGACCTCCTCGGAATGAATGGAGAAATAGAGAAAGGCCCAAAGCCGCGCGACGTTGTCCCAGTTCAGGCCGCGCCGGCCGTGACTGAGCAGCCGGACCAGTGTCACGAGCGGCGTTTCGGAGTCGAGGCCCTCGCCACGCTCCAGCTCCAACTCGCGCTCGAGCTCCTTCACGCGGCGCTCGAGGTCCTCGGCCTTTTGCCGGCGGCGCCGGCCATCGCCGATCGGAACGACCTTAGCGGGGCGGCTCATGCTTCGGCCTCCACCTGGCGAAGCCCCGTGCCGGGATGTCGGTAGCGAATGTACGCGTCGAGCGCCTCGCGGCTGCGATAGCGCGCCTCGAAACCCAACTGCTTCCTGGCCTTTTCGCCATCGGCCACGAACAGGTAGCGGACATAGTCGAGGAAGCCCGCCGGCGCGGCACCTACGCCGGAGGCCCACAGTAGCTCGGAAGCCGCGAGCGCAGCCAGGTGCGGGATCGCGACGGGCACTTTTCCGGCGACGTGTAGCGCCGTGCGCAACGGAATCGGCGATCTCGGCACTACGTTGACGGCTCCGCCCGAGGATTCGGTCAGCGCGAGATCGATCGCGGTCAGCGCGTCGTCGGGGTGAAGCAGCTGAATCAGTGGGTCGAAGCCCATCAGCACCGGCACCACGCGCTTGTCCAGCAGGCGAGTGTAGAAGTTCCGCACGCCCGGCCCCAAGAGCGGTGCGAAGCGAAGCGAGGTGACCTTCATCGCCGGGTAGCGGCGTGCGAAGGCCGCCGCGTGCTGCTCCGCTTCGAGCTTGTCGCGCACCCAGGGCAACGAGGTGTTGGGCCGCAGCGCGTGCTCCTCGGTCAGGAAGTTCGGGTTCTGCCCGCGCGCACCGTACACGGCCGTGAAGCCGCGCAGCATGAAGTGGCGCACGTCGGCCGCCGCCGCCGCCGCGAGCAGATTCAGCGTTCCGATCGACTCCAACTCGTGGGCGTGCTCGCGATCACGTTGAGGATTGGTGAAGAAAGCGAAGTGGAGCACCGTGTCGATCCGCTCCTCACGCAGCAGCTCGAGCAGCACCTGGTCCGACGCGGGCTCGGTGAGGTCGACGCGGTGTTGACGCACGCGGGCGAGCGGCCCGGTGAGGGTGGCGATGTCGACCACCGCGACGCTCTGAATGTCGCCGGACTCGAGGGGTCGCTTGAGGAAGCGGGAGCCCAGAAACGTCGAAGCTCCCGTGATCGCAATCCGGGACGTCACGTCTTCGTGCGGCTCGCCTTCCCGGCGCGCTTCTTCCTGGGCTTGGACAGCTCCGCGATCTGAGTCTTCAGCTCGGCGACCTCCCGCTCGAGCGCCTCGACCTTCTTGACGGATTTCTTGAACTCGGTTCGCGTCGGAATGTTGGCCTTCTTGAGGGCGCGACCCGCTGCGGCGTCCAACGCCTCCTTGCCCTGCATGGCTTTCTGAAGGGCTTTCTGAAGGGCTTTCAGGAAGCGCGGGTTCTGGAGCAGCTCGGCTGAGAGGTCCTGCAGGACCCCTTCGCCGCGCTCCCTGAGAACCCCCAAAAGTCCCCGGTTCGTCACATTCGCT
Organism: Vicinamibacteria bacterium; assembly: GCA_965246965.1. Lineage (GTDB taxonomy): Bacteria > Acidobacteriota > Vicinamibacteria > Fen-336 > CBDFGD01 > CBDFGD01. The sequence continues at coordinate 839,034 of CBDFGD010000002.1, forward strand.
CTCCTCGGCTCTCGATCAGGAGCAGTGTACCTCTCTCATACCGGCTGCAAGTCCCCGAGGTCGACTCGCGCCTCGAGCTCCCGCCGAAACTCCGCTGCTCGCATCGACCCGACGGTGCGCCCGGTTTTCAGCTCGATGTCGTCGATTGCCCTCGTCCAGTTCCTCTCGCGGCGGGCCACCTCGTCTGGGTCCTTGACGCGGCCATATTGCTGCACGAATCGGTTGTGTCGGCACAGCATCCTGAAAACGTCCCGAGTGTTGGGCCGGTGGATGTCGAGGCCGAGAATGCGGACGTCGTTGCCGATCTCGTGGATCGTCTGTCCCCACTCGTTGTAGCCCGCGAAGATCGTGCCCAGCTTCTCGAGCGCGTTGGCGAGACGCGGCTCACCCAGCTTCACGAGGATCTCCGTCGCCACCGGAAGCGTGACGTTCCGGTGCAACGTGGGGTCGGCGAGTCGCACGCGAACCCCCAACTCCTCCTTGGCGATCCTCACGATCTCCTCGGTGCGAATCCTGTTGTCGGTGGCGAGGTGGATCCGAACCCCGATCGCCTCGGGTCTCGTGAGCGCGGCGAGAATTCCTGCCACGACCCTGTCGACGGGCACGAGGTTCAGCTCGGCACTGCGATCGCCTGGAAAGCTGTTGGCGACGGCGGCGATGGCGGTCGCGCGGGCGAAATCGGCCAGGCCCTCCCCCGCCGCGCGCTCGGTCAGCTCCTTGGTGCGGCCAAAGGCGTTGATCGGGGCGTTGACCACCTTCGTGTCGCCGCGGTTGTTGCCAGTGCGGGCATCCCCGACGACGATGGAGGGCAGTAGCTGCGCGACGCGCAACTCACGCTCGATCAGGAAACGGTCCGTCTCGATCGAAGCCATCGCCTTCGTCAGCTCGTAGAAGTTGTTGTAGAAGTGCCGCGGGAAGTCCAGACCGCTTTCCCGCCCCAGAGCCGACTTGCCGCACCCGTGGATGTACGAGGTCTCGATGGCCACGTGGGTGACGAAGGGCGAACCCGGGGTCTCCTGGAGAGCCAGGGAGAACTCGATGGCGTTCTTGCATCCCAGTACGTTGGCCCGGTACGAGTTATCGTAGCTGTCGTCGAAGGACACCGAGGCCGCGCAATGGACCACGTGGGTCACCCTGCCGGAGAGCTTGATGAATCTCTTCTCGGTGAGCCCGAGGCCCGGTTGCTCGATGTCACCCGGCACGAACCGGAACTTTCTCGCCGCGGCGCCGCCGAGGCCGAGACGGCGGAGCAGCAGCGCGCCGCGCTGCCGGGGCTCGAGGACTCGGACGACCTCGCGGGTCTTGGGATCGCGGACCTTTTCGGGTCGCACGATCGCCGTCACTCTCGCGACATCGGGGTTCCGGGCCACCTGAGAGAGGATCTCTTTGCCGACGAAGCCGGTTGCTCCCGTCAGCAGCACGTGGAGGGCGGGCCTCGGCCCACGCGCCTCGAGCGCCGCCGCCGCCTGCCGCTGAAGCTGCCTGACGCGGCGGGCCAGCTCGCGTTCCCCGAGCGGCGAGGACTCGCGAAACCGAAACCGCGAGTCGCGGTGCCTGACGCCGAGCAGCCGCTTGGTCCGCTTGGCGATCGCGTCACTGCCGATCAGGCCACCAACAGCCTCGGCGGCGCCGACACCGAGGCTGTCGAGGACGCGTAGACCACGCCGGACGGTCCGCTCCTGGCCGGTGAAGTGAATCAGCCGTCCCGCAACGAACTGCGCGGCGACCTCGATCGGATGAAGGTCCCGGTGGGCGTGCACGAGAAGCTCATCGGGGTCGATCTCGCCGGAGATCTCGCGGCCCGACTCCTCGCTGATGCGCGCGATGTATCGCGAGGGTGAGCCCTCCGGATAGCTCTCGGTCCGTCTCCGGTGCCGCTTCGGGGAGCGCTTCTTCTGCGGGCTCACGGCGAGCCCGCTCGCAACGACTTCCGCAGCTGGACGAGCTGACCGAGGTGGTAGGCGTTGTGGTCGGCCACGACGAGGGCCTCACGGAGCAGGGTCTGTCCATCTCCCCACCGAAACGGTTCGAATAGATTGCGAGCGGGGTCGGAGACCAGCGCCCGCATCGCCGCCGCATCTTCGCGGAAGGCCTCGAGGCTCTGCTGCCAGGCCGCTGGCGAGCCGGGAGCCTCGGTCTGGGGCCAGTAGCCGTCCGGGAACTTCGGCGAAACGTGATCGGCGCTCTTGCTGAATTCCAGAATGTCCCACTGAGCGATGCGCATGTGCTCGAGCAGCTGCCAGGCGCTGTGGGGCGCGCCGGACGGCCTGCTGCCCCGACTCTCCTCGGGCCAGGCATCGACGGCGCGATCGAAAGGGACGTGGGCGCCCTTGCCTCGCAGAAGCTCGAGGAGGTGGTTTCGCAGGGTCGCGTCTTCGCTCATGGCCGGCTGTCGCGCCACGTCAATGCGAGATCCTTGCCAGCCTATCGGCCAATCCCGAAAGAGTCGGTCCGCAATCGGCCTCGACCTTGAGATCAAGATCTGCGTCGGCACGGGTGCCACCGAGATTGACCGCCGCGATGGGCTTGCCGGCCGTGCGGGCCGCCACACAGAAGCGATACGCCGAGAAGACCATCAGGGACGAGCCGACCACGAGCACAGCGTCTGACTCGAGCAACGCTTCGAGGGCGGTCTCGACCCGGGCGCGGGGAATGCTCTCGCCGAAGAAGACGACGCTCGGCTTCAAGATGCCCGCGCAGGTCGGGCAGTCCGGCACCCGGAACCCGTCCAGCGAAGCTTCCGTGCGCGCGTCGCCGTCGGGAGCGTAGGCGGCCTCCGCCTCCGCCCAGGCGGGATTCCAGTCGAGCAACAGATCCTGCAGGTCGCTCCGGCGGACATGGGTGCCGCAGGAGAGGCAGGAGGCGGAGCCGAGACGACCGTGAAGCTCGAGCACGCGGCGGCTGCCGGCGCGATGGTGGAGCCCATCGACGTTCTGGGTCACGAGCTGCCGAACGCGGCCGCTCTCTTCCAGGTGAGCCAATGCAAGGTGGGACGCATTCGGTACGGCGCGGCACACCCGCTCCCATCCAATCATGCTTCCGGCCCAGTAGCGGCGCCGGATGGATTCCTGAGCGACGAACGCCTGGTAGCGAACCGGCTGCCGGTGCTTCCACTCGCCACTGACGTCCCGATAGTCGGGGATGCCCGACGCTGTGCTGCAACCCGCCCCCGTAATAACGAGTAGGCGAGGATGGCCAAGGACGAACTCGGCGAGATCCTTTACGCCCTCTCCCCCTCCGGGGGAGAGGGCCGGGGTGAGGGGGACTTGGGTTGGCTGGGTGAGCTGGCTCGTATCCCCGCGGACCGGTAGCTCCATGCGTGCGACAGTCTAATGAAAGTCCCGCGAGGGACACGACAGAGCCGGACCGAGGGCCCGCACTTCCGTCGCCCTTACCGATACTCCCTCGAAGTTCTGCAAAATGCCCACGACTTCTAGGATGCCGACCTTCACCAGGACGGCATGGCATCTCTCGAACAGATCCGGGCGCACAGTGACGTTGATCAGGCCTGTCTCGTCTTCGAGGGTCAGGAACAAGAACCCTTTGGCCGTGCCGGGCCGCTGACGGCAGATCACGGCACCGGCCACGGTGACGCGCCTGCCTTCGGGGAGGGCAACGAGATCGACGGCGCGCGGGAGACCTCGACGATCGAGCTCCTCTCGATACAAAGACATCGGATGCGGCCCCACCGTGACGTTCGTGCCGATCAGATCGTTCGCCATACGCTCCTCGGAATCCATCTCGGGCAGTGGAGAATCAGGCGCTTTCACCTCAGGCTCGGAATGGAACAGCGGGCCGCGTGGGCGCCCTGCCTTCTCGACCTGCCAGAGCGCGCTCCGCCGCGTGAGGCCGAAGCTGTTGAGCGCCCCGATCTCGGCCAGGCGTTGCAGCTCGTCGCGATGCAGCGCCACACGATCCACGAAGTCCTGGAGCGACGCGAAGCTCGTCTCGCGACGCTCGGCCACGACCCGCTCTCCCGCCGCCTGCCGCAGGCTGGTCACGTACATGAGCCCCAGCCGGACGGCGCCATCGTCTTCCAGGCCACAGCTCCAGTCACTCGCCGTCACGTCGATCGGGCGAAAGCGCACACCGTGGCGCTGCGCATCCTTGATGAGCGTGAGCGGCTGGTAGAAGCCCATCGGCTGGTTGTTGAGCAGACAGCACACGAAGGCCGCTGGATGATGAGCCTTCAGGTACGCGCTGGCGTACGCGATGAGAGCGAACGAAGCGGCGTGCGACTCCGGAAAGCCGTAGAGGGCAAACGATGCGATCGAGCGTACGACCTGGTCCTGGACTTCTCCTCTTATGCCGTTCTTCTCCATCCCCGCCCGCAACCGCACCTCGATATCCGCCATGCGACGCTCGGAGCGCTTGAATCCCATCGCGCGGCGCAGCTCCTCGGCCTCGCCCCCCGAGAAGCCCGCCACCGTCATCGCCATGCGCAGCAGTTGCTCCTGGAACAACGGCACCCCGAGCGTCCGCTTCAGGATCGGCTCGAGAGAGGGGTGTGGGTACGTCACGGGCTCGCGGCCGGCGCGACGACGAAGATAAGGGTGGACCATCTTCCCCACGATCGGGCCGGGGCGGATGATCGCGACCTCGACGACCAGGTCGTAGAAGCGCTCGGGCTTCATACGCGGCAACGTCGCCATCTGGGCACGGCTCTCGACCTGGAACAGACCCACGGTGTCGGCTTTCTGGAGCATGCCGTATACCTTCGGGTCGTCCTGAGGCAGATGCGCGAGATCGATATCGAGGCCGCGCTCGTGCAGCATCTGCAGGGAGTCCTGGATCGCCGACATCATGCCGAGCCCGAGCAGGTCCACCTTGATGATGCCGAGATCGGCGCAGTCCTCCTTGTCCCACTGGACGATGACGCGCCCCGGCATGCTCGCCGGCTCGAGCGGCACCACGCGATCGAGCTCCCCCATGGCGATGACCATTCCGCCCGAGTGCTGCCCCAGGTGGCGCGGCAAATCCTGGATCTCGTCGAAGAGCCGCGCGAAGAGCCGGATGCGTCGATCGTCGGGATCGAGCCCCGCGCGCGACAAGCGGCTCTTCAAGTCGTCAGCAGGGTCGATCCACTCGTAGCGTCGCATGTGCTTGGACAGGCGATCGATCTCCTCGGGAACCATCCCGAGTACTTTGCCGATCTCGCGCGTGGCGCTCTTCTCCCGATAGGTGATGACGTTGGCGGTCATCGCTGCGCCCCGCGCGCCGTAGCGTTCGTAGACGTACTGGATGGTCCGCTCGCGGCGATCGCCGCTCGGCAGGTCGAGGTCGATGTCCGGCCACTCGCCGCGCTGCTCGGAGAGGAAGCGCTCGAAGAGCAGCTCCATGCCCACCGGATCGACGGCGGTGATGCCGAGGCTGTAGCAGACGGCGCTGTTGGCCGCCGAGCCGCGTCCCTGGACGAGGATCCCCTCGCGGCGGCAGAAGTTCACGATATCCCAGACGATCAGGAAGTAGCCGGCCAGCTCGAGCTTGCCGATCAGCTGAAGCTCGCGCTCGATCTGCTGCCGGGCCCGCTCGTGGTAGGGGCGATAGCGCTGACGAGCGCCCGCGTCGGTCATCTTGCAGAGGGTGCTCTGCATCGACTCGCCGGGCGGCACCGGGTAATCGGGGAAACGGTAGCCGAGGTCGTCGAGAGTGAAGCGCAATCGATCCGCCAGCGCCTCGCCGTTGCGCAACAGGTCGGGACGATCCCCGAAGAGAGCGCGCAGCTGGCGACCCGCGTTCTGACTGAGCAGCCGCCCCGCCGTCTTCAGGGTTCGCTTCTCTCTTATGCAAGTGAGCACATCCAGCAACGACCGCCCACGCCCTCTCGCGTGGCGCACGCCATTCGTGGCTACTGCGGGAAGGCCGAGCGAGTCGGCCAGGTCCAAGAGCGTCTGATTCGCCACCTCTTGAGATCGACATCGATGGCGTTGCACGTCGACCGCGATGTTCTGGGCGCCGAACTCCTGCAGCAGCCAGGCGAGGCGGTCCGTATCGGGCGCCTCCCCGAGCATCTCGATCCCGGGAAGCGCGATCAGGCCAGCGACACGACCCGGGAGGGCTTCGGGAGACAAGACGCCCGTTCCCTTGGGAACGCCTTCCTTCATCAAGGTGATCAGTCGACAGAGATTTCGGTAGCCCTGGCGGCTCTCGACGAGGAGCGGCAGGCAGCCTCCTCCTCGCAGCGTCAGCTCGGCGCCGACGAGCGCACGGAGACCGGCCTGCTTCGCCGCCTTGAAGAAACGCGGCGCGCCCGACAGGGAGTCGCGGTCGACGAGCGCCAGAGCCGGATAGTCCAGCTCGGCAGCGCGGTTGACCAGATCCTCGGGCAGAGAGGATGAGCGTAGGAACGAAAAGGCCGAAGACGCGTGCAGCTCTACATACATCTGAGGGGAGCATAGTTTCGCTTTTTCTTCGTTTTTTACAACTACTCGACCACAGCCTCGTTGGCCTGCGGGATTCGGCCATCCCAATCCATGTTGTAGATCTGCTCGTACATCTCCCCGAGCCAGGCGTCGAAGGGCTCATCGGAGCTGGAGAGCTGGAGCAGCAGCTCGTCGACATCGCGAAGCTCGTAGTAGTAGATCGAGTAGCTGCCCGTCGGCCCCAGCTGGAGCCACGCAATCTCTCGTGCCACTCCCATGCGCTGCCGAGAAGCCTCGTAGGCGGCCAGGCGTGGCCCGTCGATCTCCCGCATCGCCGCTCTGAGCCTCTCGATTCCGTCGCCTGCGACCGGAAACGCGTGAGCGTAGCGCGTGCGTACCTCGTCGACGCCGGGGATCGTTCTGTCCAGAAGGACCTCATTGGACGCTCCCGCCTCCTTGACGCCGTGGACCGCGCCGAGCTGGTTGAGAAACCACCGGGCGTGGGGATCCTGCGAGGCCATCAGCCTCTCGAGCAGCTTCCAGGGCTCGACGCCCTCGTGGTAGGTGATGGAGAACGGGCCCAGCCTGGGGTGTCGCTGCAGCCACACCAACTCGGTCGAGATTCCGGCCGTCTGATAGGTCAACCAGTGCGCCTCGCGACGCTCCCCCTCGAGCGCCTCGAGCATCGACCGCCAATCTTCGAGCTGAAATCCGGGGATCGCCGCCACGAAAGCGTGGCGGCCCACGTGGGGTGCGGCGGTCGGTCGCGGTGTGGGAGTCGGGGCCCCCTGTGGAGCGCACCCGACGAGCAATGCGATCGAGAGCGCAGCGGCCCCAGCCGCTCTCACTCGTCGCCTTCCTGCTGGAGTATCAAGGACGTGACGAGAGCCGCTCGGAACGGGATGTCGGAGGCCACCACGCGCTCGTCGCGGGTCCACCGCATAGTAGACGTCGATCCGACTCTCGATCAGCGTTCGAAGCCCGGCGGATTCGCGAGCCACCGCCCAGTCGTGAACCAGCCCGAACGAGAAGGCGGTCTGCGGATGCACGCCGACGCGAATCGGGTAGTCGAGCTTGGGAAGCCAATCCTCGAGTCGCTCTACGGCAGCGTCGACGAGTGGCGCGAGGGTCTCGGACCAACGACGCGCGTCCTCGTCCTCCCACCCATCCAGCTCCGTGTCGAGTTGCAGAAGCCACGCCAGTCCATAAGGGCGTTCGAAGCTCGTGCGTCCCTCGCCCGACAGGTATGCGGCTTCGCCCGCGATGTTCTCCGGCGTGAGCGTTCGATCGAGAGCTCAATGGCGAAGCTGGCATCGGGAAACGTGCGCAGCAGGCGAGCCAGCAACCAGTGTCCGTGAACCGACGAGTGCCAATCGAAGCAGCCGTAGAACGCAGGCGTCAGCTCGCGCGGAGGCCTCACGTCTTCGTCCGAGTTCATCACGTGCCCGATCTTGTTCGGGTACTCGATATGGACGCAGTCGAGCGCCAGGCTTGCGAAGCGCTCTACGGAGGAGGCATCCAACTCCGCCGGCTGCGTCACGGCGGCCGCGATGAGAAGCATGGAAAGCATGGCGTGATGGTAGCAACAAACATGGGGCGCCCTACCGGGAACCCCTCATCCAGACCCCTCCCCTGTGGGGAGAGGGCTACATTGATACGATCCCGCTGTGAGCGAGAGGCAAGGGAACCCCGTCGGCGCTGCGTCGGACGACGAAGAAGACCCGCCCCTGGGGGCGCGATCCGGGATAGAAGATCGCTTCGTCGCCTTCGTCGCCGACCGTCATCCTTTTTCGCTGCCCGTCGCCCACGAGGCGTTTCGCACCGTCTGCCCGACCGCCGCGGTCGAGACGGGGGGCGCCTCGCGCTTGATCGACGGCGTGAGCATCCCTCTGTGCGAGACGATCGAACGGCTGATGCGCAAACGCATCGCCTCCCCCGGCGGCGAGACGAGCCCCCGCATCAGCGGAAAGAAGCGCCTGAGTCGGGCCATCGAGGAGCTCTCGACGGACTGCGCGGGTTTCATGCGGCGGGAGGCCATCGCGGCCTCGCTGACGCGACGCGAGAAGCTCGAGCTCCTGCGCGGCATGGTGCTGACGCGGGCGACCGACAATCGGCTCAAGGCGTTCTTCACAGGGGCGGAGGTGAAGCACCGCGGCATGGCCTTCCAGGGCAAGGGCTTCAGGTCGCTGGGTCAGGAAGCGATCTACGCTGCGACGCTGCGGCTGCGGCGAGGCGACGACTTCCGGGACGAGCACGGCGCGTGGCGCGGCGACGTGGTCGCCCCGCTGATCCGAGATTGCGGCGCCGCGCTCGGCATGCGCTGCGAGCCCGATGTGGTGCGCCTGATCCTGAACGCTCAGATGGGTAAGGCCGGACCGCCCATGAACGGGCGCGACTTCCACATCGGCGCGTTTGAATGGGGCATCCTCCCGGCCACCGCGCCTCTCTCGATTCCCAGCCTGACGATTTCCGGCCTCGCGCTGGCCTTCGCGCGAGCGGGCGAGCAACGCGTCGCGATCTCGTTCATCGGAGAGGGTGGCTCGTCGCTGGGCGAGTGGCACGAAGCGATCAACCTCTGCGCGGCGCGACGCTTGCCGGCGATCTTCTGCATTCAGAACAATCAGACCGCGCTCTCCACGCCAGTCGCCCAGCAATCCGCTGTTCGCGCGTTCGCCGACAAGGCCTCCGGCTATGGCGTACCTGGCTTGACGATCGATGGCACGGACCCCGAGTCGATCGCGGCGGCGTTCGCCTGGGCCGCCGAGCGCGCTCGAGCCGGCCAGGGTCCGACCCTCATCGAGCTGATCGCGATGAGGATGTGCGGCCATGCACACCACGACGACATGCTCTACCTGGGCCGCGACCCGAAGCCCTCGCGCGGGTACCACGAGCTGGAGCCGGGAGGCTACGCCGACCCCGAGCTGTTCGCCTACTGGGCGGAGCGCGACCCCATCGCGGAGTATGCCGAGCAGTTGCGCAGCGATGGGGTCATCGCGGAAACCGAGTTGGACGAGATCTGGCAGGAATCCGAGGCCCTCGTCGAGGTCGAGGCGCAACGCGTGATCGCGAGCCCCTGGCCGGAGGCCGACGCCGTTACGGACGGTGTGTTCGCCGCGCCGGGGCCCCCGTCTGTGATCTCGCCGCCTGCTGATCTGCCCCCCCTGACGCCTGACGCGCCCTTCGAACCGGGGGGCCGCACGCTGCTCGAAGCCATCACGCTTGGCGTGCGGGACGCCCTGCACAACGATCCGCGGGTGTTCGTGTACGGACAAGACGTCGGTGGAGCTTACGGCAATACCTTCCTGTTGTTGCGCCCTTTGCTCGAGGAGTTCGGGGATCGCATCGTGAACTCGCCTCTGGCTGAAGGCGCCGTGCTCGGAGGCTGTGTCGGCGCCGCACTCGGCGGCTTGCGGCCGATAGGCGAAATGCAGTTCAACGATTTCGTCGCGACGGGCTTCAACCAGCTCGTCAACAGCGCCGCAAAAACCCACTATCGGTGGGGCGCTCCCGTTCCGATCGTGATCAGGATGCCGTGGGGCGGGCTCCGCGGCGCCGGCCCCTACCACAGCCAGAACACGGAGCCGTGGTTCTACCGAACGCCTGGGTTGAAGATCGTGGCGCCCTCCACACCCGTCGACGCGCGCGCCCTGCTGGCTGCGGCCGTCCTCGACCCCGATCCCGTGCTGTTCTACGAGCACATCGGGCTCTACCGCGACCCGAGCATCAAGCAACATCTCGACGACGCCCCTCCCGAGCCGCTGCCGCTGGGCCAGGCGGCACTCCGTCGCAGCGGGAGTGACCTGGTCATCGTCAGCTACGGCGCCTACGTTCACGTCGCACGGCGAGCCGCCGAGGCGCTGTCCGCAGACGGCTGGGAAGTGGCGGTGCTCGACCTCCGAAGCCTCGTTCCGCTGGACCGGGCGGCGCTGCTCGCAGTGGCCCGCTACTGCGGGAAGGTCCTCATCGTTCACGAAGACACCCGGACCGGCGGCATCGGCGAAAGCCTGGCTGCGATCATCCAGGAATGTGCTTTCGACTACCTCGACGCCCCCGTGCGGATCGTGGCTTCGCTCGACACTCCCGTGCCCTACTCGCCCCCGCTCGAAGAGGCCTTTCTTCCGAGCGCGGACGAGCTACTTCAAGCCGCGCGCGAGCTGCTGAAGTACTGAGTCGCTCGGGTCGGGCTTGCCCGGACGCTGCCGTGCGTGAGAGGCTGTCGCCTTCCTCGGACGGCCCTCTTCTGGGGACTCGCTTTCCGTGCAACAGGCAATTCAAGGACTCACCAAGCCCGGCACTACACCTCAGGTGTTCAGGGACGTCTACACCGGTCGCGAGACCGGCTTGCTGAACTTCCGCTACCTGGACGACCGCTGCGGGCTGCGCTTTCTCCGCGGCAACATTGTCTTCGCCGACTCCAGCCTGAATGATCTCCAACTCGGCGAGGTGCTGGTGCAACGGCACCTGCTCACCGCCCACCAGCTGGCGGAGGCGACGATGCTCGTCGCCAGCGAGCTGCGGCGCCTCGGCGACGCGCTGATCGCCAAGGGCTACGTCAGCCCGGCGGGCCTCGATGCCGCGCTCACGATTCACGTTCAGGAAGTGCTCGCGCACATCCTGACATGGACCGACGGCAGCTATCGATTCGAGGCGAAAGGGGCCAGCATTCTCAACGAGAGTGACGTCACGCTGACCCAGTCGACTGGGGAACTGCTGCTCGGCGCGGTGAGCGGCGTGTCCGATCCAGGGTGCATTCGCTTCGGGCTGGACCCGAGCGAGCGGGTCCTGATCCCGACCGCTGATCCGCTTTCAGCGACTGAAGCTGAGCACGGTCGACGGCTTCGTGTTGTCGCGACTCGACGGCACCCTGACGGTGGCGGAGGTGATCAAGCTGACGGGCCTTCAGACGGAGGCCGTCGAGCGCAGCCTGCTCGGCCTTCTGTGTACGGGGCTCGTCGAGCCCGTGTCCGATCGGGGGCAAGGAAACCGCGCGGGCCAGACGACCCAGCTCATGCGCGAGCAGATTCTCATCAACTACAGATGTACCGCGCCCGGTTTCTTGGACACCAGTTTGACGATCTCGGGTTCGTTTGGCAGACGATCCCGAAAACGACGCACGAGGATGCCCCAGGATCGACGCGGCGGGGTGAGTCCATACCTGGGGTAGCCCCTCTTTGATGACCTCGAGGTTCACGCGGCCTTCCCCTGGCCGTGCTGGTCGCGGGCCTCGCGCGGGGTGAGGAATCCCAGCTTCTCGACGCGCCACTGCTGGTTGTAGCGCTTGACGAAGGCAGCCACGGCCTGGCGCACCTCCTCGAGGGTGTGGAAGACGCGGCCATGAATGATCTGTTCCTTGAGAGTCCGGATGAAACGCTCGGCCACTCCGTTGGTCTGCGGCTGTTCGACGAAGGCGAAGCTGGGCGTGATGCCCCAGAAACGCAGCTGGTTGAGGAAGTGGTCCGAGAGGTACTGCGTCCCGTGGTCCATGCGCAGCTCGAGGCCACGAGCCACACCCGCCTCGACCGAGCCGAAGAGCTGCGTCAGCCCCATGGCGATGGGCTGGAGGGCCTCGTAGCGCGTCCCCTTCTTGCACACGTGGTAGCCGACGCACTCGCTGTTGAAGTGCTCGACGCCGACGAAGATCTAGCCCCAGCCGTCCTTTGCCGTGAGAACTCTCGCCCCGTCCGTCCCCCACATCAGGTTGGGCGCATCGGTTGTGATCGTCCCCTCGTGGAGCAGCCCCTCGCCCTGGCGTACCCGACGCGGCGACAGCAGGTGGTGCTCACGCATGATCCGCAGCACCCGCTTGCGCGACACGCGCACCTGGCGCAGCACCTTGAGCCGCGCCCAGACCTTGCGATGTCCTTCTCCTACGAACGGCGAGGCCGCCAGGTCCTCTCGGATCAGCCGCAACAGCTCCTCGTCAGACACCTTGGGCTTGGGACCACGTCGGCCAGCGCGGACCATCTCGGGAGCCGCCTCGCCGAGCTGGGAGTAGTAGCTCGAGCGGGCCAGCTTCCACACCCGGCACACCCGTTCCACCCCGTAGGCCCGGCCTGTCGCAGGGGAGATCGCCGCACTCATCGCCGCGACCTCCCGAAGGCCAAAGGGCGGGCCGCCCCGATCTTCTTCCGCAACAGCTCGTTCTCCATGCTGAGCTCGCCCACCCGCTTGACCGCCGCGTCCAGCTCCACCTTCAGCGGGTCGCCATTGCGCTCCCGCAGCGACTCGTCGATCCCGGCCATGGCTTGATCACGCCAGCGCTGCAGCCGGTGCATCTCCACGGACAGCTCACGAGACAGCGCTTCGAGTGACTCCCCGCGCAGCAGCCGCAGTGCGACCTCCCGCTTGCGCACCACGCTCGAACGCTGCCCGGGACCCAAGGCGCCCACCACCGCGCCGCCGGTGGGCGAAACTCCGGTCGCCCACCCCCTTCTTCCTCTCAGACCTCTTGCGCCTGACCTGCTTCATCGATCGAGTCTCCTTGAACAAGATGACTTTCCCTAGTTTCGTGTCCAAGAAAACCGGGTCCGCTTTATCATCAACTACAGACTTCTCGACCAGGGAGACGACCTCGCGCTACTGGGCGTGTCGGAGGATGCCTCGGACAGCGAGGTGAAGGCGGCCTACCTCCATCTCGCCAAGAAGTTCCATCCCGACGTCCAACACACGCCGGAGCTGGCGGACCTCGGCGGCAAGCTGGAAACGGTGTTCGTTCGCCTGGGCCAGGCCTATCGAAAGCTAGCGACCAGCGACGCGCGCGCCGCCTACGCTGCGCGGCGCCGGGCAACCCGGCCGCCGCAGGCGGATGAGGAGGCCCCGACGAACCGCCCGAAGGCGCCCGACGCCACCAAACGCGCAGCAAAGCAGAATGAGCAGCAGCAGCCCGTGATGCCCGAAGAGGTCTACCGCAAGGCCGAAGACGCCTACGACGAAGGCAAGTACTGGGAGGCCATGGCGCTTCTCGGCGTGGCGATCCAGGGTTCGAGCGGCGCGCTGCAGCGCAAGGCGCGGTTGTTGCTCATTCGGTCATATCTCAAGTACCCCGACCGGGTGCGCGACGCGGAGAAGGAGCTGCTGGCGCTGCTCGAGAGGGACCCGGAGGACTCCGAAACACAGTACCTGCTCGGGACCATCTATTTGCGCAGCGGTCTGAAGGCGCGCGCCGCCTCCCAGTTCCGGCGTGCCCTCGAGCTGCGACCGAAGCATGCAGAAGCACGGGCCGGCCTCGAGGCCCTGGAGTCCAAGAAGAGCGATGAGAACGGGGGCGGCGTCTTGAAGAAGCTCTTCAAGTAGTCGCTACTCCCCCGGGCGATAGCAGACCCCGGACACCGTACTCGATCCTCACGCTGGAGTCGGTGAACGCCCTCGCGTCCTATGCACTATCGCTCTTGCCAGCGAGCGCATCGCAGCCCCGATATCCTTCCATCTCGGGGCTTGAGCGTCGGCGACGCCGAAGATGTCGTCTGGACGGACGGCCGGATCGATCAGCAGTGATCGATCGCCCTTGGTCCGCCAGCCGTGCCGTAGAAACGGCGGCCTCCAGACCAGCCGGTGCAGCCGAAGACCCCTCGGGGTGCTTCACCAGGACGATGTCGCCAAGGCGAGGTGGCGCACTCGAAATCCTGACGGGCTGGCCCTCCCGCAGGGCGGGCTCCATGCAGCCCCCCGTTACGGTGAGCGAGACGTACGTGAACTCGTTCAGGCAACCGCGCAGGATGGCCTCTCGTTCGACGGGCTCGGGCTCGTGCGTGAAGAGCGAAACGGTCACGCCCAGAGGCTAGCAGCCTTACCGCGGTCGAGACCGGATCTTTTCCGCCAGGGGCTGCTGTGCCCACTCCCGATGCGTCACATCCGGAGAACAATCGAGGTACGATCGCTCGTTCCTCGGGGAGCACATGACACTAGCGACCCCCCTCGCGCCCTCCATCGCGCTCGTCACGCTCGCCCTGCTGGGCGCACTCACTGTGCATGCCAACGAATCGCTGCTGGATCGCGTCAGCCACGGCTACGCGGACTCGAACGGCGTTCGGATCCACTTCGTGAGCCTGGGAGAAGGGCCGGTGGTCGTGATGAACCACGGCTTTCCGGACTACTGGTACACCTGGCGGCACCAGATGGAAACCCTCGCGGAAGAATTCCGGGTCGTCGCCATCGACCTGCGCGGCTACAACCAAAGCGATCAGCCCGAGGGCGTCGAGAGCTACGCGATGCCCTTCGTCGTAGGCGACGTCCTCGCGGTGCTGGATCACCTGGGTTCCGAGAAGGCCGCGGTAGTCGGACATGATTGGGGCGGTGCGATCGCCTGGCAACTCGCCCTCCATCACCCCGCTCGGACGGAACGCCTCGTCGTGCTGAACTCGCCGCATCCACGCAGGCTGCTGCGGGAGCTGAGTCAGAACCAGGAGCAACGGACAAACAGCGCCTACGCGCAGAGATTCAAGGCGGGCCATCCCGCTGATCCGACGATCCTCTTCGGAAGACCCATGACGGCAGAGAACCTCAGCGCCTGGGTCAAAGATCCCCAGGCGAGGAAGCACTACGTCGAAGCCTTCGAGCGATCCAGCTTCGACGGCATGCTCGCTTTGTACAAGGCCAACTATCCTGACCTGCCGGGACCCGACGCCCCGATGCCGCACGTTCCAAAATTGAAGATGCCCGTGCTGCTGTTCCATGGGCTGGCCGACTGGGCGCTTCACTCTGATGGCTTGAACGGAACGTGGGACTGGCTCGAGAAGGATCTGACACTCGTCACGGTACCGGGAGCGACGCACTTCCTCCAGCAGGACGCGCCCGAGCTCGTGAGCGAGGCGATGAGATGGTGGCTGAAGAGCGAAAGGATGAGCTGACTATGCCGAAATCACCTCGCGAGATGCTCGCCGCCATCGTCCGCGGCATGCCCAGCCGCACGGGAAGGACCGTGAAGCAATGGGTGCGTCTGCTGGAATCGAAGGGACCGACGGGATACCAGGAGCGCATCGCCTGGTTGAAAAAGGGGCACGCTCTCGGCGGCCCCACGGCGATGGTGATCGCCGCGGCGGCGGAGGGCCGCGACCTCGTCGCACCCTACGAAAACGGCGAAGGGCTCGTTGCGGCCCAATACTCCGGAGCGAAGGCGAAGCTCGAGCCGATCCACGCCGCGGCGGTCAAGGCCGCACGGGCGCTCGGGAAGGACGTCACCGTCTCGCCGCGCAAGACGTACGTGACGCTGTCCCGAAATCGTCAGTTCGCGGTCGTCCAACCAAGCACCAGGTCGCGCGTCGACCTGGGGCTGGTCCTACCTGGCGTCAAACCGACAGGACGCCTCAAGGCGGCCAAGAACGTCGGAGGCGGGCGGATCACGCATGCTATCGCTCTCGCCAGGCCGTCGGACATCGACGCCGAAGCGCGAAGGTGGCTGAGGACGGCGTACCGGGCCGACGCCGGCTGATTTCAGGCGCGCCACATCGCGTGCTACGTTGATCGCATGAGACTCTGGCGAGGCACGATCCTGGTCGTCGTGGGGACGATGGCCGGGTTTGCATGGAACGGCCTGTCGGGGCGCGGCATCGCGCTCAGCGAGAACGTCTTCATCGAGGCGGGCGACGAGCTGATCGAGTCTGCGGAGGCCAAGGTCGAGCTCGACAGGGGCACGCTGTTTCTCGACGCCCGGCCGCGACCGTTCTATGAAATGGAGCACATTCCGGGCTCCCTGGCGCTGCCCGAGGACGAGTTCGACGCCGCCTTCGACGAGTTGGAACCGCGGCTGCGGGCCGAGCTCAGCGTGATCGTTTACTGCAGCGGCTACGGGTGCGAGGCGAGCCACATCGTGGCGCGCAAGCTGCAGGAACGCGGCGTCGCGGCGCGAATCCTACACGAAGGCTGGCCGGCGTGGCTGGACGCGGGCTATCCCACGAAAACAGGGGCCGCACCGTGAACGTGTTGCGGCATCCGGCGGTTCACTGGACACTCGGGATCCTGCTCGGCGGCGTCTTCGTCTACGCCAGCCTCGACAAGATCGCCCAACCCGTCGACTTCGCGCGCATCGTCTATCACTACCGGCTGATCGGCCCGAACCAGCTGGTCGGACCCTGGGCGGCCAACACCCTGGCCGTGACGTTGCCCTGGGTCGAGCTGCTCGTCGGCCTGGCCCTCATCGCGGGCGTCTGGCGCCGCGAGGCGGCCGTCGTCGCGGGCGGCCTGCTGGTGATCTTCATCGGCGCGGTGAGCGCAGCCCTCGTCATGGGCATCGATATCGAGAACTGCGGCTGCTTCAGCGTCAGCGGCGAGGGACGCTCAGCCGGGATCAAGCTGATCCTCGGCGACCTCGCCCTGCTGGTTGCGAGCGGCGCCCTGGCCTTCGTCGAGCCCGCCCGCGCTCCATCGCCAGCGAAAGAGCCGGAAGCCAGCCCCGAGTCGGCCTAGGAGTCTGCGCGGCAGGAACGAAATCGGGTGAATGAGCGTTTTTGAAGTTATGGGAACGAGTTTCCGTCCGTACAGTTCTGACCAATCGAGTTTGTTTCCGTCGAATCCACGAGACTGGCTTCCGGAGGGTCATCTTTCGTTTTTCATCTCGGATACGGTGGAGGCGATGGATGTGCGTGCTTTCTACGAGCGCTACGAGGGCGATGGACGTCGGAACCGACGATTCGATCCTCGAATGATGCTGAAGGTTCTGATCTACGGCTATGCGACAGGGACGTTTTCGTCTCGTGGGATCGCGAAGAAGCTGGAAGAGGATGTCGCATACCGTTATTCGAGCGGAGGCAATTTCCCGGCACACCGGACGATCAGTGATTTCCGTTGTGACCATTTGTCCCAGTTTCGATCTGTATTCGTCCAAGTCGTGCGTCTGGCTCAAGAAGTGGGTTTGGTCAAGCTTGGGACGTTGATTCTGGATGGAACGAAGGTCAAGGCGAATGCCAGCAAGCACAAGGCGATGAGCTACGAGCGTATGAAGAAAACGGAGAAACAGCTCCGTCGAGAGATTCGGGCTATCACCGCTCTTGCGAAACAAGAAGATGCTGCGGAAGACGTCGAGTTTGGTCCTGATTTTCGTGGCGACGAACTGCCAGAAGAGCTGGCGCGCCGAGATTCACGGCTCAAGAAAATCCAAGCAGCGAAGGCACGTCTGGAGGCCCGTCAGAAGGAAGAAGATCAGCAGGCCGGACGTCGGCCAGGGGATGACAAGGAATCGAAGCGAGGGTCAAAGTTCAAAAGGAGATTTGGCGTACCTCCGGACAAGAAGCAGGACAACTTCACCGATCCCGAAAGCCGCATCATGAAGGATTCGAGTGGCTACCAGCAGTGCTTCAATGCCCAAGCCGCCGTCGACGAGAAATCGCAGCTGATCGTTGCGACCGGGTTGACCAACAACGCTGCGGATGTCGGTCAGCTCGAGCCGATGCTGAAAACGGCTCAAGCCAACACCGGTGAGAAGCCCAAGCGTGCCCTGGCCGATGCCGGCTACCGTTCCGAAAAGAACCTACTGCACTTGGAACGTACCGGAATCGACGGTTTCGTGGCTCTGGGGAGAGAAAAGAAAGACTCTCCACCAACGTCGAATTCGAAGCTCGAAGCGACGCTCCGCATGAAGGCGAAGCTCAAGACGAAACGTGGTCGCAAGTGGTACAAGCGGCGCAAACTCGGCGAACCGCCATTCGGATGGATCAAGGCTGTGCTTGGTTTCCAATCCTTCAGCCTTCGAGGGCTTGAGAAAACCAGCGCCGAGTGGGATCTCGTTTGCTTGGCGCTCAACCTCAGGAGACTCAATCAGAAGATGGTCTGGGTATGACCACCACCCGGCCTTGGATCCGCCCGTCCTCCCTCGCGAGCACTCGTCCGCGAGCCCACTACTGCCGTTTAACCCAGGCAAGATGATCTCTCGGGTCACAAGGCACAATGACACACCCGGGCTGAACTACTGCCGCGCAGACTCCTAGTGGCCTGTAACAGGGGATTCGATACCGCTGCGACCGCCGATGCATCCCGCCTGGCTGCGTCGCTCACCGGTCAAATACTCCCGGTATTCTCCCTCTTCGGCTCCTTGCCATCCGGGCGCCTCGACGGTCTCGCTGGCATCGACATCCCTGTTACGGGCCACTAGCCGCGGCTTCGGCCCCGCAGACCTAGAATGACCATGTGGACTTCGAACGAGCCCGTGCGGTTCTGACGTCCTTGGAGCGGGAGCGAGTCGAGTACGTCCTATTCGGCGGCGTGGCCCTGAACCTTCAAGGGCTGGCCCGGGCAACCGAGGACCTGGACGTCTTCGTGGCACCCACGGTGGAAAACATTCGGCGACTTCGTGCGGCCCTGCAGAGCGTCTTCGAGGATCCCCATATAGACGAGATCACTGCCGAAGATCTCCTCGGAGACTTCCCGGCGATGCAGTACGTCCCTCCCGAAGGGGACTTTCACATCGATATCCTGACCCGGCTCGGCCAAGCTTTCCGATTCCAGGACCTCGAGTCCGAGCGAGTCGACTTCGACGGTCTCGAGGTCTCAGTCGTCACTGCCGCGACGCTCTATAAGATGAAGAAGGACACCGTGAGGCTCCGTGACCGCGCCGATGCGGAGCGGCTCCGGCAGCGCTTCGGTCTCGAGGGAGATTGATGCCGGTCTACAAGTACCGGGGCGTGGAAGAGGTGGAGGATGGAGCCTGGCGCGAGCCAGGTGACCCCGGCCTCTTTCGAGCGATCCGAGCGACGTGGGAGCTTGCGCGGCGAACGACGCAACCGACTTTTCCACCCGGCGTCTACAAGCATGCTTCGATCGAAAAGGCCGAGGAACTCCGCGAGGCCTGGGGGCAGACCAATTTCGAGGCGTTCCACGCGCGGCGGCGGGCTCGGAGCCAAAGGTCGCGGAGCTGACCCCTTCGTGGAGAGCCAGCGACCAGACCCCGGGGGCCCGCTCCAGCGGCGACCCTCATCTCGACGACGAGGCACAGCGCCGAGATCCGGGAATGATCGGACCGGCGTCGTGCTAACGTCACCGCCTCGGATCATCCACACCGGAGCCAATCGAGAGGAGTTCGCGTATGGCAGTGCTGCTGGGTTTTGCTTTTGGTTTCACCGCCTGGTTCGTCCTTCGCTGGGGCCTGCTCGGCTTCTTCACGGTTCAGCAGGACGAGCGGGCCGTCAAGACCTCTTTTGGCCGCGCCAAACGGATCGGGGAGGCGACCATCATCGACTCGCCGATCGGCGAGTCTCTCCGCGACGATGAGCGCCAGCGCTACGCCTGGCCGCAGCTCGAGGTGATCCCGCCCGGCGGCCCCTACTTCAAGTGGCCCTGGGAGAAGGTCCACAAAGTCTCGGTGGCCACGCAGACCCACAACCTTCCGAAGGATCCGGAGTCGCGCAGCGCCAACCACAACGGCACGATGCTGGACGCCGTCACGAAAGATCAGCTCAACACGGGCCTCAAGGGACAGATCCGCTACCGCGTTTCCGAGCAGAACCTGTACGCCTACCTCTTTGGTGTGCGGGCGCCGATCATCCACGTGCTCGGCTACTTCATCTCGATCCTGCGTGAACGGATCGCGAACTACGAGGCGCCGAAGAAGGCCGCGGCGGCCGACGATGGGCTGCTCGATGCCAGCGACGTGACCGGCATCTCGATCAACGACCTGCGCAAGAACCTCCGCGACATCAACGACCACATGGACCGTGAGTGCATCTCGTCGGCGGCGCGCTACGGGATCGTCCTGGACGCGTCCCTGATCACCGAAATCGATCCTCCGCAGGAGGTCGAGGCTGCCCTCGCGGCGATCAACACGGCCCACAACGAGGTGTCTTCGGACGTCAGCCTCGCTCAGGCCGCAGCAGACCAGAAGATCGTGCAGTCGAAGCGAGCGGTGGAAATCGAAACGCTCAACGCGCAGGCCGAGGTCGAGCCGCTGGCTCGCCTCGCCGAGCAGTTGGGCCTGCTCAAGCAGCACGGCGGAGGCGCCCTCGAGGCCTACATCCGCAACCTCAAGGTCGACCTTTACGGCAAGGCCGATCGTACCTTCCTGGAGGTGCAACGATGACCGAATTCGTCGGCGCGGCCATCTTCTCCTTCTTCCTCTTCCTCATCGGCGTGCCCGTGTTCATGTTCTTCGTCCGACTCGCCGGACTCTACGCGATCGTCGACGAGCGCACGGCGCAAGTCTACGTCCTGTTCGGCAACGTGATCGGGATCATCGACGAGCCTGGCCTGCACTTCCTGCCGTCGAAGCTGGGCTTGTCCACGTTCATCGCGCGCTGGGTCGGGAAGCGCTACATCGTCGACATGAGCCTGCACCAGGAGTACCTGCGCAGCCAGGCCGTCAACTCGGAGGAAGGCGCGCCGATGGGCATCGGCGTCTGGTACGAGATGTTCGTCTCCGACCCGAGGGGCTTCCTCTTCAAGAACGCGGACCCGCGCGGCTCGCTGCGCGCGAACGTGTCGAGCGCCGCGGTTCGCTGCCTGTCGAATATGAAGCTGGGCGACATGCTCGAGGATCGGCACCCGATGAGCCGGAGCGTGCGCGCCGAGGTCTCTCCGAAGTCGAAGGACTGGGGCTACGACCTCGGCTCGGTCTACATCCGCAAGGTCCACTTCCGCGACGGCGACATGATCCGCCAGATCGAGGAGAAGGTCGTCAACCGGCTCCGACAGGTCACGTCGGCGATCCGCCAGGACGGCGCCAACCAGGTCTCCATCATCACCAGCAATGCGGAACGCGAGGCCTCGGTCGAGTTCGCGAGAGCTTCGGCGATGCGACCGGAGATCGTAGGAGAGACCCTCCACAAGATCTCGCAGGACCCGATGGTCGCGGAAGCGATGTTCGAGGTGCTCGAGACGCAGAAGCTGCTAGAGGGCGGCGGAAAGGTCGTGCTGCTTCCCAAGGGGGCAGGCAACATAGCCTCGCTACTGCTGGCGGGCCACGGCGGATCCTGAGGGCAGGCGGGAATCTCTACTTCCAGGGCAGGGTTGGCGCAGCATCACCCTCGGGAGCTGAGACCGGGGCTCTTTCTTCGCCCGGTTCGACCGAGGCAGTTTCTGCTGGGCTTGCTCACGACGACCCTCGCACTGGCGGCCCTGCCAGGCATCCTCGATGCCGCCGCGCAGGACTCCTCCGATTCTCGGGCGCCTGCCACGATCGAGATGGCCGATCGCCTGGCCCGGCTGGCCGACGAGTACGAGTCCCGCGTGCTCGGGAACCAACCCTTCTTCAACGCGAACACGCCATGGCGCATCCCGGAGCTGCGAAGGCGCGTCGAGTCGGCCGCAGATCTCGGCGCGCGCATGAATGCGCGCTTCAAGCTGGCGCAGCAGCTGCTCTGGGACGGCCAGACCCGGGCGGCTCTCGCCGAGACCGATGAGATCGAGGCTGACGGCTCGGCGCTGACCGCGGCTCAGGAGAGACGCTCTCGGAGGCTGCTGCGACCCTGGCTCGCCGCGGCGCACCTGCGACTCGGAGTAGAGACGAACTGCCTCGCCCCCCGGAACCCCGCGGCCTGCTTCTTCCCGGTGAAGCCAGGCGGCGTCCACTCGGACCCATCGGGGGCGAGAGCCGCGATGACGCTGCTCAACGAGACGCTCGCCGAGAAGCCGAAAGACGTCGCGGCGCGTTGGCTCCTGATCCTGGCGTCGATGAGCGTCGGCGACTATCCAGAGGCGGTTCCCGAGCGTCTGCAGCTTCCGGAGGCGCGCGCCTCTGGGAGAGAGCTCGCGCCTCTTCCGAACATCGCAGCCGCGGCGGGCGTCGACGTCCTGGATCTCGCCGGCGGCAGCGTGCTCGAGGACCTGGACGGCGATGGTGACCTCGATCTCATGGTCTCTTCGTGGGGGCTGCGCGATCCTATCCGCCTCTTCCGGAACGACGGCCGCGGGCGTTTCGACGATGTCACCAAAGCGGCCGGACTCGAGGGCATCGTCGGCGGGCTCAACCTCAGCCACGCCGACTTCGACAACGACGGCTGGAGCGACGTCCTCGTCCTCCGAAGCGGCCGGCTGGGGACGAATGCGATCTTCCCCAACTCACTGCTGCGCAACCGCGGAGACGGCACGTTCGAAGACGTGACGGTGGCAGCCGGCCTGGACGAGGCCCAGCCTGGCCAGACCGCCGCCTGGGCCGACTACGACGCCGACGGCGACCTCGACGTCTTTCTCGGGCACGAGTGGCCGAGCTCCAAGGACCCGAACCCGTCGATGTTGATGCGGAACGAGGGTGATGGCACTTTCGTGGACGTGGCGCTCGACGTCGGCCTCGCCCAGCTCGGCTGGGTGATCGGCGCGACCTGGGGCGACTACGACAACGACGACCGCCCCGACCTCTACGTCTCGCGGCTACGTCAGCCCAACCAGCTGCTGTACAACGCGGGCCCGGACGAGGCGGGCGGCTGGGGATTCTTCGACGTCGCCGACGTCACCACCGTCGAGGCGCCGCGCTCCGGCTCCTCCACATGCTTCTTCGACTACGACAACGACGGCTGGCTGGATCTGTTCGCCGGCGCCTGGGATGGCGCCACACTCGGCCAGGTCGCCGCCGCGGAGCTGGGGCTGCCCGGCGAGGCCGAGCACGCGCGGCTCTACCACAACGAGAGAACCGGCATCTTCAGGGACGTGAGCGACACCGCGGGAATCGGGAAGGTCCTGCTCGCGGTGGGCGCCAACTTCGGCGACATCGAGGGCGACGGATGGCTGGACCTCTACATCGGCACGGGCGGCCCCGATCTGTGGACGCTGTTGCCGAACCGCATGCTCGGAAACGAAAACGGACGCCGCTTCAGCGACGTCACCGAGGCCAGGGGCGTCGGTCACCTGCAGAAGGGGCACGGTATCTCCTTCGGTGACGTCGACGGGGACGGCGACGAAGACGTGCTCGCCGTCATGGGAGGCTGGTACAGCGGCGACGAGGCGCGCAACGTGCTCTTCGAAAACCCCGGCTCGGGCGCCGGCTGGGTCACGCTGCGGCTGCTGGGCACGCGCTCGAACCGATCGGCGATCGGAGCGCGGATCCGACTCCGCCTGCGAACGCCGGATGGCGAGCGAGAGATCCACCGGGTCGTGGGCACCGGGTGCAGCTTTGGCTCTTCCAGTCTGCAGCAGGGAATCGGACTCGGCGACGCCGAAGCGATCGAGTTCATCGAGGTGCGCTGGCCAACCACCGGGCTGGTTCAACGCTTCGAGGACCCGCCGCTGGCTGGCACGTTGCTGATCAGGGAGGACGTCGAGCAGCTCGAGTTGATGCGTTGAGGTGTCCTACCGGACCCTTCCTGGTTCGACCGACGGCCCGCGACTAGTACTCGGATCCGCAATTACGGTTGCATTCGAACGCCGATGCATCCCGCCTGGCTGCGTCGCTCATCGGTCAAATACTCCCGGTATTCTCCCTCTTCGGCTTCTTGCCATCCGGGCGCCTCGGCGTTCTCGGTGCGACACCGTATTTACGGATCAGAGTACTAGAATCGCGCCTCAATGGGCGAAAAACACGTCGTCGGCGGCTGCAACGGACCGATCGGGACGGAGCTGATGCGGCGCCTCGGCGCCGACGGTCGGTCGGTTCGCGGAGTCTCCCGCAGCGGGCGCGCCGACGCTCCGTCCGGGGTGGAGTTGGTGGCGGGTGACGTCGGCAACGTCGACGACGCGCGTCGCTGCTGCGATGGCGCCGTCGTCGTGTACTGCTGTGTCGGCGTCGACTACACGCGCTGGCCCGAGCTGTGGCCGCCCATCGTGGACGGTCTGATCGCGGGCAGCGAAGCCGCTGGCGCCAAGCTCGTATTCGCCGACAACCTGTACAGCTACGGCCCCGTCGCGGGTCCGATGACCGAGGACCT
Organism: Vicinamibacteria bacterium; assembly: GCA_965246965.1. Classification (GTDB taxonomy): domain Bacteria; phylum Acidobacteriota; class Vicinamibacteria; order Fen-336; family CBDFGD01; genus CBDFGD01. Next base: position 863,173 of record CBDFGD010000002.1, read on the forward strand.
GCCGCCCACCCGCTTCGACAAGAAGCCCGCATTGCGGGCCCGCATCAGCGCACAGCTGCTCGCGGCGCACGAGCAGGGTCGTGTGCGAGTCGTCCTGGCACGCGCTTCCGATTTCTACGGCCCGGGTGTTATCAACGCGATTCTCGGCGAGCGGCTGTTTCCGGCGGTGCTGCGCGGCAAGTCGGCGCAGCTCCTCGGTGACGTCGACCAGCCGCACACGTTCACGTATGCACCGGACTTTGCGCGTGCGCTCCAGACCCTGGGAGAACGGGACGAGGCCCTCGGCCAGGTCTGGCACGTCCCCAGCGCACCCGCTCTGCCGGTCCGACAGGTCGTGGAGCTCATCTATGAGCTGGTGGGCAAACAGCCGCGTCTCAGCCCCATGCCCGGATGGATGCTCGCGACGCTCGCAATCTTCCTTCCGATCATGCGTGAGTTGAAGGAGATGAGCTTTCTCTGGGATCGCCCGTACGTCGTGGATCACACCAAGTTCGCGGCCGCCTTCTGGGATGACTTCACTCCGCTGCAAGCGGGCCTCGAGCGCACGCTCGAGTGGTACCGCCAGCGGAGCGCGATCTCCTAGCTCGACTGCGCCCACTCAATCGAGCGGCGGAGGTGCGGCGAGCACGCGAGCCTCAGATGTCCATCAGCGCTTCGACTCCCGCGGGGAGTTTCGGCGGGGTGGACGCGTACGAGATCCCGAAGAAGAGTGTCAGCGAGACGAGCAGCGACACCGCTCCCCCGTGAATGTTATGAGGGATCGCGACGTCGAAGATCTCGATCGCGAAGTTGACGACCAGGCTCGAGGCGATAGCGACGTTTGCTGCGAGTGGTGTCGCGCGCTTCCAGTTGAAGCCGATCGCGACCGCCGGCACGAGTGCGGCGCCGAAGGTGCCCCATCCGAAGGCCCCGAGCACCGCCACCAATCGGTCGTTCACGTAGTGGGAGAAAAGCGCAAAACCAGCCGAAAACGCCCCCAGACCCACGGTTGCGATGCGGGCCCACATCAGCTCGCGCCGCAGACTGGCGCCGCGCAGCGCCTTGGGAACGTCGTGAACGAGGGCAGCGGCGCCGATGTTGAGAAAGCTGTCGGCCGTGGACATGATCGCGGCGAAGAGCCCGGCGAACACGACGCCCGCCAGCAGTGGGTGCGCGTAGGTCTAGAGGAACTCGGGCGCCGCCGCATCGGGGCTCGCGAGCTCTGGGTGCAGCCCCTGGACCACGAGCGTCCGCATCGCGAGACCGATGCTGATCCAGAGCAGGGCGGTCAGCGTGTAGCCGGTGAGGCTGACGAGCGGGACGAAGCGGTAATCCTGGACTCGCCGGATCATCATCGTCTTGGTGAGCAGATGCGGCTGGCCGGCGGCTCCCATGACGAACATGAAGTACCAGGAGAGACAACCGATCATGCCGAGCGTCCCCCACGGCCCGATCGCCTCCCGGTCGTCGGCCAGCAGCGCGAGGCTGGCGCCGGCGATGCCGCCGTCGACGGTCGAGATCGCGGTGAAGAACACCAGTACCCCGGCCACCACCATCACTGCACCCTGAACCATGTCGGTGTAGACGGAGGCGACGATGCCCCCGGTCACGCAGTAGAAGATCAAGACGGAAGAGGACGCCGCGACGCACGCGACCAGGCTCACTTCCGAGAACCATGGCGACCCGTCGAGCAGGCTCTTGAGGACGGTCGACATGGCGAGGATCTGTGTCGCGAGGTAGCCAAGGATGCCCAGCAGGATCGCGATCGCCGTCAGCAGACGGGTCCGCTCGTCGCCGTAGCGCGCGGCGACCGCATCCGGCAGCGAAATGGTGTCGAAGTATCCGGCGAAGAGCCGCAAGCGCTTACCGAGCAGGAAGTCCGATACGGCGGAAGCGCTCGGACCCGTGATGACGATCCACACCGAGCTGATGCCGAGCGCGTAGACGAGCCCCGGCCCGCCCACGAACCCGAAGCCGCTCATCGTGATCGAGAAGAGCGCGACGCCCGTGATCAGGACGCCGAGATCTCGTCCGGCCATGAAGAAGTCGCGGGTCGAGCGGGTCCGCCGCATGGCCCACAGGCCGACGAGAATGCAGACGATCATGTAGCCGCCGACGCACGCGAGCACGATCGGTGTTCGGATCGCCTCCACTCAGGGGCCCTCGTCGGCTCCCGGCCGCTCGCTGCCGGGTGACGCCATCGCGGCGGGCCTCTCCGCCAACAGCTCCTCGTAGCGACGGCGGTCCTCCTGCGTCAGCACCCAGCGCTCGTACCCAAGCGCGTAGAGAGCGGCGAACGCCGCCGAGCCCGGCCAGAGGACGAAGAGCATCAGCGCGGTCGGATGCGGGAATCCGAGCCACGGGGTCGTCTCCCCCGCCGCGAAACCCCGGTAGGCGATCACGAGCCACGTCCATACACCCACACACGCCAGAGTCGCGGCCACGAGAGCCGGGCCGAGGCCGCGTAGGCGACCGCGCTGACGCGCTCCGAAAGCGACCAAGGCGCCCACCGCGGCGAGAATCGAGGCTCCGAAGGCCCAGCCGAGCGCCAGATGTCGGGCGCTGATCGCCTCGGCGGCGCGCCCTTGTCGCATCGAGGAGTAGCTGGAGTGTGGAGCGCCGCCTTCGCCATCGAGGGCGGGCGACACGGCGATAGCCAGGACGATCACGGCGATCGCGAGGATGATGACTGAGAGGGTCTTGTCGAAGCTCATGCGAGATCGCGAGACTCTACATGCCCCTGCTGACCTGGCGGCCTAGTAGTTCAACGCGGCGGCGTTGGCGCCCGGCGGCGGCACTGCCACCCGGCGCAGCGCCCGTACCGGGCGGCCTTCAGCCCTGGCTCTCGTAGTCGCCGACCGAGGTCTCCGAGCAGACCTCGCGGATCAGCTCGAGCACGTTCTGATGGGCGGGATGGGAGCGATAGGTTTCGAGGTCCGCCTCCGATCGGAAACGCGTGTACAGGGCCGCGTCCCACGAGCGCTCGGAGCGGGACACATCGACGCCCGCCCCGATTTCGGCGAGCTCAGGAATGCTCGCCTTCATCTCGGACAGCCGGGCGACCAGCTCGCCGGCGCGGTCCTTCGCCTCCGGCGAGAGCTTGAAGAAGACGACGTGCGTGAGCATCAGGTGGGATTGTATCCTTGCTCTCTTCTAGCCCAGATCGGGCGACCCGCGCAGAGGGTCACGCCTCCATCACGGCCGCCACCGCGGGATCGAGGACGTCATCGTCACCCCGCCACGTGCTCAGCGCCAGCAAGACCAGGAAGGAGCTGGCGAGAGCGATCGTCGACGCAACGCCCGGGGCCGACAACACCGATCCCCAAAGCGCCGACTGCCGCGACACGAGCTCGAGCCCCAGGTTCAGGCTCGCTCCGACGCCGATCGATGCCGTCGCCGCGGTCGCCGTGACGCCGCGCCAATTGAGGCCCACCGCCAGCGCTGGCGTCAGCGCGGCGGCAAATGTGCCGAACGCCAGAGTGCCGAGCAGTGCGATGAGATCGCCATAGCCGAAGGCCAGGAGGGCCGCGCCTATGCCCACGACGAGGGTGGCCACCCTCGCCGCTTTCAGCTCGTCACTCATCGTCCTGCCCAGAGCCCGTGGGAGGTCGCGGACCAGAGCAGCCGAGGCGATGTTGAGGAAGGAATCGGCGGACGACATGATCGCCGCCAACACTCCGGCGAACACGATGCCCGCGAGAACGGGCGGCGTGTAGCCGAGCACGAAGAGGGGAGCCGCGTGATCCGGATTGGCCAGGGGCTCCATTCCCCCTTCGGCAACGAGCGCCGGCACCGCGAGACCGATCCCGAGCCAGATGAGGACGCACAGCGCCTGTGTCCATCCGATCGCGGCGGGCATCCAGCGCAACTGCCGGGGATCGCGCAGCATGAAGAACTTATGGAGCATGTGCGGCTGGCCTGCCGCCCCGACGCCGAAGACGAAGAAGAATCCCGCTGCGGTCGCGGTCGAGGCACTGAAGGGATCGAGGAAGCCGGGCCCGAAGCGCTCCGACGCAGCGATCGAGCGCGTCATCGCACCAAGACCGCCTGCCGCAGAGAGGGAGTACCCGAAGACCGCCACGGCCGCGAACAGCATCACCGTCCCCTGTACGACGTCTGTGTAGACGCCGGCCAGCATCCCTCCGGCGACCGCGTAGACGAGGATCACGGCGAGCCCGAAACCGATGCCGAGGGCCAGCGACGCCTCGCCGAATCGCGCGCCGAAGATGGCGACGAACAGCACACCCAGGGCGAGGAGCTGAGCCGCGAGGTAGCCGATCGAGCCGAGTACGATCGAAACCGCCGCAAGGCCCGACGCGGCTCGGCTGCCGAAGCGGAGCAGCACCACGTCCGGGATCGTGAAGACGTCCCGGACCTCGGCGAGCAGCCGCAGCCGTTTGGCGAGAGTCCAGCAGATGAGGCTCGATGTGAAGCCGACCGGGACGACGATGAATAGCGATGCGATCCCCATGCGATAGGTGAGCCCCGGTCCCCCGAGAAACACGAAGGCGCTGAAGGTGGCCGACGTGGCCGCCAGCGCCGTGACGATCGGCCCGAGGCCCTGGCCGGCGATAAAGAAGTCGCGCGCGCTTCGGGTTCGGTGCGTGGCCCAGACACCGACTGCGACGACCACCACCGTGTAGAGCACTGCCGAGATGGCGACGGCCGGTCGGTCGAGAGACGGCATCAAGCGCGCTTCGGTGGCTGCCGCGTCTTGCTGCGCAGCTCTTCCAGGTCCTCGCTCCGGAGCGTGTGTTTCTCGAAGACGAGCGCGTACGCCAGAGGCATGAACAGCAGCGGCAAGGCGCATGCGGCGTAGAGCTGCAACGCCGCTCCGATCGGTAACCCGAGGACCCAGGGCGCAGAGGCGCCCCGGAAGGCCAGCATCGCGAGACCCGAGCCGACGAGCACGAGCAGCGCGGCCACGAGTGCTCCTGCTGCCGGCCCGACTCCGGCTCGCGACGTCGCACCGAGCAGCATCAGGCAGACCGGAGTGGCGAACGCCCCCACGACGAGGAGCCCTTCGGCTGCCGGGGCGGGGCTGAGGAGACCCGTCAGGACGAGAGCAGCACAGGTGGCCAGGCCGCCGAGGGACAGCTGCTTCAAGGGGTCGGCTGCAGCGTCCGTGGCACGATGCGGTAGGCGCAGCGACGAGCTCCCGAGAGGAGATGCTCGGTGCGCTCCACGTCGACGTCCGGCCCAAGGACGCTGCTGAACAGGTCCTGCTCGACCCGGCAAAGCGACTGACACGATTCGGCGGCCACGCAGATCGGGCAGTGGTTCTCGATCAGCAGGAAGCTGCCATCGGCCTGGCGCTTCCACTCGGCCATGTAGCCCTCTTCACGCCGGATCCTGGCGAGCGCTCCGACGCGCTGATCGAGGCTGGCGTTCCCGGGGACCCGTCGCTTGTACTCCTCGGCCTGCAGCTCGCCGCGCCGCTCGACCAACCGATCGAGGCCGTCCTCGCCGAATGCGTCGCGCGCCGCGGCGATGATCCCGACCGTCAGCTCTGCGTGGCTGTCTGGAAAGCGCGCCTGCGCTTCGGGCGTTTCGGCCACCCGCCACACGCGCCGAGGCCTCCCCACCTGGCCGCGCTCGTCCTGGAAGGCGACGACATGGCCGGCCTCGAGATCCGCCAGATGCTGGCGCACGGCCATCGGCGTGACGCCGATTCGGCGAGCCAGGGTCGCAGCCGTCTGCGGCCCCTTCGACTTCAAGGAGAGAAGCAGGCGCTCCTTCGAGTTGCCGCGTACACGTGCCACACCTCCAGGGTAGGTCGAGTCCGATAATTGTTCAAGTTTATCCTTGCTTTATTTAAAGAAAGCGTTTACTTTCTATTTATCACGGTCGACAAAGTGGACCGGAGGAGGTCGAACATGAAGGTGAAGCATCTGGACCATCTGTCAGTGAGGGACTTCGAGGAGTCGGTCGACTGGTACGGGCGCGTCTTTGGCTTCGAGCTCGTGGAGCAGGACGTGCAGGAAGGCGTCCGTTGGGGAGTCATCCGGTCGGGCGAGGCGATGCTGTGCATCTACGAGCACCCGGAGCGGAAGCCGCAGAATCGCTGGACGCTCGCTGACGAGGCGCGCCACGGTGTCGCTCACTTCGCGCTCCGGATCGCGGATGCCTATGAATGGCTGGGGCTCGCGCGACGTGAAGGGCTGCGCTTTCACTACGGTGGTGAGGTCACTTGGCCGCACTCGCGGAGCTGGTATGTCCAGGACCCGACCGGCTACGAGATCGAGGTCGTGAACTGGCGTACCGGCACCAGCGATTTCACCGGACGGCCGCTTCAGGAAGAGGTGTCGTCATGATGCTCTCGCTTCGAGAAGGGATCTGGATGCTGTGGGTCGAGCGCCGCACCCCCCGCCCGGCACCGCGCTCAGGCTCGGCGAACGCCGGACATCCGGAGCAATTCTCGCGGGCGCCGCGGCGCCGCAACGCAACCTCCTCGACCGACTAGTGCGATCGGGGGTATCCATTTAACCGGTGTAAACTGAGCCGGTGGATCAGCCTCGTGCTGGCACGCACTATCCGCGGTCCGTGGGCGAGTTCCAGGCCTGGTTCCGGACCGATGCGGACTGCCTGGACTACCTGGAGCGGCTGCGGTGGCCCGCCAGCTTCGCCTGCTTGGACTGCGGCCATGATGGGGGCTGGCGGCTGGGCGACGGTCGCTTCATGTGCTCAGGGTGCGGCGGCCGTACGTCGGTGACAGCGGGCACGATCTTTGACCGGACGCGCACGCCGCTAACGGTTTGGTTCACCGCCTGCTGGCTGTTCGCCACCGGCAAGGACGGGATCTCGGCGCTGAGCCTGAAGCGGACGCTGGAGATCGGCTCCTACCAGACCGCGTGGGCGATGCTCCATCGGCTGAGGTCGGTGCTGGTGCGCCCGGGCCGGGACCGGCTGGCCGGGATGGTACAGGTAGATGAGACCTACATCGGCGGTGAGGAGGCGGGGCTGCGCGGCGGCCGGGCCAAAGGCAAGAAGGTTTTGACCGGGATCGCGGTGGAGGTCCGGGAGCCGAGAGGATTCGGACGGTGCCGGATGCTGCCGCTGACCGATGCGTCGGCCGCCTCGTTGCACGCCTTTGTAACGGCTCACGTCGAGCCGGGCGCGAGGATCGTCACCGACGGCTGGCAGGGCTACCGCGGGCTGGAGAAGCTCGGCTACGTCCACGACCGGCGCAGCCAGCGGGCCGCCCGAACCCGCGGGGAGGATCCCGGCGAGCTACTGCCCGCAGTGCACCGGGTCGCCTCGCTAGCCAAGCGGTGGTTGCTGGGTACCCACCAGGGCTCGGTGAACGACGCGCACCTGGCCAGCTACCTGAATGAGTTCGCGTTCCGCTTCAACCGCCGCACCTCCCGCAGCCGCGGGATGGTGTTCTACCGAGTGCTCGAGCTCGCCGTCGCCCACGACCCGGTGCGCTACCAGGACCTCATCGCCACCCAGCGGCCCCGGGCAGTGCCGCCCTCGCAGCCGCAGGCGCGCGGGCACCCGCCGAGCCTGGAGCGCTCTCCAGCGAACCGCCCGTGGAGAACTGCCAACCTGGACTCCTCCGGTTAAATGGAGACCCCAAAGTGCGATAATCCGCGGCCATGAGCGAGCGGAGCCGTTCACGCCGGCGCTTCCTGAAGACGTCGGCCGGCGTAGTGGCGGCGAGCACGCTGCGCCCCCGCTCACGGGTCGCAGCGACGCCCCGGTTCGATCTCGTGGCCCGCGGCGGCACCATCCTCGACGGAACCGGCGCGCCCGCCTTCGCCGCCGACATCGGCGTCGAGGGCGACGCGATCACGGCGATCGGAGAGATCCCCACCGGACAGGCTGAACACGTCATCAATGCTCGCGGCCTTCACGTCGCGCCCGGTTTCATCGACATCCACAGCCACTCGGACGGGTCGATCATCGCCTACCCCACGGCCGACAGCCGTGCGCTCCAGGGTGTGACCACCGAGCTGACGGGCAACTGCGTTTGGTCCGCTGCCCCACTGCCACCGTCCGGCGTCGACGAGCGTCGGGCGGAGCTCCGCGACTCGGGCGTCGAACCGGAATGGACTGACGTGGCCTCGTTCTTGACCCGACTCGAGCGCGACGGAATCTCGGTCAACCAGGCCCTGCTGCTCGGCCAGGGCTCGCTCCGCGAGAACGAGATCGGGCTGGCCGACCGACCGCTCACGCACGGCGAGCTGACGAACGTGCTTCTCGCGGTCGAACAGGGCATGGATCAGGGCGCGTTCGGGCTCTCGACGGGGCTCGAGTACACGCCCGGCCGCTACACCCCGACGGGAGAAATCGTGGCGATGGCTCGGGTCGTCGCACGTCGCGGCGGTCTGTACGCGTCCCACGTGCGCAACGAAGAAGAACACCTGCTCGAGGCCGTCGACGAGGCGATCGCGATCGGACGCGCCGCGGATGTGCGGGTCGAGGTCTCTCATCTCAAGGCGGCCGGACGCGCGCAATGGCGCCTGCAGGGCGGGGCCCTCGACCTCATCGAATCGGCCCGACGCCAGGGTGTCGACGTCCTGGCCGATGCCTACCCGTACACCGCCTACTCGACCGGCCTGACGATCTTCTTCTCCGCTGCGGCGCTGGAAGGCGGGAATCGGGCTCTCGTGGCGCGGCTCCGATCCGGCGAGCGCGCGCGACTTCGCGACGAGGTCGCCGCCCGTGTGCGGGTCGAGCCCGGCGACTACGATCTGATCGTCATCTCCAGCGTTCGCGGCGAGGCGAACGGCCGGTTCGTGGGTCGCAATCTCTACGAGATTGCCGAGGCCTGGAAGGTCGAGCCGATCGACGCGTTGCTGCGGCTGATCGAGGAGGAAGAAGGCGCCGTCTCGTTCATCGGTCACGGCATGAGCGAGGCCAATGTCGAGATGGTGCTGGATCACCCGCTCGTCATGGTGGGCTCGGACGGATCGGCTATGGCGCCGGTCGGCAAAGCGGCCGCCACGCGTCCCCACCCTCGCTCCTACGGAGCCTTCGCGCGAGTGTTGGCGCACTACGTCAGAGAGCGCGAAGTGCTCTCGCTCCCCGAGGGGGTCAAGAAGATGACGTCCATGCCCGCCGATCACATCGGGCTCCGCGATCGGGGCCTCATCGCGCGCGGCAAACGGGCCGACCTCGTCGTCTTCGACGCGGCGAGCGTGCGGGACGTCGCGAGCTTCGACGACCCGCACCGCTACGCCGCGGGCATCAGCGACGTCATCGTCAACGGCACGCCCGTCGTGAGCAACGGCCAGCACACAGGCGCACGCCCCGGCCGCGCGCTGCGCTCTTAGCTCAGTCCCCTCGCGGCTGGCTGAGCAGGTTCGCGAGAATCCGGTAGGCCCCGGGCGTTCCGGCGGGAAGCTGGCGCCATAGCCCGAGGCCGACGTAGGTCCAGGTGCCCTTCCCCACCGGAGCCGTCACGAGCATGCCCTTCTTCTCGCCGGCGTTCTTGGGCCACGGATCCTCGGACGCAAAGAGCTCGATGTAGCGCTCGTCGTGCGCGTCGAGGAAATACAGGCCCCGCTCCTGCACCCAGTCGGCGAAGTCCTCTTCCCCGATACGATTGGGCGCGACGAGGAGGGGCGAGTCCGCATTGATGACCTTGATCGGCGTCTCCTCGACGGTGATGCGGTTTCGCCCCACTGCAGCCGAGTAGGGGGCGAAGGGGCTCTCCGCTCTCTGGCCCGGCTGGGGCCGCCCGGTGGGGCGCGGACCCAGCTGATTGAACTCGAACTTGTTGTACTGCACAACGAGATTGCCACCGTTTCTCACGTACTCCATCAGACGCTGGTGGTGCGCCTTGAGGTCGGCACGCGTCTGATAGGCGCGGATACCGGTCATGATCGTCGTGTACTGCGAAAGGTCGCCGAACGCGATGTCGTCGGGCGTCAGGAACGTGATCGGAGCGCCGAGCATCTCGATGGCTGGCGGCACCTCGTCACCAGACCCGAGCACGTAGCCGACCGCGATATCGGTCCCAAGGTCGACATCGAGGATCTGAACTGCAGCCGTGGCCGGGTGGAAGAGGTGTCGCTCCTGGGTGTGATCGTAGGCGATCACCTGATAGCCCTCGCGATACTCCCGCCCCTCGTAGCCCGCAACGGCGTGCAACTCGACCTCGCCTTGCGCAGCGCCGGCCGGCGGCGTCACGAAGAACCGGGCCGTGCCCTGCTCGTTTTCGAGCTGGAAGTTCAACGTGACCTCGGCCGGCTCCACGGTCCAGCCCTCGGGGGCCTGGAGTGCGACGCTCGTCGAAGAGGCGGACTTGCCCTTGTAGTCCACCTGGACCCGGAACTCGCGCGGCTCGCCCACGGCGTTCGAAGGCACGATCGCCACGCTGGGGCTCAACGCCACGGAAAGCGCGGGCACGACGTTGACGACCTTCTGCTTTTCACGACCCACCCAGGGACCGTTGTACCGATGGTAGGCCGGGACCTCGAGCGAGGCGCTGGCGCCCTGCGTGGAGTAGCCGACTCCGAGCGTCACGTCCGGTGGGCTCCAGGGGGCTGTGTGGTGCTCGGGAATCTCGATGTCGAACCGGTCGACCGCAAAAGTTCGCTTCCAATAGGGCTGCGTGAAACGGGCGTCATCGGCCACGGTGATCGAATAGACGAGTTCGGCGACGGCGCCGCCAGCCAGCTCGGCCGCATCGCCCTCGGCCTTCTCGACGCTCCAGCCGTCCGACACGTTGACCGTGACGGTGTCCAGCGACACGGCTCCTGCGCTCTGATTCCAGATCGTCGCCGTAGCCTCGAAGGTCTGTCCGGGCACGACGTCACCGTCGTCCACGACGAGATGCGCTTCGAGACCCTGCGCCAGGCGCAGCGCGTCGCGGAAGTCCTGCTCCTTGAGGTCGAGACGATGAGCCATCTCAGTGGCAAGAGCCTTCGATAGCTCGCTGCCTTTCACGCCGTCGCGCAGGCTGCGCACCGCTTTGAGGCCGGCGGCCAGCGGCGTCAAGGTCTCGTGAGGGGCCGTGATCGAGAACGCCTTCTGAGCGGCGTCGATCGCGGCCTCGATCTCGGCGATGCCGGGCCCGAGAAACGCCGCATGCTGCGCTTCCCCGGCAGCCATCTCGAGCCGGCGACGCAGCGTCATGTCGACGCCTGCGAGGATGTCCGTCTCGACGCCGTCGATGGCCGGCTCGGAGTCGATCAACGTGTAGCGCCCCTGGCCCTGGCCCGGGGCCGCCGTGAGCCGCCCCATCCCTTGACAGCGATGGTGAGCGCGACCGAGCCCACCGAACTGATGCCACGTCATGCCGAGCAGCGGGTCGTAGTGGGACGTGTCGACCTTCACCATGCTGGGGTCGGGAGCGGCTGACTGAGGGCCGCCGAAGCCGATGAACGCAACCTCGTAAACCTTGGCCGGCTGCCACGGGCGCAGCCCTCTGTCGATCTGGTGGGCAAAGCGCGACGGGTCCGCCGCCACGCGGAACGCCTCTTCAGCCAGCCGCGCCGAGGCCATGTGGTGCTGCCCGCCGCCGCGCCCCTCGCGCGGCAGGGTGAGCACGACATCCGGGCGGAATGACCGGACGACATCGACGACGTCCTCGAGGATCTCCTGTCGACCCCACTTGTCGAACGTCTCCTCGACCGAGAAGGAGTAGCCGAACTCGTAGGCGCGCGTGAAGAACTGCTGCGCGCCGTCGTAGCGGTGCACTCCCGCCAGCTCTTCGCTCCTCAGGATTCCGATCGCCTGGAACAGCTCGGGGCCGATCTCGTTCTGGCCGCCGTCGCCCCGTGTCACCGTCAACAGCCCGGTCCGAATTCCCTGCCCGCGGCTCAGCTTCACGAGTACGCCGTTGTTCTCGTCATCGGGATGCGCCGTCACATAGAGCACCGCGCCGTCCACGGGCAGTCGCCGCAGGGCCAGGCCAAGGCCGATCCCCCCACGGTCGTGATCGAGCGGCGTGACCTGAGCCAGTCCTTCCGAACCGACGAGGCTCATCGCCAGAACGACGGCCAGGGTATTGAGAAAAAAGCGGCTCGCTTCGCTGCGCATCAACAGACGGTGTAGTCCCGAAATCTGTTGAAAGTTGAGTGGCGGCCTCTCCGGCCCGATGGGATCATCGGGCTGGATCAAAAGAGGAGAAAGCCGCCATGAAGAAAGCTATCAGCAGACGAGCCATCCCCCAAGAGGTTGTTGGTCAATTAGCGTCGCCGCTGGCTGAACTGATGCGTCAGACGCTACTCGAGACTGTGATCGCGAGCGGAACGATCCAGGCGATCGAGATGCTGCGTGCTCAGCAGGAGGTGCTGTGCGGGCCACGCTACAAGCAGAACGCGGATCGCAAAGCTCATCGCCACGGAACGACGGTCGGATCGCTGGTTATGGGCGGACGTCGGGTGACGCTGCCGCGCCCTCGGGTTCGGTCGGTCGACGGCCGCGAGCTCGAGCTGCCGGCGTGGACGGAATGGTCTCGTGAGGATCCACTGAAGCAACGGGCCCTCGAGCAGATGATCCTTGGCGTGTCGACACGAGGCTACTCGGGTTCGTTAGAGAAGCTTCCGGTCGAAGTCCCGGAACGGGGCAAGAGCCGGAGTGCCGTCAGCCGGCGTTTCCTCGAAGGAACACGGCGACACCTGGTGAAGCTGCAGCGTCGCGATCTGTCAAGACTGGAATTGGCGGTGCTGATGATCGACGGAATTCACTTTGAGGATCACGTCGTTCTGGTGGCGCTCGGCTTCGAAAACGACGGGAAGAAGCAGGTCTTGGGCCTGTGGGAAGGGACGACCGAGAACGCTCGGGCCTGTAAAGCCCTGCTCGAGAATCTCGCCTCACGCGGTCTGCAGACGAACCGCAGCTTGCTCATCGTCCTTGACGGAGCGAAGGCTCTACACAAGGCTTGCAGGGACGTCTTCGGAGGCCGTGCCTTCATCCAGCGCTGCCAGGAGCACAAGAAGCGGAACGTTGCCGACCACTTGCCGGAGTCGATGCGACCTGGTGTGCGACGGGCGATGAGTCAAGCCTACGAGTGTCGCGACGCTAAGCGGGCGAAGCGGCTCCTCGAGGCTCTCGCCACCCGTCTCGAGTCCGAGCATCCTGGCGCTGCCGCCTCCCTGCGCGAGGGCCTCGACCAGACGCTCACTGTCATCGAGCTCGAACTCCCCGAACGGCTCCAGCTGTCGCTGCGAACAACGAATCCGATCGACAACCTCGTTGGCAGCGTCCGCAGAGTCTCGCGGCGCGTGAAGCGCTGGCGCGGAGGTCGCATGATTCTCCGCTGGTGTGGCGCCGCCGTGTTGGATGCCGAGCAGCGCTTCCGGCGTATCAGAGGCTACCGGGAGATGCCCAAACTGATCGCTGCCCTCAGAGCACGAGACGCAGCACTTGACGAGAAGGAAAACGCCGCTTAGGACGTGAACTGCCGCCGCTCAGTTTCAACAAGCGACGGGACATCACCTCAACAGACCTCCCGATGTTCGATCCGTGCCCAAGCTCGGAGTTTAGCCCTCTCGCCGGAATGAGAGGACGGCTCGAGGCGTATCTTCATTACTAAGTTCGGGGGTATCCATTTAACCGGTGTAAACTGAGCCGGTGGATCAGCCTCGTGCTGGCACGCACTATCCGCGGTCCGTGGGCGAGTTCCAGGCCTGGTTCCGGACCGATGCGGACTACCTGGAGTGGCTGCGGTGGGCCCGCCAGCTTCGCCTGCTTGGACTGCGGCCATGATGGGGGCTGGCGGCTGGGCGACGGTCGCTTCATGTGCTCAGGGTGCGGCGGCCGTACGTCGGTGACAGCGGGCACGATCTTTGACCGGACGCGCACGCCGCTAACGGTTTGGTTCACCGCCTGCTGGCTGTTCGCCACCGGCAAGGACGGGATCTCGGCGCTGAGCCTGAAGCGGACGCTGGAGATCGGCTCCTACCAGACCGCGTGGGCGATGCTCCATCGGCTGAGGTCGGTGCTGGTGCGCCCGGGCCGGGACCGGCTGGCCGGGATGGTACAGGTAGATGAGACCTACATCGGCGGTGAGGAGGCGGGGCTGCGCGGCGGCCGGGCCAAAGGCAAGAAGGTTTTGACCGGGATCGCGGTGGAGGTCCGGGAGCCGAGAGGATTCGGACGGTGCCGGATGCTGCCGCTGACCGATGCGTCGGCCGCCTCGTTGCACGCCTTTGTAACGGCTCACGTCGAGCCGGGCGCGAGGGTCGTCACCGACGGCTGGCAGGGCTACCGCGGGCTGGAGAAGCTCGGCTACGTCCACGACCGGCGCAGCCAGCGGGCCGCCCGAACCCGCGGGGAGGATCCCGGCGAGCTACTGCCCGCAGTGCACCGGGTCGCCTCGCTAGCCAAGCGGTGGTTGCTGGGTACCCACCAGGGCTCGGTGAACGACGCGCACCTGGCCAGCTACCTGAATGAGTTCGCGTTCCGCTTCAACCGCCGCACCTCCCGCAGCCGCGGGATGGTGTTCTACCGAGTGCTCGAGCTCGCCGTCGCCCACGACCCGGTGCGCTACCAGGACCTCATCGCCACCCAGCGGCCCCGGGCAGTGCCGCCCTCGCAGCCGCAGGCGCGCGGGCACCCGCCGAGCCTGGAGCGCTCTCCAGCGAACCGCCCGTGGAGAACTGCCAACCTGGACTCCTCCGGTTAAATGGAGACCCCCAACGCGGGATTTAGCCCAGCTGCAACGGTGTAGCCGCGGCTGGTACGCTGCGCGGTGACGATGCCCAATGCGCACGACCCGCTCTCCCTGGCCGGCCGCACCGCCGTAGTCACCGGCGCCGCGCGCGGTCTGGGCGCTGCCACCGCGGTCGCCTTTCTTCGCGCCGGCGCCTCCGTCACTCTCGTGGACATCTCTACGAGAGTGCTCGAAACGGCCGAGCGCTTGGCCCCGCAGGGCCGCGTGGCCGCCCAGGTCGTGGACGTCACCGACCGCGCGGCCGTCGAGACGGCGGTCGCCGACAGCGTGAAGCGGCACGGCAGTGTGGACATCCTCGTCAACAACGCGGGCGTCGTCCGCGACGCGAGGCTCGAGGATGTGACGGACGAGCAATGGGACGCCACGATGGACGTGAACTTGCGCGGTGCCTGGCACTGCGCTCGAGCCGCCGTGCCCCACATGGTCGGGCGCGGCTTCGGTCGGATCATGTCGGCCAGCTCCGTCGTCGCGCGCCACGGCAACTTCGGGCAGACGGCCTACGCGGCCAGCAAGGCCGGAGTCATCGGCATGACACGGGTGTGGGCTCGCGAGTTCGGTCCGAAGGGCATCACGGCAAACGCGGTCGCGCCCGGCTTTGTCGAGACCGAGATGGTGAAGTCGGTCCCTCCCAGGATCGTCGAGGCGATCGTCGAGCGCACACCAGCGGGCCGAATGGGCCGGCCGGAAGAGGTCGCCAACGTCTACCTCTTCCTCGCGTCCGAACTTGGCTCGTTCGTCAACGGCGCCGTGGTCGGCGTGGATGGAGGGCTGCTCGTTTAGGCCGAATCGAGCGGTTTGTCTTGCGCCTGCGCAAGTGCTCGTTGTATAACGAGCCTTCCGTTTCGGTGGCCCGCTAGCTCAATTGGTAGAGCAAGAGACTCTTAATCTCTAGGTTTGGGGTTCGAGTCCCCGGCGGGTCACCACTTCTTTTTCCCTACAAAACAGCGAATCGGGCCTTCCACGCTGTCCACACAAAACCGCTCCTGTCCACATCAGCTTTTCAGCTGTCACCAGGCGCTTACCAGCCGCATCAGCCAGATGAAGTTCTAGCCCCGCTACAAACCGTCGGCACTTCCGCGTAACTGTCGACGTTTCGACCCACTATCCAGAACGTCCGCGGTCTTTTTCGACTGCGGGCGAAACCACTGGCCGTACGTATCAGCCGTCAGCTGGATGCTCGCGTGCCCCATCTGCTGCTGGACCGTCTTGAGGTCCACCCCGCCCTCGAGCATCAGGCGAGCGTACGTGTGACGCAGCGAGTGCGGCGTGAAGTGCAGCCCCAGGCCAGCTCGCCTCAGCACCACCTTCATTCGCTTCTCGACGTTGCTGTGGTCGTACGGCGTCCCCCTCGCTGACGGGAAGAGCAGCGCAGCAGTGTCGAAGCGCATCGGGCCTCCTGCCGGCGCAGCGGGCTCTTGTCCATGCTCAGCAGCTCTCTTCGGTGCGCTTCGGATCGCAGACGGGCGCATCGGGCTCATGACGGTGCGCATCGGACTCTGTACCGCCCCTCCGTGGTTGCGCAGCAGCTCGGATTGTCGCTCAGCAGTTCGCATCGGGCGCATTCGGTTCGCATCGGGCCGCATCGGGCTCACGTAGGGCGCATCGGGCTCCTGTCCACTCTCAACGGTGCGCATCGGTGCTCTTCGGATCGCAGCGGGCTGCATCGGGCTCATGTCGATGCTCTGCAGTTCACTTCGGAGCTCAGCGGAGCACATGACCACTCTTCCGACGCCTGTCTTCGTCGTACCGATCTGACGGTCACTGGAGGCAATACTGCGGACCACATGCAGCTCCCTCCGCTTCACGTCCACGTCCTCGGCCCTGAGCGCCAGCGCCTCCCCGATCCGTAGACCGGCCCACCCCATCACCATGAACAGGCCGGCGAGGTCCGGGTCGTGCCTCCTCGCCGCGGCCATGAACCTGTCCCGCTCCTTCCGCGTCATGGCCCTCACCACGTCCTGGCGCTGCGCCCGCGTCTTGTGCAGCTTCAGCACCTTCCCCAACCGCTCGGCCGGGTTCGACAGGATCAGGTCGTCGTCCATCGCCCACGACAACATCGCTCTCAACGTCCGGTGGATCCTCTGACACGTGTGCTGCGTGTGCTGCCTACGGGCGGCGACGATCAGCTCCTTCACCGTCGCTCGAGTCAGCTTGCGAACTGGCTCGTCCCCGATCCTGGGCAGGACGTGGATCCTCATCACGGACTCGTACCCCAGGACCGTCCCGACCTTCAGCTGCGGTCGGATCATCTGGAGCCAGCGTACGGCGTACTCCCCGACGGTGATGTCGGCCTCTACGGCCGGCACCAACCGTTGCTCCGTCTTCGCCTCGATTTCTGTTCGGAGCCGCTTAGCCTCTGCGAACGTGCGGCAGGTCCGTCCCCGTTCCTGACCCGCATCCCGCCACCGAACCTGCCACCGCCCCGATCTCCGGCGTATGCTCGCCATCTCCCTCCAACAACCCCCGAAAGAACTGCCCTATAGCGTCCTGACAGCATCCCTCGCAGTGGTACGACTGCTTCCCGCAGCAGTCTGTCTCCGTAATCACGAACTTGCGTCGATGGACGAAGCAGACCTTCACGGTTCCGTCCGGCGCACCCCGTCGTGACAGCGGACACGACGTACAGTGCATATCGCAGACCGAGCAGGGATCACAATACCCTTCCAGCGGGGGCCCCGTCAGCTTGAACGCCTCGAGATGCGTCAAACCGCCACCAGCCTTGCGGTCCTACGACGACCTCCCTGCGACTTGACGATCAGGGCCTCGATCGCTTCCGGGCGGAACCGAACCGCTCGACCTATTGTCACACGCGCAATTCGGCCCGCCGCAGCCAGTGATCGTACTTTGTCAGGCGAAACCCGCAACGCATCTGCCGCCTCCTTCGTGGTCAGCAACCCGCCGACCCGCGCTGGTGGCACTAAAAGGCGTCCCAACGCCCTATGCTTGGCCGCTTCGAGCCGTCCCACGATCAGCGGAACGTCTTCGGTCCTGCAGCCCTCTACGAGAACGTCAACGGCATCCAGCTGCTCCACTTCATGCTGATTCCCTACAGCTCTACGTGCTTCTTGCCCATCCAGTCGGTCGTTCCTTCCGCGACCGTGGCGCCATCCAACGTCAGGATCACCCGCACGATGTCTTGTCCGCTAGCCGTCGCGAACAGATCCATCATCTGCCGCACCATGTACTTCCCCGCGGCGGGCTGATCCTCGATCGCCACCACAACCTTCAGCGGCACCTCGATCGTCAGGATCGTCTGGTTCACCGAGTACGGGCCTAACCCGAACTCCTCCATCAGCGGCCGCAGCAGATCCTCGACCGTGGGCTCCGTGGGCTCATGCTGGGCCTGCAATGCCCTCTGCGCCGCCCTCTCGGCCTCGTACGGGGCGTTCAGCTTCGCCCGATGCCACTCTAACGCGGCCAGGGTAACTATCACTGCCAGGAACACTCCACCGTACAGCTTGATCTTTCGTCCTTGTCCAGCCTGCTCAGCCATCCTCCAGCCTCCTACCCCACATCGTAGACTCTCGACATGCCCCAGATGGTCCGCCTCTTTCCACTCAAGGACAATACCCCATCGGTGGCAATTCTGGCGTCAAAAACATCGAGCGCATCGCGATCGAGCTACTGGCCCTCGCGGTCTCTGTCCCCAAGCAGGACCGCCCCAGCCTCAGCCATCGAGAGGTCGAGGTCGCCGAACTGGCCTCCCTCGGACTGGAGTCGGCCAACATCGCAAGCAAGCTGGGGATCAGCCCCCATTACGGCCAAGCTACACCTACGGACGATCTACCGTAAGCTCGGCGTGACCTCCCGCGGCGAACTGATCAGGCTCTGGTTCGGTACGACATAAAGCAATACGGAACTTTCTTTAATACGTAACGATTCCGGGCACGAAGTCGACGACGGTCGTCTCTGGAAGTCGTTCTACCACAGGGGCTTCGATCAAATACTTCCCGTCGTTCGTTCGGCGGACGTACGCTACGAAGCGGAACCGCTTGCCGCTGACGGGCGATGTCCTCACGGCTTCCTGCTGCGACCACTGGCCGTTGGCGGGCGCCTGCTTCACCAGATCCTCGTAGTCGAACTCCCACTTCTTGTCCCCGTCCATCAGGCGGCAGGTCGTCTGGAGGGTCATCGCATTCTCCGTTCCTGGGCCTTCTGTCGTCTGACGTGACGTCTCCACCCCTTCGACGGGCGGCGCATGCTTCTAGCAATGGAGGCCGCGTCAATCACGAGCTTGGTCGCGTCCGTCAAGCCGTCGAACGCCACGACCATGTCCGTCTTGCTGCTATCGAACGACTCCCCAATCGGATTCATATTCAGGCGGCGGTAGCCGGCGGGACTGGCGTCGAGCTGGCTTTCGACCTTGCGGATCAGCTTCGCCCTTCGGCCGCTCATCGCAGCTTCCAGACCGTGATCATTCGGCCGTACGAGCCGTCGTGCGTCTCCGCGCAAGCTCTACGGCTTCCGGGTCGCGGTCTATTCCGATCCACTGTCGCCCCGTCCGCTTGGCCACAGCCGCCGTGGTTCCACTCCCGATGAACGGGTCCAGGATGGTGTCTCCCGGTTCCGACAACAGGCGGATCACACGCTCGACAAGCTGTTCGGGGAACTCCGCCTCATGGCGGTCATTCTGGCGCACGGAATGAATCTTCCACACGCCGCGCGATCCCCACCCGGCCCACTCGGCCGACGAAAGCCGCTTGCGGTTGTAGGTCGTGATCCCCGGACGCCAGAAAACATACAGGTGCTCGAACTCGTCAACGGCGCGATACGAAACCGAGTGCCAGCGACTGTTCGCCCAACACGGGTCCTTGTGCCAGACGCGCCGGTCATACAGATACAGACCCGCCTCTGACGCCCACTCCGCCAGCATGCAGCCGGTCAGAAGCACGCGGGTTGCGGCTTCATATTTACCGCCGCGCACGTTGTTATGCTCCAGTCGCCGTTGCACGGTTTGCTCACTGCATCCGAGAATGTGCGCCAACTCGTAACGGTCTGCGCGCGGGTTGTCGCGCTGCGCGGTGAGCACTTGGGCGCGCGTGACCTTCTGGCGCTTCCCGCTCACGTTGTCGGCTTGGAATCGCGGCATGTCGGGATCGGCGAAGCATAGAATGTCTCCGATGTTGACCGCCACGAATCCGCCCGGCCTGATAATGCGCACGTGAGCCTGTAGCACGTCCCGGAGAAGTGAGCACCAATTCTCAAACGACAGGTCTTTCTCGTAGGACTTCCCGACGTAGTAAGGCGGGGACCACACGCTCAGATCGATGCTGTCGTTGGGGAAGGTCGGAAGCACGCTCGCCGCGTTCCCTTGCAGGATGCGGTTGACGGCGAACGCGGGAGCGTCGGCCATCTAGATCGCTTCGGCCTGCTGGCCGTGGTCGTGATCGATCAGGTAGGCGTAGCGGAGCCGCTTGCCTTCGGCCCCGCGCACCATCCCGATCATCTGGTCGATGGTGTTGCGGTTGCGGTTGGTAACTTTCGTATATAAGCCCCGTCGCATTCCTTCCGGTGGCAAAGCCCAACCGCTTCCCCGTTCGGCCTCCTCGACCTCGTAGCGACGTCCCTTTCGCCACTGGCCCCTGAGCATCCGCAGTAGGCGGTTGTCCTTCAGCCACTGCGTCATCCGCCCCTCGGCCGTGAACTCCGCGAACCAGCTGGCAACCGCCCCACGCGGGGCCATATTCTTCGTCCTCAGTCGTACGGTGTACTTGGTCATCTAGCCCTCATTCGTCGTTGTCGCACAGCTTGCAGCAGGTCCGCTGCTGCCCTTCGAACTCGGCGATCGTGTCCTCCAGCTGGGCCATGCGGCCGGCATCGATGTGCACCGCCTCCTCCAGTGTGCGGACCTGCCCCTTCAGCGCCACGATCCGCTCAGGGATGTCGTGCCACGTGTCGAGCACCTTGCCGGTCGTCCGCTTCCCCAGCGCTTCGGCCGCTCGCTTGTTCAGGCTCGCGAGCATGGCGGTCAGCTGCTCCTCGCCCTCGAGCTCCCCTTTCAGCTTGGCGACCTGCTCGATCAGCGTCTGGATGGCCACGTCGTCCGTCCGGCTCTTGGCCTCCAGGTACTCGCGGGACATCCCCGTGAGCGTCACTTCCGCACGTTCCGGGTCCAGGCCCGCTTCATCCGGCGGCCTGCTTCATGCGGGACATATCGACGATCGGACTGTCGGGCACGAGCGACATCTGCGCCCTCACTGGGCCGCCCCGTCGCCCTGATCCGTCGGGCCTTCGTACTTCTGGTCGCACTCCAGCCGGTGGCAGATCCCCGCCTGCTCCCCGCTGGGCTTCATGTACAAGAACGTCTTGGCCTTCCGGCCACACTCAATGCACTTCATCACGTCCTCCAAAGTCGTGATGCCTAATTCGCCGTTCGCGCTCCTCGTACAGGGCGATGATCAGTACGGACACCGCGATCAGCGCGAACGCCAGCACGTACGTCCAGAACGCATCGTCCAGAAGCAGATCCATCAGCCACCTCACGAGCTAACTACCCCCATCCGCCTGATCTGTCTCAACCGTGCCGCCGCCTTCCGACACAACGGCTTTCGGAACACAGCGAACTCCAGCGCTTGCCAGCATGCGGCGATACGACCAGCCTTTTCGTCCCGCAGCAGGGCGTACGCGAGGAAGAACTCAACCGTCATCGCGGTCGACCTCTGGTTTCTCAACTGCCGGCTCGACATTTCCATCCTTGGGCACCTCGTCGGCCGATACCGGCCTCGACGGAACCACCTCGATCTTCAAGCCGATTCCCGGCTTGTCTTCTGGCGTGCTGATCTCATGTTTGTCGGTCCGGCCCCACTTGCTGTTGTGCTGCCGCTCCAGCCTCCACGCCGCCGCCTGCCAGTTCTTGTCCGCCGCCTTCTGGATCAACGCGACATTGCGGGCCTCCGACTCGGCCTGCGCCTTCCCCACCGCGTCGTGGAACGACACGTAGGCTGCGTCACGCGGGTCGAGCTCCTTCACCGCCTTGTCGAATGCCTTCTGGCTTTCGAGCTTGTTCAGCTTCTCGCGCAGGGCGGCACCCTTCCGCAGCCAGTCATACAGCTGGACCTTCGCGATACCGGCGAACGCCGCGGCCGTCTCGACATAGTTGCCGGCGCGGAGCAGCTGCACGACCTGCTCCTCGATCTCCGGCGTCAGTCGGCTCTTGCGACCGATCGGGGACCGCTTGAACGACAGCTCGTCGTCAGCCTTCTTCTCGTCAGCCACGCAGCACCTTGCAATTCAGCATCCGGCTTCTATTTCTCACGAGCAGTCCCCGCAGAACAGCATCCCCTGGCAGACCGGACAGCGCGGGTCGCCACTCATCCGTTCTCCGTGATCTGCGTCAGCCCCTTCAGGAACTCGATCCGCATCTCGACGTCGACCTTCGCAGTCGACTGAGACAACCGTTCCAGATACCTCATCAGGTCCGGCCCGATCCACGTCCGAAATTCGTCCTTCTGGGCGTGCGCCCACGGGTGGCACTGGATACGACACAGACCGACGCCGTTCATCAGCCGCCATCGCGTGGCCTCCACGGCCCGCCGCACGATGTGGTGCGCATCGATTCCACCGAAACGACCACACTTCCGACATTGGTCGCCGGCTTGCTTCCGAACCAGCTTCGACCACAGGTCATCAGCTCGATCCCTCAGTCTTTTCCGGGCAGTTCGAGCCGGACGCCGCCCTCGAGCACCGCCTGGACGTCGTTGATGCGGTCGACGACGAGCAGCAGGAGCAGCACTTCGACGGAGAGCCACGCGACGTCGAATAGGAGCCACGCGCCGACGCAGCCCACAAGGAACAGCGTCCACAGGGCTCTCAGAATCATCCATACCATCAGCCCGTCCTCAGATCAGGGAACACCGTCACGTCTCGCAGGTTGTCGACCCCTGCGATCTTCGCCACGAGCCGGTCGATGCCGATGCCGATGCCGATCGACGGCGGCAGGCCCGCTCGCAACGCTTCGAGGTAGTCCTTCATCTCTGGTAGCTTCTTCGCCTGCTCCTCGACGTCCAGCAGGTTCGGACCGACGTTCGCGACCTCCACCCCGTCGATGTACAGCTCCGAGCGGTCGGCGTAGCCGTCGAGCTCAGGCGACAGCGGCGACTCGTCGATCGGCAGATGGTTGCGCCAGACGAAGCCGGGGATGCCTTTCAATGCCTCCTCGGGAACGTGCCGGCCATCGACCACCACGGACGACGTCGGCCCATTGCCGTAACCCCACACCTCTTCGATCAGTCGTTCGACGAGCCGGCGGGCGTCCTCATGCGTCGCATACGCCTCGTAGATCTCCAGCGTCGTGAACTCCGGGCTGTGCCACCGCGAGATGCCCTCGTTGCGGAACACCTTCCCCAGCTCGAACACCCTTTCGAAGCCAGCGACGAGCATCCGCTTCAGGTACAACTCGGGCGAGATCCGCAGGAACCGCACTTCCCCGTTCGTCTGGTGGAACGTCTCGAACGTGTCGGCCTCGCCGGACGTCTGGACCTGCAGGACGGGCGTCTCGACCTCCACGTAGCCGCGTGTCGTCAGATACTCACGCAACCGGCTGATCGTCTTCGATCGTCGGAGCATCCTCGCCCGCCACTCCCCGTCGCTGATCCCCGCGAGCTCGGGCCGGCGCCACGCGACATCGCGGGTCACGGGCTTGTCGGGCGGGATCAGCGCCGAGCGAGTCAGCACCTCGATCTCGCCCTCTTCCTCCTTCGCCTCGACGAACGAGCCCACGGCCACTTTCCGGTTGAAGTCCTTCGCGATCCGCCGTCGTCCGTTCTCGAGGATCACGTAGTCAAAGTGGCTGCCGTCGCCTGTCGCGGCGCGTTCGAGGACTCTGCCCTTCATGGCTGCGCGGTCGCGGCCTTCTCCTCTTCCTCGCCCTGTTCGACAAGGGCCAGCGCGATCTTGGTCAGCACCGCGATCACCGTCCCGCCGCTGCGGATGTCCTTGAACCGCCCGAACTTCGACGCCGCGACGAGGAACTCCTTGAACTGCTCCTCCATCCCGACGAGCACCAGATCCTGCTTGCCATCGAGCGCCCCGAGCAGCTGATCGAAGTCGTCCATCTGGTGCCCCAGGAACGCGAAGCTCAGCGTCTTGAAGTGCAGCCCCAGGTTCGGCGTGAACAGCTCCAGGCCGTCCCGCTCGTCGTCCACGAGCAGGTCGTCGGCGAACCCGCTTCGAAGCATGTCCTCGGGCGTGTCCAGCTGCCCCAGCAGCTCCCTCAGCAGGGTGTCGTCGTCGTGCCCCACCAGCTTGTTGTGCGCCAGCACCCGCGACACCATCTGTGCCTTCGTCATCTCCCGCATGTCGACCATCGCGGGGATCTGGCGCAGACCGGCCTGATGCGCGGCCCTCACACGGTGATGGCCGCTGACGATCGTCACCGGGCCGACCCCGTTCGGCTGCGAGCAGTACGGCATCGACTCCAGCGCGCCGCGTTCCTTGATGTTCGCCACCAGCTGCTCGAACTTGACGGGCGGCATGACGTGGGCGTTCGTCTCCTGCTCCTTCAATTCCTCGATGACGACCTGCCGGACATCGAGGCCCTCGGACACCGGGAAAGCTGCTGCGCTTGGCGCACTAGGAGCGGGTTTTGGCTGCGCTTCCATAGGTCGGGGTTTCGGCTCGGTCGTTTTCTTCTTGGAAGCCACAGTGGAACTCCTCGTTTTCCTTCTTTTTGTCGCCATTTACGCCGCCACGCTCGCCTTCGGGCTCGACTTGATCCAATTGCGCTCCTGCTTCAGCCAGCGATCGAGAGACACTTGCAGCGGTTTCTCCTCGATCGGCGCCGCATAGATCAGCTTGTTCTGCTTCCTCTTGGTGTCGTACGAGCGGTTCTGGAGCTTCATGATGCCGCGCTGCCCCTTTGCCTCGTCGTAGCGCGTGAATTCCGCCGTCACGAGCTGCTTTACCTGCACTTCGATCCACGGCTTCATGCAATACCGGATCGCTTCGCGGTTCAGGGCGACGTGTCCGAGCAATCTCCCCGTCCGCTGCGGGTGCGGCGGCGCAAGACACGACACAAGGATCGCCGCGTCATCCCAATGGTTGTTGTACGGGCGGCAGATCGTCTGGATGTCGTAGCCGATAACCCCGACGAAGAACCCGTCGACGAACACCCCGAGCGACTGCCCTGGCTCCCCGCCCTTGATGCGGTGCAGGAACAGGTCGCGCAGGTAGCGGTACTGCGGGCTGGACACCGGGCCGAATTCGATCTTCGACTCTCGCATGATGCGGTGGTCCTTCGGCAGGTACTTCCACGTCGGCTTTTCGAAGTCCGCGGCACCCCGGGGGACGGCGACCGTCTTCGCCCCCTGCTTGCATTCGTCCGGCCGGTTCGACCAGATGTACAGCCGCGCTTTCTCGCTGGCCTCGCGGACGTACATGACGCCCTCGGGACAGCCCTCTTCCCCCGGCTTGACCTGCTCGCCGACGATCAACATCGCCTTCCAGTCCTGCGCTTCCTCGGCCAGGGCCTTCGGCGACTTCTCGATGTCCCACACCTCGTAGTTCGGCTGCTTCCACGTCACCCGGCCCCCGGTGTTCGTCGCCTTCTCGAACCCTCCGGTGTACGCGGGCGGGTGCAGGATGATCACGGCCTTCGGGTCGTCCTTCACGCG
Source organism: Vicinamibacteria bacterium (assembly GCA_965246965.1). GTDB lineage: Bacteria > Acidobacteriota > Vicinamibacteria > Fen-336 > CBDFGD01 > CBDFGD01. The sequence goes on from CBDFGD010000002.1 coordinate 888,391, forward strand.
GCGCATGTGGTCGAGGCAGTCCAGCGGCAGGTACTTCGACCCCAGCAGCTTCGACTGGAGCCCGACGAGCCCCTTCCTCAACTCCTCGACGTGGGCCGTGCGCCGGCCCTCGAGGTCGCGCAGCAGCGACTCCCAGTACTCGTTCACCGCCTGATACTTCGTCCTCGCGAGGTAGAACTCGAACCACACCTCGGCGGCATCCACGATCGGGTCGCCGGTCATGACGATCGGCTGGTCGTCGATCCGAACGTCGAGCTCGGCGACGTCCTGGCCGGTGGCGGCGTACCCCGCAGCGACGAACGCCATCGTCACGTCGCTCATCTCGAACCGATGCGGGTCGTACCCGACATGGTTCGCGGCCTGCGACAGCGCCATCAGGCCGGCGCAGGGCTCTATGAAGCGGTCGTACCCTCCCGTCGTCTTGAGCTTCCGCAGCGTCTTCATCAGGAAGCTCCGCTCCTGAGCGCCGCTGGTCGTCAGCCCCGCTAGCTGCGGGACCGCGTACTGGCTCACCGCAACCTCTGGTTCATCACGGCGCGGACGTGATGCGTCGGCTTGAAGAACATCAGCCGCCGGACCGGGACGTCGAGCGCCCCCGCGATGCGTCTCAGGCATTTCGAGTGGCCGCAGTGGCAGTCGAACGGCTCGGCCATCTCGACCTCGAACGACGGGTAGAACAGCGTCACCTCGTCGCCCTTCTTGATCTCGCGCTTCGCGATCACCATCAGCGACAGCTGCCGCGACCCCAGCGTCGTCACGATCTCGGCGTTGGCGAGGCAACTGTGGTTCGCATACCGCAGGTACTGGCAGTCGACGTGGACGTCCGGCCCCACCTCGATCGTGTGCCGCGTCCTGACATCGCCGACGCTGTCGTCCTTGCGGTCGAGCGTCGTCGCGTACACGATTTCTCGCGGCGTCATGTCCTGCGTCGCGTGCAGGCCGTAGGTGGTCCGCCCCCCAGGTTTCGCACCCAGATCTCCCTTACGGGGCTCTACAATTCCTTGAGCTAGGGACGGTTCGGTCAAAACAGCCTCAACTGCTGGTTCGGCTTCGGCTTCCATTCGGTCTTGGCCTTCAGCGGCGCCTGCCGCTGGGCCTTCTTCAGGGCGGCGACATCCGCCTTTTCCGGCATCAGCCGCGACTCCATCACGGCCTCGCGCTTGTAGCCCCACTCAGTCACTTCGATGCCGAGCTGGCCCTCGAGCCACTCGGCAGCATCCCGCCGGTGACAGCCCACGTTCGGGGCCTCCCAGCACAGCAGGACCACGTCGCCTTCGGGGAGCGACTCGACGACCTTGCGGGCGTCGTACTTCGCCAGCTCCCGCAGATAAGCCCGCGTGAACTTCTCGCCCTCCAGCTTGAACATCCACCCCTTGATCAGGAGCGGCTTGCATCGCAGCTTCTTGGGCGGCTTCCACCACTCGGGCTCCTTCAGCGCAATCGACACCTGATGGACATGGAGCGGGATTCTGGACGAGCGCGGGAAGGACGACGTGTAGATCGTGCGGCTCATGCTGCGCCCTAACGCAGTGCCCACCTGTGATTCACGACTCTCAGTCTAACTCTAAGCCGAACCGTGTCAAGCACTTTCTGCCCCCACCTCTCTGCCCCACAGGAAGTCGTAGGCGTTGACCGTGTACCGCTCGCGCAGCGGCGTCTCGCTCTCGATCGGCCCCGTGCGGACGGCCACCACGAGGCGTTCCTTGCGCTGGCGTTCCTCGGTCCAGCAGGCCGCGGCCCCGGCGAATGCGTCATTGGCGTCCGTCGCCCGCAACACCGTCTGCGTGATGCGGCCGTCCAGCCACGTGCTGACCACGAGCCACGTCGTCGTCACGCCGGCCCCCAGCCAGCGAGGAAGTCCATCGCATTCGCCGGGTGCCCCGACTCATCGTAGGGCGCGGCCACGATGTCGGGGTTCGCGTGTGACCACGCCCCGAGCAACGTCAGCTGGTACGCGGACTGGACGTCCTGCGCGGCCCAGCCGAACGCATCGGTCGCGTTCAGAACATCGACGACAGCCACGAACAGCTCCTGGCTGTCCTCGTGCAGTCCGATCGCGGTCCACTTCACGCTGCGGCCCTTCCCTGGAACTCGCTGAGAATCCACAGCCTCGGCCTCGCAGACCAGATTGTCCGGTCCACCCGTCCTCGGTACGAATCGAACCTGCATCACTCCCCCTTTCGCCTCACCGAGAATGCGCCTCGCCCGTGCTGCAACGCGCCCAGCCTTCGGCCTCCGCGATCGACTGACATATCTCCACCCATCACTGAGCTGAAGGGTTGGCACGGGAAGCCCGCAGAGATGAGATCCACGACTCCACGCCACGGGCGACCGCCGAAGGTGGCGAGGTCATCCCAGATAGGCGCCGCATCCAACGCGCCTTCCGCCATACGACCGGCAAGCGTGCTGGCCGGATACGCTTCTCTCTCGACGTAGCAAACAGTTCGGTGTCCGGGCAGAGCCAGCCCGAGTCCAAGCTCAAGCCCGCCGACCCCGGCACAGAGAGCCAGGCCATTCACGTAACCATCGGCAGCAGAGGTGGCGTGTCTGCGTAGCTCAAGGCATCTCCTCTCGTCCGTCCTCCGTCGGAGCCGACCATGAGGGCGGTCACAGCTGGTCCCGGAGGTACGCTTCGAGGCCCTTGCGGTGCCGGATGGCGCCGCCCAGGCTCTTGATCAGCGAGCGGGCCTTCTTCAGCGTCCGCGGCGAGTCGGCCTGCTTCAGCAACTCCCGGACGTCGAAGATCAGGTCTAGGGCGTGGTGCAGCACGTCGATCTCGCGCTGGACCCTCGGGAATTCCTCGGGCCGGGTGCGACGGCCGTTCCGCCTCGAGCGGCTCACAGCCCCAGCTCCTTCAGGAACGCCCGCGCCGGCCAGCGTCCGTTGGGTATGAACGAGTCGCGGACGTAGGGCGAGATGGCGGCGAGGAGCGCGATGAGAAGCCAGGTCACGCCGCCAGGCTCCGCTTCCTCATCGTGCGACGTAGCGCGCGGCGCAGCATTGGGACAGTGACCCGCTTGCGTAGAAGTCGTCTCATTCGCTTGTCGGCGGCGGCCCCGGCGGCGGCCCAGGCGGCGGCCCCGGCGGCGTCCCAGGCGGCGCCCCTGGCGGCGTACCTGGCGGCGTCCCCGGCGGCGTCCCCGGCGGCGGCCCAGGCGGCGGCCCTGGCGGCGGCCCTGGCGGCGGCCCCGGCGGCGTACCTGGCGGCGTCCCCGGCGGCGGCCCCGGCGGCGTCCCTGGCGGCGTCCCCGGCGGCGCCGACGCTTGCGATGCTTGCGCGACCCCGCACCCATGCGCGTGTCACCCTGATCGCCTTCCGTGGGCGATCCTCGCCTTGAGGCACAAATCGCAGTGCGGTGGCGGCGAAGTCACATGCGGCCGAGACCAGCACCTTCTTGTCGATACCGACCGCTTCAGCAGCCCACAGCATCCATTCGATGTCTTCGCATTCGTTCCACGCCCGTTCGAGCGTGCGATTGCCTACCCAATCCAGCGCTTCCGAGCAGGCGTTCAAGCGCTTGAGCTGCTCAACCAACGTCCGGCGCTTCGTCACAGCGCCACCTCGATGCAGCGACCGACGTCGCCGGTCCACTTGTGCTTGACCCCGTGCATCTTGAGCGCCTTGCACGTACGCCTCGAGCCGCTCCGGGTTGAATCCCTGATCTGCTGTCAACATCCGCTTCCTCCTTGGTTAACCGTAGGTTGGTCACAATCTCAATCTATGTGTCGGACTCTCTCTGTGTCAATCGATTTGTCGAACAGTACGCTAATAAATCTACCCCTGATGGTCGGGGTTCGGCTCGGGCTGTGGGCGCGGTGATGAGAAGCCAGGTCACGCCGCCAGGCTCCGCTTCCTCATCGTGCGACGTAGCGCGCGGCGCAGCATTGGGACAGTGACCCGCTTGCGTAGAAGTCGTCTCATTCGCTTGTCGGCGGCGGCCCAGGCGGCGTCCCCGGCGGCGTACCTGGCGGCGTCCCAGGCGGCGTCCCTGGCGGCGTCCCTGGCGGCGGCCCAGGCGGCGGCCCTGGCGGCGTCCCCGGCGGCGTACCTGGCGGCGTCCCCGGCGGCGGCCCTGGCGGCGGCCCTGGCGGCGGCCCCGGCGGCGGCCCTGGCGGCGGCCCAGGCGGCGTCCCTGGCGGCGTCCCCGGCGGCGCCGACGCTTGCGATGCTTGCGCGACCCCGCACCCATGCGCGTGTCACCCTGATCGCCTTCCGTGGGCGATCCTCGCCTTGAGGCACAAATCGCAGCGCGGTGGCGGCGAAGTCACATGCGGCCGAGACCAGCACCTTCTTGTCGATACCGACCGCTTCAGCAGCCCACAGCATCCATTCGATGTCTTCGCATTCGTTCCACGCCCGTTCGAGCGTGCGATTGCCTACCCAATCCAGCGCTTCCGAGCAGGCGTTCAAGCGCTTGAGCTGCTCAACCAACGTCACGCCGGAAGCCTCTTCAGCCGCCACCACTACACCCGAGCCCGGATCTCCCACCGCACTCGCCGCGGCAGATCACGCCCATGCACCACAACCAGCACCGGGAACGGAATCACCTGGCTCATGACGCCGCCTTCTCCTTCACGGGCCGGATCCAACCCGGCGCATCGTCCCCGTCCTTCACGTACCCGCGCAGCACACCAATCGCCCACTCGCCCGCTGGATCAGCTCGGGCAATCTTCTCGAACTTCTCCCAGCACCAATCGCGCGACACAAGCACCAGGCCCGCAAGCCGCCGACGATCGATGTCCTGTCCAGCTTCCAGCAGGAGCACCGCGGCGATTTGGTCATGGCTGATCCAACTGAGGTTGGCGTCGCGGAGGTTGGCGTCGCTGAGGTGGGCGCCGCGGAGGTCGGCGCCGCTGAGGTCGGCGCCGCGGAGGTTGGCGTCGCTGAGGTCGGCGCCGCGGAGGTTGGCGCCGCGGAGGTCGGCGCCGCTGAGGTCGGCGCCGCTGAGGTCGGCGTCGCTGAGGTCGGCGTCGCGGAGGTCGGCGCCGCTGAGGTAGGCGCCGCTGAGGTCGGTGCCGCGGAGGTCGGCGCCGCGGAGGTCGGCGCCGCGGAGGTAGGCGCCGCGGAGGTTAGCGCCGCTGAGGTCGGCGCCGCTGAGGTTGGCGTAGCGGAGGTCGGCGCCGCTGAGGTGGGCGTCGCTGAGGTCGGCGACGCGGAGGTTGGCGTCGCGGAGGTCGGCGCCGCGGAGGTCGGCGCCGCGGAGGTTGGCGTAGCGGAGGTCGGCGTCGCGGAGGTTGGCGTCGCTGAGGTGGGCGCCGCGGAGGTCGGCGCCGCGGAGGTCGGCGCCGCGGAGGTTGGCGTCGCTGAGGTCGGCGCTGCGGAGGTGGGCGCCGCGGAGGTCGGCGCCGCGGAGGTCGGCGCCGCGGAGGTTGGCGTCGCTGAGGTCGGCGCTGCGGAGGTCGGCGCCGCCCTGCACCGCCACCTCAAGGGCGATCCTTAGCGAGCCCTCAACCTTGAGCAGGACGGCGCCTGTGAACCGATTCTTGATCTCGATCTTCATCTCCCCTCCTTCCACTCCGCTGGGGAAAGCTCACTAGGAAAGCGCGGTTCGCCACCTCCGAAACGAGTGGTGAGGGCGAGGCCGTGGGTGACGTCCTCGATCACGTGGTAGCTGATCGGCTCGTACCCCATCCCCTTAATGCGGCGCTTCAGAACGTCGATCTCGAATCCCTGCTCTGCTGTCAACATCCACTTCCTCCTTGGTTAACCGCGAAAGCCGCCGAAACTTGCTGCGAGGCTATGAGCCCGCACACGTCCCGGGCGGCACATCGAGCTGGTCGGCGGCTTTTGCGGTCCGTCAATGTGAATCGTTCGATCGCGTAACTGCCGGCGACTCGTCCGTGCGAAGGAGCCGGGGCGGGGAATCGAACCCCGCATCTCGGACGACGGCTAGTTTCGGCCGGGACCAACCAGCCAAACTGAGCCGCCTGGTCATGTCCACGTCCACCTGGCCCGGCAACGGTCAGCAGGATGGCGGTTGAGGCCAGCGGCGCCTTCTGCACTTGGCCCTCGGTGGCGTCCTGCTTCGTGATCTGTAGGTTGGTCACAATCTCAATCTATGTGTCGGACTCTCTCTGTGTCAATCGGTTTGTCGCACAGTACGCTAATAAATCTACCCCTGATGGTCGGGGTTCGGCTCGGGCTGTGGGCGCGGTGATGGCGCTATGTGCGCGTCCGGGCGGACGGCAGGGCGGGGTGTGGAGCCTCTCTCTCAAAGGATACGGCGCGTCCGGCGCGAAGGCGGGACCGGAGCGCGAGGGAGACGCGAACCGAATGAATCCCCATTGGCTGGGCTCGGTGGGCGCTGGAGAGCGCCAGGAGGCGCTCAGGTCGGCGCGAACCGTATGTCTCTCCTATGACCTGCGGCTCGATCGACGCTTGGGCCGCGCTGTGGTGCGCTTGGGCCGTGCGGACCGTGGCTTGGGGGATCGGACCGTGTGCCGGACGCGCTCCCCGAACAGTTCGTCCGGCCCGATCTTCGTCACCCTCGGCGGCACCAGCCAGTCCCCGATCACTTGCTCGGCGTTCCACAGCGAATCGCAGATTTCCATCCTCATCTTGCTCAGGTCGATCACACGCCATCGCGTCACCGCGAGCCGCTGGCAGATGAAGCGTCCGTCCATCGTCGTGTAGTGCCACACCGAGTTGTCGCGTATGAGCCTCGCTACTCCTTCGGCCAAGCAATACCTCCTGCCACCACCCGGACGACCAGCGCGGAGCGGTAGTGAACGGCGAACCAGAACAACTTCCAGATCTCGCGCTGATCGTCGGCGACCTCGAGCCACGACGGCAGCTTCGCCTCCCCGTTGTAGCCGTACACCGCCGGCACGTCGGAGCCGACCATGATGGCGACGATCTCGCCCTTCTTGTTCAGCAGCGCACCGCCCGAGCAGCCAGGGATTCCCCAGCCGTCGAACCACGCCTTGTCGCCGTTCCTGCCGGGGATCATCGTCAGGAACCGACCCAGGCAGACCGCCTCGGTGCCGGGGAGCGGACAGCGGTACACGAGCTCCTCGGCCATCAGCACGTCCTTCGCCAGCCTCAGCGGCAGTACCCCCACCGGCTTGTCGGTCACGAGGTGCGCCAGATCGCCGACCTTATCGGACACGATCACCTTCGCCGTACCCCTTCGGCCGTGTACCGACACCCACTTCACCGTGCCATCCTCTTCGACACAGTGGTTTGCGGTCAGTAGGTGTCTCGACGTCGGCCAGACGGCCGCGTAGCAGACGTTCCCGTCGACACCGTTGGCGAACGTGCGGTACAGCGCGACTTCGTTATCGATCTGTCTGACGGTTGCTTGCGCCGTCGTCGCGGCGGTCATCAGGGCGAGGACCGCCGGCCAGCGACTCACATTACTGGCCGGGGAACTCGTCGGGCGTCAGGTCGTCGAGGAACTTCACGGCCTTGTGCAACAGACCGATCACGGTCAGGACCGTGCCTCCGGCGTAGGCGGCATACTTCGCGACCACGTTCGGATCGAAGCCGGCGTCGATGAGCGACGTGGCTAGCGCGGTGGCGACTGCGGGCAGTGCGATCAGCAGCGCCCCCGTGTACGTCTTCTTCCCGTCCATGAAATCCACGACCCGCTTGTACAATTTCATCTTGCCCTCACCGTACTTACCCTCGGACAGCCCCTTCGCGGCCTGCCGGAGGGCGAACATCGCCATCGACGTTGCGGCTCGTCGTTTCAATCCGTCGAACAGCCCCATCAGGCAAGCTTTTCGACCACCCAGCCCTTGAACACGACGTCTCCTGTCGCGGCGGCGGTGTTGGCCGCGGTGAGCAGGCCGGTCAGCGTGGCCGTCGCGGACGTGACAGCGCCGACGATGGCGGCGCTTGCCGCCGAGAACGCCCCGGCCGAACTGATTGCGGCCAGCTCGGTGTCGGAGTCGTCGCGGAAGTCGATCAGATTCGACGACTGACTGGGCGCACCCTTGATACGCAGACCGACACGGTCGGCCCCCCGTCCCTGGTTCGGATCGTTCGGATACGCCATCGGTCTACCTCACAGCTTGTTGGCACGACGCAGGAGGTTCGTCTTCCACTGCGCCGGCCGCGGCCCATTCCCCTGCTGCCAGCGTTCCACCTCGCCGGTTATTAGTGTCAGCAGCCACAAGGCTGCCGGCTTTGCGATCTTCTTCAGCCAACCCCAGCTCATGCCGCGGGGGCCATCTGACTGTCGAGCGTCTCTTGCCGCTCGGACGGCTCCATCTCCCGAGTCGTCACGATCTCGTCGGTGTCGGTACGGATCAGCCGCACCTCGTTGTCTTCCATCACCGGCTGCTCGATGCACTCGACTGAGCGGATCGCCTCGCCGTCACGGATCGCACAGGCCGCGTTCAGGATCGTTTCCTCGATCTCGGTCCGCTGCTCTCGGAACTGAGCGTTCGCGGCCTTCTGCGACACCTTCAGGTCGTCGAGCTCCAGCGCCGACTGCGCGAGCGTGTCCCGTGCCCCATCGACCTCTTCGTCGGTCAGCTTGCAAGGCAGGTCGCGGAAGTGCGCCGTCACTGGACGCGGCCACCCCAGGAGCCGGTGACACCGCACACTGTGGCCGAGACGCGGAACTCGCCGGGCAACACGCCCTCGACGTTCTTGTTGAACGGGTTCGCGTCGTCATCGATTCGTAGGAACTGCGATCCGAACTCGACGTTCCAGTCGATCTCGGGGCCATGCACGGCCTCGGGTACGTTGGAACCGTCGCGGTTCTTCGGCGTCGCGGTGATCTTGCCGCTACAGCCGACGGTCACGACGCCTCCGCTGGCGTCGCAGGGCGTGAATGCCACCTGTTCGATGACCACGGACGCGACGGCGCCCTGGCAGGCCAATGGTGCGCCGCCACTTCCACCGCTTCCGCCGTCTCCCGGCTCGTTCTGTGTCTGGTTCGTCACGACGGTCGTGCTGGGCGAGAGAAAACCCTCGCATGCCACCATCGTCACGATCGCCGCGAAGGCGAGTCCGACTATGCTGAGTCTCCTCACTGCTTCTCCTTGATAAGTGCCAGCGCGACCACGCGCTCGGCTTCCGGCTGGTTCAGTCCCCGCTTCTGAAGGACTCCTACGACCTCGGCGTTGCTGAACCCGGCATCGAGCAGCTTGCGCGCCAGGACCACGTTCGCTTCCGCCTCGTTCGCTGCGTCTCGAACGTCTTTCGTGAGCAGCCTCGCCTGGAAGCTGCCCTTCACCGCGCATCCGAATGCCATCACTGCCAGCAGGAGCGCGGTCCCCGTCTTCATCCACTTCATCAGTCCTCCCGAACCGTCGTACAGCGGACGAACTTCGTCGCCCTCACTCGTTCAAAGACGCTGCCGTCCGTCTCGCGGATCGCGTCCTTCTCATTCCGCCAGTTGCCGTTCGAGCAATGGACGACGCGGAGCGGTGCGACGCTCGACACGATCCCCACATGCCCGACCTTCGGATTCCATCCCTGGAGCTTGTCCGCGGACTTCAGCACCCACTTCGCCGGGTACACGATCGCGTCCCCAGGTTGCGGCTCGAGCACTTCCTCGAAGAACCCGACCCCGGTCATCACCGCGTCCCACCAGATCCCGTCGGTGTTCAGCCAGCCGCCGTTCAGCTGCTTCAGGAACTGATGCGTCGTCCCCTGGTACTTCCGCAGTCCCAGAACCCAGCAGGCGAACGCGGAACAGTCGGCGGCGCCTCTCTCGTCGTGGCAGTCGTCGCCCTCGGGCACGATCTTGCCGCCGCCCATGCGGTACTTCGTCGGCAGGCCACACTGCGACCACGCCCGCTCGACCAGATCCACTCTCTGCATTTCTGATAGCCTAACTCTCCGCCACACTCTTAGTCAAGCATAAAGCGCGTGGTCGGTGGCTTCTCAGGCGGGATGCAGCGTGCGGGATCGGGACCACGTATGCTGCACTGGCTGCTACAGCGAGGAGGGCGCCGTGCAGCGCGGAAGACGTCACCGACCACGCAACACCAGTATCCCAACTCATCGGCTCAATGTCAAGGCAAAACGTACAACCACGCGGCTCAACATCAAGGCAAAACGGGGCGGGAGCCCCTTAGCTCCCGCCCCTGACATCCGGCAATGCGTGGCCTCTTAGATTCAGTCGATGATCAGCCTCCTATCGTTCTGACGTCCGGGTGGCGCTGGTTGTCGCGCCAGCGATGCACGATCTTCTTGGCGTTCAACGGAGACTTGAACCGCTCCATCTGCTCCATCTCGACGGAGCTCGGCCAGCCGTTCGACTTGACTTGGCACAGCACGAAGTCTGTCGGGCCGATGCCGATCACGTCCCACACGCCTTTCGACGCCGCCGCTCGGGTGCAGTCGTACCCCAGCGACTCGAGCAGCCGGATTGACTTGTGTTCGTTGCGACGCCCCTTCGCGGCCGTGTTCATACCGCGTCGTCCTCCTCTCGGGTCAGGATCGCGTCGGCCGCTTCCAGCTCCTCGGACGAGGTCGTGTTCGCGTCGACCAGCACACGATCGATCTCGTCGAGGTCGTCGAAGAACTGCCGCTTCGGCGCGGGGGGCGACACGGCGAACCGGGCCTTCAGGGCACCGCGGATCTTCAGCAATGCCACCTCGTAGGCCGGCGTGTCGAACATCCAGTTAGGGCCGCCCCGCTGCTTCGGACGCTCCCAGCCGACCAGCAACGACAGCGGCTTCTTGAACTGGACGTACGCAGCTTCCAGCTGGATTCCCTTGGGGTTCAGGAGATTCGCCTGCTCCAACAGTGCCGACAGCCTCGGTTCGCGTCCTGCAACAGCTTCCCAGGTGAGCATCAGGCTACTTCCTCCGTGCGTGCTTCGCGTATCGCGTTATCGAAGCGGAATATCGCTCCATCAAACCGTAGCTCGACCTGTCCTCGCGGTCCGTTCCTCTGCTTGCCAACGATCACCAACGTCCTCTCCGAGAATTCGTCCTCGTCCACCTCGCGGTGGATGAACAGCACCGTGTCCGCGTCCTGCTCGATCGCCCCGGACTCGCGCAGATCGGCCAGCCTTGGCGTCGGGTCCGACCGATGCTCCGGCGCCCGCGACAGCTGCGCCGCGGCGATCACTACGACGTTCAGATCACGAGCGAGCTGCTTCAGCGACCGCGTGATGCGGGCCACCTCCTGCTCGCGGTTCTCTGACTTCTTCCCCAGCCCCGCATTGACGAACTGGACATAGTCGACGACCACGACGTCCAGGCCGTGCGTCAACTGCTGGTACTGAGCCCTCCCTCGGATCTCGACCGGCGTCACCCCGGACGTGTCGTCGACCACGAGCGGACGCTGCATCAGCGCCGCCGATGCCGTTGCGACTCGGTCCCACTCATCCCCGACCGGCTCGATCTGGTTCAGGAAGAACCCGTACTGCACCCGCGACTGAGCGCAGATCCGCCGCGTCGTGATCTGACGCCGCGTCATCTCCGCGCTGAAGAACGCCACCTTCTTGCCGTTCGCGGCTATGTTCTCGGCCATGTTCATCAGCAGCGTCGTCTTCCCCATCGACGTCCTGGCCGCGACGATCACCAGATCCCCGGGCAGGGCGCCGCCGAGCATCAGGCGATCGAGGTCGATGTACCCCGTCGCCGTCCGTACCTCGCGGCCCTCTTTCAGGTCTTCGAGCGACTCGACCGCGTCCTTCACGTCCCGCACCGGCTCTTGGAACTTCGTCGCCACTGCGGCTTCGGTGGCGGCCTCGAGCGACTGGATCGCCTCGTTCAGAACGTCCACCGCCACCACGTCGTCCATGGTCGTCGATGCCGTCATGCGTTCGCCCGTCGCGGCAACCTTCCGCAACGTCGACTTGTCCTTGACGATCTGAGCCCACCCGTCGACGCTGACCATCCGCGGCACCCCGACGATCAGCTCCGACAGGTACGCTGCCCCGCCGGCCATCTCCAGCGACGACGCTGCGACCAACTGGTTCTTGACGGTGATCAGGTCGACCGTCTTCCCCGCCTCGAACAGGTCGGACGCCGCGAGGAAGACGGCACGGTGCGACGCACGGTAGAAGTCCGCCGGCTTCAGGATCGACACCGCCTCCGCGATCATCGGGCCGTTCGCCAGGACCGCCCCAAGGACAGCCCGCTCAGCCTCGTTCGAGAACACGGCCTTCACGAGCCGTTCCCCATCGCGGTTGCTTCAGCGAGCTCGGCGACCGCCAGCGCCGCGTCTTTGCGTCGCTTGGCGAGGTCGTCCGTCGGTACGACCTTCGCCGGATCCCCCGGCTTTACCCCGACCGCCTCAAGGTCTTTCAGCATGTCCAGCTCCTGCGCGGCTTCGAGCGCCTTGCCTCGCAGCACGATCCGGCTGGCGTCGTCGAGCAGGTAGTCGAGGAGCGGCTTCTCGCCCCTCGGACACTTCCAGCGCATCAGCAACGACAGCCGGCGCCTCGATGCCTCCTCCCTGTAGAACTCCGAAGACTTCCGATGCCACCTCGCCGCGAAGATCGCCACCTTCAGCTGCGGCTCGGTGTAGTTCGCCCGCAGGGCATCGACGATGCTGTTGCCGTTGCCGGCCGTCGCCCCGATACCGGCGTCCCATACGGCGTTGTACAACGTAACGACGCGACGGATGGAGGCTTCCTCGGGTTGAGTCCAGTCAAGACTTCCCCGCTTGCGTCGCTGTTTCGCTGCCGGTGCGGCCGACGTCCCCCCCGCAGGGGGGGTAAGGGGGGGTTCTACTCTCTTCTGTTCTATTCTCTTCTCTTCTCTTCTACTCTTATCTAGGCCGCCCGCCGGTTGACCGCTGGTTGACCGCTGGTCAACCGCCGGTTCCCCATCGGTGGACGGCTCGACAGCCGCCACGTCCTCGTCGTGCCGCACGGTGTCGGCATCGACGACCACAAGGAAACCGGCATCGAGCAGCGGCTGTAGCTCGAACGACTCGTCCCGCAACTCCCACCGGAGCCGCGTCTCGTCGTTCGGCAGATCGCCGTTGTAGTCGCCGGCCAACGCGAGCAGCTTCATGAAGTCGGCCTGTTGCAGCTTCGTCAGCTGACCGAACCGGAAGTCTCGGATAATCGCGGCGTGCAGCTTGACCCAGGTCATCGTCTGGTTCGGCCTGTCCTTTCTCAGCGTCGCTTGATACTCGTCCCACTTGGCAAACCGCAGGATGGTCCGGCTCATGCAGACTTCTTCTTGCGGGCGTACCACTCCCGCTTCGGGCGGTTGTCCCCGGCACGCTTCCACGGGTAGACCCTGAGCAGGCTGTCGAACACGCCGAGTAACTTCTCGTCGGCCAACAGCGCGTCGCCGGGATTGCTCCGCAGCGTTTCCACGTCGTCCTTCTCGTCCTTCGGCAGCCGGACGTTCAATCCCGGCAGCATCGTTCCCTGCGTGACGCCCATCGAGAGCAGCGCCCGCCGGTACGCCTTGCGTCGCTGTTTCGCTGCCGGTGCGGCCGACGTCCCCCCCGCAGGGGGGGTAAGGGGGGGTTCTACTCTCTTCTGTTCTATTCTCTTCTCTTCTAGGCGTACGGATCCGTCACGTGTCCGTCCCGGATCCGGCACCGGGCCGGTACCGGGTCCGGCGCCGGATTCGTCCGCGTCCGGCGTCGCGTCGGTGTCGATCACGACGTCGCGGAGCCGCACACCCTCACCCTCGACCACTTCGAGGAACTTACCGATCAGCGCGTCGATCACGAGCCTCGGGTAGTGCGTCTCGCTCTTGAGCCATCCAAGGTCGTACGGCATCAGCCCGTCGGGATACTTCCCGGCGAGCGCCAGCAGCTTGTGGAAGCTCAGCTGCTCGATGTCGGACAGCCTCGCGAGCTCGTAGTCCTCGTTCACCGTCCAGTGCAGCCTTACCCAGGGCATGGCGCCCTTCTTGACGTCGCGGCGGGCGTACTGGTACTCATCCCACTTCCTGAACCGCAGCCAGCCCTTCATTCGTCACCGGCAACGTCAAGATCCTTGGCAAGGGCGACGAACCCCGCCTTCTCTAGCTTGCGAACCGCCGGGTCGTTGCAATCCAGCTGTACGATCGTCGCCGCCTCGCTCTGGCGATTCGGGAGCATCTCCATCCAGACGTCCTCGATCAGCTTCAGGCGGGCGCCGGCCGGCAGCCCCTGGTATCGGTGCGAGTCCAGCACGTTCTGGTGAATCTCCAGCTTCTCTTCGACCCTGCGAACCCACTGAAACCCCGGCACGTCGAACATCTTTGGTTCCGTCTTGATCTTGCTCATGATGCTTTCTTTCTCCTGTACCACTCCCGCTTCGACCGATTGTCCTCGGCACGCTTCCACGGGTAGACCTCGATCAGGCTGTCGAACACGCCGAGCAACTTCTCGTCGGCCAACAGCGCGTCGCCGGGATTCGACACCAGCGTTTCAACTTCGTCTTTCGGATCCTTCGGCAGCCGGACGTTCACGCCATCGAGCATTTCCTCGGTGACGCCCATGCGAACCAACGCCCGCCGATACGCTGCGATCTGGATCAGGTTGCTCGTCCTCAGCGCCTTCGCCGTCTTCCAGTCCGCGACCTTCACGCGGCCCTCGATCTCGCCCAGGAAGTCGACCTGCCCGCCGTACCCCAACTCCTCGTGGTACACCATGCACTCGGTCGCGTAGGGCACTAGGCCGACGTCGTACGCCCACGGCAGGAACTTCTTACGGAACACCTCAACGGCGAGCTCGGGGAAGTCCCGCAGCCGCTTGTCGAAACTCGACGAGTTGTTCAGCTGGTCAAGTAGCCAGATTTCGACAAGCTCATGGACCAGCGTCCCCATCTCGGCCGCTTCGTCGCGTTCCTTCTCGCCGACGTTCGCCTTCTGGATCTTCTTGAACTGCGTCGCGAACTTGTCCGCGTCCAGGCCCGCCTTCAGCGGGTTCACGTAGATCGAGTACGCCGCGTCGATATCGGATGCGAACTGGACGTTCGCGGCCCACTTCATCAGCGGGCCGCTCTTGTCCAAGGTTCCGATCACCGACGTGACGCCGTACAGCTCGATTCGGTCGCCTCCGCCGGGATCGGTCAGCCAGTAGCGGTGCCGCCCGTCCCGCTTCACGCGCTGGCTTGCTTCCACCAGACGTGTGCGGAACGGACGGCCTCTATTGAGTGCCGCCTCGTTCATGCCGCCTCCCTGTGCGCCGACTTGTGGTGCGCCACGCAGAGCCAGCGGACTTCAAGCGGCTTGCTGTAGTCCTCATGGTGCTTCTCGACCCCTTTGGTCGAGCCACAGACCTCACATGGCTGACGCTCTAGCAGCCCGTCACGGACCGCGTTGTTCGCGGCGTTCTGCGCCGCCCTTTTCTCGGGGTGCAACTCCCGCCATCGAACGTGCTGAGCCCGCTTGGACGCCTTCCGGGCCGGCCTCTGATTCCTCTGGCGGTCCCTCGCGGCGTATTCCTCCCGCCGCTTTGTACGGTTCGCGGTCACGTCCTGACGGGTACGGCTCTTGCACTTGCCGAGCCGACCGTCACTCGTCTGCGGATGCCGGTAGAACTCATCCACGGGTAGCGCCCTCTGACACCGGAAGCATGTCTTTACGGATCAAAAGGGGACGTCATCGTCGCTCGGCACGAAGTCCTCGCGACTGGCCGGATCGTCGGGCTCGGTCGTCACGCGACCACCACCGCCGTTGCCGTTCTTGCTGTCGAGCAGCAGCAGCGTCGAGCCGTAGCCGCTCAGCACGATCTTCGTCGACCGCTTCTCGGTCCCGTCCTTCCCGGTGTACTTCTCGGTCACGAGCTTGCCCTCGACGAGTAGCTTCGACCCCTTGTTCACGTAGTTCTTCACGACCTCCGCGAGCTTCCCGAACACCGTGACGTTGTGCCACTCGGTCTTCTCCTGCTTCTGGCCGCTCTTGTCGGTCCAGCTCTCGCTGGTCGCGACGCTGAAGTTCGCCACCGGATCGCCGGCCTGCGTGAACCGGATCTCCGGGTCACGACCGACGTTGCCGATCAGTTGGGCACGATTAAGCCCACGAGCCATCTGCACTCCTCCTTCGCAGACGCCGGTTCGACGCCTGCTCGCTCTTCGTAGCCCAGCGACAATTCGCGGGCTCGTATCCGCCGTCGTTGTCGACCCGATCCAAGCTGTGCAGGGGCGACGGCCGTGACCCCATGTCCTCGTAGAAGTTCTCGAACGACTGCCACCGTTGGCAGACGCGGACGCCCCGGCCCCCGTAGTTCGGGTACGCGGCGTGCCGCGGGTTCTCGCAACGCTTCCTCATGGCCGCCCACGCCTCATGCTCTGGCGTGTGCGACATGCCGTGGACTGACGTGCGCCCTACGGCGCAGCCGCAACCCAGGTGCTTGTGCCGCACCTCGGGGAACTCGTTCCCACAGTCACACCGCCAGAGCCACAGGCGTTTCCCGTGAGGCCCCGGGCCGATGGCCCGAACCCCCACGGCACGGCCGAACCTCACGCCCGTGTAGTCGGCGCGAGGCATCGGCATTCAGGCCACCTCCTTCTCAGCCGGCTTCTTGCGCGAGGTGCACTTCCGCTTCGGCTTCTCCTCCTTTGCGGCCGGTTCGGTCTTGCCAGCCGTCGCGAACATCGCCTTCCGCAGCCCGTCGAGCTGCGACGCCGGGAAGTCACGCGAGCTGTCCACGTGCCCCACCTGCTTGATCAGCGCCCGCATCGTCTCGGGCTCCAGCTTCAACGTCTGAGCGAGCTCCAGCAGGTTGTGCCGCTGGTCCTCGTCCAACGTCGCCGTGTCGGCCGCGCCGGCCACGACGTGTGCGTCGAGCGGCTCGGCCTTCGCGCTGTTCAGCCACGCCGCGAGGTTCTTGCCGTCCTCGACCGTCAACGGCAGCATGTGGTCGGCGAAGCAGTCGGTCCGGTCCTTGTTCACCGTCGCGCAGTGCGCCGCGTCGATATCGAACGCGATCTGGAACTCGAAGTCGAGCCCCGGACGCTGGATCGGCGCCGTCCCGATCTTCACCTTCTGGCGCTTCCCGTTCTTGCCGTCCTCGTCGGCATACACCGACTTGGCTCGCATCGTCGCGATCACGTGCACCTCGATCAGGAGCAGCTCCTGCACGAAGCGGTTGAACTCGGGCGTGATCTTCTTCCAGCCATAGAACGACTCGCCCTTCCCGCTCTGCGACAGCTTGTCCATCTTTTCGAGCAGTCCACCCGGGCCGTCCCACATCCAGCTGATCTGATCGACCACGGCAACGTCGTAGCCGGCCTGCTTCGCCAGCCTCATCGCCGCGATGTAGCGGTCCACCGTGTACGGCGGCGTCAGGTTCAGTACGTCGAACCCGGACGGCTGCAACTTCGTCGAGATCGCGCCCTCGTAGTTCGACGCGGTGTCGTTTTCGGTGTCGATCACGGCCACGCGGCCCTCTTCACCGACCAACCCTCGGGCGAACAACAGCCCCGAGAGCGTCTTCCCCGATCCGGCAGCCCCGATCAGGGCCACCTTCGCCTTGACCCTTTTCCGGGCCGCAGGCGTGAACTGCATATCTGTCACAGTGTCCTCCTCTATGTGATCCAAGCACAGTCTAGCACTTAGCCTCACCGTGTCCAGCGTTTTCCCGCTGGTTTCGGTCCGATCTCAGACGCGGACTGGCATCAAGACTTCGGCCAGGTCGTCGTCCCCGAGGATGAAGACCGCCGAGTCGCCATCCTTCACCGGGATCTGGACCTCGTCGGCCTCGATAGCCGCGAGCGCCTGGAGCACGTACTTCGGATTCAGCCCGACCTCGATATCGCCGCCGTCCCACTTCGCCCCGAGCTCGTGCCGGATCTGGACGCCGTCGCCCTTCCCCGTTGACCGGAGCAACATTGCCTGCCCGGTGACGTTCTTCTCCGTCGAGACGACCATCGTGTTGGCGCTGATCGCACTGATGCGCTTGACGACCGTCTGAAGCGCCTTGCGGTCGACCGAGATCGCCTGCGCCGGACGGTCCTTCAGGATCGGCTCGTACTTCGGGAAGTTCGCGTCGATCTTCTTCCACGTCAGTTCGGAGCCCGCCGTCCGTAGCCAGCCGTAGTTCTCCCCCAGCCCGAGCTCGACGTCGGCCTCGCCGAGGAACTTCTTGGCGGACTCGATCGCCACGGTTGGGATCGTCAACTCCAGGCCGCCCGTCTTGAGTCCGTTGCCCTGGTGCCGAGCGAGCCGGTGGCCGTCCGTCGCCACCACCTCGAGCGTCTTGCTCTTGACCTTCACCAGCGCGCCGGCCATGTAGTAGCGCGTGTTGTCGTACGTGATGGCGTGCGCCACTTTTCCGAACGCCTTCGCCAGCAACGGACCCGGCACCGTCACCGTGTCGCCCCTGCTCGGCTCGGGCAGCTTCGGGAAATCCTCGAACGGCAGGACCGGCACCGTCACCTTCGAGCCATCCACCGCGAGCACCAGATCGCCCTTGTCCCCGTCGTGGACCGTGATCGTCGTCGCACCGGCCAGCAAGCGGCCGAGCAGCGTCTTGTTGAGCAGCACCTGGCCGTGCGCCTCGACCTCGGCGTAGATCGCCACGGTCGCGGACGTGTCCAGATCGGTGCCGCGGATTCGCAGCTTCGCGTCGGCAGCGCCGGCATCGAACACCACGTTGTTCAGCACCGGGATTGCCGAGTTCTTCGACGACGGCATACGGGCGAGCGCGTCCTTCAACGCCTTCGCCTGGACTGTGACCCTCATTCGTCTTCCTCCCCATTGGCCGCCAGAAGCGCCATCGCTTCCTTGGCCCTCTGCTCTCCAAACCGACCCTCGAATGGCCCCGTCAGCGGGATGAAGCCGTGCTTCCCCTCCGAGACCACCCACCACTTCTTCGAGCCACGCTCAGGCCACTTGATGACCTTCATCGTGCGATCCTCGTTGCTCACGTGACCTCTCCCCTTTCCCGCCGGTACTCCTCCACCACATCCTGTGGGTGGTTGTTGAGCACGGTGCGGAACTCGTTCTCGATCTGCTCTCGCGTCGCGGTCAGACCTGCGCCGATCGCCTCCTGCTCGATCTCCGAAACACTGACCGACACCGTGACCCTCACGCCGCCGCCTCGTCCTTCTTCGCCTTGCCCTGGACGAACACGTCGAGCTTCTGCGCCACCTCGGCCAGGTCCTCCGCGAGCTCCGAGCCGAGCTCCTTCGCCGGGTAGTCCTTCACGGCCAGCGTGAGCCAGGACTGCATACGCGTCGCCCAGGCGACCCCGTCCATCGGGGGCGTGGGCAGGTTGAGCCCCTTGATCACCGCGTCCTTGCGGACCTGCTGCACCTTGTCGACGTCCTTGGCCGTCACCTTGCCGTTCTCCTCGAACGTCTTGACCAGCTTCTCCTGCGACTTCTTCGGCAACCGGCTGGCCTTGTGCGCCACGCCGACGCTGAGCTTCCCCTTGCGGAGCTTCTGCAGCAGCTCGGGCGCCAGGTCGTTCAGCAACCGCATCCGGGCGCGGACCGTGCCGACCGACAGCTTGCAGTCCCGCGCCACGTCGCGCTCCGATGCGCCGGCCTTGAACAGATCGCGGATCGCCTCGGCCTCTGCGACCGGATTCGACGTCCGCTGCTCGTTCAGGACCAACGTCAGGACGCCACGCCGCAGCGCGGCCTTGCTGATCAGCCGCGCCGGGATGCGGTCGAGCCCCGCCGCCCTGGCCGCCAGGATGCGCCGCCGGCCGTCCTCGACCTTGACGCCCTCGATCTGCGGCGGCTGCTTCACGCTCAGGATCACCGGCTCGATCACCCCGAGCGCCTTCACCGACTCGATCATGTCTGCCGACGGCGCCGGTCCCGGCAACGTCTTCGGCAGATTCCCCACCTCCACCCGGACGTCGATCAGCTTCGGCGTCTCCTCGGGCAGCAGGCTCATCGTCTTCTGTTCCTCGCTCACTGCACTACTCCGATCGGGTTCATCCGACGAAGCTGCGACCGCGTGATTGCGGACTCGCACTCCATCGCCTCCTTCCACATCTTCGCGAGCTCGACACCGACCTCCCGCGCCTCGGGTCCCGACATTCCGTTTCGCAGCAACGGCAGGACGAACAGCGAGCCGGCGAGCTTCGCGAAGTCGCGATCGTCGGCCCCGCTACCGTGCAGGTCTTCGACGAGCCGGCTGTACAGCGCGTCCCACTGCTGCTGCGTCATCGCCATCAGATTTCCTCCAGAGCAACCGGCAAGGACGACTTCCTGGCCGCGTCCATCGCTCCGTGGTGCTTCCCACCATCGGGGTCGTTGATGACGGTGATCTGCGGCACATGGAACGACGCGAAGGCAGCGACTTGGTACTCCCGCTTCACGTCGTTCGCGGCCACACCCCGGTAGCTGCTGCCGTTCGGCATCCGGCGAACCACCGCGCCGTCCTGGCCGTCCACCGCAGCCTTCGCGTCGAGCAGATCGTGATACCAGCCGCCGATGCACATCCCCGTCGGATGGCGGTCGGGGTAGTCCAGATCCTTCGGGCACTTCGGGCCGACATCCTCGTACGTCATGCCGACCTCCTTGTGGTTCACGACCAGCGCCTTGCGGTGCAGCAGGATGATCCGACTGGCCGGCGTCAGTCGTTCGAAGTCCAGGGACGACGGCAGGCGTCGCGACAGCCCCATCGACCGGATTTCCTCCACCATGTCGGCGACGTTCGGGTAGAACGACTCCCCGACCCAGTCGACGATGTGCGTCACACCGTCCATCTCGATCAGCGTGACTCCCACGGGCGTGACGCCGAGCGCATCGGTGTCGAACTCCTGCGGGGGCTCGAACAGGAACTGCGACAGCGGCGCCCCGAACGGGGACAGCGGCACTTCGGCGTAAATGCCGCCAGCCTTCCGCATTCCGCATCCGCGTTCTGGCGAAATCTCCATCGCCATCGTGCTCACGATGCCTTCTCCAGCAACGCCTCTTGCGCCCTCACGTTCTGGATCTGACGGGACAGGCGCGACCGCTGTGCCGTGAGCAGCTTGCTCACGCCGCGGGCGACCTCGATCAGCGAGAACTCCTCGAGCGTCTGGGCCGGCGCGACCGGCCACTGCTTGCCGTGACTGCCGTCCTCGACCGTCCACCACGTCTGGAACAACAGCTGGCCGCCACGCATCAGCAGCAGCCGGAACTCCGTCGTCGAGTTGATCGCCTTCGTCGCCAGGATCGTCCCGCGTCCGATCGTCTGGATCGGGTGCCCATCACGGCGTTCGCTGTACAGCGGAGCGCAGATGTCACGGACGGCATGCGTACCGATGTCGACCATCGACTGCACCTTCTCGGCGTCAGTCATGCGACTCCTCCTCTAGCTTGTGGTCGGGTGAGCGGCGGGGCGCGGGGAGTGACTGAAGTGGCCCCTGAGTCTGTCTTGCTCTGTCTCCCATTCTTCGCACCACTTTTCCTCCGACGGTTCAGTTGGGTTGTCACTCATCAATCTAATGCCGTGCGCTCTCTATGGCAAACGGTTTGCCGCTTTGCCTGCCTCTCTATTGGGAATAGTGGGGCCGCTAGCAACGGTCCGCATCAGGGGGTGCTGGGAGCGCGCAGGACGGCGCGGCTAGAGAGCGGAGAGGACGATCGCAGTTGCATGCCGGCGCCCCAGCTGGAGCGCAGCCTCGTGGTCGTCCACGTATTCGTCGACGTGCAGGCCACGGATCATCGAGCCGGTGTCCTCGCAGACGCGACGGCCCACGCCCTCGATTTCCAGCACCGTCCCCATCGGGAACTCGCGACGGTCGCAGGCAATCGTCCGGCCGGCCGTCGCCTTCGTCCCCGTCGCCGTGATGCCGTCAGACCACTTCCCGCAGCAGATCGAGCAACGGCAGTACGCCGTCACGAGCAGCCGGTGCGTCGGCTTCGGCTGCGGCTTCGGCCCCTGCCAGCGGGGGGCGGGAGCCTCAGCCCCCATCCCGACGCTGGCCGCGAGCAGCACGTTCAGGACCGTCTTCGAGACGACCGACGCGACCCTGACTGGCCCTCGCGGGACCGCGATACGGACACCTCTCACAGCTCGGCATCCTCGTAGCTGACCGACGCCACCTGGATCGTCAGCACGCTGTCCTTGACGACCATGCGGCCCATGTCGAGGTCTTCCTCGCCCTTCCAATAGACGACGCCGTTCAGCTTGTAGCCCCACGGCTCGAAGAAGCTCTCGATCAGGTAGCGCAGCCAGTCCTGCACCTCGTCGTTCTTGCCGTCGTCGGCCTCGAGCACGACCTCGTCGGGCGCCATGTCGACCAACGACCAGCCGCACCACAGGCTCGGGACGTAGCCCTCGGGCCGCCCCGGTTCCCCGAACGTCGCGAAGTCACCTTCGACCGCGCAGCGGAACCGGCTACCTCCAGGCGGCGAGTTGTGGTCGATCACGCTCGGCGTCTTCTCCCCGCTCCAGCGATCGCTTTCCGGGTCGCCGACGTAGAACGCGCCCTCGAACCCGACCGGCAGACCCACGGCCTCACGCAGAGAGTCCCGGCCGAGCTTGCTGACGTCGCGGCGCATCTTGAGCGTGTCGAGGAACACGTCGAGGTACGCCCGATGCGCCGCCTTGGGGGCGGGCTCGATCGTCAGGTCGCCCGTGAAATACGTTGAGTACCCCATCAGGTCATCTCCTCGAGCGTGTCGTCGACGAAGCACTTGTGGTCATCGACGTCGTTGCCTTCGCTGACCCACTGGTCGAACTGCGACTGCAGCTCGTTCGCGAGCTCCTCGAACGTGATTGGGTCGTCCGCGACGTCAGCGTCGTGGGTCTGAGCCCACGCGATCTGCTCCTCGCGCTTTTCCTTCAGGCACTGCTCGATCAGCGTCCCCGGGATCGTCTGGTAGAGCTTCGCGCAGACCTCGATGTCGCCCTTCACGCGGCGTCTCCGAACACGTCGCCCTCGACGAACTCCATCCGCGGTTCGGGGACCAACGGCTTCAGCACCGACTTGACGTACGCCAGGGCCTCGTCGGTCAGCGCCAGCGTCTCGCCTTCGTCGTTGACCGGGCCGAGCACGACGCACGACCCCGCGACGATGTCGAGCACGCGATCGCCCTCGACCCACATCGCGGTGCCGGGCAAGTGCATCCCCTTGCCGTCCTCGTTACAGAAGACGGTCGCCTTGTCCGCCGGGATCGGCAGCGCCTCGATGCTGCCGCCCACGATCGCCTGCAAGCCGTCGAGGCTTGCGTCGATCTCCTCCTCCTTCCAGTCGACCCGGTACGGGCCGCTGATCACGACTGCTCTCCTGTTCACGACGCCTCCGTTTCCGGCCAATCAGCCTCGAGCCCCTGCGGGTCCGCGGCCTTGACCGTCCCTGTCATCAACGCCTTCTCTTTCAGCCACTCCTGGCCGATCTCGCGGTTGCGGACGGGCTCGACCCAGTCCAGCTCGTCCATCGACGCCTGCCACTCGTCGCAGGCTTCCTGCGCTGCGACGGCTGAGTTGCGGGCCTCCTTCACGACCTCGACCCACTGCGTTCCTCGGCTGATGCGGACCACGAAGATCCTCATCACCAGACCTCGAAGCCGCCGCTGTCGATGCAGAATCTGGCGAACGCCCCCAGCTCTTCCACGTCGAACCCCATCGGCTGGGGACCAGCAGTCACGTCCAGGCCGCCGAGCGACTGGACGACGGCAGCCGCGATAGCGTGTGTGCCGCCCTTCGGGATCTCGATATCGAGCTCGTCGATCCTGCCGTCGGCGAGCACCCACTTAATGAGCAGGCCGATCGTCAGCGCCTTCTCTTCGTCGATCAGGTGGCCGTCGTTGTACCGGCAGGCTTTCTGGTCCCGCTCCGTCAGCGGACCCTGGTGCACGTCGTTCATCGCACAGACCGGCCCCCACACGTCGGGCCAGCCGAACGCGGATGAGCGCCAGTACTCGCCGTGCTTCGTCTTCGGGCTCTTGCCGTGGACATCCATTCCCATCAGGCCGCCTCCTTCTTGAGCCGCGCCTGGGCCGCCTTGCGGGCCTTCTTCCAGCGCCGCTGCGTCGTCGACGACGCGTACTTCGCGGCATCCATCGCCTTCGCGATCTGGTCGTAGGCGCCCGTGCTTTTGCAGGCGAGCATCTGGTCGCGCAGCGACCGCAGCTCCATCGGGACCGGCTTCTTGCGCGCCGCCTTCAGCGCGTCTACGTCCACCTCTCGTCTCATCCTTCGTACCCTCCGTTGGCGAGGCAGTCCTGCTCGCCTTCAATCAACAGATCAATGAGCCGGCAGGACGGGCGGGCGATCCGACGCTTGCGTCCGCTGTCCACGAAGTGGGCCTCTACGCTGCCTACCATCCAGCCCGGATTTCCCCAGCTACAGCCGGGATCCCACTTGACTTCGCCGGTGAGTTCGACATCTTTTCCGGCGTCCGTCTGAATCGAGACTGTCGTCACGTCGTCCTCCTCTCCTCGGCCTTATCTGTGGCCGAGTATTTGACGTAATCTCAATCTAATCTCTGACCGACAGAATGCAAGCGGAGTTCGCCAGAAAGTTGTCGGCGGGGGGTACGGGTAGGCGGGAACGGCAAAGAGCCCCTGACGGGCGCCAGGGGCGGGGGAACGGCTACTGCAGGTCGGCCGTACGGATACCGCACCAGCAGGGAGCGCCACTCAGGTCTGCCGGCAGGCCGGCGTGCAGCCCTCCGACCGGCCACCCCTGGTGATGCGCCCTGCCGTTCGACAGCTGACGGATCTGGCTGGCGTACATCCGGCGCGTCCGGTGGAACTTCCGCGCCGTCACGGCCATCGCGTCCTTGGCCTCCGCGGCGAGCTCGTCGCGGCACTGATCGCAGCTACGGACGTCGGGGCCTCGGTCGCCGTGGAAATGCTCCGCACACAGGATGCGGGCGTACTGGGCGTCTTTCGCGCAGACTTCGCATTCCATCAGATGAACCCCAGGTACAGCAGCCACGACTCGCAGTCGTGTTCGCACTTCCCGTCGATCTCGACGCGGCATCCGTCGGTGGCCTCGGCCACCCCGTCTTCCTGCCACTGTTCGAGCTCCTCGAGCGTCGGGGAGTCGAGCGGGCTCCGGTACGGCTCAGTCGCCATCTGCCACCACCTTTTCCATCCCGTCCTCGCCGACCTCCATCACCGTCTCGGTGTGGGCCTCGCGGACCTTGTGACCGAAATCATCCCGCCAGGAACGACGTGCGTTCTTGCGGGCTTCCTCGACCGTCTCCCCGTTGCCGAACGACCGCCACCCCCGCTTGTGGTGCAGGTGCACCCGGAACTTCGTCATGCGGAACTCCTCCTCGTGGCACTCCGATCGCGTTTGAACGTCACGTACTCGGGATTCCTGCGATACCGGAAGACGAGCGACGGATCGAACAGGCCGCCGTTCCAGGCATCGCAGCACTTTTTGAATGTTCCACCCGAACGCCTCCAGCAGATTCAGGACCGCGAGCCGCTGCGCGGCCGAGTAGGCGGCGAGCCTTGCCTGATGCTCTCTCGACAAGGTCTCGCGATAGGCCCTTCGATGTCGAGGTGCCGACGGATCAACACGTCGTACGTCATCAGCCCACGGATCGCCTTCCTCGTCGCGATCCTGATCTGGACTTCGGCCTGTTCTACTTCCAGCACAGCCAGCCTCCTTGAAGTTGGGCACAAGGTGTACCTCAATTTCAATCTAAGTCTGGCTATCAGTGTGTCAAGAAGTTTGGCGTGGAGTAAGCAGGGGAGGGCGTGTCGCCTTGGGGGTGCGACCGCACCTCCCCCCCCCCGGGGGGGCCGGGTGCCCCTATCGAGCTACAGCTGGCTTCGGCAATGCCCCGAACTCGTCCTGCTTCGAACGATCACGACGCGACTGCTTCCACCCTTGCGATACGGCCTCTTTCACGAGCTTTGCGACTCGCTTTGAGGCGGCCTCGTAGGTGTCATGCGGGACGGACATTCCGCGACGGCGGTTCTTGCCCTTGATGTGGATCACCACGGACTTGTAACTACCGTCGTCCTGCTTCTCAGTGCGAACAACCAAACGATCGTCGGACAGGCCGTTCAACGAGACAGACACACGGAGAGGCTTCACTTTCCGTTTTGCTGCCGACATACCTTCCTCCTAAATTTCTTCCACTGTCCGATCAGTGGTGTACTTGTGAAGCGTAACATGGCGGACCTCTGGCTGGGTCCGAAGATGTGTCAAAAAGCTACGGTCGCCCAGCGTACCAGGTGCCCGAAAACGAACAGCGAAAGCCACGCAGCGATCGTGCCAGGACAAGCGAAGGAGGGACGAGGGCGAAGACCGGGCGGGGACGAAGAGGGGGCGAGGACGAAGGATGTGCGGCAACGAAGAAATACGTCCGCATGCCAATCCAAAAGTCCGCAGAACACAAGAAAGTTTTGCGGGGTCGGTTTCTTTGCAGAGAGCATGCCATCAAAAGCGGCTCATTTTGCGGAGGTTCTAGCGCCTCACCACCGTCTAGACTATCAGGTTGCCGCTCTTGGGCGCCCCAGGAGGCGCTGATCCTTATTGATGCTCGAGTTCTAGGCTGACTGGCAGGTCGGCCGGCCTACGTTCCCTGGACTTGGCTGAAAAGTCGACGCCAGAAGCTCTCTGTGGGCGGGTTTTGACGTTCAGTCGGGATGGTTATGTGGCTTTTCCCCAAGTCCTCGAATGCCTCTCTTATTCGCGACTGGAGCGCATGTCCGTTTTCTGCGAGTTGCGGCGCGACAAGTTGGCATCAGTTTGCAGACCGGGACTCCTCGTTCCATTTGGGGGAACCTAAAGCCTCAGATTGTGGTACGGATTAGCAGCTGAGGCTAGACCTGCCGCGCCTTGTGGAGCTTCGTCTTGTTGGCCGCGTTCACGCCACCGGCAAGCGTGTCGAGCGACGTGACGGCATCGTCGATCTCGATCTGCGGCACCGCCTGATCGGGGTTCGCGGCGTAGAAGGCATCGAGGAACGTCGAGCCGCCAAGAGCATCCCAGCGCTCTTTCAGCGACCCGATGTCATCGAGCAGCAGGATCAGCTAGTTCGACACCGAACGGACCCGACCCATCAACGCAATTTCTCTGTCGTGATTTGCCATTGCTGTTCCTTGCTTAGAGCGCCAACGCGGCCGCGACCTCTCGGGGTCGAACCGACGTGGCATGTGGACTGAACCAACGGTGATCTCTGACCTTCTTCGTCCTGTAGAACTTCGCCACGTCCTCGCTGATCCAGTGCAGACCACGACGGCGCACGATGCTCGGCAGACCCATGAACCAGAACGACGGAGCGCGGTAGGCCCGCACGTCGGCGAGCAACTGCGGGAGCTCGTGGTCGAAGACGCGGTGACGCGGCGCGAACGCCGTGCGGAGAGCGATCGCGTCCTCGAGACCACGAAGCACCGGCACGAAGCCGATCCAGTTCGAGATGAACAGCGCGAACCCGCCACCCGCAGGCGTCCAGTCGTAGCTGATCCACTGCTCGGAGCACTCCTGCGTGCTTCCATCGCCGCCGCCACCACTCGAGGCGATGCCGTAGCCGTGATTGTCTGCCACGGACTCCGACCACGCTGAGCTGTTCTGCGGCGTCGCTTGCGTTTGCTCAGACTTTGTGGCGAAGCTGGTCGACCACGAGGGCGCGTGTAGCTGGTTCGTCCCCGTCTCGTAGCGGATGTGGGACATGCCTTGGTTCCCCACCTGATAGCGGCCACGGATTTGCGTCCTCGCGAGCGTGACTTCGGCGATGCCGGCCGCCCCGGACGTCAGGAGCGTGTCCATCACCCACGTCTTGTAGCGACTCGACAACCCGGCGTCGTTCCGATAGACGATTGACACATCGCTGTTGTCGTTCAGGCTCGTGGCGTTGCCGACGATGTTGCCGTCGCTCTGCGCCTTAATCGAGCTCGTTCCCAGGACTCGGGTGTTAGGCATCGCCCCTCACCCGGGCAGCTGCCGCGTCCAACTGCTCCTCCGATGCCGGCAGCCTCACCGTCTCGCCGATGATGCGCGG
The DNA here is from genome assembly GCA_965246965.1 of Vicinamibacteria bacterium. Classification (GTDB taxonomy): domain Bacteria; phylum Acidobacteriota; class Vicinamibacteria; order Fen-336; family CBDFGD01; genus CBDFGD01. The sequence continues at coordinate 916,115 of CBDFGD010000002.1, forward strand.
CTCGCCGTCCGGGTCCATGACGGTGCGCTCGAACCAGATGCAGTCGCGACGCCGCCTCCGGCGTACCTCGAAGTGATCCTTCGCGGTGGCCGTGACGTCCCGGAGCGACTTGGCATAGTCCTCCGCGTCCTTGCGGCGGCTAATCTTGTCGGTCTTCCTGCGCGGCATCAGGCCACGTCGTCGTACGCCAGGAAGTCCTCGAGCGGGCGGGCGAACTGCAGCGCCCGGACGTGGACGCCCAGGTTAGCACCGGCAACGGTCGAGCCGACCTGATCGATGTCCACTCCGAGGAGCGCGTCGGTGTCGGTCGTCCCGAACAGACCAGTGAAGCAACGGTAGCGGTACGTGCCGTCGGGCTGAGCACCACCGTTCTTCGCACCGCTCGCAAGCTGCGGCAGCGTCGAGAACATCGACTGCCACGCCGAGCCGTCCCAATGGTTCACGTCCACGATCAGCGCCGCGTCGGTCGGGGCCGTCTTGGCGTGCAGCTGCACGTCCTTGACGATGAGCGGGCGGGCGGGACCGAACGTCGCCTGCTCCGTCCCCGTGGCGACTGTACCGGAGATCGGCAGGTAGACCGCGCCGTAGACCTTCGGCGACGGCATGAAGCTGGCCGGCGGCACCTCCCCGAAGACGAACACGTCGCCGCTGATGTGCGCGTTCTGGTTCGCCGCCACGTTCAGCACCTTGTCGATCTTCGTGGCCGACGCGCTGATGGTCGACGTGACCGTCAGCCACTCCCAATCGCCGCTGCCGCTGTGATAGCTGCTGTAGTCGGGCGTCCCGTCCCCATCGTCGATCGATAGCCGTGCGGCCGAGCTCGAGGAGCACTTCACCCAGGCCGCGAACGTGAACGTCAGTCCGTCGATGAAGTCGTCGTAGGCGCCCGCGTCGAGGATCGCCTCGGTCAGCGTTGAGGCCGCCCCGGCCCCGGACGTGAGTTTCGGGCAGAACGCCCCAACCTTCCGGCTGGTATCGGTCAGCCCCGTGCCGCAACGCTCGATCGCACTACCCGTTCCGGCGGACACGCGGTGCGCGGGATCGGCCGCGTCACCTCCGGGCCAAATCAGGTGCGTCGGGTCGGCCGACATATTGACGCCGAACAGCGCGTACTCGAGCGCGGAGAACTGCTGACGATGCTGCGCGGACGTCGGGTTGCCGCCCGTCCCCGGATTCGACTTGTTCCACGTCACTAGTCACCCCTCTTCCAGCCGGGGATCGCCCGGTCAATACACGCCGCCTGGATCAGCCCCGTCATCGCGGCGCGCATGCTCTGGCAGTAGCCGGGAGCGACCTCAAATCGGTTCTCGGCCGAGTAGCCGTCCTGCCCCACGTAGCGACAGTGGCACCCGCCGATCGACGCCGACTTCGCCACGCAGTCCTCGCAGTCGAACGGCGCGGGCGGGCGCATGTCCGCGGTCTGGATCGAGCTGACGCGAGCTAGAGCGACCTCGTCGATCACCGGCTCCTTCATCACGTTCCCGACGCGGTAGTGCTCGGCCGTCCCGGGCGCCTTCCCCGGCTCGAACACCGTGAACGCCATCTCCTGCGACGGGTACAAGTAGCCCTCGGGCGTCACCGCCAGCATGCCGAGCCCTGTCCCGCACGGCTGTACCATCTTCTTGTCGACGCGCAGCGCCTTGTCGAGCTTCGCGCTCCAGTACGAGCGCATCTTCCCCGCATTGATCAGCCGACCAGCGTGCTTGAAGAACCGCATCAGCCTCATCTGCGCGTCAGCGTCCCACTCGACCAGCCAGTTCACGTTGAAGTTCAGCAGCCGGAACCCCATCCGCACCATGTGATCGATGTCGGACGGCTCGAAGTCGAGCGACGGATCGAGCTGCCACGCGATCTCGATGTTCGGCCTCCAGCGCAGGATCGACTGCGGGTCGATCTCGTCCCACGACCCGCGGCCGTCGAAGTGCTTGCGCGTCTGCTCATGCAACCGCTTCGGTCCGTCCAGCGACAGCAGGATGCCAACGTGCTGATCGTCGAGGAACTTGCGGACCTCCTGGCGGTGCAGCTGCGTCCCGTTCGTCGTCACCCCGAACGTGATCGGCTTGCCGGCGGCACCGAAGTGCTTACGCCACAACGGGACATGCTTGGCGATCGTGTCGAAAGCGAGCAGCGGCTCGCCACCGTAGATGTTCACGCCCAGGCCGAGACCGCACCATTCCCTGGCCCACACGCGAGCTCGCTCGAGGACGTGGTCGGGCATGTACGCCGTCAGCGCATCCGGCACCTTGACGTGTTCGCCCTGGTAGCAATATGGGCAGGCGAGGTTGCACGTCCGCGTCATCACCCACCATAGCGTTCGCTTCAGCATCAGGGGATCTCCCTGATCGCCTCAGACACCGTTTGGCAGGTCGACTGGCACGTCGATTGGCAGAACATCTCACAACTTGTTTGGCAGTTCACTTCGCAGGTCTCCTGGCACCCAGTCTCACATCCGGTCTGACAGCTAGTCTCGCACATTTCCTGGCACGATGTCTCACAACCTGACTGGCACCCCGTCTCACAGGCCGTCTGGCAGGCGGACTGGCAGGCCGTCTGGCAGCTCAGCTCGCAGGCCGACTCGCACCCGATCTGGCATCCGCCCTGGCAGCTGACCTGACAGCCGCTCTGGCAGGCAATCTGGCATCCCACCTGACAACCCGCCTCGCAGGCCGCCTGACACGCCGTCTCGCAAGCCTCCTGGCAACTCGTCTGCGTGCAGTCCTGGCAGGACACCTCGCAGGACTCCTGGCAGGACGTCTCACACGTCGACTGACACGTCGTTTCGCACGTCTCCTGACAGCTGGACTCGCAAACGCTCTGGCAGGCCGACACGCAGGCAACGCCGGCCACTGTGACCATATCGTCGACCGCCGTGAACTCGGTGCGGGCGAGCTGGTGCGACTGCTTCAGCGTCAAGATCCGCGCGACCGCATTCGACAGCCGTCCGTTGGCGTCCATCGCCCGCCGCCGGGTCAGCCGGATCTTCTGCCCTACCCTGGCGTCGACGAGCTTCCCCTTCACCACCCCGCTGATCCGACGAGCAGGCGTCTTGGCGAGCTCCAGTACACGATTGGCCGCGGCCTGCGCGTTGTCGCCGATCTTGATGAACGTCGTGATCGTCTTCAGGTCGGGCCGGCCGAAGCGTGCCTGCACTTCGTCGTCGTTGGCCGACCGCCCCTCGAAGGCCCCGGTCGACGGATCCTCGTCGTGCAGCACCCGCACCGTGGCGAAGAGCTCGGCGATCTTCTGCTCCGTCGAGAACTTCACGAAGTCACGGTCGAACAGATCGACGATCGAGTCGGGCACGTCCCCGACGTAGACCTCGTAGAACACCTGTCCGCCACCGTCGATCGTGATGTTCGCGATATTGCTCGACTCGAGCGCCTCGAACAGCGTCTTCGTGTCGGTCGACTTATTCAGGAACAACGCCAGCGACTCCGGCGCCCGCGTCCTTGCCGTAGCGAAGCTCGTCTCGTCGATCACGCTCGCCGGCTTCCCCAGGTACTTGACGAGCAGCACACGGCAGATGTCCGCCCCGATCTCGATCAGGGCATTGGCCGACCCCGTGAACGTCCCCGACGCATCGTCCTTGAAGCCGTCCCCGTCAACCCGGATCACATGGTCGCGGTCGGCATTCTCGAAGATTGCGTTGTCGGCCACGATCGAAACGGGAACAACGGCGTCAGCCTTGTCGTCTCCGGTGTCGAACCCGAGCAACGCCCACGGCCCCACTTCCTTGTGCGTGCCCGTGTTCACCAGCAGGTTCAACTCCGTCCCATCGGACGCGATCGTGATCAGGTGCGTCGTGTCGCTGTAGCTGACCGTGTACACGTCCCCGCCCACGGCATCCATCTGCGCCTTGATCTCGGCAGCCAGCAGGCGCGGCGTGTAGACACCCTTCGTCAGCACGGCGGTCAGCTCGGTACTGCCCTCGTCGAAGTCGAGCTGATTGTTCTCATCCGTGATCTCGATGACGCTGGCGTCCCCGACGACCGTGATCTGCCCGTTCGTCAGGTCGACCGTGTAGTCGGTCGTCACCGTCAGCGTGACGCGCTTGTCGGTGCGCTTCTCGCCAGCCGCCGTTACGTCGAGGTACGCGTACACCGCATCGACCGCCTTGATCCCGTTCGGCGCATCGGTACAGTCGGCGAGCTCGTACGTCCGATACCCCGTCGTCGCATCCTTCGAGATCCCGACCGGCGTGATGTTCTCTTTCGCCCCGAACCACAGCGCCCTCGGAGTCCCCAGGAACGACTGGTCGAGCTCGGCGAAGTCGCCCAGGTCGTCGTACGAGTCGGGCGGCAGCTTGCGGTGGAAGAACGCCCGCGAGTCGTGCAGGTTCAGGATGATGCTCTTGTCGCTACCCCGAATCCCCTGTACCAGCCCCGTGAACGACGAGCGATAGTCGTCGAGCATCAACGCCTGCCCGTCCCCGTCCGCGTCGTCGAGGAACTTGCCGCCGAACTGGACCTCGACCTCGGCGTTCATCCAGTCGAACGACCCCATCAGCACGTCGAGCCTGCCGTCCGCATTCGTCAGCGTCAGGTTCCCGACACCGATCTGCTTGCCGCCGAAGAACACGTCACGCGACCCCGTACTGCTGACCGGCAGCGCGGAATTACTGACTCGCGGCTCGTGGTAGTTGAACCTCGGAATCCACTGGAACTTCACGTCGTCGTAGTAGACCGAGCCGGCCACCGTGCCGTCGATGGCGTCCTGCATCGCAAGACGAAGGACGTGCGTCGTACCCTTCGCCCGGAAGTCGATCACGAAGCGACGCCACTCACCCTCGGTTTTGGCCAGCTGGAAGATCGCAACCCCGGCATCGTACGAACGCGCATCGTTCTGCAGATATTCGGCGCCGCTCGACATCAGGACGTAGGGCTGGAAGATCGGGTCCTGTCCTGCTGGCGTACGGTAGTAGCCAGAGACGCGGTACAGGTTCCCGTCCACCGTCGTGATGGACTGAACGGCGAAGGCTGAGCCCGTGGCGCTACCCGTCGAGTTGATGCTCAGCGAGTACGTGCCGTTCTTGACGACGGTCGCCTCTCGATCGATCGACCATCCGGTGCCGGCGAGCGTCTCCGACCAATTGTTCAGATCCGTGCTCGACGCCCACGACTCGAACGTGCCGTTCGTCGTCTTGTCTGGACCGATCTCCGGGTGCGTCTCCCCTTTGCCGGCGATGCAGACGCCGAGCTCCGCGACGACCCTCGTCTTGTTCGGGTCGCTCCCGTACGTCAGGTGGACGTACAGGCCGCGGAACTCATCCCATACGGGCGGGTCCGGGTCGGCCTCGGGGATCGTCACGGCACCCGGCGTCCCACCGAACGCGCCGTTGTGGTACTTTTCGGCCAAGCTGACGGAGTGCTCCTCCGACTCGTAGAAGTCCGCGTTCCCGTCCCAAACGACTACCTGATCCACCTGGCCGTCGAGGATCAGCGTGTCGGTGTCGGGGTTACAGCCGATACCCAGGTTCTGGCTCGATGCCAACCCGCCCATCGCGCTGGGGATTGCAAAGCGAATCTTGAGCACTTGGTTGGCGTAGCCCCAGAGCATCGACTTCGAGCGCGACGTGACGACCGCCAGCGAGTGCCACACGCCCGTCGAAAAATCACCCCAGTCCGAATCGAGGACGACCGTCCCGTCGCCGAGCTTCAGGTGGAGCTCGGTCCCCGAGTTCTCGAACACGAACGCATAGCCGGGATTACTGGTGATCCCCTGCCCCATCTGAAACACGACGGCGTTCGTCTTCGAGTTACGTTTGAACTTCAACGCATACGCGAAGTCGTCGCTGGCCCCGAACGCGTCGATCACGCTGATGCCGCTGGCCTGCGTTCGCTTCGATGCGTTCGCCCCGTCGAGCGTGTGGGCATCCCCATCGAGCCCAGTCGTATACGTCGCCCCGGTGCCAATATCGGAGTCGAGGTCGTTCCCATTGCCGCTAGCGTCCGTCTCGTCTTCGCCCTTCCAATGGCCGACGATCCCCGTGTCGAGCAGGTTCACGTCCCACCACGACAGGCCGTCGTCCCAACGCCTCACACCACTTGCCGCGGACGGGTCGTAGTAGTACGTCCCCGCCGTAGCGATGCAGGCGGCGAGCGTCTCGGCGCGGACCAGCGGCGCCTCGATCAGACTGGTGACGCCAACGACGTCGAGCGGCCGGCCGTCCCAGCTGTGCTCCATCTGCGTGACGTACGTCGCGCCACTATGGACGAACCACTCTCCGGTCAGCTTCTTCGGCTTGAGACGGACCGCGACGCGCTTCTCGAACGACGATTCTTGCGCTAGGTCGGAAAACGTCTTGAGGCCCGACCGATAGCCCAGCTCGCCACTGCCGACGCGTGGATTCTCAGCCACCTAGCCGACGGCCTCGGCCATCTCGAAGCCGATCCGCCACATGCGCGTCTGCGCCGGGTCGTGCTGGAACTTCAAGCCTTCAGGCAGGAACACGCAGTACGACTCGGTCGGGTTGTTCTGCGGGTCCAGCGCCATGACGAACGACCGGCCCCGCTTCAGGAAGTTCGCCATCGTCTCGAACGACTGCTTCTCGGCATCCGGCACGATCGAGAACGCGACCTGCCAGATCCGGCGCGACGGCTTCTCGTCGTAGAAGTGCGCTCCCTGGTCGGCGAACGTGAGCCCACTCATCTCCTCGTGTTCGACCACGAAGCCGGGCAGGATGTCTCTCGACGCCTGCAGGTAGGACGCCAGCGTCACAACCCCGAGCTCGCTGTAGCCGGCCGTGTTCGTCGACACGTCATCGATCTCGATCATCCAGTAGCGATACGTCTGCCCCGAGCTGAAGTACGTCACCTTGTTCGACTCGTCGCTGGCCTCGGTCAGCGCCTCGGAGAACGACGGGGCCGTCCACGCATCGGTGGCATTGCCGGCTACGGTCACTGTCGCGCCCGCGAAGTTGAACTCGGTCAGGTACGCCATCTTCACTTCGAGCGCCGACCCCAGGTCGATGACGACCCGCTCGCGACTCTTGTAGCTGACCGTGTCCGCCTCGTAGCTCGTCGAGCCCGTATCATCGGCTGCGTCGCTGAAGCCGATGCACGCGGCAATCGACCTCGTCTTGTTCGGCCCGGTGTCCCACTCCAACCCGAACGTGTCCGTCCCGGTCGCACGGGCGATCGTGAACTTGTTCGTCGACACGCTGTATGTCACCGTGTACGTGTTGTCGGTCGCGGCAGCATCCATCTGCGTCTGGATGTGCGTCGCCAGCAGCGCGCCCGTCGCGTAGTTGCCGACCGCTAGGATCGCGTTTGCGTCCCCGGTCGTCCCCTCGGTGAAGTTGATCCTGTCGTTGAACCCCTCGACGATGTTCCAGCCGAGCAGCGACCGCCACACCTTCGACGGCAGCTGGTCAGCCAGCCAACCCACCGGATAGCTGGTGTTCTGACTCGTAGCCGACAGCACTCCCGACCCCAGCTGGGCGAAGTTCTGCCAGCAGAAGCGCGGCGTCACGGCAGCCATCTAGAAGTCCTCCACGGCGTTCACATGGACACGGATCGTGCCGCTCTTCGTGCCGCTCTCGATCGCCCGCGCCAGCACCTCGTCGCCGATCTGGACAACGATCTGCTGCGGACCACCTCCACCACCACCGCCCGCCGCCAGGGCCTTGCCCACAGCCTCCGTCAGCGCACCCGTGATGCCGCCCTGGCCGCGAGGGACGATCAGCGCACCCTCGCCCTCGTGTAGCGTGAACGGCCGCTCACCACCGGCAAACCCCTTCGACGCCAGCGACTCGGCGAAGAAACCGCTCTGGCCGCTGTCACCCTTCTTTCCGCCACTGCCGCCGTTCCCCTGCTGGCCGGTACTCGGCGGCCCCGGGATGTCGGGGATCTCGTTCAGGGCGTCGATGTACTCCTGCACCGCCGCCGGCAACGTCCCACCGAACGCAGCGGTCAGCGCCGCGACGGTCTGGAGCATCAGCTGCTGGACCTCGATCATCTCTTCCTGCGGTGTCTTGAGCGCGTCCAGGTGCCCCGCCGCATCCGACTGATCGAACAGCGCCCGCGTCGTCTCGTCCAACTGCAGCCCGTACCGTGCGGCGGCCTCGTCGGCAGCCTTCAGGAACGGCGCCATCATCGCGAGCGACTGATTCGACGTGAACCCCTTGGCGATCAACTCGTCGAACATCGCCCCGGCTTCCTGCTGCATGCCGTCGAACGTCTCCTGCGTCAGACTCCCCTGGATAGCCAGGGCGTTCAGCACAGCAGCCATGCCCTCGGCAGCAGAGACGAGCGGCGCGTTGTCGAGCACCCTCTCTCGGAAGGCAGCGAGCTCGGCGAACTGGCCGGTGAGCTCGACCCCCTGCTCCGTGGCGGCCTCGAGTGCGGCGTCGAGCGCCGGCCCCATCGCCTCCATCGCCTCGACCATCGTCAGGCCCTGGTCGCGGAGCGACTGGAACATCGCCATCCCGACCACACCCATGTGGTCCATCCGCTCGGCCGTCAGGTCGGTCTGCGTTCCCATCCACTGGAACACCGCCCCGAGGCCATTGATGCCATCGGACACGACCCGCTGCGTCAGGTCGTCGATGCGGGAGGCGATCGCGTCGAAGTCGGCGAGCAGATCCTGCTGCCGCTGCTTCCGCTCGGCCTCCTCCTGCTCCTTCTTCTTGTTGCCACCGAACAGTCCCAGCACTCCACCGACAACGCCACCCACCACGGCACCGGCAGCGCCGAACTGTGCCCCGAACGCTGCCCCGGTCGCCGCTCCACCGAGAGCCGACCCGGACTCGAACGCCGCCGACGCCGCGGACAGGCCGATCATTGCCTTCTGCGCGTTATTGGTGGCTTCGGCGAACCTTTCGGCGAACGTGAACCCCGAGATCAGACCCGCAACGACCTTGGAGAACGCCGATTCCGCAGAAACCCCGAACACTTCCATCGAATCCCTCAGATCCTTCAGGATGTCGTTCCAGCGGACCGTCTCTTCAGCGACCTCGTCGGTTTTGTTCCTGACCTCCTCCAGCTTCTTGAGGTACTCGTCGAGCGAAAGACCCCTGCTCTTGGCTCGCTCCGTCAACATCTTGTTCAGAATGTCCTCGGCGTCGACCAGACCTTCGATCTTCGTCGTCGTCTCTTCGGTTTCCTCGGCCAGCTGCCGCGTGATGTTCGCCTGCTCGAGCAGCGCGTCGCCGGACTCCCGTCCCGACTCCTCCATTCCCTTGAGCGACACAGCCAACTGTGCGTACTTCTCGCGCAAGGCTGCCTTCTGCTCCGCAGTCCACTTGCTCTTGACCCCCAGGTTCTCCACGGCGGCCGCGGCCTCTTCGGCGGCGTCCTTCTCTTCCTTCAGCGCATCCCGCAACTGCTGCGTGATGTCCTTGAACTTCGCCACCAGCCCCGTGTTCTTATCGTTCTGCGTCCCCAGCTCACGCTGCGCGATGTTGTGCTCGATCACGTCGTCCGTGGCGCCCATCATCCGGGCCGCGAACCGCTCGATCGCGGTGCCGAGCCCGTTCGCCTCTTCCGCGCGCTCCACGAGCTTCCAGCTGACGAACGCCAACCCCAGGACGGCCGCGGCGGGCAGTAGGACGAGCAGAGCCCCCTTCACGAACGCCAGGGCGGTCCCCAGTACGGCCGCAGCACCACCCATCAGGCCGAACACCCCGACGACAGCCATCACGCTCTGAGCGAGCAGCCCCAGGACCAGCATCACCGGCCCGATCGCAGCCGCCAGGGCTCCGACCGCAACGATCGCTACCTGCCACACCGTGTCGAGCTTCTTGAACCACTCCGCGACGACCTTCACCACCGCGATCAGCGGCATCAGCACGTTGTCGGCCAGGGACTTCAGCATCGGGATCAACGCCTCCCCGAGCGGCCGGATCGCGATCGCCACGTTGTCGGCGATCAACAGCATCTGCATGTTGAACGCGCCCATCTGTGTCTCGGCGACACGGGCGGCGGTTCCACCGGCATCACGCAGGGCGGCCTCGTAGTCCTTGATGCCTCCGCTCATCCCGAGCAGCAGCAGGATCGTCGACCGCGCCTGCACGTTGAAGCCGAGCTGGTCGAGGTGCATGATCTTCTGCTTCTCGCTCATCGCACTCATCGACTGCTCGAGCTGACCGATCGTCGTCCCCAGGTTCTGGAGCGACCCGTCCTGCTCGAACACCGAGACGTTGGCCTCGGCGAACGCATCCTTCTGGTCGATCGCGGCCTGCGTCAGGTTCCGCAGCAGGATGTCGAACCGCTCACCGGCAAGCCGCCCCTTCACGCCCTGGTCGGCGAACGCGGCCAGCACCGCCACGCCTTCCTCGACCTCGATGTTCATCGAGCGCATCTGCGCCGCAGCCTTCGTCGTCAGGGATTCCGCGAACTGCTCCACGCTGGCATTCGCGATCGTGTTGGCCTTCACCAGCACGTCCGACAGCCGCGTGTACTCCTCGACCTCGAGCCCCAATGCGGACGCGGAGTCGGTCAGCAGGTCCGTCGCCCTCGCCATGTCGAAGAGCCCGGCCTGCGCGAACTCGGCCACGACCGGCAGCGCCTTGATCGACTCGACGGCGCTCAAGCCCGCACTGGCGAGGAAGAAGTACGACTCGGCAGCCTCTTCGGAGCTGAACTTCGTCGTCGAGGCCACGACGTCGGCCGTTCGCTCCATCTCGTCGCGGATCTCGGCCGTGACGTCGGACATGATCGCCACGGACCCCGTCATCGCCGCATCGAAGTCCCCGGCTGTCTTGACCGCTACCGCAGCCAGTCCGACCAGCGGCGCCGTCACGCCGGCCGTCATCGCGATCCCGGCACTCTGGAGACGAGCCCCGGCCTTCTCGATCTTGTCGAACGCCTTGGTGGTCGAGTCCCCGGTCGACTTCGCCTTCCGCTGGAACTTCTCCAGCGAGACGGTCGCCTGCGCCATCCCCTTCTGGAGCTGATCGATCTTGGCGCGGATCTCGACTTCGAACGACTGGTCAGACATCTACGATGTCCTCGTACGTCGGCAGGGCCTCGAGAATCCGCTCGGCGGTGATCTCGTTCCCCTCACCACCGGCCACCCCAACGATCGTTCGGATCAACACCGTGAGGCCGGCAGCGACACCCTTCATTCGCTGGTTCCATCTCCAGCGACTGCCGGCCAGTAGCAGGTCGAACTCGGCCGGATCCAGCCCGTCAACCTGCCGCGGCGTCAGACCGAGGACGTACGCCCCGGTCCTGTGCCGCGTCCTACTGATCGCATGCACGCTGTCCGGGTCGGCACGAAGCCGAGCCCGGACAACGGCTAGCCTTTTCCCTCGTCGTCGGGATCGGCCTCCGCTGCCGCTTCGAGCTCATCGAGACTGGCAGCCTCTTCGTCCGGCTTGCCGATGACGCCACTGGCCTTCCACGAGTCGACGAGGAACTTGATCAGCTCCTGCACGTCGCCGCCCCGGTCGATGTACTTCTGGACCAGCGTGTCGGTCTGCGGCTGCGACAGCTTGTCTTGGAACAAGTGCCGCACGCAGGCCCACACCATGAAGGCCGTCACGTTCGGTCCCAGCTTCCCCAGGGCGTTCAGCAGGCTGTCACCGTATGCCTGCTCGAACGCTCGCCCCGATGTCTGCGTGAACCGGAACTGCCTCTTCTTGTCGAGCTTGAAATCAGCGTCCATGCGTACCGGCTCCTACCGGCTGATTACGTCTAAGCCTCGGCTCTGGTCAGTGCGCCCGCAGCGGCGACTTCGAAGTCGACGTTGTAGACGTCACCGATGGCGCCAGCGATCGGCGGCCACTTCATCAGGTAGCCATTGCCGCTGTACGACGGGTTGTTCACACCCACGACCGCGTCGTCGGGACGCAGCACGATCGCCTGGGCGGTCGTGTCGCCGATGTAGGCGAACATCACGTCGTCCAACCCCGAGTCGAGGTACGACTGCTGCAGCTGGCCCGCGAGACGCCAGCGGTACAGCCCCGGGTAGCTGATGAACGTCGTCTCGCCGCCGGTCGTCACTTCCTTCTCATCGACCTCGTACGTCAGCGTGATCTGCTTGACGTACGTCGACCAGTCGTTTCCGCCGTGGCTGTAGAACGGTGCCTGAATTACTACGGGTGTCGGCATCTGCTTGCTCCTCTATCCTGCGGCGATGCCGATGGCAACGACCGCCGTGAACGTCGTGAACGTCCCGCTGAACTCCACGCGGAAGTAGTCGTCTGTGATCGGTCCGGCGACCTCGTCGAAGTCGTGCCCGACCGCCGTGAATGGTCCCAGCGTCATCTGCGTCGTGGGTCCGGCGAAACCGGCCACGTCGCTTTCGACCGTCAGCGTCACGGTTGATCCGGTGAACTCCAGCATGTGGACGGCGCAGTACAGCTTCTGCGTGGCGCTGACGGCCCCGAGCTGGCGGTCGGTGCCGTTGCCGGCGCTCGACTGCGACCCGTCGAGCATGAACTTGCCCCGGACGAGCCGCGACGCCTGCGGCGGCAGCTTCATGTCGAACGGGTACAGGTCGCCGATCGCACCGCCGAAGTTCAGCGAGTACGCACCACCCTTGAAGAACAGTGCCGTCTCCCCGTCGACATCGCTGGCCCCACCGGACCCCGGCAACAGCGAAACCGGGAACCCGAGCGGGTCAGCCTTCAGCGCCTCGTAGGTCGTGTCGGGCACCGACTTGCCGCTGGCGGTCACTACGGCTGCCGCCTCCCACAGCCCCTTCACGTTCAGGCCGGTCCGCATCAGGCCGGGATACGACACCAGCGTGTCGTGCGCCGCCGTCAGGGCGGACTTCTCTTCCACCCCGAACTCGAGCTGCGCCTCGGTCTGGTTGTCGCCCATGTCGAACTGCGCCAGGAACAGGCGCGGCTGTTTGATCAGTACTGGCGTCGGCATCTAACCCTCCACCGGCTCGCCGCAAGAGCGGCACATCGTGACCTTGCCACCACCGCTCACGGCTGTGACAAGATCGTCGCTTCCGCACTTGCAACGCGGTTTCTCGTCGACGGGGGGTTCGGCGTCCGCAAGGCCGGCCAGCAGCGCCGCATGGGCGTTCGTGAGCGCCTGCTGCGCCTGAGCGACCTCACGCAGGGCCAGATACACCAACTTGGCGTCCAGACTCATTGCCTAACTCCGTGCCTTACGTGCTGCATAACTTGCAACCACACGATAGCGCAACGACGAGTCTGGATCAAGACTCCCCGGGCTGACTGTCAGCTCGATCAGGTGGTACAGCGTGCTGTCCAGCGTGCCACTCCACCAGTCCAACGCCGAGCGGGCACTCGCCGCCAGCGTCCACGCCGTCTCCGGGTCACTCGACAGCGCGATGATCTGGAACAACTCCTCGTCGAGAGACGGAGCTGACCCGTTCGGACCCCCGGTCCGCAGCGGACGACCACCCGGGAACGGCCGGATAACCACCCCGTCCCCCGTCTCCTTCGCCTCGTTGATCCAGATCGACGTCCCCTTCACCCCTACCGAGGCGTCGGCCAGTCGGGTCGCGATCTCAGATGCCAGCATCAGCCCTTCAATGCCGCCTTCAGGCGGGCCGCGAACGTCGCCAGATGCTTCCTCGCCGGCTCTTCGAGGAACTTCGCCTGCTGCCCCGGCTTGCGACGGGCGTCCGTGTCCTCATGCACCTTGAAGGCGTACGGCGCAGCCGACCCGCCGTAGCTCATCAGTACCGACACGTCCCCGCCACGGTTGCGAGGAGGCTCGACCCGCCCCGAGGCACGCAGGGCGCCGGTCATAACCGGCACGATCTTCTTGGACTCGGCCATGATCTCCAGCGCCTCGAGGAACACCAGCGCCGACAGCCGCGTCTTGTACTGGCTGCTCCGACCCTTGACCCAGGCCAGCACCCGCTCGTAGCCGTTCAACGTCACACTCATCGGCCACCCAGCAGCACGACGGTGTGATGGATCCCACGTGCCCCGGCGTTCTTCTCCACCCCAACGATCGGGGGCGTCAGCGGGGCGAACGGCATCGTGACCTCATACGTCTCATCCACCGTCACGTCCCCGTCGATGTAGACCTGACACGTCGACTCGACCGAGCGTCCGTCGCGGCCGATGGTCCGGCGCGTCTCGAACTGGATCATCGCGGGGTACGCAACAGGTGTGTCGAAGGCGGTGACTCCCCATTCGTTCCGGGTCGACGGCGCGGCGAGCGAAACCGTGAACGGGCTCATGCCCGTGATCAGGCTCACGGCTCCTTCTTCACCTCGGCCAGGATGTCGAGCAGCAGCTTCTCGATCCGCTCCTGCCGGCGTTCGAGCGTCGTCAGCCTCGTGTCGTGGGCGTTCAGACGGGCGTCGTGGGCCGCGACCGCGTTACCTGCCGCCGTCACCCGTGGCGCGAGCTCCGCGACCTTCCTGTCCACACGGTCGGCAGGCTTCTCGGTGAACGCCTGCACCCCGTTGAACAGCGTCGCCACCGTCAGCAGGCCAACGAGCCAATACTGCGGTCGTCCGTTCGTCTCCGACTTCTGGCTAGCCAACGATCGCTCTCCGGTACTCCGACATCAGGGACACGACTTCCTCCGGCAGCTCGCCGGTCTGCTTCGCATACGTCACGCTGAAGGTCGCGATCGACTTCGACCGAATCCCTGGCGTCACGTCCTCGTAGTAGCGGGCCAGCAGCATCCGAGCCGCCAGCTTCACGTTCTCCGGCACACTGGCCGTGTCGGCGAAGTAGCCGGCGACGTACGTCACCAGCCAGAACGCATGCTTCGTGTTCGCGTCGAACGGGACCGGCCATCCCGACACATGATCGAGAATGCCCTCGTCGTTCCACACGACGTAGTCCACCGCATCGATCGACTCAGGCACCGTCTGCGTGTCCACGATCGACGTCACGGACACGATCGGCATCTTCTGGAGGAATATCCGCTTCCGACCACCCCGCGTCGCATGGCGGTGGCCGCCGCCGGCCCCGAACGAGCCTGCGGTCTGCTTCTCGTCCGTCACCGTCGCCTGGACGAGGTTCGTCCCGCACCACGTCACGAGCCGCTGAGACACAGCGGTCACGAGCGCAGTCAGCTTGGTGTCGTAGGTCGACACGCTGATGCCGAGCCAACCCTTCGCCTCGGCGAGCGTGATCAGGTCTTCTGTCGCCACTATTCCTCCAGGAAAGCGGGGGGCGTCTTCACGCCCCCCTCAGAGGACTAGCGGTCGATGTGCTGCTTGTGACCGCGCAGCGCGACGACGCTGATCTCGGTCCCGGTCGTGTGCGTGCCGACGATGTCGACACGGCAACGAACGTGGCGCTTCTTGCCGACGTAGGCGACGAGTTCGTGACCCGGAGCCTCTCCGATGGCGTCGTAGCGCAGCGTGCCGTCCGCATCGGCATTCAGCTTGGAGCTGCCGACGAGATCGGTCGTGTCGACGGTCGCCCACGTCCCGGCGGGCGAACCGGCCCCGTCGTCGTCGTCGTGCTCGAAGATGAACGCGATGTACAGACCGGCGGCGAGCGTGTCACCCTCGGCCCCGACGGCGACCACGAACAGGCAGGAGTCGTACCCCTGTAGATCCGTGGAGACACCGTCCGCATCGACGGCGGTGATCGGACCCTGCAACACGACGGACCCGTCCTTGAACTTGGAACGATTCTGGCGATGTGCCATCAGCTACCTTCTTTCCTTTTCGGCGTAGGCGCGGGCGGGGAACACCGTCCCCGCCTCACGCTTTGCGGCTTAGGGAGTCAGGCCGTCATCGCGGCCCGTTCAGGCTGGCAGCTACTAGCTGGACAGCACCAGGATGCGTCCGGCGCGGGGCCGGACCGTCTTCCCGCCGAGGCGGGTCATGCCGACCACGCCCACGTTCGGGAACCACTTCTCGTTCAGCCGCGAGATCCGCAGCTCCTTGCGCTCGGCGATCACGTACAGCCGACGGAAGTCGGCGAACGCGACGGACCGGCTGGCGGACGCCGCGGCCGGCATGTACTCGTTGAAGACGATCTTCTTCTGCCACAGCGTGCCGGGCACGCTGTTCGGCGGGATGATGTTGTTTCCGGCCGTGTCCTCGAGCTTCAGGAGCAGGCCGTAGAACGCGGAGGTCATCATGAGCTTCGCGTTCCTGCGGTACTGCGCGGGCAGGCCGACGTACAGGTCGACCATGCCACCGTAGGTCACGTCCCCGGCAGCGCCGGAGTTGACGGTCGGGATCCCCGAGTTCGCCCCGGTGATGCCGTGCGGGCGGTCCACGCCGTCGCCGGTCGTGAACGCGGTGTCCTCGTCGAACACGCGGGTCTCACCGAGCAGGTCGGTGATCTCGCCCAGCACGTCGATCGCACTGTCGTCCAAGAACTCGGGCGACACGACGATGGCGTCCGGCTGCCACACGAAGATCGGGATGCGCTCGTTGCCCCACGTCGGCTGGTTCTGTTGGCTCGGCGCGGTCGCATCGGTCCCGATCTCGCCTTCCTTGCGCCAGCTTCCCGCGACACCGGACGTCCTGATGTCGATCTCGGACCCGGTGGCCCCCGTCAGCGACGGCCAGACGACCTGCTGCCGGTTGGTCGTGATGACCCTGGCGCCGGCCGAACGGAACGCGGCCTCGGCGGCGACGTTCTTGATCAGCTGGGCGCGGTAGTCATCGGGGATCAGGAACGTCGACCCCGTACCGTCGTTGGACAGCAGCGCGAACGCCTCTTCGCCGGCTTCCTTCACCAGCTTCGAGAGCGCCTCCTGCACCTTGCCTTTCTGGCCGCGCACGTAGGCGTCGGCCGCCATCGTGTGCAGCTCCTTCGCGGCGTCCGAGGTCATCTTCTCGGCACCGACCTGCTCGGCCGGGGCATTGATCCGCGGCTTCGGGGGCATCTCGGCGAGAGCCTCTTCGGACTCGCGCATCTCGGCGAGCTTCTCTTCCTGCGCCTCGAGCGTCTGCGTCTCGATCTTGGCGGTCTTGAACTCCTCGAACGCCTTGTCGAATGCGGCGAGGTGCTCGGCCTTCTTCCCGGGCTCCTCCTTCGACAGCTTGATGAACCCCTGGGCGGCGGTTTGCGCCTTGCCCATCTTCTCGACCAGAGCCTTCAGCTCTGCGGTGATTGCGGTCATTGGTCTTTCCCTTCCCTACAGGCTGGAACTAGCTCTCGAATTCGAGCGCCAGCTCCCTCTCACGGATGTCGATTGCATCGTCATCGTCGAGTGCCTGCGTTTCGGGCTCGGCCTCATCGGCAGGCGGCTCATTCGACTCTGAATCGAATGTGTTCAGCGCGTTCGCCGCCTCGCGCATGACCTCTTGGTCGCTGTCGGACAGGGTCTCGGCGGTCTTGCCGTCGAGCTCCCGCGACAGATACGACTCCAACGTCAGAGCCATGAAGCTCCGACGACTGTCCCACGGGGCAACCCGCCCCAACTTCTCGTAGTAGCGACCGACGTGCCCCTGCAAAGCGAGCAACTCGGCCGGGTCTGTGTCTCCGTCGACCAGGCACAACGTCTGCGCCGCTGCGAACACCATCTGTGGGACAACGACCAACTGGCCGTCGATGACGTCCGCGATCTGGATCGAGCGACCTTCCGGCGCTCGCAGTACAAATGCCTTCTCGGCAACCTCATCGGGGTTGGCGTTGGTCCACTCTTCGAGTCGGGCCTGTGCGCCGAGCAGGTCGTACGGCAACTCGAGCGCCCCCACCGGAAGGTCTGCGTACGGCAGCGAAAAGGCTTGCGTCACCTTCGCCTTGCTGTCCGAACCCCACGTAACCACCGATACTTCATGCAGCCGGATCTCCGACAGATGCCGAACCTGCACTTTCTCCAGCTTGCGCGACCCCTTGCTGACCGGCAGCTCCTCGACGAGCATCTCGGACTTCATGGGATCGAACCCGATCGACAGGGAGTCGAGCACTGCTCGCCCCGAGATCGGCAACGGCTTCAGATCCTGGCGGACGTCCTGCGCCAGCGTCGAGCCACCCAGCTCCGCATGGAGCTCCAGCCCCTCCACCGTCTCGGACATCGAGATCGGCACCCCGATCGGCTTCGTGCGGTCGTGATGGAACAGGATCTTCACGCTCTTGGCGTTCTCGCGCAGCGTCTTCTTGAAGGCGCCATGCTTAATCCGTGTCGGAACGAACGCATCGATCAGACTGCCGAACATCACGGCCATGCCGCGAAACGTCCCCTCGTCTCCATCTGCGGCCTGGAGCTCGAACGGGACGGCGAATTCCTCAGTCCAAGGCTTCATCTTCTACCTCCCGACGATACCAAAGCCAGACCCACAGTCAACCCCTATATGAACCCCTGTCTCAGTCTTTGACTTCGGCTCTTCGTTCGGCTTCCTGCTGGCACATCTCGATCGTCCGGCAGTAGCCAGGAACGTCTACCAGCGTGTCCCGCTTGGTGTGCTTCGTGTCCTCGCCGCGACCCACCAGCTTGTCGATCGCGATCATTCGGCCCCACTCCTCCTCCGTCATCGGACGTCGGAACAGCGGGTCCGTGCCGCTCATGAAGCGAGCGTTCAGGCCGGCGGCGGTGCGGCCAAAATGGTCGAGCGGATGCCCGTACTGCTTGTTGCGGTCGTTCGATGTCAGCTCCAGGGCCTCCATCAGGACGTTCGTCTCTTCTGTCAATGCTGTCTCCATTCATGGTGCTTCTCAGTTCATGCCTCGTACCGCCGCTCCATCCAGTCCCACGTCGCGTGCAGCAGCTCGTGCTTGAAGAACCACACGGTGTCCTTCTTCGAGGCGTTGTCTCGGACATAGATCGTCATGTCCTCTTCCTCCCAATACGCGTCGATCGGCGACGGCTTCCACTTGTGCGGGTTCGCCCGCTCGCAGTGGCCGCAGCTGCCCTTGTACAGACTCCTGATCTTCGCTTCCGACACGAGCTTGACCTTGACAACGTACCCACCCGGCAACCTGACTGTCTTCGGCAGTCCGACAGCCCTCACGCGGCCTCCTCTTTCGGCCAACGGTCATCGAGCCACACCTTGTACTCGGCCGTCACCCCGTTCTTCGGATGACAGAACAGCAGCCACTGCATCGGTCGACCACTCGTCTTGAGCTGCTCCATCGCATACGTGTTGTACGACTCGGTCGAGCCGTTGCACCACGTCATCACCGTCCCGATCGGCGTGCAGTTCGGCGTGTGGAAGTGCCCGTGCATCACGTACTCGAAGTCCTCGGGCACCCCGCCGTTCTTCCAGCCGTGGACACTCTTCCCCAGGCCGTACCACGGGAACCCCAGCTGGCCGCGGATCTGGTCGCCGTGGATCAGGAAGAACCGCTTCTCCCCGATCCGGTCAACCGCGTACCACAGCCGCTCCCCGGTCCTCACCGTCTTCATCCACGTACAACGCTTCCACGCGGCCGGGTCTTGCCTCACGATCTGCTCGGCCGTCCAGTACGTCAGCATGTCCATGTTCGTCTCGGGACGATGCTCACGACGGACGGGACCACCTACGGCACCGTGGTTGCCACACACCCCGACAACCTTCACCGTCTCGAAGAACGCCAGCATCCGCCGCACGAACCGGGCGATGATCTGCGACCCCATCATCACCTGCCGATTCAACGACGCATCGATCCGATGCGCCTGCCCCGGGAAGATCATCTCGCCCTCGACGATGTCGCCCAGCAGGTAGATCCTCAGCTCCTTCACCGGATACGCCATCCGCTGGATACCGACCAGCTGCTCGAGCTTGTCGGCGTACTTGTCGATCCGCTCGGCACACACCTCGCTGTTGTACGTCGGCGTCACCTTCGCGAGCTGCCAGTCCGACAGCATCGCGATCGCCACCTCCGGTGTCCCCTTGACATGCTTCAGCTTCGGACGCGGGACGGGCGGGATGTCCAGCGACTGGATCGCATCCTTCGTCGCGTCGTAGACCGCCTCGATGACGTCGGCACGGCCACGCTTCATCTCGTCGATCTTCCGCAAGGCGGTCGAGTACGCCGCCTTCAGGTCGGTCGACGCAGCGAACTCAGTCAGAGACGACTTCGGCTTGCTCATGGTGCTCCTTCACGAAATGGTCCCGCAGCTTGTTGTACGTCGCCTCGCTGCTTGTGTAGCCGCAGTCCTCGATCAGCCAGCGCCGCATCGTCACGACCGGCAAACCTCGCTTGCGACCTTCGGCGAGCTCCTTCGCCTCGGGGATCGAACAGGCCCAACACGTCGGCCCCTTCTTCGACGGCTTGTGGGCAGCCGCGAAGTCCGCGAGCTTCTTCTTCTTCGCCATCAAACCCCTCTCGGGTTCCTCGTCGTCCGCTTGACCTCTGTCTTCGGCTTTCCGAACGGCCGGATTGCTACCGTGCAACGACACAGCGGGTGCGCGGGCGGGCCACCGTACCCGCCGGGAAACTGACCGCTGATCGTCGCCGTCGTCCCGTCGAACGGGATGCAGATCGGGCACAGCAGATCGTCCAGCGTCACGATCCACTCCCTCACCGTCACCTTGGGGTTCAACAGACCGTGGTCGACGGCCTGCATGTACAGCTCCCGCTGGCCCTCATGCACCGCCGTGACGATCTCCGTCCTCGCGATCGCCACCGCTCTCCGGCGGACCATCTTCGAGCTGCGTTCAGCCAACTGCCGCTGGATCTCCAGCACCGGCAGACCCCTGGCGGTCAGCTTCTTCTCCATCGTCAGCAACGCCTGCGAGTCACCCGCCGTCAGCCCCAGGTGCTGCCGCAGCCGCTTGGCGGTGGCAAGTGGCGCCACCCCGTCCGTGAACGACTGCTGCAGGATGACGCTGATCGCCTCACGCGACTGGATCCCGACACTGGTCGCCAGGATCTTCTTCTGGTCCGCGATCCACTTCGCCGCCCTCGGGTCCGTCTCGTCGAAGACGAAGCTGTCGAACATCTCATCCGGTCCATCGGACTCGAGCTTCATCAACGCCGACAGATGCCGCCCCGCCGTGTCTCCACCGCCGGCATACGCATCCGCGATCGACTTCCCGAACATGATGCCGAGCGACCGCAACGTCACGTCGAGCTCCATCGCCTTCTCGACGTCGCCACCCTTGATGCTGCGAGCCACCGCAGATAGGTTCAGCGCCTTCCTGGCTTCAGCTATGAGACGGACGAACCGTCCCTCCATCCGCTTCTCGCGGCTGGCGATCAGCCCCCGGAACGCCTGCCACAGGGGCTCGTCCGTCTTGCCTCTTAGCTCCTCGCCAGGGCCACTCGATTCCTCAAGCAGCCCCTGCCCTTTTGGGCCGGGGAACTCCAGCTTGCCGGGCTTCTTCTTCGGCTTCTCTGCCCCAGGCTCGGCGAGCCGCTTGCCCGTCTTCGCATCGAACGGACCGGGCGCGACCGGGTCGGGCGCCTTCTTCCGCTCGTCGCCCTCCGAATCCGTGACCGGCTCCAGGCCGGCCTGCTTGCGGGCCTCGTTCAACGTCATCAGCCCCTTCTCCCAGCCGTCGAGCGCGAACGTCCGCCTCGAATCCTGATCCTCCCGTAACGCATCGACCTTGCTGTAGTCGAACGCGATCTCGACGTCCTGGCCGAGCCCGCCCCCCGAGGCATCGTCGTCCACCAGCCCACGAGTCAGCGCATCCCCGATCCGGTCGTACTGCGGGATGACCGTCTCGTTCCACATCGACTTCACGGCCTCGCGGTAGTTGCCCCATACGTTGTTCTCAAGCCCCACCATCACCTGTACGACGATCGGCGGAACCCCGAACGCAGAACAGATCCGCGACTCCGTTACGTTGAAGATCGACGACATCGCCAGCTTCTCGGGCCTCGACCCCAGCTCCTCATACTCGGCCTCGGCATCGAGGACCGCGATGTCGTGCCAGCCGGTGTGCGTGCCGTACATCTCCTTCCACGCCGCCTGGATGCGGTTCCTCTCGGCGATCGGGGCACGGTTCTTCAGCTTAAGCAGTCCGGCCGGCGCACCACCGTTCAGGAAGAACGCTCGCAGGTAGTCGGCACTCTGCGTGTCGAGATCCCCGTACCTCGCCATCACCGCGATCGGCGACAGGCCGTAGAAGTCGTCGCTCGGGTCGGGCAGCAGCATGTGGATCACGTCGTCGGCCGGCAGCAGCTTCCCCCTGTCCGAGTCATCCACCTTCAGGAAGTAGCCCTCGATCTCCCCCTTGGCGTTGACCTTGATCGACACACGGTCGGGCCGCAGGCCGTACAGCTCTCGAATCCTGCCGCCCTTGTCGCGACGCTTCCAGACGTAGGCGTTCCCAGTCACGTTCAGGTGCGTCACGAGCCGCTCGATCAGCGAGAACCGCGTGTCGGTCGGGTTCGGCTCCCACAGCAGGTCCACCATCGGCCCCTTCTCGACGATGGTCCCGTCCGGGTCCGTCTTCACGACCGGCGGCGCCTTCGCGACACAGTCGGCGAGCGTCCGCACGCACGTGTAGATCACGACGTTCTTGCGGTAGCCCTCCTCCGCGAACTTCTTGAAGTCGTGCGGCTTCGGCAACGGCTCCGCGGCTTTCCATGCCGGGAACGATCGGGCGACCACCGCGGACCCACCTACCAGCTTCCGAAACAGTTCAATCATCGAGCCGTCCTCCGCACGTCAGATCGTGATGCCCGTCTGGCCGTACCGGCCTGCGTACTCCCAGGCCAGGGCCAGCGCGATCACCGTGTCGTCGTGCATTCCTTCCGGGGCGGCATACTTGATGTACCCCGAGTAGTCCGACACCTCGAACTCATAGGACTCCAGCTCGTTGATCAGAACGTCCCACATCGGATACGACACCCGCTGCTCCTCGATAGCGATGATCAGCCCCTCGATCAGCTGCGGCTTCGTCGTCGACGTGATCTTGAAGCCGCGGGCATTCAGCCCATCAGCTTGCAGGTCGTCGAGGATCGGATCGCCGATCCCCGTCGAGTCGATCAGCACCGGCAGCTCTTTGCCGCAGACGCTGGTGATCCTCGCCTTCTGCAACTTCCACGACACGTCGTTGAAGCGGTCGTACGACGTCACGTTCCCCTGCGCGTCCATGCCGATGATCACGGTGAAGTCGACATGCTTCGCGAGGTCCACCCCGTAGCAGACCGTCTCACCGACCGGCTGGTCCTCGTTCCTCACGCAGGCCCGGACACGGCGGAACACCGCACCCTCGTCCTCGAGGAACTGCGCCAGGATCTCCTGCCGGTACGTCCGCTCCGACATCGTGAAGCGCAGCCGCTGCGCTTCCTCCTTGTCGATCCACGGATTCATCCACGACGGACCACCGAACGCCCCGACGTCTTTGTCCTCCGGGTCTTTCCCCCGCAGCCACATCCGGTAGAACCACGTCCGCCCCTTCGGCGTACCACCGAGCCACGCATCCCCCCTGTGGTCAATCAGCGTCGGCTGGATCGATTCGGTCCAGACGATCTCCGGCACCGTGCCGCACTCGTCGATACAGACCCGCTTGATGCCTTCCCCGACCATCCGCTGCGGTGCCTCGGCGCTGAAGAACTCCAGCTTCGACGTCCCCATGATGTCGATCGAGTCGGGCATCCGCTCTGAGCCGTACACCCCGGTGATCCAGTCGTGCGGCAACACCTTCATCAGCTTCCGCCACACGACGCGGGTGAGCCGGAACGTCGGCATCACGAGCCAGCTGATCGCCGGCATCCCCTTCATGGCGTCGTCGGCCATCCCGGCCCCGAGCCACATCGACATGCCCTCGGACTTGCCCCAGCGCCGGCCTGCGGGGATCACCTTCACCCGGTGCGGCGACTGCATGATGGCCGCCTGCCCCGTGTGCATCTTCCAGTTGACGATCCCGTCCGCTACGGACGGACCGCTCGCGAGAACTTGGGCGCCCATCTTCGTCGGAGTCTAACATAACATCTGGCGCTACTTACGTCGATTTGTTAGACCCTGAGTATGGCACTCACTGGCTACAAGCTCTTTCGCGTCCGGCGGGCCGGATCGCTGGGACCACTGTTCGTCGAGCGTCGTCGTGTGCGGCCCCTCGACGAGTGGCTGACCGCCGACATGGACCTCGAGCCGCGAGGGCTCGCCACTCGGCCGGGCTGGCACGTCCTGCTGTCACCGGAGGCACCGCACCTCAGCCGCCGCGGCCGGACGCGACGTCAGGTCGAGGCGCAGGGCATCATCGACCGCTTCGTCCGGCCAGAGAGCCAGGGCGGCCTCTGGATCCTCGCACGGCAGATCCGCATCCCGCTGTCCACATCGTGTCCACACGAGGCCCGGCAGCAGCCCTCTCAGTCCATCTTGACTTCGGTCTAAGTCCGCTTCCTGCCTCGATTCAGGTGCTCGGGCAGGCCACTGCGACGTACTCTTAATCTCTAGGTTTGGGGTTCGAGTCCCCGGCGGGTCACCAACTTACAGCCCCTCGAGTAGCGACGGTGCGCAAATGGTGAGTGTGCCGACCCTTGGTTCGGATCCCGCGTGACAGCAAGGGAAGGGCGAGCGGCGTCCTGTCGACGGGCGACTCGCCACATCGGCTGATCATCGGCATGCGGCTTCACGGCTGGTCGCTCACAGGGCTTCTCTTCGTCTTGGTTCTCTCGATGAGCGCCACGGCGGGAACCGACGAGGAGGGCGTGCGCATGTTGATTCGCGCGACGGCGCGTTCGTCCGCCCTCTTATTCCTACTCGCCTTCGCAGTCCGGGCGCTTCACCAAATCTGGCGCAGCGAAGCGAGCGCCTGGCTGCTGCGAAATCGGCGCTACGTTGGAGTCACAGCGGCGCTGTCTCACGTTGTCCACCTTTGTGCGATCGTGAGGCTGACGGTCGGCTGGCCCGAGTCGTACGTGCCGGACGCCGTGACCCTCGTCTTCGGCGGACTCGGGTTCGTGTTCTTCTTTGCGATGGGCCTGACGTCCTTCGACGCCGCTGTCCAAGCGCTGGGCAGCGTCAACTGGCGGCGCCTCCACCGCACCGGTGCCTGGTACGTGTGGTTCATCTTCGCTTTCACGTTCGTGCCGGACCCGAGTCGCGGCTGGGACGCTCTGCACGCATTCGCCGTCGTCGCATTCGTCGGGAGCGCCGCGCTGCGCCTCTTCGTGTGGCTCTTCCCGCGCCAGCGGCAGACCGTAACTTCAGCCTGACAGGAAAGTCACCGTAGTCGGCTACTGGGACCGCCTCAGCCATCTTCGTGTCCAGCTCCTCGGGCACCCTCCAACCCACCTCGAGGCCTACGCGTTTCCGATAGCTCGCGTCTATCCCGGACGAGGTCGTCGAACTAGGCAACCTGGGTCAAAAGCAACGAAGCGTGGCCGTGGGTCAACATCGCGCCCTTGGGCTTGCCCGTCGTAGCCGACCTTTAGACGATCGTGGCCAGGTCTACGGGCCAATCTCTCCGGCGCGATTGCGAACGACCTCTGGGCTGGCCTCAAGCTCAATCAACCTTTCTCCCGTGGTCCGGGACCTGGCGCTCCCGTCTCGCTCCCCGAATCAACGCTTGGCGAGCGGGCCGCCCTACCGCACCATCAACCACGTTCCGAAGAGAAGCGACGTCACTCCCAGAGTGCGCGAGATATCGAACGAACGAACGTCGGTGCCGAACAGTCCGAAGTGGTCGACGATCGCTCCTACCGTGAGCTGAGCCGCCACGAAGAGCGTGATGGTCGTTCCCACGCCGAGACGCGGGATCGCGTACGTCATCGCGCCCAGTATGCCGACCCCCAGCGTGCCGGCCCCGAGCGCGTACCAGGGCACCGAGCGCCACTCCGCGATGTTCCCACCACCCTGAACGAGCAGCAGGGCGGCCGCGAGGAGCGTGCCCCCGACATGGATGATGAAAACGCTGGCCATCGAGCCGACGCGCTGCCCCATGAGACTGGCCATCGTGGCCTGAAGTGCAGCCGCTACGCCTCCGGAAAACGCGACGACGAGTTTGAGCGCCATACCCCACATATGCATCGCCCTCCTGCCTGCATGAAACGACCCGTGGCCGACGATCGGTAGCTCTAGCTACCGATCACGCCTCTTCGCTTTTCGAACCAGAATGTCGAGCGCAGGCTCAGATCTCGCTCTGCCAATAGGCAACCGGTATCGTCTCCGCCACCTTGCCGGGACTTTGACCACCCTTCGAGATGCTCCCAGACATCTCGGAGTGAACAAAAGTTCCGACGAAGCTGACCTTCACGTTTCGGTGGTCGGGGAGGGCCGGATCGAAGCTGCCGGCGAGCCCGAATGCCTCGGTGAGATACGAGATGTGTGCGTCGTTCCAGCCACCGGTGAGCTCGGTAGAGAAGATCTCGTCGAACGCTCCGTCCGCGCTGGAGAACTCGACCTCGACAACGACCGACACCCACGGCAGAGTGTCCGGCCCGCGTGTGCCTGGCGCCGCGCCCCTGCCCGGATGGCAGAGAATCTCGCCGCCCCGGTAGGCCACGCGGACCGTCAGGCCGGTTGTCGGATAGATCCCGCGCGCGCCCAACGTCCCCCGATACTCGGGCTGCACGAAGCTGAGGACCTTAGCGCCTGTCAGATCTCCACAGGGGGCGTCCAGGGAAGCGAGGGGAAGGGGTTCGTCACTGGATTGCGTGCTCCCCGCTCCAGAGCTCGAGGCAGAACCGCCAGGCCCCTCGCTAGGCCGCACGGGCGGCTCCATGCTTTGCGAACAACTGACCGAGATCAGCAAGGCAACACCGAGACCAGCTTGGCGACGCCATCGCCACCTCGCTCCCGATCGTGGCAAGTTGTTTCCGTCCGGCATGATCCAGCAACCTCGGTGGTCGTCCTGCACCCCGACAACCGCGACCAAGGCCAGTACGTTGGGACGTGAGTCAGGAGGGCGGCGTCGGGTGGATCGGGGGTTGGGCGCCACCGCTCGAACAGCCCGAGAGTAGCACTCGACCGGCCCGACACGAACCGAAATTCTCGCGTCTGGGACCTCTCCAGTACCACAGTTGAAATCGCCAGTTGCTCGACGGTTTTTCTTGACGCGATGCACTGCGCGAGGTAATTTTGAAGTGCATCCCGGCCACGTTGACAACCGGACGGAACGCGCGAAGCGGAACGGAACGGCTTGCAACGCAAAGGAATGAGAAAGAAACGGGATGTAGGGGCCGCTTTCGAGCGGCCCCTTTTACTGTCCAGCCTCGCCCCTGCCGTGACCGGGCCTTGTCGAAATCGCGCCTTCCCGAGGTTAAGATTCGCGACGCTTGCCTTCTAGCTTGGTAGAGGCTGCGCCTCCAGGGGTCCTCGATCCGCCAGTCTCGACCAATTTCCGACTGAAACGTCCAGAACTTCCGCGAGCAGCAGCCACGGAAGCGCTCTCCCTCCAACCAGTGAGCGCGCTGGGACGGTTGCGTCTCTCTGCATTCGAGTAAGGGGCATGGCGCCAGTGTTCAGATACCACGAAGACAAGATTCCGGTCCTCGTTCTCACGCTCCTCACGGCGCTGGACTTCGTGCTCTATTTCGCTGTACGTGAGGCCTGGGTATTGGCCTTGTACTGGGCCGTGATGATCGTTCCCAAGGGCAAGGCCTGCGCGTGGAACCATCACCACCAACACGTCTTCACGTTCGGCTCCAACCTCTTGAACCATTTGCTCGAGGTGAGCTACGCCCTCCACACCGGTGCCACGACGCATCTGTGGCTTTTGCATCACGTGCTCGGCCACCATCGGAACTACCTCGACCAGACGCAGGACGAGAGCCAGTGGCGGCGCAAAGACGGCGCTGTGATGGGCGAATTCGAGTACGCGCTGACTGTCGCGGGAACATCTTTCTATCGCGCCTACCAGGTCGGGAGGGGCCATCCCAAAGTCCAGCGGACTTTCCTCACCTTCACCTCCCTCACCTTCGCCTTCGTCGGCCTGCTGGTCTGGTACCGTCCCCTGCCGGCACTGTTCCTGTTCGTCCTACCCATGATTTCCGGCCTGATCCTCACCTCGTGGGCCACCTACGTCCATCACAGCGGCCTGGATACGGACGACCCCTTCCACGCCTCGCGCAACAACGTCAACTCCTGGTACAACCTGTTCACGGGGAATCTCGGCTACCACACCGCGCATCACTTCAGGCAGGGCGTGCACTGGTCTCGCCTGCCGGAGTTGCACGAGCAGATCAAGGACAAGATCCCTCCGGAGCTGAACCGCAGCGCCGTCTTCTGACCTTCCCCCGCTGAAGTAGCGCGGTCAGCCGTCCCCGACCGCCCCGCTCCGCAGCGCCGGGAAGCGCGCAGCCAGGCTGATCCCGCGCACGACCACATAGAGGACGAACGCGACCCAGAGCCCGAGGTTCTCCGCTCGGGGAATCAACAAGAGCGATGCCAGGAGGAACGCCGCAAACGACAGGATGCTCGCGTTGCGCATGTCACGCGTCCACGTCGCCCCGATGAAGATCCCGTCGAGCTGGAAGGCCGCGAAGGAGACGAGCACGTAGATCGCGGCGTACGGGAGGAAAGCTGCGGCAGTTCGCCGAACCTCCTCCAGATCGGTCATCGCGGACACCGCCCGCGGTCCGAGCAGCAAGACCACGCCGGCAAGGATCACCCCCGTGAGCGCAGCGAGCTGGGTCGCCGAGCGAACCGCCCCGTCGAACGTCTGCCGCGCCCGGGTTCCAATCGCCCGACCGACGAGCACCTCCGTCGCGTGAGCGTAGCCGTCCAGCAGATATGCGCTCAACGTGATGAGCTGAAGAAGGACATGGTTGGCCGCCAGCGTCACGTCACCGAACTGCGAGCCCCGATCCGTGAACCAGGCGAAGCCGAGCAGCAGGAAGAACGTGCGCACCATGATGTCGGCGTTCGCTCCGAGCGTGCGGACGACCTTCGCCCTGTCGAGGATCCGCGGCCATGGCCAGAATGGCTCCGCGTCCGAATGGCTCGCGCGGAGAATCGCGTGGACGAGCGCAAGAGCGACGACGAGCGTCGTCCACTCGGCGATCACCGTGCCGAGGGCGATTCCCTGCACGCCCCACCCCAGCACCCCGGCGAAGAGGACGTCGAGCGCAATGTTGAGGCCGTTCAGGAGAAGCTGAGTCGCCAGCACGCGATCCGTCCGTCCGAGCCCCACGAACGAGCCGAGGATCGCGAAGGTCGCAAGGCTCGCCGGCGCACCCCAGATGCGAATGTCGAAATACGCTCGGGTGAGCGACTCGACGTCGGCCGATGCCCCCAGCAACGCGAGAGCGACCCAAGCGATGGGTCGCTGAAGGATCACCAGGGCGACACCGATTCCCGTCGCGAGGAGGATCGCGCGTACGAGCGTCGCCCGCACCTCGGCTTCGTCGCCAGCGCCCGAAGCCTGCGCCGTGAAACCGGTCGTGCCCATGCGCAGGAAGCCGAAGCTCCAGTACACGAAGCTGAAGACGAGCGCCCCGAGGGCGATCCCGCCGAGCGCCACCACGGTGCCCGTGTTGCCGATGACGGCGGTGTCCACGAATCCGAGGAGCGGCACCGCGGAGTTCGCGACGACGATCGGCCACGCGAGGCGAAGCACGCCGAGGCGGCTCGTCGCTTCGACGCCGGTGCGGGGAGCCGGACCGTCTCCGCCCAGCGTCTTCAGACCAGCACTTCCGTCACCGGATCCCTCTCAGCTACTCGCCGACAGGTCCGGCCGGGTGTGTTGCCTTCGCGCTTCAGGCCGCAGGACGAGAGCCCCCGAGGTTCGGCTCGAGGGTCGCCTGCTTGGCATCTACCGCCACGCGACTTCGTAGACCTCCAGCGGTTCGTCCTTGCCCTTTGCGTGAACGCGGGGCCGGTCGGCGAGCGAGAAATCGCTCGGCGCGACCAACGCATCTCGACTGGCTCGTGAGATGACGATCTCTCCGGCTTCGGCTGCGCTGCAGATGCGAGCCGAGACGTTCGTCGTGTCGCCGATACACGCGTACTGGATGTAGTTCTCGGCTCCGATATGCCCGGCGGCGACGCGTCCCGAGTTGAGCCCGATGTGGATGTCGATCTCGCGCCCACCGTCGCGCTTGAAGCGGGCATTGATGTCTCCGAGCGCGCGCTGCATGTCAATCGCGGCCCGCAGCGCTCGATCGGCATGGTCGTCCATCGACACCGGTGCGCCCCAGATCGCCAGCAGCGCGTCCCCGATGTACTTCTCGAGCGTCCCTCCGTGCCGGAACACGATGTCCACCATCGTCGGGAAGTAGTCGTTGAGCAGCGCGACGACCTCTTGCGGCGCCATCGTTGCCGACATCTTGGTGAAGCCGCTGATGTCTGAGAACAGGATCGTGACGTCCCGTTCGACGGCTCCGAGATGGACGCCCGGCGCCATCTCGATCTGCGTGACCACTTCCGGGGCAAAGAAACGTCGCAGCCTGTCCTTCGCGACGGACTCCCCGTGCAACTCGACCAGCGTGCGCACCCCATGGGCCGCCGCCGCGGTCGTCGCCGCAAGCAGGACGATGCCGATCGCGGCGACCGGAAGCCGTGCCGGGTTCGCGGGAGCCGTTGCGACGAGGACCAGATGGACGACGATCCCGGCCGCGCCGAGGGCGACGACGTCTTGGGGCTTGTAGCGCAATCCGCCGAGGACCACCGTTAGCGCGAACATCGGGACCGGGACCAGCAGCGACAGCGTCGGGTCTCCCAGACTCCGGCTCGCGATCGCCATGGAGCCGAAAGCCACCAGGTGAAACAAGCCGACGAGAGAGCTTCGCCAGGCCGCGTAGGGCGGGTTGGCCCGCAGGTACGCATACAGAGCTGCACATCCGACGACGATCGCCACTCCCACGCCGATCTGGACCACCCCCGGACGGACCGGAGCCTCGGGCGTGGCCCGCACGACCACCTGCCCGATCACCGCGAGTGCCGTCGCGGTCCCGAGGATGGCGGCGATTCGGGTTTCGTTCCGCGTCTCGCGCTCGCGCCGGCTGAGCTCGAAATCGTTCGTCGTCGCGTCGTTGGCCATTGTCGGTGCGGGCATTCTAGCGAGGCTCCCCCCAGGCCGACCGGGAATGCAACGTGGGCCTGCCCCGCGGGCAGCAGCGTGGCTTCCGACGCACGCCACGAGGCTCGATATTGCCTTGACTTCCCAAGACCTTCTTGAAAAAGTCCGTTCGGCACTAGGTGAGACGTTGCTTTGCCGTCGAGAGGCCCGCGGTGGGCGGTCTCGCTAGTGGACGGGCAGGTGACGGGAACGCTGGGCACTGGGCAAGGAGGCCTGCGCGGTCATGATCGAAGGCACCGTGAAGTGGTTCAACGAGTCGAAGGGGTTTGGATTTCTCTCCCGTGAAGGTGGCCCGGACGTTTTCGTGCACCATTCCGAGATCAAAGTCGAGGGGTTCCGTACCCTGAACGAGGGCGATCGCGTCCAATTCGAGGTCGTCGACAGCCCCAAGGGCCCGCGCGCTTCCAACGTGACGCCGCTCGGCTAGCCCGCGACTTCCAAGAAGACAAGCGCGGTCCGGAGACGGGGCGTTCGTCTTCGTGCGGGCCGGCGTCGACGCGACTACAATCGAGTCAGATGTGCGGTCGCTTCACCTTCACGACCGCCGGCGAGCTGGTCGCCGAGGCGTTCGGGCTCGACGAGACACCGGAGCTGCGCCCCCGCTACAACATCGCGCCGACTCAACCGATCTCCATCGTGCGGCGACGCCATCGAGACGGTCGCCGGGTCCTCGAAGAGCGTCGCTGGGGATTGATCCCCCGGGGAGTCACGCCGGCCCGGGGCGCGCCTCCCCTGATCAACGCCCGGTCGGAAACCGTGGGCGAGCGCCCTGCCTTCCGGTCGGCATTTCGCTATCGCCGCTGCGTCGTCCCTGCCGACGGCTTCTTCGAATGGCAGCAGGAGGGCCGCCTGAAGCAGCCCTTCCACATCCGGCTGGCTTCCGAAGCGCCCTTCGCAATGGCGGCCATCTGGGAGCCTGGTGACCCGGAGGGGTCGGGCACGTCAGCCTCCTGCGCCGTGCTGACGACGCAGGCCAACGAGCTGATGAGCCGTATCCACGATCGGATGCCGGTGTTGCTGCCGGCCGCAGCTCTGGAGCTGTGGCTGGACAACGACCGGCGAGACCTGAGCCCGCTCGTTTCCCTGCTCGTCCCCTACACCGCGGAGGAGATGACTGTGAAACGCGTGGACCGTCGCGTGAACGACGTTCGCAACGACGACCCCGAATGTCTCGCCGAGCCGAAGGGACAGCGGTCTTTGTTCGATTCCTCAATGCTAGAGTGACGGCGATGGCGAAATCGAGGGCAAAACCGGGCCGCCAGCGACGCACCGCGCGCATCAAGACACCCCCGATGCGCTTCAGCCAGACGCAGGCGCTGGTCAAGCGCATCGGGCGGCGGACGTCCGGTACGTTCCTTTCCTACTGGACTTCGACGAGCGGATCGGTCTGCGACAACGACGTCATGGCGCTGCACGAGGTACTCCGCAAGATTGGTCGCCAGAGCGAGATCACGCTGTTCGTCAAATCGGACGGCGGGAGCGGGATGGCGGCCCTGCGAATCGTCCATCTGCTGCGCACCTATACGAAACGCCTGCATGTCGTGGCGCCGCTCAACTGCGCGTCGGCGGCCACGATGCTGGCGCTCGGCGCCGACACGATCGGGTTGGGACCGCTTTCGTACCTCACCGCCGTCGACACCTCTCTCGAGCACGACCTTTCGCCCGTCGATCACACGAACAGCCTCGTCGCCGTCAGCAACGACGAGGTCGAGCGGGTCATCCGCCTCTGGCGCGACACACCCGGGCGGCCGCGCGACGGCGTCAACCCGTACCAGGAGCTCTACAAGTACCTTCATCCCTTGGTGATCGGTGCCCTGGATCGTGCCAGCAGCCTCTCGCTGATGATCTGCCGCGAGATCCTCGGCTATCACATGAAGGATCGCCGAAGGATGGAGCGCATCAGCCGACGGCTCAACTCGGCCTACCCCGCTCACCAGTACCCCATCACCAGCAGCGAGGCACGTCGAATCGGCCTCACGGTTCGCGACCTGGATCCCGAGATCGACGCGATGCTTCAGGAGCTCAATCAGGCCTACTCTGAGATGGGCCAGCGCGCCATCACCGACTACGACGAAGAGAACCACCACGACAACGAGATCACCAACATCCTCGAGGGCCCCGGGCTGCAGGTTTTCTACCAGGTCGCCAAGGACTGGCACTACCGCAAGGAAGAGCGTCGCTGGGTCTCGATGAACGACGTGTCAGCCTGGTTCCGTTGCACCCGCAAGGCCGGCCGGATCGCCCGCACGAAGTTCCACATCCGCTAGCCGCGGCTCGCCGCCGCTTCCTCTGTCGAACGCGTGACCGACGGGCCGAGCCGGCGGGTTATCCTCTGTCTGCGGGCGTAGCCGAATTGGCATAGGCGCCAGATTTAGGATCTGGTGGGGGAAACCTCGTGTGGGTTCGAGTCCCATCGCCCGCACCAATCTTCTCACCGAGCTACGCGCCCTTTTCCGTACCGCCCGTTCGTCGCGACTGTGCGGGTTGCCGCGGCTGGCTAGGAGTTTGCGCGGCAGTAGTTCAGCCCGGGTGTGTCATCGTGCCTTGTGACCCGAGAGATCATCTTGCCTGGGTTAAACGGCAGTAGTGGGCTCGCGGACGAGTGCTCGCGAGGGAGGACGGGCGGATCCAAGGCCGGGTGGTGGTCATACCCAGACCATCTTCTGATTGAGTCTCCTGAGGTTGAGCGCCAAGCAAACGAGATTCCACTCGGCGCTGGTTTTCTCAAGCCCTCGAAGGCTGAAGGATTGGAAACCAAGCACAGCCTTGATCCATCCGAATGGCGGTTCGCCGAGTTTGCGCCGCTTGTACCACTTGCGACCACGTTTCGTCTTGGAACGTACCGGAATCGACGGTTTCGTGGCTCTGGGGAGAGAAAAGAAAGACTCTCCACCAACGTCGAATTCGAAGCTCGAAGCGACGCTCCGCATGAAGGCGAAGCTCAAGATAGGTTCTTTTCGGAACGGTAGCCGGCATCGGCCAGGGCACGCTTGGGCTTCTCACCGGTGTTGGCTTGAGCCGTTTTCAGCATCGGCTCGAGCTGACCGACATCCGCAGCGTTGTTGGTCAACCCGGTCGCAACGATCAGCTGCGATTTCTCGTCGACGGCGGCTTGGGCATTGAAGCACTGCTGGTAGCCACTCGAATCCTTCATGATGCGGCTTTCGGAATCGGTGAAGTTGTCCTGCTTCTTGTCCGGAGGTACGCCAAATCTCCTTTTGAACTTTGGCCCTCGCTTCGATTCCTTGTCATCCCCTGGCCGACGTCCGGCCTGCTGATCTTCTTCCTTCTGACGGGCCTCCAGACGTGCCTTCGCTGCTTGGATTTTCTTGAGCCGTGAATCTCGGCGCGCCAGCTCTTCTGGCAGTTCGTCGCCACGAAAATCAGGACCAAACTCGACGTCTTCCGCAGCATCTTCTTGTTTCGCAAGAGCGGTGATAGCCCGAATCTCTCGACGGAGCTGTTTCTCCGTTTTCTTCATACGCTCGTAGCTCATCGCCTTGTGCTTGCTGGCATTCGCCTTGACCTTCGTTCCATCCAGAATCAACGTCCCAAGCTTGACCAAACCCACTTCTTGAGCCAGACGCACGACTTGGACGAATACAGATCGAAACTGCGACAAATGGTCACAACGGAAATCACTGATCGTCCGGTGTGCCGGGAAATTGCCTCCGCTCAAATAACGGTATGCGACATCCTCTTCCAGCTTCTTCGCGATCCCACGAGACGAAAACGTCCCTGTCGCATAGCCGTAGATCAGAACCTTCAGCATCATTCGAGGATCGAATCGTCGGTTCCGACGTCCATCGCCCTCGTAGCGCTCGTAGAAAGCACGCACATCCATCGCCTCCACCGTATCCGAGATGAAAAACGAAAGATGACCCTCCGGAAGCCAGTCTCGTGGATTCGACGGAAACAAACTCGATCGGTCAGGACTGTACGGACGGAAACTCGTTCCCATAACTTCAAACGGGGGTATCCATTTAACCGGTGTAAACTGAGCCGGTGGATTACCCTCGTGCTGGCACGCACTATCCGCGGTCCGTGGGCGAGTTCCAGGCCTGGTTCCGGACCGATGCGGACTGCCTGGAGTGGCTGCGGTGGCCCGCCAGCTTCGCCTGCTTGGACTGCGGCCATGATGGGGGCTGGCGGCTGGGCGACGGTCGCTTCATGTGCTCAGGGTGCGGCGGCCGTACGTCGGTGACAGCGGGCACGATCTTTGACCGGACGCGCACGCCGCTAACGGTTTGGTTCACCGCCTGCTGGCTGTTCGCCACCGGCAAGGACGGGATCTCGGCGCTGAGCCTGAAGCGGACGCTGGAGATCGGCTCCTACCAGACCGCGTGGGCGATGCTCCATCGGCTGAGGTCGGTGCTGGTGCGCCCGGGCCGGGACCGGCTGGCCGGGATGGTACAGGTAGATGAGACCTACATCGGCGGTGAGGAGGCGGGGCTGCGCGGCGGCCGGGCCAAAGGCAAGAAGGTTTTGACCGGGATCGCGGTGGAGGTCCGGGAGCCGAGAGGATTCGGACGGTGCCGGATGCTGCCGCTGACCGATGCGTCGGCCGCCTCGTTGCACGCCTTTGTAACGGCTCACGTCGAGCCGGGCGCGAGGGTCGTCACCGACGGCTGGCAGGGCTACCGCGGACTGGAGAAGCTCGGCTACGTCCACGACCGGCGCAGCCAGCGGGCCGCCCGAACCCGCGGGGAGGATCCCGGCGAGCTACTGCCCGCAGTGCACCGGGTCGCCTCGCTAGCCAAGCGGTGGTTGCTGGGTACCCACCAGGGCTCGGTGAACGACGCGCACCTGGCCAGCTACCTGAATGAGTTCGCGTTCCGCTTCAACCGCCGCACCTCCCGCAGCCGCGGGATGGTGTTCTACCGAGTGCTCGAGCTCGCCGTCGCCCACGACCCGGTGCGCTACCAGGACCTCATCGCCACCCAGCGGCCCCGGGCAGTGCCGCCCTCGCAGCCGCAGGCGCGCGGGCACCCGCCGAGCCTGGAGCGCTCTCCAGCGAACCGCCCGTGGAGAACTGCCAACCTGGACTCCTCCGGTTAAATGGAGACCCCCAACTTCAAAAACGCTCATTCACCCGATTTCGTTCCTGCCGCGCAGACTCCTAGCTGACACTCCGTTCGCCTCGGCACTCGCTGCTGCTGAAGAAAGGAGCCGGGCTGTCGCGCACAGCTCTGCTCACCGAGCATCGAGCAGGCACCGCCGGGGGGTAGCCGCAAGAAGGCCAAGCCCGCGGCGCCCCTTTGCGTATGCCAGCGCCCTCCGGCGGGTCGACCCCGCTGAGGCCATACGCACGCGTAGCATGGGCATCGATGCGCTGACTCTGGTCAACCCTCAGCGCTGCCCTCGCCCCCGCGGACGAGGCCCTGATAGAAGCCAGTGCGGGGGGCGAGAGGCTGGTCGCCAAGATCCGCCTCATCTTCTACTGCGTGCTCTGGCTCGTACCCATCGTCGTCGCATCGTCCACCGACGAAGTGCCGAAAGAGGTATGGGTCGCCCTGGCTGGCGCGTCGCTCGCGATCGGATTCTCTACCGTGATTCTCTGGGTCGTGGGCAGGCGAGGACGGATCTACGCTATCGCATACGTGACGAGCGGCTTCGACGTCACCATCGTGAGCACGCTCCTGATCACCTTCGCCCTGATCGGACGCCCGCACGTGGCCGTCAACAGCATGGTCGTCTGGGACGTCTACCTGCTGGCGATCCTCGGCACCAGCCTGCGTCTCGACCTGCGCGTGTCGCTGAGCACCGGCGTCCTGGCGGTCGCGCAGTACCTGATGATTCTCCTGTGGGTCACGAGTCGATGGGATGTCATGTCGCCGTCGGGCACCTCCCCTGCGTACGGCCAGTTCAGCTGGGTCGTGCAGCTCGGCCGACTCATCCTGATGCTGGTGACGACGGCGCTCGCGGTCGGCATCGGCGTGCAGGCGCGTCGCCTCGTGCGCGCGGCCAGCACGGATCACCTCACAGGCCTCGGCAACCGCGCGTACTTCGACGAACGCGTCGCGATCGAGATTTCGCGGTCGGCGCGCAGCGACAAGACGTTCACCGTGGTCTTCATCGATGTCGACCATTTCAAGGGCTTCAATGATCGCTTCGGGCACGACGCCGGTGATGACGCCCTCGGGGTGCTGGCCAGAGTCCTCCAGTACGAGAGTCGGCGGGAGGACGTCGTGGCCCGATGGGGCGGGGAGGAGATGGTTCTGGTGCTCTCGGAGACCGTCACGAAGGACGCGGAGGACCACTTCTTTTGCATCCAGGAGCGCTTGAAAGTCACGCCGATCAGAGTACGCGGCGGCGAGGCGCGGCTGACGATCAGCGGCGGGACCGCCGAGTACCCCACAGACGGCGAGACGCCCGAGACCCTCGTCGGAGCGGCCGACCGTCGCATGTTGGTCGCCAAGCGCGAAGGCCGTGATCGCGTCGTGAGTTCGGGCTAGTACTCGGATCCGCAATTACGGTTGCATTCGAACGCCGATGCATCCCGCCTGGCTGCGTCGCTCCTCGGTCAAATACTCCCGGTATTCTCCCTCTTCGGCTCCTTGCCATCCGGGCGCCTCGGCATTCTCGGTGCGACACCGTACTTACGGATCAGAGTACTAGCGAAGCTTCGCCTCAAACCGACCAGAGTCAGTCACTTGTGAATCCAAGTGGACTCAGACCGGCCGCTCGAAACTTGACTCAACTGTGAAGAAATCACGACCTAAAGAACCTAGTCGGTGCCCGCGCCCCGGCGTGGGCGCCGACGGTTCGGCTCCGGCGGGCCGCTGCTCAGCGCCAATGGCGGAGGTCGCGTCCGATCACGTTCGACAGGAGCTCTATGTCGGCTCGGAAGACCTCGGCGAGCTCGATCCGGAACTCGGGCGGGAGAGGCCGCGGCGGAGCCGGCGGCGTGGGTTCACTTCGGGAACACCGTGCGGCCGTCGAACGGCAGACCCAGGAATTCCAACACACCGGCGTAGGCCGCAGCCGGCGAGCGGACGAAGTCGTCGAAGACGATCAGGTGCACCTGCTCGCGCGGGAACGTCGCGAGCAGCCGCGCGACCTGCTCCCCGAGACGCCCGACGAACTCGTACTGAAGCCGCCCTTTGATCCCATTCGGGTTCGTCTTCGGGAGATGCTCGCCGCGGCGGCGTGCCGCCTGGAGAGACCACGCCGTCGGGAAATCGGGCTCGTCCTCGCAGAGGCGGTAGAACATTTCTGCGTGCAGCGAGTAGACGAGCTCCACCGGGTTGCGGAGCATCGCGACGATCCGGGCGTCCTCGCGGAAACGGCGGATGTTCTGCAGAGCAAGGGCGGCGAGAGGTAGCCGGGGGATCCCTCACCGACGACCTCGTGCTGGGGCCCTGCCGGCGCGAAGTGCCTCAGGTACGCGTCGAGGCCGTTAGCCAGTGCAGGCTCGGGCTGACCGAAGAAGTCCGGCTCCATCGCTGCCGGAAGGAACACCTTCGGGTGGCTCTGAAGGTAGTGATAGAGGGCGCTCGTGCCGGACTTCGGCGCGCCGGCAATGAAGAAGTTGGGGCTCGGCGCCACTTGCGCGCGCCGCTCAAGCGCCATCGGCCTGGCCTCGCCGCTGCGCCGTGGCCGAACCGGACCAGGCCGGCCGTGGCGTCATCGCGCGCCTGACAGCGTCGAAGGTCGACTCTGCGACGCGGTCCCACGCGAAGCGGGACCGGACGGAGGCGTGTGCCGCGCGGCGCAGCGAGGCCAGACGATCCCGGTCCCGGTCGAGAAGCGCGAGCGTGTCGGCCAGGGCCGCCGGCTGCTTCGGCGGAACCAGCAGCCCGTTCTCGCCGTGCCGCACCACGAATGGGATCCCTCCGACGTCGGAAGCGACCACGGGCGTCCCGGACATCAGCGCCTCGAGCGCCACGGCACCGAAGGGCTCGTCCAGCGACGGCATGCACACCAGATCGGCGCGCTTGTAGTAGGAGCCGAGCTCGTCACGCGGCACGAAGCCCACGAAGCGCACGCTATCGGAAAGCCCCAGGGCCCGCGCCTGACGCTCGAGGCGCGAGCGCAAGACTCCATCGCCAACCAGGTCCAGCGAGTAGTGGCTCCCCCGCTCACCGAGGAGCCGGCACGCGTCGAGCAGAACATCGACCCCCTTCTCGACCGCGAGACGCCCGACGTAGAGAAGCTGGAACGTCCGCTCCGGGCGGCCGCTGCTTTCATCGGAAGCGTTCAGGCTCAGCCCCAGCTCGATCGGTTCCAGCCCCGCGGGTGCGAGGGTGATCCTATCGGCAGCGGCGCCGTACGCCCGGGCACGCTCCGCCATGTGGGGTGAAATCGCCAGCACGGCGGCGGCCTCGCGATAGGCGTGGGGAGTGGCCCAGCGATGGAGCTGCGTATGCAGAAGGCCATAGGTGCCGCGCGGGCGGCAGGCTATGTCCTCGTGGGCGCAGACGGCGAAGCGCATCGCGAGCCCTCTGGCGACGATGCCGGCGACGGCCTGATCGTGGTGGATCACGAGATCAAACGGTGAGTGGCGCCGCAGCTCGACCAGGGTGGACTTCACCGCCGCGGCAAACGCGAGTGCGTTCGGCACGTGACACAGGCGTCTCAAGTAGTCGAATCGACGGGGTGCCAGCTCGACCGCTCTGATCCCTGGCTGCAGATGGGTGGGGAATGTCTCCGACAGCAGGTGGATCTCGAACTCGGAGGCGAGCAGCTCAGCCTGCTTCAGCGCGACACGGGCCACGCTCCCCCCTGCGCCACAGCCGGCGCAGACGATTGCGACCCGCCGAGAAACCACGTCGGCGGGAGGCGGCACGCGATTCGAAGCAGGCTCGGGGAGCGACATGTTCCTCTACAGGAGCTGCTCTACCATAAGGCTGATACGAAGCCCTGCGTCGCCCGGCACCTGACGTCCGCGCTCCCCTACGGCGCTAGCGGCGCTCGAGGATCCGGCCACTGCTACATCTCGGCCCCGGGCGGCCGCAGCTCGAAGAGCACGGCGTCCTCGCCTTTCTTGTCGATCAGCTTCTGGATGTGGTCGATCAGCTTTTTTCGCCGGCTCAGAAGCGTCGAGATCTCCTTGCCCTCGAGATACGGTTCGAGTCGCTCACGGACCGTAGCCTCGTCCAGCTCGCGGAGCGACTTCCAGAAACCACGCTCGCACGCCGTCACCTTGTCGGGATACGGGAGCCTGGATGATCGGCCGAAGCCCCGGGAGTGATCGATGAACCATATCGTCCAGCGGGCATCGACCAGCAGGTTGCCCTGATTGCGGTCGGAGTTGCCGATGAAGTTGTCGAACGCGTAGAGCATCTGTTTCTGCTGGCGCCAGCGCTTCACATCCGGTGGATGCAGCTGGTCCTGGTCGAGCAGCTCGTCCTCGGCACGGGTCTCCTCCATCCAGATCTGCAGCGTGCCGTCCTGCGTGTCGATGCGGCGCTCGACGACGGGCGGCACACGACTCAGGCCAAGCAGCTCGCTGACCTCGTAGGCAGCGGGCTCGAAGATGGCGGCGTCGCGATATGTCCTCGGTAGCCGACTCCCTAACGCCTCTTGTTTCTCCTTCCTGATCAACGGTCCGAAAAGCAGCGTGAAAGCGTGCCTCATCGTTCTCGAGCACGAGCCGCTCCACTCCGGCAACGCCTCGCCCGATCTGTTCTCGGCTGACGACACGCGCGGAGCGCAGGACGTCTCGGATCGTGTCGTCGTCCTGGAAAGGGAGCGGCTGGCCCTCGACGTCTAGCCAGACGTAGGCGCCGGGTTGGGGCGGCTGTTCGGCGCCCGCGAACCGAATCGGAACAGTCGCCAGCGAGAAGACCGCCGCGAGTGGCAGAAGCCGACGGCTCATTGGCTTTCTCGCGCCTCGCTTTCGATCGCCTCGATCAGCGCCCTCGCCGCTTCCTTGTCTTCGACGGGAGTAATCCACTCAACACGACAGCGCGTCGGGCCCAGGTTCCTGTCAACGAATGAGAGAAAGCTGAATCCGTCTCCACAAACGCGCGTTGCGTTATCCGCAATGGCGATCCCCATGGCGAACCTGAGTCCTAAGCACGCTTTGTCCACGCCAAACAGGTAGTGGCGGTTGCTGCTGAGCTTGACGAAGACATGTCGATCGTCGCCGAGTGCGCCCATTGAGTTGATCTCGCGTTTTCTTACGCAGACGCTTTCTGCCGCGGACTCTTTTGCTGCCGGCGCGCTGGCGCAGCCTCCGAAGACGACGACCGCAGAGGCGACACAAACGGCCGATGGGTGAATGAATCTCATGACAGCCCTCCCCAAGCACTCTACGGCCCGTAGCGGACAAGCGTCAACGGAGGTTGCTGGTGCTCAGCCCACTCGTGAGATCGCCTCACACCCCGTCCCGCGCTATGATGCCGCCCGCGAGCGGATCGCCTGCCGCGGACGGGACGGTTTCAGCTCGTGGCTCGATGACCGGTGGGGCTGACGGCGTGACTACGACTGGAGCCCGAAGAAAGGAAAATACGATGATGACCGAGTACCGCAGAATCACTTGGCTCCTGGTTCTAGCCTTGACGGCCCCGTTGCTGGCTTCTGCCGAAAGGCGGGGAAGGCTCGTCGGAAAGGTCGCCGACCCGGAGGGTAAGCCGATTCCTGGAGTGACCGTGACCGCCACGGCGAAGGAGATCCCGAGCTTCAGGGAAGTCATGACCACCGACAGAAAAGGCGTCTTCAAGGTGGACTTCGACCGCCTCTTCGTGGTGTATCACTATCGATTCGAAAAGGCC
This sequence comes from Vicinamibacteria bacterium, assembly GCA_965246965.1. Classification (GTDB taxonomy): domain Bacteria; phylum Acidobacteriota; class Vicinamibacteria; order Fen-336; family CBDFGD01; genus CBDFGD01. The sequence continues at coordinate 957,532 of CBDFGD010000002.1, forward strand.
GGCTATCAGACCGCCATCGCCGACCAGACCTGGAGCTTGGAGGGTACGAAGCGTCACGAGTTCACGATGCGCATTGGAACCGACGCGATGCCTGGAGGCCTGCCCCCGGGGTCGACGTCGAATCCCGCCATCCTGGCCTTCAGCGGTGGGGTCGCGGCGTTCGAGGCCAAGGACTACGCCGCCGCTCAGTTGAAGTTCGAAGAAGCCCTGGCGCACGATGCCAACCTCCGCCCGGCATGGGAGGTCCTGAGCGCCGTCCACGTCGAGCTGGGGCACGACCGGAAGGCAGTCGAGGCCGCTGAGCAGGCGATGGCCCTCGGGTCGACAGCCGTCATGGCGCTGCGGGCGCGGTGGCAGGGGTACCGCAACCTCGGAGATGAGGCCAAGGCCGCAGGGGGGCTCGAGCTTCTGGAGAGATACGGTCGCTTGACCGAGGAAGCGAACAGGATCCACAACGAGGGAGTCACCCTCTTGAAGGCAGGTGAGCCAGAGGCTGCCTTCGCAAAGTTCCAGCAAGCTCTCGAGGCCGACCCGTCCCTCGAGCCGGCGCTGCTCGGGGTCGCCACCACGGGCCTCAAGATCGACCGCGCCACGGAGGCTGCTGCTGCCGCGGAGACCCTACTGGCTGCAGATCCCGGGCACGAGCAGGCGTTGCGGATCCGGTACAACGCTTCGTTGAAGCTGGGGGACGAGGTGAAGATCGTCGAGTCGCTGGTGGGTATGGCTCACGTCGATCCCGCGATGGCGCGCGACGGTCTCGCCAAGCTGGCCACAACGGCCTTCGATTCCGACGACGTCGTCAGGGCCAAGGAGAGATTCGGCCGAGTCCTCGAGCTCGATCCGAACCACGCGCGGTCCCACTACTTCCTGGGGGTGATCCTGATGCGCGAGGGAGCCAGCGAAGAGGCGAAGAGCCATCTCGAGCGCTTCCGTGAGCTGGCGCCCGACGATCCGGAAGCGAGCACAGCAGCCGAGCTTCTCAAGTACCTGGGCGGGGCCTGAAGTAGAAAACCGGCTGGCAGGACTGGCCTGCCCGGGCTGCGCCGGGCGTGTTGGCGGCATCCAAGGGTCCCGCCCGTGTCCGAGTACGGCGCGCGACTCCAAGCTCGTGGATTCAATTCAACTTCCTGTAGTCGAATTGGGTAGAATCGCCACCCCTCAGTAGGCGATCCTATAACTTACTGATCTATCAAAACTTACGTTTATGCAAAACTTTGTCGCTCTGGACCGATTCTTGCAGCCGCACCAGAAATGGAGTTCTGGGCGTCTCGTTCGCACATTTCTGTTCCGAACCCGAGGGTGAGCGCCCACGAGTCAACCTTCATGATTTCAGGAGAAACGACACTCAGGGGCAAAGACGCATCCAGGATCACCCTGGGCATCGCCTCGGAAGCGGTGCACTGGGCGTTGCAGCCCAGCTTTGCGGCTACATCCGGCAAGCCCCATGCCGGCTCCTTAAAGGAGGAGATTTGATGATCACGTGTAAATGGTTCGCACGCGTGCTCTTGGTAGGTGCGGTGGGGGTGCTACTCCTCGGCTTGTCCGTACCGGCAGAAGCGCAAGAGCAGGCTGCCGAAGCTGCACCGACCGAGGCCGAGTTGGATGAGCTGGAGCAAACGGTACGCCTTACCGAGGAAGTCACCGTAACCGGTTCGCTGATTCCGCGCGAAGACCTGGATTCTCTGAGCCCGGTATCTGTCGTGGAGCCCGAGGAGATCACTTGGGCGGGTACCGGCCGCATCGAGGATCTCATCCAGGCCCTGCCGGGGGTCTTTGCCGATCAGAACTCGACGATCGCCAACGGTGCGACGGGTACGGCGACGGTGGACCTGCGTGACCTAGCAGTCCGTGGTTAAAGCCCTTCCGAGGCGGCGATGGAGGGCGACGGAGCTGAGTGGCGGGCATTGTGCGAGAGCTGTTCGTGGTTGGTAGGAGCCGTTGTGATGGCCGTCAGGCGGTTCCAGAGGTGAAGGAGCTGTGCCAGAAGGTCATGGAGCCGGCCCTGCAGGCCCCTCGGCGTCCCGACTCCGACGATCTGGCGCATCAGCAGCCCGAGATTGAAGGCACCGCTGTGGACCAGCACCCGTTTGAGGATGTTCTCGTGACCGCGAAGGTGCGTGCGTCTCATGCGGCCGGTTCGGTAGAGATGAGCGAAGGGTCGCTCCACCCGTTCTCCTCGGAGGCGGTGCAGACGCTGACCTCGTGCCCCGCCGCTTCGCCGACGGTTCGCGTACACCAGGCCACGGCTCTCGGTGTCGCCCCGCCATCGCCGACGACCACGGTCGGGTTCGGATATGTACGCACGCAGCCCCGCAGCGTCCAACTCCTGGAGAACCGCAGTGGAGTGGTAACCCTTGTCGCCAACCACTTCCTGCAGGCCTCCGGGATGGCAAGCACGGGTCCGCTTCTGAACGCGCTCGATCTGAGTCTCGGCGTCCTTGAGCGTCTTGCCCAGCGTGCTCGTGTCGCCCTGGTTCGCGCCCTGGACCGTCACCGACACGATCGCCCCCGTCGTCAGGTCCACGGCCTGCTCGGTTTTGTGGGCCAGATGGGTACGACCATCCTTCATTTTGGCGATCTTCGCGTCCGGATCCGCCGGACTCTTCCATTCCTCGTTCGAGCCTTTCTTCTTGCGCCGCCGATCCAGCCGCGCCAGCGCTTGCCGAGAGGGCGTGCGAATGCCAGACGCCTTCGCCAGACGCTTCAAGAACTCCTGGTAGGTCTCTCCGGTATCCCGACGCACGATGCTCCGCATCGCCGCGTTCGCTTCCAGCGTCGTCGCGTCGATCGCAATCGTCTTTCCGCTCAGAAGACCCGTCTGCGCCAGGCGCTCTTGGATCCAGGTGAACACGTCACGGTGGGTTTCCAAGTCGATCAGCCGCCGGGTCCGCGAGATCGTCGAATGTTCCGGGGCCCGCTCCTCCAACCCAAGCCCCAGGAAGCTCCGCACCCCAAGCGAGTCCGCTGCACGCCACGCCATCCCACGCTCGGAGTCCAGGCCCTCGAAGTACCCCACCAGCAAGAGCCGAAAGTAGCGTCCAGGGGCCAGGCTCGGACGCCCCAGAACCGCCGCATAGAACCGGCGGCATCGCGATTCCACGAATCTGTCGAAGCCCTCGGACTCCAGCGCTCTATTCAAACGCGAATAGAAAGGATGCCCAGGGCTCCGCGGCAGATCGCTCGTCGGCACCCACAACGCCTCTTGACGTTTCTTATGTTTGCCCATCGCCATGCACGAACACTAAGACATGCACTTGTCACGTAAGGCCCGCTCAAAGGGCACTTTCACCACGGACTGCTAGGCGCGGTTCGCACGCTGGTCCTGATCAACGGACGCCGGGTGACGCTCGGTGACGCTCGTGGCGGTGGCCAGGCTGCTGACTTGAACTTCATCCCGTCGGCGATGGTGCAGCGGGTGGACGTTCTGACCGGTGGCGCTTCAACCACCTATGGCGCCGACGCCGTTGCTGGCGTCGTCAACTTCGTCCTGGACACCGAGTTTGAGGGCATCAGGGGCGGTATTCAGTGGAACGGCTTTCAGCACAACAACAACAACCCCATAGCGCAGCAAATGAACGCAGACAGGGGCTTCACGGCTCCACAGGGCAGCAGCTGGGATGCCGGGGGCGTCTCCGCCAATCTAGCGGTCGGGGGCCAGTTCGCCGACCGCAAGGGCCACGCCTCTGCTTACATCGACTTCCGCAACATCAAGTCGATCACGAAGGACGCCCGCGACTACACCAACTGCTCCAACAATCTGGGCGACGACGGCCCGACATGCAGCGGTTCGACCACGACCCCGCAGGGTCGATTCATCTCATTCAACGCGGATTTCAGCCAGGTGCAGGACCTCGTGGTACCTCTCGACGGGCGAAACGAATTCGACCCACGGCGGGGAGAGGTCTTCAACTTCGGCCCCTTCAACTTCATGCAGCGTCCTGACAGGAAATACAGTGGTGGTGGTTTCGCAAGGTACACCGTCAATGAGCATTTCGAGCCCTATGCCGAGATCATGTTCATGGACAACAACTCGGACGCGCAGATCGCACCGACAGGCAACTTCGCCAGAACGTCCACCCTCAACTGCGACAACCCGATGCTGAGCGAACAGCAGTTTGATCTCATCTGCACACAAATGGGGTTTGGACCGACCGACAACGCGGAGGTGCTGACGCTTCGTCGCAACCTGGAGGGCGGCAATCGGACCGCCCTGATTCGTCACACCAGCTGGCGTCTCCTTGGCGGTTTTCGCGGCGACATCAACGAGGCCTGGAGCTACGACGTCTATGGCATTCACTCCGAGGTCTCCAGCCCGCAGTCGTACATCAACGACTTTCACGAGAACCGCATCGCGGATGCCCTGGACGTCGTTGGCAACCGGGACGATCCGAGCTCGTGGCGGTGCCGGTCCGGCAACGCTGGCTGTGTTCCCTGGAACATCTTCGAGAACAGTGGCACAGGAGCAGTTGTCGGTAACGTAGCCGACGGCGTGACTCAGGCGGCCATCGACTACCTCTCGGTGAACGCCGTGTTGGCCTCCGGGACCACGATGCAGATGGTCAACGGGGCCTTGACGGCTGACCTCGAGAGCTACGGCCTGATGTTTCCCTCCGCTTCGGAGGGCGTCCAGGTTGCCTTCGGTGCTCAGTACCGGACGGAAAGCCTGAATGTCAATCCGGACGAAGTGTATGAGCTGGGCCTTCGTGCAGGTTCGGGTGGTGGAACGGTTGCCGTCGATGGTGGCTTCAACGTGACCGAGCTCTTCGCGGAAGCGCTGGTTCCTCTCGTTCAGGACACTGGCGGGGCCCAGGATCTGAGCCTCGAGCTTGGCTACCGCTATGCCGACTACAGTCTGGCCGGAGGCACCAGCAGCTACAAGGCGGGATTGTCTTGGGCGCCAAACAGCTCCGTTAGGGTCCGCGCGGGCTTCAACAGAGCCGTTCGCGCGCCGAATGCGCGGGAGCTGTTCCGTCCGCAGGGACTTGGTCTTGGAGGCAGTGAGGACATCTGTGCGACGGCCACTCCTCAAGCCAGCCAGGCTGAGTGTGCGAACACCGGAGTGAGCGCGGCGCAGTACGGCAACATCCTTCCGAACCCGGCCAACCAGTACAACACGCTCTCGGGTGGAAACCCGGAGCTGGCTGTCGAGTCTGCAGATACCTACACCGTCGGTCTGGTGTGGACGCCCGAATCGATCACCGGCCTCTCGGCCACGATCGACTACTACGACATCAAAGTCGAGGACACGATCGACAACCTCAATGCGAATGACATCGTCCAGACGTGTGCCAGAACGGGTGACGCGCTCCTCTGCAATCTGATCCATCGCGATAATGCCGGCACGCTGTGGCTCACAGACGCCGCCTTCACCGAGACGACCGAACAGAACATCGGTCAGCTTGCTGCAAGAGGCGTCGATGCGAGCGTCCGCTACCCCTGGAACCTCGGCGACCACGGGTTCATCAACCTCTCGCTCACCGGCAGCGCCATGTTGGAGAATAGGCTCACAAACCCACTGATCAGCTATGACTGCGCCGGTTTCTATGGCAACCAGTGTGGTGTCCCAAATGCCAAGTGGCGTCATCGGGTGCGCGCAACATGGCATTCCAACTTCAACACGTCGATCACTCTCGGGTGGCGCTACATTCACTCTGTCTTGATCGACGATGCCAGCGACAATCCAGACCTGGGGAATCCAGCCCTGATCCAGGATTGGATGACCAACGATTCCTTCGAGAACCCCGCCTTCAACTGGCTCGACTTCGCGGCAACTTACACGTTCCGCGACGGCGTCCGGCTCACGGCGGGCGTCAACAACGTCCTCGACAAAGAACCCCCGCTCGGAGCGGGTGTTGACAACGTTGACTTCGGGCCGGGCGATTTCGGCACGTACGATCCGTTGGGCCGCACCGTCTACACCGGTCTCCAGTTCGAGTTCTAGTCGAACGCTAGCCGGTTGAAAGAGGCGGTCCCTTCCGGGACCGCCTCTTCTTTCATGCGACAGCTGGTCGTCCGGATCGAGAGCGCCGGTTGCACGGATGGCAAAACCCCGTGCTGTGTTGGATACTGGAAATGGTGAGCCTCATTCACCCGAGCGGGCGATGTGAGTCGGCGGTCGTGGCGCCAGCCTCGAAGAGCCTGGGCGTCCGTCTGACCATGTGCGTTCGGCCCGTTGTCGTCTGTTCCATGACGCTCGTACTTGGTTGTGCGAGCGCGCCGTGGAGGCATGAGCGTGTAGGGATCACGTCCGACGAGCTGCTGGCAGGGGCCCCTCTCGGCGGGGAAGAGGACTCACCTGCGCTCGTGGACCAGGAAGAAGTGCTCGCCGTGAGTCCCGAGATGCAGGACTTCCTGGACGCACACGTGAGCCGTAGGGCCGCTGAATTTCTCAGGCTGCGCCGGCTGGGCCAGGTGATCCTCGACGAGGGTACCTTCGGACTCGAGTACGACGAGACGACCCGCACGGCCTCCAAGACGTTCGAGGCCAGGCGAGGAAACTGCCTATCCTTCTCCAACATGTTCGTTGCCATGGCTCGCAACGTGGGCCTGGAAGCGCACTTCCAGGAAGTGGACATCCCCCCCGACTGGTCCTTCGAGAACGAGACCTTCGTCCTGAACCGGCACGTCAACGTGGTCGTGGACCCGGCGGGAGGCGTATCACGACGGAGGGTTCGTCTCGGTAGCCTGATAGGCAGCCGCGCCGAGGCGAACGAGCACGTGGTGGACTTCAACATGGACGACTTCAGGGCCAGCTACGACCGGCGCCGGATCTCGGACGCGCGAGCGCTGGCCCACTTCTACAACAATATGGCCGTCGAGCGCATGCAGGTGGGTGACACGGCTTCCGCTCTCTCGTACTTCCGCATGGCCACGGGTAGCGACCCCGAGTTCTCACCCGCCTGGACGAACCTGGGCACGCTCTACATGCGAAAGAGCCATTCCGCGCATGCCGAGGCCGCGTATCTGCAGGCGCTCCGGGCGGACGAGCGGGACTTCGTGGCGATAAGCAACCTGGCCAGGCTCTACGAGCGGCGGGGTGATCGAGAGCGGGCCACCCGGTACCGGAGAAGAGTGAGCTATCATCGCAGCCGCAACCCCTACTATCGTCTCCAGCTCGCACGTGAAGCGTTCGACTCCCAAGACTATGACGCGGCCATCGACCACCTCAAGTACGCCGTGCGCAAGAAGAAGAACGAGGACCAGTTCTATTACCTGCTGGGCTTGAGCTACATGAAGAAGGGGGACGAGAAGGGCGCCCGGCGCTGGCTGTCCCGGGCCGAGGAGGTGGCCGCCACCGACGTCATGAAGCACAGATACGCGAGCAAGATCGGCATACTCCTCTCCGGACTACCCGACCAGAGCCCCCCCCAGTAGTCTCCCGAAACAGCCGAAAGACACGGTCATTCTGAGTGACCGCTCGTCCCCGCTTGGAGCGAAGAATCCGTCTGCTCCTCTTCACTCGATCGTCAGCTGCTTCAACGGCGAGGAGCTGGGGTCCTTCGGTCGCGTTCATTGCTGAACTCCCTCGAGGATGACGCGCGAAGCGATCTCGCGTCAGATCCGGTCGCTTCATCGCCAGCATTCCCTCGGGGTGACGCTGCCTTGGCCGTTCTCTGTGACTCCGTGCCTCCGTGGCCGCTGTTGACGAGAGGCCTCGCGACGGCTACTTGGCTACGGCGCGTCTACGGGAACCCGGAAGTTGTGCGTCTCGTCCTTGGGACAGACGAGCGCCGCGTGCTCGTCCTCGATGCTCCAGATCTGGACGGGCGAGTCTGCCCCGCAGTCCGGGCACGGCTGCGTGCGGATGACCTTCGGGAACTCGATGCGTTGCGTGTCTGCCATGAGCTGAGTATACGGGTCCGGCCACAGTGTGATCTAGCGCACGATGCCGCCCCGCTGTGACGAAGCGCACAGGCGGATCGGCGCCCAGGCGCGATCCTCTGAGTGTCGCCAGGGAGGCTCGTCCTCCGGGAGCAGGGAGCACGGGGAAGGTCCCTGCCCCGCCTGGCGGCTTTTCTCGGCGTGTGACGGCTCGCGACCGCGTGCTATTCTGGCCCACGCAGCCAGCTTTCGTCTCATTCCTGCCGCACCCCCTCGACAGAAAGGTTGATTGTGAAGGTCGACTACGTGGAGGAGACGTCGGTCCGGAAGGCACTGACCTTCGAGATCGACGCCGAGACGGTCAATAAGGAGATCGACGCCCGCGCACGCGAGTATTCGCGCCGTGCCAAGCTCCCCGGCTTCCGGCCTGGGAAAGTACCGATGCGGGTGATCAAAGAGCGCTTCCGGCAGGAGGTGCTGGACGACGTCGCCGAAAAGATCGTCAACAAGGCGGTCTTCGATGAGATCGAGGGCCGCGGCCTGAAACCCATCGCCTCGCCGCAGGTGGCGGATCTCAAGATCACGCAAGACGAGCCGATGACGTTCCGCGCGGTGTTCGAGACGCTCCCCGTCATCGAGCCCCCGGAGTACAAAGGCCTCGAGGCGAAGGGACGCAAGGCCGCGGTGAGCGACGAGGACATCGACAAGGAGATCGACGCGCTGCGCAACCAGGCCGCGCGTCTCGAGCCCATCGAGGATCGGCCCGCCGAGAACGGGGACTTCGTCGCTGCCGACACCTCGTGGCGACCGGTGGACGGCGGCCGCACGCAGCGCTCCGAGAACGCCGTGCTCGAGGTCGGCGCAGAAGACAACCACGAAGCGCTCAACGAGGCGCTGCTCGGCGTCGAGCCGAACGCCGAGAAGACCGTGCGACTGCTGATGGCGGAAGATCATCCCGAAGCCTCACTCGCCGGCAAGTCGGTCGACTACACGTTCACCGTCAAGGCACTCAAGAAGAAGGTCCTGCCCGAGGTCGACGACGAATTCGCCAAGGACCTCGACTTCGACGACATGGCGGCGTTGCGCGAGGCCGTCCGCCAGCGGCACCAGGCTGCCGAGGAGCGCGCGATCGACCGCGAGATCAAGAAGGAGCTCGTCGACACCCTCGTCACCCGCTCGAGCTTCGAGGTGCCGGATGCCCTGATCGAGAGTCACATGACGGGACTGGCCGAGAACGCCGCCCGCGCCCTGGCCACCTCGGGCATCGACCCCCAGAGGGCCGGGATCGACTGGCGGCAGTACCGGGATGCCCAGAAGGAAGAGGCGGTGAAGGCCGCCAAGGCGGATATCCTGCTCGACGAGATCGGTCGGCGGGAGGGCGTCGAGGTCCTGGATGCCGAAACGGACACCGAGCTGGAGCGCCTGGCGGAGCGGATGCACCGGTCGAAGGAGGCCCTGCGGGCCCAGATGGAGAAGGAAGGAGACCTCCAGTCGCTGCGCTCGCGGCTCCGCCAGGGGAAGATTCTTGACTTGCTAAAGTCAAGTGCTACACTAACCTACGAATGATTGCGGCTTCTCCAAACGCCGGGACCCTGGTCCCCATGGTCGTGGAGCAGACGGCGCGAGGCGAGCGCGCCTACGACATCTACTCCCGCCTCCTCAAGGACAATATCGTCTTCCTCGGGACGGCCATCGACGACATGGTGGCCAACCTGATCATCGCCCAGCTGCTCTTTCTCGAGGCCGACGACCCCGAGAAGGACATCCACCTCTACATCAACAGCCCGGGCGGATCGACCACGGCGGGGCTCGCCATCTACGACACCATGCAGCTCGTGCGTCCCGACGTCATGACGATCTGCGTCGGCCAGGCCGCCTCGATGGGCGCCGTGCTGCTCGCCGCCGGGGCCACGGGCAAGCGCTACGCGCTACCCAACTCCCGCATCCTGATTCACCAGCCCTGGGGCGGCACGCAAGGGCAGGCATCGGACATCGCGATCCAGGCGAAGGAGATCCTGCGCATCAAGCAGCGCATCAACGAGATCCTCTCCGAACACACCAAGCAGCCCCTCGAGAAGCTCGAGTCGGACGCCGATCGCGACTTCATCATGAGCGCAGAGGAAGCGACCGAGTATGGTATCGTCGATAAAGTAATCAGCCAGCGCGAGAGATGAAGAAAAACAGCGGAGACATCGAGGTCCTGCGCTGCTCCTTCTGCAACAAGGACCAGAACGACGTCCGGAAGCTGATCGCTGGCCCGACCGTCTTCATCTGTGACGAGTGCGTCGATGTCTGCAACGACATCATCGCCGACGACCGTCGCGGCGATGCCCACACTACGCGCTCCAACCTCCCCGTCCCCCACGAGATCAAGCAGTTCCTGGACGAGTACGTCATCGGCCAGGACGAGGCCAAGAAGCGCCTTGCGGTGGCCGTGTACAACCACTACAAACGCATCGAGATCAGCAAGCAGCGCGGCAAGAACGAAGTCGAGCTGACCAAAGCCAACATCCTGCTGATCGGCCCGACCGGGTCCGGCAAGACGTTGATGGCTCAGACGTTGGCGCGGCTGCTGTCGGTGCCCTTCACGATCGTAGACGCCACCACGCTCACCGAGGCCGGCTACGTCGGAGAGGACGTCGAGAACATCATCCTCAAGCTGCTTCAGGCGGCCGGCGGGGACATCGAGAAGTGCCAGGAGGGCATCATCTATATAGACGAGATCGACAAGATCTCGCGCAAGGACGAGAACCCCTCCATCACCCGCGACGTTTCCGGCGAGGGCGTGCAGCAGGCGCTGCTCAAGATTCTCGAAGGGACGGTGGCCAACGTGCCGCCCCAGGGCGGCCGCAAGCACCCGCACCAGGAGTTCTACCAGGTCGACACCGCCAACATCCTCTTCCTTTGTGGCGGCGCATTCGTGGGGTTGGACAACGTGATCGAGCGCCGTACGGGCCGAAAGAGCCTCGGCTTCGTCAGCGACCGCGTCGCCGCCGCCAAGCCGACGTTCTCCAGCAAGGACGTCCAGCCCACGGATCTGATCAAGTACGGGCTGATTCCCGAGTTCGTCGGCCGGCTGCCTGTGGTGGGGACGCTCCACGACCTGGACAAGCCGGCGCTGGTCGAGATCCTCACGGCGCCCAAGAACGCGATCGTGCGCCAGTACCAGCGCATGTTCGACTACGAGAACGTCAAGCTCCGCTTCACCGAAGACGCGCTGGAAGCGATAGCGGACCTCGCGATCGAGCGCAAGATCGGCGCCCGCGGGTTGCGGATGATAATCGAGGACCTGATGCTGGACATGATGTACAACCTGCCCTCGATGAAGAAGGTCAAGGAGTGCGTCGTCACGCGCGAGGTGGTCCTCGACCGGGAGAAACCCATCACGCTCATCGAGAAGGCCGGATAGCTGTTGGCTGCCGGGCGACGCCCGGCGAGACGAGAGTGACCGCCGTCCGCGGCACCGGGCGCCTGTACTACCCTATTGAGAAGATGGAATGGGCGAGCCTGACAAAGAGGATCTGAACGTGATCGAGACGCTGCCGATGGTCCCGCTGCGGGATGTCATCGTGTTCCCGCACATGATGATCCCGTTCGTGATCGGGCGGAGCAGCTCGATCAAGGCCCTCGACTACGCCCTCGTCAAAGGCAAGCGCATCTTCCTCTCCGCTCAGCACGACGCCACGCGCGACGAGCCGTCGCCGGAGGAGATCCACACTCTGGGCACCGTCTGCACGATCGTCCAGAGCCTGAAGCTCCCCGACGGCAACGTGAAGGTCCTGGTCGAGGGCCTCGAGCGCGGTCGGGCGCTGGAGTTCCGGGCGGAGGACGGGTTCTTCCGCGTCGTCGTGAAGATCATCCCCAAGGAGCCCGACGGCGGCGACGAGATCGAGGGCGTGATGTCCAAGTCCGTCGCCCTCTTCGAGCAGTACGTCAAGCTGTCCAACAACCTCCACTACGACGCGATGCTGGCCGCGGTCCGCGTCGAGGACCCGGGCAAGCTCGCGGACACGATTGCGTCGCACCTGGTCGTCTCGGTCGAGGAGAAGCAGGGCCTGCTCGAGACCTTCTCGCCGGTCGAGCGCCTCGAGAAGATCACCTCGATCATCGAGTCCGAGGTCGAGAAGCTCCAGGTGGACAAGCGCATCCAGGGCCGTGTCAAGAAGCAGATGGAGCGCGCCCAGAAAGAGTACTACCTCAACGAGAAGATGAAGGCGATCCAGAAGGAGTTGGGTCGCAAGGACGAGAAGCTCAGCGAGAACGACGAACTGCGCCAGAAGATCGAAGCGGCCAAGATGTCGAAGGATGCCGAGGAGAAGGCGCTCCAGGAGCTGAAGCGTCTGGAGGCCATGCCTCCGATGTCGGCCGAGGCCACGGTCTCGCGCAACTACCTGGAGTGGCTGCTCGCCGTCCCCTGGTACAAGAAGACCCGCGAGCGGAAGGACCTCAAGCTCGCGGAAGAGATCCTGAACGAGGACCACTACGGTCTGGAGAAGGCCAAGGAGCGGATCGTCGAGTTCCTGGCGGTGCGTCAGCTGGTCAAGAACCCGAAAGGGCCCATCCTCTGCTTCGTTGGACCGCCCGGCGTCGGCAAGACATCGCTCGCCCGCTCGATCGCTCGCTGTACGAATCGGAAGTTCGTGCGTCTCTCGCTGGGCGGGGTGCGCGACGAAGCCGAGGTCCGCGGCCATCGCCGCACCTACATCGGAGCGTTCCCGGGTCAGATCATCCAAATGATGAAGAAGGCCGGCTCCAAGAACCCGGTCTTCCTACTGGACGAAGTCGACAAGATGTCGATGGACTTCCGGGGCGATCCGAGCTCGGCGCTTCTGGAGGTTCTCGACCCCGAGCAGAACCACACGTTCTCGGACCACTACCTGGACGTCGAGTTCGATCTCTCGCACGTATTCTTCATCGCCACCGCCAACGTACTGCACACGGTGCCGCAAGCGTTACAGGACCGGCTCGAGGTCATTCGACTTCCGGGATACACGCAGAGCGAGAAGGTCGAGATCGCCAAGCGCCATCTGATCCCGAGGCAACTGAAATCACACGGCCTGAAGGATGCGAACATCTCTTTCGACGATCAGTCGTTGCACACGGTGAGCCGTCGCTACACGCGTGAGGCCGGCGTCCGCAACATGGAACGCGAGCTCTCCTCGATCTTCCGCAAGGTAGCGCGCAAAGTCGTCGACGAGGGCAAGGAGTTCACCGATCACCTCGAGGCCGAGAGGGTCCCCGACTACCTGGGCGTCCCCCGCTACCGAGCGGACCGTCAGCAGGAGCACAACGAGATCGGGACCGCCACAGGTCTCGCCTGGACGGAAGTCGGAGGAGAGACCCTTCCCATCGAAGTCACGCTGATGCCCGGCAAGGGGGCGCTCACCCTGACCGGCAAGCTCGGAGACGTCATGCAGGAGTCGGCGCGCGCGGCGATGTCCTACGTGCGGTCCCGAGCCGATCATTTCGGTCTCAAGAAGGACTTCCACCGGCGCAGCGACATCCACATTCACGTGCCCGAAGGCGCCATTCCGAAGGACGGCCCTTCGGCCGGGATCACGATGGCGACGGCGCTGGTCTCGGCGCTCGCCGGTATCCCCGTGCGTCGAGACGTCGCCATGACCGGTGAGATCACGCTGCGTGGCCGGGTCCTTCCCATCGGCGGCGTCAAGGAGAAGCTGCTCGCTGCGCACCGTCTCGAGATGAGCACCGTGATCCTGCCGCGCGAGAACGAAAAGGACCTCGCGGACGTCCCGGAGAACGTCATCGAAGCGATTCGCGTGGAGCTCGTCGACAACGTCGACGAGGTGCTCGCGCTGGCTCTCGAATCGCCCGTCGAACCCGCTCGACAGCCAGATCCCACATCGCCGGAGGAGTCGACCGGCATTGCTCAGGACGGCTTCGCACACTAATACCCTGTTGCCCTTCGGGCAGCCCTTGACACTTGAGACGCCCCCACGTGAGCTTCGAGAGAAGCGCTGCTTCCCCAACTCAGTTTCCCAATGATGGGAGACCGGAGGTGGCCTTTCTCGGACGATCCAACGTCGGCAAGAGCAGCCTCCTGAACGCGCTCGCCGGCGCCCGGGGACTGGCGAAGGTCTCCAAGACACCTGGACGCACGCGAACGATCAACTTCTTCCTGGCGGGCGAGACCACCTACCTCGTCGATCTACCCGGGTACGGATACGCCGCCGTTTCAGGCGAGACGAAGCGGGGGTGGGAACGGCTGATCACGAGCTATCTGGATCGCCGCGAGCTCGCCCTCGGCGTGTTCCTGGTGGACTCCCGGCGCGACCCCAGCGCCGGAGACCTCCAGCTACGGGAATACCTCGACCACGCTGAGCTGCCCTACGTCGTGGCCGCAACCAAGCTCGACAAGCTCGGCCGAGGGGCGGCTGCGCAGCGACTCAAGGGGCTCGAGAAGCAATGGAGAGACCAGGCCCAGGAAATCCTCGGTGTCAGCGCTCGCACCAGAGCGGGCATCGGCGATCTCTGGAAGACGATCAACGCGGCGGCCGCCGTACACCGAGGGGCAGCGAGATGACTAGCGAAGACGACGCGGAGAAGGCTGCGGAGCCCCGCGGGACCCAGGATCCGAGACCGGCCGAGCCAGAGCAGACGGAGCGGGCCGAACCGATCGGACCGATTGAGCAGCCCGAAACGACCGAGCAGGTCGAACTGTCCGAACCGGCTGGAAAGCCCGAGCACAGGGAGAAGACGGAGAAGAAGAAGCGTAGACGACCCCGCAGGACGTCCGCGACGGAAGCGCGGACCGAGCCACAGGCGACCGTCGAGCCGCTCGCGCTTCAAGCGCTCAAGGAGCTGAACATCCAGGAGCTCAACGAGCGGGCGCGCTCGCTGAGCATCGAGGGCGCGGCTGGACTCAAGAAGCACGACCTGATTTTTCGCATCCTACAGAATCAGACCGAGAAGAGCGGCCTGATATTCGCGGAGGGAGTGCTCGAGATTCTTCCTGATGGGTACGGCTTCTTGCGCGCGCCGCAGTCCAACTATCTTCCAGGCCCCGACGACATCTACGTCTCCCCCTCACAGATCCGCAAGTTCGGGCTGCGCACCGGCGACACCGTCAGCGGACGCGTCCGACAACCCAAGGGCGGCGAGCGGTATTTCGCCCTGATCAAGGTCGAGGCGATCAACTTCGAGCCCCCCGACACCGGCAAGGACAAAGTCCTTTTCGACAACCTGACCCCGCTCTACCCCGCCGAGCGGCTGCGCCTCGAGACGACGCAAGACAATCTGCTCACCCGAGTGCTCGACATGATGACGCCGATCGGGAAGGGTCAGCGTGGCCTGATCGTAGCGGCGCCACGTACAGGCAAGACGATCATCCTCCAGAACATCGCCAACTCGATCGCGGCGAATCACCCGGAGGTGACGCTGATCGTCCTGCTGATCGACGAGCGACCGGAGGAGGTCACCGACATGGAGCGCTCGGTCCGCGGCGAAGTCGTGAGCTCCACCTTCGACGAGTCGGCGACGCGGCACGTCCAGGTTGCCGAAATGGTGATCGAGAAAGCCAAGCGGCTCGTCGAGCTCGGGCGCGATGTCGTGATCCTGCTCGACTCGATTACGCGCCTCGCACGCGGCTACAACTCGATCGTCCCACCCTCAGGCAAAGTGCTCTCCGGTGGTGTCGACAGCAACGCGCTCCAAAGACCGAAGCGTTTCTTCGGCGCGGCGCGCAACATCGAGGATGGCGGCTCGCTCACGATCATCGCCACCTCGCTCGTCGAAACGGGATCGCGCATGGATGACGTCATCTTCGAGGAGTTCAAGGGCACCGGCAACCTGGAGATCGTCCTCGACCGGAAGATGTCTGACAGGCGGATCTACCCTGCGGTCGACATCAACCGCAGTGGAACCCGCAAAGAGGAGCTGCTGCTCAATCCCGAGGAGCTGAGCCGGGTCTGGGTGCTCCGCAAGGTGCTCAACCCGCTCTCCGCCGTCGAGGCCAGCGAGCTGATGCTCGAACGGATGGCCAAGACCGATTCCAATCGGGATTTCCTCGAGTCGATGAGCGCGGCCGGAGTCGCCTGAGGCTTCAGGGGATCACGAGGGACCCGGCAGGGAGCGCGCCGCGCCCGGCGGGGCGAGCTGGAAGTTGACGACCACGGTCAACAGGAACTCCGTGGGAATCCCGTTCAGCAGGAGCGGCGCGTAGCGCCAGGGCCGACTCCTCGAGCAACGGAGGGCCGCGCAGCACCTGCGCGTTCTTCACACACCCGTCAACTACTACGTGGCCTCGATGATGACGATCCCGGACACTCTCGCCAGTTGAGCCAGCTGCGGGTATTCGGGGCTGACTCTCTTGGGGAGCTTCGGCTGCTTGATCGCCCCGCCAATCCGAACCAGCTTCGTCTCCGGGGGAGGCGGCGCATCGGGCAGGCCGCCCACGACCCCGCCGATCACGCCGCCAGGCACACCACCCTCGATGCCGCCCTCAACGCCGAGCCCTGACCACCCCCGTCGGGATGGGTAGCTGAGCCTCATAGAAGAGGAGTGGAGCGAGCACGAGCGCCACGATCGCCATCCCGTGACCCACCAGGGACGCGACAACCGGAGTCGCGACACGGCGCTTCGTGGGACCGATTTCGCTGAGGAGAGTCGGCCGAAACCGAAGCAGCCTGGGAGCCGGGCTCGGTGCGTCGGCGCCCGGCGGTCGCCGGTTCGATCCCAGGACGGTGAGCTGTCCCATCTCGCGCCTCCATCGATGAGACGTTCAATCCTCGTGCCATGACCGCGTTTGAGATCACGCTCAACACTGCCTGTCCTTTGCCACTAGGATCGAGCCCGTGCCCGCGCGAGCACACTCTCGCGAAGAATCTGCGGTTGGGCCTGCGAGTCTGCGCAGAGATAGGCGCGCGTGAGGCAGGGCATGCCGAGCCGACGCAGGCGAACTGCTTCAGTGGCCTGTGATGAGCGCATCCAGGGTGAGCGACGAACCGATGTAGAAGGCGAAGCGGCACATGCCGGTTGGGATCAAGTGGCGCTGAGCTGCTCGACGAGTCCGCGCAGTGATGGGAAGGCTTCGAGGATCTCGACGGGATCCACTCGAACGGGAGGCGACTGCTCGAAGATGCGATTGCGGTACGCCGCCAGCAGCATCAGCCGATCTCGGACGGCTCTGTCGAGCGTGATGCCCGCGGCTGCTCGGGCGGCCTTGCGCGCTCGACGGCACGACCACGTGCGGTCCTCCCATCCGTGGTGCAAATGCGGCGTGACGCACTCGAGCTCATCGCCGCTCAGCAGGTCGATCGCCTCGACAAACTGCAACGTCTTCTGCGACGGCACCGCGTCCCGCCAGGGATCGACCTCGGCGAGGGGTCGCTCGAGAAGCATCGCGACAGTGGCCGGAAGGCTCTCTCTGGCAGGCCGCACCCTCAGGATCACGAGGATCTGGGCAGCCCGGACACCCAGGTCCAACGCCTCGCACAGCGCCACGAAGTTCTGCGGGGCGGAGATCAACTCGGTCTCGGCCCCCTTCCAAAGTCGAACGGCCTCCTGCTCGGGACTGAGGGTCAGGACCGCCGTCGCCGTCTCATTCATGATTCCCCCTCTTCGAACCGGATCGCTGGAGCCGTTGGATCCGACGATCTCCGCAACATGAAGGCCCCTCGTGCTCGGCCTCCGCTTGGCGCTCGAGCCGGCGAGGGTCCTTCGATAGCTCCTTCAGCATCTGGCCGAGAGCAACACCGTGCGCGACGCTACTTATCGCTCGCCGGTTTCTGGAGACTCCAGATGAAGTGTGCGAGCCGGCGGATCGCTTCGTCGACGGTCTCGGCATTGGTCCCGGTGGTCTTCTCGAAGGCGTCGCCCCAGGCGGGCATGTCGGGACTTCCGTGGGCCCGCGCCGTCTCACGACCATCGACCAGCCTTATGACGAGCTCGAACGGGAATACGCCTCTGTTCTTCTGGCCGAGCTCTGTAATGTCTGGCACGGTGGAACGCAGGTCCTTCGAAAGGGACCCATCACCCTGCCCCGAGCGACCGTGACAGGCCACGCAGTACCTCTTGAAGATCGTCTGACCCTTCATCGCGGCGGCCTTGTCCAGCTTCTCCTCGGCTTCCAGGGTGTCAGGAGAGACCCACCCGAAACCGACGACTGCAAACGCAACAACCAGGAACCGACTTCCGAATCTGACGTTCATCGAGCCCTCCTTTTCGTAGATGAACCCTTTCGCTCCAGGCTGTGCCACGCGAGCACGGTGTCGACGGCGTGCCTGGATACGCATACGGCTCCGGCATGGACGCCCTCCTCAAACGGAGGACGCTGCAATAGCTGCGCCAGACCCGATCAGCCCTCTCGCAGCGGATTCAGCTCGCCTGCTTGGCGGGATCGAGCCCGAGGCGCATCGGTGCCGCTCTGGCGAACGCGCCACCGCAAGGGCTGCGTCGGCGGACGATCCGCTTCACCCGAACGCATCGTGCCGATCAGATCGCAGCGAAACGCGGGGAATGAAGGCGTGAGCCGGGAACGCGGTTTGCATCCGCAGGGTGCGAAGGTGCCGATGCTCACGAGCGAGGGACCCCCGTCGCATCGGAGGCAGTGCGCTGGCGGGCTGAAATGTCGAAGCTCCGGACCGTCTCGGCCGCAGTGCTCTGCGACGACCGGCCGCTGACGAAGGGAGTAATTCTTGCACCGAGAAATAGGCGACGGTCATGCCGGAAGCCGATGCGGCGCCTCAGCAAACGGCTTCTGGCCGGGTCAGGAATGAGTCCTCGTCCTGACGCTCGCGGAAACAGAAAACGCGCACGCCGCCGCGCTACGCAAGGTCCTGACTCGTTTGAAGCAGGATCCCGACTGGCTCGAACGTTGGGACGCCGCTTCCATTCACGACGGTCCCTGAGCGAAATCGGCTAGCGCTCCCGCCGTTGTTCGACCACGAGTGTCGTCTCCGGCTCTTCGGCTGCGTCGAGCGTCTCGCGGTACCCGAGACGAGCGACTGTACCGCGCCCGGTTTCTTGGACACCAGTTTGACGATCTCGGGTTCGTTTGGCAGACGATCCCGAAAACGACGCACGAGGATGCCCCAGGATCGACGCGGCGGGGTGAGTCCATACCTGGGGTAGCCCCTCTTTGATGACCTCGAGGTTCACGCGGCCTTCCCCTGGCCGTGCTGGTCGCGGGCCTCGCGCGGGGTGAGGAATCCCAGCTTCTCGACGCGCCACTGCTGGTTGTAGCGCTTGACGAAGGCAGCCACGGCCTGGCGCACCTCCTCGAGGGTGTGGAAGACGCGGCCATGAATGATCTGTTCCTTGAGAGTCCGGATGAAACGCTCGGCCACTCCGTTGGTCTGCGGCTGTTCGACGAAGGCGAAGCTGGGCGTGATGCCCCAGAAACGCAGCTGGTTGAGGAAGTGGTCCGAGAGGTACTGCGTCCCGTGGTCCATGCGCAGCTCGAGGCCACGAGCCACACCCGCCTCGACCGAGCCGAAGAGCTGCGTCAGCCCCATGGCGATGGGCTGGAGGGCCTCGTAGCGCGTCCCCTTCTTGCACACGTGGTAGCCGACGCACTCGCTGTTGAAGTGCTCGACGCCGACGAAGATCCAGCCCCAGCCGTCCTTTGCCGTGAGAACTCTCGCCCCGTCCGTCCCCCACATCAGGTTGGGCGCATCGGTTGTGATCGTCCCCTCGTGGAGCAGCCCCTCGCCCTGGCGTACCCGACGCGGCGACAGCAGGTGGTGCTCACGCATGATCCGCAGCATCCGCTTGCGCGACACGCGCACCTGGCGCAGCACCTTGAGCCGCGCCCAGACCTTGCGATGTCCTTCTCCTACGAACGGCGAGGCCGCCAGGTCCTCTCGGATCAGCCGCAACAGCTCCTCGTCAGACACCTTGGGCTTGGGACCACGTCGGCCAGCGCAGACCATCTCGGGAGCCGCCTCGCCGAGCTGGGAGTAGTAGCTCGAGCGGGCCAGCTTCCACACCCGGCACACCCGCTCCACCCCGTAGGCCCGGCCTGTCGCAGGGGAGATCGCCGCACTCATCGCCGCGACCTCCCGAAGGCCAAAGGGCGGGCCGCCCCGATCTTCTTCCGCAACAGCTCGTTCTCCATGCTGAGCTCGCCCACCCGCTTGACCGCCGCGTCCAGCTCCACCTTCAGCGGGTCGCCATTGCGCTCCCGCAGCGACTCGTCGATCCCGGCCATGGCTTGATCACGCCAGCGCTGCAGCCGGTGCATCTCCACGGACAGCTCACGAGACAGCGCTTCGAGTGACTCCCCGCGCAGCAGCCGCAGTGCGACCTCCCGCTTGCGCACCACGCTCCAACGCTGCCCGGGACCCAAGGCGCCCACCACCGCGCCGCCGGTGGGCGAAACTCCGGTCGCCCACTCCCTTCTTCCTCTCAGACCTCTTGCGCCTGACCTGCTTCATCGATCGAGTCTCCTTGAACAAGATGACTTTCCCTAGTTTCGTGTCCAAGAAAACCGGGTCCGCTTTACCGAGACGAGCGACGATCGCCTGCCAGCCTTCCGGCAGCGGAACGGTGAAGGTCTCCGTCCTCGATTCCTCGGGTGAGAGGCGGCTGTCCTCGCCCACCGAGGCCCCCCGCAGAAACATGTCCGGCACCGCCGTGATCGCTTCACCCGAGGCATCGAGGAGAACGCGCCGGTAGGCCCGCTCGCGTCGGTGCATCAGCTCTCCCGACGCGCCTTCGACACCGATGGAGACGACGAGCTCCTTGTGGGCAGCCCGCCAGGGGCTTTGTGGCCAACGCCCTCGTTCGTGACGGCGACGCCGACTCGCGCGGTCGAGCTCCGGATCGCTACAGAGCGCACCACCATGGCGAGTCCGCTCTTGAGCTTGCTCGCGAGGCGACCCCCGGATATCCGATGGAGATTGATACGGCGGGTACTGGGCTCGAGGCCCTCGCCGCGAACCGAATCCCCCGGAACGAGCGGCATGTGACATTCCTGGCAGATCTCGCCCCGCGCGGCGTATGGCCCTTCCCACCATTCCGAGTAGGTCGAAAGCACTGGAGCGCCAGCGGAGTTGCTGTACTCGTGGCAGCCGGCACAAAGCAGCGCACTGGACCTGTGCAGAGCCGAGTACTCGGTCTCGTGAAAGGGGGACTCGATGAAGGCGAACGGTCCCCGCTTCACCGGGCCGGGCGCCAGCTGAAATGGGTGTCGAGGTTTCGTCAGGTCGACCGCCGCGACCGTGTGGCAGAAATCGCACGTCACGCCCTCCCGCGTGACGGCTCGTGTCATCTCGGTGTCGCCGGAAGCGAGTGCCGTCGGGGCGTGGCATCTCACGCAGTCTTCCCGCGCGTTCGCCCCGCGCTCCGGGTCTGCGGCCAGCCCGCCGAGCGCTTCGAGGTACGAGGGCCTCGACGCCGACATCGCGTGAGAGGACTCGGACCAGTACTGGTGGATGGTCTCGTGGCAGACCGAGCAGACCTGAGCCGATTCGTATGGAGACGGGCGGTCCCCCTCCTGGGCCACCGACGGGCCCGTCACCCCCAGCAATCCGATCGCAACGAGGACGCGAGTCGTTATCATGTCCGCCCCCTAGGAGTCTGCGCGGCAGGAACGAAATCGGGTGAATGAGCGTTTTTGAAGTTATGGGAACGAGTTTCCGTCCGTACAGTCCTGACCAATCGAGTTTGTTTCCGTCGAATCCACGAGACTGGCTTCCGGAGGGTCATCTTTCGTTTTTCATCTCGGATACGGTGGAGGCGATGGATGTGCGTGCTTTCTACGAGCGCTACGAGGGCGATGGACGTCGGAACCGACGATTCGATCCTCGAATGATGCTGAAGGTTCTGATCTACGGCTATGCGACAGGGACGTTTTCGTCTCGTGGGATCGCGAAGAAGCTGGAAGAGGATGTCGCATACCGTTATTTGAGCGGAGGCAATTTCCCGGCACACCGGACGATCAGTGATTTCCGTTGTGACCATTTGTCGCAGTTTCGATCTGTATTCGTCCAAGTCGTGCGTCTGGCTCAAGAAGTGGGTTTGGTCAAGCTTGGGACGTTGATTCTGGATGGAACGAAGGTCAAGGCGAATGCCAGCAAGCACAAGGCGATGAGCTACGAGCGTATGAAGAAAACGGAGAAACAGCTCCGTCGAGAGATTCGGGCTATCACCGCTCTTGCGAAACAAGAAGATGCTGCGGAAGACGTCGAGTTTGGTCCTGATTTTCGTGGCGACGAACTGCCAGAAGAGCTGGCGCGCCGAGATTCACGGCTCAAGAAAATCCAAGCAGCGAAGGCACGTCTGGAGGCCCGTCAGAAGGAAGAAGATCAGCAGGCCGGACGTCGGCCAGGGGATGACAAGGAATCGAAGCGAGGGCCAAAGTTCAAAAGGAGATTTGGCGTACCTCCGGACAAGAAGCAGGACAACTTCACCGATCCCGAAAGCCGCATCATGAAGGATTCGAGTGGCTACCAGCAGTGCTTCAATGCCCAAGCCGCCGTCGACGAGAAATCGCAGCTGATCGTTGCGACCGGGCTGACCAACAACGCTGCGGATGTCGGTCAGCTCGAGCCGATGCTGAAAACGGCTCAAGCCAACACCGGTGAGAAGCCCAAGCGTGCCCTGGCCGATGCCGGCTACCGTTCCGAAAAGAACCTACTGCACTTGGAACGTACCGGAATCGACGGTTTCGTGGCTCTGGGGAGAGAAAAGAAAGACTCTCCACCAACGTCGAATTCGAAGCTCGAAGCGACGCTCCGCATGAAGGCGAAGCTCAAGACGAAACGTGGTCGCAAGTGGTACAAGCGGCGCAAACTCGGCGAACCGCCATTCGGATGGATCAAGGCTATGCTTGGTTTCCAATCCTTCAGCCTTCGAGGGCTTGAGAAAACCAGCGCCGAGTGGAATCTCGTTTGCTTGGCGCTCAACCTCAGGAGACTCAATCAGAAGATGGTCTGGGTATGACCACCACCCGGCCTTGGATCCGCCCGTCCTCCCTCGCGAGCACTCGTCCGCGAGCCCACTACTGCCGTTTAACCCAGGCAAGATGATCTCTCGGGTCACAAGGCACAATGACACACCCGGGCTGAACTACTGCCGCGCAGACTCCTAGTGGCCTGTAACAGGGGATTCGGTACCGCTGCGACCGCCCTGTTACGGGCCACTGACCCACGACAGCAAGATCCGCGCCGAGGGCAGCCAATGGCGTGGTCGCCGTGCCGCAGATGCTGCGGCACCCCTGAATCAGAAGGTCGAGGCCGATAGCCCCAGATCGCTCAGGACCTCAGGGGCCTCCTCCTCCATCGCCAGGATGCTATGGCAGGAATCGCAGTCCTGAGACAAGACGCGGCCATCGCTGCTTTCGTGCTCGTCGTCGTGGCAGCGGAAGCAACCCAGGTAGTCCTCGTGCCCGATGTTGTCGATGTAGGTTCCCCACGTCACGTTCATCTGCGGGAACACGTTGCGGAGGTAGGCGTCACGTGCGGCATTCGCCGCACGCTCGACTATCGCCGGGTGTTCGCTGTAGACCTCTGGGTACTCTTCCCGGTAGAACTCGATCAGAGCGGCGGGAATTCTTGCGCTCGCGGTCTCGCGATCAGGGTAGTCCTCCTCGATCAACTCGACGGCTTTCTTCTTCACGAAGGGCAGATCCTGGCTGATCCGACCGTCGGAGAGCGCCGCATCGATCGCTCGACCGGCCAGCTCGAACGCGTGTGTCGGACGGTTGTGGCAATCGACACAATCCATCACGCGGGTCTCCCCGGCCGCGAGCTCCGCAGGCGTCGCCTGCACTTCGACCGAGGTGAAGACTATTTCTTGACCATCCGGATCGATCCAGGACACGCGCGGAATCACCTGACGCTGCGCGTCGATCGCCGTATAGGTGATCGGCGAATCCACGTTCAGATGCCGGCCGTGAATGCCGGTCCCACCCGAGGAGCTCGTCCCCCCGATCTTCACAACCATAACCGTCGTCAGTCGCGTGTTCTTCTCGTCATCGTCGTACTTGACCCGAACCTTGAAGGCGTCGCCATGGTTCTTTTGTGGCCAGTGGCATTGCTCGCACGTCTCGCGGGCCGGACGCAGGTCGTGAACCGGGCTCGGAATCGGTCGACTGTGAGTATCGAAAGCGACGGCCAGGATCTGCCGCACACCGGAAAGCTTCGCCTTCACGAACCAGGGCGCCCCGGGGCCAATGTGGCAGCGCGCACAGCCGACACGCGAGTGGGGAGAGTCCGCGAAGGCCGTCCACTCCGGCTGCATGACCGTGTGGCATGCCTGACCGCAGAACTCCGAGCTGTCCATGTACTCGACGCCCTTGTATGAAGCGGTGCTCATGATCACGACATTCAGAAACGTCAACACTCCCAGCAGCGCGGCGGCATTGCGGAAGAACGGCTCGTTCAGGTCGACCTTCGGAAAAGTGGCCGGGAGAGCATCGGCTGCAACCAGCTTGCGGCGCCTGATGAAGATTCCCAGGGGCATGAGCACGAGTCCCAGGGCGAAGACGCCGGGCAGGATGAGGAAGAAGAGGATGCCTTCGTAGGGATGGAGTATCTCCCCGGATAGCAGCTCGAAGGTCCAGAAGGCGATCATCGTGATGGCGGAGCTGGTCGTGAGGACGGCTCCCGCGATGCTCAGGGCGTTTCGCCCGAGAAAGACGACTGGCCTGGCGGCGCGGCTCGCGCTCTCTGCGATTGAAGGGGGCAACCTAGTTACTCCTTAGCTGGCAAGAAACTCGCATTGTAGAGGAGTCGAAATGACTCATCCGGCTGTGGCGCGACGCAGCTCGTTCGTTTTGGGTCTCATCCTGGCCGTGCCCCTCGTTGGCCACACGCAAGACAACGAGACGTGTCTGACCTGTCACGGTGATGCCGAGGCCTTCGAGGCCGGCGATGTGCGTCTTCTCGTCGAGGCCGATACGTACGGCTCCTCCATCCACGGCTCGATGGAAATGGAATGCATCGACTGTCACGCCGATCTGTCCGGGACAGAAGACTTCCCACACTGCCGTCTGCCGCGACTGCCACGAGGACGTCGCCGTGGCGTTCGAGAGCAGTATTCACGGCTACGCGAGGCAGCGCGAGATGACCTCCTCGGCGCAGGGTCGCGATGCCCCTGACTGTGCGAGCTGCCACGGTACCCACGACATTCTGCCGAGCGACGATCCCGGGTCGAGCAGCCACCGTTCTCGAGTCGCAGGGACGTGCGCCGCTTGCCATGGACAGGAAGTCCTGCCGCGGAACGGCTTCGTACGCTTCGCCGAGGTCGTGGACGCCTACGCCCGCTCCGTTCACGGCCAGAGCGCGAGCGCGGGCTCCAGCGAAGCCGCCATCTGCACCGACTGCCACGGCGGCCACGAGCTCCGCGGCTCCTTCGACAGCGCCGCCCCGATCCATCCGCGCAACGTTGCGCACACCTGTGGGCGCTGCCACGCAGCAATTGCGGCTCAGTACTCGGCCTCGATTCACGGGCGGGCGCTCGATGCGGGAGTCACCGACAGCCCCACGTGCACGAACTGCCACGGGGAGCACCTGATCCTCTCCAAGGACGGGCCCGAGGCGCGCACCCACGCCTCCAACCTCGCGTCCGCGACGTGCGGCGAATGCCACGACGATCCGAGAATCGCGGCGAAGTACGGGCTCTCCGGCGATGTCGTCAGCTCCTACAGCGACAGCTACCACGGCTGGGCGACCCGGCGCGACTGGGACCGCGCCGCCACCTGCGTGAAGTGCCACACGGCCCACGAGGTGCTTCCCGCCTCCGATCCGAGCTCCACCATCCATGCCGACCGGGTGGCCCAGACCTGCGGAGCCTGCCACGACGGGGCCGACGCCTCGTTCGCCGCCAGCTACACGCACGAAATCGCGTCGATCACAGCGAATCCGGTCAACCGATGGATCCGGGCCTTCTACCTCGTCCTGATTGCGGCGGTGGTCGGCGGCATGCTGCTTCACAACCTGGTGATCATTAACTACTACCTCGTTGAGAGACGCCGTGCACTGGCTCGCGAGGAGCAGGTGCAGCGCCTCGATCGATCGCAAATCGCCCAACACATGACGCTGGCCCTCTCCTTCATGGCCCTGGTCATCACGGGCTTCGCGCTGCGCTTCCCTGACGCCTGGTGGGTGCAGGGCTTGACGGCCATGGGAATGTCGGAACCCGTCCGTGCCGACCTGCACCGGTTCTTTGGCATCGTCCTCGTTGTCCTCTCGCTGGTCCACGTTCACTACGTGCTGCTGACACGGAGGGGACGGCGTCAACTGGAGGCCATGCTGCCGGGCCGGTCCGAGCACCGTGAGATCCTGGCGAACCTGAGCTTCCACACATGGTTCAGCAGGCAAAGGCCACGCTTCGGGCGCTACGACTACACACAGAAGGCCGAGTACTGGGCCGTCGTCTGGGGAACCGGCTTGATGGCGCTGACGGGATCCATTCTGTGGTTTCCCGAGCGACTCGCCCACCTGCTCCCATCGTGGGCCATTCCGGCGTCCCAGACCATTCACTACTACGAAGCCTGGCTGGCCACCCTCGCGATCCTCGTGTGGCACTTCTTCTTCGTGATGTTCCATCCAGACGTCTACCCTGTGAGCTGGACATGGCTGAACGGGAAGATGCCGAGACGCGAAGCGCGTGAGCGACACCCCGGGTGGTACGACCGCGAGCTGGCTCCCCAACCCGTGAGGAAGCCGGAGTCTGCCGACTGATCAAACGCTGGCGAGCCCCCGCTGGAAGTCGGCCGACAGATCCCGCCCGTGCTCCACGCCAGCTGCCGCAGCTCTTTCGCTCTCACGACTCACAGGTTTCTCGCCGAGCGCAGCGCCCCTCACCTCGGACACATTCAGTCGCCCGGGCCGATGTCCGTCAGGAACGCCTCCTGGATCAGCGCGTTCTCCGCGGCTTCGTGCGAGCCCAGATGCCCGAGAAAACGTTCGATTCGCCGCCGGATGCCCGCCAGTCGTGCACCCGTCTCGACTTCTCCGACCAGCTCCGCCAGCTCCTCTTCCAGAGCGATGTGTTGCCGCAGCAGCGCGGCGCTCTGGTGACCCAACTCCGGGTGGATGTCGAGTCCGAGGTAGACGCCTGTCTCCTCCATCTCGAAGTGCCGCCCCAGCAACCGGGCGAAGCTGCGCAACTCCGCGTCCACGACGGAACGAAGACCCTTCCCGGTCAGGACGCCCGACGGAACGGCCGCCAGTAGCCGCAGACGGTCCGCTGCGAGGCGAAGCTGTTGGTGCTCGTCCCCGAGCGGCGCCAGACGAGTTCGCTTCCCGAGTCCCTTCACTGACATCCAACCCTCCTTCGCGAATCTCGAGCCGGTGGCCCAGCCACCCTTCGACGCACAATCTGCAAACTTCCTGCCGTAGGAAAGTGGCATCACAGTTGCACGTCTTTTCGTAGGGAATTGTGGCTAAGGGTCTTGTTGCGCGGTTCGTCCGCAGCTCCGCGCGCCTCGAAACGGACGTCCGACGGGCCGAGGCGCTACCTCGAGGCTCGACCGAAAGGTCCGAGGCCATCGCCCGACTCGCGCGTCGATTCGTCGGCTTCGGCGTCGCTGAGGAACAGCTGCTTTTCCGTCCCCTCGAATGCTTTGGGCGCCAGCTTCCAGAACCGGTTCCGACGCTCGTGCGCGACCAGCGCCGCCTCGTCCGGCGCGCTCTGGACCTCGGTCCCGCGGACCGTAGCGCCGAAGCGGGCTCGGGCTTCATCGAGGAGCTCGAGGCCCACCTCAGCGAGGAGACTCGGCGCCTCCTCCCCCGGATAGAGGCTTTGATGGAGTGTGAGCACCTGGTGCCCGCACCCGTGTGGTACGCCGATGAGCTTCTCGCACGCCACGGCGAGTGTGCCAACTGCTGTCCCGAGCAGTGGCTCGGCTAATTCGCAGCGACGACGCCCGTCGAGCCTTGAAGGCCGAGAAGAGTAGCGGACCAGCCGGCAAACGAAAGAAATGACCGGGGCGTAGATTCGTCATCCCGAGCGAGACCGACCTGGAATGCAGGAGTGAGGGAGCCCGGCGCGTGACCCACGGATGGGGCGCGGAAGACGGCAGAGGAGCCATCCTACCTCGCTGGCTCCTTCACTCCCGCCTCCCCGCAGATCTCGTTCAGGATGACGAGGGGCCGTGCCGTTCAGCCTGCGAGAGCGTTTGGAAGACGAGGGGCTGGCGGATCCTTCAGTCGCGTCCAGGACTGGCCTCCTTCAGGATGACGCGGCGAAGTACGGCCGCGTCAGCTTCTGACGACGAGGACCGGGCAGTGCGCGGCGCGGACGACGTGGTTCGTGGTCGAACCGAACAAGGCGAGCTCGACTGCGCTGCGGCCGTGAACGCCCATCACGAGGAGTTCGCTCTCGGTCTCCCTGGCAGCCTCGAGGATTGCCTCCCAGGGCCGCCCGAGAACGATGCGTTCGTCGGGTTCGCACCAGTTCCGGGCGTCGTCGGGGATGGCTTCGCTGAGCCGCTCTCGTGTGCGCGCCTCGAGCGCAGGGCGCAACTCGCCGACCGTGTGCCCGGCATAGATCTCGAGGTGCTCGTCGGCGATCGGCTCGAGAACGTGAACCAGCGTCAAGTGACCTTCCGCGAGTTGGGCGAGCGACAGCGCGAAAGACAGCGCGCGGTTCGAGTGATCCGAGAAGTCGACGGCGCAGAGGATCCGCCTGAAGGGTGTCTCGCCCGGCGGCGCCGCGTCCTCCGCAGGAAGCGTGACGGTCAAGACCGGGCACGGTGCCGTCCGGATCACCTTCTCCGTGATCGAGCCGAGCACCCACTTCTCGAACCCGCCCCGGCCGTGCGTGCCCATCACGACGAGGTCCGCAGGCAGCGTCTTGGCACGCTCGACGATCTCGAGGGCCTCGCGGCCGATCGCGACCTCACCCTGGGCCTGGACGCCGGCATCGCGAGCGCCCGCCAGGAACTGCTCGACCTCCTCGAGGCCCCTCTCCCTCACCCCTGATTCCAGCTCACCCAGGTTCACCGCGGCGGGCATCTCCCACGTCGGAGGAATTGGCGCAAGCACACGAAGCGCATGGATCTCGGCCGTGTACCACCTCGCGATCGCCACGGCGTACTCCAGCGCGTGGCGAGAGTGGGGAGAGCCGTCCGTAGGACAGAGCAGCTTCTTGAACGAGATCATTTCTACCTCCTGTCGGATGCCACGCAGTTCTGCTGCAAGCCAGGTGCCGTGGATCACTAGATCGCCGGCGACCGATAGCCGGGATCGGCCCGAGGAGCCTTGACCCGAGCGCAATCGTTGCGTCGGCTCGAACCCGCATCGCGCATCTTGCGCGGCTCATCGTGCCTCGCCCAGAACGAGTGTGTGCGACCCAATGGCGCAGTTCTTGCTCCATCCCGCTCCCGAGGTTCAACATGCCAATGATCGACGGAAACGAGGCTGCCGCCTCGGTTGCCCACCGCATCAACGAGCTGATCGCCATCTACCCCATCACCCCATCCTCCGCCATGGGCGAGTTGTGTGACGAATGGTCGACTCAAAGGAAATCGAACATCTGGGGCGCCGTGCCCAAAGTCGTCGAGATGCAGTCGGAGGGCGGCGCCGCGGGCGCGGTCCACGGCGGCCTGCAAGCGGGCGCGCTGACGACGACCTTCACGGCGTCTCAGGGCCTGCTGCTGATGATCCCCAACATGTACAAGATCGCGGGCGAGCTGACCGCCTTCTGCATGCACGTGGCGGCGCGGTCCGTCGCCACCCACGCCTTGTCGATCTTCGGCGACCACTCGGACGTGATGGCGTGTCGGCAGACCGCCTTCGCTCTGCTCGCCTCCGGGTCGGTCCAGGAAGTGCACGACTTCGCGTGCGTCGCGCAGGCGGCTTCGCTGCGTTCGCGCGTGCCGTTCCTTCACTTCTTCGATGGCTTCCGGACCTCTCACGAGATCGCGAAGATCGAGACACTCAGCGACGAGGACCTGCGGCACATGATCTCCGACGATCTCGTTCGTGAGCACCGCGAGCGCGCCCTGTCCCCCGATCGTCCCGTCATCCGCGGCACGGCCCAAAATCCTGACGCGTTCTTCCAGGCGCGCGAGGCGGCCAACCGCTTCCACGACGCCTGCGCCGACCACGTGCAGGCGACCCTGGACGAGCTCGCGGCTCGCACCGGACGCAGCTACCACATCTTCGACTATGTCGGGCACCCGGAGGCAGAGCGTGTGCTCGTGCTGATGGGATCGGGCGCTGAGGTCGTTCATGAGACGGTCGAGCACCTCGCGGCGCAAGGGGAGCGCGTCGGCGTCGTCAAAGTGCGCCTCTACCGACCGTTCGACACGGAACGCTTCGTCGCGACGCTGCCCGCCTCGGTGCGAACGGTCGGCGTGCTGGACCGTACTAAGGAGCCCGGCAGCGTCGGTGAACCTCTCTACCTCGATGTCGTCGCCGCGCTTCAGGAGGCCCAGGCCTCGGGTGCGCTGCCCGCCGAGCGCGTGCCCCGCATCGTCGGTGGGCGCTACGGCCTCTCGTCCGAGGAGTTCGACAGCGGGATGGTCAACGGAGTCCTCGACGCCCTCCAGACCGAGCCGTTGCGCAACCACTTCACGGTCGGAATCGTCGACGACGTGACTCACACATCGCTCGAGTGGGACCGGGAGTACGAGGTTCCGCACGACGACCGCGTTGAAGCGATCTTCTACGGGCTCGGCTCGGACGGCACAGTCGGCGCCAACAAGAACTCGATCAAGATCATCGGCGAGGAGACCGACCACTTCGCCCAGGGCTACTTCGTCTACGATTCGAAAAAGGCTGGAGCGGTCACGATCTCTCACCTTCGCTTCGGGCCACGGCCGATCCGGACCACCAGCCTCGTCAAGAGCGCCAATTTCGTCGCCTGCCACCAGTTTGGCTTTCTCGAGCAGTTCGACGTGCTGGAGCGGGCGGCCGACGACGGCGTGCTGCTGCTGAACGCCCCCGTTCCCGCCGACGCCGTCTGGGGCCAGCTACCGCGCGAGGTCCAGAGCAAGATCATCGACAAGCGACTGCGCGTGTACACCATCGACGCCTACAAGGTGGCCCGCAACGCCGGGATGGGCGGCCGCATCAACTCTGTGATACAGACCTGCTTCTTCGCCATCTCCGGCGTCCTGCCTCGGGACGAAGCGATCGCCAGGATCAAGGGCGCGATCGAGAAGACTTAGGGAAAGAAGGGCGCCGAGGTCGTTCGACGTAACTTCGCTTCCGTCGACATGGCCCTCGAGAACCTGAGCGAGATCGAGGTCCCGAAGAAAGCGACTGCCACCCGCTCGCGTCCGCCCGTCGTACCGGAGCGAGCGCCCGACCTCGTGAAGAAGGTGACGGCCCTGATGATCGAGGGGAAGGGAGACCTGCTGCCGGTCAGCGCGTTCCCAGTCGACGGAACCTGGCCGACGGGGACCTCCCAGTGGGAGAAGCGAAACATCGCCCGCGAGATTCCGGTATGGGACGCGACGATCTGCAGTCAATGCAACAAGTGTGCGTTCGTGTGCCCACACGCGGCGATCCGCACCAAGATCTATCCGGTCGACGATCTGGCGGGCGCACCCTCGGAGTTCCTCGCCGTCGACTTCCAGTCCAAAGAGCTGACCGATATGAAGTACACCGTCCAGGTGGCGCCCGAAGACTGCACCGGCTGTCGCCTCTGCGTCGAGGTCTGCCCGGCAAAGGACAAGATGGTCCCGCGTCACAAGGCGATCGACATGCATCCCCAGCCGCCGGTCCTCGAGCGCGAGCGAGCAAACTACGATCTCTTCCTCGGGCTCGCCGAGGCGCCCCGTGACAAGCTCAGGATCGACGTCAAGTCATCCCAGTTCCTCGAGCCGCTCTTCGAGTACTCCGGCGCCTGCGCCGGCTGCGGAGAGACGCCCTACGTCAAGCTGCTCACCCAGCTGTTCGGCGACCGGGCCTTGATCGCCAACGCGACAGGCTGCTCATCGATCTACGGCGGCAACCTGCCGACGACACCGTATAGGACGAATACCGACGGGCGCGGCTTGGTCGAATTCGCTCTTCGAGGACAACGCGGAGGTTGGGGCTCGGCTTCCGTTTGTCTCTCGACGTGCAGGACAACCTCGCGCGGTCGCTGGTGCGGAAGCTCGCAGGGGAGCTGGGGGACGACCTCGCTGGGGAACTCCTCGACGCCGAGCAGATTACGGAGTCGGGCATCGCGGCCCAGCGCGTTCGCGTCGCGTCGTTGAAGGCCGCGCTCGCATCTTCGTCTTCAGCCGACGCCAGGCGTCTGCTGTCGCTGGCCGACGTGCTCGTCAAGAAGAGCGTGTGGATCGTGGGCGGCGAACCGTGAAAGCAGGCATGGGCATCCCCGTCGCGGTAAAGCTTTCGCCCTTCTACACCTCGCTGGCCCACTTCGCGCGGCGTCTGGACGAGGCGGGCGCCGATGGTCTCGTACTCTTCAATCGGTTCTACCAGCCCGACATCGACGTCGACGAGCTCAGCCTCACGCGAGACTTGCGTCTCTCGACGTCGGCGGAGCTGCCTTTGCGGCTCCGCTGGCTCGCGATCCTCTCGGCCCAGGTCGAGGCGTCTCTCGCGGCTTCGGGAGGAGTGCACACGGCTCTCGATGCCGTCAAGGCAATAATGGCCGGCGCCCACGCGGTGCAGGTCGTTTCGACACTCCTTCAGAAGGGACCGGGCACACTCGCAACGTTGCGAGGCAAGCTGGTCGAGTGGCTCGAGGAGCACGAGTACGAGTCGCTCGCTCAGGTGCAGGGCAGCATGAATCTCGCCGCATGTCCGGACCCGGGCGTCTACGAGCGCGCCAACTACATGCTGATGCTACAGAGTTGGGAAGGTGTGACGCACCCCTCGAGCTGATGAGCCTGTTTGGGGGGCAGCTCCGCCAAAGGCAGACCTCGGCAGCCCCGCAGAAAAGCTTTCGCTCTCCTTTCTGCCGCCTGCGCAGTTCTCGCAACGGCTAGACGAAGCGGGAGGCGACAGTTTGTCGTTCGCAGGGCAGCATTAATTTCGCCGCCTGCCCGAACCCAGGAATTTTCAAGCGCGCACGAACCACATGCTGATGCTCCAGGGTGTGACGCACCCCTCGAGCTGAGCGCCCTTTGATTTGGCACGTTCGTTGCGAAGGACTGCACCGAGTGTGGAACGTCCGAACCAAGTGAGGAGGACCGGACATGAAACGACTGAGATGGACGCTGCCGCTCGCTGGGGTCGTCGTCGCTGCGATCGGCGCATCCCTGCTACTGGCGCCGGAGGTCAAGGCCCGCAGCGTCCAGGAGACGGCGACCGCCAGCGCGGCGCTCGACACGTCCGCCTGCCTCGCCTGCCACGAGGACGGCATCGGCAGGCTCAACAGCACCTACCACGCGGGAGTCGAGAACGCCTGCGCTTCCTGCCACAAGTGGCCTTCTCGTGCGGCGATCGCGAGGCTGCGGACCGTATCGCACGCGAGGCCGGCGACACGCCCGCGGGTCTCACCTGGCAAAAGGCCCCTTGCCGTTATTGCGGCACCGGCTGCGGCGTCGAGGTGGGGGTCGAGGATGGGAAGGTCACGACGGTCCGTGGCGACCAGGCGAACCCCGTCAACAAGGGTCTGCTGTGCGTCAAGGGCTACCACCTCCCCGGCATGCTGTACGGCGAGGATCGATTGCTCTATCCGCAGCGACGGGATGCGAACGGTCGCCTCGAGCGGATCTCGTGGGACGACGCCCTCAACCTGATCGCCGAGCGCTACCAGACCACGCTCGACGAGCACGGCCCGGAGGCCGTCGCCATGTACGGCTCGGGCCAGTGGACTGTCTTCGACGGGTACGCCGCTCTCAAGTGGGTCAAGGGCGGCATGCGCAGCAACAACCTCGACCCGAACGCGCGCCTCTGTATGGCCTCGGCGGTGATGGGCTTCGTGACCCAGTTCCAGAGCGACGAGCCGATGGGCTGCTACGACGACTTCGAGGCGGGCGACGATTTCGTGCTCTGGGGCAACAACATGGCCGAGATGCACCCGGTGCTCTTCAGCCGCATCCTCGAGCACAAGCGTCAGGACCCCCGCGTGCGGATCGTCGACCTCGCCACCCGTCGCACTCCAACCAGCGACTACGCCGACCTCTACGTGGAATTCCGGCCGGGCTCCGATCTCGCCCTCGCGAACGGCATCCTGCACATCCTGCTACGCGAAGACTGGGTCGACCACGGCTTCATCCGCGAGAACCTCGTCTTCAAGCGCGGCGTCGAGGACATCGACGAGATCGGCTGGGGCTGCTTCGGCGACCAGGCGAAGCGCTACACCTTCAGCGACCGGCGGCGCGACGCCTCCCTCGCGGAGCTGAAGACGTTCCTCGCGGACTACTCGCCCCAGCGGGTCAGCGAGATCTCCGGAGTCCCGACGGCCCAGATCGAGCAATTGGCCCGCATCTACGGCGAGCGCCAGCGCGGCACGGTGAGCCTCTGGTGCATGGGCGTCAACCAGCACACCCGCGGCACGTGGATGAACAACCTCATCACCGACCTGCACCTGATCACCGGCAAGATCGGCAGACCCGGGGCCAACCCGTTCAGCCTGACCGGTCAGCCCTCAGCGTGCGGTACGGCCCGCGAGGTCGGCACGCTGTCCAACCGCCTTCCCGCCGACATGGTCGTCAACAACCCTGACCACCGCGCGAAGGCCGAGAAGATCTGGGGCCTGCCCGAGGGCACCATCAACCCCAAGCCGGGCTATCACGCCGTCGACATGTTCCGTGCGCTCGAGCGGGGCGACGTCAAGGCGATGTGGATCCAGGTGACCAACCCCTGGGTGACCCTCCCCAACCTCAATCGCTTCGAGCGCAAGCCGGGCGACGGTCGTTTCGTCGTCGTGAGCGACATCTACCCGACGCCGACGACGGAAGTCGCCGACCTGATCCTCCCCTCGGCCGCGTGGGTGGAACGCGAGGGCGTCTTCAGCAACTCGGAGCGGCGCACCCAGCAATGGAACAAGATGGTCGAGCCGCCGGGCGAGGCCCGCGAGGACGCCTGGCAGATCATCCAGGTGGCCAGGCGGATGGGGATGGAGAACCTCTTCCCATGGCCCGACGAAGCCTGGCACGAGCCCATGTTCGAGGAGTACCGCTCATTCACCCTCGGCGTCGGCAAGGACCTGGCGTCCTACGAGCAGCTCAAGCACACCCGCGGCATGCTGTGGCCCGTGGTCGACGGCAAGGAGACCCACTACCGTTACGCGGCCGGGCACGACCCCTATGTCAAGAAACGCAAGGGCGTGCACTTCTACAAAGCCAAGGGCTACGGCGAGCGCGCGGCCTTCTGGCTACATCCTTTATCATCGCCCCGCCGAGGAGCCGGATGCCGAGTACCCGCTGTGGCTCTCCACGGGGCACGTCCTGGAGCATTGGCACAGCGGCTCGATGACGCGCCGCGTGAAGCAGCTGCATCAGGCCGCTCCAGCGGCCTACGCGGAGCTGAACCGCGCGGATGCGCGCGACCTGGGCATCAAAGACGGCGACCGGATTCGCCTGGTCTCGCGGCGCGGCACACTGGAGCTGCCGGCCTCGATCGATCACCGGGGCCGGCCGCCGAAGGAAGCGTCTTCGTTCCCTTCTTCGACGAGAGCCTGCTCGTCAACGTTCTGACGCTCGACGCTATGGACAACATCAGCAAGGAACCCGACTACAAGAAGTGCGCCGTCCGAGTCGAGCGGGTATGACCCGATCACGCTTCGCGCTCGCCCTCGGCGGCGCGCTGGCGGCATGGGCCTGCGCCCCGTCGGCAGACAGGCCCTCGCCTGAACCGGTCGTCTACAAGACGTCGGGAGCGCAACGCGCGCAGCGGCGGGCCTACGACGGCGCCCCGCCCGTGATCCCCCACCCCGCTTTCTCCGCCAATTGCCTCGAGTGTCACGACTCGAAGGGCGTCGCGGTGCCCGGCATCGGTTTTGCTCCTCCCTCGCCCCATGGGGACACCACCGGAATGAGTGCCACGAGTCGCTACCGCCAGTGCCACGTCGAGCAGCGCACGCGCCGCGTCTTCAAAGCCAGCCGCTTCGAGGGTTTGCAGCAGGATCTGCGACGAGGCGACCGCTTCAGCGCCGGCTCGCCGCCTGTCATGCCCCATTCCGTCTTCATGCGCGAAAACTGCGCCGCATGCCACGGCGGACCGGCGGCACGCGAAGAGATTCGCACGTCGCACCCCGAACGCGTGCGGTGCCGGCAGTGCCACGCTGAGCAGCGAGCCACGAGCACTTTCAACAGGGGCTAGATGAGACATCGCGCCCTGGCTCTTTGCCTGCTGGTGAGCTCCACCGCCGGAGCTCATGAAGAGGCCGACACCTTCAAAGAGGCCCTGACAGAAGGCGATCTCATGGTCTCGGTGCGCTATCGCTACGAGCACGTGGATAACGACGCCTTCGACCTGAAGGCTGGTGCGTCGACTCTTCGCACGGCTCTCGGCTACCGGACCCGGCCCCTCG
Source organism: Vicinamibacteria bacterium (assembly GCA_965246965.1). Lineage (GTDB taxonomy): Bacteria > Acidobacteriota > Vicinamibacteria > Fen-336 > CBDFGD01 > CBDFGD01. The sequence goes on from CBDFGD010000002.1 coordinate 993,703, forward strand.
AGGGGTTGAGCGCCCACATCGAGTTCACCAACCTCGTCGATGTCGGCACGACGGACAGGTACAACAACACCCAGAACGGTGTGACCGATCGTCCCGTGATTGCCGATCCCGAGATGACGCGCTTCAACCAGATTTCCGCGGCGTTCGAGCGCGGCAACACCCGGATCGACGCGGGTCGCTTCGAGATGAATCTCGACAACCAGCGCTTCATCGGCTCGGTGGCATGGCGCCAGAACTACCAGAGCCTCACCGCAGCGCGCATCGTCAACCGCTCGATCTCGCGGATCACGCTCCAGTACGCCTACCTCGATCAGGCGTACACCGTCACCGGGGGGAGCGTCCAATGAAGAGCCATGTGTTCAACGCCGGCCTGGCGTTGCCGCCCGGAACCGTGGCCGGGTACGCCTACCTTCTCGATTTCGACGAGGAGCGCGACTCCGGGTTCTCGACTTCGACGCTCGGCCTGCGTTTCTCCGGAAAGAGGAAGATCGAGCCCGTCGACATCAACTACGAGGTCGAGTTCGCGCACCAGCAGGACTACGGGTCGAACCCGAGCTCGGTGCGTGCCGACCACTTCAACATCGTCGCGGGCGTGGGAGTTCCCAAGATCGGTCTGGACGTCGGGTACGAAGTACTCACGGGAAACGAGGACGACGGGCGTTTCACGACGCCTCTCGCGACACTCCACAAGTTCAACGGCTGGGTCGACAAGTTCCTGAACACCCCCGAGCTCGGCCTGAAGGACCTGTTCGCCCGGCTTCGTGGCAAGATCGGCCCGGTCTCCTGGCAAGCCGTCTACCACGACTTCCGTGCCGAGGGACAGAGCGTCACATATGGGTCCGAGCTGGATCTGCTCGCGACATACAAGGCCCCCTGGGAACAGTCGTTCGGCCTCAAGGCCGGCTTCTACGACGCCAAGGATTTCTCCAGCGGCACGACCAAGATCTGGGCGTGGTCCGGGTACTCGTTCTAGCGGCGTCCTAGACATCGCCCGCCAACCCAAACGGGCGTCGCTCCCGCTGCGGATTCACCGCCAGAGTCGGGCCTGGAGTCCGCGAGCCAGCGACTACCGCGTTCTCTGAATAGACTACGTCTCGAGGTCTCGAGGTGAGCAAGGCACGATCAGCCAAGAGCGCGGCTCGGCGCCGGCGTCCGAAGAAGGGGCGGTCAGGTTCCGAAGCGCTCCCTTCAGCGGCTCTGCCGCAACCACCCCCGTCGGCTCCGGTGGCCCCAAGCGGCCTTTTCCAGCGTCTTCGCGGCGGAGCGGAACTGCGTCTCTTCGCACCGATAGACGTCGCGCCGCTCGTCTATTTTCGCGTCCTCTTCGGGCTGATCATGCTGTGGGAGGTCACGCGCTACTACTCTCACGATTGGATCGAGCGCTACTACATCAACCCGGACTTCTTCTTCACCTACTACGGTTTTTCGTGGATCCGACCGTGGCCAGGCAACCTGATGTACGTCCACTTTCTGGCGCTCGGCATCCTCGCCGTGTTCATCGCGCTGGGGCTCTGGTACCGGCTCAGTGCCACGCTGTTCTTCGGGGGCTTCACCTACGTCTTCCTGCTCGACCAGACCAACTACCTGAACCATTTCTACCTGGTCGCGTGGGTGAGCTTCCTGATGATCCTCATCCCGGCCCACCAGGCCGCATCGCTCGACGTGCTGCGTCGCCCCACGTCGCGCGTCGCCAGCGTGCCTGCGTGGACGCTGTGGGTGATCCGGGCACAGCTCGGCATCGCCTATTTCTTCGGGGGCGTCGCCAAGATCAACGCCGACTGGCTGCAGGGCGAGCCGATGCGGATGTGGCTTCAGGCTCGAACGGACTTCCCCGTCATCGGCCGCTTCTTCGATGAGCCGTGGGCGCCGTACCTGTTCAGCTACGGCGGCCTGCTTTTCGACCTCTTCATCGTTCCGCTGCTGCTCTGGCGCCGCACCCGCATCTTCGCCGTGGTGTTGGTCGCAGCCTTTCACGTGACCAATGCCCGGCTGTTCAGTATCGGCATCTTCCCCTGGTTCATGCTGTTCGCCACGCCGCTCTTCTTCGAGCCGGCGCGCCTGCGGCCCGTGCTTCGACTCCAGGGACTGCTCGGCGAGCCGACGGGTCCCGCTTCGACTCTCGACGTCCCCGACCGGAGCAGACGATGGGTGCTGATCTCGCTGGCTGCGTTTGCTGCCCTGCACGTGGCGATGCCCCTGCGTCATCACCTCTACCCTGGCAACGTGAACTGGACCGAGGAAGGGCACAACTTCTCGTGCACATGAAGCTGCGCAACAAGGGCGGGGCACTCGAGCTGACCGCGACCATCCCGGAAACCGGCGAAGCCTGGACCATCGACCAGCGCGCCTACCTGACGTCCCGGCAGCGCAGCAAGATGAGGACCCGCCCGGACATGATCGTGCTCTTCAGCCACTACCTGGACGGCGAGCTGCGAAAGCAGGGCCATCGGACCGTCGAGATCCGCGCCCGGGCCAACATCTCGCTCAACGGGCGGCCCCGGCAGCTCCTCATCGATCCAACGGTCGACCTCACCAGCGTCGATCGCTCTCTCTTGCCCGCTCCGTGGGTCCTTCCGCTGGAAACACCGCTGCCCGCTGTCGCCTTCGGGCCGCCCCTCGCCCACCTGCTCTCGCTGGAGAGCTTCGGCTCGCCACCCTTTCGCCTTTTTTGAGCGGAGAGCCGGGCGGTCCCTCGATAGTCCGAGCCAACCACGCCATGCGCGGGCATGTCTCCTGCGCCGAGGGCCCTTGGCAACAGCCGTTCGGCCTCAAGGTCGGCGTCTTCGACGCGAAGGACTTCCACAGCAGCACGACCTAGATCTGGGCGAAGAGCGATTGACGGTCAGCTCAGGTCGGCTCGGAGGAAACGCCCGAGGCCCACGAGGAACGGTCCAGCGAGCCAGAAGATCCAGCCGATCGCCAGGGTGGCTGAGAGCGCCGCGCCCGAAAAGCCCGGAAGCGCCATGGCCATCCGGCCCCGCAATGTCGGGCTGGCCGCCAGGGCCGTGAGCCGGAACAGACTGACCGGGTTGACGACCATGAGGGAGCCGGCGAGATCGGGTCCTGATGGACTGGCGGACTCGGCGTGACGAGCGTGTGGATCCTCCGTCGGCCGGGACCCCGATGGCGCCACCTCGGCGTGGCCGTGGGTGCCGATCTCCTGCGGCGGCGGCGGCGCCGACGCGACAACTGTGGCCAGCAACGCGGCATCGAGGACGAAGACGAGAACCAGCCAGGCAAGCAGCGCCGTGCCGAATGCCCGGATACGCCCGCGGGCACCGGCGCCCAGGGCGACGCCGATCGCTCCCGTCGTCGCGACAAGCAGCAAGCCCGCAGCGTTCACGGCTGCCCAGTCAGCGAGGCCGTCGGCTCCCGACGCGGTGGCGATCCCGATCCCCGCCGACCCGACCGCGGCCAGGTACGTCAGCCCAAGGACCACGGCGCGCCCGAAGCACTTGCCGATAAAGCAGCTCTTGCGGGAGACGGGCAGGGTCAAGATCGGCACCAGGGAGCCGTCCTCGAGTTCGCCGGCGAACAACTCCGCCCCGGCCAGGATCGCGAGCAGAGGGAGCACGACACCGGCCAGCGCAAGATGGAGCGGCAGCGACTCCTGAAACGGCGCGAGGCCCAGGGAGCCACGCCTCAAGGGTGGCAGGAGAGCCGGCAGCCAGGCCACGACGGCGAGCAGCGACGTCGCGACGAGCGCGGCGCGGGAGCGGCTCAACAGTCGCGCTTCGCGCAGAGCGATGAGCAGTGCAGGCCTCGCGCGGCTCATCCCACTGGCCCCGACGCGGCCCGTGCCTCGTCTCCCGTCAGTGCGTCGCGGCAGACCTACCGAGCAGACCCGCCAGTCGATCCCGCATTCCGAAGCAACCGCCCCTCGTTCAGGATGGCGAGGCGCGCCCCGAACTGGTCCAGTATCTCGAACTCGTGGCTAGCGATGACGACGACGGCGTTCGATGCCAGTCGATCCCGCAGGTGAGCGACCAGTCGATCGAGGGTCTGGGGGTCGAGTCCCGCGAAGGGCTCGTCGAGAAGGAGGACGCGCGGCGAGCCCACGAGGGCCGTCAAGAGCCCCAGCCGTCGCTGGGAACCCCCCGAAAGCTGTCCCGCCGGGCGATCGAGAACGTCGTCGAGCCCCGTAACGAAGAGGGCCTGGCGCCGCTGTTCCTCGTCGCAACCACGCAACGCCACCGACAGCTCGAGAATGTCACGCGCCCGCAGGAGCCGGTGAAAGGCGCTGCGCTGTGGGAGGTAGCCCAGGGACTCGGGTGCTGTGGCGACCCGAACGGGTCGGCCGTCGATCGCGACGCCCCCCGAGGAAGGAGGCAGTAGCCCGGCGGCAAGCGCCAGCGCCGTCGACTTGCCAGCTCCGTTGGGCCCGAGCAGTCCGGTCATCGCCCCAGCGGGACAGTCGAGATCGAAGGCTTCGAGCGCCGCGATGGGCCCGAAGCTTCGAGTCACCCTGTCGAAGCCCAGTCCCACCGTCACGGTTGTGGGCCGGCTGCCGCCGGGTGGCCCCCGACCAGTGGAAACGGATCGACACTCGTGGCCGGGGGCGCCACCAGGCGAGCCTCCCACCAGTCGAGTAGCGCGAGAATCGGACTCATCCAGAACCAGCGGGTAACGGGCCGGCGGGCGAGCAGCGCCGACGCAGCGGTGTGCAGGCGGTACGGCGTGTCGCCCACGCCGTCGCCGTCCCAGTCGAAGCCCGCGTAGTCGCTCCACAGATTGCCACGGCCGGCTTCGTGGAACGTGCTGGACCCGGGCCGGGTGTCGAAGACCTGGACGAGGTTGCCCTCGAAGCGGTTGCCGCTGAACACGTTGCGCTCGGATCCCGCCGTCAGGTAGGCGCCCACGCCGTTGCCGTCGAGGCGATTGGCGACAAACCGATTCGCAGCGGAGTTCTGCAGGTAGAAGCCGCGACCGTTGCCCGAGACCCGGTTCCGCTCGAGGTGCGAGTGCTCGAGTTGCTGACAGAGGATGCCGAACTGCTCGTTGTCCACGGCCTCGTTCGCCTCGATGCGGTTGCGCATCGAAAACATCAACGCGATGCCACCGCTGCAGCGGCTGATGCGATTGCCGTGCAGGGTGTTGCGCTCCGAGTACATGTAGTGGATGCCGTAACGCAGCGCCGTGCCCTGGTTGCCTCGAATCAGGTTGTCGTGAGCGAACGAAAGGTAGACGCCGTCCCTGACGTCGATCAGCCGATTGTCCCGGATCTCATTCTGCTCGGAATGCCAGAGGTGAATGCCGTTGCCGCGACGAGCGATGGCGAGCGATGTGTCCCCCTGCACTTCGTTGTCGGTGATTCGATTGCTCTTGCCGGCGCGTAGGTAGATGCCGAAGGCTCGGGACTCGATGCGACAGCGCTCGACGCTGACGCCGGAGGCCTCGGCGAGCAGGACCACCGCGTCGTCCTGCGCCAGGTCGGAACCCGAGCCTCTCACCGTCAGTCCGCGAACCGAGATGCCATCGGCTTCCAGGGTCAGCACAGTCCCCTGTCCATCGCCATCGATGATGGCGCCGGCCTCCCCGATCAACGCTACGGGAGCCGTCACGTGAAAACGGCCGTGATGGACTCCCGCCAGTAATCTCAGTACGTCTCCGGGCCGCGCCTGAGCGAGCGCCTTTTCCAACTAGCCCGGAGCGACGGCCCGCTCGGCGGCTCCCAGGGACGCAGCGAGCGTGAGTGAGAGGAGGACCGACGAGACTAACCGACCCACTGGGAGGCTCTGGCGAGCAGCCCGAACGCGACGTCCGTCATGATTCGCTCGTTGCCCGAAACGATGAGAACGCCAATGCCCGTGAGCATGAGTCCGCTCGCGACACGCAGAGCGTGGGTGAAGCCGGCCCGCCCATTCAGCGACAGGCGAATCCGCAGGAATCCAAGGGCGATCAGAACCATCGGCACGGCGATTCCCAGGGAGTAGAGACCCAGGGTCACGAAACCTGCGTACCACGAAGTGATCCCGGCGTAGACGAGGAGGGGGTAGAGCACGGCGCCACCCATGCAGCTCACGCACGAGGCGGACAATCCCATCCCCACCAGGAATGAGTCGACCGCCCGCATGGTGCCACGGGCGGCGCCCCGAGATTGCCCACGCATCCTGAGTGAGGTGAGGGTCAGGCGCAGCTTTTGGTTCGCCCAGCCCCCAGGCCCTTGCGATGCCGAGGTCCGGCAGCATCCGACCCACCCGACCCAGCAGCCGGCCCAGATGCCGGTCCAAGCCCAGCACGCGCATCGCGAAAAAGAGGATCAGGCTGCCGCCGACGATCTGAAGCAGCTCCGCGTACTCTCCCATGGGCTGCCTCACGCCCTGGCCGATGAGGCCGACGGTGGCGCCCGCGACGGAGTAGATCAGAGTGAAGCCCACGACGAAGCTCGCGAGGTTCACGATCACGCGCCGTCGGCCCAGCGACTCGGCCTTTGCGCCTCCTGCGGCAACGACCTCCCGCTCTCCCTCGCCAACCGTGCACGAGATGATCGCCGAGTAGTAGAGGGTCAGCTCGAGCGCACAGGGCGAGAGTACGACCAGCAGGGCGCTGATGAGCGCGACAGCCAACATCAACGTAGCCGCAAGGCCCTGGCCGGTGCGCTCGTCCAGAGGCAGCGACCACTCGAAGCGGCGCACTGCCACGTCCCCCATCCCCACCGCCTCGAGCCGGACGGCGCCCTGGCTCTCGTCGAGAAAGCCGAGGCCGGCGTTGTCGCGAGGAGGGAACAGCAGCATGTAGGCATTGTGGTGCTGTGTCAGGACGATGGGCTCCGTCAACGCCGGATAGCGCGCGCCGTCGCGCCCGATCACGAACAGCTCGCCGTCGAGGTGATGCATGTGCTCGATCGAGCCGGTGTGGGCGTTGACACCGACGAGGATGGGCAGGACGGAGTCCGCGTCGCGATCACCCAGGTACCGAGCCAGGCTTCGGCTCTCCAGGAACCTCTTCGTCACGAGCGTCACGTCCAGGTAGAGATCGTCGACGGCGACGCGATCGGCGTCGCTCCGCTGCAGCGCCGTCGCCGGATGAGCGGGACGGTATCGCGGAATCAGCACCAAGTCGGCGACCAGCAGGGCAACGATCGTCGCCAGCCCTGCCACGGCCGCCAGGATTCCCCGGCGCATGCCGCGCCGAGGCGGGTCGGTCGTCTCGAGTGCGATCTCTGCTGACATCGGTCCTCCCTGGTCGGCCGCTGGCTCAGCCTTCGAGCACGGTGGGGGCCGCTTCGTCAATCCCTGCCGCATTGTTGCGCGGTCGGACCGACCACGCCGCCAAGACCAGCGCGGCAACGTAGGCCCAGCCACCAGAACCCAGGCTCATCGTGGTCGTGAAGTTGGCGATCTTCTTGGTCCCGAGAATCGGCGGTGTGAAATCGGGAATGCGGGCCATGATCGAGTCGCCGCGGTCGTGGCCCATCTGATAGAGGCGGTACTGGAGCAGCGCTGCCCCTCCGATGGTGACGGCAAGCATGACGGTGCAGAGCACCAGGACGAGCCGCCTGCGAAGCGGCCCGCTGGCAGCCACCGAAGCCAAGGCGAGGGCCACGAATCCGCCCAGGACCCAGGGGGATGCCTTGAGCTCCGGCGTATCCAGATTCAGGTGCACTCCGATGTACTCGTTAAGCAGTTCGATCTCGCCGATGTCGCCGGAAACGCGGCCGGCGTACACGGCGACCTCGAGCGCCTCGTCTTCCCGGTACTGCGGCGCCTCCATGTGAGTGGACCAGAGGGGTAGCGCGAGGGTGAGAGCAAGCAACGCGCAGACGACGACGAGCAGGGGCCGACCTGGCAACCCTCCGGTTTCAGTCGGCGTCTCGCCCGTCACCGCCCCGCTACTCCTCGACCAGCATGCGACCCCGCATCTCCAGATGGAGCGCCGAGCAGAACCAGGTGCAGTAGTACCAGTAAGTGCCGGGCTTGCCGGCGGTGAAAGTGACCTGACGGGTCTGCCCGGGGTCGAGTGCGACGTTGATCCCATGGTCTTCGAGCGCCCAGCCATGGCTCATGTCCCGGATCGTCTCCACGTTGGTGAGAGTGACCGTCACCTTGTCCCCGCTTCGGACGTTGAAGCTGTTGAGACCGTACTTGGAACGTATCGCCGTCATGTAGACGTGCACCTCGTTCGGACCAACCCGCTCGACGCGGCTCTGCCCCTCCCCGACGGCGTCCGCCGTCAGCTCCTCGGTCTGGATGACCTTCGGCGTCAAGTCGGAGGCGAGCATGAACACGGCGTCGTGGGGTTCCGGCTCGGCCGGAAACGACGCCAGCAGCTGCATCTTTTCACCGCTGATGTCGATCAGCTCCTGGGCCTCGGGCATCGTCGGGCCGACCGGCAGGTATTGATCCTTCGAGAGCTTGTTCAGGGCCAGCAAAAACTCGCCCGTCGGGTGCATGGTCTCCGCGAGCGTCGCTTGAGTGTGACCCACGTTGTAGTGAACATCGACGCGGTCGACGATGTACGTCGGATCGCCGGCGATCGCCTTCTCGATGTCCCACTTCACGATCTGCGAGTCCACGAACAATGACGTGAAGGCGTTGCCGCGCCCGTCGAAGGTGGTGTGTAGCGGCCCCAATCCCACCTCCGGCTGGCCCGCGATGGCGTCGCGCAGGTTGTCCACTTTGTCGATCTTGCTGATGTCGATGATCGTCACCGTTGGGGAGAGCTTCCCCGAGCCCATGACGTACTTTCCATCGGGCGTCACGTCAGCGCCATGCGGATTCTTCGGCACGGGAATCACGTACACGACCTTGCCCGTGGTCTTTTCGGGATCGATGACCTTCACACCGCTGATGGTCGTGTACTCGCCCGCCTCGAGCGCCTGCTCGGCAGCGGCGATGTCGACGGCGCCGATCGCGTCTTCGTCCAGTTGGATCATCTCTTCGACCGTCAATCCCCCCTCGAGGTTGTAGATGGTCGTAAACGCCCAGCGCCCGTCCTTACTCGAGTCATTGATGTCACAGTTGCCCGGCATCAGCACCTGGAACTGCGGCTGCGGGGTCATCGGATCGAGGAAGGCCATCACCGAAGCGTACTTGGAGGCGTCTAGGCGTCCCCCGGGGACCTCGGCTTCGAACTCGCCGTTGGCGACGATGTAGCTCGTGTCTGGAGAGATGACCGCAATCCCGTGCGTGGCCTGGAGGTTGGGAATCCGCTTGATTTCAGCTGTCTCGAACTTCGACAGGTCGATGCGCGCGATACGGCTGTTCGCCTTGTCGTTGATCCAGAGCCACTGGCCGTCGTAGTCGCCGCCCTGCTCGGAGAGGATCGGGTGGTGGGTGTCTCCCCACATCGGTCCCGATGCCTCGAGCCGCTCGTACGTTTCCGTGCCGGGAACGTTGGCGTAGCCGCAACCGGCCCGCGGCTCGTACACAGGTATCTGGCGGATCAGGCGGCCGGAGGGCAGCCCGTAAACGAACACACCGCCGCTCTGCCCCCCCCGACAGGAACGCGTAGTACTTGTCCCACTCGCCCACGGGCACGTAGGTCCTCTCGGCGGCGCTCGCGCCACCACCTTGATTCGCCGCAGGGGGAGCCGCGCATCCGACTCCGGCGACGGTGAGGCCTAGTGCGAAGCCCAGGGCTTTCGGATCCGACCGTCTCGCACACTCATGACAGCCTCCTTAGCTCCCGGCTGGCTCGACGATGAGCGTGCCGTTCATCTTGGGATGCAGCGGTCCGGTACTGCACTGCGTCGCGCAATAGAAGGTGAAGGTCCCGGCCTTGTCGGCGCGGAACGTGACGGACTTGGGTCGTTGCACCATCGCGCCGTTGATGAATACCGACTTGTCGTAGCCGTCCACCCCGAAGCCGTGGCCGACGCCGACGCCGTTGTCCGTGGGCTGGAAGTCGACGCGCACGATTTGCCCCTGACGCACACGAATCTCGTTGGGGATGTACTTCCATTGCCGCTCGGTCAGCTTGACAACGACGTCCGGCGTCCCGAGCTCGGAGCCCATCTCGGCGGCCGCCGGGGTGCCGCCACCCCGGAAGCGCTTCTCGTCCAGGCTCATGATGTACGCAGCGAGATCCCAGATCTCCTGCTCAGTCATGGCCTCGTCGTAGGCGGGCATCGGAGTGCCGTTGTTGCCCGTGTGGATGGTCAATGCGATGTCGCGCAGCGTGTGGCCCCGCTTGAAGTCGGCCGCCTTGTGGTAGTTGCGAGGTGGGATGGCGTTGCCGAAGGAATCCACGAGTGTCAGAGCCGACGGCCCGTCGCCGTAGCCTTCGTCGCCGTGGCACTGGCCACACTTGACCTCTGCGTAGATCCTGCCGCCACGGTCGACCATGTCGGCCGTGACAGCTTGCGGCTCGCTGCCGAGGTCGACGGGCGTTCCGGGTCCCCGCTCCTGAAATCTCTCCGACAGAGTCTTCAGATGCGCAACGAGGGCCCACCTGTCCTCCTCCGACAACAGGAAGCGCCAGGGTGGCATGCCGGTGCTGTGGATGCCGAGCGACACGATCCTGAACAGATCCGCGTCGGTCGGCATCTGGGCGCCCGGTGTGGTTTTGAAGCGATAGACGCCGGTGGTGAAGTCCCGCGGCTGGGGGATCAGAAACGGTGCGCAGGTGCCGCCTCATTGTGTCGTTGGGCTGGAGGCCCGCAAGCAACGCACCAACCGCGCGTCGAACTGCCCTCGTGGCTCAGGCTCCTGGTATCTCACTGATTTTGAAGGTTTTCCGGTGCCAGTCTCTTGACTCGGAGGCTCATAGGGTCGCGCATCGGTTGCGCGTGGCTGGGCTGAGCTTCGCGCCGCAACGCCGGACGCACTGCCGCTGACCGTCTTCACGGCCGCGGCACGCATGGTCGGGATGCGAAACCGCACGGAAGCGAGCCGCTTGGGCTTGGCAGTGGAAGCCCGCGCTAGCAACTTCGCTGGGCCGCTCCGACTGGAGGAAGCGGACGGGCGATTCTCGAGAAGGACCTTCGAACCCAGAGTTTCGAAGGCGCTACGGCACGTTTCGTGCACTTCCGGGCGCGCAGGAGTCGGCCAGGCGGCAGCTATTGCGTCTCGGCTCGGAGGGCAGTCGAGAATGACGCATCCAGACCAAACGGAGACCAGAATGGAATCCGGCGGACGCCGGCGCTTTCTGGACTGGTTCCTGGGGACTGCCGTCGGCGCCCTCGTGGGATCGATCCTCTTTCCCCTCCTCAGCTACCTGCGGCCGCCGAATGTGGCCGAGGCGAGCACGGCGGAAGTCGAGGCTGGAGCCGTCAACGACCCGGAGTTCCTCGAGACGGGATTCAAGATCGTTCCGTTCGGACCCGAACCCGTCATCGTCGTGCGGGTTTCCGGGGAGGAGTTCCGGGCGATGGGGGCCACCTGTACCCACCTCGACTGCATCGTGGAGTTCCGCTCCGAGCAGCAGGTGTTCTTCTGCAACTGTCACAACGGGCGCTTCGATCTGAGCGGCCGCGTCGTCTCGGGGCCGCCACCCAAGCCACTCACCGAGTACCAGGTCCACGTCGTTCGCCGAGCAGGCAACCAGCAGGGAATCGTGGTCGTCTCGAGAGCATGAACGCAGCGTAGGCCCTCGCCGCGAGAGCCTACGACTGGCTGAACGACCGGGTCGACCTCGACAGCCTCGTGGCGGTCGCCGCCCACAAGACCGTTCCCGTCCACCGCTTCACTCCCCTCTACTACCTCGGCGGCATGACGCTCTTCTTCTTCGCCGTACAGGTCGTGACGGGAATACTGCTGATGCTCTACTACCGCCCTTCGGCCGACGAGGCCTTCGAGTCGGTGGAGTTCATCATGACGACCGTCCCGTTTGGATGGCTGGTCCTTTCGGTTCACTCCTGGTCCGCCAACCTGATGGTTTTCTTCGCATTCGCCCACCTGGCCAGCGCCTACTTCATGAAAGCCTATCGCCGCCCACGGGAGCTCACCTGGGTGAGCGGCTGCTGCATTCTCTTCATAACACTCGGGTTCGGGTTCTCGGGATACCTGCTGCCCTGGAACAAGCTCGCCTTCTTCGCCACCAAAGTGGGCACCGACATCGCCGGCTCCGTTCCGATCGTGGGCGAGTGGGTCCTGCGCTTTCTGCGAGGCGGCGATCGCGTCACAGGCGGAACCCTCTCCCGCTTCTACGGGTGGCACGTTGCGATTCTGCCCGCCTTCTCTTTGGGCTTGCTCGGCCTTCACTTGGTGCTCGTTCAGGTGCTCGGGATGAGCGTGCCGCCGAGCATCGAGCGCGCGGGCCGCCAGCAGCCGCCCATGAAGTTCTTCCCTCACTTCGTGCTGCGCGATCTCTTTGGCTGGACGATCGCGCTCGGCCTGCTGGCGGCGTTGGCCGCGCTGTTCCCCTGGGAGCTGGGAGAGAAGGCCGACCCGTTCGCTCCGGCATTCGCCGACATCCGGCCGGAGTGGTACTTCGTGTTCATGTTCGAGACGCTGAAGCTGATGCCGGGCGGGGAGATCGCCGGGATCGAGTACGAGGCGATTCCGATACTCCTCTTCGGACTCGCGGGTCTGGTGATGCTCCTCGCTCCATTCCTCGACCGGGGCATCGAGAAGCGCGGCGAGAGCCCCGGCTTTACGTGGATCGGCGTTCTGGCGGTCGTGTACATCGTCGCGTTCACGGCCTGGGGGTATCGCTCTTTCGTCCCGATCCTCGTTGTGATCGGCACGGGATTCCTCATCATGTTGCTCGGAGTGGCGACGACCCATCGGGACCGAGGCGACTCATGATCGTTCTTCTGGCGGCTCTCGTGGCTCTCTCCCTTGTGGGAGTGACTGGAGTCGAGGCCCAGGCCCCCGAGACGTCGTGCGTGACCTGCCACGGCGACAGCGATCTCTTCGGACCGGACGGGGCCACCCTCATCGGACACTTCGAACAGGACGCGCATCGGACGGCCGGGCTCTCGTGTCACGACTGCCACGGAGGCAATCCGGATCCCAAGCTCGCGGAGGACATCGAGGCCGCCATGAGCGCCTCTCACGCGGACAACCCCTACCGGGGCGTACCCGATCACAAAGACGTCCCCGCGTTCTGCGGCGGTTGCCACTCCGACATCACCTACATGCACCGCTTCAACCCGCGCGCCGTCGTCGATCAGGAGCGCGAGTACTGGACGAGCCAACATGGGAAGGCCCTGGCGGCGGGCGATACCGCTGTCGCCACTTGTGTCGACTGTCATGGCGCCCACGGCATACTCGGATCAGAGGAGCCGGCTTCGAGCATCCACTCGAAGCGCCTGGCCGAGACCTGCGGCGGCTGCCACTCCGATCCCGAACGGATGGCAGGCAGGGAACGCCTCGACGGCAGCCCTCTTCCGATCGATCAGTACGCCCGCTGGAGCGAAAGCGTGCATGCAGAGGCACTGCTGGAGCGAGAGGACCTCTCCGCCCCAACCTGCAACGACTGCCACGGAAACCACGGGGCCAATCCGCCGGGTCTCCAGTCGATCTCCTTCGTCTGTGGTCAGTGTCACGGCCGGGAGGCCGAGGTGTTCCGGGCCAGCGGGAAGTGGGAGGCGTTCGAAGTTCACAACGAGTTCCTTCCCGATGCGGGTGAGGAGGGCTGCGCCGCCTGCCACGACGCGCTTCCGGAGGCAGCTCACGAGACGGCACGTTTCACCGAGTGCTCCTCCTGCCACGACCACCACTCGGTGGTGAGACCCACGATAGCGATGCTGGCGCCGCTCCCAGAGACGCCTTGCGACATGTGCCACGGGCTGGGTCCCGACGAGGTGAGCCATGAACGAGAAGACGCGCGACAACGACAGCAGGAGCTGCAGTCGCTGCTCGTGGCGGCGTCTCGAGACGCGGGGCTCACGGGGGACGCGCTCTTCGACCAGCTCGTCGACGACGCTCTCGCGGTCCCCCAGCACACGATCGCCGGCGCCGAAGCTTCGTCACTGAAGCCCGAGTTCGAGAGGCTCTTTCTCAAGTATCGAATTGGAAAGACTTACTTCACACACCTCGATCCCGCTTCTGGAGAAACTGTGCGCCGGAAGATCACTCGCTGCGACAGCTGCCACACAGAGGGGAGCACCGGGCTGGAGGTCGCCGGCCAGCTCATGGATCAGATGCGCGAGCTGACGAGGCGGGGAGCCCGAGCCGAGCGCATCCTGCTCGCGGCTCGGCGCGGTGGAGTCGAGACCGGCAAGGCAGCCCTCGCGATCGACCATACCGTCGATGCACAGATCGACCTCCAGGTGCTGCTCCACGGCTTCTCGGCAGAAGAAGGTACTGCGTTCGCGGCGGCTCGCACGGAAGGGCTCGAGCATGCTCGTGTCGCTCTCGACTCGGGAGAGGAAGCTCTCGGGGAGCTCCGTTTCAGGAGAGTGGGGCTGGGTGTCACGCTGTTCTTTGTCATGCTCGTGGCAGTCGGGTTGGCCCTCAAGATCCGTGAGCTGCCGCCCTAGGCCGGAGACGCAGGCGGGATAGAACTGATGCCCGGCGAGCCTCGCGAGCTGGAGCAGCGAGTCGAGGTGCTCTCCCGTCAAGTCGCCGAGCTGCGGGCTCGTGTCCACAAGCTCGAAGGATCGCAGTCAGAGGCCACCCCGAGCTCGGCAGAACCGCTTTCCGCCGTCGAGGCCATTGCGGTCGACGCGCCCCTGACGATCGGATCCGGCTCTCGCGCCCTCGCGTTCCTGGGCCGGACGCTCGTCGTGCTGGGAGGAGCCTATCTCCTTCGGGCGACGAGCGACGCGGATGTGATCCCCCTCGCGGCGGGCGTAGCCGCTGGCTTTGCCTACGCCGTCTGGTGGCTTCTCGCCTGCCATCGAAGCGCTCGAACCGATCGCGTGAGCGCGACTTTCCACGGCATCGCCTCCGTGATCATCGCTTTTCCGCTGGTCTTCGAAAGCACCGCCCGCTTCGGAGTGACGTCTGTCTCGGTGGGCTCCATGGCGCTGCTCGCTCACGGCGCGGCGGCACTCTTCGTCGCCGCACGGCATCGCCTCGTCTTCCTGGGCTGGACGGTGACGTCTTTCTTCCTGGGAACCGCTCTGGCTCTCGTAGTGGCCACTCGAGACGTCGTGCCGGTGCTGTGCATTCTGCTGGCCGCGGCAGCCGGCCTGGAGGTTTTCGCGATCGACCCTCCCTTGCGGGGGCTTCGTTGGCCCGTGGCTATTGGCGTCGATCTCGTCGCGGTCTTGCTCTGGAGCCTTCTGGTTCGTGCCGGCGGACCGCCCCCCAACTACGCACCGATCTCGGTCGGCGCCGCCGTCACCCTGCTGCTGCTGCTGCCGATCCTCTACCTGACCAGCATTGCCGCGCGAACGCTGGCGTTTCGACGCGCGGTGACGGGCTTCGGCGTCGTCGAGTGCATCCTGGCCCTGCTGATCGGCCTGGGGGGCGCAGGCATCCTGGCGGCGGCGGGAGGCTCGATCACGCTGATCTCTATCGTCGCCCTCGTGCTCGGGGCCGGCTGCTACAGCGTGTCGTTTTCGTGGTTGGATCGCCGTTCCGGACGCGGGCGCAATTTTTACTTCTACGCGACGCTCGCCCTGCTGCTCATCCTGACGGCAAGCTCCGCCCTGCTCAGCGGTAACTCCCTGGCCACGGCCTATCTGACGCTGGCACTCGTGGGCCTGGGCGGGGCGCAGCCTCTCCCGCACCACGCTCACCTCCCACGCAACCGCGTACTGGGGTGCCGGAGCCCTGGCGGCCGGCATCCTCGCCGCCGCCTCGCGTGGCTTGCTCGGAAGTGCCGCAGCGCCCTGGGCGGTCCCGTCGCCGACGGCCCTCTATGGACTGGGCGTGGGCGCGGTCTGCTACGTGAGGATGGTTCCGAAATCGGCGGCGACGACTTCCTCTTGGGTCGGCCTCGCCCATCGCCTGTTGGTCGTCGCGCTCGTCGTATGGACCGCCGCGGGGCTGACGGCGTCCTTATCTCGGTGTTTTGCTGGCCGGAGCCGGCGGAGGGACGGCTGACGCGGGCCTCGTCGCCACCCTGCGAACGGGGGTGCTCGCTGGCAACGCGGTGGTCCTCGCAGCCGCCCGGCGGCAATCGCGGCTCCGGGAGATCGGCTGGCTCATCTATCCGGTCCTGCTGATCGGGGGCCTGAAGCTGCTCTTCGAGGACCTGGCCCACGGGCGTCCGGCCACGCTTTTCGCTTCGCTCGCCCTGTTTGGTGGGGGCCTTCTGGCGGTCGCCAGGCTCTCGCCCCCCGAGCCAGACTCGCAGCAAACGGGCGCCTGAGCCGATTCAAGACGCGGTTTTCGCCGAACCCTATGCCCCACCGACTTAACTCACATCGAATGAGCAACTTAACGCTTGCAAAACGACACCCTCCTGTGCCATAATCAACAGGAAGTAACGAGCCTCTCTGTTCGCTTCACACCCGCCGGTCGGCCCAAGCGTCCTCCGGAGCCGTCGGCCAGCAAAGTCCGACTTCACGCCAGAAGGGGGTGTCACCTATGAGCCGCGTCAAGTACGTCAAGAAGATCGCGAATCTGGATCAGGTTCCCGAAGAGCGGCGGAAGCTGCTGGAGAAGGTCTCCGAGCGCTACGTTTTCCGGGCAAACAACTACTACTTGGGCCTGATCGACTGGAACGACCCGGCCGATCCCATTATGAAGCTCATCATTCCGGACGAGGGGGAGCTGAACGACTGGGGCGAGATCGACGCTTCGAACGAAGCCGCGGTGACCGTGGCTCGCGGCTGCCAGCACAAGTACCCGGATACGGCGCTGCTGCTCGTCAACGAGGTGTGCGGCGCCTACTGCCGCTACTGCTTCCGCAAACGCCTCTTCATGGACGACAACGAGGAGACGAGCCTCGACATCACGGACGGGCTGGAGTACATCCGCAGCCACTCGGAGATCACGAACGTGCTCCTGACTGGCGGCGACCCGCTGATCATGAGCACGCGCCGCATCCTCGACATCATAGGGTTGGTGCGCGAGATTCCGCACGTCTCGATCATCCGTATCGGCACCAAGATGCCGGCGTTCAACCCGTGGCGCATTCTCGACGACGACGAGCTCGTAGAGGGCCTCTCTCGCCTGAGCACGCCGGAAAACCGCGTCTATGTGATGGCTCACTTCGACCATCCGCGCGAGCTCACCGAGCCGGCCATCGAGGGGCTCGATCGCCTGATCCGAGCCGGCGTCATCTGCGTCAATCAGTGTCCGCTGCTGCGGGGTATCAACGACGACCCAGACATCCTTGCGGAGATGTACAAGATGCTGTCGTTCATCGGGGTGCCGCCCTACTACATCTTCCAGGGTCGCCCGACAGCCGGAAACGAGCCGTACGAGCTTCCGATCGTCGAGGGCTACTTCATCGTCGAGGAAGCCAAGAAGCAGCTCAGCGGCCTGGCGAAGCGGTTTCGCTTCTGCATGAGCCACGAGAGCGGGAAGATCGAAATTCTGGCCGTCGACGAGGAACGCATCTACCTCCGCTACCATCGCGCCAAGCGTCCCGAAGACAAGGGTAAGTTCATGGTCTTCCACCGGGACGACGACGCCTACTGGCTCGATCAGCTCGTCCCGTACGACCAGCCCCTTCCCGAAGAGAGGGAAACTCCGATCGAAGCGGCGGCGGCGCCCTAGACCACACCAGCCGGGCGGGAAGACCGCGACCGGTCCGGCAGCCGGGGCCGCCCAGCCCCGGCTTTTTCTCTACAATGCCCCTACTAGCCGTCTGGGCCCAGCACCCGCGAGCGGAGGCGCTCGGTGAGAGTTCGCGTCCTCAGCTACAACATCCACCGGGCCATCGGCGTCGATCGCCGATTCCGGCTGGACCGGATCGCGACGATCCTCGAGCACCATGACGCGGACCTGGTTCTGCTCCAGGAGGTCGACCAGGGAGTGCCTCGCTCTCGCAGGCTCGACCTGGCCCACGAGCTCGCGGCGGCCCTCGACTACCCGCATCTCGCGGTCGGCCACAACGTTCAGCTCAGGACGGGTCGCTACGGGAACGCCACGCTGAGCCGGCATCCCATCCGGAAGCACCGCAATATCGATCTGACCATCGGCCGGCTGCGCGGCCGGGGCTGCCAGCACACGCGCCTGGTGGTCACGGGCCCACGCGGCGCGCGCCGACGCCTGGATGCCTTCAACCTCCATCTGGGTCTCTCGGCTCTCGAGCGCCGACGGCAGGTCGAGCGCCTGTTCCGGGCGAGGGAACTCGCGGGCCTGGGGCGCCGGACTCCCTGCATCATCGCAGGCGACTACAACGACTGGCGCTCCCAGCTCAGCCCGTTCTTCCTGGACGACCATTCGTTTCGCTCGGCAACCCGAACCGGCCATCGCAACCGGCCCTTCGCGACCTACCCGTCCTTCTTCCCCCAAGGCGCCCTCGACCGCATCTTCTTTCGAGGGCGGATGAGGTTGATCGGCGTGCTGCGGAGCTGGCATCGCTTCGCGAGGGTGGCGAGCGACCATCTTCCGGTGATCGCTGACTTCGAGCTGACCTGAGAGCAGCGCACCGCGACTCCGCCGGAGTCGCGCTCGGTCAGCCGCGTGCGGCAGCCACGCGCGTGACACCGTAGGAGAGCCAGGCGAGACCCGAAAGCCCCCTGTTCAACCCCGAGCCGCCGGTGTGGAAGGAGAGTAGATCCTCGAAGGTCTGGGGGCGCTCGCTGAGAGCCGTCAGAAGAATGCGCCGCCTTCGGGGCCGCCGGGCGACCGCGACGAGCAGTCCCGTCACGAGATGGTGACGGCGAGTGAGACGCCGCCAACGCCGCTCGTATTCCTCGGGACGGTCGCGGGCGATGGCGTCCACGAGGGCGCCAGCACTCTCCAGGGCGATGCCCACTCCTTCGCCCGTGATGGCGTCGAGGAAGCCCGCGGCGTCGCCGGCCAGAATCACGCGACCGCGAACCAGGCGTCTGGCGAGCACGCCGAAAGGCCCGGCTCCGCGCACCGACCCGTCAGGCCGACCCAGGCGGGCTCGGAGCGCGGAGAGTCTCTCCAGGCGCTCGTCGTAGCGATTCGACCCTCCGCCCCAGAGCAGCGCGACACCGACACTATCGGGTCCGACGGGCGTGACGTACGCTTCGTAGCTCGGCGCCCAATGCACCTCGACGAGGCGGCTCCAGGGCTGAACGCGATAGTGGCACCGGGCTCCGAAGCGCGGCGGGTAGCTTCGAACTGGGATGCCTGCCTGCGTCCGAATCGGGCTGCGTAGGCCGTCCGCCGCCACCAGCCAGCGCGCATCGACGTCGCCGCTCGAGGTGTGCAGCCGAACGCCGTCCGCGCTCTCGTCCCAACCCGAAGCGGTCACTCCGTGTCGCAGATCTGCACCAGCGGCGGCGGCGCGAGCCGTGAGCGCCTCGGAGAGAACGAGGCGCCGAACCCCGACGCCACTGCCTTGCTGGAAGCTGGCGGAAACGCTCGTCTCTCCGTCCACGTAGCGAATCCCTTCGATCGGGTGTGTCGCGAGGCTCGGCAGAACGACGCCGAGCCGCAGCAACCGCTCGTGGCCACGCGGCATGAGCCCCTCGCCGCACGCCTTGTCGATCGGCGCCTTCTCCCGCTCGACGACGACGGATGTAAGGCCGCGCTCAGCCGCTTCGATGGCCACCGCGAGCCCGGCGGGGCCCGCGCCGACAATGGCGAGGTCGACAGGCACGGTCCAAGTATAGGAGCCGCCTAGGAGTCTGCGCGGCAGTAGTTCAGCCCGGGTGTCATCGTGCCTTGTGACCCGAGAGATCATCTTGCCTGGGTTAAACGGCAGTAGTGGGCTCGCGGACGAGTGCTCGCGAGGGAGGACGGGCGGATCCAAGGCCGGGTGGTGGTCATACCCAGACCATCTTCTGATTGAGTCTCCTGAGGTTGAGCGCCAAGCAAACGAGATTCCACTCGGCGCTGGTTTTCTCAAGCCCTCGAAGGCTGAAGGATTGGAAACCAAGCACAGCCTTGATCCATCCGAATGGCGGTTCGCCGAGTTTGCGCCGCTTGTACCACTTGCGACCACGTTTCGTCTTGAGCTTCGCCTTCATGCGGAGCGTCGCTTCGAGCTTCGAATTCGACGTTGGTGGAGAGTCTTTCTTTTCTCTCCCCAGAGCCACGAAACCGTCGATTCCGGTACGTTCCAAGTGCAGTAGGTTCTTTTCGGAACGGTAGCCGGCATCGGCCAGGGCACGCTTGGGCTTCTCACCGGTGTTGGCTTGAGCCGTTTTCAGCATCGGCTCGAGCTGACCGACATCCGCAGCGTTGTTGATCAACCCGGTCGCAACGATCAGCTGCGATTTCTCGTCGACGGCGGCTTGGGCATTGAAGCACTGCTGGTAGCCACTCGAATCCTTCATGATGCGGCTTTCGGGATCGGTGAAGTTGTCCTGCTTCTTGTCCGGAGGTACGCCAAATCTCCTTTTGAACTTTGACCCTCGCTTCGATTCCTTGTCATCCCCTGGCCGACGTCCGGCCTGCTGATCTTCTTCCTTCTGACGGGCCTCCAGACGTGCCTTCGCTGCTTGGATTTTCTTGAGCCGTGAATCTCGGCGCGCCAGCTCTTCTGGCAGTTCGTCGCCACGAAAATCAGGACCAAACTCGACGTCTTCCGCAGCATCTTCTTGTTTCGCAAGAGCGGTGATAGCCCGAATCTCTCGACGGAGCTGTTTCTCCGTTTTCTTCATACGCTCGTAGCTCATCGCCTTGTGCTTGCTGGCATTCGCCTTGACCTTCGTTCCATCCAGAATCAACGTCCCAAGCTTGACCAAACCCACTTCTTGAGCCAGACGCACGACTTGGACGAATACAGATCGAAACTGGGACAAATGGTCACAACGGAAATCACTGATCGTCCGGTGTGCCGGGAAATTGCCTCCGCTCAAATAACGGTATGCGACATCCTCTTCCAGCTTCTTCGCGATCCCACGAGACGAAAACGTCCCTGTCGCATAGCCGTAGATCAGAACCTTCAGCATCATTCGAGGATCGAATCGTCGGTTCCGACGTCCATCGCCCTCGTAGCGCTCGTAGAAAGCACGCACATCCATCGCCTCCACCGTATCCGAGATGAAAAACGAAAGATGACCCTCCGGAAGCCAGTCTCGTGGATTCGACGGAAACAAACTCGATCGGTCAGGACTGTACGGACGGAAACTCGTTCCCATAACTTCAAAAACGCTCATTCACCCGATTTCGTTCCTGCCGCGCAGACTCCTAGTGGCCCGTAACAGGGAGATCGATGCCAGCGAGAGCGCCGAGGCGCCCGGATGGCAAGGAGCCGAAGAGGGAGAATACCGGGAGTATTTGACCGACGAGCGACGCAGCCAGGCGGGATGCATCGACGGTCGCAGCGGTCCCCTGTTGCAGGCCACTAACCCGAACCTCAGACTCTCGCGTCCACCTTGGCGGGACCACGGACCGCCACCCAGATGACGAAAAGAATCGCCACGATGAACAGGCCCGCGGCAAGCCCCCACCAGATGCCGACGACTCCCATGTCGCGACCGAAGGCCAGCCAGCCTGCGATCGGCATCGCCAGAACGTAGTAGCCGAAGAGGTTGAAGAAAGCCGCCGGTCGGGTGCGTCCCATCCCTCGCAGAATGCCGCCGCCGACGACCTGGATGCCGTCGAAGAGCTGGAAGGCGGCGGCTACGGGCAGCAACGACGCCGACAGCGCGATTACGGACACGTCGGTCGTGTACCACGTCGGCAGCCATCCGCGCGCGAAGATGAAGAGCAGAGCCGACGCCCCCATCACCCCCGCTCCGAGCGCGAACGCGATCCACGCCGCTCGCTGCGCCGCCTGCGGCCTTCCCTCACCGATCAGGTTGCCGACCCTCGTCACGGTGCCGATCGAGATGCCGAGCGGGATCATGAACGCGAGAGACGCGAGGTTGAGGACGATGGTGTGGGCGGCCAGCGGCGCCTCACCCAGCCAGCCCGCCAGCACCGTCGCCAGCTGGAACGCCCACATCTCCAAAAGCAGCTGCACGGCTACGGGAGTGCCGTAGCGCCAGATCTCCTTCAAACCCTCCGGGGCGAAGGCCTCCCGCGTCCATCCCGTCCACCCGCCGCGGTGCAGCTTGAAGATGGCCGTCCACGCCAGCAGCGAGAGCAGCATCATCGCCTGTGTGAGAGAAGTCGCGACCCCGGCTCCGATCACGCCGAGGGCTGGGAGCCCATGGTGGCCGAAGATCAGCGCCCAGTTGGCCCAGACGTTGAACGCGTTCGAGATCAGAATCACCCACAACCCGGGCCACACGATGCCCCTGCCCTGCAGCCATTGACGCACCGCGTTGAAGGCGAGGAACAGGGGTAGAGAAGGGATCTGGACGAGCACGTAGTCGTGGGCGAGGGCTGCCATTTCGGCATCCTGGCCGAGGCCGACCAGGACCGGCCGCGTCAGGAGCCACAGGCAGCCAATCGGAATGCTGATGAGAACGGCGACGATCAGACCACGTTGCAGCGCGATGCTCGTGCGGCGGGCGTCGCCGGCGCCGTGTCCCTGACTGACGATGGGGTCGATGCCGAAGATGACGCCCATGCCCACGATCACCGTCCCCATCACCCACAGACGTCCGAGAGCCACGGCGCCAAGCGCGTGAACGCCCTCGGCGCCCGGCAGGTGTCCCACCATCAACAGATCGACGAAGCCGAGCAGCATCTGGCCGAGCTGCGTCAGCACGACCGGCGTCGACAGGGCGATGATGCGCCGCGCCTGCTCCCCCCACCCGTCGAGATCTTTGGCGGTCTGCGTCATCGAACTCATGACTCTGTCGCTACCGATGATCGAGATGGAGCGTGGCACAGAGGCCGCAATGAAGTGTCATCCTGAGGGAGTGCTGGCGATGACGCGACCGAAGGATCGGCCAGCCCCTCTCCGTTGCTGCTGACGATCGAGTAAAGAGGAGCAGACGGATTCTTCGCTCCAAGCAAACGAGCGGTCACTCAGAATGACGTGTCTTTCGCCGTTCTCCGTGCCTCCGTGGCTCTGTGGCTCTGTGGCTATCCGTTGATCGGCCGTGGTGTTTCTCGGCAGCGACCGCTCAGCCTTCGTCCTGGCGGCGCACCTCGGCGAGGCGCGCGGCGACCTCCGCACGAGAGAAGCGCGGACCGCTGCCGACGCCCTCGCACAACCGACGCGCCTCGGCCGTCCAGCGACCGCGCGAGATCAGCTCGGGCCAGACCGGAAACGTCCGACACTGCGAGGGCCGCGCGGCGTAGACCCGGCAGCGCTGGGTGCCCGGATCCAGAAAGGTGCAGCGTTCGCCGACGAACGCGAGCTGCCTGAGGCCGTCCTCATCGACGAACGTGTGCTTGCGCCGCAGCTCGGCTGCGGCGATGCCGAGCAGCTCGGCGATCCCGCGCACCTCGTCGTCGTCGACGTAGACGTAGTGGTACTCGCCCCGGTTGGTGCAGCACTCGCCACACTCCGTGCACTCGAAGCGAAGCTGCGAGAGCCCTTCCGAGCTCTTCTTTTCGCCCTTGCTCACGCCCTGGGGTGTCGCCAGACCACAGCCCTCACCTCGCTGGCCTATTCCCGCTTCGGGAGCGTCACGGCGGCCGGTCGCAGCTCTGCGACCATCTCGTTGAAAGCGGCGACGTCGGTGTCCACAACCTGCTGGAGCTCGCCGAGCAGCCTGTCGACCTCGGGCTCCAGATCGTCCAGCCGCTCGTACGCGCCGGCCGTGGGCTCGAAGTCGGCGAACGCCACGTAGCCGTAGAGCGTGACGAGCTGGTTGTCGATCTGCGGCGGGAAATTGATCGGGTCCTGGCCCGACTTGCTCTTGACCTGGCTCAGTTGCTGCTCGATGGCCGACAGCTGCTCCTCGAGCTGCTTCGCCGCGCTGGCGACATCCTCGTTGCCCGTGCCCGACTCCTCCAGCTGCGCGACGACCTCCTTCGCCTGCCTCTTCACGGCGCGAATGTCGGAGATGCCACCGAACACCGCCACCACCTTCGTCTCGATTCGCCGCAGCAGCTCGTCCTGCTTCTCGAAGTCGGCGAGCGTGAAGCTCGAGTCCGGCTTGATCGAGATCTCGAGATCCCGGGTCTGGCTCCAGTCGCCCGACGAGAGCCGCACCTTGTAGAACCCTGGCACCGACGGGCGACCCGCAGCCCTCCCCCACAGCGTCACGCCCTCGGGAATCTTGGGGGCTTCGCTCCGCAGATTCCAGTCGAAGCCGTTCAGACCCTCCTCGACCGGGAGCCTCGGGGGATCCCCGCTGCCTGATCTCCCTGAGGACCCCGGCTCCGGCCCCGCTTCCTCGCCTGGCTCGCCCACGGCCGAGAAGATCACGGTGTCTGTGGCGTCCAGGATCTCGAGCTTCAGCTCCTTTTCGGGAAGCTCGTTGATCTGGTAGCTGATCGCGGCGCTGCCGAAGCCGCGGTACGCAGTGCGCGGCGCGTACAGCCAGAGCCTGGCCGCGGCGACCTCGTCTGTCATCTGATGCAGCCGCGTCAGATCGTCGAGCACCCAGAACGATCGCCCCTGGGTCGATATGACCAGGTCCTGCCGGTGCACCTGGAGATCCGTCACCGGCGTCACCGGCAGGTCGCCCTGCATACTCTGCCAGTGCGCCCCATCGTCAAAGGAGACGTAGAGGCCAAACTCGGTTCCCGCATACAGCAGCCCTTTGCGGTCCTTGTCCTCACGGATCGCCCGTGTGAAGTGGGTCGACGGAATGCCGTTGCGCCCGCTCGTCAGAGAGTCCCAGCTCGCCCCGTAGTCGTTCGTCCGGAAGATGTAGGGACGGAAGTCGTTCTCACGGTACCGATACACGGCGATGAACGCGCGGCCGGCGTCGTGCGCCGACAGCTCGATGACGTTGACCGTGCCGCCGCTCGGCATGTCCCTCGGAGTGATATCCCTCCATTTGGCGCCGTGATCGGGAGAGACGTGAACGCGGCCGTCGTCGCTCCCCGCCCAGAGCAGGCCCCGCGTGTGCGGCGATTCTTCGAAGGCAAAGACAGTGTTGTAGACCTCGACGCCCGTCGAGTCGTGGGTGATCGGTCCGCCCGCGTAGTCCTGCTGCTCCTTGTTGTTCGTCGTGAGGTCGGGGCTGATCACTTCGAAGCTCTGCCCGTGGTCGTTCGAGCGATGCACGACCTGAGACGCGTGATACAGCACGTCCGGGTCGTGCGGCGACAGCCGGATCGGAGCGTTCCATTGGAACCTGTACTTCAAATCGCGGGGCGCCTGCCCCAGCTGCAACTGCGGATAGGCGAGGATCTGGCGGAACTCGCCCTTCCCGGCGTCGACGCGGTTGATGTTGCCGCCGTAGCAACCCGCGTAGGTGATATCGGTGTTGCGGGGGTCGATCGCGATGTGACCGCTTTCGCATCCGCCGACGGCGTACCAGTCCGGCGGCACGCGGTTCCAGGCGACGCGTCCCTGGCTCGGCACCGAGATCGTGCTGTTGTCCTGTTGGGAGCCGTAGATCCGGTAGGGCCAGTGGTCATCGACGAAAACGCGATAGATCTCCGCCGTGGGCTGGTTCATCTGCCAGGACCACGATTTGCCGCCGTCGAAAGTGACGCTCGCACCGCCGTCGTTGCCGCTGATCATCACCGCTGGATCGTCCGGGCTCACCCACAGGTCGTGGTTGTCGCCATGCTGCACCTGAATCTGCGTGTCGAAGCTCTTGCCGCCGTCGATCGATTTGAAGAAGCGGACGTTCAGGCCGTAGATCACGTTCGGGTCCTTGGTGTCCGCGTAGATGTGGATGTAGTACCAGGGGCGCTGGCGCAGCTCGGCGTCGCCGTTGATGCGCTTGAACGAGTCTCCGCCGTCGTCGCTGCGATACAGGCCGCCACGCTCACCCTCGGCCTCGATCAACACCCAGATCCGCTTCGAGTCCGCGGGAGAGATCGCGATCGCGGCCTTGCCGACGACGCCGTCAGGGAGCCCGGCCTCGACCTTGCTCCACGAGTCGCCGCCGTCCCTGCTCCGGTAGATCCCGCTCTCCTCGTTCCCAGAAAGCAGCGACCAGGGCTTGCGCTCCGCACGCCACATTGCCGCGTAGATGTTGCGAGGATTGTTGGGGTCCACCTGAACGTCGACGGCGCCCGTCCGCTCGTCTATAAAGAAGACACGCTCCCAGGTCTTGCCGCCGTCCTTCGAGCGGTAGACGCCGCGCTCTTCGTTCGGGCCGAAGATGTGGCCGAGCGCCGCGACGTAGACGAGGTCCGGGTTCGACGGATGGACCTGAATCTCGCCGATCTGCCCAGCCTGGCGCAGCCCTACGTCTCGCCAGCTCTTGCCGGCGTCCGTAGACCTGTACATCCCGTCTCCGACCGAGATATTCCCTCGTGGGCAGGCCGAGCCCGTTCCCACGTAGACCACGTTCGCGTCAGACGGCGCGACCTCGATGGCGCCGACGGACCCGACCCCGAGCGTGCCGTCCGTGACGTTCTCCCAGTTGTGGCCCGCGTCACTCGTCTTCCAGAGACCTCCGCCGGTCGAACCGAAGTAGTAGACGAGTGGCTGGCCGGGCACGCCCGCGACCGCCGTCGAACGACCACCTCGGGAGAAACCCACTGATCGGAAAGCGAGGTCGTCCAGTAATTTCGGGTTGACGATCTGGTTCTCGGCCTGCTCGTCGAGATCGCGGCGGCTGCCCTGCGCTGCGCCGGCGACGGCCACCGTCAGCGCCGCAGCCAGGATGGCGAGGAGACGAATCGATGAGTTCGGCAGGCTCATGAGATCCCCCTGACTGACGAGCCGTCTGTTTCGCAGACGTGGGACCGACGCGAGTGACCGGGGGATCTTATGGGTCGGCCCACGCGCCGCGCAAGGCCAGGTCCCACTATGAGCCTGCTGCACGATCGACTCAGCGAACCGAGTGAGCCGGCCTGCTACGCTTCCATCGGGCTCTTTGCAGGCCCCCGCCGTCAGCCGTTTCCGGCGCGACTCCGCCGCCACGCCCGCACCACGTCGTGCCCATCCGCGCGTCTCTTCTCGAGCGTCTCGAACCACTCGTCAATCAGCTGCGTCAGCTCGATCAGGTTGCCATCGGGATCTCGAATCATCGCGCTCACGAAGAAGCCCGTATCGCTCGGCTCCTGAAACAGGTCGACGCCGGCCGCTTCGAGTCGCTTCACGGTCGCCGCCAGGTCGAACACTGTGAAGGCGAGCTTGACCGCGCCGACGCCACTCTGATCATCGGGAAAATCCTCGATCGGATGGATCGCGAAGTGGAGGTCCCCGAGCGTGGCGCCCCAGTGCGGCAACGTGCC
This sequence comes from Vicinamibacteria bacterium, assembly GCA_965246965.1. GTDB lineage: Bacteria > Acidobacteriota > Vicinamibacteria > Fen-336 > CBDFGD01 > CBDFGD01. The sequence goes on from CBDFGD010000002.1 coordinate 1,020,789, forward strand.
CTCGTGCTCCTCGACTTCGAGGGGCACGTTGAGGACGTCGGTGTAAAAGGCCGCCAGCCGGGCGGGATCCTGAGAGACGAGCAACACGCCCGAAAGGAACTCGAGACGCTCCATCGATGCCTCCTTGGCCAGGCTCCTGGCCCGGCCGAGCCTAGGAGTCTGCGCGGCAGTAGTTCAGCCCGGGTGTCATCGTGCCTTGTGACCCGAGAGATCATCTTGCCTGGGTTAAACGGCAGTAGTGGGCTCGCGGACGAGTGCTCGCGAGGGAGGACGGGCGGATCCAAGGCCGGGTGGTGGTCATACCCAGACCATCTTCTGATTGAGTCTCCTGAGGTTGAGCGCCAAGCAAACGAGATTCCACTCGGCGCTGGTTTTCTCAAGCCCTCGAAGGCTGAAGGATTGGAAACCAAGCACAGCCTTGATCCATCCGAATGGCGGTTCGCCGAGTTTGCGCCGCTTGTACCACTTGCGACCACGTTTCGTCTTGAGCTTCGCCTTCATGCGGAGCGTCGCTTCGAGCTTCGAATTCGACGTTGGTGGAGAGTCTTTCTTTTCTCTCCCCAGAGCCACGAAACCGTCGATTCCGGTACGTTCCAAGTGCAGTAGGTTCTTTTCGGAACGGTAGCCGGCATCGGCCAGGGCACGCTTGGGCTTCTCACCGGTGTTGGCTTGAGCCGTTTTCAGCATCGGCTCGAGCTGACCGACATCCGCAGCGTTGTTGGTCAACCCGGTCGCAACGATCAGCTGCGATTTCTCGTCGACGGCGGCTTGGGCATTGAAGCACTGCTGGTAGCCACTCGAATCCTTCATGATGCGGCTTTCGGGATCGGTGAAGTTGTCCTGCTTCTTGTCCGGAGGTACGCCAAATCTCCTTTTGAACTTTGACCCTCGCTTCGATTCCTTGTCATCCCCTGGCCGACGTCCGGCCTGCTGATCTTCTTCCTTCTGACGGGCCTCCAGACGTGCCTTCGCTGCTTGGATTTTCTTGAGCCGTGAATCTCGGCGCGCCAGCTCTTCTGGCAGTTCGTCGCCACGAAAATCAGGACCAAACTCGACGTCTTCCGCAGCATCTTCTTGTTTCGCAAGAGCGGTGATAGCCCGAATCTCTCGACGGAGCTGTTTCTCCGTTTTCTTCATACGCTCGTAGCTCATCGCCTTGTGCTTGCTGGCATTCGCCTTGACCTTCGTTCCATCCAGAATCAACGTCCCAAGCTTGACCAAACCCACTTCTTGAGCCAGACGCACGACTTGGACGAATACAGATCGAAACTGGGACAAATGGTCACAACGGAAATCACTGATCGTCCGGTGTGCCGGGAAATTGCCTCCGCTCAAATAACGGTATGCGACATCCTCTTCCAGCTTCTTCGCGATCCCACGAGACGAAAACGTCCCTGTCGCATAGCCGTAGATCAGAACCTTCAGCATCATTCGAGGATCGAATCGTCGGTTCCGACGTCCATCGCCCTCGTAGCGCTCGTAGAAAGCACGCACATCCATCGCCTCCACCGTATCCGAGATGAAAAACGAAAGATGACCCTCCGGAAGCCAGTCTCGTGGATTCGACGGAAACAAACTCGATCGGTCAGGACTGTACGGACGGAAACTCGTTCCCATAACTTCAAAAACGCTCATTCACCCGATTTCGTTCCTGCCGCGCAGACTCCTAGGTTAACTTGACAGTCTCGGCGGGCTTTAGGAGAGTCCCGCGATTCACGCGATGCTCGGCTTTCTTGAAGCGATTGTTCGCCGGCGACGACGAAGTCCCGATCGCGCGCGCTCCCCTCGAGGGAGTCGTCACGATCGCCGGCAGAGAGTGGCGCGTTCGGGAGGAGCGACGTCAGGGCCCCTTTGCCCAGATGCTGGTGCTCTCCGCGCTGGACGGAGCCGGGTCCGAGATGCACCTGCGGCCCGCACCCGGGAGCGAGGCCAGCCACCTCGAGGACGCGGCCGCGCTCGGAGAGAACCCCGCCTATCGCTGGCTCGACGACGAGCAGGGTGTCCCCTGGGAGGCGCGGGTCGTCACACCCGACCCGCCCGGTGAGATCCAGATCAAGTTCATCGGACGCACGAAGCCCGTCGTCTTCGAGGGTGCCTACGGACACGAAGGCGGCATCGGAATTCGGACGGACGCGGAACTCCGGCAGGCATTGCGGCGACTCCGCGGCGAGCCGGGCTCGGAAAGGTAATCGTGCCCTTCCAGCACCGCTCGCCGGCCCAACACACACCTCGTGAGACGTTTCCGCGGCGACTCGAACGCTGCGCCGGCGCGACGCGCTGAGCAGTGGATCCACTTGCCCACACGCTATTTGGAGCGGCGCTGGCCGAGACGGGGCTCGGGAAGCTCGCCAGGCGCGCCACGCCGACACTGATCCTGGGCGCCAACCTGCCCGACATCGACGCGTTCGCTCCGCTCGTCTCGGCCGACTTCAGCTTCGGATTCAGGCGAGGCTGGACGCACGGCGTGCTCGCGCTCGCGATCCTGCCGGCGCTGCTGGTCGCGATCATGGCGCTGCTCGCCAGGCGCCGCGGCGGTTCTGCCTTGACGCGTACCGAGCTCAAATGGCTCTGGATTCTGGCCACCGGCGCGGCGATCAGTCACCCCTTGCTCGACTGGATGAACACCTACGGAGTGCGCTTTCTCATGCCCTTCGACGGCCGCTGGTTCTACGGTGACACGCTGTTCGTGGTCGACCCGGGGTTCTGGTTGCTGTGCGCGGTGGGCGTCGTCAGCGCGCGCTCCGCCTCGGGCGTGGGTCGGCTGCGCTGGCTGATCCTGGCGGGCCTGACGAGCGTGGTCGTGATGACGACGTCCTTCGTGCCGCCTGTGGCAAAGCTGTTCTGGTGCCTCGGCCTCGCCGGTGTCGCCGGCGTCGCGAGCAGTGGTATTTCGAGCCATCGGGTCGCGCGCGCGGCCCTGGTCGTTCTCGGCCTCTACATCGGTGCGATGTGGGCGACGAGCCAGCGAACCGCGGCGCTGGCCCGTTCGTGGCTCGAAAACGACCGGGCGAAAGTGACGAGCATCGTCTCCAGCCCGATGCCGGGCGATCCGTTCACGTGGCGGATCCTGGCCACGACGTCCACGGCCCATCGAGAGCTCTTCGTCAGGTGGCTCGATGACCCGGTCGTCGTCGAAGCGGGCCGGCCCTTGCCGATAAGCCCCGATGCGGTCGACGCCGCAGCCGGGGCCCTGGCGGAGATCCCCGGCACCGCAAAGTGGCTCAGGATCCCCAGCTACGAGCTTCGCGAGCGCGGCAACATCTGTCTGTTATTGGTGCGCGACCTTCGCTACACGTGGGAAGCCGAGTCGGGCTTCGGGATCGCGACTATCGAGGTCAGGGAGCGGGACAGCCAGCCCTAGTGGCCCGTAACAGGGAGGTCGATGCCAGCGAGACCGTCGAGGCACCCGGATGGCAAGGAGCCGAAGAGGGAGAATACCGGGAGTATTTGACCGATGAGCGACGCAGCCAGGCGGGATGCATCGGCGGTCGCAGCGGTATCGAATCCCCTGTTACGGGCCACTAGCTACTCAGCGGAGCCCGCGACCCGCTCGGTGCGCAACAACTTCTGAGACTGGACATCGGGTCCCGGCGACAGACTCCCGATCGAACCGCTTTTCTGTGACGCTGGTAACACGATCCTGCAGTCGGCCTGAGGTACAGTGCGGCCCACCGCCTCCAGTGCCCTTTCGTGAGGCCTTTGATTGCACACGCTAATTTCGCTTCGGAGCCCGTCTCCGCCGGTGCTGGCGGCTGTCGTCCTTGCGGCCACGTTGGCCACGGCCCAGGACGCGAGCGACCCCGACTCGGCCCACGAGGCCGCCTTTGTCGGAGAGCGTTACCCCTCGGCGACGGCGTGCGGCGAGTGCCACCCCGTCCACTACCGCCAGTGGTCCGTCTCGCAGCACGCCTACGCTCAGATGAGCCCCGTCTTCAACGCTATGGCCGGCAAGATTCTCAAGCTCACGAACGGAACCAACGGCGACTTCTGCATCCGTTGCCACAGTCCGGTCGGAATGAACCTCGAAGAACCCGAGTTCATGAGCAACATCGACCGCCACCCGACGTCGCGGGAGGGCATCACCTGCGTGACCTGCCACCGGGTGAACCGCGCCTATGGCAAGTTGAGCGGCCGGCTGGCCATCGCTCAGGGCGAGGTTACCGAGCCGGTGTACGGGCCTTCGGGCGACCCCACCGAGCTGGCCGCGGCCATCGAGCAGGGCGGACTGATCACTGACCCGGCACGAGCCGGGCGCAAGGTCCACGAGACCGTAGAGCCTTTCTTCCAGCTCCCCCGGCCGGGCTTCTGCGGCACCTGCCATGACGTGACGCTCGCCAACGGTTTCCGACTCGAAGAGGCGTTCAGCGAGTTCAAGAACTCGCCGGCCGCGAAGCGCGGCCTGACCTGCAACGATTGCCACATGGGGAAGGAGCCGGGGCGCGCCCTGGCCGATCCCGACGACCCCGACTTCGAGGCCATCAACTATGCCCGTGGTCCGGCAGCACAGGTCGGCAGCCGGGCCACGGCCGAGCGCAAGCTCACCAACCACCTCTTCGTAGGGCCCGACTACTCGGTGCTGCCGCCCTCGCTCTTCCCGATGAACATCCGAGCCATCAAGGAGGAGAGCGAAAAGGACGACCCGGCGGCCCGAGGCTTCGCGACGATCCGCGAATGGCTCGAGTTCGACTGGAAGGCCGGCTGGGGTACGGACGATTTCGAGGACTCCATTGCGGATGACCACGTTTTCCCCGAGCGCTGGGACGCTATCGACGACCGCTACGACGCCCGCGAGATCGTCGAGGAGAACCTCGAGCTGCTCGATATGATCGAGGAGCAGCGGCTGAAGCTGCTGCGCAACGGCTACCTGATCGGCGAGACGAAGGTCGACCGGGCCGACGACCGGTCGCTGCGCTTCCGCGTCGAGGTCAGAAGCGGCACCGACGGCCACAACGTCCCCACGGGCTTCGACGCCGAGCGGCTGGTCTGGCTGAACGTGGAGGTGCGCGATGTGCGCGGCACGGTGATCCATCGCTCCGGAGACCTCGATCCCAACGGCGATCTCCGCGACCTCCACTCCGCCTACGTGCACAACCGCGAGCTGCCGATCGACGGCCAGCTGTTCAGCCTCCAGTCACGCTTCGTGACCCAGAACCTGCGGGGGGGCGAGCGCGAGCAGGTGCTGGCGGTCAACTACTCGTTGGGCCCGCTGCCATTCATCCGTCCGGCCCCGGGCTCGACGGTGTTGACGGGGCGCCCGCTCGGCGCGCGCAAACACAAGATGGGCATCGAGCCGGGCGGACGCCGCTGGGCGAAGTACGAGGTCGAGCGCGCCCAGCTCACCGGCTACGGCCCCTATACCGCGCGCATCGAGCTGAAGGCGGCCATGGTGCCCGTCAGTCTCGTGAACGAGGTGCGCGACGTCGGCTTCGACTACGGGCTCAGCGCCCGCGACGTGGCCGAAGGCGTCGTGGCAGGCCACCAGGTCGTGTGGGACCGCGAGCTCGTGTTCGACGTTCACGGCAGTGGGGGGGAGAGATGAGCGGCGCAGCGCTGCGGGGCCCCGTCCTGGCGGCCGTGCTACTGGCGGCGCTCCCCATTGCGGCGGGCGCAGAGGGTGCCGAGGGCGAGCGCACCAGTCGCATCTCCGACGACGCGATCCCACTCGTCACCCCCGAGGATTTCCCCGATCGGCCGAAGCCGCTGATCGAGCTCGGCGATCCGTTTCTCGGCAGCGGCAACATCGGCCCGGGCTTCGGCGTGCCGGGCGGCGCGGTTTGGCACCCTCCTTCATCGTCTTCGGCGCGCTTCGCAGCGCTCTCCAGACGTTCGACACGGAGACGGAAACCCACGCGGAATGGGCGAACGGCCTCGATCTCTTCGGCAACCTGCAGCTGACTGGCACCGAGCGGGTCCTGATCGGCTTTCGCCCGCTGGGAGCGGGTGGCGAGCTGTCGGGCTACACGTTCCAACCCGAGGCTTCCCGCGGTTTCCAGGAAGACTGGAACGGCGAGCTGCAGGCGCTGTTCTTCGAAGGAGATCTCGGCGAGCTGATTCCGAACGCGGACAGCGGAGACAGCGGATCTCTCGACCTCGGCTTCGCGGTGGGCCGCCAGCCCTTTCTGCCGCTGCAGGGCACGTTGATGGCGGATTCGGTCGACGCGCTCGGTGTGATCCGCAACACGTTGCTGCCACGAGGCGGCAGCCATCTCCAGTTCACCACCGTGTGGGCGTGGAACGCCATCCATCGCGCCGACGGCGTCGAGCGCGACGGCCAGATGCTGTTCGGCGTGTTCGGTGCCGCCGACTACCCGGGGCGCACGGTCTACGCCGACGTCCTGTGGGCGCTCGATCGGAACGGCGACACGGACGGCCTCTTCTGGGGTGTCTCGAGCGTGCAGCGGCTCGGTCACACCAACGCGACGTTCCGCCTGCTCGGCTCGCATGCGCTGAGAGACGAGTCTGAGGCCGTGAGCAACGGCTTGCTGCTGATGAGCGAGCTGTCCTGGACGCCGGCCTGGACACACAATATCGCCTATCTGAACGGCTTCTGGGGAATCGACGAGTTCACGCAGGCCGCGCGGGCGCCGGGAGTGGGCGGGCCGCTGACGCGCGTCGGGTTCCTGTTCGCCTCGGTGGGCCTCGGCAGCTACGGTGCGCCGCTCGATTCCCGCTCGGGGCCTGCCGTGGGCGGCGCGGCCGGCTACCAGATGTTCTTCGATGGAACGCGCCGCCAGCTCGTCCTGGAGGCGGCCGCGCGGCAGCAGACTGACGGCGGCGAAACCGCCGGGAGCGCCGGCGCCCGGCTGCGGCAGGCCGTCGGTCGGCGCTTCGTTGTTCAGCTCGACGTCTTCGGAGCCTGGCGCGATGCCGCGAAGCCGCGTTGGGGCGCCCGGCTCGAGACGCTGATACGATTTCGATGGCGATCTCGCCAGGAGGAGGCGCGTTGATGCGACAACTGGATTGGATGCGTGGGTTGCGCGGGTGCCTGTGCGCAGTCGTGCTTCTGGCGACCCCGCCGGCCCTGGCCCAGGACCCGGCCAGCATCATCGGCGCCGAGGATCAGAATCAGGGTTGCATCACGTGCCATGCGCTCGAAGTCGAGGCGTGGCAGACCACGCGCCACTTCGCGACCTTCAAGGATCGCCACCGCTCCGAGGAGGCCAAGAAGATTCTCGGCGCGCTCGGCATCCGGAGCATGAAGCGCGCCGAGGATTGCAACCAGTGCCACTACACGTCCCAGGAGAGCGCGGGACGCGTGCGAGCGATCTCGGGCGTCTCGTGCGAATCGTGCCACGGGGCGGGGCGCCCCTGGATCGAAGTGCATCAGAAGATCGGGGGCGACCCGGAGCCGAGGCCATCAAATGGGGCACCGGCAAGAGCCAGAGCGCCGCCGAGCGTGCGGCGCGGCTCGACTCCGCGGCGGCGAAAGGGATGCTGCACCCGGCTCGACTCGACCATATCGCGCGCAACTGCTACAGCTGCCACACCGTACCCAACGAACGCGTGGTGAACGAAGGCGGCCACAAGGCCGGCAGCGACTTCGATCTCGTCGCCTGGTCCCAGGGCGAAGTGCGCCACAACTTCGTCAGCTCGGCGGGGGCTCCCGACGCGGCGAGCAACCGCGCCGCCGGCGACGTTCAGCGGCGCCGACTCTACGTCGTGGGGGCGACGGTCGATCTCGAGACCAGCCTGCGCAACCTCGCCGCTGCGAAGCAGGCCGGCGGAGCCTTCCAGAAGGCGATGAGCGAGCGAGCGGCTGCCGCGCGCGGTCGAGTCGCAGCGATCGTGGCGCAGGCCCAGCTGGCCGGACTGGCCGCGGCTCTCGAAGCGGTGCCGACCTCTATCGGCGCGACGACCACCGTCGACAACGGAGTTCTCGACAGCCTGGCTGCGACCACGCGGAGCTTTGTGGAGCAGCGTGACGGCCCGGACCTCGCCGCGCTCGATGCGCTGATCCCGAAGGAGCCGCGAGACACGCCGCACAAGGAGTAGGCGCCTGCCCGACCCCTCGACGGCAGCGCGCCGTCCAGCGCGCTGGGACGTTCCGTTCAGCCACGATCTCCCCGATCCGGCCGAATGGCGCGACGTGTCCGAGGCGGATCTCGACCGCTTGCTGGCCACGGAACCGTTCTCGAAGATGGACCCTGCGGCATTCCCCCGGGGCCTGCCGCTGCGCGAGGTGCTTCGCAACGACACGCGGCTGCGCCAGTACCATCATGGCGACGTCGTGGTTCGGCAGGGCGACTACGGGCACTCGGCCTTCCTGGTCCTCGAGGGCGAGGCGCATGTCGTCGTGGATCTGCCGGCGCGCGTCGTGGGTCGTCGTGAGCGCCGCGAGAAGGGTTGGCTGCAGTCGCTCGCCCAGTCGTTCCGGCGCCACGCGTTCGTGGAGGCCCGCGAGGCAGCCGAAGCAACTGGCGCGGAGCCCGCCGCGCCCGGAGGCGAGCCCATCTTCGTGCAGGACGTGACCAACGTGCTACGCAGCGCCCCCGGCGCCTTCGATGGCGCCACGGCCACGATCGGCCCCGGCAGCCTGTTCGGTGAGCTGGCGGCTCTGGGTCGCATCCCTCGCACGGCGACCGTGCTGGCGCGGGGTCAGACGCAGCTGCTCGAGATCCGCTGGCAGGGTCTGCGCGAGCTGCGTCGCTACGACCCGGGGCTGCGCCGCCACGTCGACGATCAGTTCCGGAAGAGCGGCCTCAGCGTAACGCTCCGATCCACGCCGTTGCTGGCGGGCCTGGACCCGGCCGCCCTCGACGCCGTCGCCGAAGCGGCCGAGTTCGAGAGCCACGGCAGCTTCGAATGGTTCGGCAGCTATCAGCAATTGATGAAGCGTGATGTCGACCCGCTCGCCTCGGAGAAAGTGATCGCCCGCGAGGGTGAGCCGGTTTCCGGCCTGCTATTGATCCGGGCAGGGTTCGCGCGTCTGAGTCGGCGCCACGGCCACGGCGAGCAGCCCTTCGGCTATCTGGGCAAAGGCGGTATCTTCGGCCTCGACGAGCTGGGCGAGTCGGGCGACGCGCCGGCGCCGCTGCGCGCCACGCTGCGTGCCGTCGACTATGTCGATGTCGTGCGGATCTCCAGGGATAGCTTCGAGCGCCACCTGCGCCCCGAACTGCCACCGGTGAGCGCGACGCGCGACGCCCCGGTCAGTGAGACGACGGATCCGGCGCTGCTCGAGTTTCTCGTCGAACGGCGCTTCATCAACGGCACCCAGGCGATGCTGATCGACCTCGACCGCTGCACGCGCTGCGACGCCTGCGTCGAGGCCTGCGCCGTCGGTCACGAGGGCAATCCCCGCTTCGTCCGTCACGGCGCGGTCTTCGACCGCACCATGGTCGCCAACGCCTGCATGCACTGCGAAGACCCTGTGTGCATGATCGGTGTCCGACCGGAGCGATCCAACGCAGCCCCCCGCGGCGGCGAGGTCGAGATCAACGACGCGACCTGCATCGGTTGTGGCGTCTGCGCCGCGAGCTGTCCCTACGAGGACATCCGGATGGTCGAGATCCACGACGGGCGTTCCGGTGCGCAACTCCAGGACCCGCGGGGCAAGCCGCTGCTGAAGGCCACCAAGTGCGATCTGTGCGTCGATCAGCGAGGCGGTCCGGCCTGCCAGCGGGCCTGCCCTCACGACGCCCTGGTGAGACTCGATCTGCGCGGGCCGGGGCCGGTCACGCGCTGGCTCGCACGCTGAGACACCTGGTCCGACGTCGTCTCGCGCTCGGGATGGCCACGGCGACCGCCGTCGCAGCCTGGGCGTTGCTGAATCACGCGGAGCGACTGGCGCTACGGGACGCCGCGCGCCACTCGGGATGGCCTGTTCGCCGTGGTGATCCTGCTGGCTCTTTACGGCGTCCGGCGACGCCTCCCGTACCCTCCGTTGCTGGACGCCTCGAGCTGGCTCCAGGGCCACATCTGGCTCGGCCTGGCGACACTCGCGCTGTTCCCGATTCACGCCGGCTTCGACTGGCCGAGCGGGCTGATCGAGTCGATGCTGGCCGCCCTGTTCCTACTGACGGCAGCGAGCGGTGTCTTCGGAATCTTGATCAGCCGGTTTGTGCCGAAGAGGCTGACGCTGCTCGGTCACGAGGTGATCTACGAGCGCATCCCGACATTGCGCCGCCGCCTCAGCGATGAGGCCCGCGGCCTGGTCGAGGCCGCGGCGAAATCGGGCGGCGAGGATGCGACCACGCTCGCGGGCTTCTGGGAAACGCGCCTGGCGGGCTTTTTCGCCGAGCAACGACACCGTTCGGCGCACCTGCGCCAGTCCCGAAGACCGCTGCACTCGCTGCGTCACGAGCTGGAGGCCCTGGAGCGATACCTGGCCGAGGCCGAGCGCCAGGTTGTCGTCGAGTTGTATGAGCTGATCGAGGCCAAGAACGCCCTCGACTACCACGCGGCGATGCAGGGACTTCTCAAAGGGTGGCTGTTGCTCCACATACCGATCACGGCGGCACTGCTCGTCTTCGCGCTTGCCCACGCCGTGCTGGTCCAGGGGCTGCCAGCCGGCTGGTCGTGAAGCCGCTTCAGCCGACCGGCTACCGAGAGAGCCCGTACGAGCGTCCCGGGCGGCGCTTCGTCTGCGGCCGGCCCGACGCTCCGTGCGGCGGCGGCCCCGACGCGGCCGGGTGCTGTCCAGTTGATCCGCCTTGCCGGCTGCGCCTCGGGGAACGCGCTGCTACCGACGACGCGCGCTGCCTCGAGTGCCACTTCACCGAGTCGCCGACGGACCGCAGCAACGCGGCCCTCCCCCACAGCGTGTCAGCCGACCGAACGGCTCGCGCGACCGCCGAGGTCGAATCGCCTGGCGGTGGCGACGATCTGTCCTGGTTTCTCGGCACGCTCTCCCCAGACGCCGGGGAGAGCCTCGCGTGCGCGAGCTGCCATCGCGACCACCAGGGCGCCGAAGCTTCTCTGACCGATCTCGCCGATGCCAGTTGTCAGGTCTGTCACGCGCGACGCTTCGCCGGCCTCGGCGACGGGCACGCGGATTTCCAACCCGTGCCCCGCCCGCCGCGAGGTATCCGTTTCGATCACGGCCGCCATCGCGAGGCCGACCACTTCGGCGACAGGCCCTTCTCTTGCGCGCGCTGCCACGTCGCCGAACGGGCTCCGGCGATCGATCTTCAGCCGTTCAAGACGGCCTGTCGTGGCTGCCACAATCAGGGCCGCGAGGATCATCACGGCCAGTCGATCGGCAAGGTCGAGCTGACACTGCTGCAGCTGCCGGAGATGGAGCTGTCCGATTCGATCGTCTGGCCGCGCGACGCCGCCTGGGGCGACGACGTGATGCCACCGCTGATGCGGCTGCTGCTGCTCGGCGATGACGACGCGCTCGGACCCCTCGAACGAATCGAGGACGAGGCCGACGGCATCCCGTACGACTGGCTCCCCGACGATGACGCTGCCCCGATCGCATTCACGGACGCGATCAAGCGGCTGGTTGCGGACCTCGCGGGAGCCGAGCCGCCCGCCCTGCGCGGGCGCCTGGCTCGCGCTCTCGACGCTCCTCTCGAAGCGCCCGGCATCGCAGCTCTGGCCGACCAGCTGGCTGGCGCGCGCTTCGCCGCCGCGGCGTGGCGCTCCCGCTGGCTACCCGGCCTCGGCACGGATGGCAGCGGCGGCTCGGCGCCAGACGGTCCAGCCCCCGACTGGCCCCCGGCCGAGGTGGCCTCGGGATGGCGTGTCGACGCAGAGACGGGGACGATCCACTACGCCGCTACGGGGCACGCCGACCCGGTCTTCCGCGCCCTGATCGAAGCGCTCGGCGCCGAAGAACCGCCCGCCTCCGGCGAGTTGCGCGCGGCACAGCGTTCCCAGCTCGTGGCCGATCTGTTTGCAGAGGAAGGCGGTCCCCTGAAGGGGGCCTGCATGCGCTGTCACGTTACGGCCCGGCCCGAGACCACAGCCGACTGGCGCGCTCTGGGCCGTGGAGACGGCAGCACCGGTTTCCGCCGCTTCAACCATCAGCCTCACACCGAGATGTTGCGCGACCCCGCGGACTGCGCCCGCTGCCACGTCCTGCAGGTCACCCGGGCGGAGGGGGCTCTCATCTCTCGCGGCTTCGCACCTCACGACCGCGCGACCTGTACCGCATGTCACCACGAAGGCGGAGCCGGCGAGGCCTGCCTGCTCTGCCACGACTACCATCTCAACCGCCCCTGAGCACCCCGCCGGAGAGCGGGCCGCGAGACCGCGCTAGTCGCCAATCTTCTTGGCGAGGTTCAATCCGTCGACGCTGGCCGGGTCGTCGCGCGAGACCACGCGGCTCTCGTCGCCGCTGGCCGTCACGTTCTCGTAGTTGCCATCGCTGCGCCTCACCAGCTTCGTGAAGCCCATTCCTTTGAGCTCGCTGTCGCCCTTCGGAAACGCCAGGCTCGGGACGCTGATCAGCCGCTCGACCGGGGCGTCCAGCGGCGTGTCACCGGGATCGATCCCCGCTCGCTCGCAGACCTCGCACCAGCGCGTCAGCTTCTCGTCGATCCCGTGGCTGACTTCCACCGTCCAACCGTTCTGTTCGCACTGGTAGTCGTATCTCGGCATCGTACCTATTGAGCCAACAGCCCGAAGGCCAGGTAGAGGATCATGGCACCGCCAGCCGCGAGCAGAGCGTATGGGAGTTGGGTCCGGACGTGATCGATGTGGTCTGTCGCCGCCGCCATCGACGCCACGATCGTGCTGTCGGATATGGGCGAGCAGTGGTCGCCGAAGATCGCGCCGCTGAAGGCGGCGCCGAGTGTGAGCGGCAGCGAGACCTCCAAGAGCGCGGCCATCGGCACGACGATCGGGATCATTATCGCAAAGGTGCCCCAGGACGTCCCGGTCGAGAACGCGATGAAGCACGCAAGCACGAAGATGAGCGCGGGAATCACCCACGCGGGGAGCGTGGCTTGTGCGGCCTGAGCTAGAAACACCCCGGTCCCGAGCGCCCGCGTCGTCGCGCCGATCGCGAAAGCCAGCGACAAGACGATGACCAACGGCACCAGGCCCTGAACGCCCCGGATGAGGTGGTCGCTCAATTCCTGAAGCGTGAAGATGCCCTGGAGCTTGTAGCTCACGGCCGCGACGAGCAGGCCCGCGATGACCCCCCACAGCACTGCGTCGGTGCCGCTGCCGCGCATGAGGTTGCCGTCTCCGGTGCGCCAGAGAACCCATGGCACGGTGAGCACCATCACCGAGATGGGCACGACCATGTTCCGGGCGCGGCGGGGAACGCCGGGCTTGGGCGCCACTGCGCTGACCTCGTCTGCGACCATTGGCAGCGCGCCGTCGCGCAGCAGCTTGCCTTCCTCCGCGACGCGGCGCTCGGCCTCCTTCATAGGCCCGAGGTTGAGGCCGGTGGCGACCACGAACGCCGCCAGAACGAGGGCCAGGATCGAGTAGAAGTTGTACGGGAGAGCAGCCAAAAGCACGGGCACCGGCTGCTCGACACCCTGGGCTGCGAGCAGGCCGATCAGGTAGGCTCCCCACGCGTTGAGCGGGATCAGGATGCACTTCGGGGAGCAGGTCGCGTCGATCAGGTAGGCCAACTTCTCTCGCGCCATGCGACAGCGGTCGAACAGCGGACGCGCGACCGAGCCGGCGACGAGCAGGCCGAAGTTCGACTCGAGGAACACGCTCATGCTGACGCCCACCGTGAGAAAGCCCACGCTGCGCGGAGTTCGCATCAGACCGAGGCGTTCCACCCAGGAGACGAAGCCCTCCATGCCACCCGACGCCTGCGTGAACGTGATCATCCCGCCGATCAGCGCGCTGAACAGGAGCACGCGGGCGTTGTCCGGGGAAGCGATCTGCTCGACGTAGACGTCGACGCCCTTGATCAGACCCGCGATCGGGCCGCCGCCGGACAGGATCGTCCAGCCGAGCCAGACGAACAGGCCGAGCGACAGATAGACCTGCCGCGTCCTTATGGCCAGCCCGATCGCGACGATCGGGGGCAGCACGGAGAGCCACCCGACCGGGGCTTCGCTCATCCCGTAAGCCCTCCGTCCTTCACCAACGGGGTTGCACAGACGGGATCGCACGACCGATCACGCGCGCAACACTGGTGGCCCGTAAGCGAGAAGTCGGAAGCGGTCAGGGCGTCGAGGCGCCCCGATCCGCAAGGCGAGAGGAGCGGAGAATACCGGCAGTATTCGACCGACGAGCAACGCAGCGGGCGGGGATGCATCGGCGGCCTGACGCTTTCGAATCCTCGTTTACAGGCCACTAGCCCGTGATCTGGTGGGCTGGAATGGACAGCTCCTGGGCGACCCGTTCGGGTTCGATGCTCTCGGCCAGCCCCCCCAAGGCGCTCGAGCGCCCGCGCCGGCTCGACGGATCCGAGCAGCCCGTCGGCGATCTGCTCGTGCGTGCCTTGACGCGAGTCGCGGAGCAGAAGCTCCAGCCGCTAGCCTTCCGGCCAGTCGGGCAAGCGCGTTTGAAGCAGCGGGTGCTGGCGCGCCTGGTCCGAAAACTCGGCCTCGGGGAGCGATCGGTAGCGGCAGAAGAAGCCGAGGTGCCAAACGAGAAAGCTGCGTGCGCGCGTCGTGCCCCGCTCGTCGACGCCGAAGTGATCGCGAAGCAGCTCGACGAAGCGCCACAACATCCCGACCCGCTCGACGGCGCCCAGCTCGATGTCCCGGCCCTCGCGGATCTCGCGGAACAGCCAGGGCTTGATCAGAGCGCCGCGGCCCAGCATCACCGCTCCCACGCCGGAGATCTTCATCCGCTCGCGCGCTTCGTAGTAGGTGAGGATGTCGCCGTTGCCGATGACGGGCACGCTGCGCTCCGCGGCCACGCGGCCGATCAGCTCCCAATCGGCGGCCCGGTTGTAGCGCTGCTCGCGAGAACGGGCGTGGATCGAGATGGCGGCCGCGCCGCTCTCTTCACACACACGAGCCACCTCCGCCACGTTTTGCCGATCCTTGCTCCAACCCGTGCGGAGCTTGACGGTCACGGGGATCTCGACCGCCCGGACCATCGCTTTGACCAGGCGTCCCAGCCGCGTGACCTTGCGAAGCAGTGCGGCTCCGAGCCCGCGACCGGTGATCAAGCGCGTCGGACAACCGCAGTTCAAGTCGACGAAGCGGGCGCCCCTGGCCTCGGCGAGGCGGGCGCCTGCGGCCAGCGTCTCGGGCTTCTTGTCCGCCAGCTGCGCGCCGAAGAACGGCTCGTCCGGATGACGGCGCAGCAGCGCCAGCTCGGTCGACTTGCCCTGCAGGAGCTTCCTGACCACGGCCATCTCGCCTACCGTGACCTCGGCGCCGCTCTCGACGCACAGCCTGCGAAACGGCAGGTTGCCGCCGAACGTCAGCGGTGCGAGCCACAACTTCGGAGAGAACGGCGTTTCGTTCATGAGTGGGGGACTTCTACGCGCCGGTGGCGAGATCTGCGTCGCGCACGACCTCCGCCACACCGTCCCGGATTCTGACGCGGGCGCCGCTCAGCGGGCTCAGGCGCGGGCCCGGCAGGACGATGCCGAGCAGATTGAGTGGGTCAGCCGCAGAAACCTCGACTTCCTCGCCGTACTTGTCGCTGCGCCGCACCGATCGGAGCAGGGCGACGGCATCGGGGAGTGCGAACTGCTCGCCCAGGAAACCCGAGACGAACCGGCCGCCGCGAATCTCTCCGCGGTCCTCGAGCCTGCGCAGCGCGATCAGCACGTCGCGCCAGGCGGAAACCAGGGGCTCGCGCGCCATCAGGTCGCGGAACACGACTCCCCAGCGGGCCAGCAGTTGGCGGGCCAGCAGCTCGTGCGGATCGCCGGCTTCGCTTGCGACGGAGGGCCGCAGCAAGGCCCAGCGACCGGCCGCCTGGCGAGGCCGGAGCCGGCCCGACTCGCCCCGCCTTCGCTTGGGATCCAGCACCGCCCGGAGGTTGTCGTAGCCGTCGGACGTGACGAGACCCGCCGCGAGCAACTCCCAGAGGGCGTCTTCCAGCTCCGCCGGAAGGCGACCCGTAGCGCGACGCAGATCGGGGAAGAACGCAGCGCCGTGGGTTTCCAGAGCGCTCAACACCTGGCGCGCGTTGGCCGAGAGGCGATCGAGCTGCTGCTCAGCGCCCGACCTCCCCAGCTGGAGTAGCCAGTCGAGCTCCTCACGTAGGGCGAGGGTCGTCGGGGCGACCCGATTCGCACGGACCCGCCGGACAGCAGCATCGTCCTCGTCCCGCTCTTCGAGCGCGGGGTGACGCGACAAGCGGCCCCAGGCGACCTCACCCGACAAGCAGAGCTGGTCGAGCAGGTCGCGCTGGTAGCGGGTCACGCGAGCGGGCAAGACATCCTCTTCCCACGCAGCCGCCGGCAGCTCGTAGCCCTGCAGCTGCTCCACGACCTTCAGGCAGCCGTCGAGGCCGTGCAGCCGGGTGCCCCGTGCCGTGCGCTGCCACCTCACCAGGAAGCGCATGAAATCGGCGGCGGTGACGGGCTCGATCTCGCGACGCAAGCGTCCCAGGGTCAGCCGATGGATGCGAGCCAGAAGCCGCCTGTTGCACCACTCGACCTCGCCGCTCCCGCGAGCCTGCGGCCGGTACGAACCCCGCAGCACCTGGCCCTCGGATTCGAGCAGTGCCAGCGCCTGGTCGACGAGGGTCGGCCGCAAGCAAAGCGTCTCGGTCAACTCGGAGACTGTCCTGGGGCCGGTCGACTCGAGCCAACCGCGCACCACGCTCGCGGCGGCGGCTTCCTCGCTCGTCTCCCTGGCCCCACCGACGGCTGCGATCACGGGATCCAGCGAGGCCTCACCGTGCACCAGGCGAACCAGCTCGAGCCGCTCGGCGGCGACCCAGAGCCGAATCTCTCCGACCGCCATGGCGGTCGCGCGGCGCGCCGAGACGAGCTCCTCGAAGTAGGCCCTCCACTCCGGGCGCTCGGGGAGGGTGACGAGCGTCAGCAGCGCATCGTGAAGCTCGTCAGCATCGCGCACGACCGGCCAGCACTCACTCTCGACCTCGGTGATCGCGGCTTCGTCGAGCGCGCCCGGGCCGTCCGCGATGTCCTCCGGCAACGTCCTCCGCATCTGAACCGCGCGGGCGCGGCGCTCCTCGAGCGGTGCGTCGTCGAGGTACGCGAACGGGTTGGAGTTGAGGATCTCGTGGCAGAACGGCGAGGGCTCGGCCGTGTCGATGGCGACCGTCGCCACCTCGCCCGCCTCGATGCCGTCGAGCAGGGTTGCGAGTCCCGCCATGTCGCACGCCTCGGTCAGGCAGTCGCGCAGCACCTGGTTGGTGAGCGGGTGGTCGGGGATCCGCACTTCACCGCTGAGGTTCTCGGCGCACGCCGCCTGGTCCGGGAAGACCGCCGCGAGCAGATCTTCCGCCCGCATCCGCTGAAGCGGCGCCGGGACCTTGCGCCCTCCTTGAAAACGTAGGATCGCGAGCGAACGTCCCGCGTTCCAGCGCCAGCGCGCCGTGAAGATGGGGGTCGTGAGCACGGCCTGCCGCAAGACCTCCTCGAGCGTGCCCGTCTTGACGAAGGAGAAGACCAGCTCGAGAGGAAACGCGTGCTGTTCGCTCAACGAGATCAGGACACCGTCGTCGGTGGCGGCAGCCTGTAGCTCGAGATTGAAAGAGCGGCAGAAGCGCTTGCGCAACGCCAGGCCCCAGGCGCGATTGATGCGAGCGCCAAACGGCGAGTGGATGACCAGCTGCATGCCGCCGGACTCGTCGAAGAACCGCTCGGCCACGACGGTCTGCTGTGTCGGCAGCGCTCCGAGCGCGGCGCGACCGGCCCGCACGTAGGCGACGAGCTGCTCGGCGCCGCGGCGCTCGACGGCGGCTTCGTCCTCGAGGAAAGCCAGGGTCGCTTCACGATCCTGATCCGAGCGCTCCGCGACGTCGGCGCGCAATCGCGCCACCTCCCTCGAAAGCTCGAAGCTGCGGCCGGGCGCCTCGCCTCGCCAGAACGGGACCGTCGGCGCCGCGCCGCCGGCATCTTCGACGCGGACGCGGCCGGGCTCGATGCGTCGCACCCGCCAGGAGGTCGTACCGAGCAGGAAGATATCGCCCCCGTTGCTCTCGATCGCGAAGTCCTCGTCGAGAGTGCCAACCACCTTCCCCTCCGGCTCCGCCACGACCTGGTACTGGCCGAGATCGGGGATCGTCCCGCCGGATGTGATGGCCGCGAGCCGCGAGCCGCGGCGGCCTCGGACGACGCCGTTGACCTGGTCGCGGTGCAGGTACGTCCGGCTCCGACCGCGGGAAGTCGCGATGCCCTCGGAGAGCATCTCGATCACCGCGTCGAAGTCCTGGCGCTTCAGCGCCCGGTAGCTGTGGACCGAGCGCACCAGCTCGAACAGCTCGTCTTCACCCCAGTCGTCGCAGGCGGCCATCGCCACGATCTGCTGGGCCAGCACGTCGAGCGGCGCCTCGGGAATGGAGACGCGGTCCAGCTCGCGGCCGCGCATCGCGCGGACGAGGGCCGCCGTTTCCACCAGCTCGTCCCGCGTCGTGGGAAAAAAGATCCCCTTGGAGATCGCCCCCACCCAATGTCCCGAGCGACCGACCCGTTGGAGGGCGATCGAGATCGAGCGCGGGCTGCCGACCTGGCAGACGAGGTCGACGGTGCCGATGTCGATGCCCAGCTCGAGCGAAGCCGTGGCTACGACAGCTTTGAGCCGCCCTGCCTTCAGCTCCTGCTCGGCGTAGAGCCGGCGTTCGCGGGCGAGGCTTCCATGGTGAGCCAGCACGGCATCTTCGCCGAGTCGATCCCGGAGATTGTGAGCGACGCGCTCCGCCAGCTTGCGGGTCCCCACGAAGACCAGCGTGGTGCGCTGCCCGCGAATGTGCTCGGCCAGCTTGTCGTAGATCTCGCCCCACATCTCGTGGGTGGCCACCGCGCCCAGCTCGTCTCCCGGGACCTCGACGCGCAGCTCCGTCTCGCGTCGATGCCCGATGGCGACGCGGCGATCCGTGGCGCCGATGAAAGTGCTGACGTCTTCGAGCGGGCTCACGGTCGCCGACAGCGCCACCCGCTGGGGTCGCTCCCCACCGTTGTTCCTGACCAGCTCGTCCAGGCGGGCGAGGGAGAGCACCAGATGCGATCCGCGCTTATCGGGAGCGACGGCGTGCACCTCGTCGATGATCACCGTCCGCACCGAGTGCAGGGCCGTCCGGCTCGCCTCGGCCGTGAGCAGAATGAAGAGCGACTCGGGCGTCGTGACGAGGATGTGCGGCGGATGCTGGCGCATCCTCTGGCGTTCACTCGGCCGCGTGTCTCCGGTCCGCACCGCGGTCCGAATCTCCGGCCAGGGCTCGCCGGCGCGGGCCGCCAGCTCGGCCAGCTCGCTCAGGGGGCCGTCGAGGTTCTTGGCAACGTCGTTCGAGAGCGCCTTGAGGGGAGAGATGTACAGGATGTCCACTCTCTCCTCGAGCTCACGCTCGTTTCCCTCACGAGCCAGACGGTCGAGGCCGAACAGGAACGCGGCCAGCGTCTTCCCCGAGCCGGTCGGCGCCGAGATCAGGACGTCGTGGCCTTCGCGAATCGCGGGCCATCCCTCGACCTGCGGCTCGGTCGGCGGGCCTAGGCGCTCGACGAACCAGCGCTGGATCAGTGGATGAAAGGAGGAGAGTGGCACGGCCTCCGATTCTATTCGCCGGCGGGGCTGGGAGAGGTCCCTTCCTCCTATCGTCCCCTCACTCGCGTGAGGCGCGCTTGCTGCTCGCTGAGCCGCCGACCCAGAACGCTCTTCGGGTCGGCGAACTTCCCCGCTTCTTCGAAGTCGCCTTCGGCCAGGATCCACTTCTCGGCGTTCATGTGGGCGATGCCGCGATCGAGGTGGATCGTGGCGATCTTGTCCATCGTCGCACCGTCGTCCTTGTCCCACACGAGGGCCATCTTCCACTGCTCGATAGCGCGGTTCTCGTCGTCGAGGTGCTCGGCGAAGAGGTCGCCAGCAAGCGCAACGGCTCGGCACTGTCATCCTCACGCTCGATCCAGATCCGATACGCGGCCTCGGCTTCGTCGAAGCGCTTCGTCTCGATCGCGAACGCGATGCGCTCCTCCAGTACCTCGCGGGTCTGGAGACTCTCCGATGCCAACCGGTACTCGCGCAGCACCGTCTCGAGGCTGAAGTCGCGCACGCCTTCCGGAATCGGCTTGGGACGCCGCTCGGCCAGCCGCGCACGCGTGTGGGGCACCAGCAGCCGGGCGATGTAGAGGTGCGCACCCCCGTGACTCGGGTCGGCCTGCGCGATGGTGTCATAGAAGGCGAACGCGTTCAGCTCCTCCAGCTTGTATTCCGGAGGATCGCCACCTTCCTCCGGCGGCTCCGGAGGCGGTGCGAGCTCAGCCTTCTTGGCCCAGATGCGGCCCTGCACCAGCACGGCGTCGGGCGTGCCCGGGACTCCCTCGAGCGCCTCGAGCGCCTCGTCGAGGCGAGCCTGGTCGAGCAGCGCTTCGGCCTGAGCGACAGGGCCGCTGCCCCTGGGCGCGGCTGGCGCCACCGATTGCTGCGCAGACTCCTGCCCGCAGCCCAGAAGCACGAGAGCCGCAACGACAACGAGCGTATGACGCATCGCTCTGCTCCTCACCCGGGTCGCCCCGTGCGCACGACCGCGCACCGCGATTGTAGCGATAGGAACGCCCCGACTCCCCCTGCTGGGGAATCAGGCTCGCAGGACGAAGCGCCAGATGACGAACGCCAGGCCGAGCGCGACGCTGAAGCCGAGCCCGGCCAGGCTCAGCAGCCGCAGCCACATCGCGGGGCGGGCGTGTTCCGGCATCGCGGGCGCGGTTACCACCCGATAGTTGAAGTAGCCGAGGATGGGCGCGGTGAGAAACGAGAGCGTCGTCGCGAGATCGACCATGAACGTGAGGTGCCCTCTGAGAACACTGATCAAGAGCAGGCTGCCGCCGACTACGAGGCCCATCGCCCACCAGTAGAGCTGGTCCGCGTAGCCCGACAGTCGCGGCCACAGCAGCAGGCCGGCCCTTCGCAACACGCGAGGGAAGCCGTCGGTACAAGCGAGCGTCGTGCTGAACATCGTGGTGAACGCGGCCACCACGATGATCGGACGACTCCAACCGCCGAGCGCGCCACTGTAGATTCGGATCAGCTGGGCAGCGAAGCCGCCGCCCGTCGCCGCGAACGACACCTCCCGACCGTAGAGGCTGAGCGCTCCCAGCGCGAGGAATGCCAGGGCGAGCAGCGTCGTGCCGATGTAGCCGATGTTGAAATCGATGAGGGCCGAGCGAAGCGACGGGCGATGCCCCGTCTGCCGCGCCCGCTCGAGGGTCCACAGCGAATGCCAGACGGAGATGTCGATGGCCGACGGCATCCAGCCGACCAGCGCGATCACGAAGGAAAAGGAGGCGAGTGTGCCCAGCGACGGCGGCTCGAATCCCGGCGCGGGATGCGCAGGCGCACGCGCCGCCAGCGCCACCGCAACCAGCGTCGAGAGCGTCAAGATCCCTATGAGCAGCTTGATGGTGGTGTCGAGCAACGGGTAGCGACCCCAGCCGAGGAGCACCGCGGACGCTGCCAGCAAAACGACGCTGTAGCCGAGCGGGGAGAGCCACTCGCCGAACAACTGCGTGGCCAGGCTGCCGGTGACGAACGTGACGGCCCCCACCACCGTGAACATCGTGGCCACCGTCAGAGCCAGGTACGTGATCACCGCGGACCGGCCCAGCCGGGCGTAGCCCTCCAGCAGGCTCTCTCCCGTGGCGGCGGCGTAGCGCGGAGCGAACTCGAAGAACGGGTATTTGAAGATGTTGGCCAGCAGCACCACGCCGACGAGCGCAAAGCCGTAGCTCGCTCCGGCGCGCGTCGACTGAACGAGGTGCGACACGCCGATTGCCGTGGCCGCCCAGACGAGGCCAGGACCGAGGCTCTTCCAGAATGTGGACTTCACGGCAGGCGCGGCTCGGCGGCGGCTTCCCCGGGGACCCGTGCGGGACCGCACATGATCGGACCGGCCGGCACGCTCAACGTGCGACGCGCGTCGCGAGCGAGCCAGTGTGGGTAGTCGGTCGCGAGCCAGGTGACGCCGGCAGCCAGCACCAGTGCGGGCAGAAAGGCGACGAGGGCCACCACTGAAGCGCGCCAGCCGGACCCGCCTCGGCGCGACGCCCAATAAAACGCGCCCAAAGCGAGGCCGATTGCGAAGAGGAAGCTGACCGTGCCGAGCCAGGGATGCTCACACCAGGGGCAGTGTGGAACCCCGGAAAGCTTGACGTTGCACGTCTCCACGCCGCCTTGCCAGATGTGCGAGCAGCCGCAGGTGAAGGCGAGGTCGCAGAGCCGGTAGCCGAAGACGATCACAACAGCGACCACCGGCACGAACCAGGCGAGACGACGCGCGAGAGCGGAGGCGGGAGGGGCTACTTGGAGCTCTTGAGCGGCTTGCCCGAGAGACCCTCGAGGCCACGGATGGCCGCTTCGCGCGCGGAGTCTATCGCCGACTCCTCCCCCGACAGGTACAAGCGGCCGTAGGCCCCGAACAGTGATGCCGAGATGAGCTTCACATTGGCGGCCTTGAGGGCCTCGTTGGCCGCAAACGCGACGTAGCCAGCGGGCTCGGTCTCGAGGATGAAAAGCGACTCCCCGGCGATCAGCATGTCGCCGTATCGCATCCGGTTGATGAGCTGAGCGTGGTAGGGCTCGACCCCGCGAATGACCTGGTCGGAGACGGCACGCGGCTTGATGCGGTCCGCCTCTTTGAGACCCAGGTGATCGAGAATCGCCTGCCCTCCGAGACGCACCTGCCCCATGTCGGCGTGATGGAACTCGAGTAGGCCGAAGGCCCGCTCGACCACCATGATGGCGGGCGTGACGCGCGTTTCCTTCAAGGCGACGTCCGTCAAGCGGTTGATGACCATCCCCGGCGCCGTTTCGACCAACATCGAGGCCACGCCGGCCACCGGAAGATAGCCGCGAGCGGTGGTCCCGATGAAACCCGCCAGCTGCGGCTGGAGGTTATCGACGAACACGTACGTGCGAAGGGTGACGTCGCTAGCCATCGGACGCCGACCTTAGCGGGTTCTCTGTGGCGCCGTCAACGCGCCGAGAAACCCGGCCTCCTACCTCTAGTCGGTCCAGCGGAACCAGCGGATTCCGAGGACGAAGCTGGCAGTGCCCCACACGACGAGGATGGCCAGGCGGCCGAGTTGCTCGGTCATCGGCCCTCCGTCGAGCACCAGAGACCGGAGTGCGTCGATGAGCGCGGTCAATGGAAGCGCCCGGATCAGGGGCTGCGCGGCCTCCGGAAAGCGCTCGACCGAGAAGAAGATTCCGCTGCAGACGAACATCGGCATCATCGTCACGTTCATCAGTCCCATGATGCCTTCGATGCGTCGCGCTCGGGACGCCAGCAGCATCCCCATTCCCGAGAAGCAGAGCACACCGGCGGCACCCACCAAAAGGATTCCGGCCCACGAGCCGCGTATGGGCATCCCGAAAACGAGCGCGCCGAAGCCGAGCAGGAAGACGGCTTCGACCACCATGAACACGACGCGGATCGACATCTGCGCGAGCATGAAATCCACCCGGTGCATGGGCGTGGCGACGAGCCGCTTGAGCAACTTCTTGATGCGCAGGTCCACCAGATGGAAGCCGACGCCCCACATGCCGGCGCTCATCAGATTCATCCCTAGCAGTCCGTGGTTAAAGCCCTTCCGAGGCGGCGATGGAGGGCGACGGAGCTGAGTGGCGGGCATTGTGCGAGAGCTGTTCGTGGTTGGTAGGAGCCGTTGTGATGGCCGTCAGGCGGTTCCAGAGGTGAAGGAGCTGTGCCAGAAGGTCATGGAGCCGGCCCTGCAGGCCCCTCGGCGTCCCGACTCCGACGATCTGGCGCATCAGCAGCCCGAGATTGAAGGCACCGCTGTGGACCAGCACCCGTTTGAGGATGTTCTCGTGACCGCGAAGGTGCGTGCGTCTCATGCGGCCGGTTCGGTAGAGATGAGCGAAGGGTCGCTCCACCCGTTCTCCTCGGAGGCGGTGCAGACGCTGACCTCGTGCCCCGCCGCTTCGCCGACGGTTCGCGTACACCAGGCCACGGCTCTCGGTGTCGCCCCGCCATCGCCGACGACCACGGTCGGGTTCGGATATGTACGCACGCAGCCCCGCAGCGTCCAACTCCTGGAGAACCGCAGTGGAGTGGTAACCCTTGTCGCCAACCACTTCCTGCAGGCCTCCGGGATGGCAAGCACGGGTCCGCTTCTGAACGCGCTCGATCTGAGTCTCGGCGTCCTTGAGCGTCTTGCCCAGCGTGCTCGTGTCGCCCTGGTTCGCGCCCTGGACCGTCACCGACACGATCGCCCCCGTCGTCAGGTCCACGGCCTGCTCGGTTTTGTGGGCCAGATGGGTACGACCATCCTTCATTTTGGCGATCTTCGCGTCCGGATCCGCCGGACTCTTCCATTCCTCGTTCGAGCCTTTCTTCTTGCGCCGCCGATCCAGCCGCGCCAGCGCTTGCCGAGAGGGCGTGCGAATGCCAGACGCCTTCGCCAGACGCTTCAAGAACTCCTGGTAGGTCTCTCCGGTATCCCGACGCACGATGCTCCGCATCGCCGCGTTCGCTTCCAGCGTCGTCGCGTCGATCGCAATCGTCTTTCCGCTCAGAAGACCCGTCTGCGCCAGGCGCTCTTGGATCCAGGTGAACACGTCACGGTGGGTTTCCAAGTCGATCAGCCGCCGGGTCCGCGAGATCGTCGAATGTTCCGGGGCCCGCTCCTCCAACCCAAGCCCCAGGAAGCTCCGCACCCCAAGCGAGTCCGCTGCACGCCACGCCATCCCACGCTCGGAGTCCAGGCCCTCGAAGTACCCCACCAGCAAGAGCCGAAAGTAGCGTCCAGGGGCCAGGCTCGGACGCCCCAGAACCGCCGCATAGAACCGGCGGCATCGCGATTCCACGAATCTGTCGAAGCCCTCGGACTCCAGCGCTCTATTCAAACGCGAATAGAAAGGATGCCCAGGGCTCCGCGGCAGATCGCTCGTCGGCACCCACAACGCCTCTTGACGTTTCTTATGTTTGCCCATCGCCATGCACGAACACTAAGACATGCACTTGTCACGTAAGGCCCGCTCAAAGGGCACTTTCACCACGGACTGCTAGGATGCCCGGGATCAGGAAGTCGATGTAGCGCCCTCCGGGTGCACTGATCTCGACGTCTTCGGCGACCAGGGGATCGCTCCGCCCCGCAGCGAGCTGGAGCGCCTGATCCGCCCGCGAGCGCGCGACGAGTGCTTCGGGTCGGTGCGGGTCGAAGCGGTACTCCAATGCACCCGCTCGTGCTTCGACCACGAGAGCGACGCGGCCCCGCTCGAGATCGCGCATCGCCTCCGACGCCTCGTCGACCCGGGCCGAGAGGTAGGGCATTCGATCCAGCGTAATCTGGAGCGCTGCGGCGCGCTCCCCCGCGACGACGCTGACGGCCAGCTGCTCGACGGGTCGACTGCGAAACGCCACGCCGACGGCCACCGAGAGGATGACGGGAAAGACGAAGGTCCAGAAGACGGCCTCGGGCTCGCGGAAGAACTCGATGAAACGCACCTTGGCGAACGCACGAAAGGCTCGGAACCGAAGCCTCGAGCTACTCATCGCGGAGATGGCGACCCGTGAGCGACACGAACACGTCCTCGAGGCTGGCGTGGCGCGTCGTGAGGCTGAGCAGCTCAGTCCCCTCTCGCTCCAGCAACTCGAGTAGCTCCGGGATCGCCTTGTGGGGCTCGCCGACGGTCAGCAGGAGGTGCCCGCCTTCTTCGTGGACCGAACTCACCGACGCCAGCTTCTCGAGGGCCTCGGCGGCAGCAGCGGCGCCTTCGACTGCGACCTCGATCACGTGGTCGCCACCGAGCCGCGATATCAGCTCACGAGGCGTCCCTTCGGCGATGATGCGCCCGTGGTCCATCACCGCCAGCCGGTCACATAGCTTCTCGGCCTCGTCCATGTAGTGCGTCGTGAGAACGACGGTGCAACCTTCCGCCTTGGAGCGGTTGACCAGGTCCCAGACCTGGCGCCGCGATTGGGGATCGAGGCCCGTCGTGGGCTCGTCCAGGAACAGAAGCTCGGGATTCGACACGAGCGCGCAGGCGATCGCCAGCCGTTGCTTCTGCCCTCCGGACAGCGTGCGGATGAACGCGTCGGCCTTTTCGTCCAGACCGACCGCCTCGATCACGGATTCCGGGGAGCGTCCTTCTTCGTAGAAGCTGCGGTAGAGGGTCACGACCTCGCGGACCTTGAGCTTCTCTTGAAGCACCGTCTGTTGGAGGCACACGCCCAGGCGCTCCCGAATCGCGGGCCCGTCGGTCGACCAGGATCGTCCCAGCACCGCCACGGCGCCGGAGCTCGGCTCGAGCAGCCCCTCGAGAATCTCGACGGTCGTCGTCTTGCCCGCTCCGTTCGGCCCGAGGAGCCCGAAGCACGTGCCGGCTTCGATCTCGAAGCTCACGCCCCGCACGGCCTCCACGGAACCGAAGTTCTTGCACAGGTCCCCGACCACCAGCGCGGGGCCGGTCATCGGGCGATCAGAGGAACGTCTCGATCTCGGCTCGCTCGCGGACCTCGACGATGACGCGCTGAATGGCCTGCTGTCTCATCACCTGAGCCACGTGGGCCCGCAGCGGTCCCTGCACCGACTCGAACGTCCTGCGCTCGGAAGGCAGTCGCTCGTGGACCACGATCAGATGCAAGCCGTGCGGCGTAGCGACGGGCTGGGACAGCTCGGCTGGCTCGAGGGCGAACGCGGCGTCGGAGAACGCTTGCGCCATCTGGGGCCGAGCGAACACCTGCAACTCGCCGCCCCTGCCGGAGCTGCCGGCGTCCTCGGAATGCTCCGCGGCCAGCGCCGCGAAATCCGCGCCCGCCTCGATCTCGGCGCGAATCCCCTCGATTTTCTCGCGCACGGCTTGTTGCTCGGAGGCGTCATTCTGATCGCGGATTCGAAGCAGAATGTGGCTGGCTCGCAGCCGCTCTCCCGTCTCGAACTGCTCGGGGTTCTCCTCGTAGTAGCGACGTGCCTGCTCGACGGTCGACGCCTGGGGCAGCTCCTTCACGGTGTCCCTCATCAGCGCGTTTACCGTCTGCTGCAGACGCAGCTCCGTCCGGAACTTCTCTTCGTTCATGCTCTGCTGCTCGAGAAAGGCCGCCCAGACAGCGTCGTCCTTGTAGTTGAGCCGCGCCTCATCGTAGGCAGCCTGGACGGCCTTCGAGTCCGCCTCGAAGCCCCGCCGGACCGACTCCTGATAGAGCAGCTCTCTCGCGATCAGTTCCTGAAGCGCCGTTCGATACGCGCGGGCCCGCTGCTCCTCGGGCGAGTCGCCTTCGCCATGCGCCGGGTCGGCAACGAGCATCACTGCGCTCGTGAAGATCGGCTGACCGTTGACCTCGGCTGCCACCATCGGCAACGGATCGGGCAGGGGCATCTTGCCGGTCACGATCGGCAAGCCGCCCGGACCCACCTCCTCGGCGGGCGCGCCGGCCACGGCTTCAGGCGTCGGGGCGGCGCAGGCGAGACTCACGACGCCGACGATCAGAGCGAAACGGACGAGTTTTTCAGGAACCATTCATTGCCTCTCGCACGCGCCACACTAGGCAATCGCCACGGAGCAAGTCAAGGCTCGGGTGCACCAGTAGTGCCCTGTCCCAGAAGTTGTTGCGCACCGAGAGCGCGGATGGCAAGGAGACGAAGAGGGAGAATACCGGGAGTATTTGACCGATGAGCGACGCAGCCAGGCGGGATGCATCGGCGCTCGAATGCCGACAAATCTCTGGGACAGGACACTAGACTCGGATCGGTGTTTTCACGCAGAACTTCCTGGGACCGCCGGCCAACCGCGCTGGCCCACGAGCTGGCGGAGCGGCGACGCGCCGATCTTTCCGTTCTCGATCTCACCGAGTCGAACCCAACGAGCGCCGGCTTCGAAGCGCCCCGCGATGTTCTCGAGCTCCTGGCCGATCCGGAGGGCCGACGCTACGAGCCGACCGCCCACGGCATCGAGCCGGCTCGCGAAGCGGTCGCGCGCGTGTTCGCTGAGCAGGGCTGGCCGCTCCCAGCCGATCAGGTGACGTTGACCGCGAGCACCAGTGAGGCCTACTCCTTTCTCCTCAAGCTACTCTGCGAGCCGGACGACTCTGTCGTCGCTGCGACGCCCAGCTACCCGCTGCTCGACTACCTGGCCGACCTGGAAGGGGTCGAGTGCCGGCGCTTCGCCCTGAACGCCGAGAACGCCTGGAGCGTCGATCCGGAGGCCGTTCTCGCGGCCGCCGGCGAGCGCACGCGCGCGGTCGTCGTCGTGCATCCGAACAACCCGACGGGCTCTGCGCTGACGAGCCTGGAGAGCGATCGCCTCGAAGAAGTCTGTCGGCGGCGCGGCCTTGCGCTCGTGAGCGACGAGGTCTTCGCGGACTTCCGGCTCGAGGCGCCGAGAGCAGTGCCCCAGACTCTGGGTGGGGACCGAGAGTGCCTGA
This sequence comes from Vicinamibacteria bacterium, assembly GCA_965246965.1. Classification (GTDB taxonomy): domain Bacteria; phylum Acidobacteriota; class Vicinamibacteria; order Fen-336; family CBDFGD01; genus CBDFGD01. The sequence continues at coordinate 1,049,178 of CBDFGD010000002.1, forward strand.
CGTTCTGCCTCGGAGGACTCTCGAAGGTCTGCGCCCTTCCCCAGCTGAAGCTCGCCTGGATTGCCGTCGGGGGCCCGGAAGCGCTGCTCCGCGAGGCGATCGGCCGACTCGAGATCATCGCGGACAGCTTCCTGTCCGTGTCGACGCCGGTGCAACTGGCCGCGGCCGAGATCCTGGCGCGTCGGTCCGAGCTTCGGGAGCCCCTCGTCGCCAGACTGCGCTCCAACCTCGAGGCGCTGGACGGCTTGCTCGCCGCCCATCCGACCGTGACCCGCGAGCGAGTGGATGGCGGGTGGAACGCGGTCCTGCGCTTCCCCCGCACCGAAGACGACGAAGTGCGAGCTCTCCGCTGGCTCGACGAGCGCGGTATCTTCGTGCACCCGGGCGAGCTGTTCGGCTTTCCGGACCCGGGGCGCTACGTGATCAGCCTGCTCACCCCGCCCGCTGCTTTCGCGGAGGGCGTCGCCGGCATCCTGGCGACCCCCTGAGGAGCGGACGCGTGCTATAAACCACACGCTACAGGAGGCCCATTCCATGTCCGTGAAACGTGTTTCCGCCTCAGAGGCGTCCGAGATGATGACCCGGGACCAGTACGTGTACGTCGATGTGCGGTCCACGCCGGAGTTCGAGGCCGGTCATCCGGAGGGCGCATACAACATTCCGATCCTGCAGATGGGCCCGAGAGGGATGGCGCCGAATCCGGACTTCCTCCAGGTGTTCGGCAGCGTGTTCTCCAAGGATGACAAGCTGATCCTCGGCTGCCAATCGGGTGGGCGCTCTTTGCAGGCGGCCGAGATCCTTCAGGCGCAGGGGTGGAGCGACGTCGTCGACCAGCGCGCCGGTTTCGGCGGCACCCCGACCGAGCCCGGCTGGCGCGTACTGGGTCTGCCCCTGGCCACTCAGGCGGTCGAGGGCCGTGACTACGACGCGCTCGGCGCGGCGGCAAAACGCTGAGATCCGGGACGAGCGATCAGGCTGGAATTCGCGCCAGCGGCCGCGCTGCCGCCGGCTTCGTGGCCATCGCGACTCTGTCGGGCTGCGGCCAGGCGACCTCGACGACGGAGTTCGTGCCACCGCAGGAACGCCCGAACGTCGTTCTGATCCTCACGGACGACATGGACCTACAGGCGCTCCCGTACATGCCCTACCTGCGACGCGAGCTGATCGCGCGGGGTACCAGCTTCAAGAATGCCTTCGTGACGGACTCCGTGTGCGGACCGTCGCGGGTTTCGATCTTGACCGGGCAGTACCCACACAATCACGGCGTGCTCGACAACAAGCCGCCCCACGGCTTTCAAAAGTGGTATCGGGAGGGCGGCGAACGCTCGACGGTGGCGACCTGGCTGCGAGACGTCAATTACCGGACCGCACTCACCGGCAAGTACCTCAACTTCTACCCGCACCCTCGGAACCAGACGTACGTGCCGCCGGGCTGGACGGACTGGTACGGCCTGTTCTTTCCCGAGGCCTACTACGACTTCAAGATGAACGAGAACGGCAAGGTGATCCACTTTGGAACCGGGGCCGAGGACTATCAGACGGACGTGCTCGCCACGCGCGCCACGGCCTTCATCGAATCGGTCCCCACCTCGCAACCGTTCTTCCTGCACCTCTCGACGTTCGCGCCCCACGCGCCGACGTATGCCGCCGACCGGCACGAGCACGTCTTCCCAGACATCCTGCCCGTGCGCCCACCCTCCTTCAACGAGGAGGACATGAGCGACAAGCCCAGCTGGATACGTTCCTGGCCGCTGATGGACGAAGAAACCATCGAAAAGGGCGTGGACGAGTGGTTTCGGAATCGCGTCCGCATGCTGCAGGCCGTCGATGAGGCGATCGCCGGGATCGTCGCTCTCCTCGAACAGCGCGGGCAGCTCGACAACACGTACCTGATTTTCACGTCCGACAACGGCTTCCAGCACGGCGCGCATCGCATGGATCACGGCAAGGGCGACGCCTACGAGGAGTCGATTCGCGTCCCGCTGATCGTGCGCGGTCCCGGTGTGCCACAGAACCGGGAGCTGAGCCACCTGGTCCTCAACATCGACTTTGCGCCGACGTTCGCGGAGCTCGCCGGCCGGGAGCCGCCCGACTGGGTCGACGGCCGCTCCCTGGTACCGCTGCTGCGGCCGGATCCGCCACTACCGGATGCGTGGCGCAGCGACTTTCTCGTCGAGCACTGGACCAAGGATTCGGGCGAAGGTGTCATCCCGGAGTACGCCGCGCTGCGCTCGAATGAACACCTGTACGTCGAGTACCCGAACGGAGAACGCGAGCTCTACGACATGAAGGTCGATCCCGGCCAGCTCCAGAGCCTGCACGAGTCCGCCGCCCCCGAGCTACTCGGGCGTCTGGCCGCGCGACTCGCCGCGCTCAAGAGCTGTCGGGGCGAGACCTGTCGGGAGGAGCCACCGCCGCCGCCAGCTCCACCAGCTCCACCAGCGCCAGCGAGCCCAGGCGTGAATCCGGGGGCCACACCCGTGCCCACGCCTGCACCCACGCCGGTCTCACCACCGCAACTATCCGAGGGATAGTCTCAATCGCAGTCGACGGACTGCGGTCAGGTTGGAGGGGCCGGAGACGCCTGCCTGCTCGGGGGCGCGAGAAGGCCGCGTTGGCCGGGTCGCCTACCTCAGCAGGATACCGAGCAGGACCAGCGAGGCCGCGATCAACACGACGCCGGCCACGACGAGGGCGATGAGGCGGCGCCCCAAAGGAGCGCCCTTGGCCCTGGCGCCGGCCCCCGGAGGGTTCCGGCCGCCGGAGAGCAGCCGATACTGGCAACGACGACAGGCGGCAAGGTGCTCCGCGAGTTCCGGCGGGACGGCGCCGGGCGCCGCACCACGGACGGCGGCGAGACCCGAATCCGTCAGGCATCCGCGAGCGTCGAACCTCGTGTCACTCATGCCAGCCGCGGGTGCCTGCAGCTCAACCCCTCCACAGGTCGCATTCTAGCCAGCGGTCGCTGGTGCGGCGTCGGTGGTGCTACGCCGGGTCCGGCGTGTCCGGCTGGGAGCCGTCGCGTTCCGGCAACACGAGCCACGTCCGTTCTGCGTAGTCCCGGCCGAGGGCGATGCGCCTGCCGTAGCGGGCCGTCTTCTTGCGGAGGCGTTGGGCCGAACCATGATGACGGACGATCGCGAGATTGAGTCTCTCGAGCTCCCCGAGCACGCGAACCGGGTCGCTCTGTTGCACGATCGGTTGGACGCGGACGCCGAGAGCATGCTGGGGTCGCCATGTGAGAGCCTCCCGCCAGCGCCGCGCCGTGAGCCGGGTCGCCGCCAGCCGGCCGCCGAGCCCACCGAGATCGCCGCGCAGGTGTCGAGTCACATTGAACCGCGCGAGGTGCAACGCGAGGGTCGCTCGACGGTCGGGCACCTCCGTGCCCGGTGGCAGCCGCGCCCCGAGCTGCCCGAGCCTCACCCACAGGCTTCCGGTTACGAAGACGTGCGGGCGCTCCTCGAACAGCAACAGATTGCGGCCGGTCTCGTCGCCGAATGCCGCAAGCGCGGCGGCGTGGAGCAGCTGATGGGCAACGCTACCTCCGGCCCCGAGGGGGATCATCACATCCCGAGGAGTGCCCGCGGCGCGTAGCTCCAGCAGCCGGATGCGGGCTGCCTCGCGCAACTCGTCGACCTGCTGAAGCTGCGTCGAGAACGGGCTCTTCGGCTCTCGCCATCCGACCGGGAGCGGCAGAAGATCCACGCCTTTGGACTCGAGGAGGCGCTCGGCCTGGCCCTCCTCGCCGGGTCGAGCGGCGCCCCCGCACAAGACGAGCAGGCCACGCTTCCCCTGACTCGCCTCGGTCTCGATCCGTCCCGCGAGAGAGAAGGCCACGAGCGTGGCGCTCGGAGCAACGTAGAGGCTGTCGTAGTCGGCTGCCGGGTCGAGACTTTCGAGCCGCAAAGGGACGGGGAGTCTACCGCGCCGTCCATCATTGACACTGCCCGAAAATCACTGCTACACTTTTTTCTCTTTGACCTTGACGCGGGGTAGAGCAGTCCGGTAGCTCGTTGGGCTCATAACCCAAAGGTCGGGGGTTCAAATCCCCCCCCCGCTACCATCCTCAAACACCTACAAGTCATCGCGTTACACTGGCCGCCACGAGGCGGCCTTTTTCGTTGATTGCTGCATGATGGTGCAGAAAGTCCTTGTTCTCGAGTTGGCTCCGGGTGAGGATCTCTCCAGGCGAATCCGGCGCGGCCCGATTCCCATCGATGAAACCCTCGAGATCGCTCGACAAATCGCCGAAGCCCTCGAAGCGGCTCACGAGAAGGGCATCGTTCACCGCGACCTGAAGCCCGGCAACGTCAAGGTTGCACCCGAAGGCCAGGTTACGGTGCTCGACTTCGGCCTTGCCAAGGCCTACGCCGACGGAGCTTCCAACGACGAAGGCGACGACGTTTCGCATTCGCCAACGGTGTCGGCGCAGGCGACCCAGGCCGGGGTGATTCTCGGCACAGCAGCCTACATGTCGCCCGAGCAGGCCCGCGGCAGGCCGGTCGACAAACGCGCTGACATCTGGTCCTTCGGCGTGCTGGTTTGGGAGATGCTCACCGGTCAGCCGCTGTTTGCTCGGGATTCCGTCTCTGAGACGTTGGCCGATGTGCTGCGAGCAGATGTCGATTGGGCGGCGTTGTCGAGGAGGGTGCCGGGGCCGCTGGTCGGAGTGCTTCACCGCTGTCTCGAGCGCGATCCCCATCGACGGCTGCACGACATCGCTGACGCGCGGCTGGTAATTCAGGATCTAGAGGCGGGCGGTTGGGATCTCCCCGCAGCCGAAGCAGCAAGATCCAGAGGGCTGCCGAAGGGTCTTGCGATCGGCGGCTTGATCGGCGTCGCTCTCGGGGCGCTCGCCATGTGGCCGATGGCTCACTCGGGTGAGCCTCGCGCATCCCGGCCCAGCCGATTCGAGATCACTATTCCGGATGCCGCCCGGTCGCATCCGGCCATCTCGCCGGATGCGACCGGGATCGCTTACGAGAGTGAAGGTCAGATCAGGGTGCGAGAGCTCGATCGTCTGGAAGCCAGGGTGATTGCCGGGGCCGAGGGAGGATCCAGGCCCTTCTGGTCGCCGGATGGTCGATCGATCGGCTTCAGCGCCGAAGGGGCTTTGTGGAGGGTGCCGGTCGAAGGCGGGAACAGAACTCTGCTTGCTAGCAGATCATTGGGGAGCGGGGGAACCGCCGTTTGGACGCCCGGCGACCGCCTCTTCTTCACAACCGGCAACTCCGGCATTCACGAAGTCTCCGCGGCCGGCGGCGACGCTCGAGAGATCGTCCAGCTCACGGAAGACCAGGCCGACTTTCATGCACTGGATGTCCTGCCCGACGGCAGAGGATTCCTGACGGTCGTTCACAAATCGGAAGGCCAGGATTTCGGCAACGTCACACTGATCACCGCACAGCGGCAGACCGAGTTGGTGAACGTCCCCGGTAGTTCCCTGGTAGACCCTGTCTACTCCAAGACCGGTCACGTCGTGTATGGGCAGTACGGCGGGCAATGGATCAGCGAGATTTGGGCGGTGCCGTTTTCGCTCGCCAAGCTCGAGGTCACAGGCGAGCCGTTCCTCGTGACTCGGCACGCCCGCAACCCGGACGTAGTCGCTGAAAACCTCGTCTACACCCCGGATCCGGCGGCCCATGTCAACGAGCTGGCGTGGGTGGATCGCGCCGGTCGCGTGCTCGAAACCGTCGGTGAAGCTCGCAGGGGACTGTCCCCTACGGTCTCGCTGTCGCCCGATGGTCGCCGCGCGGCGGTCCCGATCCGTAGGAGGCAGGGCTGGAATCTATGGGTAGTGGACCTCGAATCGGCTCGATCGACGAGGGTGACTTTCGAGGAGGGGTCGCGAGTTGACGCGCCGGCGTGGACCCCGAACGACGACCGTCTGGCCTATGCCGTGTCATCGACGAATGAAGATCAACGCATAATGATCAAGCGACCCGACAGCAGCACTCAGGCTCAGCTCGTGACCGAAGGGATGTCCGCTCTCGACTTCTCTCCGGACGGCAACTACATGATCTTCGGGCGCTCCCGTCCGGGGTACCTGCAGGATCTCTGGGTGCGGGACCTGGAAGACGGGGCCGAGAGGGTGTTTGCGCAGAACGAATGGTGGGACGCCCTGCCCTCGATCTCGCCCGATGGGCGATTCGTGGCGTATCGCTCCGGACGGCGAGTCTTGGTGAGCCGATTCCCTAATGCAGATTCAATATGGCAAATCGCCGAGAGCCCCAGTTATCCGAGGTGGAGCGCCGACGGCACGCAGCTCTATTTCTTCGACCGAGACGATTTCATGGAGGTGGCGATCGATCCCGGCCCGCCGTTTTCTGCGTCGCAGCCGGTGCGCCTGTTTTCTTTCCGCCAGGCACCAATCGATTTGCCCTGGCCTCGGAGTTTTGCCGTAGACGGCAACGGTCAGCGGTTTCTCATGGTGCGGGTCGCGGGCCTCCCGCCCGGCATCGTCGTCTATCAGAACTGGCTCGCCTGACCGAGGCCGCTAGTTCCGTTGGCGACGCGCTCCCAGGGCCAGCCGTTCTCGCCCTCAACTGCTGCCCGGCTGAGGCACGCCGGCTGCTCCGTTACTGAGATGAGGCTGCGGTATCGTCGTGTTGAAGCATCGGCGGCCTCCAATGGGTCGCATTCGGCTGCCGTCAGTCAGCCCCCGAGTCCTCGGGCCCAGGCTGGCCGACCGCGTCGGCCCGCTGCTGCCGCACGAAAGGTCGTCCACTCGGAGCCCAGGCAGAAGCGGTCGCGATCGGCGAGTGGCACCGGAGCGGTCAACCGTTCTCTCCCGCTCAGGCAGGTCCCGTTCTTGCTCCCCAGGTCCTCCAGCGTGGCACCCGCCGCCGTAACCAGGATTCGGGCGTGGCGCCGCGAGACGGTCGGTGCCTCGATGGGCCACGAATTGATGGCCCTTCAACCCGGAACCCGCCTCGGCCCGTACGAAGTCACCGCCCAGATTGGCGTTGGCGGCATGGGCGAGGTGTATCAGGCGACCGACACGAAGCTGAAGCGCCAAGTCGCCATCAAGGTGCTGCCCGAGCCCGTCGCCGCCGACGTTGATCGCCTGGCGCGGTTCCAGCCCGAAGCCGAGTTGAGTGATGACGCCTATCGCCCTCGCGGTGAACGAATCGCGCAAACGCCGGCCACGAGAGTTATCCTCCTCGTGGCCTGAACGGAGGGTCTATGAAGCGCGTCCTCGTTGTCTCTCTTGCTTTCCTACTCGTGGGCTGCGACCGCTTCAGCGGCACGCACGAGACGGATGCGCAGGGCACGGAAAGCGACGCACTGCAGGAGCGGGCCGAGCAGGGTGACGCGGACGCGCAGTGGCGTCTTGGGCAGGTTTTAGACAGCGGCTCTCACCCATACGAAGCCTTGGAGTGGATTCGGCGATCAGCCCTCCAAGGCAACGCGGAAGCCCAGTACAGGCTCGCGACTAAGTATGAAAACGGGCCATGGGTACCTCAAGACTTCGTTGAGGCCGTGAAGTGGTACCGACTTGGGGCAGAGCAAGGCCACTTGGATTCACAGCTACGACTCCGACTGCTAGGCGAAGCCGGGATGAGAGTCTATGACGACGCCTTTGACCAAGACGACGCCTTGGACTGGATTCGGCGATCAGCCCTCCAAGGCAACGCGGATTCCCAGTACAAGCTCGCGCATAAGCATGAATTCGGGCTAGCAGTCCGTGGTTAAAGCCCTTCCGAGGCGGCGATGGAGGGCGACGGAGCTGAGTGGCGGGCATTGTGCGAGAGCTGTTCGTGGTTGGTAGGAGCCGTTGTGATGGCCGTCAGGCGGTTCCAGAGGTGAAGGAGCTGTGCCAGAAGGTCATGGAGCCGGCCCTGCAGGCCCCTCGGCGTCCCGACTCCGACGATCTGGCGCATCAGCAGCCCGAGATTGAAGGCACCGCTGTGGACCAGCACCCGTTTGAGGATGTTCTCGTGACCGCGAAGGTGCGTGCGTCTCATGCGGCCGGTTCGGTAGAGATGAGCGAAGGGTCGCTCCACCCGTTCTCCTCGGAGGCGGTGCAGACGCTGACCTCGTGCCCCGCCGCTTCGCCGACGGTTCGCGTACACCAGGCCACGGCTCTCGGTGTCGCCCCGCCATCGCCGACGACCACGGTCGGGTTCGGATATGTACGCACGCAGCCCCGCAGCGTCCAACTCCTGGAGAACCGCAGTGGAGTGGTAACCCTTGTCGCCAACCACTTCCTGCAGGCCTCCGGGATGGCAAGCACGGGTCCGCTTCTGAACGCGCTCGATCTGAGTCTCGGCGTCCTTGAGCGTCTTGCCCAGCGTGCTCGTGTCGCCCTGGTTCGCGCCCTGGACCGTCACCGACACGATCGCCCCCGTCGTCAGGTCCACGGCCTGCTCGGTTTTGTGGGCCAGATGGGTACGACCATCCTTCATTTTGGCGATCTTCGCGTCCGGATCCGCCGGACTCTTCCATTCCTCGTTCGAGCCTTTCTTCTTGCGCCGCCGATCCAGCCGCGCCAGCGCTTGCCGAGAGGGCGTGCGAATGCCAGACGCCTTCGCCAGACGCTTCAAGAACTCCTGGTAGGTCTCTCCGGTATCCCGACGCACGATGCTCCGCATCGCCGCGTTCGCTTCCAGCGTCGTCGCGTCGATCGCAATCGTCTTTCCGCTCAGAAGACCCGTCTGCGCCAGGCGCTCTTGGATCCAGGTGAACACGTCACGGTGGGTTTCCAAGTCGATCAGCCGCCGGGTCCGCGAGATCGTCGAATGTTCCGGGGCCCGCTCCTCCAACCCAAGCCCCAGGAAGCTCCGCACCCCAAGCGAGTCCGCTGCACGCCACGCCATCCCACGCTCGGAGTCCAGGCCCTCGAAGTACCCCACCAGCAAGAGCCGAAAGTAGCGTCCAGGGGCCAGGCTCGGACGCCCCAGAACCGCCGCATAGAACCGGCGGCATCGCGATTCCACGAATCTGTCGAAGCCCTCGGACTCCAGCGCTCTATTCAAACGCGAATAGAAAGGATGCCCAGGGCTCCGCGGCAGATCGCTCGTCGGCACCCACAACGCCTCTTGACGTTTCTTATGTTTGCCCATCGCCATGCACGAACACTAAGACATGCACTTGTCACGTAAGGCCCGCTCAAAGGGCACTTTCACCACGGACTGCTAGGGGTACCTCAAGACTTCGTTGAGGCCATGAAGTGGTACCGACTTGGGGCAGAGCAAGGCCACTTGGATTCACAGGTACGACTCGGACTGCTATACGAAGGCAGAAACGGAGTACCGCCGAGCGGCACCCTCGCGTACATGTGGCTGAACATCGCCGAGGCTCAGCTTTCCGTATTTCGAGTATGGCGAGAAAGGGACGCGGGCGGACTGACCCGTGGAGAATTCACCAGCGCTCTGGGCCTCGCGGCTGGCAGAGTCGAGCAGATGATGACCCCTGAGCAAATCGCCGAAGGTCAGCGCCTCGCGGCTGAGCGCATTGAGAAGGAGTACAAGGGGTGCGCTCGGTAGGCGACGCGACCGTCGACCACTCCGGCCCGTGTCCGGCAGCCCTGCTTCACACTACAGAACCGGCGCAGCGTTGGCGATCTAGCGCCGCCGCTTCCGCTCGCGCCGGAGCGAACCCGACACGTTCGGTGCTTCGTACTTCGGCCGCCTCAGCCGTTCATCCCTGTCGTCGAGAAGCTCCGAATCCACTTGATGACCACCGGCCCGCGTAGCCCGCTCTCGACGCCCGCGCGGATCTCGTCGGCGTCGGCGTCGGTGAGCACTGAGCTGAGGCTAGCGCCTACGTCGGTATGGACTGGTCCGACCTCTTTCCTCGCATGACACTCCACGGACTGTCACTCCCGAAAAAACGGGTCAGCGAGACCGTTCTACGCTCGCCTCATGACCCCGAAAGAAGCCGTCCGCACGGAAGCCATGCTCACCCTCTTCAAGCTCTATGGCCCAGAGGAGATGGGACCGCTGCTGCTCACCTTCCTCGAGGGTGAGGAGCTCTGCGCCAGAGAGCGAGAGATTGTGGAGCGGTATAGAGGACTGGTAGCGGTACTCGAGGTGCCGCCAGCGTCGTACTGCTAGCCTCTGCCTCCGGCGCGGGGTCGGCCTCGCCCCCCTTCTTTGTCAGGTGTAGTCTCCGAGAACCGGAGGCACACATGCGATCCCTAGCCATGGTCGTCACGCTCCTACTGGCATCGCCCCAGACAGCCGAGATTGACGCGCTGCGCGAGCGAGCCGAGCAGGGTGACGCGGAAGCGCAGGTCAACCTCGGGTTCATGTACGCCAACGACGAGGGCGTGCCGGAGAACGACATCGAAGCCGTGAAGTGGTACCGGCGATCGGCTGAGCAGGGGCATCCGGGCGGGCAGTTCAACCTCGGGGTGAAGTACGGCAACGGGGAAGGTGTTCCCGAGAACGACGCCGAGGCCGTGAAGTGGTACCGGCTGGCGGCTGAACAGGGCAGCGCGAGTGCGCACCACAACCTCGGACTCATGTACTACAGGGGGGACGGCGTTCCGCAGAACAACACCATCGCATACATGTGGCTGAACATCGCCGGTCAGGGCTCGAACTGGTTCTCCAAAAGAACCGTCATACGCTGGTTTTTCAACATCTCTATGACCCCCGAGCAAATCGCCGAAGGCCAGCGCCTCGCGGCTGAGTGCATCGAGAAGAAGTACAAGGGGTGCGCTCGATAGGCGACCGACCTTCGGGCGTCGCCCCTTCCGAGGGACGCCTCACGGCGAGGTCTTACCGCCGCCTCTTCCGCTCGCGCCTGAGCGAACCCGTCACCCTCGGCGGCTGGTACTTCGTCGCCTCAGCCGCTCGTTCCTATCGGCGGATGAGCCGCTTCGTTCCCTGATACCTTCCACGTCTGGCCGAAGTCGCTGCTCTCGACCCGAAGCGCGCCCCCGACCCTGAAGCTCTTGGAGCGCACAACGAAGGACACTGTCCCCACTGGGTCAACTTTCAGCTCGTCGTACACGGGTTCTCGATCGCCATGAAAGTCGTAGTACCGGCAATCACCCGTGCCCTGCGGCGCACAATGGGCGGGCTTCTCCACCGGATCGATCAGCTCCGGCGGTAGCGTCGTAGGATCCCACATAGCGAAGCTACCGCAGGCGTCGAAGCTCACGCGAAACACTGTGCCCTTGATGACGAGGGTGCTCTGGTCGATCACGACAAAGTCACCGCGTTCCCGCTCGACGACTTCTTGTGCGCTCTTCGACCCGAGCGCCCCGCCGCTTGTCAGCGTCCTCCAGCCTTCGTCCTGCATTGCGTGACCGCGCGATCCAGCCGTCTGGGCCGACGAGCACTGCACCGCGAATTCCTCTCCGTTGTAATGCAAGAAGAGATTGCGATAGTTCCTCGCGAGCTTCAGCTTGAACCGGGGGCCGTCGTAGAAGACTGCCTCGTCGAGCCTGCGAGTTCCGCAGGCCGAGGAGGCGCACACGGTAAGTGCTGCTACCAGAAGGGAGCGAACGGCCACGTCGAGTCTTTTCTTCACGCCGCACCACCGAGGAGGTCCAGAGCCTACACCTCAGCCCTACACCTCAGCCCCTCACCACCCCACGCCCGCATCTCGCTGAATTGGCCATTTCGATCAAGTGCTCAGCACCTTGCCCCGCAACGGTACCGCGTTGGCCTTCTCGAAGAAGCCCTGCATGTCCACAAGTTGCCACACCTCGGCGATCTTGCCGTCGGCGACGCCGGGTGGCCACGAGCTCGGGTCGCTGGTAGCGGGGGTGGCGCAGCTGGTTGCGCCGCTCGCGGATTTCCTTGTTGGCGGCGAGGATGCGGTACATGCTGCCCACCGAGCAGAGGTAGCGGTTCCCCTCGAGCAGCGTCGCGTAGACCTCGACGGGGCTTCGATCACAGAAGTGCTCGGAGTGCGGCGTGTCGAGCACCTCCTGGCGCTCGCGCGGAGTCAGGGCCCGAGCCGGGCTCGGCCGGGGTCGCTTGGCCGTGGCCTTTGCCGGGTTTCTCCGGCGGTAGACCGTGGCGCGGTTGAGGCCCAGGGCCAGGCACACAGGAGCCGTCGCGACCTCGCGGGGCAGCACGACACTGGCAGCCATCAGTCTTTCTCGTCGAGCTCGGAGGTCCTCAGGGGGATCCCCAGAATCCCAGCAACTTTTTTTTGGATCTCGATGATCGTCTCCGCCTGCTCGAGCTGCCGACGGAGCTGGGTGTTCTCACGCTCGAGTCGGTTGACCCGAGGGTCCGCCGCCTTCGCCTTCGGCCCACGCTTCTTCGATCGAAGTCCTGCAAGCGCCCCCGCGTCACGCTGCCGGCGCCACGCCGACAGCAGCGAGGAGTACAACCCTTCACGCCGCAGCAAGGCCCCTACCTCACCGGGGGCCTTGCAGGCATCCGCCTCCCGCACGATCCGCAGCCGGTACTCTGCGCTGAACCGACGACGCTTCGGCTTCTCCACCACCTCGGGGTCGGCGACATCCCCGGCGCCGATGGCAGAAACTCCGCTCGCCCTACGGGCTCCCTCCGTTTCCGCCATCTCCTTCAAGCTCTCCTTCTCCAGCAGGGGTCGTTCCATCTCAGAACCTCCCCGCCCCTCTACACTAAACTCCAATGACCATCTGTCTCACCTATTGTTGGCACGGGGGGCCGCCCAGTCGGAGTAGAGGCCGGCCGCCGAAGAACTAGGACACCCGCCAAACCATCACACGGCGCCGCTCGGCCCGTCCCTTCGCCGCGTAGCTTCCCCGCGTGCGACAAGACTACGTCGACGCGATCGTCGAGCTGCAGCGGGCCATCCCGCCCGAGTGCCTGGCGCTGCTACTCGGCCAGGTCCTCGCCGGGGACCCGCTCGAGGCGCCGGACCGGGAGCTGGTCGGGAAGGTGCACGAGCTGGCGGCGGTGAGTCGGGCGCGGAGGCTCACGCCGTCCTCGACGGGGGCGGCGCTAGCCTTGAAACCTCAAGTGGAGAGAGCCTCGGGCCGCACGCCCGGCTGACCGGTGCGCAGCCCTAGGAGGTGGGCCGTTCACTTTGCAGGCCCCGTTCCAGTCGACACTGAGCGCTTGTCAATCATCGCGTCGACGCTGTCACACGTGGCTACGAGCGCCGATTCACAGTCCGTCAGGTAGCCCCGCAGGAAGGCCGCGGAGTCTAGCCGCAGCTCCAGCCAGTCCTTATGTGCGACACCCGGAAAGACGGCGGGCGCGACCGTGATCCCGAAATAGAGCCAGAAGACTGAGACCAGGGACGCGTACCGCGCAAGGCTTTCGTCATGGCGGGGTGAGATATAACCGAAAGTCGTGTGTGAGGGTCTGAAGAAGGCGGCGTACCCTGGGTGTTGTCATCCACTGACACCCACAAAGCCCTTGCCGAGGCAAGGAGTACGCCACCATGAGCGAGAGTACGAGCAAAGTCGTGGAGTTTCCATCGGAATCATCGAGGGACGTTCTGACAGAGATCCTTCGGTGCGGTGCGCAGCAGCTTTTGACGCGGGCGATTGAGGAGGAGGTTGCCTCCTACCTGGTGTCTCGAGAGACCTTGCGAGACGACTGCGGCCGACAGCAGGTTGTGAGAAACGGGCACCTGCCTGAGCGCCATCTCCAAACACCGCTGGGCGCTGTGAAGGTGAAGCAGCCTCGCGTCCGGGATCGACGTCTGGAAGGTGAGAGGGAGAAGTTCACCTCGTCGATCTTGCCGCCGTACCTTCGGCGAACGAAGGCCCTGGGGGAACTGCTCCCGTGGTTGTACCTGAAGGGCGTGAGCAGCGGCGACTTTCACGAGGCCCTGCAAGCGCTCCTGGGTCCGGATGCGCCCGGGCTTTCCGCGACGACGATCACGCGCCTCAAGTCGACATGGACGGAAGAGTACGAGTCTTGGGACAAGCGCTCGCTGGCCGGGAAGGGTTACGCCTATGTGTGGGCGGACGGGGTGTACTTCAATGTCCGCCTCGAGGACCCCGGGAACTCGAGGCAGTGCATTCTCGTGCTGATGGGAGCGACGGCAGAGGGAAAGAAGGAGCTGATCGCGGTCGCCGACGGCTATCGAGAAAGTGAGCAGTCCTGGCGGGAGCTCCTCTTGGGGCTGTGTGCGCGCGGCCTGACTCTGGCTCCTCAACTTGCAGTTGGCGATGGTGCCCTGGGTTTCTGGAAGGCCCTGCAGAAGGTCTACCCAACGACGCGGGATCAACGGTGCTGGTTCCACAAGACAGGCAACGTGCTGAACAAGATGCCGAAGTCGATCCAGGCGAAAGCCAAGTCGATGCTCCACGACATCTGGATGGCGGATACGCGAGCGAGTGCGGAACGCGCCTTCGACCTCTTCCTTGCGACGTACCGCCCGAAGTATCCAGCTGCAGCGTCGTGCCTCGAGAAGGATCGGGAAGCCCTCCTGGCTTTCTACGACTTCCCGGCAGAGCATTGGATTCACATCCGGACGACGAACCCGATCGAATCTACGTTCGCCACGGTTCGGCTACGGACGAAGAAGACGAAGGGCGCCGGGAGTCGCGTCGCTTGCTTGACGATGGTCTTCAAGCTCGCGCTCGCAGCGCAAAGAAACTGGAGGGCCTTGAACGGCTACCGATTGATCACCGACGTCATTGGCGGAGTCAGCTTCGTCGACGGCGTCAGAAAAGAAGCCGCCTGATCAGGTCCCCATACACAAGACTTGACCATATCTCTGGCGGGGTCCGTACCGGATCGTCGGTGTGCGGTTCTCAGAAAGCGCCTTCAGCGCATCAAGGCTGTCGAACTTGTTCCCGTGCACGAAGCCTCCCGCAACTCTTCGGAGCCTGTCGAGTCGCAGGCCGAGCCGTCGCTCGCTCGGATGACATCCACTGTCTTGGCGGGCACGAAGGCGCAGTCGCAAGCCTTCACGAACGCCTCATGAACGCGCCGCAACGTAGCGATAGCATCGGCAGGGTAACCGTGGAACAGCGTTAGGAAGGTCGAGCGCAAGGAAGCGTGGCCTTCTGAAAACAGTGTGGCTGGGACGACCGTCTGGGGTCCGCTGAGTTTGGAATCCCTCATGAAGCGGTCGAGGAAATAGTAGCCGTACTCCCACACATGCACGTAGATGTTGAAGGTGCTGAGGAAGGCATCCTTGCATTCCCCCTCTGTGCTTTGGAGCGCCGCGATCCAGCCCGTCGCGGCGTCATACGGCAGAGATGGGAAGTCGTGGTGGACGCTCAGCTTCGTCGGGTCTCGCCTCATTGTCATCCTCCGCGGCCGCCCCGTAGATCGGCACCACGGAGCTGTCGGCTGAGCCTAGCTCCGCTGTGGCGTATCTGTGGCGTGACGGGAGGGCAGACCAGGCCATTGGAGGCGAGAGCTGGACCCCAAGCACCACATAAGTCGTTGATTTCTCGCACTCGGTGTCCCGGAGTGACCAGGACGAGTGGGTTCGATTCCCACGCGCTTCCGCCATCTATCGCGACGTAACCTGCTCCGCGCCCCCACACTCTGGCAGCTTTGCCTTGCTTGCCGAGAGAGGTGCTCCGCACCCTGGGCTCGCTCCGCGAGCCGCGCGTACCGACAGCCGAATTCATGCTGTTGCCCATCTGCTTGGAGCGAGTGGGTGTGTCCACGAAGTGACCATTTGGCGAGAGGTGAGGCGATCTGAGGAGATTACCCTCAAGACCCGTCCGTTGATTTCGTTGGTGTTACGTCGTCTGACTCTTATCAGGTCGCGGGTTTTCGCTTCGACCTCGACTCTTAGTCTCTAGGTTTGGGGTTCGAGTCCCCGGCGAGTCACCATTTCTTTTCGCTGTTTTTCGTGATTTCCTTCGCGTCGTCGTAGCTGTTGCGATGAGCTGCTG
Organism: Vicinamibacteria bacterium; assembly: GCA_965246965.1. Lineage (GTDB taxonomy): Bacteria > Acidobacteriota > Vicinamibacteria > Fen-336 > CBDFGD01 > CBDFGD01. Next base: position 1,064,944 of record CBDFGD010000002.1, read on the forward strand.
CGATTGCGGGGTCAACTCAAACCCTGGCGCATGCGCCGGGACGGTGGAGTTGGGGGGGAGAAGACTATCGCAGTAGTTGCCGCTGCCGCGTCACAGTGGCCAGAACAAGAGGATCATTGGCAGACCAACCAGGACCACGAGTACCTCCAACGGCAGCCCCATCCTCCAGTAGTCGCCGAACTTGTAGCCGCCGGGACCCATGACGATCGTGTTGTTCTTGTGCCCGATCGGGGTCAGGAAGGCGCACGAGGCGGCAACCGCGACGGCCATCAGAAACGAATCCGGGTTGACGTCCAGGTGGCGCGCGACGTCAACGCCGATAGGCGCGGCGATGAGGGCCGTCGCGACGTTGTTGAGGACGTCGGAGAGGGTCATCGTCACGAGCATCAGAATGGCGAGCACCGCGGGGGCGGGCAGCCCCTGCGCCACCTCGACGATCGACCGCGCCATCAGCGCCGTTGCTCCGCTCGCCTCCAAAGCCGTCCCTATCGGGATCAGGCTACCGAGCAAAACGATCACCGGCCATTCGATCGACTCGTACAGCCTGGAGAGCGGCACGATGCGCAGCAAGACGTATACGATCACGACGGCCGCCAGCGCCACAGGCAGGTAGAGCAGCTCGAGGCTCGCAGCCAGGATCGCCACGGCGAATGCGGCCACCGCCACCCACGCCTTGTGGCGCTGAATCACGCGGATTCCACGGTCGGCAAGGGGAAGGCAACCCAGCCACTCGACGACGCCCGGCAGCTGAGCGGTCTGGCCGAGCAGCAACAGTGTGTCGCCAGCGTCGATCTCCAACTTGCGCACCCGATCGCGAAAACGCCGGCCGCGACGCGAAACGCCTAGCAACGTGACGCCGTGCCGATACAGCAGGCGGATGTCCAGTGCGGATCGTCCTTCGATCCGGGCGCCTTGCGGCACGACGACCTCGACCAGCTCGAGGCTGTCACCCGCCACACCCTCGTGCTTTTCAGAACCGGCAGCCTGCAGGCCCGCCGCTCCCATGAACTGTTCGATCCCCTGGGGAGCGCCTTCGACCACGATCACGTCGCTCTTGCGAATCACTTCGTCGCGGGCCACACCCGGCACCCGCTTGCCAAACCGAACCAAACCGAGCAGGTTGACGTCGTCCTCGTCGGCCAGCAGTTGGAGCTCGCGCAGCCGCTTGTCGATGGCTCTGGACCCTTCCGGTACCTTGCCCTCGGCGATGTAGCCCCGGAGATCCTCCAGCTCCTTGGTCGTGTCACGCTTTCGGCGCTCAGCGGGGATGAGACGCCAGCCGAGCAGCGCGACGTAGGCGACGCCTACCGTCGCCACCACCAGACCGACCGGCGCGAAGTCGAACATCCGGTAGGGTGCGCCGAGCACCTGCTCCCGGAAGGTAGCGATCACGATATTCGGCGGTGTGCCGATCAGCGTCACCATGCCGCCGAGAATCGATGCGAAGGAGAGCGCCATCAGCGTGCTCGCTGGACTTCGCTTGGCCTTCCTCGCGGCCTGCAAGTCCACCGGCATCAGCAACGCGAGAGCGGCGACGTTGTTCATCAGCGCGGAGAGCCCGGCCGCAACCGTGGACATGATGGCGATGTGCGTGCTGAGCCCGCGTGAAGCCACAGCGAGATGACGCGCGAGAATCTCTATGGCACCGGATCGGTAGAGACCGCTGCTGACGATCAGTACGAGCCCGATGATGACGGTGGCGGGATGTCCGAATCCGGCGAAAACTTCGCCCTTGGGGATGACACCCCCGACGTAGGCGACCATCAACGCGCCGAGTGCGACTACGTCGTACCTCACCCGCCCCCACAGGAGCAGCGCGAAGAGCGCGAACAGCAGGGCGAAGAGGAATACCTGATCAGCGGTCATTTCCGGTCCGATGCCGAACAGCCTACGAACGGCCAGGGCGTCACCGCCACCCCCGGGGGATTGTTGCAGCTCGGTTGCGGACCAGCGTATCCCACCGTCACCTACCACGCCTCGAGAGGGTCCGATTGAAGCAAGGACGCCTACTCCTCCCCGCACGTGCCACATGTCCCGCAACCTGGGGCTCGCTCCGCGAGCCGCGACTGACTAGGAGCGAACTTGGAGCGATCTGTTCGCCTCTAGCCCACCAAGACGACCTCTCTAGATCGGTAGCGGGCGTTCCGATCCCTTAAATACGCGGACAGTCTGAGTTGAGCTACGCAGTCTCGCTTGAGATTGAGGACTCATAAAGCGGACCCGGTTTTCTTGGACACGAAACTAGGGAAAGTCATCTTGTTCAAGGAGACTCGATCGATGAAGCAGGTCAGGCGCAAGAGGTCTGAGAGGAAGAAGGGAGTGGGCGAGACGGAGGGAGCCCGGTGGGCGACCGGAGTTTCGCCCACCGGCGGCGCGGTGGTGGGCGCCTTGGGTCCCGGGCAGCGTTGGAGCGTGGCGCGCAAGCGGGAGGTCGCACTGCGGCTGCTGCGCGGGGAGTCACTCGAAGCGCTGTCTCGTGAGCTGTCCGTGGAGATGCACCGGCTGCAGCGCTGGCGTGATCAAGCCATGGCCGGGATCGACGAGTCGCTGCGGGAGCGCAATGGCGACCCGCTGAAGGTGGAGCTGGACGCGGCGGTCAAGCGGGTGGGCGAGCTCAGCATGGAGAACGAGCTGTTGCGGAAGAAGATCGGGGCGGCCCGCCCTTTGGCCTTCGGGAGGTCGCGGCGATGAGTGCGGCGATCTCCCCTGCGACAGGCCGGGCCTACGGGGTGGAGCGGGTGTGCCGGGTGTGGAAGCTGGCCCGCTCGAGCTACTACTCCCAGCTCGGCGAGGCGGCTCCCGAGATGGTCCGCGCTGGCCGACGTGGTCCCAAGCCCAAGGTGTCTGACGAGGAGCTGTTGCGGCTGATCCGAGAGGACCTGGCGGCCTCGCCGTTCGTAGGAGAAGGACATCGCAAGGTCTGGGCGCGGCTCAAGGTGCTGCGCCAGGTGCGCGTGTCGCGCAAGCGGGTGCTGCGGATCATGCGTGAGCACCACCTGCTGTCGCCGCGTCGGGTACGCCAGGGCGAGGGGCTGCTCCACGAGGGGACGATCACAACCGATGCGCCCAACCTGATGTGGGGGACGGACGGGGCGAGAGTTCTCACGGCAAAGGACGGCTGGGGCTGGATCTTCGTCGGCGTCGAGCACTTCAACAGCGAGTGCGTCGGCTACCACGTGTGCAAGAAGGGGACGCGCTACGAGGCCCTCCAGCCCATCGCCATGGGGCTGACGCAGCTCTTCGGCTCGGTCGAGGCGGGTGTGGCTCGTGGCCTCGAGCTGCGCATGGACCACGGGACGCAGTACCTCTCGGACCACTTCCTCAACCAGCTGCGTTTCTGGGGCATCACGCCCAGCTTCGCCTTCGTCGAACAGCCGCAGACCAACGGAGTGGCCGAGCGTTTCATCCGGACTCTCAAGGAACAGATCATTCATGGCCGCGTCTTCCACACCCTCGAGGAGGTGCGCCAGGCCGTGGCTGCCTTCGTCAAGCGCTACAACCAGCAGTGGCGCGTCGAGAAGCTGGGATTCCTCACCCCGCGCGAGGCCCGCGACCAGCACGGCCAGGGGAAGGCCGCGTGAACCTCGAGGTCATCAAAGAGGGGCTACCCCAGGTATGGACTCACCCCGCCGCGTCGATCCTGGGGCATCCTCGTGCGTCGTTTTCGGGATCGTCTGCCAAACGAACCCGAGATCGTCAAACTGGTGTCCAAGAAACCGGGCGCGGTACATGCCGTAGACCGAGGGCTGCATGCGCACCGTTGCGCAGCCGATGTGGGCGACAACCAACACGATGACGAGCAGACTGCGTGCATGCATCGGACACCTACTTTCTGAAGCGGCTCGCCTCGAACCCGCGGTCGAGAACGGCCTCTCGTGTCTTGAACGGCCCGGCAAGCCGCCGCAAGACCTCCTCGGGTCGCGTCAGTGCGAGCAGCGCCATCTCCGGGTCCTCTTCGGGGAGCCAGCCGTCGCGCATCCATTCGTAGTAGTAGCCCTCACTTTCGAGGAACAGCTCCAGCTCCTCGCCGGGCCGGGGCAGTGCGAACGCCACGCGGTATTCGTCGCCCGGCACCGTGACGAGGTGCCGGCTCGCGTCCATCAGGGTCGCGAGCGCTCCCGTGTCCTTCCTCCCGCTGCGCTCAACCAAGATCGGCTGGAGCGTCTCAGCCTGGACGGGCGGCCCCAGCCGAGCGAGCGATACCCAGCCGAGGCGCCAGAGACCCTTCGCGAGGCGCAGCCGCACCCGCAGCGGGCCCTCGCCGACGGCTTCGAAGGGGAAGACCTGGACGTCGCCTGCGATCGGACCGGCTTCATCGAAACTGCCGAGCGGCTGGAAGGCTCCTCCCGCTTCCACCACGTCGACCTCGATTCCACCGAGAGCGCGCGCCATGCCCATGGCCTGCCCGGCGAGCGCCGGCCCTCCGCGTTCCAGCGTGGCCAGATAGTCGCCGGCGCCCCGGCCGAAGTAGGCCATCGTTTGGTAGAAGAGGTAGGTCGTCAGCAGCGTTTGGCGTGCCCCGACCACGATCCCGAGTTTGCCGGGCGACGCCTCGAACAGCAGCTCGATCGACTCGCGCGTCGCGAGGTCGTCGGGATCTGCGGGTGACGCCCGCTCGATCGCGTCGAATGCGCCGATCGCGGCCAGGCAGTCGCCTTCAGGCGCCCGGCAAGCCCGCGGACGCTCGAAGCCGGACGCCGGGTGGAAGGCGCCGGCGGGGTCCGCCAGCACGCGGCCCCCCGGCGGCCGGGCGGCGACCAGCAGCCTCAGGCGGCGCACGGCGTGGGTCTCGAGCGCCTCGTTGCGCATCGTCATCACGAGGGTCCGGCCGCTCGCGCTGGCTCCGAAGAGTGCGTCGAGATCGCGCGCCTCGAGGGCGCGCGCGATCGAGGACGAGAATCCCTCGGCGTCCGGCCGGTCGGGGTTGCCGCCTTCGACGTAGAACGTGGGGCAGGACCCGAAGCAGGACTTCGGGTCCACCGCGCAGCGGTGACTCCACCCAGCACGGTGATCGCGATCCCCAGGGCGCTCAACCCAGCGTTCACCACGATCTCGGGTGTGTTGGCCTCGAGTAGCGCGATGTCATCCACCAGGATCGAATGTGAGCCCGAGCGCTCCGGCTCGCGAGCGACGGAGTACGCGGTGCCGGTTCCCGCGATTCGAGATCCGTCGTTAGTGAGCTTCCAGGAATCGAGCACGTACAGCTCGCCGGAGTGCAGGTGCACCTTGAGCAATGGCATGCTCCGCGTCGGGATCCGTACGTCGTCGGGATCCCGCAGTTCAGGCTTCAGGGTGCGGAAGGCGCAGCCGCACGCGACGACGACTAGTGCAGCGACCGCCAGTGGTCGCCACAGGGCGCAACGGCTGGGCCGGTGGACCGGGGCGTGCCAGGCCCGCCCCGCGCGCCAAGCCAGCCCGTCCTCTAGAAGCCGTCCTCCGAGTCTCATCGCGGTCCCCTTTTCAGTTCTTTGAACATAGGCGCGGCAAGGGACCCGGAAACCCGCGCGTATGACGGTTCCTCCGACTGTCACAGTGCGAGCCAGGGACGGTGCGAACCCCGACGCTCTAGGAGACGCCTCCGGTCCCTCGACTCGGTCCGGACCACTTGTGTGAGAGCGAGGCGCAGTGGCCTCGGCCAGCAGCCCCGAGACACGGCACCCTCGAGCTGTCCGCGCGGCTCGTGGCTTCGCTCCGGGAGTCTGAAGTGCGCTGCTGCGGGTCTCAGAGCCGCCGAGTGAAGACGCCTTCCAGATCTATCAAGTCCTGATCGAAAAAAACTCTGCCCGAGGGAAGGTGGATATACTCTGACCGTTCTCCCGCAATCGAATCCCGTTTGGTCCGTGTGAAAGCACCGCCATGTTGAAGTCGGCTCGCGCGAAGGAAGCTGCGTGACCCTGACGGCTGGAACCCGGCTCGGCCCGTACGAAGTCACCGCCCACATTGGCGTGGGCGGCATGGGCGAGGTGTATCAAGCCACCGACACGAAGCTGAAGCGCCAGGTCGCCATCAAGGTGCTGCCCGGGTCCGTCGCAGCCGATGTTGGCGCGGTTCCAGCGCGAAGCCGAAGTGCTGGCCTCGCTGAATCATCCCCACATCGCGGCGATCTACGGACTGGAAGACTCAGGCGGCGCGACGGCCCTCGTGATGGAGCTGGTCGAGGGGCCGACGCTCGCCGACCGCATCGCGCAGGGGGCGATTCCCGTCGATGAAGCAATCATCATCGCGAAGCAGATCGCGGAAGCCCTGGAAGCCGCGCACGAGCAGGGGATCATCCACCGCGACCTGAAGCCAGCGAACGTCAAGGTCCGCGAAGACGGCACAGTGAAGGTGCTGGACTTCGGTTTGGCGAAGGCGCTGGAGCCAGCAGGCGCAGGATCGCCGGATGTGTCCCACTCCCCGACGATGTCGGCCCGGGCCACGCAGGCGGGCGTCATCCTCGGCACGGCCGCATACATGTCTCCTGAACAGGCGCGCGGCAAGCCCGTGGACAAGCGCGCCGACGTGTGGGCGTTCGGCGTCGTGCTCTTCGAGATGCTCACCGGCAAGCGGGCGTTCGAGGGTGAAGACGTTTCAATGACGCTGTCGAAGGTGCTGCAGCTCGAGCCGGACTTCGACGCGATGCCCTCTCGTGTTCCGCCTCGGGTCAGCCAGACGCTCAGGGTCTGTTTGACGAAGGAGTGGCGGGAGCGCGCGAGCGACATCCACGACGTGCGTCTCGCGCTTCAGGGCGCGTTCGAGACGGCGGGTCCGCAGGCGTCGGCCGTGGCGGCCGCGCGGCCACTGTGGCGTCGGGCGCTGCCGTCCGCTGCCACCTTCATCGGCGGCGGCCTGGTCGTTGGAGTCGTGGCCTGGAGCCTCTGGGGACGCCCCGAGCCACGATCGGTAAATCGATTTGCCATCGCCCTCCCCGCCGAGCAGCCGTTCCGAGGCACGGGGCGAAACGTCATGGCCATCTCCCGCGACGGCCGGGACGTTGTCGTCAACACCAGCGCGGGGCTCTCCCTGCGCGCCATGGACGCGCTCGAGACCCGAATCATTCTCGGCACCGAGGGCGGCCTCACCACTCCGTTCTTCTCTCCCGACGGGGAATCGGTCGGATACTATCAGGGTGGCCAGCTGAAGCGCATCGCGCTCAGCGGCGGCGCCCCGGTAGTCATCGGCCCGGCGGCCAATCCCTACGCGGCGAGCTGGGAGGCCGACGACACGATCCTCTTCGGCCAACCCGAAGGGATCCTGCGCGTGCCGGCCGCCGGGGGCACGCCGGAGGAGATCATCGCGGCGGCCGACGGGGAGCGCATGAGCAGCCCCCAGTTGATGCCCGACGGGGACGCGGTGCTCTTCAGCGTCACCGATTCCGACTGGGACCCGGCCCAGGTGGTGGTGCAGTCGCTGTCCTCGGGCACGCGCACGGTACTGGTGGAGGGGGGCAGCGACGCGCGTTACCTGCCGACGGGCCACCTCGTCTACGCCCTGGAAGACGGGCTCTTCGCCGTCGCGTTCGACGCGGACCGACTCGCCGTGCGCGGCGGGCCGGTGTCCATGGTCCAGGGCGTGATGCGCGCCGGTACTTCGGCCTCGGCGAACTATGGCGTGTCGGATGATGGGACGCTGGTGTACGCGACCGGGGCGGGGGCGGCGAACGCGCTGGTCTGGGTGGACCGGCAGGGCCGGGAGGAGCCGCTGGCGGCGCCTCCCCGGGCCTACACGTATCCTCGCCTTTCGCCCGACGGCACGCGGATCGCGCTCCACGTGCGCGACGAGCAGAACGACATCTGGATCTGGGATCTCGCGCGCGAGACGCTGACGCGGCTGACCTTCGACCCCGGCGCCGATCGCGTGCCGATCTGGGCACCGGACGGGGGCCGCGTCGCGTTCTCGTCACAGCGCGACGGCAGCCAGGGGAGCCTGTTCTGGCAAGCCGCCGACGGCACGGGCACTGCCGAGCCCTTGACGGATAACCCCACCACCGGGCAGCACTTTCCCACCGCCTTCGCGCCGGACGGCGCCCAGCTTCTGTTCACGATGATGGTCGGGGCGGGCGGGACATCGGCATCGTGTCCACCCAGGGCGAGCGCCGGGTGACGCCGCTGATCGCGCCGCCGTCCAGCGAGCAGAACGCGGACCTGTCGCCGGACGCCCAGTGGGTGGCCTATGAGTCGAACGAATCCGGGCAGACCGAGGTGTACGTCCGCCCCTTCCCGAACGTGGAGGAGGGGCGGTGGCTCGTCTCGCGCGATGGCGGCACGCGTCCGTTGTGGTCGCGCGACGGACGGGAGCTGTTCTACCTCGGTGCGCCCGGACGGGTGATGGCCGTACCGATTCAGCCGGGGCCGACGTTTGTCTACGGGAATCCGCAGGTGGTGGTCGAGGGACCGTATCTGGCGCCGAACACCCAGCGCACGTAGGACGTGTCGCCGGACGGCCAGCGGTTCCTGATGATCAGGAGCGCCGAGACGGCAGAGCGCGGAGCGGCTGGTCCCACGCTGGTCGTGATCCAGAACTGGTTCGAAGAGCTGCGGCAGCGGGTGCCGCCGCACTAGCGATGCCACTGCCCCCCGGCACCCGCCTCGGCCCGCACATCACATGTCGTGGCAGTGTCCGTGCGCGGCCGACCAGGCCTGTCCCGGCGGGCAGTTCGTGTCCGGGCCGGTGTCCGAACCGCCCGCGCTCCGGCCTCGGCTGAGCAGGGAGACGGCGAGAAACACCGCAACCGCCACGATCGCCAGGAGGCCGGCCCAGCCCACCGGACCCATGCGCCCGGCCTTCCCCTGACAGCAGTTCTTGTACTTGCGACCGCTCCCGCAACGGCAGGGGTCGTTGCGCCCTATCTTGGTCTCGCGGGCCATGAGGCCTCCTGGCAGGGACTCGCGTCTCGGACGAGCACTACGGTATCGGGGCCGGCTTCCCCGGACAACTGGTGCGAGAGCCGGGGGCCGCGCGGTGGCACTCAGGGGAGCGGTGGCAGTCGCAGGGCGCCCGTCCGCTCGGCCCACCAGGCCTCGTAATCAGCTGGGAACTCCAGGCCGGCATCTTCGTTGGGATCGACATCGGCACGGATGTCGGAGTACTGCCACAGGGTGAGGGCCGGGGCGCCCCCGACCGTTCGTACCAGTACGGCGTCGGTGTGTTTCTCGATGGGCTCGGGTTGCTCGACCGGATAGCCCGTCACGTCGCCGCGACGGATCGCAAAGGATATCGGGCGAGCATCGGCCAGCGCGGGCCCCACCGCTACCATGAAATCGCTCGATCTGCGGAAATCGCCCATGCCGAACCTCTGCCAGGAACTCCAGGCTTCGTGCGGATCGGTCGAGGCCAGGCTGTCGATGCGGTCGCGAAAGCGCGGCAGGACCTCGTACCAACCGAGCACCCCGCGGTTCCCGTCGAGCGGCAGGCCGAGCCGTTCGGAGGCCCAGCGATTGAGTGCGTCGAGGCGCCCGCCGAGGCCCCCGCAGCGAAGTCCTCGCCGGCGATGGCCCCGGCCGCCTCGATGGCGCTCCTGGCGATCTCGATCTCGTACGGCTTGTAGCGGTCAGCGGTGTTGGCGACGAAGACCAGGGTGCGAATCGCGACCTCCGAGTCGTGACGGGCGAGGGCCTCGACCGCGGCGACGCGGAGCATCGGATGGGCGATGGGCTGGTCCCGACCCACGACCGCGAGCAGTACCGGTTCGCGGATCGATGGGACCGTGGCGACGACGAAGACCACCCCGCCAACCGCGGCAACCACGGTCGCGATCAACCTGAGGCGTCGCACCAACCGTTCTTTGATCGCCGTGCGCTCGGCACTGGATGCCTTGCGGAGCGCAAGCTTGTCCACGAAGGGCAGCACCAGGTGCTCCGCGATCGCGGCCACCTCGGCGCGAGCCCGGTCGGGATCGGGAATTGTGAGAACGGAGATCGGCTCGGACGAGGTCGAGAGCTCCAGGCGGCCGGCGGCCTTGCCCGCAACGACCGCAGCCTCGGCCCGGACCGCGACGATCTCCGAGAGCAGCACAGTGCCCGTACCGACCGAGACGGGCCAGAGGGAGCGGCGGCGACGCAGCACGCCCTTTCCCCGATCCACCTCGACGACGGGACGGAAGCTGAGTGGGAGACCGATCGCGCACAGGGCCCCCCCGACCACGATCCCGCCCACGGTGGGAACCCCGACCCCGAAGTTCAGGGCCAACAAGGCCAGACCCATGGCACTGAACCCGAAGCCGATGCCGGGGGCCCATGGTTCACCTCCGAGCACGAGAATCTTCGGGTCCGACAGCCGCCAGGGTGGACGAGGCGCAAATCGGTAGGCGAAGTCGAGCAAGATGATGAACAGGGCAGGGAACAACAGCATCATGACCAGGCCGCGAATGCGAAGGCGCGCGCTAGCGATCAGGTCGTCGCCACTGCGCCAGAGCACGCGGATGTTCTGGTAATTGACGCCGAATCTTTGACGCTCGGGCGCGTACCACACGGGGATCGTCGATCCCGGGGGATGAGCCTCGAACTCGCCCTTGGACGTGGTGAGTTCCTCCTCGGTTCCATCGATCGTGCCCGTGAAGAAGCAGTACTCGGGGGAGGATGAGGCCGCTCCGCCCTGAGTTTGGAACCACTCACCACCTGTGCAGTACGAATCGGTGACGGCGAAGACGGTCTCCCGATAGTCGGCGTGGTGCTCGATCACGTCGAGCGAGCGATAGATCCCGAGACCAGCCATCGGGCCGAGGAAGAAGCCGTAGATCACCCCGAAAACAATCGCGAGGCGGCGAAAGCTCATGGGGAAACCCTGGGAGCCCCCCACCGCGCGAACAGAACTGGAACGACGACCAGGTTCAGCAGCGTCGAGCTGAGCAAGCCCCCGAGGATCACCTGCCCCATCGGACTCTGGATCTGGTTTCCGGGGGCCGAGCCGGCGACGACGAGCGGCACGAGGGCGAGACCGGCCGTGAGCGCCGTCATCAGGACAGGCGCCAGCCGCTCCCGTGAGCCTCGATCCACGGCTTCGCGGAGCGACGCACCCTCGGAGCGCATCAGTCGCTGGTAGTGGCTGACGAGCAGGACGCCGTTGCGCGTGGCGATGCCGAAGAGCGTCACGAAGCCGACGAGAGACGCCACGCTCAGAACGCCCCCGCCCAACGCAACCGCCACGACACCCCCGAGCAGCGCAAGTGGCAGGTTGACCAGGACGATCAGCGTGTGCCTGTGGTCGCGAAACGCGAGGAAGAGCAGCCCGTACATCGCGACGAGGACGAGAGCCGAAAGAAACGCCAGGTCGCGCAGGTTGCGCGCGGCCTCCTCGAACTGTCCGCCAAAGACGACCTGGTAGCCCGGCGGTAGCTCGAGTGACCTGAGGGCCTCGCGCGCCGCCCCCACGGCGCCGGCTATGTCGGCGCCCGCGGTGTTGGCTGTGAGCAGCGCGACGCGCTGGGCGTCCTCACGACGGACGAGGCTCGGCCCCAGATCGAAACGCAGGCGCGCCACGCTTCCGAGTGGAACGAGCCCTCCCAGCGGTGTCGTCAGAGGCAGCGAAGCGAGGCGCTCGCGGTCCTGCCGGAGACGCGGCGGAAAGCGGACCGCCAGGCGCGAGACGATGCCGCCCTCGACGATCTCGCCCGCTTCGGCACCCTGAAAGAGCGCTTCGACGGACTGGGCCGCCCCCGCCGGCGTCAGGCCCTGCCGCGCCAACGCCCCGCGGTCGAGGTCGACGAGGAGCTGTGGAACGCTGGCTTGCTCGAGGTTGCTGAGATCCACGAGGTCCGGGACTTCGGAGAGCCGACTCTCAGCCTGAGCGGCGAGGGCGCGCAGCGTCGAGAGGTCGGGCCCAAAGATCTTGATCGCCAGGTTGGTACGGGAGCCGGAGATCATGTGGTCGATACGGTGGCTGATGGGCTGGCCGAAGGTCGCCACGACTCCCGGGATCGCAGCGACCGAGCGTCGCATCTCCTCGAGCACTTCCTCCCGGGGCCGACCGTCGCGGAGCACCACCTCCATCTCGGAGGCGTTCACGCCCTGCACGTGCTCATCCCTCTCGGCTCGGCCGGTCCGCCGGCTCGTCGAGACGACCTCCGGGAAGACGAGGAGGGCCTCCTCGACACGAGCGCCGAGGGCGTCGGCATCTTCGAGGGGCGTTCCCGGCGGACTTACCAGCGAAAGCGTCAGGCTCCCCTCGCTGAAGGGCGGCAGGAACGTCCTGCCCAGCAACGGCACTAGGGCCAGCGAGGCGGCGAAGGCGAGCGCAGCGCCGATCAAGATCGCGCGCGGGTGAGCCAGGCTTCGGGCGAGGATTCGGTCGTACGCGCGTTTCGCCCAGCGCAGCAGGCGCGCCTCGTCGCGCTCGAGCACATCGCCCTGCGGCAGGAGCAGCGCGCAGAGCACGGGCGTGACGGTCAACGCCACCGCGAGCGACCCGGCGAGCGACGCGAGGTAGGCCAGTCCCAGCGGGCGCAGCAGCCGCCCCTCGATCCCCGGCAGCACGAGAAGCGGTAGGAACACCAGGGCGATCACGAGCGTGGCGAAGAGGATCGCTCCTCTCACCTCCGAAGAGGCTCGGAAGACGACCTCCAGGGTCGAGCGTTGCTCACCAGGCGGTCTGGTGCGCTCCTCTTTCAGCCGCCGGAACACGTTCTCCACATCGATGATGGCGTCGTCCACGAGGGCGCCGATGGCGATCGTGAAGCCCCCTAGCGTCATCGTGTTGAGCGTGCCGCCCATGAGCGTGAGGGCGAGCACGCCGACGACGAGGGAGAGCGGAATCGCCACCGCAGAGATGACGGTGCTACGCACGTTGCCCAGGAAGAGGAAGAGCACGACGAGAACCAGGACGGCCCCGTCGCGGAGCGCCACCGAGACGTTGCGGATGGCGACGTGGATGAAGTCGGCCTGGCGGAAGTTCTCACGCTCGATCACGACGCCGTCCGGAAGCACGGACTCGAGGGAATCGAGTGCCGTGTCGATGCGACGCGTCAGCTCCAACGTGTTCGCGTCGGGCTGCTTCTGGACGCTCAGGACCACCGCGGGTCTAGCGCGGAAGGAGGCGGTGCCCCGGCGCGGCTCGGGCGCTACGCGAACCTCACCCAGCTCGGCCACTCGCACGGGATCCCCCTGCCGGCGGGGCACGATCGCGGCCCCGAGGTCGGCGGTCGTCCGGGCGCGAGCCAGCCCGCGGACCACGAACTCCTGCTTCCGATCTACGTAGAAGCCGGCGGCCGTCACGGCGCTCGCGCGTCGCAGCGCCGCGACGACATCCTCCACCGAGACCCCCGCTTCGATCATGGCGGAGGGGTCCAGCTCCACGAGATAGTGCCTGACCTCGCCACCGATCGGGTTGACTTGCGAGATGCCCCGCAACGCCAGCAGCCGGCGCCGCACGACGGTATCGGCGAAGCGTCGCAGCTCCATTGGCTCCAGGCTCTCGGACGTGAGGGCGATGAACGTGATCTCGCCCATGATCGAGCTGATCGGCCCGAGCTGGGGACGATTCATGCCTTCGGGAAGCTCGACGATCTGGAGCCGCTCCGCGACGATCTGGCGCGCGCGGTAGATCTCCTGACCCCAGTCGAACTCGATCCACACGACGGAGATTCCGGCCGCCGAGACGGAGCGCAGCCGGCGCACCCCCGTCGAGCCGTTCAAGGCGGACTCGATCGGGAACGTCACCATCAGCTCGACTTCCTCGGGCGCCATGCCGGCCGCCTCGGTGATCACGGTCACCGTGGGAGCGGTCAGGTCAGGGAGGATGTCGACGGGGAGCCGAGCCGTGAGCGCCGCGCCGACACCCAGCAAGAGCAGGGCCGTCGCCAGAACGGCGGTGCGATGGCGCAACGAGCCGCGGATGATCGCATCGAGCATATGGTCTAGTGCACGTGGCCTTCGGGTGGGCCCGTCGCGAGGAGCGAGGCGCGGCGAATCGCGGCCCCGCCCTCGGTCACGAGACGGCCTCCCTCCCGCAGCCCGACCACCATCGCGCGGTCGCCCTGGCGAGTCACCACCTCCACAGCTTGCCGCGCGAAGGCCTCCCCCTCGAGCTGAAGGTAGACGACGGTGGCGCCGCCGTCGTCGATCAGGGAGGAAACGGGGATCACGATGCCCCGGCGCTCTCCGCCGAGCAGAATCTCGGCTTCCACTCTCGCGCCGATCGGGAACGCCGCAACACTGAGCCCAATCTCGATGAGGACCGCGACACGCGCCGTCTGCGGATCCAGCTCGGGCGCTCGCGAGATGAGCCGGGTCCTCTCAGCCGGAACCAGCACGGGTTCTCCAGCGCCGTGTCGGAGCCAGACGCCGCCGATGCCGTCTGCAATCCGGATTGCGTCCTCTGGGGGGAGCGCGACTTCGATCCACAACGGCTCGGGGCGCACGAGGCGCCCGAGCGTCTGACCAGCCATCACGGCCTGCCCCGGCGAAACGGTGACTTCGGCCACGATGCCAGACCACGGTGCGACCACATCGAAGCGCCGGGCGGCGCCGACCCCTCCGCGGGAAGCCTGGGCCGCGTCGAGATCGCGGCGCGCCGCGAGCAGGCGCGCATCGAGGGCAATCCGCTCGGCGCGAAGCGTTTCGACAGCCGCACGGCTGACGGCCTCGAGGCGAAGCAGCTCTTCGAGCCGTTCGAGGCGCGCCGCCACCGCACCCTGCTCGGCGCCGAGCGCGGTCGCCTGCGCCTCGAGCTCCGCCAGGCTCTGTTCGCGCGACACGGTCGGGGCGAGCCGGAAGACCGCCGACCCGGCCGGCCGTGCCAGGCCGGGATAGGGCCAAGGCTCGGAAGTCACGACGGCGTCGACGGGCGCCGTGATGATCCGCTCTCCCCCGGCCGCGGCCCGTACGCGGCCCAGGCCCGCCACACTCGGCTGCAGCTCAGCTTCGCGCACCCACGCCGTGGCGAAGGGCGTCTTCCACTGTTGCTCTTTGAGAAACGAGACCCGCTCTGCCTGGGATGATTCCGGCGCGTCCATCGGTCCCTCGATCAGCCCGCCGGGCGCGTCGACATCTCCGACACGGACGCGCCCCCCCGGAATCTCCTCACTGACTCCGGCCGTCTCGATGCGGAAGAGCAGCTCGAACTCGCCTTCGCCTACCGGCTCGACGTCGATCGAGAAGATGCCGTCTCGAATCGGTGCCTCGCGCTCGAAGCTCTGCTCGCGGCCGTCGCCGTCGCGCAAGACGATGGCGGCGCGCCCGTCCCGTAGGGGGCTGAAGTCGCTGAGCCGGGTGACGTGAGTGTGTGAGGTCGCCACCTGCCCATCGATCAACGGATCCGTCTCGGGGAAGATCTCGAAGCTCTCGCCCCATGCGGTGACGGCCCATGGCTCGGCACCCGCTTCGGGAGAATGGGATGCCTCGTCACGAGAGCGATCGCCGCAGCCCGGAAGGGCCAGGATCGACACAAGCACCGCCCGTTCCACCGCCCTGCTCACGGCTGTCCTCCCAGCGGGCGTCCGATCGCCCGCTCGAGCTCGCGGTGACTGGCGAGCGCCGCTTCGCGCAGGCCGATCTCCCCGAGCCGTGCTTCCTCGACCGAGCGGAGCGTGTCCACGAGGTCCGTGACCGAGGCCTCGCCCGCGCGAAGTGCTGCCTCAGCCGCCTCCACGAGCGACTCGATTCCGGCTAGATTCGTCGCCGCCTCGAGCGAAGCGTCCCTCAGGTGAACGTAGGCCAGGAGGCGTCCTCGTCGCTCGGCCGTGGCGCGCGCGCTCACGAGAACGAGGTCCGCCTCGCGAACGCGCGCCAGCGCTTCAGCCTCGGCCCGCTCCCCCTGGTCGCGGTCGAAGAGTGGCACGCTCCAGCGAAGGCCGAAGATCGGACCCTCGGAAACCGCGGCTCCCAGCGTGAGTCGCTGCCAACCCCCGTAAAGCTCCGGAAATCGCCAGAAGCGGTCGCGGAGACGATGCTCGACACGAGCCTTCTCGAGCCGATGGCGCGCCGCGGCGACGTCGGGCCGTTCGAGGTCGGCCCCAGAATCGGGAGGAGCCGGAAGTCCCGGTGATACGGGACGTGTGTCTGGCCCGAGGTCGGGGCGCCAGCCCCTCGCTTCCGCCTCGGCGCTCGCGAGCTCGGCCTCGGCCAGCGCCAACTCGGCTCGCGTTGCTTGCAGAACGAGCGCCAGCCTTCGCGCCGCGAGCCCCGGCACCTCGCCCGCCACCGCCAGACTCTGCATGCGGGCACTCAACTCCCCGACGCGCCGAGCCTGCCCGAGCAGCAGCTCCGTTCGCTCCCAGCCGAGGCTCCAGGCTGCAAACGCGGCGCGCAACTCCTGTCGGAGCGCGAGGCGGTCCTGGGCGATGTCGTCTCGCTCGGCGGCGATCCCGGAATGCGCGGCATCTCGCGCCAGACCGCGGCGTCCATCCAGTGGCGGCCGCCAGGCCAACGACCAGCTCGTCTGCCGCTCTGCATCCTCGGGCTGCTCGCGCCCAAACTCCAGAGTCGGGTTCGCCAGAGCTCCCGCGCGACGCAATTCCCCCTCGGCACGGGCGAGGCCCCCTTCGAGAGCGCGCAGCGCAGCGTGGTCGGTCTCGAAGGGTTCCAGGAACAGCTGTTCGCTCACCCGCTGCCCTGCGCTCGCAGGAGCACACACGAGTGCGAATACGACGGTCAGACCGGATACTTTGAGCTGCATCGATCCTCCAAGAAGGCGCACGTCGGACGACACCGCGGCCACAACAGCCGTGGCACGACGTCAGAGGATCAGACTCGCAGGACGAGGGGCGGCCGCCGCGGCGGCGGGTCGCAACCCGTGCCGTGCGACGGAGAGCTCCTTGCCAGCTTCGGCAGCTCGGCATTGGCGGCGCCCTCCACCGCCGCAGAGCCCGCCACGGGAGCGGTTGCCGCGTAGCTCGAGGGAGGGTACGCAACGTGGGTGTGATCGAGTGTCGGCTCGGAGTGACTGTGACCGTGCTCGGCGGCGGCTTCAAGGTCGGGTCTCTCGAGCGCAAGAAGCTCGAGGACGTGCTCCAGGGCGTGGCTCGTCGACACCGCCAGGCACAGCCCGATGGGCTGCCCGAGGGCGACGAGTGCGAGGCCTACTGGCAGCGCGCGTCGCATGGACGCCCATTGTCCGCGCGCCCCGAGTCGTCCGTCAACCGACACGCCCAAGAAGCGGGTCCCGGCCCCGCGCGGGTGCTAGGATCCCCGCACCGCCGCGGACATCGCGCAGAGGGGCCTTGGTCGACAACGAGCATTTCCAGAAAGCCACGGACGACTCACCCGCCTTCGAGGTCACGTTCTGGGGTGTGCGCGGCTCCCTTCCGTCACCCGGGCCCAACACGATCCGCTACGGAGGCAACACCTCCTGTGTCACACTGGCGGTTGCGGGCGAGCCGCTCTTCATTCTCGACGCCGGCACCGGGATCAAGCAGCTGTCGCGCACGCTCGTCGCCGAAAACCGGGCTCAGGGCTTTTCTGCCAGGGTCCTCATCACCCACCCCCATTGGGACCACATCAACGCTCTGCCTTTCTTCGCACCCTTCTACATGGCCGGCAATGACTTCGAGGTCTTCGGAACCAGCCATGGCGAGATCACGGTGCGCGACACTGTCAGCGCGCAAATGGATGGGGTCTACTTCCCGGTCACCATCAAAGAGTTCGCTGCCAAGATGAGCTTCCGCGACCTCGGCGAACAAACAATTCGTATGGGCAAGGTGCGTGTCGACACGATGCTGCTCAACCACCCGGGCAATACGCTCGGCTATCGCTTCGACTACCGCGATCGGCGCATCTGCTACATCACGACAACGAGCTGTATCTCCCCGACAACCCGAAGCACGATGAGGGCTACGTCGACCGGCTGGCGGAGTTCTGCCGCGGCGCGGACATGATGGTCGCCGACACGATGTACCGGGACCACGAGTACCCGGCGAAGGTCAACTGGGGTCACTCGTGCCCCAGCCAGGTGACGGAGCTCGCGCACCGGGCGCGCGTGAAGGCGCTGTACATCTTCCATCACGACCCGGACCAGGACGACGACGCGGTCGACCTGAAGCTCGAGGAGACGAAGGCCCATCTCGAGCGCCTGGGCGCCGAGACGGTTTGCGTATCCCCCGCCGAAGGGTTGACGGTCCGTCTCTGAGCCCTCGAGCCACCGGGTGAGCGCCCCGAAGGCGCGCGCGCGCAACCGTCTCGGCGAGTCGACGAGTCCTTATCTACTGCAGCACGCGGAGAACCCCGTCGACTGGTTCCCGTGGGGCGAAGAGGCCCTGGTGCAAGCGCGCGAGCAGGACAAGCCGATCCTTCTCTCGATCGGCTACTCCGCCTGCCACTGGTGTCACGTGATGGCACACGAGTCGTTCGAAGACGAGGAGATCGGCGCGCAGATGAGCCGCGACTTCGTCTGCATCAAAGTCGATCGCGAGGAGCGCCCGGACATCGACGAGATCTACATGGCCGCGACGTTGGCCATGAACGACGGGCAGGGCGGGTGGCCCATGACGGTCTTCCTCACGCCCGACCAGGAGCCGTTCTTCGCCGGCACGTACTTTCCGCCCCACGACGGACACGGGCGGCCCGGCTTCAAGTCGCTGCTGACGCGAATCGCGGCCGCGTGGCGCGGCGATCGCGACACGCTGCACCGGCAGGGCGCGCGGCTGGTCGATCACCTGCGGGCGAACACGCAAGCGGCACCGGGCCTGCGGCTCGGCGAGGACGAGCTGCGTGCGGCTCTCGCCCAGCTCCGCGGCAGCTACGACGAGCGCAACGGGGGTTTCGGCGGCGCACCCAAGTTCCCGCCCGCCGTCACCCTTCGGCTGCTGCTCCGGCTGCACCGTCGTTTCGGAGACGAGTCGGCACTCGCGATGGTCGAGGGAACGCTGCAGGCGATGGCCGGCGGCGGCATGTACGACCAGGTGGGGGGC
Source organism: Vicinamibacteria bacterium (assembly GCA_965246965.1). Taxonomy (GTDB): domain Bacteria; phylum Acidobacteriota; class Vicinamibacteria; order Fen-336; family CBDFGD01; genus CBDFGD01. Next base: position 1,083,761 of record CBDFGD010000002.1, read on the forward strand.
GGCTTCCACCGCTACTCCGTCGACGAGCGCTGGCTGGTCCCCCACTTCGAGAAGATGCTCTACGACAACGCGCTGCTCGCCAAGGCCTACCTCGAGGCCTTCGTCGCGACGGGCAAGGCCGAGTATCGACGCGTCACCGAGGAGATTCTGGGATACGTCATGCGCGAGATGACATCGCCGGAAGGCGCCTTCTACTCCGCCACCGATGCCGATTCGGAGGGAGAAGAAGGTCGCTTCTTCGTCTGGAGCCGAGAGCAGGTCGAGGCGGTGCTCGACGCCGAGACGTCGCGTCGCTTCTGCGAGCACTACGACGTGACGGAGCGCGGGAACTGGGAGGGCAAGAGCATCCCCAACACCCCGCAGCCGATCGATGCGTCCGCCGCGCGGCTGGGCGTCTCCGTCGACGAGCTGACCACATCACTCGAGGAGGCGCGTGCCAGGCTCTACGAGGAGAGAGCCAAGCGGGTGCCGCCGGGGCTGGACGACAAGCTGCTCACCGGCTGGAACGGCTTGATGATCGGGGCCTTCGCAGAGACGTTCCGCTGCACCAGGGACCGACGCTACCTGGCTGCGGCGACGCGCGCGGCCGACTTCGTGGTCACCGAGCTTCGCGAGAAAGACGGCCGTCTGCTGCGCACGCATCGGGCGGGGAAGAGTCACGCGAGCGCGCACCTCGAGGACTACGCATACCTGAGCGAGGGGCTGCTGGACCTCTACGAGGCGGGAGCCCGCTTCGGCTACTTCGAGGCCGCTCTCGAGCTCGCGGAGCGGGTGCGAAGCGAGTTCGCCGCGCCCGAAGGTGGCTTCTTCTCCACCGCAACGAGCCACGAGAAGCTGATCGTCCGGCACCGCGAGGGGCACGACGGCGCTACTCCCAACGCGAACAGCGTGATGGCGCTGGTGCTCGCGCGGCTCTCGGCGCACACGGGCCGACACGATCTGCGCGACGACGCCGGCAGCGCGCTCCGCGCCTGGGGCCGGGCGGTCGAGCAGCAGCCGCGCGCGTTCTCGATGAGCCTCATCGCCGTCGACTGGTTGCTCCACGGCCCGATCGAGCTGGCTTTCGTCGGCGCCGGGGACGAGGCGAGCGAGGCCCTGTGGCAGGCCGCCGGGAGCCGCTTCGTTCCTCATCGCGTCGTCGCCCACTGGAATCCCGAGCAGCCGCGGCCGGAGCTGCCGTTGCTCGAAGGCAAGGAGCTCGTGGAAGGGCGTCCGGCACTCTACGTGTGCCGGGATTTCGCGTGCCGACGTCCCGTGACGGATCCGGGCGACGTCTCTCGCGAGCTGGACGAGATGCCCCCGGGCGAAGAGCGGACATCGCTCAGCGTACAGCGCATCGAAGGCCGTGCGACGCCTACGGCCACCGCGGCGTACGCGACGCGTCACGGGGCGGGCTTCGGGAAGCTGGGCGGCACCCGACTCAACTGCAGCCGGCTCGGATTCGGTGGCTATCGCGTCGACGACTCCATCACAGTGCATCGCGAGGCGTTGGCTCAGGCGCTGCGGGGTGGCGTGAACCTGATCGACACCTCGGCCAACTACATGGACGGCGGCAGCGAGCGCCTGATCGGCGAGGTCCTCGCGACGCTGACGAGGGACGGAACGGTCGGCCGTGACGAGATCATCGTGGTCTCGAAGGCCGGATACGTTCAGGGCGAGAACCTCGCCAGAGCCAAGCGCCGCGCCGAGACGGGCCGCGAGTTTCCCGACATGGTCCGCTACGAAGAGGGCTTGTGGCACTGCATCCATCCCGACTACCTCGAGGACCAGCTTGAGAGAAGTCTCGAGCGACTCCGCCTCGAGAGCCTCGACGTCCTTCTCCTGCACAATCCGGAGTATTTCCTGATGGACGCCGCTCGCCGGAGTGAGGGAGATCTCCCGGGCCGTCGCGACGGGTTCTATCGCCGCCTCACGACGGCTTTCGAGTTCCTGGAGAAGCAGATCAAGAGCGGTCGTCTCGGCTGCTACGGCGTCTCCTCGAACACCGTGGCCACGGCTCCCAGTGGCGCGAGCGCGACGTCACTCACGAGCATGATCGAGTCGGCGCGCTCGGCCGGCGGGAGCGATCACGGCTTCCGAGTGCTGCAGTTGCCGATGAATCTGTTGGAAACGGGTGCCGCGACGAGGCGCCAGACCGCCGGGCAGAGCGTGCTCGAGCACGCGACCGAGCTCGAGGTCGCCGTCATCGTCAACCGACCCTTGAACGCCTCCAACGAACGGACGTTGGTGCGTCTGGCGGGCTTCGACGTCGGCGAGCCGATCTGCGACATCCAGGAACAGCTCGGCGTCGTCGCTGAGCTCGAGAGCGAGTTCGACGGACAGATCGGCCTGCGTCTGCGATCGACCGCAGGGAAGGATGCCAGCGGCACCTTCGCCTGGTCGAGCGAGCTCCCGCCGCTGCTGGAGCAGGTAGACGGATACCCGCATTGGGAGGAGATCGAAAGCACCCAAGTCGTCCCGCGCCTGAGCCGGTCGCTCGAGACGATCGGACGCGGCGTCGGTGGCGGGCTCGCCGCCAGCTTCTTCGAGTGGCGCAACCGGTACGTCAGCGAACTGCAGAAGCTGCTCGCGGAGGCGAGTCGGCAGGCGAGAGAAAAGAGCAACCGGCTGTCGGTTCGGATTCAGGAGCGTATCGACGAGGGGCTCCCCGAGGAGCGGCGCGGCGAGCCTCTCGGCCGAAAGGCACTCTGGATCGTTGCCTCGACTCCCGGTGTGAGCTGCGTGCTGCTCGGAATGCGCGAGCCGGCCTATGTCGACGACGCCCGTGCCGTGATGAGCTGGGATCCTCTGCCCGACGCGCAATCCGCACTGGCTCGGGCGGGCGGGCCGAGCTAGAGAACAGCGGAAAGCGCACCGCTGCGGCTGCTTGACCCGCGCGACGAGCGGCAGCAAACTGCTCCTTCGCCTCAATGTGCTCCTTGGACTTCAGTTTGAGCTTTCCCGTTCGACGCGAAGGCCGGGCGCGTAATGCCTAGGCCCTCCGAGCGATTGCGGCGCCCCTCCGCGCCACGCAAGTGGACGACCCGCACGCGCCCGGGCTCCGCGGGCCTCGAGCGTGCACACCGGCCGGCTCGGCCGGAGCGGCGACGCCGGCATGAGCTGCGCCGCGCCAGGACCGCAAAGAAGCAGCGCACCGTCACGACCACCTCGCCTGCGCCGATCGCCGAGCATGCCCCGCCCACGGGACTGGAGCTTCTCGACCGGCTGATCGAGTTGACGGAAGGGCTCAATCGGCGTGGCGAGACCTTCATCCGCGACCTGACCGGCGACTCCAGCGCAACGCTCTCGTACCGAAGCGGCATCAAGGAAGACCTGCTGCGCGTCATCGAGGAACTCGAAGAGGTTGCGGCCACGGCCGGCGCTCTGGACCCGTACCTGGCCCCAGAGGACGCCTCGGTCGCCCGCGGCGGCGATCAAGGACGTGATCGAGGTCTGGGCCTGTGTCAACGTGGCGATCGACCACGCCGTGTCGCGAGTCGTGCGCGGCCAGGCCGACCGAAACTTTCAGCTGCTCTCGCCCATCGCGAATGCCGAGAACCTTCGCGGCAGACGTCGCCTCGTCCGGCTTCACGAGGGGCTCGAGGAGCTGGCGAGCCGTGCCCGCCCCACGGCGAAAGAGCCGGAGCCCGCCGAAACAGCTGAGCCCGCCTCGGCCGAGAAAGAGGGCGTCGACCAGGTCCTCGAAGACGAGGAGGACGTCGATCTGCTTCTCGAGCGCGCGGCGCCGCTGCCGGAGGAGGAGCTCAACTACACGGGCGTATTCGACGACGGCGACGCGGAAAAGGAGGAGCAGACGCCGTTCGAGGAGTGCCTGGATCGGCTGGAAAGCCCGCACGAGCTGGATCGCAACGACGCTTTGATCGACATGATCCGCACGCACCAGCATCAGCTGGTGGCCCATCTGATTCGCGGCACGGCCCAGGAAGACCCGACCCTCGAGCGGCTCCTGGCGTCGCTTTGGCAGAACGCGGAGATCGTGCTGCTGGACGACTACTTCTTTTCCGTTCGCCGCAGCAAGCTGACCAAGTTCATCGAGCTTGCCGAGCCCTACCCACAGGCCGAGCGCTTCCGGCGACTGCTGCGTCTCTTCCGGCCTGGGCCGCACGGTTTCCCGACCGCCGAAGACGCCATTCTCCCCATCGAGGCGGACGAGCCTCAGGAGTACAAAACCTTCCTGCGCGCTCTACTTCTCCATCCTCTCGAGGAGTATCGACGCTACGCCGCCAGCAACCTCGATCCGTCCGACTACTGGACGCTGATCTCGTTTCCTCAGGCGCCGCTGCCGGCGCTCGCCACCGTTCTCGATCAGCTGGCGGAGCCCGGTACTCCCGAGGACTACCGCAAGGTCTTCTTCGACTGCACGCTCAAGACCCTGGCGAAGACGCGCGGCGAGGATGCCATCAAGGCGGTGCGACGCATCCTCAACACGCTCTTCTCGTTCGACTTCTTCGTGGAGGACGACTACTTCAAGAAGATCCTCCGCCTCAATCAGCTCGTGGAGCACGAAGAGGTTCGGCTGGGCCGACAGAACGCCTTCTTCCAGGAGTCGATGCGACTCCTCAAGGCCCAAAAGACCAAAGTCGGCGCGAAGAACACGAGGACGCCGAGCTTCTCCGGCATCCCGTTGACGGTGCAGCGCAAGCTCGCGAGAGACGGCATGTACACCCAGCTCTTCGCGTGCCATCCAGACGCGAAGATCGCTCTCGAGACCCTCCCCTTCGTGAACAACCCCGATCGCGTCTCGCAGGTCGTGCGCCTACCGAGAATCAACGCCCAACTGCTCGGCGAGCTGGCGAAGCGGGACGAGCTGTTCCGGACCCGAACCGCTCGCATGTCGCTGCTCGCCAACCCGAAGACGCCGCTGCGCAACGTCTACGGCTACGTCCCGCTGATGGCGGGGACCGACCTGCGAAAGCTGGCCGTCAGCAAGGACATCAACCCGGAAGTTGCGCAGTACCTCAAGCGAATCCTTCAGCGCAAGGGAATGCGGCTCAACTGAGAGGTCGGGTCGAACCGCCCGGCAGGATTCGCGTCGCGCCCCGTTCCAGGCTTGCGGTCGCGCACGTTCCACGCCCCGAGGCCAGCGCCGATGCCGCCACACACGATTTCGCCGTTCGCGGGGTTGCGAAGCAGCCATCCGGGTCTTGGTAGCCGAAGGCCCCTCATGATCCGTTCCTTCGGTTCCAATCAATCCTGCTGGCCCAGTCAGGCAACTCGCGTCGCTCCTCACCTCGAACCTCGATCCGGAGTCGGCCCCCGCCCACTATGAGCTTGGACGCCGGCGCGAGCGCTGATACCATCAGTGGTTGGCATAGCTTCCAAGGAACTGATGGTGAAGACTGATATCCATCCCGAGTACCACGCGATCGACGCCGTCTGCGCCTGCGGCGCCAAGTGGAAGACGCACTCCACGAGACCGGGCGAAATGCGCCTCGAGATCTGCTCGAGCTGTCACCCGTTCTTCACCGGCAAGCAGAAGCTCATCGACTCCGCTGGACGCGTCGAGCGGTATCAGCGGAAGTACGCCAAGTCCAAGAAGGCGGCGGCGGAGAAGGTCGCAGCGGCCGGCTCTTAGCCGAGCCCAGAACCGCCCCCGCGACGAGCGCCTCCCGCGTTCGTAACGGGGGCTTCGTTTTGGCCAGGAGCCCAATGGGGAAGCGATGGACGCGATCACCTTCGAGAAGCTGAAAGAAATCGAGAGCCGATACACCGAGCTCGGGAAGCGGATGTCCGATCCCGAGGTCGCGACGGATCCGTCCGCCTTCAGGCAGCTCGCCCGCGAGTCCAAGGAGATCGCTCTGATCGTCGAGAGCTACGGCAGCTACAAGAACGTGCTCGGCGAGATCACGAAGGTGCAGGAGATGATCCGCACCGAAGATGACGCCGAGATGCGCGACCTCGCCCACGACGAGCTGCACGATCTCGAGACACGCCGTGCCGCGCTGGACGAGGAGATTCCCCGGCTCCTCATCCCCAAGGACCCCAACGACGACAAGAACGTCGTGCTCGAGATTCGCGCAGGCACGGGCGGCGACGAGGCGAGCCTCTTCGCCGCCGAGGTATTCAGGATGTACACGCGCTACGCCGAGCGCCAGAGGTGGAAGATCGACGTCATCTCCGCGAACCGCACGGAAAAGGGGGGTGTCAAGGAGCTGATCGCGATCATCGAAGGAGACCGGGTGTACTCGCGCCTGCTCTACGAAAGCGGGGTGCACCGGGTACAGCGTGTTCCCGTCACCGAGGCCTCGGGTCGAATCCACACCTCGGCCGTCACGGTCGTGGTGATGCCGGAGGCGGAGGACGTGGACGTCACGATCGAGCCGAAGGACCTCCGCATCGACACGTTCTGCTCCTCCGGGCCCGGCGGCCAGAGCGTCAACACCACGTACTCGGCCGTCCGCATCACCCACGTTCCGACGGGAACGGTGGTCTCCTGTCAGGACGAAAAAAGCCAGATCAAGAATCGCGACAAGGCCATGAAGGTGCTCCGCGCGCGCCTTTACGAAGTGGCGATGCAGGAGCAGCACGCCGAGATCGCGTCGGAGCGTCGCTCACAGGTGGGCTCGGGCGACCGCAGCGAGAAGATCCGCACCTACAACTTTCCACAGACCCGAATGACGGACCACAGAATCGGCCTGACGCTGCACCGCTTGCCCGCTATTCTCGACGGTGACATGGACGAGATCACTGGTGCCCTCATCGCCCATTTCCAGGCAGAGAAGCTCAAGCACTGAGCAGCCGCGTTGCCGAATGTGAGCGGAGCCAGCGACGAACGGCAGCCGCCTAGAGTGGCGGATGCGCGGCGACTCGCGGAGGAACACTTGAGGCTCGGTGGCGTGCCGGAGCCGGAACTGGACTCGGAGCTGCTACTCCGACACGTGCTGGGTTGGGATCGAGCCCGCCTCTTTGCGAATCCCGACGTGGTCCTCACCGGCGAACAACGGGACAGGTACTTCGACCACGTCCAGCAGCGAGCGATGCGGCGCCCCCTCCAACACCTCACGGGAGTCCAGGAGTTCTGGGGTCGCGAGTTTCGCGTCACCCCCGATGTCTTGATCCCGCGTCCCGAGACCGAGCTGCTGGTCGAGGAAGCGCTCGCTCGGCTGCCCGTAGTCCCAGCGACACTCGTCGACGTGGGCACCGGGAGTGGGTGCGTCGCCATCTCACTTGGGGCCGAGAGACCTCGCTGGCGGATCCACGCCCTGGATCTGAGCGAAGCTGCGCTCGCCGTAGCCCGAGACAACGCACGACGCCTGGGCGTCTCGAACGTGAGCTTTGCCGACGGCGATCTCCTCGAGGCGACGGCTCCAACCTTAGGCGTCGTCGATCTCGTCGCCAGCAATCCGCCGTACGTGGCGAGCGGCGACATGGAGCGTCTCGCTCCAGAGGTCCGCCTTCACGAGCCGGCGAGCGCGCTCACTCCCCCTGGGGCCGCCACGAGCGTCTACGCGCGCCTCGCCCCACAGGCCTACGATTCGTTGCGCTCGGGCGGATGGCTGCTCCTCGAGCTCGGCTTCGGCCTGGCCGAGTCCGTGTCGCGCAGCTGTGAAACCGCCGGGTTCCGCGTGGAGACGATCCGGCCGGACCTGCAGGGCATTCCCCGCGTCCTCGTCGCCCGCAAGCCGTGAGCGCTGCCGCGACCAGCGCGCAGCGGCGCCGGCTACTCGAGTGGTACGGCCGCCAGCGTCGCGACCTGCCGTGGCGGCGGAAGCCGACGCCATACCGGGTGTGGGTCTCGGAGGTGATGCTTCAGCAAACGACGGTCAAGGCGGTCGTGCCCTACTACCGCACGTTCTTACGGCGATTCCCCTCGATGCGCGCGCTCGCCGAGGCCAGCGTCGACGATGTGCTGGCGGTCTGGTCGGGACTCGGCTACTACGGGCGCGCGCGCAACCTCCACCGCGGGGCGCAGGCGATCGTCGAGAGGCATGCCGGTCGGTTCCCACGCGGTCTGGAGGCCGCGATGCTGGTGCCCGGAGTCGGCCTCTACACGGCCAGCGCGGTTCTCTCGATCTGCTACGGCGCCCCCCACGCGGTCGTCGACGGCAACGTGAGGCGGGTCCTGTCGCGGCAGCTCGCCCTGCGGGGCAGCGCCTGGGACAAAGACGGCGCGTACTACAACCTCGCTTCTGAGTGGCTCGAGAAATTGGCTCCGGGAGATTGGAACCAGGCGCTCATGGAGCTGGGCGCGACCATCTGCACGCCGCGGGGTCCGAAGTGCGAGGCGTGCCCGATCCGGCGCTGGTGCAAAGCGTTCGCGCTCGGAGTCCAGGAGCAGCTCCCCGAATCCAGGCGGCGCCGCCCCAGCGTCGACGTGACCGTCGCCGCGGCGCTCATCGAGGAGCGGGGCCGCGTCCTGCTGGTCCGGCGCTGCGCGGGCAAGCTGATGAGTCGACTCTGGGAGATCCCCCAATCGTCCCTCGAGTCGAAGGGACTCCCCGACCTCGAGCGAGAGCTACGAGAGGCTCACGGCCTCGAGATCGAGCCGCTTCAGCTGCTGGTCCGGGCTCGTCACAGCGTCACGTTCCGGCGCATCCGGCTCGAGGGCTACAGGGCCCGGCTGAAGCGACCGGCACCGCGGGATCCCGAGCGCTTTCGCTGGATCCGGCCGAACGAGCTGGAAGATTTGGCGGTCTCCGCGATGACCCGGAAGCTCATTCTCGGCACGCAGAAGAGCCAGCTGCCGCTGCCGTTGTAGCCGCAGGGAATACAATTGGGAAATGCTGCGTTGGCTCGTCTTGCTGGTCCTGATCGCGGGCGGCGCAGCGTACGTCGCGTGGCCACCGATCAACGTGGTCGAGACGGGACGTACCCCGGAGTATCCCGACCTCGATCCGCGCAGCTACGCGCTCGCCTCCACCAAGGTGTACTCGGCGACCGCCGAAGCGATCGCGTCACTACCAGGCTGGCAGCTCGTCGGGAGCGGCTCCGGCAAAGCTGGAACGGCGATCCACGCGATCCGGACGACCCGTCTCTTCCGGTTTCAGGACGACGTGACGGTCAGGATCGAGCCGCTCGGCAAGGGCACGCTCGTGAACGTCCGCTCGGCGTCTCGGGTCGGAAAAATCGACTTCGGCCAGAACGCGCGCAATATCGAGGAGCTCTTCGCCGCCCTCGATGCGCGCATCGCCGCCTCTTCGCGCTAGCCCGACGATCAACGGCTAGCCACAGAGGCACGGAGACACAGAGAAACGGCACGGCTCCGATTCCTCGGTATCCCGATCGAATGCTGATCGTGCGAGCCCTCGCCTTCTCTGATTCTCGAGCGGCGCAGAATTCTCGGCGGTCTGTTGCTCCTCGTGCCCCCTCTCCCCCACAGGGGGAGAGGGTTGGCGTGAGGGGGCTGCGCGGCGAACAGGTCCCACCCGCCCAAACTCCCCCCTTTGAGGGAGGGGCTCTCTCTCCGTGCGTTCTCCGTGCCTCTGTGTCTCTGTGGCCTACATGAACGTCGATCCGCTCGGACGCTTTCGGCATCGTCTAGACTCGCACACATGGACTGCCTCTTCTGCAAGATCGCGGCGGGCGAGATACCGGCGAAGATGGTCTACGAAGACGAGCAGGTCGTGGCCTTTCATGACATCGCCCCCCAGGCACCCACGCACGTCGTCGTGATCCCGCGCAAGCACATCACCAGCCCCTTGGACATTGAAGCCGATGACGAGCCGTTGATCGGCGCCGTGGTCCGGCGCGGTCGGCTGCTGGCCGACGAGCTGCGCCTGGACTCGGGCTTCCGTCTCGTCTTCAACTGTGGCGAAGACGCGGGCTACAGCGTGTTCCACGTCCACATGCACCTGCTGGGGGGACGCAAGCTCGGCTGGCCGCCCGGGTAGCCGGTGTCGAAGCGGGGCTCGGCCCCGATTCCCAGGGAGATCGCGGGCCGCTTCACTATCGAGGCCCGCCTTGGCGCGGGCGCATCTGGAACGGTCTTCAAGGCGCGCGACGAGTCGCTCGGGCGCTGGGCCACGCCCACCGCGCCGGCGTCGTGCACCGGGACGTCAAGCCGGCCAACATCATGGTCGAGGATGCGGATCGCGTAAAGGTGACGGACTTCGGCATCGCCGAGGCCACGCGGGCGGACGAGCGGTCGGCCGCGACGGGCCGCTTGCTCGGGACCCCATCGTACATGAGCCCCGAGCAGGCCCGGGGCGATCCGCTCGACGGTAGGAGCGACATCTTCTCGCTCGGAGCCGTTCTCTACGAGATGCTGACGGGGACCCGGGCCTTCCGCGCCGACTCCATCACCGAGCGACCCGTGCCGGTCCACCAGTTCGCCCCGGACCGGAGTTGGAGGCTACGGTCGACCGGGCGTTGGCCAAGGCGCCGCAGGACCGCTACGAGAACGCCGAAGCGCTGGCCGCTGCGCTCGGCCCCTTCGTTCCGCCTGGCGCCGCCGGGCCAGCGGACGCGTGATCCGAGAAGGCAGCCCGACGCGTCCCGGCAGTCAGTAGCGGTCTGGCCGGCCCTTGGTGAGCTCGGGTCCGATCTTCGAGAACGGCTCCTCGGTCTTCTTCAGGTCGGCTCCGGTGAAATCCGGGCCCGCGTCGCTGGGGGTTTCTCCCTTGCGGCTGATCTGAACCACACCGACGGGCACGTCGCCGTCGAAGATCGGAGCCGTGATCATCTTCTGGATCGGAAACGCGCGGTCTTTGATCTTGATGCTCTCGAAGAAGGACACGTGACGCACCGTGGGCACGTTGTTGGTCGTCTCACCCACCTTCTTGGTGAAGACATTCACGGCGATCGAGTCGCGTTTCGAGAGCGGAATCGTGCCGAGCGAGGAGAACTTGCGGGGCGCCACGAAGCGCAGGTGCTTCTCGTCGGTGCTGAGCATGAGAATGGCGATCTCGTCGTGGCGGGCGCCGAACGAAGCTGCGACGGTCTTGACGACCCGCTCGGCCATATCGAGGAACAAATCACCCTGGTCGTCGACCTCGCCCTTCTTGGAGGCCATCGCCCGCAGGATCTCCAAAAGCTCTTCCATCGCCGCGCTTTCGCTCCCTGTCAGCAGTCTAGACGCCGGCAAGTGTAACCGGAGTCGCCAAGGCGCCAGCTTATACTGCTCGGATGCCCCGCGGCATCGAAGAGTGGCTGACGATTCTCGCAGCGTGGTGCGCGGCCGCCGCCGTTCTCTCGTGGAGCCATTGGCCGGCCCGCGCCCGGGCGGCCGCGGGCCTCCTGATGAGCGCCCTCGGGCTCGCGTTCGTCGTCGTCGCTCTGCAGACCGAGGGGATCGACGAGGCCTCGAGCCGGTCCGTCTACATCGCAGGCCCCGCCTACATCACGGATCAAGCGTCGGCGGCCGCCAGCCAGAAGTACTACATCCTCGCCGGACTGTGCCTGGCGCTGGGAACGACGGCCCTGGCCGTCAACGAAGCCGGGGCTCGCTGGCTGGGTCGGAACTGGACCGGCGTCGCGATCGGCTACAGCCTGACGGTCAGCGGGCTCCGCTTCGTGCTCGAGCGCGCGGCGGCACCTCAGCCCCTGGCGTACGCCGTCGGCATCACCTGGCTGGCACCCCTCGTCGGCGTCTTCTTCGCGATCAACGTCCGACGCGAGGGCGCGGGGGCGCTGCGACTGCTTCGCTCGCTGGCCCTCTACGGGCTGGCAACGCGAGCCGCGGTGGCTGCGCTCGTCGCCTTGGCCACGCGTCTGGAGCTGGGATCCCACTACGACATCTCCGCGCTCACGCGCGTGCGTTCCTTCTTCGGCGGGCAGGAATATTTCTTCGACTCGGCAAGCTGGCGACAGATCTTCGAGCTCGCAGTCGTCCCGCAGATTCTCGTGTGGCCCCTCTACACGGTCCTCGTGGGCGGCCTGGCCGGAGGTCTGACCCTCATCCTGCTCCCCCACAACACAGAAAAAGAAACGCGCCGGCCGAACGAAACGAAGGCGTCGGCGGCCGAGCGCCAGGTGCCCGACCCGCCCACTACCAGGGCCTGAAGTCGGGCGTTTGACCGCGTTTTTTCCCAGGTGATAAGCTGACTGTCTGACCGGCGTCCGGGCTTGCCCGGCCGCCGGTCATTCTTCTAAGAGGGCACCGATGGCCGCCGAGACGATCGACCTGAAGGCGACGCTCAACCTCCCCAGGACGTCCTTCAAGATGAAGGCGGGGCTGCCTCAGACCGAGCCCCAGCGTCTGAAGGCGTGGAAGGAGCAGGGCCTCTACGCGAAGATCCGAGAAGCCCGTCGCGGACACAAGCGCTTCGTCCTTCACGACGGGCCGCCCTACGCGAACGGTCATCTCCACCTGGGAACGGGCCTCAACAAGATCCTCAAGGACGTCGTCGTCCGCAGTCGGACCATGGCCGGCTTCGACTCGCCCTACCGGCCCGGCTGGGATTGCCACGGCCTGCCGATCGAGCTGCAAGTCGACCGGAGTCTCGGCTCGAAGAAGGCGAAGATGAGCGCGCTCGAGTTCCGGCGCGAATGCCGCCGCTACGCGGAGCGCTTCGTCTCCATCCAGCGCGAGGAGTTCAAGCGGCTCGGGGTCATGGGTGACTGGGAGCACCCCTATCTCACGATGGCGCCGGGCTATCAGGCGGCCATCATCCGACAGCTCGCCACGTTCGTCGAGAAGGACCTCGTCTACAAGGCCAAGAAGTCCGTCCACTGGTGCATCTCGTGCCGCACGGCGCTGGCGGAGGCGGAGGTCGAGTACGACGAGCACCACACGAGCCCGTCGATCGACGTGCGATTCCCTCTTGGAGATCAGGAGACGGAAGCCATCGCCGCAAAGATCCCGGCCGTGGCGGGAAAGAGCGTCCACGCCGTCATCTGGACCACCACGCCCTGGACGCTGCCCGCCAACCTGGCGCTGGCTTTCCATCCCGACGCGGAGTACGGCTTCTTCGAGGCCGGCGACGAGGTCTTGTTGCTCTCGGTGGAGCTGGCCAGGAGCGCGGGCGAGCGCTTCGAGGGCGTGACGCTCGGCGACGAGCTGGGGCGCCTCAAGGGCGCCGATCTCGAAGGTGTCCGGTTCCGCCACCCCTGGATCGATCGGGATGCGAAGGGCGTGCTGGGCGACTACGTCACGCTCGACACCGGCACCGGCGTCGTGCACACCGCTCCAGGGCACGGCTGGGACGACTATCTGACGGGCGTGCGGTACGGGCTGGACATCTACTGCCCCGTCGACCCGGCCGGTCGCTTCACGGAGGAGGTCGAGCACTTCGCGGGCGTCAAGGTCTTCGCCGCGAACGAGAAGGTCATCGAGCTCCTGCGTAGCGAAGGCAGACTGCTGCAGGCGAGCAGGCTCACCCACTCCTACCCTATCTGCTGGCGCTGCAAGAGCCCGTTGATCTTCCGGGCCACCGAGCAATGGTTCATCGCCCTCGACCGGGGCGACCTCAGAAAGCGCGCCCTCGCCGCCATCGACACTGTGACCTGGCACCCCTCGTGGGGTCGCGAGCGCATCTACGGCATGATCGAGAGCCGCCCGGACTGGTGCATCTCGCGCCAGCGCCTCTGGGGCGTGCCGATTCCGGCCATGGGATGTCAGGGATGCGGCAACGCCGTGCTCACCGCCGAGTTGGCGAATCACGTCGCGTCGCTGGCGGAAACCGAGAGCGCCGACGTGTGGTACGAGCGCGACGCGGCCGATCTCGTACCGGAGGGCTTCGCCTGTCCCGATTGCGGCGGCAAGGAGTTCGAGAAGGAGCGGGACATTCTCGACGTCTGGTTCGACTCGGGGTCGTCTCACGCCGCCGTGCTCGAGCCCGACGATCACCTCGGCTGGCCGGCGGAGGTCTATCTCGAGGGCAGCGACCAGCATCGAGGCTGGTTTCATTCGTCGCTCCTGATCGGCGTGGGCACCAGGGACGCCGCCCCGTATCGCCAGGTGATCACGCACGGCTTCACGGTCGACTCGGATGGACGCAAGATGTCCAAGAGCCTCGGCAACGTGATGGCGCCGCAGAAGGTGGCCGACCGTTTCGGCGCCGAAATCCTGCGGTTGTGGGTCGCGACCGTCGACTACCGCGAGGACATGCCCATCTCCGAGGAGCTGTTCGCGCGCGTCGGCGAGGCGTACCGCAAGATCCGCAACACCTATCGCTACCTGCTTTCCAACCTGTTCGATTTCGAGCCGGCGCAGGACGCCGTAGCCGAGGCGGAGCTCGGCGAGTTGGATCGCTACGCGCTCGCGGCCCACCGCCGCGTCGTGAGCCGCGTGCTCGAGGCGTACGACGCGTTCGAATTCCACATCGTCTACCACACGATCGTTCAGTACTGCGCCTCGGACCTGTCGGCCTTCTACTTCGACGTCTTGAAAGATCGGCTCTACGGCGATGCGTCGGACGCTGCGCGACGCCGCTCGGCTCAGACCGTGCTTTTCCGGATCGCCAACGATCTGACGCGGCTGATGGCGCCGATCCTCCCCTTTACCGCGGAGGAGGTCTGGGAGAAGCTGCCGGGCGAGCGGGAAGAGTCAGTGCATCTCTCCCTGTTCCCGGGGGACGAGCCCGCCGATGCCGACGTGCTGGAGCGGTGGAGCGACCTGATCGACGTGCGCCAGGTCGCCACCAAGGCGCTCGAAACCGCTCGCGCGGAGAAGCGGATCAACTCGAGCCTCGAGGCGCGCCTCGAGATCCTCGCCCCCAAGGCGCAGCAGATGGCGCTCGAGGCACACGAGGAGCGCGGGCGAATCTGGCCGGGCAACCTCGCCAACCTCTTCATCGTGAGTGACGTCCAGCTCATCCCGAGCGAAGACGGCCTCAGCGTCAACGTCGAACGCGCGGTGGGAGCGAAATGCGCCCGCTGCTGGACGTACTCCGATCAGGTCGGCCGGCTGACCGTGCACCCCGAGGTCTGTCCGCGCTGCGCGGAGGTCATCGAGGCGCAGTGAAGCAGGCGCTCATGGATCGGCTGCCCTACCTGCTCTTGACCGCCGGCGTCGTCGTGCTCGATCAGATTACGAAGGGGATCGTCGATCAGAGAATGACACTGTACCAGAGCATCGACGTGGTCTCGGGGGTGTTCAGCCTCACGTACGTTCGCAACCGTGGCGCCGCGTTCGGGATCCTGTCTGCCGCAGACCTGCCCGGTCAGGCGGCATTGTTTGCCGTCATCAGCCTGGTCGCCCTCGGCGCGATCGTCTACTACACCTTCAGCATGCCCGCCACCGACCGGCTGCCGCAGATCGCCCTGGCGCTGATCGCGGGAGGCGCCATCGGCAACCTGATCGATCGCGTGTGGCTCGGCTACGTCATCGACTTTCTCGACTTCTATTGGGAGGCGCACCACTGGCCCATGTTCAATATCGCGGACTCCTTCATCAGCACCGGCGTGGGCCTGCTCATCGTCGACATGCTGAAAAACCCCTCCGAGGAGCCCCAGCCGAGCTTGGCCGCACCTCCCGCGGCTGAGGCCGAATAAATGTTCCCACGCCTCTTCACCATCGACGCATTCGACCTGCTCGGGCGACGAATCGGGCCGCTCACGCTTCACACCTACGGCGCGCTGCTCGCCGCGGCCTTCCTGATCGGGTTGTGGGTCGCCGGACGCCAGGCCAGGCGCCAGGGGCTGGACGCGGCGAAGCTGACCGATCTCGCCATCTACGTCCTGATCGCCGGCCTCGTCGGAGCCAAGCTGCTGCTGCTCGTCACGGAGTGGACCTACTACTCGGAGAACCCGGGAGAGCTGTTTTCCATCCTCCAGAGCGGCGGCGTTTTCTACGGCGGCCTGCTCGGAGGCCTGCTCGTGGCGTGGTGGTACACACAGCGCCACGGCATCGATGGCTGGCGCGCCGCAGACGCCCTGGTTCCCGGCTTGGCCATAGGTCAGGCGATCGGCCGACTCGGCTGCTTCGCGGCGGGCTGCTGCTACGGGAAGCCGACGGATCTCCCCTGGGGAGTGACCTTCACCGACATCTACGCGGCGCGCGCCGTCGGCACGCCCCTCGACTACTCTCTGCATCCCACCCAGATCTACGAATCACTGTTCACGCTGCTGATCTTCTTCGGCCTGCTGCTCGTCAGCGAGCGCAAGCGTTTCCATGGCCAGGTGGTGCTCACGTACATCAGCGTGTACGCAATTGCCCGTTTCGGCGTCGAGTTCGTGCGCGGCGACGCGGCCCGCGGATTTCTGTTCGACGGAGCTCTGTCGACCTCGCAGTTCATCGCCATCCTGATGCTGCTGGGGGCGGCGGCGGCACTTCCCTACCTGCTCAAGACCCGTCGCATCGCAAGCAGCGAGGCCTGACGGGCGCCCGCCCGAGGGCGGAATCTTGAAGGCGACGCGACACACGCTGGAAGTCGACGACGCCTCTTGTGGAGAACGCGTCGATCGCTGGCTCGCCGCCCGCCTCACGGATCTGACCCGGTCCCGGATCCGAGCGATCATCGACACCGGCGAGGTCCGGATCGACGGCACGCTCGCCCGGCCCTCCACACGGCTCAAGTCCGGCCAGGCGGTGTCGGTCACCGTTCCCGCGCCCACGCCGGCTCGGCCTTCGGGTGAACCCCTTCCGCTGCGCATCGTCCACGAGGACGCCCGCCTGCTCGTGGTCGACAAGCCGGCCGGCATGGTGGTTCACCCGGGAGCGGGTCGCGTGGCCGGGACACTCGTCAACGCCCTGCTGCACCACATCAAGGACCTGTCGGGGATCGGTGGCGTGCTGCGCCCGGGCATCGTTCATCGCCTCGACAGGGGCACATCGGGTCTCATCGTGGTGGCGAAGGACGATGCAGCCCACCAATGGCTGTCCCGTCAGTTCGCCGAGCGCAATGTGGAGAAGCGCTACGAGGCGATCGTGCTGGGCGTGCCGCGTGCGCGCCAGGGCACTGTGGACGCGGCGATCGGTCGACACCCCCGGCAGCGGCACAAGATGACGGTTCTCGACTCCGGTGGCCGCTCGGCCCGCTCGAGCTACGAGCTGATCGAAGCTCTCGACGGCGCCGCCCACCTCGCGGTCAGGATCGAGACGGGACGCACTCACCAGATCCGCGTCCACCTCGCCTCTCTCGGTCACCCGGTGGTCGGAGATGAGACCTACGGCGGCGCGCGGAACCCGGCGTCACGTCGAGTCTCGTCGCGACGAGCCCTCGAAGGCTTCGAACGCCCGGCGCTACACGCGGCCCGGCTGGCCTTCCGGCACCCCGGAACGCGAGACCTCCAGAGCTTCGGCGCGCCGCTTCCCGAAGACATGGCGACCCTGATCCGCGAGCTCCGCTCGTAGGGCTCACCGATAGAATGAATGGATGAACGACGGATCGGGTCGTCTCCTCTCGCGCGTCTCACCCTTCGACGGGCGCTTGTTCCGGATCGACGTCGATCAGGTCCAGGAGCCCGGCGGGATTCGAGCGGAACGGGAGATCGTCCGACATCGTGGCTCGGTCGCCGCAGTGGCTGTTCACGACGATGGAAGCATCGTCCTCGTGCAGCAGTACCGACACGCGGTAGCGCGATCTCTGTGGGAGCTGCCCGCCGGGCGCCTCGACGCCGGCGAAACGCCTGAGCGCGGGGCGGGCCGAGAGCTCGAGGAAGAGGTCGGATTGCGTGCCGAGCGACTCGACTTGATGGCTGACTTCTTCACGACGCCGGGATTTTGTGACGAGCGGATGTTCCTGTTTCGTGCCACGGGCCTGAAAGCGGTGCCGCCACGCCCCGAGCCCGACGAGCGTCTCGTCATCCGCAGCGTCGAGCTCGCCGAGGCGGCGCGCATGATCGAGCGGGGCGAGGTGTGTGAGGCGAAGACCCTCGTGGCCATTCTCCTGGAGCTGCGTCGGAGAGAACCGGCCGCCGCCGGCCGCTCCTGACAGCGCAGGCGCAATGAAATGAGGCCCGTGGTCCGGAGACGACTCGGTATGGCCGTCGTGGTCCTGGCGTGCCTCGCGGTGCCGCTGCTCCTGGGCTGGTTCCCTCAGGCCCCTCTGCGGGCTCCTGCCGAGCGCCTGGCCGGAGAGCTCCTGAACGCGAGCGTCTCGATCGGCCAGCTGAGGGTGACGCCGGGACTTCTAAAGCTACGCGTGGATCGTTTGCGCGTCGTGGCCACGGGGTGGGACCTCGAGGCCGAGACCGTCGAGGTGGCCATTCACGCAGGCGTCGTGTTCGGCGCCACTCCGTCGCTGCGAAAGGTGACCGTGGCGTCCCCGCGCCTCGTCTGGCGCGGCGGGGCGACCCAACCGGACTCGTCCGAGTCCACGCCGACGCTCCGCGTCGACGAGCTGTCGATCACCGACGGCCAGATCAGAGCCGCCGACTACCCAGGTGCGTCAATGGTGTCGCTCAACGTACGCGGCGCGATCGGTACGGCCGAGCCACTCGAGATCGACGGCTCGATCGTGACGGGCGGCGAGCCGGCCGAGGTCGACTTCCAGGCCACGCTGTTGGCGACGTTGAGCGGGCCGGTCACTGTGCGCGAGGCCCGCCTCGCGACGAACGCGAGCCACCTGAACGTGTCCGGCAGCCTCGGCGGTCTCGACCTGTCGGGCCTCGACCTCGAGTTCGAGACCCGCGTCGCGCGGGAAGACATCCCGGCCGAGTATCGGACCGCCGGAACTGAGCTCGCTGGAAGCGGCTCGCTTCGAGCTCAGGCGGATGGCCTGGAGCTGGCCGCTCGCTTCGACGTCGGCGACGGTGCCGGGCGCTTCGACGTCGCGGGGTCGTGGCAGGACGACCTCATCGACGCGCGCGTCGAGCTCGAAGAGGTGGACGTGCAGAGCCTCGCGCGCGGTGCGGCCGGCCGGACCGCGCCGGACCGATTGAGCGGGCACGTTCAGCTGAAGGGCCCGACGGCCGGCCCTTTGGCGGTCGCCGTCGAGCTGACGGCCGGTCGCAGCCGGGGCGTGCGCTACTCGCTCGGCAGTGCGCTCGATGGCAGCGTCGCGAGCGACGCCTCCCGGGTCGATAGCGAGTGGCGCGTCGAGGGCGAGATCGGGAGCGGGCTCGCCCCCTGGCTCGGTCCGCTGAGCCTCGGGATGCGTGGCACGGCGCGCGGCGCCCTCCCGCCCCGCATCGATGGCACGCTCGAGCTGCGCACGGAGCTCGGAGGCGAGCGGGCCAGGGTGGCGCTCCAAGTCGACGGCGAGCTCGTCAACCAGGGCTCTCGGTCGACGCTCGACAGCACTTGGCGGACGCCACACGGTGCGCGAGGCAGAGTCGCTGTCGAGCTCGATGGCGATACCCCGCGAGGTCTCTCGGCCGACTTCGAGTCGGTCCTCCTGGAAAGTTGGGCACAGGGCCTCAGAGGCAGCGCCACGGGGCGCGTGGAGCTCGCCGGCACCCTGGAGAGCCTCACGGGAGGCGCGGACCTCGGCATCTCGGAGCTCGGCTTCGAGACCTTCGAGCTCGGCGCGGCGGTGGCCACCATTCGAGTTTCCCCGGGTCGAGAGGTTGGGACGCTCTCCCTCCCCGCGCTCCGCATCGACAGCGACCTGGAATTGCGGGACAGGGCGATCCTGCGCGGTGAGCTGACGCTTCGGGAGACTCCCCTGGCCCCACTGCTCCGCGCCGGGGGCCTGCCCACCGAGGCTGGATCGATCACCGGCCGGTTCGACTTCGAGGTTCCCCTCGCCGATCCGGCCCGGGGCAGAGTGTCCGGCAAGATCGAGGCGGCGACGTGGCAGGGACAGGAGCTGGACGCCGAGCTGACGGCGCCCCTCGGCATCGAGTTGGTGAACGGCGTCCTGGCGTTCGAAGACCTGCGGCTGCGAGGGGCCGGATCTCAACTGAGCGGCTCCGGCAGGATCGATCTCGCGGGACGCGAGATCGACGCGGTGCTGGCCCTCGACGGCGATCTGGCGACGATCGGAGTGCGAGACGTGACGGGCAGACTCGCTGCCGACCTCACCGTCCGAGGCACGCTGGACGAGCCGCTTGCGGAGGGCGAGCTGCGCGTCTCGGACCTCGCGACCGGCAGTCTGCTGCCCTGGGCGGTCGACGTCGATCAGGGCACCCTCCGCCTCTCCGGCCACGCATTCGAGCTCGAACCCACCCGTCTCTCTCTTGCCTGTGGCACGATCCGCATCTCTGGACGCGGCGACCTCCGCGCGCTTCGCGCTGGCTCGGGCAAGGCGGCCCACGTCCAGCTGGATTGGACCGACCTGGAGCTCGCCGACCTGATTCCACAGATCGACCAGCTCTCCCAGATCCGGGGACGCGTGTCCGGCAGCGCCGTCGTCGACGGAGGCTCCCGCGACCCGAAGACGTTGCATGGCGAGCTGAGCGTCCCCGCGTTCGACATTGGCGTCGACGGGCGCTCGATCCGCCTCGAGCCGTTCGACGTCGCGATCGCCTCGGGCGTCGTCTCCACTGTGGGAATCCAGCTGGCTATGCAGAAGGGCACGGCGAGGCTATCGGGAAGCATCGACCTGGCCGGCGACGCCCACCTCGAGGTCGATTGGCAGGATCTCCAGCTCGCCGACATCCTCCCGCCCAACGCCGACGCGCCTCGTATCGAGGGCCGCATCTCCGGGAAGGCGGTGCTCGACGGCGCACCACAGAACCCGGCGCTCGCGAGAGCCCAGTTGAGCGTGCCCGCCTTCTCCCTTTCTATCGACGAGCGCCCGCTCGAGGTTGGCGTCTTCAGCCTCGTGCTGCGCGACGGCGTGCTCTCGCTGCCCGACGCGATTCGGGTCCAGAGCTCCGCCGGTTCCGTCAGCCTGTCGGGGAGCGTCGACGTGGCGAACGAAACCCTGAGCCTCGCAGCGAGCGGCGACCTCGAGGCCCGCATGCTCTCGTTTCTCTTGCCGACCATGGCCATCTCCGGCGGGGCCAGGACGGACGTGCAGGTGTCCGGACCGTGGGGCGACCCCGCCGTCTCGGGAGGGCTGACATTCTCGAACGGGGCGATTCGGCTCAGGGAGCTGCCCGTCGCGATCGCGGACGTCAACGGGACCTTGAAGCTCGGGGGAGACCAGATTCGACTCGACTCCCTCACCGGCACGATCGGAGGGGGTGCGGTGGCGGTGAGCGGCAGCGCCCGCCTCGAGGGAGCGGAGCTCGACCGGGTCGAGCTGGCGATCCTGGGCAAGGGCGTTGGCCTCGAGTACCCGCCCGGCCTGCGGAGTCGTCTCGACGTGGACATGACGCTGCGCGGCCAGCCCGGTGCCCTGACGCTCGCCGGTCGAGCCGACGTGACCTCGGCCAATTTCGACCTCGCAGCCGCCGAGTCGACCGCCGTGGCTCAGGCGGAGTCCCCGTTCCTACGCGGCATCCTCCTCGACATCGACGTCACCACCGTGGCGCCGGTGCGGGTGCGACACGACCTCGCTCGCTTCGAGGCGATGGGCCGCCTCGACATCCGCGGCGACCTGGAGCGCCCTCAGCCGTTCGGGCGCTTCGAGGCTCGCACGGGTGGGCGCCTCGAGCTGAGCGGACGCGACTTCTCCCTCGAGACGGGCAGCGTGACCTACCGGGGCTCGTGGAACCCGCTCGTCAACGGAACCGCGTCAGCCCGCATCGTGGACGACATCAGCGGCTGGACCCACAACACATCCCTCAGTATCTCGGGCACGCTCGAGAGTCCGGAGGTGAACCTCACTTCGGATCCGCCCCTCGCCCTCGGCGAGCTCGTCACGCTGGTCGCGACCGGGACCACCGCGGGGAGTGGCGGCAACACCCAGGCGATCGCCGCCGGAGAGCAGGCCGCATCCCTGCTCTGGAGCCGCCTGAGTCGCGGCGCTTCCGGCGGCCTGAGCGGCTTCGGCATCGACGAGGTGACGATCCAGCCGGAGCTCGGCCTCCGAGAGGTTCGGCCCGGGGCGCGCTTCACGTTCGGCAAACGTCTGACGCCACGACTCCGGCTGATCTACTCGGTCAGCCTCGAAGGGCCCGAAGCCAGGTTCTTCGAGCTCGAGACGGGCCCCTACCGGGGTTTCAGCGGCCGGGCCCAGCGGCGAGACGACGGGTCTCTCACACTCGGCGCTGGGCAGCGGGTCCGTTTTGGCCGGGGCACGGGCATCGAAGCGGCGCGGGAGCGTCCGGTTCGACTGCGCTCCGTGGAGTTCAGCGGCGAGCTCCCGCTGGCCCAGGACGTGTTGATGGCCGAGGGGCGCATCGAGCCCGGCAAGCTCGTGACGCGCTGGGGGCTCCAGAACGCCGCCGGGCGGATTCAGGATCGACTCGTCTCGGAGGGCTACATCGAGGCGACCGTCGGGGGCCAGCTGGACGAGGACGGGGGCGTAGCGCGCGTCAGCGTCTCCGCCGGCCCGCGCTACACGTGGCGCGTCGACGGCATGCAGGCTCCACCGAGCCTGGACGCGGCGATCCTCGACTCCCTGGACGAGGTCGAAGCGACAACCGCCGGACGCCAGACGCTGCTCGGAACGCTGTGGCAGCGCGGCTATCCGTTCGCAACGGTCGACCCCCAACGGGACGCGGCCCCCGACCGGGTCGAGCTGAGCTTCTCGGTCACGCCGGGCCGCCACGTCCCGCGGGTCGTGCTGCAGTTCCCCGGCGCGCGGGCTCTCTCCAGGAAGGCGCTCTTGGACGCGTGCGGAGCGCCGCATCGCGTCTTGTCAGACCCCGGTTCGTGCCCAGCCGGGATCCAGGAAGCCTACCGGCGCGTGCACCATCTCCGAGCGAGCATCGGCGAGACACACGTCGCCGACGGCGACGCGGAAGTAGAGGTGACGATCCCAATCGACGAAGGCCCACGGGCGAAGCTGCTCGCCGTAACGGCGACGGGCGGCGACCCGGCCCATCCCGATCTCGTCGACGGCACGCGCCTGGCGCCAGGGACTCCGATCACCGTGGCGGACGTCGAGGCGGCCGCCGCTCGCATTCGGGAGCGCTACTACGCCCTCGGGCATCCGAGCGTCAGGGTCGTTCCGCATCTGCGCGACAGCGAAGGGGACTATCTCCTGGACTTCGAGGTCGAGCCCGGCCCCACTGCTTCGGTCGAATCGATCCACGTGTCGGGTGCCGAGGGGGCCCCGGAAGGGCTGGTGCGCAGCCGCCTCACGCTCGGGCCCGGCGATCCCCTCGACCCGCGCGAGATCGCGCGCTCCGAGCGGAAGCTGCTCGAGACCGGCCTCTTCAGCCGCGTGGCCATCACCGCCACGGAGAGCGGGGCCAGGAGCCTCGACGTACAGTTGTTGGAGCGACCGCGCTACACGCTCGGCTACGACGTCCGCTACAACGACGACCGCGGGGCCTCGGCGCTGGCCGAGGCGGAGGTCGGCAACCTGCTGGGTCGGGGTCTCTCGGTGGGTGTCCGAGGCCAGCTCGCGAGCGACCAGCGGGAGATCCGCAGCTCCCTCAGCCTACCGTTGGAGCTCGGCGGAACGCTGACGCTGCAGGGCGCTCAGCTCGACGAGACTTTCAAGGCCGACTTCGGCGAGGAAGTCATCGAGAACGACCGCAGGCAACGCGAGATCCAGTTGCGGCACGGCATGGCCCTCGGCGACGAGCTCGGACTGACGTACGGGTATCGCTTCAAGCGGGTGAAATTCGTCTCCGGGCTCGGGTTCGAGTCCCAGGAGGATGTGGCCGCCCTCGACGTCGCCCTGCTGCGGGACACGCGCGACGATCTGCTCGACCCACGCTCCGGCAGCTCGATGGTCGTCAACCTCAGCTTTGCGCCGAGCCTGCTCGGGGCGACGTTCCAGTACGTCAAGGGCTACACGCGGGCTTCATTCGCCCGGCCGATCGGCGAGTCGATGACCTGGGCGCAGGGTTACAGCTTCGGACTGGGAACCGGCCTCGGCGACCAACCGATCATCTCGACGGAACGCTTTCAGGCCGGAGGCGCCAACAGCCTGCGCGGCTTCGGCGAGGGTGGGGCCGGCCCGCAGGGCCCGGGCGGCGACCCGATCGGCGGCGAAGCACTGGTCGTGATCAACCAGGAGCTGCGTTATCGACACGCGACCGGCCTGGGCCTGGGGGTCTTCTACGACGTGGGCAACGTCTTCCCGACCGTGCGGGAGATGATCTTCGATGTCCGCCACACGCTCGGGGCCGGCGTCCGCTACTCCTCCCCGGTCGGGCTGCTGCGCCTGGACCTGGGGTGGCTCGTCGACGCGAAAGAGGACGAGTCGCGCACCCGTTGGCACTTCAGCATCGGCCAGGCCTTCTGAGTCGAGGGCCGCTCAGAAAGGCTTCGCGAGAGACAGCCAGAGCAGCAGCGGGATCGCCGCCCCCAGGAGCGGCAGCGCCAGGGCCCGGATCATCTCCTCCATCCCCATGCCGCGCTCCAGTTGCTTCGAGAACGGGGGCGTGCTCGTCTCGACGAGCCCCGGCGCGATCCAGCCGCGGCAGGCGTAGACGTGGATCGCTTCGAGCGGGACGATCAGGAAGGCCACGAGGCCGAGCTTGAGCGCGAGCCATCGGGCGCGGCCCAGGCCCCAGTCTCGCAGTCCCATCAACCCCGCCCCGCTCACAAGTGCGACAAGCAGCAAGCCGTGCTGGGCCAGGCGAAGCCTCTGGACCGACCGCTGTGCATCGAGGGCTTGCGGGGATTCGCCCAGACGCTTCGCCGAAGCGGACGCCCGGTAGCCGAGCGGCCAGGCCAGAATCCAGAGACCAACCGAAACCTGGTGGATCGCCGCGAGAATGGCGTCGGCGTCTATGTGCGGACTAGCGGAAGCCGGCGAGAAGCTGCTTGATCGTGGCGGCTTCGGGCGCTTCAGGGGCGAGGCTCAAGAACGCCTCGAAGTCGTCGACCATGCGGGCCGGTTGCTTGCTCTTCGAATACGCGTGGGCTCGCCAGTAGTACGCGTAGGCGAGCTTGTCGTCGTGTCCGATCGCCGCCGACATCCGCTCTATCGCCGGCACGTGCTTTTCCTGCCGCACCAGGGACTCGCCGAGCGCCGCCACTGCCATGGGGTGGGCCGGCTGCTTCCCGAGGGCCGCGACAGCAGGAGCTTCCGCAGCCGCGTACTTTGCCTGCTTGACGCGGCTCGCCGCCAGATAGGCTTGTCCTTCGGCCGTCGTGGACGAGGCGAGCGCAACCTCCGCCTCCGCGTACTTCGCCTCGCCGTAGAGCTTCACACCGGACTGCGTCGCGTCCTGCGGGGGCGGTGCGACGTTGACAGGGCGCGCGTAAGACGAGGCGCTACCGCACCCCAGGACCGCTAGGGCCACGGTGAACGCGACGGCCATCGTGACGGGCTGTATGCCTCTCAAATGACCTCCTCCGCGACGATTATGTGCGTGATCTGGCCCCACGGGACCAGCATCTGGCTGACGACAGTCTCGATGGTTCCGCCTTCATTGATAGTCCGCTGAATCTCGAACACGAGGCCGATTGGATCCGAGTGGAGCACGGTGCAGTCGCGGTGAACGGCCTCCGATGTCGCCACTTCCTTCAACTTGATGCCCACGCTCAGCGAGCTCTGATCAGCCATTCATCTCATCGTAGGACCTTCCAGGCGACCAGTCCACTGGGGTCGCTCGGGCACCGCTTCGAGGTGGGCCACGCGGGTCGCTCGGGTACCGCTTCGGGTCAGGCCGCGCTGACCAGGAGCAGCGGTTCTACCGCTGCTCCTGGTATCACATTCACCAAAGAGGCCTGCCCTACGCGGCACCTCTCGCTCAGGCTGCAACTGCGGGTGACACGATCCGTCCTCGATCGGATGACGAAGCCCGGAGCCAGCTGTTCTCCGTGCCTCCGTGCCTCCGTGCCTCCGTGGCTATCCGTTCATCCGCAGTTCAATCGTAGTACTCGAGGCCGAGGTGGGTGATCAGGTCTTCGCCGCGGAGGTGCCGCAGCGTGTTCTTCAGCTTCATGAGCTGAATGAAGATGTCGTGCTCGGGGTAGAGCCCGGGCGCCGTCATCGGGCTCTTGAAGTAGAACGACAGCCACTCCTGGATCCCACTCATCCTGGCTCGTTTGGCCAGATCCATGAACAGCGCCAGGTCGAGGACGATGGGTGCCGCCAGGATCGAATCCCGGCAGAGGAAGTTCACCTTGATCTGCATCTTGTAGCCGAGCCAGCCGAAGATGTCGATGTTGTCCCAACCCTCCTTGTTGTCGCCGCGCGGCGGATAGTAGTTGATGCGCACGACGTGGTCGATGTCGCCGTAGAGGTCCGGATACAACTGGGGCTGCAGGATGTGGTCGAGCACGCCGAGCTTCGACACCTCCTTGGTCTTGAACGCCTCGGGGTCGTCGAGCACCTCACCGTCCCGATTGCCCAGGATGTTCGTCGAGAACCAGCCGTCGATGCCGAGCAGCCGTGCCTTGAAGCCGGGCGCCAGGATCGTCTTCATCAGCGTCTGGCCCGTCTTGTAGTCCTTGCCGCCGATCGGCGCGCCGGTCTTCTTCGCCAGCTCCATCAGCGCTGGGATGTCGGCGGAGAGGTTCGGCGCCCCGTTGGCGTAGGGGATGCCGGCTTTGATCGCTGCGTAGGCGTAGATCATCGACGGGGCGATGTCATGATCGTCGGCGTCCAGCGCCTGCTCGAACGCGTCGAGGCTCTGATGGATTGCCGTCGCCTCGCGGTAGACCTCGGTCGAACCGCACCAAACCATGACCATCCGGCTGAGGCCGTGCTTTTCCTTGAAGGAGGCGATGTCGGCCGAGACCTGGTCCGCGAGCTCGCGCCGCGTGCCCTTCTTGACGTGCTCGCCCGAGAGGTTCTTGACGTAGTCCGGGTCGAAGACCGCGGGCCACGGGCTGAGGCCTTCGAGGAAGCCCTTCAAGGGTTCGAGATCTTCGCCCCTCAAGACTCCGGCCTTACGTGCCGCTTCGTAGGCGTTGTCGGAGAAGAGGTCCCAGCCACCGAAGACCAGATCATCGAGCCCGGCGATCGGGACAAACTCGGAAATGGCGGGGCTACGGTTGTCGGTGCGCTTGCCCAGCCGCACGGTCCCCGTCTGCGTGAGGCTGCCGATCGGCTTGGAGAGACCGCGCCTGATCGCCTCGACGCCGGCTACGAAGGTCGTCGCGACAGCGCCCAGACCCGGCAGTAGGACTCCGAGCTTGCCGTCGGCCGCCGCGATCTCTCTTACGCTCTTGTTCTCGTCCACTCTGTCTCCTGTTTGAAGTTCCACGACACCTCTCGAAGGGTGGTGATGCTAGCACACGCGTCGGAGCCCGGATCCAAGGAAACCCCAGTAATTCATAGGGTAAAACGTCTAAGGCGCCCGATCAGGGCGGGCTTCGAAAGGCTACGGAGCGGCGGTCGCCAGCCTTCCGTGCTCGGAGAGGAAGTCGAGAGCCGCCGAGGTCAGCTCCGCATCGTGGCACGGTCCCAGAAAGCGCTTCTCCTCGGCGTGGTAGTGGAGGATTCCCGAGCGCGTCAGACGATCTTCGGTCTCGAAGGAGTAGAAGATGAGAATCCGCTCCCTGTCGCGAAGCCCGCTGTCGTCGTAGAAGCCAAACTGGATGTTTAGAAGAGACACGGGCAGCAGCGGCGACTCCTCGAACCTGTTGTTCTGTTGATGAGGACCAGCACCGAGTGCGGTTGATAGGGGCGAGGCAGAATCTATTGATCCGCAGCGTGTGCTGTCAAGAAAAAGTTTCCCGGCTCTAGCGCGGCGTTTCGCAAACGAAGTCGACGAACGCTGCTCTGGGAGCCGCTTTTGCGACGGCCCGCTTTCTTCAGCCGGGGGACTTTTTCTGGAGTCGGACGAGCGTCGCACCGAAGCCTCCGGCGCCGGGTGGAGCGTTCTCGACGTCCAGCACGCCGGGTATCGTCCGCAATAATCGTCTGACCATCGCGCGTTGCACGCCTTTCCCTCGCCCGTGAATGATCCGGACTTCGACGAGGTCCCGCTCCCGACACTGGTAGAGGTACTCCTCGACGACGCTGGCCACATCCCGCGGCGAGAACGCATGGAGATCCAGCGTTCCGTCGATCGGCAGCTCGACCGGATCGTCCTCTCCGTTCAACCTGCGGGTCTCTGGAGGCTCGCGACGGCCTCGGCATAGAACGCGGGTAGAAATTCGGAGTCACCCAGCTCGAGGCGCTTGAATGTCTTTCCGATCGGGTCCCAGGTGGCGCCGCCAGGCAGCACGACGACGATCGACCAGGGCGAGACGCCGCGCAGCCGCGAGCTCAAGGTGGGGATCCACCGACCGCCCAGCCCCCGGACCAGCACTTCCCCCATGTAGCAGCCCAGGGCGAACAACGATTCGGCAACGTCTTCCCCGCTCAGGCCCTGCTCTCTCATCCAGTCGATCTGGCCATCCAGCGCCTCGAGGCTCCCGGGCGAGTAATCCAGTGACAGGTCGAACTCCCGCTGCGCAAGCTCCACCGCGAGAGCGGCGTGCTGGGAAGCGTTGTCGGGAGTGGCCGGAAACTGTAGCTCGACGTTCACACCGGTTGACTCTACGCCGCCCCGCTCGACTCGGCTCCCGTCTCGTACCCGAGGTTGGGCGCGAGCCAGCGCTCGATCTCATCCAGAGGAACGCCTTTGCGTCGCTTGTAGTCCAGAACCTGATCGCGGCCGAGCCTGCCGACCTGGAAATAGCGAGCCAACGGATGGGAAAGGTAGAGGCCGCACACCGAGCTGGGCGGGGTCATCGCGTAGCTCTCGGTGAGCTCGACGCCGACCCGGCGCTCCGCGTCCAGCAGGTCGAAGATCGTGCGCTTCTCGGTGTGGTCGGGACAAGCCGGGTAGCCGGGAGCCGGTCGGATCCCGCGATATCGCTCGCGAATCAGCTCTTCCTTCGTCAGATTCTCCTCGCGGCCGTAGCTCCACTCCCCCCTGACGCGCTTGTGGAGCCACTCGGCGAGCGCCTCCGCCAATCGATCCGCGAGGGCCTTGGCCATGATGGCGTTGTAGTCGTCGTGATCACGCTCGAAGGAGGCCACCAGCTCGGGCAGGCCCGTACCGCTGCTCACGACGAAAGCACCGACGTAATCTTCGAGCCCGGTGTCCTTTGGGGCGATGTAGTCCGAGAGCGCGTGATTCGGCTCACCCGCGCCCCGCTCGGCCTGCTGCCGAAGGCAGTAGAGCGTAGCGATCTGCCTGTCTTCCGCGCCTGCGACCGTGATGTCGTCGCCGACCGAGTTGGCCCTGAACAGCCCGTACGCGGCGCGCCCGTGAAGCAGCCGCTCCGATATGATCCGGTCGAGCAGGCCTCGGGCGTCGTCGTAGAGCTCCTTCGCCTCGTCCCCCCACACCTCGTTCTCGAAGATGCGCGGGTAGGTTCCGCGCAGCTCCCAGGTGGCGAAGAAGGGCGTCCAATCGATCAGCTCCACCAGCTCACCGAGATCTACGGACTGCAGGTCTCTCACGCCTGTCGCCTCCGGCACCGGAGGCCGGTAGCCCGCCCAGTCGATGTCGGGCCGCCGGGCCCGGGCTTGTTCGAGCTTGAGCAGCTTGACGCGCGCGTTGCTCGCTTCATAGCGCTTGCGCAGCTTCTCCTGCTCCTCCCGGTTCTCCCTCGCCAGCTGCTTCCTCTGCTCGGGGTCTTTCAGGCGTGCCACCACGCCGACGGCCTTCGACGCATCGAGCACGTGGACGGTCGGGTGGCTGTACGCCGGCGCGATCTTCACGGCCGTATGCGCCTTCGAGGTGGTGGCGCCGCCGATCAGCAACGCACGGCGGGAGCCCTGCCGTTCCAACTCCCGAGCGACGTGGACCATCTCCTCCAGTGATGGCGTGATGAGGCCCGACAGGCCGATCATGTCGGCGCCCACCTTCTCCGCCGTCTGGAGAATCGTCTCGCACGGGACCATCACGCCCAGGTCGATCACCTCGTAGTTGTTGCAGCCGAGCACGACTCCCACGATGTTCTTGCCAATGTCGTGGACGTCGCCCTTCACGGTCGCCATCACGATCTTGGCATCCGCCTCCTGCGCCTCCTGCTTGTCCGCTTCGAGGAACGGCTGGAGGTAGGCCACGGCCTTCTTCATGACGCGAGCGCTCTTGACGACCTGGGGAAGGAACATCTTGCCGGACCCGAAAAGGTCGCCGACGACGTTCATCCCATCCATCAGCGGGCCTTCGATGACCTGGAGCGGGCGCGCGTGCTTCTGGCGCGCCTCCTCCGTGTCGGCCTCGATGTGATCGACGATCCCCTTGACGAGGGCGTGCGTGAGCCGCTCTTCGACGCTTCCCTCACGCCACTCGGCCTTGACGACCTCGTCCTTGTCGCGCTGCTGGGGAGTCTCGGCGAATTCGACGAGGCGTTCGGTCGCCTCTTCGCGCCGATTGAAAATGACGTCCTCGACCAGCTCGAGCAGATCCTTCGGGATCTCCTCGTAGACGCCGAGCTGGCTCGGGTTCACGATCGCCATGTCGAGGCCCGCACGAATCGCGTGGTAGAGGAACGCCGTGTGCATCGCCTCGCGAACGAGATTGTTGCCCCGGAAGGCGAACGACAGGTTGCTGAGGCCGCCGCTGACTTTGACTCCCGGACAGCGCTCCTTGATCTCGCGGGTCGCCTCGAGGAACGACTTGGCGTAGTCGTTGTGCTCCTCGATCCCGGTCGCCACCGTGAGGATGTTCGGATCGAAGACGATGTCCTCCGGCACCATCCCGACCCGCTCGGTGAGGATGCGGTAGGCCCGCTCGCAGATAGCGACGCGCCGCTCGACCGTGGTGGCCTGCCCTTCCTCGTCGAAGGCCATCACGATGACGCCGGCGCCGAAGCGACGGACCTCCCAGGCCCGCCGCTCGAACTCCTCCTGGCCGTCCTTGAGCGACAGCGAGTTGACGAGCGCCTTGCCCTGGACGTGCTTGAGGCCGGCCCGTAGAACATCCCATCTGGAGCTGTCGATCACGATCGGTACGCGGGCGATGTCGGGCTCCGAGGCGATGAGGTCGAGAAACTTCACCATCGTCTGCTCCGAGTCGAGCATCCCCTCGTCGAGGTTGATGTCGATCATCTGAGCCCCGCCGTCGACCTGCTGCCGGGCCACGCCCAGCGCAGCCTCGTAATCGCCGCCCAGAATCAGCTTCGAGAAGCGCGGTGAGCCCGTCACATTGGTGCGCTCGCCGACGTTGACGAAGTTCGAGTCCGGACGAATCACGAAGGGCTCGAGCCCGCTGAAGCGCGAGTAGTCGGCCACCTCCGGGATCTCGCGAGGCCTGAGGCCACGCACGGACTCCGCGATGGCCTTCGTGTGCACCGGCGTGGTTCCACAGCAACCACCCACCAGGTTCACCCAACCGTTCGAGGCGAAATCGTGGAGCAGGCTCGCCGTGATCTCCGGGGTCTCGTCGAAGCCGCCAAAAGTGTTCGGCAGTCCGGCGTTGGGGTAGCAACTGAGCGGCAGCGGTGCGAGCCCAGACAGCTCCTCGATGTAAGGGCGCATCTGCTTGGCACCCAGCGCGCAGTTGATTCCGACGGAGAGCATCGGGAAATGCTCGACGGAGATCCAGAAGGCCTCGAGGGTCTGGCCCGAGAGAGTTCGGCCACTCTGATCGACGATCGTGAAGGAGACCATCGCGGGCACTCGCCGGCCGCTCTCCTCGAAGTGGCGGTCAATCGCATGGAGCGCCGCCTTGGCGTTGAGGGTGTCGAAGATCGTCTCGACCAGCAGCAGATCCACGCCTCCATCGAGGAGGCCGCGGACCTGATCGTAGTAGGACGCCTCGAGCTCGTCGAAGGTGACGCCTCGGGCGCCGGGATCGTTGACGTCGCGGGAGATCGAAGCGGTCCGGTTGGTCGGTCCGATCGCCCCGGCCACCCACGCGACCCTCCCCTCCTGCTTAGCCATTGCGCGATCGACCGCGCGACGCGCCGCCTGGGCCGCCGCCACGTTCATCTCGACAGCGACTCCTTCGAGCCCGTAGTCGGACTGGGCGATCGCCGAGGCGCTGAAGGTGTTGGTTTCGACGATGTCCGCGCCGGCGGCGAGGTACTCGGTGTGAATCTGTTCGATCAGGTCGGGGTGGGTGATCGACAGGACGTCGTAGTTCCCCTTCAGGTCTCGCTCGTGACGCCGGAAGCGATCGCCCCGAAAGTCCTTCTCACCCAGCTCCTGCTGTTGCACGCGGGTGCCCATCGCGCCATCCATGATGACGATCCGCTCGCGCAACAGGCGCGGCAGCTCGCCACCCCGACCCTGGGTGGGAGCGATCTCACCGACTCTTCTTGGCTCTCGCATTAGCCGGGCAGTCTAACAATGCACCACGACGCGGCCGACGTGTATGACAGACTCTGCCGCCCCCGGCCTGACACACCGCTCTAGAATGGCTCGTGCCAAACGAGGCTCCGAGCCCCCGCTACATAGCAGCGCTGTTCGCCGCCGCCACGCTGATTCTGGTCGTGGGGTCGCTACTCAAGCCGGAGCCCATTACCGCGACCGAGGCGGCGCCCGCCCCCGGAAACCTCGCCCCCGGCCAGTGGCTGCTGGCGGCCTGGCGCAACGAGCTCGAGGCACCCCGGGCAACCTCATCGGGTCGACGTTCACGACCTGCAGCGAGCGCTCCCTCGAAGAGGTACAGACCAGCATCGCCTTGTCCCGACTCATGCTGGGAGGCGGCATCTTCGACATCGACGGCCGTCTCGTGGCCATCATCCTCGACTGTGACGATCGACCCATCGCGGTCTCGACGGGCAGCGTCTTCGGGTTGCTCCATGCGGCTTCGAGCACCAACGGTCGTCTCTGGAATCGCCTCGGTCTGAAGGCCAGCCCGCTGACACCAGCGCAGTCCGAGCATCTGCGCTCCGACACGGGGCTTCTCATCAACGAGATCTGGCGCGGATACCCGGCCGACCGCGCGGCTCTCCGCCCCGGAGATGTGATTCTGAAGCATGGCGAGCAGCCGGTCGAGTCGAGCGAAGACCTCTCCCCTCTGCTTCAGCCTCCCCCGGAGCCGCCGGAGCTGGAGGTGAGGCGTGGGTCCAGAACGTTGGCCATCGCCGTCCCGCTCGACACCTCGGATGCGTCGACCGCCACACCCGAGGGACCGGCTGACGGGCTGAGCTGGGACTCACAAACAGCCGGCTTCGCGATCGAGGCCGTGCGACCAGGGAGCCGCGAGGCGGCCGCGGGGATCCGGCCCGGCGACCGACTGCTCCGAATCGATTCCGCCGAGCCGCGCGACCTTCCACATCTGCGTCGCCTGCTCTCGGGCAAGCGAGACGAACCCGTGTTCGTGGAGCTTCAGAGAGGCGACCGGATCGTCGGCCTGCTCGTCGAGTAGATGAACGCGCTCACCTCGCTGGGGCTCATCCTGCTGCTGGCGCTGCTGGCTGGGCACCTCGTCAAGTTCGTCCGCATCCCCGAAGTCACGGGCTACATCATCGCCGGCGTCGTGCTGGGCCCATCGGTGCTCGGCTGGGTGAGCCAGGAGAACCTGACGGCGCTGGAGATCCTCAGCGAGGTCGCCCTCGGGCTCATGCTCTTCTCGATCGGCACCGTGTTCGAGTTGGACCGCCTGCGGCGGACCGGGCGACAGTTCCTGATCATCACACTCGTAGAGTCGGCGCTGGCGGCAAGCATCGTGACGGTGGGCATGCTCGCCCTTGGGCAGCCCTGGCAAGTGGCGTTCCTGCTCGGTGCGGTGGCCATCGCGACCGCGCCCGCCTCGACCCTCATGGTGATTCGCGAGACAGACAGCTCGGGCCCACTCACCGAGATCCTGCTCGGCATCATCGCGATCAACAACGTCTTCTGTATCGTCGCCTACAGCCTGGTGGCATCGGCGATCGACCTCACGGCCGCGCTCGACTCCGGGAATCTGCTCCATTCGCTATACGCGTCTCTCTTTCCGCTCGTCTGGCAACTCGTGGGCTCCGTTGCGCTCGGCTACATCGTCGGCGTCGTGCTCTCGGCGTGGGCGTCACAGGTCACTGAGACGGGAGAGATGCTCATCCTGCTGGCGGGTTCGATCCTGCTCTGCGTCGGCGCGGCGCGGATGATGGACCTGTCGACATTGATCGCGAGCATGGCCGTCGGCGCGACGATGACGAATCTCTCCAAGGGGAGCCGTCGGTTGTTCGCTACGCTTTCCGGCACGGACCCGCCCTTCTACGCCATCTTCTTCGTTCTCGCGGGAGCCGACCTCGACGTGACGCTCGTGCGGTCGCTCGGCTGGCTCGGAGCCATCTACATCCTGGGCCGGGCGCTCGGCAAGTTCGTCGGCGCCCGCGTGGCGGCGCGGCACCTCTCGCTGCCTCCCGCCGTGCAGCGCTTCCTTGGCTTCGCGCTACTCGCCCAGGCCGGACTCGCGGTCGGTTTGACGCTCAGCATCGAGCGGCGCTTCGAGGACCACGCGCCGATCGTTTCGGCGATCGTGCTCGCTTCCGTGGCGATCTACGAGATGTTCGGGCCGATCGCCACGCGCTACGCGCTGATCCAGAGCGGTGAGGCACGCCTCGTTCCGACGACGCCCAGCGACGCCGGCACCGACGCGAGCTTGCTCGAGCCACCCGGCGTCAGCTGACGTTCGTCTGCGAGTCCCTCGTCCCTGGATGGCGAGGAGCCATCATCGAGGAGCGCTTTGGGCTATGGACGCTGCCGGACCCGTGGAAAACCGGTACGCCCGCCGACGGTTTCCCACCGGTTCTTGGACGCGACCGCTAGCCACGTTAGTCGCGCCCACAGCGACCACAGCCCCCTCCGTCATCCTGAAGGAGCTCCTCAAAGAACCCGACTGAAGGATCCGCCAGCTCCTCGTCTTCAAAGCAGAGGAGCCATAACCGAGGGGCGCTTTGGGCTGCCCCCCAACGTCATCCTGAGTGAGCTCCGCGAGTGAGGCGAGCGAAGGATCTGCCCGCCCCTCGTCTTGAATGACAGAAGAGTCATCGTCAATTAGAAGTTTCGGGGGTATCCATTTAACCGGTGTAAACTGAGCCGGTGGATCACCCTCGTGCTGGCACGCACTATCCGCGGTCCGTGGGCGAGTTCCAGGCCTGGTTCCGGACCGATGTGGACTGCCTGGACTACCTGGAGTGGCTGCGGTGGCCCGCCAGCTTCGCCTGCTTGGACTGCGGCCATGATGGGGGCTGGCGGCTGGGCGACGGTCGCTTCATGTGCTCAGGGTGCGGCGGCCGTACGTCGGTGACAGCGGGCACGATCTTTGACCGGACGCGCACGCCGCTAACGGTTTGGTTCACCGCCTGCTGGCTGTTCGCCACCGGCAAGGACGGGATCTCGGCGCTGAGCCTGAAGCGGACGCTGGAGATCGGCTCCTACCAGACCGCGTGGGCGATGCTCCATCGGCTGAGGTCGGTGCTGGTGCGCCCGGGCCGGGACCGGCTGGCCGGGATGGTACAGGTAGATGAGACCTACATCGGCGGTGAGGAGGCGGGGCTGCGCGGCGGCCGGGCCAAAGGCAAGAAGGTTTTGACCGGGATCGCGGTGGAGGTCCGGGAGCCGAGAGGATTCGGACGGTGCCGGATGCTGCCGCTGACCGATGCGTCGGCCGCCTCGTTGCACGCCTTTGTAACGGCTCACGTCGAGCCGGGCGCGAGGGTCGTCACCGACGGCTGGCAGGGCTACCGCGGGCTGGAGAAGCTCGGCTACGTCCACGACCGGCGCAGCCAGCGGGCCGCCCGAACCCGCGGGGAGGATCCCGGCGAGCTACTGCCCGCAGTGCACCGGGTCGCCTCGCTAGCCAAGCGGTGGTTGCTGGGTACCCACCAGGGCTCGGTAAACGACGCGCACCTGGCCAGCTACCTGAATGAGTTCGCGTTCCGCTTCAACCGCCGCACCTCCCGCAGCCGCGGGATGGTGTTCTACCGAGTGCTCGAGCTCGCCGTCGCCCACGACCCGGTGCGCTACCAGGACCTCATCGCCACCCAGCGGCCCCGGGCAGTGCCGCCCTCGCAGCCGCAGGCGCGCGGGCACCCGCCGAGCCTGGAGCGCTCTCCAGCGAACCGCCCGTGGAGAACTGCCAACCTGGACTCCTCCGGTTAAATGGAGACCCCCAAGAAGTTTTTTCATTTTCTACTTGACAGCTTTTCGACACCGATCGGCCGGTCCGCGGGCGACCCAACTCAACGTGTCCTTGTAGTGCTGCAATCGGCTTGAAAGTGCACGAAACATCCGATCTCTTTCGCGAAGACATCGCGGTGGCGTTGGTTCGTCACGGCCCATCCAGGAGCTTCGAAAAAGGACTTCCTATATTGAATGTATGAAGATCACGAGCACACTCGCCACACTCTCGGACGACGATCTGCTGCGGCGCTTGTCCGCCTTGCTTCGAGATTCCCGTCGCGTCGAAGCCGCGCTGATCGCCCACATAGCAGAGGTTGTACCGCGCCCGGTTTCTTGGACACCAGTTTGACGATCTCGGGTTCGTTTGGCAGACGATCCCGAAAACGACGCACGAGGATGCCCCAGGATCGACGCGGCGGGGTGAGTCCATACCTGGGGTAGCCCCTCTTTGATGACCTCGAGGTTCACGCGGCCTTCCCCTGGCCGTGCTGGTCGCGGGCCTCGCGCGGGGTGAGGAATCCCAGCTTCTCGACGCGCCACTGCTGGTTGTAGCGCTTGACGAAGGCAGCCACGGCCTGGCGCACCTCCTCGAGGGTGTGGAAGACGCGGCCATGAATGATCTGTTCCTTGAGAGTCCGGATGAAACGCTCGGCCACTCCGTTGGTCTGCGGCTGTTCGACGAAGGCGAAGCTGGGCGTGATGCCCCAGAAACGCAGCTGGTTGAGGAAGTGGTCCGAGAGGTACTGCGTCCCGTGGTCCATGCGCAGCTCGAGGCCACGAGCCACACCCGCCTCGACCGAGCCGAAGAGCTGCGTCAGCCCCATGGCGATGGGCTGGAGGGCCTCGTAGCGCGTCCCCTTCTTGCACACGTGGTAGCCGACGCACTCGCTGTTGAAGTGCTCGACGCCGACGAAGATCCAGCCCCAGCCGTCCTTTGCCGTGAGAACTCTCGCCCCGTCCGTCCCCCACATCAGGTTGGGCGCATCGGTTGTGATCGTCCCCTCGTGGAGCAGCCCCTCGCCCTGGCGTACCCGACGCGGCGACAGCAGGTGGTGCTCACGCATGATCCGCAGCACCCGCTTGCGCGACACGCGCACCTGGCGCAGCACCTTGAGCCGCGCCCAGACCTTGCGATGTCCTTCTCCTACGAACGGCGAGGCCGCCAGGTCCTCTCGGATCAGCCGCAACAGCTCCTCGTCAGACACCTTGGGCTTGGGACCACGTCGGCCAGCGCAGACCATCTCGGGAGCCGCCTCGCCGAGCTGGGAGTAGTAGCTCGAGCGGGCCAGCTTCCACACCCGGCACACCCGCTCCACCCCGTAGGCCCGGCCTGTCGCAGGGGAGATCGCCGCACTCATCGCCGCGACCTCCCGAAGGCCAAAGGGCGGGCCGCCCCGATCTTCTTCCGCAACAGCTCGTTCTCCATGCTGAGCTCGCCCACCCGCTTGACCGCCGCGTCCAGCTCCACCTTCAGCGGGTCGCCATTGCGCTCCCGCAGCGACTCGTCGATCCCGGCCATGGCTTGATCACGCCAGCGCTGCAGCCGGTGCATCTCCACGGACAGCTCACGAGACAGCGCTTCGAGTGACTCCCCGCGCAGCAGCCGCAGTGCGACCTCCCGCTTGCGCACCACGCTCCAACGCTGCCCGGGACCCAAGGCGCCCACCACCGCGCCGCCGGTGGGCGAAACTCCGGTCGCCCACCGGGCTCCCTCCGTCTCGCCCACTCCCTTCTTCCTCTCAGACCTCTTGCGCCTGACCTGCTTCATCGATCGAGTCTCCTTGAACAAGATGACTTTCCCTAGTTTCGTGTCCAAGAAAACCGGGTCCGCTTTACACATAGCAGAGGTCGACGAGCGCAGGCTCTATGCACGAGAGGCTACGTCTTCAATGTTTGCCTACTGCACTGAGCGGCTTCATCTCTCCGAGGACGTCGCGTATCTCCGCATCCGCGTCGCCCGTTCGGCCCGCGAGCACCCACAGCTCCTCGTGATGCTCGCCGATGGACGCATCCATCTGAGCGGGATCGGGAAGCTCGTGCCTCATCTGACTCCAGAGAACAGAGGCGAGCTGCTCGAGCGGGCGACTGACCGCTCCAAGCGAGAGATCGAGGAGCTCCTGGCGGAGCTTCAGCCCCAGCCGGATGTCCCCTCGACCATGAGGAAGCTGTCGACACGCGCGGCCCCCCAACTGGGTCCGGACCCAGTTGGGGGTCTTCTCAAGAAAACGGACCCTGTTCCAGTGGCACCGCGGGCGGCGGCGCCTGCTCGACGGGCCGAGGTCCAGCCGCTCGCACCGGAACGCTACAAGGTCCAGTTCACTGCGAGCGCCGAGTTTCGCGGGAAGCTGGAGCGGCTCCAGGCCCTGATGAGTGCATCGGTGCGCGACGGAGACCTGGCGGCGGTCCTCGAACGGGTCGTCAGCGAGAAGCTGGAGCGGCTCGAGGCGAAGCGCTTCGGCAAGACGAAGAAGCCGCGCAAGACGCTGGCCCAGACGGACACACGGGCGGGTTCACGCACCATCCCCGCGGCCGTGCGGCGGACCGTGCACGGTCGGGACAGCGGGCGCTGCAGCTTCGTGGATGCTCAGGGCAGGCGGTGCAGGGCCCGAAAACACCTGGAGTTTCATCATCACGACGACCCCTACGGTCGAGGTGGCGACCACCGTCCGGGCAACATCCGGCTGATGTGCCGGGCGCACAACGCGCTGCTCGCCGAGGTCGATTACGGCAAGGGGTGGATGGATCAGTTCCGAGCGGTGGCGAGGGCTGGACCCACCTGAGCTTCGAAGGGCAAGCAGGACGCCCTTATCGACGCGAGGCGATTCGGGCCCGGCCGGTCAACCACAGTCGGTGGACGGTCGCGGCTATCGCGACGACGAGCGCCGGCTCGACGAAGAACTTGTAACGCATGTTTTCGCGGGACTCGAACAGGATGCTGATACTCGCGACGTAGATGACGGGCAGCGCCAGGCCCATCCGTTCCAGACGCGTGCCACGAGGCCAGAGCCAGACCACGACGACCACCACGGTCAGTCCCACGAGCGCCCATCCCGAAAAGACCCGGTCGTACGCCACGCGCCATGGCAACCGTTTCATGATCGTGTGCCTCGCGTAGGAACTCGAAGGCTCCAGAAAGATGGTCAGGTTCTCGCGGTAGGCGCCAACGGTCTTTTCGATCGGTTGGCTCGAGAGGTGCTCGCGATACTGGGTCAGCATCGAAAAGCTCTCGCGGAGCCCCTGGACGTGGTTGAAGTTCTTCCAGCCCTCCCGCTTCTTGACGCGGTTGAGCACCCGTGCGGCCGAGGGATCCAGAGAGTCGGGCACCGACGATGAGCCGGCCCGCGGCTCGCAGGGAGCACGAATTGATCTGCAGCCGCTTTCGCCCGCGAACGACGATGTCGTCGTCAATCCGAACAACCGGTACTGCTTCAAGTGCAGCGTCATCACGAGCGCGCCGGCAACGATCAGGTACGTAGCCACCCGACGCCGCGGCACCTTCCGCAACCACAGTGCCGTAGCGATGACGAGCACGATTGGCCACTGAAAATGCGACCGTGCGAGGCACGCGAAAAGGGTCGCCGCGATCAGCCTTGGAATGGAGCCCTGATCCTCGCGCGCGGCCCACACCTCGAAGCTGATCCACAGAGTTGCCGCAGCGCCGAGGAGCGTGCTGTCCAGGAACGTCGCGTAGAAGACCGACGCCGGGTGCGCTGCCGAGACGGCGAGCGCAGCCCCGGCACCGAACCAGGGCGACGTGAGGCGACCCAGCCAATAAGCGGATAGCCCGACAATCAGCGCGTAGACGAGGGCCCAGGCACGGTAGAGCCAGCGGTCGACGTGCAGGTTCAGCTCGTCGTACTGCTGCTTCGGGTGCCCATCGAAGCCGATGGCTGCGAGCATCCGGATCGCGTCGAACAAGGGTGGCTGAATGTGCAGGTACCAGAGTGACAGCACCGGCTCGCGAGCCAGATCGAGCGCCGAGACTGTCTGCATCAGGCGCTCCGACGTGGTCCCCTGGTAGTAGATCCCGTTCGTGCGATCGGGATCGGCCCGCCATTTCAGCCCCGACAACAGCAACGAGGCCGCAACCGCTGCTGCGAGGGCCAGCCGCGAGGCGGTCTCGCGTCGGCCACCCGACGGGCCTGCGTCGCCGTTCACCGGGTCGGCGGCACGATGCAATGGGGCTTCTTCGGCGCGCGTGCCTGGCATGTCTCCTCGTGCGGGACTGGGGCGAGCGGTCCCATCGTAACGTCGTTGCCCCTTCAGCTTCGGGAGATTTCGATGGCAAGAGCCTGGCTGCCGATCGTCGTGATGGGGCTGGCTCCGGCAGTGACGACGGCTCAGCAGTCCTACTATGTCGCGCCCCAGGGTAGCGACGAGGGCCCGGGATCGATCGAGCAACCCTGGCGAACGATTCAAAGGCGGCGGACGCTTCCGCGCCGGGCAGCACGATTCAGATCCGGGAAGGCGTCTACAACGAGCAGGTCACGGTCAACGTGTCGGGCTCGGGAGATGGCGCATTCACCACGTTCCGGAGCTTCGAGGGAGAGACCGCCACCGTGGAAGGCGCGGGACTCAGCGTACCCAGCGGAAGCGTGGGTCTCATCGAGATATCTGATCGGAGCTTCATCCGCATCGAGGGGCTCGAGCTGCGAGGGCTCACAAACAGCGCTCCCGACTCGACTCCAACCGGGATTCACGTCACGGGCAGCGCCCACCACGTGCAACTGATAGGCGACCGCATCCACGCCATCGCTTCGACCGCTGGCGCCGCGGACGCCAACGCCCACGGAATCGCCGTCTACGGCACCGCGGACGAAGCGATCCATGACCGGCTGATCGAAGGGAACGAGCTGTTCGACCTGACGCTCGGGTCGAGCGAAGCGCTCGTCTTGAACGGCAACGTCGAGGGCTTCACGGTCTCGAACAACCAGATTCACGACGTCGACAACATCGCAATCGACTTGATCGGCTTCGAGGAAACCGCGGCCGAACCTGCGCTCGATCAGGCGCGAGGCGTCGTCGTTTCTGGCAACACGATCCGGAACGTCTCGTCTTTCGGCAATCCGGCGTACGGGAACGAGTACAGTGCGGCCGGCATCTACGTCGACGGCGGTCGCGACATCGTCATCGAGCGGAATCGGATCACCGCAGCCGACATCGGGATCGAGCTGGCGAGCGAGCACGCCGGAAAGGAGACGGCCGCGGTCGTCGTGCGCAACAACCTGGTCCTACAGAACCGGATCGCGGGATCTCGCTCGGGGGGTTCGACGAGGGCCGCGGTCGCACGATCGGCTGCCGCATCGTAAACAACACCCTCGACGACAATGACACGCAGCGCCAGGGCAACGGAGAGATCCTCCTCCCGTTCGATACAGTCGACAACGTCATCGCCAACAACATCATCATCGCGAACGATCAGAACCTGCTGATCGGCAACCCCTTCGCAACCAACGTGGGCAACGTGGTCGACTACAACCTCTACTTCGCTCCGGCAGGGATCAACGATTCCGACTGGGAGTGGCGGAACCAGACCTACACCGGCTTCTCCTCATACCGAGCAGCCACGGGCAACGACATCGCCGGTGGCTTCGTCGATCCGGCACTCCGCGACTCCGTCGCCGGAGACCTCTCGCTCCAGGCGGGATCTCCTGCCATCGATTCCGGGGATAGCGCCGTTTGTCCCGAGACGGACTATGCGGGCGCAGGGCGACCGATCGACGGAGATGGAGATGGAGATGGCAACGCAGTCTGCGATATCGGCGCCTACGAAGCCTCGCGTGACTGAGCCGCCGCCCGGAAACTCTCAGCGGAGCGGGAGACGGCCCATCTCAG
Organism: Vicinamibacteria bacterium; assembly: GCA_965246965.1. Classification (GTDB taxonomy): domain Bacteria; phylum Acidobacteriota; class Vicinamibacteria; order Fen-336; family CBDFGD01; genus CBDFGD01. The sequence continues at coordinate 1,125,319 of CBDFGD010000002.1, forward strand.
CCTGAGAAGCGCACCCGAGCCGCATCGCCCCGCTCGCCCTACTTCACGAGGGGCGTGAAGCTGTCGAGGATGTAGTTCATCACGCGCTCGTTTAGATCGATCAGATCTTCCGGAGTGATGAGATAGACGACGTGGTTGTCGGGACCGTACGTGGCAGCCATGATGAAGACCCGCATGTCGACGCCCTCGATGTTGCCCGTGGCGTCGGCCACCCCAGGCGTGAAAGCCGTCGATGTCCTCTTCGTTCGCCTCACCTTCGATATAGAAGTCGAGCGCCTCTGCAGCCGCATCGAGAAGCGCTCTGGTCCCGATCTCCGAGTCCTTGTACGAGAGCACGTGAAGGTACACCGTCTCGTCCGGATCGTGCGACTCGAGCGCTGGAACCTCGCCTTTGACGTCGCTCGTCTTCCAATCGTCGGGCACGGCGAACTTCACGTTGAATTCCTTGGACTCGTACCAGGTCCAATCCTGGGCAACGACGGACACGGCACCGATGCCCAGCAAGAGCGCCAACGATCCCAGCCACAATCTCCGCATGAGTCCCCCCTCGTCAGAGACGCGACCCCTTCTGTCGCAGCGAAGGCACTATAGGCCAGGAAGAGCGCGCGTCACCGACGTCTTACGCGAACGCGACGAGGAGCGACAAGAGTGTTCGGAGCTCGTTCGTCATCAGCCCACCCTTCAGGCTGAGCAACTCCAACTCCCCGGCGCTCAGCCATGCACCGTTCTCCGAAGCAAGCTCCTCGGCATCGCCCAGCCAGCGGGCCAACGTGTAGCGGCTCACATTCTGGAAAAAGCGGCCACCCTCGTCCGACTGATCCACCTGGGCGATGACGTCAGCTCGCTGGAGAAGCTGCTCGCAGTCGGAGACATCCGCCTTGAAGAGACCGTTCCCGCTTTGGGCACTCGGACCGATCTCGGTCCGATCCACGAACCCGATCTCCGGGTAGGCCCCGACCTTGAAATAGGCGGCTCCTTCGCGGATCGTAAACAGAAGCAGGCAGTGTTCCAGCCCTGGTCGCTCCAGCAGAGGCTGCTGCCACCTCTCCCTCTCCCGATCGGTCATGTGGACATCGAAATACCCGACGACCGGCCGACCTTCGAGGTCGCAGATCCCCAAAGGGCTCATCGTGTGGCGCCGCATGCGCGCGAGTGGAACCGGCAGCCGCTCGATCGGGTGTTTCTTCCGCATGTCCGCCAGAAGACCCTGGGTGGCCGCGAGGCGCGTCGCCGACACCTCGCCATGCGATCGATGAAGAGCGCTCGCTACGTCCGACGGGAGCCTGCCCGTCAGAAAGAGCTGGTCGGGTGACTCTGCAAGCAGGTACCACGCTCCCGACGCGATCACGGAGCGCGCGTCGCTGTTGACTCGATGGCTGCTCAGCAGGCCATCCTTGAGCTCATCGACTGCGCGCCACGAGAACTGGCCGCCATCCGTCGGAGGCTCGATCGGCTCGGGCCACAGAAGCTTGGCGTTGCGATTGAATTTGCTGAGAAACCGATCTCCCTGCTCGGAGTGCAGGACATCGGTCAGCAACCCGTCACCAGGAACGAAGGCCTCGATGAATGGAGTGGCCCTTCCACCGTGGACCCGCGGATCCCGATCTCGGGTTGGTCGATCAGCAGCGTTTCACCGCCATCCTGCTCGAGGCATAGAATCGAAAAGTACCGTCCCGTCGCGTGATGGATCCGCGACGGGCCCACACTCCACTCCAGGCACTGGTCGAGGCTGACCCGTTCCACGGCCGCGACCATCTATTGGCCCGCCTGTACCGCGCCCGGTTTCTTGGACACCAGTTTGACGATCTCGGGTTCGTTTGGCAGACGATCCCGAAAACGACGCACGAGGATGCCCCAGGATCGACGCGGCGGGGTGAGTCCATACCTGGGGTAGCCCCTCTTTGATGACCTCGAGGTTCACGCGGCCTTCCCCTGGCCGTGCTGGTCGCGGGCCTCGCGCGGGGTGAGGAATCCCAGCTTCTCGACGCGCCACTGCTGGTTGTAGCGCTTGACGAAGGCAGCCACGGCCTGGCGCACCTCCTCGAGGGTGTGGAAGACGCGGCCATGAATGATCTGTTCCTTGAGAGTCCGGATGAAACGCTCGGCCACTCCGTTGGTCTGCGGCTGTTCGACGAAGGCGAAGCTGGGCGTGATGCCCCAGAAACGCAGCTGGTTGAGGAAGTGGTCCGAGAGGTACTGCGTCCCGTGGTCCATGCGCAGCTCGAGGCCACGAGCCACACCCGCCTCGACCGAGCCGAAGAGCTGCGTCAGCCCCATGGCGATGGGCTGGAGGGCCTCGTAGCGCGTCCCCTTCTTGCACACGTGGTAGCCGACGCACTCGCTGTTGAAGTGCTCGACGCCGACGAAGATCTAGCCCCAGCCGTCCTTTGCCGTGAGAACTCTCGCCCCGTCCGTCCCCCACATCAGGTTGGGCGCATCGGTTGTGATCGTCCCCTCGTGGAGCAGCCCCTCGCCCTGGCGTACCCGACGCGGCGACAGCAGGTGGTGCTCACGCATGATCCGCAGCACCCGCTTGCGCGACACGCGCACCTGGCGCAGCACCTTGAGCCGCGCCCAGACCTTGCGATGTCCTTCTCCTACGAACGGCGAGGCCGCCAGGTCCTCTCGGATCAGCCGCAACAGCTCCTCGTCAGACACCTTGGGCTTGGGACCACGTCGGCCAGCGCGGACCATCTCGGGAGCCGCCTCGCCGAGCTGGGAGTAGTAGCTCGAGCGGGCCAGCTTCCACACCCGGCACACCCGCTCCACCCCGTAGGCCCGGCCTGTCGCAGGGGAGATCGCCGCACTCATCGCCGCGACCTCCCGAAGGCCAAAGGGCGGGCCGCCCCGATCTTCTTCCGCAACAGCTCGTTCTCCATGCTGAGCTCGCCCACCCGCTTGACCGCCGCGTCCAGCTCCACCTTCAGCGGGTCGCCATTGCGCTCCCGCAGCGACTCGTCGATCCCGGCCATGGCTTGATCACGCCAGCGCTGCAGCCGGTGCATCTCCACGGACAGCTCACGAGACAGCGCTTCGAGTGACTCCCCGCGCAGCAGCCGCAGTGCGACCTCCCGCTTGCGCACCACGCTCGAACGCTGCCCGGGACCCAAGGCGCCCACCACCGCGCCGCCGGTGGGCGAAACTCCGGTCGCCCACCCCCTTCTTCCTCTCAGACCTCTTGCGCCTGACCTGCTTCATCGATCGAGTCTCCTTGAACAAGATGACTTTCCCTAGTTTCGTGTCCAAGAAAACCGGGTCCGCTTTATCTATTGGCCCGCCCCGGTTGGCGTGAGTTGCCGGATCAGTTCCTCCGGCGTGATGAATCGGTCGAGGCGCTCTCCAGTCCTCTTCGCCAGCGTCTCGCGCGCGAAATCTCCGAAGCCGTCCAGCTCTGCGGGTGCCGGTCGGTCTATCGGGGAGGGCCCGCCGGCGAGATAGGCGCGGTACGACGAAACGATGTCGAGCTCGCTCTGGGTCATCTCGGATGGCCGTAGCAGCTCGGGCCGGACCAGCAAGTCCCGATTCGTGGCCATTGCGACGTCGCTGCCAATGCGCTCGCGCCCGACTCCTGGCGGGTTATCGATGTAGAAATCGAGATAGCGAAGGAGTGCGTCTTCCTGTTCGTAGATCGGAGTCTTCGGGTCCCGGTCGTGATGAAGGTTGAGCTTCAGTACCGTCACCTCGTCCGAAAAACAGAAGGCCGCGCCAGCCCGAGCGGCGCGACGCAGCCAATCCAGCAACGGCGACCCGTAGGCAGAATCGGGCGGCTGCCACGAACCGACCCGCTTAGCGAGCGGTGTCGAGAGCACCCACGAGCTGGCAGGCTCGAAGAGGGGGCTGGGCCCGACCATGCAGCGCCAGATCCGTCGCGCCCCGTTGAGCTCCGAGAAGACCAGGCGGCCTTCGCGGTGGGACCACTCCGCCTGATTCCTCGGATGGCAGAAGGCTGCGGTGCCCAGAAAGAAGTCCGCTCGATTTTCTCGAAGGGCGTGGACGGCGATCTCGAGATGATCCGCCAGCCACGCGTCGTCGTGATTGAGAAACGCCACGTATCCGGTCTCCGCCAGGTGGATCCCGACAGAGTTGGGGCCGTACTGGTTACCGCATCGCGTCGGCAGGTTGATGAGCCTGACCCTCTCGTCGGACAGGTCGATCTGCGAGACGAACGCGGGCGGACAACAGTCGGCAACGATCAGCACCCGCCACTGCTCCCGCGTCTGCCGATAGACGGTCTGGAGGGTCTTGTTGAGAACCTGTGGACGCCCGTAGGCGGCCACGACGACCGTGACGACTCCTTCGCCGCGGGCCGCGGTACCCGGCGGGGCGCTAGCGGAGCGTTGATTGAAAGACACGTCTCAAGGGGACTCTACCCTGAGGACCGCAGTCGGCAGTGAGCGGGCCCGCGCCGCCTTCGGAGCTCGGTCCCGGGCTTGCTCGACACGCGGACGTCATCGAGGCACCGCGGGGAGGCGGGCGCCCCCCCGCGGGTTGTCGCAAAGCCGCGTTACGACGCGTCGATCGCTAAGCGCCCGCCTTCGCGGCAGCATCCTCGCGGACCAGAGCGAAGCCCACCGAGTTGAAGTTCCACTCGGAGACCTCCCTGAACAGCTTCTTGGCCTCCGCGCTGTTGCCCGCGCCTTCTTCGGCCAGGGCGAGGTGGTAACGGATGTACATGGTGTTCTGGTGGTCTACTCGAACGGGGGGTCGACGTAATCCTCGACCACCGGAACGATCGAATCGTGTCGCTCGATGATCCTCGCACAAGCGTTCCAGCGCAGGATGGCGTCGTCGTTTCCGGGGGGCCGCATCGACTCGGCCTTTTCGTAGAAAGCCATCGCCTGCTGGAGCGAGTCGTACACAACCGGGCCGACGCCGGGCGCGCCCCGCTTGAGCTGGGCCTTGCCGCGCCGCTCCTCGATGATTCCCGCGTAGTACGCGCGCTCGTACTCGCTCGTCAGACGAGGAAGCACCTCGCGCGCCTTGACCACCGCGTCGGAGCGGTCTTCGATCTGATCCGTAAGCGCGAGGAGCAGGCTGACCAGGGCCTCCTTGTTGTCGGACTCGACTGCCAACACGTCGAGGCAGATGCTCTCCGCGTCACTGGGCTCGTTGAGCAACCGATAGCGGTGCGCCTTCTCCAGCGCAAGCTGGACACCTTCCTGGGACAGGGTCTTCAGATCCACCATTGCTCCCCCCTATTCAGATCGGGCCAGGAGTCTAAGCGAGACGCCACAAGACCAAGGCGGTCAGCGCCGAGCCGACCAGGGCTGCGCCGTAGCAGAGCACGGCGATCAGCTCCGTGAGGTGCTTGAGCTGGAGGCCGTCGTAGAGCGTGTAACGGAAACGATGGGCCCAATGGAAGAGCGGCAGCGAGATGACGACGAACAGATACAGCCGCGTGACCGGGTGAGCAAGCAGGCCGTGGAGCGACTCGTGGGATGGGGCCTCGAGCCACCCGAGGGGAAAGGCCAGACCGGTCAGGAAGAGGTGAATCGGGAAGAGCAGGGCTGCGATCGTCCCCCCGGCGCTGAACAGGAGCCAAAGAAACGGCGTGATTGGCCGGGCCACCTATCCTCGCAGAATCAGGAAGGCCACGGCGGCCGAGAGAAACAGCCAGGCCGCGTAGTTCCCCCCGCTGATCGCCCAGTCCGGGACCCGACGACCGCGCAGTCGCACCACCATCGCCTTGGGGGCCAGGTTGAACCACGTGATGGAGTGAAACAGCACGAAGACAAAGGCGATGGAGTGAAGGACGAGTAGCGGCGGGGTCCCGAGCCGGCCGAGAAACTGCGCGTAGGCCTCGGGCCCTGTAGCAACGGCGCGGACCTGCCAGAGCAGGATCACAGCAAAGAAGGCCACGAAGACGCTGGTGAGCTCGCGCAGGACGAAACCGGTGTACTGCCGGCTCTGCAGCCACCACCAGACCGAGACGCGGCGGCGATACCACTTCGGGTGGTACTCGCGGTACTGGGCTCCCCCGCTCACCTGGTCCCCCAAGGCAGCAGCGTCTTCATCCAGTGCAGCGCGCTCGTCAGCTTGTACTGCTGAATGGCTCCAGCGGGATCGACGCTCTTAGGACAGACCTTCGTGCACTCGCCCACGAACGTGCACTGCCACATGCCGTCGGAGCCCGAGAGGATATTCAGGCGCTCGGCCGCCCCCTCGTCCCGATTGTCCATGTTGTAGCGCTGTGCCAGGGCGACCGCGGCAGGACCGATGAAGGTGGGCTCCAGCCCGTAGATCGGGCAGGCCGAGTAGCACAGCATGCAATTGATGCACATGCTGAACGGTTTGTACGCGTCGAGCTGCTCGGGAGTCTGGAGGTACTCGCCCTCGTCCAGGGGTTTCTCCTCGCGCCTCACGATCCACGGCTTGACCTTCTTGAGCTTGTGCATGAAGTCCGTGATGTCGACTATCAGGTCCCGCATCACCGGGAAGTACGAGAGCGGCTCCACGCGGATGGGGCCGGACGGGTAGTCCGTGAGGAAGGCGGCGCAGGTGAGCTTCGGCTCCCCGTTCACGGCCATCCCACAGCTCCCGCAGACGCCCATCCGACAGGACCAGCGGAAGGAGAGCGAGCCATCCAACTGGTCCTTGATGTAGTTGAGCGCGTCGAGCACCACCCAGTCCTTACGAAACGGCACCTCGTAAGTCTGCTCGGTAGGCTCTGACTCCTGCTCCGGGCGGTAGCGCGTCACCGTGAGCGCGACGGTCGATGGCATGCTACCTCCCGTAGACGCGCTCGCCCGGGGGCCAGCGCGTGATGGTGACCGGCAGATACTCGATCCGGGGAGTGCCATTCTCGCCGCGGAAGGCCAGGGAGTGGCTCAGGTATCGCTCGTCATCCCGGTCCGGGTGGTCGGTGCGCTGGTGCGAACCCCTCGATTCGCATCGTGCGAGCGCCGATTGAACGATGGTCTGGGCGAGGTCGAGCATGTAGGAGAGCTCCAGGGCCGCAGTCAGCTCAGTGTTGAACGTGTAGCTGTGATCGTCCATGGAGACATCCTTGAACCTCTCCTGCAGCTCCTGCAGCTTCTCGGCCCCCTGCTGCAGCACCGAGCCGGTTCGATAGATGCCGGCACTGCTCTCCATCACATCGTGCATCTCCTGGCGCAGCGTCGCGATTCGTTCCTTGCCTCCGGACTTTTCGAGGAAGTCTCGCTCCAGGCGTTTCTGCTCGTCGTGGGCGCCGAGCAGCAGAGAACCGCTCGAGGAGATCTCGGCATCCGCGGCGAAGGCGGCGGCCGCCCGACCCGCCCGGGCTCCGTAGACGAGCAGCTCCGTCAGCGAATTCGAGCCCAGCCGGTTGGCTCCGTTGATGCTGACGCAAGCGACCTCGCCCGCCGCGAAGAGGCCCGGCACGGGAGTCGCCCCGTTGATGTCCGTGGAGACGCCCCCCATCATGTAGTGAACCACCGGGCGTACCGGAATCATCTCCTCGACGGGATCGATGTTCACGTACTTGAGGCAGAGCTCCCGTACAAAGGGGAGCTTCTTGTCGATCAGCTTGGCCCCCAGGTGGCGGATGTCGAGGTGGACGTAGTGACCGTAGGGCCCCTCGAGCGTCCGCCCGTTCTCCTGCTCCTTGACGAAGGCCTGGGACAGTCGATCGCGCGGGCCCAGCTCCATCGAGCGCAGGACCGGCTTCGGCTCCGGCTTGCCCAGGTCGTAGTCCTGGAGGTAGCGATATCCGTCCTTGTTGAGAAGCCACCCGCCCTCGGCCCGCGAGGCTTCGGTGATCAGGATCCCTGTGAATGGCAGTCCCGTCGGATGGTACTGCACGAACTCCATGTCCTTGACGGGCGCGCCGGCCCGGTAGGCGAGTGCCATCCCGTCGCCGTTCTTGATGTTCGCGTTCGTGGTGAACGGGAAGATCTTGCCGCAGCCTCCCGTGGACAGAATCACGGCCTTGGCGGTGATCGCCAGGACCTTGCCCGTCGCGAGCTCGATTGCCACCACGCCCTGGCAGCGGCCGTCATCGACGAGCAGCTTGGAGACGAAGTACTCGTCGTACCTCTCGACGGCGTCGTATTTGAGAGAGGTCTGGAACAGCGCGTGGAGCATGTGGAAGCCGGTCTTGTCCGCCGCGAACCAGGTGCGCTGGATCTTCATGCCCCCGAACGGGCGCACGGCAACGTGGCCGTCGGGCTCGCGGCTCCAAGGGCACCCCCAGTGCTCCAGCTGCAGCATCTCGTGGGGGGCTTCGTTGACGAACGCCTCCACGGCGTCCTGGTCCGCGAGCCAGTCGCTCCCGGAGATCGTGTCGTAGGCGTGGTCGTCGAGGCTGTCCGTTGCCTTGATGACGGCGGCCGCACCTCCCTCCGCAGACACGGTGTGGCTGCGCATCGGGTAAACCTTGGAGATCACCGCCACGCGCAGCTTGGGGTTCGTCTCGGCCACGGCGATGGCGGCGCGCAGCCCAGCGCCGCCGCCGCCCACGATCAGAACGTCGCAGGAGGAGACATCCATTGATTTTTCTCGAGGAGCCCGCTGGCGGCTCTGAGGAAGCAACCCGCGGGATCGGAACTGTGGCCGTCGAACGGGCCCAACATATCGGGGCGGCCGCCGGTTTTCAACACAAAGCCGCATTCGCTGCGAGAGTGCGAGCCCGACTGAGCGCTGGTCGAGCAATTGGACGATGCCACGCCTCCACCGGCCGCCAGACCCCTCCGACGTTCTTGCAACCAGTCCGTACGCGAGTCCGACCGCAAGGAAGGGGTAGAGTCACAATCAGGCAAAGCCTCCCAGCGCGGTTCCCTCTCCAAGACTGCGGCGATGGCGTCTGAAGCGGTCGGTCCACCGAAAGCGCTGCTTCCGGTCAGCGGCTCGTAGACATTCCGCCGAAGGCCCAGACGTCCGCCTTGCGCTCTGCGCGCTCACCCCGAGCCTGCTCGCGCGTCATGTAGGGCGCGTTCCCATGACGACGCCAGTGCCTTGCTCGTAGCGGGCCGAGGATCTCGAAAACACCGAGGCGGGTTCCGACTGCAAGCGCCATATGCAGATTGTCCAGGGAATCGACCGGGGCGGATTCTGCTTCGCGAGTGAAGGCTGGGTCGCGTCGCAATCGGGTCGGGAATCGGCGCCGAGCGGAGGCCGTAGGCCGAGGCGAGCCGCGAGGTCGAACCCACCAGCTCATTCTTTTCCTGCTCGTGCTTCCTTCAGGCCACGGCTTCCGGGAGTGGTTTGTGGGGGTCCCTCGGGCGGCCTCAGGCCTCCTTTATTCCAGGGTGATTTCCTGCTCGAGATATATATCTTTACAGTTATATGCCAAAAAGAGTATATTAATGGGGATGGCAAAGTCATTCGAGTTGCTGGCAGACCCGACGAGGCGGCGCCTGCTCGACGAGCTTCGAGCGAGGGAGCGGTCCGTCGGGGAGCTGGTGGAGCGGCTGAAGCTGAGCCAGCCGGCGGTCTCGAAGCAACTACGAGTATTGCGGGAGGCGGGGCTGGCATCGGTGCGCGTGGACGCGCAACGAAGAATCTACCGGCTGCGCCCCGATGGACTCCGTGAGGTCGATGAGTGGCTGGCGCCTTACCGGGCCTTCTGGGAGAACCGCCTGGATGCGATGGAAAGAACCCTGGATTCGATGGAGGATTGAAAATGGAAGCCTCGCTCGAGAAAGGACGGCCCCCGATTCACGGTGCGGTTGGAACGGCAACTGGCTCACTCGCCGGAGAAGGTCTGGCGTGTGCTCACGGAACGGGAAGCACTGAAACAGTGGTTCCCAAGCGATGTGGTCGGGGAATGGAAGGTGGGGGCGAAGCTGCGCTTCGTGTTCGAAGATGGCCAAGGCGAGGGCCTCGAGGAGTCGGACCTCCAGGGGGAAGTGCTCTCGGTCGAGCCGCCGCGGCTGCTCGAGTACCGGTGGGGCGAGAGCATGTTGCGGTGTGAGCTGTTCGCGGAGGGAGACGGCTGTCGGCTCGTATTCTCGGAGAGCTTCAACGACGGGTCGATCGCGGCGCGAAACTCGGCGGGCTGGGAGTGGTGCCTGGCGAACCTGGATTTCGTGCTGGCAGATGCCGCGCCCGCGCCCTTCGTCCTCGGTGAGTGGCGAGCCATTCATGAAGGCTACATCGCGAAGTTCGAGCCACTGGCTGGTCCACAGCAGGGACCACCTGAAAAGCACCCGGCAGTGCTCGCGGAGCAGGCCGAGTTGGAGCGAGTGAAGAAGGACGGCTGAGGGCGGGTGTGCTGAGATCCACCCGCCCCCTGGGATTCAGCTAGTGGGAGATCCGCTGAGTCTCTCCTCCGTCGGCTCGCCGTCGACCCTCAGCTGATTGTCGACGCCGAAGTTCAGGGAACTCCGGGCGATGTGACCGAGAAGCGCCTGTTCCACTGGGCTCGACACGTACCCGGCGAGGACCACCTTCCCCTTGTTCACGATGATCTTGATGGGCGGGTGGGCCCGGTGGGCGTACTGGATGAAGCGCGGATCGCCGTAGATGCGGTTGGCGAGCTGCTGCCTGAGGCGCTCGTCGAAGATCGACACCGACTGAACTGTGATCTCGCTATGCAGTTGGCGAATCCCTTCGACCTTGGATACCTGCTTCTCGATCTCCTTCCTATGCCACGGCTGATATGTCGAGCCCATCAGCAGCACCTGGCCGTTCTCCACCGCGAACGAAACGTTGTCGAAGATGGAGTAGCTCGGGTAGCGAAGGATCGCCTTCCGGGTCGCCGCGATGATCTCCGCGTCCGTATGCTCGCCCTCTGGATGGACCTGGATCCGGTTGTCCACGCCCTCGACTTCTTTACGGGCGGCTTCTCCCGCCCGGTTGCGGTCGTAGACGGTGGTGGCAACTCCGATCAGAACGGCGTTTCCCTGCTCGACCGTGACCTCGATGGCGGCGTTCTCGCCGAGCTTCTTCTTCTCGAGCCGTTGCTCGATGCGCCGCTTTACGTCCGCGTCGTCAGCCTGCACCGGAGAGGCTCCGACCATGAGACCGGCCGCGAGGCCCAACAGACCGAGCCGTCGTAGGTGCGTCATGTTTATCTTCACGATTCCTCCTGTCGGGCCGGAACACCCCCGTTCCAGCCGCTACCGGGGTAGACATACAGCAAGGCCCTTGCCACTCCGGAGGGGGCGTCACACTGTTGATTGGTCAGCACTTGTGACGAAGAACAAATTTTCACAGACGGACTTTGAGGACGCCTGTGAGGACACTTGTCCTCCGCCATGTGCACCGGCTACTGGGAAAATTGTCCAGCTGCATTCACAGAGGAAGCCGACGAGGCTCCCCCACCGGTCGTGAGAACGACCTGGTAGGAGACCGCCTCCTGGGTGGGACCCCGGTTGCCGATGTAGAGCCTGTAGGGTCCGGCGGCCGCACCGGGTGCTGACACTTTCTCAGGCTTGGCCGTGAAGCTCTCTGACGAAGCGAGGAACTCGTATTGCCTGGCATTGAACTGCGCGATCGTGCACGCCTGTTCACCCTGAGTGAGGTAGATGTCGACATCGTTCGAGGCGAACGTCCAGTCCACCGTCACGTCCAGGGTCCCCGTGGCGGTCGTCGTGAACGAACGGAGAGTCATCAACTGCCTCACCCCAAGGCCAGAGAATGGTCCCTCCGCTACCACCCTTGTAACGGGTGCCGGTGCCGGTGCCGGTGTCGGTGTCGGCGTCACCACCGAGGTCGGGACTGTGCTATTCCCATCGCCGCAACCCGACAGAACCAGAACCAGGGGCGCGACGAATGGCAGCGAGAACACCCGTAGACGGGATCGCTTCGGCCGACGACGGGTCGCGTGTTTCATGAGACTCCTCCTTCTTGGGGCGACGAGACCTATCAGCATCGCGATCATCACGACAACGACGGTTGATCTCTTCATCGCGCCCTCCATGAAGCCCATCCTGAGCACGCGGGTTCGGCGAGGTTGGCGGAGTGTGACAGTTGGAGGAACCGCCCTAACGGAAAGGGGTGTCAGAGGGCCGTCGGTGTGACGGTTTGGGCGGGTGTCACACCCAGCCGGTGAAGTTGGCGTGAGGGGCGGCCCGACTCCTCGGCAAGGGCTCCGCCACCCGGGCATTGACCCGCGCCGGGGGCACGGCGCGGCCCCGCTTGGACGGCTCCCGCGGAACACGACGTCGCGGAGGCGGTGGCCGCCCCGCCTACTCTTCGGTGGTGCGCTGGCCCTCGCGCACCTTGCGGCTGTGCTCGTCCTCGTGACAGTACACGCAGAGGTTTTCCCAATTCGATCCGTCGGGAGGGTTGTTGTTGTGGTTCCCGTCCTTGTGATGCACGGTCAGGAGACGCCTGTCCTGGTCGGAGAAGTCCCTGGCGCACTTGACACAGACGAGGCCGTGGATCTTGAGCGAACGCTCCCGGTAGTTGCCCGACGCCGTCCGGTCTCTGCGGATCTGCGCGATCAGGTCGTCGGCCGCGGTCTTGTCATAGGGCTTGCCGGTGCCGAGCCTTCGTCGTCTGGTCACTGGCTATCCCCCGTCCAGCAAAACTATCAACACCACCGTGCCGCTGTCACTGACGGCGTGATTTGCGGAAGATGCTTGCATCTCCAGCACCCGCTCGCGGGCCGGGAGTGCCTAGCCCTTCGTCCGAATCACGGCAAGCAGACGGGTCAGGTCCTCTCTTCGCTACAAGCCCGCGCGGTTGTCGTCTTTGACGGCACGATTGACGACGTTGACTGGCCACTCGCCTTCGAGCACGCGTCGAACCTCGTTTGGAGCGCCGCGCTGTAGCCCGCCCATCGATTGCTCGCTGTACCAGGCGACGTGAGGAGTCACTAAAGCGGACCCGGTTTTCTTGGACACGAAACTAGGGAAAGTCATCTTGTTCAAGGAGACTCGATCGATGAAGCAGGTCAGGCGCAAGAGGTCTGAGAGGAAGAAGGGGGTGGGCGAGACGGAGGGAGCCCGGAGGGCGGCCGGAGTTTCGCCCACCGGCGGCGCGGTGGTGGGCGCCTTGGGTCCCGGGCAGCGTTGAAGCGTGGTGCGCAAGCGGGAGGTCGCACTGCGGCTGCTGCGCGGGGAGTCACTCGAAGCGCTGTCTCGTGAGCTGTCCGTGGAGATGCACCGGCTGCAGCGCTGGCGTGATCAAGCCATGGCCGGGATCGACGAGTCGCTGCGGGAGCGCAACGGCGACCCGCTGAAGGTGGAGCTGGACGCGGCGGTCAAGCGGGTGGGCGAGCTCAGCATGGAGAACGAGCTGTTGCGGAAGAAGATCGGGGCGGCCCGCCCTTTGGCCTTCGGGAGGTCGCGGCGATGAGTGCGGCGATCTCCCCTGCGACAGGCCGGGCCTACGGGGTGGAGCGGGTGTGCGAGGAGCTGTTGCGGCTGATCCGAGAGGACCTGGCGGCCTCGCCGTTCGTAGGAGAAGGACATCGCAAGGTCTGGGCGCGGCTCAAGGTGCTGCGCCAGGTGCGCGTGTCGCGCAAGCGGGTGCTGCGGATCATGCGTGAGCACCACCTGCTGTCGCCGCGTCGGGTACGCCAGGGCGAGGGGCTGCTCCACGAGGGGACGATCACAACCGATGCGCCCAACCTGATGTGGGGGACGGACGGGGCGAGAGTTCTCACGGCAAAGGACGGCTGGGGCTGGATCTTCGTCGGCGTCGAGCACTTCAACAGCGAGTGCGTCGGTTACCACGTGTGCAAGAAGGGGACGCGCTACGAGGCCCTCCAGCCCATCGCCATGGGGCTGACGCAGCTCTTCGGCTCGGTCGAGGCGGGTGTGGCTCGTGGCCTCGAGCTGCGCATGGACCACGGGACGCAGTACCTCTCGGACCACTTCCTCAACCAGCTGCGTTTCTGGGGCATCACGCCCAGCTTCGCCTTCGTCGAACAGCCGCAGACCAACGGAGTGGCCGAGCGTTTCATCCGGACTCTCAAGGAACAGATCATTCATGGCCGCGTCTTCCACACCCTCGAGGAGGTGCGCCAGGCCGTGGCTGCCTTCGTCAAGCGCTACAACCAGCAGTGGCGCGTCGAGAAGCTGGGATTCCTCACCCCGCGCGAGGCCCGCGACCAGCACGGCCAGGGGAAGGCCGCGTGAACCTCGAGGTCATCAAAGAGAGGCTACCCCAGGTATGGACTCACCCCGCCGCGTCGATCCTGGGGCATCCTCGTGCGTCGTTTTCGGGATCGTCTGCCAAACGAACCCGAGATCGTCAAACTGGTGTCCAAGAAACCGGGCGCGGTACAACGTGAGGAGTCACGATGACATTCTCCCGACTCCGCAGCGTGTGGCCTTCGGGTAGTGGCTCGGGGTCGGTGGTATCCAGGGCGCAACCCGCAATCTGCCCCTCATCCAACGCCCTTATCAGAGCTTTGGTGTCGACGATCGGCCCGCGTGCGCAGTTCACCACGACGGCGTTCTTCTTCATCTGCGCGAACGCTTCATCGCCCAGCATCCCTCTCGTCTGCGGAGTCAGTGGCGCGTGCACGCAGAGATAATCCGACTCGCGCAGCAGCTCTTCGAATTCGACTTTGCCGCCGGGCACGTCGAATTGTCCCTGCTCTACGAAGGGGTCGAAATAGAGCACCCGCATATCCAGCCCGGCAGCGCCCGTGGCCACTCGCCGCGCGATGTTGCCGAATCCGACCAGGCCGACACTCGCGCCGGCCAGACGGAAGATCGGCTTTCCGGGCGGAACTCCCCAGCGCTCGTTGCGAACCAGGCGATCGTAGAACGCGACCTTGCGCGCCGAGGCCAGCAGCATGGCCAGCGTGTGTTCGGCAACCTCCTCGACGCAGTACGTGGGGTTGTTGGTGACGATGATGCCGGCTTCGGTCGCCGCATCGAGGTCGATGGTGTCTACCCCGATCCCGTAGCGCGCAATGATCTTGCAGTTTGGCATCCGCGCCATCACGTCCCCAGTTATCGGGCCACCGTAAGTGTTCAGCAGCGCATCGCAGTCTTCGGATTCGGGGAAGAAGGCCTCGGGGTCCGTGACCTGCAGCGACACGATATCGGCCAGCGCGCCGAGGATTTCGGCCTCGACGTCCAACGACTCCCGCACGAAGTCGGTTAGAACGACCTTTGCTTTCGCCATGTTGATACCCCGGTCGTTGGTAGAGGACTGCTCTATCGGTTCCTCACTGCATCCAGCGCACGATACCCGCGACGCCATCCACCGCGACCGTGGATCCCTTGGGAATGGAGCCGGTGGCATCGAGCACGCCCAGCACCATCGGAATTCCGCGTTCTCTCGCGAGCGAGGCCAGATGAGACGTGCTGCCGCCCAGTTCCGCGACCACCCCCGACACCTGGGTCAGGATCTGGCTCAGTGCGGGTCCGGCGACCTTCGTGATCAGGACGTCGCCGGGGCCGACGCGGGAGAGCTCGCACTCGCAGCTCACGACGCAGGCGCGTCCCGTTCCCCACCCCACCCCACCCCGGCCGGGTGACCCCTGAGCCGCGGGTGCTGATCCCAGATCTGATCCGGTGCATGCGGCGCCCCCAGGTGGAGCGGCCGCGCCTGCAGGAGCTTGAAACCCGCGTCGTCCAGGGTCCACTCGATCTCGACGGGACCGTCGACGACCGCCTCGGCTCCGCGCAGGTACGCCCCGAGCTCTCTGGCCTGCTCGGCACTCAGGCAGGGCTCCTCCGCCTCGCTGCGGCTCACCGTCCGGGTACCGTGCTCGCAGCCGACCGCGTGGTGCTTGCGCCCGGCCGTCATCTCCAGCACGTCACCGTCTCGAGTCAGCACATAGCGATCCGGAACGACTTCTCCTTGTGCGATTGCCGAGCCCAGCCCCCAGGTCGCGCTGATCAGCATCTCGCCTTCCGCCGTCCGGCTGAGCCCGCCACCCGAGCTTCTCGCATGCACCAGAGGTTGAATGATCAGGGCCATGGCCGTGTCCGCCGGATCGAGGCCGTGGGTCGCCATGTAGCGCAAGGCCCGCGTCGCCCACAATGCGCACCAGCAGGACCGAATGGCGGTGAGGTACTCGCCCTCGTTCTCGAGTCCCAGGAAGCTCTCGCACTGGCCGGCGAAGCTCGAGCCGAATCGATCCTCCACCAGCGCGGAGGAGCGAACAACGCCCAGTGAGCCCTCGGTTGCAGTAGTTGAGCGCCAAGCCCCGAGCAGCGGTTCGATCAGTTCTTGAGCGATGGGTTGATCCAGAAGGCGGAGCTTCATCTCCAGAGCGCTTCGCCGCGCCTCCATCCCCTCTGCGGCAAAGACCCTGCGGGCTGTCTCTTCGAGTCCCAGCGCACGCAACTGCAGCCGGTAGGCTTCCGAATCCAGGCAATAACCCCCGGGAACGGGGAGCCCAGCACGCCCCAGGGCCGCCAGGTTGGCGGCCTTGGGGCCGAAGCGTTCAGAGTCGGCGGCCTCGGGCTTGATCTCGATGGGGTGCTCGAGGGACCAGATTCTCGAGATGACCGGCTGGTCGTACTGGGCGAGACCCAGGCCGTGTCCCCACAGGTTGGCTGCGGCCTGATCTTCTCCCTCGTATCCCCAGGCTTCTTTCGCCGAGGGCCACTTGGACGCGATGTCCTTCGTCGTAGCGCCGGGCTTGACCTCCTTGATGGAGTCGTAGAGCCACTTCAACGCGGTTGCGTAGACGTCCTTCTGGTCCTGGCTCGGCTCCTTGCCCACGCAGTAGGTCCGATAGTAGCAGGATTTGTAGCCGTTCCACGTCAACGCCGCGAGATCCATGAACACGATGTCGCCGAGCTTGATGATGCGATCGGAGAAGTTGCGCCAGTTCGGCCAGGTGTTGGGTCCGGAGGAAACGATGACGTCTTCCACGTCTTCCATTCCAGGGATGTTGTAGAGGTACTGCATGATGTGCGCGGTGACCTGATTCTCGGTGATGCCGGGCTTCAGGAACTTCATGGTTTCCCAATGAGCGCCATCGCCGATGGCGCCGACGATCCTCATGCACTCCTGCTCGTCCAGGTTCTTGATGGCGCGGGCTTCCATCATCGGCGTCATCCCGTCCGTCCACTCGATACCGGCCTCTTTGAATGCCTCGATGATGTTGATGTCGACGAAGTCGATGCCCAGCTTCTCACCGGCGACGTTGCTCTTCTTCATCTCCTGGAGCACGGCCTTCGTGAACTTCGTAACCTGCTGGTGAGATGCGGCGCCCGCCGCGCCTTTGATCCAGGCGTAGGAGTAGCGAATGTTCTCTTTGGGGATCCAGGGCGAGTGTCGTTCGAGCTGCATGCCGATATCGCCCTGCTCGAAGATCACGGGCGGATCGTCGCCGCACAACATGGCGTAGCGCAGCCCGGGCTTGAGTCGGTTCCAACCCGGCGTCAGCGTGCTCGTGACGTAGCGGACATTCTCGTCGTACATCAGGACCAGGGCGCTCAGCCCATGAGCCTTCATTCGCTCCCGGGCTCGTTCGAGCCGGTACGTGCGCAACCGGTCCCAGTTGATCCGTTGCTGCCAGTCCATTCCCACCGCGCCAAAATTAGCCATGCTCGATCCTCTCAGTGTGTGCGAATCGTGATGAGCTCACGACTTCGACGTGGTCACTCGCTCTCGGTGATGTGGTGCGGTTCGCGGCTGCGTAGTATGCATTCCAAGGGATGCACGCTTCGTGCCTGCCGGGAGAGATTTTATGCCGGTTCCCCAAGAAGAGGAGTGACATGCGACCTTCCACTGTCCTGGTCATGACCGCGGCGACGCTCGGGGTCTGGAGCACGGCCGCCTCCGGGCAATCCTGGCAACCGCCCACGGAGGAGGAGCGTTGTCCCTCGAGATGGGGTGCGGGCGACGAGCGGGGCTCCGGTAACCACATGGCCCCCGAGACGGTCCTTCGAGCCGCGCGGCTGATCCGGACCGGCGAGGTCTTCGAGCTGGGGCATGTCCTCTCGGGAGAGCTGCCTTTTTATGGAAACCGGCGCTTCGACGTCCACATCAAACGCACGTTCATGAACCCGCAACCCAACCGTCGCGGCAGCAACGAAGAGCTCGTCATCACCGAGCTTGGCCAGGTGGGCACCCAGTTTGACGGCTTCGCCCACCAGTCGATCGGCAACGGCTTGTACAACTGCTACCAGATCGAGGAAACGGCGACTCGAACCGGCTTCAAGAAGCTGGGTGTCGAGAAAGTCGGTACGCTGATGACGCGCGGTGTCCTCATCGACATTGCCGCCGCGAAGGGTGTCGAGATGCTGCCCGACACCTACGAGATCACGGCGTCAGACCTGGAGGATGCGCTGGCGCGGCAGAGCGTGACCCTCGAACCCGGAGACGCCGTCGTCATCCACACCGGGTGGGGACGACTCTGGGGCGTCGACAACCAACGCTTCCGAACGACGGATCCCGGCATTGGGGTCGGCGCGGCCGAGTGGCTCGTCAGTCAAGACCCGATGTTGGTCGGCACCGACAACTGGTCCGTGGAAGTGAATCCCAATCCCGAGCCGCAGCTGAGCTCCCCGGTTCATCAGATCATGCTGGCTGTCCACGGCATTCACCTTGTGGAGAAGTTGAAGCTGGACGAGCTGGCCGCGGCCCGCGCGTACGAGTTCGCCTTTGTCCTCCAACCACTGAAGATTCTGGGCGGCACCGGTTCGACGATCGCCCCGGTCGCCATCCGCTGACGTACTGACGCGTGGGGATCGGTCCTACTTCGTGTGCTCCAGCACGAAGAGACCGGCCCCGACGCGGTCTGACGCGTAGATCAGCCCTCTGTGGTCGATGTCCAGGTCGTTGATCTGGATGACGAGCGGCTGGCCTGGCGCGATGGGGTTGGTTTGCTCGTTGGCTCGGGGGATGTAGTAGCCCACTTCCTTCATGTTGTAGGGATCGGAGATGTCGAGTGCCCTCACGCCAGCATTGAAATAGGCGATGTAGGCGATCTTGTCCTCGAACCTGTTGAGGGAGCCGTCGATGGTTTCCGCGAACTGGTGGGGACCGAACCGCCCTCCCTTCTCGCAGAAGTCGCCATCGGGAACCTGCCAGGTGCTGATCGGGTACGGGCTGTTGAGGTCCGCATGCGTGACGTCGAGCATGTAGACCTTCGCTCGGATTGGATTGGCGCACTGTATGTCGGCGCCCACCGCCTCGTCGGTGACGAGCGCGTACGTCCTGGGCAGAGCGTCCTTCCCGAAGTTGGGGACCTGCTCGTAGTGGACGGGGGCGACGCTGTGGGTCCCTCTTCCCGGCGGCTCCGAGTCGAAGTGCCAGGCCAGCTTCGGGGAGGACGGGTCCGTGACGTCGAACGAGACCACATGTCCTCCTGACAAATAGGCTCCATAAACCCTACCCGCCTCCTCATCCAGGATCGGATGATGCCAGTTGAGCCGGTGCGGCGTGTTGATCCACGGTTCCGGTGGAAGCTCGGGCTCGGTCTCTTTCTACCCGGGGAGCCAGGCCCTCCCGAGGAAGACGGGCGCGGTCACGTCCTTCACATCGAACACCAGGAGGTGAGCCCCCGAACGAAACCCCGGCTCGTTGGAAGTGTTGTAGAACAGACCATCGGTCGCCCACCAGCCTTTGTGGGCCATCGTGAGTAGACCGCCGCATCCGGTTCCACAGGAATCGGGAGGAGTCCCTGCAATCTCTCCAACGAGTCGTGGTTGGGCTCTCTCGGTGATGTCGAAGATTTCGTACTTCGATGCGCCTCCCGCCGCCTCGTGGTTCCGTATCAGGTAGTCCTTGCCAGACTCCCGGTAGTCGTACATGACCGCGGCTGAGCGGCTGGTCGTCTTCACGGCATTGGGAATGTGAACGACCGTGGTGGGGTTCTTGGGGTCAGAGATATCTACGATCGTCGTTCCGTTGAATTCGTTCTTTCCGGTCAGGGGGTTGAGGTGCTCGCCAGGGTGATGCCCCATGTAGGCCCAATCCCCTTTCGTGGTCACTTGTAGAGACTCGCGGCCTTGCAGGTCGTTGTAGCCGACGAGCTCCATGTTCTCTTTTCCATCGGAGAACGTGTCCTGGGCCTCGACCCGACCATGAGCCGTCGACAGCAACGCCGGCGTGAGCAGCAACGAGACGACGAGATGCTTCGTCCTGATCATGAGAAATCTCCCCTGGTTCCGATCCGACTCAACGTGTGTTCACGAGAAGCCATCGTATCTTGAGCTGTTCCGTCTAGTGGAGGAGCACCCTCCCCGCTGGTTCTTCCCTACTGAATCAGAGGCGCCACTGGGGGCCCCATTCCGCGATAGAGGAACTTCTGCACGCGCTTGCCTTCGTAGGTTTCCGTGATGAAGAGGTTCCCCTTCGAGTCCATCGCGATGTTGTGGGCGCCGTAGAACTGCCCGGCCCAGCGCCCGGCACGCCCGAACCCACTGAGAACCTCTAGCGTCTCTCGGAGCAGCACCCTGATCTGCTGGTTGGTTCCGTCAGGGACGATGAGGTAGGTCTGAGCGGGATCGTTGGAGAAGGCGATGTCCCAGACCGAGCCGCTGCCGAGCGTCTGCCTCGCCACGAAGCCCTCCCGCACGAATGTTCCGTCCTTCTGGAAGACCTGAATGCGATCGTTCGTGCGATCGCACACGTAGACGAGGCCGTCGTGAGAAATGCGCACGGCATGCACGATGCGAAACTGCGGTGCCGGCGGGCCGTCCGGATCGTATTGGCTGGGCGCGGTCTCGTGTTGGACCGCGCCGCTGAAAGGACTCGGGAGGTGCTCGCCCGCTTCCTCGAAGTAGGAGTCGTCGGGCTTGTTTCCGTAGGCGCCCCAATGTCGCTTGTAGTCTCCAGTCGTGGCATCGAAAACGATGACGCGATGATTCACGTAGCCGTCCGCAACGTAGATCTCGTTGGCCGGGTGATCCACGATCATGTGAGCCGCCCCACCGAGGTTGCCGGTGTCGTTGCTTCCGCCGTTCTGACCCTTGTGGCCAATCTGCATCACGAACTTTCCCTGGCGGGTGAACTTCAGAATCTGCGCGTCCTTGGCACCACCCCCCGCGACCCACACGTTGTCGTCGTCATCGATGTGAATACCGTGCTCGAGGTCCGGCCACTCGTAGCCAGAACCCGGACCGCCCCACGACGAGACGACGCGACCCTCCGGATCGAACTCCAGCACCGGCGGAGCGGCATGCCACATCGAGCGCGTCTCATTGGGCTGGAGCGTCCGGGGACGATGGACGATCCAGACGTGATCCCGCGAATCGACCGCCACTCCGACGACGGCCCCGACGAGCCAGGGGCTGGGCAGCGGCCTGGGCCACATCGGGTCCACCGCAAAGGACGGCACCTCGGTGTATGACTGAGCCGTGACCGCGTCGCGGGCGGCCCCGAGCGAGAAACAGAAGACCACCATGGCGGAAGCGACGGTTGTCCTTGGCGTCAGTGTCATCTCAGCTCCTCCGGGCGAGCAGTCTATCTGTGCTCGAAGGCTCGGCTGCAGCGCCAGTAGCGAATCCGGGCGGTGGGATCAACGATGTGGCTTGGCTGGTTTGCGAAGGCTTAGGAGGCCAAGCGATGACTCGTCCCTTCCTTCAAGAATCCGCAGCGATCCTTCTTCCCTGATGCTCGCCGGCTGCTCGACGGAGGCGACCCAGACAGACGATCGTACTGCTCCGCCGGAGCAGGCCGCAGCGATGCCGGCCGACCACCCGGCAACGGGTTCCGCCGCCGTGCAGAGGGGTACCGTTCTCGAGACGATCGGGGCCTCGAGCTACACGTACCTTCGGGTCGACACGGGCCAGGACGAGGTCTGGCTCGCCGCTCCGGCGTTCCCCGTCGCGGGGGGAGACGCGGTGGCCTGGAAGCCGGGGATGCCGATGTCTGACTGGCACAGCGACACGCTCGACCGCACGGCCAGAGTCACATAGTAACAGACACGGCCCCCTCCACTGTCTTGCGGCAGACGACCTGGTTGTCCAGGTCGAGGTTGCTCGTCCAGATGAACTGGCCACCTCGAAACAGAGTGTCTTCGTAGTTCCGGAAGCCGGGCGAGCCGGTCACCTCGTCCGCCGTGTACGTGGTGGCTGTCGCCCAACCGGAGTCGTCGAACTCGGCGCTCATCCAGTCGTCGGGGAGCGGAAGGTGGAGCGCGCGACAATTGTGCGTCGGGTCGTTCTCGATGCAGGCCACGGCGGCGTCTTCGCTCGGACACGATGACGAATCGGCGTTGCCGTGCTCGTCGAAAACGACGCACCCGGGATCGTCGAGCGGGGCGATATAGAACGCCTTGCACTTCCACGTCTCGTCAGTCCCGTTGACGGTCGCCCCGTCGCTGAAGGTCGCGATGAAGCCGGCGTCCCCGATGTGGAAGCGCTCGCGTGTGTCCTCGAGACCGACGCCAAGATAGCCCTCCCAGTCGACGAGCAACACCGCATAGGTAACGGGGTACGCGACCTGAATGCGGGCGGCATGGGAGTTGAACAGCGTGAATCCCACGGCATCGCGGCCCACGAACTCCCCGTTGGCGTAGAACTCGAAGTAGTTGTCGCCGAAGAGGTGGGCTGTCATCTCGACCCCTCCGGCGTCGATCACCTGCGTCACCAGCTGAGACTCGTAGTCGGGATTCACGCCGCCGACGCTGCACTCGTTGAAGACGTCCACGGGCGTTGGGCCGTCGGTAATCGGCGCCGGGACCGCCCAGACGCTTCCGTCTTCCGCCGTGATTTCGCCACAAAGAGCCTCGCGGACGTTGCCGTCGACCTGGCAATCGATCGTCACCGCACATTGGCCCTGAGTTTGCGCCACACCCTGGGTGATGGTCCCGCGCTCGAGCGACTCGAGCCTTTCGACGGGCCGATCAACGGGAGGAGGTGTCTGCGCGCACTGAACGGAACAAGCGAGGACGACGCCGACGATCGCAATTCTCATCGGCCTGAGACTTACCCCTACCCGCTTCAAGGCCATCAACCCTTTCGGGAGTGGTGGTCCTTCAGCACCTGCGCAACGCAGCACGTCAGCCTCTTGCCGGCCGGGATGTGCAGGAACTCGTTCGGCCCGTGTGCGTTCGACTTCGGTCCCAGCAGTCCGGTGACCAGGAACTGCGCATCGGGAAAGCGCTCACCGAGCATCCCCATGAAGGGGATCGAACCCCCTTCACCCCGGTGCACCGCCCCCTTGCCGAAGAAGGTCTGCGAGGCCCCTTCCAGCGACTGCTCCAGCCAGGGCGCCAGCGGCGGCGCATTCCAGCCGTTGGCCCCCTTCTCGGCCTCGAAGCTGATCTGCGCCCCGTACGGCGGATCGCTCTCGAGCACCTTCTTCAAGACCTCGCCTCCGCGATCCGCGTCGGCGGTCGGAGGGAAGCGGACCGAGACCTTGACCGCGGTGACCGGTCGGAGGACGTTTCCCGAGTCCTTCAGCGCCGGCAATCCTGCCGCGCCGGTGATGCACACGGAGGGCCGCCAGGTCTGGTTGAGCACCAGCTCAGCCGGGTCCTTGGAAATCGGCTGCGCCTCGCCCGCCCACGGGAACTTCCGCCAGATGTCCTCTCCCATGACCCGCGCCACGGCCTCGGCCTGGCTGCGGCGCTGCTCCGGAATGTCGACGTGCAGGTCGCTGAGGAGGATCTCGCCGCTCTGCTCGTCTTCGACCCGCGACAGGACCTCGCGCAGGATCCGGAACGACGATGGCACGATCCCGGAGGCATCTCCGGAGTGCACCCCTTCCTCGAGGATCTCGACGGTCAGGTCGCCCGCCAGGTTGCCGCGCAACGACGTGGTGCACCACAGCTGCTCGTAGTTGCCGCAGCCGGAATCCAGGCAGACGACCAGGCTCGGTGTGCCGATCCGGTCCTGGAGATGCTCGATGTAGTACGGCAGGTCGACGCTGCCGCTCTCCTCGCATCCCTCGATGAGGATCACGCAGCGAGCATGAGGAATCTTCTGTTCCTCGAGAGCACGGATTGCGGTCAGCGAACCGAACGCAGCGTAGCCGTCGTCGGCGCCGCCTCGGCCGTACAGCTTGTCGTCGCGTATCACCGGCGTCCACGGGTCGAGACCCTCGGCCCACCCCACCATCTCCGGCTGCTTGTCCAGGTGCCCGTAGAGCACAACGGTGTCGCCCCCGTCACCCGGAACCTCCATGTAGATCAGCGGAGTGCGCCCCTCGAGCTGGATCACCTCGACGGTCAACCCCTCGATCGGCTGCTCTCGACACCAGGACTCGATGAGAGCCGTGGCCCGATCCATGTGGCCGTTCTCCTTCCAATTCGGATCGAACAGAGGAGATTTGTTGGGAATCCGGATGTAGTCGCACAGCCGCGGGACGATCGAGTCATCCCAGATTCCGAAGACGAGCTCCTGGGCCTTTGAGGTGTTCATGGTTTCTCCCGGTGGCATCCGACTCAGGTGGCGGACGCAGTCATGATACCGGACCGCACCGAGCCGGGGCGCTGGATCCCACCGACCTGATCATCCATCATGGGGAAGCAGCCCGGAGGACGAGCATGAGCAAGAAGCAGATCAACGTCGGAGTCATCGGAACCGGATGGTGCGGCGGCATTCGCGCTGTGACCTCGGCCTCAAGTCCCTGGGTCGACGAGCTGCATATCGCGGAAATCGACGAGGCGAGACTGAAGGAGATCGCTCGGACGACCGAGCCGGTGACCGCCACCACCGACTATCGGCAGCTTCTAGAGAACGACTCCATCGACGCGGTGATGATATCGACGACGCCCGAGCCGACACACTTTCCGATCGCGAAAGAAAGCATGCTCTCCGGCAAGCACGTGCTGCTGGAGAAGCCGATCTCGATCGAGCTGTGGGAAGCCGCGGAGCTGATTGGCCTCGCCACCCAGAAGCAGCTGTCGTTCACCATCGGATACTCGCAGCGCTTCAACCCGAAGTTTGCCTACATCAAGCGTTCGATCTCGGACGGAACCATCGGTGAACCTGTCAGTGCCCTGGTCAGCCGACACATCACGCGAAGCCTCGGCAAGAAGATCGGTGGACGCGTGAAGCTCTCGCCCGCCGCGATGGAAGCGACGCATGACATCGACTTCCTGCTGTGGTGCCTCGCCCCGCGAAAGCCCGTGCGCGTCTACGCGCAGGAGGTCCACAAGGTCATGCGCGATCAGGACGAGGTTCCGGATTGCGCCTGGATCGTGGTGACCATGGATGACGGCACGGTGTTCACGATCGGCGCCGGCTGGGTACTCCCCCCGTCCTATCCGAACTTTGCGTCGACCTGGATCGAATTCATCGGGACGAAGGGAGCGGTCATGGTGGACGACACCCATCGCGACATCTACACCACCACGCTTCGAGACGGGATTCAGTTCCCGCTCTCCTCCATGCCCGGCGAGCAGGTGGACCACACCTACGCGGGCCCGATGGAGCGGGAGACTTTGCACTTCCTGGAGTGCATCGCCCTCGGCAAGCAGCTTCTGGTCACCGCCGAGCACGCGAGAATGGTGATGCAGGTCTACCAGGCCGCGGACCAGTCCGCGGAGACCGGACTCCCCGTCGAGCTCTCGATCGAAACCGTTTCGCCCCTCCGCTAGGAGCTGGTGGTCGGCGGGCCAGGTTCGGACCGGGGCTGAGCCGTGAAGCTCGAGTCCCTGTCCGCCACACCGGACGACGCACCCGATCGGATCGAACTCCGGCTGGAGTCTGAAAACAATCCTCGAAAACGAATAGAGTTCACGGGCGATGCAACGAACGAAAAGGGCAGTTGACCGCCCGCAACTTCTGGCGATCGGTTCGAGCCTGGTCCTGGCATCGCTGGTGGCGTGCGATGGGACGACGGAGTCGCCAGCCGAGGCGGAGGCCAACTACCCCAGGCGACCGATCACCTGATCATCGCGTTCGACCCGGGCGGCGGATCCGACGTCGAGGCGCGCCGGGTGCAGAGCGCGTTGGAAGACAAGCTCGGAACCCGGATCCAGGTCCAGTACCGATCGGGAGGCGGCGGCGCCGTGGGCTGGTCCGAGCTGGTCAAGCAGAAGGCAGATGGCTACACCGTGGGCGGCCTGGTGATTCCTCACATCATCATCCAGCCGCTGGTGCTCGACGACGCCGGCTACACGGCCGAGGGGATCAGGCCGGTCGCCTGGAACGTCTCGGCTCCGGCGGCACTGCTCGTCGTGGAGGGCGGTCGATTCGAGACGATGGAGCAGTTCATGACCCACGCGAGAGAGCATCCCGGTGAGCTGACAGTCGGAGGCGTAGAAACCTTCTCGACGTCGGACCTGGCGCTGGCACAACTCATGGACTCCTCGGGAATCGACGTCGACTACGTGCCGCTCACCGGTGGCGCCGGTCCGCTGCTGAACAGCCTGCGCGGCGGCCACGTCGACGCGGTCATGCTGGGGACATCGCACGCGGTGCGCGCGGACGGCATCCGCGCTCTCGCAGTGGCCGGTGACGAGCGCTTCGAGACCCTGCCGGACGTTCCCACCTTCGCAGAGCTCGGCTACGAGGTCACTATCGTTTACGCGTGGGGTGTCGGCATGCCTGCCGAGACGCCGGACGCGATTGCCAGGAAGTTCGGCAACGCCGTGATCGAGGTGATGAAGGAGACCGGTGCCGAGGCACTGCTCGAAGGGGGGCTCTCACCCCTGCTCATCGGCCCCGACGACGCGGCGCAGTTCGCGGCCAGCCAGAAGGCGACCTACGAGACTCTGATGCCGCTCCTCGAAAAGTTGAACCGTTGAAGTAACTGGAACGAGACAATGCTCGAGGGTCTATCCAGCATCCTCGCGCCGCAGATGCTGCTGACGGTCGCGCTCAGCACGCTCGGCGGAGCGATCGTCGGCGGTCTTCCCGGGCTGACCGCGACGATGGCGGTCGCCCTGCTCGTGCCGTTCACGTTCACGCTGGGACCGGCGGTGGGCCTGGTGGCGATCGGCGGGATCTACGTCGGCGCGATCCCTGCGTGTCTGATCAACACACCCGGGACCCCTTCGGCGCTGGCGACCAGCTTCGACGGCTTCCCGCTCACGCGTCAGGGCAAGGGCCAGCACGCGTTGGTCGCGGCGGGCATCTCGTCTGCCGCGGGCGCGTGCATCGGGGGGCTGGCACTTCTGCTCCTATCGCCGCCGCTGGCGGAGTTCTCACTGCGATTCGGTCCGCCGGAATTCTTCTGGATCGGGATGTTCGGTTTGACGATGATCGCCAGTCTGGCGACCGGCTCTTTGTGGAAGGGGCTGGCCGGCGGCGCACTCGGCATGCTTCTCAGCACGATCGGGATCGCGCCCGCGCTCGCACACGCACGTTACACATTCGGCGTGCCTGGGCTCCTCGGCGGCCTCAGCATGGTGGCGTCGTTGGTCGGCTTGTTCGCCATCCCGCAGGCCCTCCGCCTGGTGGAGGGGCATCGCGAACGTCCTCGGATCGTCGAGTATCGGGAGTCGCGCGGCGTGTTCGCCGAGGTGGCGCGAAAGCTCGTGCTGCGCCCGGTCAATCTCATCCGGTCGAGCGTCATCGGCACCGTCATCGGCATCCTCCCAGCCGCGGGGCAGCCCGATCGCCTCGCTCCTCTCCTACAACGAGGCGGTGCGCTGGAGTCGCCGCCCCGATGAGTTCGGCAAGGGCGCCATCGAGGGCGTGGCGGCCCGCGGAGGCTGCCACGAACGCCGCCGCGCCCGCATCCATGATCCCCTTGTTGGCGCTGGGCGTTCCCGGCGGCCGTGGCGCTGGGCGCGCTGTTGCTGCATGGCTTGCGACCAGGCCAGTCCCTGTATGCCGAACACGCGGACATCGTCTACACGTTCATCTTCGATGATCCTGGCGGGCCTCGTGATCATGGTGATCAGCGTCCTTCTGTCGCGACACCTCGTGCGCATCGCGGCGTTCCCGGTGCACGTGCTGGCGCCGCTGATCCTGTTGTTCGGCGTCGTCGGCTCGTTCGCCATCCGCAACAACGTGCTCGACGTCAGCGTGATGCTGGCGTTCGGGCTGCTCGGCTACCTGCTCGACAAGCTGGCTTTCAGCGCGGGTCCGATCGTGCTCGGCCTGATCCTCGGTCCGATCGTCGAGTCCAGCCTGGTGAGCTCGCTCGCGCTGGTCGGTCCGGGGCGATCGTGGGTGGATGTCTTCCTCTTCCGGCCGATCTCGGCAGCGCTGATTCTCCTGATAGTGCTCTCCGTTGCGTGGCCCGCGATCAGCCGCCGCCTGCTGCCGTCCACGCCGCCGGCGACCACCGCGGCGGGAGGCGACGGGTGAGCGGCGCTGACCGACGCACGTGGGCCGTCAACACGGACCTCACAGGTGGCGGACTTCTCGTCGCGATCGCTACGGTCGCGCTCGTCTACGCGCGCGATGCGACGTTCAACGTCTGGATCTTTCCGAGGATCACGGCGATCTTCCTGGCCGTGGTGGGCGTGGGCCTCGTGATCAAGGGATGGCTATCACCGGATCGCCGAGAGCTGTTCGCCCGTGGTGGAGCGACCACGGTGCTTCCGTTCGCCATCGGCCTCGTCGTCTACGGAGTGTTGTTTTCTCGAACGGGTTTCATAATGACGACGATCGTGGCCTACGCTGCGGCGACATGGGTGCTGCGGCGCCGCTTCACAATCCCGTCCGCCGCCACCAGTCTCGTCATCGGCGCCGCGATCACCATGCTCTTGCATCAGTTGTTCAGCCGGGTTTTCTACGTTCCACTCCCCCGCGGTAGCTGGTGGCCGGGTGGTTGAACTTCGACGAGGAGCCGCAGTGAAGGCAAAAGAAATCGGCGTGGCCATCATCGGTTGCGGCACGATCGGTCGGGTGCGAGCGAACCTGGCTCGGGAGCACGCGGCCATCGGCTGGCTGGGACTGTGCGACATCGACGAGCAGCTCATGGCGGGGTTGGCGGCTGAAACGAAAGCCGACTTCACCACCGCGGACTTCCGCGAGCTGGTGGCTCGTCCGGAGGTCACCGCCGTGATCGTGGCCACGGACGAGAACGCCCACGAGGCTCCGGTGCTGGCGGCAGTCGAGCACGGGCACGCCCTGTTCATCGAAAAGCCTCTCGCGACCGATCCTATGGCGAGCGCGCGTGTCCTCGCCGCGATCGAGACACAGGGCGTCGACGCGGTCGTCGGCTACACGCAGCGCTTCTGACGACGCTTCATCACGGCACGCCAGCGCATCCGGGACGGTCAGATCGTCGACGTCACCACGGTCGTGACGCGCGCTTTGATGAACCGCATGGTTCCCGTGGCGACGCTCAACCGCACGAAGGAGCGGGCCACCCTGACCCCCATGGTCGTATCGGGCACGCACAGCCTCGACGCCTGCCTCTGGTTGGTCGGCGACAAGCGACCCGTGGAGGTCTTCGCCCGCTCTTCTGATCGGGTGCTGGGAGAGCTCGGCACCAAGGACGCGACGCTCGGCATCTTCACGATGGCCGACGGCATGTTGTGGAGCATGAACATCAGCTGGGCGCTGCCGGTGGTCTGGCCCGGCTCCGTCTACGGCCTCGAGATCGGCATCGTCGGCACCGAAGGGATCATCGACATCGAAGACACCCATCGCGATGTGATCATCGTGTCGGAGCGCCCGCAGGGAGCCGGGTATCAGCCCAAGGGCTTCGATGCCGGCGTCCCTCGCCACGTCGACTTCATCGGCAGCTACCCGCCGGGCGACCTGGCAGACGGCCGGCTGTGGGGCCCGATGCGCGACGAGACGATGACCTGGTTCGACCGCCTGGCCAAGGGACACGAGACGCATCACGCCACCGCGGCCGACGGGCATCGCAACCTGCTGCTCACGATGGCGATGGATCTGTCGGCGCGCCGCGGGGCGCCCGTCAAGCTGCCCGTCGACCCCGAAGAGCTCGGGGCCGATTAGGCGACTGCGTACTCAGCGAGTGCCAAGAATGGAGAGTGACCAATTGAAGCTCCTGACGTTCGATCACGAGGGCCAGATACGTCCGGGCGTGCTGGACGGAGACGAAGTCGTAGACCTGGCGGCCGCCGGCCTGCCGGTCGGCAGGGACGGAGATCTGGCGCTCCTCGTCGAGGCCGGCGAGCCCGTGCTCGGTCGCGTTCGGGATGCTCTGAAGTCGGCCGATGCCAAGCGCTACGCGCTATCGGACGTGAAGATCGCGGCGCCGATTCTGGCGCCGTCCAAGATCGTGGCGTGGGCTTCAACTACATCGACCATTGTCGGGAAGCGAACCTGCCAGTGCCGGAAGAGCCCGTGCTGTTCGGCAAGGTCTCCAATTCCGTGACCGGGCCATATGACGAGTTGTCCTGGTCACCATCGCTCACCAAGGAGGTGGACTACGAAGTGGAGCTGGGCGTCGTCATCGGCAAGCGGGGCCGGGACATCAGCGAGGCGCGGGCCATGGAGCATGTCTTCGGCTACACCGTCGTGAACGACGTGTCGGCTCGCGATCTGCAGTTCGCGAACGCCAAGCAATGGAATCGCGGCAAGTCGCTCGACACGTTCTGCCCCTACGGCCCTTACATCGTCACCCGCGACGAGATCCCGGATCCGCACGTCCTGCAGGTGCGCACGGTGCTCAACGGCAAGGAGATGCAGAACTCCAATACCAAGAACCTGATCTTCGACGTGCCGAAGATCATCGCCTACGCGTCCACAGGAACGACACTTCATCCCGGAGACCTGATCCCGACCGGGACACCTTTCGGGGTGGGTTTTTCGCGCAACCCACCCGTCTTCCTCAAAGACGGCGACGAGTGCGTGTGCGAGGTCGAGAAGGTCGGCGCGATCCGCAACAAGGTGCGCCTCGTGTAGTCGAAGACGCCTGCCGCCGCGGGCGGCGTGGGTCCTGCGCCTGGCTCGGGATTTCCTTGGGACAAAGGCCGCGGGTTGCGTCCGGACACCTGGCGCTCACGGAGCTTGGCCCCACCCCAGGTCCAGCAGCCGCTCCGACAACCGATCGGCCACGAAGGCGTGGCCAGCGGGAGCGAAATGGAGGTCGCGGACGTAGTAGATACGGCGCAGCTCCCCGCTCGGCAGATCCTCGAAATCGTCAAGAACATCCAGATAGGGAACTCGTTCCGCTTCCAGCAGCTCGCCAATCCTGGCCCTGAGTTTGGGAAACGGGTACCTTTTCCTCGAACCCAAGGAGGTCGTAGAAGTCGTTGCCGATGAATACTTGAAGGATCACCGCCTCGGGACCGAGCGACACCCCTTTCGACACGAGGTACTCGTAGGCCGGCGCCGCCGCACTGGCCCTTCCCCCCGCATTGAGAAAGCGATGGCTCCCCTCCCCGCTCCGATTCAGGGCCCTTTCGGTGATCCGGACCCAGGTGTCTTCCAGGTTGACGCCGATCCGAAAGTGAAGGAATCCCCGATGCACAGCACTCGATACTCGTTTGCCCTTTTCTCCTCGACCTCGTCGTCGCGCATGTTGAGGCTGTTGATGTTGATGAGGGTGTCGAACTCGGGGGTCGTCTGCCTGTAGGAAGAGTTCGGCCCCCCGGATCTCTCGTAGTTGATGTTCTGGTAGAGGGTGGCGCGAAGCACGAGCTCGGCTATCACGAGAGAGATGGCGACCGAACACAAGAAGAGAAGGGCGCTGAGAACCCGCTCTCGTTCGAAGAGGCTTTTGAGTCGCACCCTGAGTCGCCCGGTGGATTCTCCCTTGAAAGCCCGAAGTGCGCGAATCTCCCGCCGATCGAGAGACGCTGGCGGTTCCATCGTGTCGGGACTGGGGAGAGACATGCGTGCTGGACAAAGCGGAGAGTCCTGCGACCCTGCCCGAGGCTGTTTCGATCGCTGCGCTTTGTGTATCGCATTCGACCGCGGCGTTCAGCCGTGGCGGTCCTACCGAGAAGATAAGCTCATCCGTGACTTCAACAGGCTGTACTACCGGCTCGAAGAAGCCGACTCGTGGGAAAGAGTGCAGTGGTTGGGCGTGACTGCCCAGAAGTGTCCGCTCGATCTCTGGAACTATCAGTAAAGCGGACCCGGTTTTCTTGGACACGAAACTAGGGAAAGTCATCTTGTTCAAGGAGACTCGATCGATGAAGCAGGTCAGGCGCAAGAGGTCTGAGAGGAAGAAGGGAGTGGGCGACCGGAGTTTCGCCCACCGGCGGCGCGGTGGTGGGCGCCTTGGGTCCCGGGCAGCGTTGGAGCGTGGCGCGCAAGCGGGAGGTCGCACTGCGGCTGCTGCGCGGGGAGTCACTCGAAGCGCTGTCTCGTGAGCTGTCCGTGGAGATGCACCGGCTGCAGCGCTGGCGTGATCAAGCCATGGCCGGGATCGACGAGTCGCTGCGGGAGCGCAATGGCGACCCGCTGAAGGTGGAGCTGGACGCGGCGGTCAAGCGGGTGGGCGAGCTCAGCATGGAGAACGAGCTGTTGCGGAAGAAGATCAGGGCGGCCCGCCCTTTGGCCTTCGGGAGGTCGCGGCGATGAGTGCGGCGATCTCCCCTGCGACAGGCCGGGCCTACGGGGTGGAGCGGGTGTGCCGGGTGTGGAAGCTGGCCCGCTCGAGCTACTACTCCCAGCTCGGCGAGGCGGCTCCCGAGATGGTCCGCGCTGGCCGACGTGGTCCCAAGCCCAAGGTGTCTGACGAGGAGCTGTTGCGGCTGATCCGAGAGGACCTGGCGGCCTCGCCGTTCGTAGGAGAAGGACATCGCAAGGTCTGGGCGCGGCTCAAGGTGCTGCGCCAGGTGCGCGTGTCGCGCAAGCGGGTGCTGCGGATCATGCGTGAGCACCACCTGCTGTCGCCGCGTCGGGTACGCCAGGGCGAGGGGCTGCTCCACGAGGGGACGATCACAACCGATGCGCCCAACCTGATGTGGGGGACGGACGGGGCGAGAGTTCTCACGGCAAAGGACGGCTGGGGCTGGATCTTCGTCGGCGTCGAGCACTTCAACAGCGAGTGCGTCGGCTACCACGTGTGCAAGAAGGGGACGCGCTACGAGGCCCTCCAGCCCATCGCCATGGGGCTGACGCAGCTCTTCGGCTCGGTCGAGGCGGGTGTGGCTCGTGGCCTCGAGCTGCGCATGGACCACGGGACGCAGTACCTCTCGGACCACTTCCTCAACCAGCTGCGTTTCTGGGGCATCACGCCCAGCTTCGCCTTCGTCGAACAGCCGCAGACCAACGGAGTGGCCGAGCGTTTCATCCGGACTCTCAAGGAACAGATCATTCATGGCCGCGTCTTCCACACCCTCGAGGAGGTGCGCCAGGCCGTGGCTGCCTTCGTCAAGCGCTACAACCAGCAGTGGCGCGTCGAGAAGCTGGGATTCCTCACCCCGCGCGAGGCCCGCGACCAGCACGGCCAGGGGAAGGCCGCGTGAACCTCGAGGTCATCAAAGAGGGGCTACCCTAGGTATGGACTCACCCCGCCGCGTCGATCCTGGGGCATCCTCGTGCGTCGTTTTCGGGATCGTCTGCCAAACGAACCCGAGATCGTCAAACTGGTGTCCAAGAAACCGGGCGCGGTACATCTGGAACTATCAGGAGATCCTGTTGAACATCAACGGGCACCCGGTCTATCCGAGCTTCGGCCCGGGGCCCTTGAAGCCCTTCAGGAGTTCCTGGCAGAGAACGATGGCTGGACCGTCGATCGAGAGTGTGAGCGGTTGATGGTCACGTTCAATCCCTCTGGATACCTTCGCCGCAACGCTTGAAGTAGACGCAAGCCTCCATCGCGGGAGGAACGGCAGTGTCCCCGGCAGATCGGTCAGGTGTCAGCCACCGTTGCAGTCACAGCCTGGATACGGCTGTGCTTCGTAAGCCAAGCCCTGGACCAGACCATTTGGATGCGGCGTGGTGTTCAGGAAGGTCAGCGGTGTCCCGCCACGCGGAACCAGCGGTGACTGACCGGCGGGCTCGACCACGAAGTGGAGGTGCGGCTCCGTGCTCTCACCGGTATCACCGCTGAGCGCGATCGCCTCGCCCTGTTCGACCAACTGATCGACGGCAACCTTGCTGCCGTACTGGGTGAGGTGGAAGTAGCGGCCATGGGTGCCGTCGTCGTGCGTGATCATGACGTAGTTCTCTTCACCGGGGACGCGCATACCATCGACGTGGAGCTGTTGCACTGCGCTCACTCGGCCGGCCCGCGCTGCGACGATAACCGTACCGATCGGCATCTGGAAGTCATAGGCGTGGTGACGCGTGCCACCGGCCTGATGCGAGGTGCCCGCCTCGGTGCAGTTGCCGTGCACCATCCGATGCCGGGTCCCGACCTCGTACGGGAGCACGTACGCTGAGGTGGTCTGGTCGGGATAGGGTCCGCAAGCGACAGGCGTCGTCGGCGCCGTTACCGCCCCCCGGCCACCGTCACTGCCACCGCAAGCCGCGACTGCGAACGCGTAGAAGCCGAGAACCAGGGCGGCGCGACAGCCTCTAGTGGCTGTCACGGGAACCGGACCACCCTGATGAGTGGATCGACGAGGGTCGGGTCATCCAAGCTCGGTGCCGGATCTCCGTCCAGGTATTTGTGAAGGAACATCGCGGTCACTTCGGCCGACTTTCGAATCGCCACTTCACTGGCCAGCGTGCCAAAGGCCGTGTTGCCGGGGAAATCCCAGCCCCAGAGCAGGGCGATATCTTCGAACGCGAGGTGTGTGATCGCGTCGTCGAAGAGTGCGGCGTAGCCGTCGGCCCGCACGCGGTCGAAGATCGGGAACTGCGAACCCGTGCCGCTGAGGATGAAGAGGAAGGGGAAGGGGAAGGGGACGTCGATGTCGGCGAGCGACTCAGGCCGCCAGATCGTGCCGTCCATGTCGACTACCGCGACGATGCGCGCGTCGACCGAGGCCGCGGCGTAGCTCGCGGCACCACCGAGAGAGAATCCCGCTGCCGCGAGCCGCGCCAAGTCGATGCGCCCGACCAAGACGCTGCCACCGGCCGCCTGCTCCGTCATCAACTGATCGGCGACGAAGCTCTGATCCGTCGCCCACAACTCCTGCACCGCCGCTAAGACGGCTTGGTCCTCTCGCGAGAAGGTGGTGGGGTCGTCGTCGAGCGCGAAACCCACATTGCGGAAGATCCGCCCGTCGGGCAGCTCGACGAAGTCCGAGTGGTAGCTGTGGTTGATCGCCGCGACGATGAAGCCCCGGCTGGCGAGCTCGCCGATCAGGAAGATGTTGCGCTCGAGCGCGCCGCCGCCACCGTGCGAGAACAGGATCATCGGGTAGGCTGCGGACGCCGCACTCACGGGCGGATCGTCACCGATCGGCCAGGTCACCCCGGCGTAGTTCGATTCACGCAGCAGGCTTCCGGCGATGGCCTGCGACTCGCTGAGGGTGGCCCAGTGGAGCGGACGCACCACCGGGGTGGTCGACGCACCCACCGGTCCATCCGCTGGATAGAAGACGCGCACCACCAACTCCCGTCGATCATTGGTCGCTGCGGTGAGGTCTTCCGCCCGGTTGGGATCGAGCCATAGGAAAGCGGTGGTTCCCACCGCATGGACGCCAGACCAGGCCGGGACCACGAAGCTGGCGTCCACTCCCTGGATCGGCGATGCCATGGGCGGCGCCGTGGTCGGCGCGGAACCTCCGCCACACGCACCGAGGATGAGGCCGGATAGCAGCAGCGTCGTCAGCCGGATCATGCGAGTCTCTCTGCCAAGTTTCGATCCCCGAACAATATCAAGGTCCACCATCCCGGGTGACCGGACTCGTGCGCCTACTCAGTGTCGACCGTACAATCGCCGCAGAATGTGCTCGGGCGAAAGGCCTTTCGCACGAGGGGACCCCCGAGTAGGGAGATGCATGCCCGAGTGGACTCAGGAGGCCTACCTCAAAGCGCTACGATTCGCGGCAGAGGCGCACGAAGGACAGGCGGTTCCCGGGACGGAGCTGCCCTATCTGCTGCACCTGAGCCAGGTAGCCATGGAGGTGATCGCCGCACTGCGGACGGAGCCCACGCACGACCAGGACCTGGCTGTGCAGTGTGCTCTCTTGCATGACACTGTCGAAGACACGCGGACGAAAGTCGATCAGTTGCAGGCCACGTTCGGACCGGCGGTGGCGAATGGCGTCTCAGCCTTGACCAAGGACAAGGCGTTGCCGAAGGACCGACAGATGGAAGACAGTCTGCAACGGATTCGCAAGCAGCCCACGGAAATATGGATGGTGAAGATGGCGGACCGGATCACGAACCTTCAACCTCCACCGGCACATTGGAGCAAGGAGAAGGCCCGCGGATATCACGACGAGGCTGTCCGCATTCGCGAAAGCTTGAGTGCCGCGAGCCCGGCACTGAGAACCCGCCTCCTGGAGAAACTGGACGCCTATCGAATCCTCGTGGGGTAGGCAAAGATGTCGACGACTTACTTCTTCACCGCTTCGCCACCTTCGGGAGAAGATCCCCTCGAGGGCAAGTGCGTTATCAAGCAACCTCCACGCGAGGATGGACTCCCTGACGAAGACGCGGTCCCGTTGGCGCGTTTCGTCGGGCAGTTCTGGTGGGTGGGCGTAGGGAAGCACAAGTCCAACTCCAGCCAAGACCAGGTGATAGATACGGTGGAGGTCGCGCGGGCTTTGGATCGTGGTGCTCGCGTCACGCCGCACGGTGGTCCGTATTCGTCACGATCAGAAGCAGAGCGAGTGATGGAGGACATGTGGGAGATGAGGATGGGCTACGACGACGATTGAAGCTGACGGGGTCAAAGCTGACGGGGTCAGGTCTCAGTCTGGTAATTCCATCGGCCAAGCGCCAGTACCTGCTGTCTCTTGTTTTCGCTCAAGACGTTGCTCATCCCGGCGCAGGAACACGACTCCCGCGCCTTCGTCAACGTCTCGGCCGTACCCTCCTAATGGCCGGTTTTCAGGTGTCCATTAATGGCCGGTTTTGGGTGCCCCGCGAGGTGGCCAGTGTTCATAGCTTCTCCTGCTCGAGGAACACCGCCTTGTCGATCCGCGCGAATATGTCCTGATAGAAAGCGCCGTCGTCGAGCCAGCGCAGGTCCTTGACGCCCCCTTTCTTGTCGAGCAGTTTGACCTGGCCGGTGAGACGGACTCGCGTCTGGCCGTCGACCTTCACGACGGTCCCGGTGATCTCCACCAGCGTCCGAGTGCCGCCCTGAGTCAGGAAATACAATGGCCAGTAGGTCACCAGAGCCGCGATCCGCACCGCTTTCGACGTGCCCTTCTTGAACGACTCACGCGTAGCCACCACCATGCCGAGCTCGGCCTCGGCCTGCCTGAGTTGGAAGCCCGCGTCCTGGAGTCCCTGCAGCACGGCTCGCATCACCAGCTTCTCGTCCGGCGTTTCGAAGCTGCGGGTCTGGAACTGACGCGCTTGTAGGGCGCTGGTCGTCGGTCGCAGCGGTCCTTTCGCCGCACACCCTGTCAGCAGGCTACCCATCAACAGCAACGCGGTGATTCGCTGCACGGTCTCGCTCCCTAGAAGCGGCTCGCGTGGAAGCGAACGTCCGCCACGCGAGTAGCCTCGTCGAAACGCACCACGACCGTCAGCGTGCGTTGGACTGTCACGGTGCGCCGCTCGGACCCCGACCCGCCGCCGGCCACGACGCTCGCTCCGATCGGACCGGCGCCAGCGGCCCACGCCGACAACCGCGTCTCGACCACGTCGCTGGAGATGCGATCGTAAACCCAGACGTCCCGACCGTTCGCATCCCGCGTCACGATGTTTGGCGAGCCGAGCGTCGCGGCGACGTCCGAGGCGGCCATTCCGGCTCGAACGTCGCGTTGGACGAGGCCCGGCGTCAGTCGTTGCTCGGGAGTGCTCGGAACGCCCATTCCCGTCGTCGCGCAACCTGAGAGTAGTGGAGACAGCCCGACGAAAACGACGGCCAGAGCCGCCTGCGCCCAGTGGCCTCGCACCGAATTGTCTTCAAACTGCTTTCTGTTTCGCATGCTCGTCCTCCTTCACCAGGCCTAGCATGCGACATTCAGAACGCCTCGAATCGCAACCTGTGACGCTTTGACCGACTGCCCCATCCGCGGACCGGTTCACGCAGTGCGCCAAGAACCGAGAAGCGACCGTCCCTAGTGGCCCGTAACAGGGAGATCGGTGCCAGCGAGACCGCCGAGGCGCCCGGATGGCAAGGAGCCGAGGAAGGAGAATACCGGGAGTATTTGACCGACGAGCGACGCAGCCAGGCGGGATGCATCGACGGTCGCAGCGGTATCGAATCCCCTGTTACAGGCCACTAGGAGCCACCTCGCCCAAGAACATCGATATTTGCGGCTCCGCGCGTCACAGACCGAGATTGGTCAGCGGTACCGCAGGACGCGGCACCAACATGTGACACTAAAGCGGACCCGGTTTTCTTGGACACGAAACTAGGGAAAGTCATCTTGTTCAAGGAGACTCGATCGATGAAGCAGGTCAGGCGCAAGAGGTCTGAGGGGAAGAAGGGAGTGGGCGAGACGGAGGGAGCCCGGAGGGCGGCCGGAGTTTCGCCCACCGGCGGCGCGGTGGTGGGCGCCTTGGGTCCCGGGCAGCGTTGGAGCGTGGTGCGCAAGCGGGAGGTCGCACTGCGGCTGCTGCGCGGGGAGTCACTCGAAGCGCTGTCTCGTGAGCTGTCCGTGGAGATGCACCGGCTGCAGCGCTGGCGTGATCAAGCCATGGCCGGGATCGAAGAGTCGCTGCGGGAGCGCAATGGCGACCCGCTGAAGGTGGAGCTGGACGCGGCGGTCAAGCGGGTGGGCGAGCTCAGCATGGAGAACGAGCTGTTGCGGAAGAAGATCGGGGCGGCCCGCCCTTTGGCCTTCGGGAGGTCGCGGCGATGAGTGCGGCGATCTCCCCTGCGACAGGCCGGGCCTACGGGGTGGAGCGGGTGTGCCGGGTGTGGAAGCTGGCCCGCTCGAGCTACTACTCCCAGCTCGGCGAGGCGGCTCCCGAGATGGTCTGCGCTGGCCGACGTGGTCCCAAGCCCAAGGTGTCTGACGAGGAGCTGTTGCGGCTGATCCGAGAGGACCTGGCGGCCTCGCCGTTCGTAGGAGAAGGACATCGCAAGGTCTGGGCGCGGCTCAAGGTGCTGCGCCAGGTGCGCGTGTCGCGCAAGCGGGTGCTGCGGATCATGCGTGAGCACCACCTGCTGTCGCCGCGTCGGGTACGCCAGGGCGAGGGGCTGCTCCACGAGGGGACGATCACAACCGATGCGCCCAACCTGATGTGGGGGACGGACGGGGCGAGAGTTCTCACGGCAAAGGACGGCTGGGGCTGGATCTTCGTCGGCGTCGAGCACTTCAACAGCGAGTGCGTCGGCTACCACGTGTGCAAGAAGGGGACGCGCTACGAGGCCCTCCAGCCCATCGCCATGGGGCTGACGCAGCTCTTCGGCTCGGTCGAGGCGGGTGTGGCTCGTGGCCTCGAGCTGCGCATGGACCACGGGACGCAGTACCTCTCGGACCACTTCCTCAACCAGCTGCGTTTCTGGGGCATCACGCCCAGCTTCGCCTTCGTCGAACAGCCGCAGACCAACGGAGTGGCCGAGCGTTTCATCCGGACTCTCAAGGAACAGATCATTCATGGCCGCGTCTTCCACACCCTCGAGGAGGTGCGCCAGGCCGTGGCTGCCTTCGTCAAGCGCTACAACCAGCAGTGGCGCGTCGAGAAGCTGGGATTCCTCACCCCGCGCGAGGCCCGCGACCAGCACGGCCAGGGGAAGGCCGCGTGAACCTCGAGGTCATCAAAGAGGGGCTACCCCAGGTATGGACTCACCCCGCCGCGTCGATCCTGGGGCATCCTCGTGCGTCGTTTTCGGGATCGTCTGCCAAACGAACCCGAGATCGTCAAACTGGTGTCCAAGAAACCGGGCGCGGTACACCAACATGTGACACTCGACGAACCGTCACAACGTCAGATCGAAGCGGGGTCCCCCGACTTCAAGCGTTGATCAAAGTCACACAAAGCCGAAGTCGCCAAGATCCGCCGGGCCTTCGAGAGCGGCCTTCGCCTGTTCGGGCGCGGATATTCGGACAGAATTTGGACAATTCGGCGACGTGCGGCGTAGTGACCATCCGGATGACCTGGCCTCCATGGTCGCCAAGGCCGCGACCGGCGGTATCCCCGACCGACTCGATGAGCGGCGAGGCGGTCCGTCGACTCAGGACTCGGGAGAGACATGCATGCTGGCAACAATTGGGAGAGTCCTACAACCCTACCCCAGACTCTTTCGAACGATGCGATTCGTCTATCGCACATTCGACCGCACCGTTCAGCCGTGGCGATCCTACCGAGAAGACAAACTCATCCGTGACTTCAACAGGCTCTACTACGATGGGCGGCACGGAGAAGCCGAATCGTGGGAGAGAGTGCAGTGGTTGGGGGTGACCACCCAGAAGTGTCCGCTCGATCTCTGGAACTATCAGGACATTCTGTTCCGCACTCGGCCCGAGGTCATCGTAGAAGCGGGCGTCAAGTCTGGTGGGTCGACGCTCTTTCTCGCCGGAGTGTGTGACCAGATCGGCCACGGAAAGATTCTAGGCGTCGACATAACGCTGGAGCGTGTTGACGCAGCCGTCCGAGAGCATCAGCGAGTCGAGTTGTTCGAGGGCAGTCCCACGGCCGAGGAGATCGTCACGATCATTCATGAACGTTGCCACGGCCGGAAGACGATGGTCATCCTCGATTCCGACCACCGTGCCGAGCACGTCCGGAAGGAATTGGAATCCTATGCTCCGCTCGTGTCGCCCGGCTGCTATCTCATCTGCGAGGACACGAATATCAACGGGCACCCGGTCTATTCTGGCTTCGGCCCCGGGCCGTTCGAAGCCCTCCAGGAGTTTCTGGCCGAGAACGATGGCTGGACGGTCGATCGCAGTGTGAGCGGTTGCTGGTCACGTTCAATCCCTCTGGCTATCTTCGCCGCAATGGTTGAAGCCCACCTTACCGGAGACTATTGCTCGCACGGTTGACCGGCCACACCCCAGAGGAGCACGTCGTTTAGGTGCTCCTCCAGCGAGTGCGGGGCGGGTTCGCGGTCGCCACCCGGCTTCCAACCCCAAAGCACCGGACCGCGGTGACCGGCGTCGACCACGAGGTGACGAGCGAGACCCATCCAGTCGCGGCCACCGTTCGCCTTCCGGTCCTTGAGCTGCTCACAGATCTCCACCGAGCTCTTGCCGAACCACTCGAACTCGACCGGCGCGAGCTGCCAATCGATCCCGAAGTGCGGCAGCGCGTGCGGCAGGCTGTCCAGATTGTCAGACGTCCGGTGACAGGTCGCGCAAAGCAGGTTCTCGAGTCCCTTCCGGCTGTCCCCCGCGTCGATGTTCATGCCGTGTGGTCGGGCCCGACCGTAGCTCGGGCCTGACCACATCGGGATGTTGTCGGCCCCGACGTGGCAGTTGGCGCACCGGGGATGTGAGAGGACCTCGTAAATCCGATCCCAGGCAGCAAGCCCATCTACTCGGGTCACCGATCCGGGCGGCGGGGCCTTGATCTCGAATAGCGGTTCGCTTTCGAGGGCCAGCAGGCTAGCCGACGAGACGAGAGCCAGGAGTGCGGGGACGACGGGAATTCTCATCGCAGACCCTCCTCAGACGAAGTCAACGTGCCTGTTGAAAGGCATTTCGCGCAATCGCCGACCAGTGGCTGCGAAGATGGCGCTGGCGAGAGCAGGCGCCGCCGGCGGCACGGGCGGCTCACCGATTCCCCGGATGTGTCTTGCGTTCTCGAGACCGGCAACCTCGATCTCCGGACACTGGTAGAGGCGCATCCCCTCGTGGGCGTGGTAGTTCAGTTCCTGCGCCATCCCATCGGAGTAGGTAATCTCGCAGTTCATCGCGTGCCCGAGACCCCACACCACCGCGCCCTTGACGTGGTTGTCGAAATTGATCGGGTCGATGACTCGCCCCACGTCGGCAGCGACGTAGACCCGATCGATACGAATGCCGCGATCGGTGGCCGTCACCTCGATCACCTGCGCGCACGGAACTCCGAACGACTCGACGAGAGCGAGGCCGCGGCCGCGATCGGGGCCGAGGGCGCTTCCCCAGCCCGACATCTCGCCCACCCGCTCGAGGACCCTGCGCGCGACATCGTCATTCACCAGTCGCAGTCGCAGTCGCTCCTCGAGCGGATCGGCGCCGGCGGCGTGAATCATCTCGTCGAGGAACGCTTCCGCGAAAAAGCCGTTGGTGGAAGCACCGACCGAGCGCCATGCGCTCGTCGGTGCCAACTCGGGAGCGCGGTAGGCGTTCATACGGAAGTTGGGAATCGCGTAGGGAGCGTTCCAGGCGCCGGCAGCTATTTGAAGATCTGGACCGAGGGCGGGCAGACCCAGTCGCGCCATCTGCGAGCCGACGACCGACGGCATCGCCACTCCTATGTCGCACGTCTCGACTCGCCCGTCCGCGATCACGCCCCGAGCGCGGCAGATCGCGAGGTGGCGCGGGAAATCCTGTGCAAAGTCCTCTTCGCGAGAGTAGGTCAGCTTCACCGGCCGGCCCTTCAGCTGGACGGCGAGCTCGGCGGCCTGCTTCACGTGCTCGTGCTCGAGGCGGTGCCCGAAGCTGCCTCCAACCCACTGATTGTGGAGATGGACGTCGCTCACTTCGTGACCCGTGATCTCCGCCACGTGGCTCTGGACGAAGCGCGGGAACTGCGTGGCGGTCCAGACGTCGATCCGTTCATCCGTGACGCGCACGATCGCGCAGAGAGGTTCGAGGGGCTGGTGCGCGACGTACGGTGCGTGGTACTCGGCCTCGATGACGGATCCCTGTCGCAAGGCATCGTCGACGTCCCCATCGTCGCGCCACGTCGAGTCGAGACGATCGTCGCTGAAGCTGTCGCGAACGGCCTGCCAGTGCGCGTCCATCTCTTTCGGGTAGCGCGCCGGGCCCCAGTCGCAGCGGATGGCAGCGGCGGCACGAAAAGCCCGCCACGTGTTGTCCGCGACGACGCCGACTCCGTTGGTAATGGAAAACACGCCGAGAACACCGCGCATCGACTCCGCCGCCCTGGCGTCGTAGCTCTCAAGGCCGCTTCGACGCGGGCTCATCCTCACTGCGGCATGGACCATGTCCGGGACCGTGAGGTCGATGCCGTACTTCAGCGTGCCCGTCGACTTGGGCACGATGTCGAGACGCTGCATCGACTTGCCGATGAGACGCCACTCAGTCGGCTTCCGCAGTGACACCTCCTGAACGGGTTCGATGGCCGCCGCCGCTTCCGCCAACTCGGTGTAGGGAAGTCTCGTTCCATCCGGGAGGTGCACAGCGCCATCAGACGTCTTTAGCTTCCCCACCGGTACGCCCGTCTTTTCGGAAGCCGCGGCTTTCAGCGTCTCCCTGGCCACGGGCCAGCCATGCGCAGCTTCACGAAGCTGTCGGGGGCCGATGAGGAGCCGCCGGTGCTCTGCATTCCCATCATCTTCACGCCGGCATTCGTCAACCTGCGCATGGTCTCAGCACGGAGACTCTCGTCCGTCGACATGAAGGGAGCGAGCTCACCGCCTAGTGCGGTATTCCAGTAGGCAGCGCTCGGCACACCGAAGCTAGTTTCGAACTGACCGAACTCGATGTCGAGCTCCTCCGCAATCAGCGCCGCCTGCATCGAATTCACTCCCTGTCCGACGTCCGCGTGCGGCGTGATCAGCGTCACGGCCGAGGCATCGATGCGAACCCACGGGTTGAACGTGACCTCTCCCGGGCCGAGGCTGTCGAGCAGAGGGTTGTGGGGCGTCTCGTTGACCTTGTAAACGCCGAAGACGACGCCCCCGGCAACGGCCGCAGAACCCACGAGAAACGCCCGCCGTGTGTACGGACCGATGCGACTGCGCGGGCGCTCGGGCGCCGGGGCGCTCACGACTCGTCCCGTAGGAGCCTGGCCGCCGCCGCTTTGATCGCCGCGCGAATGCTGGGGTACGTGCCGCAGCGACAAAGGTTGGCCGACATCACGCGATCGATGTGCTCGTCGCTGGGATTCGGGTTCTTCGAGAGCATCGAAGCCGCCGACATGATCTGACCCGCTTGGCAATAACCGCACTGCGCAACCTGATACTCGATCCACGCCTCCTGCACCGCGTGCAGCGCTTCCGGCGTCCCGAGCCCTTCGATGGTGGCGTATGTTCACGCCCCCATCTTGCGCTTCGCGAAGGAGGCGCTACGCGCCGGTGCCGATGTCCTCGTTCACGGCATCATCAGCGACCCAGTCGACGAGGAGGTCCTCGAATTGATGCGCAGGAACAGTGCGTACTACACCGCGACCCTGGCACTTTACGAGGCCTGCGGGGACTTGGCGGCCTGGAGCCGCAGGCTCCAGGCCTTCGATGATCGCGGGCGCGTTCCGGCGGCCGTCTATGAAACGCT
Source organism: Vicinamibacteria bacterium (assembly GCA_965246965.1). Taxonomy (GTDB): domain Bacteria; phylum Acidobacteriota; class Vicinamibacteria; order Fen-336; family CBDFGD01; genus CBDFGD01. The sequence continues at coordinate 1,169,297 of CBDFGD010000002.1, forward strand.
ACGAAACCACGAAACCATCGCGCGCTGGGAGAAGATGTGGAGCAACACCGCTTACACAAAAGAGCGGTGGCCCGTGTTGCGGTCCAATCTCAAGCGCCTCTCGGATGCGGGAGTGCCGATCGTCTCAGGCACGGATACCAGTGTGCCGGGCGTCGTGCTCGGGGTGTCATCCCAAATCGAACTGCTCCTCCACGTAGAAGCCGGACTCTCTCCGGCGGCCGCGCTTGCTGCAGCGACGCTGGTCGCAGCCCGCATGATCGGCCGAGATGGCGACCTCGGCGTGGTTGAGCCTGGCACCCAGGCCGACCTTGTCGTCCTCGACGCTGATCCCCTCGCTGACATCCGGAACGTCCGGCGAATCTCAAGGGTCATCAAGGGTGGTCGGATTTACGACGCAGCGGACAGCCGCTAGGAGCAGGTTTGAAAAGCAGCCTTGGGGGTCTCCATTTAACCGGAGGAGTCCAGGTTGGCAGTTCTCCACGGGCGGTTCGCTGGAGAGCGCTCCAGGCTCGGCGGGTGCCCGCGCGCCTGCGGCTGCGAGGGCGGCACTGCCCGGGGCCGCTGGGTGGCGATGAGGTCCTGGTAGCGCACCGGGTCGTGGGCGACGGCGAGCTCGAGCACTCGGTAGAACACCATCCCGCGGCTGCGGGAGGTGCGGCGGTTGAAGCGGAACGCGAACTCATTCAGGTAGCTGGCCAGGTGCGCGTCGTTCACCGAGCCCTGGTGGGTACCCAGCAACCACCGCTTGGCTAGCGAGGCGACCCGGTGCACTGCGGGCAGTAGCTCGCCGGGATCCTCCCCGCGGGTTCGGGCGGCCCGCTGGCTGCGCCGGTCGTGGACGTAGCCGAGCTTCTCCAGTCCGCGGTAGCCCTGCCAGCCGTCGGTGACGACCCTCGCGCCCGGCTCGACGTGAGCCGTTACAAAGGCGTGCAACGAGGCGGCCGACGCATCGGTCAGCGGCAGCATCCGGCACCGTCCGAATCCTCTCGGCTCCCGGACCTCCACCGCGATCCCGGTCAAAACCTTCTTGCCTTTGGCCCGGCCGCCGCGCAGCCCCGCCTCCTCACCGCCGATGTAGGTCTCATCTACCTGTACCATCCCGGCCAGCCGGTCCCGGCCCGGGCGCACCAGCACCGACCTCAGCCGATGGAGCATCGCCCACGCGGTCTGGTAGGAGCCGATCTCCAGCGTCCGCTTCAGGCTCAGCGCCGAGATCCCGTCCTTGCCGGTGGCGAACAGCCAGCAGGCGGTGAACCAAACCGTTAGCGGCGTGCGCGTCCGGTCAAAGATCGTGCCCGCTGTCACCGACGTACGGCCGCCGCACCCTGAGCACATGAAGCGACCGTCGCCCAGCCGCCAGCCCCCATCATGGCCGCAGTCCAAGCAGGCGAAGCTGGCGGGCCACCGCAGCCACTCCAGGCAGTCCGCATCGGTCCGGAACCAGGCCTGGAACTCGCCCACGGACCGCGGATAGTGCGTGCCAGCACGAGGCTGATCCACCGGCTCAGTTTACACCGGTTAAATGGATACCCCCGAGGAGCCTAAAGAATGAGTCATTTACCCGGCTCGGCTTTTGCCCCCTTTCGCCTGGTTTGGCCGCACATATTCGGACAAGATTCGGACAGTTTCAGCGGCTCGATTCGGAGTTGGGACTCTACTGACTCGCGTCGAGACTCGCTGCGATAGGAGGACCGATGGAAGAGCTGACTGTCAAAGCGTCGGAGGGGCTGACCTCCGATCACCAGAGGACGATCGTAGAAAAGGCGCAGGCCGGAGCGGCATTGCGTGTCGTCCTCGTCGCCGATGTCGAAGAACCGGAACTCGTCCAGCTCGTGAAACTGGAACTCCCCGCCTCACCTGAGTTCACCCAGCACCGGGCACCAAGGTGGGCACCAGGTTCCGTCCGTGAAGGCCATCAGTTCGTCGGGACGAGGCGCTGCAGCTCCTCGAACCAGTTCTGGACGAGGATGAGACTGGGCAGCGTGTCGCTCCCGTCCGGGGTGCCTTCCTTGATCATCAAGAAACGCTCGCCGTCGGGAGATACGTCGTAGGTGCGGTAGGAGGCTGCCGCAAAGTAGGGACTCTTAAACAGCCGCGTGGGCGTGTCAGCCCTGAACGTCGTCCCGCCCTCGACCGCCACGCGCATCACTGCGCCATTCGGAGAAATGTAGAAGAGTTCCTCGCCACTCCGCGCCCCAGAGCGGCTGCCTCCCGCCGCCCGTCGATACCGGCCAGCGCCCGGCGTCGACGTCGGGAAACGGGCGCACGTAAATCTCCTCTTGCCCAGACTCGTCCGACTGATACGCGAGCCACCGTCCAAAGGTCAGGCGCGTGAGGGTGGTGCGCGTGAGGTCCCAGATCCAGATGTCGTACTCCTGATCCCGGATGTCCAGCGCGACTTTCGTGCCGTCGGGGGACAGGCGGGGATACAAATAGGTCCGAACCGGGGCCGGGATGGCCTCTTCCCGCCCTTGCCGGTCCACCCACACCAGCGTGCGGGGAACAGCACCGCCCGCTACGGCGGTTACGTAGACCAGCGACCCATCCTGGGCCACGGCCACGTCCGCAGCGCCACTCAAAGCCTTCGTCAACACCCCCTCCAGCACCCCCACGGGGTTTCCCGTCACCGCCACTTGGTCCCGATCGAACGGCACCGCCCGGAGCGTGCCCGCAAAACCGTAGACGAGGTGCCCGGTGGGCACATACATCGGGTAGCTCCCGCCCGACACCAGCACCCGTTGCTCCCCGGTCCCCAGATGCCGGACCGCGATCCGGGCCGCGTCGGGGGGCTCGCCTGCACGGCGGATGGTGAAGAGCACGGCCTCGCCATCGGGGAGAAGCTCCGGCCATTCATGGTTGGACTCGTCCTGGGCCTCGTCGAGCGTCGTCAGCGGCTCGGGTGTGCCGCCGCCCGCCGGGACCTGCCAGAGACCGCTGGAGGCGATGGTGCCAAAGATGATCGTGTCGTCTTCCCCCCAGGTGGCCCCGCACATCCGAACAGACCCAACGTCGCTGATGGTGAGCGCCGGACCGCCGGTCACCGCGACCCGCTTGATCGTATCGTCAGCGCGGCTGTTAAAGCCCACCCAGGCCCCGTCCGGCGAGAAAAACGGATCAAACGCATTGCCCTTGTAGAGCACGGTAGCCTCCAGCGCATCGAGGGGGCGGACCACAAGGGCGGGTTGCCCCTCCACGAGCACGCGGTATACGGCCCGTGTCCCATCCGGCGAGAGCGCCAGCACCGCGCTGCGTGAACCCGGGGAGAGCGGCTGCGCGTCGGGCTGGGCAATCGTCGTGCGTGTGACGCGTGGCACCTCCGCCGTGGGCCACAGGCTCCAAGCGGCAACGCCGACGAGCAGGCCGACGACGACGAAGGTGGCAGCGGACGGCAGCGCCCGACGCCACACGGGTTGTGCCACCGCAAGGGAGTCCACCGCTTGCGGACCCTGCGTCTCGAACGCGCCTTCCAGCGCCAGGCGCACGTCCGCGATGTCGTGAACGCGCTGCCTCGGATCCTTGTGCAGGCAGCGCTTCAGGAACATCACGAGCGACGGTGAGAGCCCCTGCGGCAGCTTGTCCCACGCAGGCTCAACCCGCATCACATCGGCCAGCGTCTCCGTTACGTCCTCGCGGTCGAAGGCACGCCTCCCGGTGAGCATTTCGTAGAGCACGACCCCAAAGGCCCACACATCGCTGCGCTTGTCTACCGGCTTGCCCTTCGCCTGCTCGGGGCTCATGTAGGCCGCCGTCCCGATGATGAACCCGGCCTGCGACAGCGCGGGCGAGGTCAGCGTCGGGGAGTGGGACACATCCGGCGATGCTGCGCCCGCTGGCTCCAGCGCCTTGGCCAGCCCGAAGTCCAAGACCTTCACCGTGCCGTCCTCGCGGACCTTGACGTTCGCAGGCTTGAGATCGCGATGGATGATGCCGTGCTCGTGGGCTTTTTCGAGCGCCTCGGCGATCTGCTTCGCGATGGGCAAAGCCTCATCGACGGGAATCGCTCCCTGCGCGATGCGGTCGACCAGCGTCGGTCCCTCGACCAGTTCCATCACCAGGGCCTTCACACCGTCGGCGTCTTCGAGGCCATGGATCTGGGCGATGTGGGGATGATTCAGCGAGGCCAACACTTCGGCTTCGCGCTGGAACCGCGCCAGGCGATCCACATCGGCGGCAACGGACTCGGGCAGCACCTCGATCGCCACCTGGCGCTTCAGCTTCGTGTCGGTGGCTTGATACACCTCGCCCATTCCGCCAACGCCGATCTGGGCGGTGACTTCGTACGGGCCGAGACGCGTGCCGGGAGCGAGTGCCATCAGTTCGTCGGCACGAGGCGTTTCAGTTCCTCGAACCAGTTTTGGACGAGGATCAGCTGCGGCGCGTCGCTCTCGTCCATGGTGCCTACCTTGATCATCAGGAACCTTTGGCCGTCCTGAGCCACATCGTAGTGCGCATCCCCATTCGCCGGGCCGACGGAAAAGTACTGCCCCTCAAACAGAACCTGAGGCGTCCCGGCCCGGAACTCCGGCTCGAGTTCGATGGGAACCGCCATCATCCGGGCTGCGTCCCGATAGAAGAGCTCATCCCCTTCTCCGGACCAGGTTGGCGCACGTCCGCCGCCGGTCGAGATTGGATACTTGCGGCCAGGACCTGGATAGGGTTGGACGTACACTTCCGGCTGACCCGATTCATTCGAAACGTAGGCGAGCCACTGTCCATCAGGGGAGAACATTGGCCCGTCTTCCCACGACGGCGTGGCCAGGAACGGCAAAGGCTCACCGTCTCTCGGGAGAATCCAGATGTCTCGTCCCGTGGGGGGGCCTCTGTTATCGGAGATGGCGAGCAACTCACCATTTGGCGACCAAGAGTCAGGCCGCTGGTCGAGCTGATTCCCGAGGCTGTTCTCACTCACCAACAGCGGTTCCGCTCGTCCGCTCCCGTCAGCCGGTATCCAATGGATTGATCCAGGGAAACCAAACGCGATCCGGGTGCCGTCGGGCGTCCAGACCGAGTGGACTCCTCCGTCCGCGGCCAATCGGGTGCGCCTACCCCCTCCCCCGACCTCATAGATCCAGACACTTCTGGCCTCGTTTGACGCCGGGAACCTGTCGACGGCCACCCTGGTGCCATCAGGACTAATACGGACGTCCAAATAACGGCCCGGCTCATCAACCAGCGGTTCCTCCCGCCCCTCGCGGTCCACCCACACGAGCTTGCGCAGGGCGGCGCTCGCCACTCCGGCGACGTAGAGCAGGGACCCATCCTGGGCCACGGCCACGTCTACAGCGCCACTCTGTTTTGTTAACGGCCCCTCCAGCACACCCACGGGATTGCCTGTCACCGCCAGTTGGTCCAGGTCGAACGGCACCGCCCGAAGCGTGCCCGCAAAGGCGTAGACGAGGTGCCCGGTGGGCACATACTTCGGGTAGCTCCCGCCCGACACCAGCACCCGTTGCTCCCCGGTCCCCAGATGCCGCACCGCAATCTGGGCCGCGTCGGCTGTGTCCCCAGCACGGCGGATGGTGAAGAGCACAGCCTCCCCACCCGGGAGGAGCTCCGGCCATTCATGGTTGGACCCGCCTTGGAACTCGTCGAGCGTCGTCAGCGACTCGGGTGTGCCGCCGCCCGCCGGGACTTGCCAGAGACCGCTGGAGGAGTAGGTGCCAAAGATGATCGTGTCGTCTTCCCCCCACGTGGCCCCACGAACGGCCGTCGCTCCCACATCGCAAATGGTGAGAGCCGGACCGCCGGTCACCGCGACCCGCTTGATCGTGTCGTCATCCGTGTCGAAGAAGCCCACCCAGGCCCCGTCCGGCGAGAAGAACGGGGTATACGCATTGCCCTGGTAGAGCGCGGTGGCCTCCAGCGCATCGAGGGGGCGGACCACGAGGGCGCGTTGCCCCTCCATGCTGACCCGGTAGACGGCCCGTGTCCCATCCGGCGAGAGCGCCAGTACCGGGCTGTTCAGGGCCAGGAGGAGCTGCTGCGCGGCGGGCTGCGTAATCGTCAGCCGCGTGACGCGGGGCACGTCCGCCGTGGGCCACAAGCTCCAGCCAACCAGGGCAGTGCCGAGGACGGCGGTGGCAGCGACTGGCAGGGGTTGTCTCCACATGGGCTGTGCAGCGGCGACGGCTGCTGCCGCGTGAGACCCGCCTGCCGGGTCGGCGAGGATGTCCTCGATCTCGACACGGACATCCCCGATGGCTTGCAGGCGCTTCTTGCGATCCTTCCTGAGACACCGACGCAAGAGGTTCAAGATCCGAAGATCGAGATCGGAAGGGACCGCTTTCCAGTCGGGCTCCAGCTTGAGAATGCTCGCCAGCACGTCGGAGACATCCTCGCCGCCGAACGCCTTCTGTCCCGTCAGCATCTCGAAGAGCACGATGCCGAATGAAAAGATGTCGGTGCGCTTGTCGAGCGCCTTGCCTTTCGCTTGCTCGGGGCTCATGTAAGCCGCCGTCCCGAGAATGACGCCCGCTTGGGTCGCCTCGCGGCTGAGAGTGGGAGAGAACGAGGCATCGCTCTCGGGCGTTTCTTCGGCGAAAGCCTTGGCGAGGCCGAAGTCGAGGACCTTCACGTGGCCTTCGGGATCGACCTCGATGTTGGACGGCTTCAGATCCCGGTGGATGACGCCCTTCTCGTGCGCGGCCTCCAGCGCCTCGGCGATCTGTTGGGAGAGGCGCGTGCCCGATCCGAATCGATTGTTCATGGCGTCCTCGCGAGGCCGATTCGAGGGTCGTCAGCTCGCTGCGGGCGCTGCGGTGGGTTCGATCCCCACTTGCTTGGCGGAAGCGCGTGGGAATCGGCGCCGAGCTGAGGCCGGTAGGCCGAAGCGAGCCGCGAGGTCCCCGCGCTTCCGCGTGGCGGAAGCGCGTGGGAATCGGCGCCGAGCTGAGGCCGGTAGGCCGAAGCGAGCCGCGAGGTCCCCGCGCTTCCGCGTGGCGGAAGCGCGTGGGAATCGAACCCACCGCCCCCGGGATTAGCCAAGGGCCGGACGGCTTTGAAGGCCGCGCAGGTCACCAGACCCGACTCGCTTCCTCGGAAAACGTGACGCAGCGCACGAACCGGACTCGCCGCGGTTCCGTAGTTTAGCGTCAGGAGGGTCCGTCCCGTCGCTCGTCGCCAGCATCTGTACAATGAGCAGCTTTTGTGACACGCAGAAACCCGCTCGCCAGGCGCCCGTCGCACAGCGGCAAGGAAATCGTGCGGATGCGTATGCCCTGCGATCGGGAAGCGGTGGCGCCGACCGTCGAGCGGGTACTGAAGGTGGTCGAGGGGATCGATCTTCGCCAAGCGAAGCGGAATGACCTTGCGATGGCCCTCGCCGAGGCCCTCGCCAACGCGGCCCTCCACGGAAACGGGGGCGACCCACGGAAGCGCGTCTCGATCGCCGTCGAGTTGGGGCCGGGACCCTGCGCCACCATCGAGGTTCGCGATTCGGGCGAGGGCTTCGATGCGGAAGCGCTGCCCGACCCCACGGATCCGTCCAATCTGTTCAACCCGAGCGGCCGCGGTGTCTTCCTCATGCGACGCCTCGTCGACGAGCTCGAATACAACGACAAGGGTAACTGCGTCCGGCTGACCGTGAAGCGCCGAAGGCGCCGCGACCGGTAGCCTCGCCTCACCGCCTTGACGCTGCGCGCTGGCAGCCCGTGGCGAAAGTCATACCGCGACGAGAGCGGTTCCTTTTCGCCAGCTCTGCGTTACCGAACCTCCGAAGTACTCCCGGTATTCCGGGGTCCCGGCGCCTTGATCTGACGAAAAATCCCTCGCTCTCGACGCGGAGCACTTCCACCAAGGGCCGCTAGCGAAGACAATCCCCCTGCATGTCCGTCGCCTCCCTTCTTCGAAAGCGGGTGGTGTTCCTCTCGGGCAAGGGCGGCGTTGGCAAAAGCGCCTGCGGCCTGGCCCTCGGGCTGCTGGCCAGCAAGCGCGGCAAGCGCGTCCTGCTCGTCGAGATCGACGCCCCGCTCGAGGCCTCGCGCTACCTCAGCGCCGAGCCCGCGGGCAGCACGCAGACGGAGCTTCGGCCGGGCCTCTTCACCGTCAACCTGGATCCTCCCACCGTGATGGCGGAGTGGGTGAAGCGCACCGCCAAGCTGGATCTGCTCGTCAGACCGGTGCTCAACAGCCCCATCTACCACCGCTTCTTCGCCGCCGCTCCAGGACTGAAGGAGTTAATGGTGCTGGGCAAGATCATGTCTTTGGAGCAGGAACGGCAGGGCAGATCAAAGAAGCCTCGCTACGACCGGATCATCGTCGACGCCCCCGCGACGGGGCACGGCTTGTCGCTCCTGAAAGTTCCCGGCGCCGCTTCACGCGCCATTCCGGTGGGCCCGGTTGGAAAACGCGCTCGGCAGATCGATCAAGCCCTCCGCAACCCCCAGCTGACAGCGCTGGGGGTCGTGGCGATCCCGGAGGAGATGGCCATCGTCGAAGCACTGGAGCTGCACCAGGCGGCGTCCGAAGAGCTGGGCATGTCGATCGAAGCCATCCTGCTGAATCAGAGCCACGGCCGCCGGCTCAAGGCGGCTCAAGAGGCGAGGGTCCTGGAGCTCGCAGGCGGACGCGCCAAGGGGCGACTGGATCGTGGCGTTTCGCTCGAGTCAGCGCTCGCTGCCGGACGGCGCCACATCCGGCGACGCAAGCTCAGCGCCTTCTACCTGCGCCGGCTCCGCGGGCAAGTCGAGACGCCCGTCGTTCCCCTGCCCTATGTCTTCAGTGAGAGCTTTGACGAAGCCGCGATCGGACGGCTCGCGAGCACCCTGGCAGAAACATGAACCTCGCTCAGGCTCTCGCCGAGAAGAGCGTCCTCGTAGTCGGCGGCTCGGGCGGCGTCGGCAAGACGACGACGGCGGCCGCGCTCGGCCTGCAGGCCGCAGCGCGCGGTAGGCGAACGCTCGTCTGCACCATCGACCCGTCGCGACGCCTGGCGACGAGCCTGGGGCTATCGCGCCTGAGCGACGACCCGACCACGATCGATCTGGGCAACCAGCGCGGCAAGGGTTCGCTGGAGGCGATGACTCTCGACACCAAGCGCACCTTCGATCGCATCGTCGAAAAGCACGCGGCGTCCGAGGCCGCGCGCGACAGCATCCTCCACAATCGCTTCTACAAGGAGGTCTCCTCCGCACTTGCCGGCAGCCACGAGTACATGGCCATGGAGCGCCTGTTGGAGCTGCGAGGCACCTCGCGCTGGGAGCTGATCATCCTCGACACGCCCCCGACTCGCCATGCCCTCGATTTTCTTGAAGCGCCCGAGCGGATGCTCTCGTTCCTCGACACGAGCGTCCTGCGCTTTCTCCTCAAGCCCTACTTCGTGGCCGGGCGGCTCAGCTTCAAGGTGGCCTCGCGAACCGGCGCCATGGCCCTCAAGGTGATCGACCGCGCACTCGGGCTCCAGTTTCTGCGGGACCTCTCCGAGTTCTTCCTGGCTTTCGAAGGGATGTACGATGGATTCAAGGAGCGAGCGGCTCGCGTTCACGAGCTTTTGCGCGATCGCCGCTCGGCGTTCGTCGTGGTCGCTAGCCCCGAGCCGCACGCCGCGGCCGAGGCCCGCTACTTCCACCAGCGTCTCGAGGAGCAGAGCATGCCCTTCTGCAGCCTCATCGTGAATCGAATGCACCTCGAGCCGCCCCACCCGAGGCGGCGCCACGCAGACGTGTCGGTCGCCGATCTCGACGACGAGCTGGCCGAGAAGCTCAAGGCGATTCATCGCGATCTCCGCACCCTGATGAAGCGCGAGGAGCGCACGCTCGACGACCTGGAAAAAGCCACCGGAGCGAGGGCGATCCGCGTACCCGAGCTCGACGTCGACGTTCATGATCTCGAGGGTCTCGCGGCCGTCGGTGAGATCATCCTGAAGACCCGTGCCCCCTCGGGCGGAAGGTCGACGCGGAGGCGCCCGGCTTGAGGGTCCTTCTCTACTCAGGCAAGGGCGGCGTTGGAAAGACCAGCTTGTCCGCGGCCACTGCGGTCGCCGCCGCGCGGCACGGCCACCGGACGCTGATCGTCTCGACCGACGCCGCACACAGCCTCGCCGACGCCCTGGACCTCGAGCTCGGCTCCGATCCCGTCCGCGTCGCGCCGAAGCTCTGGGGGGGCGAGGTCGACGTGAACCGCGAGCTTCAGGAGCACTGGGGCGTCATCCACGAGTGGCTCACCCACTTCATGACCTTCCAGGGCCTCGAGGACTCAGTCGCCGAGGAGATGGCGATCCTGCCCGGCATGGAAGAGCTATTCAGCCTTTTGCGCGTCAAGCGCTTCGCGGAGAGCGGTCGCTACGACGTCATCATCATCGACTGCGCGCCGACCGGCGAGACCGTGAGGATGCTGGGATTTCCCGAAGTCCTCAAGTTCTACTTCGCGCGCATCTTCCCGATTCAGCGCAGCGTCGCGCGCTCGGTCCGCCCCGTCGCCAGGCACATCACCGAGATACCGATCCCGGAAGACTCCGTCTTCGCGGCCGTCAAAAAGCTCCACGGAGAGCTCGACGGCCTGGCCCCGCTCCTTCAGGATCCGCGCCACGCCTCGATTCGCCTGGTGTTGAACCCGGAGCGGATGGTGATCAAGGAGTCTCAGCGACTGCTGACCTACCTGAGCCTCTTCGGCTTCCCCGTCGATGCCGTCATCGCCAATCGCGTCCTCCCGCCGGAGGCACGATCTCCATACTTCGAACACTGGTTCGAACTTCAAAGCGGGTATCTCTCGGAAGCGCGCGAGAGCTTCCAGCCTCTACCCCTGCTCGAGGCCCGTCTGTTCGATCGGGAGATGGTCGGCCTCGAACGCCTGAAGGAGTTCGCCGAGGCCGTGTTCGGCGACGACGACCCCACCCGTGTGTACTTCAAGGACCGACCCATACGGATCAAGAAGGAAGGCGAGGGTTACGCTCTCTACCTCCGGCTCCCTTTCGCCGACCGCGACAAGCTGGACGTGTGGGTCGCGGGGGACGAGCTGATCGTGTCGATCAACAACCAGCGCCGCAACGTGGCACTTCCGCGCAGCGTCACCACTCGCAAGCTCGAGGGTGCGGCGTTCCGCGACGGTCACCTCCGCGTCGCCTTCGGAAAGCGGGAGATTCATGCCGAAAACTCGTAGGCGTTCCAAGAAGACGTGCTGCATGGTCTCGGAACTACTGGAAGAGGCTGGCGTCAACCAACGAAAGGTACGAATGCTGCAACGGCAGATCCTGGAAGGAGTGGTGCTCCTGTGCCAATGGCAACTCGACCGCCTCGAGGAGTCAGAACCGACCCCGCGGAGGCGGCGCCGCCGCAAGGTCCCCGTCGAGTGAGGGGGTCCCGGTCGAGCCTCACACGCGTTTCGCTGCTCGTCGTCGCCGTCGCGATGCTCCCGGGCCCGGCGGGGTCGGCGCAGGCCGGAGACATCGTCGTCTTCGGGTCGTTGCCCACGCCCACCGGCAAATGGGGCATCGGCTATGGCGCCGCCTACAGCCAGACCCTCGTTCCGCTCGTGGGCTATGAGTTCGAGGCTGGCCAACAGGCCGGCGCCCGGCCTGACGAGAGCATGACCACCTTCAGCGCCAGCGCCTTCCTGGTGCCCCCTGTCGGACCGTTGACTCCATATGGCGGGCTCGGCTTCGGCTTCTTCCGGCAGAAGGTCGACGAGCGTAGCGACACGGGGACCTACCACGCCATGATCCTGGGAGCGAAGTTCAAGCTCAGCGACGCCTTCATACTTCGCGGGGATTTGCGCCGCATCTCGCTCTCGGGCGAGCCGCTGATACCAGTGGACTACCGGGTGACTCTCGGAGCGGGACTGAGTTTCTAGGGTTCTGGACGCCGCGTGGCGCGAGCCCCGGCGATCAACTCGCCGCGGGCTCACTTCCCGGCAGGTCGGCGCGATGCCTGGAGAGCGCTAGCTCAGGGGCCCGGAGTCGACGACTTCTCCGACGACGTCCCCCAGCTCCCCGACTTCGCCGACGTACAGGTGGTAGACCAGCAGCGCCAGCTCGCGCTCGTCCTGGTTGAGACCGACCTCGGCCGGGACGAAGGACTCGCTCATCGCCAACTTGAGATCGACCCAGTCTCCGTCGCCCAGCGTTTCGGCGGCGAACTTGATCTTCTTCAAGAAGACCTCGGAATTCTCGATGGGAATCTCGAGCCCGCTGTCCCCGATAGACACCGTGAGGACCGCCGGCTCCTTGAAGGCCTTGGAGTTGGTGTCGGCCTCGAGGTAAAGAACCACGTCCTTCTTGGGGTTCTTGAAGGAGACGACGCCGTCCTTCTCGGTCCAGGTGCGCTCCAGGCTCGGGTTGTCGGGGAAAGCCTCGGGACTGTGCCAGCCAGACTTGTGGACCAGGAAGATGTTCTCGGTCTGTGGAAGCAACTCGATCGAGCCCACCGAGTACTCGCGGAGCCCGGCGTCTTCGCCCTGGAGCCCGAGACGCTCGCCCCATCCCGAAGGCGGCGTCATGCCCATCCTCACTTCCACGTCACCAACGTACGGGTAGATCGGGATGAACTTGGTGCGCGTGTAAGCGTACGTCTGACCCGGCTGCCATTCGGACGGCGGCGGGACCGGAACGTGGTCGTCCTCGAACAGCACGACGCGGTGCGAATCCAGGAAGTGAACGAGGCCGCGGTACTCCTTGTCGAGCTTCTTGAAGTCCGCGCCAGTCTTCCAGGAATAGCTGATCTCGACGGCACTCCCGAGCGGCGCCCGCGATCGACTGATCGAGAAAGAGGGCGTGATGTCCGAGACCTCCGCCGGAGGCCGGCGGCCACAGGCGGTGGTCAGCAAGAGCCCCGCGGTCAGAACCGCAAAGCCACCTAATAAAGAGGAACGGCCAAATCGCATCTGCTTACCTCACGAATACATGAAAACGCGCCCGCCTAGTATGAACGAGCAAGGGCAAAACCCCGAAAAGATACTAGATTCACGGCTTCCGAGTCAACGATGCGCCCGGCTTCGGGGCCCTTCAGCCTTGGGGCGCCCGGAGCCGAATGCTATAGTCCGCCGCGTTCCGCAGCCGCTTCAGGCCAGCGCTTCGTAGGACTCCCGGGGGATCCTGTATGTCGCTCCAGGATAAGGACCTGCAGTCGATACAGCAGGCTCGGTCGCTCGTGCTCAAAGCGCGAGAGGCGCAGGCGAAGCTCGCCGAATTCAGCCAGGAGCAGGTAGACGCCGTAGTCGACGCAATGGCCCGTGCGGCGGCCTCCCAGACCGAGCGTCTCGCCAAGCTCGCCCACGAGGAGACCGGCTTTGGAAACGTCCACGACAAGATCCTGAAGAACCGTTTCTGCGCCGTGGACGTCCACGAATACATCAAGCCGCTCCGGACGGTGGGCATTTTGCGGGAAGACCGCGTGAATAGAATCGTCGAGATCGCCTCACCGATGGGGGTCGTGGCAGCGGTGATTCCCTCCACGAACCCGACGTCCACAGCCATCCAGAAGGCGCTCATCTCGATCAAGGCGCGCAACGCCTGCGTCATGAGCCCACACCCCTCCGCGGCCGGTTGCATACAAGCGACGGTCGAGGCCATGCACGGGCCGGCGGTCGCGGCAGGCCTGCCGCCCGATGCCCTGTCGTGCATGACGGAGGTCACCCTCGCCGGCACTCAGGAGCTGATGCAGCACAGGCGAACCGGCGTGATCCTCGCGACGGGAGGGATCGGGCTGGTTCGCGCCGCGTATTCGTCGGGCAAGCCCGCCTACGGTGTGGGACCCGGCAACGTCCCGGCGTACATCGAGAAGACGGCGGACGTGCCCGCCGCCGTCAAGCACGTCATCTCGGGCACGACGTTCGACTACGGGACACTCTGCTCCTCGGAACAATCGATCGTCTGCGATGCGGCGATCGAGAAGCAGGTGATGACCGAGGTCGAGCGCAACGGCGGCTACTTCCTGAGCGAGCCGGAGATCGCGGCCGTCTCGAGGGTCGTCGTCACGCCGCAGCGGCTGCCCGACCCCGCCATCGTCGGCAAGCCGGCGACGTACATCGCGGACAAAGCGGGCGTGAAGGTCCCGCCCGATACGAGCGTCCTCGTCGCCCGATTGGACGGCGTCGGTCGCGAGTACCCGCTCTCGATCGAGAAGCTCTCGCCCGTCCTGGCGTTCTACGTCGTCAAGGACTGGCACGAAGGGTGCGATCGCTGCATCCAGCTGCTGCGCTACGGTGGGGCCGGCCACACGCTCGGCATCCACAGCAACGACGACTCGATCATCCGGGAGTTCGCGCTCAAGAAGCCGGTGAATCGGATCATCGCCAACACCCAGACGTCGATGGGCGCGACCGGCTACACGACTGGCCTGGCCCCATCGATGAGCCTCGGCTGCGGAGCCGTGGCGGGCAACATCACGTCGGACAACATTACACCGCTTCATCTGATCAACATCAAGCGGCTCGCCTACCCCGTTCGCAACGCCGACGGGTCGAAGCTCGCGCAGGATTCCGCGAGCCCCGCGGTCGCGGCGCCGAAACTCCAGGAGCAGGTCAAAAGCTTCATCGAACAGCGCCTCGGCGGAGGCGGCGCGGCGCCGGCGCCCCGGCCTCTGGCGCCTGCGCAGGCGGCCACGCCGGCCGTCGACTTCGTCTCCGAGGACGACGTGCGCCGCGCGATCACCGAAGACAGGACCATCCACGTCACGCCGCGCGCCATCGTGACGCCGGCGGCGCGCGACGCGGCGCGCGGCAAGGGGATCATCGTTGGCGATGATTAGAAGGGCCGCGACACTCGCCCTGGCGCTGGCCGTCTCGGGCTGCGCGCATCGCGGCGCGGCGCCGGTTGCGACCGAGGTCGTGCCCGCGGCGACGGCGGATGCCGCCTCGGAGCTGACGCCGGCCGTGCTCGAACACCTCGATCGGGCGGATAGCTCTCTGCGCCTGGGCATTCAGATGATCGAGGCGGACGATCTGCAGGCCGCGTTGCGGGCCTTTGACGCCGCGATGGAAGCGTTGCTCACCATCCCCGGTGGCGCGCGCAGTACGCTCGCTAGCGCTGCGGCCTTCGATCACATGATCGAGAAGATCCAGACGTTCGAGCGCGGCGCCCTCGTCGCGCTCGAGCTTCGGCGGGCCGACGAGCTCGCCGCGCGGGAGCAGCCCGAGCCTGCAGCGATCGAAGCGCCCGACGAGCCCCACGAGGAGTGGGACTTCCCCGCCGAGCGCAACGGTCAGGTCGAGCGCGCCATCGCTTCCTTCACGGGGCGCGAGCGCGAGTGGTTCGCGGTGGCGCTGTCCCGCAGCGGCCTCTATCTCGATCACATCCACGAGACCTTCGACGAGTTGGAGATCCCGCGCGAGCTGGCGTGGCTGGCGCTCGTCGAAAGCGCCTTCAAGCCGCGCGCGTATTCCCGCGCGCGAGCCCGCGGCGTCTGGCAGTTCATTTCATCCACGGGCCGCCGCTATGGCCTCCAGCAGGACTTCTGGGTGGACGAGCGATCCGACCCGAGCAAGTCCACCCACGCCGCCGGCCGGTATCTGAAGGACCTGCACGAGCTGCTCGGTGACTGGAACCTCGCCATGGCCGCGTACAACGGCGGCGAGGGGCGCGTGCAGCGTGCGGTCCGGCGCTACGGCACCCGCGACTTCTGGCGCCTGGCGCGCACTCGTGGCCTCGCTCGGGAAACCCGGAACTACGTCCCTCGCGTGCACGCGGCGATCCTCATCGCACGAGAGCCGGAGCGGTACGGCTTCGGACACGTCGAGCGGCAGCCGACCCTCCGCACCGAGAGCGTGACGCTCTCCGGGCCCGTGGATCTCCGCGTCGTCGGCGACTGCCTCGGTCAACCGGTCACCGAAGTGAAACGGCTCAACCCTGAGCTGCGCCGGATCATCACGCCGATGAGCGGCGCCTATGCACTTCACGTGCCCGTCGGCGCTTCGGGCCAGGTCAGCCAATGCGTGGCGGCGATGCCGGAGAAGCTGCGCGCCCGCTACGTCACGCACGTCGTGAAGTCCGGCGACACATTGTCCGAGATCGTCGAGCGGTACGGCTCGCGGGTGTCGATCATCGCGTCAGCCAACGGGCTGCGAGTGAATCAGATGCTCCGAATCGGCACGCCGCTCGTGATCCCGGTGCTCGAGCCAACGGTAACGACCGCACGCGTGCGACCGCAGCCTCGGCCGACACCGACGCCCTCCGGCAAAGTCCGCGTCGCGTATCGGATTCAGCAGGGCGACACGCTCTCGACGATTGCCGAGAGGCACGGCACCACCGTGCGCAATCTGAAGAGCTGGAACGGCCTGCGCTCGTCTCGCATCCGAGCCGGCAAGCAGCTGACGATCTACACCGAGCCGGACTAGCACTCTCGCGCGCCGGTCGGGCGATCGGATATCCTTTCGCGGAAGCACGGCCAACCCGGCCGTGGTCGGGAGGTCAGCGTGCCCATCACTCGCATCAACGACTTTCAGGCTCGGGAGGGGCAGGGCGACGCCCTGCGCCAGGAGATCGAGTCTTTCGTTCCAGTCATCGAGGCGGCGCCGGGCTGCCGATCGTGCCGCGTGATGCTGGGCGAGGACGACCCGGACCGGATCGTGGTGATCGAGGAGTGGGAGAGCGTCCCGGACCACCGAGCGGCCGCCGAGACCATCCCGGCGGACGCCCTCGCTCGGGCGAAGGCGCTTCTGGTGGCCCCGCCCCGCGGCGGCTACTTCCGGGGCTGACGGAACCGGCCGCTCACAAACAGGGAACCCGTGCGCCAGCCGCGACGTATATGCAGCCGATGCTGACCGACGGCCTCCGCAGCGACCTCCGGATCGGTCTGCGGGTGCTCGCGAGAGAGAAGGCCTTCTGCGCGCTCGCGGTCACCGTGCTGGCCCTGGGCATCAGCGGCGTCACCGCCATGTTCAGCGTGGTGAACGGCGTGATGCTGCGCGGCTTCTCGTTTCCCAACGCCTCCCGGTTGACGAGCGTCAACTTCATCGATCCGTCGGGCACGACGTTCTTCGGCGTGAACGGCCAGGTGTCCTCAATGGACTTCGAGGAGCTCCGGCCCGTCCAAAAATCATTCGAGTATCTTTCCGCCTACCTCAATGGCTCGACCGTGAACGTCACGGTCGACGGCGCGCCGACACGCTACACAGGCGGCTACATCACCGAAGACTTCTTCCGCGCGCTCGGCGTCCAGCCGGTGCTCGGCCGCGACCTCACGGCCGAGGACAACGCCCCCGGAGCCGCCAAGGTCGCGATCCTCGGCCACGGTATCTGGCAGCGCGACTTCGGCGGCACGCCCGACATCCTCGGCAAGGAAGTGCATATCAACGGCACGCCGGCCACGATCGTCGGCGTGATGCCGCGCGGCTTCGCCTTCCCGATCAACGAGGAGCTCTGGGTCCCGCTGTACAGCGAATTCCCCACGCGGCCTCGCAACGACCCGCGCAACATCAACCCTGGCGTGCTCGGCGCGCTGCGACCCGGCGTCTCGCTCGATCAGGCGAGCGCCGAGTTCGGCGCCTTCGCCAAGCACTTCGCCGAGGCCTACCCGGACACGAACAAGGCGTTCGCCACCGCCCTCGTCGAGCCGCTGCTGAACACCTACACGCCGGCGCCGCTACGCGGCACGCTGCTCACGATGCTGGCCTTCTGCGTCGGGGTGCTGTTGATCTCGTGCGTCAACGTGATGAACATGCAGTTCGCACGCGCGACACTGCGCGCCAGGGAGCTGGCGGTGCGCGCGTCGCTCGGCGCCACACGCGGGCGGCTCGTGCGGCAGATGCTCACCGAAAGCGTGATCGTCGCCGGCATCGGGGCCGTGCTGGGCATCGGCCTGGCGCGAATGTCGGTCGACTGGCTTACCGCGGCGATCCGCAACATCGACAACCCACCCCCCTCGTATATCACCTTCGACATCGACGGCCCGGTGCTCGCATTCACGGTCGGCGCGGCGCTACTCGCGGCGCTCGTCTCCGGTCTGCTACCGGCGTGGACCTCGTCGCGCGCCAACGTCGTCGAGGCCTTGAAGGAGGGCGGCCGCGGCCACACCAGCATGCACGTCGGGCTCGTGACGCGCGGCCTGGTCGTGTTCCAGATCGGGGTGACCTGTGTGCTGCTCGTCGGCTCGTTGCTCCAGGAGCGGTCGATCCGCAACCAGCAGACGATCGACTACGGCTACGACACGTCCGGCATGATGGCGGCCCGGATGGGCCTGATGGACGGCGCCTACCCCTCACAGGAGGCGCGGCGGCTGTTTTACGACCGGCTGCAGCTGGAGCTGGCCGCGCACCCTGAGTTCGACGCAGTTGCCCTGACCAGCCGCTTCCGCATGGCGTTCGGGGGCAGCGGACCGATCGAGATCGAGGGCAAGGAGTACACAGAGAAGCGCGACCGGCCGAACGCCAACTTCGAGCAGGTCACCGGCAGCTTCTTCTCCGTCACTGCCCAGAAGCTCATCGAGGGGCGCACCTTCGCCGAGGACGACCTCGACGCGAAGCTGCCCGTCGCAATCGTGAACGCCGATTTCGCCACGAAGCACTACGGCAACGAGAGCGCGCTCGGGCGTCGCTTCCGCACCACCGACGCAACCGGTCAGCAGCCGGGACCCTGGCGCACGATCGTGGGTGTGGTCACCACGATCCGCATGCAGGGGCCCTTCAACAACCCGAACGTGGACGACTCCGGCTTCTACGTCCCGTTCTACGCGAGCCCGGCCGGCCCGCTCCAGACCGAGCCGACCGTGAACCAGTTCGCGACCGTGCTCGTCACGCCGCGGGGCGGCCAGCGCGCCGAAGAGTTGGCAACGCCGCTGCGTCGGCTGGTCGCCAAGGTCGATCCGAACCTGCCGCTCTACTACGTCGACATACCCAAGAACCAGCTCGAAGGCTTCGTCGCACCGAGCCGCATTATCGCCACGATGTTCTCGATCTTCGGGATTGTGGCCGTGTTGCTCGCCTCGGTGGGCATCTACGGCGTCATGTCCTTCGCGGTCAGCCAGCGCACCCAGGAGTTCGGCGTGCGGATGGCTCTCGGCGCCGATCGCGCGCGGATCCTCGGCATGGTGGTCCGCCAGGGCGGAAGGCAGGTGGCGTGGGGCGTGGCGCTCGGGCTGGGCCTGGCCCTCGCGCTGGCGACGGTCGGCAGGGAGGGGATCAGCAATATCCTGTTTGGCGTCGACCCGCGCGACCCGCTCATCCTCGGCGCGGTGGTGGCGCTGGTAACGCTCGTCTCGCTGGTCGCGACGCTCGTCCCGGCCCGCCGGGCGACTCACGTCGATCCCGTGATCGCGCTCCGCGCGGAATAGTCGCGGGGAGGTCTCCGCCGTGAGAGGCGGCGATCTTGCCGAAACGACTACTCATGACCACAATAGGGTCATGAGAAAGGTCGGGATCGCGGATCTCGAGGCGCACCTCAGCCAGCACCTGCGCGAGGTGCGTAGCGGTCGTTCGCTCACGGTTCTCGATCGCGACACGCCTGTCGCGCGTATCGTCCCCTATGACTCTGCTCCACTTTTCGAAGTCCGCCGGGCGACACGGAAGCCCCGAGACCTCCGGCTGCCGATTCCACCGCCACGCCCGACGGACAGCCTTTCGATCCTGCTGGAAGATTGCGCGTCGAGGTGATCGCCTACCTCAACATGTCAGCATTGCTGCGGCTCGTCGTCCGCGATCCGCGTGGCCCCAAGGAGCTGCTCTCCTCCGATGCCCAAGGTTTCGAGCGAGCGCCTCGCCGTCGAGTCCGTGCGAACGATCGGCCGGGCCCGACTTCAGGGAGCCTGATGGCTATGCCGCCCGACGTCCGCGCAGACACCCTGAGCTGAACATGGCTAGCGGGAGCAGGGCTCTCCGGGCGGTGATGCTCGTCCTGGTCACGACCGCCTCCCCCACCGTTTCTTCCGTCGCGAGTGGAGCGGCCCAGGCCAGTGAAGATAAGGAGCGCTGGTTCGCCGAGGTCCGCGCGAAGAAAGAGGTTCCCGCGCTGCGCATCGAGCACCCGATAGTCATCGACGGGAAGCTCGAGGAGCCGGGGTGGAGTGCCGCCGAGCCAGCCCGGGACTTCTATCAGCAGGTTCCCGACGAGGGGGCGCTGACGACCGAGGCGACGGAGGTGCGTTTCCTCTACGACGAAGACAACCTCTACGTGGGCGCACTTTTGTTCGACGCGGACGTCGACAAGATGGTGGTCAACGAGCTGACCCGGGACTTCAGCTACCGGAACGGGGACGCCTTTTCCCTGGTCTTGGACACGTTTCACGACAAGCGGAATACCGTTTCTTTCGCGACCAATCCCGCCGGCGCGAAGCGCGATCTGCAGACCTACGACGAAGGCCGCCAGACCAACGCGGACTGGGATGCGGTCTGGTACGTGAAGACGGGGAGCTTCGAAGCGGGTTGGACCGTCGAGATGGCGATCCCATTCAAGAGCCTGCGGTTCTTCCAACCGGAGGCGGCTCGGGAGTGGGGCCTGCAGGTGATGCGCATCATCCGGCGCAAGAACGAGATCACGATGTGGTCGCCGGTCGCGCGACAGTTCAATGAATTCCGGAACAGCTACCATGGCGTTCTCACCCACATCGAGGGCGTCCGCCCCGGCCGCGACGCCTCCATAAAACCCTTCGTCCTGGGCGGAGCGGAAAGCGGGCTCGGGGACGACGACGCCTGGTCCAACCACGCGGACGGGGGTCTCGATCTGAAGTACGGCCTGGCGAGCTCTCTCACGCTCGACGCCTCGTGGCGCACGGATTTTGCCCAGGTCGAAGCCGATGCCCAGCAGGTCAACCTGACCCGCTTCAGTTTGTCCTTCCCAGAAAAGCGGGAGTTCTTCCTGGAGAACCAGGGGAGTTTCCAGGTCGGCGATCTGGGACGCCAGGGCGGCGGGGACGGACCGTTGCTGCTGCCCTTCTTCAGTCGCCGGATAGGTCTGCGGGACGGAGAACCGATTCCCATCCTCGCCGGGGCTCGCGTGACCGGAAAGACCGGACGCTTAGGCGTGGGACTCCTCAACATGCAGACGAACGACCATGACGGCATCCCGGGTGCCAACTACACGGCTATACGTTTGTCGCGCGAGATCCGGCGGAACTCGGCCGTCGGAGCCTATTACTTCGGCCGGGAATCTCGCGACGCCGAAGGCCACACCCGCGTCGCCGGGGCGGACGTCCGACTCAACTTCAATCGCACGATCGACGTCGATGCGTTCGTCCTACGAAGTAGCACGCGGGACGAGGAAGGTGACCCGTGGGCCGGGAGGGGCGCTTTCCGGTGGACCTCGGATCTATACACCACGAGGTTGGCCTTCACCCACATCGGAGAGGGCTATCGCAACGATCTCGGTTTCGCGCCGCGGCGGGGCGTCGGCATCACCACCTGGGAGCTGGAACGCAATCTTCGGCCGAAGAACGTCGAGCGACTGGTGCGACAGTTCACGATCGGCACGGAAGGATCGCTCTATTCGCAAACGAACTTCGACAGTTGGCTGAGCCGGAACGTTCGTTTCGACTTCAGTACCGAGTTCCAGGACGGGGGCCGCTTCGGGATCGACTACGATCGAATCTTCGAGGTACTGGAGGAGCCCTTCGAAATCCACGACGGGATTTCGATCCCGACGGGGACCTATCGCTTCGACCAGATAGTCATCAACTACTTCTCAGATTCCAGCAAGTGGCTGTCCGGCAGCGTCCGATACACGGCGGGAGGTTTCTGGGATGGGGACATCTCGGGCTGGCGCGGCGGCCTGCGGGCGAGAGCGAGCGAACATCTCGCCGCCGAGCTGTCCTACGAGCGCAACAGCGTGGATCTTGCTTCCGGTGGATTCGATACCGATCTGGCAGCATTGCGCGTGGATTATTCCTTTACCACCAACATGTTCTTGAACGCCTTCATTCAATACAACAGCGTCGCGGACGCGTGGTTCTCGAATGTCCGATTCAATTTCATCCATCGTCCGCTGAGCGACGTCTTCCTCGTCTACAACGAGGTGCGACCCGGTGAGGGGCCGACCGCCCGTGCCTTCACGGTGAAGTACACGTACCGCATCGGATTCTGAACGCGCGCTTCACCAACCCACTGAAACCTGGGCACCGATGCTCTTCGGCTCGCCCTCCCTGAGCCCCCTCGAGTGCGGGAGTTCGTCAGCGGCCCAGCCTCACCCGAACAGCGACGGTCGCCCCGTACCCGTCCTGCTTGCTGCGATCCTTGAGGTATCGATAGACGTTCACGAAGAGCGTGGGCTTGCGGAGTCCCAGCCAGGGACCCTGCGCCTCCCAGACGAAGAGCGGACCGAGCCGCTCGATGTCGTTGAGCGGCGCGTCGGAGACGCGCGTCAGCTCGTGGGCGACACCCAGCCGCACGCTCTCGCCCGCTAGCTTCACGAGCAGCAGGCTCGAGAGCCGGAGCAGCGTGTCGCCTTCTGCCCGAAGCAGAGTGTCGCGCGCCGCTCGTACACGTAGGGGCCCTGAGAATCCAGCCTCCACCATTCGGCCCCGCCTCGAACTGCAGCGTCGCCGCCGCCGAGATTCTGCCTCCGAAACCCGCTCGGCCCTCACCACTTCGCTCCCGGCGGACGTCGCTGCTGAAGTCGTTTCCGTAGTCGGAAAAGCCCGGCAACGAATTGAAGGTGCCGTAGTAGTAGACGGGCTCGATGCCTCCCCGCAGCTCGAGCACCGAGAGAGGGGCCAGCACGGCCCACGCCTCGACACGTGCGTAGCTCGGCGTCAGATGGCCCCAACCTCCGAGGGTTAAATGGGCCCGGGACAGAAGCGGGCTCTGGGACTCCGAAAGCTCCCACTTCCAGGACGTTGCGCCAGAGGTCCGCAGGCCCAGCTCGTTGCCGGACAGGCCGAGCCACACCTGGTTGCCGCGGACGGGGCCGGCGGAGGCCGCCGCCGCCGCGAGCAGCAGTGCGAGCGAGACGAGGGCTGAGACCGCTGGGCGGTCTCTTGCACCCGGCGCTCGCTCGCTGCCGCACGAGGTCGACTTCATCACCGCTCCTGCTCTGGGCGTTCGGCCTGCTTGCTTCATCACAGCCTCCATGGGCACATCGTGCCCGCTCGACTTCAGCGCGGTTGGGGGCGTGTGACGGTTCCGAGGACCGTCCTAGTGAATCGGGGGGCAGGCGGGTGACGATGTGACGGTTTGACCTGGTGTCACACCCTCGCCACTTTCTCGGGTGGCCGGGTAGGATCCCCGAAGCAGCTCGCAGCAGCACGTGGTGCTGGTGCTGCCTTTCCTGAGAGGGTGAACGAAGAAGAGAGCTCAGGATCTTCTATACGCGGTTGGGGGCTTGATTTTCGCCCTCGGGTCTCCTGCCTGTGCGGTCTACGAGGCGGCAGGTATCGTTCGCCAAAACGCGACCGGCTAGGAGCCTGAGCCCGCAGACGGCGGGCAATACTGTCCGGTCGCAACTACCGAAGTCAGGGATTTCGATCAGCGACGGCTGGCACACAGCCGGCAGCGCGACCTCGCAAGACCTGGAGCCTCCGGCTTTGCCAGGGGATAATTGCGCTCATGGGAGTGACAGATCGGAGACTTTCCCGAGGGCCTCGCCGAGACTCCGTCTCCGTTCCGGACTGAAGTCGTGCCTTGCAACGGAAGCTACACTCGAACGCGTAGACGGCTGTCGTGCTAAGGCGATTCCTGCCTCAATTGGCTCGACAGGCCATCCCGTTTGACGCCGGGTCCTGCCCTTTGTGCGGAGCTGACGGCGGTCTCGGTGTCTGCGTTTCGCCACTGAATCGCAACCATGTCGCGTGCGCGTGTGGGCGATGTGGGACCTACTTCACGCACGGACTCTCTGTCGACGATATCGGATACGACGATAGCTATTGGTCCGAAAGCCAACTCCAGAGCGCCGGCACACAAACCGATCCGCGCACGGAAGCGCGCGTACGTTCCTACGAGCTGGCGATTGGAAAGCCGCTCGGAGGGCTCCGGGTGCTGGACATCGGAGCAGGCCAGGGCGAATCGACCGTCTCGTTCTTGAGTCGGGGATCAATGGTCGAGGTGGTCGAACCCGACGCCCGCATGCTCGGTGCGCTGCGCGCGCTCCTCGGCGTCCAGGGCCAAGCGTGCAGGCTGGAGGACTACCAGTTCGACGGCACGCCGTTCGACATCATCAACCTCGCGCATGTTCTCGAACATCTTCACGATCCAGTCGAGAAGCTGCGGCACATTCGCCAATGGCTCTCGCCGGATGGCTGGCTCGCAGTCGAAGTGCCCAACGCCGACGTTCTCGCGCACGGGCGCCTGGCGTCGTTCTTCTTCGACGAGGCGACCCACCTCTGTCATTTCACAACGGAATCGTTGTCGTCGGCCTTCAAGGCTGCCGGCTATCAACCCATGGGCACGTGCGGCTTTCGACAACCATTGGGGGAGGAATGCAGCGCTGCGCATGGTGGGCCGACTCGGCCCCGCCCTCGAGCTGCCTGCCGTCACATCGGTGGCGAAGGCGCGCCATCTGCGCCAGAGGGCTTTCGTGAAGCAGCTCTACTATCAATCAGTCCTCGGACCGTTTCGCATGAAGCGGGCATGGGCCAAGCGCGCGGTACTCGACGCCGTCGGCCTTCGTCACATCGGCTGAGCATCACCAGGCCACCGAGGGCTGGCACCCCCACGCTGGCGATGAGCAAGTAGCTGAGCAACCTGCGCGCAACTGTCCTCGGCGCAGGAGTCGCAACCGACCTCCGCGACGAGGGCATCCCCCTCGAACGAGGTCATCATCATTCAGGGCGGTGCGGCATACGGATTCCAGTCCCTATATTCTTGGGTTGGGAGACGCGGATGTGAACTCCAGACGCTTTCGCCGCTTGATCAACATCTACCCTCCGTATCTTGGTGCCGGCGTCCGCGTAGTGCATATAGCCGAGGACTTCCGTGAGGCGCGGGTGGAGATGCCCCTGCGCTGGTACAACCGAAACTACGTCGGCACACATTTCGGCGGCAGCCTGTACTCGATGGTCGATCCCTTCTTCATGCTGATGCTCATTCAGATTCTGGGGCCGGAGTACGTGGTGTGGGACAAGGCCGCGGAGATCGAGTTCCTGAAGCTCGGTCGAGGGACCGTCAGCGCGCACTTCGTCGTGGAGGACGCGCGGCTAGAGGAGATCCGGCGCGCCACCGCTTCCGGCGACAAGTTTCTGCCCACGTGGACCGTCGACGTGCGCAACGAGCGCGACGAGGTCGTCGCTCGGGTGCGCAAGACGCTGCATATCAGAAAGAAGGCCGGCCCGAAGTCCTAGTGGGTGTCGCTTCCGTCTCCTTAGCCTCGCCGATCAGTGACCCACGATCCCGACGACGCTGCTATCCAGCTTGAAGCCGCCCGCTGGCGCGCCGTCTGCAGCGGCGCCGCTTCCGGCCAGCGGCGGACACGTCGCGCTCCTGAGGAACACTTGGACCGATACCGACTCGGCGACGGCCGCGAAGTTAGCGGTGAGCGATGAAGTGGCCGATGAGGGCTCCGGTAAGTCCACAAGACGACGACGGTCGATTTCATCAGCCCCTCCTCCGACAAGAGTGCGCTTCTACGGGGTGCGGTGAATAGTGGGTGTAACGCCTTCTCGAAGTGTCCTGCTCACCATCCCACGCTGACCTGAGCACCGATCCCGCGCTGGGGAGGGTGAGGCTCAGCGCGGGGCCGGTTGAGATCTCTTGCCATCGATCTGTCCTGATGGGAAACGCGCGTGAATTCGGCGAGGTTGGAGGATTGTGACGGTTCTGGAGACTGTCCCAGCGAAACGGCGATGCGCGCGACCTCACTTGAGTTCACCTGAGTTCACCCAGCACCGGGCACCAAGGTGGGCATCAGGAATCGCCCTTTGCGCCTCTCCGAGGGGGGGGGACGGCGAAGTCGCCGGGGGCCTCTTGGGCCTCCTACCACCCGTTACCGTTGACCCGGCTGCGGGGCCTGATCGCAATCTTGCAGATGCTAATATCCGAGAGCTTGCAACTCTGGCAACGGAGGGGAATCCCTATGGCTCGTCTCAACATCAACGGTCGGACACGCGAACTCGAGGACGTCGACGGCGCGACACCGCTGCTGTGGGTGTTGCGTGATCACTTCGGACTGGTGGGTACCAAGTTTGGCTGCGGTCGCGGCTACTGCGGCGCCTGTACGGTGCACGTCAACGGCCGGCCAATGCGATCGTGCTCGCTGCCCGTGTCCGTCGTGGCCGATGCCGAAATAACGACGATCGAGAATCTCGCCGCGGCCGACGGCACGCTGCACCCCCTGCAGCAGGCGTGGATCGATCACGACGTGCCCCAGTGCGGCTACTGTCAGGCGGGCCAGCTGATGAGCGCGGCGGCGTTGCTCGCCGGAAACCCCGCGCCGAGCGACACCGAGATCGATGCCTCGATGGCCGGAAACATCTGCCGCTGCGGGACCTACCAGCGGATCCGCGAAGCCATCCACGCGGCCGCCAAAGCAGCACGGGATTCAGGAGGTGACGCATGAAAGCCTCCGCACGCTTGGCCCGCGATCCCAACCTCGACGCGCTGATGCAGGACGCCGAGGGCGGGGCCGCGTGGCGGCTCGAGAAAGTCGACCGCCGCGCCTTCCTGAAGCTGACAGGCATCGCCGGCGGCGGCCTGACGCTCGCCATCTGCCTGGGCGACAGAGCCGTTGCCGAGGCGCAGGAGGCGGAGAGCGAGTTCGTGCCTAACGCCTTCGTCCGGATCTCGACGGACGGCGAGATCCTGATCTATTCGAAGAGCCCCGAGATCGGACAGGGCATCAAGACGGCGTTTCCGATGATCATTGCTGAGGAACTCGATGCGGCCTGGGACGACGTCACGGTCGAGCAGGCGCGGATCGACAGCGAGGTCTATGGCCGCCAGAGCGCGGGTGGGTCACGCTCGATCCCGACCGCGTGGGACCAGCTGCGCGAGGCGGGCGCGACCGCGCGCGCGATGCTCGTGGCGGCGGCCGCGGACCGCTGGGGTGTCGCCGAAGACGAATGCTCGACCGCGGCGAGCGCCGTCACGCACGAGCCGAGCGGCCGCCAGTTGAGCTACGGCGAGCTTGCCGCCGCGGCGGCACGCCTGCCCGTGCCCGACAAAGCGACGCTCAAGCTGAAGTCCCGTGACGAGTATCGCTTGATCGGCACACGCATCACGGGTGTCGACAACGACAAGCTCGTCACGGGCCAGCCGCTGTTCGGCATCGACCAGCAGCTGCCCGGCATGGTGTACGCGTCGTACTCCAAGTGTCCCGCGACGGGCGGCAAGGTCCGCGGCGCCAACCTCGACGAGATCCGCGCGCTGCCGGGCATCCGCGATGCGTTCGTGCTCGAAGGCAATGACACGGTGAGCGAGCTGATGCCCGGTGTTGCGATCGTTGGCGATTCGACCTGGGCCACGCAGCAGGCGCGCAGCCGCCTGCGCGTCGACTGGGACGAAAGCGACGCATCGACCGACAGCTGGAGCGACCTCGCACGCCAGGCACGGGCGCTCGCGGGGCGGTCGGGCGGCGTGACGCTGCGCGAGTTCGGTGACGTCGATGCGGCGTTCGGCAAGGCCGCCCAGACCATCCAGGCCTACTACAGTTACCCGTTCGTATCGCACGCACCGCTCGAGCCGCAGAACTGCACGGCCTGGTACCGCGACGGCGCGATCGAACTGTGGGCGCCGACGCAGACGCCCGACCGGGCGATAAACAACGTTAGCGGCCTGCTGGGCATCGACCGTAACAAGGTGACGCTCAACCAGCTGCGAATCGGCGGCGGTTTCGGCCGCCGGCTCATCAACGATTATGTCTGCGAAGCGGCCGCGATAGCGAAGCGCGTGGGTGTTCCGATCAAGCTGCAGTGGGTGCGGGAAGACGACATGGCGCACGACTTCTATCGTCCCGGCGGTTTCCATTCGCTGCAGGCGTCGCTCGACGCCGACGGGCGGCTCTCGGGCTGGCAGGACCACTTCATCACGTTTTCGCACGACGGCGAGAAGCCCGTCTCGAGTGGCGATATCCGCGCTGGCGAGCTGCCAGAGGGCCTGGTCGATGATTACCGCCTGACGCAGACGCTGCTGCCGCTGAGCACTCCGACGGGCCCGTGGCGTGCGCCGCGCTCCAACGCGATCGCGTTCGCCGTGCAGAGCTTCATCAACGAGCTCGCCATTGCCAGCGGCCGCGATCACGCCGAGTTCCTGCTCGAGCTCATGGGCGAGCCGCGCTGGCTCGATCCGGGCAACCCCAGAGTCATGAACACGGGCCGCGCGGCCGGGGTGATCAGGCTTGCCGCGAAGGAGGCCGGCTGGGGCCAGCCCAAGCAGCCGGGCCGGGGCCTGGGGCTCGCGTTCTACTTCAGCCACGCCGGGCACTTCGCCGAGATCGCCGACGTCAGCGTGGACGAGAACCGCCGTATCACCGTGCACCGCGTGACCGTGGCCGGCGATGTGGGGCCGATCGTCAACCTGAGCGGCGCCGAGAACCAGTGCCAGGGCGCCGTAGTGGACGGGCTCAGCACGATGCTGGGCCAGGAGATCACGGTAGAGCACGGCCGCGTGCAGGAGTCCAATTTCCACGACTACCCGCTACTGCGCATGAAGGATGCACCGGTCGTCGACGTGCACTTCATCGAGAGCGACTATCCCCCGACCGGCCTGGGCGAGCCGGCGCTGCCGCCGCTCGCGCCCGCCGTGTGCAACGCGATCTTCGCAGCGTCGGGGCACCGCGTGCACACGCTACCGCTCGTACGAGAGGGCTTCTCGGTCTGAGACGGCGAAAACCGGAATCGGGGGTATCCATTTAACCGGTGTAAACTGAGCCGGTGGATCAGCCTCGTGCTGGCACGCACTATCCGCGGTCCGTGGGCGAGTTCCAGGCCTGGTTCCGGACCGATGCGGACTGCCTGGAGTGGCTGCGGTGGCCCGCCAGCTTCGCCTGCTTGGACTGCGGCCATGATGGGGGCTGGCGGCTGGGCGACGGTCGCTTCATGTGCTCAGGGTGCGGCGGCCGTACGTCGGTGACAGCGGGCACGATCTTTGACCGGACGCGCACGCCGCTAACGGTTTGGTTCACCGCCTGCTGGCTGTTCGCCACCGGCAAGGACGGGATCTCGGCGCTGAGCCTGAAGCGGACGCTGGAGATCGGCTCCTACCAGACCGCGTGGGCGATGCTCCATCGGCTGAGGTCGGTGCTGGTGCGCCCGGGCCGGGACCGGCTGGCCGGGATGGTACAGGTAGATGAGACCTACATCGGCGGTGAGGAGGCGGGGCTGCGCGGCGGCCGGGCCAAAGGCAAGAAGGTTTTGACCGGGATCGCGGTGGAGGTCCGGGAGCCGAGAGGATTCGGACGGTGCCGGATGCTGCCGCTGACCGATGCGTCGGCCGCCTCGTTGCACGCCTTTGTAACGGCTCACGTCGAGCCGGGCGCGAGGGTCGTCACCGACGGCTGGCAGGGCTACCGCGGGCTGGAGAAGCTCGGCTACGTCCACGACCGGCGCAGCCAGCGGGCCGCCCGAACCCGCGGGAAGGATCCCGGCGAGCTACTGCCCGCAGTGCACCGGGTCGCCTCGCTAGCCAAGCGGTGGTTGCTGGGTACCCACCAGGGCTCGGTGAACGACGCGCACCTGGCCAGCTACCTGAATGAGTTCGCGTTCCGCTTCAACCGCCGCACCTCCCGCAGCCGCGGGATGGTGTTCTACCGAGTGCTCGAGCTCGCCGTCGCCCACGACCCGGTGCGCTACCAGGACCTCATCGCCACCCAGCGGCCCCGGGCAGTGCCGCCCTCGCAGCCGCAGGCGCGCGGGCACCCGCCGAGCCTGGAGCGCTCTCCAGCGAACCGCCCGTGGAGAACTGCCAACCTGGACTCCTCCGGTTAAATGGAGACCCCCAACCGGAATATTCCTGACTGGCCCGGCAATGGGGACATTCCTGCCACTGATCGAGATCGGCTCGCCGTGGCGCGCGATCGTCGACGTGGCCACGCGAGAAGGAATACGGCCCTACTCCGAGCCAGCAGGCATTCATGAGCGCGAGGGTCGTCGGGCGTTCTACACTGCGCGATCGCTCTGGGGAGAGCGGCGCGTCGGCGGCTACTGCCCGAGGTCGAGAGCCATGATGCTCGAGCGGTCCCGGACGTAGAGCCGATTCCCCACGAGGGTCGGAGGCGTCCAGGCGTTCTCCTTCAGCACCCCCGCCCGGGCGTGGATCTCCAGGCCGGCCCGGGTCGGAGTGGCCACGGCGATCTCCCCATCCTCGTCGACGATCAAGAGCTTCCCGCCGGCGTACAGCATGTGGAAGCGCGCGAGGCTTCGCTCGCGCCAGACCTCCTCGCCCGTCTCGACGTCGAGCGCGGTGAAGAAGGCCGGCCCGAAGTCGCCGCTGGTGCCGATGACCAGACCGCCCACGCGCAGAAGGTTTCCGAAGTGAACCCGCATGCGGTTGTTGAACCACAGCTCCTGGGCGGTCGTCTGGCCATCGGCTCGGCTGAGGCGGATCGCGCGGGTCCCGCCGTTGTAGGCCGAAGAGCAGAGCAGGACGTTCCCCTCGCCCCACACCGGCGTGCTGATGTTGAGGCCGTACTCCGTCTCGTGGGGATGGCTCCACAGCCGGTCGCCGTTCCCGGGATCGACTCCGACCAGCTGCTTCTGGCCGAAGAAGACGAGCTGCTCCTCTCCGTCGACGTCGATCAGAACCGGCGAGGCCGGAGCGAGGAGGAAGTCCTGGCTCTTCCACGCGACTTCGCCGGTCGCCTGGTCGAGGGCGACGACCCCCTGCCCGGGCCCGCCGACCGGCAGCAGGACGTTGGCCCCGTACCCGAACGGGCTCGAGGCGTAGCCCATGAAGCCCGGGGGCTCGAACTCCTCCACGAGGTGGCGGGCCCACAGGAGCTCGCCCGACCGGGTATCCAGGACGTGGAGCTGGCCGCCGACGCCCACGGCGAAGAGGCGGCTCCCCACGATGAGCGGCGTGGAGTAGGGCCCGGGGCCGGCGGATCTCACCCAGAAACCGATGACCTGGTTATCGGGGAGGGGTGCAGCGTAGCCGTACCGCCAACGCGTCTCACCCGACTCGGCGTCGAGGGCCACGATGACCTCGTCGTCGCCCTGCCGGTACAGAGTGAAGAGGCGACCCTGGTCGACCACGATGGCCGAGTACCCCTCTCCCGGCGGGCGGCTCCAGATGCGCTCGGGTCCCGACTCGGGCCAGTCCGTCGGCACCGAGGCGGTCTCCAAGCGGAAGTTGCGGTCGGGCCCAGCCTGTGCCCGCGAGAGGGACGGAACCCCCAGGACGACGGCGCAAGTACCTGCGATCTTCAAAAAGTCGACTCGTTTCATGCTCGATTGCCTCCGGGAATACGCACGTCGCGCCTCTTCGCCCGACACACCTTGCCCATCCCGCCCTTGCCGAGGGGGGCGAGGATCTCGAAGATGTCGAGGCGGGGTCCGGCTTCGGGGGACATGGTTTGGTCCTGCTTGGAGTGGAGGGATTGTAACGGGGAACGACCGCGACTCCCCCTCACCGGGATTCACCTGAGTTCGCCTAGCACCGGGCACCAAGGTGGGCACCAGATCCGACCGCCACGCGCATCACGGCACCACCCGGCGCGAGGTAAGAGAGCTCCTCGCCACTCCGCGCCCAGAGCGGCCGGCTCCCGCCGCCGGTCGATATCGGCCAGCGCCCCGCATCGACGTCCGGAAACGGGCGCACGTAAACCTGCTCTTGCCCCGACTCGTTCGACTGATACGCGAGCCACCTTCCATTGGGGGAAATCTCCCCGTTGCGCTTGGCAAACCACCATCACCACACCCCCTACGCTGGTGGCGGCGACCACAGCCTCGCGCACGTCGAGCGCGACCCGCGTGCCGTCGGGCGACAGGCGACGATACGTGTAGGCGCGGGGGGGGAGAAGGGCTACACGGACTACCCGGCGCTCGCGGCCCGACCGGGTGCGGCCCGGGCCCGTGACGGGCTGGGCGGCCGCGGGTCGGCGACGAACTACTCTTCGCGCTCCAGCGGGATGTCTTCCGGCTGAATCCAAACGACGCCACCGTCGCGCCAGATAGCGATCGGGTTTCCGCTCGTCTGGTGACGCCTGAGCGCCCGGCGTACGGCGCGCCTCATCGCTGCCACGATCCGCGGCAGATCTTCGACGCGCTCCCTCGGTGGAACGGAGATTGCCCCGGTCTCGCTCATCTCGCCTGTTCCTTCAGCAAATCCCACGCGCGAGAGTCTAGGATCTCACACTCCCCGCCCGAACGCCCGTGCGCGACCGGCCTCGGCCCCTCTAGCAGGGAGTTGTCGAGAACCTGCCAACTGTCGACTCGCGTCAGGTAGGTCTCGAAGAGATTCCGGAGACCGGCGCCGAAGCGCCGCACCACGACTTCCGCGAGAACGTCGTGGCCACCGTGACGCACCCGCTCCGCGACGCGGGCCAGGGCGAGTTGAGGAGACGGAAGCGAGAGAAACACGAGGTGCACGTGGTATCCGGATGACTGCAACCGCAGAATCCGCGAAAGGAGCTTGCGGCCCGCCAGGGTGGTCTCGAACGCGAAGTCGCGGCGAGCTCCGCCGAGGGCTGCGAGACGTTCGAGCATCACACGACCCGCAGCGACTGCAGCTGACTCGGGACGGAAGGCGGACAGACCCAGTGCGATCGCGTCCGCGTTGACGAACTCCTCGACGGCAAGCGCCTCCTTGAGAAGCTCGGGGGCCGTCGTACTCTTCCCGGCCCCGTTTGGACCCGCGACGATCACCAGCAACGGAGCGGCGCTCGACGGCATCCCTACGGCCCATCCCCTGCAGAAGGGTTGGAATCCAACTTCAGCATCTCCCCCTTCGGCCCCTCGATGGGCGGAACCGAACCTTGACGTTCGCAGGCTTGAGATCGCGGTGGATGATGCCCTGCTCGTGCGCAGCTTCGAGAGCCTCCGCGATCGGGATCGCTTCCCCTACGGAGACCGGTCCGTGGGCGATCCGGTCGGCGAGCGTCGGCCCCTCGACCAACTCCATCACCAGGGCCTTCACGCCCTCGGCGTCTTCGAGCCCGTGGATCTGCGCGATGTGGGGATGATTCAGCGAGGCGAGGACTTCGGCTTCACGCTGGAAGCGCGCCAGGCGATCCGCATCGGCGGCCACGGACTCGGGTAGCACCTTGATGGCGACCTGGCGCTTCAGCTTCGTGTCGGTGGCTTGATACACCTCGCCCATGCCGCCCTGGCCAATCTGGGCGGTGACTTCGTAGGCGCCGAGGCAGGTTCCGGCGGCAGGGGCATCTTCAGTTCGTCGGGACGAGGCGCTTCAGCTCCTGGTGCCAATTGAGGACCACGTTGATTTGTGTGCCCTGCGTCACGACGGGCTCCAGCATTAGAAACCGCTGGCCGTCTGGACTGACATCGTAAAAGGGGAAGCTGGCGAGCGTTGGCAGGTACGGTCCTTCAAAGAGCATCCGGGGCGTTCCCGCCGCAAAGCCGGAGTCCGTGTCCACGGCCACCGCCATCATCCTGTTCCCGCTGCGGTAAAACAGCTCACCGCGCTGCGGGTTCCACACCGGCTCCTGGCCTGCGTCGCTCGAAATCTGCCACTTGCCGCCTGGCCCCGGATACGGCTGCACGTACACCTCTCTGCGTCCCGATTGGTTCGACGTATAGGCGATCCAATTGCCGTCAGGGGAAAACTTCGGCGCTGTCTCGTCATAGCCGTCGGTCTGCAGGAACGTCTCCTCTTCGCGCGCCGCGAGATCCAGCACGCCGATGCCGCGCCCGGCCTCCGCGTTGTCCTCGATGAATGCCAGCAGCGTCCCGGCCGGGGAAAATGAAGCCGGGGGAGTCGGGGAATCGCTCGTCGTCAACTGTTCCACGCCACCGCTGCCATCGGCCAGCTGCCAAAATATGTTCCCGGATGACATGAACGCGAGCCGCTTCCCGTCGGGCGACCAGGTGGGAGTGATATTGCTATTCCCCTCAAACGTTTGCCGGGTGAGGGTTGCGCGGCGGATGTCATGCACCCAGATATGGATCTCCCCCTCTGCGATTGAGGCGGCGACCCGCCGCCCTTCAGGCGAGACCCGAGGATAGTCGTAATTCCGAGCGGGAGCGGACAAGGCCACTGACACACCTTGGCGGTCCACCCAAACCATTCTGGTCGTCGGCTCCTCAGCAGAGCCGGCAATGTAAGCCAGGGTCCCCGTTTTGGAGACGACAAAATGTGCGCCGCCATTCCTGCTGGGAGAACGAATGCCCTCGATGACGGGTACCAGAGTACCGGAGATTTCCAGCCGATCGAGATCGAATGGAACGGCCATCAGGCTTCCCTCCCGCTGATAGACCAGATGCCCCGTGGCGAGGTAATGGGGGAAGGTGCCGCCCTGCGCCAGGACTATGGGCTCGCCCGTATCGAACCGCTGTGCCACGACCGTCGAATCGCTACTGGTCGCGAACATCGCGAACAGCACCGCCTGGCCCCCGGGCAGAATTTCCGGCCAACGATGGAAAGAGTTCTGTGAGCCAGCATCCGGTGACGTGAGGGGCTCAGGCGTCCCGCCGTCTGCCGATACCCGATAGAGACCCCGAGCACCAGTGGGTGAGGGAGTTGCAGAGCTGAAGATGATTCTGTCATCGGCTCCCCAACTCGCCCCCGTGGCGCGGTCACTCGTATCGCAGATCGTCTGCGCGGCGCCGCCCGTGACCGCAATCTTTTTCAATTGTCTCGCGGCAAAGAATCCCACCCACTGTCCGTCGGGAGAAAAGAAGGGATTCATCGCCCCGTCGGTACCCGACAGTAACCGGTCCTCCAGGCTATTCATGGGCCGAAGGTAGAGCCGCATCGGATCGTTTCCCTTTTGTGCGGAATAGACCATGAGGAGCCATCCGGCGACAAGGCCAGGGGCGCGATGGCGGTCGGCGGAATCGCTTCGTTGGCCTGCAACGGTACGACCGTGCGTGATACCGGCAGCTGAGGCTGGAGTGGCGTCGGTTTGAGGTTCCAGGCGATGACGACGGCAACGGCAGCAGTCAACGCCAACGACGTCGCCCGCCGCCACACGGGTTGTGCCACCGCAACAGATCCCATCGGCTGCGGACCCGCCGTCTCGAACGCGCCCTCGAGCGCCAGACGCACGTCGTGGATGTCGCTCGCGCGCTCTCGCCAGTCCTTTCGCAAGCAGACCATGAGCGTCTGGCTGACCCGTGGCGGAACACCGGCGGGCATCGTGTCGAAGTCCGGTTCGAGCTGCAGCACCTTCGACAGCGTCATCGACACGTCCTCACCCTCGAACGCCCGCTTGCCCGTGAGCATCTCGAAGAGCACGACCCCGAACGCCCACACGTCGGCGCGCTTGTCCACGACCTTGCCCTTCGCCTGCTCGGGACTCATGTAGGCGGCAGTCCCGATGAGGAACCCGGCCTGCGACAGCGCGGGCGAGGTCAGCGTCGGCGAGTGCGACACATCCGGCGATGACGCGCCCGCTGGCTCCAGCGCCTTCGCCAACCCGAAGTCCAGCACCTTCACCGTGCCGTCGTCGCGGACCTTCACGTTCGCAGGCTTCAGGTCGCGATGGATGATGCCGTGTTCGTGGGCTTCTTCCAGGGCCTCGGCGATCTGCTTCGCGATGGGCAAAGCCTCATCGACGGGGATCGCCCCCTGCGCGATGCGGTCGGCGAGCGTCGGTCCCTCGACCAGCTCCATCACGAGCGCCTTCACGCCATCGGCGTCTTCGAGGCCGTGAATCTGCGCGATGTGGGAATGATTCAGCGAGGCGAGCACCTCGGCTTCGCGCTGGAAGCGCGCCAGGCGATCCGCATCGGCGGCGACGGACTCGGGCAGCACCTTGATCGCCACCTGGCGCTTCAGCTTCGTGTCGGTCGCCTGATACACCTCGCCCATACCGCCCACGCCGATCTGGGCGGTGACTTCGTACGGGCCGAGGCGGGAGCCTGGTAGCAGAGTCATGCGGAGGCTTCTGGGCGACTCATGCCGACATTATCCCCCCTCCCCACAGGTGCTTCAGGAACTCGCGCCACGGGAGCACGTCGATCCGGGAGGTTGTCCGGGGCGCCGGTTCGTTGCACACCATCAGGGCCTTGCGGGGCCGATGGTCCTCCATGAAAGCGCGGAGTGAGCGAAGGTCGGACGAGCCCACCCGATGCGTTCCCTTGACTTCAATCGCGACTTCGCCGTCGCCGAGCACGAAGTCCACTTCGAGCCCGGTCTTGGTTCGCCAGAAGCCCACGGGGTAGCCCATGTCCCGGTAGGAACGATGGGCCAGGATTTCCATGAGTACGAAGTGCTCGAGCGCGCGACCGAACGCTTCTCCCCTTGGCTCCACGATGCGGCGTCGGCTGAGAGCGCCCGCCAACCCCACGTCGAACAGGTAGAACTTCTGGGCCTTGCCGATGACCTGACGCTCCTGCCTCTTCTTCCAGGGCGGAACGAATGTACCCAGAAGCGTGTCGACGAGGATCTGGTAGTACCCCTTCACTGTCTTGGCGTCGACACCACAATCCCGCGCGATGTTGGCGTAGCTGGTCAGGTCGCCATGGGAGTAGCCCACCGCCTCGAAGAAGCGCGAAAACGCGGCGATGTTCCGAGTCAGACCCTCGTCGAGTACTTCCTCTTTCAGATAGTCCACCACGTAGGCCTTCAGGGAACGCTCGTAGGCCGAGGCCAGATAGTGAGACGGGACGAGACCGTGGTTCAAGGCGCGCAAGAGGTCCAGATCCTCGATCTCCGGGAAAACGAGCGGGCGCATTTCGTAGCGCCACGCCCGCCCGCCCAGCAGGTTGACGCCGCCCCGCTTCAGTTTCCTCGCACTCGACCCGCACAGGATGAACCTCAGGCCGCGGTTTTCGATCAGCCAGTGAACCTCATCCAGCAGCTGCGGGACCTTCTGAACCTCATCGAGGATGATCGGAGCCTCGAGCCGGGCGGGCTGCTCCGCCAGCAGGCGCTCGCGAAGCAGTGCCGGGCGCTTGGCGAAGTCGAACATCAGGTCGGTCCTGAGCAGATCGAAAGTGATGCTCTCGGGGAACTGCTTTCGCAGATAGGTGCTTTTGCCGGTCTTCCGCGGTCCCCAGAGAAACGCCGATTGCCCCCGCGGTAGGGCGAGCTCGAGAAGCCGGGGCAGGTGAGCCATGAGCGGAGCGTACTCCATTTTAGTGCGACTATAAAGGCGCTGCCTCCGACTGTGCTCTCGCCAGACCCTACTTCGGTCCCGGCGCGATCTTCTTCAGCTCGTCACCGAAGCCGAAGAAAACACGACCTTGTCCTGCAGGCCGACAGCGCTAGGGCCGGCGCCGCGGCGGTCGACTGATACACCTCTCCCATGCCGCCCACGCCGATTTGGGCGGTGGCTTCGTACGGGCCGAAGCGGGTTCCGGGGAAGAGGGCCATCAGTTCGCCGGGACGAGGCGCTTCAGCTCCTCGAACCAGTTGAGGACGAGGATGAGACTGGGAGGCGTGGCGCTCCCGTCCGGGGTGCCCTCCTTGATCATCGAGAACCGCTTGCCGTCGGGAGACACGTCGTAGGTGCGGAAGAAGCGCCCAAGCGTTCCCCCAGAGTAGAGGCCTTGAAACAGCCGCGTGGGCGTGTCCGGCCTGAACGTCGTCCCGCCCTCGACCGCCACGCGCATCACAGCGCCATCCGGCGCGAGGTAGAAGAGTTCCTCGCCACTCCGCGCCCAGAGCGGCCGGCTCCCGCCGCCAGCCGATACCGGCCAGCGCCCCGCATCAACGTCCGGAAACGGGCGCACGTAGATCTCCTCTCGCCCCGACTCGTCCGACTGATACGCGAGCCACCGTCCATCGGGGGAAATCTCCCCGTTGCGCTCGGCAAAGGTCGTCTTCACCAGTGGCGTCGTCTGCCGGTCACCCTCCAAGGCGAGGACCGCGAGATCATTATTGCTTTCTGCAAAGACGAGCCGGGTCCCATCGGGCGAGAAGGAAAAGGGGTACTGGGTGATCGCGCTCTCCGACAGCCGCTCGACGGACCCGGTCCCATCGGCCGCCTGCCAGAACAGATTGCCCACCCCCTCCTGTTCCGACGAGAACGCAATGCGTTGCCCGTCCGGGGTCCAGACCGGCGTGCGGTCGCGCCCAGCGTCGAAGGTCAGGCGCGTGAGGGTGGTGCGCGTCAGGTCCCAGACCCAGATGTCGATCTCCTGATCTCGGATGTCCAGCGCGACTTTCGTACCATCGGGGGACAGGTGCGGATACACATAGCTCCGCACCGGGGCCGGGATGGCCTCTTCCCGCCCTTGCCGGTCCACCCAGACCAGCGTGCGGGGAACAGCCGCCGCCACACCACGGGCCACGTAGACCAGGGACCCATCCTGGGCCACGGCCACGTCCGCAGCGCCGGTCCCAGCCTTCGTGAGCACCCCCTCCAGCACCCCTACGGGGTTTCCCGTCACCGTCAGCGCATCCAAATCAAACGGCACCGCCCGGAGCGTGCCCGCAAAGCCGTAGACGAGGTGCCCGGTCGGCACATACTTCGGGTAGCTCCCGCCCGACACCAGCACCCGCTGCTCCCCGGTTTCCAGATGCCGCACCGCGATCAGGGCCGCATCGGCGGGCTCACCTGCGCGGCGGATGGTGAAGAGCACGGCCTCCCCACCCGGGAGAAGCTCCGGCCACTCATGGTTGGACTCGCTCTGGGACTCGTCGAGCGTCGTCAGCGGCTCGGGTGTGCCGCCGCCCACCGGGACCTGCCAGAGACCGCTGGGGGTGTCAGTGGCAATGATGATCGTGTCGTCCGCTGCCCACGCGGCACCGCGCATCTGAGGAGCCCCAGAGGCGCTGACCGTGAGCGCCGGACCGCCGGTCACCGCGACCCGCTTGATCCTGCGGTCAGCATTGTCGTGAAAGCCCACCCAGGCCCCGTCCGGCGAGAAGAACGGACCAAACGCCCTGCCCTGGTAGAGCACGGTGGCCTCCAGCGCATCGAGGGGGCGGACCACGAGGGTCGGTTGCCCCTCCACGAGGACCAAGTAGACGGCACGTGTGCCATCCGGCGAGAGCGCCAGCACCGGCTGGTTAGTGCCGAGCCTGAGCGGCTGCGCGGCGGGCTGGGCAATGGTCAGCCGCGTGACGCGCGGCACGTCCGCCGTGGGCCACAAGCTCCAAGCCGCGCTGCCCACGATCAGCCCGCCGACGACCAAGGCGGCGGCGGCGACTGGCAGGGGTTGTCGCCACACGGGCTGTGCAACGGCGACGGCTGCCGCCGCATGTGTCTCGAATGCGCCCTCAAGCGTCAGCCGGACATCGCCAATATCGCGCACCCGCTGCTTCGGATCCTTCTCCAGACACCGACGGAGGAACGTCGTGAGCAGAAGTGGCACAGCCTTCGGGACAGCCTCCCAGTCGGGCTCGTTTTTCAGAACGCTCGCCAAGGTGAGGGACACGTCTTCACCCTCGAACGCTCGCTTGCCCGTGAGCATCTCGTACAGGACCACGCCGAACGACCACACGTCGGCGCGCTTGTCCACGGGCTTACCGCGCGCCTGCTCAGGCGACATGTACGCTGCCGTGCCGAGGATGACGCCCGCCTGCGTCGCCTGGGCCGACATCGTCGGGGAGTGGGACACATCCGGCGATCCTGCGCCCGCTGGCTCCAGCGCCTTCGCCAGCCCGAAGTCCAGCACCTTCACCGTTCCGTCTTCGCGGACCTTCACGTTCGCGGGCTTCAGGTCGCGGTGAATGATCCCCTGCTCGTGCGCGGCTTCCAGGGCCTCGGCGATCTGCTTCGCGATGGGGAGAGCCTCATCGACGGGGATCGCCCCCTGCGCGATGCGGTCGGCGAGCGTCGGTCCCTCGACCAGCTCCATCACGAGGCCCTTCACGCCATCGGCTTCTTCGAGCCCGTAGATCGCTGCGATCTGGGGATGATTCAGCGAGGCCAGCACTTCGGCTTCGCGCTGGAACCGCGCGAGACGATCCGCATCGGCGGCGACGGACTCGGGCAGTACCTTGATGGCGACCTGGCGCTTCAGCTTCGTGTCGGTGGCTTGATACACCTCGCCCATTCCGCCCACGCCAATCTGGGCGGTGACTTCGTACGGGCCGAGCCGGGTTCCGGCCGACAGGGTCATCCCCTCTCCTGTGCGCGCACCCCTGATTGTCGAACAGACGTAAGAACGGTCAGAGTATATCCAGCGTCATGTTGTGCCGCTCTGGCGGAGTCCCCAGAATCAGCGACTTCGTCGAGGGAGACCACGCCACTCGCGCCAGACACGAGGGCTCCGCCCCCACGCGATCGTCGCCGCGGAGGGTCCGCTCCGCGGTCCTTTGCGGTCATGATTCGCTGCTGCCACCCGAGCGATGGGAGGGCTACAATGAAGGCGGCCATGGCGGGCGCGGTGAAACTGTCGTACGAGCACATCGTGAAGGAACCGGGCTACTGTGGTGGCAAGGCCACCATCGGAAGTACGCGGGTCCGTGTGAACAACGTCGTCTTCTTTCACAAGAGGGGGGAGACGCCGGAGGGGATCCTCGAGCACTATCCTGACCTCACCCTCGCGCAGGTCTACATGGCGCTCGCCTACTACTGCGATCACCAGCAGGAGATCGAGACCGAGCTCGCAGCAGACGAGGACTGGGCAGAGGAGCACGAACGACGCAAGTCCGACTACCTGGCCCGCGGTGACGCTGGCCCGTAGTGGCTGGTCGGTTCCCACTCTACTCTGACGCCGACATCGATGGCCCGGTCGTTGCTGCTCTGAAGAGAGCTGGCTGGGATGTTCTGCGCGCCGTCGACGCCTACGCTGAGAAAACGCCCGATCCGGTCCACTTCGAGAGAGCAGCAAAGGAAGGGCGGGTCTACCTGGCCAACGACCGGGACATCCCGCTCATCGCTCATGGGTGGCTCGTTGCAGGGCGAGCCTTTCGAGGGCTGATCTAGTGGCCAAGGTCACACTACGACACGATGAGTCCCGGTGACTTCGTTCGCAGCTTCGCCGAGCTGGCAGCAGGTCAAGACCCCTTTCGCGCCTATCCGATCATCCATCTGAAGCTGCGCATCTAACGAGCCCGAACGCCGGCTCAGAGCGGGCGTCGCCAGGCATCTTCAGTTCGTCGGGACGAGGCGCTTCAATTCCTCGAACCAGTTTTGGACGACGATGAGCTGCGACCGCGCGGCTTCGCTGCCCGGACCTTCCTGGGCGTTCGCCAAAAGCAAGAACCGCTGTCCGTCGGGCGACACGGCCATCCGCCGATTGCGTGCACCGATGATGATCCGTTCAAACAACTGGGTGAGCGCGCCCGGTGTGAACGTGGGCTCGGTCTCGAACGCCAGCGCCATCACCCCCGTCGGGGTGCGATAAAAGAGTTCGCCACCCGCCGGGTTCCACACCGGCCATTCGCCGCCGTCGGTCGAAATCTGCCACCGCCCACTGTCCACGCCCGGGAACGACTGCACATACACCTGATACTGACCCGCCTCGTTGGATTGGTAGGCCACCCATCGGCCATCGGGCGACCGGGCCGCGTTGCGTTCGGCAAACTCCCCATTGATGACGAGGGTGGCGGTGCGGTCCCCCTCCAGCGTCAGCACCCCCAACCCTAAGCCGCCCTCGCCAGCCTGGTCCCGGAACACGAGCGTCGCGCCGTCCGGCGAGAACGCCTGCGGGCGTCGCTGTGGCGCGTCGTCGAGACGTTCGACGCCCCCGATCCCATCCGCACGTTTCCAGGAAAGGGGGCCGCCGAAAGCCACACGGGTGCCGTCGGGCGTCCACGTCGGGAAAGACGCGCCCACCTGGTCAGACTCGAAGGTGAGGCGGGTGCTGGTGTCACGCACGAGGTCGTAGATCCAGACAGCGGCCGGAGCACCTGAGATGCGAACCGCCACGCGCGTCCCGTCCGGCGAGAGCGTGAACTCCTGATAGGCCGCCGGGGCCGCCGCCACCGGCTCCTCGCGCCCGTCGCGAGAAACCCAGACGAACGTGAACGGGTCAACCCCCGTTTCGGACAAGTACGCGAGTCCGCCATCCTCCGCGAGCGCAAACTGAACGGCCCCACCCGGCTCGACGCGGATGCCCTGCTCGACCAGCGCGGGCTGGCCCTGCACCGTGAGCGTGGCGAGGTCGAACCCGACCGCCCACAGGTCTCCACCCCGCAGGAACACCAGGTGTCCCGTCGGCGTGTAGTGGCCCGCCACCCCACCCGCCACCACAGTGCGCGACTCCCCGGTGGCCAGGTCGAGCACCATCACATCACCGGCGTCCGGGCCGGGATCAGATGCCGTGAACAGCACGGCACGCCCCCCAGGGAGGATCTGCGGATACCAGTGTAGGCGGGCCTCCTCGGGGGTCGTCAGGGACGCCAGTTCGCCCCCGGTCGCCGTGACCCGAGCCAAGCCTCGCCCACGCAGTCCGACGATGATCGTGTCGTCCAGGCCCCAACTTCCGCCAAGCGGCGGCCCTCCGGGCAAATCCGCGATCCGTGTGGGCGACCCACCAGCCAGCGCGACTCGCATGAGGCTCGTGCTCACCACGAATGTCAGCGACTGACTGTCCGGTGAAAAGAACGCGCTCGAACCAATCGCGTCCTCCGTGCCGGGGATGATGGTGGCCTCCAACTGATCCAGCCGTCGT
Source organism: Vicinamibacteria bacterium (assembly GCA_965246965.1). Taxonomy (GTDB): domain Bacteria; phylum Acidobacteriota; class Vicinamibacteria; order Fen-336; family CBDFGD01; genus CBDFGD01. The sequence goes on from CBDFGD010000002.1 coordinate 1,211,707, forward strand.
TGATAGAGATGGGCCACGCCGCCATCTGCGCCGCGATACACCACGGTCTGGCCATCTGGAGACAGACCCACCATCGTGCCGCCCCCTGAGGGGAAGTCTACGGACGCGGGTACGGCCAATTGAACACGGCGCACGGGCGAGTCCGCATCAGCGCGGCCCGCGACCCACACGGCCCATCCAGTCCCAAGTCCAGCGAGAACGCCCAGCGCCACGCCTGCCACCCACCGAGGCTGACTCCACCAGCGGGATGGTGGCGATGCGACACTGGCCGCGTCGGTCTCGAACGCGCCCTCCAGCGCCAGGCGTACGTCGGCGATGTCGTGAACGCGCTGCTTCGGCTCCTTGTGGAGGCAGCGCTTCAGGTACATCACGAGCGACGGTGAGAGCGCCTGGGGCAGCGCGTCCCACGCAGGCTCAGCTCGAATCACATCGGCGAGGGTGACGGATACGTCCTCACCCTCGAACGCCCGCTTGCCTGTGAGCATCTCGTACAGCACCACGCCGAACGACCACACGTCGGCGCGCTTGTCCACGGGCTTGCCCCGCGCCTGTTCAGGCGACATGTACGCTGCCGTGCCGAGGATGACGCCCGCCTGCGTCGCCCGGGCCGACATCGTCGGCGAGTGGGACACATCCGGCGATCCTGCGCCCGCTGGCTCCAGCGCCTTCGCCAGTCCGAAGTCCAGCACCTTCACCGTCCCGTCTTCGCGGACCTTCACGTTCGCCGGTTTCAGGTCGCGGTGGATGATGCCGTGTTCGTGGGCTTCTTCGAGCGCCTCCGCGATCTGCTTCGCGATGGCGACGGCTTCATCGACGGGAATCGCGCCCTGAGAGATGCGGTCGGCGAGCGTCGGTCCCTCGACTAGCTCCATCACGAGGGCCTTCACGCCCTCGGCGTCTTCGAGGCCGTGGATCTGCGCGAGGCGAGAACCTCGGCTTCGCGCTGGAATCGCGCCAGACGATCCACATCAGCGGCGACGGACTCGGGCAGCACCTTGATCGCCACCTGGCGCTTCAGCTTCGTGTCGGTCGCCTGATACACCTCGCCCATGCCGCCCACACCGATCTGGGCGGTGACTTCATAAGGACCAAGGCGCGTTCCGGGGGCGAGGGCCATCTTATCCGGCAGTCTACTGGTCAAATGGGAGCTTGCGCCGAGAAGCGCGGCGCGGACGGCTTGCTAGGGTGAGAGGATGATCCGTACGCCGCTCTGGACCTGGCCCGGGTCTTGAAGACATCGCCCGAGGTGTGGCTCAGCCCGCAGATGTGGTGGGACCTGAACCGGGCCGAGCACCTCCGGGCGAGCTGAACGGGCTCAGCCGCAGTCGCTCGCGAGCCTCGTCGCGTCGGCCAGGGTCCGGCCCATCTCAGTTTCGACCCTGGGGCGGTTTGTGCCCGAGCGCGCCCTCGGCCAGAACCACGTCGCTTTTCCCCATGCCCTTCCCCTGGATCATGACGAAACGCCGCCCGTCCGGGGCGACGTCAGGGGCCGTGCGGCGTCTGGGCGACGATCACTCCTGAGTAACGGCCATCTGGCGACTTGGGGGCCCAAGTCAGGCGGCCGCCCGGCCCTACGCGACGTCCTTCCGAATATGTTCAGCCAACGCCTCGTTCATGAGGATCTGGTAGTCGATGCGCCGCCGCCGCGCTTCCTTGCGGAACTGCTCGAGCACGTCGGGGTCCACGCGAATCGCGGAAGATGGTGACAAATCAGGAATGAACGGCCCCCAATGACAATCCGGAAGCGCCCGGATTCCGGCCACGGGGGCGTCGTCCGAGTCCAAACAGGGTATCCCGTTCGAGAGCCAAGCTCCCATGCCTGACCATCCGGCACGTGTCATTCACAGCGACCCTGACATCATGGGCGGCACGCCAGTGTTTGTCGGAACGCGTGTGCCCTTCCAGACTCTCCTGGACTACCTAGAGTCGGGTGACCCCTTGAGCGAGTTCCTGGACGACTTTCCGACCGTCAGCCGCGAGCAGGCCGTGGCGGCGCTCGATCAGGCCAAGGACGCTCTCCTCGCCCGTGCGAATCCTGCTTGACGAATGCCTGCCCAAGCGCCTTGAGGGCGACTTGACGGGACATGACGCTCGAACCGTCCCAGAGATGGGTTGGGCCAGCAAGCGGAATGGTGAACTGCTGGCACTCGCCGATGGACAGTTCGACGTGTTCCTGACCTCGGACCTCCGTCCACTCGTTCCTGAACTCCTGTCGGTCCTCAGCGCGGTCGTACCCGGCCAGGTCGTTCCCGTGGGCCGATAGCGGGCCGACGGCTTTCCCCGCCTCTCGGCGGGGACTCGGCGGCTGGCGCCGCCTCGCCCTGACCAGGGCACCAACCGGGACGGACTCACCTTACCCGCGTCGCGGATCCGGGGGGCAGGATTCCAGTTCTGGATGAGCGTGATCGGCGCGGCATCGGCGTCGGCGTCGAGTTCCGTGTTGATGAGGAAGCGCCCGTCGGGGGCGACGTCGTACTGCCGCCCCTGCTGCGCGTCCACACCGCCGCCCACGATGCGCGTGGGAAAGAGCACCACCGGCGCGCCGGGTTCGAGCGTGTCCCCCACCACGGTGATCGGCGCCGCCATCATCTCGCCGGCCGGGTTCAGGTAGTACAGCGCCGTGCCGTCGGGCCGCCACGCGGCCATGATGCCGCCCGCTGTGGAGACCTGCCACTGTCCCCTCGGCGCGGCCGCCGGCGTGCCCGCCGCGTCGGGCGGGACAAACGGCCGCACGTAGATTTCGGGCCGCCCCGATTCGTTCGAGTGGTAGGCCACCCACCGGCCGTCCGGCGAGAACGCACCATACGCCTCGCGGAACGGGGTCTTCAGAAACACCGACGGCGTGGGGTCGCCCTCCATCGGCACGACCCAGAGGTCGGCGTTCGTCTGCGGGTCGATGCTCATATACAGCAGAAAGCGCCCGTCCGGGGACCAACTGTTGGGAACCATGAGCTGGTCGGAGGCGACGAGGCGCTCGTCCCCGCCCGCGCCGTTCGTGAGCGTCTGGTAGAGATCCCCTGTACCCGTGCGGCCACGGATTGTCCTGTCTGGAGTCGAGAGATTGTAGCGGTTGGACTACCTGTCCCGACGCGGTCTCGAGACAAAGCATCATCGTGCGCAGACTGATATTGACGATCGCGCGGACCGGCGGTGGTGTGCCAAGAAAAGGCCCTCGCCGACGTTCCTCACGCTAGAGGACCCGTTCTCGTTCGTCGAGCCCACGGGCCCGGGCACAACACCGTCAGCCCGCTTCGACCCTGAGCTCCGTGTGGCGTGCGATCACATCGAAGTCGGCATCTTGATGCAAGATCGCCACGTCGGCCCTGATGGCGACGGCGGCGATGAGGCAATCTATGAGCTTGCGGACGGTCACTCCTTCGCGGCGGCACTGACGATAGATGGAAGCCGCCTGTTCATAGTCCGCGGGTCCCGTGGGAAGGACCGTGGCTCGCGCCAGAAGTCGACGGAGCCGATGCAGATGCCGTTCGTCGCGCGCTCCAGCAAGCACTTCCATCCGAATCACGTCGCAGATGGCCACCTCTTCGGCGAGTAGCTCGTCGACCCGATGGCAAACGGGTGAGTCGGTATCGCGGAGAAACTCAATCCACGCCGAAGTATCGACGAGGATCACTGGATCCGACTTTTCCGCATCTCCTCGAGATCACCATCCCAACCCGAACCACGCAAGCTACGAGCTTCCTCGACGGTGAGCGCTTCCGCAGCGAGCGCTCGCAGCGCGAAATTCACCGCGTCGCGCTTCGTGGTCAACTGATACCGTCTCATGACTTCGGCGCAAGCTTCATCGTCGACGTCTATGTTTGTGCGTGACATACACCAACTATACACCACGCCACTACTGTTCCAGATTGTCGAGCTCCAAGCCCGGAGCTTTGCCGTGGCCCCGGGCCAGAGCCGCGCACTGGTGCGGCACGCCTAGCAGTCCGTGGTGAAAGTGCCCTTTGAGCGGGCCTTACGTGACAAGTGCATGTCTTAGTGTTCGTGCATGGCGATGGGCAAACATAAGAAACGTCAAGAGGCGTTGTGGGTGCCGACGAGCGATCTGCCGCGGAGCCCTGGGCATCCTTTCTATTCGCGTTTGAATAGAGCGCTGGAGTCCGAGGGCTTCGACAGATTCGTGGAATCGCGATGCCGCCGGTTCTATGCGGCGGTTCTGGGGCGTCCGAGCCTGGCCCCTGGACGCTACTTTCGGCTCTTGCTGGTGGGGTACTTCGAGGGCCTGGACTCCGAGCGTGGGATGGCGTGGCGTGCAGCGGACTCGCTTGGGGTGCGGAGCTTCCTGGGGCTTGGGTTGGAGGAGCGGGCCCCGGAACATTCGACGATCTCGCGGACCCGGCGGCTGATCGACTTGGAAACCCACCGTGACGTGTTCACCTGGATCCAAGAGCGCCTGGCGCAGACGGGTCTTCTGAGCGGAAAGACGATTGCGATCGACGCGACGACGCTGGAAGCGAACGCGGCGATGCGGAGCATCGTGCGTCGGGATACCGGAGAGACCTACCAGGAGTTCTTGAAGCGTCTGGCGAAGGCGTCTGGCATTCGCACGCCCTCTCGGCAAGCGCTGGCGCGGCTGGATCGGCGGCGCAAGAAGAAAGGCTCGAACGAGGAATGGAAGAGTCCGGCGGATCCGGACGCGAAGATCGCCAAAATGAAGGATGGTCGTACCCATCTGGCCCACAAAACCGAGCAGGCCGTGGACCTGACGACGGGGGCGATCGTGTCGGTGACGGTCCAGGGCGCGAACCAGGGCGACACGAGCACGCTGGGCAAGACGCTCAAGGACGCCGAGACTCAGATCGAGCGCGTTCAGAAGCGGACCCGTGCTTGCCATCCCGGAGGCCTGCAGGAAGTGGTTGGCGACAAGGGTTACCACTCCACTGCGGTTCTCCAGGAGTTGGACGCTGCGGGGCTGCGTGCGTACATATCCGAACCCGACCGTGGTCGTCGGCGATGGCGGGGCGACACCGAGAGCCGTGGCCTGGTGTACGCGAACCGTCGGCGAAGCGGCGGGGCACGAGGTCAGCGTCTGCACCGCCTCCGAGGAGAACGGGTGGAGCGACCCTTCGCTCATCTCTACCGAACCGGCCGCATGAGACGCACGCACCTTCGCGGTCACGAGAACATCCTCAAACGGGTGCTGGTCCACAGCGGTGCCTTCAATCTCGGGCTGCTGATGCGCCAGATCGTCGGAGTCGGGACGCCGAGGGGCCTGCAGGGCCGGCTCCATGACCTTCTGGCACAGCTCCTTCACCTCTGGAACCGCCTGACGGCCATCACAACGGCTCCTACCAACCACGAACAGCTCTCGCACAATGCCCGCCACTCAGCTCCGTCGCCCTCCATCGCCGCCTCGGAAGGGCTTTAACCACGGACTGCTAGGCGAGTCGCTCTCAGTCGAATCGCGTCAGCCGATCAGGGATCGCCCGAGCTGGCGTTCGAACTCGGTCCAGACCGAGTAACTGCCTCGCCTCCTCCCCGGAGCAGGCCCGCGGCGGTGGAGGCGGTCGCACCGGCTCGCTACAGGGTGCACTTCGACGCCCCCGCCGTGCTGCGCGACAAGCTGGAGCGGCTCCAGGCCGCGCCTCGGTGCCCGATGGCGACCTCGCGAAGATCATCGACCTGGGTCGCCCGCGGCGGTGAGTGATCTCTCTCATGTCTCGCGCCCACAACACCCTGCTGGCCGAGCGCGACTATGGAAGAAGGAAGATGGCGTCGTACCGGCACTCTGGGAATCGTGTCTCCGAGCGTGCGTCCGATCCTCCGGGTTGATGACCACTGGGCACCGCCGCTGAGCGTTCGATCTCTCTGCTGTCACGAACCGGACCTACCCTGTCCGACAGGCTGGCTACTCTCGTCGTCGCTGCGGGTCTCGGGAGGCCCGTGCGTTCGGAGGGCAGACGCTGGCGACGGCCATCAGCGCGGCGTTGCACGGAATCGAGGCGAAGCTCGTCCGAATCGAGACCGACATCTCCGGCGGCTTCCCCCGCTTCACCATGCTGGGCCTGCCCGACTCGTGCGTGAAGGAGAGCGAGGGGCGCATCCGCGCTGCGCTTCGCAACTGCAACTATCCCTTTAAATGGGATCGCCGCATCACGGTGAGCATGGCGCCCGCCAGCCTGCGCAAGGCAGGCTCGTCGTTGGACCTCGCGACCGCCTTTGGTCTGCTCGCTGCGGACGGCTTCGTGCCGAAAGAACGCCTGGCGGACTTGCTTTTTGTCGGCGAGCTCGCGCTCGACGGGAGCCTGCGACCCGTGACGGGAACGTTGCCCATTGCCATGGCGGCGAGAAGCGCCGGGATGCGCGCGGTGGTCGTTCCAAGAGACAACGCTCGGGAGGCGGCGCTTTCCGGGATCGACGTGTGGCCCGTGCGCTCGCTGCCGGAGGCCGTCGGCGTGGCCACCGGTGAGGAGGCGATCGCTCCCATGCCAAAGGCCCGCGGCTGCGTCAGCAACGCGCACCTCGATCTGTGTGACGTACGCGGCCAGGCGCTGGCGCGCCGACTACCGGGAATCCTGCCTACTCCGACGCGAGACGAGGCCCTCGAGACGACGGTGCTTCACTCGGTCTGGGGAATTCAGCACGACCGCCTCTTCGATCGGCGCCCGTTCCGCAGCCCGCACCACACCGCGAGCGGGGCGGCCCTCGTGGGAGGTGGAACCTGGCCACGCCCTGGCGAGGCGAGCCTCGCGCACAACGGCGTGCTCTTTCTCGACGAGCTCCCCGAGTTTCCGAGGGGCGTGCTCGACGCCCTGCGCCAGCCGCTCGAGGAGGGCGCCGTGTCGATATCGCGGGTCGCGGGGACCGTCACGCTTCCCGCGCGGTTTCAGCTCGTGGCGGCGATGAACCCCTGCCCATGCGGCCACGACGGCGACACGGCCAACCCTTGTCGCTGCACTCCTCTTCAGGTTCGCTCGTACCGCTCTCGGCTCTCGGGGCCTCTCCTCGACAGGTTCGATCTACACGTCGAGGTGCAAGCCCTTGCTTACCGTGACCTGGACGGCCCCGCCGGCGAGGCCTCGCAACCCGTCGCCGAACGCGTCCGGCTCGCCAGGCAACGGGCCTCGGAGCGCCAGGGGTCGGCGAACTCGGAGTTGCGCGGCGACGCGCTCCGTCGAGAGTGCTCGGTCAGTGTGAATGCGAAGAAACTCCTCGAGCGCGCCGTCGATCAGCTCTTCCTCACAGCGCGCGGCCACGATCGCGTGCTACGAGTCTCCAGGACTCTCGCCGGCCTCGAAGCCGCAGCAGGCGTCGAATCCCACAACGTCGCCGAAGCTCTTCAGTTCCGAGGACTTACGCCCGCCCGGGAAGCCGCTTGAAAACCCGGCAGAAAAAGGCGGAATATCGGTTCCAATTAATTGAAACCAAAGGGGTTAGTGCCCTCACGTAGCCTTGACACACGAAGGCGCCGCATGCTAGCCTCCGTCGATTTCCCTGCTTGAGATCAAGCCCCCATCCTTCCTGTGCTCGGTGCAGACGGAGGTGGGCCATGGGGTTGAATGGACGAGCGAACCTATACCTTCATCTTTGTACCGCACGCGCGAGCTCGCTTTCGCAAGCTCCATCTCGCGGTCCGCACCGTCAAGACTGTCGCCGGCCTGGCGGCGGTCGCGACATTGGCTCTCGGGGGCGTTCTGGCTCACTACGTGATGCTCACGGAAGAAGTCCAGGCCCTGCGCACAGTGCGCGAGAGCAACACGCAACTGCGCGAGCAGAACCGCTTCTACGAGAGCAACGTCAATGAGCTGGAAGGACGAGTCGCCGAGCTCACACGCACCGTCACCAAGCTGGGAGTAATGTCCGGTGTCGAGAACACACTCCCGGACGCCGAGCTTGGCGGTGTCGGGGGCGTGCGCGGTGTCGACGCGGAGGCCCCGGGTCTCGAGCCGTTGTTGTCCCTCGAGCACATGCAGCGCGACGTCGAGACCCTCACGTCGCGTTCGGCCAAGATCGAAGAGTTCTACAAAGACCAGGGCGTGCTGTTGTCGTCGACGCCTTCCATCTGGCCCGTGCGCGGCTATCTGTCCAGCAGTTTCGGGAACCGCATCGACCCGTTCACCGGACAGAAGGACTTTCATCCCGGCATCGACATTTCCACGCCGCGGGGCACCAAGGTCATCTCCCCCGCAGATGGCGTGGTCGTCAGCGTCGGACAGCGGGGTGCGTACGGGAAGGCCATCATCATCGATCACGGATACGGCGTGATCACCCGCTTTGGCCACCTGGACGGCTACGACGTCCGCGCCGGGCAAAGAGTCCGTCGCGGCGACGTGATCGGTTTCGTCGGCGACACGGGCAGAGCCAACGCTCCTCACCTGCACTACGAGGTGTGGGTGCGGCACCAGACCAAGAACCCGATCCATTTCATCCTCGACGAGTATCGCTCCTTCGGTTAGGTCGTAGCCAAAAACCCCTATCTGACAGAGGTTTGACGCCCCTTCGGGGCGCTGCTATCCTCGTCAGACGTTGCTTTTGAACGCGGTGCATCGGCGCCCGCCACCGGCACGCCGCCAACCTCCCCGAAGCTCCAGCCCTCGCGCACGTATTCCCTCGCCCGGGAATCGCGCCTCGATTCGTAGAAAGAAGACTTGCTGAACACGATCCTCACGAAAGTCATCGGCACCAAGGACGAGCGGGAGGTGAAGCGCCTCGGTCCGATGATCCAGCGCATCGGGGAGCTGGAGCCCGAGCTGAAGAAGCGCTCCGACGCGGAGCTGCGTCAGATGGGCCTCGCCCTGCGCGAGCGGGTGACCAAGGGCGAAGCGCTCGACGACGTGCTGCCCGAAGCGTTCGCCCTGGTGCGCGAGGCGAGCTGGCGCGTGCTGAAGATGCGCCACTTCGACGTGCAGCTCATCGGCGGCGTGATCCTGCACCGCGGCAACATCGCGGAGATGAAGACGGGTGAAGGCAAGACGCTCGTGGCAACGCTGCCGGCCTACTTGAATGCGCTGATCGGCAAGGGCGTCCATGTCGTCACCGTCAACGACTACCTGGCCCGGCGCGACAGCGAATGGATGGGCCGTCTGTACCGTTTCCTGGGGTTGAGCGTCGGCGTCATCCAGCACGACATGCCCGACACCGAACGCCAGGCGGCTTACGCGGCCGACATCACCTACGGCACCAACAACGAGTTCGGCTTCGACTATCTGCGCGACAACATGAAGTTCGACCTCTCGGGCTTCGTGCAACGAGGCCACAACTTCGGGATCGTCGACGAGGTCGACTCCATCCTCATCGACGAGGCGCGCACGCCGCTGATCATCAGCGGGCCAGCCGAGGAGTCGACCGACAAGTACTACCGCATCAACGGCATCGTTCCGAGCCTCAAGCCCGGCGCCAGAATCTCCGGCGACCGCAAGGCCGAAGAGCGCGAGGAGCTCGAGAAAACCGGCGACTACATCGTCGACGAGAAGGCCAAGACCGTCACCTTGACCGAGATGGGCATGGCCCACGTCGAGAAGCTGCTGGGTGTGACCAACCTCTGGGCTCCCTCCAACATGGACGTACTCCACCACGTGCAGCAGGCGCTGCGAGCACTCGCGCTCTACCAGCGGGACGTCGACTACGTCGTACGCGATGGACAGGTCGTGATCGTCGACGAGTTCACCGGCCGCCTGATGCCAGGGCGCCGCTGGTCCGACGGGCTTCACCAGGCCGTGGAGGCGAAAGAGAAGGTGAAGATCGAGCGCGAGAACCAGACCCTCGCGACCGTCACCTTCCAGAACTACTTCCGCATGTACGACAAGCTCTCCGGCATGACGGGTACGGCCGAGACCGAGGCCGCCGAGTTCGACAAGATCTACAAGCTCGAAGTCCTCGTGATCCCGACGAACCGCCCGCTGATCCGCGTCGAGCACCCCGACGTCGTGTATCGCACCGAGCCGGAGAAGTTTGGCGCGGTCGGCGAGGAGATCAAGGAGCTGCACGAGTCCGGTCGTCCGGTCCTCGTCGGAACGATCTCGATCGAGAAGTCCGAGCAGCTCTCCAAGGTGCTCAAGAAGGCGAGCGTGAAGCACGTTGTGCTCAATGCCAAGTACCACGAGCGCGAGGCCGAGATCGTCGCCCAGGCGGGCCGCTGCGGAGCCGTCACGATCGCCACCAACATGGCCGGTCGCGGCACCGACATCATCCTCGGCGGCATCACCGACCACAGGATGCGCGCCCTTTTGCTGCAGAACGAGATCGAGTTCGAGTTCGACTCCGCTACCGAGCAGCAGATCGCCGATGCCGAAGCGCAGGTGCGCGAGGAGATGCAGCGCGAGTTCAAGAAGGAGCTGTCGGAGCGCAGCCTGTCCGAGTTCGGGCGGCTGGAGCTGGCGAAACGCTACATCGGCCTGCTGGCTTCCTTCGCCGCCGACCACCCCTCCATCGCGGCCGTCGACGCGCTCGATCAGGAAGCCCCGCTGATCGAGGACTACCTCGCGTCCTGCCGCGGCTTGACGCGCAAGGTGCAGGAGAAGATCGCCCACAACTTCTACCCGCGCTACGAGGAGCAGGTCGACTTCTTCGGAAGCCACCCGCTGCTCGCAGAAGTCGAGGCGATTGCCGCTTCCGACGAGATCAATGCCGTGATCGACCTGCTCGAGAGCAACGAGCGCGAGCGCGTCGTCGCCCTGGGTGGGGTCCACATCCTGGCCACCGAGCGGCACGAGGCGCGCCGCATCGACAACCAGCTTCGCGGCCGCGCCGGCCGCCAGGGCGACCCGGGGTCGTCGCGCTTCTTCATGTCGCTGCAGGACGACCTGATGCGCATCTTCGGCACGGACCGCGTCAGCGGTCTGATGCAGAAGCTCGGCATGGAAGAGGGCGTTCCGATCGAGCACAACATGGTGACGAAGTCGATCGAGCGGGCCCAGAAGCAGGTCGAGGCCCAGAACTTCGCGGTCCGCAAGCATCTGCTCGAGTACGACGACGTGATGAACAAGCAACGCGAGGCGATCTACGGCCTCCGGCGGCGCGCGCTCGAAGGCAAGGACACACGAGAGCACATTCTGGTCCTGTCCAATGACATCGTCGAGTGGTTCCTCGATTCCTACTGCGAGGAATCCCAGGACCCCGAGAGCTGGAACCTCGACGGTCTCCATCTGGCGATGAAGGAGGTCTTCGGCCGCGACTTCCCCGTCGACGGAATGAAGGCTCTGGGGCGCGACGAGATGCTCGAGAGCTTCGTCAGCGGCGCGAAGGAGACCTACGAGGCCAAGGAGCAGCAGATCGGGCGCGAGGTGATGGAGTTCCACTCGCGCATGATCATGCTGCAGATCGTCGACTCCCAGTGGAAGGACCACCTGTACTCGCTCGACCACCTCAAGGAGGGCATCGGCCTGCGTGGCTACGCCCAGCGCGATCCACTCGTCGAGTACAAGAAAGAGTCGTACGAGATGTTCCGCGGCCTCACGAACCGGATCGACGAAGAGATCCTGCGCTGGGTCTACCTCTACCAGCCGGTGCCGCAACGCGAGGAGGCTCCGATCGGCGCCGGGCGCCGCGCCGCACAGCGCGAGCCTGAGCCGGCGCTCGTCGGCGCGCGTGCCCCGAGGCGGGGGCTCAGCTACAACGACCCCGGCGGCGGAGCTTCGGCCTTCGCGAAAGCCGAGCCGCGAGAGGCGCGCGGCGGCAGCGATGCGGCGGTCAAGACGATCGTTCGCGAGGGCAAGAAGGTCGGCCGCAACGAGCCGTGTCCTTGCGACAGTGGAAAGAAGTACAAGAAGTGCCATGGAGCGTAAAGGAAGATACTGATGGCGACTGAGCAGGCGACGGTTCCGCGACCCCTGACGGCGACGTCTGGCGAAACGGCCGGTGGCAGGGTCATCGGCGAGGCGCTCACCTTCGACGATGTGCTGCTGATGCCCCAGAAGTCGGCCGTGCTGCCCACCGAGGTCGACGTCAGCGCGCAGCTCACACGCAGGATCCGACTGCAGGTCCCGATCGTCTCGGCAGCGATGGACACCGTCACCGAATCTCCCCTTGCGATCGCCATCGCGCAGGAGGGGGGGCTCGGCTTCATCCACAAGAACTTCGCCTCCATCGAAGAGCAGGCCGGCGAGGTCGACAAGGTCAAGCGCTCCGAATCCGGAATGATCGTCGATCCCGTCACGGTGTCGCCCGACGCCCCGGTCGCCGCCGCCCTCGAGCTGATGTCGCGCTACCGCATCAGCGGCGTGCCCGTCACGACGGGTTCCAAGCTCGTCGGTATCCTCACGAACCGCGACCTCCGCTTCGAGTCCCGCGTCGAGCTCCCCGTCTCGGCCCTCATGACGAGCAAGAACCTCATCACGGTCTCGGTCGGTACGACGCTCCACGAGGCCCGGGAGATCCTCCACGAGCACAAGGTCGAGAAGCTGCTCGTCGTCGACAAAGACAACAACCTCAAGGGCCTGATCACCGTCAAGGACATCCAGAAGCAGATCAAGTACCCGAGCGCCTGCAAGGACTCGCTCGGTCGGCTGCGCGTCGGCGCGGCCGTGGGAGTTGGCGACGAAACGATGGATCGGGCGGCGGCCCTCGTGGAAGCGCAGGTCGACGTGATCGCGGTCGACACGGCCCACGGGCACACGACCCGCGTGATCGACATGGCCAAGCGACTGATGGCCCGCTATCCGGACGTCGACATCATCGCCGGCAACGTCGGCACGTACGAGGGCGCTCTCGATCTGATCGAGGCCGGCGTAGCGGCCGTCAAGGTCGGGATGGGCCCCGGCTCGATCTGCACGACACGGGTCGTCTCGGGCGCCGGGATGCCCCAGCTGACGGCCGTCTCCGAGGCCGCCCGGGCCGCGGCCGACAGCGGCATTCCGGTGATCGCCGACGGCGGGATCAAGTTCTCGGGCGACATGGTCAAGGCGCTGGCGGCGGGCGCCTCGGCGGCGATGATCGGCTCACTCTTCGCGGGCACCGACGAGAGCCCGGGCGAGGTCATCCTGCGGCAGGGCCGCTCGTTCAAGGCGTACCGCGGCATGGGATCGATCGGGGCGATGAGGCAGGGCTCGTCCGATCGGTACTTCCAGCTCGGAGACGCGAACGACAAACTCGTTCCGGAAGGGATCGAGGGCATGGTCCCCTACAAGGGGCACGTTGGGAACATGATCCAACAGCTCGTCGGGGGCCTTCGGTCGGGAATGGGCTACTGCGGGGCCGGCTCGATCGCCGAGCTGCAGTCGACGGCGCGCTTCGTGAAGGTGTCGCCGGCGGGACTCCGCGAAAGCCACGTCCACGATGTCACCATCACCAAGGAAGCACCCAATTACCGCCTCGAGTAGCGGCGCTCTCGGGTCGACGATCGCGCTGGCGGTACTCGCGGGAGCCTGCGCCGAGGCGCCTCGCGAGCCGCTCCTCACGTACTTCAACCCACGCTTCGGCTTGAGCATCCGTTACCCCGCCGTCTGGAAGACGCAGGAGTCCGAGCAGGAGGGGGTCTGGTATCGCTATTTCACCGCGCCGCTGGCGACGGGCAACATCCCGGCGCTGACCACGACGATGCTCGCGACCCCGCTCGACGGGAGCCTGCGCGGGTACGCCGACGTGTACCTCGCCGAGGGTGCGATCACGAGTAGCGCCCAGGCCAGGCGCCAGGAAGCCGATGGATACCGGTTCGACTACACGACCGAGGCGGGCCAGCAACGCCACACGCTGCTGCTCCTCGAGAACCAGGACTGGGCATTCGGGCTTCACGTCCAGGGACGGGCGGACCATTTCGAATCGAACATCGACCGCGTCGAGGACCTCTTCGCCAGCTTCCGTCTGGAGCGAACGGACCTCTACCCCAAGACCGAGGATCCGGACTTCGGCTTCTCGCTACGCGTGCCCGAGTCGTGGCCGCGCCAGCGACGCATGGATGCAGGCCAGCGGCTGTTGATCCAGCACCTCTCGCCGGCGGTGGGGATGGACAACGAGCAGGGAGTCCACGCCTCCCTCACGGTCACCGTGGAGCCGGTCGGCGGGGACATCGAGGCGTTCTACGAGACGGTCCGCGAGCGGCTCGGCGACGCGGCCGCGCGCCGCGACCACAAGGAGTGGCACGGCGGTTATGCCGACGAGTTCTGGAGTGAATCGGCACTGAGCGCTTCGCGCTCCAGGCGCTTCATGCGCGTCGAGAACGGCCGCGGCTACATGATCGCTTGCGAGGCTCGTGAGGACGTTCAGCATCGCGTTCTGCCGTGGTGCGCTATCATCGCCGAGACCCTGCGCATCGGGCCGGCGGAGGCTTCTTGAGCGCCATAACCAGCTGGTGGAGCGGGACTGTCGACCGCTTCTTTCCGGGTCGCGTCGAATCCCTCGAGCTGAGCGTCGGTCCCGACGGTCCGATCGGCAGGATCTCCGTCCCGTCCGACGGTGACGGCGTGTGGGAGATCGCGACGGTCGACGGTCGGCCCTGCCTCGTCCCGAGCGACTCGTCGCACTACATCTATTTCTCGCCGCCAGAGGACTTCCTCGGGTCGGTCGACGACGACCTCTGGCTCGAGGTGGACTACGTCGGGCATCACTACGCCGAGTTCCGGATCCAGTACGTTTCGAGCGACCGGAGCGTTCCTCCCGACGGCCTGTACACCACAGCCGAGCAGCGCTGGGACGGCGAAGTCTCGGACCACGATTCGGAGCGACGCTCGGTCTTCCACCTCAAAGATTTCGACCCAGAACGGAAGCAGAACCTCGGTGCCTCGCTGCGGGTGGAGTTCCGACGCGACGTCCGCATCAGGGGCCTGACGTTGCTCAAGGAGGCCCCCGTCTCTCTGGACGAACTACCCGCCGTCGCGCCAATTCCCGACCTTCGAAAGCTGCCGGGGCGCCTGTACCCGCTCGACTACCTCTTCATAGAGATCACCAACGCGTGCAACTTCAAATGCACGTGGTGTCCCGATGAAATCATGGACCGACGGCGCGGCTTCATGAAGAAGGAGCGCGCGTTCGGCCTGCTCGACGAGGTGGCCGAGAAGCGCTCGCTGCTCGGCCCCGTCTACCCCGTGAAGCTCCACCAGATGGGTGAACCATTCCTACACCCCGATCTCACCGAGATCGTCACTCACGCGGAGGGTCGAGGCGTCGGTATCGAGCTCAACACGAACTGCGGCCTGATCACCGAAGAGATCCTCGATGGCCTCTACGGCGGCGGACTGACGAATCTGATCCTGTCGTACCAGACGCCCGATTCCGAGACGTTCAAGACGCGCAAGGCCCCCAAGCTCGATTTCGACAGCTATCGCGACAAGGTCCGCTTCGCCGTCGATCGCAAGTTCGCCAAGGGCGCCCGAACGCGTCTAGAGATCGACATCATGAACACCAAGCACGCATCGGGCTACGCGATCGTCAGCGAGGAGGAGCAGGCGCTCGGGTTCCTGCGCGACTGGCTCGACTTCGCGAAGGGCCTCGAGCAGAAGTACGGGCTCGTGCCCCGCGAGCACGACTGGGACGAGATCCGGGCGCGCCACGTTCTGGACCAGGACGAGAACGGCAGCCGCTACGAGCTACTCGACGGCGTCGCGCTGATCTGGAAGCACTGCCACTCGTGGGGCAACGTCGTCGGCGACCACGCCATCAACGAGGTGAAGGACACGTACTGCCCCGCCCCGTACGACCAGATGGTGGTGCACTGGAACGGCGACGTGGTCGCGTGCTGCACGGACTACGAGGGGCACACGAAGCACTCGAACGCCTTCACCGACTCGATCGAATCGATCTGGCGCGGGGAGATCCTCAAGCGCCGCAAGCAGGACATGCTGGAAGGGCGGCTTCTCGACGTCTGCGCCCGCTGCCAGGGCCTCAAATAGGCTTGGACATCAACGGCAGCCACGGAGGCTCAGAGACACGGAGAACGGCTGCTCCGATCGTTCGCCATCGGAATCGAGGGAACTCCGCCCTTCTGTCACCCTGAGGGAGCTCAGGGTGATAGGGCGGCCGAAGGATCCCCCAGCCCCCCCTCTGTTGAAACGGCTGACGATCGAGTGAAGAGGAGCAGACGGATTCTTCGCTCCAGGCGGGGACGAGCGGTCACTCAGAATGACGTGTCTTTGGCCGATCTCCAGCCCCTCGTCGTAGGAACGGCTGGCGATCAGCAGTCCCCCGCGCCGATGTAGCCGAGCGCCTTGAGTTGCTCGCAGGCCTCCGGCGTCATCTTCGATTCTCCGGGTAGGCCTTCGAGGCGGCGCTTCAGATCGTCGACCTCGCGATCGGCACGCGCGAAGTATTCGTCGATCGCGGTCTTCTCCCGAGCGAAAGCCGCAGGCATCTGCTTGCGCACGTTCTCCAGCTCCCCGGGATCCGCAGCACGGTCGAACAGCAGCCACTGATCCTCATCTCCGACAGGGCGCGCGATCAGCTTCATGCTCTCCGTCCAGGTTCCCCGATGGTGGTGGTCGTTCTGGGCGAACAGGCGCTCGCGGCTCGACGCTGCGCGCCCTGTCGCGGCGGGCAGGAGGCTCTCCCCCATCAGCCCGCCCGGGAACGCGACCTTCGCGTCGTCGAGGATCGTCGGGTAGACGTCCAACGTCGACGCGAGGGACGCGACCCGCAACCCGGGACGTGTTCCGGGCGCGACGACGATCATCGGCACGATCATCGAGGGGTTGTGGATGTTGGCGCCGTGATCGAAGTAGTAGCCGTGCTCTCCGAGGCTCTCTCCGTGATCCGAGGTCAGCACGACCAGGGTCTCGTCGAACACGCCGGCGGCGTCGAGAGCGTCGATGACACGGCCGACCTCCTGGTCGACGGTCGCGATCTCCCCGTCGTACTGGGCCACGTAGAAGCCGACCCGATCTTCGCCTGACACGGCCCAGCGGTCAGGGATGCCGCCGTCGAAGCCCTTGACTGTCGGGAGCGCTGGCCCTTGCCGCGTGGACTCGTCGATGAACTTCGTGTCGAACGGCGCCGGCGGCGTGTAGGGCGTGTGCGGGTTCACGTAGTGGAGCCACAGGAAGAAGGGCCGCTCTTGCGAGCGTTGGGCGATGAAGTCGACGGCTTCCTGCGTGATGGCGCGAGTGCGATCCATCTCGCTGACGAGGCCCGTCTCTTGCCACGTTTCCCTGAAGCGTTCGAAGCCCTTCGCGTAGCCGTGCTGGGCCGCGACGTTGGGGTTGTCGACGACGGCCATCGTCTCGTACCCCGCCCGCGAGAGCGAGTCCGCGATGGTGGGGTTGAAGTCGAGGATCATCGGGTGCTGCTTGCTGAAGCCGTTGCGCGGCGGAGTGCGGCCCGTGAGCAGCATCGCCATTGAGGCGCGGGTCTTCGGCCAGTAGGTATAGGCACTCTCGAAGAGCGCGCCGCGGCCGGCCAGGTCGTCGATCCGAGGGCTCGTGTCGCGCCCGTATCCGTAGCCGCCGAGGTGATCCGACCGCAGCGTGTCGATCGTGATCAGCAGAACGTTGTGGCCCGTACCCAAGGCCGCGGGCGCCGGTTCTGTGTTCGGGGGCTCGCGGCAGCCGAGCGCAATGAGGGCGAGGCCCGCAGCAACCGCTCGCTTCAACACGGTGCCTCCTCGACCCTGACCTTCCTCCGGTCGCCGTCGTCGTGCTCCAGGGAGACGGAGATCGCCGACTCCCAGGGCAGCCACGAGAGACGCTCCGCCCACTCGATCGCCAGGATGCCGCCCTTTCCGGGAAGCTCCTCGAGGCCCAGCTCGCGAGCGCCCGTTTCGCCCAGGCGGTAGAGGTCGGCGTGGTGCAACGAGAGGCGGCCAGGGTAGGTCGTCAGCAGCACGAACGTCGGGCTGGAGACCTCGTCGGCGTCGACCCCGAGGCCGCGAGCGAGACCGCGCACGAAGGTCGTCTTCCCGGTCCCCAGCTCGCCGAAGAGGAGCACGACCTCGCCTCCCAGAAAGCTGCGCGCGAGCTCTGTCGCGAGCGCTTCCGTCTCCGCGCTAGAAGTCGTCACATGCTCCCGCTTCACCGCGCTCCCCGCAGCAGCTTTGTCGCCGCGCCGATGTGCTCGATGACGTCGCCGGCAATGACGGCGTGCTCGCCGAGGCGCTCGGTCGCAAGGTCCCCGGCGAGACCGTGGAGGAACACCCCGGCGCACGCCGCTTCCCACGAACCTGTGGAGCGCGCCACCAGGGCGCCGATGATTCCCGAGAGCACGTCGCCGCTGCCGGCGGTCGAAAGGCCGGGATTGCCCGTGGGATTGACGGCCGCCCTGCCATCAGCCTGGCAGATCAGCGTGTGATGCCCCTTCAGCACCACCGTCGCGCCAGCCCGCTTCGCGAGCAGTCGAACGCTCGCGAGCCGCTGCGCCTGGACCTGCTTCGAAGAGCGTCCGAGCAGTCGACCCATCTCCCCCGGATGCGGCGTGAGGGTCGTGCCTGCTCCCCGCCGTAGCTCGTCGACCGATCCGGCTCCCGTCGAGAACGCATTGAGCCCGTCGGCGTCGATCACGGCCGGCACGCCAGCCTCGCCAACCAGCTGCCGGACGAAAGCGGGCGTCGAGCCGTCCGTGCCGAGGCCCGGCCCGATCACGAGCACGTCCCGCGCGCTTGCGAGAGCGAGAGCCCGCTCGCCCGCGGCCGGGCCGAGCGAACCGTCTCCCTCGACCGGTAGCGGCTCGGTCATGACCTCTGGCCGACAGGTCGCGATGAGAGCCTGCGCGGGCGCCGGCGCTGCGACGGTGACGAGCCCGGCGCCGCTCCGCAACGCGGCCGTCGCTGCCAGAACGGCGGCTCCGGTCTTGCCGAGAGAGCCGGCGACGACCAGCACGTGCCCAAAGTCCCCCTTGTGAGATGCCACGGTGCGCGGCGAAAAGTGCTTTGCGGCATCTGTCCCCTCGAGGAGGAATAAGCTCGGGGCGTGGTCATCTACGGGGATCCCGATGTCTGCCGTGATCAGCTCGCCGATGCGGGCGCAGGCGGGCGGCAGAACGTGACCGTACTTCGGCGCAGCGAACGTCACCGTGAGACAGGCGCCGACGGTAGGCCAGTCGACGTCGCCCGTGTCACTGGAAAGGCCGGAGGGAAGGTCGACGGCGACGATCCGTTCCCGGGGAACCGACTGAAGATCTTCCACTACTCTGGCGATGACTCCGCGCGGGGCCTCTGAGAGTCCCGTTCCCAGCATCGCATCCACGATCAACCCGGCCTCGCAGACGCGCTCGGACACGGCCGCCCACGCCTCTGCGTCGACGATCTCGCTGACGGAGCAGCCCGCTTCACGCAGGAGGCTCAGGTGAACGGATGCGTCGCCGCCAACGTCGTCGACACGCCCGATCAGGAAGACTTCGGGTCGAGCCTCTCGCAGATGGCGGGCCACCACGAAGCCGTCGCCGCCGTTGTTGCCCTTTCCACACAGGACGGCCACGCGATCGACACCGTCGAAACGCGCCGCAATCTCGTGCGCCACGGCGGAGCCCGCGCGCTCCATGAGCTCCTGTCCCGGGATGCCGAGTTGGTCGATGGCGCGGCGGTCCGCCGCGCCCATCTGCTCCGCCGTCAGGACGGGGATCAACTCTGCCTCACGGGCGCAGTTCAGCTGCCATGAGCCGAAGCCGCACAATCACACCTCAAGATACTCCGAAAGACTGCCTGCTCACCGATGAGCGACTGACGCTCATTATCCGGGGTGCCGTGAGCCTCACCAAGACGCCCAGCACGATCAGCGGACGAGCAGGAGAGCAGCAACGGCAGCGGCGAACACCAGCCGATACGCGACGAAGGGAAGGTAGCTGCGCGTGCGGACGTACGCGAGCAGCACGCGGATCGAGGCGAAGCCCACCAGTCCCGCCGCGACCATCCCGACGACTGCGGGCAGAAGCTCGGTCCCCCCGGCGAGGTCCGGCAGCTTCACGAGCGCGGCTCCCACCGTGATCGGCGTCGCGAGCAGAAAGCTGAAGCGCGCGGCATCCTCGCGCCGAAGCCCGAGGAAGAGCGCCATGCTGATCGTCGCGCCGGAGCGCGAGACGCCGGGCACGATCGCGAGACCCTGCGCAAGGCCGATCAGAAGCGCGGCCTGCAGGCCGACCTCCATGATGCCCGTCTTCCTGGACCCGATCCGATCGGCGGCGAGAAGAATCAGCCCCAGCGTGGCCATCGACGTCGCCACGAGCGCGGGAGATCGAAACGTGGTCTCGGCCCAGTCGTCCAGAAGCAGCCCGGCGACGCCACCGGGGACCGTCGCCAACGCCAACAGCCAGATGAGCTTGTTGTCCGGATCGGACCAATCGGGCCGCTTCAGGCCGGCCAGGATGAGACGCCTCCAGTCGGCCGCAAACGCGTAGAGGACCGCTGCCAAGGTGCCGACATGCAGCGCCACGTCGAATGCGAGCGAGTGCTCTTGCCACCCGAGCGCCCACGGGACGACGATCAGGTGAGCCGAGCTGCTGATCGGCAGGAACTCCCCGAGCCCCTGCAGGATGCCGAGCAGGAATCCCTCGAGAGGTGTCACGAGGTTCCCGTCCTGGCGAACCTGACGACCGCCACGGAGCCACTGCGAAGGTTCGTCATCCCGAACGAGATTGCCCGGAGTCCTCGCGGTTCTCGCTCAGGATGACGCATCGCGGGCCATCCCGCACGCAACCTGACCCGTTTGCCTCCCCTGGGGGTGCCTGCTAGCTTCGCAATCCGCTCATGCCAGCCTTCGCGTCCATCAACGGCGAGATCTCCCCCGCCGATCAGGCCCGCGTCTCGGTCCTGGACAACGGCTTCACCCTGGGCGACAGCGTCTACGAGACCCTGCGCACCTACGGGGCCAAACCCCTCCACTTCGATCGCCACCTCGCTCGCCTGCGCCGATCGGCCGCCCGACTCGGCTTCGACATCCCGCTCCGCGACGAGCAGTTCCGCGCCCGCGTCGACGCGGTCCTGGGCAGCGCCGACAACGCCGAGAGCTACCTGCGCTGGATCGTGTCGCGGGGGGTGGGCAGCATCTCCTACGACTTCGAGTCCGTCGACGGCCCGACGATCGTCATGCTGGCCCGCGCCTTCGAGCCGCCGCGCGACTCCCTCTACGAGAACGGCGTCGCAGCCTGCATCGCTGGCATCCGCCGCAACGCGCGGGATGCCATCGACCCCGCCATCAAGACGAGCAGCTTGATGAACAACATCCTGGCCATGCGAGAAGCGCACGAGCGTGGCGTCTTCGAGGCGTTGCTCCTCAACGCCGACGGCGAGGTCGCCGAGGGTGCGAGCTCGAACGTCTTCGCCGTCCAGCGGGGCGAGCTTTGTACGCCGCCCCTCGAGGCGGGAATACTCGAAGGCATCACGCGCGCTCTCACCATCGAGATCGCCGAAGCTCGAGGGATCCCGGCGATCGTCCGACCGCTGCGCCCAGACGATCTCCACGGGGCCGACGAGCTGTTCATCACCAGCTCGACGAAGGAGCTCCTGCCCGTGTGGGCGCTCGACGGCGATCCGGTCGGCGGCGGAAAGCCAGGTCCCATCACCCGCTCGCTGCTGAGCGCGTACCGCGACTACGCCGCCCGCACGGCTGCTTGAGGCGCCCATCGCCAAGAAGGCGTCATTCTGAGCGACCGCTGGGCTTCGCCTGGAGCGAAGAATCCGTCTGCTCCTCGTCTCTCGAGACCAGAGGAGCGATCCCACCTCGCTGGCTCCTTCGACTCGGCATCTTCGGCGGTGCTCGCTCAGGATGACGAGGAGCGGACTCTCCCTCGATAGCGAACGATCAGGGCAGACCGTCCTCCGTGCCTCTGTGCCTCTGTGGCAAGCCAGTCTCACGCCCGGCCCTGTGGGTGGCGCCGGGCCAGCAGCCAACCCGGAACGAAGAAGATCACGCCGACCAGCATCATCCGCAACATCGCGAGGGTGGAAGGAGTACCGAAGAAGGCCGTCCCGGCCACCAGCGTGAGAACGAGGCCAGTCACCTGGAGCGTTCGGCCGAGGAAGTACACGAGCCACCCCCTCGTGTTCACGGCCTCGCGCTTGCGCCGGGAGCTCTTGCGGCTCACTGGCGCCGCCATCCGGTTCGCCCGAAGAGACTGGTCAACTCTTCGGCAGGCATCCTGGTGTGAGTCGGTCGGCCATGCGGGCAGAGCGTCGGGTGCCTGACTTTCATGAGCCCCTCGACGATCCCCTGCATCTGTTGCCAGTTGAGCGGCTGCCCGGCGCGCGCCACCGAGTGGCACGCCACCGTGGCAATCACCCGGTCCCGAGTCTCGGCCACCGCCCAGCGAGTGCTCTCGGCTTCCAGCAGGTCACGCAGCAACGCCTCGAGGGTGGGGCCGGGATCCTTCGAGCCCAGCGAGCTCGGCACCGAACGCAGCCGGAGCGAGCTGCCGCCGAATGCCTCCACGTCGTAGCCGAGCCGGTCGAGGGTCTCGCCGTGCTCTTCGAGCACAGGCGCGAGCGCGGGGGCCAGCTCCATCACCACTGGCGCCACGAGGCGCTGGGCCTCGGCGACGCCGCCATCGGCCGACTCGAGAAGCGCTTCGAAGCGGACTCTCTCGTGAGCCGTGTGCTGGTCGAAGATGACGAGCTCCTCGTCGTTGGTCGTGACGATGTAGGTATTGCGGTGTTGCCCGAGGACGCGAGGCGCCACAGCCTCGACGACTGACGCGGAGGAGAGCTCTTCCTTGGGCACCACCGAAGCATCGCCGTCAGTTCGTCTCGATTCCGCGTCGGCGCCAACCAAACGCCAGGGTGGCGCCTGCCCCCGCGCCGCTAGGCGCTCCGTCGCCTCCACGATCCGGCCGGGGAGTGCCGGCACCCCGATGGCCACTCTGCCGGCATTGGAGAGCGCCTCGCGCACGCCGTCGGCCACGGCGGTAAAGACCAGCCGGCCATCGGCGAAGCGGACTTCGGTCTTGGCCGGATGCACGTTCACGTCGACCATGTGCCCGGGCACATCGACGAAGAGAATCGCCTCGGGCCGCCGATCCCTCGCCGCGGCGGCTCGGTACCCCTCCGTCAACGCCCTGGCGAGCGCGCGGTCGCGCACCGGCCGCGAGTTGACGAAGAGCCGCAGGATCGGACGCCGCGACGGCGGCGCGCCCGGCGTCGCGACGAATCCCGTCACGTCCGCCCACTCGAGCGTCGTGTCCACGCGCGCCATGGTTTCGACGTACTTGGCCCCGAAGAGCTGATAGACGCGCTCCTCGACGTCCGCCACCGGGGACGCATCGACCAGTCGACGGCCGCCGTGAATCAGTCGCAACGCTAGCTCGGGACGCGGCAGGCCCAGAAGCGTGACCGCTTCGGCCACGTGGCTCGCCTCGGTCGAGTCGGCTCGCAGAAACTTGCGCCGCGCCGGCACGGAACCGAACAGATCGCGCACCTCGACGGTGGTGCCGCGCGGGTGACCGACGTCGCGCACGTGAGCGCGCTCGCCGTGGTCGACCTCGACCTCGGTGCCGGACTCGGCATCCGCGGGCCGTGTGCGCAACAGCAAGTGCGAGACGGACGCGATCGCCGCCAGCGCTTCGCCACGGAACCCCTGAGTGCCGATGCTCTGGAGCTGCTCGATGCGCTGCAGCTTCGACGTCGCGTGGCGCTCCAGGCAGTGCTCGGCGTCGGCGCGGTCCATCCCGACCCCGTCGTCGCGCACCTTGACGAGCGACTTGCCGCCCTTCTCGAGCTCTACGTTGACGCTGCGCGCCTCGGCGTCGATTGCGTTTTCGACCAGCTCCTTGACCACGGAGGCGGGACGCTCCACGACCTCGCCGGCCTTGATCTGGTTGGCCAGCTCCTCTGAGAGGCGCTCGATGCGGGCCACTATCCGGCTACCGTGGTGCTCTGATCCGCAACTAGGGGTCGCACCGAGAACGTCGAGGCGCCCGGATGGCAAGGAGCCGAGGAGGGAGAATACCGGGAGTATTTGACCGACGAGCGACGCAGCCAGGCGGGATGAATCGGCGTTCGAATGCAGCCATAGTTGCGGACCCGAGCACTCCCCGTCAGATCCAGCCCTTGCGGCGGAAGAAGGTGACGAGCGCCACCGACACGACCACCATCAGCCCGAGCACGGAGAGATACCCGTACCGCCAATCCAGCTCCGGCATGTTCTTGAAGTTCATGCCGTAGATCCCCGTGATGAGAGTCAGCGGCATCAACAGCGCACCGATCACGGTGAGCCGCTGCATCGTGTGGTTCAGACGGTTGTTGACTGAGCTGAGGTAGGCGTCGAGCGTCCCCTGCACAATGTCCTGGTACGCGTAGGTCGCGTCGAGGATCCGGTACATGTTGTCGTAGATGTCGCGGAAGTAGACGGACGCCTTCCGGCTGACGGCCTCGAACTCCCCTCGCGACAGGCGGTTCAGGATCTCCCGCTGCGGCCCGCAGATGCGCCTCAGGTTCATCACGTCGCGCTTGAGGGCGAAGATGCGGCTGAGCGTGTCGCTCGTGGGTCCTTCGAAGACCTCCACCTCCACGAGCTGGATCTTGTCCTGGATGGTGTCGAGCGTCGGGAAGTAGTGGTCGAACATCTGGTGGAGCAGGAAGTCCAGGCCGCGCGGCATCGCCGCGTTCAGGCCACGCTGGCACTGCTCCCGGGAAGCGGTGATCGAGCGGAGCGGACCATGGTGGTGCGTCACGAGGTAGTTCGCCCCCAGGAAGATGTCCAGCTTGCGCGTGACGAACTGGTCCGTCGGCACGTCGAAGCGGATCCCGTGGACGATGATGAAGAGGTACTGCTCGTACTCGTCCACCTTTGGGTGGTGAATCTCCGAGAAGCAGTCCTCCACGGCCAGCGGATGGAAGCTCTTCTCGAGGAGCTTCGCCTCGTCCGGAGCGGGATCTTCGATGTCGATCCAGTGGAGGGCGTCCGGGCCAGCCGCCGGGAGCTGGTCCGGGACCGCGTCGAGCTGCTCGATCTTGCCGTCCAGACAACGGAAGTACGTCAGCACGCCACACTCTCCAGCGTTAGCCTACGCGTCCTCTGCGAGCACGGCATGTGCCGCTGCGAGGCGGGCGATGGGCACCCGGTAGGGCGAACAGGACACGTAGTCGAGGCCGGTCTTGTGGAAGAAGTGGATCGACGCCGGATCGCCGCCGTGCTCACCACAGATACCGATCTTCAGTCCCGCGCGGGCACCCCGCCCCTTCCGGACGCCGATCTCGACCAGCTGGCCGACGCCGGCCACGTCGAGCGTCGCGAAGGGGTCTTTCTCCAGGATCCCGTGATCCTGGTAGAACGGCAGGAAGCCGCCCGTGTCGTCGCGGCTCAGCCCGAAGCCCATCTGGGTGAGATCGTTCGTCCCGAAAGAGAAGAACTGCGCCTCCTTCGCGATCTCGTCGGCGGTCAGCGCCCCGCGCGGCACCTCGATCATGGTCCCAACGAGGAACTCGACGCCGGAGCCGCCGGCGCCGAGGACCGCCTCAGCCTCCTCCAGCACGATGGCCTTCTGGCGCCTCAGCTCCTCGACGTGACCCACGAGCGGAATCATGACCTCGGGCTTGACCTCGACCTTCTTCGAGACCTGCTTGGCGGCCTGAAAGATCGCCCGCGCCTGCATCCGGGTGATCTCCGGATACGTGATCCCGAGGCGGCAGCCGCGGTGTCCGAGCATCGGGTTGAACTCGTACAGGTCGTCGACGGCCCGCATGAGCTTCTCGCGTCGCGCGATCTTGGACTTGTTCTTCTTGGGGTTCTTGGCCCGTAGCGTCGCCAGCTCGACGCGCAGCTCCTCCCGCTTCGGCAGGAACTCGTGGAGCGGCGGATCCAGCAGCCGGATCGTGACGGGGTTGCCCTTCATCTCCCGGAACAATCCCGCGAAATCGCTCCGCTGCATCGGCAGCAGCTTCCTCAGCGCGCCGGTGTAGTCGGCGCTGGCCTTGCCGTACTTCTTCTCGGCCCGCTTCAGCTCGGCACGCAGCTCCTTCGCCTGAGCGCCACTCGCCTGCTTGATACGGGCCTTCAGGTCGCCCACCAGGTCGAGTCCCTGCTGACCGTCCGAAGCCGCGAGGATCATCTTGACGACCATCGCCAGGCGGTCGGCGGCGAAGAACATGTGCTCCGTGCGACAGAGCCCGATCCCGCGCGCTCCAAACGTGTAGGCGAGGCGAGCGTCCGCCGGGACGTCGGCGTTGGCGCGGATGCCCAGCCTCCGCACCTCGTCAGCCCATTTCAGCAGCCGCTCGAACTTCTGATAGATGACCGAGCGCGACGGTTTCAAGTCGCCCTGAACCACGCGCACGATCTCGGACGGACTGGTGGGCAGCTGCTCCAGGATCACGTCCCCCGTGGAGCCGTCGATCGACACGGCGTCGCCCTCGCCGACCTTGCGACCCTGGACCTCGAACTTCCTGGCTTTGGCGTCGATACGCAGCGCCCCGCATCCGACCACCGAGGGCTTGCCCATCTGGCGACCCACCACGGCCGCGTGCGAAGTCATGCCGCCCGTGGCGGTGAGGATGCCCTGCGCCGCGCTCATGCCGTGGATGTCGTCGGGCAAAGTCTCCATGCGCGCCAGCACGACGGGCTTGCCCTTCTTGCTCCAGGCGACAGCGTCGTCGGCCGTGAACACGACCGCGCCGGTGGCCGCTCCCGGTGAAGCCGGTAGCCCCTTCGCGACGACGTCCGCCTTGGCACGCCGCTTCGGATCGAAGACCGGGTGGAGCAGCTGATCCAGCGACCCGGGCTCGACCTTCCCGACGGCCTCGCGGGGCGTCAGAATGCCTTCGTCCACCATGTCGACCGCGATGTGAACCGCCGCGATGCCGGTGCGTTTGCCGTTGCGCGTCTGGAGCATGTACAGCTCGTTCTCCTGGATCGTGAACTCGAAATCCTGGACGTCCTTGTGGTGCTTCTCCAGCCGCGTCGTGATCTCGCGCAGCTGGGCGTAGGACTCGGGCATGAGCTTCTCGAGATCGGCGATCGGGTGCGGCGTCCTTATCCCGGCCACGACGTCCTCTCCCTGCGCGTTCTGCAGAAACTCGCCGTAGAACTCCTTGGCACCCGTGGACGGATCGCGGGTGAAGCCCACGCCGGTGGCCGAGGTGTCGCCCATGTTGCCGAACACCATCGTCTGTACGTTGACGGCGGTGCCGAGGTCATGAGAGATGTCGTTGAGCTTCCGGTACGTGGCCGCGCGTGGGTTGCCCCAGGATCGAAACACCGCATCGCGAGCGCCACGAAGCTGTTCGCGCGGATCCTGCGGAAAGTCGGAGCCCGTCTCATTGCGCACGACCTCCTTGAAACGTCGCGTCGCGTCCTTCATGTCCGCCTCGGTCAGATCGACGTCGGACTCGACCTTGCGCTTGCGCTTCACCGCGTTCAGCTGGTGCTCGAAGGCGTCCTTGTCGATGCCGAGCACGACGTTGCCGTACATCTGGATGAAGCGGCGGTAGGAGTCATGGGCGAAGCGGCCGTTGCCCGTCTTCGACGCCAGACCGAGGACCGAGTCGTCGTTGAGGCCCAGATTCAGGATCGTGTCCATCATCCCGGGCATGGAGAACTTGGAACCGCTGCGAACCGAGACGAGCAGCGGATCGGCCGGGTCGCCGAGGGTCTTGCCCATCAGGTCCTCGAGCCGCTTCAAGGCGGACTCGATCTGCTCGTCGATCTCCGCAGGCAACGATTCGCTGCGTTCGCCGAACAGATTGCACGCCGCGGTAGAAACGGTGAAGCCGGGCGGGACCGGCAAGCCAGCGTTGGTCATCTCGGCGAGCCCGGCGCCCTTGCCGCCGAGCGTGTCGCGCATGTCACGGTTTCCATCGGCGCTGCCACCACCAAAGAAGAAGACGTATTTGTCCAAGTCAGCCTCCCAGCCGGGATATGTCTGCGATGCGATAGAAGAGTGAGAGCGTCTCGGAGAGCAAAGCGAAGCGGTTGTCGCGCAGCTTCGTGTCCTCGGCCATCACGAGCACGTCGTCAAAGAAGCGATCGACGGGAGCGCGGAGGGCGGCGAGCGACCGCAGCCTCGCCTCGTAGCCTCCGTCATCGCCGGCGAGCTTCTCAACCGCCTCGTGAAGCTCGCGCTCGGCGTCCTCCTCGAAGAGTTCGGGCTGGACCTTCGCGGCGCTGGAGTCGCCCAGAATGTTCTTGGCCCGCTTGAAGCCGCCGGCCAGCCGCTCGAAGTCTGCGCGCGCTTCCGAACGGACGCCGTGCAGCGCCTCGAGGCGGACGAGGCTCTCGCGCGGGTCGTCGAGAGCGTCCGGCTCGCGGGCGCCTAGAACCGCATCGACCTCGTCCATTGGGAAGCCCCTGGTGCCGAGGATGTGCCGCAGGCGGTCGAGCAGGAACGACTCGACGTCACTGGCCACTTCGTCCTTGTCCTTCTCCAGTCGGTCTTCGATGCCGGCCACGGCTTCGCGTGCCCAATCTCGCAGACTCGGACGCTTCCCCTCAGGTGCGTCCCAGAGGTCCAGCAGCACGGTGACCGCCCCTTGCCCCGCTCGCCGCAGCGCGTAGGGGTCGCGGCTTCCTGTCGGCTGCATGCCGATCCCGAAGTAGGCGGCGAGTGTGTCCAGCTTGTCGGCGAGGGAAACCGCCGAGAAGACGCGAGCCGTCCGGCCTTCGATTTGGCCCGCGGGCGCCGCGCCGTGATCGCTCGTGAGCGGGTGGTAGTGCCAACGAACCGCCTCGGCGACGTCGCTGGGAACGCCTCCCTGCTTCGCGAGGTAGATCCCACCGATCGCACCCTGCAGCTCCGGGAACTCACCGACCATCAGGGTCGTCAGGTCGGCCTTGGCCAGCCCCGCGGCCTGGACCGCTTCTTTCCGCTCGTCAGCATCCAAGACGCCAGGGGCCTTCTCGATCAGGCGTGCCGTTCGCTTCGCCTTGTCCGCATAGCTCCCCAGCTTCCGGTGGAGGGTAACGCCCTCGAGATCGGGGAGACGGTCCTGCAGCGGCTTCTTGAGGTCTTCCTCCAAGAAGAATGCCCCGTCCCGCAGACGAGCGACCACGACGCGCTCCATGTTGCGGGCGATGTCGTTCCCGGCCGTCTCGGCGCCGCCGATCAAGGCGGCGAATCGTGTGACACGACCGCTGGCGTCGGCGAGCGGCAGATACTTCTGGTGATGCACGAGAACGGTCTCGAGCACTTCGCGCGGAAGGGACTGGAAGCTCCCTGGGACGTTGCCGAGGATCACGGTCGGGTACTCGACGAGATCGCGCCATTCGCGGATGAGCGCGTCGGCGCCCTGGAACGCATCGGCCCCTTCCACCTTGGCCAGCGCGGCGCGGATCCGTTCCTCACGCGCCTCCGGCTCGAGCATCACGTGATGCCCGAGGAGCTTGTCCTTCAGGTCGTCGAAGGTAGCGACCGGAACGCTCGCGGACGGCGCCAGAAAGCGATCGCCACGCGTCTCGTTCCCGCTTCTAACGATGACGTCGCCCAATCCGTCCGAGCCGTGCGCTTGGATGGCGAAGTCGACGACCGTTCCGTCGAAGAGCGCCACGATCCAGCGGATCGGCCGCCCGAAAGGCAGCGCGCCCTTGCCATCGTCCAGCCCCGCGTCCCAGCTCATCCGCTTCGGGAAACTCAGTGACCGTAGTGCGCTCCCGATCACGTCGGGGAGCAGCTCTCCAGCCTTGCGACCGGCGACCTGTTGCACGTGAAGCAGGTGCAGCTCGTCCGGCTTCTTCTCGTCCTTGGGCGCCTGCTGGAGGGCATCGGGCTCGGCGCCGCACTTGCGCGCGAAGCCCTGAGCGGCCTTCGACCAGCCTCCGGACTTGTCTTTCGCGACCTTGAGCGAGGGACCGAAGCTGCGCTCTTCGCGGTCTTCCTGCTGATCGAGGATCGTCAGGCCGACGACGAGGCGTCGCGATGCCCCGACTGCGTGTAGACCGGACGGCTCGAGTCGTTCCTTGACGAGTGTGTCCTGAAGGGCCTTGCCGAGCTGCTCCGCAAGCGGCTCGACCCAGCGGGAGGGCAGCTCCTCGCAGCCGATCTCCAGGAGGAACTCAGGCAACGGGTTCGTCCGTCTGGGTCGCGACGTAGGCCTCGGCCACGGCGCAGGCGAGCTTTCGGATCTGCAGCACCATTTCGGCTCGCTGGTTGACGGAGAGCGCTCCGCGAGCGTCGAGCACGTTGAAGGCATGCGAGCTCTTGAGGCACCAGTCGTAGACGGCGAGCATCGAGCGCTCGGGTCGATCCTTCAGGAGCCGCCAGCCTTCCCCCAGGTAGCTATCGAAGAGCCTGCGGTGCAGATCGACATCGGCGTCTTCGAACGAGTAGCGAGAGAGCTGGTACTCCTCCTCGTGTCGCACGCTTCGATACGCCTGCCCCCAGCCCCAGTCGAGGTCGTAGACGTCATCGACATTCTGGAGGTACATCGCGATCCGCTCCAGCCCGTAGGTAATCTCGGCCGAGATCGGCGCCAGATCGAGGCCACCCGCCTGCTGGAAGTAGGT
The DNA here is from genome assembly GCA_965246965.1 of Vicinamibacteria bacterium. Lineage (GTDB taxonomy): Bacteria > Acidobacteriota > Vicinamibacteria > Fen-336 > CBDFGD01 > CBDFGD01. The sequence continues at coordinate 1,241,937 of CBDFGD010000002.1, forward strand.
GAATTGCGTGATCTCCTGGCCGTCGAGCAGGACCTGCCAACCGATGCCCCACGCGCCGAGCGTCGGCGCTTCCCAGTTGTCTTCCTCGAAGCGGACGTCGTGGTGCGCCGGATCGACGCCGATCGCCTGCAAGCTCTCCAGGTACTGCTCCTGAACGTCCGCGGGCGAAGGCTTGAGGATCACCTGCAGCTGAAGATGCTTGTAGAGGCGGTTGGGGTTGTCGCCGTACCGCCCGTCGGCCGGCCGCCGTGAAGGTTGCACGTAGGCCACCGACCATGGCTTCGGTCCGAGGACGCGCAGGAAAGTCTCGGGATGCATCGTCCCTGCCCCGACTTCGATGTCCAGCGGCTGCTGGATCAGGCACCCGCTCTCGGCCCAGTATTTCTGCAGCGCGAGGATGATCTCCTGGAGCGTCATCGCTGCCGCGCCACGTCGCGCATCACACGCGGGGACTTCAGGTCCCGCTCCAGATGATTCCTCAGCAGGCGGGAATGGAACCTGTCCAGCTCTGCCGGCGGGCGCGATTCGACTTCGGCCGGCGGCTGCTTGAAGCAGCTCCTGATGAAGTTGATGGCCCCTGCCGAAAGCACCGGCCCCGACGCCGGTAGACAATCGGCGCAGACGAACCCGTGAGACGGTTCGTTGTACTCGCGAGCCCCGGCGCCGAGCGCCTTTTCACAGCTCGCGCAATGGTCCAGCGGCGGATAGACACCCCCAAGCTTCAGCAGCCACGCCTCCAGATAGCGTGTGACGGTGTCGGTCGCTTGTCCGCGCTCGATCGCTTCCACGGCGGCCACTCCAAGGCGGTAGACGGCGTCTTCGGCTTGACCTTCTTGCGCGAAGCTCTCGAGTAGCTCGGCGCAGTAGCTGAGCGCGAGGCTCTGATCCAGTCCGAGCCGCCCCGCCCGGTGCGCGCTGCGGATCAGCTCGCAAGCGCCCAGGCGAAACAGCTCGGTTCCCTGTCGACCGTGAAGGCCGACCCGAACTTCGCTCAGGGGTTCGAGCGCCGACTGGTAACGGTTGCGACGCCCGCGCGCCCCTTTGGCGACAGCCCGAGCCTTTCCGCGCTCCCGAGTGAGCAGCACGACGACTTTGCTCGTCTCGCCCAGCGCGTACGTGCGAAGGACGAGGGCATCGGAAGCGATCGGCGGCATGGGAGGAGGATCGTAAGCCCCGCCGCGCGTAAGGTAGCACAGGCGTGAGGGTTAGGCCAAAGGAGCCGGCTGTGGGGCCAGCTGCGGAGAGAGCAACCACAAGCTGTGACTTCGATCACGCAGACACAACTAGTACAGCCTCAGCCGAGCGCCCGACTCGAGCGCCGCGCCAGACTGCTGAGTCCGTCTCTCGATTCCGAACAGCCACTCGCGCTCGGGACGCATCAGGTACAGGCGCAACGCCTCCAGGCGCGAGCGCGCCTCTCCGTCCACCAGGGATGGGCGGCCGAGGATCTCTTGCCACGCCTGCCGCCAGAACGCTCGCCGAATGTGAATCGGGTCGAGTCCGTACCACGATGGCTTCAGGGGAAACAGCTCGATACCTCGGGCCGCCGAGATCTCCGCCAGACCCGCGTGGACCTGCTCGGCCCGCTCCACGACCTGCTCCAGTGACAAACGACACGACGGTACGAGGATCGAGCGAAACGCGAGAAACCTCGCTCTGGACAGCCCGCGGATGCTACCGAGCGGAAGGTTGGTGAGAACGACGTCGTCCGTGAACCGAAGCAGGCGAGCCACGGCTTCGTCCACCCAGGCGAGCGTCTGACGGGCGGAGAAGCCGTAGAGGATGTCGTTGCCGACGTCCGTCACGAGCGCGCGGGTCGGAATCCGCGGCGCCGACTCGAGCTGTCGCCACAGCCCCGACTCCAGGATACCGGGAAGCCGGCGAGCCAGCAGGCGGCTAGGCGCTCCGTAGGAGCGGCCATGACCCAGGGCCGCCATCACCTCGACGCCCGGTCCCCAGGCAGCGCGCGAGGTCGCCACCACCGCCTGGAGTCCACGAGTGAGGTTGCTTGCGCCCAGCGCGACGACCCGGGCGATCTCAGCTGGCATCGTCAGCTCGGGGCCAGACCGCGGAAACGACCGCCGCCGTCCCAGCTGCCACGACCGCGACGAACGTGCCTCCGAAGAGCTGCGCGATTGGCCACATGGACGCTCCACCCCCCTGATAGGGGACCAGGTACTCGTTGTAGAGCAGGAAGGCGAGCAGGCCGAGCCATGCTACCGCTCCGCCCGCAACGATCGCCGCCTGTCTCTTGAGGAGCTTCGCCGCAGCCGCGCCCACGAACGCAGCCAGCAACGTCAAGATCAACCAGGCGACCACGTGCGCCTCCTTTGCCGAGACGGGATGACCTCGTGGCCGCGGTTCATCACGGGGGGAGATCCTCGAGCTAGTGCCCTGAACCCACGAGCGGGTTCACGACCGTCAGCCCCGGGAATCGCGTGAAGTCGCGGTCTGCCGACCAGATCTCGGTGACGCCGTGGTAGGCGCAGAGCGCTGCGATCCGACCGTCGGGAACCTGGGGGCCGGCGACGCGCCCCGTGGTCGCGATGGAATGCAGAATGGTCCAGTACCCCTCTCCTTCTGCCAGGAGGCTGAGGCGTGGGCACTCGAGCCACGCCGCGACCTGTTCCAGGGCCGCATTCATCGGCGTCGGTGGATCGTAGATGCGCGGATGCGTCACCACCGCGAGGAACTCATGGACGCACGGCCACGGAATCGCCCACGCGCGCTTTCCCTCTGCCAGGTCCTTGACCACCGCCGAAGCCGATTCGAACCAGGGGGAATCGCGGCGATGCGCGTAGACCATGAGATTCGTATCTACCGCGATCACGAGCCTCGACCCTTGTAGGACAGGTCCCGAATGACGTCCCAGCCGCCTTCCTCGATCTCGGGACGGAGGCCTCGACCTTCGAAACTGGCGTCTCGTAGTCGGAAACGTCGCAGCGCCCGGCGGTTGCGCAGCACCTCCCTCAAGCCCTCTTCGACAAGAGATCTGACCGTCGTTTCTTCGGCGGCCGCCTGGCGTCTGACCTGATTCAGCAGGCTGTCGACGATCTCGACGGTCGTCTTCATACACCTGACCATATCATTACACCCAGCAATATGGGTCGAAGATCGCGGGGACGAACTGACGACACGACGAGGAGGTGGGGACGATGGAACGGCAGCTAGAGGTCCAGCGCAAGCCGCGTTCCACACTCGTGGCCCAGTTCTCCCGCCTGCCTACTGGGCCTGGGCCAAAAGCTCGACGAACTACCCAAGCGGGTTGACGTGCTCCACGCCCGAGAAGCGCTTGAAGTCGTTGTCCGTGGAGTAGATCGCGCTTCCCGTTTCGATGGCCAGCGCTGCCAGGTGGGCGTCCGAGGTCAGATTCCCCGCGCTTCCGGCGGCACGCAGAAGGTTCCTCAGTATGGGCCAGTGATTGGGGCCGGGGCCGACGGCTCTGACAAAGGGATGATTCAGCCAGTCGTCGACATAGCCGAGAGCCACATCGGTCGGAAGAGGGCTGGCGAAGATCCCCGATCGGGTGATGATACGTACGAAGGCTAGCGTCGCAACCCACGGGAAGCCCACGACCGTCGTCGTCGACAGCGTCTCTTCGAGCCAGTGCCTGGCCGCGCGGTGATGCACGGAATCGCTGTTGACCGCGTAAATCAGGAGGTTGGCGTCGACCAGGATCACTTGCGCAGCTCGAGCTTGCGCGCGATGCCCTCGTCATCGAGGGCGTCGGCCAGACTCAGCGCGGCATCGAGATCAACTCCTCGCGCGGCCTCGCCGAGCGACGAGGGTTTCAGCTTGAAGCGTCTCGCCGACTGCTGCGTGCTCGCTTGCAACCCCGAGCGCAGGACGTCGTTGACGACGCGCTTGAAGCTCCGCCCGGAGGCGCGAACCTCTGCCCGTAAATGCTCCGCGACGTCGTCGTCCAGGGTGAGAGTCGTTCGCATTGTGACATCATAGCATCAACTATATGACATCAATACATCACTACGGAAAGCGATGGGATCACAACCCGGAGGCGCGATCGAGTCCCCGCAAACCTGGCGCGAGGCCTTATACTCTCGGCGCCGTCGGTTCCCTCTCTCTGTAGCCCTCATGCGCTTCGATAACCTCGCCATCGAGTCCGTTACCTACGAGCTCCCTCCGCGCTGGGTCACCAGCACGGAGTTGGAGAAACGGCTGACCTCCGCCATCGCTCGGCTGAAGCTCCCGACGAAGCCGATCGAGTTGCTGACGGGCATCGTGCGGCGGCGTTTTTGGGAGCCGGGCACGCAGGTCCACCACGTCGCGACCCGCGTCGCTCAACGAGCCCTCGACGCCTCGGGCATCCGGCCGGACCAGGTCGGTGTCCTCATCAACACGTCTGTGTGCAAGGACTACCTCGAGCCCTCGATGGCGAGCCTCGTCCACGGCGACCTGGGCCTTTCACCCGAGTGCCGCAACTTCGACGTCGCCAATGCATGTCTCGGATTCCTGAACGGCATCGAGATCGCCGGCAAGATGATCGACTCCGGTCTCGCCGACTACGCGCTGATCGTCGACGGCGAGAGCTCGGAGGCGATCGTCGAGTCGACGATCATTCGGCTGCTGCGGATGGACATCACGGCCAAGGAGTTCTGGGAGAACTTCGCGACGCTCACACTCGGCTCGGTTGCGGTCGCGATGGTGCTGAGTCGCGCCGAGCTTTCGAACACGACGCACCGTGTCAACGGCAGCGTCAGCCTGGCCGACACGTCGCAGAACCGGCTCTGCCTCGGCACCACGGAGCGCATGGTGACGCAGTCGACGCGCCTGCTGAAGGCGGGCATCGATCTGGCGCAGAAGACCTGGGACGTCGCGGCCACGACGATTCCGCGGTGGTCCGACAACGCGATCGGGCAGTACATCTGCCACCAGGTGGGCAGCTCGCACATCCAGGCTCTGGCCGAAGCGCTCGATATCGACAAGAAGAAGTGCTACCTGACCTTCCCTGAGCACGGGAATGTGGGTCCGGCCGCCGTGCCGTTGACCCTCGCCCTCGCGCAGGAGAACGGTCGCGTGCAGCCGGGTGACCACGTGGCCCTGATGGGCATCGGCTCCGGTCTCAACGTCACGATGATGAGCGTGACTTGGTAGTGCCCCGATCGGGCCGGCTCTGACGGACTGGCGCAGCCTTTACCCCTTCGAGTCGCACTACCTCCAGATCGGAGAGCTGTCGCTCCACTACGTGGACGAAGGTCCGCGCTCCGCCGTGCCGATGCTCCTCGTTCACGGGAACCCGACGTGGTCCTTCTACTGGCGCCAGGTGATCCGCGCGTTCCAGCCGGAGCGGCGGATGATCGCTCCCGATCACATCGGCTGCGGCCTTTCCGACAAGCCTCAGGACTATTCGTATCGGCTGGCGGACCACGTTTCGAATCTGGAGCGGCTCGTATTGGAGCTGGACCTTCGCGGGATCACTCTCGTCGTCCACGACTGGGGCGGCCCGATCGGCCTCGGCGTCGCGACGCGGCATCCCGAGCGATTCGAGCAACTGGTCGTGCTGAACACGGCGGCGTTTCGATCGAAGGCGATCCCGCTGCGGATCGCCGTCTGCCGCACTCCCCTGCTCGGACCCCTCGCGGTGCGGGGGCTGAACGCCTTCGCGAGAGCGGCGACGTTCATGGCCACCGAGAAGGGACTGGATCCGCTCGCCAGCGCCGGCTTTCTGGCGCCCTACGGGAGTTGGGCCGACCGCATCGCCATCCAGCGCTTCGTCGAAGACATCCCGCTCGATGAAAGCCATCCATCATGGAAGACCCTCGTCGAGATCGAGAGCGGCCTGGAACGGCTGAAGGACAAGCCGTCGCTGCTGATCTGGGGCGAGCGCGACTGGTGCTTCACCCCCGCGTTCCGACGCGAGTTCGAGCGGCGCTTTCCAGGCGCGTCGGTGCGCCGGATCGCGGAGGCGGGCCACTACGTCGTCGAGGACGCTGCCGACGAGGTCATCGCGGCGATCCGAGAATTCGCGACAGTGTTGCCCTGAAACGGCAGGCCACAGAGGCACGGAGACACAGAGAAACGACCGCTCCGATGCTTCGCTGTTCCGATCAATGCGGGATGGTGGTAGTCGGGCAGGGTCGCACGATTCGCCCCTCCATCGGGAAGACGAAGGATCGGCGCCAGCCGTTCTCCGTGCCTCTGTGACTCTGTGGCTGTCCGTTGATGGTCGGTGGTCGAAGCGTCGTTCGACTCGCATCTCCAGCTGAACTCGCTCAAGATGACGGCTCGATGACGGCTCGATGACGGAACGCTTCAACGTCGCCTCGTACCTCCCGGCCTCGGCTGCGCGCCGGCCCGACCAGCAGGCGATCATCGCGGCCGACGGCAAGGGGGGGTGGGATCGCATCACGTTCGCCGAGCTGGACAGGCGGACCGACGCCATCGCACACGGGCTGGTCGGGCACGGAATCGGGCGCGGCGTGAAGACGCTCGTCATGGTGCGGGCGGGGGTCGAGCTGATCAGCCTGACGTACGCGCTGCTCAAGGCGGGGGCCGTGCCCGTGCTCATCGATCCTGGGATGGGGCGCAAGGCGTTTCTCGGCTGCGTGTCTCAGAATCAACCCGAAGCGTTCATCGGGGTCTCTCTGTCACACGTCGCGCGTCTGCTGTTCCCGGCGCCGTTTCGCACGATCACGCAGCACGTCACCGTGGGTTCACGGTGGCTCTGGGGCGGCCCTACGCTCGAGGAGTTCGTTGCGGCTGCCCCGCAGGAGCGCTTCGAAATTGCCGACACGCGTCGCGACGAGACTGCGGCCGTCCTTTTCACCTCGGGCAGCACCGGGCCGGCCAAGGGGGCGGTGTACAGCCACGGCAACTTCGGGGCGCAGGTGGAAGCGCTACAGGCGACCTACGCATTCGAGCCGGGCGAGATCGACTTGGCTGCGTTCCCACTCTTCTCGCTGTTCGACTGCGCTTTGGAGATGACCTCCGTCATTCCCGAGATCGACCCCTCGCGCCCCGCGAGCTGCAACCCAGCCAAGATCGTCGGCGCCCTCCAAGAGCACCACTGCACGACGGCATTCGGGTCGCCCTCGATCTGGAGGAAGGTCGTGCCCTGGGCTCTCGAGAAGGGCGAAAAGCTGCCCGAGCTGAAGCGCGTGTTGATGGCGGGAGCGCCGGTCCCCCCGGCGCAGCTCGAACCGCTCGGCAGGCTCCTCGAAGCCGACGCCGAAGCATTCACTCCATACGGCGCCACCGAGGCGTTGCCTGTCGCGAACTTCGGGGCCAGGGAGATCGCCGACGAGACGGCCGAGGCCACACGCGGCGGGGCGGGCACCTGTGTCGGCAGGCCGGCTCACGGAATCGAGCTGGCGGTCATCCGCATCAGCGATGACCCGATCGACACCTGGTCCGCTGAACTGCGGCTTCCCCAGGGTGAAGTCGGGGAGATCTGTGTGAAAGGACCCGTCGTCACCCGTTCGTACCATCGCCGCCCCGCGGCCACACGAGCCGCAAAGATCAGGGAAGGCGACGCGATCTGGCATCGCATGGGCGACCTCGGCTCGATGGACGATCAGGGGCGCGTCTGGTTCGCCGGCCGCAAGGCCGAGCGCGTCCTCACGACCGGCGGGCCGCTCTTTACCGATCCGGTCGAGGGGCGCTACCTCGGTCGCCCGGGTGTGTCGCGCTGTGCGCTGGTCGGCGTCGGCGCCCGAGGAAGCGAGATGCCGGTTCTCGTAGTCGAGGGCGACAACGACGCGCCCCTGGCGAAGGCGATCGTCGAGGAGGGTCTCGTGCAGCATGTCCTCTTCCACAAGAGCTTCCCGGTCGACGTGCGCCACAATGCAAAGATTCACCGCCGTACGCTGAAGCGCTGGGCCGAGAAGCAGCTCGGCTGGGAGCATTGAAGGCCTTCGTCACAGGAGGCGGGGGCTTTCTGGGCAGCGCCCTCGTCAAGGCGCTACTGGACGACGGGCACGACGCGACCGCCGCCGGACGCAGCGACTATCCGACCGTTGCGGCCCTCGGTGCGCGGACGAAACGCGTCGATGTCGCAGATCGCGAGGCGGTGTCGAGAGCGATCGAAGGCCACGACACGGTTTTCCACGTCGCCGCCAAGGCGGGCGTCTGGGGCGATCGAGGGGAGTACGAGCGGATCAACGTCATCGGCACAGAGAACGTCATCGAGGCCAGCCGCGAACACGGAGTGAGGAGGCTCATCTACACGAGCTCGCCCAGTGTCGTCTTCGGCGGCCGCGACCACAGGAACGCCGACGCGAGCCTCCCGTATCCGCCACACTATGAATGCGACTATCCCGAGACCAAGGCGGCGGCCGAGCGTGCCGTCCTGGCCGCCAACTCGGAGACGCTCGCCACGACCTCGTTGCGGCCCCACCTCATCTACGGTCCCCAGGATCCGCACCTGCTGCCACGCGTCTTCGATCGCGCTCGCAAGGGGCGCCTTCGCATCGTGGGCGAGGGCGACAACGAGGTCAGTGTCACTTACGTCGAGAACGCTGCTTTCGGCCACCTGCAGGCCGCCAAGCGGCTCGAGCCTAGCGCCGCCTGGGCGGGGCGGGCGTTCTTCATCAACGATCCCGAGCCGGTGGCGCTTTGGGAGTGGCTCAACGGTCTGCTCGAGCGGCTGGACATTCCCCGGGTCACCCGCCGGGTGCCGCTCCCGCTTGCTCGAGGTGCGGGGGCAATCGCCGAGGGTGTCTGGCGACTCCTGTCGCTGTCAGGCGAGCCGCCGATGACGCGCTTCGTCGCGAGCCAACTCGCCACGTCCCACACCTACACGATCGAGCCCGCACGCGAGGCGTTCGGGTACGCGCCGCCCATCTCGGCTGCCGACGCGCTCGACCGCACCGTCGCGTGGTGGCGCGAACGGCTGAGCACCGACCAACGACCGACGATGAACGGATAGCCACAGAGACTCAGAGGCACGGAGAACGGCAGGCTCCGATCATTCGAAATCCCGATCGGCGCCAGCTCTCGTCACGAGTGACGGCAACGCTTTGCGGTCAGATGTTCGGGATCACGGCATCGATGCTTCGCGACGGCCGATAGACGGCGGCCACAGAGGCGGGGAGAAACGGCTGACGCCGATCCTCACGTAATCGCGATCGAGGATGGATCACAGTTGTTGGTGGGTCCACATGCCTCTCGATCGGGATGACGCCCGGTCGGAGCCCGCCGTCGCTCTGTGCGTTCTCCGTGGCTCCGTGACTCTGTGGCATCCGTTGGTTGTCTTGGTTTGGTTGCGACGGAGCTGCGCTGTGCCCCCGTGGCTCCGCGGCCAACCGGATAGCCTGCGTTAAGCTCCTTCACTCGATGGCCACGGCAATCAACGTTTGGAAGCCAACGAGCGCCCCGGCGGCGTTCGAGGGCGACGCCCTGGTCGCTGCGATCGCACGGTTCCGCGAGCCGACCCACGTGGTTAGGGAGGTGCGATCGGGACGCGTCGGTATCGGCCAGAGTGGCGAAGTAGGCGTCGAGCTCTCCGGAGACTACGCCCTTCTGGCGACGCTGCCGCCCCTCTACCCCGAATGGCTCGGTGATCGCTCGTTCGGCGAGGTCCACGGAGTGCGCTTCCCCTACGTCACGGGGGCGATGGCCAACGGCATCGCCACGGCGAAGCTGGTCATCGCAATGGCCAGGGCCGGCATGCTCGGCTTCTTTGGCGCCGCCGGGCTGGCTCCGGAGCGGGTCGAGAAGGCCATCGACGAGATCGAGCGCGCCGTGCCCGAAGGCCAGGGCTCGTGGGGCTGCAATCTGATCCACTCGCCGAACGAGCCCGATCTCGAGAATGCGGTCGCGGATCTGTATCTCAGGCGCGGCGTCCGACGCGTGAGCGCATCGGCGTACATGTCGCTCACTCCGGCGATCGTCCGCTACGCCGCCTCGGGCCTCACGCGCGAGGGCTCGGGCCGCATCGTTCGAGCCCACCGGGTCGTGGCCAAGATCTCGCGACCGGAGGTCGCGCGGCGATTCGTTTCACCCGCGCCGGCCAACATCCTCGACGGCCTCGTCTCGGGCGGCCTGCTGCGCCGCGAAGAGGCCGAGCTGGCGGCGCTCGTGCCACTCGCCGAAGACCTGACGGTGGAATCGGACTCGGGAGGGCACACGGATAATCGGCCACTCGCGGCGCTCTTCCCCACGATCTGCGCGATGCGCGACCAGGTCGTCCGGGAGTTCCGCTATCCCGACCCCGTCCGGGTCGGAGCCGCAGGCGGGATCGGGACGCCATCCGCCGTCGCCGCCGCGTTCTCGCTCGGCGCCGCCTACGTCCTCACCGGATCGATCAACCAGGCGACGCTGGAATCCGGGCTGTCGGACGACGGCAAGCGCCTGCTGGCCGAAGCGGGCATCGCCGACGTCCGCATGGCGCCCGCCGCCGACATGTTCGAGATGGGCGTCAAGGTGCAGGTCCTGCATCGGGGCACGGTTTTTGCCGCGCGTGGAGCGCGCCTCTACGACGCCTACCTCAGCTACGGCTCGATCGAGGCGATCCCTGCAGGCGTCCGAGCGAAGCTGGAGAGAGAGCTGCTGCGGGCCTCGTTCGAAGAGATCTGGGAGGAGACGCGCCGCTTCTTTGAGACGCGCGATCCGCGCGAGAACGAGAAGGCCGAGCGCGACCCCAAGCACAAGCTGGCCCTGGTCTGCCGCTGGTACCTGGGCAAGTCGAGCCGCTGGGCGATCGCTGGCGACGAGTCGCGGCGCGTCGACTACCAGATCTGGTGCGGCCCGGCGATGGGTGCGTTCAACACCTGGTCGGCCGGGTCTTTCCTGGCGGATCCCGCCCGGCGCGGCGTCGTCCAGGTCGCGCTCAACCTTCTGGAGGGCGCAGCGGTCGTCACGCGCGCTCAGCAGCTGCGCAGCTACGGCGTCCCCGTGCCGGCGGCCGGCTTCGACTACCGCCCGCAACCCCTGGCTTAGCAGGGACCCTGCGCTCCGGGCGCCGCCTCTTATATACTTATCGTTTTCAGACGTTTAGCCAACCTTAGGAGCAATGGGTTCAGTCCACGATGCCTGAGAGTCGTCCACCCGTAGCTATCGTCGGTGTCAGCGCCCTGCTCCCGGGATCCAAGGACGGGCACGGCTTCTGGCGGGACGTCTTGGCCGGCCGCGACCTCATCACCGACGTTCCGCCCACTCACTGGCTGGTCGAGGACTACTACGACCCCGACAAGAGCGCCCCCGACAAGACCTATGCGAAGCGGGGCGCGTTCGTGCCGCAGGTCGACTTCGACCCTCTCGAGCACGGCGTGCCCCCGAACATCGTTCCGGCCACGGACACCTCGCAGCTGCTCGCGCTGATCGTCGCCAAGCAGGTTCTGGCCGACGCGACACAGGGGCAGTTCGACAAGCTCGATCGCGACCGCGTGAGCGTGATCCTCGGGGTCACCTCGGCCCAGGAGCTGCTCGTCGAGATGGGGTCGCGCCTGCAGCGGCCCATCTGGGTCAAAGCACTTCGCGAGGAAGGCGTCGCGGAGGACGAGGTCCAGAAGATCTGCGATCGCATCGTCGGCTCGTACGTGCCGTGGCAGGAGAGCACGTTCCCCGGGGTGCTGGGCAACGTGATCGCGGGACGCATCGCCAACCGTCTCGACCTCGGCGGCACGAACTGCGTGACCGACGCGGCGTGCGCCAGCAGTTTCTCGGCTCTCGCGATGGGCGCCCAGGAGTTGTATCTCGGCGATTCCGACCTGGTCATTACAGGCGGCGTGGAGACGTTCAACGACATCTTCATGTACATGTGCTTCAGCAAGACACCGGCGCTGTCGGAGACGGGCGACTGCCGGCCGTTCGCCGAGAACGCCGACGGCACGATGCTCGGCGAAGGTCTCGCGATGATGGCACTGCGTCGACTCGAAGACGCGGAACGAGATGGCGACCACATCTACGCGGTGGTTCGCGGCATCGGGTCGTCCTCCGATGGCCGCGCCAAGAGCGTCTACGCGCCGGTGCCGGAAGGCCAGGCCAAGGCGCTGCGGCGCGCCTACGAGATCGCCGGCTACGGCCCCGAGAGCGTCGAGCTGATCGAGGCCCACGGCACCGCCACGCGCGCGGGTGACGCAGCCGAGTTCGAGGGCCTCGACACCGTCTTCGACGAGACGCAGCGCGAGGATCGTCAGTGGTGCGCGCTGGGCTCGGTGAAATCACAGATCGGCCACACCAAGGCCGCGGCCGGTGCGGCGGGGCTGTTCAAGGTGATCATGGCGCTCCACCACAAGGTGCTGCCGCCCACGATCAAGGTCGAGCGGCCGAACCCGAAGCTTGCGCTCGAGAAGAGCCCGTTCTACATCAACACCCAGGCGCGGCCGTGGCTTCGTGAGAGCTCGCACCCGCGGCGCGGATCGGTCAGCTCGTTCGGCTTCGGCGGCAGCAACTTCCACATCGCCGTCGAGGAGTACACCGGCGACGCCGCTCGACCCGAGCGCGTGTGGGCGATGCCGAGCGAGCTGGTCGTCCTCTCGGCCGCCGACCCCGCCAGGCTGGCCAGCCGCTGCTCCGAGCTGATCGGCGATTGCGGCTGGGCCGGCGCAGCCGGGGCGATCGCGCACGAATCGCAACGGGACTTCGAAGCGGCCGCGCCGGAGCGACTCGCCGTCGTCGCGCAAGACGAAGCGGACCTTCGCGCCAAGCTCGAGCGCGTCGCACGTCATCTGCGGGACAGGCCGGGCGAGGCGATGATCAGCCCCGACGGTGTGGAGTACGCGCCCCACTCGGAGCCGGGAGAGATCGCCTTCCTGTTCCCCGGGCAAGGCAGCCAGTACCTCGACATGGGCCGCAGCCTCGCGGTGAGCTTCGATGCGGCGCGAGAAGCGTGGGACGAGGTCGCGGGCGTCGAGCTGCCGGAACGACTCGATGCGGTGGTGTTTCCAAAGGAGACGTGGAGCGAGGAAGACCGGGTCGGCCAGGCCGCGCGGCTCACGCAGACGGAATGGGCGCAGCCGGCGATTGCCGCGACCAGCCTGGCCCAGCTCGCGCTGCTCCACAAGCTCGGCGTCCGGCCCAGCGTCGTCGGGGGTCACAGCTTCGGCGAGGTCACGGCGCTCCACGCAGCCGGGTGCTTCGGCGCGAAGGACCTGATCCGGATCGCTCGCAAGCGCGGTGAGCTGATGGCGCGCGCAGCCAAGGGCGATGGGGCCATGCTGGCCGTCACCGCCTCGATCGATCGCGTGAGGGGCCTGATCGAAGAGCACGACGTCCACGTCGCCAATCACAACGCCCCCGAGCAACTCGTCCTGTCGGGGAGCACGCCTGCGATCGACGCTGCCGAGATCGCCCTGGGCCGGCAGGGTGTGCGCACAAAGCGTCTGCCCGTCGCCACCGCGTTCCACTCGCCGGTGGTCGCGGGCTCGGCCCTTCCACTCGCCGAGTTCCTCAGCGGAATCCCGATAGCCAGCCCGCGGCGCACCGTGTTCTCCAACTCGGAAGCGGCTCCCTACCCCGACGCCGCCGAGAGTGTGGTCGAGCTGCTGAGCCGACAGGTCGCTCAGCCCGTGCGTTTTATGGAGCAGATCCGCGCCATGCACGACGGCGGCGTGCGCACGTTCGTCGAGGTCGGGCCGGGCTCGGTTCTCACTGGCCTCGTCGAGCGCTGCCTCGCCGGGCGCGATCACCGCGCCGTCAGCCTCGACGCGAAAGGCAAGCACGGAGCAACGGCCTTCTGGCAGGGTCTCGGGTCGCTGGCGGCAAGAGGCGTCGAAATCGAGTTCGAACGTCTGCGGGACGGCTACGCGGCTCCCGAGGATCCGCGCGGAGTCGAGCGCCCCGCCCACTTGATGAAGATCGGCGGCGCGAACTACGGCAAGCCGTACCCCCCGCCGGGTGGAGCCGCCGAGCTTCCGCCGCCGAACCAGCGCCGCGCACCGAAGGCGGCCGAAGCATCAGAGACCGCGGCGCCCAAGGATGAGATGCCGGTCGCTCGCGCCGATTCGCGAGGACCCGAAGCGCCCGCGCCGCATCCGGCGAGTCCGGCCCCGGTTGCAGTCTCACCCGAGCCAGCCGCAGCTCCCGCTCTCGCAGCCCCAGGCCCGGCCCAACCGCTCGCGCCGGCGCCGTTGCCAACGCTGGGTGGTGGCGAGGCGGATTGGATCGGTGCCTATGGCGAGGTGCAGCGCCAGACTGCCGAGGCCCACGAGGTCTACCTCAGGGCGATGGCCGACAGCCATGCGACGTTCCTGCGCGCCAGCGAGGCGACGCTGGCTTCGATCGCCACGGCGGACGGCGGCGCCCAACTTCCGAACGCGCCGGCGATTCCCATCTCGGCTGCCCAGCTGGTGTCGCCACCGCCAGCGGCCGTAGATGAAGGGAATCCCTCTCCCCTAGGTGAAGGAATCCCCTCTCCCCAGCTAAATGAGAATCCCTCTCCCCCCAAGGGGGAGACGGTGAGGGTGAGGGGGATCCAGGTAGGAAAGGGTTCCTCGCCCGAAGAGCACCCAGGGCAAGCTGAACAGCCTCCGCCTCTCAGTGACGCTCCCAACCTCGAAGCCCTCCTCCTGGCGGTCGTCGCCGAGAAGACCGGCTACCCCACCGACATGCTGGGGCGCGACATGCAGCTCGAGGCCGATCTCGGCATCGACTCCATCAAGCGCGTTGAAATCCTCTCGACGCTTCAAGACCGCGTCGCCAACCTCCCCGAGGTCGCAACCGCCGACCTCGGCGCCCTCCGCACGTTAGGCGAGATCCTGGAGTTCCTAGGTGAACAGAATCCCTCTCCCATAGATGAAGGAACCCCCTCTCCCCCCCAGGGGGAGAGGGTGAGGGTGAGGGGGGCCGAGGTCGAACAGGCTTCCCCGCCCCAAGAGCACTCGGGGAAAACTGAACAGACTCCGCCCCCGAGCAACGCCGCCAACCTCAACGCCCTCCTCCTCGAAGTCGTCGCCGAGAAGACCGGCTACCCCGCCGACATGCTCGGCCGCGATATGCAGCTCGAGGCCGACCTCGGCATCGACTCCATCAAGCGCGTCGAGATCCTCTCGACCCTTCAAGAGCGCGTCCCCAACCTCCCCGAGGTCGCAACCGCCGACCTCGGCGCCCTCCGCACTCTGGGCGAGATCCTGGAGTTCTTGAATGAAGAGAATCCCTCTCCCCCCATGGGGGAGAAGGTGAGGGTGAGGGGGGCCGAGGTCAAACAGGGCTCCCCACCCCAACAAGAAGAACCGAGGGAAGATGAAGAGAATCCCCCTCCCCAGCCTGACGCCCTGCCCGCCATCGGGCGCTTCATCGTGCGCGAGGTGGGAACCCGCGTCGAGAACCCGCGCAATCTCCTCGAAGGGGCACGCCAGATCGCGATCATCGACGATCGCGGCGGTGTCGCGAAGGCACTCGCCCGCCTGCTCTCCGATCGGGGCCTGCGCACGCGTATCTCCCGCCACGTCCCCGAGGAGGCCGATGTCGTCATCTTCCTCGGCGGCCTCGCGACTGTCGCCGACCCGGAGCAGGCGATCGAAGTCGAGCGTGCCGCCTTCAATGCCGCTCGTCGACTCGCTCCGCGCGTCGAAACCGAGCCGGGCGTCTTCGTCACCGTCCAGGACACGGGGGGCGACTTCGGACTCTCGGGAGCCGCCGGCAACCGCGCCTGGCTCGGCGGCCTCGCCGGTCTCGCGAAGACCGCCGCTCAGGAGTGGCCCCGCGTCTCGGTGCGCGCGATCGATATCGAGCGCGGAAAACGCGATCCCGGAGAGATCGCCGCGGCGTTGGCGGCCGAGCTGCTCGAGGGTGGCGGCGAGCTGGAAGTGGGGCTTCGCCAGGATGGCCGCCGCATCACTCTCGAAACGTTGCCCCAGCCGGTCCGATCGGGCGATCCGATCGTCGATGCTCGCTCCGTCGTCGTCGTCACCGGCGGCGCCCGGGGCGTCACGGCCGCGGCGGTCCGAGCGCTCGCCCAGCGACGACGGCCCAAGCTCGCGATCCTCGGTCGAACTTCTCTCGAGATCGAGCCGGTCGAGTACCGGGGCCGTACGACGACCGCGGATCTCAGGAACGCCATCATCGCCCGGGCCAAGGCCTCGGGCGACGAGCCCACGCCGGCCGGGGTTCGCCAGGAGCTGAACTCGGTCCAGGCGCTGCGAGAAGTTCGCCACACCCTCGCAGACCTCGACAAGGCCGGCGCCGAGGTCCGCTACTACTCGGTCGACGTGCGCGACACGAAGAGAGTCGCCAAGGTGCTCAAGAAGGTCCGGCGTCACTTCGGGCCGATCACCGGCATCGTTCACGCTGCAGGGGCGCTGGCCGACCGCCGTCTCGCCGACCAGTCCGTCGAGTCGTTCGACCTGGTCTTCGGCACCAAAGTCGACGGCCTGCGGGCTTTGCTCGCCGCAACGAAGGACGATCCGGTCCGGCTGCTGGCGATGTTCTCGTCTGTCGCCGCACGCGCAGGCAACAGCGGTCAGGCCGCCTACGCGATGGCGAACGAGGTGCTGAACAAGGTTGCGGCGGTCGAGGCACGGCGTCGCGGGGGTCGTTGTCTCGTGCGATCGATCAACTGGGGGCCCTGGCGCGGTGGGATGGTCGACGAGATGCTCGCGGAACGTTTCGCGGAGCGCGGCATTCCGCTGATCCCCCTCGAGCAGGGCGCCGACATGTTCACGAGCGAGCTGTCGGCGGCGCCCGGGGGCCCCGTCGAGGTGGTGATCGGGGGCGAGCCGCGACCGGACGCTCCGCTCGGCGCCGCGACCCTCAGCCGAGCCGCGATGGAGATCGAGGTGGGAGCAAAGACTCATCCCTTCCTCGACAGCCATCGGGTGGATGGCGTCGCGGTCGTTCCGGTCGTGCTGGTGATCGAGTGGTTCGCAAGGGCGGCGAAGCGTTGTCGTCCCGACCTCGAGCTGGCGGCGTGTCGCGACGTTCGCGTCTTGAAGGGCATCCGCCTCGAGCGATTCGACGAGCGCGACGAGCGGTTCACGGTGACCAGCCGCGAGGTGGGCAACGGCTCGAGCTCGGTGCAGGAGCTCGAGCTGATCGGACCCTCGGGCAAAGTGCACTACAGCGCGCGAGCGGAGTTGGTCCCGAACGGCACTCGCCCCGCGGCGACAACGGTCGAGGACCCGGCCAGCCTCGGTGAGTCGCCATGGTCCACCCAGACGATCTACGACGAGCTGCTCTTCCACGGCCCGAAGTTCCGGGTGATCCGATCGTTGCTGGGCATCGCGGACGGCGCGTCTGCAGCCGAAGTGGCGAGCACCGGCGACCTCGGCTGGGAAACGGGTCCGTGGAGCACAGACCCGGCCGCGCTCGACGGCGGCCTGCAGCTCGCCATCCTTCAGGGCGTCCGCCTGCTCGGGCATACTTCCCTTCCGACCCGCGTCGAGAGCCTGAAGCTCTACCGCTTCGAATCCGTCGAGGGGCCGCTGCGCTGCCTGTTGAAATTGCGTGAATCGGGCCCGCACCGCACGCTGTCGGACCTGACCTTCACCGACTCGCGCGGGGTGAGGCTCGCCGAGCTGCTGGGCGTCGAGATGCACGTCGTGCCGAGCGCCCGAGCCATCGCGGCAACCTAGTTGTATGCCGTTTGAGCCCATCGCCATCGTTGGGCAAGGCTGCGTGCTCCCGGGAGCGGCGACTCCCGAGGAGCTCTGGAGCGCCGCCCTCAACGGCCGCGACCTGCTGGCGCCGGCGCCCAGGGGGCGCTGGCGCGCCGACCCGGGCCGTCTCCTCCGCGCGCGTGGTGAGGGAACGAAGGACCTCGCGTGGTCCGATCGCGGGGGCTACGTCTCCGGCTTCGAGACGCTGTTCGACTCGTCCGGCTTCGAGCTTCCACCTCGCGAGATCGAGGGTCTCGACCCGCTCTTCCAGTGGACGCTCCACTGCGCGCGGGCGGCGCTCGAGGGCGTGCGGCGAGTCCGGCGTGAGCGAACCGGGCTGATCCTCGGCAACCTCTCCTTCCCCTCCAGCTCACTCTCGGCACTCGCCGAATCGGTCTGGTTCGGTGACGACGCCCAAGACCCAATCGATCTCCGCAACCGGTTCATGTCGGGTCTGCCCGCCCACCTGACCGCCCGCGCTCTCGGCCTCGGCGGCGAGGCGTTCGCCCTGGACGCCGCCTGCGCCTCCTCGTTCTACGCGATGAAGCTGGCCTGCGACCGACTGCACGACGGCAGCGCCGACGCGATGCTCGCGGGCGCCGTCAATCGGGCCGACGATCTCTTCATTCACGTCGGCTTCACGGCGCTCAACGCACTGAGCCCCACGGGACGCAGCCGACCCTTCGATCGCGACGCGGACGGCCTCGTGCCGGCCGAAGGGGCCGCCCTCGTCCTGCTCAAACGGCTTCCCGACGCCGTCCGGGACGGCGACCACGTCTTCGGCGTGATCAGATCGATCGGCCTGTCGAACGACGGGCGTGGCGCAGGCATGCTCGCTCCATCTGCAGCGGGGCAGGAACGGGCGCTGCGCCTCGCCTACCAGGCGGCCGGCCTGCGCCCGATGGATGTTTCGTTGATCGAATGCCATGCCACGGGCACGCCCGTCGGCGATGCCACGGAGCTGCGCAGCACCGGCACGGTCTACGAGGGGCTTCGCGGCGTTCCGATAGGCTCGATCAAGTCGAACCTCGGACACCTGATCACGGTCGCGGGCGCCGCGGGCCTGATCAAGATCCTCGCCGCTTTCGCAGCCCGGACGCGACCCCCAACGATCGGAGTAGCCGAACCGCTCGCCGAGCTCGAGCGCTCTCCGTTCCGCCTGCTCACGAAAGCCGAGGCCTGGGAAGCGGGTCCTCCGCGGCGGGCGGCGCTGAGCGCATTCGGTTTCGGCGGCAACAACGCACACGTCGTCGTCGAGGAGTGGCGCGACGCAGGCGAGCCGATCGCGTCGGCCGGCTCGATTCGGCCGACCCTCACGACCGAAGCGTCGCCGACGATCGCCATCGTCGGCATCGGCATCCGGGCCGCGGACTCCGCGACATCGGTTCAGTTCTTCGAACGGTGGGTGTCCGGCGAAAGCAGCGTTCGTGAGGACGCGAACGGGCTACGGGCGGGCTTCTCCCCTCCGCTGGCCCTTCACGCCGCCGGCCTTCGCTTTCCGCCCAAAGATCTCGAGCAGGCGCTCCCGCAACAGCTGCTCGTGCTGCAGGCGGCGCGAGAGGCCCTCGAGCACGTGGCGCCTCTACCGGACGAGCGCACCTCCGTCCTCACGGGCATGCAGTGTGACGTGGAGGTGGCCCGCTACGGAGCGCGCTGGCGAGCGCGGGAGTGGGTGGAGCGCGGCGCCACGGATGACGCGGTCCTGGCCTTTCAGGATGCGATCGTGCCAGCGCTCGAGGCCCCCGGCGTCATCGGCGTGATGCCCAATATCTGCGCCAACCGCATCAACAGCCAGCTCGACGTCGGCGGCCCCAGCTTCACGGTCTCATCCGAGGAGCTCTCGGGAGTGCGCGCCCTCGAGATCGCCAGCCGCGGCCTCAGGAAGCATGAGATCGACGCCGCCGTGGTGGGAGCGGTAGACGTCGCAGCCGAGCCGGTCCACGCTCATGCGGCGAGTGCTTTGCTGGATGAAACGCGCCAGGTGCCGGGCGATGCCGCTGTCGTCCTCGTTCTCAAGCGGCTCGAAGACGCTCGGCGCGACGGCGACCGGGTCTTCGCGCTGGTCTCGGACGAGCCCGGGACCGAAGGCTTGAAGCTCGATCTTGACGGGGTGGAATCCGCGAGCTTGACTCCGCAGTTCGGTCACGCGCACTGCGCTTCGGGACTGCTGCACGTGGCGGCGGCCGCCCTCGCCCTGCAGCGCCGCGTCCTACCGACCGGCGGAGGCATACCGTGGCTCGCCGCACGAGGCACGCGCACGGCGTCCGTCGAGGTGACCGCACTCGGCGGACAGCGCAGCAACGTCGTCTTGTCCCAGTCGGCGCACAGCGCTCGCGCGCGCGGTCGCCTGCCGACTCTGCACGTGTTCTCGGGCGCCGACATCGAACAGATCGAACGCGCCGTCGCCGAGGCGCGGGAATCAGACACGGGCCCCGCCCGCCTCGCGATCGTCGCCGGCGACTCGCTGCAGCTGAAGGCTCGGGCCGGCGTCGCTCTCGCGAGAATCGGCGCGGGCAGCGCGGCCCGCCAGGGCGACGGTTGGGCGTATCGCCCACGACCCATCGAAGGCGAGCTCGCGTTCGTCTTCAGCGGCCCGGCCGGCGCCTATCGCGGCATGGGACGCGATCTCCTGGTCACCGTGCCGGAGCTCGGCGACGCCCTCGCCACGCACTTCGCAGGCGTCGCAGCAGTCGCCGGCTGGATCTACCAGGAGGGTGGTGAACCCGAAGCGATCGAGAAGCTGTGGGGCTCGTCGTTCCTCTGCCAGCTTCACGCCGAGCTGACGCGACGCTCGCTGCGCCTGCAGCCCGACGCCGTGATCGGCTTCTGCTCCGGAGAGACGAACGCCCTCTTCGCGATGGGTGCCTGGAACGACATCGACGCGATGCGGCGCGAGATCGACGACGCTGGCATCTACACCCGCGAGCTGGCCGGCGGGTTCGAGGCCGTGCGACGTGCGTGGGGCGAGCCGAGCGACGCACAGGTGCGATGGACGAGCTGGCGCCTCCTCGCGCCGCTCGCCCAGGTGCGCGGCGCGGTCGAAGCGGAGCCGCGCGTCCACCTGACCACCATCAACGCGCCCGGTGACTGTGTGATCGGCGGGGATCCGGAAGGATGCAATCGGGTCGTCGGCGCCGTCGGGCGAAACCGCGCCCGCCCGCTCGAGTACGACATCGCCGTTCACTGCCCCGAGCTGCGCGAGCTGGAGCAGACGTGGCGCGACATCCATCGGCGCCACACCCGCCAAGTGCGTGGAGTTCGCTTCTACACTCACGCCACGCTCGATCACTACACCCCGAGCGAGCAGACCGCGTGTGACGCCCTGACCGGGCAAGCGCTCGGCACCGTCGATTTCCCTGCTCTGATCGAGCGGGCCTGGCGCGATGGCGTGCGGGTTTTCATCGAGCACGGCCCGCGCGACGGCTGCAGCCGGTGGATCGGTCGCATCCTCGGCGACGAGCGTGAGCACCTGGCGATTCCTCTCGATCGCGTGGACGAACGCTCGAACGAGCGCGTCGCTTCGGCACTCGCGGAGCTGGCATCGGCAGGCGTCGCATTTGATCGGGCGCTGCTCGAGACTCCGCCCCTGGTGAAGGAGGAACGTCACCCGCTCACCATCGGAATCCCGGCGCACCGGCCGATGCCGACTGCGCCGAAGACGGCGAGAGCCGAGGCTCCGGAGCCGCGTATTCGGCGCTTGCCGGTCGCCCCGGCGCTACCGCCGGTCGTGCCGTTGGCTGCAGCACCGATCGCTGCTCCGCTCGCTCCGCTCGCCGCACCACGAGCCGAAACGGCCCTTGCGCCGGCCCTTCATTCCCCAACCCTCGCGAGGATCGTCCACCATCACGGACGCGTGTCGCAGGCCCACGCTCAATTCATCGCGATGCAGGCCGAGGCGCACGAGCTCTTCCTCGTCCAACGAGGAGCAAGCCCCAGCCGGTCTCCGCTCGAGATCAGCGCACCCGCACGCGCACTACAAGACGCCTCGTCGTTTCGCGAAGCAGGGCCTCCTCAAGCGTCGACTGCACGCGCGCGGAAACCCGGCCGAGCATCGGGCCAGCCGAGGTTCGACCGGGCCGACCTCGAACATCTGGCCTCGGGCAAGATCTCCGAGATCTTCGGCCCGCTGTTCGAGCCGCAGGACGGCTACGAGCGCCAGGTGCGGATGCCGGAGCCGCCGCTGCTGCTGGCCGACCGGGTCGTGGACATCGAGGGCGAGCCCGCAACGCTTGGCAAAGGAACGATCTGGACCGAAACCGACATCGCCGCGGACGCCTGGTATCTGCACGAAGGGCGGATGCCCGCCGGGATCATGATCGAGTCCGGCCAGGCCGACCTGCTGCTCATCTCGTGGCTCGGAATCGATCTGCTGAACCAGGGGCAGCGCGTCTACCGGCTGCTGGGCTGCGACCTCACGTACCACGCCGGCCTGCCACGGCCCGGCGAAACGCTGCGCTACGACATCCACGTCGACGGCCACGCCAACCAGGGTGACGTGCGCCTCTTCTTCTTCCACTACGACTGTCGCATCGACGGTGAGTCGCGTCTGAGTGTCCGCAGCGGGCAGGCCGGGTTCTTCACCGATGCGGAGCTCGCGGAAACCGGCGGCGTCCTCTGGGACGCTACGAGCCAGCCAGCGCCGACGAAACAGCCCCGCATCGACCACCCGCGCGTCGAGCCGACGAGAGAGCATTTCTCCCGTGAAGAGGTGGACGCTTTTTCTGAAGGACGGGCGCTCGACTGCTTTGGCGCGGGCTATGAGAGGGTCGCGACCCACCACTTCACGCCGCGCATCGCGCGCGGCCGGATGCAGCTGATGGGCGAGGTGACTCACCTCGATCCGGAAGGTGGGCCGTGGGGCCGCGGCTATCTCCGATCGCTGCACCGTTTCCGGCCCGACGACTGGTTCTTCGAGGGCCACTTCAAGAACGACCCGTGCATGCCAGGAACTCTGATGTTCGAAGGGTGCCTGCAAGGCATGGCGTTCTACCTCGCAGCGCTCGGCTTCACACTCGACCACGACGCGTGGCGCTTCGAGCCGGTTCCGGAGGAAACGTACAAGCTGCGCTGCCGCGGGCAGGCGCTGCCGACGTCTCAGGAGCTCGTTTACGAGCTGTTCGTCGACGAGGTGATCGGCGAGCCGATGCCCACGCTCTACGCCGACCTGCTCTGCAGCGTCGACGGCGTCAAAGCCTTCCACTGCCGCCGCATGGGATTGCGCCTTGCTCCCGACTTCGCACTCGAGCGGCACGAGGAGATCGACACGACGCCGCGCCAGGGCCGGGCCGTGGCCGTGGCCTCCGGAGTGAGCCTCGACGAACGGTCGCTGCTGTCCTGTGCCCTGGGGAAGCCCAGCGGCGCGTTCGGCGCGCTCTACGAGCCTTTCGACGGCGCCCGACGCTGGCCACGACTGCCGGGTCCGCCGTATCACTTCATGTCGCGCGTCACGCGCCTGGAGGGCGAGATCGGCGAGGCCCGCGTCGGCACCCGGGTCGAGGTCGAGTACGACGTGCCGCAGGACGCGTGGTACTTCGAGGGCTCGGAGCGGATGCCCTTCTGTGTGCTGCTCGAGGCCGTGCTGCAGCCGTGCGGATGGCTCGCTCTCGCCTCCGGTATCCCAGCCGAGAGCCCGCAGCCTGTTTCGTTCCGCAACCTCGACGGCACAGGCGAGCTGAAGCGCGACGTTCCGGCCCGCGACGCAACGCTTGCGACGAGTGTCGAGCTCACCAGGATCTCGCGGTCCGCCGGGATGACTCTGCTCACGTTCGATGTGGCCTGCCGGCTCGATGGCAGGCCGCTCTACGACATGCAGACAGGCTTCGGGTTCTTTCCCGACGCTGCGCTTCGGGCGCAGGTCGGCCTGCCGACGAGCGCCACGGAGCGCCAGGAGTTTGCACAGCCACCACCGGACACGATCTCGCTGGACGACGTGCTCGGGGGCGCCCCCGCGATCTGCACACCGCGACTTCTGATGATCGACGACAGGCTCGGGCACTGGCCCGTCGGAGGCCGCGCGCGACTCGGGCGCTGGCGTTCCGACAAGCGCATCGACCCGCGCGACTGGTTCTTCAAGGCCCACTTCTTCCGCGATCCCGTCCAGCCCGGATCGCTGGGGCTCGAAGCGATGCTTCAGCTCGTTCAGTGCGCGCTGCTCCAACGCGCGGCCTGGAAGGACATCCCCAATCCGCGCTTCGAGCCGATCGCGATCGGACGCGAGCTGACCTGGAAATACCGGGGTCAGGTGATTCCGGAAAGCGCTGTCGTGAGCGTCGAGTTGGAGCTGACCGACGTGCGACGGGAACAGGGCAGCACGCTCGCCGTCGGCGACGGCTGGCTTTGGGTAGACGGGAAACGTATCTACGGCGCCAGCGGCCTTGCGATGCGGCTCGTTCCGGGTGAGTGACAAAGCTCACAGTGTTCAAAACCTTTGACATAGCCCCTCCGTCCAACCTTCTGAAGGGGCCGCCACGAGCGGTTCCGAGGAGGTTGCGATGCAGCACGGACACGACGTCGCCGAGACGGGCTGTCTCCTCTGCCGCACTCCACTCGCGTCAGTCGCGACAGCGACCGCGCTGGAGCTGATCCCGGGGAGGCTCGCATTCCTCGTCTGCGAGGGCTGCGCCTCGCTGCTCGAAATGCCGCCCCGGCTGGAGCCGCTACCGGAGAATTAGGCGGTCGGCCAAAGACACGTCATTCTGAGTGACCGCTCGTCCCCGCTTGGAGCGAAGAATCCGTCTGCTCCTCGTCACTCGATCGTCAGTTGTTTCAACTGAGAGGGGCCGGGGTCCTTCGGTCGCGTCGTTGCCTGAACTCCCTCGAGGATGACGCGCGAAGTAATCTCGCGTCAGATCCGTCCGCACTCGTTCGCCGAGCTTCCTCGGGATGACGGAGGGGCGGATTCTCCCTCGATTCGCATAGCGACGATCGAGCAGACCGTTTCTCCGTGTCTCTGTGCCTCTGTGCCTCTGTGGCCGCCGCTGATACGGCGGTCAGGCCCAGGGGAGGATCGCGGTCTTCAGGCCGTCGGCGCCGCGTGACATCTGGTCCAGCACGCGGGGGAGCTGCTCGAGCGGCTCCTCCGCGGTGATGAACTGGTTGGGATCGATGTGACCGTCGGCGATGAGCCGGAACGCCTTGCGGATGCTCTCCGGGCTGTGGTGGAACGTCGACTTGATGGTGAGCTCCTGATAGTGGAGCCGTTGAGAGTCGATCCCGATGCGGGTATCGGCTGGGCAGCCGCCGAACAGGTTGACGACACCGCCCTTGCGCACCGAGCGGACGGCAGCCTCGCACGTATCGCCCGACCCGACCGCTTCAATGACGACATCGGCGCCGCGCCCGCCCGGGCTGTGGCGGCGCAGCTGATCGGCGAGGTCGCAGCTCCCCCCGGCGACGACCAGGGCTTCGGCGCCCATCTCCTCGGCCAGGTCGAGGCGCCCGCGGTTGCGCCCTGCGCACACGACGTGCGCCCCGCGCATGCGGGCGAGCACAACGAACATCAAGCCGATCGCCCCGGCGCCGATCACCGCTACCGACTGGCCGCGGCCGATCCAGGACTCCTCCACTCCACGCACGACGCAGGCGAGCGGCTCGACCATCGCCGCCTCGCGGAAGCTGACGTCATCCGTCATGGGAAGCAGGTTCTCGCGTACGAGGCGCGCCGGCAGCTTCGCGAACTCGGCGTAGGCGCCGTTCCAGAAGAGCAGGTCGTCGCACAGATTCGGCATGTCGTGGCGGCAGTAGTGACACTCGCCGCACGGAGCCGAGTTGGCCGCGACGACGGCGGAGCCGGGCTCGATCCCGGGCGTCTCCGGTCCGACCTCTTCGACGATGCCGGCGACTTCGTGGCCGAACAGGGCGGGCGGCACGATCATCTTGTTGTGGTAGCCGCGGCGGAAGACCTTCGCATCGGTCCCGCAGGTGAGCGCTACCTGAGTGCGCAGCAGGACCTCGCCGCGCCCCAGTCGGGGCAGCGGGACGTTCTCGATGCGCACGTCTTCCTTGCCGTAGATCACGGCCGCTCTCATCTGCGGTGGCAAGTCTCTCCCTCTCCGAGCGGGCCGACCGCTCCAGTCTTAGGCTTCAGACCCGGGGACACCGGGCCGCAGCATGACCTTGAGCACCCCGGGCGTGGGGTGTGCCGCGAGCTCGATCGCCTTCGCTGCCTCGTCCAGGCCGAATCGATGAGTAATCAGGTCCCTCACCCTGATCGCCCGCTCGAAAACGAGCTGTGCGGCCAGGTCCTGAACGTCTACGGAAGCGCTGTACGACGTCATTATGTCCTTTTCGGCGGCGCACAGCGCCCCTAAATCCACCTCGGCGGTCTCCCCGGGCGAAGTGGCGGCGAACAACATGATACGACCACCTGCCCGAGTCCCGTTAATCGCGTGATCCAGCGGGGCTTGGCCCAGTGCGGCCACGAAGGTGACATCGGCGCCCCGGCCGCCGGTGAGACTGTGGATCTCGTCGATAGGGTCCTGCGCGGCGTGGAGCGCCCGATCGGAGCCGAGCCGCCGGCTCATTTCGAGGCGATCCGGCTGCATGTCCGTGGCGATCACCGAGGCGCCCTTCCAGCGCGCCGCCTGGGTGAGGATCAGTCCGACCGGGCCCTGCCCCACGACCAGCACGGTCTGGCCTTCCTCGACGCCGGCCCGCTGGACCGCTTTCAGAACCGTGTTCACAGGCTCGACGAAGGCAGCCTCTTCCGCCAGAACGCCGTCGGGGATCGCGATCGTGCCCTCGCGCACGATCCAGTCCATGACCCGGACGTACTCCGAGAAGCCGCCGCCGGCCGCCTCGAACCCAGCCGTCGTGCCGTTGCGCTTGTAGCCCTCACACTGCGCGTAGAGGCGCCGCCGGCAGAAGTCGCAGCTGCGGCAGGGGATGTGGTGATGGAGCGCGACGCGATCTCCTTCGCGAAAACGCGAGACCCCGCGGCCCACCCTGGCGACGCTGCCAGCCGTCTCGTGACCGAAGATACGAGGGCCCGGGAGCAGATCGCGGACGATCTTCTTGATGTCGGTGCCGCAGACGCCGCAGGCCTCGACCTTGACGAGCAGCTCCCCATCTCCGATCTCCGGAACCGGAACGGTCTCGGTGCGGACCACCCCGCCGCCCCGATACACGGCCGCACGCATTCCGCTGTTCGACGTCAATCGCCCATCAACCCCAGAGCACGTTGCGCACGACGAACCAGACGTTCTCCTTGCGCTCCCGGAGCCGTCTGTAGAAGTACGGAAACCAGTGGGTGCCGTAGGGAACGTAGACGCGCACGTTGTAGCCGGCGCTCACCAGGCTCTCGCAGCGCCGGGGGCGCAGCCCGTAGAGCATCTGGAACTCGAAGCGCTCCGCCGCCATTCCGCTCTCTCTGGTGAACCCGATCACGTCAGTGACCAGCTCTTCGTCGTGCGTCGCGATCGCCGGATACGGCGCCCCCTCGAGAAGCAGGCGGGCGCACTTGCCGAAGTTCCTGCGAATCTCTGGCATCCTCTGCAGCGCCAGGTTCTCGGGCTCCCGATAGGCCCCTTTGCACAGGCGTACCCGGTCGCCCCGCCTGACGCACTCCCTGACATCGTCCTCGGTGCGATGCAGGTACGCTTGAAGCACGATCCCGACGTTGTCGTAGTCCTTGCGCAGATGTCGAAACACGCGCAGCGTCGGCTCCGTGTGCTTCGTTCCCTCCATGTCGAGGCGCACGAACCCGTCGACCTCGCGAGCCACGTCGAGGACCCCGGCCGCCAGCTCGAGACAGAGATCCTGCGAGATGTCGAGCCCGAGCATCGAGAGCTTGATGGAGACATTGCGCTCGACCTCAGCCGGGATCGCGCGAAGCAGCTTGACGATCTCGCCGGAGAGCGTCCGGGCCTGCCTGGGAGCGGCGACGTCCTCCCCGAGCAGGTCGAAGGTCACTCGGATCTTGCGCACCTGAAGCCGCGTCCCGGCCTCGACGGCGTCGGCCGCCGTCTCTCCGGCGACGAAGCGCCGGGCCAGGATCGTCGGCAGCCTCACGACTTCTTGGGGGCACGCTTGGACGCCGGGAAGGCCTTGCGGGCCTGGTCCAGCTCTTCGCCGATCTCGGCGGCGAGTCGCTTGGGCTTTCGCACGCGAACGTGCGGGATGAAGCCCTTGACCCAGGACTTCAGCTCCTCGCTGGGGGCGACGCTGAGGCGCAGCACGACGCCACCGCGAGGCGCATCTCCGAGCGTCTGGCTCTCGTGCCAGATGCGCTCGCGGATGTAGCTGGCGACGGCCGAATCGAACTCGATCTCGACCTCCTCCGGCTCGCCACCCGCAATCCCGAAGGCGCCGCGCGCGTAGGCGGCGACGTCGAAGTCGGGCGGAATCTCGAAATTCTCCTCGAGCAGCTCGATCCGCTCGATGCGCTCGACGGCGAAGGTGCGCACCTCGGCGTACTCGTGGGCGCGGGCGTAGAGGTAGAGACCACCGTGATGGTACACGACACGATAAGGGTCGAGCGTGTACGACTTGACGCGGCGACTCGTGAAGGAGAAATAGTCGATCTTGGCCTGCTGCTGATGAAGCGTCGCCTCGATGACGGCCGCGATCACCTCCTGCTTGTCCGAGTAGTCCTTGAAGGGATCCGGACGGGTGGCGAAGAGACGTTGAATCCGATCGAGGTACGGCAGGCTGCGCGACGGGAGCGCTTCGCGGATCTTCTCGAATGCGGACTCCAGGTCCTGGGCAAAAGGAGCGCCGCCCAGGAACGACATCAGGTTCTTGCCGAAGTAGAGCGCGGCCAGCTCCGAGAGCGTAAAGCTCTGACTCAAGCGCTGCTTGTAGCCGTCGACCAGGCGCCAGATCTTGCGGCCGTCGGCCCGCTCGTCGTAGAGCGGGAAACCCGCCTCCTGCAGCGCCTCCAGATCGCGCCGGATCGTGCGCTCGGTGACCCCGTGCTCCTCGGCCAGATCGCGCGCCGTCGAATAGCGGCCCGCCTCGATTCGCTTGAGGATTCGCCATTGGCGGATCACCTCAGCGTTGCGCATTCGCTCCTCCGGTCAGTTGCCTCTCTCCGTGTGGAACAGGAAGCCCTGGCCCAGCTCGACGCCCAGTCCGAGGAGCGCCTCGAGCTCCTCCTCCTGCTCGATCCCCTCTGCAATGACGCGAGCCTCGAACTTGCTCGCGAGCGTGCACAGCGACGACAGCAGGCTACGCTTGATGGGGCTCGTGTGAATGCCACGGACCAGGCTCACGTCGAACTTCAGGTAGTCGGGCTCGATCGCGGCCAACGCCTGGAGAGACGCGTATCCGGTGCCCATGTCGTCCACGGCGAAACGGAAACCTCCATCCTTCAAACGGGCGAGCGCGTCCGCAAACGCCGCCTTCCTCTCGACGGCGAGGCGCTCCGTGATCTCGATCACGACGTCGCCGGGCGTCAAGCCGGCGGCGGCCAGGGCATCTCGGGTCTGGGCGCCGACCCAGCTTTCGTCCTCCAGCGCCAGCGGCGAGCAGTTGAGAAAGAGCAACCCTGAAGCGTCGCGCTGCGACGACGAGCGCATGGCCGTGACCCGGCACAACCGCTCGAAGTCGAGCAGGAGATCGCTCGACTCGGCGAAAGAAAACATGTGCTCGATCGACTCGAACGCGACCTCGCCCACGGGGCGGGTCAGCGCCTCGTGACCGACGACACCGCGGTCCGCCAGCCGGACGATCGGATGGAAGACGGACCTGACGGCCCGGTTGGCGATGAGGCGAGCGAGCTCGCCCTCGAGGGCGGGGCTGATCGTCACGGCGCTCCGCAGGCTCATCATCATCGCGTCGGCCACCGCTTGCTGAATCGAGCGCTCCGGTCGCATCATCGGGTTCGGCGTCACCCGCGCATGGCCAACGCCGAGCCGCCGCGCCACCTGGGATTGAAGCGCGCCCACCACGAGCGCCTGGCGCTCCCTGACCGGAGTCGGATCGTCCGGAACGCCCAGCAGCAGCAGGAAACGATCCGAGCGTCCCGTGTGGACGCACACGATGTCACGCTCAGCGATGCCCGCCGACTCACCGAGGTCCTGGAGGCTGCGAGCGAACTCCCGCACGGTTTCGTCGTAGCTCTCCCAGCCGAGCTTCGCCTCGTGTGCACCAGAGCGTCCGAGATCCAGATAGAGGATGTCGAGGCCGCTCCGCTCATCGAGAAGCCGCCGTCCCTGTTCCAGGACGGCCGCGAATGTCGGGAGCCCGGTCAACGAGTCGACGAGGTGGCTCCTGAAACGCAGCCATTCGGTTCGAAGCCGGTAGTAGTCAGCTTGGGTCTTGCTCAAGCGGTTTCCTTGATAAACGGGCTCTGGATTTTAGTGCCGTTCCAAGTCGGAGTGCCAATTTCACTGCTCGCGCAGCAGGCGGGACGCTCGCCAAACCAGGCTCCTGGAACGAACGAACAGCCCGCGAGGCCGGCTGAGCTATACTGCCCGCCCACTCGGAGGTCGCATGCCGAACCATCCCCCGAGGCTCGGCGACGTCATCGACGACTATTGTCCGAAGTGTCGCCTGCTCCTCAACCACGACGTCGCAGCCATGCTCGGGGAGAACATCGCCCAGGTCACCTGCCGCACCTGCTACAACACCCACGACTACCGCCACGCCGAGGTTCCGACGCGGCGCCAGGCACGCAAGGCCAAGGAGAAGCAGAACCTGATGGACCAGGTTCTGTCCGGCATGCCCCCGCCCCCCTCGGCGCCCCCTTCGGCAGTCCCCAAGCAGAAGAAGCGGGATCTGTGGGCCGAGGTCGAGCGGCTCAAGCAGAAGAAGTGAGCCGCGTCCCGTTACTCCTCTGCTGACACTCAGGCGAGATGCGGGCGGTCGACATCATTCAGGCGAAGCGCGACGGCCGCGAGCTGGCCGAGGAGGAGATCCGCTTCTTCGTGACCGGCTACGCGAGCGGCCGGATCCCGGACTATCAAGCGGCGGCATTCGTGATGGCCGTGTTCTTCGCCGGCATGACGGCCGCCGAGACGCTGGCCCTCACCCATTCGATGATGCACACCGGCGAGGTGCTCGACCTCAGCGACATCGAGGGCCCCAAGGTCGACAAGCATTCGACCGGCGGGGTCGGCGACAAGACCAGCCTGGTCCTCGCGCCGCTGGCCGCGGCGTGCGGCGTCCGCGTACCGATGATCTCAGGGCGGGGGCTCTCTCACTCGGGCGGCACCCTCGACAAGCTCGAGGCCATCCCCGGCTTCCAGGTCACGCTGTCGCTCGCCGAGTTCCGCCGCGTCGTGGCGCGTGGCGGGCTCGCCATCATCGGACAGACGCCCGAGATCGCCCCCGCCGATCGCAAGCTCTACGCCCTGCGCGACGTGACGGCCACCGTGGAGAGCCCACCCCTGATTGCAGCTTCAATCATGAGCAAGAAGCTTGCCGAGGGGATCGAAGCTCTGGTCCTCGACGTCAAGATGGGCGACGGCGCCTTCACGCAATCGATCGAAGAGGCGCGCGACCTGGCCCACGTGATGGTGTCGATCGGTCGCGGCATGAAGAAGAAGGTCGCCGCATTGATCACGGACATGGATCAGCCGCTGGGTCGCGCCGTCGGCAACGCGCTCGAGGTGAAGGAGTCCATCGAGACGCTGAAAGGCCGGGGACCCAAGGACCTGGAGTCGCTGTCGATCGAGCTGGCGGCGCGCATGCTGAGTCTCGCGGGCACCGCGCCGAGCCCCGAAGCCGCCCGCAGTCGCGTGCGCGAGGCACTGGGATCGGGCGCCGGTCTCGCCAAGCTCCAGGAAACGATCGAGCTCCAGGGCGGGGACCCACGCGTTTGCGACGACCCGGGGCGGCTGCCGCGGGCCGGCCAGGAGCTCTCCGTGACAGCCGAGCGAGAGGGCCGCGTCACGGCGATCGGGTGCCGCCAGATCGGGCGAGCGGCGATGCTGCTCGGGGCGCGTCGCGCGACGATGGACTCGATCATCGACCCCAGCGTGGGTATCGTGCTCAACAAGAAGATCGGCGACCCGGTCGTTCTGGACGAGCCCCTCGCCAGCCTGCACGTCAACGCCACGACGCGTCTCGACGAGGCGGCCGCGATGGTTCGCGCGGCCATGACGATCTCCGAGAGAGTCCCGAAATCCAGACCACTGATTCAGGATGTCCTGGAGTGAAGGAGGCAAACCCGTGAATCTCCTCGTAATGGCCCTCGCCCAGGGCGATCCGTTGGCGCAGCTCAAAGACGGCCTCGACACGCCGCTCCTGGAGCGACTCGTCGGCCTGCTCGGCATCGCCGCCATCCTGGGAATCGCGTACCTGATCAGCTGGGATCGCAAGAACATCAACTGGCGGCTCGTGCGGAGCGGACTCCTGCTGCAAGCCATCTTTGCCGTGATCGTCCTGCGCACGGATCCGGGACGCTGGTTCTTCCAGGAGTTCGGCAACCTGGTCAACCACCTGCTCAGTTTCTCGGTGCAAGGCGCCGCGATCATCTTCGGCAACCTGGTCAACTCCACGGTGCCGGTGGGGGCGCCGACCGCGGGCGGTGTGGACGCGAGCGGGGGGCTCGTCGCTCAGACAGGCGCGTTCTTCGCCTTCAACGTGCTTCCGACGATCATCTTCTTCTCGGCCTTGATGTCCGTCCTCTACTACCTCGGCATCATGCAGTTCGTCGTCAGGGGCGTGGCCTGGGTCATGCAACGCACGCTCAAGACGTCCGGCGCCGAGACGCTCTCCGCCAGCGGCAACATTTTCGTCGGGCAGACGGAGGCCCCGCTGCTGATCAGGCCGTTCGTCGAGAAGATGACGCGATCGGAGCTGCACACCGTCATGACGGGGGGCTTTGCGACGGTCGCCGGCGGCGTGCTGGCGATCTACATCCTGCTGCTGCGCGACTACATCCCCTCGATCGCCGGCCACCTCATCGCGGCGAGCGTCATGAACGCTCCTGCGGGCCTGCTGCTCTCGAAGATGATTCTGCCCGAGACCGGCAAACCGGTGACGGGGGGATCACTGGCGATCAGCGTCGAGCGGACGCAATCGAACGTGATCGACGCCGCCGCCGACGGCGCCTCCACGGGCGCCAAGCTGGCGATCAACATCGCGGCGATGCTGATGGCCTTCTTCGCGCTGATCGCCCTGTTCAACGCGCTGATCAACTGGGGCGGTGGCCTCGTCGGCCTGCAGGGGCTGAGCATCGAGGCCATCATCGGGCAGGCCGTACGACCGCTGGCGTGGCTGATGGGCGTGCCGTGGGCCGACACGAGCTATGTCGGCACGTTGATGGGGGTCAAGGTCGTCCTCACCGAGCTGGTCGCATATACGAAGCTGGCGACCGATCTGACGGACGCTTCCCTGGTCATCCAGCCACGGAGCATGATCATCGCGACATACGCGATGCTCGGCTTCGCCAACTTCCCGAGCATCGCGATTCAGATCGGCGGCATCGCAGGGCTCGCACCCTCGCGCCGCAGTGAGCTCGCCGAGCTCGGCCTCAAGGCGATGATCGCCGGCAACCTCGCCGCGTTCATGAGCGCCTGCCTCGCGGGAATGCTCGTCTAGCGGTGGCGTTGCTCCCTGCGCTCGGCGAGGCCGTCCGTCTGATCGAGAGCCGCACCGAGCTACGGCCGCGAGTCGGCATCGTTCTGGGCTCCGGTCTCAGCGGCTTTGCGAAGGACCTCGACGACCCCACCGTCATCCCCTACGGAGAGATCCCGCACTTCCCCACCTCGACGGCGGTCGGACACGCCGGACAGCTGTTCGTGGGACGGCTCAACAAGGTTCCGGTGGCCGTGATGGCCGGCCGTGTTCACCACTACGAGGGCTACCACCTCGACCAGGTGGTCTTCCCCATGCGTGTCCTCGGTCGGCTGGGAGTCAAGCGCGTGATCGTCACGAACGCGGCGGGCAGCGTCAACGTCAACTTCAGGCCCGGGGAGCTGATGATCATTCAGGACCACATCAACCTGATGGGCGGCAACCCGCTGATTGGCGCCAACGAGGAGCAGCTCGGACCGCGGTTCTTCGACATGACCGAGGCTTACGATGCCACGCTTCGAACGTTGGCGGAGGACGCCTGCGTGGAGCTGGGCATTCCCGTGCGCAAGGGCGTCTACCTGGCGCTGACCGGACCGTCCTACGAGACTCCCGCGGAGATCAAGATGCTGCGTACGATGGGCGCCGACGCGGTGGGTATGTCCACGGTGCCCGAGGTGATTGCGGCGCGCCACATGGGCGTGCGCGTGCTGGGGCTGAGCTGCATCACGAATCAGGCCGCCGGTCTATCCAAGCAGAAGCTCGATCACGAGGAGGTGCTCCAGGTGGGTCGCCAGGTCCAGTCGTCTCTCGTTCAGCTGATCGGGAAGATCGTCCGCGAGATGGGGGGCAAGTGAGCGCCCGGATTGAGAGGCCCTCTCCCGCGGAGTTCGCCGAGCCCGCCGGCGCCACCCGCCAGGTTCGGCGGAGAGCTCGAGTGCCCTACTCCAAGTACAAGGTGGGGGCGGCGCTCCGGGCGATCGATGGGACCATCATCGTGGGCTGCAACGTGGAGAATGCCAGCTACCCGTTGACCATGTGCGCCGAGCGCGTAGCGGCGGGCAAGGCCGTGTCCGAGGGCTTCAAACGCTTCGACGCGATAGCGGTGCTCGGCGACTCCCAGAAACCGACACCACCCTGTGGAGCGTGCCGGCAGGTCCTCTGGGAGATCGCGGGCAACATCTGGGTGTACCTCGTGGGTCCTCGAGGTGGCTCCGAGCTGTTCCGTCTCGAGGAGCTGCTCCCGCTCCCGTTCGATCGGCGCTTCTTCTGATCCTACGAGTGCAGCAGGAAACGGATGCTGACGAACAACGGAAGCCACGGAGGCGCAGAGACACGGAGAACGCACAGAGGCCCCGCAGGCTCAGATCGTCCCACATCCCGATCAAGCACAATGCTGACCCCGGCCGTTCGACCTGCACTTGAGGACCTCCGTGGCCAACTCGCCAGTGGATCGGCTAGCCTAAGAGAGATGCTCACGAGCTCCACGTTCCGCGCCACGCCCCTCGCGCTCCTACTTACTCTCCCGGCCGGCCCAGGCTTCTCCCAGAGCCTGCTCTCGGCTCCGGGGGCCGGCGAAGACAGCGCACAGACGCTGCTGGCGGCGGCAGGGGCGGCTCTCGACGCTGACAACTTCGATGAGGCCGAGGCGCGCTTCCGGGAAGCCTCGCTGCTCGAGCCCCGCAACCCGATGCCCTGGGTCGGCCTGAGCAGCGTCCAGGAGCAAAGGGGCGACTTCGTGGGTGCGCTGGAGCTGATTCGCGAGGCGCGGCAGCGTGCGCCGGAACAGCCCGTGCTGGCGCTCGCGGAAGGTCAGCTGGCGGCTCGCCTGGGGACGGTCGACCCTGCGCTCGCCGCGCTCGCGGACGCCCGCAGGCTCAACCCCGGCGAGCCCACGGCCTACGCGCTCGCGGCCATGCTGCTTCGAGACAGGGGTGATAGGGAAGAGGCCGTGACTATCTTGGAACAGGGCATCGAGGCCAAGGTGGCGAATGTGTCGCTCCCCGAGGGCCTCTGCTTTCTCCTTCTTTCCCTGGACCGACACAGCCGCGCCCTGGAGATAGCCGACGCTGCGTTGAAGACCTACCCCGAGAGCGCCACGTTACAGCTGGCGAGAGGGCTCTCCCTCGCCGCCTCGCCAACGACGCGGGCTCAGGCGATCGGGGCGCTCACCGCTGCACTCGAAGGCGATCTGCCGGATCGCGGGCGCGTTCAGCTGGAGCTCGGGACGATTCTCCTCGAGCAGGGGCGCACCGATGATGCCGTCGTCCAGCTTCGTAGCGCTGCTGCGGCCATGCCCGACGTTTCCGAGGTCCACTACCGCCTCGGCACCGCGCTGCGGGCCACGGGCGACGAGGCGGGCGCCGAGCAGGCTCTGGATCGATTCCAAGCGCTGAGACAGGGCCAGGACGACAGCGACGCCGGCGTCAGGAAGCGCACGCAGCTGAACGAGGTCGAGCGACTGGCCAGCGAGGGGCTCTATGTCTCGGCCATGGATCAGATCGACGAGGTGATCCAGGAGCACCCCGACACTGCCGCGGCTCACGGCCTCCGCGCCAGGCTCCTGCTGGCCCTGGGTCGTGAGGAGCAGGCACTCGACTCGGCTCGGCGCGCTCGTGAGCTCGCCGGGACAATCGTGGACTACGTCTACCTCGAGGGCATGCTGCTGATGCGCTCAGGCCGCTTCCCCGCCGCGATCGCCCAGCTCGAGCATGCGCTGACGCTGGAGCCCGGCCTGGGCCCGGCGCTCGGGCTGCTCGCCGTGATCGCAACGGCCGAGGATCGCCCTGACGACGCGGTCGAGTTGTTTCGACGCGCCATCGCGGCGGGCGACGACGGACCCGAGATTCACGAGCGACTCGCCGGGGTCCTGGCCAGCCTCGGTAGGACCGGGGAGAGCGAGGCGGAGCTGGCGATCGCGCGAAGCCAACGGCAGCCGCAGTAGCGCAGGACGGCTGCGCTCCGCTCCAATTCCGCTGGCGCTAGTCGCCCGTAACAGGGAGATCGGTGCCAGCGAGACCGCCGAGGCGCCCGGATGGCAAGGAGCCGAGGAGGGAGAATACCGGAGTATTTGACCGACGAGCGACGCAGCCAGGCGGGATGCATCGTCGGTCGCAGCGGTACCGAATCCCCTGTTACAGGCCACTAGGCGGCGGGGGGGCGTCTCCGACGCGCTGGGTGAGCTTCGCCGGCCGCACTCACTGAACCTGGTCGGCGGCGGCCCGCGTGCTCAGCGGCAGTCGGTCCGGAAGCCCATGGCCTCGGCGATGTCGATCCAACGGTAGCCGACGACCTGGACGTCGTGGTGTGTCGCGTAGAACATGCCCGAAGCCTCGTCGCCAATCGCCGCGAAGGCTATGCCGTCCGTGATGTCGATCGTCGGCTCCCCGGTAAAGCCCCCCAGGAAGTCCAGGCTTCCCCGCGCAAAGACGAGAAAACGCGAGGGCTGCGTCTGGTCGGCGGCGATGAGGTAGCCCTCCCGTGCCTCCTCGGGCCCACAGCTGAGCAGGACGAGGCCCTCCGGCTCCCGGTAGAGGAGGCCACCGCCGAACGCCGGCCCGGGAAACGCGCCGTCGAGCGAGTAAGCCTTGAGGTTCAGACGGAGACGGGACTCATCAGCGAGATACAGGCGTCCCAGCGGCCGATCGATGACGAGCGACTCCACCCGATACAGGGCGCCATCGCCTGTGGCTTCACCAAAGGAGCGAACGAACTCCACGTCCAGGCCAGCCTCTGCCGGACGGAAACGGTAGTGACGGACCCGATTGGCGCACACCTCGGGGGCCGGCGGCTCGTGCTCCGGCGAGTCGTAGCTGTCCGTGACGAAGACCTCGTACCAGTCTCCTGGACGGTCGACAGCCACACCGTAGGGCCACTTCAGGAGCTCCTCACCGAAGCTTCCCAACGGCTCGAAGTCGGGCAGCCTGAGCACCTGCACTCGTCGGTTGTCCTTCTCGACCACGAGGACCAGGTCGTCGATGACGGCGATCCCATTGGGACGGTTGAGCTTCCCCAGTTCCTCGCCCATATCCCCGAAGCTGTCGAGTTGCTTCCCCGTCGTCGCATCCAGGACCACAATGTGGTTGTCGTCCTTCAACGTCACCAGGAGCCAGGGCGTTCTCCCGGGCCCCTGCCAGAACGCGAGCGAGTCGACGTCCTTGCCGTCCGAGAGCGGCACCGTCCTGAAGACCTCGGGTACCCGCTTCAAGTCGGCCACCAACCTCGGGTCGAGGCGGATCTGAGCGTCGAACGGTGGCGGCGTGGGCGTCCGGGATTCGGCAGCGACGGGTTTCTGGGGCTCGCCCGGCTGATCGCAGGCCGCCGCCGTGATCGCGGCCACCAGCATCAGAATGAAGGCCATCGTGGAACTCCTCCTGGGCTCCGAGGCGGCGCGAGCCTCGCGTTGTCGCTCTGCTGGCGTCATCGCATAAGGAAAGGCCAACCCGAAGGTTGGCCTTTCACGAGAGACGGCTGACGTCTCAGAAGCTGAATCCAAGCCCTACACGAACCTCCCATAATGACCGGTTTTCTATCAGGTCGGAGATCGAGCGGTCGTTGAATTCTTCGAAGACGTATTGTCCGGCGTCGTTGATCCCGGAGTCCACGACTTGCACCGAGAAGAACTGTGCGTCCCAGACCTGGCCCCACTCTTCGTTCAGGAAGTTGCCGACGTTGTACATCTTGAGGTAGATCCTGCCGTTGGCTCCTCCAAGCCCAGTCGGTATTTCCTGGGCGAAGAAGAAGTCGAGACGCTTGCTCCACCTGGCGTGCTGGCCATTGCGCGGTGCGAACCCGGTGCTGAGCCCTTCGCGCGCGACGAAAGCGAAAAACTCATCGGTCGCAAAACCGTCTTCGAACTCTACATTCGGATCCGACGCGCCGTCCGGCACGTAGAGCAGGTGACGACCGAAGAATCCATCACCTTCCTGGTCTACCGAGCCCATCACGAAGCTTTGCGGCTGGCCTTCCTTCATAGTGCCATACAGGGTGAAGCGCGTCTCCAGATCCTCAAAGAAGTCGCGCCCGTAGCTTGCGCGGAGAGTAAACCGGTGTGGCACCGCGTAGTTGGTTTTGCCCGCGACAGGACTGTTGATGTCGTTCGTGGCCAGATTGTCGAAGTTCGAGCCGGCAACCGCAGATGTCATCGGAACCACGTCGTCAGAGCTGATGTAGGCATAGCCCAACATCATGTCGAGCCCCGAGGCCCAGTACTTTCTAAGCAACACCGAGGCGATATCGGAGGATGCGTTGACACTCGTGTTGGTCAGCATGAAGTTGTCACGGCCGTTCGCGTAGTCATAGATGGGCTGCCCGGCCCGGGTGGTACCCACGATTTCCTGGGACAGGTCGAGGTAGTGGGCGGAATCCCTCAGCTCGGTGTGCAAGTAGTCAACGTCCGCCTGGATGTCCCCCGGAAGGCGGTAGGTTGCGCCCACGGCGATTTTCCACTCGGAAGGCTGACGATAATCGGGGTCGATCAGGACCAAACCGCTGTTACTCGCATTGTCGGCAGTCGTCGCGGCAATGGTGTCGAACAATCGCTGGGGGACGTCACGTCCGGGCTGGGAGCCGGTGATGGGAATGGAGCCGTCCAGAACCGAATCACCGGCGCCAAATCTGGGGCCAAAGTTGTTGAGCCGCAACTGCACATTGGTGAGTCCGTCGTTGCTCCAGGCGTTGGAGATCCAGACGTTGGGGTTGCCGCCGGAGTAGCGGCCGACGCCGCCGCGCAGAGAAAGATCGTCCCCCGCACTCCAGGTGAAGCCCACACGCGGCATGATCAGGCTGAGCCCGTCGATGTTTTGGTCGTTGCGCAGCCCGCTGTTGGCGTCGGTGAAGGTCTGATTGAAGACGGGCTGGTCACTGCTGGTAAAAAACTCGTAGCGAAGGCCCGCCACCAGCGTCAGGTTCTGCTGGTCGAAGAAGATCTCATCCTGAACGTACAAGGAATTGAGCTTGTTGGTGAACAGGGCGGACGCAGTGGCCGGGTCATTGGTTCCGCCGCCACTGCCGTAGTAGATACGGCTGGGCCGACCCAGCTCGAAAAGGTCAATTCCCGACGGTTCGCATGCCGGATCGTCGACCCGTCCCTGTGCGTCGAGAGCATTGCAAGAGGCCGGGTTGCGGGTGGAGTCGTCGAAGAAGTCGTATTCGCCGCCACGGGCGTGTTGCACGAACTGATTGAAGATGGTGAGCTTCTCGAGCTCATACGCCCCGGTGAGCACGTGATCGCCTGTCAGGAACTGGGCGGAGAGCTTGAGGAAATCCGAATCCGTGTTCAAGTTGTTGGCCTGGCGGGAATCATCCGCTCCCAGGTAGACGGTGCCGGTTCGACCACCGACAGAGATCTGGAAGTCGCCAAAGTCCTCTGGGCCCACGGTGACCTGGGAGTCGATCAGTTCGTTTCTGCTCAGGAACAGCTCTGTCGAGAACGAGTCGGTCCAGTGCGAGGCCAGCTTGACGGTATACGTCTTCGACTCGGCGCCCTTCTGATAGAAGTGGTTCGCGAACTCGAACTCGTTGCTGTCGTTGTCGGAGGCGCGGTCCTCGAAGCCATCGAAGTAGTTGAAGATAGCGGACACGTTGTGGCGCGGGTCGATGTTCCAGTCCAACCGCAGCATGAACTTGTCTGCCTCCCGGACGCCATCGCTAGGCTGTCCGCCCGTATCGTAGTTGTACGCGTCGGTGGCGATCCTGACGATGCGGTCATGGTCGGCCTGACTGAGCCAGGGGCGTTCCACGCCGTTACCTGAGCCGGCAAAGCCCATGGCCAGGGGGACGAACTGGCTAGAGTTCTCATAGGCGGCGAAGAAGAACAGCTTGTCCTTGACGAGGGGTCCGCCGAAGGTGGCACCCGCAAAGCGGTCGTCGAAAGAAGGGGATTCGGTTTGGCCTGGCAAATTGCCGCGCAGGGTGTCGCCGATATACTCGTAGAAAGCGTTGCCATGCCACTCATTGCTGCCGGACTTGGTGATCGCGTTGACACTGCAGGCTGAGAAACCGCCGTAGGTCACATCGAAGGGCGCCAGCTCGACAGCCACCTGCGCGATGGCATCGAAGGGGAACGGCATGCCTACAGCAGTGGAATAGCCATTGTTGTTCAGGCCGAAGCGGTCGCCCTGGCTGATGCCATCGAGCGTGACGCCGTTGAACCGCGGGTGCTTGCCAGCACAGTTGACCGCGAAATCCCTCTGCCCGGCGTCCACATTGAACCGAGGGTCGATGCCATAGACCTCCACGATGTCGCGGTTGAATGCGGGCGCGGTTTGCAACTCAAAATTGGTGAAAGTGGCGGAGGGACCCGGGGCCACATCGACAATATCGAGGGACTGACCGACGACCACGATCTCCTCGGTTAGTTGGACAGCACCCATATTGATCGTCAGGCTGTAGGTGTCGGCGACGGCGACGGACTCCACGACCATCGTCCGGGTCTTGTTGACTATGACTGTGTAGGGGCCGCCCGGCGGCAGCCGCGTCGCGAGAAACGTGCCGCCATCATTGGTCGTAAAGCTGCGAATGATCCCGGTGCGCTGGTCCAGCACCTCGACCTCGGCATTCGGCACCGGTGCGTTGGCGACGTCCACGACCCTTCCTCGAATCGTCGCTGTTGTTTCCTGGGCCTGAAGCACTCCCGGCATGGCGAATACCGCTGCCAGCAACAATGCCAAAAAACCCGAAGACTTGCTTTCTGGGGCGATGACGGGCAGACGAGGGCGAAGTGAAAACTCGCACAAGTTCATTGGTTCCCCTTCAGTTTCCGAATGTTAGTTGAGCGTTGGGAGCAGTGGTAGGTGCTGCCCCCGCACATCCCGCTCCGGCGCTCGCCTAGCCTCCGGTGCGCCGGTTCCGTGCCTCCGAATGATTCATTCAGATGTCAGTCTAGCGATGTCCCTGACGCTCGTTCCGAATCTACCTTCCTAGAGAACAGCTCGTCAACCACTTGTCGCAGTTCTCTGGTCTCCGGTCCCACCCCAGGCTTCCGGAGAGCGGTACACCAGATCTTGGGGTCCCAGAGACGTGACGCCCGCATATAATCCATCCCTCAAGTCGAGGAGGTGTCGAGCTTGAAGGTTCTTCTGTCGAGCGACCAGATCGCAAAAAGGGTGGAAGAGATGGGGGCGCAGATTGCCACCGACTACGACGGTCGCGAGCCCCATCTCGTGGGCGTTCTCAAAGGAGCCTGCACGTTCTTGAGCGATCTGTGTCGCAGCATCGAGCTGCCGCTGTCGCTCGACTACATCGCCGTCTCCTCCTATGGCGCTGCGACGAAGACGTCGGGCGAGGTGAAGCTCGTCAAGGACCTCGATCAGGGGCTCGACGGTCGCGACCTGCTCGTGATCGAGGACATCGTCGACACCGGGCTCACGCTCAACTACCTGCTCAACGTGCTGCGCGCCCGCGGTCCGCGCTCGCTGAAGGTCGCGTCGCTGCTCTCCAAGCCATCTCGCCGCCTCGTCGACGTCCAGGTCGACTACGTCGGCTTCGACATCGACGACCACTTCGTCGTCGGCTACGGCCTCGACTTCAACGAGCGCTACCGAAACCTCCGGGACGTCGTGATCTACGGCGGCGACGACGGCGCGCAGGCCTAGCTACTAGCGCACGCAGAGGTCCCCCTTCATCCCGATGGAACTCACCGTCTTCGCCGATCCGCTGGCGGCGGCTTCGGCCGCGGCCGACCGGGTCGAACGGCTCGTCGCGCTGAAGCCCGACACCAGCCTCGCCCTCCCCACGGGGCGCACGCCGCTGCCCTTCTACGAGGAGCTCGCCCGCCGCTCCCAAGCGGGGCTGGACCTCGGCCGGGTTCGCGTGTTCAACCTGGACGAGCTGGTGCTGCCGAGAGCCGACCCGCGCTCTTTCTACGCCTACATGCGCCGCCACGCGTTCGGCGTCTCGAGCCTCGACGGCGGGCTCGCCGACATCCCCTTCGGAGAGGCGGGCGACATCGCCGCGGAATGCGAACGCTACGAGTGCGCGGTGCGTGACGCCGCTCTCGACCTGGCGCTACTGGGCGTGGGGGCCGACGGCCACGTCGCGTACAACCTGCCTGGCGCCACGGCCGAGAAGACCCATTCCGTCAACCTCCCCGATGCGATCGCGGACCAGCTCGAGGTACCGGAGGCCGCCCGGCCGCTGAGGGCGATCACGATGGGCATTGGAACCATTCGAAGTGCCCGTTCGCTATTGATGCTCGCCACCGGCGTCAGGAAGCGCGAGCCCCTCGCTGCCCTGCGCCGCGGCCTGCAGGTCCCGGAGCTGCCGTGCACGGCGCTCTTGGAGCACCCCCGCTTTGAGCTGCTCGCCGACCGTGCGGCCGCGGGGGACGGCTAGCTCGTCGCGCGCCAGGCATTCAACTTCGTGAATCCCGATCCGAGCAAGTCACGAAAAACAAGGATCTTTTGGCGCGTGACGATCGTCTGAGTGGATGGGGAGCCTCCAGAATCGGGCGGCTCCTCTCAGCTTATAATTGACGCGTCGTTCTTCTTCTCAAGGACCCACCCCTCGACACTCGCGGAGGCAGAAGCGCACATGAAGACCCAGACGAGCCTCGTCGTATTGCTCCTTGTCACCCTGGCACTTCCGGCTCTCGCGCAGGAAAGCGGCGAACCGGCGAAGGGACCGTCCTACCTGCAGCTTTCGATCGAGGAGGCCGTGGCCCGCGCGCTCGAGAACAACGTCGACATCGCCGTCGAGCGGTATCGGCCACAGTCGGCCAGGGAGGACATCCGAGCCGCCGAGGGATCCTACGACCCGTTCCTCAGCCTCGTGCTCGACACGAACGACAGGACGGATCCATCCCGAAGCTTCTTCACTGGCGGCCAACGCGTGACGACCGAGACACAGAACTTCAGCCTGGGGGCGAACGCCCTCATCAAGACCGGGGCGCAGCTGAACCTCAGCTGGAACAACTCGCGAACGGACACCAACAACCGGTTCAGCAACTTCAACCCGGCGTACGACTCCAACGTCAACTTCGGGATCAGCCAGCCGCTTCTAAAGGACTTCAAGGTCGATGGCGCGCGGCGCCAGCTCCGCGTGGCCAAGAACAGTGCGGAGATCTCGGACGTGCAATTCCGCCAGACCGTCATCAACGTGATCGCCAACGTCAAGCGGCTGTACTACGACCTGATCTTCAGCATCGACAACCTCGAGGCACAGCAAAAGAGCCTCGACCTCGCCGCGAAGCTGCTCGAAGAGAACCGCATCAAGGTCAGGGTCGGCACGCTCGCCCCGCTCGACGTCGTGGCCGCGGAATCCGAGGTGGCGAGCCGTGAGGAGCAGGTGATCGTGGCCGAAGCCAATCTCGAGGAAGCCGAAGACGCGATCAAGCAGGTGATCTTCCCCGAGCACGATTTCGCGATGTGGAGCACCCGGATCGCACCCACCGATCGTGTCGTGACTGGCGAGGATCAGGAGATCGACGTCGTAGCGGCAATCAACCGCGCGCTCGCCGGGCGAACAGATGTCGTCGCGACGAGGAAGAGCCTGGAGAGCAACCAGATCAACCTGGACTTTGCCAACAATCAGCTCAAGCCCGGGTTGGATCTGGAGGCCAGCTACGGTGCGACCGGGATCGGCGGTACGCAG
This sequence comes from Vicinamibacteria bacterium, assembly GCA_965246965.1. Classification (GTDB taxonomy): domain Bacteria; phylum Acidobacteriota; class Vicinamibacteria; order Fen-336; family CBDFGD01; genus CBDFGD01. Next base: position 1,285,478 of record CBDFGD010000002.1, read on the forward strand.
ATCCAGCGCGACGCCAACGGCAACATCATCGACGAGGTGGCAGGTGGCTACTCCGATGCGCTGGCGCAGATCACGGGCCGGGACTTCCCGACCTGGCGGGTCGGCGTGCGGTTCTCGTACCCGATCCTGAACCGCTCCGCCAAAGGCGGCGCGGCTCGCAGCCAGATTGCGAAAGAGCAGGCCGAGGCCAGCCTACGCCGCCTCGAGCTGCAGGTGGCTCGGGAGGTGCGCAGCCAGGCTCGCGCCGTTCAGACCAACAGGAAGCGCGTGCAGTCCACGGGATCGGCTCGGGTTTTGCAGCAACGCCGCCTCGACGCGGAGGAGAAGCGCTTCGCCGCGGGCATGTCGACGAACTTCCTCGTCACCCAGGCCCAGCGGGATCTGGCGCTCGCAGAGGTGGGCGAGCTTCGCGCCATCGCCGACTACGGCAAGAGCCTGATCGACTTCGAGCGCGTGCAGGCGGCTGGCGTCGGGTCCGGCTCGGGGGTGATCCTGACCGGTAGCGACAGCGGGTCGGGTGCGGCCGGGCTCACTCAGCAGCAGCAGTCCGGACTCCAGAGCGGCGTACAGAACCTGGGACCGAGATAGCGGCCGTTCGCACGGAAGTCTGGTTCGGGAGCGCGGGGTCCTATAATCCCGCCTCGACCTGATGCGAAGCGTCGTGACCTCCGAAGACGTGCTGGCCGTGCCCGAGGGTGGTGAGCTGCAGGCGTCTCCCGGCGCCGTGGTCACGGCCTGGGCACGGGAGGTGGCCGAAACCCGGGGCGTCCGCATCGTGCAGGCGGGAACCCGGCAGGGCCGTCCGGTGGTCGCCCTGGGCGCCGATCACGGTGGCTTTCCCCTCAAGGAGCGCATCAAGCAGCTGCTGAACGAGCGCGGCTACACGAGCATCGACCACGGCACTCACTCGAGCGACTCCGTCGACTACCCGGACCTCGCCGCCGCCGTCGCGGAGAGCGTCAGCGCCGGGCGCGCCCGTTTCGGAATCGTGGTGGACGGCGCGGGCATCGGGTCCGCGATGGCCGCCGGCAAGGTCCCAGGCGTGCGAGCCGCGACCTGCCACGACGTCGCAGCGGCGCGCAACGCGCGGGAGCACAACGACGCCAACGTTCTGAGCCTCGGCGCCGGCTACGTCGACACGGACGCTCTTCCCGAGATTGTCGAGGCGTTCCTCACCCGTGAGTGCAAAGAAGAGCGACACGTGCGTCGGGTGGCGAAGATCGACCAGATCGAGGCGCGCTACAAGCGATGACGGACCCGAAGCTCGTCGAGCAGGTGGTCGCATCGGTGCTCCGGCAGCTCGCTGCCGGCGTCCCACCCTGCTCCTGCCACCAGGCCGCGGGGGGCTGCTGCCCGGACCGGATGGGGCAGTTCGTGAATCAGGGGGCCGGTCGCTTCGGTCTGCGGGCGGCGGCCGATCTGTATCCGCGCGAGATCGCCCGGATGATCGATCACACGCTGCTGAAGCCGGAGGCGAGCCGCGACCAGCTCGAGAAGCTGTGTCGCGAGGCCCGCGAGCACGGCTTTGCCACGGTCTGCGTCAACCCCGTCTGGGTGCGTCTCTGCGCCGACCTGCTGCGCGGCTGCGAGACCCTCGTGTGTACGGTCGTCGGATTCCCGCTGGGGGCAACCCTGCCGGAGGTCAAGGAGACGGAGACCCGACAGGTGATCGCCGACGGCGCCAGCGAAGTCGACATGGTCATGAACGTCGGCGCGCTGAAATCGGGCGACTTCCGTCTCGTGGCTCGCGACATCACCGGAGTGGCGCGGTTCTGCCGCGCCGCCGGCGTCGTCTCGAAGGTGATCATCGAAGCTGCCCTGCTAGACGATGACGAGAAGGTGCGGGCCTGCGTGCTCGTCAAAGCTGCGGGAGCCGACTTCGTAAAGACCTCGACGGGCTTCGGCCCCGGCGGGGCGACGGTCGCGGACGTCGAGCTGATGCGGCGGGTGGTCGGGCCCGAGCTGGGCGTCAAGGCGGCCGGCGGCGTACGCGACCTGGCCTCCGCTCAGAAGATGATCAGCGCTGGGGCCGACCGTATCGGAGCCAGCGTCGGAGTGAAGATCGTGGGCGAAAGCCGGGGCGAGTCCGCGGCAGCGACAGGCGGTTCAGGCTAGTCGATCAACGGCAAGCCACAGAGGCACGGAGACACAGAGAAACGGCGCTCCGATCCCTCGAGATCCCGATCGAGAACGGCCCGCTCTTTCGTGCAAGACCTGCCGGTTTCACGCGGGCGCACCTTGTTGTTCCAGGGTCACAGGTTGTGCGGCGAGGATCGTAGGGAGGGCCATGCGGACCTGCCGGGGTCCACATGACTCACGATCGGGATGGCGACTCATCGGAGCCTGCCGTTCCTCTCGCCGTTCTCCGTGCCTCTGTGTCTCCGTGGCTGCCGTTAATAGGTCGCGACGGCTAGCGGCGCTGATCCTCGGAAAACTCTTCCCCCAGATCGAGGAAGGTGACGCTTTCCGCCATCGCCTTGACGAGCGCCTGCATCTGCTTCGACTCCTCCCAGACGGCGTAGGGGGCGTAAGTGATCACGCAGAGAGAGATCCCGCCGCCTACGATCGTGAGATTGCGCTGGCGCCACGCGTGGTGCCCTCCGATCGGCTCGTCGTAGGTGACGACGAAGGCGGAGTCGAGAACACGAAACGGACCGAAGCTGCCCATCTGAAAGTCGTACTCGTACTTCACCTCCGGCATCTGCTTCATCGCCGGAGCGAGCCGCTCCAACATGCATGTCACGTGGAGGCTGTCGTAGCCGGCTTCGCCGTATGAAAACAGGTAGCGGGCGGTCAGTTCGCCGTTGCTCACCTCGATGTTGTTCTGGTCATGCGGAGACACGACCTTGATCCAACCTTCCGGTGTGTTGAACGTGAATTTTCCAGAAGGGTGCGGGTGCTTCATCGGGAGGTCCGGAGGGTTCGCTTCTTTCTTCTCTGCCGCCGCGAGCAGCGCCGAGACCAGAGCGACGGCCAGAGCCAGCCTCAACGGACCACCCGCATGCGGCCCGGCAGCTCGGCTCGCATCGGCCGGATCTCTTCGGGCGGCACTCCACGGCGCACGGCCACCATCTCCGACAAAATACTCACCGCGATCTCCTCCGGTGTCTCGGCCCCGATTTCGATGCCCAGCGGACAGCGGACCTCGGCCAGGGCCTCGCGCGCCACACCCCGGTCTTCGAGCTCGGCGAGCACGTGGACGAGCTTCGCTTTGCTGCCCACCAACCCGACGAACCTCAAGCTGCGCCCCACCACGGCCTCGAGCGCATCCGCATCGCCCTTGTGGCCCCGCGTGACGACCACGACGTAGCTGTTCCGCCCGAGCGAGAAGCTGGCGGCCGCTTCCTTTGGGGGCTCGACGATGACGTTTTCCGCTTCAGGAAAGCGACTCGCGTTGGCGAACCTGGGTCGATCGTCCGCGACCTCGATGCGGAAGCCGACGGAGTGCGCGAGCCGGGCCAGTGGCTGGGCAACATGGCCCGCGCCGAAGATGCAAAGCGTGGGCACGCTCTGGATTGGCTCGATGAAAACCTCCATCCGGCCGCCACAGACGAGCCCGTCCTCGCTGGCCTGGTCCGGCGTGAGATCGTAGCTCGCCATCTGAGGCTCGCGCAGATCGATGGCCAGTCGAGCGAGGCGGATCATCTCCGCCTCGACGCAGCCGCCGCCGATCGTGCCGACGAGTCGACCGTCCGCAAAGACGACCATCTTGGCGCCGGCCTTCTGGGGTGTCGAACCTCGGCTCGCGACGACCGTGACGAACGCCGCCGGCTCACCGTTTCGCTCGGCCACGGAGGCGGCTTCGAGAATTTCCTTCACCGCACCGCAGGATAGCAGGCCAGGTTGACGCGCACGAAGGAAGGGGCATATGTTCGAGCACGATCTTGAATCGAAGTGCGGCAGCACTCTGCCTGTTTGGGCTGCTGCTCGCGCAGGGGCCGGCTCGCGCGGAGCAGCTGCGAGTGCTCGCGAACGACCCGAGCGAAGCGGCTGCCTGGACGAGCCGCCTCGACGCGTTGATCTCCTCGGGGGATCTGGAGCGCCGGCAGCTCCGGGCGGACACGCTCCTGCCGGGACGGCAGCACGAACGACTGACGCAGAAGGTCGCAGGCGTGCCGATCTTAGGGGCCGAGATCGTTCGACAGCTCCGCGGGAGCGAGGTCGTTTCCGTCTACGGAAGCCTGCACGAGGACGTGACGGTCGTCACGACGCCCAGACTGTCCGTGGCCGAGGCGCAAGCCATCGGAGAACGCGAAACAGGCGTGCGGCTCGGTGCGAGCCGAGCGCCGCGGCTGGTGGTTCTTCCGCTCGACGGAGGCTACGTCCTCACCTACGAGCTGCGCGTCTTCACGGGCGGCGACGTGGAGCTTCTCCACATCGACGCGGCGACCGGCGACGTGGTCCGACGCGTCAGCGATCTGAAGACGCAGGCGCCGATTCCGCCGCCCCGCGGCAGCGCGGCCGTGGGTCAGGGGCAGGGCGTCCACGGGGACATGAAGAAGGTCAGTGCCGCCGCCTCCGGCAGCACGTTTCGAGCCGTGGACGAGCTGCGCCCGCCGGCCATCAAGACCTACGATCTGAATGGCAACCTCAACCTGGCGTTCCTGTTTCTCAACGGCTTCATCCCTGCCGACGCGCTGAGCCTCGCCAGCGACTCCGACAACGATTGGACAGACGGCGCCAACGTCGACGCTCACGTCTACGCCGCTGGACGTACGACTACCTATTCGATCGGTTCGGGCGCAGGGGCCTCGATGATGCCGACATACCGATCGTCAGCCTCGTCCACCCCGTGAACCGGCGCGACAACTTCTTCCACGACGAGGCGATCATCAACCTGTTCTTCTTGAACGCCTTCTATTTCGGAGACGGCATCATGGTCTACGGCGAGGGGCTGCCCGAGGGGTTGACGACGACCGGCGGCCGTCGCTGGACCTATTTCTCGGCGGGGATCGACGTCGTCGCCCACGAGCTGACGCACGGCGTCACGGACTACTCGTCTCGGCTGATCTACCAGAACGAGTCGGGTGCGCTCAACGAGGCCTTCTCCGACATCATTGCGACGGGCGTCGAGTTCGCCTTTCACCCTCCCGGCAACGGAACGCTGCGAGCCGACTATGTGCTGGGCGAGGACATCGTGAGCCCTGGAGCCGTCCGCTCGATGTCCAACCCGTTGCAGTATGGAGATCCGGATCACTACAGCGAGCGCTTTCTCGGAAGCGCCGACAGCGGCGGCGTCCACATCAACTCCGGCATCGTCAATCACGCGTTCTATCTGGCGATCGAAGGGGGCACCCACCGCTTGTCCGGCGTCAGGGTGACCGGGGTCGGAGGCGCGCGGCGCGCGGACGTCGAGCAGGCCTTCTATCGCGCCTTCGTCTTCATGCTCCCGCCGGACGCGCTCTTCAGCACGGCTCGCCAGACGACCATCCAGTCGGCGCGCGAGCTGTTCGGAAACGGGAGCGACGTCGAAACGGCGATACGCGGCGCCTGGACGGCGGTAGGTGTCCAGTGAGCGCGCGTGTGCTGCGACTGGCGCTGATCGGCGCCCTGCTCGCTCTACCGGAAACCCTGCAAGCTCAGCAGAGCCCCGCCCGCTTCAGTCTCATCCTCAACGGAGCGCTCGACCTCGCCACGCTCGATTTCTCGGCTTCGCGGACCTTCGATCTCTACATCGAGAGCGCGCAGCTCGATTCGCGCTACGAAATCAGCACGGGCACCGGCTTCGACGGCGGTCTCCAGTTCAACATAACGCCGCTGATCGGCGTGATGGCGTCGGGGTCCGTCAGCGACCGGGACGCCGCGGTCGAGTTCGCTGCTTCTCTCCCCCATCCCCTGTTCTTCGATCAGCCACGCAGCGTCAGCGGCGGTCTGATGGGGCTGAGCTACAAGGAGCAGCTGGCTCACCTCAGCCTCACGATCGGGGGCACCGCGGGGAAGCTGGAGTTCACGGGCTTTGGCGGCGTGACGTTCTTCAAGATCGAGGCCGACCTCGCACGAGACGTCGATTTCGACGAGATCTACCCGTTCGACACCGCCACCATCACCGGAGCGTCTCAGGTCAAAGTCGAAGACTCCCCGGTCGGGTTCCACGTCGGCGGGCGGCTCGACTACCGTTTCTCGAGTCCCTTCGGTCTTGGGGTCCAGCTGCGCTTCAGCCAGGCCAAGGCGGAGCTGGTCATTCCCGACGTGACGAGCATCGAGTTCGATGCCGGCGGCGCGCAGGCGACGGCGGGAATTCGGCTGTACTTCTAACGAGGGGCTGGCTGACGATCAACGGCAGCCACGGAGGCACAGAGACACAGAGGAACGCCTGCTCCGGTCCTCACTTCGTCCCGATCGAGGGCGTGGCAGCGATACGCCTCTAGTTCTGAAGCGGGCCGCTGACGATCAACGGCGGCCACAGAGACACGGAGAACGGCAGGTCTTGCGCCGCAGTCCTCATGCGGAGCCGGTGCCGGAGAATGGAGGCGAGCGGAGAATCCGCGGGCCCCTCGCTTCCCCGAAAGCGCAGTCCTCGATAGGGATCACGAAGGATCGGAGCCAGACGTCTCTCTGTGGCTTTGTGCCTCTGTGGCTAGCCGTCGTCGAGCTTGGCCATGACTCCGCGGCTCAGCGGCCAACCAGATCGGCGTCAAACGACTCCGTCGCGTTTGAGGCGGTCGATCTCGTCGGTCGCGTAGCCGAGCTCGCCGAGCACCTCCTGGGTGTGCTCACTGAGCAGCGGTGGCGGTCTGACGGCGTGGCGCTCGGCACCGTCGAGGTGGATCGGATTGCCCACGTAGCGTCGCCGGCCCACCTTCGGATGATCGATCTCGACGAGCAGGCCGCGGGCGATCGTCTGAGGGTTCTCGAGCGCCTCTCCGACGCTGCGGACCCGGCCGCAAGGGACACCGGCGCGCTCCAGCTCGGCGATCCACGCGTCGACCGATCGTTCCCGCAAGCGCGCCTGGAGGACGCGACGCAGCTCGGGATAGTTGCTGACGCGCGCGGCGTTTCTGGCGAACCGCTCGTCCGTGGCCAGGGCGGGCTGGTCGATCACCTCGCAGAACTTCTCGAAGAGCGAATCGTTGCCAACGCCGACGATGAAGACGCCATCGCTCGCGTCGAACGCCTCGTAGGGCGCCAGGTTGGGATGCCGGTTTCCCAGCCGCCGCGGCTCCTCCCCGGTCACGAGGTAGGTGGCGGCCTGATACGTGAGCGTCGGCAGCAGGCTCTCCAGCAACGTCGACTCGACCCGCCCGCCTTTCCCGGTCTGCCCGCGGCGCAGCAGCGCAAGCAGGATTCCCTGAAAGGCGGTCATGCCGGCCAGCACGTCGACGAGCGAGGCGCCCACCTTGAAGGGGCCGGCCTCCGGTGAACCCGTGATGCTCATCAGCCCCGTCTCGCCCTGGAGCACCGCGTCGTAGCCGGGGCGACCGCCGAGCGGCCCGTCCGGCCCATAGCCCGAGACCGAGGCCGTGACGAGGCGATGGTATTTCGACTCGAGCTCTTCACGTGGATAGCCGAGCCGCGCGAGAGTCCCGGGCCGGAAGTTCTCGACGAGAACGTCGGCCCGCGCCAGCAGCGCGTCGAGGACGCGACGCCCCTCCGGATGCTTCAGGTCGAGGGTGATGCTTCGCTTGCCTCGGTTGACGGAGAGAAAGTAGACGCTCTCCCCCTCCACGAACGGAGGTCCCCACCCGCGCGTGTCATCTCCCTTGCCGGGCGTCTCGATCTTGACGACGTCACAGCCGGCGTCTGCCAGAGCCTGAGTGCAGTAGGGTCCCGCGAGAATGCGGGTGAGATCGACGACGCGGGTTGCTTCGAGCGGTTTCACACGATCATGGTAGCGCGGCGCGTCAGCCGGGCTGGAAGTCGAGGCCTTTCCTCGACCAGTTCTAGGAGGGGGCCACGCCGCTTCTGGCAATCAGCGGCAACTCACCTTCCGTCACGATCACCTTGCCGTACTCGCCACGTGAGGAGCCGATAGCAGGCCTGCTGTCGAAGGCCACGCAGGAGTCGATCGGCCTGCTGTGTGCAGCGAAACGACCGGCTCCTTGCCCTTTGTCACGACCTGGTGGATCGTGCGCTTCTTGTCGACCAGAGCGACGCCGCCGCCCGGCACGCACTCCTGGACCGAACCGCGTTCCAGGTCGATCTCGGTGGCGCCGGCGAGACAATCCATCCCCACGACGTTCTGATTCTCGGCGGCGTTGCAGCCGGCCCACTCGTATTCGATGACCGAAAGCGCTCCCCGCTCAACGCACATCCAGCCGAGCTGACCGTTGTGGGTGTGAATCGGGGTCCGCTGGTGCGGGCTCCAGCAGAGCGCCATCACCTCGAAGAACTCGTCCCGGTAAACCAGGTTGCGGGTGTAGGCGTCAGCCCCGAAATGGCAATAGGGCTTCAGAGATTTCGCGTCGATCTCACGATCGAGACAGAACTCCGCCACCCGGGCGCTGGTGATCGGCTCGCTCTCGAAGCCACGCAGCGTTTCGACGAAATCAGCCACGGACACGACTCTGCTGCTCATGAGTGGCCACAAGTTTGAACGCAGCAACGAGACCGAGTCAATCCGGAATCTCGTCACGCCCGGCCGCAACGCCCCGTACAATGAGACGCGAATGGGGTCGCGACACCTCGCTGCCGGCGCTGCAGCGGTCGCCGTGACCCTCGCTTTGATCGGCGCTGGCGGCGCACCGCGCCTCACGCTGCGGAACGACGCGATCTCGATCGACTACCCCGCGAGCCTCGGGTTGGCACTGATCGCGGCCGCCGCCCTGGTCAGCGCCGGTGCCGCGCGGGCCCCCGGGGTCTGGCGGTGGACTCTCGCGGCGCTCACGCTGGCTTGCGCAGGGCTCGGCATCGGTCGGCTCACCTACTCCGTGGCGGCAGACGGCGAGGAGCTCCGGCAGAAATCGCTCTTTGGCCGGAGGGTGCTCGCCTGGACAACCATCTCGAGGGTCGATCTCGAGCCGAAGCGCATCGTCGCGTGGGGAGCCGGGAACACGACGATCCGCGTCCCCACGGCCCGCTTCACGGCGGAGCAGCGCGCCAGCCTGGAGCAGACGATCTCGCGGCGTGTCTACGATGCCACGGCTGTGGCCGACCCGAAACCCGCTGCGAATTCACTGAACAGCCCCTCACCCCGGCCCTCTCCCGCTAAGGGAGAAGGGGAACGACCCGCTAGATGAAGAGGTGCTCGTCGTCCTCGCGATCCGCTTCGCTCGCTCGGCCGCGCGGCTCGAATCCGCGAAGCCGGCTGTAGACCTCGACGCCGCGGCGGATGCCCTTCAGGAAAGCCGCGATGTGGACCAGAGGCTCGATGGGCTTGACGACTGCGTTGCGCAGCACGTCAGTCGTCTCTTGCACCTTGCGCGCCGTGTCTTCGACGACTCCCTCGATCCGGGTCGCCTCCGTTCGCGCGAGCTGCGAGATCTCCTGGAGATTCTGCGTCACCTCCTGAAGGTTCTCGGTCACCCGGGAGAGCCGGGCGACGTTCGGAGACAGCTCCTGCTCGACGCGGCGTTGCAACTCGTCGATGCGACGCGCCATCCGGCGCCCTTGAAGGGCGGCCCAGATCAGCGTGCCCGCGTGGATGACCGCCACGATCGCGATCACGGCCAGGGACATCGGAACGAGCTGGGAGTCCATCAGAGTCGCTGACGCTTGGGAGGGATTCGCCCTGGCAAAGAGCGCCTAGGACTTGGCCGCCCCAGTCTCGTCACGATAGGCCTGGCGGCCTGCGTCGACCGCGGCCTGCAGCTGCTGCTTCTTGCGGGAGACGCTGCCGCGCTTGCTGTCGACGAAGCCCTCGGCCTCGTCGATCAGCTCGCGCGCGCCGCCCACGGCCCGGTCCTTGATCTCCCGGCTGCGCTTCTGCCCTTCGCGAATGCGCTCTCCGAGCATGTCCCGGGTCTCCTTGCCGGCGCGCGGCGCGAAGAGGACGGCGAGGGCTGCACCGGCGAGCCCGCCGATGAGGAAGGAGAGGATCACGCTGGAAGGATTCGGCTGCTCGTTGCTCATGACTGGCCTCGTTATAAAGGGGACGCTCAGTTTAGAACAGGCTGACCTTGACCCGCAAGTACTTGTCGGGGTCTCGCCGCACGTCGGTGACGAGGTTGCGAATGTCCGTCAGCGTGCCGTTCAGGTTGTTGTAGAGCTCCGTGTCGCGCAGCAGCTGGCCGGCTGTCCCCTCGCCCCGCTCCAGCCTGCCGAGCGTGGACTCGAGGTGGCCCGACACATCCGTCATCCGCGAGTAGAGCGCATCGTCCTTGACGAGCTTTCCCAGGGTCCCCTCCCCACGCTGGATGCCGGCCGAGGCGTTGCTCAGATTGGCCGTCAACTCGCGCAGCTGCGCCACCAGCTCCTCGTCTTTCGACAGCACACCGAGCGCTCCTTCGCCGGATTCGATACGCTTGAGCACCGCCTCGACTGCGCGTGCCGAGCCCGCGAGGTGCTCCGACATCTCGGTATCGTTTATCAGGCGACCGAGCGGCCCGTCGCTGGACTCCATCTTCGTCATCGCGTCCTGAAGCCGCAGGCTCACGTCGACCATGCGCGCGTAGACCTCCTCGTCGCGAAGCGCCCTCCCGACGAGACCCTCTCCGGCGTCCATGCGCGCGAGGATGCGCTTGAAGTGGGCGGTAGAGTCCGACGCGTCGCTGAGCAGACCCCGGAAGGGGTCCTCGGCGGCGGCGCGAAGGTAGCCGCCATCGCCGATGGGAATCCCCGTCAGCGACACGGAGATGTCGACGGCCTTTTCACCGAGCAGCCCGAGCGATCCCAGAGTCGCTTCACTGTCCGTCGTGACGCGGGACCTCACGCGCCGCTCGAGGCGCATCACGACCTCCACCAGGCCGCCTGCGCCCTCTCCGGCGAAGTCGACGGCGATCACGCTGCCCACGGTGACGCCGCCGACCCGAACCGGAGCGCCGGGCTTCAGGCCGTTGACGTCCGTCATCTGGGCCCGAAGCGAGTACTTCGTCGCGAACGGCGAGCCGGACCCGCCTACGTAAAGGACGGCGAACGAGAGCGCGACCACGCTTACGATCACCAACAGGCCGACGCGCAGCTCGGTCCAGGTCAGGGCTTTCGAGTGATCCATCGTAGACTCCTCTTCCGCTATTCGGGGACGCTAGTGAGGGCGCCCCTGTAAAGACGAACGTCCGCTCACGCGAGGAACTCGCGCAGGTACGGATCCTGATCCGTCAGCAGCTCATGGGCGGTGCCTTCGAATAGCAGTCGCCCCTCCCTCAACATGAGAAAGCGAGCGCCATCCGCCTTCTCGAGCTCGACGGCTTCGTAGACCGGCTTCAGGTCCTCCAGCCTCACGTGGGTGCGCGCGACGTTGAACGCGTCCCGCAGCTGGTGTGTAACGAGAATCGACGAAACGCCATAAAGGTCGCGCACCTTCACGATGAGGTCCGTGATCGTCTTGGCGGTTATCGGATCGAGGCCGGTCGTCGGCTCGTCATACAACATGATGCTGGGCCGCGACGCGAGAGCGCGGGCGACGGCGACGCGGCGCCGCTGGCCTCCCGACAGATCCGAGGGAGCCTTGCCATAGAACTCCGACAGACCCACGTACCCCAGCATCTCGCGCACGCGCTCTTCGATCTCGTCCGGCGGCAGCCAACCCTGCTCGCGGAGCTGGTAGCCCACGTTCTCGGCCACGCTCAGGGAGTCGAACAGGGCTCCTTCCTGAAAGACCATCCCTACGGCGAGGCGCAGGTCGCGCAGCTCGTCTTCGAGGAGTGGCGAGATCTCGACGCCCTGGACCTCGATCGCGCCTCGTTGCGCCTTCAGGAGCCCGAGGATCAAACGCAGGATCGTCGTCTTGCCCGAGCCGGATCCACCGAGGATGAGCCGCGTGCCGCCCGGGGGAAGCTCGAAGCTGACACCCTGCAGGATCGGCCGATCGAAGGCGAGATGCACATCGCGGAAGGAGACGACGGCTCCTTTTGTGCCGTCGGCGCGCCCGGGCAGCGTGTGGCTCGGCTCTATCAAACGACCGGGAACAGGATGAGGAGGAGTCGGGTGACGAAGAAGTCCGAGGTCACGATCAGGATCGACGCGGCGACGACCGCCTTGGTCGTGGCAATGCCCACGCCCTGCGTACCGCCGCTCGCGCGGAGTCCCATGAAGCAGCCCACCGAGGTGAGCAGGAAGCCGAACACGATGGGCTTGGCGAGGCCCATCACGAGGTCGTTGAAGACGAGCGCCCCGCCCACGCTGCGCCAGTAGAAGTCCCAGCTCAGCTTGAGGTTGAACACGCTGATCAGCCCGCCGCCGAAGATGCCGAGCGCGTTGGAGATGACGGTGAGCAGCGGGACCATCACGATTCCGGCGGCGATGCGCGGGGCAACGAGCTTTCGGATCGGATCGGTCCCGAGCACCCTCAGAGCGTCGATCTGCTGCGTGACGACCATCGAGCCGAGTTCCGCAGCCATGCCCGAGCCGACCCGCCCCGTGACCATCAGCGCCGTGAGCACGGGACCGAGCTCGCGCACCATGGACAACGCCACGAGCCTCCCCACGTACGGCCTGGCGCCGAAGGCATCGAGCGTCGCGGAGGACTGCAGCGCGAGCACCATGCCCGTGAACATGCCCGTGAGCACGACGATCAGGAGCGACCCGACTCCGAGCGAGTCCATCTGATGGAGGATGTCACTCCCGTAGCGCGGGCCCCGGACCAGCGCGGCCAGGCCGCGCCAGGACAGCTCGACATATTCCTGGACAGCGAGCACGGCCAGCTTCAGGCCACCGGTGTGGCGTCGGGCGAGCCCTGCGACGAGCGTGAACGTGCGGAAGGGCACCCGGGCGATTATAGGCCGCGGCCACGCCCGCGGATGCCCAGGCGCGATGCGCTAGCAGGGACTCAGTCGGCGAGATCGGCGATGAGCTGCTCGCGCGTCTCGAGGCCGATCGCCGCCTCTCCCCCACACCTGGGGTGCTCCACGACGATTCGGACAGGCTGGGTCTGGTCGGCAAGTGCGGCGCGCTGCACGGCGTCGAGCATGAAGCGGAGATAGTGAACCGCCGCCATCTTCTCTTCCTTGCTGTGACCCGTCTCGAAATGCGCCTCGACCCGGTGATTGCCGATCTCCAGCGACACGCCCTCCCGGTCCAGTCCCTGGAACCGGTTGACCTCCTCGCGAACCTGCTCCTGGCTGAGCTTGTGGAGATCCGGAATCTCGATGAAGAGCGTGGCCGACAGCTCGCCGGGAGCCGGAATCAAGGCGTTGTAGGCATCCAGCTCGTCCTGAATCTTGTGCGCCTCGACGATTCGCTCGGTGCGGATCATCTCCTGGATCTGGAGCCAGACCGTGTCGCGGTTCTCGAAGAGAAAAGTCAGATTGTCTCCGACCGCGACGCGTCTCGCGCGTTTCGTCTGGATGATCCGTGGACGGACCTCGTGCCGGATCTTCTCGTACTCGACGAGATCCTCGAGGTCCCCGTTTGCGATCGGCTGCATGTCAGCTCTCCTCGTCGAGCCCGTAGGCCTTTCGCAGCAAGGTGATCGGGTGCTCCGGCTTCTTGCCGCGCGCCGCCTCGAGCTGCAACGCCGACATCGAGCAATCGGTCGCGAACACGTCGGGCTCTGAAGACTCCATTTCCTTCGCCGCGCGCTTCGCGTACTTGAGGCTGAGCGGGTAGTACTCCTTCTTCATGCCCCACGTGCCGTCCATCGCCGTGCATTCCTCGACGACGGCAACCTTCGTGTCGGGAACCAGCTCCAGGACGTCCCGGGTCTTGAAACCCATGTTCTGCGCGCGGAGGTGGCACGGCACCTGATAGGCGACCTTGCCGGGACGAGCGCCCGGGAAATCGGTGTCGAGCGCGCCCGCTTTGTGGCGCTCGACGAGAAACTCGAACAGGTCCCGGGTGGCTTCGCTCACCTTCTGTGCGGCCTCGCCGGGCACCAGATCCGGGTAGTCGTTCTTGAGCACGTACGAGCACGTCGGCTGAGGGACCACCACCTTTGCTCCCCGCTCGACCGCAGGAAGCAGCGAGTCGATGTTTCGCTTGGCGCTGCGGCGCGCCGCTTCGATGTCGCCCCCGTCCAGATAGGGCATCCCGCAGCAGACCTGCGCGGGGCAGTCGATCTCACACTGATTCTTCTCGAGCACGGAGACGGCATCGCGCCCGATCTGTGGCTCGTTGTAGTTCACTGAGCACGAGAAGAAGAATGCGACCGGGTTGCCCTCGCGGACCTTCGCGCCCCGCTTCCGGAACCAGCGCTCGAAGGTCGTTCGGTGAAATCTCGGCAGGTTGCGCGTCTTGTCGATCCCGATCACGGCCTCCATCAGCGCGCGCTGCGGGGCGAACGCGTTCGCCCAATTGCTGAGCGGAGCGGTGGCGCTGCCGAGGCGCCCGACCGCATCGACGTTGCCGAGCCACCGATCGGACCGAGTGACGCCCTCGTCCTTCGCACGAGCGGCTTTGGCGCGCAGCATGAGGCGTGGAAAGTCGATCTGCCAGCGGTGCGGGGGCGTGTAGGGGCAGTGGTTGTAGCAGAGCTTGCACTGCCAACAGAGGTCGACGATGCGTCGGTAGTCGCCGCTCAGCAGCTTCGAAAGGTCCCCCTCGTGAGCGTCGACCCGATTCAGCATGTGCTCGAACGATGTGCACAGCGGCAGGCAGCGACGGCATCCATCACAGATCTCGGTGATGCGTGTCAGCTCCTTCTCGGTGGCTGCGCTGTCGAAGAACTCGGGGGACTCCAGGTCAGAGGACATGGCTCAGCTCCTCGTCGACGCTGTCAACAGTCATGCCGAACGAACGGCAGCCACAGAGGCACAGAGACACGGAGAACGGCTGGCTCCGATTTCTAGACATCCCGATCGTCGGCATTCCTTGACTTGACTCGAGTGAGCGCGACGCGTCGCGGTCAGCGCTCCGAAAGACGCTGGTAACCCGACCCCGGAAAGGCGGCTCACGGGTCGAGAGTACGGTAGGGCCTTCTAAAGCTCCTTCAGCTCGTCGAGGCCACGGGTGAAGCGACCGGCGTGGCTGCGCTCGGCCTTGGCGAGCGTCTCGAACCACTCGGCGATCGCCTCGAAACCCTCTTCGCGAGCCGTCTTCGCCATACCCGGATACATCTGGGTGTACTCGTAGGTCTCGCCCTCGACGGCCGACTTGAGGTTGTCGCGGGTGCTGCCGAACGCGACGTCGGTCGCCGGATCCCCGACCTTCTTGAGGTAGTCCATGTGACCGAAGGCGTGGCCGGTCTCCGCTTCCGACGTGTCCCGGAACAGCCCGCCGACCTCGGGGTAGCCCTCGATATCCGCCGCGCGGGCGAAGTACAGATAGCGCCGGTTCGCCTGGCTCTCGCCTGCGAACGCTGACTTGAGGTTCTCGTGGGTCTTGCTTCCCTTCAACTCACTCATGACTCTTAGTCTCCTTCAGGGGTTTTAGATGCGGTTCTAGTGACTCGGCTCGGGCGGCTCCCGATCCAGACAATCCGGGCAGACGCCGCGCAGCTCCACTGCGTGGCCGACGATCTTGTAGCGGAGCCGACGCCCCGCCTCGATGGCCGCGCGATCCGCGAGGACACCGGGGACGTCCCGCACGCTCTCACAGCGCACACACCGAAGGTGGTCGTGCCTCGCGACGTTTCCGTCGAAACGCACCGGCTGGCCAGACCAGTAGTACTCGCGGATCAGACCCTCCGCCGCGAGCCCATTCAGGTTCCGATAGACGGTGCCGAGGCTGATTCGCGGCAGCTGAACGCGAGCCTGCTCGTAGATCCAGTCCGCGGTCGGATGAGCGTCTGTTCCCCTGATGATACCGAGGATGACGTCCCGTTGCCGGCTGTGACGTTGAACCATAATGATAATTATTACTGTTATCGGAGGATGTGTCAAGCCGCCAGACCCTGGAGTCCTAAACCGGAATCTGCCCGTTGCGGAGCCGGGCTGCTAACCTGCAATGCGGTGACCATGGAGACCAGGCTGCAAAAGCCCGCACTCGCCGCGGAGCATGAACGGCTCCACGCGAGCTGGTTGGAGTCAGTGGGTCGGCAGCTGCCGGCGCATTACGGCGGCGACCCCGCGGCAATCGAAGAGGAATACCGAGCCGCGACCGAAGCTTGTGCTGTCGTCGATCTGCCCGAGCGGGGTCTCATCGAGGTTGGCGGGCCCAAAAGGATCGACTTCCTTCAGCGCATCCTGAGCAACGACATCGCTGGGCTCGGCCCGGGAGAAGGCCGACTCGCGGCACTGATGAACACCAAGGGCCACCTGCTGGCATTGATGCGCGTGCTCGTGGAGTCGAAGCGCGCCCTGATCGAGCTGGACCGGGCATCCATCGACCGCGTGGTCGACTCTCTCGAGCACTACCGCGTCGCGGCCCCCGTCCGGTTTGGCCGGCCAGAAGCGTCGACGATCGCGCTGCTGGGACCCGGCGCGCCTGAGCGGCTCGGGGCCCTCGGGCTCCCTACCCCGCAGAACGCCGACGACCACGCGTCGTCCAGCGTCGACGACTCCGACGTGCGCGTCGTTCGGGCCAGCGATCTCCCGCGCGGGAGCTTCATCATCCAGGCGGGCAGCGACTCGGTGAAGCGGCTGTGGCGCAGCCTGGTCGACGCCGGGGCCCGGCCCGCTGGCAGGCGGGCCTTCGACGCCCTGCGGATCGAGCAGGGGCGGCCGCTCTACGGTTTCGACGTCGGCGAAGAGAATCTGCTGCACGAGACGGGGCTCCTCGGCGAATACCACTCTTCCGCGAAGGGGTGCTACGTGGGCCAGGAGGTGATCGCGCGTCTCGAGGCCCGCGGCGGGAACGTGAACCGGACCCTGCTCGGCCTGCGACTCGGCGAGCCGGCGGCGCCAGGAGCCGAAATCGTCAGCGAGGGAGCCGGCGTCGGCCATCTCACGACGACGGCGGTTTCACCGCAGCACGGACCGATCGGGATGGGCTACGTTCATCGGCGCGTGGCGGAGCCGGGTCGACGTGTGACCATTGCGGGAGCGAAGGCGACGATCGTGGCACTTCCGTTGGACTCCGTTGCGGGAGGAACCGCTTGACGAAGATCTACACGCGCACCGGCGATCGGGGTGAGACCGGGCTGATCGATGGCTCCCACGTGCCGAAGGAGCACACTCGTGTCGCCGCGTACGGCGAGGTGGACGAGGTCTGCGCGCTGGTCGGGGTCGTGCGCAATCGCACGGAGAACCTGCAACTCGACACGCTGCTCAACACCGTCCAGCGCGACCTCTTCTCGATCGGGGCGCAGCTCGCCGACCCCAGCGGCCGCATCGCGACGAAGAGCGCCAAGGCCCGCCTGAGCAACGAACAGGTCGTCCATCTGGAGAAGGCAATCGACCAGCTCGAGTCCGAGCTACCGGCACTCAAGTCGTTCATCCTGCCCGGGGGTTCCGAGGTGGGGTCGCTCTTGCACCTCGCGCGCACCGTGTGCCGCCGCGCGGAGCGCTCCGTCACCGCGCTCCACCGCGTGGAGCAGGCCGACGCCGCGATCCTCGCATACCTCAACCGCCTCTCCGACCTGCTCTTCACGATGGCCCGGCACGAGAACAACCGCGCCGGCCAGACGGAGGACCGCTGGTAGGAGCTCAGTCTCCGATCACCTTGATCAGCACGCGCTTCGGTCGCCGTCCGTCGAACTCGCCGTAGAAGATCTGCTCCCACGGCCCGAAGTCGAGCCGGCCATCGGTGATGGCGACGACGACCTCGCGGCCCATCACCTGGCGCTTGTGATGCGCGTCGCCGTTGTCCTCGCCGGTGCGGTTGTGGTGATATCGCTCGGGGCTGGCGTCGAACGGAGCCAGCTTCTCGAGCCGGCGCTTGTAGTCGGCATGGAGGCCCGGCTCGTCATCATTGATGAAGACGGAAGCCGTGATGTGCATCGCGTTCACGAGGCACAACCCCTCCCGGACGCCGCTGGCCCCGACCGCCTGCTCGACGTCCCGCGTGATGTTCACGAAGTCCATCCGCTCCGGGACGTTCATCGTCAGCTCGCTCCTGTGTGACTTCATCTTCACTCCTTTGGGTCGCTCCGGAGCACTCGCCCTTCGGGCGATAACAATACGGCGAACGATCAACGGCGGCCACGGAGGCACAGAGTCACGGAGAACGGCCTGCTCCGATCGTTCGCTATTCGAATCGGCCGACCTTCACCCCTCCGTCATTCAGAGCAACCACTCGTGTCCTCCACCCCTCCGTCTTTCTGAGCGACCGATCGTCCTCTCTCGTGAGGCGGCGAAGAAATCACGAGACCGCGACTCGAAGCTGTTCCTCCACGTTCCTCCGCGACCTTGCCTGCTCCCCCCTCGGCCCTCTCCCTGGGAGGCGGGAGAGGGGGATGACGACCGATCGCAGCTGCCGTTTCTCTGTGCGTTCTCTGTGGCCTCCGTGCCTCCGTGGCTTCCGTTCGTATCCCGTCCGAACACTACCGGGCGTCGAAGGCGGACTTGATGGCCTCGAAAGCCAGCAGCGCCGCCTCGCGACTGACGCCCTCACGGAGTCGGCCACACTCGATGGGGAAGACTCCGCCGT
Source organism: Vicinamibacteria bacterium (assembly GCA_965246965.1). Taxonomy (GTDB): domain Bacteria; phylum Acidobacteriota; class Vicinamibacteria; order Fen-336; family CBDFGD01; genus CBDFGD01. The sequence goes on from CBDFGD010000002.1 coordinate 1,303,976, forward strand.
CATCGAGGTAAGCATCCACCTGCCAGCGCTCACGGCCTTCGAACTCTTCGGGCTCTGCCGGCGCGGGAAGCCCGGAGCCCGCGCGCCGCGCCTCTTTCATGATGCCGCCGTTCAGTAGCAAGCGCGCGCCCACCACGCGGCCCGTCGGAAGCACGCTGCCCAGCCAGTGAAGGCCGGAGGCGTCCGCGGTGAGCAGCTCGACCTCGCCGGAATCCGAAGGAATCTCTGCGATGATGCGGCGTCCAGCAGCTTCCACACTGCGCAAAGAGGCTTCCCGTTGCAGCTTCGAGTAGCGTAGGGCCATGGCGAAGCGGAACGCGCCCCACAAGACGACGATGAGCGCGACGCCGGCGGCGACGGCAAGCATTTGACTCAAGCAGAGGAATCATAGCGATGCGCGCGGTGATCTTCGATTTCGACGGCGTCCTCGTCGACAGCGAGCCGGGCCACTTCCGTGCGCTCCGCGACTGCCTGGCGCTCGAGGGAGTCGCGATCGATGAGGAGGACTACCGCACGAGCCTGCTCGCCTACGACGACCGCACCGCCATCCGCATCGCTCTCGAGCGAGCCGGGCTCGAGGTCGACCTCGCCAGGATCGCCAGAGCCGCCGAGCACAAGGCCGCTCGTTACGACGAGGAAGTCGAGCGGGTCGAGTGGTTCCCCGGCGCCCGGCAGCTGATCGGGGCGCTCGACTGTCCGATAGCCATCGCCTCCGGGGCGCGCCGCGACGAGATCGAGAGGATCCTCGAAAACGCCGGCCTGCTGAAGCGCTTCGCTGCGATCGTGTCGGCCGACGACGTCGAGCAGACGAAACCGCATCCGGCGCCCTACCTCGCCGCCTGCGCCGAGCTCGCCGCCGAGGAGGGCGGGCTGGCGCCTGCCGAGTGCGTCGTGTTCGAAGACTCGCCGCCGGGCATCGCCTCGGCGCGGAGTGCGGGAATGAGGGTGATCGGCGTGACGAACAGCTACCCGGAGGAGAAGCTCGGCCTCGCCCATCGTGTGATCGGGTCGTTGAGCGAGGTGTCGGCGGCGGAGCTGCGCGACTGGGCTGGGCAGCCAGGGTGAGCTCCAAGTTCCTCGACGAGGGCGAGCGCAAGCGGCAGAGAGAGCATCGCTACGACCTCGAGCGCCGCGGGCTCGCGGGTCGGGTCGTTCTGGTGCCGGGCGGCTTCGGAGGTCTCGGCTGTGCCGTCACAGCGGCGCTGCTGCTCGAAGGCGCGCTGCCCGTGGTCGGCTACCGCAGCCGACGCGGCCACGCACTCGCCACTCAACAGAAGCTGCAGGACCAGTACGGTGGACCGGTCACGATCGTCGAAGGCGACATCGCCTCGGCATTGGTTCGCGAGCGCTACGTCGAGACGGCCCTGACCCTCAAGGACGAGCTGTACGGCGTGGTGTGTCTGACGGGCGACGCGGCCCGCGTCGAGCCCGAGGAGCTTGACGTCGACGCCATGAGCGCATCGTTGACCGTCAACTACATGGCCCCGGTGCTGCTCGCGCGGGCCGCGGCCGCGCTCATGAAGGAGCGACGCACTCGGGGCTCAATTGTGTTCTTCTCGAGTGTGCAAGGCGTTGCCGCGTTCAACGGGTCGGTCAACTACGCGGGTCCGAAGGCCGCGCTTCAGCACGCGGCGCTGATTCTGGCGCGCGAGTTCGGTGGCGCCGACGACATCCGCATCAACGTGGTGGCACCCGGCGTGATGGCCGCCGGAATGGCCCTCCAGTCGATCGAGTCGGGCAAGTACGACCGCTACCTACAGGCGCAGACGGTGCCCCGCTTCGGGCGGCCCGAAGACGTCGCCCGAGTCGTTCGCCTGCTGCTCGAGCCGGATTCATACATCACCGGGCAGACGATCGTCGTGGACGGTGGCCTCACCTTGCGTCGCGACCTCTAGAACAACAAAACTGTTGTTTCTTGCGCTGTGGGATCCATATTTGTAGCATGAGCGCCGCGTGAACCAATCCTCCGCCGCCGAGCTGCGCCAGCTCGCCGACCTTCTCGAGGTCAGCACGACGCTCGGGTCGAGCCTCGACCTCCGGGCATCGCTGGTCCGCGCGCTCGAGCCGCTTCAGGAACACCACGGTGCAGTCACGGCGATCGTGGCGCTGGACGAAGATGGCTCGAACGAGCTGAGCGTCCGCGCCTCGCTGGGCCTGAGCGCCCAGGCGGCCCGCCGCGTGCGCTACAAGGCGGGTGAAGGCATCACGGGCCGCGTCTTCCAGAGCGGCAAGCCCGTGATCGTGCCGCAGGTCAGCCGGGAGCCCCTCTACCTGGATCTGGCGCTCATCCTCGAGAAGTCGCGGCGGCGGGAGCTGAGCTTCATCTGCGTCCCCATCAAGATCAAGACAAAGACGGTGGGGACGCTCGGCGTCACGCTGCGCTACTCGAAGGAGCGGGACTACGACCGCGAGTCGAAGTTCCTCGGCGTCGTCGCCTTCATGATCGGCCAGGCCGTACGGATTCAACAGCTGATCGGGGCCGAGCGGCAGCGTCTTATGGCCGAGAACACACAGCTGCGTCAGGAGCTCAAGGAGCGCTACGACCTGCAGAACCTGATCGGCAGCAGCCGGCCGATGCAGCTGGTCTACGAGCAGGTCGCGCAGGTCGCACCGTCCACGACGACGGTGCTGATCCGTGGCGAGTCGGGCACCGGCAAGGAGCTCGTGGCACACGCCATCCACTACGGGTCCCCGCGCGCCGATCACCCCTACATCAGGGTGAGCTGCAGCGCTCTGCCGGAGACGCTCATCGAGTCCGAGCTCTTCGGCCACGAAGCTGGCGCCTTCACCGATGCCCGGACGCGGAAGAAAGGCCGCTTCGAGCTGGCCCACGGCGGCACGCTCTTCCTGGACGAGATCGGCGAGCTGAGCCCCGCGACCCAGGTGAAGCTGCTGCGCGTGATCCAGGAGCGTGAGCTCGATCGCCTCGGGGGAACCCGGCCGATCAAGGTGAACGTCCGCATCATCGCCGCCACGAACAAAGACCTCGATGCCGCGGTCGCCGCCGGGACATTCAGACAGGATCTCTACTACCGTCTCAACGTGTTCAGCATCCACCTTCCCCCGCTGCGGGAGCGCAAACCCGACATACCGCTGCTCGCCGACTACTTCGTGGAGAAGTACGCGGCCGCCCACGGCAAGGACGTGCGGCGCCTCACGACGACCGTGATCGACATGCTCGTCAGCTATCACTGGCCGGGCAACGTGCGGGAGCTCGAGAACTGCATCGAGCGAGCGACACTGATCTGCGATGGCGGCGTGGTCCACGCCCACCACCTCCCCCCCACTCTCCAGACGGCGGAGGTCTCGGGCACGCTCCCCTCGCGCGCACTCAAGGGAGCTGTGGACGCCTACGAGAAGGACCTGATCATCGATGCGCTCAAGAGCGCCCGCGGCAACCGCGCCAAGGCGGCTCGGATCCTCGACTCGACCGAGCGGATCATCGGCTACAAGCTGAGCAAGTACGGCATCGACGCCAGACAGCTCAAGCACTAGATCGCCCCCGAGCCGCGCTTTCCGTTTGACGAATCGGCGCTGTCCCACTACTCTGTCTCGATGCCTCGGAGCGCTGTTTTCCTCGTTCTCACGTCGCTCTGTGCCGGTCTTTCCAGCGGGTGCGGACAAGAGGAATCGGCCACCGCCGCGACCCACGAGAGCAAGCCCGCGCCAAGCGGCGACGACACGGTTCTCGCCGAGGTGCGGGGTGAACCGATCCGGCAGAGCGAGATCGACGAGGCAATCTCGTCTCAGCTCGAGGGGATCGAGCAGCAGCTCTACGACCTGCGACGACAGGCGCTCAAGGCAGAGATCGCCAGACGCCTCTACGCTTGGGAGGCCGAGCGGCGCGGCATCAGCGTCGATGCGCTGCTCCAACAGGAGGTCGACGACACGCTCCAGCCCGCCTCGGACGAGGAGGTCGACCAGCTGTATCAAGCGAACCGCGCGCGGCTGGCGGGTCGCACCAAGGAGCAGATGCTTCCGGAGATCCAGCTCTACCTCCACCAGCAGAAACGCGCCTCGCGGCTGATGGACTTCCGTGGCGAGCTGGCCGAGATGGCCGACGTGCGGGTCAATCTGGAGCCGCCGCGCACCTTCATCGACGTGCCCGAGGGAACACCGAGCATGGGCCCCGCGGACGCCCCGATCACGATGGTCGCCTTCTCCGACTATCAGTGTCCGTTCTGCCACCGCGCGCAGGAGACCGTCGAGGAGCTGCTCGAGAAGTACGAGGGCAAGATCCGCTTCGTGCACCGCGACTACCCGCTCGATTTCCACAAGGGCGCGATGCCGGCGGCGCGAGCCGCCCGCTGCGCCGGCGAGCAGGGGGAGTTCTGGGGATTCCATCGCAACCTGCTCGCGAAGCTGACGGACTTCAGCACCGCGGACCTCACGAGCCGCGCCAGCCACCTGAGCCTCGACATGGAGAAGTTCGAGACCTGCTTCAACTCGGACCGCTACACCGAGGAGATCCAGGCATCGTTCGCGGCAGGGCGGAACATCGGTGTCACCGCGACGCCGACTTTCTTCATCAACGGACGACGCCTCGAGGGCGCCAAGCCCCTCGAGGAGTTCCAGGAGCTGATCGAGGAGGAGCTGATCGCCTCGCCGTAGCGCGCTACGGGTTGCCGTTTTTCTCTTAACTCTCAGCCACCAGCGCCACTAGAATCGCGCAACACCGGTCACATCATGGAGCGACGCGGAACCCTCCAAACCGAGCTGCGCGCCTGGACGGCGAAGGACTCGACAGAGCTCTTCAACGTAACCGGGTGGGGCGCCGGCTTCTTCCAGATCGGCGCGTCCGGACACGTGGAAGTGACCCCGGCAGGCGCCGACTCGCCGAAGATCGATCTCCGCGCGCTCGTCGATGACCTCAGGAACCGCGGCCTCAACCTACCGATCCTGATCCGCTTCTCCGACATCCTCAAAACACGCATCGAGCAGCTGTTCGGCGCGTTCGGCCGAGCGATCGAGGACAACGATTACCGCGGCGGCTACCGTGGCGTGTATCCGATCAAGGTGAACCAGCAGGCCCACGTGGTCGAAGAGCTGATCGAGTACGGTCGGCCGTTCAACCTCGGCATCGAGGCCGGGTCCAAGCCCGAGCTGCTCGTGGCGGTGGCCCTGCAGGACAACCGCGAGGCGCTGATCGTCTGCAACGGCTACAAGGACCGCGCCTACATCGAGACGGCGCTGCTCGCCCAGAAGCTCGGACGGCAGGTGGTCATCGTGATGGACCGGATGGGCGAGCTCGAGACCATCTTGTCGGCCTCCGAGGAGCTGGGCATTCGTCCCGTGATCGGCGTGCGCGCCCGACTCTCGACCCGCGGCGCGGGCAAGTGGGTAGAGTCGACCGGAGATCGTTCCAAGTTCGGCCTCTCGACGGGCGAGGTCGTGGCCGCCGTCGACCAACTCCGCGAAGCCGGCATGCTGGACTGTCTTCAGCTGCTGCACTTCCACATCGGCTCCCAGATCACCGCGATCCGTGCCATCAAGGACGCGCTTCGCGAGGCGAGCCGCATCTACGTCGAGCTGGCCCTGCTGGGAGCGAACATGCGCTTCCTCGACTGCGGCGGCGGCCTGGGCGTCGACTACGACGGCAGCCAGACGAACTTCCACTCCTCGATCAACTACACCCTCGACGAGTACGCCGCGGACGTCGTCAGCCAGGTCGCCGAGGCGTGCGACGCCAAGCGTGTCCCCCACCCCGAGCTCGTGACGGAATCGGGCCGCGCTCTGGTTGCCCACCATGCCGTCCTCGTGTTCGACGTGCTCGATTCCAACGCGATCCTGGCGGGCAAGATTCCCGAGTCAACGCGCGAGGGCGATCACCGCCTGATCCAGCTGCTGTACGAAACCTACGAGAGCGTCTCCAGGAAGAACGTGCAGGAGGCCTACCACGACACGCTGCAGCTGAAGGAGGAGGCGACGGCCGCCTTCAACCTCGGTCTCCTCGACCTCCAGGCGCGCGCCCGGGTCGAGCAGCTGGTGTGGGCAATCTGCGAGAAGATCCTGAGGATCGTTCGCGATCTGAAGCACGTACCCGAGGAGCTCGAGAACCTCGAACGCCTCCTGACCGACACGTACTACTGCAACTTCTCGATCTTCCAGTCGATGCCGGACCACTGGGCCGTCAAGCAGCTGTTCCCGACGCTTCCTCTCGATCGCCTCGACCAGGCGCCCTCACGGCGCGCCGTTCTAGCCGACCTGACGTGTGACTCGGACGGCAAGATGGCGCAGTTCATCGATCTGCGCGACGTGAAGGATTTCATCGACCTGCACCCACTCGGCGAGAAGCCGTACTACCTCGCGACCTTCCTGGTGGGCGCCTACCAGGAGATCCTGGGCGACCTGCACAACCTCTTCGGCGACACCGACGCGGTGCACGTTCGGCTCGACGGGGAGAAATACTCGGTCGAGCACGTCGTGAAGGGGGACGCCATCGAAGACGTTCTTTACTACGTCCAGTACTCGAAGAAGGATCTCGTCTCCCGGGTGCGGCGTTCCATCGAGGCGGCGCTCAAGGAGGAGCGGCTCACGATGGAAGAGTCGGGCCGCTTCATGCGTCGCTATGAAGAGGCGCTGGGTGGCTACACGTACCTCACGGTCAACGACTAGCCCGACACATCGATCCGCAGGCCACGCCGATGTCGACGACTTCGCCGTACCGAAGCGGCGCTTTGTAGTCCAGCTCGACGCGAGCCAGGATCATGTCGATCCCCGTGACGCTGGAGACACGGGTCACCTGCATCCAGTAGGCGATTCGGGCCGACTCCAGGAACACGAGATAGGCCGCGTTGTTCACGTGCCCGAGCAGGTCGAGGTCGCCGAACCGGACCTCCATCGAGTGCTTGAAAGCGAAGCCGCTCAGCAGCGCTCCTGCTCGGCCTCGGCCAGCTCAGCTTCGACGGTCGACGCCCAATCGGCGAGAACCGCGTCGTAGCACCGGGCGAGGCCCTCCTCGCCCACCTCGAGGGCCTCCTTGAGCATACGTTTCTCCCGCAGACACCAGAGCAGGGTGAGGTACACGGGGCCGACGTGGAGCGAGCTGGGCTCGCCTGCGAGGCACGCGCGAGCCCGCTCGGCCGCCTGGAGCGCCTCGTCATCGCGACCGAGCACGTGCAGACAGCGGGCCATCCCGTTGAGGGCCTCGGCGGAGTCCGGCCGCAGCCGGATCGCCAGCTCGCTCGACTCGAGCGCGCCCTCTCCATCGTGCAGGTCCAGCAGCAGCCGTGCCTTGAGAAGCACCGCCTCGACGTCCTCCGGCTCGTCCGAGAGGATCCCGTCCAGCGCGACCAGCGCGGCGCGAAGCTCCCCTCCAGCGGCCAGGTAGCGCGCCTCCTCCAGGCTCGTCACCCTGCTCGGGGCACCCGCACGCGCGGGTAGAAGCGTCGGACATAGTCCCGCAGCGCCGCCCGCGTCGTCCGAAAGCCCAATTCGTCCCACGGCACCTCCTCGGGCGGAAAGACGGCGACCTCCTGAGCCTCGTCCCCGGCTCTCAGCTCGCCCCCGATGACGTCCGCGGAGTACGCGATCAGGACGACGTCATCACCCGCGTAGGAGTAGACGTCGAGGATTCCGATCAGGCTGACCTTGAGCCCGACCTCCTCGCGTGTCTCGCGCACGGCCGCCGCATCCACTGGCTCGCCTCTGTCGACATACCCGCCGGGAAACACCCAGCGACCGATCTGCGGCGCGAGCGCCCGTCGCAGCAGCACGATGCCGCCGTCGTGGACCGTGATGGTGCCGGCCGCGACCCGCGGATCCAGGTAGCGAACCGAGCCGCACTCCCGGCAGGCGAGGCGTTCCTTGTTCTCCGGCGTGAGGATCCGCGGCTCGAGCTCGCCGCCACACTTGGCGCAATAGCGATCGTCGCTGCGGGGCCGGGTGTGCATGCCCGGATTATACGTACGGTGCTGCAGAGGGTCCGCACCGGGCACGTGTATGCTCGGAGCCATGCAAGCGCTGGTCCGCTATCACGAGATCGCGCTGAAGGGCCGCAACCGGCCCTTCTTCGTGCGGCGCCTGGCTCGCAACCTCGCTCGCGCCAGCTCGGACCTGGGTCGCGTCGAGGTCCGTTCGCTGCCGGGGCGGCTGGCGCTTCGGACGGACGACTCCGTCCCGTGGGACGTCATGCGCGAGCGTGTCGAGTCCGTCTTCGGCGTCGCCAACTTCTCCTCCGTGGCCGAGGTGGCGCGCGATCTCGAGCGGGTCAAGGGCGCAGTCGTAACGGCCCTGTCGGAGCGCTCGGAGGGCACGTTCGCCGTCAGGGCGCGTCGCGCGGACAAGCAATTCGAGATGACGTCGTGCGAGATCGAGCGCGAGCTGGGCGCGGCGATCTGCACCGGCACGGAGCTCCGCGTCCACCTCGACGCCCCGGAGATCACGGTCTACGTGGAGGTCATGAAGGACCGGATCTACTACTCGTTCGACAAGTTCCCAGGTCCGGGCGGGATGCCCGTCGGCACGGCGGGCACCGTGGCCGCGCTGCTGTCTGGCGGCATCGACTCACCGGTGGCCGCGCTGCGGATGATGCGGCGCGGCTGCAGGGTCGTGTTCGTGCACTTTCACGCGTTCCCGCTTCAGGATCGCACGACGATCGACAAGGCGGCGCGCCTCGTCGAGATTCTCACGCGCTACCAGTACAAGAGCCGGCTCCTGCTCGTCCCGTTCGGCCCCGTCCAACAGACGATCGTGGCCCACGCCCCCGCGCCGCTGCGCGTCGTCCTGTACCGGCGCTTCATGGTCCGCATCGCCGAGGCGCTGGTTCCTCGGCACAAGGCCAAGGCCCTCGCCACCGGAGAGAGCCTGGGACAGGTCGCCTCTCAGACCCTCGACAACATGTCGGTCATCGATGCCGTCTCGACGCGCCCGATCCTGCGCCCGCTCGTGGCGATGGACAAGCTGGAGATCACGAACGAGGCGGAGCGCTGCGGAACCTTTGAGGTCAGCACGCTGCCGGATCAGGACTGCTGTCAGCTGTTCGTGCCGCGCAGCCCGGCGACCGCAGCTTCTCTCGCCGAAGTCGAGCACGCCGAGGCGCGACTCGACGTGGCCGGGCTCGTCCAGGCGGCGGTCCGCGACACCGAGCGGCGGGGCTTCCGCTTTCCCCACCGCAAGACGCCTCGGGACCAGCCGGAACCCGCCCAGAGCGAGGTGTATAATCACGGCCCCGCGTGAGCTCTGGAGGGGGTTGATGGACGGTCAGCATCGCTTCCGAGAAGTCGTCAGACGACCGGACGAGAGCATCGACTTGGCTGAAGCGGCCCTCCTGATCGCGGGGCAGGAGTACCCCGAGCTGAACGTCGCCACGTACCTGGCGCGCTTCGACGAGATGGGCGAGCGGCTCGGCCAGCGGGTGCGGGAAGACTCGCAACCGATCGCTTCGCTGCTGGGACAGTTTTTCTTCACCGAGCTGGGTTTCAAGGGCAACAAGGACGACTACTACGATCCGAGGAACAGCTTCCTCAACGACGTTCTCGACAGACGAACCGGGATTCCGATCACCCTCTCGACGGTGTGTATCGAGGTGGCGAGACGAGCCGGTCTGTCGGTCGCCGGTGTCGGGCTGCCGGGGCACTTCATCATTCAGGTGGAGGGCTCCGAGGGTCGGACGCTGCTCGATCCGTTCTACGGCGGCACCGAGATGACGGAGGCGGATTGCCAGGAGCGGCTCAACGGACTCTACGGAGGGCGCGTCAAGGTCGATCCGAGCATGCTCTTCCCCGTCGACCGAAAGCACATCCTGGCCCGCACCCTCCGCAACCTGAAAGCGCTCTACATGAAGGCGTTGGATCAGCGGCGAGCGCTCCGGACCACGGAATTGTTGCTCGATCTCAACCCGTACAGTGGTGAGGACCTCCGCGACCGGGGGCTCTTGTACGCCGCGATGGACTGCTACCGCCTCGCGGCGGACGACCTGGAGGTATACGTCTCGCTCGTGCCCCAGGCACCGGAAGCGGGGCGGGTCACCGAGCTGGCAAAGGAGATGCGGAGGCGTGCGACTCGCGTCAATTGATTTGAGGAGCTGGTGAGATGGCCGACACGGCAGTGATGGAGAGGACGGATATCAAGCAGATCGAGGAAGCTCTCGGCGACGGCGCCCGAGACCTCCTCGATCACCAGTGCGAGGCGATTAAGAGAGAAGACATCCTGGCCCCCGGGCCCGACCACGTCGAGCGCGCCCTCACGGGGTCCGATCGGCCGATCCAGGTGCTTCGCAGCCTGCAGCAGATCATCAACACCGGCCGCCTCGGCGGCACGGGCTACGTATCGATCCTCCCGGTTGACCAGGGCATCGAGCACACGGCGGGGGCGTCCTTCGCGCCCAACCCGGCCTACTTCGACCCCGCGAACATCGTCAAGCTCGCGATCGAAGGTCGCTGCAACGCGGTCGCCTCGACCCTCGGCGTGCTGGGCATCGTCTCGCGTCGGTATGCCCACCGCATTCCTTTCATCGTCAAGGTGAATCACAACGAGCTGCTCACGTACCCCGCCAAGTACGACCAGGTGATGTTCGGCCGCGTCGCCCAGGCCTGGGACATGGGGGCGGTGGCCGTCGGGGCCACGATCTATTTCGGCTCCGCCGAATCGAGCCGGCAGATCCAGGAGGTCGGCGAGGCCTTCCAGCAGGCCCACGAGCTCGGAATGGCCACGGTCCTGTGGTGCTACCTTCGCAACAGCGCCTTCAAGACCCAGGACAAGGACTATCACCTGGCTGCCGACATGACGAGTCAGGCCAACCACCTCGGCGTGACGCTCGAGGCCGACATCATCAAGCAGAAGCTGCCGGAGAACACCGGCGGCTTCAGTGCCTTGAAGTTTGCCAAGACCCACAAGCGGGTCGACGAGGAGCTGGCCACGGATCACCCGATCGAGATGTGTCGCTACCAGGTGGCCAATTGCTACATGGGACGCATCGGACTGATCAACTCCGGAGGCGCCTCTAGCGACAACGACTTCGCCGAGGCGACACGCACGGCCGTGATCAACAAGCGCGCCGGCGGCATGGGTCTGATCTCGGGCCGCAAGGCGTTCCAGCGCCCGATGGAGGAGGGCGTCAAGCTCCTCAACTCGATTCAGGACGTCTACCTCTGCCCCGAAGTCACGGTCGCCTGACGCCGCAGATCCGTCCGCCCGTCGACAGCTACTAGGCGCGTGAGCATCGTCGTACAGAAGTTCGGCGGCTCTTCGATGGCCGACGTCGAGAGCATCCGGCGCGTGGCGGCGCGGATCGCCGAGTCCCACGAGTCCGGGCAGTCGATCGTGGCGGTCGTTTCCGCGATGGGCGACACGACGGACGAGCTGCTCGCGCTGGCTCGCAGCATCTCGGACGACCCGACCCGGCGCGAGCTGGACATGCTGCTCTCGGCGGGCGAGCGGATCTCTATGGCACTTCTCTCATTGGCGCTCAACGCCCGCGACGTGCCCGCGGTGAGCTTCACCGGCTCGCAGTCCGGTATCATCACGAATGACGCTCACACGAACGCCCGCATCATCGAGGTACGCCCCGTCCGCGTACAGGACGAGCTGGCGAGGGGACGCGTCGTGATCGTGGCCGGGTACCAGGGTGTCTCCTACAAGCGCGAAGTCACGACGCTCGGGCGCGGGGGCTCGGACACCACGAGCGTGGCTCTCGCCGCTGCTCTCGGGGCTTCGGCCTGCGAAATCTACAGCGACGTGGACGGCGTCTACTCGGCCGATCCTCGCGTCGTGCCGGATGCGGTTCGGCTCTCGCGGCTCTCCTACGAAGAGATGCAGGCGCTCGCCGAGGCCGGCGCCAAGGTGCTCAACGCGCAGGCCGTCGAGTTCGCCAAGGACAAGGGGATCGCGCTCTTCGCCCGGGCGACGGACGGTTCGAGCGCCGAGACGGTGATCAGGCGTGACGCCCCGGACGCCGGCCGGATCGTAGGCGTCGCCAGCCAGGCCGACCTGGCGCTGCTCAGTGTCAAGCCCGGGATCGGCGCTCTGACGCGCCTCGCGACCCTCGTCGACGAGGCGGGCGTCGCTGCGCGGGAGATCCAGATGCGCGGCACGGCGCGACCGTCGCTGCTGCTCTCTCTACGTGATGCCCACGATTTCGAGGGCCTGGAAGCGACGCTGCGCGACGCCCTGGGAGAGGCTGTGGAGATCACGCGACCGCTCGGCGCCGTATCGGTCGTTGGCAACGGCATCGACGGCTCGCTCGACACGCTGCGGACGGTCCTCGCAACCGTGTCGGAGTCGGGCGTGACGGTCGTCGGCGTGTCGACCTCGAGCTTCCGCATCAGCCTGCTGGTCGGTGCTTCCTACCTCGATGATACCGTTCGCCTCCTCCATGCAAAGCTCGTCGAGTCACCCCGTTCGGGCTCGTGAGCGCGTTCGATTGGTATCCTTCACGCTGCGGCGAATTGGTGTCGCCCTCGGGACTCAGGAGATGAGATGACAGTTCGCCCACTCAAGGTCGCCGTGCTGGGCGCCACGGGCGCCGTCGGCCAACGCTTCGTCGCGCAGCTCGCAGAGCACCCCTGGTTCGAGGTGACGCGGCTCGCCGCCTCCAGCCGCTCCGCGGGCCGCGCCTATCGCGAGGCTTGCCGCTGGCGGCTGGGGCAGCCGATGCCGGCCTCCCTGGCCGACCTCGGGGTCGTCGACCTGGAGCCGAGCGCCGATGTCGATCTGGCCTTCTCGGCCCTGTCGGCGGACGTTGCGGAGCTGGCGGAGCCGCGCTGGGCGGGCGCCGGCGTCGCGGTCTTCAGCAACGCGCGAAGCTTCCGTATGGAATCCGACGTCCCGCTGCTGATCCCGGAGCTGAATCCCGAGCACCTGGGACTCATCGACAGTCAGGTGCGCAGCCGCGGCTTTCCCAAGGGCGGCTTCATCGCGACCAACCCGAACTGCTCCGCCACGTTCCTGGCGATGGCGCTCGCTCCACTCCACCGCGCGTTCGGTGTCCAGCGGGCGATGGTCGTAACCATGCAGGCGATCTCCGGCGCCGGGTACCCGGGACTCTCCGCACTCGACATCGACGGCAATGTCATACCGTTCATCGCGGGCGAGGAGGAGAAGCTCGAGAGCGAGACGCAGAAGATGCTCGGGCGCTTCAGCGACGCAGCGGTCGAGCCGGCCTCGTTCATCATCTCGGCACAGGTCAATCGCGTGCCGGTCATCGACGGACATACCGAGTCCATCTCGGTCGAGCTGGCGGGCTCTCCCGATATCAAGTCGGTACGGAAGGCATTGGCGGACTTCGTCGGCGAGCCCCAGCGCCTGGCGCTACCCAGCGCTCCACGCCGGCCGATTCTTGTCGTCGACGAGCCCGATCGCCCGCAGCCGAGGCTGGATGCGGAGCGCGAGCGCGGTATGGCGGTCTACATAGGGGGGATCCGTCCCTGCCGGGTGCTCGGAACCAAGTTCACTGCCCTGGGGCACAACACGGTTCGCGGCGCCGCCGGCGGCTCGATCCTGAACGCGGAGCTCGCCTACGCCCGCGGTCTGCTGCGCCGAGAGCCGGATCCCGAGCTGGTCGGCTCGGCGGCTGGTGCGGGCACGGACGAGGTTCGATGAAGCTGGCCCTACTCGGTCTCGGCCGAATGGGGCGCGCCGTCGCGGCGCTCGCTACGCCTCGCGGTCACGAGGTGGTGCTGACGCTCGACTCGAAGACAAACCCTGAGGGCACGGCCCTCACGCCTACGGCCCTCTCCGGCGTCGATGTCGCCATCGATTTCACGACGCCCGATGCGGTCCTGCCCAACGTCGCACGCTGCGCCGCCGCGGGCGTACCCTGCGCGGTGGGTACGACAGGCTGGTACGACCGGCTCGAACAGCTGCGGGGCACCGTCGAAGAGCACGGCACTGGCGTCGTCTACGGGGCCAACTTCTCGATCGGCGCGAACCTCTTCATGAGCATCAGCGCGCATGCGGCGAAGTTGTTCAGCCGCTTCGCCGAGTACGACCCCTACGTCAGCGAGCATCACCACGTCGCGAAGCGCGACGCACCCAGCGGCACCGGGCTTCGGCTCGCCGAGGCCGTCGTCGCGGCAAACCCGCGCAAGACCCGCGTCCAGACCGGGGCGCCCGCGGGAGCAATCGCCCCGGAGGCGCTCCACGTGGTGAGCCTGCGAGCCGGCGCCGCCTTCGGCCGACACGAGGTCGGCTTCGACAGCCCGGTCGACAACGTCACGCTGAGCCACGTGGCCCACGGTCGCGATGGCTTCGCGAGCGGGGCCCTCCACGCCGCGGAGTGGATTCGGGACAAGAAGGGTCTGTTCGAGTTCTCCAGCATCCTGGGAGGAGACGCGGAAGCATGAGCGGCGACTGGCGTGGAACGTTCACGGCCCTGATCACACCCTTCGACAAAGCCGGCGAGCTGGATCCGGCGCGGATCAAGGGCCTCGCCGAACGCCAGATCGAGGGGGGCGTCGAGGGGCTGGTGCCCTGCGGCACCACCGGCGAGAGCGTGACGATGAGCGGCGACGAACAGGTTCGCGTCGTCGAGCTCGTCCGCGAAGGCGCCGCCGGCCGCGTGCCTGTGATCGCTGGCGCCGGTGGCAACGCGACGGCGAACGTGGTGATGATGGCCAGGCGAATGGTGGCGGCCGGCGCGGATGCGATCCTGTCCGTCGTGCCCTACTACAACAAGCCCACCCAGGAAGGGCTGGTTCGCCACTTCTCGACGATCGCCGAGGCCGTGGACAAGCCGATCATCCTGTACAACGTCCCTGGCCGCACCGGCGCCAACATGAAGCCTGCGACCGTCGCCCGGTTGGCCGAGCACGGCAACGTGTGTGCGGTGAAGGAGGCTTCCGGCGATCTGCTCCAGGCGATGGAGATCGTGCGAGGCACCCCCGACGGCTTCCGCGTCCTGTCCGGCGAGGACAATCTCACGCTGCCCCTGCTGAGCATCGGTGCGGACGGCCTCATTTCGGTCGCAGGCAACGAAGCACCGAAGCAGATGAGCGATCTCGTGCGCGCCGGGCTCGAGGGCCGCTTCGACGACGCGCGTCGCATTCACTACACGTTGATCGACCTCATGAATGCCAACTTCATCGAGTCGAGCCCGATCCCCGTGAAAGCCGCGATGGCGATGCTGGGGCTCGTCGAGGAATCCTATCGACTGCCTCTCGTACCCCTCACCGAGGCCTCTCGAGAGCCGTTGAAGAGGGCGTTGACCAAGGCCGGGTTGCTTCCCGAGCCGGGGAGGTAGAAGCGTTGGCTCGAGAGATCGACGCACTCCGGAAAGAGATCGAGCGGCTCTACGCGCTGCCGGCCGAGGAGCTGCCAGAGGACGCTGGACTCGTGTTCCACGAGCTTCGCGACCTGCTGTCTGCAGGCAAGGTCCGCGCTGCCGTGCCCGTCGAGGGCGGCTGGGAGGTGCAGGCCTGGATCAAGCAGGGAATCCTCGTCGGATTTCGACTTGGCCGCGCCACGGAGATCCCGTCGGGAGTCGAGAGTCCGTTCGTCGACAAGCACAACCTCCCATTGCGGCGATTGAGCCTCAAGGACCAGGTTCGCGTCGTTCCCGGAGGGTCGGCGATACGCGACGGCGCCTACCTCGGCAAGGGAGTCGTCTGCATGCCCCCCATGTACGTGAACATCGGCGCCTACGTGGACGACGCCTCGATGATCGATTCCCACGCCCTCGTCGGATCGTGTGCTCAGGTTGGGAAACGCGTTCACCTCTCGGCTGCCGCCCAGATCGGCGGTGTGCTCGAGCCCATCGGAGCGATGCCCGTGATCGTCGAGGACGACGTCCTGGTCGGCGGGATGTGCGGCGTCTTCGAGGGAAGCATCGTCGGGAAGGGAGCGGTGCTCGCCGCCGGCACGGTCCTGACCCGGTCGACCCGGGTCTTCGACCTCGTCAACGAGTCGATCCTCGAGGGCTCGGCGGCGAAGCCGCTCACGATTCCCGCACGCGCGGTTGTGGTGCCGGGAAGCCGGCCCGCCCGCGGCGAGTTCGCCGGGCAACACGGCTTGCAGCTCCATACGCCAGTGATAGTGAAGTACCGCGACGCCGGCACCGACGCGGCCGTCGCCCTAGAAGACGCGCTGCGCTGATCGCTCGGGTACCGCTACGGGGCAGCCCACGCTGAGGAGCAGCGGTTCAACCGCTGCTCCTGGTATCACATTCACCAAAGAGGCCTGCCCTGCGCGGCACTCCTCGCTCAGGCTGGACGGATCGCCCTGATCGAGACTTGTCGCGGTCACTCGAGCCAAGGAATCGTCATCCTGAGCGAGTGCCGCCGAAGATGCCGAGTCGAAGGAGCCACCGAGGTGAGATCACTCCTCTGGTGTCGAAAGACGAGGAGCAGACGGATTCTTCGCTCCAGGCGGAGACGAGCGGGCACTCAGAATGACGCTGCCCTCGCCGTTCTCCGTGCCTCTGTGCCTCTGTGGCTGCAGTCTTAGCGGGCGTTTCGGCCATCTCGCCGGGCGTGGGAGGGATCGTCTCGGGCAGTGAGCTGGAGCACACCTGGTTGCGACCGCCCGCCTTGGCCTTGTAGAGCCGCCCGTCGGCCGCCTTCAGCAGCTCCGAGGCTGTCGTCCCGTCGGCTGGAAAGGCCGCGACGCCAAACGAGGCCGTCACCATGCCCACCTCTGGCAAAAAGGAGTTCCCGAGGTGCCCCCGTATCTCTTCGGCCGCCACGTGGCCGTCGTCGATGCTCGCGCATCGTAGCGCCACGGCGAACTCCTCGCCTCCGAGGCGGGCCGGCAGCTCCCGCTCGCTGCGCCTCTTGCGCAGCGCGGCCGCGACGTGCTCGATGGCCGCATCTCCAATCGCGTGGCCGTGCGTATCGTTGATCCTCTTCAAGTGATCCATATCGAGCAGCAGGATCGAGAGCGACTCGTCCTTCGAGCCGGCCTCCCGCAGCCAGTCGCCCGCAAGCTCCATGAAGCTGCGGCGATTGGCGAGCTGGGTCATCTCGTCAGTCGTCGCCATCCTGGCCAGCTCCGAGAGCAGGCGCGCGTTCTCGAGACCCAGGGTGAACTGTTGCGCAACGGAGTGCAGAAGCTCGATCTGGATGCCGTCGAAGTGTCTCGGCGTCTCGAGCTTCGCGAGCGCGAAGGCGCCCGTGAGCACGTCGCGCGAGACCATGGGGACCAGCAGCAGCGACGTGGTCTTTGGCGAAGGGCGTGGCATTCTTCATGCCCTCCCATTGCTCGAGGAGCACCGGGGCCTGATCCTGGACGAGGGGAGCTAGATTTTCGTCCTCCAGATTCAACCGCAACCCGAAGGCCCGCTCCTCTTCGCGCGGCTCGACGCCCGCCACGGCCTTGGGAATCAAGATCGCATTCCGCGGGTGCCCCGTGTAGAGGATGGCTCGATCGGCGCCCGAGAACTCCAGCATCTGCTCGGTGGCGGTCTGCATCAGCTCGCTGCGCTCTGCCTTCATGGCTACGATGCGAGAGACTCTGGCGAGGGCGGCAGCCCGGCCGCGAGCGCTCCTCTCCCGGTGAAGCAAACGCTCCGCATCCACGAAAAGGCCAGCGTGCTCTGCAAACCTCCTCAGCAGCTTGGTCTGCCGCTCGCCGACGTCGTCCTTCTTGCGAAAGGCGAGAACGAAGGCGCTGACAGTGAGCTCCTTGGCAATCAGCGGAGCCAGGACCGCGGCATCGACCGCGGGCAGGCCGAAGGCCGGAAGCACCCCGTGAGGCCTCTCGAGCGGCACCGGCTTGCGCGAGCCGAGCGCGGCCTCGAGGCCGCCGACCTCGGACATGATCACCCGATTCCCTGGTTTCGCTCCGCGAGCCATCGCCACGTCGAGGACGCCATCGTCGAGCAACGCGACCACCCCCGCGTCGTAGCGAATCACCCGCCACAGCTGGTCGAGCATCGTCATCAGTGCGGCGGGCTCGTTCGACGTCGCGACGAGCGCTCGCGCGACCTCGTTGAAACTCTCGAGGAGGACGCGATTGTCGCGCTCGCCGGCGAGCTCCTCGAGAATCTGGACGGTCTGGGCGGCGATGTCCGACACCCAGTCGACGTTCTCGCGGAAGTCGCCAGGATCGATGCCGGCCCGGGGCTCGGCGGTCAGCATGCCGAGGGAGTGTCCCTCGTGATTCAGGGCGACCGTTATCGAGGTGTCAGACTCCTCTGCGCCCGCTTCGTCCCGCTGATCGCCGAAGGCAGCCGCCACGACGAGCTGCTTGGACCGAGGGTCGATCAGCGCGAGCCGGCAGCTCGCCGCACCCACAGCATCGGCGATGTTGCGCACCAGCGTCTCTATCGCTTCTGCGTGCTGCTCGGACAGGAGGCTGACTAGTGTGCCCGCCATTCTCTGACTCTCACCCTGCTCCTCATGCTAGCAAAGCGCTGGGCGTGGCTTCGGCGTGCGCGCCAGATCACAGAGCCGCGACGACTCCTCTCAGTGCCTCGGCGAGGTCGCGACAGCTTCGGTACCGCGTGAGTGGGTCCTTGCGAAGCAGCTTGAGAACGATCTTCTCCAGCTCCTCCGGGAGCTCCGGAGTGATCTGGCGAGGGGGCTTCGGCTCGTCCTGCAGGTGCATCATCAGCAGCGGCATCAGATCTTCCTCGTCGAAAGGCAGCCGCCCCGTGAACATCTCGTACGCGATGACGCCGATAGCGTAGAGGTCGGTGCCCACAGAGACTTTGGCGAAGTTGTTGATCTGCTCGGGCGACATGTACTGCGGCGTCCCGGCGATCGTCCCGACCCTCGTGATCCCGGGCGCCGCCTGCTGCTTGGCGATTCCGAAATCCATGACCTTGACGCGACCTTCCTTCGTCACGAAGAAGTTGTCCGGCTTCACATCGCGGTGAATCACACCGTTTTCGTGCGCCACCTGCAACCCCATCGCCGCCTGGATCAGATAGTCGAGCCCTCTCCTGGGGTCCATCGGTTGGCCGAGCTCCTCACCCAGCGTGTGCCCGACCAGCAACTCCATGGTGATGTAGCGGAGCCCGTCGCCCACGCCAATGTCGTAGAGGCGCACGATGTTGGGGTGGACCAGCCGGCGCGCCAGCTTCAGCTCCTGGCGAAACCGGCTGAGCGAGTCCGCGTCGCTCGTGTCGCTGAAGACCTTGATCGCCAGCGACTCGTCCAGCTCGAGGTCCGTGGCGCGGAAGACAGTCGCCATGCCGCCGTCGCCCACCATCTCCTCGATTCGGTACCGCTCTGCGAGCGTGGTTCCAGGCAGAGACTGGACGCTGACGGGCCGGGCGCTCGGTGTGGGTCGGTTCGTCGGAGCAGGATCGGCGACGAGCCCCTCCGTCTCTGAGGGGCTGACCGCGATTTCCCGCCGCCGCGACGTGGCGGGCCTGCCGTCCTCGTCGACCAGGAAGCCGGAAAGATCGGGAAGCTCCGGCAGGGGAAGGTGCGGATGGCGCGTGGCGCGCTGGCTGTCCGGGCTCCAGAATGCCTCGTCTACGGTCAGAGCCGCGTCGGATCCCCGCCTGCTCGAGGCCCGCTTGGCGAGCAACTCCGAGAGACGCGCCCTCGCGTCCCGGTATCTGGGATCCTCCTCCACCAGCTTGCCGAACGCCTCCTCCGCATTCTCGGGAAACCCGAGGCCGAGATAGTGCTCGGCCAACTCGTAGAAGGCCGACATGTCGGCGGCGTTCTGCGGGCCCGCCGAGATGAACGGGGCGAGGAAGTTCTCCAATCTGATGTCCAGCTGCTTCAGCTCGCGCGCGAGCCCGATCGCCACTCGGGCTGCCCGCCGGTAGGCGTCGTGGCTTCGCGGCGGCCGCTTCTCGCGCGTCCTCACTCATGGCGCCAACAACGGCGACGCGGGCGCGCTATCGCTCACCGTCGCCGGCCGCCTGCGCGGCAGCGATCTCGCGAATCGACGTGCGCAGCTGCTCCGGGTGGGCCGCAACCAGCAGGGCCTCATCCGGCTCGATCAAACCTGCCTGAGGCACCCGGTGAGACAGCGATCGAGGCTCTGCATGCCCGTTTGCTGCGGGTTCATCGACTGAAGGTGCGCCTCGAGCTGATGCAGCTTGTTCTCGCGGATCATGTTCGAGATGCCCACGTCTTGCAGCAGCACCTCGAGAACGGCGAGGCGAGCGTCGCCGTCGCGCCGTTTGACGAGCCGCTGGGAGATCACGCCGCGCAGCAGCACCGAGAGCACGGCCCTCATCTGGTCCTGCTCCTCGTCGGGCATGATGTCGACGATGCGGTAGATCGATTTGACGGCCGAGTTGGTGTGAAGCGTCGCGATCACGAGCACGCCGGTCTCCGCCGCCGAGAGCGCGAGCGAAACGGATTCGAGGTCGCGAAGCTCCCCAACGACGAGCACATCGGGCGACTCACGGAGCGCAGCCCGGAGAGCGTCGGCGAAGCTGTTGGTGTGCCGTCCAACCTGGCGCTGCGTGATCGCGCTCTTGATCGGGCTGTGAACGAACTCGACGGGATCCTCGAGCGTGATGATGTGCTTCTGGTCCCGCCTGTTGATTTCGTGAACCATCGCGGCCATCGTCGTCGACTTCCCCGAGCCGGTCGGGCCCGTGACCAGCACCAGACCATTGCTGTGAGCGTGAAGCGTTCGGTCTGACTCGAAATGCCGAGCTTGTCGAGAGTCGGGATCTCGTGGGGAATCACCCGGAACACGGCGGCCAGTCCTGCGTTTTGCATGAAGGCGTCGCCGCGGAAGCGCGCGACACCCGGCAGCTCGTAGACGAAATCGAGATCATTCCTCACAACGAGCCGCTTCTGAAACTCGGGCGTCAGGACTTCGTTGACCAATCGCTCGGTTTCGAGGGACGTGAGCAGGCGAAAGGGGAGCGGGATCAGGTCGCCGTTGTGGCGGATGATGGGCACGCTTCCCGCAGCCAGATGCAGATCGCTGGCCTTCTGGTCGACTACGAGCCGCAGAAACGAGTCGATCCTAGCCACGCTTCACCGCGACGCGCGGCTGCGCCGACTCGCGCTCCTTCTCGAAGAGCTCTTCGAAATCCTTCTTGCTCGCGGCCCGCATGTAGGCTTCCTCCGCCGAGATCAGCCCCTGCTCGAAGACGCGCTTGAGCTGGCTGTCCATCGACTGCATGCCCATCTCCCGTGAGGTCGTCAGGACAGAAGAGATCTGGTGGCTCTTCCCCTTGCGGATCAAGTTGGAGACGGCATCGCTGTTGAGCATCACCTCAGCGACGAGCACGCGCCCATGGCCGTCCTTCTTCGGTAGCAGGAGTTGACACAGGACCGCGCGCAGGCTGTCGGCGAGCATCGTGCGCACTTGTGATCGTTGGCCGGGGGGAAAGGCATTGACCATGCGGTCCACGGTGCTGTCGACGGAGACGGTGTGGACCGTCCCAAAGACGAGGTGCCCGGTCTCCGCTGCCGTGACGGCAAAGGAGATCGTCTCGAAGTCGCGCATCTCCCCCACCAGGATGACGTCCGGGTCCTGCCGCAACGTCGCGCGAAGTGCCGTCCCGCCGGTCTCGGTGTGGCTACCCAGCTCCCTCTGGTTGACGAGCCCTTTCTGTCGCTTCCGATGCACGATCTCGATCGGGTCCTCAATGCTGACGATGTGGCGACCCGATGTGGCGCTGATGTGGTCGATGAGCGCGGCGAGTGTCGTCGACTTGCCGGAGCCCGTCGGCCCACCGACGACGACCAGGCCATTGGGGTAGTCCGCGAACCTCTGGACGGTCTCCGGCAGACCGAGCTTCTCGATGCTGACCAGATCGCCCTTGACGATCCGAAACACCGCGGCGAGGCCGCCCCTCTGCTGAAAGACGTTGGCGCGGAACCGGTCCCCCCGGCCCGGCACCTCGTAGGAAAAGTCGACCTCTCGAAGCTCCTTGAGCGCCTCGAGCTGGACGGCAGAGAGGTGCTGGGTGATCGTCGCCTGCACCTCCTTGGCGGAGAAGGTGCGCTTGCCGAGCGGGAACACCTTCCCCAACTTCTTGACGTAGGGCCGACGACCGGGTGCCAGGATCAGGTCGTCACCCTCGTGCCGCGCGCAGGCCAGCAGAAACGTGTCGAGGGTCGAGAGGTTGGAGAGAGAATCCTGGATGCCCGATTGCAGGGCCACGTTCCACTGCGTCAACAGGTCCTGGGCTGCCAGGGCCTGGATGATCATCAACCGGACATCCTCGTTGGCCTCGGGCGCCAACGTGGCGATCTTCGGGCCAGCCTCCTTGGCCTTCATCTCGGTCAAGGCCTTGAGGCAGCAGACCTGCATGTCGACATCCTTCTGCATGATGTCGAGGATGTGGGGCACGGCTCGTGGGTCGCGCAGGGCGGCGATCGCCTCGATCGCCCGTTCTCGGACCCACCAATCGGCATCCTCCCTCGCGACGCGTACGAGCGTTCCGAGCGTCATCGGATCTTTGAGGCGCGCGAAGACCTCACATGCAAAGCGCCGCACGACGTCGGAGGGATCCTGGAGGAAGTCAGCGATGAACGGCGACAGCTCTGGGCCCGCAATCTCGAGCAAGGCGTCTATGACGCGTTCGCGCACCCACCAGTCCTCGTCCCGCAGGTACTCGATCAGCTTGGGCCAGAGCTCGCCTGCCGGATCCTTGACCGAGGACGCCAGGTCGGCGGCGATCCTCCGCAGCGAGATGTCGCGGCTTCGAAGCAGGAAAATGATGGTTCGGTGGAGGGTCAGCTTGCCGGCCTGGCTGAGCCTGTGGAGAGCTTCCGTCGCGATGTTGCGAATCACGGGGCTCTGGTGCGACAAGGCGTCGACGAGAGGAGAGAGGATGTCGTCGCTCCCGATCTTCTCCAGGGTCTCGATGACGACGAGGCGAACCGAGTGTGGCCCCTCGCGCAGCTTGCGCTCGAGAGCCGAAACCGTGCGAGGGCTCGCGTGTCGAGCCAGCCCCCGGATGGCTGCGGCCACGAGTCGGGGGCGTTCCGAGTCGAGGAAGCGGGCCAGGTCTCCGAAATACTGAGGTTCGTCGCACAAAGCCGCGAAGGCGGCGATCGCCTGGGGCGGCCAACTCGTCGTTCGAGTCGTCGAGGGCGGGGCGCAGAGACTCGACGGTGCCGCGGGGGTTCTTTTGCCCCAGCTTCGGGTCGGTGAGGTACCTCAGGCAGTGGCGTTTCTCGGCCGGACTACCGACTGCGAACACTCCAGCCAGCGCGGGGAGTCCGCCGGGCAGCTGGACGATCGTATCGATCGCCTCGCGGCGCCCGGAGAACTTGGGATTCCCCATCCAGTCGCCGAGCAGATCCGCGACTGACTTGCGGCCGACCGTGCTCAGGGCCCGAGAGGCCGCCTTGCAAACCTCCTCGTCCCGAGACTTGAGCAGCTCGCAAAGACGCGGATGACCCGCGAC
Organism: Vicinamibacteria bacterium; assembly: GCA_965246965.1. Taxonomy (GTDB): domain Bacteria; phylum Acidobacteriota; class Vicinamibacteria; order Fen-336; family CBDFGD01; genus CBDFGD01. The sequence continues at coordinate 1,327,194 of CBDFGD010000002.1, forward strand.
ATCGTTGACGCCCGGGATCAGCTTCACGAGGACGTCCCGTACCGGCGGCGTACCGCTTTCGAGAGCGCGAACGTATTGGCCGAAGAGCGCTTTGTCCGCCACACCTCCCGCGATCCGCTCGAACGCAACGAAACGCATCTGCTGCCTCGGCACGTCGGACGAGAGACCACGTTCGCTCAGGACGCCCAATAGCTTGATGACGTCCGCAGTCTCGACTGCCCCAACCGAGGATACGAATCTCCCAATGTTGGCCGGATCCGACCATTTGGCGGACCTGAAGTCGGCGACCATCTCTCGGCTGAGCATTCTGTTTAAGGCTCTATGGGACGGGGGCTCGCGAGCTTACGGCTTCTTTTTCCCGGTTTCAAATAGCGGCTCATGGCAGCGCGCTGTGGTTCGATATCGCTCAGTAGCCGGCGCAGCGCGGCCGGGTCGAGGGTGGCCGGCGCGACACGCAGCGAGCCGACTTCGTCCAGCGAGCGCTCGACCAGATCGACGGCTCGAACGAGCGCGCCGTGACGAGCGCAGGGTGCAAGGCGCAGCCGATCCTCGTCATCGCCGGGGCCCGGGTCCGCTGTGGTCCCCTGGGGCGGGTTCAGAAAGCGACCTCGATCCCGAGCAGTGCTCGGCGGCCTTCGATAGGAAGGCGCGGGATCGAGTAGACGGTGCTCGCGGCGAACTCCCCCTTCGTTTCGAACAGGTTGCGGACGTCGAGCTGGAACGTCATCGGAAGCTTGAGGAACGTGCTGTATCGAACGCGCAAATTCGCCTCGAAGAAGTCGCCAGCGTCCTCCGTCCCGTACGGGTGCCCCACGAAGGACTGGTCGATTCTCTGGGATCCGACGTAGCGGCCCCAGAGGCTCGTCGTCCAGTCGCCCGTTACGTAGGAGACCCCCAGATTCGCGAGCCAGTTCGACACGGACGGCGGCGCGATCTCCCCGCCGGCCTTGAGGAGCTTCGAATCGGCGTAGGTGAGGTTCGTGTACGCCTGCAGCGTCGGCGTGCGGTAACGGAGCGAAGCACCGATCCCCCAGGAGTCGACGTCGCCCGCAGACTGATACTGGAGCATTCCACCCTCGGCGATCTGCTCCGGCGTCAGCGGATCGCGAGGGCGCGTGCCGACCCCCCCTGGACCTCGCCTGGGTCAGCGATCGTCACGCCCCGGATCAGGCCCGTGAGGTGGCTCTCGAACGCGTAGCCCTGGAGGCTGAGCCGCCTCGTCGCGTTCCACATGATCGAGAGCTCCGCCGACTCGATCTCCTCCGACTTGAGGGCGGGGTTGTCGACCTGGTTCAGGAAATCCCGATACCGACCCTCGAACAGCGACGGAGGCCGGAACCCGCGTCCGTAGAGGGCCTTGATCGACAGCGCGGACTGCGGTTTGAAGATCCCCGCGACGCGCGGCTGCGCCTTGCTCCCGCCGGGCGTCGTGTGGGCATAGTTGCCTCCCAGGACGAAGGAGAACTTCTCGTGCGGGCGCCACTCGCCTTGCGCGTAGGCGACCGCGAACTCGCCGCTCTGCTCCTCTTCGATCGAGCCCGGCAAAGCGGGGCCCACTGGCGCCGGGCTGCCGTCGAAGAAACGATTTCCCTGGCGCTGCATCAGCGTCCGGTGGCGGTACTCACCGCCTGCGGTGAGGAAGAAAGTCCCCTTCTTGTAGCTCCCGGTGTCACGATCGTCCACGCCCAGCGTGAAGTAGTAGCCGCGCTCTTCGGGCGCTACGTCCATGTACGTGAAGCTGTCTGCGTAAGGATCCTGCTCGTCGTAGCTGTACGTGTCGTGGAACGCCCGCACCGATAGATCGAAGCTCGGGTTGATCTTCTTGTCCCAGCGCAGGTCGAGGTAGGCGCGCCCGTCTCGGATGTGCTGATCGTCGCGGCCGTAGAGCGCGAAGTAGGGGGCGAACGGCTCTCCCCGCTTTCGGTAGCCAATCCGGGCCATCGCCTGGAAACCGCCGTAGGACGCGTGGACGAACGCGTAGGGCGCACGCTCGAAGTCCGTTCCGGACTGCGGCCCTCCCCAGATCTGGCTGCCCTCCAGGTCGGTGCCCTCGTAAGCGCCAGTATCCGTTACGTCCCACGTGGGCAGGTCGAGGTTCTCCCCACTCGTGTCGTAGTAGCCGGCCGAGGCCAGCAGGCTCCACTGAGTAGGCTCGCCCTCTTCGGGATTGGTGAGTCCCGAGACGCCCCACGTGCCCACGCCCTCGAAGGTCTCCCAGCTACCTGCGCTGAGCCGGACGTTGCTCCCCGGCATGGTCGCGCCATTGCGGGTGACGACGTTGACGATGCCGAAGAGACTGTAGCCTCCGTAAAGGAGCGACGAGGGTCCGTAGACGATCTCGATGCGCTCGACGAGATCCATCGGCACGAGCATCTCTCTACCGATGCCGCCGAAATTAGCCCAGGGCTTGTTGACGGAGTGGCCGTTCACCATCACGAGAATGCGGGTATTGAAGTCCTCGAAGAAGAATTGGCCACGGGTACCGAGCAGGTCGTAACGGCGGTCGTACTGGACGAAGTTGCCCAGCGACGCAAAGGCCATACGTCGGAGAGCGTCCTGAAGCCGTATCGATCGATCTCTTCCCGGTCGATGATCGTGTACCGCGCCCGGTTTCTTGGACACCAGTTTGACGATCTCGGGTTCGTTTGGCAGACGATCCCGACGACGCACGAGGATGCCCCAGGATCGACGCGGCGGGGTGAGTCCATACCTGGGGTAGCCCCTCTTTGATGACCTCGAGGTTCACGCGGCCTTTCCCTGGCCGTGCTGGTCGCGGGCCTCGCGCGGGGTGAGGAATCCCAGCTTCTCGACGCGCCACTGCTGGTTGTAGCGCTTGACGAAGGCAGCCACGGCCTGGCGCACCTCCTCGAGGGTGTGGAAGACGCGGCCATGAATGATCTGTTCCTTGAGAGTCCGGATGAAACGCTCGGCCACTCCGTTGGTCTGCGGCTGTTCGACGAAGGCGAAGCTGGGCGTGATGCCCCAGAAACGCAGCTGGTTGAGGAAGTGGTCCGAGAGGTACTGCGTCCCGTGGTCCATGCGCAGCTCGAGGCCACGAGCCACACCCGCCTCGACCGAGCCGAAGAGCTGCGTCAGCCCCATGGCGATGGGCTGGAGGGCCTCGTAGCGCGTCCCCTTCTTGCACACGTGGTAGCCGACGCACTCGCTGTTGAAGTGCTCGACGCCGACGAAGATCCAGCCCCAGCCGTCCTTTGCCGTGAGAACTCTCGCCCCGTCCGTCCCCCACATCAGGTTGGGCGCATCGGTTGTGATCGTCCCCTCGTGGAGCAGCCCCTCGCCCTGGCGTACCCGACGCGGCGACAGCAGGTGGTGCTCACGCATGATCCGCAGCACCCGCTTGCGCGACACGCGCACCTGGCGCAGCACCTTGAGCCGCGCCCAGACCTTGCGATGTCCTTCTCCTACGAACGGCGAGGCCGCCAGGTCCTCTCGGATCAGCCGCAACAGCTCCTCGTCAGACACCTTGGGCTTGGGACCACGTCGGCCAGCGCGGACCATCTCGGGAGCCGCCTCGCCGAGCTGGGAGTAGTAGCTCGAGCGGGCCAGCTTCCACACCCGGCATACCCGCTCCACCCCGTAGGCCCGGCCTGTCGCAGGGGAGATCGCCGCACTCATCGCCGCGACCTCCCGAAGGCCAAAGGGCGGGCCGCCCCGATCTTCTTCCGCAACAGCTCGTTCTCCATGCTGAGCTCGCCCACCCGCTTGACCGCCGCGTCCAGCTCCACCTTCAGCGGGTCGCCATTGCGCTCCCGCAGCGACTCGTCGATCCCGGCCATGGCTTGATCACGCCAGCGCTGCAGCCGGTGCATCTCCACGGACAGCTCACGAGACAGCGCTTCGAGTGACTCCCCGCGCAGCAGCCGCAGTGCGACCTCCCGCTTGCGCACCACGCTCCAACGCTGCCCGGGACCCAAGGCGCCCACCACCGCGCCGCCGGTGGGCGAAACTCCGGCCGCCCTCCGGGCTCCCTCCGTCTCGCCCACTCCCTTCTTCCTCTCAGACCTCTTGCGCCTGACCTGCTTCATCGATCGAGTCTCCTTGAACAAGATGACTTTCCCTAGTTTCGTGTCCAAGAAAACCGGGTCCGCTTTACCGGTCGATGATCGTGACCGTCGCGGGCGTTTCGGTCGGAGCCTCCGCGTGCTTCGACACGCCCCCGATCGTCTGCTGCGAGAAGTAGTCGGAGACCTCTTCGAAGAACTCCCACTCCTCCTGGGCAGACGCCGGGCTCGAAAGGGCCAGGAGCCCGATCAGCGCACCGACCTCAGCGAACGATATCCGCACCCATCGCCTCCGGGTCCATTCCCAAGGATCTTGCCGCTTCGCTCGAAACGATGACGATCGCGCCTTCGACGTCGACACGCTTCTTGCCTACCTTGACCCGGGCCCGCGGCGGCGATCGCTTCGGGCGGCGCGATGATGCTGACGGTCACCCCGACGCGAATCACGCCCTCGAGGAAGCCGACGGTCACCTTTTTCGCCCGCTGCGTCTCCTTGACGATGAAGCTCAGGTTCCGCTCGGTGAGAATCACGGGATCTATGGCGAGCAACAGGACATCGATCTTCTCCAGCTGACCCCTGAGTTTCCGGGCGAGCTCACCTCGAGAGGAGACGGTGATCGCCTCGACGGCGATTCCCGGCGGCCTGGCCGGCCCGCAAGAACGCCACGGCCACGTCGCGGTTCTCCCCGGGGCTGAAGAGCAGACCCGCCCTTCCCGTACCGAGCTCCGTCTTCAGGTATTCGAAGACTCTGTCTAGCCTCGGGTACATCGAGATGTATGCGCCGGCCGCCTTGACGCGCGCGGGGTTGGGCACTCCGATCGAGACGACACCCGGGCCCTTCTGCTCGCCGGCGAGCTCCGTCGCATCCGGGCCGATCGTGAAGAGCACGCCGGAACCGTCGGACTCGCGAGCCACGAGGGCAGAGTCGGCGAGGGCGTCACCCGAGAGCTCCACGATCCGGGCCCCGCTCCCGATCTCCTCAGCGAGGGCCCGGGCCAGCACGGCGCTGCGCCCCTTCTTCTTGATGATGATGGTCGCGTCAACCGCCGCGGCGGCCCCGGTCACCAGCAAGGTGAGCAGAAGGATTTTCGGACCGCGGTGGCCCTTGGCGGCCCGCACCTTGGAGCTCATTCGAGGCCGCCGGATAGCCAATTTGCGCCAGGGTCACCACTCACCGCACGGCTGCAACTGCGCTATCCTTGGGGCCCGATGATGCCCCGTCCCGTCAGGGCGCCCGCGTGACGAGCGAGGTCACGCCCGCTCCACCCGCGACTTCCGCCTTGTCCGACGCCGGACCCGCTGCGCCCGCGAGCATGGCCTGGGAAGGGCCGGATCGCCGCGGCCATCGACGGGACCGTGGAGCCGCACCGTTCAGGATGCTCAGGATGCTTCGCGACGTCCCGATCACCCGCAAGCTCACCGTCATCAGCCTGCTGACGACGAGCGTCGTCTTCATCCTGACTGCTGGCGCCTTCATTTCCTACGACATCTGGACGCTTCGCGCACGGATGGTGGAGAACCTGGCGGCCCTGGCCAGGATCATCGAGATCAACACGTCGACGTACCTGTTGTTCAACGAGCAGGAGCCCGCGACTCAGGTCCTTTCGTCGCTCCGGGCGACGCCCAACGTGCGCTCGGCGCGCCTGCTGACCACGGACGGGGCGCTGTTCGCCTCGTACCAGCGGCCCGACACGACCAGCGAAGCCCTCGAGCCGCTCGTGCTCGAGGGCGACGCCTACACGTTCCTGCCCAGACGGCTCTTGATGTCGCGGCTGATTGCCATGGAGGGGACCCTGGCCGGTTCGCTCTACCTCGAGTTCGACACGGGGGAGCTCCGCACCCGCTTCTGGACGATGGTGGGGGCGACGATCCTGATCATGCTCGGCGCTACGGGCGTGGCGATCTTGCTGTCGTCGAAGCTCAACCGACTCGTATCGGAGCCGATTCTGCACCTCGTCGAGGTCGCAGGACAGGTCTCCCGAGAGGAAGACTTCACGCTCCGCGCCAAGAAGCACGGAAACGACGAGCTGGGAGATCTCATCGAGGCGTTCAACGCGATGCTGGAGCAGATCCAGAAGCGCGACATCGCGCTCACCGTCGCGCGCGACAAGGCCGAAGAGGCCAACGAGACGAAGAGCGCGTTTCTCGCCAACATGAGCCACGAGCTACGCACGCCGCTCAACGCCGTCATCGGCTACAGCGAGATGCTCCAGGAGGAGTGCGAGGACATCGGTCAGGAGGATCTGGTTCCCGACCTCATCAAGATCCACTCGGCCGGCAAGCACCTGCTCGGACTCATCAACGACGTCCTCCACCTCTCGAAGATCGAGGCCGGCAAGATGACGATTCACGTCGAGGCGTTCGACACCAACGCCCTCCTGCGGGACGTCGAGAGCACGATCCAGCCGATGATGGAGAAGAACTCGAACACCCTCATCGTCCACGCCAGCGAGGACATCGGCCAGATGACCTCGGACGTGACGCGGCTGCGCCAGGTGCTGCTCAACCTGCTCTCGAACGCCGCCAAGTTCTCCTCCGAAGCAGAGATCTGGTTGAGGGTGCGACGCGAGCCGAGCCCCGACGGAGATGTGGTCTCGTTCGCCGTCAAGGACGCGGGGATCGGCATGACCGAGGAGCAGGTGGCCAAGCTGTTCCAACCGTTCACGCAGGCCGACTCGTCCACGACGCGCAAGTACGGGGGCACCGGCCTCGGCTTGACCATCTCCCGCCGCTTCTGCCGGATGATGGGAGGCGACGTCGCCGTCACGAGCGTCTACGGCGAGGGCTCGACGTTCACGGTTCGGTTGCCCGCCTTCCTCGACGACGAAGCCGCCGAAGCGGCCGCAAAAGCCGCCAAGTTGGACTAGGAGTTTGCGCGGCAGGAACGAAATCGGGTGAATGAGCGTTTTTGAAGTTATGGGAACGAGTTTCCGTCCGTACAGTCCTGACCAATCGAGTTTGTTTCCGTCGAATCCACGAGACTGGCTTCCGGAGGGTCATCCTTCGTTTTTCATCTCGGATACGGTGGAGGCGATGGATGTGCGTGCTTTCTACGAGCGCTACGAGGGCGATGGACGTCGGAACCGACGATTCGATCCTCGAATGATGCTGAAGGTTCTGATCTACGGCTATGCGACAGGGACGTTTTCGTCTCGTGGGATCGCGAAGAAGCTGGAAGAGGATGTCGCATACCGTTATTTGAGCGGAGGCAATTTCCCGGCACACCGGACGATCAGTGATTTCCGTTGTGACCATTTGTCCCAGTTTCGATCTGTATTCGTCCAAGTCGTGCGTCTGGCTCAAGAAGTGGGTTTGGTCAAGCTTGGGACGTTGATTCTGGATGGAACGAAGGTCAAGGCGAATGCCAGCAAGCACAAGGCGATGAGCTACGAGCGTATGAAGAAAACGGAGAAACAGCTCCGTCGAGAGATTCGGGCTATCACCGCTCTTGCGAAACAAGAAGATGCTGCGGAAGACGTCGAGTTTGGTCCTGATTTTCGTGGCGACGAACTGCCAGAAGAGCTGGCGTGCCGAGATTCACGGCTCAAGAAAATCCAAGCAGCGAAGGCACGTCTGGAGGCCCGTCAGAAGGAAGAAGATCAGCAGGCCGGACGTCGGCCAGGGGATGACAAGGAATCGAAGCGAGGGCCAAAGTTCAAAAGGAGATTTGGCGTACCTCCGGACAAGAAGCAGGACAACTTCACCGATCCCGAAAGCCGCATCATGAAGGATTCGAGTGGCTACCAGCAGTGCTTCAATGCCCAAGCCGCCGTCGACGAGAAATCGCAGCTGATCGTTGCGACCGGGCTGACCAACAACGCTGCGGATGTCGGTCAGCTCGAGCCGATGCTGAAAACGGCTCAAGCCAACACCGGTGAGAAGCCCAAGCGTGCCCTGGCCGATGCCGGCTACCGTTCCGAAAAGAACCTACTGCACTTGGAACGTACCGGAATCGACGGTTTCGTGGCTCTGGGGAGAGAAAAGAAAGACTCTCCACCAACGTCGAATTCGAAGCTCGAAGCGACGCTCCGCATGAAGGCGAAGCTCAAGACGAAACGTGGTCGCAAGTGGTACAAGCGGCGCAAACTCGGCGAACCGCCATTCGGATGGATCAAGGCTATGCTTGGTTTCCAATCCTTCAGCCTTCGAGGGCTTGAGAAAACCAGCGCCGAGTGGAATCTCGTTTGCTTGGCGCTCAACCTCAGGAGACTCAATCAGAAGATGGTCTGGGTATGACCACCACCCGGCCTTGGATCCGCCCGTCCTCCCTCGCGAGCACTCGTCCGCGAGCCCACTACTGCCGTTTAACCCAGGCAAGATGATCTCTCGGGTCACAAGGCACAATGACACACCCGGGCTGAACTACTGCCGCGCAGACTCCTAGCGCCATGTCCCGGACCATACCGATGGTCGATCTCAAGGCCCAGTACGGCCGCATCCAATCAGAGATCGACGCCGCCATTCAGGGCGTCGTGGAATCGACTCAGTTCGTCCGCGGCGAGGCGTGCCGTGAGTTCGAGTCCGCGTTCGCCCAGTTCTGCGGGGTCGGGCACGCCACCGGCGTCGCCAATGGCACCGACGCTCTCACCCTGGCGCTTCGCGCCCTCGGCGTCGAGCGGGGCGACGAGGTCGTGACCGTCGCCAACACCTTCATCGCGACGGGCGAGGCCATCCTGCTCAACGAAGCGCGACCCGTCTGGGTCGACGTCGATCCAGAAACCTTCACGATGGACCCCGAGCGCCTCGAGGCGGCCATCACGCCGCGCACGAAAGTGATCGTCCCCGTCCATCTCTACGGCCATCCCGCGCGCATGGACTCTATCTGCGAGGTGGCCGAGGCTCATGGTTTGAAGGTGCTGGAGGACGCCGCGCAGGCCCACGGCGCCACCTGGCGCGGCCGGCGCGCCGGCTCCCTTGGCTTCGCGGCGTGCTTCAGCTTCTATCCCGGCAAGAACCTCGGCGCCTACGGCGATGGCGGAATGGTCGTGTCGGACGACTCGTCCTTCATCGAAAAGGTGAGGCAGATCGCCAACCACGGTGGCGGGCGCGACAAGTACGACAACCTGGTCGTCGGCACCAACTCACGGCTCGACACCCTGCAGGCGGCCGTGCTGCTGGCGAAGCTGCCCCATCTCGACCGGTGGACCGAAGAGCGCCGCGAGCGTGTCGCTGCTTACGCGCGGGCGCTCTCGTCCCATCCTGGCGTGAGCTGCCCCACGGAAGCCCCGGATGCTCGCTCGGCGTGGCACCTGTTCACGATCCGCTGCGCGGATCGCGACGGCCTCCGAGAGGGGTTGAAGGCGGAGGGCATCTCCTCGGCCGTTCACTACCCGCGCCCACTGCATCTCCAGCCAGCGTTGGCCCGCTTCGGCGGCAAGCAGGGCGACCTCCCCGTCACGGAGCGACTCTGCCAGCAGGTGCTCTCGCTGCCGCTCTACCCTGAGCTTGGGCTCGACACTGTCGCCGCGATCGCAGGGCACGTGATCGCCGCCATGCCGGCGGGGGTGAGCGAGGGCTAGGGACTCGCCGGCTGGAACCGGCGCAACCAGAGCTCCAACATCAAGAGCGCCCACAGGCGGTTGCCATGGTCACGTCGCCGGCTCTCGTGCTCGAGAACTAGAGACTCCACGGCCTCGCGCCGCACCGGCTCGGCGCTCCTGGCGTCGCCGGCGAGCAGTACGTCGCGCACGAACGGCCGCAACTCACCGCGGAACCAGCGCGAGATCGGCACGCCGAAGCCCTGTTTGCGCCGCGCGAGGATGGAATCGGGAAGCAGGTCGGCGACCGCACGCCGCAGCACACGCTTGCTGCCGCTGCTCCCGACCTTGTAGCGCGTCGGCAGGCGCGCCGCGAACTCGACCAGCGAATGATCCAGGAAGGGAGATCGGCCCTCGAGGCTCGAGGCCATCGTCGCGATGTCGACCTTGACGAGCAGATCGCCCGGAAGGTAGGTGTGGGTGTCGACGCAGAGCGTGCGCCCGATGAGATCTCTCGCGTCGCAGCTCTCGTAGCGGTCGCGCAAAATCGCGACCGAGCTGGCCCCGTCAGTCAGCTTCAGGAAGGCGGGGGTGTAGAGCTCCGCTTTCTGCTCGCTCGAGAAGTAGGAGACGATCCGCGCGTAGGACTCCTCAGGGGTCGAGGCGACCGCCTCCAGCAGCCGAACCAGCTTCGGCGGAAGTGCGGCTCCGAGCGAACGGGCGACACCCCTGGCCAGCACAGGCGCCCCCGGCACGAGGGCCAGGGTGCTCATCAGCGGCATCAGCCGGTAGCGGTCGTAGCCCCCGAAGAGCTCGTCGCCCGCATCTCCGTTGAGCGCGACCTTCACGTGTTCAGCGGTGACCTTCGATAGGTAGTAAGTCGGCAGCGCCGAGGAATCCGCGAACGGCCCCCCGTAGTGCTCGACGAGCTTCGGGAGCACCTCCGCCGCATTCGGACGAACCACGAACTCGTGATGCTCGGTGTCGTATCGCTGCGCGACGAGCCGCGCGTGCTGAAGCTCGCTGAACTCCTCCTCCTCGAAGCCGACCGAGAACGCTTGACGTCGCCGAACTCCGCCATCAACGCCACCACCGCGCTCGAGTCGATGCCGCCCGACAGAAACGCGCCGAGTGGCACGTCGCTCATCAACCGCGCCTTCACGGCGTCGCGCAGCAGGCGCCGCACCTCTGCCGCGGCGTCGACATCGCTCAGCTCTCGCTCCGGCGAGAATGGCAACGTCCAGTAGGGCTCGACGCGCGCCCGACCCCGCTCCCAGACGAGCAGGTGACCGGGCGGCAGCTTGCGCACGCCCTCGAAGGCCGTCAGGGGCGCCGGCACGTACTGCAGGCTCAGATAGTGGTGGATCGCCGGCGTGATCGATCGGTCCTCCAGAAGCGCGCGCAGCTCGCTCGCAAAGCTGATGCCGTCGGCCCCTTCGTGATAGACGAGCGGCTTCTGCCCGAGCCGGTCACGCGCCAGCAGCAGGCGCTGCTGCGACTCGTCCCACACCGCCAGCGCGAACATGCCGTGGAGCTTCGCGACGATCGCGTCGCCCCACTCCTCGTACCCGTGGACCACGACCTCGACGTCCGAGAGGCTCTTCAGGCGGTGGCCGCGGCCTTCGAGCTCCGCGCGTAGCTCACGGTGGTTGTAGATCTCTCCGTTGAGGATGACGTGGCGAGTGCCCGAGCAGTCGTCGAACGGCTGGGATCCGCCGGCGACGTCGATGATCGATAGACGCCGGAACGAGAATCCCGCTCGCCCCCAGACGGTCTCCGTCGCATCGTCGGGCCCGCGGTGCGCGAGGGCGTCGCCCATCGCCCCGAGCACGGCGCGATCGGGGCGCTGCCTCTCCGCGGAAATGACGCCGGCGATACCGCACATCGGAGCGCGTCCTCAGGCCGGCCGCAGTGCGTCGGCGCTGAGTCGATAGGCGGCTCCACACGCTCCGCAGCCGACGCGACCGGCGTCCTGCGCCGGAAGCCTAGTGCCGCAGCGACACATCCAGCCCGAGCGGCGGGCCGGATTGCCGAGCACGAGCCCGTAGTCCGCGACGTCTTTCGTCACCACGGCTCCCGCGCCGACGAAGGCGAACTCCCCGATCGTGACCCCGCAGACAATCGTCGCATTCGCCCCGATCGAGGCGCCGCGTCGGACCAGTGTCTTCAGATACTCGTCCTTGCGAACGATCTCGCTGCGTGGGTTGACGACGTTGGTGAAGACCATCGAGGGTCCACAGAACACGTCGTCCTCGAGAATGACGCCGGTGTAGACGCTGACGTTGTTCTGGATCTTGCAGTTGGCGCCGATCTCGACGTTCGGGGAGATCACCACGTTTTGGCCGATGTTGCAGCGCTCCCCGATGACGCAGTTCTGCATCACGTGGCTGAAATGCCAGATCTTCGTTCCGACCCCGATCCGGCACGGCTCGTCGACGTAGCTGGACTCGTGGACGAAGTACGGCGGATCGGTCACCAGCGCCACTTCCTCACAGGCGGATGGGCTGCCCGCCGTCGTCGATCGAACGTTGGCAAGCGTCGAGGACGCGCAGCACACGCACGCCGTTCGGACCATCGGTCCTCGGAGTGGATCGGCTCTTCACGCAATCCACGAAGTGCTTCAGCTCCTCTCGCAAGGGCTCCATCTCGGGGAAGAAGAGCGTCGACTCGGCCGTCTGCCGGATCACGGGCAGGCCGCCCTTCCACTCGACGCCCTTGTCGTAGACCTTGAGCTTCCCCTCCTTCGCGACATCGTCGAAGACGGCCATCTTGCGGCTGCCGATCACGACCAGCAGCTGTTCCTTGAACGGGTGCAGCCAGCTGACGAAGATGTGGGCGCGAACCTTACCGGGGAAGCCGAGGCTGGTCATCGTCACATCGGCGATTTCGTGCTGGAGGTAGCTCTGGCCGGTGGTCGACGCCCACTCGGGCATCGCGCCCAGCAGCAACAGGATCGCCGAGATATCGTGCGGGGCGAAGCTCCACAGGATGTTCTCCTCCTGGCGGATCTTGCCGAGGTTGAGGCGGTTCGAGTAGATGTACAGCAGCTCGCCGAGGTCCCCCGCGTCCGTGAACTCTTTCAGCTTCAGGACGGCGGGGTGGTATTCGAGAATGTGCCCCACCATCAGCACGCGCTCGCGCCGGGCCGCGAGCGCCACCAGCTCCTCGGCCTCGGGAACGCTCAGGGCCAGCGGCTTCTCGACGAAGACGTCCTTGCCGGCCTCGATGGCGCGCATGGCGAACTCGTAGTGCTGGGCGGCAGGCACCGCCAGGGCGACCGCCTCGATGCGATCATCGTCCAGGACCTTCTGGTAGTCGGACTCTCTCAGCACTTCCGGGTGGGCCCCGGCGGCTCGCTCGCGAGACGCCGGCGTGGAGTCGCAGATGACCGCCAGATGGCCCAGCTGTTCGAAGTTGCGTGCGAGGTTCTTGCCCCAGTAGCCGAAGCCGACGAGCGCAACACGAGGAGACGAGGCGGGTTTGCTCACGGCGGCCGATTCTACTTCGGCTTACTCCCCCGAACGGCCGTGATCCACCATGTCGAGCTGCGCCTTGGCCGTCTTGCGCACCTCCAGATGACGGCTCTCGGCAAGGATCGCCTCGAGGTAGGCGATGTCTTCCTTGCGGTTCATGACCCTCACGAGGATCTGGCCGATGTGGCGGTCTTGCGCGTGCTTCTTGAGGAAGCTGGGATCGTTCAGCTTCTTGGCGGCTTCCTGACGGACGAAGAAATGCCGATTGCTCGTCACGACCTCGACGAGCTGCGCGTCCATGTCGTGCCCAGAGTCCAGCGCCTCGATCTGATACAGCAACTCGTCGTCCGTGAGGGCCAGCCAGTCGTCCTCGGCCGACGGCCCGGTCGTCCACTCGGCGCGGCGGAACGGCGGGTCGACGTCGGGCTTGCTCATCGCTTCTTCCTCGACGAGCAAGGCAGCCTTGCTCTTGAAGTCGCTCAGAATCTCGTCGATCACCTGAAGCTCGGTGGCCGGCAGATCAGGAAAGTTCACTCCGATCATCGCGGTCCCGGCTCGCTCGTCTTTGGCGCGACCCCAGGCCACCTGTGCGGGAAGCCGCACGCCCGCCTTGTATCCCCGGAAGCGCGCGACGATGGTCAAGCCAGTCTCGCTTGGCGGTGGGTCGGTCGGCCACGCGATCAGCGCCCCGCCCTGGCTCGGATTAAGGATGTAGGCGGAGATCGCTTCGCTACCCAGCGTCACCCTGCACTGAACGACGAACGGCACCACGCGCAGGTGCTCGCGCTGGTCTTCGGGGCTGCCCTCGGTCGAGCCCGACACCTGTGCCAGCTAGGCCTCGGCGGAGGGGATGTCCGACTCAGACGCCTCCGGGGAGTTGAGCAGACCCTTCAGCTCTTTCCCCATTTTGAAATACGGGATCCGCTTGGGCGGCACGTCGACGCGCTCGCCGGTCTTCGGGTTCCGACCCTTGCGTGGCGCGCGGTTGCGGAACCGGAAGCTGCCGAAGCCGCGAATCTCCACTTCGTTGCCGCTCTGGAGGGCGTTCACCATGCTCTTCAGGGCCGCCTCGACGATGATGCTGGCCTGGACCTGCGTGATCTTGAGTCGATCAGCGACGACGCTGATGAGATCGGCCTTCGTCATTGTGTCCTGATCTGGTCGGGTTCAAGGGCCTGCAACCACCATCGGCGACCGCGGCAGGCAGCCCCTAAGTTGTAGCAAACGCGGCAATTTGTCAAGGAGCCTCGACTTTGTCGGAGCGTGTCAGGGCGACGTCGACCCGCTCTTCGACGGAGGCCTCGGACTCGCCTGATGCCTCGGCCACCTCTGACACGATCAGGGATCGGGCCCGCTCGAGCATGCGCTTCTCGCGGAACGAGAGGGCCTTGCGGTGACTGAGAGAATTCAGCCCCTTCAGCACCTCCGCCATCGCAAAGACGCTGCCCGTTCGCATCCGGTCCGAGTTCTCCTGGTAGCGCCCCTTCCAGTTGTTCTGGACATCGACCTGGCCATCGCCCAGCGTGTCGATCACCTTGTCGGCGTCGCCGGAGCCGATCACGGCGCGCACGCCGATACCGGCGGCCGCGTCCATGGGAATCCACACGTGTGAATCGTTGGAGAGGATTCGCAGCTCGTAGCCATCGAGCTGCCCGTCGGGCGTGCCCCGCGGCTTGATCGCCTCCACCACGCCGATGCCCTGATTCGGGTAGACGACCTTCTCACCGACTGTGAAAGCCAAGCGCACCCCGGGGTCGAAGAGTTGGGAGGGAGAACGAGCGAAGGGAGTCTAGCAGAGCAGCCGATGACGAGCTAGGACTCCTCTCCCTCGACGAATTCATCGAGGGGATGGTCCCGGGCCCACTCGCTGAGGGCGGCGACGCAGGTCTCGATGTCGTCCTCGGAGTTGTAGAAGTGAGTCGCGATCCGCACTCCCTCGGGCTTGCAGGTCACCAGGATGCCCTTCTCCTTGAGGTACTCGACCGCCTTCTCCGGCTCGGCGACGGCGCACAGGGTCTGCCCCGAGCGATAGTCCCCACCCGGAGAGAGAATCGTGAACTTCCTCCGCTCGAGCCTGAAGGTGAGGTACTCGTTGAGATAGAGGACGCGCGCGGCGATCGCCTCGAGGTCCAGATCCATCAAGTAGCTGGCCGCGGCCTCCAGGGCGAAGACGGAAGCGAACGCCGGACAGCCCGCCTCGATGCGCCGGTTCGACTTCAGCGTCTCGAAGTTCACGATGTCAAACTTGTACGGGTCCTCCACGCTCAGCCAACCGATCCCGTGGGGCGGGTGCTTCTCGATCAGCTCTTTCTTTATGTAGACGAAGCCGGCGCCGTAGCCGGCGCACATCCACTTGTGCCCTGCGGACGCGAGGGCATCGATTTGCGACTCCTTCACATCCACGGGGAAGGCGCCCATGCTCTGGCTCGCGCAAACGACGAGGTGCCGCTCGCCTTTCACCTCCCCGAAGCCGCCGAGATCCTGGCGGCAGCCGTTGGAGAACTGCACGTGGCTAATGGCCAGCGTCGACGCGCGAGGCGCGGCCTCGGACTGGAACTGCTCCAGGCGCAGGACGCCCTCGATGGCGGGCAGGACGTGAACAGGAATCCCCCGATGCAGCCAGGGCAGGGTCACCGTCGGGAACTCCAGCTCATCCGAAAGAACCGGACCGTCCTTGCCGATCAGATCGACGATCGCGTTGATGCCCTCGGAGGTGTTGGTGACAAACGCGATCTCTTCCGGGTCCGCATTGACCAGCTTCGCGACGCTCGAGCGGGCACGCTCACGTTGCTCGAGCCAATCGTCCCAGAAGAGATCGCCCGACTGGCCCAAGTCCCGGTAGTAGGTGGTGACGGCTTCGGTGACGGGCCGCGGGATGGGACTGGCGGCGGCCGCGTTCAGGTAGACGTAGCCCTGAAGCGCCGGAAAGTCCTCCCGAACCTCTCTCCACTCGACTGGCATGAAGACCCCGAGGATACCTCAATCGACTGCCCGCGAGGCCCCTCGAGGGTTTAGTCTCTACACTCGCAACTGAATGGCCCGCGTTCGTCCCCGCTGAGGAGTGACCCGTGATCACGCGACTCCCATCCATGTTCCTGATTGGCGTCATCATCGCGACAGCATCCCCTGGATTTGGCGAAGAGCCGTCCCATTGGCGAATGCCCGTCCCGGAAGAGCAGCACCAATGGTGGAAAATCGTTCCGCAGGAGGCGGAGCCAGATCAGCTCGTGCTCTCCAAGCGCAACGAGCTGGGGATCTTCTCCAACTTCGCCCAGACGCCCTTCCATTTCCACGGCAGGCGCTACGCGTCGGTGGAGGGTTTCTGGTACATGCTGGCCTACCCGGAGGGTCCCGACGACCCGCGACGCCAGAACCCGTCTGTCGAGTGGAAGTTCACTCGGGACGAGGTCTCCCGAATGGTGGGGTTCGAGGCCAAGGCGGCGGGGGCGCTCGCCGAGGCCAACATGGCGGCACTGGGAATCAACTGGGTGACCTTCGAGGGCACGCGGCTGAAGTACTGGTCTCACGTGAAGGGCGAGCACTACGAGCTGATCCGCCAGGTCCTCTGGGAGAAGGTGCAGCAGAATCCCAGAGTCCTGCGATTGCTGCTGTCGACCGGCGAACTCGAGCTGATCCCCGACAACTTCGACAGCCTGCGCGACCTTCCGGCCTGGCGGTATTTCGACATCTACGCGGAGATCCGCGCAGCGCATCGCACAGGTGGCGCGACTCCGGAGAGCGCTCGCTATCGTCCCATTGGTGGCAGCCCGTGCCGGAGCAAGAGGGAGAGTGGTGGGAGGTGCTCCCGCAAGCCGCCGGCCCCGGCGAGGTCATCCTCTCCAAGCGGAACGAGCTGGGCATCTTCTCCAACTTCGCGCCGACCGCATTCGAGCTGCGAGGGAAGGGCTACGCCAGCGTCGAAGGCTTCTGGCAGAGTCTCCTGTACCCCGAAGGGCCGGACGATCCGCGCGCGCAATCTCCTGGTATCAGCTGGGCCCACACGCGGGAAGAGGTCTCACAGATGACCGCATTCGAGGCCAAGACGGCGGGCGATCTGGCCGACGAGAACCGACACGCCGCTCCGTGTCGTGCGCAGCGACGGCTCACTGGTAGATTTCTAGCGAGCGAGAGGCGAGCGGACCCGTGTGAGCTGGAATCCCGAACAAGCTCGACTACTCCATCAAGATGAAGCAATTCTTCGACCACCACCTCAAAGGCGAACCCGCACCGGAGTGGATGACCAGCGGCGTGCCTTATCGCGGGCAGTGAAGGGCCATCCGTGGTACCAGCCGCCTCAATGATCACGTCTGTCACCGACACATCGAGCCAGATGGGGAGAGCGGCGCCAATCCACGGGAGAAACGACTCGCATGAGTGACGAAACCCATGGCATCGTCGTCGACGCCCACGCCCATCTATTCACGCATTCCTTCTTCCAGGCCCTCGCCCGGCAGGCCGCCAAGCTCCTTCCTCCGGGGGGTGAGCTCCAGGCCATCCACGAGCGCACAGGCGTCGAGGTAGCGGCGGAGTCCCTCGAGCCTCTAGCCGCTCGCTGGGTCGAAGAGATGGACCGCAATCGCATTCAACGCATGGTCCTGATGTCGAGCATCCCCGGGGACCACGGGAGCAGCACGGCGGCGGCACGGCTGCACCCCAGCCGCATCATCCCCTATGCCATGTTCCATCCCCTCGGGGCAGGTGCCCGCGACGAGCTCCGCGCCTCGGCCGGCGAGGGGCTCCGCGGCGTGTGTCTCTTCCCCGCGATGCACCACTTCCACTCCGACCATGACGCGGTGCTGGATTTCATCTCAGTTGCGGCCGAGCTGCGGCTGATCGTCTTCGTGCACTTCGGCCTGCTGCGCCTGGGGCTGCGCGACAAGCTCGGCCTGCCCAGCCCTTTCGACCTGCGCTACTCCAATCCCATCGAGCTGTGTCGTGCGGCCCAGCAGTTCCCGCAGCTCCCATTCGTGATCCCCCACCTGGGGGCCGGCTACTTCCGCGAGGCTCTTCTGCTGGCCAGCCAGTGCCCGAACGTCCACCTCGACACCTCCAGCTCCAACTCCTGGGTGAAGACCCAGCCGGGCCGCCCTTCTCTTGGCGATGCCCTGCTTCAAGCCCTGGACGTGGTCGGAAGCCAGCGCCTCCTGTTTGGGAGCGATTCCAACGTCTTTCCCCGCGGCTCCCGACGCGACGTTCTCGACAGCCAGATCGCGGCCTTCCGTGAGCTCGGCATCTCGCCCGCGGGACAGGATCAGATCTTCGGTGGCAACCTCATGCGCCTCCTCGGTTCAGAGTAGGCGCGTCTATTCGATCACTTCACCGATACGATTCGCTGCAGAAGCTCCGGGTCATCCGGTAGGAGGCCCGACGCCGGCAGGCGTTGCGCCAGCTCACGCCACCGCGGGCCACATCTCGAATGCCCTCTTGAAGAGCGGCAACGATTCATCGACCCTGCCATCCGCCGCCAGTGTCGCAGCGTGCCAGAACACCATCTCGTGGCTCTCCGGCACGAGCGCTTCGGCGCCACTGTATGCAACCACGGCTTTCTCTGTCTCGCCATTGGTCATGTGCTCGTCGCCATCGTTCATCAGACGGTAGGCACGCGCCATCTTCAGCAGCCTGCGAAGTTCCGATAGCGGATCGGCGTGGTCCGATGCGCAGATCGAAGATCCGGCCGCCCCACGACGGCAGCGTCGCATCGCCACTGACGACCAGCAATGCCGCCGACTGCCTGCCGCGAATATCGCCACCCTCGCCTTCAGCTGCCTCCAGGGCGATCATCATTCGTTCAGCGAGATCGCCTTCGGCGCCCTCGAATGCGGCAGCCATGGCGGTGCAGACAGTCGGCTTCCACATGAGGTTGGCCTGCACAGCGAAATGTTCGGTCTTGACGTCGCAAAACTCGATGATTGCCTTGCTGCCGGTGTGGTTGGCGACACCCCCGTTTCCATCGACCATGCCGACCTGCCGAACATCTTCGTGCTCATCGGCAGCGAGCAATGCCGTCAGCGCCTGATCGGCAGTCTTTCCTGCCCGCATGAGCTGCAGGCCCAGCGGGCCGTAGCTCGGTTCGACATAAGGACTGTGTAGCCACGGCACCGATGCCTGGCTCCGCCCAGGTGACGATGGAGCCCACGGAGAACCAGTGGGACTGCACCGCGGCACCCAGCTCACCGGTTTCGGCGTCGCGCGCGACGATCGAATAGGTACTGACTGGACGCAATGGCCTTCGCGCCTCACCACCCCAGGACGCAGCAGGCACGCAGGCGACGACGGCTATGAACATAAAGACGCTCGTGATCTTTCTCATTGTTCCCCCGCCGAGTCTGCGCAACTCGCACTTGAAGCCGGCGCTGTGCCAGCGCCAGGTGGGATCTATCACCCGCTGATCTGGCATGACGCTCCACCCTTGTCGCGACCCCAAGCAGCGTTCACGCACGGGATCCGGAAATGGGAGGGCCGTCCGACTCCATCGTTTCGCCATTGATGTGGTCCAATGTATTGACAACATTGGCACCACGCAACGGCGTCGCATCATCCACATTCGCTTCGTCGCGGCGCATGCAGAAGATCGGCGCCGAACCTGGCTCGGAGCAACGGGGTGAGATCAGCCCACGGGTCCGGCGGCGCATTCGTGGCGTAACTGTCCTTGGGGGTCTCCATTTAACCGGAGGAATCCAGGTTGGCAGTTCTCCACGGGCGGTTCGCTGGAGAGCGCTCCAGGCTCGGCGGGTGCCCGCGCGCCTGCGGCTGCGAGGGCGGCACTGCCCGGGGCCGCTGGGTGGCGATGAGGTCCTGGTAGCGCACCGGGTCGTGGGCGACGGCGAGCTCGAGCACTCGGTAGAACACCATCCCGCGGCTGCGGGAGGTGCGGCGGTTGAAGCGGAACGCGAACTCATTCAGGTAGCTGGCCAGGTGCGCGTCGTTCACCGAGCCCTGGTGGGTACCCAGCAACCACCGCTTGGCTAGCGAGGCGACCCGGTGCACTGCGGGCAGTAGCTCGCCGGGATCCTCCCCGCGGGTTCGGGCGGCCCGCTGGCTGCGCCGGTCGTGGACGTAGCCGAGCTTCTCCAGCCCGCGGTAGCCCTGCCAGCCGTCGGTGACGACCCTCGCGCCCGGCTCGACGTGAGCCGTTACAAAGGCGTGCAACGAGGCGGCCGACGCATCGGTCAGCGGCAGCATCCGGCACCGTCCGAATCCTCTCGGCTCCCGGACCTCCACCGCGATCCCGGTCAAAACCTTCTTGCCTTTGGCCCGGCCGCCGCGCAGCCCCGCCTCCTCACCGCCGATGTAGGTCTCATCTACCTGTACCATCCCGGCCAGCCGGTCCCGGCCCGGGCGCACCAGCACCGACCTCAGCCGATGGAGCATCGCCCACGCGGTCTGGTAGGAGCCGATCTCCAGCGTCCGCTTCAGGCTCAGCGCCGAGATCCCGTCCTTGCCGGTGGCGAACAGCCAGCAGGCGGTGAACCAAACCGTTAGCGGCGTGCGCGTCCGGTCAAAGATCGTGCCCGCTGTCACCGACGTACGGCCGCCGCACCCTGAGCACATGAAGCGACCGTCGCCCAGCCGCCAGCCCCCATCATGGCCGCAGTCCAAGCAGGCGAAGCTGGCGGGCCACCGCAGCCACTCCAGGTAGTCCAGGCAGTCCGCATCGGTCCGGAACCAGGCCTGGAACTCGCCCACGGACCGCGGATAGTGCGTGCCAGCACGAGGCTGATCCACCGGCTCAGTTTACACCGGTTAAATGGATATCCCCGACTGTCCTTATCACAGGGACACGGTATGTGGCGACTTGCCATTCTTTCTTAAGGAGGAATCCCATGGGCACTCTTAGATCCCTCAGGCGTCGATCCTTGCCGGTGCTCGTCTGCATCGGCGTGGCCCTTCCTGCGGTGGCCGAGGAAAGCACCTCCACTGATCCTCTGGAGCCGCTGCGCTTTCTCGCGGGAAGGTGGGACGGGAGCGTCGACGGCAAGCTGGGCACGGGGATCGGCAAGCGGCACTACGACTTCGTTCTGGGGGGCCGGTTTCTTCTCATGAAACACTCCTCCGTGAGGCTTCCACAAGAGAAAAGCCCGGACGGAGACAATCACGAAGAGATCGGAATGTTCAGCGTGGATGGAGACCGCAACACCCTGGTCCTTCGCACTTTCAACATTGAGGGATTCACACTCGAGTACGCTTGCGACGCGGAGGCCGTGAAGCTCGTTTGCGTAAGCGAACGGATCGAGAACGGACGTGGCATTCGAGCCCGTCTGACGCTCACGAGGCAGAGCCGGCACTCGTTCGCGGAGGTCTTCGAGATCGCGTGGCGGGACGGAGAGGATCTCTCGGCCTACTTCACGAACACGTGGACGAGAGTCCCCCATCTAGAGTAGCGATGAGGCGCTTGCCCGAACGGGATTTTGAGGCTCGGCTTCCTCTGCGACCGACCGTAGCTGTGCGCGCTGTGCGCATCAAAACGCGTGTTCTCGGCGTCCCCGCGCGGCAGTTCTGTGCGAGGAGCGCGTGTAGTTCGCTCCAAGACATCCTCCAAGACGCAGCCGGTGTTACTGACCCGCCTCGGCCATCTTTGGCTTCAACTCGTCGAACCACGCGGGGTCAGAAGGTCGGCTCACTCCTCCAAGGACCCCTCGCCGAATATGAGTTGGCCGCCGAGGGATATGCGGAAGCCGTACACCGTCACGGCGGCGATGCGCATGGTGCCTGCCTGGGGGGACGGGTGGATCCCGGGGGTGGCGGGCGCTACAAGACTGAACACCAACACCCGGCCCACGTCCCTTCCGGCAGTTCTACTTGGACGGGATCCTCAGAGAAGCGCAGGCGCCGCGTTCCGGGCGACCGGGCTCGGGACGGCCTGGGGGCAGCCGCCCGCCACCGTCACTTCACGTAGCCCAACGCCCTGAGCTGCTCTTGAATCTCGGGGGAAATGCGCGTGCCCGACGTGTCCAGCTCGGCGACGTCGCGGCGCGGCGCGTTCGCGGCTTCCTGACGCGCGACGGCGTCTCGAGCTCCGACAAAGCTGCCCCACAGCTCGTCGCGCTCGACGCGCGTCCGCCGCGTGATTATCGCGTTCTGTTCGGCGGGGTCGTCTCTCAGGTCGAAGAAGAGCTCGGTCCGTGTCGAGCCCTGACGGCGCATGACGTACTTGAAATCCGTCGTCCGGACCGAGACCCATTCGTTCTCCAGCGGTGTGCGGATGAGACGCGACACAGCCGCCCCGATGCTCACGTCGGCCATCCCCGTCAGCACGGGTGTCAGGTCGACGCCGTCGAGCTCTTCCTGGACACCGGCAACGGAGAGCAGCGTGGCGGGGATGTCCAGGTGCCGCACGGGCTGTTTGATGCGCAGCCCGGCGGGAATCAGCCTCGGCAGGCGTGCGAGGAGGGGGACCTTCAGCACTTCGTCGAAGAGCGTGCGGCGATGCCCCCGGTTCTCGTGCTCGAAGAACTCTTCTCCGTGATCGGAGGTCACCATGACGAGGGTCTCTTCGAGCATGCCGTTTCGCTCGAGGCCGTCGAGCAGTCGGCCGATCCAATGGTCGGTGTGGAGGATCTCCCCGTCGTAGCGAGCGATCATGTGCTCGAGGTCTCGCGGGTCCATGTCTACGCGGACGTCGGGATTGTGGGCGAAGTCACGACCCGTGAAGGCTCCCCCGTAGTCCGGATCGAACTCCCGCCAGTACTCCTCCGGCGGGTTGTAGTCGTAGTGCGGATCGAAATAGTAGAGGAAAAGGAAGAAGGGCTGCTCTTCGACTGAGGCGAGGAAGTCGAACGCCGCGTCGGTGACACGCTCGCTCGTCACGCTGCTGAGCGGTGCCGAGTTGTGCTCCATCAGTTCGTTGATGGTCTCGGGAGTCACGGTCTCCAGCGAAACCGGGCTCGCGTCGGTGGGCTGCTCGATCACGCTCTCGAAGAGATCGAAGCCCTGGCCGAACCCGAACACGGGGTGGAGATAGGGACCGCTGAAGACACCCGCCGTCCGGTAGCCGTGCTCCCTCAGGATCTGTGCGAGAGTGCGGCGCTCTGGATGCATTTGCACGTAGCCGTGCTGCATCCCGTGCACATCGCTTCCGACACCCGTGAGCATCGTGGCATGGGAGGGGATCGTCCAGGAGCTCTCCGCGATGACTGTCTCGAACAGCGCTCCCTCCTGTGCGAGACGGTCCAGGTTCGGAGATGTCGGGCGCTCGTACCCGTAGGCCTGCATGTGATCCGCTCGCAGGGAATCGATCGAGATCAGGATGATGTTTACCGGCGGCGCGGCTTCATCCCCTCCGCCGCAGGCAACGGTGTGTCCGGCGAGCAGCGGGCTCAGGATCAACGGGGCGAGGCGAAGGCGGGAGCGGGTCGCGGGATCTTGGGCTCGGAGCACGCTCCGGGAGTGTAGCAACCGAGATCCGAACGAGCCGATCCGTCCTTACCTTGGACTTTTGCCTGGTTTTCCTCGCGCAGTGCGAACGTGAGAGTTCGAGTGCTCATGGAATAGTCGTACTCTGGTGTCGACCGAGACAAGTCCAGGGGCTTCTCGACCAGGCGACACGACGGGAGGGAGGCTTGCCCGCGTCGAAGTGCGAAGGCGCTTGAGCGCTCCCCGTGAGTTGGTGCCGGAGCTGGGATTCGGCGCCGAGCTGAGGCCGGTAGGCCGAAGCGAGCCGTGATGTCCCGGTAGGGCGACGGAGGCCTGGCTGGAAGCCAGGCTGCGGGAGCGCTACCGGGAATCAAACCCACACTCGGTTGCCCGAACGGGATTTTGAGGCCCGGACACCGCTGCGACGGAGCGTAGCTGTGCGCGCTGCACGCACAAGAATGCGGGTTTTGCCCGTCCCCGTCCGGCCGTTTCGCGCGAGGGTCGCGCTGAACGCGCGTAGTTCGCTCTAAAGCGGACCCGGTTTTCTTGGACACGAAACTAGGGAAAGTCATCTTGTTCAAGGAGACTCGATCGATGAAGCAGGTCAGGCGCAAGAGGTCTGAGAGGAAGAAGGGAGTGGGCGAGACGGAGGGCGACCGGAGTTTCGCCCACCGGCGGCGCGGTGGTGGGCGCCTTGGGTCCCGGGCAGCGTTGGAGCGTGGCGCGCAAGCGGGAGGTCGCACTGCGGCTGCTGCGCGGGGAGTCACTCGAAGCGCTGTCTCGTGAGCTGTCCGTGGAGATGCACCGGCTGCAGCGCTGGCGTGATCAAGCCATGGCCGGGATCGACGAGTCGCTGCGGGAGCGCAATGGCGACCCGCTGAAGGTGGAGCTGGACGCGGCGGTCAAGCGGGTGGGCGAGCTCAGCATGGAGAACGAGCTGTTGCGGAAGAAGATCGGGGCGGCCCGCCCTTTGGCCTTCGGGAGGTCGCGGCGATGAGTGCGGCGATCTCCCCTGCGACAGGCCGGGCCTACGGGGTGGAGCGGGTGTGCCGGGTGTGGAAGCTGGCCCGCTCGAGCTACTACTCCCAGCTCGGCGAGGCGGCTCCCGAGATGGTCCGCGCTGGCCGACGTGGTCCCAAGCCCAAGGTGTCTGACGAGGAGCTGTTGCGGCTGATCCGAGAGGACCTGGCGGCCTCGCCGTTCGTAGGAGAAGGACATCGCAAGGTCTGGGCGCGGCTCAAGGTGCTGCGCCAGGTGCGCGTGTCGCGCAAGCGGGTGCTGCGGATCATGCGTGAGCACCACCTGCTGTCGCCGCGTCGGGTACGCCAGGGCGAGGGGCTGCTCCACGAGGGGACGATCACAACCGATGCGC
Source organism: Vicinamibacteria bacterium (assembly GCA_965246965.1). GTDB lineage: Bacteria > Acidobacteriota > Vicinamibacteria > Fen-336 > CBDFGD01 > CBDFGD01. The sequence continues at coordinate 1,351,892 of CBDFGD010000002.1, forward strand.
CCAACCTGATGTGGGGGACGGACGGGGCGAGAGTTCTCACGGCAAAGGACGGCTGGGGCTGGATCTTCGTCGGCGTCGAGCACTTCAACAGCGAGTGCGTCGGTTACCACGTGTGCAAGAAGGGGACGCGCTACGAGGCCCTCCAGCCCATCGCCATGGGGCTGACGCAGCTCTTCGGCTCGGTCGAGGCGGGTGTGGCTCGTGGCCTCGAGCTGCGCATGGACCACGGGACGCAGTACCTCTCGGACCACTTCCTCAACCAGCTGCGTTTCTGGGGCATCACGCCCAGCTTCGCCTTCGTCGAACAGCCGCAGACCAACGGAGTGGCCGAGCGTTTCATCCGGACTCTCAAGGAACAGATCATTCATGGCCGCGTCTTCCACACCCTCGAGGAGGTGCGCCAGGCCGTGGCTGCCTTCGTCAAGCGCTACAACCAGCAGTGGCGCGTCGAGAAGCTGGGATTCCTCACCCCGCGCGAGGCCCGCGACCAGCACGGCCAGGGGAAGGCCGCGTGAACCTCGAGGTCATCAAAGAGGGGCTACCCCAGGTATGGACTCACCCCGCCGCGTCGATCCTGGGGCATCCTCGTGCGTCGTCGGGATCGTCTGCCAAACGAACCCGAGATCGTCAAACTGGTGTCCAAGAAACCGGGCGCGGTACACGCGTAGTTCGCTCCAAGACACACCGGAGCCGCCTCGGGAATTGATTCGATTCGTCCGTAGAGTCTTCAGCCCGTCCTTACTCTACTTCGGATCGACCTCTCGGACGAATCGCCTGTAGAAGTCCCTCGCACTCTCGCCGCGCCGAGTCGTCGATGTCCGCAGGTGGTCCCAAGGCTTGCCGGGAGCCTTCTGACGCGCGCGTAGCTGCCACACTTGCGGCCGCGCGGGGCTGGTTTGCCTGCAGATCGCCGGTAGGTTCGCGAGCACGAGCCCGGTCGCAACGAGTGGGTCATGTCCGGCAGATTCCGCTATGACCAGGGTGAGCCTCGTGTAGCACAGAGCTGCCATAGCCTTGGGCAGGTTGAGCATCCCCTGATCCGTCGTAACGAGACCATCCCAGTCCCGCGAGTCTCGGTGAAGCGCCAACAACAGCTCCCAGTCCTCAACTTCGCAAAGCTCGGGGTTTACGTCCCCTATCCACACAAGCTCCGCTTCACGGATCGATTCGCGAAGCGGGCCGATGATGTTCTGGGGGAAGCCCTGATCGAGTGCTAGAAGCCGCTTCGGGGGTGGCTCAAGCGGCGAGGTTGTCGGCAAGCTGGCTTTCGAGGTCGAGCGCTTCTTCCACCGCGGACGATCCCAGGAAGGGATACATCGACGCGATCTCGTCGACGGAGAAGGCCCGAGCGGCCAGGGCCGAGAGGGCACGCGTCTCTACGCGCGTCCGCTGGACGTGGGGCTCTCCGGCGAGCTTGCCGGGGACTATTCGAATCTGCGGCCGTGGTTGGAGCAGGTCCGGCCCCCAGAGTCCAGCACGCCCGTGGAATGGAGCGATGAGATTGATTGCTGCAATTGGGAGTTGCCCACCAGGTGTGACAAACGCACCGTCCTCCTCGACATATATGCGCCCCGAGCCGTCCACCCTCACGACGGACTCGCCCACTTCGGTCCAGATGCTTCGATCGAGATCGTCCAGCCTCTCGATCGCGCGACGAATCTGTGGCATCGGAGTGCTAGACACTGCTCGCCCTTCAGAATCGACCTTGTCTCTCCGAAGCCAGTCGATCATGCGGAGAGCTATGAGATTCTCGAAGGACCATAGCTTGACGCGCTCTTCAGACACGCTCGGGACAACAAGCTTGGTGCGCGTCCAGTAGTGAAGCGTGGACTTGGGCACACCAGCTAGCGCTGCTGCACGGTCCGCAGGATACGCAGTCAACACGTTGGACGCCAAAGTTCCCCTCCAGGGGAGGTCAGGTGCAGTCTATTCCAACCAAGTTCACAGAACACAAGGCCGCAGTCGGTACGTCGACAGCGGCACAATCCAGTTTCTCAGGCGGAAGCTCGTTAGGAATCCGCACCAGCCAGACCAAGACGAACCAGAGAATGAGCTTTTGACGGGCTCAGCATTAGGACTGAGTAGGCTGGTCTAGGCGCACGTTCACGGACAAAAGGCGGACAATTTCAGCGATCTGCTTCGCGAGTGTGAAACTCGCCCCCTAGGAGTCTGCGCGGCAGGAACGAAATCGGGTGAATGAGCGTTTTTGAAGTTATGGGAACGAGTTTCCGTCCGTACAGTCCTGACCAATCGAGTTTGTTTCCGTCGAATCCACGAGACTGGCTTCCGGAGGGTCATCTTTCGTTTTTCATCTCGGATACGGTGGAGGCGATGGATGTGCGTGCTTTCTACGAGCGCTACGAGGGCGATGGACGTCGGAACCGACGATTCGATCCTCGAATGATGCTGAAGGTTCTGATCTACGGCTATGCGACAGGGACGTTTTCGTCTCGTGGGATCGCGAAGAAGCTGGAAGAGGATGTCGCATACCGTTATTTGAGCGGAGGCAATTTCCCGGCACACCGGACGATCAGTGATTTCCGTTGTGACCATTTGTCCCAGTTTCGATCTGTATTCGTCCAAGTCGTGCGTCTGGCTCAAGAAGTGGGTTTGGTCAAGCTTGGGACGTTGATTCTGGATGGAACGAAGGTCAAGGCGAATGCCAGCAAGCACAAGGCGATGAGCTACGAGCGTATGAAGAAAACGGAGAAACAGCTCCGTCGAGAGATTCGGGCTATCACCGCTCTTGCGAAACAAGAAGATGCTGCGGAAGACGTCGAGTTTGGTCCTGATTTTCGTGGCGACGAACTGCCAGAAGAGCTGGCGCGCCGAGATTCACGGCTCAAGAAAATCCAAGCAGCGAAGGCACGTCTGGAGGCCCGTCAGAAGGAAGAAGATCAGCAGGCCGGACGTCGGCCAGGGGATGACAAGGAATCGAAGCGAGGGCCAAAGTTCAAAAGGAGATTTGGCGTACCTCCGGACAAGAAGCAGGACAACTTCACCGATCCCGAAAGCCGCATCATGAAGGATTCGAGTGGCTACCAGCAGTGCTTCAATGCCCAAGCCGCCGTCGACGAGAAATCGCAGCTGATCGTTGCGACCGGGTTGACCAACAACGCTGCGGATGTCGGTCAGCTCGAGCCGATGCTGAAAACGGCTCAAGCCAACACCGGTGAGAAGCCCAAGCGTGCCCTGGCCGATGCCGGCTACCGTTCCGAAAAGAACCTACTGCACTTGGAACGTACCGGAATCGACGGTTTCGTGGCTCTGGGGAGAGAAAAGAAAGACTCTCCACCAACGTCGAATTCGAAGCTCGAAGCGACGCTCCGCATGAAGGCGAAGCTCAAGACGAAACGTGGTCGCAAGTGGTACAAGCGGCGCAAACTCGGCGAACCGCCATTCGGATGGATCAAGGCTGTGCTTGGTTTCCAATCCTTCAGCCTTCGAGGGCTTGAGAAAACCAGCGCCGAGTGGAATCTCGTTTGCTTGGCGCTCAACCTCAGGAGACTCAATCAGAAGATGGTCTGGGTATGACCACCACCCGGCCTTGGATCCGCCCGTCCTCCCTCGCGAGCACTCGTCCGCGAGCCCACTACTGCCGTTTAACCCAGGCAAGATGATCTCTCGGGTCACAAGGCACGATGACACCCGGGCTGAACTACTGCCGCGCAGACTCCTAGTGGCCTGTAAACGAGGATTCGAAAGCGTCAGACCGCCGATGCATCCCGCTTGGCTGCTTCGCTCATCGGTCAAATACACCGACCGCGGCGCGCGCTCGGGCGGCGGTGGCGTCGCTACTGCGTCGGCACGCGCTGCCGCAGCTCCTCGAACCAGGGTCGAACAACACTCTCACATGTTGGGCTGCTCAATGCAGAGGGTACTGGCTCGACACGATAGCCGAGGCGACGTAGCTCCCGGATCATCTGAGCGGCGCGGGCCTTGGCTCGCCGGGCGGTGACCGCCGGGCCGTGTTCCTCGTAGCGGAGCCGATCGTGCAGGATCTTCCAGATCAGCCGACACAGCCGATGTGCGATGGCCCCGATGGCTTGCTGGTGCCCCAACCGCGGAACCAATCGGCGATACGTCAGCTGAAAGAGACTGCCCTCGGTCTTCACCGCCGCGTTGGCAGCCTGGTTCAAAATCCGTCGCATCGGTCGACTCCCTTTCGGTGACCGATGGCTCCGATTCACGCCGGCACTCTCCTCCCTCCCGGGGCAGACGCCCACCCAGGAGGAGAGGTGCTTTTCCGACGGAAAGGGGGCCGCTGTCTCCCCGACTTCGGCGATGATCTGCCGCGCCGAGTCGACGCCCAGCCCCGGCACCTCCGCGAGGCGCTCGACCGTCTCCTGATGAGACGCGAGCAAACGGGCCATCGCCCGGTCGAGGTCGACGATCTGCGTTTCGAGCAGCCGCAACTCGTCCAGGGTCAGCTGTAACAACTACCGGTAGACCGGGTGCAAGTCCGTCGTCGCACCCAAGGCATCGCACAATTGGTCTGCCGTGGCGCGAAGACGTCGATCGGCCAGCGTCGCCAGCGCCGCGGGGTCGGTCTCCCCCTCGGCCACGGCCTGGAGCATGCGCCGCGCACTCAGGCCCAGCAGATCGGACACAAAACTGGACAGCTTGAGATGAGCTTCCTCCAGCAGACTCTCGAGCCGGTTCTGCAACTGGACGCGATTGCGGATCAGTTGATACCGGCGACGCATCACCGTTCGCCACAACCGCTGTTCAGGCTCCGGCACGAAGCTCAGCGTCAGCTCTTCGGCTACCAGCCGCTTCACCAGGCGCTCGGCATCGGGGAAATCCCGCTTCCGGCCCCGCGCACCGCGATTCGATTGGGCCTGCGCCAAGTGCAACGCTCCCGTACCCGCGCGGCGACGACGCTCCGGCTTCCAGTACCGTTCCAGCGCCTCCCACACCGGCCGCCAGTACTGCGCCGTGGATTCCATGACCACTTCGTCGACTTGCAGCGGGGCCAACAACCCGGCAAGGGCCTGCAGCTCACGCGGGCTCGTCCCGACGCGGCGCCGTTCGAACTGATACGGCCCGTCCACCGACACGTCCGCAACCACCACCGCCAGCATCCGCTTGTGAACATCAATGCCCGCGATCCGATACGCCATCTCCGCCTCCTCACGGCCGGAGCGGAGCGCATGCCACACACAGGACACTCAGGGTCTCAGGTTTCCGCCGTGACCCACACAGGCACGGCATCACCTACTTATTCGCTCAACGATGCACACGCCGGATCAGCCAGTTCTTCGGTCTCGATGGCCCCACTGGTTCGTCGACCTCGCCGCTCCAAGCCGTCCACAGTGTCCCAGACGCGGCTTCGTTGTTCATGAAGTTTCGCGAGCTGCATCCGGACCTCGCGTCTACGCCGGCGACGCTCGGCCGGCTACGCCCGCGCTCACGGAATCGGTACTCGCTCGAGCAGCTCTTGGTGCCAGTTTTGGACGAGGATGATCTGGGGTTGGACGGGTTCGTCGGAATCGCCCTGGTCGCCCGGGAAGAGCATGAGAAACCGTTGACCGTCGGATGTGATGTCGTAACCTCTGGAGCGGGCGTCGGTCACCGCAAAGTCTTTGATCGGGAGCTCCCGCTCGGGGCCAACGGCAAACGGAGCCTCCGTGATTACATCCACACCCACCATCTGCGCCGTGTTGGCCACGTTGAGTACCGGACGTCGATAGAACAATTCCGTTCCATCCGGTGACCAGAGGGGATACACGCCCCCTTGCTGAGTAATCTGGTGTATCTCACCCGTTGGAGGAAACGGCTGGACGTAAATCTGCCCATCTTGCTCCCCGGCGCGGTCGGAATGGTAGGCCAGCCACTTTCCGTTCGGCGAGAAAGCCGCACCGCGCTGATCAGAGCCATCCGGGATGTCATAGAACAGTTCGGGCTCGGACCCACCATCCAGCGACAACGTCCAGATCGCGGCATCTGCACCGGGACTGCGAGCAAAGGCCAGCACGCGCCCATCAGGGGACCACGACATCGGGTTCGGTCTTTCCTCTGCTCCCGCCGTGGTCAATCGTTCCGCTACCCCACGTCCATCAGCGGACTGCCAATAGATGTCCGTGCCGCCGTCTCTGTCGGAAACAAACGTCACACGTTCGCCGTCCCGCGTCCAAATCGGACTGAAGTTCTGGCCTCCCTGCGTCAATTGTCGAATCTGCGTGTCGCCAGAGAGGTCATACACCCAGATGTCGCTCTGGTCTTCCCCCTGCGTTCCGACGGCGAGCCGACTTCCGTCGGGCGAGAGGCGCGGACTCCTGTACGTGGCGGGTGGGGCCGTCAGGCGCTCGATCTGACCGTTCCGGTCGACGAGCGCCAGGTTGCTGGGAACAACACCGCTCTCGACCCCGGTCGCGTAGACCAACGACCCATCCTGGGCCACGGCCACGTCTGCCGCACCAGACACTTTCGTGAATACGCCCTCCAGCACCCCCACGGGGTTCCCCGTCACCGTCAGTTGGTCCAGATCGAACGGCACCGCCCGAAGCGTGCCCGCAAAGGCGTAGACGAGGTGTCCGGTAGGCACATACTTCGGGTAGCTCCCGCCCGACACCAGCACCCGCCGCTCCCCGGTCCCCAGATGTCGCACTGCGATTTGGGCCGCATCGGCGTCCTCACCTGCACGGCGGATGGGGAAGAGCACCGCCTCCCCACCCGGGAGAAGCTCCGGCCATTGATGGCTGGACTCGTTCTGGGACTCGTCGAGCGTCGTAAGGGGCTCGGGTGTGCCGCCGCCCGCCGGGACCTGCCAGAGACCGCTGGAGGTGACGATGCCGAAGATGATCGTGCCGTCCTCCCCCCACGTGGCCCCGGTCATCCGACCAGCCCCAACCTCGCTGATCGTGAGCGCCGGACCGCCGGTCACCGCGACCCGTTTGATCGTGGTGTCATCCGTGTCGTAAAAGCCCACCCAGGCCCCGTCCGGCGAGAAGAACGGCACAGACGCATTGCTCTCGTAGAGCACGGTGGCCTCCAGCGCATCGAGGGGGCGGACCACGAGGGTGGGTTGCCCCTCCACGAGGACGCGGTAGACGGCATGCGTCCCATCCGGCGAGAGCGCCAGCACCGGGCTCCTCACGCTGAGGGAGAGCGGCTGCACGGCGGGTTGCGTAATCGCCGTGCGCGTGACGCGGGGCACCTCCGCCGTGGGCCACAGGCTCCAGGCCGCGACGCCGACGAGCAGCCCGCCGAGGACCAAGGCGGCGGCCGCGACTGGCAGGGGTTGTCGCCACACGGGCTGTGCAACGGCGACCGCTGCTGCCGCGTGTGTCTCGAATGCGCCCGCGAGCGCCAAACGCATGGCCGCGATGTCGGGAATGCGTTCCTTCGGATCCTTGTGCAGGCAGCGCTTCAGGAACGTCACGAGAGACGGTGAGAGCCCCTCGGGCAGCGCGTCCCACGCAGGCTCAGCTCGAATCACATCGGCGAGGGTGACGGACACGTCCTCACCCTCGAACGCCCGCTTGCCCGTGAGCATCTCGAACAGCACCACGCCGAACGACCACAAGTCAGCCCGCTTGTCCACGGGCTTGCCGCGCGCCTGCTCCGGCGACATGTACGCTGCCGTGCCGAGGATGACGCCCGCCTGCGTCGCCTGGGCCGACATCGTTGGCGAGTGGGACACATCTGGCGATCCTGCACCCGCTGGCTCCAGCGCCTTTGCCAGTCCGAAGTCCAGCACCTTCACGGTGCCGTCTTCGCGGACCTTGACGTTGGCCGGTTTCAGGTCGCGGTGGATGATGCCGTGTTCGTGGGCTTCTTCCAACGCCTCGGCGATCTGCTTCGCGATGGCGATGGCCTCGTCGACGGGGATCGCGCCTTGGGCGATGCGGTCGGCGAGCGTCGGCCCCTCGACCAACTCCATCACGAGCGCCTTCACGCCGTCGGCGTCCTCGAGGCCGTGGATCTGGGCGATGTGGGGATGATTCAGCGAAGCCAGCACTTCGGCTTCGCGCTGGAACCGCGCCAGGCGATCCGAGTCGGCTGCAACGGATTCGGGCAGCACCTTGATCGCGACCTGGCGCTTCAGCTTCGTGTCGGTGGCCTGATACACCTCGCCCATGCCGCCCACACCTATCTGGGCGGTGACTTCGTACGGACCGAGGCGGGTACCGGTGGCGAGGGGCATCCGTTATCCATCCTGGGGGATGCTGGGATTCTACCGGTGAGATGGGTGAGGGTGCTGCATCCGGGGCCAAGGGTGCCGGCGACCGGCAAGAACCACGGCCCCAGCGGAGCTACACTCCCCCCTGTTGGACCACGCTTCAGCCCCCAGACAGGAGGGTGGATGCAGAAGCTGCTTTCGATCGCCGCCAGTGCGGCTTGGGTGCTGGTCGGCAGCTCGTCGGTCGCGCAAGAGGCCGAGCTACCGCTCGAGAAGATCTCTCCCCCCGAGGGTTTTCCATCGCGGTCTACGCCCGCGACGTGCCGAACGCACGCGGCATGGCTCTCGGCGACGAGGGGACGCTGTTCGTGGGGAGCCGAAGAGAGGGCAAGCTCCACGCGGTCCTGGATCGCAACGGAGACGGGCGGAGTGACAAGACCCGGCTCATCGCCGAAGACCTGAACATGCCTTCGGGCCTGGCGTTCCGCGACGGGGCTCTCTACGTGGGAGCCGTCAGTCGGATACTGCGCTTCGACGAGATCGAGCAGCGCCTCGACGAGCCGGGTGAAGCGGTGGTCGTGACCGACGCTCTTCCGGCGATCCGCCACCACGGCTGGAAGTACCTCCGCTTCGGCCTCGACGGCTGGCTCTATTTCCAGGTGGGGTCGCCGTGCAACATCTGCGAATCGGAGGACGAGATCTTCGCCTCGATCGCTCGCATCCAGACCGACGGGACCGGGCTCGATGTCTACGCCCACGGCGTGCGGAATTCGGTGGGCTTCGACTGGCATCCCGAGACCGGAGAGCTGTGGTTCACCGACAACGGCCGCGACCGGCTCGGCGACGACGTGCCACCCGACGAGATGAACGTCGCGCACGAAAAGGGTCTGCACTTCGGCTACCCGTACTGCCACGGGGGCGACATCGCGGATCCCGAGCTCGGCGCGGGTCACCCCTGCTCCGACTACGAGCCCCCGGCGCGCAACCTGGGGCCTCACGTCGCCGCGATCGGCATGCGCTTCTACACCGGAGAGCAGTTTCCCGAGCCGTATCGCAACGCCATCTTCATCGCCGAGCACGGCTCCTGGAATCGGAGCCAGCCGATCGGCTACCGCGTGACCACCGTGCGTCCCGAAGGACGCAAGGGAGCCAGCTACGACGTCTTCGCCGAGGGTTGGCTTCAGGAAGGGGAGGCGTGGGGCCGTCCAGCCGACGTCCTGATGATGCCGGACGGGGCGCTGCTCGTCTCCGACGACCAGGCAGGCGCGATCTACAGGATCAGCTATTCCCCCTGACCGCTCGAATGTCGTGCCGTCGAGGCGGCGTGGCCGGGCCCGGTCGTCTGTTGGAGGAAGCATGCGCCACCCCAGAAGCTCGATCGCCGTCGCTCTCATCTCGCTCGGCTTCCTCGCGTCAGGGGTCTCCACCAGCGGCACGCAGAGTGACAGCCTCGTGACCCGTGGCGAGTACCTCGTCGATGTCATCGGCTGCGGCGAGTGCCACACCCCTCGCAAAGCGGGAAGCCTCGAGCCCGATGACGAGCGGTTCCTCTCAGGGCACTCCGAGGGTCAGGAGCTGGCGGCGCCGCAAGACAACAGCGGCGACTGGAACATCTCCTCGGCATCCTTCACCGCGTGGTCGGGTCCATGGGGCGTGAGCTACGCCGTCAACCTCACCCCCGACGAGAACACGGGCATGGGGAGCTGGGCGGAAGGCACGTTCGTAGACGCCATGAAAACTGGGATGCACATGGGGGTGGCGCGCACGATCCTGCCGCCGATGCCGTGGGCGTCGTACCGTCGTCTCAGCGACTCGGACCTGCGCGCCATCTACGCCTACCTGCGGTCGATTCCCCCGATCCGCAATCGTGTGCCCGAGCCGGTCCTGGTGGAGGGCTGGGAGGCGCAATAGCCAGGCAGCCTCTCTCTCGGCGATAATTGACGAGGACCCATATGAAGCTGACGAAATGTCTGTTTGCCGTGATCGCTCTCGCCGCTTTGGCGGCCACCAGCCTGGCGCAGCAGCAACAGGCGCCCCAGCAACCGATGAGCTTCTTCGTGACCAGCGTCGGATCGGGTGACGGCGCCAACCTGGGCGGTCTGGCCGGCGCCGACGTACATTGCCAGACGCTGGCCGCGGCCGCCGGCCGTGGCAACGCGACCTGGCGCGCGTATCTCAGCCAGGCCCCCGGTGGCGGCCTGCCCCAGGTGAACGCCCGTGATCGCATCGGCCACGGTCCCTGGTACAACGCCGCGGGAGTCGTCATCGCCTGGAACATCGACGACCTGCACGAGGACCGCAACAATATCCGCAAGTACACGGCGCTGGACGAAAAGGGCGCGGTGGTCAACGGGCGCGGCGACCAGCCCAACCGGCACGACATGCTGACGGGTTCAGACTCCACGGGCCGGTTGGTGCCGGGGGCTGCGGCCGTCACGACGTGCGGCAACTGGACGAGCAACGCTGAGGGCCGCGCCATGATCGGCCACCACGACCGGTTGGGTGGCGCCAATGCGTCGTGGAACGCGGTGCACAGCAGCAGGGGCTGCAGTCAGGAGGGCCTGATCAGCACCGGCGGCGTTGGGCTGTTCTACTGCTTCGCGGTCGACTGAATCCTCTGGCTACCACCTCAGCCGTCGAGCTGACCATCTCACCTCGCCGGCGGATCCTTCGGCCAGTGCAGGACTGACCCGGCCTCAGGATGACGAGGAGACATCCGGCAATCGCCGTTGGCCGGATCGAAAGTTCGTCCCCTCGTCATTCTGCGAGACCGCTCGTCTCCGCCTGGAGCGAAGAATCCGCCCGCTCCTCGTCTCTCGAGACCAGAGGAGCGGCTACTGCTTGGCCTCGTACTTCTGCTCAGCGGGGATCAGCACCGCGCGCACCGCGGCGGTCCAGATCTCGTAACCCTTCGGATTCAGATGCAGGTTGTCGTCGACGAAGATGTCGGTCATGACTTCCCCGTTGGGCTGCAGCATCGGCGCCGCCACGTCGATGTAGCTGACGAGGTCGTTCTTCGCTGCTATCGCCTGGAGCAGCTCGTTGGTCTCGACTGCTTGCGGCCAGCTCGCCCATCGCGACACGCTCGGCTTGACGCAGATCACGTAGACGCGGGTCTCGGGGAGTGACGCGTGGATCTTCGCGACGATGGAGTCGAACTGCTCGGCGATCGTGGCGGGCGGGACCTTCCAGCGGCCCGTGTCGTTGTCGCCCTCGTAGACCACGACCGCCCGGGGTTTGTAGGCGATGGCGACGCGGTCGATCCAGTAGAGGGCATCCTCCATCGTGCTGCCGCCGAAGCCGCGCGGAAGCACGGTCAGCGGAGCGAGGTCTGCCTCGATCGTCGGGTGCCAGCGGCGCACGCTGGAGGAACCCGTGATCACGATGGCGCCGGTCGGTGGTGGGGACAGCTCGTCCGCCGCTTCGAACGCCTCGATGCTCTCCGCGAACCTCTGCGGTTCGATCTTGCGGGGCGCCTCTTGCCGTGCGGCCTGCGCAGCGACGTCGAGGGCAAAACCGCCCATCAGCAGGACAGCGGCAAACGCTAACGCGGATCGGGCTCGCATAGATCTCCTTCGGCGGCAGAAGCCGCTCGCATTCCGTACTGCGGGGGAATCAGGCAACCGGCGCCGCAGCATAAGGCATCGGGGCCTCGGATGGCGACCAGCTGAGGACTCGGTGTGGATCGGGCTTGGCTACGGGCCCGCTTTTGTGAATACTGCCCTTGTGGGGACCGGTCATGGGTCCCATCTGAACCGGTGAGGAGGGCAGATGATCGACCGCTCGTTGTGGACACCGCTCGCCTTGTGGCTCTGTTGCTCGAGCGCCCTGGCGGCCGACGGCACGCTGCTCGCCTCCAATAGATCCGGCGGCAGCATCTCCTTCATCGACCTGACCACGGGTGTCGAGATTGCGCGCGTACCCGTCGGGCCGATCATTCCCCACGAGGTGTCGGTCTCGCCCGACGGGCGACTGGCCTTGACGTCGGAGTACGGCCCCAACAGCGCCCCCGGCCGCCACGTGATCCTCATCGACGTAGCGACGGCCAGTGTCAAAGGGCGCATCGATCTCGGCCCCGACTCGAGGCCGCATACGGCGCTCTTCGTGCCGGATGGCCAACGGGCCGTGGCCACCATGCAGGACTCCGATCAGCTGGCACTGTTGGACCTGACCAGCATGAAGGTGGTGCGTACGTATCCGACAGGCGGCCGCGAGGGGCACATGGTGCGGCTGAGTCCGGACGGCTCGCGCGCCTACGTCACCAGCCGGGGCGCTGCGGGTACGCTGTCGGTGATCTTCCTCAATGAGGAACGGGCGCCTGTGGTCATCGAGACCGGCGCGGGTGCGGAAGGCATCTCCGTGACACCCGATGGGAGCGAGGTGTGGGTGGCGAACCGGACCGTGGAGTCGATCTCCAACATCGATACGGCGTCGCTGGAGGTGGTCGCGACGATCGGCTGCCGCCCCTTTGCAGGGCGGATCGCGATGGGTCCGGGTGGGCGTGCGATCGTGCCCAACGGACGTTCGGCCGCGGAGCCGGTCCCGCAGTACCTGCGGGTCTACGACGTGAAGTCCCGGGAGATCCTCACGGAGGTGCCGCTCCGCGACGGTTAGCCTCAGGCGGGCAACTTCGGTGTGCTCATCGTCGACGGCGTGGCTTTCGCCAGCGATCCGCGGGCCGGTACGATCCAGACGTTCAAGCTGGATGCGATGACCGAGCGAAAGGTGCTCGTGGAGAACCACGAATCCCCGGACGGGATGGCCTGGACACCGATTCGCGTGGAGGTCATGACGAGACAGTGAAGAGCACAATGCGCCGGATCCTCTTTCCGTTGTTGTGTCTGTTCGCCTGGCCGCTGGCGGCGCAGGAAGAGCCCCGCTTCGAAGTCGACCCCTCCTGGCCGGGGCCTCTGCCCGAAAAGTGGATCAACGGGCAGATCGGCGGCGTCTGCGTCGACGCTCACGATCACATCGTCATCGTCGATCGCCGCAACATCACCGAGGAAGAGACCGAGACCTCGATCGCGACGGCACCGATCATCATGTTCGACACGAGCGGCAAGCTGGTGAGATCGTGGGGCGATCCCGATACCGTGCCCAGTTCCATACATGGATGCTCGTTCGGTAGCGAGAACAACGTCTGGGTCGCGGGCAACCAGGATGGAATCGTTCAGAAGTACAGCCACGAAGGCAAGCTGATGATGCAGATCGGCGAGCGCGGGGTCTTCGACACTACAGATGGCACTGCGACCGGCAAGGCGCTGAACTCGGCCCGCGACCGACTCTTCCGTCCATCCGCCGCCGCCGTTCATCCGGACACGGCGGACATCTACGTGTCCGATGGCTATGGCAACAAGCGAGTCGCCGTGTTCGACGCCTCCGGGACATTTCTACGCCAGTGGGGCCGGCAGGCCAGCGAGGAAGAGGTGGCGGCCGGAACGCCCGGCGCCTTCGCCCAGGTCGTCCACTGCATCGCCATCAGTCGCAAGGGGCTCGTCTATGTGTGCGATCGGCAGGCGGATCGCGTCCAGGTATTCGACGGAATGGGCGAGTATGTTCGCAGCATCCGGATCCCCGCCGACAAGAGAAATGCTCGCGGCACTGCCTGGTGGGTGGCCTTCTCACCCGATCCAGAGCAGCGCTATCTATACGTGATGAACGGCGGCCAGGAGCGGGTCCACGTCATCGATCACGCCAGCGGCGAAACCCTCTCGACTTTCGGCCGTCCCGGCCATCAGATCGGGGATTTCACACACGGCCACACGCTCGCGGTCGATTCGTCCGGCAATCTCTACGTCGCGGAGACGAACTGGGGCCGAAGAGTCCAGCGCTTCAAGCTCGTCACGGAACGCCAATAGGACTCGCTAGCCGGTAGCAGTCGCTCGTGCCAATTCCTGCTCGCCACGTCGTATCCGCTTCGACAGCGCCTCCTGAACGATCGCCACGTCGTCCACGAAGTGCTGCAGCTCGTCGAGTAGCAGTGCCTGGGGGCCATCGCACAACGCCTCGTCGGGACTGGGGTGAAAATCGACGAGCACCAGGTTCGCACCCGCGACCACGCCCTGCGCCGTGGCGTGGAAGATGTCGAGGATCCCATCCGCAGCGCGCACTTTCTTTCCGACCGAGTGAGAAGGGTCGATCGCGACAGAAAGCCGCGTCAGCCGCTTCACGACGGGCACGTGAGCGAAGTCGACGAAGTTGCGGTGCGGGTCTCCGAACTGACTCTTCATCCCGCGCAGGCAGAAGACGATCCGATTGTTGCCCCCGCTCGCAATGTACTCGGCGGCGTTGAGCGACTCTTCCAGTGGAATTCCCATTCCGCGCTTGAACAGCACCGGGTAGTCGGTCGCCTGACCGACGGCCTTGAGCAACTCGAAGTTCTGCGCGTTGCGGGTCCCGGTCTGGAGCATCACGCCCGTCGGCCGACCCGACTCCTCGAGAGCGCGATCGATCTCTTCGATGTGGCTCTCGTGGGTGACCTCCATGGCCACGACCTCGATGCCGTATTCTCCCGCCAGCTCGAACACGAAGGGCAGACACTCCGCCCCGTGGCCCTGGAAATCGTACGGGCTCGTGCGCGGCTTGTAGGCGCCCGCGCGGGTGGTGCGGAGTCCCGCGTCGCGCAGAGCCCTGAACGTCTTCTCGACGTTCTCGCGGCTGTCGACCGCGCATAGTCCCGCGAAGATGTGGAGCGAATGCTGATCGAAACGGAGACCCCGGTACTCGAACCCGACCGCTTCGTGCTCTCCCTCGTGGCGGCCGATCGAGCGATAGCGAGCGCGAATCCGGATGACCTTCTCGACCTCGGGGAACTCCTCGAACGGAGCCTTCGGCAGCGACGCCGTCGATCCGAGCAGGTAAACCTCGGTGAGGGCCCGGGTCGTGCCCTGAATCGCACGCACCTCGGTGTCCACGTCGGGGTACCGCTTGGCCATCTGCACGACCCGCTCCACCTCCGGCGAGCCCGGCATCACGTCCGCTTTCATGACAATGATCATGTCGGCCTTCTCTTTTCCAAAACCAGAAAACCCCCGAGCGGTTGCTCGAGGGTCTCACTGCCTCGCGGTTTTGCCGTCAGATGGCTACGCCGCGAGCCCCCGCCTGGGCCGTCTAAACCCGAACTCCGAAGCGTGCGACGCACGAATCGCCCGCGAGCCTTTGCGGACCGCCTTCGTGACAGCCACCGTAATCACCACGGGGCTAGCTTAGCAGCAGCCGCGCCGCGGTGGATCCACCCGGTCAAACGAGCCGTTTCGTCATAGTAAGCAGCTCGTGCTCGCCAGCCACCGAAGTGCCCTCGCTCCGCTCGTAGCCGAGCTGTTCGTAGAAGCGCTCGAGGTGGGTGTGGGGCTGAAGCGTCACGGTCTCGAGCCCCTGGCTCAGGGCGAGCGCCTCGAGCTCCGCGACGACCCGCCGGCCCAGACCCCGGCCCCGGTATTCGGGCAGCACCGCGATTCTCGCCAGCGTTCCGTGCACTTCGTCATCTGCGACGAGACGGCCGGTCGCGATCGCTCTGTCTCCGTCGTAGGCGAGCACGTGACGCGCTGACGCGTCGAGACCGTCATCGTCGAGAGCGGCCGGAATCCGCTGCTCTTGCACGAAGATCCGCTCCCTGATGCGAAGAGCCGAATCGATCTCCTCTGGAGTGGAAGCGATGCGGATGGCGAAAGCAGTGGTCACGAGGGCGTTGTGCTCTGATGCACGGGGCGCTCCCGCGGTGAGGGTGCGAGGCGTCGAATTACGCCCCGTCGCTTCGACCTTTCGCCTTGGCGGCGAGCAGCGAGGGGCGCCCGGTGAGGTAGGCGTCGACGTGGCGGGCGCACTCGCGGCCCTCGCTGATCGCCCAGACCACGAGCGACTGTCCGCGGCGCATGTCGCCCGCCGTGAAGACGCCGTCCCGTGAAGTTCGGTAGCCGTCGCTGCCGCGGCAGTTGCCCCGCTCGTCCTTGTCGACCGCGAAATCGTCGAGCACCGTGTGCTCCGGATGCAGGAACCCCATCGCGAGCAGCACGAGTTGCGCGGGCATCTCGAACTCGCTCCCCGGCAGCTCCGCCGGCCTGCCGGAGCTCCACTCGGCGCGCACGCAACGGATCCCTCGCAGCCGGCCCCCGTCGTCTTTCAGGAACTCCTTCGAGAGCACGGCCCAGTCCCGCGTGCAGCCCTCGGCCTGCGAGCTCGAGGTGGACAGCATGCGCGGCCCCGGGTGACTCGGCCACGGGGTTTCGGCCGTCCTGCCCGCAGGGGGCTTCGGCAGGATCTCGATCTGAGTCACCGAACGCGCCTTCTGCCGGATCGAGGTGCCGACGCAGTCCGAGCCCGTGTCGCCGCCACCGATGATCACTACGTCGCGACCAGTCGCAAGGATATCGCTGCCCGCGGGGATCGCATCCCCCGCGACCCTTTGGTTGGCCTGGGTCAGGAAGGGCATCGCGAACCCGACGCCCTCGGCGTCGCGGCCGGGGATGTCGAGGTCGCGCGGCTGGGTCGAGCCCCCCGCGAGGACGGTCGCGTCGAAATCGGCGAGCAGTTGCGCGGCCGGAAGCGACACGCCAATGTGAACGCCGGGGCGGAAGTCGACCCCCTCGACCGCCATGATTTCGACGCGGCGCGTTACGACGTGCTTGGCCAGCTTGAAGTCCGGGATGCCATAGCGCAGGAGTCCACCGATCCGGTCGGACCGCTCGAAGACGGTGACCTTGTGGCCAGCGCGGTTGAGCTGGTCGGCGCACGCGAGCCCCGCGGGCCCGGAGCCGACGATGGCGACATTCTTGCCGGTGCGCCGCTTCGGTGGTCGCGGCACGATCCACTCCTCCTCGAACGCGCGCTCTATGATCGCGACCTCGATGCTCTTGATCGCGACCGCCGGCTTGTTGATGCCGAGCACACAGGCCGATTCGCACGGCGCGGGACAGATCCGTCCCGTGAATTCCGGGAAGTTGTTCGTCGAGCGCAGCGACTCGAGGGCCTTGCGCCAACGCCCGCGATAGACGAGGTCGTTGAAGTCCGGGATGACGTTGCTGAGCGGGCAGCCGGGGTGGCAGAACGGGACACCGCAGTTCATGCAGCGGGCTCCCTGGACCTGCAGCTCCTCCTCGGCGAGTGGAATCGCGAACTCGTTCCAGTGACGGATCCGCGTCTCCACAGGCTCGGAGGCGGGTGCCCTGCGCTCGAACTCCTTGAAACCCGTGTCCTTGCCCATCGCCGTTCCGCGGGTCTAGGCCGCGGCCTCGGCGGCGAGCTCCGCGAGCGCGCGCTTGTACTCGCGGGGCATCACCTTGATGAAGGCGCGGAGCCCCGCGTCCCAGTCCGCCAGGATTCGCCCCGCCCGCTCGGATCGCGTCTCGCGAGCGTGCTCTTCGATGAGCGTCTTCAGCTCCTCGATGTCGGCCGACTCCGTCATCTCCTCCAGGTCGACCATGCCCGGATTGATCTTGGCGGGGGCGCAGCCGTCGGCGTCCCAGATGTAGGCGACGCCTCCAGACATCCCGGCGGCAAAATTACGACCCACGCCGCCCAGGATGACCGCGCGCCCCCCGGTCATGTACTCGCAGCCGTGGTCGCCGACGCCCTCGACGACGACGTGGGCACCGGAGTTGCGAACGCAGAACCGCTCGCCCGCCGGTCCCAAGATGAAAGCCGTCCCGGACGTCGCGCCGTAGAAGGAAACGTTGCCGCAGATCGTGTTCTCGTTGGGGTCGAAGCCCGCGTTCCGGGGCGGGTAGAGGATCGCCTTGCCACCCGACAGGCCCTTGCAGAAGTAGTCGTTCGCCTCCCCCTCGAGCTCGATGGTGAGTCCCCTCGGCGCGAACGCCATGAACGACTGCCCGGCGGAGCCGAGCGCCTTGAACCGGATCGTGTCCTGGGGCAGGCCCGCGGCGCCATGACGGCGCGTGATCTCCTGTCCGAGGATCGTCCCGACCGCCCGGTGCACGTTGCGGATTCTGATCTCGGCACGGACCGGTTCCGCGCGCAGGAGCGCCGGCTCCGCCAGGCGCACCAGCTCGTTGTCGAGAGCCTTCTCGAGCCCGTGGTCCTGTGGGATGCAACAGAAGCTGCTGCAGCGGTCGCTCGGCTGGCTGAGGTGGAGCAGGCGCGACAGGTCGAGGTGCCTCGCCTTGAAGTGACTGACGTCGCGCCGCGCCGCGAGCTTGTCGACGCGGCCGACCATCTCGTTGACGCTGCGGAAGCCGAGCCGCGCCATGTGCTCTCGCAGGTCCTGCGCGATGAAGCGGAAGAAGTTGACGACGTGCTGCGGGTCGCCGGTGAAGAGGCGGCGCAGCTCCTCGTCCTGTGTCGCGATCCCGACCGGGCAGGTGTTGAGATGGCACTTGCGCATCATGATGCAGCCCATCGTGATCAGAGCGCCCGTGGCGATTCCCCACTCCTCGGCCCCGAGCAGCGTCGCGATCGCGACGTCGCGGCCGGTGCGAATCAGGCCGTCGGTCTGTAGCACGACGCGGTCGCGGAGGTGGTTCTGCATCAGCACCTGGTGGGCCTCGGCCAGCCCGAGCTCCCACGGCAGACCGGCGTGCTTGATCGACGAGAGCGGGGATGCGCCCGTCCCACCGTCTTGGCCGGAGATCAGGATGACATCCGCGTGCGCCTTGGCGACACCCGCGGCGACGGTGCCGACCCCCACCTCGGCGACGAGCTTGACCGCGATCCGCGCGCGGCTGTTCGCGTTCTTCAGGTCGTAGATGAGCTGCGCCAGGTCCTCGATCGAGTAGATGTCGTGGTGCGGCGGCGGCGAGATCAGGCCCACGTACGGCGTCGAGTGCCGAACCCGAGCGATCGTCTTGTCGACCTTGCGGCCCGGTAGCTGTCCGCCCTCACCGGGCTTCGCCCCCTGCGCCATCTTGATCTGAAGCTCCTGGGCGCTCACCAGGTAGTCGGAGGTGACGCCGAAGCGTGCGGAGGCGACCTGCTTGATGGCTGAGCACATGCTGTCGCCGTTCGGGAGCGGCTGGTAGCGCGCCGGGTCCTCGCCGCCCTCGCCGGTGTTGGATTTCGCACCGAGCCGGTTCATCGCGATCGCCAGGGTCTGATGCGCCTCGGCGGAGATGGAGCCGAACGACATCGCGCCCGTGGCGAAACGCTTCACGATCGCGTCCACCGGCTCGACCTCGTCGGGCGGGATGGGGTCGGGGTTGGTCAGCTCGAGCAGGTGCCTGAGCGTGATCGGCGCCCTCGCCCCGTCGTCGATGAGGCGGGCGTACTCGCGGTACGCGGAGTATTCGCCGGTTCGAGCCGCCTGCTGGAGCTTGTGGATCGTCTCCGGATTGTGGAGGTGGCGCTCGCCCCGTTGGCGCCATTGATAGAGCCCGCCGGGCTCGAGGTCGGGATCGTCGTCGACCTCCGCCTCCGGGTAGGCCGCCCTGTGTCGCATCAGCGTCTCGTGCTCGATCGTGGCGAGGTCGATCCCGCCGATCCGCGAGACGGTGCCGGGGAAGCATTCTTCGATGACCTCGTCCCCGAGACCCACCGCCTCGAAGATCTGCGCCCCGATGTAGGAGGGCACGGTCGAGATTCCCATCTTCGACATGATCTTGAGCAGGCCCTTGCCGACGGACTCGATGTAGTGCTCGCGAGCGGTCTCCTCGTCCAGGTCGACGGGAAGCAGCTGGCGCCGCCGCAGGTCCTCGATCGTCTCGAACGCCAGGTAGGGATTCACGGCGGAGGCGCCGAAGCCGAGCAGACAGGCGAAGTGGTGGACCTCGCGCGCCTCGCCGGTCTCGATGATGAGGCCGCACTTCGAGCGCAGCCCCTTCCGGATCAGGTGATGATGCACCGCCGACACTGCGAGCAGCGAAGGCAGGGCCGCGTGGTCCGAGTCCATCAGAAGGTCGGTGAGGATGATGACTCCGTAGCCATCCTCGACGTACTCCTCGGCCTCGCGGCGGAGGCGGTTCAACGCGTTCTGCATACGCCCCGGCTCCGCCTTGAAGCACATCGAGAGGGTCTTGGCCTGGAAGCGCTCGCGGTCGACCCAGCGCAACCGTTCGATGTCCTCTTTGGTGAGCACGGGCTGCGGAAGCTCGATCACCCGGGCGTGCTCGGGACCGTCCAGCAGGATGTTTCCCTCGCCGCCCACGAAGGAGACGAGGCTCATCACCAGCTTTTCCCGGATCGGATCGATGGGCGGATTCGTCACCTGGGCGAAGAGCTGATGGAAATAGTCGAAGAGGCTCCGGGACTTGTCCGACAGGACCGCGAGCGCGGCATCGTTGCCCATCGACCCGACGGGCTCCGCGCCGTTCTCCACCATCGGCGCCATCAGCAGCCGCAGATCCTCGAGCGTGTACCCGAAAGCCTTCTGCCGCGTCAGCACCCGCTGGGTTGGGGGCTGGAGAGCCTGGCGGGGCGGATCGAGCTCCGCCAGCGTGATCTTTCCTTCGTCCAACCACTGCCGGTACGGACGCTTGGCGCAGATGCGAGCTTTCAGCTCGTCGTCGGGGATGATCCGACCCTCCTCGAGCGAAGCGATGAACATCTTGCCCGGCTGTAGGCGACCCTTCTGAACGATCTTCTCCGCAGGAATGTCCAGGACACCCGCCTCGGACGCCATGATCAGGATGTTCTCGTCCGTCAGGCAATAACGCGACGGCCTCAGCCCGTTCCTGTCGAGGGTGGCGCCGATCAGCGTCCCGTCGCTGAACGCGACTGAGGCCGGGCCGTCCCACGGCTCGATGACCGCCCCGTGGTACTCGTAGAAGGCCTTCCTGTCTTCCGGCATCTCCGGATCGCTCTCCCATGCCTCCGGGATCAGCATCATCATCACGTGCGGCAGGCTGCGGCCGCCCATCATCAGGAACTCGACGATGTTGTCGAGCGTCCCCGAGTCGGAGCTCCCCTCCTGAATGACGGGCTTCATCTTCTGGATCTCGTCCGTGCTGAAGAGCGGCGACTCGATGATGGCCTCGCGGGAATGCGTCCAGTTGATGTTTCCCCGCAGCGTGTTGATCTCGCCGTTATGCGCGAGCGCCCGGTATGGATGGGCCAGCGGCCAGGTGGGCAGCACGTTGGTGGAGAAGCGGCTGTGGATGAGGGCGAGCGCCGATTCGAATGTGGCATCGCCGAGGTCGGGAAAGTACTCGGAGACCTGTGCCGGCGTCAGCATCCCCTTGTAGACGATCGTCCGAGACGACATCGAGCAGAGGTAGAAGCCCTCGGCGCCGGGGACCGACTCCCTGACGGTGCGGATTCCGTATTTTCTGGCGACGAAGAGTCTTCGCTCGAAGTCGTCCTGGCTCCGACAAGTGGCGGGCCGGCGGACGACGATCTGCTGCAATGAAGGCTCGCCGACGATCGCCGTGACGCCGAGCGTCGAGTTGTCCGTCGGGACCGTGCGCCAGCCGAGGCAGTCGAGCTCCAGCTCGGCGAGGGCGGTCTCGAAGACGCGCCGTGCAGCGGCTTGTGTGGAAGGGTCCTTCGGTAGGAAGCACTGTCCGATCGCGTAGTGCCCGGGCTCCGGGAGCGTCACGCCGAGCCGGGAGCATTCCTTGAGAAAGAAGGAATGCGGAAGCTGAACCAGGATCCCGGCGCCGTCGCCGGAGTCCTTCTCCGCACCCCGGGCGCCGCGGTGGTCGAGGTTGACGAGGATTTCGATGCCCTTCATCACGATGCCGTGGGATCTCACGTTGTTGAGATCCGCGATGAAGCCGACCCCGCACGAGTCGTGCTCGAATCGCGAATCGTAGAGGCTTTCTCTCGTGATCGGGTCGGACATCGCAGACTTCCTTCTCGGGGATTCGGCGGAGTGGGCAAGTGATGGCCCGCCTTGCGGCGAGCATAGGCCAGGGATGATTCGCCGGGGATGAAGATAGAGAACACCCGGCCCCGGGTCAAGGCCGCGGGGGGACCGGCGTTGACGCTCCAGACCACGAACGCCGGCCTTCTCGGCGTAGTCGTTGGCTGTCGCCTCACAATCGGCGACCTCCAGGGTCTCAACATGTCAAACGGGGGAAAATCCCGCCCGCACGGCTCGTAGCGGCCGAAATGCCGAATTATGATGCCCGTACTCTTCCGGTCAGAAGACTGGCGGCTGCCGATTCGAGGGAGATTTTGCTGATGACTTGCGAGACTCATTTGGAAACGTTCCCGAGCGCGTTCGTGATGGTCGTTGCGCTCACCTGCCACACACTGGCGGCGGTCGAGCCGTCTGCCGCGCAGAGCTGGCCCCAGTGGGGCGGCCCCAATCGCAACGCCGTCTCGACAGAGACCGGACTGCTATCCGAGTGGCCCACCTCGGGCCCGGCGCTCCTGTGGCAGGCCGGGGGGCTCGGCGGCGGACACTCGAGCGTGTCGATCGCAGAAGGCCGGCTGTTCACCATGGCCGACCGCGAGGGATCCCAGTTCGTCGTCGCCTTGAGTCTCGAAGATGGATCGGAGCTCTGGGCCACGCGGGTCGGCGCTCCGCACCCGGACTCGCGCGGACGCGGCGGCCCACGCGGCACGCCCACGATCGATGCCGACCGGATCTACGCCATCGGCACCGCGGGAGACCTCGTCTGTGTCGACGCCGCCACCGGAGCCGAGCGCTGGCGGCGCAGCCTGCCCGGCGACTATGGCGGAAAGATGATGTCGCGGTGGAAGTTCAGCGAGTCACCGCTCGTCGACGGAGAGTGGCTCGTGTTCACGCCGGGGGCGAACGACGCCTTCATCGTGGCCGTCGACAAGATGACCGGGAAGGAACGATGGCGTACCGGGGTGCCGGCGATGGGTCCAAAAGGGAACGACGGGGCCGGATACTCCTCGCTCGTCATCTCGGAGGGCGGCGGCGTGCGCCAGTACGTCCAGATAGCGGGACGCGGCGCGATCGGTGTGCGCGCCGCAGATGGCCGGTTCCTCTGGAGCTACAACAAAGTCGCCAACGACGTGGCCAATATCACGACGCCGATCGTGAAGGACGACCTCGTCTTCGTCTCCACGGGGTATCAGACCGGTAGCGCGCTGCTGCGATTGAAGCCGAGTGGCGACGGAATCGAGGCAGAGGAGGTCTACTTCCTCGACGGAAAGACGCTCCAGAATCACCACGGCGGGCTGGTCCTCATCGGCGACCACGTCTACGGTGGCCACGGCCACAACAACGGCTTCCCGATCTGCGTCGAGTTGGCGACCGGCAAGGTCGTCTGGGGTGGAGAGATCCGCAACGCCGGCAGCGGCTCCGCGGCAGTGAAGTACGCCGACGGCCGGCTCTATTTCCGTTATCAGAATGGCGTGATGATGCTGATCGATGCCACCCCGGAGGGCTACCAGGAGCGCGGCAGCTTCGAGATCCCCGGCGTCGAGGCCCCGAGCTGGTCGCATCCGGTCGTGCTCGACGGTCGCCTCTACCTTCGCGAGCAGGACCGGCTGTATTGCTACGACGTGAGCGAGGCCCGTCAGTAGCGCAAGAAGAGCCGACCCGCACAGCGTGGGCCCGCAATCGCCGAATTTGCGGAGCGAGTGGAGCGCTCGTCGACCCGCGACGCCACGGACGCGCTACGAAGTCGTCTCAATTGACCGCTGCTCAATGAGTTGACCAGCACGACCACCGCGTCCGGACGTTGGTCCGTTGTTCGTACTAGTTACCCCAGTGCCGCTGCGCGGCGGGAGGGAGTAGAGTCGCGGTGTCACGAATGGAAAGGAAGCCACGAACTTGCCGGAGACCGAGAAGAGCCGACCGGGCCGCAACGAGCGCTGTCACTGCGGCTCCGGAAAGAAGTACAAGCAGTGTTGCCTCTCGAAGGACGAAGCCGCCGCCCGGGCGGCTCGGGAGAAGGCCGCGAAGGCAGCCGCAGCCGAGAAGCCGGGTGAGGTGGAAGACGCGGAAGGGCCGGCCCGCCGTCGCCCCCGACGGCCGGGTGCCGACCAGCCGTGGAAGCGCAGCGCGCAGAACACTCGCGGCTTCCAGAAGTTCACCGGGCCACGCAAGGTCGGCGGCGGCTAGCGCACGACGCGACGACCCGAGTGGCCTTCTACCTGCTCGGGGATTTCGGCGATGGTCCGTACTGAGTGGGCTGGTAGAGTCACCTACTATCTCGTCAGGAGGTCTCATGCCAGTCCTCAGAAGAAGTGCCGCGCGGGTGGTGGTGGTCGCATTCGCGGTTAGCGTCGCTGGCTGCGGCGCACCCGCTCCCCAGTCGCTTCAAGAGCTGGCCCGGAGTGCGCTCGCTCAGATCGACGGTGAGCTTCAGGTGCCGGGTCTCCGGGAGCCGGTCGAGGTGATCCGCGACGAGTGGGGGATACCGCACATCTACGCCCAGAACGACGACGATCTCTTCTTCGCTCAAGGCTACGTGATGGCGCAAGACCGGCTTTGGCAGATGGAGATGTGGCGCCGTTGGCACGAGGGACGGCTCGCCGAGATCTTCGGACCCGAAGCGCTCGAACACGACCGCCGCACCCGGCTGATGATGTTCCGCGGCCCCTGGGACGAGACCGAGTGGACGAGCTATCACGCCGACGCGAAGCGCCTCTTCACCGCACACGCGAACGGGGTGAACGCATTCGTCGAGCAGCACCGGGACAACCTCCCCCTGGAGTTCCAGCTCACCGGAGTCGTGCCGGAGCCGTGGACCGCGGAGACGATCGTGCTGCGCTGGGCCGCGCTCGCCGTCCCGAGCGTGAGGGGGCATGCGATCAATGAGATCCAACTCGCGATGGATGTCGCGAGCTACGGCGTCGACGAGGCCAATCGACGCTTCGGGCCCGATCCCTGGGACGATCTGAAGGTCCCCGAAGGCCTTGATGTCAGCATCATCACGCAGGACATACTCGACGCGATGCGCGCCGGGGACCGCGATCCGTTCGCGGCGGGGAGGCTGCCGCCCCTGGAGGTCGTCGAGTCGTATCGCTCCCTGATGCCCGGGGTGCGGACGGCTCGAGTCTCTTCTGGTGAGATCGCGACGGAGGGGAGCAATAACTGGGTCATGAGTCGCGAGCGCTCGTCGACGGGTGTGCCGATCCTCGCCAACGATCCCCACCGGCGCATCGAGATGCCCGCGCTCCGCTACTTCGTTCATCTGGTGGCCCCGGGTTGGAACGTCATCGGAGGCGGAGAGCCTCCGTTTGCCGGCGTCGACGCCGGGAGCAACGAGCGAATGGCGTGGGGTTTCACCTTCGCCGGCACGGACATGGTCGACGTCTACGTCGAGGAGATGCACCCCGACGACGCGAACCGCGTCAGGTGGCAGGATGGCTGGGAGCCGCTACGAGTCATCGAGGAAGAGATCCCCGTCAAGGGTCGGGCAGCGGAGAAGATCGTGCTGAAGTTCAGCCGTCATGGCCCGGTCTTCTACGAGGACCTCGCGAACCGTCGCGCCTACGCCGTCCGATCGGTCGTGCAAAAGCCGGGGACCGCCGCGTACAAAGGCAGCTTCCAACTCGCCCAGGCGAACAGCTGCGACGACTTCTTCGAGCGGGCGATGCATTGGCTCGTGCCCACTCACAGCCTGATCTGCGGGGACGTCGACGGCAACATCGCACTCCAGGTGACGGGGCTCACGCCCGACCGGGACGGCTGGAACGGACGCTTGCCCGTGCCCGGCACCGGAAAGTACGAGTGGCGTGGGTTCCGCAGTGATCTCCCGCGCGAGTTCAATCCGGAGCGGGGATACATCGCCACCGCCAACAACAACGTCCATCCGCCAGGCTATGACGGTCGGCCGGTCTTCTACCACCGGTCGAGAGGTGTTGCGACGTCGCGGATCGCGCGCCTTCACCAGATCTTCGCGACCGGTGAGAAGCTCTCTGTCGAAGATCACGAGCGGATTCAGCACGACGTGCGCTCACTCGCAGCCGAGCGGGACATAGAGGCGTTCCAGGGATGGACCTCCAACGATCCCGACGTCGAGTGGGCCAGGGGCCTGATCGCTGCGTGGGACGCCGAGCTGTCTCGGGAGAGCACCGCGGCCGCCCTTTACGTGCGATGGCGCGCGGCCGCCGACGAAGACGGGGCAGCGCCCATCGAAGGAGCGGAGGGCCGGGTCGGACTCGAAGCGGCTCTGAAGTCCGCCCTCGAACGGCTGGCCACGGAGCTGGGTCCCGACCGAGGCGACTGGCGGCACGGCAGGGTCCAGGCCAGCCAGCTTCCGCACATGATGGCGCCGGCTTTCGACCTGCCGACGGTCGAGCGTCCAGGCGGGTTCGGAACCATCAACGCGACGGGAGCCAACTTCCGAAGGATCATCGACCTGGCCGACCCGGACCGCTCCGTTGCGAGCAACTCGCCGGGTCAGTCGGCTCAACCCGAGAGCCCGTACTACGACAACCTCGTCGAGAACCTGGGCAATGGAGAGTATTTCCCGCTGCTCTTCACACGCGGCGCTGTCGAGAAACGGGCGGTGCACCGCCTGAGCTTGCGGCCCGCGGACCGCTGAGGGGCAGCGTGGACCGGTCGATGCTCGTCCCAACGTTGCGGCGAGTCGGCGCCGGTCTGGCGCTCGTCCTGCTCGCGACCCAGGCGCCCCACGCCGCTACGCCGCCGTCTCGAGGCACTGCGCCCGGCTCGGGGCGCGAGTTTGTTTTCACTCGGATCCGCTACGACCCTCCGCTCGAGTGGGGAGGCTTCCGGATGGGCAGCAGATGGAGCCACGACTACCCGCGCGCCGACCTGCATTTGAGCCGGCTGCTGAGCGAGCTGACGACCATCGACGCGAGCGGCGAGTCGAGCCTCGTCCTGACCCTCGACAATCCCGAGTTGTTCCGCCACCCGATCATCTACATCTCCGAGCCAGGCTTCTGGGGAATGAGCGAGGCCGAGGCCGGGAATCTCGGCCGCTACATCCAGAAGGGCGGCTTCCTGATCTTCGACGACTTCGAGCACGAGCAGTGGCTCAACTTCGAGGCGCAGATGCGGCGCGCGCTGCCATCGCTTCGGCTCGTCGAGCTGGACGTCAGCCATCCCCTCTTCCAGTCCTTCTACGCGATGGAAACGATCGATTTCCCGCACCCGCTGGTCGACGTGATGCCGACGTACTACGGCATCTACGACGCGAACGACCCGAACGAGCAGCTGATCGGGATCGTCAACTACAACAACGACGTCGCCGAGTACTGGGAGTGGTCGGATACCGGCTGGCTGCCGATCGACATCACGAACGAGGCGTACAAGCTCGGCATCAACTACATCATCTACGCAATGACGCACTGGGGAGAGTGGCTCGCCTGGTTCGACCATCGCGCTCCTCCCACTGAATGAATCGAGGACGGGTCGATGAAGAGAGCGTTTCCTGCCCTGAATCTGCTCGGGCTTCTCGCGGCCGGGACTCTGCTCGCCGGACAGACGGCGCCCGGCACGGAAATCGACGTGATGAGCTCGGGTGGCTTCTCGGCTGCCTATCGTGTTCTTTCTCCGGAATTCACGCGCCAGACCCAGATCGTCCTGAATACGGTCTACGGGGCATCCATGGGTGGCGCAGCCACGTCCATCCCCATGCGACTGGGGCGAGGTGAGCCAGCCGACGTCGTGATCCTCGCGAGCCAGGGATTGGAAGGGCTGATTGCCCAGGGGGAGGTGATTGCGGAGAGCCGCGTCGACCTCGCCTCCTCACTGATCGGCATGGTGGTACGCGCAGGGAAGAAGCAGCCGGACATCAGCAGCGTCGAGGCGTTGAAGCGGACGCTGCTCGATGCAAGGTCAGTCGCCTATTCTGCGAGCGCCAGCGGCACCTACCTTTCCACGCACTTGTTCCCTCGGCTCGGCATTGCGAGCGACCTCGAAGGGAAGAGCATTCGCGTGTCCGGGGAGCGGGTAGGCGCCGTCGTGGCACGCGGAGACGCAGCGATCGGTTTCCAGCAGGTGAGCGAGCTGCTCCCGATCGAAGGGGTGACGTACGTCGGCACGATCCCGGATGAGGTTCAGAAAGTCACGATGTTCTCGGCTGGCATCACGACGCGCGCCAAAGACCTGGATGCGGCGCGAATCCTCATCGAATACCTTTCGTCTCCCCGGGCAGCCCCGGTGATTGCTCGAACGGGGATGGTGCCGGGAGGCGAGGCCCGAGCGCAACCCTAGTGTCCTGTCTCCGAAGTCATGTTGGCATTCGAGCGCCGCTGCATCCCGCCTGGCTGCGTCGCTCATCGGTCAAATACTCCCGGTATTCTCCCTCTTCGACTCCTTGCCATCCGGGCGCATCGACGCTCTCGGTGCGCAACAGCACTTCAGAGACGGGACACAGCGCACTGTAGAATCAGTCGAAATGGAAACGCGACCGATTGGCTTGCTCGTCACGGCAGAAGCGGGACCGGGCGTGCTCCACGAGCTCACCGGCGCGATCGCCCGACATCGCGGCGACATTTCGCTCGTCGAGATTCTCGCCAAGGGGCCGCCCGACAGCCGCGTCTACCTGGAGGTCGAGCTCCCCTCCCCCGTCGACGCGCTGGTCGCCGAGTTCCGAAAGATGGCGATCGTGCGCCGCGTCGAGACCGTGGAAACGTTCAAGAAGATCTACGGGAAGCGCGTCATCATCGTCGGAGGCGGGGCTCAGGTCGGCCAGGTCGCGATCGGAGCGATCTCCGAGGCCGACCGGCACAACATCCGCGGCGAGCACATCTCCGTCGACACCATCCCGCTGGTGGGAGAGGACGCGCTGGCGGAGGCCGTCCGCGCCGTGACGCGGCTGCCGCGAGTACGCGCGCTGGTCCTCGCGGGAGCGCTCATGGGCGGATCGATCGAGGCGGCCGTGCGCAAGGTGCGCGAGCACGGGGTCTACGTCATCAGCCTGAACATGGTGGGGCGCGTGCCCGACGCTGCCGACCTCGTCGTCACCGATCCGATCCAGGCGGGGGTCATGGCCGTGATGGCCGTGGCCGAGACCGCCGAGTTCGATCCGGGGCGCCTGAAGCAGCGCCGCTTCTGATCCGCGGACGGCTGCGGTCCCCTCAGCCCAGCTTCGCGGCGAAGAAGTCCAGCGTCCGCTGCCACGCGAGCTTCGCGGCGGCTTCGTCGTAGCGCGGCGTCGTGTCG
The DNA here is from genome assembly GCA_965246965.1 of Vicinamibacteria bacterium. Lineage (GTDB taxonomy): Bacteria > Acidobacteriota > Vicinamibacteria > Fen-336 > CBDFGD01 > CBDFGD01. The sequence continues at coordinate 1,380,964 of CBDFGD010000002.1, forward strand.
TTGTGGAAGCCGTGGTTGACGCCCTCGTAGATGTGGGCCTCGTAGTCGACCCCGTTGGCCTTGAGCGCCTCTTCCCACGCGGGCCAGCCTGCGTTGACGCGCTCGTCGTTGCCCGCGTACTGGAGCAGCAGCGCGGCCTTGATCTTCGCTGCATCGGCGGCATCGGGCTGGCTACCGTAGAACGGAACCGCCGCGAGCAGATCGGGCATCCTCACGGCAACGGCGTTCGACACCCAGCCGCCGAAGCAAAAGCCGACGACGCCCAGCTTGCCGTTCGAGGCCTCGTGGGCCTTGACGAACTCGGCGCCGGCCACCATATCCTCCAGGATCTTCTGGCGGTCGAGCGTACGCTGCATCGTGCGCCCCTCGTCATCGGTGCCGGGATAGCCGCCGAGCGACGTCAGGGCGTCCGGGGCGAAGGCGAGGTAGCCCGCGACCGCGAGGCGGCGTGCCACATCCTCGACGTAGGGGTTGAGACCGCGGTTCTCGTGTACGACGAGCACGGCCGGCAGCTTGTCGGCGCCGTCCTTCGGCCGCGCCAGCAGGCCCCTCACTGTGCCGGTCCCCTGGGGCGAGGAGTAGCTCGCGTACTCCGTCTGGATGCGGGCATCGTCCGCCGGGACCTGCTGCGCCCAGGCGTAGTGCGGGCTCAGGCTCTCGAGCAACGCGGCGGCCGTGACGCCGCCCACGGCAAAGCGCGCCGCGCGGTCGATGAACTGACGGCGGTCGACGCCTCCATGAACGTACTCGTCGAACAGCGCAAGTAACTCGGGATCGAAATCGGATGCTCTCTTACGTTCCACGTTTCCCTCCATACGCTCCAACACGACGGCGCGCGTCAAATTGAGTCGCTATTGTTTGGCGGAGCCTAATTCATGCGACCCCGGCCTGTGAATTGGCCCCGGACGCTCGCGGTCAGTGGAAACCACCGCCCGGACTCGACCGCGAGTGCCCCCTCTACTGCCTGGCGAACTTCTTCAGGATCTCCCCGCCTGGCTCGGCGGCGTAGACGTTTCCGGCCGCGTCCACCGTCACGCCCTCAGGCGTGGTGCCCTCGATGTGAGCCGTAACGGAGCCGTCCTTGGCGCTGCCCACGGCGACTCCCTTGCCGCTGTCCGCCACGTAGATCGTGTCGTCGTCGCTGATGAAAAGTCCGCTCGGCGATCCGAACTGCGTCCACGAATCCAGGTACTCCCCATCCTGGCTGAAGATCTGGATTCGGTTGTTCGATCGATCGGCGACGAACAAACGTCCTTGTGAATCCATGGCGGTCGAGTGAGGCACGTTGAAATCGCCCGGCTCCGCTCCTTTCGTGCCCCACGCCTTGATGAATGTTCCGTCTTTCGACAGCTTCACGACGCGTGAGTTGCCGTGCCCGTCCGCGATGAAGATGTCGCCGTTGTCCGCCACCGACAGGTCGCACGGACCGTTGAAGGTCTCGGGACCGTCCCCCGCGACCTCTTTCTGGCCGAGCGTCATCACAACTTCGCCCTCCGGACTGAACTTGAAAACCTGATGCCCGCGCTGGTCGGTGGCCCACAGGAAGCCCTGATTGTCGATGTCGAAGCCGTGAGCCCTGACGATGACACCCTCGCCCATCCCGGCCAGAAACTTTCCGGAAGGATCGAACTTGAGAATGGGAGGCTCGGCCCGACGGAACACGACGATGTTGCCGTCCGCGTCCATATCCACGGATGGGGGTCTCCATTTAACCGGAGGAGTCCAGGTTGGCAGTTCTCCACGGGCGGTTTGCTGGAGAGCGCTCCAGGCTCGGCGGGTGCCCGCGCGCCTGCGGCTGCGAGGGCGGCACTGCCCGGGGCCGCTGGGTGGCGATGAGGTCCTGGTAGCGCACCGGGTCGTGGGCGACGGCGAGCTCGAGCACTCGGTAGAACACCATCCCGCGGCTGCGGGAGGTGCGGCGGTTGAAGCGGAACGCGAACTCATTCAGGTAGCTGGCCAGGTGCGCGTCGTTCACCGAGCCCTGGTGGGTACCCAGCAACCACCGCTTGGCTAGCGAGGCGACCCGGTGCACTGCGGGCAGTAGCTCGCCGGGATCCTCCCCGCGGGTTCGGGCGGCCCGCTGGCTGCGCCGGTCGTGGACGTAGCCGAGCTTCTCCAGCCCGCGGTAGCCCTGCCAGCCGTCGGTGACGACCCTCGCGCCCGGCTCGACGTGAGCCGTTACAAAGGCGTGCAACGAGGCGGCCGACGCATCGGTCAGCGGCAGCATCCGGCACCGTCCGAATCCTCTCGGCTCCCGGACCTCCACCGCGATCCCGGTCAAAACCTTCTTGCCTTTGGCCCGGCCGCCGCGCAGCCCCGCCTCCTCACCGCCGATGTAGGTCTCATCTACCTGTACCATCCCGGCCAGCCGGTCCCGGCCCGGGCGCACCAGCACCGACCTCAGCCGATGGAGCATCGCCCACGCGGTCTGGTAGGAGCCGATCTCCAGCGTCCGCTTCAGGCTCAGCGCCGAGATCCCGTCCTTGCCGGTGGCGAACAGCCAGCAGGCGGTGAACCAAACCGTTAGCGGCGTGCGCGTCCGGTCAAAGATCGTGCCCGCTGTCACCGACGTACGGCCGCCGCACCCTGAGCACATGAAGCGACCGTCGCCCAGCCGCCAGCCCCCATCATGGCCGCAGTCCAAGCAGGCGAAGCTGGCGGGCCACCGCAGCCACTCCAGGCAGTCCGCATCGGTCCGGAACCAGGCCTGGAACTCGCCCACGGACCGCGGATAGTGCGTGTCAGCACGAGGCTGATCCACCGGCTCAGTTTACACCGGTTAAATGGATACCCCCGTCCACGGAAATGACCCCTCCCCACTCCATGCCAGCGGGCAGCTCCGGCCAACCCTCCTCGAGACGGTACTCCTGGCCGATCGCCGGCACGGACAGCGCGACGAGCGACACGAGAGCTACGGTGGTGACCAAGCGACTCAAACTCATCAGACCCTCCCTTTTGCTAGACGGATGATACGGCAAGCCAGTACTCGGATCCGCAATTACGGTTGCATGTACCGCGCCCGGTTTCTTGGACACCAGTTTGACGATCTCGGGTTCGTTTGGCAGACGATCCCGAAAACGACGCACGAGGATGCCCCAGGATCGACGCGGCGGGGTGAGTCCATACCTGGGGTAGCCCCTCTTTGATGACCTCGAGGTTCACGCGGCCTTCCCCTGGCCGTGCTGGTCGCGGGCCTCGCGCGGGGTGAGGAATCCCAGCTTCTCGACGCGCCACTGCTGGTTGTAGCGCTTGACGAAGGCAGCCACGGCCTGGCGCACCTCCTCGAGGGTGTGGAAGACGCGGCCATGAATGATCTGTTCCTTGAGAGTCCGGATGAAACGCTCGGCCACTCCGTTGGTCTGCGGCTGTTCGACGAAGGCGAAGCTGGGCGTGATGCCCCAGAAACGCAGCTGGTTGAGGAAGTGGTCCGAGAGGTACTGCGTCCCGTGGTCCATGCGCAGCTCGAGGCCACGAGCCACACCCGCCTCGACCGAGCCGAAGAGCTGCGTCAGCCCCATGGCGATGGGCTGGAGGGCCTCGTAGCGCGTCCCCTTCTTGCACACGTGGTAGCCGACGCACTCGCTGTTGAAGTGCTCGACGCCGACGAAGATCCAGCCCCAGCCGTCCTTTGCCGTGAGAACTCTCGCCCCGTCCGTCCCCCACATCAGGTTGGGCGCATCGGTTGTGATCGTCCCCTCGTGGAGCAGCCCCTCGCCCTGGCGTACCCGACGCGGCGACAGCAGGTGGTGCTCACGCATGATCCGCAGCACCCGCTTGCGCGACACGCGCACCTGGCGCAGCACCTTGAGCCGCGCCCAGACCTTGCGATGTCCTTCTCCTACGAACGGCGAGGCCGCCAGGTCCTCTCGGATCAGCCGCAACAGCTCCTCGTCAGACACCTTGGGCTTGGGACCACGTCGGCCAGCGCAGACCATCTCGGGAGCCGCCTCGCCGAGCTGGGAGTAGTAGCTCGAGCGGGCCAGCTTCCACACCCGGCACACCCGCTCCACCCCGTAGGCCCGGCCTGTCGCAGGGGAGATCGCCGCACCATCGCCGCGACCTCCCGAAGGCCAAAGGGCGGGCCGCCCCGATCTTCTTCCGCAACAGCTCGTTCTCCATGCTGAGCTCGCCCACCCGCTTGACCGCCGCGTCCAGCTCCACCTTCAGCGGGTCGCCATTGCGCTCCCGCAGCGACTCGTCGATCCCGGCCATGGCTTGATCACGCCAGCGCTGCAGCCGGTGCATCTCCACGGACAGCTCACGAGACAGCGCTTCGAGTGACTCCCCGCGCAGCAGCCGCAGTGCGACCTCCCGCTTGCGCACCACGCTCCAACGCTGCCCGGGACCCAAGGCGCCCACCACCGCGCCGCCGGTGGGCGAAACTCCGGCCGCCCTCCGGGCTCCCTCCGTCTCGCCCACTCCCTTCTTCCCCTCAGACCTCTTGCGCCTGACCTGCTTCATCGATCGAGTCTCCTTGAACAAGATGACTTTCCCTAGTTTCGTGTCCAAGAAAACCGGGTCCGCTTTACAATTACGGTTGCATTCGAAGGCCGATGCATCCCGCCTGGCTGCGTCGCTCGTCGGTCAAATACTCCCGGTATTCTCCCTCCTCGGCTCCTTGCCATCCGGGCGCCTCGGCCTTCTCGGTGCGACACCGCATTTACGGATCAGAGTACTAGCGAAGCTTCGCCTCAAACCGACCAGAGTCAGTCACTTGTGATCCAAGTGGACTCAGACCGGCCGCTCGAAACTTGACTCAACTGTGAAGAAATCACGACCTAAAGAACCTAGTAGGCGAGCGCGTAGGCCTCGCGCCGGGGATCGGCCGCGGCGGTGAGGACGCCGCTCGCGGCCTCGAACACGATCATCTGCGCACCACCGAACGTCGCGGTCCATCCCTCGATCACGTCGAGCTCGTGCCCCAGGGCCGTCAGCCCGGCGAGCACCTCGGCCGGCACGCGATCCTCGATTGCGACCGAGCGCCCGCCGTACGACCGGAAGCGAGGAGCCTCGATCGCCTCCTGGGGCGTTATCCCGAAGACGAGCCTGTTGTGGACGATCTGGAGCAGCGACCGCGTCTGGCCGTCGCCGCCGGGCGTACCCATCGTGAACGCGAAGTCGCCGTCCGCGTGGAGCGCCAGCATCGGCGTCAGCGTGTGGTACGGGCGCTTGCGGGGTGCGACCTCTTGCGGATGACCGGCCTCGAGCGTGTAGAGCGCCCCGCGGTTGTGCAGCAGGATGCCCGTCTCGGGTTCGAGCAGTCCGGATCCGAAGCCGCTGAAGTTGCCCTGGATCCAGCTCACCGCGTTGCCCCACTCGTCTACCGCGGTGAGGTAGACGGTGTCGCCCGCGTCGTCTGTGTCCTCGTCGGCCGACAGCATCTCGTCGCCGAAGCCCGGCTCGACCGAAGCGGCCGCGCGGCCGGGGTCGACCCTCGCTGCACGCTCGCGCAGGTACTGCGGATCCAGCAGTCGCCCGACCGGCACGTCGACGTGCTCGGGATCGGCGATCCAGCGGTCCCGGTCCGCGAAGGCGAGCTTCTTCAGCTCGATCAAGGTATGCAGATACTCCGTGGTGTTGTGCCCGAGCGACTCGAGCGCGTGGGACTTCGCCATCTCCAGCAACGCGAGCTGCGCCGCGCCTTGAGTGTTCGGCGGCATGACCAGGAACGTATGCCCGAGGTAGTCACCGCGGAGCGGATCGACCCACGACGACGTGTGCGCGGCGAAGTCGGCGGCGCGCAGGTGGCCGCCCCCCGCTTCGATGAACGCCGCCAGGCGCCTCGCGATCGCGCCGTCGTAGTAGCCGGCCTTGCCTTCGCGGGCGATCGCCTCGAGCGAAGCCGCGAGCGCCTCGTTCTCGAGGAGCGTCCCGACCGGCGGCGCCGAGCCGCCCGGCAGGTAGAGGTTCCTCCCGTGCTCGTTCAGACGGCCACCTTGAGCCTCGAAGTCGAGCGCGAGGCGCGTTGAGACCGCGAATCCGTTCTTCGCATAGTCGATGGCGGGCGCGAGGAGATCGCGGAAGGCCACTGTGCCATAGCGTTCGTGCGCGTCGGCCCAGCCCGCGACGGCGCCGGGAACGCTGACCGAGAGCGGACCTGACTGCGGAATCGTGTCGACTCCGGCCGACCGGAAGAAGTCCGGGTTCGCGAGCGCCCCCGAGCGGCCGCTGGCGTTGAGGGCCGTCACCGCGCCGGTCCGACCGTCATAGAAGATGCCGAAGGCGTCTCCGCCGATGCCGTTCATGTGAGGTCGCACGACGGCGAGGACCCCCGCCATGGCGATGATCGCATCCGTCGCGTTGCCACCGTTGTGAAGGACGCGCAAACCCGCCTGGGCCGCCAGCGGATGGTCGGCGGAAACCGCGCCCTTCGTGCCCCTCACGTCGGGGCGATTCTGCTGGGCGTACGTCGTCGTCGTGATGTCGGGAGCGGCGTCCCGTGCCGCCTCGGGGGCGCAGGCCGTCATCAAGACCAGCATCGCCGCGAGTGGGATCCTGGTGCCGCTCGCGCGCATCACGGCCAGGCCAGCGTCATTCTGAGAGACCGCTCGTCTCCGCCTGGAGCGAAGAATCCGCCCGCTCCTCGTCACCCGAGACCAGAGGAGAGATCTCACCCCGCTGGCTCCTTCGACTCGGCATCTTCGGCGGTACTCGCTCAGGATGACGACCCATTTGCTTGCGTTTCGTGTCTCGAGTGACCGCGACTCGTTGCGGTCGGCTATCGTACCGCCGTTTTCTCCCCGCTTGGAAGAGCTTGGGTTCGCGCGCCCCGGCATGCGAGGCTTGGCCCAGTTTGTCGTCCCTTGCGAGGAGGCTTCCGATGTCGAAAAGAAAGTGGTCTGGTCGGGCGATGGTCGCCACAGCTGCCGCGGTGATGACGGTGTCGGGATCGGCGTCCTCTGCTCAGAACCATGCGCCGAATCCTTATCTGACGGTCGATGGCTGGGCGAAGCTTCCAGCAGGACGGCAATGGGGAGCCACCAGCGCCGTCTACCCGGCGCGCGACGGCAGTGGCAACATCTGGGTCGCGGAGCGCTGCGGGTCGAACACCTGCGTCGACAGCGACGAGGATCCGATTCTCCTGTTCGACCCGTCGGGGAACCTGATCAGGAGCTTCGGCGCGGGCATGATCGTCTGGCCCCACGGGATCTTCGTCGACCAGGACAACAACGTCTGGGTCACCGATGCCGTGGGGATCGGAGCCGACACGCCCGAGGGGCGCGGACACGTGGTCCTGAAGTTCAGCCCGGACGGAGAGCCGTTGATGAGACTCGGCAGGCCCGGTATCTCCGGCGATGGACCCGACACCTTCAACAGACCCTCGGATGTCCTGGTCGCTCCGAATGGAACCATCTTCGTCGCCGACGGTCACGACGCGGGTGGCAACAACCGGACCCAGATCTTCGATCAGGACGGCAACTACCTGGCCACCTGGACGCAGTTCGGTCGGCCGAGCGGTCTCTTCATCGACGAAACCGACACGCTCTACTCGGCCGACTCGGAATCGGGATCCAGGATCGAGAACGACGTGCCCCGTCATCCCGGCTGGAAGCGCGGCATCCGGATCGGGAGCGCCGTCGACGGCCTCGTCACCGCCTTCATTCCCGACCCGGAGCCGGATCAGGCGGGCGCCGGCACGAGCGCCGCCGAGGGAGTCGCCGTAGACGCACAGGGGAACGTCTACGGCGCGGAAGTCGGTCCTCGGACGCTGAAGAAATACGTCAAGCGATGAGTTGTTAAAGCCCGTCGGCGAAGAAGCGGTACAGGGGTGCCCGCCGCGCGGCGCCTTCGGCAGCCCACCGCGGCCGCTCGCCCGGAGGCGGCGGACGACGACTTAGCTCTTCTCCGTCGGCCTACTGCGGTTCGACCCTATTCTCGGGAGCGAAGATCGGAACAGTAGAACCCGTCACGCCTGTGAACGAACCGAACGGAATCTGCACCTCGAAGGTACCGCCGCGGTTCACGTCACCAAACCCCAACGTGATCGTTACGCTGGTGAAGTTCGCCGCGTTGAAACGAAAGATCAGAGTCGGCGTGACGGTGCTGTTCGCGGCGATGCGCGAGAAGCCCGCGGAACTGATCGTGTTCGATCCGATCTCCCCGCGTTCGACCTCCGCTCCATTCAGGAACAGAGAGAAGCGAGCGAAGTTCCAGTCTGCCGTGCCGCCGGCTGTCTCCTGGATTCGGATCGGGGTCTCCATCGCAACGGCGAATGTCGAGCCGACGCTCGGATGGACGACCAACACTCCGTTGCCCGTCGCCGTGATATTAGCCTGGGCTAGAGGTGGGGCAGTTGTGGGAGGCGGTTCGCTAGGCGCGGTGGTGCTATCGGAACCGCAACAGGGCATTACCACCAGACTGAGCATCATCAGTGGAAGGGCCAGAAAACTTCGTCTCATCTTTCCCCCTGTGCGAGCCAAGTGAACTCTCATGGACTAGCGAACTGAGAAGGTTGCTTGCAAATTACAATGTGCGGGACCCGCAGAGCGTAGCAACAAAACACACGCCTTTCGCCACTGGTATTTCTATCCGCCGGGGGAGCGTTCGAGCCGTTCAGCCCGGAGGCTAGCCCGTCGCCGTCACCCTGAAATCGTGCTTCGCGAGGGGCAGCCGGCGGATGCGCTTGCCCGTGAGCGCGAAGAGCGCGTTCGTCACCGCGGGGGCGATGGGCGGCACGGCCGGCTCGCCCACGCCTCCCGGTTCCTCGTCGCTCTTCACCAGGTGGACGTCGACGACCGGCATCTCCGGAAGGCGAAGCATCGGGTAATCGTGGAAGTTGCTCTGCACGACGCGCCCTTTGTCTATGGTGATTTCACCGTACAGAAGGGCGGTCAGGCCGTAGACGACGGATCCGACCACCTGCGCTTTGACGACGTCGGGGTCGATGAGCTGTCCACAGTCGACGGCGCAGTCGACCTTGTGTACGACAACCCCGCCGTCTCTGAGCGAGACCTGGGCGACCTCCGCCACGTACCCGCCTTTTTCGAGAACGACGGCGATGCCGCGGGCCCGGCCCTCGGGTAGCGGGTCATTCCACCCGGACTTCTCCGCGGCGAGCTCGAGCACGTGCCGAAGGCGCGGATTGTCCTTCAAGAGCTCCCTTCGGAGCTCGTAGGGATCGCGGCTCGCGGCGTGGGCCAGCTCGTCGATGAAGCTCTCGGTGAAGAAGGTGTTCTGCGACGGACCGACCGAGCGCCAATATCCGACGGGCACCGGCACGTCGGAGCGGCGGCAATCGACGTAGATGTTGCGGATGCCGTAGTCGATGTTGGCGGCGCCCGCGATCGAGGGCCCGTCTGGCTCGTCGGGTCCGCCGCGCCCGACCGGAGGCGCCACGATGCGATGCCGCCAGGCGCTCACACGCCCATCCGCGTCGAGCGCACCCGTGAAGCGGTTGAAGGTCGCCGGCCGGTAGACGTCCTGCTGCATGTCTTCTTCGCGCGTCCAGACCATCTGGACCGGCCGACCCACCTTCATCGAGATCTCCACGGCGTCGTCCACGTAGTCCGTGCGGGCGCGGCGGCCGAGGCCACATCCGAGATAGGTGACGTGCACTGTGACGTCGTCGATCGGAAGGCCGGTGAGCCGCGCCGCCGTGCTCTGAGCCCCCTGAGGGTTCTGCGTCGGCGCCCAGATCTCGCAGCGGTCCGCTCGTACGTCGGCGGTGCAGTTCATCGGTTCCATCGTGGCGTGCGCGAGGTACGGCACCTCGTACGTCGCCTCGATCCTTCGGGCTCCAGAGCGGCCTCGACGTCGCCCTCTTCGCGCGCGACGACACCATCACGTTGTTCGAGCTCCTCGAAGCTCGCGGAGATGTCGGCGCTGCTCATCGAGAAATCGCCCTGATTCCAGACGATGTCCAGCGCGCGGGCGCCACTGAATGCGCCCCAGGTGTGCTCGGCCACGACCGCGACACCGCCTGCAATCTGCACGATGTCGGTGACGCCGTCGACCCCGCTGGCCCGGCTCGCGTCGAAGCTCTTGACCGAGCCCCCGAATACGGGACTGTGCACCACGGTGGCGAAGCGCATGTTGGGGACACGCACGTCGATGCCGTAGACGGCCTTTCCCAGGACTTTCTCCGGAGTGTCGAGCCGCGGCATCTTCTTTCCGATGAAGCGGAACTCGGACGGCCGCTTGAGGACGGGGTTCTCCGGCACGCGTAGCGTCGCCGCGTCCTCGGCGAGCTCACCGTAGCTCAGGGTTCGGCCCGTGGGGTCGTGAAGGACGCGACCGTTGTCCGTCCGGCAGGCGGCGGGATCGACGCTCCAGCGCCTCACGGCGGCCTCCACGAGCATCGCACGGGCCGAGGCGCCGGCTTTGCGGAGCGGCATCCAGCCGCCGCCCCGCACGCTTCGGCTGCCGACCGTCCTCTGGCTGCCGTACTTGTCGGGGTGGGCGTCGGCTTGCACGACGTGGACCAGGCTCCAATCCGCGTCGAGCTCGTCCGCCACGATCTTGGGAAGCGCGGTCTTGACACCCTGACCCATCTCCGACTTGCTGACCCAGATCGTGACACGGTCGTCGCTGTCGATCTGAACGAAGACGTTCGGGTGGAACGACGTCGACGCCTCCGCCCAGGGCTTCTCTCGGTGAACGTAGACCCCGAGCACGAGACCGCCGCCCGCTACCGTGCCGAGCCTCAGGAAATCGCGTCGATCGAGCTTCAGGACTTCGCTCATTGGCCTCATCCCTCCGTGGCGGCGAGGTGGATTGCCCGCCGGATGCGGTCGTAGGTTCCACAGCGACAGATGTTCCCCTCCATCGCCGCATCGATCTCGGGATCGGTCGGCGCGGCTCCCCGACCGAGCAACACCTCGGCCGACATGATCTGACCCGGCTGGCAGTAGCCGCACTGGGGCACTTCTTCCGCGATCCAGGCCTTCTGAAGCGGGTGGCTACCGTCGCTCGAGAGTCCCTCGATCGTCTTGACCTCGGAATCGCCGACGAGGGAGACGGGGATGACGCAAGAGCGGACCGGCTCTCCGTCGAGGTGTACGGTGCAGGCACCGCACTGCGCGATGCCGCAGCCATACTTCGTCCCCGTGAGATTGAGGACGTCGCGCAGCACCCAGAGCAGCGGCATGTCGGGATGGACGTCGACGTCGTGGTCGTGCCCATTCACACTCAAGTGAAACTTGGCCATGGAACGCCTCCAGAGGATGGGGTCTGTCGGAAGAGATGGTAACTGAACAGAGGTGGTCGTGGCACAATCTGTGAATGCGGCGGCTGACCATGGTGAGCGCGGCGATCGGGGTGGTCCTGGCGATCGTTTCCAGCGTCGCATTCGCGCAGTACGGGCGGGGCTACCGCCGCTCGCGCTATCCGCCCCGGATCCGGCCTGCCGAACTGCACGACGACGGGTTCTCGTTCTGTCGGCTGATGTACGACAGCCAGTACTCGGGCCGCCGCGGTCGGGGCCGCTGGTCGACCGACTACCCTTTCGCCGACATCAACTTCATGGTCCGGGTCTCGGAGATGTCGACCACGCACGTCAACTTCGACGCCCAGGACGAGCCGATCCACTGGGTGGTTCCGGTCACCGACGACGCGCTGTTCAGCTGTCCGTTCATCATCGGGTCGGCCCCCGGGGCGATGGTCCTCGCACCGGAGGACGTCACCAACCTTCGCGACTATCTCCTAAAAGGCGGCTTCCTCTGGGTCGATGATTTCTGGGGAAGCTGGGAATGGGAGCAGTGGGCCAGCCAGATTGCGCTGGTGCTGCCGCCCGCGGAGTATCCGATCATCGATCTCCCGCTCAGCCACGAGCTGTTCCAGACGATGTTCAACATTCGGGAGGTCCCTCAGATCGCCAACATCGGGTTCTGGCAGCGCTCGGGTGGGCAGACGTCGGAGCGTGGCGCCGAAAGCGCCACACCGCACTTCCGGGTCATTCTGGACGCGGATGGCCGGATCATGGTCGCGATGACGCACAACACGGACATCCAGGACGCCTGGGAGCGCGAGGGGGAAGACCCGGGCTTCTTCGACTCGTTCGCGCCCGACGGGTACTCGCTCGGGATGAACGTGCTCGTCTACGCGATGACGCACTGACACGTCCGAGACCGGCGTGTCATCCGCTGTCCGTTCCCGTCCCCCGCCGTCCTGCCGCGCCACGCGCCGCGTACCAGATTCTCACGGAGAGCAGCAGCGCCACTATCGCCGCGTAGGCGAGGGGGTCGCGTGTGTCGGCCTTGACCTTCCAGAGGTAGTGCACCACCCCACAGATCGCGCTTGCATAGATCAGCCGGTGGAGCAGCGACCAGCGCCGGCCGCCGAGCCGGCGCACCATCCCCGCCGTGGAGGTCAGCGCGAGCGGGATCATCAGCACGAAGGCCGTGAAGCCCACGGTGACATACGGCCGCTTGGCGATGTCGGCCAGGATGAACTCCCAGCCGAAGAACTGGTCCAGGACGACGTAGGTCAGGAAGTGCAGCGTGGCATAGAAGAAGGCGAACAGTCCCAGCATGCGTCGGAAGCGGATCGCCGCCTGCCAACCCGTCAGGCGCCTGAGCGGCGTGACCGCAAGCGTGACCACCAGCAGCCGCAACGCCCAACGCCCCGTGGTGTGGGTGATGTCCTCGATGGGGTTGACGCTGAGCACGCCCGCGAGAGCGCGCCAGACGAGCCAGAGAAACGGTGAGAGCGCCGCCATGAAGACGACGGGCTTCGACACACGGCGGACGAGCTGAGGCCCGGTCAACCTCGACCCTCTCGAGTTCTGTTTGCCCAGGGGCCGATCGGAGCTCGGCTCAGTAGTTCTTCTTCAGGTCCATGCCCGCGTACAGATGGGCAACCTGATCGCCGTAGCCGTTGAACATCGACGTCGGTCGTCGGTAGAACTCGCCGATGCGTCGCTCCCGCGCCTGGGTCCAGCGGGGATGGTCGACCTCGGGGTTCACGTTCGAGTAGAAACCGTACTCGCGGCTGTTCGATACGGACCAGGCCGTCGGCGGCTGTTCTTCGACGAATGCGATCTTCACGATGGACTTGATGCTCTTGAACCCGTACTTCCACGGCACGACCAGTCGTAGGGGCGCGCCGTTCTGGTTGAGGAGCGTTCGGCCGTAGAGCCCAGTAGCCAGGAGCGTCAGCGGGTGCAGCGCCTCGTCCATCCGCAGGCCCTCGACGTAGGGCCAGCGCAGCACGGGAGACCGTTGGCCCGGCATCTCTTCTGGTCGGTGCAACGTGGTGAACGCAACGAAGCGGGCCTTGTCGGTCGGCTCGAAACGCTCGAGGACCTTACCGAGGGGCACGCCGAGCCACGGAATCACCATCGACCAGGCCTCGACGCATCGCAGCCGATAGATCCGCTCCTCGAGCGTATGGGGCTCGACTAGGTCTTCGAGAGCGTACTCCGCGGGCTTGTTGCAGTGGCCCTCGACCTTCACGCTCCACGGTTTGGTAGTGAGCCGGCCGGAGTGGCGCGCCGGATCGTCCTTGCCGGTGCCGAACTCGTAGAAGTTGTTGTAGGTCGTGATCTCCTCGAAGCTGTTGAGCTTCTCGTCGGTGCTGAACGGGCTCTTCTCGAAGCCCTCGGGTGGCGCCTGCGCGGAGGCCGGCGCGCTGTCGCAGGCCGAGCCGAGGCCCCCGAGCGCCAGAGCACCGAGCCCGGCCCCTCCTCGCAGGAAGTCGCGACGCTTCAGGTAGCGGTGTTCGGGGGTGATCTCGTTGGAACGGATGTCGGGCGCTGGCTTGATCAACATAGGCAAATTTTACTACTAGGCGGGATGCGCGCGCCTGACCAACGCTGGAGGATGATGCCGCGAATCATCTTGCGACGTGAGCACGCGCCGGCAAAGGTCCAGGCTTGCGAGATCAGCTGCTGTGTGTACTGGAGCCGGACAGTCGCACGCTGGGTTGTTCTCCAAGGTCTGGGAACTACAACCAGACCGCTCCGACCCTCAGCGGCGGCGCGCGAGCATGATCACGAAGCGGTCGCCGACCTTCTTGTGGAAGTAGAACTTCCCGCCCGCCGTGAGGGTCGCGGCCTCGACGAGACCGGTGAGCTGCGCGAGATGCTCTGGAGGGCCGAAGGGTTCGACTGCGCGTTCCCTCACAGCCATCCAGATCTGGGAAAGTCGTCCGGGTCCTGCCCAACGCGTGAAGTAGAACTCCAGGTGATTGGCCGACACCGCGGGAGCGTACTCTCGGTCCGCGTCGGTGTTGACGCCGGGGAACGTGGCATCCGGGTCGTCGCGCACGACGTAGCCAGTCCCGTCCCAATCTGCGATTCCGATGCCCATCTCGGGTACGGTCTGTAGCAGCCGCCGGGCTTTGTGCCACGTGAAGTAGAGAGGCGTGCCGGAAGCGGGCAGCGGCTCGGGGCCGAGTTGGACCGCCTGCCAGGACGGACGCGCGATGGGTACCGGCGAGGGCACTTCGGGCGTCCGGTTCCCGAGTCGCGTCCAGAAGAGCGTGCCCCGGTGTGGGGCTCTGAGCGAAACATAGAAGAGCCTCAGGTCGTTGGTCGTGCTGGGCGTCGCGTCGAGCGCCCCGAGCACGTTGGCGTGGACGATGGGGCCCTGGTAGTCGAACGTCGTGTCGTCGATGCGCCGCGCCCAGTGCAGGTCCGTGAGGGACGGGCTTGCGTTGCTGTTGTTCCAGAAGAGGATCTGGCCGTCGCTCGTGATGTCCGGCTCCATAGCGTGATCCGAATAGCCGAGGATGACGACTTGCTCCGGCTCGGAGTAGTGCGGCGCCGCCGCGCCTGCGAAGCAAGGCAGCGGCGAAATGAGCGCGGCTGCGAGGGCTGCTGCGGCACCGGCGAACCGTCGCATTGTCAACGCACCGGGCGCTCGCAATGTCGTCATCTCAACGCTTCGAGCTGGACTTGCTGCGACGGTGTCAACGTGTTCTTGATCCGGATGACGAGCGAGAACTGCGTCTTCTTGATGCGTCGCTCCAGGTCGAGCACGTGATCGAGCTGCTCCAGAACGGCCGCCTCGTCCACAGGTTGGGACTGTAGTAGCAGCTCCAGCTTGCCGGCCGCCGACTGCATGTCCCATTCCAGGTCGATGAAGGTCGTCTGAGCCTCCTGGATTGCGGCCTTGATCGCCTCGCGCTGATCTGGGTCGAGCCCGATCGCGTCGGCGTGCTTCATCAAGAGCTCAGGCGGGAAGAGGTGGCGTGCAATCGGGTCTTCACCCGGCGGCGGAGGTTGTGGTAGCGCCGAAGCCACCGCGAGCATCAGCACGGAGAACAGATTGATCATGACGTCGCTCCTTTCGTCGCCGCGTCGGGCGACGGTGTCGCATGGAAACTCTCGGGGGCCGGAGGCCTGGTGATCGTGGGTACCGTGGCGAGCAGCGGCTGCCCCGGCGTGTTCAGCAGGAAGTCGGTCGGCGACCTCCACTCGAGAATGGAGCTCGCCGCGGTCGGAACGGGCGGCTGGACCGAGGCTCTGGGAAGCCGTGCCACCACGAGGATCACGACAGCTGCTGCTGCCGCCGCCACTGCGGCGGCGATCCGGCGCCTGGGGGGTCGACTCTGTCGGGTCGCCGTCCAGGCCCGCGGGAAAGGTGGAACGCGTTGCAGATCCTCGAGGCGCAACGCGTCGAATCGCCGCCCGAGGTCGGCGTCGTCAGTGGGCATCGGGTGGGCCTCCGAGTATCGAACGCAGCGCCAGCTTGGCGCGGTGGTAGTGCGTGCGCGCGCTCCCGAGCGAAATACCGAGCACGTGCGCGGCCTCCTCGACCGTCGAGTCGGAGTAGAAGACGAGGCAGATCACCTCTCGCTGCCGTCGCGGCAGCTCGGCGAGGGCCGACCGCAACCGTCCGATCTCCCGCTCCTGGCTGAGCAAGCCCTCCGGCGTCGCCTGTGGGGCGGCCGCGGGCCGAGCGGCCAGCCAGCGTCCCAGGGCCCATTCGCGAACCGCGCGGCGCCGGCGCCGCTCGGCCGCCGTGCGGCGAATCACTCCGAAGAACCACGTCTTCGTACTCGATCGGCCCCCGAAGCGCGCGCGCCCGGCGATGATCTTCGCGTATGTCGTTTGCAGCACTTCCTCCGCCTCGTCCCGTTCCCATCGGCAGCAGGCCAGTGCCCAGCCGTAACCCGCCTGGTGCAGGGCCTCGAGCTCCTGCTCGAGGTTGGCCACCGGCTCAGCCGTCGGCGGCCGTTTCATCGTTGAATGAGTGGTTCGAGCCGGGTCTTCATATGACAAGGTGGGGCGCACGATCGACGCTGGAGCCTACCGACACCGCCAACTTCAGCTCGACCGGCCAGGGTGCGACCGTCTCACAATAGAAGCGCCACGAGCATCTGGCGCCCGCACGGCGATACAGTGCTTCTTTGCTAGCGCCCGAACTCGGAGACACGGCGATGCGCGCCTTCGCCGGGCGCAACGCCATCACCACTTGCTCAAGCCTGAAACGGCTCTTCCTCATCGATCCTTCTCCAGCTCCTCTGAGGTGGGTTGAATCTAGGACCAAACTAGTGTCCTGTGCGAGGAGTGCCGACATCAGCGCGACGCGCTCGAAGCGACCGTGGTAGCGTTGAACTTCCACCACGGAGGGCATATGCGAATGAAAACATCCGGTCTGGCGTGCATGCTTGCGTGTTTCACGATGGCGGCGTCCGTCGCCTCAACGCAGACGGCGACCGATCCGCTGAGCGGCACGTGGACCGGCGATTGGGGACCGAGTGCGCGCGACCGTAACCCCGTGACGGTGGAGCTGAAATGGGACGGCAAGCCCCTGACTGGCTCCGTGAATCCCGGCGCGAACGCCGTCGAGCTGAAGATGTGCACGTTCGACGCCGAGACCGGCGCGGTACACATGGAAGCCGATGCGACGGGCCGCAGAGGCGAAGTCCACTACATGATCGACGGCAAGGTCGAGATGGACACCATGACCGGTACCTGGAACCACGACAACCGCAAAGGCGATTTCAAGATCACCAGGAAGTAGCTGTCACGACCGGGCGGATCTGGGTCAGCTGGCCGGAGGTGGCGTCGGACCCTGCGTCCCATTCGTTCTCGAGGTGCGGCCATCCCCGTGTCCGCTCCACGGTATTGACAGCGCTCGGAACGTGAGGTAGAACCACTCCATGATCGGCGCGCGGCTCTGCTGTTGTTGTTGTAGCGGGGCCCGGGTGGCACCCGGGGCCTGCGGCCGCGCGATCGGGGCTCGCCCTTAGCGAGACTTCGAGCTCGACGGAACCGCAAGGCCCGGGACGCAACGCCCGGGCCTTTCGCTTTTCCCCTGCGCCGCATTGACGGCGCGCCGTTGAAGGGAGTTCCCGTTGAGTGCTATCCCGCTGGTCTTTCCGGACGACGACGTCGAAGCCGCGGCTCGAAGCTTCGAGGGACGTCCGCCGGAGCAGATCCTCGCCTTCGCCGCCGAGCGCTTCGGTCCACGCGTCGGCTTCTCCACGGGCTTCGGGGCCGAAGGGTGCGTGCTCGTCGATCTGATCGCCCGCCACCGGCTCCCGGTCGAGATCTTCACCCTCGACACGGGTTTGCTCTTCGCGGAGACGGTCTCTCTGTGGCGCAACCTCGAGGCCCGCTACGGCCTCCGAATCGCAGGCGTGCGACCCGCGCTCGA
Source organism: Vicinamibacteria bacterium (assembly GCA_965246965.1). Taxonomy (GTDB): domain Bacteria; phylum Acidobacteriota; class Vicinamibacteria; order Fen-336; family CBDFGD01; genus CBDFGD01. The sequence continues at coordinate 1,398,507 of CBDFGD010000002.1, forward strand.
GCTCGACGAGCAGGCAGCGCTTCACGGTGAACGCCTCTGGGAACGCGACCCCGATCGTTGCTGCGCCCTGCGCAAGGTTCAGCCGTTGAACGCTGCCCTGGCGGGCTTCGACGCGTGGGTGACCGCGATCCGACGCGAGCAGACGCCGGAGCGGGCCGCATCGCGGGTCTTCGAGCGCGACCGCCGCCCCGGGGTTGTGAAGGTGAACCCCCTCGCCGCCTGGAGCCACGAGCAGGTGTGGAGCTACGTCCGCCGCAACGACGTCCCGGTTAACACGCTCCACACCCAGGGCTACCCGAGCATCGGCTGCATCCCCTGCACCAGCTCCGTCGCATCGGGCGAGCCCCTGCGCGCCGGCCGCTGGCGCAACCGGAGCAAGACCGAGTGCGGTCTGCACACCAGGAGATCGCCACCGTTGGTCGCCGGGAGCGAGAGCGCCGCACCGGATGAGTCTGCATGACCTCCCCTGTCGTCGAGTTCGACGCCGGAACGCTCGCTCGAATGGGGAGCGAGACGAAGGCGGCCGAGGCCCCCGCGTTGTTCCCGATTTTCCTGAGACTGCGGAGGCGCAAGGTGGTGCTGATCGGGGCCGGCAAGGTAGCGGCCGTCAAGCTACCGCCGCTTTTGGCGACGGGAGCGGAGGTGACCGTCGTCGCGCCCGACATCTGCAAGCAGATCGAGTGCTCGGGGGCGAGGCTGGAGCACCGTCCCTTCGCGCCCATCGACCTCGACGGCGCCTGGCTCGTGGTGGCGGCTGGCCCTCCCGACGTGAACCGTCGCGTGCGTGAAGCGGCCGAGCGCCGGGGCGTCTTCGTCAACGCAGTGGACGATCCCGCCGCCGCGAGCGCCTACACCGGTGGAGTGCTGCGTCGCGGAGGCGTCACCATCGCTATCTCGACCGAGGGCCGGGCCCCCGCCCTCGCCGGGCTGCTGCGCGAAGCTCTCGAGGCCGTGCTTCCCGAGGAGATCGAGACCTGGGTTGCCGAGGCGCACCGCTTGCGCGCACGACAACACCGTGACGGCGTCCCCATGGCCCGACGGCGCCCGCTGCTCCTCGAAGCCCTGAACCGGCTCTACGCCGAGAAGGCCGCAGGTTCGCTCCCCGGAGAGGCGATGGGAACGTGAGCCATAGGGGTATCGGCTTCGTTTCGCTCGTCGGCGCCGGCCCGGGTGACCCGGAGCTGCTCACGCTGAAGGCCGCGCGACGCCTGGCCGAGGCCGACCTGGTCCTCTACGACGCCCTCGTCACGCCCGAGACGCTGGCCCTCGCCGATGGCGCGATGCTGCTCGCGGTGGGCAAGCGCGCTGGCCGCCGCGGCACCCCACAGGAAACGATCCACGCGATCCTGATCCGGGCGGCTCGGCGCGGCCGCAACGTGGTCCGCCTCAAGTGCGGCGATCCCTTCGTCCTGGGCCGCGGCGGCGAGGAGGCGCTGGCTCTGGCCGCGGCCGGTATTCCCTTCGAGGTCGTTCCCGGAATCAGCTCGGCGGTGGCGGCGCTCGGCCTGGCCGGGATTCCCGTGACTCACCGCGGGCTCGCGTCGGGTTTCGTGGTCGTGAGCGGTCACGCCGAGGCCGCATACGGGCCGGTCCTCGACTCGCTCGCTCCCCAGTCGGTCACCGTGGTGGTGCTGATGGGCCTGGGCTCGCGAGCCGACGTCGCGTCGCGCCTGCTCGAGCGCGGCTGGTCGCCCGCGACGCCGGCCGCCGTCATGCTCGGCAGCTCGACGCCTTCGGCGCGGAGCTGGCACGGGACGCTGTCGGAGCTGGCCGATGCCAGCTGGCCGGACGAGGGCCTGCCGGGAACTGTCGCGATCGGAGACGTCGTCGCGCTGGCGCAGGCGGGCGCCCGTCCCTCGGTTCAGGCTGTCGCGGCCCAGGCCGTATAGAGAGGAAACAGAAAATGGCTGCTTTGGACGACCCCCGTACCCTGGGGCGCACGCGCCTGTCCTTCGCCGACACGGCGGAGATCGACGACTTCGTCAAGACCCTGGCCTCCTTCGAGCGCGGTGAGCTCGGAGCGGATCAATGGCGCGCCTACCGCCTGGTGCGCGGGACCTACGGGCAGCGCCAGGCCGAGGATGCTCAGATGCTGCGGGTCAAGATCCCGCAGGGCGCCCTCGACGCGGCGCAGCTGCGCGCGCTCGCCGACGTCGCGGACGCGCATTCCCGCGGCTTCGGTCACATAACGACACGGCAGAACTTCCAGCTCCACTTCATCAAGCTGCACGAGGTGGAGAGCGCCATGCTGCGACTGGCCGAGGCGGGGCTCACCACCCGCGAGGCCTGCGGCAACTCCGTGCGCAACTTGACGGCCTGTCCCTGGGCGGGAGTGGCTGCAGACGAGGCCTTCGACGTGACGCCGTACGCCGAGGCGCTGACCCGCTACCTGCTGCGCCATCCGCTCAGCTCCACTCTTCCGCGCAAGTTCAAGATCGCTTTCGAGGGCTGCGAGGTCGACCACGCCTTCACCGCCATCAACGACATCGGCTGGCGCGCGCGGGTGCAGGGCGGTCGGCGCGGCTTCCGCGTGACGACCGGAGGGGGTACCGCGATCCTATGCCGCTCGGGCGAGGTGTTGCACGAATTCCTCCCGGCTTCCGAGATGCTCGAGGTGGCCGAGGCGACGCTGCGGGTCTTCCACCGGCTCGGGGACTACAAGCACAAGCAGCGCAACCGCATGAAGTTCCTCATCGACAAGATGGGCTTCGAGGCCTGGCGCGCGGAGTACGAGCGGATGCGCGTCGAGCTCGCGGCGGAAGGCGGAGTGCCCCTCTCCATCGACTCCGAGACGCCACCGGAGGAGCAGGCACCGCGAGGAACGCGCCCGGCGACACCTTCGGTCCTCGAGGTCCAGGCCCGAGCTCGCTCCGCCCGGGTGAGCGGGCCCGGCATCCTCCCCGAGCAGCGCTCCGCGCTGCCAGTCCTGAACGGTGCGTACGGGGGGTGGCGTCGCACCAACGTGCGGCCGCAGAAGCAGCCGGGTTACGCCGCGGTGACCGTGACCGTTCCCCTGGGCGACGTGACCGCCGAGCAGCTGCGGCTTTGCGCCGATCTCGCCCTGGCCTACGGCGACGGCTCCGTGCGCATCAGCCCCGACCAGGACCTGTTCTTCCGCTGGGTGGCCGACGAAGACGTGCCCGAGCTCTACCGGCGCCTGCTGGCGGCCGGCCTGGGCCTTCCCGACGCCGGTACGGTCGCGGACGTCACGAGCTGCCCCGGGGCCGAGTCCTGCCGGCTCGCGGTGACGCAGTCGCGAGGGCTGGGGCGGCTGCTGGGCGAGCACCTGCGGGCGCGGCCGGATCTGATCGCAGCGGCCGAGGATCTGCAGATCAAGATCAGCGGCTGCCCCAACGGCTGCGGCCTGCACCACGTCGCCGGGCTCGGCTTCCAGGGGAGCGTGCGTCGGCTGGGCGACCGGGTCATCCCCCAGTACTTCGTGATGGTGGGCGGAGGCGTCGACGCAGACGGTGCGCGCTTCGCGCGGCTGGCAGCGAAGCTGCCGGCCCGGCGCCTGACCGAGGCCCTCGAGAGGCTGATCGCGCTCTACAAATCCGAGGGCGCCCGGGGCGAGAGCGCCACCGCCTTCTTCGGGCGCGTCGAGGTGGGCGTCGTGAAGAAGCGGCTGGCCGACCTCGAGGCCATCACGCCCGCCGATGCGGTCCCCGAGGACTACATCGACCTGGCGGAGCAGTCCGAGTACCGCTTCGAAGTCCAGGAAGGGGAATGCAGCGCGTGAGCGGCGTCACGGGTTGACATCGTGAACGTCTTCTTCCGGGCCCTCGAGGAACTGGTCCACCCGATCGGCTGACCCTCGACGTCGCCGGGCCCGCGACCGCTCGGAAGAACGCGGCCCCAGCCCCGTGTCGGATGGCCCACGTCTGCTACCATCTGGGTCATCACTCACAACTCGATGATCCCGTTTTCTTGGTGCTCGCCGTGAAACGCGGCTACGATCCGGCCAGCATGGGCAGGGGGAAGGCTCTCCGTGACTGACGACGCGGCAAACGCAGAGCTGCCACTACAGCCGGAGTCGGTGGGCCGCTACCGGATCGAGGCGCTGCTCGGGCGCGGCGCGATGGGCATCGTCTATCGAGCCCGCGACACCGTGCTCGATCGCGAAGTCGCCCTCAAGCTCATGGCCGCCGGCCGCATCAGCGACCCCAACTTCCGCGCTCGCTTCGAGCGCGAGGCTCGGATCGTGGCCCGCATCAGTCACCCGAACGTGGTGGTGGCGTACGACCTCGGGTACCACACGGATGGCTCGCCGTTCATCGCAATGGAGCTGCTCTCCGGGCAGGACCTGGCCAACCTGCTGCGCACATTCCCTCCCGATGCCGACGACAGCGCAGCGATTGCGCTCCAGGTTCTCGCCGGGCTCGCCCGGGCCCACGACCGGGGGATCGTCCACCGCGACGTGAAGCCGGCCAACGTCTTCGTCACCGAAGACGGCAAGGTGAAGGTCATGGACTTCGGTGTCGCGCGACTGACCACGGCCGCTGTGACCGCCACCGGCGCCGTGATCGGGACCGCGCACTACATGTCGCCCGAGCAGGTACGCGGGGGCGACGTCGACGGGCGCAGCGACGTGTTCGCGGTCGGCTGCGTGCTCTACGAAATGCTCGCAGGGAGGCGGCCTTTCGAGGCCGGCGACATGGTGGGCATACTGTTTCAGATCGTGAGCGCCGAGCCCGACTTCTCCCTGATACCGCCGGCTGCACAGGCGCTGGCGCCGATGCTGCGGCGGGCCATGCAGAAGGACCCGGCCGAGCGCTATGGCACGGCTCTGGAGGGAGCTGCAGGGCCATCTGCGCGAGAACTCCATCGCCGGACCGGCAGCCATGGCGGCCCAGATGGCAACGGCCCCGACCCAGCTGCTCCCAACGAGTCCGGTCGCCGCGAGTCCGACCCCGGTCGCCGCGAGTCCGACCCCGGTCCCCGCGAGTCCAGCCCCGGTCCCCGCGAGTCCAGCCCCACTCCCAACGAGCCCAGCCCCCGCGACTCCGGTCTCCAGCGGCGGGGCCCAGCCTGCCGTCAGAATCGGCGCCGGCGTGGGCCTCGTAGTGGCGGCCATCGTCGCGCTGTCGTGGTGGCGCGCGCCCGTCGAAGCGCCGCCGGCACCCTCTCCGGCCCAGACGGCGACCGCCAGCGCGGTGCCACCGGCCGAGCCGCCGGTGCCGACGCCCGTCGCCGACGCTCAGCCCACGACGACGATCGCAGCCTCGTCGGGCGACGCGGCCCCACCGGCCCGCAACACGGAAGCAGTCCCGCGCGCACAACTCCCCGAGACCGCTCTGCGTCCCGCGCTGCCGCCGGTGCGCGAGCCTGCGCCCACCGAATCACCGGGTGACCAGGCCGCCCCCGCAGGCACAGCAGCGCCGTCTCCCACGCGCTTCGCGGACACCGAGTTGCAGGCCCCTGCACGCCCTACGGACGCAGAGCCACCGGCCACGACTTTGCCGCAGACTACGCTGGCGCCGGCCGTAGCGCCGCCGTCGACAGAGCCGCCGGCCACCCAGCCGCCGGTTCCCGAGCCCCAGGCCGCTCCACCGGTGACCACCGCACCGCCCGCAACGCCGAAGCCAAGTCCGTTGAGCGTCGGTCTCACCCAGGCGCGGCGCTTCGACGGCCGCACGCTCCGGTCCACCGTACGCCTGAACTTTCGGGTCCAGCCCGACCCACCGTCTGCCGGTGGGCGCGGTACGGTTGCCGTGCTGCTCCGCAACGAAGGAGCGACTGTCATCAGCGTGCGACAGGTCGTGGTCACCACCGTCACGGGCGGAGACAGCGACAGAGAGGCCGTCGCGACACAGGCGCAGGTGGCTCCTCAACAGGAAACGACGCTGATGTCGCGCTCGGTGTCCTGGCGCTCGGCGCCACCGTGGTCCATGGAGGTCGTGGTGCATACACGCAGCGGAGAAAGCTACACGAACACGGTGAGCTGGCAGTGAGCGGGCGCGCGGTGGCCACGCTGCTGCTCGGTCTTGCGCTTTTCTCTCCCGCCGCGGCGGCGCAGCAGCCTCCGGCGCCGGTCGAGACGCCCGAGCCCCCGCCCGAGCCGGAGCCCGTACTCGAACCCGACCCGCCGGACGCGTCCGCCGACGAGTTCCGCTGGACGAGCGTTGCGGGGGGCTACCGCGACCCGACCTCGGTGTTCGCCCTGCACGGGTACGTCGACGGCGTCTTCGCCTCGGCGAGCCGTGACTGGATCAGGCCCGACCCCACGCGCCCGGGACCGCCGGGACAGCTGCTGGTCCCGAACGCCAACGTCGCGTCGTTCCAGTTCGACAGCGGCGTCATCCTCAGCTCTCAAATCAGCCCGCGTACCGAGATACTGGTCGAGGTGCACGCGGTGACCGATCCCTCGGGTCGGGGCGCGGCCGGCCCGGGCGGGCTGACGCTGGCCATGACCGAGGCCACGGCCTCGTGGCAGATCGCGCGCGACGTGCTGCGGGTCAGCGGCGGCCTGTACTGGGCGCCGTTCGGCACCGTCAACAACGACTGGATGGGCGCCCAGAACGTTTTTTCGGTAGTGGGGTCTTTTGAAATTCAGGCATTCGATTTATTTTTGTAGGGTCCGCGCTTGCGGGGCTGCTTCGCCTCGACCCCTTCGAGCAGTCCGACCATTTTTTCGATAGTCCAAACGTGATCACTCACGCCAGCTTCCATCGCGGGCGTGACGCGCAACGTCTGATGCACGCGACCGAAATTGTAATACATGATGAACATGGCGAATGCCGAGACGTGATTCGCGAGTTTCTTTGAGAAGCCGTTCGTCAGACGCGTGTAGCGACGATTCTGCATGCGGACCGTCAAATTGTGGCGCTCGATGTAGCTCGTGGAAATGTGCTTAGCGTCGGGATTACCCGTGATGGCCTTCTGGCTCGCGCCTGTGCACACTGCCGGGCTGTAGCGCTTCTCACCTTCCGGCGCATTCCCGTAATGTTTAATGAGCATGGCAAAGTCAACGTCCGCGCCGAAAGCATCTTCGACGGCGCTCAGGTACAACTTGAGTCCATCTGACGTGAGCTGCACGCGGTTTGCGAGACGGCCCGCGAGGTCTTGAACGAACTCGGTAGCGCAGCCCGCGTCACGGCTACCCACAAGCCAACTCGGGATCAGCTTCGTATCAGCGTCGATCGCGGTAAACGTCCAAACGTCTCCGGCCCCATACTTCCGGCGCATCTCCGGCGTAGCCCTTTTTTCTTTCGCATAGCAAAAACTCCAGACTTCATCGAGTTGCAGGCGTTTGCACGTCAGGTTGCGGAGCACACGATCCTGATGCTCCTGGCAGACTTCACCCATGTCTACGATGGGGCGGGTAATGGCCTTCTTCGTCACGCCCGTGATGCGCTCCGTCGAACGGATGGAATTGCCCTCAACGATGCACCGGATTACTTGTGCTCGCGTCTTTGTGTCCAGCCTGTTCATATGACTCATTGGGGGTCTCCATTTAACCGGAGGAGTCCAGGTTGGCAGTTCTCCACGGGCGGTTCGCTGGAGAGCGCTCCAGGCTCGGCGGGTGCCCGCGCGCCTGCGGCTGCGAGGGCGGCACTGCCCGGGGCCGCTGGGTGGCGATGAGGTCCTGGTAGCGCACCGGGTCGTGGGCGACGGCGAGCTCGAGCACTCGGTAGAACACCATCCCGCGGCTGCGGGAGGTGCGGCGGTTGAAGCGGAACGCGAACTCATTCAGGTAGCTGGCCAGGTGCGCGTCGTTCACCGAGCCCTGGTGGGTACCCAGCAACCACCGCTTGGCTAGCGAGGCGACCCGGTGCACTGCGGGCAGTAGCTCACCGGGATCCTCCCCGCGGGTTCGGGCGGCCCGCTGGCTGCGCCGGTCGTGGACGTAGCCGAGCTTCTCCAGCCCGCGGTAGCCCTGCCAGCCGTCGGTGACGACCCTCGCGCCCGGCTCGACGTGAGCCGTTACAAAGGCGTGCAACGAGGCGGCCGACGCATCGGTCAGCGGCAGCATCCGGCACCGTCCGAATCCTCTCGGCTCCCGGACCTCCACCGCGATCCCGGTCAAAACCTTCTTGCCTTTGGCCCGGCCGCCGCGCAGCCCCGCCTCCTCACCGCCGATGTAGGTCTCATCTACCTGTACCATCCCGGCCAGCCGGTCCCGGCCCGGGCGCACCAGCACCGACCTCAGCCGATGGAGCATCGCCCACGCGGTCTGGTAGGAGCCGATCTCCAGCGTCCGCTTCAGGCTCAGCGCCGAGATCCCGTCCTTGCCGGTGGCGAACAGCCAGCAGGCGGTGAACCAAACCGTTAGCGGCGTGCGCGTCCGGTCAAAGATCGTGCCCGCTGTCACCGACGTACGGCCGCCGCACCCTGAGCACATGAAGCGACCGTCGCCCAGCCGCCAGCCCCCATCATGGCCGCAGTCCAAGCAGGCGAAGCTGGCGGGCCACCGCAGCCACTCCAGGCAGTCCGCATCGGTCCGGAACCAGGCCTGGAACTCGCCCACGGACCGCGGATAGTGCGTGCCAGCACGAGGCTGATCCACCGGCTCAGTTTACACCGGTTAAATGGATACCCCCGTGACTCATTATGCTTGTCTTGTACTATCAAGTTAAGCATAAATAGTTATTTAACAAAATCAGCAAATTTGTATTTGACGGCCCGTCAGGAAAGGAGTACGCTCCATTCTGATGAAACCGGACCAATTCAAAACACCAGGCCAGTACATCAAATCGCTGCTGCACGAGCGCGGCTGGACTCAGCGCGTCCTTGCCATCGTGCTCGGTGTTCATGAGGCGGGGCTAAACATGGTCATCGCAGGGAAAAGGCCACTTGACGCTCAATTGGCTCTCACCTTGTCGGAGGTCTTCGACGTGTCCCCCGATGCGCTTCTCAGCCTTCAGAAATCGTACGAACTGGCCAAGGCGCGAATCGTGGCGATACCAGACCCGTCCCGTTCTGTGCGCGCGCAGCTCTACGGCAATCTTCCCGTCGTCGAAATGATCAAGCGTGGGTGGCTTGAGGCCGAGGACATTCGAGACACGGCGCAGGTTGAATCATCTTTGGTGAAGTTCTTCGGGATGGAGAGCGTAGACGAGATCGAGATCCTGCCGCATGCGGCGAAGAAGACGAAAATCTCCGTAAATGTCACCGCAGCCCAATTGGCGTGGATCTACCGCGTGAAACAGATCGCGGCCGAGATGTTGGTCGCGCCGTATTCGCCGAGGAAGGTTCGGGGATCAGTGTCCAAGCTCAGGGACCTATTGGTGTCTCCTGAGGCGGCGGGAAAGGTTCCGCGAATCCTGACAGAAAGCGGGATTCGCTTCGTGATCGTGGAGGCGCTGTCCTCCTCCAAGATCGACGGCGTGTGCTTCTGGCTCGACGACTTCTCACCCGTCATCGGATTGACCCTTCGCTTTGACCGAATAGACAATTTTTGGTTCGTGCTTCGGCACGAGCTCGAACACGTGATTCAACGGCATGGTCGAAGCGCCGCAATGCTCGATGTAGAACTAGAGGGAGACCGCGCTGGAACGGGTGATGACATTGCCGAAGAGGAGCGGGTTGCCAACGACGCGGCGGCGTCGTTCTGCGTTCCGCGCGAGAAGCTAGACCGCTTCATCGCACGGAAGTCTCCGTTCTTAACAGAGCGGGATATCTTGGGTTTTTCACGAACGGTTGGAGTCCATCCAGGCTTGGTCGCCGGGCAACTCCAACACCGAACGAAGCGATACGACCGGTTTCGCAAGCACTTGGCCAAGGTGAGGGCAATCGTGAGGCCGAACGCATTCGTAGATGGCTGGGGCGATGTTGCCCCAGTCGACTTGTAAGGAAACAAGCGGGGGTCGAACAGGATGTCAAAGTCACACGAGCTTCAGCGCTTCATTCACTGGTATAGGGAGGAGACAGGGATCTTCGGGGCAAAGATGGGCGACATTGCGGCATTCGCGGTCAGCAAGGGCTACGAGCTACCGCCTCCAGCCGACCCTCTAGAACGACTGGCAAAACAGCTTGCGCGTGCAGCTAGGGAAGAGACGCGGCGGGACCAAACGACCGGGCGCCCCTACCGAGTGAATCATGCGTTCCCGGTGGTTCAGTCGAACGGGCAGTATCTAATGCTGTGGGTCGATATCGATGAAGCCCCACGTAACGTCATGGAGAAGTCGTTGGTTAATCGGCGCGAACAGATGGTAGGCGATGCACTCAGCCTCGACCACGACGCCGAGCACTGGAACAATATGCATCCAGACGAGGAGCCTATCCAACTGCCACTCGACTTCACTGACGACGTGGAGTGGAAGAAGAACGAGCCGCTAGAAGACGCCGGTTAGTCAGATTTCTTCCAGCGCGCTTCCGCTGCGATCCTGGCGATTTCGGTGCGTTCCTCAGCGGTTAACTTGCTCGCACGCGCCTTACCGCCTGCTTTACCGGCTTTGCGAGCGCGCTTCACGAGCTTTTCGTTCTTCTCGTCGTCTTCCAGCGGCGTCCCATCGAGGTGCTCGCCTATCGCCTGCTCTAAGACGCTGCGCGCTTTGACGGTGAAGTCGTGGTCTTTCGAGGTGCCTTCTCGCTTCTTGTCTGGCTGCTTTCGTGGCGTTGTGCCCGATCTTGGCAGACAGGACGAAATGAATCAAGGGTTGGCATTTTCAAAAGACCCCACTACCGTTTTTTCCCTCTTGCCGCGGGCGGCCGCCGCATTCCCCGTGCACTGGAACGAGCGCGGCGTGCGCGTCGACGGGGCCAAGAGCTTCTCCCGCGATGCCGCCATCAACTACGTGGTCTCGTACGGCAACGGGCTGGAGGTGCCGGATCTCACCGGGCAGCTCGGCTACGACCGTGACGATTCCAAGGCACTGGTGGGGCGTGTGGGGTTGTTCCCAGGTGCCGGACCCCGCTTCGACGTGGGCTTCTCGTTCGCGCGCGTGCGCCTTCGCGAGCCCGGCGACGCAGAGCTCGCGCGACCGCTCGAAGACCCCCGGCACTACGGGGCGCTGCTCCGCGCGCAGGGTCTCGACGCCAACCTGCGGCTGGGCAACGGCCTGGTGCGGAGCTACCTCATCTGGTCGAGCGAGGACCTGTCCGCCACGGTCCCCGAGGATCCGAATCCGGAGGACCTGCACCACCTGGGGCTACTCCTCGAAGGTGTCTACGTGCTGAGGCTGCCGCACCCGGTCGCGTCCGTCGGCGCTATCGCGCCCAAGCTGCGCTTCGACATGGTCGAGCGCGAGTCGCTGCTCGGCAGCGCCACCGGCGTGCAGCGCGACAAGGGATACACGGTCTCCTTCGGCGTCAACATCTACCCCTCGAGCGAGGTCATCGAGAGCCCCGTGTACCCCTATCGCAACTTCTACGTCAGCCTGGAGTACCACCTGCTCCGCGAGCGCACCGGGCCCACGCTCGACAACGATCGCTTCGTGGCGAGGATCACGGGTCGATTCTGACCGGGTTCCGGATGGGGCTCCCCAGTAGGCCCGATGCGTTTCCCGAAAGGTCCTTGACGGCGTGCTGAGCAGCGCCTACGCTGGGTCCATGATCCCGGCGCTGACCTGCAGTTGTCGTCCCCGCGCATGCGGGGAAGGAGCGCCTATCGGCTAGTCGTACACCCGTTCAATCCGCTGGCGACCCGAAGACCCGCGAACCACCCGCGGGTCTTTTGCGTCAGGCCTGCGGTGCGCGGCTCGCGGATCGTGGTCGCCGGCCCCGGGCTTGCGAAAGCTCGACACACTGGAGGTGGACAATGTCGGTCGTCCCGGAGTTCCTGAAGGCCAACGAAAAGTATGCGGCGGGCTTTGAGAAGGGAGAACTGCCGATGCCGCCCGCGCGGCGAGTGGCTGTCGTCGTGTGCATGGATGCCCGTCTCGACCCCGCGCGTCTGCTGGGGCTCGAGGAAGGCGATGCGCACGTCATCCGCAATGCCGGCGGACGAGCGGCAGACGCGGAGCGTTCGCTCATCATTTCCCAGCACCTGTTGGGGACGATGGAGGTCGTGGTGATCCACCACACCGACTGCGGCATGCTGACGTTCACGGACGATCAGCTTCGCGAGAAGCTGCGCAAGGACCTCGGGGAGGCGACCGACCGTCCCTTCCTGAGCTTCCCGGATCTCGAGCAGAGCGTCCGCGACGACGTTGCGGCGATCCGTGACTCGAAGCTGCTCCGCCAGGAGGCGGTCAGCGGCTTCGTCTACGACGTGAAGACCGGCCGTCTCGCCGCGGTGGAGTGAGGCTGGACCCTCGGGGTGAGGCTCGCCGCCAGCCCCGAGGGCTTCCCGTGCGCACGATCGTCCCGGCAGATCGAGCCCTCAGGTGTCGCCGGTTGCGCCGCGGCGGCGCGCTGCCCGCTCGGCGAAGGGTAGGGCCATGGATGTGGTGATGACGCACAGCGCCGTGTAGAACGCGCTCGGAGCCGCGCCGGCCTCGCCGAGGTGCGTGAGCGCCAGCACCGAACCGAGCCCGGCGTTCTGCATACCGACCTCCACGACCAGCGTGATGCGCTGCTGTGGCGACCAGCGCATCGCGGTGGCGAAGCCGAACGCGAGGCCGTAGGCCGCGAGGTTGAGCGCCAGCATCCCCAGGGCGAGCCGGAGTCCCAACGTGGCCAGGCGATCGCGGTTGGCGGCCACCACGACCAATACGATCAGGACGATGGCCGTGGCGGCCAGCGTCGTGGCCACGCGGTCCCACCAGCCCGGCAACTTCGGACCGAAAGCGCGCAGCGCGATGCCCGCCGCGACTGGCGCGACCACCATCCATATGGCATTCCAGACGATCGCCAGCACTGGCACTTCGAGCCTCGTGTCGGCCAACAGCGGCAGCCAGACGGCGATCACGACGGGGCAGATCAGCGTCGCCAGCGTGGTCATCGTCACCGACAACACCAGGTCCCCGCGCAGCAGCAGCGTGATCACGTTGGAGGCCATCGCGCCGGGCATGCACCCCACCAGCACGATGCCGGTGCGCGTGAGAGGATCGTCGAAGGCGAGCGATACGACGGCGGCGCTGAGCGGCATGATCGTGTACTGTGCCAGCAGACCCGACAAAGGCCGCCAGGGGTTGGCCGTGAGGGCGCGCAGCTGTTCCGTACGGACCAGGCTGCCGACGAACAGCATCGTCACGGCGAACGCCGGCTGCAGCGCCGGGCGCAGCCACAGCACGCTGTCGGGAAAGAGAAAAGCGATCGCGGCGCCGACCAGGGCGCCGATCAGGACGAGCAGTGCGGGCCTCCCAGGAGCCGTATCCTAGCGAGAAGAGAAGCCGATCACGCTCCCCCCGGTCGCTCCCGCCCCGCGTCATCCTGAGGGAGTGCGGCAGATGACGCGACCGAAGGATCCGTCAGCCCCTCTCCGTCGCGACAGCTGACGATCGAGAGACGAGGAGCAGACGGATTCTTCGCTCCAAGCAGGGACGCGGGGGCGCTCAGAATGACGCTGCCTTGGCCGTGCTCCGTACCTCTGTGCCTCCGTGGCTGCCGTTTCCCGAATGCCGCTTCTTGAATGCCGTTTCTATCGAAGGCCGACTGCGCGGATCCAGCGCCGCGGGTGGGTGTGCGAGAATCTTGTCGACGATCGGGGCTTACGGGCCATCCAGGTAGAGGTGAGAGTTGCGAAAAGCGGTCTTGGTCGTGCTGGTCACCGCGGTCGGCCTGGGGGGATGTGGCGGCGGCGGCCGCGAGAACCCCGCGGCCGCTTCGGGCATAACGGAGCTTCAGGTCGTCGATCTTCGAGTCGGCACCGGAGCCACGGCCGCGAACGGATCGACGGTCTCCGTGGACTACACCGGCTGGCTGTACGATGCGAGCGCCCCGGACAACAAGGGGACGCAGTTCGACACCTCGGTGGGTCGGGGCCCTTTTTCCTTCCCGCTCGGCGCGGGACGCGTCATCGCTGGTTGGGATCAGGGAGTCGCAGGCATGAGAGTCGGCGGCATTCGGCGTCTCACGATTCCACCTTCGCTCGCCTACGGTAGCCAGGGAGCTGGCAGCGCCATACCGCCCAACGCGACGCTCGTCTTCGACGTCGAGCTGCTCGACGTTCAGTAGCCGACCGCCCGTCGGCCGGTCCGTCAACCCGACTTCGCGCGACGGGCGCCGCCATGCCGGCAAACGATGTCGCCGCCGCCCGTTTCGCGCCGGTTGCAGCTCTCCCGGGACCGGGTGAGACTCCCGAAAACCAGGATGCGCGATCAGGACATCTTCGATGTCGTGCTGAACGCCGCGTGGGACCTGGTGAAGCCGGTCGTCAGACCGGTGCGGCGTTTCATCTACTTCCAGGAGATCGCGGCCCTCGCGCGCGAGTACAAGGCCCGCACGGGACGCGACCCCAAGCTGAAGGCCGCGAACGCCGAGGCCGGCTCGTTCCACACCCAGCTGGTTCGATTGTTCACGGTCGGCAACGCTGCCGAGACCGGCGAGTTGCAGCGCCTCGCCACAGGCGCCATCACGAGCTGCCAGAACAACCGCTACTACCTGCTCGGCGATGTGCTCGACGCGCTCGAGAGCTGGACGTTCATCGGCGACGCCCCCGACGGCGAAGCCCCACTCGACAAGCTGGACGACCAATGGCGGCGGCTGAAGATCGACACTGTAAGGAAGGCCTACCTCGTTCCCCTCAAGATCGCATTTTTCGAGACCGTGCTGGGCGGGTACGCGGACAGCGTGGGTCGGTCCCTACCCTACGCCGCCCTGGGGAGGTTCGAACGCCAGGTGTCGCGCGTCTTCGCCTTGCTGGATGAGAGCGAAACCACCTGGATGGAGAGCGAGCTCAGCGGCTTGTTGGAACAGTGGAAGGAGGACAAGACGTTCCGCCGACGCTTCCGCGAGCCGGCGAGCGCCGTCGCGAAGCTCGTGGACGCCTACGACGGGCGGCGCCCGCCCAGGGACCTGCCGTCGCTCCGCGTCCGAAGGGCCGGTCAACCCCTGCGGCTCTCGACCCTCGAGCCCAGCTGCCGCCAGGACCTTCTCGACGCCGCGATCCGAGAGGTCCGCAGCGTCGCCACGCGCAGCTCGGAGAGCGGAGGGCCGGCCGAGGCCGACGCTCCAGCGCCGGTATCGCGGCCGGTCAAGAGCCGGGTCAGGGTGCCCTCTACTGCGTCGAGGCGGGCAGCGCGGCCACGAGCGGCACCGCGGGACGCCCCGGCCTCCGAAGAGACTCGCGTCTCGATCGCCCTGGGCTGCCCGAAATGCGGCGCGCCGTTCACGGTGAACGACGAGGTGGTCAGTCTCGACTGCGGGTACTGCAACTCGCTTCTGGTGCTCTCCGCACCGGAGCGCCAGGAGATCTACCGGGAGGAGGCCAACCTCGAGGGTTCGGGTCAGATCCTGGAGGCGTTCATCGAGGCCCGCGTCGCCGAGCGTCGGATGGAAGTCGAGGCCCGGTATCAGAACGAGAACGGCGAGCTGAGCGTGCCTGAGCTGGTCGTGGACGGGGAGGTCAAGCTCTACGAGCAGCGGCTCCGGGAGACGAGTCGTATCGGCGAGCTGCATCGGATTCACATCCCCTATTGGCACCTCGTCGGCAAGATCGTTCAGGGAGCCCTCGGGTTCTGGAAGGAGGGGGCGAAGGCGCTGCGCATTCGCGCGTTCGAAGTCGAGCACACGCTTCCGGCCTACGACACCGCGCGCGACAACTTCCGGGATCGGGGGCTCCGGCTGGGTCAGAGTCGCCTGAAGCCTCTGACCGCCGAGGACGTCCAGACCCTCTCTGCCTTCGTCGCCTGGGCGCCCATCCCCGATGAGACCTACCGAGAGGTGCAGAAATGGTGCAACCGGACCCTGGAGACCTCTCTCGATCCGCTCTCGAAGCACGGTGAGTTTCTCTTCAGCCGGCGCTTCCTCGTGTACCGCCTGGCCTGGCTGGCTCGCATCGTAGGCGAGGAGCCTCAATGGCTGATCGTCGACGGTACGAACGGCAACATCGGCGGGTACCCCGATGCTTCAGAGATCGAGGCCGCGCTCGGGCGCCTCGTAGCCGACCCGATCGGGTCGGGTGAAGAATCGTTCAAGGCCGTCCACGTCGTCGCCGCACGCTGCCCGAACTGCGGCGTCGAGCAACACCCCGATTCGCGCTTCAGCTTCGTCGTCTGCACGAGCTGCCACACCGGCCTGGAGCCTCGACCGGGGGCCATCGCGAGCCGTGCCTACCACCATGCCGGCGCGGAGCGGGGCGACGGCGATCTCGAGTACCTCCCGTTCTGGCGTTTCGGGTTTCAGCTCGGCCTGGCTGCCGGCTCGACCGTGACGACGCTCGACGAGTACTACCGCGCGTTGTTCCCCGATCTTTCGGGCGAAGGTGGGCCGACCGGCGACGCGCTCTGGGTGCCGGCCTTTCGTTTTCTCGGCACCCCCGAAGGCGACCAGGCGTGGAAGGCGCTGGTGGAATGGGTCCACGCGCACCCGCCGCGAGTCGTTCGCGGGAGGATCCCTCAGGGATCTCGAGCCCGCTCCTGGGGCGTCTCGCTGCCTCAGGCCGACGCTTCGAGCCTCGGCCGCTTCGTGCTGCTCGCGCTCCACTCGAGGCAGTCGGCAGCCCGCATGAACTCAGCCCGGCTTCGCCAGGGCGTCGTCGAAGCGAAGCTCGAGTTGGGCGAACCGGATCTCGTGATGGTGCCCGTCGGCCGCGAGGGCGATCGTTGCGTCCTACCCGACACCGGCGTCAGCTTCCCAACGTTGCTGCTCGAAGGCGGACCGCAGCTCGACGCCCTCCGCGCGACGGTCCACGGCCTGGTCTAGTAGCGCGTGCTGATGCGCCTCTGCAATCACCGCAGGAGTTGCGGCGAGTATGACCTATTTTCACGAGAGGTCGGGGTGGCCGGATTTTGCTCTCAATGTTTTGCGGCCGTCGCGGTCTCGCCCGCAAACGCCTCGGCGTACTGACCATATCCTTCGACCTCGAGTGCTGCGGCCGGAACGAATCGCAGCGATGCCGAGTTGATGCAGTAGCGCAGACCCGTCGGCTTCGGCCCGTCCGGGAACAAGTGGCCGAGATGCGAGTCGCCCTCCCGCGAGCGCACTTCGGTCCGGGACATCATCAGCTTGAAGTCCTGCTTCTTCGTGACGTTCCCCGGCTCGAGCGGGCGGGTGAAGCTGGGCCAGCCGGTGCCAGACTCGAACTTGTCGAGAGAGGAGAAGAGCGGCTCGCCCGAGACGATGTCCACGTAGATGCCGGGCTCGTGGTTGTCCCAGTACGCGTTGCGGAATGGCGGCTCCGTGCCGTCCTGCTGCGTCACCCTGAACTGCAACGGTGTCAGCTTCTCTTTCGAGCCCCTCAACGTCGCCTCCTTGCCGGCCTCGAAGATCTTCAGGTCGCCCTTGCCCCAGACCGCCTCGAGCCGGCGGTCGCGCCCACACCCGTAGCGGTAGGTCTTGTAGCGGATCGGGCTCTTCGTGTGGAAGTCCTGGTGGTACTCCTCGGCCGGATAGAACTCCTTGAAGGGAACGATCTGGGTCACGATCGGACCGGTGAGACGTCCCGAGTCTTCGAGCAGCCGTATCGACTCCTCCACCAGCCGCTTCTGCTCATCATCGTGGTAGAAGACCGCCGAGCGGTATTGAGATCCCCGGTCGCAGAACTGCCCGGCGGCGTCGTAGGGGTCGACGCTCCGCCAGAAGACCTCGAGCAGGCGCTCGTAGCTCAGCCTCGAGGGGTCGTAGATCACCTGCACGACTTCGGCGTGGCCGGTTCCTCCGGACGACACCGCTTCATAGGTGGGGTCGACGCCAGGGCCGCCCGCATACCCGGAGATCGTCTCGACCACTCCGGGCACCTTGTCGAAATCGGCTTCGACGCACCAGAAGCAGCCCCCCGCCAGGGTCGCCTTCTCCAAGGATGCGCTGTCCGCAGGCTCGGCATCGGCCTTGCTCCCCGATTGCAGGTTCGCCAACAGCAGGGTCGCGGCTACTCCCAGCCCCGCTACCGCCAACAACGCTCTCATCTCACCTCCCGGTCCGTATTGAAGATATAGACGCTGGGCACGGCTTCCCTATTCCAGAGCCGCCGCAGCCCAGAGTGAAATGCTGTCAGGGAGCGAACGCGCGGTCCCCCAGGGAACCGGATTGAATCGCGACATCTCCAGCTGCAGGTATTAATGGCAATAAGGATGCCCCTCGCGCTTCTCCGTCGCGCTTCGCGCCGGTATGCTGCGCTGCGAGCACAGCCCGCAAGGCGCTGGCGCCGGAGGGAAGAGAGACCCAGGCGGACGGGAATACCGCACGCCGGGATCCGGCAATTTGATCGAAGGACGGGCAAGCCGCGGGATACTAGTCCTATCGGGAGGGGCCATGCGAATCGGACCGCTCGTCGTATTGCTCGCGTTGGTCGTCTCAGCCGGTGCCGTTCCGCAAGACACACTGACCCGCCTCGAGCACACCCATCCCCAGCAGCGCGAGGCCGCCGCCTGGGACCTGGGAGTGACTGCCGAACCCGCTTCCGTCGGCGCCCTCGAGGCAGCGCTCACCGATCCCGATCCCGGCGTGAGGCGCGGCGCCGCCTGGGCGCTCTCGGAGATCGCGACGCCGGAGGCCCTCGCCGCGGTCTACGGGCTGCTCGTAACTTCCGACGAGGACGCGGCGCGCTTCGCCTTGAGGCTGCTCGAAACGAGCCACGAGGAGACTGTGCAGCCGCTGCTGCTGCGGGCCCTGGAGGAGCATCCCAGCTCCGCAATTCGCCTCCGTACGCTGACGCTGCTCGACCAACACTTCACTCCCGAGATGCTGACCGCCTTCCAGGACATTGCGGAGGGGAGCGATGATGCGCTCAAGGTGCGCGCGTTGCCGATCCTCGTCAAGCACCGGCTGCTCTCGGAGAGCGACGACCTGATCCCCACATTCGTCCGCTTCCTGCGGCATCCCGATCCCGCCGTCCGGGAGGACGCGATCCGGGGCCTGCGCGGGTTCCAGGACGAAGCGGTGCGGGAGCTGCTCGAGGACGCCATCGCGGATCCGGATCCGGAGGTCCACGAGGCGGCGCTCAGCGCGCTCGCCTCAATGGTCGACGAGCTGTCCCTGCCTCAGCTGGTGAGACTGTACGACGCCGGGACCGGACCGGATCGAGCCACCATCATCGGCTCCGTTTCTCTCGATCGCCGGGAGCTGATGCAGCCGATCTACGAGCGGGCGCTGATCGACCCGCACCCCGAGCCGCGCCGCTGCCTGATGGGGATCGCGTCGTTCAACTACGACCCCTGGGTGATCCCGGTCCTGCGCAAGGGCGCCTCCGACCCGGAGGCCTCGATCCGAAGGCACGCCGCCGGGGAGCTGGCGCGCCAGGCCGATGCGCCGAGGGACATTCTGCTCCGGCTCGTCCGCGACGAGGCACCCTTCGTTCGCGCCTCCCTGCTCGAGGCCCTCGCCAAGAATTGTCAGCCGGCGGCCCCCGAGATCGTGACGGCCGCGGCCGGCGACCCCGAGGCCGAGGTGCGGCTGCTGGCGATCGCCGCGATGCCCGCCTGTCTCGACTGGGACGCCCGGATCGCGGCCCTGGAGTCGCTGCTCGGTGACGAAGCCCCCGGCGTGCGCGCGGCGGCGCTGCGGAGCCTCGGCCGCTTCACGGCCGACGAGCGCTCGACCATCGAGGCGGCGCGCAGCTCCCTGAACGACGGCGCCGGCGAGGTGCGAGCGGCGGCCGTCGAGGTGATCGGGCGCGGCAAGAAGCGGGGCTGGATCGAGGCGCTCGGCGCGGCGCTCCAGGACAGCTCGCCCGACGTGCGCCGGGAAGCCGTCGAGTGGCTGAAGCTCGAGGACAACGACACCGTCCGGGGTCATCTCGTGACGGCGTTGAAGGACGCCGACGTGCTGGTCCGCCGTGCCGCGATCGTGGGCGTGCAGCCGAAGGGCCCCGCGATGCTGGCGCAGCTCGAGGAGCTGCGCCAGCACGATCCGGACATGCTGGTGCAGAGCTACGCAGAGATCGCCCTGCGCCACGTGGGCGCGTACTCCGGACCGGCGTCCTCGCCGTTCACAGAGGATCAGCTCCCAGCCCGCTTCGCACCGCTCTTCGTCTTCCCCGGCTCGCTTCCGGACGATCTCGCGCAACGTGAGCCCAACCCCGCCATCCTCGGGCGCTACACGGCCACCGACCCCGCCAACACGCCCGAGTTGTTTCACGAGATCATCTTCGAGAGGGACGATGCGGGCCGCCTCTTCTGCACCAGCTGGGGGCTGCGCCAGGAGTTCCTGACAGAAGGGCGCTTCGTGGCCGATGTGGAGTTCCCGGGCGGGCGATCGGTGGGCTTCTGGGACGAGGACGGAGGCTTCTACACGCTCGGTTGGTCACGCGGCAGGCAGTACGAGTCCTTCAGCGTGGTGTCCTACGTGCCGGAGGGCGACACGCTCGTCTACACCCAACGGACCGAGACGCGAATGCCCCAGGATCCCATGCTGGCCTCGCTGGAGGCGACCTTCGGCGGCGATCAGAAGAAGCTCGCCGACTACGCGAAGAAGATGGGACTCAGCCCGGGTCCCAAGACGCAGTACTACGAGGCCACGTACCAATTCCGCCGGGCGCAGCCTTGAGAAGCGGCCGCAACGTCGTCGCGTGGTCGGCCTGCCTGCTGCTGTCGGTGGTTTCGAACGCCGGCGAGGTGCGCTCCGAGCTACCCGAGCAGCTGCAGGGTCGCGAGGCGCTGCTGCTCCGCTACCTGGGAAGCGACCGGGACGCGCGCTTGCGTCGCGACGACGTGCTCCGCTCGGTGACGACGTATCTCGACGCCTCGGGCGAGCTCCGCTACGTCTCCGGCCGGCGCTTCGCCGGCATTCCCCTCGAAGCGGACCGCACGCTCAGCGAAGAGCGGCTGGTGTTCTACGACCGCCGCCTCGAGGACGAGCCCTCTCTGCGCGGTCTCGAGCCAGGGGAGGTGGTGCGGATTCGCGAGGTCGAGGTCGACGACGATCACGTGACCCTGAAGATCGACGGCACCGGCTTCCGCGACGACACGCGTCGCGATGAGCGGCGGGCCGAGCTGGTGCTGCGCTTTCGGAACGAGCCGCCCACGACGTCGGGGGTCCTCGAGCGACTGTGGTCGGTGATGCTCCCCGCGCCGCCCTACAGCGCTTCCGAAGAAGCGGAGCTGCTCGACGCCGTGGTGCACTCGCTGCCACTCAAGACGCTCAGCGATTGGATGGGGCGCAGCCTCGAGAACGCCGTTGACCGCGTGGCGGACCAGACCTCGACCTGTCCGGGCTCCCCGCCGAAAGAGCCGCGGCCGTGCGGGGCTGCTTCGCGGACAGCTACAGCGTGCTCTCGAACCGTTACGGCCTGGCGTTGGTCGGCCTCGACCTCGCCGAGGAGCCCGAGGGTCTCTACCTCGTGGCGGAGGTGCGGCCCCACCTGCCGCTGGTCGGCGACTGGGCCTCACAAGGGGCGCGAGGTGCGGCCGCCTTCGACTGGAGCGCCGCGCGCATCCTGCGCACGCTGCCGCGCAGCTGGTCGGCGCCTCCAGTGGCCGGCTACCGCGCCGTGTGGAGTACGAGTACCGGGGTCGCGAGGGCTGGGGTCGAGACCGGCTCGAGACGAGCGTCCCGGCGCAGTTCGCCGCGGCCTACGCGGCCCTCGAGATCACAACCCGCGAGCTGACCCGCGAGGGAGAGCATCGGCTCAACGGCCTGCCGCTGTCTCTGACCGGCCGGCGCTGACGTCGGGAGCCTGCTCGAGCCCGAGGTTCCAAACCGCCCCCGAATGAGCCTATGATGCGTTTGCTGAACCGTGCAGATTCTCAACAAAGTGGTGCTCTCGCAGTTCCCGCACCAGCCCCATGATCGGTTTGTCCGACCGGTCCTAGGTCAGCGATTTTTTAGAAGTGTCGACCGGTGCCTTCGCACCGGCGACGCGTCAAATAGACAGAGGAGAAACATGACCCGACTCTCATATCTTTTGAGCGGAATCGTCTGCCTGACGATCGTCGTCCTGGCAGGCCCTGCGGCATCGCAAGACGCTGTTGAACCGTTCAAGCTGGGCACGTTCGAGATTCAGGGGCAGCCCACCCTGGGCTTAGTCCTCCGGGACCAGTTCGTCGTCGAGCTGGAGCCGGCCAATCGAACCCTGCAGCGCCAGGCGCGGCACGCGGACCTCACCATGGCCAAGGACATGAAGGAGCTGGCCGCCCGCTACCATCAGGACCTGCAGTCCCGTCTCTACGCCATCGTCAACCACGTCGTAGCGGCAGAGCTTCTGGAAGGCGGCGGCCGCGCCTCCTACGTCCACGGCGTCGAGGAGGTCCGCACGTTGCCTCCCATCATGTATCCCAACAAGATCCTGAATGCGGCCGGCAACTACTACGGGCACATCTCCGAATCGCTGCCGCGCGAGGAGCAGGCCAAGATCGCGGCGGATCGGCGCAAGAATCGCGGCACGCCCTATCTCTTTATCAAGACCTCCAGCGCATCGTCGGTGATTGGACACGGCGATCCCATCGTCATGCCCAAGGGCCGCCCCGATCTCGATTGGGAGTGTGAGTTCGGTGTGGTCATCGGGAGACCCGCGAAGAACGTCAGCGCCGATCAGGCGAAGGACCACATCTTTGGCTACACCATCGAGCTGGACATGTCTTCTCGCGGTGGGCGAGGCGACGAGCGCTTCGGTGGATCCGACTGGGTGATGGGCAAGGGCCACGAGACTCACGCGCCGCTCGGTCCGTACATCACCCCCGCAGAGTTCATGCCGAACCCGATGGACATCTGGCAGAAGCTGACGGTCAACGGGCAGGTCATGCAGGACGCCCGCACCACGGACATGATCCACAACATCTACGAGCTGATCGAGTATGGATCCGGGGTCCTGACGCTCGAGCCGGGTGACATCGTGGCTGCCGGCAGCTCCTCCGGAACCGCCGCCTCGCTGACGGTCCGCGAAGAAAGGGTCCCCTACCTGAAGCCCGGTGACGAGGTCGTCGCCAGCATCGAGGGGATCGGAACGCTGCGACACACCGTGGTCGCCGATACCGAATCTCCGCCCACCATGTTCAAGCTGACGGCGCCGGAGCTGGATGCTGTCGAGCCCTTCAAGTTCGGCACCTTCGACTTCGGCGGGGAGCCCGCCCTGGGCATCGTGCTGCGCGACCAGATCGTCGTCGAGCTGGATGCCGCCAACGCCCGATTCCAGCGTGAGGCTCGCGCCGGCGGCATCACGATGCCCGCCGACATGAAGGAGCTGGCCGGTCGCTACCAGCTGGGTCTCAACAACCGGATCTACCAGATCGTCAACCACCTCGTCGCCAGGGACCTCGTGAAGGGAAGCGGCGGGCCTCCGTGGGTCCACCAGGTGAGCGATGTGGATACGCTCGCGCCAATCCTCTATCCGAGCAAGATCCTGAACGCGGCAGGCAACTACTACGGCCACGTCGGAGAGACGGGTACGCCGGAAGAGCAGGCCGCGGTGGCGGCGCAAAGGCGCAAAGAGAGAGGCATCGCCTACCTCTTCCACAAGCCTCCCACGACGGCCGTCATCGGCGACGGCGAGCCCATCGTGATGCCGAAGGGACGCGAGAAGCTCGATTGGGAGTGTGAGCTGGGTGTGGTGATCGGCCAGCCGGCCCGGTACGTGACGGCGGATCAGGCCGCGAACTACATCTTTGGCTACACGATCGAGCTGGACATGTCCGATCGCGGCGGCCGCCCGGAGGACAGCCCCGGCTCCGACTGGCTGATCGGCAAGGGTCACGACAGCTACGCCCCGCTCGGGCCGTTCGTCACTCCGGCGGAGTTCATCGAGGATCCGATGAACATCGGTCAGAAGCTGACCGTCAACGGCGAGACGATGCAGGATTCCCGCACCACCGACATGATCCACAACATCTACGAGCTGATCGAGTACGGTTCCGCGGTGGTCACACTCGAGCCGGGAGATGTCATCGCCGGCGGCAGCCCCGCGGGTACCGGTATGTCGCGGAGCGTGCGGCCGGAGCAGATCTGGCTGAAGCCGGGTGACAAGGTCGTCGCTAGCATCGAAGGCGTCGGGACGCTCAACCACACGGTCGAGGCTGAAGGATCGAACCGATGAAGGAGGAATCGACTAGTAAGAGTCGTCCGGCTTTCGTTGTCGCCGTCGTCCTCGCCGTAGTCGTCTCCGCCGGCACGTTGCCGGCGGGGGCGCAGACGGCCGGAGGCGAGCGGTTCGGGATCGGGAAGTTCAGCCATCAGAACAACACCTTCGTGGGTCTCGTAATGCGCTATCCCACGGAGCTACAGCAGATCGGCGGTGTGGTGGTGGAGCTTCCGGCCGCGGCTGAAGCGGCCAGCCAGACGGGGATTCCCGACGCTGTGATGTCCATCGTCGAGCAGTGGGACAGCGTGGGGCCGAAGATCAAGCAGATCGTCGCTCACGTAGCACCATTGATCGACAGCGCCCGGCCGGCCTACGTTCACGACTACAAGGCCGTCGACGCGCTGGCGCCGCTCGTGCCACGCCTGGCGATGTACGGGTTCGGGAACTACCGAAGGGTCCTCAACACGCCCGAACCCGTAGAGCCGCGCCCACCGGCGCCCTCGATACCGGGCTTGTGGGAGCGCCCAGCCGGCGACGACCGACCCGTCAATCCCCGCATCTTCATGATTCCCAACGTGCCCGAGGTGTTCATCGGCGACGGGGAGCCCGTGGTCAACTTTCACCCCGGCAAGCGCAACCAGTTCGAGTACGAGTGCGAGCTTCTCGGGATCGTCGGGAAAGCGATGCGCAACGTCCCGGTTGACCAGGTCAAGAACTACATGTTCGGGTACACCAACACGAACGACATCTCCGATCGCCAGGGCCGCTCCGACACCTGGGGTGGAGACCGCGTCCTCAGCAAGGGGAAGAACACCTCGAAACCGATCGGCCCGTTCATCGTCCCGCAGGAGTTCGTAGATCCCCTGAACATGAGCCTGAAGATGACCGTCGGAGGCGAGCTGGTGCAGGATTCCAGCACGACTGAGGCGTGGCACAACGTCTACGAGCTGGGAGCCTATCTCTCCAACCTGTTTACCGTTCCGGTCGGTACCGGAATCGCCATGGGAACGCCTCCGGGCTCGCACGGTGGTCTCGGACGCTTCATGGTGGACGGCGACATGCAGGTGTGCTCGTACGAGGGCCTCGGCACCTTGACCAACCCGTTCAAACAGTAGCCATCGGCGGCGCCTTCCAAGAGCGGACGCCGTTCGTCATCTAGTGGCCGGGGGGAGCCTGACGGCTTATCCCCCGGCCCACTTCTTTTGATCTCCGGAGTGATCGTCCACAGGTAGAGCACATAGGTTCGTTCGAGGGCCTCCACGCTGACCGTCTCGTCCGGCTCCCAGTCCCCCATCGAGAAATCGTTGGACACGACGCGTGAGCCGACCGCGAGCTGCTCCCAGAGCAGCGGCCTCATCACCATGTTGAAGGCCTTTCCCATGAACAGGAACACGACGGTGACTTCGGACATGTCGACGTCGAGCGCGTTGCCCCAGTAGACCTCGATCCTGTCTTCGAGACCGGCGGCCTTGACGCGCGCGTAGCACACCTCGGCCAGATCCGGATCGATGTCCACGCCCAGCCCCTTCCGGGCTCCTGCCTGAACCGCGGCGATGACGATGCGCGCGTCCCCGCAACCCGGCTCGTACGCCACGTCGTGCTCGTTCACCGCCGCCAGCTCGATCATCCTGGGAATGACGGAATGCGGAGTGCCCTCCCAACCGTACCCGGACGAGACATGCCGGTGCTCATCCGCTTCCGGCCCGAGTCGGCCATCACCCTCGAGGCGAATGAGCTTCTCCTGGCCCGCCGTCTCTGCCACCGGGAAGACGCTCAGCACGCCGAGCACCAGACCGCAGGTGATGGTGAAGGGTCGCATCCGAACTTTGCTAGAGGTGAGACAGGATAACTATTGTGGTTTCGCGGCCGAGGATCGGGCTGAGGAGCTTCGCTCGCGTCGGGAGTGAGAACGATGTCGCCCTCATGGGCGGTTCTCCGGAGTCGTCGCGAGCCAGTTCTCGACCTCGAGGCCTGGAACCCGCGAGAAGTGGCGGACATTACCAGTCACGAGAGTGAGTTCGCGGGAGAGCGCGATGGAGGCGATTCGGAGATCCGGCTCGGCCAGGCGCCGCCCCTCGGCCTCGAGGCGTGCGCGGAGTGGCCCGTAGACCTCGGCTGCCGCCTCATCGAACGGAAGGATGCGCTGCGCCTGAAGCAGGACCTCCCGCACCTTCGTCACGAGCCGGGCGCTGCCCCGCCTGGACGCGCCGTAGAGCAACTCCCCCATTGTGATCGCCGTCGTGAACTGGGCCTCAGGGGGCAGGCGAGCGAGGCGTCGCACGAGCGCCAGAGACGGATCGCGCTTCAGAACGGCGCTGAGGACGTCTGTGTCGAAGCAGTACACGCCTATTCGAGCTTCGGCGCTGCACGGTCACGAGACTTTCTTCGGGCCGCGTAGATCTCGTCAGGCAGCGCCCCCAGCTCCTCCCACTCGGCTAGAGCGCCCGCGGCGGCAGCGAGGCCGAGTGGTCTGGCCCCTCGCCCTTCGCGTGCCTCCGAGGGGGAGACGAGAGCAACCGCCGGCTTCCCGCGACGGGAGACGAGGAAGCGTTCGCCGCGGGCGACCCGGTCGACCAGCTCCGAGAAGCGTTTCTTCGCCTCCGCGATCCCCAGAGTCGTCTCTACCATCAGATCATAATATCATCTATACGTAGGATGTCATTAGGACATCTAGGCACCCGAAGAGCGTCACCCCTTGCTGCAGGAACGGCTGCGCGTCGGCGAACACCGACTCTCCCGTCGGGGACCCCAGGAGCTGTGCGATGAACCATCTCGGGCGTGTGAGCGAAGACACTCGGGATCTCAGATCTTCTGTGCCGCAGCTACGGCGCCCACCGGCAGGAACAGCGGGATCGGGTCACCATGGAGAGCGCCTTCCCGAACCCCTTCGAGCGGTTCGAAGCCATAGCGCGCGTAGAAAGGAACGGCTTGAGGTTTGGCGTCGGTCACGACACCGACGCAACCAAGGGAGTCCTGTTGCTCCACCGTCAGGCCCAGGATGTGACGGAGCAACGCACGGCCCACCTCAACTCCCTGAGCGCGCTCGTCGACAGCGAGTCGTGCAAGCCGCAGAACCGGGAGCGGGTAGCCAGGCAAGCGTCGCCTCAACCGCAGCGAGGGGAGGGCCCTCCGCTCGAGACTCCCTACTGTGACGGTTGCGAATCCGAGTATTCGGTCATCGGCTGCGGCGACGTAGCTGACCGCGAGATGGAGCTTGAACTGGTTCTGACCGGCGTAGTGCTGGAAGAAGCGATCGAGATCGGGCTGCCCGCACGAGAACCCGCTTCGCTCGTCGGCGGGTCTGAGCGGTCGGATCTCAATCTCTGGAGCCACGCATCAGTTCCCGGAGTCCCTCGACGGGTGCCGGCGGGGCTTCGATCATCGCGACGACGCGATCGAAGCCCGCGTCCTCCAACACGATGCGCGCCGGAACGAAGGCCTCGTCGGGCAGGTCATTGCGTGCCTGCAGGAAGAACAGAAGCGCCTGCTCGACGACGAAGTTCTTCTTGAGTCCGTGGCTCTCGACGAAGCGATCCAACTGCTCCTTCGTAGCGGCCGAGATCGTGGCTGAGATTTGGGATTGGGTACTCAAGGTGGTTCTCCTCTACGTCATGGTAATACTATTTAATCCATGGAAACAATAGGCTTTGTCGGATCCAACGCACATTCCCAGGTCAAGGAACCGTTCCGCTACTCGTTTGCGGTAGGGACGCCGGTTGACCCGGCGCCCCCCGCGCCGAGCGGGGAGAGGATCTCCTAGGACCCGAGCGTCTCGCCGGCTGCGAGGGGCATCCGGTCTTCCTATGGTGAGACGGAGAGCGTACGAGACGAGGATCTATGGGGCAACCCGCCAGGCGCCGGTCGGGATCGGCGGTCTCCACACCGCGACGGCCGTGCGAGCGCGAGAGGCTTCAAAATGGATCGGCTCGGGTCCCGGCCCTTCAGTCTGGCATCACGGAAGGGATGGCCTGGCGGCCGTGGCGGCGGTAGATGCGAAAGTCGCCATCCGTGGTGACGAGGACGCACTCGCTCGTGCAGTCCGTAGATGACTCGCGAGACGACCATCGTGGCGATCGTGAAGATGACACCCCACCCGCAGACAGCCACCCACAGGAAATGGGCGATGAAGTCGCTCTCCGGGTCGAGCATCGCCGCTCGCCGCCACGCGGGGATCGTCATGGCGAGGGTGGCGAGCAGTCCGACGATCAGGGTCCGGAGGGCCGTGCTGGGAACGATCGCGGCGCGAATCACAAGCGCCAGCACCATCAGGAACGTCAGGCCCAGTTCGACAGGCACCGGGAAGCCCGCAGGCAGCAGTCGGATGATTCCCGCGAGGAGTGCGCTGCCGATCACGGTGCCAGCGGATTCGACGACATGCAGAGCGAGCACCGGCCTTAGACCACCTCGGAGGTACAGCCATTCGAAGGCCAAGGCCACGGTGAGGCCCAGCAGGATCAGGTTGCCCTCGAGAGCGGTGCGAGCCCAGTCCTCCCTGCCACTGGACGTGAGGAACACGGTCTTGGCCAGGCCGAAAACGACGAAGGCGGCGAAGAAAAAGAAGAGCACCCGGATGTAGAGAGTCACGCGTTGCTGGAGGAACGCGTGTGCGTCGGCGAACGCCGCCCCTCCCGTCGGGGACCCCAGGAGCTGGGCGATGAATAACTTCGGGCGCGTGAACGAAGACACTCGGAATCTCAGTAGGTGAGGCGGAAATGATAGTGCATGAGCCTGGCTTCGAAGGCGTCGGGGCGCTCAATCACACGGTCGAGGCGAACCTCAACACACCCGAGTCGGTAGAGCCACGCTCAGCGCGCGACGAACCGCTGCTCCTCAAAGGCGAGGACTCACTCGTCTGCGAACCGAGTCGTGGGACCGGAGGCGTTCTCCTAGAGCCGATTGACATGCACATGCATGTCGGAATATGATCACGCTGATGAGAACCACTATCGAAATCCGTGACGAGCAGCGGGCCAGGCTAATGGAGCTCGCGGCGCGCCGAGGCGAGAAGGGGTTTTCGAAGCTGGTTCAAGAGGCGCTCGAGCTCTACCTCGACGAGATCGCGGCGCGCGAGCGTCGAGTCGACGAGGCCCTGGGGGCGATCGGCTCGCTCGCCGACGAGGATGCCGATGAACTTCGCGACTCGGTGCACCGGGTCCGGGAGCGCTGGCGATGATGGTTGCCGACACCGGCGTTCTCATCGACAGTCTGAACGGCAAGAACCCGTCATCCGATCGCGTCTCTCGGGAGATTCAGGGCGGGACGCTCGCGACCACGGCGATCAGCGTCTTCGAGTTGCTCAGCGGGGCGAAGACCGGCCGGGCCCGCGATTCGGTAGACAAGCTGGTGCGGGCTGTGAGAATCCTCCCTCTCGACGAAGCGTCGGGCACCGCGGCGGCGGCGATACGCCGCGAGCTCGAGGGGCGAGGCACGACGATCGGAATGGCGGACTATCTCATCGCGGGAATCTGCCGAGCCCGGTCGCTTCCGCTGCTCACGCGGAACCGATCGCACTTCGAACGCGTGCCGCGACTACGAGTGGAGGCGCCCTGACGTAGACGCGGACTGCGGACGCTTCGGCGACGATGGCTTTCGATCTCCAGACGGACGGACGTCGCGATGGTGCGGTTTCGGAATCCCCGGTCCTTCCGCAGGCATCGCCACGCCAACACTTCGAGGCGCGCGTGTACCCTTCGGTGCCCTCGGTCAGCTCGTCGGGACGAGGCGTTTCAATTCTTCGAACCAGTTCTCGACGACGACCAGCTGGCCCTCGCGCTGCCCTTCCCCCGCATCCTTCGCCATCAGGAAGCGTCGGTCCGGCGCGACGTCGTATTGGCCGAACCGGCCGTTGGCGCCTCGGAAGGATGGTCTCTCGAACAGGGCGCGGGGCTCGCTCGTCTTCAGCTCCGGATCGGTCTCCACGCGGACCGCCATCATCCGGTTCGACTCCAGGTAGAACAGCTCGCGACCGTCTCGGGCCCAGCGCGGGTCGGCTCCGCCACTCCGAGACACCTGCACGGGAGGCCTCGCGCTCACGTCGGGATAGGGACTGAGCCAGACATCCGTCGTGCCCGAGCAGTTGGACGTGAAGGCGATCAGGTCGCCCGTGGGGGAGACGACCGGCTGTCGCTCCATGAAGGGAGAGTCCCCCAGCTTGCGCACGCTCCCGTCGCGCACGGACAGAATCCCGGCCCCGGCGCCGGAGAAGCACACGATCGAACCGTCCGACGCCCAGGAGTAGGGGACCAGCGCTCCCACGGCACCGCGCTCGATCGAGGCGAGGACCTTCGGCTCCCGATCCGCGCCGTCGGCAGAGATCGAGACGAGATTGACCGCGCCGGCCACGAGCTGCCTGAAGGCGAGTCGCCGTCCATCGGGAGACCACACGGGGTTGCGATGGTCTCCAGCAAAGGTCAATCGAAGCGGAGGAGCCTCTGCCTCGGTGTCGTAGACCCAGATCTCCCGTGTCGTCGAGGTCACCGTCAGGCGCCGGCCATCGGGAGACGCCGCGGCTGTTGCACTCCGTCCAGGACGATTCCAAGAGACTGCTCCCGGCCTTCGCGGTCGACCCACACGAGGGCATCGTTCCCCGTAGCGGTGTCGTCCGCAGGCGCGTAGACGAGTGTCCCGTCGCGGGCCCAGTCGAAGCGCGGTGGAGTGATCGGACGCCAGGCGTCGACTCCTCTCGCGATCTCGACCTCGAGAACGCGCTCGCGACCCACGCGCTCTCTTGCGTCGAGATCGAACGGAACCGCGATGAGTGCCTCCTCGCTCGGATAGACAAGATGACCGCTCGGCAGGTACCGGGCGTACGGACCCACCCCCTCCAGCCGCTCGCGCTCGCGCGTCTCGAGGGACAGCACCTCGGAGTGCTGGTCACCGGTCTCCAGCACCACGCTGAAGAGGACGGACTTGCCACCCGGAAGGAAGTGCGGCTCCAGGTGGTAGCGCTCCCCCTTCTCGTCGTCGAGGCTCGTCAGCAGCCGGGCTTCCCCGCCGCCGGCAGCTACGCGGGCCAGTCCGCCGGCCAAGCCCGGACGATCGCCCCCTGTACTGAAGACGACGGTGTCATCCGGTCCCCAGTCGAGACCCGCCCACCGCATGGCACCGACCCCGGGAACGATCTCGAGAGGCCTTCCGCCGTCGAGCCGCACCCTCATGAGACTTCCTGTCGGTCGGCCTCCCGACCGGGGCACGTGAAAGACGATCTCCTCGCCGTCCGGGGAGAAGACCGGGCGTCCCGCCCTTTCGGTCCCGGCGATCTCGCGCGGCTCCAGGCCGTCCATCTCGCGGACCAAGAGCACCCTCGTCCCGTCTGGGCGCACACTCACGTAGACGATGCGACGCCCGTCTCCCGACACCGCGAACCGCCCACCGCCGGACTGGACCGTAATCCCGAGGCGGCGTACTCGTGGATCGCGCGCCCCTTCGCTGGCTTGCCACCAGAAGGCCGAGGCCAGCACGGCACCCAGAATCAGCGCGCCCACACCGACCATGCTCACGAGACGTCGCGAGTCGCCCGTTCCGGCTGAGTCGGCCTCGGCCGACCCCCTCGCTGCGACGTCCTGCAACTCGAGTCGAGCGTCGCCGATGTCCCTCAGTCGGTCCTTGCGGTCCTTTGCGAGACACCGCCGGAGAAGCTTGACGACCGCGGGCGACACTCCTGCCGGAAGCAATCCCCAGTCGGGCTCGCTCCGGAGAATGGCAGCCAGGACGTCCGACACGTCCTCGCCCGCGAACGCCTTCTTCCCCGTCAGCATCTCGAAGAGCACGATGCCGAAGGAGAAGATGTCGGTGCGTTTATCGACCGTCTTCCCCTTCGCCTGCTCGGGGCTCATGTAGGCGGCGGTGCCGAGAATCACGCCCGCCTGGGTCGCCTCGCGGCTGAGCGTGGGAGAGAACGAAGCATCGCTCTCGGGCGTCTCCTCCGCAAAGGCCTTGGCAAGACCGAAGTCGAGCACCTTCACCTGACCTTCGGGATCGACCTTGATGTTGGCGGGCTTCAGGTCGCGATGAATGACGCCCTTCTCGTGGGCGGCTTCGAGGGCCTCGGCGATCTGCTGCGCGACCGCGAGGGCTTCATCCACCGGGAATGGCCCACGGGCGATTCGCTCGGCGAGCGTCTCCCCCTCGATCAGCTCCATGACCAGGAAGGGCTTGCCCTCGGCTTCTTCGAGTCCGTGGAGCGTGGCGATGCCTGGGTGGTTCAGCGCCGCGAGCAGCCGCGCTTCCCGCTCGAAGCGGGCCAGCTTCTCCGGATGCTGCGTGAACTCTTCGGGGAGAACCTTGATCGCGACTTCACGACTGAGCTTGGAGTCGCGCGCCCGGTACACCTCACCCATGTCACCCGCCCCGAGGGGCGAGAGGATCTCGTAGGGGCCCAGGTTCGTGCCAGCTTCGAGTGTCATCGGTCAGTTCGTCCGGACGAGGCGCATCGTCTTCTCCGGCCAGGGAGGGCGAAAACAACGACGCAACCGCCAGTGAATGGGATGACCGGGGAAGCCTAGCGCGGGCACCACCAGAAGCAAGGGTGCGGGCCCAGGTTCACGCTCGTCCCGAAACCAGAAAAGAAGAGCGATTCGGACTTGACAGGTTTCCAGCGTGGACTCAGGCGCTGCGGCGGACCCGCCTGTGCCTCGGCGCGTGACGGCCGCATGTGCGCCACACTGGTCCGGGCTCTTCAAAACGGCTCCTGACCCAGTTGCCTCGAGCCCACCGTTACTCGGTCCAGACCGAGTAACTGCCTCGTCTCCTCCCCGGAGCCGGCCCGCGGCGGTGGAGGCGGTCGCACCGGCTCGCTACAGGGTGCATTTCGACGCGAAACGCCGAGCTGCGCGACAAGCTGGAGCGGCTCCAGGCATTGATGCGCTCCTCGGTGCCCGATGGCGACCTCGCGAAGATCATCGACCTGGCGTGTCCGAGAAGCTGGAGCGGCTGGAGGCGACGGTTCAGCTCCTCCGGACCTGCCAGCTCAGCGGCTGGCCAACCGCAGGGGCTGGAGTCGTTCGATCTCCTCGAAATCACGGTCGGTGGTCAATAGCTCGAGGTCGTGACGGATGCAGAGCTGGGCCAGGAGCGCATCGATCGTGCCGACCTGCACGCCCTTTCGCCGACAGCGATTCCGCAACGCAGCCGCTTCGATGTGATCTTCGAGGTCGGGATGCAGGAGCGGCAGGCTCCGAACCCGCTCGAGGATCGATCTGCGTGCGCGCGGTCCGTCGAATCCCTGGAGCAGCTCCTGGACGACGAGTCCGGTCGCTACGAGATCGCCGACCTCCATGTACCGGGAGAGGGCGGCCAGCTCGGGCTGATCCCCGTTTGTTCGATCGCGACGCCAGGCGAGCGACCATACGCTCGTGTCCACCAGGACGCTCACCGCCGCGATCGCTCCCGCTTGTAATCGTAGTCCGCGTTCCATTCGAGCTTCCCGAACAGCTCGGCGAGACGCTTCTGCTCGCGTCGCGCGACGAACTCGGTGAGCGCCCGTGTCACGACTGCCTTCTTCGTCTTCGCGCCACTCACGCGAAGAGCGCGATCGAGTAGCCCGGGATCGATATCGAGATTGGTCGCCATTGTGCACACCTCCGCACATATCGTCGCACAAGCCGGAACCCCGGTCCACGACGGCCTCGCCGTGGAAATGCCTCCGACCTGTCAGCATCTCGAAGAGCTCGCCTAGCAGTCCGTGGTGAAAGTGCCCTTTGAGCGGGCCTTACGTGACAAGTGCATGTCTTAGTGTTCGTGCATGGCGATGGGCAAACATAAGAAACGTCAAGAGGCGTTGTGGGTGCCGACGAGCGATCTGCCGCGGAGCCCTGGGCATCCTTTCTATTCGCGTTTGAATAGAGCGCTGGAGTCCGAGGGCTTCGACAGATTCGTGGAATCGCGATGCCGCCGGTTCTATGCGGCGGTTCTGGGGCGTCCGAGCCTGGCCCCTGGACGCTACTTTCGGCTCTTGCTGGTGGGGTACTTCGAGGGCCTGGACTCCGAGCGTGGGATGGCGTGGCGTGCAGCGGACTCGCTTGGGGTGCGGAGCTTCCTGGGGCTTGGGTTGGAGGAGCGGGCCCCGGAACATTCGACGATCTCGCGGACCCGGCGGCTGATCGACTTGGAAACCCACCGTGACGTGTTCACCTGGATCCAAGAGCGCCTGGCGCAGACGGGTCTTCTGAGCGGAAAGACGATTGCGATCGACGCGACGACGCTGGAAGCGAACGCGGCGATGCGGAGCATCGTGCGTCGGGATACCGGAGAGACCTACCAGGAGTTCTTGAAGCGTCTGGCGAAGGCGTCTGGCATTCGCACGCCCTCTCGGCAAGCGCTGGCGCGGCTGGATCGGCGGCGCAAGAAGAAAGGCTCGAACGAGGAATGGAAGAGTCCGGCGGATCCGGACGCGAAGATCGCCAAAATGAAGGATGGTCGTACCCATCTGGCCCACAAAACCGAGCAGGCCGTGGACCTGACGACGGGGGCGATCGTGTCGGTGACGGTCCAGGGCGCGAACCAGGGCGACACGAGCACGCTGGGCAAGACGCTCAAGGACGCCGAGACTCAGATCGAGCGCGTTCAGAAGCGGACCCGTGCTTGCCATCCCGGAGGCCTGCAGGAAGTGGTTGGCGACAAGGGTTACCACTCCACTGCGGTTCTCCAGGAGTTGGACGCTGCGGGGCTGCGTGCGTACATATCCGAACCCGACCGTGGTCGTCGGCGATGGCGGGGCGACACCGAGAGCCGTGGCCTGGTGTACGCGAACCGTCGGCGAAGCGGCGGGGCACGAGGTCAGCGTCTGCACCGCCTCCGAGGAGAACGGGTGGAGCGACCCTTCGCTCATCTCTACCGAACCGGCCGCATGAGACGCACGCACCTTCGCGGTCACGAGAACATCCTCAAACGGGTGCTGGTCCACAGCGGTGCCTTCAATCTCGGGCTGCTGATGCGCCAGATCGTCGGAGTCGGGACGCCGAGGGGCCTGCAGGGCCGGCTCCATGACCTTCTGGCACAGCTCCTTCACCTCTGGAACCGCCTGACGGCCATCACAACGGCTCCTACCAACCACGAACAGCTCTCGCACAATGCCCGCCACTCAGCTCCGTCGCCCTCCATCGCCGCCTCGGAAGGGCTTTAACCACGGACTGCTAGGAGTCTGCGCGGCAGTAGTTCAGCCCGGGTGTGTCATCGTGCCTTGTGACCCGAGAGATCATCTTGCCTGGGTTAAACGGCAGTAGTGGGCTCGCGGACGAGTGCTCGCGAGGGAGGACGGGCGGATCCAAGGCCGGGTGGTGGTCATACCCAGACCATCTTCCGATTGAGTCTCCTGAGGTTGAGCGCCAAGCAAACGAGATTCCACTCGGCGCTGGTTTTCTCAAGCCCTCGAAGGCTGAAGGATTGGAAACCAAGCACAGCCTTGATCCATCCGAATGGCGGTTCGCCGAGTTTGCGCCGCTTGTACCACTTGCGACCACGTTTCGTCTTGAGCTTCGCCTTCATGCGGAGCGTCGCTTCGAGCTTCGAATTCGACGTTGGTGGAGAGTCTTTCTTTTCTCTCCCCAGAGCCACGAAACCGTCGATTCCGGTACGTTCCAAGTGCAGTAGGTTCTTTTCGGAACGGTAGCCGGCATCGGCCAGGGCACGCTTGGGCTTCTCACCGGTGTTGGCTTGAGCCGTTTTCAGCATCGGCTCGAGCTGACCGACATCCGCAGCGTTGTTGGTCAACCCGGTCGCAACGATCAGCTGCGATTTCTCGTCGACGGCGGCTTGGGCATTGAAGCACTGCTGGTAGCCACTCGAATCCTTCATGATGCGGCTTTCGGAATCGGTGAAGTTGTCCTGCTTCTTGTCCGGAGGTACGCCAAATCTCCTTTTGAACTTTGGCCCTCGCT
This sequence comes from Vicinamibacteria bacterium, assembly GCA_965246965.1. Classification (GTDB taxonomy): domain Bacteria; phylum Acidobacteriota; class Vicinamibacteria; order Fen-336; family CBDFGD01; genus CBDFGD01. The sequence goes on from CBDFGD010000002.1 coordinate 1,434,315, forward strand.
TCGATTCCTTGTCATCCCCTGGCCGACGTCCGGCCTGCTGATCTTCTTCCTTCTGACGGGCCTCCAGACGTGCCTTCGCTGCTTGGATTTTCTTGAGCCGTGAATCTCGGCGCGCCAGCTCTTCTGGCAGTTCGTCGCCACGAAAATCAGGACCAAACTCGACGTCTTCCGCAGCATCTTCTTGTTTCGCAAGAGCGGTGATAGCCCGAATCTCTCGACGGAGCTGTTTCTCCGTTTTCTTCATACGCTCGTAGCTCATCGCCTTGTGCTTGCTGGCATTCGCCTTGACCTTCGTTCCATCCAGAATCAACGTCCCAAGCTTGACCAAACCCACTTCTTGAGCCAGACGCACGACTTGGACGAATACAGATCGAAACTGCGACAAATGGTCACAACGGAAATCACTGATCGTCCGGTGTGCCGGGAAATTGCCTCCGCTCAAATAACGGTATGCGACATCCTCTTCCAGCTTCTTCGCGATCCCACGAGACGAAAACGTCCCTGTCGCATAGCCGTAGATCAGAACCTTCAGCATCATTCGAGGATCGAATCGTCGGTTCCGACGTCCATCGCCCTCGTAGCGCTCGTAGAAAGCACGCACATCCATCGCCTCCACCGTATCCGAGATGAAAAACGAAAGATGACCCTCCGGAAGCCAGTCTCGTGGATTCGACGGAAACAAACTCGATCGGTCAGGACTGTACGGACGGAAACTCGTTCCCATAACTTCAAAAACGCTCATTCACCCGATTTCGTTCCTGCCGCGCAGACTCCTAGCGTCCGTTCACCACCAGATCGGCACGCCGTAGGACTCGAACCGGGGGTCGCTGGTGAGGATCGGGACCTCCAGCGTGAGCGCTTGCGCGACGAGGATGCGATCGAAGGGATCTCGGTGCGCCAGCGGCAAGCGTGAATAGGCCACCAGGTGAGGGATCTCGAGGCCGGCCAATGTGAGGCGACACTCCTCCACGTAGCGAGTGAAGAAGGTGTCGATCGGCATGCCCAGCTCCAGCTTCTCGAGCTGAGCCTTGATCGCGATCTCCCAGAGGCTCACAACGCTCAGCAGGATCTCTCCAGGTTCGGGTCGGTGATCGCGGAGGCGGCCCGCTCGGATGACCGCTCGTCGTCGTAGATGAACCAGAGGAAGGCGTGGGTATCGAGCAGGAGCCCCTTCACATATGGTCCTCGAGGTCCTCGTCGAAATCGGGAGCCATCCAGTATCCGGAGTTGGCCGCACACCCGCGCTCGAGAGGCAGCTTCGCCGCCACGACCGGACGGAGCTCTGCGACGCGCTGACCCCGCCGCGTGATGAAGAAGCTCTCACCCGCCGCAACCCTCTGGATCAGCTCGGACAGATGGGTTTTCGTCTCGAAGATCCCGACTTCCTTCGGCTTCATATCTGACCAGCAATCATAGCTAGTTGATATGAACAAGCGCCCCAAGAAGGAACACCTCCCTCAGTTCGCCGGGACGAGGCGCTTCAATTCCTCGAACCAGTTGAGGACGAGGATCAGCTCCGCCGGAGGCGTCTCGTCGCCCGCGCCACCTTCCTTGAACATCAAGAAACGCTCGCCGTCGGCGGACACGTCGTAGGTGCGACCGGGAGGTCCTGAAGAACCGATGTACGTCTCCTCAAAGACGATCTCCGGGTTGCCGAAATCGAAGTCGGGATCCGTGCGAACGGAGACCGCCGTCAGCCGCCCACCTCGATCCAGATAGAACAGCTCGCTGCCGTCCCGGGCCCAGAGCGGCCGGGTGCCGCCACTCGTCGAGATCTGCCACCGCCCCTCGTCGACGTTGGGGAATGGCTGCACATAGATCTCGAATTGACCAGAGGCGTTGGACTCGTAGGCCAGCCATCGGCCGTCGGGCGACAACTCTGCGTTCCGCTCCTCGAACTCGGTGGCAAGCAAAGGCGCAGAAGACCCGTCGCGGTCCAGCGAGAGCACGAGGAGATCCCCACCTCTTGACGGAAGGCCCTCCCGATACACCAATTGTTTCCCGTCCGTAGAAAAAGCGTTCGGGTACTGGTTGTGCTGGCTCTCGGCGAGGCGCTCGACCGTGCCCGTACCGTCGGCCGCCTTCCAGAACAGATTCAGAGAACCGTCTTGGGCAGATCCGAATGCCACGCGCCGGCTGTCCGGTGTCCAGGCCGGGTAGTAGTCGTTACCGGGGTCAAACGTCAGCCGCCTCAACGTCTCGCGGGTGAAATCCCAGATCCAGATGTCGTTCTCCTGATCGCGTACGTCGAGGGCAAGCTGGCTCCAGTCGGGGGAGATCCGAGGGTAGGTGTAGGCACGCGGCTCGGCTGAGAGCAGCTCCTCCCTTCCTTCGCGATCCCGCCAGATCAACGTCCTTTGTCCGACTTCCGGAGACCCCGCGACATAAACGAGAGATCCGTCACGCGAGATGCTGAAATCGGCGGCGCCGCTCGTTTTCGTGACGACTCTTGCAGAACCGGAACCGGATCGCTCGTCACCTCGAGGCGCTCGACATCGAAGCCCACCGTTCGCAGCGTCCCACCGACGGCGTAGACGATGTGACCCGTCGCGGCATAGCGCGGGTTGCTGCCACCGGGAATCAGGACTTTGACCTCCTCGGTGGCCAGGGATAGCACCGCGACCTGGGCGTTATCGACCGGCCCGTTGATGATCGTGAAGAGCACGCCTTCACCGCCGGGAAGAACGTCGGGCCAACGGTGGACGCCGTCCCCGGGGTCGGGCGTGGTCAGTGCCTCCGGCTCGCCGCCTCCGGCGGGCACGCGCCAGAGTCCGTTTGTGGTGCCGGTAGCGAAGACGATTGTGTCATCGGGCCCCCAGCTTCCACCGCGGGATCCTCCCGGGTGTTCGCTTACGGTCACGGGCGGCCCGCCGAGGATCGAGATCTTCCGCAAGCTTGGACCGGCAAAGTACCCGACCCAGTTGCCATCCGGTGAGATGAACGGGCCACGTACGTCGTTGCCGAGCCCAGCGAGGGGCGTTGCCTCGAGCGCGTCCATGTTGCGCACGACCAGTTGAGTTTGGTTGCCCTCGTTCACCAGATAAACGATGCGGGTGCCGGTCGGGGGTGATCGCGAGGTCCACATCCACGGCGTTGGGTACGATTTCCGGTGATTCGGCGGACGGCGGCGTAGCGACGACACGCACGACAGGTCGTGGACGTTCCGGCTTCAGGCTCCAGACCGCGACGGCCACGATGCCACTGAGAAGCAACCCCGTGGCAGCAGCGGTTCCGATTGAAAGCCGCCGGCCGGCGGGCTGGGGCGCGGCGGCCACGCTCGCGCTTCCCGGGTTGGTGAGGATCTCCTGGATCTCGACACGGACATCTCCGATGTCGCGGCGACGCAGTTTCCTGTCCTTCCGCAGGCACCGGTGCAGCAAAGCGTCGAGGCGCGAATCCAGATCCTTCGGAAGCGCGGTCCAATCCGGCTCCTTAGTGATGATGCCCGCCAGGACCTCCGGGACGTCCTCGCCGCCGAAAGCCTTCTTTCCGGTCAGCATCTCGAAGAACACGATGCCGAAAGAGAAGATGTCACTGCGTTTGTCGACTGTCTTCCCTTTCGCTTGTTCGGGACTCATGTAGGCCGCGGTTCCGAGGATGACCCCGGCCTGGGTCGCCTCGCGGCTGAGGGTGGGAGAGAACGAGGCATCGCTCTCGGGCGTTTCTTCGGCGAAAGCCTCGGCCAGGCCGAAGTCGAGCACCTTCACGTGGCCCTCGGGATCGACTTTGATGTTGGCGGGCTTCAGGTCGCGGTGGATGACGCCCTTCTCGTGGGCAGCCTCCAGCGCCTCGGCGATCTGCTGCGAGAGTGTGAGGGCCTCGTCTACGGGGAGTGGCCCGCGGGCGATGCGCTCAGCGAGGGTCTCGCCCTCGACCAGCTCCATGACCAGGAAGGGCTTGCCCTCGGCGTCCTCCAGGCCGTGGAGCGTCGCGATGCCCGGATGGTTCAGCGCCGCGAGCAGCCGCGCCTCGCGCTCGAAGCGGGCCAGCTTCTCCTTATGCTGCGTGAACTCTTCCGGCAGCACCTTGATCGCGACTTCCCGTCCGAGCTTCGAGTCGCGAGCGCGGTAGACCTCGCCCATGCCACCCGCGCCGAGGGGCGCGAGGATCTCGTAGAACCCGAGCGTGTCGCCGGCTGCGAGAGGCATACGTTGTTCCTATCCCTACCGCCTCGGGACGAGGCGCTCCAGCTCCATCCTTTGGAGGGCTGACGGATGCCGGAACGAGTCGCGCGGCCGAGGGTACAGCTGCCTGCGACTCATGGCACTTCGTCGACGAGCTCGGCAAAGCGGTCGAGTAAGTCAGGCGCGTGTTCGGCGAGATAGGAGGCAACGCTCCGTTCGTCGACGCCGGCGTCGAGAAGGTGCGCGACGTCAGCGCGATCCTGTGGGCGATTGGCAGATAGCTTCATCAGAATGAGAGCCTCGGGAGCGACGACGTGCACCTCGCCGACCTCCACGACGGACAGTTGATCGGCGAGGCACGGGAATGCGTCGGGAACAGCCAGCAGGTCGACGACGGCCATCTCGATGCAATCCTCGAGCTCCGAACGGTAGACGAGCAACGGTGTGGTCTGTTCAAAGGCCTCCGCTCCGACGAGGTAGTCCACGTCTTTCGTGGCGCGCGGGAAACCGTTGAGCCCAACCGCCAGCCCACCGACCAGCGCGTGAGGAACCCTTAGACGGGCCAACAACTCCCCAATCTCGATGGCGTCCTCGATTACGCTCGCCGCAACAACTTCGCCGAGCTCATGAAGACGGTTCATCGATCTCCTGGCCGACGACGGCCTTCATTCCGTTGCCGTACTCGACGGCAACGACTTGACGAGGCCGTCGCGGCGGCGACAGGGCGGCCTGAGCTCGAACTCGCTCTCGGAACCTGGGGTCGATACGATGGGTAGTCGGTTGGGCAGCGGGAGCAGGATCCAGCCACTGGGCGCCGCTCGGGCGGACCCAGTATCGACCCGGGAACTGCTCGATTCCTTCCGCGCCAGACGCGGCCTGGGCGAGCTCGTAGCGCACTTGCAGGTCCATGAACCAACGGGGCGGCACGCCGAAGAACGCGCCGAGCCGCACCGCCGTGTCTGGTGTAATGCCACGCTTGCCGTGCACGATCTGGGAGATCCGCGTCTGGAGGACTCCGATGCTCTTCCCCAGCCGGTAGGGCGTGATGTCGAGGGGGTCGAGGAAGTTTTCCTTGAGGTACTCGCCTGGGTGTTTCATGTTTTGATCATATCGTCAAGCGATACTATCGTCAAGCGATACTATCACTTCGCGCCCGAGCTTGGCGTCCCGAGCGCGGTACACTGCGCCCGCCCCGAGGGGCGAGAGGATCTTGTAGGGACCCAGGCTCGTGCCGTTTCGAGGGTCATCGGTCAGTCGGGACGAGGCGCTTCAGCTCCTCGGACGCGCCCACGAGTCGAATCCATCGCCCATCCCCTCGCCCGGGCGTTCGAGCCTCGAGAGCACAAGTCGAATACCGCGCGCGCCCGGGCACGCCGCCCCGCCTCGGACCGCAGCGGACCCTTCCGCGCGCGGTGGGCGCCCCCAGACGGCCCCGGTCCGGCGGGTCGAAGAATCGCCGGCTCACGACTGCTCGGCTACCGGAGATCGCCGGCCCCACGATCGACGGGCTCGCCGCGGAGGTAGACGCCCGCGATCCTCCGGGTGTTGGTGATGTCGTCCAGCGGGTTGGCCTCGAGCACTACGAAGTCCGCGCTCTTCCCCACCGCGATCGTCCCCATCTCCTCGATGCCGAGAGCCGCGGCCGCGTTCCCGGTGGCGGCCACGATGACGTCGGCCGGGCTCATTCCGGCCGCGACCATGTCCTCCATCTCGACGTGCGGCGCCCAGGCCGTGTTGCCGTCGGTGCCGAGAGCGATCGTCATGCCGGCCTCGTCGAGCCGGTCCAGGTTCCGCGCCTGGATGGCGAACGGCTCCTGGGCCTCCGTTTCGGTCTGGCGTTCCTCGAGCGCCGCCAGCTCCCCGGCCGGCAGCGCGCCGGCCAGCCAGGTCAGGTCGGTCGGCACGCCGCGCGGCGGAAGGTTCGGGATCAGCACGACGTCCGGATGCTCCGCGACCAGCGCCAGGAACTCGGCGTCAATGTCCTGGTCGCGGACGCCGTGAGCGAAGATGTCGATGCCGGCGGGGAGCAGCCCCTTGGCGTCCTCGAGCCTGAAGATGTGCGCGGCGACTCGCAGGCCGTTGGCGTGGGCTTCGTCGATGATGGCGCCGTAGAGCTCGGGCGTGAGCTTCTCGTACTCCCCGTCCCGGTCGTCGACCCAGATCTTGATCAGATCGACGTCGCGGGCCGCCTCGTCGCGGACCGCCTGCCGCGCCTGCTCCTCGGTATCGACCCAGTGCACCTCCCGACGGCCAGGCTCGGGTCTCGTGATACCGGTCCCGGCCGAGCGGAACCGCGCGGCACCCGCGATCCGCTCGTCGCGGACCGCCAGCGGCTCGTCGACCAGATCCGACCCCATCGTCAGCGCCGCGCCGACGCCGAAGAAAGCTCGTTCGCGCAGGTCCTCGACGAGCGCCTCGCGCGTGGTGCTGAGGTGCACGTGTGCGTCGACGATGGCCGGCATCACCGTCATGTCGCTCAAGTCGACGCGGGTCGCGCCCGCCGGCAGCGACACGGTCGCCGTCGGGCCGACCCGCGCGATCGCACCGTCCTCGACGAGGAACGTGCCTTCCTCGATCGTGGACCCGTCGCCCACGATGAGCCGAGCGCCTTCGTAGGCGACGGCGTCGACGCCGGCCGCCGGCTCGGACCCTCCGCCGCAGGCCGCGAGAAGACCCGTGGCCAGGGCGATGGCCGCGAGGATGGGCACAAGAACCCGTGCTGGAGCTTCGGCCTTCATGATTCCCCCTTCAGCGACGTTGCGGTTGGCGGCACCTCCTCCAGCTCGTTGCGCGCGTCGCCGATGTCGCGCTGGCGCTTGCGCCGGTCCTTGCGGAGGCAGCGCTCCAGGAGCTGACGCAGCCGTGGGTCGAGACGCGAGGCGAGCGCGCTCCAATCCGGCTCGCGTGCGACGATGCCCGCCAGGACCTCGGCGACGTCCTCGCCGGAGAAGGGCGGCTCGAACAACACTCTTTCCCTGGCCCAGCTGCGTGATGGAAGGTGCCGCCTCGACAGGATACCCAATTGACGTAACTCGTGGTTGTTCATGACGTTTCGCGAGTTTCACCCGCTCCACACCCCGCCGGCGCTCGGTCGTCGATGCTCGTACTCACGGGATCGGTACTCGCTCCAGCAGCTCCTGGTGCCAGTTCTGGACCACGACCAGCGTGGGACCAGCCGCTGCGCTCTCTGCCGTCTCGGCGCTCTTGATCATCAGGAACCGCTGGCCGTCCGGCGACACGTCGTACGTGCGCTGCGCACTGGGTTCCAGATACGGTCCCTCGAACAACTGCTCCGGGTTCCCGGCGGCAAACGCCGGCCCCGGTTGGATCGGCACGGCCATCACTTGCCCTGGCGCACCGAGGTAGAACAGCTCCCGTCCGTCCAGCGCCCACAGCGGACGCGTGCCGCCATCGCGCGAGACCAACCAGCGCCCCTCCTCCACGTTCGGGAACGGGCGCACGTAGACCTCGAACTGTCCGGATTCGTCCGACTCGTAGGCCACCCGCTGGCCGTCCGGCGACAGCTCCGCGTTCCGTTCATGAGCCGGCGTCTCGATCAGCGGCGTCACTGAGTGCTCGCCCTGGGTCGACACGATGCCGATGTCCCACCCGCCTCCCTCCCCGGCCGGCGCCGTGAACAGGAGCTGATCTCCTTCCGGCGAGAATGCCTGGGGAAAGGTGGCGCCCGGGCTATCCGACAAGGGCTCGGCGGCGCCCGTGCCGTCGGCGGCCTGCCAGAACAGGCTCCCGGCAGCACCGTCGCGCTGCGACGAAGAGGCGACGCGGCGCCCGTCCGGTGTCCAGGCCGCCGCCCGATCCAGGCCGGGGGCGAAGGTGAGTCGCGTCAGCGTCTCGCGCGCGAGATCCCAGATCCAGATGTCATTCTGCTCGTCGCGCACGTCGAGCGCGACCCGCGTCCCGTCGGGCGACAGGCGAGGATACGTGTAGGCCCGGGGAGGCGCCGCCAGCGGCTCCTCCCGGCCCTCCCGGTCCACCCAGACCAACGTGTGGGCGGCGGCGGATTCCCCAGTGAGGTAGACCAGCGTCCCGTCCTCCGACACGCCATAGTTCGCCGAGGCCGAAGTGCGGGCGCGGATCACGCCCTGGATCATCGACACCGGCCCCCCGCGCACGGCGAGTCGGTCCGCGTCGAACGCGACGGCAAAGAGCCCGTCGTCCAGGGCGTAGACCAGGTGGCCCGTCGGCAGGTAACGCGCGTCGCTGCCCCCCTCGACCAGTACCGTTCGAGCGCCCGTGGACAGCGACTGCACCACCACCTGGGCCGCGTCCCAATCCGAGGTGGTCACGCTGAACAGCACCGCGTCCCCGTTGGGCATCAGCTGGGGGCTGCTCATGCGCTCCCCGTCGGCCGCCGCGATGACCAGCTCCGGTGTTCCCCCGGCGGCCGGCACGCGCAGGATCCCTTCGGGCTGGCCGAAGAGGATCGTGCCGTCCGGCCCCCAGCTCGCTCCCAAGGGATTGGTCGCCGCCGGACCGATGACCACCGGCGCGCCGCCGCTGAGCGCGACGCGCTTCAGCTGGCCATCGGCCCAGTATCCCAGCGCTTGCCCGTCAGGGGAAAAGAAGGGGCTTCTGGTGCCGTCTTCGGTACCGGGAATGAGTTGGGTCTCGAGCGCGTCCATCGGGCGCAGGGAGAGCCCGGCGATGGTGTTGATGACCACGTGCCGGCCGTCGCGGGAGAACGCCATGACGTTCCGCCCCGCGTTTCGGAACGGCTGCTCGGCGGGAAGGGCGACCGCAAACCGGTTCACGGCGCGCGGCTCGGGGCGTGGCCAGAGGCTCCAGGCTGCGACTCCGACGACCAGGCCTGACACTACCGCCCCAGCCGCGAACGGCAGGGCCCGACGCCACGCGGGCTGTGCAACGACGACGGCTGCTGCCGCGTGAGCCCCACCTGCCGGGCCAGCGACAATGTCTTCGATCTCGACCCGGGCATCCCCGATGGCTTGCAGTCGCTTCTTGCGATCCTTCCTGAGACACCGACGTAGGAGATTCTGGATTCGCGGATCGCCGTCGGATGGAAGCGCTTTCCAATCAGGCTCTTTGTTGATGATGCCCGCCAGGACCTCCGGGACATCCCCGCCGCCGAACGCCTTCGTTCCCGTCAGCATCTCGAAGAGCACGATGCCGAAGGAGAAGATGTCGCTGCGCTTGTCCACCGTCTTGCCCTTCGCTTGCTCCGGGCTCATGTAGGCGGCGGTTCCAAGAATGACGCCCGCCTGCGTCGCCTCGCGGCTGAGAGTGGGAGAGAAGGACGCATCGCTCTCGGGCGTCTCCTCGGCGAACGCCTTGGCCAGGCCGAAGTCGAGGACCTTCACGTGGCCTTCGGGATCGACCTTGATGTTGGCGGGCTTCAGGTCGCGGTGGATGACGCCCTTCTCGTGTGCGGCCTCCAGCGCCTCGGCGATTTGTTGGGAGAGCGCCAGCGCATCGTTCACGGCGAGCGGCCCGCGGGCGATGCGCTCGGCGAGGGTTTCCCCCTCGACAAGCTCCATGACCAGGAAGGGCTTGCCCTCGGCTTCCTCCAGGCCGTGGAGCGTTGCGATGCCCGGATGATTCAACGCCGCGAGCAGCCGCGCTTCGCGCTCGAAGCGAGCCAACTTGTCCGGATGCTGCGTGAACTCTTCGGGAAGAACTTTGATGGCGACTTCGCGGCCGAGCTTGGCATCCCGAGCGCGGTAGACCTCGCCCATGCCACCCGCCCCGAGGGGCGAGAGGATCTCGTAGAACCCGAGCGTCTCGCCGGCTGCGAGGGGCATGCGCTCTTTCCTATGCGGAAGGTGGAAATCGTACGGGACGCGGATGGGTGGGGCAACCCCCGCTAGGAGTCTGCGCGACAGTAGTTCAGCCCGGGTGTGTCATCGTGCCTTGTGACCCGAGAGATCATCTTGCCTGGGTTAAACGGCAGTAGTGGGCTCGCGGACGAGTGCTCGCGAGGGAGGACGGGCGGATCCAAGGCCGGGTGGTGGTCATACCCAGACCATCTTCTGATTGAGTCTCCTGAGGTTGAGCGCCAAGCAAACGAGATTCCACTCGGCGCTGGTTTTCTCAAGCCCTCGAAGGCTGAAGGATTGGAAACCAAGCACAGCCTTGATCCATCCGAATGGCGGTTCGCCGAGTTTGCGCCGCTTGTACCACTTGCGACCACGTTTCGTCTTGAGCTTCGCCTTCATGCGGAGCGTCGCTTCGAGCTTCGAATTCGACGTTGGTGGAGAGTCTTTCTTTTCTCTCCCCAGAGCCACGAAACCGTCGATTCCGGTACGTTCCAAGTGCAGTAGGTTCTTTTCGGAACGGTAGTCGGCATCGGCCAGGGCACGCTTGGGCTTCTCACCGGTGTTGGCTTGAGCCGTTTTCAGCATCGGCTCGAGCTGACCGACATCCGCAGCGTTGTTGGTCAACCCGGTCGCAACGATCAGCTGCGATTTCTCGTCGACGGCGGCTTGGGCATTGAAGCACTGCTGGTAGCCACTCGAATCCTTCATGATGCGGCTTTCGGGATCGGTGAAGTTGTCCTGCTTCTTGTCCGGAGGTACGCCAAATCTCCTTTTGAACTTTGGCCCTCGCTTCGATTCCTTGTCATCCCCTGGCCGACGTCCGGCCTGCTGATCTTCTTCCTTCTGACGGGCCTCCAGACGTGCCTTCGCTGCTTGGATTTTCTTGAGCCGTGAATCTCGGCGCGCCAGCTCTTCTGGCAGTTCGTCGCCACGAAAATCAGGACCAAACTCGACGTCTTCCGCAGCATCTTCTTGTTTCGCAAGAGCGGTGATAGCCCGAATCTCTCGACGGAGCTGTTTCTCCGTTTTCTTCATACGCTCGTAGCTCATCGCCTTGTGCTTGCTGGCATTCGCCTTGACCTTCGTTCCATCCAGAATCAACGTCCCAAGCTTGACCAAACCCACTTCTTGAGCCAGACGCACGACTTGGACGAATACAGATCGAAACTGCGACAAATGGTCACAACGGAAATCACTGATCGTCCGGTGTGCCGGGAAATTGCCTCCGCTCAAATAACGGTATGCGACATCCTCTTCCAGCTTCTTCGCGATCCCACGAGACGAAAACGTCCCTGTCGCATAGCCGTAGATCAGAACCTTCAGCATCATTCGAGGATCGAATCGTCGGTTCCGACGTCCATCGCCCTCGTAGCGCTCGTAGAAAGCACGCACATCCATCGCCTCCACCGTATCCGAGATGAAAAACGAAAGATGACCCTCCGGAAGCCAGTCTCGTGGATTCGACGGAAACAAACTCGATTGGTCAGGACTGTACGGACGGAAACTCGTTCCCATAACTTCAAAAACGCTCATTCACCCGATTTCGTTCCTGCCGCGCAGACTCCTAGTGGCCCGTAACAGGGAGATCGATGCCAGCGAGAGCGCCGAGGCGCCCGGATGGCAAGGAGCCGAAGAGGGAGAATACCGGGAGTATTTGACCGATGAGCGACGCAGCCAGGCGGGATGCATCGGCGGTCGCAGCGGTATCGAATCCCCTGTTGCAGGCCACTAGGCGACTCCCGCAACCTCATAGAGCCTGAGGGCGGGCATCGTGGTGGTGGCGGGGCTCCTCTTCCAGCGCTCGCTGCCCGAGGTCGACCCGTTCCACTACGCTCCGCGGGTGACGATCCCGGTCCTGATGTTGAACGGCAAGTACGACTTCTTCTTCCCGTGCGAGACGAGCCATTCCTTCCCGAGCCCCGAGATGGCGCGGGAGTCGCTGGCGTGGCTCGACGAGTACCTGGGTCCCGTGGCCGCGGCCCGCTGATCCTCGCCGCGTAGCGGCCAACTTGCGCTTCTGCCTCTGGCTGGCCGTTGGGACCGGGGCGCCCCCATCCTGACGACGAGGAGCTGCTATCCCTCGGTGCTCCGGACTGCCGCCTCCAGCGCCTCGAGGTCCGCGAGGTCCTGCTCCCGGCTCACCGCCCGCTTGTTCCGAAGCAGGGCCTGGAGGCCGATGACCGGGATGCGACGGCCTTCCAGGTCGAACCCTTCGCCTGACTCGATGGCATCGTCGAAGCTGATGCCGTCCGCACGGTTGAGAATGTCGATGCGGCGCGGCGGTACACCGATCTGCATCACGCCGTCATAGCTCGTGAAGTCGTCCTCGGCGACCTCGAAGACGTCCAACGGCGCACCGAAAGCGGCCAAAGCCCGGTAGACGCGCGCCGCGTTCGATCGGGTCGCGCGCACGAGCACATCCATATCCTTGGTTGCGCGCGGATGGCCGTGGAAGGCGACGGCGTGGCCGCCGAGCAGGACGAACTCAGCACCCGAGTCGGCGAGCTCGAGGAGGAGGTCGCGAAAATCGTCGGGGAGTTCGATCACCCGGGCAAGCGGGGAACGAAACGCCACGGCGTTTCCGCGCGTGTGTAGCTCGGCTCTGGCATCCCCGAAAGCGACCACGCCTCGCGAGTGAGCCGGTGGACGAGCGAGACGGCCTCCACACCGCGCACGGGCGTGAGGTCTTCTTCGGTGGCCTGCAGGCGCGACTTCCGGAGAATCACGCGAGCCCGCCTCGCCTCGGCTCGCGCGCGGCGATCTGCTCCATCCATTCCGCTGTAGCTTAGCAGGCCGTTGAGCACCCGTTCCCGCCCCTCTCGGATCCGAAGCGGGACTCAGTACGCACCGAGTTCCGTGGCCGGCCGAGCGCGACCTACCGAGGCCGTAGCGCGGCCAGCAGCGCGGCGTGCCCCGACCGGCTCATCGGGAGCACCTTGTTCACTGGAGGCTCGAGGCGGACCTCCCAACCACTTCCCCGCTTCGCCGGACGCAGCTCCCGGACGTGGCGCAGGTTGACGGCATGGTTACGGTGAACGCGGACGAAGCCGAGCGGCTCAAGCACGGCGAGCACCTCGCCGGGCTTTCGCACGTCCCGCAGCGGCTTCGCGCCCCGCAACCGTACGTCGGTGTCGTCGCCAACGGCCTCGACGTAGTAGATCTGGTCCGCGTCGACCACCCGGCGCCGGTGCCCGGCGAGGTGCAGCACCGCACGCGGTGCGTGGGTCGGGAGAGAGGCCATGGACGAACGTTATAGCCCATGGAGACACGTCTCACACCATGAGCCGACATCCTGTGCCATGAAAGCCACACTGCCATTACAGCTGGCTGAGTAGACCGCGGTTCGCTGGCACGCAACTCGGTCTGGACCGACTCGACGGACCAGAGGTGTCTCGTAGGAGCCCACGCTCACGCCCGTCAGTTCGAATAGCCTTCAATCCTCGAGCCTGCAGACGCCTTGCGGCTACTGCGCGGCGAGAAGTGCGATCACCGCCTCGGGTTCCATGACGGGCACCGGAGAGCCCGGGAAACCGGATGGGTCTCTCGTGACGATGGCGTCGCACCGACTATTGAGGGCCGCGACGGCGCAAACCGCGTCCTCGAAATCGGGCCACGAGAGCCTCAGAGCAGAACGAATGACGCTGCCGTCGACGGGCGCAACATCGACGACCTGCAGCATCGCTTCGACGGCCTCGCGCGCGATTCGGGCGTCGTGCTCCCGCTCCACTAGATAGAAAACGGTCGTCACGCCATGGGCCGCGAAGAGGCCGACAGCTTCGCCCAACTCGATCTTCGCCCAGATCGCGCTGGAGGCCGAGACGTGCGGCTTTCGGTCCAGGAGGATATCGAGCACGACGTTGATATCGAGAAGTAGCCGTTTCACCGATACTTTTCGGTCAGGTGCTTTCGATAGCCCTCGCGATCCCCTCTTCTCAGGATTCCCCGGAGGCGGCGCAGGACCGGTGTCCTGGCGTCCTCTTCCACTGCAGGCGGCCGGGCCAGCAGGTCCAAGAACCCCTGAACGAGCCGAGATACGGAAGTACCGCGCTTCTCCGCGTAGCGCTTGGCCCGCCTAATGACCTTGTCGTCGACGCTCAGGGTCAACTTCGACATGTACGTACTCTATCACTAATCTAATACGTACTGACAGTTCAGGGCGCGCGATAGTATCCAAGCCCCAAAACCCCCGACGCAATGGCCGAGTCGTCCCAGATGCCCGGAGCGCTATCTCACGATCACGGTTTGGAGGCCTGCAGCACGACGTAGTTGCGCAGGGTCCCGAGGCGCTCGATGCTGATCTCGACTGTATCGCCCGCCTCGAGCTGCGCCGTTGGCCTCGGCACTCCCGTCGCGACCATGTCCCCCGGCTCGAGCGTCATGATCCGCGAGAGCAGCGAGAGCGCCGCCGGGATGCTGTGCTTCATGAAGCTGGTGTGCGCGTTCGGCATCTCGGCGACGGTTCCGTTGAGCTTCGTCTCGAGCGCCAGGTCGTGAGGATCGGGAACGTCCTCCTTCAGGGTGATGTAGGGGCCGAGAGGCGCGAAAGTATCCATGCCCTTGGTCATGCTCGAACCCTCCGAGCCAGTTGCTCCGGTCCGAAGCGTGCGCCCGCTCACGTCGTTGTGGACGGTGTAGCCGAAGACGTGGTCCATCACGTCCTCCTCGCGCACGTTCTTCATGCGTTTCCCGATCACCACGGCCAACTCGACCTCGTGGGTGCTCGGATAGCCGTCCTTGAGGAGCTCCGTCATCACGATCTCGTCGTCCGGACCGACGATCGCGCTGACCGATTTCAAGAAGAACGACGGGAGACCAGGGTCCCGCGTGCGCCCCAGACCCGTCTGCTCCGGCGGGTCTGCGATTGGCGGCGGTGTCTCCGGATCGCCCGGCCGTCGATAGTTGCTCGCTATGCCGAACAGCTTTTGCGGATTCGAGATCGGCGCTCGCAGGCGCACTGCCGTAGGTGGGTGGAAGACACGTCGCTCGCCTCCTGGATCCACGAAAGCCGCCTGGCCCTTGTGCGCGAGCGCCGCCCGGTAGACCGCCTTCACGCCATCGACTGCCGAGCCCCCCACCTCGATCAAACTCTTCATGTCCGCCGGGATGTACGGAAGGCTGCCGACCTCGGATGCACCCGCCGCCTTGAGCGCCATGATCGCGTTGTGAATGTCGACGACATCCGCCTCGCCGTCGCCCCGGGTCGCGCCGAGACGAAGCTCGCCCACGGTCTGGAACGTGACGAGCCGGAATATCGGCGCTTCGTCGGCCTGCATCTGCGCTACGGCCGGCGTGCACAGGACGACCATGAGGCCGAAAGCAATCAGGGTGAGAGAGACGGCCTGTCGCGCTCGAAACGGGTGATCTAGAGCTTCGTTCTTCGTCATGTCCATTTCTCCTCGGGGCGGACCCAATTGTCAGGTGAAATCATGATGGATCTAGCACCGGTCGCCTCGCACGTCAATTGCCGGTCGGGAACACGCCGCGGGTGGCAGTACAATCGCCACCAGCGTGAGTCCGACATGAACAGCGACCAGAGTTCTCGAGATCGTGCTGCAGTCGCTGCGCTCCGCGCTACCGTGCCAACGCTGGTCGCCGTCTATCGGTTCGGTTCGTCGGCAACAGGAGCCGAGAGCCCGGAGAGTGACATCGACCTGGCCATCCTGTCGACGGCGCCCCTCGACGCGGTAGCCCGCTACGACCTCCAGCAGGATCTGGCGTCGACCCTGCACCGGCAGGTGGATCTCGTCGACCTGCCCGCGGCGTCGCCGGTGATGGCGATGCAGGTGATCTCCAAAGGGCGATTGCTGTACGATGCGGACGCCGAGGCCCGCGGCCGCTTCGAGGATCTGACGTACGGCATGTATGCGCGCCTCAACGAGGAACGACGCGCGATTCTTCAGCGCGTTGCCAAGGAGGGCACGGTGTATGGCCGATGACGTCCTGGTGAACAAGGCGGCCGCGATCGAACGCGCGGTCGGCCGGGTTCGCGAGGTATACGGCGCAGACGACGCGAATCTGGTCGCGGATCAGACTCGTCAGGATGCGATCATTCTCAACCTCCAGCGGGCCTGCGAGAGCAGCATCGATGCGGCCATGCACCTGGTGCGCGAGCACCGGCTCGGCGTGCCGCAGGAGACACGCGAAGCGTTCGACCTGCTCGAGCGTGCCGGCCGGCTCGAGGCGTCGCTGGCGACACGGCTGCGCAGGATGGTTGGCTTCCGCAACGTGGCGGTTCATGACTATCAGAAACTCAACCTCGACGTGGTTCGGCGCATCATCGTCGAGCGCCTCGACGATTTCCTCGAGTTCACCCGAGTACTGTTGAAGCAGTAGGGGGAGGTCGTGACGAGGTCTGCACCGCGGGCACCTCGTAGACGCGGCGTAGCAGATCAGCCCGGCGCTTCCGGAGGACGGCGATCCGAGGCGGAGCGTCCCCTATACTCGACCGCTGTCCGGCACGAATCCCGACTCGCCGATCTCCCCCGATCTCCTCGAGGAGTTCGAGGCCGCGGCTCGCCGATCGATCGAGACGCGCTTCCGCTACGCCTTCATCCACACCTACAAGCCAGTCCTGGACGATGCCGAGTACCGCGCCTTCGAGACGATGGAAGAATACAGAAGTTGGTGTCAGGAGAACCTTCCGGACTGGCTGAGTTATGGGCGCGTTTGAGTATCGCCAAGCTCAGGAGATCCGAGACGGGCTTGCGCGACACGGCGCGCGCTACCTGTTCATCGGAAAGTCCGGCGCCATTCTGCTCGGCTTTCTCGACACCACTCAGGATGCCGGCCTGTTCGTCGACAAAGGACACGCCAACGGCGGAGCGGTCGTCGCAGCTCTGAGAGGCCTTGGGTTTCGTCTCGACGAGAGCCAGGCCGAGGACATCCGCCGCGGGAAGGCTTTCGTTCAGCTGAAGAACGGTCCCTTCGACCTGGACCTCGTCTTCGCTCCAGACGGAAATCGAGCGGTTCGAGGACGCCTGGGCAAGGCGGGTGGAGATCGAAGGCTTCCCGGTGTGTCACATCGACGACATCATCGCAATTAAGCAGGCTTCCGGCAGAGCCAGGGATCTCGAGTCGCTCCCTCGCCTGCAGTCGTTCGCTCGCTACTGAAAAGAGAAGCGCGAAGAGTAGGGCTAGGGAAACTCGTCCTTCGCGGCGGACCGTAGTAGCCCACCCAATCGCTCTTGCGCCCCGAGAGCGGATGCCCTAGCGTGAGGCCCCAGAGAGCCCTCGAGAGGCCGGGAGGAGAGCCATGGTAACGATCCCACCCCTTTGGTTGCCCATCCTTCTGTCCGCGGTGATCGTGTTCGTCGCGAGCTCCATCATCCACATGGTGCTCACCTATCACCGCAAAGACTTCGGCAAGGTGCCCGCCGAGGACGACGTCATGGACGCGCTGCGGAAGTTCGAGATCCCGCCCGGCGAGTACGTGATCCCCTGTGCGCAGAGCCCAGAGGAGATGAAATCGGAGGCGTACCTGGACAAGACGAAGAAGGGCCCGGTCGCTTTCCTGACCGTGATTCCGAACGGCCCGCCAGCGATGGGCACGAGCCTCGTCCTCTGGTTCCTCTACAGCATCCTCGTCGGCGTGATCGCCGCCTACGTCGCCGGGCGTGCCCTGGGGCCGGACGCGCACTACCTCGGCGTGTTTCGGTTCGTCGGTTGCACGGCCTTCGTCGGCTACTCCCTCGCCCTGCTGCAGAACTCGATCTGGTACAAGCGGGCCTGGGGCATCACGCTCAAGTCGATGTTCGACGGCCTCGTGTACGCGCTTCTCACGGCCGGCACGTTCGGTTGGCTCTGGCCCTCGTAGGCGGTCAGCCCACCGTGTCAGGCAGAGTGGTCTCGCTGCCGACGACACGGCTCGGCGGCGGCTCTTCGGCGCACCGTGCGAGAATCGCTCCCGCCGTCGCCGGCTCCTCGTGCTCAGCCGGTTCTTGAAATGGAGGACGACTTGTCGCGACACATACACGCCTCGTTGCTGTTCGGTTGCGTCGCCGCTGCAGCGTTGCTCCTGGCTACCGTGGTACCGCTGCAGGCTCAGACGCCGGAGTGGCCCCAGTTCCGGGGCCCCGGCGGGCTCGCGGTCGCACCGGACCAGCACGTCCCGGACGAGTTCGGTCCCGGACAGAACGTCCTCTGGAAGCGCGAGACCCCCGCCGGGCATTCTTCTCCGATCGTCTCGGGCGACCAGCTCGTCCTGACCGGGTACGAGGGCTCGACGCTGTCCGTTCTCAGCTACCGGCGTTCGGATGGTGCGTTGCTGTGGAAGCGTGACTTCGAGATGACGGGCGAGGAGCTCTTCCTGCACCGGGACTCCACGCCCGCCGCACCCACACCCTGCACCGACGGATCGCTGATCCACGCCTACTTCGGGGCCTACGGGCTGATCACCCTGGACATGCAGGGCAAGCTCGTCTGGGAGCACCGCTTCCCGATCGAGAAGAACAGCTTCGGGACCGGCACATCCTCGATCCTTCACGGAGGCACGCTCTACCTGGTCCGCGACGTCGCGAGCCTCTCGATCGTCCACGCTTTCGATCCGGCCACCGGCCAGGAGCGCTGGGCGACGGCCCGGCCCGATGCGTCCACCAACTACTCGACCCCGTTCGTCTGGGAGCGCGATGGTCGCAACGAGCTGGTCATGGCTGGCTCGGCGGTCCTCAAGGCCTACGATGCCTCGAGCGGGGAGCCCGTGTGGTGGGTCGAGAAGCAGACGGTGTTCGCCTGCCCCTCGCCCACCGCCTCGGACGACGTCCTCTATTTCGGCGGCTGGTCCACGCCCAACGCGCCCGAGGGCGAGCGGTTTGTCGAGGCCTTCGACGAGAGGAGCGACGTGACCCCCGAGGTCTTCGCCGACACGACGCGTCTTGTGAAGGTGCTGGACCGGAACGGCGACGGCACGCTGCAGCGCGAGGAGCTCCCGGCCGGACGCGCGCAGGACGCGTTCGCCTTCCTCGACTTCGACCGCAGCGGCACGTGGGACCCGGATGAGATCGAGGCCTCCCGGAAGCCGGCGCCGGGGCGCAACGTGCTGGTCGCCGTCAGGGGTGGTGGAAGCGGAGACGTCACGGACTCCCACGTGCTGTGGGAGAAAACCCGGGCGTTGCCCTACGTCGCGTCGCCGCTGCTCTACGGGGGACGGCTCTACTACGTGAAGCGGGGCGGGTACGTCTCGAGCCTGGACGTCGAGACCGGCTCGCCGCTCTACGAGGCCGCCCGGCTCGGAGTCGGAGGGGAGTACTACGCCTCGCCGGTGGGGGTCGGCGACCGCGTTCTGATCGGGTCCGTTCGGGGAACGATGTTCGTCCTCGGCACCGGAGACGGCCTCGAGATCGTCGCGCGCAACGAGTTCGACGAGGGCATCTTCGCGACGCCGGCGGTGGTCGAGAACACCCTGTACCTACGTACGGAGCGCCATCTCTGGGCGATCACCGCCCTGGCCGACGCAACGCTCGCCGACGGAATCAGCTCACGCACCAGAGGGCAGCGGCGCCAGCCCCGAAGTGGGGGTGGCACTCCTCGCGAGTAGAGCATTCCTAACCACAGGACTTCAGTGAGCCCGATATCCAGCAAGACTGACGCAGCGCCAACCCGATGGTTCGAGCGGGTCCTGGTCGCGAACCGCAGCGAGATCGCGATCCGCGTGTTCCGGGCGTGCACCGAGCTCGGGATCCGCACGATCGGCATCTGCAGCGAGGAGGACCGCTTCGCCCTCCATCGCTACAAGGCCGACGAGACGTACACGCTCGACGGCTCGCTGGGTCCGATCAAGGCCTACCTGGACATCCCCGGCATCATCTCGATCGCGCGCCGCACGCAGGCCGACGCGATCCACCCCGGCTACGGCTTCCTCTCGGAGAACCCCGATTTCCCACGGGCTTGTGGCGAGGCCGGCATCGTCTTCATCGGTCCCACGCCCGAGGTCATCGATCTGACGGCGGACAAGACGGCGGCGAGGACGCTCGCGCAGTCGCTGGACATCCCCGTGGTGCCCGGTACCCCGGAAGCGCTTTCCGACCCGGACGAGGCGCTGGCCGCCGCTGCCGAGATCGGCTACCCGGTCATCATCAAGGCCTCGTTCGGGGGCGGCGGGCGCGGCATGCGAGTGTGCCGCTCGGCGGGCGAGCTGAAGGACCTGCTGGAGCAAGCGTCTCGCGAAGCCGCGTCGGCTTTCGGGCGAGGTGACGTGTTCCTGGAGCGCTACCTGAACCGCCCCAAGCACCTGGAGGTCCAGGTCCTGGGCGACGCCTACGGGTCGCTCGTGCACCTGTTCGAGCGCGACTGCTCGGTGCAGCGACGCCATCAGAAGCTTGTCGAGGTCGCCCCGGCGCCATTCCTGGATCCCGACCTCCGCGCGAAGCTGTGCGAGTCCGCGGTCCGGTTCGCTTCCGCGGCGGGATACCGGAACGCGGGCACGGTGGAGTTCCTGGTCGACGGCGACGGGGCCTTCTTCTTCATAGAGATGAACCGCGGATCCAGGTCGAGCACACGGTGACCGAAGCCGTCACTGGCCTCGACATCGTCAAGAGTCAGATCTATGTCGCCGAGGGGCGGCCGCTCGGAGCGCCCGAGATCGGCATCTCCAGCCAGGCGGACGTCACCATCCGTGGCTACGCGATCCAGTGCCGGATCACGACCGAGGACCCCGCCAACCAGTTCATCCCAGACTACGGCCGCATCTCCCACTACCGATCGTCCGCGGGCTTCGGTATCCGGCTCGACGCCGGCACCGCATTCAGCGGCGCCGTGATCACGCCGTTCTACGACTCGTTGCTCGTGAAGGTCACGGCGTGGGCGCTCAGCTACGCCGACGCGTGCCGGAAGATGGACCGGGCTCTCGCCGAGTGGCGCGTGCGCGGCGTCCACACGAACAACGCGTTCCTGAGAAACGTGGTTCGGCATCCCAGCTTCGTGGCAGGCGAGGCCACGACGTCGTTCATCGAGGACACACCGGAGCTGCTCGTCTTTCCCGAGCGCTTCGACCGCGCCACGAAGGTTCTCCAGTTCATCGGCGAGATCAGCATCAACGGCAACCCCCAGGTCAAAGGGGACCGCCCCGCACGATTGCGCCTGCCGCCCGTACCGGACTACGACGAGGAGAAGCCGATCCCGCCGGGGACGCGCGATCGCCTGCTGGAGCTGGGGCCGGACGCGTTCGGGAGCTGGATCCGGGAGCAGAAGCCGCTGCTGCTCACGGACACGACGTTCCGGGACGCCCACCAGTCACTACTGGCCACGCGAATGCGCAGCTACGACATGGTCCGCGTGGCGCCGGCCGTGGCCCGCCAGCTGTCGGGCCTCTTCTCCCTGGAGATGTGGGGTGGAGCGACCTTCGACGTTTCGATGCGCTTCCTCCACGAGGACCCCTGGGATCGGGTCGGCGAGCTGCGGCAGCTGATTCCGAACATCCTGTTCCAGATGCTGCTGCGAGGCGCGAACGCCGTCGGCTACACGAACTACCCGGACAACGTCGTGCGGGAGTTCGTGCGCGAGTCGGCCCTGGCGGGCATCGACGTGTTCCGGATCTTCGATTCGCTGAACTGGCTTCCGGGGATCCTGCCGGCTGTCGAGATGGTGCGGGAGGCCGGGGCGGTCGCCGAGGGGGCGATCTGCTACACGGGCAACATCGAGGACCCGAAGCGCCAGAAATACGGCCTGCGCTACTACGTGGAGCTCGCGAAGGAGCTGGAGAAGGCGGGGGTCCAGATCCTGGGCATCAAGGACATGTCGGGTCTGTTGCGCCCGTTCGCCGCTCGCAAGCTGGTCCAGACGTTGCGCGACGAGGTGGGGCTCCCGATCCACCTGCACACTCACGACACACCCGGCGTTCAGGCCGCATCGCTGCTGTTCGCCAGCGAGGCGGGTGTCGACGTCGTCGACGCGGCGTTCGGTGCGATGTCGAGCCTCACGTCCCAGCCGAACCTGGAGTCGATCGTGGCCGCGATGGAGCACCAGGAGCGCGACACGCAGCTCGATTTCGACACCCTGCTCGCCTATAGCGACTACTGGGAGGAGGTCAGGAACTACTACGCCCCGTTCGAGAGCGGTCTCAAGGCGAGTGCTGGCGACGTCTACGTCCACGAGATCCCGGGCGGCCAGTACAGCAACCTGCGGCCGCAGGCCGAGTCGATGGGCGTCGGCGACCGACTGCCCGAGCTGAAGCGCATGTACGCCACCGTGAACGAGATGCTCGGCGACATCGTGAAGGTGACGCCGTCGTCGAAGGTGGTAGGCGACCTCGCGCTCTTCATGCTGACGAACGAGCTGACGCCGAAGGACGTGATGGAGCGCGGGCGGGAGCTCACGTTCCCCGAATCGGTGATCGGCTACTTCGCGGGCGATATCGGGCAGCCGCCGGGTGGCTTCCCGGAGGAGCTGCGTAAGATCGTGCTCAAAGGCCGCAAGCCGGTCGACGGCCGGCCCGGTGACACCCTCCCGCAGGTGGACTTCGAGGCTGTGCGAGCCGAGTTGCAGACGAAGATCGCATCCGAGCCGAGCCGTCGCGACGTACTTTCCTACCTGATGTATCCGAAGGTCTTCGTGAACTACGCGGCCCACCTCAAGGAGTACTCGAGCGTCTCGCCCGTTCCCACCGGCGCGTTCTTCTACGGCCTGCGAGAGGGAGAGGAGACACGGGTCGAGATCGAGCGGGGTAAGACGCTGTTCATCAAGCTCGTTGCGTTCTCCGAGCCGGACGAGAAGGGCCAACGCACGGTCTTCTTCGAGCTGAACGGCCATCCTCGGGAAGTGTCCGTGCTGGATCGCTCACTGGCGATCGAGGACAAGCGGCGCATCAAGGCCGACCCGGACAACCTCCACCATCTCGGCTCACCGATGCCCGGCATGGTCGTCGAGGTGAACGTCAAGGCCGGCCAGCAGGTCGCGGAGCACGACAAGCTGATCGTGCTCGAGGCCATGAAGATGGAGATGATCCTCTCGAGCCCGATCACCGGCGTCGTCAAGGAGGTCTACGTCGGGCAGCGCGAGCGAGTCGAGAGCGGGGACCTGCTGATCGTCTTCCAATAGCCTGCCCGGTCACGGCCTCGCGCCCGCTACGATCTCGTACCGGCGCCGCGGTCGCCACACCGCTGTTCCTCGGGTGCGCCGTCCCGGGCCCGATCAGTCCTCCGAGATCCGGTAGAGGTACCGACTCCCGCGCAGGTAGAGCTCCTCCCCCACCGCCACCGGCGAGGCGTCGAAGCCCTCCTCCAACTCGTTGACGGCCAGCAGCTCGAATCGTGGCCCGCCCTTCAAGACCGCCACGGCTCCGTCTCGCCCCGCAACGTAGACGCGGCCGGCTGCGCCGAGAGGCGACGCGTATACGTTCGGGACGCCCTCGAGTCGCGTGCCGAAGAGGTGCTCGCCGGTCTTGGCGTCGAAGCTGGTCAGGATGCCGTTGTTGCTCTTGAGTATGTACAGCTGGCCTCCGTACAGGAGTGGCGAGGGGACGTAGGGCGTGTCGCGGTCGTAGCTCCACGCGATCGCCGGAGTGCCCGTGATGTCTCCTCGTGCATCTGCCAGCCGCACGGCGAGCAGGGCGTTGCCACGGAAGCCGCTGGTCAGGTAGACGAGGCCATCTGCGTAGACGGGCGTCGGGATCGTGTTGGCGGTCATGCCGGCAACTTCCCAGAGCAGCTCGCCGCTGGCGAGGTCGTAGCTGCGCACACGGCTGGTGGCGCTCGAGATCACCTGCGCCCGGCCGTCCCGCTCCACCACGAGCGGCGTAGCCCAGGACGTCACCTCGTCGCGGGCCGCCCGCCACAGCTCCTCGCCCGTCTTCGCATCGAGCGCCACGATGAACGAGTCGTCCTCGTGGTCCCAGTTGATGACGAGCCGGCCCTCGTGGAGCGCGGGCGTGCTCCCCTCGCCGAAGCCGAGCTTGGCTCGCATGTCGCCCAGGTCCTTCTCCCACAAGACCTCGCCGCTCATGTCGAGCGCGTAGAGCCCCCAGGAGCCGAAGTACGCGTAGACGCGCTCGCCGTCGGACGAGGCCGAGCTGGATGCCCAGGTCCCCGTCGGGTGGGTTCCCTCGTGGGGCAGCTGCTCGCGCAGCACGCGCTGCCAGGCGACCTTCCCGTCCTTGCGATCGATGGCCAGGATCGCGAACTGCTGGACGAACTCGGCCTTGATCCCAGGGGGTGGGCCTCTGCGACGTCCGCCGCTCCCCGCGGCGGCCTCGGGCTGCGCCGGCGCCGCCCCGCGCACGTCCGTCGGGATCGCGGTGAGCACGAAGAGGTGATCGCCCCAGACCACGGGTGTCGCCGAACCCCTGCCGGGAATCTCGACCTTCCAGGCCACGTTCTGCGTCTCGCTCCACTCGATCGGCGGATCCGCCTCGGGAGCGACGCCGCTCAGCAACGGTCCCCGCCACTGCGGCCAGAACGCTTCGGCCCGATCCTCGGCAGCCGTCGGCGCCACCGCCCCGGCCAGAACCAGCAAACTGATCGCGATCATTCTCGTCATGCCAGCCCTCCACGATCCCCGCCCCCGAGCGACCGAGCGACCGAGCGACTACGCTACGCCAGCGGGGCGTGTCCTGTCAGCGGGAGGGCCCGTACTTCACAGAATCTTTCATCTTCACCTCTCGCGCTCCCGCAGGCGTTGGTGGAGCCAGATCGTCAGCTCCTCGCGGTCCAATTCTCCTCGAGCAAGGTCGAGCGTCGTCGTCGTGAGATCGTCGGTGCTGATCTGCAACGCCTTGCCGTTGGCGTGAACGAAAAGCAGTGCGGCATGAGCACCGACGCGCTTGTTGCCATCGATGAACGGGTGGTTCATGACCAGCGAATGCATCAGTGCGGCCGCCTTGGCAGCCACGTCGGGGTAGAGATCCTCGCCTCCGAATGTCATCCGGGGACGAGCGACTGCGGCTTCCAGCCCACCGTTGTCTCTGAGTCCCGCCAGGCCGCCGAACCGTTCGATCTGGAAGGCGTGTATGCGAAGGATCTGGTCTCGCGAGAGATAGACGATCACTCCGCGAGTTTTCTGAATGTCTCCGCGTACGGGGCTGCCGTCTCTTCGAGTGCACGCTCGAAGCGCTTCGAGATCTCGCCGTCTTCGAAGTAGCGAACGCCAGGCCGGACCGTCACCGCCCCGGTGCGCGGATGCACCGAGACGTCGACCGTCATCCCCTTCTCGAGCTTGAACTCGTGGATCAGCTCCGCGGGAAGCGTCACAGCCAGCGACCCTCCCGCCTGGACCAGCTTTCGTTTCATGTATGTATTTTGTATGTACCAGAAATGGGTGTCAAGACACACCCTCGCCCAATAGCCGCCCTCAGGCTGGGGCGGGAGGCGGCGCGACCGGGGGTGTGCCGGCGCGTTCAACCTTCCCTTCGAGGCGTGGGTCCAAGGGGAGGAAAGGAGCTGAATTGCGTCCAAGCCACTTCTTCGCGCTCGTGGCCAGCTTGGCCGTGTGCCCCGCATGGGCGGCGGAACCCCGCGACCTCGGAAGAGCCACTGTCGTCGCGGGCCCCAGCGAATGCGCCGGGCAAACCTGCTACACACTCGACGTGGCCTGCCCCGAGGTCCTCGAAGACGTCCGGGCCGAGCTGAGAGTGGCGGATCCCGCCGGGACGGCGGGCGGGACGATTCTCTTCACGACGGGCGGTGGCGGCGGCGGATTGTGGGAACGCTTCGGGCCCGACGCGGCCCGAGTCCTGGTCGAGCTGCGAGACGCCGGCTTCCAGATCGTGCAGCTCAGCTGGCCGACGGGATGGCTGGTCGGATCCCCGGGGCAGCTCGAGGGCCACGCGAGGCTGGCCTGCCGACCCGCGACCGTCGTGCGCTGGGTGTTCGACACTCTGCACGCGCCCCCTCCAGCAGCCTCGAGAGCCGGTTTCGCCATCGCTGAGCCGCACGCCGGCCCGTTCTGCACTACGGGCAACTCGGGCGGCTCCGCGCAGATCTCCTACATGCTCACCGACTACGGTCTCGCGGACGAGCTCGCCGCCGTGGTTCCCACCGGCGGGCCTCCGATGGGTCGGATCGACCTCGGCTGTCTCCAGACGGATCCGGCGCAGGCCGCGCTGTGGTACTCGCCCGGCTCCGCGGGCACGACCGATCGGGGTTTCGGCTTCGACACGCGGGGGGACGGTCCCTGCTTCCAGCAGTCCGAGGCGGCACGACCGCTCTTCGAGGCCGCGAGCCTGGCCTTCGGCGATCGCAGCTTCGTCTACCCGCGCACGATGGTGTGGTTCGTCAATGGCGAGAACGACGTCGGCAACGCCGTTCCCCAGGGGCTCACGTACTACGAGCGGCTGTTGGCCGAGGGTTCGCCCCTCGTGCGCCGGAGCATCGCGCCGGGGACGCCCCACGCGACGCCGAGCACCCGTGCCGGGGCGGAGATGATCCGCGACATCCTGCTCGCGGAATGCCGCCTGCGTTGAACGGCTGAGTCTCAGGACCTCTCGCGAGCGAGCCGGCATATTGCGGTCACGTAGGGGCAATTCATCGAATACAATGCCCTCTCACTCCGCCACTTGCCACAATTAAGGAGCAAAACCATGGGCCGTCTGATTTCCAAGATCCGTCCGTTCCTCGTTCTCCCCGTTCTTCTCGTCATCCTGGCGCCGGCGCCTGGCCACGCAGAGCTGACCCGCGTCGAGATCGCCACGCGCGTCGACGTCCTCGATGGCGAGGCGTTCGGCGACGTGGGACCCTACGAGAAGATCCACGGAACGGCCTACTTCGCGCTCGACCCGGCGAACCCGCGCAATCAGGTCGTCGCCGACATCGACCTGGCGCCGCGCAACAGCGAAGGGAAGGTGGAGTTCTCGTCCGACCTCTTCATTCTCAAGCCCAAGGACCCCTCGCGGGGCAACGGCGTGGTGTTCTTCGACGTCATCAACCGCGGGCGATTCCGTCTGCTCAGCGTGTTCAGCCATGCCGAGAATGCACAGGATCCCACGACGGAAGCGCACTTCGGGGACGCCTCTCTGCTGCTTCAGGGCTACACGCTCGTGGCCATCGGCTGGCAGTTCGACGTCGCGGAAGAGCGCATCGGGGTCCATCCCCCGGTCGCGACCGACGACGGGCAGCCGATCAAGGGCTGGGTGCGGGAGTGGTTCATTCCCCGCGAGCGCAGCGACTCCTACGAGTGGACGGCCGGCAGCGCCACGAAAGGCTATCCCCCGGTCGATCCCGACGCTCCCGACTCGCGACTGACCTCCCGCAAGGGCTTCTTCACCGGCAGGCGCCTGATTCCGCGGGCGGACTGGCGGTTCGGCAAGATCGTGGATGGGCAACTCGTCCGGGACCTGGACTTCGTTACGCTCAAGGGGGGCTTCGAGCCCGGCCTCACGTACGAGCTCGCGTACGAGTCGCAGAATCCACCCGTCGCGGGAATCGGCCTCGCCGCCGTTCGCGACATGGGATCGTCGATGAAGTACGACCCCGACACCATCGCTCCGGGCAAGTACGCCTACATGTACGGTTCCTCGCAGACGGGACGCACACTGCGACAGATCATCTACGAGGGCTTCACGGTCGACGAGCAGGACCGGAAGGTGTTCGACGCCGCGTTCGTGAAGACCGGCGGAGCCAGCATGGGCCGCTTCAACGAGCGTTTCGCGCGTTCGAATTCTCTGGGGGTCCTCGTGGAGACGAGATTCCCCTTCCAGTACCAGATCACGACGGACCCGGTGACGGGAAAGCGGGATGGGCTCGGCGCCCGTATCCCCGCCGGCCTCGAACCGAAGATCTTCCTGTTCGACAGCGGCGCGGAGTATTGGGACAAGGGCCGTCTCGGCGCGCTGCGACACACCTCGATCGACGGGAGCGAGGACCTCCCCGACGCACCCAACGTGAGGGTCTACTACATGGCGGGATCGCGCCACGGCTCCGGAACGGTGCCTGCTGTCGATCGGGGTGGGCAGTTCAAGAACAACACGCTCAACTACAACTGGGTCCCACGCAGTCTGATGGCAGCGCTCGACGCCTGGGTCCGGGAGGGCACGGAGCCACCACCCAGCCGGCATCCGCGATTCTCGGACGGCACGATGGTCGCGCACCACGACCTCGACTTCCCCGCGATTCCCGGTGTGAGGTGGCCGACGCACGTCCCGAGCGGCTACAGGTGGGACGTGGAGACTCCCGTATCGGCGCTGCCCTTTCTCCTGTCCAAGGTGGACGTCGACGGCAACGAGATCGGTGGCATTCGCATGCCTGAGCAAGAGGTCCCGCTCGGCACGATGACGGGCTGGAACTTCCGGAGCGAGAGTATCGGCGCCCCGGACACCCTCATCACCAACAGTGGCGCGTACATCCCGTTCCCGGCGACCCGCGCCGAGCGGGAGAAGACGGGTGATCCGCGTCTCTCGATCGAGGAGCGCTACTCC
This sequence comes from Vicinamibacteria bacterium, assembly GCA_965246965.1. GTDB lineage: Bacteria > Acidobacteriota > Vicinamibacteria > Fen-336 > CBDFGD01 > CBDFGD01. The sequence goes on from CBDFGD010000002.1 coordinate 1,462,571, forward strand.
AGCCGAGCCGACTACATGGCGAAGATAGAGCAGGTTGCGAACCGCCTCGCGCAGGAGCGCTACATCCTGGCAGCAGATGTTCCGCGGATCCTCGACGAGGCCGGACGCCATTGGGACTGGCGGATGACCGAGGCGGAACAGGCCACCCCAGAGGACTAGAGGCCCGCCTCCCGACCATTCGGTCAGATTGCGGTAGAATCCCGTTCCCATGGGCGCACACCGATCGACGCTCGTGGCCCCGGTCCTGCTGGGCATGCTCCTCGCCGGGCAGGCCGCAGCCGGGCAACCCGCCGACGACGGTGACAGGCCCCCGGACGGCACGCCCCCCGCTACCGCCCATTGGCTTCCCGAAATCGACGGACCGCCCGCGCCAATCGCCTCGGCCGTGATCAACCGCGACGGCAACGGGAAGGCGACGATGCGCGCCATCCGCATCAGCGAACCGATCGACCTCGACGGCCGCCTGGACGACCCGGTGTACGCGACGATCCCGCCCGTAGCGGATTTCATCCAGCAGTACCCGCGCGAGGGAGAGCCTGCCACCGAGGCGACGGAAGTCTGGGTCCTGTTCGACGACGACACGCTATACGTCGTCGGGCGCTGTCACGACAGTCAGCCCGACCGTGCCGTTGCGAACGAGCTGCGGCGCGATCACAACAACATCTTCCAGGGCGACAACGTCACCGTGGTCTTCGACACTTTTTACGACAGGAGGAACGGCTTCTTCTTCCAGACGAACCAGCTGGGGGCGCTCCGGGATCAGGCGATCAGCGAGGGGCAGCAGCTCGTCGCCTGGAACACGGTTTGGACCGTCCGCTCTGCCGTTCTCGAGGACGGCTGGACGTTCGAGATGGCCATCCCGTTGAAGTCGCTGCGCTACCGGCAGCCGGGTCCGCAGGTCTGGGGCATCAACTTCCGTCGCGTCGTGAAGTGGAAGAACGAGACGTCGCTGCTCACCTCGATGCCTTCCTCCTACGGCGGTGGCGCCGTCAGCCAGATGCACGAGGCGGCCACGCTCGTCGGCCTCGAGACGCCGGGTCTGGCGAAGAACATCGAGATCAAGCCGTACGCCCTCTCGTCGCTCACGACCGACCAGGCGGCCGACGAGCCGTTCAGCAACGACGGGGCGGCCGCGGTCGGCGTCGACCTCAAGTACGGGCTCACGTCGAGCCTCACCGCCGATCTCACGGTCAACACCGATTTCGCCCAGGTCGAAGAAGATCTCCAGCAGGTGAACCTGACGCGCTTCAGCCTACGGTTCCCCGAGAAGCGCGACTTCTTCCTCGAAGGGCAGGGCATCTTTGCGTTCGGCGACCGCGCGCGCAGCTCCACGAACTCGGACGTCCCGATCCTGTTCTTCAGCCGCCGCATCGGCCTGAGCCAGGGGCAGAGCGTCCCGGTGCGCGTCGGCGGCCGCGTGACCGGCAAAGCCGGCCCGTTCGACATCGGCCTGCTGAACATCCAGACCGGCGAGAAGGAGTCGGCCGGAGCCGTGCCGACGAACTTCTCCGTGCTGCGCATCAAGCGCAACATCTTCAGCCGGAGTAGCGTCGGGGTCATCGCGACTGGGCGCGTGGAGACGTCGGGTGGCGACAGCGAGAACTTCGCCGCGGGGGTCGACGCGATCCTGCGGTTCTCGGACGAGACGACGCTGACCAGCTACTACGCGCGGACGAAGACGCCAGATGTGGACGAGGATGATGCGAGCTACCGCGGCCACTTCGAATACAGGGCCGACCGCTACGGCGTGGTCCTCGAGCACCTGCTGGTCGGGGGCGAGTTCGATCCGGAAGTCGGGTTCCTCCGGCGCAGCGACTTCCGGCGCAGCTTCGTGGAGGCGCGCTTCAGCCCGCGACCTGCGAATCACCCGGTGGTGCGCAAGCTGTCGTGGCGGGGAAGCTTCGACTACGTGACGGATGCCGCGTGGAAGGTACTCGAGAACCGAACGCTCGGAGCCAATTTCGACATGGACTTCCACAACAGCGATCAGGCGTCACTCGACTACACGCACGACTACGAGTTCCTGCCGGAGAGCTTCGAGATCTCCCCTGGCATCATCGTGCCGTCGGGACGCTACACCTCCGACACGGTGGCGGCCACTTACAGGCTCGGACAGCAGCGGAAACTGTCGGGCAGGGCGACCGCGTCGTGGGGCACGTTCTACGACGGCACGCGCATCCGGGCGAGCTACAGCGGGCGGATCGGCTTCAGCCCGCGCTTCTCGATCGAGCCCCAGATCACACTCAACTGGGCGAACCTGCCGTTCGGCGACTTCACGGCGCAGATCGTCGGCGCGCGCTTCATCCTCACCCCGACGCCGCGCCTGTCGGTGGCGGGGCTCGTGCAGATGAACACCGCCCGGGACACTGTCTCATCGAGCGTCCGGCTGCGCTGGGAGTACACGCCGGGCAGCCAGCTGTTCCTCGTCTACAGCGACGGCCGCGACACGACGTCCGAAACGCCGATCGGCCTGCTGAACCGGTCGCTCGTGTTCAAGATGACGAAGCTGTTCCGCTTCTAACGCCGGGTCAGTCCGTCATCCTGAGGGAGCTCAGCGGATGGGTGCGAGCGGATCTGACGCGACTTCGCTCGCGCGTCATCCTCGAGGGAGTTCGGGCGATGAACGCGACCGAAGGACCCCAGCCCCTCGCCGTTGAAACAGCTGACGATCGGGTGAAGAGGAGCAGGCGGATTCTTCGCTCCAAGCAGGGACGAGCGGTCACTCAGAATGACGTTTCTTTGGCCGTTCTCCGCGTCTCTGTGTCTCTGAGTCTCTGTGGCTTCCGTTTCTGTTGCCGCGGAGCCGCACTGCTTTGCGGCGTGCTCACGGCGCCAGCAGCTGCGTGAGCCTTCGGCTCCGCTGGGATAGAATCCGTCCGCCCATGGGCGTATATCGATCGCCGCTCGTGGCCCCGTTTCTGCTGGTCATGCTCCTCGCCGGGCAGGCCGCAGCCGCGCAACCCGCCGGCGACGATTCCAGGCCCCCGAACGACACGCCACACGCCGCCGAGGACGGGCTCCCCGAGATCGACGGCCCGCCCGCGCCGCTCGCCCCGGAAGTGATTCACCGCGACAGCAGCGGGAAAGCGACGATGCGCGCCTTCCGCATCAGCGAGCCTATCGACGTGGACGGCCGCCTGGACGACGAGGTGTACGCGACGATTCCGGCAGCCGGCGACTTCATCCAGCAGGTCCCGCGCGAGAGAGAGCCGGCCACCGAGGCGACGGACGTCTGGATCCTGTTCGACGACGACACGCTGTACATCTCCGGGTACTGCCACGACAGCCAGCCCGACCGCGCGGTCGCCAACGAGATGCGGCGCGATCACCGCAACATCTTCCAGGGCGACAGCATCACCGTGGTGCTCGACACCTTCTACGATAGAAGGAACGGCTTCTTCTTCCAGACGAACCTGCTGAGCGCGGTGCGAGATCAGGCGATCAGCGAGGGGCAGCCGCTCTCCGCCTGGAACACGGTCTGGAGCGTTCGCTCCGCTGTCGTCGAGGACGGCTGGACGTTCGAGATGGCCATCCCGTTCAAGTCGCTCCGCTACCGGCGTCCGGGCCCGCAGGTGTGGGGCATCAACTTCCGCCGCGTGGTGAAGTGGAAGAACGAGGTATCGCTGCTCACCTCGATGCCAGCCACCTACGGCTTGGGCGGCGTGCAGAGGATGCACGAGGCGGGCACGCTCGTCGGCGTCGAAACGCCGGGTCTCGCGAAGAACATCGAGATCAAGCCGTACGCCCTCTCCTCGGTCACGACCGACCAGGCGGCCGACGAGCCGTTCAGCAACGATTTGAACGGCGCGGTCGGCGGCGATCTCAAGTACGGGCTCACCTCGAGCCTCACCGCCGACGTCACGGTCAACACCGACTTTGCCCAGGTCGAAGAGGACCTCCAGCAGGTGAACCTCACACGCTTCAGCCTGCGCTTTCCCGAGAAGCGCGACTTCTTCCTCGAAGGGCAGGGCATCTTCGCGTTCGGCGACAACGCGCGCAGCTCCACGAACTCCGACGTCCCGATCCTGTTCTTCAGCCGCCGCATCGGCCTGAGCGAAGGCCAGAGCGTTCCGGTGCGCGTCGGCGGCCGCGTGACCGGCAAGGCGGGTCCGTTCGACATCGGCCTCCTGAACATCCAGACCGGCGAGAAGGAGTCAGCCGAAGCCGTACCGACGAACTTCTCCGTGCTGCGCATCAAGCGCAACATCTTCCGCTCGAGCAGCATAGGGGTCATCGCGACCGGGCGCGTAGAGACATCGGTTGGCGACGTCTCGAACTTCGCCGCGGGGTTCGACACACTTCTGCGTTTCAACGACGAGACGACGCTGATCGGCTACTACGCGCGGACGAAGACGCAGGATGTAACCGAGGACGACACGAGCTACCGCGGCAACTTCGAGTACAGGGCCGACCGCTACGGCCTGGTTCTCGAGCACCTGCTGGTCGGGGGCGAGTTCAATCCCGAGGTCGGGTTCATCCGGCGCACCGACTTCCGGCGCAGCTTCGTGCAGGCACGCTTCAGCCCGCGGCCCGCGAGTCACCCGGTGGTGCGCAAGCTGTCGTGGCAGGGGAGCTTCGACTACGTGGAGAATGCCGCGGCGACGGTGCTCGAGAACCGGACGATCTCGGCCAACTTCGACATCGAGTTTCACAGCAGCGATCGGACGGGTCTCGATTACACACACGACTACGAGTTCCTGCCGGAGAGCTTCGAGATTTCCCCGGGGATCATCGTGCCGTCGGGACGCTACACCTCGGACACGCTGAGGGGCTCGTACAGCCTCGGGCAGCAGCGGAAGGTGTCGGGGACGGCCGCCGCGTCGTGGGGGACCTTCTACGACGGCACGCGCGTCGCGGCGAGCTACCGCGGGCGGATCGGCTTCAGCCCGCGCTTCTCGATCGAGCCGTCCATCACACTCAACTGGGCGAACCTGCCGTTCGGCGACTTCACGGCGCAGATCGTCAGCGCACGCTTCATCCTCACCCCAACGCCACGCCTGTCGGTGGCGGCGCTCGTGCAGGCGAACTCCGCTGCCGACACGGTCTCATCGAGCGTGCGGCTGCGGTGGGAATACACGCCGGGCAGCGAGCTGTTCCTCGTCTACAGCGACGGCCGCGATACGACGTCCGAAACGCCGATCGGCCTGCTGAACCGGTCGCTCGTGTTCAAGATCACGAAGCTGTTCCGGTTCTGACGCGGTCCTTCTGCGCGTCGCGGTCACCTCAGCAAGGAAGACGAGGAGCCGGCGGATTCTTCGTTCCAAGCAGAGACGAGCGGTCACTCAGAATGACGTTTCTTTGGCCGTTCTCCGTGTCCCGGTGTCTCCGTGGCTGCCGTCGCTGTCCGTCGTCGTTTCTCGGCAAGCGATCGTCATCCTGAGCGAGTGCCGCGGAAGATACCGAGTCGAAGGAGCCAGCGAGGTGAGATCCCTCCTCTGGTCTCGAGACGAGGAGCGGGCGGATTCTTCGCTCCAAGCGGGGACGATGCGGTCGCTCAGAATGACGGTGCTCTGGCCGTTCTCCGTGTCTCTGCGGCTCCGTGGCTGCCGTGTACCGGCCGTCGTTCTTCTAGCAGGCCCCCGCGCGCGAGGTCCACGGGCCGCTACGGCATGTAACGTCCGCCGTTGACGTGCACGGTCTGGCCGGTCACGTAGACGTCGCTCGGGTCGCTGAAGGCGAGGACGGCGCGAGCCACGTCGCGGCTCGTTCCGACAGGGCGGGCCTGGTCGCTCTCGCCCTGGTGCGGGTTGGACTGCCCGGGCCGGCGCTCGGTTGCGATGAGGCCCGGCACCACGGCGTTCGCGCGAATCCGTCCGAGGCCTTCCTCGGCGAGCGCGCGCGTGAGCCCGATGAGCCCGCTCTTCGCCGCGATGACGTGGGCCCGGTCACGCGCGGGCCGATGAGCACTCAGCCCACCGAGGTTGACGATCGCTCCCTTTCGGTTCTCGGGCAGTCTTCGGAACAGCTCGCGAGAGGTGAGAAAGGCCCCGGTGAGAATGACGTCGATCACGCGCGACCAGCTCTCACGGCTCAGCTCCTCCAAAGGCTCGTGCGGCCTCGTCGCCGCGCCGTTCACGACGATCGAAACGGGCCCGAGTCGCTCCGTCACACGCCCGAAGAGATCGACGACCGACGCTTCCTCGGCGACGTCGACGAGCTCACCGATGGCGTCGCGCCCGGCGGGGTCGAGCCGAGCGACCGCCGCATCGAGCGCCTCCCGATCCGAGAGGCCCACGATGCAGACGCGAGCACCCGCGCTGCGGAACGCCGCTGCGCTCGCAAGTCCGATGTTGCGGCTGCCGCCGGTGACGATCGCCGTCTGGCCGCCGAGGTCGACGTTCCAGCTCGCGGCCGTGCTCACGACGCCAGAAGGCGCGTCAGCTCACGCACCGAGTCGAGCTTCTCGAGGTGACGCACCGTCTCGACGATCCGCTCCGTACGGTCGGCATCCCAGCTCGCAAACCGGGCGCAGCCGCGGAACTTGTCTGCGACCTCGTCGTAGCTCATGGGGTTGGCGGGGCTTCCCTTCCCGAAGTCCGCGCGGCCCGACAGGGTTCGACCGTCCTTCAATCGAATCTCGATGATCGTGGTCATCTTGTGGTAGCCGGCCGCCTCGGCTTCGGGATGCATCCCGAAATGGATCTTGCTCATCATCGTCCGGACATCGGGGCGGTTCACCACCTCGTCGAGGAACTCCGTGAGACCGCCGCGCCGCTCGACCAGCAGGATGGCCATGCAGAACTCCATCGAGAACTTCGCCTGGAGCTGGGTGGTCGGCTGGTGGTGGATGAGCGCATTCGGCATGTTGTGATTCGTGCCGACGTCGACGCGCACGACGTCGGCCGCGGCGATGTCGTGCTCCAGAATCAGCTCGAGCATCTTCGTCATTCCAGGGTGCGTGAGAGATCCCGATGGGTGAGGCTTGATGGAAACACCGGGATCGAGAAAGGTCCATGGCTTTCCGAGGCCGCCCTGGATCGCTTCGAGCGCGTAGCCCCCGCCATGCGCCTGAAAGAAGCCTCGGGGTGATTCGAGGATGCGGTCGGTCGCGGTAAAGCCCTCCCGGGCTAGATCGGTCGCGAGCAGGCCGGACTCGGCGGCGCGGCCGGCGTGGAACGGTTTCGTCATGGTGCCGAAGTTTTCGCGCAGCCCGCCGGCCTGGCTTGCCGCGAGCGCCAAGGTGCGAAGCGTCGGCTCGAGAGCGAGCCCATGGAGCTTCGACGTGGCCGCCGCTGCGGCGAGAGTTCCGCACGTCGCCGTCGAGTGAAAGCCGTGCTGATAGTGTCTCGGCGACATGGCCTCGGAGACCTTGCACTCCACCTCGACGCCGAGCTGGTATGCGAGCATCAGCTCTCTGCCCGACAGATCGCCCTGCTCGGCCACGGCCAGCGCGGCCGGCAAGCAGGGTGCGGTGGGGTGGGTCAGGAGTCCGTAGACACGATCGCTGCCGACGGCGAGCTGCGTGTCGTCGTAGTCGTCCGCGTGCACGCCGACACCGTTCGCGAAGGCCGCGAATCGAGGCGGGATTCGCAGGTCCGTCCCGATCACGGTGGCGTCACCGGTGAGCTGCTGCGACCTCAGGTAACGCTGGATGATGCGCCCACAGGCCGCAACGGAACCCGAAAGCGCCAGCCCCAGGCCGTCGAGGATCGACTTGCGCCCCAGCTCCAGGAGCTCCGCTGGCAGTTCCACGAAGTCCGTCTCGACGACGAAGCGGCCGACTTCGCGTGTGAGCCCTTCGCCGCGTCGGGAGTCGATATCCGGTGTGAAGTGCTTGATCGCTGACATCAGGTGGCTTTCGAGGTGTGCCGAAGGCGTTTCACGGCTGCGCGCGTCGGGGGCGTAAGAATACTTCCAAGGGCCAGGACGAAGAAACCGAGCGCCACCGGGCGTCCGAAGAAACCGGTCCAATCGTGATCGAAGAGGATCATCGATTGAGCGAGGGACGTCTCGACGAGCCCCCCGAGAACGAGCCCCATGATGATCGGGGCGGCGGAGAAGCCGTGCCGCTTGAGCACGAAGCCAAGGAGTCCCGCCACGAGCATGATCCAGACGTCGACCATCGACTGCTCGACCCCGTAGGCACCGACGACACAGAACACGAGGATGGTGGGCCACAGCAGCGAGCGGGGGACGAGGCTGATCCGGGCGAAGAGCTTGGCGCCGGCGACGCCAACGGCGAGAAAGAGCAGGTTCGCCAGCAACATGGAGAAGAAGATCCCGTAGAGAAGATCGGGCTGCTCTTCGAAAAGATATGGGCCTGGCCTCAGGCCGTGGACCTGAAGGCCACCCATGATGACTGCGGCCGTCGCGCTTCCGGGAATACCGAGAGCGAGCGTCGGGACCATCGACCCTCCGGTTGCGGCGTTGTTCGCGGCCTCGGGACCGGCGATGCCCTCGATCGCGCCTTTGCCAAACTCCTCGGGCTGCTTCGACCACCGCTTCGCCTCGTTGTAGCCGATCATCGCGGCCATCGTGCTGCCTTCGGCCGGGAGCACACCCACGAAGGTGCCGATACAGGAGGATCGCAGGATCGTTCCCTTCACCTTTCGGAAATCTTCCCAGCTGGGAAGCTTCGTCGCCGACACGTTGATCCGTTCGAGCTTCGCGATGCGGGTTCCAGCCTGAGTCAGCACTTCGGTGACCGCGAACAAGCCGATCAGCACAGGGATGAAATCGATCCCGTCGTACAGCTCGGGAATCTCGAAGACGAAGCGCTCGACTCCCGTCGTCAGGTCCACGCCGACGGTCGCTACCATCACGCCGAGACATCCGCCGATCAGGTTCTTCAACGGGGCGTCCCCGCTGATCGTCGAGAGCATCGACAGCCCGAACAAGGCGAGGGCGAAGTACTCCGCGGGGCCGAAGTTGTAGGCCACCTTCGCCAGAAGCGGAGCCGCGAAGAGCAGCACGACCACGCTGAAGATGCCGCCGACGCTCGAGGCAAAGGCCGCCATGCCCAGGGCGCGTCCCGCCTCTCCCTTGAGCGCCATCGGATAGCCGTCGAACGCCGTCGCCGCCGCCGGCGGGGCACCTGGTGCATTAATAAGGATGGCCGTGATCGAGCCCCCGAAGGTGCCCGCGCAGTAGAGCGCCGAGAGCAGCGCAAGCGCGGGCACGGGCTCGAGGTGGATGGACAGCGGCAGTAAGAGCGCTACCGCCATCGAAGACGACAGGCCGGGCAGGGCGCCGACCACGACCCCTCCGAGCGTCCCCGCGACGATCAAGCCGACGACGACGGGATCCGTCACGAGCGCGAAGAGAATGTCGAGATCGGGCACTCGGAAATCTACGGAAGCAGCGCGTCGGGAAAGCGCATCCCGAGAGGGAGGACGAAGATCAGGTAGATGCCGAGCGGAAGACCGACGGCGAGGAGCGCGATCCGCCAGACGCGGCGCTCACCCCAGGTGAGGGGCAGCACGATCGATGCGAGGCACACGGTGGAGAGCATGCCGAGACGCGGGACGAGCGCGACGATGGCCGTGATGATGGCCGCCGTCACGAAGACCGAGGCGGGCACCTTCTCCTTGGGCTCGCCCTGTCGCGTCGAGCCCCTCACGAGGAGAGCAGCGCTCAACGCGGCGATGACACCGAGAACCAACCTCGGGAAGAACGTCGGGGGAACATTCTGAGAAAGCATCGGCGACACTTCTCGAAACGTGGTCGTGTTCCAGAACGCGACGCCACAGAAGGCGAGGAGCGTCGCGCCGACGGTGACGTCCGGATGCCGCTTCGAGCTTCTCTCTTCGAGGTCCGGTATTCTCCGCTCCTCTCATTTTGCGAATCGGGGCGCACAGTCGCCTTGACCGCCTCCAACTTCTCGCTGACGGGCCAATAGGCTACACCCGGAAGGCCCCTCCGCTAGACCTGGGCAAGGTCCTGAAAAGAAGGACCTTCTCTGCGCCAGCCAGGCCCCACATCGTCGCGGCTCACGATGGGCCGTGAGGTCGCGGTTGACCCAGGCCAGCCTAACGTGCTTAAATGATTCCGCAACTAGCGTTTTGGGACTTAAAATGGTCGTAATGGAACGTTTTCTCGACTTGCCCCAACAGAGCTTCTTCCTGTTGGGACCGCGAGGCACAGGGAAATCCACGTGGATCCGTCACGTGCTGCCGGACGCGCTGTACATCGACCTGCTGCGCCCGGAGGTTCACCGCGAGCTGGGCGCGCGGCCCGAGCGGCTCCGCGAGCGGGTCGCCGGCGCACCCGAACGGGACACGGTCGTGCTGGACGAAGTTCAACGCGTGCCCGAGCTGCTGACCGTGGTCCACGAGATCCTCGAGTCGACTCCCGCGAGGGCCGTGCCCCGCTTCGTACTCACTGGCTCGAGTGCGCGGAAGCTTCGGCGGGGCGGCGTCGACCTATTGGCGGGCCGTGCACTCCATCGAACGATGCACCCCTTCATGGCGGGTGAGCTCGCCGCCTTCAGCCTGGAAACCGCGCTCATCGACGGCCTGCTGCCCCTGGTCGTGACGTCGCCAACCCCCCAGGACGTCCTCGACGCCTACGCCTCGCTCTACCTGGAGCAGGAGGTGAAGCTCGAGGGATGGGCGCGCGACGCGGGCAACTTCTCGCGCTTCCTCGAGGCGATCAGCTTCTCGCACGGGAACGTGCTGAACGTGGCCAACGTGGCCCGCGAGTGCGAGATCGCCCGACCGACCGTGGCCGCCTACGTGGAAGTCCTCGAGGACCTCCTGCTCTCCTTCCGCGTTCCGGTCTTCACGCGCCGCGCGCGGCGCGTGACGAGCGCACACCCCAAGCTCTACCTGTTCGACGCCGGGGTCTTCCGCTCGCTGCGTCCCCATGGACCGCTCGACCGGCCGGAGGAGATCGAGGGCGCCGCGCTCGAGGGGCTCGTAGCCCAGCACCTTCGTGCGTGGGTCGCATACTCCGGCTCAGGAGCGGAGCTCTTCTTCTGGCGCACCCGCTCGGGCGTGGAGGTGGACTTCGTGGTCTACGGCCCGCGCGGCTTCTGGGCCATCCAGGTGCAGAACTCGGGGCAGGTCCGTTCCAGAGACCTCCGCGCGCTGCGCACCTTTCACGCCGACTACCCCAAGTGTGTCTGCATCCTCCTCTACCGCGGAAGCGAGCGCCGCCAGATTGACGGCGTCTTATGCCTCCCGGCGGAAGAGTTCCTGCGCCAGTTGCAGCCCGAGCGGGAGGTGAACCCGAGCGCGCCGGGGCCGACTGGAGTTCCTCCTGGCAGGAGACCTCGGCGCTGAACTCCGGTCCGGCCTCAGTTCTCGACGATGCCGAGCTCGATCATGGCCTCGCGCGCCTGCCGGTAGAGTCGCGCGATCTGAGCGTCCCAGACCTCTCTCCCGGCGACCGAGCCCACGTCGAGGCCGGCCCCCCTCAAGTAGGCCTGGTAGGTGGGATGCTTCATCCCTTTCAGCAGCGCCTGCTCGAGGACCTCGATACGATCCTCGGGTGTGCCCCGCAGCACCACGTAGCCTCGCACGGTCGAGAATTGCACGTCGTAGCCGAGCTCGACGGTCGTGGGTACCTCCGGGATCGCCTCCATGCGGCGGTCGGCCATGACTGCCAGCGCCCGGAAATCGCCCCGCCGGATCTGGTCCAGCCCCTCCGTGAGGTTGAGCCCGGCGGCATCGATGTTGCCGCCCAGCAGGTTGGTCACGATTTCACCGCCCCCTCCGAAGGGCACGACGCTCAGTTTGGTGTCCGTCGTTCTGGCGAGGACGGCGCCGGCGACGTGGTCGACGCCCCCGATCTGAGTGGCGCCCCATTTGATGGGGCGTCGGCGCCCGAGCGCGACCAGGTCCTGGAGGGTACGGATGTTCTCGCTCGCGCGAACCATGACGACGATGGGATCGTCCGTCGCCCGCGCGACGCCGACCAGATCCTGGATTTTCAGCGGGCCCTGACCGCGGGCGATGGCGAACAGATGGGTGGGCGTGATGCCCATCAGCGTGTGGCCGTCGCGAGGCTGCCTGCTCACATAGCTCATCGCCACGAGCCCGCCGCCGCCGATCCTGGGAAGCACCGCCATGCCGACTCCAAACGCCTCTCGCGCACCGACCAGAAGGGTGCGAGCGGTGGCATCGGTCCCGCCCCCGGGGGAGGCGTGCGTGACGACGTCGATGGATCGGGACGGGAAGGCTTGTGGCGCGGCATGCGCGAGCGTCGCGCTTCCCATCAGCACACCCCAGGCCAACGTTCTCGCAGCAGAATGGGTAGCGCACAGGTGGAACATCATTCCCCCGGAAAGGGCTCGCGAAGGAGGCAAGCGTAGCATGCGCGCGAAAAGGCGTTGCGGCGCGCCTCCTTCCGTCACTCCCGAAGTCCCTCTTGGTAGTTCACCCTGAACGGCGAGGTGATGCAGGACTCGAACACCAGCCGCATGACGCACAACATCTACGAGCTGCTGCACTACGCGTCGAACATCCTGACCCTGCGCCCCGGCGACAATGATCGCCGGAGGCAGCCCGGCGGGCACGAACAACGAGCCGAGCCCCGCTGGATGAGACCTGGCGAAACCGCCGTGTGCACGATCGAAGGCGTAGCGGTGCAAAGCCACCCCGTGGTGCGTCCGACGTCACACTAGAGAAGCCTTGCGGGAAGTCCCGCGGTCCATCTCGGGAAATCGGACCGCCTGTCCCTCCGGAGAGGGCGTCGGAACCGGGATCGAGCCGTGACGGCAGAAGCCTTTTTTTCGGCGGATGAGATGTTAAGTTACGCCCTTCACCCCATCAGGCGAGTCGTCCCACGGATCGGTTTGCCGTTCAAATTGGAAGAAGGAGAATTAACGTGAAGAAGAGCATTGGTCCCGCGGTAGCTGCGCTGTTTCTGGTAGCCGCCGCGGTTCCCGCCATGTCGGGAGACGTGCATCCCTACGCGACAGGGCCCTATACGGTCGACACGAGCTGGCCTCAGAACCCCTGCGGCGAGGGCTTTCACATCGGCTCGGTCGGCGGCATCTTCGCAGAGAGCCCCGATCGCATCTTTGTCTTTGCCCGCGGCTGCCTGCCCGAAATGGAGAGAAACAACATCGGCGGGCCGACCGCGCTGGTTCCCCGCCGCAACGCGTCCGGCTTCGACCTGTCCCGCGACGACCCGGAGCGCCACCCCAAGTGGAGCCACGTCCTCTACGTCCTCGACAGCAAGGGCGCGCTCGTCGAGAACTGGGACCAGCACAACAAGATGTTCGTGCGGCCGCACCGCGTCAAGATCAACCCCTACGACCCGGAGCGGCACGTCTGGGTCGTGGACGACAGCGCGCACCAGGTCACCAAGTTCACCCACGACGGCTCCAAGGTGGCGATGCAGCTCGGCGTGTTCCGCGAGCCGGGCAACGACGAGACCCACTTCGGCCGCCCGACCGACGTCGCGTGGCTGCCCGACGGCACGTTCTTCGTCAGCGACGGCTACACCAACACCCGCGTCGTCAAGTTCGACAAGGACGGAAACTTCCTCATGGCCTGGGGGGAGAAGGGTGAGAACGGCGGCGACACGCGGCCCAACTACTTTCGCACAGTCCACGGGATCGCCATCGACGACAACCGCAAGCTCTACGTCATCGACCGCTCCAACAACCGCATCCAGATCTTCGACGAGAACGGCGTGTTCCAGGAGCACTGGACCGGGATCATGCGGCCCTACTACATCTACATGTCCAAGGATCAGCACCTGTGGATCAGCGACGCCGTGACCCAGAAGTTCCTCAAGTTCGACCTCAACGGGAACCTGCTGACCCAGTGGGGCTCCTTCGGCGCGTTCCCCGGCGGCAACTGGGGCGTGCATCAGTTCGCGGTCGACAGTGAGAACAACCTCTACACCGCGGACGTTCACGTGGGCCGCATCCAGAAGTACGTGCCCAGGCCCGGCGCGGATCCGAGCGACCTCGTCGGCCAGTGGCGGACCCTCTCGGTCAAGCCGTAGTCAGCCTCTGTCGAGGTGACGACGGCGGCTTATTGGCCGAAAGCCGCGGGCGGGCAACCATCGCCTGCGGCTTTCGGTCACGCATCCAGCGGTGGCCGGGCTTTCCGTGGCACCCGCCCAGGCGGAGCTGTGCCCGCCGGGGCCCACCCGTCCAATCCCAGGGTGTTGGGACCTGGGACGATCACTTCATTCCCATCCCGTCCGTCGAGCCCACGGCAGCCTTATACTCGGGGGCAATCTCTGACGGGCCGGGCCTGCCTGGGCCGGCGCTTCGGCAAGACCCCTTCATGCGAGAGGAACGATTATGAAGAACTCAATGACACTCCGCCCAGCCGCGGTCGTGACGGCTCTGGCGCTGGTGCCGGCGATGGTTGCTCTACCAGCTCGCCCGGCGCTCGGGCAGATGCAGCTGACGGGAGACAATATCTCGGCGACCGGCGGAGATATCGTCGCTCATCCCATGCACCACGCGACCTTCGCGATGTCGTGGAACGGCAAGGTCATTTACGTCGATCCGGCGGGCGCCCCCGGCGGAGATCGCGCCGCGAGCGCGGCAGTGGCCTTCGAGGGCATGCCCGCTCCGGATCTGATTCTCGTGACGGACATCCACGGCGACCATTTCAGTGCACTCACGCTCGCCGACCTGGCCGGGGCGAACACCAAGATCGTGGCCCCGCAGGCCGTCCTCGACGAGATGACGGACGCGCTGAAAGCCAAGGCGACGGTGGTGACCAACGGCCAGACGGTCACGGTCGACGGCATCGCGATCGAAGGCGTGCCGATGTACAACATCACCGAGGACCGGCTCAGGTATCACGCCAAGGGCCGCGGCAACGGCTACGTCGTGACGCTCGGCGGCAAGCGCCTCTACATCGCCGGTGACACCGAGGCACACGAGGAGATGAAGGCGCTCGAGAACATCGACGTCGCCTTCATTCCGATGAACCTGCCGTACACGATGACGCCCGAGCAGGCGGCAGGCGGCGTGCTGGCCTTCAAACCGACGATCGTCTATCCGTATCACTACGGCGAGAGCGACGTCGCGGCATTTGCCAAGCTGGTCGGCGCCAATCCGGACATCGAAATCCGCCAGCGGAACTGGTATCCGTAGATCCGCTCTGTCTGCAGGCGGGCAGCCCCCACAACCGTCAATCGATCCGTCGGAGTCGAGGAGGAGACAGATGGATAGGATCGCCATTCCGACCCTCGTCCTCGCGCTCGGCCTCGTCGGCGGTGTGGGTGCCGCTCGCGAAAACGAACCACTTCAGCCGCTCGCGGCGAGGCCGTTGTCTGCCGCGGAAACAAACGGACCGCACGGCGGCGCCTACATCCCGTCCACACCCGAGACCGTGCGATGGGGCTCGCTTCCCAACCGGGATGCCGAGCCGCTCCTCACGGTGGCCTCGGGATCGGTGGTCAGCTTCGACACTGTGTCACACGAGGGCATCCTCGAAGACCAGGGGCGGGATCCGGTGGGGTACTTCGGGAGGCACGGCGTTGCCCCCGAGGGAGTGTTGGCGGACGCAGCGGCGATCGCGGGCTCCGGCATCGTTCACGACTTCGTTGCGGATGGTCCCCACGTGGTGACCGGCCCCGTCGCGATCGAAGGCGCCATGCCGGGCGATGTTCTGAAGGTCGAGACCTTGTCGCTGCTGCCGCGAGTACTCTACGGCGTCATCTCGAGCCGCCACGGAAAGGGAGCGCTTCCCGGGGAGTTCCCCGAGAACGGAGGACCCGAGCCTGGCGCGAGCGTCACGCACCCGGAGCTCTACAACAACGTCTCGGTGTTTGTGAGGGTCGAGGAGGCCGGGGACGGGCACCATGGCATGCTCGAGAACGTCGCTTCGGAGTCGATCCGGTTTCCGTTGAGTCCATTCATGGGCATCATGGGCGTCGCTCCCGACACGAGTGACGTCGTCAACTCGATTCCGCCTGCCGAGTACGGCGGCAACCTGGATATCAACGAGCTCGGGGTCGGCTCGACGCTCTACCTGCCGGTCCACGTCGCCGGGGCGTTGTTCTACACGGGCGATCCCCATTTCGCCCAGGGCGACGGCGAGGTCGCCCTGACGGCTCTCGAGGCTCCGCTCCGCGCGACCTTTCGTCTCACGCTGCTGCCTGCAGGCTCACCGGACATTCCGGGAAGCGGCAGACCGTTCACTCAGCCGTTCGCCGAGACATCGGACTACTGGATCGCCATCGGACTCGACGCAGATCTCGACGAAGCGATGAAGCAGGCGGTCCGTCAGTCGATCGCGTTCCTGTCGGAATCCCAGGGCCTGGACCGGGCGACCGCCTACGCGTATCTGAGCGCCGCGGCCGACTTCGAGGTCTCCCAGGTGGTCGACCGGACCAAGGGCGTCCACGCCCTCATCCGAAAGAAGGATTTCCCCGAGGGCGCCGAACAAGACTGACTCGCCGAGCCGCTGACGCCAAAGGACACGTCATTCTGAGCGACCGCTCGTCGCTGCTTGGAGCGAAGAATCCGTCTGCTCCTCTGGTCTCGATCGTCAGCTGTCGCAACGGAGAGGGATGAGGTTCTCTGTGGCCTCCGTGGCTTCCGTTGATCGTCCGCTGAAGCTCAGAACCGGAAGAGCTTGGTGAAACTTCACCGCCAGGGTGCGGTTGGCCAGGAAGCGGTCCAGGGACAGGTCCTCGCGTCCTTCACTGTAGACGACGAAGAGATCGCTTCCCGGCTGGTACTCCCACCTGAAGCGCACGCTGCTGCTCAACGAATCGGAGCGGGAGTTGTACTGGATGAAGCTGCCGAGGGCCATCCGGGGGCTGAACGTGAAGTTCACGCGGGTGCTGAAATCCCCTTCAGGCAGTCTGACCCAGTTGAACGACACGCGGGGCTCGAGGGAGAACCTCGTAGACAGCTCGACACGGGCGTTGAAGTTCAGCGTATCCCGGTCGCCGCTCCAGAAACTCCCCTTTCGGTAGCTGATTGTCGAGGGCAGCGGTCGTTGGGCGCCCAAGGTATACGAGACGTTGACATCCCGGAAGCGATAGTCGCCCACGGGAAGGATCACGTCATCCGAGATCTCGAACTCCTCGGGAAGAAACTCGAAGGTCTCATTGAATTCGACCCGCGCCCTGTCGGAGTTCTCGAAGTCGACACGGAACTGCCCCTGGAACGTCCGGGTCTCGAGGCGACCTCCGGTGTCCGTGATGCGGTCGAAATCGACCTGCCACACGAGCCGGCGAATCAACTCGATGGAACGAGGCCGGGGGCTGAAACGAGCCCGAACGTTGTTGCGCCGAAAGGCTTCCCGGTGGAGAAAGCCCAGCTCCGGCTGGAAGCCCTCACCCACGTAGAGGTGCTCGAGGCCGAGTCCGTAGCGGTCTCCGTTGTAGTTGAGCGTGCCCGTGTAGCTCGATCTGTCGCCGGTGGTGGTCCCCCCCTGATCCAGCGTCGTTCGGCTGATGGCGTAGTAAGCGTTGAGATCGAGGTCCTGATTGAAAGCGAAGTTCCCGTCGATCCCGAAGACGCCGTTGGCGCCCGCCCCTTCGGTGAGAGAGGTGTTCCGATAGGTGGCGATCACGCCGATGTCGCTGCGCCGAAGGATGTCGTGTTTCACTCGCAGCACAGAGAAGTTGGTGGATGGAATCAAGGGATTCTCTGCCACGCCCCGCGTCTGGATGTTTAGCGCTCCGATCAGAAATCGGCCGGCCCGACCCGTGACACGGCCCCCGACCCGGATCGGATCCCCACCCTCTTCGGTCACGCCGATGCGGCGGCTGAAGAACATGACCGGGGTCACACCGCCTCCTCTTCCCGTCGCCGAGCCCCCTCCGAACGCGAAGATCGACTGGCCTTCGAGGAAGAACTCTCGCTTCTCGGGGAACAACAGATTGAAGCGTGACAGGTTGACCCGTTGCTGATCCTCCTCCACCTGGGCGAAATCGGTGTTGTACGTGAAATCCCCGATGAGCCCACTGGTCAGGCCGTACTTGGCGTCGAAGCCGAAGTCCGCTTCGATGTCGTTCGAGAACGGCTCATCGGCTTTCTGATCCGTCGTCAGCGAGGGCAGAGCATACGGTTTGAGCTCGAGGTTGCGGTTCGAGCCCGGGACTTCGACGCCGACGAGCGTCGCCGCCTCGGAGAACAGGAACAAGCCGTTCCCGCCCCGCGAAGCGGGAATCGGCGCGAGGTAGGATGTCTCGTTCTTCCATTTCACGTTGCGGCGCAGGTTGACGCTCCACACCTGCGGGCCGGCATTCTTGAACCGCAGTGATTTGAAGGGAACGACCATCTCGAACGTCAACCGCCATCGTCCATCGCGGCCTGGACGTCCCAGACCGTGTTCCAATCCAGGTTTCTGCTCCTGCCTTCGTCGCCGACTGCCTGGTCCCGAACGGCGGCGAGAGGATTAGTGGCGAAGTAGAAGCCGTTTCGCCGGTCGTAGTCGGTGTCGAACACGACCGAGAAGTTCTCGTTTTGGCGAATGTTGCCGTGGTCCCGGCGCATCTCGTTCGCCACCATCCGCTCCGGCTGGCTGTCCCAGCACCGAACGGCAACATAGATATTGCTGTCGTCGAAGAAGATCCAGGCCTCGTTCCTCTCGGTGGCCGGGTCGCCTTCGTTCGGTTCTTGCTGGATGAAGCCGGTGATGGCCTTCACTCTCGTGTAGACCGGCTCGTCCAGCTTGCCATCTACGACGATGGGCTCGGCGAGACGCGTCGCACGCACGGTGATGCGACCTCGGTCGTCCCGCGTCATCACTTCGGGAGCGATTGGCGCGGGCGGCAAGAAGGACGGGAGCGTGGCCATCGAGCTGGACGCAGGCCCCGACGCGTCCCCGTCGTCCCCCGCAGAAGGTTCGGCAGATTGCGCCCAGTTGCCGGGAAGCAGCAGGAACAGCACAGCCACGACTCGCATCAACCCCTGGATTCGCGTCGTCGGGTCTCCTGAGTAGCAGGGGGATGGGGCTGTAGCGAAACGCGTGGACCCGTTCCTGCGCCTATGATTCAGGCATTTTAGCCAAGACACCCACCCGGGAAGTGCAAACAGATTGTCAATTGTTGTCGATGCGGGCTGCCGGCTCCACTCAGAGGGGAGAGCAGCTGTCACCGCCTGCTCCTCGTCTCTCGAGACCAGAGGAGCAATCTCACCTCGCTGGCTCCTTCGACTCGGCATCTTCGCCGGCACTCGCTCAGGATGACGAGGAGATGATCCGTCACTCGCCCTCGGCCCGATCGACGGCAGCCACAGAGACACGGAGCACGGCCAAGGCAGCGTCATTCTGAGAGACCGCTCGTCTCCGCCTGGAGAGAAGAATCCGTCTGCTCCTCGTCTCTCGATCGACGGCCGTTTCAACGGAGAGAGGGGCGGGCGGATCCTTCGGCCCGACCACGACTGACCCGGCCTCAGGATGACGAGGGGATGATCCGTCACTCGCCCTCAGGCTCAGAACCGGAAGAGCTTGGTGAACTTGACCGCCAGGCTGCGGTTCGCCAGGAAGCGGTCCAGGGACAGGTCCTCGCGTCCCTCGCTGTAGACGACGAAGAGATCGCTTCCCGGCTGGTACTCCCACCTGAAGCGAACGCTGCTGCTCAGCGAATCGGAGCGGGACTTGTACTGGATGAAGCTGCCGAGGGCCATCCGGGGGCTGAACGTGAAGTTCACGCGCGTGCTGAAAAGACGAGTGCTGAAATCCCCTTCCGGCAGTCTGACCCAGTTGAGCGACACGCGTGGCTCGAGGGAGAACCTCGTAGACAGCTCGACACGGGCGTTCAAGTTCAGAGTATCCCGGTCGCCGCTCCAGAAACTCCCCTTCCGGTAGCTGATCGTCGAGGGCAGCGGTCGTTGGGGGCCCAAGGTATACGAGACGTTGACATCCCGGAAGCGATAGTCGCCCACGGGAAGAATCACGTCATCCGAGATCTCGAACTCCTCGGGAAGAAACTCGAAGGTATCGTTGAATGCGACCAGCGCCCTGTCGGAGTTCTCGAAGCTGACACGCAATTGCCCCTGGAGCGTCCTGGTCTCGAGGCGACCTCCCGGGTCCGCGATGCGATTGACACCGGCCTCGAAGAATACGCGGCGAATCCAATCGATGGAACGCGGGCGGGGGCTGAAACGAGCATGCACATAGTTTTGCCGAAACGCTTCTCGGCGGAGAAAGCCGAGCTCCGGCTGGAAATTCTCACCAGCGTAAAGATGCTCGAGAATCAGTCCGTAGCGGTCTCCCGTGTAGTTGAGCTTGCCCGTGTAGCTCGAGCTATCACCGGAGGTGGTCCCCCCTGCATCCAATGTCGTCCGACTCTTCGCGTAGTAGCTGTTCAGCTGCAGGTGCTGAGAGAAGCCGAAGTTCCCATCGATGCCGAAGATGCCGTTGGAGCCCGCCCCTTCGGTGGGAGAGGTGTTCCGATAGGTGGCGATCACGCCGATGTCGCTGCGCGCAAGGATGTCGCGTTTCACTCGCAGCACGGAGAAGTTGGTGGCGGGGATCAAGGGGTTCTCTTCCACTCCCCGCGTCTGGATGTTCAGCGCACCGATCAGGAATGGGCCGGCCCGACCCGTGACACGGCCCCCGACCCGGATCGGATCCTCACCCTCTTCGGTCAGGCCGATGCGGCGGCTGAAGAACATGATCGGGGTGATGCCGCCTCCTCCCCCCCCGGCCCGCCTCCTCTTCCGCTGGTCCCACCTCCTCCGAATGCGAAGATCGACTGGCCCTCGAGGAAGAACTCCCGCTTCTCCGGAAAGAGCAAGCTGAAGCGTGTCAGGTTGACCTGTTGCTGATCCTCCTCCACCTGAGCGAAATCGGTGTTGTACGTGAAGTCTCCGATGAGGCCGGCGGTCAGGCCGTACTTGGCATCGAAGCCGAGCTCCGCGTCGAGGTTGTTCGAGAAGGGCTCATCGGCGGTCTGATCGGTCGTCAGCGAGGGAAGCGCATACGGCTTGAGCTCGAGGGTCCGGTTCGAGCCCGGGACCTCGATGCCGACCAGCGTGGCCGCCTCGGAGAACAGGAACAAGGCGAGCCCGCCGCGGGCGGGGTCGATCTGCGCGAGGGAAGATGTTTCGTTCTTCCACTTCACGTTGCGGCGCAGGTTGAAGCTCCAGACCTGCGGGCCGGTCTTCTTGAACCGCAACGACTTGAAGGGAATGACTATCTCGAACGTCCAACCCCGATCGTCCGTGGAGGCTTTGACGTCCCAGACCGTGTTCCAATTGAGATTGTTGCTCCTGCCTTCGTCGCCAACCGCCTGGTCGCGAACGGCAGAGAGTGGATTGGTGGCGAAGTAGTAGCCGTTGCGCCGGTCGTAGTCGGTGTCGAACACCAGCGAGAAGTTCTCGTCCTGGCGGATGTTGAAATGGTCCCGACGCATCTCGTTGGCCACCATGCGCTCCGGCTGACTGTCCCAGCACCGAACGGCGACATAGAGATTCTTGTCGTCGAAGAAGATCCAGGCGTCGCTGTCCTCGGTGGCCAGCTCGCCTTCGAGCGGTTCCTGCTGGACGAAGCCGTTTACCGACTTGACCTTCGAGTAGACCGGCTCGTCCAGCTCTCCATCCACCACGAGCGGCTCGGCCAGACGCGTTGCCCGCACCGTGATCCGACCCTGCTCGTCCTGCGCCATCACCTCGGGAGCGATAGGGGCCGGCGGCGAATAGGACGGGAGAGCGGCCGTCGAGCCGGATGCAGGCTCCGACGTGTCCCCGTCGTCCCCCGCGGCGAGTTGGGCAGATTGCGCCCAGTTGCCAGGAAGCAGCAGCAACAGCACGCTCACGATTCGCGTCAACCGCCGCATCCGCTTCCTTGGTTCTCCTGAGTAGCAGGGGGTTGGGGCTGTAGCGAAACGCGTGGACCCGTTCCTGCGCCTATTGCCCAGGCATTCTAGCCAAGACGCGCACCACGGAAGGATGGACAGATTGTCAATTGTTGTGGATCCGGCCACACCTCGAGCGGCAGCGCGAGCTTGGCCGAATCCCTGGCGCACGCGCGGCGCTCTCTTGGTGGGGGAAAGACGGGTTACAAGTGCCCCGGGAAAACCGCGGCGATCAGGGCTGTTGGGTGGCGTCTCTCCGGAGCTCCGCGAGGAAGACCTCAGCCCGCTCAGCTTCCGGAGTGCCCGGTGCCACCGACACGACGTGCTCCAAGAGCTCGAGGGCCTTGTCCCGGTTGTCCAGGCTCAGATACGCCTTCGCCAGGCCGAGCGAGGCCACCGGTGCTCCAGGCGTCACGGCCAACACCTTCTCGAACTGCGCGACCGACTTCTCGATCTGGCCCTTTGCGAAATACACCGCACCGAGCGTGACGGTGGTCTCGGCGGCCAGCTCGTTATTCAAGTCCGACTCGATCGCGAGCCCCTTCTCGAGAACAACGATGGCTTTGTCGTATTCCGCCATCTCGACGTAGGCTCCGCCGAGCCGGAACAGCGTTCGGGCGTCTTCGGGCGCGAGCGTCGCGGCCTTTTCGAGCTGGGTCACAGCTTCCTCGTTGCGCGACAGGCGCAGGTAAGCGAGGGCGAGGTTGACCCGGATCTCCGGCAGATCCGGCGCTTTCTCCACGGCCGCTTCGAACGCTCGAGCCGCCCCTTCGTTGTCGCCGGCGTTGAAAGCTGCGAAGCCCTCGGCGAATTCCCTGGCGCCTGGGGGGGCCGCCTTGGCGAGCTTGAAATCGAAGCGGCTCTCGCCGCCGGACGCCACCCTCAGTTGCTCCTGGAGCTGCTTGTAGCCTTCTTTCTCGATGGTCGCCAGGTAGTTGGCCCCGGGCAGGCCACGCTTGTAGAAGCGCCCGTTCTTGTCGCTCTTGGTAGAGAACTGACGGCCTCTGGTGTCGTCGACGAGGCGGATCGTCGCGTCTGGGAGCGGGGCGCCCCCTTCCTCGTCGCTGACCGTTCCCTGGATGACGCCCGTCATCCCCTGAGGAACGGCGACGGTGGCGCTGAACGTCAGCGCCACCGTCGCCACGAATGAGACTAAACCAAGTTGTTTCGACATCGAGTTGTTAGTTTAACTTAGAAGCGGATCCGAGCGCCAACCTGCATCTGGCGGGGGAAACCCGCACTGTTCAATTTCAGGAAGTTACTGGACCGCCGGTTGCCCGTCGGCCGGCTGAAGTTTGTCTTGTCGAGCGCGTTGAAGACGTCGAAGAACAGGTCGAGACCTCTCCCGTTGTCGCTGCCCAGTGCAATCGAGTACCGGGCCGACATGTTGAGCAGCACCGAGCCGGGACCGTCGACGCCGTTGATGATCGCCCGGCCCGCCGAGTCGAGTGGCGACGCGATCGGGAGTGTCGCGTCGTCGATGCCCGCGATCGGACGGTCGCTTCCTCTTCTCGTTCCGCGTTCGCCGTCGCCATTACCGTCGACGCCCGTGGTCTCGTTGACGGGTCTGCCGGAGATCGCGCTTATCACGCCGGAGATTCTGAAATCCCGGAACACCTCGACGGAGGCGGTCGCCGCCAGCACGTGGGTTCGATTGAACTCGAAGATCCCCTTGTCGGCCGTGATCTCGTTGTCGAGCCAGACGCGCCGGGTGTCCGGGTTGCCGCTTCCGACGTAGGTGCCCTTCTGCAGCGTGTACGAGAGACGCCCGCTCCAGCGGTTTGCGAACCGCTTGACCAGAGCGACCTGAAGCGACTTGTAGTCGGCGTCGAACTCATCTCTCGATTGCACCGCTTTCACGCGGCCGAAGTTCGTGCCACGGGCTACGGCCGGGACGAAGACCCCGTTCGGGTCGAACACTTCGACGCCCGGTCGCACGCCGTTGACCGGCTCGTTGATGTCGATCTCGCCCGTCTGATCGCGCGAGATGTTGCCCACGAAGTCCGCCGAGATGGACGCGGTCGATCCGAGCGCCCGACTGAAGCCGAAGCTGTAGGCCCACTGGTAGGCCATCTTCCGGCTCTCGTCGAGCACGATGGGATTGCGGCCGAAAATGCTGCCCCCGAGGATCGCGGCACGCCGCCGCTCGATGTCGGCCTGACCGGCGGGGCTCAGGACGGCGATGCCGGGGTTGCCCTGGCCATCGTTGATCATGTCCGGGACGAGAACGCAGTTGCATCCAGCCGCGTCCTCGTCAGCGTCGACCTCGACGTCCGGGAACTTCGTAATGACCGCCGCCCGCTGCTCGTTGACCGGAACCGAGATCGGAATGAACAAGAAGAAGCGGCCGATGCCGCCGCGGACGACGGTGTCCCCGTCTCCGGTGAGGTCGTACGCGAAGCCCCCACGCGGGGCGATGTTGTGGCGGCCGCCCGGCGTGATGCGCTGGTCGTCGTAGCGCACCCCGAGGTTCAAGGTGAGCCTGTCGTTCGTCCGCCACTTGTCCTCGACGAAGGCGGAGGTCCGGCGATCGTAGCTGAAGACGGGGAAGTTGTCCCCCGGCGGCCCGACCTGGGCTTCGAACTGAGACGGGTACGTCGCCAGATTGGACGGGTTGTACGGGAGATCGCTGTCGAACGAGAAGGTCCCCGAGTCCAGCTGAGCCCGCGGATCCGCACGGTTGAGGCTGAACTGGCCGCCGAACTTGAACGTGTGCTCGCCGGCCATGTCCGGCACGAAGTAGCTGAACGTGTCACCCACAATGTACGTGAAGATGGTCGTCGCTCCACCGCCGCCGCCCTTTCCGGTGGTGTAGCTGGCGTGCTCGTTGCTCTGCCCAATCCCCAACGGCTCGCGTCCATCGAAGCCGCGGTAGGACACGTCGTCATTGAAGTACGTCTGAGCGCCGCTGTTGAGCTGCTCGTGGATCATCCCGAACCGGATCACGTTGGAGGCGCGGTCGCTGAGGGTGCTCGTCAACGTGATGTTGCCGAGCTCGTCCAGGTCGCCCTCCCATCCCTGGGCATCGAGCGTGTCGCTGTTCGTGTTGAAGCCTTCGCCCTTGGTCGGCGCCTTCTCGCGCACACCCCGGAAGCTCAGGAAGTTGCTGTCGTTGAGCTGCCAGTCGAGCCGCGCGAACGCGTTGTACGCCCGGACCTCGAAGTTTCCGACGAAAGTGACGGCCAGGGGGGCCGCTTCCGCGGGGAACGGCTTCAAACCGGCGATGTCCTCGTGGTCCCTTTCGTACGTGAAGTAGAAGTGGGCCTTGTTCTTGACGATAGGGCCGCCCACCCCGATGCCGAACTGCAGCGTCTGCTCCTCCGGCTTCGGCGCAGCGTCGTCCAAGAAGGCGTTTCGGGCGTTCAGTTTGTCGTGACGGAAATAGCTGTAGACGCGGCCCCCGAACTGGTTGTTGCCGCCTCGCGAGACCATGTTGATGACCGCGCCGGCGCCGCCGCCGAACTCGGCGCTATAGGAGTTGGACAGCACCTGGTACTCGGCGATGTTGTCCAGCACCACGCGGACCTGCGTGCCCTGGCTGCCGCCCAGGCGGTCATCGTTGTTGTACATGCCGTCGATCAGGTAGACGTTGGACTGCGCCGGCGAGCCGTTGGCCGTCACCTGACCGCCCTCGAACGTGGACTGCGCCGGGTTGGGCGTGATACCGGGAATCAGCTGCGTGAGCGTGGTGAACTGCCGGAAGTTCGAGGGCACGTCCTCGATCTCCTGCCCGGTGAGGCTGCCGCCGATCTTGTTGCTGGTCGTCTCGACGAGAGGCGCCAGCCCCTCGACGGTGACTTCCTCCGTGAGGCCGACCTGTCCCATCTTGAGATCGAGTGTGGCTTCCAAGCCGGCGCTCAGCCTGATGGTGCGAGCGACGTCTTGAAAGCCCGACATCGTGGAGGTGATGACGTAAGTATTCGGAACCAGGTTATTCAGCAGGTAGGAGCCGTTCGCCTGGGTGACGGTCGAGCGGGAGTATCCCGTGTTCTCCACCGATACTGTCACCGTGGCGCCGGGCAAAGCCAGGTCGTCCGGATCGACTACCTTGCCGCTGATCGAAGCTTGCTGCTGGCCGATCGCGACGCCCGGAATCAACAACGCGCACACGGCCGCCATCAGGGCGACCCGTGTGAACACGCTTCCTTCTCCGACTCCGATTTTCAACATGGTCTTATATCTTTCCTCACAGTGCCTCCAGGCACCAATAGGTCACGAGTAGGCAGGAGCACGACGCCCCGAGGCGGGACGCCAGCCGACCGGTCGGTATACGACTGGAACATTTGCTGGACCTTAATTCCGAGCGAGCCCGGTGTCAAGTCTTCTCTCATGGGGTGGATTTCTCCTAATGGGGGTGCAAGAAACACGCCATGTTGTTCACAGTTAGGGAGTCCCGCTAAAGCACTGAAATTGAGCCGACTCGGCTATCGCGCTGCGAATCTCGATCCGTCGGGTTGGATTGGCCACGTCACTCGGTACGGAATATTGAACTTCCCGGCCACGAGGCCGAGGCCGTGGGCCAATGAGAGACCGCCCCGGAGCCGCCGATCGAGAAGGTCGATCGCGCGGTTCCGGAGTAGATCCTTGAAAAAACGCCGCGAGAATTTTCTTCATTTCAGTTGCAACTGACCAGTCGGGAGGTCTAGTCTGCGCCTTGCACTGAGCATTTTTTCAGTGGCTGGCTTGGCAGCTATCCGGCCGCGCAGACAGCCGATGCGGTTCAGGCACAAGGGAGTGTGACGATGCGGGGACGAAGTTGGCGTTGGACGATCAGGAGTCTGGCGGTCGCGGTAGCTGCGATGTGGCTGTCGACGACGGTGTGGACGCAGGAGAAAAAATTCAAGGGCGGGCAGGAGGAGTTCGGACACTACGAGATCGATGAGAGCTGGCCGAAGCCGCTGCCGGACGGGCCCGACGGTGTGAAGCACGACGGCTGGACCTTTGGTTCGAACGCCGCCGTGTTCGCCGAGAGCCCGGATCGCATCTGGTTCGCGATGCGCGGCGAGCTGCCGTTGCCCAAGGGCGCCAAGCCCTGGACCACCTACGCGATGCTGGGCCTCCCGAGCGGGGATCCCAACTACACGGAACGCTTCGAAGCTCGCAGATCGACCGGCAACCCCGATCGGGTCAACGCCAGATGCCTGCCCTCGAACTCACGTGGGTGGGAACGGCGCATGCATCACGTCATCTTCGTGGTGGACAGCGAGGGCAATCAGGTCGAGCACTGGCAGCAGCACGACGCTCTCTTCGAGCACCCGTGCGGGCGCGGGCCGCACAAGATCAAGATGAGCCCGTACGATCCGGACAAGCACGTCTGGGTGATCGACGACCAGCTGCACCAGATCCACAAGTTCAGCTACGACGGCAAGCTCGTGATGACGCTCGGCACGAGGGCCGTGCGGGGCCGTGACACTGGGAAGCTCTTCGACCGGCCGACCGACATCGCCTGGCTGGCCGACGGGACGTTCTTCATCAGCGACGGCTACGGCGGCAAGCGCGTGGCCAAGTTCGACAAGAACGGCAAGTTCCTCATGGACTGGGGCAGCGCGCCGAAAGATCCGGACAACCCCGGCCCCAACGAGTGGAACACCGTCCACAGCATCGCGACCAGCAAAGACGGCCGTGTCTTCGTCGCGGATCGCGGGAACCACCGGATGCAGGTCTTCGACAAGGACGGCAAGTTCCTCGACATGTTCTCGCTCGGCAAGTACGCGTCGCCCTACTTTCACATGATCACGGACGACCAGTCGCTCTGGGTCTCGGACGGCCACACGGACCGCTTCTCCAAGTACGACCTGGACGGCAACTTCAAGTACGGCTGGGGCGGGCCGGGCCCGCGGCCCGGTGAGTTCGAGGGGCCGCACCAGTTCAGCGTCGATCAGGACGGCAACCTGTACGTCGCCGAGGTCTTCAACGGCCGCATCCAGCGGTTCACGCCGAGGGCGGGCGCCGATCCCGCCAAGCTCGTCGGCCAGGAAGTGCGCTACAAACGGTAAGTTCAGCGAGCCGAAGATGACGCAAGGGCGGCCCCTCCCGGGGCCGCCCTCTTTTCTGTCCTCCGGAGCCGCGAGGCCACTGCTACAATCCCGCGGTCGCGAAATCTATGGTTCAGTCGTCCTTCTTGCATCAGTGGAGTGATCTGTGAGCGCTATTGTCCTCGCCGGGATCGGACTCGGAGCGATGGCCCTCGGCTACGTCTCCTATTCGAAGTTCATCGCCGAACGCATTTATCAGCTCGACCCGACGTTCGAGACGCCCGCGCATTCGATGCGCGACGACGTCGACTACGTGCCGACCCACAGGGTGGTGCTGTGGGGCCACCACTTCACGGCCGTGGCCGGCGCCGCGCCGATCATCGGGCCCGCGATCGCCGTCATCTGGGGCTGGCTGCCGGCGTTCATCTGGGTCGTGACGGCGACCGTCTTCTTCGCCGGAGTGCACGATTTCGGAGCGGTGTGGGCCAGCGTTCGCAACAAGGCACGATCGATCGGGTCCGTTACGGGCGATGTCGTCGGCCGGCGTGCCCGCACGCTCTTCATGATCGTGATCTTCCTGCTGCTGCTGATGGTCAACGCCGTCTTCGCAGTGGCCATCTCCAACGCCCTGCAGGCCACGCCGAGCAGCGTCATCCCCGTCTGGAGCGCCATCGTCGTCGCGCTCGTGATCGGGGTGTTGATCTACCGCGTGGGTGTGCCGATTCTGTGGCCGACCGTCGTCGGCACGATCGTGCTGTACGCGGTGATCTACCTCGGCGAGGCCGTGCCGGTGGAACTGCCCGCGAGCTTCCTGGGCCTGGCCGCCGGCCCCCAGTGGATCGTCATCCTGTTCGTCTACGCGGCCGTTGCGTCACTCCTGCCGGTCTGGCTGCTGCTGCAGCCGCGCGACTACATCAACGGCATCCAGCTCTTCATCGGGCTCGGCCTGCTGTACCTGGCGGTGTTGCTGGCCAACCCCACGATCGTCGCGCCGGCCATCAATGCCAACGTGCCGGCCGGCACGCCGCCGCTCGTGCCCCTGCTGTTCGTGACCGTCGCCTGCGGCGCGATCTCGGGGTTCCACGGCCTGGTCGGATCCGGCACCACCTCGAAGCAGCTCGACAAGGAGACCGACGCGCGCTTCGTGGGCTACCTGGGGTCGACTGGCGAAGGGGCGCTGGCCCTCGCCGCCATCATTGCAACGACCGCCGGCTTCGCCTCGCTCGCCGACTGGGAGGCGACCTACAGCGCCTTCGGCAACGGCGGCGTGAGCGCCTTCGTTCAGGGAGGCGCCGCGATCGTGTCGGCCGGAACCGGCATCTCGGACGCCTTCGCCCGAACCCTGCTGACCGTGATGGCAGTACTGTTCGCGGGCACGACGATGGATGCCGGCGTCCGGTTGCAGCGCTACATCGTCCAGGAATGGGGCGTGATCTACGGCATACCGGCCCTGCAGAACGGCTACCTGGCCACGCTTCTGGCGGTCGCGGCGTGTCTCGGGCTGGCCTTCGGCGCGGGGGGCGCGGACGGCACCGGCGGCATGCTGATCTGGCCGCTATTCGGCACCACGAACCAGCTGCTGGCCGGGCTCACGCTGCTCGTCGTCAGCGTGATCCTCGTCAAGCTCGGACGTCCGGCCCGCTACACGCTCGTGCCGATGGTCTTCGTCACGGGTATGGCGCTGCTGGCGGCCCTCTATCAGCTCTGGGACCTGTACACAGGCGGCAAGTACCTGCTGCTGTTTCTCGACCTGCTGATCGTGATCGCGGCCGTCTTCGTCGTGCTCGAGGCGACGGCGGCGCTGATGCGCGAACGACGGGCCCGGGCCGCCCCGGCTCCGACGCCCGCCTCCTGATCGCAGCGGTGGAGAAGCCGCCCGCCGATCGCTGAGGCATGGCGTTCGAGTCCGCGGCTTGCTTCGTCCGCACGGTCGGCGCTCTGCTGACCGAGTTCTACGTCACCCCCTACCGCGGCGCGGTGGCCCGCGCACGGCGCGACGAGGACGACGTGTTCATGCTGTTCGTCTTCGCCGAGATGATGGGTGTTCCCAACCCCGTTTCCTACTACACTCTCGAGCTGCAGCCGCTGCTGCTCGAGCGGTTCCACGAGTGGCACACGCGGATGGGCATGGACCATTCGCCACTCGACGACGTTCGCTGCTGTTGAGCCCGACCACGGCGCCAGACGCCCTACTGCGCCGGCTGCTCGCCCGTCACCTCCTCTTCGTCGGCGGCAAGGGCGGCGTCGGCAAGACCACGGTGGCCAGCGCGCTCGGGATCGTCGCGGCCGAGGCCGGCCGGCGCTGTCTGCTGGTGTCCACGGATCCGGCCCACTCGCTCGGCGACATCTTCGGCGAACGCATCGGCGATCGCGAGACGGCACTCGCGCCGGGGCTCGACGGGCTGGAGATCGATCCCGAAGCGGAGGTGGAGCGCCATCTCGAGTCGGTCAAGACCGCGATGAAAGGGCTCGTGCACCCGCGGCTCTACGACGAGATCGAGCGACAGCTCGATCTGGCGCGCCACGCCCCCGGCGCCACCGAGGCCGCGCTACTCGAACGGATCGCCCGCTTGATGACGGGGGCAGACTCGCGATACGACCTCATCGTGTTCGACACCGCGCCGGCCGGCCACACGGTCCGGCTGCTCACGCTGCCGGAGATCATGGCCGCCTGGACCGACGGCCTGCTGGCCGGCCGAGCACGCGCCGGCCGGCTGGCAGACTCGCTCCGAAATTTCGGCGGTGGACGCCACAAGGGGGACGAGCTGACGCTGATCGACGCCCCGCAGGACCACCCGGCCGGCGCCCCCAGGGCGGACATCGCCGAACGTCTGAACGCCCGGCGGCGGCTGTTCCGGGAGGCGCGCGCGGCACTCGTCGATCCGGCGGTTGCGGCGTTTCTCCTGGTCCTCAACCCCGACAAGCTGTCGATTCTCGAGAGCGGGAGAACGGCGGACATCCTCTCGCGGTTCGGCGTGCCGATCTCGGCCCTGGTCGTCAACCGCGTGCTGCCGTCCGAGGCCGATGGGGCCTTCCTCGGCGCCCGGCGCGAACAGGAGGCGCGCTACCTGAAGGACATTGGCGACAAGTTCCGCGACCTGCCCCGCTTGACCTTGCCCCTCAGGTCGCGCGACGTTTCCGGCCGGGAGGCCATCGCCGAGATCGCCGCGCTGCTGCGGCCATGACGCCGGGGCACCTGCGAGTACGAGGACCCTTCTAGGGCGCAGTCGCCGCTGGGGCGATGCCGTCCTGGATGGCGAAGAGCTGGCTGCGGCTCGCCACGTACATCACGCCGTCCTTGGCGACGAGGGTCGTGTATATCGCGGACCCCATGTTGGGCTCGGTGATCTTCTCCAGGGTCTTGCCGTGCTTCAGCACCACGATGTCGCCGTCCTCGTCCCCCAGGTAGACCCTGCCGTCGGCCACGAAGGGGGAGCCCCACACCGCCGCGAAGGTGTCGTACGTCCAGTGGTGCTCGCCGGTCTGGGCGTCGAGCGCGTACAGGAAGCCCGACAGATCGGAGATGTAGAGAATGTCATCCCGGATCGCCGCCGAGGAGATGGTGCGGTTGAACTCCTCCCCGCCCCGGTGCCAGACCTGGTGGGTGGCCGTGACGTCGCCCTTGCCGCTGGCGTCGATGGCGAAGAAATGCCCGGGCGCTTCGCCGTGCTCGGGATCCTGCCCGACGCCGATGTAGACCTTGCCGTCGTAGACGACGGGGGTGGAGATCAGGTTGTTTCGCGTGCCGCGCCCGCCCAGCGTCCACTTCGAGTCCTTGGGGTTGCAGTCGAACTTCCAGACGAGCTCCCCGGTCGCGGGGTCGAGGCTGTAGAGCCAACCGTCGCCTCCCGGGAAGAGAACCTGCGCCACGCCGCCGACCTCGGCGTAGGAGGGGGTGGTCCAGGTGCCGTGGAGGATATCGGTGCCCGGCATGGCGTTCTCCCAGACCAGCTCGCCCGTCGTCTTGTTGACGGCGACGAAGCTGGGAGCCAGCGGCGAGGGAATGTTGATGTGTCCCTCGTCGGTGCCGTTGCCGGTGGAGGCGTAAACCACGTCGCCCACCACGAGCGGCGAGCTGGCGGCCAGGTTGTGGGGAAAGGCGTCCAGCTCTCCGATCATGTCGTAGGACCAGATCACGTCTGCGGAGGCCGGGGTCGCGTAGCGCTCTTCCGCGAAGGGCCCGGCGTTTCCATCGGCCTGCCCCTTGGCGTCGAGGCAGACGACGTGGGCCTCGTTGGAGACGTAATAGAGACGATCCCCCTCGACGTAAGGGGTCGAGCAGACTCCCTGCAGCGGCCAGTCGTTGACGCGGCCCGCGGGCAGCTTCGGCGTGGCCGCCTGCCACAAGAACTCGCCGTCGCTGCTGCGGAACGCCATCAGCACGCCGTGATCGCCGCTGACCGCCTCGTCACGCTCCCCCTCGTTGTTCGTTCCCACGTAGACGCGCCCGTTCGCGACGACGGGCCCCGAGTACGTCTGCGAGCCGGTCGCGGACACCCACTTGATGTTGAGACCGGTCTCCACGTCCCAGTCCGCTGCCAGGCCCGTCTCGTCGGAGACCATGTTGCGCGCCGGTGTGTTGCCGAACATCGCGACTTCCCCTTCGCCCTCGGCGGCCGGCAGCACCGGTGCCACGAGCAGCGCCGCTCCGACCACCCCGACTCCCCAGGCTCGCATCATCGTCATCGGCTCATCACCTTCACGTTGTCGTAGAAGACGTCCACGCCCGAGTCGCAGGTCACTCCCGGGCTCCCACTTCGGATCGGCAGCGGATCCTCGACCTCGATCGCCCAGCCCTCGGGCTCGGGGTCGCCCTTTTTCCAGATCCGGCCGCGCACGATCGCGCGGTCGGCTTCGTAGTCGACGATCAGCTTCATCGTGTACCAGGTCTCGGGCGCCCACTCGAAGTCCGCGAAGCCAGCCATGCGCCGCTCCGCCGCCCACGACTGGATCCGCACCTGCTGGTGCGGTCCCAGTAGCTCCATCGAGTAGCCGCTGTTGATCACGCCGATGTCCGGCTGGCGACGTCCCCGTTTGATGCCCAGGACGTCGGCCTGGACGACGTAGTTCTGAAGGCTCGGGGCGCCAATGTAGATGGTTCCGCGTTGAAAGCCCGCCGCGGCCGGCGGCTTGTGCAGCCGCTGATCTTCGCCACGCTCGGTGATCTTGAAGCGGCCGGCGCCGATCCAGTGGCGCGGGATCTCCCCCGAGTCGAAGCTCTCGCTCCAGGGCGGCGCGGCGGCGACCCGGACGCGACCGCTGGCCGTCAGGTCGCCCAGCTTCGCCGCCACCTTGCCGGTCTGGCCGGTCTGCGGCGCCGACTGGAAGCCGCCGTCCGCGGCCAGGTCTCCCTCCAGCCCTTCGAGCGACCACGCGGGCTCCACGTTGCGCAGGAAGCGACCCTGCTCGTCCAGGGCGCGGGCCTCGAAAGAGATCGACTCGCCGGCCTGGATCACGATCTCACCCGGAACGACCTGGAGCGAGCTCGGAACGGCGTTCGGATCCTGGGGCCGATCCGGCGCCGGAGACGCCGACGGCTTCGCCTCGAAGCGGCGCGTCTCGTCGCCGATGCAGAAGATGCCGGCCTCGGTGGCGAGGTAGATGCGGCCGTACGCGATCGCGGGCGAGCCGTAGATCTCGGCGTGACGCCCGCCCTCGACCTCGATCAACGTCGTGTCCAAGATGCGGCCCGCGTTCTCGCCCGGCTCGATGATGACCAGCTCGCCGTTCACCTGGGGCACGTAGATCTTGCCGTCGGCCCAGACCGGCGAGGCCTTGCCCACGGTTCCGAAGCGCAGCTCCCACAGCTCCTCGCCGCGCGACGCGTCGACGGCGTGGAGGTTGGCCGAGTTGTCGGCCATGTACAGGATGCCGTCGTGTAGCGCCGCCGAGGCGAAGCCCGCGAGGATTTCGTCGATCCGCCAGCGCTCGTGAGTGTCGGTCACGTCGCCGCGGCCGGTTCCGTCGATGGCGACGACACGTCCCATCCGGCCCGTATCGATGGTCTCCTCGCTCTGCGAGACATAGACGAGATCCCCGTCGATGATCGGGGTGGTGTTGACGCTGCGCAGCCCGAAGTGGAAGCGCCAGACGGGCTCCCCGGTGCGCGAGCGGATCGCGTGGACCCAGCCGTCGGCGCCGCCGCCGACGATCAGCCGCTCGCCGCCGATCACGCCCACCGTGGGAGTCCCCTGGTTGTTGGCGTCCTCGAAGCGCATCGGGTTGGGGACCGAGACCCAGACCACTCGGCCCGTGCGCTTGTCGAAAGCGAAGTAGCGGTGGCGCGGCGGCGCGTACTCGCCCCAGCTCATGCCGATCACCGAGATGATCACGCGATCCTCGTCCACGAGCGGTGTGTGAGTGCGGCCGCCGTAGCCCGAGAGGCGGTAGAACTCCTCGCCCAGCCGGTGCTCCCAGACCGTGTTCCCTTCGGCATCGAGGGCGACGAACTGCCCGTCGACGAGCTGCGCGAACACGTAACCGGTCTCGGCGTCGCCCTCGAGGGCGGCCCAGCCGACGCGACTGAAGGGAACGGTCGTGTTGTAGACGATGAAGCGGCGCTCCCACAGCCGCTCTCCCGTCTCGGCCGACCAGCAGGCGACGATCTCCTGCGCGAGCTTGTCCTCGCCGACGCGCCCGCTGGCGCAGACGCGGCCGTCGAGCACGACCGGCGTGGACCGCCCGACGAAGGCATCGCGCCAGATCAGGTTCTCGCCTTCGATCGACCATGACGAGACCAGGCCAGTCTCGTCCGACACGCCGTTGTAGTGGGGTCCGCGCCAGGTTGGCCAGTCCTGGGCGTGCGCGGGCGCCCCCAGAGTCAGCCAGGCTGCGATTCCGGCAGCCACCACGCTGGACGTCGCCCTACGCTCGAGTCTCATCCGTAGACCTTTCTCGGTGTGAGTAAAAACCATCCCGCGCCGACAGCTGATCCTAGGATCCGCCGAGGCCGTCGTGCAAGGGGTACCCATCGCCGAAGTGGCGCGGCGGTGCAAAAGGATGTCTTTGCGAGCCCCGCTCAGGGTCCGCCGACCGCGATCAGGTGGCGCTCGGTGCGGATGAAGAGCCGGCCGCCGGAGATGGCAGGGCTGGCCGACGTGCGCTCCCCGACGTCGTTGCGGGCGAGCAGCTTCAGCTCGCGGCCCGCCACCAGCACCAGCATCTCGCCGGTCTCGCTCACCAGGTAGATGCGCCCGGCGCCGGCCACGGGCGAGGCGCTGAAGATGCCTCCGAGCCGGTCCTGCCATACGCGCTCGCCGTTGCTCGCGTCCACGCAGGTGACGACGCCGTTGCCGTTGGCCATGTAGATCAGCCCGTCGTAGTAGAGCAGCGACGAGATGTAGGGAGCGCCGGTCGCGACCGACCACAACACGTGGCTGGCGGAGACGTCGCCGCGCCCACCCGTGCGCAGCGCCATGTAGGGGCCGCTGCGATAGCCTCGGCTCATGTAGAGGACGCCATCGTGGGCCGATGGCGACGGAACCGCGAAGCGGTTCGGCTCGCCTGTCCACCACAGCAGCTCGCCCGTCTCGGGATCGTAGGCGTCGATCCGTGCGTTCGAGTTCACGATCAGCTCGGCGCCCTGCGGACCGTCCACGACGAGGGGCGTGCTCCAGGCACTGGTTCCCTCGGGACGCTCCACGCGCCACTTCTCCTCGCCGCTGCGGCGGTCGAGGGCCACCAGGTAGGCGTCGGGCTCGTGGTCACACAGCAGGTAGAGCAGCTCCCCGTGCAGCGCGGGCGAGCTGGCGTGACCCCAGTCGATGACGAAGGGCGCGTAGTCCCCCGCCAGGTTCCGCTGCCAGACGGGCTCGCCGCTTCCGACGTCGAGGGCCACGATCTGACCGGTCGCGAACCAGGCGTAGACGCGCTCGCCATCTGTCAACGGGCTGGCGCTGCTCAGGTTGTGCTTGTCGTGGACCCCGGGCAGCTCGCCGTCGGCGTCGAAACGATGCTGCCACAGGCTGCGCCCGTCGGCGGCGGCGAAGGCCTCGATCACGAACTGAACGCGTCCCTCGGCTTCCGGACCGGCGCTACCGAGCGGCTTTTCGGCGTCCGCGTCGGAGTCCGCGCCTCGCGCCAGGGCAGGGTGATTCCCTTCGCGGCGCGGGCCACGCCCCGCCTGTGAGCTGACGAAGACGCGCTCGCCCGCCACCACCGGCGACGAGACGCTCAGACCGGCCAGCGGGATCTTCCAAGCGACGGTGTCGGGACCCCACTCCGTCGGCAGGCTGGACTCCGGCGAGACGCCGGTCCCGAGAGGCCCGCGCCAGTTGGGCCAGTCCTCGGCCTCCGCCGTACCAGGGACGCCCGCTAGAGCGAGCGCACAAGCGAGTGCGAACCGCATGAGTGCACCTCCGGACAACGAGTGAAAACTCTACTGGATAGGATTCGTCAGCGTCCCGATTCCCTCGATCCAACAGATCGCCTTGTCGCCCTTCTTCATGAAGATCGGCGGCGTGCGACCCGAGCCGACACCGGCGGGGCTGCCGGTGGCGAGGACGTCTCCGGGCTGGAGCGTGATGATGTTGGAGGCGAAGTGCACGAGGTCCTTGACGTCGTGGATCATGTTGCGCGTGTTTGAGTCCTGCATCACCGTCTCGTTGAGGGTGAACTTGAGGTCGAGATCATTCGGGTCCGCGATGAACTCCTTGGGAACGATGAAGGGTCCGATCGGCGCGAACGTGTCGTGGCCCTTCCCGACCAGCCAGTCCGAGCCGTGCCGTCCGTCCGGACGCCCGTTGCGGTCCGAGACGTCGTGCTCGATCGTATAGCCGAAGATGTAGTCGCCCGCGTTCTCGATCGACACGCCGCTCGCCGTCTTGCCGATCACGATCGCCAGCTCGCTCTCCCAATCGAGATTCGGCCGTTTGGCAGGCATCTTGATCGCGTCACCGTCGCCGATCACGGCGGCGCTCGGCTTGATGAAGAAGTACGGGTTCTGCCTGGGATCTCCCGGCTTCCTCTCCCAGATTCCGGGCAAGGGGTCGGGAGCGTTCTTCGCCGCTTCGAGCGTCGACGTGGTCCCGGTCTCGATCGCGTGGGCGATGTAGTTCACGGCGGCGTTGAGCATCGTGCGCGGGTACTTGATCGGCGGCTCGGTGTCGAGCGCGGACAGAGCGTGGACGTAGGGAGCGCTGGATGGCGCCGCCTGGACGATCTGGCGGATGCGCTCACCCAGACCGCTCTCGTAGCCGGCGATCAGCGCGATCATGTCGGAGGCCATCTCGACGGAGCTCCAGCCCTCGGAGCCCTGCAAAGCGGCGTTGGCCGCCACGAGCTCGATGACCTTCGAGTCGTCGAGGACCGCGCCCACGAACTCGCGACCGTTCTGGTCGAACGTCCCGAGCTTGAACGAGCGAGAGGCCGCCGCCGGCTCCTGCCCGTAGAGGGCGCTGCTTGCGAAGAGCAGTCCCATGGTGCAAGCGATGTAGTTCTTGCGCATTGTCATTCCTCCCACTATCAACTCCCGCGCTACGGCACCTTCCTGGCGGGGAAGTTGGTGTGCCCCGGTACAGGCTTCGAGACGACGGGGTTCCGCAACGTTCCCAGGCCTTCGATGACGATCTCGACAGTCTGGCCTTCCGCGAAGGTCACGGTGGGCTGAGGAACGCCCGTCGAGATCACGTCTCCCGGCAGCAGCGTGTGTCGCTCGCTCACATAGGCGACGACTTCCGGAATAGTGAACGTCAGAAACGAGGTGTTCCCATTCGGCACGTGCCACACGTGGCGAACACCGTCGACGATCGCGTAGAGGTCCAGGTTGCCGGGATTCGGGACGTCTTCCTTGAGCGTGATATAGGGCCCCATCGGGCTGAAGCCGTCCAGGCCTTTGCCCATGACGGATCCCTGCGAGCGATGCTGCCCCTGGGGGGAGATCGCGAGCGCTCACGTCATTCAGGATCGAGTAACCCACCACGTAGTCCAGGGCCTGCGCCACCGAGACGTTCCTGGCCGTCTTGCCGATGATGACCGCCATCTCCGGCTCGTGCACGCCCCGCGTCAGAAGGCCCTCCAGATTGATCTCGGAGTCGTGACCCGTAAGGCGCTTTCGGCCACAAAGGCCAGGGCCGCGACGGCGGTGAGTGCGATGTTCCGGAACGCGACGTGTCGCTCGTTCATTTCTCTTCGTTCCTCGTTATTCCTTCGACCGAATGGCCAGCAGCAGAAGTCGCGGCCCGTTCGCGCGGGCGGCACCGTCGTCCCGACACGGAGAGCCGACGGCCGGATCGTACATCCAGCGGCTATCTTCCTTGCTCGTGTCAGCGCATCCACAATCAACATTGGACGCCCTCGCCTGTCAAGCGATGCCGAAGGTCCCAGGCAGCTTGCCGTTGACAGTCGCCCCTGGAAAAGCGCATCCTCAAACCGTCCGTCAGCGTCTGGCGAAATCGATCCAGGGGGAGTGACGATGCACTTGAGAGACTCGCGTTTGGTGTTCTTCGTAGCGCTGGGCGCGATCACGCTGGCCTCCGCCGGTAGCGCGGTGGCGCAACCGGCTGAAGGTGTGTCGATGGGCGGCTACGAGGTCGTCGTCCCCTGGCCCAGGCCGCTGCCCGACACCGATCTCTCCCACGACGGATGGACGTGGGGGTCGGGCTCCGGCGTCCGGGCCGAGACACCGGACAAGGTCTGGGTGTCGCAGCGCGGCGAGATCGAGCTGCCGCCGGGAGCCGAGCCGTGGATTTGTCCCTGCCTGCTCGACCCACGCCGAACGAACACGGGGAGGCGTCGGTACTCCGGGGACCCGTACCCTTACGACATGCGGCGCCACCACATCGTGTTCGCCGTGGATCGGGACGGCAACACGATCGAGGAGTGGCTCCAGCACGACGCCTACCTGGCCCCGCCGCGTGGGTCGGGGCTTGGCGAGGTGGGCCGCGGACCGCACAAGCTACTGATCAGCCCGTACGATCCGGAGAAGCGCATCTGGATCGTCGACGACGACATGCACGAGATCAACATCTTCACGAACGACGGCAAGCTGTTGAAGACGATGGGCGAGCGCGGCGTGCCCGGGCGCGGTCCCAACAACTTCAACCGGCCGACGGACATCGCCTGGCTCCCGGACGGCACGTTCTTCGTGGCCGACGGCTACGCCGGCACGCGCGTCGCAAAGTTCGACCCCGATGGGAAGTTCCTGCTCGACTGGGGGCGCCCGCCGACCGACCCCGGCCATCCCCGTGCGTACGAGTTCTGGTCCGTGCACAGCATCGGGATCAGCAACGACCGCCGGGTGTTCGTGGTGGACCGCGAGCACAGCCGCATGCAGGTGTTCGACGAGAACGGCAAGTTCCTGGAGATGTGGCCCACCGGTCACCACTCGAACGTCCTCGCCCACATCGTCACCGAAGACGATTACGTCTGGGTGGCGGATTGGAGGACGGACAGGCTGGTGAAGTACGACCTGAACGGGCGCTACATCCTGGACATCGGCGGACCCGGCGCGCTGCCCGGCCAGTTCGACGGCGTGCACCAGATCGACGTGGACCAGGAGGGCAACCTCTACATCACCGAGGTGGCCAACGACCGGTCGCAGATGTTCCGGCCCAAGCCGGACGCCGACCCGGCCATGCTGATCCGTCCGATGGTGGGCCGGACCAAGCGATAGGCACGTCTTCGGGGGTCAGGCGCCGCCGCCTGACCCCAGATTCTTCGCAGTGTAGCGATTCCCTCGCCGAGAAAAGAAATATCGCATCACGCGCCCGAAAAGCGCGTAGAATCCTGGACCTCTGCTTCCAGAGTCCAATTCAGGAGGAACGTTCAATGATGCGTCTCACCACCCGCATCGCGGTGGGGCTGTTGCTTTGCGCCTCTTCGGCCCAGGCTCAGCTCGAACCGGCCAAAGCATACGCAACCACGCCGGAGATTCCGTTCGACTCTGTCGCCAACTTCTTCAAGATGCCTACCGGCCTGTACATGGGCGAGGGCATCGCGGTTGCGACGAGCTCGAAGGGTCAGATCTACGTGTTCGTGCGCAGCGGCGACTCGCGAGTCTTCGAGTTCGCCCCGGACGGGCACTTCGTGAAGGAGTTCGGGGAGGACAGCTACGCCTTCTCCTTCGCCCACGCCGTTCGCGTCGACTACGACGACAACATCTGGGTCGTCGACGAGGGGACGAACATCATCACGAAGTACAGCCCCGACGGGAAGCTCCTGATGGTGATGGGCAAGCGGCCGGATCCGCTCTATCAGCGGACCATGATGCCCGGCGTAGCCCCGTACTCGGGGGCGAACCGGCCGTACTCGTACCACCGGCCGACCGACATCGGCTTCGACCGGGCGGGTAACGTCTACGTCTCCGACGGCTACCGGGACGCCCGCGTCGTCAAGTACGACAAGAACGGCCGCTTCATCAAGTCGATGGGGACGCGCGGCAGCGGCACGAATCAGTTCAGCACGCCTCACACGATCGCGGTCGCCCACGACGGGACGGTGTTCGTCGGCGACCGGGGCAACCGCAGGATCGTCGTGCTCGACACCGATCTGAACTGGAAGGCTGAGTACGACCACGTCGGCGCGCCGTGGGGACTGTGCATCTCGGCTGGTGAAGACCAGGTTCTGTTCACCTCCAACTCGATCTCGACCTCCATCGATTCGCGCCAGGCACCGACGCGCGGCGAGATCTACAAGATCAAACAGGATGGCACGGTGCTGGGCCGTTTCGGCAAGGCTGGCAAGGCGCTCAAGGAGTTCGCCAGCACGCACCACATGGATTGTCGGGACTCGAATGTCGTGTACGTCGCAGAGATTCAAGGCATGCGTGTTCAGAAGATCCTGCTGCATCCCGATCAGATGAGCGGGAACTGAGGAGTTATAAAATGAAACGCACACTACTGTTCCTCGTGGCGGCGAGCTTCGCTGCCGGCAGCACGCTCTTCGCCCAGATGGCGCCCGCAATCAGCTACGACGCGGATGCCCACTTCCTCGCGCTCCCGGGCCACGGTGAAGTGGCCGGCGTGGCGACGAATTCCAAGGGTCACATCTTCGCCTACGTAAGGACCGGGAATCCCTACGCCGAGATCGGTGGCGAGCGGACCTTCTATCACGGTGGCTCGCGCCTGTTCGAGTTCGATGAGAACGGAACGTTTCTGAAAGAGATGGGTCAGGACACCTATGCGATGAACTCCGCTCAGCAGGTGCGGGTCGACGCCGACGACAACGTCTGGATCGTCGACGCCGGTTCCAACATGCTGATGAAGTTCAATCCGGACGGGCAGTTTCTGTTGGTCATGGGCCGGAAACCCGAGTCCATCCGCGTGCGTCCCGGTCCCGGCCTTCCGGCACGTGAGATCGACCCCGAGCCTCCCGAGCTTCCGGCCGGCGGTGGCGGTGGCTCGCAGGCCGGACTGGCTCCAGGCCAGGGTGTTCCAGGCAACTCCTTCAACCAGCCGTCGGACGTCACCTGGGACAGCGCGGGGAACATCTACGTGGCCGACGGTTTCGGCAGCAACAACCGCGTCGCGAAGTTCAACCCGGACGCGAACTTCATCAAGTCGTGGGGACAGACCGGATCGGAGCCGGGCCAGTTCAACGAGGTCCGCGGGATCGCCAGCGATGCCTCCGACAACATCTACGTGGCCGACGCCGGCAACAATCGCATCCAGGTCTTCGACAGCGAAGGCACCTTCAAGTCCGCGATCACCGGAATCGGCACGCCCCAGGCGATCTGCATCTCGGGCGGCTCGACGCAGTATCTGTACAGCTCCAACTCGAACGACCCGGAGAGCATGGACAACGGTGAGATCTACAAGCTCACCCTGGACGGCCACGTCGTCGGCAAGTTCGGCCAGGCGGGCAGGATCGAAGGCGACTTCGGCATGGTCAACGCGATCGACTGCCGGACCGAGAACGATCTGCTCCTCGGCGAGGTGTGGAACTGGCGAGTGCAGAGGCTGACGCTCAAGCCTTAAGCGCGCCAGCGGACGTCGTTTCTAGTTTCGTTACTGGGGGCCGGCCATTTGGCCGGCCCCTTTCACCTTCCGCGTCGACATCCCTCTTCCTCGGGCTCCTCCCCCTCTCCCCCACAGGGGGGAGGGGTCTCTCTGGCCGGCTCTCTGTGTCTCTGAGTCTCTGTGGCTTCCGTGTGGTTGCAGCCTCCGCCCCGCTGTACCTGTAGGGGGGGGTCTCGTTGATTTGGTTGCGGCGGCCCCGCAGTGCATCTGACGACACACCCGAACGAGTAGCTCGAGCCGCCATCGATCTCAAACCCGCTTAGGATGCGTCGGATCGATGGACTCTCCCCAGATGTATGACGTGCTCGTGGCGGGTGGCGGGAATGCTGCGCTCTGCGCCGCGATCGCCGCGCGCACGGCCGGCGCGCGCGTGCTGCTCCTGGAGGCCGCTCCCAGACACTCTCGCGGCGGCAACAGCCGGCACACCCGGAACCTGCGCTGCATGCACGAGGGTCCTGCCGCCCCGATGACCGGCAGCTATCCCGAGGAGGAGTACTGGCGGGACCTGCTGGACGTCACCGGCGGGAAGACGAACGAGGCCCTCGCGAGGATGGTGATTCGCGGGACGGCGAATTGCAGGGAATGGATGACCCACCACGGGGTTCGCTTCCAGCCGTCGCTCGGCGGCACCCTCCATCTCTCGCGCACCAACGCGTTCTTCCTCGGCGGCGGCAAGGCGCTAGTCAACGCCTACTGTCGTGCGGCCGAGCGCCTCGGTGTCGAGATCGAGTACGAGGCCGAGGTGGCCGACGTCAACGCCGAGGACGGCCGGTTCGAGAGCGCGGTCGTGGCCCGCAACGGCGGAACGGAAGTCGTCCGGGCCCGGACCTTCGTGGCGGCTTCCGGCGGCTTCCAGGCGAATCTCGACTGGTTGAGGGAAGCCTGGGGCGAGGCGGCCGACAACTTCCTGATTCGGGGAACGCCCTACGACACCGGCCGCGTCCTGCGGGCCTTGATGGATCGCGGCGCCAGGACCATAGGTGACCCGACGCAGTGCCACGCCGTCGCGATCGACGCGAGGGCGCCACGCTTCGATGGCGGCATCGTGACGCGGGTCGACTGCATCCCGCTCGGCATCGTGGTCAACGCGCGGGCGGAGCGATTCTGGGACGAGGGAGAGGACCTCTGGCCGAAGCGCTACGCGATCTGGGGGCGGCTCGTGGCACAGCAGCCAGATCAGATGGCATTCGTGATCTTCGATGCGCGAGCGTTGGGCTTGTTCATGCCACCGATGCTGCCCCCGATCGAGGCCCCCTCGATCCGCGAGCTTGCGGTCGCCCTGACGCTCGATCCCACCGCGCTGGAGCGAACCGTCTCGACCTACAACACGGCGGTGCGGCCAGGGAGCTTCGACCGCACGGCCCTCGACACCTGCGCGACAGAGGGAGTGACGCCTCCCAAGAGCCATTGGGCGCGCCGAATCGATCACCCCCCTACTACGCCTACCCGCTTCGTCCGGGCATCACCTTCACGTACCTCGGGGTCGCGGTCGACGAGCGTGCCCGGGTCCTCTGGAAGGACGGGAAAACGGCAGAGAACCTCTTCGCGGCCGGCGAGATCATGGCCGGCAACATCCTGGGGAAGGGATACCTCGCGGGGCTCGGCATGTCGATCGGCACGGTGTTCGGCCGGACGGCCGGTGAGGAAGCAGCCAGACATGCCGCCCATTAGAGCATTGGCCGCGACGTGAGCGCAAAGCCACAGGCGAGAGCGACGATCCCGCTGCAGCTCGTCCAGGAGGGCGACCACGTGGCGCGCGTCTGCAACGCCTGCCGCTACTGCGAGGGGTTCTGTGCGGTATTCCCCGCCATCGAGCGACGCCTCAGCTTCTCGGCACAGGACCTCAGCTACCTGGCCAACCTCTGTCACGACTGCGGCGAGTGCCTCGACGCATGCCAGTTTGCCCCGCCCCACGAGTTCGGCATCGACGTGCCGCGGACCCTTGCCACGATCAGGCGCGCCTCCTATCGCAGCTACTCCTGGCCGGAGTGGCTGGGGGGGCTGTTCGACCGAAGCCGTCTCGCACTGGTGCTGGGTGCGGTGCTTGCCCCGCTGCTGTTCGCCCTGATCCTGGGCGTTCTCTCCGGCCCCGAAGTCTTCTTCGCAGCGCATCTCGACGAAGCGGGCGCCTTCTATCAGGTG
This sequence comes from Vicinamibacteria bacterium, assembly GCA_965246965.1. GTDB lineage: Bacteria > Acidobacteriota > Vicinamibacteria > Fen-336 > CBDFGD01 > CBDFGD01. The sequence continues at coordinate 1,506,318 of CBDFGD010000002.1, forward strand.
ATGCCGCACACCGCGATGATCGCTCTGTTTGGAACGGTCGGTCTGATCGTGGCCGCTGCCCTGCTGGTGGGGTTATCCAGATGCTGGAGTGAGATGACCGACCTCCAGGGGGTATCTCCCGGGGCAGGTTCGCTGCGGCAGGCGCTCTCGGACACGCTGACGCTGCGCTACCTGAATCATGATGATGATGACAAATGGGGCCGAGGGGGTTGTGTCTCGACGGGTGACGACACCAGCCGATATCGGCGATGGTGGCACCACTGCACGTTCTACGGGTTCCTGCTCTGCCTCGCCGCTACCTCCGTAGCGGCCCTCTACCACAACGTTCTGGGCTGGGTGGCGCCGTATCCGCTGTCGAGCGCCCCCGTGTTGCTGGGATCCGTGGGCGGCGTGGGCCTGCTGGTCGGCCCGGCCGGCTTGCTATGGCTGAAGCTGCGCCGCTCGCCAGAACGGCACGATCAGATACAGTTCGGCATGGATCTCGTGTTCCTTGTGCTGTTGTTCGAGACCAGCCTCACGGGCTTCGGGGTCCTGGCGCTCCGCGAGTCGGCGGCGATGGGGATCCTGCTCGGTGTGCACCTGGGTGCGGTCGCGGGGCTGTTTCTGATGCTGCCCTACGGCAAATTCGTGCACGGGTTGTACCGCTTCTGTGCGCTCGTCCGCTACGCGATGGAGACACGTGCTGACGCTAAGTAACGAAGCGTTGGAAACGCGCTTGAATAGAACGTGTCGGTTCGCGGGCCTCGCTCTGCTCGCCTCGACCCTCGGGTGTACGGGACAGGACACTGCACGGCCTGACGTCCTCACCATCCTCGCACCGGCGGCCCCTGGTGGCGGCTGGGATCAGACCGCGCGTGCCATGCAAGCCGCGCTTCAGGAGAACCCGGCAGACGCGATCCGCGTCGTGAACGTCGCCGGTGCCGGGGGCACCATCGGCCTGGCGCAGCTCGTCAACGCCGGCCGGGGTCGTGGCGACATGCTGCTGGTGACGGGGCTGATCATGGTGGGGGCCGTGCTGACGAACCAGTCTCCCGTGACGCTCGCGGAAGCGACGCCGATCGCCCGGCTGACCGGCGACTACGAAGTCCTGGTCGTGCCGGACGTCTCACCCTACGCTGGGCTCTCCGCGTTCATCGATGCCTGGAGACAGAACCCCGGGGCGCTGGCGATCGCCGGCGGCTCGGCCGGGGGCACCGATCACATGCTGGCCGGCCTGCTGGCTTCCGAGGTCGGCATGGATCCGACCCAGATCAACTACGTGCCCCACTCCGGCGGCGGGGAGTCGCTCGCCTCGATTCTCGGGGCACAGGTAGCCGCTGGCATCAACGGCCTCAGCGAGCTGGCACCGTTCATCGAGGCCGGTCGCCTCAGGGCCCTGGCCATCTCGAGCCAGACCCGCCTGCCCGGCCGCGAGATACCCACCTTCCAGGAGCAGGGCGTGGACCTGACGCTGACGAACTGGCGGGGCGTCGTCGGACCTCCGGACCTGACCGACGCGCGGCGCGCCGAGTTGACGACCCTGATCGAGGTGATGCATCGGTCCGACACCTGGCGGGCGACGCTCGCGCGGAACGACTGGATCGATCTGTACCAGTCGGGTCCGGAGTTCGAAGCCTTCCTCGAAGCAGAGCACGCGCGCGCGGCCGAGGTGCTCGGATCGATCGGCCTGCTGAAGTGACCGTCCGCCTCGACCTGTTGCTGGCCGGCGCGGTGACCGCGCTGGGCTTCTCACTTGCGGCGGGTGCGCTCCAGCTGAGTGCGAGCGTCGGCTACGACCGGATCGGGCCGCGCACGGCGCCTTTCGGCGTGGCTCTGGGACTGTTGGTGCTGGGCGGAGCGCTGGCCCTGTCGGCGTTCCGGCGTCGGTCGAATGCCGACGCGAACGAGGTCGCTCCGGCTCCGGTGCGGTGGGGGGCGCTCGGCCATCTGGCACTCGCCGGCCTGCTGTTCCTGGTGCTGGTCGGGCGGGTCGGCTTCATCTTGGCAGCGAGCCTGCAATTCTGGCTCGTCGCTCGGGCGTTCACCGACGCTCGCCCGCTGCGCGACGCCGCCGTGGCGCTGGTCCTGTCGATCGTCGTCTATGCGGCGTTCTCGCGCGGCCTGGGCCTGGCCTTGCCGGCAGGGTTCGTCGAGTCACTGTTCTAGATTCCACAATCCTTTCCATCGAGACAGATCCTTCAGATGGAATCGGCATCGGCGCTCCTCGACGGGTTTTCGGTCGTCCTGCAGGACGGGAACCTGGTGTGGGCGTTCGTCGGCGTGGTCCTGGGGACGGCAGTGGGGATTCTGCCCGGCATCGGACCCGCCATGACGGTGGCCTTGCTGCTGCCGGTAACGTTTCAGCTGGGTCCGGTCGCGGCGTTCATCATGTTTGCCGGCATCTACTACGGCGCCATGTACGGGGGATCGACCACCTCGATTCTGATGAACGCCCGGCGAGAGCGGCGCCATCATGACCGCGATCGACGGGCACGAGATGGCCAAGGCCGGTCGAGCCTCCGCGGCACTGGCGACGGCCGCGGTCGGATCGTTCGTGGCCGGGACGATCGGGACCGTGGGGCTCACCGTAGCCGCTCCGATGCTGGCCGAGATAGCGCTCCGCTTCGGTCCGGCCGAGTACTTCGCCCTGATCGTGCTCGCGTTCGCGACGATCTCGTCGGTGCTGGGAGCCACGCCGACTCGCGGACTGGTGAGCCTGTTCTTCGGGCTGGCCCTGGGTCTCGTGGAAATCGACCTGCAGACCGGGCAGGCGCGCTACACCTTCGGCATTCCCAACCTGCTCGACGGCATCGACGTGGTGGTCGTGGTCATCGGCCTCTTCGCGGTCGGCGAAGTCCTCTTCATGGCGTGCGAGCCCGTTGGCGCGGGCGCCATTGCGCGCTTGAGCGGCTGGACGTGGATGACGCGGGAAGACCTGCGCCGTTCCTGGAAGCCGTGGTTGCGGGGAGCCGGGGTCGGGTTTCCGCTGGGGGCGCTCCCGATCGGGGGCGCGGAGATCCCGACGTTCCTCTCCTACTGGATGGAGAAGAGGCTTTCGAAGCATCCCGAGGAGTTCGGTCACGGCGCCATCGAGGGCATCGCCGGGCCGGAGGCGGCCAACAACGCCTCGGCGGCCGGCGTTCTGGTGCCGCTGCTCACCCTGGGTCTCCCCACCTCCGCGACCGCGGCGATCATGCTGGCGGGGTTTCAGCAGCACAATCTGCAGCCGGGGCCGCTGCTCTTCGCCTCGGAGCCGGAACTGGTGTGGGGACTCATCGCGAGCCCGTACGTCGGCAACGTGATGCTGCTCATCCTCAACCTGCCGCTCGCGCCGGTGTGGGCGCGGCTGCTGGCGATTCCGAGACCGCTGCTCTCCGCCGGCATCGTGCTGTTCGCCACGGTCGGCACCTACAGCCTAAACGGTTCGGTGTTCGACGTCGGCCTGATGTATCTGATCGGACTGGTCGGGTTTGCGATGCGACGTCTCGAGGTCCCCGTGGCTCCGGCCGTGATCGGGCTGATCCTCGGTCCGCTGGCCGAGCAGCAGCTTCGCCGGGCCCTGGCGATCTCGGAGGGGGACGTCTCGGTTCTCTTGACGCGCCCGCTGTCCGGGTCGCTGCTCGTGCTGGCGGCCGCTGCAATGCTGCTTCCCTGGCTACTGAGACGCCGCACTCCGGGTTCCGACCCGGGAGCCACGATCCCGTGACGGAGCTGCGGGATCATCTCGCGCGTCACTCAGACTGGTGCCAGGTGGTGCGTTTTCGACGACCTCTGTGAGGGTATCGTCAAGCGGCTGCGGGCGTTGGGAAGGTCGAACGGGTCGAAGCGACGCGGCGAGTGAGCGCTCAGCGCTTGTCGAGCATCGATCGTATCGAGCGTACGAAGCCGAGCAGATCGTCCAGGTGATTGGACAGCACGTCTTCGACGATGGCGAGGTCGACGTCCTGGTAGCCGTGGACGAGCACGTTGCGAAACCCCGCCATGGCTCGGAGATTGTCCGCCAGCGCGCCGTCGATCCGGCCCCGTTTTTCGAGCAGGTCGAAGAGGCCGCGATTCGTCTGCGGTTCGCCGAGGCGCTCATCGGAGACGACGTGGGATGCGACGTCGAGAGCGGCCTGGATGGCGATCTGCAGCGTGTGCTCGACGAAGCGCTCTTCTCGCACGTCTTGCCTGATCAGCTCGGACCGCCAGCGAGCGAAGCTCCGCCACGCACGTCTCGATGAGAGCCAGCTTCTTGCGGATCAGCTCCGGATCGGTCACGCAGGAACGCGGCGATAGAGTCGCCGCAGCTGCGCGAGATCGAAGTACTCGTTGCGCGCCCGGACCTCGAAGCGGATTCGTGCCGATCTGTCCCGATCGAGGAGGATCACCCCGTCCCTGACGACCCGGTGCACCAGATCGGGCGCGGCGCGGTTGAGGGCTACGGCCTCCACCTTCTTGCCCGCCAGTCTCTCGACGGCTGCCTCGACGTCCCGAACGATGTTGCTCAGCGTTGGCGCCGGCGGTGCGGTCAGGAGCAATCCCAGGTCGATGTCGCTCTCATCGGTGGCAGCGCCTCGCCCGTAGCTTCCGTACAGGTACACGGCGACGACCTGGGGAGGCGCCTCCGCAACCGCCGTGCGGACTCGATCGATGACTTCCATGCCTCCCAGTATACGAGTCGCTCCGTTCATGGCTCGGTCACCCACGAACGGCTCTCGCCTGAAGGGCGCTAAGAGGGCTGCGCCTCTGCGGGAGCGGCCGCGAAGGTGTTGGACAGCGTCCCGATGCCTTCGATGTGAACCTCGACCGTGCCGCCCGGCTTCATGGGGAGGGCTCCCGACGATGTGCCGCAGGCGATGACGTCCCCCGGAACGAGGGTCATGTCGCGCGAGATCCGCTGCACGAGCTCGAACGGGGTGAAGAACATGTCGCTCACGGGATAGTCCTGCCGGACTCTGCCCTGAAGCTTCGTCGTGACCTGAAGCGATTCCGGTTCCAGATCTGTCGCGATGACGGGGCCGAACGGCCCGAAGGTGTCGAAGCTCTTCGCGCGACACCACTGGGGGAAGGACGGGTCCTCCTCGATCAGCTGGACGGCCGTCACGTCATTGACGCAGGTCTACCCGAAGATGCACCTGGCCACATCTGCTGCGGAGACGTCCCGGCAACGCCGGCCGATCACGACACCGAGCTCGCCTTCGTAAAAGACCCTGCCTCCGTAGGAACCGGGCCTGATGATCGCGCCACCCGTGGCGAGGAAGCAGGAGGGGGGCTTGAAGAAATAGAGCGGCTCCTCGGGCTCGCCCCAGCCCAGCTTCGTCGCGGCGGCGCGCAGGTTGTTCCACAGACCGATCACAGTGAGTCATGACTCGACCCGCCTGGCCTTCAGCTCCCTGCGGCGCGAGTGGAGGACGGTTTCGGTGAAGCCGTTCGGCTCCTCCCGGCCCTTCAGGACCAGCTCCAACGCGGCCTGGAACTCCACGCTCGCCTCGAACTCCGGCGCCATGGGCGCGTAGCACGGGTCGCCGGAATTCTGTCGGTCGACGACCGCGGCCATCTTCTCGAAGGTGGCCACGACCTGCTCCTTGCCGGCCACCCCGTGGTGGAGCCAGTTGGCGATGTGCTGGCTGGAGATTCGAAGCGTCGCGCGATCCTCCATCAAGGCCACGTCGTGAATGTCCGGCACCTTGGAGCAGCCGATTCCCTGCCCGACCCAGCGAACGACGTAGCCGAGGATCCCCTGTGCGTTGTTGTCCAGCTCCGCCTGGATCTCCTCGGCGCTCAGCTGGCGGTCACCGAGCAGCGGGGGCGTGAGGATGTCCCCCAGGTCGGCCCGCTCGCGAGCGGCAATCGAGCTCTGAACGTCCCGGACGTTCAGCTTGTGGTAATGCAGCGCATGCAGGGTCGCCGCGGTAGGGGAAGGGACCCAGGCCGTGTTCGCGCCGGCCGCTGGGTGCCCGCCCTTCGTCTCGACCATCGCACCCATCAGGTCCGGCATCGCCCACATCCCCTTTCCAATCTGAGCACGCCCCGGGAGGCCGCACTCGATGCCGACATCGACGTTCCAATCCTCGTAGGCCAGCATCCATGGGCAGCTCTTGATCTCCGGCTTCGGGATCATGGCCCCGGCTTCCATCGCCGTGTGAATCTCGTCGCCGGTGCGGTCCAGGAAACCGGTGTTGATGAAGATCACCCGATCCTTCGCGGCCCGAATGCACTCCTTCAGGTTCACCGTCGTGCGCCGCTCTTCGTCCATGATCCCGATCTTGATCGTCCTGGGCGGAAGCGCGAGCGCCTGCTCCACGCGCCCGAACAACTCGACCGTGGCGACCACCTCCTCCGGACCATGGAGCTTGGGCTTCACGATGTAGATGCTGCCCGCGCGGCTGTTTCGCACGGGACCGCTTCCCTTCAGATCGTGGATGGCGGCGAAGGCGGTGATCAGAGCGTCGAGGAAGCCCTCGGGGATGGGCTCGCCGGAGGCGGTCGTGACCGCGTCCGTGTAGATGTGGATCCCGACGTTTCGCACGAGTAGCAGGCTCCGCCCGGGCAACGTGAGCGTCTCGCCGTCGGCGCCGCGGTAGCTTCGATCGGCATCGAGCTTGCGGCCGACCCGCTCGCGGTTCTTCGTGAAGGACGTCTCCAAAGAACCCTTCATGATGCCGAGCCAATTGCGGTAGAGGGCGACCTTGTCGTCGGCATCGACCGCGGAAACGGAGTCCTCGCAGTCCTGAATCGTCGTCACGGCGCTCTCGAGCCACACGTCCCTCACGCCCGCGGGATGTGCGGCTCCGACGGGATGGCTGCGGTCGATCCGGATCTCGATGTGAAGGCCGTTGTTGCGCAGCAGGACCGTGTCGAGGACTCCCCCCTTCTCGTTGTAGCCGACGAACCTTGATTCATCCGCGAGCCGCGTCTCCTCGCCATTCGCGAGTCGAACGATCAACCGCTTACCTTCTTCGGCGTCTCCGAGCCGGAACTCCACGATCTCCGAGTAGCTTCCCTGCGCGAGCGGCGTGACGTCGTCGAGGAACTGCTCTGCCCACGCGATCACCCGGGAACCTCTGACGGGGTTGTACGCAGTCCCCTTCTCCGCCCCCTCATCCTCCGGGATCACGTCGGTTCCGTAGAGCGCGTCGTACAGGCTTCCCCAGCGTGCGTTGGCCGCGTTCAGGGCGTATCGGGCGTTGTCCACGGGCACGACGAGCTGCGGGCCGGCTATCGACGCAATCTCCGGGTCGACGTTCTCAGTGGTGATCTGGAAGTCCTCGCCCTCGGTAACGAGATAGCCCGTCGACCGGAGGAAATCCCGGTACTCCGTCGCGTCGATGACCTGGCCGACTCGTTCTCGGTAGAAGCCGTCCAGCTGTTGCGCGTGGAGATCGCGCGTTTGGAGGAGTCGGCGATTCACCGCTCCGAGGTCCTCGACGATCCGGCCGAAAGCCGTCCACACCTCGTCGGAATCCAGGCCCGTGCCCGGAGCGATCTCGGATCGGACCAGGTCGTGGAGCGGCCTGGCGATCCGGAGATTCCCGACCTCGACGAACTCGCTGTGGCTCATGCTCTCTCTCTCGGACCCGAAGTCCGCGCGCCTCTGGGAGGCCCACGGTATGCCGAAGAATTGCCCCAACGCAACAGCGTCGGCGACGATGCCGTGTTCGTCGAGAGCCGACCGGATCTATGGTTAGTCAAGGCCGATCCCGGCCAGATCGAACAGGTGATCATGAACCTGGCCGTCAACGCGCGCGATGCGATGCCGGAAGGCGGACGTCTGTCGATCTCGATCGAGAACGTCGACCTCGACCAGTTCGTATCGGCGGCGACGAACCGGCTCGGGCCCGGGTCGTACGTGCGACTGACCGTGCGCGACACGGGCAGCGGCATCGATGCAGAGACGCTGAAGCGGGTGTTCGAGCCGTTCTTCACCACGAAGGACTCGGACCGCGGCACCGGCCTCGGGTTGGCCATGGTCGACGGCATCGTCGAGCAGAGCGGCGGCGCCATCGCCATCGAAAGCCATCTGGGCTGGGGCACGGCGTTCTCAGTGCTGTTGCCGCGCTCGCTGCCGGAAGCCGAGCCGCCCGCCGAGACCATGCCCCACGACGCGGAAGCGCCCGGGTCGGAGGCCGTGCTGCTCGTCGAGGACGACACGGGCGTCCGGGAGTTCGTCCGGGCCGTGCTCGAGCGCGAGGGCTATCGCGTGCTCGAAGCCTCGCGGGGGGACGAGGCCCTCGCGATGGTGTCTCAGCTTCCCGGCGCAATCGACCTCCTCCTGACCGATGTCGTCATGCCCGGGATGAAGGGCACGGTCCTCTGGGAGCAGTTCTCGGCCTCGCGGCCCGGTGCCCGGGTGCTCTTCATGTCCGGCTACACCAACGAGGACATCCGGCTCGATATTCGCGGGCGCGGCCTCCCCTACTTGCAGAAGCCGTTCACCTACACCAATCTCGTTCGAGAAGTCGCCGGGCGCTCGGCAGCCTGCCTGCAGGCAGCCCGACTCGGTAGTGGCCGGCTTCAGCCAGTCCCGGACGTCCGCCTGAAGGCGGACTACCGCGTACCTTGCACGTCCCGCTCCCACCGCCCGGCCGCGGATTTGAATCGCGGCACTCGTCTGGTCAATGATTACCGGCTATCAATGGCCGGAAACGACGACCGACGCCTGACGACTGAGGTGGGTACATGACGCTGCAGATCCGCGGACATCTCAACCTCGACAACCACGACCTGAAGGAAGCCAAACGGCGCATCCGGCTGCTGGCCGCCGCCTTCGAGAAGGACGGCACGCGGGTCACCGAGAACTTGGATTTTGAAAGCGCGCCGGCGTAAGGAGAGTCTATGAAAGCCCTGGAGGGAGTACGCATTCTTGATGTCACGCACGTCCAGTCGGGCCCGACCTGTACGCAGCTGCTGGCCTGGTTCGGCGCCGATGTCATCAAGGTGGAGCGTCCGGGCACGGGGGATCCGACTCGCGGTCAACTGAGGGACCTGCCGGATGTCGACAGCCTGTACTTCACGATGCTCAACCACAACAAGCGCAGCCTCACGCTGAACACCAAACGCGACCGGGGCAAGGACATCTTCACGAAGCTCATCGAACGCTGCGATGTGCTTGTCGAGAACTTCGCACCCGGCGCACTCGACCGGATGGGCTTCTCCTGGGAGCGCCTCCAGCAGATCAATCCGAGAATCATCTACGCATCGGTCAAGGGCTTCGGGCCCGGCCCGTACGAGGATCTCAAGGTGTACGAGAACGTCGCCCAGTGTGCCGGCGGGGGCGCCAGCACGACGGGATTCGAGGATGGCCCGCCGACGGTGACCGGCGCCCAGATCGGCGACTCCGGCACCGGATTGCATCTGGCACTGGGCATCGTGACCGCACTCTTTCAACGCGAGAAGAGCGGCCGCGGTCAGCGCGTCGATTGCGCGATGCAGGATGGTGTCCTGAATCTCTCTCGGGTCAAGCTGCGCGATCAGCAGCGCCTGGCCCATGGCCCGTTGAAGGAGTATCCGCAGTACCCCAACGGCACGTTCCATGACGCGACGCCCAGAGCCGGAAATGCCTCAGGCGGCGGACAGCCGGGCTGGATCGTCAAGTGCAAGGGATGGGAAGAGGATCCGAACGCCTATCTCTACGTCATCGTCCAGGCGGCGGCCTTCGAAGGGCTGGCCCGGTCGATCGGGCGGGCCGACTGGCTCGAAGACCCCGAATGGAACACGCCGACGGTGCGCCTGCCGAAGCTCGAGGAGGTCTTCGACAAGATCGAGAAGTGGACGTTGACCAAGTCCAAGTTCGAGGCCATGAAGGTGCTAAGCGCCGTGGACGTGCCCTGCGGTCCGGTGCTCTCCATGAAAGAGCTTGCCGAAGAGCCGGCGCTGCGCGCGACCGGGACCGTCGTTGAAGTCGATCACCCCACCCGTGGCACGTACCTGACCGTCGGCAACCCGATCAAGCTGTCGGACTCTCCGGTTGACGTCAGGCGTTCTCCCCTGCTCGGCGAGCACACCGACGAGATCCTCCGAGACATGCTCGGGATGGACGCCGAGGCTGTCGCGGAGGCGAAGGAAGACGGGGCGGTCTGACATGAAGATCTGTGTGGTTGGCGCCGGCGCCATCGGCGGGTATCTGGCCGTCCGCCTGGCGAAGGCCGGACATGACGTCTCGGCTATGGCGCGCGGCCCCCACCTCGCCGCCATTCAGGCCAGGGGGCTGAAACTGATCGAGGCCGAGCAGGAGCTGGTCGCCGACAACCTGACGTCCACCGACCGCATCCGCGACCTCGGCGCGCAGGACGTCGTGCTGCTCGCACTCAAGGCTCACCAGGTGCGACCGGTCGTCGACGACCTACCGGCCCTCTTCGGGCCCGACACCGTCATGGTGACGCTGCAGAACGGCATTCCCTGGTGGTACTTCCAGAAGCTGGGGGGACCGTACGCCGACCGGGTCGTCGAAACCGTGGATCCCGGCGGCGTGCTCGCCAAGAGCATCGACCCGAACCGCGTCCTGGGCTGTGTCGCCTACCCTGCGGCCGCGATCGCAGAACCAGGCGTGATTCGCCATATCGAGGGGAATCGCTTCCCCGTCGGGGAGCTCGACGGCAGCGAGTCTGAACGGGCCCAGAAGGTTCTGGCCGCGTTGACCGAGGCGGGGTTCAAGTCGAGGATCCTCGACGACATCCGATCGGAAATCTGGTTGAAGCTGTGGGGCAACCTGACGTTCAACCCGATCAGCGCGCTCACGCACTCGACGCTGGTGGATATCTGTCAGTTTCCGCTGAGCCGGGCGCTGGCGGCCACGATGATGACCGAGGCGCAGACGATTGGCGAACGCCTCGGCGCGCGGTTTCGGGTGCCCATGGAGAGGCGCATCGCCGGGGCTGAAGGCGTTGGAAAGCACAAGACCTCGATGCTGCAGGACGTGGAAGCCGGGAAGCCGCTGGAGATCGACGGCATGCTCGGCGTCGTCGTCGAGCTCGCGGAAATGACCGGAGTCGAGGTGCCGACCCTGCGCACGCTCTATGCGTGCGTGAGTCTCCTCGACAGGACCATCCGTGAAGAGGGGATCAAGGTCAAGGGGTCGCCGCTGAGCGCATGACTCGATGAGAGGGACGATGGCACACTGGATGCGCTTCGAACACGCCGGAGCTTCGGGCTTCGGCACCGTGGAAGATGACTCGATCACAGTCTACGACGGCGATATGTTCGGATCGCCAACAGCCACAGGGACCGTTCTGCCGCTCGATCAGGTCGTGCCGACGACGCCCACCGCGCCCGGCAAGATGCTCGCACTGTGGAACAATTTTCACGCCCTAGCCGCCAAGCAGGGCCTCGACACGCCCTCCGAGCCCCTGTACTGGATCAAGGCCAACGGCTGTTACCTGGCCGACGGGGGCACCATTCGCAAGCCTGCGGCCTACGACGGCAAGGTGATCTTCGAGGGCGAGCTCGGCATCGTCATCGGGCGGGAGTGCTCTGGTGTCGCCGAGGCCGATGTCGAGGGCTACATCTTCGGCTACACCTGCATCAACGACGTCACCGCCGTCGGGCTCCTCGACAAGGACTCGTCGTTCCGGCACTGGACGAGGGCCAAGAGCTTCGATACCTTCGGCGTCTTCGGCCCGGCGGTGGCCACGGGCCTCGATCCCCTGACGCTGTCGGTTCGCACCGTGCTCAACGGCCAGGAACGCCAGAACTATCCGGTCAGCGACATGGTGATTCCGCCGGCCCGCATCGTCAGCCAGATCTCGCATGACCTGACGCTGCATCCGGGTGATGTCATCTCCTGTGGCACGTCGGTGGGCGTCGGCTCCATGAAACCTGGCAGCACCGTTGAAGTCACCATCGACGGCATCGGTACGCTGAGCAACCGGTACGACGTGACCGCTGAAGGCTAGTGTTGGGCTGGCGACGGTCGCCGTGGCACAATGCGCGGCTTTGAGGTCTTCTTGTCAGAGTCCAATCCATCAAATCTCGACCACCTCATTCCGACGGCGTCGTTGTCCTCCGATTCTGACGCCGCCTTCGATCGCATCCTCGACGCATCGGCCCTCGACCTGACCGGCGCACCCGTCCGGGAAGGACTTCCGCCGTCGTATCGAATGCGACACGATGCGCACTACATCGACGAGCTCGGAGCGCGTCAAAGAACTGGCCCGGGCGTTCACCGAAGCCGGCTTCAAGGCGCCGGTGCGACCGAGGATTCGCGACGACATCTGGCTCAAGCTCTGGGGCAACGTCTCATTCAACCCGGTCAGCGTGCTGACCCACGCCACGCTCGAGGGAATGACCAGCGACGCTGCTACGCGATCGGTGATCCGCGAGCTGATGACCGAAGCGGGTGCGGTGGGCGAAAAGCTCGGCGTGCGGTTCGGGGTCGACGTGGAGACCCGGATCGGGTGGGGCTCCGCCGTCGGGGCTCACAAGACTTCGATGCTTCAGGACCTCGAAGCGGGGCGACCGATGGAAATCGACGCCCTGGTAGCGGCCGTCGCCGAGATGGGCCGGTTGGTCGGGGTCCCGACGCCGACGATCGACATCGTGTTGGCGCTCGTTAAGATGCGGGCACGGGGTGCGAGCTGACAGCGCGATTCCGCGACGACCGTGCCTGGCTGCAGACTCTGCCGCAGTCGGGATGGAAGAAACGGCGAGGATAATTGACACAACAGAAGCCGACGGATGACCGCGACAAAGCCCTGAAGCCGCCGGACGTATTTGCGGGCCTGGAGAGCCCCGGCCTCGACTTTCGCAGCGTGTTCAGGCACATCGGCCCCGGCATGATCCTCATGATGACGGGCATTGGGACGAGCCACATGGTCACGGCGCCCGTCGCGGGGGGTCGCTTCGGCTACACCCTGCTCTGGTGCATACCGGTCGCCTATCTCTTCAAGTACTACGGCTTCGAGATGGCCTTCCGGTTCACGAACGCCACCGGCAGAAGCATGCTGGACGCCTATGCCACGGCCTGGAGAGGATGGCCTCTGTGGTACGTGCTGGTCACGACGCTGATCCAATGTGTCGTCGGTCAGGCGGGAAGGTTGGTGGCGGCGTCGGCCGTGCTCTACTTCATCTCCTCCGAGTACCTGGGATGGCAGATCCCCATCTCGGTTTTCGGGGCCGCACTCGGCGTGGCTTGCGTGGTGATCATTCTGAAGGGTCGCTACGTGGTACTGGAACAGACCGCAAAGGTGCTGGCGGGCGTGCTGCTCCTGGCCAGCATCGGCGTCTACCTCGTGGAGCCTGCTCCGTTGTCCTCGCTCGCCCACTTCTTCAGCATCGAGACACCCGCGGGCTCCTGGTTGATCATCGCCGCTTTCCTGGGGCTGCTGCCCACGGGAATCGACGTGTCGCTGCAGGCCTCCGAGTGGGGAAAGGCCAAGAACGTGGGGACGGGGCGGGTGAGAGCGCGGCTCGAGCAGGCGGGGATGGAAAAGGCCTTCGACCCGTTCACCTCGAAGACGACCGATCTCTGGATCGACACTGCCGGCCTGCCGGCAGAGGTGCGGGAGTACTGCGAGCGGTGGTTCCGAATCGGGCTTTGGGACTTCCGGATTGGCCACGTGATCTCGTTCGTGCTGGCGTGTCTGTTCGTGCTGCTGGCCGCGGTCTGGCTCTACCCGAACCCGGTCGTCGGGACGGCCGTGATGGGCGAGATCGCCAAGATCTTCACCCTGAGCGTGGGCCCGTCGATGATGATCGTGTTCCTCGCTGGGGCCTTCTCGGCGACCTTCTCGACGGCATTCAACTACTTCGACGGTTGGCCTCGCGTCGTCGCAGCGTGCAGTCGCAACCTGTTTCGCTCGACGGCGGCCCTCAAGGGCCTGAAGCCCGAGGACCTCGGTCCTGAGCACCGGAGGCGGTGGTTCTCCGAATACAACATTTACCGGGGCACGATGCTGTTCTCCCTCGTGGCGGCGGTGTCGATCATCGCTGGCGCCCCGCGACCCGTGTGGCTTGTGCTCGTGGCATCGGCACTGGCATTCTTCGTCGCGCCCGTGATCTTCTTCCTCAATCTCTACTACTGCTTCACGGTGATCCCCAAGACCGACCGGGTGTTCTACCCGACGGGGGCTGGCAAGTGGATGGCCTGGGTCAGTCTGGTCGTGTTCACGGGCCTGAGCGCGATTCTCATCATGGCGCGGGTCTTCCGCATCGAGCTGTTCGGCGTCTAGCGGATCGAGGCTTCGTCAGGCCGGCCGTGGACGATTGAGGGCTACTGGGGTAGCGCCCCTCCGCGCAGCTCGAGCGTCAGCGTGAGGGCGCCGATCGCTCGGTCCTCGCGCAGCACCTGGACACTGAGCTGGATCGCGTAGGTGTCGGTGCTCGCGTCGTGGGCCGGATCGTCGACGAAGATGCGCACGCCCTGCTCGTACGTGCGCTGCCACTTGAGCTCGTCGCCCTGCCAATAGTCGGACGGCGGCGCCGAGGCGCATACGAGTGCCCCCTGGTCGTCCATCAGGAGCGCTTCGACGATCAGGGGATCGCCCTCGATCAACTCGCGCAGCCGCGCGGCGCACTCGCTCGAGGTCAGCTTCCGCTGCAGCGCCGTGCTGCCCGCGATCCACTCCCGATCCTTCGCATGCACATCTTCCAGGCTCTCGTCTTCCGAGTTCTTGGCGACAACCGCATCGACGATCACAGGGTCGGCCGCGACGGCGTTCGCCTTGTCGATCCGGGCGTAGGCAGTGCTCTTCACCCTCGCCCCCACCGGATCTTGCAGCAGGAGCGTCAAAAGCGCCAATCGGAGGCTTACAGAAATAATAGAGGATCATAGCAGTTGCGCCGACCCTGGAGCGCAACTCCGCCCCACGCGGCCCTTCTCGCCCGGGCCCTGCGGCGCAGAAACGAGTCGCTTCCTGGGCGACTAGGCGGACGCGCGAGCGGTGGCATAATGTCGGCTTCCGCTACGCGAGGAGGGACCATGCCCCGAACCGTCCGCTGCAGCCTGATTCAGGCCAGAAACGTGAAGCCGCCCGAAGCCGGGCTGCCGGCCATCAAGAAGGCGATGCTGCAGAAGCACGACAAGCTCATCGCCGAGGCAGCCAAGAAGAAGGTCAAGATCCTGTGCCTTCAGGAGCTTTTCTACGGCCCGTACTTCTGCGCCGAGCAGGAGACGAAGTGGTACGAGCTGACGGAGCCGGTGCCGAATGGACCGACCGTCAAGCACATGCAGCGGCTCGCCAAGAAGTACGAGATGGTGATGGTGATCCCGATTTGCGAAGAAGAGCAGCGGGGCGTCTACTACAACACCGCGGCAGTAATCGATGCGGACGGGTCCTACCTGGGCAAGTACCGCAAGACCCACATCCCTCACTGCAAGCCGGGCTTCTGGGAGAAGTTCTACTTCCGCCCGGGCAACGTCGGCTACCCGGTCTTCGAGACGGCCTACGCCAAGGTCGGCGTGTACATCTGCTACGACCGCCACTTCCCGGAAGGGGCGCGCGCGCTCGGTCTGAACGGGGCCGAGATCGTCTTCAACCCCTCCGCGACGGTCGCGGGACTGTCGGAGTATCTCTGGAAGCTCGAGCAGCCGGCCCACGCAGTGGCCAACGGCTACTTCGTCGGCGCGATCAATCGCGTCGGCCTCGAGCCGCCCTGGAACATGGGTGAGTTCTACGGACAGAGCTACTTCTGCGACCCGCGCGGACAGATCGTCGCAGAGGGCCCGCGCGACGCTGACGCCGTGATCGTCGCAAACCTGAACCTGAACATGATCGACGAGGTCCGCTCGACCTGGCAGTTCTACAGGGACCGCCGGCCTGACGCCTACGATGAGCTGGTGGCGCCATGACGACGACGAGTACGAAACTGGAGACGGGCACCGACGCAGCCGTTGCGACCTATAGGAATTTCGTCGGCGGCGAGTGGATCGCGTCGTCTTCGGCCAAGATGGTGGACAACGTCAATCCGGCCGATACGCGCGACGTGCTCGGTCGCGTCGCGCTGTCGACGATGGAAGAGGCTCAGCAGGCCGTCGCGGCGGCGAAGACCGCCTTCCCGGCCTGGCGCGACACGCCGGCGCCCGTGCGCGGCAAGATCATCGCCAAGGCCGCCGCGCTGCTCACCGAGGAGAAGGAGCAGATGGCGCGGCTCCTCACTCGGGAGGAGGGCAAGGCCCTCAAGGACTCGCTCGGCGAGGTGCAGCGCACGATCAACATTTTGGAGTACATCGCCGGCGACGGTCGGAGGCTCGGCGGTCAGACGGTCGCCTCCGAGCTGCCCAACAACTTCTGCTACACGCTGCGCGTTCCGCTCGGCGTCGTTGCGTGCATCACACCCTGGAACTTCCCGGTCGCGATCCCCTGCTGGAAGATCGCCCCCGCCCTGCTCGCCGGCAACACGGTCGTCTTCAAGCCCGCCACGCTGACACCGGCGACGGGAGTCGCCGTCTGCGAGCTGTTCGAGCGCGCCGGCGTGCCGAAAGGCGTCCTCAACATGGTGCTCGGCTCGGGCTCCAAGGTCGGCGACGCGATCCTCGATTCGGGAGACATCCAGGCCGTCAGCTTCACTGGCAGCAACGAGGTGGGCTCGGGCATCTACGGCCGCGGCGCACGGGGGATGATGCGCGTCCAGTGCGAGATGGGCGGCAAGAACCCGGTCGTCGTGCTGGCGGATGCCGATCTCGAGCTGGCTGTCGCCGCGACCATTCACGGCGCCTTCGCTTCTACGGGCCAGCGGTGCACGGCGACTTCCCGCGCCATCGTCGAGGAGGGCATCGCGGACGAGTTCGTCGCGCGTCTCGTCGAAGAGGCCGCGAAAGTCACCGTGGGCGATGGCCTGAAGGACGCCTTCATGGGACCCGCGGTCGACGAGAACCAGCTCAAGACCGATCTCGACTACATCGAGATCGGCAAGAAGGAAGGAGCCAAGCTGCTCACCGGCGGCAAGCGCCTCGAGGACGCTGACCACGCCCATGGATACTTCATCGCCCCCACCGTCTTCGACGGTGTGAACACTTCGATGCGGATCGCGCAGGAGGAGATCTTTGGGCCGATCATCTCGGTGATCCGGGTGAAGGACTTCGATGCCGCCGTAGAGGCCGCGAACGAGGTGAAGTTCGGTCTGGCTTCCGCGATCTTCACGACCGACGTGACCAAGAGCAACCTCTTCATCGATCGGAGCGAAGTGGGCATCGTCCACATCAACAGCGGCACGCCCGGCGGCGAAGCGCACCTGCCGTTCGGGGGCTCCAAGGCCACCGGCGTCGGGCCGCGCGAGCAGGGCCACACGGCGCTCGAGTTCTTCACCGAGGTCAAGACCGTGTACGTGGACTACACAGGAGGCGCGCGCAAGACGAGCGTCTACTAGTGCCGGTTCGTTGCGTCGCGCCTCGCGTCGAGGCCGAAAGTCTGGGCGAGGCCGGTTTCAATCGTCGACGTGAGGCTGGGCGTACGGAGTTGGAACGGCACTGAACCCGAGCCGAGAAGGCGAACAACAAGAGGAAGACATGGATCGAGCCACCATCAACGCGAAGTACAAGGACGTCCTCTACGGCCTGATGACCTATTACAAAGAGCCCCTCCCGTTCGTCAAGGGCTCGGGGAAGCACCTGTGGGATCCCGAGGGCAAGCGCTACCTCGACTTCTTCGGAGGCATTCTCACGGTGTCCATCGGCCACTGCGATCCTCGAGTCACGGACGCCATCAAGAAGCAACTCGACGAGTTGCAGCACGTGACGACGCTGTTCCCGACCGAGCCCATCATCGAGCTCGCCCAGACGATCGTCGATATCTTCCCCGGCGAGAAGCCCGCCAAGGCGTTCTTCACGAACAGCGGTACCGAGGCAGTCGAGACGGCGATCCTGACCGCCCGCGTCCACACGCAGCGCACGGAGATCATCGGCCTACGCCACGGCTACCACGGCCGCTCGATGCTCTCGATGTCGCTCACGGCCCAGGCGGGATGGCGGCTGGGCGGCGTTCACGATCCCTCGATCCGGCAAGCCGTCGCCCCCTACTGCTACAGGTGCCCGCTCAAGCTGAAGTACCCGGAGTGCGGCGTGGCTTGCGCCGAGGACGTTGAGGAGGTCATCAGAACGACCACTTCCGGCCGACCTGCGGCCTTCATCGCCGAACCGATCCTGGGGGTCGGGGGATTCATCACGCCCCCGAAGGAATACCCGGGAATCGTATCCGAGATCCTGAAACGACACGACACGCTGTACATCGCCGACGAGGTCCAGACCGGCTGGGGCCGGACCGGCGGGAAGTGGTTCGGCATCGAGCAGTACGACGTGAAGCCGGACATCATTCTCAGCGCCAAGAGCCTCGGCAACGGCCACCCGATCGGTGTCACGGTCGCACGCAAGGAGGTGGCGGACTCGTTCAAGGGTTTGACGATCGCGACCTTCGGCGGCAACCCCGTTGCGATGGTTGCAGCCAAGGCGGTCGTCGACACGATCGCTAAGGAGAATCTCGCCGACAACGCCAGCGAGGTCGGCGGGCACCTTCGCTCTCGTCTGGATGCGCTCACCGACAAGCACGAGATGATCGGCGAGGTGCGGGGCATGGGCCTGATGCAGGGTGTCGAGCTCGTGAAGGATCGCAAGACGAAGGAGCCCGCGCCCGAAGCAACCGCGGCGGTGATGGAGAACGCGAAGGACCGCGGCTTGATCATCGGCAAGGGCGGGCTCTACGGCAATACGCTGCGCATCTCACCGCTGCTCACGGCCGAGAAGAACGACGTGGACGAGGCTGTCGACATCATCGACAAGGCCATGGGAGACGCCGCCAAGGTTTCGTAGCGAGCGTCGTCGCCTGGCTTCAATCGCAGGGGGCCCATCGTCGAGGGGCGCTTTGGGCTGTGGACGCCGCCGGACCCGCGGAAAACCGGTTGAAGCATGCCGACGGTTTTCCACCGGTCCTTGGACGCGACCGCTGACCACGCTCGTCGCGCCCACAGCGACCACAGCCCGCGTCAGCGGTTCTCCCCCCGACGTCATCCTGAGCGAGTGCCGCCGAAGAACGCGACCGAAGGATCCGCCAGCCCCTCGGCTTCAATCGCAGAGGAGTCATCTTCGTGGGGGCTTTGGGCTGTCGACGCCGCCGGACCCGTGGAAAACCGGTTGAAGCATCCCGACGGTTTCCCACCGGTCCTTGGACGCGACCGCTGACCACGCTCGTCGCGCCACAGCGACCACAGCCCGCGTCAGCGGTCTCCCCCCGACGTCATCCTGAGCGAGGGCGGCGAAGGACGCGACCGAAGGATCCGCCAGCCCCTCGGCTTCAATCGCAGAGGAGTCATCTTCGTGGGGCGCTTTGGGCTGTCGACGCCGCCGGACCCGTGGAAAACCGGTTGAAGCATCCCGACGGTTTCCCACCGGTCCTTGGACGCGACCGCTGACCACGCTCGTCGCGCCCACAGCGACCACAGCCCGCGTCAGCGGTTCTCCCCCCGACGTCATCCTGAGCGAGGGCGGCCGAAGATGCCGACTCGAAGGAGCCAGCGAGGTGAGATCACTCCTCTGGTCTCGTAGAGAAGCACCTTGAAGGTACTTTTTTCATTTTCTACTTGACAGCTTTTCGACGCCGATCGGTCGATGCGCAGGCAACTCAACTCAACGTGTCCTTGTAGGGCTGCAATCGGCTTGAAAGTCAATGAGACATCCGATCTCTTTCGCGAAAACATCGCAGCGGAATTCTTTGGTGACGCGGCAAGCAAGGGCCTCGAAAAAGCCCTTTCCTATATTGAATGTATGAAGATCACGAACACACTCGCCACACTCTCGGACGACGATCTGCTTCGACGCTTGTCCGCCTTGCTTCGAGACTCACGACGCGTCGAAGCCGAGCTGATCGCCCACATCGCACACGAGAGGCCACGTCTTCGATGTTCTCCTACTGTACGGAGCGGCTGCATCTCTCCGAAGGCGAGGCTTACCTCCGCATCCAGGTGCCCCGTGCGACGCGCAAGCATCCGGTGCTGCTGCACATGCTCGCCGACGGTCGTCTCCATCTCAGCGGCATCGGAAGGCTCGCGCCGCATCTCACCGTCAACAACAAGGACGAGCTGCTGACGCGGGCGATCCACAGGTCCAAGCGTGAGATCGAGGAGCTGGTTGCGGAGCTTCAGCCCCGACCCGATCTGCCGGCGAGTGTGAGGAAGCTGCCGGCACGACCGGCTCATGAACTGCGTCCGGACGAGGTTGGCGTCGAGAGTAGCGAGTCTCCCCAGAGCGAACTGCGTCCGGACGCAGTTGAGAGGTCGTTGGGCAATCGCGCTCGACCGATCCCGATCGAGCCGCTCGCACCCGAACGCTACAGGGTCCAGTTCACTGCGAGCGCCGAGTTTCGCGAGAAGCTGGAGCGGCTCCCGGCTCTGATGAGTGCCTCGGTGCCCAATGGAGACCTGGCGGCGATCCTCGAAGCAGTCGTGAGCGAGAAGCTGGAGCGACTCGAGGCGAGGCGCTTCGGCAAGACCAAGAAGCCGCGCAAGACGCTGACCCAGACGGACACACGGGCGGTTTCACGGCACGTCCCCGCGGCCGTGCGGCGGACGGTGCATGCGCGGGACGGCGGGCGTTGCAGCTTCGTGGATGCTCAAGGCAGGCGGTGCAGGGCCCGGAAACACCTGGAGTTTCATCATCACGATGACCCCTATGGTCGAGGTGGGGACCACCGTCCGGGCAACATCCGGCTGATGTGCCGGACGCACAATGGACTGCTGGCCGAGGTCGAGTACGGCACGGGGTGGATGGATCAGTTCCGAGGGGTCGCTGGTGCCGGGCCGACTTGAGCTTCGACGAGGGGGGCGTCGTGAACTCGACCTTCAGTGGCGCGTCGGACGAGACTCGTCGACCAGGCGATCGAGGATCAAGGCGTGGAAGCGCTCGGCGCCCTCGAAGTGCCAGCCGAGGTGTTCTCCGCAACCGCCGCACATCGTGAAGGACCATACGAGGCCGGCGAACCAACTGTGCTCGCCGGTTGGCGGGCCGTGTACGATCGCGCCAGGTGCGGAGCTGAAGCACCCGAACCTGAAAGTGATCCCGGCCGGGTTGGTCCGAAGGTGGACGTGACTCCCGGCGACGCTAGTCTGTTCCGCGCGGGATGTGATCGGCGCGCCGCATGCGCGGCACAACAGGCGCCCCGGGTCGTCCAGCTCCTTGGTTCGGTGGGCGCGGTGCGGCGACTCGATGTCGGGTGGAACTCCCCGGGGCGCTCGGAGCTCCTTCATGTTCTCAGCCTGAGGAGTCGACTGGTCCCGTTCTCTGAAGCTGGAGTGGCCGTGCCTTGGAGTTCCGTTGAAAAGCCGCTTTCCTGGCATAATGCCCCTTTCCGGCAGCCAGTCTGGATCGACTCCTCGAGCCGATCCGAGAGGGAGGACGCCATGAGCATCGACCTATCGGTCAAGTTCACCGGCCTCACGTTCGAGAATCCGTTCTTGCTCTCGTCGGCGCCGCCGACGGAGTCCGAAAACAACATCATGCGCGCCTTCGACGCGGGTTGGGGGGGCGTCGTGACCAAGACGATCGGCATGCACCCGGTCGTCAACGTCGCGGGACCGAAGACGAAGTTCCTGAGGGCCAACCCCGAGACGGAGACCCTCTCGATGAACAAGGGTCGCAAGGGTGCGCTTCACTCATCGTGGAACTGGGAGCTGATCTCCGACAAGACCCTCGACTGGTGGCTGCCCCGCCTGGAGCGGATCAAGAAGGCCCATCCGGAGAAGATGTTGATCGCCTCGATCATGGCCGGCTCCGGCGACGAGAAAGAGCTCGAGAACTGGCGGGAGCTCACGCGCTCCTGCCAGGAGGCCGGCGCCGACGGCATCGAGATGAACCTGTCTTGCCCTCACATGGATCGTCCCGACATGGGCTCCAACATCGGCAAGGACGAGGAGTTGTCGTCGTTCGTGACGGAGGTCGTCAAGAGAGCAGCGACCGTGCCCGTGTGGGCCAAGCTGACCCCAGCAACGGGTGACATCGCCGCCGAGGCGGGAGCCGTCTTCCGTGGGGGCGCCGACGCGGTCGTCTCCTCGAACACCTTCCCATCGCTGCCGCTGATCGACCCGGAGAGCCTGGAGTTCGAGATGCACGTAGACGGCAAGGTCGCCCACGGCGGCCTCGGCGGCCCCGCGATTCTGCCGATCTCAATTTCCAACATGGCGAAGATGACCCAGGCGCATCCCGACAAGGCGTTCTCCGGGATCGGTGGAATCTCCGATTTCGGCGGCGCCCTCAACTACTTCCTGCTCGGCTGCGGCACCGTCCAGGTGTGCACCGCTGCGATGCTCGATCACGCCGTGGGTCCGGGCGTCATCAAGCAGCTCATCGCCGGAATGACGGAGTTCCTCGAGCGCAACGCCGACAAGGGTTGGACCCATCTCGAAGACTTCCGCGGCACGCGCCGCGATCGCATCAAGGCCCACCACGAGATCCGACGCCCCGACAACAAGGAGTACGCCGGCGGCTACGAGACCTACGAGGGGTACTCCGCTCCCGAGCCCGAGGCCGACCCCGTCCGCAGCTGAACCCAACCCACTGGAGGTCGCATGAGCACCACCCTGGTTCGCAACGGCACGATCATCACCGCCTCCGATCGCTACGAAGCGGACATCCTGATCGAGAAGGGCGTCGTCACTCAGATCGGGAAGAAGATCGAGGCCAGGGCGGATACGACCGTCGACGCCAAGGGTCAGTACGTGATGCCCGGCGGGATCGACGTGCACACCCACCTCGACATGCCGTTCGGTGGCACCACTTCCGCCGACGACTTCGAGAGCGGCACGATCGCCGCGGCCCACGGTGGCACCACGACGCTCGTCGACTTCGCCATCCAGAACTTCGGAGAGGGGCTCTACCCAGCCTTCGAAGGCTGGATGCAGAAAGCAGAAGGCCGGGCGGCGATCGACTACGGCTTCCACATGATCGTTCGCGAGCTGACGGATCAGGTGGCCGGGGACATGGACAAGCTCGTGAAGGACGAGGGGATCACCTCGTTCAAGCTGTTCATGGCCTACCCCGGGGTGTTCATGGTCGACGACGCGACCATCTTCAAGGCGTTGATGAAGACGCGAGAGAACGGCAGCCTCATCTGCATGCACGCCGAGAACGGCGGCGTGATCGACACGCTGGTCGCCGACGCGTTGCGCAAGGGTCAGACCGCGCCGAAGTACCACGCCCTCACGCGCCCGACCCGGGCAGAAGGAGAGGCCACGGGCCGCGCCATAGCACTCGCGGAGATGGCCGGCGTGCCGATCTACATCGTGCACCTCTCGTGCTCCGACGCCCTCGAGAAGATCAAGCAGGCCCGCGACATGGGGCTTCCGGCGTACGCCGAGACCTGCCCGCAGTACCTCTTCCTCTCCTACGAGGACTACGAGCGACCGGATTTCGAGGGCGCCAAGTACGTCATGTCGCCCCCGCTGCGCGAGAAGTGGAACCAGGAGGCGCTCTGGAAGGGGCTCGTCAAGAACGACCTGCAGGTGGTTTCGACCGACCACTGCCCCTTCTGCATGAACGAGCCTCCACAGAAGCAGGTCGGCAAGGACGACTTCTCCAAGATCCCGAACGGAGCACCCGGCGTCGAGACGCGGTTGATGCTGCTCTGGGACGGCGGCGTCCGAACCGGCAAGATCGACATGCACCGCTTCGTCGAGATCGTCTCGACGAACCCGGCCAAGATGTTCGGCCTCTGGCCCAAGAAGGGAACGATCGCCGTGGGCTCGGACGGCGACATGATCATCTTCGACGCCGACAAGGAGACGACCCTCTCGGCGAAGACACACCACATGAAGGTGGACTACAACCCTTACGAAGGTCGCAAGGTGATCGGAGGGCCGCGCACCGTCCTGTCGCGCGGCGAAGTTGTGATCGACGACGGCGAGTTCAAAGCCCGGGCGGGACGGGGTGAGTTCGTGAAGCGTCAGAGCGGCGGACCGCTCATCCCCTGAGGCCGTCTCGCAGGATCAACCGACGACGATGAACGGCCGCCACAGAGACACGGAGACACAGAGCCCGCTCATGGGACGACTCACGGCGCAGCCCGATCCCCGGCTGTGCTACTGGCTCGTAGGTCGTCAATGACGGCTCGCACGCAAGGCATGCGCCGTGCCCCCGGCGATTTGTACGAGCTGACCGAGCCGCCGACCGACCCGCACCTTTCGAACAAAGACCTCGCTCCAACGCGCGTGGCCGACCGCACCTGGTCGACGTACAACATGGCCTCGCTGTGGATCGCCATGTCCGTCTGCATCCCGACCTACATGCTCGCCGCAGGCCTCGTCGACGGCGGGATGAGCTGGCGGCAGGCGCTCCTGACGATCTTCCTCGGCAACATGATCGTGCTCGTGCCGATGATTCTGATCGCGCATCCCGGCACGCGCTACGGCATCCCGTTCCCGGTGCTCGCCCGGTCCTCGTTCGGGATCTACGGGTCCAACGTGCCGGCCATCCTGCGCGCTCTCGTGGCCTGCGGATGGTTTGGGATCCAGACGTGGATCGGCGGCCAGGCCATCTACACCATGCTCAAGGTCGCGATGCCCGACTGGGAGCCTCCGTTCGCCTTGCCGATCGCCTTCATGGCGTTCTGGTGCTGGAACATCTACGTCGTGATTCGCGGCAGCGACTCGATCAAGACGCTCGAAGCGCTGGCGGCACCTTTCCTGCTCGTATCCGGCGTCGCACTGCTGCTGTGGGCCGTCACGCAAGCCGGCGGCCTGGGCCCCGTCCTGGCCCAGCCGAGCAAGTTCGAGACATCGGGTCAGTTCTGGGCCTTCTTCGTGCCGTCGCTCACGGCCATGGTCGGCTTCTGGGCCACTCTCGCATTGAATATTCCCGACCTCTCTCGCTTCGCCAGGAGCCAACGCGCCCAAGCGATGGGCCAGCTCTACGGTCTGCCGCCGACGATGGTGCTCTTCTCTTTCATCGGCGTCGTGGTCACGTCGGCTTCGGCGATCATCTTCGGCGAGATGATCTGGGACCCGGTGCAGCTGCTCTCGCGCATCGAAAGCCCGATCGTGGTCCTCGCCGCACTCTTCGCCCTCACTGTCGCGACGCTGTCGACGAACGTCGCCGCCAACGTGGTAGCGCCGGCCAACGGCTTCGCGAACCTGTGGCCGGAGAAGATCACGTTCGCCATCGGCGGGCTGATCACCGGGATCATCGGCATCGTGATCATGCCGTGGAAGCTGCTCTCGGACTTCGGGACCTACATCTTCGGCTGGCTGATCGGCTATTCGGGCTTTCTGGGACCGATTGCTGGCATCTTCATCGCCGACTACTGGATCGTGCGGAAGGGACGCCTCTCGCTCCCCGACCTCTATTCCGCCGAGGGCATCTACGGCAAGTGGAACATGAAGGCCATCGCGTCGCTCGCGGCCGGAGCCGGCGCCGCGCTGGTCGGCCTGCTCGTCCCCGACCTCCGTGTGCTCTACGACTACGCATGGTTCGTCGGTTTCTTCGTCGCCTTCGGGCTCTATGTCGCGCTGATGCGGGGCACGCCGCTCGTCGACCTCACGGACGTCCCGGCGAGCGAGCCGGCTTCGGACTGACGCGCGTCGGTCTAGCGCTCGAAAAGGAGTCGCAGCGTCAGTAGGAACTCGTCGTTCCTGCCGATCGCGCCGCTGCCGAGACGAAACTCGTTGAGCGTGTACTCGATCGTCAGATCGTGCGCCGCGCCGAAACCCACCCGAAGACCGAAGTCCCACTTGTCCCACGGCCAGGCGAAGCTCGGCGACGGCGTCACAGCCGGCGCCGCGAAGTCGGGATCGAGTCGCGAGAAACGCACCGCGGGAGTGACGTGCGACACGAAGGCCTCGCCGTCAGAATCGCCCCCGAACGGTTCGTGGAAGCCGTAGCTCGCCTCGATCTCCCATCCGCGACGCACGAGGCCACCGAGGTCCTGGTCGACGTACTGTCCGAACAGCGTGAGGTCGTCGAAGTAGAGCCACAGGTTGCCGCCCCATTCGCGCTTGCGGTCACCGGTCACAGCAAACGGAAAGGCGTTGCGGGGCCCGAGCAGCAGATCGAGATCCCCGCCGTAGAAGCTGCCACTGATACCGACTGTCTCGTCGAGCCCGCGGTCGTATCCCCAGGCCATCAGATCGAAAGCACGATCGCCCATCGGGTTGACGAAGCGAACGCCGGCCGCCCCGCCGTACTCGAGCCGGTCGAAATCGAGCGACCGGACGTCAGCGTCGTAGGGGATCACGATGCCGCTTCCCCGCTCGGGATCCGGGTTGGCCTCGAGCAGCTCCGGGAGTCCATTGTCGCCGGCGAGCGCATTGGGGTCGCGCATGAAGACGGGATTCCCCCGCGTGAGCGAGCCCTTGACGTAGAGGTGCTCGCCGAGATCGATGCCGGCCACGACACCCACGTCCTCGAAGCGGTTGAAGGCCGTGGCGACTAGACCGTAGCTCTCCAGATGCCGGTCGCTCTGCCGCTCGGGCTTACCGAACTTGCCGAGCTTCAAGAACACACCGGTGCCCGGCGAAGGCGCTCCAGGCAATGTCTCGCCACCGAACCGCAGCCAGGCCTCGTCCAGGTCGAACTTGCTCGCGCTCGAGGTGGGGTTGCGGTCGTAGAGATTGACGAACTCGAGCTTCACGTTCAGTGCAACGCTCTCGCCGAACTCGAGCCGCCCTCCGGCGGTGAGCATCGACGCCTCGAGATGCGTCCCGGGATCGACACTGCGCATGAAACCGAACGCCTGGCCTACGGGAAGCTCGTCAGCGCGAAAAGGAAACGGCACCGCGAAGCGCCGATCCTCGCTGTGGCGTAAATGCGTCTTCAACGCGAGCGAGAAGCTGGCTTCGGGCCCCTCGGCGGCTGCTTGCCCGACGGCTAGAACGGAAAGCCACACAGACACACAGACACAGAGACACGGAGGAACGACACGCCCTGAGCTCTGCTCATCCGGATCGAGACGAATCAGGCGCGCTTACTGATCGCCCGACTCACCTTCCGCTGCCTCGGTCGCGGCAGCCGCGTCCTTCACCGTGATGTTGATGATCTGGCAATAGCCGTCGCCTTCGAGGGTGCGGTGCTCGCCGTCGCCGGCCTGCAGCGCCAGCTGATAGGTTCCCGGATCGAGCTGCGTTTCGAAGATGCTGGAACCGTCTCCGAAATGCACCCACGGATCGGCCGTCGGGATGACCTCGCCCGCAGGCAGGCAGTCCGTGTTGTAGCCGATGTGGAAATGGATCGACCCGGCTTTCACGACCAGCGGGTCCTCGATGGGGTCGACCGACACGTTTTCCGCGCCGAACTCGAAGCCGATCGGGCTCGTCACCTCGGCACCGTCCTGGGGCGTCACGAAGAACACGCGTGGCTCGGTGCTCTTCGCCACCGTGGCCGGCGGGCTCGTGGTGGGCGGCGGCTCGGACTGCCCGCCGCCACCGCAAGCCGTGAGGGTCAGCGCCAAAGCCGAAGCAACGGCGAGAAGGCGGTTCGCAAGATTTTCGGAATCGCGCATGAAGTGCCCTCCTGAGTGTCCCTTCGAGACGGGGGCCGAGAATAGCACTGCTGTCTCGGCGCCTGCAATGCTCGGAGGCGCCGGGTCACGGCCCGAGCGGAAGCGCCGCGATGCCGCCGGCGAAATCTTCTCCGACTGCTGGGCCACCGACGTCTTCCGATCGTAGGCGCCCGTGATACCGTTCGGCGCTCGAACGCACCGCAACGGAAAAAACATGCGAATGACCCGATCTGTTCCGCTGCTCGGGGCCCTGCTGGCGCTCAGCTCCCCGCTCCTCGCGCAAGAGATGGCTGCCGCGTCGCAGCTGCACGGCCTGCTCGAGCGATCCTGGCAGTTCCAGCTCGCCGAGAACCCGCTGCTGGCTTCCCGGGTCGGCGACCGGCGCTACGACGGGCGGCTGGGCCGGGTCGGTGTCACCGAAGAGAAGCGCCGAGTTCGGGCGACCCGGGATTTCCTGGCGGAGCTCGCGAAGATCGATGCCGGCGCTCTCGCCGGCCAGGACCTCATCAGCTACGAGATGTTCGATCGTCAGCTGCGCGATGCGATCGGCGACTTCGAGCACCGCGACTACTACCTTCCCCTCACCGTCGACAGCGGCTTCCACACGTCGTTCGCCAGCCTGCCGCGTTTCGCCCCACGCAGAACCGTCGCGGACTACGAGAGCTACATCTCGAGGTTGCGAGCCTTCTCGACCCTGGTCGACGAGAACGTGACGCTGCTGCGAGAAGCAACGAGCGAAGGGGTCAGCCTCCCGCGGGTCGTCCTCGAAGGATACGAGGTGACGATCGAGACCCACGTCGTGGACGACGTCGAAAGAAGCGTCTTCTTCGCTCCCTTCGCCTCGTACCTGCCGTCGATCCCCGAGGAGGAACGGCTCCGGCTCACCCGAGAAGGTCGCGCGGCCATTCAGGAAGCGGCGATTCCGGCCTACGCGCGGTTCCTCTCGTTCTTCCTGGATGAGTATCGGCCCGGCGCGCGCGAGACGCTCGGAGCCTCGGCGCTGCCCGGCGGAGACGCTTACTACCAGCACCTGATCCGCCGCTTCACCACGCTCGACCTGACCGCCGACGAGGTGCACGAGATCGGCCTGGGCGAGGTGGCGAGGATCCACAAAGAGATGGAGCTGGTCATCGAGGACGTGGGTTTCGAGGAGGGCTTCGCGTCATTCCTGGAGTTCCTGCGCACCGACCCGCGCTTCTACGTCGACACACCCGAGGCACTGCTGACGCAAGCGCGGTCGATCGCCAAACGCATGGATGGCCGCCTGCCGGCGCTGTTTCGCACCCTGCCGCGGCAGCCGTACGGGGTCGAGCCGGTGCCCGATCACCTGGCCCCCAAGTACACGGGCGGACGCTACGTCGGCGCACCGCTCGATTCGACGCGAGGGGGAACCTACTGGGTGAACACATACGCGCTCCCGAGCCGGCCCCTGTACACCCTCGAGGCGCTGACGCTGCACGAGGCCGTGCCGGGGCACCACCTCCAGAACGCGCTCAGGCAGGAGCTCGAGGGGGCTGCCCGCGTTCCGCCGCTACGGCGGCGTGGGCGCCTATGGCGAGGGCTGGGGCCTCTACTCCGAACGCCTCGGCCTCGAGGCCGGCTTCTACGCAGATCCCTACAGCAACTTCGGACGTCTCACGTACGAGATGTGGCGCGCGTGTCGGCTGGTCGTGGATACGGGGATCCACGCCCGGGGCTCGACGCGCGAGCAGACGATGGAGTACCTGGCCTCGAACACGGCGCTCTCCCTCCACGAGATCCGCACGGAGACGGACCGCTACATCTCGTGGCCCGGGCAGGCGCTCGGGTACAAGCTCGGCGAGCTGAAGATTCGCGAGCTCCGCAAGCGCGCGGAAGACCAGCTCGGACCGAAGTTCGATCTGCGCGATTTCCACGACGTCGTTCTCTTGAACGGCCCCGTGCCGCTGCCCGTGCTGGAGCGACTCGTCGACGAGTGGATCGCAAGGGGTAGCGTGGTCAATAATTCGGCAGGAGCAAAGCAATGAAAAACCTCGTTCTCGGGCTCTCGATCTGCCTCGCCGTCGCAGCCGCGGGCTGCGGCGGCAGCCCCGAGCCGACGGATCAAGCGACGCCGGCCACCCAGCCGGCCCCACCGAGCGTCGCGAGCGCCCTCTACAACCCCGCTCACGCCACGGAACAAGCTCCGGCGATGTTCCGCGTGAAGCTCGTCACGACCAAAGGTGACGTCGTGTTGGAGGTGAACCGAGAATGGGCGCCGAAGGGCGCCGACCGCTTCTACAACCTCGTCAAGATCGGCTACTACGACGACGTCGCGTTCTTCAGAGTGATCGGTGGGTTCATGGCACAGTTCGGCATCCACGGGGAGGCCCGCGTCAACGAGGCCTGGGAGAACTCGGAGTTTGGCGACGATCCCGTGCGACAGTCGAACATGCGCGGGTACGTGTCCTTCGCCACCGCCGGGCCCAACACCCGGACCACACAGCTCTTCATCAATTTCGCCGACAACACCAACCTGGATCGCATGGGCTTCTCGCCTTTCGCGAAGGTCGTAGAGGGAATGGACGTCGTCGACAGCCTGTACTCGGACTACGGCGAGGGGGCGCCGCGGGGGCAGGGCCCCAGCCAGGACTTGATCGCGCGCGAAGGCAACGCGTATCTCAAGAGCAAGTTCGCGAAGCTCGACTTCATCAATAGGGCGTCGCTCGTGGAGTCCAAGTCCGCGGAGTAACCGAAAGCCGGCCGTGCCAAAGCGCGCGTCGAAGCCCCGCGGTCTCGCCGCCATGATGAACCTCTCTCACGAGTCATCGAGCACGAGAGCATGAGCTGGCAACCCACGCCCTACGCCCTGCCTTCGTTGGCCGCGGGTCTGATTGGCGCGGTCGTCGCCGGGGTGATCTGGCGTGAGCGAGCCACGCCGTCTCGCCTGCCTCTGCTCGTTCTCGTCCTCGCCGCCACCCAGTGGTCGCTCGTCCAGTCCCTGGAAATCATCGCCACGGAGCTGTCGACGAAGATGCGCTTCGCGCAGCTCCAGTACGTCGGCATCGTCGTGACACCGATCGCGTGGCTCACGTTCGCGGCGCACTACACCGGTCTGCGCCGTTGGCTGACGCGCGGGCGACTCCTGGCCCTGAGCGTGCCCGGCCTCGCGACGCTCGCGCTAGTGCTCACGAACGACCAGCATCGCCTCATCTGGACCGACGTGCGGCTCGTCTCCCTGGGCGCGTTCATCGACGACGAGTACACGCATGGCGTCACCTTCTGGGTGCACGTCGCCTACACGTACGCGCTTCTCGCCGCGGCGCTCGTGATGTTCATCAGCGCGCTGGTAGAGGCGCCCCGAGCCCACCGCGGGAAGTTCGCGTTGATCGGCGTGGGCGCCACCGTCCCCTGGGCCGCCAACGGCCTCTACCTGGCGGGGCTGAACCCTCTCCCGATCGACCTGACACCGATCGGCTTCGCGATAGCGGCGAGCCTGTTCGGCCTCGCAATCCTCAGATATCGGCTGCTCGATCTCCGGCCCGTGGCTCGCTCCCTTCTCGTCGAACGCACGAGCGACGCGATGATCGTCGTCGACACGCGCTGGCGCATCGTCGATCTCAACCGGTCCGCGGAGCGAATCGTGGCCCGAACCCTCCGCGAGGCTCTCGGCCAGCCGCTCGGGGAAGTGTTCGGCGAGCTCTCCGCCGCCATCGCTCCCTTCGGTCCCTCTCGTCGAGACATCTGGATCGGCCCACCCGAAGAACGGCGCAGCGTCGAGGTACGCGTGCACGGGCTAGAGCCAACGGTCAGCGGCGAGCACGTCGGCCACTTGATCGTCCTGCACGACACGACGGCCCTCCGTGAAGCCCAGAGCTCGATGCGACAGAGCGAGACGATGGCCACGCTGGGCGCTCTGATGGTCGGCGTCGCGCACGAGGTGCGCAACCCCCTTTTCTCCTTGACGGCCACGATCGATACCTTTCACCAGCGTTTTCCCAGACACGAAGACTCAGACAGCTATTTCGAGCGCCTACGCACCCAGACCCAGCGCATCGCCGACGTCACCTCTGCGCTCCTGCAGTACGCCAAGCCGATCGAGCGGGAGCCCGTCGATGGAGACCTAGAGAGCGTGATTCGGGAGGCAGCAGACGCGTGCCAGGCCCTCGCTGCCCGCCACGACATCGAGCTTTCGACGAGCATCGCCGGGCCGCTGGCCAGGATCGTCATGGACCGGTTGCGCCTCGTCGAGTTGTTCGTCAACCTCATCGAGAACGCGATCCACCACACGCCCCGGGGCGGGCACATCGGTGTCTCCGCGGCCGAGGTGACCGTCGATGAGCATCGCGCGGTGCTCTGCTCCGTCAAGGACACAGGCTCCGGCTTCGGGAACGTGGATCTGACGCGGGTCTTCGAGCCCTTCTACACCAGCCGAAACGAGGGCATCGGAATGGGGCTCGCGATCAGCCAGCGCATCGCCAAGGACCACGACGCCGAGATCGTGGCGTACGACGGCCACGACGGCGGCGCGCTGCTCCAGGTCTCCTTCAGGATCGAGCCCGAAGGCGCGAGCGTGGAATGAGGCCGGGCAGTACGAAGGGGTTTGCGACGACGGTCAGGGACCTTGATCGTTGCGACGGCGCCGCACGGGGCGGTTACTCTCTCGCCACGATGCCAGCGGGCCGCGACGGTACAGGTGAACCCGCACCTCGTCGCCGCTCGAAGGTCGGCAGCCGCACGATCCGGCCCGGTCAGACGCTGCCGCCTGTGCTTCCGCGCCACACCGATCGGGGCACGGTGTACGGAGGGCCGACCGCGTGGAGTAGCGTCCTCGCCGCCCGGCTCGTCTTCTGGTTCAAAGGCCGGGCTCTTCCATCTGCACGACTAGTCGCCTCCTCGCTGATCATCGCCTACCTCGGCTGGTGCCTGCTGCCACCGCTCGTGCTTCACTACCAGCTTCACGACGACGTGGTCGACATCGCGCGACGCCCCCTGGACGACGGCGAGACGCTCCGCCTGATCAAGGGGGCGATCGAGCGGCGCGGTGTCACGAAGCGGCTCGACGCGGCGGGCATCACGCTGCGGACGAGCCCGTCGGGCACGAGGCGCAACGTCGACTTCTCGTACCAGGCTGAGCTCAGCGTGGTCCCTGGACTGTCGCACATGTTCAAGGTGTCGATCGACGTCAGCGAGCCCGTACTGTTCCGCCCCGAGCCGAAGCACTTCTAGCGACGATCGCGGGCGCCCGCTGCCCGGGTCCAGGTCGCGCGCAACCTGACTGGAACCCACGGGATCGTTAAGACCGCAAGGCATGAGCGCTGGCCCCGAGCCGCCCGATAGGATCGGGCGCTTCGACGTACGTCGCGAGATCGGACGCGGTGCGATGGGCATCGTGTACGAAGCCTTCGACCCGACGCTGCACCGCCGCATCGCGCTCAAGACGATCGCCCTCGGCTTCGGTGCCAACGAGGCTGAGCGCACCGAGTTCGGGGAGCGTTTCCTGGACGAGGCCCGTGCCGTCGCCAGCCTCACTCATCCGGGATTGGTGACCGCCCACGACGCGGGGCGAGACGAAGACTCAGGCGCCCTCTTCATGGCACTGGAGTTCCTCGAGGGGCAGACGCTGGCTGATTTCGCATCCGAGAAGGCCCCGGTCGAGTGGCGCGAAACGATTCGCATCATGGCCTCCGTGGCTCGAGCGCTTCACGCGGCCCACGCGCTCGGGATCGTCCACCGGGACATCAAACCCGCCAACATCATGTTGCTCGCCTCCGGCGAGACCAAGGTGATGGATTTCGGTATCGCCAAGCTTCAAGCCAGCTATGGGCACCTCACGTCTACGGGACAGCTGCTCGGAACGCCTCTCTACATGTCTCCCGAGCAGGCTCTCGGCCGCCTGCCCGACGGCCACAGCGACCTCTTCTCGCTGGGTGTCGTCAGCTACCACTTGCTGACGGGCGTCAAGCTCTTTCACGCCGACAGCGTCCCGCGCATCGTCACGAAGGTCGCGTACGAGGAGGGTCGCCCCGCATCGGAAATCGTCAGCGGACTTCCTCCCGGCGTCGACCAGGTCATGTCGCGGCTGCTGGCGAAGTCCCCGGATCGCCGCCATGCCAACGGGCAGGAGCTGGCGGACGACGCCGAGGACCTTCTGGCCGGGCGCTCACCGCGTCATGCGGGCGGTGCGGCCTCGATCGGAGAAAGCACTGCCGTGTCCGCGACCGCGACCACGATCCGACCGCCGTCACCGGCTGAGGTCACACGCGTCGCCGCGACCCGGCCTCCCACCGCCGCCGCGCGTCACTCGACCGGCTTCTGGAAGCTCGCCGTCGTAGGAGTGCTGGTCTTCGTGACGGGGTTGCTCACGGCCCGCGCCGTGTGGCAGTCGGGCGACCCGCCCGAACCGCCCGAGGTGTCCGCCGATAGGACTCCCGGGCCCGCAAATGCGAGCTCGTCCGGCACCGGGAAACCCGCTCCCAGGGCCACCCAGCCCAGCGCCGCGACCGCGAGTCCGACTTCCCGGCCGACACCCACTCCGGCTCAGGAGACGGGTCTCGCCAAGCTTCGCGTCGACTTCGAGCATCACTACAAGAGCGGCACCATCACGGTCTTCGTCGACAAGAAGCCCGTGTTCACGCAGTCGCTGGCCGGTGAAGTCAAAGCCGACGTCGCTGGCGTCACGCTTCGAAAGGGCGACGTCGATTCGACCCTGGAGCTGCCGCCCGGACACCACGACATCTGGGTCGAGGTGCGTTGGGACAAGAACCGCCGTTCCGAAGGGATCTCGGGGACGTTCAGATCCGGCCGCGTCAAGACGCTTCGGATTCGCATCGATCGCTTCGTCAAGAACATGTCTCTCGAGTGGAAGTGAGCCCGCGCGGACCTCGATGACGGAGCAGCCCGAACAGCTCGGCCGCTACAAGATCCGCGGTGTGATCGGGCGCGGCGCGATGGGTGTCGTCTACAAGGGGTACGATCCCACCCTGGCCCGATGGGCCGCCGTCAAAACGGTCAGCGCGTCGGTCCTGCACGCGTCCGGCGACAACACCTTCGAACGGCGCTTCCTGAACGAGGCCCGCGCCGTCGCGGGCCTGAGCCATCCCGCCATCGTGGTGATCTACGAGATCACGCGTGACGACTCTGGGGTGCTGTTCATGGCTCTCGAATACCTGGAGGGGCAGACGACCGAAGAGCTGCTCGCGAACGGCGACCCGCTCGACTGGGCCCGCTCCCTGGAGATCGTGCAGCGCCTCGCGGACGCTCTTCATCATGCCCACCAGCGCGGCGTCATTCACCGCGACGTGAAGCCTGCCAATATCATGCTGCTGCCGTCCGGCGACGTGAAGCTGATGGACTTTGGCGTGGCCAAGGTCGCAGCGGCGGCGCTCACGAGCACCGGCCAGATGCTCGGCTCGCCTGCTTACATGTCCCCGAGCAGACGCTGGGGGACGAGCTCGATGCGCGCTCCGACGTCTTCTCGCTGGGCTCGGTGCTCTACGGGCTGATCACGGGCGAGCGCGCCTTCGCTGGCGCGAACGTGCCCCAGGTCTTCGTCAGGGTTGCGAACGAGGATCCTGCTCCCCCGTCTTCGCCCAACCCCGCCGTGCCCCCCGAGGTCGACCTGCTCTTGAAGCGCACTCTCGCCAAGCGCAAGGAAGACCGTCTCGCCAGCGCCGAGATTCTGGCCAACGAGATTCAGCAGATCCTTGCTCCTGCGGCCGCGATGGCGGCGGATGCCACCCAGGTGGTTCCGGTCGCGGCGGCAGGCGCCACGAAGCACTCCGGCGCCGAATCCTCGGGCCTTCCTCCGGGCAAGCGCATCCTGCTCGCCGCAACCTCCGGTCCCGAAAGCGGCGGAACGTTCCCGGTACTGGGGACGCGCATCTCGCTCGGGCGTAAGGGTGGGGACGCCGACATCCAGGTGAACGATCCGGAGGTGTCGCGCGCTCACGCGGCGCTCTGCTACCTGGGAGACCGGTTCGAGCTCCAGGACCTGAACAGCACGAACGGCACCTTCATCGCCGACGACCGAATCGAGGCCCGGACTCTGGAAGACCAGGACGAATTCCGGATCGGCGCGAGTAGCTTCGTGCTGGTCGTGGCGGACGACGAGCCGCCCTAGTTCGCTCCCTACCCGTGCGGCGGGGGCTCGGCCTCGTGCGGCGGAGGCTCGGTCCCTCCCGCCGGAGGCTCGGCCTCGATCGCCGCGACGGCATTGACGATGCCCCAGCCGAGCAGGTTGTCGGGTCTGTCCGCCTGGCTCGCAGTCGATCGCAATACCGCGATCACCTGATCGACCGTGTATTCCGGGTGCGCCTGGAGCACGAGAGCCGCGACTCCAGCCGACAGCGGGCAGGAGAAGGACGTGCCGGCGACCCCCCGGAAGTCTCCGTCGAAGCCCGGGCTGAGGGCGATCACAGAGGTCGCCTGCGCCGCGATGTCCGGCTTGATGCGGCCGTCGGCCGTGGGACCGACGGAGCTGAAGCTGACCCGCTCGCCAGTAGGGGCGACCCCTCCGACCGCGAGCACCATGTGCCCGTCCGTCGGAGCGATGATCGTCGAGTCTGCCGGGTCGACCGGCAGGCCCTCGTTTCCTGCCGACGTCAGCACGACGATCCCGAGCTCGGCGGCGCGATCGGCGGCGATCGTGCTGATGGCCGTGTCGCCGTCCAACTCTGCCAACGTGTAGCCGCTCCCGTCGTCGAAGGTCCGGTAGCCGAGCGAGCTGGTGATCACGTCCACGCCCATCGCCTCGGACCACTCCGCCGCCGCCGCCCAGTTGTCCTCCTCGACGACCGTCTCGCTCATCGTGTCCTCGGTCTTGGCCACGATGAAGTCGGCGCCGTAGGCGGTGCCGATCAGCGTGCCCTCCAGGACCCCCCCCCACGACGGAGAGCACCGATCGCCCGTGACCCCCGTCACCCCGATCGTCACCGCTGCTGACGTCGTCATCACCGTTGACGAAGTCCCGGGTCGCGATCACGTTGGTCTGAGCGAAGATCTCGTGCTCCAGATTGTCGAAGCCGGTGTCGAGCACGGCGACGAGCACACCCTCGCCGTGGAGGCCCCGGTCGTGAACGGTCGGCACGCCGAGCATCTCCACCTGATTCAGGCCGAGCCCATAGTCCAGCTGGTGGTCGGCGCCGGCGCCCTGCCGCGGGACGGCTGGAGTGGCCAGCGCGCGGGCGCCGTCGGGGTCCGGCAGCTTCTCGAAGATCGCGATCCGGTCGAGCCGCGCCACGAAAGGCAGCTCGTCCAGCGTGGCGATCTGGGCGTTCGTCGCTTCGACGGAGACCGCGTTGAACCAGCGTGAGACGTGACGCACGCGGCTAACCCTCCCTTCCACCGCGGCCATACTCCGGCATGGGCGGCAGATCCGCCAACTCCACACCCCTGCCGGCTCGCTGCACCCGGCGTGCCGTTGCCCGCGCTGTGAGCTGTGCGCGCGCCTCGCCGAGCCTCGCCTGCGGGACGGCGCCCCGATCCGCAAAGAAGACCCAGACGAGCTGCGCCCGCACAGGGTTCCGGTTCATCAGGGCCTGGAGCCGGGGGGTGCGGACGGCCGCCAGGGCGCTCCCGGGAGCCAGCGCCGCGAGCAGAGCGAGGGCCGGTAGGAATCGGGCTTTCGACATCGACGACCTCGCTGGACAGCTCCATTCTATTCGACGCCTCCCCGAGCGCGGTTGCGACGGCGGCAGGAAAGCGCGATGCTCACCAGTACTCTGATCCGTAAATACGGTGTCGCACCGAGAACGCCGAGGCGCCCGGATGGCAAGGAGCCGAAGAGGGAAAATACCGGGAGTATTTGACCGATGAGCGACGCAGCCAGACGGGATGCATCGGCGTTCGAATGCAACCGTAATTGCGGATCAGAGTACTAGGTGCCGGCCGAGCGACGCGAGAGGCCGACTGACGCGACGGCCGAAATCCCCAGCGAAGCGCACGTCAGGACCGCGCCGCCTGACCGCGAGGGCGCGCACACTCTGCTCGTCGCCGCCACCGATCAGAAGACCCTGGAGTTCCTGACCAAGGTCGCCAACCACACGGGAGCCACGGTCCTCACCGCCCGAGACGGTGCCGAGGCGCTGCACATCGCAAAGCAGACCGAGCTGGACCTGGCGGTCCTCGACGTGGGCCTCGACGTGATTGACGGCATCAGCCTGTGCGGCCAGGTGCGCGCGAGCGCCGCCTGGTGGATGCCGAGCTGACGCTACTGCGCCGCGCGTTCGAGGCCGCCGGCAACGGCCTGACGATTCTGGACGCCCGCTCCGCCGAGTACCCGGCCATCTTCGTCAACCGGGCCTTTGCCGGCATGACCGGCTACACGAAGCACGAGATTCTGGGCCACAACCTGCGCATGCTCCAGGGTCCGGAAACCGACGTGACTCAGATGGCGCGCCTGCGCGAGGCGATGCTGCGCGGGCGGGAAGCGCGGGCCGTCCTGAAGAACTACAAAAAGGACGGCACGTCTTTCTGGAACGAGCTGGCGATGGCGCCGATCCGCGACCCCACCGGGCGGCTGACGCACTGGGTCGGGATCCAGACTGACGCCACCGACCGGATTCGCGCGGGCGAGCTCGAGGCGGCGCAAGAGAAGGCGGAGCAGCTCGTCGAGAAACGCACCGCCGAGCTGATCGACGCCCTCAACAGCCTCGAGAAACGTCGCCGCTTCGGCGAGATGATCTTGAACGCGCTCAGCGTCGCGGTGATCACGACGGACGGGGAGCAGCGGGTCTCGTTCGCCAACGAGCGCGCCCTCGAGATGCTGCGCATGAGCCCCGCCGACACACTCGAGCGTCCAATGCTCGAGTTGTTTGGCGGCAACGCCGAGCTTGCCGAGACGATCGCCGGCCTCTCTGAGTCGAAGCAGATCGAGTTCGACCTGGTGGCGGCCGGCCGCCCCCCGCTGCACCTCATGATGCAACTCATGCCGCCTCCGGTCGAGTTCTCCAGCGAGTTCGGCCTGGTCGCGATGTTCTGGAAGCGCGAGGAAGCGGCCGCCGAAGACACGTACCTCCCCGACGAAGAGATCGGCCTCTAGGGGCGCTCGGGTACCGCTCCGGGTCAGGCCACGCTGAGGGGCGCTCGGGTACCGCTTCGAGGT
Organism: Vicinamibacteria bacterium; assembly: GCA_965246965.1. GTDB lineage: Bacteria > Acidobacteriota > Vicinamibacteria > Fen-336 > CBDFGD01 > CBDFGD01. The sequence goes on from CBDFGD010000002.1 coordinate 1,544,745, forward strand.
GGGCCACGCTGACCAAGGGCAGCGGTTACCACCGCTGACCTCGGTATCACATTCATCAAAGAGGCCCACTCTACGCGGCACCTCTCGCTTGGGCTGGACGGAACGCCATCGATCTCGACCGCTGCTCCTGGTATCACGTTCACCAAAGAGGCCTGCCCTACGCGGTACCTCTCGCTCGGGCGGACGGCAACGGCCGGCCAGTAGAGTCGGTTCGGGCTTCGCCTGTACCTGCCTAGCAGTCCGTGGTTAAAGCCCTTCCGAGGCGGCGATGGAGGGGCGACGGAGCTGAGTGGCGGGCATTGTGCGAGAGCTGTTCGTGGTTGGTAGGAGCCGTTGTGATGGCCGTCAGGCGGTTCCAGAGGTGAAGGAGCTGTGCCAGAAGGTCATGGAGCCGGCCCTGCAGGCCCCTCGGCGTCCCGACTCCGACGATCTGGCGCATCAGCAGCCCGAGATTGAAGGCACCGCTGTGGACCAGCACCCGTTTGAGGATGTTCTCGTGACCGCGAAGGTGCGTGCGTCTCATGCGGCCGGTTCGGTAGAGATGAGCGAAGGGTCGCTCCACCCGTTCTCCTCGGAGGCGGTGCAGACGCTGACCTCGTGCCCCGCCGCTTCGCCGACGGTTCGCGTACACCAGGCCACGGCTCTCGGTGTCGCCCCGCCATCGCCGACGACCACGGTCGGGTTCGGATATGTACGCACGCAGCCCCGCAGCGTCCAACTCCTGGAGAACCGCAGTGGAGTGGTAACCCTTGTCGCCAACCACTTCCTGCAGGCCTCCGGGATGGCAAGCACGGGTCCGCTTCTGAACGCGCTCGATCTGAGTCTCGGCGTCCTTGAGCGTCTTGCCCAGCGTGCTCGTGTCGCCCTGGTTCGCGCCCTGGACCGTCACCGACACGATCGCCCCCGTCGTCAGGTCCACGGCCTGCTCGGTTTTGTGGGCCAGATGGGTACGACCATCCTTCATTTTGGCGATCTTCGCGTCCGGATCCGCCGGACTCTTCCATTCCTCGTTCGAGCCTTTCTTCTTGCGCCGCCGATCCAGCCGCGCCAGCGCTTGCCGAGAGGGCGTGCGAATGCCAGACGCCTTCGCCAGACGCTTCAAGAACTCCTGGTAGGTCTCTCCGGTATCCCGACGCACGATGCTCCGCATCGCCGCGTTCGCTTCCAGCGTCGTCGCGTCGATCGCAATCGTCTTTCCGCTCAGAAGACCCGTCTGCGCCAGGCGCTCTTGGATCCAGGTGAACACGTCACGGTGGGTTTCCAAGTCGATCAGCCGCCGGGTCCGCGAGATCGTCGAATGTTCCGGGGCCCGCTCCTCCAACCCAAGCCCCAGGAAGCTCCGCACCCCAAGCGAGTCCGCTGCACGCCACGCCATCCCACGCTCGGAGTCCAGGCCCTCGAAGTACCCCACCAGCAAGAGCCGAAAGTAGCGTCCAGGGGCCAGGCTCGGACGCCCCAGAACCGCCGCATAGAACCGGCGGCATCGCGATTCCACGAATCTGTCGAAGCCCTCGGACTCCAGCGCTCTATTCAAACGCGAATAGAAAGGATGCCCAGGGCTCCGCGGCAGATCGCTCGTCGGCACCCACAACGCCTCTTGACGTTTCTTATGTTTGCCCATCGCCATGCACGAACACTAAGACATGCACTTGTCACGTAAGGCCCGCTCAAAGGGCACTTTCACCACGGACTGCTAGCGGAGCCCAGCCGTTTCTGCGTGCGTTCTCCGTGGCTCCGTGCCTCCGTGGCTGCCGTTCAAGCGAGGCCGCAACACTTGACACACACCCCTCAATGCCTACATTGTGTGATTGATGGCGTACCTCGGCGAGTTCGAACAGGTCGTGTTGCTGGCAGCAATGCAGCTCGGTGACGACGCCTACGGGGCAAGCGTCTCCGAGGAGATCGAGGCCCGCACTGGGCGGAAGGTCTCGCGCGGCGCTCTCTACGTCACCCTGGACCGACTCGAGGGAAAGGGCCTGATCCGCACCAGCCTCGGGGATCCGAGCGCGAACCGGGGCGGCCGACCCCGTCGTTACGTCAGGGTCGCTGCTCCGGGCCTGCGGGCGCTGCGTGAGAGCCGCGCCGCCTTGCTCAGCCTATGGCACGGACTGGAGGAGCGGTTGCAGCAACCGTGAGCGCTCGTCACTCGGGCCCTCCCCGCCTGGTCGAGGCCTGCCTCGTGCGTCTCCTCGCCACCAGGGCCTTGCGGGATGGCTTGCTCGGGGACCTTCACGAGGGCTGGCAGGCACGCGCCGGCACACCCATCCGAGCCCGGCTCTGGTACTGGCGGCAGGCGCTCGGCGTCGGCCGCCACTTCCTCGGGGCGAACCGCGGCGGCCGCGCCCCTTCAACCGCGGGAGAGTCGATCGTGAAGAGCCTCTGGCAGGACGTCCGCTACGCGCTCCGCAACCTCGCCGTCCGTCCGGGCTTCACGGCGATCGCGGTCGGCACCCTCGCCCTGGGCATCGGCGCGAACGTCGCTCTCTTCAGCGTCGTGCAGGCCGTCGTGCTGAACCCGCTCCAGTATCCCGACCCCGACAGCCTCGTCGTGGTCTGGCAGAACGATCGCATCCGCGGGACCTCGTTCGAGGGGGCGTCGGCTCCCGACTTCGTCGACTGGCTCGAGCGGAGCCGCTCCTTCGAAAGTCTCGCCGCCCGCTCGCGCGTGAACCGCACCATCGGCGGGGACGAGCCGAGTCGCATGCGGAGCGCTCGCATCTCGGCGTCGTTCTTCACGACCCTGGGCGTGCGCCCGCTCCTCGGGCGCGACTTCGCACCCGAAGAACAGACGCCGGGCCGGGACAGGGTCGTGCTGCTCAGCGAATCGCTGTGGCGTGGCCGCTTTGGCGCCGACCCCGACATCCTGGGCCGCTCGATCACCGTCGACGGAGACCCGTTCATCGTCGTCGGCGTCATGCCCGGGAAAGCCGGTCTCGACGGCCTCATCGACCAGGAGATCTGGGAACCCCTTGCGATTGCCGAGAACGAGAACGTCCGGGGCCGCCACATGCTGCTCGTCTTCGGCCGGCTCGAAAACGGGGTCAGCGTCGCAGACGCTCAGAAAGAGATGACCGCGATCATGGCGCGGTTCGAGAAGCTCCATCCGGACGACAACCTGGGACGAGGGGCGGTGGTCGTGCCGCTCCACGAGCAGATCGTCGGGGATGTCAGGCCGGCGCTCATGATGCTCTTCGGCGCCGTCGGACTCGTCCTGCTGATCGCCTGCACAAACGTGGCGCACCTCTCGTTGATGCGCGGTCTGGCGCGCGCTCGCGAGCTGGCGATCCGTCAGTCATTGGGAGCGAGCGCCTCCCGCATCGCCAGGCAGCTCGTCACCGAAAGCTTCGTATTGGCCTTCGTCGGCGGCGCGGCGGGTGTGCTGCTGGCGGTCGTCGGCGTGAGGGTGCTGAAGGCGAACGGCCCGAGCTCGCTGCCGCGGCTCGCCAGCATCTCGATCGATACGGGTGTGCTCGGGTTCGCGCTCGCCGCTTCCGTGCTGACCGGGCTCGTCTTCGGCATCCTTCCCGCACTGCGGGCCATCCGCAGCTCGCCGAGAGACGACCTCGCGGAGGGCGGCCACTCCGCGTCGGGGGGTCGTGCGACGACCCGGCAGCTGATGCTCGTCGCCGAGGTCACGCTCGCAGTGGTGCTGGTCGTGGGCGCCGGCCTGCTGGTCAAGAGCCTCGCCAACCTCCAGAACGTGACGCCCGGCTTCGAGACCGGGAAGGTGCTCATCGCGAACTTCGAGCTGGGCGGGTCCAGGTACCCGTTCCCCGGGCGGTGGCCGGTCCACCACTGGCCCGAATACAACGCTCTCACCTATGAGCTGATCGAACGTCTCGAAGCCACTCCGGGGGTCGCCGCGTTCGCGCTCGCTCAGGACGGACCGACGTCGCCCGGGTGGACCACGCGAGTCACGGTGGAGGGGAGTCCTGAGCCCCCCGCCGGCGAGCAGGAAGAGGCGTACTTCAGGCCGGTGAGCCCCGACTACTTCGCGACATTGGGCGTTCCCGTTCGGGAGGGGCGTTCGTTCACGGCCTTCGACACCTCAGACGGCCCGTTGGTCGCGATCGTCAACGACTCCTTCGTCAGGCGCCACTTCCCGGACGACCCACCCGTCGGGCAGAGCATCAACGTATTCGGCGCTCCACGCGAAATCGTCGGGCGGGTCGGCGACATCCGCTTCCAGGGTCTCGCAGCGAGGGTGCCGCCGGCGATGTACCTGCCGCTGCATCAGAACCCGCTCGGCAACGTGACGCTCATCGTGCGTGCCGAGGCCGATCCGATGGCGATCCTGCCTACGATTCGCCGGCACTTCAGCGAGCTCGATGCGGAGGTCGCTCTGTTCGGTGTCACGACGGCCGACGCGGCGCTCGACCGCTCCCTCGACCAGAGGCGCTTCAGCACCCGGCTGCTGCTGCTGTTCGCGGCCGTCGCTCTGACGCTCGCGATGGGGGGTGTCTACGGCGTGCTCTCGTACTCGGTGGCCCAGCGGACGAGGGAGATGGGCGTCCGGCTCGCGCTCGGGGCCGGGCCGCGCGACGTCGTGAAGCTCGTTCTGGCGCGCGGCATGGGGCTCGTCGCCGCCGCTCTGGTCCTCGGCATCGTCGGATCGCTCTTCGCCTCGCGCGCGCTCGAGAGCCTGCTTTTCGGCGTCGCCTCCGGTGATGCGGTCACTCTGGTAGGCGTAGCGGGGCTGCTCGGCATCACCGCTCTGGCCGCCTGCTACGTTCCGGCTCGACGTGCCAGCCGCGTCGACCCGCTCGTCTCGCTCCGAGCCGAGTAGGATTGACCGTCTCGTCGGCCCCCTGTCAGACTCCCGGCGGCGAGCCCTTCGCGTCCGAGCATGCCCAGACCACCCCTCACGACCGCGACGGCGTCGGACGCCGCGACGCGACCCGACCGACCGCCCCGCCTCGCACTCGAGCTCTTCGAGGCCGCGGTGCGAAGCTGGCCGGCCGCGATCGCCGTCGACGAGATTCAGTCGAAGCACGAGGACATCATGGGCGAAGGAGCCACGGACCTCGCGAGCGGGATCGAGCGCGCGTTGTCCCGGTCACGGCCCTAGAACCTTGCCCCAGGAGATGGTCGGCCAGATCGCGGCCCTCGGTACGGCCGTGCGCTGGACGTTCACCGCGCTCGCGTTCTCCGCTGCCGGCAGCCGCATCGGCTCGCTGACGGTCAACCTGATCCGGCTCGCGATCGCCGTCGGCCTGCTGGGTGCGTTCGGCTGGCTCGCTCATGGGTGGGCAGTTCCCCTCGACGCCAGTCCACACCAATGGATCTGGCTCTCGATCTCCGGCCTGGTGGGATTCACCTTCGGCGATCTCTGTCTGTTCCGTGCGTTCGTCGTGCTTGGCCCGAGGCTCTCGGCTCTCGTCATGTCTCTCGCTCCCGCGTTCGCGGCGATGGCCGGCTTCCTACTGCTGGGCGAGACGCTGGAAGCAAGCGATCTTCTCGGCATGGGTCTCACGATGCTCGGGGTGGGCTGGGCCTCGATCGAACGGCGCCCAGAGGTCCCCCTCGATCGCGGCTCGCTAGATCACCCACAGCAGCCGACCCTCACGGGCCTGATGCTCGCGCTTGGGGGCGCCGCCGGGCAGGGTGGAGGGCTGGTCCTCTCGAAGTTTGGCATGCAGGACTACGACCCCTTCGCCGCGACTCAGATCCGCGTCGTCGCCGGGATCGTCGGCTTCGCCGCCGTGTTTCAAGCGCTCGGCTGGTGGAACCGGGTGGCAGCGGCGTTTTCCGACCGCCGCGCGATCCTCTACACGTCGATCGGGGCATTCTTCGGTCCGTTCCTGGGCGTCTCCTTGTCGCTGCTGGCCGTGAAGCACATCGCCAGCGGTGTCGCCGCGAGCCTCATGGCGATCTCGCCGATCCTCGTGATACCAGCCGTCGTCGTTTTTCGGGGCGAGCGTGTCAGTTGGCGCGGCCTGGCGGGCGCTTTCGTGGCGGTCGCCGGAGTGATGATCCTGCTCACCGGCTGAGGGTCGCTCGGGCACCGCTTCGGGGCAGGCCACGCCGAGGGTCGCTCGGGTACCGCTTCGAGGTGGGCCACGCTGAGGGCCGCTCGGGCACCGCTTCGGGGCAGGCCACGCTGACCAGGAGCAGCGGTTCTACCGCTGCTCCTACTGGCCCGTAAGCGAGAAGTCGGAAGCGGTCAGGGCGTCGAGGCGCCCCGATCCGCAAGGCGAGAGGAGCGGAGAATACCGGGAGTATTCGACCGACGAGCAACGCAGCGGGCGGGGATGCATCGGCGGTCTGACGGTTTCGAATCCTCGTTTACAGGCCACTAGTATCACGTTCACCAAAGAGGCCCGCCCTACGCGGTACCTCTCGCTTAGGCTGAACGGATCACCCCGTTCGAAACCGCTACTCTTGGTATCACGTTCACCAAGAGACGCCTGCCCTAGAAGGCGGCACCTCTCGCACAGGCTCATGCGACGCGAGTCGTTCGCGGTGATGTCTGTGCCTCCGTGGCCCGTTGGTCGTTGCTACGTCTGCAGCTCCTCGAGATCCTGGTACTCGTTGAGCGACTCCGGATTCGCGAGCGCCTCCCGGTTCTCCACGGGCCGGCCGTGCACCACGGCGCGCACGGCCAGCTCGCTGATCTTGCCGCTGAGCGTCCTCGGAATGTCGGCCACCTGCAGGATCTTTCTGGGGACGTGGTGGGGCGATGCCCCGCGCCGGATGCGGCTGCGGATCGCGTCGCACAGCTCGGCGTCGAGCGACACGCCGTCGCGCAAGCGAACGAAGAGGATGATCCGCACATCCTCGTCCCACTCCTGCCCGATCACGATGCTTTCGAGGACGTCGTCGAGCTGCTCGACCTGCCGGTAGATCTCGGCGGTCCCGATCCGCACGCCGCCTGGATTGAGCGTGGCGTCCGAGCGGCCGTGGATGACGACACCGCCGTGCGCCGTGATCTCGGCCCAGTCGCCGTGACGCCAGACCCCCGGGTAGAAATCGAAGTAGGCCGCCCGGTATTTCGCTCCGTCCGGATCGTCCCAGAAGCCCACCGGCATGGAAGGGAACGGCTTCGTGCAGACCAGCTCGCCCTTCTCGCCCACGATGGAGCGGCCATCGGCATCGAACACCTCGACCTTCATGCCCAGTCCGCGGGCCTGGAGCTCACCCCGGTAGACGGGACCGATCGGGTTGCCGAGGGCAAAGCACGAGATCAGATCCGTCCCGCCCGTGATCGACGCGAGCTGAACGTCTTCTTTGACGTGCCGATACACGTAGTCGTAGCTCTCGGGAGTGAGTGGCGAGCCTGTGGACAGAATCGCCCGTAGCGATTTCAGGTTGCGGCCCTTCCGCGGGCGAACGCCTTCCTTCTCAAGCAGCGCCAGATACTTCCCGCTCGTTCCGAACACACTGACGCGCTCGCGCTCGGCCATCTCCATCAGGATGTCGGGACGCGGCTCGAACGGCGAGCCGTCGTAGAGCACGAGTGTCGCCCCGAGAGCGAGTGAGCTGACCAGCCAGTTCCACATCATCCAACCACACGTCGTGAAATAGAAGATGCGCTCGTCGCGCCGCAGGTCCGTGTGCAACCCCAGCTCTTTCAGGTGCTGAAGCAGCGTCCCACCCGCGCCGTGGACGATGCACTTCGGCAGACCCGTCGTCCCGGACGAGTACATGACGTAGAGCGGGTGGTCGAAGGGAAGCCGTTCGAAGCGTAGCTCCACAGGATCGGCCGGCTTCAGGTCGCCGAGCAGAACCGCTCGATCGCTGAAACCGAGATCGGGCGCCTCGCTCATGTACGGCACGACGACGACCCGCTCGATCGATCCGATGGTTCGAACGACCGCGGCCGCCTTGGCCAGCGAATCGTGCCGTTTCCCGGCGTAGAGGTAGGCGTCCGCCGTGAACAGAACGCGCGGCTCGATTTGACCAAACCGGTCGAGAACGCCCTTGACGCCGAAGTCGGGAGAGCAGGACGACCACGTCGCGCCGAGGCTCGTCGTCGCCAGCATCGCCACGACCGCCTCCGGGATGTTCGGCATGAAGCCGGCGACGCGGTCGCCGGGCCGCACACCTTCCGCGCGAAGGCCCTGGGCGACACACGCCACCTCGCGCCGCAGCGTCGCGTACGTCAGCTCGCGCTGGCGCCCCGCTTCGTTCCAGGACACGATCGCCGGCCACTCATCAGCGTGACGCAGCAGGTTCTCAGCGAAGTTGAGCGTCGCCCCGCGAAACCAGCTCGCCCCGGGCATGCGAGCTTCGTCGTCGAGGACTTCTTCGTATGGGGCGCCAGCCACGACATCGAAGCTCTGCCAGACGCGTTCCCAGAAGCGGCTCGGATGAGCGATCGACCAGTCGTAGAGCGACGCGAAATCCACCACTGCCGGATCGTCACGCGCGACGTCCTGGAGGAAGCCGGTGAGGCGCGCACTCTGAACGCGATCCGGGGACGGTCTCCAGATCGGCGCCGACACCCACTAGCCCCGAAGTCGCTTCGGTGCGAGGCGCTTGAGCATCTGGATCTGTCCCGCGTGGTAGACGTCGTGGGACGCGACGCCGCGCAGCAGCACCTCGAAGCGCGTCTTCCCGGGACTCGCCACGCGAGAGAGGTCGCCGTCCCGAAGCGTTCCCACGCAATCGAGGAGCCTTCGATGCTCGGCTGAGAGGAGCCGGAGGTCGGCGCGCCACGCCGCCTCGTCCTTGCCATCCGATCTCGGAAACCAGTTGCTACCCGCGAGGGCGAAGCTACCCCGCTTCTCTCCAGTGAGTCGACGTCTCACCGCATACTTCCAGTACGCCGCGTGGACGGCCAGCTCCCAGATGTTGTGCCGATCGCGCCCGGGTCGCCAGGCCGCGAGCGTGGCCGACACGCCCCGGAGCGCGCCGCGCAGATTGGGACCATGCCATGCCTGGCGCCTATACGCTTCCTCGATCAGCATCACCAACTGCCGAACCTGCTTCGCCGCGGTCGCCATGTCGGGCATTCTAGTCGCCGCCCCTGCGACAATTGGCGCCATGCCGTTGCTCGATCGACGCCGCGAGGAGTTCCCAGGCCTCGGCTCCGGCGCCTATCTTCTGAGCCACAGTCAGGGGCCGATGCCGAGGCGGGCGGAGGTGTGGCTCCAGCGCTATCTCGAGCTGTGGCGCGGGCATGCCGACTCGAACGCCTGGCAGGCGGAGTGGTGGGGGCTGTCGCGCAGGCTGGGAGACACGATCGGTCGACTGATCGGCGCTCCCGAGGATACCGTCCAGGTCCAGCCCAACGCCTCGTCCGCGATGCTGACGGTCGCGTCGTGCCTCGACTACGCCGAGCGACCGGGCATCGTGACGAGCGGCCTCGAGTTCCCCACGACCGAGTACATCTGGCGAGAACAGGAGCGGCTGGGCGCACAGCTCACGATCGTTGCGACTGACGATGGGATCCGCACGCCGATCGAGCAACTCATCGAGCGGATCGACGAGACGACTTCGCTGGTCGTCCTCTCTCACGCCTACCAGAGCGCCGGCGCGCTGCCTCTGGAAGTCGCGTCATGGGGTGTAGATTTCGCCGTCGGCGGCACCATCAAGTGGCTGTGCGGCGGCCCCGGTTGCGGCTATCTGTACGTCAGGCAGGACCTGGGACGGCAGCTGCGGCCCCGGATGACGGGCTGGATCGCTCACGACGCGCCATTCGACTTCGCGCCCGGGCGGATCCGGCTGGCGGATGGAGCGAGGCGCTTCGCTCAAGGCACACCACCCATTCCCGGCTTGTATTCTGCGCTCGCCGGCCTCGAGATCATCGAGGAGGTGGGGGTGGGCTGCATCGCCGAGGAGTCCCGGCGGCGCACTCAGGCGCTCGTCGACTTCGCCCTCGAGAACGGGCTGCCACTGAAGAGTCCCGTGGTCGCGGCCGAGCGCGGCGCGTCGGTGATGATGGCGAGCTCCGACCCGGAGCGACTCGTCGAGGAGCTGGCCCGGCGGCGCGTCTTCGTCGACGCGCGCCCCGGGGTCGTGCGCATCTCGCCCCATTTCTTCAATACGGACCAGGAGGTCGAGGCCGCCCAGCAGGCCCTCCTGGAGCTGCTCCGCGGCTGATTGCGGGGCGCCAGCCGCTTTTGCTAGACTCGCCCGATTTTTGTGACCCCGTGCGACTTTGGGGTCGATTTCCTCAAGGAGGCGTCAAACGCATGCCGCGACTGTTCGGTGCTCTCATTCTGTCCGCATCTATTGCCGGTGTCGCTTGCTCGACGGACAGCCCCTCCGGCGCCACGGCCACGACGCCATCCACGCCGGCCCCAACTCCGGAGCCGACCCCCACGCCGATAGCCCAGTGCACGCTTCCTGCGATGTCTGAATGTGGCGGTCCCGAGACCAGCCCAGGCGTCTTCGGCTGCTGCCGCAAGGAAGACGTCGAGGTCTTCGTAGACCAGGTGGCCAAGGCGCAGACCGCCGTCCGAGCTCTCCGCCCCGAGCTGTTCAGCGGAAGCCGGGTCATCAATGATGGCAGCTACGCGGAGCGGGTCGCCGAGCAGCTGCGCGAAATCGGCCTTTGCGCCGCCGTCGGCCCACCGGAGGACGAGGTCGCCGTGAAGGACGTCAACGATTTCTCCGAACAGTACGACATCGTCCTGGGATCGACTCAGGAGCCGTGGACGGCACACGCCGCCACCTGCCGCCCGGCTCGTTTCTAGACCCAATCGACGGGACCCGCGAGCCCCACTCGGGTCCCGTCGGCAGCCCTCCGGACATCGCTGACAGAAAAACCCTGAAAAAATAGCGAAAAACAGCCATTCGGGGCGATATTTTATTGCAACCACGCCCGAGTTGGACCTAGGCTGACACGTCCTTCGGCTCCAGTAGGGTCGATAGGTCAGGCAGCAGTCACCCCATAACCAAGGAGAAAAACCCTAAGTGGCAGCCAAGAGCAACGAATTCAAGATCCCGTCGGCGACCAAACCCCGCACGAAGAGCGAAGTCGAGCGGCAAATAGCCGAGGCTGTGGGGATCTCCCGCAAGGACGCTGGGAACGTGTTCGCCGCGCTTCACCAGATGATCGCACTGGATCTCAGGAAGAACGGACTGTTCACAATCCCTGGACTCGCCAAGGTCACGGTGACGAAGAAGCCCGCGACCAAGGCCCGTCCGGGCGTCAACCCCTTTACGGGCGAGAAGATCATGATCAAGGCAAAGCCCGCTCGCAAGGTCGTGAAGCTTCGCGCCCTGAAGAACCTCAAGGACTTCGTCAACTAGGCGGGAGAGAGGGCCCGGGCACGCCCGGGCCCAGCTTCTCTTCTACATAGCCCCCAGCAACGTCGGTCGGCCGACGTCCTGGGGGCGTTTCGTTGCTGGCCGCGTGGTTCTTGTCTGTCGAGCACGCCGGCCGCGACCCGCCGAGATCAGCATCGGCATCTGAAGGGCGTCGATGTCTCCGCTACGGTCACTGCTCCTCTGGGCCTCGACTCAGCGCTGGATCGGCACGCAGGCGCAGAAGCGTGCCTTCACCCGGCGCGCCGTGCGCCGCTTCCTGCCAGGAGAGGATCTCGACGCCGCGTTGCGCGCTGCCAGTGAGCTGATCGGCCGGGGCAGCGCCAGCGTCTTCCACCAGCTGGGCGAGAACGTCGAGACGAACACCGAGGCCGACGGCGCGTTGCGTCGCTACCAGGAGGTCGTCGAGCGAGCGGCCGACAGGAAGCTGGAGGCGCACGTCTCGGTCAAGCTGACCCACCTCGGCCTCGACCTCGATCGCGCACGCACACGCGACCGGCTCTGCGCGCTGACCAGAAGCGCCGAAGCGAAACAGGGGTTCCTCTGGGTCGACATGGAGAGGAGCGCCCATACGGACGCGACGCTGGAGCTCTACCGCTACGCGCGCGAGCGGCAAGACAGCGTCGGTATCTGCCTTCAGTCCCACCTCTTTCGCACCACCGGGGACCTCGAGGAGCTGCCGCTGGCACCGTGGATCCGCCTCGTGAAAGGCGCCTATCGCGAGAGCGCCTCGGTCGCCTACCCACGCAAACGCGACGTCGACCGGGCCCTCCTCGAGCAGGCCAGGCGCTTGTTGCCCGATCAGGCGCGCGCCCAGGGAGCGAAGCTCGCGCTCGCCTCGCACGACATCGGGCTGATCGATGCTGTGGTGGAACACGCCCGCGAATGGAGTGTCGCGGCAGGCGACTTCGAGATCCAGACGCTCTACGGAATCCAGACCGCCGCATTGCGCGGCTACGCCGAGCGGGGCCACAGAACGCGGGTGCTGATCAGCTACGGCCGAGACTGGTTCCCCTGGTACATGCGGAGACTGGCCGAGCGGCCGGCCAACCTCTGGTTCCTGCTCAGGAACCTCGTGTAGTGTCCTCGCTCTCAGGCTTGTAGCGCACCGCGGGGCTACCCGCAGGGTAGAACACGCCCAGCAGGCGAAGCTCGCGCGAACCCGTGTTCTCGACGCAATGGGTCTGCTGGCGGGGCAGATAGATACACGAGCCCGGAGCGATCGTCGTGCTGCGGTCGCCGGCCCACATGCGACCCTCGCCCGCCAGAATACAGAGGACCTCCTCGTACTCGTGATAGTGGTCCGGTGCCCGTCCGGGTGGAATCGCGCCGACGAACTGAGTCACCGCACTGCCCCAGCGCGGGTTGATCAGCTCGCAGTACCAGCGATCGGCGCTCGTCCTGCGCTGCTGGTCTCGCAGCGGGGCGACGGGCGATCGGCGGCGCGGACCGCCGACTGGAACCGTGCAAGGCTCCTCCACCGCGACCACGGTCGCCGGCTCGGGGCAGCGCGAGCTGATCACGACGAGGTCCGAACCCTGATCCGCTTCAGCCCTGAGCGCGACGCGGGCGCCTTCTGGCAGATGGGCGCCGTGATCCGCAGAGACCTCGCAATCCTGCCCGTCGACAACGACGGTGCCCTTCCCTTCTAGCACGTAGAGGACTTCCTCGAAGCCCCGATTCGTCCAGCCGACCGCCTGTCCCGGCCGCAGTTCCAGCACGCGCAAGGAGATGGCGCTGGCGCCCGACGCGCGACCGATGCGGGGCCACTCGCGCCATCCATCACTCTCGACGGGATTCCCCTCCCGCAGCTGGCTGACGAAACAGCTTCCTTCGAGGTGCACCGGCATCGGGCGAGAGTAGCACCCGACATCCGGGGTGAAGGCGGTTTATCCTGCCCCCGATCTCATGAGCCAGGCCAAGGACGTCGACGCCACCAACCGGGACTTCATCCACCACGATCAGGTCCACAAGCCGCAGAGCTACCACCTGGCGGGAATCGGACCACGGCGAGGCCTTCGACGATGACTACGAGGTGAAGGCGTGCGATCTGTCCCGCTTTATCGCGGGTTCCGAGGCCGACAAGAAGGGTTTTGCTCGGGAGCTCGGAGACGCGCTCCGGGAGATCGGCTTCGCGATCCTGGTCGACCACGGAGTCGACTCCTCCCTTCACGACCGGGCGCATGTGGACACGGAGCGTCTTTTCACGGAGACCAGCCTCGAAGAGAAGCTGAGGTTCCGCGGCCAGCGCCACGGCTCCGTCAACCAGGGCTACTTCCCCATCAGAGAGACGAGCGACATCCACCCGGACCTCGTCGAGGGCTGGGTTTTCTGTCGACGTGCGTTCGACATGACTGGAGACGGCGCGGCACGAACCGGGGATTTCTGGCCGCGGCCGGAGCTGGAAGCTCGTTTCCGTGAGCTGTGTCGAGCCCAGGAGAGACTCATCCACCCCATCGCGCAGGCGATGCTGCTGTCGCTCGGTTGTGATCCCCATCATCTCGATCGTGCCTTGACGGGCACGAACTTCGGGCTGCGCCTCAACTACTACCCGCCCGTCCCGGGAGACGCCGAGAGCGAAAAAGCGGCACGGCTGCTCGGCCACGAGGACGTCGATCTGTTCACTCTGCTGCCGGCGCCGCGCGTCGAAGGATTGCAGGTGCTGAATCGCCGCAACATGAAATGGGTCCGCCTCGAGGCCCCTCCCGACGCCATCGTGCTGAACACGGGCGACTACATGCAGCGCATCAGCAACGACATCTTCCCGTCGACCACCCACCGCGTCAGCCCGCCTCGCGATCCCGCCCTGCGCGATCGGGCGCGGACCTCCTTTCCTATGAACGTGTATCTGTGGGAGGACGAGGTGCTGCAGGTGCTTCCCGGGACGGGCGAGCCGCGCTACGAGCCCGTCGAGGCGCTCCGCTTCCACACGCGAATCACGAGCAAGTACTACGGCGACGAGTACGCGGTCACAGAGTAGCCTGGCGAGCTCGCCGCCCTGCCGCCGTATCCGGCGCCGGTCGACGACTTCGTCCGCCGCTAGCGGCCGTCTCGCTCTACGAGACCACGCTTTGCTTCACCGCGTTTTCTTGGCGGCCTTGCGTGCCGCCTTCTTCTTGGCCTTGCGCCCCGCGGCGCGCGCCGCGCTGATGCGTCGCACGTGCTGGGGCTTGACGTTGGGCGTGCGCTCGATGACGCCTCGAGGTCGAGCTTCACCGTCGTCGTGTACCAGCTGACCGCCGCACCCCTGAACAAGGGCTTCGGCACGCGCGCCGCCACGGCACGGGAAAGATCCTTGAAGGCGATCCCTTCCATGTTGCGCGGCACGGCGAGCAGGATCGCCTTCTTGACGGCTTCGTACTTGTCCAGATCGATTCGCACGCCGCCTTTCCCGCGGTTGACGTTGAGCGTCTTGAACTTCCGGTCCGTCCGCTTCCTGGACTTGGCCATGGTCGTCGCTCCTTCGTGTCATGGTGATTTCAGCCTAGGAGTCTGCGCGGCAGTAGTTCAGCCCGGGTGTGTCATCGTGCCTTGTGACCCGAGAGATCATCTTGCCTGGGTTAAACGGCAGTAGTGGGCTCGCGGACGAGTGCTCGCGAGGAAGGACGGGCGGATCCAAGGCCGGGTGGTGGTCATACCCAGACCATCTTCTGATTGAGTCTCCTGAGGTTGAGCGCCAAGCAAACGAGATTCCACTCGGCGCTGGTTTTCTTAAAGCGGACCCGGTTTTCTTGGACACGAAACTAGGGAAAGTCATCTTGTTCAAGGAGACTCGATCGATGAAGCAGGTCAGGCGCAAGAGGTCTGAGAGGAAGAAGGGGGTGGGCGAGACGGAGGGAGCCCGGAGGGCGACCGGAGTTTCGCCCACCGGCGGCGCGGTGGTGGGCGCCTTGGGTCCCGGGCAGCGTTGGAGCGTGGCGCGCAAGCGGGAGGTCGCACTGCGGCTGCTGCGCGGGGAGTCACTCGAAGCGCTGTCTCGTGAGCTGTCCGTGGAGATGCACCGGCTGCAGCGCTGGCGTGATCAAGCCATGGCCGGGATCGACGAGTCGCTGCGGGAGCGCAATGGCGACCCGCTGAAGGTGGAGCTGGACGCGGCGGTCAAGCGGGTGGGCGAGCTCAGCATGGAGAACGAGCTGTTGCGGAAGAAGATCGGGGCGGCCCGCCCTTTGGCCTTCGGGAGGTCGCGGCGATGAGTGCGGCGATCTCCCCTGCGACAGGCCGGGCCTACGGGGTGGAACGGGTGTGCCGGGTGTGGAAGCTGGCCCGCTCGAGCTACTACTCCCAGCTCGGCGAGGCGGCTCCCGAGATGGTCCGCGCTGGCCGACGTGGTCCCAAGCCCAAGGTGTCTGACGAGGAGCTGTTGCGGCTGATCCGAGAGGACCTGGCGGCCTCGCCGTTCGTAGGAGAAGGACATCGCAAGGTCTGGGCGCGGCTCAAGGTGCTGCGCCAGGTGCGCGTGTCGCGCAAGCGGGTGCTGCGGATCATGCGTGAGCACCACCTGCTGTCGCCGCGTCGGGTACGCCAGGGCGAGGGGCTGCTCCACGAGGGGACGATCACAACCGATGCGCCCAACCTGATGTGGGGGACGGACGGGGCGAGAGTTCTCACGGCAAAGGACGGCTGGGGCTAGATCTTCGTCGGCGTCGAGCACTTCAACAGCGAGTGCGTCGGCTACCACGTGTGCAAGAAGGGGACGCGCTACGAGGCCCTCCAGCCCATCGCCATGGGGCTGACGCAGCTCTTCGGCTCGGTCGAGGCGGGTGTGGCTCGTGGCCTCGAGCTGCGCATGGACCACGGGATACCTCTCGGACCACTTCCTCAACCAGCTGCGTTTCTGGGGCATCACGCCCAGCTTCGCCTTCGTCGAACAGCCGCAGACCAACGGAGTGGCCGAGCGTTTCATCCGGACTCTCAAGGAACAGATCATTCATGGCCGCGTCTTCCACACCCTCGAGGAGGTGCGCCAGGCCGTGGCTGCCTTCGTCAAGCGCTACAACCAGCAGTGGCGCGTCGAGAAGCTGGGATTCCTCACCCCGCGCGAGGCCCGCGACCAGCACGGCCAGGGGAAGGCCGCGTGAACCTCGAGGTCATCAAAGAGGGGCTACCCCAGGTATGGACTCACCCCGCCGCGTCGATCCTGGGGCATCCTCGTGCGTCGTTTTCGGGATCGTCTGCCAAACGAACCCGAGATCGTCAAACTGGTGTCCAAGAAACCGGGCGCGGTACAGGCGCTGGTTTTCTCAAGCCCTCGAAGGCTGAAGGATTGGAAACCAAGCACAGCCTTGATCCATCCGAATGGCGGTTCGCCGAGTTTGCGCCGCTTGTACCACTTGCGACCACGTTTCGTCTTGAGCTTCGCCTTCATGCGGAGCGTCGCTTCGAGCTTCGAATTCGACGTTGGTGGAGAGTCTTTCTTTTCTCTCCCCAGAGCCACGAAACCGTCGATTCCGGTACGTTCCAAGTGCAGTAGGTTCTTTTCGGAACGGTAGCCGGCATCGGCCAGGGCACGCTTGGGCTTCTCACCGGTGTTGGCTTGAGCCGTTTTCAGCATCGGCTCGAGCTGACCGACATCCGCAGCGTTGTTGGTCAACCCGGTCGCAACGATCAGCTGCGATTTCTCGTCGACGGCGGCTTGGGCATTGAAGCACTGCTGGTAGCCACTCGAATCCTTCATGATGCGGCTTTCGGGATCGGTGAAGTTGTCCTGCTTCTTGTCCGGAGGTACGCCAAATCTCCTTTTGAACTTTGGCCCTCGCTTCGATTCCTTGTCATCCCCTGGCCGACGTCCGGCCTGCTGATCTTCTTCCTTCTGACGGGCCTCCAGACGTGCCTTCGCTGCTTGGATTTTCTTGAGCCGTGAATCTCGGCGCGCCAGCTCTTCTGGCAGTTCGTCGCCACGAAAATCAGGACCAAACTCGACGTCTTCCGCAGCATCTTCTTGTTTCGCAAGAGCGGTGATAGCCCGAATCTCTCGACGGAGCTGTTTCTCCGTTTTCTTCATACGCTCGTAGCTCATCGCCTTGTGCTTGCTGGCATTCGCCTTGACCTTCGTTCCATCCAGAATCAACGTCCCAAGCTTGACCAAACCCACTTCTTGAGCCAGACGCACGACTTGGACGAATACAGATCGAAACTGGGACAAATGGTCACAACGGAAATCACTGATCGTCCGGTGTGCCGGGAAATTGCCTCCGCTCAAATAACGGTATGCGACATCCTCTTCCAGCTTCTTCGCGATCCCACGAGACGAAAACGTCCCTGTCGCATAGCCGTAGATCAGAACCTTCAGCATCATTCGAGGATCGAATCGTCGGTTCCGACGTCCATCGCCCTCGTAGCGCTCGTAGAAAGCACGCACATCCATCGCCTCCACCGTATCCGAGATGAAAAACGAAAGATGACCCTCCGGAAGCCAGTCTCGTGGATTCGACGGAAACAAACTCGATCGGTCAGGACTGTACGGACGGAAACTCGTTCCCATAACTTCAAAAACGCTCATTCACCCGATTTCGTTCCTGCCGCGCAGACTCCTAGTGGCCCGTAACAGGGAGATCGATGCCAGCGAGAGCGCCGAGGCGCCCGGATGGCAAGGAGCCGAAGAGGGAGAATACCGGCAGTATCTGACCGACGAGCGACGCAGCCAGGCGGGATGCATCGGCGGTCGCAGCGGTATCGAATCCCCTGTTACAGGCCACCAGCGCCAGGATACGGCGATCGGTCGGACACAGCCATCCGCGATTCGCAAACATCTCGGTGAAGCGCACCACGCAGCTTGGAAATACAATGAGGTGGTACCGGTCGACGAACGAGGTGGCAACCGGCGCTGCGCGACGGGCCGGGCACCACTCTGAGGCAGCACTGCGACAATCGATTCCTGAGGGGAGGCCCTGCCATGTTCACTGGAGCCCACTCGATCATCTACAGCAAAGACCCGGACGCGGACCGGGCCTTCTTTCGGGACGTGCTTCAGTTGCCGAACGTCGACGTGGGAGATGGCTGGCTCATCTTCGGCCTGCCGCCCGCGGAAGTGGCCGTGCATCCGTCCGAGAAGAACGACGTGCACGAGCTCTATCTGATGTGTGAAGACGTCGAGGCACTGGTGGTCATGCTGAACGAGCGCGACATCTCATGCTCGCAGGTGCAGGACCTGGGCTGGGGTCTCTTGACGCAAGTGGCTCTGCCAGGCGGCGGCAAGCTGGGCGTGTATCAACCGAGGCACGAACGCCCCAACGCGTGAACCCCATCACCTCTTGCCCCGACCTTTCCTGACGGCCGCGTGGCGCCACCTGGCGATGCTGAACTACGAGATCGACCCGGCTCTCCTGGCGCCTCGTGTCCCACATGGCACCGAGATCGACGCCTGGAACGGCCGCTGCTTCGTCAGCATGGTCGGCTTCCTGTTCCTCGACACCAGGGTTCGCGGCCTCGCCATCCCGTTCCACAGGAACTTCGAAGAGGTCAACCTCCGCTTCTACGTCAAACGCAGAGCCCAGGATGGATTGAGGCGTGCCGTGGTGTTCGTCAAGGAGATCGTGCCGCGAGCGGCCATCGCGTGGACGGCGCGCACGCTCTACAACGAGAACTACATCTCGCTCCCCATGGGCCACGAGATCCTGCACGGCGGAGATCCCCAGGTCCCGCGCTCGGTCTCCTACAAGTGGCGATTCCGGGGCCGCGATCAACGCCTGATGGTGGAGCCGTCCTCCTGCTATCGCCCGCTCATCTCCGGAAGCCATGAAGAGTTCATCGCCGAGCACTACTGGGGCTACTCCAGCCTCCGCAACGGCGACACGATCGAGTACCGGGTCGAGCATCCCAGCTGGAGGATCGCCTCGATCGCTTCTGCGGAGCTCCAATGTGACGCCGCCAGCCTCTACGGCGAGGCGTTCGCGGATCCGCTCGGGGCCGAGCCGCACTCGGCGCTGCTGGCGGAGGGTTCCGAAGTTGCCGTCGAGAAAGGAACTCGCCTCGCGTTGTGAGCCGAAGCCCGCTCGATACGGGAGAGCAGCGTTGAAGATCAGGCCGTTCGAGCCGGAGGACGAGGAGCGCGTCGTCGCCTTGTGGAGGCGGTGCGGCCTGCTGCGCCCCTGGAACGATCCCAGAGAAGACATCGCCGGCAAGCGACGCGTGCAGCCCGAGCTGTTCCTCGTCGGCTTCATCGACGAGAAGCTCGTGGCCGTGGTGATGGCCGGGTACGAAAGGACATCGCGGCTGGGTCAACTACCTCGCTGTCGACCCCGCGCGGCGACGTACGGGCCTGGGTCGCGCCATGATGAACGAGGTGGAGGGTCGGCTACGCGAGTTGGGCTGTCCGAAGCTGAACCTCCAGCTTCGTCGCGACAACCGGGATATCGTCGCGTTCTACTCCCGACTTGGATTCGTTGAAGACGATGTCGTCTCATTCGGGAAGCGCCTGGAACGAGACGGTGAGAGGAACCGATGAGTAGCGAGACACCGGAGCGCCCGGGCTACCCGCACTTTCACCAGGATCGCGTGAACCTCGCCATCCACCTCGTGATGGTGCCGCTCTTCGTGGCAGGTGTGGTGGGGGCCGTCTGGGGCGCGGCCCTGGGGCGCTGGACGTGGACGGCCGCCTGCGCGGTGCTACCGGTCTTGTCCCTGGCCGCACAGGGTATCGGTCACAGGCGCGAGCCGAACCCGCCGCTGCCCTTCGAAGGAGCCGGCAACTTCGTCAAGCGGAACTTCCTGGAACAGTTCTTCAGGTTCCCGAGCTTCGTACTGACCCGCGGCTGCCTCGAGGCATGGCGAGCGGCAGACGGGCGCGAGGCTTGAGCTTCGGCGTCAGCTCGCGGCGACCGGGACAGCGCCCACGGAGCTTTCCGGTCGTACGCCGGGCGCGGAACGCGCCGCGAACGCGGTGAGCAAGCCCACCACTGCCCACGTCGCGATCGTCATGCCGATCATCCAGTGGCTCGGATCGGAGACGAGGGGTCGCTCCAGGAGCAGGCCGCTGACGAAGTACGCGGCCGTGACCGCGAAGAGGCCGAGTCTCAAAAGGACGAAGACGAGCGGCGCGTAGACCAGCACGCCCATCGGCAGCGAGATATAGAGCGGCAGGTCGAGGACGAGGATGTTCGGAAGCGCCATCAGAACCACCAGAACCGCAGCCGCCAGATCTGCGCGCCGGCCCAGACGGCGCGCACATCGGCTTGGCCGGGCGGCGTCCAGCGCGGCGGCACGGATTCGAAAGCCGCCATCCCGAGGCCCGCTTCGCCGAACAGCATCGACGGCCACGGAAAGCCCGCTGCCTCGGCGCGCGAGCCGCGCTGATCTCGCTCGGAATGACGAGCGGCTGGAGGAGATGAGATGAATGACACCGTTGTCAAACGTTTCGACGCGGCTGACGACAGGCGCGAATTCGAAAAGGGCCGCTTCGACGTCGTGACGGTCGGCGCGATGACGATCGGTCGCGCCCGCTACGAGCCGGGTTGGATCTGGTCGGAGCACGTCGGCAAAGGCCTCGGCAAGTCCAGCTGCGACGTCGAGCACGTGGGAGTCGTGGTCTCGGGCCGTGCGATCGTGAAGATGGACGATGGCAGCGAGCGCATACTCGAACCGGGCGACGTCTTCTATGTCGCTCCCGGTCACGACTCCTGGGTCGTCGGTGACGAGCCCTACGTGTCGCTGCACCTGATGGGCGCCGAAACCTACGCCCACGAATGACCGAGTCGCATCGGTAGAATGGAGCGCACGTGAGCGTCGATCCGAACCCGTCCCCGTCCCCGTCCCGCTTCCGCTCCCGTCCGCGCCTGATCCGGGCCGCCACCACCGTTTCGGTCGCAGTCGTCGCCGTGACGATCGGAGTGGCCCTTTACGTCTACGCACTCGCTACCGGCAGCCTGCCGCGGCTCGAAGGCAGCGTGATCGTTCCCCGGCTTCAGGCGTCGGTCACGATCGATCGCGACGACCTCGGAGTGCCGACGCTCTCCGGAAAGACGCGTCCGGACGTGGCGCTCGCGCTCGGCTTTCTGCACGCTCAGGAGCGCTTCTTTCAAATGGACCTGCTCCGGCGTCGCTCTGCAGGTGAGCTCTCGGAGCTATTCGGGAGCGTCGCGGTGGAGGTGGATGGCGAGGCCCGGCTCCATGGCTTCCGAGCCGTCGCCAAACGCGCGCTCGCAAACCTGGAAGCGAGCGAGCGCGCCATCCTGGATGCCTACGTAGGCGGGGTGAACCACGGCCTGGTCGCGTTGTCCCGGCCCCCCTTCGAGTACCTCCTGCTCCGGCAGGAGCCCGCTCCGTGGCGCGCCGAGGACTCGCTGCTCGTGGGTTACTCGATGTTCATGACGCTCCACGACGAGACGGGACGCAAGGAGTCCACGTTCGGGACCATGCTCGACACGCTGCCGCCCCCGCTCTTCGAGTTCCTCGCGCCCATTGGAACGCGCTGGGACGCGCCGCTTCGAGGCGGCCTGCTTCCCGAACCCGCGATGCCCGGCCCCGAAATCGTCGACCTGCGCGGATCGGTTCCCGCCGAGACGGCGAGCTCGCGACTGGCGCTGCCGCAGACGTCCGCCTCCGAGGTCGGGAGCAACAACTGGGCGGTGGCCGGAAGCCTGACCCCGCACGGGGGCGCGCTGGTCGCAAACGACATGCACCTCGGCATCAGTGTGCCGGCCATCTGGTACCGTGCGGCGCTCTCGTGGCGGGAAGGCGAGGCAGAGCACCACGCGACGGGTGTCACGCTACCAGGGGCGCCGAACCTCATCGTCGGCAGCAACGGACACGTGGCCTGGGGTTTCACCAACAGCCAGGGCGACTGGGTCGATCTGGTCGAGCTGGAGGACGATCCAGCCGATCCAGCCGATCCAGACGGCTACCTTACGCCAAACGGGACGCAGCGACCGCAGAAGCGAACGGAGGTCGTCCGCATCGCCGGCGGCGGAGAGCAGCGCTTCGAGTTCGAGGACACGATCTGGGGTCCGGTCGTCGATCGCGACCACGCCGGGCGACGGCGAGTGGTCCGCTGGACCGCTCACTCGCCCGATGCCGTCGACTTCGGCCTGCTCTCGATGGAGACCGCCAGGAACCTGGACGAAGCCCTCGATATCGCCAACCGCACGGGACTCCCGCCGCAGAATTTCATGTGCGGCGACCGCAGCGGTCGCATCGGCTGGACGATCATCGGGCGGATTCCGAATCGGATCGGGCACGACGGGCGCGTCCCGACGTCCTGGGCGAATGGCGAACGGGGCTGGGACGGCTGGCTGGATCCATCGGACTACCCGCGGGTCGTCGATCCTCCCAGCGGCCGTCTCTGGACCGCGAACGCGCGCGCCGTCGACGGAGACGGCCTCCGCAAGGTCGGCGACGGCAACTACGCCCTGGGCGCACGCGCACGCCAGATCCGCGACGGTCTGGCGGAGCTGGGCAACGGCCCGGTCGCCCCCGCCGATCTACTCTCCATCCAGCTCGACGATCGCGCCATTTTCCTGGAGCCGTGGCGCGCGCTTCTGGTCGACCTGCTCGACGACGCCGCGGTCGCCGGAAAGCCCGAGCGAGCCGAGCTAAGGCGCCAGCTGGGCGACTGGAGTGGTCACGCTTCGGTCGGGTCCGTCGCTTATCGCGCGGTGCGCGCGTTCCGCCTGACGGCGGCGAGCGAGGTGCTGAAGCCGCTGGTCGCGCCGGCGAATGCGGTCGACCCCGAGCTCGCCTATGTCGAGCTGGCGAGACAGATAGAGGGGCCGCTTTGGCGCCTGGTCTCGGAGCGACCCGTCCATCTCCTCGATCCTCGCTACTCCGATTGGTCGTCGAAGCTGCTCGCCGTGGTCGATCTCTCTCTGGATGCCTTCCGCGTGCACGAGTCGGACCTGAGCCAGCGAACCTGGGGCGAGCGCAACACGACGCGTATCCGCCACCCTCTGAGCCAGGCCGTCCCTCAGCTGTCGGGCTGGCTCGACATGCCGGCCCAGCAGCTGCCCGGCGATTCACACATGCCGCGCGTCCAGCACCCCGCCAACGGCGCCTCGCAGCGCATGGTCGCCGCGCCCGGGCGCGACGAGATCGGGCTGTTCCATATGCCCGGTGGGCAGAGCGGCCACCCGCTCTCGCCGCACTACGCGGACTCCCACGCGGCGTGGGCCGAGGGGCAGGCCACACCGTTCCTGCCGGGCGAGACGACTCACCGACTGATCCTCGAGCCAGGGCGTCGCTGACGGATCGGTCTACTCGGAGCGAACCGGAGCGGGCAGTGGCATGCCCAGACTGACCAGCACGCCTCGGAGACGATCCGGGTAGTCGCTGATCAGCCCATCGACGCCGAGCTCGATGAGCTGCCGCATCTCGGTGTCGTCGTTGACCGTCCAGGGCACGACCCGCAGCCCGAGATCGTGGGCTTCCGCGAGACGTGACGGCGTCAGGTCGCTCAAACGGGGAGACCACACGCCGCAACCCGCGGCCTCTACGAGCCTGGGGACGGAACCGCCGTATTCGTCCACGTCGAGGCCGGCGAGGTGGAGAGGGGCGCCCTGCCGCCGGTTCTCGATGTTGTTCTCGCCCGGCCCCTCGACGGTCAGGCACGAGAGCTCGAGCCGCGGCGCGAGCCGCTTCGCATGGCGCAACGTCCTCCAGTCGAAGGACTGCAACCTGCTTCGCTCGATCACACGCGAAGCTTCGAGCACGGCAATCACCGCCTCGGCGAATTCCTCGGGCCCTGGGCTTCGATCGGGGTGGCGAGGGTCGATCTTGGTCTCGACGTTGAATCGCATCCGAGGCGCCGCCGACGCGAGCTCCAGGACCGCCGCGAGGGTGGGGATGCGCTCGCCGTCGACGGCACGCTGTTCGGGAAAGTGGGCAGTTGCGTCGCTCCCCGGCCGAAGCCGTCCGACGTCGTAGGCGTGGAGCTCGGCGAGGTCGAGCGAACGGATCGCCGGTCGCGTCGTGATCCACCGGCCCGCCGCATCTCGTGCAAGATCGCCGCTCAGGAGCGGGTCGTGGCTCAAGACCACCACGCCGTCTCGCGTCACGGCAGCATCCATCTCGAGCGTCGTCACGCCGACTTCTAGAGCGCGGCGAAAACCTGCGATCGCATTCTCGGGAGCGAGGCCGCGCGCGCCCCGGTGACCCTGAAGATCGAACGGGGGGTTGCCTGCCGCCACGATCAGACCCAGCGCCGCAAACGCGCCCGTCAAGTCTGCGAGACCTGGCGCAACGCCTCCAGGACGTGGCGATTCGGCGGATGGTCACCGGGGTGGCGGCTGCGCTGCTCGTAGACGACGCGACCGTCTTTGGACACCACGAGCACTCCGCCCAGCTGCATCGCGTCACCCAGCACGGCCCCCTGGCGGAAGCCCTGCCGCCATGTCTTCCAGGCGGCCCCGAGGGTCCCGGGAAGCTGCGCAATATGTTGAGAGATCTCCCGCGACATCCCCAGGGCGGCGTATGTGGACAGCTCGGGATCGGTGTAGAGCGGCGTCTCGAGATCGATTTCCTCCGCGAAACGCCGCGCCTGGTCGGGCGTGCCGTTGCCGATGACGATCAGCTCGGCGCCGTAGCTGTGGATGGCCGGGATTGCGTCGCGCAACTGCGCGACCTGTTGGCGGCAGAACATTCAGCCGAAGTGCCGAACGAACGCCAGCACGACGGGCCGCTCACGCCAAAGTGCGGCGAGCTCTACGGCCCCGCCTTTCGCATCCAGGACCTCGAGGCCCATGGCTGCTTCGAGGGTGTCAGGCACCGTCACCTCGCGAACGGATCTTCGACACCTGCCCTTCCTCTTCGCGGCCAAAGAGGCCGCGATCACGCTGGAACTGCTCCTCGAGCTTCTCCCGCTCAGCGGGATCGGCCGTCTTGGCGAAATCGGAGCGATGCAGGATCTCGCGCTCTGCGAGCTTGGCTCGGTACTTGTTTCTGACCTTGGCGATCTCGCCCTTCTGGGTGTCGCTGAGGGGCTTTCGCTCGACGCCCGCCTCGGCGTCCTGCTTCTCGA
The DNA here is from genome assembly GCA_965246965.1 of Vicinamibacteria bacterium. Lineage (GTDB taxonomy): Bacteria > Acidobacteriota > Vicinamibacteria > Fen-336 > CBDFGD01 > CBDFGD01. The sequence goes on from CBDFGD010000002.1 coordinate 1,569,904, forward strand.
GCCGCTCCATGGCCAACTCGAATGCGGTCTTGGGTTCCTTGGACACGTTGTTGTTCCTCGCCCCGCTAAATGACGGTGCCGTCTGGGACGACGGCGTTCTTCGGGATCACCACGACGCCGTCGCGAACGCAGTGAGTTTCGGCGTCGGCGTGCTCTGTGCCCGACTCGTTGAGTACTTTGACACCGCGGCCGATGCGGGCGTTCTTGTCGACGATGGCGCCGAGAATCTCACTGTCTTCGCCGACTCCCAGCGGAGGGCGGCCCTGCTTCTCGTCCGTCTCGATCTCGGCGAGCGTCTGATAGTAGTCGGCGCCGAGCAGCAGGCTTTCGCGCACGCTCGCTCCGCGGCCGACTCGACTGCGGATACCGATCACACTGTTCTCGATCTCGGCGCCGATCAGGATGCAGCCTTCGGAAACGAGCGCTGCTTGAATGCGACATTCCTCCACCTTGGTCGCCGGCAGAAAGCGCGCGTGGGTGTAGACGGGTCGGCCGGCCTCGTAGAGGTCGAAGGTCGGCACGGGCCTGCACAGACCGAGGTTGGCCTCGTAGTAGGACCGAATCGTTCCAACGTCCTCCCAGTAGCCGTTGTGAACGAAGCTCTGCACGCGCACCTTGGGGACCGCCTCCGGGATGACGTGCTTGCCGAAGTCGATCAGCGTGTCGTCGTCCAGGAACTTCTCGAGCGCGGCGCGGGTGAAAGCGTAGATACCCAGGGACGCGAGGTAGCCTTCGTCGCCATCTTCGAGCGGAGAGACGAGGTCGGGTAGCCTGTCCGCTGCGGGCTTCTCCTCGAAGCGGACGATGCGGCCCTGCTGGTTGACCTTGAGAATGCCAAAGTCGGACGTCTGCTCGGCCGGCACGGGTTGGACGGCGACGGTGATGTCCGCGCGCTCGAAGCGATGCGTCTCGACCAGCTTCCGATAGTCCATCCGATAGAGCTGATCGCCCGACAGGATCACCGCGTCGTCGAAGCGATGGTTGATCAGATGATGAAAGCTCTGCCGCACGGCGTCGGCCGTGCCCTGAAACCATTCCTGTCTGTCGACCCTTTGCTCTGCGGCAAGCAGCGAGACGAAGCCGCCCGAGAAGGCGTCGAAGTTGTAGGTAGTGGACAAGTGCTTATTGAGACTCTCGGAGTTGAATTGCGTGAGCACGAAGATGCGGCGCAGCTCGGAGTTGAGGCAGTTGCTGACCGGGACGTCTATGAGCCTGTACTTGCCCGCAAAGGGAACGGCCGGCTCGGACCTGTGCTCGGTGAGAGGAAACAGTCGCGCGCCCCGCCCGCCACCGAGAACGACTGCCAGAACATCGTCCATTGCCAAACGATTCTGTTAGAGGCCGTGCGGGGCGTCAACGGCACGCCAGGAAGGGCGGACGTGCGGCTCCCATCCGAACCGGATAGCCTCGCCACCGATGGTGCTTCGAAAGGGCCGCGAGCGTCTGCGCCTCACGCCGCTGCGGCGCCTCGGGGCGGGCGCGTGGCAGATCCCCGCGGCGTTCCATTTTCTGCTCAAGCGGCCCGGCTTGTGGCCGTTCGTGCTCCTTCCGGCGACCGCGGTCGCCGCACTGGTCGTCTCCGGCCTGTTCGCGGGCGCGTGGCTCGCGCCCGACGTGCAGGAGGCGATAGCACCTGGTGAGCGACCCCTCTGGATCGAAGGTCCTGCCGCCCTCGGCGCCTGGCTGGTGACGCCCCTGCTGTTTGGTTTCGTCGGCTTCACTGCCGCTCTGGCCCTCACCGCTCCGCTGCTCGACCAGCTCTCGCGCGAGGTCGAGCGACGCGAGCGCGGTCGCGTCGACGACACGGAACGCGGCTTGGGCTGGGATGTCACGCAGTCGCTGCGGGCGCTCGCCTACTTCGGTCTGCGCGCGCCGGGGGTGCTGCTGCTCGGGCTCATCCCGCTGGTCGGTCCGCCGCTCGCGGTCCTTTGGGCGGGCCATGCGATGGCCGTGAATCAGACGGACGGAATCCTCGCGCGGCGCGGGCTCGACTTCGAGGAGCGACGAACCTGGCACCGCCGGCTGCGGCTCGAAAGCCTCGGCTTCGGCCTCGCCGCCGTCTGGACGCTACTCGTCCCGATCGCGAACCTGCTGCTGCTCCCGCTGCTCGCGATCGGCGCGACCCTGCTCGTGCTTCGGGCGGATGGCGACCGTCCAGACCGAGAAAGAGGTGCCGCGTAGGGCAGGCCTCTTTGGCAATGTGATACCGAGGGCACCGGTGTCAACCGGTACCCTCGGTCAGCGTGGCCCACCTCGAAGCGGCACCCGAGCGATCCTAGGTGGACTCGCCGCTCGGAGCCTTGGGCGCCTGGCCGCCGACCGTCAGGGTGAGGCTCTTTTCCTTACGATCCCGAAGCACCTTCACCGCAATCTCCGAGCCTGGCTCGAGTCCGGCCACGAGCCGGAACAGGTCGCGCCGCTCGCTCACTTTCTTTCCGTCGAGCTCCAGCAGGATATCGCCGGCCTTCAGGCCCGCCTTGAAGGCCGGACCGTCGTCGACGACGCCGGTGATCAGGATCCCCGCGCCCTGCTCGACACCGAAGTACTCGGCGAGCTGACCCTCGACGGGCTGATAGTCGAGGCCCAGCTTGCGTCCTCGGCCGAGATCAGGGAAGAAAGTGTGTGCCGAGAAATCCGGCAGCTCGATGTCCGGCATCTCGGGCAGCTGGATGACATGCGCGCGCTCGTCATCATCTTCGCCTTCGCCGCCGCCGCTGCGGAAGCGATACCGATATTGAGCTCCCGGCTCGCCGAACCAGCGCAGGCCCCAGCTGTCGCCCGACTCGAGGGTCGCCTCGAGGCTGGTCGAAGCGCCGGCGCGAATCACCTGGATCGCGATCTCGCGACCGACGGGAGTCTCGCGAACGAGACGCACGAGCTGCGCCACGCTGTGCACGGGCTCGCCGCGAAAGGCGACGATCACATCGTCTTCTCGAAGCCCGGCCTTCTCCGCCGCCGAGCCTTCGTTCACGCGCACGACCAGGGCGCCGCGCGGGTCGCCGATCGAGAGCCGTTCCGCCGCCCCAGCGTCGACATCCTGCAATCGCACACCGAGCTGGCCGTGCCCGCTGCCGGCCACGTTGATGACGACGTTGCTTTCCCTACGCTCGTCGTGCTCTTGAGCCCGCGCCTCGTCCGCTCCCAGCAGCGCCGCCATGCAAATCACCTGGCTCAGCCCCCGTCTCCAACTACTGTTCAACATCCCAGTTCACTCCTCGGGGGTGTTCGGCCGCCGCCCCGGCGGCGCCCCCGTCCAGTCCTTGTGACGCTCGCCGGCCCCGGTTGGTCTCACCCCGTCGCGCCGTCGGAGCTAGTGAACGCGGCGCCGCTCGACGGCGGGACGGCCCCGCTCGAGCGCCTTGAAGTCGAGGACCTCGATGAGACGCTGGGTAGCGGTCCAGGATCGACGGACAGTCGAGCAACGACTGCCGCTCCAACGGCGTCAAGTCCATGGACTGGCTGAGGGCGTTCACGAAGAGGTCGTGAGAGACATCCGGCTGGAGGACGAGCAGAGCCGGCCCGTCCTGAGCCTCGCCGATGGCCTTGAGGACCTGCCGCCGCGCCGCCGCGAGCGCCGACGCGTCGCCCATCGCGTCGACGAGCGGCTCCACGGTTCCGAGGCGGTAGGGCTTGCCGCCGTGCTCCTCGATCAAACGGAACCGTTGAAAGCCGCGAAGAACCAGGTCGAAGCGCCCGTCCGGAAGCGGCTCGCAACGTTCCACCCGGCCGGCGCAGCCGCGAGGGTAGACGGCGGGCCGTCCCTCGTAGTCCGCCTCCCAGCCGGGGCGCAGCAGGACCATGCCGATCGTCTCGTGCGCGTCGACGACGTCGCGCACCATTTGCCGATACCGCTCCTCGAAGACATGGAGGGGCAGGGGCATCTTCGGAAACAGAACCGCGTTGGGCAGCGGGAAGAGCGGAAGCGGGGACGGAAGGGGCTTCGGCGCCATCGGGGCCGGGCAGTCGAAGCGCGCGGCGGGCGCCAGGCCCGCCGGCGATCAAATCAGCTGAAGGACTGTCCGCAGCCGCAGGTGGAGCTGGCGTTGGGGTTCTTGATCGCGAAGCCGCCGCCCATCAGGTCTTCTTTGTAGTCGACCTGCGCGCCGTCGAGATGCTTCAGGCTCATCGGGTCGATGATCACCTTGACGCCCTGCTCTTCGAAGACCTCGTCGTCTTCTGTGACCTCGTCGAGGACCATCCCGTAGCTGAAGCCGGAACAGCCGCCGCCCTGGACGTAGATTCGCAGGCCGCCGTCCTTCAGGCTCTCTTCCTCCTGCAGGAGGATGCCCTTGACCTTCTCGGCCGCTGCCGTGGTGATATTGACCATACTCGAACGCCTCCTTGGCGGTCTCGAAAGGCTCTCCTGATCGCCAGATCCATTGTATCTCAACGGCACGGCTGAGCCGACGACATTACTGCCGCCCGCACGTCTCGGAACAAGCAACTAGAATGGCGCGCCTTGGGCGACTCGACTCTCGACCGATTGGAGCGATCCGGCCTGCGCGGCCGTGGTGGGGGCTGGTACCCCGCTGCCCTGAAATGGCGCGCCGTGCGGGCCGAGGACCGTGACCCCATCGTTATCGCCAACGGCGCCGAGGGGGAGCCCGGCTCGATCAAGGACCGTTACCTCATGCGGACGCGCCCCGCCCAGATCGTCGCGGGGGTTCAGGCGGCAGCCGGAGCGGTGGGAGCGCGGGAGGGCCTCATCTACCTGAAGGGGACGTTCACTCGCGAACAGGCGGCTTTGCAGTCGGCGATCGACGCCACCGCCGGGATCCCGATCGGGGTTCACCTGGGTGACGACACGTACATCGGCGGAGAGGAAACCGCCCTGCTCGAGAGCCTGGAGGGGCGGAAATCGTGGCCGCGCCCCAAGCCGCCGAGACCGAGCGCCGTCGGGCTGAGGGGGCGGCCGACGCTCGTCCAGAACGTGGAGACCCTCGCCCACGTCCCCGCGGCCATCGCGGATCCCGATGGATTCAGAAACGGCGAGCGGACCTGGATCTCTTTGTGGGGTGACGTCGGCAGGCCCGGCGCCTACGAAGTGAAGCTTGGAACGCCGATCCGAACCGTCGTTGCGACCTGCGGCGGCGGGGCACCCGACGGCATCGGCATGGTGTTTCCCGGCGGCCCGTCCTCCCCGCCGCTCGGACCCGAAGACTTGGACATCCCACTCGATCCGGCCGCCCTCCGCGAACGCGGCAGCTCGATCGGAACGGGGGCCATGCTGATCGTAGGCACGTCAGCCTGCCCGCTCGCCTTGATCTCTGCTGCAGCGGCGTTCTTCGAGCGCGAGTCGTGTAGTCAGTGCCCCCCGTGCGCCGTGGGGTCCGCGAGCCTGGCGCGGCTGATTCGCGGCCTCGAAAGCGGTCCGGCGCGGCGCAAGTCACTGGCGGACGCGGCGGACGTCGCGTCTTTCATGGCCGACCACGGCTACTGTGCGCACTCCCCCGCCGCGGCCCGCTGCGCGATGGCATCACTCGAAAGGTTCGCCGGAGCCGTCGAGGAGCACTTGGCGGGGGGAGGTTGTCTCCAACCCGGCGCCACGCCCGATCCGTTCACAGCGGGCTCTGCGCCGCTGACTGCCATCGAGTCGGCGCTCGAGGCCGAGACCGGCGCATCCGCGGGAGACCACGCGTGACGACCGTCTTCTTTCTCTTCCTGTTCCACTCGTCCCTCGGACTGCTGGCGATGCTGCCCTTCGTCGGCGAAGAGGCCGGATCCAAGTTCTTCAAGTTCTGCTCGGCCGCCGCCGCGTTCATGACGACCGCGGCGGTCTGGCTGCTGTATCGCCGCCATGGGACGGCCGGCGGCGATGTGGCTCCTGGTGCCGCGCTCTACTCGTTGATGCTGTCGGCCTCCGCCGTGAGCCTGATGGCCACGATTCTCTACAACCGAGCCCGACACTTCGGTTGGAAGCGCCTGCTCGCGCCCTCGCTCGGTCTGGCTCTCGTCACAGGTGGCGCGGCCATCGTGCTCGCCGCGCCGGAGCCCCGGGCCATGACGATCGCGGCCGACCTCTCGTCTATCTGGCTGATCGGCGCCGCCGCGGGCGCCATGATCCTCGGCCATTGGTACCTGGCGATAGTCGATCTGCCTATCTCGGCGTTGCGGCGGTTGACTGTGCTCCTGATCTTGGGCCTGATCGCCAGGGTCGTGACCGTGGCGGCGACGCTCTTCGGCCCGGTGCGGGGCGCTCTGGACGACGCTCAGATGGTGGCGATGGGTCTTTGGAGCCCCGACGGCATCTTCATCTGGATGAGGCTGCTATTCGGCCTGGTCGGGCCCCTCTCGCTGATCTGGTTCATCTGGAAAACCGTCGAGATCCGCTCGACCCAGTCGGCGACGGGCATCTTGTACGTTCAGTTCTTCCTCGTGATGTCTGGCGAGCTGCTCGCCAAGTACCTGCGCGTGGCAGCCTTCCTTCCCTTGTGAGTCGAGATCCCGAGATCGCCTTTCCGTGCCCCCGCTGTGGCGGCGAGGCGACCACGGGCCTGGACGGCGAGGGGAGCTGCACGCGTTGTGAGGAACGCCCGCGGTTGAACATCACCGATGAGCTGCGCGGGGAACGGGTGGTGGAACAATGCACCGCCTGCGACAACACCCAGCTCTACGTCCAGCGCGACTTCAACCAGAAAGCGGGAATCGTGATCGTGGTGATCGGCGCCGCGCTGGCCCCTTTCACCCCCTTCTACTCGAGCCTCTTCGTGGCCGCCGCGATCGACGCCGTGCTCTACATGGTGCTGCCCGAGATCACGGTGTGCTACCGCTGCCACGCGCACTTCCGCGGCTTCGCCAAGAATCCGGAGCACGAGGTCTTCGACCTTCACATCGCCGAGCAGTACTCGAAACCGAGCACACCCTCGCCGCCCTGAGGGGGCGCTCGGGTACCGCTTCGAGGTGGGCCACGCGGGTCGCTCGGGCGCCGCTCCGGGGCACGCCACGTTGACCAAGAGCAACTGTGCACAGGTGCTCTTGGTATCACATTCATCAAAGAGGCCTGCCCTACGCGGCACCTCTCGCTCAGGCTGTTACGGAACGCCATCGATCTCGACCGGTGCCCCCGGCAAAGGATTCGTCATCCTGAGCGAGATAAACGGGCACACAGGAGTGAAGGAGCCAGCGAGGTGAGATGACTCCTCTGCCATCCTCCGCGCTCATCATCGCGACACGCGCCGGGCTCCCTCACTCTCGCATTCCCGCCGGGCTCGTTCGGGATGACGACCGACGCGATAAACTCCGCCACCGCATGACCGACGATCTCGCGCTTCAGGATCGCTACTACGTCACGGGGCGCTGCTTCGGATGCGGGCCGGCCAACGAGCAGGGGCTGCGCATCAAGAGTCGCGTGGTCGGCGACGCAGTCGTCCTCGAGTGGACGGTGAAGCCCCATCACGAAGCCTGGACCGGCGTTGTCAACGGCGGCATCATCGGCGCCCTATTCGACTGCCACTGCAATTGGACCGCGGCCTGGCACTTGATGAACGCTCGCGGCGACATAGAGCCGCCGTCGACAGTCACCGCCGAGTTCCACGTGAAGCTGAGGCGGCCAACATCTTCCGAGCGTCCTCTCAGCATCACGGCGCGCGTCGCGGAATCCAATCAGAGCCGCGCCGTGATCGAGGCGACACTCAAGTCCGGCGACGAGACGACGGCGACCTGCCGCGGCGTGTTCGTCGCGGTGCTCGAGGGGCATCCCGCTTACCACCGCTGGGACGCGTGACCCACTTCGGCCCGATCGACTGGGCCATCGTCGCGATCTATCTCCTCGGCACGGCAGCGCTCGGCTTCTACGTCAAACGCTACATCCGCAACATGGACGACTACGTCGTGGCGGGGCGAGCGCTTCGCTCCCGGCTGGCCGCCGCGTCGCTGGTGGGCTCCGAGCTCGGGCTCGTCACGGTCATGTACTCCGCGCAGAAGGGTTTCACCGGCGGGCTCGCCGCCCTGCACATCGGCCTCGTTGCCGGCGTCGTGACCTTGGTCATCGGTCTGACCGGCTTCATCGTGGTGCCGCTGAGCGCCCTCCGCGTCAAGACGGTGCCGGAGTTCTACGAGCTGCGCTTCAGCCGCGGCGTTCGCATCCTCGGCGGGCTGATCCTGGCCCTGTCCGGCATCCTCAACATGGGCCTGTTTCTCAAGGCCGGCGCGATCTTCGTCGCCGACCTGACGGGGTTGAACGACCCGCTTCAGCTCAAGCTGATCATGACCGCGATGATCGCGCTGGTGCTCTTCTACACAATTCTGGGCGGAATGGTCTCGGTAGTCATCACAGACTTCGTGCAGTTTATCGTCCTATCGGTGGGTCTGACGCTGGCCTGCCTGCTCGCCATCCGTCAGATTGGCTGGAGCAACATCGTCGGCGTGGTCGGCCAGGTGCACGGTCCGGCGGGCTTCGACCCGCTGGTCGAGGGTGCGGGCTTCGGGCCCGCGTACGTGATGTGGATGATCATCACGGCCGGGATCGTCTCGTCCGCCGTGTGGCAGACCGCTGTCGTTCGCGCGAGCGCCGCCGAGAGCATAGAGGTCGTGAGGCGCCTGTACACCTGGTCGTCGATCGGCATGATGGTGCGCTTCATGCTGCCGCAGTTCCTCGGCGTGTGCGCCCTCGCCTACATGTGGAATCACACGGGGCTGCGCTTCGAGTTCTTCACGGCCGACGGAAGCCTGGTGAGCGGAGACCAGAGCCTACGCGCGCTGCCGGTCTTTCTCGGCCGACTCCTGCCGACGGGCCTGATCGGCCTGATCGGGGCCGGGATGCTCGCGGCCTTCATGTCGACCCACGACTCCTACCTGTTTTGTTGGGGCTCCGTGCTCAGCGAGGACGTCGTGCACGCGGCGACGGGTTGTCGCCTGTCGGTGAAGGGGCGGCTGCTGCTGGCGCGGTCCTTACATCGTGCTCATCGCCTTGTTCCTGTTGGTCTGGAGCCTCTGGTATCCGCTCGGGCAGGACATGTGGGACTACATGGCGATCACGGGCGCCATCTACTTCACGAGCGCCCTGGTCTTGTTGGTTGCGGGCCTGTACTGGAAGAGAGCCAGCACTCTCGGCGCGTACCTCGCGCTGGGCTGTGGCGTCGTCAACCTCGCCGAGCTTGCGCCCGTGCGGGCGGCGCTGGCCATCCCGGCCACGATCGGAGCGATGCCGACCTCGACGGCACACATCGGACTGTTCAGCGTGACGGCAGCGACCGTCGCGCTCGTGGTCGGATCGTTGGCGCGGCCCGATCGGCCGGCAACGGAGCCAACGTGACGGCCTGGGCCACTTTCTGGGCCGTCGTGCTCGGCATGTCGATGCTGGCGTTCGCGATCTTTGCGGTCTGGGTGGCTGCCGGCGGCATCAGCGACATCCGGGCGCTGTTCGACTCGATCGAGGCCCAGCACGAGGAAGGGCCCGGGGAGAGAGACAGAGGCTAGAATACGCTTTCCCCGTGCGTTCATTCACGGGCGGCGCGGGCGCCCGAGACAAGGAGGTTGGATGGCGAGAGATGACCTGATCGAACTACAAGGAGTCGTCACAGAAGTACTGGCTGGCGGAAACTACAAGGTCCAATGCGGCGACAATCACGAAGTGCTCGCCCGCCTCAACGGCAAGATGCGCCAGTTCCGCATCCGTGTGATCGCCGGTGACCGCGTCACCGTGGCCGTCTCCCCCTACGACCTGAAGCGAGGTCTCATCACCTACCGGGCCAAGTAGCGGCCCCGCTGATTGCGGACCCGGGCCGTCCTCTTCGACCTCGACCACACCCTCTTCGACACCGAGCGCGCCCAGAAGCGCGCCCTCAAACACGCCGTAGGAGCCGTCGGGCTCGCGTTGCGCCCTAGCGACTACGATGCCTACAGCGTCTTGAACCTGAGAGCGTGGGCCCGTTACCGTCGCCACGAGATCGATGCGAGGCAGCTCTCGCGCGAGCGATTCGGCCTCTTCCTGGCTCATCTTGGCGGAGACCGTCGCAGCGCTCCGCGCCTGGGCCGCATCTACCTGGAAGCACTAGCTCAGTGCGGAGAGATCTATCCCGACACGCGGGAGGTGCTTCGGGCCCTTGCGACCCGCTACCGTCTCGGTGTCGTCACGAACGGTTACGACCGCGTTCAACGGACGCGGCTCCGGGCATCGAGACTGAGGCGGCGCTTCGAGGTCGTGGTCACTTCCGAGGCGAGCGGTTTCGTGAAGCCAGACCCGCGGATTCTCCACGTGGCGCTCGACGAGCTGGGTGTCCGGCCTCGCCAGGCGCTCTACATCGGCGACGATCTCGCCGTCGATGGCGGGGCGGCTCGCGAGGCAGGAGTGCCGTTTTGCTGGGTCGACCGCGGGCACGGGCGTCCACCCGGCGTCCGTCTGCCGCGGCGTCGCGTGCGGTCGTTGAGCGAGCTGCCCCGACTGCTAGCCTAGTGGCCTGTAACAGGGGATTCGATACCGCTGCGACCGCCCTGTTACGGGCCACTAGCGATGATCGTCCCTCCCCGAGTACCGAGAACCCATTGAGCGTCTGAAGTGGACTCACTCGTTTCGATTCCACGCGCGGCGGCCGCGTCCCTGGCGCTGATCCGGACCCAGGCGCCTGAGGATCACCCGTCCAGCGAGATGCTGGGCGAGGAGCGCACCGGTAGGTCCGGAGTCGCCGTCTCTCCCAACCAGATCCTCACGGTCCACTACCTTCTACTCGGGGCGTCGAGCGTCGACGTGGTGGGCCACGACGGCAAGCCTCACGAGGTGAGTCGGCTCGCCGTCGACCTCGACAGCGGCCTCGGGTTGATCGAGGTGAAGGACGGAGTCGCCGTCTCTCCCAACCAGATCCTCACGGTCCACTACCTTCTACTCGGGGCGTCGAGCGTCGACGTGGTGGGCCACGACGGCAAGCCTCACGAGGTGAGTCGGCTCGCCGTCGACCTCGACAGCGGCCTCGGGTTGATCGAGGTGAAGGACAGCTCGCTTCACCCGGCGCGGCTGGCCCGCGAGCCCGTGTTGCCGGGACTGCCGGTGTTCCTCCTCACCCACGCCGAGCCGGGCGAGCGGCGCGGCGCGACGGGGCACGTCTCGAGCGTCGGCGAGTTCGAGGCGTTCTGGGAGTACATGCTCGACGACGCCATCATCACCACGGCCATCAACCCCGGACTCGCCGGAGCGCCTCTATTCGATCGCGAGGCACGCGTGGTCGGAATCGTGGCGCTCAACCTCTCGGGGGTCGCGCGCTACACCCTGGCCGTTCCCGTCGGCCACTTTCTCGCTCACCGCGAGGAGATGGAGCGCGGCGACCAGGCGCGCGCCGTTCCGCCGCGAGCCTGGGTGGGTCTCTACGTCCACCGGGAGGAGGGGGGTGTGGTCGTCGTGGGGGTCGTCGCAACCGGACCCGCCGATCGCGCCGGAATCGCGCGAGGCGACGTCATCGTTTCTGTCGACGGCGAGCCGATCTCCACGCTGCGCGAGTTCTACGGCGCCCTGTGGCGGCGGCGGCCGGGAGCTGCGGTTGGGCTGAAGGTTCTCCGCGAGTCCAGCATCCAGCTGATCGAGGTCGCCGCTGGCGACCGCTACGACTTCTATCAATGAGTACTCTCAAGATCGCGCGGATCGGTCATCCGATCATCCGCAGTATCGCGGAAGCAGTCGGACCCGAGGCGCTCCACAGCGACGAGCTGCAGCGCCTCATCGACGACATGGTCGAGACCCTGCACGAGTACGACGGCGTGGGCGTCGCAGCGCCGCAGGTACATTTCGGGTTGCGGCTGGCCGTGATCGAAGTCCCGGAAACGGACGCGAGAAGCGCGGGTGGTGTCCCCCTGATGGTTCTCGTCAACCCGGAGATCGAGCCCCTGGACGACAAGATCGAGCTGGGATGGGAGGGCTGCCTCTCCATCCCCGACCTCCGCGGCATCGTGCCCAGGTTCAAGCGGGTGCGGTTGAGAGCGCTCGACCGCCGCGGCGAGCCGTACGAGACGGAGGCATCCGATTTCCTTCGCGCGGGTGATTCAGCACGAGTGCGATCACCTGGATGGCGACGTCTACCTTGACCGGATGCTCGATGCGCGCAGCCTCAGCTTCATGAGCGAGTTCGACCGCTTCGCGGGCGATGAATGAGCCCGGGGGTCGGGATCTCCACATCCCCCTGCTCGAGCCGGAGATTCATTTCAACACAGGCAACGCCGGCCGAACCTGCCTCGCCGTTTCCGCACAGCTCCACCTGATCGAGCCGCTCGGCTTCGACCTGGACGCCCGCGAAGTGCGTCGCGCCGGGCTCGACTACTGGCCGCGCGTGAAGCCGCTCGTCTGGTCCGGCTGGAACGGGTTTCAGGCGGCCCGGCCGGATCTGGGCCCGGCTTTTTTCTGCACTCCCGACGCGGAGCGGGAGCTTTGGGACGTGAGCTTCCCGCGCCCCTGTGCGCTCGTCTTCGGTTGCGAGAGCAGCGGGCTCCCCGAGCGCTTGCGGCGCGACTCGCCGGAGCGCTGCTTTCGGATCCCGATGGCGGACACGACGCTGCGCTCGCTGAATCTCTCGACCTGCGTGGGGATCGCCGCCTACGAGGTGGTTCGGCAATGGCGGGTCGCTCGGGCACCGCTCCGAGGTGGGCCACGCTGAGGGTCGCTCGGGTACCGCTTCGGGGCAGGCCACGCTGACCAGGAGCAGCGGTTCTACCGCAGCTCCTGGTATCACATTCATCAAAGAGGCCTGCCCTCCGCGGTACCTCTCGCTCGGGCTGTACGGAAACGCCCTCGGTGGCACCCTGGAGTCGACACCGTGGGGGCGATAAGGCAGGATTGCGCGGCGCTGCAGCCGCGTGCGCACCCGGCGCTTCCAGTGGCGCGTCCGGAAGCCGCCCCAGAAGAGGAAGCTCGATGAACGATACGGGGCAGCCCTCGACGAACCGAACTGCCCAGGACTACTGGCGGCACAACGTCCGCTACGTCGCGATCCTGCTCTCGATCTGGTTCGCGGTCTCCTTCGGTGCCGGCATCCTGTTCGTCGAGCACCTGAACACGATCCGCATCCCGGGGACCGGCTTCCCGCTAGGATTCTGGTTCGCGCAGCAGGGATCCATCTACGCGTTCGTCGTGTTGATCTTCGTCTACGTACGGCTGATGAACCGGCTCGATCGCCGCTACGGCGTCGACGAATGAACGTCCAGGCTTGGACGTTCATTCTGGTGGGACTCTCCTTTGCCCTCTACATCGGGGTGGCGATCTGGTCTCGCGCGGGCTCCACGAAGGAGTTCTACGTCGCTGGCGCCGGCGTCTCGCCGCTCGCGAACGGCATGGCGACCGCGGCGGATTGGATGTCCGCCGCCTCGTTCATCTCGATGGCCGGAGCGATCTCGTTCCTCGGCTACGACGGCTCCGTCTATCTGATGGGCTGGACCGGCGGCTACGTGCTGCTCGCGCTGCTGCTCGCCCCCTACCTGCGCAAGTTCGGCGCCTACACCGTGCCGGACTTCGTGGGCGACCGCTACTACTCGCAGACAGCCCGGTTGGTCGCGGTCGTGTGCGCGATCTTCGTCTCGTTCACGTACGTCGCCGGTCAGATGCGCGGCGTCGGCATCGTGTTCGGACGCTTCCTCGAGGTCCCCGTCGAGCTCGGCGTGCTGATCGGGATGGGAATCGTCTTCTTCTACGCCGTCCTCGGCGGGATGAAGGGGATCACCTATACCCAGGTTGCGCAGTACTGCGTCCTGATCTTCGCCTATCTGGTCCCGGCGATCTTCCTATCGCTGCTGATGACGGGCAACGTGATCCCGCAGCTCGGCTTCGGCGGCGTGGACCAGACCAGCGGCAGCTACCTGCTCGAACGGCTGAACGGCCTTCACGAGCAGCTCGGCTTCGCCGCCTACACGTCGGGAACGAAATCGACTCTGGACGTGCTGTGCATCACCGCCGCCTTGATGATGGGGACCGCCGGGCTGCCGCACGTGATCATCCGCTTCTACACGGTGCCCCGGGTCCGCGATGCTCGGGTGAGCGTCGGCTGGGCACTCGCCTTCATCGCCATCCTCTACACGGCGGCTCCCGCGGTCGCCGTTTTCGCCCGCACGAACCTGCTGGCGACCGTTGCGAATCGCGAGTACCGGAGCATGCCGGAGTGGTTCAAGACCTGGGAGGGCATCGGCCTGATCTCGTTCGAGGACCGAAACGGCGACGGGCTCGTTCAATTCGTGGGACCGGCGGCGCTGGACGCGGCCGGTCAGCCGCTTCCGAACGAGCTGACGATCGACCCCGACATCATGGTGCTGGCGAGCCCCGAGATCGCCCAGCTTCCGGATTGGGTCGTCGGCCTCGTGGCCGCGGGGGCCCTCGCGGCCGCGCTCTCCACCGCTGCGGGGCTGCTGCTCGTGGTCTCGACGGCCGTGAGCCACGACCTGCTCAAGCGTCGCTTCAAGCCCGACATCACGGAGCACGGCGAGCTGGTCGCCGCGCGGGTGGCGGCCGGGGCCGCGGTACTCGTCGCGGGCTATCTCGGCATCGATCCGCCGGGCTTCGTGGCGCAGGTCGTCGCGTTCGCGTTCGGGCTGGCCGCGTCATCGTTCTTCCCGGTGATCATCATGGGTATCTTCTCGAAGCGCATGAATCGGGAGGGAGCGATCGCCGGCATGATCGCGGGAATCACGTTCACGACATCCTACATCGTGTATTTCAAGTTCGTGAACCCGGCAGCGAGCACTCCCGAGCACTGGTGGTTCGGCATCTCACCGGAGGGAATCGGAGCCTTGGGAATGCTCGTCAATCTCGTCGTCGGCGTCACGTTGTCGTCCCTGACGCCACCGCCGCCGCCTCACGTGCAGAAGCTGGTGGAGCGGATCCGCGTCCCCCGGGACGCGGGCGAGGCGCATGAGATCGCCGCTTGACCGGTAGGCACGCCGCTGCTCTGATGACTCCTCTTCGGAGGGATCAGAGATGCACAAGCTCGTCCTGCTGCGCCACGGTCAGAGCCAATGGAACCTCGAGAACCGCTTCACGGGATGGACGGACGTCGATCTCACGGATCAGGGAATCGCCGAGGCGCGAGAGTCCGCCCGGCTGCTCACGGCCGATGGGTACGGCTTCGACGTCGCCCACACCTCGGTCTTGAAACGCGCGATCCGGACGCTGTGGATCGTCCTCGACGAGATGGACATGATGTGGCTACCGGTGATTCGCGACTACCGGCTGAACGAGCGACACTACGGAGCCCTCCAGGGCCTGAACAAGGCCGAGACCGCGGAGCGGCACGGGGCAGAGCAGGTCAAGGTCTGGCGCCGCAGCTACGCGACCCCGCCTCCCGGGCTCGAGCACGACGACGACCGCTTCCCCGGCCATGATCCTCGCTACTCGGCCGTCCCCCGCGAGGAGCTTCCTCTGGCGGAGTCTTTGAAGGACACGGTGGCGCGCTTCCTCCCCTACTGGGAAGACGAGATCGCACCGCGCGTGGGGAGCGGCGAGCGCGTCTTGATCGCCGCTCACGGCAACAGCCTGCGCGCGCTCGTCAAGCACCTCGATTCGGTTTCGGAGGAGGAGATCGTCGGGCTCAATATCCCGACCGGAATCCCGCTCGTCTACGAACTCGACGACGAGCTGAAGCCGCTGCGCAGCTCCTACTACCTGGGAGATCCGGAGGCGGCCAAGCGCGCCGCCGAGGCCGTAGCGAGGCAGGCCCAGGCGAAATAGCCAGTACTACTCTGTCGGGATCGTCAGGGTCTGGCCCGGGTAGATGGTCGCTCGGCGGCCGAGCCCGTTGAGGCTGATCAGCGCCTGGCAGGAAATCCCGAACCGGCGGGCGATGCCGCACGCCGTGTCCCCTCGTCGCACCTGGTAGGCGCCGCCCGTCGCCCTCGTCGCCACCTTGGCGCCTGGAATCTGCAGCGCCTGCGCGACGTAGATGGTGGCGCGAGTGCCCAGCCTGTTGAGGCGGATCAGCTCCTGGCAAGAAACCCTGTAGCGGCGTGCGATTCCGCACGCTGTGTCACCTCTCCGCACCAGGTGCTCGCCCTCGCCGACAGCGCCGGCGCTCACGATCTGTCCCGGGATCGTGAGGTACTGTCCCACGCGAATCAGCGCGTTGCGCCCCAGGCTGTTCTCGTCGATCAGCTCGCGGCACGGCACGCCGTGGCGACGCGCGATCACACAAGCGGTGTCTCCGCGCTTCACTTTGTAGCGGGTCGCGGCGGCCACGTAGCTCTCGGGCGGCAGCCCGGCGAGCGCTGCCCGCTTCGCCTCCCACCCGCCGTTTCGCGGTGGTAGCTTCAGCTCGAAACCCGAGGGGACGAGGCGTCGCCCGGCCCACACGTGACGGGTGAGGGAGGGATTGAGCCGCTTCAGTTCCTCGCGATCGATTCCGAAGTGATCCACGAGCCGACCCGCCGAGGCCGTCTGGGCGAGCACGATGCGGTCGTAGCGGAGAGGTGAATCGAGCGTCACCCCCTCGAACCAACGGCGCGAGTGCCGGGCCACGTGCCGAGCCGCGAGGAAGCTGGCGTAGAAGTTCTTCACCGCAACCCTGAAGCTGCGGCCCCGATGCTTTTCGAGCACCGTCATGTAGTCGGGGCCGAAGCTGGCCACCGCCCGCTTCATACCGGCCACGCCGTAGTTGTAGGAGGTGATCACGAACGGGTTGAGCTCGCCGTTGCTCACGCTCGCCTTGCGCTTCCGGGCCACGGGGAGAAGATTGTTGCGGCTGTCGATCAGGTAGCGCGAGGCGGCTTTCGTCGCCGTCTCCGGATCCAGGCGCTCATCGACAGCGCCGTTGATTTTGAGTCCGAGCGTCCGGCCCGTGCGCGGCATGATCTGCCAGAGCCCCGCGGCCCCGACGCGGGAGTAGGCCGCCGGGTTGTAGGCGGACTCGACGAAGGGGAGAAACTGAACGTCGAGCGGTAGGCCCGCGTCTGTGAGCGTAGCCGTGACCATCTCGCGGTAGGCCCCGTATCGCTTCAGTCCCGCTTCGAAACGGTGTCGATTGCCCTCTTGACAACGGATCCGGAGCGCGGCAACGCGGATCTCCTTGGGATCGTTGCTCGGATACAACGCGGCCAGGTGGCGGTCCTCGGCCGACCATTTCGCCTCGTCTTTGCCGATCGTGTTCGCGATGCCACGGAGCGCCTTCTTGATGCGGTCCCGCTCGTTCCGGATGGCTCGCGCCGGACGCCGCCTCGAGCACGGGGCGCTGCTCTCGATCACGGAGAACACCAGCTCGGGCCGAGACGAGTCGTGCATGATCAGCTTGTCGTCGCCCCACGTCGCGAACACCTCGATCCAGAAGTCGATGCGGCGCTGAAGCTCGGGCGGGCAGGGAAACGTCGAGCCGCACGCGAGCGTGTGCTCAGGGAGGAGGTGGTGGGCACGCAGCGTGCTCGGGACGAGGAGGGCGAGGCCCACCATCATGGCGAGGACTATCTGCCCCAATCGCTGGCCGCCCGATCTTAGAAAGCCCATTCTCACCGAGAGTTAACTATAGCCCGCTTGGGGATCTCCATTTAACCGGAGGAGTCCAGGTTGGCAGTTCTCCACGGGCGGTTCGCTGGAGAGCGCTCCAGGCTCGGCGGGTGCCCGCGCGCCTGCGGCTGCGAGGGCGGCACTGCCCGGGGCCGCTGGGTGGCGATGAGGTCCTGGTAGCGCACCGGGTCGTGGGCGACGGCGAGCTCGAGCACTCGGTAGAACACCATCCCGCGGCTGCGGGAGGTGCGGCGGTTGAAGCGGAACGCGAACTCATTCAGGTAGCTGGCCAGGTGCGCGTCGTTCACCGAGCCCTGGTGGGTACCCAGCAACCACCGCTTGGCTAGCGAGGCGACCCGGTGCACTGCGGGCAGTAGCTCACCGGGATCCTCCCCGCGGGTTCGGGCGGCCCGCTGGCTGCGCCGGTCGTGGACGTAGCCGAGCTTCTCCAGCCCGCGGTAGCCCTGCCAGCCGTCGGTGACGACCCTCGCGCCCGGCTCGACGTGAGCCGTTACAAAGGCGTGCAACGAGGCGGCCGACGCATCGGTCAGCGGCAGCATCCGGCACCGTCCGAATCCTCTCGGCTCCCGGACCTCCACCGCGATCCCGGTCAAAACCTTCTTGCCTTTGGCCCGGCCGCCGCGCAGCCCCGCCTCCTCACCGCCGATGTAGGTCTCATCTACCTGTACCATCCCGGCCAGCCGGTCCCGGCCCGGGCGCACCAGCACCGACCTCAGCCGATGGAGCATCGCCCACGCGGTCTGGTAGGAGCCGATCTCCAGCGTCCGCTTCAGGCTCAGCGCCGAGATCCCGTCCTTGCCGGTGGCGAACAGCCAGCAGGCGGTGAACCAAACCGTTAGCGGCGTGCGCGTCCGGTCAAAGATCGTGCCCGCTGTCACCGACGTACGGCCGCCGCACCCTGAGCACATGAAGCGACCGTCGCCCAGCCGCCAGCCCCCATCATGGCCGCAGTCCAAGCAGGCGAAGCTGGCGGGCCACCGCAGCCACTCCAGGCAGTCCGCATCGGTCCGGAACCAGGCCTGGAACTCGCCCACGGACCGCGGATAGTGCGTGCCAGCACGAGGCTGATCCACCGGCTCAGTTTACACCGGTTAAATGGATACCCCCGAGCCCGCTAATCTCGGATCGAGACCGACTGGCATCGCCGTACCAGCCTGAGCGAAAGGTGCCGCGTAGAGTGGGCCTCTTTGGTGAATGTGGTACCGAGGGCACCGGTGTCAACCGGTGGCCTCGGTCAGCGTGGCCCACCTCGGAGCGGTACCCGAGCGACCCCCTGAGCGAGAGGTGCCGCGTAGGGCAGGCCTCTTTGGTGAATGTGATACCAGGAGCAGCGGTAGAACCGCTGCTCCTGGTCAGCGTGGCCTGCCCCGAAGCGGTACCCGAGCGACCCGCGACCCCTACCGCAGCGCGAGTTCACGGATACGGAGCTTCCGGATCCCGTCTCGTAGATCGGCGGCCGTCTCGAAGTCGAGCTCTTTGGCGGCCCGGTGCATCTCGCCATCGAGCTGCTTGATCCGCGCTTCCAAGTCGGCGACTGTACGGAAATCTTCTTCCTCGTCGTCGGCAACGGAAGGCCCGCTCGTGTAGTCGGCCTCGTAGACCGAGGAAAGCAGCTCTCCGAGATTCTTTCGAATCGACTCGGGCGTGATCCCGTGCTCCCGGTTGTATTCGCGCTGGATGTCGCGGCGCCGATTCGTCTCTGCCAGCGCTCTCTTCATGGAGTCGGTTTCACGATCCGCGTAGAGGATCGCTTTGCCGTCGACGTGGCGTGCCGCCCGCCCCATCGTCTGAATCAGCGACCCCGCGGAACGCAGGAAGCCCTCCTTGTCGGCGTCGAGGATCGCCACGAGGGACACTTCGGGCAGATCGAGACCCTCCCGCAGCAGGTTGATGCCGATGAGGACGTCGAACTCTCCGGTCCGCAGGTCGCGCAGGATCTTGACGCGCTCGAGGGTCTCGACCTCCGAGTGCAGGTATCGCACTCTCACGCCCAGCTCGTGATAGTACTCGGTGAGGTCTTCGGCCATCCGCTTGGTGAGCGTCGTGACGAGAACCCGATCGCCCTGTTCGACCCGGGCACGGATCTCGGCGAGGAGGTCGTCCACCTGCCCCGCCACCGGCCGCACCTCGACATCCGGGTCCATCAACCCGGTGGGCCGGATCACCTGTTCGATGACGGCCCCCTTCGTCTTGTCGAGCTCGTAAGGGCCGGGTGTCGCCGAGACGTAGACGGCCTGTCCGATACGCTGCTCGAACTCCTCGAAGTTCAGCGGGCGGTTGTCGAGAGCCGACGGCATGCGGAACCCATACTCGACGAGCGTCTTCTTGCGCTGCTGGTCGCCGTGGTACATCCCGCGCACCTGGGGGATGCTCTGGTGGCACTCGTCGATGATCATCAGGGCGTCCTTCGGGAGGTAGTCGAGCAGCGTCGGTGGAGGCTCGCCCGACTCGCGGCCCGAGAGGTGCCGCGAGTAGTTCTCGATACCGTGGCAGTGACCCACCTCGCGAAGCATCTCGAGATCGAACATCGTGCGCTGATAGACGCGCTGCGCCTCGAGCAGCTTGCCCCGCTTCTCGAGGTCGGGCTTGTGAACGAGCAGCTCGTCCTCGATCGAGCGCAGCGCCTTCTCGATGCGCGGCCGCGGCGTCACGTAGTGGCTGGACGGGTACACGGCCACCTGCGCGAGTCGCTCGATCACCTTGCCGGTGAGCGGGTCGAACGAGGAGATCTGCTCCACCTCGTCGCCGTAGAGCTCGATACGGATGCCGTGCTCCTCGTAGGCCGGGATGATCTCGATGACATCGCCGCGCACGCGAAAGGTGCCGCGCTTGAAGTCGTAGTCGTTGCGGTCGTAGCGCGCCTCGACGAGCTTGGCCAGAAGATCGTGGCGATCGAGCTGGTCGCCGCGCCGCACGAATAGCAGCATCCCGTAGTAAGCCTCCGGTGAACCGAGCCCGTAGATGCAGGACACGGACGCGACGATGATGACGTCGCGCCGCTCGAAGAGGCTGCGTGTGGCGGAGAGGCGGAGGCGGTCGATCTCGTCGTTGATGGTCGCCTCCTTCTCGATGTACGTATCGGACTGTGGGACGTACGCCTCCGGCTGGTAGTAGTCGTAGTACGAGACGAAATACTCGACCGCGTTCTCGGGGAAGAACGACCGGAACTCCTGGTACAGCTGAGCGGCAAGCGTCTTGTTGTGAGCGAGGACCAGAGCCGGACGGTTCAGCCTCGCCAACACGGACGCGATCGTGAACGTCTTGCCGCTGCCGGTGACACCGAGAAGGACCTGATGCTCGCCGCGCGCCTCGATGCCCTCCACAAGCTGCTCGATCGCCTGCGGCTGGTCTCCGCGAGGCTCGAAATCGCTGACGAGCTGGAAGCGGGCGTCGGCCGGCGTGGGAACCAGCCGCTCCTCTGGCTCGCGGCGGGTCGGGGAAGCGCTCCGCGAACGGGCCTTCTTCGCGGTCGTCTTCCTGGCTTTGCGCTTCGCCTGGGCTGGCACCCGGGGATGATACCTGTGGCATGGGCGCGGTCGGTCCGAACCGGCAGTTGATCGCCCCCCCAGCCGGAGGTTAACTACTCCTGTTCCGCAAAGAACCGGCGGCGTCGATCGTTCGAGCAGTCCACGGATCAGCAGATCCGTCGCGCAGCCCCCGGAGGCAACCACGGAGCAAAGGGAGGAAGCATGCAGGCGATGATGGATCAGGTCGTACAGTTCCTGGGAGCCCGGGCCCCGACGCTGCTCGTGGCTCTCGGCATCCTCGTGGGTGGGTGGATCGTGGCGCTGATGGCGGCTGCCGCGGTACGCGGCATCCTGAGCCGGACCACGCTCGACAATCGGCTAGCGGAGTGGGTGTTCGGCGAGGAGAAGGCGGGCAAGATCGAGGTCGAACGGGTCGCCGGACAGCTCGTGTTCTACCTCGGCATGCTGTTCGTCTTCGTCGGCTTCTTCCAGAAGCTCGGTCTCACCCTGATCACGCAGCCGCTAACGCTGCTGCTCAACGAGATCTTCGGCTTCGCGCCCCAGCTGCTGGGCGCGATCGCACTGCTGCTGCTCGCGTGGCTCGCCGCCACCTTCCTGCGCCTGCTGCTGACCGGAGTCCTCGACAAGACTCAGCTCGACGAACGGCTCACGGCGGAAGCCGGCATGGAGGGGGACAAGCCCGTACCCCTGGCGAAGACCCTCGGCGACGCCGTCTATTGGCTCGTCTTCCTGCTCTTCTTGCCGGCGATTCTCGGGACACTCGGGCTGCAGGGCATTCTCGAGCCGGTACAGGGGATGCTCAACAAGGCCCTCGCGTTCCTCCCCAACCTGCTGACCGCGGGGTTGACGCTGGCCGTCGGCTGGTTCCTCGCCCGCGTGGTCCAGCGGATCGTCACGAACGTGCTGGCGGCGCTCGGCACCGATCGGCTCAGCGCGGACCTCGGCATGGACGCCGCTCTCGGCTCCAGGAAGCTCTCGGGCCTCATCGGAGTGGTGGCGTACGTCATGATCCTGATTCCGGTCCTGATCTCCGCCCTCAACGCCCTCGCGCTCGAGGCGATCACTCGACCGGCCAGCAACATGCTCGGCATCCTCCTCGCAGCCGTGCCCAGCATCTTTGCCGCGGCGCTGCTGCTCGCTCTCGCCTACATGGTCGGGCGCCTCGTGGCGGGCCTGACTTCCAACGTCCTGACCCACGCCGGCTTCGACGGAGTCTTCGCGCGCCTCGGGTTGAAGATCGAGACGAAGGCAGGCGCCGGCCCGTCCGCGATGGTCGCGACGCTCGTCAACATCGGGATTCTCTTCTTCGCCGGCATCGAGGCCTTCCGGCTGCTGGGCTTCGCGACGGCGGCTGACCTGGTCGCGAACTTCATGGTGCTCGCCGGCCACATCCTTTTGGGGCTCGTAGTGTTCGGCGTCGGACTATTCCTCGCGAACCTCGCGGCCGAAACCGTGCGCTCCAACCAGACCGCCCAGGCCAACCTGCTCGCCGTGGCGTCGCGCGTGTCGATCATCGTGCTGGCATCGGCGATGGCCCTGCGCCAGATGGGCCTGGCCAACGAGATCATCAACCTGGCGTTCGGCATTCTGCTCGGCTCAGTGGCCGTCGCCATAGCGATCGCGTTCGGTCTCGGCGGCCGCGACGTCGCCGCCCGCTTCCTCGACGACTGGACCCGATCGGTCCGGTCGGAACGGAGCTAGTCAAGACCGGGTCGGCGCCGCCCCGCACTGAGTTTGCGGCGCCGACTCACCACGGTTTGCCTGATCCGTCATTCTGAGCGACCACAACGCTCTTCCTGGAGCGAAGAATCACGTCTGCACCTGCGTGACGAGGAGCTGACGGATCCTTCGGTCTCGTCTCTGAGCTGACTCCCTCCCGATGACGAAGAGGCAGGTGTCGTCGACACACTGAGAAAATCCAGCACCCTCGGTTTTGTTACTCCCTTCGCCCAAGATCCTGTGCCTCACATCGCTGGCTGTAGTCCTGGCCTTGTCGCCTGCGCTTTCCGAGGCCGAGCGCACGGACATCGTGATCTTGACGTAAAGCGGACCCGGTTTTCTTGGACACGAAACTAGGGAAAGTCATCTTGTTCAAGGAGACTCGATCGATGAAGCAGGTCAGGCGCAAGAGGTCTGAGAGGAAGAAGGGGGTGGGCGAGACGGAGGGAGCCCGGAGGGCGACCGGAGTTTCGCCCACCGGCGGCGCGGGGGTGGGCGCCTTGGGTCCCGGGCAGCGTTGGAGCGTGGCGCGCAAGCGGGAGGTCGCACTGCGGCTGCTGCGCGGGGAGTCACTCGAAGCGCTGTCTCGTGAGCTGTCCGTGGAGATGCACCGGCTGCAGCGCTGGCGTGATCAAGCCATGGCCGGGATCGACGAGTCGCTGCGGGAGCGCAATGGCGACCCGCTGAAGGTGGAGCTGGACGCGGCGGTCAAGCGGGTGGGCGAGCTCAGCATGGAGAACGAGCTGTTGCGGAAGAAGATCGGGGCGGCCCGCCCTTTGGCCTTCGGGAGGTCGCGGCGATGAGTGCGGCGATCTCCCCTGCGACAGGCCGGGCCTACGGGGTGGAGCGGGTGTGCCGGGTGTGGAAGCTGGCCCGCTCGAGCTACTACTCCCAGCTCGGCGAGGCGGCTCCCGAGATGGTCTGCGCTGGCCGACGTGGTCCCAAGCCCAAGGTGTCTGACGAGGAGCTGTTGCGGCTGATCCGAGAGGACCTGGCGGCCTCGCCGTTCGTAGGAGAAGGACATCGCAAGGTCTGGGCGCGGCTCAAGGTGCTGCGCCAGGTGCGCGTGTCGCGCAAGCGGGTGCTGCGGATCATGCGTGAGCACCACCTGCTGTCGCCGCGTCGGGTACGCCAGGGCGAGGGGCTGCTCCACGAGGGGACGATCACAACCGATGCGCCCAACCTGATGTGGGGGACGGACGGGGCGAGAGTTCTCACGGCAAAGGACGGCTGGGGCTGGATCTTCGTCGGCGTCGAGCACTTCAACAGCGAGTGCGTCGGCTACCACGTGTGCAAGAAGGGGACGCGCTACGAGGCCCTCCAGCCCATCGCCATGGGGCTGACGCAGCTCTTCGGCTCGGTCGAGGCGGGTGTGGCTCGTGGCCTCGAGCTGCGCATGGACCACGGGACGCAGTACCTCTCGGACCACTTCCTCAACCAGCTGCGTTTCTGGGGCATCACGCCCAGCTTCGCCTTCGTCGAACAGCCGCAGACCAACGGAGTGGCCGAGCGTTTCATCCGGACTCTCAAGGAACAGATCATTCATGGCCGCGTCTTCCACACCCTCGAGGAGGTGCGCCAGGCCGTGGCTGCCTTCGTCAAGCGCTACAACCAGCAGTGGCGCGTCGAGAAGCTGGGATTCCTCACCCCGCGCGAGGCCCGCGACCAGCACGGCCAGGGAAAGGCCGCGTGAACCTCGAGGTCATCAAAGAGGGGCTACCCCAGGTATGGACTCACCCCGCCGCGTCGATCCTGGGGCATCCTCGTGCGTCGTTTTCGGGATCGTCTGCCAAACGAACCCGAGATCGTCAAACTGGTGTCCAAGAAACCGGGCGCGGTACATCGTGATCTTGACGAACGGCGACCGCACGACTGGCGAGATCAAGAGACTCCATAGCGGTCGACTCGAGAAGGCCGGGACGATCCCGATCGATTGGGACATCGTGGCTCAGCTCACGAGCGAGCCGACCTCTCGCCCACACGCCACTAGGTTCTTTAGGTCGTGATTTCTTCACAGTTGAGTCAAGTTTCGAGCGGCCGGTCTGAGTCCACTTGGATCACAAGTGACTGACTCTGGTCGGTTTGAGGCGAAGCTTCGCTAGTACTCTGAACCGTAAATACGGTGTCGCACCGAGAACGCCGAGGCGCCCGGATGGCAAGGAGCCGAAGAGGGAAAATACCGGGAGTATTTGACCGATGAGCGACGCAGCCAGGCGGGATGCATCGGCGTTCGAATGCAACCGTAATTGCGGATCCGAGTACTAGAAGCCGATGCTCGATCCCGCGGAGACGAGCCAACGGCTTCTGCCGGCGATGTCGTCCAGCGCGTAGGTCAGGTCGACCCGCAGCCCCGCCCCGCCGCCGGCCAGGCGATTCGGGCCGACCAGCAGGCCGATCCCAATGTTCGTCCTGAAATCGCGCAGCGCCACGGAGCTGCCGCCCGGCCACGCGTAGCCCGTGTCGACGAAGGCGGCCAGCGCGAACGATGCCAGCTGCTTGACGTCGTCTGCCACGAACACTCGCGTTTCGGCGTTGAACACCATCGCCCGCGTGCCGACGAACTGGTGGACCGGATAGCCGCGCAGACCGTTCTGGGCTCCGAGCGTGATCTGGATCTCGGGATCGAGCTCGTGGCCGTGCGTGAAGCCACCCAGCAGCATGACGAGCCAGCGTGGCGAGAGCTTGTTCAGATACTGGAGACGCACCTGCAGTCGCCCGTTCTCCCAGCCGTCGCGGCGATGACGAATCGTCCACGAGGCCTTGACGCGGACCATCTGACCCGCGGCGACGCGCAGCCCGACCTCATCGTAGAGCCGCAGGAACCACGAGGTCCCCTGCTCTCCGCCGAGTGTCGGCGTCGAGACTCCGCCGAAGACGCCGGCCTGGTTGCCGAGATTGAAGTCTTCCGGGCTCTCGAAGCGGTCCACGTGAGTGAGCTTGATGAACTCGTGCTGGGTCGTGGAGATGCCGAGCTCGGCGATGCCGAAGTCACGTGGATCTCCATCGACCTCGTCCTCTCTGAATCTGTACGCGGCGTGCACGCGAACGGCGCTCCGCGACCTTCGCGCGACAGCCCGGGCCAGCTCGAAGTCACCCCAGCGCCGATTGTGGGCGAGCTGATCGATGCGCTCGCCGTCGGCGTAGAGGGAGTCGAGCTGATCGAAGCCCTCGAGCCGCGCGTAGAACGCCAGCGGCGTCTGCAGCGAAAAGAAAGGCCGCGAGACGGCCAGCTCGCCGCGGCTGCCGTCGCTGCGCGAGGAGTAGGACACGCTCGACGCAATGCGCGAACCCAGAACCCGCGGGTCTCGGTAGGCGACGTGCTTTTCCTGGCGCTCGAGATCGGCCCGGCGCGCGATCTGCACCTGCTTGCCGCGACCGAGCAGGTTCGTTTCTGAGACTCCGACCGCCCACACCCAGCGGTTGCCGAGCTTCGCAAGCTTCAGCTCCGGCGAGGTGCTCCAGGAGTCGAACGTCTCCACGCTGACGACCTGCTCGCCGTTCTCACCCTCGGCGACGGCGACCCGCGCATCGCGCAAGAACGGCTGGCCACGCAGATTGCGCTCGGTCTGGGCCATCAGGTCCGCGTCGACATCGCCGCCGGGCTCGAACAGGAGCTCGCGACGGATCACGTCCTCCTTCGTGCGGACGTGGAGCTGATTGGCGACGCGATAGGGCCAGGAGCTGGCCGCGCTCTCGTCGAAGATCGGGTTGGCCGTGATCTCGACGCGCTCGATCGTCGGGCGCAAAGGGAGGGGTTCGTCACAGTTGCCGCAGGACGACAACCAGATCAGGGGGGCGATCAGAGTGTTCAGCAATTTTCGGCTGCTAGAGCGTCGCTCCGATCGTCTCGCCGAGTCAAGCGCGGCGCGACGGCCAGAGCGCCAGCGCGAGCGCCCCGAGCGCTCCGAGCGCGGCTGCGGCCAGCGCCGGCTCGAGCCAACCCGGTCGGTATCGGACCGTGTACCTGCGGTTCCGCCCTGCGTAGGGATGGCCCAGTAGCGGTCACGGGCTCGAAGCAGGGGCGCCTCCGAACCGTCCGCCGACTCGACCCTCCAACCCGCGTCGAAGCCCTCGACGACGACGAGTCGCGCGGCCGGGCCCTCGTACCCGAGCACCACGGTGTGTGGGTCGGGGCGCTCGTAGGTCACGGAACCAAGGGCCGTCGGAACCTCCCCCGACTCCTCCCGACCCTCTCGGGTCACGGCGTACGCCCGCGGCACGGCCCCGCGAACCTCGTAGAGCCGGAGCGGATCGCGAACCTCCGGAAGGCTCACCTCACCCCGCGGCGTCGTCAGATCGTCGGGGAGCGGTGCGAACGAGAGGACCCAGCGCACATTGCCGCGCCTCAAGCGCTCGTAGTGCTCGCGGAACCGACGCGGATTCGCCTCCTGGACCGTGAGGGTCGCGCCTGGCGGAGCCCAACCCATGCGATCCACATCGAAAGAGCTCTGGAACCCATCGAGGACGTGAAGCCGCGGCAGCAGCGATTGCCGGTCCATGTAGTAGAGCCAGACATCCCGATTGCGCGAGGCGATCTCGGGCACCCAGCGCAGGGGCGGTGAGTGGGCGACACCGTACGAGTAGATGCGCTCGTCGCTCTTGGATACATCCGCAAGCATGCGGGCCACCTCTGGGCGAAGATCATAGAAGGAGGCCTCCGTCGTCGGGTTGAGACCCGTGTTCACCTTGAGCAGATCGAGCACGATCAACGCCGCAGCGACCGTGGACAAGGGTCCGCCAACGTGTCGGGCGAGGACCGCGCCCAGCAAGAGAGCCGCGGTCGTCGCGAGCTCCCATGGCCAGAGCGTCGAGACCACGGCGAGGGCGGGGCTCGCCGGCAGGTCGGTGAACAGGGTCCCGAGGCCGGTGACGATTGAGGCGGGCGCCCAGCGGGCCAGCGCGGCGGTCAGGAAGAGGAGGAGGGTTGGCGCGAGGCGCAGCCACAAGGCGCCACGGCGCTCGGAGCGCTCCGGAGTCAGTGCGCTCCGGCCAGTAGGCAAAGCGCGAGCACTGCGGTGAAGAGAAACTTGGCGGGCACGCGCACCAGTGCCAGCGCGGGGAGCATCGCCGCGGCCAACGGCCCATTTGCCCCGAGGCTGAGCAACAGACTCGCAGCGACGAGCAACCAGAGTCTTCGACTGCGGTTGCCGAGGCCGAGCGTCAGCACACCGACGCCGATGTAGAGGCTCAGAAAGTACGGGTTGCCGCCCGGGTAGAACGGCTGTCCCCAGTAGCCCTCGCCCGAGGCCGTGTGAACGTCGCCGAAGAAGCGCGGTACGAGCGATTCCAGCAGCACCGGCAGGTTGGTCGAGAAGCTGAGCGCGGCGCTCGGCCCGAAGCCCTCCGCGCGCGCGGAGCCTTCGAGAAGAGCGCGGACGCCAAGCAGCGCCGGAGCGGCGAGCAGCGCCGCGAGAGCGGCCGCCGCAAGCAACGACAGCCACTGACGAGACGTCGGCCAGCGCGGCAAAAGCACGAGGGCGACGACGGCGGACTGTATGACCGTCGCCGCGCCGAACGTCGAGAGTTGGAGCGCGGCCAGGAGCGAAACAGCGGCGAGGCGACGCCGCGTCGGCTGCCTCGTGTAGTCGATCGCGAGAACAACCAGCCAGGGCAGCCACGCCGCGGCGAGAAAGTCGGGGTAGAGGAGCGAGGAGAGAACGATGCCGGAGCTGCCAAAGCAGGCTCCAGCGAGCCAGCGCCCGGCGTGAGACGCGCCCAGGCGTCCCGCCAGGAAGGAGACGCCCGTCATCATCAGCAGAACGTGAAGCGCCGGGCTCAGCGCCACCGTGGCGCGAGCGCCGGTCAAGAACAGCAGCGCCACGTCGATCGGATAGGCCATGACGAACGGAGCGCCGCCGTCGGCCGCCTGATGCCAGAGCGGCCAGACGCCCCGCTCGATCCAACGGGCCATGTAGACGTAGTCCGGGTAGTAGGTCAGCGCGATGTCGCGGAAGTAGGGGACGCGCCCCGCCAGCAACGGACCCGCGAACAGCCATAGCACTACCGCGGCGTGTCCGGCGAACACGGCAAGACCGGGCCTCAACGCACGTAGCCGAGGGACCTCAAGCGCTCCTCGAGGCGCTTCCGCTGCTCCTCGTCGAGCGGCCTGGGCGCGGCTGGCGGCGGAGCCGCCGCGCGGACCCGAGCCAACAGATCGGCGAGTCGCGACACCTCCTCCGGTCGACTCCCGGCCACATCCTGAAGTTCGCGCGGGTCGCGCTCCAGATCGAAGAGCCGGACTGCGCCCCCGTCCTCGTTCTCGAGGTACTTCAGCCTGGGGGTGCGGAGAGCCCACTGATCGACAAAACCCGTCTCCTGCTCGATGTCGAGGTAGGTGAATGTCTTCATCGTTTTGGCGACTGCGAAGGAGTTGCGGGGGCGATTTGCTCCCTCCATGAGGGGCAGCAGGCTGATGCCATCGACCCCGCTCGGAGGCGGCAGGCCCAGAAGATCCAAGGCCGTCGGCATCACATCGATCGTCTGAGCGATCGATGTTTCGTCCCTTCCGCGGGGCAATCGCCTGGGAAACGACATCAGCAGCGGCACGTGCAGCGACGGCTCGAAGAGCAGGAAGCCGTGCTGGAAGAAGTAGCCGTGCTCGATCAGGCTCTCGCCGTGATCCGCCGTGACGATCACGAGAGTGTCTTCGAGCAGGCCCTGCTGGGCGAGGCCAGCGACCAGACGTCTCATCTGATCGTCCACGTAGCGGATCTCTCCATCGTAGCGCGAGATGTATACGGCGGCGTCGGTCTCGCCCGGAATCCGAGCGTAGTCTGGGATCTTCGCGCGCGGCACCGGCACCACGCGAGGAAACTCGAACATCTCGTCATAGGGCGGAGGCGGTGCGTAGACGGCGTGCGGATCGAAGTAGTGCACGAACAGGAAGAAGCGCTCGTCGGCGCGGCGCCGCAGCAGCCAATCGACTGCGCGCTCAGTCGTCTCCTCTGCAGGCCGCTCGTCGGGCCGGGTTCCGATCGCGCTTCCCGTCCGGGTCAGCTCGTCGTCGTAGCTGTCGAAGCCCCGATCGAGGCCCGAGCCAAGGGCGGTCATCGTCCAGCCGCTGACGAACGCGGCGGTTCGGAAGCCAGCCTGCTTCAGCTGGCCGGCGAGGGTGGCGAGGCGGTCGTCGAGCGGCATGCCGTTCGCGGCGCCGTGCACGAAGGGGTATCTCGAGGTGAAGAGCGAGGCGTGGGCAGGCGTCGTGTCCGGGACCTGGGAGAACGCGTTGCGGAAGAGGACGCCTTCCTCGGCAAGCTCGCTGAGGAAGGGTGTGGTGGGGCGGAAGTAGCCATAGGTCGAGAGATGGCTGGCGCGACAGGTGTCGATGCTGATCAGCAGCAGGTGACGCGCCACCGCAGGCTCGCGAGCGCACGCGCCGCCCAACAGGGCAAAGGCGAGGAGCGGAGCGAGAGCCCGGCGGCTGGGCGTCGAGGCTGGCTTCGAAATGGAGCGCTTCCTTCCACGGGAATTGTAAAGGACAGACGAGAGGCGACGCCCGGGTCCGGGCTCGTCGGCAGGCCAACGTTTCTGTCCGCAGTTGGCGTGCCAACAAATCCTCGGGACAGGACACTAAAATGGCGTTCCCATTTGAAGCGGAGGCGACATGGACCAGAGTGAGACCCTCATCGACACGGAGAGCTCTTTCGAGGGCAAGCTCCGCGGCAAGAACGCCAACATCCTTGGACGCTTCAAAGGCGAGATCGAGCTGACGGGAACGCTCGTCACCGGGGAGCGCTCCAGCGTCGACGCGAAGATCAAGGCGGGCTCGGTCGAGATTGCCGGGAAGCTCGTCGGTGAGGTCCACGCCGACCGCATCCTGCTGATCGAGTCCTCCCGCGTCGACGCCACCCTCGACGGCGCGAAGCTGGCCGTGCGTGAGGGCGCCCAGCTCAACGGCGGTGTGACCGCAGGAACGGGAGGCGACGCCCGGCCGAGCCCGGGGCCGGCCGTCGCCGCAACCCCGACTGCGCAGAAGGCCGTGTGAAGCTCCGCGACCTCGCTGCACGCCTCGAATGTGAGCTGCGGGGCGACGGCGAGGTCGAGGTCGATCGCATCGCTCCTATCGAGGACGCCGGCGAGGGCGCTCTGACGTTCATCTCGAGTCCCCGCTACGCGGCCAAGCTCGGCGAAACGGGGGCCGTGGCAGTGATCGTTCCTCCCGATCTCGAGCCGGGCCTGCCGAGCATCGTGTCATCGAACCCCTACCTGACCTACGCCCGTGCCGCGACCCTGCTGCACCCGGCGCGGCGCCCCGAGCCAGGCGTGCACCCGACGGCCAGCGTTCACCCGCATGCCGAGCTCGGCGAGGACGTGCACGTCGGCGCGTTCGCGGTGGTGCCGGAGGGTGCGCGCGTCGGCGACCGCTGCGTCATTCATCCCCATGTGGTGCTCTACCGCGACGTCGAGATCGGCGAGGAGTGCGTGCTGCACTCGGGCGTTCAGGTGCGTGAGGAGTGCCGCCTCGGCGACCGTGTGATCATCCAGAACGGGGCGGTCATAGGAGCAGACGGCTTCGGGTTCGCGCGAGACGCGGAGGGGCGCTACGAGAAGATCCCGCAGCTGGGAATCGTCGTCATCGAGGACGATGTGGAGATCGGCGCCCTCACCGCGATCGACCGTTCGTCGCTTCGCGAGACGCGCATCGGGCGCGGAGCCAAGATCGACAACCTGGTGCAGGTGGGTCACTCGGTGAGCATTGGAGCGGATTCGGCGCTGGCCGGCCAGGTCGGGATCGCCGGGAGCACCAAGGTCGGCAAGAGCGTCATCCTGGCGGGCCAGGTGGGTGTCGCGGGTCACATCGAGGTGGGCGATGGCGTCATCGCGACGGCCCAGGCCGGCTTGCCGAGCAACGTCGCAGCGGGCTCCGTGGTATCGGGCTCGCCGGCCATCGACAATCGCAGCTGGCTCAAAGCAGCCGCCGTCTTCAGTCGGCTCCCCGCCATCAACAGGCGACTCAAGCAGCTCGAGAGGCGGGTCGAGCAGCTCTTCGGCGACAAGGCTGACTGAGCCCGGTGGGAGCACCCGCGCCGGCTCGACTCGTGGGACAGGCATGCCTCGTCACCGGCGCCAACAGCGGCATCGGTCGCGAGATCGCGCTGGGGTTGGCGCGGCAGGGCGCCCGAGTCATCATGGCCTGTCGCGACGAGGGGCGTGGCGAGACGGCACGACAACAGATCGCCAGTCTCTCAGGCAACCACGCGATGGAGTTGCGCCTGGTCGACCTCAACTCGGCAGCTTCCATCAGGGGTTTCGCGACCCGGCTCCGCGGAGAGCTCGACGCGCTGCACGTGCTCGTCAACAACGCCGGGATCTGGTCGCAGAAACGCCTCACGAGCCCCGACGGGATCGAGTCGACGTGGTCGACCAACCAGCTCGGGTACCACCTCCTCACGCAGGAGCTGCTGGACCTGCTGTGTGCCGCGCCTCCCGCCCGCATCGTGAACGTCGCGTCACAATACGCCGGTGAGCTCGAGATCGGCGACGTTCAGCTCGAACGGCGCGGGTACGACGGTCCCACTGCCTACAAGCAGAGCAAGCAGGCCAACCGCATGTGGACCTGGGCGCTCGCGCGGCGGCTCGAGAACTCGGGCGTCACCGCGAACGCGATGCACCCGGGAGGCGTCCGGACTTCCCTCTTCCTCAAAGCGGGCGGGTTGCTGGGCCCGCTCATCGCGCTCTGGGCTCTCGCGAGGGGGAGAAGCCCTGAGGCTGGCGCGGACACTGCCGTGTGGCTCGCTTCGGACCCCGACCTCGCGACGACCAGCGCTCGCTTCTGGATCGACCGCACCGACGTCCGCTGCCGCTTCAAGAATCCCGAAGAAGAGGAGGCTCTGTGGGAGCTATGCGCCGAGATGACGAAAGTGTGAAGGAGGCCCCGCGGGAACCCGCGCGGGGCGTCGGCCGCCGTCGCTTCATGGCGATCGGCGGCTCGAGTGGCGCGGCCGCACTCGCGGCCGGCCTGGCGCCCCACGCTTCGGCCCAGGGAGTGACCCGCCGTCACGCCGAGATCGAGGAGACAGGGATCGCAGAGCTCCAGGCGCGCATGGAACGCGGCGAGGAGACGGCACGCTCTCTGGTCGAGAAGTACCTCGCGCGAATCGAGGACCTCGATCGCGAGGGCCCCATGCTTCGCTCACTGATCGAAACGAATCCAGCCGCGATCGAGATCGCCGAGTCGCTCGACGAGGAGCGACGTCGCAGCGGCAAGCGCGGCGCCCTTCACGGCATCCCGATCCTGCTCAAGGACAACATAGACACCGGCGACCACATGCTGACGACGGCGGGATCGCGAGCATTGGTCGGCATGCCCGCACCGCGCGATTCCTTCGTCGCCCAGAAGCTGCGCGAGGCCGGAGCGATCCTGCTCGGCAAGGCCAACCTGAGCGAGTGGGCCAACTTCCGCTCGACGGAGTCCACGAGCGGCTGGAGCGGCCGCGGGGGTCAGTGCCGCAACCCGTACGCGCTGGACCGCAATCCCTCGGGCTCCAGCTCGGGCTCCGCTGTCGCTGCCGCCGCCAGCCTGGCCGCCGCAAGTGTCGGCACCGAGACGGACGGCTCGATCGTCTCGCCGGCTTCGAAGAACGGTCTCGTCGGTATCAAGCCGACCGTGGGGCTCGTGAGCCGCTCCGGGATCGTGCCCATCTCGGCCAGCCAGGACACGGCGGGGCCGATGGCGCGCAGCGTCTCTGACGCCGCGATCCTGCTCGGCGGAATGGCGGGACGGGACCCGAGAGATTCCGCGACATACGATGCTCCGGAGGGGCCGGCCGACTACACACGTTTCCTGACCGGAGAGCGCCTCGACGGTCTGCGGATCGGAGTGCCTCGCGAGCGCTTGACCGGTTACAGCCCGCACTCCGATCGTGTCGCGAGCGGGGCCTTTGAAGACCTCGCGCGTCTCGGCGCCGAGATCGTCGATCCGGCCGACATCCCCCACCTGGAGGACATCGGCGATCCCGAGTGGCTGGTGTTGCTCTACGAGTTCAAGGCCGGCACCGCCGCCTACCTCGCGGAGCGCGGGGCAACGGCGAACTACCGGACCCTCGCCGAGCTGATCAGGTTCAACGAAGCCAACCGGGAGCAGGAGCTCCCGTACTTCGGACAAGAGATCTTCGAGCTGGCCGACGAGAAAGGGTCGCTCGAGTCGGCGGAGTACAAAGAGGCGATTGAGAAGTGTCGTCGCCTCTCGAGAAGCGAGGGGATCGACAAGGTGATGGACGATCTGAAGCTCGACCCCCTCGTCGCGGCATCCGGACCTCCCGCGTGGCTCATCGATCTCGTGGGCGGCGATT
Source organism: Vicinamibacteria bacterium (assembly GCA_965246965.1). Lineage (GTDB taxonomy): Bacteria > Acidobacteriota > Vicinamibacteria > Fen-336 > CBDFGD01 > CBDFGD01. The sequence goes on from CBDFGD010000002.1 coordinate 1,603,815, forward strand.
GCTCCAGAGGCGGCGCGTCCACCGCCCCTGCCGTATCCGGCTATCCGCACATCACGCTGCCGGCTGGCCAGGTCTTCGGCTTGCCCCTGGGCTTGTCCGTCTTCGGCCGTGCCTGGAGCGAGGGGACGCTCTTGCGTATCGCGCACGCCTACGAGCAGGCGACGCACCACCGCAAGCCACCGACGTTCACCGCGACGGTCGACCTGCGAGCGTGACCGCGCTGCGACCCAATCGCATCCTCGCGAAGCTCCCGACCGCCCGCCCGTTCATCGCAGCCGAGGCCCACGAGCGAGCAGCTGGTCGGCCCCTGGCGCTCCGGCTCGGAGCCAACGAAAGCCTCTTCGGCCCTTCTCAAAGCGTGACCGAACGCATCGCCGAGGCGCTTGGAGAAGCGCCGCTCTACGGCGATCCAGAGAACCACGACCTGCGTCGAGCCCTCGCCAGGCGACACGGAATCGACCCCGCCGAGATCATGGTCGGAGCCGGCATCGACGACCTGCTCGGGATGACGGTGCGCTGCTTCACCAATCCCGGCGACGTCGGAGTGGTGTCACGCGGCACCTACCCGATGTTCGGGTACAACCTGAAGGGCTTTGGCGGCGAGGTCGTGAGGGTCGACTACAGCTCTGACCGACCAGACTGCGGAGCCCTGGGCGCAGCGGCTCGCGAGCATTCGGCTCGCCTCGTCTACCTCGCGAACCCCGACAACCCCACCGGCACGCTGCTCCCCGGAAGCGACGTCGAGCAGCTGATTGCGGGGCTGTCCGACGGCGCGCTGCTGATCCTGGACGAGGCGTACGCCGACTTCACTGATCCGGGAGAGCTGCTCCCGCTACAGCCACTCGACTCTCGAATCGTCAGGCTGCGGACGTTCTCCAAGATCCACGGCCTCGCCGGCCTGCGCGTCGGTTACGCGATCGCCCCGAAACCGACACTGGACGTTCTCGAAAAGATCCGGCTGCACTTCGCCGTGAACCGACTCGGGCAGGTCGCCGCGCTGGCCGCGCTGGCGGACGAGAGCTACACGAACCGGGTGCGTGAGCAGGTGCGGGCCGGCTGCGAGCACTACGCGGAGATCGCGCGGTTGCTCGACCTGCCCACGCTTTCCTCGAGAACCAACTTCGTGGCCTTCGATCTCGGCGATGCGGCGCGCGCGGAGACGGCGCGGTCGCGGCTGCTCGATCGCGGCGTGTGGGTGCGGATTCCGTGGGCGCCGCCGCTCGACCGCTTCATCCGCGTCAGCGTGACTCATCGAGAGGACCGCGAGCAGTTTGGGACGGCGCTCGGCGCCGTCCTCGGGGCGGGGAGCGGCTAGTGGATTCCGGGGTCTTTCTCCCCGGCTTCGATCGCGACGTCCAACCAGTTCTCCTGCGGCGGCAGCGGGCACGTTGCGTGTTCGGTGAACGCGCATGGCGGGCTGTAGGCGCGGTTGAAATCGACGACGACCTCGCCGTTCTCGGGCAGCGGTGTGTGAAGGAAGCGCCCCGCCGGGTACGTCGCACGGCCGCTCGTGGCATCACGGAAGATGAAGAAGAGGTCGCCCATTTCCGCGGTCTCGTACACGGGCCGCAGTCGCGCTTCTCCGCCGTCGAACGTAAACGTCACGTAGCCCGGCGAGTCGTACTCGTGGATCAGCCCGATCACGTTCGCGACCGGAACCTTGGCGGGCTCCACGACGAACTTCGCGATGACCCGGGAGCTGGGCTCGATACCGAACCACTCGAGCCCTTTGAACGAACGTCTCACGTGGCTGTTACGGTCGCGCACGCGCAGGCCGAGTCGGCTACCGCGGCGCACGAGATGAAACGACACGTCACCGAGCTGAACTGCGTGGCGACCGTCTGCATCCGGCACGCGCAGCAGAGCTTCGGTGCGCTCCTCGCCGTCAAGCGTCGCGGCAACGCCTGGTGCCAGGCTTAGCCGCACGGTCTCGTCCTCGACCCCGATGATACCGACGCGCGCCGGCGCCGACCCGGGAAGCACGATGTCACTCTCTGGCGCGCTGCCGACGGTGCTGGATCCGGCCGAAAGCCAGTGCAGGCCGACGACGGTCAACCAGCCGTCTGCGGCGCGGAGCTCCTCCTCGCGTTCCGCGCGGTACGCCTCGATCTCTGCGAGGTAGGAGTCGTCGACTCCCCCTGTGAGACCGACCGAAAGGACCGTCAGCATCGCCATCCGCTCTAGCATTGCTCGTCTCCCAGAGATCAGCCTCTCACAGCGCGCCCGCTTTCGCTCCCGTGACCCCGGACATCTCCCCTAGCGAGCAAAGCTCGCCGAACTCTTCGCCTGCCACCGGTTTCGTGTAGCGGCCCCCGTTCGTGTCGCTTCGGGAGTTCTATCGACGGGACTTCGACCAGAGCCTGATGCTACGATCCCCGCCTTCGAACTGCATTGGAGACCGGCGGATCGAGCCGCCTGGCAACTCGATCGCTGCATCAGGGATGAAGGAAGCGATAGTCGCGGCCCGCTCGAGATTGGCTAGCTAGCATCATGACAAGGGTCGCCGAGGGTCCCACCGAAGACGGCCGGGGCTCCCCGGGAGAGCCGCGTTTCTCGGGGAAAGAAGTTCGTCGCCTCGTCCTCGAGCAATCGAAGCGCGCGAACGTCGGTCACATCGGCTCCGCTCTCTCCGTGGCCGACATCATCGCCGCCCTCTACACGGATGTGCTCGAGATTCCCGCACCGGGCTCACCGGAGCGCGACCGCTTCGTGATGAGCAAAGGGCACGCGGCCCTGGCGCTCTACAGCGCGCTCTACCTTCGAGGCTGGTTGTCCAAGAGCGACCTCGACAGCTATTGCGCCGACGACAGCAGCCTCGGAATCCACCCCGAAACGAGCCTTGTCGGAGTGGATTTCTGCACGGGTTCCCTGGGCATGGGAGCGGGTTACGGGATCGGAGCTGCCTTGGCCGCGCGGCTCCAGGCGTCGCCTCGGCGCAGCTTCGTGCTGATCAGCGACGCCGAGTGCAACGAAGGCTCCGTCTGGGAGGCTGCTCAGTTCGCAGGACACCACCGGCTGTCCAATCTCGTCGTGCTCGTCGACGACGATGGACAGCAGGCCCTCGGGCACACGAAGGACGTCTTGTGCCCCACGTCGCTGGCGGACATGTGGAGAGCTTGTAGCTGGGATGTTCGCGAGGTCGACGGCCACGATGCTCGCGGCCTTTCGGATCTCATCCGGAGTCTCGATTTCGAGGCGGGACCACCCCACCTGATCGTTGCTCGGACGACCTTCGGAAAGGGAGTGAGCTTCATGGAGGGCAGGATCAAGTGGCACTACTGGCCGATGTCCGATGAGGAGTATGCCCAGGCCCTTGCCGAGATCGAGCTGATGCCGTGAGACGCGCCTTCATCGAAACCCTGACCGAGCTGGCTCGCGACGATCCGCGGGTCGTGCTCCTCACGGGAGACCTCGGCTACACCGTGCTCGAGCCTTTCTCGGACTCCTTTCCCTCTCGTTTCTTCAACGTCGGTGTCGCCGAGCAGAACATGATGGCAATCGCGACGGGCCTCGCCGAAGCCGGCTTCGTTCCCTTCACGTACTCGATCGCCACCTTCGCGACGCTGCGCTGTCTGGAGTTCATTCGCAACGGCCCGGTCCTCCACCGCCTGCCGGTGCGAATTGTCGGTGTCGGAGGCGGATTCGAGTACGGTGCTGCGGGCCCGACCCACCACGCCATCGAAGACGTCGGCGTGCTTCGCCACTACCCCGACCTCCACATCGTCGCGCCGGCGGACTCCGCTCAGGCGCAAGCGGCCCTGCGAGCGACATGGAGCCTGCCGGGTCCGATCTACTTCCGGCTCGGGAAAGACGAGACGTACTCGGTGTCGGGTCTCGAGGGACGCTACGAGCACGGACGTGCCCAGTCGATACGGGACGGGGACGGGCTCTTGATCGTCGCTTTGGGTGCTGCAGTGCGTGAGGCTGTCGAAGCAGAGCGCCGGCTTGCCGCAGAAGGCATCTCCTGTACCGTGCTCGTGGTGTCGTCGCTGACCCCCCCGCCCCTGGAAGACCTCGCCGGCTTGCTGCCTCGTTTCGACTCCGTCCTGACCCTGGAGGGCCACAGCATTCGTGGCGGGCTCGGTTCCCTCGTGGCCGAGTTCATGGCCGAGACGGGGGCTGGAGCGAGACTGCTTCGCTGTGGCATCGACGGGCCACTCGGCGGGCCGACCGGCTCGCAGCATTTCCACCATCGTGTTCAGCGCATCGACGCAGACGGAGTCGTCCACGCGGCGCGGCGCTTGATCGGTGAGCGGGCTTGAGCACGACACCCCGCTTCTCGATCATCCTTCCCGTCTACGACCAGGCCGCTCAGCTCGGCGCGCTCGTGAGAGGCCATCAGCGCGCGCTCGAGAAGCTCCCGGACCCGCATGAGACATTGGTCGTCGTCAATGGCCCGCACGTTGAGGAGTCGCTCGCCGTGGGTCGTGAGCTCGAGGACGAGATCGAAGGCGTTCGTTTCATGAGCTGCGAAGGCAAGGGCTGGGGGCTGGCCGTGAAGACGGGGATCGCTGCGGCCCGAGGCGAGATTCTCTGTTACACGAACTCGGCGCGAACGAGCCCCGAGGACCTCGTGCTTCACCTGCTGTATGCGCGTGTCTTCCCCGACGTGGTCGTCAAGGCCAACCGCAAGGACCGGGACGGCGCGTTGCGGAGGCTGGGCTCGCTCCTTTACAACATCGAGTGCAGGATGCTCTTCGATCTCCCCTATTTGGACATCAACGGAACCCCCAAGGTGTTCCCGCGAAGCTTCACGGAGCTGTCGAAGTTGCGTCGGGACGACGACCTCATCGACCTCGAGTTCAACGTGCGTTGCAGGCGCGAGGGCTACAAGCTCCTCGAGGTGCCGATCTTCTCCAGCCGCCGGATGGGTGGTCGGAGCGCGACGGGCTGGAGAGCGGCGCTCGGGCTCTACCTCGGTGTCCTCGCGCTCTGGCACCAGATGCGACGGGGCCGACCATGACGGGCGAACCCGAGGAGGATCGTCGCAACAAGGACGATCGAAGCTGGCGCGACCCGCGTGACGTGCTCGTGTTGAGACCGGATAGCGGTGCGATCCAGCGCGACGCGTTCGGCTGCCGCGTCACGGGCCGCTTCTGGGAGCTTCTGGAGGAGCTGCAGGTGACGCTCCTCGTGACTCGAGAGTACGAGCACGCACTGCTGGCGATGACGGCGACCGGGGGAACCCCCCACGTCACCGCGCTCGGCTTACCGCATCCGTCCGGCGTTGCCGTCGATCGGTCCAGGGACCGGGTTCATGTCGCCTGCACGCGAAACCCGAACCAGATCCTCGAGATGCGCCCTTGTCGGGGCGCGCTTGTGCGAGACGACGCCGCCGCCCCCGCTCTCGAAGACGCGCCGCTGATGCCGTACAGGACGACCTTCTACACGGGATGTTCGTATCTCCACGACCTGGCTCTGATCGACGGTGAGCTTCACGGCAATGCCGTGGGCCACAACGCTGTCGTCCGCCTGGAATCGGACGGAGGCTCGGAGATCGTCTGGTGGCCTCGCTCGATCGACGCCCCGGAAGGGGCGCTGTTCGGTCGCAACCACATCCAGCTCAACTCGATCGCCGCTGGACGCGACCTGGCGTCGTCCTACTTCTCAGCCTCGAGTGCCACGGTGCTTCGCCAGCGACCGGGCGATGCGGATTTCCCGGTGGACGGCACCGGCGTCCTGTTTGCCGGGGACACCAGGGAACCGGTCTGCGAGGGCCTGACCCGGCCCCACTCGGCACGCCTGCACCGAGAGCGAATCTGGCTGGGCAACAGCGGCTACGGCGAGCTCGGCATCGTGGAGAACGGCCGGCTCGACGTAGTCGCTCGGCTTCCGGGATGGACACGCGGCCTCTGCTTCGCCGGAGGGTATGCTTTTGTCGGCACTTCGCGCGTGATCCCCCGATTCATTCAGTACGCACCCGGTCTCGAGGCGCACGCCTGCGTCTGCTCCGTCCAGGCCGTGAACACCGACGACGGCAAGGTCGCTGCGTCGATCGAGTGGCCCCAAGGCAACCAGATCTTCGCCGTCGATTGGATCTCGTCAGGCGTGACTCGAGGCCTGCCGTTTCGAGCCAAGACCGAGCTGACGTCAGCCGAGCTGCGAAGCGATCTGTTCTACTCCTACAGATCCTGAGCGAGAGCATGCCCAACGAATTCCGACTGCTGATGCTCGGAGCCATGTACGAGAACGGGGGGAATACCGTCCACCGGCTGCTCGATGGGCACCCGGGTCTCTACACCTATCCGTTTGAGTCGCAGCTCGGGACACGCCACGTGATCGATCAGTACACGTCGACGATGCCGTCCAAGTACCGGTGGCCCGAGTTTCTGCTGGACGCGAGCCCGAGGCAGGACTACGCCGCGATCATCGACGAGGAGTGCAAGGTGCGAGCACTCACGCCGCGTGTCAGCAAGTTCCGTGACTACCCGTTCGATTTCGACGACGCGAAGCGCCGGGAGCTGTTCGAAGGCCACGTGGCGAAACTTGGCCGCGGCCGCGCCAACAACGTGGCGGCGTTCTTCCGCTCGACCTTCGAAGCCTGGAGCGACCATCGCAGCTCCGGAGAAGAACGCGTGTACGTTGGCTACAGTCCGGTCCTGGGGATCGACGCCGAGAAGATTCTGTCCGACTTTCCCAACGGTCATTTCCTCCACATCGTGCGAAACCCCTGGTCCGCGTACGCCGACACCAAGAAGCGGCCTGTTCCCCTGTCGCTGTCTGCCTATATGAACCTCTGGACCTTGAGCCAGTACTTCGCTCTGCTGGCTCTCGAGAAGCATCCCGGGCGCACGCACGTGCTTCGCCTGGAAGACGTCTTGCCGGACCCCCACGCGGCGCTCTCGCCGATCTGCCAGGCACTCGGCCTGGCGGCCCACGAGTCGCTGCGTAACGTTTCCTGGAACGGCACGCCGATGACAGAGGTCTATCCGTGGGGGACGATCCGCACACCGACACCCGAGGCGAACCGGGCGACCGCCGCGGAGCTCGATGCGGCCGAGCGGGAGGCGGTGCGATGGCGGGCGCAGGGCTACCTGGAGCGGCTCGGCTACCAGAACTTCCCCGATTGACGGCGACGTGACGCGCCGCCGCGTCCTGGTTACTGGGGGCAGCGGATTCGTTGGCTCCAACCTCGTCAGGCTCCTCGTGGAAGAAGGCCACGAGGTGCATCTGCTGCTGCGCTCGGGCTTTCGCGACTGGCGAATAAGCGCCCTCCTCGCCGACCTGCGCATTCACGAGTGGGAGCCGGGCGACGATTCCGGCTTGCGACGAATCATCGGGCGAGTGTGCGCCGACTGGATCTTCCACCTGGCGGCCTACGGTGCGTACCCCACTCAGAAGGACGAGGGCACAGCGTTCCGCACCAACGTCGAGCTGACCACCGAGCTGGTCCGGGCGTGCGCCGACGTCGGCTTCGAGGTATTCGTGAACACCGGCTCCTCCTCCGAGTACGGCTTCAAAGATCACGCTCCCACCGAAGACGAGCCGGCCCAACCCGTCGGCCCGTACGCAACCACCAAGCTGGCGTCCACTCTGGCCTGCCGGAGAGCGGCGACCCGGCTCGGGCTGTCGATCCCGACACTTCGCCTGTACTCCGCGTACGGACCCTACGAGGAGCCCCACCCGGCTCTTGCCGATCCTCGTCCTGAATGGGTTGAAGGGACGACTCCCGCCCCTCGTGAGCCCGATGGTCGAGCGGGACTTCGTAAGCGTCAACGACGTCGCCGACGCGTTCCTGGCCGTCGCGCGGCAGCCGCATCGACTCCGCGAGCCAGGCGCCATCTACAACGTCGGCTCGGGGCGCGGCGTGAAGCTCGAGGATCTGGTGCGATTGATCCGCAGCCGCTTCAGCATCGCTGCCGAGCCCGACTGGGGGTCCATGCCGAATCGGGACTGGGACACGGAGACCTGGGTGGCGGACCCGGCGCGCATTCGGGCCGACTTCGATTGGGAGGCGCGAACGGATCTCGAGACGGGGGTGGACTACCTCGCGGAGTGGTTCGGTGAGAACGAAGCGATCCGGGCGTTCTACGAAGAGCGCCTCGCTGAGCGCACCCGAGGTTGATCCCCGAGGCCCGACCCTTATCGGCGGCGACGAGCCGACAGCTGTGAGAGAAGGCGGCCGCCAACGGTTGGACGACCTCAGCGACGCTTTGCTAGCTGGCCTGAGCGAGCCAGCCGAGGTACGCGACGTACAGCACGAGCAGCACAATGCCTGATCGCCGCGACATGCGGCGCCGCGGCGTCGCCAGGGGCAGAAGCACCAGCGAGAAGCCGAGCATCACGGGAATGTCGAGGCGCAGCAGCATCGGCGCCACCGGGATCGGAAGGATCAGGCTCGTGATACCCAGGATCATGAGGAGGTTGAAGATGTTCGAGCCGATGATGTTGGCGATGGCCATCGCGTGCTGCTGCTTCAGCGCCGCCGCGCCCGTCGCGACGAGCTCGGGCATGGACGTTCCGAACGCGACGATCGTGAGGCCGATAACGCGCTCGCTGACACCGAAGCCGCGCGCGACCCCCATCGCGCCTTCCACGAGCAATCGCGCGCCGACACCGAGACCGACGAAACTGATCGCCAGGCCCAGGGCGAGTGCGCTCATCGACCGTCTGGCCTGACTCGCTCCGGCCGCGGTCTTGATGCTGATATCGGATCTCGCTCGCGACGTGTGGATCGAATAGGCGAGAAAAGCGCTGATCGCCGCGATACAGACCGCCCCTTCCAGTCGACTCAGCTCGCCGTCCCAGGCCAGCCCGAAGATACCGAACGAGGCCAGCAGCATGAACGGGTACTCGAAGCGCATCATCGCCATCGAGACCGGAATCGACGCGATCGCGGCGGCAATCCCCAACACGAGACCGATGTTGGCGCTGTTGGAACCGACCGCATTTCCGATCGCGATGGCGGGCGATCCCTGGATCGCCGCGGTGGCGGACACGAACAGCTCCGGTACGGAAGTCCCCGCCGCGACGACGGTCAAGCCGACGACGGCGGGCGTCAGCCGCGCGCGGTGGGCCAGCGCCGCCGCAAAGTCGACGAGACGATCCCCTGCCATCGCGAGCATGCCGATACCCGCCGCCATCAACAGGCCGTCGACGAGCACGGCTAGAAACCCACGCGGCGCATCACGGCGCGCGGGAGCCAGCGAATCACGAGCGTGATCAGCCCCCAGGGCGCCGGAGCGTAGACGACAGGTTTGCCCCGATCGATGGCGCGCAGCACCCGGCGGGCCACGCTCTCGGGCTCACCGGCGAACGGCGGTGGCCTGAGCCCCTCGGTCATTCCCGTCTTTACGAAGCCCGGCTTGACACAGACGGTCACGAGCCCCTGGGCGCGATATCTGTGATCCAGCGCTTCGAGGTAGCGGGTCAGGCCCGCCTTGGCGGCGCCGTACAGGACGACGGGCTTGCGACCCCGCTCGCCTGCCACGGAGCTGAAGACGCACAACGTGCCGCCACCTCGCGCGAGCAGGCGGCGCCTCGCCTCCTCGCAGAAGCTCACGGTGTGAGCGAAGTTCACGGTGAGCAGACGCCGCGTCAGATCGGCATCCGCTTCGAGCGTCTCCTGGGTCGCGAAGAGCCCAGCCGTCACCACGACGGTGTCCAGGTCACCGAGGACCTCGACGGCGGCGTCGAGGGCCGGACCGAACTGCTCCGGCTGCTCCAGGTCGCAGCGGGCCACGCCGATCGGATGGGTGCCCCCGCGCGCTTCGAGGTCACGTGCGCTGCGCTCCAGGTCCTCTACGTTGCGGCCCAGCAGGAACAGGGTGTCCCCGCGGATCGCCATCTGCCGCGCGAGCGCCCGTCCCATACCCTTCGTGGCGCCGAGGATGGCGACCTTCACGCCGGGTCACCGAGGACCCGAACCGATTGAGCCGAGCGGAAGCGCCCTTCCGGGTCCCAACGCCGCCTGACCTCCCGCCACTCCGCGAGGCGCGGCTCCATCGCCGCGAAGTGATCGGGCCGGGTGAACTGGTCCTTGGCGAGGTAGACGCGGCCGCCTTCCCGGATCACGGCCCCATTCAGCGCGTCGACGAGCGACTGAGTGTCGTCGCGAACCGGAATGTCGAGTGCGATCGAGATGCCGCGCTTCGGAAACGACAGGAGACCTTCCCCTTCGTCACCACAGTCCTTGATCACACACAGCATCGACGCCCCGCCCCGCCGGCTCAGCAGCTCGAGGAAGCGGCGGGCGGCATCGCGACCCGCGGCCTTCGGCAGCACGCACTGGTACTGAGCAAAACCGCGCGGCCCGTACATCTTGTTCCAGCCGCCGATCGCGTCGAGCGGATAGAAGAACTTCTCCGGGTTCATCACGCGTCGACGCACGCCACGCGGATGCACGCCGTAGAGCAGGGCGTTGAAGATCCGGACCGACCAGCGATCGATGAGCCAACCCGGCAGAACGACCGGCAGCGCCGGGCGTTGCAACGGACCCGGGACGCCGCTCGGGGCCTCGTCCGACGCGGCCCAGCGGCCGCGCGCCAGGATGCCACGGCCGAGCGCCTTTCCGCGCGAGAGGCAGTCGATCCAGCCCATCGTGTACGGCCAGCCGTCGGCCGACGCCTTGAGAGCGTCGATGAACGCATCGATGTCCTGGACCCGCTCGCTCTCGACGAGCATCCAGGGCGACGGGATCGTGGCGAGCTTCAGCTCGACCTCGAGGATGGCACCGGTCAAGCCCATCCCTCCTACCGTTGCGCGGAACAGATCGGTGTTCTCCGTGGGAGAGCATTCCAGCACGCGCCCATCGGCCACCCGCATGCGAAGCCCCTGGACGTGTCGGCCGACACAGCCGTCGCGATGGTGGTTCTTGCCGTGGACGTCCGCGGCCACCATGCCCCCGAGGGTGATCTGCTGCGTGCCCGGCGTCACGGGACTGTAGAAACCGCGGGGTAGGTAGAGACGGTTGAGGTCCCGCAAGGCGAGTCCCGCCTCGGCACGCAGCGTGGCAGTCGGTGAGTGGAACGAGAGGATGCGATCCGCCAGCGTCGTCCCGGCGACGATCGGCTGGCCGGGCGGCGGCAGCGAGGAGTCCCCGTAGGACCGCCCCAGACCGCGACACAGCGTCGCGTCCCGCGTCAGCGCGACGAGGTCCTCGGAGCGCACCTCCCGGCCCGGGAGCGGCACCCGTCCCCAGCCGGAGAGCATCTCGTCACGAGAGAGGGAGGTCGCGCCAGGCTCGCGCGCGGCCCTGGTCAGCTCGGCCTGCAAGCGTGTCGCGCGAGGGAGGGGCGCGGCGGCCGTTTGGAGCTTTCGTGCGGCGCCGGCATGGCGAGAGTGTAGCATTGGGCCGTTTTTCGATAGGAGAACCCATGCGCCCATCGATGCTCAGCGCCGTGCTGCTCGCTTGCCTCGCACTTCCGGCCGGCGCCCAGGAGGACCAGGAGAAGGAAGAGGAGAAGTGGGACGTCGACAAACCACCGGGCCCGCACTCCTCCGTCGAGATCGACACCGACGAGGGGACGTGGCTCAGCGTCGACGTCTCCCCGGACGGGAGCGAGATCGCCTTCGATCTGCTCGGCGACATCTACAGGATCCCGATCGAGGGAGGAGACGCCGAAGCCCTGACATCGGGGGTGGCGTGGGACATGCAACCCCGCTACAGCCGCGACGGAAAGAGCATCGCGTTCACGAGCGACCGCGGCGGCGGCGACAACATCTGGGTCATGGGGCGCGACGGCTCGGAGGCCGTTACCGAAGAGACGTTCCGGCTGCTCAACAGCCCGGTCTGGACGCCTGACGGCGAGTACCTGATCGCGCACAAGCACTTCACGAGCGCGCGCTCGCTCGGCGCCGGCGAGATGTGGCTCTACCACCGATCCGGCGGCGCGGGAGTGCAGCTCACCGAGAAGCCGAACGACCAGAAAGACGCCGGGCCGCACCTTCCAGTACAACAAGGACTCGAACACGGAGATCTACGTCATCCAGCGGCTCGACCGCGAGACGGGCGAAACGGAGGAGTACATCAGCGGCCCGGGCGGTTCGATCCGCCCGACGCCTTCGCCCGATGGGAAGTCGCTGGCGTTCGTGCGCCGGATCCGCTTCCAGTCCGTGCTCTTCGTCCAAGACATCGAGTCGGGTCTGGAGACGCCGATCTATCACGCCCTCGATCGCGACATGCAAGAGACCTGGGCGATTCACGGCGTCTACCCATCGATGGCCTGGACACCGGACAGCTCTTCCATCGTGTTCTGGGCGGGCGGGAAGATCCGCCGCGTCGACGTCTCCTCGCACGAGGCTGCGGTCATACCGTTCCGCGTCAAGGCGACGCGTCGGGTCGCCGAGGCCCTTCGCTATCCGGTCGACGTGGCCCCCGAGAAGTTCCCCGTGCGCATGCTGCGCTGGGTGCAGGTGTCGCCGAGCGGTGACCGCGTCGTCTATCAGGCGCTCGGACACCTGTACGTGCGCTCGCTGCCGGACGGAACGCCGGAACGGCTGACGTCACAATCTGACCACTTCGAGCACTACCCCTCGTGGTCGCGTGACGGCAGCCAGATCGTCTACACCACTTGGGACGATGACGAGCTGGGCAGCGTTCGCGTCGTCTCGGCGATCGGCGGCGAGGGTCGCGTCGTGACGGACCGGAAAGGTCACTATCTGGAGCCGGTCTTCTCGCCCGACGGCGCGACGATCGTCTACCGCCGTGCTGCGTCTCCAGGGTTCATCCGCTCGCCGCTCTACTCGTCCGACCCAGGCGTCTACCAGGTCGACGCCAGCAGTGGCGTATCGAAGCTCGTGACGAGAAGCGGAGTGCAACCGCACTTCGGGGCCGCGAGCGACCGTGTCTTCTTGCTGCGTCGCGAGGAAGAGGACAAGCGCTCGCTCGTGAGCATCGAGCTCGACGGCAGCGATGAGCGTTCGCACCTGGGCAGCGTCAAGGCGACCGAGTACCAGGTCTCGCCCGACGGCAATTGGGTGGCCTTCGGTCACGGCTTCAACGCGTTCATCTCGCCGTTTCCTGCGACGGGCAAGAGGATCGAGATCGGGCCCGATTCGGAGGCACTTCCGGTGAAGAAGGTCTCCGGCGAGAGCGGCGAGTATCTCCACTGGTCGGGAGACAGCTCGCGCCTGCATTGGTCGCTGGGGCCCGAGCTCTACACACGTGAGCTGAAGGACGCGTTCGACTTCCTGCCGGGCGCGCCGGAGGAGCTGCCCGACCCGCCAAGGAGCGGCGCCCCGATCGGCTTCACGGCGGACACGGATGTGCCGAGCGGTCGCGTCGCCCTCGTCGGAGGGCGCCTCATTACCATGCGCGGCGACGAGGTGATCGAGGATGGCGTGGTCGTCATCGAGCGGAATCGGATCGTCGCCGTCGGGCCAAGAGCGAGTACCAGCGTTCCGAGCGACGCCGAGACGATCGATGTCGCCGGACACACCGTCATCCCCGGGCTCGTCGACGTTCACTGGCACGGCGTGATCGGCACCCAGGAGTTCATCCCGGAGAGCAACTGGGTGCTCTACGCTGGTCTGGCGTTCGGTGTCACGACGGCTCACAACCCGTCGTTCGACACGAGCACCATCTTCTCCGGCGCCGAGATGGCGATGGCGGGTCGAGTCGTCTCGCCGCGCATCTTCTCGACCGGGACGATTCTCTACGGCGCGACCACCGCGTTCACCGCCGAGATCGACAGCCTCGACGATGCACGTTTCCACGTCGGGCGGATGAAGGCCGTCGGCGCCATCACCGTCAAGAGCTACAACCAGCCGCGGCGCGACCAGCGCCAGCAGGTGATCGCGGCGGCCCGCGAGATGGAGATGATGGTGGTTCCGGAGGGCGGGTCTCTCTACGAGCACAACATGACCATGGTCGTGGACGGCCACACCGGAATCGAGCACGCGATTCCCGTCGGGGCCATCTACGAGGACACTCTTCAGCTCTGGGGCGGCAGCGACGTTGGCTACACCCCGACGATCGGAGTCGGCTACGGCGGCCTCAACGGCGAGTCCTACTGGTATGCGAAGACGAACGTGTGGGAGAACGAGCGGCTGATGGAGTTCGTGCCCCGGCGCGTCGTCGACTCGAGGGCGCGGCGTCGCACACTCGCCCCGGACAATGAGTGGAACCATATGAACATCGTGCGCATCGCGAAGGAGCTGACCGACGTCGGTGTCAGCGTCCAGATCGGCGCCCACGGTCAGCGCGAAGGTCTCGCAGCGCACTGGGAACTCTGGAGCCTCGCCCAGGGAGGCATGACGCCGCTCGAGGTGATCCGCGCAGGGACGCTGAACGGAGCCGAGTACCTCGGACTCGATGGGGACCTTGGCTCCATCGAGGTGGGCAAGCTCGCCGATCTCGCGGTGATCGGCGGCAACCCTCTCGAGGACATTCGAGAGACCGAGCGGGTGCGCTACACCGTCCTGAATGGTCGCGTCTACGACGCCGCCAACATGAACGAGATCGGCAACCACCCGAAAGAGCGCGGCAGTTTCTTCTGGGAGGATATGGACGGCGAGCGTTAGGGGTCGCTCGGGTACCGCTCCGGGGCAGGCCACGCTAACCAAGGGCAGCGGTTACCACCGCTGCCCTTGGTATCACATTCACCAAAGAGGCCTGCCCTACGCGGCACCACTCGCTCAGGCTGAACAGATCGCATCGTTCGCCGGCACCGCGCTCCTGGTATCACATTCACCAAAGAGGGCCACTCGTCGCGACAGCTCTGGCTTGGGCCGGACGAGCCGAGTGTGTGAGGCTTGCGCATGAGTCTCGTGCCGCGGCGGGTGCTGGGCAACCTCGTCCTGCTCGTCGTCACAGCCGCGCTCAGTCTCGGCGTGCTGGAGCTCGGGATGCGAGCGGCTCGGCTGGGGCGAGGGGGTGGCAAAGAGCAGTCGGAAGTACTGCAGTACAACGAGTACGATCCGCTGCTCGGCTGGCGCAAGACGCCGGGAGCCCGCGTCAGCTACCACCGCCGTGAGTACTCGGTCGAAGTGGCCATCAACAACAAGGGTCTGCGAGACGTCGAGCGTCCCTACGCGCCGAGCGCCGGATCGAGTCGCATCCTCGCGCTGGGCGATTCGTTCGTCGAGGGCTACACCGTCCGAGCCGACGAGACCGTCACGGCGCAGCTCATGCGAGAGCTCGCCCGGCCCGGGTGCCTGACCGAGATCATCAACGCCGGAACCGCAGCGTACAGCACCGACCAGGAGCTTCTCTTCTTCCGAAGCGAGGGCATCCGCTATCAGCCCGAGATCGTGATCGTCTTCTTCTTTTACAACTACATCATCCACAACGATCGGCAGCTCTACTACGGTCGCCCCAAGCCGATCTTTCAGACGACCGACGAGGGCATCGAGCTGCATCGGTATCCGCTGCCCCGCGTCAGCCCACCGCCGCCGAGCGGTGAAGCGCCCGGGGAGGCCGGCTCGGCGCTGCTCGGCTTCGTCCGTAGCCGACTGTATTCGGGAGCGCCGGACCTGCACGACCGTCTCGCGAAGCTGGGGCTCTGGCCCCCGATTCAGGAGCGGGGCGCGAGATTGGAGCTGCGCGTCTTCGAAACGCGCGCTATCCCGGACCTGGAAGAGGCGTGGAGCAAGACGGCGGCGATCCTTCGAACACTGCGCGACGACGTCGAGGCATCCGGAGCGCAGCTGCTCGTGGCCTACATCCCCAGCCGGATGGAAGTCCACGACGACTCGTGGCGTCTCACGCAGCGCCTCTACGGCTTCGAGCCGGGCTCATGGGACCGTCGCCGCGTGGCGGAGCGCCTGCTCGCCCTCGGCGAGCGCGATGGCCTCTCCGTCCTGGACCTGACGACCCCGCTGCGGGACGTCGACCGCGGGCTCATGGGACGCCCCTACTTCGACGACGACGGCCACTGGACCGCGATCGGCCATCGCGCCGCGGCCCAGGCGATCGCCAATCTGCTGAGGCTCGAGCGATGGCTGGAACCGTGCGAAGCAGGCTCAGCTGGAACGTAGTCGCTTCAGTCGCGCCGTCGCCGCGATGCCGACCGCGGGGCCGAGTGCCAGGATGGGAAAGGCCCAGCGCCAGGAGAACGCGTCGGCCAGCATCGGAACCAGCTGAATGGTCACGATCGTGAGCAGGAACCCGAGCGAGGTCTGAAGCGCGAGCGCCGTTCCCACCGCGTGGGAAGGCGCTATCTCCGTCACCAGCGCGCTGAATTGGGCGGAGTCGGCGATCACGAGCACGCCCCACCCGAGAGAGACGATCACCAATGGCCAGAGCGGGCCGCCGAAGAGGATTCCAGTGAGCAGACAGCAGAGCCCGCTGCCGAGCAGAGCCACCTGCACCAGGCGCTCCCGCCCCCAGCGATCCGCGAGCCAGCCACCTGCGACACAGCCGACGGCGCCGGCTGCGACGGCGAGAAACGCCACGAGATCCGTCGCGAAGGGCACGCCGCTGGCTGCGGCGCTCGCCGCCAGGAAGGCAGGCAGCCATGTCCACATGGCGTACAGCTCCCACATGTGACCGAGGTACCCGACCGTCGCCAGTCGGGTCGGACGATGCCGGAGCACGATGCCGACCAGCGCCCAGCTGAAGGGTCGGCGCTCGAAAGTATGGGGGCCGTCCCGGTAGCCCGCGCCGATCAAAAGCGCCGCCGCGAAAGCGCCCAGCGACGTCGCGAGAACGACGGTCTGCAGATCGCCGCCCCCAAGCGAGCGGATCAGGTAAGGCGTCCCCTTGCCGATCGTCAGGGCCCCGACGACGGCGCCGATCGCGAGGCCGCGAGCGTCCCTGAACCACGTCGCCGCCATCTTCATCGCGGGCGGATAGACGCCGGCCAGGCAGAAGCCGGTCAAGAAGCGCAGCGTGAGAGCGCCTTCGTAGCCCGAGGTCGCGAGAAGCGCCAGGTTGGCCAGCGCGGCCATCATCGCGCTCAGCGCGAACAGCCAGCGCGTCGCGATCAGGTCGACGAGATTCAGAAGCGCGAGCATCGCCGTGCCGGCGACGAAGCCGATCTGCACGGCGCTCGTGAGAGCAGCGCTCCGCGAGGCGTCGAGGGCCCAGAGCGCCTGCATGTGCTGCGCGGCGGCACTGGCGCCAAACCACGGCGACATGCCCAGCAGCTCGGCCGTCGCGATCAACCCGAGCGCACGCCAACGACCGTCGTTGCTGGTCATCCTGATCGCGCAAGCTAGCACGTGGGGCCGCCACGACCCGGTGTTAGGCTGCCCCACCCCGACGCAATGATCCGCCGCGGTTTCCTGTCGCTCGGTTGCTACGGCTCCGTAGGGAGCTGGTTGCTCGGAGCTCGTCGGACCCAGGCCAGGCGCGCGGGCCAGAACCGAGGAGAGGCGTGATCCAGCTCGAGCATCTGACGCGGCGCTTCGCGGGTGTCGCCGCGGTGGACGACGTGTCGCTCTCGGTGCGCGAAGGTGAGCTGCTCGTGCTGCTCGGCAGCTCGGGCTCCGGGAAGACCACTACGTTGAAGATGGTCAACCGGCTCATCGAACCGAGCTCGGGTCATATCGTCATCGACGGCCAGGACGTCCGCGACGTCGAGGTCCACGAGCTGCGACGTCACATCGGCTACGTGTTCCAGAAGGTCGGGCTCTTCCCGCACATGACCGTGTCCGAGAACATAGGCATCACGCCGCGACTGCTCGGGTGGCCTCGCGAGAGGATCGACGCCCGCGTTGCCGAGTTGCTCGAGTTGGTCGAGCTCGATCCTTCGCTGCTTGCGCGGCGTCCGGCCCAGCTCTCGGGCGGTCAGCAGCAACGCGTCGGCGTCGCCCGAGCGCTGGCGGCCGAGCCCTCGTTGATGCTGCTCGACGAGCCGTTCGGTGCGCTCGATCCGCTCACGCGCGATCGCCTCCAGCAATCCTTTCTCGAGATTCGACGCCGGTTGGGGATGACCGCGATCTTCGTGACGCACGACATGACCGAGGCCCTTCTGCTCGGCGATCTGATCGCCGTGATGCGGGCTGGGCGCCTCGTGCAGCTCGGCACGCCACGCGAGCTCGTGCAGCGCCCCGCCGATGACTACGTGTCGGAGCTCATGCAGACGCCGCGCAGGCAAGCCTCGGTGTTCGACGCACTCGCAAAAGGCGAGGGTCCTTGAGCGCGCAGCTGGCGCTGCTTCCCGAGCTACTCACGGCTCACCTGCAGCTGACGCTGTCGGCGCTGCTGGTCGGCGTGCTGATCAGCGTGCCGGCCGGAATCGCGGTGACCCGAATCCGTTCGCTCGAACAGCCGGTACTCGGCGTCGCCAGCGTCATCCAGACGATTCCAGGCCTCGCGCTGCTCGCGCTGATGGTGCCGACGCTGGCCGCGCTGAACTTGCCGGCGATCGGGTTTCTGCCGGCGTTCCTCGGCCTCTGCCTGTACAGCCTGCTCCCCATCCTCCGCAACACGGTCACCGGCATCTCTCAGGTCGACCCCGCCATCATCGAGGCGGCGCGCGGAGTCGGGATGACATCTCGGCAGCGACTCAGGCGAGTCGAGCTGCCGCTCGCGATGCCGGTCATCGTGGCAGGCTTGCGCACGTCGACGGTCTGGACCGTCGGCATGGCGACGCTTGCGACACCGATTGGCGCCACGAGCCTGGGTAACTACATCTTCAGCGGGCTAGCGACCCGCAACTCGTACGCGGTCCTCGTGGGGTGCCTGGCATCGGCCGCGCTGGCGATCCTGCTCGACGGCCTGGTGCGCCTGCTGGCAGAAGGCCTGGAACGATCGCGCAGGAGCTGGGTGGCGGGCTCGCTCGTCGTCGCCGGCGGGCTGTACGCCTACGCCGTCGTCGCGGCCGCGACGAGGCTCGCGGCTCCGAGCGGGCCATCTGTCGTCGTCGGCGCCAAGTCCTTCACCGAGCAGTACATCCTGCGGGCGGTTCTCGCCCTTCAGATCGAGCGGAGAACCGGACTGCCGACCCTGGCCCGTGAGTCGCTTGGATCGACGGTGGCCTTCGACGGCGTGCGCAGCGGCGACATCGACCTCTACGTCGACTACTCGGGGACGATCTGGGCGACCATCATGAAGCGCCCGACGCGTGGGGAGTCTCGACAGGCCGTGCTCGAGCAGGTTCGCGTTTTTCTGAAGACGGAGCACGAAATCACGATCGCCGCAGCCCTGGGCTTCGAGAACACGTACGCCCTGGCGATGCGCCGCGAACAGGCCGCTCGGCTCGACCTGGACAGCATCAGCGACCTGGCGCGTCACGCGCCAGGCCTGACCATGGGCGGCGACCTCGAGTTCTTTCAACGCGCGGAGTGGCGTTCCCTGCAGGAGGCCTACGGTCTCGAGTTCAGAGAGCGGCGCGACATGGATCCGTCCTTGATGTATCAGGCGGTCGCGGAGAGTGCCGTCGACGTGATCAGCGCCTTCTCGACGGACGGCCGCATCGCGGCGTACGACCTCATCGTGCTGACGGACGATCGGGCCGCAATCCCACCGTACGATGCGATCGTCCTCGCCGGGGGGAGGCTCGCGCGGGAGCATCCCGAGGTGATGGCCGCCGTCGCCGCTCTCGATGGAACGATTAGCGCCGACAAGATGCGTGACCTGAATCACGCCGTGGACGAGCTCGGCCGACAGCCGGAGCAGGTCGCCGCGGATTTCTTGAAGGGGCTCGAGGCGGGGTCATCACCCTGAGCCCCCGGGAACCGCGGACGATCAACGGATAGCCACGGAGACACAGAGACACGCAGGAGCTCGATCCTTCGCCATCCCAATCGAGGGCAGTTTCAGGGCGAACCCAGTAGTGCTGCGCTCGCCTCGGCCAGCGAGGTGAGATCTCTCCTCTGGTATCGAGTGAAGAGGAGCAGACGGATTCTTCGCTCCAGGCGGAGACGAGCGGTCTCTCAGAATGGCGAGGGGACGAACTTTCGATCGGGCCAACGGCGATTGACGGATCGTCTCCTCGTCATCCTGAGGCCGGGTCAGTCCCGCACGAGCCGAAGGATCCGCCGGCGAGGTGATGTGGCCGCCTGCGCTCCTGGGGAACGAGGAGCGGACGGATTCTTCGCTCCAAGCCGAGACGAGCGGTCGCTCAGAGTGACGAAGCCTTGGCCGTTCTCTGTGCCTCCGTGACTCTGTGGCTTTCGTTGCGGGCAAAAAGCCACGTCACGTACGTCACGCATGCCAGGGCCGCGACGCTCGTCGCCGTGAACAGCTCGTCGTACCAACCCGTAAACGCGGGGATGACGCACGAGATGGCCGCGAACGCGAGGAGCGCGACGCCGACACGACGTTCCCGCGACCAGAGCAGGCCGAGGCAGAGGAAGCCCGAGAAGTAGTAGCAGGTCAGCTCCGACCCGACCGGGATCAGCCCCACGGCCAGGCAGGCCGTCACCCAGTCCTCGCGCCCCCGGATGGCCCGGGCAAAAAGCACGACGTAGAGGCTGACGGCCAGCCAGTAGAGCACCCGGCGTCTCGCGAAGGTGGAGCGACGGGCTTCCTTCCAGGGTGTGTAGGGATCTTGAAGCGACTCGTCCTTGACGATGCGGGCGCGAGTCGCGTGATCGTAGGCGACGACCGTCGGTAGGCCCATGTCGTTCGTCAGCGACGTATCGAGATGCAGCCGCGTGTTCCTGGCAAAATCGGTCCAGACGCCCGCGTCCCCGGCCACCCACATCGACGCGGGCACGAGCACGGCCAGCGCGACCAGAGCTCCCATCGCGAAGCGTCGGTGTTCGGAGCTGACCATCACCCGCCGTTCGTCCCACATGCGCAGACCTGCCGCCATCCCGATCGCACCCAGAAACACGGCGGGGAAGACGCGAAGCGTCGCGCTCCACGCGAGCAGCGCCCCGGCCCACCCGTGGCAGCCGCGACGCAGGAAGCAGATCCCGATCACCGCGGCGCTCAGCCAGTCCTGTCGAAGAAACGACCCGCCGGTCCACCAGAAGCGGGCGGGGTAGTTGGAACCCCAGAAGATCGCGGCGACGCTGGCCGCACGCCACCCGAAGGCCCACCAGACCGCGATCCACATCACGACGAGCGACAGGGAGTCGATCAGCGCCAGGGCGGTGACGGAGAGCGTGGAAACGGGCGTCAGGTTGGCGAGCGGCGATCCCGCTACGAGCCAGGCGGGTGTGGCGTTGAAGCCGTGATCCTGCTGCGCTTCCCGCCAGCGCAAGGCCGACATCTGTCCCCTGAACCAGCCGATGTCGGCCTTGAAGGCCGCCCAGCGCTCGGTCGTGAAACGCGCCCCTCGCAACGGCCGGGGTCGTGGAGCACCGTCTCCGCTGATTCGATCCGGTTTGTCGCCAGGTTTCGGATCGAGCGCCCGCGCACGTCGTCGGCTCCCAACGCCTCGGCATCGGCCACCGTCGAGCAACGGTACAGGCCCTCGTAGCCGAGCTCGCGGAAGTACTTGGCTCCGACGACATAGTGGTACAGCTCCCACCGATGCAGGTAGGTCGAGAAGTGGAACTTGCCGAGATTCCACCAGCAGAGCAGCGCGAAAAAGCCCAGGACGAGAAGCGCCTTGTCCCACGGGCGGCGGTGGCTCTCGCCCACGCGTGGCTCCCGAAGGACGCCCCATACCGCCAGCGCGACCCCCAGCACCGCCACCCCGCCCTTGATCTGATCGAGATGGAGTTGGGTGAGCGGCGCCATCCCCTAAAGCCTGTGTCGAGCGGGCGCTGGCCCAGCCGTTCTCCCGTGTTGGCGGGCGGCAAGGAGAGCGCCTCCCAGAGCGTGCATTCGTGTCACCTTAAACCATGCGGAGCGCCGCGACCGGGCCGTCGAGCGGCGCATGTTACTCTGGCTCATCGGCACTGATTCGGCGGACCTCACTTCATGAGAACGCGCTTCACAACTGCCACGGCGCTCATCCTCACCACGCTCGCCGGAAGCGCCTCGGCGGAGACCGACCCGACGAAAATCATCGAGCGCGTCGACCGGCTGCTGCGCGGTGATTCGAGCCGTGGGGTGGCCACGATGGAAGTGGCGACCGAGCACTGGAGCCGGAGCCTGAGTATGGAGGTCTGGTCCCTCGGAACCGACTACTCCCTCGTGCGCATCACGTCCCCTGCCAAGGAGGCCGGAACCGCCACGCTGAAGGCAGACGACGACATCTGGAACTACCTGCCGAAGGTCGACCGGACGATCAAGATCCCGGCGTCGATGATGATGGGCGCCTGGATGGGCTCCCACTTCACGAACGACGATCTCGTGAAGGACAGCCAGCTGATCGAGGAGTACGACATCACGATCAGCTTCGAAGGGGAGCGTGACGGGACCGAGGTCTGGGAGCTGAGGCTCACTCCAAAACCCGAGGCGCCTGTGGTCTGGGGGCACGTCGAGTACCAGGTCCGCAAGAAGGACATGATGCCGCTCCAGGCTCGCTACTTCGACGAGGACGGCGGGCTGGCTCGCACCATGACGTTCAGCGAGTTCCGGGTTCTGGGTGGACGCCTCGTTCCCTCGGTCATGACCTTGCAGCCGGAGGACAGGCCTGCCGAGAGCACGTCGTTTCGCTACGACGAAATCGAGTTCGACGTCGACCTCGACGAAGGCTTCTTCTCCCTCCGCGCCCTGAAGCGGCGGCGCTAGCTCGTGGCGTCGAGCTCCCCCTGGTGGCGGATCGGCTGGCGCAACCTCGGGCGCAACCGCCGCCGCACGCTCCTCACCGCCCTCGGCCTGGGAGTGGGCTACTTCGCCGTCGTGTTCATCGTCGGCTGGGCGGATGGGCTAACGGCCGAGATGCTCGAAACCGGCACGGGGCTGCTGAGCGGACAGCTGCAGGTTCACGACGCCGACTTCCGCCCCGAGCGCAGCATCTACGACACGATCGGGGGGCGCAGCGGAGTCGACGTCGAGGAGCTCATCGATACGGTCACGCTCGACCCGGCCATCGCTGCGGCCACGCCGCGCGTCTATGCGGGTGGCCTCGTCAGCTCCGGCGAGTCGACCTCGGCGGGAATCCTGATGGGCGTCGACGTCGAGCGCGAGCAACGCGTCAGCCGCATCATGGCGGGCTTGCAGTCCGGCCGACTCCCCGAGCCGGGCCGCAACGAGATCCTGATCGGTACCGAGATGGCGCGCCAGCTCGAAGTCGAAGTGGGTGACGAGGTCGTCCTGGTCGCCCCGGGCGCCGACGGCTCGATGGGAAACGACGTCTACGGCGTCAGCGGAGTTTACCGATCGGGAATGGCCGAGCTCGACGGATCGTACGCCCTCCTCCCGATCGCCGCCCTCCAAACGCTCTTGACGCTTTCACCGAACCGTATCCATGAGGTCGCCGCGTCCACGACTGACGCCTGGCTGGCTCCCGAGGCGGCGGCCCGTATCTCGACAGCGCTCGCGCCACAGGATCAGGGCCTGGAGGTCGTGGCCTGGACGCAGCTTCGGCCGGAGATGGTCGACTACACGCGGTTGCTGGAGTCCTACTACTTCGTCATCATCGCGATCGTCTTCGGCGTCGCGACGTTCGGTGTGGCCAACACGATGCTGATGGCGACATTCGAGCGACGCCGCGAGTTCGCGGTGATGCTGGCTCTCGGGACCACGCCGCTCCAGGTCGTGCGCGCCGTGATGTACGAGGCGCTCGCGCTCGGTGTGCTGAGCCTGCTCGTCGGCGCCGCTGTCACGTTCCCGCTGATTGCGTGGTGGCAAACAGCGCCGCCCGACATGAGCTGGGCTTTCGGCGAGCTGACGATGTTGGGCTCCCTGATCCGCCCGAAGCTGCGCGTCGAGTTCAACACGACGATCGCCGTCTGGGGCGCGATCGCATTGTTCGCGACGGCGCTGCTCGCGGCGCTCTACCCGGCGGCCCGCGCCTCACGGGTCCCGCCGGCCGACACGCTCTCGGGTCTATGAACCAGAGACTGAGCGTCTTGGCGGGGCTGGCGCTTCGCAACCTCCAGCGGAACCTCGGCCGCACTTTGCTCACCTCGTCCGCGATGGTCATCGGCGGCACCTTCCTGATGATTTCGCTGCCGCTCGGCGACGGCACCCACGAGGCCTGGATCGAGTCCGCCGTGAGAATGGGGAGCGGTCACATCACGCTCCAGCATCCCGGCTTCCAGACCAGCCGAAAGATCGAGGACCGCCTCGGTGAGAAGACCCGCGCCGCAGGCGAGGCAGCCCTCGCGCGGCCCGAGATTCGAGGGATGGTCCGGGCCGTTTCGCCGCGCCTCACGATCGGCGGCCTCGCCAGCTCTCCGAGCGGGGCGCGCCCGGCGCAGGTCGTGGGCGTCGACCCGATCGCCGAGAGCGAGTTCTCGATCCTCGACGAGAAGGTCGTCGCGGGACGCTACCTGGAGCCCGCTGACCGCCTCGCGGCCTTCGTCGGCAGTGGCCTCGCCGAAGCTCTCGAGCTGCGCGTCGGCGCCAGGCTCGTCGTGACCGCCCAGGACGCGGAGGGCGAGATCGCCGGACAGCTCGTGAGGGTCGTTGGCCTCTTCCGATCAGGAGTCCCCGAAGTGGATCAGTCGCTGATCCACGTCCCCCTCGCTACGGCGGGGGCGTGGCTCCAGGTCGGAGATGCCGTGACCGGCCTGGCGGTCCTCGTCGAGAACAGCGGTGACGTTCCTCGTCTCACCCAGGCCCTCGGCGCTGAGTTGAGTTCGAGCGCCGACGCGAGCGCGTTGAAAGTCATGGGATGGCGCGAGTCGATGCCCGCACTCGACGCCGCCGTGAGGATCGACGACTTCGGCAACTATCTCTTTCAGGGGATCCTTTTCACGATCATCGGGCTCGGTATCGTCAATACCGTGCTCATGTCGGTGCTGCACCGGCATCGCGAGTTCGGGGTGCTCCAGGCCCTCGGCCTCACGCCGCGTCAGACCGGCGGCCTCGTCATGATCGAAGGGCTCGTGCTCACAGTCGTGAGCGGCGCCATCGGCATCGGCCTCGGCCTGTTCATCACGTGGTTCTTCTGGGCGGACGGCCTGGACATCTCGGGAACGTGGAATGAGGAATGGAGCTTCTCCGGCGTCGTGATGGATCCGGTCATCGTCCCGGCGTTCGGGCTGGCGCGAGTCATCCAGGGGCTGGTCTTCATCCTCCTGATCGGGACCCTCGCCTCGATCTACCCTGCTTTCCGCGCCTCCCACATCGACGTCTCGGAAGCCATGAAGTTCGAGCGGTGATCCAGCCATGAGCGAAACGACCCTCGCGGCCGTCCGCACCGACGAGGTCTGGAAGATCTTCCAGCAGGAGGCCGAGGAGGTCCGAGCCGTGCGCGGAGTCACACTCAGCGTGGAGCGAGGTGAGTTCACGGCCCTCGCCGGACCCTCCGGCTCGGGCAAGACCACGCTGCTCAACCTGATCGGCGGACTCACCCGTGCGTCGCGGGGTCGCGTGCTCGTGGCGGGCCGCGACCTGACCGAGATGTCGAACCCGCAGCTCGCCCAGCTGAGGCTCCAGGACGTCGGCTTCGTGTTCCAGGCCTACAACCTGCTCCCGGTGCTGACCGCGCTCGAGAACGCCGAGTTTCCGCTGCTGCTTCAGGGCCGGGGCGCCGAGGAGCGCCGGCAGCGGGTCAGCGAGCTGTTCGAGCGCACCGGGCTCGCCGGCCTGGAAGACCGCCGACCGGGCAAGCTGTCTGGCGGGCAGCAACAACGCGTCGCCGTCATCCGCGCCGTGGTCGGGCGCCCCGCGCTCGTCCTGGCCGACGAGCCGACCGCCAACCTCGACACGGCAGCGAGCGAGCTGCTGCTCGACATGATGCTGGAGCTGAACCAGAGCCTCGGGAGCACGTTCGTTTTCGCGACCCACGACGATCGGGTGATGGAGCGCTGCCGTCGCATCGTGCGCCTCCACGACGGCTCCATCTCCTCCGACGATTCAAGAGCGGGTTGACCCGCGCCGCAGCCGGCGCGATCGCGCTCGAGGCGCTGCTGCTGGGGGCCACGCCGCTCGCGGCCCAGACGACGGTCAGCGGCTACTACCAGAACGTCCCGCTGTTTGCGGAGCAGACGACTCTCGCTCCCGGCGGCTTCAGCGACTTCAACCGCCTGCGGCTCGGAATCGACTCGGGCTTCGGCCAGTTCACGTTCGTGGCGGCCTACGAGCAGCTCGCCACGCTTCGGGGGCACCGGTCAACGGACTTCTTCGTCGGCTCCGCGCCCGGGGGCGGCGAGTGGCTCGATCTCCAATGGACGATCGCCGATGACGAAAACCTGCTCTGGCAACACCGCTTCGATCGGCTGGAGCTCGGCTGGACGCCGGCCGCGTGGATGGAGATCGGCGTCGGGCGTCAGGCCGTTTCGTGGGCGACCACGCTGTTCCTGACACCGGCCGATCCCTTCTCGCCACTCGATCCTGCCGATCCGTTCCGCGAGTTCCGCGCCGGAGTCGATGCCGCGCGGCTCAGGCTCTACCCCGGCGCGTTGAGCGAGATCGATATCGTCGTTCGCCCCACCGACTCCGAGGATGTCGGTGAAGAGCTCACGGTGCTGGGGCGAGGGTTGACCGCCTGGAAGGGCTGGGAGCTGTCGACGTGGGCCGGGTCGCTCTACGGCGACATCTCCTTCGCCCTCGGAGCCGCGGGCGCCATTCGTGGCACGGCCGTGCGTTTCGAGGGTGTGGTGCGCGAGGACGAAAGCAATGACGGCGTGATCTTGCGAACCACCCTGGGCCTGGATCACCGCTTCGCTCCGGGAGGCAAGGACCTCTTCGTCATCCTGGAGTACCAGCGCGACGAGCTGGGCGGCTCGAGCCCCGACGACTACGTCAGCGTCCTCACTTCAAACTCTTTCGCGCGAGGCGAGCTTCAGGTCCTCGGAAGAGACGAGATCGTGGTTCAGGCCTCTTACCAAGTGCACCCGCTCTGGAACATCGCGGCGCTCGGTATCTCGAACCTGAACGACGGTAGCTTCCTGCTCTCACCGAGCATCGCGTACTCGGCGAGTGGCGAGATCGCGCTGAGCGGGGGCGCGTTCTTCGGCTTCGGGGACGATGAGTCCACGCCGGCCCGGCCCCTCCCTTCGGAGTACGGCCTGGCCGGTACGACAGGCTACGCCTCCTTCAGCATCTTCTTCTAGCGAGCAGCGCTACATCTGGACGAGGGTGGCGACGATCCCGATACAGTCGATTAGCAATATGTCGCCGTTCGTCGACCCCTGCGGACCGAGGTTGAGAACGATGTCCGAGTTGGCCGGAGCCTCGGGTACCAGCGCGAGCAGGTGGGGATTGATCGGATCGACGGGGGCGTACTGGCCGGGGTAGGGCGCGCCACCAGTCGGGAAAGAACTCGAGAACGAGTCGCTGAGCTGCACGTCACAGCTCTCAAAGGTGCCGAGACGATTGCCGTTGACGACGCCCGTGCTCGCGCTTATCAGATCGATAAAGTTCGGGGACCCTGTTATGTTCGCCCAGGTCCAACGGGCGGAAACACCGTCGGCGCTGAGGTTTCCCGGACCCGGGGCCACTATCTGAGGATCATCGACGATCCTTGCACTGAACGTGACCGTCAAATCGGTGATCGTGCAGTTGTCGGTATAGAGAACTTGCGCCGTCGCTCGAGCTGTCGATCCACCCAGCGGGGGAGTCAAGTTAGGAAACGGGCAGAGGACGGGGTCGGCACACAGCGTCGTGAGCAGGTCGGCACCCGTGAACGACTGCACGCGGCTCCCGGGACAAATCGCAGGAGACGGGGTCGGGGTCGGCGTCCCGCCCGTTCCGCCACCGGTTGGCCCGCCCGTGCCGCCGCCCCCGGGGCCAGTCAATGCGCCGGCGGTTCCATCGCCGGGCTGCGTGTTCGCCGGCGTCGTGTCAGGCGCGACGGGCGAGCGAGAGTTCTGACACGCGATCGCTATCGCGGCTCCGAAGGCCACGACGACCAACCATCGAGTGGTCCTCATGACGCCCTCCAAACAACTCTCTGTGAGGCGGATCCTGGGTCAGGCAACTTGAGTCTAGTATTGAGTGTCGCAGCGGAGTTAGGTACTGTCAACTCAGGAATCGCTTTAGATCTAGCTGCTCCGGGTAAAGCGGTGCACGCTAAATCTCGTTCGTGAAAGGACTTTCCACCGTGACGGGCGTCACAGGTATCGGTCCCGAACTCGTCGCGGGCGGGGCTGTCGCGGCCCGGGGCATCCGCCAGACTCGCTCGGAATGACGAACGGCAACCGTCAAGCCACCACGTAGGTCGGCACAGCGCCGCCTCCCGCGCTGATGTTGATGACGGCTTCGCGCGACAAGCGGGTGATCGCAC
Organism: Vicinamibacteria bacterium; assembly: GCA_965246965.1. Lineage (GTDB taxonomy): Bacteria > Acidobacteriota > Vicinamibacteria > Fen-336 > CBDFGD01 > CBDFGD01. The sequence goes on from CBDFGD010000002.1 coordinate 1,631,882, forward strand.
CGACCTCGCCTCCGCTCACGTAGAACGGATTCGTATTCAGCTTCAGCGATTCGAACCGGAGGTCTCCATCGATGACCATCGGGAAGCGCTCCTCAGGGATCTCGACCCGCTCCTGAACGACGGTCGGACGGCGCAGCGCGGTCTCGACGGCCGCGAGCCACTCTGCCTCTGTGACCTGATCTCCCACCACGACAGCCTCGCCGCCGTACCCTTCGGTGGGCTTCAGCACGAAATCCCGCCGATGCGCCAGGACGTGCGGGACCAGATCCACCTCCCGGGCATGCCACAGGGTCTTGCGATCCTCGAGGCGGCGCGTCCAGGGCAGGCAGCGCAGAACGAGATCGCGCTCTTCCTCGCTCAATAGGTGCGCCCAGCTCTCGTCCGTCAGGATAGCGAAGAACCCCTTGTCCTCGGAGAGGTTGCAACGGAATGTGTTGATGAAGAGCGCCAGGCCCCTCTCATACGCCGTGAGGAAGGCCATGAGCTCGTCCGCCCGCGGGGCGATCTCCCAGGAGACTCCCCTTCGGAAGACGACGTCGACCGGCATCTCACCGCAGTACAGCCGCTCGCGCCGAATCTCGACGTCACGCATGTCGGCCACCACGCAGCGTGCGCCGCGCGCCTTGAAAACCTTCGACAGGATTTCCTGATCCGGGCGCGCCTTCACGTCGGTCCAGTCCAGGACCGCGACGTTTGGCACGCCACGGCCCCCGCGCCGACGCCAGAGCGAGGCGAAGGCGTCGACGAGCACCCCCGCGGAGCGCTGGTAGTGGACGCTCTTCTCCTTCGCGAAGGTCCGGAACAGGGGCAACCGCGCGAACACGTTGGCCATGCTGTCGCCGTAGCCGAAGCCCGCCGGCGCATCCGAGTTGATCTCGATGAAGCGCGGGCCGTCTGCGGTCGGGAATGCGTCGACGCGCGAGTAGACGACATCCGGCTCTCCGGGATCGACACGCAACAGGCGCGCCCGCTCTTCGGGGATCCCCAGGTGAGCGCATAACCTGTCGACGTCGCCATCGAAGACGCGCCGGGCAACGCGAGCGGCGATCTCGACCACGCGCCGCGCGCTCTGCCGGAGCCGACGCCAGTCCTCGACGTCAATGAAATGGGGGCGCAGGCAGGTAGGCATTGCGCTTCCGCCGAACGTGATGCCGGCGCTCCGAAACGCGTCTTGGAGCCACTCGTGTTGCGCGACCGCCGCGCCCGGGTCCGCAGCCACCCGCTCGTTGTAGGCGGCCACGGCAGCCTGGGCGGGAGTCACCGGCGCCGGGTGCGGCGCTTCCCGGGGATCGGCCACACGCGCCGCCCGCCCACGAAGGTCATCTCGGGCCAGCCGGTCAGAGTCCAGCCGTGAAAAGGCGAGTTACGCCCCTTGCTCTCGAATGACCCGACGTCGACACTGCGGCGTCGCTTCGGCGCGATCACCGCCACATCGGCCGCAGCGCCGGGCGCCAGGGTGCCCCCCGGCAGCCCCAGGCAACGGGCCGGAGCAGTCGAGAGCGCATCGACGAATCGCAGCCAGTCGATCAGCCCCGGTCGCACCAACCGGTCGAGGATCAACGGGACCGCCGTCTCCAAGCCGACGATGCCGAACGCCGCGCGGTCGTACTCGACGAGCTTGTCGTCGATCGCGTGAGGGGCATGATCCGTGGCGATGCAGTCGATGGTGCCATCGCGCAGCCCCTCGACGACCGCTTCCCGATCCGCCGCGGAGCGGAGCGGCGGGTTCATCTTGGTCGCCGTGTCGTAGTCCGTCTCCCGCACCGCCGCATCGGTCAGCAGCAGATGGTGTGGGGTCACCTCGGCCGTGACGCGCACACTCCTCTGCTTGCCCCTGCGCACGGCATCCACGGCGCCGGCCGTGCTGATGTGAGCGACGTGCAGCCTGCCGCCGGTCAGCTGGGCGAGCTGTACGTTGCGCTCGACCGCGATCGTCTCGGCCGCCGCCGGAGCGCCTCGTAGTCCGAGGGTGGTGGACACGGGCCCCTCGTTCATAGGCGCTCCGCGAGACAGAGCGGGCTCGTCGCTGTGCTCGATGACCGGCAGATCGAAGGTGAGCGCGTACTCGAGCGCGCGCCTCAGCATTCCGGCGTCGGCCACAGGGCGGCCGTCGTCCGACACCGCCACGCACCCGGCGTCTTTGAGATCGCCGAACTCCGCCAGCTCTTCCCCCTGCGAGCCGCGTGTGATCGCCCCGATCGGGTAGACGCGCGCGGCGCCCTGCTTCTCGGCTTTGTCGATGATCGATCGCGTGATGCCGGCGTTGTCGTTGACGGGATATGTGTTCGGCATCGCGCATACGGCACTGAAGCCTCCCGCAGCAGCCGACAACGTACCCGTCGCGATCGTCTCCTTGTCCTCCTGCCCCGGTTCCCGGAGGTGCACGTGCAGGTCGATGAAGCCCGGGCAGACGATGCGGCCAGCGACATCGACCGTCTCGGCGCCGCGACGCAGGACCTTCTTTCCACACTCGGCGACCCGGCCGTCGACGATGAGAATGTCGGCGTCGCCGTCGATTCCCTGAGAGGGATCGACGACGCGCCCACCGCTGAGCAGGATGCGGCTCACTGGCGTTCCTCCTGATTCGAACCGAGCAGCAGATAGAGCACGGCCATCCGCACCGCGACGCCGTTGGTGACCTGGTCGAGGATCACCGAATAGGGACCGTCCGCCACTTCGCTGGCTATCTCGACACCGCGGTTCATGGGGCCGGGGTGCATGATCAGAACGTCCCGCACGGCGTGATCGAGGCGCGCCTCGGTGAGACCGAAGCGCTGGTGATACTCCCTCGTCGACGGGAGAAAGCCGCCGCTCATGCGTTCCCGCTGCAGGCGCAGCATCATGATCGCGTCGGCACCCTCGACTGCGCGATCGAGATCGTGAACGACGGGAGCCAACGCTTCGATGCCCGGCGGAATCAGAGTCGGAGGTCCGCACAGAACGACGCTGGCCCCCATCTTCGAGAGCAGCCAGAGGTTCGACCTCGCGACGCGGCTGTGGGTTACGTCGCCGACGATCGCCACGCGCAGGCCGGCGAGGCCGCCCGTGCGTTGCCGCAGCGTGAGCGCGTCCAGGAGCGCCTGGGTCGGATGCTCGTGGGCGCCGTCGCCCGCGTTGACGATGGACGAGCGACAGTTGCGCGCGATGAAGTGGGGCACGCCAGCCGACGGGTGTCGAATCACGATGACGTCCGGGCTCATCGCCTCGAGGTTCCGCACCGTGTCGAGGAGCGTTTCGCCCTTTTGCGCACTCGAGTTCGACGCGGCAATCGAAAGGCTGTCGGCCGACAGCACTTTCTCCGCCACCTCGAAGGAGGCGCGGGTTCGCGTCGAGGGCTCGTAGAACAGATTGACCACCGTCTTTCCCCGCAACGCCGGGACCTTCTTGATCGGGCGATCGAGAACCTCGCGAAGCCCCTCGGCTGTATCGAGCAGCGTCTCGATCTCGTCTTTCTCGAGCGTCTCGATGCCGAGCAGGTGACGCGTTCGCAGGCCGCTCACGACCGTCCCCTGGCAGTACGCCGCTTCTTGACCGACCGATTCTTCCCGTCCGCCGGGGATCGCTTGATCGCTCGCGACTTCGCGAGGGTCCTCGGCTTGCGGGCGGCGCGTGCGCCCTTCTTCTCGAGCAACACCACCCGATCTGCGCCGTCCTGCTCCTCGACCGAGACCTGGACGTTCTCGTCCAAGCCGGTCGTCACCAGCTTGCCGGCGTAGTCCGCGTGTATCGGTAGCTCGCGGCGACCCCGATCGACGAGCACCGCCAGCTCGATGCGAGCCGGGCGGCCGAAGTCGATGAGCTCGTCGAGGGCCGCGCGCACCGTCCTGCCCGTGTAGAGAACGTCGTCGACGAGGATCACCGTCCGGGCGTCGATCGAGCCGGGGATGTCCGTGCCACGCAGTATCGGGTGCGGCGCCAGAGCCGTCAGGTCATCGCGGTACAGCGTGATGTCCAGGGCCCCCACGGGCGGCACCGAGCCTCTGGCAAGATCGCCGGTCAACTGTGCGAGGCGCGCGGCCAGCGGGACGCCGCGGCTGCGGATCCCCACGAGGACGACGCCGGAAAGACCCGGGTGGCGCTCGACGATCTCGGAGGCGATGCGACGCAGCGTGCGCGCCATGCGCGCGCGATCCATCAGTTCCCGGCGCTCCCGGAAGCCGTGAGGGGTCACGTGGCGAGCGCGGATCCTTTTGCCGCGGCGCTGGGCGGCATCTCGAGCCGCGTCTTCAAAACAACGAGCGTGGCGTCGTCCCGCGGCTCGGCGCGCCCGCGAAAGGCGCGCACGCCGTCCTGGACGTGGGCCAGCATGCCGTCGACGGAACGCTCGCGCGACGCCACGAGTAGCTCGGCGAGCCGTTCCTCCCCCAGCTCCTCGCCCGTCGGATCCTCGGCCTCGGAGAGGCCGTCGGTGAAGGCGCACAGTGCGCCCCCGACGCCGAGCTCGATGCGTCCGACCTCGTAGCCGCCACCCGGCAGCAGCGCCAGTGGCCTACCGGTGGACGGGAGGCGCCGCCTCTCGCCGTTCGTCGCCACGAGCACGGGCTCGGCGTGACCCGCGTTCAGGTAACGCAGCTCTCGGCCGGCCGGATCGACGACTCCCGCGAACAACGTGAGGTAGTGGCCCGTGTTGGTGCTGGCCGCGATCTCGTGGTCCAGCTCGTCGGCGACACGGGCGAGATCTCGCCTCGAGATCAGGCGCGCGCGAAGTGTCGCCTGGAGATTGGCCATCAAAAGGGCCGCCGGAACGCCCTTCCCCGAGACGTCCCCTACGAGTACGACGAGCGCGCCGTCCGGCAGCCGGAAGTAGTTGTAGAAGTCGCCTCCGACGGCGCGAGCCGCGACGGACCAGCCGCTCACCTCCGCCGTGAGCGTGCGCAGCGACGTGCGTGGAAGGAACTCGTTCTGGATCCGCTGGCACAGCTCGAGCTCCCTGCGCAAGCTCTCGCGCCGCACCAGCTCCAGCTGGTGCAACGCCAGGTCCTCGGCCATCCGGTTGAAGGACTCGGCCAGCTCGCCGAGCTCGTCCTTGGAGCGGACCGGGACGCGCACGGTGAGGTCTCCCTTGGCCAGGCGCTCCGCGCCTTCGGTGACGCGAGCGAGATTTCGGGTCAGGCGGCGCGACAATGGACGAATCGTCAGCAGGGCAGCGATCGCCATGGCGAGCCCGTAGCCCAGGTTGCGCAGCGCAGCCTCCCGGATGTCCCGCAGCTCCGCGCCGACCGGTCGCGCGATCCCGAGCGTGAGGCCGGAGGCTGGATCGCGGCGCATCACTACGATCCAGTCGCCGAGCGCCTGGACCGAGCCGCCGGGGTCGGTCGGGGCCCGAAGGCCGGTCTCGGTGAAGGTGTTCAGCACGGGCTGATCGGTCGCGTGGCGCGCGATCAGCTGCCCGCCGGCGTCGAGTCCGAAAGGAATCTCGCCCTGCTCCACCTCGGCGCGAGCCAACACGCCCTGCAAGGTGTCGAGCGCCTGGTCCCGCTCGGCCTGGGCCAGCGCGTCGCGACGAGCCTTCTCGTAGTCTTCGCTCCGGTCCGGCTTGGGTTGCTGCAGAAGCCGGGCCATGCGCCGGCTGAGCTCCAGCGTGAAGCGCTCCATTTCGGTACCCATGCTCTCGGCGAGGGTTTCCGCCTCGGCCTCGACGGCCCGCCGGTAGCTGCCCTCCGAGCTGAAGTAGCCCTGCAGCGTCACGACCGTCAGCGGGACGATCGCCACGATCGCGAACGTCAACATCAGCTGGGTTCGCAGCCTCACTTGACGGGCTCCTGGTCCTCGAGAGGCGGAACGTCGACGGGCGGCGGCGGGGGTTCAGTCACGGCGAGGCTCTCGTAGCTCGGGATGTAGGTTACGGGATGAGAGCGCGCGAAGCTCTCATCGAGCATGCCCGTGAGGACGACTCCCTCCATGTCCCGGGCCACCGGCAATCCCATCAGGTAGAGGACCGTCGGCGTCACGTCGAGCACCGAGGCGCCCAGCATCTCCGTGCCCGGCCGGATCCCCTCTCCGACTGCGATCAGAAACCCGGGGGGTGCACCGGCGTGGGATCCGCTCATCGACGAGCCGCCGAGCACACCGGTGATGGCGCGACGCCACAATGGGACGGGGCGCATCCCGTACCCGGACACGACCAGCAGCACCTCGTCCGGCTCCAACGATTCGTGAAGCTCCCCCACCCACTCGCCGAGCTGGGCCGTGTAGCGCTCGATCACATCGCCGTAACGTCGCACCTCCATGGGAGTGACGTCGCCGAAGCGCTCGGGGTTCGCGAACCTGTGGAAGGTGTGCCCCACGATGTCCGCTCCGAAGAAATAGGTCGCAAAGAAAGCCGGCTGGTACGCCGCCCTCAGCACCTCCCCGGCCCTCTTGTAGGTGAGGTCCCGGGCCAGGGCGCGCTCCAACAGCTCGCGCTCCAGCTCCACGTCCACGGCATCGCCCGAGACCGAGACGTCTACGAAGCGACCGAGCGAGCTCTCGACGGCCGCGAACGACACGGCCCGCGCCCCGATCTCGTCGACGAGATCGGTCGGAAACAAGGTCTCGAGCCGGCGCCCCGGAACCTCGCCCAGCAAGTGAAAGTAGTTGGACAGCATGAAACCCGATACGTGCTCGGGTGGGTGAGTTCCCCAGAAGCGAATCACGCCCGCTTGAATCCCGAACGCGTTGAGCGCATGCCAGAGCGCCCGACGCCGCCGCGACGCCGCCGTCACCGGAGATCTCGTCACCAGGCGCAGGCCCTCGAGCGCGCTCACGAGCACGCCCTTCGGCAGCAGCTGCATCGGAGGGCCGTCCGCCGCGAGCCGGTAGTCCACGAAGCTCTTGACGCCGTGCGCGCTGGGCGAGCGCCCCGTGAAGATCGACGCCCAGATGGGCGGCCCCTCGGTCGGTTGAAGCGTGCCGAGGGACGCGAAAGCGCCTTGCCGCAGCAGCGAAGCGAAGACCGGCAGGCGCCCCGCGCGGGCCGCTTCCCGCAGCGCCTCGGCATCGACTCCGTCGACCCCCACCAGGATGACGCGTTTGACGGGGGCGACGGGCTCAGTCGCGAGCCTGGCGGGTTCCGCCCCCGTCGCGGGTTTCGGACGCAAAGCGAGCGGCACCGCGAGCGCAGCGCCGAAGGCCAGCACGATCAGCGCGGAATGCCCACCCCGTCGTCTGTAGGGGAACGCCAGGAGGGAAACACCCACCGCCAGCAGCAAGGCAACGATGCAGCTGAGGCCGATCGCTGACAACTCCAGGGCGTGAAGCGATGCCGGGGAGACGGAGTCCTCGTACGCGTAGCGATTGAACCAGTAGAGACCCGCCGTGGCCGAAACGGAGAGGAACAAAAGGGACGCAAACCACGGTAGCTCCACGATCAGGGCTTGCGACGCCCGTGGCCACCACTCGACGGCGCTGATCAAGCGCAGCACGAACAGGAGCGCGAGGGTGCCGACCACCCAGTACGGAAGGAACAGCGACCCAAACAGCGCCCCCGCGCTCGCGCCCAGCTCGAAGGAAGGATTGAGGATCAGCGCGAGAACCGTGATCCCCGAGGCGAGCTGGACGGCCGCCAGAGCGGCACTCGCCAGGATCCTGGTCCACACGGTGGCAATACTAGCCTTCCACCGTGGAACAGGAACGACAGCCACGGAGGCGCAGAGACTCGGAGAACGGCCAAGGCGGCGTCATTGTGAGATTCCGACTCCGCAGCGTCATTCTGAGTGAGCGCTAGTCCCCGCTTGGAGGGAAGAATCCGTCTGCTCCTCTTCACTCGATCGTCAGCCGTTTCCACAAAGAGGGGCGGGCGGATCCTTCGGCCCGACCACGACTGACCCGGACTCAGGATGACGAGGAGTCGATCCGTCAATCGCCATCGCCGCCATCGAAAGCTTCGTCCCCTCGTCATTCTGAGCGACCGATCGTCTCCGCCTGGAGCGAAGAATCCGTCTGCCCTTCCTCACTTAATCGTCAGCCGTTTCCACAGAGAGGAGCTGGCGGATCCCTCGGCCCGGCCACGACTGAGCCGGCCTCAGGATGACGAGGAGTCGATACCGTCGATCGCCGTCGACTTCATCGAAGTTGTGGCGCGTCTGCTCCCCTTCCCCTCCCCGTGCATTCTCCACTGCTCCTCGCTCAACCCGAGTTCGTGACGACAGGAGACGCGCCGAGAGGCCTGTTATCATCAGCCTCGATCTCGTGACGCAAACGGCTCAGCGCAGCGCGCTCCGCATTTGGCAGTAGATCTCGACGTCGCGCTCGTCGGCAAAGAACGCATCCTTGGCGACTACTTCCTACTGACCTTCGAACATGCCGAGGTCGCGGCGACGGCGCGGCCGGGCCAATTCGTCATGATCAAGGCGGGCTTGTCGCGAGAGCCCCCGCTGCGGCGACCGTTCTCGATCATGACGGTCGAGGCCAGGGCGTCCACGTTCACGCTGTTCATCAAGGCTATCGGCCCGGGCACCGCGGCCTTGTGCTCGCTCCAGGAAGGACAGTCCGCGCGCTGCCTGGGGCCGCTCGGCACACCGTTCAGCCTGCCGCCTCCGGGCGACCTGCTCGTTCTCGTCGCGGGCGGGTACGGCGTCGCGCCGTTCGTGATGCTGCTCGAGGAGCGCTCGGCCAATACGCGGCTCTTCTACGGCGGCCGCACGGCGAGCGAGCTTCCCCTTCTCGATCGTCTCGCCCCACACGGCTGGAACGTGGTGCCGGCGACCGAGGACGGCAGCGCGGGTGAACACGGCCGGGTGACCCAGCCGCTCGAAAAGCACCTCGCCGATTCGCAGGCGCCCGCCACGCTGCTGGCTTGCGGCCCCGAGGCGATGCTCGAGGCGGTCGGCGAGATCGCAGAGCGAAGGGGACTTCACGCGCAGGTGAGCCTCGATCCCTGGATGGGCTGCGGGGTCGGCACCTGCCTCGGCTGCGTCGTCCCAATCCAGGAGGAGAGCGAAGATCGTCCGCGACTCCGCTGCGCTTGCACTCAGGGGCCGGTCTTCGACGCGCGCAACGTCGTGTGGCCCGGCGCAACCCGATCCGCTGCCGGAAGGCGAGCGCTGGCGAGCTCGTGAGGCTCGCGGTCGAGATCGGCGCACTGAAACTGAAGAACCCCGTGATCGCCGCCTCCGGTACCTTCGGCTACGGCGTGGAGGTCGCGAGCGTCACGGAGCTTTCGCGTCTAGGCGGTATCGTCACCAAAGGGCTCTACCTCGAGCCGCGAGAGGGTTGCCCGACTCCGCGCGTGGCCGAGACGCCTTCTGGTCTGCTCAATGCGATCGGGCTGCAGGGAGTTGGCGTCAAGGCCTTCGTGCGGGAGGTCCTTCCGAGGCTGGCCGAGCACGACACGGCCGTGATCGTGAACGTGTGCGGAGATACGGTGCGTGAGTACGCGGACGTCTCATCCATTCTGGACGCTACCGCCGGTGTCTCGGCACTCGAAATCAACATCTCCTGCCCGAACGTGGAGCGCGGCGGGCTTCAGTTCGGAATCGACGCCCGCATGACGCACGAGGTGGTCGCCGCGGTGCGCAAGGCGACGAGCCTACCGATCATCCCCAAGCTGTCCCCCAACGTTACGGACATCACGGTCTTCGCCCGGGCCGCCGAGGAGGCGGGAGCGGACGCCCTCTCCTGCGTCAATACGCTGCTCGGACTGGCCGTCGACATCCAGACGCGGCGCCCGAAGCTCGCGTTCGGAACCGGCGGACTCTCCGGCCCCGCCATCCGTCCCGTGGCGCTGAGACTCGCCTGGCAAGCCGTCCAGGCGGTTTCGATTCCCGTCATCGGAATCGGAGGCATCGCCGAAACGCCCGATGCTCTCGAGTTCCTGATGGCGGGGTGCCGTGCGGTCCAGGTGGGAACCGCCAACTTCGTGGACCCAGCAGCTGGCGCGGGAATCGTTGCCGGACTCGAGGACTACCTGGAACGCGAGGGGCTCGCTTCGATAGGCGAGGTGATCGGCACCCTTCAGATGCCGCGCCGCGAGCCAACGGCGGCGCCCGGTTGACGGGCCGGGAGCGCCTGATCGTGGCTCTCGACGTGTCGAGCGCGGGCGCGGCACGGCAGCTCGTCGACCTTCTCGGTGGCCATGTAGGCATGTTCAAGGTGGGTAAGCAGCTCTTCACCCGAGAGGGACCCGGATTCGTACGAGAGCTCATCGCGCAGGGCGAGCGGGTCTTTCTCGACCTCAAGTTCCACGACATTCCGAATACCGTCGGGGCAGCGGTGTCGGCGAGCGTCGACCTGGGCGTCTCGCTCGTCAACGTTCACGCCGCCGGTGGAAGAAAGATGGTCGCGGCCGCCGCACGTGCCGTTGACGGCTCCGATACCCGTCTGCTGGCAGTGACAGTGCTCACCAGCCTCGACGATCTGGCCCTGGCCGAGACGGGAATGGCCGAACCGGTTGCAGCCACGGTAGCGAAGCTGGCGAGCCTGGCGCACGTCGCCGGCGCGGCGGGCGTCGTCGCGTCGCCACGCGAGATCGTTCACGTGCGCAAAGCCTGCGGCAGCAACTTCCTGATCGTCACTCCCGGCGTGCGTCCGGCGCACGCCGCCCAGGACGACCAGGCGCGCGTCGCCTCCCCGGGCGAGGCCGTGGCGCTCGGCGCCGACTACCTCGTCGTGGGACGCCCCATCACCAAAGCGGCGGACCCTGCGGGAGCAGCAGACGAAGCCGCGGCCGAAATCGACTCGGCCGGGCTCTAGGACTACCGCCCGGGCCGGTGGACAATCACGTCCGTGCGCTGCTTTAGGTGGCTGGACGACGGGATGCTGCGCATCGAGCCACGCGTCGCCGTCGAGGGCGCCGCCTCGTACGTCACCCGGCAGCGAGGCCCGGCGTTCATCGGCCACACGGTCAACAGCTACGCACTGATCCTGGCGGGTGTCGGCGTTCAGGCGCGCTGGCTCGTGAGTCGCAGCGCCCGCATCGGGCGACGGCAGGCCGCGATCCTGATCGCGAGTGCTCTGACGACGATGTTGGTAAACCTCATCTACCTCTTCGGCCCTTCGGTGCAGAGCGCGCGATCGAGCCCGTCTACACGACGCGCCACGACGGAACCGGACTCGGGCTGGCCATCTGCCACAAGATGGTGTCGCTCCACGGCGGGCGACTGCGTGTCGGCAACGCCGAGACAGGCGGCGGGGAGGTTCGCCTGAGCCTGCCGAGAACGCGGCCACCGGATGCCGGGGCGGCCGCAGCCCGCTGAGCCGCGTGCTATAGTCCGGCTCCCTTCGCTCGGTAAAAGAAGCCCCGAACGGCTGTTGGGGCCCTACCGGGGCAGCGCAGATGGGCGAGTTTTTCCAAGCGGCCTTCGCCTTCCCCACCGTGGTTCTCACGGCGCTGATGGGGCTGGTGCTCGCCTACTGGCTGGTCTTCATGATGGGGATGGCCGACCTGGACATCCTCGGCTCCGGCGACGCGATAGGCGGAGCGGGTGAAGAAGCGGCTGAGGCCGCAGTCGAGGCGGTCGCGGGGGATGGCGGCGGGGTCGATGGGCTGGACGGTGGTGAAGGCGGTTGGCTGGAGAGGCTCCGCAACGCCGGGCTGACCCAGGTCCCCATCACGCTGACGTTGAGCATCCTCATCTTCTTCTCCTGGACGCTCAGCCTGCTCGGCGTCCGGCTGCTCCAGCGCTTCGGCATCGCCGCGGAGAGTGCCGACGGACCGGGGCCCGTGTGGGCGTCGGTCATTCTCGTGGCGGCTCTGTTCGGCGGCGCGCTGGCCACCCTCGCCTCGCTGAACCCGCTGCGCCCGCTGTTCGTGCGCCACGACGCGCCTTCGCGCGCCAGCTTCGTCGGCACCGAGTGCACGATCTTCTCCCAGAGAGTCGACGCCAGCTTCGGCCTCGCCGAGATCGAGGACGGCGGCGCCGGATTGCGTGTCGACGTCCGCTGCCTCGAGGCGACCCTGAAACGCGGCGACAAGGCGCGAGTCGTCCGCTGCGACGAAGACGTCGAGGTCTTCTTCGTCCGCGCGCTCGAGGCCGCATCGAACGAGTCCCCCTCAACACCAACAAACAAGTGAGGTCACCATGTCGGGATTGATACTAGGTCCGATCTTCGCCGGCGCGATCATCCTGCTCGGCCTGCTCGGCAGCCTGGCTCGCTTCTACAAGAAGGTCGAGCAGGGCAAGGCGCTCGTCGTCAACCGGCTGCGCCCCGACCAGCTGGACGTGACCTTCACGGGCACCTACGTCCTGCCGATCATCCACAAAGCCGAGCTGATGGACATCTCGGTCAAGACGCTCGAGATCGATCGCCGGGCCGAAGACGGCCTGATCTGCCAGGACAACATCCGTGCCGACATCAAGGTGACGTTCTTCGTCCGCGTCAACAAATCGAAGAACGACGTGATCAAGGTCGCCCAGTCGATCGGCTGCAAGCGGGCGTCGGACAAGGTGACGCTCGACGAGCTGTTCAGCGCCAAGTTCTCCGAGGCGCTCAAGACGGTCGGCAAGCAGCTCGACTTCGTCGACCTCTACACCAAGCGCGAGGAGTTCCGCGACCAGATCATCGGCGTCATCGGCCGCGACCTGAACGGCTACTTCCTCGAGGATTGCGCGATCGACTACCTGGAGCAGACGCCGCTCAAGGCTCTCGACCCGAACAACATCCTCGACGCCCAGGGGATCCACAAGATCACCCAGCTGACCGCCTCCGAGCACGTCTCTACGAACGAGTGGCAGAACGACGAGCAGAAGAAGATCCGCAAGCAGGACGTCGAGGCGACCGAGGCGATCCTCGAGCTGAATCGTCAGCAGGCGGACGCCGAGGCCAAGCAGCAGCGCGAGATCCAGAGCGTCCGCGCCCGCGAGGAGGCCGAGACCCGCAAGATCCAGTCCGAGGAGCGGCTCAAGGCCGAGAACGCCCGCATCAAGGCCGACGAGGAGATCGCGATCAACGAGGAGAACATGCGCCGCCAGGTCGAGGTCGCGCAGAAGAACCGCGAGCGCGTCATCGGCGTCGAAACCGAGCGTGTCGAGAAGGACCGGCACCTGGAGCAGATCTCGCGCGAACGCGAGACGGAGCTGCAGACCATAGAGAAGGATAAGGAGGTCGAAAAGGAGAAGCGCGAGATCGCCAACGTGATCCGCGAGCGCATCGCCGTCGAGAAGACCGTCGCCGAGCAGGAGGAGGCGATCAAGCGCGTGCGCGTCGTGGAGGAGGCCGAGCGCCTCAGGGAGGCGGCGGTCATCACGGCATCAGCGGAGGCCGAGGAGCTGCTGATCAAGGACATCAAGGCCGCCGAGGCGGCCGAGAAGGCGGCCAAACACCGGGCGCAGGAGCAGATCACGCTCGCCGATGCCGATCTCGAGGCGTCGGACCGGACCGCTCGCGCCAAGATCCGCCTCGCCGAAGGCGTGCAGGCCGAGGAGGCGGCGAGCGGTCTCGCCACTGTGAAGGTCAAGGAAGCCGACGCGATCGCCGTCGAGAAGCTGGGCCGCGCCGAGGCGATTGTCACGCGCGACAAGGGCGACGCCGAGGCCGAGGTGATCCGCAAGACGGGCCTCTCCGAGGCGGAGGCACTGCGCGAGAAGCTGCTCGGCGAAGCCGCGGGTCTGACCGAAAAGGCCACCGCGATGAAGGAGTTCGACGACGCTACCCGGGAGCACGAGGAGTTCCGCCTCGATATCGAGAACAAGCGAGTGCTGACGCTGGAAGAGATCCAGGCCCGCAAGGAGGTCGCCGAGGCGACGGCGAAGGTCCTCGCCACGGCGCTCAAGGAGGCCCGCATCGACATCGTCGGCGGCGAGAGCATGTTCGTCGATCGCCTCGTCAGCGCGATCTCGATGGGCAAGGCGGCCGACGGCTTCGTGGATCGTTCCGACAAGACCCAGGCCCTGCTCGGGGAGTACCTCGACGGGCGCACGAGCCTGCCCAGCGAGGTGAAGGGAGCGCTCGAGGCCGTTGCCGCGAGCAGCGCCAGGGGCGTCACCCTCGGCGCGCTGCTCGGCAAGCTCGCCGAGCAGACCAGTGGACGCGACAAGACCGCGCTGCGCTCTCTGCTCGACAAGGTCAAGGAGCTCAAGCTGGACACACTCGGGACCTAGCCGCTCCTCCGCGAGAGCCATCGAGTGGCGGATCAAGAGCAGACCGAGCCGCAAGCGAGCCCGGAGATCGAACGCGGGGCCTACGAGGTCATCCGCGAGCGACTCGTCGCGCGTGCGAAGGAGCTTCAGCAGAAGACGGACTCCCTCAACGAGCGCCGCGTCGAGCTGTTTGGTCGCACGGAGTTCGAGCTGCTCGGGACGGAGCGCCTGCGCACGGCGAACAACTGTGTGCCGCGGGACGTGGTGCAGGTGGGGGGTCGCCTGCTGTTCGGCTACAACGTGCACATCGGCCTGCGCACGGAGACGCGCGTGGACGACGTCTTCTCATTGCACCGCTTCGAGGCGGAGGAGAACGGCTTTCGCTTCGAGGAGATCCAGCAGGGACCGGAGCGAGCGTTCCTCGACGACGAGGCGTTCGTCCGGGACTTCAAAGAGCTGTACCAGTACTACAAGTCGGCGAGGCTGCTGCAGCTGCGCCAGCTCGAGACGAAGCTGCTCGCCGCGTTCCAGATCGGCGCCCAGCTCAGCGACATCAAAGTGTTCCGTTGGGACGTCGATGGGGATGGGCTCGCCAGCTACCGCGACAACCGCGGCGAGCGCGACCACGCCTTCCCCGCCCCCCACGACTTCGAGTGGACCCAGACGACCCGCGAGAACCACGTCCAGGGTCGCTTCCCACACGTCTCGATCCTCGACGAGGTCTTCGTCGAGACCGTCGGCGGCGACCTCACGATCAAGATCGAGAACAACACCGATGCTGGCCTCGGAATATATGCCGAGCCGGTCGAGGACGAGCGCCAGTCTCTCGATGACGCCGAGATCCACTACGCCAAGGTCGGCCCCCTCATCATTATTAAGGTGCTTCCCTACCGGGAGCGCGAGTTCCGCTACTTCGTCTTCAACACGCTGACACACGGCGTCGAACGGATCGACGCGATCGGCCAGGCGTGTCTCCAACTCCCCGAGGATCATGGCCTCGTCTTCCCCGGCGGCTACTACCTGCGCTCGGGCCACAAGAAGCTCTTCGACGGCGACTGGACCAGCCTCGAGTTCCAGCGGCAGGTCCGGGCGCCGAACGGCGAGGACGTGCTCTACGTGTTCCACGAGCGCGCTGAGGGGCGCTCCGTCCTGCTCCCCTACAACCTGATCCGCAAGGAGGTCCGCAACCCCGTCCCTTGTCACGGCTTCAGTCGCTTCGCCGACGGGCGCATGGTCGTGCTGCGCGCGCAATCGGAAGAGCCGACGCGGGTTCACCCGATGCAGACGTGGCAGACGCCATTCTGCAGCGAGGAGCACGCGGCCGAGGCACCGGAGGTGGAAGGCGACCTCGGCAAGATCGGCAACACCGAGCTGGTGCGCGGGATCTCCGAAGCTCTCAGCCTCGTGCGCATGACGAATGACGTCGAGCCGACGCGCGAGGTCTACGAGGAGCTGATCTCGACGGCACAGCGGATGCTCGACGCGTACTACTGGCTGGACTCGCCCGACGCCTCGGGCATGAACGAGAGCGTCGAGTCGATTCGCGAGACGGCCGAGAAGGTCATCGACGAGTTCGAGAAGGTCGAGGCGATCCGCCGCTCGACGCGGGGGCGCGTCGCCGAAGCCGCCGGCAACGTCCAGGAGCTGCTTCGGACTCTCGACCCTGAGGCGTGGAAGAGCGTGCCGCCCTTCGTCGACGCGCTCGTCGAGCTGCGCCGTCAGCGCGGCATGGTCATCACGCTGCGCGACCTTCGCTACGTCGACCGGGCGGCGCTCGATGGCCTCGAGGCACGCGTCGTGGAGGCGTTCGACAAAGTGGCCGCCGGGGCGACCGACTTCCTCGCCACCGAGGAGGCTCTCCAGCCCTATCACGCCGAGATCGCCGCGCTCGAGGAGGCGAGCGAGGCCGTCGCCACCGTCCATGAGCTGCAGCCTCAGCTCGAAGGGCTGAATGACCTCGCCGGCAAGCTGGATGCGCTCTCGGAGATCGTGACCGGCATCGAGATCGACGACGCTACGGTGCGCACGCGCATCCTCGAGGGGATCTCCGAGGTGCTGGGCGGCCTCAACCGCGCTCGCGCCGTCGTCGAGGGGCGCCGCAAGCAGCTGCGCTCGGGTGAGGCGGTCGCGGAGTTCGGCGTGCAGTTCCAGCTCTTCAGCCAGAGCGTCACGAGCGCCCTGGCCATGGCCGATTCGCCCGAGCGCTGCGACGAGCAGCTCTCGCGCCTGATGCTGCAGCTCGAGGAGCTGGAAGGGCGCTTCGGCGAGTTCGACGACTTTCTGCTCCAGCTTCAGACGAAACGGGAGGAGGTCTACGAAGCCGTCAGCTCCAAGAAGCAGCTGCTGCTGGACCAGCGCCAGCGTCGTAGCGACGCCCTCGTCGAGGCCGCCGAACGGATTCTCTCGAGCATCACGCGGCGCACGGCCGGGATCGCCAGCGACGACGAGCTGGCCGCCTACTTCGCCGGCGACGCGATGGTCGCAAAGCTGCGCGACCTGGTCGAGAAGCTGCGCGCTCTCGGCGCGGCCGTGCGAGCCGACGAGCTCGAGGCCCGGCTCAAGGCAACGCGTACAGACGCGTCCCGATCGCTGCGCGACCGCGAGGATCTCTACGAGGAGGGAGCGGAGGTCATCCGTCTCGGCAAGCACCGCTTCGCCGTCAACACCCGCCGCCTCGACCTGACCCTCGTCCCCCGCGGCGACGGCATGTCCCTGCATCTCACCGGGACCGAGTTCTACGAGCCGTTCGACGACCCGGAGTTCGAGAAGACGAAGGATCTATGGAGCCAGGAGCTGGTGTCGGAGACGACCGACGTCTATCGCGGCGAATACCTGGCCGCCGAGATCCTCGCCGCCGCAGAGGAAGAGCGCGACGGCTTGACGTTGTCCCTGTTGCTCGAGAAGTCACACGACAAAGCCTCCGGCGAGCTGCTCGAGCTGGTTCGCAAGTACGCTTCGGAGCGATACGACGAGGGGTACGAGCGCGGCGTTCACGACGCCGACACCGCACTCATCCTCCAGAAGCTGCTCGGCATCTACGCCACGGCCGACCTGCTGCGCTTCGCGCCCCGTCCCCGCGCGTTCGCCTCTCTCTTCTGGTCGCAGCTGGGCGACCGTACGCTGCGTGAGTCGTGGCAACGGCGGGCGCGTAGCCTCGGACGGATGCGCGCGAGCTTCGCGCACAGCCCGGCGATCGATGCCTTCACGCTGGAGCTGGCGCGGGCCATCGGCGCGTTCTGTGAAGAGCGTGCCATCGCGCTCGACCCGCAGGACACACGCGTGGCCGGCTCCTACCTGTTCGAGGAGTTGGGGCGCGACCCCATGCGCTTCACCGTCAGCGCGGAGGCCGTGCAGCTGCGCGACGCCTTCTTCGAGCAGCTGGCGGCCGACGGCTCGCGCCGCGAGCTCGAGCACGACATCCGAGAACTGCAGGGAGACCTGAAGAACCTCTACTCCCTGGTCGAGGCCTGGGTGGCCGCCTTCGTCGACCGAACGGAGCGGCCGGAGATCGCCGATTTCCGGCCGGCGCTCGAAGGCGCGGCGGTGCTCATCGTCGCCGACGAGCGCCTCGATCGCGACACGTCGAGCGCGTTGCCGAAGGTGTCCGTCGCCGGCCTGCTCGGCCATCACGGTCGGATCAACGATCGCAGCCTCTCGTTGCGACTGGACGAGTTCCTCTCGCGTCTCGGTCGCTTCCGACACGAGCGCGTCCCGGCATTCCGGGCTTTCCAGGAGCTGCGCCACTCGCTGCTCGAGCGCGAGCGCCGCCGCCTCCGGATCACCGAGTTCGAGCCCCGCGTGATGAGCTCGTTCGTCAGGAACCGGCTGATCGACGAGGTGTATCTACCGATCATCGGAGACAACCTCGCCAAGCAGATTGGCGCCACAGGCGAGGGCAAGCGTACCGACCTGATGGGACTGCTGCTCCTGATCTCACCGCCGGGCTATGGCAAGACCACGCTGATGGAGTACATCGCCAATCGGCTGGGCATGGTCTTCATGAAGATCAACGGGCCGGCCCTCGGCCACTCCGTCACCTCCCTCGACCCCGCCGCCGCGGGCAACGCAACCGCGCGCCAGGAGGTCGACAAGATCAACCTCGCCCTCGAGATGGGCAGCAACGTCCTGCTCTACCTCGACGACATTCAACACACGCACCCGGAGCTGCTGCAGAAGTTCATCTCGCTGTGCGACGCGCAGCGCCGCATCGAAGGCGTGTGGAGGGACCACACGCGCACCTACGACCTGAAGGGCAAGCGCTTCTACGTGTGCATGGCCGGCAACCCGTACACCGAGTCAGGCGAGAAGTTCCAGATCCCCGACATGCTCGCCAACCGTGCCGACGTCTACAACCTCGGCGAGGTGCTCGAGGGGAAGGACGACCTCTTCGCGTTGAGCTACCTCGAGAACGCCCTCACATCGAGCGCGACACTGGCGCCCCTGACGACGCGAGATCACGACGACATCCACAAGCTGGTCGGCCTCGCGAAGAACGACGGGACGACGCCCGACCAGCTCTCCCACCCCTACTCGGCACCCGAGCTGGAGGAGATCGTCTCCGTGCTCCGCAAGCTGATGAGCGTTCAGGAAGTCGTGCTGACGGTGAATCGTCAGTACATCCTCTCGGCATCGCAGGAAGACGCTTTCCGCACCGAGCCCCGCTTCCAGCTTCAGGGCAGCTACCGCAACATGAACAAGCTCGCCGAGAAGACCGTCGCGGTGATGAACGATGACGAGCTGGAAGCGCTCGTTGACGACCACTACCTCGGAGAGTCGCAGACGCTGACGACGGGCGCCGAACACAACCTGCTCAAGCTGGCCGAGCTGCGGGGCCGGATGAGCGACGAGCAGAAACTGCGCTGGACCGAGATCAAGCGCACCTACGCCCGCATCCAGACGACCGGGGGCGACGACGATCCGGTGACGCGGGTGACGGGTCAGCTCGGCCTCATGTCCGATCGTCTGGCAGACATCGCGGCGCGCATCGCGACGGCAGTGACGGACGGAGGGAGCGCGGCGGGAAGGCAGGACCTGGGAGCATCGCTGCTCCCCGTCCTCGAGAAGATGCAGCAGGCCGGCGTGGGCACGCCGCGCGAGACGGGCCTCAGCCCCGAGGCCGTCTCGGTCATCACGACGCACCTCGGTGAGCTGTCAGCCAAGCTCGGCGCGATCGGCGCGGCGATCGACGACGCCGCCAGCCGAGCACCCGCCGCGGCCGAAGCCGAGGCGCCGCTGCAGCCCTACCTCGACAAGCTGCAAGATGCCGTCGAAGCGATGTCGGCCAAGGGCGGCACGCGCCGCGAGGTGATTCAGACCCTGCCCGGCGGCGTCGGCGACCTGCTCGACGATCTGGCTCAGCAGGTCTCGGACTCGGTGATGCCGGCCCTACGGGGCATCTCGCGTCGCATCGAGGGCTCGGACGACAAGGTCGACCGCCGCGCCCGCACCGAAATCTCCAAGGCCCTCAAGCAGCTCGACCAGCTTCGCGATCTCGCCGGTGCGCTGCGGCGGCTGGACACCCGCGGCATCGGGGAGGAAAGCTAGCCGCCGCAGCAGTGCCGACCGGGGATCAGAAAAGGCGGCAGCTCTTCATCACCATCTTGGTGATGCCTCTACCGTCGGTCGCGCGGGAATCGGACGGGTACTCAGTCTGGCCGGCGAAGTGCAGCGCTTCGTGAATCAGGATGATTGCGGCCCGTTTGTCGGACAGCCGGGCGAAGCGCGGGCACAGACCGACTGCCGAGCTTCCCACCGTCGTGACAGCGAGGCTGCCGCGACGGCAGTGCCTTCTCCGGTGTCTGGCGCCGGCGGGGTAGTACGAGCTGCTGTTGAGCTTCGCCTCGCCATCGACGCCGAAGCTCGCGACCAACGCTCGACAGGAAGGATTGTCGCGGAGGTGCTGCAATGCAACCGGAATCGCAGTGTCGAGCCTGCTTGCGATGCCTGGTGACAGGCCCGGGTGCAGGACGGGTCCTTGCGCCGGAGTACCACTCGTGACCGCTGGCGGGCACGAACGGCTCTCCAGAGAAGCGCGCTCCGAGGCGCCCTTCTCGACCGCCATCGCCCCCGGTTCTCCCGAGCCGGGATCCTGTTCAGACCCATAGACGACGGAAGCGACGATGACCGTCGTGAAGACGAGCGTCGAAGGACGATACGCCGACATGCGAACACCCGAATCGCCCCCCGCGGCACGTCCACTCTCGCGTTCAAGCTCTCCGACTCGAACACGCCCTCTTGCTTAGTTAGTCACTTGGACGTCGGCGCGCGGGGTAAGGTTCGCGCGAAGTGCCGTTCACTTTCATTCTGCATGTTTTGCCACTTCGATAGTTCAAGCCCTCACACGAGTGCATGAGGATTGAACCGCAGATGCTCAATCTTTGAAACTAGTTGGCCATCGCCGAACGCAATCGTTCGCGGCCACGATCACGCAGATCAAACCATTCAATGAGTGGAACAACTCGGACGACACGGATGGTGAGACCGCGATCTCAGCGATGGCGCGCCTGACATCAGTGAGTGCGACGTCCAGGATCGCTGCCGCGGCGATGGAGACTACCGCGCCTCCCGACCAGCCCGATCACGCCGTCAGAAGATGGCGCCGACCTTCACGCGAACCCAGCGGACGTTCCTGTCCTGAAGGCAGTAGCAGGTGGCGGGCCCCTGGATCTCCCCGTCGATCCAACCGACCTCTTTCAGTACCTTGAGCTGCTGAGAGACGGTCGCCTGCGCTATGGCCCGGTGCTCGACCACATCCCGTGTGGCTGTTTCACTGCCTTCCCGCGTCAGCACGCATCGAGTAGTTGTTCGAATGGAGGAATCCGGCTGGCGGTCGCGCTCATCGCTGTGGCCGATCTCGCGCGGCTCGGGTTCGAGCGACGGCGCGGCTCGCCCGGCCTGATTCGGGCGGCAGCGTGGTATCTGACCGCAGCCGTGACCACTGCCCTGCTGTACCTATCTCAGGCCGGCTACGTGATGCACTATCTCGGTACCGGAAACCTGGCGGGGCGGCACTTCCTGAAGCTGTCTGCCAGGTTCGCGTGGCAGCTGGCGGCGCGCTGGACGGTGGGCGACAACTGGGTCACCGTACCGGTTCTGCTCGCCTTTCTCGCGGGCGTCATCGCGATCCTGACTCGCCAGCGCGACGCGTACGCCCTTGCCAGGGCGCCTGACGAGCGGGGCTACCGACTGGCTCGGCTGGCCCGCCGCGAGGAGCGCCTGGAGGCCCTGTCATCTAGGCTCTCCCCGGCCGCGACGCTGCTCCGCTTCGATTTCGCCTACCAACCCGCCGGCCTGCTGATCTGGTTCGTCGCGCCGTTTCTGCCTTTCGTTGTGATTCCGTTCAGCAAGTTCTTCGATATCCGGTTCGTCATCGCCGCGCTGCCACCGTTCCTGTTGGTGAGCGCAACGGGCCTCGTCCACCTGGGACGGTGGGCGGCGGGCCTGGCTTCAACGCGCCAAGCGGACGCGAGGCGTCAGTCGTTGCTCCGTGTCGGGGTCCCAGCGCTGTTGAGCCTGGTGATCGTGTGCGCCAGCTCGCGGTCTTACATCGTGTTTCGAAGCACGGACTATCGGTGCAGCGACTTCTTCGCGCAGCCAGAACTCCTGTCCCGAAACGACGGCTTTTGCCGCGACCACATAATCCTCAACACGATCTACTCAGAGCACCGCTTCTTGCTGCGTCCGGCCCGTAACCCCTGAGGAGCGACGCTCGAGCTCGTTCCCAGTGCCGACCACAACGACGTCGTGGGCGCCGTGGAACCCGGCTACAGCCGGCTCGCTCGGCTACGAATGTAGAGAGCAGGAGGTGATTCAGACGTTGCCGGGTGGCGTCGGCGACCTACTCGACGACCTCGCCCAGCAGGTCTCGGACTCGGTGATGCCGGCCCTGCGCGGCATCTCGCGTCGCATCGAGGGCTCGGACGACAAGGTCGACCGCCGCGCCCGCACCGAAATCTCCAAGGCGCTCAAGCAGCTCGACCAGCTTCGCGATCTCGCCGGCGCGCTGCGGCGTCTGGACACGCGAAGGATCGGCGAGGAAAGCTAGCGGGCGAACCTCGTAGCGACTGCGTCGAGTCGAGTTGACGCCGCTACGCCGCCCGAGAATCGGGGGGCCGCTCATCTAGTTGCCGTTTCTCGAGCGGACGGTGTGGGTCGTCGGTGACGACGCCGTCATAGCGGCGGCGAGTGGGTCGTTCTACCGCGACGGCGAGCTACTGGCGCCGGAGGCGTACGGTGGACGGCTGGCCGAAGCCGAACAGCTGATGAGACTGTTCACCAGGCGTTAGCGGCAGGGGTCTCGTCGGGCGCGGCTGGCCTGCCAGCCGGCCGCGTATCGTCCTCGCGATCCCAGGAAGACATCGCTCTATCCGACTCCTCGAGGTTTTCTAAGCTTGTATCGCCGATCACTACCCGAAGCGCGAGTGGACCAGGATCGTAACGCTGGCGCTGGCAACCGCGCGATTCGCCTTGTGCAGGATCAGGCGAACGCGGTGGTTGCCGGCGTGCCGGTACACGTGATACGCCGTGAAGTGGCGCTGCAGCTGATCCCCGGGCTCGAAGGGTGGACAGTCGGACTCGACGGCGCTGCGGCTGCCATCTCCCCAGTCCCAGACGAGCCCCGGGCAGTAGTACTCCTCGAGGTCGTCGCCACCCTCCAGCTCTGCCACGACGAAAACGTCGATGGGCGAGAACGCCACCCGTCGCGCCGTTCTGAGGCTGAGGCGCGGTTCGTCCGCGTCGGCATCGCTGCCAGCCGTCGAGGGTAACAGGAGGGCGAGTCCCACAAGCATGCTCACCGCGGACCTCATGCAACCCCCTCTCGCCGCCTCGCACGGCCATCATCCGGTCGTTCCTTCTTGCGCGAATCACATCGGCAATCCGCGATCGGCGGGAATCGCCGGTGTCGATCTCCCGCCCAATCGTTGTAAGTGCAATACGCATTCCCCGGGCCGAAAGGCCGTGAGCCGGATCACCCGGCTCAGTGATCAAGCTGCTTTCTGCCTCAGGGGGAAGGAGTTAGGCCGGCAAGGATGTGGTGCTACGGCCTCGGGAATCGCGGGCCTCCGCCGGCGGCACGACAGCCTCGGTGTCGAATGACCTCAAACCGGTCAACTTGTGTCGTGCCGATGCTGAAGATCGCTTCGTAAAGCGGACCCGGTTTTCTTGGACACGAAACTAGGGAAAGTCATCTTGTTCAAGGAGACTCGATCGATGAAGCAGGTCAGGCGCAAGAGGTCTGAGAGGAAGAAGGGGGTGGGCGAGACGGAGGGAGCCCGGAGGGCGACCGGAGTTTCGCCCACCGGCGGCGCGGTGGTGGGCGCCTTGGGTCCCGGGCAGCGTTGAAGCGTGGTGCGCAAGCGGGAGGTCGCACTGCGGCTGCTGCGCGGGGAGTCACTCGAAGCGCTGTCTCGTGAGCTGTCCGTGGAGATGCACCGGCTGCAGCGCTGGCGTGATCAAGCCATGGCCGGGATCGACGAGTCGCTGCGGGAGCGCAATGGCGACCCGCTGAAGGTGGAGCTGGACGCGGCGGTCAAGCGGGTGGGCGAGCTCAGCATGGAGAACGAGCTGTTGCGGAAGAAGATCGGGGCGGCCCGCCCTTTGGCCTTCGGGAGGTCGCGGCGATGAGTGCGGCGATCTCCCCTGCGACAGGCCGGGCCTACGGGGTGGAGCGGGTGTGCCGGGTGTGGAAGCTGGCCCGCTCGAGCTACTACTCCCAGCTCGGCGAGGCGGCTCCCGAGATGGTCCGCGCTGGCCGACGTGGTCCCAAGCCCAAGGTGTCTGACGAGGAGCTGTTGCGGCTGATCCGAGAGGACCTGGCGGCCTCGCCGTTCGTAGGAGAAGGACATCGCAAGGTCTGGGCGCGGCTCAAGGTGCTGCGCCAGGTGCGCGTGTCGCGCAAGCGGGTGCTGCGGATCATGCGTGAGCACCACCTGCTGTCGCCGCGTCGGGTACGCCAGGGCGAGGGGCTGCTCCACGAGGGGACGATCACAACCGATGCGCCCAACCTGATGTGGGGGACGGACGGGGCGAGAGTTCTCACGGCAAAGGACGGCTGGGGCTGGATCTTCGTCGGCGTCGAGCACTTCAACAGCGAGTGCGTCGGCTACCACGTGTGCAAGAAGGGGACGCGCTACGAGGCCCTCCAGCCCATCGCCATGGGGCTGACGCAGCTCTTCGGCTCGGTCGAGGCGGGTGTGGCTCGTGGCCTCGAGCTGCGCATGGACCACGGGACGCAGTACCTCTCGGACCACTTCCTCAACCAGCTGCGTTTCTGGGGCATCACGCCCAGCTTCGCCTTCGTCGAACAGCCGCAGACCAACGGAGTGGCCGAGCGTTTCATCCGGACTCTCAAGGAACAGATCATTCATGGCCGCGTCTTCCACACCCTCGAGGAGGTGCGCCAGGCCGTGGCTGCCTTCGTCAAGCGCTACAACCAGCAGTGGCGCGTCGAGAAGCTGGGATTCCTCACCCCGCGCGAGGCCCGCGACCAGCACGGCCAGGGAAAGGCCGCGTGAACCTCGAGGTCATCAAAGAGGGGCTACCCCAGGTATGGACTCACCCCGCCGCGTCGATCCTGGGGCATCCTCGTGCGTCGTTTTCGGGATCGTCTGCCAAACGAACCCGAGATCGTCAAACTGGTGTCCAAGAAACCGGGCGTGGTACATGAAGATCGCTTCGCGCTGCCGCGTGGAGGGGGGAGGCCCGGGCATGCGCGTCAATCCGCATCCGCACCTCCACCCCCTCGTTCCTCCGCGTCCCCTACGTGGATCCGGCTGTCGCGCAGCGCATCTTCCAGCACAAAATCCTCGCTCTACTCGAGCGCGAGGCACGGATCACGCCCGAGCGTTTCGCGCGACGGGAGCACCTGCGGTCTGCGGGCATTCCTCCCGAATCATGCGGAGCTTCCTCCCGGTGAGCGCCGACTGCGCTCCCTTGCTGAGACGCGCAAGCTCGGCGCGGCCCGGCACGCGTCTTGGAGGAAGCGTGGTCCGAGGGAGGAGGACATGGACCTGACACTGCCGTTGGGAACGTTGCTGCTGGCCGCGACGCTGGCGAGCGCCCTGGTGCCCCCGAGCCGGAAGCTGGCGCGTTGGGCCGGCGCCCTGGACGCGCCCGGTCACCGAAAGATCCACGCCAACCCCACGCCGCGGATGGGCGGCATCGCCGTCTTCGCGGCGTTCGCCGGGGTAGCCATCGGCGGCTATCTGCTCGTTCCGGCGCTGCAGCGCCTCGACGGACTCGGCGAGAGTCTCGGGCCAGCCGTCGCCGCTCTCGCCGAGGCCCACCGCATCGAGGGCCGGCTGGTGGCGCTGCTCCTGGGCGCCGCGGTCGTCTTTGGCGTCGGCGCGCTCGACGACGTGGTCGGCGTGCGCTTTCCGGCACGCCTGAAGGCCCTCGGACAGCTGTTCGCCGCGCTGATCCTGGTGATCGGAGGCGGCGTCACGACCTCGTTCCTGCCCTACGCCTGGATGAACGTCGCGCTGTCGCTGCTGTGGGTCGTTGGCATCACCAACGCCTTCAACCTGCTCGACAACATGGACGGCCTCTCGGCGGGCGTGGCACTGGTCGCATCGGTGATTCTTCTCGGCAGCGCCTCCCTGCGCGGCGAGTACTTCATCGCGCTGGTTCTCGCGGCGTTCATCGGCAGCCTCGCGGGCTTCCTGTTCTTCAACTTCAAGCCCGCCTCGGTCTTCCTGGGGGACTGCGGCAGCCACTTCGTAGGCTACATGATGGCGTCGCTGACACTGCTCGAGCGCTACGTGTGCGACGCCTCGAGCACGCTGTTCCCTGTGTTGATGCCGCTGGTGGTGCTGGCGGTGCCGATCGCCGACACCGCCAGCGTGGTCGCGCTGCGGCTCTACGAGAGGCGTCCGATCCACGTCGGCGACAGCCGCCACCTCTCGCACCAGCTCGTGGCGCTGGGCTTCTCCCAACGCGGCGCGGTGCTGCTCCTGTACCTGGTGACGGCGAGCTTGGGCCTGGGCGCCTTTTCGCTTCCCGACGCCACGCCCGTGCAGGGGCTTGCGCTCCTGGTTCAGGTGACGGTTCTCGTCAGCCTGACCATCGCTCTCGTGCTCGGGCCGACTGCCCGCGCCGCATGCGCCCGCCCGTCGCCCCCCCGCCAAGAGCGGGAGCCGGCCTCCCCGCAGCCTTTCGTCGCGCGCAGCCCCGGCGTCTACGCCCCCTTGTCTCTCACCTAGCCGCCAGGACGGCTCTTGCTCGCGAGTCGGGCACGGAACGAAGCGCTTGGACCAGATGAAGCATGGGCCGTCGGGAGCTGCCGGCGGCCCGTCCGCCCCGCCGCGGCCTTGTCAGCCGAGTGTGACGACGACCTGGTCGCCCTGGATCCGGGCCGGGTAGGTCTGCAGGCTGCGCGTCGCTGGTCCGTTGACGACGCCGCCGGACGTCGTGAATCGGGACCCGTGACACGGGCAGTCCAGCGTCGTCCCTGCCGCACCCGGCAGAAGCACCGTGCAGCCCTGGTGGGTGCAGACCCGAGAGACGGCGACGACCATGCTCTCCGTGACACGCGTCACTGCGAGAGGACGGTCGCCATCGAATACCGGCGCCGTTTCGCCCACGCTCATCAAGGAAAGACGCAGCGTACGAGCCGCGGCGTCGGACGGCAACAACGGGCCCGTAGGAGAAGCCCCACCGCCGCGGCCCAGGCCGGCCGCGGCGGTGGCGGTCAGGGCTGCCTTTACGAACACGCGACGCTGGGACATGCGCTCCACCCCTCGTTCAGACTTGGACCTTCGCACGCTAGGAGTCTGCGCGGCAGTAGTTCAGCCCGGGTGTGTCATCGTGCCTTGTGACCCGAGAGATCATCTTGCCTGGGCTAAACGGCAGTAGTGGGCTCGCGGACGAGTGCTCGCGAGGGAGGACGGGCGGATCCAAGGCCGGGTGGTGGTCATACCCAGACCATCTTCCGATTGAGTCTCCTGAGGTTGAGCGCCAAGCAAACGAGATTCCACTCGGCGCTGGTTTTCTCAAGCCCTCGAAGGCTGAAGGATTGGAAACCAAGCACAGCCTTGATCCATCCGAATGGCGGTTCGCCGAGTTTGCGCCGCTTGTACCACTTGCGACCACGTTTCGTCTTGAGCTTCGCCTTCATGCGGAGCGTCGCTTCGAGCTTCGAATTCGACGTTGGTGGAGAGTCTTTCTTTTCTCTCCCCAGAGCCACGAAACCGTCGATTCCGGTACGTTCCAAGTGCAGTAGGTTCTTTTCGGAACGGTAGCCGGCATCGGCCAGGGCACGCTTGGGCTTCTCACCGGTGTTGGCTTGAGCCGTTTTCAGCATCGGCTCGAGCTGACCGACATCCGCAGCGTTGTTGGTCAACCCGGTCGCAACGATCAGCTGCGATTTCTCGTCGACGGCGGCTTGGGCATTGAAGCACTGCTGGTAGCCACTCGAATCCTTCATGATGCGGCTTTCGGGATCGGTGAAGTTGTCCTGCTTCTTGTCCGGAGGTACGCCAAATCTCCTTTTGAACTTTGGCCCTCGCTTCGATTCCTTGTCATCCCCTGGCCGACGTCCGGCCTGCTGATCTTCTTCCTTCTGACGGGCCTCCAGACGTGCCTTCGCTGCTTGGATTTTCTTGAGCCGTGAATCTCGGCGCGCCAGCTCTTCTGGCAGTTCGTCGCCACGAAAATCAGGACCAAACTCGACGTCTTCCGCAGCATCTTCTTGTTTCGCAAGAGCGGTGATAGCCCGAATCTCTCGACGGAGCTGTTTCTCCGTTTTCTTCATACGCTCGTAGCTCATCGCCTTGTGCTTGCTGGCATTCGCCTTGACCTTCGTTCCATCCAGAATCAACGTCCCAAGCTTGACCAAACCCACTTCTTGAGCCAGACGCACGACTTGGACGAATACAGATCGAAACTGGGACAAATGGTCACAACGGAAATCACTGATCGTCCGGTGTGCCGGGAAATTGCCTCCGCTCAAATAACGGTATGCGACATCCTCTTCCAGCTTCTTCGCGATCCCACGAGACGAAAACGTCCCTGTCGCATAGCCGTAGATCAGAACCTTCAGCATCATTCGAGGATCGAATCGTCGGTTCCGACGTCCATCGCCCTCGTAGCGCTCGTAGAAAGCACGCACATCCATCGCCTCCACCGTATCCGAGATGAAAAACGAAAGATGACCCTCCGGAAGCCAGTCTCGTGGATTCGACGGAAACAAACTCGATTGGTCAGGACTGTACGGACGGAAACTCGTTCCCATAACTTCAAAAACGCTCATTCACCCGATTTCGTTCCTGCCGCGCAGACTCCTAGCGCTCGAAAAAGACCCTGGATTCGCCCTGGCGTACACCGGCCTTGCGGAAATATGGGGAGCGCGCATGAACTGGGAACAGACGCCGCCGAGCGTTGGCATGCCCAAAGTGAGGGAGTTGGCGCTCCAGGCCATCGCTCTCGACGACTCGCTCGCCGAAGCTCACAACCTGTTGGCGAAGGCCTTCTACTACGGGGATTGGGACTGGCCGGCGGCCGAGCGGGAGTTCCGGCGAGCCATCGAGCTCAACCCCAACTATCCCTTCGCGCGCATGAACTACTCGTTGCTCCTGGGTTCCTCCAAACGCAACGAAGAAGGGATGGAACAGATCGAGAGAGCCGTCGAATTGGACCCCCTCAATCTTCTTTGGAGAACGGGTCAGGGGTGGCAATTCATGATCTCGGATCGCTTTGGCGAGGCGATCGACGTTTTTCGGGAGACGCTGTCCGTAGGCCCCGTCATGCCAGCCCAACACTTTCTCTGGGCATCTTTGCGGCACGAAGGGAGGTTGGACGAGGCGTGGGCCGAGGGGAAGAAGACGTTCGTCCTCAGACGCGATCCGGAGGTCGTGGAAGCCTTGGACACGGGCTATCCGGAGTCGGGCTACGAGGGCGCGATGCACAAGGCGGCCGAGATCCTGGAAGATCGGTCGACGCGGGGGTACGTACAGGCGAGCATGATCGCACGGCTCTACGCCCACGCCGGGGAGGACGATCAGGCGATGGACTGGCTGCAAAGGGCGTACGAGGAGCGCGACATTATGATGACGCAGCTCGGGGTGGATCCGGACTGGGCCAGCCTCCGCGCCGACCCACGGTTTCGTGATCTCCTGGAGCGTATCGGGATTCCACAGTAGCCGAGGATCGACCCGTGACGATGGCGGCCCCAGGGAGAAAGGCAGGGAATCGCATGAAGAAGGGACACACGGCAGCCGCATGCTTCCTGGCGCTGGGGTTTGGGACCATCACGTTCATTCTCTTTTTCGTCGAACCGGGAATGGGGTTCTCCGGGCCAGCCGACTTCTTCGATCCCGCGAAGGTCGTGAAGGGCAGCGCATCCCTTGCCTGGCTGGTGGGCGATCTCGTCCTTCTCGGCTTCGGCGCAGCGCTCGGGTATCTGGCCTCATCCTCCAATGACCGATACCTCCGTGCGAGCGGGCTGAGCGCCGCCGTCCTCTTTGTCTTCATCGGCTGCCTGGGGCGCGTTCTGGCCGGGCTCCCGGCCTTCATTGGGAACGCCGGCCACCTGGAGATCGCGGTGTTGGGGCTCGTCCCCGTTCGGCTCGCCGCACTCCGAACCGCAGTCCTGGCCTTCGGCTTCTTCGCCTGGCGCACCACCCGAGACAATGAGCCCGGGGAGCCGACTCCCGCCGCCTGGCGAGGCCTCGGCTATCTGGT
The DNA here is from genome assembly GCA_965246965.1 of Vicinamibacteria bacterium. Classification (GTDB taxonomy): domain Bacteria; phylum Acidobacteriota; class Vicinamibacteria; order Fen-336; family CBDFGD01; genus CBDFGD01. The sequence continues at coordinate 1,661,557 of CBDFGD010000002.1, forward strand.
GCTCGCCGCCAGTGCCGTCTTCGTCTTCGTCTTCGTTCCGGCGCCTCCGCTGTTCGCGATCTGGGCGGCCTGGTTCGCGCTCCGCCTGGCTCGAACGCCGAACGAGATAGATTCATCGGCCTGAGTCGCTCGCTGCCGATCTCGACGACCGTGTCCTCCATTCCGGCGCAGGCGCAGGAGGAGCTCCATGAAGGCGACGCTACTTGCCCATCCCGTCGGGGGAGCCCTTGTAGTACCGGAAGGTCTCCACGATCTTGCCGTCTCTCTCTATCAACCGGCCGCGGCGCAACTCTTCTTGGGCCTCCTGTTCTTCGGGTGCAAGCTCGGGTCCCGTGTACTTCTCCCACCCCGGGCGGGACTGGCTGACGTACCTGGTGCGGGCGCGCACCTTCCGCTCCGCGTAGTCCGTGATGTCCACCCAGGTATTGATCGCCTCCTGCGGCGTGTCGTAGAAGAGGAACTCCGGGATGCGGTGGGCCGTCAGACCCTCTTGAACGATCTGCCCCTCGAATAGGAGGCGCCACATGGCCACGCGGGTGGCATCGGCGGCGAGATAGGAGGCCGCCCGATGGTCCGACTTGTGCCAGCGCCGGTGGACGGGCCCTGAATCGAAGGCGAGCAGAACGTCGGGCTTGTGGGTGCGGATGATCCGCACGAGCTTACCGACGACTTCCATCTTGTCCGCGAACTCGAGCAACCCGTCGTCGTAGCCCAGGTTGATGTAGTGATCCTCGGGAATGCCGATATCGGCCATCGCGGCGAGCTGCTCTTGTCGGCGGATCTTCGCCAGCTCGAAGCGCGACAAGTCCGGATCCTGGGTCCCGACGTTGCCGGTCGTGATGAGCGCGATGTACACCTCGTTGCCGTGGTCCTGAAGCATCGACAACGTGCCGTGGGATCTGGAGTCGTCGTCGGGGTGCGCGCCGATCAACAGGATCGTCTTGCCGGTCCACTCCTCGACCGGCACCTCGGGCTGTGCAAGGGCTGGAGTGCACAGAAAGAGCGTTGCCAAAAGGAAGACGAATAGGGCCATCGATCACCTCCGGGGGAAACGACAAGATGCCATCGCTGCGGGCGTCCGCAACCCGTCAACGCGCTCCGGCCACTCGGATTCTCGCTCAACATGCCGTGCTTGATCAGTCAGCCGCATTGGGCGCGGGTTCCGGCGTGTCTCCCCACCCGAGCCACCGCCTCAGCAGCGAATCGACGCTGACAGGCCCCGGTCCGAAGACGATCAGCCAGATCAGGAACAGCAGGAAGACGACGGGGACGACGTCGGTCAGCCCAGCGGCGCCCGTGCCTCGCAGCGCGTCGAGAAATCCGCCTCGGTCGGCGGTCATCAGGGCCACCACCATCGTCGACGCGAGGCCGATCGCCACGAACCGGGTCAGCAAGCCCAGGATGATCGCGATACCCCCGTAGTACTCGAGGCGCGACACGAACGCCGCGTTCAGCTCCGGGAAGGGGATGCCGAGGCTCGTGAAGAACGCGATCACGTTCTCCATGTTCGCGAGCTTGCCACCGCCCGTCTGATAGAAGGCCTGTCCGATCGCCAGGCGCGTCAGAAGGGGTGGTAGGAAGGCCAAAGCGGCGGCCGCGGCGAGGCCGATTCTCTGAATTCGCAGCAGATCGTCCGTCGTCGACATGATCACCTCCGAGCCGGTACGGCAGGTTAACTTTCTCTGGGCGGCAGCGGTGCCGGGGCCGCCCCCGGGGGAGCAGCCGGGCAAGTGGCTCCGATCGCGAGCGAATCGAAACAGCTCGCAGTCCGGCGCATCGTACGGCGGTCCAACGGGCGGCGCCCAAACCGACACTTGCTAGAGTTCACGCGATGAAGCCGACGACTCGCTACCGGAACGCCGAAAGACTTCTGAGCGGTCGTGCATCGCCGTGACGCGTCGATCACACTCGGCGCCAGCCGCGCACGCGATCGCCGTCGACCTGGGCTTCAAGAAGCCGTCAGACGAAGCGTTCGATCGATCGCCCGGCTCGTGACCCGCAGTCCGACAGCTGTCCCGTCCAGCGCGGCGCGCCGTTGGGTCTACGCGCTATTGGCTATAGGGGTGCTGTTGCGACTCGCGCTGCTCGGGCGAGACCTCCCCTACTACGCCGTCGACGAGAACGACGTCGTCGAGCAGACGTACATCTTTCTAGCTGGGGATTTGCGCCCATCCTTCTTCAGCTACGGTCCGCTGGTCAGCTACCTCCTGGCCGGCCTTTGCGCGCTCGGCTGGGGAGTCATGAGTGTCGTCGAGGGCTGGCATCTCTCGGACGTGATCTATCGGGCAGTCTTCGAGCCCACGCCGTTCTACGCCGCGGCACGGCTGCTTCACGCCTCGGCGGACGTCGCCGCCGTGGCGCTCGCCGCTCGTCTGGGGGCGCGCCACGTCAGCGGCCCGACGGGCTGGGCAATCCTGGGCCTCGGCTCGGCGCCATTGCTCAGCCTCAACACCGACTTCACGATCGGCAACGACACCTTCCAGGGCTTGCTCGCATTGGCCGCCCTCGGGTTCGTCGGAAAGAAGGATCGAGCTCCGAATCGGGCCGTCGCATTCGCCGGTGCTGCGGCGGGCCTGTCTCTCGCGGTCAAGCCGCTGCAGGGGTTGCTGGTGATGCCCGCGCTCCTCCTGGCCATCGTGATTCCATCAGCAGCCGAGTCGCGCCGCGCGGGATGGCGTTCCGTAGCCGCTTCCGCGAAGCTCCTGGCGGTCTTCGGCGCCTCTCTGGTCGGGAGTCATGCGGTGGCGAACCCGTACTCGGTCCTCGAGTTCGGCCGGTTCTGGCGAGAGAACGCCGGCTGGATCGAGCGGACGGCCCCCTCCACCGGGTCGGGGTGGCATTTCGGCTGGTGGCTCGATCTGGCCGGCTGGCCGCTCGCTCTCTTCGCCGCCGTCGCCGTCGCGGCCGGGTTCACCCTCGTCCGCAACACCGCGCCGCGCGCGTTGCTGCTCTACGTCCTGACTGTCGTCGGTGTCTATCTCTTCGTCGGCGTTCGCCCCTATTGGTACAACGCCGTGCTGCCGGCGGTTCTGGTCCTGTGCGGAGCGCTGATCGCGAAGTTGTCGGGTCGCAGCGGCTGGCGGTCGGCCGACGTGGCGATCGTGCTGGGCTCGGTGCTCGCCGCCGTGCCGCTCGCCAACTCCGCCGGCGAGGCCTGGCGGGCCTGGTCGCCGGAGCCATCTCTCGAGCGGCGGCCCGACCGAGCCGCGCAGGTTTGGATCGAGGAGCGCTCCCCTCCGGCAGCCGCCTATTGGTCGTGGGACGCTACGGGCAAGGGGCGCCGCGCCTGGTGGCAGAGACGCCCAAGGTGCACGGGGTGTGGGCCGACCACTTCATGTACGGTCGCGGATCCAGCCGCAAATGGAACGACGTGTTCCGCACGGCCTACAGGCGACATCGCCATAGCGGAGCTCCGCTGTACTGGATTACGAACGTGCGGCGCGACTACACCGATCGCTGGCCGGATCCCGTGGTGGTGGAGCGGATGCACGAAGTCCCGCCCGCCCTGGCCCGAATCGCGAATGCCCGCTACATCGTCACGGCGTCCTCGTCGCGTTTCGTCGGGCGTTGGGAGGGTCGGAGCGACGTGCGGCTCCTCGCGACCTTCACCGCGGAGCCCGGGGCCCGCGCCGAGAGCGAAGTGAAGATCTTCGAACTGGTCGCATCCGAAGACGAGCCTCGATGAACAATCGGGAGGGCTGCTTTCATGTCGGTTTCGTCGTGACGCACTTCCGCCGCGAGCCGCAGTCGCCGGATGGTGTCGAGCACTCCTCCAGTGACAGCGACCCGCGCCCTTCGTGTCAGCAGGTGCGGGCCTGGTGGCTCGAGAAACGGATCGGCTACACCGAGCAGAAGCTGGATGGTGTGCGATTCGAAGACCGGACGTGGCGGGGCCAAGGACAAGATCCTGCAAAGCACTCCCGGAGTGGGTTCTATGGTGACCCGGACCTTGATCAGTGAGTTGCCAGAACTGGGGAAGCTCAATCGCAAGCAGATCGCGGCCGTGGCCGGTGTGGCGCCATTTGCTCTTGACAGCGGGACGATGCGCGGGAAGTGCACGGTTTGGGGTGGACGGGCCTCGGTGAGGTCCGCACGGTACATGGCTGCGTTGGTCGGAGTTCGCTACGACCCCGTCCTGAGCAAGACGTATCAGTGATTGCTGGCTAGAGGCAAACTCCCAAAGGTGGCCCTGGTCGCTGGCATGAGGAAGTCTCCATAGATCTGGAACGAAAAGTAGACGAGGCCCAGGGCCAGCGTGCTCCCGCGTTGGTCCTCGTAGTTCTCAAAGATCGCATCGACGTGGACAGCACACCCGCCGGAGTCTGCGCGAACTTCCCGACCTGAGACCTGACCCCACGTGCTTCGCCACGTGCTTCGTGACCCCACGTGCTTCAAGCCCACGTGCCTCAGCCGGTGCGAAGCTGCCGGCGCTCCAGAGCCAGAAGTGGCTTCTATGCGAGCGTCAGTTCTGGGCCGGTTGACGGTTGGGGTATACGGGAGCGCGAATCAGCTTGATTTCGGGGCGGGCGGCCAGCGACCGCAAGGCGGAGAGCGGGAGACGCGCCGCGACACGATCAGAAGCGACTGCCTCGACCTTTCCGCCTGCTTGCCCGATGGCGTCGGCCGTCAGGTTCGGGTCGGCGCCATCCATCAACTCGAGGACAACCAGTACCATCCCCGTCTCGGCCTGCCAAGCGAGATCCTCGGACTCGAAAGCCTCGCCGGCGGCTTCGGCCGCAATCGCCAGCTTCAGCTGATCGGAAAATTTGGCGTCCGCCTGGGCCGCGGTAACTTCCGCACTAGCGCTCTCTGGCGCCGCTGCGGACGCTGGGCTCCCGGGGGCCTGCTCCGGTTCGGGGTTCGGCGGCGAACAGCCCGCGAATGTGAGCGCGGCGCAGAGAATAGCGAATTGTCGACACATCATAAGATCCCTCCAAAATGATCCGCGGGCGACGGTATCCCGAATGGACGGGCGTCTGCAAAGCGGTCATCGGCAGCACACGACGTGCCAGGGCACGCTGGGCAGTGGGGGAGACCTCTGCGTAGTGATCCCACCCAACGGCCGGAGGCCGGATCGGCACCGCGGCCGCGTGGACTGGTCGCGGTGGGCGTGGTCCCCGGATGGTCGGCGGCGCCCCGCTTCTGCTCGATGGGGACGGCACGGCGACCTACGCAGTCGACAAAGACGCCACGGCGACCTCCGCGCGACTCACACGCGAGCGAACAATGGCGAGCAAGGAAGAGGAGCTTGACCAGGGTGAACATCGCGGCGAGGTACCGCCGTGCCATGGATCTCCGCTACTCCGGTCAACGCCGTACGATCCCGAGAGAGAACCGCCACTGCGACGCCTGGTCGTCGAGGCCGGTGAGCCGATAGTCGACCTGGGCTGCCCGCAGCGTCCAGCGATCGGACAGGCGCACGTCGACCCCGCCTCCCAGCTCGGAGGCGAAGCTTGTGCTCCAGGGGCAGCCGCCGCGGCAGACGCCGGCGGCGCCGATGGCGAGGCCGAACACTTCGACCTGCCGCCGCGAGCGCACGGCCCCCCCGAGGGCGTGGACGAACGGACTCAGCCGACGCTTTCTCAGAAAGGAGAGCCGCGGACCGACCAGCATCGCCAGCTCGTCCAGGGACTCGCCCGCCGTGGTGCCGAACTGTCCGTTCGCGACCGCCTGGAGCATCAGCGTATCGCCGAGGGACAGCGCGAAGCCGAGGCTCGCGCCGTGCACACCGTCGCCGCCGAGGCGGAGCTGCGAATAGGCGCCGGACAGCTCGGCAGCATCGGACCGTAGCCCGCTCGCGAAGATGGCGAGCCCGAGGAGTGCGGCGCGGCGCATCGCGCTTCTCACGCGAAGATCCCCGGATCCGGACCGGCCGCACCGGGGACGACCTGGGACGAATCCTACACGCCGAGCCAGCGCGCCGCCGCCACGAAGACGTCCCGAAAATCGGCCGTGTGCGCCAACTCGCGTCCATCGTTGAGCGCGGAGGCCGACAGCCCGGGCCAGTCGCCGTGGACGCGGCCGCCGCGCACCGAGCCTCCCAGGAACAGACCGCAGTGCGCCGCCCCGTGGTCCGTGCCCTGGCTGCCGTTCTGCGCCGCGGTCCGGCCGAACTCCGTCGTCACCATGAGCAGCACGTCGTCGATGCGAGAGCCCAGGTCCTGGCGAAAGGCCACGAGCGCCTCGCCGAGCGGTAGGTAGTCTGCGCTGTTGCCCGCGAGCTGGTTGGCGTGGGTGTCGAACGCCCCCGGGACGTTGACGTAGATGCAGCGCGTCCCCAGGTCCGCCCGCACCAGCTGAGCGGCCTGCCGCAAGCCGGACCCGGCGGGGCCCACGGGGTACTCGGCACCGCCCTCGGGTAGAGCGTGCAGGGCGGGCGTCGTGCGCGCCAGGGCCACGGCATCGAAGACGTCGCGTCCGCTGCGGTGCGCGACAGTGTCCTGGGCCGCGTGAACCTCGCGGAGCAACGACTCGGCCTCGGCCGCCCAGTCGGCCGCTCCGCTGCCCGCGCGCAAGGCGAAGCCTTCGAGGCTCTGGGCCACCAGCTCCGGGTGGGGCCCGAGCACCGCGCGGGGAGTCCGGCTCGAGAGCGCCACGAGCTGCCACAGCTCTTCGCCGGGCAACAGCCGAGCCACGCGCTCGAGCCAGCCGTCCCGCGTGGTCCTGTCGCCGGGCGTGCCCGTGTCCATGAAGTCCTGGGCGTCGAAGTGCGAGCGCGTGAGCTGCGCGTTGCCGATCGACGGGTGCAGCGCCAACACTCCCTCCCGGTACAGGGGCTCGAGAGGCGCCAGGTCCGGGTGCAGCCCGAAGAACCCGTTCAGGTCGACCACGCCATCCCCGGCGCGCAGCGCGATATCCGGCCGCAGCGCGTAGTAGTCGGCGTCTCCGTGCGGCACGCAGAGATTCAGCCCGTCCGCGCCGCCGCGCAGGAACACCTGGACCAGGACGCGGCCGTTTGGCAGGGCCGCCTCGGCGGCGCGGGTCAAAAACGCGGAGGGCGACAGACCGAAGCCCACCGCGGGCAGGCCGGCCCCATGGACGAAGATGCGGCGCGAGGGATCGAAAGCCATCTATTTCACCTGAAAGGCCGGGCTGGCCAGGGCCAGGCCCACGGCTCGGAACGCAGCGGGCAGCGCAGACGAGCCGCTCACCCGCCCGCAGGCCGCGAGCACCTCAGGCGGCAGCGTCTCCGCGAAGATCAACCGATCGACGGCCTGCGCCGCTGCGGCCGCGTCGCCGGGGTCGCCATTGCCGATCAACGCCCGCAAATCCACACCGATGCCCGGAAGGGTCTGGCTCACGACCGACAGCGCGAAGTTGAAGCGCGTCAGGTGCGAGCCGGGGTTCGGGATCCAGTCGGAGCCGCGGTCGCTCCAACCTGTGGGATCGAGCGCGCCGTAGGTGGGCATGCCCATGGACTGCAGCCCATCGGCCCCCAGTAGCGCGCGCGGGTTCGCGACCTCCGCCCCGACCGCGCGCAGCACGGCGGTCACGTACTCGTGAGGGGTGCGTAGCTTTCCCGAGCCAAAGGCCTCGTCCCACAGCTCGGCCGAGCCCAGCAGCGTCCGCATCACCTCGGAGAGGTCGCCGCCGCTACTCGAGAAGGACGAGGCGACCTGCCCGACCAGGCTGTCCGGCGGATCGTCGGAGACGAAGCGGCGCGCGAGCTTGGTGGCGACGAACCGTGCGGTCGCAGGATGGCTGGCCAGCAGATCCAGGACGTCCTCGCCGTCCTTCTGGCCCTGTCCAGGCGGGAGGCGCCGGCCGAGCACGTCCTTGGCGCCGTCGTCATGAAGCCGGCCGCGGTAGGCGAATCCGCCGCCCCGGTTGAGCCCCCAGCCGGTGAAGGCCCGGGCGACCTCCTCGACGTCGCGCTGCGAGTAGCCGCCGTCGACGCCCAGCGTGTGCAGCTCCATCAGCTCGCGGGCGTAGTTCTCGTTGATGCTGCGGGCGGAGCTCAGGTAGTTGTCGAGATAGGCCATCATCGACCACGAGTGCGCCACGGCGCCCAGCAGATCGCGAAAACGTCCCAGCACGAAGGGGCGGATGGCGTCGTACTCGTAGCGGATCAAGCCGAGGAGCGTCAGGCGATCGCCGCCGAACACGTTGAAGTGGTTGAACCAGAAATCGGTCAGCACCTCCTGGAGCTGGTTTTTCCCGTGCACCGCGCGGATGAAATGCGCGCCGAGCAGCTCGAGCCGCGCGGTGGCCAAAACGCGCGGGTTGGCTTCGGAGCGCGTGAGCAGCTCGCCGATCGAGGCGTTCAGGCTCGAGTGCCCGACGAGCCTGCCGTCCAGGTTGGGATCCGTTCCCGGGTCGAGCTGGTCTTCCAGCCAGCGTTCGATGCCGCGGTCGGTGACCTCCGCCAGGCTCTCGGGGCGCGGCCCGAAGCCGAAGCGGTTCAGCGCGAAGCGAGCGAGCCGGGCTCCCGGCGAGGGCGTGTTCATGGGGGCAGGCCTCTTGTGCTTGGACCGGTTTCGGGGACCCCTGGTTGAAGCGCCAGCCCGAAGAATCTGCGGGACCCGCTTCAACCCCGGCTAGGAGTCTGCGCGGCAGGAACGAAATCGGGTGAATGAGCGTTTTTGAAGTTATGGGAACGAGTTTCCGTCCGTACAGTCCTGACCAATCGAGTTTGTTTCCGTCGAATCCACGAGACTGGCTTCCGGAGGGTCATCTTTCGTTTTTCATCTCGGATACGGTGGAGGCGATGGATGTGCGTGCTTTCTACGAGCGCTACGAGGGCGATGGACGTCGGAACCGACGATTCGATCCTCGAATGATGCTGAAGGTTCTGATCTACGGCTATGCGACAGGGACGTTTTCGTCTCGTGGGATCGCGAAGAAGCTGGAAGAGGATGTCGCATACCGTTATTTGAGCGGAGGCAATTTCCCGGCACACCGGACGATCAGTGATTTCCGTTGTGACCATTTGTCCCAGTTTCGATCTGTATTCGTCCAAGTCGTGCGTCTGGCTCAAGAAGTGGGTTTGGTCAAGCTTGGGACGTTGATTCTGGATGGAACGAAGGTCAAGGCGAATGCCAGCAAGCACAAGGCGATGAGCTACGAGCGTATGAAGAAAACGGAGAAACAGCTCCGTCGAGAGATTCGGGCTATCACCGCTCTTGCGAAACAAGAAGATGCTGCGGAAGACGTCGAGTTTGGTCCTGATTTTCGTGGCGACGAACTGCCAGAAGAGCTGGCGCGCCGAGATTCACGGCTCAAGAAAATCCAAGCAGCGAAGGCACGTCTGGAGGCCCGTCAGAAGGAAGAAGATCAGCAGGCCGGACGTCGGCCAGGGGATGACAAGGAATCGAAGCGAGGGCCAAAGTTCAAAAGGAGATTTGGCGTACCTCCGGACAAGAAGCAGGACAACTTCACCGATCCCGAAAGCCGCATCATGAAGGATTCGAGTGGCTACCAGCAGTGCTTCAATGCCCAAGCCGCCGTCGACGAGAAATCGCAGCTGATCGTTGCGACCGGGTTGACCAACAACGCTGCGGATGTCGGTCAGCTCGAGCCGATGCTGAAAACGGCTCAAGCCAACACCGGTGAGAAGCCCAAGCGTGCCCTGGCCGATGCCGGCTACCGTTCCGAAAAGAACCTACTGCACTTGGAACGTACCGGAATCGACGGTTTCGTGGCTCTGGGGAGAGAAAAGTAAAGACTCTCCACCAACGTCGAATTCGAAGCTCGAAGCGACGCTCCGCATGAAGGCGAAGCTCAAGACGAAACGTGGTCGCAAGTGGTACAAGCGGCGCAAACTCGGCGAACCGCCATTCGGATGGATCAAGGCTGTGCTTGGTTTCCAATCCTTCAGCCTTCGAGGGCTTGAGAAAACCAGCGCCGAGTGGAATCTCGTTTGCTTGGCGCTCAACCTCAGGAGACTCAATCAGAAGATGGTCTGGGTATGACCACCACCCGGCCTTGGATCCGCCCGTCCTCCCTCGCGAGCACTCGTCCGCGAGCCCACTACTGCCGTTTAACCCAGGCAAGATGATCTCTCGGGTCACAAGGCACGATGACACACCCGGGCTGAACTACTACCGCGCAGACTCTTAGCTCGAAGTACTCCCTGGCCCTCTCGACCTGATCGGGGTTCAAGCTGTAGAAGTGGAAAAGGCCCTTGAGATAGTCATCGTAGGCTTGGGGGTCGACTGCGTCGGCCTCGCTCAGCCGATTCTCTTCGTTGGGTGTCAGCTTGGCCTGGATCTCGCGGGCGACCGCCCGGGCGACCTCACTCTGCAACGCCAGCAGGTCACCCACGTCGCGCATATAGGTGCGCGCCCAGAGGTGACGATCGGTCGGGGCGTGGACGAGCTGGGCGGTGATCCGCACTCGGTCACCCAACCGGGCCGCCGAGCCCTCGATTACGGCTTCGACGTCGAGCTCCGAGGCGATTTCCGGCAGGCTCTTGTCTCTTGCTCCTTTGTACTGCATCACCGAGGTCCGCGAGATCACCCGCAGTGAGCTGATCTGGGCGAGATCGGCGCTCAGTGCCTCGGTCATCCCGTCCGCGAAGTACGCCTGGTTCGGGTCTCCGGAGAGGTTCTGGAGCGGCAGGACCGCCAGCGATCGAATCGCCGGCAGGGCGAGCTCGGTGGCAAACGGCTCCTCGGCACCTGGCGACCTGAGAGCCGTCCAGCCCACCAGCCCGCCGATGACGGCCACGGCGACGAGCCCTACCATCCACCGAACACCGGTTCGTCGTCTCGCTCCGACTCCCCTGGTTGCCCCCTGCAACCGCGTCTCGGGCTCCCCGCGGGTGGTGAGCTGCTGGCGAATCTCGTCGACATGCTGCGGCCGTTCGTCCGGGTCCTTCTCGAGACAGCGCCTGACGAGCTCGTCCAAATAGCCGGGCACCGACGGTTTGAGCTCTCCCAAAGGCTGCGGCTGATCCCGAAGAACAGCCGCGAGGAGGTCCGCCGCGCTCCCACCGGCGAACGGCCGGCGGCCGCTCAGCATCTCGTAGAAGATCACGCCCAGGCTGAACAGGTCCGAGCGCTGGTCCACGGGCTTGCCCTGCGCCTGCTCCGGGCTCATGTAAGTCGACGTGCCCAAGACCTGGCCGTCCCTGGTCAGCGCTTCGGTGGTTTCGGTCGCCCCGCTTCCCGCCTCCATTCGTCGCTGCTTGGCGAGCCCGAAGTCGAGGACCTTCAGCCGCCCGGTGTCGGTGACCATGACGTTGCGGGGCTCGAGATCCCGGTGGGTGATCCCCTCGGCGTGGGCGGCGGCGAGAGCGTCAGTCAAGGGAACTGCGATCTCCATGAAGTCGTCGATGCCCATGCCGCCGCCGGGGATCAGCTCGGTGAGTGTCGAACCCTCGACGAGCTCGGTCGCCAAGAACCGGACTCCGTCGGCTTCTTCGATGGAATAGATGGTGAGGATGTTCGGGTGATTCAGCGCGGCGAGGGCTCGGGCCTCACGTGCGAAGCGGCTCAGCCGATTGGCGTCGCCAAAGAGCTTCTCCGGCAGCACCTTGATGGCCACCTCGCGCCCGAGCTTGGTGTCCTCCGCCCGGAAGACAACTCCCATGCCGCCCTGTCCGAGCTTGGCAGTGATCCGGAAGTGGGCAAGGCTTCTGCCGATCACGAAACGAAACTCGGCCGGTTGCACACCGATGACCTCGACGTCGCGGAAGTGCCAGACCGCACGACCGTCAATGTACGCGCGAGAAGGACCCCACCGGTGGCAGCGCCCAGGTCACCGGCGGCTTGCGTCGAGCCAGGACCTCGCTCTCCTCACCAACTGAAGGTCGTGTGCGCCAAGGTGCGTCGCCCCAGAAGATCACTACCGAAAGCCTGGTAGTGCTTTTCGTTCAGCAGATTGGTGACGTTGACGCCAACGGACCAACGGTCGTCGACTGCGTAGTTTGCGGTCGCGCTCACCAGGTTGTAGGAAGGCACGGGCCCCATCCAGACGCCGCTGCCCCAGAAGAAACTGTCCACCCAGCGATACCGCATGGAGACATCGAACTTCGGCTGCGAGTACGTGAAGCCGAAGGCCAGCTTGTGCTCCGGCGTGTTGGGGAACAGCGTTCCGCCGACGCCCTCGTCCTTCACCTCGAAATCGAACCACGAGTACGTGAGATCGAGCAGCCACCCGGTTCCGATCGCGTAGCTGACGGCGACGTCGACACCCTGGACGTCCACCCGGCCGGCGTTGGTGAAGCCGAGCGGAATGAAGACCGGGCTGCCGTCGACGTCACTCAGGAGGAAGGGGAAGAACGGTCCCACCTCGTTTCGGAGGGCTGCCAGTACGGGGCCGGGGTCCGGATGTCCCGGCGGCGGCTGGTAGGGAGCGAACCTGGAGTTGAACGTGCCAAACGGATCGAGCAGGGGTTGGGTGATGAAGTTCTGAATCTCGTTGCGATAGTAGTCGATCGTCACGAACGCCCGGTCGCTGATGATGACCCGGTACCCGGCCTCGATGCTCGTGACGCTTTCGACGTCGAGATCTTCGTTGCCAACCAGGCGAACCGAGGTCGGCGTCTCGAAGCCGCAGGAGACGCCGAAAGGCGTGCACTGGCTGGCTTCCACTGCCGTGAGGTCGACGGCTGGGAGCGGCCCTTGTGGCGTCGGAAGGAAGAACGGCAGGTCGAGAAAGAAGTCCCCGTAGGTCGGCGCCTGGAAGGCGTCGTTGTAGGTCAGGCGCAGAGTGTGGCGCGGAGTGATCCCCCAGACCAGGCCGGCCTTGACCGATGCTCGCCCATCGAACAGCGTGCCCTCGTCCCAGCGCGCCGCGACCACGAGCCGGACGTCGTAGGGGAACGCGTAGTCAGCCTGGCCGAAGACCGCTTTCGAGTCAGCCTCGAGGGGGCCGAACCAGCGCGTGACCGATGTCGTCAGTGCGGTAGGAGGCACCACCAACCAACCGCAGCCGCCCAAACTCGTCATGGGCGAGGATCTCCAGATGTCGGCGTTGCGAGTCGTCGAAGAAGCTTCCGCCGGTGGACAGGTCGACGAACTCGGGAGCCTGACGATCGGTGTAGTAGGCGCGAGCCTCGAAGCGCCGGCTGGTGAAGTCGAGCCGCAGCCATTTCTGCTCGATGGGCTCGGTCAAGTTGAAGCGCCCTGGAAAGGCTACCGCAACAGGGTTCCCACTGAGTTTTTGAAAGCCGGGCTCCAGAGTCAGCAGGGAGCCGCTCTCGAAGTGCTTGTCGAGGCGCACGGCGATGGTTCCAGACCCGACGCCGTTGTCGGACAGGGGCAGCAGCTCCGTAGGCAGTCCGGCGTACTCCGTAGACTCGTGGCGGGAACGGGTGAAGTACTCGCCGTCCTGGTAGTTCCCCACCAGCTTGAAGAACCACCCGGCGCCGAAGCTGGAAGCCCAGCGCAGGTCGCCACGTAGGAAGGCGGGGTCGCCCGCGGTCAACCTGAGGCTGCCACCCCTGGCTGTCCCTGGGGCGCTTGGTGGTCAGGTTCAAGACCCCGTTGAAAGCGTTGGCCCCGTAAAGTGAGGAACTGGGCCCCTTGACCAACTCCGCACTCTCCAGATCCATGAGGTTGCGCGGGAAGTACTCCTGGAACGCGGCGAAGGGTACCAATTGGTCCACCCCGTCGAGGAAGACCTGGACGCGTCGATTGCTGTAACCGTTGAAGCCGCGGGCGTTCACCTCGGACAAGAAGCCCGAGGCGTTGACCACATGGATCCCTGGAGCGGACTCCAGCAGCTTCGGAATCTCCCCGGCTCCCGACTCGCGGGCGATGGCTGCTTCGCTCAGCGTGGCGACCGCGGCCGGAGCATCGATCGCGCGCTCGACCCGGCGCGACGCCGCCACGGTGATGTCTTCGAAGAAGCGTTGCTGCCAGTCGACCGTCTCCTCGATCGTGCGTGTCTCGCCTTCCTTCACCTCGATCTCGGGAACGGAGCGCGTCTGCCCACCAAGGCTCAGGGTGACCGAGTAGACGCCTTCGGGAACCCGCTCCAAGAGGAACGAGCCGGCTCGATCGGTGATTCTGCCCGCTCCAGTCGGGTCGAGCGTCACTTCTACACCGGCGACCCCTCGGCCCGCCTCGTTGAGAACACTTCCTTCCAGCCGGCCCCTGGCCAGGGCCAGGTTGCTCCCCGACAGCCAGACGATCAGGACCAGCGCTACTCTCATATCGACCGCAAGTCTCTCCTCAGCCTGTTGCCGCGTTGACCTGGTGGCACAACCTGGAGAGCGTCTCGAGCGAGTAGCGTGCCCCCGAGGACAGGTATTGAGACGCGCCAGTATAGCGTCCGAGCTCCAACCCTGACGGTATCATCGGCCGCTCGCGAGGCCTGGAACCATGGCCGTCGAGCGACTCGGGCCGTACGTCGTCGAAGGGACGCACCTCCGAGCACGGCATGGTCGCTGCCAGACACACCAGGAGCGTCGACTGATTCCGGAAGTCGGAGACGGGGTCGTAGACTCCCGCTGAGAAGAGAAGCGCGAGAGCGGGTGGGTGGCCGGCCAGGCACTCGGGCCCCGCCCGCCGTGGCAGAACGATCGGAGAAAAGAGTGACGCAACCCGAGGGGGCGCCGAAGCGACTGATCGTAGCGATCACCGGCGCGACCGGGTCGATCTTCGGGATCCGGTTGCTCCAGGTGCTGCAGGGCACCGACGTCCAGACGCACCTCGTGATCAGTCGCTGGGGGGCTCGCACACTCGTCCACGAGACCGCCCACAGCGTCGCGGAGATCGAGTCGATGGCGAGCGTGTTTCATCGCGAGAACGACCAGGGGGCGGCCGTCTCGAGCGGGTCGTTCGTCACGGCGGGTATGGTGATCGCCCCGTGCAGCATGAAGACACTTTCCGCGATCGCCAACGGGCAGGCGGACGAGCTGATCACGCGAGCGGCGGACGTGGTCCTCAAGGAACGCCGACGCCTCGTGCTGCTCGTCCGCGAGACGCCGCTCAACGACATCCACCTGGAGAACATGTTGAAGCTGTCGCGCATGGGCGTGGTGATCGCCCCTCCGGTGCCCGCCTTCTACAACCGGCCGCAGTCGCTCGACGACATCGTCAACCACACCGTGAGCCGCACACTCGACCTATTCGACATCCACCTCGACATCGCCGAGCGCTGGGGTGGCATCAAGGGGTCGTCGTGACGACGGGCCCCCTATCCTTCTCGCGGCGGACGGATCCCGGGACGGTGCTGGGCACGGTCGGATACATGTCGCCGGAGCAGGTGCGCGGGCAGGCGACGGACCCGCGGTCGGACATCTTCTCCTTCGGGGCGATCCTGTACGAGATGCTGACCGCGGCAGCAGGCCAGCGCTCCTCGTCCGCGCGCAGCGTGACCGCGGCCACCGATGCGGCCGCAGGCTCCGCCCGAAGCCCGCACAGCGCTCCGGCTGGCGCGCGCTACAATCCGGCGTGACGAGTGGAGGTCGGTAGTGAACGTCGTCGAGAGACCCCTTCGCCGCTCGGACGGGCCGCGGCCAGACCCATCTGGGAACGAGAGTGGCCGTGCCGGCCTCGCATGAGACTGGCCGGAGTTCCCGAGAGTGCGGCCGAGTGGCTTCTGGGGAAGCTGGGCTTGCTTCCCGCGCCGCTGCTGGACACGCAGGTGGCGTACAGCCTGGCGCGCACGGTGATGCTGGGCGTCAAGGTCGGAGCCTTCGAGGCGTTGGCGTCGGGACCGCTCGCCGGCGACGAGGTCGCGCAGCGGTGCGACACCCACCCGAGAGCAACGCGGAAGCTGCTGGACGCCCTCGTGGGCGCCGGCTACCTGAGACAGCGCGGTAATCGATACGCCCTGGCGTCGGTGTCGAGAAAATGGCTGCTCGCGTCAAGCCGCCATTCGCTCTGCGACAAGCTGCTGATGCAGTTCCGCGAGTGGGACTTTGTCGCGCAATATGACGAGTTCCTGAGAACCGGAACACCCCTCGACATACACGCGAGGTTCTCGGATGTCGATTGGCAGGTCTACCAGCGCGGGATGCGGTCCATGGCGGGGATATCGGCCCCCGAAGTCGCCTGGCGTACGCCGGTCCCGAAGGGCGCCCGGGACCTGCTCGACATCGGCGGTTCGCACGGTTACTACTCGGTGGCCCTGTGCCGCCGTCACCCCAGCCTGCAGGCGGTGGTCCTGGACCTGCCCAAGGCCGTGACCCACGCCCGAGAGATCCTCGCGCGTGAGGGCCTGGGTGCGCGGGTGACCCTCCGCGCGGGCGACGCGCTGAAGGACGACCTGGGCAGCGAGGCCTGGGATGCAGTCTTCGTCGCCCAGCTCGTCCACCATTTCGATGAGGAGACGAACCGATCGCTCGCACGCCGGGTTGCCCGCGCGTTGCGCCCCGGGGGTGTCCTCGTGATTCAGGAGCTGGTCCGCCCGGAGTCCCCGCAGCGGGCCGGACAGGTCGGCGCGCTGCTCGATCTCTACTTCGCCGCGACCAGCGCCAGCGGCACCTGGTCGACGCGAGAGCTCGCGAGCTGGCAGCGGGAGGCGGGCCTGGTACCACGAAGGCCTGCGTGGCTCTGGTCGCTGCCGGGGAGCGCACAACAGGTCGCGGTAAAGCCGGCGATCTGAGTCGAGGAGCGAAGGCATGCCGCTCGAGATCCGCGAGCTGGCGACGACCGAGACGCCCGCTGGGGCTGCCGTGCTCAGTCGAGGCATGCGGGACAACCCGCTTCATCTACAGGCGTTCGGTCCCCGGCCGGAGGTCCGCGCAGCCGCCCTGCTCCGGCTGTTCCGGGTGCTGCTGCGACAGTACGCATCGAAGGGCGCCCTCCTGGGCGCGCTCTCCGAGGGGGGCCTCGTCGGCGTGTGCGGCATGGTGGCTCCGGGCCGGTGCCAGCCGACGGCGCGTGAGAAGGTGAGCCTGGCGGGCGCCCTCGTGGCCGGCAGCGGCCTGGCGAGCACTGCCCGGGTTCTGCGTTGTTCGCTTCGCTGGTCCGCCTACGATCCGTCCCAGGTGCACTGGCACCTCGGCCCGGTGGGTGTGGACCGCGAGCGACAGGGCCAGGGTGTCGGTGGCGCGATGCTCCGAGCCTTCTGCCAGCGCATGGACGACGCCGGCTCCATGGCCTACCTCGAGACCGACAAGCAGGAGAACGTCGCCTTCTACCGGCGCTTTGGTTTCGGCGTCACGGCCGAAGCGGCGGTACTGGGCGTCAGGAACTGGTTCATGGCAAGGCCCGCGGGCGGCGTGCTGTCTCCCGGAGCAACGTGGTGAACGGGCTCGCAGGCGGCCTGGCGCTGATCGCGGCGGGCGCCGTGGGCGGCTCTTCGGAGCGCATCGCCCTCGGAGACGCGGCCTACGCCCGATTCGACAACCAAGCGGCTCTCGCCTATTACCTCGAAGCCCTCGACCTCGAGCCCGACGGCGACGAGGCCCTGTGGAGGGCCGCACGCACCCATGCCGACGTCGGCAAGGCCCTCGAGAGCAGGGACGCACGGAAGGCGAAGCAGGAGTACCGCCTTGGGGAAGGGCTGGCCCGCCGGGCGGTCGAACAGGCTCCCGACTCCGCGGACGCGCACTTCGTGCTGGCTCTCTGCGTCGGGCGGCTGGCTCTTTTCGAGGGAGGCAAGACCAAGATCCGCCTCTCCAAGGAGGTCAAGAGCGAGGCGAAGCGCGCCATCGCCCTCGACCCCCGCCATGACGGCGCGTATCACATCCTGGGGCGCTGGCACTACGGCATCGCCACCCTGAGTTGGCTGCTGAGGGCGTTCGCCAAGATCATCTATGGTGGCGTCCCACCCGGCGCATCCCTCGAGGCCGCGGCGGACATGTTCGGCAAGGCCATCGGAATCGACGGCGCTCAGCCCATGCACCGGCTCGAGTACGCCCGCACCCTGATCAGGCTCGGTCGCAAGGCGGAGGCGAGGGAACAGCTCCGCACGTGCGTCGAGCTGAAACCGGTCCGGTGGGACGATGCGGAGAATCAGGCGGAGGCGGCGAGACTCCTCGCGAAGACCGACCGTTGACGGCCCGCCCCGGGCAGAACGGGTACCGGGTGTCCTCGCGAGCGGGGGTGGCGGCACCCGTTTCCAGCCCGAGTGCGGTGGAGGGTCCGTAGATGCCCCTGGATCGGGGGAAGCCGGGCGAGCCCGGCGTTCAGCAGCTCGTCCTCGCCCTCCGGTCCACCGTTTCCAGTACCCTCCGGCTGGGGATAGGAGAATCGATTTCGGTGGCGTCCGGTAAGAGCCAACTCCAACAGCTTGCGAAGCCTGACGAGCCATCTCGTGGCGACAGGCGTCGCAGCGGATGCGGGCGAAGCTGTTGTCCCAGATGCCGCAGTCGAGGTAACGAGTCACCCCTGATCCCAGAAGCCGGAGAAGAACCAGTAGCCAGCCTCGAAGCGCCGCTACCGACGCACCGCTGCGTGCCCGGGAACACCTTGGGGTGGACCTCGTACTCGTTTGGCCGGAATAGTTGGAACGGTACGAGTTCCGGAAGTCGGAGACGGAGTGGTAGACTTCCGCTGGAGAAGCGCGAGAGCCTGCGAGGGGCCAGCCATGCTCGCGGGCTCTGTTCGTCGTCGCGGCGCGTTCGGAGAAAGAGTGACGCTGACCGAGCGAGGGGAACCCAAGCGGCTGATCGTAGCGATCACCGGCGCGACCGGGTCGATCTTCGGACCCTCGATCTGTTCGACATCCATCTCGACATCACAGAGCGCTGGAGCGGCATCAACGGGTCGTCGTGACGACGGTCCCCCCTATCCTTGAACTAAAGCACGTCGCGACCAGGGACGTCGCGGAGCGGCTGCGCAGCTTTGAGACTGACGGAGGTTCACATGCGACTGGACAGGCTGGCTACCTTCGCGGCGGCTCTCCTCCTCAGCTCGTTGGCGATGCCGGCGACCGCAACGGAAATGCCCGAGACCCTGTTCGGCGGCCTCGAGTATCGGATGATCGGACCCTCCCGCGGCGGCCGCGTCACCGCTGTGGCGGGGCACCGCTCCCAGCGCTCGACCTTCTACATGGGCGCGACGGGCGGTGGGGTCTGGAAGACCACCGACTTCGGTCAAACGTGGCGACCCCTCTCGGACGGCTTCTTCGACACCGGCTCGATCGGCGCGATCGCCGTCGCGGAGTCGGATCCGAGCGTCGTCTATGTCGCCACCGGCTCCGACGGGCTCCGCTCGAACGTCATCATCGGCAAGGGCGTGTACAAATCGACGGACGCCGGCGAGACCTGGCATCACGCGGGTCTCGAGAGGGTGGGCAACACGGGAGCCGTGCTGATCCACCCCGGCAATCCCGAGCTGGTTTACGTGGCGGCGATCGGCAATCCGTTCGCCCCCAACCCGGAGCGAGGCGTCTACCGCTCCCGGGATGGTGCGAAAACCTGGGAGAGGGTTCTGTTCGTCTCGGAGCGCACCGGCGCAGTCGACCTCGAGTTCGCTCCGGACGATCCGAACACGATCTACGCCACGCTGTGGCGGGCCGAGCGCAAGCCGTGGACGATCATCAGCGGCGCGAACGAGGGCGGGGTCTACAAGTCCAGTGACGGCGGGGACACATGGGAGCCCGTGACCGACGGCCTTCCGACGGGACTTCGCGGCAAGGCCGATCTCGCAGTATCGGCCGCGGAGCCGGATCGCGTCTACGTCCTCATCGAGGCGCCGGCCGAGGCCGGGGGCGTGTACCGGTCGGACGATCGGGGCGAGAGCTGGCGGCAGGTCAGCGATTTTCAGCCGATCCGCAACCGTCCTTTCTATTACACGAACCTGGAGGCGCACCCCGAGGATCCCGAGGTGCTCTGGGGCATGGCCGAGGGCTTCTATAGGTCCGAGGACGGCGGCGAGACCTGGCAACGCAAGAGCACGCCCCACGGCGACAACCACGACATGTGGATCAACCCCGACGAGCCCGACATCTTCATCCAGGCGAACGACGGCGGCGCCAACGTCACGCTCAACGGGGGCGAGACCTGGTCGACGCAGCACAACCAGCCGACAGCGGAGCTCTACCAGCTCGACCTCAGTGACGAGTACCCCTACCGGCTCTACGCGGGGCAGCAGGACAACAGCACGATCTCGGTGCCGAGCCTGCCACCCTTTTACATGCCGGGTGGGCGCACCGCGCTCTGGGAGGCGCACGGGGGCTGCGAGACCGGCCCGGCGGTCCCGAAACCCGGCGACCCCGACATCGTGTATGCGAACTGCAAGGGGCGCTTCGGCTACTTCAATAGACGCACCGGGCAGGAGCAGCAGTACTACGTCGGCTTCTGGAACATCTACGGCCACAACCCGAAGGACCTGGCCTACCGCTTCCAAAGGGTCGCTCCTATCCACGTCTCGCCCCACAACCCCGACCGCGTCTACCACACGTCTCAATTCGTCCACGTGACCACCGACGCCGGGCGTACCTGGGAGAGGCTCTCCCCCGACCTCACTGCGTTCACTCCGGAGACGCAGGTCGTGTCCGGCGATCCGATCACGATCGACGCGACCGGGGAGGAGCACTTCAGCGTCATCTACGAGATCCAGGAGTCGCCGCACGAGCCGGGCGTGATCTGGGTCGGCGCCAACGACGGCCCGATTCACGTGACTCGCGACAACGGATCCACGTGGAAGGACGTCACGCCCGAGGGGCTCGGCGCCTACGGACGCGTCCAGCAGATCGAGGTGTCGCCCCACGATGCGGCCACCGCCTATGCCTGCTTGCTGCGGTATCAGCTCGGGGACTTCGCGCCCTACGTCTTCAAGACGACGGCCTACGGAGCGTCCTGGACGCGCCTGACCAGCGGTGAGAACGGGATCCCCGCCGATCATCCGGTTCGGGTCGTGCGAGAAGACCCCGTGCGGCCCGACCTGCTCTACGCCGGGACCGAGTTCGGCATCTTCGTCTCCTTCGACGCCGGAGCCAGCTGGCAGTCGTTCCAGCTCAACCTGCCGAGCACACCTGTGACGGACCTTAGGCTCGTGGCGGGCGACCTGGCGCTCTCGACGATGGGACGCGGCTTCTGGATCCTGTACGACGTCGCGCGGCTGCGCCAGATCGACCCGACGATGGCCGACTCCCCCGCACACCTGTTCGATCCGAGCGACGCCATCCGACGTCGCTCCAGGCGAGGCGGGGGCGCCGCGCCGGCCGATCCGCAGTATCCGGATCCCGGCGTGAACATCGAGTACGCGCTCGCAGCAGAACCGAGCGAGGAGCTGCGGCTCGAGATCCTGGACGCGTCCGGCAGGCTCGTCCGCGAGTTCTCGAGCGCATCCCGGGGTGAGAGCGAGGCACCGCCCGCCGAGGCGGGCATGCGCGAGCCGCGCATGGAACGCGCCGGTACGCCGCGATTGGAGAACGCGGCCGGAGTGCATCGCTTCGTGTGGGACATGCGACACCCGGGGCCGTGGCATGCCGACGCGGAGCGATCGGGGCGGCGCGGCCCGCTGGCTGCGCCGGGTCTGTATCAAGCGCGTCTCAGCCTCGGAGACTGGAACGAGACGTCGTCGTTCGAGCTGCGCCTCGACCCGCGCGTCGTGACGGAAGGCGTGACGGCACGGGATGTCGAAGCACAGCTGGTCCTGAGCCTGGCCGCTCGCGACGCGCTTGCGCGAGCGAGAAAGGCGGCGGCGCGCGTCGAAGCGGCGCTCGAAGCCAAGCAGGGCGGAAAGGAACATAAGGAGCGCCTCGAGGAGATCAAGCGGGAGATCGTGACCGAGCCGATTCGCTACTCGCGCCCGATGCTCGCCGACCAGCTCGCCTACCTCTACGACAATCTCGACACTGCCGACCAGGCGCCGGGCCGAGACGCCAGGGATCGCCTCGGAGCGCTGGTAGCGGCTCTCGACGAGCAACTCGAAACGCTCGAGGCGTTGAGCGACAAACGCTAGCGGGAGGCCTCTGGATCCGCATTCGGCGTACAATGCTGCTCGGCGTGCCCTTCTTCGCCCTGCTCACGGCGCTGCTTTCGGCTGCCCCTCAGGGTGCGCCGACGACGACTCCTCCCTCCACCGAGTCGTCCGAGGGATCGGTCATTCTGTTCCTCGTCGACAACTCAGCCTCTCTGCCCCCGCTCGACCCGGGCGAGCAGCGCGTCGACGCCCTGGAGCGAATGGTCGGCATTCTCGGCAAGCAGCCGAGTCGCCTGGTCCTGTTCGGAGGCAAGGACGAGATGAGCATCGATCAGCCCGCACGCTACAGGAACGACGGGCAGTGGACGGATTTCTATTTTGCCCTCGAGCGGGCGCAGCAGATGATGGATGCCTACTCCCTGGACACCGACTTCCGGTTGGTGCTCGTGACGGACGGCATGCTCGACCCGCGACCGCAGGACTGGCCCGAGTTGGGCCTGCCGACTGGCGACGAGCTGAGGCAGAAGGTCGCCGAGCTGATCCTCGAGAAGCTCCAGGAGATCAACCTTCCCTTCTACGTCATCCTGGTCGGGAAGCTCCCGGATGAAGATCAGATCTCGGACGATCGGGAAGCCTCGCCACGACTCATCCTCGAGATGGTACAGGCCGCCAACGGACCGTTCGCCTCGAAGCGGGCCCAGAGCCTGGCCCAGTTCTTCGAGGACGACGGGATGCTGCTCAAGAAGTTCGTCTACCGGGTGCACACGAACGAGGGCCTGGAGCGGCTCGAACCGGTCGTGCGGCGCATCGTTTCGGCCTCGCGGCCCGCAGTCGAGTTCCAGTTTCTCGGCTCTCTCGTCCTGCCGCTGGCGCTCTTCGCCTGCGCTCTGCTGGGCGTTCTCGTGCGTTCGTTCCCCGGACGCGGCGACGTCGAGGTGATCGAGTTCTCGACCGGGATTCCGGTCCACATCGGCGCGGACCGCTTCCGCAAGATGTCCGAGGGGGGCTGGGCCACAACCGGCTTGTCGATCGTCCAGGCGCCGCTCGACGCCGCCGCCACGCTGACCTACGAGTCGACCGTCGTGGATCTCACCGGCGAAGGGCTGAACCTCGAGGGTGCCGACGAAGTCCTGCTCGCGCTGCTGCCGCTCGATCTGGAGGAGCTTCGCAAAGCCCTTCACCAGGCCTCGACGAAGGGCGAGAAGGACGAGAAGATCTACTCCCTCAACCTCAACTACATGGCGGCGAACATCGATCCGGCGCGCGCCGAGCAGGTGCTCTCCGCCGACAGCTTCGAGCGTGGCGAGATCTCTGCGTCCGAATTCCTCCACGCCAAGGCACACCTGCTCGTCAATCCTGCCCTCCGCAACAAGGTGGCCGAGCCCCACGTGCAGATGACCACGTACGGCAAGGACGCCGAGAAGCGGGATCTCGTGCGCGGCGAGACGGCGCACATCGGACGCTACGAGTTCGAGGTGAAATCGCTCGGCAAGGGGGGTCGCAAGGACGTCCGCCTGGTTCTGGGGTACCGCCGCATCCCGTCGCTACTCGGGCTCAAGAACCTCCTCCCCGAAGGCTTCCAGCGCGTGTTTCGCTTCAGGAGCACGAGCTGGCGCGTCGTCTCCTGATCAGAGGGTCGTGGGAGGCCTGAAGGGGCTGACCGGCTACTGCGCCGTGGCGCCGCGACACCCCTTTCACGGCCCCTATCACGACCGGGAGTACGGATTCCCGGTTCGAGACGAGTCCGTGCTGCTCGAGCGCCTGGCGCTAGAGATCAACCAGGCGGGACTGTCGTGGCTGACGATCCTGAAGAAGCGTGAGGGCTTCACGGCTGCCTTTCGCGGCTTCGACGCAAAGCGGGTCGCGAGCTTCGGCGCGCGTGACCGCTCGCGATTGTTGCGCGACACGTCGATCATCCGGAACCGTCTGAAGGTCGACGCGGTGATCGCGAACGCCCGCCAGATCCTCGAACTCCGGGAGAGTCACGGAGGCTTCGCGGACTGGCTCGACGCCAGCCACCCCCTTCCCAAGGACGACTGGGTGCGCCTGTTCAAGAAGACGTTTCGTTTCACGGGCGGCGAGATCACCGGGGAGTTCCTGATGAGCACGGGCTACCTGCCGGGGGCCCACGTGCCGGCCTGTCCGGTGTACCGCAAGATCGCACGTCTCCGCCCACCTTGGATGCGGTGATGAGGGCAGCGTAGTCTAAGGATCGGCCCCCTACTCAACGACACCAAAGGAGTCGAAAGTGAACGTCTCGCGCATTCTGTCGCTTACGGTCTTGCTTTCATCCCTCGCCGGCGGCGCCTGGAGTCAGGATGCCGACGCAGGCCAGGAGGAGGGGCCCACACTCGAGAGCCTGGAGGTCACGCCCACGGAGCTGACCTTGAAGGTCGGCGAGAAGGCCGCTCTGACGGCCCTGGTCAGGGACGAAGAGGGCGCGGTCATCGAGCGCAAGGTCGTCTTCTACTCGCGCGCTCGGCGCAGCGTCGGCGTCAATCCGGCTGGCGAGGTCACCGCCTACCGTCCGGGCGAGCACACGATCGTCGCGCTCGTACCGAAGGATCCGGAGGACACGAGCCGCAGACCCGAGGCGCTGATCCGCACCAAGATCACCGTGACGGTGCCACAGCCGCCGATCGAGAAGGTGACGCTCGTGGGACTCCCCGGCGCGTTCTACGCTGGCACCGTGGTCCCCATCGACGCCGACGTGCGCGACACGATCGACGTGCGGCGGCTGGACGTCGAGGTCAGCTTCAGGAGCCGCAACCCGGACGTCGCGGCCATCGATGCGGTCGGTAACGTGACTCCGAAGAAGCCCGGCATGGCCGTACTCGAGGCGGAAGCCGAGGGCGCCACGAGCAGCGTCGAGATCCGGGTCGAGCCGGATCCGGTGGTGACTTTCTCCCTCGATGCCAGCGCCGAGACGGCCCGCACCGGCGATGTGGTCCGCTTCGAGGCGGTGGCGAAGGACGCGTCGGGCAAGGCCGTCCCTGAGTATCCCGTTCGCTACGCCGCCTACGGTGAGGCCTACGACACGATTGCCGAGCCGGGCGCCATCTCCGTCGTCTATCCCGACGGGGGCTGCGTCGCCGAGCGGTCCGGGCTGCACACCGTCGTCGCCATCGCGGGGCCCCACTCGGCACAGCGGACCCTCCGCGTCACGCCGCGCAACGTGAAGCAGGCAGTCGACGTCGTCGGTCACGGACCCGTGAGGGATCGCCACACCTCGGACCTGTGGATCTGGGAGGGCGCCAACGGCCGGGACTACGCCATCACCGGAACCTGGGGCGCCAGCGGACACGCCTACATCTGGGACGTGACCGAGCCCCAGAACATGCAGATCATCGATGTCGTGAAGGTCGATGCGCGCACCGTGAACGACGTCAAGATCAGCGAGGACGGCAAGACGGCCGTTCTCAGCCGTGAGGGGGCGTCGAGTCGCAAGAACGGCATCGTCATCCTCGACGTTTCGGCACCCGAGGACGGGGTGCGGATCATCGGCCGTTTTCAGGATCAGCTTCACGGCGGTGTGCACAACGTCTTCATCCACAAGGATCACGTCTTCGCCGTCAACAACGGACGACGCTTCGACATCATCAACATCGAGGATCCGAGCGCTCCTACCCGCGTGGGTCGCTTCGAGCTGACCACGAACGGGCACAGCATCCACGACGTGTGGGTCGAGGACGGGATCGCCTACACCTCGAACTGGGACGACGGCGTGGTGGCCATCGACGTGGGCAACGGCGTCAAGGGCGGATCGCCGAACAAGCCCGTGCAGATCGGGTCCTACGCCTGGCCGAACGGCTGGAACCACACGGCCTACCCGTACACGAGCAAATCGACGGGAAAGCGCTACATTTTCGGCGGAGATGAGGCGTTCCCCTACTCCGGCATCAATCCGGCGCCGGGCAGCCCTCCCGATCGGGCGGCTGGCTGGATCCACGTCATCGACGTGGACGACTGGGACAACGCCAAGGAGGTCGCGCGCTACTACGTCCCCGAGGCGGGCACGCACAACCTGTGGGTCGAGGACGACATCCTCTACATCGGCTATTACAACGGGGGCCTGCGCGTGGTCGACGTGTCCGGTGAGCTGCGCGGGGACCTCTACAAGCAGGGACGCGAGATCGCCTTCTGGCACCCGTTCGACTCCGAGGGCTACATCGCCAACGTCCCGTTCGTGTGGGGACCACAACCGTACAAAGGCAACGTCTTCGTGGCCGACTTCAACTCGGGACTGTGGGCCGTGAAGCTGACACCTCACGATGAGACGAACAAGCCGATCGACCTGGGAGAGCCTCAGTGATTCGCCCGGTCGCCGTGATGCTCGCCGGCGTCCTGGCGGCTGGCGCCACACCCGGGCACGCAGCGGACCCGACCCGCAACTACCACGCGTACGTCTGCGCGGAGTCGGACGATGTGGTCGAGTTGGTGCGGTTCGGCGGCGATGGTCTCGAGCGCGTCAAGTCGATCCCCGTGGGCAGCTTCCCCGCCGAGATCGAGGGGCCTCACGGCATCAACCTGTCTCCAGATGGCCGCCATTGGTTCGTGTCGGTCTCCCACGGCATGCCCTTCGGCTCGATCCACAAGTTCTCGACAGGAACGGACGAGTGGGTTGGCGACGTGATGGTAGGGATGTTCCCGGCGACGCTTTCCGTCTCGCCGTCGACGGGGCTCTTGTTCGTCGTCAACTTCGACCTCTACGGCGAGATGAAGCCGAGCAGCATCTCGGTGGTCGAGAGCGACACGATGATCGAGGTGGCCCGGATCGACGCGGGCATCATGCCGCACGGCTCGCGCATGAACGCCGACGGCTCGCGCCTCTACGCGGTCAACATGATGGACGACGACCTGATGGAGATCGACGCCACGACGTTCGAGGTGGCGAGACGGCTGAGCCTCGCGGGCGACGGCGGCGGCGAGCACGCCGGGCACGCCGGGATGTCGATGAAGGTCCAGCCGACATGGGTGAGCCCACCCACGCCGCAGGGCAAGGTCTACGTCGCCGGCAACGGCGACAGCTCGATCTACGAGGTCGATCTCGAGACGTGGCGCGTCACACGCCGCTTCGCCGACATGGCCAAGGGCCCGTACAACCTGGACGTGACGCCTGATGGCAAGACCCTGGTCGTGACCTACAAGAAGGCGGCTTCCATCGGCATCTGGGACCTCGAGACCGGAACCGAGACCGCCCGGCTCGAGACCACGCGGTCGGTTCCCCACGGCACGGCCATCACCTCAGACGGCCGCTTCGCGTTCGTCACGGTGGAAGGAGTCGGTGGCGAGCCGGGGGCAGTGGAGGTCTACGACCTGGCCGAAGCGAAGCGGCTTGCGGCCCTCGACATCGGCAAGCAGGCGGGCGGCATCGTGCTTTGGGATGGCGGCTCCTGATTCTCGTCAACGCCTCGAGCGTCCCCGCCGAGTAGTAAGCGTCCCGGCAGGCTCGAAGTTCCTCACTGGCCGGCCGGTAGCCCGAGGCGCAGCTAGTGACCTGTAAACGAGGATTCGAAAGCGTCAGACCGCCGATGCATCCCCGCCCGCTGTGTTGCTCGTCGGTCGAATACTCCCGGTATTCTCCGCTCCTCTCGCCTTCGGATCGGGGCGCCTCGACGCCCTGACCGCTTCCGACTTCTCGCTTACGGGCCACTAGAATATTCTCTTGACCTCATCGCCCGAACACCCCCCTACGATGCATCGGTCGATCTCCCGCGCCCTGCGTCGGGGGCGTTGGCGGCTGCTCGCCCGCGCGATCGCAGCGCGCGCCGGCGCCGTCGTCGCCGGCTGCGCGGCCGTGATCGTCGCGGACCTGCTCGGGCTGGCCAGCCGCCCCACGCTGTTAGCGCTCGCAGCCGCACTGACGCTCGGCTGGCTCGCGTTCGAAATCCGTCGGCTGCGCCCCGCGGTGATCGCTTCCCGCCTCGATCGCGCCGCCCGCACTCGGGACACGCTGGGTACAGCCGTCTGGCTCGCGAGCCGCCCCGTCTCGTCGGTCTGGATCGACCACCAGCTCGACCGAGCCGCGCGGGTGGCCGCGCGGCTGCAGCCGCTCCCGCTGCCGGCCACGCGGCTGGCCGTCGCCGCTACGGCCGTTCTGACGGTCGGCGGATTGCTGAGCCTGACGCCGCCCGCCCGCTTCGCCGCTCCGGGCATGGGGCTCAGGGAGCTGCTGACCACGCTCGCCCCGGGCGCCGGTCCCGATGTCGGCGAACAGGATCCTGACTCGACGCCGGCAGACAGCGCGGACGACAGCGCGGACGACGCCGCTGACATCGAAACGCTGACCGCCGAGCAGCTGGCTGAGCCCCGCGCCAACGGTCCCGAAATCCCCACCGAAGGCCTCGCGGGCAACGTGCGCCCCCCGGCCGACGGACGGGAGCCGACCGAGGTTGCGGCCGGCGACAGCCTCGGGGAGCGACTGCGAGAGCCCGGCGCGGAGCAGGCCGACGCGGCGGCGGCCGACGAGGCCGCCACGGAAGCTGCGCCTGGGGAGATGGCCGCGGCCGCACAGAACGAAACGGCTCCCAAGACGACTGACGGGACTGGGATGAGCCTCCCGGGAGAAGAGTTCCGCTGGGCCGAGGCGGCCCTCGCCGAGCAGCCACCCACCGAGGAGGGAGCGCAAGCAACGAGCGGAGACACCTCGGGCGTCGGCGAAGGGGGCGATCCGGAGCTCGGGGACCCCACCCAGATGGTGGTCGAAAGAGAGCTGGAGCGCCTCGACGCACAGGAGCCCTCGGACGACGAGGAGGCGGAGGAGATCGAGCGCGCGAGTCGAGCCGGCCCGTCACGCCGCGGCTTCCACGCCACAGCTCTGGCCGGGGCGAGCGAGCCCCCGCGCCCGATCCGGCGAGCCACCGTTTCGTGGCAAGATCGCCGCCGCATCGAGAACTTCTTCGAGAGGGAGACGCATGAGCGTGAGCGCTGAACCGCAAGTTCGAATCGAAGGCTTCCAGGAGCAGTTCCGGCGCGCCGAGGAAGAGATCGGCAAGGTCATCGTCGGCAACGATTCGATCGTCCGCGGCGTGCTCGTGGCCCTGTTCGCCGACGGACACGTGCTGCTCGAAGGGATTCCGGGGCTCGGCAAGACGCGACTCGTCCACACCCTCGCCGACGTGCTGCGCCTCGATTTCTCGCGCATCCAGTTCACCCCGGACCTGATGCCCGGCGACATCGTGGGAACCCACGTCGTCCACAGCGACGAGGACGGTGGGCGCGTGCTCCGCTTCCAGCCCGGACCGATCTTCGGCAACGTCATCCTGGCCGACGAGGTCAACCGCGCCTCGCCGAAGACTCAGGCCGCGCTGCTCGAAGCGATGTCCGACCACAGCGTGACCGTCGGGCACACGAGCCACAGACTGCCACCCCCATTCTTCGTGCTCGCGACACAGAACCCGTTGGAGATGGAAGGGACGTACCCGTTACCCGAGGCACAGCTCGACCGATTCTTCGTGAAGCTCAAGCTCGACTACCCGAGTGAGGCGAGCCTGCACGAGATCGTCGACCGGACGACCCGCGAGACCGAGCCGAAGGCCGAGCCGGTCCTCGAGCGGGAGACCATCCTCGCGCTGAGGGACACCGTGCGCTCCGTCCTCGTGGCCAGGCCGGTTCAAAGCTACGCGGTGCGGCTGACGCTCACGACCCACCCCGAATCCCCCCACGCTCACGACTTGACGCGGCGCTATCTGCGCTACGGAGCGAGCCCCCCGCGGCCTCCAGGCGATGATCCTGGGGGCCAAAGTCCAAGCGCTCCTCGATGGACGCTCTCACGTCTCGTGCGAGGACGTGCGGAGCATGACGTTGCCCGCGTTGCGTCACCGCGTCCTGCTCAACTTCGAGGGCGAGGCCGAGCGTGTCGACCCCGACTCGATTCTCAAGACCATCATCGAGAGCGTGCCGGAATCGGCTGAATGACGCCGGACGCCGCCACTGCTGTCGGCGGCACGCTCTTCGACACCGAGTTCCTGCGCCAGCTGGAGCTGTTGCGCTTCGTGTCGAAGCAGGTGCAGCCGGGCCAGATCCGGGGTGAGCATCGCGCCAAGCGGCGCGGCTCAGGGCTGCAATTCGCCGACTACCGGCCCTACGTCGCTGGCGACGACACGCGCCACGTCGACTGGCGAGCCTACCTGCGCCTCGGGCGGCTGGTGATGCGGCTGTTCGAGGAGGAGGCCGACCTGCCGATCGACCTGCTCGTCGACGCCAGCCATTCGATGAGCACGGGCGACCCGGCGAAGTTCGATCAGGCGCGTCGATTGGCCGGCGCACTCGGCTACATCGGCCTCCTGAATCACGATCGCGTTCGCGTCGTGGCCTTCTCGACCGGCGCGATGGAGGAGCTGCCCCGGCGCCGCGGCCCGAATCAGGTGTGGCCGACGCTGCGCTTCCTGGATCGGCTTCACGCCCACGGCGGCACGTCGCTGCGGACCGGCCTCGACGGCTGCCTGGCCCCTCGAAGACGCAGCGGCCTGCTCGTATTGATCTCCGACCTGCTCGATCCGGAAGGCTTCGAGCCCGCCTTCGATCGGCTGCGGCCGCGCGGCGAGGACGTCTTCATCCTTCACGTGTCGAGCCCGGGAGAGATCGACCCCTCGCTGGAGGACGAGGCGCTCCTCGAGGATTCCGAAAGCGGCGACAGCCTCCGCGTGACTCCGCCGTTGCGCGAACGCTACCTCGAGCTGCGGGCCGAGCACTGCGAGTCGATCGAGAGGTACTGCAACCGCTACGGGTGGGGCTACGTCCACGCCGGCAGCGACGAACGCTTCGAAGAGCTCGTCATGCAGGTGCTGCGCAGCCACCGCTTCGTGCGATGACGTTCGGGCTCGGGGCCGGCGCCACAGCAGCGCTGCTCGCGGCGGCGACCCTGATCGTGGCGGGTCTCTACCTGCTTCGGCCGCCGCCGCGACGCTTCCTGGTCTCGTCGACGCTGCTCTGGCAACGTGCGATCGAGCAACGGAAGCGCCCGCTCCGCGAACGTCGCTTCTGGCTCTTTCTTTTGGCTTCGCTCGTATTCGCCTGGGCGATCGTCGCGGCGCTCGCCGACCCGAGCTGGCGCGGCGCCGAGGATCGCATCGTGATCATCGTCGACAACTCGCTGACGATGGCCACGCGGACGAGCGCGGGCACCACCCGGCTCGAGCGGGCCGTGAGTCAGGCGAATGCGCTGATGCGGAGCGCGAGCCGCGTGCTGCTCGCCGACTCTTGCGGGCGGATCGAGGAGCGCGAGTTCGCACCCCGGCATGTAGCGCTCCGCGCACTCGAGCAGCTCCCGCTGTGTCTGGACCCACACCCGACCCTGCCGCGCGTCAACGTCCCGGCCGGCTCGCGAGCCTTCCTCATCACCGACGGCGTGGGCCTTCCAGCAGCGTCCGCCGGCTTCGAGACGCTCTCCGTCTTCGAGCGCGCCGAGAACGTCGCCATCGCGGCCTTTGCGGTGCGGGCCGTGGCCGGTCGATCCGGAACGTTCGAGGCCTATCTGGCGATCGTCAACCAGGGCAGCGAGGCGCACGAAGTCGAAGTCGAGATCGTTGGCTCCGGTCCCCGGCTCGCCGGCCGCGAGCATCTCGACCCGGGCGAGATGCTGGCCCGCGCCATCGCACTCTCGGAGTTCGCTCCTGGGGCGATCGAGGCCAGAATCCGCCTCGACGGAGACGCCTTCGCGCTGGACGACGTCGCCTACGACTTCTTGCCCGGCTCCAGTATCGGCGTGCGGCTCGAGGCACAACACCCCGCCCTGCTGAGAGCCGTCGCGCTGGCACCCGACCTCGAGGCTGCGGGCGCGCAGGAGGGAGGGTCGGCTGTGGTCGTCCAAAGCACGCCGACGGTAGACGCGTCCGCCCGCCCGGCCACCCTCGAGTTCGTCGCGGGCGACGATCTCGTCTCGCTGGGCGACGACGTGGAGATCCGATTCGGCCATCCGTTGCTGCGGGGCGTTTCGCCGGACGACCTCATCGCGAGGACGGCGGCGCGGCTGCAGGCGGGCGAGGGCGAGGAGTGGATGGCGAGGGCCGGCGAAACGTCCCTGATCCTGGCGCGCGACGCCCAGCCGCGCCGCGTTCGCATCGCACTGTCGCTCGACGACTCGGCTCTGACCCGCCGCGCCGGATTCCCCGTACTCTTCGCGAACGCGATTCGCTGGCTGGCCGGGGGTTCCGACTTCGCCAAGACGGCGCCAGGCATCGCGACGGCGTCGATCCCCGTGGACTCGGTTCGCGGACCCGAGGGCGAGCCAGTCGCCACCCTTTCGCTTCTGCGGCGAAGCGTCTTCGAGGCCCATCGGCTGGGCTTGTTCACTGCGGAGATAGGCAGTCTCACGCGACCGTTCGGTGTCGATCTCGCTCATCCGGCGGCGACCGGACCGAACCAGAGCTCGCTTCCACCCGTGGCGCCGGCAGGCCCTGCGGCGGAACGGACGTCGCCGGACGCATGGCGCGTGCTCGTCGCTCTGGCCCTCGCGCTCGCAGTCGTGGATCGCTGGGCGTTCTCGCGACGAGTCGTCCAATGAGCGGTTCCGTGGAGACACTGTGGCCGCTCGCGATGCTGCTGGCCGTGCCCCTCGTCGTGGGCTGGGGACGTCGGGCTCCGCTTCCTCCGAAGCTGAGGCGCGCCTCCACGGTGCTCCGCTGCGTCGTCGTCGTCAGCCTCAGCATCGCTCTCTGCGCACCCGTCTGGCACGGCGCCGGGGGACGCATCGCGGTCGCCCACCTCGTCGATGGGTCGGCCAGCGTCGATCCGGCGGCCCGTGAGCGGGTGCTAGAGCAGCTCGCGGGCGTCGAGGTGGAGCACGGGCGGGCGACCCATCGATTTTTCGACTTCGCCGAGGAGCTCGGCCGTCACCCTGATGTAGGGGCACTGGCGAAGCGGGTGAGCGAGTCCGAAGCGAGTGACTCGCGGCTGGGCATGGCGCTCGAGCAGGTGGTCCGCAGCTTCGGTTCCGGGGAGAGCAAGCGGGTCCTGCTGTTCAGCGATGGTCGCCCTACGGACGATCGCCTCGACGCCGCCCTGCTCGCGGCGCGCAGAGCGGGTGTGCGCGTGTTCACCCATCCGTTGCCGGCTCGCGGCGTCCGGGATGCGCGACTGGCAGCAGCGACGGCGCCGAGCGCGGTGCGTGCCGGAGAGCGCTTCGAGATCGTGGCCCAGCTGGTGTCACGCAGCGCGGCCACCGCTCGCCTCGAGATCCGTGACGGTGCACGGATCGTCGCGACGCTCGATCTCGACCTGCCTCGCGGCTCGACGACCGTCACGGCGAGCGCCGCGCTCGACTCGAGCGGGAGCCACGATCTCGAGCTCCGGCTGTCGACCGAGGGAGACAGCTTCGCGACGAACGATGTCCAGCGCCTCGCGGTCGCCGTCACGGAAGCGGCACGCGTGCTCTACCTGGAGGGTCGCGCCGCGAGCGCCAGCTACCTGAGCCGCACGCTCGAGCAGGCGGGCTTTCGCGTCACGACCGTCACGGGTAGCGCGATCGCCCAGCTCGATCCTCGATCCCTGCGCCGCTTCGACGTCGTCGTCGTGAGCGACGTGCGGGCCGAGCTGCTCACGCCGACGCTGCAGACGAGCCTGAACACCTACGTGCGCTCTGGAGGTGGACTCGTCTACGCGGGCGGCGAGACGAGCTACGGGGAGGAGGGCTTCGCGGAATCGCTCTTCGAGCAGCTCCTGCCGGTCCGCTTCGAAACCCGCGAAGAGCGCAGAGAGATGGCGCTCGTCATCGTGCTGGACAAGTCGTACAGCATGAAGGGCACGAAGATGGAGCTGGCCAAGGAGGCCAGCCGGGCAGCCCTCGACCTGCTGGACGAGCGACACGAGTTCGGGATGGTCAGCTTCGACTGGGACCCGTATATCACCGTTCCGCTACAGAAGGTCGTCGAACCGGAGTCGATTCATCGGCGCATCGCTCGAGTCCAAGCCAGCGCCCAGACGAACATCTACCCGGCACACGAGCGTGCCCTCGAGCAGCTCGCCGCGAGCGAGGCAAAATCGAAGCACGTCATCCTCCTGTCCGACGGGAAGAGCTACCCGAACGACTACGCGGGCCTCGTGCTGCGGATGAGGGAAGCCGAGATCACCGTCTACACCGGTTAAATGGATACCCCCGACGAGCGTAATTTAGTCATGGGGTTCCATCAAACAACACGCCCCGTCGCCGCGCCAGAGGCCTCCGGGCCAGCGCGCTCTCGCTTTCGTCGCGGCGCGCTCGGCGGCGGGCCGGGGCGCAATGAGCGACCAGTCGACGAAGGTCCTCGTCGTGGAGGACAGCCGCGAAGCGATGCGGCTCGTGGAAAAGATGCTCGCAGGCGGCGGCTTCGAGGTGGACGGCGTCGCGAGCCTCTCCGAAGCCCTGTACCACCTGGCGTCCAGGCCGCCCGAGGTCGTGCTGCTGGACCTGTCCCTACCGGACGCCCGGGGGTTCGAATCCCTGACGAAGATCCGTGAGCGCGCCTCGAAACTGCCGATCGTCGTCATGATCGGCACCGAACACGAGGCCACGATACCGGACGCTGCGCGACAGGGCGCCGACGACTACCTGGTGAGGGGCAGGTTCGAGCGCGACGGCTTGATCCGGGCGCTGCGCTACGCGATCGAGCGCAGAAAGACCCACGAGGCCGCTCGCGTGTCGGAAGCGCGCTACCGATCAGTCGTGGAGATGGCCGACGACGCCATCGTACTGGCGAACGGCGAAGGAGTCATCACGGACTGGAACGCAGCAGCCGAGCGGCTGTTCGGCTATGCGGCGAATGAGGCGCGCGGGCAGCGCATGGAAACCCTCGTGCCCGCTTTGCGTCTGCCCGCTCACTCGTTGGCGCTCGAGCACGACCCAGGCGGCGGCGAGATCCGGGTCCTCGGTCGGGATCGCCCCGTGAGCGGTCTGACCAAGGACGGCCGGGAGTTCCCCGTCGAGGTAACGGTCTCGAGCTGGCGTCACGGGGAGGAGCGCTTCTTCAGCGCGATCATCCGCGACCTCACGGAGCGGGAGCGCGTCCTGAGGAAGCTGAAGAGAGCCGTAGCTCGCGATCGCTACACGCGCGAGGCCATCGTTCACGGGATCTACCGTTCGAGCGTGGAGGGCCGATTCCTCGAGGTCAACCCCGCGCTCGTCTCGATGCTCGGCTACGAGTCGGAGGCCGAGCTGAAGGGCGTCGGTGTGCCGGCCCTCTACGCCAACCCGCACGAGCGAGACAGGGTCGTCGCCGAGTTGCAGCAGCGGGGGTACCTGGGCGGACTCGAGGTGGACTGGCTCCGGAAGGACGGCAGGGAACGGGCCTGGGTCTCGCGAGCGTCTACGGCATCGTGAAGCAGAGCGGCGGGCACATCGCCGCCTACAGCGAGCCCGGCAAGGGGACGACGTTCAAGGTCTACCTGCCCAGGGCACCAGGCCACGCCGAACCCGAGGAGCAGGCTCTGGCCCCAGCGGCGCCGCCGGCGCGCTCAGGGACGATACTCCTCGTGGAAGACGACGCGCCACTGCGCGAGATGATCGCGGAGGTTCTCGAGGCCGAGGGCTACGACGTTCTGTCCTTCGGAGACGTGGTCGAGGCCCTCGATGCTGCGCGGCACGGTGACCGCCCGATCCATCTGGTGCTCACGGACATGGTGATGCCCAAGCTCAGTGGTACCGAGCTGATCGAGGAGCTCCGGAAATTGGATCTCTCGCCCGGGGTGTTGTACATGTCGGGCTACACGCAGGAGCGCATCGCGCGTGTCGGGGAGCTGCCCAAGGGCGTCGCGTTCATCGAGAAGCCGTTCACCGCGCTGGCCCTCGTCGACAAGGTGCGAGAAGTACTCGAAGCGAACTGACTTCATGGCGCTAGACGACGTGCGCGATTCAGCCGAGGCGGCCACTTCGAGCGAAGGGCCCACCGGGCGGAGCCTGGGGTGAGAGAACAGCTGGCCCTGGTTCGACGCGTCGCGGAGCTGGAAGCCGCGGCGGGCGAGCGCGGGCGAACGATCGAGGCATTGCGAGAGTCGGAGGAACGGCTGCGCGCCGCCTCCAGGCTCACCTCCGACTTCGCATTCCGGCTGGCCGTAGATGCCGATGTACCGCGCCCGGTTTCTTGGACACCAGTTTGACGATCTCGGGTTCGTTTGGCAGACGATCCCGAAAACGACGCACGAGGATGCCCCAGGATCGACGCGGCGGGGTGAGTCCATACCTGGGGTAGCCCCTCTTTGATGACCTCGAGGTTCACGCGGCCTTCCCCTGGCCGTGCTGGTCGCGGGCCTCGCGCGGGGTGAGGAATCCCAGCTTCTCGACGCGCCACTGCTGGTTGTAGCGCTTGACGAAGGCAGCCACGGCCTGGCGCACCTCCTCGAGGGTGTGGAAGACGCGGCCATGAATGATCTGTTCCTTGAGAGTCCGGATGAAACGCTCGGCCACTCCGTTGGTCTGCGGCTGTTCGACGAAGGCGAAGCTGGGCGTGATGCCCCAGAAACGCAGCTGGTTGAGGAAGTGGTCCGAGAGGTACTGCGTCCCGTGGTCCATGCGCAGCTCGAGGCCACGAGCCACACCCGCCTCGACCGAGCCGAAGAGCTGCGTCAGCCCCATGGCGATGGGCTGGAGGGCCTCGTAGCGCGTCCCCTTCTTGCACACGTGGTAGCCGACGCACTCGCTGTTGAAGTGCTCGACGCCGACGAAGATCCAGCCCCAGCCGTCCTTTGCCGTGAGAACTCTCGCCCCGTCCGTCCCCCACATCAGGTTGGGCGCATCGGTTGTGATCGTCCCCTCGTGGAGCAGCCCCTCGCCCTGGCGTACCCGACGCGGCGACAGCAGGTGGTGCTCACGCATGATCCGCAGCACCCGCTTGCGCGACACGCGCACCTGGCGCAGCACCTTGAGCCGCGCCCAGACCTTGCGATGTCCTTCTCCTACGAACGGCGAGGCCGCCAGGTCCTCTCGGATCAGCCGCAACAGCTCCTCGTCAGACACCTTGGGCTTGGGACCACGTCGGCCAGCGCAGACCATCTCGGGAGCCGCCTCGCCGAGCTGGGAGTAGTAGCTCGAGCGGGCCAGCTTCCACACCCGGCACACCCGCTCCACCCCGTAGGCCCGGCCTGTCGCAGGGGAGATCGCCGCACTCATCGCCGCGACCTCCCGAAGGCCAAAGGGCGGGCCGCCCCGATCTTCTTCCGCAACAGCTCGTTCTCCATGCTGAGCTCGCCCACCCGCTTGACCGCCGCGTCCAGCTCCACCTTCAGCGGGTCGCCATTGCGCTCCCGCAGCGACTCGTCGATCCCGGCCATGGCTTGATCACGCCAGCGCTGCAGCCGGTGCATCTCCACGGACAGCTCACGAGACAGCGCTTCGAGTGACTCCCCGCGCAGCAGCCGCAGTGCGACCTCCCGCTTGCGCACCACGCTCCAACGCTGCCCGGGACCCAAGGCGCCCACCACCGCGCCGCCGGTGGGCGAAACTCCGGTCGCCCTCCGGGCTCCCTCCGTCTCGCCCACTCCCTTCTTCCTCTCAGACCTCTTGCGCCTGACCTGCTTCATCGATCGAGTCTCCTTGAACAAGATGACTTTCCCTAGTTTCGTGTCCAAGAAAACCGGGTCCGCTTTAGCCGTAGATGCCGACGGAGGCGTGACGGTCGACTCGATCAGCGAGGCCTTCACCACCCCCACCGGGTACACCGGCGAGGAGATCAGGTTTTCCGCTTCGTGGGGCGATCTGGTGCAAGCCGATGGTCTCCCGCTCTTCGAGCGGTTCGTCCAGGAGCGGATGAAATCCGACGAGCGCACCAAGGCGACCCCAGTGGTGGTGCTCACCTCGTCTCGCGAGGAGAGGTGCGAAGCTACATTGGGGGCCAACAGCTACATCGTCAAGCCGGTGGACTTCGAGAAGTTCGCCGAGGCCGTCGGGGAGCTGGGCCTGTACGGGCTGCTGCTGAACGAGCCGCCGCGAGCATGAACTCGAAGCTCCGCGTTCTCATCGTCGAAGACCGCGCGACCGACGCGGAGTTGATCGTGCGCGAACTGCGGCGCAGCGGCTACCAGCCGGAGTGGAAGCGGGTCGAGACGGAACCGGACTACCTGGCCCAGCTCGATCAAGGCTGGGAGATCATCCTGGCCGACTACAGCCTGCCGCAGTTCGGCGGGCCGCGTGCGCTGGAGTTGCTGCAGGAGCACGGGCTGGACATTCCTCTCATCCTCGTTTCCGGCACCGTCGGCGAAGACAAGGCCGTCGCCAGCATGAAAGCCGGCGCGAGCGACCACGTCATGAAGGACAAGCTCGCGCGGTTGGGCGCCGCCGTCGAGCGGGAGTTGCGCGAAGCGGCCGGGCGGCACGAGCGCAAGGGGGCTGACGCCGAGCTGAGGAGGCTCAGGAAAGCAATCGCCGCATCCGGAGAGGCAGTCTTCCTGACAGACCGAAAAGGCATCTTCACCTTCGTCAACCCCGGATTCACTGCCCTGTACGGCCATGCCGCTGCCGAGGTGGTCGGCAAGTTCACGCCGCGCCTCCTCAAGGGCGGAGCTATGGAACCGGAGTTCTACGATCGGTTCTGGGCGACCCTACTGAGCGGGCAGGAAGTGAGAGCGGAACTCCGGAACAAGAGAAAGGACGGAACCCTCGTCGATGTCGCGACATCTGCGAATCCGATTCTCGACGGCGACGGGCATATCCTCGGCTTCCTCGGAATCCAGCGCGACATCACCGAGCGCAAGCGAAACGAGGCGCTTCTGGCCGGGCAGAAACGGGTCCTCGAGATGATCGGCCGCGGCGAGGCGCTTCGGGAGACCCTCACGGCGCTGCTCCAGGTCGTCGAAGCGCAGTCTGCCGACATGCCCTGCTCGATCTGCCTGCTCGATGCCGACGGCACGCACTTGCGCCACGGCGCAGCGCCCAGCCTGCCGGCGGACTACACTCGGGCGCTCGACGGCTTCGCCAACGGCGGGAGCGCCGGCTCCTACGGCGCAGCGGCGTTCCGCGGCGAAGCGGTCTTCGTCGAGGACATCGCGAGCGGCCCGCTTTGGGTGGAGCATCGCGAACTGGCGCTGCGCCACGGTCTGCGCGCCTGCTGGTCGACGCCCATCTTCGATGTCGAGCGCCGGGTGCTCGGAAGCTTCGCCATGTACAGTCGCCGGCCTGCTCTGCCCAGCGCCCAACATCTGCGGCTGATCGAGATGGCCACGCAGACCGCCGCCATTGCCATCAGCCGGCTCGAGGCGGAGGCGGCTCTGCGGAAGAGCGAGGCGCGTTACCGGACGCTGTTCGACCGCAATCTCGCGGGGGTCTATCGGGCGACACCCGCCGGACGCATCCTCGAGTGCAACGACGCCTTCGCCCGCATCTTCGGGTACGGCTCGCGGGATGACCTCCTCGGCACCAGCCCGGTCGCGCTGTACCCGACGCCCGCGGCCCGCGAGGCCTTCGTTGAGGTCCTGGAGACAGAGCGCATCGTGCTCAACCACGAGTTCGAGGGGCGCGGAAGAGACGGCCAAACTGTATGGCTGCTCGAAAACGCCCATCTCGTTGCCGAACCGGGCGCCGGTGAAGTCATCGAAGGCACGCTGGTTGATGTGACGGCCCACAAGACGCTGGAGGCGCAGCTCCAGCAGGCTCACAAGCTCGAAGCGATCGGCCAGTTGGCTGGAGGCGTGGCACACGACTTCAACAACATCCTCGGCGTGATCCTGGGTTACGGCACGCTGGCGCTGCGCGATCTCGGATCCGAGCACCCGGTCCATTCTCGCATCGACCAAATGCTGAAGGCGGCCGAGCGGGCGGCGCGCTTGACGCGGCAACTCCTGGCCTTCAGCCGCAAACAGGTGATGCAGCCGAAGCTGCTCGACATCAACAGGATCGTCGCCGAGACGCACAAGATGCTGAGCCGCTTGATAGGTGAACACATCGCTATCGTCGTCCGTCCCGCCCCAGGCCTCGGGACGGTGAACGCCGACCCGGGCCAGATCGAGCAGATCATCCTGAACCTCGCCCTGAACGCCCGCGACGCGATGCCGAAGGGCGGCAGCTTGACGCTCGAGACTGCCAACGTCGATCTCGACGAAGACTACTGCGCGGCCCACCGGCCCGCGACACCAGGGCGCTATGTGATGCTGGCGATCTCGGACACCGGCGTCGGCATGGACGCGGAGACGCAGGACCGGATCTTCGAGCCGTTCTTCACCACCAAGCCCGAGGGCGAGGGCACGGGGCTGGGGCTGGCCACCGTCTACGGGATCGTGAAACAGAGCGGTGGCTACATCTGGGTCTACAGCGAGCCGGGCCGCGGCACCACGTTCAAGGTGTACCTGGCCCGGGTGGACGAGCCGGCCGACAACGCACTCGCGGCTGGCCCGCCGGCGGAGAGGTCGCGAGGCAACGAGACGATCCTGCTCGTAGAAGACACTGCGCCACTACGGGAGGTGACGCGGGAGATGCTCGAGGAGAGCGGCTACACGGTGCTGCTGGCTTCCGATGGCGAGCAGGCCCTGGCGCGGGCAAGCGAGCGCGAGGGTCCGATCCACCTGCTGCTCACCGACGTGGTGATGCCGAAGCTCGGGGGCGGGGATCTTGCGGAGCGGCTCTCAGCCCTGCGTCCGGCGATGCGCGTGCTCTACATGTCGGGCCACACGAGTGCCGCCATCTCGCACCACGGCGTGTTCCACGAAGGCGTCCGGCTGCTGGAGAAGCCGTTCAACTCGGACGAGCTGGCGCGGGCGCTTCGGGAGACGCTCGATCGGCCGACGACAACATAGTAGGGGGACCGAACCGTTTCCCCCGGCTGAGTCCGCTGTCAGTTTCAAACCGGGGCCGACCAGCGCGGTTCAGCCGTCGCCGAGGTGGCAGCGCAGCAGCTGCTCGACCTCGGGGTCGAGCTCCACGAACTGAAGGCCGTACATGATGCCGGCGTCCACGACCTCGCGCCAACGGACCTCGCCGGTGAGAATGGCGGACGACCCGACCACCACCGGGTCCGGCGCCATCTGGATCCGGGCGCCAACGGGTATCTCCGCCATCGAGATGATGCGCGCGCCGCCGACGCTCATGTCGATCATCTCACCAACCGCGCCGTGCCCACCCGTCGTGCCCTCGACCAGTCTCTCGAGAACGCTCGCATCCGGTTCGGGCGCGATCCGCACTCCGACGAGGACCGGTTTCCGGGTCTCGATCCGGCGTTCATGATGAGATCCTCCCAGGGACCCGGGTTTCGCCCGAGCGAGCGCCGCACGACACGTGTCCACCAGCTTTCCGAAGTGGATGGGCTTGGGTAGGAACGCAAAGGCCCCGAGCTTCACGCCGCGCAGCACTGATTCCAGGCTGTGGGCCCCGCTCAGGATCACCACGGGGGGAGGGCTGGCGACGACGGCATTCACGTACTCGAGGAAGGTAAAGCCGTCGACACCGGGCATCCTGAGATCGA
Organism: Vicinamibacteria bacterium; assembly: GCA_965246965.1. Taxonomy (GTDB): domain Bacteria; phylum Acidobacteriota; class Vicinamibacteria; order Fen-336; family CBDFGD01; genus CBDFGD01. The sequence goes on from CBDFGD010000002.1 coordinate 1,702,628, forward strand.
GGAGGAGGAGCTCGGGTTTGAGTGCCAGGAGCTTCAGGCCTCCGAGAGTCGTATTCGCCGCCACGTCGACCTCGAACCCCTCGTCCTTCAGAACGCTGCTCAACAACTCGCCCAGCTGAGGTTCGTCGTCGATCAAGAGGATCCTCGCGGCGTCACCGGGAGCCGTCGAATGCTGGGGCACAGGGGTCCCATCGTAATCCACCGAGGCCGGAGGGACCCGGGGGCCCCGGGGGCCCCGGGGGGCCCCGGGAACCCGGGGTCCCGCCCTCGGCGGCCCGCTCCGCCGGGAACCTCCATCGGATAGGGCGAATAACCCTTAATAGGTAATAATACCCGTCTAGATGGTTTTATTATACAGTCTATCTTGCTGTTATTAAGCTAGTTACATAAAATTAGGAATCTGGCCTATGTATTGCTCTATGGGAGAGCGTGCATCCCAAGGCCAGCGCGTCAACCGCCCTCGCGGCCACACTCTTTGCCGCCACCGCCACCGCCGCCCCTCCCGTGCCCGACGCCAGCCTGTTCGCAGAGACCGACCGCGTCGCCTACTACGCACTGGGCGATTCGAAGATCGACGTCGAGAAAACCGAGGGCTACCTGAACGAAGCCGAGAAGGCGCTCGGCCACCGGTTCCAGGGTCAGGCCAAGTACTACGGCTACGAAGACACTCCCCATCTCGCCGCCGTGACGGGTCGTTGGGTCAGCGGGCTGACGATCCTGAACTCCGGCGTGATTCACACGACGCCCAGCGCGGGGGCGCACGAGATCGTGCACCTCGTGAGTGGCCAGATCGGCAACCCCGGGAGCTTCTTCACTGAGGGGCTGGCGGTGGCGCTCACAGCCAAGGGCAGGTGGGGTGGCAAGAAGCTCCGGAAGATCGCCAAGCGCGCAACCCAGAGCGTTCCCTTCGTGGCATTCGTCAGCCGGTTCACGACGCTGTCCGCCGACGTCGCCTACCCCGTCGCCGGCGCCTTCGTCGAGAGCCTCATCAAGAAGCACGGCCTGGCCAAGGTCGTGCAGCTGTTCCGCGCGGTGGGCGCCGGCGACGATACGAACGAGGCGTTCGAGGCGCTGTTCGGCCAGAGCCTCAGTGAAGCCGGTTCCAAGTGGATCGTCTCGCTCTAGTCCGCGAGACCGAGGAGCTACGACTCACACCCCGCCCGCGACCCGGGTGACCGCCGCTGGTGTGCGGGTACGTGAGATGATCAGCCGCGTCGCGCCAGCTTCTTCCTGGTGGGGCGCCCGGTTCGCATTCGCGGAGGTCCCGATTCGCATTGGTATCCGACGAGAGCCCCGTTGGCTGAGACGGGAGCCGAAACGCGACACCCCATGAATCGCCCGATCTCGAAGACCGGCGCGAATGGCGCCGTGCTGCTGGTCGACGACGACGCTCCGCTGCTGGAGGCGTACGTGAGCACGCTGCGCGAAACGGGCTATCGGGTCGAGGGCGCGGGCGACGGGACGGGCGCCCTGGCGCAGCTCGCAGAGACGTGCTTCGACGTCGTGGTGAGCGACATCGTGATGCCTGGGATGGACGGCCTTCGGCTGCTCCGAGCCGTGCGCAAGCTCGACCTGGATGTGCCGGTTCTGCTGATCACCGGGAACGCCAACCTCGAATCGGCCACCCAGGCGCTGAACGAGGGCGCCACGCGCTACCTGACCAAACCGGTCAGCGCGAGTCAGCTCGTGGAGGCCGTCGCGGCGGGAGTCAGGCTGCATAGAATCGCTCGACTCAAGCGGGAGGCCCTCGTCCACCTCGGCATGGAGGACCGGCTCGTCGGCGACCGCGCCGGGCTGGACGCGACCTTCGAACGAGCGGTCGACTCGTTCTGGATGGAGTATCAGCCGATTCGGCTCGCAGCCGGCGGTGACTACGGGCACGAGGCCCTGCTGAGAAGCCGGGAAGCGACGTTCCCTCGTCCCCAGGCCCTGTTGCTGGCAGCCGAACGGTTGGGGCGCGTTCACGACCTCGGGAGGCGCGGGCGTGACATCGTCGCCGACGACCGGCTGCGGGGCGTGTTCGTGAACATTCACCCGCTCGACCTCTCTGACGAGCTGTTGTTCTCACCCGACGCGCCCCTGTCGAAGTGCGCCTCAGATGTCGTCCTGGAGATCACGGAGCGGGCATCGCTGGATGAGGTCCCCGAGATCCGGTCTCGCGTGGCGCGCCTCAAGGATCTCGGCTACCGCATCGCGATCGACGATCTCGGCGCCGGGTACGCCGGCCTCACGAGCTTCGCTGCACTCGAACCCGACCTCGTCAAGCTGGACATGGCTCTCATCAGGGGCGTCGACACGAAGCCCCTCCAGCAGCGACTGATCCGATCGCTGGTGGAGGCATGCCACGACTTCGGCATTCTCGTCCTGGCGGAAGGAATCGAGACGGCTGCCGGGCGCGACAGTCTGCTGGACCTCGACTGTGACCTGCTGCAGGGGTTCCTGTTCGGCTACCCGGCTCGGCTCGAGGGCCTGCTGAGACGGACGCCCCCCGTCTCCGGAGCGAGCTGACGGCGGGGAGCCCAGCCGCTACGCGGCAGGGCGGGGCTAGCGCTGGCGCCCCGCTACGACCTCGCTGCGATGTCGCCAGGCGCCTTGCGCGAGCGATTCGACGCCCGCCGCGTCGAGACTGAGCTGTCGCCCGACCCAATCGAGCTCCGCCCGGAGCGTTGTTCCGAAGATGCCGGGATCGTCGCTCGCAACCACGAACGGCACTCCGCGCTCGGCGAAACGGTGCACCGGATGGTGGCGCGCCTCGCGAATCCCTCCGATCCGCAGGTTTGAGGTCGGACACACCTCCACGACCGCGCGGGTGCCCCTGACCTGATCCATCGCGAAGTCCTGGCGGAGGCGCAGCTCTTCGAGGCGTCGCTCGTCGTACGTGATCTCCAGCTCCGCTTTCGGTCGAGCCGCGTGGGCTGCCCGCTCGCGCTCGAGTGCGAGCCGATCGATCCGCACGCCGTAGCTCTCCAGTCCATCCGCGTGCCGCAGCTCGTAGGCGATCTGGTCGAGTCGCTCCGACACCGTCTCGCTGCGTCGATGCACGCCATAGGCGTCCGGATCGACGCCCAGCGCGATGGCGTGGCCGAGGCGATGAGCGCCCAGCTCCGCCGACTCGTGGACCCAACGCACGGCGCTCTCCAGCGATTTGTCTTCGAAGCTCTCGCCCACGTGGTAGAGGATCGCGAGCGCCCGCTCGGCGTTGGCATCGTTGAATGCGCGAACGGCCTGGAAGAACGCGGCCTGAGCCCTGGGGGGATGCCCCGCTTCGACGAAGCAGAAGTCGACGCCGGTGAACGCCTCGCCGTGGGATCCGAGTGCAAGCTCCTGGGCCAGCTCCCAGTGCGGCCAGGGGTCGCCCCGGGGCAGGCTCATTGCGAGACGGGCGGTCATGCCACGCTCGGCGACGAATTCGCCCAGGATGCATTCGAGGGCCTCGCGGACGACCTCGCGAGGTGTGTCGGGTCCGAAAAGCATGCGGTGCTCGGCGTAGCCGACCCCCTGCTCCCGCTGGGCGCTGAGGATGCGGTCGACGTAGAACCGCAGCTCGCCGAGTAGCTCACCGAGAGCCGCCGCCTCGTCGCGGCGGCGAAAGGCGCTCCCGGCGATGAGGAGGTTGAACTTCGCCTGGAAGCGGGCGAAGTTGCCGGCGTCCCGGTCGCCGAAGACGAAGACGTCGCGCCAGACCGTTTCGAGTGCAGCCTCGCCAGCGGACCGGCGCGCGAGCAACTCACGCGCCGGCGACCGGCAGCCGTAGGCCTGCTCGAACGCCTCCTCGTAGAGGGGCCAGTCCACCTCGCGTCCCCTGACGTGGGCGGCGAAGTCTTCGGGTCCGATCGCGCCGTACAGGTGAAGGTGAAGATCGGCAAGACCGCGCGGCATACCCAGATGATGACAGAGCGGCGTTCCCTTGCGCGCCCCCGGTGAATGTAGAAGAATCCCCGGGCTCTCGCGGACGCGCCCGGCTTGGGGGCGTGACGGCTGAAAGCCTCTATCCACTTGGCGCGCCATAAGATAAAGAAGGGCCTCGACCTCCCGATCAGCGGGGCGCCGCGCCAGCAGCTCGGAGCGCGCCACGTGCCGCGCCGCGTCGCCCTGCTGGCGGCGGACTACCACGGGATGCGGCCCACGATGAGCGTCGGCGTGGGGGACGGCGTTCGCCTCGGACAGAAGCTCTTCGACGACAAGAAGACGGAAGGCGTCTCTTTCACATCGCCTGGATCCGGGCGCGTCGTGGCGATCAATCGCGGCGACCGACGAGCGTTCCTCTCGGTGGTGGTCGAGCTGGACAGAAGTGGCGACGATGCCGTCTCGCTATCGTCCTACCTGGGCACGCATCCCGCTCGGATGTCGCGGGACGAGGCGCGCGCGCTACTGCTCGAGTCGGGCCTCTGGACGGCGATCCGGGCACGCCCGTTCGGACGCGTCGCCGCCCCCGGGGAAACGCCGCACTCGATCTTCGTGACCGCGATGGACAGCAATCCGCTCGCGGCATCGGTCGACGTGGTCATGGAGGGGCGGAAGGACGCTTTCGCGAACGGGCTGCGGGTGCTCGCCAAGCTCACCGATGGCCCCGTCTACGTGTGCTCCGCCGAAGGGGGCGGCGTCGAGACGCCCAGCGAGGACCCGATCCGTCACGAGCGTTTTTCTGGCCCGCACCCGGCCGGTACGGTCGGCGTTCACATCCACACGCTCGACCCGGTCGACCGCAGCAAGCTCGTCTGGTACGTGGGCTACCAGGATGCGATCGCCATGGGCAGCCTGGCCGCCTCCGGGGAGATCGACACCGAACGGGTCATCTCGCTGGCCGGACCAGCCGTCAAAGAGCCGGGCCTCTTCAGGACGCGCGTGGGCGCGTCGCTGGATGACCTTTCAGAGGGGCGACTCGCCGAGGGAGAGAACCGTGTGATCTCGGGGTCGGTGCTGTCCGGCCGGACCGCTAGGGGCGATGTTCACGGCTACCTGGGTCGGTACCACGGCCAGGTGTCCGCGCTCCGTGAGGACAGAGAGCGCGAGTTCCTGGGCTGGCTGGCTCCCGGCTTCGACCGCTTCTCCGTGGTCTCCGCCTTCGCGTCGGCGCTCGTTCCCGGACGCAAGTTCGATCTCACCACGTCCACCAACGGCTCGCCCCGGGCGATCGTTCCGATCGGGATGTACGAGCGCGTGATGGCGATGGACATCCTCCCCACTTTCCTGCTGCGAGCGCTGGTGATGGGCGACCTCGAGAAGGCGGAGGAGCTCGGCTGCCTGGAGCTGGAAGAGGAGGACGTCAGCCTGCTCAGCTTCGTGTGCCCGGGCAAGCAGGAGTACGGAGGGCAGCTTCGGAGCGTGCTGGAGCGCCTGGAGAAGGAGGGATGAAGCGGCTCCGGGCGGTGCTGGACAAGCAGGCTCGCCATTTCGAGCGGGGCGGCAAGCTGGCACGTCTCTACCCGCTCTGGGAGGCGAACGATACGTTCGTCTTCACGCCCGGCACCGTCACCAGGGGCGCTTCACACGTTCGCGACGCCCTCGACCTCAAGCGCCTGATGTTCTCCGTGGTCGTGGCGCTCCTCGGCTGCGTCTACATGGCGATGTACAACACGGGCTACCAGGCCCACCTCGCCATCTCCAGGGGCGCCTTGCCGCTCGAGACATGGCAGACCGAGGCGATGCGCTGGCTCGGGCTGCCCTTCCAACCGGATCATCTGTGGGCCTGCATCGCGCACGGCGCCCTCTACTACGTCCCCGTAGTGATCGTGACGCTCGCGATCGGCGGCGGCTGGGAGGTGCTGTTTGCGATCGTCCGGCGCCACGATGTGAACGAGGGCTTCCTCGTCACCTGGATGCTCTTCCCGCTGATCCTGCCTCCGACAATCCCGCTCTGGCAGGTGGCCCTCGGCATCACTTTCGGCATCGTGCTCGGCAAGGAGATCTTCGGCGGCACCGGGATGAACGTCCTCAACCCCGCCCTGACCGCGCGCGCCTTCGTCTTCTTCAGCTACCCCGCCGAGATGTCCGGCGACAGGGTCTGGATCGCCGCCCAGACGAGCGCGGACGGCGTCAGCGGCGCGACCTGGCTCGCCGAAGCGACGCTGAACGGAGAGCAGGCAATCAGCGCGGGCCTGACCTGGTGGGAGGCATTCGTCGGCCGCGTCCCGGGGTCCATGGGCGAGACCTCAGCGCTCGCATGCATGGCGGGCGCCGCGGTGCTCGTCCTGACGGGGATCGGATCTTGGCGCATCATGGTCTCCGTGTTCGTCGGCACGCTCGCTACCGGAGCCCTGCTCCACTCGATCGGCTCGACGACGAACCCATTCTTCGACATGCCCTTCCACTGGCACTTCGTGCTCGGCGGCTGGGCCTTCGGAACGGTGTTCATGGCGACGGATCCGGTGTCCGCGCCCTCAGCCGACACGGCGAAGTACCTCTACGGCTTTCTGATCGGCTGCCTGGTGGTCCTGATTCGCGTGGTGAACCCCGCCTACCCCGAGGGTATGATGCTCGCCATCCTCTTCATGAACGTGTTCGCCCCCACGCTCGATCACTTCGTGATCCGTGCGAACACCAAGAGAAGGAGGGCCCGCTATGCAGCGTAGTGTGGGCTACAACTTCATCTTTGCCGGCGCGGTGTGCGTCGTGTGCGCGATCTTCGTCTCCGCATCCGCCGTCGGCCTCAAGGAGCGCCAGGACGAGAACGCCACTCTCGATCGCCAGCGCAATGTTCTCGTCGCCGCCGGGCTCGCCGGCGATGACGAAGGGCTCACCAAGGCTCAAATCGAAGAGCGCTTCGCACCGATTCAAGCGGTCGTGATCGACACGGCCACGGGCGCCGAGCTCCCCGAAGTCGACCCGCTGAGCTTCGACCAGAGACGGCGCGCGACGAGCCCGGAGACGAGTCGGCCCGCCGCCGCGAACCTGGCGCTCGTCTCGCGGATCCCGGACCAGGCGCTCGTGTACAAGAAGCTCGCCGACAGCGGGGAGACCGAGCTCGTGATCCTCCCAGTCGAGGGCAAGGGATTGTGGTCGACGCTCTACGGCTTCGTCGCGCTCGATTCGGATCTGGAAACGATTCGCGGCCTCACGTTCTACGAGCACAAGGAGACGCCCGGCCTGGGAGGCGAGGTCGACAACCCCAAGTGGAAGTCGCTCTGGCCGGGCAGGCGGGCCTTCGACGCGAGCTTCGAGCCGAAGATCGAGGTCATCAAGGGAATGGCCGGGCCGCCGGACGCGGACCCGCATCGGGTCGATGGCCTCTCGGGCGCCACGATCACGAGTCGGGGCGTCACGAACCTGCTGCGTTTCTGGTTAGGGAAGCAGGGCTTCGGCCCCTACCTCGAGCGCCGCCGTGCGGGGAGGTCTACTTAAGTGGCGACGAAACCGACCACCGCTCTGATGGATCCGCTGTTCAACAACAACCCGATCGCGCTGCAGGTGTTGGGCGTCTGCTCGGCACTGGCCGTGACCACCAAGATGGACACGGCGATCGTCATGACGCTCGCGGTCGTCGGCGTGCTCGTCTTCTCGAACCTGTCCGTGAGCCTGTTGCGGAACCACATCCCCGCCAACATCCGCATCATCGTCCAGCTCACGATCATCGCTTCGCTCGTGATCGTCACGGATCAGATCCTCAAAGCGTACGTCTTCGAGATCTCGAAGCAACTCTCCGTCTTCGTCGGACTGATCATCACGAACTGCATCATCATGGGTCGCGCCGAAGCGTTCGCAATGCAGAACCCGCCGATGATGTCGGTGCTCGACGGTCTCGGGAACGCACTGGGCTACGGCGTCATCCTGCTCACGACGGCGTTCCTGCGTGAGCTGCTCGGATCCGGCTCTTTGTTCGGAACGCCCCTCCTGGCGCTGGCGAGCGAGGGGGGCTGGTACACGCCGAACGGCCTCATGGTGCTCGCGCCCGGGGCCTTCTTCATCATCGGCTTCTTCATCTGGGCCCTGCGCGTGTGGAAGCCCGATCAGGTAGAGGCCGACTGATGTTGGAGCACTACCTCAGCCTCGCCGTTAAGGCGATCTTCGTCGAGAACATGGCGCTCGCGTTCTTTCTCGGTATGTGCTCGTTCCTCGCGGTGTCGCGCAAAGTCGACACCGCGATCGGGCTCGGCGCGGCCGTGATCTTCGTGCTCACGGTCACTGTGCCGATGAACAACCTCGTCTACCACTACGCACTCAAGGAGGGGGCCCTCGCCTGGGTCAGCCCGAGCCTGGCGATCTACGATCTCTCCTTCCTCGGCTTCCTCACCTACATCGGAACGATCGCCGCGATGGTACAGATCGTAGAGATGATCCTCGATCGCTTCGCACCCGCGCTTTACAACGCACTGGGCGTGTTTCTTCCTCTGATTGCCGTCAACTGCGCGATCCTCGGCGCGTCCTTGTTCATGGTGGAGCGCAACTACGACTTCACCGAGAGCCTGGTCTACGGCTTCGGCTCCGGAGTGGGTTGGGCGCTCGCGATCATCGCCCTCGCGGGGATCCGGGAGCGGCTCCGCTACAGCAACGTCCCTGCGGGACTGCGTGGTCTCGGGATTACGTTCATCCTCACCGGCCTGATGGCGATCGGCTTCATGGCCTTCGCCGGTGTCCAACTGTAGTAGTGCTCGGATCCGCAACCATGCCTGCATTCGAACGCCGATGCATCCCGCCTGACTGCGTCGCTCGTCGGTCAAATACTCCCGGTATTCTCCCTCCTCGGCTCCTTGTCATCCGGGCGCCTCGACGCTCTCGGTGCGACGCCCTGGTTGCAGATCAGAGCACATGACCACCGTCGCGCTCGGCGTCTTCATGTTCACGTTCGTGATATTGGCGCTGGTCGCCGTCTTGATGCTCGCCCGCAACAAGCTCGTCGCTACGGGCGAGGTCACCATCACGATCAACGACGATCCCGGCAAGGCGCTGCAGACCTCGGCCGGCGGGACGCTGCTGGGGACGCTCGCGAGCAATCGGATCTTCATTCCTTCCGCGTGCGGCGGCAAGGGTACGTGCGGCGTCTGCACGGTGAAGGTGAGCGACGGAGGCGGCGCCATGCTGCCGACCGAGACATCGCACATCTCACGGGGCGAAGCGCGCGAGGGCGTGCGCCTCTCCTGCCAGGTGAAGGTCAAACAGGACATGAAGATCGCGGTTCCCGCAGAGATCTTCGACGTTCGACAGTGGAAGTGCACGGTGCGCTCGAACCATAACGTCGCGACCTTCATCAAGGAGCTGATCCTCGAGCTGCCCCAGGGCGAGGCGGTTCCGTTTCGCGCCGGCGGCTACATTCAGATCCAGTGCCCGCCCCACACGGCGCCCTACAAGGAATTCGACATCGAGGACGAGTACCGGGCCGACTGGGACAAGTTCAACCTGTGGCGCTACGTCTCCAAGGTGGACGAGACGGTGACGCGCGCCTACTCGATGGCCAACTACCCCGAGGAGGGCGGCATCATCATGCTCAACGTGCGTGTCGCGTCGCCGCCGCCGCGAGGGCTCGAGGGGATCCCGCCCGGCAAGATGTCCTCCTACATCTTCAACTTGAAGCCCGGCGACGAGGTGACGATCTCCGGCCCATTCGGCGAGTTCTTCGCCAAGGAGACGAGCGCCGAGATGATGTTCGTCGGCGGCGGCGCGGGTATGGCGCCGATGCGCTCCCACATCTTCGACCAGTTCAAGCGCGTGAACACCGATCGCAAGGTGACGTTCTGGTATGGAGCCCGAAGCCTGCGCGAGGCCTTCTACCAGGAGGACTTCGATCAGGTTCAAGAGGGCCACGACAACTTCAAGTGGTACCTGGCGCTGTCCGAGCCGCAGCCCGAGGACGACTGGACGGGTTACACGGGCTTCATTCACCAGGTTGTTCTGGAGAACTACCTCAAGGACCATGCCGCACCGGAGGACATCGAGTACTACCTGTGCGGACCGCCGATGATGCTGAAGGCCTGCATGGACATGCTCGACAACCTCGGCGTCGAGCCCGAGAACATCCTCTTCGACGACTTCGGATAAACCCTTACGTCATCCTGAGGGAGGGCAGCAGTGGATGCGACCGAAGGATCCGCCAGCCCCTCTTGATTGGGACGCTGACGATCGGGTGAAGAGGAGCAGACGGATTCTTCGCTCCAAGCGGAGCCGAGCGGTCACTCAGAATGACGCTGCCTTGGCCGTTCTCCGTGTCTCTGCGCCTCCGTGGCCGCCGTCGAGGTCCATCGCTCTCCTCAGCCTCATCCTCATCTCAGCCGCATCCCTCGCTTGTCGGGCGCCGGACACCGCCGGGCCGGACGAGCACGTCTTCCGCGGGGAGACGATGGGGACGACGTACGTCGTCAAGGTGGTCGCGACACTCGGCGACGGCGAGCGACCCAAGGTCGCTCGCAGGATCGCGGCCGAGCTCGACCGCATCGACGGCCTGATGTCCCACTACCGTGACGACTCCGAGCTGTCCCGCTTCAACCGACACGAGTCGACGGAGCCGTTCCACGTGTCGGCAGAAACCTACGCCGTGTTCGAAGAGGCCGCACGAGTGAGCCGCGCCACCGGCGGCGCGCTAGACGTCACGATCGCGCCCCTCGTGGACGCCTGGGGCTTCGGCCCCGCGGCTGCGGGCGCGCTGCCGACCGTTTCCAGGATCGCCGGCCTGCTGCGACGTGTCGGCTACGAGAAGATCGAGCTGGATGCCGAGCTCCGCACCGTGCGTAAGCGACACCCCTCGGTCACGGCCGACCTCTCGGCCGTAGCCAAAGGCTACGGCGCCGACCGCGTGGCTGTCGCGCTCCGCAGCCTGGGACACGAGAGGTTCATGATCGAGGTCGGAGGAGAGGTGGTCGCGGCGGGAGCGAATGGTAGCGGCGTGGCCTGGCGGATCGCGATCGAGAGACCGATCCCCGGCCCGCGTTCCTTCCAAAGCGTGATCGCCCTGCACGACCGCGCACTCGCCACCTCGGGAGACTATCGGAACTATCGGGAAGTGGAAGGCGTGCGCGTGGCGCACACCATCGACCCGAGGACCGGGCGCCCGCTGTCGCATCGACTCGCCTCCGTGTCCGTCGTGGCGCCGACGGGCGTGCGCGCAGATGCCCTCGCGACGGGCCTCCTGGTGCTCGGACCCGAGGCGGGCTTCGATCTCGCAGAACTGCGGGGAATCGCCGCCATGCTCGTCGTCGCCGACGGGCGGGGTGGCTTCGAGGAGCGCCGGACGTCTGGCTTCGAAGCGCTGAGGGAGGGCGCAAAGTAGAATGGATTGATGCTGCTCGTGGGCCTCACGGTCGCCATCTTCGCCGCCATCATGCTGATCATGGCGGTGGGCGTCATTTTCGGGCGGGGCTGCCTCAGGGGATCGTGCGGAGGCGCGAGGGTCACCGGACCGGGCGGAGAGTCGCTTCAATGCGCCGCCTGCCCCAACCGGCCGGAGGCAGGTGAGCAGCGCGCGCCCGGGGCGCGGGGCTGATCAGGGCCGCGTCCACAGCCCACCGCCATCGGGTAAGATCGCGCTGCCCCGGGGTAGGCTGACGCACGTAACGTATGGCCCCTTGAGGACTCTGGAATGGCCAAACGCGTGCTGATCGTCGACGACCACGCACCGACGCGATCCCTCATCAAGGCCATGATCGAGGCCGACCGCTCGCAGACCTTCGATGTGCTCGAGACCGAGAACGGCGAGGGCTGCGTGATGACCGTCGAGAAAGATGGTCCGTTCGACCTGATCCTGCTCGACGTCGACATGCCGGACATGGATGGTTACGAGACCTGCCGCGCGCTGCGCAAGGCCAAGATCGAAACACCCGTGGTCTTCGTCACCGCAAAAGGCGCCCTCAAGGACTTCCACGAAGGACGCGACGCCGGTGGCGATTCCTACCTGAAGAAGCCGGTGTCCCGTCAGGCGCTGCGCTCGATCGTCGCCCTGTTCACGAGCATCGACCGCAAGTAAGGAATGATCGTCGGTCGGCCGGCTCCCAGAGCGCGCCTCTCGTTGATTCACCACGATCCTCAGCGTGCCGAGGCGCTGGCACGGCTGCTGCGGCCCGCTGGCCACAAGGTGAACGTCTTCGGCGAAGGGATGGAGACGACCCAGGCGGTGCTCCGGAGCGAGCCCGATCTGCTGATCGTGGCAGCCTCGGTCGAGGAGCCGCCTCTCGACGTCCTCGTGAGCGCGGTGCGCCAATCGCGAGACATCCCGGTGATCGTCATCGTCGGCGAGCGCCCGCCCAATACGAACATCGAGGCCGACGCCGTGCTCTCCGAGCCCCCGGTTCCGGCCCAGCTGAACCTGCTCGTGGCGGGAATGCTCCGTGCCAGCGACGAGATCCGGAGACTCCGTCGCAGGGTCGACGAACTGGCCGGTCTCTACAAGATCTCCTGGGCCTTCTCGCTCGAGGGAGGTCCCGAGCCTCTCTATCGAAGTCTCGCCCTCCACTGCACCCAGATCCTGAAAACCCGCGTCTGTGTCGTGTGGTGCTTCGACCGGGAGCGCCGACGCATGGTGGCTCAGCCCGGTGCCGCTGGCGTCCCGGAGTCCGAGATCGATACGCTGACCTACGGCGTCGACGCCGAGGTGGACCGCTGGAACTTCCGCACGAACGGATCGCTGCTCACCAGCGAGGCCCGAAGCGATCCGCGCGTCGTCCCACGGATCGCCCAGTCGCTCGGAATCAAGTCCTTGATGGCGACGGCGATGACGCGCGGTCCCCGGATCCTCGGCCTGCTGGCCGTGGCCGACCGGCTCGACGGGGCGCCGTTCGTCGAGGAAGACCTCAGCCTCCTCACCTCGGTCGCGGGTCTGTCGGCCGTAGCGGTCGAGAACCTCCGGCTGCATGAGGACCTCAAGAATGCGAACACGATGCTTCAAGAATACGACCGGATGAAGAGCGAGTTCGTCGCGATGATCGCACACGACTTCCGCCGCCCTCTGACGTCGATCCGAGGGTTCTCCGAGCTCGCTCTCGAGGATCCTGACCTGCCCAGTGACACGCTGCAGGACTACATGCAGACGATCATCACCGAGACGGACTCGCTGGCCCGGCTCGCCGACGACACGCTCCTCATCACCAGAATAGAGACGGAAAAGTTCGAGTTTCGTTTCAAAGAAGTCGAGCTGGCCCCTTTCGCCCTCGACTCCATCCCGCTGGGGCTTTCCTAGCATACGATCCTGGTCGACGTGCCTCCCGACACCCCCAACATCATCGCCGATCCCGAACGGCTCCGGCAGGTGCTGACGAACCTGATCTCGAACGCCATCAAGTACTCGCCGGGAGGAGGAACGATCAAGGTTCGCTGTCGGCTGCGCGGCGAGCAGCTTCTGATCGAGGTCCAGGACGAGGGCCTCGGCATTTCCAAGGATCAGGTCAGCCGCTTGTTCCACAAGTTCGAGCGCGTGAGGAGCGACGAGCACCTCAAGGTCTCCGGCACCGGCCTCGGGCTCTACATCTGCCGGCTGATCGTCGACGGACACGGCGGCCAGACCTGGGTGGAGTCGACCGAGGGCGAGGGGAGCAACTTCGCGATCCTTCTGCCCTTGAACGCCGCAGAAGCGAACGCCGCACAGAAGGCTCGTCGCGAGGCGACGCGGCGGCTGAAGGCCGTCAAGCCGGCCGAGCCGGCCTGACCGCGGCCTCGAGCGCGGCGTCGAGCCCCTCCAGCGGCCGGCCGAGTAGCGACTCGACGGGACCCGGCTCACCGACCTCGTCCGAGAGCAGGCAATCCAGCTCTTCTGGCCCCATCCCCCTGTAACCGCCGTCTGCCGCGCGGCGCTCGGCCTCCCGAGCTCCGATCGACTCGGTGCGGAACTCGGGGCCAGCCCCCGCAACCCGAGCGACCCGGGCGACCAGCTGTCGTTGGGACACGGGCTCGGGACCGACCAGATCGACGACGCTCGGCCAGGGCTGCTCAAGAGCGGAGACCGCCAGGACCGCATCTGCCGCGTCGGCCACGGCAATCGGTTGCAGGCGTCCCCTCCCCTCATCCACGACCTCGACGCGGCCCGACCTGAGCTGCGCGGCGATCTCTCCGATCAGCTCGCCACCGGGCCCGACGACATAGGAGGGACGAAACACGACGATTTCGAGCCCCGAGCGGAACAGGGCCAGCTCCGCGGCGAGCTTGGACAGGAAATACCGGTTGGTCGTGCGCCGGGTGCGTCCGTAGCTGGCCACACCCAGGCCGCTGAAGTACACGAGACGCGGCACGCCAGCCGAGCGCGCGGCGATGGCGACGCTCTCCGTCACGGCCACGATCGCGTCCTCGTAGCGACCGCCGGAGCGCTCCGAGCCGATCCCCGCGAGATGACAGACGGTCGCGGCCCCGTCGAAGTGCTCTTCGAGGGAGTCGGGGGAGAGCGAGAGCACACGGCACGGATCACCACCGGCCGCCGCGACAGCCCTCGCCCCGGCCTCGGAGCGGACGATGCCGAGCGTATCGATGCCGCGCGCCCGCGCAGCGGCCACGAGATGGCGGCCGATGAATCCGTTCGCTCCTGTCACGACGAGACGGCCCATGATGCGAGTATACGGGGCGCCCGGTAGGCGCTTGCCGCTCGCGGGGGCAGTGTTACGATCCGCTTCTGCCTCGGCGGCCATTCATCTCGTCATGCAGCTAGTCGGCAAGCTCGCCTCGTGGGTCGGCATCGAGCGTCGCGAGGTGCGAACCGCGACGCTGATGCTCGCCCACTCGTTCGCGATGGGCCTCACCACCGTCTTCTTCGAGACTGCTGCCAGCGCGCTGTTTCTGAGCCATTTCGAGTCGAGCAGGCTGCCCTGGGTCTACCTGACGGCCGCCGCGACGAGCGCGATCACCGGCGTCGTGTATACCAATCTGCTCGGCCGCATCTCGTTCCGCCGGCTCATGCTGGGAACCCTGAGCTTCCTGCTCCTGACGACGCTGGCGCTGCGCGTGGGGCTATGGCTCACGCCCGCGGGGGGCCTGCTGTTCGCGATCCTCGTCTGGTACCGCGTCGTCTCCATCCTCACCGACCTCGAGTACTGGGCCGTCGCCGCTCGCCTCTACGACGTTCGACAAGCCAAGCGCCTCTATCCGTTCATCGGGTCGGGTGAGGTCATCGCGCGGATCTGCGGGGCGTTCTCAGTGCCGCTCGTCCTGGCCTTCATGGGCGTCGCGAACCTGCTGCTGCTGTCTGCGGCAGCAGCAGCAGCTTGCATCGGCATCTTGAGCCTCACGTTTCGGGGCATGAGCGTCGACACGACCCAGCAAACGAAACCGAAAGAGAAGAACGAATGGGGGCTGCTGGAGCCGCTGCGAGCCGTGACGCAAACGAGGTACCTGCGCCTGCTCGTCAGCATCGCCTTCTTCGCCGTGCTCGGAAAGTACTTCGTCGACTTCGCGTTCCTGGCGGAGATGCGCAGCCGCTTCACCGACGTGAAGGAGCTGGCCTCGGCCTTCGCGGTCTTTTCCGGCGTCTCGCAGACCCTCAGCCTGCTGACTCGTGTCTTGATCGCCGGCCGTCTGCTGAACCGTTACGGCGTCAAAACCGGGCTACTGGTCCTGCCGATCGCACACCTCGTCTGCACCGTCCTGCTGGTGATCTCGGGCGTGGCGCCGGGACTGGCGGCAATCGTTTTCTGGTTCGCAATCGGGAACCAGGGCCTCTACAAGACGCTCAAGCACCCGATCGACAATCCGTCGTTCAAGATCCTCTACCAGCCCCTGCGCAGGGACGAGCGGCTCAAGACGCAAGTGGCTCTCGAGACGATCGTCACGCCGATCAGCATCGCCCTCGCCGGCGCGGTGATGCTCCTGTTCAGCGTCCTCATCCCCTACGACCCCGTGACATTCGCTCTCGCGCTGGCGATCACGTTCGCCGGTTGGGCCTCGATCGCCACGCGCGCCGGCGCTGCGTACGCCGGGGCACTGGTCGAAGCCCTGCGAGGGCGCATCGAGGACATCGACTACTCCTTCGACGACGAGCGCAACCTGCCGGTGCTCGAGGAGACGCTGGCGAGCGGGCGACCGCCCGAGGTGCTCTTCGCCCTCAATCTGCTCGAGAAGAGCTCGCACCGGGCGGAGCAGCTCGGACCATTGCTGATCGGTCTCGTGAGCCACCCCTCCCCCGACGTGCGGATATCGGCCCTGCTCCGTGTCGAAAAGCACGCCATGCGCGCCGCGATTCCGGCCGTCCTCCAGCAACTCGACGTGGAGGATTCGCCGGCAGTCACGGGGACCCTGCTCCGAACCCTGGGGTCGGTCGGTAGAGGTGAGCACGAGGAGCGTATCGCGCTTCACCTCACACACGCCGACGCTCAGATCCGAATGGGGGCGATGATCGGTCTGCTCCGCAGCGGCCGGGCCCGGAAACACCTCAGAACGCTCGTGGCCTCTCCAAACCTCAGCGACCGCGCCTTCGCGGCGCGGGCAACCGGCGAGGTTCGGCTGCCCGAGCTCGGACCGATCCTCGATCCGCTAATTCGAGATGTCGCCACCGAGGTGAAGCGGGCCGCGCTGGGCGCCGCCGGCAAGCTGGGTGCAGCGGCTCCGTGGCCCCGGGTCGCCGAATGCCTCGACGACCGAATGCTCACCGGCGCGGCCACGAGTGCGCTGATCGCCGCCGGCCCGGCGCCGCTGCCACACCTGACGGAGAGCTTTCATCCCGGCGTCTCGCCGCGCCGGCTCCAGAGAATCGCTCGCGTGCTGGGACGGCGACGCGACGCGGAGGCGGCTGAGATCCTCTTTTATCGCGCCGACTTCCCGAACGAGATGGTGCGGCACGAGGTCCTCGAATCGCTCTCCTCATGCTCGTACCAGGCGGGCCCGGACCGGCGCGATCTGATCGACCGATGGTTGAAGCTGGAGGTAGAGGACGCCGCCGGAAAGCTGAGCGCCGTCGATGCTCTGGCCGACTCGGACTTGCAGCTGCTCCGTAGTGCCCTCGTGGGCGAGGTCACGCGCAGCCAGGAGCGAGTGCTGCTGCTACTCGGGTTCCTCTACGACCACGAGGCGATGGAGCGCGTGAACGAAAACCGCAGCCACGAATCGCGAGAGAAGCGCGCCTACGCTCTCGAGGTGCTCGACGTGACCCTCGACGCCGAGCACAAGAGCCTGGTGATGCCGCTCCTCGACGAGCAGGGCGATCGCCTCGCGCGACTCGCCGAGGAACTGCGGCCGCCCCAGGCTGGACGTGAAAGGCCACGTCAAGAGGTTGCTCGACCGCAGCCCCGAATGGGCGACACCGTGGACGGAGGCCTGCGCGCTCAACGCCGTGGGCCACGTTGGCGCCGTCGACCTCGCCGAGGAGGTCGAGAGGACGCTGTCGGGGCGAACCAGCGAACTGGTTCGATCGACCCTGGGGACGACCCTCAACCAGCTCCGAGGCGGGCCGGGCGCCAAGTCCGAGAGGAAGGCTATGAATACGATCGAGAAAGTCCTGACCCTCAAAGGCGTCGAGATGTTCAGCAGTACGCCCGAGGAGATCCTGGCGGACATCGCCGCCATCCTCGACGATCTGCACTTCAAACCGGGCGAGGTGATCTTCGAGAAGGGTCAAGTCGGCGACAGCATGTACATCATCATCGAGGGCAAGGTCCGCGTGTACGACGCGGACCGGACCATCGCCCAGCTCGGCGAGCGTGACATCTTCGGCGAGCTGGCGCTTCTGGACCCCGAGCCGCGCTTCGCCTCGATCTTGGCCGAGACCCAGACACGTTTGTTCCGCCTGGATCGCGAGGCGTTCCTCGAGCTGATGGGCGCCAACATCGAGATCGTGCGCGGGGTGCTCAGCGTCCTGTGCAAGAGGCTGCGACGCTCCGTGAAGACACGCGGCACCTACGACTGAGCACTCGAGGAAGCGCTCTCGGCCGTCCTCAGCAGGCGCTTCCGGTCCAGGTTGTGGACAGCCCTCGACAAACGGCGTAGAAACGCGCTGGTCGTCGCCGCTTGGAGCGACACGAGGAGGAACCGTCCATGTACCGTCTGCCCCACACGCTGCTGGTCGCGCTCGCGACAATCGTCCTCGCCTCCCCATCGCCGGCCGAGGAATCGCTCTACGCCCAAGCGCTCGAGCGCGTCGCTGCCGGCGACACGATCCCCACCTCGCAGGTGGGCTCGGAGACCCCGCCGCCGAAGGACGACGAGGACGAGGAGTGCGCCGAGGGCGACGACTGCGACGATGACGAGAAAGAAGCCAAGGTTTACTGGAAGGACGGCGTTACCAACTTCGAGATGGAGGGGGCCCACATCACCCTCGCCAACCGTATGCAGGTGCGCTACTCCCATCTCTTCCCGGACGACGATCTCCAGCTCCCGGGCACGACCGAGCGGGGCCAGAGCAAGGGCTCGTTCCGCATCCGGCGGGCCAAGACCACATTCGAAGGGTGGTTCTGGAAGCCAGAGCTGACCTTCGAGCTTCAGCTCAACTGGGCGGAGCCCGAGCCCGGGGCCAGCACCGATCGCCCACTGGAGGACGGCTACATCAACTGGGACGCCTCGAAGACCGGCGCCTTCATGGTCCGCGTCGGACAGTTCAAGGTACCGCTCGGCCGCCAGGAGATGACGACCTCGAGCGGCCTGCAACTCGTGGATCGCTCCATCCTCACTTTTGAGTTCACCCGCGGTCGCGACATCGGAGTTCAGTTCCATGGGCGCGTCGCGAACGACAAGCTCGAGTACCGCGCCGGCATATTCAACGGCAATCCGGCCAGCCGGATCGAGAACGACAACACGAAGTTCCAGTACAACGTCCATCTCTCCTACCAGCCGTTCGGCGAGGTGGCGTACCGGGAGCCCGACTTCGAGTCCGGCGACAAGCCGCTGCTGGCCATCGAGGGCGAGTTCGAGCACAACGACCTCCACGGCTCCACGAACGCGACGGATCTCAAGACGGTCATCTTGGGCGCGGCCGTGGTCTTCAAATACAAGGGCTTCTCCTTCTTCTCCGAGTACTTCTCGCGCACGCGGACGCCCGAGGAGGGAGAGGCCTGGGATTCACCGGGCTTCATCGTGCAGAGCGGCTACTTCCTCAAGCGCGACACGCTCGAGGTGGCGCTGCGCTACGCCACCTGGGACCCGAACAAGGACATCGCGGACAACAACCGCGAGGAGGTCCCAGTTGGTCTGAACTACTACTTCCTGAAGCATCGGTTCAAGCTGATGGGCGATTTCCGCGAGCTGCGCAATAAGGACCGCGGTTCGAAGGATCAGGAGCTGCGGCTTCAGACGCAGTTCATGTTCTAATCGCAACCGAGCATGACGGGAGTGTCATGGGTTCGATCCGAAGAGCAAAGATCGTTCTCGTCGGCTGCGGCATCGGCGCAGTGGCGTCGGCCGCGAGCGCGCAGGAGGCGGGAGTCCAGGTCTTCAGGGCGCTGCGCGCCGAGCCCAGCGTCCGTGTGGTGGTGGCGCTCCGCGAGCCCGAAGGCGGCGGGGATGTCTCCGCCCGCTCACGTGGGATCCGCAAGACCCGGGATCGGGTCTTCTTCGACATCGAACGAGCCGAGTTCGATTTGAAGTACGAGTGGGACCACGTCTCCGCCGTCGCCGGAGACGTCAACGCGGCCGGGCTCGCCAAGCTTCTGTCCGACCCGAACGTGCTGCGGGTCGACGTCGACATCCCCGGCCGCGTTGCGACCTCCGAGAGCGCCTCCCAGATCCGCGCCACCGAGCTGCACTCGTCCGGGATCACCGGGGCCGGCATCCTGGTCGCCGTGCTCGATACGGGAATCGATGCGGGCCACCCGGACCTCGCGGACGACCTGGTGGCCGAACAGTGCTTCTGTGAAAACGCCGACGGGAGCGGCTGCTGCCCTGGCGGCGGGAAGTCCGCGAGCGGCGCCGGCTCCGCCCGCGACGAGCACGGGCATGGTACTCACGTCAGCGGCATCATCTCCGGATCCGGCGGGGTCGCGCCCCGCGGCATCGCCCCCGACGCGAAGATCGTCGCCATCCGCGTACTCGACGGTCAGGGCATCGCATCTGGAACCGCTCAGGTCGTCTCCGGCCTCGACTACCTGCTTCGAGTCAACCGAGCGTCAAGGTGGCCAACTTCAGCCTCGGCTTCAACGTTCTCTTCTCGAGCCAGTGCGATAGCAGCGCGTCATTTACGATCGCGTTTGCTCAGGCGATCAACGCGCTCAAAGCGCGCGGCACGATGGTCCTCGCCTCGTCTCTCAATACAGGCTCCCCCAGTGAGATCGGACTGCCGGCCTGCGTGGGGAGCGCGGTGGCGGTGGGCGCCGTCTACGACGGCAACGTCGGCTCCGTGACGTTCGGCTCCTGCACCGACTCGACGACGAGCGCGGATCAGGTCACCTGTTTTTCCAACAGCAACACACAGGTCGACATCGTGGCGCCGGGCGGCGCGACGACGTCGACTGGCATTGGCGGCGGGCTCGCCACCTGGTTCGGGACGTCTCAGGCCTGCCCCCATGCGGCAGGGGCGGCGGCCCTGCTCTTCCAGGCGAAGCCGAGCCTCTCGGTGGACCAGGTCCTGACCGCTCTGAAGTCTACGGGGGTCGTGGTGACCGACGGCAAGAACGGAATGAGCTTCCCGCGCATCGACGTCGCTGCGGCACTGTCGGCGACGCCTTAGCGCTGGCGCTTCCGATCCCACGGCGGCCGCACGGCCGGGCGAGCTATAGTCACGTCTCGGAGGTGTCGATGAGATCCCTACTTCTGGCCGCGCTCGGGCTGTCCCTGATATCAGCGCCCAGCGAAGCTGCCCCAGACGAGGCGACCGCCAATTGGCCGCAGTGGCGAGGCCCTGGCGGGACCGGGGTCGCTCGCGTGGGCAACCCCCCGCTCGAGTGGGGCGAGAACGAGAACATCGCCTGGAAGGCGGTCGTACCGGGAAAGGGCAAGAGCACTCCGATCGTCTGGGGAGATCGCGTGTTCCTGCTAACAGCCATCGACACCGGCGAGCGCCAGGGAGGGAGTGGGTCGTTCAACGTCCTCCAGTACGTGGTCCTGGCACTCGATGCCCAGTCGGGACGGGTCGTGTGGCGGCGCACGGCGCGCGAGGCACAGCCAAACGATGGGACACATGCCGACGGAACCTGGGGCAGCATGTCCGCCGCCACCGACGGCGAGCGCGTGATCGCGTCGTTCGGATCGGCCGGCATCTACAGCTACACGTTCGACGGCGAGCCGGAGTGGTCGGTCGACCTCGGTGACATGAAGACCTTCAGGGGTTTCGGCGAAGGCAGCTCACCCGCGCTCCACGCCGATCGCCTCGTCGTGAACTGGGATCACGAGGGCCCCTCTTTCGTCGTCGCCCTCGACAAGCGCAGCGGCGTGGAGTTGTGGCGGACGGCACGGAACGAGGGAACGTCCTGGTCGACACCCCTGGTGATCGAGCAGGACGGGCGAGCGCAGGTCATCACGAGCGCGACCCGGCGAGTCCGGAGCTACGACCTCGAGAGCGGCGCTCTCATCTGGGAGGCGGAGGGGATGACCGCGAACACGATCCCCACGCCGGTTCACCAGGATGGAATCGTCTACGCCACCAGCGGGTATCGCGGCAACGCTCTGTTGGCGGTGCGACTCGCGGGGGCGAGCGGAGACGTCACCGGGACGGGTGCCGTGATCTGGAGCCTGGGCCAGGACACCCCCTACGTGCCTTCCCCGCTCGTCTACGGCGACACGCTCTACTTTCTCAAGAGCAATTCCGGAGTGCTCACGTGTGTCGATCCGAGCGACGGAACGAAGCACTTCGGCCCGCAGCGGCTGGATGTGAGCAACGTCTACGCATCTCCTGTCGGCGTGCAGGATCGCGCCTACATCACCGGCCGCGACGGCCATACGGTCGTTTTGCGACGCGGCGCGACCTACGAGGTGCTAGCCGTCAACGAGTTGAACGAAGCTGTCGACGCGTCGCTCGCCATCGCGGGACGCCATCTACTTGCGTGGGAGCGAGCACGTCTACAAGATCCAGGCTCCGGGCGCCACGGTGGAATGATGCGGGGACTCACCGCAACGCTCGCGGTGAGCGTGCTCGCCTCCGGCGTCCCGGCGGACGAGCGGGACATCTCCAAGCTTCGCCCGGGCGCTCTACTTTTTGCCAGCCCCGAGCTCGCAGGCAGCGTCTTCGAGAGCTCGGTGATCCTGCTGACCCACCACGACACGACGGGTTCGGCGGGCGTCATCATCAATCAGCCGACTGACGTTCGGATCTCGGAAGTCATCGAGCTCGAGGACACCGCGGAATCGAGCTTGCCCCTCTACATCGGAGGCCCCGTGACCCCGCGCGTGATCACAGCACTCGCGAAGCTGGCCGTCTGGCGCGAGGGCACGCTGCACATCATCGCGGACCTGTACCTGGTGCGTGAAGTGGAGACGCTCAGCCGGCTGCTGACGAGACGAGACGCGGAGCGAACGGTGCGGGTCTACGCCGGCTACGCCGGCTGGGGAGCCCAACAGCTGGCTGGCGAGGTGCGCCTCGACACCTGACTGGTCGCCCGCGCGGATCCTGCCAAGGCGTTCATGGAAGATCCCTCACGTCTGTGGCTGGAGGTCCATCGCCTGCGCGAGCGGATCGAAGCGCGCGCCCTGAGCGCGCCGCGGCGAGCCGTGGCCCTTCGCTAATCGGAACGCAGTCGTCCCTTGCCGGAGTTGCCCGAGGTCGAGACCACCCGGCGCCAGATCGCGCCGCTGCTCGAGGGGCGCCGGATCGCCCGGGTCCAGACGACCGTGGACAGCTATTTTTTCCTGACACCACCGCGGCGGCTGGAGGCGCACCTGCCCGGGCGCGAGGTGCTCCACCTTGACAGGATCGGCAAGTATCTGGTGGCACGGTTCGACGACGATCGCAGACTGCTTCTCCATCTCGGCATGACGGGCCAGCTCTTCGGCGAGGGCGCTGCGAGCGTTCGGCTGCTGCTGGGCACGGCCGCCGCGGCCCTGCCCCCGGAGCTGCAAAAGGCGGCGTTTCGCCCGGACCGACACACACACCTTCGACTGTGGTTCGACGACGGCGGCCCGGCGGTCTTCTTTCGTGACGCGCGCAAGTTCGGCAAGGTCCAGCTCCTCGAGCCGGACGAGGCGTCCCCACGACTCGATCGTCTGGGCCTCGACGCCCTGGCCGCGAACGCCGAGTCTCTGTTCGAGGCGCGACGAGGCCGCCGCATCTCCATCAAGAGCCTGCTGCTCGACCAGTCGGTGCTCGCGGGTATCGGGAACATCTACGCCGACGAGGCTCTCCACCTCGCCGGCGTGCGACCGACACGCGCGGCCGGTCGTGTCACCCGGGTCGAGTGTGAGCGACTCGCTCCGGCCATCGTCGCGGTGCTCGAGCGGTCGATCGCTACCGGCGGCTCGAGCATCAGCGACTACGTCCAGCCCGATGGACGGGACGGCGGGTATCAGGACGAGCGACGCGTCTACGGCCGAACGGGCCACCCGTGCCCCCGATGTGGAAGCGCGATCAAGAAAAAAGTGATCGGCCAGCGCTCGAGCCACTACTGCCCGAGGTGTCAGCTTTAGGGCCTGTGGTTCGCCGCCGCCGATCAACGGCAGCCACAGAGGCGCAGAGGCACCGAGAACGCACGGAGATGCGGCAAGGCTCCGATCAAGCTCCACGCTAGGAATCAACTTTGACAAGCTAGCGGCCGCGGACCCCGAACGACCAGATACGCAAGCGATCGGGGTGGCGAAGGGTCGAGCCAGCCGTTCCTCATGTGTCTCTGTGCCTCCGTGGCCTTCCGTTGATCGTGTCTACGAGAACTCGACTTCGATCACGCGGTGGCCGCAATCGACCAGGAATCTGCGAAGGTCCTGGGTTGCGATGGTGAGCGTTTGCGTGTTCACGAGGGGATGGAAGTTCAGAAGCGGCAGACGCGTCATCGCGAGGTCCAGGACGACCGTGACGCGGCGCTCGGAGTCGTTGACGATCGCAAACGGACTGACGGCGCCGGGCTCGATGCCGAGCACCTCCTTCAGTCGCTCGGGCCGGCCGAACGAGAGCCGCGCAGAACCGATGAGCCTCTGAAGTCGCACGAGATCGACCTCACGATCCTCGAGCGTCACGACGAGCCAGGACTGCTTTTTCTTGTCCCTGAGAAACAGGTTCTTGCAGTGAGCGCCTGGGAGCTTCCCGCGCAATCGGCGGCTTTCCTCCACTGTCCGTAGCGGTGGGTGTTCGTGGCGCTCGACCGTGATGCCCAGCGACGAGAGACGAGCGAGCAGCACCTCAGGGGAAGCCGTAAGCGTCACGGCATCCAATCGAGCATGCCCGCGGCGAGGACCCGGTTGAAGTCGCGACGTCTCATCGGGCCAAGCCTGAACCAGCGAGGACCGGCGGGCAAGCCGGCATCGCGGCTCGTCGCGTGATACAACCCCGTGGTGCTGCCCGCACACGACCACCTCGACGCTCTCGGAATCGCGTACGAGTCGCGCACTTTTCCCGCAGAGACCGAGAAGGGAGCGGCCAACGTGGCCCGCGCACTGGGATTCCGCGAGGATCAGATGGTGAAGACGCTGATCTTCGAGACCGGCGACGGCGACCGGGCTCTGGTCATGGTCGCAGCCAACAAGAGCGCGGTCTCCGGTCTGCTCAAGCGAGCGCTCCGCTCACGCAACATCCGCCTGGCCGCGCCCGAAGTCGTCGAGGAAACGACGGGCTATGCGATCGGCTCTGTACCGCCTTTTCACTGGCAGCCGCCGGGCTTCACCTCGCTCGTGGATGGCGCCTTGATGCTCGAGGATCGCCTCGGCGTCGGCGCAGGTGTCTGGGGGCAGGAGATCATTCTGAGCCCGGAAGCTCTCGTCGAGGCGGCTCAGGCCCGGGTCGTGAATCTCACGGATCGGTCCAGGCCGCTCGAGCCGGTTGCGGGTTCGGAGCGCTAGTGCCTTTGGAGGGAAGCATGCGACCGCTTCTGGCATTCGTCCTACTGGCGGTCCTCGCGAGCCCGGCAGGATCGGCGGAGCGGCGGATCGTCGCACCCGAAGGCAGCGATCTCGGGCTCCCTTTCAATCCCGGCGTGATCTCGGGGGATTTTCTCTATCTGTCGGGAGCGATTAGCAACAAACTCGAGCGCCCTGTTACGGGCCACTAGGAGTCTGCGCGGCAGGAACGAAATCGGGTGAATGAGCGTTTTTGAAGTTATGGGAACGAGTTTCCGTCCGTACAGTCCTGACCGATCGAGTTTGTTTCCGTCGAATCCACGAGACTGGCTTCCGGAGGGTCATCTTTCGTTTTTCATCTCGGATACGGTGGAGGCGATGGATGTGCGTGCTTTCTACGAGCGCTACGAGGGCGATGGACGTCGGAACCGACGATTCGATCCTCGAATGATGCTGAAGGTTCTGATCTACGGCTATGCGACAGGGACGTTTTCGTCTCGTGGGATCGCGAAGAAGCTGGAAGAGGATGTCGCATACCGTTATTTGAGCGGAGGCAATTTCCCGGCACACCGGACGATCAGTGATTTCCGTTGTGACCATTTGTCCCAGTTTCGATCTGTATTCGTCCAAGTCGTGCGTCTGGCTCAAGAAGTGGGTTTGGTCAAGCTTGGGACGTTGATTCTGGATGGAACGAAGGTCAAGGCGAATGCCAGCAAGCACAAGGCGATGAGCTACGAGCGTATGAAGAAAACGGAGAAACAGCTCCGTCGAGAGATTCGGGCTATCACCGCTCTTGCGAAACAAGAAGATGCTGCGGAAGACGTCGAGTTTGGTCCTGATTTTCGTGGCGACGAACTGCCAGAAGAGCTGGCGCGCCGAGATTCACGGCTCAAGAAAATCCAAGCAGCGAAGGCACGTCTGGAGGCCCGTCAGAAGGAAGAAGATCAGCAGGCCGGACGTCGGCCAGGGGATGACAAGGAATCGAAGCGAGGGCCAAAGTTCAAAAGGAGATTTGGCGTACCTCCGGACAAGAAGCAGGACAACTTCACCGATCCCGAAAGCCGCATCATGAAGGATTCGAGTGGCTACCAGCAGTGCTTCAATGCCCAAGCCGCCGTCGACGAGAAATCGCAGCTGATCGTTGCGACCGGGTTGACCAACAACGCTGCGGATGTCGGTCAGCTCGAGCCGATGCTGAAAACGGCTCAAGCCAACACCGGTGAGAAGCCCAAGCGTGCCCTGGCCGATGCCGGCTACCGTTCCGAAAAGAACCTACTGCACTTGGAACGTACCGGAATCGACGGTTTCGTGGCTCTGGGGAGAGAAAAGAAAGACTCTCCACCAACGTCGAATTCGAAGCTCGAAGCGACGCTCCGCATGAAGGCGAAGCTCAAGACGAAACGTGGTCGCAAGTGGTACAAGCGGCGCAAACTCGGCGAACCGCCATTCGGATGGATCAAGGCTGTGCTTGGTTTCCAATCCTTCAGCCTTCGAGGGCTTGAGAAAACCAGCGCCGAGTGGAATCTCGTTTGCTTGGCGCTCAACCTCAGGAGACTCAATCAGAAGATGGTCTGGGTATGACCACCACCCGGCCTTGGATCCGCCCGTCCTCCCTCGCGAGCACTCGTCCGCGAGCCCACTACTGCCGTTTAACCCAGGCAAGATGATCTCTCGGGTCACAAGGCACGATGACACACCCGGGCTGAACTACTGCCGCGCACACTCCTAGCCCGGACCCGGAATCGGGAACGGGAGCGGAGAGCTCGGCCTGTCTTCGGTGAGCTGGGCATGCGCAGCGATGGCGCGCCAGCAGTTCTGACGATGCTCCACGCTGAGTCGTTCGAGGTCGACGACGATCTCCTCGCCACCCGCCAGGCGTAGCTCCATCGTCTGCCACTCCGCGAGTCTTCCGAAATCCGCACCGCCACGCATCGGGCTGCGCGTGCCGATCCACTCGTGGCCGCTGATGCGCATCTCCTCCAGCTCGCTCCACTCGATGTGTCGCGGCGGTTCCGGGGGAATCGACAGTTCGAGCCCGTTCTTTCCGGCGCGCACCTCGTAGCGCCCGAGCGTCGGCAGATCCGGGACGAGCAGCCACACCGCCGCTCCCAGCACCGCGATCGCAATCATCGTCAGCACGAGACTCCGGCCCGCCCCAGCCTTGAACACCCACAGCGCGAGCAGT
Organism: Vicinamibacteria bacterium; assembly: GCA_965246965.1. Lineage (GTDB taxonomy): Bacteria > Acidobacteriota > Vicinamibacteria > Fen-336 > CBDFGD01 > CBDFGD01. The sequence continues at coordinate 1,729,551 of CBDFGD010000002.1, forward strand.
CCCAGCGCCAGTGTTCTTCCGAAGACGAGGGCTTTGTTGTACGTAGTGTCGAAGTGGAAGGCCACTTCGCCCAGCTCGCTGTCGGTGTGGTACCTCGGATTGCCGGGCGGTTGCAGGCGACCCACCTGCTCCGACACCGCACACGCAGTCGACGACAGCGCCAGAAACAGCAGAATGGCTCTCGAGCTCATCGGCGGACCTCCACGATTCGACCCCTCACGCGACGTGCTCGAACGTCGTCTCCGAAGCGGCCCGAAGCGCGCGCTCGAACGAGGCGGGCAGCGGATCGCGCAACAACGCTCCTTCTTCCAGAGACTCGTAGAGCTCGCCGTAGTGCCTGACCTCATTCGGACCGGTGCGACGCATGATGTGCCATGGAAACAGCGCCCCGGGCGTCGAGATTCCCATCGCCCCCAACATCTCCGCGACCGTCTCCAACTGCTCCTTGTGGTAGCCGAATACACGTGCCGTCTTGTCCTCCGGCACCAGGCCGACGACCAGATTGGGATCTTGAGTCGCGACTCCCACTGGGCACTTGTTCGTGTTGCAGCTGAGCGCCTGAATGCAGCCGAGTGCGAGCATCATCCCGCGGGCCGAGCCGCACGCGTCGGCGCCGAGCGCGAGTCGCTTGATCATGTCGAACGCGGTGATCACCTTGCCGCTTGCGAACACGCGGATTCTGTCCCGCAGCGAGAAGCCGATGAGCGCGTTGTGTACGAACATCAGGGACTCCATCAGCGGAGCGCCGATGTGGTTCGAGAACTCGAGAGGTGCGGCGCCGGTGCCGCCCTCGCCACCGTCGACCGTGATGAGGTCCGGTGTGATCCCCGTGCTGCGCATCGCCTTGCAGATCGCGAGGAACTCGCGCCGCTTGCCGACGCAGAGCTTGAAGCCGACGGGCTTCCCCCCGGACAGCTCGCGCAGCGTCGCGATGAAACGCATCATCTCCGTCGGCGTCCCGAAGGCCGAGTGGCCCGGAGGGGACAGCACGTCCCGGCCGAGCGGCACGCCCCGAATCCCGGCGATCTCGGGCGTCAGCTTGGCCGCCGGAAGGATGCCCCCGTGCCCCGGCTTGGCGCCCTGGGAGAGCTTCACCTCGATCATCTTCACGTTAGGCAGCTTCGAGCGCTCGGCAAACCGGTCGGCGTCGAAGACTCCGGCGGACCGGCAGCAACCGAAGTAGCCCGTCCCGATCTGCCAGATGAGATCGCCTCCACCCTCGAGGTGGTAGGGGCTGATGCCACCCTCGCCGGTGTTGTGAGCGAAGCCCCCTCGCTTCGCTCCCCTGCTCAACGCGAGGATGGCGTTCTTGCTGAGCGAACCGAAGCTCATCGCCGAGATGTTCAGGATGCTCGCGCTGTAGGGCTGGCTGCAGTCTGGCCCTCCGACGTCGACACGCAGGCCGTCGGATCCGACGTGGATGGGTCGGATCGAGTGGTTCACCCACTCGTATCCGACGGCATACACATCCTTCAGCGTGCCGAACGGAACCGTGTCGCGGACCTGCTTCGCGCGCTGGTAGACGACCGAGCGCTGCTCCCTGCTGAACGGCACACCGTCCGTGTTGGACTCGATGAAGTACTGCGCGATCTCGGGCCGAATCGCCTCGAACATGTAGCGGAAATTGCCGAGCAGTGGGAAGTTGCGCAGCACCGCCCGACGCGTCTGGAGCATGTCCCAAACCCCGAGGCTGATCAGCGGGACGAATACGACCAGGCTCCAAAGGACGGCCGGCACAAGCAGTGACACCGCTCCGACGGTCGCGACGACCCCCAACGCCGAGAGAACGAACACCTTGCGCATCAGCGCCTCCCTCTGGTCCGAAGTTTGGGCGTCAGGCTAGTGCCGCCGCGCCGCCACGTCCACCTCAAGAGTCCGAGTGGGGGTCGGCCGGCTAGGGGGCGGGCGCGGCGATGGCGAACAAATGGCTCTCGGCGCGGAGGTAGATGCGCCTCGACGCCACCGCCGGAGACGCGTAGCTCGACTCGTCGAGAGAGTTGACGCCGATGACTTCATGCTCCGCGCCGGCCTTCAGCGCGAAGGTGTCGCCGTCGAGGCTCGGCAGCAGGATGACGACGTCGACCGCGATCGGCGACGCCAAGAAGGTGGCCGCCTTGGGCATTCGACCGCCCTGGTGGCGAACCTCTCCGGTGCGGGCGTGCAGGCAGACGTGGCCACCCCAGGCAATCGGGGAGGAATGGCCGCGGCCCGGAATCGCCGTCTTCCACGCGACGTTGCGCTCGGCGTCCCACTGAAGCGTCAGCCCCGTCTCGGACGACACGCCGGTCCCGTCGGGGCCGCGCCATCCCGGCCAGTCGCCGGCTCCGAGAGAAGTGGCGGCGCAGCAGACGACGGCACCGATCGCACACCTGAGCATGAAGCCTCGCTGGTCAGCTGAGCCGCGGCATCCTATACCCGCGGGAAGCCGCTCCTTTCCAGCTTCCCTCGACGCCGATGATTGCGGACCGCGCGTTCACTGCGGGGGCCTGCCCTCCCGGCGGCTTCGCCAGTCCTCCACGCTGCGCAGCGGTGGGATGTGATGGGCCGCCAGCTCGTACGAAGTATCCGCCAGTGCGGCTGGCTGCTTCGGGATGTGGCGGGCCAGCTCGGCGATCTCGTCCGCATACTCGTTGCGCCCGGCCAGATTCGTCCACTCCTCGGGGTCGGTGGCGTGGTCGTACAGCTCCTCGCTGCCATCGATGTAGCGGAGGTAGCGCCAGCGCTCGCTGCGCACCGAGTACTCGCCGAAGTCGTACGTCGTGATCGCGGGGTTGTCCCACGCGGCCAGCGGGTCCGCGAGCAGCGGGGCCAGGCTGCGTCCGTCGAGGCCAGGCCGCTCCGGCGCGCCCGCCAGCTCGATCAGCGTCGGGTAGAGGTCGACGAGCGAGACGGTGCGCGGCGAGCGCGCCCCGGCCGGAGTCCCGCCGGGCAACCCGGGGGTGCCCTCGGGGGCCCGGATCATCAGCACCACGCGGGCCAGGTTCTCCCAAAGAGCGAACTTGCGCCAATGTCGCTTCTCGCCGAGCTGCCACCCGTGGTCGGACCAGAGCACGACGATCGTGTCTTCGGTGTGGCCACTCGACTCGACGGCGTCCAGCAGCCGTCCCACGAGGGCGTCGGCGTAGGCGACCGAGGCCAGGTAGCCCTGCACCGCTCGGTGCCACTGGCCCGCCGACACCACGTGCGCGTGGTAGTCGCCGCCCCGCTGCGCCAGCTCCAGGCCCCGCTCGGGGACGTCAGCGAGGTCGTCTTCGATCAGGCGCGGGAGCCGGACGCTCTCGAGCGGGAAGAGACCGAACCAGCGCTTTGGGACGTACCAGGGCAGGTGGGGCCGGTAGATTCCGGCGGCAAGGAAGAACGGCTCCTCGCGCTTCTCGTGGAGCCGCTCGATGATCCACTCGACCGAGCGGGCGTCTCCCGTCTCGGCGTCGGGCAGATCGAGAGGACCCCAGTCGAAGGCCGAGTACATGTCCTCGAAGGCGGGCATGCTGACCGGCCCCTCGGGGACGGGGTGCGCGTAGTCCGGCATGTGTTCTTCCTTCGAGGGGAAGTAATCCTCCCAGGAATCCGGGTCGGGTTGGTCGTTGTGGAGGATCTTCCCCGCCCCCGCGACGAACCAGCCGCCGTCAGCAAAATGTCGGGACAGAGTGACGGCCTCCGGCAGCACCTCGCGCCAGTACTGGTAGTTGGAGTAGATCCCCGTGGTGTAGGTGTGACGGCCGGTGAGGAGCGCGGTCCGCGAGGGGTTGCACGACGGCGAGGCGGCGTAGGCCCGGGTGAACAGCACACTCTGGCTGGCGAGGCGGGTCAGGTTCGGCGTCAGCGCCTGGGGGTGGCCGCCGAGCGGCTCGATCCAGTCGTTGAGGTCGTCGACGGAGATGAAGAGGACGTTCGGGGGGCGGGTCGTTTCCACAGGATCCGACCCGGCAGCGCTCGCCGCGCCGGCGGCGAGCAGCGCGAGAGCCAGCGCGGTCCTGTTGCGCGCCAGGACCGACATGCTGCCTCCCCGCTCGTCCATCGCGTCCACCAGCCGTGTCACTGTACCTCCACCGCCTTTTTCTGCCTCGTCGCTCAGGACGCTGCTCGACCCATGGGGACACGGAGGCGTGCGACGCGCTGGAACGGCGCTAGCAGCAGCTCGAATCTGGGCGGCAGGGGGTGGTGTACTGGGACTCGGCCCCGTTCGGGTTCAGGATGACGAAGGCGCCCGAATAGGGTGCGTGTTGCAGCTTCGCCAGCGTGTCCGTACAAATCTCTACCGCTTGTTCGCGCGGGAAGAGATGACCCTCCTCATCCGAGACGGAGGCGTAGGGGCCCAGGTAGACGGCGCGGTGGCCGGCAAAAACACATCCGCGCTTCTTCCGGAACTTGTAGCCTCGCACCGTCACCGAGTAAAAGCGATGCTCCTCGACCTCCTTCCACAGCTCCTTCTTCAGGACCTGCAGACCGTAGAAACCGGCGCGCTCGAGCTGGGCCACGAGCTCGTCCTGCGACAGCGCGCCGCTGATGCACTCGCCCCAGAGATGGACGTTGACTCTGAGGTCAGCAGGCAGGTCGTCTTCGGCGACGATGTCCGAGAAGACGATGCGGCCGTGATCCTTCAGCACGCGCCACATCTCGGCGAACACGGCGGGCTTGTCGGGTGAGAGATTGATCACGCAGTTCGATGTCAGCAGATCCGCAAAGGCGTCGTCGAGGGGCACCGCCTCGAGGTAGCCCTTCTTGAACTCGACGACGTCATAGCCGAGAGCCTCGGCCACTTGGCCCGCACTCCTCGCCGCGACTCCCAGCATCGGATCGGTCATGTCGATTCCGATGGCGCGCCCTTCGGGACCCACCTTCTTGGCGGCGATGAAGACGTCGATCCCGGCTCCCGAGCCGAGATCAACGACCGTCTCCCCGGGCTGCACGCCCGCCACGCTCATCGGTCCGCCGCAGCCGTAGAAGCGGTCGACCACGTCCTGCGGCACGTGGGCGATGTCGGCCCGGTCGTAGTCGATCGGGCAGCACAACGCGGCCTGCGGCGTCTCGGCGGCTCGCTCGTAGAAGTCGCGAACCAGCGAGCGCACGTCGTCGATGCCTCGGGGGACGACGCAGTTGGAGTGGGTCGTCCGCACCGGATCGTACGCTTCGAGATCGCCGCCCGGCGCGCAGGCCAGGTTGCCCTCCCCCATCGCGTGGAAGATCACCGGCGCGTCGTAGCCGGTATCGATGAGGAAGCGGCGGCGCGCCCGAGCAGCCAGGTCGAAGATGCCGTCCGTGATCAGACCCTGGTACAGGTCGCAGTAGGGGTCCAGGTGCTCGAAGGAACCGGACCCGCCGCCAGGCGACTGGCCGAGGCCGTACGAGTAGGCGTGCTCCACATCGCCGCCGCCACAGATGAAGCGAAAGCGACACGTGTTGCAGACGGGCTTGTCGGCGACGCTGAGGCCCTGCAGCCGGCGAGCGACGTCTCAGAAGCTCGTCGAGGTTTCCTCCGACCCAGCGACCGAGTGCCAGGGCGCCATACTGAACGGTCGCGGCGCTCGGAAACACCCGACCATCCGCGTAGACGCAGACACTGTAGACGGCGGCGTTCGAGAGATCGACACGGCTGCCGGGCGCCCCGTTGACGCGCTGGCGGTACGCCTCGACGTTGTCGATCGCTACCCCCAAGCGCTCAGCCTCCGCCTGGGCCCTGCGCAGCTCTTCGTAGATGCGAGCGGGTGCAGCGAAGGAGCCGTTCAGCTCGGCGGAGCGACCCTTCTTGTGAATCCACAGAGCATGCCAGCTCGCGGCGCCCAGCTCCGCCACGAGCCGCATCATCTCCACGAGCTCGCCGACGCTCCCGCTCCAGATGACCGTCGAGATCGTCGGAGCGAATCCCTCGTCTCGCAGCGTGCGAATGCCCCGGACGATTCGGTCGAACGTCCCGGCCCCGCGGACCGGATCGTTGCGGCGCGCCGAGGCACCGTCGAGGCACCGTCGAGGCTCACCTGCAGCCGTAATCTCTCCGGGTTCTGGGCTCGCAATCCGTCGAGGACCGCTCCCTCGAACAGGAGCCCGTTTGTCAGGACGTGCAGCTCCTGCCCGGCTGTGCTCGTGACACGTTCGACCAGCTCGAAAATGTCCGGGCGCAGGAACGGCTCACCGCCGGTGAAATAGACGCGTCGAGCCCCCAGCGAGGCGGCTTCGTCGATGAGCGCCAGCAGCCGGTCCCGCGGCATGCCCTTGTCACCTTCGGGACCCGACATCACGAGGCAGTGCTCGCAGGCGAGGTTGCAGGAGTCGTTGACATGGACCCAGAGCTCTCGGAGACCGGGGCTCAGGGAGCCGGCGCGGCCGGGGTAGGCGGGCGCCGCAAACGGCTCGCTCGCCGCGAAGCCGTGACGCTCGGCGGTCCTGACGAAGCGATCGACGTCCAGGCCGCTTTCGCGTTGTCGACGCCCAGCTCGAGGGCGTAGAGCGACGCGACCTCGTCGAGGAACCGATGGCCGTCGAGCCAGCCGAGAATGCGTGCGCCCCTGGCATCCGTGGCGATCCAGTTGGGCTTCTCCGGATCGAGCGCCACCACCAAGTCGTCGCGCTCGAGCGTCAGATATTCAGGTACCTGCCAGGGCGTCGTCCGCGTCACGGTTTGCAGGTCCATCAAGTCCTCCACTCGTCAGCGCTCAGCGCCGACAACCACCCACTCTGCACGGTCCGTAGGGAGGCGTGCCGAGCCTGTCGGCCCAGCGACGCGCGCCCCGATCGAGCTGGGCCCCTCGTCGACACGTCACATTCTCGGAGCGAAGCCAGCAGCCGTCTGTCACTCGGTTGACAAGATGGCCCGCCGACCCCGCCTCGCGACTCGTTGGGCAACCAGCGCTCTCAGATCTCGCCGAGCATCTCAGCGAGAGCGTCGCGCCACGGGCGCGGCGCCGCGACGCCGAGACCTGAGAGACGGTCGCTCTCGAGAACCGAGTAGGCGGGGCGCGCGGCGGCCGCGGCCAGGGCATCGGTGCTGATCCTGGCAATATCGGCGCGGACGTCCGCCAGCTCCAGAGTCGCGACCGCAAAGCCGTGCCAGCTCGTCTCGCCCGAGTTGGTCACGTGAACCAGGCCGCGCGCTTCGCGCTCGACCAGTGCGACGATGGCCGCCGCCAGATCCGGAGCGTAGGTGGGCGACAGCACCTGGTCGTCTACGACGCGAAGAGCCCCTCCCGACCGCGCGCGAGCCAGGATCCGCTCTGGAAACGAGCCGCCCTTGGCGCGGCTGCCGCCCAGCGCGAAAACGCCGCTCGTGCGGACGATGAGGTGGTCCACCCCGGAGCCGCCGACGAGGTTCTCGCCAGACAGCTTCGAGACCCCGTAGACCGAGCGGGGTGCGGGCGTGTCCGCCTCGCAGTAGGCGCGTCCCGAGCCACCGTCGAACACGTAGTCCGTCGAAACGTGAACGACCAGCGCGCCGAGCTCACCCGCTGCTCTCGCCAGGTACAACGGGGCGAACGCGTTCACCGCGAACGCGCTGGTCGGCTCGTCCTCGGCTGCGTCGACGGCGTTGTAGGCCGCCGCGTTGAAGATGACGTCGGGCGCCACCTCCGCGACGGTGGCGGAGACGGCCGCCGCATCTGCAATGTCCAGCTCGCTGTGACCGCCCGACCAGGCGAGGCGATCCCCCAATAGAGCCGTCAGCGCGACGCCGAGCTGGCCGCGCGCGCCCACTACCATCGCCTTCATCTCACATTGGACCTCGAACGAAGCCGGCGCATGGTAGCAGAGAGCTCGGACGCACCGGCTGGAACGTACTAGACTCCGCGGCCATGAAGAGAGCGTGTCGCTGTCCCGCGCCCCGGTTGGGCGCCGTCATCGTCCTGGCCGCTGCGGCCACGCTTCCCGCGGCACGGGCAGAGGACTGGCCGATGTGGGGCGGCCGCCCGACCCGCAACATGGTCTCCGACGAGGCCGTGCCGGCGACGTGGGACGTGGACTCCGGCCAGGGCGTGCGGTGGACGGCTGCGCTCGGCTCGCAGACCTACGGCAACCCGGTCGTCGCGGACGGCAAGGTGTTCGTTGGCACCAACAACGACGCGCTTTACGATACCGAGGAGGCCGGCGATCGCGGCGTTCTCATCGCATTCGACGAGAACGACGGTCGATTCCTCTGGCAGTCCACCTCGGCGAAGCTCGCTGCGGGCCAGCCGAACGACTGGCCCTACGTAGGGATCTGCTCCTCTCCGCTCGTCATCGGAGATCGCCTCTTCTATCTCACCAGTCGTGGCGAGGTGCTGGCCCTCGACACCGAGGGTTTTCGGGACGGCGAGAACGACGGCCCGTATCGCGACGAGCCCAGGACGGGCGAGATCCACGCCGACGTCGTCTGGCGCTTCGATCTGGTCGAGGAGCTGGGGGTCTTCGCGCACAACATGGCCGCCAGCTCGCCAGTCGCCCACGACGGGCTTCTTTATGTCGGCACGTCCAACGGTCACGACGAAAGCCACGCTCACATCCCGGCTCCCGAGGCGCCCGCGCTCGTCGCGCTGGGCCTCGAGGACGGAGGGCTCGTGTGGCGGGACGACTCGGTCGGCGACGGCGTTTTGCACGGGCAGTGGGGCTCGGCGTCCCTCGGTGAAATCGGGGGTCTCGTCCAGGTCGTGACGGGGCAGGGTGACGGATGGGTGCGAGGCCTCGATGCGAAGTCAGGCGCAAAGCTGTGGGAGTTCGATACCAACCCACCCGAGGCGTCGTGGCCGAAGAACCGCAACAACGTCATCGGAACGCCCGTGATTCACGGCGGGCGCGTCTACGTCGCCAACGGCCAGGATCCTGAACACGGCGACGGCGACGGGCACCTCTACGCCATCGACGCGACAGCGCGGGGCGACATCACCGAAACGGGGCGCTTGTGGCACTACGAAGAGATTCGCCGCTCCCTCTCGACGACCGTAGTTGCCGATGGAATCGTCTACGCCTCGGATTTCAGCGGATTCCTACATGCACTGGACGCCGAGACGGGCGTTCCTCTGTGGGTGCACGACACCTTCGCCGCTGTCTGGGGGTCGCCGCTCTTGGCCGGGGGGCACGTCTATCTCGGAGACGAAGACGGAGACGTCGTCGTCCTCCGGGCGGGTCGAGAGGAACACGTCGTCGCCGAGATCAACATGGGCTCGTCGATCTACTCCACTCCCGTCGTTGCCAACGGGACACTCTTCCTCGCCACGCGTAACAAGCTGTTCGCGATCGCCGACCCGTAGGCGCCGATTGACGACCGGCAGAGGCCCATCCCTCCTCCGACCCGTCACTCCAGCCCGCTGCCTCCGAGGGGAAGCGGATAAGATCGAGGGATGGCTGAAAGGGGTGTGCGGCCGGTGCCTCCCACGATCTACGGGCCGGGCTGCTTCGGGCAGCTCGGCACGCGGGCACGCGAGATGGGCTTTCGTCGCACCCTTCTGGCCAGCGATCCCGGCCTCGTCGAGGCCGGATTCGTGGAAAGGGCGTCCACGATGCTGGCCGCAGCCGGCGTCACTGCGCTGCCCTTCCACGACTTCGACGAGAATCCCGATACTGCGATGGTCGGACGCGGGCTGGCGGTCGCGCAGGAAGCCGGCATCGACTCGCTGATCGGCCTGGGTGGCGGAAGCTCGATGGACTGCGCCAAGGCGATCAACTTTCTGCTTTCGGGCGGCGGCTCGATGCAGGACTACTGGGGCTGGGCGAAGGCGGCGCGGCCGATGCTCCCGATGATCGGCGTCCCGACGACGACGGGGACAGGCAGCGAGGCGCAGAGCTACGCGCTCATCTCTGATGCCGAGACGCACGACAAGATGGCGTGCGGCGATCCCAAGGCCGCCTTCCGTCTCGTGGTCCTGGACCCGGAGCTGACCGTCAGCCAGCCACGTGGCGTCACCGCGCAGGCAGGGTACGACGCCCTCTCTCACGCCGTGGAGACGTATGTGACGACCGTGCGGAACGCCCATTCGGAGAGACACGCGCGCGTCGCGCTTCGACTCATCAACGTGGCCTACGAGCGGGCCCTCGACGAGCCGCGCAACCTGCGAGCCCGCGCGGCGATGCAGCTCGGGGCGTTTTACGCGGGCGTCGCCATCGAGAGCTCGATGCTCGGAGCGACTCACGCCTGCGCCAATCCGCTCACTCAGCGCTACGGCACGGCTCACGGTGCGGCGATCTCCCTTTTGTTGCCACACGTGGTGCGCTGGAACACGCAAGCGGCGGAAGACCGCTACGCAGAGCTGGCCCGGTTCGTCGGGCTGAAGGGGGCCGCCGCACTGGCGGACCACCTGGCGAAGCTGGCGAGCACGGGCGGCTTGCCGGCCTCACTTTCGGAAGCCGGCGTCGCACGGGGCGACCTCGCAGAACTGGCGACCGCCGCCGCCCAGCAGTGGACCGGTCGCTTCAATCCCCGCCCGTTTGACGCCCAGGGGGCCATGGAGATCTACGAGTGCGCCTTCGCATCCTGATCGTTCTGATTTCGACCGCCGTGAGCGCTTCGCTGTTCGCGCAGTCGGCACCCGACTCCTGGCCGCAATTCCGAGGCGGTCACCACCTCACGGGAGTCGCGCCATCGCCGCTGCCGGATCAGCTGGAGCTGATCTGGAGCACGGTGGTCGGCGAGTCGATCGAGTCCTCCGCGGCGATCGATGGCGGCGCCGTCTACGTGGGGACGTTCGACGGCGACCTCGTGGCGCTTCAGCTCGACGACGGCAGCGAGATCTGGCGCACCCGGCTCAGTGAAGACGGCATCGGTGAGTCGTCACCGGCCGTCTCCGAGAAATCCGTCTTCGTCGGGGATCTGGCCGGCGTCGTCTACGCGCTGGATCGACCGAGTGGCGAAGTGTCGTGGCGATTCGAGACCGATGGCGAGATCAAGTCGTCAGCGGTCCTCGCCGATGGAGCGGTACTGATCGGCTCGTACGACGGGTTCCTCTACGCCATCGAGGCCAAGACCGGTCAGCTGCGTTGGAAGGCGGAGAGCCAGGGACCCGTCCACTGCACGGCGGCGGTTGTGGATAGCGTGGCCTACATAGCCGGCTGTGACGAGTTCTTTCGGGGCATACGCGTGAGCGACGGCAAGCAGGTTGCACAGGTGGAGTCGGGCGCCTACACCGGGGCGTCTCCCGCGATTCGTAACGGACGCGCCTACTACGGAACGTTCGACAGCGAGGTGCTCTCGGTCTCGCTGGAGGACGGCGACATCGCCTGGCGCTACCAACCAGACCGACGCTTCCCGTTCTACTCTTCGGCAGCCGTGACGGACGACCGGATCGTGCTGGGCGGCCGCGACAAGCGCGTCCACGCCCTCGACGCGAAGACCGGGGAGCGCCTCTGGACGTTCACGACCCGGTCGCGTGTGGAGTCGTCTCCAGCCGTCGCGGGTGGTCGGGTGTACGTCGGCTCAAACGACGGACGCCTCTACGTGCTCGACCTCGAGTCTGGAGAAGCACTGCAGGAGTTCAACGCGGGCGCGCCACTCTCAACATCACCGGCCATCGCTGCCGGGCGCCTGGTGATCGGCTCGCAGGACGGCGAGCTGTTCTGTCTGGGGGGGCGCTCGGGCACCCCTCCGGGGTAGGCCGCGCTGACCGAGAGCGTCGGTGAACCGCCGCTCTCCCGAAGGATCCGTCTGCCCCTCGTCTTCTATGGCAAAGGAGCCATCGTCGAGGGGCGCTTTGGGCTGTGGACGCTGCCGGACCCGTGGAAAACCGATGAGCAGGACGACGGTTGCCCACCGCTCCTTGGACGCGGCGGTTGGTCACGCTACGCGCGCCCACGAGCGACCACAGCCCCCTCCGTCATCCTGAAGGAGATCAGCGAAGAACCCGACTGAAGGATCCGCCAGCCCCTCGTCTTCGATGGCGAAGGACTCATCGTCGATAAGCACCTTGAAGCTACTTTTGTCATTTTCTACTTGACAGCTTTTTGGTGCCGATCGGCCGATGCGAAGGCAACCCAACTCAAGTTATTGCTGTGGCGCTTCAACCGTGTTGACCGTCCATGAAACAGCCGATCCGTTTTGCGAAGGCATCGCAGTGGAGTTTTCTCCTCACGCCGCATGCAAGGGCCTCGAAAAAGCACTTCCTATATTGAGTGTATGAAGATCACGAACAAGCTCGCCACACTCTCGGACGACGATCTGCTGCGACGCTTGTCCGCCTTGCTTCGAGACTCACGACGCGTCGAAGCCGAGCTGATCGCCCACATCGCAGAGGTCGACGAGCGCAGGCTCTATGCACGAGAGGCTACGTCTTCAATGTTTGCCTACTGCACAGAGCGGCTTCATCTCTCCGAAGACGTCGCCTATCTCCGGATCCGCGTCGCCCGTGCGGCCCGCGGGCACCCAGAACTCCTCGTGATGCTCGCCGATGGGCAGATCCATCTGAGCGGGATCGGGAAGCTCATTCCACATATGACGCCGGAGAACAGAGACGAGCTGCTGAAGCGGGCGACTCACCGCTCCAAGCGGGAGATCGAGGAGCTTTTGGCGGAGCTTCAGCCGCAGCCGGATGTCCCCTCGACCATGAGGAAGCTGCCCACACGCCCGGCCCCACAACTGGGTCCGGACCCAGTTGGTCCCCTTCTCCAGCAACCGGACCGTGTTCGAGTGGCACCGCGGGCGGCGGCACCTGCTCGACGGGCCGAGGTCCAGTCGCTCGCACCGGAACGCCACAAGGTCCAGTTCACCGCAAGCGCTGAGTTTCGCGAGAAGCTGGAGCGGCTCCAGGCTCTGATGAGTGCCTCGGTGCCCGGTAGAGACCTGGCGACTGTTCTCGAACGGGTCGTCAGCGAGAAGCTGGAGCGGCTCGAGGCCAGGCGCTTCGACAAGACGAAAAAGCCGCGCAAGACGCTGGCTCAGACGAACACACGGGCGGTTTCACGCCACGTCCCTGCGGCCGTGCGACGGACAGTTCACGCGCGGGACGGCGGGCGCTGCTGCTTCGTGGATGCTCAGGGCAGGCGGTGCGGGGCCCGGAAACGCCTGGAGTTTCATCATCACGATGCCCCCTACGGCCGGGGGTGGCGACCACCGTCCCGGCAACCTTCGGCTGATGTGTCGGACTCACAACGCGCTTCTGGCCGAGACCGAATACGGCAGGGGGTGGATGGATCAGTTCCGAGGGGTCGCAAGGACCGGATCAACCTGAGTTTTGACGAAAGGAACCTCCCGCGAGCCACCCCACTCCAATTCGAGCTTGCGAGCCCATGTCGCCCACGACTACCTCGGATGGGGCGTCCGAACCAGGGAGGGGAAGTTCCCCTTGACATCGAATCGATATGTAATATATTTCTTACATATGGATTCGATGGGTGCGGTGTTCGACGCGCTGGGTAGCCCGGTGCGGCGCCGCATCCTCGACATCGTGAAGAACGACCCGGGCTGCACCGTTGGAGAGGTCGCGGCATGCTTCGACACGACGCGCATCGCGGTGATGCGGCACATCCGGATGCTCGAAGAAGTGGACCTGCTCATCTCTCGGAAAGAGGGGCGCAGGCGTCGCCTCTACCACAACGCCGTGCCCATCCAGATGATCTACGACCGTTGGACCACCGAGTACAGCTCGCTCTGGGCCGGCCGAATGGTGGACCTGAAGTATCGGGTCGAGGGCAGCAAGAAACAGAAGAAAAAGAAGAAGGGGAAAAAGCATGGCGGACACACTCCGACTGGTGTCGAAGATCGTGATCAGAGGCCGAATCGAGGACGTGTGGCGTGAGATCACCAAGACCGACGAGCCGCAGCAGGCGATGTTCAACGCGAAGATGCACACGATTGGCCTCGCGCCCGGAGCCCCGATCCAGATGCGAACTCCCGACAACAAATACACGAGCGTGGTGGGCGAGATCCTCGAGTGCGATCCCCCGACCCGCCTCTCGCACACGATGAAGTTCACGCCCTACGACGATCCCTATTGCAGGGTCACCTACGACCTGAAGGAGATCGAGGGAGGCGTCGAGTTCACCCTCACCTCGGAGGACATCGCGGCGGACACCAAGACCGCGAAGGACATGTCCCGCGGCGGCGATTTCATCGTCAAGACGCTCAAGGAGATCGTCGAGAACGGGAGGCCCGCGCTCGGTACCCGGCTTCTCTATGCGATGTTCGGCGTGCTCGGGCCCTTGATGACCCCCAAGAAGTCACAGGCCTCCAACTGGCCGCTCCAAGGGAGGGCCTCGTGAGGAACGGGGGTCTCGCGATCGCGTACGCTCTGGCGGCTGCCGTCGGACTCACGCCGCCTCCGCTCGTGCAGGCCGCCGAGGCTGACGCTCAGCCGCTCGCAGCCTTCGACCGCCTCGTGGGCGGGCGCTGGTACTTCGGAGACACCTACCAGGTCTTCGAGTGGGGCGTCGGCAAACGGGCGCTCCGGGCCACCGCCTACTTCCCTTCGCCCGAAGGGCCCAAGCTCACCAGCGAGGGGCTCTGGTACTTCCACCCCGAATCCGACGAGATCAGGGGCATCTTCGTCTCCATCGAGATGGGGCTGGACCTGTTCGAGTACGTCACGACTTTCGAGGGCGACACGATGACCTCTCGCCTGTCCGTGCACGGTCCCAAGGGGCGGGAGGAGTACATCGAGACGCTCGAGTTCACCGACGCCGATCACTACGTCTGGTCGCTGTGGCGCGACACCACCGACGGCCGCGACAAGGTCATGGAAGGTAGCTATGAGAGGCGGCCCGCGGAGATGGCCGCAGAGGAGAGACGATGAAGAAGCTGTTGATCGGCACGACGCTCGCCGCCGTTGCGATGTTCTTCTGGGGTTTCGTGTTCTGGGGCATCAACCCGATTCCCTGGACCATCATCGCGGCCGCACCTGACGAAGTCGCGCTCTCACGTGCCGTGCCTACGTGCTACCCCACCCCGCAGCCTCGACCGAGGAGGAGGCGATGAAGCTAGCCGAGGCGGGACCGATCGCGACGGTCCTCCTCACCAAAGAGGGACGCACCCCGATGGATCCGATGCTCCCTGGATTCATCCACACGTGGCTGAGCGCGCTGTTCATGGGAATGGTGTTGCAGCGCCTCGGAACCGCCAGCTATGGAGGGGCCCTTGGAATGGCGGCCTGCATCGGCTCGGTGGCGGCGTTCTGGTCGAACCTCGGCCGCCCCATCTGGTACGCACAGCCGTGGGACTATCACCTGCTGCTCGCCGTCTACGACTTCAGCGGCTGGGTCGTCGCCGGCCTCGTGCTGGCGAAGTTCGCACGCGAGTAGGTTCGCCGAATCGCGGCCGGCACGTCACGCGAGGGGCTTGCCGCAGTGAGGACACATCTTTGGGTCCGCCGACTTCTCGAGGTGCTCGGCGAAGCCGCCGGCGATGATCCCGGCCGGCAGCGCGAACAGGCCTACCCCCAGGATCTGGATGCACGCGCCCAGGAAACGACCGAGCGGTGTGATCGGGAAGGTATCCCCGTAGCCGACTGTGGTCAGGGTCACTACGCCCCACCACATCGCGGACGGAATGCTCGAGAACAACTCGGGCTGCGCCGCGTTCTCGATGACATACATCAGGCTCGAAGCGAGCAGCAGCAGCATGAAGCCCATCATCGCCGTGATGAATAGCTGCTCCTTCTTCGAGCGGATGACGACTTGGACGGCGCGCAGCGCCTCCATGTAGCGCGCCAGCTTGAACAGACGCAGCAAGCGGACGATCCGGAAGACCCGGACCATCCTGCCGTCGAGGGGAAAGATCCAGGGAAGGTAGAACGGCGCGATCGCCAGAATGTCGATCAGGACGAGCGGCGTGCGAAGAAAACGCAGCCGCCTCCCAGGCCCGGCAAAACGTGGATCGGCGGGACACGACCAGAGTCGCCCCACCAACTCGGCCGTGAAGATGATCACGGAGAACAGCTCGAAGGCCGCGAACTGTGCTGCGTAGACCGCCCCTACCTCGGGCATCGTTTCGATCACTACGGCGATGACGTTCAGGATGATCAGCGCCATGAGCGAGGCATTGATCGCCCGCTCGATCCCGACGTCGCCTTCCTGAGGCTCGAGCAGGTCGTAGACCTTCTTTCGGATTCGTTCCATCGCTTCCCTCTGATTGGCTGGGGGTCAAGCTACCACGGCGGCTTTCGGGATCGAGCGACGCCCCCTGACGGCCATGACTCGCGCCGCTCTTTGCTCATTCGCATCCGAGGCCGGAGCCAGGACCTCACTCGCGGCTGGGTGCCGCGTTCCTCCCAGACCACTCCACGCGACGGATCCACACGCCGCGGACGAGCTCTTGGTGGTCCGTCGCCGGCCGGGCCAGGTCGAACAGGCGCCCGGGGCGCCCGAAGGCCGAGGCGCCAGCTCCGGCGGCGTCGAGGGCGGTCTGAAGCTGAGCCAGCGTCTCGCTCGAAAGTGGAACCCGCCGCACCGGGCCGGTGCGCGGGAGGCGGAGAGCGCGGATCTCGTTCTCGAACCCGACCAGCGCACCGGGGCTGGCAATCACGAGCAGCCCCCCTCGCACCTCGGCGGCGGTCCAGGCGGCCTCTCCGCCACCCAACCGAGCCGGAAGCCGATGCCGCTCGCGGCCAGCCAGCGGGCTCTCTGGCTCGACCCCGGGGAGCGGGAAAAGGAGAGCTGGCTGGCCCTGATCGTCCCTGCCGAGGACGTACAGCCAGAGCGCGCGGGTCGCGCGATGCTCGAGGCGCAGTCCCTCGTCAGTGGCTGCCCAGGCGAGCTGGATGCCGTACGCGTCAGCGTTTGTCGCCTCTCCAGCCGCCCGCTCCTCGAGTCGCCCCGACGGATCGATCGGAGCGACGAAGGGATCACCCGGCGCGCCAGCCCCGCCTGACCTCGCGGAGGCCGTTTCTTCCGACGAGGCGTTGCTCGGCGCAAGGGTCGAGCGCGCGCCCTCTTCGACCGACATCCCGGCGTCCGCGCGAGGCAGTTCGCTCGACGCTGCACTCGGCGGCCCTCGCTGGGTGGAAACGGCCCACACCGCGAGGGCGGTGAGCCCCGCGAGGATCCAGGGCGGGCGGGTTCGTCCGGCCGGCGCGGCGCGCTCCTCCGGCTGAGCCTGGCTCGCGGCGCCGGAGACCGAGGGCTCGACGGCCTGCGAGAGCGCGACTTCGAGTGCGCCCGCGCTGGCGTAGCGATCCTCGGGATGTGATGCCAGCGCGCGCTCTACGACAGCCACGAAACGGCTCGGGAGATCGGGCCGCGCGTCGCGTAGGTGACGGCGGCGCCCCTCCCCGTGCGCCGCTCGGAGCGCCGCGAGGTCTCGGCCCTCGACGGGGAACGCGCCCGTCACGAGATGGAAGAGCAGCACGCCGAGCGCGTAGATGTCCGAGCGAACGCTCGCAGGGACCGCGTCGAGGACCAGCTCGGGCGCCATGTAGCTGGGCGTGCCGGCCAGCTCCGTTGGCGCATCGTCCCGCACCGCTCGCCCGAGGCCGAGGTCCATGAGGACGATGCGCCCACCCCGCTCGCGCATCGCGTTCTGAGCCTTGACGTCCCTGTGGACGAGACCGGCCGCGTGAACGGCGGCGCGCGCGCGACACAGGTCGAGTCCGATGACAATCGCCTCTCCGGCGCCGAGCGTGCCTCGCTCGCGGACCAGGTCCGCGAGCGTCTGCCCCTGGATCAGCTCCATCCAGATACCGGTGCGACCATCGAAACGGTCCGCCCCATAGACCGTGACCACGTGTGAATGGCGCACGCTTGCCTGCAGCCGACCTTCCCTGAGCGTTTCGTCGGCCTCCATCCCGAGCGCCGGTCGCAGCAGCTTCAGCGCGACCTGGCGCTCGAGCTGCGGGTCCCAGGCGCGATAGACATCTCCGAAGCCCCCGCGCGCCAGCGGCTCGAGATCGCGGAGATGCCTGAAGCGCGAGGGCGCCCTCTCAGTGCCCTCCGAGGCGAGGTGCGTGCGTCGGTAGACGTCGGCGATCTCCGCCACGATGCGGAGCTGTTGGATCAGGCGCTCCTGCCGAGCATCTCCGGCCACCGCGTCGAACGACGACCAGTCGACCGCCTCGCCGTCGGAGATCGACGCCGCTGCCGGGACAAAGACATCGTCATCAGCCACGCGACATCTCCTCGGCCAGCCGGACCAGCGCACGGCTCACGGCCATCCTCGCCGCGTCAGGGGAAGGGCGAGCGAGCGCCTCGGCGATCTCCTTGTAGCTGCAGCCCAGCTCAACCCGGGCGACGATCGCCGCACGATCGTCCTCACCGAGCCGGGCCAGCGCCGACTCGTAGCGAGCGACCGCCTCGCTCCCCACCGCCTCTTCCAACGGAGATGGTGCGGGATCCGCTTCGTCGACGGGAAGCTCGGCGGCGCCCGGCTCGGCGCACCTCGTCCCGAACCCGATTGAGCAGCGCCTGGCGAAGATAGGCCTGCAGCGCACCTTCCCAGCGCCGCTCGAAGCTCTCGATGCGACCAAGGGTGTGCACCAGTGTCTCTTGGACGAGGTCTTCGGTCTCCAGCCGCTCGCGCGCCCAGGCGGGGAGCCTCCCGCGCCCGAAGCGACTCAGGCGAGGTATGTACCGAGCGTAGAGCGTGTCGAGGGCCTCACCGTCGCCGGCCTTGGCGCGCTCCAGGAGCCGTCGCGACGAGTCGCTCCTGGCACCCTCTTCTTGGACCATCGCGGCTCCGTTCGCCCGGCATCATAGCCGCGACGAAGCGCCACAGGAGCCGCGTCTTTGGTTTCAGGGGTGCAGTTCGAGACGTACGTCTCGACGGGAGCCGCCGACCGGGGGCGTCTCGGGATCCACACGCAGCGTCACGCTCGCAGGACCGACGGCCTCGACGAGCCCGTCGCACAGTCGGTCCCCCTCCCGAGCGACGATCCCCGTGCCCTCAGCGGTGCTGAGTAGCGCGACACCGCCCGTCTCCGTCCGCACGATCCCGCGCAGGGCAACCTCGCGAACCGGGGCTGCGTCGAGCCCGTGCGCCGGGCACGCCCGCTTCGACCCTTCGAGGCTGCCCGGCGCCACGAAGGGATCCCTGCGCCCACTTCGATCGTAGCCCTGGGCTGCGACGGCCGGTTGGGCCAGCCAGACTCCGACCATCACCAGACTCCACAACGACTTCATCGCGCCCTCCTCAGGTCTTAAGGAACCCACTCTCGGGTCCTATCAGTCACTAACGTCTCCAGGAGGGCGACCGAACAACGTGACCCGACTTTCTTCGAGATTTCGAGATCCAGGACGGTCGCAGTCGATCGTCAGCTGCTTTCACGGCGAGGGGCTCGCGGATCCTTCGGTCGCACTTGTTCGCTGAGTCTCCTCAGGATGACGTAGGGGCGGATTTCCCTCGATTCGGATAGCGAACACGGTCCGAGCAGTCCGTTCTCAGTGACTCTGTGCCTCCGTGGCTGCCGTCCTTAGCTCGAGAGAACGCGACACGCTGTCGGCGGAGCCTCAATCCGATGGGCTCGCCTTTTGATCTAGACCAGCTCGGCGTCCGTCACGATCTCTATCAAGGCCGGTCCGTCGTGGGCGAGGCCCCGCTCGACCGCGGCCTCGACATCGCTCGCCTTCGTCACGCGCTCGCCGAAAGCCCCGCACAGCTTCGCGTACTCCGCGAAGCTCGGGTTGTGGAGCGACGTCTGCCACACCTCCCACTGCCCCGAGCGCTGCTCCTTGCTGATCTTGCCGAGCTGCGAGTTGTTCAAGAGGATGTGGGTGATGTTCATGCCGTACTTCACGGCGGTCAGCATCTCAGCCATGTACTGGCCGAAACCACCGTCCCCAGAGATCGAAACGACGGGGCGACCCTTGAAGCGCGGCTCGTCCTCCTGGGTCGCCGCCCAGGCTCCCATGGCCGCGGGGAAAGAGAACCCGATGGAGCCGAGGTAGCCGGACATCAGCACGGCCTGCCTACGACACTCGAAATAGCGTCCGAACGAGTACGTGTTGTTGCCGACGTCGACGGCGATGATCGCGTCTTCGGGGACACAGCCGTTGAGGGCGTCGAAGACGACGGCCGATGCGATGCCGCGTCCCAGGTCGTCCGCGAGACGCTTGCGCTTCTCCTCACGCCAGATCTTCCAGCGCGCCGCGACCTCGTCGCGCTGATCCTTGGCGTCGGTGCCCCCGCTCAGCTCCTGCTTCAGGCGCGCCACGGTGACGCTCAGTTCGCCCCAGACGGGGACGTCGACCGCGAAGAACTTGCCGAGCGTCATCGCGTCGAAATCGACCTGGATCGTCGGCTTCTTCGGCGTGATCCCGGTGTGGTTCGAGAAGCTGGCGCCCAGCACCAGCAACAGATCGGCCTCGTTCATGAACCAGCTCGCGATCGGCGTGCCGCTCCTGCCGAGGACGCCGCCGGCCAGCGGGTGGTCGTCCGAGATCAGTCCCTTGCCCTTGAACGTCGTGATCACTGGGGCGCCGAGCTTCTCCGCCAGCTCGGTGACTCCGGGCATGTCAAACCCCGCGCCGTGGCCGACGATGATCACCGGTCGCTTCGTCTTGCGCAGCCGTTCGACGGCTTCCGCCAGCGCCGCATCCGGCGGATGGATTTGGAGCCGGGCGATCCGACCGTCAGGCTTGCCGGGCCGGGCTCCTTTCGGCGCGGCGAGCGTCTGCACCTCGTCGGGGAAAATCAGGTGCGAGACACCGCGGTTCAGTAGCGCCGTCTTGCAGGCGAGGTTGCCCAGCTCGGCGTGACGGCTCGTCGGAGTACCGGCTGGCTCCACTGCGCGACCTTGCCGAAGGCCGCCTGCAGGTCGACTTCCTGGAACGCACCCGGGCCGAGCACCTGGGTGTCGACCTGGCCCGTGAGCGCTATCGCGGGGGCGCGATCGACGTTGGCGTCCCAGAGACCGGTGAGCAGGTTCGTGGCACCCGGTCCGGCGATGGAGAGGCAGGCTGCGGGGCGGCCAGTCAGCTTCCCGTACGCCGAGACGGCGAAGCTCGCCGCGCCCTCGTGGCGAATCCCGACGTAGCCCATCGTCCCGGCCGCCTGCTGGCGCCGAATCGCATCGGCCAGGCCCAGGTTCGAGTGACCCACCATCCCGAAGACCCAGCGCACGCCCCAGTTCGCGAGCGTCGCCGCGATGACATCCGATACCGTCTCGACGTGAGCAGCTTCCTTCTCGATGCCCACGTACACACCGTCGTCGCGGACCTCGATCGGGAACGTCTCGACCCCGTCGTCGTAGCCAGGCGCCTTGCCTGTGAGCGGGTCGTAGTCCCAGCCGTGCCACGGGCAGCGCAGGACGCCGTTCTCGATCGATCCCTCCCCGAGCGGGCCCGCCTGGTGCGGGCATCGGTTGTCGAGCGCCCCGAAGCGCCCTTCGTAGCACGTCATGGCGACCGTCGTGCGGCCGAGCGTCACGGGCTTCACGCGCCCCTCCGCCAACTCGCCGAGGTCCAGGGCCTTGTGCCAAACGCGTCCGGATGTTTCCTCGCCGTTCGCCATCACGTCCTCCTTGCCGAGCCGCCCGGTTCCGCCTCCCAGGAGCGCGCTTCTAAAAGCCCAGAAGCTCTTTGTTGGCCAGGATCGCCGCCGCCAGAAACGCCTCGACCCGCTCCTGCTGATCGGCTTCGTCGTCGCTGCCCACCACCTGGCTCGCCGTCAGCACGGCCCCCAACCAGCCCTCTCGATGCCAACGGCCGCCGCTGGGCAGCGGTGACGTGGCGACTTCTTTCGGGCGGGGCCAGGGGTTCGCGTAGAAGTACGGCTCCGCGTAGCTGGTGTCTCCGGGCGACAAGCCCACGCCGATCGACCGGGAGGACTCGCGGAACTCGTCCGCATCCACGCCGATCAGGGTGGCGATGTCGAAATGGTGGGGCCAGCAGCGGACCGGCGAGGCTCCCACCTCCCTGTCGGCAACCCGCTGAAGCACCAGATCGACGTTTTCGAAATAGCGAGACATCTCGGCCAGTCCAGCCGCGTCGCTCACGTCGAAGGCGTCACCGCTCCGAGTCCTGTGTTCCGGCATGTCCCAATCGGCCTGCGCCAGCGGGCGGAGCAGCGCGGTGCCCATGCCCTCGAGCTGTCGTCGCCACCAGGCGAAGCCATCCTCCAGGGAGTGCCCGTCGAAGGGAAACGACTCATCGATCTCGCCGTCCTGCTCGGTAAACACGATGAGGTCCCGCAATCTGAGGCCGGCTCGGTGCCCCTCCGGAAGCGTCTGGGTCGAGAGGGCGCCGTGGCGCCGATGCCACTCGAGGCTCCTCTGGCTGTCGTCGGCCCGCGGGGCGAGCAGCGAGGCTGCGACGGCGGACACGGTCTGGGCGGCCCAGTGGAGCTGCAGCCGCGACTCGACCAATTCTCCGGGCGCGATCCTGCCGAGATCCCGCCAGCCGAGCCGCTCGGAATCTGTCATTCGTTGCCCATCCTCGAAGCGGCGGCGGCGCTCACAGCGGAACCACACCCGCGTAGTGGATCCCGGTGAGGTACGCGACATCGCGATTCCAGGTCGAAAGGTCGTCCCGGCAAAACCCATTCAGGTGTTCGTGGCCACAGGCCCGTGCCATGACCTTCATGAGCTGCGTCGTCGCGCGGAAAAAATTGTCGAGCCTGGCGGCGGATTTGTCGACGATGAGGCGGCGCCGAAGATGCTCTTTCTGCGTTGCAATCCCGACCGGGCAGTTGTTCGTGTGGCAGGCGCGCATGCCCAGGCAGCCGATCGCCTGAATCGCACTGTTCGAGACGGCGATGCCGGCCGCGCCGAGGGCCAGCGCCTTGATGAAGTCGCTCTCGGTGCGCAAGCCGCCCGTGATCACGAGCGAGACGTCGGACTGGCCGCGGGCGTCGAGATGTCGCCGGGCCCGGGCCAGTGCGGCCAGTGTGGGCACGGAGATGTTGTTCTTGAAGATGTTCGGCGCCGCACCGGTGGCGCCGCCGCGACCGTCGAGAATGATGTAGTCGATGCCGACCTCGAGTGCGAAGTCGATGTCGGCCTCGATGTGTTGCGCGGACATCTTGAACCCGACGGGGATGCCGCCCGTGGCATCGCGCACCTCCTGCGCGACGACGCGGTAGTCGTTTACGCAGTCCAAGTCCGGAAAGCGGGGCGGGCTGATGGCCGCCTGACCCGGCTCGAGCCCACGCACGGCGGCGATCTTCCTGCTCACCTTGTTTCCCGGAAGATGCCCGCCCGTGCCCGTCTTGGCCCCCTGACCGGCTTTGAAGTGGAACGCCTGGCACTTCTTGACCTTGTCGAGCGACCAGCCGAAGCGACCCGACGCGAGCTCGTAGAGGTAGCGGCTGTTGGCCGCCTGCTCCTCCGGCAGCATCCCTCCCTCACCGGAGCAGATGCCGGTCCCGGCGAGCTCCCGCCCCCTTCGCGAGGGCGACCTTGGCTTCTTCCGAGAGGGCCCCGTAGCTCATGTCGCTCACGAAGATCGGAATCTCGAAACGGAGCGGTTTCGCGGCGCGAGGACCCAGCACGAACTCGGTCCCGACCTCTCTATCTTCGAGTAGCGGCATGCGGGCGAGCTGAGCCGTCAGAATCTGAATGTCGTCCCACCTCGGCAGTTCAGGCCCCGGAACACCCATCGCGGCCACGGGACCGTGATGCCCGATTCCGTCGGGGCCCTGCACTGCGAGCGTCTGAATGTGTTTGGTGTGCGGCTCTTCGCCCGTGCCGTGTGTGTCGACGTAGAGGCCCAGATACTCGTCTCGTCGGTAGAGCTGCGGATGCACCTTCTCGAAGCGCCGCACCTCGTCGAGGTCGACGTACACGGCATCCTCGGCTTCGTCGACCCACGCCTCGAACTTGTGCAGAGCCTCTTTGTCGTTGTACTCGCTGACTCCCGTGTCGTAGCAGTAATCCCAGGAGTGCACACCGCAGATCAGGTTGCGACCGTCGACGTAGCCATCGGCCATCAGCGCGCCACGATGGAGGCAGCGCCCGTAGAGCACCGACACCTGATCGTCATAGCGGAGCACGACGAGATCCACGCCCGAGGCGAGCGCGTAGGCGGGCTTGCGATCCTCGAGCTCGCTCCACACGGCGACCTTCTGTTTGTCCGGCGCGGGTTCGGTGACGGTGGCGCTCATGTCGACGCTCCTGCGGAGGTGCCCGGTCGTCTGGGGAACGGCCATTGTAGCCACCTGAGGAGTCCCCTCAAGCGGCTCGTAGTCGCGGCTACGTCGCCGGGTCCGGCCAACTGACTAGAATGTGGAATGCGCGCCGCAGCGACCCTCGCGCTCCTCGCGTCTACCGCCCCGCCAGTGCTCGCCAGGGACCCTCCGGCAGCGTCGGACCACGCGGCCTTCGACACCCTGCTGCGGGCGAATGTCGAGAACGGGATGGTCGACTACGACGCCTTCGCGCGGTCTTCAGAGTTTTCCAGTTATCTCGAGTGGCTCGCGGACGCGCGTTTCGACGGTCTGAACGAGCCCGAGCGGCTGGCGCTGTGGGTCAACGCCTACAACGCCTACACGATCGAGCTGATCAACGCCCACCAGGAGCGTGGCTCGATCCGCAACATCAACAAGACCCTGGGTTTTCTGAAGTTGAAGGGCCCGTGGCGGGAGCGCCTCGCCCGGGTCGGGGGCGCCGCCTACACGCTGGACGAGATCGAGCACGAGATCATTCGGAAGCGCTTCGAAGAGCCTCGCATTCATTTTGCCCTGGTCTGCGCCGCGATGGGTTGCCCGCCGTTGCGCAGCGAGGCCTACGTCGGTGGGCGCCTGGACGCCCAGCTCGAGGAGCAGGCGCGACGCTTCATCCTGGAATCGCCTCGGAAGAATCGCGTGGACGTGGAGCGGAAGACGGTTCACGTCAGCATGATCTTCCGCTACTACCGGGCCGACTTCGGCGGCCGCGACGCCGCGATCGGCCTCTATCTCGCGGGGTTCTACGCCGAGGGCCCGGAGCGCGAGCTACTTCTTTCCGGCCGGCTCCGTCTTCACCAGACGCCGTACGACTGGACGCTCAACTCGCGGGAGCAGGCGCTGGGGCTCGCGTCCCGACGCTAGCCCAGACGAAGTTCCGGACGGCTCGGCCTCGACAACAAAACGGGCTGGGGTGCGGTTCGACTTGACAAGAACGAACGATCGTACTAATTTAGACATGTGCGCAAGGGTGAATCCACACGTCAGAACATCGTCAGGGCTGCGGTCAGCCTCGCCAGCCGCGTCGGGCTCAAAGGCCTGAGCATCGGCCGGCTCGCACACGAGCTCGATCTCTCGAAAAGCGGCCTGTACGCCCACTTCGAATCCAAGCAGACGCTCGAGATCGCCACGATCGACTTCGCCGCCGAGCGCTTCGTCGACAACGTCGTGCGGCCAGCCCTCAAATTGCCGCGGGGCGAGCCACGGATTCGCGGGTTGTTCGAGAACTGGCTGGCCTGGTCGCATCGTCAGGACATGCCCGGAGGATGCCTCTTCTACGCCCTGACGAGCGAGCTGGACGACCAGCCGGGCGCCACGCGGGATCGCCTCGTGCAATCTCAGAAGGATTGGCGCGAGATGATCGCCAACTGCTTCGCAGTGGGGATCGAGGAGGGCCATTTCCGCGCCGACGCCGACCCCCAGCAGTTCGCGCATGAGCTCTACGGCGTTTACCTGAGCGGCCAGTTCGCCAAACGTCTGGTGCGGGAGGCGAACGCCGGCGAGCGGACGCGTACCGCATTCGAATCTCTGCTCGACTCGGTTCGAGCTTCCGGGCCCAGGGCCCGAGCCAACTAACTCAGGAGAATGGGATGACACACGACCGCGCCGACGCTCGCACAGATAATAGTACGACCGTTCGGATACTTCTTGTGCGCGGGCTCTTTCGCGTTCTGCAGTTCCTCTCCCCTCCCCTCGCGGTACGGCTCGCTGAACGCTTGTTTTTCACTCCGGTCCGGCATCTCGGCTCAGAGCGTGTGCGCGCTTTCCTCGACTCCGGCGTGCGCGTCGACGTCGCGGCCGAAGGGCACCAGATCACGACATGGCGTTTCGGAGAGGGCCCGACGGTACTGCTCGTCCACGGATGGAGCAGCCACGGGGGCCACTTGCGCGCCTTCGCAAGCCCGTTGCTCCGGCGCGGCTACAGCGTCGTCGCCTTCGATCACCCGGCCCACGGTGCGAGCTCCGGTCGGCTCGCGTCGATTCCCGAGATGGGCCAGGCGATCAAGGCCGTCGCCGAAGCCCACGGCCCGCTCGAAGGTCTGATCGCTCACTCGCTGGGCGCCACTGCGTCTATCCACGCGATGCGGCGCGGAGTCACAGCGCACCGCGTCGTGCTGCTCGCTCCGGCGGCAGATCCCGACGAGTTCACAGACCGCGTCGCGCGCATGCTCGGCTGGACGAAGCGAACTCTGGACGACTTCAAACGACGCGCGGAGCAGCGGCTGGGGATCAGCTGGGACGACCTCGACATGCGTATCGTCGCAGCGAGCATGACCTCGCCGGCCCTCGTGGTACACGACCGCGACGACGCGGACGTCCCGTACCAGCACGGAAACGCGATCGCGTCGGCGTGGCCCGGCGCGGCGCACATGGAGACGCGTGGGCTCGGGCACAAGGGCGTCCTGCGTGACGCGGCGGTGGTCTCCCGCGTGGTCGGCTTCCTGACGCAAAACCCCTCCGCGGCGTGAAACCGTCGGCCCAACCGGTCGCGGGCCCAGCAGGCGTAAGCTAGCAGTCGTCGGCCACCGATCTCTGGGTTTCCACAATGCTGCGCGTGCCTCCCTTCTCGACGCTTGCCCTCGGCGCGGCGGTGGTGTCGTTCGGCGCCCAGGTGAAGACGCCCGAGGACGCCCGTTCGGAGGTCTCCAAGCTAAGCGTCCGCGTTCTGTCGACGATGCTGGCCACACCCGGCATCGGGGAATGGGGGTTTGCAGCCCTCGTCGAGGTCGACGATCGCCTCATCCTCTTCGACGCCGGGGCCCGCCCCCGGACGGTCCTGGACAACGCTCAGGAGCTGGGCATCGACCTCAGCCGAGTCGAAACGGTCGTCCTCAGCCATCATCACGGGGACCACGTAGGTGGCCTGCTCACCCTGCGACGCGAGCTTCTACCCGGCAACCCGGACGCGCTGTCGGTCGTCCACGTCGCACGGGGGATGTTCCGCACGCGCCGCTATCGTCCGGGTGATCCCGAACGCAACGAGATGATCGAGATCCGTCGCTCTATGGAAGAGAGCGGAGCGAGCTTCGTCATCCACGACCAGCAGGCGGAGATCGTGCCTGGGGTCTGGGTCACCGGACCTGTGGATCGGCGCCATCGGGAGCGCAACTGGAGCGGTCGCACCGAGTTGGCTGGCGAGGCGGGCTGGTCCGAGGACACGATCCCGGAGAGCCAGTCTCTGGTCGCCGTGACGGCTGAGGGGCTCGTCGTCGCCTCGGGCTGCGGGCACGCCGGCATCGTCAACACCGTCGAGCACGCGCGTCGCGTAGTCCGGGACGTTCCGATCCACGCCGCGCTCGGTGGATTTCACCTCTTCCGAGCCAGCGACGACCAACTCCGCTGGACCGGCGAGCGCCTTCAAGCCAGTGGCCTGCGTCAGCTCCTCGGGGCGCATTGCACGGGGATAGAGGCGGTGTACCAGCTTCGCAAGACCGCCGCTCTCGAACGCGGGACGTGCGCTGTCGCAGCGGTCGGGTCGAGCTTCGTCCTCGGCAAGGGCCTCGATCCCGGCGATCTGGCTCGCTAGTGGCACGCGCCGTATGAAGAGAACCCAGCTGCGCCTCTACTACCTGGCGAGCTACCTGGTTGCGGCCGGCATCGGCCTCGTGCTGGCGCCGGACCTGGCGCTCGAGCCGCTCTTCTCGAGGGGCGACTACGCCGACGTCTTCCCCCGCATGGTCGGGGTGCTGCTGCTGGGCCTCGGGATCATCGTCATCCAGATCATCCGCCTGCGTGTGAACCAGATGTACACCACGACCCTCGTGGTCAGAGGCCTCTTTCTGCTCAGCTTCGTCTGGTTCTACGTGATGACGCGCGACCCATTCTTCCTCTCGCTGCTCGTGGTGGTCGGTCTCGGCTTCGGGCTCACCGGCGTCAGCTACCTGCGGGATCGGGCGGGCGGGGGCGACCGACTGGAGCCGTGAACGAAAAGGTGGCGATCGTCGGCGGCAGCGTTGGGGTCACGCTCGGGATGCTCGTTGCTGTGCTCGGGATGGGTGGCTGGGCGTTCGAGCAGCGTCAGCTCAACCAGCACAACCTGCGGCTGCAGCGCCTGCTCGAGAAGGAGCCGGCCGCCGCAGCCGTGACGGCCGGCCTGCTCGATGAGCCCGATACGCGACTGGTGGTGCGCCGCGCGGACCCGGACACGCTCATCGCGCTGCTGGAGCGTTGGCCCGTGGACAGGCGCCAGATCGTTCTGGGCAGGGCTCGCGAGTGGCCGCGCACCGATGTGTTCGCGGTGGGCCCGATGACCTACTTCCTCTACTTCGACGCGGACGACGTCATGCGCGACTTCATCTGCACGCCGAGCTGAAGCGCGGCGCGAGCGGCTCACCCGACGAGCGTCCGCGTCAGCCGGGAGCGTTCCGGCAGCGCGGCGGCCAAGCGCACCAAGCAGCCGTCGGCCCCGGTTCGAGGACGCGTCCCCCCGGGAGTACCCTTGGTAGAGGATTCTCTGACTAAGAGCGTGGCTGCGGAGTGTCTGGCCTGCAAGATGAAGCTGCCGAAGCGGGGGCGGGCGCGCTGTCCCCCCTGCGGGCACGTGTTCCGGGGCGCCGGCTGGGACGGCGTCGAAGCCCACTGGAAGGCCAAGCACCAGGACGTGATGCCCTACAAACGCTTCTGGGGGTCGCTGTGCGCCAAGCACCGTGCGGCGGCACCGATCACCTGCCTCTGCTGCGCAAAGGGCATCCCCCCGCGCGTTCCGCGCCAATGTCCGGAGTGCGCTCTCGTGTTACAGGGACCGGGATGGTCGGGCATCCGCTCCCACTGGCAGGCACGGCACGAAGACCTGATCGCCTACGACTCGTTCTGGAATGCACTGTGTCCCGGGCACCGAGGCGAAGGTGACGGGGGCTCCGGCTTCCTGCCGTTTCAGCGCCGGCGGGCCCAGCTGGGGTAGCCAGCAGCTCGTGAGCAGTCGACCTCGCTGCGAAGGGCCGTTGCGGCTGGATGGTTATACTTGCCGCGGAGACTCTCAGGCACCGGCGGGTCGATTTGGCAGAGCAAGTGAACGAACGGCTCGGGGACACTACGACGCAGAGTCTGGACGAAGAGTTCTTCGACTCCACTTTTCTCGCCGAGCTCGAGGAGCTCGCCGAGTCGCACGCCAGTCTCGATAGCGGCCCGGCGGTGGCGCCGCACGACACGCTGGCGGCGTTTCTCCGCCCCCCCCGAGTCCGTTTCCGAGCCCCACACCCTCACGGAGGATGAGTTCGTCCAGCTCCCCAAAGCGCTATTGAGCGATCGCACCAACACGCTCCTGGAGATCTCGCGCCAGGCCGGCTCGCAGGCGGGACGCGCCGTAGAGAGCTTCATCGTCTTCTTTCAGACGCTGATCCCCACGCTGAGCCCAGAAGGAGATGCGCTCGTGAGGCGCGCCTTCTTTCGCATCGTTCCCACCTTGATTCATATCGCCTACAACGGCTTCGGTGAAGAGGCCGGCAAAAGAGACGAGGGGCAGGAGGCGCTCCGAAATCTCGAGCACGTGCTGATCGAGATCTCGAGCGTCAAGCTGGCGCCGATGGAGAGCGAGCTGGTCTTCAAGAGCATCGATCAGCTCGCCAGCTTCATCGGCGCGGCCGAGTACGCCGTCGTCAACGACGTCATCTCTTCCCAGCTGCTGAGCCTCATCAAACGCAACAGGCTCGCGCGTGGCCTGTACCGTGTCATGGAAGTCGAAGCCAGCGTCCAGCGCTACCTCAAGGAGCGTCTCGGACGATCGACGCCCCAGCTGGTGCTGCCCGAAGACGTCGAGAACCTGCGCGAGTACGGCCCGCTCCGCATCTTCCATGAACGCTCCGAGCTGCTCGGCGAAAAGCGGCTTCTCGAGGTCCAGGTGCCGGGTGTCGCCGACCCGAAGGACATCGTCCTGTTTCTCGTCGACGAGGCCAGCGGAGAAAGCGTCCGGCTGCGCCTCGACGCACTCGGCAGCGCCGAGCTCGCCGTCGAAGACGGCACCTACAGCCTGGGCCTCGCGTTCGAATCGAGCGAGTGAGCGGGGTCTCGCGTCAGGAGTGACCATGCACGAGCCGAGTAGCTATTTCGAGCTGTTCCGCGAAGACAACAGTCGTGTCGCCCACGAGAAGGGCGCGTTCATATTCAAGGTCGGCGATCCCGGCAGCCATATGTACGTCGTCACAGAAGGCAGCGTGGAAATGCGCATCGGCGACCTGGTCAAAGAGCGGGTCGAGCAGGGCGGCGTCTTCGGCGAGCTGGCGCTCATCGATCAGGAGTCGCGCAGCGCTGACGCGGTCGCCGCGACCGACTGCGAGGTGGTGCCGATCGACTCGGTCCGGTTCCAGAGCTGCCTCTCTCGCATGCCGTTCTTCGGCATCGAGGTGATGCGAGTCATGGCGCAAAGGCTCCGCCGCGAGACGAAGCGGTGAGGCCTACTTTTCGTCAGGTCGGTAGGCGCCGTCCCAGGCCTCGGGCGGCGGGTCATGGAGGAACTTCTTGCAGCGGCCGCTGAGAGTGAGCGCAGGCCCATCGTCGGCCAGCCCCTCGAGCAGACCCAGGGCCCCTGACCAATCCCGCTCCCGATAGCGACGCAACGCCTGCTCGTAGCGACGGTATGGCTCGGGGTCGGCGATCGCGGCGTGACGACCGAGCAGCTCGTACACGAGCTCCGGCTGGTGGCGCCCCTTGACGACAACCGCATCGACGAGCCGAAATGCGAACTCGGGCGCCACCGCATCGACGATCGCCTGGCTGGCCAGAAAGCTGGTGCCGTAGTGCTTGTTGAGGGACTCGAGACGCGCGGCGAGGTTGACGCCGTCTCCCATCGCCGTGTAGCTGAGCCGGTCTGGAGCACCGAAATGGCCGACCATCACCTCGGCCGTGTGCAGCCCGAAGCGGGTTTCCAGGCGAGTCGGCCCCTTCCATTCGGCCGATGAGTAGAGCCGCGAGAGCGCGTCCCGGCACTGAAGCGCCGCCTCGCAGCAAAGCTGCGGATGGCGAGCCACCGGGCGCGGCGCGTTCCACATCGCCATGATCGCGTCGCCAACGTACTTGTCGATGATCCCTTGCTTCCCGTGAATGGCCTCGGTCGTGACCTCGAGGTAGCGCCCGAGCAGTTGGGCCAGCTCGTCCCCGGAAATCGCTTCGGCCAGCGATGTGAAGTCACGGATGTCCGTGAACATCAATGAGACGGTCGCCGGCTCGCTGCCGAGCGTGGGCTCGCGTCGGTCGCTGTAGAGCTGCCGGACCAACGACAACGGGAGGTATTTTCCCATCGCGCGGAGCGCCGTCTTGGCCTGCTCGAGACTGTCCATGACGTGATCGACGTCGCGAAAGCCCGAGACTTCCGAGGCGGGGGAGAAGTCGAGCCGGCTCATTCGCTCGGTGCTGGCTTGAACCGCGCCGAAGCCCCGACGGACGGCGCCCAGCACGAGCCCGGCGCCGGTGGCCAGCGCGAGCAAGGAAAGTAGCGCGGTCGCTATGAGCCGATCGCGGACCGCGTCCAAAGGGCCGAGGTAGTGAGACTCGGGCACCAGAATGCAAAGGTGCCACCCTTGGGTGAATCGGATCGGACGTAGGGTGACGAGATAGGTCTCGCCGTCGACGTCCAGCCTCTCGACGGGAGCCGACCCCGCGGCGCGAGACCTCGAGATCTCGAGGACGCGGGCCAGGGCGGCGGGCAGCCGCGCCGGGTCGACGCGCAGCGACTCATCAGGTTGCTCGACCAGGCGGTCCTGGAGCGACAACCGCGAGACGAGCCTGCCACTCTCGTCTGCGATCAGCAGGCGGTGGGGATCGGCTTCCCCGGTCGGCATCCGAGGCAGGCGAACCAGCCCGTCGATCTGCTCCGCGAGCACGCCTGCCCGGAACACACCGACGACCCCGTCGTCGAGATTCCGCACGACCTTCATGGCCGTGACGACGACCCGCCTCTCCTCCTCCGCAAACCCCGAGTAGTGGAGATCGCTCCAGACCACGCGCCCATCCGGGGCCACACGCAGCGGGATCTGGAACGTCGGGTGCCGCGTCGGATCCGCGACGTCGCGTTCGCGGTTCTGGCCGTCTCCCGAAGCGACTCGCTCGACGAAACCGGCGCCACGGGCGAGCACGCCCCGTTGCTGGATATCGCTTCCCTCGCCGCGGACCGCGGCCACCTGCCAGCCAGGCCCTGCGGGGCTGTCGGCAGCCGTGAACGTCAGCTCGGCGAGCTCAGGCCTTTCGAGGAGCTGCGTCGTCAGGCCTTTCGACACGCTTCCGGGCAGACGCAGGTCGAGCAGTCCGCCTCGAGCCTGGCGCTCGAGCGACTCCAGCGCGTCTTGCGCAGTGCGCAGGAAGTCCTCCACGCGGCTGCCGATGCGCTCGCTGACCTCCATCCGGATCCGCTCGCCCGAAGCGAGGATCGCCGCTCGCGAGCGACCCATGAGCTGATGGAACAACAACCCGATGGTCAGGCCGGTGGCGGCGAGACCGAGAATCGTCGCTTGCGCCAGGGTCGGGCGGGGTCGGCGCACCTCGGCAGACTATATGCGCGGCTGGAGCAGGGACGCGCACTAGACTATGTCCGTGAGCAGTAGCCTGACGACCACGCCCGCGCGCCGACGCCGCGAGATCGGGCGCTACGGCGACGCGTCGACCGGCCCCACGGTAGTCGTCACCGGCGGGATTCACGGGAACGAGCCGGCCGGCGTCACCGCGATCGAACGCCTGCTGGACAAGCTGACGTCGCGCGGACTCCCTTTTGGCGGGGAGCTGATCGGCATCGTCGGCAATACCAGGGCGCTCGCCACAGGGCGTCGCTACCTGACGCGCGATCTGAACCGGCACTGGACCGCGGCGGAGATCAGAGCTTCCAGGGGGCGCGACCAGGAGCTTCGCGGCGACGAGGACTGCGAGCGCCACGAGCTGCTCGGCGCGATGCGATGCGCGCTGGAGAGCGCCTCGAGGCCCTTGCTCTTCATCGATCTCCACAGCACATCCGGTTCCACGGTACCGTTCGCGGCAATCTCGGACGTGCTGCGCAGCCGTCGAATCGCGCGCGCCGCAGGCATCCCGGTCGTGATGGGGCTCGAGGAGGCGCTCGAGGGGTCGCTGCTCGGCTATCTCACGGACCTGGGGCACATCGGCATCGCGATCGAGGGGGGCCAGCACGAAGATCCGGACACGCCCGCCCACCACGAGGCCGCCGTCTGGCAGGTCCTCGCGGCAGCGGGCTGCATCGATCCGGGCGTCGTCCCGGACCTCGAGGTGCTGCGCGAGCGGCTCTCCGAATCGACTCGCGGCCGGGCACGTGTCATCGAAATCCGCCGTCGCCACGCGATCAGCGCCGACGATCACTTCGTGATGGAGCCCGGCTTCCGCAATTTCGACCGCGTGCGAAAAGGTCAGATCCTGGCACGCGACAGACGCGGGGTGATCAGGGCGCCGGAAGACGCCGTGATGATGTTGCCCCTCTATCAGGCCATGGGCGAGGAGGGGTTTTTTCTGGCTCAGCAGATCTCGGGCCGCTGGTTGCGCTTTGGCGCCGCGCTGCGGCGCAGCGGTCTCGACCGCCGACTCGAATGGCTGCCGGGCGTTCGCCGCGACCCCGAGCACCTCGATCGCTACCTCGTCTCCCGCCGCGCGGCCGGTTCGTTACGCCGCGGCGTCCTGCACACTCTCGGCTTCCGCTTCGAGAGGAACGCCGGCGACCTGGTGCGCTTCGCTCGTCGCCGGCCGGACGCCCTGGGCCTGGCGTCCCTGCCGGACGAGCTGGCCGGCCTCTCTGTGCCCAGCTGAGCCCTACCCGGGCGCCTCGACGCTCGAATGCCAACAAATCTCTGGCGCATGACACTAGGGCGGAGGCAGCGTGAACGTGTCGCCGGAGTGATCGCGGATCTTGACGCCGCTGTCTTCGTCGACCCCGAGGATCTCGTAGCCGAATGGCTTCTCGCCCGCCGCGGCGAGGATCACCTCGCCGTCGACGACGAGCGCGGCGCGCAGCGTGGCTCCTCGCACGAACCCGATGAGTCGAATCGGGAACGCCGCGGTCAGCGTGGTCGGCGGCGGCACCGGGAAAGGCTCCACGCGCGCGGTTGGAGCGGGAGACATGCTCCGCCCCTGCCCGTACCGGAACGGGTCGCGGGTCAGCTCCGGCGGTCTGAGCGCTTCCGGTCTGGGCGCCGTCGAAGGGACCCGATCCGGCCGAGGTGGCGAGGGCGATACTCCCGGCCGGGGACGCATGAAGAAAACCGTGGCCATCAGCGCGAGGACGAGCATCGCCAGGCCCGCGAGCCTCACGGCGCTCCGCCCAGGCGAAAGCCCTGGACGTCGAGCTGAACGGCGCCCGAGCGCGTCGGGCTCAGGCGGACGGAATCCAGAACCACGCGATCCTCGACGGCCAGTGTCTCGATCAGGGATAGAGTCGCCGAAGCCGTACCGCGCGCCTGAAGCCCGACGCTGACCGCAGCCGGTGCGCGGCCCTCGCGAACGTCGAGCTGCACTCCCTGGAGATCCGACAGCGCCAGCGCGTGGATGACGTCGCGGCGCAGCCCGGCGATGGCCTCCTCCGCCGATACGGCGGGCCGGGAAGAGGGCTCCCAGCGCGCCTCGATCTCGGCGAGCTCGGCCTGCTGCTCGTCGCTGCGGCTCTGGAGGCGCGCCCGCTCCTCCAGCGTGGGCTGCGAAGCGACGCTCGCCGGGCGCTCGACGGCACCGAACAACACCGCGGCGAGAACCAGCAGCCCGCCCGATACGATGCGGAGCCTCACGGCGCCCCCCCGGCCTGATAGCGCATCTCGACCCTGGCGCGCAGCTCGCCTTCGCGCCTCTCGACGCCCGGGGCGATGTCGACGAACGAACCCGCGTCGCCGAGTCGCTCGAGCAGACGGTCGTAGGCGCCGGGCACGCGCGCCCGGAAGTCCGCGCTGAGCTCGAGGTCTTCGCCGTAGCGGAACGTCAGACCTGCGAGCCGCACGTCGTCCGGCATCAGGGCCGCGAGATCCGCCACGACCCGGAGCGGCGTCGCGGAGCGACTGTGGACGATCTGACGCGTCAGGCGGTGACCTCGGGCGCTCCGCCCGGCCGCCAGGCGGGCAAGCTCCCGGTCCGTTTCGCCTATCTGCCGGCGCAGGGCTTGAACCTCCAGGCGCTGGGCGGAGAGCCGCCCGCGCGCCTGCCAGGCTGAGAGGCCGGCCAGCCCCAGGACCGCCGCGGCGACGCCGAGAGCTAGAAGATCCGCCTGGTTCGAGCGGCGCCCGCGCGATGGTCGCGTCGAGAAATCGGGTGAGCTCACCGGACCCCTCCGAGCCACGACACCTCGGCCGGGTCGACATCCACGCCGCTGATAGCGGTGCCCCAGCCCGCTTCGGCGGGAACGCCTCGATCGGCGAGACGCCGAGCCAACCCGGACGCGCCCGATCCGGCGAGCCGCACCCGGTACACGAGAAGCCCCGCCAGCTTCGCGGTACGCTCGATCTCAGCCGCCAGCCAATCCGCCTCGGCTGGGCCCTGGTCGCGCCGCCGATTGCGGAAAGCGGCGGGATGGCTGCCTACGAAGGCGACGAGGCAGAGCGCCACGTCGCCGAGCAGCACGTCGACGGTCTGGGCGGAACCGGATTGCCCCATCCCGGCCACGCCGGCCAGGGGTGCCAGGTTCATCCGCTCCTGCCGAAAGCCGGCCGCGGCGGCGACCGATTCGTACTCGGCGAGGACCCGGCGGCGGGCTGCGGCAGCCAGAAAGTGCCTGCGCCCGAGGCGCAGCCCGTCTACGACGGCCTCGTCCTCGGGGTACGGAAGGTCGCGGGACAGCTTGAACTTCGCCAGCTCGCGAGGCTCGAGGTCTCCCTCGAGCTCGAGCAAGCGGGTTCGCGCCACGCCGTCGGGGACGATGAGCGTGGCTCGGCGACCCTGGGCTGCGAGGTCGCCATGGAGCCTCGCCAGCCCATCACGGACCTCGTCCTCCCGCACCACGTTCGCCTGGAGGCCCCCGGGCTCGAGCGCGCCGGGCTCCAGCTTCACCTGGGCATAGGAGCGGACTCGCGAGCCTCTGAGGCCGCTCGCGACGAGAGCACCTGTGAGTGAGCCGGCGTCGAACGCGACGTAGAGCTGGCTGCCGAGCACCGCGACCGCCATCATAAGCCGTCTCGCTCCGCACGGCGGCCCGTGACAGGAAGGGTCGCCGACGCTGCGATAGAATATCAGGATCGCTCGGGCTCGAGCCCCCCTCTCCATCTCACCTCGGAGGTTCACAAGTGAAGGTGTACGACGCGCCACAGATCCGCAACGTCGCGTTCGTCGGCCACGGAGGCTGCGGCAAGACATCCCTCATTTCGGCCGCCTTGTTCGACATGGGCGCCGTCAACCGGATCGGTCGCGTCGAAGACGGCTCGGCTCCGACCGATTTCGACGCGGACGAGCAGGAGAGGAAGATCAGCCTGCAGACCGCCCTCGCCCACGGTGAGTGGGAAAAGCACAAGATCAACCTGATCGACGCTCCCGGCTACGCCAACTTTCTGGCCGAGGCCCGGGCCGCCCTCCGGGTCGCCGACGCGGCCGTCGTCGTGGTGGACGCCGTCGCCGGAGTGGAGGTTCAGACCGAGAAGGTCTGGGCTCTGGCGGGCGAGTTCGGTCTGCCGCGCCTGATCGTCGTCAACCGCATGGATCGGGAGCGGGCGTCGTTCTCGCGCACCCTCGAGTCGCTGCAGAAGAGCTTCGGCAGGCAGGTCATGCCCGTGTCCCTGCCGCTCGGTGAGGAGAAGGCGTTCATCGGCATCGCGGGACT
The DNA here is from genome assembly GCA_965246965.1 of Vicinamibacteria bacterium. Classification (GTDB taxonomy): domain Bacteria; phylum Acidobacteriota; class Vicinamibacteria; order Fen-336; family CBDFGD01; genus CBDFGD01. Next base: position 1,766,237 of record CBDFGD010000002.1, read on the forward strand.
CGTGAGCGAAAAGGCCCTGACCTACGCGGACGATCAGAGCGGCAAGTACGAGGAAGTAGATCTGCCTCAGGAGATCCGGGAAGCGGCCGGGGAGAGCCGGGAACAGCTGATCGAAATGGTCGCCGAGAGCAACGAAGCGCTGATGGAGGAGTTCTTCGAGAAGGGGACTCTGCCGGTGGAGGACCTCACGAGGGGACTCCGGGAGGCGATCGGACAGTGCAGCCTGTTCCCGGTGCTTCCGGCCTCGTCCGAGCGGAACGTGGGCATCGACTCGCTCCTGCATGCCATCACCGCACTGCTCCCCTCGCCCGCAGACCGGGGACCCGTCACGGGCAACGTGCCGGGGAAGGACGACGAGGTGATCTGCGAGCCCAAGGTCGACGATCCGCTGGCGGCCTTCATCTTCAAGACCATCGCCGATCCCCACGCGGGCCGGGTGTCGCTGTTCCGGGTCTACTCCGGGACGATGAAGACCGACTCGACCGCCCACAATGCGACACGTGATTCGAGCGAGCGTATCGGTGCGCTTTCGCTCATGCAGGGAAAGAACCAGATCCACGTCGCCGAGGTGCGCGCGGGGGATATCGGGGCCGTCGCAAAGCTCAAGGATTCCCACACGAACGACACGCTGTCGGACAGCAAGCGCGTCGTCACCCTGCCGCCGATGGCGTTCAACGAGCCCGCCACGACGTTCGCGATCGAGCCCAAGTCGCGCGGAGACGAGGACAAGATCTCCAGCTCGTTGCGACGCTTGATGGAGGAGGACCCGGTGCTCCGGGTCACAGTGGACCCGCAGACCCACGAGCTGCTGCTGTCCGGGAGGGGACAGCTTCACATCGAGGTGATCGTGGCGCGGCTGAAGAAGCGCTTCAAGGTCGAGGTCAACCTGAAGCAACGCAAGATCCCGTACCGAGAGACGATCCGCGGCGCGGCCAACGGGCACGGACGCCACAAGAAGCAGACCGGCGGGCACGGACAGTTCGGCGACTGCAAGCTCACGATGTCGCCGCTGGCGCGCAGCGGGGGCTTCGAGTTCGTGGACAAGATCTTCGGCGGCTCGATCCCGAAGAACTACATCCCGGCGGTGGAGAAGGGGGTCATCGAGTCGGCCGCCCGGGGCTATCTGGCGGGCTACCCGGTCGTCGACTTCAAGGTCGAGCTGACGGACGGCCAGTTCCACGACGTCGACTCCTCGGAGATGTCCTTCAAGATCGCGGGCTCGCTCGGTTTCAAGGACGCAATCGCCAAGTGCAGGCCGACCCTGCTCGAGCCCATCATGCAGGTCGAGACGGCCGTTCCCGAGGAGTACGCCGGCACGGTGATGGGCGACCTCTCGAGCCGACGCGGCCGCCCCCAGGGGATGGAGCCCAACGGCTCGTTGCAGGTCATCAAGGCCGAGGTCCCGATGGCCGAGATGCTCAGCTACGACGCCGATCTGACCTCCATGACGGGGGGACGTGGCTCCTACCACATGGAGATGTCGCACTACGACGAAGTACCTGGGCAGCTCCAGGAGAAGGTCATCCAGGCTGCGAAGGCCGAGCGGGGCGAGGAGCAGGATCATGGCTAGGACTTACAGCCGCGTCGCGCTGGCGTTGGCACTCGTCGCGCTCGCGGGCACTGTCGCCGCTCAGGAAACGGTGGTCGCGGGGACGGACGGCGTCCGGGCTCCAAAACGGCGCAAGACGATCCAGCCCGAGTATCCGCCCGAGGCGGCGGCCGAAGGAATGCGCGGGATCGTCGTCCTCGAGCTGATCATCGCTGTCGATGGCACGGTCGACGAGGTGAACGTCGTACGCAGCGTTCCCCCCTTCGACGAGGCGGCCATCGCCGCCGCCAGGCAGTGGGAGTACGAGCGGACGACCGTCGACGGTCGACCCGTCCGTGTGAAGCTCAGCGTCCCCATCACCTTCATGATGAAGCTTCCAGAGATCACACGCGAGGAGGGGATCCCCGAGCTGCGGCAGGGCGCGATCCCGCGAGTCCCGCCCGAGACCGAACGGGAGGCCAAGGTCCAGGCCGAGATCACACTGATGCCCGAAGGCCAGGTCGCCGAGGCGCAGATCCTCGAGGGCGACTCGCCCTGGTCCGATGCCTTGATCGGGGCGCTGCGGACCTGGCGCTTCGATGCCAACCTGATCGGCGGCGACATCGTCACGTTCCGGGCCGAGGCGCGCTTCGTTCCCGAGAGCCGGGGCAGGGAGAGCCGAGTCCCCATCAAGCTGAGCGATCTGCGGCGACAACCGGCCGCCGAGGAGCCTGCTCAGGAGCCCCCAGCGCGCGCTGGCGAGGCCGCGTCGGATCCGGAGGCTCAACCGGACCCGCAGACCCGGCCGGCGGACGAGGCGCCCGAAGCGGCGGGCGAACCTCCACCCCCAGCCCCGCCCACGGGTCCTGCGGAACCCCCTTCGGCGCCCGAAGCGGCGCCGCCTGCGGAGCCCGGGATGGCTCCAGTACCGGAAGTCGAGGGCGAGCCGTCCGCAACGCAGGAGCACCCGACCGACCCCGAAGCGCCGGCTGCCGCCCCGAACACTCCCGACGGGCCCGCTCCCGAAATCGAGACGACACCCGTCGAGTCCGGACCACCAGAGCTGATCGAGCAACCCACCACCGAGGTGATGACGCTGGCCCCAAGCACGACGCCGCCGCCGCCCGCAACCCGGTCAGACGAGCCGGGTGTCTCCTCCGTTCAGGGAGTGTTTCTCGGCGCCGGGCTGCCGGACCTGACGGGTGGCCGTAGACCCGTCGTGCCACCCTTCGCCAGGATGGAAGCCGCCGTAGGAGCTGTGACCGTCGGCTTCGCGATTACACCGGCCGGCACGACCGTCGTGCGGAGCGTAGAAGGGGCCGAGATCTTCCAGGTCGCGGCTCGCCAAGCCGTGGCGTCGTGGTTCTTCGTTCGCGAAACCGCCGACAGGTTGTTCGCGACGGCGCAGTTCTCGTACGAGACTGCCTCGGTCCAGGTCGAGCTCGACCTCAACCCGCGTTAGAAGCCGAGCGTCTCCCGGCTCGGCGGCCCCGAGCCCGACGCGTCGATGGACATCGAGGCCGTTTCGTCAGCCCGAGCGAGAGGTGCCGCGTAGGGCAGGCCTCTTCGGTGAAGGTGATACCAAGGGCAGCGGTGGCACCGCTGCCCTGGTCAGCGTGGCCTGACCCGAAGCGGCGCCCGAGCGACCCTCAGCGTGGCCTGACCCGAAGCGGCGCCCGAGCGACCCTCAGCGCGGCCTGACCCGAAGCGGCACCCGAGCGACCCGCGTGGCCTGACCCGGAGCGGTACCGGAGCGACCCCTAGCTCTTTCCCTGCTTCCGGGTGGCGCTCGTCTTCTTCGCGCCCGCCTTCTTCTTGGCCGTCGCAGCCTTCGCGCCGGGCGAGCTGGCGGTCTGCTTGCGAGCCGGCGCCTTCTTCTCCGCCTTGCCGCTGGCAGCCGGCTTCGTCGCAGATCTCGTCTTGGCGGGCTTGTCGGCCGCGTCTTCCTCGGCCTTGGCATCCGAGCCGACCAGCTCGATGATCGCCATCTCCGCTCCGTCGCTGCGCCGGGCGCCCAGCTTCACGATGCGCGTGTAGCCGCCCGGGCGATCCATGAAACGGGCGCCGAGCGTGTCGAAAAGCTTTCGGACGACGACGGGGTCCTTGATGTCGCGAAGCACCTGACGGCGGGCGTGCAGTCGGTCGCTGTCCCGGCGGGAGACGGTGATGAGCCGCTCCGCGAACGGGCGCAGCTCCTTCGCCTTAGCCAGCGTCGTCTGGATGCGCTCGCGCTCGAAGAGCGCCGTCGCCAGGTTGCGCAGTAGCGCGACCCGATGGGGCGTGACGCGCCCGAGCTTTCGGTGGGCCATGCGGTGTCTCATTGCAGCTCCTCGCGCGACTCGAACGCAGCTCGACTACTCAACCGGGGGCGGCGCGTAGTTGTCGACCTTCATGCCGAGCGACAGACCCATTCCGGTGAGAATTTCCTTGATCTCGTTGAGCGACCTGCGTCCAAAATTCTTGGTCCTCAGCATCTCCGACTCGCTCTTCTGTACGAGCTCGCCGATCGTTCGGATGTTGGCGTTCTTCAGACAGTTGTAGGAGCGGACCGAGAGCTCCATCTCATCCACGGAGCGGCCCAGCTTCTCGACGGACTCCTCGCGCTCGACATCGTCGGCCGGTGACACCTCGACGATTTCATCGTCGTCCTCGATGTTCACGAAGATCGCAAGATGATCGCGCATCAGCTTCGCGGCCATGCCGACCGCATCCCGCGGAGAGACGGCGCCGTTGGTCCAGACCTCGACCGTCAGCTTCTCGTAGTCGGTCGCCTGTCCGACACGAGCCGCTTCGACGAGATAGTTGACCTTCTTGACGGGCGAGTGGACCGAGTCGACCGGGATCCATCCGATCGAGAGATCCTCGTCGAAGTTCTTGTCGGCACCCACGTATCCACGGCCCTGCTTCACGCGCAGCTCGACCTTGAGCGTCGTGCCCTTCGCGAGTGTCGCGATGTAGGCCTCCTCGTCCAGGATCTCGATGTCGGCGTCGGGCGTGATGTGGCCAGCATTGATCTCGCCGGCCTCCGAGGTCTGCAGCTGCAGCAGCTTTGGATGATCGACGTACATCTTCAGCGGGATCCGCTTCAGATTGAGAATCAGGTCGGTCGTGTCCTCCATCGAGCCGGGAATCGGCGAGAACTCGTGGAGTACTCCCTCGACTCTGACGGCGGTGATCGCCGTGCCTTCGATGCTCGAGAGAAGCACGCGACGAAGCGTGTTGCCGACCGTCGTGGCGAAACCGCGCTCGAACGGCTGCGCCGTGAAGCGCCCGTACGCGTCCGATAGGCTGTCTCGGTCGACCTCGAGGCGCTTGGGCCTCTGAAAACCTTTCCACTGCATCTTGTCAACACCCTCCGCTGGCGGGTCGCGGTCGAGCCGCGCCCACGCGCTCTTACTTCGAGTACAGCTCGACGATTAGTTGTTCCTGAATCGGAAAATTCACATCGTCCCGCTCCGGAAGAGCGAGCACGGTTCCGCTGATGGCGGCGTCGTCCAGCTGCAACCACTTGGGGACTCCACGCGCCTTGACACCCTCCTGGGCCTCGACGACCAGCGGGTTCTGCTTGACCTTGTCCGCGAGCGTTACGGTGAGGCCGACTTTCACCTCGAACGAGGGAATGTCGACCTTCCGGCCATTGACGCGGACGTGCCCGTGGGCCACGAGCTGGCGCGCCTGAGCGCGCGAGCTGCCGAAGCCGAGACGGTAGACCGTGTTGTCGAGGCGCCGCTCCAGAAGGCTGAGCAGCGTCTCGCCTACGATGCCCTTCTCGGTTGATGCTCGGTCGAAGGTGCGGCGGAATTGGCGCTCGAGGACGCCGTAGATCCGCTTCACCTTCTGCTTCTCCCGCAGCTGCAGTCCGTAGCCCTGCAATCGGCTCTTGATCCGCCCGGTTCGGCCGTGCTGGCCCGGCGGGTAGTTGCGGCGCTCGATGGCTGCCTTGCCGGATAGATCGCGCAGCCCCTTGAGGAAGAGGTTCATCCCCTCCCGCCGGCTGAGTCGTCCTGTTGGACCTGTATATCTCGCCACTATGCTTCCCCCGCCCTCTAGACGCGGCGTCGCTTGGGCGGCCGACAACCGTTGTGCGGGATGGGCGTCACGTCCTTGACGGACTTGATCTCCACTCCCGCAGCCTGGATTGCTCGGATCGCCGACTCGCGCCCACTGCCAGGGCCCTTGACCTTTACGTCCACGGTCCTGACTCCTGAGTCCTTTGCCTGCGCCGCACACGCCGTCGCCGCCTGCTGGGCCGCGAACGGGGTCCCCTTGCGCGAACCCTTGAAGCCCTGGGTTCCCGCGCTGGCCCACGTCACGATGTTGCCCTCCAGATCGGTGATGCTCACGATCGTGTTGTTGAAAGAAGCGTGGATGTGCACCACACCGTGAGGCACGACCCTCTTCTCCCTGCGACCCTTCTTGGTGCCGACGACCTTCGCCATGCTGGTCTCCTAGCCCTTCTTTGTGCGCATCATGGTCCGCTTCGGACCCTTGCGCGTGCGGGCGTTCGTGTGAGTGCGTTGACCACGCACGGGCAGGTTGCGCCGGTGACGCAGGCCCCGATAGGCACCGACTTCCATCAAGCGCTTGATGTTGACGGCGATCTCCTTTCGGAGGTCGCCCTCGACGCCGCCCTTGGCGTCGATCGCGCGCTGGATGCGGCTGACCTCCTCCTCGGAGAGGTCCTTGACCCGTACGCTCGGGTCGATCCCGGTCTCGCCGAGGATCTTACGGCTGCGCGTGACGCCAACGCCGTAGATGTAAGTCAGCCCGATCTCGATGCGCTTTTGACGCGGCAGATCGACTCCCGCAATACGTGCCATGCTTCTACCCCTGCCTCTGCTTGTGCTTCGGGTTGCTGCAGATCACCCGTACGACGTTGTGACGCCGGATCACCTTGCATTTGATGCACATCTTCTTGACTGACGCTCGAACCTTCACCCTCGTCCCTCCGAAATCACAGCGCTCACCGCTGCTTGCCCACGATCCGGCCTCGGCTCATGTCGTACGGCGTCAGCTCGACCACGACGCGGTCACCCGGCAGGATCCGCAGCAGCGACGAACGACCAGACACGTGCACTGTGGCACGGCTTCGCGTCGAATCCTCCAGCGTCACCCTATAGAGCGCGTTCGGTAGCGCCTCGTCGACGGTTGCGTTCATGACGATCGGTCCCTCTTCCTCAGGCATGCCCCGTGCTGGCCGCACTCGACGCGACCGCCCGAGCGCCCGAGCGCCGTACGGGTTGGGCTCCGACAGAATCCAGGGGCCGTCGCTCGTGATCGCCACCGACAGCTCGAAGTGGGCCGAGAGGCTTCCGTCCCGCGTGACGGCGGTCCAGCCGTCCTCCAGGACCGTCACCTCGGCGCCACCGATGTTGACCATCGGCTCGATCGCTAGGCACATCCCCTCGACGAGGCGCTCGCGACGGCCGGGAGGGCCGTAGTTCGGGATCTTCGGCTCCTCGTGGAGCTGCGTGCCGATGCCGTGGCCGACGAACTCGCGGACGAGTGAATACCCGTGGGCCTCGGCGGTCGTCTGAACCGCGTGCCCGATATCACCCACGCGCTTTCCCGCGCGGCACATCTCGATCCCCGCGTGCAGCGACCGTTCCGTGACTTCCATCAGTCGCTTCGCGTCCGACGAGACCGTCCCGACGCCGACGGTGATTGCCGAGTCACCGAAGTAGCCGTCGACGATCGAGCCGAGGTCCATGCCGATGATGTCCCCCTCCTCGAGCGCCCGATCGCCGGGGATCCCGTGAACGACCTCCTCGTTGATCGAGGCACACAGCGTCGCGGGGTATTCGAGGTACCCCAGGAACGCGGGTTTCGCGCCCGCCGCTTCGATGCGCTCGCGGGAGATGCGATCGAGATCACGGGTGGTCACGCCGGGGGCCACCTTCTCGGCGAGCACGTGGAGCGTCTCCACGACGAGGCTGCACGCGCGGTGCATCTTCTCCAGCTCCGCCCACGATTTCTGAACGCTCACGAGGCCGCCCCCGCTCCCTCGCGCACGTGGCCCAGGATGTCATCGAAGACATCCGCGACGGAACGTGCCCCGTCCACACTGTGGACTTCTCCGTGGCGCTTGTAGTACTCGCCCACCGGCTCGGTGCTCTGCTCGAAGTCGGCGAGGCGTCGGACGACCGCTTTCTCTTTGTCGTCGTGACGCTGCACGAGGGCCACGCCGTCGACGTCGCAGATCCCTTCCTGTCGGGGTGGGTTACTCCGGATGTGATAGGTCGACTGGCAACGCTCGCACCAACGGCGGCCAGAGAGCCGATCCAGCAGCGTCTCGTGCGTCACCTCGATGCGAATGACCTTCGCGGGATCCTTCCCGTCACCATTCACCATGCTCTCGAAGCGTTCGGCCTGGGGCAGCGTGCGCGGGAAGCCGTCGAGGATGTAGCCGTTGACGCAATCGTCCTTGCGGATCCGCTCGTCGATGAGCTGAGCCAGCAGCTCGTCGGGCACGAGCCCCCCCTCCCGCATCAGTGGACCCGCCTGCTGGCCGAGGGGCGTGCCTTCGGCGATCGCGTCGCGCAGCATGTCGCCCGTCGAGATGCGGGGGATTCCGAGCACGCTCGACAGACGTGCCGCCTGGGTCCCCTTCCCGACGCCGGGAGGCCCGAGCAGGATCACGCGCAAGCGGCTATCGCCGGCCACGCAGCCTCCGCCCGCCCTTGCCGCTGAAGCCGTCGTAGTGGCGCATCACGAGTTGGGCTTCGACCTGTGAGACGGTGTCCATCGCGACGCCGACGATGATCAGCAGCGAGGTACCACCGAAGTAGAAGTTGAGACCCAGTCCCTCGGTGATCCAGCCCAGGTTGTTCTGGGACAGGAACATGTCGAGCGGCGCTCCGATCACTGGTATCGGCGCCACCTTGAACCCCGCGATCAGGAACTCGGGCAGCAGGGCGATGACCGCCAGGTAGATCGCTCCGCCAAATGTGATGCGGCCGAGGATGTGATCGAGGTGCTCGGCCGTGCGCTTGCCGGGACGGATGCCGGGGATGAAGCCGCCGTACTTCCTCATGTTCTCCGCCACGTCGTCGGGATTGAAGACGATGGCCGTGTAGAAGTAGCAAAAGAAGATGATGAACGAGACGTAGAGCAGGTTGTAGAGCGGCATGCCCCACTGCAGCTGCTCGCTCACGGTCCTGACCCACGGATTGTCGGTCTGGAAGAAGGACAGGATGGTCTGGGGAAACGCGATGATCGACGAAGCAAAGATCACGGGGATGACGCCGCTCGTGTTGACGCGCAGCGGCAGGTGCGTGGACTGCCCACCGTACATCCGTCGGCCGACGACTCGCTTGGCGTACTGGACCGTGATGCGGCGCTGGCCGCGCTCGACGAACACGATGATCGCGATCACGACGACCATCATCACCATCAGCAGGAGCGTCGCCAGCAGGCCGAGCTGGCCGCGGCGGATCCGGTCGACCGTGTCGAACAGGCCTCCCGGGAATCCCACTACGATGCCCGCGAAGATCAGCAGGCTCATGCCGTTCCCGACGCCACGCTCTGTAATCTGCTCGCCGAGCCACATGATGAAGGCCGTGCCCGTCGTGAGCGTCAGCACCGTCATCGCCTTGAAGGCCAGTCCGGGACTGGCGACGATGCTGAAGGTCTCGTTGACCGTCAGATTCTCGAGGTAGGCCGCGATCGCGCTCGATTGGATCACCGAGAGGAAGATCGTGCCGTAGCGCGTGTACTGTGTGATCTTGCGCCGACCGAGCTCGCCCTCCTTGGAAAGCTTCTCGAGGTAGGGCCAGGTCACGGTCAGCAGCTGCAGGATGATCGACGCCGAGATGTACGGCATGATCCCGAGGGCGAAGATCGTGACCTTCGAGAGGTTGCCGCCCGAGAACATGTCGACGAGGCCGAACCAGTTGCCCTGGTTCTGCTTGAAGAAGTCGATCAGCGCATCGGCGTTGATGCCGGGCGTCGGAATGTGGTTCCCCAGCCGGTAGATCGCGAGGATCCCCAGGGTGAACAGCACCCGCTTCCTTAGGTCCGGGATCTCCCAGATGTTCTTGAGGCTCTGCAGCATGCTCAGCTCTTGGAGTCCGCGGCCCCGATCACCTCGACCGTGCCGCCGGCGGCAACGATCTTCTCCTTCGCCTGGGCGCTGAAGCTGTGGGCACGCACCGTCAGCGCCTTGCTCAGCTCGCCGCCCGCGAGCACCTTCAGGCCGTCCCGCACGCGGCGAATCATGCGCCTCTCACGCAACAGCTCGGGAGTCACGATCGTCCCTGCCTCGAAGCTGTCGAGGCGACCCAGGTTGACTGACACGATCTCCTTGGCGAACTTGTTGTGGAATCCGCGTTTCGGCACGCGCCGATACAGCGGCATCTGACCGCCCTCGAAGCCCGCCTTGCGGCTGTAGCCGCTGCGGCTCTTCTGGCCGTTGTCTCCGCGTCCCGCGCTGCGCCCGTTTCCTGAGCCCGGACCCCGCCCCACGCGCTTGGGCGAGCGACGGCTTCCCGGAGCCGGTTTGAGTTTGTCGAGACTCACTGCTTTCCCCCTAGGCCTCGACGATCGCCACGAGTTGCGGGATCTTCTTGACCATTCCGCGCACCTCCGGCGTGTCGAGCCGCTCGACGACCTGGTGCATGCGACGCAGACCGAGGCCCCGAACGGTGGCCCGCTGCTTGTCGTTGCTGCCGATCATGCTGCCGATCATCTTGATCTTGAGAGTCGCGCTCTTCTTCTTGCTCTTGGCCATTGCTCGAGATCCTCTAGACGCTCGCCTTGGGCTCGCTCACCGGTGGCGTTGCCGGGGCCGGCTTCGCCTCGGGCTCTTTTTCCTCGATGCCGAGGATCTCGGGCACCGTCTTGCCCCGCAGCCGGGCCACCTCGACGGGCTCCTTGAGGCTCAGCAGTCCCGTCAGCGTGGCCTTGACCACATTGTGCGGGGTCGGGCTGCCCAGGTTCTTGGTCAGCACGTTCTGGACCCCGGCCGCGGTCAAAACCGCGCGAACCGGTCCGCCGGCGATGACGCCGGTTCCTTCGGACGCAGGCTTCAGCAGTACGGCTCCCGAGCCGAAGCGGCCAGTGACCGTATGGGGAATCGTCCGGCCTTTTTCCGTGAGCGGCACCCGGTGCAGCGACTTCTTGGCGGCTTCCACGCCCTTGCGGATCGCGGACGCCACCTCGCGCGCTTTCCCCATCCCGTAGCCCACCACGCCGGCGCCATCACCGACCACCACCAGCGCCGTGAAGGACAGGTTCTTGCCGCCCTTGACCACCTTGGTGACCCGGTTGATCGCGATGACTTGATCCTTCAGCTCGTAGGCCTGGGAATCGATCTTCTCTGCCGGCTGTTTGAGCGTTCCTCGCATGCGTCTAGAACTCCAAGCCGCCCTTGCGGGCAGCGTCTGCCAAAGCCTTCACGCGACCGTGGAAGCGAAATCCCCCGCGGTCGAAAACCACCTGCTTCAGACCCTTCTGCTTGGCCCGCTCGGCCAGCGCCTTGCCGACGGCCTCGGCCGCACCCACGTCGCACCCCTTCTTGACCTTGTCGCGGACGTCCTTGTCGAGCGTCGAGGCGGAGCACAGCGTCGCATTGGCGTCGTCGTCGATCACCTGCGCGTAGATGTGTCGTTCGCTTCGAAACACGGCCAGTCTCGGACGCTCGGCGTCGCCCGATACGCGCTTCCGGATGCGCGTCTTGATGTGCTTCCGAACCGCCCTTCTGGTCTTCACGCTCATCGTGTCTCAGCTGGACCCTGGCGGGCCTCGCTCCTCGTCATTTCACGCCCGTCGCGCCAGCCTTGCCGGCCTTCTTCTTCAGAACCTCGCCGGTGTAGCGGATACCCTTCTGCTTGTACGGGTCGGGCTTCCTGAATCTGCGGATCTCGGCCGCTACCTGCCCGACCTGCTGCCGGTCGATTCCCGACACCGTGATGTGACCCTGCTTGTCGACCTTGACGTCGATCCCCTCGGGGATGTCGTAGACCACGGGGTGCGAGTAGCCCAGTGCGAAATTCACTTTGCGGGCCTCGACCGTCGCGCGGTAGCCGACACCCACGATGTCGAGCTCCTTTGTGAAGCCCTGGGTCACTCCCACGACAGCGTTGTTCGCGAGAGCCCGCGCCAGGCCGTGGAACGCCCGCTGGCGACGCTCGTCGTTCGAGCGCGAGCAGGTCAACGTGGCGTCGTCGAGACTGAAGCTGATGCCCGGCGGCACCGGCGTCGTCAGCTTGCCTTTGGGGCCTTCGACCTGGAGCGCCGTGTCGGAGACGGACACCTTCACTCCTTTCGGCACGGGAATGATCTTGTTTCCGACGCGGGACATCTCCCCCCCCTACCAGACGTTGACGAGAATTTCGCCACCGACGCCTTCGCGGGCGGCGCTGCGACCCGTCATCACGCCGCGCGACGTGGAGAGGATGTTGATCCCCAGTCCACCGTAGACGCGCGGAATCTCATCCTTGCCGCAGTACACCCGGCAGCCCGGCCGGCTGACCCGCTGCAGGTCGGTAATCACGCGTTGCATGTTCCGGCCGTACTTGAGGAACACGCGCAGCCGGCCCTGGTGACTCCCCTCGTCGATCCTGAAGTTCGAGATGTAGCCCTCGTTCTTCAGGATGCGCGCGATCTCCACCTTCAACTTGGAGTTCGGGATATCCACTTTGGTCAGCCGCCCGCGCACCCCGTTGCGAACCCGGGTGATCATGTCCGCGATCGGATCACTCATGCTCATCGACTCACCTCAACCACTCGGACTACCAGCTCGCCTTGATCACGCCGGGAATCTCTCCGGCGAGGGCGAGGGAGCGGAAGCAGATCCGACAGACTTGAAACTTCCTCAGGTAGCCGCGCGGACGCCCGCAGCGACGGCAACGAAAGTAGCCTCTCACTTCGAACTTTGGCTTCCGCTGCGACTTGGCAATCAGGGACTTCTTCGCCACTCGTCTCTCCTACTGTGAGGCCGTCTTGAACGGCATTCCCAGATACTTCAATAACAGCCGCGACTCCGCGTCGCTGCGCGCCGTCGTCACGAACGTCACGTTCATGCCCCGCAGCTTCTCCACCTTGGAGTAGTCGATCTCGGGAAAGATCAGCTGGTCCTCCAGGCCCAAGGTGTAGTTGCCTCGCCCGTCGAAAGCGCTCGTCGAGACACCACGAAAGTCCCGGACGCGGGGCAGGGCGATGCTGAAGAGCCGATCGACGAACTCCCACATGCGGTCGCCGCGCAGCGTCACGGCTGCTCCGATCGGCATCCCCTCGCGAAGCTTGAAGGAGGCGATCGACTTGCGGGCGCGCCGGATCGACGGGCGCTGCCCCGTGATCGTGGCGATCTCCGCGACCGCCACATCCAGCACCTTGACGTTCTGTGTCGCGTCGCCGACGCCCATGTTCACGGCCACGCGCGCGAGACGGGGCACCGCCATTACGTTCGGGTAGCCCTCTTCCTTGAGCAGCCGGGGCCGGATCTCGTCGTGGTACGTCTGCTTCATTCGAGGTTGCATCAACGCCTCACTTGTCGAGCTGTCCGCCGCGCGGACTCACGCGGACCTTGCGACCGTCGGCCAGTACCTGGCTGCCGATTCGAGTGCGACGATCGTCTTCGGGCGACACCAGCATCACGTTGGAAACGGCGATCGAGCCTTCGCGCTCAGCGACGCCCCCCTTGATATTGCGCTGCGGATTCGGTCTCGTGTGCTTCTTGATCAGTCCCACGCCGTGGACGACGACGCGCGCTTTGTCGCGGAGCACCTGCAGCACCCGACCACGCTTGCCGCGGTCCTTACCGGCGATGACCTCGACGAGGTCGTCCTTCCTGATGCGGATCCTGATCGCCGGAGCGGGTTTCTTGCGGGACATCTCTAAAGGACCTCGGGCGCGAGGGAGATGATCTTCATGAACTTCTTCTCGCGCAGCTCTCGAGCGACGGGACCGAAGACGCGCGTCCCGACGGGCTCGCCGTTGTCGTCGATCAGCACGGCCGCGTTTTTGTCGAAGCGGATGTAGGTGCCGTCGCGGCGGCGGTGCTCCTTACGACAGCGCACGATCACCGCCTTGACGACCTTCCCCTTGCGCACCGGCTCCGGTGCGCTCGGGTCGGACTCACGCACGTTCGCCGTGATCACGTCACCCAGCCGTGCGTAGCGCCCCGTCGACCCGCCGAGCGGCAGGATGCAACGAATGCGCCGCGCCCCCGAGTTGTCGGCGACGTCGAGCGTGGTTTGCATCTGGATCATGGCGTCTCTCCTTGCCGGCTAGCTGCTCGGCTGGGCGAGCTCGCCCTGACCCACGATCGCTTCGACACGCCAGCGTTTTCGTTTGGAGACCGGTCGTGTCTCGACGATCCGTACCGTGTCGCCGTGCTTGGCGCCGTGCTCGTCGTGCGCCATGAACCTCGAAGTGCGGCGGATCGTCTTCCCGTAGACGGGATGCCTGACCAGCCGTACCACTGCGACGATGACGGTCTTCGCCGTCTTGGCGCTCACGACGACGCCGACCTGCTCGTTCTGGCGCTTCTTCGCCCGCTTCTGGGTGTCGTCAGCCATCTCGTTCACTTCGCCTCGGCGGCTGCGTCTCCGCCTGCCTTTTGTTTGAGGAGCGTCTTCACACGCGCGATGTCGCGCCTGGCTACGCGGATCTTGAACGGATTGTCGAGCTGACCGATCGCCTTCTGAAAGCGGAGCTTGAACATCTGCTCGCGCAGCTCCTCCTCCTTGGAGACCAGGTCTTCGACCCTCAGCTCACCCAGTTCCTCGGTCTTCACGAAACCACCTCGCGCGTCACGAACTTCGCCTTGATCCCAAGCTTGTGGGCAGCCAGGCGCATCGCTTCCTTGGCTGTCTCTTCGGTCACGCCCTCCATCTCGTAGAGGATCCGCCCCGGCTTGATGACGGCCACCCACTGCTCCGGAGCGCCCTTGCCCTTGCCCATCCGGGTTTCCTGCGGCTTCTTCGTGATGGGCTTATCCGGAAAGATGCGGATCCAGATACGACCGCTGCGCTTGATGAAGCGTGTGATCGCGATGCGAGCCGCCTCGATCTGTCGATCGGTGATCCAACCGCACTCGACGGCCTTCAGACCATAGTCGCCAAAGGAGACGCGGCTGCCGGTCCACGCGCGACCCTTCATCCGACCGCGCTGGACTTTTCTCCAGCGAACTTTCTTGGGCATCAACATGACGCCGTCCTCTTAGTACCGTTTTCGCAAGCAAGCTGGACGGGCACTAGAGTGCCTTGGACGAGCGGGAAACGTCCGACTCGCCCTTGTAGATCCAGCACTTGACACCGATCCGGCCGAAGCTGGTCTTGGCCTCGGCGAACCCGTATTCGATGTCGGCCCGCAGCGTGTGCAACGGCAGCTGGCCGTGCAGGTACCACTCGGAGCGCGCGATCTCGGCCCCATTCAAGCGGCCCGCGACCCGCACCTTGATTCCCTTGGCGCCGAAGCGCAGCGCGGCGTCGACGGCCTTGCGCATGGCGCGACGAAAGGCGATTCGCTTCTCGAGCTGCAACGCCACCGACTCGGAGACGAGCTGGGCGTCCAGCTCCGGCTTGAGGATCTCCTGGATGTTGATGAAGACCTCTTTGCCGGTGCGCTTCTGGATTTCCTGCTTGAGCTTGTCGACCTCGGAGCCCTTGCGACCGATGATGATGCCGGGACGCGACGTGAAGATCGTGATGCGCAGCTTGCTGGCGGCGCGCTCGATGTCGACACGAGCGACGCCGGCGTGGCTGAAGCGCTTCTTCAGGTCGTCCTTGAGGGCGAGATCCTCGTGCAGCAGATCCGCGTAGTCCTTGTCGGCGTACCAGCGGCTGCGCCAGGTCTTCGTGTAGCCCAGCCGGAAGCCGGTGGGGTGGACTTTCTGGCCCATGCCTCAGTTCTCCTTCTCGGCCACGCGGACGTGGAGGTGAGCGGTCCGCTTGAGAATGCGGAAAGCCCGCCCCATCGGCGCGGGTCGGATGCGCTTGAGCGTCGGCCCCTGGTTCGCGAAGCAGGCGCTCACGACGAGGTCGTCCTCGTCGAGGCGGCGCTTCTCGCGCCGATCGGCCAGCTGGACGGCGTTGGCCATCGCAGAGCGCAACACCTTCTCGATGTCGCGGGCGACCCCCTTCTTGCTGAACCGCAGGATCTGGAGCGCGGCTCCGGCCTGCTTGCCGCGGATCTGGTCCATCACGAGGCCCGCTTTGTGGGCCGACGTACGGATGTACTTGGCTTCGGCGCGTGCTTCGACCATGTCTCCCCCGCTACCGCCCGCCGACCTTGGCGACCTTCTCCACCTTGGAGGAGTGCCCTTTGAACTGCCGCGTCGGCGAGAACTCGCCGAGCTTGTGGCCGACCATGTTCTCGGTGATGTACACCGGAATGAATTTCCTGCCGTTGTAGACTGCGATGGTGTGGCCGACCATCTCGGGCGTCACCGTCGAACGGCGAGACCAGGTCTTGAGGACTTTGCGGTCCATCGTCTTGTTGAGCTCGGCGATCTTCTTCTCGAGATGATCATCGACCCAGGGACCCTTCTTGATTGATCGTGCCATGTCTACTTAGCCTTCCGCCGCTTGACGATCATGTCCTGCGTGCGCTTGTTGTGACGCGTCTTGAAGCCCTTGGTCGGCTTACCCCAGGGAGTCACGGGATGACGTCCACCCGACGAGCGGCCCTCGCCACCACCGTGCGGGTGGTCCACCGGGTTCATCACGACGCCGCGGTTGTGCGGCCGCTTGCCCAGCCAGCGCTGACGCCCCGCCTTGCCGAGCTTGATGTTCTTGTGCTCGGTGTTGCCGACCTGGCCGATCGTGGCCACGCACTCGAGACGCACCTTGCGCATCTCGGTCGAAGGGAGCTTCACGAAAGCGTGCTCCCCCTCCTTGGCGACGAGCTGAGCGACGACGCCCGCGCTGCGAACGAGCTGGCCGCCCTTGCCGGCCCGCAGTTCGATGTTGTGGATCAACGTGCCGGTTGGAATCGCCCGAAGCGGCAGGCAGTTGCCGGGCAGGATGTCGGCGCTGTCGCTGGCGATCACGGTCGAGCCAACGGCCAACCCGTCGGGGCAGAGGATGTAACGCTTCTCACCGTCGACGTAGTGCAGCAGCGCGATGCGAGCCGAGCGGTTCGGGTCGTACTCGACCGCGGCCACTTTGGCCGGGATGTCCTTCTTGTTCCGTCGGAAATCGACCACCCGGTAGCGTCGTTTGTGACCGCCGCCGCGGAACCAGATCGTGATGTGGCCCTTGTTGTTGCGGCCGCCAGAACGTCGGTTGGGCTGCGTCAGCGATTTCTCGGGCCGGTCCTTGGTGATCTCGGCGAAGTCCGGCGACGTCATGAAACGTCGGCCGGGTGACGTCGGGCTGTATTTCTTGAGTGGCATGGGTTTTCTCTAGCTCATCAAGCCTGGTCGAAAAACTCGACCATCTTCTGGTCTTTCTTCAACACGACGTAGGCCTTCTTCCAGTCCGGGCGCTTGCCGGAGAAGCGACCCTGCCGCTTCACCTTGCCACGCACGTTGACGACCTTCACCGACTCGACTTTGACCTCGAACAGCTGCTCCACGGCCCGCTTGATCTCGGGCTTCGTCGAGTCGCGTTGCACCTCGAAGCAGATGGCTCGTTGCGTTTCCTTGAGCCGCGTCGACTTCTCCGTGATCAGCGGACGTCGGATCACTTCGTAGAGGCTCTTCATCGGGAGAGGCGCTCCTCCAACTTGGCCAGGGCCTGCTGGGAAAACACGAGCGTGTTGCAATCGAGCACCGCGTAGACAGTCAGCGCGGACTCGTCCAGCACCCGCACGCCGGGCACGTTGCGGCCGGAGAGCATCAGGCCCTCGGTCGGCTGCTCGTCGACGAGCAGGGCCTTGCCGTCGAGCCCCATCCCACCGAGGAAGCTGGTGAGCTGCGTGGTCAGCTTGTAAGGCGGCGCCTCGGGCACCTGGATCTCGGGAAAACTCTCGACGACGCGAATGGCTCCGTCCTGGGTGCGCTGTGTCAGCGCGGAACGCAGGGCCGCACGCCGAGCCTTCTTCGGCATCGCGAATGAATAGCTGCGAGGCTGTGGACCGAACACGGTGCCGCCATGGCGCCACAGCGGCGTGCGCACTTCCGCGACGCGAGCGCGGCCGGTGCCCTTCTGTCGCCACGGCTTGCGACCGGAACCGGAGACCTCGGCACGGGTCTTGGTCTTGTGGGTCCCGCGCCGAGCCACGGCCTGGTAGTGCTTGACCGCTTCGTAGATCAGGTGGTCGTTGACGGGCACCTTGAACACGGCCGGAGCGAGCATCCGCTCGCCGACCTTCTTGTTGCTGGCGTCGACGACGTCCAGCACCGGGGCTTCCACCGCGACGGTTCCCTGCTTCGCCTTCTTCTGAGCCATGCTTCAGACTCCTCGCTACGCCCGTTTCTGGATCACGAGGTAGCCGCCCTTCGCGCCGGGCACGGCTCCCTTCACGATCATCAGATTGCTTTCGGCGTCGAGCTGAACGACTTCGAGCTTGGGCACGGTGACGCGCCTGTCGCCCATGTGGCCGGGAGCGCGAAGGCCTTTGAGGGTACGCGACGGGTAGGCCGACTGCCCGGTCGAGCCGGGAGCTCGATGAAACATCGAGCCGTGACTGGCACGGCCGCCACTGAAATTGTGACGCTTCATGACGCCCTGAAAACCCTTACCCTGGCTGGTACCGGTGATGAAGACGGTGTCGCCGGGCGCGAACACGTCGGCCACCTTGATCTCGTCCCCGACCTTGGCTTCGTCGGCCTCGTCGACGCGCAACTCGCGCAGCAATCGGCACGGAGGCAGGCCGCCGCCCGTCTTCTCGTAGTGGCCCTGCTGCGGCTTGGTGACGTTCCGGACGGTCGCGTCCACCAACCCGAGCTGGACCGCGGAGTAGCCGTCCCGCTTGTTGTTCTTGTTCTTCTTAATCGACTTGCGCTGCACGACGACGCAGGGACCCGCCTCGATGACGGTCGCCGGAATCGCGCGACCGTCTTCGGAGAAGATCTGGGTCATGCCCAGCTTCTTGCCGATGATTCCCTGAACAGGCATTTCTTTACTTGTGCTCCTTGCCGAACGCTTTGATCTCGACATCGACGCCCGCGGGAAGGTCGAGCTTCATCAGTGCGTCGACTGTCTGAGGAGTCGGCTCGAAGATGTCGAGCAGACGGCGGTGGGTGCGGATCTCGAACTGCTCGCGGCTCTTCTTGTCCACGTGAGGGGAGCGGAGCGCGGTCCAGCGGTTCTTGAGCGTGGGGAGCGGAATCGGCCCGGCCACCTGTGCGCCGGTTCGGCGCGCCGTGTCCACAATCTCGCCGGTCGACTGGTCCAGGATCCGGTAGTCGTAGGCCTTCAGCCTGATCCGGATCTTCTCGTTCAACATCATCGCTCTATTTCCCCGCTAGCTTCGTTCCGACGGCCGCTACTCGATGATCTCTGTGACGGTGCCGGCGCCGACGGTGCGGCCGCCCTCGCGGATCGCGAAGCGCAGACCCTGCTCCATCGCAATCTTCGAGATCAACTCCACCGTAATCGTCGTGTTGTCGCCCGGCATCACCATCTCCGTACCCTCGGGGAGGTGCGCCACTCCCGTCACGTCCGTGGTGCGGAAGTACATCTGAGGCCGGTACCCCGTGAAGAAAGGCGTGTGACGCCCGCCCTCCTCCTTCGTCAGCACGTATACCTCGCCCTTGAACTTCGTGTGCGGCGTGATCGAGCCCGGCTTCGCCAGCACCATCCCGCGCTCCACTTCCTTGCGGTCCGTGCCGCGCAACAGGATCCCGACGTTGTCTCCCGCCTCGCCGGAGTCCAGGAGCTTCTTGAACATCTCGACACCGGTCACGACCTTCTTCGGCGTCTCTTCCTGCAGGCCGACCATCTCCACTTCCTCGCCGACCTTGATCCGACCCCGCTCCACGCGACCCGTCGCCACCGTTCCGCGACCCGAGATCGTGAAGATGTCCTCGATCGGCATCAGGAACGGCTTGTCCACGTCACGCTCCGGAAGCGGCACGTAGCTGTCCACCGCGTCCATCAGCTCCAGGATCGGCTTGCACGCCTCGTCGTCCGCGCTCTCCGCTTCCAGCGCCTTCAGCGCAGAACCCCGAATCACAGGAACGTCGTCGCCGGGGAACTTGTACTCCTTCAGCAGCTCGCGAACCTCGAGCTCCACCAGGTCCAGAAGCTCCGGGTCGTCCACCATGTCCACTTTGTTCAGGAACACCACCATCGAAGGAACGCCCACCTGCCGCGACAGCAGGATGTGCTCCCGCGTCTGCGGCATCGGCCCGTCCGCAGCAGAAACCACCAGAATCGATCCGTCCATCTGCGCGGCGCCCGTGATCATGTTCTTGATGTAGTCCGCGTGACCCGGGCAGTCCACGTGTGCGTAGTGGCGGTTGCCCGTCTCGTACTCCACGTGCGACGCGTTGATCGTCACGCCACGCTCGCGCTCCTCGGGTGCGTTGTCGATCTGGTCGTACGACTTGAGCGAGACCTTCGGGTTGTTCGCCGACAGCACCTTCGTGATCGCCGCCGTCAACGACGTCTTCCCGTGGTCCACGTGACCAATCGTCCCGACGTTCACGTGCGGCTTGGACCTGTCGAACTTCTCCTTGGCCATACTGCTCTGCCTCCGATTAAGCCTTTACCTTGCCCATCACGCGGGCCACGACTTCCTCGCTGACGTTGCGCGGGGCCTCCTCGTACGCCTCGAAGTGCATGCTGTAGGTGGCCCGACCCTGGGTCCGCGACCGCAGGTCCGTCGAGTAGCCGAACATGTTCGCAAGCGGCACCTTGGCCGTGATGATCTGCGTTCCGGACCGGGCCAGTTGGCCCTCGAGACGGCCCCGTCGGCTCGAAAGGTCGCCCGTCACGGCGCCCGTGTAGTCGTCGGGCGTCACGACCTCGACCTTCATCATCGGCTCGAGCAGCACGGGCTTGGCTGACTTCGTCGCGTGCTGAAACGCCATCGAGCCGGCGACCTTGAAGGCCATCTCCGAGGAGTCCACGTCGTGGAAGGTGCCGTCGTAGAGGGAGACCTTGATGTCGACGAGCGGGTACCCCGCCAGGACGCCGCGGGCCAGTGCCTCTTTGATCCCTTCCTGGATCGGCTTGATGAACTCCTTGGGGATGGCGCCGCCGCCGATGTCGTTCTCGAATACGAAGCCCTCGCCGGGAGCAGGCTCGATCTCGATCTTGCAGTGGCCGTACTGGCCTCGGCCACCGGTCTGCTTGACGTAGCGCCCCTCGCCTTTGGCCGGGCGCTTGATCGTCTCGCGATACGCGACGTGCGGTTTGCCGACGTTGGCGCCGACGCCGAACTCGCGTTGGAGCCGATCGACGAGTATCTCGAGATGCAGCTCTCCCATCCCGGAGATCTTGGTCTGGCCGGTCTCCGGGTCGGTCTCGACCTTGAAGGTGGGGTCCTCGGTCATCAGCTTCGCGAGGGCCTGCGCCAGCTTTTCCTGGTCGACCTTCGTCTTGGGCTCCACCGCCAGGGCGATGACGGGAGCCGGGAAGTTGATCGCTTCGAGAATCACGGGCTTGCTGGGATCGCAGATGGTCTCGCCTGTGGAGACCTTCTTCATGCCGACGGCCGCGGCGATGTCACCCGCGTAGACCTCCTTGATCTCCTCGCGCTTGTTGGCGTGCATCTTGAGGAGGCGACCGATGCGCTCCTTGCGTCCCGTCGCGGCGTTGAGCAGCGTGTCGCCGGTCTTCATGGTGCCGGAGTAGCTTCGGAAGAACGCCAGCTGACCGACGAACGGGTCGGTCATGATCTTGAACACGAGCGCGCTGAAAGGCGCGTCGTCCCTGGCCTCGCGCGGAACCAGATCGCCGGTCACCGGGTCGTGGGCGGGCGTCGGCGGAATGTCGACCGGGGAGGGCAGGTAGTCGACGATCGCGTCGAGCAGCTGCTGGACGCCCTTGTTCTTGAAAGCCGAGCCACACAGAACCGGGAAGAGCCTGATCTCGGAGGTCCCCTTGCGCAGCGCCGCCTTGATCTCGTCCACGCTGGGCTGCTCTCCGGAAATGAACCTCTCCATCAGGTGATCGTCCACCTCGGAGACCCGCTCGATGAGGATTTCCCTGTAGCGCTCGGCCTCCTCGCGAAGGTTCTCCGGAATCTCCTCGGTCTCGTACTCCGCGCCGAGAGTTTCGTCGAGGAAGCGGTAGGCCTTCATCTCGACGAGATCGACGACGCCCTGATGGTTTTCCTCGGTGCCGATCGGGATCTGGATCGCCACCGGTGTCTTGGCGCTCAGCTTCTCGACCATCATGTCGATGGCGTGCTGGAAGTCGGCGCCGACGCGGTCCATCTTGTTGATGAACGCGATGCGCGGGACGCGGTAGCGGTCGGCCTGGCGCCAGACCGTCTCGGACTGGGGCTGCACACCGGAAACCGCATCGAAGACCGCCACGGCTCCGTCCAGGACCCGAAGCGAGCGTTCCACTTCGGCGGTGAAGTCCACGTGACCCGGTGTATCGATGACGTTGACGCGGTGGTCACGCCAGAAGCAGGTCGTCGCGGCCGAGGTGATGGTGATTCCCCGCTCCTGCTCCTGCTCCATCCAGTCCATCGTGGCGGTCCCGTCGTGGACCTCGCCGATCTTGTAGTTGACGCCCGTGTAGTACAGGATCCGCTCGGTCGTCGTCGTCTTGCCCGCGTCGATGTGCGCAGCAATCCCGATGTTTCGGATTCGCTCAATCGGGGTTTCTCGGGCCACGGTCTCGTTCCTCGGTTCCTCTCGCTACCAGCGGTAGTGGGCGAAGGCCTTGTTGGCCTCGGCCATCTTGTGAGTGTCTTCTCGCTTCTTGACGGCCGAGCCGCGCATGCTGGCGGCGTCGATCAGCTCGGCAGCGAGCTTGTCCTTCATGGCACGCTCGGGGCGCTTGCGTGCGAAGCCGATCAGCCAGCGCAACGCCAGAGAGGTGCGCCGGTTGAGGTTGACCTCGATCGGCACCTGGTAGTTCGACCCGCCGACCCGCCGGCTCTTGACTTCGAGGATGGGCTTGACGTTGTCGACGGCCTTCTTGAAGACCTTGAGCGGCTCCTCGCCGGTGCGCTCCTTTACCACGTCCAGCGCGCCGTACATGATGCGTTGGCTGGCGGAGCGCCGCCCGCCGCTCATCATGCTGTTGATGAAGCGCGTGACGAGCCCGCTCTTGTACAACGGGTCGGGCATAGCCTCCCGCTTCGGTACCGTGCCGCGTCGTGGCATCGAACTGACTCCTCCCCAAAAAACGACAGACGGCGCTACGGCCGTCGACCAGTGGTGACCGCCGCGGGCGTCGTCTGAGGCCCTACGAACGCCTCTGCCTCGGGGATCCTGACCGCGCCCTATGCCCGACCTGATCTCCCCGACCGTGTCTCGCCAGCGATCCCGCCGGCTGTCTGTGTCTACGACCTCCTCGATGGCTGCGACGCCATCACGGCGTCCCGGCCGAGTACTAACCCTTCGGGCGCTTCGCTCCGTACTTGCTGCGCCCACGCTTGCGACCGTCGACGCCGACCGCGTCGAGGGTGCCGCGCACGATGTGGTACCGCACGCCCGGCAGGTCCTTCACACGGCCCCCGCGAATCAGCACGATCGAGTGCTCCTGCAGGTTGTGGCCGACGCCGGGGATGTATGCCGTCACCTCTATGCCATTGGTGAGCCTGACGCGAGCGACCTTGCGCAGCGCCGAGTTGGGCTTCTTCGGTGTCGAGGTGAAGACACGAACGCACACGCCGCGCTTCTGCGGCGATCCCTGAAGAGCCGGGCTGTCGGTCTTCGACTTGAGTCGCTTCCGACCTTGCCGGACGAGTTGATTGACCGTGGGCACTGCGCCTCCGTGTGGCACCCTGAGGGGGTCGGCGAGTGCTAAGCACACCCCTCTTTAAGGCAACCGGACGATCTTACCGGAGGGCCGATTTGTAGTCAAGGATATTGGGGGAAGAGCCACCACCCAGCCCCGGGCGGGCACCCGACTCCGTCCTGGTCGGGCCCCGGCCGGTTTCCGAGCGCTTCCGGTCGATGGCCCTGAAGAATCGGCTGTTTTCTTGCCTAAGTTCCCTACCTAAGCGACTTTGAGCCGAGCTCCAGCCTGTGTTCGGGCAACCTCGACCCGGGCCGGGAGGCGGTCGGCGAGCGCGGAGACATGGGTCACCACGCCCACCACGCGATCGCCCTGGTGCAGTGTCTCGATCGCCTGGAGCACCTGATCGAGCGACTCAGCGTCGAGGGTGCTGAAGCCCTCGTCCAGGAACAGGCTCTCGGTGGCGTCGGCGCGGCCGTTCGCAGAGAGATCGGCGACCCGTTCGGCCAGGGCCAGGGCGAGCGAGAGAGAGGCGACGAACGACTCTCCTCCGCTCAGCGTGCGAACCGAGCGGACACGGTCCGCATTCCAATGGTCTACGACGCAGAAGTCCTGATCGTCGTTGCCCAGCGAGTAGCGGCCCATTGAGAGCGTCAGCAGGTGGCGCGAGCCGTCCTCTGCGAGCAGACGCAGGGCCTCCTCGAGGACGAATGCGATGAACTGGTTGGCCTTCAGGTGTCCGGCCAGACCGCCGGACAAAGCCGCCTCTCGTCTGAGCTCGGTGAGGCGCTTCTCCAGCTCCGAGACGCGGGCAAGACCGCACTCGATCCGCTCCCGCTCCACCTCTGCGCGGGCGCGCTCGGCCGAGACCCGCGCGCGCCGCTCCTCCAGCTCACGGCGCAGCGCCTCGAACCGCTCGGCTTCGAGTCCAGGATCGGGCCCACCCGACGAGAATTGCGGAGCCCGCAGCAGCGCGCCGAGGTCATCGGTCAGCTCGCGCTCGCGCCGCGAGGCCCGCTCGAGAGCGCCGGACAGCTCCGCGCGCCGGCGGGCCGCTTCGTCGCGCCGGGCCTCGACACTCGCCACTGCCGTGGCGGCTTCGGTGCTCTCGCGCCCGAGCGCAAGGCGCTCGCGCTCCATCTCGTCGCGATCGACGAGAGCGGCCTCGAGCTGGCGCCGCTCCTGGCGCACGCGATCGAGCCGCGCAGCCCAGCTGGCGGCGCCGTCTGCAACCGCCTCGATCGACGCGGCAAACCGGGTGGCCTCTTTCGTATCGGATTCGACCTGCGCGGCGAGACCCTCGACTCGAGCGCGGTGTCCTTCGAGCGTGCCGCGCAGCTCGTCGCGGATGGTGCGAGCGCGGTCGGCGGCGGCACGCGTCAGCTCGAGCTCCCGCTCCGCAGCGTGAAGGGCCGCGTCCGCCTCCGCGAGGTCGCGCGGCTGCTTGCGGCGGGGCAGGCTGGCCACGGCCTGCCCGCAGATGGGGCAGGCCTCCCCCTTCTTGAGGCTCGAGCGAACCCGGTGAGCGGCGTGAAGCGTCAACGTGCCGTCACGACGAGTCCGGTGAGTCGCGACCGTCCGCTCCCCCTTGCGCAAAGCCTGGTCCGCCCGTTTGGCCGCCCTCGAAGCCTCGCCAGCCTGCGTCTCGGCCCGCTCCGAATCCGCCCGAGCCTCCCCGAGGTCGCCGCGCAAGGCCGCGAGACGACGCTCCAGGCGGACGACCTCGGCGAGCTGCCCTTCGAGGCCCACGAGACGCGCCCTTCTAGCAGCGTCCGGCGCCGTCTTCTCGAGCCCGCACTGGAGCTTCTCGAAGCGCGCGTCGATGTCGCGACGGCGCGCGACCAGGCGGTCCGATTTCTGCTCGTCGGTGGCGGCCCGCGACGCGAGTCCCCGAAGTTCGCGGCGCAGCCGTGCCGCCTCCTGGCCCGCGTCCGCCAGCGGCCGCGCCACCGCCAGGGCGCGGTCGACGATCTCGAGTCCGGGCCCGAGTTCCGAGAGATCCCGGTCGAAGGCTGCGACCTCACCCGCGAGCGCCGCCAGGCGCTCGGGAGTGACGTCGGCGAAGTCCGAGGCGAGCTGCCCCTCGATGAACTCGGCCTCGCGCTTTGCATCGAGCGCACGCCTGTTCACGATCGCGTGCATCTCCTCGTACACGCCGAGGCTGAGAAGGGACACCAGGATCCTGCGACGTTGCTCCGGTTCCCCCTTCAAGAACGAGTCGAACTGCCCTTGCGGCAACACGACCGACCGCACGAACGCGTCATAGTCGAGGCCCACGATGCGGCGGACCTCGCGCTCGATATCGCGCGCCCGATCGGCGATCGGATGCGCCTCCTCGCCTACCAGGCGCTCGAGGCGAACCTGACTGCGGCTGCCACGAGCGACGGCGGTGCGGACGATCCGAAAGCGGTCCCCTCCGATGGCAAAGTCGAAGCGTACGCGGAGCCGCTCGGCCCCGTGGCTGATCAGCTGCCGGTACACCCGGCCGACACGCGGCACCTGGCCGTAGAGAGCGAAGATCATCGCGTCGACGAGCGACGACTTTCCAGCGCCTGTCGGACCCGTTACGGCGAAGAGATCCAGCTCGCTGAAATCGAGCGTGGCTCGCTCTTTGAAGGAAGTGAAGCCCTCGAGCTCCAGCTGGAGGGGCCTCACGGAGCCGAGGCCTCGTCGTAGACCTCGGCGAAGAGCCGCGCGAGCTCGGCGTCCGGCTCTCGCCCCAGGCGCCGGCGGCAGAACTCCTGGTACAGATCGCTCGGGTCCAGGTCGGCGTCGCGGCGTTGCAGCGGCGCGAGCCCAACGCGCTCGTAGTCGAGGCCGACCTCGACCGCGCCTGGAAGCAGCCCCCGAACCCGATCGGCCAGCCCCGGCTGGGGCTCCTTCACCCGCAGCCTCACCCTCAAGAGGTCCGAGCCGAGCTCCGCCTTGCGCGTCTGCAGCTCCTCGATCGTGCCGATGACATCGCGGAGGCGCCGGCCCGAACGGAGCGGAAGCGACTCGATCCGGGCCGCGTCGCCCGGTCGAGCCTCCACGAGGACCACGCGCTTCTCCTGATCCCGCTCGCCGAAGTCGAGCTCGAGGAGCGACCCCGAGTAGAAAGCGAGTGGATGCTCTGCGACCTGCTGGGGGCGGTGAAGGTGCCCGAGCGCAACGTATTGAGCCTCGGCGGGAAGCAGGGCCGCCTCGATTCCGTAGCTTTCGGCGACGTGCAGGCGTCGCTCCCCGGTTCCGACGCGGGCGCCCGAAACGAGCAGGTGCGCCAGGGCGATGTTCACGGTGTCGCTCGCGAAGCCCGACGCGAGGCGCGTCAACATCTGCCCCACCCGTCGCGCGTACTCGTCGTACCACTCGTCTTCCGGGCCCATGAGTCGACACGCGTCGACGACCTTTCGCTCGTGCACGAACGGCAGCACGGCGATGCGGGCCGACTCGCTGCCGTCGCGGCTCGGCAGCGTGACGATGCCCCCTTCGGACGGCGATCGCACCTCGCTTCGAACATGAATGTCGAGACTCTCGAGCAGCTGGCGCAGCGCCTCGAGGCGTCGCGGATGATCGTGATTGCCGGCGATCATCACCACCGGAATGCGCTCGGGTACGAAGCGGGCGAGGAACTCGTACACGAGGACCTCGGCCTCCACGGGCGGC
Organism: Vicinamibacteria bacterium; assembly: GCA_965246965.1. GTDB lineage: Bacteria > Acidobacteriota > Vicinamibacteria > Fen-336 > CBDFGD01 > CBDFGD01. Next base: position 1,793,162 of record CBDFGD010000002.1, read on the forward strand.
GTGGCGGTGTCGAAGACGTCGCCGCCGACGAGGATCGCGTCGACCTTTGAGTCGATCGCAATGCACGCCACCTCGTCCAGGGCCGCCGCGAACTCGTCCATGCGGTCGCGGCCGCGCAACGTCTTGCCGACGTGCCAGTCGGCCGTGTGGAGGAATCTCATCAGCCCCTGGAGCCTATGGGATCAGGGGGTCGAGGGAGGTCCCAGAGTGGCAGGCTCGGGAGGCGGTGCGACTACTCTGCCGACGGGGACGGCGGGGTAGTAGCCCTTGCGGTGCCGCACCTTGATGTCCTCGCGGCCGACCTCGAGCTTCAGCTTGCGAAAGCGGTCCGGCTCGGCGCCGGCTTTGGGCGCGAAGCCGATCACGTACTGAGCCTCGATCTGGTCGAGGATATCGTCGTAGATCCTCCCCAGGTCGAGCGCGTTCCCCGGGTGGAACACCTGGCCTCCGCTGAGGCTGGCCAGCTGTCTCAGGAACGTTCGGGCCCGGAGCGAACGTTGGTTCGCCCTGCTGCTACCGGTGATCTTGATCGGGAAGATCGTCACGTTGCTGGAGCGCACCAGCTCGTAGACCTGGCCTGCGCTCATCGAGCTGATCGAATCCTCGCCATCGCTGAAGATGACCATGACCTGGCGCCCACTCGCGAACATGGCGCGATCGAGATACACGGTGACCGCGTCGTAGAGCGCCGTGTTTCCGCCACCCTTCGCATCGTGAATGCGGCCGATCAGCCCTTGTTGATTCTCGTTGTCGTAGCGCGAGACGCGAATGTCCTGGTCGAAGAAGATCGTGAGCAGGTCGCGAGCCCGCGGGACCGTATCCAGAAACCGTGTCGCGGCGTGCTGCGAGAGCCGCAGGCTCTTGATCATGCTCTCGCTGGTGTCCATGAGCAGTCCGAGGTCGAGGGCCAGCTCCTCGTCCTGCCCGGGCTCGTAGGCCCGCGCGAAGAACTGGATCGAGCGGGGCTCACCGTCGTCGACCAGCCGAAAATCTTCACGCGTGAGGTCGGTGACAAGCTCGCCGTTCTCGTCGAACACCGTCACCGTCAGCTTCACGACCTCGACGTTCACGCCGAAGACGGGCGCCTGGCGCTCGCTTGCGGCCTGGCCCGCCGAAAGCCGAGCCACGGCGAGCGCGACCACGACGAGCACGGCCGCACGCGAGCGAACTCCGGAACCAGGCCCAAACATGGTCAACTCCCCCTGGGTGGCGCCCCCGGTCTCGCGGGATGAAACACTTTGGAGAGTCTAGCGCTGAACCGCGCGATCAGGCGGGGCAATCTCCGGGCGCTTCGTGTCGACCCCGCGAGAGGGCGCTCAGGCTAGGGATCCGAGGACTCATCGTGGATGAAGCTCGCGAAGTTCAGCCGTACCTCGCCCGCGTCGCCGCTGAGGCTGACGCGTACCAGCGCCGACGGCGGCGCCTTGCGGCAGACGTCGTAGAGCTGCTCGAGGCTGGCGACCCTCTCCTCCGACTCGACGCTGTCGCGCTCCTCGCGCCTGACGGTCGTCACGACGGCGATCGGCTCTGTCATTGTCTGCGCGCTTCTCCAAGCCGACCGACTCGCCGGCCTCTCGGCAGTGTAACTTGCCAGTGTCCTGTCCCAGAAGTTGTTGCGCTCCGAGAGCGTCGAGCCGCCCGGCTGGCAAGGAGCGGGAGTATTTGACCGATGAGCGACGCAGCCAGGCGGGACGAATCCGCGGTCGCAGCGGTATCGAATCCCCTGTTACTGGCCCCTAGGAGTCTGCGCGGCAGGAACGAAATCGGGTGAATGAGCGTTTTTGAAGTTATGGGAACGAGTTTCCGTCCGTACAGTCCTGACCGATCGAGTTTGTTTCCGTCGAATCCACGAGACTGGCTTCCGGAGGGTCATCTTTCGTTTTTCATCTCGGATACGGTGGAGGCGATGGATGTGCGTGCTTTCTACGAGCGCTACGAGGGCGATGGACGTCGGAACCGACGATTCGATCCTCGAATGATGCTGAAGGTTCTGATCTACGGCTATGCGACAGGGACGTTTTCGTCTCGTGGGATCGCGAAGAAGCTGGAAGAGGATGTCGCATACCGTTATTTGAGCGGAGGCAATTTCCCGGCACACCGGACGATCAATGATTTCCGTTGTGACCATTTGTCCCAGTTTCGATCTGTATTCGTCCAAGTCGTGCGTCTGGCTCAAGAAGTGGGTTTGGTCAAGCTTGGGACGTTGATTCTGGATGGAACGAAGGTCAAGGCGAATGCCAGCAAGCACAAGGCGATGAGCTACGAGCGTATGAAGAAAACGGAGAAACAGCTCCGTCGAGAGATTCGGGCTATCACCGCTCTTGCGAAACAAGAAGATGCTGCGGAAGACGTCGAGTTTGGTCCTGATTTTCGTGGCGACGAACTGCCAGAAGAGCTGGCGCGCCGAGATTCACGGCTCAAGAAAATCCAAGCAGCGAAGGCACGTCTGGAGGCCCGTCAGAAGGAAGAAGATCAGCAGGCCGGACGTCGGCCAGGGGATGACAAGGAATCGAAGCGAGGGCCAAAGTTCAAAAGGAGATTTGGCGTACCTCCGGACAAGAAGCAGGACAACTTCACCGATCCCGAAAGCCGCATCATGAAGGATTCGAGTGGCTACCAGCAGTGCTTCAATGCCCAAGCCGCCGTCGACGAGAAATCGCAGCTGATCGTTGCGACCGGGTTGACCAACAACGCTGCGGATGTCGGTCAGCTCGAGCCGATGCTGAAAACGGCTCAAGCCAACACCGGTGAGAAGCCCAAGCGTGCCCTGGCCGATGCCGGCTACCGTTCCGAAAAGAACCTACTGCACTTGGAACGTACCGGAATCGACGGTTTCGTGGCTCTGGGGAGAGAAAAGTAAAGACTCTCCACCAACGTCGAATTCGAAGCTCGAAGCGACGCTCCGCATGAAGGCGAAGCTCAAGACGAAACGTGGTCGCAAGTGGTACAAGCGGCGCAAACTCGGCGAACCGCCATTCGGATGGATCAAGGCTGTGCTTGGTTTCCAATCCTTCAGCCTTCGAGGGCTTGAGAAAACCAGCGCCGAGTGGAATCTCGTTTGCTTGGCGCTCAACCTCAGGAGACTCAATCAGAAGATGGTCTGGGTATGACCACCACCCGGCCTTGGATCCGCCCGTCCTCCCTCGCGAGCACTCGTCCGCGAGCCCACTACTGCCGTTTAACCCAGACAAGATGATCTCTCGGGTCACAAGGCACGATGACACACCCGGGCTGAACTACTACCGCGCAGACTCCTAGTGGCCCGTAGGCGAGAAGTCGGAAGCGGTCAGGGCGTCGAGGCGCCCCGATCCGCGAGGCGAGAGGAGCGGAGAATACCGGGAGTATTCGACCGACGAGCAACGCAGCGGGCGGGGATGCATCGGCGGTCTGACGCTTTCGAATCCTCGTTTACAGGCCACTAGAGCCCCAGGATCGCGTCGTCGATCGAGAGGGCGTGCTCACGGACTTTGTCGTCCAGCAGCCGGCGCACGGCGCCGTACTCGTCGGGGGGAACGGGCAGACGGAACGCGCGCGAGCGCGCGCCGCGCAAAAGCAGCAGCAGCACGAGCTCAGGCGTCTCGCGGAACGCGAGGCGCTCGATGCGTTCGTAGGGAACGAAACCGCCCTCGCTCCACACACCGTCCGCGTAGAAGCCGAGCTGAATGTGCGAGGTCAGGGGAACGATCACGAGGAAGTAGATCGACATGATTCCCTGGCTGTAGACGTGGTGGAACGGCCGCTGCAGAACGGCGTTCAGCAGAGCCACGGCGCCGCTCAGCGCGCCCAGCCCCACGAGGAAACGCCAGTTGCGCGGCGGCCGACCTGGCCAGGTGAGAAGCGCCGTCGCGTGCAGGCGACGGAACCTCGCGTAGCGGGCCAGAGCCGATACGAGCAGGGCTGAGAAATAGACCGCGAGCACGAAGAGAACAGTGGTGAGCACCCGCTCGTTGACCATCGAATCTCAGAGCTCGATAGCGTGCGGTTCTTCGACGACGACCTCTGGCCTCGCCGGCTCGGGGCTGCCCCCAACGACGGGTCCGACGAAAAGCCGCAAGGTGTCCCGGTAGCCCTGGACCACGAGATCGTCCACGGTCTGCTCGACCTCGGTGGACGGATCGCGCGCGCCGTCGAGTTGGAGCGGTCCGAGCGCTCGTCGCTCGGGCCGAACCACGTAGATCGACGTCTGGCGTTGCTCCTCGCCGGTCGCCGGATCCTGCCATCCCTTGGTGCCGTCGCTGGCGCGGTGCCCCAGGGTCGCGACAATCCGGTTCAGTCGATCCGCCTCGTCTATCTCGGCAAAGGCATTCCGCTCGAGGGCCTGAAGCGAGCTCCCGACCAGAGCGCCGATGCCGCGGCGGCTCGTCGGCGGCGTCGCCCGCACCGGCACCGGACTGGCGACGATGATCTGCTCGGCCCCGGCAGAGCGGGCTTCGGCGATGCCGCAGCCGCCGACGAGCGTCGCGTCTCCGAGCCGATGCGTCTCACCCGCCAGGCGCCCGCTGCGCGGAAACGTGACGCGCAGCGGCTGGGTCACGAGAGGCGGCTGAAGCGCCGTCGCGACCGCTGGGAAGAGCAGTTGCGCGTTGTCCCGGCCGCGCAGATCCACGCTGCCCCGTTCCTCGCCGCCCTCACCCGATCGAGCCAGCGAGCGGGCCCGCGAGTAGCTCTTGCGCGCCTCGTCCGAGAGCAGCGTGAAGCAGAGCGGCCCGCCCGTTTCCAGATCGGCCGTCCGGAGGATCAGCTCCCGGAAGCCGGGCTCCCCGAAGTTTTCCTCCGCGAGGGCGATGTACTTCTTGCCGAGCTCGGCCACTGACGGGGGCTTCGGACGCAGCGCCGCGCCCCGCGCGATTCCCCAGAGCCCACGAGCCAGGCGTTCTCGACCGCGGCGCACGTCGATGACGGTCTCCAGCGACTCCGCGAGCCGACGCCGGTCTCGCAGAACGAGACGAGCCAGCGCCCCGAGGGTCAGCACGCACAGCGCGAACACGGGAGCCGAAAAGAGCGCAAGGTAAGGCTCCCGGAACACTCGCGGCGCCGTGGACAGAGTCACGAGCCACCGATCCGGCTGGAAGGTGGTGACTGCCTCCGCGGCCATCACGATCGGGAGCAGCAATCCCAGAATCGCGGCGATCACGAAGGGCAGCATGAATACCGCCAGCGAGCACGCGAGCAGAAGGCTCGTTAGCTGCACAAGCGGTCGAACGCGATACCAGCTCGACCAACGGGTCCCGCGCCAGAAACCGCCCTCTCCCAGGAGCTTGGAGCTGCCGGCGACCGCCGCGTAGGCGGCCGCGATCGTGCCGACGCCCGAGCCGACGACGAGATCGACCTTCACGCCGCTCTCCTCGAGCGCGCGCAGCACGCCGGCGTGGTAGGCCCCGGAAGTGCCGCTCCCGGCGAGCACGAGGGCTGTTCTTCGCTTGGGCGAGTACTCGCTCATTCGCGGCGCTTCATTTAAGTTACCATCGGCCGGTCCAGTGCGCTGCGGACCGCTGCGCCGATCTCATGAGGTGACGGGTCGCCCTCGAGAACGACGAGCACGCCGCGCCGGCGGGTGCCGACCAGCCAGGCCGAAAGCCAGGCGAGGTCGCGCCCGACGGGAGCCTCGTCCGGCCAGTTCAGGGCCGCGGCAGCCACGAGCGGATCCCCCCGCGTCGATGCGGCGCCGAGCTCCCAAACGGTGCCGCGCCGGACGGGATAAAGCTCGAGGCCGAGGCTGCCGGGCTCCGCGACGACGGCGTGGCCAGCGCCCACGCCGGTCACCCAGGGCGGGATCCAGGCGCCACTTTCCTCGGAACGGGCCGAGGGCCGGCCCAGGAAAGTCGTCGCGCTCTCGGCGAGCCGACCGTAGTCCCGCTCGCTCATGCGTGTCAGGCAGGGAGCGGCACAGGTCTCGACCTGCGCGTAGAGACAGCCGAGACCGAGCGGCAGTTCGGGAGCGGGTTCGAAGTCGTAGTCGCACGGACGCAATGCGAACAGCCGGTGCAGCCTGTCGCGCGCCTGCTGCGCCGCGGAACGGCTCGGCCACGGACCGTAGACCGCCGCACCGTCGCCGGGCTCGTCGCGAACGGCCAGCCGGGGAAAGCGCGCGGTCGTGTCCAGCTGCAGGTAGCCGGGCGTCCTGAGGTCGCGTCGCTCGCGGTCGGGAACGCTGCGCGCCATGACGCGCTCGAAGAGCAGCCGCTGCTGGAAGGCCGAGGTCGTCGTGGCGAAGCGGATCGCTGTCGTGACCCCGGACAGATTCACATGGGGGCGGCGTCGCGCGCGCGCCTTGGCGAGCCCGAGGCGCTCGGACGCCCAGCGATTCAGGTTGGCCGGCTGCGCGACGACGATGCTCTCGTCGTTCGAGCCCACGAGCTGGATCACGCCGGGCACCCTGGGGATCAAGGCGGCGACCTCGGGGGCTCCCGAGCTCCCGAGCTCGTGCCGAGTCAGCTCGGGCAAGGGGCTCGCCGAGTCGCCTCCCTGAGCAGCCCGCCCCATCGGCGGCTCGCTACTCGACTCCGCCTTCCGAGGCCTTGTCGTGGACCGTGACGAGCTTGATCAGCTCGAACTCGCGGGTCCGCGACGGCGTGCGCACCGTCACGTCGTCTCCCTCCTGATGGCCGAGCAACGAGCGGCCGATCGGAGACGATGGCGAGATTCGACCGGATGCTGCATCCGCCTCCTCGGGGGTGACGATCTCGTAGGTCACCTCCTCTCCGGAGCTGGCGTCCACCAGCGTGACCGTCGAGCCCAGACCGACCTTGTCTCTCGGAACCTTGTCCAGATTGGCCATGTTCAGGGCGGCGATGCGACGCTTCAGCTGGCCCATGCGTGCATCGACGAAGCTCTGCCGCTCTTTGGCGGCCTTGTATTCGGCGTTCTCACGCAGGTCGCCGTACTCCCGCGCCCGCTGGATCTCCTTGGGCAGCTCTACATTCAGCTCCCGATCCAGCTTGTGGAGCTCTTTCTCGAGACGACGTGTGATCTCGTTCATGACGGATGTCCCGTGTGGAGAGCTCGGATCGTAGCAGATGGCACGGTCGGGTTCGGCGAAGAGTTACGCTGGGCGCGTCATGTCGCGAGCCAGCGAACTCATTCGCAGTCCGAGCAACCCACTCGTGCAACGCTTCCGGCGGCTGGCGAAAGGCGCAGCGCCGGAGCCGGACGTCGCTCTCGTCGAGGGGCCGAAGCTGCTCGCGGAGGCGTTGCGCTGCCGCGCCGAGATCGTCGAGGTCGCCGCCACGGAAAAGGCTTTGCAGGCGAGCGAGGACTGGGTCGGCCAGGTCCCCGCCGAGCGGGTCCGGCGCTTGAGCGAGCGCGTCCTGCAGAGCGTGTCCGCGCTTCGGACGTCGCAGGGCGTCGTCGCGATCGTGACGCGGCCGCGCTTCGAGTGGAACGAAATCTTCGGCGCGAGTCCGCTCGTGCTGGTCGCGGTGTCGGTACAAGAACCCGGCAACCTCGGTGGGCTGATTCGCACGGCGGCGGCCGCCGGAGCGACCGGCGCAGTGCTCGCCGGCGAGTGCGCTGATCCGTTCTCCTGGAAGGCGCTGCGAGGCTCGATGGGAAGCGCGTTCCGTCTCCCTCACGTCCGGCTGGCGTCGCCACTCGAGGCGCTGTCCCGGCTGCGCGAGCGAGGGGTTCGCCTCGTCGCCGCCGTCCCGAAGGCCGAGAGGGACTACGTCGAGACCGATTGGCGCGAGCCCAGTGCGCTGGTGGTGGGCTCCGAGGGGCGCGGTCTGCCGTCCGACGTGACCCACCGGCTCGATGCGACCGTGTCGATTCAGATGGAGAACCGCACGGCGAGCCTCAACGTCGGAGTCGCGGCCGGAGTCGTGCTGTTCGAAGCGGCCCAGCAGAGACGCCGCCCGGAGCGGCGTTAGGCTCTGCGCATGAGCCGTGACGAAACGACCGGATCCCTCTTCCCCGAGCCGGAGCCCGCTCGCGCCCCCGAGCCGAGCCGACCACACGCGCCTCTCGCCGACCGCATGCGCCCGCGATCACTCGGCGAGCTCCTGGGCCAGGGCGAAGCACTCGGGCCCGAGTCGCCTCTGCGCAGGTCGATCGAGGCCGGCACCACGCCGTCGCTGATCCTGTGGGGGCCACCCGGCTCGGGAAAGACGACCCTCGCCCACGTGATCCGAAGCATGGGGAGCTCACACTTCGAGTCCTTGAGCGCCGTGCTCGCCGGCGTCAAGCAGGTCCGCGAAGCGCTCCGCGGGGCGTCGACTCGACTGCGCCTCGACGGCCGGCGCACGATCCTGTTCATCGACGAGATACACCGTTTCAACAAAGCACAGCAGGACGCGCTGCTCCCTCATGTGGAGTCCGGCGAGATCACGCTGATTGGCGCCACGACCGAGAACCCGTCTTTCGAAGTCAACGGAGCGCTGCTCTCGCGCAGCAGAGTCGTCGTCCTCAAGCCGCTCGAGGCGGCCGACCTGGTTCGGATCATGCGGCGCGCCATCGAAGACGTGGAACGGGGCCTGGGGTCGCTCGGTGTCGAGGTGAGCGAGGAGGCCGTCGCGTTTCTGGCACAGGTTTCAGACGGCGACGCGCGCACCGCGCTCAACGTGCTCGAGCTGGCTGCCCGCAATGCGACGCTCGACGGCGCTGCTGCGACGCTGGGGCTCGAGGAAATGCGCCGAGCGTTCGCTCGCAAGGCGCTCCTCTACGACAGGGCCGGTGAAGAGCACTACAACCTGATCAGCGCGCTCCACAAGTCGCTGCGCAACTCCGATGCCGACGCGGGACTCTACTGGCTGGCGCGCATGGTCGAGGCCGGCGAGAACCCCCTCTATCTCGCGCGCCGACTGGTGCGCTTCGCCACAGAAGACGTCGGCCTCGCCGATCCCCAGGCCCTCCCGATCGCGATTGCCGCCCAGCAGGCGGTTCACTTCGTCGGTCTGCCCGAGAGCGCGCTGGCGCTCGCCGAGCTGGTCGTCTACCTGGCGGCGGCGCCCAAGAGCAACAGCGTGTACCGAGCCTATGCGGCGGCCGCGAAGGACGCGCTCGAGTCGCGGGCGGAGCCGCCGCCCCTCGCCATCCGCAACGCCCCGACTCCGATGATGAGCGGGCTCGGATACGGTCGCGGCTACATCTATGCCCACGACGAGCCGAACGGCGTGGCCGCCCTGGACTGTCTGCCCGACGCGCTCGCCGGGCGTCGCTACTACCGCCCCGGGGACCGCGGCGAGGAGGTCGAGATCGCGCAGCGCCTCGAGGCCGCCCGTCGCATTGCCAACCGTCGAGCTAACGACACCCCCTCCGAGTGATAGGATTCGCAGTTCAGTATGGCTGACCGCAAGCGCATTCTCGCCGTCGACGACGACCCGATCACGCTGCGCGCACTGCGCCAGGTCCTACTCCACAAGGGCTACGAGGTGCTCGAAGCCGGCGACGGCGAGGCCGCGCTCGAGCTGCTCGAGCGCGAAAGCATCGACCTCATCATCCTCGACGTCGCGCTGCCGGGAATCGGAGGCTTCGACGTTTGCCGCAAGATCCGCGCCGCCGAACGCAGCGCCGAGGTGCCGGTGATCTTCCTCACGGTGCACGGCTCGGTGTCGGACATGAAAGAAGGTCGCGACGCCGGGAGCGATCTCTATCTCGTCAAGCCGGTGCTCACCAACAAGCTGCTCGCGCTCGTCGCATCGTTCCTCACCAGCGAGGCGCCCCTGTCTCGACGCAAGTCGACTTCGGGCGAAGAATAGAACCCCTTGGGGGCGGGCGGGCGGGGCTAGCCTTCGCTACGCTTCGATCGGCGGACAGGTGCAGAAGAGGTTGCGGTCGCCGTAGGCGTTGTCGATGCGGCCGACGGCGGGCCAGAACTTGTTGTCCCGGACCCAGGCCGTTGGAAAGGCCGCGCGCTCGCGCGAGTACGGGCGGTCCCAGCTGTCGGAGGCGACGACCCGGGCCGTGTGAGGCGCACCCTTCAAGAGGTTGTGCTCCGGATGGGCCTCCCCCGACTCGATCTCGGCGATCTCGGCGCGGATCGCGATGAGCGCGTCGCAGAACCTGTCCATCTCGGCCTTGGCCTCGCTCTCGGTGGGCTCGATCATCAGCGTGCCGACGACGGGAAACGACATGGTCGGAGCGTGAAAGCCATAGTCGATGAGCCTCTTCGCGATGTCCTCGACTTCGACGCCGGCCTTCTTGAAAGGACGCGCGTCGACGATGAACTCGTGAGCGACACGGCCGCGGTCTCCTTTGTACACGATGGCGTAGTGCCCCTCGAGCCGCTGGGCCATGTAGTTGGCGCTCAGGATCGCGACTTCGCTGGCGCGGCGCAGCCCGTCGGGCCCCATGAGGGCGATGTACATCCAGGAGATCGGCAGAATGCTGGGGCTGCCGAAAGGAGCGGCGGCAATCGCTCCGTCGCGACGCCCCCTCGCCTCGGGGTGGCCGGGGAGGAAGGGCTGCAGGTGCGCGGCCACTCCGATGGGGCCCATGCCGGGACCTCCGCCTCCGTGCGGGATGCAGAAGGTCTTGTGCAGGTTGAGGTGACACACGTCGGCGCCGATTTTTTCCCCGGGCCGCGTCAATCCGAGCTGGGCGTTCATGTTCGCGCCGTCCAGATAGATCTGTCCGCCGTGCTCGTGGACGATCTCGCAGACTTTGCCGACGCCTTCTTCGAACACGCCATGGGTGGACGGGTACGTGATCATCAGCGCGGCCAGGCGCTTCGCGTGAACCTCGGCTTTGCCTGCGAGGTCGATCAGGTCGATGTTGCCACGGTCGTCGCACGCCACGCCGACCACATCGAGGCCGGCCATCGCCGCACTCGCCGCGTTCGTCCCGTGCGCCGAGACGGGAATCAGGCAGACACGGCGGTCATCGTCGCCTCGGCTCTCGTGGTACGCGCGGATTGCGAGCAAGCCCGCGTATTCGCCCTGGGACCCTGCGTTCGGTTGGAGTGAGACCGCGGCGAAGCCGGTGATCTCCGCGAGCCACGTCTCGAGCTGATCGAACAGCTCGCGATACCCCGCTGCGTCCTCGCGGGGAGCAAACGGGTGCAGGCCCGCGAACTCGGGCCAGGTCACCGGAAGCATCTCGGCGGTCGCGTTGAGCTTCATGGTGCATGAGCCGAGCGGGATCATCGATGTCGTGAGGGAGAGGTCGCGCGCTTGGAGCCGATGCAGGTAGCGCAGCATCTCGTGCTCCGAGTGGTAGGTCCTGAACACCGGGTGGGTCAGGATGTCGCCTCGACGCGCGAAGGCTGCGAGCGGATCCGGGTCCAGCTCCCGCTCGGCGACGACCGTGGCGCCGAAGAGATCGACCAACACCGCCAGGTCGTCCTCCGTGGTGGTTTCATCCAGGGCGACCCCGAGAGACGCTTCATCGAGCAGGCGCAGGTTGTAGCCCCGCTCCACCGCCTCTGCGACGAACGCCCGAGCCCGACCGTCGGCGACGCTGACGCGGAGTGTGTCGAAGTAGTTCGGGTGCTCGACCTCGAGCCCGGCGCGGCGAAGGCTCGACGCCAGCTTTCGGGCCAGGCCGTGCACACGTCGTGCGATCGAGCGCAGGCCTTCCGGCCCGTGGTAGACGGCGTACATCGATGCCATCACCGCCAGCAGTACCTGGGCCGTGCAGATGTTGCTCGTCGCCTTCTCGCGGCGGATGTGCTGCTCGCGGGTCTGGAGCGCCAGCCGGTAGGCGAGCGCTCCGTCCACGTCGTGCGAGACCCCGACGAGGCGACCGGGAAGCTGGCGGCGGTGCTCTTCGCGGGTGGCGATGAAAGCCGCGTGCGGTCCTCCGTAGCCCATCGGCACGCCGAATCGCTGGGAAGAGCCGACGGCGATGTCTGCGCCGAATTCTCCGGGAGGACGTGCGAGCGTCAGCGCCAGCAGGTCCGTCGCGACCGCGAGACGGGCGCCGGCCTCGTGCGCGCGCGAGGCCAGCTCGCGATAGTCGATGAGCGCCCCATCGGTGGTCGGATACTGCACCAGTAACCCGCAGAAGGTGTGAGCCTCGAGATCGAGGCTTCCAACGTCGCCGACCTGTACCGGAATCCCGAGCGCCTCGGCGCGCGTCCGCACGACCGCGATCGTCTGGGGGTGGCAGTCGGCCGCCACGAAGAAGCCGCCCCTGCCCCGGGCCAGGGCTCGGCACATCGCCAGCGCCTCCGCCGCCGCGGTCGCTTCGTCGAGTAGAGAGGCATTCGCGAGCGGCAGTCCCGTGAGGTCGCTCGCCATCGTCTGGAAGTTCAAGAGCGCCTCGAGCCGCCCTTGAGCGATCTCCGCCTGGTAGGGGGTGTACTGCGTGTACCAGCCGGGGTTCTCCAGGACGTTTCTGAGGATCACAGGCGGCGTGACGCAGTCGTAGTAGCCCATTCCGATCAGAGAGCGGGCGATGCGGTTGCGGCTGCCCAGCGACTTGAGGGCTCGAAGCAGCACCGTCTCGCTTCTCGCGGAAGGGAGATCGAGCGGCTGCTGCCGCAGTATCGAGGCGGGCACCGTTTCCTTGATCAATTCGTCGAGCGACGACAGGCCGAGCGTCTGAAGCATCGCCGCGATCTCGGCCTCGTCGGGGCCGATGTGGCGCGCGGCGAACCGCTCGTGCGGGTCCAGGGGACGTGGGATCTCGGCCATCTCTTGCGAGGTCGGGCTTACTTGGCTTCCGCAGCGACGTGCTTCTGGTACCCGTCGGCGTCCAGCAGCGCATCGACAGCGGAAGCATCGTCGAGCTTCACGACGACCATCCACGCCTCCCCGTGGGGATCCTCGTTGACTTTTTCGGGAGCGTCCACGAGCGCGGAGTTGATTTCGACGACCTCGCCCGAGACGGGGGCGTACAGCTCGGAGACGGCCTTCACCGATTCGACCGTACCGAAGCTCTCCCCGGCCTGTAGGCGCCCGCCCACCTCGGGGAGCTCGAGAAAAACCACGTCCCCCAGCTGGCTCTGAGCATGATCCGTGATTCCAATGGTGCCACGCTCAGCTTCGACGCGGACCCACTCGTGCTCCTGGGAGTAGCGACGGTCAGTCGGGTACATGCTTGCTCCTCATCGGCGGGCGCCTGTGCGAGCGGCGCCCCTACGCTGGCAACACGTGGCGAAACTCATGCCGCGTCGAGGCCGACCCTCGCTCCCGGACACTAGCGCGGCCTCTTGTAGAACGGCGTCTTCACGACCTGAGCCCCCACGCGGCGCTCTCGGATCCCCACCTCGAACTCGCTGCCCACTTTGGAGTGGGCGATCGGCAGATACCCCAAACCGATGTTCTTCTTCAAGTAGGGAGCATACGTCCCGGAGGTCACTTGACCGACCTCGCTGCCACCGACGTAGATAGGATACCCCTGGCGTGCGATCCCGCGGCCCACGACCTCGAAGCCCACGAGCTTGCGACTCACGCCCTCGCGCTTCTGCCGCTCGAGCACCGGGCGCCCGATGAAATCGCCCTTGGCTTCGTCGAGGCAGACGAGCCACCCGAGCCCGCCCTCGATGAGCGTCGTGGTTTCATCGATGTCGCTGCCGTAGAGGCACATCTTGGCTTCGAGTCGGAGCGTGTCGCGCGCTCCGAGGCCGATCGCAGTGACGCCGAGAGCATCCCCGACGGCGAGCAGCCGTCGCCACAGCGGTTCGGCGTCCGGGTCCCGAACCATGATCTCGAAGCCGTCCTCGCCGGTGTAGCCCGTCCGAGAAACCGTCGCGGTCCTTTCGGCAACCTGCCCCTCGGCAAAGTGGTAGTAGGCGACGGCCGACAGGTCGAAGTCGGTGATCTGCTGCAGAATCTCCTGCGCTCTGGGGCCCTGAAGCGCCAGCAGCGACAGCTCCCCGCTCACGTCTTTGATTTCGCAGCCGTCCCGCGCCTGCTCCTTGAGCCAGGCGAGGTCGCGCTCGATGTTCCCTGCGTTGACGATCATCAGGAAGCTCTCGGCGTCGCGCTCGAAGAGCACCACATCGTCCACCGGGGCGCCGTTCGGGTTGGGCAGCGCCGTGTATTGCCCCCGCCCGGGCAGAAGCTTCGCGACGTCGCCCGCCGTCACACGTTGCAGGAAGCCCAGCGCTCCGGGACCCACGATCTCGAACTCGCCCATATGCGAAACGTCGAACAAGCCCGCCGACTGTCGCACCGCCATGTGCTCCGCGATCAAGCCGGAGTACTCGACCGGCATCTCCCAACCCTGGAACGAGACGAGCTTCGCCGCTGCCTGGCGGTGGACGTCGTAGAGGGCCGTTCTCTTCAAAGATGGAGGGCTCGGGGGCGGCTTCAAGATCCGAGGATTCGTTCGTGAATCGACGTGACGAAAAAGCGCAGGGACGCTAACACGAGGGTCTGGCTGCGACAACAGACGGGCGCCTCAAACGAGCCGATCGCGAACCTCCGCCAGCAGCTTGGAGACCACCTCGTCGGGCGACAGATCGGTAGTGTCGATCAGCACGGCATCGGGCACGCGCGTCAGAGGTGAGTCCGCCCGCGACGTGTCGGCATGGTCGCGCTCTCGAATCTCTCTCTCGATCGTCGCGAGATCGGCCGATCTGCCGGTCGTCGCTTCGATCTCGGCGCATCGCCGTTCCGCCCGCCTGGCTGGGTCCGCGTCCAGGAAGAACTTGAGCTCGGCGGCGGGGAAGACGGCGCTGCCGATGTCTCGCCCGTCCAGCACGACACCTCCGTCTCGTCCCAGCTCTCGCTGCCGCGAGACCATCTCCTCGCGTACCAGCGGGTGCTGTGAGACCTGCGATGCGCCTCGGCTGACTTCTCGAGATCGGATTGCGGAGCTCACGTCTTCGCCGTCCAGGCGGATGCCGCGACCGCCTTGGACGAGCTCGATCTGCAAGCTTCTGGCGAGCCGGCCCAGCGCCGCCTCGTCGTCCCAGCCGATTCCGGTCCGCTTCGCGGCGAGCGCCAGGCCCCGGTACATCGCTCCGGTGTCGATGAACACGTAGCCGAGTCGGTCGGCGAGCACTCTCGCGGCCGTCGACTTGCCGGCTCCGGACGGGCCGTCGATCGCGATCACGAGACCGCTCGAGTGAGCGGAGGCTCTCATCGTCCCCCCTCGACGAGCTCGGAGCGGCGTGTGGCGTTCAACGTTTCGAGGATCGCGGCGCTCGACGGCCACGCGCCGGCCTGTCTTCCCGCGGAACCCGGCCGCCGTCGATCAGGCGCCGGCATTCCTGATCCGAGAGCATTCGGCACTGCCCGACCGCCAGGCCGCGCGCGGTCAGCGGACCGATCGCGATGCGCTTCAACTTCGAAACGGGATGGCCGACCGCTCGCAGCAGGCGGCGGACCTCGTGAGTTCGTCCCTGGTGGATCGTCAGCTCGAGCCACGCGTTGGCCCCGGGCTCGACGATTCGAACCTCGTCTGCGGCCAGCCGCTCCCCCTGGCAGGTCACGCCTCGTGAGAGGCGACGCAGGGTCGCCGTGGTGGGAAGGCCGCGCACCTTGGCGCGATAGACGCGGGGCACGGCGTGCCGCGGATGGGAGACGCGCTCCGCGAAGTCGCCGTCGTTCGTCAGCAGCAGCAGCCCCTCGGTGTTCACGTCGAGCCGACCAACTGGAAACAGGCCGGCGACGCTCGGCACGAGATGCATGACCGTTTCGCGGTCCGCGGGGTCACGCCGGGTCGTGACGATGCCCTTGGGCTTGTTCAGCAGCAGGTAGGTGAGCCGCGCAGGCAGCCTCAGCCTGACGCCATCCACCCGGATATCGTCCGACGCGGCGTCGGCGCGCGTTCCGAGGAGCCGAACCGCTTCCCCGTTCACCGTCACCCGTCCCTGCTCGATGATTTCCTCCGCGCCGCGACGCGATGCGACGCCGGCGCGGGCGAGGATCTTCTGGATTCGTTCGAGCACGGGCATGGATGATACAGGGTGTCCCGCCTGCTCGAGATTCCGGTCGGGCGCTAGTTGTTCTGGATCGTGACGCTCTTGAGCGGGGCGTCGTCGGCATCGTAGAAGTCGATGGTCACGCTCGAATCCCTCACCGTCTGCTCGATTTCCAGCTTCGCAAACCCGCTACCCGCAAATGTCCCCTGAGAGGGCTGGAGCTCGTCAGAGCCACGAGAGCCCCACTTGACCGACTGGTTCTGCGTGAGCGCGGTCACCTCGATCTGTATGTTGCGCTGCTGGCCGGCGCTCAGCGGACAGGACCCGCTCAACGTGACCCGCGTCACCTCGAGGCATTGCCCTGCCGGCAACGGGTTGTACTCCGTGATCAAGACCGCGCAGCCGGCTACGGGGCTCGCGGTGGGATCGCCACACGAGACGTCCGGCGGAGTGGGTGTGGGAGAGGGCGTGCTGTCCGGGTCTGGCGTGCCCTCCGGAACCGGGTCCGAGGGCGGATTCACCGAAGCTCCGTCGACGATCACATCGAGCGTCGCGCTGACGCTGGAGCTCCCCGACTCGGCCGTCAGCGTGAAGCGAGCCGAGCGACTCATTCGCACCTGCTGGGAACTCTTGGCGTCGACGCTGCCGATTCCCTCGTCGATGGACACGACGTCGGCGCCGGTGACCTCCCAGGAGAGGGTCACGACGTCGTTCTTGGCCACGTCTTTTGCGCTGGCTGTGAAGTGGCGCACCCCCAGCTCGTCCGGGCCCGTGATGTCGTCCACAAGACCGCACCCCAAGCTCAGCCCGGCGACGACGATGAGACCGACCCTCAAGTCCCGGTTGGAAGCACCCATACTCATACCTCAAGGCAGAACACCCTTTAATGATAAGAGTTACCTTCCTGATGTCAAGTATTACGTGAGCTAGGACCGCTCCTTCTTTGCTTCCGCGGTCGGCTCTGTCGCAGCGGATTCGGGGGCGGGGGCTCGCTCCGCAGAGGCAGGCGTGGCGTCCGAACCCGGCTCGGCGAGCGGATCTGCCGCGGGGGGTGTCGCCGGGATCGGCTGTGCCGGTCCGGCCTCGGGGCCGTCGCCGGGATCGGCGGCATCGGGATCGCCGGCCTCGAGCTCCGCATCGGTCGGCGACGGCGCCTCGATGGCTCGCTTGAGACCGGCGACGTCCACTTCTTCGCCGAGGACCTGGGCGAACTCCTCGATGTCGGGCAGCTCCTTCACGCTCTTCAGGCCGAACTGGAGAAGGAACGGCTTGGAGGTGCCGTAGAGGGTCGGCCGGCCGACGACCTCCTTGCGACCGACGATCCTGATCAACCGCTTCTCGAGCAGCGTCTTGATCACACTTCCGGATTTCACCCCGCGCAGCTCGATCACCTCGGGTAACGTCGTCGGCTGCTTGTAGGCGATCACCGCGAGCGTCTCGAGGGCTTGGATGGAGAGCCGCGTCGGTGCCTTAGGGTCGACGAGCTCGCGCACCCAATCGTTGAGCTCGGGTCGCGTCGTGATCTGGTAGCCGCCGGCCACCTCGATCAACTGAAGGCCCCGGTCGTCCTGCGCATAGGCCTCCCCCAGCTGCTTCAGTGCGGCGCGCCAGATGTCACTGGGAACCGCCTCGCCGAGGATGCTGCCGATCTGTCGCGGCGTCACCGGCTCCGGAGACGCGAAGACGAGCGCCTCCACGATCGCACGCACTTGCTCGGGCGGCATGCCCCCCTCTTCCTGCTGGCTCACTCATCCTCCTGGGCTGCCGTCTGCACCTCCCCTTCCGGCCCCACCGGCCGAAAGACCCGAATCGCCCCGAACAAGGCCCGTTGGTAGACCTTGACGCGGCGCAGTCGAATCAGCTCGAGCAGGGCCAGGAACGTCACGATCATGCCGAGCTTGGTGTCCTCTTTCTCGAACAGCTCCAGAAACTCGACCGAGGCGCCCAGGGGGATCTCCACGAGCAGCTCCTCCATCCTCTGCTCGACGCCTTTGCCCTCGTGCTCGATCTCGAACGCAAGCAGATGCTTGCGCCGATCCAGCAACACCTTGAACGCACCGATCAGATCGAAGAGTCCCGCCTCCAACACTTCTTCGCCCGCCTCGTCGAACATCGGCAGCGCCGAGTCCGGCCGGGTCCAGGTGGCAACCCGGATCTCGCGGCGCTGGTGCAGCTCCCCGGCTGCTTCCTTGTAGCGCTGGAACTCCAATAGCCGCTGGGCGAGCTCCTGGCGCGGATCTTCGGCTTCCTCTCCCGTCTCGGCTTCGTTCGGGTCTACCGGCACCAACATCTTCGACTTGATGTGGATCAAGGTCGCCGCCATCACCATGAACTCCCCGGCGATGTCGAGGTTGAGCTGCTTCATCAGCTCGAGGTACTCCATGTACTGCCGCGTGATCGGCGCGATCGGGATGTCGTTGATGTCGACGTGCTCGCGGCGAATCAGGTAGAGCAGCAGGTCGAGCGGGCCTTCGAACTCGGGGAGCTGGATCAGCGGGGCGTCGCTCGGAAGTGTCGACTGGACTCCGTCCGGGACCCTGACCTTCTCTATGGGGGCTTCCTGGACCTCGGCCGGCTCTCCGGGGGTCTCCTTCAGATCTTCTGTTTCGCCCGTCACGGGCCCGCAGCAGATCCAGCCGAGCGCATCAGTACGCGACCTTCATCGCCTGCCGGACCCCGGCCATGGTCTGCCGCGCAACCTCCTGCGCCCGCCTAGATCCTTCGCGCAGGATGTCCCAGACGGTGTCGGGTCTCGCGGCAAACTCGGGGCGGCGCTCTTGGATGCTCTGGATACGCTCGAGCAGGTGCTCCGTCAGCTTCGCCTTGCAATCGATGCAGCCGATCGTCGCTCCCTTGCAACCCGGGACCACCCACTCGCGCGTCTCGGGAGGCGAGAAGGCCTTGTGCAGGTCGAAAACCGGGCACTTCTCCGGATCCCCGGGGTCGGTGCGTCGTTGACGGGCGGGATCCGTGACCATCGTTCTCAGCCGCCCGCGCACCGTGTCGGGATCGTCCTTGAAGTAGATCGCGTTGTCGTAGGACTTCGACATCTTCCGCCCGTCCGTGCCCGGGGTCCGCGGGGCCTCGGTGAGCAGTGTCTTGGGCTCAGGGAAGGTGTCGCCATACAGGTGATTGAAGCGCCGCACCACCTCGCGGGTCATCTCAACGTGGGGCGCCTGGTCCTCGCCGACCGGAACCGCGTCCGCCTTGTAGATGATGATGTCGGCTGCCTGTAGAAGGGGGTAGCCCAGAAAACCGTAGGTCGACAGGTCCCGGGTCTTGAGCTGTTGTTGCTGCTCCTTGTAGCTCGGGACCCGCTCCAGCCAGGACACCGGAATGACCATCGAAAGCAGCAGGTGGAGCTCCGCGTGCTCGGGCACCAGGCTCTGGACGAGCAGCGTCGATCGCTCGGGATCGAGGCCAGCCGCCAGATAGTCGACCGCGACCTCGACGACGTTGTCGCGAATCGACGTGGGGTCCGCGTACTCGGTGGTCAAGGCGTGCCAGTCGACAATGGCAAAGAAGCATTCGTAGTCGTCCTGGAGTCGCCGCCAGTTGTCCAACGCGCCGGTGAGGTGTCCCAGGTGCAGCGGGCCGGTGGGACGCATACCCGACAGGATGCGTGGTCGCTTCATCTTTACTGAAATGCCTTACTTGAAGGGGGCTCGAGCAAAACGCGGGATACTAGCATACGGTCGTCGGGCGCCCGGTCGGGTCTGGTGCTGGTCTCATTTCCCGTCGAAATGGGCGCGAATGCGTCTGGCCATCCGCGGTCCGACGGAGGCCGTCAGCTCGACCTCGCTCGCGCTGCGAACGCCCCGGACCGACCCGAAGCGCGCCAGCAGGCCGCGCCGGCGAGCCGGGCCGACGCCCAGGATCGAGTCGAGCTCGGACGTGAGCGTTCGGGCGCGCCGTCTCCTGCGATGATACGTGACGGCGAAGCGATGCGCCTCGTCGCGAACCCGCTGCACGAGCTGCAACACGGGAGACGATCGCGGCAGAACGACGGGGAGTGGCCGGCCTCGCAGGAAGATCTGCTCTTCCTTCTTGGCGAGGCTCGCGACGGCCTGGTTCCCGAGACCCAGCTCGACCAACGCGTCGACCGCGGCGCTCAGCTGCCCCTTGCCTCCGTCCACCAGGACCAGATCGGGCAGCTCCCCCCCCTCTTCCAGCAGACGCGCGTAGCGTCTCCCGACCACCTCTCTCATCGAAGCGAAGTCGTCCGGGCCACCGCTCACCGTCCGGACCCGAAAGCGCCGATAGCCGGCTTTGTTGGGACGCGCCTCGACAAAGCTGACCATGGACGCCACGATGTCGGCACCCTGAATGTTCGAGATGTCGAAGCACTCGATCGTTCGGGGCTCGAGCTCGAGAGCCAGCGCGTCTCGCAGCCCGCGCAGCAGCTCCCGCGACTGACGCATCGGGTGTTTCCACTCCAGCTCGAAAGCCAGGTTGGCGTTAGTTGCGACGAGATCCATCAGGCGCAGCGTCTCGCCTCTCTGAGGCACCCGGATCTTCACGACGCCGCCGCGTCGCTCCGCGAGCCAGGCCTCGAGCAGGCTCTTCTCGGACGGCGTCTCGGGCACCAGCACTTCACGCGGTACGTAGCGCCCTGCGGCGTAGAACTGCTGGATCGTGGCCTCGAGTAGACGCTCGGCGTCGGCGACGCTCTCGAACAGAAAGCCCTCGCGCGCCACGACCTTGCCATCCCGCACGCTGAAAACCTGAAGCGCCGCACGGCCGTCTTCGACACAGGCGGCGAATAGGTCCCGCTCGCGCGTCTCGGTCGTCGTGATCTTCTGAGGCGTCTCGACCCGCTTCAGCGCGGCGAGCTGATCCCGCAGGACGGCTGCCTCCTCGAACCGCTCGTGAAGCGCTGCATCCTTCATCTGCTGCCGCAGGCGGTCCACGACATCCGCGGCGCGGCCCTCCAGAAAAAGCGCCGCGTCCGTGCACGATTCCTGGTAGCGATCCAATGAGCACAGCTCCGTCACGCAAGGGGCGAGGCAGCGGCTGATCTGATACTGAAGGCAGGCGCGCGGGCGATTGCCGTCGAGAGCCTCGTTGCACGAGCGGACGCCGAACACCCGGTGAACGATCGAAGCCGTCTTGCGAGCCAGGCTTGCGGGGATGTACGGCCCGCCGTACGCATCGCCTACGCCTGTGCCGCGGACCAGGTCGAGGCGGGGGTACTCTTCCGACAGCGTCAGCTTGAGGTACGGGTGATTCTTGTCGTCGCGGAGACGCACATTGTGAGGAGGCTTGTGACGCTTGATCAGGTTGTTCTCGAGAGCGAGGGCTTCCATCTCCGTGTCGGTGACGACGAGATCGAGGTCGGCAATCTCGCTCACGAGTGCCATCCGGCCCGAGTCGGCGGCGCGACCCGCCTGGAAGTAGGAACGGACGCGATCCCTCAGCAGCTTCGCCTTCCCCACGTAGAGGACGTGACCGACCGTGTCCTTGAAGAGGTACACGCCGGGCCGGTTCGGAATCCGCTCGAGCTTGTCAGCGAGGCCCATTGGGACGATTCTATTGACTCAGCGCGAGGATCGATGCGATGACCGGGAGCCGGACGGTACAGGGCTTCGTGGCGGCTGGCGGGGCGAGCTCCCGCATGGGACGCGACAAGGCTCTGCTGCCGTGGGAATCGTCGACTCTGCTCGAACACGCGATCGAGCGGGTCCACGCAGCTTGCGGCAACGCCACCGTCCTGTGCGGCGCTACGGCGCGCTTCAGAGACAAGGCGCCCATCCTGATGGATCGATACACGGGGCTCGGGCCGCTCGCGGCGCTCCACGCCGCGCTCGAAGCGACGGAGAAGACGCACGTTCTGGTGCTGGCCGTCGACATGCCGCGGGTGCCCGTCGCGCTACTCGAGCACCTGGCCGAGGCGGCGAGCTCCGCCGACGTGGTGGTCCCGCGCTCGGACGACGGGGCGCAGCCTCTGTGCGCCGCTTATTCGGTCCGCTGCCTGGACCCCCTGGAGCGGACCATCGAGGTCGGCGAGAACAAGATGACGAGCTTCTGGGCGAGCCTCGAGGTGCGAGAGATTCGAGGGGTGGAGCTCCGACGGTTCGGCGATCCCCCCTTCATGTTCGCGAACATCAACCGGCCCGGCGACTACGAGGCACTCGGCGGCGGCGCTACGGTACGGTGACGGCGATCTGGACCTCCGCCTTGCCGCGGCGACACCAGCCCGCCCGGGACGAGCAGAAGAAGTACACGAGCTTCGCGTCGACCTCGTAGCTGCCGGACGGCGCCCCCGCGGCGATCGCCACCGGAAACAGTACGGGTTGCGAAATATCCAGGTAAGTGATGGCGTCGGGATCGATCGGCTCGAGGGGCTCAGGCGGCGCTTGCTTGTCGACCAGGATCGTCTGATCGCCAAGCTGAAGCCGCACCGCGGGTCTCTCGTTGATGTGAACGTCGGGATCCCGCGCCAGGAACGTGACGGACACCGAGCCGACATGATCCCCGGCCGCGGGCGCCGCGTACACCGCCTGGAGCTCGAAGAACTGGCCCGGGGCAACGCCCACGGCCGTTGCAATGGCGATCACAGCGACTGCAGTGGTGACTGACACTCTCCCGAAAATACTACAGCGTGTAGTCGAGCCGGACCGGTTAAACGAAGTAAAAACAGTTACTTGGGGCGAAGGGCCGAGGGTGACTCGATAGAATCAGGGGCTTCGCATCGTAGCGTGGCGCGTGGCGCGCGCCGACCTGGGGGGATGTGCGGTAAGGATGCTGCTCGAGCTACAAAGTAAGCTCGCCGACGAAGTGCGAGAGATCGTCCGGTCGAGCTTCGGCGTCGAGCTCGCGAGCGTCGCGTTTCAGTACCCGCCCCGCGCTGAACTCGGGGACCTGGCGCTGACGGGTCCCTTCGACCTTGCGAAGCAGCTGCGACGCAAGCCGCGCGACATCGCCGAGCAGCTGGCCGCAGGCCTCGCGGGCACCCAGGGCGTGAGCGAGACCCGGGTCGCCGGGGCGGGGTACGTCAACCTCTTTCTCGACCGCGCGGCGTTCGTCCGCCGTGCGCACGATTCGCTCCGCGCGCCGCAGGGCGAGACGACCGGAGCGGGGCAACCTCGCGTGATCGTCGAACACACGAGCATCAACCCGAACAAGGCCGCCCATGTCGGCCACCTACGCAACGCAATCCTGGGCGACAGCTTCGTCCGTGTGCTGCGCAGCCGAGGTCGCGAGGTCGAGATCCAGAACTACATCGACGACACGGGCGTGCAGGTCGCCGACGTCGTCGTCGGCTTTCTGCACTTCGAGAGGAAGACCCTCGCGGAGGTCGAGGCGATCGAAGAGCGCTTTGACTACTACTGCTGGGACCTCTACGCCCGGGTCGGACAGCTCTACTCCGAGGACCCGGAAAGAAGACGTCTCCAGGCCGAAACCCTGCATGCCATCGAGAACGACTCGGATCCGGCCGCGGCGCTGGCACGCCACGTCTCGAGTCGGATCGTCGACTGTCACCTGGACACGATGGCTCGCCTCGGGATCCGTTACGACCTGATCGCGCACGAGAGCCACGTCCTCCGGCTGCGCTTCTGGGATCGCGCTTTCGAGCTGATGAAGCGCGCGGGCGCCGTCCACCTGGAGACCGACGGCAAGGCGGCTGGCTGCTGGGTGCTCGGGATGGATCAGGAGGACGGCGCCGACGAGGACAAGATCCTGGTGCGCTCCAACGGCACGGTGACCTACACCGGCAAAGACGTCGCGTACCAGCTCTGGAAGCTCGGCCGCCTCGGCTTGGACTTCGCCTACGTCCGGCGCCGTGAAGACCCGGACGGACACGTGCTGCGGTCGACCGCCACGGCTGACGGCGACCCCGAAGCGCCCCGCTTCGTCGGGGCCGAGGCGGTCTACAACGTCATCGACGTTGGCCAGTCCTACCCGCAGCGGGTCGTGAAGGCGGGCGTCGCCGCACTCGAGGGGGAGGACGCCGCGAGCGCCTCCCATCACCTCGGCTACGAGAAAGTCGTGCTGTCGGCGGCGACGGCCAAGGCCCTCGGCTACCGGTTCGACAACGCCGCTAGCTCGGTACAGGTTTCCGGGAGAAAGGGACTTGGCGTAAAGGCCGACGACCTGCTCGACGCCCTGACCGCGAAGGCCCGGAGCGAGATCGACGCTCGCGACCCCCATCGAAGCGACGACGATCGGGAGGCGACGGCGCGAGCGATCGCGATCGGTGCGCTCCGCTACTTCATGCTGCGCTTCGCACGCACCAAGGTCATCACCTTCGACATGGACGAAGCCCTGGCTTTCGTCGGGGAGACGGGGCCTTACATTCAGAACGGGCTCGTCAGAGCGCGAAACATCTTCGCGAAGCTGGAGGCGGCGGGCCACGACGTCCCGGCGCTGCTGAGCCAGGCGTACGCCGCTCCTCTCGGGCCGATGCTCGCGACTCCCGAGGGCGAGGAGGTGTGGTCACTCTTCGTGCTGATGGCCCGCGGCGACGAGATCGCCGAGCAGGTGGCGATGAGCGGAGACGTGGCGCCCCTGGCCAAGCACGCTTTCGGCGTCGCCCAGGCCTTCCATTCCTACTACCAGCAGCAGAGCCACTCGGTCCTCCGCGCCGAGTCGGACGAACTGCGAGCCTTCCGCACGCTCGTGGTCGACGTCTTCGTGGCCCAGATGGGCAGGCTGTGCGACGTCCTCGGAATCCCGGTGCCGGCCCGGATGTGAGGCGCGTGAACAAACGTGTCAAAGGTTGCGAGGAGGCGGACCTCCCGAAGCGCCAATCACGTCTCGCCTACTGGAGGGCGATTTTCCAGCCGCCTACGGCATCCTCCGACCCGGGATCGATGATTCGGGCTTTCACTTTGGCACTCCTCTTTGCCGGCACGCCCCTGCTTGCCGGGGAAGGCATCCGCTGGGAGCGCGACTTCCAGACGGCGATGCGCCGCGCCGCCGCTTCCGGGAAGCCGATCGTCATCGACTTCTGGGCCGAGTGGTGCGGCTGGTGCAAGCGCCTCGACGAGACGACGTACATCGACTCGGTGGTCGTGAAGCTCTCGAAGAGGTTCGTCGCGGTCAAAGTCGATACAGAAGGGAGCCCTGACGAGGTCGCGATCGCGATTCAGTACGGGGTCACGTCGCTGCCGACGATCGCCTTCCTCTCCCCGTCGGGTCGTCAGCTACTGCGCGTCACGGGCTATCAGGGCCCGGGCAAGTTCCCCCGCACTCTCGAGAAAGCCCTGCTCGTGGCGGAACGGATCGGCAAGTGGGAAAAGCGTCTCTCGCGTCATCCGAACGACGCCGAGTCATTGCACAACATTGGCCTCCACGTCTTCGAGCAGTCTTTCTACGACGAGAGTCGCGAGCTGTTGTATCGAGCCGCCCAGCTGGACAAGAAACGGCCCGTCAAGGAGCGCAAGCTCAACCGGCTACTGCTCGGCGTGGTGCAGACGTACGACCGACGCTATGCGATGGCCGAGGAGCTGTTCAGCGAGGCGCTGCGTCTCGAGCCTCGCGGCGAGCCGGACGCAAAGATCCTGTACTTCCTGGGCCGCGCCTACCTCAAGTGGGGGCGCGAGCTCGACGCCAAGAAGGTGATGCTCCAAATCCTGAAGGAGCATGAGCACAACCCCGTGGCCGACAAAGCGCGGTCCACGCTCGCCAGTTTGCGTCGGCGAGGCTATTGAGCCGGACCGGGCAAGAAGTCCTCGAGAGCCGCCAGCAACTCCTCGGGGCGTTCCTCGTGAGGCAGATGGCCACATCGATCGAGCACGACGACTCGGGCATCAGCTAGATCAGCGGCGAAGCGAGCCGCATCCTCAACCGGTATCCAGGGATCCTCGCGCCCCCAGACCACCAGGACCGGACAGCGGATCGAGTGCAGTAGACGCGGCACGTCGTCCGGGGTTTCGGACCCGAGGAGCCGCCGCTGAGCATCGACGGCGCCGGGGCGAAAGAACGGCGCGGCGTACTCGTCGACCATGCCTGCCGTCACCAGCCCGGGGTCGGCAAAGACCCGGCGCAACGTCCACCCGGTCGCGATTCGCCGCAGCGGGAGACGTGAGAGAAGCGCGACGAAACGGCCGCCAGCCAGCCTGACCGGCAGCGGACGCTCGGCCGGCTGGAGCCGGTATCCCGCCGAGTCAATCAGGACGAGCCGCTCCACGAGGTCGGGCTTCTGGGACGCGACGAGCGCGGCGAGCGCCCCGCCGAGGCTGCTGCCTACGAGACACGCGGGCTGGCCAATCCGCTCGAGCACGCCTGTCACGGCTTCTGCGAGCAGATCGAGATGGGGCTCGTCGGGGAGCTCCGAGGCACCGTACCCCGGCAGGTCGAGCGCCGCGACGTGGGTGCGAGTGGCCAGCAGCGGGATCAAGTGTCGCCAGGTGTAGGCCGACGAGCCGAAGCCGTGAACGAGAACGACAGGGCGGCCCTGCCCGACGGTCAGGAGCCGGACCCGCCGGCCCGAGACGCGGATGAACTCCTCGCGCACGCCGCTCGCTCGGATCCAGCCTCCGAGCCGACGCGGTGCGTGCTCGTAAGCGAGCAGCGCCGCCAGTACGAGCGTGAAGATGAGGAGTGCGGTGACCGCCGCCTCAGCCCTCTATGAGCCGCCGCAGCTCGGGCAGCGCTTCGCGCATCGCTTCGCGACCCGCCTCGAAGAAATGTGGGATTCGCCCGGGCCGCATCCAGGCCGACTCGCCGAGCTGGGGACAGATCGCCAGGTCCGCGCCCTCGAGCTCGCCGCGCGTGCGCCCCCGCAACAGCGTCAGACCCGCGCGCAGCGTGAGGGAAACGAAGGAGTCGGCTTTCGGCCAGTGAGAGCCGCTCGTGCAGTCGAGCGCAACCACGGTCCCCTCGCTTCCCGCCATCTCGCGAGCGACGGCGACCGGTACGACCTGCGAAACGCCGCCGTCATAGAAGCGGCGGCCGTTCAGGATCATCGGCGGAAACGCGCCCGGGAAGCTGCAGGAGGCGCGCACGACATCGCGCAGGGGGCCCTCCTTGAATATGACGCCCTTGCCGGTGTCGACGTCGGTGGCCAGCACCCAGAGCGGCACCGCGAGCTCGTCGAAGCGAGCGACGGGCAGCGCCTCGTCGATCAAGGCCCCGAGACGACTGCCGGACAGCAGCCCGCCGCCCCAGCCGCGCACCCACATCCACGGGTGGAGGTTGGCGCCGAGCTCCACCAGCTTGTCCAGGTCGGCGCCCCCCGCCCAGGCAGCCGCCACCAGCGCACCGCCACTCACGCCCGCCATGCCGGCCACCGGAACGCTGGCGAGGTCCAGCTCCTTCAGGCACCCTGCATGTGCGGCCGCGTGCCCTCCACCCCCACTCAGGGCGAGGAACAGCGGCTTCACTCCCTCCCCGTTTCGGGCGCTCCGTCCGCGACGGCCGCGGCCGGCCGGCGGGTCTCGGCGTGGATCTCTTGAAGGCAAACCGCGTCGTGGGCCTGCTCGCGCAGCGCCTGCACTCCCTTCACGGTCGCCGCGGCCGCGGTCAGCGTCGTGATGACGGGAACGCCGTGCTGCGTCGCGCTCTGGCGAATCGAGGCCTCGTCACGGAAAGACTCACCTCCGAGCGGAGTGTTGATCACGAGCCCGATGTCGCCGCTGCGAAGCCGATCGACGCAGTGGGGTCTGCCTTCGTTGAGCTTGAGCACGCGCTCGGCCGCGACGCCGTTCTCGGCGAGGAAGGCGACGGTTCCACCCGTGGCCAGAATCTCGAAGCCGGCATCGATCAGCGCACGAGCCACCGGCAGCACGCCGGGCTTGTCCTGGTCGTGAACGCTGATGAACACGCGCCCTTCCATCGGAATCGGGAAGCCGGCCGCCGCCTGCGCCTTGGCGAACGCCAGTCCGAAGTCCGTGGCGATGCCCATCACCTCACCGGTCGAGCGCATCTCTGGACCGAGCAGGATGTCGGCGCCCGCGAAGCGGCGGAAGGGCAGCACCGACTCCTTGACGAAGATGCGAGACACCTCGAGGTCCCGCGTCAGGCCCTGCTCCTTCAAGCTGCGGCCGGCGACGACACGGGCTGCTGCCTTGGCGAGGGGCACGCCGGTCGCCTTGCTGACGAAGGGCGTGGTCCGCGAAGCCCGCGGATTGACCTCGAGCACGTACACGACGTCGGCCTTGATAGCGTACTGCACGTTCATGAGGCCGCGGACCCCCAACGCGAGCCCGAGCCGACGCGTGTGATCCCGGATCGTCGACAGGTGCTCTGGAGCCACCTTGTAGGTCGGCAGCACCATCGCCGAGTCGCCCGAGTGGATTCCGGCCTCCTCGATGTGCTGAAGGATGCCCCCGATGATGACGCGTTCGCCATCGGCGACGGCGTCGACATCGACCTCGTACGCATCTTCCAGGTAGCGATCGATCAGGACCGGGTGCTCCGGCGAGGCCGTGACGGCCTCGCGAACGAAGCCCTCGAGGTGTGAGCGGTCGTACACGACCGACATGGCGCGTCCCCCCAGGACGTACGACGGCCGGACCAGCACGGGATAGCCGATCCGCTCCGCCACCTCGCGCGCTTCCTCGAGAGTCGTCGCGGTGCCGCTTTCCGGCTGAGGAATCTCGAGCTCGGAGAGCAGCGCGCTGAAACGCTTGCGGTCCTCCGCCAGGTCGATCGCGTCCGGGGGGGTACCGAGGATCTTCACGCCGGCGCGCTGCAGGGGCAGCGCCAGCTTCAAGGGTGTCTGGCCACCGAACTGAATGACTACGCCCTCGGGCTGCTCGACGTCGAGCACGTTCATCACGTCCTCGAAAGTCAGCGGCTCGAAGTACAGCCGATCCGAGGTGTCGTAGTCGGTGGAGACGGTCTCCGGATTGCAGTTCACCATGATCGTCTCGTAGCCCGCCTCCCGGAAGGCATACGCGGCATGGCAGCAGCAGTAGTCGAACTCGATCCCCTGCCCGATCCGGTTCGGGCCGCTGCCGAGGATGACGATCTTGCGGCGGTCGCTCGGTTCCGCCTCGGACTCGGTCTCGTAGGTCGAGTAGAGGTAGGGCGTGTGGGATTCGAACTCGGCGGCGCAGGTGTCGACGCGATGGAACACCGGCGTCACGCCGGCCTCGATGCGGCGCGCCCGAATCTCGGCCTCAGAGGATCCCTCGTGCTTCGCGAGGGTGGCGTCTGCGAAACCGAGCCGCTTGGCGCGCCGCAAGGCCTCGGCGTCGAGCGGTCGACCAAACTCGGTCAGGGCCTCGCTCAGCTCGCGGAGCTGGTCGAGGAACCATGGATCGATCCGCGTCAGCTCGGCCACTCGCTCGATCGTCCAGCCCTGATCGAGGGCGCGCTTCACGTAGAAGAGTCGATCGGCCTCGGGAGAGACGAGCTTCCGCTGCATGGAAGCGTCGTCCAGGTCGTCACGGTCGAGCCCGTGGGCTCCGATCTCGAGTCCACGCACGCCCTTCTGGAGCGCCTCCTTGAAGGTGCGGCCCATCGCCATCACTTCCCCAACGGACTTCATCTGAGTGCCGAGCCTCGGATCGGCGCCAGGGAACTTCTCGAAGTCCCAGCGTGGGATCTTCACCACGACGTAGTCGAGCGCCGGCTCGAAAGAGGCGGGCGTGACGTGGGTGATGTCGTTGGGGATCTCGTCGAGGCGGTAGCCGATGGCGAGCAGGGCTGCGATCTTGGCAATCGGGAAACCGGTCGCCTTGCTGGCCAGTGCCGAGGAGCGCGAGACGCGCGGGTTCATCTCGATCACGACTATGCGGCCGTCGGCCGGGTTGACGGCGAACTGGATGTTGGAGCCGCCCGTCTCGACACCGACCTCCCGGATCACCTTGCGCGCTGCGTCGCGGAGGGCCTGAAGTTCGGGATCGCTGAGGGTCTGGGCGGGCGCCACCGTGATCGAGTCGCCGGTGTGAACGCCCATGGCATCGAAGTTCTCGATCGAGCAGACGACCACGAAGTTGTCGGCGTGGTCGCGCATCACCTCAAGCTCGAACTCCTTCCAGCCCTCGACGGACTCCTCGATGAGGACCTCGGTCACCGGCGACAGGTCGAGCCCGCGCGGCACGGCCGCGGCGAACTCCTCGGCGTTGTAGACGATGGCGCCACCGGCGCCCCCGAGGGTGAACGACGGACGGATCACCACAGGGAGCCCCGTGTGCTCGACGATCTGCCAGGCCTCTGCAGCGTTGCGCGCGAACCCGCTACGCGGGACCTCGAGGCCCGCTCGCGTCATGGCTTCTTTGAACAGCCGACGGTCTTCGCCAATCTCCACGGCCTCACGGCTCGCCCCGATCAGGCGGATACCGAGGCGGTCGAACACCCCCGCCTTGGAGAGCTCGACGGTCAGGTTGAGCGCGGTCTGTCCACCGACGGTCGGGAGCACGGCGTCCGGGCGCTCCTGCTCGAGAATGGCCTCGAGAGATTCGAACGTGAGCGGCTCGATGTAGGTCCTGTCGGAATACTCGGGATCCGTCATGATCGTCGCCGGGTTGGAGTTCACGAGGGCCACGCGAATGCCCTCGGCTTTGAGCGCCTTGATCGCCTGGGTGCCCGCGTAGTCGAACTCGCACGCCTGGCCGATCACGATCGGCCCGGAGCCGATCACGAGCACGGACTTTATTGATGGGTCTCTAGGCATGAGTCAGGTTGGCCACCGAGACACGGAGGCACAGAGGGAACGGCACGCTCCGATCCATCGTTATCCCGATCGAGGAGAGTTCCTGCGGTGAACGAGGGGCTGGCGGATCCTTCGGTCGCGTCCTCCGCCGCACTCCCTCAGGATGACGGCGGGGCTGACACTGGCCTTCGATCGGGATCGCGATCCGGAGAGACTCGATTCTCTGCCTGAGCGAGAGGTGCCGCGTAGAGCGGGCCTCTTTGGTGAATGCGATACCGAGGGCACCTGGTCGCAGACCTGTGGCCTCAGTCAGCGTGGCCCGCCTCGCAGCGGTACCCGAGCGACCCGTGGCAGCCGTCGATCGTGCGCGGTTCATCGGGCCCGGTAGGCGCGCATCATCTCGACGAAATCGTCGAAGAGGTAATGGCTGTCGTGCGGCCCAGGGCTCGCCTCGGGATGGTACTGGACCGCCATCACCGGGAGCTCGCGGTGCCGAAAGCCCTCGATCGTGCCGTCGTTGAGGCTGACGTGGGTGCGCTCCAGGTCGGGCTTCTCGAACATCGACTCATCGAGCCCAAAGCCGTGGTTCTGCGACGTCACCTCGACACGGCCGGTGATCAGATTCTTCACGGGATGGTTGGCCCCGTGATGTCCGAACTTCAGCTTGAAGCTCCGCCCTCCAAGAGCGAGGCCGAGCAGCTGGAGTCCGAGGCAGATCCCGAAGACCGGGCGCTGACCAACCAGCTCCCGGATCGTCTCGACGGCGTAGCCGACCGGCTCCGGATCTCCAGGACCGTTGGACAAGAAGATGCCGTCAGGCTCGAGCGCCAACGCATCACGAGCGCTGGTCGTGGCCGGCACCACGTGAACCTCGCAGCCCGCCCGGGTGAGCATGCGCAGGATGTTGCGCTTGATGCCGAAGTCGTAGGAGACGACGCGCAGCGGCTCTCGCGGCTCTCGGGCTTCCCACACATAGGGTTCTTGGCAGGTCACCGCGCTCACGAGATCGCGACCCTGCATCGACGGAGCGGCTCGCGCTCGCTCGATCAGGTCGTTCGCCTCGGCAGCCGGCCCGATGATGCCGCGCTTGGCCCCGACGCTGCGGAGGTGCCGCGTCAGAGCCCGCGTATCCAGCTCCGAAATCGCGACGACTCCGGCGGCCACCAGGTACTCCTGGATCTGATGGGTGGCTCGCCAGGAAGAGGCGACTCGCGAGGCCTCTCGCACGACGAAGCCGGCGACTCTCGGGTGTTTCGACTCCAGGTCCTCTTCATTCACGCCGTAGTTGCCGACGTGGGGAACCGTCATCACCACGATCTGCCCTTCGTAGGAAGGGTCGGTGAGGACTTCCTGGTACCCGCAGTGGGCCGTATTGAAGACGACCTCGCCTGAAGCGATTCCGGCGGCCCCGAAAGCCACACCCGCAAAGACACGTCCATCCTCGAGAGCGAGGACGGCCCGCGCGTCACTCATGGAGTCTTCGCTGAGCGACGTCAGGGGATGGCGCCCAGCTTGGACAAGGGCCAGAACCGCAACAGGGCCCGGCCGTAGATGTATCTCTGCGGGACCTCGCCCCAGTTGCGGCTGTCGTTGCTGCTGACACGATGATCGCCCAATACGAAATAGTGCCCAGGCGGCACCCGCGTCGGGGGCTGGCTGGCCGGATCGCGGCTGGCGGGGGTGATGTAGTCCTCCCTCGTCGCCTGGCCGTCGATCAGGAGCACGCCACGATTGATCTCGATCGTTTCGCCAGGCAGCCCGACGATGCGTTTGATGAACGAGACCGTCGGATCTCGCGGGTACCAGAAGACAACCACATCGCCGCGTCGGATCGGCTCGAACCTGTAGGTGAGCTTGTCGACGATGATGCGCTCTCCGTCGTGGAGCAGCGGCAGCATGCTGGTCCCCTGAACCCGGAACGCCTGGGCCACGAAGCTGATGAGGAAGTAGCACAAGAGCGCCGCGAGGGCGAGATCGTGAACCAGCTCCCACAGGATGCGGACGACCCGGCCGCTGCGCGCAGCCGGCTCAGCGACCTCGAGCGCACTCTCGTCGAGGAGGGGCTCGGCGCTCATCGGTTCGAGCACTAGTACTCGGATCCGCAATTACGGTTGCATCCGAACGCCGATGCATCCCGCCTGGCTGCGTCGCTCATCGGTCAAATACTCCCGGTATTTTCCCTCTTCGGCTCCTTGCCATCCGGGCCCCTCGGCGTTCTCGGTGCGACAACGTATTTACGGATCAGAGTACTAGCGTCGTGTCTCGCAGGGCACGACCGCTAGCTTCGCGTCGTCACGCGGCGCGCGACGCTTGCCCGTAGCGTCGCGCGATCATCGTAGACGCCCAGAGAAAAAAGTACACGAAGTAGCAAGCCGCCGAGTGCGATCGGGTCGCTATCAGACCGAGCGCCTGCTTGCCCGGAAGCGAGAACCCCGGTACACAGGAACGACGCGGGTTCGCGCGACGCGGTCGTGCAGGCCGTAGCCGTCGACCGCGATCATCAGGAAACCGACGCCGAACAGAGCCGCGGAAAAAAGGTACGCCACGAAGCGCAATCCGGCGCGCGGCAACCCGATCGGAAACTCCCCGTCTTCTCCCTCGACCCGCAGACCGAGCGCCTGCTTGCCCGGCGTCGCGCCACGTAGACCCCAGAAGTACACGAAGTAGAAGCCGCCGAGTGCGAGGGTCGCTATCACGAGCGCCACCGAAGCGAGAATCGGCAGGAACGGCACCTCGGCGGTCAGGTCCCGAGTCCACCAGCTGTAGGCCAATGGGCCGAGGATCCCCATCTGAATCAGGCCGACGGCGACGAGGTCGAGCAGCCCGGCGACGAGTCGCATGATCCACTCGGCCGCAGGCCTTGCCGAACCTGGTTTCGCCTTTCGTATCGCGGGCTGCCGACGCGTCTCCAAGGACGGCACGGGAGCCGGCGGCTCCATCATCACAGGTCGCGACTGCGCCGGGTCGACGAAGGCGGGCTCCGCGAGAGAGCCTGAGTGCCCAGCCGGCGGCGCGGGCGGAGCTTCGGGCGCATCCCCCATCCGGGCGCCGCAGGAGTTGCAGAAGGCGGCGGGTTCCGGGGTGGCGGTGCCACATTCGGGGCACACGATCTGGGCCTTGGGCTGTCGAAGCCGCTCCCCGCAGGAACGGCAGAAGATCTCGTTCTGAAGGTAGTTGGACTGGCATTTCGGACACTTGAGCCGCGGCGCGGATGGGTGTTGCACCACCTTGCCGGCATCGTCGAAAAACTCCACGTCGTCACGGAACAGCAGCCGCGACGATCCGATCGCGACGACGTCGCCATCTCGCAGGGTCCGCTCGCTGACGCGGTCTCCATTGACGAGCGAGCCGTTCGAGGAGCTGCAGTCGCGCAGGAAGTACTGGCTGCTGCGGTATTCGACGGCCGCGTGCCAGCGCGACACCATGGCATCCGGCAACACGAGGTCGTTCGTCGGGTCTCGTCCGATGGAGAGCACGGCCCTGGGGAGCGGCGCCTCCCTGCGCGACGGTGACGTCGGGTTGATGATCAGCTTGGCCATGCGACTATCCTGCGCGGAACGTGAACTTTCGCAGGAAGCGCACCTTGACGGCCGTCCCGCGCACAGCGCCGGGCTCATATTTCCAGGTCGCCAGCGTTTCGACGAGAGCGGCGTCGAGATCCCCGCCTCCCGATTCGACGATCTTGACGTCCGCGACATCGCCGCTCGCGCTCACGACGTACGAAACCGTGACCGAGACGGTCTCTCCCGACTTGAGACGCGGTTGCCGATCGGCCGGCACGGATCCGCCGGAGAGCTTCTTTGGAGCGACGTCGACCTCGTCGCGGAAGTACACCCGATTGGTATCCACGGGCTCCGGCGAGGGCGCGTCGGGCGTAGGCTCGGGCGTAAGCTCGGGCGTCGCGGCCGGTGTCGCCGTGGGCGCCGGCTTTGGCCGGGGAGTGCTCGGCGTCGTGACTGTCTCCGGGGCCGGTGTCGCCGGCGCGGTCGTGGCGGGTGCCCGTTCCGTTCCCGTCGGGCCTGTGCTCGCGGGCGGCGTCTCGACGGCCTCCGGCTCCGCGCCGACCGGAACGAGTCTCAGCGTCACGCGCTGTTTCTCGCCCTTCTCCACGGTGAAGGGGCGCGAAAGCGACTGGAAGCCCTTGGTCGTGACGGTCAGGCGGTGCGTGCCCAGAGGA
Organism: Vicinamibacteria bacterium; assembly: GCA_965246965.1. Classification (GTDB taxonomy): domain Bacteria; phylum Acidobacteriota; class Vicinamibacteria; order Fen-336; family CBDFGD01; genus CBDFGD01. Next base: position 1,827,632 of record CBDFGD010000002.1, read on the forward strand.
ACCCTGAACCCGTAGAGCGTCGTGCGCCCGACGGCCTCGGCGCCCAGGGACACCTGCGCCCCCGCCGGAATCGAGAGGATGTCGGCGGTCCCGACGCCTGTGGGGCGCGCCACGAGCTCCAGGTTGACGTCCAACTCCCTGTTCTCGGCAGTGAGCTCCACGTCCTGGAACACGGTGTCGAATCCCTCGAGCTCGGCGACGACTTGATGCGGCTTCAGCTCGAGCGAGCGGGCAGCAGTCGGGGTCGGGCCGCGCGCGACTCCTCCGATCGTGATGCTCGCTCCGGGCGGCTCCGTGACGACCCGGATGACGCCGGGAAACACTGGCGTCGTCTGGCCCGGGGCCTCCAACCCGGCATCGCCGTCCAGGCTGCGGAGGAAGAGGTAGCTCCCCGTGCCGAGCAGCGCGAGGGCCAGGACGCCACCCCCTACGAGAACGAGGGGCACGCCAGCCTTGGCCGGCGTCTGCGGCGGCACCGAGCCGGTGCGGAGACGCTGGTCACCGGTCCGACGCGTGACGGCCGGCGGTCGCGTGATCCGAGCATCGGGCGGCGCCATCAGCTGCGTCTTGTCCTCGCCCGGCGGGGACGCAGACGGCGAGATGAGCTGGGTCTTTTCTTCGCTGGCCTCATCCTCGGCCTGCATCGGCTGAGTCAAATGCTGGCCGGCCAGCGCGTCTTCGGGAGTCATGAGCTGGGTGTGCTCTTCTATCTTGAAAGAGTCGGGCGTACCGATCTGTGTCGCGTCGGCGGCGTCCATGGCCAACGGAAGCTCCGCCGACCCCGCGGGCTCGGATCCCCCGGAATCCGGCATGATGAAGGTTCGGTCGACATCAGGACCTTCGGCTCCGCCCTCCACCGGGGTGGGCGGGGCGGTGGCGATCTCGTCGGGCACCGGCTCCACGCTGGCAGGCGTGTTCTCTTTCAGCCGGTCGAGCGCGCGGAAGTCGATCGTCGGCGGCATGTCGTCGTCGTCGAACTGCTGCGGCGTCGGCTCCGACTCCACAGGCTCGCTCGCGACCTTGGGCGCGAGGGTTGCGACCGGAGCCGGCCGGGGTGCCGGCGCGGCAACGAAGTCGTCGATCGAAGCGGGTTCGCCCGCCGTTTCGGACAGCGCGCCTCCGAACCACGTGCCGAGGCAGTACTCGAGGTCGCGCACGAATTCCGCGCCCGTCTGGTAGCGATCGTCGCGGCTCTTCGCGAGGATCTTGGTGAAGACCTCGTGCCACTTGTCGGGTACCAGCCCCTTCAGCTCGAGGTTCTCGGGCTCGACCGGATCCATGTGGACCAGCTTGTAGAGGATCGCCGTGACGTTGTCGCCGGGGAACGGCTGCTCGGCCGACAGCATCTCGAAGGCGCAAACGCCGAGCGAGAACAGATCGCTGCGTCCATCGAGCGGCTCCCCGAGCGCCTGCTCGGGAGACATGTACGCGGGCGTTCCAAGCAACTGACCCGCCTTCGTGATCTCTGAATCGGCCAGCTTGGCGATCCCGAAATCAGTGACCTTGATGCGGTCGTTGTCGAAGATCAGCAGGTTGGCCGGCTTGATGTCGCGGTGGATGATGCCCTTTTCGTGCGCGTAGTCGAGGGCGGAGGCCAGCTGTGAGATCAGCGCGAGGGCGTGCTCGGGACGGAAAGTCTCACCCCGGTCGAGCATCGCCTCGACGCTCTCGCCGTCCACGAACTCGAGAGCCAGAAACGGCACTCCGGTCTCCTCCCCGATGTCGTAGAGCGTGACGATGTTGGGGTGGGAGAGCGTCCCCGAGATACGGGCCTCTTGATAGAAACGCTCGAGGAACGTCGCGTACTCGTCGCCCTGCCGCGAGACATCGAGCCGAATCGTCTTGATCGCGAGGGTGCGCTTGATGAGCGGATCGAAGCCCTTGTAGACCGCGCCCATCGCACCGGAGCCGAGTCGGCCCTCGATGTCGTAGCGGCCTATCTTGTCGGGAATCTTGGCGTCGTTCTCGCCCATGACCTCGAGATTCGCGCGTGCCGGGTTACGCCGTTAGAGCGCCAGGGCGCAGACGAGTTGAAACAGGGCCGCGGGCACACGACACCGCCCTTTGACTCTCGCTCTGGCCTTTGATCGACTGTAGCATCGAGGTAAAAAGGTGTCAACGGACGCGAGCCTCAAGTTACGCTAGCACAATGGGTTGCAAGGGATTCGCGTTGGAACCGTGGAGTCTGGGAAGGCGTATCTTCAAGAGTGACTAGTCAAGCTCCCCCTCGCTCGAGCCAGACCGGAGCCGCGCTGCGCAGCGGCGAGATCCCGTTCGGCGACTTCGCGCAGCCCCCCAGTCGCTTGTACCAGGACTTCCTCGTAGGCTCTTCGAGCGGTGACGAGTTCTTCCGCCCCGGTGGCTGGAACATCGAGGCGCTCACCGAGGCCGCGGCCGTAGCGAGCGGATTCGAGCGACCGCGCGAGGAGCTTTCGAGCGCCATCGTCCGGCAGCAGGAGCCACGCTCGCAGGTGGCAGCGCAGCAGGCGTCGCGCCTCGCCTCCCGCGATGCCGCCGTGGTCGTGACCGGCCAGCAGGCCGTTCTCTTCGGGGGACCGCTCTTCGTGCTCTACAAAGCCGTCGCGGTCGTCAAGCTCGCCGCGCAGCTCGAAGCCCGCCGCGGGGCGCCGGTCATTCCGGTGTTCTGGGTGGCGTCCGACGACCACGACTTCGCAGAGATCCGCTCGGTCACGGTGATGGACGCGGACGGGCGACTGCGCTCTCTTCGCTACGCCCCTGCGACGGAGCCTGCCGGGGTCCCCGCTTCGCAGATCATCCTCGACTCCAGCATCGATCGTCTCTTCGACGAACTCGAGCGATGCCTTCCCGACAGTTCCCTCAAGGCCGCGGTGGTCGACGCCTTGCGCGCCTGCTACGCACCGGGAGTCGGCATCGCCGCGGCCTTCGCCGCGTGGATCTCGCGGATCCTGCCGAGCCTCGTCGTCATCGACGCCTCCGACCCGGCCTTGAAACGGCTCACGATTCCCGTCTTCAAGAAGGAGATGAGCGAAGGCTCTCCCTCGTCGCGCGCCGCAGCAGCGGTGGGCCCGCGGCTCTCCGCCGCCGGATACCACCAACAGGTGCCAGTGCGCGACGGGTTCTTCAACCTGTTCGCTCACCTCGACGGACACCGCCGCGCGGTTGCCGAGCGAGAAGGGGCGCTGGAGGTGAGGGGCACCGAGATCCGGCTGACTCCCGATGAAGCCGTCGCACTTCTCGAGGGCGACCCGTCGCGCTGGTCGGCGGGAGTGCTGCTGCGGCCGCTGACACAGGACCTCCTGCTTCCCACAGCCGGCTACGTGGGTGGGCCCTCCGAAGTGGCGTATCACGCACAGATCGGACCCTCCTACGCGGAGTTCGGTGTGCCGAGGCCGGTGTTGCTGCCTCGACCCAGTGTCACTCTGGTCGAGCCCGCCCAGGCCCGCGCGTTGGAAGCGGAGGGGCTCGCGCTCGCCGATCTGCAAGGCGAGCCCGAACCCCTGCTCGCACGTTGGACGCGCGAGGCGTATCCACAGGTCGAGACGGCCTTCGCGGGCGCAAAGGGATCGATCGACTCTGAGCTGCAGCACCTCGAAGAGACGTTGGGCGAAGTCGACCCCACTTTGCGCGGAGCCGCCGGCGCGGCGCGCGGCCGCGCCCTCCACCAGGTCGAGAGCTTGCACCAGAAGGCGGTACGCGCGCTCAAGAAACGGGACCGAACGCGGGCCGATCGCCTGCGCCGCACCCGCGACGCCCTGTTCCCGGGCGGGGCCTTCCAGGAGCGCGGTCTCTCGTGGCTCGGCCCGATCGCGCGCCTCGGAACCGGGCTCGTTGGCGAGATCCAGGAGCGGCTCGATCCATGGGCGCGCGGCCACCAGACCTTCTACCTTTGAGGCGCGGATGAACATCGGGATCACCTGCGCCCCGACGGTCGGCGGCTCCGGCGCCATCGCCGCCGCGCTCGGCGTGCAGCTCGCCGGGCGCGGTCACAACGTCCACTTCGTCGCCGAACGCCTGCCGTTTCACCTCGGCGAGTTCCGCGACAACATCAACGTCCACGAAGCGGAAATGGGACACCTGGGCGGGTTCGACCAGGCGCCGACGGGCCTCGCGCTGGCCGCCAAGATGGCCGATGTCGCACGCGAACATCGCCTCGACGTGCTTCACGTTCACTACGCCATCCCGTACGCGATCACCGGCTTCCTGGCGCGTCAGATCGTGGGCAAGTCGGCGCCGAAGCTGGTGACGACGCTGCACGGGACCGACATCACCCTGGTCGGCCAGGATCGCTCGTACTACGAGATCACGCGCTTCGGCATCGAGCGTTCCGATGGCGTCACGGCGGTTTCGCATTTTCTGCGAGGCATGACCCAGGACGAGCTGAAGGTCTCGCGCGAGATCGAGGTGATCCCCAACTTCGTGGATCTCACAGAGTGCTGCCCGGATCGGGCGTACACCGGCACCGAGCTCCCAGCCGAGGCGGGGCACGCGCTGCTGCTCCATACTTCGACCCTGCGGCCCGGCAACCGGGTGCTCGATCTGATCCGCATTCTCGAACGCGTCAACGCCGAGGTGCCTGCGACTCTGCTCATCGTGGGCGACGGCCCGGAGCGGGCAGCCGCGCAGGCGTTGGCCCGCCGCTGTGGCGTGAACGACCGCGTGCGGTTCCTCGGGCGTGTCGAGAGCCTTCCGGAAATCACGGCGGCGGCTCAGGTTTTCATCCTACCGTCCGAGCTCGAGTCTTTCGGGCTCACGGCACTCGAGGCGATGGCCTGCGGCCTGCCCGTCGTCGGCACCGACACGGGCGGCCTCCCTGAAGTCGTCCAGCACGCCGAGACGGGCTTCCTGCTCCCGGTCGGGGACGTCGAGGGCATGGCCGCGCGCTGCATCGAGCTGCTCCAGGACACCGCCCGGCGCGCGCAGATGGGCCAGGCCAGCCGCCGGCGCGCGGCATCGCTGTTCGGTGCGGAGCGCGTCGTGTCGGCCTACGAACGCTTCTACGAGAAGATACTCGCCTAGGAGTCTGCGCGGCAGGAACGAAATCGGCGATGGACGTCGGAACCGACGATTCGATCCTCGAATGATGCTGAAGGTTCTGATCTACGGCTATGCGACAGGGACGTTTTCGTCTCGTGGGATCGCGAAGAAGCTGGAAGAGGATGTCGCATACCGTTATTTGAGCGGAGGCAATTTCCCGGTGTACCGCGCCCGGTTTCTTGGACACCAGTTTGACGATCTCGGGTTCGTTTGGCAGACGATCCCGAAAACGACGCACGAGGATGCCCCAGGATCGACGCGGCGGGGTGAGTCCATACCTGGGGTAGCCCCTCTTTGATGACCTCGAGGTTCACGCGGCCTTCCCCTGGCCGTGCTGGTCGCGGGCCTCGCGCGGGGTGAGGAATCCCAGCTTCTCGACGCGCCACTGCTGGTTGTAGCGCTTGACGAAGGCAGCCACGGCCTGGCGCACCTCCTCGAGGGTGTGGAAGACGCGGCCATGAATGATCTGTTCCTTGAGAGTCCGGATGAAACGCTCGGCCACTCCGTTGGTCTGCGGCTGTTCGACGAAGGCGAAGCTGGGCGTGATGCCCCAGAAACGCAGCTGGTTGAGGAAGTGGTCCGAGAGGTACTGCGTCCCGTGGTCCATGCGCAGCTCGAGGCCACGAGCCACACCCGCCTCGACCGAGCCGAAGAGCTGCGTCAGCCCCATGGCGATGGGCTGGAGGGCCTCGTAGCGCGTCCCCTTCTTGCACACGTGGTAGCCGACGCACTCGCTGTTGAAGTGCTCGACGCCGACGAAGATCCAGCCCCAGCCGTCCTTTGCCGTGAGAACTCTCGCCCCGTCCGTCCCCCACATCAGGTTGGGCGCATCGGTTGTGATCGTCCCCTCGTGGAGCAGCCCCTCGCCCTGGCGTACCCGACGCGGCGACAGCAGGTGGTGCTCACGCATGATCCGCAGCACCCGCTTGCGCGACACGCGCACCTGGCGCAGCACCTTGAGCCGCGCCCAGACCTTGCGATGTCCTTCTCCTACGAACGGCGAGGCCGCCAGGTCCTCTCGGATCAGCCGCAACAGCTTCTCGTCAGACACCTTGGGCTTGGGACCACGTCGGCCAGCGCGGACCATCTCGGGAGCCGCCTCGCCGAGCTGGGAGTAGTAGCTCGAGCGGGCCAGCTTCCACACCCGGCACACCCGCTCCACCCCGTAGGCCCGGCCTGTCGCAGGGGAGATCGCCGCACTCATCGCCGCGACCTCCCGAAGGCCAAAGGGCGGGCCGCCCCGATCTTCTTCCGCAACAGCTCATTCTCCATGCTGAGCTCGCCCACCCGCTTGACCGCCGCGTCCAGCTCCACCTTCAGCGGGTCGCCATTGCGCTCCCGCAGCGACTCGTCGATCCCGGCCATGGCTTGATCACGCCAGCGCTGCAGCCGGTGCATCTCCACGGACAGCTCACGAGACAGCGCTTCGAGTGACTCCCCGCGCAGCAGCCGCAGTGCGACCTCCCGCTTGCGCGCCACGCTCCAACGCTGCCCGGGACCCAAGGCGCCCACCACCGCGCCGCCGGTGGGCGAAACTCCGGTCGCCCACTCCCTTCTTCCTCTCAGACCTCTTGCGCCTGACCTGCTTCATCGATCGAGTCTCCTTGAACAAGATGACTTTCCCTAGTTTCGTGTCCAAGAAAACCGGGTCCGCTTTAAGGCAATTTCCCGGCACACCGGACGATCAGTGATTTCCGTTGTGACCATTTGTCCCAGTTTCGATCTGTATTCGTCCAAGTCGTGCGTCTGGCTCAAGAAGTGGGTTTGGTCAAGCTTGGGACGTTGATTCTGGATGGAACGAAGGTCAAGGCGAATGCCAGCAAGCACAAGGCGATGAGCTACGAGCGTATGAAGAAAACGGAGAAACAGCTCCGTCGAGAGATTCGGGCTATCACCGCTCTTGCGAAACAAGAAGATGCTGCGGAAGACGTCGAGTTTGGTCCTGATTTTCGTGGCGACGAACTGCCAGAAGAGCTGGCGCGCCGAGATTCACGGCTCAAGAAAATCCAAGCAGCGAAGGCACGTCTGGAGGCCCGTCAGAAGGAAGAAGATCAGCAGGCCGGACGTCGGCCAGGGGATGACAAGGAATCGAAGCGAGGGCCAAAGTTCAAAAGGAGATTTGGCGTACCTCCGGACAAGAAGCAGGACAACTTCACCGATCCCGAAAGCCGCATCATGAAGGATTCGAGTGGCTACCAGCAGTGCTTCAATGCCCAAGCCGCCGTCGACGAGAAATCGCAGCTGATCGTTGCGACCGGGTTGACCAACAACGCTGCGGATGTCGGTCAGCTCGAGCCGATGCTGAAAACGGCTCAAGCCAACACCGGTGAGAAGCCCAAGCGTGCCCTGGCCGATGCCGGCTACCGTTCCGAAAAGAACCTACTGCACTTGGAACGTACCGGAATCGACGGTTTCGTGGCTCTGGGGAGAGAAAAGAAAGACTCTCCACCAACGTCGAATTCGAAGCTCGAAGCGACGCTCCGCATGAAGGCGAAGCTCAAGACGAAACGTGGTCGCAAGTGGTACAAGCGGCGCAAACTCGGCGAACCGCCATTCGGATGGATCAAGGCTATGCTTGGTTTCCAATCCTTCAGCCTTCGAGGGCTTGAGAAAACCAGCGCCGAGTGGGATCTCGTTTGCTTGGCGCTCAACCTCAGGAGACTCAATCAGAAGATGGTCTGGGTATGACCACCACCCGGCCTTGGATCCGCCCGTCCTCCCTCGCGAGCACTCGTCCGCGAGCCCACTACTGCCGTTTAACCCAGGCAAGATGATCTCTCGGGTCACAAGGCACGATGACACACCCGGGCTGAACTACTGCCGCGCAGACTCCTAGTGGCCTGTAACAGGGGATTTGATACCGCTGCGACCGCCCTGTTGCGGGCCACTAGCCCAGAGCGCCGGGGCTTCGGCCCTCACCCTTCCACTGGTCCGGCTCTGCGGCTGGCGGCGTAGTAGAGTGGCGCTCGTGCACAACCAAAAGCTCGTTCCCATCCTTTTCCTATTCACTGTCGCTTGCGGAGGCGCCCCCTCGGACGAGACGGCGACACCCCCTGCGCGCTTCTTGAGTATCGGCACGGCTCCTCCCGGCGGCGCTTTCTTCGTCGTGGGGGGGGCGCTCGCCGAGGTGCTGAACTCCCACTCCCCGGCCGGTTGGCAGGTGACCGCAGAAGCCACCAAGGGCACGCAGGAGAATATCCGCCGTCTGGCGACCGGCGAGATCGACGTGGCCCTGGCGAATGCGGCGGTCACGTACTTCGCCGTGCGCGGTACCGAAGGCTGGGATCACGCGTATCCCATGCGCACGCTGATGACGCTGGCCCCGAACGTGGCGCTGTTCATCACGCCGGCGAGCTCCGACATCATGACGCTCGCGGACCTCGAGGGTCACCGGGTGAGCGTCGGCGTCGCAGGAGCGGGCTTCGAGTTCTTTGTGCGCCCCCTGCTCGCCGCTCACGGCGTCACATACGAGGACTTCACACCGCTCTACGGAACCCAGAGCGCCGCCGTCGACATGCTGGCCGACGGCTCCGCGTCTGCGGCTTTCCTGGGAGGGGCGGTGCCGACGGGGTCGATCACTCAGGCCACGACGAGCGGCAAGATGCGGTTCGTCCCGTTCGATCACGCCAAGCGAACCGAGCTCGTCGAGCAGTACCCGTTCTTCTCGCCGGTCGTCGTGCCCGCCGGCACCTATCCGGGCCAGGAAGAGGACTTCGCCGGTCTCAACGTCGGCTCGATGCAGCTGATCGCAGCTGCGTCTCTCGAGGACGAGCTCGCCTACTCGATTACGAAGACGCTGTACGAGCAGCGCGAAGCAGTCGCTCAGAAGCACCCCGCCGGCAAGGCCATCAACCCGAAGAACGTGACGACGAATAGGGGCTCCGAGTTCCACCCAGGTGCGGTGCGCTACTATCGGGAGATCGGCATCTGGCCGGATGCCCAGGCGGCCGAGGCGGAAGCGGCGCCGGCCGCCGAAGGCCGCTGACGCCCGGCACACGACTCCCGTAGTGCGCGACAAGCTGAACGGGCTCCTCGCGGTCGTGCTGGCCGTCTTCACGCTGCAGGAGATCAACTACCCGTTGCTCCGCCCGCAGTCCGCACTGGCGGTCTTCGCGCTCGCCGGTCTGGTGCTCTGCTTCCAGCTGATCCCGCTCCGAAAGACCTGGTCGGGGCGGCGCTGGGCGCGGGTCGTCGACGACGTGCTCACGGTCGGCGCCGCTGCTTGCTGCGCCTACGTCATCGTTCAAACCGAGCCAGCGTTCGAGCGCATCTGGCTCGATGGGAGCCCCTTGGGCGAGCGCGCCGGCGCTGAAACGCCCACGGACCTGTGGGTCGGCGCCGTCGGCCTGCTCGTCGTTCTCGAAGCGGCGCGCCGCTCCGTCGGACTGGCTCTGCCGATCCTCGCGGCGATCTTCCTGGCGTACGCCTACTTCGGGCCCAGCATGCCGAGCTGGGCGCTGCCTCACCGTGGCTACTCCGCAGAGCGCATCGTCGCGCAGGCGTTTCTCCACGGACAGGGCGTCTTCGGTACGGCGCTCCAGGTGATGTTCTCCTACGTCTACCCTTTCATCCTCTTCGGGGCGGCGCTCGATGCCACGGGGGCGACGCGACGAGTCGTGGACTACGCGAAGGGTTGGTTCTCGGGCTCGGCGGGGGGACCGGCCAAGGTCGCCGTGATCAGCAGCGGACTGATGGGGTCGCTGTCGGGAAGCGCAGTCGCCGTTACTGCTACGACGGGCACGTTCACCATCCCGCTGATGAGGAGCGCCGGGTACCCGGCCCACATGGCCGGCGGCATCGCGGCTGCCGCCAGCTCCGGCGGGGCCCTGGTCCCCCCGGTGATGGGCGCCGGCGCGTACATGATGCTCGAGATCGTCGTGCCCCCGGTCACGTACCTCGAGATTATTCGAGCCGCGATCATCCCCGCCATCATCTACTACGCCTCGCTGCTGCTGATCGTGCACTTCCAAGGGCGGCGCATCGGGGCAACCACGATGACGCGGGAGCGCGAAGCTCCAGAGCCAGGGTACTCCGGCGTGCTCCTGGCGGGCGCCTTGGCGTCCCTGATCGGGTTGCTCCTCGCGGGTTACAGCGTGTTCCGCGCGGCGACGCTGGCGCTCGCGGTGGTGGTCGCCCTGAGTCTCTTCAACTCGCACACCCGGATGACGTGGGCCCGCGCGTTCGCCGCGGTACGCCAGGCCGCCGCCGGGGCGGTCACGCTCATCGCGGCAACCGCATGTGTGGGCATCGTGATCGGCATCGTCACGCTGACCGGAGTGGGCACGCGCTTCCCCGCCATGGTCCTGCCGCTGGCGCAGGACAACCTGTTTCTTGCGCTGGTGCTGATCATGGGCGCCGCCATCGTGCTCGGAATGGGTGTTCCCTCGGCGGTGTGCTATCTGCTGCTCGCGACGCTGATGGGGCCGGCGCTCGGTCAACTCGGCGTCGTGCCGCTCGCGGCGCACCTCTTCATCTTCTACTTCGGGATGATGTCGATGGTGACCCCTCCGGTTGCGCTCGCCGCCTATACGGCGGCTTCGATCGCGGGATCGGGCATCCTGCGGACGAGCCTGGCGGCGTTCCGCTTCTCGCTGATCGGCTTCGCGCTGCCGTATCTCTTCGTCTACCGCCCTGAGCTGCTGCTGCTCAGCGCCCCCGGCGAATCCCCCCGGATCGCGCAGACGGCCATCGCCCTCGCAATCGCCGCGCTTGGTACGCTCGGGCTCGCCGCCGCAATCGCCGGCTTCTGGGCCCGGCTGCTCACGCCGCTCCAACGCGCCTTGCTCACGGCCTCGGCGCTACTGTTGCTCTATCCGGCCCGTGCGGAAGTCGCATTCGGCCTCGGCGTGACGGACGTCGCCGGTGCGATCCTCATGGCCGTCGTCTGGTTCTGGTCCCGCGGCGACGGCGCCAGCCGAACCTGAATCCCGGCGAGGAGCCTGCGATGGAAATGGTCCGCGCTGCGAAGACAGTCGACGGCTGAGGATGCGGCGGCCGTTGGCCCGACTGACGGGCAACTCATAGCCGACGCAGATTCGAAGTTGCGAGGGGCTCGCGGCCGTGGCCCAGTTCGCTACCCGGTTTGGCGCCTTCCTCTTGCGAGGTCCGGATCTTCCGACGCCTGCCATTGGCATGGCGCATCAGGAGGCAACCCGCGGCGCGGGGCCGCGACACGGCCGCGTCTGCTACCGTTATTTATTAGCTCCACGCTCGTTTCGCTTGGCGACCTGTTGCGATGCCCGATGAGGCTGCTCGTCCCGAGCCAGCCCGTCTCCCCCTATCGCTACATCGAGCGCCTGATCGGCGCCGCAACAGCGCGGCGCTACGGGGCCCGCCACTGTCTCGAGATTGGTCCGGGAGCCGATTCGGTCTTCAGCCACCTGCCCCCCTCGACTTTCTCGTCGACCACGGTGCTCGACTACAACCCGCGCGTGCTGGGAGAAGGAACAGATCGCAGAGTCGAGGCAATCCTGCTGGACGTCGAGCAGGAGGGGAATCTGGAGCGACTCGGGCGCAGGTGGGACCTGATCGTGGCGAACGCCGTGCTCGAGCACCTTGCGGATGATCGCCGCTTCGTCCAACGGCTGCGCGGCCTGCTGACCGACGACGGGCTTGCGCTGTGCACGACCGTGCTGGGCCCCGGGCTCTACAACCTATGGGACCATGCTGTGGGCCACTACAGACGCTACACGGTCTCAGGTCTCCAGGAGCTCTTCTCGGCCTACTCCGCCCGCCAGATCGTCCAGAGCTCGTTGTTGCAGGAGCTTGTGCGCCCACTGTTCTTCAACCGGGTTCGTCACCTCCAGAATGCCACTCTCGACGAGAACAACTGGCGCTTCGGAGATGAACACGGCAGCATCGGCGCCCGCCCTACGCGCCGCTCTTCCCGGCGCTGCGCTACCTGCTCCCCCTCTATGCGTGCTTCGATTGGGTGCTGCGCGACCTGCAGGGCGGCATCGCCATCGTGATCGCGAGGCGATAGGCGGGCGTGACGGGCGCGGCGCTCTCTCCAAGCGGTGGACGTCGGGTGCTCGGAGGCGCCGCGGTGGGAACTGCGCTGCTTTGGGTGGCGTGGTGGAACGGCTTCCCGATTCTGTTTGGAGACTCCGGCGGCTACCTGCGCACGGCGTCGACTGGCCAGGTGTATGCCTTCCGTCCCAGCGGATACCCATTGCTACTGACCCTGGCCAGGCTCGGGAGCTCTGTTTGGCCTGTGGCTGTGGTGCAGGCCGCCATCCTGGCCTACCTGCTCTCGAGGATGCTGGTGCTGGACCTCGGTCTCGCAGTGGCACCGCTGATCGCCACAGGGCTTGCGATCGCTACCGTCACGACACTCGCGTGGTGGACCGTCACGGTGATGTCCGATGTGTGGATCGGCATCGTGGCCCTGGCTCTCTACCTGCTGCTCTACCACCGGCCGGCACTGTTCCGTTGGGAACGTGTGTGGCTGGGGATTCTTCTGCTCTTCTCGCTCAGCTTCCACATGTCGTACGTCCCGATTGCCATACTGGCGCTACTGCTGCTGCTTGCCCTGCACTCTTGTGGCCGGTCGCGGCTGGAGCCCTCGCGCAGACTCTCGCTACAGATCGGGGCGTCGCTGCTGGCGGCGGGTCTGTTTTTCCCCGTGGCAAACCTAGTGACGCGCCGTGGCTTCTCCCCTTCCATAGGCGGCGAGGCGCTCGTGTTGGCGCGCTTCGCGGCAGACGGTCTGCTGGTCGGGTTTCTCAGGGAACGTTGCGGCGACGACAGCTACGTTCTGTGCTCCGAAATCGATGCGCTTGCCGAGTTCACGAACCGTCCGCCACCCACGCTTCCCCGCAACGAGTGGCCCTGCCCGTGCTCCGAGGAAGGCTACGTCAACTACGTGCTCTTGTGGGACGAGAACTCGCCGCTTCGGCGGGCATTCGAAGCAGGAGAGACCGCCGGCCTAAGACGCCTGCTCTTCGCGAGCGTCCGTCACGACCCGTTGGGACATCTCCGCGCCGTTGCCTCGGGCACGAGGGACCTCTACTTCGACGCAGGTCTGTCAGGCTTCATCGACGGAAATCCCGAGCTGGGGAGGTTCCTGAGGGCTTTTCCGCCTCCGATTTCGGAGCCTTTCGAATCAGTCGCTCGGCGCACGGCACACTACGTACGACGGCCTTCAACAGGATCATCGAGCCGCTGGTCGTTGGCGGAACCGTGCTGTGCCTCGGCGTGCTGCTGACTCTGCTCGTGCAGCCCGGCTGGATCGCAGGCCTGCACCCTCGGCTGCAGCGCCGTATTCTGCCTGTTTTTCAGCGTCGCCAACGCCTGCGTCATGTACACGGTCGCCGGCGACCATACCCGCTACCAGTCGCGGTGCTCATGGTTGGTGGGGATGCAACCCGTCCTGCTTCTGGCTGCCGCGTACCGCTGGACGAGCCTCGACCCTGCGCCGCGACATGGCGCCGGTTCCTGAGCGGGCGGAGCGCGGCGCTGCCTCGGCGCGGGCCGCGGTCAGCCCGGCCGCACCCGGAGTGTCCAGAACAGGCGCGCGACGTCCGCCAGTACGCCCACGACGTTGCGCACCCTGAGCGCCTGGCTGCGACGGCCGGGCTGCGGGCGCAGTCGCATGCCGACCGGGGCCACTGATCGCCCGTCCCGCAGCAGGCGTGTCACCAGCTCGGCATGGAAGGCGAAGCCGACCGTGGCGTTCGGCAGACCGGCGAGCTGCTCCGCCGAATAGACGTTGGGGCCGTTGTAGTAGCTCAGGCGCTGTCCGAACAGGACGTTGATCAGGAGCGTGAAGCCTCGGGATAGGATGCGCCGGGCCCAGGGGCGGACCTGCGGGTTGACGGAATACGCAGTGATCACGTCCCGCTCGACCCACCGCGCCGAGTATCGCCGCGACCGATTCGGCCTCGATCTCATTGTCACCTGGTACGACGACCAGGTGTGTCATCTGGGAGCGTTCCCGTCCCAACATGAGGCTGTGGCCAAAGCCTCGGCTGGTCGCGTTGCGAAGCACGCGAACATGCGGATCCACCGCGGCGAGAGCATCTGCCACGGCACCGGTTCCGTCGCGGCTGCCGTCGTCGACGAGGAGAATCTCGTGCCGAGCGAAGCCTCCCTCGGCGATCGCGGTACGCACACCCGCGTACGTCAGGGGCAGGTTGTGCTCCTCGTCCCGGCAGGCGATCACCAGGTGATGTCCCGTCGCTTGTTGAAACTGAGCGGCGGCAGTTCACGTCCTAAGCGGCGTTCTCCTTCTCGTCAAGTGCTGCGTCTCGTGCTCTGAGGGCAGCGATCAGTTTGGGCATCTCTCGGTAGCCTCTGATACGCCGGAAGCGCTGCTCGGCATCCAACACGGCGGCGCCACACCAGCGGAGAATCATGCGACCTCCGCGCCAGCGCTTCACGCGCCGCGAGACTCTGCGGACGCTGCCAACGAGGTTGTCGATCGGATTCGTTGTTCGCAGCGACAGCTGGAGCCGTTCGGGGAGTTCGAGCTCGATGACAGTGAGCGTCTGGTCGAGGCCCTCGCGCAGGGAGGCGGCAGCGCCAGGATGCTCGGACTCGAGACGGGTGGCGAGAGCCTCGAGGAGCCGCTTTGCCCGCTTAGCGTCGCGACACTCGTAGGCTTGACTCATCGCCCGTCGCACACCAGGTCGCATCGACTCCGGCAAGTGGTCGGCAACGTTCCGCTTCTTGTGCTCCTGGCAGCGCTGGATGAAGGCACGGCCTCCGAAGACGTCCCTGCAAGCCTTGTGTAGAGCCTTCGCTCCGTCAAGGACGATGAGCAAGCTGCGGTTCGTCTGCAGACCGCGTGAGGCGAGATTCTCGAGCAGGGCTTTACAGGCCCGAGCGTTCTCGGTCGTCCCTTCCCACAGGCCCAAGACCTGCTTCTTCCCGTCGTTTTCGAAGCCGAGCGCCACCAGAACGACGTGATCCTCAAAGTGAATTCCGTCGATCATCAGCACCGCCAATTCCAGTCTTGACAGATCGCGACGCTGCAGCTTCACCAGGTGTCGCCGTGTTCCTTCGAGGAAACGCCGGCCGACGGCACTCCGGCTCTTGCCCCGTTCCGGGACTTCGACCGGAAGCTTCTCTAACGAACCCGAGTAGCCTCGTGTCGACACGCCAAGGATCATCTGCTCGAGGGCCCGTTGCTTCAGTGGATCCTCACGAGACCATTCCGTCCACGCCGGCAGCTCGAGCTCGCGGCCGTCGACCGACCGAACCCGAGGGCGCGGCAGCGTCACCCGACGTCCGCCCATAACCAGCGATCCGACCGTCGTTCCGTGGCGATGAGCTTTGCGATCCGCGTTCTGCTTGTAGCGTGGCCCGCACAGCACCTCCTGCTGAGCACGCAGCATCTCGATCGCCTGGATCGTTCCGCTCGCGATCACAGTCTCGAGTAGCGTCTGACGCATCAGTTCAGCCAGCGGCGACGCTAATTGACCAACAACCTCTTGGGGGATGGCTCGTCTGCTGATAGCTTTCTTCATGGCGGCTTTCTCCTCTTTTGATCCAGCCCGATGATCCCATCGGGCCGGAGAGGCCGCCACTCAACTTTCAACAGATTTCGGAACTACACCCGATCACCACGGTGATCGAGCGATCGCCTGGGCGTTCCGCGGAGCCCGTCACCTCCCCGAGCGCAGCAGTCTGCTCAAGTCCTCTGCGAGTCTCGGGGCCGAGAGCCCGAAGGCCTCCCGGAGGGAAGCTTGGCTCATCACCTCGTGCACGAAACGATCGGCGACCCCGCCCTGTGCAGTGTCCAGGACGGTCGGCGCGCGGCGTAGATCGAGGCGAGGCGACTGCCTAGCCCCGACCCTGTGAAGTGCTCCTCGACGCTCATCACGTGATCGACGTCTGAGCACAGCTCCAGGAGCCGCTCCTCGTCCAGCGGCTGCACGCATGGCACCGAGATCACGCGGGGGAAGATGCCCTCTTCCCGGAGGCGCTGGGCGGCTGCAACGACCTCGCCGCCGATGGCCCCGTGAAACAGCACCGCGACTCCATTCCCATCCGAAAGCTGCACCGGCGCGCGCACCTCCATCTCGTCCCGTGGATGGAGCACGGGCTCTCCACTCTTGGTGAGGCGGATGTACACGGGCCCGGAGCTGTCGAGCGCGAAGCGCACCACCGCTTTCGTCTCGACAGGGTCGCAGGGCGAGAAGACCGTGAGGTTGGGCAGGGACGCCGCAAGGGCGAGATCCTCCAGGGCGTAGTGAGTCATGCCGGCGGGCGCGTACGCGACCCCCGCGCCCGTGCCAACGAGTACCACGGGCAACTCCTGGTAGCACACGTCGTTGCGCACCTGCTCGTAGCAGCGGTTAAAGCGGACCCGGTTTTCTTGGACACGAAACTAGGGAAAGTCATCTTGTTCAAGGAGACTCGATCGATGAAGCAGGTCAGGCGCAAGAGGTCTGAGAGGAAGAAGGGGGTGGGCGAGACGGAGGGAGCCCGGAGGGCGACCGGAGTTTCGCCCACCGGCGGCGCGGTGGTGGGCGCCTTGGGTCCCGGGCAGCGTTGAAGCGTGGCGCGCAAGCGGGAGGTCGCACTGCGGCTGCTGCGCGGGGAGTCACTCGAAGCGCTGTCTCGTGAGCTGTCCGTGGAGATGCACCGGCTGCAGCGCTGGCGTGATCAAGCCATGGCCGGGATCGACGAGTCGCTGCGGGAGCCCAATGGCGACCCGCTGAAGGTGGAGCTGGACGCGGCGGTCAAGCGGGTGGGCGAGCTCAGCATGGAGAACGAGCTGTTGCGGAAGAAGATCGGGGCGGCCCGCCCTTTGGCCTTCGGGAGGTCGCGGCGATGAGTGCGGCGATCTCCCCTGCGACAGGCCGGGCCTACGGGGTGGAGCGGGTATGCCGGGTGTGGAAGCTGGCCCGCTCGAGCTACTACTCCCAGCTCGGCGAGGCGGCTCCCGAGATGGTCCGCGCTGGCCGACGTGGTCCCAAGCCCAAGGTGTCTGACGAGGAGCTGTTGCGGCTGATCCGAGAGGACCTGGTGGCCTCGCCGTTCGTAGGAGAAGGACATCGCAAGGTCTGGGCGCGGCTCAAGGTGCTGCGCCAGGTGCGCGTGTCGCGCAAGCGGGTGCTGCGGATCATGCGTGAGCACCACCTGCTGTCGCCGCGTCGGGTACGCCAGGGCGAGGGGCTGCTCCACGAGGGGACGATCACAACCGATGCGCCCAACCTGATGTGGGGGACGGACGGGGCGAGAGTTCTCACGGCAAAGGACGGCTGGGGCTGGATCTTCGTCGGCGTCGAGCACTTCAACAGCGAGTGCGTCGGCTACCACGTGTGCAAGAAGGGGACGCGCTACGAGGCCCTCCAGCCCATCGCCATGGGGCTGACGCAGCTCTTCGGCTCGGTCGAGGCGGGTGTGGCTCGTGGCCTCGAGCTGCGCATGGACCACGGGACGCAGTACCTCTCGGACCACTTCCTCAACCAGCTGCGTTTCTGGGGCATCACGCCCAGCTTCGCCTTCGTCGAACAGCCGCAGACCAACGGAGTGGCCGAGCGTTTCATCCGGACTCTCAAGGAACAGATCATTCATGGCCGCGTCTTCCACACCCTCGAGGAGGTGCGCCAGGCCGTGGCTGCCTTCGTCAAGCGCTACAACCAGCAGTGGCGCGTCGAGAAGCTGGGATTCCTCACCCCGCGCGAGGCCCGCGACCAGCACGGCCAGGGGAAGGCCGCGTGAACCTCGAGGTCATCAAAGAGGGGCTACCCCAGGTATGGACTCACCCCGCCGCGTCGATCCTGGGGCATCCTCGTGCGTCGTTTTCGGGATCGTCTGCCAAACGAACCCGAGATCGTCAAACTGGTGTCCAAGAAACCGGGCGCGGTACACGCGTAGCAGCGGTACAGGACGAAGGGGATGATGTTGTAAACGACGACCTTCCGTCCGCCGAGGGCAAGCCCTGCGGCGAAACCCATGGCGTTCTGCTCGGCGACACCGAGGTTGCGGATGCGATCCGGGTACCGCTCGCCAAAGACGTCGAAGACGCCGAACCCCGCGTCGCCTGTTATGACGAACAGATCGTCTCGCGACTCGGCGCTCTCCATCAGGACGGTGGCGAACGCGTTTCTCAAGCCAGCCCCCGCAACGCCTCGGCGAGGCGCTCGTCGGTCACGACGTAGTAGTGCCACTCGAGCCTGTCTTCCATGAACGAGACGCCCTTGCCCTTGATGGTGCGGGCCAGGACCATCCGAGGGCGGCCGCTGGGGGGTGCCGTCAGAGCCCGCTCCAGCTCGCCGAGATCGTGGCCGTCGACCGCGTCGCACGACCAGCCGAAGGCCTCCCATTTCTCCCGCATCGGCTCGAACTGGCAGATGTCACGGGGACGCCCGTACCCCTGGAGATCGTTGACATCCATGATCGCCGTGAAGTTCCCGAGCCCCAGGCGTGGGGCGAAGAGTGCGCCTTCCCAGATCGCGCCCTCCTGCGCTTCGCCGTCCCCGATCAGGGCGTAGACCCGGCGATCCGAGCGCTGGAGCTTGAAGGCGTAGGCCAATCCCAGGGCCATGCTGAAGCCGTGCCCCAACGCCCCCGCGGAGATCTCGACGCCTCGGGCAGCGCTCCGGTCGAGGTGCGCGGGCAGGCTGCCTCCGTCGACGCCGTAGCCCTCGAGCAGCCCCGCGTCGATGACCCCGCGCTCGGCGAGTGTGGCGTACAGGCAGGGAGCCGCGTGTGCCTTGCTCAGGACGAAGACGTCCCTCGACTCCCAGGGATCGAGTCGCAGGCAGCGGTAGTACACCGTCGTGAGGATCTCGACGCACGACAGCGCACATCCGACGTGCGCGCCGCGCGATCGGTGCGCCATGTGTAGCACGTGGCGGCGGATCCGCGTCGCTGTCTGCTTCAGGGACAAGCGTGCAGCGCCGTGGTAGCCGCGACGACTTTCTCGAGCGAGATCCAGTCCAGTCGATCCGGGCTGGGAGCCGCCACACTACGGGCCCGCCCGTATCCATGGATCTCGCGTGGGTCCGTGGGGCCGAACAGCCCCACGACGCGCTTGTCCAAGGCGAGAGCGAGGTGGAGCCCCAGGCTGTCTGTCGAGATCACGATGTGGCACGAGTGCACCCATTCCATGTAGTCGTCGAGGTTGCGCAGCCCGCGTTGCCACGACACCGAGTAACCCGCAGCGGCGAGCTCCTCGGCCAGACCTTCCCAGCGCGCCTTGGGCATCGCCTTGCGAGGCCACTTGGGCCCGGTGACGTGGTTGAGCCCCACGTCGTGCAGCTCGTCCCCCTTTGGCCGGTAACCCAGCTGGTACGGCTGGAAAGCCCAGCGAACGCCCAGCGTCTCGATCAATACCTGCTGCCAGGGCATTGCGACTCCGGCCCCGTTCACTTTGCCTCCCAGGCAGTCACTCAGGCGTTCGCTCCCCGGGTAGACGTCGACCTTGCCAGCGTCCGGCGCCTGTCGGAAGCCGTACTTCTCGGCCGCTGGGATCATCTCGGAGAGCACGCACAGTGATGCCTGCTTCCCCAGGTTGACGACCACATCGTAGCGGCGCGCCGCGATGACGGCGCTGCTCTGGGGCTCCCAGATGAGGAGCTCGTCCAGCTGCGGGTTCCCCTCGAGCAGGGGCGTCGCCTCCGGAGCGACCAGCCAGTCGACGCGCGGCGCTTCGTACTTCTCTCTCAGCGCCGGGAGCAATGGCGTCGTCCGCAGCACGTCACCGAGGCTAGGCACTCCCCCGGGGTCCCAGGCGAGGGTCTCGGAGTGGCCCGTCTTGATGACGAGGACGTTCACGCAGCGCCGGCTCAGATGAAGTTTTTGTGCTCGGGTTCGTGGGGGAGTGGCTCCAGGAACTCGTTGACCCGCGCCATTCTGCAATTGACCCGGCACTCCTTCGTGAGCTTCAATTCGTGCCGCCCGAAGTTCACCACCTGGCGGCGCTGCTCGCCGCGGACGATCTCGCGGAACGAGTCGGTGTAGATATTGCCAGCACGGAAGCGCTCGTCATCGAGGAAAACGGAGCAGGTGTAGAAATCGCCGCGGCTGGAGATGTAGCCCGCGAAGGGCAGGGCGTAGCAATGTTGGTAGGGGGTCTCGGTTCGCAGTGATTGCTCCATCGCTGCCCTACGGAAGACGACCGGCACGCCGCCGCTGCTGCCATCGCTCTCGGCTACCACCGCCTCGATGCTGCGAATCGTCTCCGCCGAGTACTCGACATCGAGAGGCTCCAGCGACTGGGGATGCACCGAGTGGGGCTTGATCACGAAGTAGTCCACCCCCAGGCGGTTTGCCACCACCACAACCCTACGAAGGTCCGCGTAGTCGTCGCTGATCACGAGATATTGCATCCCGACCCTCACCGGCAGCGCCTGCTCCTTCTTGACCCGCACCGCCGCCTCGATGCTTTCGGGCGTGCGCTCGAATACCGCGAGCTCGACGGCATGGACCCTCGCATAGGTGTCGGCGCTTCCCGCGTCCACACTGAACTTGACCCAGCTCAAGTGCGGCAGGATTTCACCCCACAGCCCCTCGCTTCCTCGAGAGCCATTCGTCGTGATCGCGACGTCGATGCCGTGCGCTCGGGTCTCCACGATCATCCGGGGAAGCTCCCTGTGGAGCAGCGGCTCGCCCTCGCCGGCAAACATGACACTGCGGACGCCGACCTCCTGCATTTGTGATAGCGCGGCGCCATAGACATCGGCGTCGAGAGTGACCGCGGTCTGCTGAGCGAAGTCGACGCCACAGAAGGTGCAGCCGTGGTTGCAGATCGAGGACGGCGAGACCTCCAGATAGATCGGGGAGACGGCATCGCCGGCCATCCACTGCGCGATGCGGTCCGGATGCCAGCGCAGCTTGTGATCGTCGATCAGGAGAGGATCCACGCCGAGTCCTCCGTATCCGTCGTCTCGAGGTGTACCGCGCCCGGTTTCTTGGACACCAGTTTGACGATCTCGGGTTCGTTTGGCAGACGATCCCGAAAACGACGCACGAGGATGCCCCAGGATCGACGCGGCGGGGTGAGTCCATACCTGGGGTAGCCCCTCTTTGATGACCTCGAGGTTCACGCGGCCTTCCCCTGGCCGTGCTGGTCGCGGGCCTCGCGCGGGGTGAGGAATCCCAGCTTCTCGACGCGCCACTGCTGGTTGTAGCGCTTGACGAAGGCAGCCACGGCCTGGCGCACCTCCTCGAGGGTGTGGAAGACGCGGCCATGAATGATCTGTTCCTTGAGAGTCCGGATGAAACGCTCGGCCACTCCGTTGGTCTGCGGCTGTTCGACGAAGGCGAAGCTGGGCGTGATGCCCCAGAAACGCAGCTGGTTGAGGAAGTGGTCCGAGAGGTACTGCGTCCCGTGGTCCATGCGCAGCTCGAGGCCACGAGCCACACCCGCCTCGACCGAGCCGAAGAGCTGCGTCAGCCCCATGGCGATGGGCTGGAGGGCCTCGTAGCGCGTCCCCTTCTTGCACACGTGGTAGCCGACGCACTCGCTGTTGAAGTGCTCGACGCCGACGAAGATCCAGCCCCAGCCGTCCTTTGCCGTGAGAACTCTCGCCCCGTCCGTCCCCCACATCAGGTTGGGCGCATCGGTTGTGATCGTCCCCTCGTGGAGCAGCCCCTCGCCCTGGCGTACCCGACGCGGCGACAGCAGGTGGTGCTCACGCATGATCCGCAGCACCCGCTTGCGCGACACGCGCACCTGGCGCAGCACCTTGAGCCGCGCCCAGACCTTGCGATGTCCTTCTCCTACGAACGGCGAGGCCGCCAGGTCCTCTCGGATCAGCCGCAACAGCTCCTCGTCAGACACCTTGGGCTTGGGACCACGTCGGCCAGCGCGGACCATCTCGGGAGCCGCCTCGCCGAGCTGGGAGTAGTAGCTCGAGCGGGCCAGCTTCCACACCCGGCACACCCGCTCCACCCCGTAGGCCCGGCCTGTCGCAGGGGAGATCGCCGCACTCATCGCCGCGACCTCCCGAAGGCCAAAGGGCGGGCCGCCCCGATCTTCTTCCGCAACAGCTCGTTCTCCATGCTGAGCTCGCCCACCCGCTTGACCGCCGCGTCCAGCTCCACCTTCAGCGGGTCGCCATTGCGCTCCCGCAGCGACTCGTCGATCCCGGCCATGGCTTGATCACGCCAGCGCTGCAGCCGGTGCATCTCCACGGACAGCTCACGAGACAGCGCTTCGAGTGACTCCCCGCGCAGCAGCCGCAGTGCGACCTCCCGCTTGCGCACCACGCTCCAACGCTGCCCGGGACCCAAGGCGCCCACCACCGCGCCGCCGGTGGGCGAAACTCCGGTCGCCCTCCGGGCTCCCTCCGTCTCGCCCACTCCCTTCTTCCTCTCAGACCTCTTGCGCCTGACCTGCTTCATCGATCGAGTCTCCTTGAACAAGATGACTTTCCCTAGTTTCGTGTCCAAGAAAACCGGGTCCGCTTTACCGTCGTCTCGAGGTCAGTGGCCAGCGCGATGTTCCGTATAGTCACACTGGTGTGGCCGTGGCGCTGAAACCGATCGCTTCACCTTCGTGTCGCAGGGATTGCAGTGGCCGAAGATCGCGCACGGCCTCGAGACGTCGACAGTGTCGGCCGACACTTCCGGATCCAGGATATGCCCGATCGCGTTCAGCCCGCTGTAGAGGTCCGCGTGGCACCGGTGGAGGTGCCCGCTCGGCGAGACGAGCCACTCCGAGGTCTGACACTCGCAACGGAGCACGCGCTCACCCACCACGGAACCCTCGTATTTGTAAGTGCCGTAAAGGCGACCCCTCCAGCTCCCGAGGAATTCCTTGAACCGGAAGTCGATGCCCTGCTTCGTGCACGTGTCGTGGGCCTCGCGCACGGGACGCGCAATCTCCGGGTCGGGATGGAGAATGCCGAAGATGCCGATACGGAACCCGGCGTCCTGGAGCCGGTGCGTCTTCCGGACGAGATCGAACAGATCGTTCTGGCCCGGGTGGTAGGTGACGCGGATGGGCGCGTACGGTGCCTCGCGCGTGAAGCGCTCCACCGGCACGCGCTTCGCGAACTCATCGGCGTCGAAGAGCATGTTGGTGAGCAGATCCATCTTTATGGATGCGTCCGCTTCGTTCACGATCCGCTGAAAGCCGTGGTACGTGGTCGGCTCGCCGCCCTGGAGCGTGATGGGGAGATCCCCGCGCAAGCCCATCCTATTCGCGGCGCGAATCCAGTCGTCCGGGGTCATGTGGGGCGTCCTCGGTCGGGGCCCCGCAGGATCCCCCTCGTGGAGGTTGATGCAGTACGAACAGCGGGCAGTGCACGCCATCGTCAGAAAGAAGGCGACGTAGTTGTGGTGAGCGCGTGCGACGATCGCCGGTAGAGGCATCATCAACAAGAATCCAGACGACTAGGAGTTTGCGCGGCAGGAACGAAATCGGGTGAATGAGCGTTTTTGAAGTTATGGGAACGAGTTTCCGTCCGTACAGTCCTGACCGATCGAGTTTGTTTCCGTCGAATCCACGAGACTGGCTTCCGGAGGGTCATCTTTCGTTTTTCATCTCGGATACGGTGGAGGCGATGGATGTGCGTGCTTTCTACGAGCGCTACGAGGGCGATGGACGTCGGAACCGACGATTCGATCCTCGAATGATGCTGAAGGTTCTGATCTACGGCTATGCGACAGGGACGTTTTCGTCTCGTGGGATCGCGAAGAAGCTGGAAGAGGATGTCGCATACCGTTATTTGAGCGGAGGCAATTTCCCGGCACACCGGACGATCAGTGATTTCCGTTGTGACCATTTGTCCCAGTTTCGATCTGTATTCGTCCAAGTCGTGCGTCTGGCTCAAGAAGTGGGTTTGGTCAAGCTTGGGACGTTGATTCTGGATGGAACGAAGGTCAAGGCGAATGCCAGCAAGCACAAGGCGATGAGCTACGAGCGTATGAAGAAAACGGAGAAACAGCTCCGTCGAGAGATTCGGGCTATCACCGCTCTTGCGAAACAAGAAGATGCTGCGGAAGACGTCGAGTTTGGTCCTGATTTTCGTGGCGACGAACTGCCAGAAGAGCTGGCGCGCCGAGATTCACGGCTCAAGAAAATCCAAGCAGCGAAGGCACGTCTGGAGGCCCGTCAGAAGGAAGAAGATCAGCAGGCCGGACGTCGGCCAGGGGATGACAAGGAATCGAAGCGAGGGCCAAAGTTCAAAAGGAGATTTGGCGTACCTCCGGACAAGAAGCAGGACAACTTCACCGATCCCGAAAGCCGCATCATGAAGGATTCGAGTGGCTACCAGCAGTGCTTCAATGCCCAAGCCGCCGTCGACGAGAAATCGCAGCTGATCGTTGCGACCGGGTTGACCAACAACGCTGCGGATGTCGGTCAGCTCGAGCCGATGCTGAAAACGGCTCAAGCCAACACCGGTGAGAAGCCCAAGCGTGCCCTAGCCGATGCCGGCTACCGTTCCGAAAAGAACCTACTGCACTTGGAACGTACCGGAATCGACGGTTTCGTGGCTCTGGGGAGAGAAAAGAAAGACTCTCCACCAACGTCGAATTCGAAGCTCGAAGCGACGCTCCGCATGAAGGCGAAGCTCAAGACGAAACGTGGTCGCAAGTGGTACAAGCGGCGCAAACTCGGCGAACCGCCATTCGGATGGATCAAGGCTGTGCTTGGTTTCCAATCCTTCAGCCTTCGAGGGCTTGAGAAAACCAGCGCCGAGTGGAATCTCGTTTGCTTGGCGCTCAACCTCAGGAGACTCAATCAGAAGATGGTCTGGGTATGACCACCACCCGGCCTTGGATCCGCCCGTCCTCCCTCGCGAGCACTCGTCCGCGAGCCCACTACTGCCGTTTAACCCAGGCAAGATGATCTCTCGGGTCACAAGGCACAATGACACACCCGGGCTGCACTACTGCCGCGCAGACTCCTAGCCGCCGCTGATCGCGGGTAGCACGAACACCACGGCCGCCTCTGGGACGGCCGTGGCGAGGCCATCCTCGAAGCGGATGTTGCGCCCGTCGATGAACACGTTGACGTTGGGGCGCAGCTCGCCCTGCTCGTCGAACAGGCGCAGGCGAAGCCGCGGGTAGCGCTCGAACGCCGTGTCGAGGGCGTCAGTCACACTGCGAGCTGCGGGCAGCTCGGTCCGCCTCTCGCCACCGGCGTCTGCAGCGAGCGGCCCCGGCAGGACGAGGACCGCCATCAGCGATGTCGCTTGGCCGCGCGGCGCGCGGCCGGGGAGCGGTGCCGGGCCGGCTGCCCGTTTCCGATCATCGCCGCCCGGACACAGACCACCGGGAGCAGGCCGCCCGCAATCTGCTTCCACGAGTCGCCGTCGTCGCGCGAGGCGTAGACCTTGCCGGAGCGGGTCCCGAAGTAGACGCCGGCCGGATCGGCGGTGTCCGTCGCCAGGGCGTCGCGCAGCACCGTCTCGAGCGCATCCTGCTGCGGCAGACCCTTGGTGAGGGGCCGCCATGTCTTGCCGGCGTTCTTGGTCCGGTAGACGCGCAGCTTGCCCTGCGGCGTGCACCGGTACGTGTCCGACTCGATCGGCACGATGTACGCCGTCGCCGGGTCGCGCGGGTGGACGGCCATGCAGAAGCCGAAGTCGGAAGGCACGCCGTTCGCGATGTCGGACCAGGTGTTGCCGCCGTCGTCGCTGCGGTAGAGCCCCCAGTGGTTCTGAAGGAAGTAGCGATCAGGCTCGCGCGGGTTCTGAGCGATCTTGTGGACGCACTGGCCGAACTCGGGGTGTGGGTCGGGAAGGAACTGGGCTCTGACGCCCTGGTGGCTCGCGCTCCAGGAGCGGCCCCCGTCCTCGGTTTGATAGACGCCCGCAGCGGATACTGCGACGAGCAAACGGGCACGACTGCACGACTGCGAGTGCGCATCCACACCGACGTATCTGTCCACGCCAGCCCTCCTCTCCGGAGGACTCTAGACACGACGCGATCAACAATGGGACCAAGCAGAGCTGCATACGTTGGTGGTCCCCGACGCCGGCACCATTTCTATGATGCCATCATCACAGACCCGCCGCTCGTCGAGCGGATCCTCGATCACCTCCGGCGTACCCAGGCTCGCTCGCGCGGCTCGCCTCCCGCACTGACGCCCTCTCCCGCACTCGCCTGAGCCCGTGCCGCCTCGGCGCGTCGCGACGTCTTAGCGGATGCGGGCTGATCGAGCTGGACGGTCAGGATGTTGTCGCAACGCTGAACCCGACGACTCCCGAGAAGTCATGGCCGCGGACCTTGGGACCAGTGCGGCCCGTCCGGCTTCGTTCCGGCCGCCCGCGAGCGTGAGTGGCTGGCGAGGCTTTGGGGTTTGGGATGCCGAGCGATCCTCCTGGTCCAACCTCCGCGGGACACGAGGGCGTGGACGTGTGAGGGTGGATTGATGCGGCGCCGAAAGTCTGGATGACGCTGACCATGCCCGCAACTGTGTCGTGGAAACTGGTCACGTGTCCGGCCCCGAAAGGCGGACCGGAACCCGCCCGTGAGAGACTTGCGACGCCGAGGAGATGCCCTGTGGTCCCGCTCGCTGCGATAGCCGGCGCCGGGACCCATCCCACCGGAGGACGACGTGTGTGACGAACTGACGAACGCGGACGCCGAGGAGTACCTGCGCAAGAACGGGCTGACGCGCCGCAACTTCAACAAGCTGGGGTCGTCCGCCGCTCTCGCGTTCCTGCTGCCTCGCGCGGCCCACGCCGTGGATGTCGTCGAGGAGGAGGTTCTGGTCGAAACGCCGGACGGCAAGGCCGACTGCTACTTCGTGCATCCGGCCGAGGGCAAGCACGCAGCTGTCATCGTCTGGCCCGACATCGTGGGCATCCGCCCAGCCTTTCGGGCCATGGGCAAGCGACTCGCCGAGTCCGGCTACTCCGTCCTGGTCGTCAATCCGTACTACCGCACCGCGAAGGGCCAGGTCGTTCCAGACGGCAAGACGTTCCGCGATCCGGGCGTTCGAGACCTCCTGATGCCCCACGCGAGATCGCTGTCGCCGCAGACCTGCGTCATAGATGGTCGTGCCCTGGTGGAGTTCCTCGACAGCCAGTCGTCGGTCGACACGGGCCGAAGGATCGGCGTGACCGGCTACTGCATGACGGGCTCGTACACGATGCGATTGGCGGCGGCCATCCCGGACCGCATCGGCGCGGGCGCCTCGTTCCACGGTGGCGGCCTGGCGACCGACGAAGAGGGCAGTCCGCACCTGCTCGCACCGAAGATGAAGGCCGGCTTCCTGATCGCGATCGCGGCGAACGACCACGAGCGACGGCCCGAGGAGAAGGAGCGTCTGCGAGAGGCGTTCGACGCCGCCGGCGTCCAGGCGGTGATCGAAGTCTACGAAGGCACACAGCACGGGTGGTGCCCGCCAGATTCCGCCGTCTACGACGAGCCGCAGGCTGAGCGGGCGTGGAAGCGAATGCTGGCGTTGTTCGAGCGTGAGCTCGCGTAGGCGCCTCTTCAACTCGTTTATCTCGAAGCGGTTCACCTGCCATCGCGGCCCGCAGGGGGCAAAGCCGAGCGTGACTCCCATCCCTATCGCTCGCCTCGTGAAGTTGTCCCCACGCGTAGGCAGAGGATACGGCTCTTAGTTCCTAGAAGCTGAAGCGGGCCGCGAGGCGGATCGACCGGGGCTGCTGGAAGAGCCGATCCATCAGGAAGCGGGGATCGCGCACCAGCCCCTGCTCCCCGATCAGCTGCTGGGTGTCGAAGCCCTGGAAGAACTCCGCCTCCGAGATAGCGACGGACTGCCCGCCGAAGAGCTCGTACTCGGCCGTCTCGACGGCCTTGCCCTGGTCGAACAGGTTGAAGATGGTGGCCGCCAGGATCAGCGACTTGCCGTCGCCCAGACGGATCCCGTGCTGCAGCTGAAGGTCGAGGCGGGTTGCGAAAGGCATGCAACCATCGCTCTCGCGCCCGTCGTAAAAGACCGCGAACCCGCGGCCCGGCACGAACCCCGCGATGCGCTTCCGGGGCACTCCGCTGTTGCCGAACCCGCTCGCGCCCACGGTGGTGCCGAAGCGGAAGTCGTAGACGAGCTGGGCCTTGATCTGGTGCGGCCGGTCGGTGGCCAGGGGCCCGGAGACGGGCCGTGCAGTCTCGTCGTAGAGCATCAGGACGGAGTCGAAGTCCTGGTTGATGTTCGGATCGTTCTGGAAGAAGTCCGAGGAGGCCAGGCCCGAGTAGTTTCCGCGGAGCCGGCTCCAGAGGTAGAAGAAGCGGCCGGCCCAGCCATTCGACATCCGTTTGTTCAGGCCGATCTCCACGGCGTCGTAGTCCCTTTGCGCCTTCAGGTAGGGCATCGACGTCGTGGTCCCCTCGGGGACGAAGCTCGAGGCGATCCCGAACCCGGGGTTGGCGATCCTGAACGCGAACACCCCGTCCTCGTCCCGAAGGCCGACATCATCCACCCCCCGGTCGAGCTGCTTGTGGATGTAGCGCAGGCTGAGTGAGAGGTTGGGGCGCAGCTCCCGCTCGATGGCCAGCACCAGCTCCTGGAGCCTCATGGGCTCGAGGTCCGGATCCAGTTTGAAATCGTCGGGTCGTTGATCGTGCTTCCGCTCAGGATATCGATCGGGCCCAGGATGAGATCGCCCGGACACGCCGGTGGGCAGTCGGGGTTGTTCTCGATCCCGGAGAGGTCGGGTTCGTCGAGCGTATACCAGAGCAACGACGCATACTGCCCACCGAATCCGCAGGCATCCTCGCCTTCATCATGTCGTAGAAGATCCCCCACGACCCGTAGAGCTTCGTTCGACCGTCGCCGGTGGCGTCCCAGGCGAAGTCCAGCCTCGGGGCCAGCTTGTCCCCGAAGCCCCATCGGATTGCTGATCACGCGGTAGTAGCCGTACGCGCCCCGCTGCCTGGCGAACGACTGGCCCCAGAAGATGCTGTGGACGTTCCCGGTGTCCCCACGGAACGTGTCCAGGGCGATGCGGTCGATCTGGACGCCCGCCTTGAGCTGGTGCCGCCCGGCGGCGTCGAAGAAGAAGCTGTTGTCCCACTGGACGCCCAGCCGTCCCTGTTGCCCCCGGTCCGCCCCTCTGTTGGAGGGGACATTCCGGAACCCCCGCAGCGTCTCAACCCGGTCCGCGTCGGGGAAGAGCCCGTGGAGCAGCACAAGCTCGACTTGGAGCTCGAGTTCGAGGCCGTCGAGCGATTGAACCAGGCGATCGCTCTTTGTCGCGATGCGGCCGACAACGGGACCCGCGAGCTACTCGAAGATATCTTGACGAATGAGGAAGAGGGCGTCGACTGGCTCGAGGCGCAGCTCCACCCGGTCGAAGAAGTCGGTAAAGAACGCTACCTCGCCGAGCAGATCAATTCTTGAAAACGGGTGGCGCCTCCGGGATCGCGGCGCCGTCATGCCGCGGCTCGGACGCACCAAAGTGAACTCCGTCTCCGTTCGACATCACCGCCTGACCGAAACCGAAGCTTCCTGTTCTCGGTGGAACGACCTCGATCTCGTGACCGCGGCGTTGAAGCTCTGAGCGCACGCCCTCCGGGATCCACGACTCCATCCTCACGTCGCACCCGTCGAAGCTTCCCTTGGTGAAGCGGCCGGCCGCTAACGCCTCCTGGATGTTCATGTCGTAGTCGACGATGTTCGCCACGAACTGGGCGTGCGCTTGCGCCTGGTTCCAGCCTCCCATGATCCCGAACCCGATGTGCACGTCGCCCTTCGACATGAACGCAGGAATGATGGTGTGGAGTGGCCTCTTGCGAGGCTCGAGCGTGTTCGGCTCGTCGGGCTCCATCGTGAAGAGCGCGCCGCGGTTGTGCAGCATGAAACCCACTCCCGGAGGCACGAGCCCCGAACCGAACCCGCCGTAGTTGCTCTGGATGAGGGAGACGATGTTTCCGTCGCGGTCGATGGTGGTCAGATAAATGGTGTCACCGCCTTCGGCGTCGGTGATGGTGCGAAACTCCGAGGGCGTCACGGCGCATGCTGCTTTCGCGGCGTCAATCCGTTTCGCCCGCTCGGCCGCATGTGCTTTGTCGAGCATCTCGGGTACGGGTATCGGAGAAAAGCGCGGGTCTCCGACGTAGTGCAACATGTCGGCGTAGGCGAGCTTTTTCGATTCGATCATGACGTGGAGCGCGTCCGCGCTGTGAAAGCCGTACTCGCCAAGGGGGTAACGCTCCAACAAGTTCAACATCATCAGCGCCGCAATGCCTTGCGTGTTGGGGCCGATCTCGCTCACCGTCCAGCCGCGGTAGGTCGTCTGCACAGGCGTGACCCACTCGGGCTCGAACTCGGTGAGGTCCGCGGCCGCGAAGACGCCACCGGTCGCTTCCGAGATGGCGAGGATCGCTTGCGCTGTCGGGCCTTTGTAGTAGCCGTCGCGTCCCTGCTCCGCAATGCGGCGAAGAGATGCGGCGAGGTCGGGGTTCTTGAAGATCTCCCCCGCCTTCGGTGCGCGGCCGTCGATGAGAAAGGTGGCCTTCGAGTTCGGATGGCTGGCAAGCATCTCCTCCGACCGCCCCCAACCACCCGCGACGACCTCGGAGAGCGGAAAGCCGTTCTCGGCATAGTGGATCGCCGGAGCGAGGATCTCCGAGAGTGGGAGATTCCCCAGGCGGCCCTGGAGCGCATCCCAGCCCGCTACGACCCCGGGTACGGTGACGGAGTAGATGCCGCGGCGCGGCATTTCCTCGATGCCCTTGGTCGCCAGAAGCTCGATGTTCATTGCCTTCGGGGACCATCCGCTCGAGTTCAAGCCCAGAAGCTCCCCCGTCTTCGCCATGTAGATAATGGCGAAGAGATCGCCGCCGATGCCGTTGCCGGTGGGCTCCATGAGCCCTATCGTGGCGTTGGCCGCGATGGCCGCATCGATGGCGTTCCCTCCCCGCTCCAGGATCTGGACCCCGGCGCGCGCTGCAAGCGGCTGGCTCGCGGCGACGATGCCGTACTCGGTGGCCACGACCGAGCGACCCACCACGGGATCTTCGGCAATAGCAGAGGATGCGATGAGAACGATCGAGAAAAGGCAGGCCATTGGTTTCATTACGTCACCTCGTCGAGCGCCATCCTACGGCATCACGACCGCGAGTGCCTTGTCGCGCACGCGAAGCTCGATCGGCGCGTAGCCGACGGGCTCTCCGTCGAGCTGGTACGGGACGCGAGCGTCGTCGTCGAGCTCGACCGTCAACGTGTCCGTCTTCAAGTGCGCGATGTCCTTGAATCGCAAGTGAAACCCGGCTCCAAACTTCCATTGCCGGCTACCCTCGGAAGAGCGGCAACCGTCGCTCCAGCCGCGCGTCAAGCCCGAAGCCTAGTGCCGTCCGGTGATTCGGTAGCCGCAACGGATTGGAACGCCACTAGGAGTCTGCGCGGCAGTAGTTCAGCCCGGGTGTGTCATTGTGCCTTGTGACCCGAGAGATCATCTTGCCTGGGTTAAACGGCAGTAGTGGGCTCGCGGACGAGTGCTCGCGAGGGAGGACGGGCGGATCCAAGGCCGGGTGGTGGTCATACCCAGACCATCTTCTGATTGAGTCTCCTGAGGTTGAGCGCCAAGCAAACGAGATTCCACTCGGCGCTGGTTTTCTCAAGCCCTCGAAGGCTGAAGGATTGGAAACCAAGCACAGCCTTGATCCATCCGAATGGCGGTTCGCCGAGTTTGCGCCGCTTGTACCACTTGCGACCACGTTTCGTCTTGAGCTTCGCCTTCATGCGGAGCGTCGCTTCGAGCTTCGAATTCGACGTTGGTGGAGAGTCTTTCTTTTCTCTCCCCAGAGCCACGAAACCGTCGATTCCGGTACGTTCCAAGTGCAGTAGGTTCTTTTCGGAACGGTAGCCGGCATCGGCCAGGGCACGCTTGGGCTTCTCACCGGTGTTGGCTTGAGCCGTTTTCAGCATCGGCTCGAGCTGACCGACATCCGCAGCGTTGTTGATCAACCCGGTCGCAACGATCAGCTGCGATTTCTCGTCGACGGCGGCTTGGGCATTGAAGCACTGCTGGTAGCCACTCGAATCCTTCATGATGCGGCTTTCGGGATCGGTGAAGTTGTCCTGCTTCTTGTCCGGAGGTACGCCAAATCTCCTTTTGAACTTTGACCCTCGCTTCGATTCCTTGTCATCCCCTGGCCGACGTCCGGCCTGCTGATCTTCTTCCTTCTGACGGGCCTCCAGACGTGCCTTCGCTGCTTGGATTTTCTTGAGCCGTGAATCTCGGCGCGCCAGCTCTTCTGGCAGTTCGTCGCCACGAAAATCAGGACCAAACTCGACGTCTTCCGCAGCATCTTCTTGTTTCGCAAGAGCGGTGATAGCCCGAATCTCTCGACGGAGCTGTTTCTCCGTTTTCTTCATACGCTCGTAGCTCATCGCCTTGTGCTTGCTGGCATTCGCCTTGACCTTCGTTCCATCCAGAATCAACGTCCCAAGCTTGACCAAACCCACTTCTTGAGCCAGACGCACGACTTGGACGAATACAGATCGAAACTGGGACAAATGGTCACAACGGAAATCACTGATCGTCCGGTGTGCCGGGAAATTGCCTCCGCTCAAATAACGGTATGCGACATCCTCTTCCAGCTTCTTCGCGATCCCACGAGACGAAAACGTCCCTGTCGCATAGCCGTAGATCAGAACCTTCAGCATCATTCGAGGATCGAATCGTCGGTTCCGACGTCCATCGCCCTCGTAGCGCTCGTAGAAAGCACGCACATCCATCGCCTCCACCGTATCCGAGATGAAAAACGAAAGATGACCCTCCGGAAGCCAGTCTCGTGGATTCGACGGAAACAAACTCGATTGGTCAGGACTGTACGGACGGAAACTCGTTCCCATAACTTCAAAAACGCTCATTCACCCGATTTCGTTCCTGCCGCGCAGACTCCTAGCCGCGATCGGAGGAAACATGCGCCGTCTTCTCGTATCTGTGATCGTAGTCGGCGCGATGGCGCCGGGCGCGCCGCTACGCGCACAGGATCCGTTCAACATCGCCGTTCCGATCGATCAGCTGTCGACCCTGCTCACGACGTTGTACGGACCCGGGGGCCTGGTCGTGGACAGCCGCACCCTGCTGCCGAGCGGCGACACGCACTCCGCCCACTTCAACAGCGCCTTCCAATCCGGCTTCACGCAATTCAACGTCGCCCTCGCTACTCAGCTCGCCTCCGCTCCTTTACCTTCCCCCGCCTCGGGCTTCACCTACGAGTTCGATCCCGACTTCGGCGTCTTCAACCGCTCGACCGTGAGCTTCGGACCGATCTTTACCGAGCGGGCCGAGACGATCGGTGCCAAGAGGTTCTCCACCGGAATCACCTTCCAGGAGTTCCGTTTCGACACGATCGAAGGCGTCGACCTCGATCGGGTACCCGCTGTCTTCACCCACGACGGTTTCGAGCGGGGCGGCGGCAGGGCGGATCTCGTCACGACGACCAACGCGATCGACGCTCGCGTGTCGCAGTTCACCGCTTTCTTGACCTACGGGTTGACGGGCGGCCTCGACGTGTCGCTAGCGGTGCCCCTGGTCAACACGGAACTGACGGTGGTTTCAGACTCGGTCGTCCGTCGAATCGGAACCAGCGATCCCGAAACGCATTTCTTCAACACATCGAACGACGCGGTCGGCGATCGGCGCATCTTCACTGCCTTCGGCAGCGCGAGCGGAGTCGGCGACCTCACCCTCCGGCTCAAGCAGACGATCAGAAGAAGCGGCTGGGGCGCAATGGCGCTGGCGCTCGACGTGCGCCTCCCCACGGGCGACGAGAAGCAGCTCCTCGGATCGGGCGCTCCCGGCATCAAGCCGTTCTTGATCTGGTCCAACTCCTACGGCATCGTGTCGCCCCACGTGAACGCCGGTTACGAGTGGACGGTTCCAGCGTCCTGGCCGGCAACCCCGAGACAGGCGAGTCGGGTCAGCTGGCGGATCGCGCGCTCCTGGCTCTCGGCGCCGACCTCGGCGTGTCGTCGCGCTTCACCCTGGTGTTCGACCTCCTGGGTCAGTGGTTCATCGACACTCCCCAGCTCGTGACCCAGGACTTCGTGGCGCAGAACGGCGAGGTGTTCCCCGACATCACGTTCCGAAACGCGACATTCAGCGAGTGGAGTGGCACGATCGGCTCCAAGATCAACGTCGTGCGCGAGCTGCTGGTCGACGCGAACGTTCTGTTCTCGCTGAACGACACCGGCCTGCGCACGAAGATCACGCCGATGCTTGGCGTGGAATACGCGTTCTAGGGGTCGATCGGGTCAACGTTCCGACGATCCGTGGAAGCGGGCAGGTCTCAGAATACAAACCGGGACCTGACGCAAAGCTCCCGTACTAGTGGCCCGTAAGCGAGAAGTCGGAAGCGGTCAGGGCGTCGAGGCGCCCCGATCCGCAAGGCGAGAGGAGCGGAGAATACCGGGAGTATTTGACCGACGAACAACGCAGCGGGCGGGGATGCATCGGCGGTCTGACGCTTTCGAATCCTCGTTTACAGGCCACTAGTAGCTGCCGCCCTCGCGGACCCGTACGGTCCAGCGCGATCCCGACGGAAGGTCGACTTCATCGCCCTTGGTGGCGAGCACGGCACCCGCGCCGGCGCCCCCTCCCAGGATCGCGCCCTTGCCTGCGTCGCTCTTTCCACCGAGGACGGCGCCCAGCACCGCACCGGCGGCCGTCGCGCCGGCGACGATCTTGGTGTCTCGCTTCGCACCGCTCTCGGCCTCGACGACGATCGGTGTCGTCTCCAGGCGCCGCGGCTGCCCGCGCAGAATGATGCGGTCGAACGCAGCGACCACGCGAGCCCGCCCTTTGACGCACCCGGAGGAACGCACCTCGAGGACACGCCCTTCGACGTAGGTCGCCCCGGGGAGCGCGATCGCTCCGGTGCCGTCGATGGCCCGCTCCACCTTTGCCACGACGAGATCACCGGGCTCGCTATCCACCGAGCTCAACGGTGTCTCGAGTGAGAGCGTCAGCTCAGTTCCCGGGGGGATCTCCAGCGGCTCGGGTTCGGGATCCGGACGCGGCACGACGGGCTCGGTCTCGATCTCCAGAGGGGCGGGCAGCTCCCGCGGGGCCGGCGCCTCGGGCTCCTCGACCGCAGCGGTTGGCCCGGAAGGCCCGATCGAAGCGTCGGATTCTGCGGGTTCGGGCGGCTCTTCGACAACCGACGGAGGCGCCGCAGACTGGACCGCCTCGGTCGGCGGCGTCCGCGCCGGCGGGACGACGGGCGGTGGGTGTGCCACGACGGGTTGGGCCAACTCGGCACCCGCCTGCTCTTCGCCGAGACTCTCAGCGAGTGCGGCCTCGAGCTCAGCGACGCGGCGCTCGAGCTTCTCGGTCTCAGCGCTGCTCGGCTCGCTTGACCGGCACGCGACGAGTGTGAGGCCCAGTGCGATCAGGGCCACGGCGTTTCGGAGCTTCATGATCCCTCTATCCCCTCAACTCTGCGTGTGGCAAGGCCCGTGCCGACGCCGAGTTCATCTTCTGGAAGCTCTGGTTTCAGAGAGAAGCATTGTTTTCAACCAGTTACGCAGCTCTCGCCGACGCGAGGTGACGGACGCGCCTGAAGAGTGTCCCCTACAGGCCACGAGCGACGAGGCGCTGGAGGACAGCTCTCCTGTCTTGAATCGCGGCTCGACCCGGCGGCGCAGCGAACGACCACGAATCTCCGTGGTACGCTGTCGCCCCGCTTCTCGTTTGGAGGATCCCATGGGACCTGTATTCCTCTTCGGCACGCTCTCGGCCGCCGTGGCAGTCCCGCTGCAATCCTCGGATGGGCCCACGTACCCAGCCGCGCCACGCAGAGACACGACGGAAGTCTACTTCGGCGCCCCGGTCGCCGATCCGTACCGCTGGCTCGAAGAGCTGGACAGTGCCGAGACGAACGCCTGGGTGAAGGCTCAGAACGCGCTATCGAAGCCGTTCCTGGAGGGTCTGCCGCTGCGTTCCGAGATCAGGAAGCGGCTCGAGGAGGTCTGGAACTACGAGCGCTTCGGTACACCGCGGAAGGAAGGCGATCGCTATTTCTACCTGCGCAACGATGGCCTCCAGGACCAGAGCGTGCTCTTTGTCGCCGACGACCTCGACGCCAACGGCCGGGCTCTCATCGACCCGAGCGCCTTCAGCGACGACGGCACCGTCGCGATGGGCAGCTACCAGGTCAGTCCGGACGGAGCCCACGTCGCGTACTCGAAGTCCGACGGCGGCACGGACTGGAAGACCTGGCGGATCCGGGTCGTCGACAGCGGCGAAGACCTGGACGAGGAGCTGCGCCATACGAAGTTCACCGGCGTCGCGTGGATGCCGGACGGCGAGAGCTTCTTCTACAGTCGCTACCCTGCGAAGGGTGACGAGAGCGACGGCGACTCGGCTGTCGCCATCTACCGGCACGAGCTGGGCACACCGCAGTCCGCAGACACCATCGTCTACGAGCTCCCAGACGACCCCCGCCACGACCCGTACGCGGAGGTCACGGAAGACGGTCGTCTACTCGTGGTTCACGTCGCCGAAGGGTTCAACGCGAACGCGATTCACGTGCTCCAGCTGGGCGCCCTCGATGAGCCCGCGCTGCGCCTGCTCGACGAGTGGGACGCTCTCTATTCTTTCCTCGGCGACCGGGAGGGGGAGCTGTTCTTCTTCACCACCCAGGGCGCGCCGCGAGGCAGGGTGATCGCCGTCCGTCTCGACAGGGCGGACAAAGAGCACTGGCGCGAGATCATCCCGGAGCGCGAGACGCCGCTCGAGGATGCCGCGTTTGTCGGTGGCCGCTTCCTGGCGCACTACCTGAAGGACGCCAAGTCCCAGCTGGCCGTGTACGGCGCCGACGGGAAGCTGGCTCAGAGGGTCGCTCTGCCGGGCGTCGGCAGCGTCTCTGGCCTCGGCGGCAGAGGGGACGACCCGGAGACCTTCTTCACCTTCACGAGCTTCACGACTCCGCAGGTGGTCTTTCACTACGACGTCGACACGGGCGAGAAGATCGTCTTCCGCCGCGCCGAGGTCGCGATCGACACCGAGCAGTTCGAGACCCGGCAGGTGTTCTTCGAGAGCGCGGATAGGACTCGCGTGCCGATGTTCATCGTGCACCGCAGAGGGCTGAAACGGGAGCGACAGAACCCGACGCTCCTCTACGGGTACGGCGGCTTCAACATCTCCCTCACGCCGAGCTTCAGCCCGGCACGGCTGGTGTGGCTGGAGAGGGGCGGCGTGATCGCCATCCCCAACCTCCGCGGCGGCGGTGAGTACGGGGAGGAGTGGCATCTGGCGGGCACGAAGCTCGAGAAGCAGAACGTGTTCGACGATTTCATCGCGGCGGCCGAGTTCCTGATCGCGGGGGGCTACACGAGCACGGAGAAGCTGGCGATTCGCGGAGGCAGCAACGGCGGCCTGCTGGTGGGAGCGGCGATGACCCAGCGCCCCGAGCTGTTCGCGGCGGCGCTTCCCGCGGTGGGCGTGCTCGACATGCTGCGCTACCACACGGCCAGCGCCAACGCCTACCAGTGGTCGAGCGACTACGGGACCAGCGAGGACGAGGCGCAGTACAAGGCGCTGCGCGCCTACTCGCCGTACCACAACGTCGAGCCGAAGACCTGCTACCCGCCGACGCTCGTCACGACCGCCGACCACGACGACCGTGTGGTCCCGTGGCACTCCTACAAGTTCGGCGCCGAGCTGCAGCACGCTCAAGGATGTGACGAGCCGATTCTGGTGCGAGTGGAGACGCGCGCAGGCCACGGTGCGGGCAAGCCGACCTGGATGCAGATCGAAGAGGTGGCGGACCGCTACGCCTTCCTCGCACGATTCCTCGGGATGGAAACTCCCAAGTAATCGGCGGGCGTCGGGTCGGCGCGCCGCCTGACCGGGCGGCCGGCCTCGGACAGCTGCCAGAGATCGGCTCACGCCGGCTGGCCGACGCGCCGTTCAGGTCCGCTGCCCTGCTAACATCGTTGTCTTCCTCCACCACCCATGGAACTCAAAGCGGGAGCACAGCTCGGTCCTTACATGCTCGTGGAGCCGCTGGGTAGCGGCGGCATGGCTTCCATTTTCAAGGCCTACGAGCCGGGACTCGATCGACACGTCGCCGTGAAGATCCTGATGGGGCGCCGCGACGCCCGTTTCATCGAGCGCTTCGAGCGGGAGGCGCGCGTCATCGCCAAGCTGGAGCACCCTGGGATCGTTCCAATTTTCTCCTTCGGAATCGAGGGAATGGAGCGTGTGCCATGGATGGCGATGCGGCTCGTCGCCGGCGGCACGCTCGACTCGCTGATCGAGGGGGGCGCCTGGACGCCGGGGAGACCGTCACGCTGATCCGGCAGCTGGCGGACGCGCTGGACTACGCACACGCCAGCGGCGTCGTGCACAGGGACGTGAAGACCCAGAACGTGCTGCTCGACGAGCGCGGCCGCGTCTACCTCGCCGACTTCGGCATCGCCCGCGACACGGAGGGGCAGAGCCAGCTCACGAAGACGGGGATGATCAACGGCACGCCGGAGTACATGTCACCGGAGCAGGCGACGGGCACCAAGGTCGATCGTCGCGCCGACGTCTATTCGCTCGGCGTCGTCGCCTACAAGTGTCTGGTCGGTAGGGTTCCCTTCGAAGCCGGCAACCCCGTGGCTGTGATGATGCAGCACGTCTCGGAGCCGGCCCCGCAGCCACCTCCGGGAGTGGCCCCAGCGTCGCTCGTGGCACCGGTGATGAAGGCCCTGGAGAAAGAGCCGGACGATCGCTGGTCGAGCGCCGGCGAGCTGGCCAGCGCTCTCGAGCAGGGCTACAAGAAGATCACTTCTCCAGAGCCCACGGCCGCGCGCGTCCGCAGCCACACCGCTCTCCCTCGAGCACCCGCCGCCGCCGTGCGAAGCAAGCCGATCCTGACGGGACCGGTGGTCTGGATGGTCGGCGGCGCTCTTCTCGCGTGGCTGCTCGGTGTGGCGGCTGTGGTGGTCGCCGTGATCGTCATCGGGCCTTCGTACTGGCGCCAGGAGACGCGCCCGGTCTCCGTGCTCGCGCCGCCGCCGACCACCGCGCCGCAGCCTCCGCGAGAACCGGAGGAGGTCGAGGTGACCGTGACGAGTCCCACTCCGATTCCGACTCCGATTCCCACGCCGGAGCCCACACCCACCCCGACACCCGAGGCGAGCCCGACACCGCAGCCGACGCCTGCTCCCGTCCCCGTCGTCATGACGGCGGACGCCACCCAGGACGGCTTCGCCGATTCCGCCGTCGAGGAGCTCTTCATCCAGGTGCTCGTCGACGACGAGCACCTGGAGAGCTTCGTGCTCACGTTCGGCGGCGCCACGCCGTTCGAGCGTTCGCGCGCACAGCAGACCTTCCAGCTTCCGGCGGTGCCCTCGGGGTCACGTCGGATCGCCATCCTGGCCAGCAGCGACGCGTCGATGCAGAGCGGCGTCGATCGCGTCGAGCGGACGCTCACGGTCGGGCCCAACCTCTCGGTGGTGATTCGCGAGAGGCTCGACGGCGGACGCGAGCTGAGAATCAGGTAGCGGCGGCCGAAACCGTCAGCGCCGCTGCTCACGGCGGAACTTCGCCGCTTCGGCGTCCGCGTACAGAACCCGCCTTCCGGTCCCCCTCTCGATGCTGTCGAGCGTCTCGAAGACGAGGTCTTTTCCAAGCTCGAACATGATGGTGCTCTCGGCCTGGGACTTGGGATCCGCCAGATAGCTGATCTCGAGGATGTGCTCTCGCCTCTTTCGGAACAGCGTCTTGACGCCCTTCTCCAGATTCTGACCGTACGTGACGTCGAGCATCTGAGAGAAGAGCACCTCGACGGCACCGGCGCCCGCTTCTGCGACGAAGTGGAAACGCTCTCCATCGGAGGTTGCGAGCGTCCCTTCGGCATCGATGGGAACCGACTGGACGGCGCCGCCCATGTAGCGGGCCTTGGCCTTGTCGACGGCGCTCGCGGCGGAGGCGGCGGCCAACACGACGAGAATCGCCAACGGGGCACGAGGCGACAGGCGGGGCGGCATGGCCTCGACCATAACGCGCGGCGAACGAGCGTCCAAGTGGGCGACCGACCCTTGTCGAGGCCTGAAGCGGAGTGGGATAATCGCCACACGTCTTGCCAGATTGAAGAGGCGGGTCCGCACGCTCGGAATGGGAGGGGTGCGAGTCGCCGAGCGGGAGGTTCGATGTCCACGATGACGACGGTTCGTCAGATGCTGGCCCACAAACCGGCCGACGTATTCTCGGTCGCTCCCAAGACCACCGTGTTCGACGCGCTTCAGCTGATGTCGGAGAAGAACGTGGGCGCCGTCGTGGTGTGCGAGGGAGATCGCCTCGTCGGGATCCTCTCCGAGCGAGACTATGCCCGCAAGGTGGCCCTGCACGGGAAGTCGTCCCGGGACACGCCGCTCCGGGAGATCATGACCTCGCGCGTGTTGTGCATCGACCCGGCACAGACCGCCGATCAATGCATGGCCTTGATGACGGACAAGCGGATCAGACACCTGCCGGTGCTGGAGGGCGGCAAGCTCATCGGGATCATCTCGATCGGCGACGTCGTCAGGGCGATCGTCAAAGAGCAGCAGTTCACGATCGAGCAGCTCGAGAACTACATCGGCAGCGGAGGCTGAATCCCTCCCGCCGGGGGTGGGTGGGTAGAGGAGCGGGATGGCCATCCTCGTAACCGGCGGAGCGGGTTATGTCGGCAGCGTCACCGTCGACGTTCTGCGCGCGAACGGTGAAGCCGTCGTCGTTCTCGACGACCTGGCACGCGGGCACCGAGCCGCCGTGAACGAGTCGGCTGCTCTCCATGTGGGGCGAATCGGCGATCGCGAGCTGGTGAGCCGGATCGTCCAGGAGCACGGGGTCGAAGAGTGCGTGCATTTCGCGGCGCTCGCCTACGTGGGAGAGTCGGTGGACGAACCCCGTCGCTACTTCGAGAGGAACATCGGCGAAGGGCTCGGACTGATCGGGACTCTGCTCGACGCTGGCGTGCGGCGCATCGTCTTCTCCTCGACGTGCGCGACCTACGGCGAACCCGACCGGATCCCGATTCCGGAAACTCAGGTCCAGGCACCGGCCAATCCGTACGGATGGTCCAAGCTCCTGATCGAGGCCGCGCTGCGAAGCTACGCGTCGCCCTACGGGCTGCGCTCCGTCTCGCTTCGATACTTCAACGCGGCGGGCGCGACCGAGCGCCTGGGCGAGCACCATGAGCCCGAGACCCACCTGATCCCGGTCGTTCTCGAGACGGCGCTCGGGCAGCGTTCCCACGTCTCGATCTTCGGGGACGACTACGCGACGCCGGACGGCACCGCCATCCGCGACTACATCCATGTCGAAGATCTCGCTCAGGCTCACCTCGCTGCCCTGCGCTATCTCCGCGGGGGCGGCGATTCGACCGCGGTCAATCTGGGCACCGGTCGCGGACACTCCGTACTCGAGGTGCTCGAGGCGGCGCGGCGCATCACCGGCTGCGCGATCGAAGCCCACCGGGAAGGGCGCCGGGCCGGCGACCCGCCCCGGCTCGTCGCCGACTCCTCGCGGGCGACGAGCCTGCTCGGCTGGAGACCGAAGGCCGATCTCGACGCGATCGTGCGATCGGCCTGGGACTGGCGCAACGAGCACCCGACGGGCTACGAGGACTAGGACAGCTTCCCTCGTCGGTCCCGATGACTTGCTCCCCACGACTCGACACCCCGGGACTCCCAAGAAGTGCGTCCTTTTCACGAAATCGCTTGCCAAATGGGGCGCTGGGGCTATATTTAGTCTTGCTAACTATTAGGGTCGCTACCTA
Source organism: Vicinamibacteria bacterium (assembly GCA_965246965.1). GTDB lineage: Bacteria > Acidobacteriota > Vicinamibacteria > Fen-336 > CBDFGD01 > CBDFGD01. Next base: position 1,869,233 of record CBDFGD010000002.1, read on the forward strand.
TAACTCATGAATGCCCCCACCGCGAAACGCCCGAAGCCGACCGCCCGGGCCAATGAGCTCGCCAACCGCCTCAACTCGGCGGCGATCCACCTGCTGCGACGAATCAGCAGGGACGACGGTGCGGACGGCGTGACGGGACCTCGGCTGTCGGCCCTTGCCGTGATCGTCTACGGGGGCGCCAGCTCAGCAGGCGAGCTCGCCACGCGGGAACGCGTCGCCAAACCCACCATGACGCGCCTGGTCGACGGCCTCGAGCGAGAGGGCCTGGTGCGGCGACGGCCGGATGTCGGAGATCGTCGAGTCGTTCGGGTCGAAGCGACGGCACGGGGGCGCAGCCTGTTGGAACGAGGGCGCTCACGGCGCATCCGGAATCTCGCCGGTGAGCTTGCTGCGCTCGAGACCCCCGAAATCGAGAAGCTGCTCGAAGCCGTGGAAGTGCTCGAACGGCTCGAAGAGGCCGCGTGGAGCGGCGAGGAGGAGCACAGTGAGTGACGACAATCTTGGAATCGAGGGGATCGGGCAGATCAGCATCGTCGTCTCGGACGTCGATCGGGCCGTCGCGTTTTATCGCGACGTTCTGGGACTTCGATACCTGTTCGGCTTCCCGGGCATGGCGTTCTTCGACTGCGGCGGCGTTCGCCTGTACCTCGCCAAGCCCGAAAAACCCGAGTTCGATCGGACGTCGATCATCTACTACCGGGTCCCCGACATGGCGAAAGCGGCAGACACCCTGAGAGCCAGGGGCGTGAAATTCGAGCAGGAGCCCCGCGCCGTCCACAAGGACGAGAAGCACGAGCTGTGGCTCGGCTTCTTCAAGGACACGGAGGGCAACAACGTCGCCCTGATGAGCGAGGTTCCCGTCTAGTTCTTGATCTGTTCCGGGTCGGGCGTCGTGTTGCCCGGAACGAACCTCGGCAACATCCTGATCGATCGCAACTGGAAGCTCTGGTACATCGACCACACGCGCGCCTTCGCCCGCCACCGGTCACCGCAAGACCCGGAGCCGGGCAGCGGTCTCGACCCGACGTTCTGGGAGCAGTTGCGCACGGTCGACGACGCCGCGATTCGGGCCGCCATCGCCCCACACGTCGGGCGTTTCGCGGTGGACCGCGTCCTCCAGCGACGTCGCCTCATCGTCGGCCTCTTCGAGGCGCGGCTCAACGCCATCACCCGGCCGAGTCCGGCGAAGCCGCCCATCCTGCCCGCGCTCGTCGGCTTCGTCCCGCCCACTTACTAGGGCCCACCGCGCCCGGAGCGCGGCAGCGGAGTCCCGGGAGTATGCTCGATCTGCGCCTGCACCCAAGAGCGCCTGGGAGGCCATCCCGTGCCACTCGAGACGGGAACGAAGCTGGGCCCTTACGAGATCGTCGAGCCCCTCGGGAGCGGCGGTATGGGGGAGGTCTACCGCGCTCGCGATCCGCGTTTCGGCCGTGACGTCGCCGTCAAGGTCGTCAAGGAACGCCTCGCGGATCCCGAGCGCTCGAGACGCTTCCAGCACGAGGCCCGGGCCGCGGGCGCGCTTAACCACCCGAACGTGATGACGGCCCACGATGTCGGGACCCACGAGGGCCGCCCCTACCTCGTGACCGAGTTGCTCCAGGGCCGCTCGTTCCGGGAGGTACTCGGCGACTCACCACTGCCCGTCTCGACCGCCACCGGCTACGCGATCCAGATCGCGGGCGGCCTGGCGGCCGCCCACGCCGAGGGCATCGTGCACCGCGACCTGAAGCCGGAGAACCTGTTTCTTACCAGAGACGGGGTCGTGAAGATCCTCGATTTCGGGCTGGCCAAGGTGCTGCGCGAAGAGCGCGTCCTCGATTCGGAACAGGAAACCGTGGCGACCGAGTCCCACACCGTTCCCGGGAAGATCCTCGGGACGCTCCGCTACATGGCGCCGGAGCAGATCCGCGGCGAGCCCGTCGACCGTCGGACCGACATCTTCGCGCTGGGTGTCGTGCTGTACGAGATGCTTTCGGGACGGAGACCGTTTTCAGGCGACGCCCGCGCCGACACGATGGCCGCGATCCTCACGAAGGACCCGCCGCAGCTGGGTGCTGGCAACGTGCCCGCTGCGCTGGCGCGAATCGTCGAACGCTGCCTGAGCAAGCGTCCGGAAGACCGCTTCGACTCGGCGCGCGACCTGGCATTGGCACTGGATGCGGGAGCGTCCGAGAGCGCAGCTCCTGCCCTGCCGCGACATTGGACCGCGCACCCGCTCCTCGTGATGGCGCTCGTGGCTCTGCTGCTGACGTTCGCGAGCGTCTGGATCGGAAACGACTCGCAGCCTGCGGCACCGGCGACCAGAGCGGCGACAGCCGCGACCGTTCGTGCCCTGGCGGTACTACCGCTGAGGAATCTCTCCGGTGACCCCGAGCAGGAGTATTTCGCCGACGGCCTCACCGAGTCGTTGATCAACGATCTCGCCAAGATCGAGAGCCTCAAGGTCATCTCGCGCACGTCGGCTATGCGCTTCAAGAACAGCGACGCACCTCTCTCAGAGGTCGCGAGAGCACTCGGCGTCGACGCGGTCATCGAGGGCTCCGCGCTGCGCGTCGAGAACCGCGTGCGCATCACGGCTCAGCTGATCCAACCCGACACCGAGGAGGTCCTCTGGGCCGACAGCTACGATCGCGACCTTAGCGACGTGCTGCGCTTGCAGGGAGAGGTGGCGCGGGCGGTGGCTCGCCGGATAGAGATCGCTCTGACACCTGAGGCGGAGCGGCTTCTGAGCGGCGTCCAGGCGGTGGTTCCCGAGGCGCACGAGGCGGTCCTACAGGGTGACTTCCTGGTACGGAGGCTCACGCCGGGGGATCAGAAGCGAGCCCTGGAATACTTCGAGCTGGCGCTCGAGAAGGATCCCGACAACGCACGCGCCTACCTGAGTATCAAACGAGCCTGGGGCGCCCGGTCAGTCCTGGGGCTCGTGCCCCCTCGCGAAGCTGACGAGATCCAGGAGGTCGCTCTGGCGAAAGCCCTGGAACTCGACCCGACGCTCGCAGAGGCCCATTCGGAGCTGGCCAAGTTCCGAACCTGGTCGGAGTTCGATTGGAGCGGCGCAGATGTGGCGTTTCGACGCGCCTTGGACCTCAATCCCAGTATGGCCGAGACGCGGGCGTTCTACGCACACTTCCTGACGTCGCTCGGACGTGAGGCCGAGGCCGACCGGCAGATGAGGCGGGCCCTCGAGCTGGATCCATTGAATACCTTGATCCAGAGCCTGCATGGAATCCGCCTCCAGTTCGCAGGGCGGTACGAGGAAGCGGTGGTTCAGCTCCGCAAGACCGTCGCGGTCGCCCCGGAGTCTGCGTTGCCGCATCTCGGGTTGTGGGGATCGCTCCAGAAGCTGGGAAGGTTGGACGAGGCCTTCGTGGCAGCCAAGGCGTACGCCGCGGCCGTCGGCAACGAGCCTTTCGCCGAGGCGCTCGAACGGGGATACGCCGCCGAGGGCTACGAGGGTGCCATGCGCGCGTCTGCGGAGACGTTGGAGGCTCGTGCGCGCACGACGTACGTCAAGCCGATGATCGTCGCCTGGCTCTTCGGCAGTGCCGGGCAAACGGACCGAGCCTTCGAATGGATGGAGAAAGCCTACGAGCTTCGCGACCACGACCTGGCCTACCTCAGCGTCATGCCCGTCTCCGATCGCATTCGAGACGACACGCGCTTCGGGGAGATGCTTCGCCGTATGAAGCTCCCGGCGCTGCGACGCTGAGGCCGACACGTCGAGGACGCCCGCGTCGGAGCGCCCGGTAGACCGAGAGCGAGTGTTTGCGGAAGTCGTGCGTCCGATCCACGCGTGGACGAGGACGGGCCGAACGGCGGCGGCCTCGCCTCGCTCGCCATCTTTTGATGGCGCCCACCCCAAACCCAACGACGCTGCACCCCGCGGCTGCGAGACCAACTCCAATCAGCACGAACATCCGCGCTCCTCGACCCCGACCAGCGTTTTGGTTCACAGCGCCTCCCCCGGGGCGACGAGCGCCCCATCCACTGGGCCCAAGTGGGGCGAATAAGGTCAGCGCCGATGGAGGTGTGTGACGGTTTGGACGAGCGTCACAGCCAGACGCGGTGACGCCAAGCCACGGCTGGGCGGTGATGGGGAGAGGGGCGCTGCCTTGACAGCCACGCACCGCTGCCACTACGGTCGAGAGATGAGATTCTCGTCGATCGCGAAGGTCGTGATGCTCGCGCTGCTCCCGCTCTCGGCGTCCGGGCAGCAACCCTCACCGGAGCCGTTCACGTTCGGAGTCGAGACCAACGTCGTTTCCGTCACGGCGGTCGTGTACGACAAGGCCGGACAGTTCATCCGCGGCCTCGGCACCGAAGACATCGAAGTGTACGAGGACGGCGTGCGACAGGAGGTTTCCTACTTCCGCGAGGCCCATGGCGGCGATGAGAAGATCCCGCTGTCCATCGTGCTCGTACTCGACTCGAGCGGCAGCATGAGCCACAACCTCCACTTTCTTCAGGAAGCCGCTATCAATTTCATCTACAAGCTCGAGGACATCGACGAAACCCTCGTCATCCAGTTCAACAACAGCATCAAAGACAGTCGGGAGTTCACTCAGGACATCGATCGGCTCGAGCGGACCGTCGACGGGATGCAGGCCTGGGGAGGCACCAGCCTCTACGATTCGGTTCACCACGCGCTCAATCGCATCCGCGATCGCCCGGGGCGCAAGGCGTTGGTCGTCTTTTCCGACGGCTCAGACACGACCAGCATGATGCAGGAACGCGACGTGATCGACTACGCGCGTGCCGTCGAGGCCGCCGTCTATTCGGTCGGGATCAAAGCCGGGCCCGGATTCGTGGGCGGCAGCCCCAAAGGATTCCTGAAGAAGATCGCCAAGGAGACCGGAGGCGAGGCCTTTTTCCCGGGCAAGGTGCGCGAGCTGATCAAGATCTTCGCGGGCATTTCGGACGAGCTGCACAACCACTACGCCCTGGCCTACACTCCCGCGCGTCCCCCGGACGGCACCTTCCGCAAGATCAGCGTCAAGCTCAACCGCAAGGACGCCAAACTTCGCGTCCGCAACGGGTACTTCGCAGTGAAGCGGGCCGCACGCGGTAGCTAGTGTTTCACGCGGCCTGAGGCGGTTCCATCCGGCGCGACGTCCGGCGCCGGGGTCGCGATGCTGACCGACCGGGCACGCCACTTCACCCGATCAACCAGCCCGCGAAGGACTCGAGATCCGGATGGGTCGCGATCGGACGCGGATCTCCCGATTCGCCCAATCGGTTGATCCAGACGCCCGGGATACCCAGTTCTGACGCCGGCGCGATGTCGTGGAAGACGCTTTGCGCGACGTGCAGCCAGCGGCGACCCGCTACCCGCCCGCGGCCCGCATCGAAATGTGGCTGGGCGGGTTTGTAGGCACGCACCTGCTGCGCCGTCACGACGAACTCGAACTCCACCTCGAGCCGCTCGAGCGAGGCGGCGATGAGGTCGTCGTCGACGTTCGAGAGAATGCCCAGCGTCAGACCCGCCTCGCGGAGGCGACGAAGCGCGGCGACCGTGTCCGGGAACGGTTGCCAGTGCGCCAGACTGTCGGGCAGGAAGGACCACCCGCTCTCAGCCTCGGTCCAGCCGAGCCTCCGGCCCATCTGGCGAGCCGTCTCATGGAGCACTTCACGATACGGGCGGAACTCGCCCACCTGTACGCTGGGCTCGATCTCCGCGTGCAGATCCAGGATCCGCTCCCGCTCGACGCTCGTCGCAAGCTCACTCGCCACCCGCTCGAAGGCCCCGGCAATGCCGCCCCGCCAGTCGATCAGGGTGCCGTAGCAGTCGAAGGTCAGCACATCGTAGGCAGCCGCCGCCAGAGACCCGCCGCTAGACACGCGGACCCGCCTCGGGGGCGTCGGGGAAAGAGCGGACGCTCCCCGGCAACGGCCGACCCTCGGGCATCCGAGCATCGGCTCGAGCGGGGAGCGTGGCGCGCTGCAGCGGGATGACGCCGGCCCAGACGTCCAGCGCGTAGTCCTCCTCTTCGTCGCCGGGCGGCCCGGTCCGATTCTTCACGGAGGCCTCGGCGAGGCTCAGTCGGAACACGGCGGTGACCTCGAGCTCTCGCTCGTTGGGCCGACGCGCCTCACTCCAGCGACCGGGCACGAGATGCTCAGCGACCGCCTCGAGGGCCGCCAGCTTCTCCCGCTCCTCTGTGACCTCGGCGGGGTTTCCGAGCACGACCACGGATCGATAGTTCATCGAGTGATGGAACAGAGACCGGGCCAGAACGAGGCCGTCGAGGATCGTGACCGTGAGGCACACCGGCGCACCCTGCCGAAGGCACTGGCCGATTCGGCTCGAGCTCGCGGCGTGGAGGTACACGTGCCCGTCGATGCGGCCGTACGCCATCGGAATGACGAAGGGTTGGCCGTCCCCGACGAACCCCACGTGGCCGATCAGGCCGGCGTCGAGGACCGCGGCAATGCTCGCGCTGTCGTAGGAGCCCCTTTCCGACATCTGGCGTACACGGGTTCTTTCAGAGGGCGGCTGTTTCTCGCTCATCCTGGCATTCTGCCCGCGAGCGCAGGGATCGTCAGGCTGGAGCGGGGCCACGTAAAAGAATGTGGGGAACCGACGTTCAGTGCACTGGAGCTGACCAACCGGTCGGTTCATCTGTAAAATGAGCGGTTGACGCGCGACACCGCGACGCGCCAGGAGGACGCCACGCCGCGCCGACCCAGGATTCTCGTGTGCAACGACGACGGCTATCGGGCCGACGGCATTGCCGCTCTCGCCGAAGCCGTCTCGAGCCTCGGGGAGGTGTGGGTCGTCGCACCGGAGACGCAGCAGAGCGCCACGTCCCACGCGATCTCGCTGGAGCGACCGCTGCGGCTTCGGGAGCTGGGGAACAACCGCTACGCGGTCGACGGCACGCCGACGGACTGCGCACACCTGGCCATCAACCACCTGCTCAAGGGGCGACGTCCCGATCTCACCCTCGCCGGCATCAACCACGGACCGAATCTGGCGAACGACGTCGCGTACTCGGGCACCGTCGCCGGCGCGATGGAGTCGGCCATCCTCGGTGTGCCGGCCATCGCGTTCAGCCTGGCCAGCTACCGGGACTTCGACTTCGGTCCGACGGCCCGCTTCGCACGCAGCCTCGTGCAGAGAGCCCTGGACGACCTCCCGGAGCAGCCCTACGTGTTGAACGTCAACGTTCCGGCAGGCGTCGAGCTCGACTCCTACTCGATCACCAGGCTCGGCAAGCACAGCTACGGCAACGAGGTCGTAGAGAGCACCGATCCACGAGGCCGGCCTTACTACTGGATCGGGGGCAACGACTACAGCTTCGAAGAAATCCCAGGCACCGACTGCCAGGTCGTCTACGGGGAGCGTAGAGTATCGGTGACGCCCCTGCACCTGGATCTGACGGAGGAACCCCTCCTCGAGCACCTCTCCAGTTGGAAGATCGCCGAGTTCGCCCTTGCGTAGCGTTCTTGCGCTCGTAGCGCTGGCGGCGTGCGCCAGCCTCGGCTCCTCCGCAGCGGCTGAGGAGCCGGACACGAGCGTGGGCACCGCCGCGCCAACGGCGATCTTCGCGCGGGACGAGAACGGCCACACGACGCTCCGCGCCACGCGCCTCAGCGAGCCGCTCGAGTTGGACGGCGTCCTCGACGAGCGGGTCTACGAGGACACCCCTGCCATCGAGGACTTCACCCAGCAGGAGCCGGAGGAGGGCGCCCCGAGCACGGAGCGCACGGAGGCGTGGATCTTCTTCGACGACGACGCCGTCTACGTCAGCGGCCGCATGTGGGACAGCCACCCCGAGCGGATGGTCGCTTCCGAGATGCGCCGCGACAATCCCGGTCTTTGGGAGAACGAGAACTTCGGATTCGTGCTCGACACCTTCCTCGATCGCAGAAACGCCTTCATGTTCTACATCAGTGCGCTCGGGGGCCTCTACGATGGGCAGGTCACCGACGAGCGCAACATCAACGCCGATTGGAACACGGTGTGGGAGGCCAGGACCGGCCGCTTCGACGAGGGCTGGACCGCGGAGATCCGGATCCCGTTCAAGTCGCTCCGCTACGCAGAGTCGACGAACTGGGGGATCAACCTGCGCCGCCGCGTGCGCTGGAAGAACGAGGTCGCGTACGTCGCTCCCATTCCACGGTCGCTCGGCATATTCGGGCTCGGTCAGGTGTCCGAGGCGGCGGATCTGATCGGCATCGAGCCGCCCTCGCGCAAGCTCAACCTCGAGATCAAGCCCTACGCCACAGGCCAACTGTCGACAGACCGCGAAGCGGACCCGTTCGTCGAGAACGATCTCGATGGAAACTTCGGTGGTGAGCTCAAGCTCGGACTGACCCGCACTATGACGATGGACTTCACGGTCAACACCGACTTCGCGCAGGTCGAGAGCGACGTCCAGCAGGTCAATCTCACGCGTTTCAGCGTGCTCTTCCCCGAGAAGCGCGAGTTCTTTCTCGATGGACAGGGGCTCTTCAACTTCGGCGGGATTAGCTCGGGAAGGCGGAACGCCTTCGCCGCCAGTGGCGGGGGGGGCACCTCGCGACTGACTCCCATCATGTTCTTCAGCCGTCGTGTAGGGCTCAGCGCGGATGCCGACGTGGTGCCGATCCGCGTCGGCGGGCGCCTGACGGGAAGCGCGGGAGACTGGGGCATCGGCGCGCTCCAGATGCGAACGGGTGACGGTCCCGGCGAGTTCGACGCGCCGACGGACTTCTCGGTACTGAGGGTCAAGCGCAACGTCCTGCGGCGCAGCTACATCGGCGTCATGGCGGCGCGCCGCAACCCGCTGCCCGAAGCGACGGGCACGAATTGGACCTACGGCATCGATGCAGCCTACAACCCGCGAGTCGAGTTGCGCATCAACGCCTACTACGCGAAGACCGATACGACGGGCCTCGAAGGTGACGACGAGAGCTACAAGGGGACGCTCAACTACCGTGGTGATCGCTACGGGTTCTGGGCGGAGCGGCTCAAGGTCGGGAAAAACTTCAACCCCGAAATCGGCTTCATTGCACGCGAGGACTTTGCCCGCAACTTCGTCCAGGCACGCTTCTTCCCCCGACCCGCGTCCATCGACGCGGTGCGCCGATTCCGGCTCTTTGGCAACATTGAACACATCGTGGGGGGCGACGGCGAGCTCGAAAGCCAGGTCGCCAACCTCCGGCTCGCCACGGACTTCAATAGCTCGGACATCTTCCAGGTGAGCTATCGCCATACCTTAGAGAGGCTGGATGAGCCCTTCGAGATCACCGACGACGTCACGATTCCGCCGGGCGACTATCGCTTCGGCCGGTGGAACCTCTTCGCACGGCTCGCGAACCAGCGCCCGGTCTCGGGCCAGGTCCGCGCGTCGTTCGGCCCCTTCTACGACGGCACGCGGACTCAGGCACGTTACGACGGCCGGATCGAGCTGAGTTCCCGCTTTTCCATGGAGCCCCGTATCGATTTGAACTGGGTGAAGCTCCCGGGCGGAGACTTCCAGACGAACCTCATCGGCGGACGCCTGAATTTCACGCTCACGCCTCGCGCCGCGGCCTCGGCGCTGCTTCAATACAACTCCTCGGACGGCAGCATCGCGGCCAACGTCAGGCTCAGGTGGGAGTACAGCCCCGGCAGCGACGTCTTCCTCGTTTACAACGAGGGTCGCAACACGCTCGACGACGGCCCCACGTCCGGGTTGCTCAACCGCAGCATCGTCTTCAAGCTGACCCGCCTCGTCCGTTTCTAGTCGGTTCCGGGAATTCTGCGGGCCCGACCCGCGATAACCTTCCCGACCGCGATGCACAAACTGCCAATCGTTCTCCGTCTCACCGCAGTCGCACTCTTGACCGGCGCCTGCAACGGTTCGCGCAGCACCTCGCCCACACCCGTCGCCGCACCCGCGGCCACTCCGATGCCGACGCCGACGCCGACGCCAATCGTCGCAACGGCGACCGCGACATACCGGGTCAGCTTCGATTCGACCTGGAGCGGTTCGACTCACCCGCAGGATTTTCCGCCGAACCCGCATTTTTCCGGACTGATTGCCGCCACGCATGGTTCCAACGTCGGATTCTGGAGGATGGGAGAGCCGGCGTCGGCTGGAATAGAGGCGATGGCCGAGCTGGGCAGCAAGTTCCCGCTGGACCAGGAGGCGGAGGCGGCGATCATGGCGGGAACCGCCCAGCACCTGCTGTCGGGAGACGGCATCGGTCGCTCACCTGGCTCGACGAGCCTCGAGTTCGAGATCGGCCGGGATTACCCGCTGGTCACCCTCGTTTCGATGATCGCGCCGAGCCCCGACTGGTTCGTCGGTGTCTCGGCGCTCGATCTTCTCGAAAACGGGGATTGGGCCGCTTCGATGTCCGTGACGCTCCACGCCTACGACGCGGGTACCGATTCGGGAGCGACCTATGAGGCCGGCAACGCTGACACGGTCCCGCGTGAACCGATCACGCAGATCGGCGGCGCCCCACTGGCCGTCTCTGGAAGGGTCGCACCGATCGGAACGTTCACGTTCACGTTCACGCGCATCGACCAGTAGAGAGCGACCCGCTCCTCTCCCTGCCGTCATCCTGAACGCGACTTCCGGGGAAGCGGCAGTGAAGGAGCCAGCGAGGTGAGAGGACGTCCGGCTGATCACGCTCGGGATGACGAAGGACTTGGTGCCGTCATCCTGAACGCGACTGGCTGGGAAGCTGGAGTGAAGGAGCCAGCGAGGTGAGATGACTCCTCTGGCCTCTAGAGACGAGGAGCGGGCGGATTCTTCGCTCCAAGCGGAGACGAGCGGTCGTTCAGAATGACGCTGCCTTGGTCGTCCTCCGTGCCTCTGTGGCTCCGTGGCATCCGTTGATCGTCCGCGTTCTCAGTAGTTCTCCGGCCGCTTTGCCATTTCGCGACGGAAGTGCGCCTTGAGCTTCAGGAGGTCCGCCTCGTAGTCGCCCGACGGCATCAAGAGCCCCCCGAAGCCGATCAGCTTCTTCGAGTAGTCGAACCAGATGGGCATGATCCCGACGCCGGCCGCTTCGGCGACGTGGTAGAAGCCCGATTTCCACTCGGGGACCTTCTTTCGCGTCCCCTCTGGCGCTAGAACCAGCAGCATCCGTTCCGCTGCGTCGAACCGCTCGACGACCTGGCTCACCACACCGTGAGGGCGACTCCGGTCGACCGGGATGCCTCCGAGCCAGACCATCACGCCCCGAAGCGGCCCACGAAAGAGTGTGTGCTTGCCGAGATAGGTGGCCTTCAGCCCGAGCGCGAGCATCGCGAATACGCCGACCGGAAAGTCCCAGTTGGATGTGTGCGGCGCGACGATCGCGACGCCTTTCCCGACGTTCGTGAAATCGTTCTCGAAACCCCAGCCCCACGGGCGCATCATCGTGCGACCGATCCAGCGTGAGAAGGCGTTGCCGCGTGACGGGACTTTGGGAGGTAGGGTGCTGTGCTTCATTCCTCAGCTCGCCGGGCGCCGGGAACGGGGTGGTCGAGACGCCTAGGAATACCCGATCCAGACCGCGATTGCGACCGCCAAGGACGCGGCGACCCAGATCTTGACGAGGAACGGCAGGATGAAGCGCAACCAGCGGTCGTAAGGAATGCGCACCATCGCCAGCATGCCCATGAGTACTGGGTTGGTCGGCACGATGATGTTCGTGAAGCCGTCGCCAAACTGGTACGCAAGGACGACGACCTGCCGCTCACGCCCACCAGGTCCGACAGCGGAGCCATGATCGGCATCGTCACGTAGGCCTGGCCGCTGCCGGAGGGGATGAAGAAGTTGCAGATCGTTTGAAAGACGAGCATCCCGACGGCCGCCAGCGAGGGCCCGGCGCTCTCGAGTGGGCGCGCGACGCCGTTCACGATCGTGTCGATGATCTTGCCGTCCTCGAGCACCACGAGGATGGAGCGGGCGAAACCGATCAGCAGCGCCGTAGTCGTCAGCTCGGCGGCGCCCCGGCAGAAGGCGATCGCACCCTTGTCGAGCCCCATGCGAGAGACGAGCGCGAGCACGACCGAAAGTGCGATGAAAGTCGCGCCCATCTCGGAAACGTACCAGTGCCATCCGCTCGGCGTGCTCAGGCCGTAGATGATCAGAACGATCGCGGCGACGCTGAGAGTGAGGATCAAGCGGTGCCGTGCCGTCAGCACCGGGTAGGCTGCGGGTCGGAGCTCGGGGTCGGGCTCGATGCCAGCCACGAGGCTGGTCCTCGGCTCGTTCTTCACTCGGATCGCGTAGCGCCACACGTGGTGGATGCCTATTGCGAGAAACACAACCGTGAGGATCAAACGGTAGCCGAGCCCGGAGGTCGGCTGCAGGCCCGCCACGCCCTGCGCGATCAGCACGGTCAAGGGGTTGAAGACCGCCGCGCCGTAGCCGATGCCGTAGCCGACACACACGACGCCCAGGGCCGTGACGGCGTCGAAGCCGAGACCGACGGCAAGCGCAAGAACGATCGGGATGAAGGGAATGTACTCCTCCGCCATCCCGATCGTGATCGAGCCGATCGCGAACGTCAGAATCGTGCCGGGGACGAACCACATCGGGCGATTCCCGAGGCGTGCGAGCAACCAGCCGATCATCGCGTCCAGCGCGCCGGTGGCACGCAGGATGCCGATGGCGCCGCCCACGATGAAGACGAAGAAGATCACGTCCTGCGCCGCCTCGAACCCGCGCGGGATCGCAGTGAACACGCTGAGCGGGCTGAGGCGCTCGGCTTCGACGCCTCGATACGATCCCGGCACGACCTGCTCGCGGCCCGCGTCGTTCTGGACACGCTCGAAGGTGCCCGTCGGGAGCACGTAGGTGAGCAGCAGTGCGAGGACGATCATGCCGAACAGCAGCACGAGCGTGTGGGGCACACGCAAACGGCGTGGTGAGGCGTCGTCCGACGGATTCGTCTGGGGGTCGCTCACGCGAGCCGCACCCTACCACGCGTCATTGGAGCCCAGCCGCGCGTCGCGTCGCGCCGATCGCTCGAAGCGCACGAACCAGAACACACCGATCGCCATGCCCGTCCAGAAGAGCCAGATCGGGAAGTGCTGCGGGCTCCGCTGTTCCAGCACGACTCGCCATTCCCACGTCATCGAAAGAATCACGAGCAGGCCAGCGACGATCTCCACGCCCCAGTCGATCGCCGAGGGACGCCGCGGCATCTCGCTCGTCCAGTAGAGGGTGCTGCCCGCCGCGACGAGGACCGCCGCGACCACGAGCGGCGCCCAGACGGGACCGACCCACGGCACAGGGATCAGGAACAGAATGTCCCACGTCCCCAGGCCGGCTGGCCATCCGAGCACCACGAGAAGCCCGAGGTAGTAGACGATGTCCCAGATCCCGAAGAGCAGCATGAAGGCGCCGAAGCGCTCCAGAAAACGCTCGCCAGAGAGTCGCGCAACAGCCGCCAGGATCAGCAGGCTGGCGACCTCGCGGGCGATCTCGACGGCGGCGACACGCGTCGACGCCCAGACGACCGGGAAGCGAAAGCCTTCGGGGTAGTACAACTCACGTAGGTAGACCACCACGGCTGCCTCGAACCAGCCCAGCGCCAGCCCGAAAAGCCAGAGCCAGACGTAGCGTCCCAAGACGCCTTCGCGAGCGAATCGCTTCAGCACTCCAGGCCGTCGCAGCGGCACGTGCGAGGAAAGCTGCCCATGACGCGACAAGCTTAGGGGGAGCACGTGGGCCGTCAAGGTCGCCCCGTTGGTTCGTGTGCCGGCGGCCCGCTACACTCGCGGGCAATGCCGTCGCTCCCTGACGTTCCAGTACGCCAGCTCGGAAACCCGAGGGTGAGGGCAGTCGCTGCGCTGATCGCGCTCTGTGCGTTGGCGAGCCCGTTGGCCGCAGTCGATTTCTCGGTCACACCCTTCAGCGGCTACAGGTGGGGCGGCGTGATCACGGACATCACCAGGGCCGTCGATCTGGACCTTCGGGCTTCGACCAGCTTCGGCGTCGCCGTCGACATCGGGATCGCGGTCGGTCGACGCCTGGAGCTGCGCTTCAGCCGACAGGCGACCGACTTCAAGGCCACGGGGCTGAACATCGACGAACGTTTCCTGCACGTCGATGTCGACAAGCTGCACGTCGGTGGCATCAAGACGTGGGCCGGCGAAGACGTCCGCCCGTTCCTGGTCATGTCGGCCGGCACGACATCCTTCCGCCCACACAGCTCCGAAGCAAAAGGGGACACGAGGTTCTCGTTCGGTTTCGGCGGGGGCACGCAGCTCATCCTCGCTGGCCCGGCTTCGATCCGCGTCGAAGCGAGGATGTTTTCGATCCTGACCCCGGGCGGCTCCGAGATCCTCTGTATCGGAGACGATTGCCAGCTCGGCTACGCCGGCCGCAATTTCATGTTCCAGGGCGAGCTGGCCGCCGGCCTGACGCTGTCGTTTTAGGGGTCGCTCGGGTACCGCTTCGGGTCAGGCTGACCGATCAGTTCAGAGGAGGCCAGACCAAACGTCATTCTGAGAGACCGCTCGTCTCCGATTGGAGCGAAGAATCCGCCCGCTCCTCTTCTCGCCGTTTCTGTTCCCTCAGTCCTGACCGTTCTCCGTGTCTCTGTGCCTCCGTGGCTGCCGTTGATCGTCGACGTCTTTGGAGTTTTCTTCAGGCTGCTCCAGGCCGCGCCGTCGATCTCGACGCCCGGAAGCAAGCTGCTTCTCCACGCGCCGGACGCCACGCTGACCTTCCGGCGCTGACCGCACACCTCGATCCTGCGAGGCACCGAAAGATTCGCCCTGTCCCAGACCGACCGGACTCGCTAGACTCGCAGCGCCCACACCACGGAGGATGCGATGAGCCTCGTCTCGCCGTTCGCCCTACTGCTGGCCCTGACGATGGGTGCAGCTCCGCAAGCAGCGCCGGATCAGGCTCCGCTTGCGTACACCGTCGAGGTGGAGATTCACCCGGCCGCGCGCTGGGAAGAGGGCGATCTCGAAGCCGTCTTCGCATTGCGAGACACCCGAAACGGATCGCGGCTCGGATCGATCGAGCTGCAGCTCGCGAAAGGTCAGTCCCGCCGCAGCTCGGAGCAGCTGCCGGGCGGGCTCGGGACGCTGCACGTCGAGGGCGAGCTGGAGGGCAGCAAGGCATTCAGCTACACGGTGGAGGTGAAGCGTGAAGGCCGCTCCGTCACCGCTCATCGCGCACGCATACGCCTCGAAAGATAGAAGCCGCCCTGTCGGCCTCGATGAAGTGGCGAGCTCCGCGAGGCGCGCGGTAGTCATCGCCAACCCGATCGCCGGCGGCGGGCGCTCGGGCCGCGCGCTCGAGGGCGTGGCAAGGGGACTCGAGGGACGGGGACTCAAGGTCCAGGCCGAGCGAACGGCCAGGCGGGGAGACGGCGCTCGCATCGCCTCGATGGCGGGCGGCGCCGATCTCGTGATCTCCATGGGTGGAGACGGGACGCTGAGCGAGGTGGTGCGCGGAGTCGTCGCCAGTCATCCCGATCCATCGCGGCGCCCCGCCGTGGCGATGCTGCCCTTCGGCACCGGCAACGCCGCCGTTCGGGCGTTCGACCTGCACCGGGATCTCGAGCAGAGCCTCGACTCCATCGCCGCCGGCCACACCGTACCCGTCGATGTCGGCCTGGTCTCGCAGCAGGGTCGCGAGACGGGAACCCTGTTCCTGTGGCTCGGCGTGGGGATCGATGCGGTGCTGATGCACGCCGTCGCGTCGAAGCGAAGAGGCCCGCTGGGGGCGCGCCTGCTGGGCCGCGCGCCCGACATGGCGCGCGAGCTGTTCGGCTACGACTTCCCGGCGCTCGAGGTAGAGATCGATGGCCGATCCCTACCCGAATGCGTTCAAGTCATCATCTGCAATGTCGGCGAGACGGCGGTGCCCGGCTTCAACCTGGCGCCCACCGCGGACCCGGGCGACGGGCTCTTCGACGTGATCATCATGACGCGGCGCTCCTGGCTTGGATGGCTGTCGTCGGTAGCGGCCGTGTTCCGCAAGCGCCTGCCCGGGGTCGATGGGGCCAGCGTCCACAGGGGCACTCACATAAAGATCCGTTCGAAGCAGCCCGCTCCACTGCACCTCGACGGAGACGCCGCCGGCTTCACACCGATCGAGGTCTCCCTGCTTCGCCAGGCCGTCCGATTCGTGGTGCCGTCCGACTCCGCCTAGCGGCGCCCCGGCGGCGGCGCACGTAGGTTATTGCCTGGGCGGGTGGCAACGCACGGAAAAACGGCGGTGGAGGGCCGTCGTGATCCAGGTGGCGAGAAGGAAGATGGCACCGGGAATCACGATCCCGATCCAGGGCCATCGCGCTCGCGCCACGTTCCCTGCTTGACCAGGAGCCGTCGCCGCGGGTGCTTGTGCCCGTTCGATCGGGGTCGCTGGCGCGGGTCTCGCCGCCTCGGGCCCGGCCTGCGCCTCACCGGGGCTTTCGGCACGGGCAGCGAGCGCCGCGACGACCCCGGCTCCGACGGCGACGGCAAGGATACTCGCCAGCATCACGGCCCACGCCTGCGAGCTCATCACCTTATCCGCCTTGACGATGCGCTTGCGGTAGTTGACGTACGCCAGCAACAATCCGAGGGAGCTGACGCCGTACGCCATCGCCATCCCGAGGATCTTGCCGAGCGCCTCGGTCACGGCGACGCTTCCCATTTGGTGGCGCGATCGACGTGCTCGAGGTAGCCGGCCTGATTCGCCTCGAACGCCTTCGACAACGCCTTCAGCTTGGGATCGATGACCCGGAACATGGCCCAGGCGCACGGCACCGACGCCGCGAGGGCCACGTAACCCCAAGGAGCCAGCAACAGGGACCCCGCGACGCCGACCGCCACGAGGAGATAGCAGGCCGCTGAAAGCACGCTCGCGATGAGATCGTGCCGCGTCCACTCATCGGCGTCTTCGGGAGTCCAGTCGTCCGCGAAGAGGCCACGTCGCGTCGAGGAATGCTCCGTGATCAGCCCACGCTCGATCGCGAGCCGTCTGACGGGACCCCAGAATCCCGCCGGGCGCGCCTGAACGTAGTAGCGCACGAGGTGCTCCATGTCGTCGGGTGGGGTCAAGAAGCACACGGGCAGATAGACGATGCTCACGAGCGCCGCCAGCAACCAGAAGCTCAGCCAGTCCGGGAGCGCGGGCAGGACGCCCAGCGCGGGCAGCACGAAAACCACCAGCCAGCTCATCAACAGGTTCGCGATCCAGCTGGCGAGGAACGCCCAAGAGTTGAAGCGCCACCACACGACCTGCAGGATCGAAGGCACCCAGATCCCGGCCGCCTGCAGCCAGAGCGCGAAGATCAGCCACTCGGTGATCGACTCCATCGACAGGCCGAGCACGAAGCTGCCGATCAGCAGCAGCAGCGTGCTGATCTGGCCGACGCCGACGAGCTTCCGCTCGTCGGCCTGCGGGTTGACGTAGTGATGGTAGAGGTCACGCGTCGCGTAGAGAGCGCCGAGATTCAGGTGGGTCGAGATCGTCGAGAGGTGGATGGCGATGATCGCCGCGAAGAGCATGCCGATGAGTCCGGCCGGCAGGTAGTCGAAGCCGAGCCGGAACCAGCCGAACTCGTATTCGCTCGCATTGGTGATCCCGGGAAACAAGACGAAGAAAGCCAGGATCGAGACCGCCCAGAATGAATTGCGGAAGATCGTCGCCAGCCCGCCGGCCCAGATGGAATAGGCGGCGTCGCGGACGGTCCGGGCACTCTGGATCCGCTGAGCCTCGGGGTACCAATCGATGAAGTTCCCCATTCCCAGGCCACCGAGCAGGGCCATCACCAGCAGCGTGATCAGGTCGAGGGCGTAGAACTTCTCGGGGTCGATGCCCCAGAAGGCATCGAAATGAAACGGGTTCGCGCGCCACCCCTCGCCCAGGCTGTGGAGCTTGTGCACGATCTCCGCTGGGCCTCCGGCTTCGGCGATTCCCCACAAAGATACGAGCGTGATCACGGCGAAGCTGATCAGGCCCTGCTGAAAGTCCGCCATGACGACGCCCCAGTAGCCGGCGCTCAACACGTAGATGGCACAGATCGACGTGAAGAGCGTGATGCCGAGCCACGGCGGCCAGTCGAACAGGTAGACGCAGACCTTCCCCATCGCCGCCGAGACCCACGCGACCACGAACATGTTCATGAAGGTCTGCCAGCCGGCGAGCCAGCCCCGCAGCAGCTCGGCGCCGAGGCCCGAGAAACGCAGGCCCTGCCACTCGGCCTGGCTCATCGCGAGGGAGCGCCGGAAGATCCGCGTCGAGAAAAACGGGGAGATGGCGCACCAGGCCGTGAAGAACGGGTACCAGATGCCCCGCATTCCCCAGTGATAAATCGTGCCGCCGATCCACATGGGGGTGTCGGTCGCCGTGTGGGTGGCGTACACCGACGTCGCCGGAAGCCACCACGGCAGCCCGCGGCCAGCGAGGAAGAAGTCCGCCTCGCTGCGCTTGCCCAACCTGTAGAAGATGACGCCGCACACGACCATCAAGGCGATGAACAGGAACGTCCAGATCCAGTCGAGGGGAACGAATTCGACCGTCAATGGTCAGCTGCCTGCGGGACGGACCCGTCGGGCCGGAGGCCCGCCCGGAAGACGCTCGGCTTCAATGGAAGACGCACTCGGGGCTCGGCACAGGTCGTGGGGAGTTTAGACCCTCCGCCTCTGCCTCAGGGCCGCGTTTGCAGTCGCCGACTCAGAAGCGCATCGCGAAGGCGAGGCTGCCCGTGGCCGCTCTCAAAGCCTCGTCGGTGACGCTGCCCCCGCCTTCGACGAATCGGTAGCCGCCCGGCAGCGAGATCCGCAGCGACTGCGACAGGTTGATGCGGAGCAACAGCTCGGGCTCGGCGACGAAGAAGGATCGACCGCGTTCGTTGCCCCGGCGATCAGAGCGCCGCGACGAGTACTCTGGCTCCGTGTAGCCGCCGCCGACGAGAACCCGCGCGCCGAAGTGGATGCTCTTCGTACCTGAGACGAAGCCCTCCAGCAAGAGGCCCCCGTAGCCGACGTTGCGTTGCGAGGTCGGATGCGCCAGCCCGTAGATGCCGGCGCCGAGGCTGAACTTCTCGTCGAACACCCAGCCGAGGTTGAACCCGAGGTAGGTCGCGAAGTCCGAGTCCACTTCGGAGAGCTTGGCGACCGCCGCCGCGTAGAAGTGGCTCTCCGTCTCGGGTCCGAGCACCGTGTCGACTTCCTGAGCGGCCGAAGCCACGGCACAGGCGACGGCGACGAGCGCCGTTCCAACGACTCGCAAACGCGTTGTCATGACTACCTCTCCCCCCGAAAGCCGGGGCACGAACGTTGCAGCAAGGAGCTTGCCACCCGGACGGCACGCCGAACACCGCCTTGCCAAGCAGAGTGGTCTACTGACAGTCCAAGAACCAGAACACAGCGAGGCGACGGTGTCCGTTTTTCGGGGCACCCGCGCGATGCCCGAGCGCGCCCGCTCGCGCTGCCAGCCTTGAATCGAGTACCGTTCCGAGATGCTCGCATGGTGCGATTGACGATGGCGGACCTCAGCAAAGCCGGCCAGGTGGAGGCCACGCTCGACCCGGAGCAGCCGATCCGGGCGCCGTCCGAACGCCTGCTGGCACTCTACGCCATCGGGCGTCAGCTTCTCGAGCAGCGCAGCCCGAGGGAGATATTCCAGACGATCCAGGACGCGTTCGTCGAGCACCTCGGCCCGGAACGCGCCTGCGTCCTGGCACGTCACGATCCAGACGGCTACCGGGCCGTGGTCCCCGCGCACAACGTCGATCTCAGCGTTCCGGAGGCGCGCTGGCCGATCAGCCGCACGGTCCTGCGGCGCGCGCAGGAGTCGGGGCTCGCGGTCCTCGCATCCGACGTTCAGGGCGACGAGACCTTCGAGGGAGCCGGAAGCATCCAGAAGTTCAAGATCCAGTCCGTCATGTGCGTCCCGCTCGGCCGGCCCGTGGAGGGAATGATCTAGGTCGACCATCGCGCCAAGACGCGCAGCTTCGCGAAGGACGATCTGGAGTTCCTGACGGCCATCGCGTTGTACGCCTCGCTGGTTCTGCGTCATGCCCGCGACTACGTCCGCGCCACCACGGCGCTGCAGCAGAGCGACGAGCGGGCGCAGTTCCTTCAGGGCGAGCTGCTCCGCCACGAGATCGTGGGTCGCTCCCCCAAGCTCGTCGCCGCCTACGACTCGATCCGCCGTTTCGCGCAGGCCGGTGCGAGAGTGCTGCTGCGGGGCGAGACGGGCACCGGCAAGGAGCTCTTCGCACGAGCCTACGCGGCGAGCAGCGAGCGCAAGCGGCGGCCCTATGTTCCCGTCCCGGTTCCGGCCCTGGCCTCGGGGCTGATCGAGTCCGAGCTGTTCGGCCACGTCAAGGGCGCGTTCACGGAGGCGAGCCGCGACAAGAAGGGGCGGCTCGAGATGGCGGACACGGGTGTCCTGTTCCTCGACGAGGTCGGGGACATTCAGCCGGGGGTCCAGCCGAAGCTGCTGCGCTTCCTGGACTCGGGGGAGCTGTTCCGCGTCGGCGACACCGCTCCGCGGCGCATCGACTGCCTGGTCGTATCGGCGACGAACCGGGACATCGAAAAGGCCATCGAGGCGGGACGCTTCCGCTCGGACCTGCTGGCACGGCTGGGTCACGTCGTCCGCATCCCGCCGCTTCGCGAGCGTCCCGACGATATCCCGCTGCTCGTCGAGCATTTTCTGGCGCGTCACCCCGGGGAGCCGAAGCGCTTCACGGACGAGGCCCTCGAGATCATGCGGGGCTACGAATGGCCACTCAACGTACGTGAGCTGCAGCAGGTCGTCGAGAGAGCGGTCTGTCTGACGGACCACGAAGAGATCGCGCCGGAGGACCTCCCTGGCGAGCTGCTGAGTCACGAAGCGGGGGCCAGCCCGCCGGCAAGCTGGACGACGGGCCCCCCGGGGCCGCTTCGCGAGCTCGTCGAGGGTGTCGAGCGCGATCACATCCTGCGGACGCTGGAGTTCACGAAGGGGAATCGGCGCCGCGCCATCGAGCTGCTGAAGATCTCCCACGACACTTTCTACAAGCGTCTCGAGGAGTACGGCGTGCACAAGCGCAAGAGCTGAGCGGGAGGATCTCCGCGCGTGTCGCCCTTCAGATGCTCACCGGGAAGCTGCCTTGGAGAAAGGACACGTTGCAGGCTTACGTGCACGACCTGTTGATGCGCCCCGAATCGATCGCCCTGGAGACCATCCGGACTTCCGTCCCGAGTCGCTGGGCGGAGCCGATCACAGCCGGGCTCGCGCGGGATCGCGACCGGCGCATCCCGGACATGGAGGCCCTCGCCGCGCGGCTGCGCGAGGCGATCGCCGCAGAGGATCGGGGAGCCGCGCTCCCGCGCCCACGAGGGGGTCGGGCGCAATCGGGGTCCCGCCGCCTCGTTGGCAGCGTCGCCGCGGTCGCCGTGGTGCTCGCCCTGTACTGGCTCGGGACGAGACAGGCGGCCCCTCGGGTATCGCCGCCGCCGGTCACCGAGTGCGAAACGCCGCAACCCAGCGCCCCTGCCGCTTCTCCCGCTGCTTCTTCCGAGCAGCCGTCCGTCGAGGCGGAACCGCCGGATGTAGCGACGAAGACCGTGACTACTCAGTCAGCAGAGCCCGGCGCGGTTTCGACGCCACGCGCGTCGACACGGGCTACACAGCCGACGCCGGCACCTTCGACATCCGGCGCGTCTCCGCCACCTCCCTCGCGCTCCACCACACCTGATCCGGTGCCACCGGCGAGCGCGGCGTCCGCGCCGGCGGAATCCCCCGGCGGTTCGATCCTGCCCGCGACCCTGACCATCACGAGCACGCCCGAGGCGGAAGTTCGGCTGGATGGGGTCTTGCTCGGACGCACACCGCGCTCCGTTTCAGACCTGGAACCGGGCCCGCACGAGCTTCTGCTTCGGGCGGACGACGGCCGCACGCATCGGGAGCGGCTCCAGTTGCTGCCCGGGATAGCGCGGAGCTTCGACCACCGGTTCCCCGGATATGGGAGCCTCTTGCTGGGATCGGCAACATGGGCGATGGTGAGAGTGGACGACGGGCCCGAGCTCCAGACTCCCGTTCGCATCGAACGGCTTGCCGTCGGCGACCACATCGTGCAGGCCTCTCGCCCCGGATACCAGACTCGCCGCATTCCGATCACGATCGAGGAGGGGCGCAACCATACGCTCGTGGTCGACCTCGAAAGAGAGCGATGAAGGACGGCGCTGCCCGGAAAGCAGAGCCCGTCAACGGTTTCCGGAGCGCGGTGCAATGGGCCGGCCCGGGTGGGCGACGTGATCCAGGTTCCTGGTAAGTTCCACGCGTACTTCGTGTTGGCAAAACGCCCGACTGAGCCACGCTGCCCGGAATCGGACCCGGCGCTGTTGGCAAGCGTCTTGCTCCTTCATGGACCCCAGGGAGGCGTTCATATGAACCTCGTACCTCGGCTCGCGGTCATCGTCGCTGCGCTCTCGATCGCGATCCCGGCGTGGCCGCAAGGTGCCCAGGAGGAGCGACGCGAGCTCGAAGAGGCCAAGGCGCTCTACCAGAGCGCCCGCTTCGACGCAGCCGTCGTGCGGCTCGAGAACGCGGTGCGCCGCATGGACCGGGTGCGCGACCTCGAGCTGCGTCGGATCCTGCTGGCCGATGCCTACCTGCATCTCTCGCTGGCCCAGCTGGCCCTGGGCGATGATGTCGCCGCCCGCGAGAGCATGCGAAGAATGTTGCTGGTCGACCGCGATCGGCAACTCCACCGGGAGCTCTACGCCCCGAAGGTCGTCGCGCTGTGGGAAGACGTCCGTTCGGAGCTGGAGCTGGACACGCCTCAGTTCGTACCATCGCCGGACAACAAGTTCACGAAGCGGCTGAGCAGCTGCAACAAGGTGCTGCTGAAGGCCCTCGAGAATCCGGACTGGATTCCCGCCAACATCCTGGGGCGGGCGACGTGTGTGGCCGTCGTTCCCGGCGTGAAGAAGTTTGCGGCGGGCTTCGGGGCACGCTACGGGCGCGGGGCCGTGGTGTGCCGCTCCGAGCTCGAGAGTCGCTGGGCACCACCGCTCATGATCAGCCTCAAGGGCATCAGCGGCGGTCTCCAGTTCGGCGGCCAATCGGCCGACATCGTGCTGGTGATGATGCGCGGGATGGACTACCTGCTCAAGGGCAAGCTCACTCTGGGCGGCGACGCGACGATCGCCGTAGGACCCGGAGCCAAGGCCGCGACGGACGGAATTCTCGATGCCGAGGTCCTGACCTACGCCAAGACGCGCGGTATCTTCGCCGGCATCTCGCTCGAAGGCGCCACCGTGCGCCCCGACCACAACGCCAACCGCGAGGTCTACGGGGAGGAGGTCGATCCCTGGGAGCTGGTCAAGACACCGCGAACGCCGATCCCCGAGGCTGCGTACAGACTCGTCGACACGGTCCGCCTCATCACCTCGCGGGCGCCCCCGCCGAAACGCGAGAAGCCCTCGACGCCAGACGAGGCCGACAGCCGCTAGACAATTCCAGCGGAGCCTGTCCGGGGACTCAGCTTCACGCGGTGACCGGCGCTCCGAAGATTGGACGCGCCTCCGACTTGCGGACGCCCGGTGACTCTCGCGGGTACTCGCATCGAGCGAATCGCCCGGAGCTTTCGACCACCCGGCCTGGCAAGTGCTTTGCAATCCCGCCTGGTGGAGGTCGCAATGAATCGATCAGCTCTCGCTCTCGCATCAAGCGCGCTGCTTTCAACCGCCTGTGTAGGCTCGCTCGTCGGACCCTCAGATGGCCACACCACGATCCACGCCTCGGGCCGGGTTGTGACCGAGACGCGGGAGGTAGGAGACTTCGCCGGCATCTCGCTGTCCGGTCTGGGCCATCTCGTGGTGGAGCACGGAAGCGCGGAAACGCTGAGCATCACGGCCAACGAGAACATCCTGCCGCATCTCGTGTCCGAGGTTCGCGGCGGCGTGCTTCACCTGGAAACAAAGGGCGAGATCCGGGGCGCCGTTCAGCTCGAGTATCACGTCACCGTGCGTGACCTCGACGAGCTGCGCGTTTCGGGCGTGACGACTGCCGAGGTCCATGGCGTCGATGCTCGGCGTTTCCTCGTGGAGATCGGCGGCGTGTCCTCGGTCGTCGCGGAGGGGAGAGCCGACCGCCAGGACCTCTTCATCTCGGGCGTCAGTGCCTACGAGGCCGCGCAACTGACGACGCAGGTGACCCACGTTGTGATGTCGGGGGTCTCGCACGCCGTAGTCAAGGTGAGTGAGCGACTCGAGGGATCGCTGAGCGGGCCGAGCCGGGTCGCGTACATCGGCAGCCCGAGCGTCAGCGTCAGCACTTCCGGAGGCGGCACGGTCCGACCGCAGGACTGAGCCGGGACGGCGTCGCGGCTACGGCGACGAGCGCCGACTCATCGGCGCATGCCGAGGAACTCTTCGGCTTCGAAAGCGTCCACCCGGATCACCTCTGCGCGGGCTTCGTCCGCGGCCCGGATCGCCTCGCGGTCGTCGTCGCTGATCACATCCGCCGCGAGAGCCAGCTCGACGAGGTCGTCGCCCGGGGCCCGGTCGATGCGCCCATCGCGAACGGCGTCGCGGATCCTGGCCTCGATCGCGAGCGCGCGCGCCGCCTTCCCGAGCGCGGCCTCCATCTTGCCCAGACCTTCTTCGTCGGGCGGCGGCACGAACATGTCGCGCGTGAGGCCGAGGCGGCCCTCCCGGTCCTCGAGCAGCGAGCGGGCCACCTGGCCACCGAGTCGATCGCTCGGCGGCCGGTAGCGTCTGCCGAGTGGGAAGATCGCAACTCGTAGCGAAGCGGCGACGAGTCGGTTCGGGAAGTTGTCGAGGATCCCTGCGAGCGCCTCCTCGATCTCGTAGAGCGCCTGATCGCCTGCCCAGCGCACGTAGGGCTCGTCGCGGCTCGAACGTCCGCCGTCCCAGTAGCGCTTGACGGCCGCCGAGCCGAGGTAGAGCCACGCCAGCGCGTCGGCGAGGCGACCACTGATCTTCTCCTTGCGCTTCAGGCGGCCACCAAGGATGCCCATCGCCGCATCGGAGACGAGGGTGAACGCGGCGCTCATGCGAGACAGCTTCCCGAGGTACGCCCCGCTGATCCCTCCTGTCGGGCGAGCCAGGCGCCCGCCAGTCAGCGCCAGCACGAACGCGCGGGCGGCGCTCTTGAAGACGAAACCGACGTGACCGAAGAAGGCCCGGTCGAAGCGCGCCAGATCTCCGTCGGCGACCGAGCGCATCTCGTCCTGAACGAACGGGTGACAGCGGATCGCTCCCTGCCCGTAGATGATCATCGAGCGCGTGAGGATGTTGGCGCCCTCGACGGTGATGCCGATCGGGGCGGCGATGTAGGCGCGCGCCAGGATGTTCTTTGGGCCCCGGCAGATCGCGGCCCCCGCACGGATGTCCATCGCGTCGGTCAGGACGCTGCGCATCCCCTCGGTGAGGTACGCCTTGGCGATCGCGGAAACGACGGACGGCTTCTCCCCGGCGTCGACGGCGCCCGCCGTGAGGGTCCTCGCGGCGTCCATCACGTACGTCATGCCCCCGATCCGGGCCAGCGGCTCCTCGATGCCCTCGAAGCGACCGATTGGGGTGTCGAACTGCTCGCGGATCGTCGCGTAGGCCCCCACCACGCGGGTCGCGAGCTGAGCCGCGCCGACGGACAGGGCCGGCAGCGAGATCGAACGGCCCGCGGCGAGGCTCTCCATCAGCATGCGCCAGCCCTGGCCGGCGCCGTCGCGACCGCCGATGATGAAGTCGAGCGGCACGAACACGTCCGTCCCGGTGTTCGGGCCGTTGTGGAACGGGATGCCCATCGGGTCGTGTCGTTTCCCGATGGCGATTCCGGGGAGCTGCGCCGGGATCAACGCGCAGGTGATCCCCACGTCGTCGCGCTCGCCGATCAGGTGATCGGGATCGAGCAGTCTGAAGGCGAGGCCGATCAACGTGGAGACGGGACCGAGCGTGATGTAGCGCTTGCGCCAGTTGAGGCGCATCCCGAGCACCTCGCGCCCCTCGTAGCTGCCGCGACACACGACGCCGGTGCTCTGCGTCGCGGCCGCGTCGCTGCCGGCTTGAGGGCCGGTGAGTGCGAAGCACGGGATCTCCTCGCCGCGGGCGAGGCGCGGCAGCAGCCGATCCTTCTGCTCCTTGGTTCCGTAGTGGAGCAGTAGCTCCGCGGGACCGAGCGAGTTGGGCACCATGACCGTCACGGCCGCCGTGACGCTGCGGCTCGACAGCTTCACGACCACCGCCGAGTGCGCGATGGCGGAGAAACCGAGACCGCCGTACTCCTCCGGGATGATCATCCCGAGGAAGCCCTTCTCCTTGAGGAAGCGCCACAGCTCGGGAGGCAGGTCCCCGTCCTGGTTGATCTGCCAGTCGTCGAGGCGACGGCACAACTCCTCCACGGGCCCGTCGAGGAAGGCGCGCTCCCGCTCCGACAGCTTCTGCGGCTGGAAGTCGAGCAGCCGCCGCCAGCGCGGCGCGCCCGAGAACAGCTCCCCGTCCCACCACACCGTTCCGGCCTCCAGTGCGGTCCGCTCGGTGTTGCCCATGCGCGGCAGCACCCCCGCCACGATCTTCATCACGATGCCGGAGACCAGGAAGCGCCGGATCGGCGGGACACCGAACAGGACGGCCAGGATGGCCACCACCACGCCGGCGACCGTCAAGGCGTCCTGGGAGGCGCCTTGCCGATAGCCCGCGACACCCAGCAGCGCGAGTGCCGGGACGAGCCACGCGAAGTATCCGCGGCCGAGAAAGAGGAGAGCGAGGCTGACACCCGCGAGCGCCACGACGAGCACTGCCAGCTCGACGCCGGTCACGTCCTCCTCCTCCTCAGCGGCTCACCGCCGCTGTGGTTCGATGTGCGCGAGGCGCAGGCACTCTTCGCCATTCTCGATCCCTCCGAGGCAGCCGAAAAAAAGCGTGCCCTAAGGATACGACACTCGCCACGACGACAGCGGCCGTGATCGAATGTCTCGGATGCTCAGCGCAGGGCTGCTCATGTATCGTGTGCGCAATGAGGGGCTGGAGGTGCTGCTGGTGCACCCCGGTGGTCCGTACTTCGAGAGGAAGGACCTCGGGAGCTGGAGTGTCCCCAAGGGTCTCGTCGACTCCGGCGAAGCGGCCGTGACGGCGGCGCGCCGGGAATTTCTGGAAGAGACCAGCTTCGAGCCGCCCGGTGAGGAACAGCTCGTCGATCTCGGAGAAGTGATCCAGGCGAGCGGCAAGCGGGTCAGGGTCTGGGCGTTCGAGGGCGACTGCGATCCCCGGCTGCTGGCGAGCAACAGCTTCGAGATGGAATGGCCGCCTCGCTCGGGGCAGCGAAGGAGCTTCCCCGAGGTCAATCGGGCGGAGTTCTTTCGGCCGGATGAAGCCGTCCGCAAGTTGATTCCGGCTCAGGCCGAGCTCGTCACGCGCCTGATCGAGCGGCTGCTCGAGTCGCCATGAGCGACCGGGAGAGTCTGATCGGCGAGGCATGCGTCAAGGGCGGTGTCCTCGAAGCGCATCTCAGCTGGGCCGATCGTGAGCTGCCCGGCGGGCGCGAGGCCGTGGCAGGTCGGCTGGACGGCGGGAACGGGGCACGCGTGCGGCGGGAGGGCCTGGCGACCGAGTGGGTTCCCCTCTCGCAGATGGTCGCCATCGACCGGGCGATCGCGGCCGAAGCCGGTGGCCACGAGACCGAGATCTTCCGCGTCCTCGGACGCCACTCGGCCGAGCTGAACCTCGGCGGTGTCTACAAGAGCTTCGTGGTGGACGAGCCGCACCGCTTCTTCGAGCAGATGGCTCTGCTGCATCGCCGCTTCATGAACTTCGGGCGATCCGTCTACGAGCAGGACGGCGAGCGTTCGGGCCGGATTCGGCTCGAGGATTACCCCGAGTATTCGCCCGTCCTGTGCGCGAGCGCGCGCGGCTACTACGAGGGAGCGCTCGATATGATGAAGGTCCCCGGCCCGATCCGGGTCGCGGAGGTGACCTGCCGCTGCAGCGGAGACGAGTGCTGCGTCTTCTATCTCGCCTGGTAGGCGGGTTCAGTTGCTGGGCACGAGGCGCTTCAGCTCCTCGAACCAGTTGAGGACGAGGACGATGCTTGGCGGCGGAGCATCGCCTTCCGGTCCCCCTGCCTTGAGCAACAGGAACCGCTGGCTGTCGGGTGAAATGGCGACGCGGCGGTATCGGGTTGTGGACGGGGGTGTCCAATACGGCTCCTTGTCGAACAAGGGTCCACGCGTGCCGAGTGCAAACGTCGGCTCGGTCTCGATGGCCACGCTCATCATGGCCTGCGGACCGACGTAGAGAAGCTCCCGTCCGTCCGGAGCCCAGAGTGGCCAATTACCACCGTCGCTCGACACCTGCCAGCGCCCGGCGTTCACATCCGGGAACGGTCGGACGTAGATCTCGTATCGACCCAACTCGTTCGACTCGTAGGCCATCCAACGGCCATCGGGCAGAGGGCCGCATGGCGTTCCACAAACCCCGTGTTCAGCAAGGGGGTCGAGGCGCGCTCACCTTCCAGCGACAGCATGGCCAGATCAGAGCTAGCGCCCGACCGATCGGTGAATACCAGCACGGTTCCGTCGGGCGAGAAGGCATTTGGATCTCCGCTGGTCGGATTCTCGACGAGCGGCTCGGCATCGCCGGTACCGTCGGCAGCCTTCCAGGACAGTGGAAGCCCGTCGCCCCAGAATGCCACTCGCTGGCCGTCCGGGGTCCAGACCGGCGAAGCCTCCCGGCGGGATCGAACGTCAGGCGCGTCTGGGTGTTGCGCACCAGGTCATGGATCCACACGTCGTCGGCGTTGTCGGCGTAGACGCGGACAGCGACCTGCGTGCCATCGGGAGACAATGTGAATTCTCCGTAATCCTGCGGCACCGCCGCTACCGGTTCTTCGCGGCCTTCCCGATCCACCCACACGAATTCTCTGCTGGCCGTAGCAGCACCACCCAAGACATAGGCGAGGGAACCAGAAGCGGAGAAGCTGGCCTGAGCCGCACCGGTTGCGGTTTGGACACGCCTGACTCCCTCCACAACGGGAACCGGACCGCCGGTCGCCTCCAGCCGCGCGACATCGAAGGGCAACGCCAAGAGCGTCTCCTCCAGCGCGTAAACCAGGTGCCCCGTGGGAACGTAGCGGGCATCCCTGCCTCCCTCTATCAGAATCCGCCGTTCACCGGTTTCGAGCGACTGCGTCACGATCTGAGATTCGTCCCATGCTGGACTTGTCCGAAGCGTGAAGAGCAGCGTCTTCCCATCCGGCAGCATCTGCGGCCCATGACCCAACTCGTTCTTATCGGAGTCCATGGAGATGATGACTTCGGGCGTGCCGCCGTTGGCCGATACACGAAGGATGCCCTCCGGACCCTGCCCGAAGACGATGGTGTCGTCGGCTCCCCAACTCGCTCCCCATGGATTGGCGGCCTCGCACAGGGTCACCGGTGCCCCGCCTGTCACGGAGACCTTCCTGAGGTTGCCGTCAGCATAAAAGCCAACCCACTGACCGTCGGGGGAGAAGAAAGGGGTTGTTGGGGTCAGATCGGTGCCACGGATGGGTGCTGCCTCCAGCTGGTCCATCTCGCGCAGGTACAGCTGCAGGTTGGCGACATAGACCAGGCGGGTGCCGTCGGGAGAGAGAGCCACGAGATGACGGCCCCTTCTTCGAGCCCGTGGATCTGCGCGATGTGGGGATGATTCAGCGAGGCCAGCACTTCGGCTTCGCGCTGGAACCGCGCCAGGCGATCCACATCGGCGGCGACGGACTCGGGCAGCACCTTGATCGCGACCTGGCGCTTCAGCTTCGTGTCGCTCGCCTGATACACCTCGCCCATGCCGCCCACGCCGATGAGGGCGGCGACTTCGTACGGGCCGAGCCGGGTTCCGGCCGAGAGGGTCACGCCTTCTTCCCTGTGCGAGCGCCGTGGTTATCGAACAGACATCAGAGCGGTCAGAGTATAGCGATCGCCGCGTGACTCGGCCGGACAAGTGGAGAGCGGACCTTGCGGTGCGCGCGCCCTGGTGCCGACGCAACGTAGGGGCCTTGAAACAGTGGCGTGAGCGTATCGTGGCTGAACGTGCCGTGGGGCAGCAGCGTCTTTTGCTTGGAAGCGCTCGCCGGCCGGCTCAGGCCATGATGGCCTTTACCCCTCGGACGGCTCGCTCGACGTGTTCCATCGTGTTGTACACGTGCGGACGGAGCCTCAACCCGCCCCACACATCCGGAGCCCGATCACCGGACTACGATCTCGACATATATGTCCTCGAAACCCTTCACGTCCAACGTGACGCCGCCCTTGGCGCCGTCCGCTTCGGCGCGTATCTCCAGCCGCCCAGAGACCGGTCCGTAGTCGAACGAGCCATCCGATTCGGACAGCCTCCAGAACGGTCCGGGTTCAAGTTAAAGTCGCCACTCCTCCTAGCTGTGCATGACCGTCGGCGCACCGGGGACCGAGATGGAGAGCGTGGCCTGAGAGAGCGGACGACGGTCTGCCCCCAACACGCGCCCCGAGAGGCGCGCGCCGCGCCTTAGTCTGATCTGATGCGTGGCGTCAGGAGACTGTCTCAGGTCGATCCAGTCAGTCACACCATGCTGGTACCCCGCATGGACAGCGAGCAGTTTGACGCGCTCGCGAGGACATCCGACTCGGAACGAACCTGTGCCGTCGGTCACCCCGCTCGCGGCGAGACTTGGAATGCCGTTGATGCCCTGACTCACGCATCGCACCGAGACATCTGCGAGCGGCTCGCCATCGGCGACAACAGTTCCCTCCACCTCGATGCCGGGATTGAGGTAGACAACCTGTTCCTTGGTTCGGCGCTCGGCAGACTTGGAGAGCCACCCGATCAGAGTGTCGCGGGATCGCTCCTCACCGACAAAACCAGGCGCCTCAATCCGCAGGCGCCGAAACTCACCGTATATGACGGAGACACGGAACATGCCGTTGTCGTCGGATTGAACTTTCTCAGCACCACGTGTGGCGGTGTCGACGTAGATCGTCGCGTCTTTGATGGGGGCGCCCAGCTGTGGAGCCCTTTGCTTCAACTGCCCGACGATCTCGAATGTCTCGACGTCGATGGTCCCGTGTCTGGGTGTGCGCGTCGAGCTTGGAGCGATGAGCGGCGTGTCGGGCTTCTCGAAGTCTCCCGCCTTCACGGTCTCGGAGGCGTCTCTTGCCTCGAGCCGGGTCGCGTCAGTCGCTTCGGCCCCTTGTCCTGCCGTCTCGGCACGTTCTGTGTCCGCTGTCTCGCTGCGGGCCGTCTCCGAGTCGCATCCGATCGCCAGGGCAACGGCCACGATGGCGACTAATGCAGCGCGGGCCAAGGGTGAGTTCATGTTTCCATCCACAGTGCGTGAGGGAACGTGCTGTTTACTATCCGCCATACACGTGACCACGCCGACGCGGGCCAGATGAGGCGGCGGACCACGAGGGCCCCTGCCCCCCCTCCCACGCCGATCTGGGCGGTGACTTCGTACGGGCCGAGGCGGGTTCTGGCGGCGAGAGGCATCAGTTCGTCGGCACCAGCCGCTTCAGCTCCTCGACCCAGTTCTGCACGACGACGATCTGTGTGCCCCCGGCCTGCGACCCGACGGGCTCCAGCATCAGGAATCGCTGTCCGTCTGGACTGACGTCGTACCAGGGGAAGCTGGCATCAGTCGGCTGGTACGGTCCTGCAAAGAGCATTCGAGGCGTTCCCGCTGCAAAGCCATCGTCCGTCTCCACGGCCACCGCCATGATCCGATTCCCGCTGCGGTAAAACAGCTCACCGCCTTGCGGGTTCCACACCGGTTCCTGGCCTCCGTCGCTCGAAATCTGCCACTTGCCGCCTGGCCCTGGATACGGCTGCACGTAAACCTCCCTCCGGCCCGACTCGGTCGAGGTGTAGACCATCCAGTTGCCGTCAGGGGAAAACTTCGGTGCCGTTTCCTCATAGCCGCTCTGTAGGAACGTCTCCACCTCGCGACCCTCGAGACGCATCACCCTGATTGCGCGCCCGGCCTCCGGGTGGTCTTCGATGAACGCCAGCAGTTGCCCGTCCGGAGAGAACGATGCCGGCGAAGTCTGATAGTCAGACGTCGTCAACCTCTCCAAGCCACCGCCGCCATCGGCCAGCTGCCAGAAGATGCTCAATGGTGGACCTTCGCGAGTTGAAACGAAGGCGAACCGCTTCCCGTCGTGCGACCACTGGGGAACGGTATTGTTTCCTGGCCCAAAGGTCTGGCGGGTGAGCCGCGTGCGGAGGATCTCGTACACCCAGACATGGGTCTCATCCTCGGCAATTCCGGCGGCTACCCACTGGCCGTCGGGCGACACCCGGGGAAACTCGTAGCTCCGAGGGGGAGCGGACAAGGGCTCAGCCACACCCTGGCGGTCCACCCAGACGAGTCGGCTCATCGATTCCTCAGCGGAACCCGCGATGTAGGCCAGGGTCCCCGTTCGGGAGATGGCAAAGTGCCCTGCGCGAAGGGCATCAGAGGGGGAGCGAACGCCTTCCACGACCGGCACCGGAGAACCAGAGACCTCCAGCCGATCGAGATCGAGTGGAACGGCCATCACGGTTCCAGCCTGGTTGTAGACCAGATGCCCCGTGGAAGCGTAACGGGGGGTGGAGCCGCCCTGCATCAGGACCTTCCGCTCGCCCGTATCGAGCCGCTGGGCCACGATCGCCACGTCGCTGTCGGACCCGGTAGCGGTCGCGAACAGCACCTCCTGGCCCCCGGGCAGAATCTCCGGCCAACCCTGCCAGACGCCTTGCGAGCCAGCATCCCGCGACGTGAGGGGCTCGGGCGTCCCGCCCTCTGCCGACACCCGCAGGAGTCCGGACCCGCCGACCGAGCCGAAGATGATGTGGTCATCGGGTCCCCAGCGCGCCCCCATGCCGCGGTCAGCCGTGCTGCAGATGGTCAGCGCGGTACCGCCCGTGATCGGGACCTTCTTCAGTTCCCTTCCCGCAAAGAAGCCCAGCCACTGTCCGTCGGGAGAAAGGAATGGGCTGTCCGCCCCGTCGGTTCCTGAGAGTGCCGTGTGCTCCAGGCTATCCATGCGCCGAAGATAAAGACGCACCGGATCGTTTCCCACTTGCGCGGCATAGACCATCAGGGAGCCATCCGGAGACAAGGTCAGTGGCCCGAGTGCGTTGGGCAGAATCGTTTCGTCGGCCTGCAAGGCCACGACCGTGCGTGACACCGGGAGAGCTGGCTGCGGGGGCGTTGGTTTGAGGTTCCAGACCGCGATGCCGCTGGTCACGGCCACTAACGCCGGCAGCGCCCACGATCTCGTCCGTCGCCACGGAGTTTCTTCCGCCCCAACGGATTCCACCGCCTGCGGGCTCGTAACGTCGAACGCGCCCTCGAGAGCTAGCCTCATGTTCCGGATGTCACCCAGGCGTTGCTTCGGGTCCTTGTGCAGGCAACGGAGCAAGTACACACGCAGCGTGGGCGACAATGCCGCGGGCAGGGCGTCCCACGATGGCTCGCTCCTGACGACCGCCGCCAGCGTGTCCGTCATGTCCTCGCCAGGAAACGCGCGTCCGCCCGTGAGCATCTCGTAGAGCTCGACGCCGAATGCCCACACGTCGGCGCGACGGTCGACAACCTTGCCCCGGGCCTGCTCCGGGCTCATGTACGCCGCGGTCCCGAGGATGATCCCGGCCTGCGACATCGCGGGCGACGCCAGCGTCGGGGATTGGGACAAATCCGGCGATGAGGATGTGCCGGCCGGTTCGAGTGCCTTCGCCAGGCCGAAGTCCAGCACCTTCACCGTCCCGTCTTCGCGGACCTTGACGTTCGCCGGCTTCAGGTCGCGGTGGATGATGCCGTGCTCGTGAGCCTCTTCGAGGGCCTCGGCGATCTGCTTCGCGATGGCGATGGCTTCGTCGACGGGAATCGCGCCGCGCGTCAGGCGCTCGGCGAGATCTTCACCCTCGACCAGCTCCATCACGAGCGCCTTCGCGCCACCGGCGTCCTCGAGGCCGTAGATCGCCGCGATGTGGGGGTGATTCAGGGACGCCAGCACTTCGGCTTCGCGCTGGAACCGCGCCAGGCGATCCGTATCGGCGGCGACGGCTTCAGGCAGCACCTTGATGGCGACCAGGCGCTTCAGCTTCGTGTCGGTCGCTTGATACACCTCGCCCATGCCGCCCACGCCAATCTGGGCGGTGACTTCGTACGGGCCGAGCCGGGTTCCGGCGGCGAGGGACATTGGTTTGTCCTAGCGAATGCCGGGATTCTACCCGTCAGATGGGGACGGGGGCTTTGTCTTCAATCTCGCCTGGTAGGCGGTCCATGTCCTTTCGAGTGCCATTGATGACGAGGAGCTGGCGGATCCTTCGGTCGCGCTCCTGACTGCACTCCCTCAGGATGACGCTTCCATGAGCGTCCAACCTACCGGGCGGTAAGTCGGAGTAAACTTGGCAGATAGCATCCCGCTGTCTGGGGCCGCTAGTGGGTGAGGGTCGCTTTCGAGAGGGGGGCAGCGATTCGTCATCCTAAGTAGCTTGTTTTGTTGTTGTTAGAAGAGATCACCTCACAACGCTCAGCGATGCCAGCCAAGCAACACTACTCCGTGATCGTCGGGAGCGGCTGCTACATCCCGACCCGAAGAGTGCCGAACGACGAGTTCCTCGAGCACCGGTTCTTCGACGCCGAAGGCGCACCGATCGATCACACGCAGAACGAGAAGACGGTTTGGAAGTTCGGCGAGATCACCGAGATCACGGAGCGACGCTACGTCACCGATGATCTGGTGGCTTCGGACATGGCTCTCGCCGCGGCGCGTGCGGCGCTCGAAGCTTGGGGCGGCGACCAGGAGCTGCTCGACTACGTCATCGTCGCCCACAACTTCGGTGACGTTCTCGCCGACAATCGCCGCTCAGACATGGTCCCGACGCTCGCCGCCCGCGTCAAGGAGCGGCTCGAGGTCAACAACCCTGCGTGCGTTGCCTACGACCTGCCCTTCGGCTGTCCCGGCTGGCTGCAGGCCGTGATCCAGGCGAACTACTACCTTCGCTCTGGGGACGCGCAGCGCGCCCTCGTGATCGGCGCGGAGACGTTGTCGCGCGTCTGTGATCCGCACGACCGGGACAGCATGATCTACGCGGACGGCGCCGGGGCCATCGTGCTGGAGGCGCGGGAGTCGGAGCGACCCGTCGGCGTCCTGACCCACGCAACGCGGTCGGACACTCTCGAGCACGCGCGCTTGTTGAAGATGGACCGGACGTACGACCCCGCTTGCCGCAGCGAAGCGCTGTATCTCAAGATGCGCGGCCGAAAGCTCTACGAGTACGCGCTGACGAACGTCCCCGGCGTGATGGTCGACAGCCTCGAGAAGGCGGGGCTCGAGCTCGGGGCCATCGACAAGATTCTGATTCACCAGGCCAACGGAAAGATGGACCGGGCGATCGCGAAGCGGCTGGCTCGTCACTGCGGAACGACCCTGGAGACGGACCGGCTGGTGCCGATGACGGTCTCCTGGCTGGGCAACAGCTCCGTCGCCACGCTGCCGACGTTGCTCGATCTGATTCTGCGCGGGAAGCTCGAAGACCACACCCTCCACGATGGAGACAACGTCATCTTCGCGTCGGTGGGAGCGGGGATGAACATCAACTCCCTCGTCTATCGCTGCGCTTGAGCCCGCCCGCCGGAAAGGCTTTCGCGAGGCGAGCATCACGCGGCGGAGACCCCAGGAGCTGCTCGATTTCAGCGGGCGGGTCTGCGTCGTGACCGGAGCCGGGACGGGCATCGGAGCCGGCGTGGCGCGCCGCTTCGCCGCCGCCGGAGCGGAGCGTGGTCGTCCATTTCCGGAGCAGCGAGGAGAGTGCCGGGCGGATCGCCGACGGGATCCGAGGGGCGGGCGGGCGCAGCATGACCGTCCAGGCGGATCTCACCAACACCTCGGGCGTGACGCGTCTGGTCGAGCGTTGCGTCGGCGAGTTGGGGCCGCCCGACGTCTGGGTCAACAACGCCGGCATCTACCCGCTCCACGATCTGCTCGAGATGAGCGAGGCCGAATGGGAGCAGGTCGTCGACGCCAACCTCAAGAGCGTGCACCTGTGCACGCAGGCCGCCGCGAAGGCGATGATCGCGGCGGAACGCCGAGGCGCCATCGTCAACGTCGCGTCGATCGAAGCCAGCAACCCGGCTCCGATGCACAGCCACTACGCTGCCGCGAAGGCCGGGGTGCTCATGCACACGCGCGCGGCGGCCCTGGAGCTGGGCCCTCGGGGAATCCGCGTCAACGCCGTCTCGCCAGGCCTGATCTGGCGCGAGGGCCTCGAGGAAGACTGGCCGGACGGCGTCGAGAGGTACGGAAAGGCGGCGCCGCTCGGGCGGCTGGGGCGCGCCGAGGACGTCGCCGACGCGTGCCTGTTCCTCGCCTCTCCCGCCGCGAGCTGGGTCACGGGCGCCGAGCTGATCGTCGACGGTGGCGTAATGTGTCACCAGATCTACTGACGTGCCGAGGCTGACGGCCGAGTCAATCGCCGAGGCGCTCGGGCTGCGACCGCTACCCGGCGAAGGCGGCTTGTACCGGCAGACGTTCGAAGCCGACGAGAGCCTGGCCCCCAGCGCGTTGCCGCCCCGCTACGGGAGAGAGAAGCGGCTCTCGACGGCGATCTACTACCTGCTGTCGGACGACCCGAACTCCTTCTCGGCATTGCATCGCCTCCCGACCGACGAGGTGTACCACTTCTATCTGGGAGACGCCGTCGAGCTCCTCCAACTCCACGCCGACGGCTCGAGCGAGACCCTCGTCCTTGGACACGATCTGGCAAGGGGGCAGCGCGTGCAGCACGTCGTCGCGCGCGGCGTCTGGGTTCGCGACTGGTCGAGGGCGGACGCTTCGCGCTGATGGGGACGACGATGGCTCCCGGCTACGACGACCTCGACTACGAAGCCGGTGTGCGCGAGGAGCTGATCGCGAGCCACCCCGAGCGGGCCGACCTGATCCGTCGACTGACCCGCGTCCGCTGACATTTCGGCAACGGCGGCGGGCGCCCCGCGGGCTGCTAAGGCTTCGTCGTCAAGAGCGGCGGCTTCGCGAAGATGGTCTTCTCGCCTTGTAGCAGGTTGAGTATCGCGATGAACTCCATGCCGTCCGAGGTCTGAAAGCGGGTCCGCTTGCCTCCGGCGAACTTCAACGAGAACGAGCCCCGGTTGTCCTTCGCATCCCACTCGGCGTCGTAGTCGACGACCGCTTGCGCTTCCGCCATAGCCTTCTCTCCTTTCCGTTCGTTTCTGGAGCCGAGGCGAAGTCCGCTGCTGCCATCGCCTACTTCGAACCCCGGCGTTTCGCCTCGGCGATCAGATCCATGTTCCGCTCGTACGAGAGCTCGCCGGGGACCATGAGATCGGGTGGATAGGCCCGCTGCCCATAAACCGGATACGCGCTCGTTCGCAGGTGCGCGAGCATGTGGTGACCGGACCGCGATTCGCGCTCGTGCCGAAGCGCCCCGATGTCGATCGGCGCCACGACGATCCGCTCGCCGGGCCCGGGCGATGCCTCTGCCAACAAGCGACCGTCGAAGTCCACGACCTGACTACCGCCCGGCCAGGAGTACGGCGGGTAGTGCTTGAGGCTGGCCCCCTGGTTGGCGGCGACGACGTAGGTCATGTTCTCGAGCGCCCGGCAGCGGTTGACGACCGTCCACCAGTCCATCGGTGGCGTGGCCCCCCAGGGGTCCATGTACGCCGAGACGCGGACCAACACCTCGGCGCCGTTCGCCGCCAGCTGGCGCAGCGCCTCGGGGAACAGCCAGTCGTAGCAGATCGCGCAGCCGAGGCGGCCGATCGGCGTGTCGGCGACGGGAAACAACGGCTCCGAGTAGCCCTCGATGTCGTGGGGGCTCGTGTGCACCTCGTACGGAATCCACGTGTTGACCTTGCGGTATTTGTAGAGGATTCCCTCGGGGCCAATCAGGCACGTCGTGTTGAAGACGGCGCCGTCGTACTGGGCATCGACCTCGAGCATCGAGCCGCTCTGAATGTAGATGTCGTGCTCCTTCGCCTTCGCGTGCAGCTTCTCGGTGTGCTCGTTAGGGATCGCGACCGCGAGCTTCTCGCGCAGCTCGGCCACGGTCTCGAAGACCGGCGCCGCGTGGGCGAACTCGGGAAAGACGACGAGGCGCACGGGCAGGAACGGGGCCGCGCCAACGACCGCCGAATCGATCATCTGCAGCATGCGGTCGGTGTTGCGGCGCATCTGGCCGCGCTCGACCGGGTTCTCGAGATCGGTCTGGCAGGCGGCGGCCGCGTATCGGAGCGTCGTCAAGTCAATAGCCTGCGTCGATCCGGGCGCGCCGCCAGGCCGCGAGGATCGCCCAATCGATGGAGGGGATCTCGTCCCCCACGATCCGGGTGTTGTAGCGCTCCATCGTCTCGGCGAGCTCGGCCGTCAGCGGGAAGCTCTCCTCGGGACCGTAGGGGTAGCGTGTCATGCCGTGGAAAGGCAGCGGATGCAGCCTGTCGGGCGTCGCGGAGTTGATGTCCATCTCCTTGCTGAAGCCATCGGTGTAGAGCAGGAACGTGCGCTTCCACCCCTGCGGCAACGGCTCGAGGAAGCGGGCGTCGAAACGGAGCGCGATCTCGTCGCCGGGGCGCGAGAACACGAAGAGATCGTCCCCGGGGTGAAGCAGCGGAGCGACGTCACCGAGGCGCGTGTAGCGGCCGGGAAAGGCTTTCCACGGAGCCGCCCACGTCACGCTGTCGTAGTCGAAGCGCGTCGGCGCCACACCCTTGGACGCCAGCTCCTCCGAGAAGCCACGAAAGCGCAGCTCCGCGGCCTGGGGCGAGAGAACCTCGGTGCGCGTCTCGACGTTCTCGCCGGCACTTCCGATCAGCGCCTGATCCCAGTAGATGCGCATGTTCGTGACGATGCGCACCTCGCGCTCGGGCCCGAGCCAACGGCCCGTCAGGTCCACGACCACCGTCTGCGGCCGCCCCACGGGCACGCCGACCTCGGCTACGGCCGTCTTCCACTGACCATCCCCGTCGCGCACTTCGAGTCGCGGCGGCTGGAGACCGAGGCCGCGCTGCGAGGCGGCGAGGTTGTCGCTCGAGAACGCGTAGTCCGTCCAGCCGTTGAGGAACAGGACGGCGTCGTCGGCCAGGTCACCCAGATCCAGGACGAGCGCGTGCTGCTTCGCGTAGCCGCGAATCGGCTCGAGGGCAAAGCCCGTCACGTACTTGCCGTCGATCGCGCGCAACGCGGCAAGGACGTCCTTGCCGGCTTCGTCGTGAGCGCGCTCCGGGGCGCGCCGAGCGCGCGTCGTGTAGAGCTTGAACGGGTGCGGCACACCGACCATCCCCTCGAGAGGGTAGATCTCGGCGTCACCCGGGTGAGCCACGACGTGGAGTCGGACTCCATCGAAGAACAACGCCTCCTCGAGCTCGTTGGTCACACGCAGCTCGTAGCTCCCGCCGCGCTCGACGAGCTGGCGTTCGCTCAGGCGCACGTACTCGATCGGGTCCGGATGGTTGCGGATTCCGGGCGCCGCCCAGTAGCCCATCTCTCCGCCGCCCATGAAGTCGCTCACGAAGACGAACTTCTCCCCGTTCCAGGTGAATAAATAAGGACAGGAAGACGGCTTGCGGTCCAGCTCCTGGATGTCGAGGCGAGCCGGGAGCAGGCCCCCCGCTTCGTCGATCGCGGTTTGGAGGATCCCGGCCGGCCACAAGACGCGGACGGCATCGGCGCCCCGGCGCACACCGAGACCGAAGAGCAGGTCCGCGGGTGCCGGGGCGGGCGATGCCGCGTACAGCTCGAGCTTCTGGTGCAGGCTGCCGGCCCGAACATCCAGCTTGGCGCCGATGCCGTCGCGATTGCTCACGCGGCCGGCGAGCGTCGCCAGGACCGCGGCGTTCCGGTTGCCCCCGTCGTTGCGAAGCAGACTCAGGTCGCCACCCGACCCGGACACGACGAGGTCGACGTCGCCGTCGCCGTCGAGGTCGCCGCTCGCCATCTGCGAGGCGGCGTCCGCCTCGAACGACGAAAGCCCAGCCGTGGCCTGGGGAACAGGGGCCCAGGAGCCACCCAGGTTGCGCGTCACGGCGAGCCCGTCCGGCCCCAGCGCGACGAGGTCGAGCAGCCCGTCGTTGTCGTAGTCGAGCACCTGCGCGGCGCTCGCACCGCGCGCCCGCTCGGGGCCCGGTAGCAGCTCGAAGCTCCCCTGGCCGTCACTCGAAGCGAACCAGCTCGCCTGCTCCGTCGCGAAGAAGAAATCGACGAACGAGTCCTTGTTGACGTCCCCCGCCGCGACCGCCGAAACGGCGCCCTGCAAGGCGAGCCCGACTGAAGTGGCGACATCGCCAAAGGTCTCGTCGCGCAGATTGCGCATCAAACGCGGTGCGGCGCCGTCGCTGACGAGAAGCAGGTCGGCATCCCGGCGGTTGTCGTAGTCGGTCGGGACGACCGCCACTCCCCTCCCGACGCCTCCTCCCACGCCGGCCGCGGTCGAGCCGTTCGAAAAGACGCCGGTGCCGTCGTTGCGCCACAGCTCGAACGGCGCGCCGACGACGAGATCGAGGTCACCGTCGTGATCGGCGTCGACCAGAGCCGCCACCGATGCCTTCGGCGTCACGGCAGAGAGCCCCGAGGCTTCGGTCGCGTCGACGAAGGCGACTCCGTCGCTGCGTTTGTAGAGCGCGCTCCCACCGCGGCCCCCACTCAAGAAGAAGATGTCGGTGCGACCATCGTTGTCGACGTCGGCCGCCAGCGCCGCGGCGGCCCCCGAGGAAGCGTCGACGCCAAAGGCCCGGGTGGCATCCGAGAAACGGCCGCTCGAGTTGACCAGAACCGATCGCCCCGACTGCCCGGCGACCAACAGGTCCAGGTCGCCATCGTCGTCTACGTCGAACAACGTGGGACGACCCGTGCCGCCCAGCTCCTTCAGCCCGGCGGCCTCGGTGCCATCCGTGAAGCGAACCGCCGGAACCGCGCGATCGACGAGATCGGCCTCGCCGCCGGTCGATGCGATCGCCTCGGCGTAGCGCCCCTGCTCGAGATAGCTCTGGCCGAGCAGCGTGGCGTAGCCCGACCCCCGCAACACCTGGAAACGCTCGATCATCTCGCGGCCGGCGGCTCGATCACCGCCGCGAGTCAGCGCCATTCCCAGGTTGTAGACGGCCGTCGCGTTGTAGGGCTCGGACTCGACGGCGCTGCTGAGGGCCTCGATCGCCGCCTCGTACTCGCGCTGCTGAAGAAGCAGCTGACCGAGATTCACCCGAGCGCCCACGTCACCCGGGTCCATCTCGATGACGCGACGAAACGCTGCGAGCGCCGCATCGCTGCGGTTCTGCACCTTGGCGATCAGGCCGATCATGTACTGAGGCTGTGGTGCATCGGGCAGAAGCCGCGCCGCGACCGTCGTCTCCTGGAGAGAGGCCTCGATGTCCGGAAGATGGTAGAGGGCCAGCGCGAGGTTGAAGCGGGCCATCCCGAGCTGGGGGTTGGCCGCGACGGCCTCGCGGAAGGAGTCGACCGCCTGCTTGTACTGGAACTGCTCGAGCCACGCGACCCCGCGGTTGTTCGCCCGGTAGGCCAGCTCGCCCGCGGGCGGGGTCTGCTGCGCGGCGGCGGCGGTGAGTGCGACGGCGGCCGCAAGAATCGTCCTGGTCGTCATGACATCGATCCTCGCACGAGGAAAGCCGCGACGATAGCGAGGCCGCCGGGGAAGCGTCAATCGCCACCCAGAACGTGGATGCGAAGCGAGCGGCTCGCGACGCTGTGCTAGCTTGACGAGATGGTCATGGCTCTCAGCGGGCTCGCGTCCGGTGTGGTGCTCGCGCTCGCTGCGGCCAGCGCGACCTCCGCTGGCGGCGTCGGACAGGCAGCCCGCGGTCCTGATCCTGGGCGCCTGGAGATCGTCGAGGATCTCTCCGAGTCGCTGGCCAACGACCTGCTCGATCTGTCCGTTTCGACGCGCGATCTCGACCGGGCCCGGATCCGCCAGTTCTTCGGGGGCCAGCTGAGCGCGAAGCCGTTCCCCTCCGAACCCGGCGCGCTGCGTCCCGAGATCAAGTGGATCAGCAAGCGTGACTGGACCGCGCCGAACGGCTCAGCGGAGACCACGCCCTCTGGATACCTGGCTGGCTTCTTCCTCTTCCTCGAGCACTTCGCCGAGATCGACGACGCGCGCTTCAAGGTCGTGTTGTCGACGTTCGAGGACTCCGCCAGCGTGGTGCCGGATGCATCGGAGCCGACCGCGGCGCCCGGCTCACGCGGCGAGGCGACGCTGAAGTTCTTCGTACAGGGCCGAAACGGCGACGGCCAGCGCGAGTGGGCGCGAGGCGTGGCGGCCGCGCGCTTCGAGCGGGGCGCCGAGCTGTGGCAGTTCACCGCTCTCGAGATCGAATCGCTCCACTCCATGGTGGCGACGACGGATCTGTTCTCCGAGGTCGCGCTTCCGGCGGGCGTCGAGGTCTCGCGCCCGGCCTTCGGCCAGCCCGGCAACTCCGGCTTCGTCTGGCACGGCGCCGCCGCGGGCGACGTCGACGGCGATGGCTGGATCGACCTGTTCGTCACCGGAGCGACGCGCAATTTTCTGTATCTCAACTCGGGCGACGGAACGTTCCGGGATGCGTCCGAAGCCGCGGGCGTGGACCTGCTCGTCAGCGGCGTCGCGCCGCTCCTGATCGATCACGACAACGACGGCGACGAAGATGTCTTCATCACCGCCGTGGGCGATCAGATCCTGCTCGAGAATCGCCTCGTGCCCGATGGCGAGCTGCTCTTCTGGGACGTGTCCCAGGAAACCCGGGTCGCCCAGCCAGCGGTCGGGTTCAGCGCGACGGCCGCCGACATCAACGCCGACGGCAGGCCGGACATCTACGTCGCGTCGTACAACCACTACGGGCGCATCACACCCGACTCCTGGTTCCGTGCCACCAACGGGCGCCCCAACCTGCTGTTCGTGTCGCAGCCCGACGGCGGCTATCTCGAGCAGGCCGCGGCCTGGCAGGTGGCCGACTCGCGCTGGAGCTACGCGGCCGCCTTCGCCGACGTCGACGAGGACGGCCGACCCGATCTCTACGTCGCCAACGACTTCGGTGAGAACGCCCTCTACGTCCACGCCGGAGACGCCTTCGTCGACGAGGGAGCCCAGCGCGGCGTGCTCGATCCCGGCAACGGAATGGGGATCTCCTTCGGCGACTACGACAACGACGGGCGGCTCGACCTGCACGTGACGAACATGTCGTCGACGGCGGGCAACCGGATCCTCAGCCGCCTGTTCCCGGACGCCCAGCCCGACGAGAACGTCCTCGTCAAGCTGGCCTCCGGAAACAACCTCTACAAGAACGAAGGCGGCGGCGAGTATCGCGACGTCACTGCCGAGGCCGGCGGCTTCTCGTCCGGCTGGGCCTGGGGCGGCGGCTTCGTCGACTTCGACAACGACGGCTGGGAGGACATCTACACGCCGAACGGCTTCATCTCCGGCAAGTCGATGAAGGACACCTGAAGCCAGTTCTGGCGCCAGGTCGTGGCGTCCGTGAACGACGAGAAGGAGACGGGCACGCTTCGCGAGGATCAGTCCCAGCTGATGTTCGAGGAGGGCTTCTCGTTCAGCGGTTACGAGAGAAACCCGCTCCAGCTCAACCTGGGGACCGGCCGCTTCCTAGAGATCTCCGGTGTCTCCGGCATCGACTCGATCGGAGATGGCCGCGGCAGCGTCTTCGCCGACTTCGACAACGACGGCGATCTGGACGTCTTCGTCACGGCGCTTCAGGGGCAGGCGCACCTGCTGTTCCGCAACAACGTGGGTCAGGACGGAGGCCACGTCAGGGTGCTGCTCCAGGGCGACGAGGCGCTGGGACGGGACGTCTTCGGTGCCGTCGTACGACTCGTTACCGCGCGCGGCACGCAGACCAAGATCAAGTCGGGCGGGTCGGGCTACCTGTCCCAGCACGATCCGCGGCTCCTGTTCGGGATCGGGCGCGGAAAGTCGATCGACGCCATCGAGGTCACCTGGCCCGACGGCGGGCAGGAGCGCTTCGACGGTCCGGTCAAGAGCGGAGATACGGTTCGCCTGACGCGCGGCTCGGGACGCACGGAGCGGGTCGCGCTGCAGGTCGCGAGGTTGCCCGACCCGATCGCGCGCAGCGAGCGATTCGCCCTGGCCCTGCATCTCGAGGTCGGGAAGAAACTGCCCGCCATCGAGCTTGCGCGAGACGACGGCACCACGATCGAGCTGGTCGATC
The DNA here is from genome assembly GCA_965246965.1 of Vicinamibacteria bacterium. GTDB lineage: Bacteria > Acidobacteriota > Vicinamibacteria > Fen-336 > CBDFGD01 > CBDFGD01. The sequence goes on from CBDFGD010000002.1 coordinate 1,913,287, forward strand.
TGATCCAGCCCGGACGGCGGCTGCTCGTCAACGTCTGGGCGACGTGGTGCCTTCCCTGCGCCCAGGAGATGCCGGAGCTGAACGCGTTGCGGCCGGGATTGGCCGCCAACGGCATCGATCTCGTCGGCCTGAACGTCGACACGGACGAAGGAATCGACGTGGTCGGGTTCGCCGGCCGGCTCGGCGCGACCTACCCGGTCTACGCGGGCGGCATTCCCGCCGTGGAGAAGCTCTACGCCACCGACGAGCTGACGGTGCCGATGTCGTTCATCCTCGACGACACGGGGACCGTGACCGAGCTGATCCCCGGTTGGTCCGAGAAAACGCGGCGGCGCTTCGCGCAGCTGGTCGCGGCGCGCGCGAGGTAGCGAAGCGAGGGCCATGGAATCGACCGGTTCGATGCTTCGCGACCTGCTCGACGGCGGCTCGCTCGAGCGTTCCGAGAAGGCGCTCATCAAGAAGGTCGCCGAGAGCCCGGATGACATCAGACTACTGCACCGCCTCGCCGACGTGCTGCGTCAGCGCGGCAAGCTGCGCGAGGCGGGCACCGTCTACGCCCGGATCCGGAAGCTCGAGCCCGCGGACCCGTCAGCCGGCGCTCTCGGGGCGTTGCTGCGCGGCCGACGCGTGCCCGACGCGCCGCCTCTCCCGACCAAGTTTTTGATCGAGAGTGATTTCCTCGAGGATGAGCGGATCGAGGAGATCCGGAGATTGGTCCTCGACCAGCGAGACGAATTCGCTCCGACGGAGGTCCTCGATGCCTCGGGCGAACAGGAGATGGATACCGACACACGGTGCTCGGAGAGCCTCACCAACCTGAAGGGTGTGGTGGATTGGTTTCCGGATCGGGTGGCGACGCTCGTGCCCGAGCTGCGCAAGCGCCTCCGTGTTCCCCGCTTCCGGGCCGGCCTGCACTCGATCAAGATCTCCGCATACCACCACGGCCACTTCTTCGGCCTCCACCACGACGACAACGCCGGCGCGGCGGATTCATCTACTACTTCGAGTTCCCTCCCAAGCGCTTCAGCGGCGGCGAGCTGATTCTGTTCGACCGGGATCCCGATTCCCTGCTCCCGACGGCGTCGTTCACGAACCTTGCGCCGGACCACAACACCCTCGTCATCATTCCGGCGAACACCTGGCACGAAGTGCTGCCGATCCACTGCCCTTCGGAAGACTGGTTTGCGGGTCGCTTCACGCTGAGTGGATGGATCCACGACGACGACATGTTCGCCGCTCATCAGCGGACCTCGTGAGGGTTCGTTCCCCGGACCAGGGCCATTCCTTCGATGCGTCCATGCTGGATCAATCCAGCGGCTTGCGGAATTCGCTCCAAGATCGCGCCGCATGATCTGCTCAGACTCCAGAACGGGCGTGTAGAATCTCGCGGTTCTTCCGCCGAGGATTTCATGAACATCAAAGCACTTTTTCAGGCTCACGTGACCGCGCGCCGTGGCGCGCTCGACTCCGATCTGGAGGCCACCGGACGCGACACCGTCGTCATCTCGAGCGGCGCGCCCATGACCTACTTCGCCGACGACAACGACGCTCCTTTCTTTCCGACGCCGCACTTCACGCACTGGTGTCCGATGCATGGGCCTCACCACCTCCTGCTTCTCCGCGCCGGGCACGAGCCGCGTCTGATCCGCTACATCCCCGAGGACTACTGGTACGAGCAGGCCCCGCTCGGCGATCCGTTCTGGGTGGAGGGTTTCGACGTCGTCGAGGTCGGGACTGTCGACGCGGCGTGGGCCGCCCTGGGCTCGGTTCCGAACGCCGCGTACATAGGCAATGAGACCGCCCGCGCCGAAGCGGCGGGCCTCGAGTGCAACCCCGAGCGCCTGACGTCCCGGCTGAATTGGGGCCGCAGCTACAAGACCGACTACGAGCTGCACTGCCTCGAGCAGGCGACCCGCATCGCGGCCCGGGGGCACATCGCCGCGAAGCGCGCGTTCGAAGCGGGCGGGTCGGAAATGGAGATCCACCACGCGTTCGTCACGGCTGCGGGCGTCACCGACGACCAGCTCCCGTACCCCTCGATCATCGCGATGAACGAGAAGGGCGCGACGCTGCACTACCACGGCAAGCGTGGCGTCCGCGACGGGAAGGTGCTGCTGATCGACGTCGGCGCGCGGCACAACGGCTACGCTTCCGACATCACGCGCACCTACGGGCGCCATGGCGACGCGGCTGCTTTCTCCAAGGTCGTCGACGGACTCAATGACATCCAGCTCGGACTCTGCAAAGCCGTGAAGCCCGGCGTGCCGTTCGGCGACCTTCACCACCAGGCCCATCTGGAGATCGCGGGGCTGCTGAACGAGATCGGCGTGATCCGTGCCGATCCCGAGGAGTCCGTGCGCGAGGGGTGGAGTCGCGCGTTCTTCCCGCACGGCCTGGGACACCATCTCGGCATTCAGGTGCACGACGTGGCGGGCCATCAAAAGAACGCCGACGGCGCACCGGCGCCTCCTCCTGAGCAGCACCCCTATCTGCGCAACACCCGCACGCTCGAAGAACGGCACTGCTTCACGATCGAGCCGGGCATCTATTTCATCGAGATGCTGCTGCGACCGCTGCGCGAGGGGGAGCATTCGGAACGCTTCGACTGGAAGCTGATCGACGAGCTCAGCCCGTCGGGCGGTGTGAGGATCGAAGACAACGTCGTGGTGACGGACACGGGCCACCGCAACCTGACCACGGAGCATCTCCCTCACTAGCTCGTTCACGAATCGTGGTCCGCCTTCCCGCGAGCTAGCCTCACGATCAACGGCGGCCACGGAGGCACGGAGACACGGAGAACGGACTGCTCCGATCGTTCGCTATTCTTCGAATCAGAGAATCCGCCCCTCCGTCATCCTGAGGAAGCTCAGCGAATGAACGCGACGAAGGATCCGCCAGCTCCTCTACGTTTGAAACAGCTGACGATCGAGTGAAGAGGAGCAGACGGATTCTTCGCTCCAAGCGGAGACGAGCGGTTTCTCAGAATGACGAGGGGACGACTTTCGATCCGGCCAACGGCGATTGACGGATCGTCTCCTCGTCATCCTGAGCGAGTGCGGCTAGAGACGCGAGTCGAAGGAGCCAGCGAGGTGAGATGGCTTCTCTGGCCATCCTCCGCGCCCATCACCTCACCACGCGCCGGGCTCCCTCGATTCGAATTCTCCGCTGAACTCACTCGGGATGACGAAAGTTGTTTGCCTTCGTGGCCGCCGTCGAGATCAGCAAGCGGGGACGAGCGGTTACTCAGAATGACGGATCGGCGGTCAGGCGTCGGCCTGGATCACCGTGAGCTGAAGGGCCCCCGGCCGCTTCGGCACCGCGACCTCATCTTCGTGGCAGAGGATGTCCTGCAGTGTGAGCTGACCGAGCACCTCATCGACGGCGCCCTGGACCATTCTCCAGACGGATCGCACCGTGCAATCGGTGAGATTGGTGCAGCTCTCCTCGCTTCCGGAGTGGCGATCACAGAAGCTGGGATCGTAGAGGCGGCCGCCGAGCGCGGCCATCGCCTCGCCGATGTTGACGTCGCCAGGGGCCTGGGCGAGGCGGTAGCCGCCCTGCTGGCCGCGCGTGCTGTCGACGAAGCCGTGGGTGCGCAGGACGCGCATCACCTTGGCGACGTTCGCCGAGGAGATGCCCTCGACGCGTGAAAGATCGGCGATCGTCACGCTGCTCTCCGCCTGGCGCCCCATCTGCACGAGACAGCGCAGGCCGAGCTCTTCGAGCGAGCTGAGCTTCATGCACCCCTCACATCAGCCCCAGCTGCAGCCGGGCTGCTTCGCTCATCATCGACTGGCTCCAAACGGGCTCGAAGGCGATCACCACGCTCGTCTCCCGCACGTCCGGTAGCTCGCGGACCTTCGCCTCGATGTCGTTCTTCAAGACGTCCCCCATCCCGCAGCCGGGCGCCGTGAGCGTGAAGCTGACCGAGACGCGTTGCCCCCCCTCGCCGCGCTGCTCGACCTCACACGAGTACACCAACCCGAGATCGACGATGTTGACCGGGATCTCGGGATCGTAGCAGGTCTTGAGCTGGTCCCAGACCAGATCCTTCAGGCTCTTCCCGGCCTGCTCCTCTTCCGTGGGACCCTTGTGGCCCTCCTCGCCGATAGCGTCTGCGTCGACACCCTCGATCCGGACCATGTAGCCCATGTCGGTCACGACCGTGTACGTACCGCCGAGCGACTGCGTCAGGAAGACGGTCGTCCCTGTCTTGAGCGGCACCTTCTCCCCGTACGGGATGGCGGTTGCGACCACCTCCCGAGAGAGCGTTCTGGCTTCCCTCATCGACTCCCCTCCACTTCCGCTTCACTCCGCGGCATCATTCCGTAGAAACCGCTTGCGCTTTCCCCTCGAGCGCCGACTTGAGCGTGTGCCAGGGCAGCGACGCGCACTTCACCCGAACCGGGAACTCCGACACACCGGCGAACACGGCGAGCTTGCCGAGTGTCTCCGCCGGAGGCTCACTCGCGGCGTCCGGCGAGCGAGTGATCAGCTCGTGAAAGCTCTCGAACATCGTGTCGGCCTCGGCTCGCGTCTTGCCCCGCAGCACCTCCGTCATCATCGAGGCGGAGGCGGTCGAGATCGAGCAGCCCCGGCCTTCGAAGCTGACGTCGGAGATCTTGTCCCCGTCGAGCTTCAAGAAGATCGTGGCGCGGTCGCCGCACAGCGGATTGAAGCCTTCCGCCGATTTGTCCGCCTCCTCGATCGGGCGTTTGTTGCGCGGGTTCCGGGTGTGGTCGAGGATGACTTCCTGGTACAGCTCGCGGAGCTCCGACATCAGGCGAACGTCTCCTTCACCTTCTGGAGACCGGCGACGAGACGATCGATGTCTTCGCGCGTGCTGTAGAGGCCCAGCGACGCCCGCGCGGTCGCAGCGACACCGAAGCGCTCCATCACTGGCTGAGCGCAGTGGTGCCCGGTGCGGATCGCGACACCCTCGTAGTCGAGGATCGTGCCGACGTCGTGCGGGTGAATCTCGCCCAGCAGAAAGGAGATGACCCCCGCCTTGTTCTCCGCGGTGCCGATCAGCTCTACTCCCTCGACCGCCGAGATGGCGTCCGTCGCGTAGCCCAGCAGGTCGCGCTCGTAGCTGTCGATCGCCTCGAGGCCCACGCCCATGAGGTATTCGGCCGCTGCGCCCAGGGCTATGTTGCCCGCGATGTTCGGTGTTCCCGCCTCGAATTTGTTCGGCAGATCGTTGTAGATCGTCTTGCCGAAGGTGACCGAGAGAATCATGTCGCCGCCGCCCTGGTACGGCGGCATCTTCTCGAGCAGCTCGCGCTTGCCGTAGAGGGCGCCCGCTCCCGACGGGCCGTAGGCCTTGTGGCCGGAGTAGGCGTAGAAGTCGGCATCAAGCGCCCGGACGTCGACAGGCACGCGCGGCACGGCCTGGGCGCCGTCGACGAGCACGGGCACTCCCCACCCGTGTGCCAGCTTCGTGATGCGCTCGATGGGATTGATCGTGCCGAGGGCGTTCGAGATGTGACCGACGGCGACGATCCTCGTGTGAGAGCCGAGCAGCCGCTCGAACTCCTCCATGACGATCTGTCCCTTGTCGTCGATCGGTGCGACGCGGAGTGTGGCGCGCTTCTCCTCGCAGAGCAGCTGCCACGGGACGATGTTCGAGTGGTGCTCCATGCCGGAGATGAGCACCTCGTCACCGGCCGCCACGTGGCGTCGGCCGTAGCTCGACGCCACGAGATTGATCGACTCTGTCGTGCCGCGCGTGAAGATGATCTCCTTGGTCGATGTAGCGCCCAGCAGCTTTCGGACCGACTCGCGGGCCTGCTCGTACGCCTCGGTCGAGCGGATCGACAGCTCGTACACGCCGCGGTGGATGTTCGCGTAGTACTCCTCGTAGACCCGGCGCTCCGTGTCGATGACGACCTGCGGCTTCTGGCTCGACGCCGCGCTGTCGAGGAACGCGAGCGGCTTGTCGTGCATGGTGCGCCGGAGGATTGGGAAGTCGCGCCGCAGCCGCTCGACGTCGAACGGCAGCGTCGCGACGGGACTCGTGGCGCTCGTCACGACTCCACCACCGACGCATCCGGGAGCCGCTCGCCGAGCATCTCCCGAACCACCGTCGCGATCTCGGGAACGCCCACCAGGGCCAGCAGCTCGCTCGCGAAGCCGTAGGTCAACATGCTGCGCGAGGCTCGCTCGGAAAGGCCCCGCGAGCGCAGGTAGAACAGCGCGTTCTCGTCGAGCTGCCCGGTCGTCGCCCCGTGCCGGCACTTGACGTCGTCCGCGAAGATCTCGAGCTGCGGTGTCGAGTTGACGAGTGCCCGGCGCGTCAGCAAGAGGTTGCGGTTCGACTGCTCGGCATCGGTCTTCTGTGCATCGGGACGGACCACGACGGCCCCGTGAAAGACGCCACGCGACGCCTCGTCGAGGACGCCTTTGTACAGCTGGCGGCTCGAGCAATGCGGCGCGACGTGATCGACGCGGCTATGCGTGTCCATCAGCTGCTCACCGCGTCCCATGAAGAGGCCGTAGAGAGCGCACTCGGCACCCGGGCCCGAGAGCCTCACGTCGATGTCGCTGCGGGCGATCTGGCCGCCGAAGCACATCGACTGGTCGACGAAGCGACTGTCCCGGGCCTGGCGAACGGCGAGCGTGGCGACGTGGAATGCGGCCTCGCTCTCGCGCTGCAGCTTGGTGTGCTCGAGGATCGCGCCGTCCTCGAGGACGACCTCGGTGACGACGTTCGTCAGGTAGCGCGCCCCCGGCTCGCCGAGGAAACTCTCCACGACCTGTGCCTGACTCGCTCGCGCCGCGACGATCAGAGTCCGTGGGTTGGCGGCGACCGGGTCCTCGCCGGGTCGCGCCGTCTGAATGTACGCGATGTGAATCGGCGCCTCGATGATGCCGCCGATCCGGATCACGACTCCCTGGCTCGCAAACGCCGTGTTGAGTGCCGTGAACGGGTTCTCGCGATCGGTGGCGACGCTCCCGAGCAGGCCTTCGAGGCTCGCGGGCTCGTCGTGAAGCCGCTCGTCGAGACTGGCCACCTCGAGAGAAGGCTCGGCGGCCAGCCTCGACAGCTCCGGGCTGTAGCGCCCGTCCACGATCGCGATGATGGCACCCTGCTGCTGGAAGCCCGGCGTCAGCGTCACGGCCCCAGCGGGCGGAGGCGACGCAAAGCCCTGCCGGGCGATGGTCGCTACGTTCGTGTATTTCCAGGCCTCCCAGCGAGTCGTCGGCAAGCCGGCGGAGGAGAAACGTTCGAAGGCATCACGCCGGGCGTCGCGCCAGAACGCCGGGTCGCCCGGGCGCTCGGCGTCGAACGCCTCTTGGAGGAGGGCGGGCGCGACGGCCGTCTCGATCATCACGCCGAAGCGGGCTCGGGCTCCTTCTCGAGCCACGTGTAGCCCTTCGCCTCGAGCTCGTGAGCGAGTTCCTTCCCGCCCGAGAGGACGATCTTGCCGTCGACCAGGACATGAACATGGTCCGGCACGATGTAGTCGAGCAGGCGCTGATAGTGCGTGACGACGACCATCGCGCGGTCCGGGGAGCGCAGCTGGTTCACGCCGTTCGCCACCGTCCGCAGCGCGTCGATGTCGAGGCCCGAGTCGGTCTCGTCCAGCACGGCGAGCTTCGGGTCGAGCACCGCCATCTGGAAGATCTCGTTGCGCTTCTTTTCGCCACCCGAGAAGCCGTCGTTGACGGGGCGCTTGATCAGCTCTTCGTCGATCTCGACCAGCTTGGCCTTCTCCCTGGAAAGAGCCAGGAAGTCCATGGCGTCGAGCTCCGGCTCGCCGCGGTGCTTGCGGAGGGCGTTGAGCGCGGCCTTCAGGAAGTAGACGTTGCTCACGCCGGGCACTTCCACCGGATACTGGAAGGCCAGGAAGACCCCTTCCCGAGCCCGCTGCTCGGGCGCGAGCTCGAGCAGATCCCTGCCTTCGTAAAGGACCTCGCCGTCCGTCACGTCGTAGCCGGGCCGACCCGCCAGGACGTGCGCGAGGGTGCTCTTGCCCGAACCGTTGGGCCCCATGATCGCGTGCACCTCGCCAGGCTTCACGTGGAGGTCGAGCCCCTTGAGAATCTCTCGGCCTTCGACCGAGGCGTGCAGGTTCTTGATCTCTAGCATCGACTTTCCCACCGCGAGCGAGGGGGCCGCGTAGGGCGCGCCTCTTTGATGAATGCGATACCGATCGTGCAGGCTATCGGGCTGCACGATCGGTCAGCGTGAAGCGACCGGAGCGGTCCCCGAGCGATCCTCACCCGACACTCCCCTCGAGGCTGACGCTCAGCAGCTTCTGGGCTTCGACCGCGAACTCCATCGGCAGCTCCTTGAAAACTTCTTTGCAGAAGCCGTTCACGATCATGTTGATCGCGTCCTCGGTTGCGATGCCGCGCTGCTGGAAGTAGAAGATCTGATCCTCGTCGACCTTGGAGGTCGAAGCCTCGTGCTCCATCTGCGCAGTCGAGTTCAGCACCTCGATGAACGGGAACGTGTGGGCGCCGCACTTGTCGCCCATCAGGAGCGAGTCGCACTGCGAGTAGTTGCGGGCCCCGTCGGCGCCCTTGTTGATCTTGACGAGGCCACGGTACGAGTTCTGCCCCCGCCCGGCGGAGATGCCTTTCGAGATGATCGTGCTGCGCGTGTTCTTGCCGATGTGGATCATCTTGGTGCCGGTGTCGGCTTGCTGGTAGTTGTTCGTCACGGCGACGGAGTAGAACTCGCCGACCGAGTCGTCGCCGATCAGCACGCAGCTCGGGTACTTCCAGGTCACCGCCGAGCCGGTCTCGACCTGGGTCCACGAGATCTTCGATCTGTGCCCCTGGCACTTGCCGCGCTTCGTCACGAAGTTGTAGATGCCGCCGACCCCGTTCTCGTCGCCGGGATACCAGTTCTGCACGGTCGAGTACTTGATCTTGGCGTCGTCCAGCGCCACCAGCTCGACGACCGCTGCGTGGAGCTGATTCTCGTCGCGCATCGGCGCGGTGCAGCCCTCGAGGTAGCTGACGGACGCGCCTTCCTCCGCGACGATGAGCGTGCGCTCGAACTGTCCTGTGCTGGCCGCGTTGATGCGGAAGTAGGTCGACAGCTCCATCGGGCAGCGAACGCCCTTGGGGATGTAGCAGAACGAGCCGTCGGAGAACACGGCGGAGTTGAGCGTGGCGAAGAAGTTGTCTGTGTAGGGCACCACGGACCCGAGCCACTTGCGCACCAACTCCGGGTGCTCCTGAACCGCTTCCGAGAACGAGCAGAAGATGACGCCGACCTCGGCCAGCTTGGCGCGGAACGTCGTGGCCACCGAGACGCTGTCGAACACGGCGTCGACCGCGATGCCGGCGAGCCGCTCCCGCTCGTGAATGGGGATACCGAGCTTCTCGTACGTCTGGAGCAGTTTCGGATCGACTTCGTCGAGACTCTTGGGGCCCTCCACCACCGACTTGGGCGCGGAGTAGTAGACGATCTTCTGATAGTCGGGCCGCTCGTAGGTCACGTTCTGCCAGGTCGGCTCCGTCATCGTCAGCCAGTGGCGGTACGCCTTGAGCCGCCACTCGAGGAGCCACTCCGGCTCGTTCTTCTTGGACGAGATCAGCTCGATGACGCCTTCATCGAGGCCCGCGGGAATCGCCTCGGACTCGATCTCGGTGATGAAACCGGCCGAATAGGGTTTCTTTGTAAGTTGCTCAACCGTCTCGGATTCTGTAGGCATCAAGGGCAATGCTATTGAATCTGTATAGATATGTCAAGTTAGATTCGAGGTCGCGCCGAAGCTGCTGAGAGAATCCGCGCGTGCGGCATATCTACATAGGCGATATTCAGGGCTGCCGCAAGGAGCTCGAGCTTCTACTCGACAAAGTTCGCTTCGATCCGAGCTCCGACTGCCTGGAGCCCGTCGGTGACGCCGTCAACCGCGGCCCCGATTCACTCGGCGCCCTGCGCCTGCTCCGCTCGCTGGGCGCCGGCGGCGTGCTCGGCAACCACGACGTTCACCTGCTCCGCGTCGCGGCTGGACGAAGGCAGACCCGTAGCGAAGACACGCTCGACGAGCTGCTCGGCGCACCCGACAGAGACGACCTGCTCGGATGGCTGCGTGATCGTCCGTTCTGCAAGGAGCTACCGGGAGTGCTGCTCGTCCACGCCGGCCTCCATCCGCGCTGGGAGGATCCCGTGCGCGAGCTGCGGGGCATCGACCCTCACGAACGTCATGCGAGCGCGCGCTTCGCCACGAGCGTCAGGTGTTGTGCCGAAGATGGCACGCTGGCCGCCGAGGAAGCGCCGGCTTCCCCCCGTGGTTCGAGCACTGGCGGGGACGTGACGAACGGACGATCGTGTTCGGCCATTGGGCCCGCCGCGGACTCGTCGCTCAACCCGGTTTCCGCGGGCTGGACACAGGCTGCGTGTGGGGCGGTCGACTCACCGCGTGGATCGCCGAAGAGGATCGCTTCGTGCACGTCCCGGCCGAGCGTGCGTACGCCACGTCCTGACGATCTGATTGCCACAGAGGCACAGAGGCACGGAGAACGGCTGGCTCCGAGCCTCGCTCAGCCAGATCGGCGGCTCGGAGTACGTCAGCCTGAGCGAGATCGGCCGGGGAGATGAGAGCGAGGGAGCCCGGCGCGTGACGCGTTGAACTCTCGCGGAGGATCCCCGAGGAGTCATCTCACCTCGCTGGCTCCTTCGCTCCGGTTTCCACGCGGATCATGCTCAGGATGACGATCCTTGGCTAAGTACTCGGATCCGCAATTACGGTTGCATTCGAACGCCGATGCATCCCGCCTGGCTGCGTCGCTCATCGGTCAAATACTCCCGGTATTTTCCCTCTTCGGCTCCTTGCCATCCGGGCGCCTCGGCGTTCTCGGTTGCGACACCGTACTTACGGATCAGAGTACTAAGGCGTTCCTTTCGCCTTCGTCATCCCGACCGAGAGGTACCGCGCAGAGTGGGCCTCTTTGGTGAACGTGATACCAGGGGCGCCGGTCGAAGGCCGGCGGCCCTGGTCAGCGTGGCCCGGCTCGGAGCGGTGCCCGAGCGACCCCGTCCGGCTGCTTGAAGACCTTCCCGTCCTTCATCACGAACGCGATCGTCTCCATCACACCGATCTCCGTCAGCGGATCGCCGGGTACGGCGATCACGTCCGCGATCTTGCCGACCTCGATCGTGCCGAGCCGGTCGTCGATCTTCAGCAACCGGGCCGCCGTCGAGGTGGCTGACCGGATCGCCTCGAGCGGCGGCATGCCGCCCTCGACCATGTAGGCGAACTCCTGACCGTTCCTGCCGTGCGGCGACACGCCGGTGTCCGTGCCGAAGGCGATGGTCACGCCGGCCTGGTAGGCCTTCGCGAACGTCTCGTCGATCACCGCCCGATCGCCCTCGCTTTCGGTCGCACGATCTCGGGGAGGAATCCCGGCTCCTCGGCTTTCATGGCGACGTAGCGACCCGCGCTGATCGTCGGCACCCAGAAGGTCCCCTTTTCCTTCATCAGCGCCATGATCTCGTCGGTCATGTAGGTGCCGTGCTCGATCGAGTCGATGCCCGCCAGCACCGCGCGCTTCATCCCCTCGGCGCCGTGGGCGTGAACCGCGACGGGCATGCCGTACTCGCGAGCGGTCTCGACGATCGCCGCGAGCTCGTCCGGCTTGAACTGCGGGTTGTCGCCGCTCTTCGCGAGACTGAGAACGCCGCCGGTCGCGGTGAGCTTGATCAGATCGGAACCGTCCTTGTAGCGCTGCCGTACCGCCTTGCGCGCCTCGATGGGACCGTTCACGACCCCCTCATTGGGACCGGGATCGCCACGGAAGCGAAAGGCGATTCCGTTGGTCGGGTCGGCGTGGCCGCCGGTCGTCGCGAGCGACTTGCCCGCAGCGAAGACGCGTGGGCCGACGATCCAGCCCTTGTCGATCGCGTTCCGCAACGACAGCGTGACCCTGTCGCGCCCGCCGAGGTCGCGCACCGTCGTGAAGCCCGCCAGCAGGGTCCGCTCCGCGTAGAGGGTGGCGCGGAGCGCGACGTCGGTCGGGTTGAGGAAGTAGCGCTCGCTGTAGCCTTGCGGAGACAGCTCTCCGAAAAGGTGAACGTGCGCGTCCATCAGGCCCGGCATGACGGTGTGCTGCTTCAGGTCGATCACGGTGTCGCCGTCCCCCGCGGCGACATAGCCGTCGGCGACCTTCGTGATGCGATCCTTCCCGATCACGACCGACATCTCGCTACGCGGGTCGCCGCCGCCGCCATCGATGAGGCGGCCGGCATGGATGATCACGGCCGCGTCGATCTGCGTCGCCAGCAACAGCGCCAAGGCCGTGAAGCTCGGGCGTAGTCTCATCATCGATTCCTCCGGTACGAGAGCTCGACCGGGATCCCGGTCAATTCGCGCCGCGGGCGCGACGCTCGAGCGGCAGCAGCGCCGCGTACAGAAAATCGTGTACCGGAGTCGCGACTCCGGCGCGCTGCCCCCGCCGCGACACCGAGCCGCTTTGTGACTCCAGCTCCGAGGGTCGCCCCTCGGCGATGTCGCGCTGCATCGACGTGGTGCTCACCGGTGCGAGCGCATCCACGAAGGCGAGGGTCTTGGCCACGACTTTTTCCGGCAGTTGGACACCCTCGGCCCGGGCCACGGCGGCGGTCTCCTCGAGAGCCTTCGTCAGCAGCCGGCGCGACTGCGGGACGTCTCGGTAGCCGCCCACCGGCAGGCGCGTCACGGCTCCGAGACCCGAGATGGCGGCAATGAAGAGGAACTTCTCCCACAGAACCGCCGCGATGTCTGGCGCTATTTCACACTTGACGCCCGATCGATCGAAGCGGGCTCGAAGTCCCTCCACGCGCGTCGAGGCCGAACCGTCGCGCTCCCCGAAGACGACCCGCGGCTCCACGGCGGCGTGGCGGATGTGTCCGGGCGCCTCGATGAACGACATGATCCAGGTCGCCCCCTCCACGATCCTATCCACGCCGGCAACGGCTCTGATCTGATCGCCTGCATCCACACCGTTCTGCAACGTGAGCACCGCCGTCCCGGCGCCTAGCAGCGGGCGCATCACCGTCACCGCCTCCGGCACCTGCCAGGCCTTCACCGCGCATATCACCCAGTCGACGGGACCCAGCTCGTTCGGGTCTCGAATGACTTTTGCGGGATCGACGTGGATGTCACCGTTGATCGAGCTGACGCGCAGTCCCTTCGCCAGGATCGCCTCCAGGTGGGCTCCCCGCGCCACGAAGGTGACGTCCTCACCGGCCGCCGCGAGCCGCGCACCGTAGTAGCCCCCGACTCCGCCAGAACCGAAGATCGCGAATCTCATTTCGCCGACTCGACTCCTCCTGAAAACCGCAGTCTATGTCGGGATCGCGATGGGGCTAGTGGCCCGTAACAGGGAGGTCGATGCCAGCGAGACCGTCGAGGCGCCCGGATGGCAAGGAGCCGAAGAGGGAGAATACCGGGAGTATTTGACCGATGAGCGACGCAGCCAAGCGGGATGCATCGGCGGTCGCAACGGTATCGAATCCCCTGTTACAGGCCACTAGAGAGCATTGTGGAGCTGAGCGGCGAACGCTCGCCATTGGATGAGCACACCCCAGGCCACGACGTAGGAGAACGCCACCGTCGCGAGCAGCCACTCAGGACGACTTCGATGCGCCAGAGCCCGAAGTGACGCGCCGGCCATCAGGCACACCAGCGGCGTGACGAAAGTGGTCTCGTGGCCGTGCAGAAAGATGTCGGGGAGCTTCGCCCGCCCGAGCAATAGAAGAAGGTAGGCAAGCCCCCAGCCGACCAGCAGAACCGTGTGATGCCTGGCTCGTCGCAAGGTCACGAAAAGCCCGGCCAGCGCGAGTAGCGGCAGCAGACCGTCGAAGAAATCACGGGTGCGCGCGCAGGCGACGGCCAGGAACGACTGCGCCTCGTAGCGTCCCGCGGAAGCCGCAGCACCCACGTCCAGGCGCGAGAGGATCGCGACGACGATGTCCAGAAAGCGTCCGTAGTAGAGGATCAGCGATGTCGCGGCCCCGGCGACGCCGACAGCGGCGAGCACCGCGGCCTGGCGGGGTCGCTTCGTCGCCAGCAGCAGAAGCGAGACGGACAGCACCAGCGCTCCGCTGTTGAGCAGGCCCGAAACGTACGCGAGCTGGCTCGCGGCAACGACGGCCACACCGAGCACGAACGCCGCGCGTCGCTCGATTCGCGGAAGGTTGTACGCCAGCCACAGCAGCAGCACGAGATCGAAGACGTGACCCAAAAGCGACGGCAGGAAGGCGAAGCTGAGGCGCGTGCCGTAGGTCGGCACGACGACCATCAGCAGAGCCGGCATCAGAGGCGTCACGCCGAGCCGAAGTGCAAGCGCCCAGACCAGTGCGATCGGAATCACCGAGAGAGCGACGCCCGCGAGCTTCATCGCGGTGATCAGCTCGTCGTACTCGAGCGGAGAGAGGACGAACGGAAGATGGAACGCAGGGCTGTACGGGAAGGCGTACGAGCGATCGACGACCTCCAGCTTCCACACGCCGTGCTCGAGGATGGTCGCGGCCGGATCGGACGAGAACCCGAGACCCGCCTCGCGAATCTCCTCGGCGAAGCGAGCGTGGGTGTGCAGATCCGGGTAGTAGAAGTCGGGATGGTTGACCGCCGCCGCGCGCGCCAAAAGCGCCACGCCGACGATCGTGGCGAGGGCTCGCAGCGTCGGGGGCGAGCAGCGAAGCCGCCACCCGACCGCGAGACCCAGCCCGGCGACGACGGCGAGCAGAAGCGGGACGCCTGTCAGCATCCGGTGGGCCAGCCAAGGATCCGTCACGAGACCCGCGATCACGAAAGCCGCAACGACGCCGGCCTGAGCGGTGGCCCAGCGCCGCCGCCAACCGGCCAGGCGCAAGACGAGGAAGCAGATGGCGACGAGCGCCGCCGACCCGAGACGGGCGCGAGGGGCCAGTCGGACCCGCGCGCGCTCGCCCAGCTCGAAGACCACCCGGTCGAGCCTCAGGCCCAACCGCTGACGGTCGTGGGAGTCGACCCGGAAGCGCAGGGAGAGGGGCGTCTCGGGCAGCGCGGCGAGATCCACGCGCCGTTCCTCGACTCGCCCGCCGCGACACGTGAACCGGTCGATGTCCGCGCCGGCGAGCGAGACGTCGACGACCGCGGTCTCGGGCAACACCCGCGCAAACCGGTACGACACGGCAATCGGCCCGCCCTCCACGAGGAGCGGCAACGCGACCGTCGCGTCGTAGCCGGTCCAGTGGGTCCCGACCCGGTCCCGGACCTCGAAGCGAGGCGTGAACCCGGTCGTCAACGCCGAGTCGCCGGGACCGAGGTTCCCGACGATCGTCGAGGGGCCTCGCGCACCGTGTGACGCCGCGGCGATCGTCAGCGCGACGAGCACCGCTCCCGGCCAGGCTTCGGCCAGCGCGCGGCGAGCCCGAGGGGAACTCATCGTGTGGGCATTCTCAGGGATCGAGCGCTCGGGCGACAGCCCACCGGGCTCGCCTCGAGATCCCCGGGGGACGGGGAGCCGTCAGTCGCTCAGAATCAGGCCGCGCTCGCGCAACAGCTCGACGATGCGTCGCGCGTTGTCTTCCGGCGAGGCCTCGACGGTCTCGATGGCCAGCTCTGGATTGAGCGGCGCCTCGTAGGGATCGTCGATGCCCGTGAAGCCCTTCAGCTCCCCACGACGGGCCTTGGCGTAGAGGCCCTTGACGTCGCGGCTCTCGCACACGTCGATCGGAGTGTCGACGAACACCTCGAAGAAGTGATCCGCGCCGACCATGCTGCGGCATTCGTTGCGCGTCGAGCGGTAGGGGCTCACCGCCGCGCAGAGCACCACGCCGCCGTGACGGACCAGCTCGGCCGCGACGAAGCCGATCCGACGAATGTTGGTGTCCCGATCCTCGGCGCTGAATCCGAGCCCCTTCGAGAGGTGAGTCCGAACCACGTCGCCGTCCAGGATCGTCACCTGGCGACCGCGCTCGAGAAGGAGCGACGTCAGCGCTTCCGAGGTGGCCGACTTCCCGGCTCCGGAAAGCCCTGTGAACCAGACACAGAACCCCCAGCGATGTCGCGGCGGGTGACGCTCGGCGAGAATGGCCGCGGTCTCGGGACGCGTGAACCACTCGGGGAGCGTCTTGCCCTTGCTCAGGTAGTCGTCCCTCACCTGGGTGCCGGAGATCACGGCAACCCTGACCCCTTCGGGGATCTTGCCACGCTCTTCGTACCGATCATCGTCCGGCAGGTAGACCATTTCCTTGAAAGCGACCATCTGCATCCCGATCTCATCGGCGTGCTTCGCCACCAGTTCCTGTGCCTCGTACGGCCCGAAGAACGGCCGCCCGGTGGAGTCGTTGCCGGGTCCCGCGTGGGCGCGTCCAACGATGAAGTGGCTGGCGCCGTAGTTGCGCCGAACGATCGCGTGCCAGACCGCCTCGCGCGGACCGGCCATCCGCATCGCGAGGGGCAACAAGCTGAGCACGGTCCGGTCCTTGTCGTAGTGGTTCTCGACCAGGACCTTGTAGGTGCGCACCCGGGTGTAGTGATCCACGTCGCCGGGCTTCGTCATCCCGACGACCGGGTGCACCAAGAGCGTCCCGTCCACCTCGGCCGCCGCCCGCTTGGTCAGCTCCTCGTGGCTGCGGTGGAGCGGGTTTCTGGTCTGAAAGGCGACCACCTGTGCGCGGCCCGCGGCCTGAAGCCGCTCGCGGACCTGCGCCGGGGTAAGGCGCAGCGGAGCGAAGTCCGAGTAGCGCGGCAGGTTGATGACTTTGAGCGGACCGGAGATACACACCGGACCCCAGCCCGCCATCTCCGCCACCAGCGAGTGCCGTGGGTCGTTGCGGCCCAGCAGGAAGCGCGCTTCTCGCTCTGCATCCCAAGAGAACGCCTCGTCGATCGTCGCGACCGCGATCAACTCGTTCTTCGAGTTACGCAACGCGACATCGTGCCCGACCCGAATCTGGTCGCCCTGGGGAACCGGCAGCGTGATCGGCATCGGCCACAGCGTCCCGTCGGCCAGCCTCATCTCCTCCAGCACGCGATCGTGATCCGTCTTGCCCATGAACTGGCGCAGCGGCGAGAATGCGCCGACGGCAAGCAGCTCGAGGTCGTTCAGGGAACGGTCGCTGATCTGGACCGATGGGAGGGTCGAGGCGTGGGCGATCAGACGCTCGCGCTCTTCGCCGGCCACGAGCAGATCGACGAGCTCGCCGCCGTAGGGTGTGTTCAGCTCAGTCACAGATAACCTTCCTCGCGCCCTTGGAGACGCATCACATTCAGTCTTGGCTCGAGAGTTGCGATGCCCGCACGGCGCGCTCACGTCATCGGTAAGCGCTTCTGCCTTAGCGAGATACGGTCACCCTCCGGAGTGCCGAGGCACTGCGGGGCTCCCGTGAAACTGCGGGCCCGCGGAACCACGGAGCTTACTGACGCGTCACCCGATGGTCAACGCGCGGCAGCGGGTTAGAGAAGCACCATCCCAACCCAGGCGGCCAGACGCACGGGGATGATCAGCGCGAGATAGATCACGAAGCCGACGGCACACACGAGCACGGCGCGTCCCGTGCTGCGGTAGTCGAGGGCCTGCCTGACGGCGACGACCATCGCCATCAGCATCCAGATTTCTATGGCGAAGCTGAGCGCGGCCCCCACCCACGGGAGCAGGCCGACGACGCGAAGGAAACCCGGCGCAGCCGAGAAGCCGATCGTGCGCAGGAGTTGGCCGAGGTCGGCTTCCGTCTCGCTTTCGGGCAGCAGTTTGGCGCCCACCAGATAGGTGATCCCGGCCCAGATGAACCAGGCGATCAACGCCACGACGGCGCCCAACAGCAGGCCGACGATCCCCGAACGGGCCAGCTCACCGACACCGGCTGCGACGCTGGCAAGAAGCACGACGGCCATCGCCTGCGACGTGGCGGTCTCGTCCGCTTCGACCTCCTCGTAGATCTCGGCGTCGAGGAGAGCCGCGCGTCGCAAACGGTCGGTGAAGGTCGACGCCACTGATTTTCCTAGAGATCGAAGACCAGAGAGACGTTGAAGAAGGAATCGAGCTTCCGCGCCGGCACGGACACGGAGAACCCGGCGTCCTCACCGGTCCCGGTCACGACGCCGATCTCGATGAGCGCCGGCTGGCTGGCGTACTGCAGCTGAATGCTCACCTTGAGGGCGAGGCGGTCGCTCATCCGCACAGCGAAGGCGTTCGTCGTATCGAGCCGCGTGTCGTCGAAATCGCTGAGGTTTTGCTCGATGCCGAAGACACTGGTGAAGGTCGTCGAGCTGCTGAGCCCCAGCCGGTAGTCCCAGCCCAGCCGGCCGGCCAGGAAGGTCTCGTCGCGATCGGGAACCGGCACGACGTCTCTCTGGGTCGTCACGGCGAGGCCGTATGAGGTCTGCAGCCGGGTTCTCTCCCGATCGAACCAGGTGTGACCCAGGCTCCCCACGCCCGACCACCGGTAGTCGATGCCAGAGATCCTGTTCCGCAGGACGTCCGACCCGGCCCTCCAGAAGACCTTCTTGCCGAAGTTGCGCTCGAAGCTCGCGCTGCTTTGATAGTTCTCGGCGGTCACCTCCGTGGTCTTCTTCTCGGTCACCTCGATCTCGTCGGGCGGACGCATGATGGCGATCTGCGTCAGCGTCGTCGTCTCGACGCGGACCGCCGAGAGCGCCCACTTGAAGGACGATTCCTGCCAAACGCGGTCGAGCCTGTTCTTCAGGCCGAGCGTCGCCGACTGGGAGTTGCCGCCGGTGATCACGAACGAGACCTCTGCAGCGTCGAACCATCCCGTCTTGCGCCCCTCTTCTTCCTCCTGAGCAACGACGGGCACAGAGAGGGAGGTTGCCACGATTGCCAGGTGCCATGGGCGTCTTGCCATTCGGGCGATGCTAGCATCGCCTTCCTGAGCCAGCAGATGAAGCTCCCCGCCTACGAGAAACTCGGCGCGTTCTATCTCGGGAGACTCTTCGACGCCGACCGGGATCGAGTCACCGACGAGGAATATCTCTACGACTCGATGGACCTGACGACTCACGCCGTGTGCCTGGGGATGACCGGCAGCGGCAAGACCGGGCTCTGCGTGACGCTGCTGGAAGAGGCTGCCATCGACGGCGTGCCGGCGATCGTGCTCGACCCGAAGGGCGATCTCGGCAACCTGTTGCTCACGTTTCCGAAACTCGAAGCCGCCGATTTTCGCCCCTGGGTCGATCCGGCGGTCGCGGCACGCGAGGGCGAGTCTGTCGACGAGCACGCCGCGTCGACCGCCGCACGCTGGCGCAAGGGACTCACCGATTGGGACCAGGACGGGGCGCGGATCGAGCGGCTGCGAAACGCCGCCGAGTGTGCCATCTACACGCCGGGCAGCTCGGCCGGGCTGGGCCTCGCAGTCCTTTCTTCATTCGCCGCGCCCCCGCCAGGCCAGCGCGAGGATTCGGACGAGCTGCGGGAGCGCGTGAGCGCGGCGGCCTCGAGCCTGCTGGCGCTGCTCGGCATCGGGGCCGACCCGATTCAGGCTCGCGAGCACATCCTGCTCTCCAACATCTTCAAACATCGTTGGCAAGCGGGTGAGGACCTGGACCTCGAGACCCTGATCAGAGGGGTCCAGTCCCCTCCCTTCGAGAAGGTGGGCTTCCTCGATCTCGAGGCCTTCTTCCCGGCCAAGGATCGCTTCCAGCTCGCGATGGCGCTGAACAGCCTCGTGGCCTCGCCCGGATTCGCCGCCTGGTTCGAGGGTGAGCCACTCGAGATCGAGCGACTGCTCTGGACCCGGGACGGGCGACCGCGGATCGCCATTCTGTCGATCGCCCATCTGAGCGATGTCGAGCGCATGTTTTTCGTGACGCTGCTGCTGAACGAGATGGTGACCTGGATGCGCGCTCAGCCCGGGACCGGGAGTCTCAGAGCGCTGCTTTATATGGACGAGGTGTTCGGCTACTTGCCGCCGACGGCGAATCCGCCATCCAAAACCCCTCTGCTGACGTTGCTCAAGCAGGCCCGCGCCTGTGGCATCGGCGTCGTTCTCGCCACGCAGAACCCGGTCGACCTCGACTACAAGAGCCTCTCCAACTCGGGGACCTGGTTGATCGGACGACTCCAGACCGAGCGCGACCAGGCGCGTGTCCTCGACGGTCTCGCGGGATCGGGGCTGGCCCTCGACCGTTCGCAAGTCGAGGGCATGCTCGCCCGTCTGAAGAAGCGCGTGTTCCTGGTCAACAACGTGCACGACGAGGAACCGACGCTGATCCACAGCCGCTGGGCGATGTCCTACCTGCGGGGGCCGCTGACGCGCTCCCAAATCGAGACATTGATGCGGGGCCGCGGCGACGAAGACCGAACGCCGGCGCCGACAACCGACTCGATCTGACTCGAGCGCGCTCCGACGGACACCGGGGCCGAGCGTCCCGTTCTCCCGGCCGCTCGGTGAAGACGAGCGGCTCGTCTACCGTCCCGCGCTTCTCGCGACGGCGCGTGTCCACTTCGTGCGCCGCCGGCCCGAGATCGACGCGTGGGTCGAGACCAAGCTGCTGTCCGGACTCGACCCCGACTCTGTCGATGAAGCCTGGGAGGGGGCCGAGCGACTGAAGGCCGAGCCGGAGCTGCGCGGCGAAGGCGAGCAGGGCGCGGCCTTCGCCGAGCTCCCTGCTGCGGCGGCCCGATCGAAGAGCTACGCTGGCTGGACCCGCGAGCTGAAGTCCTTCCTCCACCGGACGGAAAGGCTGCCGATTCTGACTTGCTCCGACCCGAAGGCGAGCTCCGATCCCGGCGAGGACCGGGCGGACTTCGAGCGTCGCCTTCGCCAGCTGGCTCGCGAAGCGCGCGACGTGAAGCTGGCCAGGCTGGAAAAGAGCTACGCGCCGAAACTGGATCGCATCCGCGACAAGATCCGACGCGCGGAGGAGCGCGTGGTACGCGAGACGGACCAGTACGAACACCAGAAACGCCAGAGCACGATATCGGTGGGCGCCACGATGCTGGGCGCGTTGCTCGGCAGGAAAAAGCTGAGCCTCGGCACGGTCGGGCGCGCCACGACCGCGGTTCGTGGCATCGCGCGAATCGACCGCGAGGAGGGCGACATCGCCCGGGCCGAGATCGTTCTCGAGGAAGAGCAGGCCAAGCTCGCCGAGCTGGAGGAGGAGTTTCAAGGCGAGCTCGACAAGATTCGCGACTCGAACGTCGCGGGTGCCTTCGTTCTGGACGAGCTTTCGGTGAAGCCGCGTAAGGCGGACATCGGCGTGAGCAACCTCTGCCTCGCCTGGGCGCCCTGGAGAGTCGACCCTCAGGGAATCGCCGAGCCCGCCTTCTAGTCCCTCAGGCGCAGCGCGTCCCACACGGACGCGAGCCAGAGCGCTGCGAGCACTGCGAACCAGCCCCACAGCGATACGACGACCCGTCCCTGAATCTCGTGAGCGAGCTGGAAGATCTCAGCAACACCCAGCAGGCTCGGATCTGGAGGCAGGCTCCTGAGGACCTCGCTGAACAAACGGCGAAGCAGGGCAAGCAGGGCCACTCCGGAGCCGATCGCAAAGGCCAGCCCGCGAGCTCGCCGGCCGTAGGCGAGCTGCCCCGCACCCGGGAAGACGAGCCCCGAGAGCAGCGCGGCCCGCAGACGCGGATCGCGCGTCCACGGGCTGGCTTTGGCTGGCTCTTCAATGTTCATCTGGACCGCTGGACAACTTCCACCGCCTGGACGAAGATGCACGCTACCTCAGCGCCCTCAGGACCCCCAAAAGACGACTCGAGGCGGAGATGGCCGACCCGACCCCCAACCTGCTGGCGGCCGAGAACCTGGCCGTCGCCGAACAGATCTACGAGTCGTACGCCCGCGACCCGACGTCGGTCGCGCCCGAGTGGCGAAGCTATTTCGATGCGCTGGCCGACGATGGGCCGTCGAGTGCTGTGGCGGGCGCCCGGGACCCGAGGCCCGCCGCAAGCGCCCCGCCGCCGGTGCCGCCGCCAGTGCCGCCGGCGGCCACAGCGCTGCCCAACCGGGTCGGCACGGAAGCCCCTCCAGAGTTTCTCTCTCGAATCGCCCTGTTCCGTGACCTGGGCCCCGGGGATCAGGCGCTTCTGGCCGGGATCATTCGCGAGGTCCGCCTCGCCCCGGGCGACGTGCTGTTCCGCGCGGGGGATCCGGGCGACGCGCTCTTCGCTGTGATCTCTGGGTCGCTGCGCGTCGAGCGCGAGGGGCGGGTGCTGGCGACGCTCGGAGAGGGCCAGGTCACAGGCGAGATGGCGGTGATCGACAAGAAGCCGCGCTCCGCGGACGTCATCGCCCACACCGAAACGGTGCTGCTCGAGCTGCCGGCGGCGGATTTCGACAACCTCCTCGATAACCACGGCAAGGTCGCACGCGGAATGCTGCTGGTCATGGCGGAGCGACTTCGCCTCTCGAACGCGCAGCAGGAAAAGGTGGATGCGTTGGTACGAGCGTATCGCACGCGCGGCCATCGAATCGCTCGGCTCGATCCGCTCGGCCGCGGCGCTACGAGCCATCGCGGGCTCGAGCTCGACTATCACGGTTTGATCTCCGCAGACCTGGACCTGCCGTTTTCGATCTCATCCGGCAACGGCAGCCAAACGATTCCGTTGCGCGACATCATCGAGCGCCTTCGCAATACCTATTGCCGGTCGATCGGCGTCCAGTACATGCACATCGACAGCCAACGCGTTCGAGACTGGCTGCAGGCGCGTATGGAGTCCAGCCAGAATCACCTCCAGCTCGAGCGTGACGAGCAGCTGCGGATCTTCACCAAGCTGACGGACGCCGAGTTCTTCGAGACTTTCGTCCACAAGAAGTTCCTCGGCGCCAAGCGCTTCTCGCTCGAGGGTGCCGAGAGCGTGATTCCGTTGCTCGACCTCGCGATCGAGTCGGCCGCCGGGCACGGCGTCGCGGACATGGTGATCGGCATGGCGCACCGCGGCCGCCTCAACGTTCTCGCCAACGTCATGGGCAAGAGCCCGCGCCGCATCTTCGAGGAGTTCAAGGACGCGGACGCCGAGCGGCACTTCGGCGGCGGCGGCGACGTCAAGTACCACCTCGGCTACAGCGCCGACCGCGAGTGTGCGAACGGGCGCGGCATCCACCTGTCACTCTGCTTCAACCCGAGCCACCTCGAGTTCGTCGGACCGGTCGTGCTCGGTCGGGTGCGCGCCAAGCAGCACGAGCGGGGCGACGAGGAACGCCGCCAGGTGCTGGCACTGATCATTCATGGCGACGCGGCGTTCGCGGGCCAGGGTGTCGTGCAGGAGATGCTCAACATGAGCGATCTGCCCGGCTACGACACCGGCGGGACCGTTCACGTGATCATCAACAACCAGGTCGGGTTCACGACACCACCCGAGCAGTCGCGCTCCAGCCAGTACGCGACCGACATCGCCCGCACCCTCGACACGCCGATATTCCACGTCAACGGCGAGGATCCGGAGGGCGTCGCGCAGGCGATCGCGCTCGCGATGGACTTTCGCGCGGAGTTCAAGCGCGACATCGTCCTCGACATGTACTGCTACCGCCGTCACGGGCACAACGAGGGCGACGAGCCGACCTTCACTCAGCCGGTCATGTACCGCTGGATCAAGCAGCAGCCACCCGTTCGCAACGGCTATCTCGAGAACCTCCTCAAGCTCGGCGAGGTCAGTCGCGAAGATGCCGAGGCGATCGCCCGGGCGAGCCAGGAGCGGCTGGAGAAGGCGCTCGAACAGGTCGGCAGCGGCGGCGAAGAGGAGGAGCTGGAGGTCTCGCGCTCCATCTGGCAGGGCTACGTAGGGGGTGAGGACGCAGCAGTCGCCGACACGGAGACCGGCGTGGAAGCCTCCAAGCTCAGCCGCCTGCTCGAGCGGCTGACGCGCGTGCCCGAAGAGTTCCACGTCCACCCGAAGAGCGCGCGCATGCTCGACCAGCGGCGCGAGATGGCCGCCGGCAAGCGACCCCTCGACTGGAGCGCGGGCGAGGCACTCGCCTTCGCCAGCCTGTTGGCGGAGGGAGCCCACGTCCGCCTGAGCGGCCAGGACAGCGGGCGCGGCACCTTCAGCCACCGCCACGCCGAGCTGCACGACAATGAGGACGGTCACGTCTACACGCCCTTGCAGCACGTCGAAGCTGGCCAGGCCCCCTTCTCCGTATACAACAGCCCGCTCTCCGAGATCGCCGTGCTGGGCTTCGACTGGGGCTACAGCCTGGATACACCTGGCGCCCTGGTCATCTGGGAGGCTCAGTTCGGCGATTTCGCCAACGTCGCCCAGGTGATCGTGGACCAGTTCATCTCGAGCGCCGAGCAGAAGTGGAGCCGGCTCAGCGGCCTCGTCCTGCTGCTGCCCCACGGCTTCGAGGGGCAGGGCCCCGAGCACTCGAGCGCGCGCCTGGAACGCTTCCTCGGGATGGCCTCGCAAGACAACATCCAGGTGATCACGCCCACGACGCCTGCGCAGATCTTCCACGCGCTGCGTCGCCAGATCCGGAGACCGCTGCGCAAGCCGCTCGTCGTGATGGCACCGAAGAGCATGTTGCGTCACCCGCTGGCAACCTCCCGGCTCGAGGAGCTGGCCAGCGGACGTTTCCAGCGCGTGATCGACGATCCGGCCGCGCCGCCGCCGGCGGCCACCCGGAGCATCGTGATGTGCGGGGGCAAGCTCTACTACGACCTGGCGCAGGCGAGAGAGCGGCTGGGTGTGAGCGACGTCGCGCTGATCCGCATCGAGCAGCTGTACCCCTTCCCGAGCCAGCGGATCACCGAGCTGCTGGAGCCCTACCCGACGTCGACAGAGGTGATCTGGACCCAGGAGGAGCCGATCAACATGGGGGCGTGGGCCTTCATTCGGCTCGCCGTCCCACCGGCGATCTGGGGGGGCCGCGACATCGGCTGCGTGGCGCGCTCCGACGCGGCGAGCCCGGCATCGGGCTCCTCCGCGAGCCACAAACGCGAGCAGCAGCTTCTCGTAGAGCAGGCGCTCAAGCCCGGCAACTGAGGAGAGCGATCGATGGCTATTGGAATCAAGGTCCCGAGCGTCGGCGAGTCGATCACGGAGGTCACGGTCGCCGAGTGGCTCAAGAAGGTGGGCGACTCGGTGGCCGAGGACGAGCCCGTCGTGACGCTGGAGACCGACAAGGCCAACGTAGACGTGCCCGCTCCAGCGGCCGGTCGTCTGGCGCGGATTCTCAAAGACGTCAATGACACGGCACAGGTGGGCGAGGCTCTCGCGGAACTCAAGCCTCTCGGTGCCGGAGCGACTCCGGAGCTACCGAAGACCGCTCCGCCGCCTGCGGCGCCAGCGTCGCCCACCGCAGTGGCGCCGACACCGCCGCCCGCTCCGGTCCAGGCCGCGCCACCGCCGCCGCCGCCGCCCGCGACCTTGCCACCGGTCGCTCAGAAGCCGAAGCAGCCGGCACGGCCGACCCCTGCGGCTCCCGCTCCCGGTTCCCGCGAGGTGCGGCGCGTCGCGATGACGCCGATCCGGCGCCGCATCGCCGAGCGCCTGGTCCAGGCGCAACAGAACGCGGCGATGCTCACCACCTTCAACGAGATCGACATGTCCGCGGTGATGGCGCTGCGCAGAGAGCACAAGGAGGGGTTCCTGCGAAAGCACGGGATCAAGCTCGGCTTCATGTCGTTCTTCATCAAGGCGGCCATCGCGGGGTTGCGTGAGGTGCCCGAGGTCAACGCAGAGATCCGCGACCGGGACATCGTCTATCGCGACTACTACGACGTCTGTGTCGCCGTCGATACCGGGCGCGGCCTCGTGGTACCCGTGATCCGCAACGCCGAGACGATGAGCTTTGCCGAGCTCGAGTACTCGATCGTCGACTTCTCGACCCGCGCGAAGGAGAACCGCCTCAAGCCCGACGAGCTGCAGGGCGGGACGTTCACGATCAGCAACGGCGGCGTGTTCGGCTCGCTGCTCTCGACTCCGATCCTCAACCCGCCGCAGAGCGGCATCCTGGGAATGCACTCCATCCAGAGCCGGGGTGTCGACGTAGCGGGGCAGCTCGAGCTGCGCCCCATGATGTACGTGGCGATGAGCTACGACCACCGCGTCGTGGACGGCCGCGGCGCCGTCACGTGCCTGCGGCGCATCAAGGAATGCATCGAAGAGCCGGCCCGGCTGCTGGTGGACGTCTAGTCTGGCTGGCGCGAGGGGCTCGGCTTCGGGCGACCGATCAGGTAGCCCTGGAGTAGATCGCAGCCCAGTTCGGCGAGCGCGTCTCGCTCGGCGGCCGTCTCGACGCCCTCGGCGACGACCTGGATCCCCAGCTCCCTGCACAATCCGGTCATCGAGGCGACGAGCCTTTGCTTTATCGGATCCGCATCGACTCCGCGCACGAGCTGCATGTCGATCTTCACGACCTCAGGATCGAGAGCCGCGAAGCTCGTGAGGCCCGCGTACCCGGCGCCCAGATCGTCGAGCGCGATGCGGTAGCCGCGCCGCCGCAGAGCCGCGATGCGCGACTCCAGATCATCGATCCCCTCGAGCGAGCTGCGCTCGGTGATCTCCAGGACGATCGATTTCGCCCACACCTCGATCGGGACGATCGACTCGCCGAGCCCTGGATCCGCCAGGTCGAGGGGGTGGAGGTTGAGGAACAGGATCACATTGCGTGCGGCCGGAGGCGAGGCGGCGACGCGTTCGCGGACCAGCCGCCCGAGACGGTCCACGGCGTCGAGTCGCTCGGCTGCGTCGAACAGAGCGGCCGGGCCGGGCAGGGCATCACCCGTGGTCCGCGTCAGCGCCTCGTAGCCGTAGAGGCTTGCCGTCCGATGCGTAAACGACCGGCTGATAGGCGATCCAGACGCTCTCGACCGCCTTCTCGAAGGCGTGCTCCAGTGAAGCTCGATCCACGATGGGAGTGTTGCCGAAGCCCAGGTAGCCGGCCGCCTCGCGCTTCCACTTCGCCAGGCGATGGACTCGGATCGCGGCCTCGACGGCGTCGCGGAGTCGCTCCGGGGAGACCGGCTTGACGAGATAGCGGAGCGCCCCCAGCTCGACGGCTTCGATGACCGTCTCTCGCGCGGGGCCACCCGTCATCAGGAGCACCGGAACGTCCTGTTCGCGCTCACGCAGCGTACGCAGCAACTCGATCCCGTTCAGGTCGGGCATCGTGATCTCGCTCACCACGACGTCCACGTCCCGATCGGCGACGAGCGCCAGAGCCGAGTGCCCGTCTTCTGCTTCGATGACCTCGTAGCCGGCGTCCCGGAGCAGCTCGGAAACCAGGGAGCGGACGGCCTGGTCGTCGTCGACGACCAGGACTTTGCCCTTCAGGCCGATCGATCTCGAGTCGTGAGGCGGCATGTCGGCTGTTGTTTTCGAGGCCATCGTTGACGGGGCGGGGACTGCCCGGCGCGTTCTCGGGCGTCAGGCTAACACCGTGCTAGCCTCCGCTCCATCGGAGGGGTCATGCACATCGCCCGCGTCGTCGTCATCACCTTCGGAATCGCGGCCCACGCCACGGCAACGCTCGCGCAGACCGAGATGGGCGCCTTCATCGACGCCAATGCCGATGTTTTCGCGAGAGCCGCGCGGGCCATATGGGACTGGGCGGAGGTCGGGTACCAGGAAGAGCGGAGCACGCGATTGCTCCAGGAGACGCTGGCCGAAGCCGGGTTCCGGGTCGAGCCTGGCGTCGCCGGAATGCCCACGGCGTTCGTCGCCGAGTACGGAGAGAGGGGGGCGGTGGTGGCCCTGCTCGCTGAGTTCGACGCCCTGCCCGGCATCAACCAGAGTGACGCGCCGGAACGCAGCGAGATTCCCGGCAAGACGGCGGGGCACGCCTGTGGCCATCATCTTTTCGGCGTCGGATCCATGGCGGCCGCCATGGCGGTTCGCGACTGGCTGGCCAGCGACGGAAGGCCCGGGCGTGTTCGCGTCTACGGAACGCCCGCCGAGGAAGGGGGAGCCGGCAAGGTCTACATGGTCCGGGCCGGGATCTTCGACGACGTCGACGCGGTGCTCACCTGGCATCCGTCGAGCGTCAACGACGCCGCCCGAGCGGCTCGCTCGCGAACAAATCGGCCAAGTTCCGCTTCAAAGGGCTCTCCGCCCACGCGGCGGCGGCGCCGGAGCGCGGCCGCTCTGCTCTCGACGGCGTCGAGGCGATGAACGTCATGGTCAACATGATGCGCGAGCACGTTCCCCAGCAGACGCGCATCCACTACGTGATCACGCGGGGCGGCTCGGCACCGAACGTCATCCCCGATTTCGCCGAGGTCTACTACTACGTCCGCCACCCGGAGCCCACGCAGGTAAAGGAACTGTTCGAGCGAGTCGTCAAAGCCGCCGAAGGTGCTGCGCTCGGGACAGGCACTTCCGTGAGCTACGAGGTGATTCACGGGATCTACAACAAGCTGCGGAACGACACCCTGGCGATGCGCATGGACGCCAATCTCCGCAGCGTCGGCGGGGTGCACTACGATGCCGCCGAGATCGCGTTCGCCATCAAGCTACGCGCCAGCCTTCCCGCCGACGCGCCGCCGCTCGAGAGCGCCGCACAGATCCACGCCTTCGAGTACCGGCCGGGCTCGGGCTCCACGGACGTCGGAGACATCAGCTGGATGACGCCGACGACGAGCCTCGCCACCGCCACCTGGGTCCCCGGCACCTCCTCCCACTCGTGGCAGCCGGTCGCGGCGGGAGGGACGGGCATCGGTTTGAAGGGGATGCTGGTGGCCGCGAAGACACTCGCGCTCACGGCGCGCGACCTGCTGAGCGATCCGGATCTGCTCGCGAGGGCGCGCGCGGACTTCGAGAAACGTCGGGGTGACGACTTCGTCTACGACCCGTTGCTGGGTGATCGAGCGCCGCCCCTCGACTACCGGCGCTGACAAGAGACGCGCCCCCTACGCTTCAACTCGGCGCCGGCCTTCTAAGGAATCGTCGAGAAGGCCCGGATCTCGAGCGGTGAGTGCGGGTCGTGGCGGAT
This sequence comes from Vicinamibacteria bacterium, assembly GCA_965246965.1. Taxonomy (GTDB): domain Bacteria; phylum Acidobacteriota; class Vicinamibacteria; order Fen-336; family CBDFGD01; genus CBDFGD01. The sequence continues at coordinate 1,942,112 of CBDFGD010000002.1, forward strand.
TCCCACCGCTACCGCGTAGTCCGGCCCACGCTCGACGAGTGAAAACTGCCAGGCCGTGGGATCGTCGCCCCACTGCGGCGCGAACGAAATCGAAATCGGCTCGCGGTCTGGATCGGCGAACCAGAACTGGTCGAGCGGAATCGCGAGACCCAGGCCGCATGCCTTGATGTAGCTCTCCTTGAGCGTCCAGAGCTCGAAGAAGCGCTGCCGCTGGCGCGACCCGGACAGGGCCCGCAACGCCTCGACCTCCGGGGGCGCGAAGAAGCGATCGGCAATCCGGAGCGGCTCGCTGACTCGCGAGAGGTGCTCGACGTCGACACCGACGTCGCGATCCCGCGTGACGGCACACACCGCGCGTCCCTGGGTGTGAGAGAGGTTGAAGCGCAGGCCCGTGTTTAGTGGGCTTGAGATCTCGGGGCGCCCACGGACGCCAGACTCGAACTCCCAATCATGCGGCGCCACCGGAGCGTAGCGAGACAGAGTCGTGCGCACGAGCGCGTGCGAAACGAGAAAGAGATGGCGGTCCTGCGGCCTCAGGAAACGACGCTGGCGGCTCGTCTCTCGTGGCAAGAGCAGGCGCGCGTAGCCGGAGAGCAGGGCCTCACTGGTCGCCGCCCCCACGTCCACCTGCCAAAGGTGGACCGAACCGGTCTCGAGCTCGTCCGTCGCCTGAGCCACGTCGTCAATCTAAACGAGAGGCAGCACACCGCAGCCACACCGCGTCACCCCTCCTTGATGGCGGCGACCAACTCCATCAGGGCCTTCTTGCCGTCACCGAACAGCATCAGCGTGTTCGATCCGGCAAAGAGGGGGTTCGGAATCCCGGCGAAGCCAGGGCTGAGCGACCGCTTCACGACCACCACGGTGCGCGCCTTGTCGACGTCGATGATCGGCATCCCTGCGATCGGGCTGTCGGGGTTCGTCCGGGCGTCCGGGTTCACGACGTCGTTGGCCCCGATCACCATGGCGATGTCGACCTGCGCCATGGAGGGATTGACCTCTTCCATCTCGATCAGCTTGTCGTACGGAACGTCAGCCTCAGCCAGGAGAACGTTCATGTGGCCCGGCATGCGGCCCGCCACGGGATGAATGCCGAACTCCACGGTCGTCCCCGCGGCCTCGAGCAGGTTCATCAAGTCACGCACGACGTGCTGAGCCTGCGCGACGGCCATCCCGTAGCCCGGCACGATCACGACGCGTTGCGCCCCGTCGAAGAGCATCGCCACCTCGTCTGCAGATGTGGCCTTGATCTTGCCTTCGTATACCGAGTCCGCGTCGAGCCCACCGCCTTCGGCCATGACGCCGAACAGCACGTTGGTCATCGAGCGGTTCATCGCCTTGCACATGACCTTGGTGAGGATGAGACCCGACGCGCCAACGAGCGAGCCCGAGATGATGAGGCCGTTGTTGCCCAGCGCGAACCCCGTCGCCGAGGCGGCGAGCCCCGAGTACGAGTTCAGCAGGCAGATGACGACCGGCATGTCGGCGCCCCCGATCGGCAGGACGACGAGCACACCGAGCATCGCCGCTGCGCCGACGACGCCCCAGTACCACATCACCGCTTCCGGGTCCATGACGATCGGGACGGCACAACCGATCGCGATCATCAGCAGGATCGCATTGATGACCTGCTGGCCGCCGAAGCGGAGATCCTTGACCCAGCCGATGCCCTGGAGCTTGGCAAAGGCGACGAGGCTGCCGAAGAACGTCACCGAGCCGATCAGGCCGGAAACAACGGTCGAGACGGCGAGCTGAAGCGGTGAGGTATCGCTCAGAGCGCCCGAATCGAGCAGCGCCGCGCCCGCGACGAACACGGAGGCCCCGCCACCGAAGCCGTTGAGCAGCGCGACGAGCTGCGGCATCCCGGTCATCTCGACCTTGAGGGCGAGCAGCGCCCCGATCGCCCCGCCGAGCACCAGGCCCGCAAGAATGGCTTCCCAGCTGAGGATCCTGGCGTAGCGGAGCGTCGTCAGCACGGCGACCAGCATTCCGAGGCTGCCGAGCAGGTTGCCGCGCACGGCGGTGCGCGGGTGTCCGAGCCCCTTGAAAGCAAGGATGAAGAGAATGGCCGAGGCGAGGTACGCGAGGTTGGCAATCGGCGGCATGCGGGTCGGCTACTCCTTGCGCTTGAACATCTGCAGCATCCGGTTCGTGACCAGGAAGCCACCGACCACGTTGATCGTCGCGAAAACGATGGCGATGAACCCGAGGATGGTCATGGCACGGCTCTCGGTTCCGGCGGCCACGAGGGCGCCGACGATGGTGATTCCCGAAATGGCGTTCGAGCCCGAGGTGAGCGGCGTGTGCAGCGTCGGCGGCACCTTCTGGATGACTTCGAAGCCCACGAAGATCGCCAGAACGAAAACCGTCAGCGCGGCGACGAGTCCTTCCATGGCCCCTCCCTTTCTTCCCGGTTTGCGCTATTCGCCCGCGGGCGCCTCGACGCCGAGAGCTTTCCGGACGGGTTCGTTGACGACTCGACCCGATCGAACCACCAGCGCGCCCGCGACGATCTCGTCCTCGAGGTCTATCGACAGCTCGCCGTCCTTCACGATCAGCCTGAGGAAGTTCTCCAGGTTCTTCGAAAACATCTGGCTCGCGTGGCCGGCCACGGCCGAGGCCGGGTTGACGAGGCCGATGACGCGCGCCCCGCCGCAAAGGACGGTCTCGCCGGGCTTCGTCGCCTCGCAGTTGCCCCCCTGCTCGGCGGCGACGTCGACGAGCACCGAGCCGGGTCGCATCTTCTCGACCATCTCGGTCGTCACGAGGATCGGTGCTTTCTTGCCCGGCACGGCTGCCGTCGTGATCACGACGTCGTTCTCGGCGACCGCCTCCGCCATCAGCTCGCGCTGCCGTCGGTAGAAGCTCTCATCCTGGGCCTGCGCGTACCCACCCTTGTCCTGAGCCGATTCCGTCTCGATCGGCAGCTCGACGAAACGGGCGCCGAGGCTCTCGACCTGCTCCTTCACGGCCGGGCGGACGTCGTAGGCTGAGACGACCGCGCCGAGGCGACGGGCCGTGGCGATCGCCTGAAGGCCGGCGACCCCGACTCCGATGATGAAGACCTTCGAAGGGGCCAGTGTGCCTCCCGCCGTCATCAGCATCGGGAACAGGCGAGGCACGCTGGTCGCCGCGACGAGCACGGCGTGGTAGCCGACCACGGTCGCCGTCGACGAGAGGACGTCCATGGCCTGGGCCCGCGTGATGCGGGGAACCAGCTCCAGCGCGAACCCGGTGGCGCGGCGCTCGGCCAGGACGCCGATGCCCTGCGGCGCCGCCAGCGCATCCATGAGGCCGACGACGACCTGTTCGGCCGCTACGTCCTGGAGATCGGCCGCCGGCTTTCCCCCGGGCGCGGCGAGGCTACGGACGTTCAGAACGAGCTGGGAGCGTTCGAAGACGTTGGCGCGCGAGCCGGCGATTTTCGCGCCCTTGGCCCGGTACTCTTCGTCCAGGAAGCCGGCGGCAGCTCCCGCTCCCGACTCGACGAGCACTTCGAGGCCAAGCTTCGTCAGCGCCGGAACCGTGGCGGGGATGATCGCAACCCGCCGCTCGCCGGCGTAGCTCTCCCCGATGATTCCCGCGATTATGTGTCTCTCCCGAACCCCGCATGGTCATTCCGATCGAGCCAGGGTCCAGCGACGGAGCGAAGCCTCTCAAAGCGCATTGAGATCCTTCGCTCGCGGCTCTTGATGAACTTCCTCGGGATGACGGTGTCTTCCTTGGCGCGTGCGGTAGGTCAGCCTTGCTCCAGTGAACCGGCCGGCGGCGTATTTACTCAGAAAACCTCGCTCGTGTCACTTCCGGTCGTTCGCCGTGGGTCGGCGCGGCCCCCTTGAATCGCCCGAGGAGCCGATCGGAGGACGACCGGTGAGACCAGCAACATCCGTGCCCGCGGCAATCCTCGTGGCGTCGTTCCTCACTGTGAGCGCTTCTGGGCACGCTGACGCCCTCGCCGAACATCCGCCTGTTTCGGATTCGACCTGCAGACCTTGCGGCACGAGATCCCTATCGAGATCCTTATCCAAGACGCCCGAGCGGTTTCAGTCGAGGCGAACGTACTCGTACTCGAACGGTTGGCCCTTGATGCCGCGCGCGGGTTTCGCAATCCAGTTGGCGATCTTGCCGACTTCGTACACGGAGCTCTGCAGCGACTTGATGTAGGCGCGGTCCTCGTCGGTCGGCAGCCACTCCCCCTTGCGAAGGGTCCACTCCTCCCGACCCAGAAGCTGCCCGCGAGTGTCGAATGGCATGTCGGCGTAGATGCCGATCTGGCGATAGAAGCGCTTCTCGGGGAGGCGCAGGCGCTCGGAGAGGCCGGCCTTCTCCAGCTTCCTGTTCCAGCGGTCGACGCCGCGCTGACAGTCCTCGACGTAAGCGTCGCGCAGCACTTCGTTCATCGCGTTGCGCAGCGGAACGTCCTCCTCGACGATGGCTTTCTCCTTCGGCACCGACATCCTGTAGTAATGATCGAGACCGCTGTGCTCCTCGTAACCGTCTTCTTTGTACCGGCCCTTGAGGCCTTCTGCGAAGAAGGAAGCCGCGTTCGACGAGATTTCACCGCCAAACAGATCCAGCGACAGCGCGTACCAGAGGTTGAGGTAGCGCTGAATCATGTCGAGCGGCACGCCCCCCTGGTTCTTTACGTCCCCGTTTCCATCCTGCCTCATCAGCTCGGCCGTGCGTTCGACCACTCGCTCGATGCCCGTCTCGCCCACGAACATGTGATGAGCTTCCTCGGTGAGCATGAAGCGTGTCGTTCTTGCGAGCGGGTCGTAGCCGCTCTCCGCGAGCGCCAGCAGCTGATACTTCCCGTCCCGATCGGTAAACATCGTGAACATGAAGAAGTCGAGCCAGTTGTCGATCGGCGCGTTGAACGCGCCCAGGATGCGTGGACGGTCCGGGTTGCCGCTGCGCCGCTCGAGCAGCTCCTCGGCCTCCTCGCGACCGTCGCGACCGAACTGGCTGTGGAGCAGGTAGACCATCGCCCACAGGTGTCTCCCCTCCTCGACGTTGACCTGAAACAGGTTGCGCAGGTCGTACAGGCTGGGAGCGCTGTGGCCGAGCATTCGCTGCTGCTCGACGCTGGCGGGCTCGGTGTCGCCCTGCGTGACGATCAGGCGGCGCAATGCGTTCCTGTGCTCACCGGGGACGCTCTGCCAGGCGGGCTCGCCGTAGTGGTCTCCGAATCCGATCTTGCGATCTTTGTCGAGATCGGTGAGGAAGATCCCCCAGCGATAGTCCGGCATCTTGACGTAGTCGAAGTGCGCCCAGCCGTCGGCGTCGACGCTGGTCGCCGTCCTGAGATAGATGGGCTTCTCCTGGAAGTCGGTCGGCCCCATCTCCTGCCACCAGTCGAGGTAGTGCGGCTGCCAGCGCTCGAGAGCGCGCATCAGTCGCTTGTCGTGGTTCAGGTCGACGTTGTTCGGGATCTTCGCGGAGAGGTCCACGGTTGACATCGAATAGCTCTCTTCCTTGACTCCTACGTCCTCGTCCAGCTGAAGCGAGGCCGCTCGGGCTTGCCGTAGACCGTCAGGGCGCCCGCCTCGCCGACGGAGTTCGGTCGTTGAAAGATCCAGTTCTGCCAGGCCGACAAGCGGCCGAAGATCTTGGTCTCCATGGTTTCCGGCCCGGCGAAGCGGAGGTTTGCCTCCATACCCGTCAGGGCGTCGGGCGAGATGCTGGCGCGCTCCTCGATGGCGAGACGGACCTCGTCTTCCCAGTCGATGTCGTCCGGTGCGTACGTCACCAGGGCGGCGTCGAGCGCCGCTTGCGAGTCGAAGCGCTCGCCCGGCTGGAGGTCGGCAGCCTGCGGATCGCCAAGGAAGCGCGTCTCGAGGCGCGAGAGCCCGTTGGCCATCGGCAGCACACCGGGCCGATTGAGCTCGGAGATCGCGATCTCCGGGCCATCGTCGACGTCGAGCATGTAGGAGCGATCGGCCCCGAGCGCCAGCTCGAAGAGCGAGCCCGCGAAGCAGGAGCCCTGGTCGACGGTGGCGATGAAGCTGCGCGCCGTCACGTCCATCCGTTTCAAGACGCGCTTCATGAAGTGGACGATCTCGCTCGCATACCAATCGTCGTTCGCGAGCTTCGACAGCGCAGCATCCCAGGCGAGCACGCGGCCGACGTCGCCTTCGGTACGGACGACGATGATGCCGATCTCGGGGCGATTGAAACGCAGCTCGAGCAGCACGTCGTCCAGCTCTCGAAAGGCCCGCAGCGCCCAGGCTTCCGAACCGCGCTCGCGAAGCTCGGTGGCAGTGGTCGGCGGATCGACATCGGGACCGCGCAGCGTCAGCGTCCCGACCCGCTCGGAGTTGTCCAGCTGGAGCGTGACGTGACGGTGCTCGACACCCGTATCTGTGTAGCTCCCGTCGAGAGCTGCCAGCTCGACGCCGGGGCCCGAGCGCTCGCCGGCCTGCCCGGCAAGGACGCGGGCGCGTTCGGGCACCCGCTCGGCGAATCGCGAGAGCGGAACGGTTTCGTCGACGAGCTTCCAGCGCACCGCACGCTTCCCCTTGACGCCTTCGCCGAGGCTCGAGAACACGTCCGCCAGATCGCGCCGAACTCTGCGCTTGTCGACGACACGAGTCAGCCCGCCGGTGCCGGGCAGCACACCGAGCAGCGAGACCTCGGGAAGGCTGACCGCCGCCGACGCGTCATCGACCAGCAGGATCTCGTCGCAGGCGAGGGCGAGCTCGTAGCCGCCGCCGGCGCACGGTCCGTTGACCGCCGCGAGGGACTTGAGTCCGGAGTGCTCGGACGCGTCCTCGAGAGAGAGGCGCGTCTCGTTGGTGAACTTGCAGAAGTTGACCTTGAACGCGTGGGTGGATGATCCGAGCATGTAGATGTTGGCACCGGAGCAGAAGATGCGATCCCTGGCGCTCGTCACGACGACCGCGCGTACCTCGGGATGCTCGAAGCGCAGCCTCTGAATCGCGTCGGCCAGCTCGATGTCCACGCCGAGGTCGTAGCTGTTGGTCTTGAGGGTGTACCCCTCGCGCAGCGGCCGCTCTTCCTGGACGTCCATCGCGAGGGTCGCGATCGGAGCGTCGATCTCGAGCTTCCAGTGGACGTAGCGGGAGGGATGTGTCTCCTGACGAACGGGGTCGGCTTGCGTTTCACCAGCCATGGAACGCGCAGCTTACGATTCCGACGCAATCGAGTCAAGAAATATAGTACCTAAATAGCCTTCTTGATGGTGTAAGATAGTTCCACATCATGGATTCGGGCATCTTGTTGACGACGATGGGCGCGCGGATCCGGGCTCTTCGTGCCGAGCGCAGCTGGACGCTCAAGGAGCTGGCTGGCCGCGCCGGCCTGTCGCCCCGCTTCCTCGTGCAGGTCGAATCAGGCCGCGGCAACATCTCGGTCCGCAACCTGTGCGCCATCGCAGACGTGCTCGGAACGGATGTCGCCCGGCTGCTCCGCGAACGCGAGGAGCCCACTCCCGCGGTCGCGCTGCTCGGCCTGAGAGGCGCGGGCAAGACGACCGTCGGTCGCCGGCTCGCGAGCGCCCTCGCGGTGCGATTCGTCGAGCTGGACGAGCTGGTGGAAAAAGCGGCGGATCTATCGCTGGCCGAGCTCTTCGCCCTTCACGGCGAGCCCTACTACCGACGTCTCGAGCGCGAGTGCCTGGAGCGTCTCCTGGAGGAACGCCAGCCCCTCGTTCTTGCCACGGGAGGCGGCATCGTCACCTCGGAAGAGACCTTTTCGCTGCTGCGGCGGCTGGCGGTAACCATCTGGCTGCGCGCTCGTCCCGAGGACCATTGGAATCGCGTCCTGCTCCAGGGCGACAAGCGTCCCACGGCTGACCACCCGCAGGCGATGAAGGAGCTCCGGCGACTTCTCCGGGAGCGCGCCCATCTCTACGCAAAAGCCTCGTATAATGTAAACACTTCAGGCCGGGCCATAGACAGCATCGTCGAGAAGGCAGTGGCGGCAGTACGCCCCGGCGCCCGGACCCGGAACCCAAAATCCCGCTGAAGAGGAATTCATGCAAGTTGCCGAAGTACTGAGCCGTCTGCGAGCGCTGTCCGACCCCAAGACCCAAGCATCCATCATGCGCTCGGCCCACCCACCGCGCACGGCGCTCGGTGTAGGTAATGCGAAGTTGCGCACCCTCGCCGACGAGATCGGGGTCGACCGCCTCATTGCTCAGCAGCTCTGGGCATCGGGAATCCACGAAGCGCGGCTGCTGGCCAGCCTGATCGACGACCCCAAGCGCGTGACCTCAAAGCAGATGGAACGCTGGGTTCGCGACTTCGACACGCCGGACCTGTGCGACGCCTGCTGCCTCAACCTGTTCGTTCTCACGCCGTTTGCGTTCGGCAAGGTCGCCACCTGGAGCACGCGGCGGGAGGAGCTCGTCAAGCGCGCTAGCTTCGTATTGCTGGGCTGCCTCGCCGAGGCGAACAAGGTTCGCGACTCGGAGTTCAACCGCTTCTTCGCCGTGATCGAAAGGGAAGCGATCGAGGAGCGGCCCCTCGTCAGGCGCGCGATCGCTCAGTCGCTCAGCCTCGTAGCGCGGCGCAGCCCGGCCCTTTACAAAAACGCCATCGGCGCGACCGACAACATCGCTCGTCAGGATTCCAAGAACGCCCAGTGGATCGCCAACGAGGCGCGCAAGGCGATCGCCAACGCGCCGGCGCCGAAGCCGGCCATCAAGAAGACTGCCAAGAAGAAGGCCGCCACGCTCAAGAAGTAGAAAGCACTCGGATCGAGTGGCTCTTGACCGCGAGCCACACATCACACCCCTCGGACAGCTCCAGCGCGAGCGAGGCCGACGGCGTGATCCGGACGAGCCACTCCGCCCGCCCTTCACGCAAGTGGCAGCACAGCGTGATCTCCGGACCCGTGCGTACCAGACGAGCGACCGAGGCGGGATAGACGTTTCGTGCCGACAAGCCGCTCACTTCGGCCCGAGACACCAGCACATCCTCGGCGCTGATCGCGAGCGTCACGTCGCTGCCCACTGAGTGACGCGAAGCCATGGCCACGGAAACCCGCGGACCGTCCGCCAGGTCGACCCGGGTGATGCCGCCCTCCTCGTCGTGTGAAGCGACGGTTCCGCGAAGCAGGTTCTCGAGCCCCTCCTCGGCCTCGCTCAGCTCCGGCGCCGCCAGCAGCTCGAGCGGCGAACCCAGCGCTTCGACTGCGCCGTCGCGCAACAGCAACACCTCTTCGGCCAGGAGCAGCGCTTCGCCGGGATTGTGAGTCACGTAGATCATCGGGAGCTTCTTCAGTTCGCGGATCTGGAGCAGGTACGGCAACACCCGTTCTCGCAGTCCGATGTCCAAAGCGGCGAGAGGCTCGTCCAGAAGCAGCAGTTGCGGCTCGGTCGCAAGGGCCCGCGCCAGCGCCACGCGCTGACGCTCGCCGCCCGAGAGAGTGCCCGGAGACCGATCCAGCAAGGCGCCGATCTCGAGCAGGTCGATCGCCTCGTCGATCAGCTCCGACCGGCCGCGCGCGCCGAATCTGACGTTCTCGATCGCGGTCAAGTGAGGGAACAGCCCCGCGTCCTGTGGCACGTACCCGACACGGCGCTTTTCGGGGAACATGCGCTGACGCTTCGAATCGTCCTGGAACACGTGGCCCCCCACCTCGACGCGGCCGCGAGCGGCTCTACGCAGTCCAGCGATGGCTTCGAGGAGCGACGTCTTTCCCGACCCCGACGCTCCCATCACGACCGTCACCGTATCGGGGAGCCTGGCGCGAACACGGAGCTCGAACGGCGCGAGCCGCAGCGAGAGATCGAGATCGATCAAGACAGCCGCCGGTCGCGATGGCGCACCAGCGCCTCGGTTCCCCACAGGGCGAGGAACGCAAACGCGACCGTGATGGCCGCGAGCAGTGCCGCTCGCTCATCGTGCCCGGTCTGGCTCTCATGGAAGATCGCGAGCGAAAGCGTCCGGGTGCGGCCGGGGATGTTACCCGCGATCATCACCGTCGCACCGAACTCGCCGAGGGCGCGGCTGAATGCGAGGACGGTACCGGCGAGGACACCGCGCCACGCGAGCGGAAGCGTGACGCGAAAGAAGGCGGAGGCGCGGCTGCAGCCCAGCGTCCGGGCGAGTCCAACGAGACGCGGATCGACCTCCTCGAACGCCGTCCGGGCCGACCGGACCAGCAGCGGGAACGACATCACCGCCGCGGCGAGGACGGCGGCGCGCCAGGTGAAGACGATATCCAGGCCGAGGAGGCCGAGCCCTCTCCCGAGCGGGCTGTTTCGCGAGAGCAGCTCGAGCAGTGCGAAACCCAGCGCGGTCGGCGGCAGCACGAGCGGCAACGAAAGCAGGGTTTCCAGCGCCCCTTTGCCGGGCCCTCGGTAGCGAGCCAGCAAGAGCCCGGCGCCGAGGCCGAAGGGAAAGATGACCAGCGTGGCCAGGAACGCCGTACGCAAGGTGAACCAGATGACTCGGACGTCCTCGGCTTCGAGCACTATTTGTGCTCGAGCCGCAGGAAGCCGTGCCGCTCGTACACGGCCAGGGCGATCTCCGTCGCGAGGAAACGGGCCAGCTCCGTCGCCCTGGGCGAGGCACCTTCGATCGGTGCGACGGAATAGCGGATCGGCGGGAGACCGGCCTGCTTGAGCGCGAACGCCACTCGAACGCGATCGTCGTGGGCCACGTCCGTGCTGTAGACGATGGCGGCCGGCGCGTGTCCGCCGGCCACCGCCGAAAGCGCCGCGCGGACGTCGCGCAAGGGCACGATTGTGGGGAGCAGGCTCGCCCAGATCCCCACCGATTGGAGATAGCGGCGGGCGTATTGCCCGGCCGGAACGGTGTCCGGATCACCGAGCGCCAACCGCCCGAGACCAGGGAGATCTGCGGCGCTCCGTGGCGGGTCGCCGGCTTCACGCGGGACGACCACCACAAGGCGGTTGCCAATCGGGTCGCGGCGCCCCGCGGCGTTCACGAGACCGGAGGCGATCAGCTCGTCCATCAGGCCCGGGTCGGCCGAGAAGAAGACGTCGGCGGGCGCCCCGGCGCGAATCTGGCGCGCCAGGCTTCCCGAGGCGGCGAAGTGGAACGAGACGTGGTGGTCGGGTTCCGCCTCGTATCGCCGACCCAACTCTTCCAGCGCGTCCGTGAGGCTGGCCGCCGCGAACACGAGCACGTCTTCGGCGCGGGCCGATAGCGCCGCGATCGTCGCGAGGGCGACCAGGGTCGGGGTCAGGTAGCTGGGTCGGGGCACGATAGGTGCGCCGATAATAGCCGAGCGCCGGGACCCCGAAACCTGAACCCGGCGGCCATCCCGGTCGTTTCTACGAGCGAGAGCATGCCGCGAAAGAAGATGTACCGGTCTCGTGACGAGCGGATCATCGGAGGCGTGTGCGGCGGCCTGGCGCTGCGCCTGAAATGGAGCCCGGCTGCGGTCCGAGCCATCTTCGTCGTGGGCACGCTCTTCCCACTGATACCAGGCCCGCTCGTCTACCTGCTGCTCTGGATCCTGATCCCGCTGGAGTCGGGGCGCCGTGCCCCCTAGCAGTCCGTGGTGAAAGTGCCCTTTGAGCGGGCCTTACGTGACAAGTGCATGTCTTAGTGTTCGTGCATGGCGATGGGCAAACATAAGAAACGTCAAGAGGCGTTGTGGGTGCCGACGAGCGATCTGCCGCGGAGCCCTGGGCATCCTTTCTATTCGCGTTTGAATAGAGCGCTGGAGTCCGAGGGCTTCGACAGATTCGTGGAATCGCGATGCCGCCGGTTCTATGCGGCGGTTCTGGGGCGTCCGAGCCTGGCCCCTGGACGCTACTTTCGGCTCTTGCTGGTGGGGTACTTCGAGGGCCTGGACTCCGAGCGTGGGATGGCGTGGCGTGCAGCGGACTCGCTTGGGGTGCGGAGCTTCCTGGGGCTTGGGTTGGAGGAGCGGGCCCCGGAACATTCGACGATCTCGCGGACCCGGCGGCTGATCGACTTGGAAACCCACCGTGACGTGTTCACCTGGATCCAAGAGCGCCTGGCGCAGACGGGTCTTCTGAGCGGAAAGACGATTGCGATCGACGCGACGACGCTGGAAGCGAACGCGGCGATGCGGAGCATCGTGCGTCGGGATACCGGAGAGACCTACCAGGAGTTCTTGAAGCGTCTGGCGAAGGCGTCTGGCATTCGCACGCCCTCTCGGCAAGCGCTGGCGCGGCTGGATCGGCGGCGCAAGAAGAAAGGCTCGAACGAGGAATGGAAGAGTCCGGCGGATCCGGACGCGAAGATCGCCAAAATGAAGGATGGTCGTACCCATCTGGCCCACAAAACCGAGCAGGCCGTGGACCTGACGACGGGGGCGATCGTGTCGGTGACGGTCCAGGGCGCGAACCAGGGCGACACGAGCACGCTGGGCAAGACGCTCAAGGACGCCGAGACTCAGATCGAGCGCGTTCAGAAGCGGACCCGTGCTTGCCATCCCGGAGGCCTGCAGGAAGTGGTTGGCGACAAGGGTTACCACTCCACTGCGGTTCTCCAGGAGTTGGACGCTGCGGGGCTGCGTGCGTACATATCCGAACCCGACCGTGGTCGTCGGCGATGGCGGGGCGACACCGAGAGCCGTGGCCTGGTGTACGCGAACCGTCGGCGAAGCGGCGGGGCACGAGGTCAGCGTCTGCACCGCCTCCGAGGAGAACGGGTGGAGCGACCCTTCGCTCATCTCTACCGAACCGGCCGCATGAGACGCACGCACCTTCGCGGTCACGAGAACATCCTCAAACGGGTGCTGGTCCACAGCGGTGCCTTCAATCTCGGGCTGCTGATGCGCCAGATCGTCGGAGTCGGGACGCCGAGGGGCCTGCAGGGCCGGCTCCATGACCTTCTGGCACAGCTCCTTCACCTCTGGAACCGCCTGACGGCCATCACAACGGCTCCTACCAACCACGAACAGCTCTCGCACAATGCCCGCCACTCAGCTCCGTCGCCCTCCATCGCCGCCTCGGAAGGGCTTTAACCACGGACTGCTAGACTCCCGACCTGAAATCGTCGCCAGACAGGAGCCGACACATCAAGCACGGCTTCACGAACCCGGACGCGGACAAGATGGGAATGGACGCGCTCGCCTACGACGCGGATGCCGACGTTTATTCGTGGCTTCGATTTCTCGAGGCTCTGGAGGAGGTCGTTCTAAACTAGCCGCCCTCCCCTGGAAACGCCAGCCGCCGCGAGCCGGGTTAGCGACGCTTCGCAGCCGCTTCCAGACCGACGCCGTAGCCGACGAAGATGAAGCTACCGGCGTCCTCGTACGGCCCGATCTGAACCGTGGCCGCCACGCGACCCGTCAGCCCGTCGCGCAGTACGAGCTGATAGCTGTGCCCCTCGGACGTCGACCAGTCGACGACGAACAGCGCCGCGTTCCTGTCGAGCGGCAGGCGGACGGGTCCCCCGGTCTCCGTCAGCTCCGTCTCGGCAACGACTGGAGTACCGTCGTGCTCCACGCGCCGCAGCTTCAAGAACACGATGTCGTGGTGAGCGGGCGAGTCCACGGCGAGCTCGGGCGCGAAGACCGGGACCCGCGCCACGCCCACCAGGTTGGAAGACGGAGGCGGGCTGGCGAGGAAAGGGACGGTCAGAGGCGACAGCTCGCCGAGTCCCTCGCGAAGCGCGCCCAGCCCGTTTTCGAAAGCCGCCATGCGCTCCTGGAGCATCGCCTCGAGCGCCCCGAGTCGCCCTTCGAGGCGCGCGACCTGGAGCTGGCTCTCGGGTGTCTGAATCGCCAGAACAGCGACGAGTACGAACCCGTTCATCTGGAACCTCTCTCTCGTGCCTCCGAGTCGAAGCAACGGGTCTCGACGGGCAGAGCGCGACTGAGCCGAGCATGCCTCACGCCGGCGGGCTGCCGCAAGCCCAACGTCGATGCGGCCCGCCACCAGGAGGCCTTAATGAGTGATCGGCGGCGGTGGTGGCGGTGGCGGTGATCCCGGTTGGGATGGCGACGCCGGCCCCGCGGGAGCTGCTGGGGCGCCTGAAGCTGGCTCGGTCCTGAGCACGTCGTAGCCCAGCCGCTGCAGCATATGGAGCGACCAGGCGCGCTCGAAGTAGAACGCGGGCTGGAGCAGCGTCTGGCCGACGACGGGCAGCAGCGCCAGGCAGCAGGTGAGACAGCCAACGAACATCCACACGACCGCCAGGCCGACCTGGTAGGCGATCTTGAGGATCACGTAGAGGATGAAAAGAAACAGGTTCGCCTTCAGCAGCACGGCGAACTCCCGGAGCGCCACACCGCACGAGACTTTTCGCATGAGCTGCAAGGGTGCGACGAAGTCCCGCAGCACGAGGGACAGCAGCGCGGCAACGAACACGAGCAGTAGGAAACCCGGGAGCAGCAGCAGCAACGCCACGCCGAGGCCGACGCCGCTCTCGATCCCCCCTTTTTGTACGGAATAGATCAGCAGCACGCCGAGCAGGACCAGCGTCAGCAGCGAGACGAGAGTCGCGGCCGCCAACCCGAAGCGCCAGGCAAACAGCGACCCGGCCAGCTCCGCGTGCTCGCGCCACGGCCGCGACACGTCGGAGCGTCCCGTTGCCACGTTGTCGACGTACATGAAGATGCCGCGGCTGTTGATCCAGAGGACGAGGGCCGTTAGCGCCAGAATCAGCGTCAGGGCACCCACGGTCCCCGCGACGACGAGCGACAAGTTGCCGCTCAGCCACTCGAGAACGCCGGCGATCTCCGGCAGCGAGTCGCTCCCATCGCCGCCTTGTCCCCCGCCACCCGTGCCAGACGGGAAGGGGTTCCCGAAGCCGCCGCCGCGGCCGCACTGATCGAGGAACGCCACGAAGCCGAGGGCGACCCAGCGCTCGAACTGGAACGGAAACAGGTGACGCTTGGTGTGATCGATGGCGGCCTGCGCCGCATCGATGGCCGAAGGCTCGCGTCCCGGCGGGGTCATCGGGATCACGGGCGTCGTCATCGTGGCTCCTCGACCAGCCGGAGCAGATCCGACAGCACTCCGAAGGCCGTCTGGTCGACGCCTCCCCCACCCTCGAAAATGCCGATCTCTCCGAGCAACTCGGTCTCGAGGACGAGGACGGCGTCGGCACCGGCGACGGTCAGTATATCGTCGAGTGCGAGCTCCTCAGGGGCGACGGAGACGCGAACGCCGCGACCGGCAACGCCGCCTCGGGTCACGAGCCGGATCCGTCGCCCCTCGTCCAGCGCCCGGCGGACGTCTGCCTGGGTGACGTTGCCGATGCCGCGCCGGCGCACCTCGGTCGGCCGGATGTAGCGTTCCAGGATGGCGTTCGAGAGAACGCTCCCCTTGACCGCGGCGTCCCAACCGTCGAGGTCGTAGCGGGGATCCGCTTCGGCGATTCCCAGGGCTTGCGCCTCCGCCACCGCTTCGTCGCGGCTCGCCCCCTGCTGCATGCGCGAGAGGACGTGGGTCGTGGTCGAGTTGAGGACTCCTCGAAAACCCGTGACCGGCGTGCCGCGGAGGCTGAGGTCCTTGAGGCTGAACACGGGAGCGCCGTCCATCACCGTCGATTCGTGGAGCAGGCGCGCGCCACTGCGCTCCGCGATTCGACGCAGGGCGGGCAGCGCGTGGGCGATCGGGCCCTTGTTGGCCGTGATGACGTCGATGCCGCGACGCAGGGCTCGTCGGATGTGATCGAGGGCGGGTTGGCCCGTCAGCGGCTCGAGCGGCGTCAACTCGACGAGCACGTCGGCCCGCACGCGGTCGATCATCTCGGCCACGTCCTTGGGAGGCTTTCCGCGACAGAGGCTCTCGAGCGAGGCCACGCGGCTCACCCGCTGCAGCGCTCGGGCCAGCGAGATGCCGCTGGGGTCGAGGGCCATGCCGTGACGCGCCGTAGCGATCCCGGTCACGCGCGGCTCGGCGCCGGCGCGACGAAGCGCGCGCAGGTACGGGCCCCGCAATCGTTCGGCGAAGCAGCGTCCCACGCTGCCGAAGCCGACGAGCGCAATCCGCAGCGGACGCTTGCCGGTCGGGCGTCGTCGGGCTCTCACTTCGAGGTCCCCGAGTGGCCCGGGGCGTGTCGCGGCCGAGCGTCCGTGAGTTCTCGGTTCACGATGACGACCCCCGCCACGAAAATGTGGTGGAGGCGCTCGCTCAAGCGGTGGGAGTCGTCAACGGTCGGCATCGTTGTGCGATTCTAGTGGCTCCAGGGCGATCTGACGGCCGACGCGCCAGCTTTACCCATACCGAGAGCGTCGTGCACACGCCGCATCTCCATACCCAGGGGTGCTCGAACGTCCAGCCTCTCGCCCGATCCAGGGTGCTTCAAACGAATCGCGTGGCTGTGTAGCAGCAGACGCCGGGAATCGAGATGGCGGCGAAAGAAGCGGTTGTGGGCGCTGTCGCCGTGAGCGACGTCTCCTACGATCGGGTGTCGAAGGTGAGCCATGTGTCATCGCAGCTGATGCAAGCGGCCCGTCAACGGGCGCAGCTCCAGCAGGGAGTAGCGGGCCGTGGCGTAACGGCCTACGCGTTCCGGCAACTCCGCTTCGGCCACGCGCTGGAACAGCGTGCGACATGCGGCACGAGGTTTCCCCTCGTCGGGCGGCAACGCGTAGTCGACCTCGCCGTCGCGCTCCAGCCAGCCGCGCACGACAGCGATGTATGTCTTCTCGACGTTGCCGTCGGCCCAGGCCGAACCGAGCGCCCGGGCCGACTCCGAGCTCAGCCCGAAGACGAGAACGCCGGAGGTGCCGCGATCGAGCCGGTGGACCGGATAGACGCGTCGCCCGAGCTGGTCGCGACGCAGGGTCAGGCAGTTGACGCTGTCCGAGGCCCGAGCCGAGCGGTGGACGACGAGACCGCTCGGCTTGTCGACGACGACGATCTGGTCGTCGGCATAGAGGACCGGTAGATGTGAGCTCGCGCCCGGCGTGGTAGCCGGCGGGCTGACGCCGGCTACTCGGCGCTCCCGGCGGAGATGTCCGTTGGCAGCCGGTAGCAGGCCGCCTCGGTCTCGCTGCGAACGATCAGCAGGTCGCCGGCGAGGGCCATCGTGGCCCAGGTCATGCCTTCGACGGCCTGGAATCGCCCCAGCTCGATGTGGCGCTCGGGGCGGGGCTCGACCAGGACGACTTCGCCGCGCTCGGATTGAACGAGGAGCAGGTCGTCGACCAGCAGAATCTGCCCGTGTCCGTAGCGGCCACGCTTCCAGCGCCGCTCGCCGTCTTGCAGGTCGAGGCTGACGAGAATGCCGTCGTCGAGGCCGTACATGAAGCCGTCCTTGTGCACGACCTGAGTGAACTTGGCCTTGAGCCGCCGCGACTCCCAGATCAGCTTCACGGCGAGCCCGCCCGCGTCGTCTGCTTCGATCTCGAGCAGCTTGCTGCCGATTCCGTATCCGCTCGAGACGAACAGGCGATCGCCGGGCAGCACTACGGGCTGGGCGACGCGTTCGGTGCCGCGGGGCCAAGCGAACTGCCAGAGGACCTTCCCGTCCGAGGCGCCCTGACCCGCGACGTGGTTCTGGTTGAAGACGACGATCTGCTCGAGACCGGCGAGGGTGGTCAGGAAGGGCGAGCTGTAGGCGGCGGGGTCATCGCCACCGGACCACCGCCGCTCACCCGAAATCCGGTCGTAGGCCACGAGAGAGGCGCCCTTTTCGCCGCCAGCCAGCACGACGACTAGATCTTCGAGCAGCAGCGGCGAGGCTGCGACTCCGTAGCTCGGAGGCCTGCCGCCTGAATCCTCCAGGATGTTGCGCCGGAAGATCGGCTCGCCGGTCTCGAGCTCGAGCGCCGTCAGCGTGCCGCGAGCGCCCACCACGAACACGCGACCCGCACCGATCGCGGGAGTGCTGCGCGGCCCGTGTCCGGTCATCGCGCTCTCGAAGCCGCCGTCGTTGTTCTGGCTCCAAAGCACCTGGCCGGTCTGGAGTGCGTACGCCACGATGAGCTCCTCGCCCTGTCGCTGCTCGAGGGTTACGGCAATGTCGGAGGCGACCGCGAACCCCGACCATCCGAGCCCGATCGGTTGGCGCCACAGCTCCGCGGGCGCCGTGGCGTCCCAGTCCCTCGAGAGCGAGACGTGCTCGACCGTCGCGTCGCGATTGGGCCCCAGAAACTGAGCGAAGTCTCGCAGCGGATGGGCGGGGGCGGGATCCGCAGCTCCCGCAGCGACCGGCGCCCCGACGGCTTCGGGTTCCGGCTCGGAGGGCGCCACTGCGGCGCCGGGCTCGGTGACCTCGGCCGGCTCGACCGGCTCCGGAACCCTCGGCTGCCCGGGCGCGCGACGTGGCGGCATCGGCAACGCGTCCTCGCCGCGCCACGCGACGCGAGGCACCAGATCGCCGCTCACCCCACGGATCTCGAAGAGCAACACGCTCACACCGAAGACGGAGGCGAGCCCGAGCAGGCCGAGCAAGCGCAGCCGCCCCGGTGCGTGCGAGAAGCTCAGCCACCAGAGCAGCAGAGCGATCCCCGAGACAACGATCGTTGCCGCCGTCCGTATCACCAGAAGCTGTCGGAACGGGGCATCCGATGGCAGCCAGATCCATACGAGCGCGACGGCGGCGACCGCCGCGACCGCGTAGACGGGCCAGATTCTCAGGGCTGACTTCGGCTTCCCATGGGCCATTCAGGGGTCCTCGGCGGCGATCATAGCGCCCAGGGCCGGAGCGTCGTGCTAGGCTTGGTTCTTCTCTACTCCGCCGCCGAAAAGAGTCCCTGATCGTGGGCGTCAATCTCGAAAAGTACCGCGAGACGCTGCTGAAGGCGGACTTCCTCGCGCACATCCCAGAGGCGACGCTTCGTGACTTCGTCGCCGCCGGGCGGGAGATCACGCTCCGTTCGGGCCAGCTCATTTTCGAGGCCGGCGACTCGGGCGACTGCATGTACATCGTCATCGAGGGCCAGCTGCTGATCTACCGGGACGAGACCGAGCTCTCCTTCGTCGTGCCCGGCGGTTATTTCGGCGAGATGGCGATGCTGGAGGGCCAGGTCCGATCGGCCAGCGTCAAGGCACTCGAGCGGGCCCGCCTGATGGAGGTGAGCCAGGACACCTTCACGCGCTTCATCTCACCGCATCCCGACGCACTGATCGTCCTGCTCAAGACCCTGTCCACCCACGCCCGGCTCGACCTGGACGCCTTGTCGCGGAACTACCAGCGTCTCCGCGAGTACTCGACCCGTGTCGAGGCCACCAACCGAGAGCTCTACAAGATGAGGTCCGATCTCGTCGAGAGCAATCGGGAGCTGGAGCGCTTGTCGAGCCTGGATGCGTTGACCGGGATCTCGAACCGCAGACGCTTCGACTACGTGCTCTCCGAGGAGTGGCGCCGCGCCGCTCGTGCGAAGTCCCCGATGGCGCTCATCATGCTGGACATCGACCACTTCAAGTCCTACAACGACGCTCACGGTCACGTCGCCGGGGATCACGTACTGACGCGCGTCGGCGAGATCATGGAGAGCGCTCCCCGGCGCGCCGGCGACCTCGTCGCCCGTTACGGCGGGGAGGAGTTCGCGTTCGTGCTGGCCGAGACGGGCCCCGAAGGCGCGACTCAGGTCGCCGAGGCCGTGCGCGAGGAGGTTCTCCAGCTCAAGATCGCACACGGCGGCTCTTCGGTCCACGAGTACCTCACGATCAGCGCAGGAGTGGCGTCGGTCGTGCCGAAGCCGAGTGACGATCCCACCGAGCTGATCCAACTAGCCGATCAGGCCCTGTACCTCGCCAAGCAGCGCGGGCGGAATCGCGTCGAGGTCAGCGGCCCCGAGAGCGCCGAGCACTCTCAGGTGAGCTAGTGTCATGCGCCAGAGATTTGTCGGCATTCGAGCGCCGATGCATCCCGCCTGACTGCGTCGCTCATTGGTCAAATACTCCCGGTATTCTCCCTCTTCGACTCCTTGCCAGCCGGGCGCCTCGACGCCCTCGGTGCGCAACAACTTCTGGCGCAGGCCACTAGTGCCCTTCATTCGGCAGGTTCCCATTGGCGAGGCCACGGGAATCCTGGAACGCCAGTTCGATGCGGCGCTCAGGCGGGCCGGGCGGGTCTGGCACATCCTCCACGTCATGAGCATCAACCCGCTCGTCTTGCGGGACAGCATGCTGTTCTATCGGACGATCATGTTCGGCGAGTCACCGCTGACACGAGTACAGCGCGAGATGCTCGCCACCGTGACGTCGGGCGAGCAGCAGTGCCACTATTGAACGCAGGCTCACGCCCACGACCTCCGGGAAGAGGTCGCCCACGAGATCCCAGACGCTGCGGCGGCCGACGCGTACGTCCACGCCGTGGCGCGGGACTGGCGTGGCGCCCCGCTCAGTGACGCGGACCAGGCGCTGTGCCGCTTCGCATCCAAGCTCACGCATCACGCCAGCGAGGTGAGCGCGGAGGACATCGAAACGCTCCGCGCTCGCGGCTTCGACGACCGGGCCGTTCACGACGCCGTTCAGGTGATCGGCTATTTCAACTACGTCACCCGTGTCGCGGACGGGCTCGGCATCGAGGCCGAGGACTTCATCCGCCACTGGGGACGACCAGAGATGGAGGCCTGAGTGACTCATCGACGCCGCGCTACGGTAGTGGGCCTGCTGGCCTCGCTCCTCTTCGGACTCGGCACCGCGTTTGGCGGCGAGGCCGCAGCGGACGACGAGTGGGTGATCTGGCTCGTGCGTCACGCCGAGAAAGTCGACGAGTCCGCCGATCCCCCGCTGGACGAGGCCGGCCACGCCCGGGCGCTCGCGCTCGCGGCGCTGCTCGCCGACGCCGGCATCGACCGGATCTTGAGCACCGACTACCTCCGCACCCTCGACACCGCCGCACCGTTGGCCCGCCGGCTCGGCCTCGAGACGGAGAAGTACGACTCGCGCGACCTCCCCGCTCTCGCCGCCCGCATCGCCGAGACACCGGGCCGCTACCTCGTCGTCGGCCACAGCAACACGACCCCCGCGCTCGCCGAGCTCCTCGGCGGCGATGCGGGGGGCCCGATCGCCCACGAAGAGTACGACCGCCTCTACATCCTCACCCGCCGCGGCGCAAAGACCACGACGATCGTTCTCCGCTACGGAACCGGCGGGGCCGTGTCTGTTACTATGTGACTATCAGCGCTACTTCTGCGCGGCGTAGAGGTAGTCGACCAGAAGGTTCGCCATCGCACGCATCCCGATGGCCACGGAGTCGTCGTCCGCCCGGAACGTAGGCGAGTGATGCGGTCCCGACGTCGTCCCCTGCTTCAACGTCCCGAGCCGGAAGAAGAAACCCGGCACCTCGTTCGCGAAGTAAGCGAAGTCCTCGCCTCCCATCGTGGGAGGCAGCGTCACCAGGCCCTGTCGCGGCAGGACGGCCTGAAGCGTCGGTGTCATCTTGACGGCCAGCTCGGGGTTGTTGATCGTCGCCGGCGTGCCGCGGTCGTAGTCGAGGCTGTAATCGCCTCCCCCGGCACTGGTGATCCCCTCGAGGATCTCCCCGACGCGCCGCTCGATCGTGTCCCGCACCTCGGCCGAGTAGCTGCGCACCGTGCCTTCGAGCTTCACCTCGGCCGGGATGATGTTGTAGCGCTCGCCCCCGTGCACCATGCCGACGGTGACGACGGCGGGCTCGATCGGATCGATGGTCCGCGACGGAATCGTCTGCAGCCCGAGGATGGCCTGGGCCGCCATCACGATCGGGTCGACGCCCTGATGCGGCGCCGCACCGTGAGTCTGAACCCCGCGAATCCGCACCTTGAAGTGGTCGACGGCGGCCAGCGCGGGACCGCTCGTGAAGCCGACCCGTCCCACCGGCAGCGAGGCGAGCGTATGAAGTCCGAAGACCGCTTCCGGCGCCGGCTCGCCGAGCACGCCCTCCTGGACCATCAGCTGGGCGCCCCCCTCCTCCCCGGGCGGGGGTCCTTCCTCCGCGGGTTGGAAGAGGAACACCACCGTGCCGGGCAGCTCGTCGCGAAGCTCGGCCAGGATTGACGCGACTCCGAGCTGGACGGCAGTGTGGACGTCGTGTCCGCAGGCGTGCATCACACCCACATCCTGATCGTTGTACACGGCCCGGACCTCGGACTTGAAAGGCAGGTCGGTGTCTTCCGCCACGGGGAGAGCGTCCATGTCGGCGCGCACCGCAATGACCGGCCCGGGCCGACCCCCGACGAGCACAGCCTTGACGCCCGTGTGGGCGATCCCCGTCTCGACCTCCATACCGAGCTCGCGGAGGTGCTCTGCGGCCATCCTGGCCGTCTCGAACTCCCGGTTGCCAAGCTCCGGATTCTGGTGGATGCGATGCCGGTACTCGAGCGTCTGCCCGATGTATCGGTCCACGGCCGCCTGGATCTTGCCGTCGAGCACCGCGCGAGAGTGCTGGGCGAAGGCCTCGTTCGCCAGCACCGGATGCGCAACGGTAAGCGACGCGACGAGAATCTTGTAGAGCATGCGGCGGAGTCTACAACAGGCTTTTTTGCAGCCCTTTGCAGCTCGGGGCGCTCTCGCTCGGATGGTATGGTGGCCGGATGCCTGTCGCTCGCCGTGCTCTTCACGGCATCGTCCCTCGCCGGCCAGCCAACCCTGGAGCCGATCAGCGACGCCGCGCTACTCTCGGGCTCGCCGCTCCACATCCCGCTGAACGGATTCGACCCCGCCGGCGGCGCCCTGACGTTTACTGCCGAATCGGGCGATCAGGAGCTCGTCGCCACACACATTCCCGAGGGCAACCGCAGCTTGCGGTTGGCAATCGCTGGAATGGGCGACATGGTCCTCGAGCTCTTCGAGGCCCGGGCACCCCGCGCGACGGGCCGGATCGTCGAGTTGACCGAAAGCGGGTTCTACGACGGCGTGACCTTCCATCACGTGGTCGACGGCTTCGTGATTCAAGGCGGAGACCCGCTGGGTGACGGCACCGGTGGCTCGGGCCTCGGCAACTGGGACGACCAGTTCCACGTCGATTTGCAGCACAACCGCTCGGGCGTGCTCTCCACGGCCAAGATCCTCGACGACACCAACGACTCGCAGTTCTTCATCACAGAAAACCCGACGCGCAGCCTGGATTTCAACTACACGATCTTCGGTCAGCTGGTCATCGGCGAAGATGTCCGCGAGACGATCAGCAGCGTTCCGACCGATGGGGGCGACGGCCCCCAGACGCCGGTCGTGATCGAGCGCGCCGAGATCATCGAAGATGCACACAACGGCGTGCTGATGCTCAAGGCTCCCGAAGGGACCACGGGCGCCGCCCTGATCACAGTGACGGTCACCGACGCCGCTGGCGTCACCGCCCAGCAGACGTTCACCGCGAACGTCACCCCGGACACGGAGGACTCCGCGCCCTTCCTCGCCGACATCCCTCCTCTATCTACGAAGGTCGACACGGAGTTCACATATCAGCTCGAGGCCATCGACGTCGAAGGCGACTCGTCGCTCTTCCTCGATGAAGCGACGATGGACCTCAACCAACTCCCCGTCCCTGCACGGGCGCCGGCGGATCTCACCTACCGCGTCGAGTTCGACACGGGTGTGTTGCGAGTGACTCCGCTGAACGGGTTGACGGGCACGCATTTCCTCAGCGTGGCGACCGGCGTGGTCGTTTCCGCGATGGACTACCAGGTCGTCGCAGTCCAGATCGACCCGTAGCCGCGAGGAGACGCCTCGTCGCCGGAGACGGACGCCAGCTCCGAGTCGGGTCCAGGAGGTCTCGCCGACGTGTGTCCAACCCTCTGTTTCTCTAGTACTTGTCTGCTTGGGGCGACTCCCGCATCAGGCCGACGCCGTGGCACTGCATTTGCTTAGAATTAGGAAATGCTCGTGACTTTCACGATCGGAGGACGATCGGCGCGCTGGGCGTGCATGCTGCTGCTGATGCTGGCCACGGGCTGCGCGAGCGCGACGCAGCAGTCTCCGGTCCCGACACCCCCGACACCCCCGACACCCCCGGCGCTTCCTTCACCGACGGCCTCCGTCCCGGCCCCGGAGCCGCCAGAGGCGGAGCCACCCGAGCCGCAGGGGCCGAACGAATCCGGGGCCACGGGCAGCGAGGGTGAGGCTGAGGATCAAGCGGTCGCGACCGGATCGGAAGCGGGCGAAGCGGGGGCGTCATCCGAGGCTTCGGCTTCGAGTGAGGCAGGAGCCGCGGGCGAGAGCGAAACAGAACAGGCCGCCAGCGACTCAGGAACCGCCGCTGGTCAGACCTCGGCGACGGGCGAAGACGAAAGCGCTGCGAGCCTCCCCGGAGGCGAAGCGGGCAACGGCCCGGACGGCACAGCCGCTTCCTCGCCAACACCCGGCAACCCCGCGCCACCTGGGGGCGCAGCGACGACCGCCAGCGAGCGGACGGCGGGCCTGGATCGCAAGCTGAAGGCCTCGCTTTCGGAATTCGACGAGCTGCTGCTGCGCGAGCAGGAAACCGCCGCCGCGCAGCGCGCGGCTGGGGGCGGAGCCGCAGGCGCCTCGGCATCGAGTGGCGCTGCGGGCGGAGGCTCGGGAGCGGCGGGTGCGGGTAGCGACACGAGCCAGGGCGCGGCGGGAGCCGACGATCGGACGACAGGTGGCTCGCCGGATCAACCGAGCGGCGACGCGACGCGCGGCGGGCCGGATCGATCACCGGACGACGCCTCCGAAGACGACAGCGATCGAGTCCCCACGGACGTCGGAGACGGACGCGACGACGACGTGGTCGCGCGCCAGCTCCGCGAGGCCGCCATGAAGGAGGAGGATCCCGAGCTGCGAGCCAGACTCTGGGACGAGTACCGAAGCTACAAGGCCAGCGTAGGATAAGGACTGAGGTAAGCCTTTGAGTTGGAGCGAGTGATGGCAACGAGGGCCTCGAGATCGGCGCTTGCGGGAGCGCTGATGATCTCCACGTTCGGCTGCGCGGCGAGCCAGGCGAGCGTCACGGATCCGGTCGAAGCGATCCAGGCCAGGACTGAGATCCCCGAAGAGCAACTGCTCGACGTCGGCGTGCAGATATTCGATCCCGGAATCGACGAGAGCCAGTACGCCGAGCTCGAGGAGAAAGGGATCTTCCCCGAGGTCCGCAAGTCCGAGTCGCGCTTCATGCCCTTCGTCCTCAAGCAGACGATGGAGACGACGGGGCAGTGGGGCGCGGTTCGCGTGATCCCTTCGGAGGCGGCGACGCTCGATGTGATCGTTCGCGGCGAGATCATCAAGTCGAACGGCAAGGACCTGGTGCTGGACGTCGAGGTGAGCGACGCGACGGGCCGCAGCTGGTTCAAGAAGCGCTACAAAGGCGAAGCGGATCAAGGCTCGTATCACGACGCCGAACGCGCCGAGCACAAGGCCTCGGCCCGCGGAGAAGGAAGCATGGCCGGGGCCGGCCGCGACATCGACATCGAGCCTTACCAGAGCCTCTACAACCGGATCGCCAACGACGTCGTGACCGCGCGCGGGAAGCTGACCGACGAAGAGGTCCTGGAGATTCGCCGCGTCGGCCGGCTGCGCTTCGCGGCCGAGCTGGCGCCCGCAGCGTTCACGGGCTACCTCGTTTCCGACGACAAAGGCCGCTTCGAGCTGGGGCGGCTCCCGGCCCGGGAAGATCCGATGCTCCTGCGCATCGATCGGATTCGTGAGCGCGATCAGCTCTTCGTCGACACGCTCAACGACTACTACTCGAACTTCCACGCCAAGATGGACGAGCCCTACGACGACTGGCGTCGCTTCAGCTACGTCGAGCAGGTCGCCCTCGAAGAGCTGCGCCGCCAGTCGATGCTCCGGAAGATCCTTGGCGGCGTGGCGACCCTCGTCGGAGTCATCAACTCCGGCAAGAGCGGCACCTCGGGAACGGTGAGCGACGTCCTGATCATCGGCGGCATCGCCGCCGTGCGCAGCGGCATGGAAAAAGGAGCAGAAGCCCAGATCCACAAGGACGCTTTGGCGGAACTGGGCGCTTCCTTCGATTCCGAAGTCGAGCCCCTGTTGATCGAGGTCGAGGGACAAACGATGCGCCTGACCGGTTCCGCCGAAACGCAGTTCGCGCAGTGGCGTAAGCTGCTCAAGGAGCTGTTCGTCACGGAGCGCGGGCTGCCGATCGATCCCAACTCGGGTGTCACGGTCGAGGCGCCGGGCCGGCACTGACCGCAGCCCAGCTAGTGTCCCGTCTCTGAAGTGCTGTTGCGCACCGAGAGCGTCGATGCGCCCGGATGGCAAGGAGTCGAAGAGGGAGAATACCGGGAGTACTTGACCGATGAGCGACGCCGCCAGGCGGGATGCAGCGGCGCTCGAATGCCAACATGACTTCGGAGACAGGACACTCGAGCATGCCGGACCCCGCGAGCGGTCAACGTCTCGACGACGACATCACGCTGCTGCGACGCATCGGGCGCGGCGGAATGGCCGACGTGTGGCTCGCACGCGACCGGCGCCACGAGCAGCCGATCGTCGTCAAGCTGCTCGACGAGGGCGCCAGCCCGGAGAACATCCGGCTTCTCGAACGGGAGAGCCTCGCGGTAGGGCGCCTCGACCACCCGAACATCATCGAGGTGCTGAGCTTCCACGCGGGTCCGGGGCGCGCGTACGTCGCGATGAGACATGTGGACGGAGGCGACGCCGGGAGGCTGCGCCGCCGCCCGGCGAAAGAGATCCTCACTGCGATGTTGCCGATCGCCGACGCCCTCCGCCACGCCCACAGGCGCGGCGTCGTGCATCGCGACGTCAAGGCGAGCAACGTCCTGCTCGACTCGAGCGAGCGCCCGTTCCTCGTCGATTTCGGCATCGCCGCTTTCGGCTCCGCGATCGACTCGGTGCGCGGTGGCGGGTCGACGTTCGCCAAGAGCCCCCAGCAGCTCGGCGGGGCGCCGCCGAATCCGGCCGACGACGTCTACGGCTTCGGGGCGCTGCTCTACGAGCTGATCTCCGGTCATCCACCCTTCTGGCCCAACGCGACGCCCGAGCGGGTCCGCTCGGAGACGCCAGCGCCGCTCAGCTCGCCGCACTCTCTGCCTGAAGAAATCCCCGCTCTCGTAGCGCAGATGCTCGCGAAGTCGGCAGCGGAGCGGCCCGGGATGGACGCGGTCATCCGCCGCCTGGAGCAGATCTGTGGAGCCGAGCGACCGCGCCGAGCCAGGAACATCGACGTGCGCCTGGTGCCACCCCCCCGCAGCGAGCCGGTAGTGCCGAGCGGCTACAGACCGGCGGCCGCCACGAAGCAGGTGGCCAAGCGAGAGGCTGCCCTCGGTTGGCAGGCCTTCGCTGTCATCGCCTTCCTGCTGGCCGGCGTCCTCGTCGTGCTCGTCCTGCTTCCGCGCTGGGTCGACCGCCCTCCGCTGGCGGCCGCGCCCGCTACGATCGCGCCAATCCATGAGCCGACCGGGGGCGAAGGCACTCCTGCCGCCACCGTCGATCACGAGGCCCGCGCGGCGACCGCCCTCGAGCGCCTGCAAGAGCTGCGGGCGGCCGTCGAGTCCCGAGGAGTCTCCGCCTGGGGTGGAGCTCCCTACCACACGGCCGTCGCCGCCAGTCGGCGGGGAGACGACCTGCTGGGTGCTCTCGATCACACAGGCGCCGCGACGGAGTACGAGAAGTCCATCGCCCTGCTCGAGCAACTCGACTCCGATGCCGACCGCGTGTTGCGCGAGTCTCTCGCCGCCGGCGAGCGGGCCCTCACCGCGGGCGACTCCCGGGCCGCCCGGGAGAGCTTCGAGCTGGCGGTGGCGATATCGCCGGACCACTCTCAGGCGCGGCGGGGTCTGCGACGCGCCTCCGTGCTCGACGAGGTTCTCCCCCTCGTCGCGGCCGGCCGCGACGCCGAGGAGGCGGGCGATCTCGCCGGCGCCGCGGCGCTCTACAGACAGGCACTCGCGAAGGACGGCGCCACGGCTGAGGCGCGCTCGGGCCTCGGCCGCGTCGGCGCCAGGCTCGCAGACGCCGGATTCTCGAAGGCAATGTCCGAAGGCCTGATCGCGCTCGACGAAGAGCGCTGGTCCGACGCGCGCGGAGCATTCGCCCGCGCCGCCAGGATCCGTCCCGGCGCGGCCGAGATCGCCGAGGCGCAGACGCGCCTCGCGCAGTCCGAGAGAGCGGTCGCGATCGCCGGACATCGCGCGGCGGCACGGGCGCTGGAACAGAAGGAGGACTGGCACGGCGCGGCCGCGCGCTACGAGACCGTGCTCGGGCTCGACCCCGCGATCGCGTTCGCCCTCGACGGACTCGATCGCGCTCGCGCTCGCGCGCGAGTTGCCGACGCGGTCCAGTTCCACATCGACAACCCCCGACGTCTTCAGGAGCCCGCGGTTCTCGATGAAGCCTTCGCGCTGCTTGCAGAAGCCGAGCAGCTCGAACCGGCGGGGCAAAGGCACCGGCAGCAGCTGACCACAATGGCGCGGCTGCTGGCGGCGAGGGCGCGACCGGTCCGCGTGTGGCTCGAGTCGGATGACGAAACCGAGGTGACCGTCTTCCAGATCGGTCGCCTGGGCAACTTCCAGCGCCGTGCGCTCGACCTGCGGCCCGGTACCTACACGGTCGTCGGCACGCGCGCAGGGTACCGCGACGTCCGCCGCAAGTTGATCGTCCCTCCCCGTGAGTCACCCACGCCCTTCGTGGTGCGATGCGA
The DNA here is from genome assembly GCA_965246965.1 of Vicinamibacteria bacterium. Lineage (GTDB taxonomy): Bacteria > Acidobacteriota > Vicinamibacteria > Fen-336 > CBDFGD01 > CBDFGD01. Next base: position 1,970,548 of record CBDFGD010000002.1, read on the forward strand.
GGAGAAGCTTTGAGCCTTCCGTCGCCGCTGTGGCTCGAGCAGGCCGACCGTCGTCGGGCGATCGAGGCCAGGGATTTTCCAATCATCGTCGGCGGCCCTTCGGCCGACGTCGAGCTGGCGCCAAACGGCGATCGCGCGGCTGCATTCATCGGCCTCGAAGCAGAGGACCTGTTCGTTCAACCGGGCGATTCAGGCACTCTCGTGAGCTGCAACGGTGCACCGCTGACGGCCTCTCACTGGCTGCGCGACGGCGACGTCGTGCGCGTCGGAACGACTCAGATCACGCTCGAGTTGAAGCCACGCTTCGCGCGTTTCCGCGTCGAGGCGAGCGCCATCGACGACGTCACGGAGCCCCCCGAACTCGTGTCGCGCGCCGCGCCGCCCGCGCCCCCCCGCGGGCCGGCTTCCATCGCGCCGACGCCTTTCACGCCTCACCCGATTCGCACTGCGCCCGCCCGGCGACAGCCTGCGGCGCGCCGCCAGCGGTGGCTGCTGGGCCTGCTCGGGAGCGTGGCCCTCGCCGTGGTCTGGTTTCTCTTCACGGCGACCGCGATCGAAATCCGGGTCGAGCCTGCGCCGGAACGGCTCAGCCTCGACGGCTCCCTGCCCGCCTTTCGCCTTCTCGATCGCCAGCTCGTGCGTCCGGGCCGCTACACGCTGATCGCCGAGAGGAGCGGCTACGAGGAGCTCCGCGCGGACCTCGAGGTTTCCAGCGAGTCCGGCCAGAGCTTCAGCTTCCAGTTGATCAAGCTTTCCGGCCTGCTCACGGTCGAGACTGGCAACGTCGCTGGCGTCCGGGTACTGATCGACGGCGAGGAGGCCGGCACCACGCCGCTTCCGCCGTTCGCCGTCGCCGCGGGCGAGCACCGGGTGCGTTTCGAGGCCGCTCGCTATGCGCCCCTCGAGCGCACGATCACGATCGAGGGCGCCGCCACGGCCCAGACCCTGGCGGTGGAGCTGGAGCCGCGCTGGGCCGCCGTGACGGTCTCGTCGACACCGGACGGCGCCACGATTCGGATCGACGGAGAGCCCGCCGGCACGACGCCGCTCACAGTGGACGTCGGCGAGGGAGGGCACCGGGTCGAGTGGTTGCTGGCCGGCTACAAGCCGCGAGTCCGCAGCATCACGGTCGTGGCACAGGAGCCTCTGACGCTGCCGACCGCGCGGCTGGTCCGCTCGGACGGCAACCTCGCCCTCGCCAGCGAGCCGAGCGGCGCCACCGTCCAGGTCGACGGACAGTTCCGGGGCCGCACACCGCTCGATCTCGACCTGGCGCCGGCCCGGGAGCACCGCCTCCGCTTTACGAAGACGGGCTACGAGCCGCACACGCTGCCCGTCGCGCTTCGCTCCGGCGAGCAACGTGCGTTGAACGTCACGCTGGCCGCGCAGTTCGGAGAGCTCGAGGTCCGTGTGCGGCCACCGGACGCCCGGCTCCTGATCGACGGTGTCGCGCGAGGGCGCGGCGATCAGGTGTTGCGACTCGCAGCGCGCGAGCAGCAGATCGAGATCCAGAAGGAGGGCTTCGAGCCGCACCGCGTGACACTGTCCATCCGACCCGACTTTCGGCAGTCGCTGCGGGTGACGCTCAAGACGCTCGAGCAGAGCCTGGCCGAGAAGAGGCCGCGCGTCCTACGCACGGCGGAAGGTCATGAGCTGGGGCTCGTCGAAGGCGGCAAGCTGCGGATGGGCGCCTCGCGGCGTGAGCCCGGCCGGCGGGCCAACGAGACACTCCGCGAGGTGGAGCTGACGCGTCCCTTCTACATGGCAACGCAGGAGGTTTCGAACCGCCAGTTCCGGCGGTTCAAGAAGGCGCATCTCTCGGGCGCAGTTGAAGGACAGAGTCTCGAGACCGACCACCACCCGGTGGTGAGGGTCACCTGGGCTGAGGCGGCCGCCTACTGCAACTGGCTCAGCTCGAAGGAAACGCTGCCCGCCGCCTACGTGACGCGGGGAGGGAAGCTCGTCGCCTCCTCGCCTTTGACGACCGGTTTCCGACTTCCGACCGAGGCGGAGTGGGCGTATGTCGCTCGCCATGAGGAGGGCAGCGAAACGCCGCGCAAGTACCCGTGGGGCCCGGCCTTGCCGGTGGCGAAGGCCTCGGGCAACTACGCGGACCAATCGGCCCAGATCGTGCTCCCGGGCGTCATTCAGGGCTACAAGGACGGCTACGCCACGACCGCGCCGGTCGACTCCTTCCAGCCGAACGGCTTCGGCCTGTTCAATCTAGGCGGCAACGTCGCCGAATGGGTCCACGACTTCTACGCCATCCACCGCACACGCGGCAGGGTCGAACGCGATCCCCTCGGCCCGAACGAAGGGGAGCACCACGTCATCCGTGGCTCGAGCTGGATGGACTCGACCGTGAGTGAGCTGCGCCTCAGCTTCCGGGACTACGGCAACGAGTCGCGCCCCGATCTGGGCTTCAGAATCGCGCGATATGCGGAGTAAGGAGACTATTCATGTCCACACTGATGCGAGTCGTGCTCGGCGTCGGGCTGCTCGTCGGCTCTGCCGGAGACGGGCGAGCTGTCGGACAGGAGACGGCGCCCGAGCCCGCGGAAGCGGAGCTGGACGAGTTCATCCCCAGCGAAGAGATCTCGGCGGGCAGCGAGGTCTCGTTCCCGGTCGACATCTGAGCCGATGAAGCGATACGCCAACGAGTTCGTCTACCAGCTGGCCTCGCTGCTGGTCTCGATCATCATCGTGCACACCATCTACGTCGCGGTCGTGCGCCCTCGAGCCGAAACGATTCTCGCCGAGGAAACGGCCATGATGCAGGAGGATCCCAGCTACGTTCAGCAGCGCTCGGTGTGGGTCATCGTCCGGGACTTCGAGCAGGAGGCGTGTTTCGTCTTGATGCTCTGGGCGATCGCGATCATGTCCTACAAGGGGCTACTGACGTCCCGGGAGCGCCAGGTTCTCGAAGTCGACCTCATCCCCCTGAGCGACGGGATGCGGATTCTTCCGGAAGACGCTCGCGAGTACGCCCGACAGATCCAGGCGCTTCCGGAGCCACAGCAGGGGCTGCTGCTGCCCCGCTCGCTGCTCTCGGGACTCCACCGCTTCAGCGCGACCCGCAACATCCAGGACGTCTCGACGACGGCCCACGCCGTTTGCGACGGCGAGGCCGAACGACTCGACTCGGAGCTGTCGATGGTCCGCTACATCGCGTGGGCCATCCCGTCGGTCGGCTTCATAGGCACCGTGCGCGGCATCGGAGAAGCCCTGGGGCAGGCGCACAAGGCGGTCGAGGGAGACATCGCCGGTGTGACCCAGAGCCTCGGCGTCGCGTTCAACTCCACCTTCATCGCGCTTCTGATCAGCATCGTGTTGATGTTTCTGCTCCACCAGGTCCAGCTGCACCAGGAGCGTCTGGTGCTCGACGCTCAGACCTATCTCGATCGCCATTTGATCCAGCACCTGCAGGTGTCCTAGTGCGCTCGACGCGGTGAGCACGCTCGCGCTCGAAGTCGCCGATGCCGGATTGGTCGCCCGAAGTGAGCCGCGCCCCAGGGCCACGCAGCCGAGTCCCGGGTACGCGATGCTCGACGGCGACAAGCTGGTGGTCGGCCAGAAGGCGCAGGACCGCGCGCGAAGGGAGCCGCGACGGACCCACCATCGCTTCTGGGATTCGCTCGACACCGCGCCGCTCGGGCCGCCCTTCCCGGCAGGGATGACGCGAGCGGACCTGGCCCATGCCCACCTGTCCAGCATCTGGGAGGCGCAGCGACACGCCATCGACTCGGTGATCCTGGCCGTCCCGGGCCACGTGTCGAACGAGCAGCTCGGGCTGCTTCTCGGCATCGCGCGCGCCTGCGAGATGCCGGTCTCCGGCCTCGTGGATTCCGCTGTCGCCGCCTCGTCCAGCGTCGGCCCGGCGGGGCCCGTGATCCACGTCGATCTGCTGTTGCACCGCATCGTGATCACCGAGCTTTCTGCAGGTGCGCGGATCGAGAGGCGCAGCGTCGAGTCGGCCGAGGATGCCGGGCTCATCGCCTTCCAGGAAGCGCTCGCACAGGGTGTCTCGCGTAGCTTCGTCGCCCAGACCCGCTTCGATCCGCTCCATGCCGCGGAGAGCGAGCAGGCCCTGTTCGACCGTTTGCCTGCTTGCCTCGATCAGCTGAAACGCGAGGAGAGCTTCAGGTTGATGCTCGAAGCGGGCGGGCGCGAGTACGTCGTCGAGCTGAGTCGTCGGGAGCTGCTCGGCTTCGTCGACGAGATCTACGGCCGAATCCGCGCGCTGGTCGGGTCGCTCAAACGCGCCGGCTCCGCCGCGACGCTACTGCTCTCCGCCCGGGCTGCCGAGCTGCCCCATCTCGGCGAGCGACTCGGATCGCTCGGTGACCTCTCGATCGAGACGTTGACGGTCGGCGCCGCCGGAAAGGGGGCGCTCGCCAGCAAGGCGGCGATCTCTGGAGCCGGCGACTCTCTTCCTTTCGTTACCGAGCTTCCCTTGTCTCGCGCCGAAGAGCACCGGCTGGAAAAAGCGGCGCCGGCGGCTCCACTCGAGCGAACCGGTCGAGCTCCTACGCACGTGCTTTTTCGCGGCGTGGCACACGCCATCACGGAGGAAGCGCTCGTGCTCGGCAGCGAAGTCGGCGCCGACGAGCGCTGCCTGGCGATCGCCGGCCTCGGGCCAGGCATCTCCAAGCGACACTGCACCCTCTGGGCAGACGGTGACGTGGTCGTCGTCGAGGACCACAGCAGCTACGGTTCCTTTCTCAACGGCTCGCGGGTACACGGTCGGATCGCCATCGTGGTGGGCGACCGACTGCGTCTTGGAACTCCGGGAGTCGAGCTCGACCTGATCGCGGTGGAGCCCGATGGCGCGTAGACGCATCAACGTCTTCGGCCTGTCGTTCCTCGACGCCATGACGTGCGGCCTCGGTGCCGTGATCCTCTTCTACATGGTCATCAACGCTGCCGTCGGACGCCGTGCCGGGAGGCTCAGCGCCGACCTCAAGGCCGAGGTCAACAAGCTCGAGGTGGAGGTCCTCGATGGCTACAAGAGGCTCGTCGAGCTTCGCAACGCCGTACGCGAGATCGACCAGGACAACGTGCAGGCCCACGGCCGCTCCCGGCGGGTGATCGAGGAGCTGCAGCGTATTCAACAGGAGCTGGCGACGTTCTCCAAGACCAACCTCTCCAGGCGCGAGCACATCAACAAGCTTCAGAGCGATCTGCGCTCGCTCGAGGAAGAGGTGAAGCGGCTCCAGGCGCTGAGCCCCAGCGACGAGGACCCTGGCGACCGGGTGCGGGCCTTCGTCGGCGACGGCGATCGGCAATACCTCACCGGCCTCAAAGTCGGTGGTCGACGCGTGATGCTGCTGCTCGACGCCTCGGCGAGCATGCTCGACGAGACCATCGTCAACATCATCCGGCGCCGCAACCTCGCTCCGGCGCTCAGGCGCAAGGCCGACAAGTGGGTCCGCGCCGTGAAGTCGGTGGATTGGCTGACGACCCAACTCCCAGCCGGCAGCCGTTTCCAGATCTATTCGTTCAACACCCAGGCGGGGTCGGTGGTGAAGGGAAGCGATGGCACCTGGCTCGACTCGGGAGATCGCGAAGTCCTCGAAAACGCCGTGACCGCAGTCCAGCAGCTGGTGCCGACCGGCGGTACGAATCTCGTCGCGGCCTTCGACGCCATCAAGCGCATGAACCCGCGCCCCGACAATCTCACGATCGTCACGGACGGGCTGCCGACGCGCGGCCGGAGACCGCCCAGCCGCCGGACCGTGTCGTCCAAGGCACGCTACGACCTGTTCCGGCAAGCGGTGAAGGAGCTGCCCCGCGGCGTTCCCGTCAACGTGATCCTGCTGCCGATCGAGGGAGATCCGCTCGCGGCGAGCGGATTCTGGAAGCTGGCGATCCAGACCGGTGGCTCCTTCCTGGCTCCCTCGAGGGACTGGCCTTGAAGCGCAGGGACACAGACGTCTTCAGCCTGTCCTTCCTCGACGTCATCTGCTGCGGCTTCGGCGCGATCATCCTGCTGCTCGTGCTGACCAAGATCGGGGAGCCGCGCGCCATGGAGCAGGCCAAGAAGGACCTGGAGGGGCTCGTCGCGCGGCTGCAGGAGGAGCTCTACGAGATCCGGGGTGAAACGACGGTGCTGAACCGGGACATGACCGTCAAACAGGAGCAGCTCTCCACCGAACGCGTGAAGATCGCCCGCCTGCAAGGAGACTTGACGAGCATCCAGGGAGAATTCGCCTCGAGCCGCGATCTGTCCGAGGTCCAGGGGATCGTGGACGGCCGGATGGTGGCGGCACAGCAGGAGCTGACCGAAGAGATGAAGCGGCTGCTCGGGCGCGACTTTCGGCGTCCGAAGACCGACAACGTGGTCGGGGGAATACCGGTCGACAGCGAGTACGTGATCTTCATCATCGACACGTCGGGCAGCATGCAGCGCTACGCGTGGCCGCTCGTCGTCGAGAAGATGTCGCAGGTCCTCGACATCTACCCCAGCGTCAAAGGCATTCAGGTCATGAACGACATGGGGCAGTACATGTTCCCGCGCTACGCCGGCAAGTGGATCCCGGACACGCCGGCGCGCCGCAAGGCGATACTGAATCGGCTCGCCGGGTGGAGTGTGTTCTCGAATTCGAGCCCCGTCGAAGGCATCACGCGCGCCATCCGTACCTTTGCAAAGGGCGACCGCCGAATCAGCCTCTACGTCTTCGGCGACGAGTTCTCGGGCGACTCGATCGCTTCGGTCGTCAAAGAGGTCGACCGCATCAACAAGCGCGACGCCGCGGGCAACCGGCTGGTGCGCATCCATGCGATCGGCTTCCCGGTGATGTTCGGGATGACGGGCGCCTCGGAGCACACGGGCGTCCGCTTCGCGACGTTGATGCGAGCTCTCTGCGAGCGCAACGGCGGGACCTTCGTGGCCCTGAACTCGCTTCGCTAGTGGCCCGTAACAGGGAGGTCGATGCCAGCGAGACCGTCGAGGCGCCCGGATGGCAAGGAGCCGAAGAGGGAGAATACCGGGAGTATTTGACCGATGAGCGACGCAGCCAGGCGGGATGCATCGGCGGTCGCAGCGGTATCGAATCCCCTGTTACAGGCCACTAGGCCGTGCGCCGCAGTACGACCAGGGTGCGGTCGTCCATGGCCTTGGCGCCGCCCGAATAGCGCGCCAGCGCCGCGAGGATCTCGATCTCGAGCTCCTTGGCATCGGCTGCGGGTCGATCCGCGACGAGATTGACGAGACGTTCGTCCCCGAAGTCCTCCTCGTCCGCGTCCCAGGTCTCGCTGACGCCGTCGGAGAAGATCAGCAGCGTGTCGCCTCTCGTCAGCTCCACGCTTCCCGACTCGTAGTCGGCTATATCGAAGAGGCCGAGCGGGGTGCCGCCCTCAGTGAGGCGCTCGACGCTGCGGTCGACACGAACCACGAGGGGCGGGTTGTGACCAGCGTTCACGTAGACGACGCGGCCGGTTTCCGGGTCCATGTTGGCGATGAAGGATGAAGCAGGTCACGTACTTCCCCTCGGTGACGTTCTGACACATCGTCTTGTTGATCTTCTTGGTAGCAGCTTCGAGCGAGTCTTCGCCCCAGTGTCCACGGAGGGAAACTCGCAGCACCATCATGAGAAGCGCGGCCGCCGTCCCCTTGCCTGCGACGTCCCCCAGCGCAACGAGCAGCCGACCGTTCTCGACCTCGAAATCGTAGTAGTCGCCCCCCACGGCCCGACACGGCTCATTGGAGCCGGAGAGGCTGTAGCCGACGATCTCGGGAGGCACGCTCGGCAACAGGCCGGCCTGGATCTGGGCGGCCTTCGCGAGATCCTGTTCGAGCCTCTGCTTCTCGAGGCTCTCCTCGACGAGGCGGACGTTCTCGATGCGGGCCGCAGCCAGGTTCGCGAGGGCGGTGATGATGCGCAGGTCGTCCTCGGCGAACGAGTTCTTGATGCTGCGGTTGTCCAGGTAGACGAGGCCGATGACCTCTTCTTTCTTGGTGGTCGGATGCGTGTACCAGAGCGGCGCGCACACCGCGGATCGAATCCCCGTAGTGATGATGCTCTCCTGTGAGCTGAAGGACTCATGCTCATCGACGTGGGGGAGCAGCAGCGTGACTCGCTCGTTGAGGACCGCCCTTGCAATCGAGCGGGTCACGCTGGTGATCTCCTCGCCCATCCGGCTTCTCGACGCGCGCACGACGGGCTCGCCAGCCTCGATGATCAGAACCGCGCCGCGCTCCGCGGGAACCGCCTGGAACAGCAGGTCCAGCACCAGCTCGAACGGCTCCTCGAGCGGTCGGTGGTGCACGAGATCCTGGGCGGCGCGGGTCAGAAGGGCCAGGATGTGGTTCTGCTTCTCCAGGCTCTGCTGGTCGTCGCCCGTCCGGGTGAAGACGTCGGAGATGTCGCGCGCCTTGAAGACCTTGGCACCCGAGTCGTCGGAGAGCGGATCTTCGGCCGGCTCGCTCCAGCGGACAAAGGTGAGCCTGTAGTCACCGAGGACGATCGAATCCCCGGGAGCCAGCGGCATGAGGGCACTCACGCGAGCGCCGTTGAGGAGCGTGCCGTTCTTGCTTCCGAGGTCCTTGAGGATGTAGCCGTCGTCGCCTTTCAGGATCTCGGCATGATGGCGGGATAGGAGCTGATCGGGCAGGAACACATCATTGTCGTGCGATCGGCCGATCGTGATGCAATCCTTGGTCAGGGAGAGGGTCTGAAGCGCACCGTCGGGCGCACGAATCGTTAGCTGTGCCACAGGGAATCAATCCAGATTTTACAGCTAAGGGAGGCCCCGGCGGTTCGGACCTTAGAATCAACACTTTCGCGCGAGCCGTCGATCAGTGAGCGAGAGCGTTCTGACGGCGCCAGTCGTCTCCTCGATGCGCCGCCTGGAAACGCTCGTCCACGAGGTCTGGCTCGCCGAGCCTCAATAGACCACCCGCTCCAGGATCTCGTAGGTCATCCGCACTCCGCGCCTGACGTTCTCGACCGAGATGCGCTCGTCGTTGCCGTGGACCCGCCCCTGCTCCGCCGTCGGAATGACGGTGGCCTCGAAGCCGTAGCTGGTGATCCCCAGGTCGCGGAAGAAGTGGCTGTCCGTGAAGCCGGTCATCACGGACGGGCTCACTCGCGACCCGGGAAAGTGCTTCTTGCCGACGCTCTCGATGGCCCGGTAGACGTCCGTGTCGGTGCTCGAAACGGCCGGCGTGAAGCCCATGATCGTCTCGATCTCGATGGAGGGATCGTTGATGATCGAAGCCAGCAGCGCGATGAAAGTCTCCGGATCCTGGTCGGGAACCAGCCGGCAGTCGAGCTGCGCCGAAGCAGAAGGGGGGACGACATTGATCTTGCTGCTCCCCTCGAGCATCGTAATCGAGCAGGCGTTGCGCGTCAGAGCGTGTAGAAACGGATTGTCGAGCTGGAGACGGAGCAGGAAGCCGGGTTGCTCGACCGCCTCGCCGATGTTCGCGAACGGTTCACGCCACTCCTCGTCGACGACCGGCGCGATCGCCTTGAAGTACGCGTCGACGGCCGGCACGATGCGGGGCTCGAACTCGTAGTCGTCGATCTTCGCGAGCGCATGGACGAGGCGCGTCACGGAGTTCGTTACTCGCGGCGTCGAGCCATGGCCGGGCTCGTCCGTCGCCACCAGACGGAACCACCACGGGACCTTCTGTGTCACCTCTACCTCGAAGCTGATCATCCCGCCTCCGGCGGCGTCGTCGACCTCCTCGGTGCCGAGGATCGCCCCCGATCCTCCTTCATTGAGGATGATGCCCACGCCCGCGAACAGCTCCGGCTTGTTCTTCGCGAGCCATCCGGCGCCGAAGTGTCCGCCTGCCTCTTCGTCGGCCGTCGCCATGAAGATGACGTCCCGCTTCAGCGGACGGCCGTCTGAGTGGAGCGCGAGGAACGCCTGGAGGTGCAGGACGCCGCTCGTCTTGGTGTCGAGGGTTCCGCGGCCGTACAGGTAGCCGTCCTTGATCTCGCCGCCGAGCGGATCCACCGTCCAGTGGTCCTCGTCCGCGGGCACCACGTCGATGTGGTGCAGCAACAGGATTGCCGGCTCGTCGCCCCCCTCGAGCCGCGCCCAGATGTTGCCGCGCCCCGGCGCTGACTCGGCCGACTCGTATTCGATCCCGGCCGCCTCGAGAATCGTCGCGAGGTATTCCACCCCGCGCGTCTCGTTGCCCGGAGGATTGGTCGTGTCGACCCGAACGTACTCTTGCAGGACTCGGACCGCGTCGTTCGAGAGCGCTTCGAGATCGGCCTCGGCTGCGGCCGTCGCGGGGGCGACCGCCAGCAGCAGGGGGCTGACCGCCAGGAGAAGAGTCGCTCGCGTCGCCGATCCTCGAGTGGGGTTGGTCATGGAGCCGGACTCTACCCCACGGCCGAGCACTGCGGGGCACTCGACAACGTGGAATTCCCTCCGACTCGAACAACAGGCCGAGATTCGATTGATCCACGAAAACCCCTCCCGCCACCGCATCGCCGCCGAGCGCCGGATGCGAGACGCCGCGCGGTGAGCGACCGACTCGACGACTTCATTCGCGCGCAAGTCCTCGAATCGAAGACCTCGCCCTCGAAGAACCCGCCACCGCAGGCGCGCTGTCTTCAGATCGAGCGCATCGCCGGGGTCTCGGTCGCGGGGCATCTCGGGCTTCGACGCGGTGATCTGATGGTTTCGATCGACCGCAAGCCCGCAGGATCGTTCGACGCGAGGCTGTACCGCAAGCCCGTCGAGCGGCGACCCTACACGTTCTGGAGCCCCTGGCGGAAAGAGCGGATCGACGCGACGATCACGGGCATCCCGATCGGCGCCGAGCTGCGCAAAACGGTTGCGGCCACCGTCCAGAGCTTCCATTAATCCGAGGAGCCGCTGGACCTCCTCTACGCCCTCTGGCACGCCGGGGCATGGAACGATCTCGAGCGCCTGTCCCGCTAGACCCTCCACGACTGGGGGTCGCGTGACTGCCCGGCCCTCGTGCTCCACGGCGCCGCGCTCTGGGAGCTGGACCGCAAGCAAGAAGGCATGAAGCTCGTTCGGGAGTACGGCGACAAATGGATCTCGCACTGGACGACGAACTTCGCGGCACTCGCCATGTACTACGAGGGTCGGCTCCTGCTGGCGAGGGGCAACCGCGAGGAGGCAGTCGGGTTCTTCGAGGATGCCTACGGCTACTCCCAAGAGGACCGCTACGCGCAGGCGATCGAGGACCTCGGCCAGCCCCGCCCCGCCCCGCCGGTGCTGTGGGTCGGCAAGACGTTCCCGGTCCGCTACGAGTGCAAGTCTCTGACCTCCGGGCAGAGCGTCGGCCTCGACGCCGCCCTACGGGGCCTCGATGCCGGAAAGATCCTGATCGTGTGCCTGCTCGCCAGCTACCGTGGCAACGGCCCCTACAACGACTTCATGGACCGCTACCTCGGCTTCGCACGTCACTTCAGCGATTGGATCTCCGGCCTTCACGTGCTGACGACGACGCCTGAGCGACGCGCCGACCGCGCCTACTGGTTCGAGAACGAAGACGAAGCGCTGGCGCAGGGCCTGCCTGTCGAGGTTCTGTTGGACGCGGACGAAGAAGTCACGCTCGCGATCGAGGCGACCGGGAGCCCTTTCATCGTGGCGCTCGACCAGACCGGGAGGGTCCTCGTCGAGGGAGGGATGGAGCAGATCGACCTTTGGAATGCGCTCGCGAAAGCCAATCATGGCTAGTTGTGTGCGCGCGCCTGGTTCTTTGGGGGGCCCACGAGGTTCGCGCGTTCGCGCGACTGAGCTGGAAGGAGCAGTGAGAATGCGCCGCTACCTCAGAGGAGCTGTCGTCATCGGGATCGCTTGTGCGGCATGGATCGCGCCCTCTACCCTCGACGCCGCGCTTTCAGAGACAGAGAGGACGGTGATCGAACTCGTCGACGCGGGCGTCGACGACGCAATCGCGTTGCTCGAGCGCCTCGTCAATATCAACAGCGGCACTCAGAACCTGGCGGGCGTCCGCGCCGTCGGCGAGGCGCTGACTCGCGAGTTCGAGGCGCTGGGACTCCGAACGCGTTGGATTCCGGGCGACGGCTTCGGTCGCGCCGGCCACCTCGTCGCCGAGAAGGACGGGGCGGGCCCACGAATCCTGCTGATCGGGCATCTCGACACGGTGTTCCAGCCCGACAGCCCGTTCCAGCGGTTCGAGCGGGTCGATGAGTGGACGGCGAAGGGTCCCGGCATCATCGACATGAAGGGCGGCGACGTCATCCTTCTGCTGGCGCTGAAGGCGTTGAAGGAAGCGGGGCTGCTCCACGGTGCCAGCCTCGCCGTGATTCTCACGGGAGACGAGGAAGCGACCGGCAATCCGCTGGACGAAGCTCGCGCGGAGCTGATCGCGCTGGCGACGGCGGCGAAGTTCGCGATCGGGTTCGAGGACGGAGACGGCGATCCCGCGGCGGCCGTCATCTCACGCCGCGGGTCGACGACCTGGATCCTCCGCGCCACGGGTGTGCGGGCGCACTCGTCCCTGATCTTCACGGAAGACGTAGGCGACGGCGCCATCTACGAGGCCGCACGAGTCCTGAGAGGCTTCCACGCGATCCGCGAGCCCCACCTCACGATGAGCCCGGGCGTGATCCTCGGAGGCACTGAGCTGAGCTACGACGACGCAGCGAGCCGCGGCGAAGCCTTCGGCAAGTCGAATGTGACGGCACAGCTGGCGGTGGTGAAGGGCGACCTGCGCGCCTTCACGATGGAGCAGCGCAAGCTCGTCAAGGAACGCATGCAGTCCGTCGTCAGGGAGAACCTGCCCCGAACCGGCGTGGAGCTGACGTTCCGGGACGGCCACACGGTTCACGAGACGGCCGACCTTCGTGTCTTGCCGGTGCAGGCCAAGCGAGCGGCGCTGCTGATCCATCGGCTGACCGAGGGCGCCTTCGACGAATAGTGGAAGGCGGGCCGCGTTCGCCAGGCTCACCGCCGTCGCCTCATCTCGTCGGATCTGTTCCTGGTGCAGAGGTTGAGATGACGCGGGGGACGGCCACGAGCTAGGATCGACGCCTCCTTATCAACTAAGGCCGCAGTGGAAAGAATCCTCGTCGTCGATGACGACCGTTCGACCCGCGAGCTGATCCGGCTGCAGCTGCGGCAGGGTGGCTACCGTGTCGACACGGCGGCAAGCGGCGCCACGGCCCTCAAGCGACTCGGGAAGGGCGACCACGACCTGATGCTCCTCGACATCCGTATGCCGGGGATCGATGGCCTGGGCGTCCTCAGGCAGATGCGCTCGCTGAGGCGCCACCGATCGAGGTGATCTCGGCGAAGTCCGATTGGGTCGAGCTGCTCGTCCCCTGCGACCGGACCGCCGTCGAGCAGATCCATGACTTCATGACGAAGCTGGACACAGACCTCCCGCCAGAGCTTCGCCACAACGTGGGCCAGGCCTTCAGAGAGCTCTTGATGAACGCCGTCGAGTGGGGCGGGCGGCTCGACCCGACGCAGCGCGTCCGGATCGCCTACCTTCGCGCGGGGCGCATGCTCCTCTATCGCATCGCGGATCCGGGCCACGGCTTCAGCTTCGAAAGCCTCGATCACGCAGCCGTCAGCAACCCGGCCGACGACCCCATGCAGCACTCCTATGTGCGCGAAGAAAAGGGCATTCGGCCCGGAGGATTCGGGCTCTTGCTGACGCGGTCGAGCGTCGACGAGCTGCTCTACAACGAGGCGCAGAACGAGGTCGTCTTCGTCAAGTACCTGGACTGAGACCCGTCAGCGCTTTGTCCCCGTCTTGCGGCGCGGGGCCTTCTTGCTGCCTGCGGACGCCCTGCCCGCGGTCTTGGCCTTTTTCGCGGCTCGCTTCCGGCGCGGGGCCATGGCGCGCAGGGCCGTGTCGACTCGCGCCATTCCAGCCTCGAGCGACGCGAGCGCGGCAGCCGCCTGAATCGGCATCTCGGCCTCGCCCAACTCCTGCAGCAGGTGGGCCGCCTCGGTCGCGGCCGGTGCGGCAAAGTTGGCGACCGCTCCTTTCAGCTTGTGTGCGGCGGCTCGCAATTCCGGCGGGTCGTGCCGTTCCACGGCTTGCCGAATCCCGCTCAAGAGCTTCGGGTAGTCGGCCAGGAATACGCTGATCAACCCGGCCAGGGCCTTGCCGTCGCCGCCGACACGCGCCAGCAGCCGCTCCGCATCGACTGCCTCGCCCGATGATCCAGCCGCCGCAACCCCGGACCTGGCCCGCTTGCCCTGCATCGCCGCCTTGATCGCGTCGAACAGCCTCGGGCCGTCGATCGGCTTGGTCAGAAAACCGTCCGCTCCGGCGGCGAAGCAGCGCTCCGCATCCGCCCTCATCGCGTGCGCGGTCACGGCCACGATGGCCAGGTGCCGGCCGCTCGTCCGCTCCTTCTTGCGGATCGCGGCCGTGGCCTCGAATCCGTCGAGCTCCGGCATCTGAAGGTCGATGAGAAGCAGATCGAAGCTCTCGCGCTCGAGCGCTGCGAGCGCCTGCTTGCCGTTTTCGACGACACTCGCCGTGTGGCCCGCGCTCTCGAGCATCCCGACCGCGACGAGCTGGTTGACGACGTTGTCCTCCGCGACCAGCACGCGCAGCCTGCGAACCGCGTGTCGGCTGTCCGTTTCATCGGGCGCTTTGCTCCGTTCGGGCGGGCTACCGAGCGCGGTCGTGATGGCCCTCAGCAGGTCGGGCTGGCTGATCGGTTTGGTCACGTCGGCCGCGACGCCGAGCGACTGAGCGCGGGCGCGGGCGCCGGGGCGCGCCGAGCTGAGCATCATGATCCAGGCGCCGGCGAGCCCCGGTTGCTTCTTGAGGGCCGCGGCGAGGGCGAAGCCGTCCATCTCGGGCATGTTGGCGTCGAGCAGGACGACCGGCAGAGGCTCGCCCGCGGTAGCCGCTGCTTCCAGATTCAGAAGCGCCTCGCGAGCCCCCGCAACGGCCTGCGGCTTCATGCCCCACACGGTCAACAGCTCCTCGAGAATCCGGCGACTCGTCGAGTTGTCATCGACCACCATGACGGGGACGTCCCGTAGTTCAGGAGCGAATCGGGGCCGACACGACCCGCCGGGGGTTGACGGAACAGCACGGTGAAGCGGAAGCGGCTGCCCCGCTCCAGCCCGCTCTCGAGCGTGATCTCGCCCCCCATCGCCGCCACCAGCCGCGCCGCAATGGCGAGACCCAGACCGGCCCCCCCGCGCTCGCGTGTGATCGAGCTGTCCGCCTGCTGGAACGCATCGAAGATCAACGCTTGCTTGTCGCGCGGGACGCCGACTCCCGTATCTGAGACTTCGAAGCGAAGCCGCAGATCTCTGCCCTCTTCCTTCTCGACCTCGGCGTCGACGAGGATCTCCCCCGTCTCGGTGAACTTGATCGCGTTCCCTACGAGGTTCACGACTATTTGCCGCAGGCGCCCCGAGTCCCCGACGAGAGCATCAGGCACATCGGGAGCGACGCGACAGAGCAGCTCGAGCCCCTTCTTGTGCGCCCGGATTCCGAGCGTGCGAAGCGTCGCGCCGAGGGTGTCCCGCAAGGCGAAGCGCGTTGGGCTCAGCTCGAGCTTTCCGGCCTCGATCTTCGAGAAGTCGAGTATGTCGTCGATCAGCGACAGCAGGGATTCGGCCGAATCCTTCAGGGCGAGCGTGTACTCGCGCTGGTCTGCGTTCATCGGCGTGTTCTCGAGCAGCTCGCTGAGACCGATCACGGCGTTCATCGGCGTTCGAATCTCGTGGCTCATGTTGGCGATGAACGCGCTCTTGGCCTCGTTGGCGATGTCGGCCGCCAGACGCGCCTCGCGCAGCTCCTCGGCCGCCCGCTTCTGCTGCGTGACGTCGCGGACCGTGCAGTAGATCAGCCCCAGGCCTTTGATCGGCGTGGCGTTCCAGGAGAGCCATCGATGCGACCCGTCCTTGCAGCGGTAGCGGTTCTCGAAGAGCAGGGCCTTCTGCCCGGTCGCGATCTTCCCGGCTTCGGCGAGCGTCGCGTCGCGGTCATCCGGATACACGAACTCCATGTACGGCTGCGCTTTCAGCTCTTCTTCCGTGAACCCGAGCGTGGCCTGCCAGGCGGGGTTGAGCTGGTGGAAATAGCCGTCGAAGCCCGCCACGCAGAGCATGTCGCGCGACAGCCTGAACAGCGTCGCCAGCTCGCCCTCGGTCCGCTTGCGCTCCATGAACTGGCCGATCTGGATGCCGATCGTCGCGAGCATCTCCATCAGCTCTGCGTCGGGTTCCGCCACCTCGCTGCTGGCGAACTCGAGGACGCCGATCACCTTGCCGTCGATCAGGATCGGAAAGCCCAGGGCTCCGTGGAAGCCCGCGCGAAGCGCCTGCTTGGCGCGCGGGAAGTTGGGATCCTCGACCACGTCTCGAATCCATGCCGGCTCGCCGCTCTGCCAGACGCGGCCCGGCAGTCCCGTGCCTCGCGCGAACCGGGTCTCGCGACTCACCTTCTCGAACTCGGAGATGCCAGCGCCCGGTCCGTACCAAAGGTCGAGGCACGCGAGCCTTTTGCTGGCGCTGTCGAGTCGCCACAGCGCGCCGTGCTGCCAGCCGAGCGTCTCGCAGATCGCTTCGAGAATCCGCGGGGCGGCTTCGAGCAACGACGCCGATTCCGCGAGGGCTCGCGTCGCCGCGTACTGCGCGTGCAATCGCCGTACGGCGTCACGTTGCGGGAGACGCTTCAAGCAGGAACCTGGAGGGTCACGTATACCCCTCCAGCAGCGACCCGTCCACTGCGCGGCTTCATTTCGGCGCCGCTCGAACGCGCCTTTCAGGTCATTCGCGGACAAGATCGCTAGAATCGGCGCCGCTCGCCGTGGCCGCAATGGCTCGATCGTGTTCCCGGTCGACTCCAACTCTCCGATCTCCGTCGTCTCGGCATCGGGCGGAGAGCGACGTCAGGTCACGACGCTCGGCCCGGACGAGTCGAGCCATCGCCACCCCCGCTTCCTGCCCGACGGCGAGCGCTTTCTCTTCGTCGTCCGTCGCGACAGCGGCGGGCCAGAGTTGCGCGTCGGCTCCTTCGACGGTACGCCCGCCGTGCCGCTCCTCGACACTCCCGCGAACGCGGAGTACGCCAATGGGAGGCTCCTCTTCGTGCGCGATCGCACGCTCGTCGCCCAGGCTCTCGACGCAGATGGGCTCCGTCTCTCGGGAGAGGCGGTGTCTCTCGTGGACGACATCATGGTGCTCCCCCAGGCCGAGCTGGCGATCTTCAGCGTCTCGCGCGACGGGGCGCTCGCGTATCAAACGGGCGAGAAGATCACGCAGAACCGTCTGACCTGGCGCGACGCCGCCGGCCAGGAGCTGGGAATGCTCGGCGAGCCTGCCGAGTGGCAGGATCCGAGCATCTCGCCCGACGGGAAACAAGTTGCGGTGACCCTCTACGGCCTCGTGAACGGCGACGTCTGGATCCACGACGTCGAGCGCGACCTGGCGCGTCGCTTCACCTTTGACGCGGCGATCGATAGCAGTCCGATGTGGTTCCACGATGGCGAGATGCTCGCATTCTCCTCATTCCGCAGTGGAACGTTCGCGCTCCGGTCCGCACCCCTTACGGGCACTGCGGAACCGCGGCTCATCGTCGAGGCGGAGAGCCGATTGACGCCACTCGCCGCCTCGCCGGCGAGCGACGAGCTCGTCTTCTACGAGCCCCGGGGTGACCCGGCGGAACTGGTCGCGATTGCGCGCGAGGGGGGCGAGCAGCGCCCTCTGGTTGATCTGGAGACCACGGGAGCATCCGAGGCAGCCATCTCACCCGATGGGAGGTGGCTCGCCTTCGACTCTGGCAGAGCAGTGTCCGAAGTCTACGTCACGACTTTTCCGACCCCCGGTCGCAGGTGGCAGGTCCGCCTCGGGAAGTGGCGAGCGACCCGGAACGACTCGCGCGCTTCAAGCGCGAGGCGCACCTCCTCGCCTCGCTCAACCACACTAACATCGCCTCGATCTACGGACTCGAGGAGGCCGACGGCAAGCCGTTTCTCGTCCTCGAACTGGTAGAGGGCGAAGTGCTGTCCGAGCGAATCGAGAGCGGACCCATAGCGGTCGATGACGCGCTCAGCATCGCGAAGCAGGTGGCCGAGGCCCTGGAGGAGGCCCACGACCACGGCATCGTCCATCGCGACCTCAAGCCGGCCAACATCAAGCTCACGCCCGAGGGGCGCGTCAAGGTGCTCGACTTCGGGCTGGCCAAGGCTTTCGCCGGAGATGAGAACGCCAAGTCCTCACCCGACCTGACACAGTCGCCGACGATGTCGGCTCAGGCGACCCAGGCCGGCGTGATTCTCGGCACCGCCGCCTACATGTCCCCCGAGCAGGCGCGCGGCAAGCCGGTCGACAAGCGCGCCGACATCTGGGCATTCGGCGTCGTGCTCTACGAAATGCTCGCCGGCAAGAAGCTCTTCACCGGCGAGACCGTGAGCGACCTGCTCGCCGCTGTGTTGACCCGGGATCCGGATTTTAATGCGCTACCGGCATCGCTCCGTGCGAGCGCACGGAGCGTGCTCGAACGTTGCCTCGAACGCGATCCCACCCGGCGCATGCGCGACATCGGTGACGCGCGACTCGAGATGGACTGGTCTGCCTCTGGCATCGCGCTCGGGGCCGCGCCCGAGACTTCGGCAGCGAGACCGGGCCTCGCCTGGATGGTTGGCGTCGGGCTGGTCGCTGCCGCAGTCGGCGCCGCAGTCGGCGCCGTCGGGAGCCGCTGGGCCACGACGCGAGAAGGAGAACCGGCAGCTTCCCTGCGGCTGTCGGTCCAACTCGCCCCGAACCAGCGGTCCAACAGAACAACGGCCTCCTCCAGTTCTCTCCCGACGGGCACAGCCTGGCGATCCCGATCATCGAGGACGGCCGCGGCCGCCTACTGTTGCGCCCACTGGATTCGGCTGAGGCGGTGTCGCTCGAGGGCACCGACTTCGGCTCCTCGCCCTTCTTCTCGCCCGACGGACGCTGGATCGGCTTCGTTGCCAACAGCAGGCTGCGAAAGGTGCCCCTCGAGGGCGGCCGGCCGATCGAGATCGGCGAGCAACATGGGTCCGGTGGGGCCTGGTGGAGCCCGAACGGAGAGATCGTCTTCGCTCCCCTCTACTCCAATGGCTTGTTTCGCATGTCGGCCGAGGGCGGCGAGCCGGAGCGACTCTCGACCCCCGACCGGGCGCGGAACGAGCTCGGTCACTGGTGGCCGCAGGTCCTGCCAGACGGCCGGCACGTCATCTTCACGGGTTTCCGGACGCCGATCGACAGCTCCCGCGTCGGGATTCTGTCGCTGGAGTCAGGAGCGATCGAGACGATCGTCGAAGGAGGGGTCTTCGGCCGCTATGTCCCGAGCGGTCATCTCCTGTACGTGCGGGGGCAGCGCCTCTTCGCGATGCCGTTCGATCTCGCGACTCTCGCCCCTCGCGGCTCCGCACAGCCCGTGCTCGACGACGTCTTCGTCTCGGACACCGGCGGCCACGCAGGCCTCGACGTTTCAGCAGCTGGCACAATCGCCTACGTCCGCGCCTCCGTCAACCTTGCACCGAACGAGCTGGTCTGGGTCGACCGCGATGGGCGTATCACTGCGGCGGTTCCGGAGCGCCATCGCTTCGAGGGCGCCAGCCTGTCGCCGGACGGTCGGCACATCGCGGCCACGATACTCACCGACAGCCAGGACATCTGGACCTATTCGCTGAGCCGCGGGACGCTCTCGCGGCTCACGAGCGATCCCCGCACCGAGTACGGCCCGTCCTGGTCGGGCGAGGATGTCTTCTTCATCATCGACCGCCCGCCCTTCGACCTGCAGCGCATCCGTTTCGGATCGACCGCCGTCGCCGAGACCGTTTGGGCTGAGCCGTCCGAGTTCGACATCTTCGTGAACGCCATCACCCCAGATGGCCGGCAGCTCCTTTACACCCTTACGGCGCCGGGAACGGGACGGGACCTCTGGGTGAGACGGATCGACGGGAGCGAGCCGGCCCGTCCATTGCGCGCCACGGTCCACGAGGAGGAGGCCGTCACCATCTCAGGCGACGGACGCTGGATCGCTTATCAGTCGACGGAGACGGGACGCCCGGAGATCTACGTCGAAGCGTTCCCGGGGCCGGGAGAGCGTTTTCAGATCTCGGTAGACGGCGGCTCGAATCCCGTCTGGGCGACCGGCTCCGATGAGATCTTTTATCGAGACGGCGACGCCTACTGGGTTGTCGGAGCGCACAGAACTCCGACTCTGGGCTTCACGGTGCCATCGAGGATGGAGCTGCAGGGCTACCGCGACTACGACGTGACACCCGACGGGCGGCGGCTGCTCATCGTGAGGACGCCCGACGCGACGGCGCCGCGACAGATCGACATCATCACGAACTGGCTCGACGAGCTGAAGCGCCTCGTGCCCGTCGACGGCAGCTAGACACCTTGGGGCGGCCTCGCCGTCGAGGCAGATTGCCACGAGGAAAGTGACGCTTTCCTGATTCGGGAGGTCAGTGAGCGCGCCTGGCCAGCTCTTCGAGCCCGGCGCGGTGCGCCTGGTCGAAAGCCTCCTCGAGCCCCGGGCTGACCCCGCGGCAGCCGGCCGCCACCGCTGACGCCCACTCGAAATACTCTGTCTGACGTTCGAGGGACCAACCCACCGGGGGGCTCCGCACGATCGAGCGCAGATTGCTGGTCTTGTCGGCGAGCTTGATCATCTTCGCCCTGGGAGAAGCCCTCGCGGCGCGTTCGATCTGAAGTTGCTTTCGCTCGGCCTTGGGAAGACTCTTGTCGTCCGTCACCTCGTCAACGATCGCTGCCACCTCCGCCCCAAACTCGCGACCGAGCTCGGCGCCTGTCGTTTCGGTGTCTTCGATGCTGTCGTGCAACAACGCCGCGACCACCAGGGTCGGATCACCACCCTGCGTCGCCTCCGCCACCAGCCTCGCCACCTCGGCCAGATGATTGAGGTACGGCTCGGAGGCCTCGCCCTTGCGGCGCTGAGGGGAGTGTCTATCCGCTGCAAAGTCCAGGGCCCGCATCACCGTGACGAGAGAGATCTCCGTCACCGTGGCCAGAGGAAGGAAATCACCCGTCCATGCTAGCCGAGCCGATCGGGCGCGGCGACTGGATGGGGCGGGTGGCCCGCCGCGCCGCGATGCCGCCGGGAGCGCGCTCAGCACCGACCTCTTCAGCCGGCAGGGAGCTGACGATCGACTGCCATTCGTAGTCGTCGTGGGACGAGCAGATGGCGAGGAAGAGCCAGTGCCGTAGAGACTTGTGGCTACCGACGCACCGCTGCGTGCCCGGGGACACCCAGGGGTGGACCTCGTGATCGTTTGGCCGGAATAGTCGGAACGGCACTAGCCGCCGGCCAGGCGAACCGGCAGCGGCACGTTACAGAGCTCGACGTGGCCAGCCGCTTCCACGAACCAGTCCTCGACGCGGTTCCGGCGGGCCTCGACGAGCTTCTCGAAGGTAGACGTGTCGGTTCGCAGAAGCTCCAGCTGTGTCCGCTCGGCCTCGGGAACATCCGCGGCCATTCGGGCCACACGGATCGACACGTTACCGACGCCGTCTTCGTAAAAGCCCATCCTCCCAGGACCGCGCGGCAACACGGAGAGAAGCTCCATTCCCCAGACGACCCGCCCCAGCAGCGTCACGTTGCGATCCAGGTGGCGCGGCGCGTGGCCGATGACGGCGTAGAGCTCGGGGCCGCCGCCCGAGTCGGCAGCATTCTCCCGCCCAGCCCCGACCATTCCGTAGCAGTGAGCGAGCCAGGCGCGCCCTGACTTGCTGTCGCGCGCCGTGGGAAAGCCGTTCGAGAAGCCGACCTCCGGCGCGTAGCCGTCACCGTCCGGCAGGCGCGTGAACGGCAGGTCCTCCAGAAGCGGCACCGTGAACTCGGCCGGGAGATGGCGCTCGGCGCCCGCAATCTCGCGGCGCTTCGAGTCGTCCTCGAGGTGCGGATCCATCCACTGAACGACGTAGTTGTCCTGCACACGGACGATCGCGAGACCGTCCCAGTAGCCCTGCTTCGCCAGCGCCTTCACGTTGGCAACGTGGCTCGGGGCGAAGTCGGGCGCCAGCTCGATGACCACGCGACCGGAATCGAGCTCCATGTAGAGCGTGTTCTCGGGACTGAGCGTGCGCCAGTCGTCGGGGCTTGCTGCCCCGAGGACACCGGCCATCGTCGGCGGATCCTCTAGAGCGAAGACGTGCTCGCTGGCGAACAGAAGGAGAGCGAGCCCAACCGACATCAGCGATGTTCTCATGCGCTTCCCCCTGTAGGTCTCTGTTCGCCCGTTGCTGCGCGTCGATTCTGCCAGGCATCCTAGAGAAGAGGGCAAAGAAACCTGATGGTATCCTCGCCTCCGCTCACCAACGTGTCACTTCCCGCCTCGACCCGGCTGGGTCCCTATGAAGTACTCGGTCCCCTCGGCACCGGGGGCATGGGCGAGGTGTACCGCGCCACCGACAGGCGCCTCGACCGCGAAGTCGCGCTCAAGATCCTGCCCGAGGACTTCGCCGCCGACGAGCAGCGGCGGCTTCGCCCGAGTTGAGCTTGATGCGAGTCGAGGTGAACGTCGCCGAGGAATTCGAGGCGGGCATCCCCGAGTCGCTCTTCACGGCTAGGCTTCGCCCGATCCGCACTCTCAACCGTTATCGTGTCTCTCGCGACGGCCAGCTCTTCCTGATGCTCAGCTCACTGAGCCAAGACTCGACCCCACCCGCCACCGAGGTCCTCAACTGGGCGCAACAGCTGGCGGAACGATGAGCAGGTGGCAGTCCACGCCATCCTTTGCTGAGACGCGGCTAGAATGCGGCCTCCGCAGTCAACGCATCTGAGCGCCATGAACCCGGGAGAGTAGATCAACTTGATCGGTAAGACCGTCTCGCACTATCGCATTACGAGCAAGCTGGGCAGTGGCGGCATGGACATCGTCTACGAGGCCGAAGACTCCAAGCTGGGGCGGCGCGTGGCGCTCAAGTTCCTTCCCGAGGATCTCGCCCATGACGCGGCCACCCTGGAGCGTTTTCAGCGCGAGGCGCGCGCGGCGTCGGCCCTGAATCACCCTGGCATCCGCATCGTCTACGAGATCGACAAGCACGAGGAGCAGCACTTCATCGCGATGGAGCGGCTCGAGGGCGAGAACCTGGCCGAGCGGTTACGCCGGGGTTCCTTCGAGCTCATCGAGATCCTCGAGATCACCATCCAGATCGCGGATGCCCTCGAATCGGCCCACTCCAAGGGAATCGTGCACCGGGACTTGAAGCCGGCCAACGTGTTCGTGAACTCTCGTGGACAGGCGAAGATCCTGGATTTCGGACTCGCCAAGATCGACAGGCGGACAGTCGCTGACGGCCCGGCCCCCTCCGAGGCCCCGACGGCCGCGCAGGAGCTGACGGCCGCGGGCACGACGCTCGGAACGGTCGCTTACATGTCTCCCGAGCAGGCTCGCGGTCAACTCACGGACGCCCGCACGGACCTCTTCTCGCTCGGCACCGTCCTCTATTTGATGGCGACGGGCTCCAAGCCGTTTCCGGGAGAGACGTCGGCGGTCGTTTTCGCCGCGATCCTGAACCAGGATCCACCGCCCGTCGAGCAGCTGAACCCCGCGCTGCCACCCGACCTGGGTCGCATCATCCGCAAAGCACTCGAAAAGGACCGCACGCTGCGCTACCAGACGGCCACGGATCTCAAGACCGATCTGATGCGGCTGAAGCGTGACATCGATTCCGGCTCGCAACGGAAAGTCACGGCGGACAGCCGCGACTCGGGTGTCCGCGCCCTCGAGCGCTCGGTGGCCGTGCTCTATTTCGAGAACATGAGCGGCGTCAAGGAGGATGAATACCTTCGCGATGGCGTCACCGAGGACATCATTACCGAGTTGTTGAAGATCAAGGGCCTCAAGGTCTTCACCCGTCCCACTGTTCTGCCTTTCCGAGACAAGCTCACTTCGGCGATGCAGATCGGCCAACAGCTCGGCGCCCCGTTCGTACTCACGGGCAGCCTGCGCCGCGCTGGGAACCGGCTCAGGATCAACGCCCAGCTCGTCGACACGAAGACCGACTTCCCGCTCTGGTTGGAACGCTACGACCGGGAGATGGAAGACGTCTTCGAGGTCCAGGACGAGATCGCCCGCAAGATCGCCGGGGCGCTGCGCGTCACGCTGTCGCCCCAGGAAGAGCAGGACCTCGCCGCGAAGCCCACGGAGAACCTGCAGGCCTACGACTTGTATCTCCGCGGCAAGAGCTACGCGCGCCGCCTCACCCGTCAGGACCTCGAGTTCGCGCTGCAGATGTTCGAGAACGCCGTGACGATGGACGCCGACTTCGCTCTCGCGCACGCGGCGAACGCGATCTTTTGCGCACAGTACTACGCGAACTTCCAGCGCGACGCCGACTGGGCCGGGCGGGCGAAGAAGGCCGCGGACCGGGCCATCGCACTACAACCCGAGCTGCCCGACGTGCAGGTCGCCCAGGCGTGGATCCGCTACATCGAGGGCGACCTCGATGACGCCATCCAGCGCGTCAGCCAGGCCATCGCCCGCAAGCCCAACTGCGAAGGCGCTTACTACCTGCTCGGCAGGGCGCTTTTCGCCGCGGGCCGATATCAAGAGGTCGTCGAGATCGCCGAGAAGGCCGTCGCCGCCGCCGGGGACGACTACAGCGTCTACGTGCCGATCATCAATGCGCTCGGCTCACTCGGCAAGGAGGAGATGCGTCGCAGCTTCATGCACCGTCTGGTCGAGACGCTGGAAGTGCAGATCGCACGCGTCCCGGGGGACGCACGAGCCCGCGTCCTCGGCGCAGGGACCTACGCGGAGATGGGTCGCGAGGAGGACGCCGAGCGAGAGATGCACTTCGCTCTCGCGCTGCGGCCGAACGACTCGTCCGTCCTCTACAACTGCGCGTGCGTCTACGGCATCCTCGGCAAGAAGGTGGAATCGCTGTCGAATCTGCGCAAGGCGTTCGATGCCGGCTTCAAGGACGCCCAGTGGGCGCGCCGCGACCCGGAGCTGATGCTCCTCCACGACGAGCCGGAGTTCAACGAGATGTACCCGCCAGACGGAATCGACTGAGAAGCGCCCGGCCCCACCGGGTCGCTTCGACTACTCGCCCGTTTCGCCTTCTTCGACCGCCGCATCCGGAAACAAAGTCTTCAGCCCGGCGAAACCCAGCATGCGGCGACAAGCTGGGTTCGGTTTCGTGCCATAGCTCGACTCGTTCATTTGGTTTCAAGGTCCTCATCGTCCGGGCCCAGCACCCGCGCCAGGCCGTCGAAACCCGTCTGGTAGATCCCGGAGAGCGTGCTCTTCGCGTCGGCGTCAGACGCGCCCTTCGCTTTGAACTTCGACGACCAGTCCAGCCGTGATCGCCCTTCATCGATGGCCGTGACCTTCATCGTCGAGAGGTAGTCCTCGACCGGCAGGGGCCCTTCCTGACTCGAGTAGGACAGGGTCATCGTTTCGTCGTCGTGGGACTCCACGGTTTCCACGGCGCTGCCGCCATCAGAGAGGTGGATGGTGCGGATCGCGCCGACTCCCTCTCCCTCGACGCTCACGCTGTCGACGCCGTCCATATAGGTGGCGAGAGAGCCGAAGTCTCCAACGATCTTCCAGACGTCGGCCGCGGGCGCAGCAAGCTCAGTCTGCATCGAAACTGTCAGCCCCACCGGCGCCGGCGGCTGCGTCGTGGGAGGGGGTGCCTCTTCCTTCGGCGCGCAAGCCGTGACGCAGGCCGCGGCCAGACCGCCAGCGACGAGGGTGCGGCGGGTCTCCAGCTTCATGAATCCTCCTTTGTTGTGCGTGAGGAGGATGCTACTACGAGAGCATCCGGGAGAGCCCAGGGCCGTTTCAGAGCGACGTGCAGCGTCCAGGCCGACGCGGCGAAACGGTCCTAGTGGGCGATCGCTTCGTTGCCTCGGATGACGCGGGCCTCGCGGATCCGCGTGGTCGTGACACGATTGTCGAACTCGAGGAAGAGCCCCGGCGCGGCAATCAGGTCCGTCTTGATTGCGTGGCCGCCGAAGGTACACCCGTTCACGCCGATCTTTTGAGGGGAAAGGCCGTGCCGATCGAACCACCCGCCGGCCACCGAGAAGGCGCCGCCCTCGACGACGCAGAGGGAATACACGGAGTTCTTGGTGACGATCACGACCCAATCGCCCGAACGCAGGTCGCCCTTCCGAACAGCGGGCATCTGTTCGGCCTGGGCCGCCAGGAACTCCAGCGGCCGACCCGTCCCGGTTTGCTCCAGGTCCTCTTGCATCGGATCGGCTCCGACCAACTACCACTTCCATCATAGGTCAAAAAGACGCGCGCCGGAGCGGCAGAAGGGCCATTCTGGGGATTGAGCGCCAGCCGGGGTTGAGGGGTTCTCGGTCCGGCCTCCCTCGGCCTCATTGCAAAGACGTGAGCGCTTCGAGCGTCGCAATTGACGGCGCGATCTTCGAAGCCTTTCTGTTGCTCGGGATTGACGAAGACGTTGCGGGGGCGGTTGGCGAACACCGTACAGACGGCCCCCGCTCGAAAGCCGCGGAGCGAGGCCAGGGTGAGCAGCGTCGACGTCTCCATCTCGAGGTTCATCACACCGATCCTGGCCAGCCTGTCGAGGACCTTCGGGTCGCGAGGGGGAAAGTGCTCGTGGGCACGACCCTGGGCGCCGTAGAACCCCGCCGCCGTCGCCGTCATTCCAAAGTGGTGGGGCAGCTCGAGCTCTTCTGCCGCCCCGAGCAATGCCTGAGATACCCGCGGGTGCGCTACCGCGGGATAGCCCTCGGGCACGTAGCTGAGCGACGTCGTCTCGAGACGAACCGCGCCCCACGTGACCACGAGATCGCCCAGCTCGAGCGGTTCCAGCAACCCGCCGCACGAGCCCGCGCGAATCAGCGTGGCGTCTTCCACCAGGGACGACAGCTCGACGACGGCGATCTCGGTGTTGTCGCAGCCGATGCCGGTCGCCATGATCGTCACCGGAAGGCCCTTCCAGACTCCCGTCACCGTGACGAACTCGCGCTTCTCCCAGGTGCCGCGCACGGAATCGAGCCGCTTCGCCGTGCGGCGAGCCCGCTCCGGATCGCCGACCAGGATGATGTTGGGCTCGACGTCTCCGGGGCCCACGCCGATGTGGTACTGGCGCCCGCTCGCCTCGGTGGCATTCTCGGCAGACTCGTAGCCCTGGCTCATTGGCGCCCTCCTGGATGGAAAGGGGCAGCTTAGCTCGTTAGTGGCCTGCAACAGGGGATTCGATGCCGCTGCTAGATCGATGGGACCGCAGCTGCGATCATGGGGCGAACGCGACGAAAAACCGGCCTCCACGAGCCTCTTCTAAGTTCCCCAGGGCGAGCCCCCCTCCATTTTGAACACCGGTCCTATGGCGCGACTCGAGAATCGGCCGGCCATCGACGCCGCACGGCGCTCGTTTCGCACCGCGCGCTCGGGGCCATCCACGGATGCGAGCTGGAGGGTCGCCGTCGCCGGGCTCGCCCTGGCGGCGTTCGACGCTACGAGCGCCTCGGCACAGCCTCCCGACTACTTCGCACCCCAGCCGTTCGAGCTGCGCTTCAGTGCCGAGCTTTCGTTGCGCCAGGAATGGACCGAGGCCTTCGGCCTGCGGCCGGGCGACGACCGGCGCCGAGCGCGCCTGCTGGGCGGGGTCGAAGGCAGCTACCGCTGGCTGCGGTTCGGGCTGGGCGGGGATTTCGTCTACAGCAGCGACGACAACGTGGCAGGTCTCGGCGGGCCCGGCCAGGAGATCCAGCGGGACAACTATCGCTCCCGGGACGCCCGGGTCGATTCCGTCTTCCTGAGCGCGGAGCCAGCCAGATGGCTCCGCCTCGAAGCCGGTCGCTTCGAGATGCCGATCGGCTTTACCGGCCTCGTCTGGGACCCGGACCTGCGGTCGCAGGGTGCGGCGCTCTCCCTGAGCGCGCATGACCTGGGGGCGCTGCAACAACTGAGCCTGAAGGCCCTCGGCTCGCGCGGCGGCCACGTCTTCGACGACTCGCAGACCACAATGTGGGCCGTCGCCGCCGAGGCGGTTGTTGAGCCGGGCGAGCGCAGCTTGCTCGATCTCACCGCCGCCTTCGTGACCTGGACCGACGTCGCCAAGCTCGAGCGTCCGCTCTGGCGCCAGAACAGGGTGAGTCGCGAGGGCAGCTTCGCCTCCGACTACGAGGTGCTCGACTTCGTAGCGCGGCTGCACTGGGACGGCGACGTCAGGCCGAGCTGGTAATCGAGGTGTGTCGCAACCTCGGCGCGGACGAAGGCCACACGGGTGTCTGGCTCGGCGGCGCCATAGACGGCGCTGTGCGCGGATGGCCGCGCCTCGCGTACGTCTATGTCTGGGTGGACCGGGACGCGACGCTCGCCGCCTTTCCTGCCGACGACTACCTGTGGACGACCGGCTGGGAGGACCACGAGCTCGAGCTCGGAACACAGATGGGCGACCACGCCTTCCTCCGCGCGATCGGCCAGCTGCAGCGCTACAAGGATGCCCCACAGGAGAGCTTCCGCGACGACTGGGTGGGCCGGGCGCGGGTCGAGATGAGCCTGCGCTACTGAGCTCGCGGGGCACGGCAGCCGAGCCCGCGTCCACGCGTCACGTGTGCCCACGGCTGGCGCGGCGTTTGACACGTCGGCGGCGTCTGCATAGCGTGCCTCACCTTGTCTCCACTCCCCAACCTGCCCGTCGCGTTGATCCCCCTCGGAGTTCTGGGCCTGGTCGGCCAGCAGCTCGCCACCGGACGTGCGCTCAGGCCCGGACGCGGCCTCGGGCCCAAGCACATCTACGAGTCGGGTCGCGAGCCCGTTCAATTCAGGCGCACCCGTTCAGCCGAGACGGCCTTCGCCATCTGGATGCTCTACGTCGCCGCCACGCGCGACATCCCGCTGAGCTGACGAAGCCAGAACCGATGGACACGCGGAGCGACGATGCTTGAATGGCTCGCCGGGCACTGGGAGGTCGCCGCCCTGGCCGCCGCCTACACGATGCTGCTGGCGCGGCACGCGATGGTCGGCCGGCGACGCACCCACTCGGTCGCCGACTACTACGTCGGCGGGCGTTCGATGGGCGGGATCGCTCTCGGTCTCAGCTTCTTCGCGACCTACTCGAGCACGAACAGCTTCGTCGGCTTCGCGGGCAAGGCGTACGAATGGGGCGCTCCGTGGCTGCTGCTGACGCCCGGCATCCTGGTGTTCCTCGTCCTTTCGTGGACGCTCGTGGCTCCGAGACTGCGGGAGCTGACGGGGGCTCTCGGCTCCGTGACTCTTCCCGATCTCATCGGCTTCCGCTACGACAGCACGAAGGCGCGCGTCGTCGCGGCGTTGGTCGTGATCTTCGCGAGCCTCCTGTACATGACCGCGGTGTTCAGGGGCATCGGCCTGCTGCTCGAGGTGTTCCTGGAGATCCCCTATCCGCTGGCCATCGGCATCGTGCTGATCATCGTGATGGGCTACACGGCCGTGGGTGGTTTCGTGTCGGTCGTCGAGACGGACGTATCTCAGGGAGTCCTGATGCTCTTCGCGGCGGTGGCGCTCTTCGCAGGGACCGTGACGGCCGCCGGTGGACTGGGCGCGGTCGAGACGATCCGCGCGCAGCCGGGCGGAGCGGCGCTGTTCGGCTGGAACGCGGCGATGCCCTTTCCGCTCCTCGTCGGAATCATCGCCGCCCAGACGATCAAGTTCGTCGTCGAGCCCCGCCAGCTCTCGCGCTTCTATGCGCTGAAGGACGCGCGCGCGGCCCGCCAGGGCCTGTGGGTGTCGCTCGCGGCTTTCGCTTTCGCCTACTCGCTGCTGATGCCGGTCGGGCTCTACGCTCGACGCTTGTTCCCGGACGGGACGATGGACACGGATCGCATCGTTCCGGAGCTGTTGAGCGGGGGCGCGTTCTTCCCGCCCGCGATCGGTGCCGTCCTGCTGCTCGCGATGATCGCCGCCGCCATGTCATCCCTGGACAGCGTCCTGCTCGTCGTCGCCTCGACGTTCCAACGCGATGTCCGGAGCGTCTGGCGCGCCGTAGACAGCGACCAGCAAGCCCTTCGAGAGACCCGCATCTGCGTCGCGGCGTTCGCCGTCCTCACCGCGGCGGTCGCGCTCGACCCCCCGGGTGAGATCGTGCTGCTCACGGCCTTCTCGGGCAGCCTTTACGCGGCGTGCTTCGTACCCAGTGTCGTCCTCGGCCTGCACTGGCGCAGGGGAGATGGGGCCTCCGTACTCGCCTCCTTCGGTCTCGGCCTCGCGACCCTCCTGCTCTGGTCGCGGGCGCCGTGGAGCGCGCAGGTCCACCCGGTCTTCCCGGCAATGGGCCTGTCGATGCTCGGCTACGCGGCCGTTGCGAAGGTCCGCTCGCCAGTCGAGTCCGACGTGTTGGACCGGCTGATCGGGCCCGCTAGTACTCTGATCCGTGATTAGGGTGTCGCACCGAGAACGCCGAGGCGCCCGGATGGCAAGGAGCCGAAGAGGGAGAATACCGGGAGTATTTGACCGATGAGCGACGCAGCCAGGCGGGATGCATCGGCGTTCGAATGCAACCGTAATTGCGGATCCGAGTACTAGCGCGCCCGCCATGCCGAGAGACTCGAGCGCGCCTTGACCAGAATCGAGTCGCCGGACAGAGCCGGATGCGCCCAGGTGGGCGTGTCCGCCACCTCGGTGAGCACGAGCCAGGCGCCGCCCGCCCGCAGCACGGCGGCGTTCTCGGCTTGACGGCCCGCGCTCTTCCAAACGACGTCCCCGGTCGCCACCTCGAGCGCGAAGAGTTGACCCCTGCGCAGATGGGAGAGGCCGAACAGGACGCCGTCCTCGAGCACCGGTGAGCTCATGTAGAGCGACACGTCGCGCGACGACCAGATCGGCTCTGTCCGCCAGCCGCCCGATGTGCGGGAGAGCCGCGCGGCGTGGAGGCCGTGATCCAGGCCGGAGTAGAAGAGCCGATCGCCCGCCATCACCGGTGTCACCGAGTTCTGTGAGTACGGTGTCTTCAACGGGATCTTCCAGAGCTCGGACCCGGTCTCGAAATCGACGCCGATGACGTGCATTTCGCTCTGCGTGACGATCTGTCTGACTCCGGCCACCCGGGCCACGATCGGCGACGCGTAGCCGGGACCGTCGCCCCGCCACATCCAGATCGTTTCGCCCGTTGCGAGATCGAAAGCGCCGAGCGCCCCGTCGCCGCCACCGCCGACGTGGGCGACGATCCGGCCGTCCTCGACGAGGGGCGACATGGCCGTGCCGAAGATCGGCGACGTCGAGCCAAAAACGTCGTCGAAGCGATGCTGCCACAAGCGATTGCCGTCATGCGCAGAGTGGGCCGACAGGATCCCCGAGATGCCCAGAGTGACCACGATCCCCTGGGCCGACACGGGCGTGGACTTTGGACCCGGTCCATGCGCTCGAGCGGCCGAATTGACCTCGTAGGGGGCCGGGTAGCTCGCCCGCGACACGACCCGCCCTGTCGCCAGATCGTGGCTGGCGAGAACCTCGTCACCTCCCTCGCGCGCGAACAGCCATACGCGATCGCCGACGACGATCGGCGAGGCATGTCCCAGCCCCGCGTCGATGCTCCAGACGGGCGTCAGCTTCGCAGGCCAGGCCTCGGGGGCGTCGAAAGACGAGATCCGGCCATCCCGCTGCGGCCCGCGCCACTGTGGGAAGTCCTGGCCGGTCGCGGGCGTCGCCATCCACAGACAAGCGGCGAGAGCCAGGATGTGATGGTGACCGAACCGCTCGCTCACTTGCCTGAGGCGACCTGCTCCCGTGCCTGGCTGGCGACGTCGAGAACATCCCTGGCCGTGAGGATTACGGGATTCAGAAACTCGAACATGTCCTTGAAGCCTCCCGACCGACGTATCGGCACGGGCGAGCGGCGCAGGACGACCAGGCCGATGGCGCGGCCGGACTCGTCGAAGGCGGGGCATCCGAGGCTCTGAATGCCGACGAAGGTGTCCGAGACGATGAATGTGCGGGGCTTCTCGATCACGGCGCGAACCGGAGCCACGGCGACGCCGATCGCCCGGTTCAACGACTTCGCCATCGGGAAGAGGAAGATGAGCTGGTCGAGCGGGAGGACCGTTGGCGCCTGGATCAGCTCGACGGGAGGCACCTCGAGGTCGACGCCGTCAGGCATCAGAAATGCCAGATCGAGGTCGGAATCGCGCAACACGAAGCGAGCCGGCACCTCACGCCCGTCGCTGGTGACGAGCTTCACGTCAGTCGTCTCCGTCTCGACTCGCGTCGCTGCGTTCGGCGGGGCGACCGACGCGTTGCTCGGGTCGCTCGCCGCGTCGGAGACGACGGTGAGCCCCGCGGCGTTCAACACGGTGCCCGCGATCTCCAGCTCCGACTCCGAGGTGTTGCGCTCGCGACCCTGTGAGATGTAGCGTCGCTGCAACAGGATCTTCACCGTGACGATCGAGCCACGGTGCTGCTCGAGCGTCGCGCGCGCGATCTCGCGCGCGTTCTGAGCCGGTGCGGTAAGTGGTGCGCCCAAAGCGGTGACCGCCGCGAGCAGGCCGGTCATGCCGATTCGTCCCATAGTCACATCGACTCCCGTCGCGTCAAGCGCGACCGTCGTTCAGTGCTGCTCCCAGTCCGGCTCGAGCTCCAGAAAGAGCGTGCTCACGCCTCGCCGCACCAGGAAGACGACGCGTCTCGCGCGCGCTTCCTGCACGCGCGCCATCTGCGCCTCGAGATCGGCGCCGGAGGCGATCGGCTGATCGTCCACAGCCAGGACGATGTCACCGACAGCGAGCCGCGCGAGGGCGGCCCAACCGCCGCTCTCGACGCCCGTGATGAGGGCTCCGGGCTGCGCTTCGTCCAGGCGCGGATCCAGCCTGTCGCGAAGCGTGAGGTCACGCGCCGCGAAATCGAAGCGCTCGTCCCGGTACTCCGCCAGCTCGCGCACCGAAGGCGGAGACTCGGCCAGCTCCACCTCGATGGACAGCGGCTTCGAGTCCCGTACGCCCTCCAGCTTCACCGTCGAGCCGACGCGATACTGGCGCACGATCGAAGCGAAGACCTCGACGTCCTCCGGCTGCTGTGCGGGGATCGGCTGCTCGTCGATGCCCAGCAGCACATCGCCGACGAGCAGGCCCGCCGCCGGTGCGGCGCCATCGGCGTACACCTCCGTGACGCGCACGCCGCCGCGAGCGTCGATCCCGAGCGCCTTGCCGAGCGTGGGCGTCAGCACCTGAGTCGCAACCGGCACCCACGCCTTGGTGGCCTCGGCCGAACGGTCCTTCGACTGCTTACCGCCGAGCTGGGCCGCGGTCAGGAGTCGCTCGGAGCGACGCTCGAAACCCACGAGCGTCAGCTCTCCTTCCGGCGCTTCGTCGATGGCGACACGGAGATCCGCGACGTTCCGGACCTCGCTTCCCGCGACTTCCACGATGATGTCGCCCCGTTCGAGTCGCGGCTTGGCCTCAGCAGCGGCAGCGCCCGGTCGTACGGTCGAGACGAGGACGCCCGTCTCGGGTTCGCGATTGAGCGCCTTCGCGGCGAGCAGCGTCAGGTCGCGTACCGAGACGCCGAGGCGCGCGACCTGGCTCTCCTTGCCCTGGGCGCTGCCGCGCTCGACCGTCACGGCCGAGGTTCGGCTGAGCTGGCCGGCGCGGCGATACGCCAGGCTGACCTCGTCGCCCACGGGAGTCGAGAGCATCATGTGATTCAGCTCCGGGAACTGCTCCCCGTAGCGGATGTTCAGCGGGTGGCCGTCGTACTCGACGAGGATGTCCCCCGCTCGGAGGC
This sequence comes from Vicinamibacteria bacterium, assembly GCA_965246965.1. Classification (GTDB taxonomy): domain Bacteria; phylum Acidobacteriota; class Vicinamibacteria; order Fen-336; family CBDFGD01; genus CBDFGD01. The sequence continues at coordinate 2,004,180 of CBDFGD010000002.1, forward strand.
CCGCTTCGTGTGCCGGCGAGTCCGGCACGACGCTGGAGACCCGCACGCCACCTTCGTCGTCCTCGCTGCTGAGCAGCGGCTGCAGAGTGAAACCGAGCCAGCTGCGGCGCAGGTGGCCATGCTCGATCAGCTGCCTGGCCACCTCGCGGGCGAGGTTGCCGGGGATGGCTCCGGCCAGGCCGAGCGAGATCTCGTTGATCCCGATGATCTCGCCCGCCTCGTTGACGAGCGGTCCTCCCGAGTTGCCCGGAAAGATCCGTGCGTCGTGGCCGATCCACTTGACGAGAGATCCGGTCTCCTCGCCGTCCAGCTTGAAGGTGGCCGGCCAGAAGAGCTTCGGCATCGTCATCTCGACGTTGCTCACGATGCCGAGGGTTACGGACTGCGACAGCGCGAGCGGGCTCCCCATCGCGAGGACACGGTCGCCCACCCTCACGGCGTCCGAGTCGCCAAACGGGGCGACGGGGAACTCCCCGCGGGCAAAGCTCCCCTCCTCGAGCCGGATCACGGCGATGTCCGTGAGCGGGTCCGTACCGATCAGCGTCGCCTCGACCTCGCGCTTGTCCGAGAGCGTGCAGCGCAGCCGCTTGGCCTTGCCGGCGACGTGGTGGTTCGTCACGACATAGCCGTCGGGCGAGATGATCGCTCCGCTCCCCGAGCTCTCGGTCTTGATTTCCCGGCCGGCCTTGAAACGGGTCGAGACGACGTGAATCCGGACGAGAGAGGGATAAACGCTCGCGATGGCCGTGTCCACCGTCGATCGGGTCGCCACCTCGACATCCTGGGCGGCCCGCAGCGGAACGACGGTCATCAAGAAGACGACGAAGACAGAGATCGAGAATCTGGACATGGGCTTCGGCGAGCCTCCGTCTCGCGCGACCTGCGGGGGCTTCTAGCAGGTCAAGTTTCCAGTGTACCGTACACTGGTGGCGTCTCGGTGACAGTCCCGATTGCCCCCGATCGTCAGGAGTACGAGGCCGTTCTCGAGCGCGTCGCCCGCGAGGCGCTCGTATACCTCGCGGGTCTGGACGAGCGCTCAGTGCGCTCTGCGAGCCACGAGGCGGCGGCGCTGGCCTTCGGTGGATCGCTTCGCGACGAAGGCGTCGGCGCCGCCCAGGCGATCGCCGAGTTGCTCGAGCGAGCCCCGGACGCGGCCGTTCACACGGCCGGCCCGCGCTTCTTCCACTTCGTCGTCGAAGGCTCGACGCCGGCAGCGCTGGCCGCGGACTGGCTCGCCTCCACCCTCGACCAGGTCGCGTACGCGTGGGTCTCCTCGCCTCTCGCGGTACGGCTGGAGATGGTCAGCCTCGACTGGCTCGGGCAGCTCTTCACGCTGCCTTCCGCCTGGTCGGGGGTGTTTACCACGGGCGCCACGATGGCGAACTTCGTCGGCTTGGCGGCGGCGCGCCAGTGGTGGGGACGAAAGCACGGCGTGGACGTCGCCGAGACGGGCCTGTCCGGCCTGCCTGCGGTGCCCGTGTTCTCATCCGGCCACATCCACCCGAGCGCGCTGAAGGCGCTCGCGATGCTGGGAATCGGGAGGGGCGCGGTGCGTATCTCGAGCCGCGACGGCGAGGGGCGCCTGGACGTGGACGATTTCGAGGCGGGGCTCCGCGCACAGGGCGGCGCGCCCTCGATCGTCGTCGCCAACGCCGGCGAGGTGAACGCCGGGGATTTCGACCCCATGGAGAAGATGGCGGACCTGGCGGCGCGCCACAATGCCTGGCTCCATGTCGATGGCGCGTTCGGCCTCTTTGCCAGAATCAGCCCGCGGACGGAAGCGCTCACACGAGGAGTGGAGCGCGCGCGCTCCGTCACCGTCGACGGGCACAAGTGGCTGAATGTCCCCTACGACTGCGGATTCTCTTTCGTCGACGACCACGAGCTGATGGCACAGGCATTCGCTTACTCGGCTGCATATCTTCCCGGGCCCGACGATCCGCAACCGAACTTCGGCGCGATCGGGCCCGAGAGCTCCAGGCGCGCCCGCTCGCTGGCGGTGTGGGCGACGCTGCGGGCCTACGGGCGCAGCGGCTACCGCGGGCTCGTCGAGACACACCTCGACCGCGCCCAGCAGCTGGCCGATCTCGTCGATGCCGCGGACGATCTGGAACGACTCGCCGACGTGCCGCTCAACATCGTCTGCTTCAGGTACAACCCCGGCGACCGAAGCGAAGCCGCCCTCAACGAGCTGAACGAACGGCTCGGCGAGGCGCTGCTGGACGACGGCCGCTACTACGCCGGGACGACACGGTACGGGGATCGCGTCGCGCTGCGGCCAGCGATGTCCAACTGGCGCATCCGCCCCGAGGACGTCGCCGGCTTCGTCGACGTTGTGCGCGAGCTGGGCGCGCGGCTCGCGTAGCAGTCCGTGGCGCACGTGTGGCCTGCCTATAATCGGCTCCAGGGACCACAGCCCAAGCACGAGCCACAAGCCGTTCCTATTCACCCGGAGTTCGCAGCGAGAACCGCGTGGTTTCGAGCTCGAGGGCGACAATCGAAATCGTGGGAGAACGCCTCATTGAGGCTCGCGGGACAGGTCGGGGCCATGCCGCATCCTCAGTCGGGGTAGGAACGTCACCCGTGATCGCACGCGCGGCGGCGGGAGCCAGCAGATCGCCCCGGTCGGGCAGACACCAGCGCCGCTGGCTCTGGTCCCTCCTCGCCGCAGCTCTCGCGGCGCGGCTGCCGAATCTGGGCGAGAGCCTGTGGTTCGATGAGGTCGTGTACACGTCCGTAGGCCTGGGTCCCGGTTCGCTCGAGTGGATGCTGTTCCACGACGTCCACCCGCCGCTCTACTCGCTCATCATGCTGGGTTGGATCCAGCTGTTCGGCGACTCAGAGATCGCCGTGCGCGTGCCTTCCCTTCTCTTCGGCATGGCCTCCCTGGGGATCGCCTTCGCGCTGGCCCGCAGCTGGTTCGGCGGCCGTGTCGCGCTCGTGGCGCTCGCACTCCTCGCAGCGGCGCCGGCGCACATCTGGTACTCCCAGGAGAACAAAGTCAACATGCTTGCGGTGCTGCTGACCGCCCTCGCCGTCTGCGGGCTGCAGCGCGCGTGGAGCAGCGACCGGCGTCGCGACTGGGCCCTGTTCGTAGCGGCGTCCGTCCTCGCGCTGTGGACCCACGCATTCGCTTCCTTCGTGGTTGCCTCGACGCTCGTCTGGCTCTGGCTGCAGGTCGCTCGGAGCGGTCGTCGCCGGCTACCGCGGGCGCTCGGTGCGAGCCTGTCAATCGCTCTCGCCTGGGCGCCGCTGATGGTCGCTACGCTGCGGCAGCTCGGTGAGATGGGCAGGGATTATCTCCGCCCGTTCGCCCTCACCGACCTCTACAACCTACTCCTCGTGTACCTGAGCCACGGCAATACCCTGCACGCACCCCTGGCGGCCGTTGCGCCGGCTGCGCTCCTCCAGCAGCACGGGCTCCTGCTGCTGGTCGACGGGTTCTACGGTTTCTTATTGTTCCGGGGGGGCATGGCGGTGGTTCGCGAGTGGCGCTCGGAGCGCGGCCGATCTCCCATTGGCTCTCCGCCCAGGGGCAGGCCCGGGAGCTGCTGCTCCTGTACTTGCTGGTGCCCATCGCGTGCACACTATTGGCCTCGCTGGTGCGGCCGCAGATCTACGTCGAGCGAAGCCTGCTGGTCTTGACGGTTCCCTTCGCGATGCTCGTGGCCCGCGGCGCGGCGGGGTTCGACCGACCAGCCCGCACCGTAGTCGTCGGGACCTGCCTCGCTCTGCTGAGCGCGGGCGCGCTTTACAACCTCTGGGTGGCGAAGACGGACACCTGGACCGTCTACAAGCCGAATCCGGACTGGCGGTCCGCAGCCCAGTACTTCAAGGACGAGCTGACGAAGGGGCAAGGCCGGGTCGTCATCGTCGCGACCGGTTCGGCGAGAGTTCTGGTCGACTACTACGGTCCGAGGCTGATCGAGCCACCAGGAGAGTCGCCGGTGCGACCGCCGAGACGCCTCGTGGTCCGGTACGCGGATGGTCGCAGGCTGGATCCGATCTACGAAACACTAGAACGCCACGACGAGTACCGTTTCTACGTGCTGAGGACCCGCTTCTGGGGCGGAGGGTTTCGGTTGCTGCTGGCCGCCCTCCGGCGCTGCCCCAACTGTGCCCTCGAAGACGTCCGATCCTTCAGGGGGCTCGACATTCTCAAGGTGAGGCTCATCGGACCCGCGCCGCGCTCGTGAGCCGGCGGCAACGCGCCGCCAGGCTCCACACTCCCATCGCCGGCCGGCCGAGTGGTCGCTCGCCGAGGTCAGGCTCGCGCTTTTCTTGGACGACGTGGCGAGCACCGGGCGAGCCGCGCGCGCCAAATGGCTTTCGTCGACGATGGCTAGCTGTTGTCCCCGTCGAGCATGCCGCCGATCGCGCCGAGGACCGAGCCCTCGCCCTTGCCGCCTTTGCCGGTCTGCGGCGCCGCGGCGACGATGCGCCGGGCCATCCGGCTGAACGGCAGCGACTGGAGCCAGATCTTGCCTGGTCCCGTCAGCGTGGCGAAAAAGAGCCCTTCTCCTCCGAACAGCGCCGACTTGATCTTCCCGACGTACTGGATGTCGTAGTTGACGCTGGCCTGGAAGCCGACGATGCAACCCGTGTCTACACGGAGTGTCTCGCTCGGCTGCAGGGCGACGCTCGTACAAAGTGCCGCCGGCGTGAACGAAGGCCATGCCGTCGCCTTCGAGGCGCTGCATGATGAAGCCCTCGCCCCCGAAGAAACCGGCGCCGAGCTTCTTCTTGAAGGCGATCCCGATCGACACTCCCTTGGCGGCCGCCAGGAACGCGTCCTTCTGGACGACGAGGTTGCCGCCGACCTCGGCGAGTTTCACGGCCACGATGCTGCCGGGGTAGGGGGCCGCGAAGGCGACGTGCTGCTTGCCCTGACCCTTGTTCGCGAAGACGGTCATGAAGAGCGACTCACCCGTGAGCACGCGCTTGCCCGCGCTCATCAGGGCCCCCATCAAGCCGCCGCCGCCGCTCGACGACCCATCTCCGAAGATCGTCTCCATCTCGATCGCGGGATCCATGTACATCATCGTGCCCGCTTCGGCGACCGTCGCCTCTTCGGGATCCAGTTCGATCTCGACGAACTGCATGTCGTCGCCGTAGATCTTGTAGTCCACCTCGTGCATCTCAGACATTCGATTCCTCCAGTGTGGTCTGGATTTCGGTCAGTGGGCCGGTCCGAGCAGGACCGCGTTCATAAATAGCAGCTGCGTCAGCTCCGCGAAAGCCCGGTAGTTCGGATCCTCGGCGAAGGCGACGAGGTGGCCGCTCCCCATCGGCTGGTGGATCAGGAAAGCGCGCTGCTCCAGTAACCCCTGGGCGTCCTCCCAGGCCAACCCGCTCGCGACGAGTCGGTCCAGCTTGGCGTAGACACCGACGTTCGTCCCTTTGTCGAGGGTGATGGGGGCGAACACGCGTCGCCCGTCGACGACCGCCTGAATCTCGTCGTCGGCGCCGGAGGCGAGCCAGTGCTCGAGGTCGAGAGTGACGCGGAGCAGCGCGCCGGGGGTGCTCTCGGGTCGCTCGTCCTCCGGCTGAATGGCACGCTCGAGATCGAAGGGTTCCCCCTCCTCGCGCCCGTCGCCGTCGCGCTTCTCGGATTCATCGTCGGCTTCGTCCTCCTTCTCCGGCGTTCCGTCTCGAAGCAGGGTCGCGGTGTCGAGCAGATCCACGGATTCACGCGCCGCCCAGCGCGAGGCCTCTCCAATCGTGACGAGGGTGCCGCCGGCCTGCATCCAGTCCTTCAGCAGACCGGTGAGCTGTTTCGAGATGGTCTCGCGGTAGTCTCCCGAGGGGAGCACGACGACGTTGTAGTCCGCAAGCTTCACGCGACCCAGTGAGCGCGCGCGAACGATGGTGACGGCCTGGCCGTAGCGTCGCTCGAGGTTGTAGCGCGCCCACCCGGCCGAATAGCTCGAGGTCGGCTCGTCCCAGGCGAGCAGCACGCGCGGTGGCTTGAGGGCCACGACGCGGTTGCTCCCGAGCGAGATGCCCGAGTCGACCCACCCCGAGGCGACCGGCACCACCTCCGCTCCGTGGCGCGCTGCCAACGCTCCGAGGCGGGCCGGGAGGTCGCCTCCATGGTCCGAGCTGCGGAAGAGTACGGTGCCGGCCGCGAACTCCCGACCTCCGAGAATGAACGCCTCTCCCGCGCGCCGCACCGTCAGCCCTTCGCTGAGAGCCTCGACGGTGGCTCCCGCTGAGCCGAAGCCCCAGGGAACGAGATAGCCCACGCGGGCCGCCGGAAGCTCGACGTCGGCAGGGACGGACTCCGCCGAAACAGCCTCGCCGGGCGTCGTGGTGACCTGCTTCGAGGTGACCACCTCGACGTCGAACAGAAGCGGCAGGCTCCAGCCGGTCACGTCGTAGATCTGATCGCGCATGCGCTTCTTGCGCCGGCGATCCTGCTCCTCCACGAAGGCCGGGTCCAGGGCGATGCTCGGATCGAGCAGGTTGCGCACGAGGCGTCCCGCGGGCTGAGCGGCTGAGACACGATACGTTCCGGCCGGAAGGGATCTGCCGACCAACTGGACGGCGGCCGACAAACGCTCGATCTCGATACCTTGAGCCGCCAGTAATCGGGCCAGGCGCGAAACGCGCGTCGGATCGGGGCCAGGCGGCATGAGGTACTCGCGGACCTCGCCGCGCTGTCCCTCGGCGATCGCCGAGCGTCGGTACTCGAGGTAGTCGCTGAGCAGCTCCTCGCGATGGCGCGCCGCCGTCAGCGCCGTCTGCAATCCCGATGTGAAGTGGTGGACCACGCCGTCCGCGTAGCGGAGCAGCCGACCATCACCGCGACGCTGGTAGACGAGGCTCCGGGCGGAGGCCTGCTCGAAGGTCATCCCGACCGCGCCGTGGAAGATCGGCCAGCTCTCGCCGTAGCCCGGGTAGAAGGAGTCGTACTGCTCGCGAACGAAATACGCGAAGCCCCGCTCGTCGAAGCGATCGGCGATGGAGCGTCCCAACGTCTCGAGCCACTTGCGCTGACTCGCGGTGATGTAGGGGTTGAGCGGCGCCGCGGGCGGCGCGAAGTAGTAGGTCGCCTCTCCGCCCATCTCGTGGAGGTCGACGACGACCTGGGGGAACCACTCGAGCGCCGTTTTCACCCGGCCCCGGGTCTCTGGCTGCGACAAGGCCATCCAGTCGCGGTTCATGTCGAACAGGTAGTGATTGGTGCGGCCGCCCGGCCAGGGCTCGTCGCGCTCCGCCGCGACGGGAGCCGGATCCGGCGAGGCTGCGCGGGCCTGCAGGTTCTGGAAGACGAAGCGAGCGCGACCGTCGGGGTTCTCCATCGGGTCGATCAGCACCACCGAGTTTTCCAGGATGGTAGCGACGTCCGCGTCGTCCTTCGCCGCCAGCAAATGGTAGGCGAGCGCCATCGCAGCGCCGCTCGAGGAGATCTCGTTGCCGTGGACGCCGTGCAGGAGCCAGGTCACGACGGGCAGTTCCGTAAGCAGACGCGAGGCGTCGCTGGCCGACAGGCCGCGAGGGTTCGCGATCTGCTGAAGTCCTCGCTTCATATCGTCGAGCCTGGCGATTCTGGCCGCCGAAGAGATCGCCGCGTAGATCAGCGGGCGCCCCTCCCAGCTCTCGGCGTAGCGGACGACACGGACACGATCCGGAGCGGCCTCCGCAAGCGAGTCGAAGTAGCGAATCACGTCGCGAGGAGGGGTGATCTCTCCGCCGAAATCGTGTCCCGCCACCTGCACGAGCGTCGGTACGGCTGGGTCGTAGGACGTGCCGGGCGCGAGACTCGGAGTCGTTTCGACGGCGACGGCCAGCAGCAGTGAAATCAGCATGGCTCTCCTCTAGTTCTGCTCTTCGGCAGGGAGACTTCCACGCGTCCCCCTCACCCTGGCCCTCCCCCCCTGAGGGGGAGAGGGATTAGCGGTTCCGACGTTCTTCATTGGAGGTCATGTACCGCGCCCGGTTTCTTGGACACCAGTTTGACGATCTCGGGTTCGTTTGGCAGACGATCCCGAAAACGACGCACGAGGATGCCCCAGGATCGACGCGGCGGGGTGAGTCCATACCTGGGGTAGCCCCTCTTTGATGACCTCGAGGTTCACGCGGCCTTCCCCTGGCCGTGCTGGTCGCGGGCCTCGCGCGGGGTGAGGAATCCCAGCTTCTCGACGCGCCACTGCTGGTTGTAGCGCTTGACGAAGGCAGCCACGGCCTGGCGCACCTCCTCGAGGGTGTGGAAGACGCGGCCATGAATGATCTGTTCCTTGAGAGTCCGGATGAAACGCTCGGCCACTCCGTTGGTCTGCGGCTGTTCGACGAAGGCGAAGCTGGGCGTGATGCCCCAGAAACGCAGCTGGTTGAGGAAGTGGTCCGAGAGGTACTGCGTCCCGTGGTCCATGCGCAGCTCGAGGCCACGAGCCACACCCGCCTCGACCGAGCCGAAGAGCTGCGTCAGCCCCATGGCGATGGGCTGGAGGGCCTCGTAGCGCGTCCCCTTCTTGCACACGTGGTAGCCGACGCACTCGCTGTTGAAGTGCTCGACGCCGACGAAGATCCAGCCCCAGCCGTCCTTTGCCGTGAGAACTCTCGCCCCGTCCGTCCCCCACATCAGGTTGGGCGCATCGGTTGTGATCGTCCCCTCGTGGAGCAGCCCCTCGCCCTGGCGTACCCGACGCGGCGACAGCAGGTGGTGCTCACGCATGATCCGCAGCACCCGCTTGCGCGACACGCGCACCTGGCGCAGCACCTTGAGCCGCGCCCAGACCTTGCGATGTCCTTCTCCTACGAACGGCGAGGCCGCCAGGTCCTCTCGGATCAGCCGCAACAGCTCCTCGTCAGACACCTTGGGCTTGGGACCACGTCGGCCAGCGCGGACCATCTCGGGAGCCGCCTCGCCGAGCTGGGAGTAGTAGCTCGAGCGGGCCAGCTTCCACACCCGGCACACCCGTTCCACCCCGTAGGCCCGGCCTGTCGCAGGGGAGATCGCCGCACTCATCGCCGCGACCTCCCGAAGGCCAAAGGGCGGGCCGCCCCGATCTTCTTCCGCAACAGCTCGTTCTCCATGCTGAGCTCGCCCACCCGCTTGACCGCCGCGTCCAGCTCCACCTTCAGCGGGTCGCCATTGCGCTCCCGCAGCGACTCGTCGATCCCGGCCATGGCTTGATCACGCCAGCGCTGCAGCCGGTGCATCTCCACGGACAGCTCACGAGACAGCGCTTCGAGTGACTCCCCGCGCAGCAGCCGCAGTGCGACCTCCCGCTTGCGCACCACGCTCGAACGCTGCCCGGGACCCAAGGCGCCCACCACCGCGCCGCCGGTGGGCGAAACTCCGGTCGCCCACCGGGCTCCCTCCGTCTCGCCCACTCCCTTCTTCCTCTCAGACCTCTTGCGCCTGACCTGCTTCATCGATCGAGTCTCCTTGAACAAGATGACTTTCCCTAGTTTCGTGTCCAAGAAAACCGGGTCCGCTTTATTCATTGGAGGTCGACGAGCACGTAGCGGAGTGTTCCCTGACGTTCCACCTGCAGCGCCACCGACGAGCCGACATCGAACTGGCGTAACCGAAGGCGGAGACGTGCGATGCTCGTCACCGGCTCCTGGTTGACCGAGTAGACGACATCGCCGGGTTGCAGCGCATCCTGCCAATACGGACCGGTGGCGCTCCCGGCGGCAATGAGGATGCCGGCCTCGGCGCGCAACGCCGGGAGCATCGCCCGCACGTCAGGCGTTAGATCCAGCGCCAGCACGCCGAGCCTCCGCACCAGGTTTGAGTCGGGCGTCACGAGCGCCGCGAAGCGGGACGGATCTCCCGGTCGCTCGCGTACCGGCACGGCCAACCGCCGTCGTCCGCCCGCGCGAACGAGATCGACGTTGACGACCTCTCCGGGGTGGCGCTGGTAGAGATTCACGTCGAACTGGCGCGCGTTCTCCATTCGTTTGCCGTCGAGCGACTGCACCACGTCGCCGATGCGCATCCCGGCACGTTCTGCAGGACCGCCGGGCAGCACATCGCTGACGAGCACGCCGCTCTCGCTCCCCAGGCCGAGCGAGCCGGCCAGGATCGGTGTCAGCGTCTGGGTGCGCACGCCGATCTCGCCGCGGCGCACTCGGCCAAACTCGCGGATCTGGTCGTAGACGGAGCGAACGATGTTGCTCGGCGCCGCGAAGCCGATCCCTTCGTTACCGCCGCCCTGGGAATAGATCAGCGTGTTGATTCCGACGACGTGGCCGTGCGCGTCTACGAGCGGCCCGCCGCTGTTGCCGGGGTTGATCGGCGCGTCGGTCTGGATGTAGATCATCGGCGAGTCAGCCGCGAGCTGGCGCCGACCGAGCTGACGACACCCATCGTCACGGAGTTTTCGAGGCCCAGAGGGCTGCCGAAGGCGAGGACCACCTCTCCCTGCCGCACCTCGTCCGAGTCAGCGAGGGGCAGGTGCGAGAGGCCGACCTCTTCGAGCCTCAAAACCGCGAGGTCGGTCTCGCTGTCCGACCCGACCAGCTGGGCGCCCAGCACCTTCCCGCGCACTTTCAGGATCGAGGCTCCGGCATCGAAGGCGTCACCTGCAAGCGGCACCACCACTTGAATTCGCTGGGCCCCGGCGATCACGTGTGCGTTGGTGATGACGTAGCCGGACGGGTCGACGACAACGCCGGAGCCCGTCCCGCGCTGGCGAGACAGGAGACGAGCCGCATCCCCCGAGGCCGCAACATACCCGCTCGCCACGATCTGCACGATCGCGGGCCGCACCTGCGCCGCGACTCGCTGCAGCTCGTCGCTGAACGCAGACAAGCCGCCGCTCGGACCCTGCGCGAAGGCGCCGTCCGGCTGCCCGAGCAACGCGACGCCGAGGGCTGTCGTCAGGATCCGGCTCTTGGTTCTTCTCTTCATTGTGGGGACGATTCCGCCCTTCCGGTCGCGCGCCCAGAGGATGGATGAGAGCGGGTCCATCGTAGTGAACATCGATCGAAAGGGCGAGCGGTATACTCGCCTTCCTCCCTGCCAATGACCGCGCGTCGCCACGTCGCCATAGATCCGCCAGTCCGTCAACCTCAGCCCAACCCCGTATCCCGGAGCGGGAGCCGGGGTGTGATCGTGATGGTCGCAGCGCTGATGAGCATAGGTTGCGAAACGGCCGCGGCCGTCTCGGAGCTTCCCGAGAACACGCTGCCGGGAGCCGAGGCTCATCCCGCCGCGCTGCAGCTGAGACTTGGCGCGGCGTGGCAGAACCGGACCGATGACTACGAGCCGCGCACCCGCCACCTGAACCCGGACGGTACCCCGGTCTTCACGAACCGTCTCTTCCTGGAGGCGAGCCCTTACCTCCGCCAGCACGCGCACAACCCGGTCAATTGGTACCCGTGGGGGGACGACGCCTTCGAGATCGCGAGGCGCCGCGGCCGACCGATTTTCCTGTCGATCGGCTACTCGACGTGCCACTGGTGTCACGTGATGGAGCGCGAGTCATTCGAAGACGAGGAGATCGCCGCGTACCTGAACGCTCACTACGTGGCCATCAAGGTCGACCGCGAGGAGAGGCCCGACATCGACTCGATCTACATGCGCGCCGTGCAGATGCTCAACCAGGGACGCGGCGGATGGCCGATGTCCGTGTGGCTGACACCGGCGAGAGAGCCGTTTTTCGGGGGTACGTACTTCCCGCCACGCGACGGGGATCGCGGTGCACGGATCGGCTTCCTCACGTTGCTCCAAAGGCTCGAGGAGGCCTACGAGACGAAGCCGGATCAGGTGCGCGCCAGCTCTGGGCAGATCGCGGAGGCGATTCGCGAGTCGCTGACGCCCGAATCGGGCGACGGCCTGCCCGGGCCTGATGTCCTGCACGCGGCGATGCGTCACTTCAGCGCCAACTTCGATGCCGAGCACGGCGGCCTGGCCAGCGCACCGAAGTTCCCCAGCAGCCTGCCCGTGCGCCTTCTGCTCCGCTATCACCGCCGAACCGGCAACGCGCGCTTCCTCGACATGGCCAGATTGACCCTCGAGCGCATGGCCGCCGGAGGCATGCACGACCAGGTCGGAGGCGGCTTCCACCGCTACTCGACCGACCGGCGCTGGCTGGTACCCCACTTCGAGAAGATGCTCTACGACAACGCGCTTCTCACGATCGCCTACATCGAGGGCTTCCAGGCGACGGGGCGAGGCGAGTTCGCGCGCGTCGCGCGTGACACGTTGCGCTATCTCGAGCGCGACATGTCGTCGCCTGAGGGGGGCTTCTACTCGGCGACCGACGCCGACAGCCCGACGCCGTCTGGCGATCGCGAAGAGGGTTGGTTCTTCACGTGGACTCCGGCAGAGCTCGAGGCGGCGCTGGGCAGCACCAGGGCGACCGCGATTTCCAGCTACTACAACGTTACGCCGGGCGGCAACTTCGAGGGGCGCAGCATCCTCAACACGCCACGCAGCCTGGCTGTGGTGGCCAAGGAGCTGGGCACGCAGGCCGCGGCACTCGAGGCGCTGGTTCGCGAAAGTCGCGAGACCCTTTATCAGGTCAGGGCGAAGCGGCCACCGCCACTGCGAGACGACAAGATCCTGACGGCCTGGAACGGCCTGGCCATCTCGGCATTCGCCCGGGCCGCGATCGCCTTCGGCGAGCCGAGCTACGCCCAGCGGGCCGAGCGGGCCGCGCTTTTCGTGCTCGGGAGATTGCGCGACGACGGGCGGCTGACACGCAGCTTCATCGACGGGCAGGTGCGTGAAGCGGCCGTGCTGGACGACTACGCGATGATGATCTCGGGACTGCTCGACCTTCACGAGGCGAGCGGCGAGCCACGTTGGCTGCGAGAGATCATCGCCCTCGACGCCGTCCTCGAGCGGGACTTCGAGGATCGCGAGCGGGGCGGCTTCTTTCAGACGAGTCACGACCACGAGCGGCTCATCGCGCGGGAGAAGCCCGGCTACGACGGGGCGGAGCCGTCCGGCAACTCGGTACACGCCCTCAACCTGCTGCGCCTGGCAGAGCTGACTGGCGAAGACGCGTACCGCGCGCGTGCCGACGCCACTCTCGCGGCGTTTGGAGGCACGTTGGCGCAAGCTCCGGCGGCGCTGTCCGAAGCGCTTCTGGCGCTGGACTTCCGGTTCGACACGCCAAAGGAGATCTTCATCGTGACCGCGTCGTCGCGCAGCGAGGCGGAGCCTTTCCTGGAGCGGCTGCGTCTGCTCTTCGTCCCGAACCGGGTGCTCGGCGTGGCGACGCAGGGCGCGGACCTCGACGTCCAGGCGGAGCTGATCCCACTGCTCGACGGCAAGATCGCGCGCGAAGGTAGCGCGACGGCGTACGTGTGCGAGCGTGGTGTGTGCAAGCTGCCGACGCTCGATCCAGCGGTGTTCGCCCGACAGGTAGCCGTCGTCGACTCCCTGAAGCCCGACCCGGCGGCGGATACTCAGGCCACTGACCGCCGTTGAAGCCGCTCGCGCCCGGTTACGACACCGACTTGCGGATCAGAGTGCGAACAATGAAGCGTGGCTATTCATGAAACCGATACTGCGGAAGGGCACGCCCACGCTCGTTTCTCGCATGATTACCAAGGCAACAAGACGATGGAACCAAACGAGCGGCCCCCGCCATACGACTCCGATGGCGCCCTCTGGGTCCACCTTGTCTTGTTGCATTTCCTACAATCAGTATGGTGGATACTGCGTCCCTGTCTCGTCGCAGCACCGCCCAGCAGCGCAACGAATTCTCTCGGGTGAAGTTTGGGAACCAGAAACCGTCAAGTACCTCATATCAAACTGTCAGCAGGGAGACATCGTCCATGCGGGCGCCTACTTTGGTGATTTTCTGCCGGCCTTGTCCAGCAACTGCCCAAGCGACACGAGAATATGGGCATTCGAGCCGAATCGTGAAAACTATCGATGCGCACAGATAACAACTCGGATAAATGATCTCAAGAACGTCGAACTTCTGAATGCAGGGCTGGGTGAGCACAAGACCTCGCTTCTCATGCTCACGAAAGACACTCTTGGACGAAGCCTCGGCGGCGCAAGCAGCGTATGTGATGCCGCTGTTGACAGACCATCAGAACAGGTCGAGGTAGTAGACATCGTCTCGGCGGACGAAATCGTCCCCGCGCACAGAAACGTATCCATCGTCCAATTGGATGTCGAAGGCTATGAACAGCAGGCCTTGTCCGGCGCTTTGAAAACGATTGGGCGGTGTCGTCCTCTTCTGGTTCTTGAATCCCTACCAGACCGTTCATGGTTTTCCGAGAACATCCTGAGCCTCGGATACGAAGCCGTCGAAAACGTCGATGGCAACACGATACTCGTGAACAGAGCGGCGACCAGATAGAGCGCACATCAGGTTGTCGGTTCGACGCGCCGTCCGGTAGTCGGACCCAGCGGCGGACCGATTGACGCCCATGCCGGGCGCGCGGGATAATTTGCGTCCCATGCCGCCGCAGCGTCCGCACCGTCCGCGCTCGAGGACGAGTCAGGTCGGCTCCCGGAACCTCCGCTGACTAGGTGGCGCATTCCGAAGCGGCGGCCACTCGGGGCCGCCGTAAGAGATCTGACGGAAGCACTCGACCCTACCTCCCTGTTCGCCCAGCGGATCTCGGCTTGGAGCGGCACGGCACCGCGAGTGGCACTCATTGGAGTCTATCTTCATGAGAGGGCGGGCAACGCCGTTCGGCTCGTGGCGCAGGCCGAAGCCGAGGGCATTCGGGTCGCGCTTTGGTCGCTCGACACACCCCATCCGGATCTGTTGCGCGTCACAGCGGGGGTAGGGCCGGGGATGCGTACCGAATTGCTGGACCGCCTCTGGGAGCCGATCCGAAACGATGCCTGGGACCTGGTCCTCGTCGTCGTCGACGACGTGGCCTTCGAGTCGGGCGCCCTCCGGGCCCTCATCAGGACGACGGCCGCGGGCGACTTCGGGGTGGCGCAGCCGGCCCACGATCGCTCGAGTTGGACGGCCTTCGCCATCACGGCTCGGCGACCGTTTCGCATCGCGCGCGAGACGACGTGGGTCGACTCGGGGCCCGCCTTCGTAGTCGCATCTCCCTGGATCGATGCCGTTGCCCTTCCCTGCGAACTCGGGCATGGGCTGGGGGACCGAACTTGCCTGGCAGGAGCTGCGTGAGCGCGGCTGTCGGCTCGGAATCGTCGATGCCGCCCCGATGCGTCACCTGAACCCATGGAGCCTAACCTACGACACAGGTCCTGAGCAGGCCCGACTGAACGCGCACCTGGCAGCTCGCGGACTCGAGGATTTACTCGACACGCAGAGCGAAGTCAGTCACTGGTGGGCGTGGCAGTCCCGGGCCCCGTGGCGGGAACCCTGAGGCTGCGCTGGAACCTGCGAGACTGCGAGCATTCCGGTATCGGGAGGAAGGATGACCGACATTCGGGCCTGGGGCGTGTACCGATTCCTCCGGCGGTTCACCCTTGGCCCCCTCGAAGCCTGGGTCGGGCCCATCGGGCTTCGCCGCCTCCAACGCGGAGTAGTCTCGTCGGTGCCGTCGCCAACACAGGCGATCGCTGCGGTCCGCGAGCGCTGGCCGGACCTCCCTGAGGACCACAGCGAGAGCCCGATCTTTCTGCTCGGCTCGAGCTGGCGGTCCGGCTCGACGCTCCTGCAGCGTCTCGTCTCGGCGTCGCAAGAGGCGCTCATCTGGGGAGAGCCCTACGCGCACTGTGACTACGTGCGTCGGCTGGCCGAGTCATTGCTCCCGTTGCCGTCGGAGGACGTGCAGCCCGGCTTCTTCATCGACAGCGAAGCGACCGGGCAGTGGCATGCCGAGTGGATCGCTAATCTCTACCCGGAGCCTGACGCCCTCATCGACGCGCACCGCCAATTCTTCAAGGCTCTGTACGCGGGGCCGGCGCGGCGCCGTGGCTACTCCCGCTGGGGAATCAAGGAGGTCCGCTTGGGGGGGGAAGAGGTAGCGTACCTGAGGTGGCTCTTCCCCGCGGCCCGAATCGTGTTCTTGCATCGCAACCCCCACGACGCCTACCGCTCCTATCGTTCGATGGAGCGCTGGTACGACAGGTGGCCCCAGGATAGGGTGCTGACACCCGCCCATTTCGGGCGTCTCTGGCGCATCAAGACAGCGAGCTTCGTCAAGCGGCAAGCCGAGTTCGACGCGTGCCTGTTGAGCTACGAGGAGCTCTGCACGGGCGAGCGGCTCGCGGCTCTTTCGGGTCACCTCGGCGTGGCCATCGGGGCTGCCGCTCTCGAACGGCACATTGGCGGTCGCACCGACGTCGAGCCGGTGCCTCGCCTCGAGCTCAGGCGCCTCCGCTCGGAGGTTGAGCCGCTGGCCGCAAGCCTCGGCTACGCTCCTCCCTGACACCCGACGCCCTCTCGGCGGGACTGGGCCTGAGTCCTTCGCGCCGGCCCAGAGCACCGTCGAAATCAGGCGCACCCCACGGCATCGTATGATGTGCCGCCACGCGGCTCGTACACTTCGCGAAAAACAGCCCAGCCGGGAACGCCTACGAATGAGCGGTCCGTAGCAACGACGCAGGAGTTCGGTGAGTCGACGCGCCGCGCTGACCGATGCTCGGGACAGAGCCACCTCACGCCCGGGTGTCAGTACGCGGCCAGTCGGGTAGGGGGGAGCGAGTTGTTGAGGCGCCCGGTGCTGTTCCTGGATGTCGGGGATGTGGGGGGTGCGCATGCCCTTTCTCGCCCTGGGCCGGCTCACGCCGACGACATGCCTGCGCCCGGAGATCGGCGGCTCTGGCTGGCTGGCTGCCGCGATGGGCGTCGGCGGTCTCTCTCTGGAGGACGACGGCGTTTTCGGGACGCCCCTGCCACCCCGCGCTCTCGGGCGCCTCTCGCACAGCCTCGCCTGGTTGAGCGTCCGAAGCCTGGCCCAAGCCTGCCCCGGCGCGGGCACAGTGGTCTTCACGCGGCCGGATCAGCGGGCCTTCGTCCGCCACTTCCAGCGGGCGCGCCGGATCTACTTCGCGGCTGACGACTACAGTTGGGAGTACGGCTGGCCAGCCGAGTTGGTGCACGGCTGGGAGCGCGAGATCCTCGCCGGCGTCGACCACGTCTTTTGCCTGTCCGAGGCGCTGGCGCGGGTGTTCACTGAGCGGTACGGCTGGCCGCGCGAGCGAACCCTGGTGGCTCCGATGGGTTTTCCCGCCGCGAGGATCCCCTCACACTGCCCGCGAAGCCCGTGCGCTCTGCCAGCAGCCTTAGAGCTGACGCGGCCGGTTGCCGGGGTGCTCGGCTCGCTGTCGCGGCGCACGCGGCTCGACTGGCTGCGCGTTCTGGTCGATTCGACCCCGTGGCTGAGCTGGCTCTTCGTGGGTCCGGCGCAGGAGCTACCCGATAGCGAAGGCAGCGATCTCGAATGGCTCAGGCGCAATCCCCGGTGCCGTTTCCTCGGCCCGCGCCCCTACGCCGAGTTGCTCGAATACAACGCCTTGATCGATGTCACCGTGATTCCGTTCGCAGAGGGCGGCCACAACCGGGCGTGCTCGCTGACGCGGCTCTTCGGCCACCTGCCGTTCGGGCAGCCGGTGCTCGCCTCGCGAGGGTGCGACCAAATAGAGGAGTTCGAACCGCTCGCGAGAATCTTCGACAGCGCCGAAGAGATGGTCGCCGCCCTCGAGGCACTGCGCCGCGTGGAATTCGACGACGGTCGGCGCGAGGCCCGCTGGGGGGCGGCCCGCGACAACACCTGGGAACGCCGCGCCGAAGAGATGCTCGCCCGCCTGGCCCGTCTCGAATCGGCCGAGAGTCTCGATAGCCCGATCAGACGCTAGTGGCCTGTAACAGCGGATTCGATCGGGGACGCTCAGTTTCCCCGAGCGACGGACCTTCTGAGTTCACACCCTCTTGGCTTTGAGATCAGCCTCGGACTTGGTATGAAACTGAGGGCATGACGATTCTTCGTCGGGTACTTCGACCCAATGGTCGCGTCTTCATCGTGGCCACCGAGCCGCGTACCACCCGTTCGAGCGTCTACTTCCCAGGACTGATAGTCTTCGTTTCTTCGCAGCGGCAGCGGTCTGGTTCACCCATGCCATAGCCGTGCTGCAAGCCTTCGGATTCCCGTGCGTCGTGCCCGGCGGTTGGTTCCACGCCGAATCGGGCAAGTTGGGCGTCATCCTCCTTCTTCGTGCTCAGTGGCTTGGCGAATCTCATACGGCATCTACATCTACCATCCCTTCGTGATCTTCATCACCAGTACGTTGGTTGCCAGGTACGTCCCCTCGCCCGAGCAGAGCTCTGTGGGAACCGCGTGGTCTCTGATCCTGCTGTCCGGCGTCGCGACGGTGGGGCTTTCGGCTCTTTCCTATCGCTACTATGAGAGCGTGTTCTTGAGGATGAAGAAGAGATTCACGGTCGTCGTCAGCAGCGATACTGCAACGTCAACGGGTCGGGAGCGGCCGTGGGCTAGTGAGGGTTAGGTCGAGTGGGCGTGGGCGGGATACCAGCCGAGCACCCGCAGGTCGCGCACGATGCCGCGTAGCTCAGCGACAGCCTCGCCAGCCGCGCCGTCGGGTTCGCCCAACACGTCGACATAGAAGGCGTACTCCCAGGGCTTGCCGCGAAGCGGGCGTGACTCGATCTTCTCGAGGCTGACCTCGCGGCTGGCCAGGACCCCCAGCGCTCGATGCAGCGCGCCGGGCTTGTGGTCGACGTTGAAGACCAGCGACGCCTTCGACGCCCTGCTCTCAGACGCCGCCTCCCGGGCGAGAACCAGGAAGCGCGTGTAGTTTTCCGGATCGTCCTCGATGCCGGCTCGTAGGACGGCGCCACCGTAGATTTCGGCCGCCAGACGCGAGCCGATGGCTCCCTGAGTGACCACCCCCTCGGGGCTGAGCGAGCGCACGCTCCCCGCGGTGTCGTAGGCGGCGACGGCCTCGATGCTCTCGTGTTTCGTGAAGAAGTTCCGGCATTGAGCCAGGGCGACGGGGTGGGAGGCCACACGCCGAAGCGACGCCACCGTCGCGCCCGGACGGGCGATCAGACACTGCTCGATCCGCAGCTTGTGTTCGGCGACGATCTGCAGGGACGTCGCACCCAGACGGTCGTAGTTTTCGTAAATCGAGCCCACGAGCGAGTTCTCGATCGGCACGACGCCACGATCGGCTGCGCCTTCCTGAACGGCCTCGAAGAGGCCGTCGAAGGAGGGTCGCTCCAGAAGCGAAATATCGGTTCCGAGTGCGTCGAGGGCGGCCTGGTGGCTGAACGAGCCCCGCTCTCCCTGGATGGCAACTCGCAGCGGACGGACGGTCATCTTGGCTGCCCTCTGGTACTGAGCATGCAAGCGAGAGGCCCGCCCCGGAAACGTGCCGGAAGCGGGCCTTCTTCAGCTGTCATTCTCCCTCTTTCTGCCGAGGCGTCAAGGGAACTCCAGTCATGAAGGCGGGTCGATGCGGGTGTCGCGGCGAAGCTGCAGATCGCCCGCCTCGCTCGGGTCGACCCTGCTTGTTGACAAGTAAGTGAGTGGTTTGCTTACTCCTACGACATAGACACGGCGACGCTTCGCAGGCCGTCCGCCGAGCGCCGGCCAGAGATCGTGGAAGCGGCCCTGCGCATCATCGGAGAGCGCGGGCGGGGCGCGCTGACGACGGCCAATCTGGCCACGGAGATCGGTCTCAGCAGCGGAGCGCTGTTCCGCCATTTCGCCAGCCTCGACGACGTGCTCCGAGAGGCCGTTCGCGTGGCGCTGCGTACCATCGAGGGGACATTTCCGGACGCGTCGCTCCCCCCCTGGAACGGCTGCTGACGCTGGCGGGCAATCGGATGCTTCTCATCGCGGAAGACCGGGGGCTCGCCTGGCTCTTGCGTTCGGACCAGGCCCAGCTCACGCTCCCGGACGACGCCTTCGCCCTGCTACGCAGGCTCGCGAAGAAATCCCAGCGTTTCTTGCTCACATCACTGCGAGAAGGCGCCGACGACGGGAGTATCCGGAGGGACGTCGACCCCGAGATCCTGCTCCTGACAGTGATGGGAACGATCCACGCGTGGGTCGGAATGCCCGGTGTTCATCAACAAACGAGAGGTGCGCGCGAACAAGATGCGACGGCGGTGTTGTCCGCCCTCGCGCTGCTGCTCGCACCTGGAGACCAGAGGAGATAGCACCATGCTGACGGGCGAAATCCGAGTGGGTGACCTGGCCACGGAACATCCGCTGGCAACCCGTGTCTTCGAGCGGCACGGCATCGACTACTGCTGCGGAGGCGGCCTCGCGCTCGCGCTCGCCTGCGAGCAGAGGGGCGTGGACACCGCGGCCGTGCTCGAGGAGATCCAGAAGGAGCTGGACACCGCCAAGGCACCCGAGGAACGCTGGGACGAAGCGCCGCTCGGCGACCTGATCACCCACATCCTGGCGGCCTACCACATGCCGTTGTACGAGGAGCTGCCGGGCCTTCTGAAGATGGCGGAAAAGGTCCTCGAGGTCCATCGGGAGAAGGACCCCGAAATGCTCACGGAGCTCGTCGCCGGATACCGGGGACTCAAGGCGGAACTCGAGGCGCACATGGCCAAGGAGGAGCAGATCCTCTTCCCCATGATTCAGCGCGGCCAGGGATCCATGGCCGACGGTCCCATCATGGTCATGAACGAGGAGCATGAGGCCGCGGGTGTGGCGCTGCGGCGCTTGCGCGAGCTGACGGACGACTACACCGTGCCGGACCAAGCGTGCAACACCTGGCGCGCCCTGTGGCACGGGCTCGCCGCGCTCGAGGAATCGCTCCACAGGCACATCCACCTCGAGAACAACATCCTCTTCCCGCGAGCGCTGAGCTCCTAGCCGACCGGCCACGGATTCGCTGGGTGACTCGAACTTGGCAGCGGGCGGGCTTTTTTGTGGCTGCTTCGGCGACTCGAGGCGTTACGCTCGTGTCCGGGAGGACTTACCAATGCAAAGGGTGAAGAAAGTCGGCTACTGCTACGCCAAGGTGCCCCAGCGAAAGGGCCAGGGGGCTCGCATGCTCCGTCAGCTGGCGGAGGCCGGCGTCAACCTGCTCGCTTTCTCGGGTTTCCCAGCGGGCGGCCGGAAGGCACAGCTGGACTTCGTGCCGGAGAAGATGACGGAGCTGCGGCGCGTCGCCAGGCGCGAAGGCTGGAAGCTGAGCCCGACTCAACGCGCTTTCCTCGTACAGGGGGACGATCGAGTCGGCGTCGTGGGTCGCTACTTCGACAGACTCGCAGACGCGGGCATCAGTGTGACCGCCGCCGATGGAGTCGCTGCGGGCGGAGGTCGCTACGGGATGATCCTCTGGGTCAGGCCCAAGGATTACGCGCGAGCCGCCAAGGCCTTGTCGGCCCGCTGAGCCTGTCAGGCCGCGACCGGTAGAGACTCAGCCGGGGCTTTCCGACCCGGGGGGGTCGGCATTCGCCGCGGCCGCTGCGAAAGACAGATCCGCCCCGGCGTCCGCGACGCGAACGGCGCCGCGGGCGTCCATCCGGCTGACGAGCACGATCACCAGCGCCGAAAAGGCAAATGACGGGACCATCTCTTCGAGCAGCGCGAAGTGCGGGCCGACGCCCGGCAGATGGGGAGCCAGGAACTTGAAGAACGGGATCGCCAGGAACCCTGCCAGCATTCCGGCCTTGGCACCGAGCGCGGTCATCCGGCTCCAGAACAGCGACAGGATGATGGTCGGACAAAACGTCGCCGCGATGCCGGACCAGCCGAAGATGATGATCCAGAAGATGCCCTGGCCGCTCGTGGCGACCGAGATCCCGAACGCCATCGCCAGCGCGATCAGCGCCAGCGCCACCGTCAGCACACGGCTGGTTCGCAGCAACGACTCCTCGCTGAGCTCGGGATGCAGGATCTTCTGGTAGTAATCGCGCACCACGGCGCTCGAAGCGACGACGAGCAGCGAATCGATCGTGGACATGATCGCCGAGAGCACGACCGCCACGAAGAGGCCGCCCACGAACGCCGGCAGCAGGCTCTCGACCATCATCGGCAGCACGCGCTCCGAGGCCGGACCCAGGTCGCCCCCCAGAACCACGCGCCCGATGATGCCGGCGCAGACGGCGCCACCGTCGGCGAGGATCGTCCAGATGATCGCGACCGCCGCACCCTTGCGGATCTCGTCCTCCGAGCGCAGCGAGATGAACCTCACGAAGACCTGCGGGGAGCCCATGAAACCGAGACCGATGCCCAGCAGGCCGCCGATGCTGGCCAGCGTCAGGGGCGTCGGGCCCTCGCCCGCGGTGAGGCTGAGATGGTTCGGGTATTGCGACTGCAGGATCTCCAGCACGGGACCGAAGCCTCCCGCGGCCGCAAGACCGACGAGCGGCAGGGCCACCAGGCCGAGCACCATGAGCAGCCCCTGAAACACGTCCGACCAGACGACGGCGACGAATCCGCCCCTCGTGAGGTAGAGCATCACCACGATGAAGCCGATCAGCGCGCCCTGGTAGTAGCCGATGCCGAGGAAGTCGTTGAAGGCGATACCCGTCGCGTGGATCTGCGAGCTGATGTAGATCGGCACGAAGATCATCAGCGTCAGCGCGGCGATGAGCCGCAGCCCGTGCCCGTCGTCCCGGAATCGCGACTCCAGGTAGTCGGGCACCGTCACGGAATCGTAGCGATCCGTGAGTCGCTTGAAGCGTCGGCTCAACAGTAGCCAGGCGATCGCCACCCCGAGGGTCTCGCCGAGGACGATCCAGAAGCCCTTGACGCCCCAGGCCGCTCCGAACCCGGTCACGCCAAGCAGCAGCCAGGCGGACTCCCCGGTGGCCCGGGCGGAGAACGCCACGGAGAAGAACCCCATCCGCTTTCCGCCAGCGAAGTAGTCTCGGAGGCTGCGGGTGCGGCGCGACGCGGCGACCCCGATCACGAGCAGAACGCCCACGTAGAGCAAAATGGCCAGCAGCTTGGCCGTCATGGGTCGTTGAGGTTAGCACGCGGACAACTGACGGACCCTGTATCGGAATCGAGACATCGTGTGCGGCTACGGTCAAACGGGCGCGCTTCGGAGACATCGAGAACACGGAGAGCGGCCAAAGAAGCGTCAGCCTGAGCGAGAGGTACCGCGCAGAGTGGGCCTCTTTGGTGAATGTGATACCAGGGGCGATGGCCGGAGGCCTTCGGCCCTGGTCAGCGTGGCCCACCTCGGAGCGGTGCCCGAGCGACCCTGGCATGAACCTTGTACCCAGCCCGGCGCATGTTCGTTCTCCAAGATCTGCGGCTCGCGGCTCGGGTGCTCGCGCGGCGGCCTTCCCTGACGATCACGGCGTCGCTGACGCTGGCGCTCGGGATCGGCGTCAACACCTCGATCTTCACGCTGCTCGAGGCGATGGTGCTGCGCCCGTTGCCGTATCCCGCGGCCGATCAGCTGACGCTCGTCTGGCAGACGCAGCCGGGCAACGACCGCCGCTGGGTGGCCCCGGCCAACTTCTTGGACTGGCGCGAGCAATCGCGGTCGTTCTCCCAGATGGCCGCCTACTACGTCAGCGAGCGCAATCTGGCGGGTCCGAAGCGCCCGAGCCGGGTTCGCGCAGCCGATGTGTCCCGGGACTTCTTCGAGTTGCTCGGCGTCACGCCGGCTTCGGGGCGCACGTTCGGCGGCGCCGAGCCTTCGGCGAGCCGCCAGGCGGTGATCGCCGACTCATTCTGGAGGCGGGAGCTGGGCGCCGACCCGCGGGTCCTGGGCAGCTCGCTGCGGCTCGACGGGACGGCCTACGAGGTCGCCGGCATCATGGACCCTGGCCTGACGTTTCCCGACCAGGCGCTCATCTGGACGCTGGCGGCGGACGACGTGCCGGGGCCGAGCCTGCCTGCGCGTGTCAATCCGCGTAGCGTTCGCGATTCGCGCTACCTGAGGGTCGTGGCTCGCACCGCGCCCGGCGTGTCGCTCGACGGCGCGCGCGCGGAGATGCACGCGGTCGCACGACGCCTCGAAGCGGCCTTTCCCGAAGACAATGCCGACACCGGCATCAATGTCGTGCCGCTGCACGACAAGTTGGTGGGCTCGACGGGCCACACCTTGAAGCTGTTGTTGGCCGCCGTGCTAGTGATCCTGGCCATCGCGGTGGCGAACGTTGCGAACCTGTTGCTCGCCGAGACGGCCCGGCGCCGGCGAGACCTCGCGGTGCGCCACGCTCTCGGAGCGAGCAGGTGGCGGCTGGCTCGCGCGTCACTCGTCCAGTCGCTGCTCCTCGCTCTGGTCGGAGGCGGTCTGGGACTGCTGCTCAGCGCCTGGTCGACCCCGCTCCTGGCAGCGCTTCTGCCGCTTCAGGAAGCGCCGTTGCCGGACTCGCGCTTGCCTGCGAGCGTGTTGATCTTCTCTCTCGCCGCTGCCCTTGGAGCCGCGCTGTCACTCGGACCGCTTCCCGCACTCGATGCGGCGCGACCCCGGTTCCTGGATGTGTTGCGTGGCAGCGCCCGCGGCGCGGGCTCAGGGGCGGTCCACAATCGTTGGCGTGCGAGCATAGTCGTTCTTGAGCTCGCGCTCGCCACCGTCCTCGTCTCCTCCGCCGGCCTGCTGGTGAGAACCCTCGCCAACATCGAGGCCTCGCCGAGAGGCTTCGTAGAGGGCGGCTCGCTGACGGCTCGCGTGTCTCTCCCGGACGCCGCTTCTCGCCCCGCGCACGAGCGGCGCGGCTCCTACGCGCGGATCGTCGAGCGGCTCGAGAGCATCCCCGGCGTCCAGCAGGCGGCGGCGAGCCTGGCGCTGCCATTCCAGGGCCCCTCACCCAGCGCCAACATTCGCGTCGACGGGTGGACTTTCCCGCCCGGAACGGCTCCGGACGTGAGCTGGCGGGTCGTCACGCCGACCTACTTCGCCACATTGGGCGTTCCTGTCGTCCGCGGCCGGTCGTTCGGTGAAGGCGACCAGGCCGGCTCGCCGGCCGTCGCGATCGTCAATGCCACCCTCGCTCGGACCCTGTGGCCCGACGCCGACCCGATCGGACGCCGCATCGGCACCGGTCTCGATAGCGAGACGGGCTTCGCCGAGGTGGTGGGCGTGGTGGGAGACACCCCGCAGGAAAGCGTCAAGCATCCGATTCGCCCCGAGATGTACCGACCTGGCCCAGGAGACTCGCTTCGGCGGCCGCTCGATGTTCGTCGTGGTTCGTCACGAAGGCGACCGCTCTCCCAACGACGAGCTGCGCCTCGCGGTCTGGCAGATCGAGCCCGAGGCACCGATCACCCAGCTCGCCAGGCTGGCCGACATCGGTCGCGACGCGAGCGCCAGAGAGCGATCCACGGGCCTGCTCCTGGCGATCTTCAGCGTTCTCGCGCTGGCGCTCGGCGCAATCGGCATTCACGGCGTGATCGCTGGCCTCGTCGCGGAACGGACGCGGGAGATCGGTGTCCGGATGGCGCTCGGCGCCGACGTGAAACGGATCGTGCGGGGCGTCGTGGTTCACGGGCTTCGGCTGGCGGCGGCCGGGGCGCTCCTCGGCCTGATCGCCTCGGTCTGGACGGCGCGGTTGCTGCGCGGGTTGCTCTACGGCGTAGCGCCGCTCGATCCAGCCACGCTGCTGTTCGTCGCCGGAGCGCTGATCCTCGTCGCCGTGCTGGCGACGGCGTGGCCTGCCATTCGAGCCGCCAGGGTCGATCCGGCGATCGCGCTTCGGGCGGAGTAGTCTCGAATTGACAACCGCTCGGTCGGCGGGCAGTCTATGCGATCGCATCACGTCGAATCGGGGCAATTGGAAGGGTCAGCGACGCACCTCTCGCTTATTGAGACTAAACCTCCCCTGATTCCGTCGCGCCGACGGCTTTTACCCCTGCGTCTCGAAGTAGCCGGTGCGAGACCGAGGCGGCTGCACTCGCGATCGGCATGGCTCGGGATCGGTCTCCTCCTCGGACTCGGCCCGGCCGCCCACGCAGAAGGGCGGCTCGCCGATCACGTCGTGCTGATCTCGATCGATGGCCTGGTCCCGGAATACACGATGCGCGCGAGCGACTACGGCCTGTCGCTTCCGAACATCGAGGCGCTTCGGGCTCGTGGGAGCTGGGCCGAGGGGGTCGTGGGTCAGTACCCTTCGAACACCTACCCGTCGCACACCTCGATCGTGACCGGCGTCCGGCCCGCGCGTCACGGCGTCACCCAGAACACGAGCTTCGAGCCGACGGGCCAGAGCAGCTGGTATTTCGAGAGCTCGGCGATCCGGGTGCCCACTTTGTGGGACGCTGCAAACGAGGCCGGGTTGACCACGGCCGGCGTGTCGTGGCCGGTCACGGTGGGCGCGACGATCGACGTTCTGTTCCCCGAGAGCCATCAGTTTCCGCCGGATCGGACCTGGCTCGACCTCGCGCGCAGCGAGAGCACGCCGGGGTTGGTCGACGCCGTGGTCGAGGCGCTGGGTGGTTTCCCTCCCGACGGGAACCGAGACCCCCAGAAGCGCGATGTCTTCGCGACCGCAGCGGCCGTTCACGTGATCGAGACGG
Source organism: Vicinamibacteria bacterium (assembly GCA_965246965.1). Taxonomy (GTDB): domain Bacteria; phylum Acidobacteriota; class Vicinamibacteria; order Fen-336; family CBDFGD01; genus CBDFGD01. The sequence continues at coordinate 2,030,499 of CBDFGD010000002.1, forward strand.
CGCGGCCCCACCTGCTCCTCGTCCATCTGGTGCAGACCGACTACGCCCAGCACGCCGGCGGACGCCACTCGCCCGAGGCGAAGCTGGCCTTCGCGAAGGTGGACGCCCACGTGGGTGAGATCGTCGCTGCGGTGCAAGCTGCGGGTCTCGGATCGCGGACGGCCTTCGTGATCACGGGGGACCACGGCTACTACCGGATTCACTCGACGTTCCAGCCGAACGTCATTCTCAGGAGAGCGGGGCTCCTCGAAACGGATTCCGAGGACAAGATCGTCTCTTGGCGAGCGGCCGCACACGGCGGCGCGGTCAAGCTCGCCGATCGCGGGGACCAGGACGCCGCCACGCGAGCGCTCGGGGCCTTCAGCCAGCTGACCGAAGGGCGATATCGCGGCCTATTCAGGCTCGTGGAGCGAGCCGAGCTCGACGCCCTGGGTGCCGATCCCGAGGCGGTTTTCTTCATCGAGCCCATCGACGGCTATTCCGTCGGTGGGGGGTTCTCGGGCGACGCTTTTCTACGCGCGACCGGGCGGCGCGGCAGTCACGGTTTCCTGCCCAGCGCGCCCGCGATGCACACGGGTTTGGTAGTCTCCGGGGCTGGAGTGCGAGCGGGTGTGGCCATCCCGTTGGCGCGGCAGATCGACATCGCACCGACCGTAGGCGCTCTGCTGGGGCTCGACCTCGATAATGTGGACGGCGTCGCGATGAGGAGCGTGATCGACGCCGATCCAGACGGTTCATGAATCAGTTCAGATTTCTTGAGGGGCAATGAGGAACAAGGAGGGTGAGGCGATGAGAGAGACAACTTGGTGGGCCGGGACCCGCATGCTCGTGAAGGACGAGTTCGCGGCCAGGCTGGGGAGAAGCGCTGGCGCAGCGATTCTGAGCCTCGCTCTGGCCATGTTGCTGCTCGCCGGGCTGCCCACGCCGGCACAGGCGCAGGCGACCGGGCAGCTCACGGGCACGGTCACCGACGAATCGGGCGCCGTGCTCCCCGGCGTGAGCATCACGGTCACCAATCAGGCCACCAACCAGGGCCGGACCGTCGTCTCGGGCCCCGACGGCTTCTTCCAGGTGCCGCTGCTGGCCCCCGGGGTCTACGACGTTACCGCCACCCTGAGCGGCTTCAGCACGCTCAACCGCGAGGGCGTCAAGGTGAACGTGGCCGAGACGGCGGACGTCGCCCTTCAACTCGCCGTGGGCGAGCTGACCGAAACGCTCACGGTCACCGGCGAGGCGCCACTGGTCGAGACGTCGAACGCCACACTCGGGATCGTGATCGAGGAGAAGAAGATCGTCGACCTCCCCTTGAACGGCCGCAACTTCACACAGCTCGGCACGCTCATCCCCGGCGTCGTGGAGCCGCCGGCCCGGCTGGGCGGAGCCGACGGCGACGCCGAGGCCGGCGTCAACGGCTTCGGAGCCGTCACCTCCGGCTTCAGCGTCAATGGAGTGCGCAACCAGTCGAACAACTTCCTGCTCGACGGCACCACCAACAACGACACCTTCAACACCGGCTTCGTGGTGCGGCCCCCTCCCGACGCGATCCAGGAGTTCAAGATCCTCACCCACTCCTACAGCGCCGAGTTCGGCCGAAACGCCGGCTCGGTCGTGAACGTGGTGACCAAGTCGGGCAGCAACGAGTGGCACGGCAGCGCCTGGGAGTTCAACCGCGACGACTCCCTCGAGGCCCGAAACTTCTTCACCCCTGAGGACCAGGACTCCGTCCTGCGGCAGAACCAGTTCGGGGCCAGCCTCGGTGGTCCCGTGGTCAAGGACAAGTTCTTCGTCTTCGGCTACTACGAGGGCTTCCGCAACACCGAGGGCGACGACACCAACATCACCGTCCCCAGCGCGGCCGAGCGCAACGGCGACTTCTCGGGCAGCGGCACCATCACCGATCCGCTGACGGGTCTGCCCTTCCCCGGCAACGTGATCCCGGCGGGCCGGCTCGACCCGAGTGCCCTGCAGCTCATGAACGACTTCTACCCGACGGCCAACTCGGGATCGAACCGTTTCATCGACTCCCCCGAAAAGACGGACAGCCGCAACCAGTACGGGATCCGGCTCGACCTGCGGCCGAACGAGCGCCACGGCCTGCTGTTCCGCTACCTGCGCTCCGAGACGGACCAGATCGAGCCGGCGGTCACGCGGCCGATCGACACCACCGCCACGGGAACGCTGCAGGACTTCATGGCGTCCCACACCTTCACCGCCAGCTCGAACGCCTACAACGTGCTCCGCGTCAGCTACAACACGATCGACGCGGCGCCTCAGGTCACGAGCGGCATCGAGAACTCTCAGTACGGCCTCAACATCGCGAACCTGAACGCGATCGCCGTTGGTCTGAGCCAGGTCACAATCTCGGGCTTTCAGAGCATGGGCGACCGGAACCAGCCCTTCGTGAAGCGTGAGAACAAGGTCTTCCAGATCACGGACGACTTCACGTACCTCAGCGGCCGCCACTCCTTGAAGTTCGGCGTCGACATCCGTCGCGAGAAGATGTTCATCGGCTTCATCAACCGGCCCAACGGGGACGTCGGCTTCAACGGCAGACACACCGGCAACGCCCTGGCCGACTTCCTGCTCGGCATGCCCTTCCGCTTCCGGCAGGCGAGCGCGGGCGCAGACGCCATCAACGAAGGCCACGGGTGGCTCTACGCCGGCTACGTGCAGGACGAGTTCCGCGTCAACCCCAACCTGACGCTGAACTGGGGCGTGCGCTACGAGCTGCCGATCCCCTTCGTCGACACCGGCGACGGCCTCAACAGCTTCCGCCCCGGTCAGCAGTCGACGCGCTTCCCCGAAGCGCCCACCAGCCTCGTCTACCCCGGTGACGAGGGGGTACCGCGGTCGACCACCGACACCGACAAGAACAACATCGCGCCGCGCCTGGCGCTGGCCTGGGACCCGACCGGAGACGGCCGCACCAGCGTGCGCGCGGGGTGGGGGATCTTCTACGACACGCTCCCGGGACAGGGCGACTTCTTCCAGAACGCCGTCCTGGCGCCCCCCTTCAACCCGCTGCTCCAGATCAACTCGCCGCCGGCGAGCCTGAGCCTGCGCGACCCGCTCTCCGGTTTCTCCGGCGGCAGCACGGGCTTCCCGCCGGGCATCATCTTCATCGGCTGGGGATCCGACTTCACCACGCCGTCTTATCAGCACTACAACCTGACCGTCCAGCGCCAGCTCGGCAACAACGTCGGCGTCGAGGTCGGGTACGTCGGCTCGCGGGGCAAGAACCTGCCGATCTTCATCGAGACCAACCCCCGCGTGGTGCAAGCGGATGGGTCGGTCGGCGGACGGCTGTTCCCGGCCTTCAGCCTGGTGCGTCCGACCTTCACCGTGGCCAAGTCCTGGTACGACTCGCTCCAGGCCAGCGTCCGGATGCGGCCCACCAACGGGATCAACTTCCTCGCCTCCTACACCTGGGGCCACTCCCAGGACCACGTCTCGGGGCTCAACATCGGTGGTGAGGACCGGCCGAGCTTGGCGGTGGACCAGAACGATCCGGCCTCCATCGATAGAGCCCTGGCTTACGAGAAGGGCGACTCCTTGTTCGACGTGCGCCACCGCTTCGTGTTGAGCTTCGGCATCGAGCTGCCGCGGATGGAAGACGAGAGCGGCTTCGCCAAGGCTGTGCTCGGCGGCTGGCAGATCAACGGGATCTTCCAGGCCCAGACCGGCTCGCCGTTCACCGCCTACGCCGCCGGCGATACACAGTTGGGCCTGACCGATCGCGCGGAACAGATCTGCGACCCCAACGACGGGCCCAAGACCGCGGACGAGTGGTTCGCGACCGACTGCTTCCGGGCTCGCTCCCGTCCTGAGCAGCTCGCGGGACTATCAAACCAGGGGCGCAACACCGTGCGCGGCCCGGGCTTCTCTCGCGTCGACCTGTCGCTGTTCAAGAACTTCTACTTCGGCGGGGCCAAGACGCTGCAGCTCCGCGTCGAGGCCTTCAACGTCTTCGACCGGGTCAACCTCGGCACGCCGCGCTTCGACATCGGGCCGTCCAACTTCGGCCGCATCACCTCGACCAACGGCGATGCGCGGATCATCCAGCTCGGAGTGAAGTTCCTCTTCTAGAGGACCTTCGGCGGTTGTTCGCGGGCCGGCGGCCCACGCCCCTCGAGGCGTCCCGCCGGCCCTTTTTTTTGGCGTAGGCTTACGGCTGTTGCTCACGAGGAGATTGCCCATGCATCGCGCGTCGATCCTACCGGTCACCCTGCTCGCCCTCGTCGGCGCGCCTCACGTCACGGCGCAGGGCCTGAACGACGTCGAGGGCCTGAAGATTGGTCATCACACGCTGGCGGAGCGGCCGACGGGCTGCACGGTCGTGATTGCCGAAGCGGGCGCTACGGCCGGCGTGGACATTCGAGGGGGCGCTCCCGGATCGCGCGAGACCGCGCTCCTGGACCCCGTCAATCACGTCCAGAAAGCCCACGCGATCGTGCTCTCGGGCGGCAGCGCGTTCGGGCTCGACTCGGCATCGGGCGTCGTGCGCTACCTCGAAGAGCGCGACATCGGCTACGAGATGCGTGTGGCGAAGGTGCCGATCGTTCCCGCCGCGATCCTCTTCGATCTCGGGGTCGGCGGCAAGCCCCACATCAGGCCGGGCGCCGACTGCGGCTACGCAGCTGCGAAAGCCGCCAACAACGGTCCGATCGCGGAGGGGAACATCGGGGCGGGGGCGGGCGCCACCGTCGGCAAGATGGGCGGGCGCGGGCGCTCTATGAAGGCCGGCATCGGCACAGCCTCGATCAAGCTCGAGAGCGGCCTGGTCGTCGCAGCGATCGTGGCGGTCAATGCCGTGGGCGACATCATCGATCCGGCCACGGGCCAGGTCGTGGCCGGCGCGCTCGGCGAAGACGGCACGAGCTTCCTCGACGCCCGAAAGCTGATGAGAGCCGGAGGCCGACGACGAGGCGGGGGTCCGCGCCGCGGAGAGAACACCACGATCGGAATCGTCGCGACCAACGCGGCGCTCACCCAGGTCCAGGCGAAGAAGATGGCCATGATGGCCCACGACGGCTTCGCGCGCGCCATCTCCCCCTCCCACCTGCCGAGCGACGGCGACACGATCTTCTCGTTGGCCACCGGGACGCTGGAGGGCGAGGCCAACCTCTCTCTCGTCGGCGCCCTGGGCGCCGAGGCGATGGCCGATGCGATCGTCCGGGCGGCCACGGAGGCCGAGGGCATCGAGGGGTACAAGGCGGCTCGGGACCTGGCGAAGTAGCCGCGTGACGTCCAGGCGTCGCTTCCTCGGCCAGGGCCTCGGCGCGACCGGGGCCCTGCTCACGGCCCGACGCGCGCCCGCGATCGTCAAGGCGGAAACGCTGCGGCCCGTCGTCACCCACGGCGTCGCGGCCGGCGACGTCAGCCGGGACCGCGCCGTCGTCTGGGCCCGCAGCGACCGGCCTGCGCGGCTCGTCGTGGAGTGGGCCCGTGACGAGACTTTCGGAACGGTGGAGCGCGTCGTCGGGCCGGCGACGCTCCCGGAGACGGGGTTGACCGCGCAGCTCCAGCTTCAGCAGCTGCCCCGGGGCGAGCGGATCCACTATCGCGTCACGTTCGAAGACCTCGAAGATCTCCGCCGCGTCAGCGCCCCGAGCCTCGGCAGCTTCCGCAGCGCCCCAGAGGCGGCCGACGACGTCACGATCGCGTTCTCGGCCGATACCTGCGGCCAGGGATGGGGGATCAATCCGGAGTGGGGCGGGCTACGCCTCTACGAGACGATGGCGGGGACGGAGCCCGATCTCTTCATCCACTGCGGCGACACGATCTACGGCGATCAGCCGCTCCAGCCCGAGGTCGCGCTGGACGACGGCAGCATCTGGCGGAACCTCGTGACACCGGCCAAGGCGAAGGTCGCCGAGACGCTCGAGGAGTTCCGGGGCAACTATCTCTACAACCTGAGCGACGAGCACATGCGGGCGTTCAACGCCTCGGTGCCTCAGGTCGTCCTGTGGGACGACCACGAGGTGCGCGACAACTGGCATTTCGAGCAGCGACTCGATCGGGACGATCGCTACCAGGTGAAGAGCGTCGGGCTCCTCGCCTCCCGCGCACAGCGTGTATTCCTGGAGCACCACCCGCTCCAATCGGCCGCAGGGGACTCGGGTCGCATCTACAGGAGCCTCGACTACGGCTCGCGCGTCGAGATCTTCGCCCTCGACCTACGGAGCTACCGCGGCCGGAACTCCGAGAACCTCCAACCGGACATAGGTCCGCAGTCCCGCATCTTTGGCGAGCGTCAACTCGCCTGGCTGAAGCGGAGCCTCGCGGCCTCGCGCGCGACATGGAAGGTCATCGCCAGCGACATGCCGATCGGCCTCGTCGTGCGCGACTTCCCGCGCCACTTCGAGGCGATCGCCCAGGGCGATGCCGGCGGCCCGCTGGGGCGTGAGCTGGAGATCGCCGAGCTGCTACGATTCCTTCGACAGCAGAACGTCCAGAACGTGGTCTGGGTCACGGGTGACGTCCACTACTGCGCCGCTCACCACTACGACCCGGCCCGGGCGCAGTTTCAGGAGTTCCTGCCGTTCTGGGAGTTCGTCGCGGGTCCGCTCCACGCCGGGACTTTCGGACCGAACAAGCTGGACGCGACGTTCGGTCCCGAAGCCCGCTTCATCGGCATACCCGAGGGGATGAAGCCCAACCGCCCGCCCAGTGCCGGCTTCCAGTTCTACGGCACATTGCGCATCGCGGGCCAGAGCGGCGTCCTGACGGCTCGGCTCCACGACCTGAGCGGGAGCACACTCTTCGAGCAGGAGATCGAGCCGGCTAGCGCGGGATAACGGGGAGCACGACGCGCGATGCGCGCTCGCCGTCGTGGAACACGGCATTGTCAGCCGCCACCGCGCGACGGCCGATACCGAGTGGCTCGCCTCGGGTTCACGTCGAAGCGCGGGAAGTTGCTGCTGGACACGTCCAGCCTCAGGCGGTGGCCGCGGCCAAAGACGTTGCTCACCGGCTGCGGCTCGATCACGATCTCGTAGACCCTGCCGGGCTCGAGCGGCGATGACTTCTCGAGAGAGTCGCGGTAGCGCGCCCGCACGATCCCGTCCGTCAGGTTCATGGCGAAGCCGCCGGGGTAGTCGTCGCTCGGGGGATGAACGTCGATCAGCTTCGCGGTGAAATCGGTGTCCGGGGCCGAGGAGAACACGAACAGCCGCACCTCGATCGGCCCCGTGATCTCGAGGGGCTCGGTGAGGGCGTCGGTCTCGAACACCAGCACATCCGATCGCTCCGCAAGGGGCCGCCCGTCGCGACACGCCCAGATCTCGCTGCGGCAGACCTGGTCGTAGGGGCCGCTCTGGATGAGTCCGGGGAACAAGGGCGTTTGAACCCCGGCGCCGACCGTGGGCACCGGGTCGAGTGGATCAAATCGATAGCGACTCGGCGGCACCTGTGTCGCGGGAGGCTCGTCAGTCAGGCGCCCGGGCTGTAGATACAGCGTGCGCCGCTCGGTCCGGGCGAGCGGGAACTCGTGCTCGTCGCGCCAACGGCCACCGTGCTCCAGGCGCCCGTCGCGGTTCCGCCGCCCGCTCCCCTCGCCCATGACGAAGAGCCGCACAGGGGCCTCGTCCTCGATCCCCGTCTGCAGGCCCTTCAGCCAGCGGTCGAACCAGCGGAGGCGAAGGTCGTTGAGGTTGTCGAGCATCGCGTCGGAACCGAAGTCGACCTCGCCGCACCACGACCGCGCGAAATCGTCGTACCCATGTGTCCACGGGCCCAGCAGCAGCTGCGTGGGCGCGCGATGCCGGGAGCAGCAGCGCATTGAACTTCTCAATGCTCGCCCACACGTGATGGCCGTACCACGACGCCTCGATGAGGAGCGGCAGGTCCGGGTAGGCCTCCACGCGCTCCATCAGGTTGAGGCCCTCACCCTTCCAGTGGCCCTGGTAGTCGGCGGAGCGAAGGTCGCGCAGGAACCACTGCTGGTGACGCGGCGTGACGCGCAGCGGCGTCGTCTCGTAGTTGAGCGGGAGGTCGCGCAGCCAGCCCTTGAGCTCACCGCACGCGGCTTCGAACTCCCGCCTCTTGGACCCGGCATCTAGCTCGTGACTATCCTGGGCGAGACGCAGAACGTAGGGCAGCAGCACACCGAGCTCACAGGCGCCCGCGTGACGAAGGGTTCGATGGAAGTAGCTGTAGCCACCGTCGAGGAGAACCTGAGCGACGAGGCCCGGGGGCTGCTGCAGGGCCAGCGCTTGCTGGTTCGTCGTCGAGTAAGAGAGGCCGATGGTGCCGATGCGACCGTCGCTCCAGGGTTGAGCCGTCATCCAGGCGAGCGTGTCGGCGCCGTCGGGCCCTTCGCTGGGAGGCAGGAACTCCCAGTCGCCTTCCGACGCGTTGCGCCCGCGCACGTCCTGCAGCAAGACGGCGTAGCCGCGACGTGCGAAGTAGCGGGCCGTCTGGATCAGGAAGGGCCGACGTTTGTCGTAGGGCGTACGCTCGAGCAGCGCCGGGAAGCGGCCGGCGGCGACGGCCCCGCGCGACGCGGGGAGGTAGACATCGGTGGCGAGCGAAACGCCATCGCGCGTCGTGACACTGGAGTTGATGGGATCGCCGACCGAGTACTCGATCGCGGATCCCTTCACTGCGAGTCTCCGATGCCGCCCGCCGCGATGCCGGCCACGCGAACGTAGAACGCCCGGGTGTGCTCCGGCGGGGGATCTCCGAACGACGCGATGACCGGAACGGCTACGACCGGCACGAGAGTCGTGACGTACGACGGATCGATCCCGCCGCCCGTGGACTGCACCCACACGTACGCGACCACTCCACCCGCGAAGCCGAGCGCCATGCCCCAGAACGCAGCGGCCTCCGTCGTGCGCTTCCAGTAGATCAGGTAGCCGACGCCGATCGCCGGGGGAACGACCATGGCGTAACCGAGCAGCAGCAGGTCGAGTAGCGAAATATCGGTTCGCGACACGAACCACGCGACCAGCGCCGCGACGATGCCGTAGACGATCGTCGTCACGCGATACGCGCGCAGCCGGGAAGCCTCAGGAGCCTCGCGCATCTGCGGCAGCCAGTCGCGCACGAACATCGTCGCGCTCGACAGCAGAACCGGTCCGCCCGACGAAATCACCGCCGCCAGCACCGCGGCCAGGGCGAGGCCACCGACCCACGGATCGATCTCGGTGGCGAGGGACGTGATGTTGGCGTAGCCGCTGAGACCGCGCTCGAACCCGTGGCGGGCCAACGTCAGCATCCCCACCACGCCGGCGAGCAGGGGCATGATGGCCGCGAGCGAGCCGGCTGCCACAAAGCCGGGCAACAGCAGCCGCTCGCTGCGGGCGGCGGTCGAGAAGTTGGTGTAGATCGAAGCAGCGGGTGTGTGGATGGCGGCCGAGAAGACCATCGCGACGATGGGCATCCAGCCGGCGCCCGTCGGGCTCCACCACGCCGCGGCATCGACCTGGGCGGCGGCCAGCCGGAGGTCGATCGCCGCCGTCATAGCGTCCCAACCGCCCGCCTGCCGCACGCCGAGCACGCCGACGGCCGTCAGCCCGATCAGGATCATCCCGGAGTGAACGAGGTTCGTGACGGCCGCGCCCCACAGTCCCCCGAGGGTCGTGTAGCTGACGAGCACGAAGGCCGCGACCCCGACGGCCACGATCATCGGCATCCCCGTCAGCGAGCTGAGCACGGCACCGATGATGTAGGCCTCGATGACGTTGACGACGAAGTACTCGGTCTGTACGCAGAGGCTCGTCAGGATCTGGCCCCGGCGCGACCGGTCGCGCTCCCGAAGATCTCACCAACGGTCTGCAGACCCAGCCTCCGGTAGGGCCTGGCGAAGAAGAGGCCGACCAGGGCGAGCGCGAGGAACGTCGCGACGGAGTACCACCAGAGGTACCAGATGCCGCCGCTCAGAACGTTACCCGCGACGCCATAGGTGCCCGCGCCGCCGATTCGGGTGCCGGCGACGCCGGCGACCAACATCGGCAGGCCCAGGCCGCCACCGGCGATGGTCCAACCGCTCGAGGTGTTGGCCCGCTTGGCGAGCAGGCTGCCGAGGGCCGTGACGCCGACGAGGTAGACGACAACGACGACGAGCGGGATGGAACTCAAGCCAGGGAGAGGCCGGCTACTGCGGTTTCACGGGTGGGTTGAGTAGCTGCGAAAAGCCCGCTTCCATCTTCTCGAGAGCGGCCTCGGCGCCTTCGTAGGCTCGCAGCGGCGTGACGGCCGCGTAGCCCGCGAGCACACATGCGACATCGGTCCCCGATTCCATCGCTTCGCTCGGCTGGCGGAAAACGTTCCAGAGATAGCGCATTCCGTAGGGCGACTTTCGTTCTTCGAACTGCTCGGTGCCTGCCAGACGGCTCTGCCGGGCGAGGCGCAGACCGCGGGGGTCGCCTGCGGGAATGTTGACGTTCAGGAACGTGCCGGCTTCGAGCCCGGCTTTCTTTACGACGGCCGCCACCTGGGCCGTGAGCGCCGCCGCGCGACCGTACTCCGGATGGCCCTCGATCGCCAGAGAGGACGCGATGGCGGGCACGCCCAGCAACGCCGCCTCCCGGGCCGCGCCGACCGTCCCCGAGATGTACGCGTTCGTTCCCCAGTTCAGGCCCCGGTTGACGCCGGAGACGACGAGGTCCGGTGGCGTGTCGGCCAGCAGGTGACCGAGCGCCACGCGCACGACGCTCGCCGGCGTTGCGGCCACGGCCGTCGCTTCACGGTCCCCGACTCGCCGCCGTCTGAGCGTGATCGGCCCGCGCAGGGTCAACGCGTGACCGATGCCGCTCTGGTTCTCGGACGGGGCAATCACGATCACCTCGCCGAGTGGTCGCAGCGATTCAGCCAGAGCGGCGAGGCCCGGCGCGTCGATCCCGTCGTCGTTGGTCACGAGGATTCGGTAAGGAGACGGTTGCTGGGCCCCCGCAGCCGGCAAGAAGAGCAGGACGGCGGTCGCGAGCAGCGCCCCGGTCACGGATCGATGGGTAGGCACTCTCAGGCGCCGTTCGCCGAGCCGGCAAGATCCAGCGTAGACAGCGCGATCACCTTCGTGGCGTTCACGAGGTCCTCGATGCCGCAGTACTCGTCGGGCTGATGGGCCAGCTCGAGAATCCCCGGGCCGTAGGCGACGCAGTCCTCGATCCCGGCGAGGCGCGTGAAATGTTTGTGGTCGTACGTGCCCGGACTGGCGATGCGCTGGGCATCGCGCCCGAGAACCTCGAAGATCGTGCCTTCGAGGCTGGCAATCAAAGGGGACGCGGCCGGCGTCTGAACAGGATGGACGATCATCTTGTCTTTCATCTCGTACCGCATGTCCGGTACGCGTGCGGCTGTCCGCTTCAACAGCTCCTCAATCTCCTGCTTGGCGATCTCGAAGCCTTCCTCGATCAAGAAGCGTCGGTCGAAGACGGCGCGACAACGATCGGCCACGCAGGGCGTCTGAATCTCATCGGTCGCCTGGCCTCCAATGACCGCGTTGACGTTCAGGGTCGCACGACCAGCCCCCGGTGGGACGACCGGCATCTCCGTCTGCCGCTTGGCCAGCTCCGGTTGCAGCTCGGTTCGGATCGCTTCCAGGAAAGCGCCCATCTGGTCGATGGCACTCACGCCGAGGAACGGCATGCTGCCGTGGGCGATGCGCCCCTTCGTCAGCACCTCGAACCAGTACACGCCTCGATGGCCGACGCAGATGCGATCCACGTTGAGCGGCTCGGGGATGATCACATAGTCGATCCGCTCCTTGCTGAAGCGGCCCTGCTCGGCCAGCCAGGCCACGCCCGCGAAGCCCCCGCTCTCCTCGTCGGCCGTGCCCGAGATCTCGATGTCACCGGCGAGTGCCGCGCCGGCGCGACGCAGGGCCTCGGCCGCAAACACGGCCGCCGCGATCCCGCCCTTCATGTCGCAGCTGCCGCGGCCATAAATACGCCCGTCACGAACCTCGGCACCAAACGGGTCGACCGTCCAGCCGTCGCCGGCAGGCACGACGTCGATGTGGCCGTTCAGGTGGACGTTCTTGCCCTTCCCCGCCCCGCGGCGCGTGCCCACGACGTTCACGCGAGGGTATTTCGCGCTGTGTTCCGGGCTGTCCGTCGCCGTCAGGTACTCGATCTCGAAGCCGCCGCTCGCGAGACGATCGCCAAGGAGATGAGCGCACTCGTCGTACGCTTCGCCCGGCGGATTCACGGTCGGCAGCCGAATCAGCGCGGCCAAGAAGCCGACGAGCTCGTCCTGCAGCCCGTCGACCTCGGCCAGGACCCTTTCGCGCGGATCGGACATCGCGGGAGTCTCGCGCGCCAGGTCCCTTCGCGCAAGACTCCGTCTGTGTAGCACCCTGCCCGCGATTGAGGTACGGTCGCCTCCGAAAATTGAGGCTCCCTTGAACCTGCATCTGGCGCTCCTGATCGGCTATTCCGTCCTTTTGATCGGCCTCGGCCTGTGGATCGGGCGACGCGTCAGGGGCACCGGCGACTTCTTCGTCGCCGGGCGAGCCCTTGGGCCGGGGCTGCTCTTCTGCACGATGATGGCCGCGAACATCGGGGCCGGCTCCACTGTCGGCGCCACCGGGATCGCCTACGCCCGGGGGCTCTCGGCGTGGTGGTGGGTCGGCTCGGCGGGCCTCGGCTCGCTGATTCTCGCCTTCACCGTGGGCCCGGCGATACGCCGGCTCGCGGCCGAGCACGACCTGCAGACCGTGGGGGACTACCTCGAGTGGCGGTACGACCGCCGCGTGCGAGGCCTGGTCGGAGCGCTGCTCTGGGTCGGCACTCTGGCGATCCTCGCGGGCCAGCTGATCGCCCTGGCCTGGGTGTTGGACGCCGTGGCGGGGATCCCGAAGTGGATCGGCTGCCTGATCGGCGGCGTGGTGATGACGAGCTACTTCGCGGCCGGCGGCCTGCTCAGCTCGGCCTGGGTCAACATGGTCCAGCTGGCGGTGCTGCTCGTCGGCCTGGCGATCGCTCTGCCGATGGTGTTTGCCGAGGCCGGGGGCTGGGCCGGGCTGGACGCCGCATTGCCGGCCGAAGATGGGTACCGCAGCTTCTTCTCGATGGACGGCCTGCGTTTCGCCGTCTTTCTGGTGCCGGCCTTCATCATCTCGCCAGGGTTGCTCCAGAAGATCTACGGGGCCCGGGACGACCGGACGGTGCGCGTCGGCGTCGGCCTGAACGCGGCGGTGCTGCTGCTCTTCGCGTTCGTGCCGGCGAGCTTCGGGATGCTGGCCCGGGCACTGCACCCCTCACTCGAAAACCCCGAGCTGGCACTCCCGACGCTGCTGACCCTGAACCTGCCGCCGCTCGTCGGCGGCGTCGCGCTGGCGGCGGTGTTTTCGGCGGAGGTCAGCTCCGCCGACGCGATCCTGTTCATCTTGGCGACTTCGCTCTCCCGGGATCTGTACGGCCGTTTCGTCAATCCCGAAGCGAGCGACGCCCAGGTGCTGAAGGTGGCCCGGCTTGCGGCCGCGGTCGGCGGAGCGGCCGGCGTCGCGATCGCGATCGTCTCTCCGACGGTGATCGGGGTTTTGAGCATTTTCTATACGCTCCTGAGCGTGAGTCTCTTCGTACCCGTAGTGGCGGGGCTCTATCTGCGCCGGGTAGGGACCCCCGAGGCGCTCACCGCGATCCTCGGGGGCGTGACGCTGGTGGGGGCGCTGCACACCGCGACGGACGGCCAGGGGGTCGGCCCGGTGTCCCCCGCCCTGGCCGGGCTGCTGGCCGCCGGGCTGGGCTGCGCGGCGGTGGCGATTGTCCGCGGACGCTCGAGCGACCGCGAGGAGGATTCGAGATGACGAGCGGGTGGAACATCGACCTGACGGGGCGCGTGGCCGCGATCGTAGGCGCCGGCTCGGGGATCGGCGAGGCGGTGGCGAAGGGCGCCGGGGCGCTCGGGGCGAAGGTGGCCTGCCTCGACGTCGACTCCGGCCGGGCCGAGTCGGTGGCGGCGGCAATCCGGGAGCAGGGCGGCGACGCCTGCTCGGGCTCGATCGACATCCGCGCCGCCGCCGCGGTCGGCACGTGCTTCGACGCGTTGAAGGAGGATAACGGTGCCCTCGATATCGTGATTTCCACGCCGAGCATCAACGTGCGCAAGAAGATCCTCGATTACAGCGAGGAGGAGTTCGCCCGGGTGATCGACGTCAACCTCAAGGGCAATTTCAACGTCCTGCGCTCCGCCGGACGCATCATGACGGCCCAGGGCAAGGGCAGCATCGTGCTGTTCTCGTCCATCCGATCGCAGGTCGTCGAGCCCGGCCAGGCGGTCTACGCCGCTACCAAGGCGGGAATCGCGCAGCTCGCGCGCACCGCGGCCGCCGAGTTCGCGTCCCAGGGTGTGCGCGTGAATGCGCTCGCCCCCGGCGTCGTCGACACACCACTCACGGCGCCGATCAAGGAGAACCAGGACTGGTACGACGCCTACTCGGCCAAGAGCATCCTGGGCCGCTGGGCCTCACCCGAGGAGATCGCACGCCCGACGCTCTTCCTCGCCTCGGACGCGGCGAGCTACATGACCGGCGCGGTGCTCTTCGTCGACGGCGGCTGGCTGGCCGCCGACGGCCGCTTCACCCCGCCCGGCATGTGAATCAACGGATGCCACAGAGGCACGGAGACTCAGAGAACGCACGGAGAACGGCAGGCTCCGATCAGAACCAAGCCCGATCGAACGCCAAACGCGCCGGACGCGGTCGGCCCCGAATGACGTCCTAGCTGTGCCTCTGTGCCTCTGTGGCTCCGTGGCCAACCCGATCGTGGAGAGGCTGACATCGATCGTCAGCGGGGCTGACGCGGGATCAGGTGGAGCTTCGTCTGGCGGCCGTCGATGTAGCGGGTCTTCTCGCCGTCGAAGAACGCATCCTCCTCGAGCATGATGCGGATCTTCTTGCCGTTCCACTCGGGGATCTCGACCGCCGCGTTGAGCTCGACCGAATAAGCGGAACCGGGGGTATCCATTTAACCGGTGTAAACTGAGCCGGTGGATCAGCCTCGTGCTGGCACGCACTATCCGCGGTCCGTGGGCGAGTTCCAGGCCTGGTTCCGGACCGATGTGGACTGCCTGGAGTGGCTGCGGTGGCCCGCCAGCTTCGCCTGCTTGGACTGCGGCCATGATGGGGGCTGGCGGCTGGGCGACGGTCGCTTCATGTGCTCAGGGTGCGGCGGCCGTACGTCGGTGACAGCGGGCACGATCTTTGACCGGACGCGCACGCCGCTAACGGTTTGGTTCACCGCCTGCTGGCTGTTCGCCACCGGCAAGGACGGGATCTCGGCGCTGAGCCTGAAGCGGACGCTGGAGATCGGCTCCTACCAGACCGCGTGGGCGATGCTCCATCGGCTGAGGTCGGTGCTGGTGCGCCCGGGCCGGGACCCGCTGGCCGGGATGGTACAGGTAGATGAGACCTACATCGGCGGTGAGGAGGCGGGGCTGCGCGTCGGCCGGGCCAAAGGCAAGAAGGTTTTGACCGGGATCGCGGTGGAGGTCCGGGAGCCGAGAGGATTCGGACGGTGCCGGATGCTGCCGCTGACCGATGCGTCGGCCGCCTCGTTGCACGCCTTTGTAACGGCTCACGTCGAGCCGGGCGCGAGGGTCGTCACCGACGGCTGGCAGGGCTACCGCGGGCTGGAGAAGCTCGGCTACGTCCACGACCGGCGCAGCCAGCGGGCCGCCCGAACCCGCGGGGAGGATCCCGGTGAGCTACTGCCCGCAGTGCACCGGGTCGCCTCGCTAGCCAAGCGGTGGTTGCTGGGTACCCACCAGGGCTCGGTGAACGACGCGCACCTGGCCAGCTACCTGAATGAGTTCGCGTTCCGCTTCAACCGCCGCACCTCCCGCAGCCGCGGGATGGTGTTCTACCGAGTGCTCGAGCTCGCCGTCGCCCACGACCCGGTGCGCTACCAGGACCTCATCGCCACCCAGCGGCCCCGGGCAGTGCCGCCCTCGCAGCCGCAGGCGCGCGGGCACCCGCCGAGCCTGGAGCGCTCTCCAGCGAACCGCCCGTGGAGAACTGCCAACCTGGATTCCTCCGGTTAAATGGAGACCCCCAAGCGGTGTTTCCAAGCATCGGGTAGTCGCCCCGCCCCGGGACGCCTCCTTGCCGATCCCACAAGCCGATCGTCGGACCGGCGGCGTGACCATGAAAACCGATGGGATGCGTGTAGATCGTCGCCTCGATCCCCTCGGCGCCGGCCTGCTCCAGTGAGCCCGCGAGAATCTCGTTGCCGCTGCGCCCCGCGACGAAGTGGGAGGTCAAGATGTCCTGGAGGCGATTCCCGATCCCGAGCGCGCGCCGAAGGCCCTCGGGTGCCTCGCGCTCGCCGGGACGCAGCACGTACGCGTGCTGCTGGGTATCGGTGTTGAGACGCAGGTAGGTGATGCCGAAATCGACATGCACGAGGTCGCCGGGTTGAATGCTCTCGATGCCGGGGCGCGAGGCGAAGCCACTCCGCTCCTCCTCGGCGGCGGCGCGTTGAACGGACACGCTCGGATGGAACCAGGTGACCAGCCGCAGCTCGCGAATCCGCTCGCGGTACCACCACACGACGTCCTCGGTGGTCGTCACGCCGGGTTGGATGACTCGCTCGGAGAGACCCTCGGCGATGATGTGGTGGGCGATGCGGCAGATCGCGGGGTAGACCGCCATCTCCTGGGGTGTACGTGCCTCGAGCCAGCCAATCGCAAGGCGCTCGCCGCCCACGATCCGGGATCGAAGCTTCTCGGGCAGCGCCTTCGAGAATGCATCGTGCTCCGAATGAGTCATCCCGTCTGCCAGTGCGAACGTCGCTGATCGGTTGACGGCGATCTTTTGGGGATCGCGCTCGGCCAGCAGCTCGGCCAGGCGCGCCCACTGGTCCGGCTGATCCTCGGGTTTCCAGGCGCCCTCGAAGGAGCGACCGACGTCGTAGCGCGACACCGCGAGGCGCTCGACGCCCTGCTCCGGTCCGCGGTCGTGAAACAGCAACACGGTGCGTCGGCGCGCCGCGACCCAGGTCGCCGGCAGCATCGTCTTCACGACGGGATCTTCGTTGTACTCACGCGCGATCAACACCCAGGTGTCGACGCCCTCCCGACGCATGAGCTCGGGAATCAGCCGCTCGAGCCGGTGCTCGAGCCAGGCGTCGACGACGGTCGCTCGCTCCCGCATCGAAAGAATGTGGGGCCCGCTTTCTCCACCTGCCGCAGTCGATTCGCTGCGCGGCGCCAGACCAGCGAGCCCCGCCACGGAGATGGCGGCGAGCAGCAGCCCGGTGCGGCGCTCACGAAGCACGACGGCGACTCTGGCTGAGAACCTCATGTCCGCTTTCTGTATGGAAACCAGGGCTTTGGAGAAGGCGCCCAGTCTAGGAGGGGTCGGGCCCCGAGACCAGCCGGCTACTCGAGATTCTGGGAAGGGGCCCCCGTCGTTCTCTTTCCCAGCACCTCGCGCAATCGCTTCCGGGCGCGCAGCCTGGCCACCGCCTTGAGATTGACCCAGCGGTCGGTCTCGTCGGCGATCGGCCCGGTGAGGACCTCGAGCACATCTTCGAGAGTGACGACGCCCGAGACGCCGCCGTGCTCGTCGACGACCACGGCGAGATGCTGGCGGCTCTGCCGGAAGAGCGGCAGCAGCTCGTCCGCCCGAAGCGTCTCCGGCACGAACTGAACTTCTTCGGCCAGCTCATCGAGTCGCTGATCGCGCTGCCGCACGAGGGCGACCAGCAGGTGATCCTTGAGCGCCACGCCGAGGATGTCGTCCGGCGTTTCACCCACGATGATCAGCCGGCTGTGGGGCGCGGCGATGATCTCCTCGGCCGATTCGGTCAGCGCCCGATCGCCGCTGAGGTAGGTCATGACCGTGCGCGGCGTCATGATGTCTTTCGCCGTCCGGTCGTTGAGCTCGAAGACCCGTTGAACCAGGTCGGCCTCGTCATCTTCGATCACCCCCTCGCGGCGCCCCAGACGCGCGAGGAGCCTGATCTCAGATTCGCTCGTCAGGGGCTCGCTCGGACCATGCTCGTCGATCTTCGCGCTCAGAGGGCTCGTGAGGTGCTCGATGACCCAGAGCACCGGGGCCAAGAGGACCGCCAGGGCCCGAATCGGCAGAGCGATCCAGGGCGCGATGTTCAGAGCGTAGCGCTCGCCGATCATCTTCGGGACGATCTCAGACCCGACGATGATGAGAAACGTGAGGCACCCGGAGAACAGGCCGAGCCAGGCGTCCCCCAGGACGCGCTCCGCCAAGTGCCCCACCGCGATGCTCCCGGCGATGTTGGCGACGTTGTTCAGGATGACGATCGTCGCGATCGGGCGCGACATATCCATGCGGATCGCCAGCAACGCCCGGCCGAGCCTCGGACGCTCTTCTGCGAGCTGACGCGCCCGGTTGAGCGGAACCGAGAAGAGCGCCGCCTCGGACCCGGAGCACAGCCCCGAGGCGACGACGACGATGGCAACCGCGATGGCCAGCTCAGCCATGTGGACGCCCTGGATCAGGGATCATCAGCAGGCAATTCATACCCCGGAATGGCACGCCCCGGCAAGGCCGCGCTGGGAATCGGGGGGACTACGCGACGCGCGCGGCTCGGATCAGCGAGCGCCACGCCGCGACCACGTCGGGGGCGCGTTCGGCTGGAATCGGAATCGAGAGCCGGTTGGAACGGGCAGCTTCCGGGTTTGGCTCGGTCTCGACCGGATCGACATAGTCGTCGACGTAGATCAAACGTTCGATCAGGGGGTTCTCGTGGCGAGTCCTGATCTCGAGCCACGGAGGCCCCTGCTCGCCGGTTCGGCCGTGGCGGACGAGGGCACTGGACTCATCGAGATCCGGCAACGAAAAGGCGTTCACGTGGGTCGTACGGTGATCCGCAGCGACGACGCTGTAGGTCAGGCGAACCTGGCGGGTGGGGGGTGTCGCGTCGGGGTCGGCTTGCTCGAGGGCGTACGGCCCGAGGACCTGTGGGGCCCCGCGTCCGTCGCGACCCCCGCTCACGATGGTATGAGTTACGTCGAGCTGTCGAGCCAGCTGTTCCAGCTGATCGGGCCACTGGGCTTCTTTCCGGTTCAGTCGTTCGTCAAGAAGCGTCACGTTCGCACCAGTTTATCTAATAGAACAGTTGATCTTCTTGTAGCTAACTAACTATAAACACTATCATATTTGTCTCCCGAGCCGAGATGAATATCAGCGGCTCCCCGGACTCCCTCGATACCGGGACCACATATCCCGGACCCGAACACCGGCGCACCCGAAGCCTGGATCCGATCTTCTTGGAAATCAGTGACTTATAGCTGCTTCCTGGCTGGCACAGGGATTTCAAGGATCTCGTCGGGAGGCACGCTTGAGCAGCCTGTTGATCGATATCCGATTCGCACTGCGGACCCTCGCTCGCAGCCCCGGCTTTGCCGCCGTCGCCGTAGCCACCCTGGCGCTCGGCATCGGCGCCAACAGCCACGTTCAGCGTCGTCCACGGCCTGCTGATAAGAGGGCTCCCGCTCGAAGCACCGGATCGGCTGGTCTTCCTGTTCCGCTCAAACCCCAGCCGCGATATCGATCAGGACGTCACCTCGGTGCCGGACTTCGAGGACTGGCGCGACCAGAGCACTTCGTTCGAACACGTGGCGGCGATCAACCCCAGGCCGGCCAACCTCACGGGCGGCGGTCTCGCGCCAGAGGCCGTTTCGACCGCCCAGGTCTCCGCCAACTTCTTCGAGCTGCTGCGGCGCGAGCCCGAGCTGGGGCGTGGCTTTCACGAGGGCGAAGACGCACCAGAGGCCGAACCCGTCGCCGTGCTCAGCCGCGGCTTGTGGAAGCGCCGCTTTGGCGGTGACCCGAGCATCGTCGGCAAGAGTGTGCTCCTCGACGACCGCCCCACCACCGTCGTCGGCGTGATGCCGACGCGCTTCGACTTCCAGGCCGGGACGGACCTGTGGGTCCCAGTGATCTTTCCCGACTCGATTCGGCAGTCGCGCGGCAACATCTTCCTGCCTGTGATGGCGCGGCTCAAAGACGGCGTGAGCCTGGCAGCGGCGCAGCAGCAGATGGCGACGATCGCGGCGCGGCTGGAGCGCGAGTACCCAGAGACGAACCTCGGCTGGACCGCGACCGCTCTGCCAGCCCTCGATCAGCTGACGCAGAACTACCGAGCCGCGTTGCTCGTGTTGATGGGCGCCGTCGCCCTGGTCCTCCTGATCGCCTGCGCGAACGTCGCCAACCTCTGCCTGGCCCGGGCCACCGCCCGCCGACGCGAGCTGGCCGTGCGTGCCGCCCTGGGCGCCGGGCGCGCCCGCGTGATTCGTCAGATGCTGACCGAGAGCCTGGTGCTCGCGGGCCTCGGCGCCGGGGCGGGTGTGCTGCTGGCACAATGGGGAGTCGACATCCTGACCGCCTCCGCTCCCGTGCAGCTGCCGGCCTGGGCCGACGTGAGCGTCGACGCGCCCGTGCTCTTTTTCAGCGTCGCTGTGACGATTCTCACCGCACTGCTCTTCGGGGTCCTCCCCGCTCTCGGTGCAACCGGCCAGTCCCTAGCAGTCCGTGGTTAAAGCCCTTCCGAGGCGGCGATGGAGGGCGACGGAGCTGAGTGGCGGGCATTGTGCGAGAGCTGTTCGTGGTTGGTAGGAGCCGTTGTGATGGCCGTCAGGCGGTTCCAGAGGTGAAGGAGCTGTGCCAGAAGGTCATGGAGCCGGCCCTGCAGGCCCCTCGGCGTCCCGACTCCGACGATCTGGCGCATCAGCAGCCCGAGATTGAAGGCACCGCTGTGGACCAGCACCCGTTTGAGGATGTTCTCGTGACCGCGAAGGTGCGTGCGTCTCATGCGGCCGGTTCGGTAGAGATGAGCGAAGGGTCGCTCCACCCGTTCTCCTCGGAGGCGGTGCAGACGCTGACCTCGTGCCCCGCCGCTTCGCCGACGGTTCGCGTACACCAGGCCACGGCTCTCGGTGTCGCCCCGCCATCGCCGACGACCACGGTCGGGTTCGGATATGTACGCACGCAGCCCCGCAGCGTCCAACTCCTGGAGAACCGCAGTGGAGTGGTAACCCTTGTCGCCAACCACTTCCTGCAGGCCTCCGGGATGGCAAGCACGGGTCCGCTTCTGAACGCGCTCGATCTGAGTCTCGGCGTCCTTGAGCGTCTTGCCCAGCGTGCTCGTGTCGCCCTGGTTCGCGCCCTGGACCGTCACCGACACGATCGCCCCCGTCGTCAGGTCCACGGCCTGCTCGGTTTTGTGGGCCAGATGGGTACGACCATCCTTCATTTTGGCGATCTTCGCGTCCGGATCCGCCGGACTCTTCCATTCCTCGTTCGAGCCTTTCTTCTTGCGCCGCCGATCCAGCCGCGCCAGCGCTTGCCGAGAGGGCGTGCGAATGCCAGACGCCTTCGCCAGACGCTTCAAGAACTCCTGGTAGGTCTCTCCGGTATCCCGACGCACGATGCTCCGCATCGCCGCGTTCGCTTCCAGCGTCGTCGCGTCGATCGCAATCGTCTTTCCGCTCAGAAGACCCGTCTGCGCCAGGCGCTCTTGGATCCAGGTGAACACGTCACGGTGGGTTTCCAAGTCGATCAGCCGCCGGGTCCGCGAGATCGTCGAATGTTCCGGGGCCCGCTCCTCCAACCCAAGCCCCAGGAAGCTCCGCACCCCAAGCGAGTCCGCTGCACGCCACGCCATCCCACGCTCGGAGTCCAGGCCCTCGAAGTACCCCACCAGCAAGAGCCGAAAGTAGCGTCCAGGGGCCAGGCTCGGACGCCCCAGAACCGCCGCATAGAACCGGCGGCATCGCGATTCCACGAATCTGTCGAAGCCCTCGGACTCCAGCGCTCTATTCAAACGCGAATAGAAAGGATGCCCAGGGCTCCGCGGCAGATCGCTCGTCGGCACCCACAACGCCTCTTGACGTTTCTTATGTTTGCCCATCGCCATGCACGAACACTAAGACATGCACTTGTCACGTAAGGCCCGCTCAAAGGGCACTTTCACCACGGACTGCTAGTGGGCGGCTTGCGCGCTGGATCGCGTTCGGTCGGAAGCGGCGGCGAGGCGACTCGCTCCCAGAGCTTCCTCGTCACGGCACAGGTGGCGCTCGCTCTCGTTCTGCTCTTCGGGGCCGGTCTCCTGCTGGCAGCTTCACGGCGCTCAGCTCCGCTCGGGTCGGCTTTGTCGCCGATCCCGTTCTCGTTGCGAACGTAGCGATGCCGGATTCTCGCTATGAAGATCGCGCGGCCCGGTCGCAGCTGATGGGGCGACTCAAGCGGCGACTGGAGGCGGACGCCCGCGTCCAGTCGGCGTCTGCCGTCTCAACGCTTCCGCTGAGCGACGACTTCATGGACGTGGACATCCGGATTCCGGGGCGGGCCTTCGAGGAGGGCCAGGAGCCGACCTCGGGAGTCGACATTGTCATGCCGGACTACTTCGAGTCGATGGGGATCCCCTTCACGGCGACGGGCAGCCGCGACTTCGACGAGCGCGATCAAAGCGAGGCTCCGAAGGTCGCGGTGATCAACCAGGTCGGGGGTATCCATTTAACCGGTGTAAACTGAGCCGGTGGATCAGCCTCGTGCTGGCACGCACTATCCGCGGTCCGTGGGCGAGTTCCAGGCCTGGTTCCGGACCGATGCGGACTGCCTGGACTACCTGGAGTGGCTGCGGTGGCCCGCCAGCTTCGCCTGCTTGGACTGCGGCCATGATGGGGGCTGGCGGCTGGGCGACGGTCGCTTCATGTGCTCAGGGTGCGGCGGCCGTACGTCGGTGACAGCGGGCACGATCTTTGACCGGACGCGCACGCCGCTAACGGTTTGGTTCACCGCCTGCTGGCTGTTCGCCACCGGCAAGGACGGGATCTCGGCGCTGAGCCTGAAGCGGACGCTGGAGATCGGCTCCTACCAGACCGCGTGGGCGATGCTCCATCGGCTGAGGTCGGTGCTGGTGCGCCCGGGCCGGGACCGGCTGGCCGGGATGGTACAGGTAGATGAGACCTACATCGGCGGTGAGGAGGCGGGGCTGCGCAGCGGCCGGGCCAAAGGCAAGAAGGTTTTGACCGGGATCGCGGTGGAGGTCCGGGAGCCGAGAGGATTCGGACGGTGCCGGATGCTGCCGCTGACCGATGCGTCGGCCGCCTCGGGTGATGTCCCGTCGCTTGTTGAAACTGAGCGGCGGCAGTTCACGTCCTAAGCGGCGTTCTCCTTCTCGTCAAGTGCTGCGTCTCGTGCTCTGAGGGCAGCGATCAGTTTGGGCATCTCCCGGTAGCCTCTGATACGCCGGAAGCGCTGCTCGGCATCCAACACGGCGGCGCCACACCAGCGGAGAATCATGCGACCTCCGCGCCAGCGCTTCACGCGCCGCGAGACTCTGCGGACGCTGCCAACGAGGTTGTCGATCGGATTCGTTGTTCGCAGCGACAGCTGGAGCCGTTCGGGGAGTTCGAGCTCGATGACAGTGAGCGTCTGGTCGAGGCCCTCGCGCAGGGAGGCGGCAGCGCCAGGATGCTCGGACTCGAGACGGGTGGCGAGAGCCTCGAGGAGCCGCTTTGCCCGCTTAGCGTCGCGACACTCGTAGGCTTGACTCATCGCCCGTCGCACACCAGGTCGCATCGACTCCGGCAAGTGGTCGGCAACGTTCCGCTTCTTGTGCTCCTGGCAGCGCTGGATGAAGGCACGGCCTCCGAAGACGTCCCTGCAAGCCTTGTGTAGAGCCTTCGCTCCGTCAAGGACGATGAGCAAGCTGCGGTTCGTCTGCAGACCGCGTGAGGCGAGATTCTCGAGCAGGGCTTTACAGGCCCGAGCGTTCTCGGTCGCCCCTTCCCACAGGCCCAAGACCTGCTTCTTCCCGTCGTTTTCGAAGCCGAGCGCCACCAGAACGACGTGATCCTCAAAGTGAATTCCGTCGATCATCAGCACCGCCAATTCCAGTCTTGACAGATCGCGACGCTGCAGCTTCACCAGGTGTCGCCGTGTTCCTTCGAGGAAACGCCGGCTGACGGCACTCCGGCTCTTGCCCCGTTCCGGGACTTCGACCGGAAGCTTCTCTAACGAACCCGAGTAGCCTCGTGTCGACACGCCAAGGATTATCTGCTCGAGGGCCCGTTGCTTCAGTGGATCCTCACGAGACCATTCCGTCCACGCCGGCAGCTCGAGCTCGCGGCCGTCGACCGACCGAACCCGAGGGCGCGGCAGCGTCACCCAACGTCCGCCCATAACCAGCGATCCGACCGTCGTTCCGTGGCGATGAGCTTTGCGATCCGCGTTCTGCTTGTAGCGTGGCCCGCACAGCACCTCCTGCTGAGCACGCAGCATCTCGATCGCCTGGATCGTTCCGCTCGCGATCACAGTCTCGAGTAGCGTCTGACGCATCAGTTCAGCCAGCGGCGACGCTAATTGACCAACAACCTCTTGGGGGATGGCTCGTCTGCTGATAGCTTTCTTCATGGCGGCTTTCTCCTCTTTTGATCCAGCCCGATGATCCCATCGGGCCGGAGAGGCCGCCACTCAACTTTCAACAGATTTCGGGACTACACCCCGTGGGGAGAGGTCGAAGAAATTTCACCAGCCCCAAGAAGCGAGGTTGTCCGGCTTGGCTTGTTTTCGCTCCCGCCAAGGGCGGCGACCGCTACCTCCACTACGAAGGGCCACTACCGGCTCAGGTTTCGAGACGGACTTCAGTATTTCCCGCCGAAGAATGCAGACGAGTTCGAGGAGGCGGTGCGGCAGTTTCGCGAAGCGGCGCGACAAGGGGGTGCAACTGGCGAAGCGCATGACGTAGCCGCCGCGGAGTCGTCTGCTCGGCTCGTGCAAAATCCGCGACGCCTGCTGCCGTGGGTGGCTGCGGGCGTACTGGCGGTCGCTGGGGGGTTCGGCTGGTGGTTCGAGGCGAGCCGAGCACCCCGTCCTCCTGCGGAGATCACGCCCGTTTCCGCTTCGGAGATTGGGGTGACGCGTCTGCTCCAGGAAGACGGTGATTGGGTCGCTGAGATCGAGGGCGCCCCGGGCCGCCGTTGGGAGCTGCGCCAGGGCGATCTGATCACCGAGGGCGAAGTCGTCGCGGTCTCGGAAAAGGGCCTGTTTGTCGAAGTGCGATGGACGCTGGACGACGGCAAGCGCGTCGAAAAACGGCTCTTGCGG
Source organism: Vicinamibacteria bacterium (assembly GCA_965246965.1). Lineage (GTDB taxonomy): Bacteria > Acidobacteriota > Vicinamibacteria > Fen-336 > CBDFGD01 > CBDFGD01. Next base: position 2,055,538 of record CBDFGD010000002.1, read on the forward strand.
TTCACGCCGCCCGTGGAGCCTGCGGCGGTCACGCTGGGTCACGACACGACGCGCATCACGAGCCCGATGCTGCCGGACGGCACTCCGGACTACGGCAAGTGGCTGAACGACGAGTACGGCGCCGGCGTAACGGAGCAGAACAACGCCGCCGTGGCGCTGCGAGCAGCGTTCGATGAGCTGGTCGATGCAGGAAACACTTTCTGGGACGACGTCGCGTTTCGAGGAGGGAAAAGGGGGTGATTTCATGTGAACAACGCAACATCTCGGCGATGATCCGAGCCCCAGGTTCGGAGGAGGCCAGATGTTGCATCGACGAAGAGGGCCACGCAGGCGACTGAAGCACGCGGACTACTTGGAGATTCGGCGGCGGCTCTCGGAGGGGGAGACGTTTGCAGCTGTGGGAGGGGCGGTCGGGTGCTCGACCAAGACGATCCAGCGATTCATGCGGAGGGTTGGGGGTCTGCTGGAGAGGTCCCAAGGACGCTCCCCCCTGCGATTGTCAGTGGCTGAGCGTGAGGAGCTGTCTCGGGGTCTGAGGGCAGGTGGCTCGCTGCGCCAGATTGGGCGCCGCCTGGGCAGAGCCGCCTCGACGATCTCGCGTGAGGTGTCCAGGAACGGGCAGCGGAGTGGGTATCGCGCATGGAGGGCTGAAGAGACTGCGGCTCGACGCGCGAAGCGACCAAAGGCAGGAAGGCTGCAGCTGCTTTCACGACTTCGCAGTGAAGTGACCCGCCGGTTGCTCAAGCGGTGGTCGCCGCAGCAGATCGCTGCGTCTCTCGCCAGCGACTATCCTGATAGCCCAGAGATGCACGTGTCGCACGAGACGATCTATCGTTCGCTGTTCGTCCAGGCTCGCGGAGGTTTGCGCAAGGAGCTGACGGCCTGTCTTCGTAGTGGTCGCACTCGACGGCGTCCGCACAAGCGCGCCCAACACTCTCGTGTTGGACGGCTGCGGGGCATGATCATGATCAGCGAGCGACCCGCCGAGGCTGCGGACCGCGCCGTTCCCGGACACTGGGAGGGTGACCTGATCATCGGCAAGGGGGCACGCTCCGCGATCGGCACGCTGGTCGAACGTGCGAGCCGCTACGTGATGCTCCTTCACCTACCCAATGGTCGCAGCGCCGAGCAGGTGCGCATTGCCCTCACTCGCCAGATTTCCCAGCTCCCCAAAGAGCTGCGCCGCAGCCTCACCTGGGATCAGGGCAACGAAATAGCCGAGCACGTCCGCTTCAGCGTCGACTCCAAGATCGACGTCTACTTCTGTGACCCCCACAGCCCCTGGCAGCGTGGCAGCAACGAAAACACCAACGGCCTACTGCGACAGTACTTCCCCAGGACCCAGGACCTGAGCGCCTACACTCGAGCCCAGCTCAACGCTGTTGCGCGCGAGCTCAACGGCCGCCCTCGACAAACACTTAGGTTGGATGAAACCATCCGAAGTCTTTGGCCGGTTTGTTGCGTTGACCACCTGAAGACGCCGGGACTTCGGCGGCCAACACGTGATGTATCGACCATGGGTGGAAGCGGACTGCCCGGACTGCGTGGAACGACTCGAGCGGAACGAGGCGCCTTTGGCCGCCATTGCAGAGGCCGTTCGGCAACCGCGCTACTTCGTAGCGGGCCCCAGCGGCACCCGGATCTACTTGAGCTCGATCCCCTCGCTGCTGCCTTTCCGGCACACGGCGAACGCGTTCGCGGGCAGAGGCATGCTGCGCCTCGGAGGAGGCGATGTGGAGGGTGCCGCTGAGGATGCGATCGCCATCCAGCACCTGGCACGGCTGGTGGGGCAGGGGCGTTCAACGATCGAGCAGCTCATTGCGACAGCAATGCGTGGGATTGGCGCGCCGCTCCTCCCTGCGATCGCTGCGGCACCCGGCCTCGAATCGGGCAAAGCCCGCGAGTTGCTCGATCGACTGTCCGGCTTGCCGTCACTGCGCCCCATGTCCGAGACCGGCGATCGGGATTTCCGGTTCGGTGCTCTGGATCGCCTGCTGTTGATGAGCGAGCGCGCATCTCGGCGAGGTCCCGGAGGCTTGCTGGAGATCATCGAGCACGCCACATTCCGGCACTGGGGGTGGACAGGCGCCCCCTCGACTATCTACCTCGTCCCGGCCACTGCCATCGACTGGGAAGCCGCGCTCCGCCAGGCGAACCGAATCATCGATCTCCAGCTCGTCGTGCTGCGCGCGGGCACGGCCGAAGAACGGCGGCTCGCCTACGCCGAAGTTGAGGCCGAGCAAGAGCGCCTATCGAGCCGGCGCCAGGCGGTCACCGCACACGTCGAGCGTGCCGCGAAGAGCGAGGCGACAGCCACAGCCGATCGGGTTGCCGCCATCGACGAACTCGGCGGGACGGCCGAGGGTCGGCGGCAGCTGACTGCGTTGACCTTCGACGCGCCGCGTTTCGGCGACCGCCCGGAACTGATTGGATTGACCATTTCGTGGAACGAAGGGGAGGCGCAGTTCCGGCTGGGGGTGCTCGCCGTGGCCACGCACCGCCTGGAGCACGGCGGCTACCCAGCCGACCTCGAGCCGGCCCGGCTGGCCTCGCCAGCTCCCGGTTACGTGCTGAGCTACCACGCGGGGCCGCAAACCGCTGGCGCTGAGGCGCTGCACCGCACGTTTGCACTCGTTGCAGTCCCGGAGGAGTCCGGCCTGACCGGCAACCGGGCCTTCTGCGTCGACTCGATGGGAGCGCTGCAGGAGACACAAGATCATTCGAGACCGAGGCTCGTCAACGGCGTCTGCGCCGCGGAGTAGGGATCCGCAGCGTGGTGGTGGCTACTGCTCGACCGAAGCGGCCTCGAGCGCACGCCGCGCCGCCTCTCGAACCTTGAGGTTTGAGTCCCCCGCTCTGAGCTCCTCGAGCGCCGTACGCAGCGCCGGGTCGTCCGCCACGAACGCCGCCGCCTCCGTCGCCGACAGCAGAGCCTGCTCCATCTGATCCGGTCGGACCTCCGGAAGTGACGCGAGGTGGCTTCGATCGAGCATCGTCAGCAGTGTCGGGATGGCCGCCGGATCGCTGCGACGCGCCACGGCGAGGGCCGCGTTCCAGCGGACATCCTCGGAGCCATCGCCGAGGGCAGCGACGAGCACGCTCGCGACAGCCGGGTCGTCGATCGCGCCCACGGCGTGAATCGCGGCCTTGCGCAGGCCCGCGTCCGGATCGCTCGCAAGCTTGGCGAGGGCGGGGATGGCCCTGGCGTCGCCGATCGCGCCGAGCGACCAGATCGCGAAGATGCGCGTCTGGTCGTCTCCCGGCTGCGCCGCCGCCTCGATCAGCGGCTCGACGGCCTCCGGGCTCTCGAGGCGACCGAGCGTGACAGCGAGGTAGCGCCGGACGCGGGGATCGTCGTCCTTCGCGTCCTCGAACAGCGCCAGCACCTTGGCGACGAACTGCGGCTCCTGGAGCGTCGGGTCCTTGCCCGACTGCAGCAGCTTCGACAGCTCGAACGCCGCTTGCCAACGTCGGTTCGCGCTGCCCGAGCGGACATCTCGGAGGTAGCCCTCTGCGTCCTTCCCTTCCGACGCGATCAGGCCGAAGACGACGAAGACCGTGACGCAGACGGCTACGATCGCCATCGGGAAGATGAAGAACTGGAGCACCAGGAACGGGGTGCTCTGGCGCTCCTCTTCTTCCTCGCCGGGGACGGTCTCGTCCGGCCCGGCCTCCGGTTTCTCGTCAGAGGTCACGGGCGAGGGCTAGCGCCCTTCCAACTCTGTTCGCCGAACATGGCGGCACCGCTGGCAGCCAGGCCAATCGGTCCGCGCCAGGTTGAACGGCGCGACGCGTTGAAAGGGCACTACCGACGGCGGCTGCCCTGACGCCTGAGGGTGAGCTCGACGTCGACGAGCAGAGATTCCGTCGTGTGGTCGAGCTGGTCCAGGCCGCGGTGAAACTGCGTGTAGTCGCTTTGCTGCGGCTCCTCGGCCTCCATCAGCTTCTCGAGGCGCGCCGCCCACTCCATCAACCCCTGCAGGCTCGCCTCGCCGTGGGAGTCCATGCGCGCCGTCTCTACGTGGCCGATATCCAGCCCCCGCAGAAACGCCCCGACCTCGCGGCGGCGTTGGCTCGCACGCTCGACCACGCCCGCGAACGTGCGCGGCGCCGGCGGACGAGTCGGCAGATACGGCTCGATCGCCCCGCTCTCGAAGCGCTGGCCCAGGTGTTCGGCCAGGCGACCCAGATCCGCCTTCTGCTTCTCCGGGTCCGGGCCGGGCGCCTTCGCCAGCGTGTCTTCGATGCCGAGAGCGCCGGCGGCGAGATCCGCTGCGATGCAGCCTCGGAGCAGGTAGTGAACCTCTTCCTGGTTGCGCGGCCCCTTGGGCAGCAACAGCTCGCCGGGAGCGAGCAGCTCGCCGTCCGGTCCCCTGCGCAGGGTCGGCGAAGCCCGTCGTGAGCTGCGGCGACTCCTCGACCGTGCCTTCTTGGCCGGGGGAGCGGCGGCTGGAGCGGCCTCGTGGCTCCTGGCGGCGCCCTTGTGTGGCGACTTCTTGCCGGCCCGCTTCGGCGCGGCCTTCGTCGTCTTCTCCTTAGCGACCTTCTTGGATACCTTCCTGGCGACCTTCTTAGCTGCCTTCTTGGTTGCCTTCCTCGCCGCCTTTTTGACCGCCCTCTTAGCAGGCTTTTTCTTGGCTACCGGGCGCTTGCGGGCGGGAGCCTTCTTGGCGGCTTTCTTCTTCGCCTTCTTCTCCGCCGCGGCGGGCTTGCGCTTCGCGGCTGCCTGCTTGGTCTTCTTCTTCTTTGCCTTGGCCATTCGTCTCCTACGGAAGGAACTTCTGTGGGTGCTTCAGCTTTTCCGGCAGGTAGGTGTCGATCACGAAGTTCAGGTCGAACTTCGCGAACGCCTGCTGCTCGGCGCGCACCCCCATCTTCAGCAGCTGGTCGAGTGCCTTCGACCACTGCTGATGATGTTGGAAGAAAGGATCGTTCTTCAGCGCGTCCTTCGCCCGCTTCACGTCGACATCCTTGAGGGGATGGGTCGGAAGCTTGTAGTCCACGATGTCCTGGGGGCTGACGCCCAGGAAGCGGGCCTGGGGCACGCAGAAGAACTCGTTCAGATGGGCGTTGTTGCCCGACCCCACTTTGAGGGTCCTGTAGATGTTGCCGATGCCGTACGGGTCGCAGTCGACGAAGACGTAGACCGGCAGCTTGTTCTCATCCGCCAGCCGTCGGATGAAGCGACGCACGGAGCGGGTCGGCACGCCGGCCATCGAGACGAGGATGCAGTCCGCCGTTTCCCAGAACCGGTGCCTGTTGAGTCGGTCGAAGATACCCCCGGTCTCGATCGCCAGGATGAACTTGGCTTTCGTCCTGAAGCCCAGCTCCTCGACCTCGATCGGCACCCCGTAGGAGCCCGACCCGAACTTGGTGCAGTCGATCTCGAGAGTGCGACCCGTGCCCATTTCACGGTCGATGACGACCAGCTCGCCCGCCACGAGACCGCCGTGCTCGTCGGGCGTGAAGTGCAGCTTTTCCTTGTTGATGCCGTAGTGGGCCTCGATGTCGTCCATCAAGGTGTCCGACTCGACCTGCTCGTCGCAGCGGGCCTCGCCCCAATTCTTGGTCTGGTAGTAGACGTCGCGCTTCGTGGCGCGATCGTCGGTCTGCACGAGCTGCTTCGACAGTGCGATCATCCGCAGCGTCTGAGCGAAGGTCTTGGCCGTGGAGACCGTGAGCGTGCGCTCTTTGTGCTTGCCGAGCATCTCGAAGTGGCCACGCCGCGCGGAGTACCGGACGTTGGAGAGGCTGCGCAAGGGGAACTTCATCGACGGCTTGCGCCCCTTGCGGATGCGCTGATGGATGGCGCGGGCCGATCCGTCGATCTGCTTGATGACCGCGTCAGCGTCCTTGCGAGAGCGTCCGGTACGGGGCGTCCTCGCCGGCCGGGTCTTGGAGCTGGAGCGACCCGATCGGCTGGACGTCCTGGCTTTTGGCAATCAGCGAACCCCCGAGTGGAGTGGCGGGATGCGTCGCGGGCGGGGTTGACCTCCCGGAAACTCCCGCGAATTGTAGCACATACCCGGGATCGCGACTCTCGAAACGCTGCCCGCGTACAATGACTGTTCCGTGAGGAACGGAGTGACCACATGGTGATCAAGAAGTGGCTGACGGGCGCGACGAAGGCCGCCGGTGTCGACGAGCTCATCTCGCGCAAGAAGTACGCTCAGGCGGTCGAGCTGCTCCGCGACGAGTTCAAGCGGGGCCGCCGCGATCCTCGCCTGCGCCTGCAACTCGCCGACGTGCTGGTCCTGGCGGGCCGCAAGAAGGAGGCCGTCCCGATCCTGGAGGGGCTGGCCGACGAGTACGCCATCGAGGGCTTCGCCGCCAAGGCCATCTCCGTCCTCAAGAAGATCCAGAAGCTTCAGCCCGGGCAGAAGGACGTCAACGAGCAGCTCGCCCACCTCATCAAGGAGCGACGTGAGGAGGGCGGCACCAACCTCTCGTCGATGATTTCCGTACCGAGCTCTCCCTCCAGCTCCTCGATGCCGGCGTTCGGCATGGAGGAGATCGGCATGGAGCCGATCGACGAGAGCCCCGCTGGCGAGACCCCGCCGACGCCGCCACCCCCACCCGCGCCCAAGCCGAAGCCGAAGCGGGTGTCTCTGCAACCGCCGCCCGAAGAGCTCGGCGAACCCGAGATCCTGCTGGAAGAGGAAGACGACGGAGTGCCGGAGGAGGTCGGCGATGAGCTGCTGAGCGTCCTCGAGGACGTACTCAAGGAGGCCCCACCACCTGCGGTCGCGGCACAGGCGCGCAGGGCACGGTCCGCAGACCGCGTCGAGAGCCCGCTCTTCAGCTCCTTCTCAGAGGATGAGCTGGCGGCGGTCATCGGCGGGCTGGAGCTGCTCAGCTTCGAGCCAGGCGACATCATCATCACCCAGGGCGAGGCCGGCAACAGCATGTTCGTCCTTACGGACGGGACCACGAAGGCCTTCATACGGGACGGCAGCGGGCACCACGAATAAGGTGCGCGAAATGGAGGAAGGCACGTTCTTCGGCGAGATCTCGATCCTCACGGGCCAGCCGCGGACGGCAACCGTCACGGCCAAGACGACTTGCGAGCTGCTGGAGCTCGACCGCAAGACCCTCGACTCGATCACGGAGAATCACCCGCACGTTCGCGATGTGTTGCAGCAGTTTTGCGACGAGCGGCTGAAGAGAGCCTAGGGGTCGCTCGGGTACCGCTCCGGGTCAGGCCACGCTGACCAGCAGCAGCGGTTCTACCGCTGCTACTGGTATCACCTTCACCAAAGAGGCCTGCCCTACGCGGCACCTCTCGCTCAGGCTGGACGGGTCCGACGCGGTTCTAAGCTGACGCGCCGAGGAGGGCTTCGATCTTGCCGAGCAGGCGCTTCAGCTCGACCGGCTTCGTGTCGTACTCGTCACAGCCGGCTTCGAGGGCCTTCTCCCGATCGCCTGACATGGCGTGCGCTGTGAGGGCGATGATCGGAATCGCTTTCGTCGCCTCGTCGCCCTTGATCGCGCGGGCGGCCTCCCAGCCGTCCATCACCGGAAGACTCATGTCCAGCAGGATCAGAGCGGGCGACTCGCTCTTGGCCATGTCGACGCCCTGCTGGCCGTCGACCGCCATGACGATCTCGTAGCCCTTCCGGATCAGGCGCCGCGACAGCATGTCGCGGTTCATCTCGTTGTCTTCGACGAGCAGCAGCTTGGCCATTGGCAGAAAACCCCGTGGAAGCTTGGACCATCTTCTCGCGGCTACGCTCGAGAATGTAGCGCAGATCGGTCACGGTGCGCTTCTCCTCGGCGTCGGAAAGCTCGAGGATCTCCTTGAGCGCGATGCCGATGTGCGGGATGAACTTGTCGATGTAGCCCTTGCGCTTCGCCTCGGCCTCGACGCGCCGACTGCGGCGGATGTGGACTCCCAGGCGGCGCCCCACTTCCATCAGCGCGAGGCGCAGCTCCTTGATGATCTCGGGGTAGTGGGCGATGGCTTCCTTCGACTCCGAGGTGAAGGGCACCCACACCGACGCGATGTGGACCATCAGCACGACCGGCCCGGTCGGCAACGCTCCCTTCGACATCTGCAGGCCGTAGGAGCGCCAGTCCACGCTCATCACGGACTTGGTGATCGCACACGCCGACGCCTGATACTGGAGCGGGACGCGATTCGCGAGGCGGAAGAGCTCGATCAGCGCTCCGGCGCCCAGCTCCTTGCCGTAAGCCATTCCCACTTCGACCTGAAAAGGATTGCCCCGGTAGACGGCCGGGGGCCTCGTCACGGCTTCGTAGTAGTCGGCCTCGATGCGCTCCTTGAAACCGGCGACGATCGCTTCTTCCCCGATCGGCGAGAGGCAATTCGTCGGGGGCGACATCAGCTTCGCGGCCTGCAGCGCCTGATGCAGCCGCTCCACTTCCGCGGACGTGAGAGCCGAGGGCTTCGCGGAGCGCGCCACGCCGGACTTGTCGCAGACGGAGCGCACGACGTTGCTCGTCACACGGGAGAAATCGTTCCTGAGCGCCGCGCCCACGTTACGCGCCGGGGTGTCCTTGAGCATTCGCATCAGCCGTCCCAGCTCGACGCCGTGAGGGTGCGGCTTGATCTCGCGCGGCTCGTCCGGAATCACCTTCACCGCCCGGGGGTATTGAATGGGCTCCTGCTTCGGAGCGGTATACAGGATCTCCGCGTGGGGATTGGCCACGGCCGTCTGCTCGACGTAGGCGTCCACGGAGCGCTTGCCCTTCTTGTAGGTCGCCTCCAGCTCGATCTCGACGCGGGTGCCGTGCGACAGCTCCCACTTCACCTTCTCGTCGCGCAGCACGAGCGGCTCGTTCTGCTTGGTGTCGACCGTGACCTCGAAGGCGTGGGCCGCGTGGGTGCCCTTGATCTTGCTCTCAATCTTCACGGGCTTGCCGGTCGTGAGCTGGCCGTACATGCCCGCCGCGGAGACGCCGATTCCCTGCTGCCCTCGCTGCTGCTTGAGCGTGTGGAACTTGCTGCCGTAGAGCAGCTTCCCGAACACCTTCGGCACCTGTTTGCGCACGATGCCGGGGCCGTTGTCGGTGACGGCGACCTTGAAGCGGTTCTCGGAGAGCTGCTCGATCACGATCTCCAGGTCCGGCAGGATCCCCGCCTCACCGCAGGCGTCGAGCGAGTTGTCGACGCACTCGCGGACTGCCGTGAGAAGGGCCTTCTGGGGGTTGTCGAAGCCGAGCAGGTGCCGGTTCTTGACGAAGAACTCCGAGACGGAAATATCACGTTGCTTCTTGGCGAGCCCCTCGGCGGTGACGAAACCGGCGGCCTTGTCGGCGCGCTTGCTCCTGCTCGAGGAGCGCGCAGCCTGCCTGGCGCGACCCTGCGGCTTGGCGGGGGTCTCGGGCTCGGATGCAGGAGGCGTCTTCGCCCCCGCGTCGAACAACGAGAGTTGCGGTTTCTGGCGCCGTGCCGCGCGCCCCGCACGCGCCGATTTCAGGGGTGACTGCCGCTTGTTCCGGCTCGTCGCCTTCTTCGTTGCCCTCTTGGCCAAGCTCGCTCCTCGATAGAACCTACACTTGTCAACAGCGTTGCACGATTCCTGGCCCTGAGAGGTCCGGTGCGGAAGTTCGCGGTGGAAGTCCGCCGCGTTTGCCGTCACGCCATGGACGGCTGGGGTAGGATGTCTCCCGTGACGGCGCCGCTCAGCTACGGTCGCTATCTCAAGATCCCGCAGCTCCTCGACCAGCAGCAGCCCCTTTCCTCGCCCGCCAGCCATGACGAGCTGCTGTTCATCGTCATCCACCAGGTGTACGAGCTGTGGTTCAAGCAGATCCTCCACGAGCTGGACACCGCGGCTGCGGCCCTGGCCGAGGACCGAGTGGCCGAAGCGACGCGGCTGCTGCGACGGGTCGTCGAGATCCAGCGCCTGCTGGTCAGCCAGGTCCGCATCCTCGAGACGATGCGGCCTCAAGACTTCCTGGGCTTCAGGTCCAGGCTGAATCCGGCGTCGGGCTTTCAGTCCCTGCAGTTCCGTGAAGTGGAGTTCGCGTTGGGAATGAAGGACGCGGAAGTGTTGAAGAGGCTCGACAGCTCCGGCGAGGAGCTGACCGCTCTGGAGCGTCGTCTGGACGAGCCCTCGCTATCGGATCGCTTCGATGCCCTGCTCGGCCGACGCGGGCTGGCCGAGCCGCCGGCGCCTGCGAAGCGAGCGCCCTCACGACCGGAAGACTGGCGGCTGCCGGCCCTCGTGAAGATCTACGAGGATGAGGCGAGCTACTCCGACCTGCTGGCCCTGTGCGAGCGGTTGATCGAGATCGACGAGCGCTTGTCGTTGTGGCGGGCCCACCATGTCCAGATGGTCGAGCGCATGATCGGGTCCAAGCGGGGTACTGGTGGCAGCGAAGGCGTCAGCTACCTTCAGTCGACGATGCTCAAGCGTGCCTTTCCGGACCTGTGGCGCGTGCGGACACACATCGGGGTGGAACCCCAGGGAGCGTAAAGAATGAGCGCAAAAGACGGCAAGCTGCGGAAGGCGAGCTGGATTCTCATCGTGTTTGTCGGATCGGTGCTGCTCTTCTTCAGCTGCGCCTCCGCGTTTCTGGCCTACTCGGGGGCTGACTTCCCGATCGCCGGCGTGCCGGTGGCCGAGGTCGCCGGCAACAGCGAGGTGGAAGCCGGCCTGCGGGGCGCTCGCGGAACGGCGGCAGCCTACGCCGCCGCCTTCGCCGTCCTGATCATCTCGATCGCGGCCGGCCCGTACCGACAGGGGACGAAGTGGAGCTGGTGGACGCTGCTCGGCGCGTTCATCGTGCTCGTCTGCGTCACCAGCGTGCGTGTGCCCACGCTCGGGATCGCGGGGGGTGTGGGGGCGGCTGTCGTCCCGGCCGTTCTCGTCGGCATCGCGCTGCTCCTCGACGTCGCTCGGGTGCGCTCGCCATCGGAACCTTAGGGCGACCGTCGGGACGGCGTTTCACCCGCGCACCTTCGCCTGCTCGGAGAGCCTCGGCTTCAAGGAGTGGTCGGGCTACTACGCCGCCACGTCCTACGAGCCGCTCCACGAGCACGAGTACAACGCGATCCGACAGAGTGCGGCGCTGATCGACGTCTCCCCGCTGTTCAAGTACAAGGTCCGGGGACCGGACGCCGCGAATCTGGTGGATCGCGTGATCACGCGCAATGTCCACAAAGTGAAGGTGGGCCAGGTCGCCTACACGAGCTGGTGCGACGGCCAGGGCAAGCTGATCGACGACGGAACCGTCTCCCGGCTAGATGACCAGGTGTTTCGCTGGACCGCCGCCGAGCCCACGCTTCGCTGGATTCGCCAGAACGCCGCCGGCTTCGACGTCGAGATCGCGGACGTGTCCGAGTCGGAGGCGGCGCTCGCCGTTCAGGGTCCGACGAGCCGCGCGCTGCTCGACAGCTGCACGGACCTCGACATGAGCACGCTCGTCTATTTCCGCGTCGCCTCGACCCGCCTGAGCGGGATTCCCCGTCGACATCTCGCGCACCGGTTACACCGGCGACCTCGGCTACGAGGTCTGGGGCGACGCGGCGCGGGCGGTGGAGCTGTGGGACGCCCTGATCGAAGCCGGCATCCCCTACGCAGCCAGGCCAGCCGGGCTGCTGGCCCTCGACGTCGCGCGAATCGAGGCGGGGCTGATCCTCGTCGACGCCGATTTCGTGGGCGCCAAATCGGCGCTCAACGACACGCAGCTCTACACGCCGTTCGAGCTGGGGCTCGGCCGCCTCGTCCACGTCGACAAGGCTCCGTTCGTCGGCCAGAAGGCTCTGCGCGCGGAGAAGCTGCGCGGGCCTCGGCGCGTGCTCGTGGGGGTCGAGGTCGATTGGAACGATCTTGAAGCGCTCTACGACGCCGCCGGCCACCCCAGATCTCCCCCGCGGCGTCGCGCCTGCCGGTCCCCATCTACAGAGATGAGCGGCAGGTCGGCCAGGCCACCAGCACGACGTGGTCGCCAACGCTGAAGAAGATGATCGGGCTCGGAACCGTCGAGCCCGCCGTCGCAGAGCCGGGCACCCGGCTCCACATGGAGCACACCGTCGACTACCGGCGCGAGAAGGTCGGCGTGACGGTCGCGAAGCTGCCGTTCTTCGACCCGCCCCGCAAGCGGGGGTAGGTCTTTCTTCCCCTACCAGGGGGCGAACGACCCCCGGCCAGCGCGGAACGTTGGCCCAGCCACTACTCCCCTGACGGTTGCGCTGCGCCTGGCCCGGGGGTAGGTTGGCGGCACACAGGTTCAGGAAGATCCCTAACTTCGAGGCTGGCGATCGCGTTGGCCCCTACGAGATCGTCTCTCCCCTCGGTGCGGGCGGCATGGGAGAGGTCTACCGCGCTCGGGACGCCAAGCTCGGGCGTGAAGTCGCCATCAAAGTCCTGCCCGACGAGTTCACGCAGCATCGGGAGAAGCTGGCCCGCTTCGAGCGCGAGACACGGCTGCTCGCAGGGCTGAATCATCCGGGGATAGCCACACTCCACGGCCTCGAAGAAGCCGAGGGCAAGCCTTTCCTGGTCATGGAGGTGATCGAGGGGGAAACACTTGCCGAGCGCATCGCCCGCGGACCACTCCCCGTCAACGAGGCCCTCGCGTTCGCCCGACAAATCGCGAGGCGCTCGAAGCCGCACACGAGAAGGGCGTCATCCATCGCGACCTGAAGCCCTCCAACATCAAAGTCGACACCGAAGGCCAGGTGAAGGTGCTCGACTTTGGCCTCGCCAAGGCCTTTGGCGAAGAAACGCTCGAGAGCGACACCTCGTTCTCCCCCACTCTCAGCCGCGAGGCGACCCAGGCGGGTGTCATTCTCGGAACCGCCGCCTACATGAGCCCCGAGCAGGCGAAGGGCAAGGCGATCGACAAGCGCAGCGACATCTTCTCGTTCGGCCTCGTTCTCTTCGAGATGCTGACGGGAACGAAAGCGTTCGCCGGGGAAGACGTCTCGGATGTATTGGCTTCGATCATGAAACTGGAACCGGATTGGAAGGCGGTTCCGCCCGATCTCGATCCGCGGATCGAGTATCCCTTGCGCCGGTGCCTGAGGAAGGATCGGAAGAAGCGCCTGCGGGACATCGGGGACGCAGGGAGCGAGATCGAAGAGATACTCGCATCGCCGAGGACGCTCGTGGCATCCGAGTCGGCCAGGGCTCGGATTCCCAGAGTATGGCAGGCCGTTGCGGGTGTCCTCGCCGTCGCCTTCCTGGCAACACTGTGGCTCTTCTGGCAGACGGTCAGCGCGCGCTGAACCAACCGTGCGGCTTTCGGTGAATCTTGGTGCTGGTGATCGTCAGCTCGCCCCGGAAGCGGGCTCATGGGCAGTGCTTTCTCCAGATGGAAAGATGCTGGCCTTCGTGGGACGGGACCAGGTGGCCGGGACTCGGCAGCTCTACGTCCGGTCCCTCGACAGCCTGGAAGCCAAACCGCTCAGCGGCACGGAAGGCGCTTTCGCCCCTTTCTTCTCGGCCGACGGTCAGTGGCTGGCGTTTTTCTCAGGAATTGCCCTGAAGAAAGTATCGGTCAGTGGTGGCGCGGCTCACCATTGCGGAGACCCCGGCCCCCCCCGCTGCGGCACCTGGGGACCCGACGATACGATCGTCTATACCCCGACAGTCCTGGCTGGGCTCTATCGCGTCCCCGCTTCCGGCGGGACCCCGGTGGAGCTCACGCAGTTGAGCGAGGGCGAGGTCAGCCACCGCTGGCCGTGGTTTCTACCGGGCGGGAAGGCGGTGCTCTTCACGGTCCAGGCGGAAGGAGGCTCGCCCGACGACGCGACCATCGAAGCGGTTTTCCTCGAAACGGGCGAAAGGAAGGTTCTGAACCGGAGCGGGACCTTTCCCCGCTACGCCTCCTCGGGTCACCTGGTCTATGCCCGCGAGAACACGCTCTTTGCCATCCCATTCGATCCCGACCGTATCGAGACGACCGGAGAGCCCAGTCCGGTCATCGAAGGTGTTCGACGCGCCGGCTCCGGTGTGGCGCTCTTCGCGGTGGCCGACGATGGATCGCTCGTCTACGTTCCAGGGGACGCCTCTCTCGAGGAGGTTCCCCGCGAGCTGGTCCGGGTCGATCGCGAGGGAAGGGCCTCACCGCTGACGGAAACGTTCGGGGATTGGGAAAGCCCTCGCTTCTCGCCCGATGGCCGGCGCGTGGCCGTCAGAAGAATGGAGGCGGCTGGCGGCGCCGCACAGGACGTTTGGATACTCGAGCCCTCCCGCGGGACCTTGACGCGGTTGACCTTCGGGGACGGTCTTCGCCCACTGTGGTCGCCAGACGGTCAAACGGTCTTCTTTGGTTCGGTTCGATCGGGTATGTACAACATCTTCTCGAAGCCCGCCGACGGCAGCGGCCCCGCCCAGCAACTAACGGACGGGCCAATCCAGGTTTTTCCCGCTGCCATCACATCGGACGGGACGACCATCGTCTTCCGGCAGGGTGGCGCGGGCGAGAACTTCGATATCGGGATCATGCGCCTGGAGGGAGAGGGGGAGCCGGAGATGCTCCTCGAGTCATCCTTCAACGAGCACACCCCGAAACTCTCGCCGGACGACCGCTGGCTGGCCTACGTCTCCAACGAGTCCGGTCGGGACGAGATCTTCGTGATCCGCTTTCCCACAGGTGGCAAGTGGCAGATATCCACCGAGGGTGGTACGGAGCCCATGTGGTCGCGAGACGGCCGGGAGCTCTTCTACCGGAACAGGGAGAAGATGATGGCGGTCGACGTCTCTGCGGGAGCGGAGTCTGCGGGGAAGCCGACCTTGCTGTTCAAGGGACCCTACGATTTGAAGGACGGTCCTGGCGCCACGAACTACGACGTCACGCCGGACGGCCAGGGGTTCGTGATGATTCGAACTCCAAGGACCTTAGAGAGCTCGGGCACGACGCAAATCAACCTCGTCCTCAACTGGTTCGAGGAACTGAAACGGCTCGTTCCGACGGAGTAGTGACACTCGAAGCTGGCACCCGGTTGGGTTCTTGCGAGATCGCCGTTCCCCTGGGGGCCGGCGGCATGGGCGAGTAGGCGAGCGGGCTCGACGGAGGAGCCCGGATACTGCTCGTTCGACGACGCCCTCGGCTTCCTATGAGGCCTTGAGTACTGACTCCTCTACCGCCTTGGGGAGTTCGACGGCGACGAACCAGGCTGCTGGGTAGAGGTAGTCCTCACCACTCTCGTCGACAACTCGGACAAGACTATCGGCTTCGGCTCGGGCGTCGGGCAGCATCGCGTAGACCTTGTTGCGTTCAAGGGAGGCCTCGTTGCCCTCGTTGGCAATGCAAACGGCGTACCGTCGCGCAACGGCTTCTTTGTGCTCGCTCATTAAGCTAGTCCAGGTCGCGCTTGAACTTCATACCTCGCCTGCCGATGCCGTGAGCCTCGTACCAATGGAGCTCAGCGTGTCGCATCGCACCCGAGGCGAGACAGATCTGCGCGTCACCCTTCATCTTGCGCCATCGGCCCGGCCCATACAATCTCCTCAAGCGAGCCAGCTGCTGGATTCCCTGGCCCGCCGCGATGGTCTCGACATTGCTGATCTTCCCGACGACCTCGAAGAACACGAACCATATTAGCTATGCCCGCCACCGAACCTGGTCCGCTGCGGCGCTCCCTCTAGGACAGCCAGTCGCTGAACACAAGGTAGAGAGGTCCATCTTGTTCCGCGGGAGCTCTTCTACCGGAACGGCCAGAAGATGGTGGCGGTCGACGTCTCTGCGGGAGCGGAGTCTACGGGGAAGCCGACGTTGCTGTTCGAGGGACCCTACGACTTGCAGGACGGACCCGGTGCCACGAACTACGACGTCACGCCCGACGGCCAGTGGTTCGTGATGATTCGGACACCCGAGAGCACTGCAGGGGGCTCGGGCACGACGCAAATCAACCTCGTCCTCAACTGGTTCGAGGAACTGAAACGGCTCGTTCCGACACACTAGTGGTCTGATTCGTAAATACGGTGTCGCACCGAGAACGCCGAGGCGCCCGGATGGCAAGGAGCCCTACCGCGCGGCCCGCATTGTTCATCCATAACGGTTGACGTTAATAACGTATGTCGTTATGCCCCGCCTGGTGATTCGGAGCTTTGGGGACAAGAGACCGAACGGCTCTTCAAGCGGGAGAGGAATCGTGCTCTGCCTCCCAAACTCCAACGAGTGGCGCTGCGCAAGCTCGTTCAACTCGATGCGGTTGACTCCCTGGCCGACTTGCGGATCCCTCCTGGCAATCGACTGGAGCGGCTTCGTGGAGATCGAGCCGGTCAATACAGCATCCGTGTGAACGAACAGTGGCGCGTGTGCTTCGTGTGGCGGGAAGGAGACGCTCACGAAGTGGCGATTGTCGACTATCACTAGGTGAGCAAGTGAGAAAAAAGGTGTTGACGCCAATCCACCCGGGCGGGGTTCTGCTGGAGGACTTCTTGAAACCGATGGGATTGAGCCAGTATCGGCTGGCGAAGGGCATCAGCGTGCCCCCTCGACGGATCAATGAGATCGTCCACGGCAAGCGCGGTATCACAGACGACACGGCTCTTCGGCTCGCACGGTTCTTTGGGACATCCGAGCGGTTCTGGCTGAATCTGCAGAATAGGCATGATATCGAGAAGGAACGAGATCGGTTGGGCAGAGAACTGCAGAGGGAAGTCGAGATCTTCGCAGAAGCTGGGTGAGCCGCTCGAGGAGCTGCCGACGAGCTTCCGCCCAGGGGATCAGCTTCACCCTGCCCGACCTCTACAGCCTCTGGAACATCCACCGGCACGAACCACTCCACAGGGTAGTACTACCCAGGCCGTGAGCCTGGTACCAATGAAGCTCAGCGAGCCGGACCCGACTGTTCGAGGCGCAGGGTGTCGACTCATGGCGTGGACTGTAGGTTCATGCGCTAGGACGTTCGTCCATGGCCACCCGCGCCGCACACCAGTGCAACGCCTTGTCGTACCCCTCCGGGCACGGCGCCGGGACCTGAAAAAAGTCACACTTTCTACTTGACACGTTTCGGAGGTGCCGACGAACGCAATCGGCACCCGAAACCAGACGCGACCGCACGGCCACCAGGTCGACCTCAGCATCAGCGATCGGCACCCGGGCATTTCAAAAGTCGTCTTGGCCACGTTCGTCGTCGCACACGCCGCTCCACGAGACCGGAAAGTCGCTGCCTATATTCCACTCATGCCACACGAACTCCAGTTGCGATCGCTCTCCGACGATGACCGGCTCCGCCGTCTCTCCGAGTTGCTGCGCCAGTCCCGGCGCACCGAATCGGATCTCGTCGCCCACATCGGCGAGGTGGATCAGCGAAGGCTGTATGCCCGCGAGGCCTCGCCCTCGATGTTCTCCTACTGCACCGAGCGCCTGCACCTTTCGGAAGCCGAGTCCTACCTGCGCATCACGGTCGCCCGGGCCGCGCGGCACCACCCAAGCCTCCTCAAGATGCTCGCCGACGGCCGTCTTCATCTGCGCGGTATCGCGAAGCTGGCGCCGCACCTCACTAGCGAGAATCGAGATCGGCTGCTGGAGCGAGCCGCCCACAAGTCAAAGCGGCAGATCGACGAGCTGGTGGCCGAGCTGATACCCAGGCCGGACGTTCCAGCGCTGATGCCGAAGCTCCCCCAGACTCGGAAGCCTCAGCCCGCCCCCGAACTCTGCCCGGGCAGAGTCGTCGTTGCAGCCGCGCCGGCAGCTACCGACGTCACTACGGATGTGGTTGGTCATTCCGCAGCCGCAGCCGCAGCCCCTGCGCGGCCGGCGTTGGTGGAACCGCTGGCGCCGCAGCGGTTCAGGGTTCAGTTCACTGCCAGCGCAGAGCTCCACGCCAAGCTCGAGCGGCTACAGGCACTGATGCGGTCCTCCGTGCCCGATGGCGATCTGGCGGCGCTCATCGAAGTGGCCGTGACGGAGAAGGTCGAACGGCTCGAGTCTCGGCGCTTCGGCACCACCAGGGCCCCGAGAAAGAGCCTCGCCGAGACGGACACGTCCCCGTCGTCCCGCTACGTTCCCGCGGCCGTCCGGCGGGCGGTCTACGAGCGCGATCGCGGCCAGTGCCGGTACGTGGACGAGCGCGGTCGGCGCTGCCCGGAGCGCCACGACCTCGAGTTCCATCATGACGGCACCGCCTTTGGACGAGGGGGCGATCACTCACCGGAGAACCTTCGCCTCGCGTGTCGCACGCACAACGCCCACCTCGCCGAGCGCGAGTACGGCGCCGACGCGATGGAACGTTATCGACGCTCGCCGCAACGTGTCTCCGAGGATGTGGCGGGCTCCCAAACAGTTCGGGCTCAGTGAGGATCAGAACGACGCCCTACCCATAGCCGGGCGGGGAGATTAGCTGAGTGGCCATCGCGTCCGGTCCCGGATCGCATTCCCAGCCCCCTTCCCCGCTACAATCTACTGACACCAAGCAGGACAACCCATGGCCCTTGCCGCCGGAACCCGCCTCGGCCCGTATGAGGTCGCCGCCCAGATCGGCAAGGGCGGCATGGGCGAGGTGTATCAGGCGACCGACACGAAGCTGAAGCGCCAGGTCGCGATCAAGGTGCTGCCCGAGTCCGTCGCTGCCGATGCGGATCGTCTCGCGCGCTTCCAGCGCGAAGCCGAGGTCCTGGCCTCGCTGAATCATCCCCACATCGCGGCAATCTACGGGCTCGAAGACGCCGATGGCGTGAAGGCCCTCGTGATGGAGCTGGTCGAGGGGCCGACGCTCGCCGACCGCATCGCGCAGGGGCCGGCCGTCTGGTGTGGTAGGGAGGACGGTTTCGAGCGGTCCCGCTTGGCCGATCTCGTTGTGTTGAGCGGGTGTCGAGCTTTCGGCTGGCGCGAGCACGCACGTATGCGCTCGGTGCGAAGGAGCTTGCAGCCTCGATCCCTCGTTCTTCATACCCCCCCTGGTAGTCGCATGGTGGCTCAGGTCAACAGAGAATCTAGTCGTACCTGAGCCGGCAAGCCGGTGGGGTGATACTCCCGGGATTCGCTTGCCTTTCGCTTCCTCGAGCCCAGCCTCACCCATTTCACCACACCGATGGCAGCGGGGATCTCGAATCAAGGTTCTAGCTGTGACGATGCGACCACGCCTCACCGGTCCGGCGGGTCCGGAGCTGGCAAGGCTGGATGCGGGGGAGTATCTTGAGACGGATGACGCTGACACGGCTTCTTCGGTCGACGCGTTGGTTGCTTCCCCTCTACCTTGTCGTCTCTTCGAGCCCAGAGACGCGAGGTCAGACCGATCCTCAGGACACCTGGCACCAGTGGGGAGGACCGCACCGCAACTTCATGATCGAGACGAGCGGTTTCGCCAGCACCTGGCCCGCGGACGGTCCGGAGCAGCTCTGGAGCCGGCCGCTTGGAGAGGGGCATTCCTCCATCGCCTTCGAGGGAGGCCTTCTCTACACGATGTACCGTCCTCGAACCGAACGGGCCGACGAGTGGAGCGATGAAGAGGTCGTCATCGCCCTCGACGCCACCACGGGACAAACGCGTTGGGAGCACCGCTATGCGTCCCGTCCCCTCAACTTCCGGTTCGGGGCAGGACCTCACGCCACGCCCCTCATCGTGAGTGACCGTCTCTTCACTGCGGGTACCAACAAGCAAATCTACGCGCTCGACAAACGCACTGGCGAGGTCATCTGGTCTCACGACCTGGTCGAGGAGTTCGGTGCCCCGCCAACCCTACTCCGGCCTGCCGTCAAGGCCGGCTATGCATGTAGCCCACTCGCCTATCGAGACACCGTCATCGTGACAGCGGGGGGAAAAGGACAAGCGGTGATGGCCTTCGATCGACGCGACGGCTCGGTGGCATGGAAGAGCGGAGATTTCAACATCTCTCCCGCGTCACCCATCTTGATCGACATGGAAGGCGAGGAGCAGCTAGTGGTCTTTGGTGGACAGGACGTGAATGGCCTCGATCCCGCGACTGGGAGGCTGCTTTGGAGCCACCCGCACGATACCCACGGCGACATGAATATCAGCACGCCCGTGTGGAGCGAGGACCATCTCCTCCTCGTCTCGTCCGCCTACGACGGTGGAGCTCGCATGCTCGAGCTTGCGCGTGCAGGGGATCGAACCGTCGTCCGAGAGCTGTGGTTCAGTCCCCGGCTGCGAGTTCAATTCGGCACGGTTATCCGTCTTGGCAGTCTCGTGATTGGGTCGAGCGGCGACTCCGGAGGTGTGATCGTGACCGCCCTCGACGCGATGACCGGAGACGTCGTTTGGCGCGACCGGCAGTTCTCACGCTCGACGTTTCTCTATGCAGACGACAAGCTCGTCATTCTGGACGAGGACGGAACTCTGGCCCTGGCGACCGTAACCGGCGAAGGGTTGAACGTCCTCGCGCGAGCGAGCGTCCTCACCAACAAGGCGTGGACGGTGCCGACGCCCGTCGGCACGAAGATGTACCTCCGGGACAGACGCACGATCATGGCGCTCGATCTGAAGCAGTAGCCAGGGCTCGGCCCGCCCATCTCGCTGCACGGGGGCGAGCGCATCCCACGTCGGTAGCCACGTCGATCACGTTGGGAGGGAACCAGACCGGGCTCCGCCGATGGCGACCCGCGCAGCTGGGTAGCGGTGCTACGTCTGAAACAAAACCACAAGGGCGGGATAGGCTCGTAGCCAGCGCCCTTTGCGCGGCCAGAGCACCCTCCTCGGCGCCTCGGATCCACAGCCGGCCTAGACTCAGCCGTGCTCTCATACCTCCGCCGCCGGGTGTCGGACCGCACGGCGCTGGCGCTCGTCCTCGGCCTCTTTGCGCTGTCGGGAGCCCTGAGCCTGAGCTACCAGGTCGTGTGGAGCCGGTACCTGCTCGACTTCATCGGCGTGAGTGCCTACTCCTACGCGGCGACGCTGGCCGCTTTCATGGGAGGTCTCGCTATGGGCAGCGCGTGGCTCGGGCGGCTCGCCGACCGCGTCCCCCGGCCCCTCGCCCTGTTTGCGGCGCTCGAGGCGGGCATCGGCCTCTACGCCTTCGCCTACCCCGTCCTGCAGTCGTGGGTTGCCGAGGCGTACGGCCGCTGGATCGCCGCATCGCCGGAAGCACTGGCCGCGTCTGGGACGGCGTGGCCCAGGGCGCTGGCGGCGAGCGCCCTGCTGCTGCCGCCGACGCTGCTGATGGGCGGGACCTACCCCGCCGTGCTGCGGCACGCGACGGCGAGCCTCCGGCTGGCCGGGCGTCGGGCGTCCGAGGCCTACGCCGTGAACGCGCTCGGTGCCGCTGCCGGTTCGCTGCTCGCCGCGTTCCTGCTGATCCCCCGGCTCGGAATGCAGGGCAGCGTGTGGCTGCTGGGTTGCTCGAACCTGGCCCTGGCCGCGGCGTCGGCGGCCCTCGCCGCCGCGTCGCGACGCGCTCCCGCCGACGAGGCGAGCGCTAGCGGCGAGGCGTCGCCGCAGCCACTCCGACCGACCCGGGCGCTCGTGCGCGCGGGGCTCGCCGCCGCGCTCGGGGCGGGCTTTCTCGCCTTTTCGCTGGAGCTGGCCTGGACGCGCTTCCTGGGCCTCGTGATCGGCTCGAGCACCCACTCGTTCGCGGTGATGCTGGCTGCCTTCGTCGCGGGGATCGGGCTGGGAAGCCTGTGGCTGTCGCGCCGGGAGGACAGCATCCCCGATCCGCTGGCCGCCTTCGGCCTGGTCCAGCTCGGCGTCGGCGTCGCGGTGCTGCTGCCGCTGCCGTTCTACCCGTATCTCCCCTGGCTGTTCGCTCAACTACTGCACGCGTTCGCGCCGACCGCGGCCGGATACGCCGGCTACACGATCGCCAAGCTCCTGCTGTGCGCGGCGCTGCTGCTTCCGGCGACGTTCCTCGCCGGCATGTCGCTGCCCCTCCTGATCAAGGGACTGGCCGCCTCCCTGGGCGGACTCGGCCGGCTGTCGGGACGCTGCTACGCCTGGAACACCCTGGGCAACGTGGCCGGGGCCCTGGTCACGGGACTGTGGCTGCTTCCCCTGCTCGGCGTGGAGCGGCTGTTCCGGACGGCGGCGCTCGGCTCGGCGCTGCTCGGGCTCGCGATTGTCACCCTGCGGCTGGGCGCCCGGGGCCGCGGCGCGCTGACCGCGGCGGCGGCGGTCGCCCTGCTCGTGGCCCACGACGTGAGCTCGGGGCCCTGGGTGCGGGAGTGGCTCGTGATCAGCCCCTTCCGCAGGCTCGCCGCGGCGCCTTCACTGGCCGACACCCGCGAGCGCCTGGCGAGCGTCGAGCTGCTGCTGTTCCGGGACGATCCCGCCGCGCACCTGGCTGTCTACGACATCGAGCGCTCCGGAGAGGTCGAGCGGAGCCTGTTGGTGAACGGCAAGGTGGATGCCAGCTCCCGGGGCGACCTGCCCACCCAGGTGCTCCTCGGGGCGATCCCGCCCCTGCTGCACCCCGGCGCCCGGGACGTGCTCGTCGTGGGGCTCGCCAGCGGCATCACCGTGTCGGCGGTCCTCGACCACCCGGTCGAGCGGGTCGACGTCGTGGAACTCGTGGGCACCATGCCGGAAGCGACGAAGCTGTTCCGGCGCTGGAACGGCGACCCGCTGCGGGACCCGCGGTCGCGCCTGATCGCAGCCGACGCGCGGCACGTGATCTCCCACGGCGCGGGGGCCTACGACCTGATCGTCTCGGAGCCATCGAACCCGTGGATGGCGGGCATGGGCGGCCTGTTCAGCCTGGACTTCTACCGGCGAGCGGTGCGGCGGCTCCGCCCCGGCGGGCTCTACGCCCAGTGGCTCCAGAGCTACAAACTCGACGACGCGACCTTCGGCGTCGCGCTCAGCACCTTCCGCGACGCCTTCCCCCACGTCTACGTCTTCCAGACGCAGAGCCGGGACCTGCTGCTGCTGGGAGCCCGCGCGCCCTTGCGCCCGGACTGGAGCGCGGCCTTGGAGCGCGCCCACCACCCCGCCGTGCGGCGACGGCTGGAGCAGGTGGGGGTCGGGGACCTGGCCACAGTGCTGGCGCTCCAGCGCCTCTCTCCCGCGACCGTGGACGCCATCGCGCAGCAGACCTCCGAGCGCAACACCGACGACAACCGCCTCCTCGAGCACCGCGCACCGCGGCACCTCTTCTCGGGCAGCCGGGTCGCGATGGTCGACCTCCTGGACGAGCGCCTGTTCGCCTCGCCCACCCTGCTGTGGAGCGACTTCGCCGAGCGCCACCCAGAGCGCGTCGATGCTCCTAGCACCCTCGAGACCCTCGCTCGACGCAGGATGCGGGTCGCGGCCGTCCACGAGGCGTGGACCACGGCGCTCCTCCTCCTGCAGCCCGAGCTGGGCGAGGATCCGCGCGCGGAGTCCGCGATCGCTGCCGGCGACCTGGCGCGCCCTCCGCTCCCGGCCGCCGCCCTCGCGGCGCGCCTCCGGAGTCTCCTGGAACGGGATCGCTTCGCGCTCGCCGAGCACCTCGTCGTGGACTACGCTCCGGGCCTGCTGGTCGCGTCCGCCCTCTCCGCCGATCACGCCCGGCTCTGGCTCGACACCAGCGCCGTCTGGGCGGGGCATCCGTCGAGGCCGCTGCGGCAGTTTCGGATCGAGCTGCTGATGGCGGTCGGGGACCTCGGCGCGGCCGCCGCCGAGCTGAGCGCGTGGGTGGAGTCGCAGCCCGAACCGCCCGGCGGCTGGGCGCAGCTGCGCGCCTGCCTGATCGATCGCGAGGAGCTCTGCCGGCGGGTCCGCCGGCTCGCGTCGGTCGATCGCAGCGTCGAATGAACGCCGCGCGGACCGACAGGTTCTGCGAGGCGACTGGTCCCGGTGAATTCGGGGTCGCCTCCAACAGCTGTGTCGGGCCCGCTGCCCACGCGAAGCGCGGCAAAGCAGTCCGGGTTGCCCTGCCCTGTGTCTCGTCCGCGACTGCACGACGGAAGCCTCGAGGTGTGACACCTTCGAAAGTGCCACAACAGCACTCGCGTGGCACTCATTCCAGATCCATCCTAGTTTCGGGAGAGAACGCATGAGGTTGAAAGCACCACCGCTAGTCGCTCACTCTGTAGTGCTGGCGGCACTCATCGGGTCCTCTACGGCAGGGGCGCAGCCAAGCGTTGAAGCGTCGAACGCGCAAGGGGCGCACGCAGACAGCAAAGACGTCGATCGGGTCACGCCTCGGATGCTCGACAATCACGTCGCGCCGTGGCAGCGGCCGGGCGACCTCATTCCGCCCCAGACATTTGCCCTCGAGCTCGACGCGATCGAACCGTCGTGGCGCGCGGTGGTGAGCCAGCGGCCCACGCAGACCACAGCCGACGACGACGCCAACCCACCCCAACAAAAGCTAAGAAGATATCACGTCGGGGTTCAGGGGGGTCTTTTCGGTCCTTCAACGGATGTCATTGAGCTTGGGAATCTGGGTTTCCGCGTCGAACGCAGCGACGGTCAAACCATCTTGAGGTACCGCTACTCGTTAAATCCACAGATCGACCTTGTCGCAGAGGGGAGATACTGGATAGCTCGCGGGCCCACCGCAACATCTGGGGACGGCAAAGTGGCAGGTGGTTTCGTCGGTCCGGGAATACGCGTCAATGCGTCGAAGGGAAGAAGAGTTGTCCCCTATCTTCAAGCGAACGTCTATCTCGTTCAGCAGATGCTCGGAGAGCCTATGGTGCTTTACGAATACGGCTTTGGGTTCGGTCTAGGTGGTGGTGTGAACCTCGAGGTGACCCGCCTGACTTCGATTCCCGTTGAAGCCACGTATCTCCGAAGCGCTGGTAGTGATTTAGATGATTTATCCGGCTTTGGTGTGTCTGCCGGAGTGAACTTCAACTTCTGAACAAGAACCCCGAATCGAATCGTGTTGGATAGGAAGTGCTGTCGACGAAGCCCACTCTCCATCGAGCAGTTGGCAAACCCACTCGATGACTACCGGCCCGCGTAGCCCGCTCTCGACGCCCTTGCGGATCTCGTCGGCTTCGGCGTCGGTGAGCACCTATCTCGGGGCGGCGTTTCGCCCCGCCCGTCTCAAGATCCGAAGCATCAATGCACACAGGCGACCTGGGGCGTTTGGTTCGAGGCGGACGAACCCGGCACGACTCACGTCGATGTAGTTGGGGACTGGTTGTCCTGACGGTGGGTCTCTGACGCGCTGGCGTCGCAAGTCGGAGGCGAACCGTGCGACATACCTGCGCGGGGCAGCGGGCTGCCCAGGCTTGTTCCGATGCAGCCGCTTCAGGTCGTCGTCGTGATGCGTAATCGCATGGCGGATGCTGCGGAGCGCGATCAGCTCGCGTCTCTCTCGCTTGCCATGGGTCTTGATCCAACTGCGCCCAAGAATGCCTTCGACGTAGGCAACATACGCGACCAGAAGCGCCCCTCGGAATCGAAACTCGTTGTCCGCAATCCAAGCTCTACGGTCGGCTGTTTGTGCGACATCGTGTGGCCCCGAATCCAACGTTTCCTTGAGGATCTGGAAGAAGAGACTTGTCTGCTTGCCACCCCAAGTCCATCCGTGTCATTCAAGGCTTTCCGTCATGGTGAGTTCCTTGCCGAGCCTCTTCGCTCCCACTCTCGACTTCTCGCTCACCGTAACGCCCGCAGGTTCAGGGAGTGGTCCGAAGGTGTCCGGCGGAACTGGTGTTTGTGGCAGTTGTGGAACCGTGACGAGCCGCCGCCCGCAGCCGTGATCGGTCTGTAGCCTCGGACCATGAGCAACGACGGCTGGCGGCTACTGATCCGGCGTGAGGAGGCTGCTTCGTCCGAGGCCGGGGCACAGTCCCAATGCCCCTCGAAGCCGGAACCCGCCTCGGCCCGTATGAAGTCACCGCCCAGATCGGCGTGGGCGGTATGGGCGAGGTGTATCAGGCGACCGACACGAAGCTGAAGCGCCAGGTCGCCATCAAGGTGCTGCCCGAGTCAGTGGCTGCCGATGTGGATCGCCTGGCGCGGTTCCAGCGCGAAGCCGAAGTGCTGGCGTCACTGAATCATCCCCACATCGCAGCGATCTACGGCCTCGAAGAAGCCGACGGCGTGAAGGCCCTCGTGATGGAGCTGGTGGAAGGCCCGACGCTCGCCGACCGCATCGCGCAGGGGGCGATCCCCGTCGATGAAGCCATCCCCATCGCGAAGCAGATCGCGGAGGCGCTCGAAGAAGCCCACGAGCACGGCATCATCCATCGCGACCTGAAGCCAGCGAACGTCAAGGTCCGCGAAGACGGCACGGTGAAGGTGCTGGATTTCGGTTTGGCCAAGGCGCTGGAGCCAGCGGGCGCGTCATCGCCGGATGTGTCCCACTCGACCGACGATGTCGGCCCGGGCGACGCAGGCGGGCGTCATCCTCGGCACGGCAGCGTACATGTCACCCGAACAGGCGCGGGGCAAGCCCGTGGATAAGCGCGCCGACGTGTGGTCGTTCGGCGTCGTGCTGTACGAGATGCTGACGGGCCAGCGTCTCTTCACGGGAGAGACGGTCTCGGACACGCTCGCGTCGATTCTGAAGGAAGAGCCCGATTGGACACGGCTGCCCGTGAACACCCCCCGCAAGCTGAGCAACCTGCTGCATCGCTGCCTGCGTAAGGACGTGCGCAACCACCTCCACGACATCGGCGACGCTCGCATCGAGATCGAGGAAACGATCGACGGTGGGAGTGAGGTGGCTACCGCTGGCTCGCCGTCTCCGGCGAAGCCTGCCGGGTGGCGCAGGACGGCTGCGACGGCGGTTGTCATCGCACTGTTCGCAGTGGCCTGGATGGCAATGAGGCCATCCGATGAAGGAGTTCTTCGACTCGCGAATCCCGTCCAAGTCACCATCGATGTCGGCGTGGAAGACTTTTCCTCCTGGTCCCCGGATGGACGGACTCTGGCTTATCACTCTGACGGGGACGCGGCCCCCTGGGGAAACGGGAACGCGGACATCTGGGTGAAGCAGGTGGGGAGTGGGCAATCGCTAAACCGAACCTCGGACCATGTCGGAGACGACGGTTTTCCGAGCTGGTCTCACCGATGGAAGTGAGATTGCGTTTTTCTCCGCGCGAGATGGCGGGGGCCTATTCGTCATGTCCGCGTTACCGGGTGCCCCTCGCAAGGTGGCGACGGGTGTCATTCCTTTTGGAGTTCCACAGTGGTCTGGAGATGGGACGATGCTCGCCTATCCGGTGCGCGAGGGGGACGAGAACTTCGTGGAGATTCTCTCCTTGCGCGGCGGTGAGACCCAACGTGTACCCCTGCCGGGTCAAGGGGTGGGCCGCTTCGACCTTGGCTGGTCTCCCGACGAGAGAGTTGTCGCCTATGTGGATGCTGACGGCCGCGGCTATGAGACCGGTCAGCTGCTAGTCCTCCGCGTGTCGGATGGGGAGGTCTTCGAGGTAACCGATGGACGAACGAAAGTCTGGAACCCGGCCTGGTCCGGGGATGGGCGCACGCTCTATTACGTTTCGAACCGTGGCGGGAGCATGGATCTCTGGGGCCAGCCGATGACAGAAGACGGGAGACCGGCTGAAGATCCGCAGCCTCTGACGGCGGGACTCGTTATCCGGAGCGTTGCCTTTTACCGAGACGAAACGAAGCTGGCCTATTCGAAGGGGAGGCCGTTAGCCAATCTATGGCGCGTCCCGATCCTGGCGGACCGTCCAGCGACCTGGGACGATGCGGAACAACTGACGTTCGACCAAGCGTACATCGACTCCGTCGATGTCTCGCCGAACGGGCAACGTCTGCTCTTCAACTCCGATCGTAGCGGGAACCACGATCTATGGATCATGCCGGTCGAAGGCGGTGAGATGCAGCAACTGACGACCGAGCCCATGCCGGACTGGGCCCCCATATGGTCCTCGAATGGAGAGGATATCGCTTTCTACTCATTGCGCAGTGGCAATCGGGACATCTGGGTGATGCCGGTCAGCGGCGGTGCGGCTCGGCAGGTGACGCACGATG
The DNA here is from genome assembly GCA_965246965.1 of Vicinamibacteria bacterium. Taxonomy (GTDB): domain Bacteria; phylum Acidobacteriota; class Vicinamibacteria; order Fen-336; family CBDFGD01; genus CBDFGD01. The sequence continues at coordinate 2,083,297 of CBDFGD010000002.1, forward strand.
AGACTCAGGACACTTTTCCGGCCTGGTCGCCCGATGGTCGCGAGCTGGCCTTTGAATCCGTACAAGAGGGCAACCAGGACATCTGGGTGATTCCAGTCGAAGGCGTCGAGGCTCGGCGTCTGACGGAGCATCCTGGGAGGGATAGGTTTCCCCAGTGGTCGCCGGACGGGAAGTGGTTGGTCTTCGGTTCGAATCGGACAGGCGAGTATCACCTGTGGCGGCTCCCGACAACGGGCGGAGAGCCGGAGCAGTTGAGCAAGGGGGTCGGCGGATACCCGAGATGGTCACTCGACGGAAAGTGGGTCTACTTTCCTGACTTCCAATCGCACATCTGGGAGATTTCCCTTGAAGAAGGCACCGAGCGCCCAGTGACGGATCTCTTAGGAAAGCGGCTAACGATGGGACCAACCACTCTGGCAACGGACGGAGAGTACGTCTATTTCAGCTGGTGGGAGGACCTCGGAGATATATGGGTGATGGACGTGGTCCGCGAATGACGCATCAAGTCCCTCTGTGAAGAAGATGACACTCGAAGTGCTGCCCGAGTCCGTCGCCGCCGATGTGGATCGCCTGGCGCGGTTCCAGCGCGAAGCCGAAGTGCTCGCCTCGCTGAACCATCCCCACATCGCTGCGATCTACGGCCTCGAAGAAGCCGACGGCGTGAAGGCGCTCGTGATGGAGCTGGTGGAAGGACCGACGCTCGCTGACCGCATCGCGCAGGGGGCGATCCCCGTCGATGAGGCCCTCCCCATCGCGAAGCAGATCGCCGAGGCTCTGGAAGCCGCACACGAGAAGGGCAAGTACGTCGGTCGCTAGCGGAGGCTGCGCGTCTAACGGACAGTCCCCAGGTACTTGTCCAGCCACTCGAGAGTAGCCTGGGTCACCTGGTTTCGTGGCAGCGGCGAATGGCCCGCTTTGAAGAGAATGTGGTCCTTTGTCTTCTGCGGGCGTCCCGAGGAGCTCGAAAAGAGGCGTCTGCGCTGTGTCGACCGGCTCGAGGAAATCCCATTCGCCATTGAGCATCAGCACGGGGACGGTTACCCGGGGGGCAAAGTGCGCCTGATGTGCCTCCGGTTGCGCGTCGCGGAGCGAAAGCGCGCCCGACTCCATGATCCCTAACGTCAGGCGCTCCTCCATGGCAAGGACGAGAGGACCCATGCGCCCGCCCCAGCTGAAGCCGTAGTAACCGAGGCGCTGCATATCGAACTCTTCGTCCCGTGTCGCCAGGTAGTCGATGGTTCTCCGCAAGTCGTTCACCCACATGATTACGTGTTCGGTGAACGAGCGGGTAGCGTCGGGCCACGTTTCGCCGAGACCGTCTTGCCGTTCGTAGGTCGACTTGTAAATGGGATAGGCGAACGCCCGTCCGCTCATGATGATGAAATCACCTCGGAACCCCGGCCCCAGGTTCTCGCTGGACGATTCAAATATCGCGCCCGAGCCCGGCAAATAGAGCACGGGCTGGTACGGAGGACTCACGTCTTTCGGCAGAAACAGATACGCGGTCATTCGCTCATCGCCGTAGGCGGCGTTGAACTCGATCTTTTCCCGGGTCCAATGCTCGAAGCTTTCGTTGTCCCGGGTTTCCACGACGGCATCCAGAGGAGTCGGGTCGTAGTAGTACTGCCGGGCGTATAGACGGAACACTGCGTCGTCAACGGGATCCGGCGCCACGTAGTTGCGGTTCGGCACGGGAATCGCTCGGGCCATCTCCGCGTCGGGCTCGCCGTTCGGGTAGGTCACGGTGCGGAAACCGTTTACCGCAGAACGATCCATCGGCGGCCGGGCCTCCGGATAGGTGAACATGTACGTATCGTCGATCCACGCGCCACCAAGAATGTAGCGGTCCGAGGTCTCCGAGCGGTTCCAGCACCATTCCTTCACGTTGCCTGCCATGTCGTGAGTGCCCGACGGGCTGACGGACTCACTGCTTCCGACTGGCACCGGCCCGTCGCTCAGGAAGTTGCCGAGCGGAGCCACTAGGTCGGCCTTGCGCACTCTCGCCGCCCCGAGCCAGTGATAGAGGGTGGGCAGGTTTCTACCGCGAAACTCAGCGTAGGCGGCAGCCTCGTACCAGCTCACGCCCGCGACCGGGTAGTCCTCGCGCCCCAGTGGATACGATCCCCCCTCCCAAGTAGAGGGTCCGGGCCGCCCTGTCGTGTCGCGGAGCCGGTCTATGGCCTGCTCCCACGAGAGTGTCCGTTCGTGACGAACTCATGCTTCCAGTAGTCCCGATTTCTGTAACCGCCGCTGTCAACGAATTCCTTGAACTCGCGATTCGTTACCTCGAACCTGTCTACGAAGTAGGCGGGCGAGACCGTTGTCCAATTCTCCTGGTAGTTGAAGCCCGCCAGCTCCAGGTTGAGGCTTCTCGGTGGAACCTCCACCATCCCGGGGTAAACGGTCCCCTCTTCATTCAGCGACACGGTTAGTTTCCGCGTCGTGACGGTGCGCCAGTCCCGGGCGGAGTCGACCGTGTCGTAGCCCTGCTTCTCGATTCTCCACCGGTAGATACCCTTGGCTATCCTGAAGCTGACGGGGCTCTGTCCCAGATGTGTCCAGGGCTCGCCGAGCGCGTCGTACACGCGGTAGTAGATGTCGGCACCCGAGGGCTCCGTCACCAGCGAACCGGTCAACGAAACCTTGGCGCGCAAGTCCGAAAGGACAGGGTCGTCGCCAATGTAACGCTCGGCCTCGGCTGCCAGGGTGTAAGCGGCGAGGTAGTCGTCCGTATCCGCCAGACGACCGATTTCTGGTAGCGCATCCTCGCGCGCCCACCACACCTGCGTGGCTCGATCCGTTACCCGATATGCGAGGAAGGCTCCGGCTATCACTACGAGCAGAACCGGGATAGCGATCGCCGGGCGGCGCAGCATCTGCCCGAGGACCGACAATTGTCCGCCGAGGCTCGCGGGACCGGCAAGTTGCGCGCGGCACGCCTCGAGCTCGCGGGTGACTTGCTTGATCGATTCCGGACGTCCACCCACTTCCTTGGCCAGCATCTTCTCGATCGTCGTCTCGACGTTCTTCGGAACGGCGCTCGATAACCGGTCGACCGGCGGCGGCTCGTTGAGGATCGCGGCCGCCGTATCCATGTGCGACTCGCGCTTGAACGGATGCTCGCCGGTGGCCATCTCGTAGAGCACGACACCCAGCGAGAAGACGTCAGAGCGCGGGCCGGTTTCCTTGCCGCGAAGCTGTTCGGGCGACATGTAGGCCACTGTGCCGACAGATGTGCCTGGGCTCGTCAGATGCTCTTCGGTCTGGGCCTGTGTGTCCAACGTTTCGCCCCTCTCGGTAACCTTCGCGAGTCCGAAGTCCAGCAGCTTGGCATCACCGCGCTCGGTCACGAAGATGTTCGCGGGCTTGATGTCGCGGTGGACGATCCCCTTGCTGTGAGCCGCGTCAAGGGCATCGGTGATCTGGATCGCCAGGTCCAGCAGCTCTGCCGTCTCGATCGGCTTGTCTGCGATGCGGTGCCTGAGCGTCTCGCCCTCCATCAGCTCCATGCTGATGAAGGGCTGCCCCTCGTGCTCGGCGATGTCGTGGATCGTGCAGATGTGGGGGTGGTTGAGGGCGGACGCAGCGCGGGCTTCTCGCTGGAATCGCTCCCCGGCGATCGGGTTGTCGAAGAACTTCTCGGGGAGGAACTTCAGCGCGACCTGACGGCCTAGGTGCGTGTCCTCGGCCCGGTAGACCACACCCATCCCTCCGCCGCCGAGCTTCTCGACGATCCGTTAGTGAGAGACGGTGTGGCCGATCATCTCGTTTCGGTTCGAGCCGGTGTTCGCACTCAACGCCGGATTACGACGCCACGCTTGTGCGGATTCGATCTCGCCGTGTTTGGGCGCAATCGTACACCCGGCGGGACCCGCCCAAGGCATCTCCTGAACGGGGCTCCGACGCTCTACTTTCTGGACGTCTGGCGCAGCACCACTTCCCCATCTGACCAGTAGAATCCCGGCATCCTCAGGATGGATATAAGGATGCCCCTCGCCGCCGGAACCCGCCTCGGCGTCCTCGATATCCTCGCCCCTCTCGGGAAGGGTGGGATGGGCGACGTCGTAGGTCCGGTACCGTCAACGTGCTCTTCGAACTCAACGCCAACGGGCTGCGAGACAAGGTCACGCCGCTTTTCGGCCTGGAGATGAACCTCTGAGCTATTCCCGCTCCTCAGCGACGTGGCAAAACATGCAGTTGTGGATCTGAGACAGCCGATCGATGACGTGAGCCATCCCGTCGTAGGGCGAGAGCTCCGAATGACATTGCCCGCAGCTGTACTCCCGCTCCATCACAACGCCATGCACCTTGTTGAAGTGGGAGTATCCGGGACGATCCTCCTGCAACAGCCGGGGCAGATCGTGGCAGGTTGAGCAAGCCGCCTGGTTCGCAATCTCCGAGCCCGGCGGCGCCGTCGGCTCCGGCACCAGAGGAGACGCCTCGAGCGCACGCCGGTGACTAAGCTCCTTGGCAACTACGCGTCCAGCAACCCTACCGGTCACGATGGAAGGACCGAGAAACGTCCCTTCCAGTCCAGCCCAGCCGTTGATACCGCCGAATCCGGTGAGCTCGCCCACGGCGTAGAGTCCTTCGATGGGGCTCCTGCTCTGGTCTAGCACACGGCAGGAGCGATCGATGGCCACACCGCCCATACTCTTCCGCGTGAGAGGAAAGAACTGTACCGCGTAGTAAGGCGGCTGGTCGATCCGAAGCGGTTTCGCTGTGCTGCTTTCGTCGAATCGTTGGAAATCCTCGTCGACACCTCCATCGACGAGGGTGTTGTAACGCTTCACGGTCTCGGCCAGTGTTTTCGGATGGAGCTCCACGAGCTCCGCTAAAGCCTCGATACTATCCGACGATTCGACCAGGTCTTTGTTATCGAAGATGACGCGTTGGATCGTCGAAAAATCACCCCAGTCGGAGCCCGAAACGGAGAAGTTCCGCTTCGTGTTTTCGTCGAAGATAGCCCAATATGTCGTTGGGCTTTGTTTCAGCAGGGCGGCGAACCGCACCTTCGTGCTGCCCCGCTCGTTGACGAAACGCTTGGCCTGGGCGTTGACCCAGAGGGACTGCCCATTGGTGGCATTCAGCTCTCTTCTGGTCCCGGGATAACGGGGATCGGGAAGACCCCTGGAATAGTTCCACTGGTGATCCATACGGTGATACGCGGCCCCGGCGGCGCGAGCGACCTCGTGCCCGGATCCCAGGGAGTTGAGCCCGGAACCAACAAGAAAGTTGCCCGGGAAAGGAAGGTTGTCTGGCCAAAACGCGCGCACCATCTCGAGGTTGCTCTGGAAACCACCGGTCGCCAGAATCACGATGGGCGCGCGAAGCTCTTCGATTTCGCCGGAACGCAGCCGCTCGCCGCGAATGCCCACCACCCGCCCCCCTTCCGCGAGCAATCCGCTGACTTTGAAGTTCCAACGAAAGCTGATGTTGGGATGGCGCACGCACTCCCGATAGATTGGGCTCACCAATCCCAGACCGCGCCCGTTTGTCCGGTGAAAGCGTGGCACGGTGTTTCCCGCGGGTCGGCCAACGCCATCGAAGGTGACGCCCATTTCGGTGAGCCAGTCGTAGATGAGCTCCCGAGAATTGTCGACATAGAAACGCACCCATTCCGTATCGGGATCGCCACCCCACTCCACGAAGTCGCGGTAGGCGAGATCGGGCGAGTCTTCGATCCCTCGTTCTTCTTGTACCGGCGTCGCCGCGATGCAGAGCCCTCCCTGAGACACGACAGCGTGGCCGCCAAAGATCGACCACATATCCACGACTTCGACTCTCACACCGGCCTGGGCCGCCTCGAGTGCCGCCGATAGGCCGGAGATTCCGGCACCCACAACCAGAACATCGGGGGCCGGTTCTTGGGCACCCTCGCCGTTCATACCTAACCCGAGCCACGATGCGGTCAAGAGTGAAAGCAGGGTGACGGCAGCGGGGTGAGGAAAAGTGCGTTTCACGTTTCTTTCCTCCAGTCGAGAAGCAACAAGCTCTTAGCAAACGTCACGAGGAATGTCCAACGAATCCAGTGACATGAGCGCCCTTCGCGGCCGCTACGCGGTGGACCCCTACGGCGGCTACGGCCACAACTACGACGTGACCTCCGACGGTGAGCACCTCGTGATGATCAACGAGAGCGAGCAAGAAGCGACGTCGCAGATCCGCGTGGTTCTGAACTGGACCGAAGAGTGGAAGCGCCGGGTCCCCACGGATTGACCCGTTGCTGGGCCGCAGATCTCGGGCCAGCGGCCGCCAGAGCCTGCCGCTGGCCGAGCGCTAGCGGATCGGTGTATGGTGGCGCTCAGAATCCAAGAAACCGAACGCCCCCGAGTTGATCGGCCGGGCTCTAACTGCACACACTGGGGAGATGAGGGCGATGGAAGTGATGATGAGGCGTAAGCATGCGTTCCGGAGGATGGCGCTCGCGGCAGTCGTGGCGCTGGTGGCACTGGTGCTCCCCGCGGTCGATGCGCTCGCTCAGCAATCCGAAGCGACCTTCAGGCTGCTGACGTTCGAGGTCGGAAGCAGCGGCCCGCGGCTCGGCACGACGCGCGGCAACGGCGAGCAGGACGTCGTCGACGTGCACAACGCCCTCCTGTACATGGTCAAGACCGGGGCGCCGGAGGTCGCGGGGCTGGCGCCGATTCCGATCGACATGCGGTCGCTGATCGAGGCGGGCGACGCGTCGGTGGCGGCCGTCAAGACAGTGCACAACACGATCACCCGGCTGCGGTCGGGCAGCGACTTCACAGATCCGGGCGGCGCGCACCGCATCTTCCACCCGTCGAACGGCATCAGCTATCTCCCCCCAGTCCCCAACGCGACGAAGGTCCTGGCCGGCGCCGGCGCCTACCTGCGCCCGAATCCCGACGGCACCCCGGGCAACTACGACGCCGTCGAGTTCCCGAGCTTCTTCCTCAAGCCGCCGTCGTCGCTGCTCGGACACGGGGAGAACATCAACTTGCGCGGGCTGCTGACCCGCGGCGTCTACGAGCCGGAGTGCGCGGTCATCATCGGGAAGCGGGCCAAGTTCATCACACAGGACGAGGCGATGAACTACGTCTTCGGCTTCCTGAACTTCAATGACATGAGCGCGCGCGACCTTCCGGCCGGACAACACCGCTCCCAGGGCAGCAACATGAGTAAGGGGCTCGACACCTTCACGCCGGTGGGCCCTTACATCACGCTGCTCGAGGACATCCCGAACCACGCCGACCTCGATCTGGTCGCGAAGGTCGACGGCGTGCTCCACGAGTGGCCTCACAAGAACGGCAACACCGGCAGGCTGACCTTCTCCCTGGAGGAGTCGCTGTCCTACCTGAGCGAGCGCATGACGCTGGAGCCGGGGGACTACGTCTCGACCGGCGTCCCCAGCCCCTCGATGCCCTTCAAGGTCGGCGAGACGGTCGAGATCTCGATCGGCAACCTCGGCACGCTGCGGAACACGGTCGTCTCCGAGCCCGCGCCGGGCTGGACGCCGATCCAGCCGCGCAAGTCGGAGACCGAAGGGTAGACCGGGGGAGGGGTCGCGGCTCGGCCGCGGCCCCTCCGTTTCTCCGGCGCAGGTCACGGTCTTCACGCACTCCCGGCGTGCGTTCGCGAGGATCGTACCCTCGTCGAGGTCAGCGGCGCGTGGATGCGAGCTTCTCGTCCGTCTCCTCGTAGCGCGACTCGGCCGCTAGGGTCCCCTCCTGGGGCAGCCCATCAGCCTCTACTTCAGCTCGATCTGGATGACCTCGAAGGGCTTGTCGCCCAGGTTGCGCGGCTTGTGCTGGCCCGCCGGCGAGAGCATCGTCTGGCCGGCCTCGACCTCGACCTCCTGGGTCGTTCCGTCGGGCATCTCGAAGCTCGCGTGCGCCGGGGTCAGGAAGACGGCCATCCCCTCCGCGTGGTAGTGCATCAGCGACTCTTCGCCCGGCCCGTACTGGATCCGAATGACGCGCAGGCGGTCGCTCTCGTGATCGACCGTGTAGTGGTCCGCATCCACGACCGTGGGGTCCGGACCGGACGCCGCATCGGCCGATCCCTCGGCCGCGGCGCCGGTTGCATAGGATGCTCCGGCCGCTGTTCTTCAAGATGCGCCACTTGCGCGGGTACCTCGCCCGCCTCGCCTGGAGACCGTCCGCGACCTGCCTTGGCCGCTTCCCGAACTCTGCCTGGGCAGAGTCGTCGTCGCGGCTGCGCGGCAGCTGGCGACGTCGCTACGGACGCGGTTGGTCATTCCGCTGGCGCCGCAGAGGGTTCAGGGTTCAGTTCACTGCCAGCGCGGAGCTCCACGCCGTGCTCGAGCGCCCGGATCGCATCCCCAGGCCCTTTCCCCGCTACAATCTCCCGACACCAAGCAGGACAACCCATGGCCCTCGCCGCCGGAACCCGGCTCGGTCCGTACGAAGTCACCGCCCAGATCGGCGCGGGCGGCATGGGCGAGGTGTATCGCGCCCGCGACTCGAAGCTCGGGCGCGAAGTCGCGATCAAGGTCCTCCCTGAAGAGTTCACGCAGCATCCGCAGAAGCTGGCCCGCTTCGAGCGCGAAGCACGGCTGCTCGCAGGGCTGAATCATCCAGGGATAGCCACGCTCCACGGCCTCGAAGAAGCCGAGGGCAAGCCGTTCCTGGTCATGGAGGTGATCGAGGGGAAAACACTCGCCGAGCGCATCGCCCGCGGGCCGATCCCCGTCAACGAGGCCCTCGCCATCTCGCAGCAGATCGCCGAAGCCCTCGAGGACGCACACGAGCACGGCGTCATCCATCGCGACCTGAAGCCCGGCAACGTCAAGATCACCCCCGAGGGCCAGGTGAAGGTGCTCGACTTCGGCCTCGCCAAGGCCTTTGGGGACGACATACCCGAGAGTGATCTCTCGCAATCCCCCACGTTGAGCCGAGACGAGACGCAGGCGGGCGTCATTCTTGGCACCGCCATCTACATGAGCCCCGAGCAGGCGCGAGGGAAGGCGGTGGACAAACGCACCGACATCTTCTCTTTCGGTGCGGTGCTCTACGAGATGCTCACGGGGAAGAAGGCGTTTCCCGGCGCGGATGTCTCCGATGTCCTTGCCGCGGTCATCAGGAGCGAGCCGGACTGGAAGGCGCTTCCCGCGAACGTTCCGCCCTCGGTGATCAAGCTACTCCGGCGCTGCCTGACGAAAGATCGCAAGGAGCGGCTCCAGGCCATCGGTGACGTTCGCTTCGAGATTCGGGAAATCCTCTCCGAGCCGGAAACCGCCGTGGCATCGAAGGCGGCCAGGGCTCGGATTCCCAGAGTATGGCAGGCCCTCGCTGGCGTCTTCGCCGTCGCCTTCTTGGCGACACTGTGGCTTTTCTGGCAGACGGTCAGCGCGCCTGAACTAACCGTGAGGCTTTCGGTGAATCTCGGGGCTGGCGATTATCAACTCGCCCCGGGATCGTACTCGTGGGCAGTGCTTTCTCCAGACGGAAAGATGCTGGCCTTCGTGGGGCAGGCAGGCGGCCAGGAGCGCCAGCTCTACATCCGATCCCTCGACAGCCTGGAAGCCACGCCGCTCAGCGGCACAGAAGGCGCTTCTGCCCCTTTCTTCTCGCCCCGACGGGCAGTGGCTGGCGTTTCGCTCCGGCCGTTCTCTCAAGAAGGTGTCGGTCAGTGGTGGCGCGGCGCTCACGATTGCGGAGGTCAGCTCCTTTCGCGGCGGCACCTGGGGACCCGACGAGACGATCGTCTATACCCCAACGAACGCGACCGGGCTCTATCGCGTCCCTGCCTCTGGCGGGACTCCGGTCGAGCTCACGCAGTTGAGCGAAGGAGAGCAGAGTCATCTCTGGCCGTGGTTTCTACCCAGCGGGAAGGCAGTGCTCTTTGCGGTCCAGGCGGAAGGAGGCTCGTACGACGACGCGGTCATCGAAGCGGTTCTCCTCGATACGGGTGAGAGGAAAGTCTTGCACCGGGGCGGGACCTATCCTCGCTATGCGTCCTCGGGTCACCTGGTCTATGCCCGCGAGAACACACTCTTTGCCATGCCATTCGATCCCGACCGTATCGAGACGAGCGGAGAGCCCAGCCCGGTCATCGAAGGTGTTCTACGCCGCGGCGCCGGTGTAGCGCTCTTCGCGGTGGCCGACGATGGATCCCTCGTCTACGTTCCAGGGGAGGCCTTTTCCGGAGAAGTTCCCCGCGAGCTGGTCTGGGTCGATCGTGAAGGGATTGCCTCGCCGCTGACGGAAACACTCGGGAATTGGGAGGCCCCCAGACTCTCACCCGATGGCCAGCGCGTGGCCGCCAGCAGGACGCAACCGGAAGAGGTGTGGATACTCGAGCTCTCCCGCGGGACTTTGGCCCGGTTGACTTTCGAGGAAGGTATTCGCCCGCTTTGGTCGCCAGACGGTATGACGATATTTTTTGGTTCCAATCGAGCGTCCGCGGGCGTCTGGAATATTTTCTCGAAGCCCGCGGACGGCAGCGGTCCCGCCCGGCAACTCACGACCGGAGCCTACCGCTTGCCCGCTTCGATCACATCGGACGGTAAGACGCTCATCTTCCGACAGGCTGGCGATGCCGCTGGCGCCAGGGTAGGCGGCGGATCGTTGGATATCGGGATGATTCGTCTGGAGGAAGAGGAGGAGCCGGAGATGCTCCTCGAGACCTCCTTTGATGAGCACACCCCGAAGCTCTCGCCGGACGACCGGTGGCTGGCCTATGTCTCCAATGAGACCGGTCGAGACGAGATCTACGTGACTCACTTCCCGAGAGGTGGGAAGTGGCAGATCTCGACCGAGGGTGGGAAGGAGCCCATGTGGTCCCGAGACGGCCGGGAGCTCTGCTACCGGAACGGCGCGAAGATGATGGTGGTCGTCATCTCCGCCGGCCCGCAGCTTTCTCCAGGTAAGCCCACCTTGCTGTTCGAAGAACCCTATGACTTGAAGGTCGGTTCTGGTGCCTCGAACTACGACGTCGCGGAGGACGGCCGATTCGTCATGATCCACACCGAAGCGCGATCGGAGGGCCCGACGCAAGTCACCCTCGTCCAGAACTGGTTCGAGGAGCTGAAGCGCCTCGCCCTGACGAACTGACTGGTGGCAAGGGCGGCCCGATGACTCCGCGGCGATGCGTCGCGCACGGCATGCGTGGCCGCATCGAAGCCGGAACCCTTAGTGCTGCTCTCTTGGCCCTGTCGCTCGCCGCCTGTGGGGAGGCCCAGTTGCTCAACCGCGACGAGATCGCCCAGGGCTACGTCGAGCTGGTGCTCGCCGTCGGCGAACACGACGACGGCTACGTCGACGCTTACTACGGCGACGAGGCACTGCGCGAAGCGGTGCGGGAGTCGGCGTTGCCGCTCCACGAGATCCGCGCGCGGGCCGAGGCGCTCGTCACCCGGATGGGCGCTGCGCAGGAACCGACTGCTCCGCTGGAGCGCCTCCGCGATGCCTACCTCACCACCCAGCTGCGAGCGCTGATCGCGCGGGTGCGGATGCTTGCAGGCGAACGTTTCACGTTCGACGAGGAGTCGCGGGCGCTGTACGACGCGGAGGCGCCGGTTCACGACGACGCGCACTTCGACGCACTCGTCGCACGGCTCGAACCGCTGCTGCCCGGCGAGGGAACGCTCGAGGAGCGCTTCACCGCCTTCCGCCGCGACTTCGTCATCCCCACCGACCGGCTCGATGCCGTCTTCGACGCGGCGATCGAGGAATGCAAACGCCGGACCGCGGCCCGGATCGACCTTCCGGCCGACGAGAGCTTCAGCGTCGAGTACGTAAACGACAAGCCATGGAGCGGGTACAACTGGTACCAGGGTGGTTTCCGCAGCCTGATTCAGGTCAACACCGACCTGCCGATCTACATCGATCGTGCGGTCGATCTCGCCTGCCACGAAGGCTACCCGGGCCACCACGCCTACAACGTGCTGCTCGAGCGCCATCTCAACAAGGAGCGGGGATGGACGGAGTTCTCCGTCTACCCGCTCTTCAGCCCGCAATCGCTGATCGCCGAGGGGACCGCGAACTACGGCATCGAGATGGCCTTCCCCGGCGACGAGCGGGTGCGCTTCGAGCGCGAGACGCTGTTTCCGCTGGCGGGGCTCGACGCGGATCGGGCGGAACGGTACTACGAGATCGCCGGGCTGGAATCGCAGCTGGACTACGCCGGCAACGAAGCGGCGCGCCGCTACCTCAACGGAGAGATCGACGCCGAGGCGGCGGCGGCCTACCCTGGTGAAGTACTCGCTGATGTCCCCCGAGCGGGCGGCGCAACGGGTCCGCTTCATGGACACCTACCGGAGCTACGTCATCAACTACAACCTGGGCCGCGACCTGGTGCGCGCCTACGTCGAGCGCCTGGGTGACGGCCCCGAGGCGCGCTGGCGCGTCCTCTCGGAGCTGCTCTCCTCGCCGCGTCTGCCGTCAGGGCTGTAGCCGGAGCCAGCGCTCAGTCGAGCCGATCCAGTAGGTCGAGGGTTACGGGCAGGTCGCGGTGATCGAGGCCGGGACCTCGACGATCTCGATCGTGCTTCCGGACGTGACCTTCCTGGGAGTGTGTTTCAGCAGGCCTTCGTAGGTGACCGTCTTGCCTTCGACCGTGAAGGTGCCCTTCTTCTTGTTGGGACCCACCATTTGCTGGCTGTAGACCCACTCGTCCTCGAGCCCCACCTCGATGACTACGCGGCCCATCTTGATGGTGGTTGCGTTCTTGGAGGAACGGAAGTCCACCCGGAACGAGCCGGCGAAGACGGTGCAGCTCTCGGTCCCGAGCGTCGGCATGTCCCAGACGAACTCCTTGCCGTCGATCGTCGCCGTGACCTGCCCGCCGGACCCCGCTTCGGCGCCGACCGGCGTCCACGCGAGCGCGGTTACGAGGGAAATGCTGGTCGCTACGAAAAGGAACCTCATGATTCGGTCGGGAGTATAGGAACCTCTGCCTCGGCGGACAAGGACGGATCTCTCAGGGTACCGGCGACCGGATCCCGCAACGACGCCGGTTGCAGCAGCGGCCGGAGCAGATCTCGCAGCTCGGCCAGCCGATAGTCACCGCGCTCGGGGTTGTGATACCCGACGGCGTTCTCGGCGGCCGTCAGCTCCTGCTCGTCCTTCATCGGCTCGAAGGCGTGGCCCTCGTGCCACTCGTTGAACGAGTTGACATAGGTCAGGAAGAAGCCGCGCCTGAGGTTCGAGTACGCGGGGTCGCTCTGCACCGACACCGTCGCCGCCAGAGAGTCGCGGATTCGGTCGCGCGCTCGCGCGGCCGCCAGCTCGCGCCCAGGGCGGGTCGCCCAATCGATCGGAGCGGTCGGCGGCGAGAACGGCGCGGGCTCGTAGCAGGAGCCGGGCTCGATGTGACGCGGCTCGATGCCGTCGTAGCCCGGGTTCACGTTGAGCGAAAAGACGAGGTCGCGTTGCGACGCGCCACTGGCGATCGCCGCGTACGCTTCGGGGGGAACGAAGTTGTCGTAGATCGCGACGCCGTCGAAGCCGGCTTGCCGGACCCTTCCGAAATCCAGCGAGTCGGCGAGCAGCGTGAGGTGGGAGAAGTCGGCTGCCAGCTCCTCGCGCAGGCTGTCGATCTCGCGAGCCCAAGCGTAATCCGGCGTGTAGTCGGGGAGCGGACGCTCGACGCCATGGCAGTCGACCGAGCTTTCCGGAAGCACCGTGCGGAAGCTCTTGAAGACGGGTCCCTCTCTGCCGCTTTCGTCGCGCAGCAAGAGGAATGCGTCGAAGCCGCGTCGCTCGCCGAACTCGCGGAGCAGATGCTTCACATCGCGGCGGTAGCTCCGGGCCCGCTCGTCGATGTAGGGCTCGATGTGAAAGGTCACCTTCAGACCATGCGCGTGCATGACGTCCATCACGACGTGGATGGCCTGATCCTCGAAGCTGCCGGGTCCCCACCAGCTGAGGTTCACGGCTCCGACTCCCGATTCGGCGATCCAGGCCGCGTGGGTCTCGATCACTCGCCTCTGTCGCGAGTCATAGGCGCCGAGCCGGGGCATTGCGCTCGCGGCCAGATCGTCGGGAGGCTGGCGGCCCCATTGCTCCCAGTGCCTCCAGGGGTCGGTGGCGTACCAGGGGTAGTACTCGAACACCAGGTGACGCCCGAGATCCTCGAATCGATCGGAGAGGGGAAGCGGCGACGGCAGCAGCGACAGGGGTCGCAGCTCGAAAGGAAGCGGCTCCGACCGGAGCGCCGCCGCGAGGGAGGAATCGCCACGCCACTCGAGGCCAGGGTCGGGCAGCGCTGGCCGGAGATGTCGGCGCCTTTCGGGATTCGCGCTCGCTGCCCGCGGGATTCCGAGGGCGGCGATGGCACCGGCGCCTAGCGTCGTGGCGAGGAAGCGGCGCCTCTCCATCAGCCGGCCTCTCCGGCCTCGGCCGCTACGATCTGGGCTGCGGCCGTGCGGGCACCGGCGACGTCCGCGAACTCGCCATCGAGTTGGCGTTCATACACGTCGCGCAGCACACGACCGACGAGCGGGCCCGGGCGGACGCCGAGGGCGAGCACATCGCGACCGCGCAGCAGAGGCTCGGGCGGGCGCTCGGTGACCTCGAGCGCCAGCGCTCGTTCGAGGAACCACTCCATCGCGACCGGCGCAAAATCCCCCGTCCTTCCGAGGCAATCGGCCCGCGCGACACGGTAGAGGAGCCGCGGCTCGCACTTGCGGGCGAGCCGCCGAATCGCGCCGTCGCCCACCCGCTCGCGCTCGGCGTAGAGCTGGCCGGGCTTCAGATGATGGCGCACCAGCCCGACGACCTGAGCCCGAACGTCGTAGCCGAGCAGCGTGAAGACCTTGAGCCGGTCGAGGAACGAGAGCGTCGGGACCACGCCGGCTTCCTCGTGGCCGCGCGATCGGATCCGACCTTCCTCGAAGCGGGTGGTCGCCGGCTTGCCGAGGTCGTGACAGAGCGTGCCGAGCATCACCGCGAGGGCGTGCGGACGATCCAGGTCGCCGACCAGCCTCGCGGCTTCGTCGATCGCCAGCAGCGTGTGCGTCCACACGTCGCCTTCCGGGTGCCAGTCCGGCTCCTGCTCCGTGTGCTCGAGCGGCTGAAGCTCCGGCGCGAGGACGGGCAGCAGACCCCACTCCCGCAGCAGCGCCAGACCGATCGAGGGTCGCCGTGCCTGGAGCAGCAGCTTCTCCACCTCGCCGGAGATGCGCTCCGGCGGCAGCTCCGCGAGCGGCATGCTCGCGCAGAGCCGTGCCGTCTCCGCTTCGACCGTCAGCTCGAAGCGCGCCGCCAGCTGGATGGCCCGCAGCGCCCTGAGCGGATCCTCGGCGAAGGTCTCGGGGTCTACGCAGCGGAGGCGACGTGCCGCGAGGTCGTCCCGGCCGCCGTGTGGATCGAGCAGCTCTCCGCCGCGCGGGTCCCAGAGCATCGCGTTGATCGTGAAGTCGCGGCGCCGCGACGCAGCCTCGACCGAGAGATCCGGATCGCCCGTCACCGCGATGCCGCGGTGTCCGGGTCCGACCTTGGAGTCGCGGCGTGGGATAGAGACGTCGACGTTGCCCGCGACGCCCTCGAGACCGGAGACCTTGAACACTGTGAACGCCTGGCCAGCGGGATCCACCGTGCCGAATCTCGCCAGGTGCTCCCGGAGAGCGCCCGGCCCCATTCCAAAGACCTCGACGTCCAGCTCCCCGACGTCTCGGCCGAGGCACGCGTCCCGGACACTGCCGCCGACGAGATACGGCCGCGCGCCAGCCTCAGCCAGGGACTCGAAGAGCCGTTTCGCGCCGGGTGGCAGCTCGAGCGCCAGCTCGCCCATCACTACTCCCCGCGCGCGCGCAGCGCCTCGATCATCACGTCGAGGCAACGGTCCGACGCTTCGTCGAGCAGCGTCGCGAGCAGCTCGGTCTCCAACCGAAAGGCTGCCGAGAGCGCCAGCTCGAGCCGCGGTCGGTCGCCCCCCACGAGTATCGGTGGCCGCGCGCCAGCTCGGTTCATCATGTGCGCGGCGGCCAAGCGGGCCACGCGGCCGTTGCCCCGCTCGAACGGCTGGATCTCGACGAGTCGCGCCATCGCCAGTGCGCCGATCTGAGGAGGGTGAAGCTGACGTCCGCTCTCGCCATTGAGCCACTCCTCGAGGATCTCGAGCCGCCCCTCGACCAGCTCGCCGGGCGCGGGCGGCGGGTCGAACGAGCGCGAGACGTCGACCGTGCGAAAGTTCCCTGCGCCGCCGAACAAGGCGCCGTGCCAGCGGCGCAGAGCGGATCGGTCGAGTGATTCTTCGGAGCCGACGCACGCCTCCGCTCGCCGCAAGGCGGCGATCTCGAGAGGCGCGGGCTCACCCCTCCGTGATGCCTGCACCTCATCCCACGTGACGTTCGTCCCGGCGAGCTCCAGGCTTCCCAGGACCTGCGCGTCGACCACGGCCGCGCCGAGGTCGGGCGCATCCGGATCGCCGCCCGCGAGCAGCGACTCGAGCCGCCTCTGCCTGCTGGCCACGCTCGTGGTGACCTGGAGCCCGGTGACTTCACCCATCTTCCTCATTCTAGAACCGGGGGGCGGATTCGCCTGGGCCTCCGGCGACCGCAGAGCCCGCTCGACCAGGTGTCTCTGCCTGGCTTCAGTCGCGCTAGACTCGGGTCCCTCGGGGGTCGACAGGAATGAGCATGAAGAAACGAAGACGCCTGGCCGTCGGCGTGTTGGTCTCAATCGCACTCGCGGCGGGCGGCGACATCGCCGCGGCCGCGCAGAAGAAGCCCAAGAAGCCGGAGCTCAAACTGCGGGTTCGGCCCCGCTTTGGCTTCTCGCCTATGACCGTATTCGTCACTGCCGAGCTGAAGGGCGGCGACGACGACGAGGAGCTCTACTGCCCAGAGCTCGAGTGGGAATGGGGCGACGGCGGCAAGAGCGTCAACGAGGGGGACTGCGAGCCCTGGGAGGAAGGCGTCACGGAGCTTCAGCGTCGCTTCACGAGCTCACACCTGTTCAAGTACGCGGGGGTCTACCGGATCTCGCTGAGGCTGAAGCGGCTCAACAAGACGGTCAGCAGGGCGACGCACACGCTGACGGTCCGCGCAGGCCTGGGAGATCCACACTAGAGCTGGCCTGGGGGCGACTAGGGCTCCCGCGCCAGCGACCTGTAGTACTCCTCGACGAGCTTCCGCCAGCCGGGTGGCAGCTCGTCCGAGTCGGACAGCCGCAGCTGCTTGGGATCCTCTCCCGCGATCTCACGGCTCAGCGCGTACTCGAACAGCTTCAGATCCTCGAGCACGGCGGCCGCAAGCGCCGCGACGCCGCGCGGGTCTCTGTACGCCGAGAGGTTGTCGAGGCCACCGAGCCGCTCGTCGATCGCACGGAGGTCGCCGGGGGCATGACCTCCCCGCTGCAGCTCGCGCTCCAGATCCCTGAGCTCGGAGCGTCGCTCGCGCAGCTCTCTGCGAATCTGCCGTATCCCTTCCGGCCCGAGCCACCCGGTTCCGCCGCCACCGGGAAGCCCGGCACCGCCCCGGCCACCATTGGCGCCCGCCTCGAGGGCCCCTCCCTGCCGACCCCCGCCTGCCGCTTCGGCCCCGGCTTGCCCTTCGCCTGGCGATGACCCGGCCCCGGTTTGCGCGCTCTCCTCGAGACGCTCCGTCAAGGATTCGACACGCCGCACGAGGTCTCGCGTCTGCTCGAGGGCCGCGGTAGCCCGCTCGCCCTCACTCGGCCCCATCGCGTCCTCGACCTCGCCGAGTCGCTCGGCGACCTGCTTGAGGTCGCTGCGGATCTCCGCCTCGAAGGCCTCTGCGTCTGCGCCCGGTCGCGCCTGAACGAAGCCCTTCGAGTAGCGGATCTTTTCCTTGAGCTTCGTTTGTCGGATCGTGTCGGAGGCGCCCTGGAGCCGGCGCGAGGCCTCCTGCTTCGAGCGTCGCACGTCCCGCGACATCTGATCGAGCTGCCCCTCGAGGGCCTCGACTCCGTCGGCGAGCTGGTCTTTTCTCTCGAGCAGGCGCTCGAGGCGCTCGCCTTTTTCGCCGCCTATGCTTCGCACCTCTTCCGCGATTCGAGCCTGATCCCGCTGCAGCTTCTGCATCCTTCCCGTGGCGTCCGCGAGATCGCGCTCCAGACGACCCGAGCGCCCACTCTCCAGCGCCCGCCGAGCGTCTCGCAGACGATCGAGCGCCGTGAGCCCCTCGGCGAGCCGGTCCTCGGCCTGGGCGCTCCGCGACCGCCGCATCGCGTCCGCGGCATCCTGAAGGCGCCGCGCCGTGTCACTCAACGTGGGCGAGCTCTGTTGGCGGGCGAGCCGCTCCAGCTGACGCCCGAGCTCCTCGGCCTGCTCGGCGAGCTGTCGCTGACGTCCTGCGGTCCCACCACCCTGATTCGGCAGCTGGCCCCGTATCTGGCGCTGCCGCTCGTTCTCCTGCTCCTGGCGTCGCGCCAGCTCCTGGAGCCGCTGCAACGCCTCGTCCACCTCGTCGTCGACCTGGGCCTGCTGCCGACGCCGGACCGTCTCGTACTGGTTCTGCAGCTTGTCGAGCTCCAGATCGAAGAGATCGGCGAGATCTTCTGCGGCCATCTGTCCGCCGCCGCCACCGCCGCCTCCTCCTCCGAACGCGACCTGGACCTCCCGGAAAGCCGCCTCGGCTCGCTGGAGATACTTGAGCGCCCGTTGCTCCGGCCCGAGGGCCTCGTCGGGCTGACCCGCCAGCAGCTTCGCCTCGGCTGCATTCATCTCGTCGATAGCGGACTCGAGCGCGTCCCCCGTCCCCAGGAAGTCTTCGCCGGCATCCAGGATCCCGCGCCCCAGCATCCGGTTGTGCAGGTTCGTGACCTGGTCTCGAAGCCGCCCCTGAAGAAGCGCGAGCGTCGTCACGTCCTGGGCGCGCTCGGCCGCGTCGATCCTCGAGACGTCGCGCACCAGTCGGAAGGTGGCCGCGACGATCTGGCGCTGCTGGTGCGAGATCGTGCTGCCGTCACCACCGCCGCCGCCGCCACCGCCGCCCATCTGCCCGGCCTGCCGATAGATCTTGCCGAACGGCCGGATCTCCATGAAGAAGATGTCCGTCGTCGTGGTCACCCCGCGCGAGCTGCTGTTGTCGCGCGCCCGAGCGAAGTACGAGATGAAGTCGCCCGGCTCGAGCTCCTGCTCCTCCAGGAAGAACGTGTGGCCGGCGCTGAGGAAACGCTTGGCCCGTGAGCCGGAGTGCAGCCGGATCTCCTCTTCCGGTCCACCGTTGATCGAATAGACGAGGACGACGCTCGCGATGCCGAAGTCGTCCTCCGCCTGGACCTCCGTGAACACCTCTTCGATGGCGCTGACTTGAGCATCGCGACCGGGCTTGAGGAAGCGCACCGCCGGAGGCTGATCGGAAAGCACCTCGATCCGGTAGTCGGGTGACGCCCCCTGGATCGTCCCATCGGGCATTGCGAGATCGATGCGGTAGAAGCCGTCCGCCGCGACCGTCAACGCGCCGACGAGGGCGCCCGATTCATCCAGCTCGAGCGGACTGGCCTCGCTCCCCTCCAACTTGATCTGCCCGGAGGGGACGCCGACGGTCGGCACGACCAGAAGACGAACCTCGGTCCCGGAGAGCGCGGCGATGTCGCCTCCATCCTCGACCGTGCGGGACGACAACCCGGTGTAGGCGGGGAAGTGATACTCGAGGTCGATCCGATCGACGTACGGAACGTCGACCACGTCGAGCCGATGGACCGGCGATCTCACGCCGCTCGACTCGACGAAGTAGTCGCTCGCCTCGTCGACATCCAGCAGCATGTGGGAGTAGCCCTCCTCCCCTGCCAGACTCATGGGAGCATGCTCCCAGGCGCCCTGAGCACCGCGCCGCACCGAGATCTCCACGTCCTCGGAGTCGAAGCCCACGAGCTGTGCGACGACCATCTGATCCGAGCCACGCGCGAGCTGAGCGTCACCCGGCGCGACGGAGATCTGATACGGCGTCTCGGTCGGCCCGGTGCCCCAGGGCATCAACAGGAACGGGGCCGCCTGGCGGATGAACGCAGGGCTGAGCAGCACGGCGACCATGCCGGCGAGCGCCACGCCGGCGAGAGTGCCCGAGAAACGCTTGAGGCTGCGTCCCTCCACGGCTCGGCCCAGGTCGATCTGCTGGCAACGTTCGATCACTTCTTCGTGGAGCCGCTCGGCCAGCGCCGGCGACAGGTCGGGACGCTCGCGTTTCACGCGCTCCGGATCCCATGCCACCGCGGAGAGCAGCGCCGCCTGGAGATCCGGGTCGTGCTCCTCGATGTAGAGGGCGACGCGCTCGTCCCCCAGCCGGGTCAGCAGCGGCAACACGAGGTAGCGGGCAATCAGAGCCAGGATGGCGGAGTAGGCGAGGATGCGGAACGTGGCGATCGCCCACGGGCTGTAGCGGAAGTGATCGAGGGCAAAGGCCGAGGCGCCCAGAGCGAGCAGGCCGAAGCCGAGCACGATCGCCGCACCGCGCAGCGCGACCTTGAGGCGCCAGCGTCGGCGCACGCTGCGGATCACGCGGAGCAACTCCGTGTGGTCGGGGGGCGGCGAAGAGACGACGTCCTCGAACAGCTTCGTCACAGCGGCACCTCCACGGGCGCGCCGGCACTACGGGCTACGCCCGACAAGCGATTTGAGAACCCCGTCTCGGCCGCGAGCAGCATCGCGGCGACGAGCATCAGCGGCCACCAGAGCTCCGCGCGTCGGCCTGGGTCGCCGGCTCCGGCCTCGGCGGCGCCGGGAGCCTCGACGCGCACCACTCGCGACGCCACCTCTTCCGGATCGAGCGAATCGAGGTTGGCCTCGGCGGGGTCGACGTTGGCCGCAACGAGCGTGACGTCCCCCGCGGCGCCACGCAGCTCGAAGACACCCGCCTCGGAAAGCCTGAGCAGGCCCTCCGCCAGATCGTCGCGGCGCTCGCCGCTCGGCGTGTCGACGATCCACACGGCGTCATCCGGAACCGCAGCGAGCTCAATGACGTCGCCGACGCGATGCCAGGCCTCCACTTCAGCATGACCGGCAGCGTAGGCCGCCAGGCGCTGCACGAACGGGAGAAAGACCGGCTTGAGCGGCAGGTCGTTCCACAGGGTGTCGAGGCTCGAAGCCCAGACGACGACCCGCCCCTCGCCGCGCCGGCTCTCCGTGAGGGCGACGCGCCCGTCGTCGAAGCGGGCGAGCACGCGCGTCGCAGAAGCCGGACGAAGATCGCGATAGCGCAGGAACCGGGCTTGCGAGAAGTCGCCGCTCCTCGCCCTCGCGAAGAGCTCGAAGGCCGGATGGGAGCTGTCGAGAAAGGACAGCGTGCCTCCCCAATCCGCGGCGCGATCGATCGGCGAGGCGCCGAATTGCGCGCCGAGCAGCTCGCTCGCCGTCTCGCCCAGCTCGGCGCGCGAGCGGCTCCCAAGCGCGACGATCAGACCGCCGCCGGCTTCGACGAAGCTGGCCAGCTCGCTCCATGCGGCCTCTCCCAACACCACGTCGTTGGCGACGGCCACGCTCGCCTGTGCAAGGGAAGCGGCGGACAGTCGATTGGCCGAGACCTTCGTCGTCTCGAAGCGAGGTCGGTCTCCGATGCCGAGAGCGCGCTCGAGGTAGAGGCTGTGGCGCGTGCCGCGCCGCTCGATCACCACGACGCGCAGCTCCCGTCCTGGCGAGGCGACGAAGTGGAACGCGTTGTCCGCGGCGAGCGGGTCGCCGTCGAAGGAGACGAGTCCCCGACGTGGCCCGTCCGGCAACGGGAACGCCGTGAAGCTGACCGTCGCGGCGGCATCGGGACCGAGCGTTACCGTCTGCTCATCCCGTGCGTGGCCGCCGAGCTCCAATCGTACGTTCAGCTGCTCCGGCTCGACGCCACCTTTCCTGGCGAGACGCGCGACGGCCAGGATCTCCTCCCGGCCAGCGCGGTACTGTCGCCCCAGCGTCAGATCGGTGATCGAGACGTTGCTCGTATCGGGCTCCGAGAGGTCCACCCACGTGACGATCGCCCCTGCCGGCAGCGTTCCGGTCTCGCTCTCCCAGCCGATGCGCTGGAAGTCGCTGATCAGGACCACCTCGCGACGTCTGGGACCGGCCGACTCGAGCAGCCGGGCAGCCAGCTTCAGCGGTGGCGCGAAACGCGTGGTCTCGTCGCTCAATCGGACTGATTCCAGGCTCGCGATCGACCCCGCATGATCGGAGTCCATCACGGCAAGCGCCTCGGCGCTCGTTCCGAAGGTCACGACACTCGAGAGGTCGCCGGGCTGAAGCTCTCGGAGCGAGCGCTCGGCGGCGGCGACAGCGCGAGCGAAGCGGTCCCCGTAGCCCATGCTGTAGGAGCGGTCGAGCAGGACCACACGCGCCCGGGCTTCGGGTAGCGCGCTCCCAACGGCGGAGCTGCCGCCCAGGTGAGGTCCGGCAAAGGCGAGAGCCAGGAGGGCGAGCGCGAGGCAGCGCATGGCCAGCAGCAACCGATGCCGCAGGCGCTGTCGCCGCGCTGCTTTGTAGGGAATCCTCTGCAAGAACATCAGCGATGGAAACAGAACCCGCTCACGCTTTTCGCGCTCGGCGAGGTGGATGGCGATCGGGATCGCCAGCCCCAGCAGCCCGAACAGAAAGGCGGGCGTCAGGAGCTCGAGACCCATCGCCTTCTCACCCGGTTCAGCCTCTGCCGTCGCGTCAGATAGCGAACCAGCACGCCGTCGAGGGGCGCATCGGTCTCGGTGAGCAGGTAGTCGATCCCGTGCTCGCCGAAGCGATGCGTCAGCGACGCGACGTGCTCCTCGATCAGCTTCCGATACTGCTCGCGCACCTCGCTCGCGACGACGGGGAGTGATTCGTTCCCCTCCAGGCCCTCGTAGGTCGCGGCGCCGTCGAACGGGAAGCTCCGCTCGGCGGGGTCGAGCACGTGGAACACGATCACGTCGCCGGCGCGGTGACCCAACCGCCGCAGCGCCTCGAGGGCCACTTCCGGATCCTCGTACAGGTCGGAGATCAGCACGGCCACGCCCCGTCGTCGGGTGACATCGGCCGCGGCGATCATCGGCTCGGCGAGCCGACCGCCGCCCTCCGCCGTGACCCGCTCGAGGGTCCGCAGGACGACGTCCTTGTGCTTGGCCGCCGGCGGGACGTAGTCGATCACGCGGTCCGAGAAGGTGATGAGCCCGACCCGGTCGCGCTGCTGACCCGCGAGGTAGGCGAGACAGGCGGCGAGGCAACGACCGTAGTGCAGCTTCGTGATGCCGCCGCTGCCGTAGTCCATCGATCGCGACACGTCCAGGAGCACCAGGAAGTTGGCGTTCGAGTCCGCCTCGAACTGCTTGACGTAGAGGCGGTCTGTGCGGGCGAAGACCCGCCAATCGATGAGCCGGATGTCGTCGCCGGGCATGTAGGCGCGATGCTCGGCGAAGTCGACCGAGCGTCCGAGGTGCGGAGAGGCGTGGAGACCGTTGCTCACGCCCTGGACGACCCCGCTTGCGATCAGCTCGAGGTCGTCGATGCGCGCCAATACATCGGGATCGACGAGGCGGGCACCGCGCGTGGCTCTCATCGGCGAATCACCTCACATGCGCGATTGGGGCACCGGGACCGCTTCCAGCAGCTTCCCGATGATGTCGGCGCCGGTGACGCCCTCGGACTCCGCATGGAAATTGGTCAGGATGCGATGACGGAACACAGGGCTGGCCAGGGCCCGGATGTCGTCGAAGCTGACGTGGGCTCGGCCGGACATCAGGGCGCGGGCCTCGCCCCCCAGCACCAGGTACTGGGCCGCGCGCACGCTCGCCCCGTACTCCACCCAGCGCTTCACGAAATCGGGAGCGTTCTCGCCGCCCGGTCGCGAAGTCCGAGCCAAGTCCACGGCGTAGCGGGCCACCTCGTCGGCCACGGGCACCCGGCGTACCAGACGTTGGAACGAGACCATCTCCTCGACTCCCAGCACGGGCTCGAAGCTCGGCTGCTCGGTCGTCGTCGTCTTGCGCACGACCTCGAGCTCTTCTTCCGGAGAGAGGTGGTCGATGACGATGTCGAACATGAAGCGGTCGAGCTGCGCCTCCGGCAACGGGTAGGTCCCCTCGAGCTCGATGGGATTCTGCGTGGCGAAGACGAAGAAGGGCTCGGAGAGCTCGTAGGTCTCCCCCTGCACGGTCACGCGATGCTCCTGCATCACCTCGAGCAGCGCCGACTGGGTCTTGGGCGGTGTTCGGTTGATCTCGTCGGCGAGCACGATGTTGCCGAAGATCGGCCCCGGCGAGAAGACGAGCTTGCGACGACCCGTCTCCGGATCCTCCTGGACGAGGTCGGTACCCGTGATGTCGGATGGCATCAGGTCCGGCGTGAACTGTATTCGCGAGAACTTGAGGTCGAGGACCTTCGCGATGGTCTGGATCAGAAGCGTCTTCGCGAGACCCGGGACGCCGGTGATGATGCTGTTGCCGCCCACGAAGAGCGTCGTCAGGACCAGGTCGACGACATCGTCCTGCCCGACGATCTGCTTGCGGAGCTGCTCGAGGATCCGGCTTCGGGCGTCCTGGAGCCGCTCCGCCGTGGCGAGATCGTCACTCGGGTCAGAAGCGCGCTCATCCGTCATGGTTTCTCTCCTTCACTGCGTCCCGCGCCGGAGCCCCCGCCTGGTGCGCCACGGGAGGGTCGCCTGCCTCCCGACGCGAAACAGCATACAAGCTCCGCCGCCACTAGTGCGTCAGCCCGTAGATGATGTAGTTGACGCCCAGCTTGTAGGCCTCGTTGGTCAGCTCGATCGGGATGAACCCGGTGTCGGACCACTCCCAGAACTCACCGACGTCCTGGTTGTAGTTGATGATCATCATCAGTCTCTTTTTCGGATCGTTGTCCTCGTAGACGCCGTGGTAGCTGGGTGGGTTCCGGCGAAAGTACGGAGTGTCGAAGGCGTAGGGATCCACTCTGAAGAAGGAGTCGAAGATCGGGTGAGTGCCGTCCAGCTCGACCAGCTTCCCGGAGGGCAGGACGCGACGCAGCTGCTCCACCGCGTTGTACCAGTGCGCGCCCTGGAAGTCGTCGAGGATCAGGAAGCCTCCCTTGAGTAGGTACTCGCGAAGTGCGCGCGCTTCGGCATCGGTGAGTGTCAAGAAACCCGCCTCGCAGAGATAGGCAAGTGGGTAGCGCATCAGCTCCGGATCGCCGACATCGAGCACGCTCGTCTCTTCGTCGTTGAGGTCGATGGTCGTGGTCTCGGCCAGGATCTTGAGCAGGTGCTGCTCGGCACGTGGGTAGTCGTGGTTCCACTTGAGGTCGAGCCCCCACTGGTAGTTGCCCGGCCCCCAGCGCGACGGGTTGAAGCGCACCCGTGCGAAGGTGAAGCGAGCCGTGTAGGGGGCGTTCTCGTAGCCCACCTCGGGAGGGCGGTTGACGTCGTCCGCCGAAGCCAGCGCACCCAGAAGGGCGAAGACGAGCGCCCGCTTCACGACGAACCGCCTTCGCGCCGACGGTGAAGCTCGAGCAGCAGCTGCTGCGCCCTCTGGAAACGCGGGGCCTGCTCGAGTGCGCGCAGCACCGCCGCTCGGGCCCCGGCGGGGTCGCCGACATCGCGCTTCGCGAGGGCCAGGCGATAGAGCGCCTCGGGCAGATCCACGGGGTCGAGGTCGACGATCGTCTGGCGCGCGACGACAGCCCGCTCCGGTCGTTCGCTGGCCTCGGCCAATCGAGCGATCCGCTCGTGCAGCTCGGACGAAAGCGGGTCGATGTACACCGCCGCCTCGAGCACCTCGGCGGCGCGCGCCAGCTGCTGACCCTGCTCATGCAACTCGGCGAGCATCAGGTGCGCCTCGAGATGGTTCTCGTTGAGGGCCACTTGTCTCTCGAGCGCCTGGATCGCCTCGGCGTCGTCACCGGAAGCGCGATGGATCTGCGCCAGCAGCCAGTGGGGGCCGTCGGCTTCGGCATAGCCGGGAAAGAGCTGGCTCGCCCTGGTGAGGTACTTCAGCGCTCCGTCTTTGTCCTTGGCGCGGAAGAGGGCGCGCCCGGCGAAAAGCTGCGCGACGAAGTCGTCTGGCCGCTCGTCGGCCTCGCTCACGAGCTGCGCTCTGCTCGGTGTCCGCCCGGGCGGCTCCTGTATCTGGATGGCGTCGAGAAACTCCCCGAACCTCTCGTCGAGATACTCCGCGAAGCGCGCGTCGAACTGCTCGAGGTCCATGCCGAGGATGTCCGTGATCAGCTCGGTCGTGGAACGTCGCTTCCGATAGCCCTCGAGCAGCGCGAGCAGCGCCTCGAAGCCGTGATCGCGTTCGATCATCTCGACCACGAGGGACGCCTGGTAGTACGAGAGCCCGACCTGTCCGGGATTCGACGGTCTCACGAAGCCGTCGTTCAGATCCGCGATCGGCAGCAGCTGATCGGCTTTGAGCGCGAACAGAAACTGCAGGCTGAGGTCGTCTCCCCACCCGGGTCGCGCGCGGCGCTCCTCGTGGACGGAAAGGCCCTCGGTCAACCAGCGCGGCACCCTGTTCTCGGTCTTCCCCATCGTGATGGTGTGCGCCAGCTCGTGCCAGAGGGTGGAACCCCAGTTGAAGGCGCCGACGGGGCGAGCCGACGGCGAATCCAGGGCGAGCACGTTGCCGAAGCAGACCCCCAGAGCTCCGAGGCCGGCGAGGCCCACGGTGCGCACCGAGAAGTCGGCGTGGGAGGGGTACACCTCGATTCGGATCGGCAGCGTGGGCTCGAAGCCGTAGCGCCCGGCAAGCTGCTCGAGCGCCTCGGCCGCCAGCGACTCCACGTACGGTGCGAGCGGCGCCGCTTCTCGCTCCTCGATGAACAGCTCGAACTCGTCGCCCCGTTCGGTTCGATAGCCCGCGAACGTGTCGAGCAGATCGAGCGTGTTCTTGACCCAGACGTTGTAGGGGTCGCCGGCGAACGAGGTTTCGAGGCTCGCGCGGCCGGCCTCGATCCTTCCCAGGCGCAGCTCGTTCAAGCCGAGCGACGCGTAGCCCGGCCAATAGCGCGCGTCCAGCTCCACCGCTCGCCCCGCGAACCTGGCGGCGTCGGCGTAGAGACGGTTGCGGACGCACAGCTCGGCGAGCGTGGTGAAAAACTCCGCGGGCGCGGAGTTGAGCTCCAGGGCGCGCCGCTCGACCTCGCCGAATCCCGCGTCGTCACCCTGCAAAAAGCGTGCTCCCGCGAGTACGGCGAGCGCTGGCAGCGAGGCGTGGTTCTGTTGCAGAGCCTTCTCGGCCTCCGCCACGGCCTCGTCGAAGCGTTCGAGGGCCACGAGCAGCTCGGCCAGGTAGACGCGCGCCGGCTCGTAGCCTGGACTGATCTCGAGACTCTCCCGCACACGATCGAGCGCCCCCCGTTCCCCGACGAAATCGAGGGCCCGCGCCATGCCCAGAATCGCCGCGGGATGTCGCGGATTCAGCGCCAGAACCGACTCGAACTCGGAGCGCGCGTCGGTGCCGTTGTACTTCTCCAGGAACAAGTTGCCGATCTCGATGCGGGCGGTGAGGTTGCCGGGATCCCGCCCGAGCGCCTGGTCGAGGGCCCGGAGCGCGTCCTTGTGAAGCTGCGGGTCGCTCGCTCCCAACCCGCGGCAAGCGCGACCGATAGCAATCAGGTCGTCCGCGTTCAAGGCGTCGCTCGAGTTGTACACAGCGATCAGGCCGCGGTAGCCGGCCTCGGCGCCGGCGTGGTCCCCGCGCCGCCAGAGCAGGTCGGAGAGATTCACCCGTGCCACCAGCTTGTCGGAGGCGCCGCCGTCGATGGCCCGCCCGAAAGCCGCTTCGGCCTCGTCGAGGCGTCCCTGAGCCACGAGTAGCTCGCCGAGCCGATTGGCCAGCTCCGCGGAGGTGGGGTTGGCGCGCTCGAAGACCCGCGCGGCACTCTCGGCTTCGCCGACCCGGTCCAGCCTTTCGAACGCTCGCGTGAGATCCCGATAGGTGGACGGCTGGCTCAGATCCGCCGCGCCTTCCGCCAGCGCCAACGCCTCGTCGTAGCGGCCCGAGCGAAGCAGCAGCTCAGAAGTCGAGAGCTCCCGGTCCTGGGCCGACAGCCCGGAAGCGACGGCCACGACGCACAACGCCCACCCGCTGCGCAGCGCGCGCCTCATCTCTCCTCGTCTCCGGCGAGGGCCTCGTTCTTGCGGGCCACCTCGAGAAGCAGCGCCTCGAGCTGAT
Organism: Vicinamibacteria bacterium; assembly: GCA_965246965.1. Lineage (GTDB taxonomy): Bacteria > Acidobacteriota > Vicinamibacteria > Fen-336 > CBDFGD01 > CBDFGD01. Next base: position 2,111,289 of record CBDFGD010000002.1, read on the forward strand.
CGAGGTAGTCGTCCTCCGGCATCCCTCCCTTCATCGCCTTCAGCGCCTCGATGCGCTGCTCGACGTCACGGAGCTCGGCATCGAGCTGGTTGGCACGCGGGTCGGTCGAAGTCTCGCTCGAACCCGCAGACGTCGAGGCGAGAAACACTCGCCGTGCCAGGACGCCGTCGCCGTCCCGGCCTTCCGGGGCATCGCTCGCGACGCCGTCACCGTTGTCGTCGAGGACGGCGTGCTCGGTGAGCAGCCGCTCTTCTCTCTCGTAGAAGCGCACCACGCCGTCTCGGGCGTAACGGAACGCCTCCAGCAGCGAGACGCGCTCGTCCTTGTCGGCATCGGCGGCCGCGTCCACGAAGGCGGCGACGAAGTGCTGGGCAAAGACCGTCTCGTTGCGCTCCTGACCGCTCTTCGTTGCGGTGACGACGACGTGATTGGCGGCCGAAAGGGCTTTCACGAAAGCGCCGCTGGAACTCGCCGTGTTGACGATGGCGACCTGCTGCGACCTGAGCGCGCGCAGCATGGTGGCCAGTCCGTCCGGCGTGAGGTCCGGGCCTGGAAGGTTGAAACGCGCCTCTTGCGAGCGGTAGCTGCCGTGCCCGATGAGCACCAGGACGACGAGATCGCCCGCTCGCGCCGCATCCGCCACGGAGTAGATCGCGGCCTCGACGGCCTCGCGTGTCGACCGGCCGTCCACGACCTCGGGGGCCAGCTCGAGCTTCTCGGTCAGCAGTGTGACGCGCGACGGCGCGAGGCCGAGCTGCTGCTCGGCGGTGCGGACGAGCGTCACGGCCTGGTCCGCGAAGCCCTGGCGGAGCTCGGCGGTCCCGCCCAGGCCCACGACGACGATCAAGTGCGTCTCTTGAGACACGGCGGGGCTCGCCGCCCACGCGAAACAGACGAGCAGCACGATCCGCTTCACGCCAGGCCCCGCAGCTTGCGGAACGACCACTCGATCGACAGCAGCAACAAGACTGCGAGGTAGAGGGCAGGCATGTCCCACAGCGGTCGCACCTCGCGAACGCTGGCTCCCCCCTGGGAATAGCCGAGGTCCTCCACCAGGCCACCGAGCGAATCGCGATGGTAGGAACGCCCGCCGGTCTCCTCGGCGATACGCTCGAGTAGAGCCGTGCGCCGCTCGGCACCGAAGAACTCGTCGCCGAGCGCTTCGACAGCCACGAACGTCTCGTCCACGCCGAGCGACTCCTCCGCTCGGAAGGCCTCGACCCGCACGCGATGGACCCCGGGCAGCTCGGTCGGGATCCGCACCGTGTACTCCCCGTCCGTGGCGACGCTCCATTCCATCGTGTGCTCGCTCGCGCGCCCCTCCGGGTCCTCGACGGTGGCGACGACGCGAGCGTCGTTGACGCGCAGGTAGCGATCGTCGTTGACCTCGGCGAGCAACGTGATGGCGTCACCCGGCGCGACGCGATCGCGCTCGACGAGCGCACGGACGGGTCCGGGCACCTCGCTGACCAGCCAGCGCAGCAGCTGCTGCCACAGGTGCTCGTGGGTCTCGTCCTCGAGCGGCATCGCGGCGTGCATCTGCCACTGCCACGTGTCCTGCACGGTGAAAGCGAGCGCCTTGCCCCGCCCGTAGCGCTGGTAGGCGAGCACCACCTGGGGCTCTTCCAGATCGGGCGAAGTGCCGACGAGCAGCGTCGCCGCACCGGGCTTGACGCGCGTGACGCGATTCACCGTCGTCACCGTGGGCAGCTCCGCCCAGCGCGCGGCAGTTCGCTCCGGATCGCCTTCGATCTGGGTCACGCCGTGAGTCGCCCCGAAGGGTGTGACGCCCACGTTCAGCTCGCCGAAGAACTCCTCGTCGTCCGCCTCCAGCACGATAGGGAGCGTCGCCGCGACGGGCGTCCCCTGATAGCCGCCGCGAGAGAAAGAGCGGTTGCCGCCGAGCATCAACAGCCCGCCGCCGCGCTGGCTGACGAAGTCGACGATCATGCGCTGCTGGTCGCGATTGAAGAAGCTGGCCTCGACGGAGCCCAGCACGAGCCCGCGGTACCGGAACAGCTCCTCGCGCGTCTTGGGGAAACCCTCCGCCAGCTCCTCCGCGTCCTCGACGTCGAGGCGCAGGAACTTGTTGTCCGCCGTGCGCTGAAGAACCGCCAGGCGCAGGTTCTCGTCCTGGGCAACGGCGCGGCGCACGAACTTGAGCTCGAAGCGCGGCTCGCCTTCGAAGTACAAAATCCCCTCTTCGGTATCGCGAACGGAGACGAGCACGTCGCGCGCGTTGTTCTGCTCGACCTGCTCGCCTTCGCCGGGCGAAACCCGGAATTGCAGCCGTCGCGGCCCGGGCTCGTTCAGCGTCACGTGAACGCGGACGCTGGCCGTCTCGCCCTCCGGCGGAAGCGCGACATCCTGGGTGTGGACGACCCGACCCTCGTCTTCCACGAGAAGCTGGACTTGCTTGCCCGACAAGCCCCGCTGGGTGAGGCGCACCTCGGAGACGAGCGCGGTGCCGCGCAGCAGAGAGCGTGGGGTCTCGACCCGCCCGACCTCGATGTCGGTGACAAGGCGCTCCTGACCGACGCCGACGGTGGACACGGCTGCGCCACTGCTGCGGAGCGAAAGCAATGTCTCCGTGAATGCCCCCCCGGCGGTATCCGCGCCATCGCTCACCAGCACGATGCCGGCCACGGGCAGCTGATCGAGCTCCAGCCGGACGCGGTCGAGTGCGCCGGCGAGATCGGTCGCGCCGCCGTCGAACGCCAGCTGGCGGGCGTCATCGACCCGCGTCACCCCGGCGGAGGCGCGAAAGGAGCGGATCTTGAAGCGCGCCTGGAGCTGCTTCATCAGTGGAGCGTCGCGTCCGAATGCTTCCCTGACCCAATCGCCACGCGCGGCCCCGTCGACGTCGCCGATCCGCATGCTCGCGGAATCGTCGAAGACGAACGCGACGTAGCTCTGCTGGGGCACCACCGTGTGCAGCACGAGCACGGGCTGGCACAAGCTGAGGATGAGCAGTGCGAGGATCACGATCCGGATGCCCGCAAGCGCGACGCAATCCCCGCGCGAGGCACGTCCAGCGGCCTTCGGGTAGCGCAGGACCGTCAGCGTCAGCGCCACCGCCAGGACGAGCAGCAGGCCGAACGTCGCCCAGCCGGCCGTGAGCCCCAGCTCCCCGCGCGCAAACGCGGTGGGCCGGTACTTGAAGAAGAAGGTGAACGCGGTTTCTGAGGGAAGCATGGGGGAGATGACGGGCGCCTCACCATTCGCCCCGCTGGGAGACCCCTCGAAGGCAGCCTAGCAGAATGCCGCGGAGCTTCTGCGCGGTAGCCCGCTGGTAAGATGACTGCGGTTTGAGCGCTGCGCCCACTCGTGAGCCGGACGATCGAGTCGGCTCGCTAGTGCGACTCACGGTCGCGCTGGTGAGCGTGTCGAGCCTGGTCGCACCGCTGCTGGCGGGACAGGCATCCGAACCTGAGGAGACCGGGCGCAAGGCGTTCGTCGGGGCGCGCTTCCTCCCGCTCGACGCGGATCCCGTGGACGACGGCGTGCTTCTGACGCGATTCGGTCGCGTGACGGCGCTGGGAACCCGCTCGTACATCCAGATCCCCCAAGACGCCGAGCAGATCGATCTGAAGGGTCGCTTCGTCCTGCCGGGTTTCATCAACGCCCACGGCCACGTCGGTGGAACGCCCGGCCTCGAGAGCGGCCCTTCTGTGTACGACGCCGAGAACGTGCAGGCCCAGCTTCGGCTCTACGCGCGCTACGGAGTGACGACGGTCTTCAGCCTGGGTGGTGATCGGGCCTCGGGGATCGCGCTACGCGACGAGCTCCCCACCGACACGCTCGACCACGCGCGACTCTTCGTGGCCGGAGCGACGCTCGACCCGCGCACCCCTGCGGACGCGATTCGGCAGGTAGGTCTCGCGGCGGCCATGGACGTCGACGTGATCAAAATCCGCGTCGACGATCAGCTCGGGACCGTCGCCAAGATGCCGGATTACGTCTACGCCGAGGTCATCACCCGCTCGCACGAAGTCGACCTGCCCGTCGCGGCGCACATCTTCTACCTCGAGGACGCCAAGGGGCTGGTGCGAGCCGGCGTGGATCTCCTCGCGCACAGCGTTCGCGACCAGCCCGTCGACGAAGAGCTCATTGCGCTCCTCCTGGAGCGGAACGTCTGCTTGTGCCCGACGCTCACGCGCGACTTGTCGACCTTCGTCTACGCCCACCGCCCCGCCTTCTTCGACGACCCCTTCTTCACGCGCGAGGCGCCGCCCGATGTGCTCGAGGCGCTTCAGGAACCCAGCCGCCAGCAGGAGGTCGCCGACAGCCAGAGCGCCCGACGCTACCGCGAGGCGCTGGAAGTCGCGAAGAGCAACCTCGTCCGCCTCGCCGAAGCCGGCGTGCGCATCGCGTTTGGAACCGATTCCGGCCCCCCGGGTCGCTTTCAGGGCTACTTCGAGCACCTGGAGCTGGAGATGATGGTCGAGGCGGGGCTGACTCCGGCACAGGCGCTCCGCGCCGCTACGGTCGACGCCGCTGCCTGCGTTGGCCAGGAGGGTCGGGTCGGCTCGTTTGCGCCGGGCGCCTGGGCCGACTTCATCGTGGTTCGCGAGGATCCGCTGGCGGACATCATCAACACGCGCCAGATCGACTCGGTCTGGGTCGCGGGCAACAGAGTCCCCCCGAGCGAGTGAGCCCCGGGCGTCGGACGGCGAGCCCTCCGGTCGCCGTCATCGACATCGGCTCTAACTCCGGCCGCGTCGTCGTCTACCAGATCGATCGGGCCGGGCATCTTCGCATCCTGGCAAGTGCGCGCGCCCCGCTGCGACTGATTCGCAACGTCGACACAGGCCTCGTCCTCGGCGAGCAGGCGATCGATCGCACCCTGCAGGCCCTGGAGGACTTTCTGGCCGTCGCAAAGGGCGGTGGCGCGCGCCGGACGATGGCCGTCGCCACCTCTGCGGTTCGAGACGCAGCCGACGGGCCTACGCTCCTCTCGAGGGTTCGCAAGGAGCTGGGCCTCACTCTCGAGGTCATCGACGGCGAAGCAGAGGCGCGCTTCGGCCTGCTCGGCGCGGTGCACGGCCTCCCGGTGCGGCACGGCCTGCTGTTCGACCTCGGCGGTGGGAGCCTCCAGGTCTCGCACTTCCGCAATCGCCGGCTGGTTCGCTCGGCGAGCCTGCGACTCGGTGCGCTGCGCCTGAGCGAGCGCTTTCTCGCCAGCGACCCCCCTCGCCCCAGCGAGGTGCGGCGGCTCAAGGACCACGTGCACGGCAAGCTTCGCAAGCTCGGCCTCGGCGCACTGGAGCCCGACGAGGAGCTCGTGGGAACCGGGGGCACCGTACGCAACCTCGCGAAGATCGACAGGCGCGGGCTCGCCTACCCCATCGAGCGCCTGCACGGATACACGCTCGCGCGGGCCCACGTCCATGAGAACGCGACGTTGCTCGCCGACCAGCGTCTCAAGCGCAGAGAGGCGGTGCGGGGCCTGAGCGACGAGCGGGCGGACTCGATCGTGGGAGGCGCCGCCACGATCGAGGCGCTCGTCGAGGTGCTCGACGCCTCGCGGATCCTCGTCTCCGGCCAGGGCGTACGCGAGGGGGTCGCCTACAGTCTCGTCTCGCCGCGCCTGCCCTCGATCAAGGCGGTGCGCGAGGCTTCGATCGACGCCCTGACGTCGCGATTCGCCGGTTGGAACTCGCGCAAGGCCGAGCGGCGCTCCCGCCTCGCCGCCACGCTCGCGCGGCGGCTCCTGCGCGACGACGCCGAGGTGAAGGCCGTGCTCGCTCACGCTGCGACCGTGCTCGACGTCGGCCGCAGCATCGAGTTCTTCGATCGGCACCACCACGTCGCGGACATCGTGGTGGCGACCGAGATGAACGGCTTCTCGCACCGTGAGATCGCGCTGTTGGCGGCCATTCTGCGCGGCGCCGGCACGGGCAGCGAAGCCCTCGACGAGTACCAGCCTCTCGTCAAGAAGCGTGACCATCGGGCCGTCTCGCAGGCCGGGGTCCTGCTCAGCCTCGCCGATGAGATCGACGAGCGAGTGGCTCCCTCAGGCGACGCCCGCTTGACGCTCCGCGTGGAGTCAACGCGCGTCGTCGCCCGCGTACAGGGCCTGATCGCCTGGCGCGAGCGCGGAACCGGCAAGAGATTCAAGCGCGCGTTCGGCAAGACGCTGGTCGTGCGACCCCAGGGGCGCTGAGATCTCGAACCCTCATAGCAACAGGTACGCGCTCATCAGCGTGGCGTAGAAGACGAAGACTATCCCTGTGTACCCCACGATGTCGCGGAAGCGCAGGCCTGCAACACCGAGCAGGGGGGATCGCCCAGAAGGGCTGGATCAGGTTGGTGCTCATCTCCCCGTAGGCGTAGGCCATCGCCACGCGCTCGGTCGAAACCTCGAGCGCTCGCGCCGCCTCGATCATGTAGGACGCCTGGATCGCCCACTGTCCTCCGCCCGAGGGGACGAAGTAGTTGAGGAACGCCGAGTACCAGAAGAGGACGAGCGGGTACGTCGCGGTGGAGGCGAGCTGTACGAAGAACGCCGCGACCACGCCGGCCAGGGCGGTTCCCTTGATGATGCCGTAGATCCCGGCGTAGAGAGGAAACTGCAACACCACGCCGTGAAGCGCGCGCGCGGCGTCCTCGGCCGCGGCGACCAGCGAGGCGCTGCTCGGGTGGAGCAGCATCGCGAGAGAGAGGGCCGCGAGGTTCACGGTATCGAGCGTGAGCGCCAGGTCACCGGACGTCGCGCGCAGCGCGAGGTAGCCGAAGCCGAGCCCGCCGATCGGGCGATTCAGCCACGGCGAATGGCGGAGTCGATCGGCGGGGGTCGGCTGGTCTTCGATGACAGGCGGCTGGAAGTCGATGCGCGGCGCGACGGCGCGGGCTGCGTTGCCTCCACCCGTGGGTTGCAGGATCACCATCAGCGTGGTCAGCGCTGCCGTCACGAGCAGCATGAGCCACAGGTTCGCCGGAGCGAGAACCGTTCGGGCCAGCGGGATCGGCTGGGCCAGCAGACCGTCGTCGATCATGAACGAGTCGGGCATCGCTAGCAGCAGCGGCACCGAGCCCGACGGCCCGGCATGCCACGTCGCCCCGAGCCCGAGATACGCGGCGGTGACGAGCAGCCGATAGTCCGCTTCGGGCTGGCGCTCCGCCACCGCCCGCACCAGGATGGCGGCCACGATCAGCCCCAGGCCCCAGTTCAGCCAGCACAACGTCAGCGAGACGAGTGCCGTCACGGCGACGGCCTCGCGGGGGCTCCGCGGCCGCGAGGCCACCCAGTCGATGGCGCGCCGCAGGAGCGGCGACACCGCCGCCATGTAGCCGGCGAAGATCACCACCGCGATCTGCATCGAGAACTCGAGCAGCGACCAGAAGCCGTCGCCCCACGCCGTGAGGCATTCGGTGGGGCTGGCGCCACCGAGCGTCACGCCGAGCCCCAGCGAAACGAGGGTCAGCAGCGCGGCGATCGAGAAGGCGTCCGGGACCCAGCGCGTGGCGGCATCGGCGAAGCGCGCGACGGCCCCGGTGCGACCCGTCATACCGAGTGCGGCGGGCTAGCCGCCGCTCGCCATGCTCTCGAGGAACTCCTTGTTGGACGGGGTCGTCGCGAGCCGTTCGAGCAACAGCTCCATCGCCTCGACCGACGAGAGCGCCGATAGCACCTTCCGCAGCACCCAGACGCGGTTCAGCTCCTCGGCTCCGACCAGCAGCTCCTCTTTGCGCGTGCCACTGCGATTGATGTCAATGGAAGGGAAAATGCGCTTGTCGGTCAGCTTGCGGTCCAGGACGATCTCGGCGTTGCCGGTGCCCTTGAACTCCTCGAAGATCACCTCGTCCATCCGCGAGCCGGTCTCGACGAGCGCGGAGGCGATGATCGTGAGGCTGCCCCCCTCCTCTACGTTCCTGGCGCCACCGAAGAAGCGCTTGGGGCGCTGGAGCGCGTTGGAGTCGACGCCGCCCGAGAGAACCTTGCCCGAGGGCGGCACGATCGTGTTGTAGGCGCGCGCCAGTCGCGTGATCGAGTCGAGCAGGATCACGACATCCTTCTTGTGCTCGACGAGGCGCTTGGCCTTCTCCATCACCATCTCGGCGACCTGCACGTGCCGGTCGGCCGGTTCGTCGAACGTCGAGGAGACCACCTCGCCGTGGACCGACCGCTCCATGTCGGTGACTTCCTCCGGCCGCTCGTCGATCAGCAGGACGATCAACATCACCTCGGGATGATTCACGGTGATGGCGTTGGCAATCGCCTGCAGCAGCATCGTCTTGCCGGTTCTGGGCGCCGCGACGATCAGGGCGCGCTGACCCTTGCCGAGCGGCGCCATGAGGTCCATCACCCGGGTCGACAGCACATCTCCCGTCGTCTCGAGGCGGATGCGTTCCTCGGGGTACAGCGGCGTGAGGTTGTCGAAGACGACCTTCTCCTTCGAGCGATCCGGTGGCTCGAAATTGACGGCGTCGACCTTGATGAGCGCGAAGTAGCGCTCGTCGCGCTTCGGAGGTCGGATCTGGCCGCTGATGGTGTCGCCCGTGCACAGGCCGAACTTTCTGATCTGCGACGGTGACACGTAGATGTCATCCGGGCCCGGCAGGTAGTTGTACTCGGGCGCGCGCAGGAAGCCGAAGCCGTCCGGCAGCGTCTCGAGGACCCCCTCTGAGAAGATGAGCCCCTCCTGCTCGGCCTGGCCCCGCAGGATCTGGAAGACCAGCTCCTGCTTCTTCATCGTCGAGGCACCCGGGATGTCCAGCTCTTTCGCGACGCGGGCGAGCTTCGGAACGCCCATCTCCTTCAGCTCGGCCAGGTTCAAGCGTGGCTCGCCGTCACTCCCCGTGCTCGTGAGGCTGGCCGCCTCGGACCCTTCGGGCGGCGGCTTCGGCTTCCGCTGCGCCGGCTCGCGCGGCTCCTTCGTGACGCCGCGCTTGCCCTTGCTCGTGCGGCGCGCGGGCTTCGCCTTCGCCTCGCCCTCATCGGCCGCATCGGTCGCCGGCTCCGCGACGGCAGCCGCAACGCTCCTGTCCTTCGACTCGTCGGGAACGGGTTGTTCGTCCGGGCTGGGATTGGACGAGTCTTCTTGTGTCATGAGCTATTCGATTGGGAAGGCTGAGTATCGGAGGGAAGAGGGTTCCCTAGCGGGGGGCCAGGGGGAAATACCAATATAGGTTTCGCGGTCTCGCATTGTCAAACTTCTGCGGCACGGGCGCCGAGACAACCGGTCGCGGAAATTCCGCGTCGAGCCTGAGAACCCCGTCCGCCAGGGCTAGCGGGGAAAGCTGGCCAGCATCGCGCCCAGCGGCACGGCCGCCGCAACGAGCAGCCAGAGGACGTGGGCTGCGAACAACGCTGCGGCGCAGAGCAGGACCGCGGACTCGAGCAGAGCAAACGAGACGATCGTCGCCGTCAGCTGGCGGTGCGCCTGAGTCGGGTCCTGTGGCAGGCCCCGCGTTGTGCGGTCGGCGCTCCCGCCAAGAACGGCACGCGCCGCGAATGCCAGGCCCGGAGAGAGCACGGCCAGGGCCGCCGCGACGTATGCGAGCGGTAGCAACCGGATCTCCCGCAGCCCTTGCGCGTAGGGAACGAGCGCCGCCAGCGCGAGGAAGAGGGTGCCGCTGATGATCAGCGCCCCCGCCAGCACGCGCGCGGTCGTCAATTGTTGGCCGGCATTCTGCTCCATTCCCTAGACCCGGCGCTTCAGGCGCCGCTTCAGCGCAGCCAGCGCGCGATCGATCTCGGCTTCGTTCTCCCCGAGGATCTCGCGCCAGAGGCGCCTCGGGCTGCGCGCCAGGCGCGTCATGTCCCCGAAACCCGGGCCCGCCAGGGGGCGATGTCGACGAGCCGTAGCGTCGCTCGCAGCGCTCTGGTCGAGCGCCCACGCGACGAGCTGAGGAACGTGGCTGAGGAAAGCGATCGTGCGGTCGTGGTCCCGGACGCTCATGTGGCGCGGCCGCGCCCCGAGCAGCTTCACCAGCCGGGACGTCGTTCGCAGCGCCTTGCGGCTCGCACCCGCCGGCACCAGCGCCCACGCCTGTCCTTCGAAGAGGTCGTGTCGAGACGCCGCGAAGCCTCCCCGCTCGGCGCCGGCCATGGGATGGCCGCCGACGAAATCCTGCAGCCCGAGTCGGCGCGCCAGGGCGCAGATCTCCCCCTTCACGCTGCTCACATCCGTGATGACGACTCCCGCCTGGCGGTGGTCCGCGAGGCGCCGGAGCAGGGTTCGATTGGCGCGTGGCGGGGCCGCCAGGACGACGATGTCGACCTCGTTCACGACGCGCTCGACGGCCGCGTGGGTGGCGTGGACCGCCCCGGCCGCGAGGGCACGGCGCCGCACGCTGGGAGTGTCGCAGCCGACGACCCGGATGCCTTCCAGGCTGATGCGACGGGCGATTGAGCCACCGATCAGCCCCAGCCCCACGACGCCGACCGCCCTCACGCCTCACCCAGGATGCGAGCGATCAGCTCGGGCTCGCGACGCCCGAGGAGACCCGAAGCACCCGCGACCAGCATCGCGTAGAGGGCTGCGCCCCCGGCCAGAGCGAGGGGTAACGTCGCGAGCCACAGGGTCGGCCGACCCAGCAACAGCGGCAGCCACGCCAGGAAGACGAACGGAATCGAGAGCACTCCGCCGACCAGGAACGTCAGCGAGCTCATCAGAGCCGCGGTGAGGCCCCGCGCGCCTGAGACCGCGGCGTGAGGGTTCTTGCCGGGCTCCGGCACCGCGACTGGAAACAGGATCGAGTTGAAGTTGTCGAGGGCCGCTACGATCAGCATCGTGACGGCCATGATCGTGATCGCCGCTGGGAGATAGGCGACCCGGCCAATCAGGACGGTGCCGATCAAGACGGTCAGCAGTCCCGGGATCCGGAAAGCGAGGATAGCGAGGTTCTTGGCGGCGAGGATTCGCCAGCGGGGGATCGGAAACCCGAGCAGCAAGGCGACGCCGCGGCGCTCGAAGCCGAAGGCGTTCGAGCCGAAAGCCGAGAGGCCGACGAAGCTGGCCAGCAGCAGCACGGCCCGGCCGCCCGGCCAGGCGCTGCGCATCTGGGTTATGAAAAGGACGAAGATCGCCAGGCCGACCAGGCTGGTGAAGAGCCCGGCCTTGAGGCTCGGGTCGCGCCACGCCATGCGCAGGTCCTTCTCGATCAGGGCGCCGACCGGGCTGTCGAACCACATCCGCGCGACTCCCTCCCGGGTTGCCGACCTCGGGGCGAGGCTGAGGCCGCCGCCATGGATCCGCCCGATCATCCCGGCTGCCAGCGCCATCGTCGCCAGCGTCGCGACGATCTGGAGCGCCAGGGCTGCTGTGTATCCGGCTGCGTCTCCGCGCCCGACATGAGCGGCCGCCCTCACGCCCCATGCGAAAGGCGAAACCGCAAAGAGGTCGGCGCTGAGCAACTCCTCCGCGACGCCGCGGACGCTGCCGGTCGATCCGATCGTGAGCACCGCGAGCAACGGGACGAGACTGATGAGGAGCGTCAGGGCGAGGCCGAGGAACATGGCGAGATCGTGAAGACGCCGGTTCCTGGCGATTCCCTGGAACGCCAGGCCCGCAACCTGGGCCGCAGCGAGGATGAAAGCGAAGCTCGACCCGACACCGAGGAGTGCGAGTGGCAGGACCGCGAGGCGGGGTGCCACGGCCCACGACGTCGCCACGACCAGAGGGATCTGGGCCACAACCGCGGGCTGCGCGAGGTTCGCCAGCAGCGACGACGCTACGAGCGTCGTCGTCGGAATCGGGAACTGCATCAAGCGGGAAACGTCGTGGGTCTCGCTCAGCGCCATGCCGGTCAGCAGTGGCGCTGCCGCCCAGAGCAGCCCCACACCGGTGGCCAGGATCGAAATGACCGGCATCACCAGGTCGGGGCGCTGTGCATCGAGCAGCCGAATACCTACGAGCGTAAATATAGAGGTGAAGACGGACGTGAGCATCAGGCTCGGCACGAGAAGCAGCGTGCTCACCAGCCGCTCCTTGGCGAATGTCATGCCTCGCAGCTCGATACGCCAGCGCAGCACGACGAGTCCGATCAATCGATCCAGCTCAAGTCCTCCCGCTCGACGTCGGCGGCGACCAGCTTCAAGAAGGTCTCTTCAAGGGTTGCATCCGCGCGCATCGCCCGATGCGTGCGGATCTCCTCGAGGGTCCCCTGGGTCACGAGCCGCCCCTTGTCGATGATGGCGACCTCGTCACACAGACGCTCGACGACGTCGAGCACGTGGGAAGTGAAGAAGAGCGTGACGCCCTTGGCGGCCAGGCGCCGGAGCAGGTCCGAGACGACGCGACCGGAGATCGGGTCGATTCCGTTGAGCGGCTCGTCGAGGAACAGTACCGACGGACTGTGGATGAGCGCCGCGGCGAGCGCGAGCTTCTTCTTCATGCCCTGCGAGTAGTCGACGACCAGCTTGCCTCTGTCGTTGGCAAGCGAGAGGAACTCCAGCAGCTCGTCGCTTCGACGGCGCGTCTCGGAGCGCTCCAGGCCGTACATGCGTCCCGCAAATTGGAGGTACTCCTCACCCGTCAGCCGCTCGTAGAGAGCCAGCTCCTCGGGGAGCACACCGATGCGCCGCTTGATCTCCAGCAGCTGCTCGTCGAGTGCCAGGCCGTCGATCGAGGCGCGCCCGCCGCTCGGCCGCAGCTGCCCCGTCAGCATCTTGATGGTCGTGCTCTTGCCGGCCCCGTTGGGGCCCAGGAAGCCGAAGAAGCAGCCGCGGCGGACGCGGAACGAGATGGCGTCGACCGCGGCCTCGTCCCGAAAGGACTTGCTCAGCGCCTCGACGACGATCGCGTCGCCGGACGGCGGCAAGCCGGGCTCACCGATCAGCGAGTCGCCAGTACTCGGATCCGCAACTACGGCTGCATTCGAAGGCCGATGCATCCCGCCTGGCTGCGTCGCTCGTCGGTCAAATACTCCCGGTATTCTCACTCCTCGGCTCCTTGCCATCCGCGCGCCTCGGCCTTCTCGGTGCGACACCGTATTTACGGATCAGAGTACTAGTCAGCGGCCACCGGCTGCGACAGCGAACGCCCGATCGCGGGGGCGATCAGGCGCAGCTCCGCCATCAGGCGTCCGAATTGCTCCGGGTAGAGGCTCTGAGCCCCATCGGAGAGCGCGTGATCCGGATCGTCGTGCACTTCGACGATGAGGCCATCGGCACCGGCGGCGACGGCGGCACGCGCCATGGGGATCACCTTGTCGCGCCTGCCCGTGCCGTGGCTTGGATCCACGATGATCGGCAGGTGGCTCTTGCTCTTCACGACCGGGATCGCCGAGATGTCGAGGGTGTTGCGCGTGGCGTTCTCGAACGTGCGGATGCCCCGCTCGCAGAGCACGACCCGCCGGTTGCCGCCCGACAGAACGTACTCGGCCGAGAGTAGCCACTCCTCGATCGTCGCCGCCATGCCGCGCTTCAGCAGCACGGGACAGTCCGTCTTGCCCAGCTCCTTGAGCAGATCGAAGTTCTGCATGTTGCGGGCGCCGACCTGAAGGCAGTCCACGTATTCGAGCATCATCTCTATGTTGCGCGGATCCATCACCTCGCTGACCACGAACAACCCCTCGCGATCCGCGGCGGCCCGCATCCACTTCAGGGCGCGTTCCCCGTGGCCCTGGAAGGAGTAGGGTGACGAGCGTGGCTTGAAGGCGCCGCCGCGCAGGCCCGTCGCCCCCGACGCCTGCACGGACCCGGCGACGCGCGACAGCTGCTCCTCGCTCTCGACGGAACAGGGTCCGGCCATCACCACCACGTCCACCCCGCCGAGGCGCGTCCTGCCGATGTCGACCAGCGTGTCGTCTGCTTGAAAAGTGCGGCCGACCAGCTTGTAGGGCTCGCTGATCTTCACGACCTCGCGGACGCCGTCCATCAGCTCGATGACGCGCGGATCGACGGGACGCTCGGGCGCCCCGACGGCGCCGAGCACCGTGTGGTTGGATCCGGTCGACCGGTGCACGTCGTAGACGGCCTCCACCAGCCGCTCGATGACCTTTCCGATCTCTGCTTCCGTTGCCGAGCTCTCCATGATGATGACCATTTCTCAGCCCTGCCCTTCTTCTCTCGAGTCGGTCGAGTCCGAATCGTCGCCGTTTTCCGTGGCGAGTCGCTCCAGGCGGCGACTCTCGTCGATGACGCGCTCGAACAGGCGCCTGACGGCGATCGCGTCGAGCGGGCCGGGATTCTCGCGCTCGACTCGCGCGAGGATGCGGGCCTCGCGCTCCGCCGAGTAGATCGGCTGGCCGAGCGACCGTTTGATCCTGCCCACCTCCACCGCACAGGCCGAGCGGTCGTTGAGCAGGCGCAACAGCTGCTCGTCGATCGCGTCGATGCGCGTGCGCCATTCCTCGATGGCGCGGGTCGAAGCTCGCTTGCTCATGCCGCCCCCCGCAGCCGTTTCACCATCGGCGCCACGTCGGCGTCGGGCTGCTCCTCCAGGAATCGAACCAGCGCGCTGCCGACGACGACTCCGTCGGCGATTCGAGCCGCCTCCTCGACCTGCTCGGGGCGCGAGATGCCGAAGCCCAGAGCGACGGGGTGATCGCTCCGCGCGCGCACCCGCTTCGTGAGCCGAGCCGCGTCATCCGAGATCGCGGCGCGCTCGCCCGTCACGCCGGTGCGGCTCACTGCGTAGACGAAGCCGCTCGCGCTGGCGACGATGCGGTCGAGACGCTCGCCGCTGCTCGTCGGCGCGGCGAGCATGATCGCGTCCAGACCGGTCTCGGCAAGGGTCGCGAGCCAGACGTCGGCCTCCTCAGGAGGAAGGTCGGTGACGAGCACGCCGTCCACGCCGGCCCGGCGCGCGTCGCGCGCGAAGCGCTCGAAGCCGTAGCGGTGAATCGGGTTCAGATAGCTGAAGATCACGAGCGCCAGCTGACTGCGGTCCCGGATGCGACGAGCCACGTCCAGCACGCCTACGAGCGTCACGCCCCGCGCGAGTGCGCGCTCCGACGAGCGCTGGATGACTGGACCGTCCGCGACGGGGTCGGAGAAGGGAACGCCCAGCTCCAGCACGTCGGTGCCTCCCCGTTCCAGCTGCAGCGCCACCTCGACGGTGCGGTCGAGCGATGGATCGCCGGCGGTGACGAAGCTGACGAAGGTCGTCCTGCCCTCGGCGCGACGAGCCGCAAAGCGTGACGCGATCCTGCTCACCGTCGGTTCCGCCTCAGGAAGGATCTCGGTACGGAAGCCACAGAGGCACCGAGACACAGAGAAGGCGGCACGCTCCGTTCCCCGGCCATTCCGATCGAGGATCCGACCGGCTCGGATCGAGGGGCTGACAGATCCTTCGGTCGCGTGGGTCGCGCCGCTCCCTCGGGATGCCGGAGGGGCAGGAACCGGCCACCGATCGGGATGGCGAGCGATCGGAGCAGCCGTTCTCCGTGCCTCTGTGTCTCCGTGGCTGCCGTTGATCGCCGTTCGTTCATTCCCGAGGGTTCGCTTTCAGAATGTCGAGGTCCTTGTCGCCACGGCCGCTCAAGTTCACAAGCACGAGCCGGTCGCGAAGCTGGTCGGCTTCGCGCTCGACCCACGCCAATGCGTGGGCCGCCTCCAGAGCGGGAAGGATCCCCTCGAGCGAAGTCAGACGCTCGTACGCGGCCAGCGCGGCGTGATCGTCGACGCTCTCGTAGCGGACGCGGCCCAGGTCCCGCAACAGGGCGTGCTCGGGCCCGACGGCCGGGTAGTCCATTCCCGCCGACACAGAATGGGTGGGGGCCACGTTGCCGTGCTCGTCCTGCAACAGGAACGTGCGGGTGCCGTGGAGGATTCCGACGGCGCCGCCCTCGCCCGAGAAACGCGCGGCGTGATCGCCGACGCTCGGCGAGCGGCCGGCCGCCTCCACTCCGACCATCTCGACGGGATCGCCGAGAAACGCGGTGAAGAGACCGATGGCGTTCGATCCGCCGCCGACGCAGGCCACCAGCGCGTCGGGCAGGCGACCGGTCCGCCCGAGCACCTGGGCCCGGGCCTCTTCGCCGATCACCACCTGGAAATCCCGCACCATCATCGGGTAGGGGTGTGGCCCTAGCGCCGAGCCGAGCAGATAGTGTGTCGATCGGACGTTCGTCACCCAGTCCCGCATCGACTCGTTGATGGCATCTTTCAAGGTGCGTGAGCCGCCTTCGACGGATCGGACGTCGGCCCCGAGCAGCTCCATGCGCCTGACGTTAGTGGCCTGGCGGGCCATGTCCTCGCTGCCCATGTAGATCGTGCAATCGAGCCCGAACAGAGCCGCGACCGTTGCCGTCGCCACACCGTGCTGGCCGGCACCGGTCTCGGCGACCAGGCGTGCCTTGCCCATGCGGCGGGCGAGCAGCGCCTGACCCATGGCGTTGTTCACCTTGTGGGCGCCGGTGTGGCACAGGTCCTCGCGCTTGAGCAGGATCTCGCAACCCAGGGACCCGGACAGTCGTTCGGCCGCGGTCAGAGGTGTGGGCCGTCCGACCACATCCCGCAGCAGCGCCCCCAGCTCGCTGCGAAACGAGCCGTCGGCGCGCGCCTGGGCGTAGGCCTGCTCGAGCTCGACGAGCGGGTCGTAGAGCGTCTCCGGAACGAAGCGTCCCCCGTAGGGCCCGAAGCGGCCCGCCGCATCGGGTCGTTCGAGCGACTGGAGCGCGGCGGATGGATCGATGCCGGGCTTCATCGAACCGCCTCGGCCTGGGCCGACTCGACGGCGGCAAAGAACGACGTGAGCTTCTCGCGATCCTTCTTTCCTGGCGCGCTCTCGGCCCCGGTCGAGACGTCCACCGCATCGGGTCCGACCTCGCGAATGGCGGCCTCGACATTGTCCGGTCGCAGGCCTCCGGCGAGAACGAGGTGGTCCACTGCCCCCCGCAGGCGGCGCGCCACGCCCCAGTCGAAAGTCTCACCCGTCCCGCCGGGCAATCCCGGCACGCGGCTGTCGAGCAGAATCCCGGCCGCCCGCTGCGCCGCCTCGATCGCGAGGCTCTCGTCGAACGTCGACCCGACGCGCAACGCCTTGAGCGCGCGACGCGGCAGCTCGTCGAGGATCGAGAGTGGCTCGTCACCATGAAGCTGGATCACATCGAGACCCACGCTCTCCGCCACTTCCCTCATGTAGGCGAGCGAGGCATCGACGAAGACACCGACACGGGTCACCAGCGGCGGAAGCGAGAGAGAGATCTCACGCGCCGCATCGACGCTGACGGCGCGCGGGCTCTCGGGCCAGAACACGAGCCCGATCGCGTCGGCTCCGGCGCGAACCGCCATCAGCCCGTCCTCGCTCGTGGTGATGCCGCAGATCTTCACCTCCACGCGCCGCTTCACGCCATCACCCGCCTCGCCGCTGCCAATAGCTGTTCGAGCGCGGCTGCCGGCTGCGCGGCCTTCATCAGCTGCTCGCCGACGAGCGCCGCGTCGAAGCCCGCCCGCAGCAGCCGACCCAGTGTCTCGCCGTCCCGGATGCCGCTTTCGGCGACGCGAACGACGCCCTTGGGCATCTTGTCGAGTAGCTCGAGCGACGTTTCGATCCGCACCTCCATCGTGTGCAGGTCGCGGTTGTTCACGCCGATGAGCGCCGCGCCGGCGTCGATCGCGCGCCGCAGCTCGTCCCGGTCGTGCACCTCGACGAGCGGGTCGAGGCGCGCTTCGAGGGCGGTTCGCAGCAGCTCCTGAAGCTCCCGTTCCGACAGGGCTGCGACGATCAGCAGGACGGCGTCGGCGCCGGCCAGCCTCGCCTCCCAGATCTGGTACGGATCGACCACGAAGTCTTTTCGCAACGTCGGAAGCTGGGTGGCGTTGCGCGCCTGGCGCAGGTCCTCGAGGCTGCCGCCGAAGAACTCCGGCTCGGTCAGCACGGAGAGGGCCGTCGCACCGGACGCTTCGTACTGCAGGGCGACGTCCACGGGATCCAGCTCCGGTCGGATCGGTCCGGCGGAGGGCGAGCGCCGCTTGATCTCGGCGATGACGGCGACCGCGCCCGCCTGGACCGCATCTCTGAAGCTGCGGCGCCCGGCCGGCGTCTCTCCCGAGGCGACGAGCTGCGCGAGCGGAATCTTCCGCTTCGCTTCGACCACGCGCTCGCGGGCCTTCGCCACGATCCGACCCAGGATCGTCGCGGCGCTCACGATCCCGAAACCTCGACCACGCGCGCGAGCAGCGCGCCAGCGCGACCCGAGACGAGCGCCTCCCGTGTCCGGGAGGCGCCTTCGCCCAGATCGGCGGCAATGCCCGCAGCGCACAACGTCGCGGACGCGTTCAGGACCACGGCGTCGGCCGGGGCGCCTGCCTCACCCGCCAGAACGCGGCGAGCGATCGCGGCAGAGGCGTTCGCGTCGCCGCCCGCGAGCGCCTCGATCTCGCAGCGCGGGAGGCCGGCGTCCTCGGGCGCGACCTCCATCTCGCGGATCTCACCGCCCTGCAGCGCGGCGACGCTCGTGGGCCCGCACAACGAGACCTCGTCCAGGCCGGAGCCGTGAACGACCCACGCGCGGGGGATGTCGAGCTGCGCGAGGCAACGCGCGACGAAGCCCACGAGCTCCGGGCGCGGCACGCCCACGAGCTGGGCGACCGGCCGGGCGGGGTTCGTGAGAGGGCCCAGTAGATTGAACGCCGTTCGTACGCCGAGCTCGCGACGCGGCCCCGCCGCGTGGCGCGTCGCAGCGTGAAAGGCGGGGGCGAACAGGAAGGCCCAGCCCAACTCGTCAAAACAGCGTTGCACCCGCTCGACGCCGGGATCGACATTGACGCCGAGCGCTTCCAGGACGTCCGCGCTCCCGCATTTGCCGCTGGCGGCGCGGTTCCCGTGCTTGGCCACCGGAACGCCGCTGGCGGCGACGACCAGCGAGGCGAGCGTCGAAATGTTGAAGGTACCGGCGCCGGCGCCGCCCGTCCCACATGTGTCGACGGCGTCTTGCGACCGCAGCGGGACCGCGCGCTCGCGCATCTCTCTCGCGAAGCCGACCACCTCGTCCTCGGTCTCTCCGCGCAGGGCGAGCGCGGTCAGGAGGCCCCCGATCTGTGCGGCTGTCGCCTCCCCCTCCATGATCGTCGCCATCGCCTGCGAGGCTTCCAGCGTCGTCAGTCGCGCCCCGGTCACGAGCTTGCCGAGTACGTCGCGAAGCGTTTTGTCGCTCATCGTTCGACCGCCTGCGCGCTTTGCCCCTGCACGGAGTGGACGGCCGCGATAAAGCCGCGCAATAGCTCCGGGCCGTCGCTCGTGAGAATGCTCTCGGGATGGAACTGCACTCCGAAGAGCGGCTCGCTGACGTGCCGCAGACCCATGACGAGGCCGTCTGCGGTCCATGCCGACACCGCCAGTTGACTCGGCAGCGTGGCGCGATCGACGACCAGAGAGTGGTAGCGAGTCGCCTCAAAGGGGTTCGGCAGGTTTCTGAACGGGACGCCCCCGTCGTGGTGGATCGGCGAGGTCTTGCCGTGGCGCAGCTCGGGCGCGCGAGCGATGCTGGCTCCGTACGCCGCGGCCAGACACTGATGCCCAAGGCAGACTCCGAGAAGCGGAATCTTTCCCGCCGCACGCCGGATGAGCTCGACGGAGATTCCGGCGTCCTCCGGGCCGCCGGGCCCCGGTGAGATGACGACGCCGGCGGGCCGCCGATCCATCAGCTCGTCGACGCCGCACGCGTCGTTGCGAACGACGTCGACGTCGCAGCCCTCGATCCGAAGGTACTGGTACAGGTTGTAGGTGAAGGAGTCGTAGTTGTCGATCAGGATCAACATGGCTTCTCTAGAAGGTCGCCGCCAGCTCGAGCGCCTGACGCATCGCCGCCGCCTTCGCCTCAGTCTCCTCCAGCTCCCGCTCCGGAACCGAATCGGCAACGATGCCGCTGCCCGCTTGCACGACGGCGCGCCCCGCTTCGAACAGGAGCGTGCGAATCGCGATGCAGAAGTCGAGGTTCCCGCGCAAGTCGACATAACCGAGCGCTCCGCCGTAGAGGCCCCGACGACCGGGCTCGAGAGCATCGATCAGCTCCATCGCACGGATCTTGGGGGCGCCGCTGAGGGTGCCCGCGGGGAACGTCGCGACGAGGGCGTCGAGCGGGTCCTTTCCTTCGTCGAGCCGACCGACGACGCGGCTGACGATGTGCATCACGTGGCTGTAGTGCTCTACGTCCATGAGGCGGGGAGTCGCGACCGTCCCGACCCGGCTCACCCGACCCAGGTCGTTCCGCGCCAGGTCGACGAGCATCACGTGCTCCGCCCTTTCCTTCTCGTCGGCGCGCAGCGACTTCTCCCGGCGCGTGTCCTCCTGGACTTCTCCGACCCTGGGCCGGGTTCCGGCGATCGGGTGTGTCTCTACGGCGTCGCCCTCGACGCGGACCAGCATCTCGGGCGAGGCTCCGGCGACGGCGTGCTCTCCTTCTTTCAGGAAATACATGTAGGGGGACGGATTCACGGTCCGAAGCGCCCGGTAGACGGTGAACGGATCGATGCTGGACTCGTAGACGAAGCGGCGCGAAAGGACCACCTGGAAAATGTCCCCTGCGGCGATGTGCTCTTGAGCGCGAGACATCGCCTCGAGGAACTCGGCCGGTGCGGGCTCCCCGACCAGGGTCGCGGCCGCTGCGTCGCCTCGCGGAGGCGCCTCGGGGGACACTGCGCGAAGATCCGCTTCGAGCGCGTCCAGTTGGTCCTGGGCGGACTCGAACGCCCGCCTGGACCCCGCCTCCACGTTCGCCATGAGGACGATCCGCTGCATCGCATGGTCGAAGGCGACGAGCTCTGTGTAGAGGGCGAAGGAGGCCAGCGGCCAGTCGCTCTTCTCGTGACGGTCCGGCAAGCGCTCGAAGAGTCGAGCGGCATCCCAGGAAAGGTAGCCGACCACGCCGCCCGTGAAGCGGGGCAGACCGGGGACCTCGACCGCCGTCGGGCGGAGCTGTCGGCGAAGCGCATCCAGGAGCGACGTCTCGGCCGGGGCCCCGTCCACCAGGGTGCGCCCTTCGCTCGTGACGTGAACCCGCGCCACGGGATCTCTTCCGATGAACGAGTAGCGCGCCACGTGCTCGCCGCCGACCACGCTCTCGAGCAGGAAAGAGCGCTCGCGTTCGGCGCCGAGGCGCAGGAAGGCCGACACCGGCGTGAGCAGGTCGCCAGGAATCTCACGAAAGACGGGCACGCGGCGGCCCGCCTCGGAGAGGCGCTCGTACGCCTCGAAGGAGAGAGATCTCATCGTCCCCGGCGACGCTCCAGCACGCCGAGCGCGTCGTCGAGTGTGGCGTCGCGGACCGCCAGCGTCACGAGCAGGTGATAGAGCAGATCCGCAACCTCCTCGGCCAGGCGCTCGCGGCTCTCTCCCTTGGCGGCGAGCACGACCTCCGTAGACTCCTCTCCCACCTTCTTGAGGCAGGCATCCAGACCGGCGCCGAGAAGGCGCGCCGTGTAGGAGTCCTCGGCGGGCACGCCGCGCCGGGCCTCGATCACGCGCTGCAGCTCGCCGAGCACGCCCGCGCGGGTGGCGCTCGCGTCACCGAAGCAGCTGCGGCTGCCCGTGTGGCAGGCCGGACCCTTTGGCTCGACGACGTAGAGCAGCGTGTCGCGATCGCAGTCCGCGACGATGCGCTCGACGCGCAGTTGGTTCCCGGACTCCTCACCCTTGCGCCAGAGGCGCGTGCGGCTGCGGCTCCAGAAGTGCGCCAGGCCGGTGGTCGCGGTCAAATCGACCGCTTCGGCGTTGGCGAACGCCACCATCAGCACGTCGCCGCTCGATCGGTCCTGGGCCACCACGGGCACCAGCCCGTCTTCGTAGACGATCCCTTCGGGTAGCTTCACGTGGTGGCCTCGAGCGGCGGCCGCACCGCGACCCCGGCCCTCGCCAGCGCGCGTCGGGCGTCCGCGATGCGAATCTCACCGAAGTGAAAGATCGACGCCGCCAGCGCGGCGCTCGCGGCACCACCGGTCAGCGCGTCGACGAGGTGCTCGACGGTGCCGCAGCCGCCAGAGGCAATGACCGGAACGGTCACGGCGTCCGCGACGGCCCGTGTCAGCGCGACGTCGTAGCCGTCCCGCGTGCCATCGCGGTCCATGGAGGTCAGCAGGATCTCGCCGGCGCCGTGCTCGACGCCCTCCTGGGCCCACGCGACCGCGTCCTTGCCCGTCGCTTTGCGACCCCCACGCACGTAGACCTCCCAAGCCCCGCCACGAGCCCGGGCGTCGATGGCGAGCACGATCGCCTGTGAGCCAAAGCGCTCTGACAGCCGGGTGAGCAACGGCACATCATCCACTGCCGCGGTGTTGACACCGACCTTGTCGGCGCCGGCGCGCAGCAGCGCCTCCACGTCCGCCACGGCTCGCACTCCGCCGCCGACTGTGAGCGGCAGGAAAACGGCGTCGGCGACGCGCCGCACCACGTCCAGCAGGATCGGCCGATCATCGGACGAGGCCGTGATGTCGAGCAGCACCAGCTC
This sequence comes from Vicinamibacteria bacterium, assembly GCA_965246965.1. GTDB lineage: Bacteria > Acidobacteriota > Vicinamibacteria > Fen-336 > CBDFGD01 > CBDFGD01. Next base: position 2,133,627 of record CBDFGD010000002.1, read on the forward strand.
GTCGGCCCCTTCGAGGTCGTAGCGGCGGCCGCATTCGACCGGATCCCCCGCGTCGCGCAGCTCCACGAAGCGCACGCCCTTGACGACCCGACCGCGGTCCACGTCGAGGCACGGCACGATGCGCTTAGCCAGCATGGACTTCTCCCGCGGCGGCGCGAGCCTCCGGCAGTGTGAAGCGAGCTTCGTAGAGCGCCCGCCCCACGATCACCTCGTCGACGCCGTCCGCCTCCAGCTGGCCGACGGCGCGGATGTCGTCCAGGCTCGAGACCCCTCCGCTCGCCGTAACCTTGACGCCGGCCTGAAGCGCCAGCTGGCGCGTGGTCTCGAGGTTCGGGCCCGAGAGGGTGCCGTCCCGCGAGATGTCGGTGTACTGCACGCGGCCGACGCCCCAGCCCGCGACGCGACGCGCTAGGGCGTCGGCCCGCTGCTCGCTCTGCTTCGTCCAGCCGCGGGTCCTGACCATGCCGCTCCGCGCGTCGATGGCGACCGCTGTCCGCCAGCGTTTCGACGCCTCCGAGACGAGCTGCGGGGCCTCGATAGCCGCGGTGCCGAAGATCAGGCGATCCACGCCGGCTTCCGCGAGGCGCGCCGCCACTCCCAGCTCGCCGAGGCCGCCGCCCACCTCGATCGGAATGGACACGGCAGCCACGATCCGCTCGATGACGTCGAGCTGCGACTCGCCACCCAGGGCCGCGTCGAGGTCGACGACGTGGATCCGCGCCGCGCCTTCGCCTTCGAACGCGCGCGCCCGCGCGACGGCATCCTCGTCGAACACCACGGCGGTCTCGGCTCGACCGCGCTCCAGGCGCACCACGCGCCCGCCCAGCAGGTCGATCGCCGGGACCACGATCACGCGGCCGCCCCGCTGCCCGGCCCGGCCGTACGAGCCGCCCAGGCGACGAAGTTCTCGACCAGCCTCAAGCCGACGGTCTGGCTCTTCTCGGGATGGAACTGGACTCCCAGGACGGCTCCCCGCGCGACGATGGCCGGGAAGCTCCCGCCATAGTCGCAATCGGCGACGACCAGGTCTTCCGGCACGTCGCAAAAGAAGGAGTGGACGAAGTAGACGTAGCTCCCGTCCGGTACTGTGTCCACGATCTGGTGCGCGCGGCGGAAGCGCAGGCGATTCCACCCGACGTGAGGCACGCGCACGTCGCCGTCGAAGCGTCGCACCCTACCCGGGAGCACGCCGAGCCCGATCTGCTCGCCGCCCTCATCACTGGTCTCGAGGAGTAGCTGCATGCCGACGCAGATGCCGAGGATGGGCCGGCCGAGCTTCGCCGCGTCGACGATCAGCTCGTCGAGGCCACGCGCCGCCAGCTCGCGACGCGCCGCACCGAAGGCTCCATCCCCGGGCAGCACGAGCGCCGCGGCGCTGGCGAGGCACTCTGGATCTCCGGTCAGCTCGACCCGGGCCCCCGCTCGGCGCAGCGCCTTGGCGGCGCTGCCGAGATTGCCGATCCCGTAGTCGACGATGGCGATCACGCAAGGCTGCCTTTCGTGGAGGGGACGTCTTCATCGTCGGCATCGACACGAGCGGCCTGGCGGAGCGCGAGGGCCGTCGCCTTGAACACCGCTTCCGCGATGTGATGTGAATTGCGCCCGCGAATCACGTCGAGGTGCAGGTTGAAGCGACCCCTGTCGGAGAGGGCACGAAAGAAGTCCTCGAAGAGCTCCGTCGGCATGGTCCCGACGCGCTCGGTTCGGAACGGAACCTCGTAGCTCAGAAACGAGCGACCGGAGAGGTCGACGACGGCTCGCGCCAGCGCCTCGTCGAGGGGCACGTACGCGTGACCGAAGCGCATGATGCCGCGCTTCTCGCCCAGGCACTCGGCCAGGGCGTCGCCGAGCACGATTCCGACGTCCTCGACGCTGTGGTGGGCGTCGATCTCGAGATCTCCGCGGCACTCGATGGTCATGTCGAAGCGAGCGTGGCGCGCGAGGGCCCGCAACATGTGATCGAAGAAGCCGACGCCCGTCGACACCTCGCTACGGCCCTTACCGTCGATGTCGAGGGCCAACTTGATCCTGGTCTCGCGCGTCTCGCGCTCTCGCGTCGCTGCACGTGGCTTCATGTTTCGCTCCGGGAAGGCTCCGGCTCGCTGCCGACCTGGCGCGCGAGCTCGGCGAGAAAGGTGGCGTTCTCCTCGTCGCTGCCGACGCTGACGCGCAGACAGCGCTCGAGACGGTGATAGCCCGTGACGTCGCGGACCCGCACGCCTGCCTCGGCGAGGTTCCGGTAGACGCGGCGAGCATCGCCGTCTCGCAGCTCGAAGAGCACGAAATTCGCTGCGGACGGGAACGGCTTCACGCCGGGCATCCCCGCCAGAGCGGCGATCAGAGCGTTGCGCGCTGCGAGCGTGTCCGCCACGATCGGCTCCGCCACGATCGGCGTCTCGAGCAGCTCGAGGGCGGCGATCTCGGCGGTGAGGTCGATGCTGTAGGGAAGCTGCACCTTGGAGATCTGGGCGACCAGCTCCGGAGCCGCCAGCAGATACCCGATGCGCAGGCCCGCCATCGCCGCGGACTTGGAGAAGCTCCGCAGCACCACGAGGTTGGGGTGCTCGGGAAGTAGCGTCGCAGCGTCCGTCCCCGAGAAGGCGTGGTAGGCCTCGTCGATCACGACGAGACCGGGCGCCGCATTGCAGACCCGCGCGACCTCAGCCAGGCTCAGAACCGATCCCGTGGGGTTGTTTGGAGAGCAGACGAACGTGACTGGCGCAGCGCTCTCGCGTCGCGCCGTCTCGAGGGCTGCCACGTCGAAGCCGAAGTCCTCGTCCAGCTCGACGAACAGAGGCTCCCCTCCGGCCACGCGGGTCGAGCTCGCGTAGAGGCTGAACGATGGTCGCGGGATGACGACACGCTCGTTCGACGCGACGGCGGCGGCCAACACGGTCGCGATGAGCGAGTTGGAGCCGTGGCCGACCAGGACGCCGTCTCGCTGCCACGCCGCGTGCGCGGCGAGTCGCTTCGCGACCTCGACCGGCCGCACGCCAGGATAGCGCCGCCACGGCGTGGCGAGCAGCCGCTCCATGACACGTCGCTTGAAGGAATCCGGCAGCTCGAGCGGACTCTCGTTCTGGTCGAGTTTGATGCCACTCTCACACTGCTCCAGCGAATACGGCTCGAGCTCGAGCACCACGCGCCGCACGTTGACGATGGGATCGAGACGCTTCGGCAGGACCCGATCGCTCACGTCGAGCGACCCTCACTGCGAATCGCCAGGCTCCGCGCGTGCCCGACGAGACCCTCGGCCAGCGCGACGTCGATCATGCCCGGCGCGACACGCCCCAGGTCCGAGCGAGCAATCCGGATCTCCGTCTGGCGCCTCTGGAAATCGCGAATCGAGAGGGGCGATGAAAAGCGCGCCGCGCCGCCCGTGGGCAGCACGTGGTTCGGTCCGATCCCGTAGTCGCCCGCTGCCGCCGGCGAGTAGGGGCCGACCAGCACGGCTCCGGCCAGGACTCGCCCTGCCAATCGGCTCGCGTTACGCGTCATGATCTGAACGTGCTCGGCCGCGAGCTCGTTCACGGCCGAGAGCCCCTCTTCCGCGTTGCGCACCTCCACGATCGCGCCCCGCTTCACGAGTGCGCGACGCGCCGTCCGGGGGTTGGCCACGCCCTGGACGGCGTCTCGCCAACCCCGCTCGATGCGCGAGGCGAGGGCGCGGCTGGTCGTGACCAGCACGACCGTCTCCTCTCCGCTTCCGTGTTCGGCCTGGGCAAGCAGGTCGGCGAGCACCCAGTCGCCTCGCGTCGACGAGTCGGCCAGAATCACCACCTCGCTGGGTCCGGCGTCGCCGTCGATCTCGACGCGCCCCCGGACCTGTCGCTTGGCAGCGGCGACGAAGCTGTTGCCTGGCCCGACGATCTTCCGCACCGGAGCGATGCGGCGCGTTCCGTACGCCAGAGCGGCGATGGCCTGCGCTCCCCCGACCCTGTACACCTCGACCTCTCGCCCGAGAGAGGAGAGGGCCGCGGCGACGGCGGCGCTGTGATCGAGGTTTCCGGGCGGCGTCGCGATCACGACACGGGGAACCCCCGCTACGATCGCCGGCAGGGCGCCCATCAATACCGACGAAGGGTAGGCGGCCGCTCCGCCCGGCACGTAGAGCCCGACCGATTCGATCGGCCGGACTCGATCGGCGAGAAGCGAGCCTCCGTCCAGACGCACCGACACATCTCCTTGGCGCTGAGCACGGTGAAAACGCTCGATGCGGCGGGCCATGCCGCGCAGCCCCCGTCGCAACGGCAGATCGCAGCCGCGAGAGAGCCGCTCGAGCTCGGCGGCTCTCACCCGCAGCCGCCCCTCCTGCAGGTCCACGCCATCGAAGCGCCGCGTCAAGCGGACGAGCGCAGCGTCTCCTTCGCGCCGAACTGCAGCAATCACGCCGCGCACTTTCGCTTCGACGGCGCTATTCCCCGCCCGCTCCGCCTCGCGCCGGCCCGTCATCCGCTTCCACTCGCGGCCTCCGAAACGCAGTCGCTTCACGCCGCGACCTTCCTAGCGAGTGCCTCGACCAACTCGTCGATCGCGACACGGTGCGATTTCGCCGCCGCCCGGTTGACGATCAGCCGAGCCGAGCACTCGGCGATCTCTTCGATCACGACGAGTCCGTTCTCCTCCAGCGTGCGTCCGGTCTCGACGACGTCGACGATCGCGTGCGCGAGACCCAACGAGGCGGCCAGCTCGACGGAACCCGACAACGAGACGATCTCGGCCGACACGCCGCGGCCGAGGAAATGCGAAAGCGCGACGCGCGGATACTTGGTCGCCACGCGCAGGCTCGCGTGCTGCCAGGCGTCGACCCGCTCCCGGGAGGCCGCCGCGACCACCAGCCGACAGCGTCCGAAGCCGAGATCGAGCGGCTGGTGGACGTCGCTCCGGCTCTCGAGGAGGACGTCCCGGCCGACGATTCCTGCATCCGCGACGCCGTGCTCGACGTAGGTGGGAACATCCCGATCCTTGACGAACAGAAAGCGCATCTCGCCGGTCTCGATGACGAGCCGCCGGCCAGCGTCGCCCACCACCGGCAACCCAGCGGCCCGCAGCAGGCTGAGGCTGTCGTCGAACAGGCGACCCTTCGAGAGCGCGAACGTGAGCCGCGCCTTCATCGTGGATCGACTCCGGGAGCTCGTGCCTCGAGTCGAATCACCGCACCGGATCGGCGCAGCTCGCGAGCGCGCGACACCGACTCGGCGAGCGATGCCTCGCGCACGACCCGAACCGGGGCCGCTGCCGGCTGCGGCGTGGCCTGCCGCTCCAGGAGATGAGCGAGATGAGCGAGACGATCGAGGCTCAGCGAGAAACCGACGGCCGGCAGGTCGCGGCCGAAGCGGGCGGTCAGCCCGTCGTATCGGCCGCCGCCCCCTAGCTCGAAGCCGAGACCCGAGGCGTAGAAGCGAACGACGAGTCCCGTGTAGTAGTTGAAGCCGCGCAGCTCCGAGAGGTCGACCGCGAGCTGCTCTCCGAGGCCGACCTCGGTCAAAGCCTCGGCGACCGCTCTCGTCTCGTCGAAGGCCTGGGCGGCGGCGGGAAACGCGGCCAGCGCTTCGCCGAGCGACTCGATCACCTCGGTACCGCCCGATGTTTTCGCGATGTGCAGGAGCGCGGCCAGCACGCTCTCCGCCAGCTGTGCCGAGCGCGCCAGGCGGCGCAGGTCTGAGGCGCTCTTCGAATCGACTGCGTGCCTCAGCGCTTCCACCTCGGAAGCTTCGAGGCCTGCGTCGGCCAATAGCCCGGCGAAGACCGCCACGTTGCCCAGCGAGATCACCCAGTCGGTTGCGCCGACCCGATCGAGGCATTCCGCGGCTATCGCCAGCACCTCGACGTCGGCGTCGATGCGGTCCTCACCGTAGCGCTCCAACCCCATCTGATGCAGCTCGCCGGGCAGGCCCGGCTGGGGAGACTGCCGCCGCAGCACCTCGCCCGAGTAGTAGAGCCGCAGCGGCGCCGGCCGGCGGGCCAGGCGTCCCGCGACGACTTTGGCCACGAGGCTCGTGAAGTCCGAGCGCAGCGCGATGAGATCCCCTCCCCGATCGACCAGCGAGTATGTCTCGCGCGCCAGCCGGGGTCCGCCGAACGCGTCGGCGTAGTCGTAGAGGGGAGGGATGATCTCGTCGTAGCTCCAGCCGGCGAAGACACCGGTCACCGTCGCCTCGATGCGCCGGCGCCGGCGGGCGCTCTCACCCACGAAGCACTGCACGCCCTCGGGAACCCGGGCCTTGGACGCCTCGACGTCGGGCGTTGTCGGAATCGTCATCTCAATCTTCGGCCTCGCCACAAATCAAAAAGCCCCTTCAGGTTTCCCTGAAGAGGCCTTGGTGCTTCCTTCTTCCGGGAACCCGCCGAACCGAGCGGACAGGCCCCGTGCCTGCCGCTAGGTCCTAAGCCAATACCAATGATGCCGACGGCTGCGGCGGATCTCGGAGGCTTCAGTAAACATTTCAGTAGCGGTCACCCGGTGACCGACCCCTCAAACTACGGGCCGATCGGGGCGCTGTCAAGTCGCTTTCGTGCCCCCGGCCTCAGCCTCGATCTCGGCGATCAGCTCGCGCAGCTTGCCGACCAGCTCGCCTCGAGGTATCTCCCGCTGGCCCGGTCGACTCTCCCGCCACTCGTCTCGGTCTTTCATGTGTGCCGCGGCGCGACGGCCGGCGTCGAGATCCTTCAGCGACACGATGCCGCGCGCCTTCTCATCGGCCCCGTAGAGCAGCGCGAGCGGAACCTGAATGCGGTCGGCGTACTTCAGCTGCTTGCCGAGTCCGCGGCTGCCGAGGTAGAGCTCCGTCGAGATGCCGGCGCGCCGGAGCTCCTGAGCCATCAGAAGATAGTCGTCCTGCAGCGACGCGTCGATAGTGGTCACGAGCACCTGCGCGGTGGAGCGGCGGAGCCGGACCCGACCCAGCTCGACCAGGGCCGCGAGCAGCCGGTCGACTCCGATCGATGCGCCGGTGGCCGGCACGCGCTCGCCGAGGAAGCGGAGCACGAGATCGTCGTAGCGGCCGCCGCCGAAAACCGAGCCGTACTTGGGGGCGTCGAGCAGGACGGCCTCGAAGACGGCTCCCGTGTAGTAGGCGAGGCCGCGCGAGATCGAGAGGTCGAGGACCACGCGATCTTCGGCGTAGCCCATCAGCTCCAGCTGTCTCGACATCTGCTCGAGCGCGTCGATCTCCTCTGAGGCTCCGTCGATCGAGCTCAGCAGGGCGCGGAGCTTGTCGATGACCTCGCCGCGCTGCTCGGCGCGGATGCCCAGGAATTCCTCGATCCGATCGACCTGCCGCGGCTCGAGGCCCAGCCCGCGGATCGGGTCGCCCGACTCGTCCACGTAGCCTTCCGTCAGCTCGAGGCGGACCTTCTTCAATCCGATCTTCTCGATCTTGTCGAGGACCCGGAACACGTCCGCACTACGGTCCTGGGGAATCCCGGCCAGAGGCATCAGCTTGTTCAACACGCGGCGACTCGAGAAGCGAACGCGGTAGGGGCCGACGGCGAGGGCGTCCAGGGTGTCGCACATCGCCGCCATGATCTCGGCGTCGGCTGCATCAGACCGCACGCCGACCGAGTCGAGGTCGAACTGAGTGAACTCGCGGAAGCGTCCGGGGCCCGGCTTGTCGGCGCGCCACACGGGCGAGACCTGGTAACGGCGGAACGGTCGCGGCAAGTCCTTGTACTGCGAGACGACGCGCGCGAGCGGCACAGTGAGGTCGAAACGCAGGCCGAGCGGCTCGTCGTCCGGCCCTTCGACGCGGAAGATCGACTGCTGTGTCTCCTCCCCAGCCGTGCCAAAGAGCGCGTCCATCCGCTCGATCGCCGGTGTCCCGAGCGGCACGAACCCGTAGCGCTCGTAAACGCCACGAATCGTGTCGATCAGGCGCAGCCGCGCGCCCATCTCCTCCGGGAGGAGATCGCGCAGGCCGCGCGACAGGCGCGGTTTCACCCTCTCACTCAAGCGCTCGGGACTCCGTCTCTCGGGGATTACGACGACGTGGTACCGGCGACCGGGCTTGAACCGGTGACCTCCTGATCCACAATCAGGCGCTCTGCCAACTGAGCTACGCCGGCGGAAGTAGGCTACTGGTCGGTCCGGGAGCAAGTCAAACCTGGCTCGTCACGATCCCCGCGAAGGGCTGCTACCGAGAGTAGCGACTCATCCGGCTTCGGGAGCCGGCACGGACACGGCGTCCCGCATCTCTTCGGTCGGCGCGGTCTCGCCGGTCCACACCTCGAATTGGGGCGCGGCCTGACCGAGCAACATCTCGATCCCCTCGATGACGGTGCAGGCGTGCCCCTCGGCATCGGCGAGCAACTGCGTCTTGCGTGGCTCGTAGACCATGTCCAGGACGACGCTCGCCGGCTGATGCTTGGCCATGGGCACCAGCGACTCCCCGACGGTCGATCCCGACCCGACGGGGGTCGCGTTGATCAGAACGTCCCAGGTCCGGTCGGCCAGCTCGCTCAAAGCCCCGCTCGCGACGCCGACGAGCTCAGCCGCCTCGCGCGCCTTGCCGGCGTCCCGGGCGAGCATCGTGACGTTCGCTCCCGCCTCCTGCAACGCCAGGGCGGCGGCTCGCGCGGCGCCGCCCGCGCCGAGAATCATCACCGTCTTTCCTGCGACGTCGACGTGCGGCTTCAGCGCGGCCAGCACACCCTGGCCGTCGGTCGAGTGACCCATCAGCCTGCCATCCCGGAAGGCGACCGCGTTGACGCTGCGGCAGCGCGTTCCGATCTCATCCACCTCGTCGAGCAGGTCGATGATCTCTTCCTTGAACGGCTTGGTGACCGCGTAGCCGGCGAAGCCGAGCCTGCGCCCGCCGGTGACGAGCGACCCGAGGTCCCGGGTCTGGAGCGGCACGAACACCGCGTCGCGCCCGACGACTTGAAAGGCGGTGTTGTGAATCTGGGGCGACAGGCTGTGTTCGACGTCCGACCCGATGATCCCGTAGATCTCGGTGGCGTCCTCGATCTCGCGGACGCGATACAAGGTGGCCATGTCGTCGGCCGGCAGCTGACCCTCAGCCGTCTCGCGCCCCCGGGCCGAGCTCGCGTACGTGAAGGGCGCACCGTAGCGACCCGAGATCAGTCGGGTGACGATCCCTTCTGGACTCAGCGCGATCGGAATCAATGGCGCGCCGCCGCCCTCCCCCACCTCTCCGGCGAACTCAAGGATGCGCACGACGTCCGCGAAGCTCCGAGGCGTGATGGCCAGCTTCACGATGTCGGCTCCGTCGTCGCACATGGCCTTGTAGAGCCCCTCGAGGTCATCGGGCATTCCGTCGAAATCGTGGAGCGAAACGATCAGGCCGCGCCCCGCCTTCTCCTTCATCAGCTCCCGCCAACCGGATCGGTGCTCGATGTCGACGTAATCGAAGCCACGCTTGATGGCCTCGAGCAGCATGCGGCTGCGGCGGTTCCTCTCCGCATCCGGAACGCCACCGCCCTCGGACTCCGGACGGCAGGTGAAGACCAGGGGTTCGGTCTTGGCCCGGAGAATCGCGAGCAGATCCAGGTCGCGGATCAGGTCGCCACGAATCTCGAACAGGTCGGCCACGCCGGCGAGCTCTCCCATCCGCTCGGTGGTTCCGCTGACCGTTGCCTCGGAGAGGCTCACGCAGATTTGAATCATTTCGAGTGAGCCCAAACGTAGTCGCGTGTCGGCGGCGCGTCAAGGTCACGTTGTTCGCGCTTCGTCCAACGTGTTAGCTTCTGCGCATGCGAATGTTAATGAGTCTGTTCATGGCGCTCGGGGTGGCGAGTGACACCCCCCTCAAGCCGGGCGACACAGCCCCGGACTTCAAGCTCCCTGCCTCGAACGGCGAGACCCTCACGCTGGCCCAGTACAGCGGCCAGAAGACCGTCGTCCTCGCCTTCTTTCCCAAAGCCTTCACCGGCGGGTGAACGAGGGAAATGACGGCGTTCGGGGAGCACAGCTCCTCGTTCACCGACAAAAATGCCCAGGTCCTGGGCATCTCGATGGACGACCTGGAAACCCAGAAGAGTTTTGCCGAAAGCCTCAAGAGCCCGTTCCCGCTGCTGGCCGACCCCAGTGGCGAGACCGTCAAGGCCTACGGGGTGTACGGCGGCAAGTACGCCAAGCGCGTCACCTTCGTGATCGGCACGGACGGCAAGATCGTCGAGGTCATTTCCGGAGGCGATGCGATCGATCCGGCGGGCGCGCTGAACGCGTGCTCGCGCGCACAGTAAACCGAGCCGGAGTCAGACCGTGAAGGCGGGCCTGCGCTGGCAGGAAGATCAGCGCTTCGACGGCGATGTCGACGGAATCCCCATCACCGTCAACGGCCAGGGAAACGAGGAGCCCTCTCCGATGCAGATCGTCGGAGTGGGCCTCCTCGGCTGCATGGCGATCGACGTCGTCGAGATCCTCAAGAAGGGTCGTCACGACCTGAAGGGGCTCGAGGCCAGCCTCACGGCGGAGCGCGCCAGCGGGTCGCCGAGCCGGTTCGTCAAGATGAACCTTCACTACCGCGTCACCGGTGACATCGCGGCGGACAAGGTGGAGCGCGCCATCGCACTGTCGCGGGACACGTACTGCTCGGTGTGGCACTCGCTGCGCCCGGACATCGAGCTCGCGACTTCCTTCGAGGTCGAGGCAAGCTAGCAGCGTCGATCAACGGCAGGCCACAGAGGCACGGAGTCACAGAGGACGCACGGAGGAAACGGAAAGCTCCGATCCACCACGCAGCCCGATCGATTCGGGTTACGCGAAAGATAGGCGCGGCCGTTTGTTTCTGTGCCTCCGTGGCCAGACTGATCGTCGATCCGCCCTCAATCGGGATGGTCAGCGATCGGAGCTGCCGTTCTCCGTGCCTCTGTGTCTCCGTGGCTGCCGTTGGTTGTCCGTGTTCGTGCGGCTACAGCTTCAGCGCGACCGCGACGCCATCCCGCGTCGGATCGATGCGGGTCAGGAAGCCTCCGTGCGCGAAGAGCCGGCGGGTGAACTCCTTGACGCCGCGCGTGTCCTCCGATCCGTCGTCCTCCGCCTCGAGCACACGCCCCGACCAGAGCGTGTTGTCCGTGACGAAGAGCCCCCCGGGCCGAAGGTGGTCGTAGGCGAGATCGACCGTCTCAGGGTAGCCAACCTTGTCGATGTCGTTGTAGACGATGTCCCAGATGCCGCCGACCCGCCGCAGGGCGGCGGTCGCCTCTTCACGATGGTAGGTCACGCGCTCCCATAGACCCGCGCGCGTCAGGAAGCCCTGGGCCAGCGAGACGTTGTCCTGGGAAAGCTCGGTGCAGTGCACGGCTCCCGTCGCGCCGACGGCGCGAGCGAAGAAGAGAGCAGAGTAGCCATAGCCGGAGCCGAGCTCGAACACCCGCTTGGCGCCGATCGAAAGCGCAAGCTGCTCGAGGTGCCGACCGACCAGGGGGCCGACGATGGGAAAGCGTTTCTCCTCCGCGAGCGCTTCCATCTCGTGACGGACGCCGTCGCTCTCCGAGTCGTAGAGGCCCCGGAGATACGCTTCGATGCGCGGATTGACGATCAACGGAAGGCCACAGAGGCACGGAGCCACAGAGAACACACAGAGGAACGAAATGCTCCGATCACGGACTCACCCCGATCGATCGGGATCCGCGAACGATCGGCGCTGCCGTTCTCCGTGCCCCTGTGTCTCCGTGGCTGCCGTCGATCGGCCGTCGTCAAAGTGGCTAGGTGCCCGGAAAGCCCAGCCAGCCGCGGCTGAGGTAGTCGGACAAAGTGATCCCGAGCAGGATGGCGAGCCAGACGAACGACGCGATCATCACGACCCATGTGAGCTTCTCGGCGTACTTCAGGTGCATGAAGAACAACATGACCAGGGTCGCCTTGATGCTCGCGATGCTGATTGCCACGATATCGCCCAGCGCGCCGAGCTCGATGAAGGCCACCCACACCGTCACGCCCGTCAGCACCAGCAGAGCGGTGAACACGGCAAAGTAGATGCTCAGGGACGGGTGGTGCTCGTGCTCGCTCATTGCGCTAGGACCTACCGATCAGGTAAAGCAACGGGAAGAGGTAGATCCAGATGATATCGACGAAATGCCAGTACAAGCCGATCAGCTCGATCGGGGTGTTGTAGCTCTCGTCGAAGCGCCCCCGGTGCGCCTGCCAGGCGTAGTAGAGAATCAGCGGAATCCCGATGATCATGTGGGTCGCGTGGAGCCCGGTCATCGCGAAGTAGAGGGAGAAGAAGATCTCCACCTGGGGTGCTTGGGGTCCCGCAAACAAGAAGCGCGGCCCCGGAACCAGGTGGTGATCGAACTTGGCCGCGTACTCGAGGACCTTGATTCCCAGGAAGACAGAGCCGAGCAGGACGGTCATCAACAGCCACAGGACGACGTGCTTGCGCGCGCCTTTTTGAGCGGAGTAGACGGCCAGCGCCATCGTCAGGCTGCTGCCGATCAACACCGCGGTATTGATCGCGCCCAGCCGGATATCCAGCTCGTGGCTCCCGAGCCGGAACGCTTGTCCGTATTGGCTCCGGTAGATCAGGTAGACGAGGAAGAGCCCCCCGAACATCATGATCTCGTTGGCCATGAAGACCCACATGCCGAGGGTCGATGCGCGCTTCTGCTCCGCGAGATCCTCGAAATGGTGGAGAAGGCGCGGGTGCTGCGTGCCGTCAGGCATGGACGGTCTCTTCAGCGTCTGGGCGAGCCGGCCCGTAGGCGTAGGCCTCCTCCGTCACCACGGGTTGGGCCTCGAAGTTCTCCGTGATGGGCGGCGACGCGGTCTGCCACTCGAGCCCCTTGGCGCCCCAGGGGTTCTCGGGCGCCTTCTCTCCGTATCGCATCGACCAGGCCATGTAGACCATCGGCAGCAGGTAGGCCGCGCCGAGGATCGACGCGCCGGCCGACGACATCACGTTGAGCACCTGGAACTCTTCCGGATACGCGTGATAGCGGCGCGGCATCCCGAGGTAGCCGAGGACGAACTGCGGGAAGAAAGTCAGGTTGAAGCCCACGAAGACGCCCACGGCGGAAATACGCGCCCACATCTCGGGGTAGAGCCGTCCCGAGATCTTCGGCCACCAGAAGTGCAGGCCACCGAGGTAGGCCATTACCGTGCCGCCGACCATGATGTAGTGGAAGTGCGCGACGACGAAGTAGGTGTCGTGCACGTGCACGTCCAGCCCCAGGGCCGCCAGGAACAGGCCCGTCAGCCCGCCGATCGTGAATAGGCCGATGAAGCCGATCGCATAGAGCATCGGCGTGTCCCACGAGATCGAGCCCTTGTAGAGCGTGGCCGTCCAGTTGAACACCTTGATCGCGGACGGGATCGCGACGACGTAGGAGAGCGCCGAGAACACCATGCCGGCGTACGTCGACTGTCCCGACAGGAACATGTGGTGGCCCCACACCAGGAAGCCGATCAGCGCGATCGCCAGACTCGAACCTGCGATCGCCTCGTAGCCGAACACGCGCTTGCGCGAGAACGCCGTGACGAGCTCGCTCATCACGCCCATCGCCGGCAGCACCATGATGTAGACGGCCGGGTGCGAATAGAACCAGAACAGGTGCTGGAAGAGGATCGGATCGCCACCGAGATTCGGATCGAAGAAGCCCAGGTGCAGGACGCGCTCGAGGACGACGAGCAGCAGCGTGATGGCCAGCACGGGCGTGCCCAGAATCATGATGATGCTGGTCGCGTAGTGGGCCCACACGAATAGCGGCAGGCGAAACCAGGTGAGACCGGGCGCGCGCATCTTGTGAATGGTGACGATGAAGTTGAGCCCGGTGAGGATGGAGGAGAAGCCGGCGATGAAGATACCGAGGCCCGTCGCGATCACTTGGGTGTTCGAGAACACGGTGCTGTAGGGCGTGTAGAACGTCCAGCCCGTGTCGATGCCGCCGTTCACCATGGCCCACAGGGCAAAGAGCGCGCCGATCGTGTACAGGTACCAGCTGGCCAGGTTGATGCGCGGGAAGGCGAGGTCTTTCGCCCCGATCATCAGCGGGATCAGGAAGTTCCCCATCACTCCCGGGATGCCGGGCAGCAGGAAGAAGAACACCATCATCACGCCGTGCATCGTGAAGAACTTGTTGTAGAGCTCCGAGCTCATCAGGTCACCCGGCGGCGTGACCAGCTCGAGACGGATGCCGACGGCGAAGGCCCCTCCGACGAAGAACATCACCGTGACGCTCGCGAGGTAGAGCAGCGCGATCCGCTTGTGATCGCGGGTGAGCAGCCATGACCAGACGCCGTAGTTGGCCGTCAGGTAGTTGGCCTGCTCCGGAGGCGGGCCGGGATCGAGCTCTTTGCCGCTCATGGTGACGAGACATCCTGCGCCGAAGTGGCGCTGCTCGCGGCGGGCGCTTCCGCCGCGTCTTCCGTGGGCTCGACTCCCAGCTCTTTGATGTAGGCGATCAGCTGGAACAGCTTCTCTTCGTTCACGAGCCCTTGATAAGTCGGCATCACCGGCTGGTAGCCCCCGGTGATCTGTGCCGCCGGCGTGACGATCGACGCCCGGATGTAGGCTTCATCCGCGAGCACCGAGTCCCCCGTGGCCAGCTCCACCGACGACCCGTAGACACCGTCGAGGCTCGGGCCACGGCCCTGATCCTCTTCCTTGTGGCAGGTGGCGCACGCCAGGTCCTGGAACAGGCGCTCTCCGGCCGAGGCGAGCGACCCGCCGGTCGCCTCGCCGGATAGCCAGGCCTGGAAGCGGGCCGGCTCCATCACCTCGACCCAGCCGATCATCCCGGAGTGCTGCGTGCCGCAGTATTCGGCGCAGAACAAGTGGTAGCGCCCGGGCTTTGTGGCCTCGAACCAGGCCGTGTTGTAGCGGCCGGGCACGGCGTCTTTCTTGATGCGGAACGCCGGGACGTAGAAGCTGTGAATGACGTCCTCCGAGGTGAGCGTCAGCTTGACGGGCACACCAGTCGGGATATGGAGAGTATTGATCTCGCGCTGGCCCGTCATGTGCTGGAGCTTCCACATCCAGCGCTTCCCCACCACGTTGATCTCCATCGCGTCGACCGGCACCCGGTGCAGCGAGAAGAAGACGTCGGCGGACCAGACGAAGATCACGCAGCAGATCAGGAACGGGACCACGCTCCAAGCGATCTCGAGGGCCAGCGAGCCGTGGATCGGCTCGGGTTGCTCGTCCTCGGAGCGGCGGTGGTAGCGAAGCGCGAAGTAGACGAGCGCCGCCGCGATCAACGCGCCGAAGAAGACGCTGAGAACGACCAGGAAGAGATAGAGCGCGTCGACGCGCTCCGCCAGCGTCGAGGCCTGCTCCGGGAAGAGCGGAAAATCCTCGAACATCAGCCCCGTCCCGCCCCGGCTGCGCGAAGCTCACGGCGTCGCATCACCACGATGAACCCGACCAGGGTGGCGACCGTCAGCACGCCGCCGGCCCGCACCGCCGTCATGATCTGCGCACCGTACTTCCCGGTCGCCGGGTCGTACCTGTAGCAGTAGAGCAGCAGCTGATCGACGGGCGAGCCGATCCGGTGTTCGGCCGCCTCGACGAGCGCCAGGCGCAGGTCCTTGGGCGCGTACTCGATGCCGTAGAGGTAGCGCGCGAGCCGCCCGTCCGGCGTTGCGACGAGCACGCCCGCCGGATGCGCCCACTGCTCGGTCTCCGGGTCCCAGGCGAACTGGAAGCCCACGGCTTCCGTCAGACGCTTCACGCTGGCTTCGTCACCGGTGAGAAAGTGCCAGCCGGTCTCGGCTCCCTCGCGTCCGTAGCGGTCGATGTACGCAGCCTTCTTGGCCAACGCCAGCTCCGGCGTCTCGCGGTGGTCGAAGCTGACGGTGACGACGTCGAATTCATCCCCGACGTTGAACGAGAGCACGTCGAGGGCGCTCGCGAGGCCGTTGAGGCTGAGGGTGCAGAGCATCGGGCACTCGAAGTACACGAGCGAGAGGATCACGGGCTTGTCGCCGAAATAGTTGCCGAGCTGTACCGCCTCGCCGTACTCGTCACGCAACGTGACGTCGAGGGGCAGCTGGGCGTCGAGGCGCTGCTCGAAGCCCACATCGCGAAGCGGGGCGGGTCGATCGG
The DNA here is from genome assembly GCA_965246965.1 of Vicinamibacteria bacterium. Taxonomy (GTDB): domain Bacteria; phylum Acidobacteriota; class Vicinamibacteria; order Fen-336; family CBDFGD01; genus CBDFGD01. The sequence goes on from CBDFGD010000002.1 coordinate 2,149,634, forward strand.
CGGCAAACGAGACTGAGGCGCTCGCAGCGAGAACCAGCGTGAGGGTGAAGCCCTTCACGGCTGAGGCTCCTCGGGAGCCACGGGCGCGTCGTGGCGTGACGGCAGGCCACGGTGAGCGATGATCCGCATCGCCCTGTCTATGGGAATGCGAACGATTCCCTCCCCGGGATCGATCCAGCCGTAGCTCGTGGCGAGCTCCTCCTGTTGGGAGCGGAACGCCGTCAGGTCCAGCGGGGGCACGTCGGCGAAGCCCTGCGGCCTGACACAGTCGGCCAGCGGCGAAAGCCAACGTTGCGCCGAGCAGGGCTCGTCCTGCATGACCGCGTTGCTCTGCCCCTGCAATCTGGGATCGGGCGCGTTTCGGCCAGGCTCGTAACGCGGGATGGAACCGGCCGCTGGGTCCTGCGCAACCTTGCGCTCGTAGAGCCACGAGAAGAACGGCAGCACCGCCAGCACGACCGCGATCGTGATCAGAATGAGAATGAAGCCGACCCGCAGCAACGCCAGTGGCTGGACGTCGGTCTTCTCGTAGCGGACATGTCCCTCGTCGCTCACGCGCTCACCTCGCGGAGGACTTCTTTTACTTCCGGCGTACCCATCGGCAGAAGCGGCCGGGACTTGAGCTCGTAGACGAAGCGCAGCGCCCACAGGCCCCCCATCGCCAACGGGACCGAAAGATCCAGCAGGTGCAGCTGGAAGCTGCCGCCGTGGCCACCATCGTGAGCACGGAGGTCCGGGCCGACGAGCCAGAAGAGGTCGACCAATCGCATCCCGAGCATGGCGAGCCCCAGCGTGCCCAGAGTCCGGGCGTTCCTCTTGAGGTCCCGCGAGAGCAGCATGAGGAACGGAAAGATGAAGTGGAACAGCACGAGAGCCAGCGCCACCCACTGCCAACCACCTTGGAGCCTCGTGAGATACCACGGGATCTCTTCGGGCAGATTGCCGGACCAGACGATCAGGAACTGCGAGAACGCGACGTAGGCCCACAGCATCACGAAGGCGAGCAGCAGCTTGCCGAGATCGTGGATCGTGGTCGCCGTGATGATCCGGTCGAGCGGGTGGTGGTCGGCGAGCGCCGCCACCACCACGATCATCAGCGCCATGGCCGAAAGTACCTGCCCGATCAGGAACAGCACACCGTAGATGGTGGAGAACCAGTGCGGGCTGAGCGACATCGCCCAGTCGACGGACATGAAGGTGACGGTCAGCCCGAGCATCAGGAGCCCGGCGCCCGACAACGCCTCCATCCGAGATGCGAGCTTCGGGTCCTTGCTGTCGTCGTGCTCGAGGGACCACTTGTTGACGAAGTGGACGAACGCCAACCAGACGGCGAAGTAGAAGACCGCGCGACCCAGGAAGAACGGCTGGTTCAGGTAGACGGCTTTGTGCTGCAGGATCGGATCCGCCGCCACGACTTCGGGGCGCGCCCACTCGAAGAGCTTCGCCTGGCCGAAAGCGATCGGCAGGAAGAGGATCGGCGACCAGCGGAGCAGCCGTGTGCCCGCCTCGAGCAGGCGCCGGATCGTCACGCCCCAGAGCCCACCACCGAGGTGCTGGATCATCAGGATCGTCAGGCATCCGAGACCGAGCCCATTGAAGAAAAGGAAGCCGAAGAGGTAGGACCGCAGCAGCTGGTCTGGGTTCATCAGGCCGAAGACGATGGTGAGCAGCAGGGCCGAGCCTCCCACGAGCTTGGCCAGGCTCTCTGCGCGATCGAAAGCGACGGGGAGCGTCCGGAGAGGGTCGCTCATTGGATTCTTTCCAGAATGCGGCGCTCCGGCGCCGGCACGGCGTCGATCGTGGCGTTCTGGCTGAGTTGCAGGACCTGAATGTAGGCCGCGATCGCCCAGCGATCTTCCGGGCCGACCTGGGGCGCGTAGCTCGCCATCGCGCCGAAGCCGTTCGTCATCACGTCGAAGAAGTAGCCCGGCGGCTCCTGGCGCAGCCGCTCGTCGTGGAACGAGGTCGGCTTCTTGAAGCCGCGCTGCACGATCATTCCGTCGCCCATGCCGAGCAGGCCATGGCAAGGCGTGCAGTAGATCCCGAAGCGCTCGCGCCCCCGGTCCAGGAGCGGCCGCGTGACGCGCATCGGGTAGCTGCGCGCGATTTCGCCCCCCACCTTCCCGGTGTAGAGATGCTCGTCGTCATTGAGCTGACCGCGCGCGACCGTGCCCTCCACGGGCGGCCGAGCCGACAACCCGTCTTCGAAGAAGCCCGTCGCCTCGAACGCCTCGTAGCGCGGTTGATCGTGCATGTCTTGGCGACAACCGGAAACGACGACCGACAACGTCAGCCACAGAGGCACAGAGGCACAGAGACTGCGAGCGGTCACACGGGGACGCCCCGTCACGCGGGCACCTCAGCCACATCCGCAACATCGGGCAGTCCTTGCAGGAACTTGCGCACTTGCTCCGGATCCCACTTGGGATCCCTGGCCTCGATGCACAGAAAGAACTTGTCGCGCGACGCGAGCGCGAAGCTCGGCACGTTGAAAACCGGATGATACGGCTCGGGTAATCCATTGAGCGCGAGCATCCCGAGTACGGCCGTGCCGGCCGCGAAGAGAATCGTCGTCTCGAAAGCCGGAACGATGAAGGCCGGCCAGCTGTTGAAAGGGCGCCCGCCGATGTTGAGCGGGTACTCGATGACCGAGCTCCAGTACTGCAGGGCCCATCCCGCCAGAGCCCCCGCCACTCCCCCGGCGAGGACGAGCTTCGGAAGCGGAGAGGGCGGCAGCTCCAGGGCGTGGGACAGCTCCTCGATCGGGTACGGCGTGTAGGCATCGAGCTGTGTGTACCCAGCGGCCCGAGCCAGCCGCGCCGACTCGATGATCTCCGCGGGGGCGTGGAACTCCGCCATCATCCCGTGGGAGCCGATCGGCTTCACGCCTTCTCCTCGCCCTCGGCGCCCGGCAGGATGGTGCGCATCTCGAAGATCGAGATCGCCGGCAGCACCCGCACGAAGAGAAAGAGCAGCGTCAGGAAGAGGCCGATCGTCCCGATGTAGGCCGCCCAGTCCCACTGCGTCCCCTGATACATGCCCCACGAGGAGACCAGGAAGTCGCGGTGCAGGCTCGTCACGATGATCACGTAGCGCTCGAGCCACATGCCCACGCCGACGATCAAGGACACGACGAAGAGGAACGGAACGTTGCGACGCAGGCTCGGGATCCAAAGCGTGTTCGGCGTCACGACGTTGCAGAAGATCAGCGCCCAGTACAACTTTCCGTAGGGCCCGGTCATCCGGTTCCAGATCATGTAGGTCTCGAACGGGTTCGCCGAGTACCAGGCCATGAAAGCCTCGACCGCGTACCCGTAGGCCACGATCAGGCCCGTGGCGAGCATCACCTTGGCCATGTTGTCGAGGTGGCGGATCGTGATGAAGTCTTCCAGGCCGTAGAATTTCCGCAGCGGAATCGCGAGCGTCAGCACCATCGCAAAGCCGGCGTAGATCGCCCCGGCCACGAAGTAGGGCGGGAAGATCGTCGCGTGCCAGCCCGGTATCACGCCAACCGCGAAGTCGAAGCTGACGACGGTGTGCACCGAAATGACGAGCGGGGTCGCGAGCCCGGCGAGCAGCAGATAGGCCGTCTCGTGGTTGTGCCAGTGCCTGGCCGACCCGCGCCACCCCATCGCGGCCATCCCGTAGACGATCTTGAAGAACTTGGCCTTGGCGCGGTCGCGCAGCGTCGCGAGATCCGGAATCAGACCGACGTACCAGAACATCGCCGACACCGTCGCGTAGGTCGAGACGGCGAAGACGTCCCAGATCAGCGGGCTCTTGAAGTTCGGCCAGAGCCCCATCGTGTTCGGGTACGGCATCAGCCAGTACGCCCCGACCCACGGCCGTCCCATGTGGAAGATCGGGTAGAAGCCCGCGCAGGCCACGGCGAACAGCGTCATCGCCTCCGCGAAGCGATTGATCGAAGTCCGCCACTCCTGCCGAAGCAGCAGCAGGATCGCCGAGATCAGCGTGCCGGCGTGGCCGATGCCGATCCACCAGACGAAGTTGACGATGTCGAAGCCCCAGCCGATCGGGATCGTGATGCCCCACACGCCGACACCGACGAACAGGAGCTGGGCGATCGTTGCGAGCAGCAGCATCAGCAGCGAGAAGGAGATGCCGAAGCCGACGAACCAGCCGATCGGCGTGCGCCGCTGCAGCGCGATGCGCGAGATCTTGTCGGTGACGGACCCGAACGTGTGGCCGGGGCCGACCAGCGGGTCGTGGTGCGGATCGACGGGCGTGCTAGCCATGACCCTCGCTAGCGGTGGCGAGCGCCGGGTTCGGGTTGCGCAGCTGCGCGAGGTAGGTCGTGCGCGGCCTGGTGTTCAGGTCCGCCAGCAGGGCGTAGTTGCGCTCGGTCGCCTTGAGCTTCGAGACCCGACTCTCGGGGTCGTTGACATCACCGAAGACGATCGCCTGGGCGGGACAGGCCGCCTCGCACGCCGTCTTGATGTCGCCGTCCTCGATCTCGCGGCGGTTGTTCGAGGCGTCGATCCGCGCCTGGTTGATGCGCTGCACGCAGTAGGTGCACTTCTCCATCACGCCGCGGCTGCGCACCGTCACGTCCGGATTGCGCTGCAGCTTCAGGCTCGGCGTGTCCCAGTCGTTGTAGAGGAAGAAGTTGAAGCGCCGGACCTTGTAGGGACAGTTGTTCGAGCAGTAGCGGGTGCCGACACAGCGGTTGTAGACCATGTCGTTGAGGCCTTCGTCGCTGTGCACGGTCGCAGCCACGGGACACACCTGCTCGCACGGGGCATTCTCGCAGTGCATGCACGGGACCGGCTGGAAGTGCGTGTCGGGCTCGTCGACGTCGCCCTGATAGTAGCGATCCACGCGAATCCAGTGCATCTCCCGGCCGCGGCTCACCTGCTCGCGTCCGACGACCGGGATGTTGTTCTCCGACTGGCATGCCACGACGCAGGCGTTGCAACCGACGCACGAGTTGAGGTCGATCGTCATTCCCCAGGCGTGGCCCTGGTACTCGTGGGCGGGGAACAGCGACATGTCGGCCGGCGGATCGTGGCCCATCGCCTGGAAGATGTGCGGGTCCTCGAGGAACGCCGAGAGGGGCTCCGAGCGCACCACGTGGCGCTGCTCGGCCTGCTGCTGATGCTCGATGGTCCAGTGATCCTGGGTGGACGCGAGCTTGACGGTGCCGCCCGTCTTGTGAATCTCGATCCCGGAGCCGAACCAGCGGGCCGAGGAACCGCGGAGGCGATACGCGTCGAACCCGGCTCCGCTGCCGACTCTCCCGGTGTGATGCCGCCCGTACCCGAGCGGCAGGGTCACGGTGTTCTCCGCCTGCCCAGGCAGCATCCAGACCGGGGCTTCGACGGATCGCCCGTCGAATTCCAGCCGCACCACGTCCGTAACGGTTCCCCGCGCCGTGAAACGAGGCGGGGAGATGCCGAGCCGCTCGCCGAACTTCGGGCTGACGTAGGCCACGTTGTCCCAGGTGAGCTTCGTCAGAGGCTTCGGCAGCTCCTGCAGCCACCCGTTGTTCGCGTGGCGCCCGTCTCCCACGCAAGGATCGGCGCGGAACACCATCTCGAGTCCGTCGCCAGGCGCTTCGGTCGACGCCTGCGCCCACTCGCCCAGCGAGACGCCGCGCTCGACGACGGGCGCGGCCGTGCCCGGCAACACCCCGTCATGAAGCGCGCGGCGCCAGACCGACTCGAAATCGCCGTCCCCAAGGCGTCCGCGCCAATACTCGCGGACGACGTCATGCCCCTTGCGATCGGGACGCTGCGGGTCGAACACGGCGAGCAGCTCGTGCGCGGAGCGGCCCTCGTAGAGCGGCGCGATCAGCGGCTGGAGGATCGTCACGCTTCCGTCGGCGGCTCGCGCGTCGGACCAGGTCTCCAGCGGATGGGCCTGCGGAACGTGCCAATGGCAGCGCTCGGTCGTCTCGTCGTGGTAGAGGCCCAGATGGACGCGGAGCGGGACGAGATCCATCGCGGCGCCGAACTCCATGTCCGCTGGCGCCGTGTACACGGGGTTTGCGCCGAGGACCACGAGCAGGTCCACTGAGCCCGAGCTCATGTCCCGCGCCAGCTCGGCCAGAGACTGATGCTGGTCTTCGCTGCGCGCTTCGATCGGCGCCGTGTAGGTGACCGTCGTCCCGACGCTCCCGAGCGCCTCGTTCATCGCATGGGCGAGAGCGTGAACCGCCGGCGGCTGGCTCTCACCCGCCATCACGAGCGCTCGGGATCCGTTGGCCTTCAAATCGTCGACGACCGCCTGGACCCAGCTCGCGTGGCTGCCGTCGCCTCCGCTCACCGCGAGCCCGAGACCTGTGGCGACACTCCGGGCCAGGGTCTCCACTCGGGCCGCCGCGACGGGAAGTCGATGATCGGCGAGGCCCCCGGTCAGGCTCGGGGTGCTCTCGACGACGTAGAGACGGTTCATCTTCTCGTTGTCGTCGCCTTCGTCGACGCGGCGGCGGGCCGAGAACGCGCGAATGTCGCGCAGGTTGGCCGGGCCCTCGCCGACGAAGTCCGCCTCGAGGCTCAAGATAACGTCCGCCTCGGGAATCTGATGGTGGACGGCGAGCGGCTCGCCGAACGCGAGCAGAGCACCGGCTCGGGCGTTGTCTGCCGCAAGCGGCTCGTACTGGTGCCAGCGCGCCGCGGGAAACTCGACGAGCAGGGCTTCGAGCTGGGCCGCGAGGCTCGGGGAGGTGACGGTCTCCGTCAGAATGCGCAGGCCCTCGCCCTGAATCGCGCGCTGTGCCTGCAGCACCGTCTGCATGGCGCCGACAAAGGCGCCCCAGGTGCGGATCTCGTGCCTGTGGCTCAGCGTCTGGGAGCGATCGGGATCGTAGAGGTCCAGAATCGAAGCCTGAGCGAAGACGTCGGTGGCGCCGAGGCTCATCGGGTGCTCGGTGTTGCCTTCGATCTTGGTCGGGCGTCCCATGTGGCTCTCGACGAGGATGCCTTTGGCGAATCCGCGATCGAGCGCGGCCGTGGCGTAGAAGACCGGCCGGCCCGGTACGGCCTGCTCCGGCATGTTCACGAACGGCACGATGGTCTCGGCCGGCTGTCGCGTACAGCCGGTCAGACCGGCGAGCGCCATCGAAGCGCCCATCAGCTGGATGAAGTCGCGGCGACCGTTCGGGTCGTCCCACGTGGCCGCCTGCTCGGGGAACTCGCGTTCCAGAAATGCCTTGAAATCCGGCTCGGCGGTCAGCTCGGAGAGGCTCTTCCAGTAGCGTCGCCCCCGCTCGCCACCCATCCGGCGCCGGACGTCCTTCAGGTCGATCCTGGCTTCGCTCATCGATGACACGTCGAGCAGCTCGTGCGCGGGTGGATCTCGTACAGCCGTACCAGCTCGCGCCCCTGCTTGACCTGGTCCTCCGGTGGCTGCCATGCCACGTTGAAGACTTCGTGTTGCGGCCGGACGAAACGCTCGGGCTCGCGGTGACACTCGAGGCACCACTCCATCAGCAGCGTCGACTGCTGCCACATCAGCGGCATCCGATCGACCGGTCCGTGGCAGGTCGTGCAGCCGACGCCCTTGTTCACATGGGCGCTGTGGTCGAAGTAGACGAAGTCCGGCAGATCGTGGACCCGCCACCAGACGAGCGACTCGTCTTCACGGAAGCTGGCCCGCACGGGCTCGAGCATGTCGCTGTCGGACCAGATCTGGCTGTGGCAGTTCATGCACGTCGCCGTCGGCGGGATTCCCGCGAACTTCGATTCCTCGACGCTCGTGTGGCAGTAGCGACAGTCGATCCCCAGCCCTCCGACGTGATGGGCGTGGCTGAAAGGCACCTCCTGCTCGCGAGCCTCCTGCACCCGTGTCACGTATGAGGACCGCGTGAGGTTGATCAGCAGCCAGAAACCACCCGCCAACGCAAACACTCCACCGAAGATGGAGAGCTTGGAGAGAGTATTGGTGCTGCGGTGGAAGATCTGCGACATAAAACCAGAGCGACTTGCGGTCGCCGATTCAGTTTCTGTGGATTGCCGCCGGATCGGTCGGCGGCGACTGTACAGAAGCCGCTGAACACCGTCAATGCTGGGCTCCGGAGAAACGGCGCTGGCGTTTCGGGATTGAGCCGCGAGCGAACGCGCCGAGGTGGGGCTAGCCGAGCCCGCTCAGTTGATGTAGCCCAGCGCGCGCAGGCGCTCGAGCATCTGCTCGTCGCCCTCGGCGACGGCATCCACTCCTCCCGCCGTGGCATCCTGACGATAGCTGGCCACGCGACTGGCCGGATGGTTCTCGCGGAACGCGTCGCCGAACAGATCCTCGACGACGCGCCCGGGCATGTCATCGACGAGAGCGAACCCCTTGAGGTAGAGCAGCGTAGGCATCACGTCGAGCACGCCGAGCCCGTCGACCCGGCCGGGCCGGAAGGCGGGGCCGGCGGCTATGAAGATCCCCGGGGGCGCCCAGCGATGGTCGTAGACCGGGGTCTCGTCCTCCCCGATGCGCTCGAGCCCGAACCCGTGGTCCGACACGACCAGCACGTTGCCGTCTCCGAACGCCTCCACCAGCTCGCCGATCGCTCGATCCGCTGCCCGGTACGCCTCGCTGACGACACCCCCGTAGCGGCGCAGCTCCTCGGGAGTGGCGCGCAGATGCCGGTCGACGAGCGCCGACAGCCTGAGCGAGGTGTGACTTGCCTGGTCGACGAGGCGGAACAGCACCAGCAGATCGTGGGAGCCGCCGAACTCGGCCCGGCCGCGCTCGATCAGATGAACGCCAGCCTGCGGTTCGTCTGGAACATCGAGTAGAAATGGGGGAACTCGGTGGCGACGTCGCGGCGCTCGAAGCCACGCTCCGCCATCGCCGCAAACGCCTCGCGAGAGACCTCCATGAAGGGCCGTGCGTCCTCGTAGCGAACCTGGCCCGGGCTCGTCAGAAGCGGTGCGATCTCGACGGCCAGGCCCTCGGGATAGGTGTAGTGGCCGCTCTCCCTCGGGACGCCGCGCTCCGCCAGCTGCTCGTAGTAGATGCGCTCGCTGACGATCGCGCCCAGCACCGGCTCCGCCGGCCAGGTCGCCCACCAGTTGAGGACCGACACCGGCGACTGCTGGGCCGTGGCGATGTTCCAGTAGGCCGGAACGCGCCGGCTCACGCTGGTCACCGGACTCTCGAACACGACCTGCAGCGTGTAGAGGGGACCGAAGCCGAGCCCGCGGAGGCTGCGCTCGATCGAGTGACGCCGGAGGATCGGGGCGTGGACCCCGCGCACACGCAGCGTCGTGAAGTCGAGAATGCGATGCTGCTCCGGCTCCTTGCCGGTGGCGATCGTCGTCCAGATCCGCGGCGAGAGCGTGGGGCTCAGAGACTCGAGCGGTCCCCAGGCACCGCGCAGCTTGAGGCGCTCCAGGTTGGGCAGCTGCCCCGAGAGTGCGTCGATGAACCGCCAGTCCGCCCCGTCGAGACCGATCAGCAGCAGCCGTTCCCCGGAAGGGTGGCCGCCCGGTGCGAAGACCGCCGGCTCTCCCCGGATCGCGGTGCGCGAGGGCAGGAAGGCACCGAGCGCTGCCGCGCCGGCGAACAGCACCAGCAGCCGCAGGCCGCCGCGCCGCTCGAGCGGAGCGAGGCCCGAGGCCACCAGCCCCACGACCGCCAGGACGACACAGACGGGAAGCAGCCAGCGATAGCGGGCCGCCCCCTCCAATTCGGTGAGCGCTCTCCAGGCGGGCGTGTTGAGCGCGACGGCGGTCCCTACCAACGCGGCCGCGGCCGCGATCCGGACCCGTCGCACGCCCCGCTCCCATCCACGACGAGTCGCCAGCCAGCCACTGGCGAGCCCGGTCGGCAGCGCGATCAGGAGGTGGAAGGCGAGCAGCCAGAGCCAGAACACCAGCCCGAACGTCAGCGGCCCCTGATAGGGGGCCCAGCGGTTGCGGGCCGCCAGCAACGCCGCAGCGAGCGTAGCGGAACAGACCGCCGCGAGCGTCCAGCGCTCCAGATGCTGCGCGAGCGGCGCGGAGCTCGGCTCGGCGCTTCCCGAGGCTCTCGATGTGGACTCCATCGCGTTGTTCCAATGATACGGGGTCGGCGGCGCGGCCCTCGAGCGGCGGCTCGCTCAGCTACCGGCGGCCAGGTCCTGATGCGGCGAGATGGCACCGGTCGTCTCCGACTCCACGGACGCGAGACCGAGCGCCTCGACCTGCTCGAGAATCGGCTCGTAAAGATCCGGGTGGGTGGGCAAGACCAGTCCGGCCCCGACGAATTCTCCCGAAACCACAAGACAAGCGGCAAGCGCGGCCGGCAAAGCCGCCGCACTCCCCATCGCGGAGTCATCCGGGGGCTGCCCATGCGCGACGAGCCGCGACACCCATGTGCGGCGTACAGCCTCGCGATCCTCGCTGATCAGTCGATGCTCGATGACGACCATGTCTCGCTCGCCCTCCTCGAACGCCAACAGCGGGCCGAGCCGCTCCGTGAGGACGTCGAGTGATGAGGCCTCGCGAACGGGGAGCAGCCGATCGGAGAGGAGGCCCGCCCATTCGAAGCGACGGATCAGCTCGGAGTCCGGATCGCAGCCGAGCCAACGCGCCAGTCGCGCCGCCAGTGGACCGGTCGAGTACGGCAAACGTCGCGCGAGCCCGGGTATCGGAGCGTGCCGCGAAACAGCTCGGTCGCGTCTCGGAGTCCGTACAACTCGCGATAGGCGAGCGCATCGCTGTTCGGATAGACCTCGAAGCGACCGAGGCCGTCGATGAAGTACGGACGGGCCCGGCCGAACAGCTCGTCACCAGGAACCTCGACGACCGAGCCCTGCTCCAGGTAACGGGCTGGGCGACCGCTCGCGGCGACCAGGAGAACTTGTATCCCCAGGGGTTGTTGCTGTCGTCGCGTGCCGGGAGCCCCCCGGCGCAGCTCGAGAAGCCGAGGACACGCATGCCGTCCGCCTCGAGGCGCCGGATCAGCCGAACCGCGGACATGTGGTCGAGCCCCGGGTCGGCCCCGCACTCCGCCAACAACAAGACGCCCACCTCGCGAGCCGGCAGATCGAGGGCGCGCATCTCGGGGCCCGCGTAGGAGGTGTTCACAAAAGGGGTCTTCGTCTCGACGGCGACGCGCGCCACGAGCGGTGAGAGGTGGGCGGGCAGCAGGCTGACGACGACGTCGGCCGGCTCTAGAAACCGCCGCAGCTCGCCCGCGTCCGAGGCATCCAGGCGTTCGACCCGACCGCGCGGGTGATCGCCTACCAAGCGCTTCGCCCGTGACAGGTCGTCGGCCGCGACCACCAGCCGGTGCGGTGTCCGCGATGCAGGATCACAGCGCGATGCAGCGGCTCGGGAAGCGCCAGGTCGTGAAAGGACCGGGACCAGTCGCAGCGAGCCAGCGCCGGGACGAACCGCATCAGCGAATCGCCGAAACGCTCGGTGGCCTCCCGCGGCAGCTCGCTGGGCAGGTTGTCTACGGCGAGAACGACCGGACCGCGACCCGCGACGCCGTCGCGAACCTCGCCGGTCTCGGGGTCGTAGACGTACACGGGCTGCTCGGATGGCGTGGCCTTGACGTTCAGCTCGATCGAGCCCTCGACGTCGCAAGTGATATCGGCGATCACGCGGAGTTTGGGTCGGTCTGAATCGCGCCAGAGCTGCCCGATCTGATCGACGCTCACGAGCCTCGGAAGCCCCGGCTCCCAATAGGTGCCGTTCACGAAGATGGAAATGTGCGGGAGGTGTTCGGCCATGCGGCTCACGTAGCGGCCGGGGTGGTGCCTGTACTCGGCCTCGTCGAAACCACCGTCGGCTCGACGCAGCCGCAGCGGACGGTCGAGCACCGTCTTGAACACCACGTCGCGCGGGCCCTCGCGAGCCTCGGCGAGACCCCCGAGATCCCGCGCGTCGAGTTCCAGGTAGGGAAGACGCTCGAGAACCTCCTGAGCGCCCTTCGATACGTTGCCCGACCCCGCGAAAGCCACCACGACCGGGCGCAGATTGGGCGGCAGCCGATCGCGTCTGATTCGTTCGCCGACCGAAGCGATGTGGCGCCTCGCCTCGTCCAGATCCGCGTACTCGTATGCGCGCCGGATCTCCTCGAAAGGGTTGGCGAGCCCCTCCCACTTCAGGCGTCTGCCGAAGGCCCAGAGCGCGTCGATCATGCCGGCGTGGCCGGCCTGGCGCCCGAAGAAGATCAAGCGACGACCCCGCGCGTCGACGATCTGCTCGTAGTCGACGAGCGTGCAGTGTCGCTCGACGACGCCGCGCAGCAGCGAGACGTTCTGAAACTGCCCCTTGAAGAGGTGAGAGAAGCATGCGTGAGCGCGTTCCGGCGCCAGCCGCTCGATCGCCACCTCTTTGACGCCCAGCAGGAGATCGCAGGCGTCGAGAGAGGTGGAGATCGAAGCTCCCGCGACCGCGTACTCCTCGTCTTCGAAGATTCTCTCCGGCGCCGGCTCGACGCGGACCGCGACGCCGTGATCCTGGACGATCTCTGCCACGTGCTGGGGGCTCAGCGGCGCGCGCCTTTCACCGGGCTTGTCCTCGCGCCTCAGGCCAATCGTCGGGGCCTGGCGGTCAGGTGCCGTAGAGGCGGTCTCCGAAGTCACCGAGGCCCGGCAGGATGTATTTCTTGGCGTTGAGCTCGCGATCGAGAGCCGCCGTGTACACGGTCGCGTCCGGCACGGCCTTTTCGATCTGCGCCACGCCTTCCGGTGCGGCCACGATCGAGAGCAGGCGAATCCGCTCCGCTCCAAGACCCTTCAACCCGTCGAGCGCGAGAGTGGCCGACCCGCCTGTCGCCAGCATCGGGTCGAGCAGGAACACGACGGCCGTGGCGAGCCGCTCGGGCACCTTTTCGTAGTAGCGTCTCGCCTCGGCCGTCTCCTCGTTGCGCTCGAGCCCGAAGTATCCGACCTGGGCACTCGGCACCAGCTCCAGGAAGGCATCGAGCATGCCGAGACCGGCGCGCAGCACCGGAACCGCGACGATGCGGCTGGCCAATCGCTTCGTCCCGGTCTTCTCGAGCGGTGTCACGACCTCGAAGTCCTCGAGCGGCAGATCGCGCGTCGCTTCGGCCGTCAGCAGCAGGCTGACGCGCCGCGCCAGGCGTCGGAACTCACTGGGGGGCGTGCGCTCGTCGCGCAGACGCGTGAGCACGTCCTCTACGAGCGGGTGGCTGACGACGTGAAGGGCCATGAACGCGGATCCTGGGCGCGCGCAGCATAGCGCGGTTTCGCGGCACGGCGCCCGCCTGACCGACTTCGCAGACGCGCTATAATTCGCCGCCCATGCGCCTGAGCCTCAACGAAATCGAGTACTTCTCACGAAAGATCATCAAGACTCTCGTGGCGACGGGCAAGCTCGAGGTGGACGACGAGGAGCCGGTGATGGCCAACGTCGCCGGTGTCATCACCGACGAGCTGCGCGTGGAGGACCGCCTGAACGAGGAGGTGCGCGACGTGCTCGTCCAGCACTCCGACGAGATGTCGCGCTCGAACATCACCTACAACGAGATGTTCAAGATGGTGAAGCGCCGCCTCGCCAAGGAAAAGGGCATCGTGCTTTGAAGCTGTCGCGCGAGCGGATCGTCCGGATCTCTCACCTCATTCTCGACTACCTCAACACCGAAGATCGGGTTGAGTTCTTCGCCGAACCGCAGGAGATCCGCCATGACGTGTTCAAGATGATCTCCGACGAAATCCGCACCGACGAGCTGATCGACGGCTTCGTGCGCCGCAAGCTCGAGACCCAGCGCCGGGTGGTCGAGGGCTCCGAAGAGTGGGACATCCTCTACAGGAAGTACTACGAGGAAGAAGTCGGCCGTCATCGCAAGGTGTTGCCGTAGGGCCGTTTCAGCGCGTCGCGCCTGACGAAGCGTGGCGATCAGCCCGATGCGCCGCACATGCACGGATGTGACACCAGGCGAACAGAGCTGGAACGGCCCTGACCCGATGCCCGGTGTCCCCTACGGGTTTGCCGCGCTCGCGGCGGTGTTCCGTCCGATGCGCCCAGCTAGCACGCCGACGTGATGAGCAGGAGAACAGGCTTGGAACGGCTCCGTCCCCGACGACCGTGCTACCAATCTTGCTGAGGCCCGTCGCGATCGCCGACGGCCCGGTTGACTCTTCCCTCGAAGGTCCAGTAGCTTCAAACCGCTCGATCAGTAGCTCTGACGTCTTTGCGTGGCCGATTGGTCGGCCGAACAGCGGGCGGCGCTCATCCGAGCTCGCGAGGAGAAAGTGGCATGGCCTCAATCCCCGGATACACGCCGCAACGCCAGATCAACTTCGAGGTCTTCAAGGCGGCCTGGAAGCTGTTCGAGAAGAACCCGGCCGTCTGGCTCGTGACCATGCTGGTCGTGATGGTCGCGGTCGGCATCCCGGTGCTGGTCCTCTCGCTGTTCATCCCGTTCATCGGCGGCTTCCTGGGCTCGATCCCGGGGATGATCATCCTCGTCGGCATGTTTCGAATGGCGTTCAAACAGATTCGCGGCGTAGAGGTCAGCGTGGGCGACGCCTTCGACGTGCAGGACGTGCTGGCGCCGGCCGCCGTCGCCGCCGCCGTCTTCTACCTGGTGCAGTCCATCATCGTGACTGCCGGGATCCTGTTCTGCGGCGTCGGCATCTTCGTCGCGGGCCCGATCGTAGTGCTCGCCCAAGCGCTCTTGTACCGCGCCTACTTCCCGGAGAAGTCCGCGGCCTGACGAAGCTCAGCCGTCTTCGGTTGCCGGTCGCGGCCCCAGAAGATCCCAAAGGTTGCCGTAGAGATCCTGAAAGACCACGACCGTGCCGTACTCTTCCTCGCGCGGTGTCTCGGTGAACGAAACACCGCGCGCCTGCATCTCACGATAGTCCCGCCAGAAATCTTCGGTCTGGAGAAACAGGAAGACGCGGCCACCCGTCTGATCACCGATGCGGGCATGCTGTTCCGCCGAGTCCGCGCGAGCCAGCAGCAGGCTCGGAGCGCCACGTGCGTCGGGCGCCACCAGCACCCATCGCCGGCCACCGCCCCGCGGTTCGTCCGCGATCACCTCGAATCCGAGCTTGTCACGATAGAAGGCGATCGCCTCGTCGTAGTCGCGCACGACGAGGGCGACATGGGTGACCTTTTGAGTCACTCCTCGGTCGAGCGCCCGTAGCGGATCTTGGTGTTGACGATGCCGAGCTCCACGCGACGGTTCTTGGCGCGCGCCTCGTCGGTCTTGCCGGGCACGAGTGGGCGCGCCTTGCCGTGACCGATCACCGTGAAGATCTCTGCCGAAAGGCCGGCCCCCACCAGGTAGTCCCGCACTGCCTGGGCGCGACGCTCGGACAGCTCCTGGTTGTAGACGTCGCTTCCCACGTCGTCCGTGTGTCCGTTGACGGAGAGCGAGTAGTCCTTGGAGGTGAGCAGGATCCCCGCGACGCGGCTCAGCAACTCGCGATCTTCGGATCGCAGCTCGGCCTTGTCGAACTCGAACTTGAGGTAGTCGCCGCCGAGGCTCATCACGACGCCGAGCGCAGTGCGACGCGTCTCCGCGACCTGACCGAGCGCCTGCTCCAGTCGGTTGACCTCGGCCTCCGCATCGCTCCGAATGC
This sequence comes from Vicinamibacteria bacterium, assembly GCA_965246965.1. Lineage (GTDB taxonomy): Bacteria > Acidobacteriota > Vicinamibacteria > Fen-336 > CBDFGD01 > CBDFGD01. The sequence goes on from CBDFGD010000002.1 coordinate 2,165,130, forward strand.
GAGCGGCTTCGGCCTCGGCGCGGGCCGCGGCCTCGCGGGCCCTCGCTGCCTCCTGCCGCGCGGCTTCGGTCTCTTCGCGAGCGGCTTCGCTCGCCTCGAGCGCGCCGGCGGTCTCGGCCTCGGCCAGCTCCCGACCAAGGGCGGCGGCCCGGGCCGAAGCCTCGGCGTCGGTCGCCCTGTGGAGCGCCTGTCGGGCGAGGCCCGCCGCTTCGCTCGAATCGGCGGACGAGATGGCGACGCGCCGTTGGACATCGTCGAGACGCTGAAGGATCCGGTAGCCGAGGAACAGAAGCGCCATCAGAAGAGCGACGATCGCCGCGGCGAGTGCGTAGAAACTCGCTCGAGCGGCGGATCGTTCGCGGTTCGTCGTGTCGTCGTCAGTATCGAGCATGGTCCCAACAGGCTAGCAGCCCGCGCGCCAGAGCGATCTTGGGCGACGCCCGGTCAGGCTTCTCGGCCTTCCGAATCGTTCCACTTCCTGTGGCCGACCGTCTTCAACGGGCCCAGCACCAGGAGGAGCAGGAGGCTATGCCATCCGGTGAGACCGAGCGAATACAGGTCGTCCGCTGCCCACACCGCCCATGCGATCGAGGCGAAGAACAAGAAGTAGATCGGCAGCATCAGCTTCCAGTAGCGGGTTTCCGGGTACTTCCAGGGCGCCCCCAGAAGAATCCACGCCACCGCGGCGCCCGCGATCGAGAATCCGATCATCCCGGGGAGAAAGCGGCCCTTGACCAGCAGGATGGCGGCGAGAATGACCACCCAGATGAAACCGCCCAGCCATCCACCGATCCACCCGATCCGCTCGCCGGAACGCTCCGCCGTCACCTCACCTCCTACCCGTGGGGCCGGCTTCCGTGGGTCCCGCCCCCTCCCCAGTCGTCGATAGTCAGCGCCACTTCGGTACGCGATCCATCACGTCGCCCTCGCCGATCTCGAGGCACAGGCTCTCCAGCTCGTCGCGGATCGCTCCAGTCCACTCGAGATCTTCGAGGGTCTCCTGAAGCGGGACGTCGACGCGCAGCGTCGCGAGCTCCTTGTAGAGGCTCGCCGTGTCGCGCTCACCGCGCAACGCCTCGGCCAACCGTTCGGCGCCGCGTACCTTCACGGCCCACTCGGCGGGATCACCCGGTATGGCCTCGAGCCGCTCGTAGTGCGCGAGCAGCGTCGCCGCCGTCTTCTTGCCCCAACCCGGAAGGCCCTTGAATCCGTCGGCGTTGTCACCGACCAGCGCAAGCCAGTCGGGAATGGACGTGGGCGCCACACCGAATTTGCTCCTCACGCCTGCGTCGTCCAGCACGATCTCGCGACGGCGATCGAGGCAGACGACCTCGCTGCCGATGACGCACTGGGCCATGTCCTTGTCGGGTGAGCAGATCACCACCTGCTCCACTCTGTCGTCGATCCGAAAGCGCGCGGCGCCGGCGGCGAGGGCATCGTCGGCCTCGAACTCGACCATCGGCCACACCACGATGCCCAGCGCGTGCGTGGCCCGCTCGGCCAGCTCGAACTGGGCCCGCAGGGCCGGCTCGATCCCTTCGCCCGTCTTGTAACCAGGATACAGGTCGTTGCGGAACGACTCGATGACATGGTCGAACGCGCAGGCGACGTGGCTCACGTCATCCCGTCGAAGCAGCGCGAGCAAAGTCGCGAGCAGGCCCCGCGTCGCGCCGACCTCGAGGCCTGCCGGACTCGTCGAAGGGGGCGTGCCGTAGTAGGTGCGGAACAACTCGTACGTGCCGTCGACGAGATGCACCTTCACCTGGCGACCCCCGGCTCGTACGCCTCGACCTGACCCACCACGGCGCCGATCGGGACCTTGGACGACCACCGCACCGGCACGCGGCGCTCGTCATCGGTGAGCCAGACCTTGAGACGTCCCCGCTGGACGAACAGGCCGGTCCCCTCGATCAGCATCGGCTCGAGCACGATCGTGGGCGTGTCAGGACCAAACGGCTCGGGCAGGTCGAGCGTCTCCCGCCCCAGAAAGCGCACTTCCAGATGGTAGTCCTTGCCGTTGTCGAAGAGCGGCAGTCGCAGGCTGCCGTTCTCCGGGACACCGCGCAACCGGGTCACGAACAGCGCCGAAAGGACGTCGAGGGCACAGGGGCCGATCTCGAAGCTCTCGGCGTCGATCTTTGGATCGTCGACGTAGGCGACACCTTCGGCCTGGTCGAATGTGACGATCTGGTCGCGTACCGCGCGCCCCTCGCGCAGCCGCTTTTCGATCTCGAGGGAGCATCCCGACTCCGGATCCCAGGTCGCCCGGGTGCGATCCCGAACGCGGAAGTCGAACAGATCCGAGAAGAAGCCCTCGCTGCGGGCGCGCGTCTCGAACTGCAGCACCGACCGGCCGTCGCGCGTGACCTGCCTGACCACGAGGCTGGCTCGCCCCGCCACGATCGAAGCGTAGCTGAGCTTCATCGTCAGCCGCTCGCCCGGCTGGAAGGGAAGCGGCGAGCGCGATGTGACGGGCGCGCCGACGAGCAGGGCGAGCAGCACCAGGGGCGGTAGCACGAACCTCAGTCTCCTACAGTTGGATCGCGAACCGCGCCGTTTGCTCTAGTCTCCCGTGAGCTCCCTGTGTTCCTTGACGAGTTGGTCGACGACCGCGGGTTCCGCCAGCGTGCTCGTGTCGCCCAGCCCTTCGTACTCGCCCGCGGCGATCTTGCGCAAGATGCGGCGCATGATCTTGCCCGAGCGGGTCTTGGGCAGACCGCTCGCGATGTGTATTACTTCGGGCTGGGCGAAAGGGCCGATCGCCGCCCGTACCTGCTGCTTGAGCGTCTTCTGCAACTCCTCGCGGTCGGCGCCCGCGTGCTCCGAGTTGAGCAGCGTGTAGGCATAGATGGCGGTTCCCTTGATGTCGTGAGGAGCCCCGACGACCGCGGCCTCCGCAACCGTCTCGTGCGCCACCAGGGCGCTCTCGACCTCGGCCGTGCCCAGGCGGTGCCCGGCCACGTTGAGGACGTCGTCGATGCGGCCGGTGATCCAGTAGTAGCCGTCCTGGTCGCGGCGCACGCCGTCCCCGGTGAAGTACCTGCCGGGGTACTGAGCGAAGTAGGTCCCCTTGAAGCGGGCATGGTCGTTCAGGACGGTGCGCGCCTGCCCCGGCCACGATCGCGCCATGCACAGGGCCCCCGAAACGCCGTTGCCCTCTATCGGCTGTCCGGTCTCGGGTTCGACGACGACCGGCTCGATTCCAAAGAACGGCAGCGTCGCCGACCCCGGCTTGGTGGGCGTCACTCCCGGCAGCGGCGTGATCAGGATGCCGCCCGTCTCGGTCTGCCACCACGTGTCGACGACCGCGCACTTCTTCCTGCCGACGAGGTCGTGGTACCACTTCCACGTCTCGGGATTGATCGGCTCGCCCACGGTACCGAGGATGCGCAACGAGTCACGCGAGCCCTTGACCCAGTCATTGCCCGCCTGGGCGAGCGCACGCAACGCCGTGGGCGCCGTGTAAAAGATGTTGATCTTCAGGTCGTCCACCATGCGCCAGTAGCGGCTGGCGTCCGGGTAGAGCGGCGTCGACTCGAAGAGCACCGACGTGGCGCCGTTCGCCAGAGGGCCGTAGACGATGTAGCTGTGCCCGGTGACCCAGCCGACATCGGCCGCGCAGCAGTAGACATCGCCGGCGTGGTAATCGAAGACGTATTTGTGAGTCGTCGCGGCGTAGACGAGGTAGCCGGCCGTCGTGTGCATCACGCCCTTCGGGCGGCCGGTGCTCCCCGACGTGTAGAGAACGAAGAGCGGGTCTTCCGCCCCCATCCGCTCGAAGTCGCAGGTCGGGCGCTGCTTGGCCGCCTCGTCGTCGAGCCAGAAGTCACGCCCCTCCGCCATCGACACCTCGGTGTCGGTGCGGCGGGCGACCAGAACGCGCTCCACGACGTCCAGCCCGGCGACGGCGTCGTCGACGATCTTCTTGAGCGGGATGGCCTTCCCGCCGCGCAACCCCTCGTTGGCCGTGACCACCATGCGGCAGCTCGCGTCGACGATGCGGTCCCGCAACGAATCCGCACTGAAACCTGCGAAGACCACCGAGTGCACGGCCCCGATCCGGGCGCACGCCAACATCGTGTAGGTGACCTCGGGCATCATCGGCAGGTAGATGCACACGCGATCGCCGCGGCGCACACCGTGCTCGCGCAGAACGTTCGCGACACGGCAGACGTGGCCCTTCAACTCACGATACGAGATGTGCTCGTATTCCCCGACGGCGTCCTTGGCCCAGATCAGTGCCGTCTGATCGGGCTGGCTCGCCGCGTGGCGGTCGACGCAGTTGTACGCCGCATTCAGCCGCCCGCCTTCGAACCACGTGAAGTCCAGGTTCTCGTAGTCGCCGCCTCGCACGGAGCGCCACGGCTCGGACCACTCGAGGGCGCGCGCCTGCTCTCCCCAGAAACCGTCGGGGTCGTCCAGAGAACGCCGGTAGCGCCGCTCGTACTCCTCGAGGCTGTTGATGTGGGCACGCTTCGCGATTTCGGGCTTGACCTCGTAGATGTCGTCAGGCATCGACCCTCCTGAAGTGCGTTGAGGACGAAGAATAGCAGGGCGGATGGACGGCCCGGCCGTTGTGCTAGCGTCGACCCCGGAGGCACGCATGGCACCCTTGCAGATCGAACGAGCGAATTCGCTCGCTGTTCTTCGAATGAGCAAGTCTCGGGCCAACGCCCTGGACGAGGCGTTCGTGGGCGAGTTGATCCACGCGATCGGTGTCCTCGAGGTCGACGATCGGGTCCGGGGCGTGCTTCTGGCGTCCGGCCACCCGAAGCTGTTCTGCCCCGGCCTGGATCTCGTGAGCCTGATCGAATACGACCGTCCGGCGATGCGGCGGTTTCTCGGCACGTTCGGCGAGCTGGTTCACAGTCTCTACGCCTCGAAGAAGCCGGTTGTCTGTGCCGTCAATGGTCACGCGGTGGCGGGTGGCTGCATCCTCGCGCTCACTGCGGACTACCGCGTCGCCAAACCCAGGGCCCAGATCGGGCTGAACGAGGTCAAGCTCGGCGTGCCGCTCCCCTGGTCGGTGGGGAAGCTCCTCGAGGCGTCCGTCGGGCCTGGATCCCTCGCCCGTGTCGCGCTGCTCGGCCGGAACTTCGCGGGCGACGAGGCGATTCGGATCGGGCTCGTCGACGAGCTGGCCGAGGACGACGCGTTCGAATCCATTTGCCTCGAGGGGTTGGAGGAGTTTGCCGAGAAAGACCCGTACGCCTTCGGCATGACGAAGCGCTACCTGCGTTCGGCGACGCTCGAGCTCATGCGGGAACGGGAGTCGGCACTCATGGGCGACTTCCTCGACGGGTGGTTCGCGGAGGGGACGCAGAAGCTCATCCGAGACACGATCGCAGCGCTCCAGTCGAAGAGTTAGTTAGCGCACCCGACGGGCCAGCCAGAGTGCGAAGAGCGCGGCCGCGATCAGGCCGACGACACCGAGAGCGCGGTTGGCCCCGACGACCAGCGACCGGATCGCTTCCCACTGAAGCCCCAGGGCCGAGCCGACGACGATCAATCCTGCGTACCAGAGTGCCGAAGCGAGGAACGCGGGTGGCAGAGCCCGCTCCGGTGGAAGCGCCACGACGCCCGCGAAGGGCATCACTGCGGCGCGCACGCCCGGCAGGAACCGGGTCAGGAAGATTCCCCAGGTACCGTGGCGGTGGTAGGCGTACTCGACGTGGCCCATCGCCTCGGGCGGCAGCAGGCGGCGACCCCAGCCCTTGCGGAAGAGGTCGGGTCCATAGATGCGTCCGATCGCGTACATGCCGAAGGCGCTCGCGCAGTTCGCCGCCCAGCAGGCGGCGCCGAGCAGCACGGGCGTGACTTCGCCCCGCACCGAGAGGAACGCGCCCAACGCGACGGCAACGTCGGCCGGCACCGGCGGAAAGACGTTCTCGAGCGCCGACATGGCCATCAAGACGGCGTAGGTCGCCGGCGTCGGAAGAGAAACCAGCCAGTCGAGGGTCGCATCCATCATGGGTTGAGGAACTTCATTCTGAGTCTTCGACCGCAACTTGTCGCGATTCTGGCGTCGAGGCGCTCATCGACCCGGGCGGATTCAATCCAACTCTCCTTCTATGAACCACGCCCCCTGGATCTGGTCTAGGAAGATCCGATAGACCCCGCCTCTTTGGAGAGAGACGTCCCACTCTTCACGACTCCACATCTCGTCCCACCAATCCCCTGACGCGTGCCAGGGCCCCGCGCAGCTCGCGACGAGCCCCCGCACCCCGGAAGCCGCGAGGAAGCAGGAAGCGCCCTCACGGAGCTCGACGCGTGCGGCGAGTGGGGGACGAAACACGCGCAGCGAAACCCGCGGCGGCGGCGCGGCGGCGAGCGGCCTGCGCTCCCCCACCGGTGCGAACGTTCCCATCACGAAGGCGCCTGGACGATGGGTGTCGAGGAGCGTCGCCGATCCGGCGCGGACGCCGTGAGCGGCGAGGCGCGCGAGCGTCTCGCCGAGGCGCTCGGGCGACGGCTGCCCCGGATCGAGCAGAGAGAGCTGACCGACCTGGGCCTCCGTCGGGTCGGCCCGCAGCAGCAGGGATGCGACCGCATCGCGAGGCGGGTGCGCCTCGAGGTCGAGGAGCAGCAACGTCCGCCACGTGCGCGCGTCGACCGAGGGCATCGCCGGCCGCAATGAGCGTCGGTGCTCGGTGCCGTCCACGAGCCCCAGCTCCAGGGTCATCGCCGCTGCTCGACGCCCCCGCTCCCGGAGCGTTCTGCACAAAGGCTCGAGCACGCGGGCGAGCAGGAACGAGAGCGGCTCCAGACCATCCACCGGCCAGTCCAGCTCGAGCTTCATCTCGAAGCTTTGAGGCGCCGGCCGGGGCACGCGGCACATCGTCCTCGCCGCGCGCGAGGCGGTGCAGCCTCGGTCCTTCGGGCCCCAATCGCTCGGCCAATCCCCTTGCGGGAAGCTTCTGCAGATCTCCGAACCGCTCGATGCCCCAACGCCGGAACAGCTCCAGGTGTTCGGACGACAGCTCGAGCAGCGACAGCGGCAGCGACGCGACCGCCTTCGCTTCTCCACCCGCGGGGACGATCGTCACCCCGGGGCGGCCGCGGGCGAGCACCAGGGCCGCGACACGCGTCCAGGCGAGCGCCACTCGCAACTCGAGCGCCCGGGCTCGGCCCGCCGCGAGCAGCGCTTCTCCGAGAAGCTCCGGGCCCGACCAGGAGCGGCCGAAACCGTGAAGGTCGACGATTACCAGAGCCGCCCCCAGCGGCTCGACGCGGGGGCTGAAGCTGCGAGCCAGGTCTACGAGGATCGCTTCCGAGGGAAGCTTCTCCACGCTGTGCAATCCACCAAACACTTCCAGACGGCCTTCAGTGCGTCGCTCGCAGGTCGAAGGCTGCGGTCTGTGCGGCGCGGTGACCCGCCACGCCCCGCGCCACCAGACCTCGCAGCAGCCGAGCGGGTCCCGGTTCGCCCGTGAAGCGCGGCCTCGAAGAGCCGAGCGCCAGCGAGGTTCCGCACGGGCCGCGTGTCGTATGGTGCTCGGCGAGGACGACCACGGCCAACGGGGTCTGCTCCACCATCCGCTGGAGTCGTATCCAGGTGGATGCAGGCAAGCGCCTCAAATCCCTCTGGGGTACACCGATGATGTCGGGCACCGCCACCTCGAACAGAGACGACTCGATCAACGTGGCGAGGGCAGCAAGCGCGAACGGAAGCGAGGCGCATCCCCGAGCCCACAGCAACCGAGAGGGCTCGACTCCAGCCTTGATGGCAGAACCGGGGTCCAGACCATCCCCCGGATCCACCCAGGCGGCCAGGGCCCCACGGCGGGTCGCATGAGCGACGAGGGAGAGCGCGACGCCCGTCCGCCCCGACGACACCGGGCCATGGATCTCGGAGAGCTGGCCTCGCGAAAGCCCGCCCCCCAGTAATCCATCGATTTCCTTTATGCCGGAAGGGACCAAACGCTTCGGGGCAGCGGCACCGAAAGAAGGCCACTCTCGCCGTAGACGATGCTCACGTAGCAGGCCTTCGAGTTGTTGTTTGATCATCGACATAGTTTCGCTTTTTCTTCGCCATAATATCTCTCAGCGGCCCGGTGTCAAGGACTGCCGAGTACCGGACTTCAATGCTTGAACGGATGTTGTCACGAGGAGTATCATCCTCTTCGGGGGTATCCATTTAACCGGTGTAAACTGAGCCGGTGGATCACCCTCGTGCTGGCACGCACTATCCGCGGTCCGTGGGCGAGTTCCAGGCCTGGTTCCGGACCGATGCGGACTGCCTGGAGTGGCTGCGGTGGCCCGCCAGCTTCGCCTGCTTGGACTGCGGCCATGATGGGGGCTGGCGGCTGGGCGACGGTCGCTTCATGTGCTCAGGGTGCGGCGGCCGTACGTCGGTGACAGCGGGCACGATCTTTGACCGGACGCGCACGCCGCTAACGGTTTGGTTCACCGCCTGCTGGCTGTTCGCCACCGGCAAGGACGGGATCTCGGCGCTGAGCCTGAAGCGGACGCTGGAGATCGGCTCCTACCAGACCGCGTGGGCGATGCTCCATCGGCTGAGGTCGGTGCTGGTGCGCCCGGGCCGGGACCGGCTGGCCGGGATGGTACAGGTAGATGAGACCTACATCGGCGGTGAGGAGGCGGGGCTGCGCGGCGGCCGGGCCAAAGGCAAGAAGGTTTTGACCGGGATCGCGGTGGAGGTCCGGGAGCCGAGAGGATTCGGACGGTGCCGGATGCTGCCGCTGACCGATGCGTCGGCCGCCTCGTTGCACGCCTTTGTAACGGCTCACGTCGAGCCGGGCGCGAGGGTCGTCACCGACGGCTGGCAGGGCTACCGCGGACTGGAGAAGCTCGGCTACGTCCACGACCGGCGCAGCCAGCGGGCCGCCCGAACCCGCGGGGAGGATCCCGGCGAGCTACTGCCCGCAGTGCACCGGGTCGCCTCGCTAGCCAAGCGGTGGTTGCTGGGTACCCACCAGGGCTCGGTGAACGACGCGCACCTGGCCAGCTACCTGAATGAGTTCGCGTTCCGCTTCAACCGCCGCACCTCCCGCAGCCGCGGGATGGTGTTCTACCGAGTGCTCGAGCTCGCCGTCGCCCACGACCCGGTGCGCTACCAGGACCTCATCGCCACCCAGCGGCCCCGGGCAGTGCCGCCCTCGCAGCCGCAGGCGCGCGGGCACCCGCCGAGCCTGGAGCGCTCTCCAGCAAACCGCCCGTGGAGAACTGCCAACCTGGACTCCTCCGGTTAAATGGAGACCCCCACATCCTCTTCATGAGGATCCTATTTGCCATGTCGCTGGTCCTCTCTTTCGCGGCTTCGGGCTTCGCGCAGTCTTCGGAAGATGAGAACTCCCTCGCGGGGCTCGCCAATCGTTCCAAGAAAAAGAGCGAGCAGTCGAAAGTGATTACCGGGGACGATCTGCGTCGGGCCGGCGGGACGCGGCGCAACGCTCCTGAAAGCGTGTCTGCAAATCCTTCTTCGTCCGCCGAAGCCGAGGTCGAGCCCGCCGCTGGGGGCGATGCTGAGGCCGAGCCCGAAAAGACCGAAGACGAAATCCGCGCCGACCTCAAGTCCGATTTCCAAAGCTCTCTCGCGTTTCATCAAGCCAACATCGAAACGCTCCGCAAGGCAAAGCAGGAGGCCGAGGCCGACCTCGGCGACCTGGCGACCGCCACTCCCTCGGTCACTTCGACTCGCCGATCCAAGCAGATGAAGCTCCTCGTGGACATCGACCGTCAGATCGCCGAGCAGGAGCAGGCGATCGCCGACGTCAAGGAGCAGGCTCGAAGAGCCGGGATTCGCCTCTAGCCCTATGGCGGTGGGGATGCGTGTAGTCGTCGCACTGTTCTCGGCCGCTTTTTTCCTGCCCGCCGCGCCGGCCGTCGGCCAGAGCTCCGAAACCGACGAGAAAGAGACCGAAACAAAGACCTATACGAGCTACGACCTGCGACGAGCCGGCGGCGCACGGCGCCCCCGAGCGTCCCAGCCAATCCAAGCGCGGCGGCCGCCACCGATTCGGCGAGCGCCACAGACACCACCGCAGGCACCGAAGCGGAAGACGCAGCGGCGGAGGCGGAAGAGGCGTGGCGCCAGCAGCTCTCCGACGCCGAGGCGATGGTCGTTCGGCTCGAGCAGCAGATCGATACCATCGAGCGACACCTCGGCGACACCTCCCGCAATCTACACGGTGAGTCCCGGCGCTCCTTCGCAAGAGATCTGGTGCGACGGAAGGAGGAGCTGGTCGAGGCGAAGGCCCGCGTCGAGGAACTCGTGCAGGAGGGCTACGGCTCCGGCTATGTTCGCTGAAGCGTCGTCCGGACTCGAGAGCTAATTCTCGATCCGCTCGAGTAGCAACCCCTCGTCGTCGTTCAGCTTCACCTTTTCGGGTTGCCCCGGCAGCTCGAACTCCCAGGAGTCACCTTCGGGCGTCAGCTCGAGCTGCTCCGTCTGGGTGCCGCCCCGGTATTGCAGTGCGACCTGCAGGGGAACAGGGCCAGGGAGACCCGTCGCTCTCACCTGCAAGCTGAGTCGCTTGCCGGGCAAGACGCGTTCGCTGTAGGACAACGAAGCCAGCTCGCTGCCGTAGATCCAGGCCTGAAAGTAGGGGGCGAGGTCCTTTTCGGACTCGCGCTCGAGCGCGGCCCGTAGATCGGCGGTCCCGATCCGCTCGAAGCGGCGCTCGCTCTGAAGCGCCGTCAGCGCCGCCACGAAGGGCTCGTCGCCGGTGATGCCGCGCAGCATGTGAAGCACGTACGCCGCCTTGTCGTAGGCGATGGCCCGGAACGTCTTGCCCTCTCCCTCGATGTGCCCGAGGCGGCCACCGAGATGGATCGGACCCCGATCGTTCCGGCGTCGCGCCCAGTAGGCCATTCTCTTGAGGATGGACTCGAAGGCCTCTTCCCCCTGGGCACGACGCACCCACAACGCCGCGGCGTATTGGGCGAAACCTTCGGAGATCCACTTCTCACGGTAGTTGAGCCCGGTGACGCCGTGCCCCCACCACTGGTGCGCCAGCTCGTGGGCCAGGAAGAAGTGCTCGACGCCGGGGAAGATGGCCGGGTCGTTGGCCGACAGCGGCGGCAGCAGGCGCGGCCGCATCGACAAGAGCACCACGCCCGGCGGCGCGTGACCACCCGGAATCTCGCCTTCCATGAGAATCAGCTTGATCCGATCGTACGGGCAAGGGCCGAACTCCCGCGTGTACAACTCGACCATGTCCGCGGCCTGAATCAGCAACTCCTCGGCATCAGACGCGAGCCTGGCGACGCCGTGGGCTTCGATCACGACGCCACTCGAGGTGATTTCCGAACGACGCTGCAGCCGGCCGACAGCGACCGTGAAATACTTCGCGGGCTCGCTCACGACGTACTCGAGGAGGCGCCGACTGTCGCGCGCGACGGTTCGTTGCAGCGTGCCGCTGCTCAACGCGGCATGGCCCAGCGGCACGTCGAAGCGGAGCCTGGCTGTCGCGTAGTCGTCTGCGCCGAGGCGCGGGTACCAGGCTCGGCGATTCGTGTAGACGAGCACGCGCTCGATCGGAAAGACCACGCTGGAATCCCGAGAGTCGAAGATCTGGAGCACCTCGTTCTCGACGGGTCCCGGAGCCAGCTGTCCCGAATAACGGAAGGTGAGTCGTACGCGCTCCCTTCCCGTGAGCGCGCCGAGCGAAACCATCACGGCGGCACGCCCGCGCATTCGAAAGAATCGGTGGGATCCGACCGCGGAGGTCACGGAATAAAGACGCAGCGCATCGTCGAGAGCGACCTGCAGCGTGTTCTGACCGGGAGCGACGTCGATCGTCATGGTGTCGTATCCCGCCAGGATCTCCTTTTCGGGATCGAAGCGAATCGACAGGTCGTGGTGCACGACGTCGCCGTGTCGAGAGGCGTCGCTCGGCGATTCATCCCGCCCGGCGCGCGAGTAGAGGTTGATGTGGCGGGAACGCTCGGGATCGAACAGGCTGATGCCCTCGCCCTCCGTCGAGCTGGCGGAAAAGATCAGCGTGCCGCGACGCCCGGCGTCGAACGTGATGGCCGCATCGCCTGCAGAGGGCACGAGCCACCAGGGAGAGCGGGGACCGGCCTCGTCGAGCACGAAGGTCCGCTGCGCATGGTCCGCGAAGTAGTCCTCGGCCCGCTCGAAGTGCCTCCGCGCGCCCGGGTCGCGCCTGAGCGGCAGGGGATCCAATATGCTGGCGAAATCAGCTGGGTTGACTCGGATGAACGCGCGCTCGACCTTCTCGACCAGCTCCTGGCGCCCGCAGAACATCTCCAGCTGCTCCCGCTCCGCCTGCGGTCTGGGCTGGAATCGAACCTGTCCCTGCCCGATGAAAACCAGCGCGGTCGGTCCGACCGAGGACGGCGAGGTGAAGAGCGTCCCCTGTCTCATCTCGAGAGTGAAGTCCTCGAGCCTCAACGTCAGGCCGTCGGCTCGAAACCCCTCGGGGTCCAGCGAGAGGTGCAAAAGACCGTCGACCAGCCCGACGCGCTCGCGGCGTCGCAAGCGCCAGCCGCCCGGCTCCTGCTCCGCGTGGAAGTGCCACTCCTCGAGACGTCCATGCGGCTCCTCCACCACGAACAGCTCGGCTCGCACAGAGACGGATGCCTGGGCCGCGTCGAACGCCGCGGGTCGGTGCAGCACCAGCTCGAGCGCGTCCGCGGCAAAGCGGGAGGTCGCGAAGGTCGTCTCGTTGGCCACTTCGCTGGGTGGCCAGAGCCCCGCGTACAGGTCCACGTCCTTCTGTTTCCAGGCCTCGTCGAGACGCTCGAAGAGCTCGGTCGGGGTGGCCGGGAGGGGCGGTGCCGCAGCCGCGTCGCTGCCGGGTCCGGAAAGGCTCGACACGAGCGCCAACACCCAGAGCGCAGCGAGCCCTGCAGCGCCGGGCCTCGCGTTTCTCAAGGCCCTTCCGGAAAGCGCGGCAGAAGAATCTTGAACACACTCCCCCGTCCAGGCTCCGAATCAACTTCGAGCGATCCCCGATGCAGCCGAACGGCTTCCCGGGCCAGGTAGAGCCCCACCCCCGTCCCCGACCCCCTTCGGTCCAAGCCTGCGTCGAGCATGACGAATTTTTCGAAGATCCGCTCCTGATCCTGCGGCGCGATGCCCGGCCCGAGATCCTCGACCTCGCAGAAGACATCGTCGCCGTCCTCGCCCGCACGCAGCACCACCCCGGCGCCCGGCGGGCTGAACTTGATGGCGTTGTCGAGAAGCTGGCGGATTGCGCGGGACAGGAGGGTCTTGTCAGCCTTCAGCGTCAAGGCGGACTGCGGTAGCTCGAGTCCCACCTCGCACCCGTCATGGGAGCGTGAGGATGTGTCCTGAGCAACGCAACGCAGCAGGCTGACGAGGTCCAGCTCCGCGAGCTGGCGGGCCCGCTCAGCGGGCCCGCCCTCGACCCGGCCCACCTCGAGCAGCGTGTCGACGAGCTCGATCACCCTGTCGCAGCTTTCGAGCACCGTCTCGCAGATCGAGCGAACCGAGCCGGCATCCAGGCTCCCGTCGGAATCATGGAGGTACTCGACGTAGCCTCGGATCACCGTGAGGGGAGTGCGGAACTCGTGGCTCACGTTGCGCATGTACTCGTCGCGCAGACGATCGAGCTCCTGGACTCGGTGCAACGCCTCGGCGATCTCGGCCTGGAGCTCGAGGATGCGCGATTCGGTCTTGGGACCCGGGCTCATCGGATCCCTTGAGTAAACCACAGGCCCACCCGCTCTGCGAGGCGAGGAGCTTCGGGGAGGGCTCGATCTCATCGGGTATCCTTGGCTCCCGTGCCCGTCGCCAGAACTCCAGCCATCAAGGTCCTGCTGATGCCGAAGGACACGAACGCCCTCGGCACGATCTTCGGCGGCGTGATCTTGTCGCACATCGACCTGGCCTCCGCCGTTGAGGCGCGCAAGACGGCCCGCCACCGCTACGTGACGAAGGCGATGCACGAGGTGGAGTTTCACGAGCCGGTCTTTCCCGGAGACGTCGTCAACTTCTTTACAGAGACAACCCGGATCGGGCGGACCTCGATCACCGTGCAGGTCAGCGTCGAGGCGGAGCGCTGGGGTGGCGGCCAGGGCGAGGTGGTTCAGGTGACGCAGGCCGAGGTCGTGCTCGTCGCCGTCGACGAGGCGGGTCGGCCGCGGCCGGTCCGCCCGTAGCGGTGTCGTCACGAAAGCTGCGCGTCGGCGTTCTGGTGGGCGGAGGCTCTCGCGAGCGCGCCATCTCGCTGGCGTCCGGACACATGATTGCGGCGCACCTGCCGCGCGACAAGTACGAACCGGTGATGCTCGACACACTGGCGCTGATGGCGCGCCACACGGGCCTGCCGGCGGCGCTCGCCGTGCGCGCGCGAGCGCTCGTGAAGGGCGAGCCCAGCCCTGAGGATTTCGACGATCTACCCGAGGAGATGCGGCGCCAGGCGCGGCAGGCGTCGCAGGCGGCCGAGCCGGCCACTCGGGCCCTGAGTGTGAGGCCGGGTGCGGCTCCGATCGACGTCGCCTTCATCGCGCTTCACGGGCCGTACGGGGAGGACGGCACCCTGCAGGGAATGCTCGACCTGCTCGGGGTTCCGTACGTCGGCTCGGGAACGCTCGCCTCGGCTCTGGCGATGGACAAGGCCATGGCCAAACGCGTCCTGGCTGCCGATGGGATTCCGGTGCCCGACGGGATCGTGGTCGAGAGATGCGACTACGAGCAGGAGCCGGACCGGGCGCTCGAGGGGGCGCCGATCCCTGCGGTCGTCAAGCCGTCCCGGGAGGGTTCGAGTATCGGCATGAGCCTGGTGTCGGAGCAGAGCGAGCTGCCCGCAGCGCTTCGGACGGCCTTCGTTTCCGACTCCCGCGTTCTGATCGAAGAGCGACTCGAGGGCACCGAGCTGAGCGTGGGCCTGATCGGCAACCGCGAGTTGCTGGCGTTGCCCGTCATCGAGATCGTTTCCAAGCGCGAATTCTTCGACTACGAGGCGAAGTACGACGCGAGCCTCTGTGACGAGATCTGTCCGGCCCGCGTCACGGAAGCCGTGGCGCGGGAGGCCCAGACACTCGCCGAGGCTTCGCATCGAGCGCTCGGCTGCCGCGGCTTTTCGCGCGTGGACCTGATCCAGGACCGGCGCGGCCTCGTGGTCCTCGAGGTCAACACGTTGCCCGGCATGACGATCAACAGCCTGCTGCCGAAGGCGGCTGCAACTGCGGGGATCCCGTTCCACGAGCTGCTCGACCGACTCGTCGGGCTGGCTCTCGAAGGCCGGACCGAACCCCGAAGATGACGCTGCCGGGGCCGTCGGTGGAGATCCCCGAGGCTCCCGCCGACCGGCAGCAGAGGATCGTGGTGGTGATGCCCGCCTACAACGCGGAGCGCACGCTGCGCGACACGCTGCGCGACATCCCGCGGGACTGGGTGGACGAGATCATTCTGGTCGACGACGCCAGCAGCGACGGGACCGTGGCGCTGGCCCGCGAGCTGAGGGTCAGGGTCTTCGTCCACGAGCGCAACCGCGGCTACGGCGGCAACCAGAAGACCTGCTACCGCGAAGCGCTCGCGCTCGGCGCGGACATCGTGGTGATGGTGCATCCCGACCACCAGTACGATCCCGCCGTGGTGCCCGAGCTCGTCATGCCGCTGCTCGCCGGCAAGGCCGACGCGTGCTTCGGAAGCCGCATGCTCGGCGGCCGTCCCCTGGAAGGGGGCATGCCGCGATGGAAGTATTTCGCCAACATCCTGCTCACGGCGCTGGAGAACATCTGCTTCTACATGTACCTAACGGAGTACCACTCCGGCTTTCGCGCGTACACGCGCCGCTACCTGGAAGCGGTGGCCCTCGAGGCCAACTCCGACCAGTTCGTGTTCGACACGGAGATCATCGCGCAGGGGGTCGTCAAGGGTTTCCGGATCCGCGAGGTCCCGATCGTCACGCGCTACTTCCCGGAGGCTTCGCAGATCTCCTTCTGGCCGAGCGTGCGTTACGGGCTCTCGATTCTGCTGGTGATGGCCCGCTACAAGTTTCACGTGTGGGGCTGGCGCCGCGATCCGGCCTTCGCCTGAGACGCGCCCCGCCATCGACGCGTTCGCCGCCGACGCGTTGTTGGGCGAGAACGCCTTCAGCCACGCCTCTGACACGGGGCTCGCGATGCCCGCGGCTCAGCGGAGTCCTCCCGCATGAGGCCGCGGTCACCGCACTCGGCTACCTCAACTCGGTCGACCACTTCAGGGAACGGGCAGCAGCTCGAGCTCGGGAAGGATCCACGGGTGCAGAACATCGGTCGCGACCGGACCGATCCTGATCAGCAACGAGGAGACCTCGACCGGCTCGAAGCTGTAGTCCATCGAGGCGCGCTCGGGTGAATCGAGCAGATCGCGAACGTACTCCACGCTGTCGAGATCGTTCCAGTCGGCGAGCAGGCGCAGCGAGCCGTCGATCGGCGCGAACAGCTCGAGGCGGCGCGGGTACTCGTGGGAGTAGCGCCCAGTAACGATCGACACGCCCCGCAGGCGCACGGGCCGCGGAAACAGCAACCGGACGAGATCCCCGCTCCTCTGGAAGATGCTCGTGGTGAAGTAGGTGTCGAGCCGCCCGTCGAACGCCGCCTCGCAGCCGCTGTGGCGCGTCAGCGTCTCGCAGCGCCAGCCCTTTGGTTTCAGCCGCGGCCACGCGTCCGTCTCGACTTTGATCGCCGGCGGCTCCCGGGGCAGCACGCGATAGATTCGCTCGCCGCCGAGGCGACCCAGGGCTGCGTCGAACAGACCCGCGTCGTCGAACGCCTTCACCAGCTCGAGCTGGCCGCGATAGCGCGGCAGCTTGCGCTCGAAGCGACCCGCCGCGTGCCGGACTTCCGGGTAGCGGCCGTAGTCCGGGTGGAACACCACGTAGCGCACGCCGAGCGCGCGCACGAGCCGCAGCGAGTCGACGTTCGGGAACGTGGTGACGAGCTGGTCCTGAACAAAGTAATGGGCCAGCGGGTAGTTCGCACCGAAGCCGTTGACGATCGGCAGCCAGTGGCGCGACGACATCAACAGCCAAAGCGACTCCCAACGGCGTCCGCGGCTAGCATTCATCGGGTACTCGAGGATCGGCGTGCCCGCCGGCAGCGACGCCAGCCACCCGTAGGCCGCGGGCAGACGGGGGCCCACCGGCAGCCGGAAAACGCCGAGCGGGACGGAGACGTGTTCGAGGGGCAGCGCCACGACCAGGGCAGCGAGAAGGACGCGGCGGCCGGCGCTGGGGAACCACCGCGACAGCGTCAGCGCGCCGAGCCCGGCGTACGCCGCTACGACGAGGCGGACGAACATCGAGAAGCGCGACGGCACCCGGGTCTGCTCGTAGCCCGGCAGGTGCGCGTGCAACCAGGCATAGGGGCCGGGCAGCTCCCCGAGACCGGGCACGGGCAGCAGCTTGCCGCCGCCGAGCACGAAGGCCAGTACTCCAAACGCGGCCAGGAAGGCGAGCCACGCCTGGCGGTCCTGCGGCTCTGCGGGCTCGCGGCCATACAGCAGCCTCCTGCCGACTCCGAGAGCGGCTAGTAGCAGCGTCGCAAAGCCCAGAAAGTAGCGGTCGTCGTACGGCGGCCTGCTGCTCCCGATGCGGCCGTCGTAGAACCAGTTGCCGGGCACGACGTTCCAGTAGCTGGTGTGTGGCAACGCGCCGATCCGCAACGGCTTCTCGCTGCGCACGCTGCCCAGGCTCCGCGACTGCGCGACGTAGACCGGTGCCAGCGGAAGCAGCGCGACTAGGAGCGCCAGGGCCACGCCGCGCCACCGCTTCAGTCGCAGCTCGCGGTTGCCTCGGAGCAGCAGCAGCGTCGGAGCAAGAACACCGAGCAGCGTTGCGAGATACAGGGTGTAGTAGCTGCAGCTGAGTCCCTGCATCACAGCGGCGGCACTCATGCCCAGGGCATCTCGCGTGCGCCCTCCCCGCCACAGCCGCACGAGAAAGAAGAGCAGCAGCGGCGTCCACTGACCCGAGACGATCTGGAGCCGCGCGGTCGAGTCGTAGTTGGCGGTCGTGAAAGCGAACACGACTCCCGCTACCGGCGCCGCCGCCACGGAACCGAGCACCTCGCGTGCCAGCAGGAACATGCTGAAGGCCGACAGCACGAGCGTGAGCACGAACGTCAGGTTGTAGGTCGCTACCGCATCACGCGTGATCGTCCAGATCGGTAAGGCGAGCAAGCCCACACCGATCATCGGCTCACCGTAGAGAAGCGCGGTGCGATTGGGATGAAAGATGTTTGCGGCGAACACTGAGGACGGCGGCGCCGGCAACGCCTGGGCGACCCAGCTGGTCGCCCACGAGAAGAATAGGGCGTCTGCGTTGCTCGGTAGCACAAGGGACGGAGTCGTACTCAGCGGGTAGCTCGTGGCAACGGCGAGCGCGACGTAGAGGGCCAGCACCGTCGCAATCGGTTGTCGGCGGAGTCTCTCGAGCGTCCTGGTGGCCGCGCTCACGCGGTCTCGATGTCGACACCAAGGTACTCGTCGGCCGCGGCCACGAGCCGGTCACGCTGCCACGCGACGATCGTCGAGACGAACGGTGTGAGCAGCGCCAATGCGAGTAGCGTCCGCGCCACCGCGGCGAGGCTCACCGACAGGTGACGCGCGACGGCGACGAGATCGCTCTCCATGCCGCGCTTGCCAGCCTGGTACTGCAAGCGCTCGTACGGGTCTGAAACGAGATCGTAGCTGTAGCCGACGACGAAGAACGCCATCCACAACCCCAGGAACGCGTAGAGGGGACGTTCTAGGGGCACCTGGCAGCCCCAGCCGCTGGCAGCCCGATAGACGAAGATCGCCGCAAAGATCAACTCGAAGCCATGCCCCATCGCCGAGACGACGAGGCGCTCTACGGGCCCGTCAATCGCCAACAGATAGCCGACGGCGAGAAGACCCAGGGTGACCAAGGCCGCGCGGTAGGCCCGCATTCGGTAGCCGAGCGCCCCCCGCGGCCGCGAGCACGCCGAGCACGATGAGGGGCCCCCGCTCCAGGTTCCAGACCGTCACGCCGCCGCCGTACTGAAAGTCGAAGGCCGGGTACGCGGGATACCCGAACAGCCAGCTGGCGACGGTGTGCCCCAGCTCGTGCACGATGGTGAGGATGGGCGTGAAGATGAAATTGAGGAAGGGAAACCTCGGGAGGATGAGGGCGAGAACGAGGCCGATCCCCATGGCCTCCCAGCCCTCTCGCGAGATCCCGGCATCGCTCGTGGCTGCCGGGCCCGGTCGCGGCGCTCGAAGGCGCCCCTCGGGTGCGTCGTTCACGGAGCGATGCTTCGCGAAGATGACGCCGCAGGCAGCGCACTCGAGGCCCCCCTCCGGCGCCGCTGCTCCGCACTGGGGACAGTCCATCCGTCGCTATCGTAAACGGCTCGGCCGCGGCGCGCGCTCTCTTTCGTTTCCGACCATGGCTCAGGGCGAACACAATGCGGTGATAGCCTGGGTCGCTCGCGCGGGTCGCGATTCGAGCGACCCGCGCGAGTCCGTCTCGCGTCAGTCCTTCAGGTAGCTGTAGAGACTGGCGAAGGCGGTGCGCCACTGGGCGCGCCGCTCCTCGACCCTCGCGGGATCATCGAGCTTCGTGTTGTCCGCGGCGACACTGGCCCGGCCCTTCGCCCGGCCTTCGATGCGCAGCTCCACGACGCTCTTCCCCCAGCGATAGCGCACTCGGGCTCGCATCGGGTTGCTGACGGCGAGCGCGTGCGTTTTCGACACGGCCCGATTCAACGCCGTCCTCAGTCCGGGGTGGACGGCACGCAGCCATTCGCGGCGGGCGCGCTTCTCTCCGAACGCCTGAGCGACCTCCGCGACGCCGGCTGGGATGACCTTCGACACCGACACCTGGAAATCACCCTCACAGCTCTGGTTCGTGGCCCGGAATCCGCGAGCGCGCTCGTACGCCACCGTGATCATCTGGGCGTACCAGCCACTCACACCGTGGTCGTCGTACAGGTGCCGAGCCGTCGCCGAGTGACCCCTCTCGGGCGCGCCGAAGGCGTTGAGAACGCCGTACCAGTGAGCGAGCCCCTTGCCGGTGCGTTTCACTACGGAGGCCTCGCTGACGGCTGGTTTCGGCTTTGCAGTCACGCGCGCGGCTGGAACAGCGGACGCCCCGCGCGGTCGGGCTTTCAGGACTTGCCGGCGGGCCGCCGTGTAGCTCTCTCCGGTCCTCGTGGCACGGCTGCGGATCACGCGCTTGAGCTTGGCTCGTCGAGTCATATGTTTCGTCTCCCAATCGTGCGACGGCATCCCTGCATGCGCGCCCACGACAGAGAAACGACCACATGACTCGAGGTGAGGTGACCCCTTTGCCCCTACCGAAGGTCACGCGGGGGGTGACCCGGCGGGGTTGGGCGATGAGCCGTCACCGTAGTTTAGTTTGCGCCGGGCGTCGAACCGGAGTCAAGGCTCTCTGGCGAGATTCGCCATGCCCACGGAACCTGGCGACGAGAGGCCTTGTATGATATTGTAGAAATATCATAGTGATATCACTCTGGAGGTTCCCGTGATCAGAGAGCGAGTCGGCCACAGCGCGCCCGGGATCTTGATGTTGCTGGTGTTGATCGCCACGGTCCTCTTCGCTGGGTACGCGGGCATCACATCCTTCGTCCGGGAGGACGTCAGGGGTGGGGTCTTCTGGTCGTTGACGCTGTTGACGGGCTTCGTGCTGCTGGGCGGCCTGTTCATGGTCAACCCCAACGAGGGCCGCGTGCTCCAGCTGTTCGGGGCCTACCGTGGCACCGTGAAGACGCCGGGGCTGCGGTGGACCAACCCCTTCTATAGCAAGCACCACGTCTCGCTACGCATTCACAACTTCGAAAGCGGCAAGCTCAAGGTCAATGACCGCGACGGCAATCCCATCGAGATCGCCTCCGTGGTCGTCTGGAAGGTGGTCGACACGGCGGAGGCCAGTTTCGAGGTCGAGAACTACGAGCACTACGTCACGGTCCAGAGCGAGGCCGCGGTCCGCAACCTCGCCACCCGCTACCCGTACGACGCCCACGAAGAGGACGACGTCTCGCTGCGGGGCAGCACAGACAGGATCGCGAAGGCGCTCAAGCAGGAGATCCAGGAGCGCCTCGACAAGGCGGGCGTGAGGGTGATCGAGGCCCGCATCAGCCATCTGGCCTACGCTCCGGAGATCGCGTCCGCGATGCTGCGGCGACAGCAGGCCGGCGCCATCATCGCCGCGCGCCAGAAGATCGTGGAGGGCGCGGTCGGCATGGTCGACATGGCCCTCGACCTGCTCAGCCGCAGCGATTCCGTTCATCTCGACGAGGAACGGAAGGCCGCGATGGTGAGCAACCTGCTGGTCGTTCTGTGCGGCGACAAGGAAGCCCAGCCGGTCGTGAATACCGGAACGATCTACCAGTAGAGCGAGGGGGCAGCTCTTGGCCGAGCGCAAAGCCTTCCTGCTGCGTGTCGATCCGAAGCTGCTTCGCGCGCTCCAGCGCTGGGCGGACGACGAGCTTCGCAGCGTCAATGGACAGCTCGAGTTCCTACTCAGGAGGGCCTTGCGCGAGGCCGGGCGCGACCCCTACCTTCCCCGTAGTGGGCCAAAAAAGGCCTGACCCAAGGAGCGTTTGCTTTGAGACAACTGGTCCTCGCCGTCGTCGCCGCCTCACTCCCGATCTTTTCGGGCTCCGCTCACGCCCAACCCAGCGCGCCCACCGCGACACACGATCTCCTCGTCCGCGAGCTGATCGACGCGGTATCCGCCGAACGGATAGAGAGAGACATCCGGACCCTCGTGGGCTTCGGCACGCGCCACACGCTCTCCGAAACCGAATCCGAGACACGGGGCATTGGCGCCGCCAGACGTTGGATCAAGGCGGAGCTGGATCGCATCTCCGACGGTTGTGGGGGGTGCCTCGAGGTCTCGTTCATGCGCACGCTCGAGCAGGGCAAGGAAGGGAGTCGCATTCCCCGCGACACCTGGATCGTGAACGTCCTGGCCGTGCTGCGGGGACAGACGGACCCGGGTCGCTACGTCATCATGGCTGGCGACATCGATTCTCGCGTTTCCGACGCCCTGGACGCCACCAGTGACTCGCCCGGAGCGAACGACAACGCCAGCGGCATGGCCGGCGTCATCGAAGCGGCGCGGGTGCTCAGCCAGAAGCGCTTCGACGCGACGATCGTGCTCGTCGGCCTGTCGGGGGAGGAGCAGGGGCTCTTCGGCGGCAAGCACCTGGCCGCCCACGCCCGCGAAACCGGCTGGCGCATCGAAGCGGTCCTGAACAACGACATGATCGGCAACATCCACGGCCTCGACGGAGTCGTCGACAACTCGACGTTCCGGGTCTTCTCCGAGCCCACGCCCGTGACCGAACCCGAGGAGCAGAGGAGGCGACGGCGCTTCACGGGTGGTGAGGTCGACGGCGCGTCGCGCCAGCTGGCCCGCTACGTCGATCGCATCACCGACCGCTACTTCGACAACCTCGCAGCGATGATGATCTACCGGCTCGATCGCTTCGGGCGGGGCGGGCATCACCGGCCCTTCAACGATGCCGACTTTCCGGGCGTTCGCATCATGGAGGCGCACGAGAACTACACGCGCCAGCATCAGACCCTGCGCGAGGAGGACGGCGTGGCCTACGGCGACGTGATCGAGGGCGTCGATTTCGAGTACGCAGCCCGACTGACCGCCGTCAACGTCGCGACCCTCGCCTCCCTGGCCTCGGCTCCCCCGGCCCCGCGCGACGTCGCGATCGCCGGCGCGGTGCGGGCCTCGACGACGCTCTACTGGGCCGCCGTCGACGCGCCCGGACTCGCGGGATACAAGCTGCACTGGCGCGAGACCACCGCGCCGCAGTGGACCCGTGCGCGCTTCGTGGGCAACGTGACCGAGCACACTCTGGTGAACGTCATCATCGACAACTTCCTCTTCGGCGTCTCGGCCGTAGGCGAGGACGGCAGCGAGAGCGTCGTCGCATTCCCGAGCAGCGTGCGTCGCTAGTGTCCCGTCTCTGAAGTGCTGTTGCGCACCGAGAGCGTCGATGCGCCCGGATGGCAAGGAGCCGAAGAGGGAGAATACCGGGTGTATTCGACCGATGAGCGACGCCGCCAGGCGGGATGCAGCGGCGCTCGAATGCCAACATGACTTCGGAGACAGGACACTGGAAGCGGCGGCTCGGCTGCGGCCGGCGCCGAGCTGCCGTACTATTGGCATCCAGCTTTCAGAAGGCAGCTAGCAGCAGACCGCCATAGGCGGCTGCGGGAGGACGGGATGGACATCGTCCTGAACCGTCGTGGCGGCGTTGCCGTCAAGGACCAGCTCGTCGCCCAGATCGAAATGAAGATCCTCGGCGGTGAGCTGGCGGCCGGGCAGAAGCTGCCGAGCGTCCGAGCACTGGCGCGGCGGCTCAAGCTCCACGCCAACACGATCTCAGCGGCCTACGGAGAGCTGGAGACGGCTGGGCGTCTCCGCCTCAAGCGGGGCTCCGGTGTGTACGTCGAAGAGTGCGGCATCGACCGTCTCGAGGAAGCTCAAGGATTGGACGAGATGATCCGTCTCGCGCTGCACAAAGCCTTTGCCTCCGGGCACTCGGGCCCCCAGATCCGAGCCGCCGTCGAGCGGTGGTCGGCGAACCCGCCCGCTAACATCATCGTCGTCGATCCCGCTCTCGATCTCGCCGAAATGCTGGCGGCCGAGCTGCGCACCTTCAGCAACGCGTCCGTTCAGGCGGTCGAGCCCGACAGCATCGCGAGAGAGGCGGGGCTCCTCTCCGGGTCGCTGGTGCTTTGCCTCCCGTACCACATCGAGACTGTTCGCCGGCAGGCCCCGAGCGCTGCGATCGAAGAGATCAACATCGAGATCCCGGAGGAGGCGCAATCACAGATCTCGGGGCTCGAGCCGGGATCGATCGTGCTCCTGGTGTCGGCAGCGCCCACCGTGTTGCGCTTCGCGTCCGTGTTGCTGCGGAGCATGCGCGGCGACGAACTGGTGATCGAGGTGAAGGATCTCGCCGCTACCCCGGAGTGGCAGCGACTCGTGCGTGTCGCCGACCTGGTTGTGGTCGATGTCACGGCGGCCGAGACGGTCAGGCTGGCGCGACCGAAACGCCTGCTCGAGATCAGGCTCCTCAAACCGGCCACGATCGAGCGAATGCGAGAGGCCCTCGTCGAGGTCGTTCCCGAAGCCCTGGCGATTGACCGCCCGCGCCGGAAGACCCCCAAGCCGCGGTAGGCCGTCCTCGGCAGTCGTCTACAGGGACTGGATCAGGCGCGGGCCGGCCCTTTGGAGCCGCAGCGCCCAGGCCAATGCTCGCAGCTCCGCGACGAGCGTCACGGGGATCCACCATGGTGCGCGCAGGTGGTGACGCGTCGCGACGGCTCTCAGGGGATGGCTCAGGAGCCTCGCCAACCGACCTTCTGTGGCTCGCGTCCTCAGCAGAAAGTAGTACTCGCCCACGGCGTGATGAGGCCGCGCGGTTCGTAGGAAGTGACCGTAGTGACGTATGCCCCCGGCCGGCTCTTGCAGATGACGCACGCTGGCTTCCGGCTCGAACAGGATCGTGCGACCGGCACCCCTGACGCGCTCCGCGAACTCGGTTTCGTAGCGGTACGCCGCGCCGACGAAGTTCTCGTCGAATCCGCCGACCGCGAGCGCGAGGAGTCGGTCCACCGAGAAGTTGCCACCGGCGAACTCCTCGACGTGGGCGCGTCGATTCGAAGCCCAGCGCGACAGTCCCTCGGGAATGAATCGCGGCTCCCGGCCGACTTCCCATGGCTGAACTACGCGTCCGGCGACGACGCCGACAGGCGGGCGCTGCGCCGCCACGTGGGCCCGGTACAACCCCTCGTGAGGAACGATGTCATCGTCCAGGAACAAAACGACCGGCGACCGACTTGCGAGCAGGCCACGGTTCATGGCTCCCGGAATCGACGGATGCTCGAGCCGCAGCCATTGGAGCTCGCCGCGCGCGCTGCGGGCTTCGAGCTGCTCGCGTACGTCGGCCGGGTGATCGAGGGTTTGGTCCACCACGATCACGAGGCTTCCGGGCGAAGGCTCGAGCGAATCGAGGGTCGCAAGCAGGCGCTCGCCTCGTTTGTAGGTGGGAATGACGATGTCTATCGCAGCGCCCACGCTCCGAGCCTCAGGCGTGCTTCGTCCTCTTCGCCGACAGACTCGGCGGCATCGCCGTGACCACGGCCAACAGGACGGCCACTCCCGGAATCTGGAGATCGAAGTCCACGAGGGAGTGCAGCATGATGCCGGCGACCGCCGCCAGCAGCCACGGGTCCGGCGCCAGGCGTCGCAGCACGGCCACACTCCCCCACAACACGGCGACCAGTCCTAACGCACCCATCTCCACGAACACCTGCACGTAGTCGTTGTGGGCTTCGCGGTACCAGATCCATTCGTCTACGCCTTCTGGAACGCGGTAGCCCATCTGTGGTGTGTGCACTACGGCCGCTTCCTCCGTGCGCCAGGGCGTGGCGCCCACCGGCAGCTGCCAGGCGGAGGTGCGGCTCATGGCCGTGGCGAAGGTGTTGAGACCCGAGCCCGCGAGCCAGTAGCCGTCGATGCGGGATATCGAGTCCTCCCAGACTGCCGCCCGGGTCACCGAGTCCTCGAACGCGCTCATGAAACGGGTGCCGATGCGCTCCAGGCCGAACCACGAGAGGCCCATCACGACCAGGGCCACGGGCACGACGCCCGCGATGCCGAAGCGGCCGCGGAACGCGATGACGGCGATGATCAGGCTGCCGAGGAACGCCAGCAGCCCACCGCGCGAGTTGGCCGCGATGAGCGCAGCAACTGCGGCCAGCGCGGGGACGAGCGCGTAGACGAAATCGATGCCCTCCGGTGACTGCAACGCCACGACCCAGCTCCTGAGCCAGCTGGCCCGCCCGGCGACGCGTCGCCTATAGCGCTGGTACGCACGCAACGCGGAGCTGACGCAGATCGGCGCGAGCATGAGCATGTACCCTGCGAAATGGTTTCTGTTCACGAACGGCCCGAACATGTTCGGCGCCCCCTCGGACTCGAGAGGCTGGAAGAAACCGTAGATCAGGCGCGACCCCGCCGCTCTCTGGGCGAGCCCCACCACAGTGAGCACGAGGGCCAGCGCGGCCAGGAGCTTGCGCAGCCGAGCGCGCGGGCGTGGCTCTCGAAGACCGTGGCCGCCGCGAGATGCAGGACCCCGAAGGTCGCCAGGAAGCAGAGCCCTCGCAGCGTGTGCCGCGCGGAAACGGTGATCGGGGCCCAGCCTGGCGTCTCCGGAACGGGCAACGGAGCACGGCCCGCGAGCGCCTCTACTGGAAGCGGGACGAGCTGCACGACCACGAAGATCCCCGCGGCGAGCAGAGGCCAGGCGAGAGGCCCACGCACCAGGCGAGCGGCGGCCAGGTCAGAGGCCAGGCGAGAGGCCCACGCACCAGGCGAGCGGCGGCCAGGTCACAGGACCAGCTTTCCAGCTCGTACGCCGAAGCTTCGTCACTGAGCACGAGCCAGCGGCCGCTGACGTGAAACGAGAAGCGTTGGCGGCCCAGCCGCCGCCTCAGCATCGCGACGAGCGCGCTGCGCGAGGCCAGAAGCGCCGCGAGCAGCGCCGCAGTCCACCAAAGCGGTACGTACGAGAATTCGTGGACAGCGCCGAAGGCGAGTACCGAGCCCACGATCGCTGCGAAGATCGCGACCTCGAGGCTCCAGGAGACCGCGCGCAGAGTGCGGGCTGTGAGCAGGATCCCGGCGTCCGAAACCGTTCCCGTGCGAAGCTCCGCGGTCATGGCGATGGGTTCATCCGGCCGGCACTATACCCGGTGGCATCGGGGTGATCCCGGGGGTTCGGGGCCTCGTCACTCAGCTCCGCGATAGTATTCCCAAGTGAAGCGCACGATCGCCGTGGGGCTGATGCTGGGGTGCCTCGCCTGCCACGATCCGTTCAGCGGGCCACCAGAGCCGGAGACGAGGCTCTGGGAGAGAGGACCGTGGCAGCTCATCTACGCTCCCGATGGCAGCCCCGTGAGGCGCCTGCTCGACGCCGACGGAAACGGCGTGGCGGAGCGGGTCGAGACCTTCCACCCCAACCGCCGTCCCTGGCAAGTCCAGAGCGACGACGACGAGGATGGCATCATCGACAAGTGGGAGGTCTTCGACGAGGACGGCGAGCTGGTGCGAATCGGCAGGGCCACCAAACGACCCGGACACCCCGACGTCTGGATCGTCCCGGACGGGCGTGGCGGCCTGCGCAGGCGCGAGTACGACGGAAGTGCCGACGGTTCCATCGACCGGATCGAGTGGTTCGACGGCGAGGTGTTGACGCGCGTCGCGGTCGACAGCGACCACAATGGCCGGCTGGACCGCTGGCAGAACTGGGAGCGGGGCGAGGTCGCCAGCGAGCGTATTGACACCGACGGCGACGGCGAGCCCGATCGAAGGTTGGTCTACGGCCCAGACGGCTCGATCAGGCTCGAGCGCTACCCCTTCTAGCCGCCGGCGACGTCGCCAAGAGCCAGATCCCTGCTGGGAGAAGCGGGCGGCCCATCGGGCTCCGGTGGAAGAGTTGGCGTGGTCGTGGCGGTCGTCGTGGTCGGCGGTTCTGTCGCGGGGGGTGTCGTGGTCGTCGTGGTCGTCGTCTCCGATGAGAGGGCAGCAACGCCGCCGGCTCCGGCGGCGGACGCCAGGACTACTGCTGCCGGTACCGCAAGAGAGCCGCCACCGAGAGCCAGGGCTCCCGCCGGCAGGTACATGGCCTCTGGTCCGTCGTCGCAGGGAGGATCGGGTTTGACGTTGACCTCGAAGTGTTCGGTCTCCGGGTTGCCTGCGATGTCTCCGCCGTTGGCCGTGAGGTAGTAAATCATCTTGCCGACGTCGGGATATATCGGGTATGGCAAGGTGGCTGTGCAGCAGCTGCCGCCCGCGGCCGGCTCACAGGTCATCTCGACCGAGTAGAAGGCGCCGAGTTTCGGGTCGTCGAGATTCTTGCCGCCGCTGAAGTACGTGTCGGCCTTCAACTGGTCGGGCGACAGGTTGGCGAAGCATGCCTCGACGACCGGGCCTAAGGGCCTCTCTGGCGACCCAGCGACCCAGCATGTGAACGGTGGGGCGTGGTCGATCTCTCCGCCTGCCGCCGCTTGAATCGACGCACCCGACACGCTCACGACAGCCGCGAGAGGAGCGGCCAGATCGAGCCGCGCCGTCGTCACCTGACCCTGGGTGACCGTCAGCAGCGTCGGGGCGCTCACCACACCGAGGCCCTCGATCTCACGGCTCGTGATCAGGTATTCGCCCGGGGGTACCTGCGCCTCGAAGGTCCCGGAATCGCTGGAGCGGAGCTTGACCACGCGTCCCGCACTGAGCTCGACGAGCGCGATGCCGAGGCCGCTCGCCGGGTTGCCCGCAACGGACACCACCCCTTGGACAGTTCCCGCCGCCGGGGCCGCGACCGAGCCGATTGGTGAGATCAGCAGGACGATCGCAAAGATGGCTCGCATGGAAACCCCTCCTCAATGGTGGGACTCAGCTAGCCTAATGGACAGGCCACCAGCGAGGCAACCCGCTTCTGATACCCCTCGGCGAGGCGGTGCGCTTCCTTGCTCTTCTTCAACCAGTACTATCCGCCCGACTTGGCTCCGACAGGCCAGTTTCTCCACGATCTCTGCCGCACGCTTGCCGATCGAGGACAAGATGCCGAAGTCGCGTGCTCTCGCCGGGCCTACGACGGCGCCGCCGGACCGTACGACGCTCTCGGTGCGCCACAACTAATGGGACAGGACACTAGACTCGGTAGGGTGAGGCGAGTCCGGTTTTCCGACGTGTCGTCCGCGCTGCGGATCTGGCCGCCTGTCAGCCTCGAGCTTGCGACCGCTCGGCGGGCTGGCGTCGCGTTCCTCTTGCGCGAGGCGCGGGACGGAATCGAGGTGCTGTTTATCCATCGCGCCGAGCGTCCGGGCGACCCGTGGTCGGGACAGATGGGGCTGCCGGGCGGCCGTTCCGAGGAGCACGACGCTGATCTGCTGGCGACCGCCGTCCGTGAGACGCACGAGGAAATCGGGATCGATCTCAACCGCGAAGGCGAAATGCTCGGGCGCCTCGACGAGGTCCAGGCGACTCACCGCGGCGGACCCGTGGATCTCGCCATCACTCCGTTCGCCTTCCGCCTCGGCTCGCCCCAGTTCGAGCTCACGCTCAGCCGCGAGGTGCAGGCCTTCTACTGGCTGAGCCTCGACGACCTGCTCGGGGCGAGCCACCGCTCCACCCTGGACTACCCGTACGACGGAGAGACGCTGAAGCTGCCGTGCTTCCGTATCGAAGGCCAGGTGATCTGGGGCCTCACCTATCGCATGTTCACGAATCTCGCGACGCTGCTGCGCGAACAGCTCGTCACGACCGCTGACAGCGTGTGACGAGTACGCGGCGCGGGCGGTAATTTCGCGCGGTGCTACGATGCCGCTCGTGGTCGAGCTGACGCGCGAGGCGATCGATCTGGCTCCGTTCCATCACACGAGCGCGAGCGACGGCGCGGCCTGCGTTTTCGTCGGAGTGGTGCGCAACGAAAACGCAGGCCGTGGCGTACGCCACCTCGAGTACGAGGCGTACGAGGAGATGGCGTTGCCGCTGATGCGAGAGATCGAGCAGCAGGCTCGCGCCCGCTGGCCCGTGAGCGACGTGCGAATGTCCCACCGCCTCGGGCGCATCGAGATCGGCGAGGCGAGCGTGGCGGTGGGTGTCGCCTCGCCGCACCGGGCCGAAGCGTTCGCAGCGTGCCGCTATGTCATCGACACGCTGAAGGCCAGGGTTCCGATCTGGAAGAAGGAGTTCTACGCCGACGGGTCGGTGTGGCTGGACAGCAGCGATCCGCGGGCGGAGATCGTGGGGACCTAGCGGAGCTCTGGGAGCCGGCTAGCCGCCGATCTGGAACATCCCGCGCTGCTCGGTGGAAATCCCTTCCTCGAGGCGATGACCAGTCGGCTTCGCGCCGACCGCCCGCAGCAGGATCTCGGCGACCTGCTCGAGCCCGCCGCCTGATCGGATCGCCCCCCGCACGTCCAGCTCGTCGTCGTTCAGCAGGCAAAGGTGAAAGCGTCCGTCCGCGGTGAGGCGCATGCGGTTGCAGGTGCCGCAGTATGGCTCGCTGACAGGACTGATGAAGCCCACGGTGCCGCTCGCGTCGGGCAGCCGATAGTTCCTGGACTCGTCCGACGGACTCGCGTTTGGAATCGGAGAGAGGCTGCCGAGCTCGGCCTCTATCTTCTCTCGCGTCTCGTGGGTCGGGACGTAGTTCGACAACGAGAAGTGAGCCGTTTCGCCGCCACCCAGGGGCATCAGCTCGATGAAGCGGACGTGCCAATCGCGCTCCAGCGTACGACGCGCGATGTCCACCACGTCGTGCTCGTTGTAGTCGCGCGTGACCACACAGTTGATCTTGATCGGCACGAGTCCCGCCTGCTCGGCGGCCGCGATGCCCGCTTCGATCTCCGCAATCGTGCCGAAACGCATCAGCCGCTTCAGCCGCTCGGGATCGAACGTGTCGACGTGCACGTTGATGCGGTGGAGCCCCGCCTGGGCCAGTGGACGCGCGAGGCGTGGCAAGAGGATCGCGTTGGTGGTCATCGCGATGTCGCGGACACCCTCGACCGCCGCCATCCTCCCGACGATGTCCACGAGATCGGGCCGCAGCGTCGGCTCGCCACCCGTGAGGCGGAACTTGTGAAACCCGACGCTCACCGCCGCGCGCACGACCAGCTCGATCTCTTCGGCGTTCAGCCGCTGCTCAGACGGAAGAAAGGACAGGCCACGCAACGGCATGCAGTAGAGGCAGCGCAGGTTGCACTGGTCGATGACCGAGATGCGGAGGTAGTTGATCTCGCGACCGAAGCGGTCTTTGGGCAATGCTCGGCTAGCCCCCGCTCACGGGCGGGATGAAGACCAGCTCGTCGCCCTCCGCCAGGTCGTCGTCGAAGGAGGCGTAACGACGATTGATCGCCGCGGATAGGCTGGCGCGCCTGACGGCCAGGCCGGGATGGCTGTCGGACAGCTGCCGCCAGGCGTCGTCTGGCGTCGAGCCGTCGCGCAGCTCCAGCTCCAGCTCGCCGCGGCCAACGACCTCGCGCAGCGACGCGAACAGCCGCACCCGCACCATCATCTCTTCCACCGTGTCCCGCCTGCCAGTCCCGGGAGATCGTCGCTAGCCATCGAACTCGTGATTGTCCTCCAGGTCACGGCCTTTTGTGAACCGCGGGTTTGGTGACGAGCTTGTAACCGGCGCCCCGAACCGTGACGAGGTGCTTCGGAGCGCTCGGGTCGGGCTCGAGATAGCGCCGCAGCCGGCCGATGAAATTGTCGACCGCCCGGGTTTCCGTATCAGGAGCGACCTGCCAGACCTGCTCGAGAATCTCGGCTTTGGATACGACCTGACCGGCGCGGCGAACCAGCAACCTGAGCAACCCGGCTTCGAGCGACGTGAGCCCGACGACCTTGCCGGGAGAACGCAGCTCGAAGGCTGGAAAGTCGACCTCGGCCGCCCCGATGCTGACCTTCTCCAGATCGCCATTCTGCTGGCGCGACCAATCGCGCCTTCGCAGCAGGCCGCGAATCCGAGCCAGCAGGACCGACAGCTCGAACGGTTTGGGCAGGTAGTCGTCGGCCCCCACGTCGAGTCCGCGGACGGTGTCCTCGGGCTGGCTCTTGGCCGTGAGCATCAGGATCGGGACGTGGTTGCCCGCCTCGCGGACGCGCTCGGCGACCTCGAAGCCGTCGAGTCCTGGGAGCATCACGTCCAGGATCACGAGGTCGAAGCCGCTGCGGGTGCGGTCGACGAGACGGGCCAGCGCCGCGGGACCGTCGCCGACCACCTCCACGGCGTACGCCTCCTCCTCGAGGTTGAAGCGAATCCCATCGGCGAGGTGCTCCTCGTCCTCGACCACGAGCACGCGCGGCTGCGCCGTGCTCACGCCGCGGCCCCGCGCTGCTGGGGCAGCGTGAGAGTGAACGTCGAGCCCCGGTCGGGTCCGCCGCTTTCGCCGACGACCTTGCCACCGTGTTTCTTCACGACCGTGTGCACGATGAAGAGGCCGAGGCCGGTGCCCGTCCGACGCCGCCTCACCTCGGCCCCGATCCGGTAGAAACGATTGAATATGAAGCGCAGGTCCCCGCGACTCATGCCGATGCCGTCGTCGTGGACTCGCAGCCGCGTCGCACCACGCTCGTCGAGATCGAGGGTCACGTCGACACTCACTTCGTCACGTGAGTATTTCACGGCGTTGTCGAGCAGGTTCAGCACGGCCGTTTCGAGGGCCCCCGCGTCTCCGCTCACCGTCAGCGACTCCGGCCCCGCGTAGCGGATCGCCTCGACGCCCAGCTGGTGTCGCGATCGCGTCAGCTCGATCGAGCGGTGGACGAGCTTCGAGAAGTCCAGCGGCTCCTGCTCGATGGGCGCCCGATCCGAGTACATCGCCGCGTTCAGCACGCTGTTGATGGTCGCGTTGAGCCGCTCGAGATCCTGACCCATGGTGCGATAGAACGCCTCGCGCCGCTCGTCCGTGACATCGCGAAGCTGAAGCGTGTCCAGATACAGCCGCAGAGACGCGACGGGCGTCTTGAGCTCGTGAGTCACGGCGCTGATGAAGTTGGACTGCCGCTCGTTGAGCTGGACCTCGCGGAGGAGCAGGATCACCAGCAGGCCGAGACCCGCGATCAGCAGCAGGAACAGGATCGTTCCGAGCAGGTAGACCAGCCAGCGCACGGTGCTCGAGCCTCGAGCGGCGGCGAGCGGATCCGGAAAGCCCAGGAACTGCCACCCGACCGTGAGCGCGATCGCGACGAGGATCAGGCCCAGGCCGGCCGAGATGTAGGGCCACCTGCGGCGCGCCCGCGACGAGACCAGCGTACCGCTCACCGGCACCTAGTGGCCTCGCGCCTGGCACTGGAGTCGCTGGTCTCGACGAAACTGAGACCGACTGCCGGCACTTTGCCAGGCGATCGAAGTGGGACAGGACACTAGAACAGGCGATCGAAGTTCTTCAACAGCTCGAGCGGATTGGTCCGCTGCCAG
The DNA here is from genome assembly GCA_965246965.1 of Vicinamibacteria bacterium. Taxonomy (GTDB): domain Bacteria; phylum Acidobacteriota; class Vicinamibacteria; order Fen-336; family CBDFGD01; genus CBDFGD01. Next base: position 2,198,070 of record CBDFGD010000002.1, read on the forward strand.
AAGCGCCGGTGCATCAGCAGGCGCAGCTGAGCGCCGAAGCGCACCGTCAGCTTGCCGTGGAGAGCCTCGGTCGAAGTCCGCAGCTGCTGCTCGAACCGCTCGCCGTACGGGTACCACCAGATCGGCGGGCGCCGCTCGCGGTCGGCCGCGACGAACCTGGGCCGCACCATTTCGCGCAGCCCGAGCCGGCCGTGGGTCCGCCCCATTCCGCTCTTCTTCACACCGCCAAAAGGCGCCGACGGGTCGCCATAGGTGTAGACGCAGTCGTTGATCGTCACGACCCCGACATCGAGCCGGCTGGCGATCTCACGGGCGCGAGCGTCGTCGCGGCTCCAGATGCTCGCGGTGAGGCCGTAGTCGCTGTCGTTGGCGAGCTCGACGGCCCCATCGACGGACGGCACCTTCATGATCGGCAACAGCGGACCGAAGGTCTCCTCGCGCATCACGCGCATCGAATGGTCGACGTCGACCAGCACGGTCGGCGGGAAGCGCTGTCCCTCACCCCTTTCGCCACCCGTCAGCACCCGGGCGCCCTTTCCGACCGCGTCCGCGACGTGCTGCTCGACCAACCGCAGCTGCGACTCGAGTGTCATCGCGCCCAGCTCGACGTCGGCGGAGAGCGAGTCGCCGGAACGGAGCGCACGGGCCCTTTCGACGATTCGCTCCTGAAGCGGCCCCGCGACGGCCTCCTCGACGTAGACGCGCTCGACCGAGACACAGGTCTGACCGGAGTTCATGAACGCTCCCCAGACGAGGCCGGCCGCGGTCCGGTCGAGGTCCGCGTCGCGACACACGATCGCTGGGTCCTTGCCGCCGAGCTCGAGCACGACGGGCGTCAGGTTCTTCGATGCGCTCGCCATCACCTTGCGAGCGGTGTCGGTACCGCCGGTGAAGAAGACCTTGTCGATGCGGGGGTCCTCGACCAAACGCGGGGCCAGGGCGTCTGCAAGCGCGACGACGTTCAGCGCGCCGGCGGGCAGCCCGGCTCGTTCGAACAGCTCGGCGATCTTGAAGCCCATGAGCGTCGCCGCCGGAGCCGGCTTCAGCACCACCGTATTGCCGGCCACGAGCGCCGCCGCGACGATGGAGAGCGGTATCAGTAGAGGATAGTTCCAGGGGGAGATCACGAGCACGACGCCGAACGGCGGGTACTCGACGTGGCTGCGCTTGTGGGCGAGGAAAACGACCTCGCTCTCGACCGGATCGGGCTGGAGAGCGTCGGCTGCGCGCCGCTCGAGATGCTTCAGAGACTCGAGCGCCGGAAGCACCTCGACGACGCGCGCCTCCGCGCGGGTCTTTCCCTGCTCGCGGGCGATCAGCTCGGCGATCTCGTCGGCTCGGCTGGCGAGCAGCGAACGCACGCGTCCCAGAAGGTCTTGGCGCTGATGGATCGGGCGACTCGCCCATGCGGGGGCGGCTTCTCGTGCGGCCGCTACCGCGGCCGCCAGCTGCCGTTCGTCCAGACGCGTCACACGGGCGAGCATCTCGCCACTCGACGGGCTCGTGACGATGTGAGCCCCGTCGCGGCCTTCGACGCGCCGGCCCGCGATCCAGGAGTGGTGCGCATCGACCACTGCCGTCGTCGCGCCCGGTGTTCGGGTCCGGGTCGCCATCAGCCTCGCAGGTGGCCGATCTTGGACTGGAGAAAGGCCCGACCGCGCTGAAACTCGGCGAGGTCGCCCCGCTTCAGGGCGTCGACGGCCTGCTCGGCGCGCTCGGCCAGCTCGTCCTGCTGCAGCGTGCGCAGGCGATCTTGAACGTGCTGCAACTTGCCGGCGATGCTGTCGAGGCTGCCGACCTCCGCCGCGTTCAGAGTCGAAAGCATCCGATCGATTTCATTCGGGAGCGTCATCGACGCACCGTACCGTCGGCACCTCGGCCGGGTCAAGGAGTCCGCGGGTGTAACGTCGGCCCAGGCCGCCGCGTCTCAGGAGCAGCGGAGGGTGCCGCGAGCCAAAGCTATACTGCGCCTCGCGGCTTCCGGGATTTCGCGCGCCCTGCCCGGCGTGCCAGGAAGCGAAGGTCCATGCCCAAGAGCAACGAGTACAGGGTCGTCATTCTCGGCTCGGGCCCCGCGGGCCTGACGGCGGCCGTCTACGCCGCCCGCGCCAACCTGGGGCCCCTGGTGGTCCAGGGAGGCGGCAGCGATCCGACCGACGTCCCCGGCGGCCAGCTGATGTTGACGACGGACGTCGACAACTACCCAGGCTTTCCCGAGGGAATCCTCGGCCCCGACCTCATGGATCGGATGCGCAAACAGGCCGAGCGCTTCGGCACCGAATTCGCCGCCGGATCCCTGGACGAACTCGACTTGCAGGAGCGCCCGTTTACGCTGAAGCTGAGCGACGGCTCCAGCGTGAAAGCGCACGCCCTGATCGTCTCGACCGGCGCGACCGCGCGTTGGCTGGGTCTCCCGGAGGAGTTGGAGTTCCGGACGAAGATCGGCGGCGTTTCGGCCTGCGCGACCTGCGACGGCTTCTTCTACAAGGACAAGGAAGTGCTCGTCGTGGGTGGGGGCGACACCGCGATGGAAGAGGCGCTTTTCCTGACGAAGTTTGCGAGCAAGGTGACGGTCGTCCACCGGCGCGTCAAACTCCGTGCCTCGAAGGCGATGCAGGCGCGGGCCCAGGCCAACGAGAAGATCGCGTGGCGGCTCGACAGCGTGGTGGAGCAGATCCTCGGCGGTCCAGGCGAGGGCGTCACGGGCGCAAAGCTCCGGAACGTCAAGACGGACGAGGTCGCCGAGATCGCGGCGGGAGGCGTATTCATGGCGATCGGCCACGACCCGAACACCAAGCTGTTCGAGGGTGTCCTCGACAAGGACGACGCCGGCTACCTCGTCGTGAAGGACGGCACGACCGAGACGAACGTGCCTGGGGTGTTCGCAGCCGGCGACGTCCAGGACCACCGCTACCGCCAGGCGGTGACGGCTGCCGGCAGCGGCTGCATGGCGGCCATGGACGCGGAGCGCTTCCTCGGCGATTGACGAGCCGGGCCCGGTGAACGGATCGGACGCGCCGCGCCCGCTGCGGATTCTCTTTCTCGCACCCCAGCCCTTCTTCGAAGTCCGCGGCACGCCCCTTGCCGTGAGGGCGATGCTGCGCGCGTTGACGAGCCTCGGCCACTGCATCGACCTGCTGAGCTACCCGCAGGGCTCGAAGCTCCAGATCCACGGCGTCCGCCACAGCCGCAGCCTGGGACTCCCCGTCGGACGCGTCCCCGCCGGGGCCTCGTACGCGAAGCTCCTGCTCGACGTTCCTTTCATGCTGCAGGCCTGGTGGCGAATGCTCCGGGGTGGCTACGACGTCGTCCACGCGGTCGAGGAGGCGGCGCATCTCGCTGCGCCTCTGGCGCGACTCATCCGGCTGCCACTCGTGTGCGACGTCGACTCCTCGATTCCGGATCAGCTTCGCTACTCGGGCTTCGCCCGTCGCGGGCCCCTGCTCTGGGCGGCCCGGCGGCTCGAGTCCGAGGCTCTCAATGGCGCGGTGGGTGTCATCACAGTGTGCGAGAGCCTGACCGTCGGGGTCCGCCGAGCCGCACCTCAGACACCGGTCTTTCAGATCGAGGACCCTCCGCTCATCGAAGCGGGGGCGACCGCCGACCTCGCTCGCGTGACGGCACTCCGTTCCGAGCTCGAGCTCGGAGCGGAGCCGGTCGCTTTCTACTCCGGCAACTTCGAGAGCTACCAGGGGGTCCACCTGCTCGTCGACGCCGCAGCGGAATGCCAGGGCGTGCGTTTCTTGTTCGTCGGCGGTGAGCCGGCCGAGATCGATACCCTCGAGGATCGTGCGACGGCTCTCGGCGTCGCCGACCGCTGCGTCTTCGCCGGCAAGCGTCCCCCCGAGCTGCTGCTGGAACTCCTCGCGCTCTCGGACGTGCTGGTCTCACCGCGCCTGAAAGGGGAGAACACGCCGTTCAAGCTCTACACCTACCTGGCTTCTGGCAAGCCGATCGTCGCCACGGCCATCACCACCCACACCCAGCTGCTCGACGAGTCGCTCGCCTTTCTGGCGGAGCCAACACCCGCCTCGCTCGCCGGGGCGATTCGACGAGCACTCGTCGAGCCCGCACTGGCGCGCTCGCTCGCCGCTCGCGGAGTCGCGCTGATCGAGCGCGAGTTCAGCGCAAAACGCTACGCAGAGAAGGTGGCGGCGGCCTACGCGGCGATCGGGAGTGCGCTCGACCGACCCGCCTACGGCTGATCCGCCGGCCGCCGGAGGGCCAGCGCCTCGTCCGAGCCCGGCGCTTCGAACGGAGCGCTCAGGTCATAGGCGGGGTGCGTGAGCAGCGTGCGCGCGCTCGGAATCAGCATCGCGGCGAAGACGAGCGTGAGCGCGACGCCGACCGCCCGACGCCTCGGCGTCAGGCACAGCCCACCCCGCTCGCGCAGCCCGATGAGCGCCGCGGCCGCGAAAAGGAAAACCACGGGCATGATCGGCAGGCGATACCGCGCGAAGCCGTGGGTGACGACATGAAGCGAGTTGTAGAAAACGAGGAAGCCCAGCAGCAGAACGCGCGGTCGCGAGAGCGAAAGGCTAGAGACGCCGAGCACGAAGAGCGTGAGCACGGCGAGATAAGGAAGCAGGACGACCGCCGCTCCGGACACGGCGACGATGGGTCGCACGGCGCCGTAGGCGCCCCGTCGAATGTGGATGAGCGCCAGACTGTCCGCCTCCCAGAAGCGCGGCAGCTCGTCGCGGAGCTTCTCGAACAGCCAGCCGGGCTGCCGGTTCCAGATGGCCTCCAGCCCCTTGCGACGGGCGTGGTTGTACTGCTCGACGCGTCCGTGCACCTGCCCGTAGAGGTCGTACACCTCCTGGCGTGTCAGGCCCGCGTTGCCCTGCCAGAGGTTCAAGCCCCCCGCCGTGGAAACTGGCACGAGAGCCCCGTCGAAGACCACTGCGTTTCGCAGCGTCCACGGCGCAACGGTCAGCAATGCCGTCGCCACGAACAGACCCCCGCGCAGCCGACCACCCTCCCCTCGAGACGCCCACACGAGCCAGATCCCCACGAGCGGCGTGAGGTAGAGGACGGTCTCGCGAGCCAGCACACCGACGCCCCACAGCAGCCCCGCCACGACGACCTGAGAGCGCCTCCCGCTCTCGTGGGCCACCAGAACGCGCTCCATCGCCCACCAGAGGATGGTGACGAACACGGTCTCGGACCAGAAGTGAGCCCCGAACCACACGAGGTCCGGGTAGAACGCCGCGATCGCCGCGGCAGCGATGCCGACGCGGGCGCCGAAGACGAGCGCGCCGACGCGACCGATGGCCAGCACCAGCGCTGCGCTCACCACGGCCTGGGCAACTTTGACGGCCATGAGGGTCCCGAAGGGCGCATAGGTCAGCGCGATGAAATAGGGATAGATCGGCGGATAGAACACCATCCGGGTGCGCAGCGGGTTGAGCGCCACCTTGTCAGACAGGAGGTTCTCAATCGCCCAGTTCAGCCAGGTGCGCTCGTCGGCGATGGGCTGGGTGGCAGGCTCGAGCAGCGCGAACAGAACCCGGACGACCAGGCCCGCGGCCACGAAGCCCAGCAAGGGCCTCGTCAGCCCGGCGAGCTCGGAGCGATCCTTATCCTCGTGCATTCTCGACCGACCGAGTTTAGCGATGTCCGTTAGATCGCGGCTAGCGCTCCCGAGCGGGCCTGCTTGGCCGGATCCGAAAGCGCGTGATACAACGCCTCGCTTGGAGAGCTTGCGGCAAGAACGCGCCGTCACCCGCTGGGGGCTGTGTTGCGCCCTGGCGCTGGCTCCAGCGTGCTCCCAGCTCGACGACCGTGCCATCGACCTGATCAAGGACGAGCCGCTGCTCGTCAGCGGCGACATTGCAGGACGAAACCTGGCCTGGATCTCCCGCCAGCGCGGGCGCCTGCACCGAATCGGCGACGACACCCGAATCAGCATGCCCGCGTCGCCGCCGAGCCGGCTCGTTTACCGGGTGCGCGTGCCCGCGAAGGCGTCGCTGCGCTTCCATCACACGATCGACTCCGAGTTCGACGATCGGCCGCCCGTCGAGTTCCGTATCCGGGTGCGGGACGACGATCGCGAGGTAACGGCCTGGACGAGACTCCTGGATCCGATCGGCGATGTCGAAGATCGCGGCTGGCAGGCCGCGCAGGTCGACCTCTCGGAGTTCGGCGGACGGGAGGTGGAGCTCAGCTTTGAGACATCGGGCTTCGACGAGAATCCCGACGAGTCGAACCGGGCTTTCTGGGGCAACCCGACGCTCACGACCGCGCCGAGCAAGGCGCCGCTCGTGGTCGTCTATCTCGTCGACACGCTGCGCGCCGACCACACGAGCCCCTACGGTTACGAGCGCGACACGACCCCCGCACTCGCGCGCTTCGCCGCGGACGGCGTGGTGTTCGACGCCGCCATCTCGCACGCATCGTGGACCAAACCCTCGGTTGCTTCGATCTTCACTTCCCAGCTGCCGGGCCGGCACCTCGCCGTTCAGCTTCGCGACCCGCTGGAACCCCGACACGTCACCCTCGCTGAGATGCTTCAGGCCAAGGGCTTCACCACGGGCGCCGCCATCGCGAATTCCGTCATCTACAGCTACGGCAACAACTTCGATCAGGGTTTCGATTTCTTCGTCGGCCTGCACGATACGCAGGGACACGCTTCGAAGTCGGTGGACGCCGACGTGGTCGTCGACGCGGCCCTCGAGTGGATCGACACCCGAGCGGGGCTCCCCCAATTCGTCTACGTCCACACAATGGATCCGCATGTCCCCTACATCCCCCCTGCGCCGTTCGACCGCCGTTTCGAGCCCCACCCGACGGAGGGTCACCCCGGCGTGGATCCACGCACGGATTTCCACGAGCCCGCGGATCGCGAACGGCTGGTGGCGCAATACGACGGCGAGATCGCCTACGGCGACGTCGAGTTCGGCCGCTTCATCGACGCCCTCAAGCAGAACGGCAGCTACGACGACGCCTTGATCATCTTCGTGGCCGACCACGGCGAGGAGTTCCTCGACCATGGCAAATGGCTGCACGGCCGCAGCGTCTTCGAGGAACTGGTGCGGGTCCCCCTGATCATCAAGTTCCCAGGCAGACGGCATGCCGGAAGCCGCATCGATCAGCAGGTGCAAACGGTCGACATCCTGCCGACGGTGCTGCAGGCCCTCGATCTCCCGGTTCCGGCGCGACCCGCGATTGCCGGGCAGCCGCTCCAGGACGTCGTCGCGGGAGGCGCGCCGGAGCCACCGGCCGTGTCGGAGATCAGCCACCGAGGCATCGTCGCGCTCGGCATGCGAACGCGTCGCGACAAGTTCATCCAGCGCTTCGGCCCGGAGCAGGACGAGCTGTACTTCGACCTCGTCGCGGATCCTGGGGAGCAGCACAACGAGATCGACCAGAACGCCCGGAGGGCCGGACGCCTGCGTGCGGCGCTGCTGGCCGCAATGGTGAGGGATCCCTATCGGCGTCATCTGCGCTTCATGGGCGGCGATGCATACAACATCAGGCTGGCCACCACGGGTTGGATCGACGGTGTCGAGCCGACGGGCCTCGGCCCGAGCGATGGCTACGAGGTGCGCTCGAACGGCCGACGGCTCGTCGTCGAGCTCGCGCGCCACCGCGGCGAGCCGCGCGAGATCGCTTTCAGCGTGCGCCCGCTGGCTGTGCCCGTCTGGTTGGAAGGGACCCGCAACGGTGGCGCGCTGCCCAGCGACCGCATCTTCATCGGCGAGGAGGGTAGGAACCCTCCCGAAGTCCCGCTGCTGCTGCCGCAGAGCGAATCCGAAGACGCCACGCAAGGCAACGTGCTCGTGGCGCCGGCCTTCGTGCGCGGGGGCCTCCATCTGTGGCTGAGCCCGATCCCCGGCCGGGAGCTCCTCGACTTCGACGAGGCGACGATCGAGCAGCTGAAGGCGCTCGGCTACCTGGGCGGTTGACGCTCCGCCTGGTCGTCTTCGACCTCGACGGGACGCTGATCGATTCGTCGGGTGACCTCTGCGGCGCGCTGAACGCGACGTTGGAACGGCTCGCCCCCGGAACGCCGCCGCTCGCGAACGAGGCCGTCAGAAAGATGATCGGCAGCGGTGCGCGAGTGCTGGTGGCGCGGGGTCTTGCGGCGAGAGGGGTCAGCGCGACCCCGGATCACGCCCTCGAGATCTTCCTCGAGAGCTACCGGTCACGCTTGCTCGAGTCGACACGCCTCTACCCCGGCGTCCCCGGCATGCTCGACGAGCTGTGCCGGGAAACGCTCGCCGTGCTGACGAACAAGCCCGGCGCTTTGAGCCGCCCCATCCTGGAGGGTCTCGGCGTGGCGAGCCGCTTCGCCCGGATCTGCGGCGGGGGGGATGGACACCCCAAGAAACCAGATCCCGAAGCGCTTCGCTGGCTGATGCGGGAGCTGGAAGCTCCCGCGTCGGCCACCAGCATGGTCGGCGACTCAGGCGTCGATGTGGAGACCGGTCGCGCCGCCGGTGTCGCCACGATCGGGATCCGGGATGGCTTCGACCCCGAAGGCGTTGCCGCCGCGGCACCGGACCGGCTGGTCGACGACGCCAGCGGCGTTGTTCCTGCGCTGCGGGCTCTGTTCGCCCGATAGGTCTTCTGCTACCCTCGTGGCCACCCTCCGCTGGGAGGAAATCAGGGGAGTCGCCGCTTCGATGACCGACGTTTTCGTCTGGGGCAAGGCCGCCGAGCTGATCGCGGGTGAGACTCCGGGCGCCGCTTCGATCGAGGAGATCGACTCGCTGGAGCGGCTGAGCTCCGCCGTCAGCCCCGCGACCCTCGCCGTGATGGTGGACGCCAACCTGGTGCCGGATCGAGGCGCCGCCCTGCAGGCCTGGCTGGAAAGTCTGGATGGCGCCCGTCCGGCCCTGATCGCGATCGCGGAGCCCGGCAAGACGGACGAGGTGATCGAGCGGCTGCGCTTCGTCGACGACGTCCTGCAGCGCCCGGTCTCGGCGGCGCTGCTCAAGCTCCGGCTGGAACGGGCCGAGCTGCAGCGTCATCGGCAAACGATCGACCAGCTCGACGCGGCGCTCGAACAGAAGGCCAGGGATCTCGACGAGCTGAACGCGATCGGAGTGGCGCTCTCGGCAGAGCACGACCTCGCCAAGCTGCTCGAGCTGATTCTGCGCAAGTGCCGCGAGATCACGGCGGCCGACGCCGACAGCCTCTATCTCGTCGAGAGCAAGGACCCCGACGTCGACAAGCACGATCAGCTTCGCTTCAAGCTGGCGCAAAACGATACGGTGGACGCCCCGTTCGCCGAGATCACTATGCCTCTGACCCAGACCTCGATCGCCGGGTATTGCACGCTGAGCGGCGAAGTCGTCAACGTGGCCGACGCGTACGATCTGCCCAAGGACTCGCCCTTCCAGATCAGCCGCTCCTGGGACGAGGAGTCGGGATACCGCACCAAGTCGATGCTGGTGGTGCCGATGCGCGACCACCTCGACAAGGTCATCGGAGTCGTGCAGCTGATCAACAAGAAGCGCGACGCCGGCGCGGTGCTCAAGCCGCAGACGCTCGTGGAGAGCCTGGTCACATCCTTCACCCAGGTCGACGAGCAGCTCGTCTCTTCCCTGGCCAGCCAGGCCGCCGTGGCGATCGAGAACAACCAGTTGCTCCAGAAGGTCCGCAACCTGTTCGCCTCCTTCGTCGAAGCCTCGGTCACCGCGATCGAGAGTCGCGACCCCACCACCTCGGGTCACTCGGCCCGCGTGGCGGAGCTGACCGTCGGCACGGCCGAGATCGTGGCAAAGATCGATACGGGTCAGTTCCGCGACGTGCGCTTCAGCAAGGACCAGCTTCAGGAGATCCGCTACGCGAGCCTGCTCCATGACTTCGGCAAGGTCGGCGTGCGGGAGAAGGTGTTGATCAAGGGCAAGAAGCTCTACGTTGGCGAGATGCTGCTGATCCGGCAGCGCTTCAACTACATCAGGCGTTCGATGGAGGCCGAGTACTTCAGAAACCGCCTGGGGGTCATCGAGGGCGGGCGGGCCGACGAGAGAAGCCTCGAGCGGCTCGAGGTCGAGTTCAAGGAACGTACGGCCGAGGCCGAGCAGATTCTCGAAATGGTCGTGAAGGCCAACGAGCCGTCGATCATGGAGGAGGAGAGCTTTCGCGCGCTCATGGACCTCCCGAACCGCACCTTCGAGGACATCGACGGCAGCAAGCATCCGCTGATCTCACCCAACGAGCTGGCCGCTCTCTCGATTCGGCGCGGAAGCCTCTCCGACAAGGAGCGCCGCGAGATCGAGAGCCACGTGACACACACCTTCAGGTTTCTGGCACAGATCCCGTGGACCGGCGAATTCGAGCAGATCCCGCAGATCGCCTACGCCCATCACGAGAAGCTCGACGGCTCGGGCTACCCGCGCCAGCTCAAGGCAGCCGAGATCCCGATCCAATCGAAGATGATGACGATCTCGGACATCTTCGACGCGCTCGTGGCCTGGGATCGTCCGTACAAGAAGGCAGTACCCGTCGAGCGCGCCCTGGACATCCTCGGATACGAGTCCCAGGCCGGCAAGATCGATCAGTCGCTGCTCGCCATCTTCATCGAGTCCAAGATCTACGAGCGGGGCCTGCGCCGGCGCCAGGGCACGGATAGCTAGCCTCCTGTGTTGCTGATCGCACATCGGGGCGACTCCGTCCACCGCCCCGAGAACACGCTCGCGTCGTTCCGTCGCGCGCTCGAGGTGGGCGCCGACAACGTCGAGCTGGACGTGCAGCTCACGCGCGACGACCAGCTCGTCGTGATCCACGACCCGACGCTCAACCGCACCACGAGCGGTCGCGGCCTCGTCGGCGAGCACAGCCTCGACGAGATCCGCGCGCTGAGCGCCGGCTATCCGGCGCGGTTCGGCGACCGCTTTCGCGACGAGAAGGTCCCCACTCTCGATGAGGCCTTCGAGCTGCTACGGGGGCACGCCCGGATCTTGATCGAGATCAAGGGTGAATCGGTGACGGAGGACGAACGCGGCATCGAAGAGCGCGTCGTGGAGGCCGTCACGAAAGCGCGGATGAACGAGCACGTCGGGATCGCCTCGTTCCTCCCACTCGCGCTGGCGCGCTCCCGGCGCATCGCTCCCGAGCTGCCCCGCGCCACGCTCTTCGCACCGGGCGCGACCGCCGACGTCGTTTCGGTCAGCCGCGAAGTGGAGGCGGGACTCGTGCTCCCCCACAAATCGATGCTCGACGAAGCGCTGGCGGACGCCGTCAACGCGGCGGGCCTGCATCTCGGGACCTGGGTCGTGGACGACCCCGAGGAGCTGGATGGCCTGGCACGCTTCGGGCTGACGGGCGTGGCCACCAACGACCCGGACGCGCTGCTCGCCCATCTCGCCCGACCAGCCAATCCCGACCCACCGCACGCTTCGCGGCTCTGAATCGGGCTCCCCGCGGCGGTGACTCCTCGGCCCCGCCCCGGAGTCACGAGCGCTACTCGACGAGCGGGTGGATGACCAACCCTGAGGGAAGCTTCGGATGGAAGAAGGTGCTCTTGGCGGGCATCGACTCCCGAGCATCCGAAACGTCCTTGATCTGCTGGACCGGCGTCGGGCGCATGAGCCCGGCGAGCCGGCAGCGTCCACTGGCCAGCGCTTCTTCCACTTCGGCCAGCGAGTGGACGTAGTCGACGGAATCGTCGCCGATCCCGAAAAGCCGCTCCAACACCACGCGGTGAAAGAAGAAAGGATCCAGCGCCTCGAGGCTCGCCGGAGTTGCGGCAGGAATCAGCTGCGTCGCCTCGGCTTTCGCCTCGGCAACCAGGGCGTCTCCCCCCGGCCACGCCAGGCCAAAAGCGAAGGGCGCCTTCGACGCTCCGGCGCCGCGCGCCGCTTCGGCCGCGCTTCCGGTTTCGCGCAGGTCGAATTTCTCCACGAGCACCTGGCGCGCTTGATCGGCGCTCGGCCCGTCCCTCAGCACCCGGTGGTAGGGGAGCACGACGAGGCCCTCACTCTCCATCGGAGTGAAGAACCCGAGCGTCCAGGCGCCGTCCGGGCCCACCTCGTCTCGGCGACGCAACGCGGTCGCGTGGCGATGGTGACCATCGGCAATGTAGGCGGCGGGCTCACGCAACAGCTCCAGCAGTGAACCCACTTCCCCGGGGTCGGTCACGACCCAGAGCCGATGCTCGACGCCTTCGGCGTCGCCGTACTCGACGGCAGGCGGCGCGTTCTCGATCACCTCGAGGCGGCTCGCGAAGCTGCCAGCCGCGTCCGGCACCATCAGGAAGATCGGGCTGAAGTTGGCCCGCGTCGCACGCAGCATGCGGATCCGATCCTCTTTCGGAGCCTTGCGCGTCTGCTCGTGCGGAAGAATGACGCCCCGCTCCGGATCTTCGGCGCGAAAGCGCGCCAGCAGTCCGTGCCGCTCGTGGCGCAGACCCTCGGCCTCGAAGCTCTGCGCGAGGACGTAGAGGGACGGGGTCCGGTCGGCCACCAGCGTGCCGTCGTTCATCCAATCGCGTAAGAGCTTCCCCGCGTCCTCGTAAGCGGACTCCTCGGACGAGCGGGCCAGGATGAGACGCACGACGTTGCTCGGGTCCCGCGCCAGCAGCTGCTCCCGAGCGGACGGTGTAATGACGTCGTAGGGCGGCGCCAGCAACTTCGCGAGGTCCGGACCGTTCGCAGGATAGCGAATGCCACCGAAGGGACGAATCTCAGCCAATGATCGCTCCTAGCTGGCCGACTCGAAGTCGACCTGATATCTGAGCCGAGCTGCGCCGGCGCGCACGACGTCATCGTCCTTGAGCAGCAGCTTCTGGACCTTGCGTCCGTTGACGAAGCTGCCGTTGCGGCTCTCCAGGTCCACGAGAACGAAGCCCTCCGCGGTGCGATCGATGCGTGCGTGGAACGCCGAGACCTTCGGGTCCGAGATGACGATGTCGTTGTTGCGGTGGCGGCCCAGCGTCGAGCTGTCCTTGGTCAACGGAAAGGACCGCTCCGGCCCGTCGCGGCTCGTCTGCACGAGGTGGCCCACGATGACCAGGTTCCTGCCGGCGTACTCGACGGCTCGCTCGTTGACGATCTGGCGTGCGTCGTCTGGCGCGTGCCGCGCCGGCTGCACCGGGTTCATGACCACGTGCGGCTGCGACGCGGGTCGTTCGACCTGGGGCGGAACCGTAGGGACCTTCTGGGTGCGCCTCTCCTCTACGACCGGGGCAGGCTCCTCGATATCGGCGCGGCGACCGACCAGAGTCACGAGGTTGGCCACCATGAGGTTGTGGATCACCTCGAGGGTCGAGAGCTCGTCCGCGTCTCCCACGAGGGTGAGGATCTCCTCGACGCTGCGCCTTCCGTCGACGAGGAAGAAGACGCGCCACTCTTCGCCCGTGAGGGTCACGCCGTGCTTCACGCGCTCGGGGTTGGCGATCACCTCGATGACCTGATCCTTGTCTTCGAAGAGCTCTTCGAGGCGGCCGCGTTCGTCGATGCGGCGGACACCTTCCATGATCAGGTTCTGGAGATCGATCTCGATCGTGACGGCGGTCTCCGGCGGAGGGACCTTGTCGAAGAACGTGAAGACTCCGCAGCGCCAGGAGAACGTGTCGAAGATGGCCTCAGAGACCTGGACTTTGAGGAACGGGCCGAGCTCGCGCTCGGACAACAGCTTCTCCGAGATCAAAGCCTGTCCCACCTTTTCGGCGCCGGTGGGGTGGTACATGCGCAGCTGCTCAGCCTGCTCCTCTTTCAGCTTGCCCTGGCGGACCAGCAGGCTGGGGGCGCGCAGGTCCTCCTTTGTGGAGGTCGAGAAGATGGGCTGACCCTCGCGGAAGAAGATCTTGGTCTCCTGCTCCGGGCGCTCCATCACGAGCACACCGGTGCGGCGACCCATGTTGAGGAACGTCAGAAGGTCCGGAACCTCGAACCGGGCCAGGTTGCCGTCGAGAACCTGCTCCATTCCGAAGGAATTCTAGCTGGATTGGCTCGAGTTCGTAACGGCCTAGCGGCGGCGCTTCTTCAGGCGCCGGGCCGGAGGTCGCACGAAGAGCAGGACGACCGCCAGGGCGAAGACGACGATCTCCCAGGGTCGCAGCCACAAACCGACGATTCGCATCCCTCCCGGGGCGCTCGAACCGAGAAATCCTGCGACGATCACCGCGGTGAGGGGCATGAGGCCGACCAGAACCGCGAGGGGCCCACGGGCCAGGCTCGCGAGGCTGGGCCAGGTGAACACCCACGCGCTCAGCAGCGGGTGGCGCCAGAGCAGGAGCGCCAGCAGGACGGCCTGAGCGAGGCGGGCGAGTAGTCGCAGTGGCTGACCCAGGGATGCCATCAACCCGACGAACGCCGCAGCGAGGGCGATCCCGACGATCACTTTCTTGCCGATGACCTGGCCCCGGACCGCGAACCAGGTGGGTTGCTCCTCGATGCGGCTCGGAAGGGTCGCCAGGCGAGCGACCGCGCCGAGTATCGCTTCACCCAGCCCGGACAAAGAGGCCTCGTCCAGTTTGTCGGCGCCGTCGGCAAGGGTGCCCCGCCACGGGTACGCGGCCGAGCGGGTCGAGTCCCCCAGTCGCGCGGCCGGCACGCCCTGGACCAGGAACGCGCCGTCGTCTCCGATGGGCTCCATTCGAAAGGCGCGCACCGCGGCCTGGAGCGGCCACGCGAGCAGCGGGTCGCCGACGGCGAGGCGCTGTCCCCGGTCCAGCGCGCCCCGCATCACCTCCCGGGCGAGACGCTCCGGTGTCGTCCGGTACAGCCCCGGGCGCAGCCGATCGGGTGCCGGGTAGAGCTGGAGTACCGGGGTTCCGCGCTGCCAGCCCCCGCCGTCGATCACGAGCGCCGCGGCCAGCGGGCCGGCGTCCGGCGCACGCGTCTCCAGAAAGGCGCGGACGCCGGCCGAAGGCGCCGCTCCGGCTCCGCCATCCAGCGACACGAACTCGATGGTGGCCGGCCGGGTCGGGCCAGCGACGAGCGCTCGTGCCGTCTCGATCAGCAACGCGACGCTCGTGGCTCGATACGCCCCCGGCGACCCGTGCGCGCTGTCGTGGTGGGCGATCAACGCCACGACGCCGGGGCGGCTCCCGCGCAGCACGGCGACGATGTTGTAGCCTCGCGCTGCGCCGGCTCGAAAGGGCCGCACGCCCACCTCTTCGAGGCCCGCTTCGCTCAATCGCGCCGCGACGAACTCGGCGGCGATCTGCGAGCGGGGCGACCCGAGCGGGCGCGGACCCAGCGCCGTCAGCGTCGCTGCGTGTCGGTGCGCCGCTCCAGCATCGAAGCTGAGCGCCAGAAGCAGCACCGGCAGTGGGCTCATTCTGGAATCCTACCCGTACGTTCGGACACGGAAGGGAGCAAACCCGCTAAACTAGGAGTCTGCGCGGTAGTAGTTCAGCCCGGGTGTGTCATCGTGCCTTGTGACCCGAGAGATCATCTTGTCTGGGTTAAACGGCAGTAGTGGGCTCGCGGACGAGTGCTCGCGAGGGAGGACGGGCGGATCCAAGGCCGGGTGGTGGTCATACCCAGACCATCTTCTGATTGAGTCTCCTGAGGTTGAGCGCCAAGCAAACGAGATTCCACTCGGCGCTGGTTTTCTCAAGCCCTCGAAGGCTGAAGGATTGGAAACCAAGCACAGCCTTGATCCATCCGAATGGCGGTTCGCCGAGTTTGCGCCGCTTGTACCACTTGCGACCACGTTTCGTCTTGAGCTTCGCCTTCATGCGGAGCGTCGCTTCGAGCTTCGAATTCGACGTTGGTGGAGAGTCTTTACTTTTCTCTCCCCAGAGCCACGAAACCGTCGATTCCGGTACGTTCCAAGTGCAGTAGGTTCTTTTCGGAACGGTAGCCGGCATCGGCCAGGGCACGCTTGGGCTTCTCACCGGTGTTGGCTTGAGCCGTTTTCAGCATCGGCTCGAGCTGACCGACATCCGCAGCGTTGTTGGTCAACCCGGTCGCAACGATCAGCTGCGATTTCTCGTCGACGGCGGCTTGGGCATTGAAGCACTGCTGGTAGCCACTCGAATCCTTCATGATGCGGCTTTCGGGATCGGTGAAGTTGTCCTGCTTCTTGTCCGGAGGTACGCCAAATCTCCTTTTGAACTTTGGCCCTCGCTTCGATTCCTTGTCATCCCCTGGCCGACGTCCGGCCTGCTGATCTTCTTCCTTCTGACGGGCCTCCAGACGTGCCTTCGCTGCTTGGATTTTCTTGAGCCGTGAATCTCGGCGCGCCAGCTCTTCTGGCAGTTCGTCGCCACGAAAATCAGGACCAAACTCGACGTCTTCCGCAGCATCTTCTTGTTTCGCAAGAGCGGTGATAGCCCGAATCTCTCGACGGAGCTGTTTCTCCGTTTTCTTCATACGCTCGTAGCTCATCGCCTTGTGCTTGCTGGCATTCGCCTTGACCTTCGTTCCATCCAGAATCAACGTCCCAAGCTTGACCAAACCCACTTCTTGAGCCAGACGCACGACTTGGACGAATACAGATCGAAACTGGGACAAATGGTCACAACGGAAATCACTGATCGTCCGGTGTGCCGGGAAATTGCCTCCGCTCAAATAACGGTATGCGACATCCTCTTCCAGCTTCTTCGCGATCCCACGAGACGAAAACGTCCCTGTCGCATAGCCGTAGATCAGAACCTTCAGCATCATTCGAGGATCGAATCGTCGGTTCCGACGTCCATCGCCCTCGTAGCGCTCGTAGAAAGCACGCACATCCATCGCCTCCACCGTATCCGAGATGAAAAACGAAAGATGACCCTCCGGAAGCCAGTCTCGTGGATTCGACGGAAACAAACTCGATCGGTCAGGACTGTACGGACGGAAACTCGTTCCCATAACTTCAAAAACGCTCATTCACCCGATTTCGTTCCTGCCGCGCAGACTCCTAGTGGCGTTCCAATCCGTTGCGGCTACCGAATCACCGGACGGCACCAGGCTTCGGGCTTGACGCGCGGCTGGAGCGACGGTTGCCGCTCTTCCGAGGGTAGCCGGCACCAGAAACTCCAGGCTCGCTCAACCGACCAGATCCGTCACGCGGGACGGCTCTGACATCCTCCTTCCAGCGTCACGAGACGGCTTCGTCAGGGGCGAGAACACCGGGGCCGTCGCTACACCTCAGGCGACTGGATTGATCCAGGTGATCTCGGCGAAACGGGCGAAGTCAGTATCCGCCGAGTACACCGTCAGTCCGTGCTCGACGGCGAGGGCGGCGATCTGAGCGTCTGTGATCATGTTGGCCCTGAGATCGTAGCGGCGGATCAGTCCCCCTAGAATCGATGCGTGGTGGTCGGTCGGGCCCGGAGTCCACGTCACTCCGCAGGAGAGCCACTCCTCGACCAACTCCCAGGCGTCCGACGGCGACAACGGACGCCGGGAGGCCCTCGGGTTCGTCACGATGCGGACGAAGGCACCGAGGCTGAGCCAGGGCAGCCCGACGCGCCGTTCGCCGTTCAGGGCCGACGACAGCCAGTCCTGGCTGGCTTCGTGATGAGGAGAGTCCTCGTCCACGGCGCAAAGGAGCAGGTTGGCGTCGAGAAGCATCAGCGTGCGGTCGGGCCCTCCAGGACTTCGAGAGCTTCGGCGACGTTGCCGACGTCGATACGGATTCCCAGCGCGGCGGTCCGCTGGGTGAAAACATGCCGTCGCTTCGGCTTCTGAAGCCCGAGCCGAATCAGGTGGTTGATGGTTTCGCTCAGGCCGAGCTTCGACTCCGCGCGGACCTGCTCGATGGCGGCGGCGACATCGTCCTCCAACTGCACTGTTGTGCGCATGTGAGAAGCCTAGCACGAGGATGCATGACTAGACGCATCTAGATGCTCACGCTGGCCCCCTGACGATTCTCCTGTCCCTTGTGCGACATGGCCAACTCCCCTTCCTCGCTGCGTGGACAGAGAGAGCACTCGGCGCGGGGAAGACGAGAGTTCTAACCCGACCGAACGCACGCCCCGATCGGTAGGTGCATCAGGGGCAGGCCTGCTTCCTCCACACGACGATTCCTGTCTTGCCGACCTGGTGGGCCAGAATGGGATCGACGAACTTAGAGGCGCGAACCAAGACACGATCCCAGAAGAGAACTTGGCGGAGGGAGGGGCTAGCCTTTCGCAGGAGGAGCCGGTTGGCTACTGAAGCGAGAGCACCTACCGAATCCAGGTAGATCGCCCGTGCTAAGCTCATGCCGGGTGGGGCCAATGCGCACAGGCCAGACAGGCTGTACCGACGGAAGTGGCCAATCGCAGCGTCATACTCTGAATAGAGGCGTCGGCGCGCAGGCACGAGGACCACGAGCGCTCCTCCGGGACGGAGCAACGCGGCCGCTTGGAGCAACTCCCCGCGGTCGTCCTCGATGTGCTCCAGAACGTCGATATACAAGATCGCGTCGAACCTACGTTCAGGTTCAATGTCTTCGAGCGTGCCCACGACCGTTTCCGGTGGCAAGGTGAAAGGAGTGGCTCGATGGCGCTCCTCGAGTCGCTGGACGAGCTGCGGGTCTGGCTCGAGGGCTAGCCAAGAGCGTTGCCGTCCGTCGCACAGAATAGCGGTAGTCGCGCCCTCTCCTGCGCCGACCTCGAGTACGTCCCCGCTGACGTACTCCTGGACGTGTTTCCGAAAGTAAGTCTTCCAGACGGTCGCGTGGCGAAAAAGCTCGAGCTCGGTCCCCCGATAGACTTCCGTGCCCGTCATGGAGCGCTCAAAGAACTGACCCTATCGACGAATACCTGATAGTCCCTGCATGGAATGATGCTGCTGCTGCGTTTGGACAGGATCAGCAACACGAAAGCGCTCCCGAATAGCAGCAACTGCGAGAGGAGGACGAGAAGAAGCCCGCCAATCGTCGAGGCCCAGCCTGGGATTGCGAGCGCAGTGCTTACGCGGAGCGCCAGCACTGCGACGAGCACGACGAGCAGTACTCCGCCGAGTAGAACGGTTGCGATCAGCAGCCTCACTCCGATCAGGTCGCCGTGTACTGCGAGCGCGCTCAGCCCGTGCGACACCAGCGCAGGGAGTTTCATTCGCGACCGCCCTGCAACCCGGGGCGCGCGATCGGTTGCGATCATCTCATAGGAGAGGTTCCCCCTCGTGACCGCAGCGGCATAGTGACTCCACAGCTCAGAGAGAACCGTGATCTGTGAGAGAACTGGGTACGGCACCACACTGAAATTTCCGATCTGAACGGAGATCCCCGTCAGGATTCGATGGGGAACCTTGTAGATGCGGTAGAGGAGCTGAAACAGCAACCCCTCCGACCTACGCACCCGCTTGGCAAATATGATGCGGTCTGGACTGGCGGCCTGTGCCTGGAGCAACCTCGGCACGTCACTCGGCGCGTCTTCACCGTCACCGTCCATTACGACGACGCGAGAGCAAGGGATCTCCGCTTCGACGTGACAAAGTCCGACTGCGATGGCCCGTTGGTGACCCAGGTTACGCCGGAGGTGCAGCACATCGAGTCGCTCGATCGTCTGGAACGACGCCAAGGCTTCGCGGAGGCGGTCCGTATCGCACGTTGCAGAGTGGTCATTGACGAGCAGAACGCGGACGCGGACGCGCATTGACGCGTTCGTTAATCGGCTGTCCAGGTCGCGAAGCACGATCGACACGGCGACCCAGTCCTTGTACACGGGAATGAGGATCACGACTGGCTCGCGATCTGCTGTGGTGACGGTTCCCTTGTTCATTCGTCCGTGCTCGGCTCGCCTGATCGGGTAGGTAGGGGAGGACTCGATTCAGTCAACTTCCACAGGCTGTAGCTCGGCCAATCCTCGACCCGAGTGTACCCAGCCCGGCCCAGGATCAACGGAGTAACCGCGTCTTGGAACCAGGCTTTCCGATCCACTACGTATTCGGAGTCCTCGAGGCTCTGGAGGACGATCGCTTCTTGGTTCCGCCAACCGTCCGCGTCGAAGAGAAGATAGACACTTTGAGTGGTTATCCCTCTGGCAAGCAGGGGCACCGTTGGGTCTTCAGGCGAGACCACACGATCGGTCTTCAATTCTCTGACCGCTTGAACCACGAGCGGGTAGTCGCTGACTGTTTGGGACTTGAGGCCACGCAGAAGTCCTGGCTGCGTCCCCAGAACGAGCAACGACGTGCAAACGCTCAACGCCCACGCCCTTGCTCCGCTCCCCTGACCGATCTCACGGAGAATACCCTTGGCCGCAAGGTGAACGGTCATGGCGGCAAGTGAGGAAGAGCGCTGGCAGGTAGCTGTTCCCACTCCCGCCGAGCTTTGCCCTCCCCAAGACGCTAATCCCGCAGAGAACCACTGACCCCGAGACGATCCAACTCCAGCGTCTTACTCGAGCGGCCCTGTCCCCCCTCGGGTCCGCTTTCGAATCGTGACCCAGGCCACTCCGCGAGCCAACGCAATAGAACAACACGGCCCAGAACAACGGATACATGGGAATCATGTCAATGAAAGAGGAAACGACCCGAAGCTTTGGTATGGAGTACTGCCCCGGAACTCGAACCACGAAGTGGTATGTGTCGGGGAGGAAGATCCTGAGGGCGACGACTGCCGCGACGACGACGCTCGCAGGAAGGCACCCACAAGCGATCCTCCGGGTCCAGGAGAGTCGTGTATCCAGGAGGCAGGGAACGACTGCGATCAATCCAACAGCCGCGGCCGTTTGCTTCTGCGAGAACGCGAGCAGGATCGCGACGATCCCGGCGACCCCCAGCCAAACGGAGAGTCGCTCGTGTGCTCGCCAGAGGCAGATCAACCCAGTGGTCCCTAGAAACATCGCGTGCATGTCAGGCCGAGGGGACGTGAAGTGCCAACCCGTAGGCTCCGCGATCACTGCGTAGCACGCGACCGCAAAGATCCAAACGACGAAGCGGTGCCCCCCCCCGCGGAGGGACGAGACGACCAGCAGAGCAATGAGCAAGACCGAGGAGGCCAAGCTAAGGCAGCGCCCAGCCCAATTGTTCGGGCCTGCCATTTGCCCGACACTCAGGACGCGACTCGCAAGCGGGCCATACATGTGCGTCGCTCTGCCCGGAGCAGGCGCAGAATACTGAGGTTCACCGGAGAGGACCCGATACGCCTCGACCGTCACAGCTCCAGCCCACGGATTCAGGGGCTGAGGGGCTCGTACCCGCTGCGCGAGACCCAGGACGGCCACCACGACCACGATCGCTGACGCAAGAAGAAGTGGAATCTCTTGGGGCCGAAGCTTGGTAGAGGCCGCTTCACCCCCCTCCAGCAGTCCACCCAAATGACACTCCCCACCCTTGGTCGGAGCCCCAGGCTAACAGCTTGCGGCGTCCCCAGCCCTCCCGTGGTGAACGTCTGACGGCGTCAGGAGGTGAAGGGCGGAGTGGCACGCTGCGCCCCGATGCGCGTGGTCACTTTCATCACACAGCCCGTCGTCATCCGCCGCATCATCGACCACCTGACGCGCACCCCTCTGCCCGCGCCACGGCCACCCCCGAAAAGACGGCGACCCGTTCTCGCCACGCCCTGACCGCACGCGGCGGTCAGCCTACGGCTACGTCCGGGTTCGAGCCGGCCCAGAAGCTCCAGGCTCGCTCAACCGACCAGATCCGTCACGCGGGGCGGCTCTGACATCCTCCTCCCTGCGTCACGAGACGGCTTCGTCAGGCTTCGCAAGCTGTTGGAGTTGGCTCTCGCGGGACGCCACCGAAATCGATTCTCCTATCCCTTACGCTGCCCATCTCCGCCCGCAGCAGCTTGAGCGGGCAGCAGGAGATACAGGAACAAGCCGGGGTGCTCGTAGAATCGGTGGTCGAGATCTCCGTTGCGGATCATCGCGGCACGTCACGCGATGCTGAGAATCGCAACTCGACGGGGGGCGGCTGCGGCTCGGGGTGACTCCAGTGTTCGAAACGCTGGGGATCCCGTCGTGTCCGCCTGCTTCCTCTCTCTCCCACGTACCCACAAGACGGCTACCCGACGGACGCTGACCGGGGGAGCGGGAGCGTTACCAGCACACAGCGTGCAGGCGCACCGGATCGGGGAAGCCCTTGAGCTCGGCGGAGCCGCGGTCCTCGAACACGATGTCCTTGCCCAAGCACAGCTCGGGTACGACGTTGGCGACCACGATCTCGCCCGGCCCGGCGAGGTCGCACACGCGCGCGGCCAGCTGCACGGTCGCTCCGAACAGGTCGGCGTTCTCGTCGATGGGTTCGCCGGCACTCATGCCGATGCGCACCTGCACCGCGTCGTCCGGGTGGTCGGCGTTGTGCCGAGCGAGGGAGCGCTGCACCGCGGCGGCGAACCCGACCGCAGCGGTCGCCTCGATGAACGACGCCATGATCCCGTCGCCGGTGTGCTTCACCTCGCGCCCGCCCGCGGTCTCCAGGGCGGCGCGCACCGCGGTGTCGTGCGCGCGCACCAGCCGCATGGCCGCCACGTCCCCGCGCTCCTGCGTGAGCGCCGTGGAGCCCACGATGTCGGTGAACACGACCGTGCGGAACGCCCCCAGCGGCCGACCGTCGGCCTGGAACACCGCGCCCAGCTCGTTGGTCACGCCGCCGCCGAGGAACGACTCGATCAGCCCCGACTCCACCTCGATCACCTGGTCCGCCAAACTCCCGTGCGCTTCGCGGTGGACCGCGGTGCAGGCCTCGGCAGACGACGCCTCGACCAGGTAGCAGATCGTCCCGCCCGTCGCGTCTAGCCAGTACTTGAGGTAATTCACGCCGAAGCGCGACTGCGCCTCCAGGTCGGCGAG
The DNA here is from genome assembly GCA_965246965.1 of Vicinamibacteria bacterium. GTDB lineage: Bacteria > Acidobacteriota > Vicinamibacteria > Fen-336 > CBDFGD01 > CBDFGD01. The sequence continues at coordinate 2,220,682 of CBDFGD010000002.1, forward strand.
GTGGGTCTTCTCGACCTCGGTCGGTGACACCTCGGTTACATTCCGGTGGATGTCGAGGTAGAGGGGCACGGGGCTGCAGTCTACTCGCCGTCGCGGACGGTCGTCAGGATGGGAGACCGATAGCCGGCCGGGTCTTCCTCGGCGACTTCGGACTGGCCAAGGCTCGATCTACGACCCGGCCAAGGTGGAAGGCGTGCGGCTCGCCAAGGCTGAGCACGCGGCCTGAGGTATCGGTAGAAGATTGGTTTCTTTCGCAGGGTTCGAAGAGGAAGTGAAAGTGAGGGCTTGACGAGGGGGTGCCGCTTCAGAGAGAACCATTCCCTTGCGGGGCGCGGCGACCGGGAATCCCTACGGCCCTACGGCCCTACGGCCTGATCTCGTAGACCTTGTTGAAGGGGTTCTCGAGCGGCAAGGTCTTGACCTTGGAGAAACCCGCCTGCTTGCACACCTCGTGCACCATGGGTTCGTGAAACCCGAGCGTCCCGAGGCCGGTCCCGCCATGGGCCAGTGAAGTCGTCATGCAGTAGGTGATGCTCCAGCCGTGGAACATCGCTCCGAGCGGGCCGGTGTTCTCCTCGAGCTTGTCGGAGCAGTTGATGTCGAGGCAGATGTAGATCCCGTCGTCCTTCAGCCCCTCGCGGATGGCCCTGACGAGCCCGCGCGGGTCCACGGCATCGTGAACGACGTCGAACGTCGACACCAGATCGTACTTTGGCGTCAGCCCCTTCGAAACGTCGCCCTCCTGAAAACTGACACGGTCGCCCACCCCCGCCTCCACCGCATGCGCGGTGGCCTTCTCGATGGTGGGGCCGAAGACGTCGTAGCCTACGAACGTCGACCTGGGGAAGGCCTCGGCGAGCTTGACCAGGGCTCGCCCGCGACCACAGCCCACGTCGGCCATCGTGGCACCCGCCTCGAGCTTCGCCTTCACATCCGGCATGGCGGGAATCCACTCTTGCAAGAGAAGGTTTTCGAACCAGCCCCGCGTGAATCGCTCGAGCCCATCCCAGAATCGCTCGTCGTATTTAGCCTGGTGGACACCACCGCCGTTGCGGAAGGCCTCCTCGACGTGGTCCAGCGCCCCCATGAGGTGCGGCAGCATGTGATAGACGCCCCCGAAGAACACCGGCCCGCCCTCCTGGGCGAGAGCGGGCGCGTGCTCCGGCGGAAGAGTGAACTTCTCCGAGGCAGCGTCGTAATCGACGTACCCGGAGCTGGTCATCCCGCCCAGCCACTCACGAACGTAGCGCTCGTTCGTGCTCGTCTTCGCGGCGAGCTCGGCCGCTGTGGTCGGTCCGGTCCCGGCCATGGATCTGAACAGACCCAGCCGGTCTCCCAGGACAGCGAGCATCGTGGTCATCGCGGCGCTCGAATCCCCGAGCACCTTACCGACGAAGGCTTCCATCTTCTCCTGGTCCAATGCCATCACTCCGTCCCCCGCGCGCGCTTCCTCTGATGAGCTCGGTCGAGTGCGCCGGCCCGACGCTCGACGATCTGTCGGGCCTCGACGTCGACGTCGCCCGTGCCCTCGAGAAGCGGCTGCCAGGACTGGAAGCCCGCTTCATGGCGGCCGACGACGGGATCGCGCTCTTCGAGGAGCTGGCGGCTGAGCGCGCCGGCTATCGCAGCGAGGGGGACCACAGGGCATCTCCTCGGCGCCGCGAGTCTCTCACGGGCGGGTTCCGGTTCGCCTTTCGGGGCCGGACACGCGACCACTTCCCACGACACAGTTGCTGGCATGGTCAGCGCCATCCAGACTTTCGGCGCCGCATCAATCCAACCCCACACGTCCACGCCCTCACAACGTGTTCATCGACGGGCGCAACATCCGCTTCGAGGAGGGTCTCGCCACGGCCGTGCCAGAGGCGGCCGAAGTGTTCGTGCTGCCCGCGATCAGCGGGGGCGCCGTCCGCGGTCTGCCTGCGCCGGGTGATCAGCAAGTAGAACATCAGGTAGTGGCTCACCACGAGCATCGGCGTGTAGAAGTTGAGGATGTACCAGCTCCAACCGATGTAGTGGTTGTACATCTCGGCGTTCACCCCGACGGCGACGGCGTGGACGTAGTCCAGCGCTCCGAAGACGTTGGCGATCCAGACCGCCGCGAGGGCATTCGGCCACTTCCCGCGCAGAGCGATGAGCGCTGCGAGCGCGAGCAGGCCCGACACGAAATCCCCGAAGGCGATGCGCTGGACCGCCGCGATCGGCACTTCGGTGCTCGCCTGCCCCGGCGCGAAGAGGGTCAGCGGGGCGTAGCGGAACACGTGGATCCAAAGCAACGGCACGAGCGCCTCATGGAGCGGCTTTGCCGCGAGCCTCGGGTAGATGTGCCAGCGAGCGATCAGCCCGAAGGCGACGAAGCTGAGCGTCTGCTGAATCGCAAAGACATGGAAGGGATCCACCTGGGCTTGCCGTGAAGCTCGCTACGCACGGCCGATGGCCTTGGCAGTGATCCAGAGCGGACCCACCAGGAGATGAGTGAAGTTCTTGTAGAAGGCCGGCGAGCGCTTCTCGTACACGTAGTGCCCCAGGAACTGAAACGCCCATCCGATCACGAACAGCCCACTCGCCCAGACGAGAGGGATCGGGCGCCCGGCGACGTCGAACGCCGCATAGACGCCGAGCATCAGCAGCCCCAGTGATGCGTCGAGCGTCAGGTAGTACGCCACGACTAGAAGCGTCACCACTTCGGCCAGAGTGACGCCGAAGCCGGCGACCTCGAACAGCGTCACCTGGGCCAGGAGGGTGAACAACGTCAGGACGATCATCGGAATGCCGATATAGTGGCACGCCCGATTGCCTTTCGTGACGTGGAACGACCCGTACTCGGAGAAATGACTTTTCAGCGCCGGGGACATCCTCGCCACTATAACGCCGGGCCGTTCGCGGCTCGCACAATCCGTGCCTCGGTTCGAGCAGCCAGCCCATGAGCTTCTCGCGCCGCAACTTCGTCGCGACGGCACTGGCGGCCGGTGCATCGTCGACGCTTGCGAGGCCAGCCTCGGCCGGGGGCGCCACGCTGGCTTCGAGGCGACTCGAGGTCGAACCGCACGGGTTCGATCCTTGGATCGAGGTGGATTCCGAGGCGCTGCGACACAACGCCGCCGAAGCACACCGTCTCACCGGCAAGCCGGTCCTGGCCGTCCTCAAGAACAATGCCTACGGGCTCGGCCTGACGAAAGTCGGGATCGTTCTCGATGGCGTGGACGAGATCCGAGGCTGCGCCGTCGTCAAGACCGATGCCGCGATCGCTCTCCGCGATGCGGGCTTCGGCAAGCCGATCCTGTTGATGGGAGCTTTCGATCCAGCGGCAGGCGACGAGCTGGTGCGCCGCGACGTTCGCCTCGCGCTCTACCGTCCGGACGACGCCGCGCGCGTCGACGGGCTGGCCGCCAGGCGCGGGCGGGCCGTTCGCGCCCACTACTACATCGACACCGGCATGGGACGCCTGGGAATGCCGTACAACCGCGCCCTGCCGTGGATCGAGGAGATCGCCTCTCGCCGGAGCGTGACGATCGAGGGGACGTTCACGGCTCTGACGGAAGATGGAGAGTTCGACCCGATCCAGCTCGAGCGCTTCCGGGACCTCGCCGTTCGCGCCGCTTCTGTAGGAGCGGCGCTCGGCCCCCTCCACGCAGCTTCATCACACGCCCTCTTCCTTAATAGGGAAGCGCACATCGACCTGGTGCGGCCCGGCCTCGCCCTGTACGGCGCGCCGGCGCACGCCAGCTCGGGGCTGCCGACCTCCGGCCCGCCTTCGCGCTGAAGGCCCGTGTCGTGCGGGTCGAGCGACTCGAGAAGGGCGACGGCGTCAGCTACGGGCGAAACTACGTGGCGACGCGGCCCACCTGGATCGCGACGCTGCCCGTGGGGCACGCCGACGGCTATCCGCGCGCAGCCGTCAAAGGTTGCCAGGTAGCGATCGGGAGGCGACTGTTCCCGGTGATCGGCGCGGTCAGCGCCAGCCACACCATCGTCGAGCTGGGCGACGAGCGGCTCGCCGAGGTCGGAGACGTCGCGACGCTCGTCGGTGGGGACGATCCCGCGATCCATCCCAACGAGATCGCCAAGCGAGCCGGCATCTCGGTCTACGATGTGCTGATGCACCTCAACCCGGAGTTGCCGAGAGTGCGCGCCGTCACATAGGCGCGTCCCTATCGTCATCCCGAGCGAGATCAGCCTCGACGGCGGCCACGGAGGCAGTAGCGACATGAGAACGGCCAAGGCAGCGTCATTCTGAGAGACCGTTCGTCTCCGCCTGGAGCGGAGAATCCGCCTGCTCCTCGTCTCTCGAGACCAGAGGAGTAATCTCACCTCGCTGGCTCCTTCGACTCGGCATCTTTGGCGGCACTCGCTCAGGATGACGATCTGCCGGCGGACTTGCCGCGACCGCCGGCACGCTCTCGTCCCTCACCAGCTGATTGAAGGCGTTCATCTGCTCGCCGAGGAGATCGTCGAGGGATGTTAGTACTCGAGGCCAAGTCGTGACAGCAGGCGGCTCAGGCTAGGCTTGCCGCGCACGATCCGCTCCTTCTCCACTTTGGGGACGGCCTTGAGCCGGCGTTCGACCTGAAGCGCGAGGTTTCGCGATCCGATCCGCTTTCGGAAGACGAGCCGCAACGGACCGCGCCCGCGCAGGTAGCGGGCGCTTTCGCGGCCGCCGGCTTCGTGCTCGGCCAGGCGACGCTTCACATCGGTCGTGACGCCGGCGTAGAGGCTGCCGTCCCCGGCACGGATCAGATACACGTGCCAGGCGGGCGCGGCCAGCTGCCGACGCCGGCTACTGACCGTCGAGCCGCGACCCCTTGTAGATCTTGCCCCCCTTCATGACGAACATCACGTTCTCCATGGCGCGGATGTCGTCGAGGGGATTGCCCGGCACAGCGATGATGTCGGCGAGCAGGCCCCTTTCGATCGCGCCGCGATCGTCGACTGCGAGCAGGTCGGCGGCGTGGAGGGTGGCGCTGCGAATAGCTTCAATGGGGCTCATGCCCAGCCCAACGTAAGCGCCGAACTCCTTGCCGTTGTCGCCGTGCGCGAACACGCCGGCATCCGTCCCGAGTGCGATCTTCACGCCTGCCTCGATGGCCTGGCGGACGCTCTCGTTGACGAACGACTTCACATACTCGTTCTTCTCGTGGAGCTGCGGTGGGAGGTCGTACTCCAGGTACCACTGGAAAAGCGTCGGCACGAGATACGTGCCGCGCTCCTTCATGAGCTGGATGGCTTCCGGATCGAGCATCGAGCCGTGATCGATGGAGTGAATCCCTGCGCGGATCGCGTTCTTGATTTCCTCGGTGCCGTGGGCGTGGGCCGCAACCTTGAGCCCGTGTCGCCCGGCCTCCTCGACGATCGCCGTGAGCTCCTCCGGAGAGAACTGCGGAGCGCCGGCCGGACCCTCGAAGGAGAGCACGCCGGCCGTCGCGCAGACCTTGATGACCTTCGCACCGTGCTTGATCTGGTAGCGGACCGCCTTGAGCACCTCCGGCACGCCATCGGCGACGCCCCCTTCCGGCCCCAGCTCCAGAATGCCCGGAGCGAAGCCGGTGATCTCGCAATGGCCGCCGGTGATGCTGATGGCGTGCGCCGCGGGGATCATGCGCGGCCCGACGACCCAGCCGGCCTCGATCGCCCGGGCCAGCGCGACGTCCGCGAAGCCGAGCGACGCGCCCAGGTCTCGCACGGTCGTGAAGCCGGCGAGGAGCGTCTTGCGGGCGGCGGGCACACCCCGCAGGGCGTTGAGCTCCGGCGTCTCCTCGACCGGTCGATGCACCCAATTCGTCTCCAGGTCGTAGTTGAGGTGGGTGTGCATGTCCATCAGGCCGGGCAACAGGGTCACGTCACCCAGCTCGAGAATCCGCGCTCCCTCCGGGACCGAGGCCGGATTGACCGCCGCGATCCGCTCTCCCTCGACGAGCATGGTGACGTTCTCGAGCATTTCTCCGGCTCTCACGTCGAGCATCCGCCGCGCTCGCAGCGCCAGAGCTTCCTCGGCGATCGCCGCTCGAGAGATTCCGAACGTCGAGAACCCGACGATCAGCGTGACGCAGAGAGATCGAGGCGGACTGAGCATAATTCCTCCGAAGATTTGCAGCGCCCGCTCGCGATGTTAGCCCCTCAGCGACCGACCAGGCCGTGAGCGTGCCAGGCGAGGAGCAGCCAGCCAGCGAGCATCGCCAGGCCGCCGAGGGGAGTCACGGCGCCGAGCCAGCGTGGCGCACCGAGCGCCATGGCGTAGAGCGTTCCGCAGAACACCGCGCTGCCCGCCATCAGCGCCCAACCGGCGGCACTCACCGCGGGCCTTTGGAGCTGGACCAGCCCCACGGCCACTACCGCCAGCGCGTGGATCAGCAGGTACTGAGTGGCCGTCGTCCACCATGCAAGTTGCTCGGGCGTCGCAGTGCGGCGCAGCGCGTGCGCGCCGAAGGCGCCGAGCGCGACGCCAAAGAAGCCCCATACGGCTCCGATCGAGATCCAGCTCATTCGAGAATCACTCCATTGGCTCCAGTAGATCCGGTGCGATCAATTCTATCGACGGCGGGGCAGCCGAGCCCCGCATGAGCTGTTCATTTTGCTCATGGAGTGTCGCCGGGGGGCCATGAGATGTACATTTTGCTCATGAGCTGGCAAGCCAAGTCGACCCTCGGCCTTTCGCTACTGATCGCCGCCACCCCTTCCGGTGCGCAAGACGGCGTCCACTGGCCTTCGTTCAGGGGCGCTTCGGGACGCGGCGTCGCCGAAGGCTACCCGACGCCGGAGCGCTGGGATCTGGCGACGGCCGAGAACCTCCGCTGGAAGACCGAGATCCCCGGCCTCGCCCACTCGAGCCCCGTCGTCTGGGGCGATCGCATCTTCGTGACGACCGTGGTGGGGCGCGATGGCGACGAATCGTTGAAGGTCGGCCTCTACGGGGACATCGCACCCGTCGAGGACGCGGCCGAGTACGCGTTTCGCGTCATGGCGCTCGACAAGAAAACGGGCAACGTCCTCTGGTCCAAGCTCGCGCATCGCGGCGTGCCGAAGATCAAGCGACATCCCAAGGCCACCCATGCCAACTCGTCGCCGGCGACCGATGGTCGCCACGTCGCCGCCTTCTTCGGCTCCGAAGGACTCTACGTCTACGACATCTCGGGGCGGCTGCTCTGGAAGAAGGACTTCGGCGTGCTCGACGCCGGCTTCTTTCGCGCCCCCGAGGCCCAGTGGGGATTCGGCAGCTCCCCCATTCTCCACGGGCGCTCGGTCATCGTCCTGGCGGACGTCCAGGAGAACTCCTTCATCGCTTCTTACAACCTCGCGGATGGGCGGGAGCTCTGGAAGACCTCGCGCAACGACGTCCCGACGTGGACGACGCCGACCGTTCACCGGGACGCCGATCGCACCCAGGTCATCGTGAACGGCTTTCGTCACGCGGGCGGGTACGACGTACGCTCCGGGAGTGAGCTTTGGCGAATGAGCACCACGGGCGACATCCCGGTGCCGCGCCCCTTCATCGTGGACGGCCTCATCATCCTCTCCGGCTCCCACGGCGGCGGGTCGCCGCTGATCGCCGTCCAGCCCGCCGCGACGGGTGACATCTCTCTCGCCGACGGCGCGTCCTCGAGCGATCACGTCGCCTGGAGCCACCCACGCGATGGCTCGTACCTGCCCACGCCCATCGGATACGAGGGGCTCGTTTACGTGATCCGGGACAACGGCGTGCTGTCGGCCTTCGATGCGCGAAGCGGCGAGAGGCGCTACCGCCAGCGCGTCGGCAGCGGCATCGCCTTCAGCGCGTCCCCGGTTGCGGCCGATGGAAAGCTCTACCTGACGAGCGAGGACGGCGACGTCTTCGTAGTGCGGGCCGGACCCCGCTACGAGCTGATCGAGCGCAACAGCACGGGTGCAGTGACGATGGCCACTCCCGCCGTGTCCGAGGGCATGCTGATCTTCCGAACCCGCTCGCATGTACTTGCGATCGCCGATACCGCCGGCTGAGGCCTCTCCAATGCCGGCGGGGGTGACGAAAGCGGTTCCGGGCTCCGGGACGACGCAGCCGGGAAGCGACACCTGGCTGTCGAGCGACCTCCCCACCGACCTGCTCCAGGCGGCGTCGCGGCGCCTGGTCGTCTTCATGTACTCCGTCGCGGCCGTCTACGCCATCTACCTCGCCCTCTTCGTGCTCGTGCTGTCGGCCCACGCGCGACGCTCGGCGCAAATCAATGCGCTCATCGTGATCGCGGTATGCTGCTGCTCGCGCAGCACCTGCGGCGGCCCCACGCGTACTGGCGCGCGATGACGCTCGGCTTCGCCTACGAGATCTTCGTCTGCTATTGCATCGCGTTCATGGCGTACTGGGGAACGCAGCTCCCGACCAGGCCGCCCGAAGGGGTTTCATGGATCTGCGTCATCATCGTGTTCTTTCCCCTGCTCGTTCCGGCTCGCCCACTTCCCGCTCTGGTCGGCTCGACCTTCGCCGCGCTGATGGCGCCCCTGGCGATGGCGACGGTGGTGGCGGCCGGACAGCAGAGCTGGCCGAGCCCCGACGTCGCCCTCGGAATGTTCCTTCCCCCGTTCATCTGCGCGGTGATGGCCTGCGTCCCCGCGTACGTCATGACGGGGATGGGAGCCGTCGTTCGTCGGGCGCGGCGGCTCGGCAGCTACGAGCTGATCGAGCGCGTCGGCCAGGGAGGCATGGGAGTCGTCTGGCGTGCCCGACATCGCATGCTAGTGCGACCCGCTGCGGTCAAGCTGATTGGAAGATCCGAGGGGAGCAGGACGCCGGACCAGGAATTGGTCCTGCGCTTCACCCAGGAGGCCCGCACCACGGCGGCCCTGGAGTCGCCCCACACTGTCGAGGTCTACGACTTCGGCGTCTCCGACGAGGGCGCCCTCTACATCGTGATGGAGCTGCTGCGGGGAATCGACCTGAACCAGCTCGTCCGGCGCTTCGGCAGGCTGCCCCCCGAGCGATCGATCGATCTGGTGGTGCAGGCCTGCGACTCCCTCGACGACGCTCACCGCAGCGGTCTGGTCCACCGCGACATCAAACCCGCCAACATCTTCGTAACCCAGAAGGCGCGGCGCTTCGACTTCGTCAAGGTGCTGGACTTTGGCCTCGTCGCCGTTGCGGAGTCGCAGTCCGGCGAGCAGGCTGGCCTGGTCGGCACCCCGGCGTTCATGCCCCCGGAGGTCGTTCGCGGCGACCTCTGCTGCGACCACCGGGCCGATCTCTACGCTCTCGGCTGCGTGGCGTACTGGCTGCTGACCGGGAGCCTCGTCTTCGAGGAGACTGACACGAGAGCGCTGCTCGCGGCGCACGCCGGGCGCGAGCCGCTCGCCCCCTCGGACCTGCTCGACGAGCCGCTGCCGGCTGGGCTGGACGAGATCGTGGTGGCGTGCCTCGCCAAGCAGCCCGACGCGCGACCACAGACCGCGATGGCGCTGAAGGCGAGGCTAGAACAGGTCTCGCTTCAGGCGAGCTGGAGCGACGAGCGCGCCAAGGCCTGGTGGCGGGAGAACCTGCCGGATCTGATCCACCAGCCCGAGGCGCCGGCTTCCCACCCGGTCATTCGACATGAGGCCAGTGGTGCGGCGTGAGCGACGAGACCCGCGACTCTTGCAGCTGCAATGACGCGGGACCCTCTCTGCTCCAGCGCGCATCTCAGGGTCATGCCCGCAAGCAACTGAATCGTCAAGCCTGGCGGAAAGTTAGCGTGCTACGATCCAAGCTCGGGTTTTTGTGACTCAGCTCGCCTCCAGCAACTCGAACCACCCGGCCAAAATGGGGAAGTACTCCGTCGTCGACCGGCTGGGGAGTGGCGCGATGGGCGCCGTCTACAGGTGTCACGACCCGATGCTGAACCGCCAGGTGGCGGTCAAGCTGATCGCCTCCTCCCTGGATGAAAAGGACATGTTGCGGGCGCGTTTCGTGCGCGAGGCGCAGTCGGCGGCCCAGCTCAATCATCCGAACATCGTGACGGTGTACGAATTCGGCGAGCAGGACGGCGAGTTCTTCATGGCGATGGAGCTCTTGGAGGGCAACGATCTCAAGGACGTCATCGCCGCCAAGACCCCGCTGACGCTGGACGACAAGCTCAACATGATGGAGCAGATGTGCGATGGGATCGGCTATGCCCATCGGCGGGGCGTCATCCATCGCGACCTGAAGCCAGGCAACATGCACGTCCTCCCCGACGGACGCGTCAAGGTGCTCGACTTCGGCCTGGCACGGATCCAGGACTCGGAGGTCACCAAGACCGGCATGGTGATGGGATCGCCGAACTACATGTCCCCCGAGCAGGTGCGCGGCGAGACCGTCGGGACGCGATCGGAGGTCTTCTCGATTGGCATCGTCTTCTACGAGTTGCTGACCTACGCCAGACCGTTCGAGGCGGACTCTATGCACGCTGTGATGTTCAAAGTGGTCCAGTGCGAGCGGAAGCCCATCTCCGAGATCGTGGGCGATCTCCCGCCCGACCTCGTGGCACTCGTCGAGAGGTGCCTTGCTCCGGATCCCGAGCAACGCTACCAAGACGCGGGAGCCATCCGCGCGGGCCTCGGCGGGCTCCGCGATCGACGCACCTACCGCGACCCGAACCAGATCCTGGGCCGGCGCCGCGAGGACCCAGAGGCAGAGAAACCGGAGATCAACCGGGTTCCCGACGAGATCTCCGAGGCCCTCACAGTGATGAGCGCTCAGACGAAACCAGGCGTCGGGCAGCAGCGCGCTGCCGGCGGTCCGAGCCCGATGGTGATCGGCGCGGCTGCGGCTGGACTAGCCGGCCTGCTGGGCCTCGGGTGGTGGTTCACGAGAGGAGAGGCGCCGCCACCGCCCGAGCCGGAGACCGCCTCGGCTTCGGTTGACGCTGGGGTCCCGGTGACCACCGCCCCCGCCCTGTCTGTGCTCGAAGAGCCCGCGGCGAGCGAGACAACTCCGGCCGTCGAGCCGCCGGCGGCGCCGACGTCGACGCTTGCGCGCAGGCCGGCCCCGCGCGCCGCGACGCCCCGCCCGGCACCCGTGACCACGGCTCCAGCAGGACCAACCGCCGCACAGCGCGCCGCGGTTCAGAAGGCCGCGGCGGACTGGGAGGCGCTTCGCGAGCGACACGCCTCGGACGACGTTCGTTCGCTCCCGTCGGCACGCCGGGCCATCGATCTCGGGCGACAGGCCAACCGTCGCTCATCGGAGGAGATCTCGAGGGTGCTCTGAGTGCCTATCAGCAGGCCACGACGCAGCTGACCGAGGCGGCGGCCGAAGCCGAGCAGGCCCGCCGCCAAGCTGCCAGGGCGAGGCCTGAGCCCCGACAGGCGGCCGTTCCGGAGCCGGCTAAGCCGTCGCCAGAGGAGGCGATCCGAAGCACTCTGGCCCGCTACGAGCGGGCCGTCGAGAGTAAGGATCTCGCGCTATTCCGGAGCGTCAAACCGAACTTGACGGGCGCGGAGGAGCAGCGTCTGAAAGAATCGTTCGGCGCCATCGGTAGCCACCAGGTCACTCTGGACATCCAACAGATCAGCGTGACGGGGACGACGGCGAAGGTCCAGATCGATCGGTGCGACACCATCGCGGCGAACGGCAGGAGCCGTGACAATCAGTCACGTCAGACCGTCGTGCTCGAGCAGAGGGGCGATGGCTGGGTGATCGTCGGCTTCGAGCGCTAGTGGCCCGTAAGCGAGAAGTCGGAAGCGGTCAGGGCGTCGAGGCGCCCCGATCCGCAAGGCGAGAGGAGCGGAGAATACCGGGAGTATTCGACCGACGAGCAACGCAGCGGGCGGGGATGCATCGGCGGTCTGACGCTTTCGAATCCTCGTTTACAGGCCACTAGGAGTCTGCGCGGCAGTAGTTCAGCCCGGGTGTGTCATCGTGCCTTGTGACCCGAGAGATCATCTTGCCTGGGTTAAACGGCAGTAGTGGGCTCGCGGACGAGTGCTCGCGAGGGAGGACGGGCGGATCCAAGGCCGGGTGGTGGTCATACCCAGACCATCTTCTGATTGAGTCTCCTGAGGTTGAGCGCCAAGCAAACGAGATTCCACTCGGCGCTGGTTTTCTCAAGCCCTCGAAGGCTGAAGGATTGGAAACCAAGCATAGCCTTGATCCATCCGAATGGCGGTTCGCCGAGTTTGCGCCGCTTGTACCACTTGCGACCACGTTTCGTCTTGAGCTTCGCCTTCATGCGGAGCGTCGCTTCGAGCTTCGAATTCGACGTTGGTGGAGAGTCTTTCTTTTCTCTCCCCAGAGCCACGAAACCGTCGATTCCGGTACGTTCCAAGTGCAGTAGGTTCTTTTCGGAACGGTAGCCGGCATCGGCCAGGGCACGCTTGGGCTTCTCACCGGTGTTGGCTTGAGCCGTTTTCAGCATCGGCTCGAGCTGACCGACATCCGCAGCGTTGTTGGTCAACCCGGTCGCAACGATCAGCTGCGATTTCTCGTCGACGGCGGCTTGGGCATTGAAGCACTGCTGGTAGCCACTCGAATCCTTCATGATGCGGCTTTCGGGATCGGTGAAGTTGTCCTGCTTCTTGTCCGGAGGTACGCCAAATCTCCTTTTGAACTTTGGCCCTCGCTTCGATTCCTTGTCATCCCCTGGCCGACGTCCGGCCTGCTGATCTTCTTCCTTCTGACGGGCCTCCAGACGTGCCTTCGCTGCTTGGATTTTCTTGAGCCGTGAATCTCGGCGCGCCAGCTCTTCTGGCAGTTCGTCGCCACGAAAATCAGGACCAAACTCGACGTCTTCCGCAGCATCTTCTTGTTTCGCAAGAGCGGTGATAGCCCGAATCTCTCGACGGAGCTGTTTCTCCGTTTTCTTCATACGCTCGTAGCTCATCGCCTTGTGCTTGCTGGCATTCGCCTTGACCTTCGTTCCATCCAGAATCAACGTCCCAAGCTTGACCAAACCCACTTCTTGAGCCAGACGCACGACTTGGACGAATACAGATCGAAACTGGGACAAATGGTCACAACGGAAATCACTGATCGTCCGGTGTGCCGGGAAATTGCCTCCGCTCAAATAACGGTATGCGACATCCTCTTCCAGCTTCTTCGCGATCCCACGAGACGAAAACGTCCCTGTCGCATAGCCGTAGATCAGAACCTTCAGCATCATTCGAGGATCGAATCGTCGGTTCCGACGTCCATCGCCCTCGTAGCGCTCGTAGAAAGCACGCACATCCATCGCCTCCACCGTATCCGAGATGAAAAACGAAAGATGACCCTCCGGAAGCCAGTCTCGTGGATTCGACGGAAACAAACTCGATCGGTCAGGACTGTACGGACGGAAACTCGTTCCCATAACTTCAAAAACGCTCATTCACCCGATTTCGTTCCTGCCGCGCAGACTCCTAGCCGACCTGGATCGCGCTACCGGGACCTTCTGGAGGCCGACCAGAGGGTGCGCAGCGACGTGTGGGGAGACGCCACGTGGTCGCGGCTGCGCGTCGAGGCCGGTCGAGTCATCGGGGTTCGGCAGGAAACGCCATGAACGAGGATCTCACGTGGCCCGCGGAGCGGTTGGGCGACGCGATCGAGATCCTCGGTCGCCGCGCCCGACTCAGCGCGCCACGCGAGCGGGTGATGAACCCCGACGTCCAACTCGATCTCAGCCGCTCCGACAAGCTCGGCCGCTGGGTCGAGCAGACAGCGGCGTGGCTCGGCTTCGAGGCCGAATCCGTCTACGCCCATCGCCACGAGATCGACCGACTCCTGCGCCGGCCGAGTCCGGCGTTGTTTCGCGTCGCCGGCCCCGAGGGGCCGCCGCGCTTCGTTGCCGTACTCCATGGAGGCCGTCGCGAGGCCGTTCTCATCGGGCCGGACTTCGTCGAGCGCAGCTTGCCCCGCAGCCGGGTCCGTGCGCTCGTGAGCGCGCCGGCCGAAGCGCCGATCCTCGAACAGATCGAGACGCTCCTCGACGAGGCGAACGTGGCCGCTGCCCGCCGCGTCAGTGCCCGCGAGCACCTCGTCGAAGAGAGGCTCGGTCTGACGCCGATCACGGATGCCTGGGTGCTCGGCTTGGCTCCGCACGAGGAGCTATGGGCACAAGCGAAAGCGAGAGGCCTGCCAGCCCGAATCGCCGGGCTCGTCGCCGTCGAGGCCGCGTACTACGGCCTTTGGCTCGGCTCGTGGTGGTTGATCGGGCGCGGCGCGCTCGAAGGGCATCTCGATCGCGGCTGGCTGATGGCCTGGGGACTGCTTCTCTTCACGCTCATCCCGATGCGCCTGCTGGCCGATTGGTGGCAGGCCACTGCGGGTGTCGCCGCCGGCAGCCTGCTCAAGCAGCGTCCTCTTTATGGGGCGCTCCGGCTCGACACGAGCGAGCTTCGCCGGCGCGGCGCGGGCCAGCTGCTGACCACCGTGTTCGAGTCGGAGGCGGTCGAGCGACTGGCTCTCGCAGGCGGCTCGCTCGGGCTCGTGGCTCTTGTCGAGTTGCTATTCGGGCTCTTCGTCCTGGCCGCGGGCGCCGGCGGCTGGCCCCATGCGGCGCTCCTCGTGTTCTGGCTCGTCGGCGGCGCATGGCTCGCGAAACGATACCTGGACGCGCGTCGCCGCTGGACGGGATCGCGGCTGAGTCTGACGGAGCGGCTGGTGGAGAGGATGATCGGTCACAGAACCGTCATCGCGCAGGAAGGTGCGCGAGGCTGGAGCAACGATCACGATCGGCAACTCGACGTCTACATGGGCGACACGACAGGTCTGGACCAGTCCCTGCTGAGGCTTCTGACTTTTCTTTCTCGAGGCTGGCTCGCCGCAGGCCTGATCGGCCTGGCTCCCGCGCTGCTCGCGGCAGACGTCACGTTGGGGCGACTAGCGGTCAGTCTGGGCGGAACGCTTCTCGCCGCCCGGAGCCTGCGCAAGCTCGCCTTCAGCGCGTCCTATCTCGGGGGCGCCGCAATCGCGGCGCGCGTCGTGCAGCCGCTGCTCGACGCCGCCGGCCAGGCCGAACTCATCGCGACGCCCGACGCGGCAAACGAACCTGAGCGAGGCAGGGAAGAGCCCGACCCTGCGACCGTGCTGGAGGCCCGCGAGCTCACCTATCGCCACCAGGGTCGAGCCGATCCGACGCTCACCGGCTGCGAGCTCACCATCGAGCGGGGCGCGAGCGTACTCCTGACGGGTGAATCCGGCTCCGGGAAGTCGACGCTGGCCGCCGTGCTGTGCGGGATGCGCTTGCCCGCCAGCGGCGTTCTGCTGCTGCGCGGACTCGACCTCAAGACCCTCGGAGAGCGGGGCTGGCGCCGTGGCGTCACCGGCGTGTTCCAGTTCCACGAAAACCACATCGTGACGGAGACGCTGGCATTCAACCTGCTCATGGGGCGCCGCTGGCCGGCGACACCAGACGACTTCAGCGAAGCCGAGAGCGTGTGTCGCGAACTCGGGCTCGGTCCGCTGCTCGCGCGCATGCCTTCGGGCCTGCTCCAAACGGTCGGCGAGACCGGTTGGCAGCTCTCCCACGGGGAACGCAGCCGCGTCTACATCGCGCGCGCACTCCTGCAGACCTCAGACGTCATCGTGCTCGACGAGAGCTTCGGGGCCCTCGACCCGGAGGCGTTGCGCCTGACGATGGCCGCCGTCAGGCGTCTGAGCCGGACGCTCGTCGTCATCGCGCATCCCTGACTTTTTTTCTCCCCCCTATATTTTTCAACCCGTCCCGACACCCTTAATAGGGTGAGAGACGAATTCACGAGTCAATCGTGGCTGTAGCGGTTGCTGGTGAATGAGTCTGCGATGCGCAGCCGACCTGGGTTCTCCAGCTCGGGAGCGAAACGCGAGTGGTTGCTGGTAGTGTGGTGAATATGCCGGATTACCAGGGAGTGACCGATGACTGACGCCGAAATCGGCGCATGGCAGGAAGCGGTTGGCGGCTCCGAGGGGCAGCGCGGTTCGGGTTGTATCGAAGCGCGGCTCGTCTACGACAGCGCGCGGGACCCCGTTCCCGCGGGACTGAGGAGCAGCTATCGGCCAAGCCAGGTCCTCTACGAAGCAGAGGACTATTGTCTCGACCTGCAGTTGAGCCGTGATCAGCTGCGGAACGACTACACACGGAAGCGGCTGGTGCTGGTCGGCCAGGTCGCGGACCGCCGTCGCCCCGACAAGCCACTCGGCCACCTGTCCGTGGTGGTAGAGGGCGACAACGCGTCGCGGGCATCGGCGCGAAGCAACGAGCTCGGTGAGTTCGTGCTCGAGTTCGACCCATCCGAGTACTTGTGTCTGAAGATTCCGCTCGAGGGCGGCAAACGAATTGAGCTACCCCTACCTCGACAGGTGGTAGCTGCGTGATCGGGCGAGGCACGAGAAGGTGTCGTCCGAGAACCATGAATTGAGAAGGGAGGCTTCGATGCGAATCAAGACCATCGGCATTCTGGACTGAACCTCGAGCCGCTATTCGAAGTGCCCACGGACGAGTGTGTGGGTGCCGTTCATCAGTTTTCAGAGTCCACAGGAGAAACCATGAAGGTAAAGAGCAAGATCAAGGCTGGCCAGAGCAGCGCCGCCATCCTCGAAGGACGCTAACCCCAGAGACGCACGAAGGAACCCGATATGTGTTCTCGAATCAAGAGCGTGTTGGACCCCCGGAGGAGCGCGCCCAGGTCAGCTGGGACGCTCGGGAGCGGTCGCTCGAGACCAACCAGGCGACGACCGCGACTGGGCAGTCGACAACGCCAACAGATGCGAGAGGGGAGGAGGCCGTCGTGCCCCTCCGACGTTGCAGGAACGGGCAGCCTAGAGATGCCGACGAGATGAAGATGAACCAACATTTCGAATCCGCAGAGTGGGTCGACTATGCCAGAGGGTTGGTCGAACCCGAGCAAAAAGAGGAAATGGAGCGCCATGTCGACGCGGGATGTGATAGTTGCGGCCGGGCAAAGAGCCTGTTCCGGATCGTGACCTCAGCAGCGACTGCGGAGTACTCTCCGCCCGCCGACGTCTCGGCCCGAGCCAAGTCGATCTTCAGACGCCCGCGCCCCGAGTCACCGAACGAGGCGGTGACCGGCAGTGTGGGGACGCTGATCGCGCAACTGATCCTCGATACATCGAGAGAGCCGCTGCCCGCAGGCCTGCGGAGCGGCGACCGGCCGACGCGGCTCCTCTTCGCGGCAGGGGACTACTTCCTCGATCTGGACCTGACTCGCGAGATCGTTTCGCCGTCGCTCTCGGGGCGTGATCACATCCTGATCGGACAGATCGTGGATCGGGAGGATCCCTCGCGACGCGTGCCCGAGCTCAGCGTTCGCTTGGAGACGGCCGACCAGGTAAGGACCCAGACCCACACCAACTCCTTGGGCGAGTTCGAGCTACAGTACGACCCCTCGGACGTGGTTCGCCTGAGGATCCCTCTAGAGGGCAAGGGCAGCATCGAGGTCCAGCTACCTAGCGAGGCGCCAGCGGTAGCAGCCTCCAACTAGCCCGTCAAGACGCTTCGGGGTCCGCATTGACCTCGAAGCGCTCGGGGGCATAGCCTGCCGATGGCTTGGCGAATCCCCTCCTGCGCGTCAGTGGCCTCACCGTGCAGGTTCGCGCGGATGACCTGCCCCTCATCCGCGACGTAGGGTTTGATGTCTTCCCGGGCGAAACTCTTGGCATCTTGGGTGAGTCCGGGTGCGGCAAGAGCACGCTTGCTGCAGCGATCATCGGGGGCCTTCCTGGAGGCCTCGCGGTCTCGAAGGGTACCGTCGACTTCGAGGGAGTCGACCTAGCCCGTACCTCACCGAACGTTCTCAGGGGGCTACGGGCCCCCCGGATCGCGCTCGTCTCGCAGGAGCCCGCGCTGGCTCTCAATCCAGTCCTGAGCATCGGATTTCAGGTGGAGGAGGTCGTTCGGGCGCACTTCCCCTGGGGCCGCGACCGAGTGAGGCAACACACTCTGATGGTTCTGCGGGAGGCCGGGCTGGAAGACGCGGAGCACGTGTACGCCTACCGGCCCCACCAACTGAGCGGGGGCCAGCGCCAGCGGGCGGCTATTGCCCAGGCCGTCTGCTGCAGACCGTCTTTACTGATCGCGGACGAGCCGACGACCGCACTCGACCCAGTCGCTCAGCGCGAGCTCATGAAGCTTCTTTTGGACCTGCGTGAGCGCTTTGGCGTCGCCCTCATCCTCAATCAGTCACGACATCGACCTCCTGCTCGCGGCCGGGAATCGTGTCCTCGTGATGTACGCCGGGGAGGTCATCGAAGAGGCGAAGGCGCGCGAACTGGCGGCGAAGCCGTGCCATCCATTCACCGCCGCACAGCTGCGAATGCGACCTTCCAAGCCGTCGGGAGACGCAGCTCTCGGCCGTTTGCCGACGATCCCAGGCGTCGGCCCAGGGCTGCCCACGCGGTCGGCCGGCTGTACCTTCGAACCGAGATGCGACGAACGCGTCGACGCCTGCGCCACACGACATCCGCGAGACACACTCGTCGGTGAGGCAAGGCCAGTCCGCTGCCTACTGTATGAGCAGTGAGGTGTCAGACGCCCGCCTCGTCGCGAGCGGCCTGTCGCGGACCTACAGAGTGCGCTGGGGTTTCACGCTTCACGCAGTCCTCGCGCTCGACAACGTCGGCTTCACGCTCGAGGCGGGAGGGGTCATGGCGCTTCTCGGTCGGTCCGGGAGCGGCAAGTCGACCCTCGCCCGTTGCCTGGCCGGACTCGAAACTCCTGACACGGGACAAGTATTCCTCGGTGACCGGGAAATCACGAGTGGACTGCCCGATCAGGAGCGGTCGCGCCACAAGGTGCAGCTGATATTTCAAGACCCCGGGCGCGCCCTCAATAATCGGTTCCGGGCCATCGACGCCGTAGCCGAGCCGATACTGATCGCGTCCGTCGGCAGTCCCAGTGAGAGAACGGATCGCGCCGCCTCGCTGCTCCTCGACACGGGAGTGCCAGGCGAGCTTCATAGACACAAGGTGCTCGAGCTCAGTGGCGGGCAGCGGCGCCGTTTGCTCATAGCTAGAGCCCTGGCCGCGGATCCTCGAGTGATGATTCTCGATGAGGCGCTCAGTGGCCTTGACTGGTCTCTGCAGGCGCAGCGGTGATGTCCCGTCGCTTGTTGAAACTGAGCGGCGGCAGTTCACGTCCTAAGCGGCGTTCTCCTTCTCGTCAAGTGCTGCGTCTCGTGCTCTGAGGGCAGCGATCAGTTTGGGCATCTCTCGGTAGCCTCTGATACGCCGGAAGCGCTGCTCGGCATCCAACACGGCGGCGCCACACCAGCGGAGAATCATGCGACCTCCGCGCCAGCGCTTCACGCGCCGCGAGACTCTGCGGACGCTGCCAACGAGGTTGTCGATCGGATTCGTTGTTCGCAGCGACAGCTGGAGCCGTTCGGGGAGTTCGAGCTCGATGACAGTGAGCGTCTGGTCGAGGCCCTCGCGCAGGGAGGCGGCAGCGCCAGGATGCTCGGACTCGAGACGGGTGGCGAGAGCCTCGAGGAGCCGCTTTGCCCGCTTAGCGTCGCGACACTCGTAGGCTTGACTCATCGCCCGTCGCACACCAGGTCGCATCGACTCCGGCAAGTGGTCGGCAACGTTCCGCTTCTTGTGCTCCTGGCAGCGCTGGATGAAGGCACGGCCTCCGAAGACGTCCCTGCAAGCCTTGTGTAGAGCCTTCGCTCCGTCAAGGACGATGAGCAAGCTGCGGTTCGTCTGCAGACCGCGTGAGGCGAGATTCTCGAGCAGGGCTTTACAGGCCCGAGCGTTCTCGGTCGTCCCTTCCCACAGGCCCAAGACCTGCTTCTTCCCGTCGTTTTCGAAGCCGAGCGCCACCAGAACGACGTGATCCTCAAAGTGAATTCCGTCGATCATCAGCACCGCCAATTCCAGTCTTGACAGATCGCGACGCTGCAGCTTCACCAGGTGTCGCCGTGTTCCTTCGAGGAAACGCCGGCTGACGGCACTCCGGCTCTTGCCCCGTTCCGGGACTTCGACCGGAAGCTTCTCTAACGAACCCGAGTAGCCTCGTGTCGACACTCCAAGGATCATCTGCTCGAGGGCCCGTTGCTTCAGTGGATCCTCACGAGACCATTCCGTCCACGCCGGCAGCTCGAGCTCGCGGCCGTCGACCGACCGAACCCGAGGGCGCGGCAGCGTCACCCAACGTCCGCCCATAACCAGCGATCCGACCGTCGTTCCGTGGCGATGAGCTTTGCGATCCGCGTTCTGCTTGTAGCGTGGCCCGCACAGCACCTCCTGCTGAGCACGCAGCATCTCGATCGCCTGGATCGTTCCGCTCGCGATCACAGTCTCGAGTAGCGTCTGACGCATCAGTTCAGCCAGCGGCGACGCTAATTGACCAACAACCTCTTGGGGGATGGCTCGTCTGCTGATAGCTTTCTTCATGGCGGCTTTCTCCTCTTTTGATCCAGCCCGATGATCCCATCGGGCCGGAGAGGCCGCCACTCAACTTTCAACAGATTTCGGGACTACACCGGCGCAGCTGATCAACCTCCTCTTCGAGTTGCGAGAATCTCGCGGCTTTTCGATGATGTTCATCTCTCATGATCCTCGACTGATGGGGCTTCTCGCCCGCGAGTTTGTTCTTCTCGACGAGGGACGGGTCGTCGAGCACGGCCCGAGCCATCGCGTCTTGAACACGCCGAAGCACCCGGCCACGCAACCCTCCTGGAAGCGGCAGGGCTGGGAAGAGATTCGCTCTGAGATTCCTAGCACTGCGGGTCGTTCACGGCCTGTTGCTGCTCTGGGCGGTCTCCCTGCTGTCGTTTCTCGCCCTCGAGCTCGCCCCGGGCGACTTCTTCGATGGGCTGATCCTCAATCCCCGCATCAGCGCAGAGACGCTCGATGGGCTTCGTGCGCAGCACGGCTTCGACCGCCCCGTCACCGAGCGCTACCTCTATTGGGTCTCGTCGCTCGCGCGCGGAGAGATGGGGTTCTCCTTCGCGTACAACGCGCCGGTAGGTCCTCTTTTGTGGGAACGGGGACTCAATACGCTGCTGCTTGCGACTACCGCACTCACCGCCACTTGGCTACTCGCAGTGCCGCTCGGCATCTTCTGGGCGACGCGCCGAGGGTGGGGTGCCCAGACGACAGCTGCCGCTGGCTCAGCGATTCTGGCGATGCCCGACCTCGTGATCGCGCTGGGATTGCTGGTGCTCGCCACGGAAACCGGCTGGCTCCCCCCCGGCGGCATGGTCTCCGCGACCTCCTTATCAAGGTGAACTGCTGGAGCATGCCCTGGACGTCGGTCGCCACCTGATCCTGCCGGCCTCAGCATTGGTGATTTCAGCGCTGCCGGCAGTCGCACGGCATGTGCGATCGGCGATGACGGAGGTGCTCGGCGAGCCGTTCGTGCGCGCGGCGAGGACCCACGGCATCGGCGAGCGGCGCGTGCTGTTCCGGCACGCCCTACCCGCCGCCGCGAACCCCCTCATTTCGCTCCTCGGCCTCTCGATCGCCGGTCTCCTCTCTTCTTCGCTCATTGTCGAAGTCGTGTTCGGCTGGCCTGGCCTTGGCCCTTTGATCCTCGAAGCGATCCTCGCGCGAGATTACTACCTTGTCCTGGGACCGGTGATGGCGGGGACTGTGCTCCTCTTCGTCGGCAATCTCCTGGCTGACTTGCTGCTCTACGCGGTCGACCCGCGTACTGGCGGGGAGATCCGATGAGGAAGCTGGGCCTTGGCCGTGCGGCAGCAATTGCACTCCTTGGGGTTGTGCATCTCGCGGCGCTGCTGGCGGGGTTCCTGGCTCCGCACGATCCGTCCGTGCAGGACCGCGCCTTCCCGTTCGCGCCTCCGACTTCCATTAGGTGGGTTGACGAGACCGGGCAGTTCCACCTGCGTCCGTTCGTGTACGCCCTGAGCGAGGACCCGGATCGCGTCGCCACCTATGCAATCGACCCTTCGCAGATCCATCCTCTGAGATTCGCCGTGTGGCAGCCCGTCGACGATGGCCAACGGCGGGAAGCGCGCTTCTCTCTGTTCGCCGTTGCAGCGCCGGGGCGCCTCTTCTTGCTTGGGACGGACGCTCTGGGGCGGGACGTTTTCTCTCGGCTGTTGTTCGGGGCACGCATCTCGTTGGCCATCGGGCTCCTTGCGGCACTCATCTCGCTTGGCCTCGGCACGCTTCTCGGGGTCCTCTCCGGCTACTACGGCGGCTGGCTGGACAGCGCGATCATGCGCTTGTCCGAGTTGTTTCTGGCCCTGCCGTGGCTCTACCTCCTGTTCGCCGTACGAGCGGCGCTGCCGCTGCGGCTCGACCCGTCGATTGCCCTGGTTTCACTCGTGGTGGTGATTGGACTGGTCGATTGGGCGCGGCCAGCCAGGTTGGCCCGCGGCCTCGCAAGCGTTGCCAGGCAGCAGGACTTCGTGCTCGCGGCGAGAGGCTTCGGAGCGACGGACTTCTACGTGATCACGAGGCACGTGCTGCCGCAGGTCAGCGCCGTCGCTCTGACTCAGGCGGCCCTGCTCATCCCCCAGTACGTACTCGCAGAGGTCACGCTCACGTACCTGGGGTTGGGAGCCGGTGAACCGCTGGTGAGCTGGGGGTCGTCGCTGGCCAGCTTCCAGCAGTATCACGTCTTGTCGACTTATTGGTGGATGTGGGCTCCCGCGGTTGCCCTGTTCGTGGTCTTTCTCGGATACTACGCGCTCGCAGAAGCCATCCGTGAGCTTCCTTGGCTATCGTCCACGTCAACGCCGCCGTCCCATGCGCGGGTGTCGCGTTAGAGTCAACAACCTGACACAGAATCCCCCCCTCCAAACGCACACACCGAGGCCCTGGCTCGCGCATCGGGGCTGGCTTGCCGCGCTTGCCGTCTCGTCGCTCGCGGCCTGTCGGCCAGCGCGCTCGCCGACCGAAGCGGCGCGCTCCGGCGGAACTCTCACCGTCGCCCTCCCAACGGAACCGGCGACCCTCAACCCCCTCGTCGCGTTGGACAACGCCTCGACACGGGTGTTGGCTCTACTCCACTCGAGCCTGATTCGAATCAACCGCTCGACGCTGCGCACGGAAGCGTTCCTCGCCAGGTCCTGGTCTCTCTCCCCGGACGGTCTGCGCTACACGCTCGAGCTGCGGAAAGATCTCCGCTTCTCTGACGGCGAGCCCTTCGACGCCGACGACGTCATCTTCTCCTTCGCCGCGATCCTCGACGAACGAAACCTCTCACCACAACGGCCGTTCCTCATCGTTGGAGGCAAGCCGATCATCGTCGGAAAGCTGGACGACCACACCGTCACCGTCGATCTCGCAGCCCCCTATGCGGCCGCCGAGAGACTCTTCGACGGCATGGCGATGCTTCCCAGCCATCTCCTCGAGCCGCTCGCGAGGGCGGGGCGGCTGCGCCAGGCCCTCGCGTTGCGGGACAACCCTGATTCGATCGTCGGCACTGGCCCCTTCCGCGT
The DNA here is from genome assembly GCA_965246965.1 of Vicinamibacteria bacterium. Lineage (GTDB taxonomy): Bacteria > Acidobacteriota > Vicinamibacteria > Fen-336 > CBDFGD01 > CBDFGD01. The sequence continues at coordinate 2,243,980 of CBDFGD010000002.1, forward strand.
GAAGCGCTACGTCGCCGGTGAACGGCTTGAGCTCGAGAGAAATCCCCACTACTGGAGACGGGACGAAAGCAACGTACGGCTCCCTTACCTCGACGAAGTCGTCTTCCTGTTCGTGCGCTCTGCGGACGCGCAGGTGCTTCGGTTTCGGTCGGGACAAACCGATTTGATTTCAACTCCTAGTGTCGGCGATTTCGACGACCTGCGCGCCGGCAACAGCGATCAGCATCGCATGCTCGACCTCGGCCCAGGCCTGCGTACGACGCTGCTGTTCTTCAATCTCAATCCCTTGCCGGCCGAGGCTGCGGAGCTGAGGAGAGCCCAGCGCTGGTTCGAGCAATCGGGGTTCCGCAGGGCCGTGTCGGCCGCGATCGATAGGGAGGGTATCGCGCGGCTCATCTACCGAAATCGAGCGACTCCCGTCGAAGGGACCGTGGCCAGCAGGTTGTGGGCTAACGCCAACATTCGGGCCGCCGGTCGCTACGCTGGACGTTGCGAGGCGAGAGCTGGGCGCCCTGGGCTTCAGCTGGGACGAGTCCGGTGCCCTTCTCGACGAGCGAGGCGAGGCGGTGGCTTTTTCTTTGATGGTCGCCTCGACGCACGCCGCACGCCAGCAGACTGCGACCATCGTTCAGCAGGACCTCGCCGAGCTCGGCATCTCGGTGCAGGTCACGCCCCTCGAGTTCCGCGCGATGACCGACAGGTTGCTTTCGACGAAACGTTATGAAGCGTGCATGCTCACGTTGAGCGTATTCGACGTGGATCCCAATGCGTCCCTCAACGTATGGTTGTCGAGCGGCCCCTCCCACTTCTGGCACCCCAACCAGGAGCAGCCGGCCACGAGTTGGGAAGCGAGAATCGACATGCTGATGCGGCGCCAGCTGAGCACGTTGGATCCGGTCGAGCGCAAGCGCCTTTTCGACGAGGTCCAGGAGATCGCTGCACGGGAGCGGCCACTCATTCCGCTGATAAGCCCCAACGTTCTCGTCGGTCACCGCGTGGGGCTCGGCAATCTCGATCCAGCGATCCTAGATCCTTATCTGCTGTGGAACGCGGACCAGATCTACTGGCGCGCTCCCCGCTAGCTAGCCGGCGGTGTGATACGAATCACTTTTTGCTAACATCTTGGCTCCTCAAGGAATGCGTTTGAACGGAGCGTACTCAGGGGCCTCGGCAGATGAGCGGAGTCTTCCAGGCGATTACCCGGCAAGCCAGCGATTCCCGGCTGGTCAAGGCTTGCCTGTCCGGCGATCAGCGCTCCTGGGACGCGCTGATAGAGAAGTACAAGCGGCTCGTCTATTCCATCCCCCGCAAATACGGAGCGACGCCCGAAGAGACGGCTGACATCTTTCAGGCAGTTTGCCCGAGCTCTTTAACGAGCTCCCCCGCCTCCGCAAGACCGAGAACCTCAAGTCCTGGCTTGCAACCGTAACCTTCCACAAGGCTTTTCACTGGAAGAGACGTCAGGGCCGGCTGCGGGATCTCGATCAGCCAGCCGGCGACCTCGCGGAGCAGGTTGCGATGCCAGCCGAGATGGAGGCGGATCTCGAGCGCGAGGCGCTCGTCCGCCAGGCCGTCGCCCGTCTTCCCAGCCGATGCCGAGAGCTTGTCGAAATGCTCTTCTACGAGCACCCGACGCTCAAGTACGCGGAAGTCGCGCGGCGCCTGGGCGTGGCGGAGGGCTCCGTGGGTTTCATCAGGGGGCGGTGTCTCCGACGACTCCAGCGCAACCTGGAGGAGTTGAACCTCTAGTTTGGTCGACGGCGATCTACCGCTAGCGGGCCTCGTCGAGCGGCTCGCCGAGGCTGCCGAGGCTGGCCAGCTGGCTCCCCTCCTTGCAGCCGAGCGAGACTTGCTTCGCGACGAGGTCTTCGACGCAGTGTGTGACGCCGTGTCCCGCTCGTTGCGCGTCGACTTGGATCGTGCCGACCTACTCAGCCGTGTGGCGCGGCAAATGGCCGTCAACGCGGGGCTGGCTAGACACCGCGGCCGAGCCGATCGATGCGAAGCAAACGTTCTGCACTGCCGAGGGAAGTACAGGGAGGCTCTGGCTATATACGACGACGCCGCCGACGCACTCAGAGAAGGCGGGGAGGACGTCGAGCTGGGCCGAACGCTCAGCAGCTCCATCCAGACCCTCCTCTTCGTGGGCCTACCCGACGAGACCAGCCGCCGCGCGGAGGAGGCCCGCGCGCTCTTCGAGAGGGCGGGCGACCAGCTCCGGCTCGCGCGCCTCGACGTCAACCTCGCCAACGTCTACTACAGACAGGACCGCTTTAAAGAAGCCCTGGCGCTGAATCAGAGCGCGCTTCAACAGTCGACGGCACTGGAGCCGCAAGATGTCGCCGTGACACTTCACAACCTGGCCGTGTGCCACATCAGGCTGAACCAGTTTGATGAGGCGCTGACGGCGTACGAGAGGGCCAGGCAACACTGCTCGAAGCATGGCCTATACCTCTTGATCGCTCAGGCCGACTACAACATCGCCTACCTCTACTACCTTCGCGGCGAATACACCCGCGCCATCGAGCTCTATCGAGCCGCTCGAGAGCGCTCGGTCGAGCTGAAGGACGACTACCACCGCTCTCTCTGCGACCTCGACCAATCGGAGCTCTTCCTCGAGCTCAATCTCGTGGACGACGGCATGCATCTCGCGACGCAGGCGTTCGCGGGCTTCGAGAAGCAGCAGCTGGGATACGAGGCCGCGAAGGCGTTGGCGATTCTTGCCATCGGGGCGAGCCGGCAGGGTCAGGCGTTCCGCGCGCTCGACCTGTTCGAAAAAGCGCGTGAGATGTTCACCCGGGAGAACAACTACTCGTGGCCGGCCCTCATCGATGCTTATCGCGCCCTCGTACTCCACCAGGAGGGACGGCACTTCGAGGCCCGCCGCTACGCGGATGCGGCGCTCTCCGTTTTCGCGGAATCCGGGGTCCCGACGAAGGCCGCCATGTGCGAGCTGCTACTCGCGCGCATTCACCTCGAGCTGGGTCAACACGACGCGGCGCGCGCCCACTGCGCCGAGGCGCTCGAGAGGCTGCGGGGGCTCGAGACCCCTTCGTTGAGCTACCGTGCCCACTTCCTTCACGGTCAAATCGAGGAGGCCCTCGGCAACGGCCCCAGGGCTCTCGGTTCGTACCGGGAGGCTCACAATCGGCTCGAGAGGCTCAGAAGCTATCTGGCCCAGGACGAGCTGAAGGTCGGTTTTCTCAAGGACAAGGTGGCCGTGTACGAGGGGCTCGTCTCGCTGACACTCGAGAACGAGACAGGAGCGGGAGCGCTCGAGACGACACTTCGCTACATCGAGGAGTCCAAGTCGAGGGCCCTCGCAGACCTAATGGCCTTTCGCGCGCACGCTCTTCCGGCGCGGTCGGCGGCTCAGAGCCAGCTTGTCGAGGACGTCCACGGCCTGCGACAAGAGCTCAACTGGTACTACAGAAAGATCGACCTCGCCGAGCTGCGCCAGGAAAAGCTTTCGCGCGAAGGGCTGGCGGAGCTGCAGCGCGAGACCCGCGATCGCGAGGCGGAGTTGCTACGCACCCTTCGCGAGCTGAGCCGGACCGACGAGGAGTTCACATCGCTGCAGGCCGCCGGAACGCTTGACGTCGCGACGATCCGCTCGAAGCTCGACGAAGACACTACGCTCCTGGAGTACTACGCCGCCCGAGACACGTTCGTCGTGGCGGTCGTCACGAGGCACTCGGTCGACATCATCAAGCTCACGCCCGTCGAAAAGGCCCGTCACCTGTTGAGGTTGCTGCGCTTTCAGCTGTCGAAGTTCCGCCTCGGCGACGGCTACGTAAAGCAGTTCGGTCCCGCCCTCACGCAGGCTACGCTGACCCACCTGAAGGAAATGTACGACGAGCTGCTCGCCCCCATCAGAGATCGACTCACAACGCGCCGGCTCGTCATCGTCCCGCACTCGTTCCTTCACTATCTGCCTTTCCACGCCCTCCACGACGGCGACCACTATCTACTGGACGACTTCGAGATCTCTTACGCCCCGAGCGCGAGCATCCATCACCTCTGCTCGGCCAAACCCGCGAGCCAGGCCGCCGAGTCACTCGTCCTGGGCGTTCCGGACCCCGCCACCCCTCACATCCGCGATGAGGCTGTGAGCGTGTCGGAGAGCCTCCAGGGGTCTCGCCTCAGCCTCTTCGACCTGTACCAGCTCGAACTCGAGAGCGACCTCGTGACACTCAGCGGCTGCGGGACTGGTCTGAACGTCGTCGAGGGGGGAGACGAGTTGCTCGGGCTCGTGCGCGGCCTGCTCTACGCCGGGGCCCGAACGGCGCTGGTCACTCTTTGGGACGTGAACGACCGCAGTACCGCGTCGTTCATGAAGGATTTCTACAAGCGCTATCAAGGTGGCGCCAGGCTGACGGAAGCGCTCTCCCAGGCCATGAGCAGCCTGCGGGAGGAGTACCCCCATCCGTTCCATTGGGCGCCTTTCGTTCTGGTGGGCAAGGTCGGTTCCGCCGAAGGAACCGGAAAGGAAGCAGCCTAGGAGCGTCGCGGACGAAACGGAACGGGGGCAAGCGGCGATGTTTGCGCCGGTCGAAGCTGTCGGGTTCTCGGTGTGTGATCCAAGTCACGCTTCGCTCGACCGGGTGTGGCAAGGCGCCGCCGAGCCGCCTATCCTTGGCAACCAGAGGAGATCTTTGGTGCTAGCACTCACCGGAGTAGCGGGCGCTTCCGGTGCGCTCCACGCTTCGCTTTCCCCTCGCGCCGAAAGGCCCGCCCACCGATCACCTGGTCGAGCAACGAAAGCCGCTGGAGTCGCGGCTGTGGGATTCGAGACCCCGCCCAACCCTGGAGCGCGCTCCGACCGACCACAAGGAAGGCTTCCGGCATGCTGACTCAGGACCTCCGCTACGCGTTCCGCATGCTCTCGCGCCGGCGCGGCTTCGCCGTCGCCGTGATTCTGACGCTCGGCGTGGGGATCGGAACGACGACGGCGGTCTTCAGCATCGCCGACGCCGTGCTGCTCCGCCCACTTCCCTACCCCGCGGCGGAGGACATCGTGGCGCTGACCATCAACCACGCCGAGGCAGGGCTGCTTCGCGGTGCGGCCTCTTACCTGGAAATCAAAGACTGGAGAGAGCGAAACGACGTCTTCGAAGATGTGGCTTCGTTCGGCGCGGGGCAGGCCCTCAGCTTGTCTGGCGGGGAGCGGCCCGAGCGTGGGGGGGGGACTTTCGTCTCACCCGCCTACTTCGAGGTGCTGGGTGCGACACCCAGCCTCGGCCGTACCTTCCGCCCGGAAGAGGAGGAGAAGCCGGGAGGACATCCGGTCGCGATCCTCAGCGATGGTTTCTGGCGCCGCCGTTTCGGAGGCGACCCGAAGGTCCTCGACTCCAACATCGTCCTGAATGGCCGCCCCTACACCGTCGTGGGAGTGCTTCCTCCGGAGTTCGAGGACGTCGCTTTCGTCGCGGACGTCCTGCAGCCCACCGACGTGTGGATTCCCGTCAGCATGGTCGGAGTCGCCGTGCACCCCTTCTACCTAGAGGATCGGAAGGGTCGCTGGATGACCGGCGTCGCCAGGCTGAAGCCCAATTTGACCGTCGAGCAAGCTCGAGCGGCCATGCAGCCGGTCGCCGAGCAACTCGGACGGGAGCACCCCGCGACGAACGAGGGCCACGAGATCGACGTCTCCACCGTCCAGGACTACCTCTCCGGTTTCGGCCGCCTCCGCTGGGCCGTTCTCGTCCTCGGTCTCGCCGCTGCCCTTCTGCTGCTGATCGGCTGCGCCAACATCGCCATTCTGCTCTTGATGCGAGCGATGGAACGCCAACGAGAGATGGCCATTCGCCAGGCCGTCGGAGCGGGACTGCCTCGTCTCGTCCGGCAGCTGTTTCTGGAGAGCGCCGTGCTGGCGATCTCCGGCGGGTTGATCGGGGCTCTGGTCGCCTATCTGTGTGTCAACACGCTCGTGCCCTTGAATCCTCTCCCCGTGCCTGGGTTCGTCCACATCCTGGTCGACGGGCGGGCTCTGTTTTGCGCAAGCGCTCTGACGCTGCTGGCCGGGATCGCGCTCGGTCTGGTGCCGGCGCTGCGGGGGGTGCAGCAAGCCGTGCGGGATTCTTTGGGCGTCGGAGCGAGCCTGCCGCAGCGCTCCGTTCGCGCCCTCAAAGTCCTGGTCACTGGCGAGCTGGCGGTTGCGGCCATCGTCCTGGTCGTCACGGGCTTAATGGTCCGCAGCTTTCAGGAGTTCCACCGGACCGACCTCGGGTTCCGGAGCCACGATGTCCTGACTATGTACGTTGACATCCCGAGGGCCAGGTACGAGACGTTCGACGATCGACGTGAATTCAGTCGTCGGTTCGTCTCGGATCTCAAAACGATCGCCGGAGTCGATGCGGCGCATCTCTGGTCGCCGCGGCTGCCGGGCTGGGGCGAGCCCTACGCCTGGCTGATCCCGGAGGGGACGACGGGCGAGAATCCAGACGAGCTGGTTCTCGCCCACATGAACCTGGTGACTCCGGGGTCGCTCGGACAGCTTCAGGTGCCGCTGCTGCGCGGCAGAGAGATCGCCGAGACGGACCGTGACGGCGCTCCCTGGGTCACGGTGGTGAGCGAGTCTCTCGCCGACAAGATGTGGCCGGGAGACGACCCCCTTGGGAAGCGCTTCCGCAGGGGCGCCAGGGGGGCGAGACCCCTGGATCAGGTCACCGGCTACCAGATGGGAATCATGCTCTGGACCAGTCGACCGGCAGCGAGCCTCACTGCGGAAGTCTGGGAAGTCGCGAAGAGGCTCGACCCGAACCTCCCCCTGTTCGAAATTGCCACTCTCGACCACAAGCTGGCCGAGCGGGAGAACGAACCGCGCTTCTACGCCCTGCTGATGAGCGGCTTCGCAGGCGTGGCACTGCTGCTCGCGATGCTTGGGATCTACAGCGTGATGGCGTACTGGGCGAGACTACGGGCTCATGAGCTGGCGATCCGCGTGGCGCTGGGAGCGCGCCGGCGCGACCTGCTGGCCCGCATCGCCGGGGAGTCGATCCGCGTGACCGTGGCGGGATTGGCGCTCGGTCTGGCGCTCGCCTTCGCCTCGTCGCGTCTCTTATCGAGCCAGCTCTACGGAGTGGCCGCGAACGATCTCAGCGTGTATGTCACCGTACTCCTGGCGCTCGGCTCCGCAGCGGCGCTGGCCACCTATCTGCCCGCGCGCCAGGCTGCAGATGTGGATCCGGTTGTGGTGTTGAGGGCCGAGTAATCCGTCAAACGGCTTCCGGCCGACCTGACCGTCGCGAAAACAAGGCGCAAGGCTCCCACCCAAGATGTTAATTCCGCGGTATCCCTATATTTTTCAGGGCCTTCCGGCACCCTTAATAGGGTAACAATACACTAAGCTGCTACGAGGTTCTGTCTGCGGCCGTCGAGTTCGACCGTAAGTCCATCAAAATATTGAAGATACTGTACCGCGCCCGGTTTCTTGGACACCAGTTTGACGATCTCGGGTTCGTTTGGCAGACGATCCCGAAAACGACGCACGAGGATGCCCCAGGATCGACGCGGCGGGGTGAGTCCATACCTGGGGTAGCCCCTCTTTGATGACCTCGAGGTTCACGCGGCCTTCCCCTGGCCGTGCTGGTCGCGGGCCTCGCGCGGGGTGAGGAATCCCAGCTTCTCGACGCGCCACTGCTGGTTGTAGCGCTTGACGAAGGCAGCCACGGCCTGGCGCACCTCCTCGAGGGTGTGGAAGACGCGGCCATGAATGATCTGTTCCTTGAGAGTCCGGATGAAACGCTCGGCCACTCCGTTGGTCTGCGGCTGTTCGACGAAGGCGAAGCTGGGCGTGATGCCCCAGAAACGCAGCTGGTTGAGGAAGTGGTCCGAGAGGTACTGCGTCCCGTGGTCCATGCGCAGCTCGAGGCCACGAGCCACACCCGCCTCGACCGAGCCGAAGAGCTGCGTCAGCCCCATGGCGATGGGCTGGAGGGCCTCGTAGCGCGTCCCCTTCTTGCACACGTGGTAGCCGACGCACTCGCTGTTGAAGTGCTCGACGCCGACGAAGATCCAGCCCCAGCCGTCCTTTGCCGTGAGAACTCTCGCCCCGTCCGTCCCCCACATCAGGTTGGGCGCATCGGTTGTGATCGTCCCCTCGTGGAGCAGCCCCTCGCCCTGGCGTACCCGACGCGGCGACAGCAGGTGGTGCTCACGCATGATCCGCAGCACCCGCTTGCGCGACACGCGCACCTGGCGCAGCACCTTGAGCCGCGCCCAGACCTTGCGATGTCCTTCTCCTACGAACGGCGAGGCCGCCAGGTCCTCTCGGATCAGCCGCAACAGCTCCTCGTCAGACACCTTGGGCTTGGGACCACGTCGGCCAGCGCGGACCATCTCGGGAGCCGCCTCGCCGAGCTGGGAGTAGTAGCTCGAGCGGGCCAGCTTCCACACCCGGCACACCCGCTCCACCCCGTAGGCCCGGCCTGTCGCAGGGGAGATCGCCGCACTCATCGCCGCGACCTCCCGAAGGCCAAAGGGCGGGCCGCCCCGATCTTCTTCCGCAACAGCTCGTTCTCCATGCTGAGCTCGCCCACCCGCTTGACCGCCGCGTCCAGCTCCACCTTCAGCGGGTCGCCATTGCGCTCCCGCAGCGACTCGTCGATCCCGGCCATGGCTTGATCACGCCAGCGCTGCAGCCGGTGCATCTCCACGGACAGCTCACGAGACAGCGCTTCGAGTGACTCCCCGCGCAGCAGCCGCAGTGCGACCTCCCGCTTGCGCGCCACGCTCCAACGCTGCCCGGGACCCAAGGCGCCCACCACCGCGCCGCCGGTGGGCGAAACTCCGGTCGCCCTCCGGGCTCCCTCCGTCTCGCCCACTCCCTTCTTCCTCTCAGACCTCTTGCGCCTGACCTGCTTCATCGATCGAGTCTCCTTGAACAAGATGACTTTCCCTAGTTTCGTGTCCAAGAAAACCGGGTCCGCTTTACCTCGTGGAGCAGCCCCTCGCCCTGGCGTACCCGACGCGGCGACAGCAGGTGGTGCTCACGCATGATCCGCAGCACCCGCTTGCGCGACACGCGCACCTGGCGCAGCACCTTGAGCCGCGCCCAGACCTTGCGATGTCCTTCTCCTACGAACGGCGAGGCCGCCAGGTCCTCTCGGATCAGCCGCAACAGCTCCTCGTCAGACACCTTGGGCTTGGGACCACGTCGGCCAGCGCGGACCATCTCGGGAGCCGCCTCGCCGAGCTGGGAGTAGTAGCTCGAGCGGGCCAGCTTCCACACCCGGCACACCCGCTCCACCCCGTAGGCCCGGCCTGTCGCAGGGGAGATCGCCGCACTCATCGCCGCGACCTCCCGAAGGCCAAAGGGCGGGCCGCCCCGATCTTCTTCCGCAACAGCTCGTTCTCCATGCTGAGCTCGCCCACCCGCTTGACCGCCGCGTCCAGCTCCACCTTCAGCGGGTCGCCATTGCGCTCCCGCAGCGACTCGTCGATCCCGGCCATGGCTTGATCACGCCAGCGCTGCAGCCGGTGCATCTCCACGGACAGCTCACGAGACAGCGCTTCGAGTGACTCCCCGCGCAGCAGCCGCAGTGCGACCTCCCGCTTGCGCGCCACGCTCCAACGCTGCCCGGGACCCAAGGCGCCCACCACCGCGCCGCCGGTGGGCGAAACTCCGGTCGCCCACTCCCTTCTTCCTCTCAGACCTCTTGCGCCTGACCTGCTTCATCGATCGAGTCTCCTTGAACAAGATGACTTTCCCTAGTTTCGTGTCCAAGAAAACCGGGTCCGCTTTAAATATTGAAGATACAAAGAGACACTCTCAAGGCGAAGCAGGCGGCACGTCTAGCGCTGCCGGACCGAAGCGAGTGAGCCCGAGCGACTCCCCGGAGCTGCGCGTCAAGCATCTGGAAGAGCAGGTGCGCCAGTACCGAGACGCCGTCGTCCGAGGGCTGAATCAGCTGTTGGACCTACGGGACATCAACACGGGCTGCCACAGCACCCGGCTGGCCGAGTGGGCGGTGCGGGTCGCCGTCGACTTCGGACTCGACGAGAGCGACCAGCACAACGTCGAGGTCGCTTGCCTGCTCCACAACATCGGGAAGGTGGGCGTCCCAGACAGCATTCTCGGCAAGCGCGGGGCGCTTTCCGACACCGAGCGGTTGGAGATGAATCAGCATCCCGAGTACGGCTGGGCGATACTCCGCTCGTTCCCGGGCTTCGAGTCCGCCAGCCTGTTCGCGCTGCACCACCATGAGCGCTTCGACGGCCGCGGCTACCCGGGCGGATTGAAGGGCGACCAGATTCCGCTCGGGGCTCGCATAGTTACCGTCGTCGATTCGTTCGACGCCATGGTGTCCGATCGCTGCTACCGCAAGGGCCTGCCGCTCGAGGTCGCGCTCGAACGCCTGACGACCGACAGCGGAAAGCAGTTCGATCCAGAGATCGTCGAGCCCTTCGTGCGCATGGCGGAAGAGGACCTACCCCAGATCGCCCAGATCCGGGAGCCGAGCCCCCAGTTGCCGTATCGCAAGGGCGCGCCCGTGTAGGCGCAACTCTATCGCGACGGCACCAACACGCTCCGGGTGCCCGTCGACCAGCGCCTCGGTCGCAGCTTTCGCGTAGCGAAAGTGGGAGCGCAGCGAACACCCTTGACGCCGCACCGACCGAAGGCGATCTTCCTCCCGCATGTCACCGTAGGACTGCGGAGAGGGAGGCCCAGATGCCGCGCCTTCGTTTGACGCGCCCGAGGCGGCGCCACAGCCTGCCCGATGCCCGCATCCACCCGCTTCGAACGATTCCGCCAGCATCGCTCCGAAAAACGTCTCGCGAGAGTCCTGCTCAAGGCCACGCGCCTGCTCAGGGACACGATCCGCCGCAACATCGTTGGAGCAGATGCCGGGTCCGATACGCACGCCCGGCTCGCCGCCGAGATCGTCGAGCTTCGGGCACGGCTCGAAGCTGAGCGCCAGACGAACGCCATCCTCCAGGCCCGGCTCGACCGCATCCGTCCCAGGCAAAGGCCTCACTACAATCCCGCGGCCCGCTTCAGGATACTGACCCTCATGAATCTCCTGGGAATGAGCATCGACGACATCGCACACAGGTTCCGGATCACCGCGACCACGGTGTCCAGATGGGTGGGAGAACTGGCTCTCAATCCCACGCCCGTCAAGATCGGCGCGGCGGCCAGGTGTGATCGACCCCTCAGGCGGTATGCCGACGTCGTGCGTGAGCTCACTCGAACCCCCCGTGGCTCTCGGGATTGGCGACGACCGCATCGTGCGGATGCTCGCCCGAGAAGGACTCAGGATATCGTCCAGGACCGTCGGAAGGATTCGGAAGGAGAAGCCGACCCGCATGCCGGAGCCGCCGAACGAGAAGCTCCGCGTCATCGCGACTTTCCCAACCATGTCTGGTCGATGGACATGACGGAGATTCCGATGCTGTTCGGGTTCTCGATCGAGCTCGCGGGCGTCATCGACAACTTCTCCAGAATGCCCGTCATGCTTCGCCTCTACTTCAATAGACCGACTGCCGCGGACATGGCAGCCCTGCTCCGGCGTGCGACCCGGCGCTTCGGACGGCCCCGCCACCTCGTCACCGACCAGGGAGGCCAGTTCACGGGCCAGACCTTCAGAAACGAAGTTGCACGCCTCCGGATCCGGCAACGCTTCGGCGCCGTCGACAAACACGGATCGATCGCCATTATGGAGCGCTTCTGGAAGACAATCAAAAACACGACGAGCCTTCGTTCGCGCTTCACGGCCTCGCCACGCAAGCTCGAACGAAGGCTCACCCTCGTCGTTCAGCACTACGCCTACTTCAGACCGCACGCCTCACTCGCCGGAGCGACACCGGCCGAGGTGTACTTCGAGACGCCGAAGCCGAAACCCGAACCAGTCGAGCTGCCTCGAGCGGCTGCCGGACGAGGCACTGGCCCGCTGCCCGTGAGGATCGCCTTCGTCGATCGAGAAACGCCGTCATTGCCGTACCTCGTGCGCAACGCAGCCTGAACCGCCGAGCTGACCGCGTCCATTCGAACGCCACCCCTGCGCGTGGACTACGCGGATCTCGCCGCTGCCGTCACTCTCGAGCTGGCCGACCGAGCTCCGGCCGAACTGACTTCAACGGCCGAAACTGGCGCGGCAAATCCCATTGCGAGTGTGCAGGTCACCGTAGGAATGCGGGAGGATCGGCCACATGAGGATCGGCCACATAGTGAGCCTTCGCTTGACCGGCCCGAGACGGCGCGACAGCCTGTCCGATGCCCGCATCCGATCGCTTCGAACGATTCCGCCGGCATCGTTACGAAAAACGGCTCTCCAGAACCCTGCTCAAGGCGACACGCCTCCTCAGGGAGGTGATCCGACGAAACATCGTCGGAGCAGATGCCGGGTCCGAAACGGAAGGCCGGCTCGCCGCCGAGATCCTCGAGCTTCGGACCCAGCTCGAAGCCGAGCGTCAGACGAACGGAATCCTCCAGGCCCGGCTCGATCGGATCCGCCCAAGGGAAAGACCCCACTACAGCCCCGACGCCAGGCTCAGGATCCTGGCTCTGATGAACCTCTTGGGATTCACTGTTGAGGACATAGCAGCCAAGTTCCGCATCACCGTGAACACCGTGGTCAGATGGGTGGGAGAATTCGCCCTGAACCCCACGCCCGACAGGATCGGCGCGGCGGCACGCTGCGATCCCCCACTCAGGAGATACGCCAACGTCGTCCGGGAACTGACTCAAACCCTCGTCGCTCTCGGAGTCGGCGACGACGGCATCGTACGCATGCTCGCCAGGGAAGGACTCAGGATCTCGTCCAGGACAGTGGGTCGGATTCGGAAGGAGAAGCCGACCCGTATGCCCGAGCCGCCGATCGAGAGTCTCCACGTCATCGCCGACTACCCGAACCACGTCTGGTCCATGGATCTCACTGAGATACCCATGCTGTTCGGATTCTCGATCGAGCTCGCCGGCATCATAGACAACTTCTCCAGAATGCCCGTCATGCTCAGGCTCTGCCTCCTGAGACCGACCGCCGAAGACATGGCGGCCCTGCTTCGGCGTGCGACCCAGCAGTTTGGAAAGCCCCGCCACCTCGTCACGGACCAGGGAGGCTAGTTCAAGGGCCGCGCCTTCACGAAGGCCGTCAAACGCCTCCGGATCCGGCAACGCTTTGGCGCAGTCGGCCAGCACGGATCGATCGCCGTCATCGAGCGCTTCTGGAAGACCATCAAGAACACGACGAGCCTTCGTTCGCGCTTCACGGCCTCGCCTCGCAAGCTCGAACGAAGGCTCATCCTCGTCGTTCAGCACTACGCCTACTTCAGACCGCATGCCTCCCTCGACGGAGCCACACCGGCCGAGGTGTACTTCGAGATGCCGAAGCCAAAGCCCGAGCCGGTCGAGCTGCCACGAGCTGCTGCCGGACAGCGGACCGACCCGCTTCCGGTGAGGATCGCCTTCGTCGATCCAGAGACGCCGTCACTGCCGTACCTCGTCCGCGACGCAGCCTGAACCGCGAGCTTGACCGTCGTCCCACCTGGACGCCACACCTGCGCGTCGATCACGCGAATCCGCCGACTGCCGCTGTCTCGACACGCTCGACAGGCCGATAAGCCTCCTGCCGAACTGACTTCAACGCCCGAAACCGTCAGCCCAAGTCCCATTGCGGGTGTGCAGGCCTACCGCTTGTCCAAGCTTCGGATCTGCCTAGCATCAGGGATCACGATAGTCGGACGGGAGTAGGCCCTCTCAAGGAGTCCCAGGCTCGCTCTGGGTCGGGGCCTGTCGCCATTCGAGACTGCGGTTGTCATGCTGCTTTGAACGTAGCACGACCAAGGGCGCAGGCGACCCCCCGAAGAGCCTGGGTTGCCGGAAATCTCGGGCCCGGCCAGCTGCTTATCCCCCACCCCGCCCAGAGGGATTGTGGGTTTGTTCAGCCTATCGTTGCACCAGATCGACCCACCTCAATCCAAGCCGGGCCGGACCGATACGCGCGGCCGTTGCCCCTGTCCGCTCGATTCACATACTGCCAGACACGGCCCCACCTACCAGCCCCTCTTTGCTAACGCCGATCTTTCCTGCACCCTAGGCTCGGCACCGCCGCCTCGCCAAGAATCGTACGAAGGGCCGTTGTCGCCGATTCCCCTTCCCGACCTCCTCTGAGAGCTGCCGCTTCCAAGGCTGAGCTTGCGCTCTCCGCCGATGGCCCGATCTTCCACAACGCGTTAATGACTTCGAGCCGCAGGCCAGCGTCCGGGCTGTCCAGAAGGGCAATGAGGCCTGGAACCGCAGGCCCGGCGTCCGCGCCGAGGTAGCCGACGGTAGTCACCGCCAAAGACACTTCTCCTGATCCACTCCGAAGAGCCTCGAGTCGCGTAGGCCAAGCGCGGTCCTGCAACTCGCAGTCAATGGCCACCAGAGCGGCCGCGGCCACCATCCTTACAGCTGCTGAGTCATCCGAGAGCATCTCAGTCACAGCGGGAGCGGCCGAACGAGCGGATCTACCGATCCCGCTGAGGGCCGTCAGCAACCGTGTCTGCTTCTCGTTGTCCGCTGCATGAAGAGCCTGGACGAGAAACGGTACCCCTGCTTCTCCGATCTCAACGAGCGCGGACGCAGCGCTCAGGCGCACGTCGATATCCGCATCCTCCAAACTAGAAATCCACGCACTAACAGGTCGGCCTCGGACAGCCGGCTCGGGTTCCTCTTTCTGGACCGGCAGACCAACCGACGCCACGACACTGACAAGTGCGGCTGCGAGGAGGAGGGCCTGCTTCATTTCTGGCCCTTCTCTGTGGAGCACTCGGCTTGGCATACTCTGCGAACCCATGCGACCGCGTCCCAGCACATGTTGGAGCCCTTGTACTTGAAAGGCGGCCCGCTCTTCTTGTGGGACACGATCAGCTTGCACACGCAGTTCTCGAAGCAAGGGGAATTGTTGAGCGGCGTACATTGGAACGGCTCAGTCGGCTTGCCGTTCGGATTCAAGCCGGGGTCGTCGTCGGTTTTGACGCGACCACCGGTGAACGATGGTCCGAAGCTATAGGACTTGTCGTATTCGGTGCTCCAAAGGAATCCGTGGAAATCGATTCCCACTCAACTCCCGGGGCAGGGCGTATCGGTCGTTGACATTCATAGACCTCAAGGCCTGACGGGTCGACGAATAGTGCCGGATTGTTGAAGACGTAGGTGTAGAAGTTGATGCCTGCTTCGAAACCGATCGGATCCTCACTTACAAAACGAGCTGTATCAGCGTCGTAGTAGCGTGCCCGGTAGTAAGCGAGATCGATGTCGTTGTCCCATTCGCGGGACGTGAAACCGTACGGTTCTGGAGCACCCAGCTCGACCGTACCAAACGGCGAGTATCTGACGGTCGTCAGGGTCGCGCCGCTTGAGTCGCTCGTCTTGCCAATGCTCCCGAGAGCGTCGGCATGGAAGTAGGCAACGCCGCCACCTGATTCGTACCGCGCTAGAGGCTCATCGATCCACCACCCGTGCACGTACTCTCGGCTGTTCGTACCGGACTGCAAGCGAATCACGTCAGTGCCACTGTAAGTAAAGCCCTGGCTCAAGCCGCTCGCTGTTTTCTCGACTCGTCGTCCTTGCGGGTCGTACTTGAAGGTCGCCACCTCGACGCTGTTCTTCGTGACGCGTTTCAGTTGGTTTTCAGCATTCCACTCATAACCCCAGGTATCCGATCCTTCGATCTTCTGAGTGAGATTGCCGTTGGCGTCGTACGATTAGCTGGCCGTGTCCCCCGTAACCGTGACTTCGTACGTGCTCGAGGCGATGTTGCCGCTCGCGTCAGTCGCCTGGACGGTGAAGCTGTTCAAACCTGCTGCCGCATCGAGTTCCGTTTCGAACACGTCGCCGGCTAGCATGCGTGGCGGGTTACCGTTGACGGTGACCGTTCCCGGCTCATCGAGACTCCCTCTGACCCGCAGCGGGCCGCCGACATCCTGACTCTGCAGCTGATTGCGGGAGTTATGCGTCGAAGTCATGGCCTGACTCTCACCGACCTGATAGCTGGTTCTGTTCCCGACGGCATCGTACCCATAGTGCCACCGATTGGTACCAGCGCCGGTCCGCTCAGCACTTGTCAACCGATAGAGAGGGTCGTAGGTGTAGTCCTCGGTGTGGTCGAGTGTCGCCTTGCTGGTCCGGTTGCCGGCATCGTCGTAGGCGTAGCCGAAACTCGTGATCGGCGTGGCGCCGAGATTCGCCGCAAGCGACGTCAGCCGTGAGTTCCCGTCGTAGCCGTAACTCGTGACGACGTTGTTGGGGTACGTCATCGAGGTGCGACGAGAAGCGTTGTCGTATCCGAGGGAAAACACGTCCGAACCACGGGTGATTGCCGTGAGGCGCGAAGCATCGTCGTACCCGTAGCTGACGAATAGAGTGCCATCGATCGAAACGCTGAGCCGGTTCCCTCCGTCATCGTAACTGTAGGCCACAGTAGAGCTGTTGAAGGCGCTCTGCTCGCTGGTCAACTGCCCGGCCAGGTCGTAGACCCACGTCAGGGTGTCGCTGCCGTTTCCTGCTGTCTCGAGCCGGCCCACCTCATCGTACGTGTAACTGACTGCCGGAGTGCCGTCGGTGTGGGTCTTGCCGGTCAACCGGCCGAGGGCGTCGTACGAATACGTCGTGATCGTTCCGTTCCGATCCGTCTTCGTCCCGAGACGTCCCACGACGTCGTACGTGAACGACTCCGAGGCGCCTGCTGGGTACGTCACCTGATCGACTCGGCTGAAGGCGTCATACGAGAACGCCGTCGCCTGGTCCTTCGCATCGGTCAATGAAGTGAGATTGGACCGAAGGTCGTATCCGTAGCGGGTCTCGCCATCGATCGGGTCGACGACGGATGCCAGACGACCGTACGGGTCGTAGACGTAGCTCGTCTTGCGGGACAGCGGGTCGATGACGGCTTCGCGACGCCCGGCCTGGTCGTAGTTGAATCGGGTGCTGGTCCCGTCCGGGTTGATGATCTGGGTCACCCGGCCGCGGGCGTCGTACCTCGTCTCTGTCGTGTTCGTCAGCGGATCGGTCACCGTGGTGCGCCGCCCGAGGGCGTCGTAGCTGAAAAGCGTCGCGTTATTGAGAGGATCGGTGACCGAGTCGAGTCGGCCCAGGCTGTCGTACGCAAGGATCGTCGTCTTGTTGCGAGGGTCGGTGATGGTCTCGACCAGCCCCGCGAGAGGGCCAGACCCACGACCGACGCTCTCGCGCCGTGAACGTGCCACGTGACCCGAGCCCCCTCCCGCGGCTCATGGATCCGTCGGGAGGGGGTCTGGGGGAGGCAGAGAGGATGATCGCGGCTACTGAACCCGAGCCGCGCACCGCCTGATTCGACGACATAGGCGTGACCGGTGACGCCGTTGGCCCTCTTCGTCGCCTCGCCGCACCTTGGTTGTCCTGACCCCTGGTCACCAGTACTATAGGACCATGAGGGTACTAGAGTACTCATGCCGATCGTGAAGCGACTGCCCCACTGCCTGGGGCTGCTGTTGCCATCGATTGACCGCCGCGGCAGACCGCTGCCTTCCCGGGTGCGCAACCGGACACGCCGTGTCGTCGACGACTGGTTTGCTGGGGCTTTCTCGGGCAGCACGTCGGATCGCATGCAGATTCGGCCCCGGCTGCACGGCCGCTGGAGCTCGGGAAGCGGCGTCACGGTCGAAGAGGTCGAGGAGGTGTGGGCCTTCTGCAGTGGTGCCGAACTCAAGAAACATCGGCAGAGCCTGGTGCACCTAGCGGAACGGGTCTGTGCGCTCGCCGACCAAGATGCCATCGCCATCCTCGTCGACTCGGGAATGGAGATTGTTGTGGGAGAAGAATCATGAGCGTGAAGCAATTGCAGGCTCGACTCAATCGCCGCCTCAAGGAGGTCAACAAGGGCTACGCCGTCAAAGGGCTCAGGTGCCTGCCCAGCGGCGAGTACTGGTTCGACCTGGGCATGGCCTTCAACTCCAAGGACCTGGCCAAGGTGAATCGGATCTTCGCCGAGGTGCTCGAAGAGGCACCGGCTCGGCGCGAGACGGTACAAGCCAAGTTCTACCTGACGCCAGAGACCTACAAGCGGTTGAAGCGAAGCGCGGCCGATCGAGGCGTCACGCAGTCCACCCTCGTCGAGCAGGCCCTCCAGAACACTCTCTAGGGCCAGGTTCGGGAGCCGATCCGACGGGCGACCACACGACACTGCCGAGCTGGGCCGGGATACGGCCGACAAAGAGCAAAGAGCGCACAGAAGGCCCCGATCGGGGCCGATGCGCGCCCTCGGCCTCACCCCAGCCTCTGATGAACCTTCGTGAGCATTTGTACGCACCGGATCGCTAACCTTCGCCCGGTGCGGACCGAGGCCGGGGAAGCCAGCCTCCGTGCAAGGAGCACATCCAGCAGCGCGGCGACCTCGGTGGCACTGCCTCGCGCGATCGCGTAGAACCTCGCCTTGTCACGCCGCGACCGGCGTCCTCCGGCCTCGGCGATGTTGAGCACAACGCTGAGGGACGCTCGCTCCAGCTGGTCCCGTACGATGCGCTTGAGCGCGGGTACCAGCGACGAGCACAGCGTGTGAAGCTCGATGGCCACGTGGTAGACGTGGAGCTTGTTCGCATCGAGCTGCGGTTCGGCATCGGTATCAACATGATCCGGCGCTGAAACGGCAACGGCGGCCGAAGCCGCCGTCGCCACAAGGTCCGCCGCGGAACCAGGAGGGACCGGATACGCCTGTACGGGACGCATCAGCGCACCTCCCGGGCGCACAGATCGGCAACGTGCGAAGCGCACTCGGAGCCTCGATAGCACAGCTCCGGATCGGCGAAGCGACGAGCGCCCTTCAGTAAACCCGAGAGGTCGAGTGCTGCTCTCCGAGCCAACGGCCAGAAGCCGCATTCGACGTTGACCTGAAGCGCCTGCGTCACACGCTCCAGATCGTGACGGATCGAGAAGCTCCTGACGCGAAGCTCCGAGACCAGCTCGGCCAGCTCCGACGTGAGCTCCTGGATTGTGAAGTTCTCGGCGCCCGAGAAGATCGTGCGTTGCGCCGGATGCGCCTCGATGCGGACGCGAAGGCCGAAATCGAGCGCCTGAAACGACGGGCGGGAACGGAAGGCGTGTTGAGACATGAGATTCCTTTCCGCAAGCCGTAGGTGGCCTGCGGGTCTCCTCACGCCGAAGGGAGGGAGGGGTCAAGGGCGCAGCTTTCGCGTAGCGAAAGTGGAGCGCAGCGAACACCCTTGACGCCGCACTGACCGAAGGCGATCTTCCTCCCGCAGGTCACCGTAGGAATGCGGGAAGATCGGCCACATAGTGAGCCTTCGCTTGACCGGCCCGAGACGGCGCGACAGCCTGTCCGATGCCCGCATCCGATCGCTTCGAACGATTCCGCCGGCATCGTTACGAAAAACGGCTCTCCAGAACCCTGCTCAAGGCGACACGCCTCCTCAGGGAGGTGATCCGACGAAACATCGTCGGAGCAGATGCCGGGTCCGAAACGGAAGGCCGGCTCGCCGCCGAGATCCTCGAGCTTCGGACCCAGCTCGAAGCCGAGCGTCAGACGAACGGAATCCTCCAGGCCCGGCTCGATCGGATCCGCCCAAGGGAAAGACCCCACTACAGCCCCGACGCCAGGCTCAGGATCCTGGCTCTGATGAACCTCTTGGGATTCACTGTTGAGGACATAGCAGCCAAGTTCCGCATCACCGTGAACACCGTGGTCAGATGGGTGGGAGAATTCGCCCTGAACCCCACGCCCGACAGGATCGGCGCGGCGGCACGCTGCGATCCCCCACTCAGGAGATACGCCAACGTCGTCCGGGAACTGACTCAAACCCTCGTCGCTCTCGGAGTCGGCGACGACGGCATCGTACGCATGCTCGCCAGGGAAGGACTCAGGATCTCGTCCAGGACAGTGGGTCGGATTCGGAAGGAGAAGCCGACCCGTATGCCCGAGCCGCCGATCGAGAGTCTCCACGTCATCGCCGACTACCCGAACCACGTCTGGTCCATGGATCTCACTGAGATACCCATGCTGTTCGGATTCTCGATCGAGCTCGCCGGCATCATAGACAACTTCTCCAGAATGCCCGTCATGCTCAGGCTCTGCCTCCTGAGACCGACCGCCGAAGACATGGCGGCCCTGCTTCGGCGTGCGACCCAGCAGTTTGGAAAGCCCCGCCACCTCGTCACGGACCAGGGAGGCTAGTTCAAGGGCCGCGCCTTCACGAAGGCCGTCAAACGCCTCCGGATCCGGCAACGCTTTGGCGCAGTCGGCCAGCACGGATCGATCGCCGTCATCGAGCGCTTCTGGAAGACCATCAAGAACACGACGAGCCTTCGTTCGCGCTTCACGGCCTCGCCTCGCAAGCTCGAACGAAGGCTCATCCTCGTCGTTCAGCACTACGCCTACTTCAGACCGCATGCCTCCCTCGACGGAGCCACACCGGCCGAGGTGTACTTCGAGATGCCGAAGCCAAAGCCCGAGCCGGTCGAGCTGCCACGAGCTGCTGCCGGACAGCGGACCGACCCGCTTCCGGTGAGGATCGCCTTCGTCGATCCAGAGACGCCGTCACTGCCGTACCTCGTCCGCGACGCAGCCTGAACCGCGAGCTTGACCGTCGTCCCACCTGGACGCCACACCTGCGCGTCGATCACGCGAATCCGCCGACTGCCGCTGTCTCGACACGCTCGACAGGCCGATAAGCCTCCTGCCGAACTGACTTCAACGCCCGAAACCGTCAGCCCAAGTCCCATTGCGGGTGTGCAATCGAGCACTCTTCGAGTCAACGGAGGCGAGGCCAGCCAGCTAGGGGACCGTCGCAGCCGAACGGCTGCTACGGCTGGATTCCTCCTCTCGCGACGAACGCCGGGTTCTCGAAGCCCGGCTTACCGTAGCGGAACTCCTCGCCCGCGACGGTCCTCACGCTTCCGCCGGCGGCGCGCAGTATGGCATCGCCAGCGGCGATGTCCCACTCCATCGTTCTACCGAAGCGGGGGTACACGTCGGCTGTGCCCTCGGCGACGCGACACAGCTTCAGGGAAGACCCGGCGGACACGATTTCCTTCACGTTCAGCCCGGCGATGAACTCTTCTGTCCGGGCATCGCGGTGAGAGCGGCTCGCCACGACGACGACGGGCTCCCCTTCGCTCACGCTGCGACAGCAGATCGGCACCGGGCGCCCACCTCGCTCGCGGCGGAACGCGTCTTCCCCCGCCGTCCAGTAGGAGACCCCGGTTGCTGGAAGGTGGACGACGCCGAGACCGGGGCGCCCCGCCTCGATGAGAACGATGTTGACGGTGAACTCGCCGTTGCGGCTGATGAACTCCTTGGTGCCGTCCAACGGATCCACCAGGACGAACCGCTCCGCCACCTCCGGGGCCTCGCCGGCCGCGCACAGCTCTTCTGCCACGATCGGCACGTCGGGAATCAACTCCTTCAACGCCGCGAGGATCAGCGCCTCGGCGCGCTGGTCTGCGAGCGTCACCGGACTCTGGTCCGCTTTCTCGGTGACCGCGACAGCGCCTCCGTAGTGGCGCATGATCTCCTCACCCGCGCGCTCGGCGATGGCCACGACTTCGTCGCAGAACGTGTCCCGGTCCTCCAGGGTGTCGGCAGGCTTGCTCATTGCGCCGCGCATGATAGCGCGGCTCGAGCTGCAGGCAGGGCGAACGTCTTCGTTCGCGGCTACGTCGCCTCGCCCGTTCGCGCCGTGTACGGGCAGATATCCCGGAAGGCACACTGGCTGCACGCGAGGTAGGACGGGCGAGCGGCGAAGTCCCGCGCCCGAATACTCGCCGAGGCGCTCTCGATCTTGCCGAGGATCTCGTCGGCATCAGCGCGCGTGGGTCGTTTCGAACCGAGCAACCCCGTCTCGAGAAACGACAAGGCGACCTGGTCGGGCAGCCGGCCCGTTGCACGCAGGTGGGCCAGTGCGTAGATATCGAGCTGCAGGCTTTCGCGAGCGCGACGATCGGCACGCTCCTGCGTCTCGACCAGGCCCGTCTTGAAATCGAGTATCTGAACTTCGCCGTCCCGCTCGACGATGAGGTCGTAGCGCCCAACGATCTTGTTGCGCCCAACGTAGAACGTGAACTCCTTCTCGACGGCCGTCGGATGAAGCGGGGCCGCCTGGTCGGTCTCGAAGAATCGCGTGAGGGACGCCGCTCCGGCCTCGAGTCGGCGCTCTTCGTGCTCGCGCGAGAGAAAACCCTCCGACACCCAGGCCTCGCGGAACGCCCCGAGCAGATCGACCAACGCCAGTTGGCGCCCTTCGAGCCGCTCCCGGAAGTAGCGCTGCACGGCCTTGTGGATCGCGTTTCCGTAGACGACTCGATGATGAGTGAGCAGCGGGACGCGAAGGATGTGGACGTAGCGGTACTTGAGTGGACACGTCTCGTAGTCGTCGATCTTGCCGAAAGAAAGGCGCAGCAGCGCGTCTCCGGGCAGGGGCGGCTCTTCCACCCGGGGGCTCTCGGGCGCCGAGCGAAATCGTTCGAGCACCTCGGACGCGCGGCTTCTTTGGGGGGGGGGAGTGGGAATCGGCAGGTCCAGCGCTTCCACGGCGAAGCGGGACACCTTGCGTGGTCGAGCGGTTCCGTAGTCGCTCGCGGAGGTCAGGACGATCTCGTCGCGAGCTCGCGTCATCGCGACGTAGAACAATCGCCGTTCCTCCTGGACGTGCGCATCCCCCTCGACCAGGGCCTGGCGCACGAGATCGAGGGGGAGCTCCAGCGGCTCCCGTCTGCGCTGGACAGGGAAGCGACCCTCGGCACATCCGACGAGGAACACGACGCCGAACTCGAGCCCTTTGGCCTTGTGAACCGTGATCACCTGCACGGCGTCATCGTCCGGATCCGCCTCGGCGACCGCGGGATCGTCGCCCGCCTCCCTCAGCATGTCCAGATGGCCGACGAAGCTGGGCACCCGATCGTGCTCGGCGATCTCGCCGTACGTGCGCACGGCCTCGAAGAACTTGGCCACGTTCTTCGCGCGCGCCTCGTTCTCGGGCCGCGTCGGGTCGGCCAGGCTGGCGAGCATCCCGCACGATTGGAGAAAGCGGTAGAGGACTTCGCCGGTCCGGCGGTGAGGCACGTCCTGCATCGCGGCGTCGATGTCGCGCAGCAGTCGGGCGACGGCCTCGCGGGTGGCGCCAGCCACGCTCTTCAAGTCGTCGTTCTCGGGCAACCCCCGAAATACGTCGAGCAGCGGGCGGCTCTTGCGCCCGGCGTAGTCGTTGAGGCGCAACAGGTCCCGTTCGGGGACACGATAAAGGTCCGACGCGGCCAGATAGAAGGGCGCGAGCGAATCCGAAGGTTGGGCGAGGGTCTTCAGGAACGAAACGAGCAGCCGCACCTCCTCGCGCGTGTACAGGCCTCTGCTGCCCGAGAATCGATGCGGCACTTCCTTGACGTTGAGTGCCCGCAGGAACGGGTCGGCGTCGTCGTTGCTGCGCACGAGCACCGCGACATCGCGCGGCCGGTAGCCGCGGGCGAGCGTCTCCGCCACCATCTCGGCGACGCGGTCGGCCTCTGCCGAGCCGCTGTCGAAGTGGAGGTGTCTGACCGGCGCGCCCTCTTCCCGCTCCGAGGTCAGCCGTTTCGAGACCCCGGCGATCACCTCGAGGCGGTAGGGATTGTTGTAGGAAACGAGTCGCGTGGCGCTATCCAGGATCGCCTGCGTCGACCTGTAGTTGTCGTTGAGAACGACCTGCTGGGCGGACGGATACCGCTCCTGGAATGCGAGCAGATTCGCCGCGGCGGCGCCGCGCCAGCGGTAGATCGCCTGGTCGTCGTCGCCGACAACCGTGACGTTCGGAGATCCCTCGCCCGCGACGCTGCGCACCAACTCGAGCTGGGCGTGATTGGTGTCCTGGAATTCATCGACCAGGATGAACCGATACCGGCGCCGAAGCCGGTCGAGGACGGCGGGCCGAGCCTGCAGCAGCTCGAGGACGCGGCCGATCTGGTCTCCGAAGTCGACGAGCCCTGCCTCGGCCAGGAGCCTCTGGTAGGTCTCGAAGAAGCGAGCCAGCTCGGCGTGACGCCCGGCCGCGTCCCGCTCGGCGTCTGTCGTGGCACGGCTCAGGTACGACTCGGCCCAGGCCGCGTACTCGACGGGAGCGACTCCTTCATCCTTGGCACGGCTCACGAGATTCAAGAGGGCCTGAAGGTGCCGGGTCGGATCCCCGAGCGGACGAAGCCTCTCGAGCGGCAGCTCCCACAGGCGCTCGCGCAGGAAGATCACCTGCTCCGCGCGCGTCAGCACGCGGAAGTCGGGGTTCAGGCCCAGCTCGAGGGCGGACTCCCGCAGGACCCGATCGCCGAAGGCGTGAAACGTGCCGATCCAGGTCTCCGCATAGCCGTAGGGGATCAGCTGGTCGACGCGCTCCGCCATCTCCAGCGCCGCCTTTTCCGTAAAGGTCAGCGCCAGGATCTCGTCTGGCCGGACCCGCTTGGTGGCGATGAGGTAGGCGATCCGACGCGTCAGCACGGTCGTCTTGCCGGTGCCGGCGCCGGCGATCACGAGCAGCGGGCCGGTTTCGTGGGCGACCGCTTCGGCTTGTGCGGGAGAAAGGCCTTCGAGAATGGAATCCGCCGCGCCCGGGGCGCCAGCGAGCTGCTCGATCATCGAAAGATTCTAGGGCGCGCGCAGGCCAGGTCTGGTCAGTGAACGAGCGCGGTGGCGAATCGATCGATCTCGCGCCAGGGCGATGGCTCGGTGAAGTGGTTGAGGATCGCCGCAAAAGCGAGCGTGCGCCCATCGCGAGCCGACGCGTAGCCGGCCAGTGCGCTGACGTGGCGAAGCGTCCCGGTCTTGGCACGCACGCGCTCCCGGGCCCCACCGCGAAGCCGATACTCCAGGGTCCCGTCTCTGCCCGCCACCGCCAGGCTCTCGCGAAACGCTGCACCGGCCGGGTGTCGTTGCATCGCGACGAGCAGCTGGCACAGCCCACGAGCAGTAACCAGGTTGGACTGAGACAGTCCCGAGCCATCCTGGATGTGCCAGCCTTCCGCCTCGACGCCGAGCCGGGCGAGAAACTCCGCGACGGCCTCGCGCGCGGACTCGAGGGTGTCATCTTCGGCACCGCCCACACCGACGTGCCTCAGCAGCATCTCGGCGTGGAGGTTGATGCTTTCCTTGTTCACGACGGCGATCACCTGACGCAGCGGCGGTCCCTGGTGGAGCGCTAGTCGTCGTCGCGAGTCGGGCAACGGATCGCTCGAGCTCGTGACTCCGCCGCTGACACGAACCCCCTCGCTCGCCAGCACCTCCTCGAAGACCGTGGCCGCGTAGAGGGCCGGGTCCTCGAGAGCGACGCGCCCCTCCCAGCGCTTCGCGCCCTTCGGATGGCCGCCCGACAACGTGATGGTGTTCGAGCCCAGCTCGCGGACGAGACGCAGCTCGTCATCGCTTCCGGCAGGCGCCGTCGTCGCCTTCGACGTGACGCTGAAGAACCTCGTCCGCGGCTTGGCATCCACGAGCAGCGGCGAGCCGGCGCGATCGCCGGGCGCCGCGGTGAGGTCCGCGGCGTTGTCGTTGAACGAGAGCGCCGAGACCTCGGCGCCGTACCACCACACCAGGTCCTCCCAGTCCCAGCCTTCGGGTCGTCGTTCCCCGCGGAAGAGGCCTTCGTGCCCGATCACCCGACCCTCTACACGTTGGATGCCGGCATCGGCCAGCTGGCGAGCCAGAGAGCGGAAAGGAGCGAGGAGATCTCCGTCGAAGAACCTGCCAGACAGGTTCGGGTCTCCCCCGCCCACGAGGTAGAGATCGCCCAGAAGCCGCCCCAGCCCATCGACGTGACCGGCTGACTCGACGCTGGTCTCGAAGCGCAGCTCGGGTCCCAGCAGATCGAGGGCGGCGGCCGTCATCACGAGCTTCATCAACGACGCGGGCTCGAGGTTGAGCTCGGCGCCGTGCGAATACAGCACGGCGCCGGTGTCGGCGTCTCGCACTTCGACGCCCCAGCTGGCGCCCGCCCGGGCGGCGGCCTCGAGGACGCGGTCGAGCCGATCCTCCAGATCGGCGGCGGACGCGCCCGCGCCGACGAGCAACACGAGGGCGAGAAGCGGGCGGTGCGGGCTCAGTTGGCCTTCGACGACGCCGCGCGAGCATGAACGGCGATCGGCTCCTCCGCCCCGTCGCCCTCTTCGCGGGCCTCTTCCTCCTCGGCCGTCCCGTCGTTCGCGCCTGGCTCGCGCGCCGGACCCTCCCGATCTCTCGGGCGATCGCGGCGCGCTCCCGGATCATCGGAGGCCAGCTCGGGCCAGCGACAGAAGATCATCTTGCCCGCGGTCGTCTGCAGCACGCTCGTCACCGTCACCTCGATGGTGCGGCCGATGGCCTTGCGCCCCTGGTCGACGACCACCATCGTGCCGTCATCGAGGTAGCCGACACCCTGGCCCGACTCCTTGCCCTCCTTCAGGATGAAGACGCGCATCACCTCGCCCGGCAGCACGACCGGCTTGAGGGAGTTGGCCAGCTCGTTGATGTTGAGGACGCGTACGCCCCGCAGCTGGGCGACCTTGTTGAGGTTGAAGTCGTTGGTGACGATCTTGCCGTCCATGCGACGCGCCAGCTCGATCAGCTTGAGATCCACCTCGCGAACTTCGGGGAAATCGGTCTCGACGATCTGCACCTGGACCCCGGACATCTTCTGGATCTTCTGGAGCATGTCGAGGCCGCGGCGGCCACGGTTGCGCTTGAGTGAGTCCGAGGAGTCGGCGACCTGCTGAAGCTCGCGCAGGACGAACTGGGGCGCCACGAGCACTCCCTCGAGAAAACCGGTCTCGCAGACATCGGCGATGCGCCCGTCGATGATCGCGGAAGTGTCGAGGATCTTGTAGTGATGAAGCCGCGCGGAGTCGCGGAACGAGGCGATGATGCGCGCCGGGGCGAACCACTCCGCTTTCTGCGCTCCGATCGAGAGTCCCACGTAACCCAGCAGGACGACCAGGAACAGTCGCGCGAACGCCCCGTCGGGGGCGTCGAGGCCCGCCCAGGCGCCCCAGACCAAGCGTGCCCCGATCAGCCCGACCGCCCCGCCGACCAGGCCCCCGAGCAGCCTGTCCCCGGATACGGCACGCAGCTTGACCTCGAGCACGAAGACGAAGGCCGCGGCTGCGACCCCGGCCGCGACGCCGCTCAGCGGCTGGTTGGGAATGGGAAGGGAAGTGCCGGCAAAGACGAGTAGGGCCAGAACGACGGCCCGGATCATGAGTAACCACATGATCGACCTCCGGGCCCGTCCGACGGCCAAAAAAATAACCGCACGAACGGAAATAGATAAATTCAGGAAACGCCCGTCAGGCCGGGATTGTAGCAGGGCCCACCGGACGCGGGCCCAACCGAAGGCCTAGCCGAAAGCCTGATCGAGGGCCTGGTCGAGCGTGTCGACGGGCACCAGTTCGATCTCGTCCGAGGCTTCCGGAGCGTTGCGCGACGGCAGCACGCAACGCGTAAACCCCATCTGGGCCGCTTCGCGAATCCGCAGGGCCGCCTGGCCGCTCGACCGCACTTCCCCGCCGAGTCCCACCTCGCCGAAGACGATGGTGCCCCTTCGGAGCGGCCGGTTGCGGAAGGCGGACGTCACGGCCGCCGTGACGCCGAGATCCGCCGCCGGCTCGTCGACGGACAGGCCGCCCACGACACTGACGAAGACGTCATCCCCGAGCAGTTCGAGACCGACGCGTTTCTCCAGCACCGCGAGCAGCAGGCTCGTACGCGTCGGGTCTAGGCCGATCGACATCCGCCTCGGCGTGCCCAGGTGGGAGGGGGAAACGAGCGCCTGAACCTCGACCAGCATGGGGCGCGATCCTTCGATCGTGGCGACCACGGCCGACCCGGCAGCACCCTCCTGGCGCTCGGCGAGGAACAGGGCGGAAGGGTTGGCGATCGGCACCAGGCCCTTCTCGGTCATCTCGAAGACGCCCAGCTCCGAGACGGCGCCAAAACGATTCTTGACCGCCCTCACGATCCGGTGGTGGAGGTGCTTCTCGCCCTCGAAATAGAGCACGGTGTCGACGATGTGCTCGAGGGACTTGGGTCCGGCCAGGTTGCCTTCTTTCGTGACGTGTCCGATCAGGAACGTCGTGATGCCGCGCCCTTTGGCGAGGAACAGAAGCTGCGTCGCTATCTCGCGCACCTGGCTGACGCTGCCGGGCGCGGAGGGGAGGCGTGAGGAGAAGACCGTCTGGACCGAATCGATCACGAGCGCTGCGGGCTTCAGCGATTCCGTCTCCTCCAGAATCCGTTCGAGGGAGGTCTCGCCCATCAGGTAGAGCGCGGACCCGGAGATGCCGAGCCGATCCCCGCGGAGCTTGATCTGACGCTCGGACTCCTCTCCCGAGACGTACAACACAGGTCCGCCCGTGCGAGCCAGCAGGTGCGCGACCTGAAGCAGCAGCGTGCTCTTGCCGATCCCAGGCTCGCCGCCAATCAGCACCATGGAGCCCGGCACGATGCCACCGCCGAGCACTCGGTCGAACTCTCCTATCCCGGAGGGGTTCCGATCGACCTCGGCGCCGTCGATCGTGTCGTACGGCCGAGGCTTCGCGCCGGGGCCGAGCGGCAGGCGATTCTGGCGGCTCTTCGCTTCGCTCGACGACTCGCGACGCTCCTCGACGAAGGTGTTCCATTCGCCGCAGTCCGGGCAGCGGCCGAGCCACTTCGAGCTCTCGAACCCGCAGGCCTGGCACGCGAAGACGCTGCGAGCACGGCTCACGGTTGGCGGTGGTCGAGATCGACGACCTGGCCGTCTTCGACGTAGATCCGCGGCAGCGTCGAACCGATTCCGGTGAGGATCTGCCAGGCGTGGGTCTGCGCCCAGCCGGCGACGTCCCACGCGTTCGGCGCGTCGCCGAACAGGATCGCGTCGTCTCCGACGGCGACGTCGGGACGCTCCGAGACGTCGAGCATGGTCATGTCCATACAGACACTGCCGGCGACCGGTGCGAGGCGCCCGCCCAGGCTGAAGCCGGCGCCGACCGCCGTGGCGAGGCTCGGGGGTACGCCGTCGGCGTAGCCCAACATCACCGTGGCGATGCGCGAGCCCCTCGAGGCCGTGAAGCGTCCCCCGTACGAAACGCGCGTGCC
This sequence comes from Vicinamibacteria bacterium, assembly GCA_965246965.1. Lineage (GTDB taxonomy): Bacteria > Acidobacteriota > Vicinamibacteria > Fen-336 > CBDFGD01 > CBDFGD01. The sequence continues at coordinate 2,273,019 of CBDFGD010000002.1, forward strand.
GGCGGGGACGTCCCGCAAGGCGATGACTCGTCCACTCACCGTCATGACCGGCCGCACGGGGACTTCGGGCGAGAGCGGGCGGGTGGACAGTCCGTAGAGCAGTAGACCGGGGCGCGCCAGCGTGTGACTCGCGCGCAGGTGGGCGATCCCGGCGCTGTTGGCTGCGTGGACCCAGCGAGGACGGATGTCGCGGCTGGCGAGTTGATCGAGCGCGCGATCGAATCGGTCGAGCTGCTCGCGGGTCACGCCAGCGTCCTCGTCCGCCGATGCGAGGTGCGTCATCGCTCCGGTCAGCTCGACGTGGTCACAGCTGGCCAGGGACTCTGCGGCAACGACAAAGTCCTCATCGGCGAAACCCAGACGGGTCATGCCGCTGTCGAGCTTCACTTGCACCGAGAGTCGGGGCAGCCCGCCGGCCAGCACGGCCCGAAGCATCTCGGGGGTGGAGATCACGACCTCCAGATCGTGCCGGGCCGCGAGCGCCAGCTGCTGCGGGTCTCCCGCGAGGACGACGATTGGCGCCCGAACGCCGGCGAGACGAAGCCCCACGCCCTGATCGACGTGAGCCACCGCGAGTGCCTGGACGCCGAGCTGCTCGAGGCACAAGGCGACTCGGGTGGCGCCGTGGCCGTACGCATCCGCTTTCACCACCGGCATCAAGGGGAGCCCGGCCCTGGCCCGCAGCTCCACGTAGTTGCTCCGCAGCCGCGTGAGATCGACGTGAACCCGAGCCGGCCGGAGCCCCGAGAGCTCGGCGGAGCTGGGGGGGCCTGCGCTCAGGCCGATCCCCACTCGAGGTTCTCGAAGCGGGTGTACTCCTTGAGGAACGCCAGCCTGATCGTGCCCGTGGGGCCGTTGCGCTGCTTGCCGATGATGATCTCGGCGACGCCCTTGTTCTCGTCGCTCGGCTTGTACTCCTCTTCCCTGTAGATGAACATCACGACGTCGGCGTCCTGCTCGATGGCACCGCTCTCGCGGAGGTCGGAGAGTTGCGGGCGCCGTTCACTCGCCGAACGTGACTCGGGAGCGCGGGACAGCTGCGACAGCGCCACGACGGGAACCTCGAGCTCTTTGGCGAGCCCCTTCAGCGAACGGCTGATTGACGCGATCTCCTGCTGGCGGTTCTCCGCGCGCCCAGCGCCGGAAACGAGCTGCAGGTAGTCCACGATGACGATTCCGAGTCCATGCTCGGCCTTGAGCCGGCGGCACTTGGCGCGGATCTCGAGCGGTGTCAGGGTGGCCGAGTCGTCGATGAAGATGCGCGCACTCGACAGGTCCGCGTAGGCCTTGGCGAGTCGCGCCCAGTCCTTCTCCTCGAGGTTTCCGGTGCGCAGTCGGTGAGCGTCGACGCGGGCGTCGGCGCACAGCAGACGCAGCACGAGCTGTTCCTTGGCCATCTCGAGGGAGAAGAGCCCTACGGTCTCGCCGGTGCGATGGGACGCGTTCTGCGCGATGTTCAGACACAGCGACGTTTTCCCCATCGCCGGCCGCGCGGCGACGATGATCAGATCGCTCTTCTGAAGTCCCGAGGTCTTGTTGTCGAGATCGACGAAGCCAGTGGGGACCCCGGTCACCGCGTCCTTCGACTGCGAGAGCTGGTCGATGGTCCGGAAGCTCTCCTTGACGACCTCCCCGATGCGCACGAAGCCCTGGTGCATTCGCTTCTCGGCGATTTCGAAGATCGCCTTCTCGGCGCCGTCCAGAATCTCGTCCGGCTCCCGCTCGGCCTCGTAGCAGGATTGAGCGATCTGGTTGCTGGCGTGGATCAGCCGCCTGAGGATCGCCTTCGCCCGGATGATCCGGCTCCACTCCTCGACGTTGGTGAGGCGTGGCAGGCCCTCGACGAGCCCCGCCAGATAAACGGCCCCGCCGACGGCTTCGAGGGCCGAGCTCCGGGTCAGCTCGTCCTTGAGCGTGACGGTGTCGATCGGAACGCTACGCTCCGCAAGGCCAGCCATCGCATCGAAGATGCGGCGGTGTCCCTCCCGGTAGAAGTCGTCACGATTGAGGATCTCGGCGGCGGAGTTGAAGGCGGAGTTGTCGACGAGCACCGCGCCGAGCACCGTGCGTTCCGCCTCGGCGTTGTGCGGGAGCGTCCTGTCGAGGGTCGCTGTCGCCACGCGATCGCTCACCGGAGTCGCCGCGCCAGCCGTTGCTCCGGCGCGGGTTTCCCTAGCAACGCGTGGCGAAGGTCAGACCGCGTCGTGGCCGGATCTTTTCCGCCATGGGCTGCTAGCCCTCCTTGCTGACGAGAATCTTCAGTTTCGCCTGCACGCGCGGGTGCAGTCGAATCGCCACCTCGTGATCGCCCAGCTTCTTGATGGGCTCGTCGAGCAGAACGCGACGCTTGTCCACCTCGATATCCTTGCTGGCGAGGAACTCGGCGATGTCGGCCGACGTCACGGAGCCGTAGAGCGCGTCGTTCTCACCGACCTTGCGCGGCGCCACGTAGCGCAGCGCCTGGATCTTCTCGGCCAGCTCGGCGTACTCGGCGCGCTCTTTCTCGAGCTGCGCTTCGTAGATCTTGCGCTCCTTGGCGATGCGGGCCTTGTTGTCGGGCGTCGCCGCCATCGCGATACCCTGGGGAAGAAGATAGTTCCGGCCGTAGCCGGCGGCCACTTTGACGACGTCGCCGCAGCTCCCCAGCGAATCCACGTCCTGCCTCAAGATGACTTCCATAGCGCCTCCAAGTCTCCGTTCACCGTCAGTCCTCGTCCTGATCGGACGCCGGACCGCCCGGCTCGTCCTCCGGTGGGCGCGCCCACCACCGAAAATCGACCCAGTTGTCGAACAGTCCCAGCAGCGCGAGCAGCTGAACTCCTAGTGGCACCAGGATCATCATCGGCACCACCGCGGCTCGCAACAGTCGCGGGCCCTGCATGCGCGCAACGAAGCAGCTGACGACGGCGAGACCCTGGACCGCAAACAGGAAGCTGACGACCAGGAGCAGATTGTACGCAACCGGACGCAGTGCAGGGACCATCACTGATACGCCCGAGAGAATGAACGTCGCCACGACGGCGAGCGGCAGCCGCAGCGCCTCGAACTCGCCACGCGGAACCACGTCGGGGGATCGCCACAGCAGGACGGCGCGCAACAACGCCGCGTTCGCGATCGCGAGAAGGCCCGCCAGAACCACGAACGCCGCCGGATAGACCACGTTCAACACCGCGCGGAACGTATCGATCTGGTCCCGCCACTGCTCGATCTGCTCGGGGGGCCAGCTCTCGGCCTCGAGGCCCGAGATGAAGTCCGCCGAGGCGAACACTTCTATCGGCGCGAGCAGCTGATCCTTGAGCGCCGCGCCCGAGAGAGCGAGCGCCAACGCCAGCTCGACGGTGAGGAGTGCGAAGGCCCAGCTCGCCCCCACGACGAACCCGCGACCGCGGGCGATCGCCTCCCCCAGCAACATCCCCGGTGCGACCTGCATTGCGAAGAATCCGATCGCGTGTCCGCTCGAGAAAAGCACCGCGAGCGCCGCGAGCGCCAGGCTCGCGCCGAGCCAGGCGTCGTTCGGCGTCGTGAGCACGCGCAGCGCCACCAGCGGCAGCGCTGCGAACAGAGCCGCCCACGCCAGCCCCTCCACCGCTACGGCGGAGTAGACGAGCACGGAGACGGCTGCCATCGAGACGACGCTTGCCCATTGAGGAACCCGGCCGGCCACGCCGACCATGAACAACGGCCCTAATGGCCTGTAACAGGGGATTCGATACCGCTGCGACCGCCGATGCATCCCGCCTGGCTGCGTCGCTCATCGGTCAAATACTCCCGGTATTCTCCCTCTTCGACTCCTTGCCATCCGGGCGCCTCGACGGTCTCGCTGGCATCGACCTCCCTGTTACGGGCCACTAGCTGGCCGCGTACGGCAGGAGCGCCATGTTGCGGGCGCGCTTGATGGCCAGCGTGAGCTTGCGTTGGTGTGCGGCGCAGGTGCCGAACATGCGCCTGGGGAGAATCTTGCCGCGCTCGGGGACGAAGCCCGAGATCAGCTTGATGTCCTTGTAGTCGATGTGGTGGATCTTGTCGACGCAGAACTTGCAGACCTTGCGGCGCCGGAAGAAGTTTTTCTTGGCCCCTTCCTTCTTCTTGTCGCGACGCGCTCCCGCCGCCGCCTTCTTTCTGGAAGGGCTCACGAGGCACCTCCGGGCGCCGCGGCGCGCGAAGCCTGGCGGCCCTTGCGGCGGCTCTCTTTCGCCGCCCGGAGGAGCTTGCGGCCCTCGGCCTTGCGCAGAGCCTCGTCAATCCGCACGGTCATGAATTTCAACACCTCGTCCGTCACCTTCATGCGGCGTTCGACCTGGTGAACCGTGGAGCTGGGACCCTGGTAGGTCATCAGCACGTAGTTGCCGTCCCGGTGGTTGCCGATCGGGTAGGCCAGGCGCTTCTTGCCCCAGGGCTCCACCTTTTCGATCTCGCCACCAGCTTCTTCGACAAACCCCTTGATCAGTTTCGTCAGCGTCTCCACCTCGGCCTCGCCAGTGGTGGGCGCGACGATGTAGAGGAGCTCGTAGGTCCTTTGGCTCATTATTCTGAGTCCTTCCTTCTGGCTACCGCCCCTCGCAGGGCGGTAGCCCCCTTCGGATCCGATGGATCCTGGCAGGAGCAAGGAGTGCGCCGACTCGGCGCCTTCCGGTTCTTGCTTACGGCTCCGAATCGCCCTCCGCCGCGACAGCATTGAAGCGATTCATCGCCACCTCCACGCCCTCGGCGAGCACGCAGGCCACGGCTTCTGTGGCCCGCTCTTCGAGAACGCGAACGGTGAGTATATCGTCCGCAGCCCAGGGGGACAAGACGTGCTCCGCCAGCTCGCCCGCGATGGGCGGGCCCACGCCGAGGCGCACACGGGGGAATGCCTCGCCTCCGACGGCGTCGATCACCGAGGCCAGGCCGCGATGGCCGCCGTCGCTGCCCTCCCTGCGGACCCGGACTCGCCCCAGCTCGAGAGCCGCGTCGTCGAGCACCACCAGAAGCTCGGCGAGCGGGGTATCGCCGAGCAGCCCCGCCACGACGGGACCGCTCAGGTTCATGAAAGATTGGGGTTTGACCAGCGTCGCCTCGCATCCCCGGACAACGGCGTGGGCGGTCAAGGCGCCGCTATCGACGCGCCACACGGACGCTCCCGCCACTGCGGCGAGACGGTCCACGATCGCGAAACCGATGTTGTGGGGAGTGGCCGCGTAGCGGGACCCGGGATTGCCGAGCCCCACCACGAGCCACACGAGCGGCTACTTGTCTTCCTTCTTCTTGTCGGCCTTCTTGTCGGCGTCGCCATCGGGGGCAGCCGCCTCGGCACCCTCGGGGATCGCGCCCTCGACGGCCTCGGCCTCCTCCACGGTCTCCTCGACCTCGGCTCGCGGAGCCACGACGTGAGCGATCACGACGTCCGGATCCGTCAGGCACTTCACTTTGTCGGGGAATGTGAGCTGTGACACGCGGATGTGCTTGCCGAGCGCCAGATCCGAAACGTCGACACTGATCTTGTCGGGGATCTCGGTCGGCAGGCACTCGACCTCGAGCTCGCGTGTGATGAAGTCGAGAATCCCACCCTCGACCTTCACTCCAGTCGGGATGCCCAGGATTTCGACGTGGACGCGCACCTGGAGCGCCTTGTCCAGCGCTACTTCGTAGAAGTCCGCGTGCAGCAGCCGTCCCGTGACCGGTTGGACCTGGAAGTCCTTCAGGATCACCCTGCGGCGCTTGCCGCCCACCTCGATGTCGAACAGCGTGTTCTCGCCCGACGCGCTCTTGAGAATGGTGACGATCTCCTTGGGCGACACGCGAATCGGCGTCGTGCCGGCGCCTCCGCCATAGACGACGGCGGGGATCATCTCGCTGGCGCGCAGCCGGCGATTGGCGTTCTTTCCGGTTTCGGTGCGCGGCTCTGCCGCGACCACGATCTCAGGCATTTCGTACTCCTATTTGCGCCGGGTCCGCGCGAGTTCAGACGAACAGGCTGGTCACCGACGATTCCTCGTGAATGCTGCGAATCGCCTTGGCCATCAGCTCGGCGATCGAAAGCTCCACGATCTTGTTGGACTTGCGCACGGCCTTGCTGAGCGGGATCGAATCCGTCACGATCAGCTTCGAAAGGGCGCTCTTCTCGATTCTCTCCAGGGCGTCTCCCGACAGCACCGCGTGGGAGCACGAGGCGTAGACCTCTCGCGCTCCGGCGCCCGCGATGGCGTCGGCGACCTTGGTCAGGGTCCCCGCGGTGTCGACGATGTCATCGACGATGAGCGCCGTCCGCCCCTCGACGTCTCCGACGACGCGGTGGACCTCGGCCACGTTGGGCGTCTCGCGCCGCTTGTCGACGATCGCCAGCTCGGCCTCGAGCCGCTTCGCGTAGGCCCGTGCCCGCTCCACGCCGCCGGCGTCCGGAGACACCACGGTGATGTCCGGGAGCTTCAGCTTGGAAACGTGATCCATGATCACCGGCGCGGCGAACAGATGGTCGACTGGCACATCGAAGAAGCCCTGGATCTGAGAGGCGTGCAGGTCCATCGTCAAGACGCGATCGCAGCCCGCCGCGGACAGCAGGTCAGCGACGAGCTTGGCTGAGATCGGCACCCGCGGCCTGTCCTTGCGATCCTGCCTGGCGTAGCCATAATACGGCAGCACCGCCGTGATGCGGGATGCACTCGACCGCTTGAAGGCGTCCAACATCACCAAGAGCTCCATCAGGTTCTCGTTGACCGGCGGGCCCGTCGGCTGAAGCACGAACACGTCCGTGCCGCGCACGTTCTCCTGGATCTGGAACCACACCTCTCCGTCGGAGAAGCGAGCCAGGTGCGCCTTCCCGAGCGGCACCATCAAATGCTCGGCGATTCCGCGAGCGAGTGCGGGGTGTGAACGACCGGCGAAGACCCTTACATTTCGACTCATCGGCATTTCGATGAGGCTACGGCCGGCTTCCGGCCGCGCGCCTTTGGCTTTCTTCAATCTCCCACCTCAGCGACCCGGGGGTTGGCTGGGGCGGAAGGATTCGAACCTTCGAATACGGGATCCAAAGTCCCGCGCCTTACCGCTTGGCCACGCCCCAACCGGGATGCCGACGCTGGTTAGTTGGAGGGTGACTCGCCGGGAGACCGCTCCTCCTCCGCTTTCTTCTCGCTGGCAGTCATCTGTTTCTTGTAAACCGAAAGAACGCGTTCCTCGAGATACTGCCGTGTCTGGTTGTTCAGCGGATGCGCAATGTCCTTGAACGACCCGTCCTTGCGTTTCTTGCTGGGCATGGATACGAACAGCCCCTTGGGACCGCTGATGATCTTGATGTCCGTCACCACGAAGCACTGGTCGAAGACGATGGAGACAAAGGCCTTGAGCTTCTCGTCGTCGACTGGGATGACCTTGACGTCCGTGATCTCCATGGTGCTCGCTCCTCAGCGACCGCGCTTCGTGTCCACCCCCAGCGCCCGAGCCCAACGGGCCCGGAAGCGACTCGTCGTCAGCGTTTCTACTCGATACGCTCCGTACCCCATTCCCAGGACGCTGGCGTGAGCTCGACGTGCCTTGGCCGCGTCGTCAAATATCCCGTAATACGCCGAGCCGCTGCCGGAGAGCGACGCCTGCAGGGCCCCCTCCCGGACGAGGGCGTCCCGGATGCCCCGCAGCTTCGCACCGAGCTCTGGAAACTCCAGCACGGCCGCGTCCTCAAGATCGTTGACCAGCAGGCACACAGGCACCCGCGAGCCCTCTCTCGATAAGAAACGGAAAATGTTATTGCCGTTCTCGCGAGCTGTCAAACTTCGCCCCAGCCGCCGGAAGACTGCCGCCGTGGACACGCGTACCCCGGGGTCGACGACGACGACGCGGAACCGCAGCTGACGTTCGAGCGGGTAGACCTCGTCTCCGCGGGCGATTCCAAGCGCGGTTCCGCCAAAGAGGAAGTAGGGCACGTCGGCGCCCAGGCGACGCGCCAAGGGGAGCAAGCCAAGGGTGCCGAGACTCAGGCTCCATAGGTGATCGAGCCCCCGGAGCACCGCTGCGGCATCGCTCGACCCACCACCGAGGCCCGCGGCCGTGGGGATGCGTTTCTTCATGGAGATCTCGACACCCAGATCTGTCCGGGCAAAGCGCCTGAGTTGGAGCGCCGCCTGAAGCGCGAGGTTCGATTCGTCGCTCGGGACGTCCGGATGATCGCAGCACACAGTAGGGGTGCCAGCACGGAGCGCCAGCACGATCTCGTCACTGAGATCGATCGTCTGGAAGACCGTCCGCAGCTCGTGATGCCCGTCAGCGCGCTGGTGCAGGACCTCCAGACCGAGGTTGATCTTCGCGAAGGCGGGCACCGTCAGCGCCGCGACGGCCCGCCCACGGGCCGGGCTCAACGTCGTCCCCAGAGCCGACGGGCCTCGGCGGCCGTCACGGGGCGATAGCGATCGTGCGGCGGCGGCAGGAACGCGGCCTCGGGAAGCTCGAGCCCCAGCTGCACCTCCTCCACCTCGAGCCGCAGCCTGCCGCCGTCGCGGAGCCGTGCGCGAATCTCCTCGGGGACCCGACTCCCCCAACGGACGCGGTACTCCCTGAGGCTCGCGGGCGGAATGCCGACGAGCGTGTCGATCATCTCCGAAGGCGCGAGACCGACGCCAAGCAGCGCCTCGAGGTGATCGGACGTGGCCGGCGAGACATAGACGGCCCTGTCGGCCGGAAATGCGGCCGTCAGCTCACCGTGAGCCGCGACCGCGATCAGCCGGGCCCCCGCCGGCCCTGGAATCTCGATGCGCAACGCGTCCGGGCGGGAGAAGGCGATCAGCAACCGCACCCGAGCCCGCAGGCTCGGCCCATCGAGGCTCACTTTGATTCGCGCGCTGTAGGTCTTCAAGGACCCTGCGCGAGCCGCTACCTCGGGGTCGGGAGGGTGAAAGGAGCCGGCGCAGCCAACGGTTGTGAGCGCGACCAGCAGGGGAACGACACGCCCGCGGATCAGGTGCCACTCAGCGGCCGTCGTCCTCGGCTCGGCGCCCGAGCGCCGCCTCCGCCTCGCGGATCTTGTCGGCCACCAGGGTGCGGTTCAGCTCGTCGTCCTCGTCCTCGCCTTCGAGGGCGCGGCGCCAGAAGCTGAGAGCCTCCGCCGTATCGCCCTTCCTATTCAGCGCGTCGCCGAGGTGGTCGAGCACCACGGCATTGTCGCCTTGTCTCTCGAGCGCCCGGCGCAGGTAGGTCTCGGCCTGGTCGATCTCGTCCAACCGGAAGAGCACCCACCCGAGGCTGTCCAGATAGGCGCCGTTCTCGGGGTCCATTCCGACGGCGCGCTCGATCAGCTTGCGCGCCTCGTCGAGGCGCACGCCGCGGTCGGCGTTCATGTAGCCGAGGTAGTTGAGGACCGGCGCGGAATCCGGCTCGACCTCGAGCGCCGTGCGAAACGCCGTTTCGGCGTCGTCCAGCCGCCTCTGTCGTTCGAGCACTGCGCCCAGCTGGAACAGCGCACGCACACTCTTGGGCTCGATCTCTTGAACCGCCAGAAGCGCCACCTCTGCGTCCTCATAGCGCTTGGCTCGTTGGTAGAAATCGGCGATCTGCAGCAGCGCGTCCGGGTCTTTCGAGCCCGACTCACGGAGTCGCTCGATCGCCTCGATCGCTGCGTCCAGCTCACCCCGCTCGCGAAGCACCGAGGCCTCGGCGGCGACGAGTCGCGGGTCGCCTGGAAACTGGGCCTGCGCCGCGCGCGCCTCCTGTAGGGCGACGTCCAGCTTCTCGGACAGGACGAGGGCCTCGATGCGATATGTGAAGAGCTCCGGCTCCGCTGCGTCGCCCGCCGAGATCGCCCGCTCGAAGGCGCTCGCGGCCGCGTCGTAGCGATCGAGTTGTTGATAGGCGAAGCCGAGATGGACGAGAAAGATGCGGTCGTTGGAAGTGCTCTGACCCGCGCTCTCACCGCTGCGATCTCGAGCGACGATCTTCTCGAGGGTCGCGGCGGCGGTTTCATAGTCGCGCTGCGACTCAGCGATGCTCACTTTCAGGAAGCCTGCGCGCAGGCTCTTCGGGTCGCGCAGCAGGGCGCGATCCACCGCCTTCATGGCGTCCTCGTAGCGCTTGAGCTCGAAGAGGGCGCGGCTCCGCTGCTCATCGGCGAAGCGGTTCTCCGCGTCGATGAGCAGGACCTTGTCGGCCTCGCGCAACGCCTCTTCGAATCGTCCCTGCTCGTGGAGGACCTCTCCGAGCGCGAGCCGCAAGCGCACGTTCTGGGGCTCCGACTCGAGCGCCGTCAGGAAGTGATCGATCGCCGACTCGGTCCGGTCGGCCCGAACCATCAGCTCGCCGATACTCCTGTGGGCCTCGGCCGAGTCGGGTCGGACCTCCAGGGCCCGCTCGAGCGCCTGGATCGCGCCGTCGATGTCCTCCATCTCCGCCTTGAGCCGAGCCACCTGGACGTGGGCGTCGTAGCTGCCTGGGATGAGCTGTAGGAAACGCTCCCAGGTCGCTACGGCGCTTTCGAGGTCGCCGAGCTCTCCGTAGTAGGCGGCGAGGGCCTGCAAGGCGACCGGGTCGCGCGGTTCGATGCGGAGCAACTCCTCGTACTCGGCCGCCGCGTTGCGCAAAGCGTCTTGCGTGTCGACGCCGACCTGCAGGCGGTAGAGCTGAGCGAGGATCCGGTGAGCGAGCGCATTGTCCGCGTCGAGCGCGACCGCCGCGCGGGCCTCTTCCATCGCCTCCTCGAGGCGACCCTGATCGCGCAGCTCGCGTGCGATGTTCGCGCGAATCGCTGCCGATGTCGGATCGAGACGCCGAGCCCGCTCGAGCTCCTGGATAGCGCCCTCGCCATCGCCACTGAGGCGGCGCTGCTGAGCGAGGCTGAAGTGGTAGTACGCGCTCGCCCGATCCGGCAGCGCGAGCCGACTCTCACCCTGCGCGCTCCCGGCGGGGACCGCGGACAAGACGAGCAACAAAGAGGCAGAAGACATCATCTCAAGCGACCCACGGCGCGTCGGACCCCCCGCAAAAGGAGAGTCTCCCACGCGCCGCGGGCGGACGTCAAAGATCAAGCAGCTCCGCGTTCCTGGAACTGGCCCAGGATCCATGTCTTGACGCGCTTCACCTCCGCGGCGTCTCCGGCGTCAGACCGGAGATAGGCGAAGAAGCGCCGCTCGGAGCCGGCGGCGTAGGCGCGGCTGGGGAACGTCACGCGCAGGTCACCGTCGCCACCTCGCCAGAGCGAGAGACCGACGAGCTTCATGCCAGCCATGGGGCCCTGGGGTTCGAAGACCAGCTCGGCTTCACAGACCAGGTTGTCGGGACCTCCGGTACGGGGGACAAACCTCACTTGCATCATTTCCTCACGTCCATAGGGGCGCCGTCGGGAGGTCCGGCCACCCGGGTTCATTGAGATGAACCGGCAGGTTCTCCGCCAGCTCACGGCTGCACGGCGGCGGAGCGACGAGGACACTCTAGTCGCGGAGCGGGACCGGTGAGGTCCAACCGGCCAGATCGAAGCGCTGGATTAGACTTCCACGGTGCCTCCGCCCGGTTCGAGCGCCCCGCCTTGGCTGCCAGGGCTCTCGACGCGGCTGCCCGAGTGAGTCTCGAGAGGCTTCAAGTTGGTCTCGTCGCGGCACTGGCGGCCACCTGCCTCGCCTCGATCTTCGCCGCTCAGGTAGCCCTGACGCTCGCCATCGTGATCTACGCGGCTCGACTCGTGACGGAGCGCACGGGCCTTGCGGATCTGCCCGTCGCGGGCTCGATTCTCGCCTTCTGCGTCTGGTCGCTGCTGGCGGCCTCGTTCTCCTCAGACCCGGTCGCGTCCCACGAGGACGCCAAGAAACTGGTTCTGTTCGCGCTGTTCTATGTCGCCCTCGACTCACTACGGCAGCGCCGTACCCGGGAGCGAATCATCGACGGCATCCTGCTCGGCGGCATCGCGCTCTCTCTGATGACGATTGTCCAGTATCACTTCATGGGCTACGACACACTGGAGATGCGGCCGCGTGGCCTGCTGGGCCACTACATGACCGCATCGGGGCTGGCCATCCCGGTCCTGATCGTGGCCGCAGCGCGCCTCGTCTTCGCGCGGGAAACCGGGCTACCGCTGCGCGAGGCGGTCGTGCCAGCCCTCGCTGGCGGCGCCTGTGTGGCGATCCTCGCGGCCTCACAACACGCCGGAGTCTTCGCGGAGGAGGCCCGGCCCATCTTCGTCGCCGTGTTGGCCACCGTCGCCGGGGCGCGGGCCGTGGGAGCGGGAGGCTGGCAACGCCCCGGTTTTGGCACAATATTGGCCGCGGTCGCCCTGCCCCTCTCGGGGTGGTCACTCATCGTCTCGCAGACGCGCAGCGCGTGGCTGGGTGCTCTGGCGGGGCTCGGGGTGCTTCTGCTGCTCAAGGCGCCTCGCTCGCTCTGGTTGCTGCCGGCCGGGGTGGCTGCTTTGCTCGTGCTCCAGCCCGCGCCGCTGATGAGCCGGCTCACGCTGAGCGACGCAAGCAGTGTCGATCGCTACTACATGTGGCAGGCCGGGGTCGACATGGTGATCGACAAGCCCATCTTTGGGCACGGCCCGGGCATGATCATGGCGGTCTACCCCGCCTATCGTTGGCCTGGAGCCCCCAATCCGAGGACGCCTCACCTGCACGACAACGCCTTGCAAATCGCAGCCGAACGAGGTCTGCCGGGCCTGGGCTTCTGGCTCTGGATGCTGGCCGTCGTTCTGATCACGGCGTTGCGCGAGGCCCGTCGCAGTACTGAACCCGACTGGTGTGTGCGGGGGGCCCTCGGCGCCTTGACGGGGCTGCTCGTCGCGGGCTTGTTCGAGTACAACTTCGGTGATTCGGAGGTGTTGATGCTGACGCTGCTACTCATGGCACTCCCGTTCGCGTCGCGGCGGGAACGGCACGAGGCTCGGCAGTCGTGAAGCGCAGCACGCTGCGACGCTTGCTGAGGGGGATGCGCGGACGCCGCGTGCTCGTCGTCGGCGACGCGATGCTCGACGAATTCTGGTGGGGTCGCGTAGCGCGCATCTCACCAGAGGCTCCGGTGCCCATCGTCGAGGTCGATCGTCAGAGCGATCACCCCGGCGGCGCGGCCAACGTCGCCGTCAACGTGCGCGCGCTGGGAGGCGAGGCAACTCTCCTCGGCGCGGTCGGTCGCGACGCGGCGGCGGGGCGCCTCACCAAGGCCCTCGACAAGGTGGGAGTGGAGACCCGCCTGCTCGAGATTCCGGAGCGCCCGACCACCGTCAAAACGCGCGTCGTCGCCCACCATCAACAGGTGGTACGGGCCGATCGCGAGGCTCGCGGAACGTTGCCGCCGGCCGCACAGCGAGCCTTGGCTGGCGACCTCGCCGAGATCCTGGCCCGCTGCGACGCGGTCGTGGTGTCCGATTACGACAAAGGCGTCGTGACGACATCGCTGATGCGTTCGCTGCGACGCGACGTGGCCCGGCGCGGCATCCCGCTGCTCGTCGATCCCAAGCTGCCGCACCTCAGCCTGTACCGCGGCGCCGACGTCGTCACCCCCAACCTGGCGGAGGCCGCCCGAGCGTCCGGCATGCAAGTCTCGTCGCTCGGCGAGCTACGCACGGCCGGCGAACGGTTGCTGCGGCGGCTCGGCTGCGGGTCGCTGCTCGTCACCCGCGGCGAGCACGGTATGGCGCTGTTCCGACCGGGCAAGCGGCCCTTCGAGATCCCCGCCTCGGCCCGTGAGGTCTTCGACGTCACGGGTGCCGGAGACACGGTGATCGCGACGCTGGCGCTCGCCTGGGCGGCCGGAGCGAGCGAGGTCGCGGCGGCTCGACTCGCGAACCACGCGGCGGGCATCGCGGTTGGCAAGCTCGGCACCGCGAGCGTGACGTCGGAGGATCTGCTGGCCCACGACGCGCGCTAGACCCCTACTTCTCTACCTCGGCAAAGGCCCGGACCGGAAACGAGGCCCCGGTCACAATCGGCGGTGGCACCGCGAAGAAGCAAAACCTCCTCGGCGGCAGCGCATTCAGCCGCGTCAGGTGTTCGACGATCGGAACGCCGGCACCGAGCAGCCGCGTGTGCGCCGGCCGTCCGGGATCTTCGACGTCGTCGATGTTCCAGAAGTCGACGCCGACCAGCGTCGGTCGACTGCGACAGACCCGATCGAGCTCGGTTCCGGCCAGGCAGGGGCCGGGCTCCCAGTAGGAAGGCTTACTCCAGCGCTCGTCCCACCCGGTGCAGATCAACAGGGCGCGACTCTGCCACTCCGCCTCATCGCCCTGCAGCTCGACGCGGCGGTCGTCGGCGACGGTCGCTCGAACCACGACTCCGGGAACCCCCGCAATCCTGTCGAGCTGCAATGTCGCAAGGTCGGGGGCGCCCCGATGCCGGTGAGACGGCGCGCCGAGATACGTGGCGGAGTTGCCGGCGAGCGCGACCCGGGTCAGAAGAAAATCACTCGCGGCACCGGGTTGCGCTTCGATCGTGCCGATCTCGGGAGCCGGCAGCCCTGGGTAGACCCGCATGCCGTGCTCCACGCGGTGGCTGAGGTCCACGAAACGGGCCCGCGCAGAGGCGCTGGTAAGATTCAAAGAGTGCTCCTGACCATCGCATCCGCCCTTTTGATGGCGTCTTCGACGCAGGCGACTTCTCCCGTCGCCGCCGACCTGCCCATACTGCCGCCCAGCAGTCGCGACTACAAGATCGGTCCCGACGACATCGTCCAGGTCAGCGTTCTCGGGCACCAAGACCTGACTCAGACGCTACTCGTACAGGCGGACGGCACCTTCAACTTCCCGCTGATCGGCGCAGTAGATGCGACCGATCTCACCCCCTTGGAGATCGAGGCTGTGATCGCCGAGCGCCTCGCAGCGGGATTCATCCGCGACCCTCAGGTGTCCGTCGCGGTCACCGAGTTCCGCAGCAAGACGGTGCTGGTGATGGGCGAGGTCTCGCGACCCGGGCCCTACCCGCTCTCGGGTTCGATGCGGATCGTCGAGATCCTGGCGCGCGCCGGCATCTCGAGCGGCGCGTCAACTGAGGTCCTCGTCGTCCGAGCGCGCCGGGGCGAGGATCCCGAAGCCAGCGCCGCCGCCGTACCTCTCGCCGATCTCGACGAGACGAATGCGGAGATCCTACGCGTCGACATCGACGCGATCCGCTCGGGTGACCTTTCGGAAAATATCCGTCTCATCCCGGGTGACACGATCTTCGTGCCGCAGCCGCCGAAATTCTTCATCCTGGGTGAAGTGCGCAACCCGGGCCAGTTCTCCCTCGCTCCCGACACGACCGTGCGCGAAGCGATCACCATCGCCGGCGGCTTCTTGGACTTCGGGTCGTCCGGCCGGGTTCAGATCATCCGAAGCGTCGATGGGGAGAAGCAGGAGATCAAGGTCACGCTCGACGAGCGGGTCCGGGGCGACGATACGATCGTGGTGAAGGGCCGGCTCTTCTAGCGGGTCGGTTAGAATCGTCGCACCTTCCCCAAAGGTCGCCGCGGGCGCGGCATAAGGACGACAGTGGCTTCGTTCGACGCGGACTTCGACCCTCAGCAGCACCCGGCGAAGGAGAAGCACCTCCTCGAGTACGTCGACATCCTGGTGCGCCGCTGGCGTCTCGTGCTGGCGGTCTTCGTCGCGGTCACATCCTTCGCCACGGTTCGAACGTTCATGGCGCGCTCGGTCTACCAGGACCGGGTCGAGATACTGCTCGGCGAGAGCCCGAATGTCCTCACTTTTCAGGAAGTGGCCGAGGTCGGCACTCGGCGCAACGATTTCTATCAGACCCAGTACCGCCTGATGCAGAGCCGCGTGCTGGCTCGGCGCGTGATCGAGGAGCTGGAGCTGCTCCAGGACCCCGAGTTCGGCGGGCCCCGTACTGAACATCAGGTGGCGCTCGCCTACGCCGCACCACAGGGCGAGTCGCCGGTGCTCGAGGGCGTGATCGACAGTTCATCGGCCAGCTGCGTGTTCTCGAGATCAGGAACTCTCAGCTCGTCGTGATCGGGTTCGAGTCCTACAGGCCGAGTCTCGCCGCGCGTGTGGCCAACGAGCTGGCGAAGAAATTCATCGAGCAGACCCTCGAGTACCGCTACCAGACCTCTTCGGAGGCGACCGACTGGCTGGCCGCCCAGCTGCAGGCCCAGGAGGCGCGCGTAGCGGATGCCGACGCGGCGCTGCAGGAGATCAAACAGAACGAAGGGATCGTCAACATCGAAGAACAGCGGATGCTCGTCGATCAGAAGCTGACGCAGCTGGGCGCTGCGCTCAACAACCTCACCACGCGACGTCTCGAGAAGCACGCGCTCTACCTGCAGATGATCGCCACCGCCAATCCGCAGGAGCTGCCGGCTGTGATGGCCAGCGGAGTTGTCCAGAACATGCGCGTCGAACTGCAGATGCTACAGAGCAGCGAGGCGGAGCTGCTGAATCGCTACCTCGAGCAGCACCCGGAAGTGCGCCTGGTGCGCTCGAAGCTCGCCGAGACGAAGCTGAAGATCGACGCCGAGGTGCGGCGCATCCTGCGCTCCGCCGAGAACGACTACAAGGCGACGTTGGCGCAGGAGGAGAGCGTCCGCGAGGCGCTCAACAGCGTTGAGTCGGAGAAACTCGCGCTGGCTCGAAGCGCGGTCGACTACGACGCCAAGATTCGCGAGCTCGAGGCCAGCCGGGCCGTGCTCGACGCTTTGTCGGCGCGCCACAAGCAGACGGACGTGGCGCGCGAGCTGAACGCCTCGAGCATTCGCATCGTGGATCCCGCGACCGCCCCCCGGAAGCCGATTCGTCCGAATCGACCCCTCGATGTCCTGCTCGGCATGCTGGCCGGTGTCCTGGGTATCGGGATGGCCTTCTTCCTCGAGTACCTCGACAACACCGTCCGCAACCCGGAGGACATCAAGAACCATCTCGGCGTGCCGCTACTGGGCGTCATTGCCGAGCATCCATCGGGAGCCAGTGAGGCACCTCTCGTTTCGGAACACCTGACCGGCTCCTTCGCCGAGGGCTATCGCGTCTTGGGCACCGCCGTCGAATACTCCTGGACGGAGAAGGAACCTCGAGTCATCGTCGTCAGCTCCACCTCACCCGGCGAGGGCAAGACGCTCACATCGATGAACCTTGCCGCGACCCTCGCCGCCGGGGGCCCGCGCACGCTGCTGATCGACGCCGACCTCCGCAAGCCACAGGTCGACCGGCACTTGGGGCTGGCACGAAAGCCGGGCTTCGGCGACGTGCTCGTAGGCGAGACCTCGGTGGCGGAGGCGGTCCAGACGGTCGACGCCGGTCTCGATGTGCTGACGGCGGGGAGCGAGGTGCCCAGCCCCGCGGACCTGATGACGACCCCCACCCTGGCCGCAGTTTTTCAGGAGCTGCGTCGCGAATATCGTTACATCGTGGTCGATACGCCCCCCGTCGGAGCGGTCGCCGATGCGCTGATTCTGGCGGGCTCGGCAGACGGCGTCGTGGTCATAACCGGAGCCGAGATGGTGCCGCGCAAGGCCGTCGCCCACACGCTCGAGCGGATCGCCGAGAGCGGCGCGCGCGTGCTGGGCGTTGTGCTCAACCGGGCTCAACTCCGACGCGGCTCTTCGAATTACTACGGACGCTACTACGGCCAATACGAGGCACCGCGCGAAACCACATCCGGCCCCGTCGAGACGAAGGCGGACAAGGTGGCCAGCTTCAGGGGTCGTGCCTCGGGGTAGCTGCACGGGTTTCGCTTCGCCGCGCCGCCGCGGCGCAACTCGCTCTGGCTTCGCGTCCTGCGTGGGCGCCGTGCTCTTGTGCGGAAGCCCGGCCCTGGCCCAGGTCCAGATAGTCGTGCCCGAGCCGGCCGGCCGATTCAAGCTCGGAAGCGTCTACCTGACCCCGACCCTCGCGGTGACCAATCTCGGTTGGGACAACAACGTTTTCAACAGCGGTAGGGGCTTCCGCGACACGAGCGCCGTCATCGCGCCCGGATTGAACTACGTGTGGCCTCTCAACGAGCAGCTGAGGATCTGGGGGAACGGTGGGCTGAACATCGCCTACTTCGCCCGCGCGGCCAGCGAGCGCTACGTCGACGTCTTCGGCTCGGGCAACTTCGAGCTCAAGGGACGCCGCCTCGCGTTCTTCGGCGGAGGTCGTGGGGGCCGGTATCGGGGTCGCTTTTCCATCGAGATCGACGAGCGCTTGAAGCGCAGCGACGCTCACGCCCACATCGGCCTGCGCCTTCAGCTCTCGCGGCGCACGAACTTCGAGATCGTGACACGGGGCCGTGAGCTGCGGCACGATCAGGGCCAGTCCGTCGACGGAGACGACGTCAAGGCGGGCCTCGATCTCAACGCGCGCAGTCTCGAGGTGAACCTGCGCCACGCGCTGACGCGCAAGACCACGCTCATCGCGAACGCCGGGCGTGCCGAGGACGAGTTCCCGAGCGAACCCACGGAGCGAGACAAGGCCCAGTCGCGCCGCTACCTCGGAGGCTTCTCCTTCTCTCCCAAGGCGTTGCTGCGCGGGACCGTGCTCGTCGGGCTGGAGGCCTACCCCGCGGGTATCGATCAGGCCATCACGCCCTACCGGGGCATGATCTTTGCGGTTTCGAGCGAGCTTCCCGTCTCCCGTCAAGCCAAGCTCGGCTTCCACGTCGAACGCGGGCTCGACTACGCCGTCGCGCGGTCGCAGACGGTCGGAGAGCTGCGCAACGCCTTCGTACGCCTCAACTATGGGATCGCTGTCAGCATGGCGCTCGGCTTCAACCTGGTCAGCCGATCGCGTTTCGACGTCGTGGAGGCCGACTATCTGCTTCCGTTCAAGACGGCCGAAGGCCCCGTCGACCGGGTCGATCGACGTCTGATCGTCGGTCAGACGCTTCTGTGGCCGCTGCGAGACCGGTTTCTCATCGGCGTCAGCGGGACCTGGAGCGAGCGCACGAGCAACGTCGTCGACAACTACTTCGAGGGGCTCCGTCTCGGGGTCACTCTCGAGGTGAGGCAGTGACGGCGCTGACGGCCACGTTCGCGCTGCTCCTGGCGACGCTGGTTTCGCTGGTCGGAACGCCGCCCCTGCGCCGACTGGCCCACGCGCGGGGTTGGATCGACCGGCCCGGCGGCGTTCGCAAGCAGCACCCGTTTCCTGTGCCTCGGGTCGGGGGCGTGGTCATCTTCGGAGCTTTCGCCGTGTCGCTGGGAATGCTCATCGTCGTGGGGGCGATCGAGACACCGCTGCTCGCCGCCGTAAGCAGCATCTATGGGCACGTCCTCGTCGCTGGCACCATCGTGCTCGGGGTCGGCTTGCTCGACGACATCAGAGGCGTCGGCCCCTTGACGAAGCTGGCGAGCCAGCTCGTAGCCGCTTCGTATCTGTACATCAATAGCTTCAGGATCGGAGCGCTCTCGAATCCGCTGGGCGGGGAAGCCATCCAGCTCGGACTCCTTGCGCTCCCTTTGACGTTGTTGTGGCTCGTGGGTGTGAGCAACGCCTTCAATCTGATCGATGGGCTCGACGGCCTCGCTTCCGGGATCGCACTGTGTTCGACCGCAACTCTCTTCGTCGCTGCAAGCGTCAACGGCAGGTACGAGGTGGCGTTGCTCGCCGCTGCGCTGGGGGGTGCCCTGCTGGGCTTCCTACGCTACAACGTCACACCCGCCTCGATTTTTCTCGGAGACTCGGGCGCTCTCTTCGTCGGCATTGCCCTGGCGGCCTTCGCCGTTCGGGGCAACATGAAGAGCTCCGCGGCGATCGCAGTGGCCGCACCACTGCTGGCGCTCGCCGTGCCTCTGCTGGATACCGCAGCCGCCGTCGCGCGCCGCTTGGCGCAGGGTCGGCCGCTCTTCCAGCCAGACGACCAGCACGTTCACCACCGCTTGCTGCAACGGGGCTGGACGCCGGCGCGCGCCGTGCTCGCGCTCTACGGTATGGCCGCGGCATTTGGTGCCCTGTCGCTGCTTGCCGTCGGCGAGCGCGGAGCCGGGCTCGGCCTCACCATGTTCGCCGCCAGCGCTGTGGTCTGGGTCGGTCTGCAGCAGCTGGGCTTTCCCAGGATCGCGCGTTCTCTGGGCATTCTCGACAAGGAGTCGGCATCCCCGCTGCACAGTGACAGCCTTCGGATCGAGCTCGAGGGGGCGCGAGACCTCATCGAAACATGGACGCGCCTCACGGAGATGGTCGCTCGGCTCGGCTTCGAACGCCTGGACCTCAGGGTGTCCGATCAGCTCGCGAGTCGGCTGGACCTCGAGCCGACTCCTCCGCCGGCGGAGTTCCCGGTCTGGGTTCGCCCCGAGGGAGCCAGCTCGTCGATGACGCACACGTGGCGAATCCCGCTCGAGGCGCGCGGCATCAAGCTCGGGGGGCTGGAGCTGCGGGGACCCCTCGGGGCCGGGGGGCCGCCCGCGATGACTCGGCAGACCGCCGAGGCCATCGCTCAGGGTGTTTCGAGCGTCGCACACAGGTTGCTGGTCGAGCGAACCGCCCCCGCAGCCCTGGCCGCACCCGGGCGACACTAGGAGTCTGCGCGGCAGGAACGAAATCGGGTGAATGAGCGTTTTTGAAGTTATGGGAACGAGTTTCCGTCCGTACAGTCCTGACCAATCGAGTTTGTTTCCGTCGAATCCACGAGACTGGCTTCCGGAGGGTCATCTTTCGTTTTTCATCTCGGATACGGTGGAGGCGATGGATGTGCGTGCTTTCTACGAGCGCTACGAGGGCGATGGACGTCGGAACCGACGATTCGATCCTCGAATGATGCTGAAGGTTCTGATCTACGGCTATGCGACAGGGACGTTTTCGTCTCGTGGGATCGCGAAGAAGCTGGAAGAGGATGTCGCATACCGTTATTTGAGCGGAGGCAATTTCCCGGCACACCGGACGATCAGTGATTTCCGTTGTGACCATTTGTCCCAGTTTCGATCTGTATTCGTCCAAGTCGTGCGTCTGGCTCAAGAAGTGGGTTTGGTCAAGCTTGGGACGTTGATTCTGGATGGAACGAAGGTCAAGGCGAATGCCAGCAAGCACAAGGCGATGAGCTACGAGCGTATGAAGAAAACGGAGAAACAGCTCCGTCGAGAGATTCGGGCTATCACCGCTTAAAGCGGACCCGGTTTTCTTGGACACGAAACTAGGGAAAGTCATCTTGTTCAAGGAGACTCGATCGATGAAGCAGGTCAGGCGCAAGAGGTCTGAGAGGAAGAAGGGAGTGGGCGAGACGGAGGGAGCCCGGAGGGCGACCGGAGTTTCGCCCACCGGCGGCGCGGTGGTGGGCGCCTTGGGTCCCGGGCAGCGTTGGAGCGTGGCGCGCAAGCGGGAGGTCGCACTGCGGCTGCTGCGCGGGGAGTCACTCGAAGCGCTGTCTCGTGAGCTGTCCGTGAAGATGCACCGGCTGCAGCGCTGGCGTGATCAAGCCATGGCCGGGATCGACGAGTCGCTGCGGGAGCGCAATGGCGACCCGCTGAAGGTGGAGCTGGACGCGGCGGTCAAGCGGGTGGGCGAGCTCAGCATGGAGAACGAGCTGTTGCGGAAGAAGATCGGGGCGGCCCGCCCTTTGGCCTTCGGGAGGTCGCGGCGATGAGTGCGGCGATCTCCCCTGCGACAGGCCGGGCCTACGGGGTGGAGCGGGTGTGCCGGGTGTGGAAGCTGGCCCGCTCGAGCTACTACTCCCAGCTCGGCGAGGCGGCTCCCGAGATGGTCCGCGCTGGCCGACGTGGTCCCAAGCCCAAGGTGTCTGACGAGGAGCTGTTGCGGCTGATCCGAGAGGACCTGGCGGCCTCGCCGTTCGTAGGAGAAGGACATCGCAAGGTCTGGGCGCGGCTCAAGGTGCTGCGCCAGGTGCGCGTGTCGCGCAAGCGGGTGCTGCGGATCATGCGTGAGCACCACCTGCTGTCGCCGCGTCGGGTACGCCAGGGCGAGGGGCTGCTCCACGAGGGGACGATCACAACCGATGCGCCCAACCTGATGTGGGGGACGGACGGGGCGAGAGTTCTCACGGCAAAGGACGGCTGGGGCTGGATCTTCGTCGGCGTCGAGCACTTCAACAGCGAGTGCGTCGGCTACCACGTGTGCAAAGGGGACGCGCTACGAGGCCCTCCAGCCCATCGCCATGGGGCTGACGCAGCTCTTCGGCTCGGTCGAGGCGGGTGTGGCTCGTGGCCTCGAGCTGCGCATGGACCACGGGACGCAGTACCTCTCGGACCACTTCCTCAACCAGCTGCGTTTCTGGGGCATCACGCCCAGCTTCGCCTTCGTCGAACAGCCGCAGACCAACGGAGTGGCCGAGCGTTTCATCCGGACTCTCAAGGAACAGATCATTCATGGCCGCGTCTTCCACACCCTCGAGGAGGTGCGCCAGGCCGTGGCTGCCTTCGTCAAGCGCTACAACCAGCAGTGGCGCGTCGAGAAGCTGGGATTCCTCACCCCGCGCGAGGCCCGCGACCAGCACGGCCAGGGGAAGGCCGCGTGAACCTCGAGGTCATCAAAGAGGGGCTACCCCAGGTATGGACTCACCCCGCCGCGTCGATCCTGGGGCATCCTCGTGCGTCGTTTTCGGGATCGTCTGCCAAACGAACCCGAGATCGTCAAACTGGTGTCCAAGAAACCGGGCGCGGTACAGGGCTATCACCGCTCTTGCGAAACAAGAAGATGCTGCGGAAGACGTCGAGTTTGGTCCTGATTTTCGTGGCGACGAACTGCCAGAAGAGCTGGCGCGCCGAGATTCACGGCTCAAGAAAATCCAAGCAGCGAAGGCACGTCTGGAGGCCCGTCAGAAGGAAGAAGATCAGCAGGCCGGACGTCGGCCAGGGGATGACAAGGAATCGAAGCGAGGGCCAAAGTTCAAAAGGAGATTTGGCGTACCTCCGGACAAGAAGCAGGACAACTTCACCGATCCCGAAAGCCGCATCATGAAGGATTCGAGTGGCTACCAGCAGTGCTTCAATGCCCAAGCCGCCGTCGACGAGAAATCGCAGCTGATCGTTGCGACCGGGTTGACCAACAACGCTGCGGATGTCGGTCAGCTCGAGCCGATGCTGAAAACGGCTCAAGCCAACACCGGTGAGAAGCCCAAGCGTGCCCTGGCCGATGCCGGCTACCGTTCCGAAAAGAACCTACTGCACTTGGAACGTACCGGAATCGACGGTTTCGTGGCTCTGGGGAGAGAAAAGTAAAGACTCTCCACCAACGTCGAATTCGAAGCTCGAAGCGACGCTCCGCATGAAAACGTGGTCGCAAGTGGTACAAGCGGCGCAAACTCGGCGAACCGCCATTCGGATGGATCAAGGCTGTGCTTGGTTTCCAATCCTTCAGCCTTCGAGGGCTTGAGAAAACCAGCGCCGAGTGGAATCTCGTTTGCTTGGCGCTCAACCTCAGGAGACTCAATCAGAAGATGGTCTGGGTATGACCACCACCCGGCCTTGGATCCGCCCGTCCTCCCTCGCGAGCACTCGTCCGCGAGCCCACTACTGCCGTTTAACCCAGGCAAGATGATCTCTCGGGTCACAAGGCACGATGACACACCCGGGCTGAACTACTGCCGCGCAGACTCCTAGCCAGCTCTCCCGGGGCGCCATCTTCGACGATGCGACCGCCCTCCACGACCACGATGCGCGAGAAGCTCTTCGTCTCCTCGACCTCGTGGGTGACCCAGAGGAGCGTGGCGCCTCGCCACCGTTGCCGGGTGTTCTCAAGAAGGCTCGAGCGCTGCTCTCGGTCGAGTCCGCGGAAGGGCTCGTCGAGCACCGCCAGCTGCGCCGGGTCTCGCAGCAACCCTCTAGCGAACCTCGCGCGCTGGCCCTCGCCGCCCGAGAGCAGTGCGCCGCCGTCGCCGAGGGGTGTCTGCAGGCCGTCGGGAAGTCGCTCGAGCGCTCCGATCAGGCCAGCGTCGCGAATCGTGCCCTGAATGTCGTCCGCGGCAACGTTGCCGTTGCCGTAGCGAAGGTTGTCGAGGAGCTGTCCGGCGCTGGGCCGGTGCCACCCGAGCAGCAGCCCGACCAGCGTCGACTTGCCCGCGCCCGAAGGTCCGACGATCGCGACGTGCTCGCCCGGCTCGAGCTGCAGGTCGACGTCACGTAGCAAGATGTGTCCCGAGGCCCGAACGGAGACGCCCTCGAGCACGAGAGTGGGCGGCTTGCCCGAGTCGCTTCCCGCCTGCTCGGAGACCTCGCCGCCGGCGTCCTCCTCGGGCGCTCCAAGCGGCTCGAGTAGCCGCAGCGTCGCGTTTCGGAGCGACGGGTACTGCAGCGCGAGCAGGCCCACCTCCTCGCCGATCACGGGAAGGTGGAGCGCCCAATAGATCAGCAGCAGCACGCTGCCGCTCTCTCCAACGCGGGCGAGATGATCGAACACGAGCCAGGTGACCATCCCGGTTCCGACGGCCGACTGAATGCCTCTATGAAGGATGTGACCCCTCTGGAGGTCGAGGCCCGCCCGCGCCCATTCCGCGAGAGTCGCGGAGTGCTCGCGGCGCAGCGCGGCCTCGGTTCCATGGGCCCGGATGGGAACGAGTCCCAGCATCGCGTCCAGGTAGTAGCGGCCGAGCGCTCCGGTGTGAGTGCGCAATCTGAGGTCGCGCTCTATCAACTGCGGTTGTGCCGCCATCGGTATCGCGACGAGAAGCAGGGTGGCGACGAGGGCGAGCGAAAGCGCGCCTGGATCGAGCCAGACGATACCGGCTGTCGTCGCCAAGAGCGTCAAGACCGCCTGGACCAACTGACCGCCGACACGCGGGAGCAGCCGCAGCTGTTGGATGGCGTGCCCGCGCTCGGCCAGGTCGGAAGCCAGCCGACTCTGGAAGTAGACGTCGGCCAGGCGCGGGATCTTGCCGAGGAACGCCAGGCGCAGACGCGCCTCGAGGTGTCGACCCATTCGCAGCAGACCGCCGGTCGACACGAGATCCATTCCGATCAGCAGCACTAGGAAGGCGCCGAGACCGCCGAGCGCTCCGAGGCGTTGCCGGGTCAGATCGAGCAGGCTCGCCATCTCGAGCATGCCTCTGAACAGCAGGGCCTCGAGGGCAACCGCGCCCGACGCGAGTCCGAGGGCGGCGAGCAGCGCGGTCGGCGCCAGCAACCCGTCGGTCTCGAGCAGGCCGATCAGGTCGCGACCCGGGCTGGCCGGCGTCTCCTCGAGCGCCGCCGCGAGCTCGATCGGCAGATCCCGCCGGGCCCGCTCGTCCAGCGGACGGTCGTCGCGCACCCCGCGAGAGCCCGTGCCCGAAGCGCGTCCGAGGCGGGCGCCGCCAAGCCGAGGCCCTCGATTCTGCGCCCGAGCGCCCCCTGGAACTCTTCGCCGGCCGCCCATTCCCGCCACGCGGCGGCCGGCACCGCGCTGCGGTGGACGAACAGCTCTTTCTCGAGCTGGCTGGCACTTGGCCAACGTCGTCCCGCCGCCGGATCCATCACCTGCACGACACGGCCGTGCCGCCGCCAGATCAGGATGAAATGCGTCAGACCGGTAGAGAGACGGACCACGGCCATAGCGGGAAGCGCGCCGGCTTCGTGCAGCAGCACGTGATCGACGGGCAGGATGACCTGCTCGGCATCGAGGCCGAGCTGAACCGCGACCTCTTCGATCGTATCGATGGACGTGCCGTCGACGTCGGTCTGGCGGGCCTCGCGCAAGCGTGGGTAGCTGGCACGGATTCCGAACCCCTCGATCAGACCCTTGAGACACGCCGGCCCGCAATCCATCGCCGACGTCTGCACCACCTCAGGGACGACGAGGGGGTGTCGTCCCGGGCGGGCCTTCATCGGGTGGAGCTAGAGCCCCCTCCGGACGAGCCCGCGCCCGTCAGTCGTCGGCCCGCTGCTCGCAGCACCAGCGTCACCGGGCTCACGCGTTCGACCTGGATCTCGAGGCTCCCCGGCAACCCATGCTGAAGCGGAATGCCGGAATCCTCCCCTCCAGTCAGCTCCATCTCTACAACGACGCGCCCCGAACGGGGCTCGGCAGCGACCCGTTTGACGCGTCCCACCAGGCTTCCGTAGTGCGTCCAGGAAAAGCCTTCGAGGCGCAGCCGACCGAGCTGGCCGGGTTGGACCCGCCCGAGGGCGGCCGACGGATCGAATTCCGCTACGACCTCGACGTCGCCATCGGGCACGATCGCGCCCAGACGCTCGCCTTCGGCCACCACGGCGCCCGCCCGGAGCTCGGCGAGGGTCGCGATCTTTCCGGTGACGGGGGCGCGCACGACACGCTGGCCCAGTTCGTGTTCAAGCCGCTCCACCGAGGTTTCCGACGTGTCGATGTCGCCGGCCAGCCGCGCGCGCTCGCGCTCCAGCTCGGCGAGCTCCGCGCGCCCAGCGTTCTCGTCAGCCAGAAGCTCGGACTCGAGGCGGACCACGGCGAGTCTCTGCGTTTCGCCGGACGCGAGGCTCTGCCGCATCTGGGTCTGAGCCTCGAGTCGTTCGACCTCCGAGATCAGCCCTCGCGCGAAGAGATCTTCCATGCGCTTGCCCTTGACGGCCGCGAAGCGCGCCTGCTCGTCCGTCTCGCTCTGCCGCGCGCGCGCCTCGGCCAGTGCCACTCTCGACGCGTCGAGTTGCTGATCCAGCGCCCGCGCTTTGACACGCAGCTCCTCGTCGATCGCGGCCCGCTGCGCTGCGCTCGACGCCCCTTGGCGCCGCTGGCGCTCGAGCTGCAGGCGCTGGACCTCCGCCTCGATCTGGAATAGCGCGGCGCCCGCTTCAACCCGATCCCCCAGGGCTGCTGCGATCGCGACGATCTTCCCCGAGACCGGAGACTCGAGGGGTTGCAGCGCCTCCGAGACCTCGAGGCGAGCGCTCTCGGAGACGGCGTAGACGCCGACACGCGCGACCACAAACCAGGCGACCCACGCCGCAGCGAGCAGGCCCACGGCCGCCCAGCCGATCAGCCAACCCCCGTAGCCGTCGGCGTCGAGTGCCTGGCGGCTCCTCGGGAACGGTTCGTCCATCGATAAACCGTGGGTAGGCTACGCTTTGCGGCTCGAAAGGGTCAAGAGGGCCATGCCGAGATGGAATCGAACGCGATCGAGATCCGCACCGTATTGAACATTCAAAGCCTTAGATGATCGAGGTCGAACGCCTCCGCAAGCTCTACGGCGAGCTCGTCGCCGTAGAGCAGGTCAGTTTCCGGGCCGAGCCCGGGGAGATCTTCGGCCTGCTCGGGCCCAATGGAGCGGGCAAGTCGACGACGATCGGGTGCATCTCGGGCCTGCTCGACCCATCGGGGGGCCGTGTCACGTTGATGGGCCACGACGTGATTCTCGAAGGTCCGGCTTCGCGGCGCCGGCTCGGTATCGTGCCTCAGGAGCTGGCCCTGTACGAGGAACTGAACGCGGTCGACAACCTCCGCTACTGGGGAGCGGCCTACGGGATGAAGGGTCGGGACCTCGAGCGCCGGGTGCGCGAGGTCCTGGAGCTGATCGGCCTGCTCGACAGGTCCAAAGAAGCCGTCAGCGGCTTCAGCGGCGGCATGAAGCGCCGCCTGAACTTCGCGTGCGGCATCGTGCACCGGCCGGCCGTGCTGCTGCTCGACTGGGAGTCGACCCGCAATCTCGCGTGCGCCTCGTCGAGCTGGTCGAGGCACAGGCAAAAGCCGGTGTGTGCGTCCTCTATACGACCCACTACATGGAAGAGGCCGAGCGCATCTGCGATCGGCTCGCAGTCGTCGATCACGGTCGCATCATCGCGGCGGGGACGCTTTCCGAGCTGCGGGGCCAGCTGGGAGAGAAGGACCTGGTGAGGCTCCAGGGCCGTTTCGACGAGACGCGGGCCGGCGAGGCCCTGGCGGGGCTGGGTGGCGTCGAGGTCGTCCAGGTCGACGCCGGTGAGGTCCGCGTGGCGCTCGAGAACGGATCGCAGCGGCTTCCCGAGCTGCTGGCCGAGCTCGCGGCGGCGGGCGCCGAGATCCGTGAGACGACGCTGACCCAGCCGAGCCTCGAGAGCCTGTTCATCAAGCTCACCGGCAAGCAGCTGCGGGAGTAGCGTTGCGCTTCCTCTGGGCCGGGGCCCGCAGGGACGTGGTGAGGCGCCTTTCGGACCCGTCGACACTCGCCATCTGGATCGGCATCCCACTGATGCTCGGGGTGACGATCACGGCCATGGCCGGCGGCGGGGCAGGCGCTCAGCCGGTGGCCCGCTTGTCGATCGTCGACCGGGACGATTCGGCGTTGAGCGGCATGCTGACGTCTGCGCTCTCCGCGATGCCAATCATCGATGCCGAGGAGGTCGACGAGAGTGGCGGGCGCGCGAGCTTGGAGGCGGGCGAGGCGCCCGCGCAGCTGATCGTGCCCGAAGGCTTCGGCGCGGCGATGCTGAGGGAGGATCCCACAGAGCTGTTGCTCGTCACCAATCCGGCGCAGCGGATCCTGCCTCGCATCGTGATCGAGACGCTGGACATCTTCGGCGAGGCGACCTTCTATCTGCATCGGATCCTCACCCCCGAGCTTCGCGACGTGCTCGCCGCCGCGGCCGAAGGCGAGCAGCTTGCTCTCGACGCGGCGCAGCTGGGCCTCGCGATCGAGTCGGTGGCGCAACGGGTCGGGCCGACCCTAAGTAATCCGCCGATCGAGCTGCTCGTGACGACGGGAGCCGAGGACGACGAGGACGACGAGGACGAGACCTCGATCGCGCTGCTCTTCTTGCCCGGCCTCATCGTGCTGGCGCTGTTCTTCGTGGCGCAGGGAACCAGCGAAGACATCTGGACCGAGCGTCGGCTCGGCACGCTGCAGCGCAATCTCGTCACGCCTCACGGACCGGTCGCGCTGCTGATGGGCGCGTTCGGCGCTGCGGGGCTTTCGATGGGCATAGCGTACCACGAGGTGCCGTTCGTCCGCTTTCCCCTCGCGCTGGCCCTGGCCGTCGCCGCGGGGTGCGTGCTCACGTTGCTCATGCAGCTCGTTCAACTCTACGCATCGTCACAGCGCGCCGGCTCGATCATGACGACGGCGTTGCTGTTTCCGCTGCTGATGCTCGGCGGCAGCTTCTTCCCCTCCGAGGCGATGCCCCGGTGGATCGCCGACGTCGGTGCGCTGACGCCGAATGGCCTGGCGGTCGAGCGCGTCAAAGATGTCCTGCTCGCGCGCGCGGACGCTATGCAGGTCGCGCGCACGTTTGCGGGCTTTGCGGCCGCGACGGCGGCTCTGTTCGCCTACGAGGCGCGGCGCTTGAGGCACGGTTTCCTGCCCCGATGATCGCGCTCGACCAGGCGGGGCTCGTCGCCCGGCAGGAGATCCGGATGCTGCTGCGTGGCCGAGAGACATTGCTCTGGCTGTTCGTCATGCCCATCGTGTTCTTCTATTTCATCGGGACGGTGACCAGCGGGATGGGCGGTGCGCCCTCGGGCGAGCCGGCCGCGATCGCCGTCGAGCGCGGTGAAGACGCCGGCTTCCTGGCGGATCGACTGGTGACTCGGCTCGAGGCGAGAGGCTTCCGCCCCGCGGAGCCGGGCGAAAAGGCCGCACGCCGTCTCGTGCTGCCCGCGCGCTTCACGGAGCGGGTGCTCGCCGGGGGCCCCGTCCCGATCCAGCTGATCAACGAGAGCGAGGGTCTCGGCGGGGAGTTCGACAACCTGCGCGTCCAGCGCGCCGTGTACGGCCTCGTCGCGGAGACCGTGGCTGTCGCCGAGCCGACGGCTGCTGGTCTTGCGGCGCTGGACGAGATTCCGCGGGCTCTTTCCGTGAGAGTCGAGGCGGCCGGGGAGCGACAGCGCATCCCGAGCGGCTTCGAGCAGGCCGTTCCCGGCATCATGGGATGTTCACGCTGCTCGTCCTGTTGAGCAGCGGGGCGGCGCAGCTCGTGGTGGAGCGCGAGCAGGGGCTGCTGAGACGCCTCGCCTCGACGCCGATCCCACGCGGAAGTGTCGTGCTCGGCAAGTGGGCCGGCCGCCTCGCGCTGGGGCTCGTTCAGATCGCCTTCGCGATGCTCGCGGGAAGCCTGCTGTTCGGCATGGAGTGGGGTCCCGCGCTCCCCGCCGTGTTCGCGCTGATGATCTGCTGGGGGTCGCTGTGCGCGTCGCTCGGGCTGTACATGGGCGTGCTGGCGCGAACGCCCGGACAGGCCGGCGGCATCGGCGCCGGCGCCACGAACCTGCTGGCGGCGCTCGGAGGATGCTGGTGGCCGATCGAGATCACGCCGGGCTGGATGCAGACCCTCGCGGCCACGCTGCCGACCGGCTGGGCGATGGATGCCCTCCACAAGCTCGTCAGCTTCGGCGCCCCGGCGTCGAGCGTGCTGCCCCACGCGATGGCGATGCTCATCGCGTCACTCCTGTTCGGAGCCCTCGCCGCTCGCGGCTTCCGTTTCGTCTAGACGTTCGACGTCGGGCCGGCGCCCCGCCTCGTCAACCGGCTCTCGCAGCAGATAGCACAAGGCGACGAAGTCGTAGAGCCCGTGGGTGACGATGGGCGCGAGGACCCCGCCGCTCCACAGGTAGATCGCCCCCAGGTACAGGCCGACGGCAGCCGCCAGGACGGCGTAGCCCCGGCTGATCGGGTGGGCGAGGCCGAAGATTCCGCTCGACAACGCCAGCGCGACGGCGACGCCGACTCCCGCACCCTGCATCAAGCCGCCCATCAGCAGCCCGCGAAAGAGCAGCTCTTCTCCGATCCCGGCGACGGCCGAAACGAGTAGCAGCTGCCCGACGGTCGCTTTGCGAAACAGGCCGACGGCCAGGTCCGCCGCTTCTTGCCGCACGTCCGCAAACGGACCAGACGGGTGTTCTTCGAGAAGCAGGAACGCGCCGATCATCGGTACGGCGGCGACCACGCCGAACACGAGCTGGATTCCGATCGAGCGGGCCACGCCAGCTGCCGGCTGGAGTGGCGACGGCCAACCCAAGAGCGCGGCGATGCCGATCGCAAGGAGCGCCAGGCCCCCTTCGAAGACGACGGCCGTTGCTACCGGGTTGCGCAATGACGAGTCAGCTGCCGATCTGATGGACCGCCTCGACGAGGCGATCGATCTCCTCCTCCGTCGTGTAGGCGGCGCAGCCGGCCCGCAACACGCCGTGAGGCTGACGGCCGAGTCGCTCGATCACAGTCGTCGCGTAGAAATCGCCCGTGTTGAGAAAGAGCGCCCGCCGGCGCGCCCCGTCGCCCGCGAGGCCGGCGATGAAGCAGATCGCGGCGCCGGTTCCGACGATCGCCTCGTGACTCAACGTTCCCGTCTCGAGTTTCTCCGGGGCTGTGTCGGCGGCCGGCACCAATCGCGGCCCATCCAGACTCTCGAGCAACTCGCGGCGTCCCCACAGCACGCCCAGATGGGGGCCGTAGAGCTTGTAGGGCGAGAACGCGAAGAAGTCGCAGCCGAGGGCCTGGACGTCGGGGAGCAGATGGGGTGCGGAGTGCACTCCGTCCACGAAAAGAAGGGCGCCCGCGCAGCGCGTCGCTGCTCGGATGCGTTCTAGATCGTTGATCGTGCCCAGCGCGTTCGAGGCGCCGCCCACCGCGACCAGCTTCGTTCGCGACCCGAGCAGGCTCTCGAGAGCGTCGACGTCGAGCTGCCCGGTCTCCGGGATCATCGGGGCGACGCGGATGACGATCCCGCGCTCACCCTCCAGGGCTCGCCACGTGTCGACGTTGGCGTGGTGGTCCAACTCGGTCACCACGAGCTCGTCGCCGCGCTGCCAACGCCGGGCCAGGGCGCGACCGAGATGAAACGTGAGCGTGGTCATGTTGGCCCCGAACACGACCTCCTCCGGCCGGCCGTTCAAGAAGTCCGCGACGTTTCGGCGCGCCTGAAGCAACGCTCCGTCCGTCTCCTCGCTGCTGGGATAGGGCCAGCGGGTATTGGCGTTGTGCGCGAGGAGGTAGTCGCTGATCGCCTCGGCGACGCTGCGGGGCACCTGGGTTCCGCCCGGTCCGTCGAAGTACGCGACCGTCAGCCCGTTGTGCCGGCGTTCGAGGGCGGGGAACTGACCCCTTATCGCGGCGACGCCGGCGACTGCGTCAGTGCCCACTCTTCCAGTCGTCGAGCAGCACCTGCTCGGGAGAGGCTCCCTTGCGGCTGGTGCGCCAGCTGAGCCATTCCTCCCCATCGGCGAGCACGAGGGCGTAGCCTTCGTCGTCGAGCATGGGGAAGCGCCACAACCAGTAGCGGCAGTCGTCGAAGGACGCCGTTCGCACGAAGGCCAGGTCTCTGTCGCGCAGGGGCCGGTTCGGGACGGCTTCGGCCCTCAAGAACGACGTGATGCGATCCGGCGGAACGGGACACGAGCTGGGGCTGTTCTCAGGAAGAAAAGGCATTGAGCGCTTCGTGCGTGCGGGCATGGTCCCCCCCACGTTATCGAGGTGAAGAGGCTATCCGGAAGAGGGGTCGGAGCGGGTCCGAAACGTGAGCCGACGTCGGGCCGGCGCCGGCAATCGACGTGCTCGGAGATGTCGGGGCGTCGACGCGTTGGAGGGCACTATCGCTCGTGCCCGGGCTGCTTCGATTCCACGCCGACCGGCGGTGCGCCCCTGAGCCGGAGCAGCACGATGCCGAGCAGGATGCACGCCACGCCGAGACCGGAGCGCTGGTAGAAGACCGCGCGGAAATCGGCCACCCGGTCCGGTGGCGGCATCGCACCCAGTGCGAAGCTGCACGCGCCGTTCAGAATCCAGAGGCCGATCACGAACGCGACCACGGCCAGAAGCGTCAAGGCGCGCCGGCCGGAACGTCCGGGCGCGTTCAACGCGAGCGGACCGGTCTCACAGCGGGAGTAGACAGGGTTGCCAGCCGATGTTGCGCTCGATGGGGGAGTCGCCTTGTCAGCGGGAAGATACCGGCGCTCCGGCCTCCGCCGTCGGGCGAGGCTCGCCGAAGCAGTGCAGGCTACCGAGCGTGCGGATGTAGATGCGGCCGTCGGCGAGGGCGGGCGTCGCGTAGACGGAGTCGCCGAGATCGTTGACGGCCAGGATCGACAGCGCGGCGTCGGGCGCGAGGACTGCGACCTTGCCGTCCTCGTTGATCATGAAGATCTTGCCGTCGGCCGCCACTGGCGACGCGTAGTAGTTTCCCAGCGCCCCTTCGAGACGGCCCTGCTTCATTCTTTCGCCGGTTTTCGGATCCAGGGCCGTCACGATGCCGCCGTCGTTGACCAGGTAAAGGACGTCGTCGTAGAGCAGGGGGGGACGGAAGCTGAGGCACGGCGCGATGGTAGCTCCAGCGGACGCTCTCCTCGCTCCGGTCTCCGCTTCCCCCGAGGCTGATCGCCAGCACTCCGTTGGTCGACGCGAGCGCGGCCTGGTAGTAGCCCCAGTCTTCTGCGTCGAGGACGGCGTCGCCGTTCAGGTCGACGAAGCCGAACCAGGATCGCGAGCGCTCGTCGGGCATCTCTTTCTCGGCGAGTCGTGCGTCGCCGTCGGCATCGTGCGCCCAAACGACGTCGTTCCAGTCGGGCACCTCGACCTTGCGACCCGGCTGGTTGAGAGGCGAGCCGTAGCCGTTGACGTACACGACGTCGCCGTCCAGCACCGGCGTCGATTTCATCTCGAACGAGAGCCCGCCAACCCACCAGAGCTTTTCACCGGTCTCGACGGAGTAGGCCGTCAGCAGGAACGAGCCCGGAACCAGCAGCTGCTTGGGGCCCTTCGCAGGCTGATGGACGACCGGCGTCGAGTGCCCGCTCTTCGCCTCGGGCCTCGCCGCACGCCAGGCTTCCTCGCCGGTCGCCTTGTCGACGGCGAGCAGGAACGAGCCAGTGCTCTGATCGCAGACCAGAATCACCCGGTCGTCCACCAGGATCGGCGACGCGCCCATTCCGTAGACGTTGTTGAAGGGACCAAGCGGAACGTCCCACAGCTTCTCGCCCTCGACGGAGTAGGCGAGCAGCCCGTGGTCCGGAAAGAAGACGAACACCGCCTCGCCGTCCGTCACGGGTGTCGGCGACGCCGGGTTGTTGCGCGAGTCGAGCTTCTGGCGCCGCCCCCGTGGCGCTTCTCGCC
The DNA here is from genome assembly GCA_965246965.1 of Vicinamibacteria bacterium. Classification (GTDB taxonomy): domain Bacteria; phylum Acidobacteriota; class Vicinamibacteria; order Fen-336; family CBDFGD01; genus CBDFGD01. Next base: position 2,306,774 of record CBDFGD010000002.1, read on the forward strand.
GCCAGAGCACGGCGCCGGTATCGCGATCCAGCGCGTAGGTGTAGAGAGCGCCGTCCTTCTCCCCGGTCAGGAAGATGCGGTTCCCCGTGAGCACGGGAGACGAGTAGCCCGTCGCGAGGGAAGTCGACCAGACGAGGTTCTGCTCCAGGTCGAAATGGATCGGCAGACCCGGAGACTCGCCGACGCCAGTGCCATTGGGGCCACGGAAACGGGACCATTCGGAGCCGACGTCTGTTCCGGCGGAGAGCGACAGGGAGATGAGTAGAGCGATTCGCACGACGTGGATCCTAGTGGGTCGAGAGGGGGCGCGCTAGGCCCGATCGCTGGAGAACGTCAGGACGTCGCCGATGCTTGCGGACCCGATCGCCAGCATCACGAGCCGATCGAAACCGAGTGCGACGCCGGCGCACGCCGGCAGGCCGCTTTCATGGGCGGCGAGGAACCGCTCGTCGAGGGCGACGTCCGGCAGGCCCCGGCGTCGACGCTCCGCGCGGTCCGCCTCGAAGCGACGCCGAAGCTCGGCGGGCCGGGTCTCTTCGTGATAGCCGTTGGCCAGCTCGACTCCGCGAACGAAGACCTCGAAGCGTTCGGCCAGCGGAGGGCTGCCGGGTCGGATGCGTGCCAGAGCGGCCTGGCTCGCGGGGAAGTCGAAGACGTAGGCGGGCCGGTCGATTCCCAGCTGCGGCTCGATCCGCGTGGCGAACAGCCACTGCAGCCAGCTGTCGCGGTCGCCGTCCGGGAGCCCGCGCACGTCATCCGGGGACGCCAGGGCGCTCAGCTCCTCCGGGCTCGCGCGATGCGGGTCGATGCCCACGTGCCGCTCGAACGCTTCCCGATACGACAGCCGCTCCCCCGGTCCGGTGCCCAAGGTAGCTGCGAGCAGCTCGTCGACCTCGTCGATCAGGCGGCGGTGGTCGAAGCCCGGCCGGTACCACTCGAGCATGGTGAACTCGAGGTTGTGACGCGGCCCGGCCTCGCCATCCCGAAACACCTTCGCGATCTCGTAGATGGGCCCGATCCCCGACGCCAGCAGCCGCTTCATCGCGTCCTCGGGGGAGGTCTGCAGATACCCGGCGTCGCGGGTGATGGGGCCGGAGGCGCTCAAGCTGTGAATGTGCAGCTCCGTCACCGCGTGAGCGGCGAGCGCGGGGGTCTCCACCTCGAGCACGCCCCGCTCGTCGAAGAACGCCCGCACCTGCCGCAGCAGCCCGGCTCGTCGTCGCAGCGTCTCGGGGCTCGCGTTCGGTCGCCAGTCTCCGGTCACAGGTGCTGGGCTCAGTCGCGGCGGAGCCGGTCGATGGCTCGCCGCTGCGATTTCGTCGGTCGGCCCGCGCCCGGCTCGCGGGTGGCGGAGGGCGGCGCCCGCCGGCTCCGGGAAGGTGCCGGGGGTGTCAGGTCGTGGTACAGCTCGCGGGCCTCGCTGGCGGGCCCGCGCCGCTCTCCGAGCGCCTGCACGATGAGCACCCTGGTGAGGCGCTGCTGTTGCACGCGCAGCTCGTCGCCGATCTTGAGGAGATGATGTGGCTTGACGGGCTTCTGGTTGACGCGGGTCCGGCCCGCGGCGCAGAGCTTCGTCGCGAGCGTCCGGCTCCGGCAGAGGCGAGCGTAGAAGAGCCAGACGTCGACGCGCACCGTGTCCGGAGTCGTTCGCTTCTCAGCGATGGCCTTGTTCGCTCAGGACGCCGCGTGGCGTGCGTCGTCGGGCAGGGCCACGCGTCAGCCTTTGACGCGCGAGATGTACTCGCCGGTTCGGGTGTTGACTCTGAGCAGCTCGCCCTCCTCGACGAAGAGCGGCACCTTGACGACCACGCCCGTTTCGAGGGTGGCGTTCTTGGTGGCGCCCGTCGCCGTGTCGCCCCGCACGCCCGGCTCCGATTCCGTCACCTTCAGGACGACCGACTTGGGGGGCACGATCGAAATCGGACTGCCGTTGAACAGGGTGACCTGATAGATGTCCTCTTCTTTGAGCCAGTCTTTCGCCTCTGCGATGGCCGCCGCATCCGCGGCGTACTGCTCGTAGGTGTCCTGTACCATGAAGTGCCAGAGCTCGCCGTCACTGTAGAGGAACTGCATGTCGGTCTCGACGACGTCCGCAGCCTCGACCGTTTCTCCGGACTTGAACGTCCGCTCGAGCACGCGTCCATTGTTCAGGTTGCGCAGCTTGACGCGATTGAACGCCTGGCCCTTGCCCGGCTTGACGAACTGATTCTCGAGAATACTGCAGGGATCTCCGTCCTGCATGACCTTCAGTCCCGATCGAAACTCGTTGGTGCCGTACCTGCTCATGCTGCCTCGTTGCCTGGTGGGGAGCCCGCCGGGCCCCGGATGATAACGCGAAGGGCCGGCGGTCGAGAGCCTGCCGTGGCCCGGTGAAACGCTCGCGGGGAGTGGGCGCTAGAACTAGATGCGAACGACCTGATGCTCGGCGTCGGTCGAGCACTGCACCATGCTGGTGAAGCTGATCAGACAGAAGCTGCGGCGCGTGCCGGTGAAGGTGCTTCCCTTGAGGTCGAGCGAGCGGACCTGAAGCATGATGTCTTTGCCGAGATCCGGCAGCAGCACCTTGCGGTCCGGCACCTTGACGTTCTTGACGAGCTTCTCCTTGCCGCTCGGTTGCGTGATCCTGAGCTGGACGCGCCCTTTGGAGTGGTCGAAGGCGAATCCCGCGCCGGCTGCGGCCGGGTAGCGATCCTTGCCAATCACGATCGCCGGACTCTCTCGATCCTTGATCGGGCCCATCACGCGGGCCGTGTCCTTGCCCCACATCTGGTACTCGTAGGTCAGCTGGGCCTCTTGCAGCGGCACCGCCTCGCCGTTGGCCAGATGTACCGTGACCGTGCCGTCCTGGGAGTAAGCGGTCGCCGCCACCGCGGCGAGCCCGACTGCGAGAATCAGTGGCCAGCTGCGCTCGATTCGCATGAAAGCGTCCTCCAAACCCTCGTTATGACACCTCCTTGGCCGGTCTGCGGAACGGCGTCGGTATGATGGGCGGTCCGCGATGACTGCCCCGGCTGCCGAGAGCGCGTCGCCCCGCCTCGTTCGCGCCATCCACCGCTGGGATCTCACGGCGGCAGTCGTCAACGGCGTCATCGGCAGCGCGATCTTCGGGCTCCCGGCTACGATTGCTGCGCTCACGGGGGCTTGGAGCCCCGCCGCCTATCTCGTGGCTGGAGCCTTCGTCCTCACGATCGTGCTCTCGTTCGCGGAGGTGGCGAGCCGCTTCGAGGAAGCGGGCGGCCCGTACCTCTACGCGCGAGAGGCTTTCGGACCATTCGTGGGCTTCCAGGCCGGCTGGCTCACGTTCTGGATCCGCACCACCGCGGTCGCCGCCAACCTCAACGTATTCGTCAACTATCTGTCGCAGATCGCGCCGTTCGCGGCGTCGCCGTGGGGCCGGGTGGCGGTGATGACCGTCGTGCTCGCCGTCATCACTTTCATCAACGTGAAGGGCGTACGCCAGGCGACCTGGGCCGTCGACGCGTTCACCGTCGCCAAGCTCCTGCCGATCGGCCTGCTCATCGTGTTGGGACTCGTGCGGCTCCGGGCCGAGACGCTGGCCACGCAGAGCGTGACCGCCCCGGATTGGACGACGGCGATCCTGCTCCTGATGTTCGCCTATGGCGGCTTCGAAGCACCGCTCATTCCGGCTGGCGAGTCGACGCACCCGCGGCGCGACAGCGCCTTCGCGTTGCTGGTCGGACTGGCGCTGATCACCGCCGTGTACTTGCTGGTGCAGCTCGTGGTCGTCGGAGTGTTGCCGAACGCCGCCGCGGCGCAAGTGCCGCTCGCCGCGGTCTTCGGCGTCCTGCTGGGCGGCGTCGGCGTGACTCTCGCGAGTGTGGGTGCGATGGTTTCGATCTGGGGCTGGGCCACCGGGTCGGTGCTTCAGTCGCCGCGGCTCATCTTCTCGATGGCGGCGCAGCGCGAGCTGCCAACGTCGCTGGCCCGGGTCCACCCGCGCTTCCGTACACCCCACGTTGCGATCCTCACCTACTCGGCGCTCGCCTACCTGCTGGCGATCTACGGCAATTTCGAGTGGAACGCGACGCTTTCTGCGGTGGGGCGGCTCGTGACCTACGGTCTGACCTGCGCCGCAGTCCTGGTGTTTCGTCGGACCCGGCCCGACGAGCAGCCGGGCTTCAGGGTTCCCGGAGGCGCAACAGTCCCGACCCTCGGCGCGGCGTTCTGCACGTGGTTGCTTCTGACGCGCTCGTTCAGCCAGGCATGGGTTCTCATCGCGGCCATCCTGCTCGGGAGCGCACTCTTCTTTCTGGGCCGCCGCGCGCGTCGATGAGGGTCCGCCCGCCTGTTGGGTCGTTGGCGGCGCCCGGAGGCCGCGTGGGAATGCGCTGATGCGTCTCGGCATCGACTTCGGAACGACTCACACCGTGGTGGCAACAGTGGACCGGGGCAACTACCCGGTGGTGGCGTTCGAGTGGGGCGACGCGTTCCCGTCGACGATCCCGATCGCGGAAGACACGGGCGAGGTGCTCCACGGTATCGAGGCCGAAGCGGTGGGCGATCGGTCGGGATGGCGCGTGCTCCGATCGTTCAAGCGGATGCTGCGCGCCGTGGGGCCGGAGCACGAGATCCGGATTGGCGAGCACAGCTTCCTCGTGGCCGACCTGCTTGTCGGCCACCTCTCACGGTTGCGCCAGGCTCTCGTCTCGGAATCCAACGCGGTGCTGCGCCGTCGCGAGAAGCTGACCGCGGCGGTCAGCGTTCCGGCGCACGCCTCGAACGATCAGCGCTTCCTGACCCTCGACGCCTTTCGCCGCGCCGGCTTCGAGGTCGTCAGCCTGTTGAACGAGCCGTCCGCCGCCGGCTTCGAGTACGGTCACCGCTTCGAGCGCACGATCACGAGCCGGCGCGAGCACGTCCTCGTCTACGACCTGGGTGGTGGGACCTTCGACGCGTCGCTGATCCACATGCGCGGCCTCGCGAGCGAGGTGGTTCACAGCGCGGGTCTGCCCGATCTCGGCGGGACCGACTTCGACGACGCCATCCTCGCTCTCGTGATCGAAGCGGCGGGCCTGGATGGGCTCGAGCCCCTGGAGCGCGACGTCCTGCGCGAGGCGTGTCGCGACCAGAAGGAGCGCCTCACGCCGAACACGCGGCGCGTGATCGTCGACCTGGAACGTTTCGGGAGGGATCCGCTCGCGCTCCCGGTGGCCAGGCTGTACGAAGTCTGCGAGGCACTCGTCGAGCGCACCCTCTCCGTGCTCGACGACGTCCTCGCGGGGACGAGCGACGGCCCTTCCACCGCAGAGCTCGCGGGCATCTACGTCGTCGGCGGAGGCAGCGGCTGGGCGCCGATTCCGCGTCGGCTTCGAGCGCTCTTCGGCACGCAGCGCGTGAAGCGTTCGACCCAACCCCGGGCGGCGACCGCGATCGGGTTGGCCTGCCATCTCGATGACGATGCGGGCTACCGCCTCACCGACTGCCTCACCCGCTGCTTCGGAGTCTGGCGCGAGGGTGCAGCCGGAGCCGAGATCACCTTCGACGCCATCTTTCAGCGCGATACGCCGCTGCCGGCGACAGGCGAGCCGCCCCTCGAGGTGGTGCGTCGCTACCGTGCGGCTCACAACGTGGGCCACTTCCGCTACGTGGAGTGCAGCTCGCTGCGCGACGGCGGGCCCTTCGGGCAGATCGTCCCCTGGCGCGGCGTCTTCTTTCCCTTCGAAGGCTCGCTTCGTGGCGCCGACGACCTCTCGGGGCATCCGGTCGTCCGCCTCACCGACGGCCCGGGACCGGAGGTAGAGGAGCGCTACACCTGCTCCAGCACCGGCGTTTTCGAGGCCACGCTCGCCTGCCTGGAAGACGGCTATTCCCGCACGTTTCGTCTGGCGCGCCCCAGGGCGAGCCGCAGGCCCCGTTCTGAGTGACCCGTCAACGAGGATTCGAAAGCGTCAGACCGCCGATGCATCCCCGCCTGGCTGCGTTGCTCGTCGGTCAAATACTCCCGGTATTCTCCCTCTTCGGCTCCTCGCCATCCGGACGCCTCGGCGGTCTCGCTGGCATCGATCTCCCCGTTACGGACCACTAGCTCGGCGGCTGGGGCGGCATCAGGTACTTCGCCAGAAAGCGGTAGATCTCGCGACGCGACTCCTGGGCGAGCGGCCGACCGCCTTGGCCAGGCGATCGAAGGCGTGGCGCTGGTTGCGCTGCCCTTCGCGAAGGGCGCGCAGCTCTTCGCTGAGGCCTTCGAGCGTCGCCGGCGCGTCCGCCTCCTGTGCTCCGAGGACGGGCGCCATCAAGATACAAGCGGTGGCCACCCCCGGCGAGACGTGAACGCATCTGACCTCCTTTGGTCGTGGAAGAGGGGCCCAGATTGTACGCCGTCGATCCCCGTGCCCGGCCAAACTGACGTATCCTCGGCCGGAAGGTGTTGCAGCTTCTCCCCGGGCTCCGAGCAGACGCAGCATGTTGAGTGTCCTGCGTGGTGTGCTCGCGTTGCTGCCGCCCCAACTGCGGCGCAACTGGTTTCTGCTCGTTCCCGTTTCGGTGCTCGCGGCCGTCGCCGAGGCCCTGGGGGCGGCGGCGGTGTTCGCCCTGATTACCGTGCTGGGTGATCCCGGGTCAGCCCGCCAGATGCCGGTCGTCGGTCAGCTGCTCGAGCTGCTGCCCTGGCAGGGAGAGCGGGCGCGGGTGGTCGGCTTTACGGCCATCATCGTCGTGTTCTATTGGGTCAAGAACGGCCTGCTGGTCGCGCAGGAGAGCTGGAAGGCGAGCATCTCCGCGCGCTCGTTCGCGGCGCTGTCCAAGCGAATGCTGAATCAGGCGCTGCGCGTCCCGTACTCCGTCCACCTGGAGACGGGGCCGGCCCAGTTCCAACATACGACCATCCATCTATCGCGCACCGTCGTGAACTTCGTCTTTGCATCAGTGCTTTCGATCATCGTCGAGGTAGCGGTGATCTTCGGCATCTTCGTGGTCTTGCTGCTGCTCTCGCCGCTCGGGAGCCTGGTCGCCGTGACGTTTCTCGGTGCGCTGGCCGCTATCGTCGGGTCCCTGGCCCGCCGTTGGGCGGTTCGGATCGGAGACGAGTCTCACGTGGCCGAGAAGCAGACCTTCGACGCGATGCGCGATGCGCTGCACGGCCTGAAGGCGATCCGAGCCATGCGCCGCGAGATCTACTACCGGGAGGAATTCAGCAAGCGCCATGAGGTCCTGATCTCGGTGAGGACCCGCTTCATGACCCTGAGCGCGATGTCGCGACTGCTGGTGGAGAGCGTGTTCATCGGAGCGTTGCTGCTGGCCGTCGCCGGTCTGGCCAGCGGCGGGGGCCTGGGATCGGAGGTCGTGCCGATTCTGGGACTCTACGCGTACGCCGGGTTCCGGATCATCCCGTCCGCCAACCGGATCGTGCTTCACCTCAACAATCTGTGGTTCGGCCGCCCGGCTGCCGAGCAGGCGATCGCCTTCGACCAGAAGCTGGAACGGGCTCTTGCCTCGCGCCCTCCGGAGCTCCCCGGCCTCAGGCTCCCGTTCGAGCGCGAGTTGCGCCTCAAGCGTGTGAGCTACAGGTACGAGAACGCTGAATCCGACGCACTGCGCGACATCGACCTGACGATCCGGCGAGGCGAGTCGGTTGGCATCGTGGGTCCGACGGCTTCGGGCAAGAGCACCCTGGTAGATCTCCTGCTCGGACTGCTCACACCGACCGCTGGGCGGATCACGGTCGATGGTGTCGATCTTCACGGTGCCCCGACTGCTTGGCGTAAGCACGTGGGCTACGTGCCCCAGGATCTCATCATCCTCGACACCAGCCTGCGCAGGAACATTGCCTTCGGGTGGCCGGACGCCGAGATCTCTCAGGCAAGGGTCGAAGCCGCCATCAAATTGGCTCAGCTGGAAGAGCTCGTCGCGCGCCTCCCCGGTGGGCTCGATGAGGTGCTGGGGGATCGCGGGGTCCGACTGTCCGGAGGCGAGCGCCAACGCGTCGCCGTCGCACGGGCCATGTACCAGGAGCCCGAGCTGCTCCTGTTCGACGAAGCGACGTCGGCGCTCGATGACGAGACCGAGCGGGCCTTGACGTCGGCGCTCGATGCGCTTCACGGCGTCAAGACACAGATCGTCGTGGCGCATCGCCTGACCAGCGTGCGCGGCTGTGGTCGACTCGTGTTGGTGCGTGACGGAAGCATCGAGGCGGTCGGCTCCTACGACTCCCTGGTCGATGCCAGCGGCCAGCTGCGCCGCGTGACCGCCTAGGAGTCTGCGCGGCAGTAGTTCAGCCCGGGTGTGTCATCGTGCCTTGTGACCCGAGAGATCATCTTGTCTGGGTTAAACGGCAGTAGTGGGCTCGCGGACGAGTGCTCGCGAGGGAGGACGGGCGGATCCAAGGCCGGGTGGTGGTCATACCCAGACCATCTTCTGATTGAGTCTCCTGAGGTTGAGCGCCAAGCAAACGAGATTCCACTCGGCGCTGGTTTTCTCAAGCCCTCGAAGGCTGAAGGATTGGAAACCAAGCACAGCCTTGATCCATCCGAATGGCGGTTCGCCGAGTTTGCGCCGCTTGTACCACTTGCGACCACGTTTCGTCTTGAGCTTCGCCTTCATGCGGAGCGTCGCTTCGAGCTTCGAATTCGACGTTGGTGGAGAGTCTTTCTTTTCTCTCCCCAGAGCCACGAAACCGTCGATTCCGGTACGTTCCAAGTGCAGTAGGTTCTTTTCGGAACGGTAGCCGGCATCGGCCAGGGCACGCTTGGGCTTCTCACCGGTGTTGGCTTGAGCCGTTTTCAGCATCGGCTCGAGCTGACCGACATCCGCAGCGTTGTTGGTCAGCCCGGTCGCAACGATCAGCTGCGATTTCTCGTCGACGGCGGCTTGGGCATTGAAGCACTGCTGGTAGCCACTCGAATCCTTCATGATGCGGCTTTCGGGATCGGTGAAGTTGTCCTGCTTCTTGTCCGGAGGTACGCCAAATCTCCTTTTGAACTTTGGCCCTCGCTTCGATTCCTTGTCATCCCCTGGCCGACGTCCGGCCTGCTGATCTTCTTCCTTCTGACGGGCCTCCAGACGTGCCTTCGCTGCTTGGATTTTCTTGAGCCGTGAATCTCGGCGCGCCAGCTCTTCTGGCAGTTCGTCGCCACGAAAATCAGGACCAAACTCGACGTCTTCCGCAGCATCTTCTTGTTTCGCAAGAGCGGTGATAGCCCGAATCTCTCGACGGAGCTGTTTCTCCGTTTTCTTCATACGCTCGTAGCTCATCGCCTTGTGCTTGCTGGCATTCGCCTTGACCTTCGTTCCATCCAGAATCAACGTCCCAAGCTTGACCAAACCCACTTCTTGAGCCAGACGCACGACTTGGACGAATACAGATCGAAACTGCGACAAATGGTCACAACGGAAATCATTGATCGTCCGGTGTGCCGGGAAATTGCCTCCGCTCAAATAACGGTATGCGACATCCTCTTCCAGCTTCTTCGCGATCCCACGAGACGAAAACGTCCCTGTCGCATAGCCGTAGATCAGAACCTTCAGCATCATTCGAGGATCGAATCGTCGGTTCCGACGTCCACCGCCCTCGTAGCGCTCGTAGAAAGCACGCACATCCATCGCCTCCACCGTATCCGAGATGAAAAACGAAAGATGACCCTCCGGAAGCCAGTCTCGCGGATTCGACGGAAACAAACTCGATTGGTCAGGACTGTACGGACGGAAACTCGTTCCCATAACTTCAAAAACGCTCATTCACCCGATTTCGTTCCTGCCGCGCAGACTCCTAGGAGGTCACAGCCGGGCTGAGATGAGCGACATGCAAGGCAAGCTCGAGGCCGCCGTGATGCCCGACCTGCTGCGCCACCGGTACGTCGGTCGCGAGAGCGGAATGCTGCATTTCACGCGCGGCGATGAGCGCCACAGCGTCCGCTTCAATCGCGGCAACATCGTCTTCGCCCAGACGAGCAACCCGGAGGGCCAGCTGGGCCAGCAGCTCGTCGCCAACGACAAGCTGACGCAGGAGGACCTCGACAAAGCGACCGCTATCGTCAAGAGCGACGGCAAGCGGCTCGGAGCGGTTCTGGAAGAGCAGGAGATGCTCACCAAGGAGCAGGTCGAGGAGGGGCTGGTCGACCACGTCCGGGAGATCCTCCGGACGGTCTTTTCCTGGACGGATGGCGAGTACTCGTTCGAGGAGCAACCCGAGCAGCCCCACATCGAGGGCGATCTGTCGCTCAAGCTCGCGACCGGCGAGTTGATCCTCGAAGCCGTCAACAGCATCAACGACCCGGACGCGATCCACAAAGCGCTGGGAGATCTCGACCGCAAGCTGCAGACGTCGCTCGACCCGATGCTGCGTTTCCAGAAGATCACTCTCACCCCGCTGGACGGCTTCCTCATGTCGCGAGTGGACGGCGCGTCGACGGCCAGCGAGATCCTGCAGCTCGCACCTGTCGGGACCGAGGAGGCGGAGCAGAGCCTGTTCGGGCTTCTGTGCGCCGGAGTGATCGAGTTCGTGGAGGCAGATGGATCTGCCAAGGAGGCCCCCGCCCCGTCGCCGATAGAGCACGCTCCGGTCCCACGGCCACCTCCACCGCCGCCGCCTGTCGCGGAGAGGCCCGCCGTTGCGACGCCTCCCGAACCACCGCCAAAGCCCAAGGAACCCGAGCCGCCCAAGACCCCGGAGAAGTCCCCCGAGGACGTCGCTGCGGAGCGACGCGACGAAATCGTGAAGAAGTACGCGTCACTGGACGGCGCCAGCCACTTCAACCTGCTCGAGATCCCGCGAGCTTCCAACGAGGGGGCAGTAAAGAGCGCCTACGTGGCGCTGGCTCGCCGCTTTCACCCGGACACGCAGACCGACCCGAACCTGGCGGACCTGGCCGACAAGATCGAGAAGATCTTCATCAAGGTCAACGAAGCCTTCGAAGTGCTGCGCGACCCATCCAAGCGGGCGAACTACGAGGCGATGTTGCCCCGCTCCAGCTTCCAGCCCGCCGGCGGAACCGCGCCACCGACGCCAACCCGCGCAGACGCCCCCGCACAAAGTTCGGACACGAGCACCCCGCGGGCCCAACGTGCGTTGGGCGGCCAACAAATCGCGGAGATGCTCGGCAAGGCGGCGGTGCACTTCAAGAAGGAAGAGTATTGGGACACGATCCAAACCCTCGAGCCCATCATCCCGATGCTCGAAGGCAAGGTGAGATCGAAGACACGCACTCTCCTGGCCAAGGCCTATTCGAAGAACCCCAACTGGGTGAAGCGGGCCGAGGAGGAGATCCGCAACGTGCTGAACGATGACCCGACGTATGCCGACGGCTACTACGAGCTCGCCAAGATCTACAAGGAAAAGGGTCTCGCGAGCCGATCCATGTCGATGTTCAGAAAAGTGTTGGAGCTCGCGCCCGATCACGCTGGAGCCCTGGAGGAGATCGGGCCGATCACTCCGGAACCGAGCACGAAACCGGAACCCAAGCCCAAGGGCGGTTTCTTGAATCGCCTTTTCAAGAGCGAATAGGAACCTTGACGCCCCAAGGGCCGTAAATTATTCTGAATCAGATGGATGCAGTGAATTGGCAGGAGTGGATTCCAGCCCTGGCCCTGGCCATCGCGCTGGCGGCCTGCGCCGGCCTGCGCGCGTGGTTGCCGTTGCTATTGGCAGGCGGAATGGCGCGAACGGGGCTGCTGGAGCTCGGCGAGAGGTTCGAGTTTCTCGCGTCCGACAAGGCCTTGATCCTTTTTCTCGTCGCGACGCTCCTCGAGGTCGTGGCCGACAAGATTCCGGCCCTCGACCATGCTCTCGACGTACTCTCGACGGTGTTGCGTCCCGCGGCAGGAGCGCTGCTGGCCGCAGCGGTCATCGGCCGCTTCGCCGACCCGCTCACCGCCGTAGCGCTCGGTATCGCCGTGGGCGCACCGACTGCCCTCGTTCCTCACGCGCTGAAGAGTGTGGTGCGCGCCACCGCTACGACGCTGACTGGCGGTCTTGCAAACCCGGTCATCAGCGTGGTCGAGGACGTCTCGACTTTCACGCTCGTGATCCTGGCCGTGCTCGTTCCGACGCTCGTCATCGCGCTGTTTGCAGCGGCCGCGTATCTGCTGCTGCGATATCGAAGAGACCGGCGTGCTCCGGCCCCGGCCTGACCGGTTCGTGCCCGAGCTGAACGTCCAGGGGGCCGACGGCTCCCGGCGCCTGCTGGCCCTCGAAAAAGAACGGATCACGATCGGCCGTTCGCGCGACAACGACGTATTCCTTCCGGACCAGTGGCTCTCCCGCGCCCATGCGGCGGTCCGCGCCGAAGACGGCGCCTACTTCGTCGAGGATCTGGGCAGCAAGAACGGGACACTCGTGAACGGACGCAAGCTGGAGGACGAGCATCAGCTGCGCCCCGGTGACGTCATCACACTCGGCGAACACACGCTCACGTTCTCGGAAGAAGACAGCGCGGACGCGATCGACGACGAGCCCGCCGGCACGCAGATCTTCTCGGCTGCCGAGCTCCAGCTCGTTCCTCGATCCGACGAGGCCGACCCCGAGGCCCTCGCCCGGCAGAACCGAGTGCTCGGCATCCTCAGCGAGGCGGCGCGCGCGCTGCTCGATCACCGGCCCATCGACGAGGTCTTCGAGCAGGTACTCGACTTCGTCTTCGAAGCGGTGCCGACCGAGCGCGCCGCCATCCTGCTCATGGAAGGGCCGACGGCCAGGCCGATCATCAAGGCCTCGCGCAGCAAGCGCGGCGAGGCGATCACCAAAGTCTCCCGATCGATCGCGCGGCGCGTCGTCGACCAGCGGGTCTCCGTGATCCTCCCGAACGTCATGGAGGACGCGGCCCTGAAGGCCCAGGAAAGCATCGTCGCGAGCGGCATCCGGTCGGCGCTGTGCGCTCCCCTCTGGTACACGTCCTCCAAGGGCGAGGACAACCGCGTGATCGGCCTCATCTACCTCGACAGCTTGATGAGCACACAGCCCTATACCGAGGACGACCTGCAGGTCCTCACCGCGCTCTCACACATCGCAGCGGCCAAGATCGAGAACGTGCGGTTGCTCGAGGAAAGCCTTGAGATGCGTCGGCTCGAGGACGATATGCGGATCGCCGCGGAGATTCAGACGAGCCTGTTGCCGGATGAGGCCCCGGGGATCACCGGCTACGGTCTGGTGGGCTCGAATCGTCCCTGCCGCACCATCGGGGGCGACTACTACGATTTCGAGATCGAGGAGGACGAACTGCTCATGGCGCTGGGGGACGTCTCGGGCAAAGGGACCGGAGCGGCGCTTCTCATGACCGTTCTGCGGGCTGCCGTGCGAGGCCAGTGGACCGACCCTTCCGTTGCCGAGGCCGTCAAACGCATCAACCGGACGGTGTGCCAGAACGTGCCGGACGGCAAGTACATCACGTTCTTCCTGTCGCGGCTCGATCCAAGTGGACACGCGCTGCGCTACGTCAACGCGGGGCACAACCCGCCGCTGCTCGTGAGACCCGACGGCGAGGTCGAGGAGCTCAAGGATGGCGGCATGGTCCTCGGCATGTTCGAGGACACGCCGTACGAAGAGGGCGTCGTCACGCTCGGTTCCGGAGACACGTTGCTCGTCTTCTCCGACGGAGTCACCGAGACCTGGAACCCCGAAGACGAGGAATTTGGTGAGGAGCGGCTCGCCGCGATCGCCAGGTCGGGCGCCGACCTCGACGCGGCGGGCCTCCAGAGTGCCATCCTCCGTGAGCTCGACGCTTTCGTGGCTGGTGGCAAAGCGACCGATGATCGGACCCTCATCGTCCTCAAACAGCTCTAACCCGACGACAGCCACAGAGGCGCGGAGACACAGAGAACGCACGGAGCAACGGCAGCTCCGATCAGAGCTCATCCTGATCGAAGCCGTTTCGGCTTTCGGGTATCGCTGCGTGCCTCCGCATGACCGTGGCGGGCGGACCTTCGATACGACCACGACTCGACCCGGTCAGTTCAGCTTGAGCGAGAGGTGCCGCGTAGGGCAGGCCTCTTTGGTGAACGTGATACCAGGAGCAGCGGTGAAACCGTTGCTCCTGGTCGGCGTGGCCTGCCCCGAAGCGGCACCCGAGCGACCCACTTGCCCCTGGGGAGGGCATGGGATCTACTGACTGCGGAATGGCAGGCAAGAGCGATCGAATGGCGCTCAGCGAGCTGGTGCTGCTGCAACGCGAAATCAGCCAGCTCGCGGATCGCATGGCGCAAGCCGAGCGCTCCGAGCTGGCCGCCGGGACCGAGTGGTCGCCGAACGTCGACGTGTTCAGCTGCAAGGACCGCGTGGCCGTCGTGGTCGAGCTGCCCGGCCTCGACCCCGAGTCGATCAGCGTGGTCTACCGCGACGGCGCGGTGGTGGTCAGCGGCGAGCGCCAGCGGAGGCGATCCGGAGCGTTCCTCTGCATGGAACGCCTGGTCGGTCGCTTCAGCCGCGCGATTCCCCTGGATGATCCCGTCGACCACGGCCGCGCTGAGGCGCAGATGGTGGACGGCGTCCTGACGATCTCGCTTCCCCTGCTGGCGGACCGGCGCGGACGCGAGACGCGCATCCCAATCAAGAAGGGCGAACCACGATGACGAATGATCTGAAGCCCGGCGCCGAAGGCGTGGAGATCCCCGAAGTCCTCCCGGTCTTGCCACTTCGGGACATCGTGATCTTCCCCTTCATGATCGTGCCCCTCTATGTCAGCCGCGAGCGTTCGATCAAGGCGGTAGACAAGGCGCTCTCCGACAATCGCATGATCCTGCTGTCGGCGCAGAGGAACCAGGAGGACGAGGATCCGGGGGGTGCGGACCTGCACCCGGTCGGTACCGCCGCCGTGATCATGCGCATGCTGAAGCTGCCGGACGGGCGCATCCGCGTCCTCGTGCAGGGCATGGCTCGCGCCAAGATCCTATCCTTCGAAGGCAGTGACGAGCACCTCGAGGCGCGCATCGAATCTATAGACGAGGCGGAGTCGGGCGAGGACGCCAGCCTCGAGGTCGAGGCGCTGATGCGCAACGTCAAGAGTGCTCTGGAGAAGTCGGCCAACATGGGAAAGCCCATCTCCCCCGAGGTCATCGTCATCGCGACCAACATGGATGAGCCCGGCCGGCTCGCCGACCTGACCGCCTCGAACCTGGATCTCAAGGTCGAGGGCGCCCAGGAGATTCTCGAGGCGCTCGAGCCGGTCGATCGGCTCCGCAAGGTCCACGACCTCATGGCCAAGGAGCTCGAGGTGCTGCAGATGCAGCAGGAGATCTCGACCCAGGCCAAGGGCGAGATGGACCGGAGCCAGCGCGAGTTCTTCCTGCGCCAGCAGCTCAAGGCGATCCAGTCCGAGCTCGGCGAAGGCAACGAGCTGGCCGAGGAAATCGTGCAGCTGCGCGAAAAGGCCGGCAAGGCCAAGATGCCGAAGGAGGTGATGGAGGAGCTCGAGCGGCAGCTCAAGAAGCTCGAGCGCATGCACCCGGACTCGGCGGAGACGGCGACGCTGCGAAACTGGCTGGAGTGGATGGTCACGCTCCCGTGGGGCAAATCCACGCGCGACAACCTGGATCTCAAGGAGGCCCAGCGCATCCTCGACGAGGACCACTACGGCCTCGAGAAGGTCAAGGAGCGCGTCGTCGAGTACCTGGCGGTGCGCAAGCTCAAGCACAAGATGAAGGGACCGCTGTTGTGCTTCGTCGGCCCACCCGGCGTCGGCAAGACGAGCCTGGGGCGCTCCATCGCCCGGGCCCTGGGTCGCAAGTTCATGCGGCTGTCGCTCGGCGGCGTCAAGGACGAGGCCGAGATCCGCGGCCACCGCCGGACCTACGTCGGATCGATGCCGGGCCGCATCATCCAGGGCATTCATCAGACCGGCTCCAACAACCCTGTCTTCATGCTCGACGAGATCGACAAGATCGGCGCCGACTACCGAGGCGATCCTTCGTCCGCGTTGCTCGAGGTGCTGGATCCCGAGCAGAACCACAGCTTCAGGGATCACTACCTGAACGTGCCCTTCGATCTCTCGAACGTGATGTTCATCTGCACGGCCAACCTGACCGACACGATTCAGCCCGCGTTCCTCGACCGGATGGAGGTCACTCGACTGCCCGGCTACACACAGCGGGAGAAGCTGGGGATCGCGAGGCGGCACCTCGTGCCCAAGCAGATCGAGGAACATGGGCTCACGGCCGACCACTTCTCCTTTTCCGATAAGGCCCTGAGCATGGTCATCGAGCGATACACACGCGAGGCCGGCCTGCGCAACCTCGAACGCCACATCGCGGCAATCTGCCGCAAGATGGCGAGACGCGTCGCCGAGGGAGAAGTGGGCACCTACCGGATCCAGCCTCCGCGCGTGAAGGCGCTGCTCGGCGCTCCGAAGGTACAACCGGACGAGGTGCTCAAGGCCGACTCCGTCGGCGTCGCCATGGGCCTCGCCTGGACGGCAACCGGCGGCGACGTGCTGTTCGTCGAGGCGACCGCCATGAAGGGCGAGGGCAGGCTCACGCTCACGGGTCACCTCGGGGACGTGATGAAGGAGTCGGCACAGGCCGCGCTGTCGTTCGCGCGGACCCGCGCGCGCTCGCACGGCATCAGGGATGACTTCTTCGGCAACTACGACATCCACGTTCACGTTCCGGAGGGGGCGATTCCCAAAGACGGACCGTCAGCGGGCGTCACGATTGCAACGGCGATGATGTCCGCGTTCACCGGGCGTCCGGTGCGCCGAAAGGTCGCCATGACCGGAGAGATCACTCTGAGAGGCAACGTGCTTCCGATCGGCGGCCTCAAGGAGAAGCTGCTGGCGGCCCGCCGCGCCGGGATCGAGCACGTGGTCGCTCCCGCGGGAAACAAGGCCGAGCTCGACGAGATCCCGGCCCACGTCACGAAGGGCCTCGGCGTGCACCTCGTCGAAACCGTCGAGGAGGCGTTCGACCTCGCGCTCATCCCCGCCCACGACGGCAAGCGCCGCTCCCGACGCGCCACGGGTCGGGCTTTCGACGGCAAGCCTCGCTCCAAACCCGTCGAGGTCTGAGGACGATTTGAACATCTTGATGATCGGGGACATCGTCGGCGGCCCGGGCCGCCGCATCACGAAGCGCGCGCTCCCGGTCGTGTTCGAGCGCCACGACATTGACTACTGCGTCGCCAATGTCGAAAACGCGGCCGGCGGATTCGGCGTGACGCGCGACATTGCCGACGAGCTGCTCGACATGGGCATCGACTGCATGACGTCGGGCAATCACATCTGGGACAAGAAAGAGATCCTCGGCTTCATGGATCTCTTCCCACAGCTGCTGCGACCCGACAACTACCCGGCACGGCAGCCGGGATGCGGCTACCACGTGGGCAAGGGCAAGCGCTCAGGCACCCCTGTGCTCACGCTCAACCTGACCGGACGGGTCTTCATGAACGGCTCGATCGACGATCCCTTCGGCCGCGCCGACGAGCTACTCGAAAAGCTGGCGGCCGAGGCCAAGGTCGTCGTCGTCGACTTTCACGGCGAGGCGACCTCGGAGAAGAACGCGATGGGCCACTACCTCGACGGGCGCGTGGCAGCGGTCGTCGGCACCCACACTCACGTCCCCACCTGCGACCACCGCGTGCTGCCGGGCGGCACCGCGTTTTGTACCGACCTCGGGATGACCGGCCCCTACGACTCCGTGATCGGCATGAACAAGCAGACCGTCATCCAGCGCTTCCTCACCGGCATGCCGGGCCGATTCGAAACCGCGAAGGGCGACCCGCGCTTCGCCGCGGCGGTGATCAGCGTCGATCCCGACACCGGCCGGGCGACACGCATCGAGCGAATGCTTCTCAGTGAAGAAGACCTCCCCACCGGCTGACGCTCCTGGAAATCGGGGCATGACCGCCAGCTATCGGGTGGTCGTCGCCGAGGACGAGCCGATCTTCAGCAAGACGGTGGCGCGCTTCCTGCAGGAGCGCGGCCACAAGGTCAAGGTCTGCGACACCGGCGACGCTGCAATCAAGGCCATCGACGACGCCGAATGGGACGTGCTGCTGCTGGATCTCATGCTCCCTGACACGAGCGGCGTAGAGGTGCTCAGCGAGATCCGGGAGCGCCACCTGGAGCTTCAGACGATCATTCTGACCGGCAACGCGGACATCGAGTCGGCGATCAGCACGATGCGGCTGGGCGCGTTCGACTACCTGACCAAGCCGCCGAACTTCGAGGAGCTCGGCGTGAGGGTGGAGAAAGCGGGCGAGAAGACCGCCCTCCAACGCGAGAACGCCCGCCTGCGCTTCCAGATGCAGCGCGCCCTCGGCTCCGACATCATCACCAGGTCCGCGGCGCTCGAGGCCGTACTGCGAACCATCGAGAAGGTCGCACCGGCCCGCACCCCGATCCTGATCGAGGGTGAGAGCGGCGTCGGCAAAGAGCTGGTCGCCCAGCGCCTGCACCGCGCCTCGCCGCGATCCGGCGGCGCATTCGTCGACCTGAACTGCGCGGCCGTCCCGCCCAGTCTGCTCGAGAGCGAGCTCTTCGGTCACGAAAAGGGCGCGTTTACGGGCGCCCAATCCGCCAAGCTGGGGCTGATCGAGGTCGCCGACGGCGGGACCTTGTTTCTCGACGAGGTCGGCGAGATGGCGCCCGAAATCCAATCGAAGTTCCTCCGCGTGCTGGACAGCGGGACCTTCTACCGGGTCGGCGCAACGCAAAAGCGCAGCGCCGATTTCCGTCTCGTCGCCGCTACGAACCGGGACCTGGCGAAAGAAGTCGAGGCGAAGCGCTTCCGCAAAGACCTCTTCTATCGGATGAACGGCGTGCGCGTCCGGATTCCCCCGCTCCGCGAGCGGCCAGAGGACGTCGCGCCGCTCGTTCAGGTCTTCGCGGCCCGGCTCGGCAGCGGCAAGACATTCTCCGAAGGGGCGCTCGCTGCCCTCGTCTCACACGACTGGTCGGGAAACGTGCGGGAGCTGCAGTTCGCAGTCGAGCGTGCCTGGCTGCTCGCCGAGGCAGACGAGATCGAGGCGAAGGACCTTCCCCCCGAGATCGCCACGAGGGCCGGCGGGCCGGATCCCCCGGCCGAGCTGACGCAGCTGCCCTCTCCGCCGGGAGCCCTCGGGCTCGACGAGACGCGCATCCGTGCGGCCCTTCAGAAGGCACGCTGGCGCCGCGGCGAGGCGGCGAGACTGCTCGGCGTCTCGCCGCGAACCCTCTACAGGTGGCTGAAGAAGTTCGATTTCTAGTGGCCCGTGACGGGGAGGTCGATGCCAGCGAGACCGTCGAAGCGCCAGGGGCAAGGAGCCGAAGAGGGAGAATACCGGGAGTATTCGACCGATGAGCGACGCAGCCAGGCGGGGGATGCATCGGCGGTCGCAGCGGTATCGAATCCCCTGTTACAGGCCACTAGCACGCGGATGCTGAATCCGAGCACCGACCCCGAGCGGGCACGCCTCAGCCTTAGAATCCTCACCTGCCCATGAATCAGCGTTCCCTGGAGTTCGCAGCACGGCAGGCCGTGCCGGAAGCGCCGAAGCGACGCGCCTTCAGCGTCACCGAGCTGAACCGTCGGATTCAGGGGCTGCTCGAAACCGAGCTTTTCGACGTGTGGGTCGAGGGTGAGGTCGCCAACCTGAAACGCGCCAGCTCGGGGCACGTCTACTTCTCCCTGCGGGACCCAAACAGCCAGCTTCGCGCCGTCTGCTGGAAGACGCAGGCTCGCCGGCTGCGCTTCCAACCGCGGGACGGAATGCACCTGCTCGCGCGCGGCGGAGTGCGCGTCTACCCGCCCCGCGGGGAATACCAACTCGTCGTCGAGACGATCGAGCCCGTCGGCAAGGGCGCGCTTCAGCAGGCGTTCGAAGACCTCAAGCAGCGCCTGGACGCGGAAGGACTGTTCGCGCCCGGGCGGAAACGCCCGCTTCCCATGCTGCCGCGACGCGTCGGCGTCGTCACTTCGCCAACGGGCGCCGTGATCCGGGACATCCTGCGCGTTCTTGGCGACGATCACGCCGGGCTCGAGCTGCTGCTCTACCCCGCCCGCGTCCAGGGCGTCGAGGCCGCCGGCGAGGTCGCAGCGGGCATCCGGGCGCTCGGCAGGCTGCCGGGTGTCGACGTCATCGTCGTCGCGCGCGGTGGCGGCAGTCTCGAGGATCTGTGGCCGTTCAACGACGAAGGCGTAGCCCGCGCCCTCTCCGACTCCCCGGTGGCGACGATCTCGGCCGTCGGGCATGAGACCGACTACACGATCAGCGACTTCGTAGCGGACGCGCGCGCGCCCACGCCGACCGCAGCAGCCCAGCGCCTGCTTCAGCTGAGGCAAGACGCGGCACGCCAGCGCCAGGATCTCGAGACGCGGATGACGACGGCAGCGAATCGCCGACTCGAACGCTTTCGTGGACGCGTCGATGCCGTCGGATCGCACCGCGTGTTCGAGGCGGAACGCGGGCGGATCTCCGGGCGTCGTCAGCAGCTCGAAGAGCTCGAACGTCGTGCCCGTTCCAGCCTGACGGTTTCGCGCAGGCGAAACGCCGAGCGGGTCGAACGGATCGAGCGACGCCTCGAAGCGTTCCGCTGGGACCGACAGCTCACCGCGCGACAGGAGCGCGTCGAACGTCAGCTGGAGAAGCTGCGCTCGCTGGGCTCGGTCGTCGTCGAGAGAGGGCGGGCACGCCTCGGGCGGGCCGCCGCACACCTCGCGAGCCTCTCTCCCGTCGCCGTGCTCGGGCGCGGCTATTCACTCGTGTGGGATCACGACGAGCGACGGCTGATCCGCGATGCCGGCGATGTCGAGGTCGGCGACGGCCTGAAGATTCGACTCCACCGCGGCTCACTCGAGGCGGCGGTGACGAAAAAGGAGACGCGTTGAGCAAGCCCGTTGCCGAGAGCTTCGAGACGGGGCTCGAAAAGCTGGAAGGGATCGTCGAGAAGCTCGAGCGCGGCGAGCTGTCACTCGAGGAGTCGCTGAAGCTGTACGAGGAGGGAATCCGCCTTTCGCGAATGTGTCACGAGCGGCTCCAGGAGGCCGAGGGCAAGATCGAGTTGCTCATGAAGAACGCCCGTGGGGACGTCAAGCAGGGCGCGGACGGAGAGCCGCGCTCCAAGCCGTTCGAGCCCGGGAGCGACGGCGAGACGGCTTGAGCGGACGCGTGGCCACGGCCCCCGCCGGAGAGCTGCTCGACGCGCAGCGTCGAGCACTCGAGGACGCCCTCGAGAGCGTGCTGCCCGGCGAGGACCAGTGGCCGGCCAGCGTCCATACGGCCATGCGCTACAGCCTCTTCGCCGGCGGCAAGCGGCTGCGGCCGCTGCTCGCCATGAGCGCGAGTCACGCGGTGGGCGGCGCCCCGGACGAGGCGATCCCGTTTGCCTGTGCCATCGAGATGATCCACACGTACAGCCTCGTGCACGACGACCTGCCCGCGATGGACGACGACGATCTGCGCCGCGGGAAGCCGACCGCCCACAGGGTCTTCGGGGAGTCGATCGCGATCCTGGCCGGCGACGCGCTGCTGACCCACGCTTTCGCCTCGCTCGTCGCCATGCCCGGAGACTGGGATGCCGCGAAGATCCTGCGCCGGACGCGCGCGACCGCGCTGCTCGCACGGGCGTGTGGCACCGCGGGCCTGATTGGAGGGCAGGTCGACGACCTCGCCCACGAAGGCCGGTCGGTCGATGCACCAACGCTGGAACGGATTCATCGCGCCAAGACCGGCGCGCTGCTCGAGGCTTCGGTCTCGGGAGGGGCCGTTCTCGGGGGGGCCGACGCCGGTCAACTGAAGGTCCTCGAATGCTATGGCCGCGCGATCGGTCTCGCCTTCCAGATCGTCGACGACGTGCTCGACGCGACCGGGTCATCCGAGAAGCTCGGCAAGACGGCCGGGAAGGACCGCGCGGCCGGCAAGGCGACCTACGTGAGCGTGCACGGCATCGAGCCGGCGCGCGAGCGGGCTGCCGAGTTGCTACGGGAAGCCCTCGAGTCGTTGACGCCGCTGGGCGATGCCGCAGAGGCGCTTCGCGAGCTGGCCCGCCGCATCGTCGAGCGCGAACGGTGACTGCCTTGAAAGAGCGCACCCGACTCGACCTGCACCTCGTCGAGACGGGGGCGGCCGAGACGCGCCAGAAGGCGCAAGCGCTCGTCATGGCCGGCCGGGTGCAAGTAGACGGCCGTCGTGCCGACAAGCCCGGGAGCAGGGTGGCCGCAAACGCGGCGATCAAGATCGCCCCGGGTCCAGCCCACGTCGGCCGAGGCGCGCTCAAGCTCGGTCCCGCGCTCGATCGCTTCGGAGTCGACCCCTCAGGGCTCGTGTGCGTGGACGTGGGAGCCTCGACCGGCGGCTTCACGGAGGTCCTGCTGACACGCGATGCCGCTCGTGTCTACGCCGTCGACGTGGGGCGTGGGCAGCTGCACGAGAAGCTGGCTCGAGACCCACGCGTCGTGGTCATCGACCGCTTCAATGCGCGGCAGCTGAGCGCAAGTGAGGTCCCCGAGCCCTGCAGCCTCGGCGTCGTCGACGTTTCCTTCATTTCCGTACGCAAGATTCTGCCGGCGCTGCTGAAAGTCACGGGAGCGGAGGCGCAGCTCGTGATCCTGGTCAAGCCACAGTTCGAGCTGGAGCGGCGCGACGTGGGTCGGGGCGGGATCGTCCGCGAGCCCGCGCTGCACCGCCGCGCGCTCACCTCTGTTGCCGAGTGCGCTCGCGCCGACCACGGGCTCTCGATCGCAGCCGCTGCCGCGTCGAGCGTCAAGGGCGCTCGTGGCAACCGGGAGTTCTTTCTCCACCTGACGCGCGCATCGCTCGAGACCGACTACGCAGCGCTCATCGAGGAGGCGGCCCGTGAATAGTGTCGGCATCATTGCGCGACCCGACCTGAAGGACGCCGGTCCGGCCCTGAGCGACTTGTTCCGCTGGCTTCGCGAGCAGGACGTCGACGTCTGGCTCGAGGAGCGCACGGCGGCGCTGTGTGAGGGTGTGGCGAAGGGCTGCAAGGTCGGCGACGGCAAGCAGGTGGCGAGTCAGGCCGACGTCATCGTGGTGCTCGGAGGAGACGGCACCCTGCTTCAGGCGAGCCATCTCCTCGATTCCCCGTCGCCACCAGTGCTGGGAGTCAACTTCGGCAGCCTCGGCTTCCTGACCGAGATCACCCTCGACGAGCTGCGCGATGTGCTGGGAGACGTCCTCGCCGGCCGCCACGTCACCGAAGAGCGGCGCCTGCTTCACGCCGTGGTGCTGCGCGACGGTGAAATGCTGGCCGAGAGACATGTTCTCAACGACGTCGTCGTGACGAAGGCCGCGGTGTCTCGCATCATGGAGCTGGATGTCTCGCTCGACGGCCGCTTCGTCACGGCGTTCCGCGCGGACGGTCTGATCGTCTCCAGCACGACGGGCTCGACGGCCTACAACCTGGCCGCCGGCGGCCCCATCCTCTACCCCGACCTTCCGGCGATCGTGCTCACGCCGATCTGCCCGCACACGCTGACGCATCGGCCGATCGTCGTGAACGACTCGGCGGTGATCGAAGTGCGATTGCGCGACTCGCGCGCCTTGGAGGTGCACCTCACGTTCGATGGGCAGCCAGGCATCCCGCTCGGCGCGCACGACTCGGTCACGATTACGCGAAGCCCGCGGACGCTGCGCCTCGTGAAGGCGCCGGCGCGCGACTACTTCGAGGTCCTGCGCACCAAGCTGAAGTGGGGAGAGCAGACGGTCAACCGCAAATGAGCGGGGCGCGCCGCGCCCTCGTTCTCGTCGCTCTGGCCGCACCGATCGCCCTCGCCACGACCCGTTTCCTGATCGTGCCGACGGTCGACGGGCACTGGCACGGGCTCGTCGACGCACCGGGCGTCAGCGAATTCGCCCTCGCTTTGGCCGGGGCGGTCCTGCTCGCGGCCCTGATGCGCCGCTGCTCGGGCGAACGCCACGCTCTCGTGCTGCTGCTTTGTCTCGGCCCAGCGATCCCGGCCGCGTCGGGATGGCTTCCCGCTCTGCTCGTCTTTCAAGGACCGGCGGTCGTGATCCTCGCGGCCCTCGCCGCGGGAGCCCTCATCGCAGATCGCCTGCCCATCGACGCGGCTTGGCTGGCACGAATCGCGCACCCCGGGATCCTGTTCGCAGCTGGCCTGACGTTCTTCCTGATCGTCGGGCGTTTTCTACCCGGGCCCGCGGGACCGCAGGGCGACGAACCGCACTACCTGACGATCACGCAGAGCCTGCTGAGCGACGGCGACCTCGACTTGACCGACGAGTTCGCGAACCGTGAGTATGCGAGCTTCTTCCCGGGCGAGCTCGGCGCCCACGCCTCCCCCGCCAGCCCGCCGGTCTCGCTCTACTCGATCCACGCACCCGGGCTCGCGTGGTTGCTGCTGCCCGGCTACGCGCTGCTGGGCTACACGGGTGC
The DNA here is from genome assembly GCA_965246965.1 of Vicinamibacteria bacterium. Classification (GTDB taxonomy): domain Bacteria; phylum Acidobacteriota; class Vicinamibacteria; order Fen-336; family CBDFGD01; genus CBDFGD01. Next base: position 2,331,043 of record CBDFGD010000002.1, read on the forward strand.
CAAGCTCACGATGTCGGCACTGGCGGCTCTCGCCGCGGCGATCACGTTCCTGACGGTTCGCCGGGTGACCGGGAGGGTGCCGCTGGCTCTCGGTGCCTGGCTGGCCCTCGTGGTGGCGCCACCGCTGCCCTTCTACGCCGTGGCGCTCTACCCCGAGGTCCCCGCCGCGCTCGCCACGGCGCTGTTCCTGTGGATGGCGGCCGGCGGTGCTGTGTCTCTTCTCGTCGTCGCACCAGTGGCCGCAGCGCTGCCATGGATCCATCCGAAGCTACTGCCGCTGGCGGCGGCCGGCGTTCTGGTCGCCGCGGTCCGCTCCCGCGGCTGGGGCGGTCGAGCCGCTGCCGTATTGCCGCTGCTGCTCTCGCTGCTGGGTCTGCTGCTCTTCTACGAGCGCACCTACGGCGCGGCGTCGCTGACGGCAGCGTATGGACCCGGCTTCGGAAGCGACGTCAGCCCAAGCCGGGCGGTCTGGGGGGCGCCAGCGCTGCTGTTCGACCGCCAGTTCGGTCTGCTGGCCGTTTCTCCCGTCTGGCTGCTGGCCGTGCCCGGGGCGCTGATGCTCTGGCGATCTTCGCGCTCCCTGCTTCTGGTCGCGGTCGGCCTCGCCGGCTCGACCTTCCTGGTCGGGGCCTCGTTCAGCATGTGGTGGGGCGGCGCCTGCCCGCCGGCCCGCTTCGTCGTGCCGGCGCTGCCCGGCCTCGCGCTCTGCGTCGCGGTCGTCATCGGCGCCAGGCGACGCCTGTTCGGTTCCCTGCTCGGCGGGAGCGCGGCGGTCCTCGCCATCGCGGCCTACGCGCCACGCGCCATCCACAACCGCCCCGACGGAGCGAGCGGGTTTCTCCGTTTCGTATCGCCGGCCCTCGACCTCGACGCAGCCCTGCCGTCATTCATCGTAGGGGACGCCTGGGCGGTGGTCCTGGTCCTGTCTCTCTGCGCGGCGCTGGCTCTCGCCTGGCGCTTCGGCGTGCATGGGGCGCTGGCGGGAGGCCTGGCGTTTCTCGCGGTCGGAAACGCTGGGCGCGACGCCCCCTGGGTGGACCCGAGAGGGGCGACCCTGGAAACACTGCGATTGTGGGACGGAGGCAACCTCGTGGGGCAGCCCCTCGAGCTTCCCACCCTGCGGCTGCCGGTCGATCTGCGCGAGCCCGAGTGGCCGTTGTCCGAGGGGACCATCTACACGTCGCGGCGCCTCGACCTACCGCCGGGGGCCTATCGCGTCAAGGTCACTGCCGACGTCGTGGACGCGGTCCCGACGGCGCACGTCGCGAGGATCACTCCTGCCGCCGGAGGACACGTGCTGGGCCGCTACTACATCCAGGAGGGGGCGCCGCCGCTCTCGTTCGCCCTGGCCGCTCCGGTCGGCCTGCAGCGATTGTCGTTTGCCGGGTCGGGTGTCCAGGGCCGCGCCCGGGTGGAGGCCATCGAGATAGTGCCGCAGGCCCTCGTGCCTCGGAGTCAACGAGCCGGCTTCGCCGGGCCGTTGCGGTTCAGCGAGGCTACCTACCGGGTGGAAATTGAAGGTGTGCTCGTCACGGTGCTCGGCGACGCGCACCCTGAGGGAGACGGCTTCCGGCTCGAGGGGGAAGAGTGCCGGTTCGTCGTGGAGCCGGGCGAAGTGGATCCGGTGCTCGTGCGGGTTGAGACAGGCGAGCCATCGCGCGGCGATTTCCTCGCTTGGGGCTCGCGGCGGGAGCGGCTGGAACGCGAGGGCGTCGTGGAGATTCACGCGAGCGCCGACGAGGGCACCCTACCAGCTAGATGGCGCGCGATTCCCTTGAATTTGCGCTCTTCCGAGGCGTGGGTGGGCTTCTCGAGCGGCTCGCGATCCTCTCATTCGGGTGATTTGGCGCACGATTTGCGTCCGTGAGCGTGTGCTAGAGTCACTCCGTCATCGGAGGTGGCGGCGGTGGATCGCAAATTGAGAGCGGCCTACCGTGCGAAGGGTGCGAATCGTGCCGGACGAGATGGCCGCCGCTGGCTGTAAGGTGAGCGTCGCGACGGCGGGGTCAGCAGGGACCTGTCGGCAGTTCCCGGTCTTCCTCAAATGCTTTAACTCTGGGAGCTGAACCGTGGACATCGCCCTCGACCCGGACATCACGGCCGTGGACCTCTCTGCACTCATCCGCGCCAAGGCGCGCGTTCCGCTGCAAGCCACGATCGAGTCGACGTTCCGATGCAATCTGCGCTGCGTGCACTGCTACGTCAACGAACCGGTCTCCGCTCCCGAGCTGGACGCAGCAGAGCTTTCCCCCGAGCGGTTACGGCAGCTGATCGACGAGATCGTCGCCGCAGGCACCCTGAGCCTGCTGCTGACGGGCGGCGAGGTGCTGGTCCGGCCCGACTTTTCGGACCTCTACCTTTACGCCCACTCTAAGGGGCTGCTCATCACCATCTTCACCAACGGGACGATGGTGACGGACCGCATCGCGGACCTTTTCGTCGAGCACCGGCCTGAGTGGATCGAGGTCAGCCTCTACGGCATGACTCGGGAGACCTACGAGCGGGTGACCCAGGTGCCGGGCTCCTACGACAAGTGCCTCGCCGGGATCCGGCGGCTGCTGGACCGCGACCTGCCGCTGAAGCTCAAGACGATGGCACTGCGCTTCAACGTCCACGAAGTCCCGGCCATGGAGGCCTACGCCCGTCAGCTCGGACTCTCGTTCCGCTTCGACAGCCACCTGAACGCCCGGGTGGATTGCGGTGCCAACCGCAACGGAGAGCTTCAGCTCAGCGCCCGGGAGGCGATCGCCCTGGACCTCCAGAACGGCCTGGGGATGCAGGAGCTGAGGGAGTTCTGCCGCACGTTCGTGCCCGAGCGGGCCGGCGATCAGGAGCACGTCTACAGCTGCGGCGCCGACGAGAACTCTTTTACCGTCGATCCGTACGGCAAGCTTCAGATGTGTCAACTCTCGCGGAAGAGCTCGTTCGACCTGAAGATGGGATCGTTCCGAGAGGGATGGGAGGACTTCTTCCCGAAGCTCCGGGCGCGCCGTTGACGGTCCAATTCAGTGTGCCGAAGCTGCAACCTGATCTCGTTGTGCGCGAGCTGCCCCGGCGCCGCCGAACTAGAGACGGGTGACCTCGAAGGGATCGTCCCGCAGTTTTGCGAGATCGCCCACCAGCGCGCGTTCAAAGCGATGCCGGAGGTAGCCGGTCACGTCCGCGACGCGTCGTGCTGCCTCAAGGACGCCGAGCGGCGATCGGGGGCGCTTGCCGAGGTCGAGTCGCAGGCCGCCAGCTGCGGCAGCCACGCTGACGCCAGCGCACGGCAGCCGCTGATCCAGATCCAGCGGCGCAGCAGAAGCGGGTCCGTTCGCCCGATTGCCTAGCCGCTCGCTCCGCCTGCGCATCGGCGCCCTCACACTCCACACGAGCTACCCGCAGCCGACCCGGGCACTAGACGCGCCAGCCAAGTACCGGCCATTCTCCGTCGCCCGGGGTGCCGACATCCGACTGACCCCTCGTTGGATCCCCCGCCGGCGCCCGATCCCGAGCGGCTGCTGTTCGAGTCGGGAGGACCGTGGCGCTTGTATCGACACGGGCGAGGCCTGCTCTACTTGTTTGAGTCACCGAACCACATCCCGCCCGTCTTCAAGGGGCTCCAACTGGACGCCCGCCTACGCTGCGGCACCGTCTACTACCCGGGCCTGGCGGACGGCCGACGCGCGAACTTCGCCCTCGCCTACCCCCTCGAGCAACTGCTCTTTCAGCACCGGCTCGTTCAGGACGGGGCGCTCGTGCTCCACGCCTGCGGCGCGACCCGCCGCGGCCGGGCGCTGCTCTTCTGCGGGGTGTCCGGGGCCGGCAAGTCGACGTTGGGACGCTTGTGGCGCCGCGCTCGTCCAGGCGAGCTGATCCTCAGCGACGATCGGGTCGTCCTGCGCCCGGTCGCCAGGCACATCCGTGCCTACGGCACCCCGTGGCACGGCACCGCGCGCCTGGGCGCCGCCGTGTCGAAGAAGGCCGAGGCCCTCTTCTTCCTACGTCAGGGGAAGAACTGCAGAACCCGCGCGTTGAGCCGACCTGCAGCCGCCGCCCTGCTGATGGCGCGCAGCTTTCCCCCTATCTGGAGCCGCCTGGCAGTAGCACGCGCTCTGCTCACGTGCAGCCGCGTAGCCCAGAGGTTGCCCGCCTACGAGCTGACTTTCCGCAAAGACGCTTCGTCGATTGCCGCCATCGAAGCGGTCCTCGACTAATGAAACGACTTGGGAGTCTCCATTTAACCGGAGGAGTCCAGGTTGGCAGTTCTCCACGGGCGGTTCGCTGGAGAGCGCTCCAGGCTCGGCGGGTGCCCGCGCGCCTGCGGCTGCGAGGGCGGCACTGCCCGGGGCCGCTGGGTGGCGATGAGGTCCTGGTAGCGCACCGGGTCGTGGGCGACGGCGAGCTCGAGCACTCGGTAGAACACCATCCCGCGGCTGCGGGAGGTGCGGCGGTTGAAGCGGAACGCGAACTCATTCAGGTAGCTGGCCAGGTGCGCGTCGTTCACCGAGCCCTGGTGGGTACCCAGCAACCACCGCTTGGCTAGCGAGGCGACCCGGTGCACTGCGGGCAGTAGCTCGCCGGGATCCTCCCCGCGGGTTCGGGCGGCCCGCTGGCTGCGCCGGTCGTGGACGTAGCCGAGCTTCTCCAGCCCGCGGTAGCCCTGCCAGCCGTCGGTGACGACCCTCGCGCCCGGCTCGACGTGAGCCGTTACAAAGGCGTGCAACGAGGCGGCCGACGCATCGGTCAGCGGCAGCATCCGGCACCGTCCGAATCCTCTCGGCTCCCGGACCTCCACCGCGATCCCGGTCAAAACCTTCTTGCCTTTGGCCCGGCCGCCGCGCAGCCCCGCCTCCTCACCGCCGATGTAGGTCTCATCTACCTGTACCATCCCGGCCAGCCGGTCCCGGCCCGGGCGCACCAGCACCGACCTCAGCCGATGGAGCATCGCCCACGCGGTCTGGTAGGAGCCGATCTCCAGCGTCCGCTTCAGGCTCAGCGCCGAGATCCCGTCCTTGCCGGTGGCGAACAGCCAGCAGGCGGTGAACCAAACCGTTAGCGGCGTGCGCGTCCGGTCAAAGATCGTGCCCGCTGTCACCGACGTACGGCCGCCGCACCCTGAGCACATGAAGCGACCGTCGCCCAGCCGCCAGCCCCCATCATGGCCGCAGTCCAAGCAGGCGAAGCTGGCGGGCCACCGCAGCCACTCCAGGTAGTCCAGGCAGTCCGCATCGGTCCGGAACCAGGCCTGGAACTCGCCCACGGACCGCGGATAGTGCGTGCCAGCACGAGGCTGATCCACCGGCTCAGTTTACACCGGTTAAATGGATACCCCCGAAACGACTTATCGAGCCGAGATCTCGCTGATCGTTCGGACGCTCTCGATCTTGGCGAGAAACTCGCGGTAGTCCCGCTCCGCCGACGTGCGGTCCGTGTCGAACCGCGCCAGCAGTGCATCGACGATCGCACGCCCGTCGCGCCGACCGTCGAGCTGCTCCCAGATGAACGCCCCCGTTCGGTTCAGGCTCAGGATCGAGTCGAGGTCCGCACCGCACCCGGCCAGAGGAACGAGGACGTACTCCTCGGCGATGCGGCGGCCGACGACGCGCGGAGCCGGTGAGTAGATGGCTTCCAGGGCGGGGAGTGAATCGGCCGCGGGCCGCTCGGCCATCAGTCGCGCGGTAGCGGCAGCGCCGGATCGCCGAACAGCAGGAAGCCCTCGACGGCGAAGCGCGATTCGGGCGCCTCGATGAGAGCCTGCCGCTTGGCATCGAGAACCACCTCACCGAGGGTGGGCGCGCCGCCCCCGAACAAATGTGCGTAGAAGCGCTGGTAGAGCGGCTGCTGGGAGACGGGCGCCGTGATGCCCGCCGGACCAAAGGTGGCCGTGGCTCCGCCACCTGCCAGCAGCAGCAGTGCCTCGTTCACCGAGGGGCTGAAGAGGTACTGATGCCACTGCGCCTGGCAGCCCCAGATGAACACGAGTGCCGGCTGCGAGGCACCGTCGAGCTCGCTGACCGTGGCCGAGGACAGCAGGTTCTCGTCAGCCCAGGGCCGGGCCACCGTGGCCGTAGTAGTGCACCATTCCAGCCGTCTGCCATCCCGTGCGCAGGGCGGTGCGGGCGGCGCCGATCCCGCCTGCGATGTCGGACCACTGCACCGACGAGCCGGGCGTGAGCAGCGCTGCCACGTCCTCCGCCTCCTCGCGGAACGGCAGGTCGGCGCCGCTGTGGTTGTCAACCGCGAAGACGTCCGCCTGCACCTCGATCTTGTCGACGACCGCGGTGGCCTGCTCCGGTGTTTCAACCGGGATTCTCCCTATCGCCAGATCCGGCAGGCCGTCGTCGTCCAGGTCGGAGTACGGGTGCTCCGACGGGACCCGCCCGAACACTCCGTCCCACACGTTGATCGACGGCATGAAGCTCTCGGCACCCGTCGCCAGGTTGTCGAGTGGGTCGAAGGTGTCGTCACCGATCACCACCACATAGCGGAGCGGCCGACTCCGCGCAGCCACGTGGCGGATCAGCGCCTGAATCGCGTTCGGGTCCGGAATGCCGCCGCTGAAGTGGTCGTAGGCCTGCTCCGTCTCGATCACCAGGGGGCGCAGGCCGTCGAGCTCTTTGAGGCCCGCGAGTCGATCGGCCTGCTCGCGGAACAGGGGGGTGCGTGACGATCAGGTAGTCGACGCGCCGCAAACGGGGCAGGCGAGTATCGAACGGCAGAATCTCACTCGGCGCGATCGGTCCGAGCGGCACTACGTCGGGCGTCGGGTCCAGCTCGAGATGATCGAGCAGTAGCGCGGCGGACGGATCGCCCAGTCCGGTTTCGAAGGACACCGCGCTGTAGACGATCGTCAGCTGCTTGCCGGCTGCGAGCAGCACCTCCGCCGGCACGCTGCCACGCAGTGTCGCGCGCACCAGGCCCGAGAATTCCAGGGTGCCGATCAGCGCACCGTTGATGTAGGCCGTCAGCGAGTGCGCGTGGTCCGTGGCCGCCACGACCCCAACGTCGACCGGGACCGGGCCCCTCGCATCCGAGGCGAGGTTGGGGACGTCGAAGCTCCCGATATCGGGCATCGACCAGAAGTAGGGCCACGTGTTCCCGTCGCCGACCAGGACGTCCCACACCCATGGGTCGTGCTCGAGCGGGATGCTGGCGCCGTACAGAAGGCTCTTCTCGATCCGCAGGGCGCCAGGTGTGAGCGGCACGCTGGAGGCGGTGAGCGCCGCGCCCATCGTCGGGCGCTTGCGAGCAACGACGTAGACATTGCTCCGCGTGAAGTCCGTTGCGAGCGGCTCAGCGACGAAGCGTATTGACGGGCCCCGGACGCCATCCCGAACCTGGCTGAACGGAACCGCGCGGCCCTGGCTCGTCACCTTGAGCTTGCTCGGGTTCGATGTGTCGAGTCCGACCGCCGCCAGGTCGACGAGCGGCACGTCAACCACGCCGGCAGTGTCCACCAGGACCTTGGCTCCCTCGAAGGAGCCGTGCGAGGCCGAGGGGCGATGCTGCTTGCGAGCCGCGAGGCTCCGCCCGCTACGCCGCTGACTGCGAGCGAGCCGCAGATGTCCGACGCGCAGCGAACGCACGCTCCCGTCCGGCACGCCGACGCGGTCGAACAGCGCCTCGAACCGGGCAAACGCGTCGGCGAGGGTCTCGTCTCCCACTTGGAACGGGCCCATCGAGATGCGGTCGCCGTCGCGTTCAATCTCCTCGATGATCACGTAGGGCTGCGTGATCGGCGCCGTGTCGACTCTGTAGAGGGTCGGCAGGCTGGAGTCGGCCCAGGGCGAGAGGACCGGTTCGAGGCTGATCAGCGCCCGTCCGGACGAGGCGCGGTGGTCGCTCGTCTGGTAGATGTGGAACCTGCTCGTTCCGCGCTGCATGCCCGTGGCGAACTCGACGACACCGTTCGGGTCGATGCGCACTCCCTCGATCGTGACCCGGGTCACGGCGGCGATCAGGTTCGTCGCCGTCACGCTGTCGGACTCGCCGGTCGCTTGCGACGTGGCCGTCAGGGTGACGAACTCGCGGGTGATCACCTGCAGCGGATCGACGGCACGGCGTAGCTCGTACGCCAGCTCCACGCCGGCCGCGACCGCGACGTCGGGAAGTCCGTCCGTATCGGTGTCGAACCCTGCGGGAATCGAGCCCACGTCCCAGATCCCGTCGCCATCCGCGTCCTCGGCGATCTGCAGGTCGGGTATCCCGTCGGCGTCCGTGTCGATCACCAGTTGCGTGGGGTGATTCAGGCCGTCGACGCCATCGAGCGACGACGGACTGATGCTGAAGTCGAAACGGTCGCTCACGCCACCGAGGTTCTTGATCGTGCCCGGGAACGTCAGGATCGACGGGATGCTCGGGTCTCCGAGCTGGGTCCCGCCACCCGACAGGTCGTGGGTAGTCGCGGCGACGACGGTGGTCGTGTCCGTCGCGCTCCCGAAGAGGAGGGGATCGTTGCGCGAACGCACAGTCAGCTGGGTCACATCGACATCGCCCTGCATGGCGCCGGCGGGAGCGTCGACGACGACGAAGATCAGCTGCGACCCAAGGTCCGGGATCGGCTGCGTGTTCGTGATCGCGAGGTCCACGCCAGGGGTGTAAACGCCGTCCCCATTCGTGTCCCAGTACGTCGTCGCGGTCCATCCGGCCAGGGTCGGCACCGCGCCCAGATCGAAGGTGTCGGTCGCGCCGGTGTTGTTAAACACGAGGTGCGAGTAGGCGATCGATCCGGCGGGGGTGACCACGCCGCTGTGGTCCGGGGTGACGATGACAGGGCCCGCACCCGGGGCCCCCACCACGATCGTCTCGTCGGTGGCGAAGGCGTCGATCTGCGCGGGCTTGCGATCGGAGGTGGCCGTCAGGGTCGTCGTCTCCACGGTCCCGGCGGTGTCCGTGCCCAGCAATGTCACTCGCACGCGGTAGCTCACCGACTCGCCAGGGCTCAACGTCCCGGTGTTGACGGGGCCCCCGGTGTCCCACGTACCGTCGCCGGTCAAATCCGTCGCGATCACGGATCCCGTCGCCGGATCGATCAGCTCGACGAGTCTCCCGAGCTGGCTGTCGACGGTGAGGGCGTAGGAGTCGGCAGCCTGACCCGTGTTCGTGACGACGTGGTTGTAGGTGATCTTCTGGTCCGCACCGGTTTCGACGATCACGCCCGCGTTGTTCGGTTCCACCGTCACGGCGAGCCGGATCACGTCGTCGGTCGCGGAGGCGTTGAAGGGCCCCTGCTGGTCCGTGTTGAGGGTCGCGGTGTTGACGATCTGTGTGATGGCCGGGGCCAACGGGTCGACGACGACGACCTGGAAGGTCACGGTCATCGTCTGCCCTGGCGCGAGGGTGTAACCATCGGCCGGAATCACCAGACCCGGCGGGTCATTCCCGGGCGCGACGGTCGTTGTCTGGACCTGGGAGAAGTCGATCCCCTGGACCCAGGCGGGGAAAGGCTGACCAGAGCGCCTCCGCTCGAACCTCACGGTCGTGTCGTTCAGGTAGCGCGCCGAGAACATCGGCCGCGGATAAGCCGTCCCGGTGCCGTTCTGGCCGTTGTAGGAGAGCGCCATTCGATTCGACGTGGCGCTCGTCACCGCGACGTCGACGATCACGTTGCCCGTGTCGCCGTCCGCTTTGAACTGATAGTCCGTCGCCAGGTCGGGATGAGTGAGCGCGTAAACCTCGAAGTCCTTGGCGTCGTTGAACTCGCTACCCGCGGCGAGGAGGGTCTCGTTGGCGTTCAGGTTGACGCCGTCTCCGAGGGTAAGCAGCACGCCCTCGGCGGCATCACCGATCCCGTTGTCGGCGGTGTGCCCGGTTCCCCACACCCAGGTGTTGGCGCGGGCAACCGAGGCGATCCCGGCAGTGTCGTACTCCGCGACGACGTTGGCGCCGTCGCCGCCGTTCGTGCCCTGGATGCGCACGCGCTGAACCGTCCACGCCGCGCCCCACTCCACCACCATGACGGTGCTCGTGGCCGCCGACAGCGTCGCGCCACCGGCATCTCGCGTCCAGTTGATCTGATCCGCCGCGGACGGGAACAGGCGCACGTGGCAGACCTTGGTGTTGACGACACTGACCTCCGCGGTGTCGCAGCCTGCCCCATTGAATCCGCCCATCAACATCACCTGGTTGATGTCCGCCCAGGGGTTCGTAGTGGCTACCGCCCCCGACGTGCCGGCGCCGGCATGAGTCACGCGCTGCACGTCGCGCAGCGTGAAGCCGTTGGTCGCGCAGTCGGCGATGCACTCGACGACGCTCACGACTCCGACCCAGGAGTTGACCGCATTGCCCCGCTCCAAACGGATGACGCTGGCCCCGGCCGACGCTCCCAGCCCTCCGGTCCCGAACGGGTCCTGGGTGAGCGAGACGTAGTTCTCGTCCGGCCCTCGGTCGTTGCCGCCCGTGCCGTCCCCGTCGCTCCCCTGGACGATGACGTAGTAGTCCGCCGCCAGCGCCTGATTGAGCGTCAAATCGAAGACCGTGCCCGTGAAGCTGCCCGGGGCGAGGAAGTACTCGGTCACCCGCAGCGCTGGGCTGGACACGGTGACCACGGTCGTGCCTGCCGCGGAAGTGGTACCCGCGGGTACGGGATCGTTGATGTCGATCCCGGTCTGGGTGACGGTCGTGTTGTTGGTCACGCTCAGGGTGTAGGTGATCGTGTCACCGGGCAGGACCTCGCCCAGCGGCGCATCCGAGGTTTTCGTGAACGTCAGCGGCGGCGGCTCGTAGCCGACCGGAGTCGCCGCGACGCTCCCGCCCAGAACGAGCTGCAGGGTCTGCGGGTCGTTCGCCGTCGACAGCGTCGCGCCCGCCGGGAAGTCCGGGTCGGTCTCGTCGACGTTGACGGTCACCTGAGTGTTGCAGACCTGAACGTTGTCGACGTAGAAGTTGTCGGTGCCCGAGCTGAATCCGCCCGTGGTGATGAAGCGAAACACGACGGGATTGTCAGGCAGCTGCGCGGAGTCGAGAACGAAGCTGGCACTCTGCCAGGTCGCGTCCGTGCCACCGCCAGGGATGTTGAAGGTCCCGAGGACGTCGTTGAACGTGCCGTCGTTGTCGTAGTCGACGTCGAGGGTCACAACGTCGCCGCCTTCGACCGCCTCGCGCCGGTAGTTGAAGCTGAGAGCGGCAAAGCCCTGGATGAAGCCCGCCGCCGCGCTCATGTCCGCCTGGCGCGTGAAGCCCTTGGTGGGGGTACCGCCGGGCCCGTCCTCGATTAGGAGGCTGTTGCCGAAGACGCCGAGCGGATCGGTGAGCACGAGCATCGTCGGCGTCGTGGGATCCTGGTCGGCATCCCCCTGGTCCGTGAACTCCGTCCACTCGTCCCCACCGCTGCTCCAGTCGAGGACGCCCCGGCTGCCGTTGTAGGCGACGTTCGGGAAGTTGTCCGCGTAGCACGCGACGTCGACCGACGCGAGGTAGTCGCCGTTGACGTCGGTGGCGACGACCTGCGTGTTCCCGGTGCTGTCGGTCACGAGAACGTTCACGTTCGCGAGGTTGGGCTCGCCCGGGTCCTGAACACCGTCGCCGTCGCTATCGAGGAAGACGTGGCCGGTGACGTCGTTCGCTCCGACGATCGGCACCTGCACCAGGTTCGTATCTTTGGGGAGCGTCTCGGTCGAGCTGACGTTCGCCTGGTTGTTGACGAACAGACCAGCGGTCCCGGGGTCGACTTGGACTTGGAAGCGGAACGTGATGTCCTGGTTACCCCCCAGGCTCGCGACGAGCAGCTCGAGGCGGTCGACGAATTCCGTCCCCTCGTCGGCGTCGGCGGCGTCGGTCACCGAGGCGAACGGCAGTGCGTTGAGCCGCCACTCCATCGACTCCGACACGTACGTCGCGTTGCTCGAGAAGGGGTCGCGGATGAGGACGTTGTTCGCGGTGCCCGCACCGGTGTTCTCGACCGTGATCTCGAAGGTGCCGATCTCGCTCGGGTGGAGCAGAGCCGGCCCGGTCTTGGCGACCTGGAGCAGCGGCCCCACGGTCGTCGTGTCGACGTCGTTGGACGGGAACAGTGGCGTCTGGTCACTCTCGAACGTGGACGTGTTCGTGATGACCGTGCCGGCGGGAACGCCTGGATTGATGACGACCTGGAATGTCAGCGCGTGCGGCCCCCCCACAGGGAAGTTGGCAGCGGTCCAGACCACGGCGTTCTGAGCCGCGCTGTAAACCCCGGCGAACGGACCGCTCGAGGTGATGCTCCCGCCGAGGAAAGTCGTGTTGGGCGGGATGGCGTCGGTGATGATCGAGTTGGTTTCCGCAGCCAGGCCGTTGTTGGACACGTTGAGGGTGTACGTCAGCACGTCGCCCGGCTCGGGCGTGCCATCGTCGGCGACGGATTTCGTGAGCACGAGGTCCGTCTGGATCACCGAGGCTTGATCGGAGGGGGAGAAGACGCTGGCGCCCAGGTTGCCCTGAGCGTGGCCTTCGTTGGTCAGCACCCGTGGCAGCCCGCCGGGCGCCGGAGGGATGGCGACCGAGTAGCGGATAGTGAGTGTCTGGTCGAGCCCCATCGTGTCAGGGCTGAGCGTCCAGTCCAGGCGGTCGCGACCGGTCACCGGATCGATCGAGGCCACTGGGTCCGTCGTGTCCTGTGTGAGGTCGGGATACGTTACGAGTGTCGAGCCCGGAACGTAGTCGGTACCGATGACGCCCGGTGGTAACAAATCGAAGGCTAGGAGACCCGTGATCGGGAAGAATTTGAAGGTGGAGATCGTCAGCGTGTAGGTGGCAACGCCGCCCGCGATCGGGATCACGGGGGTGCTGGTGTCTTTCTCGAGCGTCAGCGCCGGGTCGAGAAACAGCTGGTTGGTCGGGTAGACCGTGTATCCCGTGTCGAGGGCGGTGTCGCCGAAGTCCGTGAGGTCGGTATCCTGACCCCAGGCCACACTCACCGGCTTGTTGGCGACGATGCGCGTGCCGGTGTTGTCGAAATCGTTCGGATCAAAGACGCGGAGTGACCCCAGCGCGTTGACGAGATAGGTGTTGCCCGGCAGCGGCGCTGGATCGGGGACGCCGTCGCCGTCGAGGTCGATAACGTCGAACGTTCCATCGTTGTCGAAGTCGATCTGGACCCGGGTGTTGTCGGCCGTCGCGGCGATGAACACGGCGCTCAGGTTGACCATGTCGACCGGTGGATTGAGCGTCCCCGGCGCAAACGAGACGGTGTAGTTCTGGGTCAGGAACTTCGTCGCCAGCCAGGAGTGGCCCCAGTCGCTGATGTTGGTGTTGTAGTCAGGCGCTGATGCCCCAGAAGTTGCGATTGCTGGTCATCCGCACGGTCGAGCCATTCGGCGGAAACCGGCCCGTCGCAGTGAAGTAGTCCACGACGGAGTTCGCGGGGATGGGGATCACCGTCGTCCCCGCCGTGTCGACCGCCGTTACGCTGACGGCGTTGAGTGGGTCGGGGTTGAACAGATACAGGTTCGTGGGCCGGTCCGGCGTGCTGCCGGTCACTGCGGGATCGTCTCCCGGAGCGGTAATCAGGTAGTCGGTCGAGTGCAGGATGTCGGGCAGCAGTGTGTAGTGGCGGGTGGCCCACTGGCCGTCGCCGCCGGTGAACAACATCCCCGTGATGGGTGCCGTCGTGGAGACCTTGGTGCCCGAGTTGATCGTCAGCTGAATCGTCGGATCCTGTGCGGCGTCGGCGATGTAGCCCAGCGAGCTCCAGTGCTCACCCTTGTTCAGCGTGAACGAGACCGTGCCGGCCCCGGGGCTGTCGACGAACACGTTGGTGCCATCCTCGAAAGCCACGAGGTTCAGGTCCACGTAGTGGAAGGGTTCCATCACGCAGCCGGGGCAGCCGAACGCCGGGTAGAGGTCCTCGCGAACCGGAATCGAGTACGAGAGCGCGCCCGCCACCGCTTGCTTCGAGAGCATCTCGGTCGACCCGCCGATGAACTGGGTCAGCGGGTCCTGGGAATGGACGAAGTCGCCGCCGTCGAAGCGGACTTCCGCGGCGGTGCAGGCCCCCGCTACCGCACAGCGAGGATTGACCGGGACCGACGAGCAGAGCTCTGTGAAGACGAGTGGCATCGCCGAGGGAACGGTGCACCCCGCGAGGATTCCCTGGTTCGACCCGAAGTTGACGAAGTCGCCCTGCAACAGCACGTCCGTGCCACAGGGGTCACTGTTGAAGTCGCAGGCGTCGCCGTTGGCCGCGTTGCCGTCTCCGATGATCAGCGTTGAGGCCTGGACGGGGTTGAAGATATCGGCCTCGAGGCCGTCCTCCCAGTGGTCGTAATAGATGACCTGGTTGTCGGCCGAGGCGACCGCGGTGATCAGCGAGTTCATGGCGTTCGCGAAAGGCCCGCCACCCTCGCCGTTCTCCACCTTGTCCATCAAATCCCAGACGTGCTGCTCGTAGCCGAGAACGAAGTACTCCTGGAAGCCGGTCGGGACGGTCTGGGCGTGTGCGACGGGGGAGACGAGCGCAGCCGCGAGAGTGGCAACCAGCGCCCAAGGCAAACGGGCGCCGCGATTCGAGGTGAGCCGGGTTCTGCTGCTCGTTACCTGCATCTCGGTATCCCCAGAGTCTAAGCTCCAGCCAGCGTCTGAGATTCGGTCAGACGTGCTCGCTTCCTCTTCAAGTACGCAAGGGGCGTGCCGAACTCGCCCATTCTACCCCAACGGTGTGTCAACACCTTCTTCTTCAGCGCTTTACGGTCATCTTCCGGCTCGGCCGGTCGACTCGCGTTGGGGGTATTCAGCGGACCGCGACAGGAATTGAGACCGATACGATTCGGAACACCGCGTTCGACAAGTTGCGGCCAAGGAACCGTCGACGAAGTATCCACGGCTGAGCCGCTAGTGGCCGTGCCCTTCGTGGCCAGGCCCTTCGGAGATCTCCAACCCCAACCTCTCGCTCTCGTGGTCGACGACGCGGGCGAAGTCGTTCAGCCGCGGCAGCAGCTTGCCGCTGACGAGAACCGTGGGCGTGCTGCTGACGCCCACGCGCCGGCCCTCGTCGATGTCCGCGGCGAGACGCCGGCGGGTGTGATCATCGACGAGACATGCGGAGAAGGAGTCGAGGTCCAGACCGACTTCGCGCGCGAGTCGCTCGAAGTCGGCCTCGCCCGGCGCCTGCAGTGACTTCGCGAAGATCGCGTCGTGATACTCCCAGAATCGCCCCTGGGCGCCCGCACAGATCGCCCCTCGAGCGAGGCCGCACGAGCCGGAGTGTCCGGTCCCCTCGATGGCCGGGTTGCACTCCGGATCGAGCGGGTAGTGCTTGAAGAACACCTTCACCCGTCCTCCGGATGCGGCGAGATACTCGTCGAACGCCCCGGCCAGCGACTGGCAGTAGGGGCACAGAAAGTCCGAGTACTCGACGACGCTGATGGGCGCGTCTTCGGTGCCCTTTAGCGGCACGCCGTCGTAGGCGATGGTCAGCGGCTCGCTCGCGTCGAACTCGGCAATCGCTTTCTGCCGCTGGTACTGCTCGAACTTCTGGGGATCGTCGAGGGCCTCCTTGAGCTGCGTCGCTTCCGCCCCGAGCAGGGCACTCTGGCGACCCGACGCTCGCTCGGACAGGGCCAGGGTGATTCCAACCACCGACGACCCGAAGGCGAATGCCGACAGAACACCGCCGACGAGGGCGATCCGACCGGGGCCGTTGCTGCGCAGCGCTCCCAGGTCGAGAAACGCGGAACGGGCCGGCCAGAGCGCGACACACGCCGCGAGGTTGACGGCGTACGTCGCCAGGCAAAGGGGACAGAAGGCACCGATCTGGAACGCCTGCAGCGCCAGCAGCCAGACGTCGAAACCGAGCGACGCGGCGCACACGAAAAACGCCGCGCCGGCCATCGCCAGCCGCGGCGCTTCGGCCGCGACGACCGCGACGAGCAGCCACGCGGCGAGCGCCAGGTAGACCGCGAGCCCGAAAGAAGCCAGCGGGATGCCGGCGAGTGACGCGTAGCGGCTCTGGCTGACGAGGTCGCAGCCGCCCCCCTCGCCACACACTGCGGCCGCGCCGCCCTCGCCGAAGTGGTGCAGCAGGAGTGTGACGGCGATGGCAGCGCCGACCAGGCTCAGACCGATCACGATGAACAGGCGTTTCTGGCTCACGCGATCATTCTTTCCCGCTACCGGTGGGCGACGCAATGTCGGCGGCGCGATGCGCGAGGGGTTCGAGGGCAAAAAACGCCACGAGGGCGAGCCCCTCACAGGCAACGATGTACCAGGGCCAGTCGCCGAGCCAGTCGAGCAACGTAGGCGTCGCTGGCTTGGCGCGCAGGAACATGTAGTTCGTGTCGAGCCACAGATTGATCAGGGTCACGCCGCCCGCATAGGCGTTGGTGACGAAGAAGGCCCGCCACGCGGCGTGCGGCCGCGGGCGCACCCCGCAGCCAGCGGCGAGCAGCCAGGCGGAGGCCACCACGCCTGCGTGAAAGCCGAAGAAGACCAGGAACTGCGGATCGGGAAAGCCGCGTGTGACGAGCGGCGTCAGCATCGCCAGCATCGCTCCGCCGCCGCCCCAGAACCAGAGCAGCTCGAAGGCGGCGCGGGCCTGCGTGACCAGCGCGACGATGGCGATCAGGATCAGCATGTCGCACAGGTGGAGCGGCAGCACGGCTCGCCAGCTGAGCCAGCCCGACCGGGCGAGCATCGCGACGTAGCCGAGCAGCGCCGCGCCGAGGGTCGCCGCGAGCCCGAGCCGCACGAACCGGGCGGGCGCTCCTCGACGAGCGAAACGGCCGAGCAGGGCGGCGACCAGCGTCGTCGCGGCGAGCGCGGCGAGGTGGTCGACGCCGAACAGGATGAACGGTCCGGAACCCTCGACTATGCGGCCTCCGTGCGGCTCATTTCGCTCTCCCGCCGGCTCCTCGGCCGCGAAGGCCGGTCGCCGCGCGTCTGGAGGCGCAGCGACAGCTCACACCCCCGGTACTCAGGATAGCGGGACAGCAGATCGTCCCGGCGCCGGCGCGCGTCCAGGATGTCGGCAGTCCCGAGGGACGTCCGGATCCGCTCCTTTTGCCAGTTGGGCAGGTGGACTGTGAAGGCTACCCACCACAGGCGCCCGTTGCGCCAGAGGTGGTGGTTGGGGTCGATCTCGTCCGAACGGAGTACGGGACGCGGATCGCGACCCGTGAAGGTCTTGCTGCGGCTACGCGTTAAGGACACGGTGGTTTCTCCCAACTCCCACTAGGAAAGACCACCCGGAGAGCGCGGCTCTATGCGTCAGAACCGGACACTTGGTTGTCTCGCCGGCCAACATGGCCCCGAAACCGCATCATCCTGTTCCTCCGTGGGGTTGTCGGAACAGGATCGGCACCTTGGGTGTCCGCCCCAGGTTGCCGGACCCGCCAACGTCGGCGAGCCACTCCGGATGTCGTTCTGGATTGTACACCATCACCCGTCGGGCCAAAACCACACAAGCCACACGGTTACGATGGGGTGTGGCGGCGACACTCCCCCGGCTGCGCGTGGACCTGGACATGATACCCTCGCCTGTGCCCGATAGGCCCGGGCTGCTGGTTCGCGATCCCTACGGCTATGCGGAGCAGACCCTCATCATCCCTCCGCCACTGGTCCCGGCGCTGATGTTCTTCGACGGCGAGAAGACGTCGCTCGATCTTCGCGAAGCCCTGGTCCGGGCGACCGGCCAGATGCAGGTCGGCGAAATCATCGAGCACCTCACCCGCACTCTCGAGAACGGCTTCGTCCACGGCGAACGGCTCGACGCGTTGCGTGAGCGACGTCAGAAAGATTTCGCCGCGGCTCCGGTCCGAATTCCCAATCACGCCGGGGCCGCCTATCCCGAGCTGGCCTCAGAGCTCGCCGAGCAACTGGACGGCTACCTCGGGAAAGCGAGTGCCGAAGCGAGGCCGATACCCGACCTGATCGGAATCGGAGCGCCCCACGTGAGCCTGGAGGGCGGCTTCAAGAGCTACGCAGCCGGCTACGGGGCGCTGCGCGACAACGGGGCCGGCGACGGGACCTTCGTGATCCTGGGAACGTCCCACTACGGCCCGCCCAACCGCTTCGGCCTGACGCGCAAGCCGTTCACGACGCCGCTGGGCGAGACGCGCGCCGACATCGAGACCGTCGCTTCGCTTCTCGAAGCCGCGCCCGAGGCCTGCATCGAGGAGGACTACTGCCACGCCGTCGAGCACTCGATCGAGTTTCAAGTGCTGTTCCTGCAGCACGTCTTCGGTGCGAACGTGAGCGTAGTTCCGATCCTCTGCGGACCTCTGGTGTCGGGCGGCATGGGGCTGCCCGAGGACGACCCGGCCGTTGCGACGTTTCTCGACGCGCTCCGTGCTTGGGCGCAGAGTCGGGATCAACCTCCCTGCTGGATCCTGGGGATCGACCTGGCGCACATCGGCCGCCGCTATGGCGATCGCGACCCCGTCGAAGCGGATCGGGGGGCGATGCGCGAAGTGGCCGTCAGAGATCGCGAGCGGCTCGAGCGCGTGGAAGCGGCGGATGCCGACGGTTTCTGGGAGCTGGTACGGGAGAACGGCGATGAGTTGCGCTGGTGCGGCGCCTCGCCGCTCTACACCTTTCTGAGGAGCGCACCGCCAGGTGCGCGCGGGACCGTCGAGCTCTACGAGCAGTGGAACATCGACGAGGCGAGCGTGGTGAGCTTCGCCGCGCTCACGTTTTCCCGGCACTCAGGGACCGCGACTGTAGGCTGATCAAGGCGCCCTTCAGCGCCCGCCCGATAGCCAGAGCGAGCGCGCACGCACCCGGCCGGGGTCGAGGCCGGCGCCTCGCGCCACCAGCTTCAATCGCTTCGGCAGGTCGGCGGCGATGCGCCACTCGTGGTCTTTCCCTCCCGCGGCGCCAAAAGCCTCGGCCCAACTCGGCCACCACGGAGCCACACCCCGCGCGATCGGCTCGACGACGAGCACGCGCGCGCCCCGCTCGGCGGAATCCAGCAGTCTGTGCAGCAGCCGTTCACGCTGAGGCTGAGAGAGCTCGTTCGCCGTGTAGGCGAGCAACACCGCGCCCGAACGGCCCGGCAGGCGCTGCTCGAGCAGGTCCGAGCGTGCGACGCGCGCCTCGAGCCCGAAGGCCCGGTAGCACCAGCGCGCCTCCTGAGCCGCCCAGCCGGCCCGCTCGACGCCCCTCACGCTCGGCCGCTGCGCTCTGAGCGTCGCCCAGGCGGCGCCGGCAGCGCCCGATCCACATCCCAGATCGACGAGCTGACGAGGCGGATCGCGCCCGGCGTCGAGCGCTGCGACGATCTCGCGCACCGCGAGGAAGTGAACGGGCCCGTAGTACAGGGCGAAGGCGGCGCGCTTGCCGACCCCCGCGAACGCATCTTTGCGGCCGATGCGCTGTCGTCGCTCGACGTAGAGCGAAGACAGCGCCGTCAGCGCCCGCCGCACCTCGGCAAACTCGAGATCCGCGAGATGCCTCTCGAACAGCGCCTCGACCCACGCCTCGAAGGTGAGCTCGGTCAGCCTTCCCGCCCCTTGGGGCTCTCCGTTTCTCTGTGTCTCCGTGCCTCTGTGGCCAACGTGATCGTCGATCCGCGCTAGGTGGACAGCGAGAACGGAGTGAAGTCGGTATGGCGGTCGAAGTAGTCTTCCTGCTCGGCGCGTTTCAGGAAGTTCACGACTCGGTATGTGATCGGGGTATTGACGGCCTCCCACCCCACCTTGAGCAGGTAGTTGCCGAGCAGAACGCTGAGCAGGAGATCGTTCGGCCAGATGCCGTAGAACGCGACCGGATAGAAGATGGCGGAGTCGACGCCTGCCCGAGGATCGTCGAGCCGATCGTCCGCACGAACAGGAGCCGCCCTTCGGTCCAGAGCTTCAGCTTGGCCATCACGTAGGAGTTGCAGAACTCGCCGGCCCAGTAGGCGACCAGCGATCCGACCACGATGCGGGGCGTGGCCCCGAACACCGTCTGAAACGCTTCCTGGTGTCCCCACTCCGCCGACGCCGGAATCGCGAGTACCACCGAGCTCATGAAGGCGGCGAAGAAGATCGACGCGAAGCCGGCCCAGACGACACGGCGCATGCGAGCGTAGCCATAGACCTCCGTCAGGATGTCACCGAAAATGTAGCTGATTGGAAAAAAGAGCACCCCCGCCGAGAAAGTGAAGCCGCCGACACGGCACACCTTCGACGCCCCGATCAGGTTCGAGCACAAGAGCACAGTCACGAACGCCGCCATGATCAGGTCGTAGTAGCGGTAGCTGCGGGAGGCGGGCGCGGTCACGGCCTCAGTCACGCGCGTGGGGAGGGATGGTGGGCGCTGTAGGACTTGAACCTACGACTTCCACCGTGTGAAGGTGGCACTCTACCACTGAGTTAAGCGCCCCAAACGCAGGCAAGGAGTGTACTTAGCCGTGCGAGCGGGCGTCAACTGAGCCCATCCACGGTGGCCACGGAGGCACAGCATGGATCCGCAGCAACCGAGAAACGGAAGCCACAGAGGCACGGAGACACAGAGAACAACGGCGAACTCCGAACCTCTGCGCAGCCTGGTCCTACCCGATCCGGTTCAATCGGGATTCGCGCGGGATCGGAGCGGCCGTTCCTCCGTGGCTCTGTGTCTCCGTGGCCAACCCGTTCGTCGATCAGCCGGAGATCGGATCTTGCAAGAGATCATAGCGAGCCGTGCTCTCTGTGCCTCTGCGTCTCTGTGGCCAAGCACATCGGGGGCGAGCCGTTCGGGCTCGGGTCGCCGCCGGTCGATGGCGGGAAGCGGCGCGACGCGCCGGGCAGCACATCGGGTCCGAGCCGTTCGGGCTCGGGTCGCCGCCGATCGATGACGGGAAGCGGCGCGACGCGCCCGAACGGCTCTAGTGCCAACAGACTTCCCGCGGTTCGGTGCCGGCGATGAAGGCCTCCTGTACGGTCCGGGGGCAGAATGGGGTGGCCAGCCGGCCCGTCTCCTTGTCGATCTCGACGAAAACGATGTTCTCTTCGGGCACTGAGAAGTGCTCGGCTTCGTGCCCTTTGGAGGCGGCGATCATGAAGCGCGTCCAGATCGGCAACGCAGCCGAGGCCCCATCGAGGAGCAACGGCGAGTTGTCGTCGAAGCCGACCCACACGACGCACAGGAGCTGCGGCGTGAAGCCGGCGAACCAGGCGTCCTTCGTGTCGTTCGTCGTGCCGGTCTTGCCGGCCGCGTCATCGAGGAAGCCACGCGCCCGCGCGCTGGCGCCCGTGCCTTCGTTGATGACGCCGCGCATCATCGAGACGACGAGGTAGGCCGCCTCCGGCCGCACGACCTGGGGGGCCTCGCGCATGAAGTTCTGCTCGAGCACCGTCCCGTGCGTGTCGAGCACGCGCTGCACCGTCAGCGGCTCGACCTTGCGGCCACCGTTCGCGAGCACGTTGTAGGCCGTCGCCATCTCGAGCGGCGTCGCTTCGAAGGCGCCCAGCGCAACGGCCGGGTACGGCATCACGTTCTCGCCGATCCCGAGGCGGTCTCCCCAAACGCTCGCGACGCGGTCGAACCCGACC
Organism: Vicinamibacteria bacterium; assembly: GCA_965246965.1. GTDB lineage: Bacteria > Acidobacteriota > Vicinamibacteria > Fen-336 > CBDFGD01 > CBDFGD01. The sequence continues at coordinate 2,352,447 of CBDFGD010000002.1, forward strand.
ATCTCGGCGATCTTGACGGTCGGGATATTGAGGCTCTTGGTCAGGGCCCAGCGCACGGTGATCGGGCCCAGGTACTTCCGTGTGTAGTTTTGCGGGATGTACTCCTTGTCCTCATAAAAGAAGACCGCCGGCCCGTCCTCGACCACAGTGGCGGGCGTGATGGGCGGCAGCGACAGGTCCTCGAACGTCGCCTCAAAAGCTGTGAGGTAGACAAAGGGCTTGAACGTGCTGCCCGGTTGCCGGCGCGCGTTCACCGCCCGGTTGTACTGGCTCGCGCCGTACGAGCGGCCCCCGACGAGCGCCAGCACGGCGCCGCTCTGCACGTCCATCGCAATCAGCGCCGCCTGCACCTGGGAAACGTCGACCTTGTTGCGGCGTCGCTTCTGGCGCGCCTCGATCTTCTCTTCTACCTCTGCCAGGCCCTCGGCGACGGCGCGCTGCGCAACATCCTGCAGGTGCAGATCGAGGGAGGAGTGGACCTCCAGGTCGCTCCTCGTCAGATGTTCAGTCGCGTACCGTTCCTGCAGCTGCGTCTTGAGCAGGTCGACGAAGTAGGGCGCGTCGGTCGTGTCCTGGTCGGTCACCTCGACCTGGAGCTGCTGGCTCATCGCCTTGTTCCCCTCCAGCGGCGTCAGGTACTCCGCCTCGACCATGGACTTGATGACCTGGTTGCGACGGCCGAGCGCGCGCTGGGGATGCCGGTGGGGATTATAGGTGTTGGGCGAGGCGATCAGCCCGGCGATCAAGGCGGCCTCCGGGAGCGCGAGGTTGCCGACGTCCTTGCCGAACAGCATGCGCGCGGCCTCGCCAACTCCGTTGACACTGAAGGAACCGGCCTGGCCGAAGTAGATCTCGTTCAGGTACATCGCCAGGATCTCGCGCTTGTCCGCGCGCCGCTCGAGCGCCAGTGCGATCAGCGCCTCCTGGGCCTTCCGCTTGAACGTGCGCTCGGGCGTCAGGAAGAAGTTCTTGACCAGCTGCTGGGTGATGGTGCTACCGCCGCGGATGTAGCTCTCGGCCTGGATATTGCGGACGACGGCCGCCGCGATGCCGATCGGGTCGAGTCCTGGATGGGAGAAAAAGCGCCGGTCCTCGATCGCCAGCACCGCCTGAATCAGGTGTTCGGGCAGCTCGTCGTAGCTGACGAAGCGCCGCTTCTCGCGGCTCTCGTCGAACAGGCGACTGATCAGCGCCTGCTCGAGGGCCAGGATCTCGAAGGGTTCACGGCTCTCGACGGTTTCGATCAGCTCGATCTCGCCCTCTCCGAAGACGACGCGGACCGGCTCGCGGACGATGCCGGAGCGCGGAAACAGCACCACCTCGTTCTCGCGGGCGAGGAACTGCCCCTCGGCCGGCACGCCCTCCGCTCGCGCGCCGTAGCGCAACCCGTTGAGCAACCGGACGAGCTCTGCCTGGGGCATCACCTGGCCCGGCCGGAGCTCGAGGGGACGCGAGTAGATGCGCGCAGGCTTCAGCCAGCGGTCACCCGAGAGCTTGCGCTCGACCAGGGCGCTGTAGCGCAGGTAGTAGTAGATGAGCCCCGACACACCGACGACGACGGGAAGCGTCGCCAGCGTCAGCAGGATCACGACGATTCTGAAACGCCGGGCCGAGTAGCGTGAGGAAACCAAGACCTTTGATTATAGGCGGAGCCCTCGCCCGCCCTCGCTCGCGCACACGAGCGACCCGGCGCTATATTCCACGCAACGCCTTTCCAGTGGACCCCACGCCTCCGCGATCGTGTCCTCGCTGCAGCCAGCGGGCGTCGTCCCCGCTCCGCCCGCTCGAGCTGAAGGACGCTCAGGCCGAGTACTGCGCAGCGTGCAACGGCGTGTGGCTGGATCCGAAAAAGAAGCAATCCGTGCTGCCCGTCGTGCGAGAGGACTCGCCCTGGGACGTCGACGCGAGAACGGTTGGGAACCTGGCCTGCCCGGGCTGCCCTCCCGGCCGCGGCTCGCGCCTGCGAGCTCTCGGCGTCGCGCTGCCGGGCTCGACGAGGTCCCGGGTCGAGGTCGATGTCTGCCCGGAGTGTCGCGGCCTGTGGGTTGGACGCTGGCGAGCTCCAGGCCCTGCGCCGCGCGGATGGTCGCGTCTCGGTCGAGAAGACGTTGGCGGAAACACCCGAGGCGAACGACCCGCGGCCCGAAGCGTCAGCGGCGGCCGAAGCGGTCGCCCTCGAGGGGGTACGGATCCGTTGCCCGCACTGCTCCTCCCCGGTGGGCATCGGGGACGAGGACCACATCGTCGCCTGTGCCTACTGCGGGTCCTGGCTGGTTGCGGATCGACCGCGCGATCACGAGGTGCTCAGGATCCCCCCGCGAGCGTTCGAGACCGAACAGCTCGAGCGTGCGCGGATCCACGAGCGTCTCACCGAGTCGCTGCGCGCTCTCGAAAGAGCGGGCGAGGTTCGCGGCCGCGGCGAGACCATCGATTCCTGCCTCGCAAAAGAGCAGGCCTGGCTCGAGGACCGGGTGAGCGTCAGCCCGCGGCGCATGGTCTACCTCCCCTACTGGCACTACCACGGTCTCGACTGGATCGGCGCTTTCGGAAACAACCAGAGCCAGCTCGATCCCGAGACGCGACTCGCGGGGCGCCGTTGGCAGCGCAGCGATCCCGCCTACGACGGCGAGGCCTGGAATCTCCGCGATGCGCTCGTCCGGCTCGGCATCGACGGCAGCGAGTTGCTCACCGCGGAGGATCTCGCGAGCGGCGTGGAGACCGTGCGTGTGGCGGCGACACCGCGCGCGGCGACGGAAGACGGGATCCGACCGCCCGACGTGGGAGTCCGCTTCGAGGGATTGGAGGAGACGGGGCGCTGCGATCAGCCCGTCTGGGTCAGCCGCCACCTGATCTTCAAGCCGTTCCTGCTCGCGCGCATCGTCGAGCCGATCAAGCGACGCGCGCGGAGCTGGGAGGCCCCTGGACAACAAGAAGCGCTACGAGGACGACTTCACGCGAGAGCTCGATAGCTGGTGGGGTCTCGTCGATGCGGCGCGGGGCAAGATCGTGGCCCGACTCGAGGAGCGCGAGAGCCGGGCATTCATGCAGGCCTCGGCCGAAGACCCGCTGCGGAGACACGCGAGTACGGTGATCCGCGTGGTCGGCTCGCGCTGCCCTCACTGCGCGTGGGATCAGTCGCCCGACCGCCGCGCGTGGGCGAGGATCTGCCCCAATTGCCACAGTGCGCTGCTGGCCACACGCGACGGCTTCGCCCGCTGCGACTACTCCCACGTCCGACGTGAGGACGCCCCGGACCGAGAGCACGGCTACTTTCCTTTCTGGCGTTTCGGTTTCGCGGTCAGCTCGGACGGGGCGTCACGGGCGGAGAGTCTCGAAGACCTGCTGCCCCGGGTCGGCTCCGGCGGACCCCGCGGCTCGTGGATCTGGCTGCCGGCGCTGCGGATGCTCGGAGACGAGGTCGGCGACGCGACGTTCGCTCGCCTCGCCGTCTGGGCCAGCCGTGCCGCCCTCGAGTGCGTCGAGGATCGCATCCCCACCGGCGAGCGCGCCGGGCGGCTGATTCACGCCCGGCTGCCGCTCGAGCAGGCCGAAGCCTGCGCCCGGAGCGCCTTGATCGCCATGTATGAACCGCGCGACCTGCGTGGCGTCAGGCCCCGTGACTTCCGAGAGCGCTTCGCCGATTCCCGCCTCGAGCTCGGCGTGGGCCGGCTCGTGATGGTGCCGGCCGTCTTCGAGCGGAATCGCTGCCGCCTGCCCGGCCTGCGTCCCGGCGTGCCCGAGATCATCCTGCGCGGCCGGATGCTCTCCGGTCGCGAACACTGATAGCATAAACTGTCTGTTTCTGGCGTTGAACTGTATTCTTTAAATCATGAACTGCTAGAGTCAGCGTTCTTTCGAGGCCTAGAGTACTCTGATCCGTGAATACGGTGTCGCACCGAGGCTCCGAGCCGTAGGCGAGAACAGCTGACACAGGGGACCCGAAGGGTCGGCTTGTGGCGGCCACGCCGAGGCGCCCGGATGGCAAGGAGCCGAAGAGGGAGAATACCGGGAGTATTTGACCGATGGGCGACGCAGCCAGGCGGGATGCATCGGCGTTCGAATGCAACCCTAATTGCGGATCCGAGTACTAGTCAGCCGAACAGCCCGAGCTGACGGCCAGCGGGGCTCTTGAAGTGCTCGGCGCTCAGATCGAAGCGACGCGGTCGCATTCCGGCGCGCCGGACGGAGGCGTCGAAGAGCGCTCGGACCTGCTCGGCGATCGCGCCGCGACCGCGCATGCGCACGCCGTAGCTCGCCTCGTTCAGGCGACCCCCGCGCATCGAACGCAGGCGGCCCAGAACCTTGTCCTTGCGCTCGGGGTAGTGTCGCTCGAGCCAGTCCTCGAACAAGGGCGCCACGACGAGCGGGAGGCGGAGCATGATGTAGCTCGCCGCCCGGGCCCCTGTGTCGGCTGCGGCTTCGACGATCGCGGGGATCTCGTGATCGTTCAGCGCGGGAATGACGGGCCCGATCAGCACGCCGGTCGGGATCCCCGCGCGAGCGAGCTCCCGCAGGGTCTGGACGCGCCGCTCGGGATGCGATGTGCGTGGCTCCATCACCCGGTGCAAGGAGCCGTCGAGAGTGGTGATCGAAACGAACACGCCAGCGGCATCGTAGCGCGCCAGCTCGGCGAGGTGATCGGTGTCCCGCGTGACGAGATGGTTCTTCGTCACGACGGCTACGGGGTTGCGCAGCTCGCGCAGCACGTCGAGACAGCGGCGCGTGATCTCGAGGCGCCGCTCGATCGGCTGGTACGGATCGGTCACGCCCGACAGGCCGAGCACCTGGGGCGTCCAACGCGGCGACGAAAGCTCGCGGCGCAGCAACCGGGGAGCGTCTTCCTTGACGAGGATGCGGGTCTCGAAATCGAGTCCGGCCGAGAAGCCCAGATACTCGTGAGTCGGCCGTGCGTAGCAGTAGGCACAACCGTGCTCGCAGCCGCGGTACGGATTGAGGCTCGCGTCGAAGCCCACGTCCGGGGAGTCGTTGTAGGAGATGACGGAGCGCGAGGAGTCGCGCATGAACTCCGTACGCGCCGGTCCGGCCGCCTCGCCGGTCGCGGGCTCGAGCTCGAGCCGCTCGAACCGCGAAGGCGGGTTGGAGGCAGCGCCGCGACCGCGGGCTGTGCGCTCTCGCTCTGGCGCCATCCCCGGATGATAGATCGACCCCCGGACATGAACGGCTCAGTCAGCGGGCCACGGAGGCACCGAGACACGGGAGAACCGACGAGACATCTCGTCATCCCGAAGGAGATCAGCAGCACCGCCAGACTGAGGGAGCCCAGCGCGTGCCCCTTGAATAGGCGCGGAGGATGCCAGAGGAGTCGTCTCACCTCGCTGGCCTCTTCACTCCCGTCTCCCCGACGGTTCTCGCTCAGGGTGACGAATCCTCCGAGGAACGGCCGCTCCGAGCCTTCGCGAATCCCGACTCAAACGGATCGACTAGGGATCATGGCTACGCGGAGGTTCGGACCTCACCGTACCTCTGTGTCTCTGTGGCTAGCCGTTGCGGCTAGCCGACGATCTCGAGTCTGACCTTCGCAACGCCCGGCCCGATCAACCCGATCGCCCGGGCCGCACCGCGTGACAGGTCGATCACGCGCCCCTTGTGACCGGGAAACCGGTCGTTGACGCGCACCACGACCGACTGGCCCGTGTCGAGCAACGTCACCTTCACCCTGGTCCCGAAAGCCCAGTAGAGGTGTGCCGCGGTGAGATCGTCCATGTCGTAGATCTCGCCGCTCGCGGTCTGGTTGCCGTGGAAGCCCGGCCCATACCAGGACGCCATCCCTTCGACGACCGTGCCGCCGCTCGGCGCCTCCACGGCGGGCCATGTGTACTTCGCCCTGGAGCCGCCACAGGCGACGAGCGTCGTGAGCGCCAGCAAGAGAAACAGCCGCCGCATCAGTCGATCGTCCTGACGCGCAGCATGTTCGTGGCGCCGGCCTTGTGGCTCTGGCCACCAAGCATCAACACCGTGTCGCCCTTCTTGACGAGGCCCCTCTCGAGGAGCAGCCGCTCACCGCCAGCAAGCATCTCGTCCGTCGACTTCACGAAGTCGGATTTGATGGGCAGTACGCCCCACCAGAGCGCCAGCTCGCGGTAGGCGTTGTCGTTGTAAGTGATCGCGGCGACCGGGGTACTCGGACGAAACGCGGATACGAGCCGCGCGGTAGCGCCTGACTCCGTGAAGCTGACGATCAGCTCGCAGCCCAGCTCCTCGGCCACCGTGGCGGCCACTCGTGCCAGTGCCCGCGACACGAGCGTCCCGGCTCCCCCGCTCATCCGCGCCGGCGCCTGGAAGTCGTAGTTCGCCTCGGTGTGGCGTGCGATGCGCGCCATCGTCTCGACCGCCTCGACGGGATAGCGACCGGAGGCCGTCTCGCCGGACAGCATGATGCCGTCGGTGCCGTCCAGAATGGCGTTGGCCACGTCGGAGGCCTCGGCGCGGGTCGGTCGCGGCTCGTTGACCATGCGCTCCAGCATCTGAGTCGCAGTGATGACGAGCTTGCCCGCGCCATTGGCCATCTCGATCATCCGTTTCTGAAGCGTCGGCACCTCTTCGGTCGACATCTCCACGCCGAGATCGCCGCGCGCCACCATCAGGCCGTCGGCCGCCTCGATGATCTGCGGGAGGTCGTCGATCGCCTCGCGTTTTTCGATCTTGGCGATGAGCGGCAGCTTCCGGCCGTGCTCTTCGACCAGCCGACGGCACTCCACGACGTCTGCGGCTGCGCGGACGAAGGACAGCGCGACGTAGTCCACGCCGTTCTGGACTCCGAAGGCGAGGTCGCTCCGATCCTTTTCGGTGATCGCCGGGGTCGACAACGCGACTCCGGGCAGGTTCATTCCCTTGCTCGACCCGAGCGGCCCCCCGTGCACCACGCGGCAACGGACCTCGCTCCCCGAGCTTCTGAGCACCTCCAGCTCGAGCTTGCCGTCGTCGAGCAGAATGACGTCGCCCTCCCCGACGTCCCGCGGCAGCGCCGCGTACGTCGTCGAGATCCGCTGCTTCGAGCCGACCACGGTCGCTTCGTTCGTGATGGTCAGCTCCGCCCCCTCCTCCAGCCGGACCGAGCCCCCCTCCACTGCGCCGGTGCGGATCTTGGGACCCGAGAGGTCCTGGAGCAGGGCGACCGATCGCTCCTGACGCTCGGCGATCTCGCGGACCGTCTTCATCACTTCCAGGTGGGAGGCCTGTTGTCCGTGGGAGAAATTCAGACGAACCACGTCCACGCCAGCTGCGATCAGCTGCTCCAGGACCTTGGGTTCGCGGGAGGCGGGACCGATCGTGGCGACGATCTTCGTGCGGCGCATCGGGGCGAGCATGGCACGCCGCACAGGACCCGGCAAGACGGTGATAACATTCGCCCGCCTTTTCACGGGAGCCCGCGCGCCACAGAGGGCCCACCTTAGGACATGAGCACCTCCGCCAGCCTGCCCGCCTACGTCCCGATACTGATCCTGGCCGCAATCGCGCTCGGCTTCGCCGTTTTCACGATCGTGGTGTCACACCTGCTGGGCAAGCCGCGCCCGAATCCCGTGAAATCGGCCCCCTACGAGTGCGGAACACCGGTGATCGGCACCTCCCGCTACCCTGGTCGGCGCTCGGCGCTCCTGCCCGCCCTCCACATCGCACAGGAGCAGGAGGGCCACCTCACTCCCGAGGCGATCGAGTACGTCGCCGAGCTGTTCCTGCTGACACCGGCCCAGGTCCACGACACGGCCACGTACTACTCGATGTTCGCGTTCGAGCCACGCGGCGAAACGCACATCGAGATCTGCACCAACCTCTCCTGTGCCCTTCGCGGCGCCGACGACCTGCTCCACCGCGCCTGCTCGAAGCTGAACATCGAGCCCGGGGGGACGAGCGAAGACGGCCGCTTCACGGTAGCCCGCGTCGAGTGCCTGGCGGCTTGCGGAGGCGCTCCCGCCGTACAGGTGAATGGAGAGTGGCTCGAAGGGGCCACCGGGCAGGACATCGACGCCATCCTCGCGGGGGGGGCAAGGCCCCGTACCGTCCGTTCGATTGGCCAAAGAGCCCGGGCGAGACCGTGCTGCTGCGCAACGTGTTCAAGGAGGACTCTCAGGCCATCGACACCTACCGGGCCAGCGGTGGCTACGCGAAGCTCGCCGATCATCTCGAGATGACGCCCGTCGCGATCATCGACGAGATCACGAAGGCCTCGCTCCGGGGGCGCGGCGGGGCCGGGTTCCCGACCGGGCTGAAATGGAGTTTCCTGCCCAAGGACAGCCCGAAACCGCGCTACCTGTGCGTCAACGCCGACGAGAGCGAGCCCGGCACCTACAAGGATCGCCTGATTGTCGAGCAGGATCCGCATCAGCTGATCGAGGCGAGCATCGTCTCCTCCCACGCCATTCGCGCGGAGAAGTGCTTCATCTACGTCCGCGGCGAGTTCCACGAGGGGATCCGCACGCTGCAGAAGGCGGTCGACGAGGCCTACGCGGCGGGGTTGCTCGGCAAGGACGTCCTCGGCAGCGGCGTCACCGTCGACATCACCGTCCATGGCGGCGCCGGCGCGTACGAGTGCGGCGAGGAGACGGCGCTGCTCGAAAGCCTCGAGGGCAAGCGCGGCCAGCCGCGCCTCAAGCCTCCGTTCCCGGCCAACGTCGGCCTCTACGGTTGCCCGACGATCGTGAACAACGTCGAGACGATCGCCTGTGTGCCGCTGATCCTCGAGCGTGGCGCGGATTGGTTCGCGACGTGCGGCACCGAACGCAACGGCGGACCCAAGCTGTACTGCATCAGCGGCCACGTCGAGAAGCCCGGCGTCTACGAGCTGCCGATGGGGCGCGTGACGCTACGCGAGCTGATCGAGCAGCACGCCGGCGGCGTTCGCGACGGCCGCCCGTGGCGCGCCGTCGTCCCCGGCGGCTCGTCGACGCCGGTGCTCACCGCGGACGAGATCGACGTCGCGATGGACTTCGACTCGCTCGCAAAGGCCGGCAGCATGCTCGGCTCGGCCGGCACCATAGTGATGGACGATTCGACCTGCATGGTGTGGATGGCGCAGCGACTGAGCTACTTTTACAAGCACGAGTCTTGCGGCAAGTGCTCGCCCTGCCGCGAGGGCACGGGTTGGATGCTGCGTCTGCTGGAGAAGATCGAGGCGGGCGAGGGGACCGAGCGCGACCTCGATGTGCTTTGGAACGTCACGGACGCCATCGGTGGCAAGACGCTCTGCCCGTTCGGCGACGCCGCTATCGCCCCGCCGCAGTCGACGCTCCAGAAGTTCCGCGACGAGTACGAGTACCACGTGCGGGAAAAGCAGTGTTGGCGCAAGGTCGCCTCGACGTTCACCGAGGCGCTCGCGAAGGCCAGGGTCGCGGCTACCCCTTGATGGAAACGGCAGCCACAGAGACACAGAGACACAGAGAACGCATGGCGAACGGCCGCTCCGATCCGGACGCAGCCGGCTCGGAGTCGGCTCAGCGGGCCGAGAGGCACTAAGCGCCCTCCGTGCCTCCGTGGCCAGCCGGATCGTGACACCGCTGCTCGAAGAGATCGTCATTGCCGTCGTCAAGGCGAGCGTTCTGGTCGGCGTGCTGCTGGGGCTCTTTTCCTTCATGACCTACGCCGAGCGGCGGTTGCTGGCCTTGATGCAGTTCCGGCTGGGACCCAACCGCACCGGCCCTTTCGGAATCCTTCAGCCCATCGCCGACGGCATCAAGCTCTTCTTCAAGGAAGAGACCGTGCCCGCCGAGGCCGACAAGTGGCTGTTTCTGGCGGCGCCGGTGGTTGCGATCGTGACCGCCTTTACGGCGATCGCCGTCGTCCCCTACGGCCCTCCGATCCAGCTTTTCGGCCGCGCGATCACAATGCAGATTGCCGAGCTCGACGTGGCATCCTCTTCATCTTCGCGATCACATCGCTCGGCGTCTACGGAGTGGTGCTGGCCGGCTGGGCGGCTAACAACAAGTACTCGTTGCTCGGCGGGTTGCGCGCCTCGGCGCAGATGTTCTCCTACGAGCTGGCGCTCGGGATGTCCTGGGTCACCCTCATCATGCTGGCGGGCTCCTTCAGCATCGCCGACATCGTCGAGACCCAGGCGGGCGGGTTCTGGCGCTGGAACATGACCCTGCAGCCGATCGCGTTCATCGTTTACGCCATCGCCGCCACCGCCGAGGTGAGTCGCACTCCCTTCGACCTGCCTGAGGCGGAGACGGAGCTGGTGGCAGGCCTCCACACCGAGTACTCGTCGATGAAGTTCGCGCTGCTGCAGATGGCCGAGTACATCAACATCATCACCGTTTCGGTCCTGGCGGTGAATCTGTTCCTGGGTGGATGGCATTTCCCCTTCCCTGCGGTCGGCCCATCGGTTCTCTGGTTCATCGGCAAGGTGGCGATCGTGCTGTTCATCTTCATCTGGCTGCGCGGTACCCTGCCGCGATTCCGCTACGACCAGCTCATGGCGCTAGGCTGGAAGATCTTGATTCCAGTCGTGACGATCAACATCATGCTGACCGCTATGCTGGTAGCGGCGGGCTGGCTCTAGCGCGATGCTCGACGCGACGCTCTTCTACGTGCTCGGCGGCCTCGCGCTTCTGGCGTCCGGAGTCGTGATCGGACAGCGCAACCCGGTCTACAGCGCCTTCGCACTAGTGGTGACGCTGTGCAGCCTGGCCGGGATCTACGGCCTGCTCGGCTCGCCATTCATCGCGGCGCTGCAGGTGATCGTCTACGCCGGCGCGATCATGGTGCTGTTTCTGTTCGTGCTGATGCTGCTGAACGTCCAGCGCGAATCGGGTCCACCTCCGAATCGGACTCTCGCCCTGACGGCGAGCGTTCTCGTGCTCGCTCTGGTGCTTCAAGTCTCGTCCGTTGTCGCATCCAGCGATCGGGGCTTCGGACCCGAAGGCTTCAGCGCGCCTTCGGTCGAGATGGCGCGGAGCCTCTTCTCCGCGCAGTTTCTCTATTCGTTCGAAGCCGTGGGGATCCTCATTCTTTCGGCTCTCGTGGGCGCCATCGTGCTCTCGAAGAAGGATCTTTAGAGCGTGCCGGCCGGAATACCGATCAACCACGTCCTTCTGTTGAGCACCCTGCTCTTCGGCATGGGCGTGCTCGGCATCTTCCTGCGCCGCAACCTGATCACGATCTTCATGTGCATCGAGCTGATGCTGAACGCGGCGAACCTGGCATTCTTGGCTTTCAGCCGCTACCACGCGACGTTCTACGGTCAGGGCATCGTGTTCTTCGTAATGACCGTCGCGGCTGCCGAGGCGGCCGTCGGACTCGCGATCGTGATCGCGCTGCAGCGGCATCGTGACACGCTCGATGTCGACGACTTCCATCTCCTGAAGTGGTAGGCATGCTCGAAGACCCTCTCCTTCAGAACATCCCGTGGGTGATCCTGCTACTACCGCTGGCGGGGTTCATCTCGCTGGCGCTCTTCGGCGACGCCATCAGGCGCGAGAACGACGAGACCGGCGCCGGGCTGATGGCGTGCGGGACTGGTGCTCGTCTCGTTTGCCCTCGCCGTCTGGAGCACGCTGCGTCTCGAGGCGTTTCTGGCGGATCCCGAGGGGCTGCGCTTCTTCCAACCGGCCCTCGGCCAGCCTGTCTCGATGGATGGGCTCGAGTTCAGCTGGATCGAGGTCGGCGGCTTCAGCATTCCCTTCAGCCTGCTCGTCGATCGGCTGTCGTTGCTCATGACGCTCGTGATCACCGGGGTTGGCTCGCTGATTCACATCTACTCGCTCGGGTACATGTTCCACGACGCGGTCCGCGTTCGTTACTTCTCCTACCTCAACCTGTTCACCTTCTTCATGCTGCTACTCGTCCTCGCGGGGAGCCTGCCGCTGCTGTTCGTCGGGTGGGAGGGCGTCGGGCTCTGCTCCTACCTGCTGATCGGCTTCTGGTACAAGAAGAAGAGCGCATCGGACGCCGGGAAGAAGGCCTTCATCGTCAACCGCATCGGCGACGCCGGCCTGATCCTCGGCATGATCCTCACCTTCCACGGGCTCGGCAGCCTCGACTTCGTCGACATCGTCGCAAACGCCTCGTCCAAGCCTCCCGAGGCGTTCGGCCACTTCGGCCTCTTGGCCGGGATTGCCCTGCTGCTCTTCGTCGGCGCTTGCGGCAAGAGCGCGCAGGTCCCGCTTCACGTCTGGTTGCCGGACGCAATGGAGGGCCCGACTCCGGTCAGCGCGCTGATCCATGCCGCGACGATGGTGACAGCCGGCGTTTACCTGGTTGCTCGCCTGGCGCCGCTCTTCGCCCTCTCGGAGACGGCGATGATCGTCGTGGCGACGGTTGGAGCCGTGACAGCGCTGCTCGCCGCGGGCATCGCGCTTGTGCAGACGGACATCAAGAAGGTGCTGGCCTACTCGGCGATCAGCCAGCTCGGCTACATGTTCCTCGCCTGTGGCGTCGGCGTGTTCCACCTCTTCACCCACGCCTTCTTCAAGGCGCTGCTGTTCCTGGGGGCGGGCTCGGTGATCCACGCCCTCTCGGGCGAGCAGGACATGCGCCGGATGGGTGGGCTGCGCGAGCGGATTCCCTGGACCTACAACACGTTCCTCGTCGGCACTCTCGCCATCGCCGGAATCCCACCGCTCGCCGGGTTCTTCAGCAAGGACGCGATTCTGGCCGGCGCACTGGCGGCCCACCTCCCGTTGCTCTTCGGCATCGGCCTGTTTACCGCGCTGCTGACGTCCTTTTACATGGCGCGGCTGCTCTTCCTGACCTTCTTCGGTGAGTACCGGGGTCACGACGCAGGCGAGATTCACGAATCGCCGCTCTCGATGCTCGTGCCGCTCGCCCTGCTCGCCGTGGGCTCAGCCTTCGCGGGTGTCGTCGACGTTCCCGCGCTGCTGGCGCCGGTGACGCGGGTGCCGGGCCTCGAGGCACATCACGCCTGGCTCCCCTTCGCCGACACCCCGGCCCGCATCTCGGCCACCGCGAAGCCGCTGCACCGTGCCCTCGAAGAGAAGTACGGGTTCGACCGCGCCTACGACTGGATCGCAACGCGGCTCGTCGTCGACGGCAGCCGCGCCGCGCTCTGGAAGGGCGTCGACACCGGCCTGATCGACGCGGCCGTCGACGGGCTCGGACGCGTCACCGGCGACGCCGCCGCGCGCTCCCGATTCGCGCAGACGGGCTACGTGCGCAGCTACACCCTGGTGACCCTCGCGGGCGCCGTCGCGCTGCTCGGTTATCTCGTGTGGATGCGTTGAGCGTGTGATGGATCACCTGCTCAGCACTCTGATCGCGGCACCGGTGCTCGGCGCCATCGTCGTCGCACTGACTCCTGCCGACCGCCAGGATCTTCACAAGCGCCTGGGGCTCGTCATCTCGACCGCGATCTTCGCCGTGTCGCTGCTACTGTTGCGCGGCTTCGAGCCGATTGCCGCGATGCAGTTCGGAGAGCGGCTCGACTGGATTCCCGCCTACGGCATTTCGTATCACGTCGGTGTCGACGGCCTGAGCCTTTGGCTGGTGATCCTGACCACGTTCTTGACACCGCTGGCTCTGCTCGGCTCCTGGGCGTCGATCGACGGCCGCGTCCGAGAGTTCGTGGTCTTCATGTTGCTGCTCGAGGCGGGCATGATCGGCGTCTTCTGCGCACTCGACCTGTTCCTCTTCTACATCTTCTGGGAGGCGATGCTGATCCCGATGTACTTCCTGATCGGGATCTGGGGCCACGAGCGGCGTATCTACGCGGCGGTGAAGTTCTTCCTCTACACGATGGCCGGCAGCGTCGTGATGCTCGTCGCGTTCCTCGTGCTGTACGCCGAGACCGGTGCGAATAGCCTCGACCTGGCGGATCTCACGAGGGCCTGGATCGATCCCGAGCTGCAGATGTGGCTGTTTGCGGCGTGTGCGCTCGCCTTCGCCATCAAGGTGCCGATGTTCCCGTTTCACACGTGGCTGCCCGACGCTCACGTCGAGGCGCCCACCGCTGGATCGGTGATCCTCGCGGGCGTGCTCTTGAAGATGGGCGGCTACGGCTTCCTGCGGCTGGCGATCCCGCTGTTCCCCCTTGCGGCTCAGCGGTTCGCCTTCCCGATCGGCGTGCTCGCCGTCGTCGGCATCATCTACGGCGCGCTCGTCTCGCTCGTGCAATCCGATCTCAAGAAGCTCGTCGCGTACTCGTCGGTCTCCCACCTCGGCTTCGTGATGCTGGGGATCGCAGCGTTCACGACGACCTCCGTGGTCGGCTCGATCTACCAGATGCTCAACCACGGCATCTCCACCGGCGCGCTCTTCTTCATGGTCGGAATGCTCTACGAGCGGCGCCACACCCGCTTGATCGCAGACTTCGGCGGCCTCCGCAGCGTGATGCCGTGGTTCTCGGCGCTGTTCCTGATGATCGCTCTCAGCTCGATCGCCGTGCCCGGTTTCAACGGTTTCGTGGGCGAGTTCCTGATCCTCGTGGGCTCCTGGCCCTTCAGCCCGGCACTCGTGGTCGGCGCGACACTCGGCGTCGTGCTCGCTGCCGCCTACATGCTGTGGATGGTCCAGCGCGTCTTCTACGGTGAGGTCGTCCACGAAGAGAACGCGGCACTCCGCGACCTGACATCGCGCGAGGCGGCGATCCTGATTCCCCTCGTCGCCCTGACACTGATCATGGGCATCGCGAGCCCGATCTTCACGCGCCGCATCGAGCCAAGCGTCGACCAATTGGTCAGAGACGCGCGAATGAAGATGGTCGCGACGAGTTCGGCGAACGTCGATGGCGTCAACGCTACGGACCTGAACCCGGTTCAGGCCTTGGGCCGAGTTGATCCAGAGGGAGTTGAGCGAGGGGCGCGAGCGAAGCATCTCCCCACCCGCATCGTGAGCGAGAGGCGCCGTGTAGAGCGGGCCTCTTTGGTGAATGGGACACCGAGTGCGCCGGGTCGAAGCCCGGTGGCCTCGGTCAGCGTGGCCCGCCTCGAAGCGGCGCCCGAGCCGCCCCAGTGAACGTTCCCCTCCGCAGCCTCATCGCGCTGCTGCCCGCATCGATCGTCGCGATCACCGGCATGACTCTCTTGTTGATGCAAGCCTTCCGCCGCCGCGACTCCGAGGACGCGCCTCCCTTCGAGGCCGTCACGCTGACGGGGCTCGTCGCCGCGCTCGGCTCCACCGTGCTGATCGCGCAAGGCCCCTCGCGCAACGCGACGCTCGGCGGCGCCATCGTGCTGGACGACTTCAGCCTCTTCGCTCACGGCTTGATCCTGCCCGTTTCGATCCTGGCCATCCTGTTTTCGGGAAGCTATCTGAAAGCAACCGGCGAACAGCGGGGCGAGTACTACGCGCTGCTCTCCTTTTCCGTCGTGGGAATGCTGGGGCTCGTCTCGGCCCTCGAGCTGGTCGCGATGTTCGTGGCACTCGAAGTGATGTCGGTGTCGCTCTACAGCCTGGTCGGGTTCCACCGCGATCGTATGGAGAGCCAGGAGGCGGCCCTCAAGTACTTCCTTTCAGGCGCGTTCGCCTCGGCCTTCCTCTTGTACGGCATGGCGATGCTGTACGGTGCCGGCGGGTCTACGAACCTCAGTACGTTGGCGCGCGGCATCTCCAGGGGAGGACCCGAAGCGGCCAGCCTCGCGGTTCTCGGAGCCGGGCTGCTTCTCGTCGGCTTCGGGTTCAAGCTCGCGAGCGTCCCCTTCCACATGTGGACGCCCGACGTCTACGAGGGTGCGCCCACACCGGTCACGGCCTTCATGTCCGCCGCCGTCAAGATCGCGAGCGCGGCAGCGCTGCTGCGAGTGATGTTCATCGCACTGCGCGATGTCGCACCGGACTGGCAGGCCGGCGTCGCCCTGCTCGCGGGGCTGACGATGGTGATCGGCAACCTCGGCGCCCTCGCCCAGAGCCGGCTCAAGCGCATGCTCGCCTTCTCGTCCATTGCGCACGTGGGATATCTGCTCACAGCGTTGGTCGCATCACCCCGGGTCGCGACCGAAGCGGTGTTCTTCTACCTCGTCGGCTACGCCGCCGTCAGCGTAGGCAGCTTTGGCGTGCTCGGCGCGCTGACGAGGGAGCAGAAGCCGGCCACGCTCGACGACGTCGCCGGTCTCGCCGAGCATCGCCCGGCGATCGCGGCGGCCCTGTCGGTCCTGTTGATCTCGCTGACCGGCATCCCGATCTCAGCGGGCTTCGTCGGCAAGTTCTATGTCTTCTCCGCCGCCGTCGGCGCCGGCTACGCGGGTCTTGCGATTCTCGGCGTGCTCATGAGCGTCGTCTCCGCCTACTACTACCTGCGCGTGATCGTCGCGATGTACATGCGACCGAGCGACGGCAGAGATTGGGGCGCCCTGGCTCCGGCACCCGGTCTGGCTGTCGCCGCGTGCGTCGCCATCGTCATCGTCGTCGGGGTCTACCCCTCGCCCGTGCTCGACCTCGCCCGCCGCGCCGCGAGAACGCTTCTCTAGTCGACGCGTGGCTGCGTCACCGCCATTGCGATCTGGGGGTCGACGGCGATGCCGTGCAGAAAAAGGCTCCAGTGCAGCAGGGGCGCCGCGACGAGCCCGCTGGCGCCCGATAGTCCCAGCTGCTGGCCGCGCGTCACGTCGTCTCCCAGGACAACGTCGAGCCGGCTCAGGTGGCGCAGCACGCTCACGAACCCCTGGCCGTGATCGACGACCAGCGTCCATCCGGCCAGCGTCAGCGATCCAGCGAAGATGACGCTGCCGCCTGCGGGAGCAGCGACGGGGCTGCCCAAGGGGACCGGGTAGCTCCAGCCGCGTTGGCGCTCGCCCCAGGTTCCGTCCATCCGTTGCGCCACGGGCCCGTGTGGCCCGTAGTCGGGGAGAGCTCCGAAATCACCATCCGCGGGTGCGTCGATCGGCGCCGAGAAGCCGTCCGCCCACCACGCCGTGTCGCTCAGGGTACGAGCCAGCAGCATCAGCTCGCGTCCGTCGCGAGTGGCGTGCGGCGCCTCGAGCAGGGCCATGCGCTCCTTGGGGAGCGCCACGGCGCGCGCGGGATACGCGCGATCCGCGACGCTCGCGTCGATTCTCATGCGCTGCCGCCCGCGTCGCACGCGCAGCTCGATCCCGAGCGTCACCGGGCCCGGACCGCTGGAAAGCGGGGCCGGTACGATCGCGCGCAGTCGGCCGGCCGGACCGTAGGAGGGGGTGGCCCGACCTTCGAAGAAGACGCGGATCGTCCCGAGGTGTCGCTTCGACAGAAGAAGGACATCGAGCACCCCGCCGGGGTGGGCGTGCTCGGTGCGCACCTGCATCGTCAGGCGCCCGACGCACTTCGAGACGACGTCGGCGGGAGCTGCGCCTGCCATGGCCGCGACCAACGTCAGAGCGAGAATCGCTCGCAAGTTACTCGAGTACGGAAGCGATCGCGGCGGCGACAGCCTCATCCTCGTCCGGCTGCACCGTACGCAGATCAAGGCACAGCCGGTCATCTTCGATGCGCGCCACCAGCGGCGGCTCGCCGTTGCGCAGCCGCGCGGCCAGCGTGTCCGCCGATACGCGCGGGTGCGAGAGCCTGAGGACGCGGGTCGGAAGCGTCGCACTCGGAAGCGCCCCACCGCCGACGGCGGACTCTCCCCGCTCCGCGCTCACCTGAAGGTCCGCCACGCTCCCGAGACGCTCCTGAAGCGCCGCCGCGCGTTTGGTGAGCGTCGCGTCGTTCCGCGACAGCATCTCGAGCACCGGAATCTGGGAGACGACCCCCGCGTCGTGATCGGCGAGCACCGCATCGAGAGCGGCCAGCGTCAGCTTGTCCACACGCAGCGCCCGATAGAGCGGGTTGCGCCTCATCTTCCTCAACGGCTCGCGGCGCCCGGCGATCAGCCCCGCCTGCGGCCCGCCGAGCAGCTTGTCGCCGCTGAACGTCACGGCGTCGACGCCGCTCGCGAGGCGTTCGGCGACGGCGGGTTCGGAATCGAGCGGCGCGGGCAGGCGTTCGAGCAGCCCGCTGCCGAGGTCCTCGACGATCGGCACGGATGCCTCACGGGCGAGGCCGACGAGCTCGTCGAGTCCGGGGCTCTCCGTGAAGCCGACGATGGCGAAGTTGCTCGGGTGAACTTTCAGGATGAGACCCGTTTCGGGGGTCAGCGCGGCCCGATAGTCTTCGAGCCGGGTGCGGTTCGTCGTGCCGACCTCGACGAGGCTCGCGCCCCCTTTCCGCAACACGTCCGGGATCCGAAAGGAGCCGCCGATCTCGACCAGCTCACCGCGGCTGACGATCACCTCGCGCCCCTCGGCGAGGGTGTTGACGGCTAGCATCACGGCAGCGGCGTTGTTGTTCGCGACGACGACGGCTTCGGTCTGAAGCAGATCGCGAAGGCGCCGCTCCGCGTGGACCTCGCGGTCGCCGCGCTTGCCTGCGGTGAGGTCGTATTCGAGATTGCTGTAGCGCGACGCGACCCTCGCCACGCTTTGGAGCACGTGAGCGGCGAGCGGCGAGCGCCCCAGATTCGTATGGATCACGACGCCGGTCGCATTGATCACTCTGCGGAGCGACGGCCGCCGCGCGGCCTCCACTCGCGCGACCACGCGCGCTTCCAGATTCTCGAGCGCCGCCTCGAGCTTCTCCTTCTCGCCGCGCGCGCCCAGCTCCCGCAGCTCCGCCAGCTCGCGCCGCAGCTCGCGGAGCACGGGAGCACGGCCCTCTCGCTCCTCGAGCTGGCTCAGCTGCCCGAGGGCCTGATCGACCGAGGGAACCCGGCGGCGCAGATCGGTTTCGCTCGCGGGGCTCACTCGCGGGACTATAGCGTGGCACCTTTTCGAACGACCGCCTGCCCCTGCTGTAGGCTCCTGTCGATAGTGGCCCGTAACAGGGAGGTCGATGCCAGCGAGAGCGCCGAGGCGCCCGGATAGCAAGGAGCCGAAGAGGGAGAATACCGGGAGTATTTGACCGATGAGCGACGCAGCCAGGCGGGATGCATCGGCGGTCGCAGCGGTATCGAATCTCCTGTTGCAGGCCACTAGGCGCGTCGCGCTCATCTTGTTGGCCTCCGGAACCCTGCTCGTGGCGGGCGAGCTCTTTGCACGTCTCGCCCTGGGTCTGGGCGACCCGCCGCTCTACCAACCCCACCCGACCATCGGCTACCTGCTGGCTCCCGGCCAGAGCTGCCGCCCGTTCGGAAACCGTTTCGAGGTCAACGATTTCAGCATGCGCAGCGCGCCCTTCGCGGCGCCTCGAAGCGCGTCGAACGAGCTGCGTGTGATGGTCCTCGGCGATAGCGTGATCAACGGTGGGTCGCTCACGGACCAGAGCGACCTCGCAACCGGGCACGCGCGCCGGGAGCTCTCAGCGCGCCTGGGTCGGCCCGTGATCGTGGGCAATATCTCGAGCGGCAGCTGGGGTCCGGGCAACCGGCTCGGCTACGTCGAGGAGTTCGGACTCTTCGAGCCCGATCGCGTGCTTCTCATGCTCTCCTCGCACGACGCGTTCGGCGTTCCGACGCTCGGCCCGCTGAACCCCGTCGAGCATCCGACGCGGAAGCCCCGCTTCGCTCTGTCCGACGGGCTGCGGTACTTTCGGCGCCTCTTCCCCGGCCAGCGTGGGCCGGTCCGCGGGTCGAGGCAGACCGCCATCCCGGCGCTCGAGGCGCTGCTCGTCAGACTCGCCGAGGTCCCGGGCGCGAGCGTACTGCTGCACCCCCTGCGCGCGGAGCTCGAGAGCGGCGAATGGGAAGCTGGCGCTGCGCCAATCCGGGCGGCGGTAGAAAAACGGAACCTGCGCATGGTCGAGCTCGCTCGGTACTACGACGGCTCGGACCCGGCCAATCTCTACCGCGACGTCGTCCACCCCTCGGCCGAGGGGCAGCAGCGGCTCGCCCGCGCGATCGTCGACGTGGTGATCGACCTGGAATCGGGCGCGACCACGTCCCGTTGACCTCGCCCGAGGCACTGCCCTATCCTCCGCTGATGGGTCGGGGACCAGCAGAGACGTTCGCAGAGCGTCTTCCCCGGGTGGTTCCCGAGGAGGAGGAGGATATTTCCCATCTCTCGGACGAGATGGCTGAAGTCCTCTACCCCGGTCGCCGCGAGCGCCCCTCCCGGGTGGGAGTCATTTTCGCCGCCTTCGACGGCCCCAACTACGCGCGTGCTCTGGAACTCGCGAAGCGATCGCCGGTCTACAGCGAGTCCCAGTTGCGGCACACGCTCACCCACCAGGCGGCGTTCGGCGTCGACCAGGCGAACGTGATGCGCGAACTCTACGACATCGTCGGCCCGATCACCGGGACGCAGGTCACGGTGGATGGCAAGAAGGTCCCCTACGCGCGAGAGCTGTGGCTACCGCTGTTCTGGCTCTTCCTCAAGGATGAGTGACGCAGGAAGAGGAAGACCTCAAGGCGCTGGAGTACAACATCCGGCAGGCCCAGATCGCGTGGGAAAAGTACTTCGGAGGGATCGATCGCTTCCCGCCGCACGACCTCATGGGTCGCACGGAGGTCCTCATCCGGGGTTACGCCGGAGGGGAAATCCGCAACAGCGGCCGGCGCTTCCTGTACCAATCGCTGACGGCCCGGTTCAATACGTACAAGGACATGTGGAACAAGCGCCTGCGCGCGATCGAGGAAGGGCGGCCTGTCGGCTTCCACGGCACCAAGGCCGCAAAGGCCCCGCCGCCGCCACCCCGCGTCCGGCCCCAGGCGGGACCGCGCGGCGAGTTCCGCATTCAGAACAAGCTCGGGGATGCAGAAGCGGTGCAACAGCTCTTCGACCAGTTCGTCGAGGCGCGCAAGGACCTGGGCGAGCCGGCCAACGTGAAGTTCGAGAGCTTTCAGAAGCTGATCGCCCAGCAGACCAACCGCATCCTCTCTAAGAAGGAAGCCGACTCCGTGGCCTTCCGGCTCGACACCAAAGGGGGGCGCGTGAGTCTCAAGGCCCGGCCGGTTCGCGATTGAGCCGACGCCGCCGGAGGCTCCGGGCGTTGCGTCTAGCGTTGGGCGTGGCCGCAGTGAGCCTCCTTGCCAGCGGCGCTTCGGCCTGGCCGTTCGACCTGATGCACCTGCTGGGTCGCGACGCGCGCCGCCTGGTCCCGCGCTCTTTGGCGCGGCTGTTGTTCGAGCGGGAGGACCAGATCCTCGAACGGCTGCGCCGCTTCCCCCCTCGGCTCGCCCAGCCGCTCGCCGTCGACATGAACGCGGGCGGCCTGCGCCGCGAGACCCTCGAGACGATCGATGCAGAGGCCAGCGTGATCGTCGAGCTGCTCACGACCAAGCGTGTTCACGAGGGGCTGGTCCGCCTGGGCAGCCTGCTGCGGATACCGGCCGACCTGGCCGATCCGGCGCTCGCTTCCGGCCGGCGCGCCTACCCCCCGGGGGTTGTGCGTGAGTACTACACGTTCATCGGCAGCAACCTCAACAAGATCCCGGTCGTCCTCGAGGACGAACGGGCGCTCGAGCTGAAGCGAGCCGAGCTGCCGGGCTACTGGCAGAGCCTGGCGAGGCGTAGCCACGAGCAGGCCCCTGTGATCCGTGAGGGCCTGTTCAAGAACGGCCGCCTCGTTGACCACCGCACGCTGGACTACCGCTCGCCGGTGTTCGGCGTTGGGTCCATCTCCTACTCGCGCGCCGTCACGGCCATCGCCGCCACCTGGCTGGCGATCTGGCGCGATGCGGGAGGAGACCCGACGCGCATGCCACCCCGGACCAAGGTCAAAGCGCGTTGAAGCGCCGTGCGTTGCTCTCAGTATCCCGCAAGGACGGGATCGTCGCCTTGGCTCGCGGCCTGGCCGAGCGCGGCTTCGAGCTGGTCTCGACCGGTGGAACCGCGCGGGAGCTGCGCGAGGGGGGCCTCGACGTAACGCCCGTGTCGGACGTCACCGGCTTCCCGGAGATTCTCGACGGGCGCGTCAAGACCCTCCACCCCCGCATCCACGCTGGACTGCTCGCCCGCCGCGACGTTCCGGAGCATCTCGAGACCCTCGAGCGCGAGTCGATCGCCCCGATCGACGTCGTCGTCGTGAACCTCTATCCCTTCGAGGCGACCGTCGAATCGGGCGCCTCTACGGCCGACGCCATCGAGAACATCGACATCGGCGGCCCCTCGATGCTGCGCGCCGCCGCGAAGAATTTCGCCGACGTCTCGATCGTCGTCGATCCCTCGGACTACGCGGCCCTGCTGACCCAGCTCGATGGCGAAACCGGCGTCGCGCTATCGTTCCGCCTCGCGCTCGCGCGCAAGGCGTACCACCACACCGCCCGCTACGACCAGTCAATCGCCGCGTACCTCGATCGCGTCGAGGTGGAAGACGGCCGGATCGTCGAGTCCGCCGCAGAGCTTCTTCCGCAGCGGCTGGGTCTGTCTTTCGATCGTGTGCGCACGTTGCGCTACGGCGAGAACCCTCACCAGGAAGCAGCCGTTTACGCGGTCCCTGGCGGCGCGGCCAGCGTCGCCACGGCCCAGCCACTGCAGGGAAAGGCCCTCTCGTACAACAACCTGCTCGATCTCGATGCGGCGTGGGGGCTGGTGCGCGACATCGGGCGGTGTGCTTGCGCGATCATCAAGCACACCAACGCTTCGGGAGTCGGCATCGGAACCACCCCGCTCGAGGCTCTGGAGCGGGCGTGGGAGTGCGATCCGGTCTCCGCCTTCGGCAGCATCGTGGCCTTCAATCGTCCCCTCGACGAGGCGGCCGCGAAGCAGGTCGCCGATGTGTTCGTCGAGTGCGTCATCGCTCCGACGATAGAGCCGGCTGCGCGCGAGGCGCTCGGGCGCAAGAAGGGTCTCCGAGTGATCGAGTTGGCCGCGGGCGCCACGGCTGCCGACGCCTCACCCGTCGTGCGCTCGATCGATGGCGGACTGCTCGCCCAGGAACGCGATGAAGTGCGCTGGGATCGCGGTGAAGCTCGCGTCGCGACCGCCCGGGCCCCCAGCGACGAGGAGTGGCGCGCCCTCGAATTCGCGTGGAGTGTCGTCAAGCACGTCAAGTCGAACGCGATCGTCTACGCGACCGAGCGGCAGACGGTCGGCATCGGCGCCGGTCAGATGAGTCGCGTCGACGCCGCGCGCTTCGCGCGCGAGAAGGCAGTCCTCGATCTGTCGGGGTGTGTGGCCGCTTCGGACGCCTTCTTTCCCTTCCGCGACGGCCTCGACGTGATCGCCGCGGCGGGCGTCACGGCCGTGATTCAGCCCGGCGGCTCAGTCCGCGACGAAGAGGTCGTCGCGGCCGCGGACGAACACGGCATGGCCATGGTGCTCACGGGCATCCGACATTTCCGGCACTAAGAAGAGCGGCTGAGGGCGCGACGAAGCACGGGAACGGCGAGCAGCGCGGCGCCGAGCAGCAAAACGACGTGAATCGGCTCGTCGACGTAGTGAAGCCACGAAGACCCTTCGCTCACGCCGTGGCCCGGGTGCGCGTGCAGAACGCCGGGCGCCATGCCGGCGAGCAGACCCATCATCCAACCGCCTGTCCTCATTCGAACCCCCTCTTTTGCTGCCCCGTAAAGGCGTCACTCGAGATTATAGCGTGGTCACCTTCGAGAAGTTGTGCGGTGAGCCCGAAAAGCAGGTGGTGCTCGGCTTCGGTTTCGAGAAGCGATGCCTTTGCTTTCTCGAGGAACGCGTCGGCGCGCTCATACCGGCGGATGGCCCAGGCGGAGCTCACGGCGCGCGGAGCAGAGCCCGGCCACGCGCAGAAAGCCGGTAGCCGACCTCGAGGCTCTGGGTGAGACCGAGCTCTTTCAGCTTGCGGACGTTGACCTTGAAGGGGCGCTGCTCCATACCCATGCTCGCGGCGAGATCGCCAGCACGGGTTCCGGGGTTCGCATCGATCAGCTCGAGGGTGCGCCGTGTCCACGCTCCTGAGCGGCTCCGTGAGTCCATGCGCTCCAACCTCTCGCGGATCCCCACGAGCTCTGCGGCGCCGAGCCGGGATCGCCGTGCGAGGGCCTTGCGCGGGTCGGGGCCCACAGCACGCAACCGGATGCGATACACCCGCCCCTTCCGCGTGCGCAGCTCTCGCCGAAGCTCCTGCGCGCTGGCGTAGCCGGCACGGTGCGCCTCCCGATCGGTGATCCCCTTCAGCGAAACGACTTCCACTGACACCACCTCGACGAGGCCGATCGCCGTGCGCAGCTCGGTGCCCACTGTCACGCGCGCCCGCGGCCAGCGCCTCAACGCGAGGTCGGCGCGGCCCGCCTTCAGCTCGTCGAGGAAGCGTCGCGCGATCAGCATCCTTTCGGCCAAGATACGCCTTCGACCGGCAGAATGTCCCGCCACGCCGCCGAGGTGAGTGTCCTAGGTCCGCCTGGGCGCCGCGACGCTCAGTCCGTTGGCGTCGCTTCACGACGCATAAGCCGATGATGTCCTCCGTCTCTCCCGCCTTGGATCGCAGGTGGTGTGGTCGTCACCGTGCGATGCCCAGGGTCGGGGCGCGTTCTCGATCATCTACTCCTCGACCCTGGCTCCCCGCTCGGTCAGTAGCGCGCGAAGTACCGACCGGTGGCAGCGGCTCTCCTGCTCGCAGTAACACCCCACCGAGAGGCTCGTCGTATGGGAGAGCGCGGCCAGAAGATCGAGGAGGCGGGCGCTTTCGGGTCGCCGCATCTCCGTACGGTAGCGCTTCTCGAACGCGCGCCACTCGGCTTCGGTCTCGGCAGCGAGGGCCCTTTTCACAAGCGACGTGCTCGGCGCGAGGTCCGGTAGCCAGACGTCGTAGAAATCCCGCTTGGCGTATTCGCTCTTGGGCACGCCGCGTGGTGGACGCCTGACGGTGCCGATACGCAAGCCCTCGTTCGGGGCACGACGACTGCCGAGCCGCACCACGTGAAGTCCCATGGCGATTGATTCTAGTGGCCCGTAACAGGGAGGTCGATGCCAGCGAGACCGTCGAGGCGCCCGGATGGCAAGGAGCCGAAGAGGGAGAATGCCGGGAGTATTTGACCGATGAGCGACGCAGCCAGGCGGGATGCATCGGCGGTCGCAGCGGTATCGAATCCCCTGTTACAGGCTACTAGGTCACGGTGTACTCGAGCATCACGATTCCACTCTTCTCGTAGACCCTGCTGCGCTCGAGCTTCCGCTTCGCCCGCTCTGTCGGCGCCGGAAGCAACGCGATTCCTTCGCCGAGCAGGGTCGGGATCACGGCCACCTCGACAATGTCCACCAGGCCCGCCGCGAGGAAGCTGCGGAAGAGCCCGCCGCCGCCGAACAGCCAGATGTCCTTGCCCGGCTTCCGCTTCAGTCCGGTCACCACCTCTTCCGCTCGCTCGTTCACGATCGTCACCTTGGGGTGGTCCTCCGGGCGCAACGACCGGGAAAACACGTAGAGATCCAGCCGGGCAGCTCGCCCGCCTCACCGTGCGCGAGCATCGCCTCGTAGGATCGCGCGCCGATGAGGGCGGTGTCGAACCGACCAAGGAATTCGCGGAAGTCGATCTCTGGATCCATGATGATCCAGTCGAACTCCCCTTTCGGGCCGGCGATGTACCCATCCAGGCTCGCAGCGACTGAGTAGCGCACAACTCGCACGCTCACTGATCCCTCGTCCGTCCTCGGGCCCCCTCTCTCCGCGATCTGCGCGTAGACACGCGAGACCGCGTCGAGGGCGCCCCGCTAGCCACCGGAGGCAAACAGCCTGACGTCGCTGTCGTCCCCGCTGAACCGAATCAGCTTCTTGAATCGAAAGCCCAGCTTCTCCAGAACCCTGATCGACCGATCGTTGCCGGACGACGTGACCGCCACGATGCGCTCGAGCCTGAAGTCCCGGCGACCGTGCTCCAACACGGCCGCCACCGACTCGTGCGCATAGCCCCTCGACCAGAAGGCGGAAAGAAACGCGAAGCCGACGTCGACGTCGTCGAGCGTCTCTCGCTTGAGCAAGCCACAGATCCCGATCGGCGTCTCGTTCTCTTTCAAAGCCGTGAGGTACAACCCGAAGCCGTGCCGGGCGTAGCTCTCCATCGGCCCGGTCTGGATATACCGTCGCGCGTCTTCCTCGGTCCGGACGCCCTTGTCTCCGATGAACTCCAGGAATGACGGTTCGTTCAGCAACCCGAGTATGAACCCGGAGTCGTCCTCGCGAAGCTTCCGCAGCAGTAGGCGATCCGTCTCGACGACGCTTCTCGGGGAAGTCACCCGCTCGAGAGGCTACGCGTCGACGGCCGGCTCGGGCAAAGTGCCGTTTTGCCTCGCATCGCACCCCGGCCGCAACCGGCCCTCCTCATGCGGCCGGCGCGGCTGTTTCCCGACCCTGGGGCGACACCTGACAGCGCTGGATCAGATTGCCGCACCTGTCATCAAACACAGCGACAGTCGCCGGCCCAACCTACGAGATGGCGGTTCACGTGCCTTCGAGGACCTCGGCCACGTAGTAGGGTCCCGGTTCCGCCCTGCCCGCCGAGTACCGCCTCGCCAACTGCTCGGCTTCTTCAAGCGAGTCCACGAGAGCGTAGGCGTTCAGCTCGGCCTCAGAAGTGGCGGAACTGCAAGTCAGCGGCGAGCATTCGAATCCAAGAGCGCCGTCGGAGGACCTGCTGACGGCGTCGAAGCCACGTGACCTGAAGGATGGCTCGAGAGGCGCCGGCTGAACGCGCGGAATCTCCCACGGCTCTTCCTCGCCATCCCTGAAACGCTTTGGCAGAAAGCGGTAGGCGAACAGACGAGCCTGCTCGAGGCCCGACGCCGCGGTCCGTGCAAGTTGTGGGTCGTCGTAGAACCCCAGCTCGCTGTGCGACCAAAGATCTATCCAGCCTTCCGAAGCCTTCGAGACGCAGTGGCTGTCACTACAGACCTGTGGCAGTAGTGGGCGTCGGCCACGCCGGCCGTGTGGCTATTTCCTTCGCGAAGTAGCCGATCAGAGTCAGCGGCACTTCACCGTCGGTCGAACTCACGGAACTGGTGGCTCTTGAGTGAAGCGCGTCACGCAACTGGCGTTGACCGCTCCCCAACTCGAGTAGATCGTTCGCGCCGAGTGGATGGCCTCATGCCCCTGGAGGTTACCAACGATTCTGAAGGGCTCGTTCCCCGGCCCCACCGGAATGGACGCTGTTGATGCACTGATGCTGAGCGATCCAGAGGAGTGTTCGACTACGTGTGCTCTGTAGGGTTCGAGGCCCTTCCCGTAGAGGATGGCCTGGAAGAACCTCGTCGTTCAGGCTGCCGAATTTGTGGGCGATCCAACGCTCGAACTCGACGACGGCTATCTCCCGACGCTGTACGACGTCGACGACGTCGACGACGTTTGCACGGGATCCATCCGGCCAGCTGTCTTTCCAGTGCCCGGCACTTCGCCTTCGAGGCTTCGTATCGTGCCGTCTCCCCGCCTGTGTGCTTCGGCGCCAGCGCCCGGCGTGGCCCCTTCGAGTTCCCCGCGGTGCCGCCGCCAGCGCCTGGCGAAGCCCGTCCTTACTCACCGTCGTCGGCCCCTGGCTCCTGAGGTCCGGATCACGGATACATGATAGTGCTGCAAGCCGTCCAGCAAGTGCCCATCAGCTGGGACGGCCACGCCAATGTCGTCAGCGCGCCGACTTCGTCGCTTCGAGAAGCTGTGGAGGGTTGTTTCGTCCGCGCGCGGAGTAGACAGCCATTCCACCGGACGCGGCGGGTCGTCTCCAACAGGAGCGGTGTGAAGCGTCACGTCGTACCTCCCTGACACCTGAACAGGCCCGCCACGATCCTGCTGTGCCTTGGCCCTTCAAGGCCGCTGAACACTGACATTCAGCGGCCCAAGCGAGACTCAATGAAGGAAGAAGAATCTCAGCTGTAGCGCTCGTTCGACGGCAGCCTGCGGACAACTCTCACTTGTCCATCTGGAACGCACCCTCTCGCTCGTATCGGAACAGAGGGAACGCCGGCATGCCGGTTGACGGTGCGACGGGCAGATACGCAGGCACGAGATCCTGGAGTTCGTTCGGGGCCTTCTTGTGGACGCGCTCGTAATCGCCGAGCGCCAATACGACTTGATGACCGCGAGCAACTACTGCACGAAGCTGTCTTTCACGAAGCATGTGTTCGAGCGGGCGCGTGATCATGAAGGCGCCAAGATAGAGAACAGGAGGGATCATCAGGTAGCCGGACACGCTGCGAATGCGGGGCGACTGCAAGGGCCGGGACACCAGGAAGCCGACCACTCCGAAAGGGAGAGCGAGCAGGCTCACAACAGACCCTCCGAATTGGATCGCCCCGGTTACGAAGTTTGCGAGGTTGGAGCCAAAGGGAGAGGTGTGCCATATGGAGAGGGCGAGATGGAGCAGCACAGTCCCGACGAAGAAGAACAGACACTTGAGTAGATTCTGCGATTCGATTGGGCGCGATGGGCCCGCGACATGCGACGTCACCCAGCTTCCAAGGAAGAGCCCATGACCAGGACCCCGGACAGCGATTGCCAGCGCCTCGATCCCGCAAGAGCGTAGCTCGTTGCGATCATCCAACCCACGAGCCATGATAGCGACGCCGATTGTCGAGGCCGGTCCGCTGAGACCAGAATGCGATCGTCTTTCAGAGGCCTAGTCGCTGAAACACTCGGCTTCAGCTGCAAACGCGCGCCGTCGGGATCGTCGCGCGTTCGTCTGCCGGAGACGCGACGCAAGCGGGGACCGTAGCCATCACGACTTGGGCAAACAAGAACCCGGGCGCCAGGAACCCTGTCCTGAGACGCGCGCGCCAGAGCAGAGGGCCAACAGCTGTCGGGATGGGCAGGAAGGGCGCGACTCGTGCTGCGTCCAGTTCCATGACCCCGGCAATAGGCACCTCCCACGACGGCCCCCCGGGCGTCGAGATGGCTAGGGCCGAGAGCACTGTTGCTGGCAGTGTTGCAGACGCCGCGATGGCCACCGCCAACGGCCTTCGGTGTCTCACAGCGTCACCTCAAGTCCGTCAAACAAACACTGGGGTTCAGCTGCAGGGCAACCTACGGTGACGCTGGCCTGCGTAGTACTTCTCACCGCGGGCCATGGCTTGCCTTGCGCACTGCTCGTTAGACGGCGCTCCGGGAGTCCGAGAGCTGGACACCGCGAATGGTAGACAGAGTCTTGGACTCAGATCGTTGCGCATGGAACAGATCCCACCTCGCCTGAAGGTTCATCCACAACCCCGCGCTAGTGCCGAAATACTTCGCGAGCCGCAGAGCTGTCGCCGGAGTGATACCACGGCGACCGTTAACAAGCTCGTTGATGCGCTGGTAGGGCACATGCACGGCGTTGGCGACGTCGCGCTGCGAGAGACCCATTGGCTTCAAGAACTCCTCGAGGAGCATCTGGCCAGGATGTGTGGGCGCCCGGTGCGTCGGTACTCGTACCATCTCTCCCCTCTCAGAAATCAGTGGTAGTCCGTGATCCCCACTTCTGCAGGACCTTCGTCGGACCACTTGAAGCAGATCCGGTACTGATCATTGATTCGAACGCTGTGCTGCTCCTTGAGTTCGCCGCTCAGCGCCTCCAGCCGGTTACCAGGTGGGATCCGGAGGTCGTCAAGACTTTCAGCCGAGTCGAGCTGATCCAGCTTCCGGTGTGCAACAGGCCATAGTTGTCGCGGACAAATGGCACGCGCGGCCTTCGTGTTCTTCCCATTGAAAACATCCTCCGTCCCCTGGTCCATGAGGGTCCGGATCCCGCATACATGCTAGCACGGCTATCGTGCTATGTTTTCAAGCCGTCCAACACCGAGGATCAGCTGCGAAGGCCATCGAAGCCGATCCTTTCGTCAGCTGCATCCTCTTCTTGAGCGGCGCCCTCAATCCCGGATCACGTCGATGTCTGCCTTGATCCGTTCGATTCGCGGACATGAATCATCACCGCATGAGATCCCGGGAGATTCACAGGTAATCCCGATGCTCGGCCGCGGGTTCGAAGAAAATGGGCTGCCCCACCTTGAGGTACCCGCGCCGAATGACGGTGCCGTAAACCCCAGCCTTGTTGTCCCTCACCCGAACAATCGCCTTCAGTATCTCGGCGGTGGGGCGTGCCGAGCCAGGGTCGAAGTTCACCATCGAACAGCGCTCGTCGCGATTAGTGATGCCCGTTGGTTTCCCCGAACGAGAGGACGCCGCCCACCCATTCGTCCTCCTCGAAGGGGACTGAACGCAGTGATGCAATCAGGATGTTCGGTCGGAATCTTCGGACATCTGGGCGCTGCGCTGCGATTTCGCCCGTGGCGGAGGTAATCGCGGAGACGCTCGCTTCGTCGAAGATGCCGCGGTTGAGGTGCATCATCTCGACCGGTGAACCATGGCGGCGACCAACCTCCGTCGCCAATTCTTGGCCGAAAACAGGCAGCTCCTCTCCTTCTGGCGTGCGAACGTGCGTCGGGGGGCTTCCACCGACGTCGGGTCCCCGCCGTTGCGGAGCAAAGAGAATCAGCTCCGGAAGCTTGCTGGCGGTCAGCCAGGGGAAACTGCCGCGGTCCTCAACCCGACGGAAGGCCAAGCGCCGGTCGCCGTCAAGACCATGCCAGCCTAAGTCGGCGACCTCGAGAGGTTCGCTGCTCATGGACTTCACTGGGTACCGGAAGAGCGCCTCTACTTTGCCAATCTCAATAGGCATGCTCGATGTGCGTCTTCACGTGGTCAAGCAGTGTCCGATGATCGAGGCTGGGATCTTCGATCAGCAGATCAGCCCAACCTAGTTTGATCGGCATGCCCGCTCGGATTGAGTTCTTTCCGTCGAACACTGCGTGTACCGCGCCCGGTTTCTTGGACACCAGTTTGACGATCTCGGGTTCGTTTGGCAGACGATCCCGAAAACGACGCACGAGGATGCCCCAGGATGCCCCAGGATCGACGCGGCGGGGTGAGTCCATACCTGGGGTAGCCCCTCTTTGATGACCTCGAGGTTCACGCGGCCTTCCCCTGGCCGTGCTGGTCGCGGGCCTCGCGCGGGGTGAGGAATCCCAGCTTCTCGACGCGCCACTGCTGGTTGTAGCGCTTGACGAAGGCAGCCACGGCCTGGCGCACCTCCTCGAGGGTGTGGAAGACGCGGCCATGAATGATCTGTTCCTTGAGAGTCCGGATGAAACGCTCGGCCACTCCGTTGGTCTGCGGCTGTTCGACGAAGGCGAAGCTGGGCGTGATGCCCCAGAAACGCAGCTGGTTGAGGAAGTGGTCCGAGAGGTACTGCGTCCCGTGGTCCCCGTCCGTCCCCCACATCAGGTTGGGCGCATCGGTTGTGATCGTCCCCTCGTGGAGCAGCCCCTCGCCCTGGCGTACCCGACGCGGCGACAGCAGGTGGTGCTCACGCATGATCCGCAGCACCCGCTTGCGCGACACGCGCACCTGGCGCAGCACCTTGAGCCGCGCCCAGACCTTGCGATGTCCTTCTCCTACGAACGGCGAGGCCGCCAGGTCCTCTCGGATCAGCCGCAACAGCTCCTCGTCAGACACCTTGGGCTTGGGACCACGTCGGCCAGCGCGGACCATCTCGGGAGCCGCCTCGCCGAGCTGGGAGTAGTAGCTCGAGCGGGCCAGCTTCCACACCCGGCACACCCGCTCCACCCCGTAGGCCCGGCCTGTCGCAGGGGAGATCGCCGCACTCATCGCCGCGACCTCCCGAAGGCCAAAGGGCGGGGCGCCCCGATCTTCTTCCGCAACAGCTCGTTCTCCATGCTGAGCTCGCCCACCCGCTTGACCGCCGCGTCCAGCTCCACCTTCAGCGGGTCGCCATTGCGCTCCCGCAGCGACTCGTCGATCCCGGCCATGGCTTGATCACGCCAGCGCTGCAGCCGGTGCATCTTCACGGACAGCTCACGAGACAGCGCTTCGAGTGACTCCCCGCGCAGCAGCCGCAGTGCGACCTCCCGCTTGCGCGCCACGCTCCAACGCTGCCCGGGACCCAAGGCGCCCACCACCGCGCCGCCGGTGGGCGAAACTCCGGCCGCCCTCCGGGCTCCCTCCGTCTCGCCCACTCCCTTCTTCCCCTCAGACCTCTTGCGCCTGACCTGCTTCATCGATCGAGTCTCCTTGAACAAGATGACTTTCCCTAGTTTCGTGTCCAAGAAAACCGGGTCCGCTTTACGTCGAACACTGCGGATCAGCTGCAAACTCCAGAGCGCCGAGAGCCGGTGTAGTCCCGAAATCTGTTGAAAGTTGAGTGGCGGCCTCTCCGGCCCGATGGGATCATCGGGCTGGATCAAAAGAGGAGAAAGCCGCCATGAAGAAAGCTATCAGCAGACGAGCCATCCCCCAAGAGGTTGTTGGTCAATTAGCGTCGCCGCTGGCTGAACTGATGCGTCAGACGCTACTCGAGACTGTGATCGCGAGCGGAACGATCCAGGCGATCGAGATGCTGCGTGCTCAGCAGGAGGTGCTGTGCGGGCCACGCTACAAGCAGAACGCGGATCGCAAAGCTCATCGCCACGGAACGACGGTCGGATCGCTGGTTATGGGCGGACGTCGGGTGACGCTGCCGCGCCCTCGGGTTCGGTCGGTCGACGGCCGCGAGCTCGAGCTGCCGGCGTGGACGGAATGGTCTCGTGAGGATCCACTGAAGCAACGGGCCCTCGAGCAGATGATCCTTGGCGTGTCGACACGAGGCTACTCGGGTTCGTTAGAGAAGCTTCCGGTCGAAGTCCCGGAACGGGGCAAGAGCCGGAGTGCCGTCAGCCGGCGTTTCCTCGAAGGAACACGGCGACACCTGGTGAAGCTGCAGCGTCGCGATCTGTCAAGACTGGAATTGGCGGTGCTGATGATCGACGGAATTCACTTTGAGGATCACGTCGTTCTGGTGGCGCTCGGCTTCGAAAACGACGGGAAGAAGCAGGTCTTGGGCCTGTGGGAAGGGACGACCGGGAACGCTCGGGCCTGTAAAGCCCTGCTCGAGAATCTCGCCTCACGCGGTCTGCAGACGAACCGCAGCTTGCTCATCGTCCTTGACGGAGCGAAGGCTCTACACAAGGCTTGCAGGGACGTCTTCGGAGGCCGTGCCTTCATCCAGCGCTGCCAGGAGCACAAGAAGCGGAACGTTGCCGACCACTTGCCGGAGTCGATGCGACCTGGTGTGCGACGGGCGATGAGTCAAGCCTACGAGTGTCGCGACGCTAAGCGGGCAAAGCGGCTCCTCGAGGCTCTCGCCACCCGTCTCGAGTCCGAGCATCCTGGCGCTGCCGCCTCCCTGCGCGAGGGCCTCGACCAGACGCTCACTGTCATCGAGCTCGAACTCCCCGAACGGCTCCAGCTGTCGCTGCGAACAACGAATCCGATCGACAACCTCGTTGGCAGCGTCCGCAGAGTCTCGCGGCGCGTGAAG
Source organism: Vicinamibacteria bacterium (assembly GCA_965246965.1). Classification (GTDB taxonomy): domain Bacteria; phylum Acidobacteriota; class Vicinamibacteria; order Fen-336; family CBDFGD01; genus CBDFGD01. The sequence goes on from CBDFGD010000002.1 coordinate 2,385,547, forward strand.
CGCTGGCGCGGAGGTCGCATGATTCTCCGCTGGTGTGGCGCCGCCGTGTTGGATGCCGAGCAGCGCTTCCGGCGTATCAGAGGCTACCGAGAGATGCCCAAACTGATCGCTGCCCTCAGAGCACGAGACGCAGCACTTGACGAGAAGGAGAACGCCGCTTAGGACGTGAACTGCCGCCGCTCAGTTTCAACAAGCGACGGGACATCACCCCGAGAGCCGAGAGAACACTGAACACCGGGAAGCCGGCGAACATCTGGATCACAAGCACCGCAACGAACGCGATGACCACTCGTCCCAAAGCTCTAGCTGGGTGAAAGGCCTCTCATCTTCGGTTTGAGTCCGTCGAACACTGGGGATCAGCTGCAAGGCGACATCCAAGAAAGACGGACCGCCCACTGCCCCTGTTTCGCGGGCCGACCTCAGCTCGCCTTGTCAGTTGCATCCCCTCGTTCGACGGCTCTCGGCTCCCGCTTACACCCAGTTCTCGACCTTCAGTCCTGCTACTCGACCGAAGTGTTTCGTGTTGTTTGTGACCACGATTAGCCCCAATGAGAGGGCGTGCGCCGCTACGAGAGTGTCGAAGGTCCCGATGGGCTTGCCGCGCCGCGCAAGAGGGGCAGCCACACGACCGAAACGCTCTGCCGCGCTCGCGTCGAACGGAGCAACCTCAACTTCCTTGACGAAGCTTCGAATGGAACGCTTGAGCTTCGCTGAACGTCGCGCGTTCGCCCCGAACTGCAGCTCTGAGAGAGTGACCGCGCTGAGACAGAGTTCGGACGGACGATGCTCCAGCAGGCGAGTGCCCACGTTCCCGTGGCCGCGGATCGCATAGCTGACGGTGTCTGCGTCCAACATGAAGCGCAGCATCAGTCAAACGGATTGCGGAGATCGGTGACCTTCTCTTGCTTGGGTCGCGGGATTCCCTCTGCCGTGGAGCCTAGGGTCGCTTTGAACTCAGCGGACCACTCGTCGGCAGGCTCGAGGATCACACGCCGTCCCTCTCGGTGAACGAGAACTTCCTCTTGGGCCACGAAACGGCACTCTTTGGGGAGCCTGACGGCCTGGCTCCCCCCGTTCTGAAATAGCTTCGCTCGCTTCCGTTTCATTTCGCTAGTCTATACCTCGTATAGACATCGAGCAAGTCTCGCCAGTGCGGCTGTCCGTCGAACACCAGGGATCAGCTGCGAGGGCCGCGGCGATCGAGGTGATCGCGGACCTCGTCTGCTGCATCCCTTCGTTCGACGTCCTGGTCAACCCGTGTAGCCACATACGCCCACGCGAGGTGAGTTCACGACCGGCAAGAAGGCATCCTCCTCGTCACACTTGTGCGCGGACGCATGCGTAGCGCAGAAGAGGCAGGCGCCCTCATAGATACAGAAGGGGCATATCAGAGTCGCCAGTGCAGCGCACTCCAAACACGTGAGCACGGGGGGAGAATTGCGCGCCAACAGCCGAACGACGCGTCTTCCAAGCGAGCCCGCACGAGTGCTGATGATCCTGCCGGACAGTGCGGTGGTTGACCCGAAGTCGTACTCGTATTGAAACGTTGCACCCTTGCCGCCTAGCTGGCCGACGCGAGTCCGCATGCTGAGCTCCTCTCGGCCGACCCGGAAGGCGTTCATGTGTCCGCAACACTCCAGCCACAGACGCCGGAGAAGTGCATCGACCTGACTGAGTGACCCTCGCGCGGAGGCTTCGAGAAAGAGCCAGTACTCAGGCGCCCCGTGCGCCTCGATGCGCACGTGAACCAGAGGCTCCGGTGAACCCGCCAGGTTATGCGTGGATGCACAACCGGTAAGGTGACGCGTCATCTGGCCCTTGGCGCACTCGTGCCCGCACAGGTCACAGACGCCAGAACTCGCACGTGTCATCCGTACGGGCCCAGAGAGGACGTCGAACACTGCAGTTCAGCTGCAAGGCGCGATTCAATGAAGAAGGATGACCCACGAAGCGCTCCTTCGCGCTTTGTCAGTTGCAACTGCTCGTTCTACGGCCCCCTAGGAGGCACGGACGGCCAGCATGTCGTCAGCGGCCACCGAGCGCACGTCGGCCGTCTCCAGCGTGACCAGGGCCTTGGTCTCACCGGACGCGCGGACGAACTCAACCTCGATTCCTTCTTCACCATAGCGGTCCACAACAGCACCCAAGTCACCAGCCCGGAGGCCGTGCTCTGGAAGGCCCTTGTTCAGCACAACGGTGTCCAACAAAGCGTGCGTCATACTCACCTCGGCCTCACGGTGACGAGCCTCACGCCCGAAGCCCCCACCGCCTGGAACCAGCCAGTGAGGACGGCGAGAGTGCCGGACGGCCCTTTCAACTCACCAGGGACAGTGTACTTCCGGCCGAACTTCGTTTCCTCTGTCTTCGTGACTTCGCCCTTGGCCGCGATCCTCCGGAGCTCCTGGGCAAACGCATCGGCGTTCGTTTCGTCGAAACCCAATGCTGCGAACACGCGAGCCTTGAAACGTCCTACCGGGTGACTTCGAGACAAGAGGTGGCTGCCGATCTTGTCTGGCCCGATCTCGACGGGTTCAGTGGAGGGGAGTTTCATTCGTTTGGTCGAGACCCGTTAGGACCGTAGAACACTGCAGTTCAGCTGCAAAGCGCGACTCAATGAAGAAGGATGATCCTCGAGTCGCTCCTTCGCGCTTTGTCAGTTGCATCCCCTCGTTGGACCGCGCCCAGCTCTCTGAGAAGGCTTTGCACCTCAGCCTGGAGGATGGTCGCTCGCTCTGGAGCAGACTGAAGGACCATTCTTGCGATTGAGACCGCACGGTCACGCTGGCCAAGTTCCTTCCCTATTCGAGCCAGGTTGAGGGGAGCTGTTTGCGTGGCCCCAATAGGCGTCGTGTGGAGCATGCGCAGGTAGCTGTCCGTAAAGCGGACCCGGTTTTCTTGGACACGAAACTAGGGAAAGTCATCTTGTTCAAGGAGACTCGATCGATGAAGCAGGTCAGGCGCAAGAGGTCTGAGAGGAAGAAGGGAGTGGGCGAGACGGAGGGCGACCGGAGTTTCGCCCACCGGCGGCGCGGTGGTGGGCGCCTTGGGTCCCGGGCAGCGTTGGAGCGTGGTGCGCAAGCGGGAGGTCGCACTGCGGCTGCTGCGCGGGGAGTCACTCGAAGCGCTGTCTCGTGAGCTGTCCGTGAAGATGCACCGGCTGCAGCGCTGGCGTGATCAAGCCATGGCCGGGATCGACGAGTCGCTGCGGGAGCGCAATGGCGACCCGCTGAAGGTGGAGCTGGACGCGGCGGTCAAGCGGGTGGGCGAGCTCAGCATGGAGAACGAGCTGTTGCGGAAGAAGATCGGGGCGGCCCGCCCTTTGGCCTTCGGGAGGTCGCGGCGATGAGTGCGGCGATCTCCCCTGCGACAGGCCGGGCCTACGGGGTGGAGCGGGTGTGCCGGGTGTGGAAGCTGGCCCGCTCGAGCTACTACTCCCAGCTCGGCGAGGCGGCTCCCGAGATGGTCCGCGCTGGCCGACGTGGTCCCAAGCCCAAGGTGTCTGACGAGGAGCTGTTGCGGCTGATCCGAGAGGACCTGGCGGCCTCGCCGTTCGTAGGAGAAGGACATCGCAAGGTCTGGGCGCGGCTCAAGGTGCTGCGCCAGGTGCGCGTGTCGCGCAAGCGGGTGCTGCGGATCATGCGTGAGCACCACCTGCTGTCGCCGCGTCGGGTACGCCAGGGCGAGGGGCTGCTCCACGAGGGGACGATCACAACCGATGCGCCCAACCTGATGTGGGGGACGGACGGGGACCACGGGACGCAGTACCTCTCGGACCACTTCCTCAACCAGCTGCGTTTCTGGGGCATCACGCCCAGCTTCGCCTTCGTCGAACAGCCGCAGACCAACGGAGTGGCCGAGCGTTTCATCCGGACTCTCAAGGAACAGATCATTCATGGCCGCGTCTTCCACACCCTCGAGGAGGTGCGCCAGGCCGTGGCTGCCTTCGTCAAGCGCTACAACCAGCAGTGGCGCGTCGAGAAGCTGGGATTCCTCACCCCGCGCGAGGCCCGCGACCAGCACGGCCAGGGGAAGGCCGCGTGAACCTCGAGGTCATCAAAGAGGGGCTACCCCAGGTATGGACTCACCCCGCCGCGTCGATCCTGGGGCATCCTCGTGCGTCGTTTTCGGGATCGTCTGCCAAACGAACCCGAGATCGTCAAACTGGTGTCCAAGAAACCGGGCGCGGTACACAGGTAGCTGTCCGGAAAGAAGCCGCAGTCTTGAAAGAACGCTCTGCCACGCTGCCCCCAAGCTGCAGGCAGTCCGGGTGAGCTCCCACGTTGAGGTAGCAGCTCCCGCCGTACCTGCTGCCTTGAACGTTGAACACATGGGTGACTCGCCCTGCGGTCCGGCGGAGCGTGGCGCCCGATCCGCGAAAACCTTCGGCGCGAAGCAACGGGAAGAGATGCTTCGACATCCTCCGCATCAACTCGCGGAGTGTCATTCAAGTCGGTCTAACACTGCAGTTCAGCTGCAAGGCGCGACTCAATGAAGACGAATACCGCTCGAAACGCTCCTTCGCGCATTGTCAGCTGCAACTGCTCGTTCGGCGGCATCCTGGGACTAGCTCACGTACTGATCCAGCTTCATGGCTCCATGGAACACGCCAAGGATGTGGACTTCGTTCTCAGCTGGCCTTGAGTAGACGATTCGATAGTGACCCCAAAGGAGGATTCGCGTTTCTCTCCCGGAAGGACTCTGCCACCGCTGGCCCAAGTCAGGGAACTGCTCGAGGATCTGCGCCCGAGAGTAGATCGCCTTGACGACGTTGAAGGCTGAGTCGCGGAGTCACGCGCTATGTAGTCGTGGATCTTGAGGAACCACCGGTCAGCTTCCTCGGTCCAGACTACTTCTGCCAAGACTCGATTCGGCGCGCCATCTCCTGGTTCGAAATGGTGTGACCCGCGTCCGAATCAGCAAGTCCTCTCTCAACCATGGTTGCGAACGCCAGCTCCTTGATGATCTCTTCGGACGAACTATCGTCGGGCTGATCCTCAATGATGCGAATGAGCTGCTGCTTCGTGGGCGTCATGGGTTCATCTTAAGCCCGCGATCGTCCGAGGGGGTCCGTCTGTCGGCCGCTCCGTTCTGCCGCTGAACACTGCGGTTCAGCTGCAGGGCGGCCTACAGTGACACTGGCCCGCGCAGCGCCCTTCACTCGCGGGCCAACCTCAGCCCGCCCTGTCTGCTGCAACCGCTCGTTCGGCCGCCCGCTACTCACGACCTAGGAGCTGGATCACTGTTAGGCCCACGTCCTTGGCGATCTGTCGGAGAAGTGTTGGCGAAATGTCTCGCCCGGAGTGAAAGGGGACCGTGGTCCTGCGGCCATCGGCATGCTGGTACTGCTTGTGCGAGCCACGCTGCCTGACTTCTACGAAGCCCAGGCCCTCAAGAAGCGCCACAACCTCTCGCGGCTTGAGGGTGGGGACGTTGCCCATCAGGCAACCTGGATTGTTTGGACTCCCACAAACTCAGACTCGAGAGTTGGCTCCCCGTCCTCAAGAAGCATCCTGATGACTTCTTCGAGATTGCGCTGGAGCTCGTCGAGCGTTTCGCCCTGACTATGGGCACCAGCCCAGCCTGGGACGTGCCCGACAACCAATCGGGTATCGGGATCGCGCTCCACGACGATGTTGAAGCTTCGCATCGGCTTCCCCATGTGCTTGAGGATACTCGGTCTCGAAGATGGTCGTCCACTGTTAGGTCGGCTGAACACTGCGGATCAGCTGCAGAGCGCCCTACAGTGACGCTGGCCCGCTCAGCTAGAATGGCGGGCCACCCCTAGCGCGCTCTGTCTGCTTCATCCGCTCGTTGGGCGGCCCCCTGGGGCCTGAGCACTGCCCATCTGGTTCGGGGAGCCTGGGTCAGGGAGGTGCACCATCAGCACCGCGACGGCTCCGATTCCCACCGCGGAAAGACCGGCGTGCAGTGCGCGGTGGCCGACGAACCAGTTCGAGAAGAGCAGCGCTATGTGAACGCCTTGGAGGAAGCCAACCGCGTACAGCATGAGGATACGAGCGGACTGCGACGTCTTCGTGAGCCACGCTGGCCTGAGCCCGCTTGTTGAAACACCGCCTGGCGGTGGAATGTTGGCGCCCGGGCCGAGGTCATGAGTGCGTGAATACTCAAGCGCTCCTGTCAAAGACGCCAGCAACTCGTCGAGTTCTGCTCGCGATAAAGCGGACCCGGTTTTCTTGGACACGAAACTAGGGAAAGTCATCTTGTTCAAGGAGACTCGATCGATGAAGCAGGTCAGGCGCAAGAGGTCTGAGAGGAAGAAGGGAGTGGGCGAGACGGAGGGAGCCCGGTGGGCGACCGGAGTTTCGCCCACCGGCGGCGCGGTGGTGGGCGCCTTGGGTCCCGGGCAGCGTTGGAGCGTGGCGCGCAAGCGGGAGGTCGCACTGCGGCTGCTGCGCGGGGAGTCACTCGAAGCGCTGTCTCGTGAGCTGTCCGTGGAGATGCACCGGCTGCAGCGCTGGCGTGATCAAGCCATGGCCGGGATCGACGAGTCGCTGCGGGAGCGCAATGGCGACCCGCTGAAGGTGGAGCTGGACGCGGCGGTCAAGCGGGTGGGCGAGCTCAGCATGGAGAACGAGCTGTTGCGGAAGAAGATCGGGGCGGCCCGCCCTTTGGCCTTCGGGAGGTCGCGGCGATGAGTGCGGCGATCTCCCCTGCGACAGGCCGGGCCTACGGGGTGGAGCGGGTGTGCCGGGTGTGGAAGCTGGCCCGCTCGAGCTACTACTCCCAGCTCGGCGAGGCGGCTCCCGAGATGGTCTGCGCTGGCCGACGTGGTCCCAAGCCCAAGGTGTCTGACGAGGAGCTGTTGCGGCTGATCCGAGAGGACCTGGCGGCCTCGCCGTTCGTAGGAGAAGGACATCGCAAGGTCTGGGCGCGGCTCAAGGTGCTGCGCCAGGTGCGCGTGTCGCGCAAGCGGGTGCTGCGGATCATGCGTGAGCACCACCTGCTGTCGCCGCGTCGGGTACGCCAGGGCGAGGGGCTGCTCCACGAGGGGACGATCACAACCGATGCGCCCAACCTGATGTGGGGGACGGACGGGGCGAGAGTTCTCACGGCAAAGGACGGCTGGGGCTGGATCTTCGTCGGCGTCGAGCACTTCAACAGCGAGTGCGTCGGCTACCACGTGTGCAAGAAGGGGACGCGCTACGAGGCCCTCCAGCCCATCGCCATGGGGCTGACGCAGCTCTTCGGCTCGGTCGAGGCGGGTGTGGCTCGTGGCCTCGAGCTGCGCATGGACCACGGGACGCAGTACCTCTCGGACCACTTCCTCAACCAGCTGCGTTTCTGGGGCATCACGCCCAGCTTCGCCTTCGTCGAACAGCCGCAGACCAACGGAGTGGCCGAGCGTTTCATCCGGACTCTCAAGGAACAGATCATTCATGGCCGCGTCTTCCACACCCTCGAGGAGGTGCGCCAGGCCGTGGCTGCCTTCGTCAAGCGCTACAACCAGCAGTGGCGCGTCGAGAAGCTGGGATTCCTCACCCCGCGCGAGGCCCGCGACCAGCACGGCCAGGGGAAGGCCGCGTGAACCTCGAGGTCATCAAAGAGGGGCTACCCCAGGTATGGACTCACCCCGCCGCGTCGATCCTGGGGCATCCTCGTGCGTCGTTTTCGGGATCGTCTGCCAAACGAACCCGAGATCGTCAAACTGGTGTCCAAGAAACCGAGCGCGGTACAAGTTCTGCTCGCGACATGTCGCTCTGCTGTATCAACCGAAAGGCGATCCCCTGCTTCTGACTTTCGGCCAACTCCAACACGGCTTCCGGGGTTGGCTGCGACGGGAAGGGGATCGCCTCTACCTCGCCATCCGGTGAAACAAAAACGGCGGTGAAAGCATTCTCGCGGATAAGGGAGCGCAACGTGTCGGCGTCGACCACTAGACCACCCGCATTCCTTTCGGTCCGCTCAACACCGGGCGTCTTCAGGTGGTCAACGCAACAAACCGGCCAAAGACTTCGGATGGTTTCATCCAACCTAGTGTTTGTCGAGGGCGGCCGTTGAGCTCGCGCGCAACAGCGTTGAGCTGGGCTCGAGTGTAGGCGCTCAGGTCCTGGGTCCTGGGGAAGTACTGTCGCAGTAGGCCGTTGGTGTTTTCGTTGCTGCCACGCTGCCAGGGGCTGTGGGGGTCACAGAAGTAGACGTCGATCTTGGAGTCGACGCTGAAGCGGACGTGCTCGGCTATTTCGTTGCCCTGATCCCAGGTGAGGCTGCGGCGCAGCTCTTTGGGGAGCTGGGAAATCTGGCGAGTGAGGGCAATGCGCACCTGCTCGGCGCTGCGACCATTGGGTAGGTGAAGGAGCATCACGTAGCGGCTCGCACGTTCGACCAGCGTGCCGATCGCGGAGCGTGCCCCCTTGCCGATGATCAGGTCACCCTCCCAGTGTCCGGGAACGGCGCGGTCCGCAGCCTCGGCGGGTCGCTCGCTGATCATGATCATGCCCCGCAGCCGTCCAACACGAGAGTGTTGGGCGCGCTTGTGCGGACGCCGTCGAGTGCGACCACTACGAAGACAGGCCGTCAGCTCCTTGCGCAAACCTCCGCGAGCCTGGACGAACAGCGAACGATAGATCGTCTCGTGCGACACGTGCATCTCTGGGCTATCAGGATAGTCGCTGGCGAGAGACGCAGCGATCTGCTGCGGCGACCACCGCTTGAGCAACCGGCGGGTCACTTCACTGCGAAGTCGTGAAAGCAGCTGCAGCCTTCCTGCCTTTGGTCGCTTCGCGCGTCGAGCCGCAGTCTCTTCAGCCCTCCATGCGCGATACCCACTCCGCTGCCCGTTCCTGGACACCTCACGCGAGATCGTCGAGGCGGCTCTGCCCAGGCGGCGCCCAATCTGGCGCAGCGAGTCACCTGCCCTCAGACCCCGAGACAGCTCCTCACGCTCAGCCACTGACAATCGCAGGGGGGAGCGTCCCTGGGACCTCTCCAGCAGACCCCCAACCCTCCGCATGAATCGCTGGATCGTCTTGGTCGAGCACCCGACCGCCCCTCCCACAGCTGCAAACGTCTCCCCCTCCGAGAGCCGCCGCCGAATCTCCAAGTAGTCCGCGTGCTTCAGTCGCCTGCGTGGCCCTCTTCGTCGATGCAACATCTGGCCTGGTGTAGTCCCGAAATCTGTTGAAAGTTGAGTGGCGGCCTCTCCGGCCCGATGGGATCATCGGGCTGGATCAAAAGAGGAGAAAGCCGCCATGAAGAAAGCTATCAGCAGACGAGCCATCCCCCAAGAGGTTGTTGGTCAATTAGCGTCGCCGCTGGCTGAACTGATGCGTCAGACGCTACTCGAGACTGTGATCGCGAGCGGAACGATCCAGGCGATCGAGATGCTGCGTGCTCAGCAGGAGGTGCTGTGCGGGCCACGCTACAAGCAGAACGCGGATCGCAAAGCTCATCGCCACGGAACGACGGTCGGATCGCTGGTTATGGGCGGACGTTGGGTGACGCTGCCGCGCCCTCGGGTTCGGTCGGTCGACGGCCGCGAGCTCGAGCTGCCGGCGTGGACGGAATGGTCTCGTGAGGATCCACTGAAGCAACGGGCCCTCGAGCAGATGATCCTTGGCGTGTCGACACGAGGCTACTCGGGTTCGTTAGAGAAGCTTCCGGTCGAAGTCCCGGAACGGGGCAAGAGCCGGAGTGCCGTCAGCCGGCGTTTCCTCGAAGGAACACGGCGACACCTGGTGAAGCTGCAGCGTCGCGATCTGTCAAGACTGGAATTGGCGGTGCTGATGATCGACGGAATTCACTTTGAGGATCACGTCGTTCTGGTGGCGCTCGGCTTCGAAAACGACGGGAAGAAGCAGGTCTTGGGCCTGTGGGAAGGGGCGACCGGGAACGCTCGGGCCTGTAAAGCCCTGCTCGAGAATCTCGCCTCACGCGGTCTGCAGACGAACCGCAGCTTGCTCATCGTCCTTGACGGAGCGAAGGCTCTACACAAGGCTTGCAGGGACGTCTTCGGAGGCCGTGCCTTCATCCAGCGCTGCCAGGAGCACAAGAAGCGGAACGTTGCCGACCACTTGCCGGAGTCGATGCGACCTGGTGTGCGACGGGCGATGAGTCAAGCCTACGAGTGTCGCGACGCTAAGCGGGCAAAGCGGCTCCTCGAGGCTCTCGCCACCCGTCTCGAGTCCGAGCATCCTGGCGCTGCCGCCTCCCTGCGCGAGGGCCTCGACCAGACGCTCACTGTCATCGAGCTCGAACTCCCCGAACGGCTCCAGCTGTCGCTGCGAACAACGAATCCGATCGACAACCTCGTTGGCAGCGTCCGCAGAGTCTCGCGGCGCGTGAAGCGCTGGCGCGGAGGTCGCATGATTCTCCGCTGGTGTGGCGCCGCCGTGTTGGATGCCGAGCAGCGCTTCCGGCGTATCAGAGGCTACCGAGAGATGCCCAAACTGATCGCTGCCCTCAGAGCACGAGACGCAGCACTTGACGAGAAGGAAAACGCCGCTTAGGACGTGAACTGCCGCCGCTCAGTTTCAACAAGCGACGGGACATCACCGGTCTGGCCTCCTCCGAACCTGGGGCTCGGATCATCGCCGAGATGTTGCGTTGTTCACATGAAATCACCCCGCGGATAAGCTGCAGAGCGCTCTACAGTGAAGATGGCCCGCGCGACACTCCTCGGGCCAACCTCAGCGCGCTCTGTCTGCTTCATCCGCTCGTTATGCGACGCTCTACTCACGACCTTCTCTCGCTACGGAGCTTTCGGAGATAGGCCTGAGCGAGTCCCTTGAGATAGAGCAGCGCGACACCTCCAACGCCTACAGTGAGCGCCATATAGGGGCCGATTCGATCTTCTGACCAACCCCATCCGACCATTACCCATACAGCGATGGCGCTAACGAAGAGAAACACGAGACTGGCTGCCGGAAGGCTGTGATTCCACATTTCTTGCTGAAACAGTTCCCCGACGGAGGCCCCTGCAGCGTCGGCCTTCGCGAGTATTACTGCGGCAACCTCGCGGGCGCTTTCCATTGGCTTCAAGGCCGAGTCCTTCGTAACGACCTGATTGCTCTGGAGGTCGCGCACAACCCAATCGAACTTGTCACCGAATTCGAGCGCCATTCGAACAGCGACGGGGTAGGTGTTTTCTAGAAAGCCGTAAGGTATCGAGAAGGCAGCCACGCTCACCTGGCGCGGTGCCTGGTCGAGGTCCTCGTCTTCTGTCTCGTCATAGAGGTCACTGGTCAGGTTGATTCCGGAGTCGGGCCGATCCAAAAGGAAGACGGCGGGTCCCGACCCAACAACGCCCGGTAGTGCCGCAACGGCTGCATGGGCCTCGGAGAAAGCGATCCGGTCGTCGTCATCAGGTCGGGAACGGACGTCAAGGTCGTAGCTCATCCGCGTTCAAGTCGCATAACACTGCAGTTCAGCTGCAAGGCAACCTACAGTGACGCTGGCCCGCTCCGCTACTAGCGGCGGGCCACCCTCAGCGCGCTCTGTCTGCTTCATCCGCTCGTTATGCGACGTCCAGGGGCTATCCATGAAGTTCGGTGGCGCTGCTTCCGGATGAAGGGTGACGGCGCAGATAGAGGTCGTCGGCAAGGGCCGCGGTCGCGAGACTGCCAGTTAGGGCCAGACCGAGGGGGACGGCAACCGGCAAGGACTCGTCGACACTGATGCTGACGATCAACCAGGTGTGGGCCACGAAGCCGGTCACTAGTCCGATGCAGCTACCTGCCACAAGCCAGTTCGCGCCGGCGGTGCCGAGAAGCAACTGCGGTTTCCGGACGATTATGGCGCGGGTGCCTTTGGCGCCGAAGGTCACCCAACCCATGAGGAGTAGCGCTGAAACCAGAAAGAGGAGCATCCATACGAGAAAGGAATCGGAGTGCGCAATCGTCCATGACAAGTAGGCGAAGACGAAGATCCAGAGCCACCAAACAGCAGGCCGAACGCGGCGCTGACGCCAGTAGCCACGGCCGCTCGAGCTAGGCGAGTTACCGTTCGCACAAGACCCTACTGCTGCGCTGGGATACAGCGTGAGACGCGTAGCTGATCTCTGTCGGTTCAGTCGCATAGCACTGCAGTTCAGCTGCAAGGCGCGACTCAATGAAGAAGGATGACCCTCGAAGCGCTCCTTCCCGCATTGTCAGTTGCAACTGCTCGTTCTACGACGCCCTATTCTCAACAGGCGTGTCACGGTCCACAGTGTCGTTCGGCTCGGGCCCATGCCACGCATCGAAGGGTTCGCCGAGCTGGGTGCCAGACCACTTCTGGCTGACGCGCCAGCCAAGCCCCAACTGCCTGGCGCTGAGTCTGGCTAGGGCTGCCCCGGCCATCGAGGATGACCCAGAAATCCCAGTCCGAATCTTTGCCACCGCCGCCACAGGCGAGGCCATTGGCCTCAATTGCCCCTTCAATGAACGACCAGAGAAACTCCTCGGCGTCTCCCGTGGACATCTGCGGTTGGAGTTTGTACTCGACCTCGAAGGCATCCTCCCGGAACTCTTCGACCCTGCGCTTTTTTCTCAGGCGCTTCCGCGTTCGCGATCCTTCAACCTAGTCGGCGTTCTCGACGAGTCGTAGAACACTGCAGTTCAGCTGCAAGGCGCCCTACGATAACGCGGGCTCGCGCAGCGCCCCTCACCGCGGGCCAACCTCAGCGCGCCTTGTCAGTTGCAACTGCTCGTTCGACGGCTCCCCGGACTTATGCGCGACAGACTTCAAGCTGCCAATGCGAGCACGAACACCAAGAAGCTCGCTCCCCCTGTCACGCTGCGCACGGCATGAAGGCGACCCCACTTGACCAAGAGAACGCGAGCCGCCTCGGATTCTCGATCGAGAGCGGGATTCAAGAGGCGTTCGTTGGTTCCCATGATCGCGACAAAGGTGAACGGGACCACGAAGAATAGGAGCGCTGAGCCAACAAGCCACTCGACTCGTCCAGCGGCGTCCCAGGCCACGAGGCCGGAAGCGGTGCCAACGAGGGCTAACCCAGCCTGCATGACTGCTGCCCGCCTGTAACTCGGTCCGAACACTCGGGCAGCAAGAGCCACGCCGCACTCGAGTCGCGCGGGATGCTCGGCCAGGTTGATATAGACAGCAGCAAGGGTTGCGACTACCTGCGCCGCGTCAGCCACCTGTCATTCCTCTCGTTCGGTCAGCCTTTATGCCCGTCGAACACTGCAGTTCAGCTGCAAGGCGCGACTCAATGAAGAAGGATGCCCCACGAAGCGCACCTTCGCGCCTTGTCTCCTGCAACTGCTCGTTAGACGCCGTTCTAGGCAGAAGCACTCCACTCCACGGATAGCGTGCGGTTGCTCTCGGCACAATCCCGCAGGTACAGGTTGATCAATGTCTGATACGGGATGCCGCTCTCTTCTGCCACTCTCTTGAAATAGGTGACTGTCGGCTCATCTATCCGAATGGTGATCTGTTTCTTGAGCCTCTTGGCGTATGGGTTCTTGCGCGCCTCCGAGAAGTCATACTTCTTCCTCATCTCTTCAACCTCTCCCAGTACTGCGCCGTCTCTGATCTCTCGGCCTTGCGGGCGTTGATGATTCGTATCTCATCACCACTCGATCTAAGGCAGTGAGCGACCAGGAGAACACGCAGCGACGACTCATCCCGAGGACTACGAATCGTTCTTCCTCCGCGGAATGTTCGGGGTCGTCGATCAACAGCGCGTGTTCGTCGAAGAACACACTCTGGGCCTCCTCGAAGGCGACGCCAGGCTTCCGGAGGTTGGCTTGCGCCTTGCGAGAGTCCCAGGAAAAGCGGAGTTCGCTCATCCATTACATTATAACTACGTCGTACCTACGACAAGTGCGTCTGACACTGGAGTTCAGCTGCAAGGCGGCCTACAAAGACGCTGGCCCGCGCAGCGCCCTTCATTCGCGGGCCGACCTCAGCCCGCCTTGTCTGCTGCAACTCCTCGTTGGCCGGCTCCACGTCAGCCCACCTCCTTGGCAAGCGTCGCAACCGCGGCGAATCCCATGAAGCTGCGGAGATAGGGTGTTCTAGTCGTACGCACCTCAACGAACCCTTTGCGCTCGTACAGCCTGCGGGCACGAGGATTGCTGTCGACAACGTCAAGCCGAACGCTGGTCAGGCTTCGTTCGCGGGCATAGCTGACCACGCGATCAAGGAGCGCACCACCGATGCCCCTTCCGCGAGCGGACGCATCTACGACCACGCCGTCCATCAGCAACTCGCCAGGCCTAGGCTTACGTTCGAGAATGGGGATCAGGATGGCCGCCCAGAGCGCTCTGCCGAGACCGAGGTGCCGCACAAGGGTCGACAGCGTTCCACCACCGGTAAATGAACGGCCCGCAAGGTGGAACCCGGCCAGACCGACGAGGTGGTCATTCTCGATGGCTACGATCGCGAGGTCTTGATGAAGGCTCTCGGCTAGAACGGCGCGGCACCGTTGCCGGTCTCGAATGATGGATCCAAGTTTTTGGCTAAACGCTTCATCGTATAGAGCAGCGGCGGCGAGCCGATACGCGTCGGGCAGGCCAAGCCCGTACTCCACTCCGCCGTCCGACCCCACTTCTTGTCCGGCCAACACTGCGTTCAGCTGCGGGCGGCGACTCTTGATGATGCGCGCACGGCAGCAGTGGCCATCGTGCGCGCCACCTCCGCCGCCCGTCTGCTGCAACGCATTGTTAGCCGGCGCCAGGGGCGCCACTTACTTCGTTGGCTGAGAAAGGTGAAGGACCTCATCCCTTGCCCGCCAAGAAGAGCACCCCCATGACGATGAACCCCACTCCCGCTGCTCGGTGAATCCACACCTCTGGGATGACGCGGGTCAAGCCCGCACCGACCAGAACCGCAATCCCACTCGTGAGGATAAGCGCGCCGGCTGCGCCCAGGAACACCGAGACCCGAGAATGGCTAGACGCTGCCAGGCTCAGTGTGGCGAGTTGCGTCTTGTCCCCGAGCTCTGCAAGAAACACCAAACTGAAAGTAGAGAGGAGTAGCTTCAGGTCCATCTATACCTCACCCACCGGGCCATCAGACCCGAGCCCTGATGACCCATTGCTCCTCGTCACAGCGGCCTCCTGCACCAGTCCGGCTAACACTGCGGATCAGCTGCAAGGCACCCTACAGTGACGCTGGCCCGATTATCCAGCCAGGGCGGGCCAACTACAGCGTGCCTTGTCAGTTGCATCCGCTCGTTCGCCCGCTCCCACACCTAGAGGGCGAGGTCTTCAAGACGGGTTCCCTTGCCGGCCCGGAGTGCAGCGCGAGCCTCTTCGATTTGGCGAAGGAAGTCGGGATGATTCTCAAGCCGATACTCGAACCAGTCCTCTTCGGACTCGAATCCGATCAAGACCCCGGCGGCACGCCCGTGCTTCGTGATCACGATCTCCTCGCCGGCGGCCAGCTTCAGGTAGCGCGAGAAGTCATCCTTCATCTTCGCCAGGCCTACGCGGCGAGGTCGGGACACCCTCTTCTGCGAGCCAGGCTTCCGCCCGCTCTTTCGAGATGATTGCGAGGACTTGGACCGTTTCTTCTTTGACGTCATAGAACACCCTCGTCTCATTCACCCTGAGTCGATACTGAGGCCGGTCGAGGCCTCGCAGGCGTTTGATCCGACTCCTGCTTGGCTTCGTCGGCTCGTGACGCAGATGCAGCTCGATTGCGTTCCGGACACCGGCGCGAAAGTCCGAACGGAGAGCCTTCAGGTCGTCAACGGCCTGAGGTGCCAGGACGATCTCGAACCGCATCTGGCCATATTATAGCCAGACTCTCGAAAGCTCCCGTCTTGGTTCTGTCGGGCGAACACTGCAGTTCAGCTGCAAGGCGGCCCACAGTGAAGACGGCCCGCGCAGTGCTCCTCATTTGCGGGCCCACCTTGGACGCCTTGTCTGCTGCAACTGCTCGTTGGACGGCCTCGGCACTAGACCCTACCCACGTTCGTATCCCAGTCCACACCGACGTCCGCAAGAACCCGGCGAGCGGAAGGCGCCGATCCGGCGACCCACAACTGCCAAGAGCCCTTCGACTTCACGCTGCAAACGGCAACGCCGTCTTGGGAATACGCACGGAGCTCTCCTACTTGACCAGCGAAACGGCAGGCATCGTCCAAGGAGGGCTCCACGTTCGTCACGAGGGACACGCAGGCCAGATGGCGCGGCCCCATGGCAGCTTGCCAGTGAAGCATGACCCGCAGAAAGCGAGCACACGAATCGTGTTCGGGATGCCACTCGTCACCCTCACTCGAAGATCCCTGGAATACGGGCGGGTCTTCGCTATTCGCGGTGTCGATCGCCCACACTACAACACCCTGGTTCTCATCAAGGAACGTCAGGTGTTGCCCCGCCAACGCCCACTCCGCCGGGCGTAGAAGATGGTTGTGCGCATGATTCAGGATGCGTTCGCGACCCGCCAAACGGTAGTAGGACCGCAGGGAGTCCGGTATCGACAACGCAAGGCGATCCTCCGCCTCCAGGAGTTCAGTCTCGGGGCAGCCGTCCTCTGGAGTGAGTCGAATCCCGAGAGCCTCGAACACCTCAGCGTATGCCTCCGTGTACTGGCTCATCGCTTCGCTAGCCCGTCCAACACTGCAGTTCAGCTGCAGGGCGGCCTGCAAGAACGCTGGCCCGAACCGCTAGCACCAGCGGGCCAAGCTCAGCTCGCCCTGTCTGCTGCAACTGCGCGTTGGACGGCACGCAGGGAACTGGAGCCAAAGGTCCCTATGACTGGCTGAGCCTCTCGCGAACCCATTCCTGGATGAGGGCCGACTCGTCAACCCCACGCGAAGCAGCAATGTGGCGGATGCGAGCAAGCTCGGCTGATTCGAGCGGAATACTCAGCTCGTTCGTCGACGCCTTGGCAAACACGACACCCGAAACCTCCTCGAGGCTCCCCTCGAAATCGGTGATGTCGTGCGTGTCCCAGAACTGGGCGAGTTCCTCGATCGAGTCGGTCTTGGGCAGCCTCTGCATCATCGCTTCTTCCATTCAGAATACCGCCGTTTCTCCCTCTGCGTCATGTCGCGCGCCGTTACTGGATATCCGGCCCCGCCGGGGAAGTGGATGATCACGCAGAAAAGGTGGCGGGCACTCTCAGTCTCGCCCAGCAGGTAGTACGCGGGATTCTTGCCATCCGACCTAGCCCGGAGAACCAACGGCCTACCGAAACATGCCTCTTCAACTTCCTCCGGAGTGACTCCGTGACGGGCAATATGGGCCAGGCGATCTTCTGGCCAGATCAGCTCGGTGATCCGCACTCACGGATTCTAGCGATGCGTTGTGCCCCAACCGGTCTGTCCGTCCGACACTGCAGTTCAGCTGCAAGGCGCCCTACAGTGACGATGGCCCGCACTGCCGCTAGCACGGGCGGGCCACCCTCAGCGCGCCTTGTCAGTTGCAACTGCTTGTTCGGCCGCTGCCTACCCCAGCTCAGGAAAGAGCCTTGACGCTCTGAATACGGTGACGATCTCAACTTGGCGGAGTCGCCTCCGGTAGACCACGCGGTAGGGTTTCACGATGACTTCCCGAATCTCGGGGTCCCCCCGCTCCGGTACGTGTCAACGACTTTGAGACAGTGGCCGGCCGCATTTAGTGAGTCGCCGGCCAGACTCGTGCGGCGTGATTGATGGCGCCTGGTCGGATGATGGGCGCGTGGGTGGTAAGAATCGGGACGACCTCAGGGTCGTCTTCTCTTCTGTTCGTTGATCCTGGGGCAATCTGGTGCGTCGTTTTCTCGGGCGGATTGATCCAAACCGCCTCGGGAAGCTTTTCGCGCCTGGGCGGGCCGTTGACGAATCGTTCGGGTCGTTCGAGGTAGGCAGCCGCTCGAACGCGATGTCGCTCGGCGAGGATCCGTTCGGCCTGGCCGTGGTGGACCACCGCGGGCGTCAAGTAGCACAGCGCGGAGTGATGATGCTCGTGGTTGTACCAAGGGAAGAACGACCGGCTCATCTGGCGTGCGTGCTCGGGAGACTCGAAACGGCTAGGGAAGCCGGGCCAGTACTTGAGCGTTCTGAACTGAGCCTCCGAGAAGGGGTTGTCGTTGGAGACCCGGGGACGCGAGTGGGTCTTGTTGATGCCGAGGTCGATGAATTTCTCGCCGAGGGTCTTCGAGGTCATCGCCGTGCCGCGGTCAGCGTGGATGGTGAGATCCCCCTTGCGGACGTTCTGCTTGGCGGGTCTCGGAGACCAATCGTGCGGCGAGGCTGGCGCTTTCATTCGTTGCCAGCAGCCAGCCCACCACGTAGCGGCTGAACAGGTCGAGCATCACGTAGAGGTGGAAGTAGGTCCACTTTGATCGGGCCCTTGAGCTTGGTGATGTCCCACGACCAGACCTGGTTGGGCCGGGTGGCCACGAGCTCGGGCCGGTGGTAGCGGGGGTGGCGCAGCTGGTTGCGCCGCTCGCGGACTTCCTTACTGTCGGCCAGGATGCGATACATGCTGCGCACCGAGCAGAGGTAGCGGTCCTCCTCGAGCAGCGTCGCGTAGACCTCGACGGGGCTTCGATCACAGAAGTGCTCGGAGTGCAGCGTGTCGAGCACCTCCTGGCCACGGCCAAGCGACCCCGGCCGAGCCCGGCTCGGGCCCTGACTCCGCGCGAGCGCCCTTTGCCGGGTTTCTCCGGCGGTAGACCGTGGCGCGGTTGAGGCCCAGGGCCAGGCACACAGGAGCCGTCGCGGCCTCGCGGGGCAGCACGACAGTGGCAGCCATCAGTCTTTCTCGTCGAGCTCGGAGGTCCTCAGGGGGATCCCCAGGATCCCAGCAACTTTTTTTTGGATCTCGATGATCGTCTCCGCCTGCTCGAGCTGCCGACGGAGCTGGGTGTTCTCACGCTCGAGCCGCTTCATTCGGGGGTCCGCCGCCTTCGCCTTCGGCCCACGCTTCTTCGATCGAAGTCCTGCAAGCGCCCCCGCGTCACGCTGCCGGCGCCACGCCGACAGCAGCGAGGAGTACAACCCTTCACGCCGCAGCAAGGCCCCCACCCCGCCGGGGGCCTTGCAGGCATCCGCCTCCCGCACGATCCGCAGCCGGTACTCTGCGCTGAACCGACGCCGCTTCGGCTTCTCCACCACCTCGGGGTCGGCGACATCCCCGGCGCCGATGGCAGAAACTCCGCTCGCCCTACGGGCTCCCTCCGTTTCCGCCATCTCCTTCAAGCTCTCCTTCTCCAGCAGGGGTCGTTCCATCTCAGAACCTCCCCGCCCCTCTACACTAAACTCCAATGACCATCTGTCTCACCTATTGTTGGCACGGGGGGCGCAGGCCTTTCGCAGAATGGTGCCTACGAAGAGACCCCCAGCAATGCCTGTACCGCGCCCGGTTTCTTGGACACCAGTTTGACGATCTCGGGTTCGTTTGGCAGACGATCCCGAAAACGACGCACGAGGATGCCCCAGGATCGACGCGGCGGGGTGAGTCCATACCTGGGGTAGCCCCTCTTTGATGACCTCGAGGTTCACGCGGCCTTCCCCTGGCCGTGCTGGTCGCGGGCCTCGCGCGGGGTGAGGAATCCCAGCTTCTCGACGCGCCACTGCTGGTTGTAGCGCTTGACGAAGGCAGCCACGGCCTGGCGCACCTCCTCGAGGGTGTGGAAGACGCGGCCATGAATGATCTGTTCCTTGAGAGTCCGGATGAAACGCTCGGCCACTCCGTTGGTCTGCGGCTGTTCGACGAAGGCGAAGCTGGGCGTGATGCCCCAGAAACGCAGCTGGTTGAGGAAGTGGTCCGAGAGGTACTGCGTCCCGTGGTCCATGCGCAGCTCGAGGCCACGAGCCACACCCGCCTCGACCGAGCCGAAGAGCTGCGTCAGCCCCATGGCGATGGGCTGGAGGGCCTCGTAGCGCGTCCCCTTCTTGCACACGTGGTAGCCGACGCACTCGCTGTTGAAGTGCTCGACGCCGACGAAGATCCAGCCCCAGCCGTCCTTTGCCGTGAGAACTCTCGCCCCGTCCGTCCCCCACATCAGGTTGGGCGCATCGGTTGTGATCGTCCCCTCGTGGAGCAGCCCCTCGCCCTGGCGTACCCGACGCGGCGACAGCAGGTGGTGCTCACGCATGATCCGCAGCACCCGCTTGCGCGACACGCGCACCTGGCGCAGCACCTTGAGCCGCGCCCAGACCTTGCGATGTCCTTCTCCTACGAACGGCGAGGCCGCCAGGTCCTCTCGGATCAGCCGCAACAGCTCCTCGTCAGACACCTTGGGCTTGGGACCACGTCGGCCAGCGCAGACCATCTCGGGAGCCGCCTCGCCGAGCTGGGAGTAGTAGCTCGAGCGGGCCAGCTTCCACACCCGGCACACCCGTTCCACCCCGTAGGCCCGGCCTGTCGCAGGGGAGATCGCCGCACTCATCGCCGCGACCTCCCGAAGGCCAAAGGGCGGGCCGCCCCGATCTTCTTCCGCAACAGCTCGTTCTCCATGCTGAGCTCGCCCACCCGCTTGACCGCCGCGTCCAGCTCCACCTTCAGCGGGTCGCCATTGCGCTCCCGCAGCGACTCGTCGATCCCGGCCATGGCTTGATCACGCCAGCGCTGCAGCCGGTGCATCTCCACGGACAGCTCACGAGACAGCGCTTCGAGTGACTCCCCGCGCAGCAGCCGCAGTGCGACCTCCCGCTTGCGCGCCACGCTCCAACGCTGCCCGGGACCCAAGGCGCCCACCACCGCGCCGCCGGTGGGCGAAACTCCGGCCGCCCTCCGGGCTCCCTCCGTCTCGCCCACTCCCTTCTTCCTCTCAGACCTCTTGCGCCTGACCTGCTTCATCGATCGAGTCTCCTTGAACAAGATGACTTTCCCTAGTTTCGTGTCCAAGAAAACCGGGTCCGCTTTACCCCCAGCAATGCCCAGTGGGACGCTGACCAAGACACTCGCCATCACCCCAATCACGAGGGCCTGGCCCAGCCGAACTAGGGAGAGCCTCTCCGACAAGGGAAGAGGCGGGTCACTAGACAGGACTAGCACGGCGCCAACGATGGTGCCGCACACTAGGGCGACGGCGAGGCTGACTCCGACCGCGCGAGCTGTAGTGCCCATCGCTCTCGTACCTAGCAGTCCGTGGTTAAAGCCCTTCCGAGGCGGCGATGGAGGGCGACGGAGCTGAGTGGCGGGCATTGTGCGAGAGCTGTTCGTGGTTGGTAGGAGCCGTTGTGATGGCCGTCAGGCGGTTCCAGAGGTGAAGGAGCTGTGCCAGAAGGTCATGGAGCCGGCCCTGCAGGCCCCTCGGCGTCCCGACTCCGACGATCTGGCGCATCAGCAGCCCGAGATTGAAGGCACCGCTGTGGACCAGCACCCGTTTGAGGATGTTCTCGTGACCGCGAAGGTGCGTGCGTCTCATGCGGCCGGTTCGGTAGAGATGAGCGAAGGGTCGCTCCACCCGTTCTCCTCGGAGGCGGTGCAGACGCTGACCTCGTGCCCCGCCGCTTCGCCGACGGTTCGCGTACACCAGGCCACGGCTCTCGGTGTCGCCCCGCCATCGCCGACGACCACGGTCGGGTTCGGATATGTACGCACGCAGCCCCGCAGCGTCCAACTCCTGGAGAACCGCAGTGGAGTGGTAACCCTTGTCGCCAACCACTTCCTGCAGGCCTCCGGGATGGCAAGCACGGGTCCGCTTCTGAACGCGCTCGATCTGAGTCTCGGCGTCCTTGAGCGTCTTGCCCAGCGTGCTCGTGTCGCCCTGGTTCGCGCCCTGGACCGTCACCGACACGATCGCCCCCGTCGTCAGGTCCACGGCCTGCTCGGTTTTGTGGGCCAGATGGGTACGACCATCCTTCATTTTGGCGATCTTCGCGTCCGGATCCGCCGGACTCTTCCATTCCTCGTTCGAGCCTTTCTTCTTGCGCCGCCGATCCAGCCGCGCCAGCGCTTGCCGAGAGGGCGTGCGAATGCCAGACGCCTTCGCCAGACGCTTCAAGAACTCCTGGTAGGTCTCTCCGGTATCCCGACGCACGATGCTCCGCATCGCCGCGTTCGCTTCCAGCGTCGTCGCGTCGATCGCAATCGTCTTTCCGCTCAGAAGACCCGTCTGCGCCAGGCGCTCTTGGATCCAGGTGAACACGTCACGGTGGGTTTCCAAGTCGATCAGCCGCCGGGTCCGCGAGATCGTCGAATGTTCCGGGGCCCGCTCCTCCAACCCAAGCCCCAGGAAGCTCCGCACCCCAAGCGAGTCCGCTGCACGCCACGCCATCCCACGCTCGGAGTCCAGGCCCTCGAAGTACCCCACCAGCAAGAGCCGAAAGTAGCGTCCAGGGGCCAGGCTCGGACGCCCCAGAACCGCCGCATAGAACCGGCGGCATCGCGATTCCACGAATCTGTCGAAGCCCTCGGACTCCAGCGCTCTATTCAAACGCGAATAGAAAGGATGCCCAGGGCTCCGCGGCAGATCGCTCGTCGGCACCCACAACGCCTCTTGACGTTTCTTATGTTTGCCCATCGCCATGCACGAACACTAAGACATGCACTTGTCACGTAAGGCCCGCTCAAAGGGCACTTTCACCACGGACTGCTAGGGCTCCCTGCTGTCCGCATAACACTGCAGTTCAGCTGCAAGGCGCGACTCAAGGAAGACGGATGGCCCTCGAGGCGCTCCTCCGCGCATTGTCAGTTGCAACTGCTCGTTCGGCGGCTTCCCCGGACTCGAGAGTGAGCGAGCGGGAAGTGTGACCTGGCCACTAGTATTGCAGGAGCTTCCACGCTCCAACCGCGAGAATGAGCGCGACGACGACACCGGCTCCCGCCAAGCCTTGCCACCCAGCCACACGGTACCCGATGTATGAGAGCGCGGTGGCCAGTGCCAGCCCAACCACACCTAGGAGTCTGCGCGGCAGGAACGAAATCGGGTGAATGAGCGTTTTTGAAGTTATGGGAACGAGTTTCCGTCCGTACAGTCCTGACCAATCGAGTTTGTTTCCGTCGAATCCACGAGACTGGCTTCCGGAGGGTCATCTTTCGTTTTTCATCTCGGATACGGTGGGGGCGATGGATGTGCGTGCTTTCTACGAGCGCTACGAGGGCGATGGACGTCGGAACCGACGATTCGATCCTCGAATGATGCTGAAGGTTCTGATCTACGGCTATGCGACAGGGACGTTTTCGTCTCGTGGGATCGCGAAGAAGCTGGAAGAGGATGTCGCATACCGTTATTTGAGCGGAGGCAATTTCCCGGCACACCGGACGATCAGTGATTTCCGTTGTGACCATTTGTCCCAGTTTCGATCTGTATTCGTCCAAGTCGTGCGTCTGGCTCAAGAAGTGGGTTTGGTCAAGCTTGGGACGTTGATTCTGGATGGAACGAAGGTCAAGGCGAATGCCAGCAAGCACAAGGCGATGAGCTACGAGCGTATGAAGAAAACGGAGAAACAGCTCCGTCGAGAGATTCGGGCTATCACCGCTCTTGCGAAACAAGAAGATGCTGCGGAAGACGTCGAGTTTGGTCCTGATTTTCGTGGCGACGAACTGCCAGAAGAGCTGGCGCGCCGAGATTCACGGCTCAAGAAAATCCAAGCAGCGAAGGCACGTCTGGAGGCCCGTCAGAAGGAAGAAGATCAGCAGGCCGGACGTCGGCCAGGGGATGACAAGGAATCGAAGCGAGGGCCAAAGTTCAAAAGGAGATTTGGCGTACCTCCGGACAAGAAGCAGGACAACTTCACCGATCCCGAAAGCCGCATCATGAAGGATTCGAGTGGCTACCAGCAGTGCTTCAATGCCCAAGCCGCCGTCGACGAGAAATCGCAGCTGATCGTTGCGACCGGGCTGACCAACAACGCTGCGGATGTCGGTCAGCTCGAGCCGATGCTGAAAACGGCTCAAGCCAACACCGGTGAGAAGCCCAAGCGTGCCCTGGCCGATGCCGGCTACCGTTCCGAAAAGAACCTACTGCACTTGGAACGTACCGGAATCGACGGTTTCGTGGCTCTGGGGAGAGAAAAGAAAGACTCTCCACCAACGTCGAATTCGAAGCTCGAAGCGACGCTCCGCATGAAGGCGAAGCTCAAGACGAAACGTGGTCGCAAGATGATCTCTCGGGTCACAAGGCACGAGCCCGCTCCCGCAATGATCTTGCCCACGAAATGGAAGAAGCCACAATAGAGCCAGCGTCCGCTAGCGATCCGGAGTGGTGTGCCGATCTCTGTTTCTCTGTCTGCCTTGATGCCAAGCCGGGTGAACAGTTCTTGGGCCTCTACGGGATAGGCGCGCGTTCTCGACGCCGCAAAGTTCTTGCAGTAGAGGCAACCACAGTCCTCCGGGCCGCCGCGTGGAATAGCGGCATGGGCTCGGCGTGTGGCGTCTACATCGACTCGAATGCGCCAGTCGAGAACATCAAGATCCAAACGCGAGAGGTCCCTTCACGCTGCTCAACACTGCAGTTCAGCTGCAAGGCGCCTTACAGTGACGACGGGCCGAACACGCGAGCACGACGGGCCGACCTCAGCGCGCATTGTCAGTTGCAACTGCTCGTTCGACGGCTTCCCGGGGCACTCTGGTCTGCCCATGCGCACGATCAAGGCGGGATGGTTCACACTGCCGAGTCTCCTCGATTCCGATCGAGGCACGCAGGTTGCCGAGCGCTGCTCCCGCAACCCCAAGGACAACAGGCAGCAACAGGAGCTCGATCCTCCATGACCACGCGTCGTATGTTCGGCTGCTTGCCTCAAGACACAACCCGATTACGCCAACAGCGAGTCCGCTGATCGCCAGCCCGAGTCTGGGTGTCGGTTGCTTCACTCCTCTCGGCGAGCGACCCGCAGCCCAGCGAGTGAGCCATCGAGCACTCCGGACCCACGCAATCAGGAAGACGACCAGGGGTACCAGAAGGCCGACGACGACCAGCGGTGTGTTGCTTGTTCCAGGAAGAGCAAACGCCACCCAGAAGGTGACGACCGCCCAGCATGGAACACAAAGGAGAGCCGCCACGAGGCTCGCTCCGAACGCCAGCCCGGCTGACCGAAGGCGCGAGCGCAGCGCCATCGCGTCCGAATCGTCGTAGTCAACGTCCATCGTTGTCCGTCGAACACTGGGGATCAGCTGCAAGGCGACCTACAGTGAAGATGGACCGCGCACGGCTCCTCATTCGCGGGCCCACCTCGGGAGCCTTGTCAGTTGCATCCCCTCGTTAGCCCGCCGCCTTCTTCAAGGCGTACCGGAGCTTCGCTGTCGCAACCGGATCGAGATCGTCAGCATGTGGAGCCAGACACTCCGCCGCGGTTGTGTAGTCCTTGTTCCGGAATGCGGCAAGCCCTCGATCGACTGCCTGTTTTGTTTCTCGACTACGTTCCCATGCAGCGTCTCGTTCCGCCCACAACCGCCTTTCCTCTTCCGTGGGCTGATACGCCTCGCTGTGGGCCTTGAGGAAATACATGAAGTGTACGGCCGCCTCGGACCAGTCGCCCACATCAGCCGGCTGCGCGTCGAGCCACTCGTTGATCGCGTCAACGTGAGGGAGCACTTCGTACCAGAAGGCAGCGACGTTCTCCTCGGGTTGCTTCTCGAAGTAGTCGCCTCGAGTGACGTCGCAAGGGATCGCCCACCTCTCGACAGCTGGGATGAGAACCCTGAACTCCTCGGGTACTTCCTCCGCATCGACTACGATCGTTGGGCGATTGGCAGCGTGCATACCGTACTCGTCCCGAAGGACATGCGCCGGGTGCACGTCGCCATGCCGAAGCGGTCGTTTCTTCATCGGGCTCGCACTTGTCGGGCTAACACTGCGGATAAGCTGAGCGCCCTACGATGACACTGGCCCGCACGGCGCCCTCAACCGGCGGGCCATCCTCAGCGCGCTCTGTCTGCTTCATCCGCTCGTTAGCCGGCTCCCAGGACGAACGCTACGTGGACTCGCTTTCATAGAAACGGCATTGGACCAATCAGCCGAATAAAGGCCACCACCAGGGCGATGGCTGCGGCCAGAACCACGAGCTCCCTCTTCAGATTGTTCTCTCTCCAGCCCGCTCCCCAGAAACCAAGCGCCAAGCTGACCGGAGCGTAGGTCAAGGTCGTTAGCACCGTTGCCGAGGGTTGAACGCCGAGCGGTGATACTCCGAAATGTCGGAGGACGTTGGTGATGTCCCGTCGCTTGTTGAAACTGAGCGGCGGCAGTTCACGTCCTAAGCGGCGTTCTCCTTCTCGTCAAGTGCTGCGTCTCGTGCTCTGAGGGCAGCGATCAGTTTGGGCATCTCTCGGTAGCCTCTGATACGCCGGAAGCGCTGCTCGGCATCCAACACGGCGGCGCCACACCAGCGGAGAATCATGCGACCTCCGCGCCAGCGCTTCACGCGCCGCGAGACTCTGCGGACGCTGCCAACGAGGTTGTCGATCGGATTCGTTGTTCGCAGCGACAGCTGGAGCCGTTCGGGGAGTTCGAGCTCGATGACAGTGAGCGTCTGGTCGAGGCCCTCGCGCAGGGAGGCGGCAGCGCCAGGATGCTCGGACTCGAGACGGGTGGCGAGAGCCTCGAGGAGCCGCTTTGCCCGCTTAGCGTCGCGACACTCGTAGGCTTGACTCATCACCCGTCGCACACCAGGTCGCATCGACTCCGGCAAGTGGTCGGCAACGTTCCGCTTCTTGTGCTCCTGGCAGCGCTGGATGAAGGCACGGCCTCCGAAGACGTCCCTGCAAGCCTTGTGTAGAGCCTTCGCTCCGTCAAGGACGATGAGCAAGCTGCGGTTCGTCTGCAGACCGCGTGAGGCGAGATTCTCGAGCAGGGCTTTACAGGCCCGAGCGTTCCCGGTCGCCCCTTCCCACAGGCCCAAGACCTGCTTCTTCCCGTCGTTTTCGAAGCCGAGCGCCACCAGAACGACGTGATCCTCAAAGTGAATTCCGTCGATCATCAGCACCGCCAATTCCAGTCTTGACAGATCGCGACGCTGCAGCTTCACCAGGTGTCGCCGTGTTCCTTCGAGGAAACGCCGGCTGACGGCACTCCGGCTCTTGCCCCGTTCCGGGACTTCGACCGGAAGCTTCTCTAACGAACCCGAGTAGCCTCGTGTCGACACGCCAAGGATCATCTGCTCGAGGGCCCGTTGCTTCAGTGGATCCTCACGAGACCATTCCGTCCACGCCGGCAGCTCGAGCTCGCGGCCGTCGACCGACCGAACCCGAGGGCGCGGCAGCGTCACCCGACGTCCGCCCATAACCAGCGATCCGACCGTCGTTCCGTGGCGATGAGCTTTGCGATCCGCGTTCTGCTTGTAGCGTGGCCCGCACAGCACCTCCTGCTGAGCACGCAGCATCTCGATCGCCTGGATCGTTCCGCTCGCGATCACAGTCTCGAGTAGCGTCTGACGCATCAGTTCAGCCAGCGGCGACGCTAATTGACCAACAACCTCTTGGGGGATGGCTCGTCTGCTGATAGCTTTCTTCATGGCGGCTTTCTCCTCTTTTGATCCAGCCCGATGATCCCATCGGGCCGGAGAGGCCGCCACTCAACTTTCAACAGATTTCGGGACTACACCGAGGACGTTCGTCCAATAGAGAACCAGCCCCAGGCCAAGCAGAGACCAGGGCACGAGCACGACGTACATGGGAATGAGAGCCAAATAGGAGACCGGACGGGCCGCGGCGCTGAAGTGCTTTGTCAGAAACAGGCCAGCCGGGGGACCTAGCAACATGCCAAGTCCACCCAGCAGGCCCGTCAGATCCCCGAGGTACGGACTCGGCTCTGGCAGCCCAACCCACTGACGGCGCAGCATCCAACCGTGATCGACGGTGGCCACCGTTCCCGGTACCGCCCACCCAATAGTGATCATGGATGCTACGTAGGCACGAACCCTCGCCGAAGGGTCTTTCGTCACTCACGTACCCTTCTCACGTTCTGTCCGGCTAACACTTAGTGAACGACTTGTATAACTGAATATACGAGCGAAGCTCGCCTGATAGCGCGTTGAACAAGCGTGAAGCGGGGTTGGCTGAAGTGCCTGGAGGGCGGCGGGTTGCGATTTGAGGAGTGGGCATACGCGCAATGCTATCGTGCGAAGGCTCGCCAGATAGCTGGATACATGCTGCGAGAGTGACCTCAGGAGCGGACATCAAGGGGGCCCTGGACGCCGCCGGGGCCGCGGTTGAGGACGTGGGTGTAGATCATCGTCGTGCTGACATCACTGTGACCGAGTAGCTCCCGGATGGTGCGGATGTCGTATCCAGCCTCGAGCAGGTGGGTGGCGAAGGAATGCCGCAGGGGGTGACAGCTGGCTGGCTTCGGCACGCCCGCCGCTCGGACCGCCTGACGAAAGGCCCTTTGGACGACGCTCTCGTGAAGATGGTGCCGATACACCTGGCCGTCGCGCCCACGGTGGGTTCGGGTGGCCGGGAAGACCCATTGCCATGCCCATTCGCCCGCAGCCAGGGGATACTTTCGGTCGAGTGCGTGGGGCAGCGGTACAAACCCGCCTCCCGCCCTTCGCTCCCGCACATATTGTCGCTTGACCCTTTCGAGGTGGGCCTGAAGTGGGGCCGCTATCGAAGCCGATAGCAGAGTCACACGGTCCTTGCGCCCCTTCCCGTCGCGCACCGTGAGCCGTGAGCCCGAAAACTCCACATCCTTCACGCGCAATCGAGCACTTTCGAGAACACGCAGACCGCTCCCGTACATCAGCGATGCCATGAGCCATGGCACGCCGTGCAAGTGACGAAGAATCTCCGTCACCTCGTACCGCGTCAGGACGAGGGGGAGACGAACTGAACGCTTGCCTCGGACAACCCCATCGATACCTTCGAGCTCGCGGCCCAAGACCGCTCGATAGAGAAAAAGCACCGCGCTGAAGGCTTGATTCTGCGTGGAGGCGCTCACGCGATCTCTGGTGGCCAGCTTCGAGAGAAACGTCGTGATCTCGCCTGCACCCATTTCGTCCGGGTGCCGTTTGTCGTGGAACAGGATGAAGCGCTTGATCCAGAAGACGTAAGCCTTTTCCGTCCGAGGGCTGTAGTGTCGCGCCCGGATCGTCTCACGCACGCGATCGAGCAGGCGTGGCGCGCGGCGCGCCCCTTGGCCCGCAGGCGCGATGGGGGCCGCGTGGACGGAACGGGGCGCGCGGATTCGGGAATCCTGGTGCAAGAGTCTCCTGAGAGGCGGCGCCTCGAGGGAGGGGGCATGGGAGGAGGTGGCCGCGAAACGACTCTACTGGGATTGGGGGTCGAGGGAGGACCGGCTGGAACGCCGGGTCATTGGATTGCTCGGGCGACACGGTGAAACTGGCCTCGATCCTGCTCCCCAGGGGCATGGAAGACCGACGGAGGGGTTCGTCAACAAGATGCGGGTCGCAGCATGGCTGCTCCTTCTTGTGGCGCCGATGTTTCTGGGCGCGACTCCGGACGGGCAGGAGGCCAAACAGAAGCGCCGTGCCGTCGGATCGACCCTGTTCCGCACGAATTGCGTGCCGTGTCACGGTGTGGACGGCAAGGGCGAGGGGCCGGTGGCCGATCAGCTGAGATTCGTGCCTGACGACCTGACGGGCATCGCGCGCCGCAATCGCGGGAAGTTCCCAGCGGATAAGATCCATCGCATGATCGACGGGCGCACCGACGTGAAAGGCCACGGCGTGACCGACAAGCCGGTCTGGGGCGACGCGTTCAAAAAACCAGAGGGAAACTACAGCGACAAGAAAGCCCAGGAGAAGATCACCTGCCTGGTCGAGTCCATCGAGTCGATCCAGACCCGGGCGAAGCAGTAGCCCCCGGGTAGAGGCTAGAGCCCGAGTCGCTTCATCCAGCGAAAGAGCGTCGTGCGGTCGACGCCGAGCTCGCGCGCCGCGTCGCTGCGTCGGCTTCCGTGTCTGTCGACTGCCCTCCGGATCCGGTCCCTGGCCGCGTCGTCCAGGTGTTCCTGGAGCGTCGCTTCGCCCGCCGGCGCGGTCGCCGTTCGCTGCTCGAGGAGAATCGCGTCGGCGCCCAGCTCTTCTCCTGGCGTCAGCACGACGGCTCGCTCGATCGCGTTGGCCAGCTCGCGAACGTTGCCCGGCCAGTCGTGGCGCGTGAGACGCTCCTCGGCCTCCGGCGTCAGCCGCAGCCCCGGTCGTTCGCTCGAGCGGTGTGACTCGAGGAAGTGGCGGGCCAGGGCAGGCACCTCCTCGCGACGGTCCCGGAGCGGCGGCAACCGGATGGGGATGACACCCAGCCGGAAATAGAGATCCTCGCGGAAGCGATCAGCATCGATCTCGGCTCTCAACTCGCGATTGGTGGCAGCGACGATGCGCACGTCGACTTTGCGCGGCTCCCGGCCGCCGACGCGCTGCACCTCGCTTTCCTGAAGTACGCGCAGCAGCTTCGCCTGGAACACCAGGCTCGTCTCTCCGATCTCGTCGAGGAACAGCGTCCCGCCATCGGCCCGCTCGAAACAGCCGACGTGGGCGGTCTGCGCCCCGGTGAACGCGCCCTTCTCGTGGCCGAAGAGCTCGCTCTCGAGGACGCTATCGGCGAACGCCTTGCAGTTCACGGCGACGAAAGGGCCTGCGGCGCGATCGCTTCGAAAATGTAGCCGGCGTGCGACGAGCTCCTTGCCCGTGCCGCTCTCGCCCTCGATGAGCACCGTTGCGGTGGACGTGGCCGCACGATCCGTCATCTCCAGCGCGGCACGCATGGCGTCGCTCTCGGCCACGATCTCGGCGTCGTGGCGGCTGCGCAGCTCCGCGCCGCAGCAGCTGGTTTTCGCGCAGGAGTCTCGTGCGCTCTAGTGCGCGGCGCACGGTGGCGCGCAGCTCTTCGTTGTCGAAAGGCTTCGCCAGGTAGTCGAACGCACCCTCCTTCAGCGCCGTCACGGCGGACGGGACGTCCGCGAAGGCCGTCACGAGAATGACGGGGAGGCGCGGGTTGTTCCGAAGCGCCTCGCGCATGAGGGAGAGGCCGTCCATGCCGGGCATGCGGCGGTCCGTCACGAGCACGTCCGGCACCGCATCCGCGAGCTTGCGCAGCGCCTCCTCGGCATCGGTGTAGATCGTGCAATCGAGGCCTTCGCCTTCCAGCGCGGTCGCGATAGCGCCCGCCATCCTGGGCTCGTCGTCGACGACGAAGACGCGCGGCTTCACGCGACGGCGCGAGCCTCCGCGCCACGCGGCAGGCTGACCGCGAAACGGGCTCCGGGGCCCTAGTCGGGATCCAACTCGAGGCGTCCGCCGTGAGCCTCGATGATCTGGCGCGCTACCGCGAGGCCGAGTCCCGTCCCGTCGGCCCGCGTCGTGAAGAACGGTTCGAAGATCCGCTCGCGGATCGCGTCCGGGACTCCCGGTCCTCGGTCGGCGACCGCAAAGCGGATCTGGTTGGCGTGGGTCGAAGCCGCGAGCTCGATGGAGTCCCCGCTCGCGCTCGCCTCTCCCGCGGCCAGCGTCGATCTCTGGAGCCGCACGGGTCGTGCCAGGCCGATCAATGAGCGGGTCACGTTTGCCAGCCGATCGATCTCCTCGACGACCTCGCGGCACGTCGCACGTGTCGAATCCCCGATCTCGGCCTCGTCACCCAGCGTCTGGACGAGCGAGCGGATGATCGCCAACGGGTTGCGCACCTCGTGAGCGATGGCTCCGGCCACCTGACCCAGGACCGCCAGCTTCTCGGTCTGGGCCAGCCGTGCGTGCAGCTCGGAGAGCTGCCGGAGCTGCGACTCGCGCTCCGCCGCAGCGTGACGCTCCCAGCCGCGCGCCTCGACGCCGGGGCCGATCCAGAAGCCGAACAAGCCGAAAGTCAGCTCGAGTACGATCCCGCCGAGCAGGGTCACGTCTCGCCCGCCCACGCGCAGCTCGAAGCCGAGCAGGAGAGCGACCGTCATGTACGCCGCGCCCACGGCAAACGTAGCTGCCGCGTAGCGCCAGCGGGAGCGGTTGAGCCGGAGGCCCGGCGTTTCGGGAGCTTGGTCCTCGGGCATCTTCGCAACCCCTTCGCCGCCGCGTCGGTCCGGGCCACGGTCCTCGCGGCGCACGACCCGGCCGACGCTCTGGCGGGCCAAGGTTAACTGACCGTGACGACCTTCGATTCCGAGCGGCGCCCCAACAGCAGATAGAGCAGCGGCCCGGCCGCCCCGAACGTCGCGGCGACGGCGACGTAGGGCCAGGCCCTGCGCCCCTGGGCTCGCGCGTCGCGGATCATCCAGCTGCAGATCATCGTCAGGCAGATCACCAGGTCGAAGCTCAGCAGCAGCGTCGCGGCGTTGGCTCCGATCAACTCGAAGAAATCGAGGTAGCTGTATTTCGTGAGCACCCACGCGGTCATCCCCGCGAACTCGAGAAACACCAGGCCCAGTACCACCTTCTTCCAATTCATCCTGTCCTCCTTGCCGCGGACGACCCTTTTCGCCCTATCGCGAAACCGTCGGCGCCGGCGTCGGGCCTCTCCAGGTGCAGCGCTCGTGCCAAGACCCTGCGCCGGCGCCAAGTGCAAGGCCCACCGGGGCTTGGCGGGCTCGCCGTGGTTGGGGCCGGGGCTCTCGGGCCGCAGGCCTGCAACGGGGGTTGCAGGGCTGCAACATCGCCAGTTATCCGGCCCGACGGCGATCCGCCTGGAGGGGTCCGCCGCGGTTGGGCTCCCGGCGGTCGCTCACTCGTCGCGCCTGGGGTTCTCCTCCTCCGCAGCGCGCCGCCAGGCCGAGACGACGACGATGACGATCACGATCATGCCGAGTCCGCCGAGAACGAGAAGCGCTGCGAACACTTGGAGGCGCTACGCCCCAGGATCGGCGGAGGCTGGCGTGCTACCCGCCCAGCGACTCGTACACCTGGGTGAGATATTCATCGACCTCGGGTGGGCTCGATGTGAAGCGCACGACGTAGGTGGCCTTGCACGCTTCGGGCGACTCGACGACCTTGGCGTAGAGATCACCTTCGATCTCGGTGCCGTGCCGGCCGGTGACGACGAACTTCACGTTGGTCAGCGGCGGGATGGGCGTCTCGGCGCGGACCTCGGCGCCAAGGCCAGAGAGCGAGACGAACGCGCCCGGCGCAGCCGTGTCGCTCACGTGCTTGCCGTCGATCGTAAACGTGCGCACGGGTATTTCGCGCTCGAGCTGAAGAAACTTCTCTTCGCGCACCGGCAGGTGGACGTCGAGCTCGCCGCCGATGCCGCGCAGGTCGTAGGCCGGGATCGGCTCCTTCGCGCCCTTCGCCTTCACCAGCGTCCGCGAACCGATCTCCACGACGTCTCCCGCCGCGTCGAGGGTCGCTTGCGAGACGAGCACCTGACCACCGACCGTGTAGGTCTCGATACGCGACGTCAGGTTCACGGTCGTGCCGACGACGCCGTACTTGGCGCGCATCTGCGAGCCGATGTTGCCCACCACAACCTCGCCGGTGTGGACGGCGATGCCCATCTCGACCGAGGGTAGCTCGTTCTCGTGGTTGAACGCGTTGACCGTCTCCATCGCCAGCTGCATCGCCGCGGCGCAAGCGACCGCGCGCTGAGCGTCGTCGGGGCGCTGCACCGGGGCGCCGAAGATGACGAGAATCGCGTCGCCGATGAACTCGTCGATGGTGCCGCGGTACTTCATGATGATCTCGGCCATCTCGCCGAGGTAGTTGTTGAGGATCTTGACGACCACCTCGGGCGGCACGCGCTCGGCGAGAGACGTGAAGCCGCGCAGGTCCGACATCAGGATCGTGACCTGCCGGCGCTCGCCGCCCAGCGCAAGTCCCTCGGGCTTTTCCAGCAGGCTCTCGACGATCTCGTCGCTCAGGTAGCGGCCGAAAGTGTTTCGAATGAAGACGTTGTGCTTCTCCAGGTGCTCGGCGAGACGCTGGATCTCGTCCGTGGCGTGTTTCAGCGACAATGCCGACTGCACGCGTGCCAGCACGACCCGGAAGTCGAGGGGCTTGGTGACGTAGTCGTTGGCGCCCAGCTTGAGCGCCGCCACGATGTCCTCGCTGGTGTCCTTCGCCGTCGCCATGATCACGGGGAGCTCGGCTGGCCCCTTGTCCACGCGCAGCTTCTCCAGAACCTCGAGACCGCTGATACCCGGCATCATCACGTCGAGCAGCACCAGGTCGAAGGCGCCCTTGTCGATCATTGCGAGAGCCTCGTAGCCGTCCTCCGCGGTCTCGACGATGTAGCCACGGCTCTTGAGCCGGCGCGACAGCATGTCGCGGTTCATCTCGTTGTCGTCGACGACGAGCAGCGGGGCCTTGACCGTCGGGATGCGGTCGGTGCCCGGCCGCCTGGCCGGTAGGTCGTCGGCCGTATCCTCCGTCGTGCGCGGGGGCGCGTCGGCTGCGACCGGAGGCGGGGCGTCGGCAACAGAGGCCTGCTCGACGGCGCCGGCCGCCTTGGTGGGCGACAGGTGCTCGTCGACCAGCTCGATCATCCGGCGTGCCGCCTTCTGGATCTTCTCCAGGTCGCCGACGTACTCGTCGTGGCCGGAGTCCTCGGCCTCCTCCTGCAACAGCTCGGCGTACCCGATGATCTGGTTGATGGGCGTGCGGAGGTCGTGTCGGGCCTTGGAGTTGGCGTTCTTCTCCGTTGTGCTCATCGCTAGCGCGTCGCCACGAAACGCTTGCCCCGATCGCTCCAGCGCAGCGTGCGGCCTTCCCGCGCCATCTCGAAGTTGCTGCGGCCACGGCCGTGGCGCCTGAACAAGCTGCGCAGCTGCGGGTCGGAGTACATCGGCCCCAGGTGGTACGCCAGCACCTGGGTTTTGGCGTGCCGCCGCGCCATGCGCGCTGCGTGTTCCTGTGATCCGTGGCCGTACTTGTGCTCCGCGACGCTGCCGAAGTGAGCATCGAAGATGGCGAGCTTCGACTCGGACACGATCTGGTCCTCCATCTCCCGAGTCGTCGGCGCCGGCTCGTGATCCGAGAGGTACGCGATGCTCGGCCCGCCGTCCACGCTGATGCGAAAGCCCATCGTGTCGAGGTACTGCTTGGAGGCGCCATCGCCGCTGTAGTGGTTGAGCGGGAAAGTCCCCACCTCGAAGCCGCCGAGGCTGCGGTCCTGCCCGGCGCGGAGCGAAACGAAGCGCAGCGACTCCACGGTGCCGGAGGCGAGGATGTCGAGCGGTACGTAGGAGGGGTGGGCGAAGCCGCGACGGATCGCGCCGAGAGTCTGGCGGTTGCCGTTGATGCTCAGTTCCATGCCGTTGTCGCGGCGCCAGAACCAGTTGACGTCCTTGAGTCCCTCCCAGTGGTCCAGGTGGGCGTGGGTGACGAGAACGTGGATGCGCTTCACTTTGTGGAAGCGCTTCTGCTCGAGCATCGCATTGCCGAGCATCAGCAGGCCGCGTCCGGCGTCGAGGACGAACAGGTCCTCGCCCTTGTGAATCGAACAGCAGACGGTGTTGTTGCCGATCTGCGAGCGCGCCGGGGTGATGTTGTGCGAACCCCGGCAACCCCAGACGTCGAAGTCGATCCCGTCGCCAGACGATCTCGGCAAGGCCTCTCTCTCCTCCGTGGCGGGGGCGATCAGAGGCGCCCACGGGTGACCACGAGTGGTAGGTCGTGGGCGCTATTCTAAGCTGGGCTTATCGACGGCGGCCACAGAGGCACTGAGACACAGAGAAAAGGCAGTGGGGGTGCTGCTTGCGGCTGGGTCCGATCGGCGCTTCCTGGAGCCCTCCGTGGCTCCGTGGCCCCTGAGAACGTCAATGGCCTCGGATCAGAAAGGCGACACATCGGCGTGGTGGAGTGGACGATCCGTCAGCCTGAGCGAGAGGTGCCGCGTAGGGCAGGCCTCTTTGGTGAACGTGATACCAAGGTCAGCGGTGGTAACCGCTGCCCTTGGTCAGCGTGGCCTGCCCCGGAGCGGTGCCCGAGCGACCCTAGCGCTTGCGGATGGTGATGTTGCCGCTCAGAGTCTGGACCGTGACCTTGGCGCCACCCGCGCCCGTCGAGAAGCGCAGCTCCTTCTCCGACGTGTAGCGACTCGTCCGCTCCGGCGTGGCGTCGGAGAGATCGTTTTCGATATCGCCGCTGAATGTCGACACTGCAAAGTCGGCGGCCACGTCGCCGGGAAGGATTAGGTCGACCCCGCCGGACACGGTTTCGATTTCCAGGGTAGCGTGAGCTGAGAGCGCGCCCTGGAAGCGGATCTCGCCGTTCACGATGTCGAGTTGGGCGTGCTCGAAGGAGCCCCCGGCGACCGTCAGCTCCCCGTTGACCGTCGACGTCTCGAGGTCGCCGCTCGCGCCTTCGATGATCACGTCGCCGTTGACGGTCTCGGCCTGTACGCGCCGCGCCGGCCCGGAGATCTCGAGGTTACCGTTCACGGACTCGATCTCCACCACTTCGGCGGATCCCTCCACGGTGATCGAGCCGTTGACGGTCTCGGCCCGGACACGTCCCGACACCCCGCGCACCTCGATGTCGGCCGCGAACGAATCGATCTCGACGCGGCTGCCGGCCGGCAGGTACACCTCGAGGTCGGAGCGGACCCCGTGCGGGTTGCCTTGCACCTCGACCTCGATCTCGGTGCGGCTGCCGTGGGTCTCGAACGTGAGACCCTCTGCACCCGAGCCGAGCCGTCCCTTCACCT
This sequence comes from Vicinamibacteria bacterium, assembly GCA_965246965.1. Lineage (GTDB taxonomy): Bacteria > Acidobacteriota > Vicinamibacteria > Fen-336 > CBDFGD01 > CBDFGD01. The sequence continues at coordinate 2,421,909 of CBDFGD010000002.1, forward strand.
GCACTTCGGCCTGGTCCCATCCGATCACCGTGACGGAGCCGACGTTGTTCTCGATCTCGACGAAGCCGTTCGGCTCGGCCGAGTGACGCTCGTCCACGTCCTCGGCAGCGAATGTCGTCGCCGACGCCGCCGCGAATGCCACGCTGAAGATCAGTGTCCTGTTCATGACGTCCTTCCCTTCTTTCGATTCCTCTAGAGCTGCGAAAGACGAACCACACGCTGCAGCGTCTCGAGCTTGCGTCGGTGCGTCGCCGTCAGCAGCGACGTGAGCTCGCGGCTCGCGGGATCCTTCTCGAGCGCCCGCCGCACGTCGGCGAGGGCGTTGTCGATCAACAGCAGGTTCTCCTCGACCACCTTCAACGTCTCGGGCGACAGCGCATCCCGGTCCTGTTCGATGGCCCGCATCAGCGTCGCGGCCGCCTGCTCGTAGTCGTGTTCCGCCGCGAGCACCCCCTGCGTGCCGAGGCTGGCGGGCACGAGCCGGGGCGTCTGAGGCGCCGGGATGATTCCCCCTTCGCGCGTCGTCAGCGTGGCGGACACGGCAATCACGACTGCCGCGGCCGTCGCGAGCCAGGCCAGAGGGGTCGCGCGCGGCTGGGAGCTCAGCAGCTTGCCGCGACGCTCGAGGCGCGCCGCGATCCCCGGCCAGAGGTCTCGGGCGGGAATCATCTCCCTCGGCAGCTCGGCGGCCTGGTCCAGGAGCGAGCGCAAGCCTCGCTCCTCCGCGGCGCAGGCTGGGCATTCGGCGAGATGCCTTGCCAGCGTCGCCTCGTCGTTCTCGTTCAGCGTCGCGGCGACGAAGTCGTCGAGACGCTCGTGGATCTGTTCACAATTCATCCTTCGAGTGCCTCCCGGAGCAGCTTGCGAGCCCGGTGCAGCTGGGCTTTCGACGTTCCGACGGCCACGCCCATCTGCGTAGCGATCTCGCCGTGCTTGTACCCCTCGATGTCGTGCAGCACGAACACCTGGCGCGCGCCACGCGGCAGCCGCTGAAGCGCCCGCTCGAGATCGACGCCGACCTCGGGGCGTCCCGGCTCCACGGCTGCCAACGGCTCGAGATCGTCCGTGGCGAATTCCCGGGCTCCGCGCCGCACCCGGCTGCGCCGATCGGAAAGGGAGAGATTGGTGGTGAGGGTGTGCATCCAGGAGGCGAACGCGCTGTCGCCCCGGAAGCTGTCGAGCTTGTTCCAGGCGCGCACGAAGGCGTCCTGGGTCAGCTCTTCTGCGCGTTGTGGATTCCTCTCCAACCTGAAGCTCAAAGCGTAGATCCTCCTCACGTTCTCCCGGTACAGCGTTTCGAAGGCCGCGACTTCGCCGCCCTGGGCGCGCAGCACGAGATCACGCTCGCGAGCCCGCCCCGCGTCAGTAGCGGTTCGGATCGTCACTCTCGGAGCGGCAAACGCCGCAGCCGACGCCACGAATCCCACTTCGGTCATGTGATGCCGCTCGGGACCTCAACGTTTGAATCCTCTCTGGCCGTAGGGCGTAACTCTCAATGCAAGAGTAGCTTGCGAGCCGTGAGAATAGCACCCGCGGGGGCACCTGGGGGCTATTGCAGGTCCAGCTCGCGGTGCAGTCTCTGGCGTTGCTCGGCCGACAGAGGCTGGCGGTCGAGGGCCGCCTGAAGGGCCGCGGCGTTGACCGGGCGAGCGCGGTAGCCGCACTCCTGAAAGAGCTGGGGCCGCGGCTGGTCCAGCAGGGCCCGCGGGTAGTCGCGGAGTCGCGGCACAGGCCAGGGCGCGAGGCGTAGCTGTCGCAGCGGCGCGTCTCCCACTCGAAGTGGGTGCAACGGAAGACGAAGGTCCGGGACCTGTCGTCGGCGCGCTCCAACTCGAAGCCGTTGACGTGCTTCATCCAACCGAGAAACAGCCGGCGGAGCGACCCGAGGTACCAGACGGCGGCATTGGCACGCACGCTCGGCGCTTCACAGCACTTCGCGCAGCGACGACACTCCCCCGCGAGAACATGAGAACGCCTGCCGCGGAAGCGCTGCCAGCCGCGATGGGTCCAAACGTTGATGGTGAAGTGGCCGAGGGCGATCGCTTTGAGGAGGCGGCGCCCCGGCCCGTCGGTCACGACGTGGCGCGGGCGACGTGGTCGAGCCCCTGACCGTGACCGCTCGCCACTACAAACCCAGCCGGGAGACCACCGTCTCCATCTGCTCGGCCTGGTTGAGGACATAGAAGTGGATGCCGGAGACGCCCTGCTCCAGCAGACCCCTCGCCTGCTCCAGGCAGTACCCGGCGCCGAGACGCCGGGTCGCCTCCAGATCGTCGGTCGTCATGTCCAGCCGACGCCGCAGCTCCGCGGGAATCGAAGCGCCGCACATCGCCGACATCCGCCCGATCTGCTTGGCCGACTGGATGGGCATCAAACCAGGGATGATCGGGACTTCGATTCCCTGCTGGCGAGCCCGATCACGGAACGAGAGGAAGTCGGCGTTGTCGAAAAACAGCTGGGTAATGACGACGTCCGCGCCGGCGTCGACCTTGCGCTTGAGGTGGGCGAGGTCGGTCTCTTTGTCGGACGCCTCCAGGTGCTTCTCCGGATAGCCCGCGACCGCAATGCCCAACTGGTCGCCGCCGGGCGTCCCACGGATCAGCTCGACGAGCTCGTTCCCGTAGCGCAGACCGTCGGGCGCCGGCTCGAATTCCTTCTCACCCTGCGGCGGATCGCCGCGCAGCGCGACGATGTTGTCGATGCCCGCGGCGACGATGCGGCCCAACATCTCTTCCAGCTCGGCGCGACTCGAGCCGACACAGGTGAGATGGCAGGCGGCTTCGAGCTCCAGCTCGCCCTTGATGCGAGCAGCGATCCCCAACGTCTTGTCGCGGGTCGAGCCGCCGGCGCCGTAGGTGCACGTCATGAAGCGCGGGCCGAGCGCCGCCAGCCTCGGCAGCGCGGCCTGAAGCCGCGCCTCCGCCTGCTCCGTCTTGGGTGGAAAGACCTCGAATGAGATGACGGGCGCACTCGCCTCGGCGTAGATCTCGGAGAATCGCAAGATTGTCTGGCCCCTACAGACCGGCGCCGGTCTGGAAGTCGTGGATCGGCTGGTGAGGCTCGGCGCGCGGGGGCGTCGCGCGAGCGGGTGCGAAGTCGATGCTGCCGAGCTGGCGCGTGGTTTGACTCATTCGTTATTGCACGTTCGAAGCGGGCCTCGCGGACTCCGGGGAGGGTACGATCCGGCTTGCGGATGGGTCAACCGCGCAGCACGTCATACTCGTTCGCTCCTACCTGGGCGCCGATCCACCTCCCGCCGTCTCGAAAAGCCCCACCGGGGCGCCCAGGAAGGCGAGCAATGCGGCGAGCCCGGCTGAGGCAAGGGCGCCTGCCCGCCGGCTTCGGCCCCCGACGAATCTCGGATCTACCTTCATCATTATTAATACTCGTTTCTCGAAAGCTTAGGAAGTACCGGCTCCAAGTCCTGACTGGCAGCTGGGAAAGACCTGGGATTCCCTGGCTGGAGTGTGTCGGGCCCGGACGTCACCGTTCGGCGACGGAACGTGCATCGCTGGCTGTGGAACGTGGTGTTGGCGGCGAAGGCTATGTGTATCGGCGCTGCTGCTACTTGTGGGGCCGGTCGCTGCTGCGGCGGAGACGGTCCCGTTCGATTCGGAGCGCTGGCGGATCGAAAGGCAGGAGACCAGGGTCGAGACCTACCTGGGCAAGCAGGCGCTCTACTTGAAGGCCGGCTCGGCGCTCTTGAGCGACTCGGCGTTCACGAACGGAACGATCGACTTCAAGATTGCGGTCAGCGGAGAGCGCGGCTTCATGGGTGCCGTGTGGCGGCTCGTGGACGAAGACAACTTCGAAGACTTCTACATCCGCCCGCACCAGTCCGGAAAGCCCGACGCAAACCAGTACACACCCGTGATGAACGGCGTGTCGGCCTGGCAGCTCTACCACGGTGAGGGTTACTCAGCGGCTGTCGAATACCCCTTCGACGAGTGGATTCAGATTCGAATCGTCGTGTCTGGAAAGCGGGCCGAGGTGTACATCCAGGACATGGAGAAGCCGGCCATTTCGGTTCAAGAGCTCAAGCGGCCGATCACTGCCGGGAAGGTGGGCGTCCGCAACCCGGCCCCGTTGACCCACGCTCGCTTCGCGGACTTTTCGTTCGAAGCCACGGACACCCCGCCGAGGCTCCGGAGCGAAGCCGTCGCGCCGGCGACCACTCCCGATGCGACCGTCATGAGGTGGTGGGTCTCGAGCGTCTTCGAAGAGACAGCCCTTGCGGGCAAGAGCGAGCTGGGCGAAGCCGATACGGCCAAGCTGGATTGGACAGAGCTTCGCGCCGAGGCGACGGGGATCACGAATCTCGCCCGCGTCCATGGAATCGACGGAGACGAGAACACCGTCTTTGCCAAGGCGATCATCGCCTCGGAGGATGCGCGGACGACGCCGCTGCGCTTCGGGTACAGCGATCGCGTTCGCGTCTTTCTCAACGGGTGCCTGCTCTATGCCGGCGACAACGGCTATGTCTCGCGCGATTTCCGCTACCTCGGCACGATCGGGTTGTTCGACAGCGTTCCGCTCGCGCTTCGCGCCGGCGAGAACGAGCTGCTGATGGCGGTCTCCGAGAGCTTCGGAGGCTGGGGAGTGGCGAGGGTCGGCACACCCAGCGGAATGCAGTAGGATCCCCCGGCGCCGCACCCCGGCGGCGCAGACAGGAGGGACCGATGGCCCAAGCGATGCCGGTTCTCATTGGCGGCGAGTGGCGTCCGGCCGACGCGAGCGGGACCTTCAACGCCATCGACCCCTCCACGGGGGAGCCGCTCGGCGAGGCCTATCCGGTCAGCACGCGCGGTGACGTGGACGCGGTCGTCGAGGCGGGAGCCGAAGCGGCCGATGCGCTGCTCGATGTTCCGGCGGCGGGGCGCGCGGAGTTTCTGGAGCGCTACGCCGATCGGATCGAGACGCGTCGCGACGAGATCGTCGCGACGGCGAATCTGGAAACGGCCCTGCCCGCTTCGCCGCGGCTGGCTGACGTCGAGCTGCCGCGCACGACCAATCAGCTGCGGCAGGCGGCGGCGGCCGCGCGCGATGGCAGCTGGGCCCAGCCGACCATCGACAGCAAGCTGAACATCCGTTCGGTCTTCGGTCCGCTCGGTGGGCCCGTGGCCGTCTTCGGCCCGAACAACTTTCCGCTCGCGTTCAACGGTGTTGCGGGGGGCGATTTCGCTGCCGCCGTCGCCGCCGGCAATCCCGTGATCGCGAAGGGGCACCCCAGCCACCCGAAGACGACGCGCCTGCTCGCAGAAGAGGCGTTCGCAGCGTCGAAGGACGCGGGCCTTCCGGCGGCGATGGTTCAGGTCGTCTACAGGACGAGCCACGCGGACGGCGCGTACTTCGTCTCTCACAGGAAGATCGCGGCGACCGGCTACACCGGCTCGCGCAAGGCTGCGCTCGTGCTGAAGAAAGCAGCCGACGACGCGGGCAAGCCGATCTACCTCGAGATGAGCAGCATCAACCCGGTGTTTCTACTGCCCGGAGCGCTGGCCGAGCGCAGCGACGACATCGTCAACGAGCTGCACACCTCGGCCTTGATGGGAACCGGGCAGTTCTGCACCAACCCCGGCATCGTCGTCCTCCAGGCCGGAGACGCGGCCGAGGGCCTCGTCTCCAGGTTGCGCGAGCGGTTCGAGGGCGGCGAGCCGACACCGCTTCTCGGTGAGGGGGGGCTCGCGAGCCTGGCCGGCTCTGTCCAGGCGTTGCAGGGCGCAGGCGCCGAGCTGCTGACCGGCGGGAAGGCTCACGGCGTCGGCTGCCGATTCCAGAACACGCTGCTGCGTACCAGCGGCGCGGCGTTCCTGAGCGGTCCCGAGGCGCTGCAGCGGGAGGCGTTCGGCAACTCCAACCTTTTCGTCATGGCCGCCGACGCAGACGAGATGGTGAACATCGCCGGATGCTTCGAGGGCAACCTGACCGGATCGATCTACACCGACACCGGGGGCGGCGACGACGCGCTCTACGCCCGCGTGGCGCGACCGCTCAGGCGCCGCGTCGGCCGATTGTTGAACGACAAGATGCCCACGGGCGTGGCGGTCTCACCCGGGATGAACCACGGCGGGCCGTTTCCAGCCACGGGTCACCCAGGCTTCACGGCCGTCGGGATCCCCGCGTCGCTGGTTCGCTTCGCGATGCTCGAGTGCTACGACAACGTCCGATCCGAACGCCTGCCCGCCGCGCTCCGCGACAAGAACCCCACGGGTGAGCTGTGGCGCCGCATCGACGGGACGTGGACGACCGGCGACGTGCCGGCGTAGCGGGGCTACTGGCCCGGTCGGTTTTGAAGCGCCTCGCGAATCAGCTCGAGAGCCGCGGCGCGATCGGCCTCGGGCAGCGGCAGCCGGGGCGGGCGCACCCTCTCGGTTCCCCAGCCCACCTCGACCTGCACGAGCTTGATCAGCTGCACGAACTCCGGGACCGTGTCGAGCCGCAGCAGCGGCAGGAACCAGCGGTAGAGCGCGAGCGCGTCGGCCGCGCCTTTCCGGGCGAGATCGAACAGCTCAACCGATTCCCGAGGCAGCGCGTTGACGAGGCCCGCGACCCAGCCCGTCGCGCCGCCAGCCACGGCCTCGACGACCATGTCGTCCAGGCCGGCCAGCACGTCGAGCCGAGCGCCGAGCGCCGCCTTGATCGCGGTCACGCGACGCGGGTCGCCGCCAGACTCTTTGACGGCGACGAGGTTCTCGTGCTTCCCGGCCAGCGCGGCGATCGCGGGCGCACGCATGTCGGTTCCGTAGGCGATCGGGTTGTTGTACAGCATGCAGGCGAGGTCGGTGGCCTCGAAGACCGCCTCGAAGTGAGCCGTGCTCTCGTGGGCCTTGCCGTTGTGAACGTACGCGGGGAGCACCATCAGGCCCTTGCAGCCAGCTGCCTCGGCCACCTTGGCCAGCTCCACCGCCTCGGCCGTGCTCATGGCCCCGACCCCGGGAGCGACCGGCACGCGGCCCGAGACCCCCTCGACACAGCTTGCGATCAGCTCCTTCTTCTCGGAGAGTCGCAGCGTGTTGCCCTCCCCGAGGGAACCCAGCGGGATGATTCCCCTGGCCCCGTTGTCGACGAGCCATGCGACGTGTTTCTTGACGAGGGCGTGGTCGATTCCGCCGTCCTCGGCGAACGGCGTCGTGATCGCCGGTAGCACGCCTCGAAACTTCATCAACCCCATCGATTGCTTTCCTGAGCCGAGGAGCGTGAGGATTCATCGCTCCGATAGGAGACTAGCATCGCTCAGAAAGACGATGACTTCCGCGAGGTGGCGATGAAGGTTTCTCAGATGATTCATGCGATCGATCTCCACTGCTGTGGGGAGCCGGGTCGCGTGATCGTCGGCGGCGTGGTCGACGTGCCTGGCAGCACGATGTTCGAGAAGATGACCCATCTGCGGCAGCACGGCGACCAGCTTCGCAAGCGCATGCTGCGCGAGCCGCGCGGCTACCCGGCGTCCAACTGCAACCTGATCCTCCCCGCCACGCATCCCGAGGCCGCCGCCGGGTACGTGATCATGGAGCAGGTCGAGTACCCCGTGATGTCGGGCACGAACACGATCTGTGTCGCGACGGCCGTGATCGAGACGGGGATGGTCCCGTCCGAGGAGCCCGTCACGCAGCTGACCCTCGAAAGCCCAGCGGGGCTGATACGAATCGAGGCGGAGGTCGAGGACGGCAAGGTCAAGCAGGTGACGTTCGAGAACGTCCCCGCGTTCGCGGTTCACACGGACGCGTCCATCGATGTTCCGAAGCTCGGCAGAGTCAGCGTGGATGTGGCGTGGGGGGGAATGTTCTACGTGATCGCCGATGCGGAGCCGCTCGGCATCACGATCGAGCCGAGCTCGGCGCGTGAGATCGTGCGCGTGGGCGAGATGATCAAGGCGGCCGCGCGCGAGCAGCTCGAGGCCGTTCATCCTCTCAACCCCGACTTTCCAGGCATCACGATCTCGCAGCTCTCGGGCCCGCCGAAGGATCCGAAGGCCTCGCGGCGCAACGCCGTGATCGTGTCGACGGGCGAGCTCGATTGGGACCGCCCCGACACCTGGGGCGGCGTCATCGACCGCTCGCCGTGCGGCACCGGTACGAGCGCCAAGATGGCGGCTCTGCACGCCAAGGGCCAGCTCGGCCTGAACGAGGACTTTCATCACGAGGGGATCCTGGGCACGCTCTTCACCGGTCGGCTCGTGGAGGAGACCCGCGTGGGCGAGTACAAGGCGGTGATCCCCACGATCGGCGGCCAGGCGTGGATCACCGGCTTCGCCCAGTACGTCGTCGACCCGACCGACCCGTTTCCAAACGGCTTCACGGTGGGCGACATCTGGGCGGGCGCGAACGACTGAAGACACGGAGCGGCTATGAAGATCGATTCATTCACCCTCGAACGCGGACAGTCGCTCTACGAGCATCTCGTCCGCTTCAATCTTTCGGAGAGCGGCGTGCATCCCGTGACCCCCTCCGAGCTGGGTGTGGGTGACCTCGGCGATCAGCTGCTCGGTTACCCGCAGACGAACGGCTCGATCGAGCTTCGCGAGCGCATCGCCGCCACCTACGAGGCGACGAGCGCCGAAGAGGTGATCGTCACGTGCGGGACGGCCGAAGCGAACTTCCTCGCGATCTGGAGTCTCGTCGAACCGGGCGACGAGGTCGTCGTGATGACGCCGAACTACCTGCAGATCTGGGGCCTCGCGAAGAGCTTCGGGGCGCGCGTGAAGCCGTTACCCCTCGTGCAGACTGGCGATCGCTGGGCGCCGGACCTGGCGGCTCTCGAGCAGGCCGTGACGTCGGAGACCTGGCTCATCGCCGTGTGCAATCCGAACAACCCGACCGGCACGGTCATGACCGCGGCCGAGATGGACGCGGTCGTCGCTGCCGCCGATCGGGTCGGGGCGTGGCTCGTCGCCGACGAGGTGTACCGCGGCGCCGAGGTGAAGGGCGACACGACGCCGAGCTTTCGGGGCCGCTACGATCGGCTGCTCGCCACGGCGGGCCTGTCGAAGGCGTACGGACTGCCCGGGTTGCGGATCGGCTGGGTGGCCGGGCCCGCGAAGCACGTCGCCCAGCTATGGGGATACAAGGACTACACGACGATCGGGCCGGCGATTCTCTCGGATCGCATCGCCCGTCACGCGCTCGTTCCGGAGCGCCGGGCGTGGCTCCTCGAGCGGACTCGCGGGATTCTGCGCGAGCGGCTCCCGGCGCTGCTGACCTGGGTCGACGAACATCGTGATTTCGTCTCCGTCGTTCCGCCACACGCCGCCGCGGTGGCCTGGCTGGAATGCACCGTCCCGGGGGGGACGGACGAGATGTGCCGCCGCCTGCGCGACGAGATGAGCGTCCTGATCGTGCCGGGGAGCGACTTCGAGATGAGCTCCTTCATCCGCATCGGCTACGGCTGCGAGCCAGACGTCTTACAGGCCGGGCTGCGCAGCATTTCCGAAATGCTGGCAGCCGTCGCCAGCGCCTAGCGCGAACCCTCCACCCGCGACGTCTCGCGCCGGCCTCCCCTCCACTCCTCGGCGGCCGCCCCGGTCACGAGCCAAAGCGGCGTAGCCACTAGTCCTTGCCGTCCGACTCGACGGGCTCTTTTGCCTGAGGGCTCGCCGGGGTGTCGTCTCGCCTCATCCACGAGAACAAGGAAAATGCGGCCTGCGCGGGCGCGGCTGCCGGAGTTGCGGGAGAAGCCACGGGCGCCCCGGCGCTTTGCGCCTCGCCGGCTTCGTCCGATCCGCCTTCGCCCTCCTCGCCTCCGCCGTCGTCGCCTTCGCTCGCGACGCCCTCGGCGCCGCCCGTCGCTGTCCTGGATCCCGAGCGACGCCCTCGCCGACGCCGCCGGGGCCGCGATCCGTTCGCGATCTCGCCCACTTCCAGAGGTGGGTCACTGGCCAGGCTGCTCTTATCCGGAGTTCCACCGAGGTCCTCCACGATGTAGCTGCCGGACTTCGCGTCCCGGCGCAGCGTGACGAGGCCGCGGCGTTGCGCTTCCTCGAGGGCGTGCGAGAAGCTGCGGAAGCCGTAGTAGCCCTCGTTGAACGAAGGCCGCTTGCGCTTCATCGTCTCCTTGACCATCGAGCCCCAGAGCACGTCCTTGTTCTCGCGCTGGAGCGCCTGGATCGCATCGACCATGAGCTCGAAGCACTCGCGCAGCTTGTCGGGCATGTCGCCGAGGGCGGGCAGCGGCCGCTCCTTCCCGCGAACCAGATCTTCGTAAAAGATGAACTCGTCGCAGTTGTCGAGCAGTAGATCCGACGTCGAGTTTTTGACACCCAGCCCGATCACGTACTTGTTGTTCTCCTTGAGCTTCGAGACGAGCGGAGAGAAGTCGGAGTCGCCGGACGCGATCACGAAGGCGTTGATGTGATCCTTCGAGAACGACATGTCCATCGCGTCGACGACGAGGCGGATGTCGGCGGAGTTCTTTCCACCGACGGACTTCTGGGGAACTTCGATCAGCTCGATGGCGGCCTCGTGGAAGCTGCGCTTCGCCTCGGAGTAACGGCTCCAATCTGCGTAGGCGCGTTTGACGAGCAGCTTGCCCTTGTCGAGCAGGCGCTCCAGCACGAGCTGGACGTCGAATTTACGGTAACGAGTGTCGCGGACCCCGATCGCGAGGTTCTCGTAGTCGATAAACACCGCGAGCCGTTGCTCGTCGGGACTCGTATCTGCCAATGTGTTCTCCTAGTGAGCCCCCCGACTCACAGGGCTCCTGCGCGCCGAGCCTGTCTGCTTAAGGAAGCGACTGGACTCGGGGTCTTCCGATGAGCGCGACGCGCTCGAGTTTCCTTTCGGAGACGCCTGCCGTGCGGAACCGAGTCGGGCGGCGGTGGGATGAGAAAAGGTAGCACGGGGCGGCCGTCGCCACAATCTTCTGCCGGTTCATCGTCAGAATGCACAGTTCAGCCCCCCAAATGTACCGTTCATGATTAAAATGTACAGCTCGTGAACTCATTGGCCGGGCCCGCCGGTCTCGGGGGTGAGGTGGCCTGCCACCAGGCGTTTCAGCCCGGCGCGCATTTCATCGAGATCGTCGAAGCGGTCGTCGGGTTTCCTCTCGAGGGCCTTGAGCACGAGCGTCTCGAGTCCGGGCGAGTAGACGGTCTGGGGTAGCGGCGCCGGATCCACCGGCTCGCGCGTGACCCTGGCCATGTAGGCGGGGAGGCTGTCCGACTCGAAGGGTCTGCGGTGGCTCAGCAGCTCGTAGGCGACGAGACCGACCGCGAACATGTCGGCGCGCGCGTCGACGGGTCCGCCTTCGAGCTGCTCGGGTGCGATGTAGTGTGCGGAGCCCAGCAATTGGCCGCGCCGGGTGAGGGTCGAGGAGCGAAGCCGGGCCATCCCGAAGTCCATGATCTTGAGCACGCCCTCGGGGGTGATGCGGAGGTTGGCCGGCTTGACGTCGCGATGCACGACGCCGAGGCCGTGGGCGTGGGAGAGCCCGTCGATCAGCTGGCGGAGCAGGTCCAGCTTCCACTCGAGCGACAGTCTCGCGGGGTCGTCCATGACCACGTCCAGATCCGTACCCTCGACGAACTCGAGCGCAATGAAGAGGCGCTCGCGGTCGTGGCCGGAGTCGAGTACCCGCACGATGTTGGGGTGATCGAGCCGACGCGCGGCCTCGAACTCGCGCTCGAAGCGGGTGCGCAGCTCGGTCTCCGAAGTCAGACTCGGGTCCAGCACCTTGAGCGCGACGTGTCTTCCCGAGGCTTCGTCGTGTGCCGAGTAGACCGTCGCCATCGACGCGTGCGCCACTCGCGAATCGATTCTGTAGCGGCCGAGCTTCTCCAGCGTCTCCATGTGCTCTGGATTGTATCGGGGGCGCTCGCGGGGCGCGTGCTACGCTCCGCGCGGGGCGAGGGGATCAGTGGTCGTCGGCATCGGAATCGACCTGATCGAGGTCGCGCGGGTGAGGCGGTCTCTCGACAGATGGGGGGACCGGCTGGTCCGCAAGCTGATGGATCCCGAGGAGGCGGCCCTGCTTCCGGACGAGCTGGGGCGACGTGCTGAAGCCGTCGCGCTGGCGATCACCGGCAAGGAGGCCGCGAGCAAGGCGATCGGAACCGGGTGGAGCCGGGGCGTGCGCTGGCGAGACGTCGTCGTGAAACGGGAGCCGACGGTCGAGGTGGTGCTTCTGGCCCGCGCGGCCGAGTTCGCCGGGCGCCTCGGATCGGACGGATCCAATCGCGCACGCCTCGAGCTTCGCGACGGAGTGGCGATCGGCGAGGTCTGGCTGCTCGCGTGAGCGACACGGGCGTCCCAGGCTGGCGTCGCAACCAGCGGGTCATGGTGGCCACGGTCTTCGTGGTCTTCATGGGCTTTGCGTTCGTGCTGCCGTTCCTGCCTCTCTACGTCCGCGAGCTGGGTGTTGCGGACGATGCCGCCGCGGCGCTCTGGGCGGGAGTCCTGATCGGCACGGCGCCGCTCGCTGCCGGGCTGATGGCGCCCCTGTGGGGTCGTCTAGCCGACCGCCATGGGCAGAAGCTCATCGCCCTGCTCGCGCTCGGTGCTTACGTCGTTTTCCTGGCCCTGTCGGCGATGGCACGCACGCCGGTGCAGCTCCTGGGTCTGCGCTTGGGCATCGGCCTGTTCGGCGGGATCGGGCCGCTTTCGCTCGCGATGGCTTCGGCGGGAGCTCCCAGGGATCGCACCGGCCAGGCCGTCGGCGCCGTTCAGGCGGCGCAGATCCTCGCCGCCGCTGTCGGCCCGCTGGTGGGGGGCACGCTCGCCGATCTGGTGGGCATGCGGCAGAGCTTTCTCGTGACCGCAGCCATCTGCGCCGCCGCGTGGGGCCTGGTGCTGCTGGGCTTCCGCGAGCCGGGTGATGGGAAGGCCGCGGCCGCCATGGCCGCCAACAAGGGATCGATCGGTGCCGTCTTGCGCCTTCCCGAGGTCGCGTCGGTCGTGGTGGTCCTGTTTTTCGTCAACTTCATCGGCCGCTCGTTCACTCCGATCCTGCCATTGCAGCTGGAGCAGCTTGGAGTCGATGCCGGCCGCCTCGCGCTCCACACAGGGGCGCTGATCTCGGCCTACGCAGTGGCGGCCGCGACGTCGGCGACCCTGGCCGGCAAGTGGAGTCGAGCGCGCTCGCCGCGGGGGTTGCTGCTCTCGAGCCTCGCCGCGGGCGGCTGCGCCGTCCTGCCGATCGCGTACGTCACGTCCTTCGCGCAGTTCATCGGGCTCGCGGTGGCGTTCGGTCTCGCCTCGGGCGGATCGCTGACGCTCTGCTACACGCTCGGCAGTCGGTCCGCGCCAGAGCAATCCCGTGCGACCGCTTTCGGCGTGCTTGCCAGCGCTGCGCTCTTCGGCGGCGCCGTTTCGCCGACGATTGCCGGCTTTCTGGCGCGCTGGGACCTGGTCGGCATCTACTACCTGAATGCCGCGATCTACGCAGTGCTCGTGGTGTTCGCGCTCGCCTTCGTGCCGGAGGGTCGCGAGGGCTGACGAGTCCGTGGGCGCTCGTTCGCCGATCACACACGGGCCGCAAGAGGGGGGAGCTCCGATGGTGCGTCCGGGTAGCGGCCAACGATGGCCTGGCTCCCGACGACGATGATCTCAGTATCTTCTGCGATCTTGTGGTAGCCGTCGGTCACGAGCCGAGTGTCGCAACGGCGACACTCCGGTCGGGTTTCGAATGTCGTCTCCTGTCGCGAGCTTCGCTACGACGCCTGCGATCCCTTGACCGTCGGCGCCAGGACGACGCGATTGCGGCCGCCCTCCTTCGCCGCGTAGAGCACCTTGTCGGCGGCATCGATGAGGGCGGCTGGCGCCACCTCGCCTGAAGACATCGCGACACCGATGCTGGCGGTGCGCTTGATGCGCGCCCCCTCGAACATCAGGTCGTCCTTCTCTATGGCCTTTCGGATCCGCTCCGCCACCTGAAGCGCGGCGGCCTCGTTGCTGTCCGGGAGAATGACGACGAACTCCTCGCCACCGTAGCGAGCCGCGGAGTCGCCGAGACGCAGGTGCGCCTCGAGCAGCCGCGCCGTCTCTCGAAGAGCCGCGTCGCCGGCCGGGTGGCCGTAGCTGTCGTTGAGCCTTTTGAAATGGTCGAGGTCGAAGAGCAGCAGGCCGACGCCCTTCTGGTCGCGCTCGCTGCGGGCGAGCTGTCCGGCGAGCAGGTCGTTGAACGCGCGACGGTTGTAGAGATTTGTCAGGCCGTCGCGCACCGCGTGCTGCCGAATCCGCTCGAGGGATTGCAGCGTCTGGAGGGCGGCGGCGGCCTGGTTGGTGAGGATGCCGAGAACGCGCCGCACAGACGTGTCGAAGGCTCCCCGGCGCCCGACCAGGATCAGCGCACCCAGCTTGCGGTCGCCCGCCCGCAGCGGCAGAGCGAGGATCGCGTTGCCGCGAGCGCCGGCTTCGTCGAGTACGATGAAAGGCATGCGGGTCTTGTGACGCGCGACGTCGTCCAATAGATAGGTGTCCGCGGCACTTTGTAGCACCCAGGCCGCCCACGTGCGTTCCGAAATTCCGACCTCGCGCCCCCGATAGGTCTTGGCCCAGCCCGTGGCGTCGCCGACGGTGTAGCGGGTCTGCGCTTCGTCGGTCACGACGACGGCAGCGGTCTCGAAGCTCGCCAGGTCGCCTGCGGAGCGGAGCAGCAGTGAGTAGACGCGGCCCTCGTCCTTCACCGTCGCCAGCTTGCTCGACACCGCGTAGACTGCCTTGAACTCCTCGCCCAGCTCCTCGCGCCCGAGCGAGGCGCGGGCCTGGATCAGCGCGTCGGCGGCGATCCCGGCAAACGCCTCGAGCAGCTGAGGCTGCTCTCCGGTGAAACCCTGGATTTCGAGGAGATCGGCCACGAGGACTCCCGAAACGGCGCCGCTGCGGAGCCGCGCCGGCGCCGCGATCAACGAGCCGATCCTCACCTCGCGCTTGTAGTACGGCAGATCCCACAGGACCCGTTTGAAGTCGGTCGCGTGGAAGGACGATCCTCTATCGATGACGAACGCGACCGGATCGCGGCTGAGCGGCATCGAGCAATCCGTGATCAGCTTGTCGGGTCCGTCGGACGCTCGCATGAAGGCGAGGTCCTTGTCTCTGTCGATCTCGAAGTACGCGACGGCATGGGCGTCCAGCGATCGCCGGGCGACCGACACGATGCGCTGAAGGGAGGTGTCCATCTCGGCGGCCCGTTCGACTTGTCGCGCGCGCCGACCCTCTTCGGAAACCTCGCGGAGCGACTGCGCCATGGGGCGCAGCGTTCCCTCGACGTCCTTGAACTGATCGATCCCGAGGTGAAGCCTCTCCAGCTGGGAGAGCGCCGCGGCGAGCCGGCCCTTCTCGAGCGCGAGCGAGCGATTCGTCGCGAACGCCAGCGCTGCGTAGCGGAGCACCGCGGCGACGGCCGGTTCGAGCCCCTGTCCGCCATGCCGGAGGTGCTCCGCGATCTCGAGGGCGCCGGCCAACCCGCAGAGCGCCAGCGCCGCGCCGAGCGGCTCGGCAATGCCAAGCGCCGCCGCGAGCAGAGCCATGGGTGGCCAGGCCGGCCAGCCGAGCGGGCGAACGAACGAAACGACGCCGTCGACGCACAGGATGAGAGCGACGTAGAAAGCGAGCTGCTCGCTGCGTCCCCGGCCCTTCAGGCTCGCCAGGAAGGCGGTGGCGCCGATCGTGAGCGCAAGGACGCCGCTGTAACCGAGGCGGAGCCATTCCGCCGCTTCGGTTCGCAGCGGCCTGAGCAACGCAACCATGGCCAGGGCGAGAGCCAGTCCGAGGGCGACACGACCGATCTTCCAGCGTTCGCGACGCTCGAGGATCGGGCCCCTGGACTCCGTCATCCCCGTCTGCTCTCGAGCCTCCGGCCGATACTCAGCCCGGCGCTTCGTCGAGGCTGCGCCCGAGGACGATCGCGTAGGCGAGCAGGTCCTCTTCGTTGAGACCGAGTCGGTCGAGGTGCGCGTAGTAGTTGCGAATCCCGTCCAGGTGCTGTGAGACGAGCGCCTTCTTCTCACGCACTTCCTTGACGACGTTCAGTAACAGCTGCACGAGCTTGGGAGTGATCGTCACGCCCTCCACCCGAAGCTCTTCCTCGTGCTGCTGAAGCACCGCCTCGATCGCCATCGCACCCGAGTGCTTGCCGAACAGGAAGCGCAACCGGCCTCCCACCGACTCGGGCTCGATCACCTGGTAGATCGCCGGGTGTATCGAGATGCCGGCGGTGTGGATGCCGGTCTCGTGGCTGAATACGTTGTGGCCGATGATCGGCTCGGCCGCCCCAACGGGCAAGCCGCTGTACTCCTCGACGCGTCGACGCAGCGCCCACAGCATGTCGTAGCGGAAGCCCGGAATCGTGATGCCGTACAGCTCCTTCAGCATCATGACCGTCGTATGCAGGGGGGCGTTGCCGGCGCGCTCGCCGATTCCGTTCACCGTGCAGGTGGGGATCGTGGCGCCGTGCTGGAGGGCGCGCACCGTGTTGTAGGCGCCCAGCCCGAAATCGTTGTGGAAGTGGATCACGAGCGGCTTGTCCGGAAACGCGGCGACGAGCCTGGGGATGTAGTGATCCACTCCCTCGGGCGCGAAGAAGCCCACGGTGTCGGGGAACGAATAGCGCGTCCCGCCCACGTCGTAGCAGGCCTTGGCCAGCTCGATCAGGTATTCCACGTCGGCCCGCGAGCCGTCCTCCCCTCCGAACTCGATCTCCCGAACGCCTCGGCTCCGGGCGTGCTGGATCGCTCTCGTTGCGATGTTGATGTTGGCCTGCCGGTAGAACGAGATGGGCAGATCGAGCCATTCTTCGGGCTTTCGTCCCTCCAGCTGCAGCAGCGTCTTGCCGATCTTGTACTTGAGGTGAAGATCGGAGCCCGAAGTGAAGATGAAGAAGGTGCAGGCGGATGCCTGCGCGCCCATCGCCTCGAGTGTGTCGACCGTGATGTCGATGTCGCGAGCGTTCGAACGGCACATCACGATGATCTCGAGATCCGAGCGGATCCGTCCCTTCTTCTTACCGTCGAGGATCAGCTCCAGGGCGCGGCGTTCCGATGGCGCCGCCGAGGGGAAACCCATGTCGATGATGTGGATGCCGGCATCGGAGAGCATCCCGGCCAGCTCGTATTTCTGATCGGGAGTGAACGCCACGCCCGGAGTCTGCTCGCCGTCGCGGAGCGTCGTGTCGTAGAGCCGGATTTCTTTGGCGCGCGGAAACCTGGTGTCTTTCGTAAACCGTTCCGGCGGGGCGATCAACTCGTCCAGCGGCTCGCGAAGCTCAATCATGAGGGTTCCTCCGACGAGGGCGGGCAGCGTGCGCCGCCCGGGGGGAGAAGCGGCGTGATAGTAGCAACGCAAGCGGGGCCGTGCCACGATCGCGCCGATGCGCGCGGGTACCTGGCTCGGCAACGTCGCGTTGCTGATCGCCTCGCTGGCGGCCACGCTGGGCTCGTTGGAGCTCGCGGCGAGGATCGCCTGGCGGTCGGCGGCGGGGAGAGCGACGAGCTACGTCGAATTCGATCCGCTGCTCGGCTGGCGGCACCAGCCCGGGGCGCGGGTCTCGTTGCCGCATGGGGACTACTCGATCAATCGACTGGGTCTGCGGGACGAGGATCGCGGCTACCGGCCTGCCGTGGGTCATGGCCGCATTGCAGTGTTGGGAGACTCTTTCGCCGAAGGGGACTCCGTGGCCTTCGAAGACGCGATCTCTCAGGTGCTGCAGCGCCGGCTCCGCGACCGCGGGTGTCGCTACGAAGTCATCAACGCAGGCACTGTCGGCTACAGCACGGATCAGGAGCTCCTCTTCTTTCGGGAGGAAGTGTCTCGCTATCGACCCGAGATCGTCGTGCTGCTCTTCTATTACAACGACGTGCTCTCCAACGCTCGTGCGAGCGTCGGGCGCACGCCGAAGCCGCTCTTCTCGTTCACGGGAGGGGGTGGCCCAGCTCGTCAACGTCCCGCTCCCCTCGCCTCCTCCCGATGAGCCGGGTGATCCGGGACCAGGCGCCGCCTCGGGCTCCGCCGCCCTCACCTGGGCCCGCGAGCGGCTGGAGCGCACCCGCCCGCGCGTTCACGACTGGCTGGCGGTTGCCGGCCTCTGGGAGCCGATCGCTTCTCTCGAGCCGCCCGTCGAGCTGCTCGTGTACAGCCCAGAACCGCCGGAGGCGGTCGTCGACGCCTGGAGCTTTACGGGTCATATCTTGCGGGAGCTGGACAGCGCCGTCCGGGTCGGCCACGGCCGGCTCGTCATCGCCTACGTGCCGGCCAAGATGGAGGTCAACGAGCAGTCGTGGGAGTTGACGCGCCGGCGCTACGCTCACGATGCACCCGGTTGGGATCGCGGGCGCGTGGTCGCGTCCCTGCACGCGGCGCTCCGTGCGACCGGCGTGCCGATCGTCGACCTGACCGCTCCTCTCCGGGAGGTCGAGCGGGGTCTCCTCGCCAGCCCGTACCACACCGAAGGTGGGCACTGGAATGCGCTCGGCCATGCGACAGCGGCGCGGGCTCTCGAGGAATGGCTCGCGCCGCGCGACTGGCTCTCCCGTTGCGGCAGCCCGCAAAGTCCCGGGGGCTAGTGGCCTGTAACAGGGGATTCGATACCGCTGCGACCGCCGATGCATCCCGCCTGGCTGCGTCGCTCATCGGTCAAATACTCCCGGTATTTTCCCTCTTCGGCTCCTTGCCATCCGGGCGCCTCGGCGTTCTCGGTGCGACACCGTACTTACGGATCAGAGTACTAGAATGCGCCCTCCGTGGACGAGCAGACCCTCCGTGCCGCCGAGAGCTACCACGACCTGTTGCGTGATGACCGCGCTCTGGCTCAGGAGCTGGAGGAGCGCTTCTTCGAGCGACTGAGCGCCGCTCGCCTGAGCTTCGGCGGGCGGCCCCTCTGCCAGTTCGCCCGGCCGAACTTCGTGTCCGCTGACGCGTACGAGCACGTCCGGCAGGTCTGCCGATTGATCTTCACGGCCGTTTCGAAGCTCGAGGCCCACCTCGGGCCGGCGCTGTTCGATCTCGTGGGCGTCCGTCCGGAGGAACGCGAGCTCGCATCGATCGACCCCGGCTTTCGTCCCAGCTCGCCGTTGTGGCGCCTCGACTCCTTCCTCACCGAATCGGCGTACAACTTCGTCGAGCTGAACGCCGAGACCCCGGCGGGCGTGGCCTACAACGAGGTGCTCACCGACGTCTTTCTCGAGCTTCCGGTGATGAAACGCTTCCAGGAGAGCCACACGCTGACCCGCTTCCACTCGATGCAGCGGTTGCTCGAGACGTTGGTGCGTTGCTACCGCGAGATGGGCGGGGAAGCCGAGTTCCCGACGATCGCCGTAGTCGACTACGAGGAGGTGCCGACGCGCACGGAGCACCACCTCTCCGCCGAGTTCTTCGAAGCGCGAGGCTACCCGTCGCTGGTTTGCGATCCGCGTCACCTCAGCTACGAAGGCGGGCGCCTGCGCCACGACGGACGCGAGATCGACATCATCTATAAGCGGCTCCTCGTCAACGAGTTTCTCGAGCGGATCGACCAGCTCGACGCGCTCGTCGCCGCCATCAGGGAGCAGGCCGTCACACTCGTGAACCCGCTCCGCTGCAAGCCCATTCACAAGAAGGCGGTTTTCGCCGTGCTCACCGACGAGAAGCAGCAGTCGGTGCTGAGCGAAGCCGAGCGAGCGGCCGTGCGCGTCCACGTCCCCTGGACGCGAGTTGTCGCGGAGGGGCGCACCCGCTACCAGGACCGCGAAGTCGACCTGCTCGCGCTGGTTCGCGAGCACCGCGCGCGGCTCGTGATCAAGCCGAACGACGAGTACGGCGGCAAAGGCGTCTTCATCGGTTGGGAGCTGGACGAATCGGAGTGGGACTCTGCCATCGAGACGGCCCTGCGTGGCTCATACGTCGTGCAGGAGAAGGTCGAGCTGCGCCGACAGGAATTCCCCGTGATCGGCGATGCGGGAATCAGCTACCAGAAGCTGGTCGTCGACTTCGATCCCTACGTTTACCTGGGTGAGGTGGAGGGCTTCCTCACGCGGCTGTCGGCCTCGTCACTCGCCAACGTCAGCTCGGGCGGCGGTCAGGTCCCCTCGTTCCTGATCGAACCGCGATAGCTCCCGACATCGTCACACGACGACGGTCAACGGATGCCACGGAGGCGCAGAGACACGGAGAACGGCCAAGGCAGCGTCATTCTGATCGACCGCTCGTCCCCACGTGGAGCGAAGAATCCGTCTGCTCCTCTTCACTCGACACCAGAGGAGTCATCTCACCTCGCTGGCGGATCCTTCGGCCCGTGCAGGACTGACCCGGCCTCAGGATGACGAGGAGACGATCCGTCAATCGCCGTCGTGGTTTTGGCGAATGGCCTCGTTCCTGATTGAACCGCGATAGCGAGCCGACTCGTCATCCCGAGCGAGATCCTCTGGGAGACGAGAGCGAGGGAGCCCGGCGCGGGGACCGAATGAAGGGCGCGGAAGATGGCCAGAGGAGTCATCTCTCCTGCTGGCTCCTTCACTCTCGGTTTCCTGCGCGTCTCGCTCAGGATGACGAATCCCTAGAACGCTCGCGTCAGTCCCAGCGTGATGCCGAAGTCCGTCGTGGCTTGTTGGTGCCTGATGTTCTCGGTGAAGCCGCCCTCCAGCATCCAGCGGTCGCCGACGTCGAGCTTCGCGCCCAGCCGCAGGTACACGTGGCTGGCGGGGAAGCGGGCGATGTCCCGGATCAGACGGCTCGCGCCGTCGAGTTGAACGATCAGGCTGAGCCGTCGTGCGACGCGCCATTCGAGAGCAGCGAATCCGAAGCCGCGCGTCTGCCGGTAGCCGATCCCATCCAGCTCACCGGTTCCGAAACGGGTGACCCCCGCTCCCAGATGGAGATCCCAGGCGTCGCCGATCTGCTTGGCCGCCTGCGTCTCGAGGCCGGCGTCGACGCTGCCGCTCGCGAACGGCCCGCTTCCAGTGGGCAGGCCCAGCTCGATTCCGGCAGACCACGACCAGGCCCGTGGATCACCCCGCCCTCCCGCGAGGGAGTAGCGTCCGCGAAGCGCGATGTTTCCGAGGCCGCCACCGGCTTCTCCCCGCCACTCGATCGGATCGAACGCGACGCTCCGTCCCTCGACGCGGAGTTGATCCCTCGAGAAGCGGCCGCGGATATTGTCGGGAAGGAAGGGCAGCAGCCCGTGCCACCAATCGATGATGCCGTCCATGGCGCCGCCACCTCGCCACCGATAGGGGATTCTGAGACCCAGCTCCCACCGCTCGGCGGGGCTCACGGCGACGTCGAGATCGAGAACCCGATGCTCTCCGTCGACGAGGAAGCGGCGATCCTCGGGCGTTTCGCCAGGCGGCTCCTGGTTCCAGCCGAAGTCGTTGCCCCAGTCGAATTGGATCTGGACACGCCATCGTCGGGGACGCAGGAGATCGGGCGTTCGCGCCCGCTGTGCGAGCCGCTTCTGGCTCAGCAGAAACTCGTCGCGCCACCCAAACGGGCCCCGTCGATGGTCCTCCGCGTCCGTCGGAGCGGCTGTCCCCAGCACAACCGTCGTCAGCAACGCGAACCCGGTAAGCGAGCGCATCGCAGCGAAGCGTACCCGGACTGCGCCGTCGCGGCCTCGATAGACTCACCAGATTGGCCTCGCTAGACTCGCTCGAGGTCGCGGCACAATGTCACCGGTCTTGGCACGTCAATAACGCAGTATCAACAATTTCGCACGACCCACAGTAAAGATGCCGATCGCCTGCTATCCAAAGAAACAACACGGACCCGGTTTCTGTATCGACGAGTGTCCGGTGGCCACGCTGGAGGAGATGCACTACGCCTACGTGCGCATCGAGGCTCCCGCCGACCTGCCGCCGTCCGACCCGCGCACTCTGGACGTCGCGATTCTCGACTTGAACCATCGCTGGCCCAACCTCGGGCACGACTCGATCGTGCACGCGGTACAGGACGCCGCCTGCGATCTGCACCCCATCCTCGAGCAGCACGACCTCCGAATCCGCTGCCTTTCGTTCGAGGTCAGGGAGAGGCGCCAGATCCCCGAGAAGCCGGGCGGACGCTTTGCGCTCTATCTGGGGACGGGCGGCCCGGGCCGGCTCGACCCGCGCGAGAAGTGCGGCGGCTGCGATGGGAGTCAGGGTCTCGGGGAAGACCCAGCCTGGGAGCAACCTCTCTTCGATCTGTTCGACGCCATCCTGGCCGATCCAGAGGCGGCGCTGATCGCGGTCTGCCACACCTATGGAGTGATGTGCCGCTGGGCCGGTATCGCGAGTCCCGTGTGGCGCTCCGATGCGAAGGGCGGCAAGAGCACCGGCGTCCTGGAGAACCTGCTCACGGCCGAAGCGCAGGTCCACCCCTGGTTCTCACAACTCGCAGCCGAGCTGCCGGACGGCCGTCGTTTCGGGATCGTCGACAATCGACTCTACGACCTGATTCCGACCGGGAAGATGCCCGCCGAGTTCGTCGCGATTGCTACCGAGACTCTCGGCGTCGGCGGCCCGGTGGGTGAGGCGTTGACGATGGTCGAGTTTGCTCGTGATGCGAACGGTGTGATGCCCAGGGTGATGGGCTCCAACCATCATCCCGAGATCGTCCACGGCGATCGCCAGAAGATCATCCTGCAGCAGAAGCTCGAGCGCGGCGAGGTCTCGCGCGAGTGGTACCGCGAGCGCGCCGAGATCGTCGAGGCGGAGTACTCGCACCCCGACATTGCGCGGGAGCTGCACCGGACCTCGGACTATGCGCTTCTGGCCCCGCTCCGCTTCCACCTGCGGCGAGCCCTGCGAAAGAAAGCCGAGGGGCTCGGCCTCGCCCTGGGCATCCACGAGAGCGAGGAGTTGGAAGTCCCCGTAGCCTCTGGGTGATCCCCAAGGCCCCGTACGCGTCGACACTCGACCTCGAGCAAGAGCTCGCAAGCTTTGAGAAGCTCAAGCCGCGCCTGCTCGAGGTGTGGGACATCATGACGATGCGAGAGGACGTGCCCCACACCTCGGTCGTGATTCCATCCCTCACTCTCGACCAGGCCGAGCTGCGAAAGATCGAAGGGGTCAGCTTCTACGAGGAGCGCCTGCTCTTCCTGCTGATTCGGCTGCGCAACCCGCGCGCTCGCGTCGTGTACGTCACGTCCGAGCCCGTCCACCCGATGATCCTCGAGTACTACTTCCAGTTCCTCGCCGGCATCCCCGCGAGTCACGCACGTGGCCGGCTCACGCTGGTCTGCGCCCACGACTCTTCGCCTCGCTCGCTGACCGAAAAGATCCTCGAGCGCCCACGTCTGCTGGAGCGGATCAGGTCCGGCATCGAGGACCCCGCACGGGCCTACATGACCGTCTTCAACTCGACGCCGCTCGAACGCAAGCTCGCGGTGCTGCTCGACATCCCGATGAACGGGCTCGATCCGATTCTCTGTGAGCTGGGCACCAAGTCGGGGAGCCGAGCGGTGTTTCGAGAGGCCGGGATCGATTTTCCGGCGGGCTTCGAGGATCTGAAGAGCGAGCAGGAGGCAATCGAGGCAGTCGAGGATCTGCGCGGGAAGCGCCCTGATGTGCGGCGGGCCGTCGTCAAGCTCAACGACAGCTTCTCCGGCGAAGGGAACGCGATCTTCAGCTATCCCGAGGGAACGAGTCGCGATGCTCTCCATGCCGCCATGCACTCGATCAAGTTCGAGGTCGCGACGGAGACGCACGGCGATTTCTTCGAAAAGTTCTCGCGAATGGGAGGCATCGTCGAGGAGTTCGTAGAGGCGGAGCACAAGACCTCGCCCAGTGCACAGCTGCGCGTCGGCGCGCGCGGAGAGGTCCTGCCGATCTCGACCCACGATCAGATCCTGGGGGGACGAGAGGGCCAGGTCTTTCTGGGCTGCCGGTTTCCCGCCCACTCCGAGTACCGGATGCGTGTCCACGAGTTGGGCGTTCGGGTCGGGGAGGTGCTGGCCAGCCGCGGTGTCGTGAGCCGCTTCTCGGTCGACTTCCTCGCCTACCGGACGTCCCACGAGGAGCCGTGGAAGCTCACCGCCCTCGAAATCAACCTCCGCATGGGCGGCACCACCCATCCGTTCCTCGCTCTCTCTTTCCTGACCGGGGGCGGCCTCGACGACCCGGCGGGCCTGTTCCGCTCTCCCAGCGGCCAGGCCAAGTACTACCGGGCGACCGACAACTTGAAGTCGGAAGTCTACAGAGGACTACTGCCCGAAGACCTCATCGAGATCCTGACGATCAACCGGCTCCACTACAGCCACGGGACCGAGTCTGGAGTGCTGTTCCACCTGATCGGGGCCGTGTCCCAGTACGGCAAGCTCGGCATGACCGCAATCGCGAACAGCCCCGAGGAGGTCGACGCGCTCTACATACGCACCCTCGAGGTGCTCGATCGTGAGGCGCGGATGGGTCGGCCCGAGCTGAGCCAGTCGGACGAGGCCACGGCAAACGCCGCTCCGGCGGGAAAGCCGCCGGACTAGTTACAGCTCGTAGAGCGTCGGGTCGACGCTGGGCTGAGCCGCCCGGCGTCTCAAAGAAGCGAGCGCCTTTCGTGGGTCGGCGCCGAACGGATCCTCTTCGAAGACGTCGCCCATCTCCTGTTCGATCTTCTCCGGATCTTCTCCGGACTCCATCCGCTTGAGGGCCTCTTCCATGCCGCCACCCACTGGGAGCCCGGTGGCATCGAAGAGCTTGCGCATCATGTTCGCCGCTTGGCGCGGGTCGTTCTCGTCGACACCCTCGGCCTCCGAGGCCATCGACTCCATCGCCTTGGCGACGCGCTCCTCGTCGAGCCCGGCCGGCAACCCCTCGTCGGACTCCGATTCTTGAAGCCCCTTCGAGATGGCGAACGAGGAGACGCGCCGATCGATCTGGGGGTGCCCGCACTTGGGGCAGTCGGGGCGCTTGCGCGTGTTCGTCCTGCGGGAGAGGAAGCTGAATATGCGATTGCAGTCTTCACAGTAGAACTCGTAGATGGGCATGATCGGATCTTAAGTCAGCCCCGAGCCGTCTTCTGTGTCCGCAGTACGCTTCGCCCGTCCCACGAGCGGACACTCCTCGGCGGGGTTAAAAAGCAGGCGTGCCGAGGTAACCGACTCGGCCACAGAAGCTTGCCGCGTTCGATCGGATTGGCATAGCCTTTGGACTCCACATTCACGAGGGCGGCCTTTGCGTACCCCAGAGGGACTATGGATAGCTTCATCGAGCTGAAGGATGTCGAGAAGACCTACCCCCAGGGGCGGGACAAGGTCTACGTGCTGCGTCGCATCACTGCCACGATCCAGGAGGGCGAATTCGTCTCCATCATGGGCCCGTCGGGCGCCGACAAGTCGACGCTGCTGCACGTGCTGGGGATGCACGACTCGGACTGGGCCGGGGAGTTCTACTTTCTCGGCCAGCCGGTGCATCGGCTGCGTCGCAAGCAGCGTCTCGAGCTGCAGAAGCAGAACATCGGCTTCGTCTTTCAGAGCTACCACCTGCTCGACGATCTCACGGTGTACGAGAACCTCGACATCCCCCTCTCATACCGCGACGTCAAACGCTCGGAGCGGCAGGGGATCGTGGCCGACATGCTCGACCGTTTCAACATCGTCGGCAAGAAGGATCTCTATCCGAACCAGCTCTCGGGTGGGCAGCAGCAGCTCGTCGCCGTGGCGCGGGCCCTCGTCGCCAGCCGCAGGCTGATTCTCGCCGACGAGCCCACCGGCAACCTGCACACGGGGCAGGGTCGCGAGATCATGGAGCTCTTCCAGCAGCTCAACGCGGACGGGACGACGATCGTCCAGGTCACTCACTCCGAAGTCAATGCCTCCTACGGCCGCCGTGTCATCAACCTGCAGGACGGCTGGATAGTCGCGGGGGAGCCGTCCCAGGCGGCGTCTTGACGGCCAAGCCCGCGGAGCCGGTGCAGCTGCGACCGGGCGCGGGCACGCGAGCCGCGCGGATCCTGGTCGCGGATGACCAGCTCGACGTCATCGAGGCGCTGCGTCTGTTGCTAAAGAGCGAGGGATACCAGATCGAGCCGGCCACATCGCCCGGCCAGATCCTGCGCGCCGCGGAGTCGAGCGACCTGGACGTCGTGCTGATGGACCTCAACTACGCTCGCGACACGACCTCGGGCCAGGAGGGGCTCGATCTGCTGACCCGCCTTCAGGCGCTCGACTCGTCGTTGCCGGTCGTCGTCATGACGGCGTGGGGCAGCGTCGACGTGGCGGTCGAGGCGATGCGCTGCGCGCGATTTCGTTCAGAAGCCCTGGGACAACGAGCGCCTGCTCGCGATCGTGCGCACCCAGGTCGAGCTGGGCCGGGCGCTGCGCAAGGGGCAACGCCTCGAAGCGGAGAACATCCTCCTGCGCGGCGACAGGCCTCCGCTGATCATCGCGGAGTCCCAGGCGATGAAGCCGGTGCTCGACCTGATCGAGCGCGTCGGGCCGTCCGACGCCAACGTTCTGATCACCGGCGAGAACGGCGGCGGCAAGGGAACCGTGGCGGGGGCGCTCCACGCGGTCTCGGGCCGGGTGGCCAAGCCGCTCGTCACGGTCAACGCGGGGGGACTCTCGGAGGGGGTCTTCGAGAGCGAGCTGTTCGGCCACGTGAAGGGGGCCTTCACCGACGCCAAGAGCGATCGGGTTGGGCGCTTCGAGCTGTCGGACGGCGGGACGCTTTTCCTCGACGAGATCGCCAACATCCCGATGAACCTCCAACCGAAGCTGCTGCGCGTGCTCGAGACAGGAGAGTTCGAACGGGTGGGCTCCTCGAAGACGCGTCGCGTCGATGTTCGCATCCTCTCCGCGACGAACGCCGATCTCGAGCCGGAGGTGGGTGCCGGCCGCTTCCGCCAGGACCTTCTCTTTCGGCTCAACACCATCGAGATCCGCGTGCCCCCACTCCGTGACCGCCGCGAGGACATCCCGTTGCTCGCGCAGCACTTTCTGAAGCAGCACAACAGGCGCTATCGCAAGAGCATCGCGGGCTTCGACGCGGCGGCGCTGCGCGCTCTCCTCGAGCACTCGTGGCCGGGGAACGTGCGCGAGCTCGATCACGCCGTGGAGCGCGCCGTACTGATGGCTCGCGGCCAACGGATCGAGACCTCCGATCTGGGGCTGCGGGTGAGCGAGTCGCCCGGCCGCCTCGAGGACATGAGCCTCGAGGAGGTCGAGGCGTTTCTCATCAAGAAGGCGCTCGGCCGTTTCGATGGCAACGTGTCGCGGGCGGCGGAGGCGCTGGGGCTCTCGCGCAGCGCCCTGTATCGAAGGCTTCAGCGCTACGGGCTCTGACTCCCGGGCGGCGCTCCCGGCGTATTCTCAACTGTGATGCCGCGGCTTCGCCCCGAGCTCAACCACGAGCGGCGCGTCCTGATCGGCGCGTTGATGGCGGGACTTCCCGCCGTCATCCTGTCGATGACGCTGCTCTTCATGGGCGACTACAGCGCGAAGGCGCGCTGGACCTTCGGCGGCCTCGCGGTCCTGATGTGGCTCGGGTTCGCCTTCAGTGTTCGCGGGCAGGTGGTCCATCCGCTGCAGACCCTCGCCAACCTGCTGGGTGCGTTGCGCGAGGAGGATTTCTCGTTTCGCGCCCGCGTCTCTCGCGGAGACGACGCGATGAACGACGTCCTGCGCGAGGTGAACGCGCTCGCGGTGACGCTTCACGAACAGAGGCTCGGCGCCGTCGAAGCCTCGGCGCTGCTCCACACCGTCATGGAGGAGATCGATGTCGCGGTTTTCAGCTTCGACGGAGACGAGCGGTTGCAGTTGGTGAACCGTGCCGGCGAGCGTCTCCTGGCGCAGCCGTCGGAGCGCCTGCTGGGGCGCGGCGCACCGGCGCTGGGCCTGAGTCGCGCGCTCGCCGCCGAGACGCGCGTCATCGAGATGACGTTTCCAGGCGAGAGCGGCCGCTTCGAAGTTCGCCACGGGACGTTTCGTCAGGAGGGTCGGCCGCACCAGCTGCTGGTTCTCTCGAACGTCAGCGGGACCTTGCGCGAGGAGGAGCGCCAGGCCTGGCAGCGCCTGATCCGGGTCATCGGTCACGAGCTGAACAACTCCCTGGCCCCGATCAAATCGATCGCGGCGAGCCTGGAGAGCCTGCTGCGAAAAGAACCCCGACCGCCTGATGCCGATGTCGACGTCTACCGCGGCCTCGAGGTCATCCGAACGCGCTCGGAGTCGCTGAGCCGCTTCATGGATGCCTACGCGCGTCTGGCGCGGCTGCCGCAGCCGAAGCTGGCGCCCGTCGAGGTCGGTGGTCTAATGCGACGCGTCGTAGGCTTGGCGACGCGGATGCCCGTGGAGCTCGAGCCCGGGTCGCCGCTGACCATCGTCGCCGACGCCGACCAGCTCGAGCAGCTCCTGATCAACCTGTTGCGCAACGCCATCGATGCCGCGCTCGAGACCGGCGGCGGCGTCCGGGTCGGGTGGACCGGCCCGTCGCGGAACAATCCCTATCTCGCCGCCTGGTCCGAGGACGACGGCCCCGGTCTGCCGAACACGGCCAACCTGTTCGTTCCCTTCTTCACGACGAAGCCGAAAGGCTCGGGCATCGGTCTCGTCCTGTCCCGTCAGATCGCGGAGGCGCACGGCGGTACGTTGACGCTTTCGAATCGGAAGGACACGACGGGTTGCCGCGCCGAGCTGCGTCTTCCCGTGAGGCACGCGCCCGCCGACGCCGCTTCTGGCTGAGGTGGGTCAAAACGCAGGCGGCGGGCCGCTCTGCGGGGGGGCACTGCGACGAACGGATAGCCACAGAGGCACGGAGGCACAGAGAACGGCCGGCTCCGAGCATTCGCCATCCCGATGGATGGCAGACGGCGTGAACTCGCTGACCTCAATGCTAGGCGTGCGTTGTGTCTTGGGTGGCGAAGTAGCAGTGCCCCTCGATCGGGGTACGAAACGAGCGGAGCATGTTCCCATTCCGTGCGTTCTCCGTGACTCTGTGTCTCCGTGGCCGCCGTTGATCGTCCGCGGTCTAGCTCACTCCACGCTGCGAGCGACGTAGACGCCGCTTTCCGGCTTGGTGAAGTCGATCCAGGTGACGAAGATCGCCCCGTCCGATCTGACCGTCAGCGCCGGGTCCCGCTGATCGCCT
Organism: Vicinamibacteria bacterium; assembly: GCA_965246965.1. GTDB lineage: Bacteria > Acidobacteriota > Vicinamibacteria > Fen-336 > CBDFGD01 > CBDFGD01. The sequence continues at coordinate 2,450,863 of CBDFGD010000002.1, forward strand.
TCCGCGTCGCCGGGATCGTCGACCAGGATGCTCGGCTCGTACGAATCGCCGCCGTCGCGACTGCGGGCCACCCGCACCCGACCCTGACCGCCGCGCTCGTCCTGCCACGCGACGAAGACATCGCCAGTGGTGTGGCTCGCGATGACCGGTAGCAGCTGATCCCCGCCGCTCGACTCCACGGCTGCTGGGATGGTGAAGGATTGGCCGCCGTCTCTGCTGACGGCTCGGAAGATCTGCCAGAGGTCGTCCCGCTGCTCGGCCCAGACCGCGACCAGGGTTCCGAGGCCGGTCGTCACCAGCTTCAAGTTGGTGCGGTCGGTCACGCCCGCGTCGCTCGGATGAAGCGGCGCACCGGGGTCGAACGACGCGCCGAGATCGTCGCTGATCGCGAGATAGACGTCGCGCAGTCCGTCGCGATCGTCCAGCCAGGCGACGAAGACCCGGTTATCGATCTCGCTCGCGATCGCGGGGGACTGCTGGTTGCGGGGCCGCGCACCGGTGGCGTGAAGCGAGCGACCCGCTTCGAAGTTTGCGCCACGGTCGAGACTTCTCGAGATGAAGATCTCGCTGCCGCCGAGCCGGGAGCCCTCCCATACGGTGAGCACCGCACCCGAGCCGGTGATTGCCTGGGCGGCTCGCCCCTGATCGCCAGCCCCGCCCTCGGCGCCGCCGTCGACCGGGCGGTTGTCCGCGAAAGTGTCTCCAAAGTCCACGCTCCATGTGGAGTAGACGTCGTAGCCGCGACAAAACGGATCACAGATCCCGTTGCGGCTGTCCTGCCAGAGCAGGTGGAGTCGTCCGAGAACGGAGAGGGCCATGTCGAGACGATCCGTTTCGCCGCCGATCGCGTGGTCGAACGAGAGCGGGTCGTCGAAGCTTCGACCGCCGTCGCTGCTCCGATAGAGCGGAAGGTAGAACGTGAAACGAATGCTCTCGCTCCAGCCCACATAGACGTTCTCGCCGTCGGCGGCGATGGCCGGGCTGCGGAGCAGGCAACAGAGACCGCCGACCCGCACGATCGGCTGGAACTCCAGCGGCTTGGTTGTCGAGTCGCTCTCGCAAGACGCCGCGAAGAGCGCGGCAGCGATCAGTCCGAAGCGCCCGCTTCTCACAACCCGGCTCTGAAGCGCGGCGACTCGCCGGTCTCCATGTGCCCTGAGGCTAGCGGCGGCTACAACCCCTGACAAGGTCGGGTGTTGTCGACGTGGCGCCCGAATTTCGTCTCACTTCTGGCTCGGGTCTTGCAGCTATCGGCTGCAGCCTCGGGGGTTGGCCCTAAGCGAACCCTGTTAACGCGCATGGGCTAAATGATTTACGGGTTTCACTAAGTATGGCGTGAAAGCCACACCGCGTGGCGGCGTCGCCATCGAGGAGGTGCCGATGAGGGTCAACGTGAATGTCCGTCCCGCCTGTCTCCAGGACGGTGTCACCGTGATGTCGCTGCTGGAGCAGGTGGGCTTTTATCCCGAACCGATCTCCTTCGCCCAGACGTATCGGAAGACGCTGCAGAGTCCGAGCTTTCTCGTGCGCGTCGCAGAGGTTGGCGGCGAGGTGGTTGGAATCGCCACGCTGTCGCTGCGCTACCAGCTCGGCGTCGGCGGCCTGGTCGCCTCGCTCGACGAGCTCGCGATCAGCGACGGGCCCGAGGCGGCACGCGTCGAGCGCAAGCTGCGCAAGGCGACCGTCGGGCGCGCTCGCGCTCTGGGTGCGCGTCGGGTCGTCACCAAGGTGAACGAGGGGACGCCGCCGCCGCGCGCGGCCCAGCTCCAAAAGACCGCGTAGTTCCAGATTTGTGATGGTGCCGCGTCCGGCCATAATGGCCGGCCGTGGCCCAGAACGAATCCTTCGACCTCTCGGGGCCGTGCGGCCGCCTCGAGGCCCTGCTGATGCTGCCCGACGCGGAGCCGGTCGCCGTTGCCGTCATCTGCCATGCGCACCCGTTGCACGGCGGAATGATGCACTTCAAGGTCGTCTTTCGTGCCGCGAAGGCCCTGCAGGAGGTCGGCCTCGCCGTCCTGCGCTTCAACTTTCGAGGCGTGGGTCGCTCGCAAGGAAGCCACGATGACGGCCGCGGCGAGCAGGACGACGTCGTCGCCGCCCTCGACGAGCTGAGCCGGCGCTTCCCCCGGCACGCCATTCTGCTCGGCGGCTTCTCCTTCGGATCGACGATGGCGCTGAAGGTGGCGGCCCGCGACGATCGGCCTCGAGCGGTGGTCGCGATGGGCTTCCCGCTGGCTCAGGTCGAGGATCGATCCTTCTTGGACGGGATCGCGACGCCGCGCTTGTTCGTGCAGGGAGAGCACGATCAGTTCGGGCCGCGGGAGGAGATCGAGACGTTGGTGCGCGCGTTGCCGCCACCGGCGGACCTCGAGGTGATCGGCGGCGCCGATCATTTTTTCAATGGTCATCTGGACGAGATCCACACAGTCGTCGGCAACTGGGCCGAAAATCGCCCCTGGGAGGCTAGCTTCTCTAGAGGGACAGCCACAGAGGCACAGAGACACGGAGAGACGGCGACGCGCCGGGTTGTTTGCGAGGCACGGCCCACTCGTCCTCGATCGAGACCACTGAGGATCGGAGCTGGTTCTCTGTGACTCTGCGTCTCCGTGGCCAACTGGATCGTCGGCGGAAAAGCCGGGGTCAGTTTGGAGGCGGCGAGGGCGGCTGAGGGGAGCTGGCGCGCACGCTGCGGGCCTTGATGCGATCCGTGTAGTGGGACTCCAGAACTTCCCGCACTCGTGGGTGCCCCTTTGTCAGCGCGTCCACCGCTTCGCGGTCCAGCTCCAGCAGATCGGTCGGGGCGGCGACCGTGACGGTGGCCGCACGGGGCCGACCCGACAGCGTGGACATCTCCCCGAAGAACGAGCCCTCCTCGATGTCGGAGACCCAGTTGTTGTGGTTCTGCTCGTCGCGGACGAAGACTCGCACGCGGCCGGTGGCGAGGATGAAGAGGCCCTGGCTCGGCTCGCCCTCGCTGACGACGATGTCGCCCGGCTGGGCCCGCAGCAGCCGCATCGCCTTGATGACGGCGAGCAGCTCATCTTCGGAGAAATCCTCGAAGAGCGGCGTCGATTGCAGGTTGGTCCGGTAGCCGACGGGCCCGCTCTCGCTCATTTGCTCGGTCCGGTTCTCGGCCCCATCGGTGCGCTCGCGCACGATGTCCACGAGCCAGGAGCCGAAGATGTCACGCGAGTCGTTCGCTCTGGTCGCGGCCGGTGGCGCAGCCACGGCCTGCCGGGGCTCGACCATCGGCTTCTTCTTCAACGGGGCGAGGTTGACCTCTTCGACGTGGCGCCGCTGGATCTCCTCGACCTTCTTGATCAAAGCGATGGCTTTCTCTGCAAAGCCAGAACGCGCCATCTCTTCTGCGAGGCCGATCAGGATCGGGACCGCGTCGTCCTCTTTGCCGGCCTTGAGCAGGACGTTCGCGAGCCGGAGGCGCATGCGGGGGTGGAAGCGGCGCTCGCCGAAGTGAGCCTCGAGCACCTCGATGGCGCGATCCTGTGCGACCGGGTCGTGGAGCTGGACCGTGCGAATCGCGGCCACCTCAGGGCTGCTGGCGCGCTCGATGTAGTGCGCCTCGAGCTGGTCGCGCACGGCGGGGTGGGCCTTGGCGATCGAGTCCAGAGTCTTCTTGTCCAGCTCGAGTAGCTCGCAGGGGTCCGAGGCCGCCGTCACCGAGGCCGAGCGGGGACGGCCGGACAGGCCCGAGATCTCGCCGAAGAAGTCGCCCTCCTCGAGAATCTTGACGAGGACGTTGCGGCCGCTGGGATTGCGGACGTAGACCTTGACGCGGCCGACCGTGACGATGAACAGGCTCTGTCCAGCCTCCTGCTCGCTGACCACGACGTCGCCGGGCTGGAACTTGCACAGCTCCAGCCCGTGAACGACGGCGAGCATGGCGTCCTCGTCGAGACCTCCAAACAGTGGGCTGGCGAGCAGACGCCTGGTCGGGTCCGTCGGCGGGTCCTCTTTCTCCTGAGGCGGCGGCGCCTCGGGGGCTTGTGCGGCGTCTACGATCAGGTCGAGCAGCTGATCCTGGAACTGGTCTTCCGACATCGTGTCGCCCGTCTCCTCCGAATCTGGGACCATCAGGGCGAGGGCCTCGTCGTCGAGCGCTTCGGAAGCCAGCACCACCTCCGATGCTTCCTCCAGCTCGGCGACGCCCAGCTCCGCAGCAGTCTCGGCCGCCTTGGGTAGCGAAGACAGGAAACGTCTGAAGGCGCCACGGATCCGCGAGCTCATGCCGGCGTTCGAGCCAGCGGCTGCGGCGGGCTCCTCCTCGAAGCCCTCCGCCTCGCCGGGCGCCGCGGCCTGGCTCTCAGCGTCACTTTCGGCCCGAACCTCTGCGCCCTCGTCCGGGGCGACCACGACGTCGTCGAGCTCGGCCGCGTCGACGACCTCCTCGACTTCTTCTCCGGCTGCCGGCTCGGCAGCCTCTCGATCCGCTGCCACCTCGGCCGGCCGCCCCGGAGTCAGCGCTGCCCGGCGTCCCTTCTCGACCCGTTCGAGGATCTCATCGAGGCCCAGGCCGGGAGCGTCGTCGTCGAAGACGATCGGCTCTTCGTCTTCGGTGGCGACCTCGCCCGACAGGGCCTCTCGTTCGATCTCCGCGAGCTCCAGCTCCCCGGACCGCTCGCCGAACTCCTCGATCCCGAACTCCGGCTGCGAGCCGCGCTTCGGGTGGTGCATCGTGATCGTGGCGGTCATCGAGGCCACGTGGATTCGGTGCTGTTCCTTCACGAGAGCAGAGAGCTTCTCCTCCACTTCGGGACCGGGCGAGATCTTCTCGACCCGCTTGAGGACCGCGATCGCCTTGGCGATGAAGTGGTCCCTCGCGAAGTCGTCCGCCAGCTCCAGGAAGAGCGGCACGGCTTCCTTGCCGCGGCCGGCCAGGACGAGGACGTCAGCCAGCTGGAGCCGAACCGGGACGGTCGGGGCGCTCTCGGCGAGCTTCTCGCGCAGGATCTGTATCACCCGGTCGTACCTCCTGCGGGCGATCAGGTCGGGCAGCGTCTCTTCTCGCTTGAGCCAAGAGAGGGGCATCCTGGTCCTCTTGCGCACTGGGCGAAAGGGATTCCGACCGTGCCGGGGAACAGTCTCCGCGGCTACGGGGGCCGGAAAGTTTTTGATTGAAAGACGTTACGCCCGCCGCCCGGGGCGGGTCAAGCGACGCTCAGGGCGTGGGCTTCTCGGGGACCTCGTCCTCGTCGAAGTAGTCGAGCTTGTGGAGCGGCATGACCACGCTGGAGAGGACGTTGAGAACGTGGCCACCGATGCGCTTGTAGTAGCGGGCGCCGAGGACGAGACCCGCGATCACCGGCGGAGCCTGCTTCGAGCGGGCGATCCGGGAGACGAGTCCGTCGCTGCGTTGGGCGTTGGCGCGGCCCCGCTCGATGAGCTCGAGGGCCCGCTCCTGGCCGGACTCGGCGAATACCTCGGCGGCGGCGGCGAACTGCGACTCGACCGTGTTGCGGATCTCCCCCAGCTCCTCGATGAGGCCCTCCTGAGGCCAGGGGTCGGGCTGGATGTCCATCACTTCCGAGAGGTTCTTCGCGTAGTCCCCGATCCGCTCGACGTCCTTCACGAGGCTCATCAGGGCCAGGCAATACGGGAGATTCGGGGTGTTGGACTGCACCGCCAGATGCGCGACGACCTGCTTGCGGATCGTGCGCTCGAGACGGTTGACCTCGACGTCGCGCTCGTAGAGCTTGGTTCTCGCCCCGGCGTTTCGGTCTTCGGCGAAGTAGATACGGCCGGCCGAGAGCGTCATCTCGCGACTGATCCCGACCATGCGGGTGAAGTTCTCGCCCATTGAGGCGAGCGGATCATCTTTCTTGAAGATGCTCAGCAACTCACGCAGCATCGCTTCTCCTTGTGCGCGCCAGGGCAGGCAATCGGACTATACGTGTCGCGCTCCACCGATCCGGGCCCTGGCTCACGACGAGAGCATCCGGTGGACGAGCGCAAGCAACCCTGGCACTGCGTAGAACAGGACGAGGACATAGAAAAGGGCCCATTGCTTCGAGTTGATGGCCACCGAGGCGATCCACTCGGCCCCCACGAGCGGCAGGCGGCGAACCGCGGGGATCGGGACGATCAGCAGCGTTCCGGAAACGTTGAACAGCAGATGGACGAGCGCGATATGCACCCCCGCCGCCGCGTTCGGGCCCGAGACGGCGAACGAGGCTAGCATCGCGGTCACGGTCGTGCCGATGTTGCCTCCCACGGTGATGGGGAAGGCCTGCTGCAGGGTGATCAGGCCAGCGGCCACCAGCGGTACCAGCAACGACGTGGTGATCGAGCTGGATTGAACCATGACTGTGACCACGGCGCCGACGACGATCCCGAGCACGATGCGATCGCCCAGCACGCCCGACACAAGCGCCTCGACGCGGGTCAGCATCGCGGAGCGCATCACCCGCACGAGCTGGAGCAACGCGAAGACGATCAGTGTTCCGCAGATCGCGATCAGCGCGATTCCCTGAGCCTGGGAGCTCTCGATCATCGCCTCGATCAGGTTCTTGATCGGCTCGACGCCCGCGCCGATCGCGCCCTTGATCGGGCTCTCGAACTTGCCACCTCCGAACCCGGTCAAGAACGCCGCGAGGGTGCTCGCGGTCTGCCTCAGGAAGCCGGTCGCGATCTCGATCGGCAGCAGGATCGCGACGCTGATGAAGTTGAAAAAATCGTGACACGTCGCCACGGCAAAAGCGCGTCTGAACTCCTCGCGTCGTCCCATGTGAGCCAGCGAGACGATTGTGTTGGTCACCGTGGTGCCGATGTTGGCGCCCATGATCATGGGGACGGCATTTTCGACAGGGAGAGGGTTCTCTGGACTCGCCACGAGCCCCACGATCATCGACGTCGAAACGGATGAGCTCTGAACCAACGTGGTGGCCAGGATGCCGATGGCGAGGCCGATGAACGGGTTGCGAGTGGCGCCGAAAAACGAGTCGAGCACGTCCTGCCCGAGCAGCTTGAAGCCGTCTCCCAGGCCCTTGACGCCGACCAGGAAGACGAACAGCAGGCCCAGCACGATGGCGACTTTGATGGCGCTGCTCGAGCCGCTCGGCTCGGACGGGGGACGCGTCGGCTCTGGGACCATTCGCGGTGTCAGCTCAGGGTGTAACGATTGAGCGGCGGCTGAAATGCAGGCTGTGACGTCGGTGGCTTGGCCTGAGCTGGCGGGGCATGACGCGGCCGGATCATAAGTCGTCGGGTCGCTCAAGGCCACAGGAAGCCGGCACGTCACACAAACGTCATGTTCGGGGTCCGCCCGGCCCGTCCAAAACCCAGCGGACGTGGGTGTCCTCGTCTGGGCTCGTTTCACGCCTTCAGAAACGCCCAGGGATCAGGGGTTTGGAGTATTGACACCCCCGACTCCCGAGCCACATAATCGCGTCTTGTTTTCGTCGATATCTGGGCGGATCCGACGGTTCGGTCCCGCCCAGCCTGCATTCGATTCAGGGGGGAACAGTGCAAAAGATGATCCTTCGCGGCAGCGCGATCGCGCTGCTGGGGCTGCTGATAGCGGCTCCGACAGTCCACGCCCAATCGTCGGCCATCAACGCCACGATTGAAGGCACCGTTCGTGACGCCACCGGGGCATTGATCCCGGGCACGAGCGTCGTCGTCACCAGCATCGACACGGGCGCCGAGTTCACGCGCACCACCGACGCGAACGGGAACTACAAGGCCCTCTCGCTGCCGCTCGGCGCGTATCGCGTGAGTGCGGCGCTGACCGGCTTCAAGACCGTCCAGCGCGAGGGCCTCAGCCTGAGCGCCGGCCAGACGGCGGTCGTGGACTTCTCGCTCGAGGTCGGCGGCGTCGAGGAGGTCGTCAACGTGACGGCGGAGACCGCGATCGCGGATCCCGCGAGGATCAACATCGGCCGGACGATCAACGAGGACGACGTGCGCAACCTGCCGCTCGTGGCGCGCAACCCCTACAACTTCGCGCTGATCCAGCCGAACGTCACCGGCTACGAGAACGTGGAGTTCGGCGCCACGCGCATGAACGCGAACGGCAGCCAGATGCGCACCAACTACCAGATGGACGGCAGCAACGCGACCCAGAAGGACCGCGCCGGGCTGCGCGCGTTCCAGCCGTCCGAGGTGATGGTCAAGGAGATCAAGGTCATCACCAGCGGCTTCGCCCCCGAGTTCGGCAACACCACCGGCATGGTGTTCAACATGATCACACCCTCCGGATCCAACTCGATCAAAGGATCGGTGGGCTACCGCTACCGTCGGAAGGGACTCTCGGCGCGGCCCTTCGGCCTCTCCGAGACGGCCGACAAGCCCGACACGAACGTCGACAACTTCACCGCGACGTTCGGCGGCCCGCTCCAGAAAGACAAGTGGCACTACTACCTCGGCTACGAGCGACTCCGGCGCGACCTCTCCCAGGCCAACCTCAGCACGATCGACCCCGCCGATGCCGCGGCGCTCAACCTCACCCCCGATCAGCTGCGTGACGGCGTCCGGATCGCGACCGCCAACATGATCTTCGGGAGGCTGGATGGCCAGCTCAGCCCGAACCACCGATTGTCCGTGCGTTACGGGATCTTTCTCCAGAGCATCCCGAACACGGGGGGCAGCGGCACCGGCACCTCCGAGGTGACGCTGAACTTCGAGGACCGGATGGACACCGGGTCCGTGCAGCTCGTCTCGAACTTCGGCAACAACAAGCTGAACGAGCTGCGCATCGGCTGGAACCGGCGCGACAACCCCCGGACCTACGAAACCAACACGTCGAACGTCTTCGGTCCTGAGGTCTCGATCCCGGGCGTCGTCACCCTGGGCGGCGCCGACCGGACGGCTTCTGAGTTCGTCGAGGAGACGTTCCAGTTCTACGACAGCCTCACGTGGATCAGCGGCCGCCACACCTTCAAGATCGGCGGCGACGTTCAGCTCATCCGCCACCTCGAGACGAGCTCGGTTCTGCCGGAGTACACGTTCGACACGATCGGCGACTACCAGGCGGCGCTCGCCGGGGCTCCGTTCAGCTGGTCGGCCTTCGAGCAGCGGATCGGCGACCCGACCACCGAGTACAAGATGAAGCAGATCAGCTTCTTCGCGCAGGACGACTTCCGGGTCAGCTCGAACTTCAAGATCATCTACGGGCTCCGCTACGACCTCGGCGTCCCGCCCGACGGGCTGGCCGACGCGCCGCACCCGTTCACGCGCAGCTTCAACACAGACGGCAACAACATCGCCCCTCGAGTCGGCTTCGCCTGGTCGCTGGACGAGAGCGGGCAGACGGTGCTGCGGGCCTCGACCGGCCTGATGTACGAGCTGCCGCTCGGGCGCAACTACGAGGACGCCCTCACCGCCCCCGGCACTGCCAAGTTCATCAACGCGACCCTGCGGCCCGGGGACGACGGCGCGCCGGCCTTCCCGGGCGGAATCAACGATCTGCCGGCCGGAGAGGTTCCGCCGCAGCCGAGCGTCGAGACCGTCAGCCCGGACTACGTCGCGCAGTACGCGTTGCTCAGCAACGTCCAGCTCGAGCGGGCCCTCAACGACGACCTCGCGGTTTCGGTTGCCTTCGTGAACTCCACCGGTCGCAACCTGCCGCTCGCGGTGAGCGTCAACTACGCCTTGTCCGGCGACACGCTCCCCGACGGACGGCCGATCTACGACCGCTCGTCCTCGCTACGGGAGTTCCCCAATCTCAACCGCGTCAAGGAGCAGCGCTCGGAGGGCGATTCCCAGTACAACGCCGTCACCGTTCAGCTCAACAAGCGGATGAGCAAGGGCTTCCAGGCCCAGGCCTCCTACACCTGGGCCTCGGCCAAGGACCACCCGCTCGGCGGCGGCTTCGTCGTGGGCGGCCGCGACGCCGAGGGGCTGTCGGACCCGACCAATCCGGACCGGGACTACGGCTTTACCAGCTGGAACACCACCCACACCTTCATCGCGAGCACGGTGATCCGGCCGGAGTCGGACAACCCGATCTTGAACGACAATCAGCTCGGGCTCATCGTCCAGCTCAACAGCGGGTTGCCGGTGACCTTCCGTTCCAACCGCGACCTGAACAACGACGGCCTTCGCAACGATCGGCCCAATGACGTCGCGCGTAACTTCGAGTCGATGGGGCGCGTCTTCAACGTCGACGCCCGCTACTCGCGCTTCATCCCGCTGGGCGATAGGTTCCGCGCCGAGCTGTTCGTCGAGGCGAAGAACATCTTCAACACGGAGAGCACGAGCCGCGTCGTGGAGGACACCACACGGACCGACACCCAGGGCAACCCAGACAACCCGATCTCCAGCATCCTCACGCCGGACCGGTGGTACCAGCAGCGGCAGTTCCAGCTCGCCGTGAAGTTCCACTTCTAAGCTCTTCTCGACGATGGGCGCGCCGGGCCTCCCGGCGCGCCCCGTTTCTCTCTCCAGGACCCGAGCTCGAGGCGGTCCCCGCGTCGCAGGGCTTTGCGTAGATTGGCGGGGAGGAGGCCCTCATGCGAGTGCATCGTTCCGTTCTCACGATTTTCCTGGTGCTGCTGAGCGCCGCGATTCTGGTCGCCCAACAGGCCCAGCAAAGGCAGCGAGGGCCCGGCGGGCGCCGCGGACGTGCCGTTCTACAGATCCAACCCGGCCAGGAGTGCCCGCCCGGAACGACCGAGGCCCGGCCCGGACGCTGTCAGTGGCCCGAGTTTCCGGCGCCGAGCATCCTCGACTACCGGCCGCGCTCCGTGCTCGTCACGGAAGAGCATCCCGTTCCGAGCGCGAAGTACCCCGTCGTCGACATCCACAACCACACCACCATCACGGCGGAGAACATCGAGCGGATCGTCGGCGAGATGGACGCGATGAACCTCCGCGTCCTCGTCAACCTGAGCGGCGGCTCAGACCCCGCGGCCGTGAAGAAGAAGGTCGACTTCATCCGCGCGAGCAAGCACTCGGACCGCTTCCGGGTGTTCGCGAACGTCGCCTGGGAGGGCGCCGGCGGCCCGGGATGGGCGGAGAAGGCGGTGGCCGATCTCGAGCAGGCGGTGAAGAACGGCGCCATCGGGCTCAAGATCGGCAAGGGGCTGGGGATCCGCAACAAGAAGCACGACGGCACCCGGCTGCATGTCGACGACCCGGTGCTCACGCCGGTCTGGGACCTGTGTGCGCGGCTCGACATCCCGGTCATCATCCACACGGCCGAACCGCAGGAGTTCTTCTCGCCCCTCGACCTGAAGAACGAGCGCTGGTTGGAGCTGGCACTGTTTGCCAGCCGTCGCAACCACAAGCCCGAAGGCCCGAGCTTCGACGAGCTCTCGGGTGAGCGCGACCGGATGTTCGCGGCCAACCCGAACACCCGCTACATCGGTGCCCACTTCAACTTCTACGGCAACGACCTGAAGCGCGCCGCCAAGCAGCTCGACGAGTTGCCGAACCTGGTGCTCGAGCTGGCGGCCGTGCTCTACGATTTCGGCCGGCAGCCGCGAGCGGCGCGCGAGTTCTTCATCAAGTACCAGGACCGCGTGCTGTTCGGCAAGGACGCCTACCAGCCGACCGAATTCCCGTATTACTTCCGCGTGATGGAGACCGCCGACGAGTACTTCGACTACTACCGCGACTACCACGCGTTCTGGAAGCTCTACGGCATGGACGTGCCGGACGAGGTGCTGGCCAAGGTGTACTACAAGAACGCCCTCCGCGTGACGACCGGCCTGCCCCAGACCGGCTGGCCCGAGTAGCGTCCGGCCCTCACGCGCGGTGTCGCGTCGCGCGGCGTACTGAGCACGACTCGAGAATCAGCGAGGCAGCAGATGAGACGTAGGCTTCCGATCCGGGTCGTGGGCGTCGCGCTGGCGAGCCTTCTTGTCGGACCGCAGCTCGGCGCCGCGGAGCGCATTCCGCTCCGCGTCGAGCGTCACGCCGACGGCGCTCCGATCACGCTCGGCGTTCCCTTCCCGAGGGGCGCGCTCCGCTCACCCGATCACGTGCGCGTCCTGAGCGCGGACGGCGTCGAGGTCCCCAGCCAGGTCACAGAGGTCTCGACGTGGGAGCCCGTCGACCCCAGCATCAAGTGGGTCTGGGTCTTCTTCTTCGCCGAGGCGGGCGACCGATACCTCCTGGAGTACGGCGACGAGGTCCGCGCGGCGCTGCCTCCGCATCGCTTCACGGTCGTCAACAACCAGCGGGATCGCGGCCTCGTCGAGGTCACCACCGGCCCGCTGCGCTTCGTGGTGAGGCAGGGGGAGGGGGGCTTTCTCTACAGCGTCCAGCTCGACACGGAGGCCGACGGCTTCCAGGAGCACGACGTCATCGCCGAGGCTCCCGGGGCGCGCGGCTCCTTCCTCGACATCCTCGACGATGCGGGCCTCGACCCCTCCCGGGCGGTGATCCATCAGACCTTCATCGAGAGGGGCTCAGGGCGGCTTCACACCATCCTGCGGGTCGAGGGGGAGTACCGGTACGGCCGCGACGACAACAACCGAGCGCCGTTCGTGACCCGGATCCACGCCTACGTGGGCAAGCCCTACATCCGTGTCCTGCACAGCTTCGTCTACACGGGAGTCCCGGACCAGCACCGCCCGCAGCAGGGTGAGCAGCCTCACGTCGCGACCCAGGCCGAGTCGCTCCTCGTGCCCGACGAGACGGACCCGGGCTGGGCGATCCCCGACGATCGCATCGCTGCGGCGGGCCTCGGGCTCTCGTTGAAGCTCGGCGAGCAGGTGCGGGCGCGCAGCGCGCTCCGCGAGGGCCGCTGGTGGGAGGCCGGCGCGGAGCGGTCGACAGAGCGAGCCGTAGCGCCGACGGAAGAGCTGCGCCTCTTTCAGACAGGTCCGGACCCGCTCCGGGTCCCTCCGCTGACCACGTCCGAAGCGGACGCGAGGATGATCGGCTTCTCCGGGCAGATGATCGCGGGCGGAGAGGTCGTCGAGGAGGCCGAGCGCCTCGAGGGTTGGCTGGACATCTCCGACGCGAAGCGTGGGGTCGCGATGGGACTCCGGCACTTCCTCGAGGAGTACCCGAAGGAGCTCGGCTACGATCCGCGGACGAGCGCCTTCGAGGCATTTTCCTGGTCGCCGAGCGCCGAGCCGATAAGCTTCGCGCGCGCCTCGAGCCGGATCGGGTCCGAGGCGGCGATCGAGAACTGGGCGCAGGGTCTCGCGAAGACGAGCGAGCTGGTCCTCTACTTCCACGACGCCGACGCCAGCCCGGAGCAGCTGCGGCGAACGCTGCTGTACGTCCTCGAGCCGCCGGTCGCCCACGCCGACCCGGCCTGGTACGGCGCGAGCGGTGCCTACGGCCGCTTTGCCCCGAGCGGAGCTTCGTTTCCCGCGCTGCAGCGCGCCCTCGACTACAAGGTCGACTGGGTGCTGTTCAATCAGCGTTGGGAGCCGTGGTTTGGGATGTTCGACCATGGTGACGTGATGGTGAATTTCAGCGGCGAAGACTGGCGCCAGTGGGGCCACAACGAGCCGGCCCAGGACCACATCCTGTGGCTCCACTTCATGCGCACAGGCGATCCTCGTGTGTTCGACGCCGCCCAGGCGCTGAGTCGCCACACGATGGACGTGGACAACACGCACTGGCCGGACGACCCGGACTACGGCGGCGACACGAACCACCCGCTCGACTACTGGCGCACCCTCGAAGAGCCGCCGGGGACGAAGTGGCGGGGGATCGGGAGGCGTCACTCACCGCAACACTGGGACCACGTCCTGAGCGCCCACGCCTGGGTGCCGGGCTGGATGGCGGACTACTACCTGGCCGCCGATCACCGTGCCCTCGACGTGGCGGTCCAGACCGCGGAGATGCACCTCCGGCGGTTGTGGGGCGAGCACGAGCTGACGGGACGGCGACTGTACCTGTCGGTCTGGAACCTCGCCGAGGTCTGGGACGCGACCAAGGACGAGCGCTACGCCGACGAGCTGCGCGATCGCGTCGACCGGATGATCCGTATGCAGCGCAGTCAGGGGGGCAACCTCGTCCTCGATCGCTACGGCTACGCCCAGATCTACGTCTCCAACGGCCTCGAGAAGCTGCTCGGGATGACCGACGACGCGGAGCTACGGGCTGCGCTCGTGCGCCACGCCCGCTTCACCCGCGACGCGGTGCCGCTCAATCACTGGATGGAGTCGTACCTCGCGAGCGTCCACTCGCTCGTGCTCGGCTACGACCTGACGGGCGACGAGAGCTACCTCGACGAGGTGGAGCGGCGTATCGCCGACCTGGCGATGGACCCGCTGCCGCGGCCGATCGACGACTCCTGGACGCAGGGCGAGCTGGGCCGCGCGCTCGATCGCCTCGACCGGCTGCCGCCGGATCCCGGCCGCTTCCGGCCGGAGCTGCGCCCCCGCGTGCGCCAACAGCGCCGCCGGCGCTCGGGCTGGGCGTTCACGAACGGCCTCCGCGTCTTCGGCTGGACCCACGCCTACACGCTGCCGTACGCGATCCGCGCGCTCGGGGAGCGGCAGCCGGAGGAGTGAGCCTGGACGAGGGCGGATGCCCTCGTCCAGGAGCCCGTTACGACTTCGGCGGCTGGCTCAGCAGGTTGGCCAGGATCCGGTAGGCGCCGCGGGTCCCCGCCGGCAGCTGCCGCCACAGGCCGATCCCTACGTACGTCCAGGTGCCCTTACCCACGTCGCTGGTGACGAGCATCCCCTGCTTCTCGCCTGGGTTGTTGGGCCACGGGTCCTCGGCGGCCATCAGCTCGACGTACTGCTCGCCGCGCGCGTCGAGGAAGTACAGGCCGCGCTCCTGCACCCAGTCTTCGAAGTCCGTCTCGGCGATCCGATTGGGCGCGACCAGGAGCGGCGAGTCCGCGTCCAGCAGGCGAATCGGAGTTTCTTCCACGGTGATGCGGTTGCGTGAGACGGCAGCCGGGTAGGGGGCGAAGGGGCTCGTCACGACGGGGGCTTCGCGCCGGGCGCCCGGTCCAAAGGCGCGCCGCGCCGCCCGCTCGGCGAGCTGGTTGAACTCGAACTTGTTGTACTGGACGACGAGGTGTCCACCGGACTCGACGTACGCCATCATCCGCTTGTGCTGCGCCTTCAGCTCGGGCCGGGTCTGGTAGGCCCGGATGCCGGTGATGATCGTCGAGTAGCGCGACAGATCCCCAAAGGCGATGTCGTCGGGGCTCAGAAAGGAGAACTTGAAGCCGAGCTGCTCGATCGCCGGCGGCACCTCGTCGCCGGCGCCCATCACGTAGCCGATCTCGACGTCGTCTCGGATCGTGACGTCGATCGCCTTCACGTTGGAGCTGGCGGCGTGAAAGAGGTGGCGCTCCTGGGTGTGGTCGTAGGCGATCACCTGATAGCCCTCGCGGAACGCGCGCCCGTCCATCGTCGCCACGCCATGGATCTGGAAGTCGCGCTCTTCGAGTGAGTCGGGCAGCGTGACGGAGAAGCGCGCGGTGGCCTCCTCCCCTTCCAGGTTGAAGCCGAGCTCGAGCATCGCCGGCTCCACGCTCCAGCCTTCGGGCGCCTCGAGCTTCACCGTGGCCGTCGAGGGGTGCTTGGCGTTGTGGAGCACCTTGACGCGGAACTCCCGGCTCGAGCCAGCGGCCGAAAGTGGGATGACGGCGATGCGCGGCGTCACCTTCACGGACAGCGCGGGCACCACGTTGACGACCTTCTGCTTCTCGCCGCCGACCCAGGGGCCGTCGTAGCGGTAGTAGGCGGGCAGCTCCAGACTGGACGAGACGCCCTGCGTCGTGTAGGTCACCTCGCCCACGAGGTCTGGCGGGCTCCAGGGCAGCGTCACGTGCTCCGGGATCTCGATGTCGAAGCGGTCGACCTCGAAGTTGCGCTTCCAATACGGCTGCGTGTACCTCGCCTCGTCGCCGACCGTGACGCGGTACTCGACGGTCGCGCCCGCGAAGGCCTCGAGCCGGCCCGGCTCGCCCTCGACCCGCTCGATCGCCCAGCCCTCCGGGCCTCGAACCGACAGCTCGTCGATCGTCACGGCTCCGGGACTCAGGTTCCACAGCTCCGCCGTAGCGGTGAACGTCTGGCCGGGAATCACGTCGCCGTCGTCCACGGTGACGTGGAACTGCAGCCCCTGGGCGAGACCGAGAGCGCGCTCGAACGCGCCTTCCTTCTTCTCGAGCCGCCAGTCGAGCTCTGCCGCGGCATCCTCCGTCAGGCCGCAGTTGGCGAGCTGGGAGCGGAGCTGGCGCACATCGTGAAGCCCCTTCGCGAGTGGCGCGAGGGTCTCGTGCGCCGCCTGCAGGTCGAACGCGTCCGAGGCTTCCCGGGCCGCCGCCTCGATCGCCTGGATGCCCTCCTCGAGGAAGGGCACGCGTTCCTTCTGGTCGCCCACGATCCCCATCCAGCGCATCAGTGAGGTGTCGACGCCTTCGAAAATGTCCTGCTCCGCGGCCGTCACCGTCGGCGCGCTGTCGACCAGCTTGTATGCCCCGCTGCCGACGCCGGGACGCCCCTCGAGCTGCCCCATCCCCTGGCAGCGGTGGGCCCTGCGCGCCAGGGTCCCGAACTGGTTCCAGCTCATGCCGAGCAGCGGGTCGTGCTTCGAGGTGTCGACCCTGACGGAGCCTTCGCTGCCGGGCTGGTTTCGCCCGCCGGCGCTCATATAGACCTTCTGGGCCTGCCAAGGCCGGAGCCCTTCCTGAATCTGCTTCGGGAAGCGGGTCGGATCGGCCGCGGCGCGAAACGCCTCGTGGGCGAGGCGAGCCGAGGCCTGGTGGTGCTGGCCTCCCCCGCTGGACTCGCGGGACATGGTGAGGACGACGTCGGGGCGCACGGTGCGGAAGACGCGCACGACGTCGCGCAGAATGTCCTCCCGACCCCATTTGTCGAAGGTTTCCTCCACGCTGAACGAGTAGCCGAACTCGAAGGCCCGCGTGTGGAACTGCGCGACGCCGTCGTAGCGATGCACGCCGGCCAGCTCCTCCGAGCGCAGGATGCCGATCGCCTGGAACAGCTCGGGACCGATCTCGTTCTGGCCGCCGTCGCCCCGGGTCACGGTCAGAAGCGAGGTCTCGTAGCCGAGGCCGCGACTGTACTTGACCAGAACGCCGTTGTTCTCGTCGTCGGGGTGGGCGGTGACGTACAGGAGCCGGCCGTCGACGGGCAGGTGGCGCAGCGCCAATCCCAGCCCGACGGCGCCCTGGTCGTGGGGGAGCGGCGTGACCTGCGCTTGGGCGGGCGGAGCCGCGAAGAGGGTGAGCGAAAGACACGCGGCAGTCGAGGCCGCGATGCCTCTGGCGTGACTACTGTGATTCACGAGGACCTCCTTATTGCGCGCGATACCCGGGCGCCGTCGCTCGAAGCTCGAGCGCCACCATCATACTGCTGCGCTCAGGGGGCCGACCCAGGCAGACATCAGAGTGACACGGCAGCCGAACACACGTCTTTTTACGTGCGCTTTACGCCACCCCTCGGAGGCCGGGCGTAAAATTTGTGTTTCAGTCGCGTGGAGCGCCTATGTCCCAACGAGTCAACCCGATAGCCAAGTTCGCAATCGAGCGGCGCGTCACCATGGGGATGGCGGTTCTCGGTATCCTGGTGATGGGAGCGCTGTCGCTTCAAAGGCTCCCGCTCGAGTTCCTGCCCGCCTTCTCGGGCTTGAGCATCTGGGTGCGCGCACCGTACCCCTCTTCGTCGCCCGAGGAGACCGAGCGAAGCATCGTGCGACCCCTCGAGGACATGCTCGGCACCATCAACGGCATCGAGACGATGTCGGCCACGGCCTCCGCGGAGGAGGGGTCGGTCAGCCTCAGCTTCGTCGACGGCACCGACATGGACATGGCGGCGGTGGAAGTGCGGGATCGCATCGACCGCGTCCGCGACCAGCTGCCGGACGATCTGCGGCGCGTGTTCATCCGCCGTTTCCAGACGAGCGACATTCCCGTGATGCGCTTCCAGGTGAGCGCCGACTGGAAGAAGGACCGCCTCTACGATTTCATCGAGCAGGTGATCCAGCGCCGCCTGGAGCGCCTGGAGGGTGTCGCCCAGGTGGACGTGCGCGGCCTGCTCTCACCTCAGGTGCAGGTCAATCTCGTTCCCGCCCGCATGCGCGCGATGGGCCTCGACACCCGCGACGTCGCCGTGGCGCTACGCGAGAGCAACCGCAACGTCTCGGGTGGTTACGTCGACTCGGGCTCGCGCCGACTCCTGGTGCGCAGCCTCGGCGAGCTGACGAGCCTTTCCGAAATCCGGAACCTCCCTATCGACGGCGGCCGGCTGAAGCTTTCGGACATCGCAGACGTGAGGCGCGGCTACCCCAAACAGGAGGAGTTCAACTACCTCAACGACAAGGAGGCCGTGACGGCCCAGGTCTACAAGACGTCGACCGCCAACCTGCTGGAAGTGGCCGACGCGGTCAGGGCCGAGCTGGACGAGATCGGCCGGCAACCCGATGCCGTTGGCCTCGAAGTGCGCGTCTTCCGGGACTCGTCGGACGACGTTCGTAAGGGGCTCGGTCAGCTGGCGAGTGCCGGAGCGCTCGGGGGCATGCTGGCGATCGTCTTCTTGTACCTGTTCCTCCGCAAGTTCAGGACCACCCTGCTGATCGCGCTCGCGATCCCCATCTCGATCGTCCTGACCTTCGTGATCATGTACCTCATGCGCCAGGCGAACCTCTCGTCGATAACGCTCAACATCATGAGCCTGATGGGATTAATGCTGGCCCTCGGCATGCTCGTCGACAACTCCGTCGTCGTCATCGAGTCGATTTTCCGGCACATTCAGGACCTGGGCGAGGACGCCAAGACCGCTGCGCTTCACGGCACGAGTGCCGTGGCGATGCCGATCATTGCATCGACCCTCACCACCATCTGCGTCTTCACGCCGCTCATCTTCCTGGCGTCGAGCGGCGGCGGCTTCATGCGTTTTCTCAGCGACGTCGGCGTGACGATCGTGATCGTGATGGTCTCGTCCCTGCTCGTCGCGCTGACAGTCGTGCCGATGACCGCCGCTTTCCTGCTGCGCGGTGAGACGACGCGCCGCTCCGGCCTGGTCGAGTGGATGTCCCAGAGCTACGGGCGCCTGCTCGGCTGGAGCCTGAACCATCGTCCCAAGTTCCTGCTGGTCGCCGCGGCGTTGCTGTACGCGGCCTTCAGCATGCTCTCCGGGATCGAGCGGACTTTCTCTCCGCGATCGATGGAGCGCCAGGTGGGCCTGCGGGTCGAGACGCCGCGCAGCTTCTCGATCGACGAGACCCGCGTCGCGTTCGAGCAGGCGGTGGGCCTGCTCGACGAGCGGCGCGAGGAGCTGGAGATCAGGGACATCTCCTACCGGTTCCGCCGCGGGGGTCGGGCGCGCCGCGGCTTTGGCGGCGGCAACCAGATCAACATCTTCTTGACGCCCGAGGCGGAGTCGCGCCGCTCGACGCGGGAGATTCAGGGCGCGATTCGCGAGCTGATGCCGGTCCAGGCGGGCGTCGCCTTCAAGATCCAGCAGGGGCGTGGCCACGGCGGCCGCTCCAGCGGGGTCACGGTCGAAGTGTCTGGCGAGGACATGGCCGTGCTCGCACTCGTCGCTGAGAACGTAGCGGGCGCCCTCGAAGATCTGCCCTGGGTCAAGGACGTCAGCACCTCCCTCGAATCCGGGGACGACGAGATTCACGTGAGCGTGCGCCGCGACCGCGCCGTGCAGACCGGTCTCTCGTCCCAGGCGGTCGCTTCGATCGTGACGAGCGCGCTGTCGACGCGGCCCGTGACGCGCCTGAAGACCGACGAGCGCGAGGTCGATCTGGTGATGCAGTACCGCGAAGAGGACCGTCGCAGCCTCTCGCAGCTGAAGACCTTCGCGATCGGGCGCTCTTCGGAAGCGCAACCGATTTCGGCGGTCGCCGACTTCTCGGTCGAGCGTGGGCCCAAGTCGATCGCACGCGAGGACCGGCGCCCCAAGCTGCAGATCACGGCCAACACGGTGTCGGCGACCACGTCCTTCTCGAAGCTCGGTGAGGTGCGGACGATCCTGGCGGGTCTCGGCCTACCGCCCGGCTACGACTGGAGCTTCGGCCGCTGGGAGCGCTTCGCGAGCCAGGACCTCGAGGGCGCGGGCTTCGCGATCCTGTTCGCACTGGTGCTGGTGTACATGATCATGGCGTCGCTGTTCGAGAGCTTCCTGCAGCCGCTGGTGATCATGTTCTCGATCCCCTTCGGGATCGTCGGTGTCGGCCTGACGCTGCGGCTCACGGGCCAACCCCTCGACACGAACTCGAACCTGGGCCTGATCATCCTGCTCGGCGTCGTCGTCAACAATGCCATCGTCCTGATCGACCACATCAATCACTTGCGTTGGCAGGGCCTGTCGCGCCGCGACGCGATCGTCACGGGCGGCCGGCACCGGCTGCGCCCGATTCTGATGACGGCGCTGACCACGATCCTCGGCCTGCTGCCGATGGTCGCACCGCTGATCTTCCCAGGCTGGCTCGGCCAGCCCGAGGGGCAGGCCGCCAACTGGGCGCCGACGTGCCTCGTCATCCTCGGCGGCCTCACGACGTCGACCTTCCTCACGCTGCTGATCATCCCCACCGTCTACACGCTGGTGGACGACATGGCCGGCTTCTTCCGGCGCGTCGCCTACGCGGCGTAACCCCAACTGAGCCGTCCAAAGGAATAACGTGAACGCACGTTCGAAGCATCTCAATTTCAGTCGGCCGAGCCGCGTCGCAGTCGTGATGCTGGCAGCGGTGAGCGTCGCCTGCGGTGGCGGCGCGGCTGGCGAAAACGGCTCGGGCGAGCGTGGAGAGCAGGGCTCGCGCGCTGGCGGACGGCCCGGCGGTCCCGGCGGCGGTGGAGGTCGTCCGGCGGCGGCGGTCCCCGTCGAGGTCCAGCCCGTCGAGCGGCGCACGATCGCCTCGTACCTCGAAACGAATGGCAGCCTCGATGCCGAGAACGACGTCGACCTCGTGGCCCGTGTCGCCGGACCGATCGTCGAGCTGTCTGCTGAAGAAGGGATGTACGTCGAGAAGGGGCAGGAGCTGGCTCGCATCGACGAGACGGAGCTGCGCGCTCAGGTCGAGATCGCGCGCGTCAAGGTCAAGGAAGCCGTGCGCAACCTCTCGCGCGCCGAATCCTCGCACGAGAACCAGCTGATCAGCGACGAGGCCTTCGAACAGATCCTCTCCGTCCGCGAGTCGGCCGACGCCGAGCTGGTCGGGCGCAATATCCTGCTCGACTACACGAAGATCACCGCCCCGTTCTCGGGGTTCATCGTCGAGCGTGCGGTTCGCCTCGGGGAGAACATCACCGTCAACCAGCGGCTCTTCCGGCTCTCCGACTTCGATCCGCTGCTGTGTCGCATCCAGGTGCCCGAGAAGGAGCTTTCGCGGCTGCGTCTGGGTCAGCCCGGCTACCTGACGGTGGAGGCGTGGCCCGAGGAGCGCTTCGACGCGAAGATCCTTCGCATCAGCCCCGTCGTCGAGCAGGCCAGCGGGACGATCCGCGTGACCCTGGAGGTGGCGCGACGCGACAAGCTGCGGCCCGGCATGTTCGCGAGCGTCTTCGTAGAGGTCGACCGTCGCGAAGACGCGCTCGTGATCCCGAAGATGGCGCTCTCCCTCGAGAGCCTCGGCGATACCGTGTACGTCGCCTCGGGCGACACCGCGGCGCGACGTCCCGTCGAGCTCGGCTACCAGGAGGCCGACCACGTCGAGGTGCGCTCCGGCCTCGAGGAGGGCGACCCCGTCATCGTCGTGGGACAGGACGGCCTGAGCGACGGGACCCCGATCCGGATCCTCTCGCGCGGCGCTGATGCGAGCGAGGCGACCCCGGCGGAGGGCGCGGCGGCGCCGCGCGAGGCCCCGCGAGATGGCCCCGGTCAGCGGGGCGGACCCCCCTCGCCCGATCGCCTCGAGCGCATGAAGCAGCGCATGCGGGACCAGGGCCTCTCGGAAGAAGAGATCGAGAAGCGCATCCAGGAGCGCGCCGAGCGGCGCGGCGAGGGCCGGTAGGCACGACCGTCCGGTTGGCCACAGAGACACAGAGACGCAGAGCACGGCGGGCAATGCATAGCTCTCCTGATCGCCGGCGGATCGACGATCGGGGTGGCCACGGAGGCACGGAGCCCCGGAACGACTCGCCTTTGCCGGCCGGCTCCCGATCGGGATCGACTTTGATCGGAGCTTGCCGTTCCTCCGCGCGTTCCCTGTGCCTCCGTGCCTCTGTGGGTGACGTTGATCGGAGTTCGTTCCTGCGATGACAATCGTCGACTTTGCGATTCGCCGGCCGGTCACCATCGTGGTCTTCGCGATGGCCGCGATCGTGTTCGGGTTCGTCGCTTTCGACGACCTGGCCGTCGACCTGCTGCCGGAGATCTCCTACCCGTCGCTCACCGTACGCACCGAGCTGGAGGGGGCCGCGCCGGCCGAGATCGAGTCGCTGCTGACGCGACCGGTCGAGAACTCCGTCGGCGTCGTCAACGGCGTGGTGCGCGTCAACTCCAGCTCCCGCCCCGACATCAGCGAGGTGACGCTCGAGTTCGGTTGGGGGACCAGCATGGACCTGGCCGCGCTGGACGTGCGCGAACGCCTGGACCTGCTCGAGCTGCCAGACGAGGCCGGCCGCCCCGTGCTGCTGCGATACGACCCGTCCCTCGATCCCGTCATGAGGATCGGCCTCACCGGCGACGAGGAGCTCGTGAGGCTGCGGCTCATCGCCGAGCGCGAGGTCAAGCGACAGCTCGAGCGCGTCGAGGGAGTCGCGGCGGCGCTGATCGGCGGCGGGCTCGAAGAGGAGATCCAGGTCGAGCTGGACGAGCGCAAGCTCGCCGGCCTCGGCCTCACGGTGGCGCAGGTCACGGCGCGCCTCGCGGCCGAGAACGTGAACATCACCGGAGGCCGCCTCGAGGAGGGGCAGAGCGAGTACCTCGTCCGCACCATCAATGAGTTCGAGCGGGCCGGCGATATCGACGAGATCGTGATCTCCGGTGGCGGCGACGCGGTCGTGCGGCTGCGCGACGTGGCGCGCGTGGTCCGTGGCTTCAAGGATCGTGAGGTCATCACGCGCGTCGACGGACGCGAGAGCGTGGAGATCGCGATCTACAAGGAGGGCGGCACCAACACCGTGGCTGTCGTCGACGCCGTGACCGAGCGGCTCGATGCGGTGAGCGAGCGGCTCGACACGCTCGGACGCCAGCTGGAGCTGAAACCGATCACGGACCAGGCTCGCTACATTCGCCAGTCGGTGCGCGAGGTGCTCATCACCGCCGCGCTCGGCGGGACGCTCGCGATCGCCGTCTTGATGTTCTTTATGCGCAGTTTCGCCACGACCCTGATCATCGGGCTGTCCATCCCGATCTCGGTCATCGCGACGTTCTTCTTGATGTACGTCTTCGGGATCTCGCTCAACATCATGTCGCTCGGCGGCCTGACGCTCGGGATCGGTCTGCTGGTCGACAACTCGATCGTCGTGCTCGAGTCGATCCAGCGCAAACGCGACGAAGGGCTCGGCATCGTCGAGGCCGCTCGCGTCGGAGCCGGCGAGGTGGGACAGGCCGTGACAGCGAGCACGATGACCACGGTAGCGGTGTTCGTGCCGATCGTGTTCGTCGAGGGTGTCGCGGGCCAGCTATTCGGTGACCAGGCCCTGACGGTGACGTTTTCTCTGGCCGTTTCGTTGGGGGTCTCGCTGACGCTGATCCCGATGCTGGCTTCGCGCCGCTTCGAGGCGCCGGCCGAAGCCGCCGAGGCGAGCTGGCCGGTGCGCATCGCTGCCGCGCCGGTCCGGCTCGTCAAGTGGCTCGCGCGTGCGAGCGGCGCCGTGTTCGGCAAGCTCATGGCTGTCCCGTTCACGATCTTCGAGCGCAGTTTCCACGCGCTGGCGAGCGGCTATCCGCGCGTGCTGGATCGTGCCCTGGCGCGCCCCGCGACGACCGTCGGCATCGGCTTCGTTCTGCTGGCGGCGAGCCTCTCGCTGCTCGGCTCGCTCGGGCAGGAGCTCGTGCCCGAGCTGATCCAGGGCGAGTTCTACGTCGACACGGAGCTGCCGCCGGGGACGCGCCTCGAGGTCACATCGGCGATTCTGGCCGAGGTCGAGGATGCCGCCGGGGACATGCCGGGCGTGATCCTCGTCTACGGCGTCGGGGGAACGTCGAACGAGCAGGGCGGCATCGCCGGCGAGCGGCGCGAGAACATAGGCCAGATCACCTTGCGTACGGAGCCCCCGATCTCGGAAGAGCGCGAGGAGCGGATCATGAACCGCCTGCGCCCGCTGCTCGACGAGCACGACGGTCTGCTCTACCGCTTCGGCCGTCCCAGCTACTTCAGCTTCAAGACACCTATCGAGGTCGAGATCCGCGGCTTCAACCTCAAGCTGCTCACGCGGCTCTCGGACCAGCTGGTGGCGCGAATGCGGGAGATCCCGGGGCTCGTCGACGTGAAGTCGTCGACGGAGGGCGGAAACCCGGAGCTGCGCATCCTCTTCAACCGGGATCGCCTCGCGAGCCTCGGCCTGACTGTTACCGAGGTCGCGAACCTGGTGCGGGCAAAGGTGCTCGGCACCGTCGCCACCGACATCACCCGCGAGGACCGCACCGTCGACATTCGCCTGCGCGCCGAGGAGCGCTTCCGCGACGACGCCGCGGATCTGCCAAACCTGCACATCTCGCCGGTCGGGATGCCCGCCATGCCGCTGTCCGCGGTCGCCGACATCGAAGAGATCATCGGTCCGGCCGAGATCCGACGCGCCGACGGCGAGCGGGTGGCGGTGATCACGGCGAAGCTGTCCGGCCGCGACCTCGGCAGCGTCTCCGAGGAGATCGAGGCCGAGCTGCGCGAGCTGCGGCTGCCGACCGGATTCGATGCCCTCGTGGGCGGTCAGCGCCAGGAGATGGAGACGTCCTTCGCCAGCCTGCGCTTCGCGATCCTGTTGGCCGTGTTCATGGTGTACCTGGTGATGGCATCGCAGTTCGAATCGCTGCTTCACCCGTTCGTGATCCTCTTCTCCGTGCCGCTCTCGCTGATCGGGGTGACGCTCGTGCTCTTCGTCTTCGACGTCGCGGTCAGCATCGTGGTGTTGATCGGCGTGATACTGCTCGCCGGCATCGTCGTGAACAACGCGATCATCCTGATCGACTTCACCAACCGCCTGCGCCGCGAGGGCGCCGCGAAGCTCGACGCGGTCCGCGAGGCGGGGAGGGTTCGGCTGCGGCCTATCTTGATGACGAGCTCCACCACCGTGCTGGGCCTGCTGCCCATGGCGTTGGGCCTCGGTGAGGGCTCGGAGCTGCGCACGCCGATGGCCCTGACGGTGATCGGCGGCCTCGTCGTCTCGACGGCCTTGACGCTGCTGATCATCCCGGCCGTCTACGCTCTGCTCGACCGTTCCGAGTGACACGGCCCGTCAGATTGGCGACAGAGGCACGGAGACACAGAGAAACGGCGAACGCCTCGTCGAAATCCTGAAGTTCGACCCCTGGGGCCGCCGGCCCGCCCTCGGCGTCCTGCGTGACTCCGTGGCTTCTGTGGGTCGGCAGCGAAGATAGACTTGCGACATGGACGCCGCGGTGTACCTCTGGAGTGTCGTCGTCCAGTGGGTCTCCGTAGCCGTCATCGCTCTGGCCTTCCTCATCCTCTCGCGATCCGTGAAGGCGCGCGAGCTCGGCCACTGGTTCAACGCCTGGGTGTCCAACTTCGTGGCGATGAGCGCGGCCGTCGGCTTCTGGTGGATCGAGCCGGCCCCCGTGCCGACCATCGCGCTGGGGGCCTTATACGCCGGCGGCAAGCTTGCGTTCGTCTTCTTCCTGGTGTCCGGCGCCCGGGTCCTCAAGGGGACGCGCGTGCCCGCGCCCGACCCGCGTGCCGTCGTGGCCTGGCTCGCGCTGTCCGTGGCTGTGGGATCTCTCGTCGACGACCAAGCCCGCCTCGGGTTGGCCCAGCAGACACTGCTGGCCATCGGCTGCGTCGTCGGCGCACGGATCAGTCTCGCGTCGCCGCGGTCCACGGCGGACGGCTGGCTCGGCGGCGCCTTCGCGTTGCGGGCCGCGCTGCACCTCTCGGAGGCGGCGATGTATACCGTGCTGCTCGTTCCCGACCGCGCTCCGGCCGCCTGGTCGGGATTGCCGGCTCGTACGCTTCGACTCACTCGTTCCTCGACCTCGCGGCGGAATGGTTGCTCGCCCTCACGTCGGCCCTTGCGATTTCCGAGCTCGTCCAGACTCGGCTGCGCGATGCCAACCTCGACCTGCTCGAGGCGCAGGAGCGGCTGCGGGCCCTCGCCGATTCCGATCCGCTGACGTCGCTCGCCAATCGGCGCTCCCTGTCGCACATGCTGGAGAGCGCGAAGCCCAACGGGGCGCTCTTCCTCTTCTTCGACATCGACGGCTTCAAAGCGATCAACGACCAGCACGGGCACCGTGTCGGCGACGATTGCCTGCTGCGCTTGGCGCACGCGCTGCGAGCCTCGTTCAGGCCCGAGGACGATGTGATCCGCTACGCGGGCGACGAGTTCCTCGTCGTATCGCCGGGCCTCGACGAGAACTCCGTCGTCGGCCGCATCGCACTCATGCGCGAGAAGATGGCGAGCGGCGACTCGTTGCCCGTGACCTTTTCGGTCGGCATCGCCGAGCTCGCGCTCGCAGCCGATCCCGAGCAGGCCCTCCGCGCGGCCGATGCGGCGATGCACGACGCCAAGCGAGCGAGTGAATGGCGACCCCCCTTCTGAGGAAGGCGGTTCCGCGTCGAATCCAGCGATGAGTGACGCATTAGCCGCCCTCGTCACTCGTTGGAAGGAATCGCCGCGCGTCGTCGTCCTCACCGGTGCGGGGATCTCAACGGCCTCAGGCGTTCCGGACTTCCGTTCGCCCGGCGGGCTTTGGGAGAACTACCAGCCCGTGCCGCTTCAGGACTTCCTCGCATCGGAAACTGCGAGGAAAGAATACTGGAGCTACAAGGGTGAGACGTGGCGGATCATCCAGGAGGCGCAGCCGAACGCCGCGCACGAGTCGCTCGTCGCCCTCGCGACCGGGGGGCGCGTGCAGCTGCTCGTGACCCAGAACGTCGACGGTCTCCACGAGCGCAGCGGCTTCCCGCGCGAGAGCCTGGTGCTGATCCACGGCAGCGATGCCGAGGTCGTCTGCTTTGCCTGTGGCGCCCAGGAGCCCCGTGAGGTGGCGCAGGCTCAATGGGAAGCGGGGACCGCCGTGCCGCTGTGCAGTTGCGGCGGCCCCTGGAAGCCGGCGACCATCTCCTTCGGCCAGGGACTCGTCCCGGAAGACCTGCAGCGAGCCATGGTCGCCGCGCGGGAATGCGACCTGTTCGTGGCGATCGGGACGTCGTTGGTGGTCGGGCCGATCAACCAGATGTTTGGCGCGGCTCACGCAGCGGGCGCGGCCACCGCGATCCTGACCGCGTCGGAAACACCCTTCGACGAGCTGGCCGACTGGCGTATTGGCGAGCCAGTGGAAGAGACGCTGCCAGCGATACGCGAGGCGATGGACAACAGCAGGTAACGGAAGCCACAGAGACGCACAGACGCAGAGAACGGCTGCTCCCATCTGTGGATATCCCGATTGTAGGCAGTTCTCGCCTCGAGTCAGCCCCTCGTCAAACTGAGCGAGAGCCGCAGGGAAACGGGAGTGAAGGAGCCAGCGAGGTGAGATGTCTCCTCTGGCATCCTCCGCGCCCATCAAAGGGTCCCGCGCCGGGCTCCCAGTCCGGCGGTGCCGCTGATCTCCTTCGGGATGACCTGGTCTCATCTCGGGTCCCGCCGTTCCTCTTATGCCTCCGTGGCCAGCCGTCGACCCCATAGCCTCGAGCCCGTCGACCAGGCACCGGTCCTCGATCGGGTTCCCGAGGGACCGTAGCCGTCGTTTCTCTGTGTCTCAGTGCCTCTGTGGCTCCCGTTGATGAGATGTCGTTGTCTGGCTGCAGCTGCGGCCCCGGACGCCGCGGTCACGACGTCGTTGACCGCCTC
Organism: Vicinamibacteria bacterium; assembly: GCA_965246965.1. Classification (GTDB taxonomy): domain Bacteria; phylum Acidobacteriota; class Vicinamibacteria; order Fen-336; family CBDFGD01; genus CBDFGD01. Next base: position 2,478,692 of record CBDFGD010000002.1, read on the forward strand.
GCCACGCCCTGCTCAAATGCCCGCGCCGAGAACATGAGCAAGATCCACGAGTCGATTCTCTCCACCGTCGGCATGACGCCCATGGTGCGGCTGTCGCGCATCGGGCAGAGGCTCCCCTGCGAGCTGGTCGCGAAGTGCGAGTTCATGAACCCGGGGGGGTCGGTCAAGGACCGCATCGGCGTGCGCATGCTGCTCGACGCCGAGGCGGAAGGGCGCATCAAGCCGGGCGAAACACTCATCGAGCCGACCTCGGGCAACACCGGGATCGGGATGGCGCTCGCAGCCGCTGTACGCGGATATCGGATGATCATCACGATGCCCGAGAAGATGAGCCGCGAGAAGCAAGTCGTGCTCGAGGCGCTCGGAGCCGAGATCATCCGGACTCCGACGGAAGCGGCGTGGGACGCGCCCGAGAGCCACATCGGAGTTGCCAAGCGGCTGCACGACGTGATTCCCAGCTCCCACATCCTCGATCAGTACTCGAACCCGTCCAACCCGATCGCGCACGAGGAGGGGACGGGCGAAGAGATCTGGGCACAGTGTCAGGGGCGCCTGGACGCGGTGGTCATGACGGCCGGCACGGGAGGGACACTGACCGGTGTCGCCAGGGCCCTCAAGAAACACGACGAGAAGATCCAGGTCGTGGGCGTCGACCCCGAGGGATCGATCCTGGCGGGCCCCAGCGAGGTGCGCTCCTACAAGGTCGAAGGGATCGGGTACGACTTCATCCCCGGCGTTCTCGAGCGGGACCGGGTCGACCGGTGGATCAAGAGCAACGACAAGGACTCGTTCCGCGTCGCGCGCCAGCTGATCCGGCAGGAGGGGCTGCTGGTCGGAGGCTCGAGCGGATCGGCCGCGTGGGCCGCGATCCAGCTGGCCAAGGAGATGCCGGAGGGCTCGCGCGTCGTCACGATCCTGCCGGACTCGATTCGCAACTACCTCACGAAGTTCGTCGATGACCGCTGGATGCGGGAGAACGGCTTCCTCGAGCCGGACTGGGCGGTTGGGACGGTGGCGGAGATGGTGCGCGCCATGCCGAAGCGCGCCGTGATCGCCATCGATGCGGCGAACCAGCTCAAGGACGCGGTCGCGCTCTTCAAGCACCACGGCATCTCCCAGCTGCCCGTCCTCGACGACGGCCGCCTCGCCGGAATCCTCACGGAGACGGACGTGCTGCACGCGCTCGTCGAGGGTCACGCCCAGGGGGCCCAGTCCATCGCCGAGGTGATGGTGCGCAAGGTGACGACCGTGGCGCCCGCGACGCCGACGAGCGAGCTGCCGGAGCTGTTCGAGCGCGGCGAGGTGGCCCTCGTCGTCGACGAGGACCAGCGCGTTCTGGGCATCCTCACGAAGCTCGACCTGATCGATCACCTGACCCGCAGCGTCGGCGTCGAGTAGCCGTCATGTCGCCGCCTCCAGTGAGCGAAGGCGGCGGCACGGTGACGCGAGACCGTCGCCAGCAGATCGGCCTGCTGCTCGGCCCCGGGCTCTTCCTGCTGGCTCTGCTCATCCCGGTCGCAGGCGCGCAGCCGAGCGCCCAGCGAATGGCCGCCGTCGCGATCTGGATGGCGATCTGGTGGGTCAGCGAGGCGGTTCCGCTCGGCGCGACGTCGCTATTGCCCCTCGTGCTGGTGCCGTGGCTCGGAATCGCGCCTGCCTCCCAAGCCGCAGCGCCGTACGCCCACCACCTGATCTTTCTGTTCCTGGGCGGGTTCCTGCTCGCCCAGACGATGCAGCGGTGGAATCTCCACACCCGGCTCGCGCTGCACGTCGTTCGGCTCGTGGGGACGAGCCCGAGCCGGATCATTCTCGGCTTCATGATGGCCACCGCGCTGCTCTCGATGTGGGTTTCGAACACGGCCACTGCCGCGATGATGATGCCGATCGGGCTCGCGGTGATCCAGCAGGTGGCCGACGCGGCGGAGCGAGGCCGCGTGAACGTCGATACCGCTCCGGGCCGCTTCAACTTCGGCGTCGCATTGATGCTGGGCATCGCTTACGCGGCATCCATCGGTGGCACGGGCACGTTGATCGGCACGCCGCCCAACGTCCTGCTCGCCGGCACCCTCGAGGACAGCTACGGGATCTCGCTGAGTTTCGTGAGCTGGCTGGCCGTCGGCGTTCCGTTCGTCGTCGTGCTGGTGCCAATCGCCTGGCTCACGCTCACGCGGCTCGTGTTCCCGCTCGAGCTGCGCGAGGTTCCCGGCGGCCGCGGCCTCATCGAGGAGCGAATCAGGAAGCTGGGGCCAATGTCGACGGCCGAGCGAAGGACAGCCGTGGTCTTCGCCGCCACGGCGTTCGCCTGGGTGTTTCGCCCGATCTGGACCACGTGGCTCCCGAGCGGCGCCTTCATCACCGACTCCACCATCGCGATGACCAGCGCGGTGCTGTTGTTTGCGTTGCCCGCGGGCGATGGAGAGCAACTGCTCAACTGGCCGTGGGCCGTGCGCCTGCCCTGGGAAGTGCTGCTCCTTTTCGGCGGGGGCTTCTCACTCGCCTCGGGGTTCGAGGCGAGCGGCCTGTCGCGCTACCTGGGCGAACGGCTCGTCGCCTTTCAGGACGCCCCGCTGCCGCTCTTCGTCACGCTGATCGTGGTGGCGATCATCATGCTGACGGAGTTCGCATCGAACACGGCCGCGACGGCGATGGCGCTCCCCATCCTCGGCGCCGCCGCCACGGCGATCGGCGCCTCGCCGCTCGTGCTGACGGTTCCGGCTGCGCTCGCAGCGTCGTGCGCGTTCATGCTGCCGGCGGCGACGCCGCCCAACGCCATCGTCTTCGGCACCGGTTACGTGAGTATTTCCCAGATGGTGCGGGCCGGGATCTGGATGAACCTCATCGCCGCATTGCTGATCAGTCTGCTCTCCCTCGTGTGGTTGCCGCTGGTCTTGTGACGATGCTCCGATTGCCGAGCCAGCGTCGTCGCGATACGCTCGGGGAGTCTTCGCCGCCCGGCTAAGCCATGCTCTTCCAAGCCCCTTCCAGTCCGTACCTCGTGCCGTTCGGCGGCATGCTGCGCCTGGCGGAGCGCCCGACGGCGCCGCCCGAGGACGCGCCGGGTCAGAAGAAGCTCAAGAAGCGACTGGCGAAGGCCAACCGCCAGCTGAGCGAGCTTCAAAAGGTCCTCTACGCCCACGATCGCTTCGGCGTCCTGCTCGTCTTTCAGGCACTCGACGCCGCGGGCAAGGACAGCACGATCCGCTCGGTGCTGAGCGGCGTCAACCCGGCAGGGTGTCAGGTCTACTCCTTCAAGCGCCCCTCCAACGAAGAGCTGGACCACGAGTTCCTTTGGCGCAGCAGCGTGCGGCTTCCGGAGCGCGGTCGCATCGGCGTCTTCAACCGCAGCTACTACGAGGAGGTCCTCGTGGTGAAGGTCCACGAGGATCTGCTCGACCACCAGAAGCTTCCGCCGCGCGGCCGCGACGAGCTGTGGAGCGAGCGCTACGACTCGATCGCCGGTCTCGAGCAGCATCTTGCGCGCAACGGCACGGTGGTCCTGAAGTTCTTCCTCAACGTCTCGAAGGAAGAGCAGCGCCGTCGCTTCCTGGCGCGCCTGGACGCGCCCGAGAAGAACTGGAAGTTCGAGTTGGGCGATGTGAAGGAGCGTGGCCACTTCGAACAGTACGGGAAGGCCTACGAGCAGGCGCTGAACGCGACGTCCCGCTCCTGGGCTCCCTGGTACACGATCCCGGCCGACGACAAGCCCTTCATGCGCACGGTGGTGGCAGAGTTGGTGGTCGAGAGCCTCGAGAGCCTGCCCCTCGAGTTCCCCAGCCTCAGCTCCGACGAAACCGCGCGGCTCGGCGAGCTGCGTGCGGCCCTCGAATCCGAGGCGCCCGCCGAGCAGGACGATGCGCGTCGTTGCATCCACGCGGGTGAGTGCGTGCGCGGTCTGCCGGCCGTGTTCGACCCGGCTCGCCGTCCGTGGGTGGTCCCCGACGAAGCGAACCCCGACGAGGTGGCCGATGTCGTGCGCCGTTGCCCGACGGGTGCGCTCCGCTTCGAGCGGGCGGGCGGCCCCGACGAACGGCCGCCCAGCCAGACGTCGATCAACGTATCGAGCGACGGGCCGCTGATCCTGCGGGGAGACCTGCGCATCGTCGCCGGCGGCGAGCGCGTCAGCGAGATTCGCGCCGCACTGTGCCGCTGTGGCCTCTCGGAGTACAAGCCGTATTGCGACGGCAGCCACAAGGAGCGCTTCCGGGACTCGGGGCAGCTGGGGAAGCTCAATCTGAACCCGCCGAGCGACGTCGCTCCAGCGGCGACGCTGCAAGTCACGACTGCGCCGAACGGCCCGTTGCTGCTGGACGGACCCTTCGAGCTGCGTGGCTCCGAGGGCGTGGAGCGTGCGCCGGGAATGAAAGCGGCGCTGTGTCGTTGCGGGCAGTCCGCCAACAAGCCCTTCTGCGACGGCTCCCACAAATCCGCGGGTTTCGAAGCCGACTAGCTCCCCGGACTTCGCGCATCCCGATCCCGGCCGGATCGACGATCGGGTTGGCCACGGAGGCACGGAGACCCAGAGAAAGGCGATGTCACGTTGGCTGAAGTGGAGATCTCATGAGCTCACGCGCGATGTGGCTCATCGTTGGCGGCGTCCTGATCGGAGGCGCGGCAAGTGCGGGCGATGCCGTCGCGCCGGGCGACGCCCTGCTCGATGCCATACGGGCCGACGCCATTCGCGGACACATCGCGTTTCTGGCCGACGATCTGCTCGAGGGGCGCGGCACCGGCTCGCGAGGGTACGCGATCGCGGCGCGCTACGTCGCGACTCAACTCGAAGGGGCCGGGCTCGAGCCAGCAGGCGCCGATGGGACGTTCGAGCAGCCCGTGCCGTTGCGCCGCGTCGAGCTGATCCCCGAGGAGTGCTCGCTCACCGTGATCCGGGGTGGAAGCGAGACAGAGCTCGCCATCTCGGTGGATTACATCATGGAGGGACGCCCTGAGGCCACGTCGACCGAGGTGGAGGCCGAGGTCGTGTTCGTCGGGTTCGGCGTCACGGCGGACGGCTACGACGACTACAGTGGCATCGACGCCCAGGGGAAGATCGTCGCGATGTTTCCCGGGGCGCCCGCGAAGTTCGCCTCCTCGAAGCGCGCCCACTACTCGTCGCGAACGCTCAAGCTGCGCAACGCCGCCGACCACGGCGCGGTCGGTGTCCTGCGCCTGACCACTCCGGCCGCCGCCGCGCGCTTCTCGTGGGCGGCGCTGGTTCGCTTCTCGCGCCGACCGGGCTACCGGTGGCTCGAGGGTGACACGCCGAACGACGCGACGCCGGAGATCCGGCTTGCGGCTGGGCTGAGCGTGGAGCGCGGCGCCGCTCTGTTCGATGGAGCGGAGCAGAGCTGGGATGCGGCCCTGGCCGCGCGGGAGGCGGATCGGCCCCAGGCGTTCCCGCTTCCCGTTCGACTGCGCGCGCGCACCCGCTCGAGGCACGAGAGCCTCGCCAGCCCGAACGTAGCCGGGCTGCTCCGCGGCTCCGACCCGGAGCTGCGCGACGAGTACGTGGTCTACACCGCCCACCTGGACCACGAAGGCCGCGGCGAGCCCAGGGGCGGCGACGACATCTACAACGGCGCCGTGGACAACGCCGCGGGCGTCGCGAAGATGATCGAGGTCGCCCGCCTGTTTGCGAGCCTGCCCGAGCCACCGCGTCGCTCGCTCGTGTTCGTCGCCGTGGCCGCGGAGGAGAGCGGCCTGCTCGGCTCGGACTACTTCGCGCGGAACCCGACGCTGCCCGGCGACGCCATCGTGGCCAACATCAACATGGACATCGGTCTCATCGTCTACGACGCTGCCGACGTGGTCGTTCACGGCGCGCCCCACTCGACGCTGGGCGAGGTGGCACGCGCCTCCGCCGAGCGGCTGGGCCTGACGCTCGGCCCAGACCGGACTCCGGCGCAGCAGTTGTTCATCCGGAGCGACCAGTACTCGTTCGTCAAGCAGGGCGTGCCGGCCGTGTTCGTTTTCCCGCGACTGCAGTCCGCCGACCCCGCCGTCGATGGGGTCGGCGCATTTCGCAACTACATGGGGAACCGCTATCACAAGCCGTCGGACGATATGAATCAGGAGCTCAGCTTCAGCGGGGCTGCCGTCGGCGCGCGACTGAACTTCCTGATCGGGTACTCGGTCGCCCAGGCCGACGAGCGACCCAGGTGGTTACCCGGAGATTTCTTCGGAAAGACGTTCGGGAGGTAGTGCCTCCTCCGGCCGCGGCACGAGGTGCGGAGATCCAACCCGGGGAGAAGGTCAGCCGCGGCAAGCGCCATCACGCAGCGTGGGGCGCCCTCGCCGGGGCCCAGGCCGGGATCGCAACCGCTTCCTTCGCGCCGACTCGGTGCAACGGCTTCGCCTTCTCGAGCACGAGCTGCAAGCGGAAGAACGGCCTCGCCTTCGGCGCCATCGGCGCCGCGAGTGGAGCGCTCATCGGCTGGACCATCAAGACCGACAAGTGGGAGCGCGTCGGCGGTCGTCAGCCCCAGCTGCGCATCAGCATGCCGAAGGGCGGCATCGGCGCGCAGATCAAGGTGAAGTGGTGAACCGCCCGCCGAAAAACGAGCCGGATTGACGGCTCGAAACCGCATTTCTATACTTTTCGACGGCGCTATCGTCTAGGGGTTAGGACGGGTGGTTCTCAGCCATCAAACCGGGGTTCGATTCCCCGTAGCGCTACCACAGCCCGGCCGGCACCCGGGCTTCGTTGCGCTACGGGGACATCGCGGCTCGCTTCGGCCTACGGCCTCGGCTCGGCGCCGATTCGCTCGCCCGATAGCCGACCACCTGGCCATTGGCCGGGTTCTTGCGATACGGGCACTACACCCTGACGAGGAACCGCGCCCAGCGCCGGGAACGACGGCGCTTCTCAGCCGCTTCTCATGTGCCGCGATGCCCACGGACTTCATCGGATGCACCGCTCGATCACCCGGTTCGTGATCTGCAGGCTGGTCGGCGGGCTCTCTCCCAACCCGAGCGTGTGGAGCAGTTCGTGCACGACCACCGCCCGGGCCTGGTTGACGTCCCGGGAGTAGTCCCCGAACAGCGGGCAGACGAAGACGACGGCGCTGCCCGGGTTGCTCACGGCGGCGCTCCCGCCGGCACGGCACACTGGATGCTGCGCGCCGTCGTAGAAGAAGATGCTGCGGAGCTGCTCGCGGGCATCGCGCCCCCGCTCCTTCAGGACGCTCGCCAGCGGCACACCCCGCTGGTCGAGGAAGTCGGTGAACAGCTCCTGGCACGCCGGCGTCTTCAGCCAGGCGTCGGCTCCCAGAACCGCCTGGCGCAAGGGGTGGGCCAGGCTCTGGTCCGAGACGCGCACGTTGTCTCGAGGGTCGCGGCTCATCAGGGTGGCGAAGCCGTCCTCGGCGGCGGCCGGCACGGCCAGGGCTGCCGCGAGGGCGGTGAAGGCAAAGCGATACTGGCGTTGGAATGTCCGTCGGGTGCTCATTTGCGACTCCTTTCGTTCCGGAGCCGCCTGGCCAGGCGCTGCTGGTTACCGTCCAGCTAAAGTGAGGGACGCACTCCCCGCCGAATATGTTGTTCGGCTGGCGTTCGCTTCTCGTTCGTTCGGCGCGATGCCGGGTCAGGGGGGATAATCAGGTCGCGAGGTGGGCTCCTCCTCTGGAGCCTGGGTATGGCGTGGAGATGCGGGCGCACTTCGACGACTTCGTCTTCGACACTCAGACGCGGCAGCTCAGCCGCGCGGCGGCCAGCCCCTGCCCCTCTCACCCCGGGCCTTCGAGCTGCTGGCCGCGTTGTTCGAGAGCCGACCCCAGGCTCTTACTCGAGAGGAGCTAAAGGCGCGGGTCTGGCCCGACGCCCACGTCGCGGGAACGAACCTACGCCGCGTCATGAGCGAGGTCCGGGCCGCCCTCGGCGATGACGCTCGCAAGCCCCGCTACGTGAGGACCCTCCACCGCCACGGCTACGCCTTCGTGGCGGCGGTCGAAGGGCCGGTGGGAGAGGCCGTGTCCGGCGCCCCCGGGGCGGCGGCCTGCTGGATCGAGCGAGGGAGCTGGCGACTGCCACTTGGCGAAGGCGTGCACGTCCTCGGGCGCGACGCCGACGCCGCGATTCCGATCGCCTCGACCAGGGCATCCCGACGGCACGCGCAGATCCGGGTGACCGGGCTGGATGCGCAGATCGAGGATCTCGGCAGCAAGAACGGCACGTTCCTCGACGGCAAACAGCTGGATGCTTGCGCGGGGCTCGTCGACGGTTCCGAGATCTGCATCGGCGATGAAGTGTTCGTGTTCAAGGTCCCGGCCAGCGGCGCGCGCACCGAGACGGCGACGAAGACGTGAGCCTCACGGGGATTCTCTGCCCTGCTGATAGCGGCGGGCTGAAACCTTCCGATCCTGTCGACTTTGAATGCTACAGATGCCCCGCGAATGCAGGCGTATGCTTTAGCCCCTGAACAAGAACAGCAGGTCCGATCGTGGTACTCGAACCCGGCTCCCAACTCGGGCCGTACGAGGTCGTCGCGTTGCTCGGCGCCGGCGGGATGGGAGAGGTATATCGGGCTCGCGACCCTCGACTCGGGCGAGACGTCGCGCTCAAGGTACTGCCCGAGACGCACTCGTCAGACCCTGATCGGCTGAGCCGCTTCGAGCGCGAGGCTCGCGCCGCGTCCGCTCTGAGCCACCCCAACGTACTCGAGGTGTTCGATGTCGGGGAGCACGAGGGTACGCACTACATCGTTACGGAGCTGCTCGAGGGCGAGACGCTCCGTGAACGGCTCCGGTCCGGCGCGCTGCCGCTGCGGAAGGCTCTCGACTACGCCGGCCAGATCGCGGAGGGCCTCGCGGCGGCCCACGATGCCGGTGTCGTCCACCGTGACCTGAAGCCGGAGAACCTCCTCATCACCGGGGATGAGCGGGTCAAGATTCTCGACTTCGGCCTGGCGAAGCTCATGGAACAAGCCAGGCCTAGGGCCGAGGAGGGCGAAACGGCGACGCGTGACACCCATGCCGGGCAAACACTGGGCACCGCTGGCTACATGTCGCCCGAGCAAGTGCGTGGGCAAGCCGTCGATCACCGGGCGGACGTGTTCGGCTTCGGAGCGGTGCTCTACGAGATGTTGACTGGCGAGCGGGCGTTCCACGGCGCCACGACGCCGGAGACGTTGACCGCGATTCTGAATGACGAGCCAGCCGAAAGACCGGGACGCAACGGTCCGCTCCCACAGTTGGTGTCGGCGATTCTCCGACGCTGTCTGGAGAAACCCCCCGACCGGCGCTTCCATTCGACGCATGATCTGGCGTTCGCGCTGGAGACCTTCACAGATCCAGCCGATCGAATACCGGCTTCCCGTTCGCAACGTGCCCTTCCGTGGACGGTCGTTGCCGGCACACTGGCCGCGGCACTGGCCCTCGCCCTGTGGGCACCTTGGCGCCAGCAGTTTCCGCCCCCGACGCTGCGCTACGAGGCCCGGCTTGGCCCGGACGTGTCGCTGGGCAGGTGGGCGCTCTTAGGAGGCCCAGCCGCGGTCCTTTCTCCCAGCGGCGATCTGCTCGCCTTCGTCGGACAAGAGGGCGACGGTCCGTCCCGGATCTACACGCGCCGGCTCGACCACCTGGAGGCATTGCCGCTGTCGGGAACCGAAGGAGCCCACAGCCCCTTCTTTTCCCCTAACGGGCAGTGGATCGCCTTCTTCGCCAGCGGCAAGCTTCAGAAGGTCTCCGTCAGCGGCGGAGCGAGCATCACGCTCTGCGCCGTCAAAAGCCCCAAGGGTGGCTCGTGGGGGCCGGACGGAACCATCCTCTTCAACCCCGGTGGTGGCGCCGGGGTGGGACTCTCGCGTGTGCCGGCCGAGGGAGGCACTTGCGAGCCGTTCACGAAGCCGGACCCAGGCGCGGGCGAGGTGACGCACCGCTGGCCGCAGTGGCTGCCTGGAGGCGACGCGGTCCTCTACACGGTCCACAGCTTCACGGGGGTCTACGAGGATGCCAGCCTCGTGATCGAGGCCGTCCCCGACGGACCGCGCAAGATCGTGTATCGGGGTGGCTACCACGGTCGCTACCTGGCGAGCGGCCACCTGGTGTTTGTGCACCAGGGGACGCTCTTTGCCTTACCGTTCGACCTTGACACTCGGGAGACGACCGGCGCGGCCGTTTCAGCCGTCGAAGGTGTGTACGCCAACCCGGGCAATGCGGGCGCCCAGTTTGCCTTCTCGGGGGCCGGGGCGTTCGTCTACGTCGCGGGAGAGGGTGCGACGCACTCCGCGCCCGTCCACTGGCTTGCTCGCGATGGGACGACGACGTTGCTGCGTCCCGATCCGGCGGACTGGGGCACCTTGCGTTTTTCGCCCGACGGCGACCGGCTGGCGATGATGGCCAACGACGCCATGCAGTGGGACGTGTGGGTTTACGACGTGGCTCGCGACACGCCGTCGCGCCTGACCTTCAACCCCGCCATAGATTTGGTTCCCGTGTGGACACCCGACGGTAACCGCATCGTCTTTTCGTCGGACCGGTCGGGCACGCGAAACCTCTACTGGCGGCGCTCAGACGCGAGCGGCAAAGTCCAGCGGCTCACGCATAGCGAGAACCCGCAGGTCGCCAATTCCTGGCATCCGGGCGGGCAGCTGCTCGCGTTCCACGAGGAACGCCCCGACACCGGCTTCGATCTGATGACGCTGGAGGTTGAAGGCAGCGAAGAGACGGGGTGGAAACCGGGCACACCTGTGGTGTTCCACAGCACGTCGTTCGGCGAGCGCGCTCCGATGTCCTCGCCCGACGGGCGCTGGCTGGCGTACCACTCGAACGAGTCGGGTCGGACGGAGGTGTACGTGCGGCCGTTTCCGGGCCCTGGCGGAAAGCGGCAGGTCTCGACGGGAGGTGGATACCTGCCGAAGTGGTCTCGCAAGCCGCCCGAGCTTGTCTACGGAACGCCGGACGGGACGTTCATGGTCGTTCCGTAAACCGTGGAGGGGGACTCTTTTCGCTCCGGGAAGCCGACACGCTGGTCCGACGCCACATCGGTGCGACGACCGTTCGGGACGGATTTCGACCTTCATCCGGACGGGCAGCGCATCGCCCTACAGAGCGCGTCGGACACGCCGGTCGAAGAGGCACCCGACACGGTCGTCTTTGTCACGAACTTCTTCGACGAGCTGCGACGCCTGACTGAAGCCGAGGGGAGGTAGCTGGTTGGGGATCTTCGCAGAGACCTGGCTGTCGGGCGGACTTCGCGTCCAGCGATCAGGCCGCCTCTCGCAGCGCGGCAACGTCGAGCAACCATGCATAAAGCGTGGACCATGTCAGCGCCTGAGGGTTCGATAATCGAGACCTTTGGGCTACCACCCGCTCGAGAAACCGGGCTCGCAGATAGTTCTGTGGCGGCGCCGGCCCAGTGGCGTGCAGGTAGCCACACGGATACCATGACCCTACTGTCCCAGAACCGCGGCCCTCGTGCGCCGAGCTTGGAGGGGATCCAGGCCAGATGACGACGAGAGAGTGCGCACCCGAGTTTGTTTCGGGCTACCTGCCACTCGGGGAAGACTTCGGTCAGCTCATGACGCACCGCGATACCCGGGGCGATCTGACCGAGCTCTATCGTCGAGAGTGGCCCGGCGTCCCGGAGCTTCGCCAGTGGAACGTGGCGCACAATGGCGCCAATGTACTCCGCGGAATGCACGTGCATCCGCAGCACTCCGACTACCTCGTCTTGGTACAAGGGGAAATGCTGCTGGGGCTACACGACATCAGGCGCGACTCCCCTAGCCGCGGAGCAGCTGGAATCGTGCGCCTGCGAGGTGATCGCCTGAACTGGGTCCTGATACGAGCGGGGGTCGTTCATGGGTTCTATGTTCCCGACGGCAATCTGCTGATCCACGGACTCACGCACGAATGGTCCCTGGACGATGAGCTCGGCTGCCGTTGGGATGACCCCACGCTGGGACTCGAATGGCCTGCAATCAGCGACCCCTGCCTCTCAGAACGTGACGCCCGCGCGGGGAGTTTTGGACAGCTTGTCGAAGCGTACGAGACGGCCCAGACACGTGCAGAATGAGCCGAGAACCTCGGCGGCGACGGGATCGGTCGACCCTGACGGTTCTGCCGGTTCCCTCTCAGGTTTTCTGAGCGATACCGAAGCGTTGACAAGACTGCGTCCGCTCGGTCGGTTGCAAGACTGAGCATGCCCAAAGTTCTGGTGCTCTGCCCAACCTACGATCATGTCGACACCCTCTATGCCTCGATTGCGAGTGTGCGTGCGCACACTTCACCGAATGGGAAATGGCTGTCATTGGTGATGGAGCGCCCGAGCGAACCTTCCAGATTGTGGATGCCACAAGCCAAGAAGATTCACGTGTCCGCGCCTATCGCCACCCGAAATCGGCACGCTTTGGGGAAGCCTATTGCGATCCGGTGATCCGTGAATCGGATGCAGAATTCGTCTGTCATCTGAGTGACGACGATATTTGGATGCCGGATCACCTGACACAGATGATCCGGCTGCTCGAGCATGCCGAGTGGGCCAATCAGGCGCCCCTGAGGATACTCCTGGACGGCGGCGCCGACTGGTGGCCTATCAACCACGGTACCCCGACGATGCGCGAGGCCGTGACACGGCATGTCGGGGTGAGTGTGGGAATCAACTATGCCGCCTACCGCAGGGATGCGTATCTACGGCTGCCCGAGGGCTGGACTTGCGCGCCCTGGGAGGCGGGGACCTCTGACGTCTACATGTGGGCGAAGTTCTTCCGCGACCCCTCTTTGTCCGTTGCCAGTTCTGCGGTCAAGTTCCCCAGCGGCATAGGAGCGCGGAAAGCACGCACGCCGGAAGAACGCATGGCGGAAATCACTCCCAGTTTGGCGCGCGCCGCCGAGCCCGGTTTCGCAGATAGGATTTGCCGATCTGGAAGCATTCTGAACCGCATGGTGAACCTGTTTGCGCTGCATGGCGCCGCTCGCTGCGACGACCTGGAGGCGGCACTAGAGGTGTGCGGATTCGATCCGGTCTCATCCGAAGTCGAGCCCAGACCGGCGCTTGATGGTGAGCCCATGCTCTTGCCGTTGACCGCGGAGCAGCGGCGTGAGGCACACGATGCCTGGGTATTGGTGCGAGCCGCTTGGGCGGAGGGGCGGGAGATCGAGATACGTTGAGGACGGCGGGATCAGCCCCCTTCTCTTGCGGATCACGTCGCACCCCTCAGCGCAGCAACGTCGAGCAGCCATGCTTGAAGCGCGGACCAGGTAGGCGCAGCGGGGTTCGATAAACGAGACCGTTGGGCTACCACGCAATCCCCCGATAGGCACGCGACCCGGCCTTCGCTCGCGAAGTAGAATCCGCCCCAGTCAATTCCCTGGACAATCTCCATATGGCTCTTGAAGCCGGAACCCGGCTCGGCCCGTACGAAGTCACGGCCCCTCTCGGTGCCGGTGGCATGGGAGAGGTCTATCGCGCTCGGGACGCCAAGCTCGGGCGTGAAGTCGCCATCAAAGTTCTTCCCGAAGAGTTCACGCAGCATCGCGAGAAGCTGGCCCGCTTCGAGCGGGAAGCGAAGCTTCTCGCCGCCTTGAATCACGTGAATGTGGCGACACTCTTCGGATTGGAAGAAGCCGAGGGCAAGCCCTTCCTGGTCATGGAGCTGATCGAAGGGGAAACACTCGCCGAGCGGATCGCACGCGGTCCCATTCCGGTTGACGAGGCACTCACACTCTCCCAACAGATCGCCGAGGCGCTGGAGGCCGCACACGAGAAGGGCGTCATCCACCGGGACCTGAAGCCCGCCAACATCAAGGTCGATCCCGAAGGCCAGGTGAAGGTGCTCGACTTCGGGCTCGCCAAGGCTTTCGCCGAAGAAACGCCCGAGAGCGATGCCTCGTTCTCTCCCACTCTCAGCCGCGAGGCGACCCAGGCGGGCGTCATTCTCGGGACGGCGGCGTACATGAGCCCCGAGCAGGCAAAAGGCAAGGCGGTCGATAAGCGCACCGACATCTTCTCCTTCGGCATCGTGCTCTTCGAGATGCTGACGGGGAAAAAGGCATTCGGCGGGGAGGACGTGTCCGAGATCCTCGCCGCAATCATCCGGGCCGAGCCGGACTGGCCAGCGCTACCCAGAGGCCTCGACCCGCGTATCCGACTTCTCCTGAAACGCTGCCTTCGCAAGGCGCGCCCGGAACGCCTCCAGGCGATCGGCGACGCGCGCCTGGAGATCGCCGAGGCGCGATCCGGCGCCGTCGAGCCTCATCTGCCAGCGGCGGACAGGTCCGAGGCGCGTTGGCGGCTGCTCGCGGGTGTGGCCGTGTTCGTCGCGCTCGTCGCGGTCGGCGTCGCCATCAACGGTAGCCGCGCCTCGTCGACGGAGACGCGGCCTCGGCTGGGCATCACGTTGCCGGAGGGCCAGGAGTTGACCGGCATAGCGGATACCTTGGCGAGCCCCATCTCGCTCTCCCCAGACGGACGCATCGTCGTCTACTCGGTCGACGAAGGGGGGCAAACCCGACTGTACCGGCGCGACCTGGACCGCTTCGACCCCGAGCCGATTAACGGAACAGAGGGAGCCACGGCGCCGTTTTTCTCGCCCGACGGGGACTGGCTGGGGTTCTTTGCCGGCGGGCGCTTTCAGAGGATGCCGGTCGACGGCGGGGCACCAATCGCGATCGTGAGCGTACCCACCTACTGGGGCACCGGCATCGACTGGGGCGAGGACGGTTGGATCCGCTACCCCGCCGTCAGCGTCGGCTCCGGCCTCTGGCAGGTGCCGGCGGAAGGCGGAACGCCAGAGCCGATTACCACCGTCGACAGCGCCGGCGGCGAGTACGGGCACGCCTATCCGCAGCTTCTGCCAGGGGGGAGGCAACTCCTCTTCGCCATCTGGGGCGACGCCGCTGCAATGGGTCTCGCCATTCTCGACCTCGATACGGGCGAGCGTCACACGATCCTGCCCGGTGCGTCAGCGGGAGTGCTTCTTCCCACTGGTCATCTCGTGTACAAGCCTCGCGACGCCCGCGACCAACTTCACGCCGTGGCCGTCGACCGGGCCAGCTTCGCGCCAGCGGGGCCGGCCGCTCCTGTCGTCGTCGGGGCCGACTTCACGCGGGGGTCCGGAAACATCAACTGGGATGTCTCGCGCAACGGATCTCTGGCCTACCTGCCGGACTCCGGGGCAGGGAACTCCCTCGCGTGGGTGGACCGGCGCGGGTCCGTCCGCGAGATTCAAGATCCGGCGGTCGGTCGCCGCGACAATCCGCGCCTGTCACCAGACGGGAAGCAGCTCGCCTACGTCCTTCAGGGGGGCGACATCTGGATCCTCGACCCCGCGACAGGTCGGCGAACGCGTCATGCCATCCGGGACGCGACCGGGAGCATCAACTATCCCATATGGACGGTCGACGGCTCCCGGGTCGTCTTTGGCTCGAACCGGGACGGTGCGTGGAACGTCTACGGCAAAGCCGTCGGGTCGGATGAAGAAGCGCAACGGCTCGTGGAAAGCCCGATCTCCCACTTTCTGGGGGCGTGGTCTCCGGATGGGAACGCGCTCTTGGTGGACGCCCGGTCGCCAGCGACCGGCCTTGACATCTACCGTTTGGTGGATGATGACCTGGTGCCCTTACTGGTGACCGAGTTCGACGAGCGTGACGCCCGGGTCTCACCCGACGGTCACTCCATGGCGTACGTGTCCAACGAGTCCGGGCGCAAAGAGGTCTACACAACGGATTTTCCGGCGCCCGGACGCCGACGCCTGGTGTCGACCGATGGCGGCACGGAGCCGTTGTGGTCGCCCGACGGCCGGGAACTCTTCTACCGCGTTGGGAAACAAGTGATGGCCGTCGACGTGAGCGCCGACGGCACCCTGGGCGCGCCGCGGCCGACGGGCAGAGCTTCGTCATGGTGGCGGAGGGGGCCGGACGCCGTCCCGAGATCCGCATCGTCGAGGACTGGTTCGAGGAGCTGAAGCGCCTCGTCCCGACGAACTGACTGATGGCGCTCGACGGCACCCAGGAGCACGACCCGTTGGGTCCGCTGAAAGGGCTGGCGAAATCCCGTCAGAGCCATCGGGGGTTGGGAACCGGCAACCAGGTCCTTCGGGACCGTTGGAGAAGACGACGATGCAAATGAGAAGAATCGCGGCAGTGTTGGGGCTGGTGCTCGCGGTGCTGCTTGCCGGACCGGGCACCGCCCAGGCGCAGCTCAGCGACGCCGCGGCATGGGCGTCGCACGTCTCGAACACGTATCGCGTGGTGCCGAACGTGACCTACGGTGTCGCCAACAACCGCGAGAACAAGGTCGACCTCTACCTGCCGCGCGGGGCGGATGGGCCGACGCCACTCCTGATGTACATCCACGGCGGCGGGTGGGTCGGCGGCTCGAAGGAAGGCAACGTGTTGCGGTTGCTGCCTTGGCTCGAAAAGGGCTGGGCGGTGGTCAACGTCCAGTACCGCCTGGGCGAAGTCTCTTTGGCCCCGGCCGCCGTAGAGGACTGTCTCTGCGCGCTGCGGTGGGTCATCCGCAACGCCGAGGACTACAACATCGACCCGGCGCAAATCGTCGTGACCGGCAACTCGGCCGGGGGGCATCTCGCGCTGACGACCGGGATGATTCCAGCCTCGGCCGGGCTCGATCGGCAGTGCCCGGGCGGCGAGGAGCTATCGGTCGCGGCGATCATCAACTGGTATGGCATTACCGACGTCGGCGATCTGCTCGACGGCGCCAACATGAAGAACTACGCGGTCAGGTGGATGGGCAGCATGCCCGATCGGCTCGAGATTGCCGAGCGGGTATCGCCACTGACCTACGTGCGCGCAGGGCTGCCGCCCATTC
Organism: Vicinamibacteria bacterium; assembly: GCA_965246965.1. GTDB lineage: Bacteria > Acidobacteriota > Vicinamibacteria > Fen-336 > CBDFGD01 > CBDFGD01. The sequence continues at coordinate 2,495,453 of CBDFGD010000002.1, forward strand.
TGTCGATTCACGGCGACGCCGACCCGACGGTGCCGTATCAGCAGGGCGTCCGGCTCCACGAAGAGCTCACGAAGGCGGGAGTGGCGAACGAGCTGCACACCGTGCCAGGCGGGGGGCACGGTAGGTTCGACCGTGCGGAGACGATCGCGATCTTCGAGACGATCGACCGCTTCCTCACCGGCCACGGACTGGCCGGCGACGGTGCGGTCAGCACGGCCGGAGGGCAGTGAGCGATGTCGTCCTTTCTTCGCACGGCGAGGGGCTCACCCAGCTGTTTGAGTGAAGCTTCACCGGTGCACCCAATCGGCGGATGGCCGTGTCGCCCGACGGACAGCGGTTCTTTACGACGCATCGCGGGAGGGCCAGCGGTTTCCAATGATCAAGAACCCAGCCGTGGAAGGCGGTCCGACGCTGATCGTGGTCGAGAACTGGTTCGAGGAGCTGCGGGAGCGGGTGCCGACGCAGTAGCGACGCCACCGCGCCGGGCGCTGCGCCTCGTGACGCTGGCCAACCGGCGCCTGCGGCTCGAGTCCGAGCGTCAGGACTGCCGCTTCACCTCGTCCAGCGTCGCCCTCAAGATCGGAAGCGCCGCGAGGTCCTTCGGCCGACCGGCGCGCTCTTTCATCTCGATGAGCGTGGGCAGGTCCAGCACCTGAAGGGTCCCTCCGTCCGACAGGCTCATGCCCACCGTGTTGCCGATCAGCTCCTCGAAGCCTGTGTCGTCGCTGAGTGCACCCAGGCAGTCGAGATCGCCATGGCTCGTCGTCAGGAGCTGATGGCCGCCGCTCATCAGGTGCGACTCCCGAGGACGCAGCTTGCGTGGGTCGTGGCGATAGAAGGCATCGAGCTCGGCGAGGACGCGAAGGAGCCGAGCGACGTTCTGCGGGGTGCGGCGGTGGACGATGTCCAGATCGACGGTGGTCGTGGGAGCGCCCTGTAGGATGCCTGCCGTCATGCCCACGACGACGAACTCGACGTCGTTCGCGGTCAGCAGGCGCAGGATGTCAGCGAACCGGGCGCTTGCCATTCAGCTCCCGGATCTCGAGCGCACACTCCACGAACGCCTCGACCTTCGCCAGGCGCTCCTCCGGTGAGAGCGCGAGCATCGCCCGGATCTGGGCGCGGTCGACACCGCTGTGGTCGACGTCGGGTGCGCTCGGGACGTGCGCCTCGTCCAATGACTCCTTCGACACGCCGTTAGCTTACAGCTCCGCTCGGAGACCAGCCGATGGAGTCTCGGCGGGCACGCCTTCGCTCTTTTGCCTCCCGGGTCGTCCCTCGTTCCCTCGCACGCTATGCTGAGGCCCGTCACCCAACAATTTGCGATGTCCATGGAGCCCGGAACCCGGCTCGGCCCGTATGAAGTCACCGCCCAGATCGGCGTGGGCGGCATGGGCGAGGTGTATCAGGCGACCGACACGAAGCTGAAGCGCCAGGTCGCCATCAAGGTGCTGCCCGAGTCCGTCGCCGCCGATACGGATCGCCTGGCGCGCTTCCAACGCGAAGCCGAGGTGCTGGCCTCGCTGAATCATCCCCATATCGCGCAGGTCCACGGGCTCGAAGACTCGGGCGGTGTGAAGGCCCTCGTGATGGAGCTGGTCGAGGGGCCGACGCTCGCCGACCGCATCGCGCAGGGTGCGATCCCCGTCGATGAAGCCGTCAGCATCGCGAAGCAGATCGCCGAGGCTCTCGAAGAAGCTCACGAACACGGCATCATCCATCGCGACCTGAAACCGGCGAACGTGAAGGTCCGCGAAGACGGCACGGTGAAGGTGCTGGATTTCGGTCTGGCGAAGGCGCTGGAGCCAGGGCGCGCAGGATCACCGGATGTGTCCCACTCCCCGACGATGTCGGCTCAGGCCACCCAGGCGGGCGTCATCCTCGGCACGGCAGCGTACATATCACCTGAACAGGTGCGCGGCAAGCCCGTGGACAAACGGGCGGACGTGTGGTCGTTCGGGGTCGTGCTCTTCGAGATGCTCACGGGCAAGCGGGCGTTCGAGGGTGAAGACGTTTCGATGACGCTGTCGAAGGTGCCGCAGCTCGAACCGGACTTCGACGCGATGCCCTCCGGTGTTCCGCCACGGGTCAGCCAGACGCTCAGGGTCTGCCTGCACAAAGACCCGAAGCGGCGTGTGGGCGATATCCAAGACGTGCGCCTGGCGCTGGAGGGCGCGTTCGAGACACACGCGGCAGCAGCCGTCGCCGTTGCCCAGCCCGTGTGGCGGCAGCCCCTGCCAGTTGCCGCCACCACTGCGGCTGTGGCGGTCCTCGGCTGTGGCCTCGTTGGCTGGAGTCTGTGGCCCACGGCGGACGTGCCCCGCGTCACACGCACGACGATTGCCCAGCCCGACGCGCAGCCGCTCTCCCTCGGCATTACCAACCCGATGCTGGCGCTTTCGCCGGATGGGACACGGGCCGTCTACCGGGTCACAGTGGAGGGGCAACCCGCCCTCGTGGTCCGCCCCCTCGATGCACTGGAGACCACCGTGCTCTACGAGGGCAATGCGCATACCCCGTTCTTCTCGCCGGACGGGGACCGGGTGGGCTTATACGCCCAGGCTGACCGCGCGATCAAGCGGGTCGCGGTGACCGGCGGCCCGGCGCTCAGGACGACACGATCGTCTTTGGCACCAGCACCTCCAGCGGTCTCTGGAAGGTCCCGGCGGGCGGCGGCACACCCGAGCCGCTGACGACGCTCGACGAGTCCCAGGACGAGTCTAACCATGGTTGGCCGGAGCTTCTCCCGGGCGCGGAGGCCCTGCTCTTCACCATCCGGCGTGGAGGTGAGGACGCCAACGCGGCTCAGATTGTGGTCCGGGATCTGGAGACCGGGGAGCAGCGGCTGCTCGTGTCGGGTGGGAGCTACCCGAAGTATGTGCCCACCGGGCACCTCGTCTACGGCTTTGCGGGCACGCTTTGGGCGGTGCCGTTCGATCTGGACACTCTGATGGTGACGGGGAACCCCGTGGCAGTGGTGGAGGGGGTGTCAACGAGGGTCGGGAGTGGCGCTGCATATGTGGCTGTGGCCCAGGATGGGTCATTGGTCTACGTGGCCGGAGCGGAGGGTGCCGCTGATTCCCGCACGCTGGTGTGGGTGGACCGGCAAGGGCGAGAAGAGGCTATCCCGGCCCCGGTGCGGAGCTATGCGTATCCGCGCCTGTCCCCCGACGGCACGAAAATCGCGCTGGACATCTGGGTCTGGGACCTGACGCGCACCACCCTCACGCGCTTGACCTTTGACCCTCGGCTCGACGCCGCCCCGGCCTGGACCCCGGACGGTCAACGCATTGCGTTCTTGTCCGAACGGGAGGGGCCACGCAAGCTGTTCTGGTGGGCGGCTGATGGGACGGGGTCCGTCGAGCGGCTGTCCGAGAGCGCGAACGACCAGTACCCCTCCTCCTTCTCGCCCGATGGGGCTCAGCTCGCTTTTATGGACACCTTGGACGACCTCGCGGTCCTCACCCTGACGGGTGACCGGCAGACGACGCCACTGGTGAAGACGACGTTTGCCGAGCGCAACGGGGAGATCGCCCCCGATGGACGGTGGCTCGCGTACCAGTCGAACGAGTCTGGGCAAGAGGAGATTTACGTGCGCCCGTTTCCGAACGTCGATGCTGGGCGCTGGCCGGTATCGACTGGCGGCGGGACCCGGCCCCTCTGGGCACGGAGTGGCGAGGAACTCTTCTATCTCGCGCCGGATGGCGCTGTGATGCGCGTGGCGGTCGAAGGCGGGACGACGTTCACGGCGGACACGTCCACGCGCCTGTTTCACGGCCCGTACTTTTGGGGGAGCTCAACGGGCAATTTCCGCACCTACGACGTGTCCCCGGATGGTCAGCGGTTCCTGATGATCAAGGAAGCCGCAGCGACCGACGACGAGTCCAGTGCGCCCCAATTGATCCTCGTCCAGAACTGGTTCGAGGAACTGAAGCGCCTCGTACCAGCGAACTAGCGGCCGGCAATCCCGTTGAGTACGGGTTGACCATACTCTAAAGTATGGGAGAGACTTGTCCCATGAAGACAACCGTGGAGATCGCAGATGCGCTCCTGGACCGGGCCCGGCGCCACGCGCGCCGAAGCGGTCGTCCCGTGCGAGCGTTGATCGAGGAGGGCCTGCGCCTCGTGCTCCGCGCGGAGTCCGGTGTCGCGCCCTACACGCTCCCCGACCGCAGCGTCGGTGAAGAAGGCGCCGGCAACCCGCTCGAGTCGCTCAGTTGGCAGGACCTGCGCGAGAGGATCTACGAGGAGCGCTGAGCTTGTTTGCGGTCGATACGAACATCCTGGTCTATGCCCACAGGCGGGAGGCCTCCGAGCATGTCGCTGCCGCCGAGGTCGTCCGGGCACTGGCCGAGGGGCCGCGCTCGTGGGCGGTGCCATGGCCGTGCGTGTACGAGTTCTTCAGTGTTGTCACGAACCCGCGGATCTGGGGAAAGTCGGCCAGCACACCCAACCAGGCCTGGGACCAGATCCAGGCCTGGCTGGCCTCGCCTACCGTGCGGCTCATGGGCGAGACGGATGACTTCGCGGGCCTGCTCGCCCGCTTCGTGACGATGCCCCGCGTTCGCGGAGGCGTCGTTCACGACGCGCGCATCGCAGCACTGTGCGTCGCGCATGGCGTGGAGGCGCTGCTGACGCGAGACCGGGACTTCTCGCTGTTCGCCGAACTGCGTACCCGAAACCCACTCGTCTGACGCTACCTTGGCGTCGACCACCCGGCGAGGTGCTGCAAGGCGCGTGGTGAGAGGGTCGCGCGAGAGGCCATGGACGAACGTCATAGCCCATGAGAGCACCTCCCACGCCATGAGCCGACGTCCTACGCCACGAGGGCCGCAGCAACGACGAGAGTAGTCAGCGGTCGGACGGGTGGGTCCGGTTGGTGACCGGAGATGTGTGTGCTGGGCTGCTCGTTCAAAACTGGTTCGAGGAACTGAAGCGGCTCGTCCCGCCGAGCCAACTGATGGCGCTCGAAGCTGGCACTCGTCTGACACTGTGGTTCAGCTGGGAGGGCCGCTCCGTCGCCGCCGACGTGGACCGCCTGGCGCGGTTCCAGCGCGAAGCCGAAGTGCTGGCCTCGCTGAATCATCCTCACATCGCGCAGATCCACGGGCTCGAAGACTCAGGCGGCGTGAAGACCCTCGTGATGGAGCTGGTCGAGGGACCGCCCGGGAGAACTATGCCGGCAGAATCGCGGGGAGCGCGCCGCGGATGCGACCCTGGTGGAAGAGAACCTGTTTCGCACCCAGGCGCTCACAAAGCTGGTCGGGCTGGTCGCGACACAACTTTCCGGAGCTCAGCAGAACCGCGTTGCCCGCCTCCGCCGGCGGAAGCTCGGCCACAATCCTCCGCGCCTCCTCAATCATGAGCCGCCATCGCCGAGAAAGGTCATGGGCGTTTGGTGGTGGTCCCGCGAAAGCCAGTTGAGTAACTTCATCAGCCGAATAGTGGGAGCGCGCTGCGAACTCGAGGATCGCGGACGGTGAAAAGCCGGGGTCCTTTCCGCAGGCTGCCCAGGCGAGGTACCCGAGGGGTTGAATGTGTTCGTGACTCTCGATCGCGTCGACCCAGTCGCGCACCTCGAGGCGTCCCACGAGGGCGAGGATCTTGTTCGTGGCCAGGTCGAAGGGATGGAGCGTCACTCCAAGCGTCGGGTCGAGTTGGAGCGGGAAGAACCGATACGCGCTGTCCCCGACCCACTCCATCTTGACGCTGTCACCCAGGCCGCGCACCGAGGCCTGCACGAGGCCGCGCCGCTCGCGGATCACCTCGAACTCGAACCCAGCGCTATCGAGAAGCGCGCGATCGGCGGCCCAGGTCGCATCCAACGCATCGCTGGTGTCGTGAAACAGATCGATGTCGCGCGAAACCCGGGGGGCGCGAAGCGCTTCGTTGAGAGCCACTCCACCCGCCACATAGCTTTCCCCGGATTCGATCCGGTTCTGAGCTATGAGGCGGCAGACGGCGCGTTGGAGTTCGGTGAGAGCCACGCTCTTATCTCGGCTGACCGCATGAAGCCTTCGCGGTCGCCGTAACGTTGGATGGCGTCGAGCACACGCGTCGCCTCTCGGGCGGTTTCCGGATAGAAGTCCGGACGATACGACCAGAGACAACGCACGCGATAGTCGTCAACCAACTGACGAACCGCAGCATGGGCGGACGCGTTCAAAGTCTGATCGCTGTTCATGTCGGGCAAGCGGATTCTAGGCGTTCTCGTCTCTCACGGTCTCTCGGCGGCGGCGATCCCCTCGGACCGAGGCGCGCCGGAGGAGGAGGCCATCGATGTCACTGCTTCGGAGGGAGAGCTCACGAGGCCGTCGAGGTCTCGACGACCGGCGACTTCAAGGCCAGCGTACCACGCCCGCTGTTCGAAGGGCCTTACGCACGCAGCACTCCGCTCCGTAGCTATGATGTGAGCGCCGATGGCCAGTTCATCATGAGTCGGCAGCAACGCCGTCCTGACCAGCCCATCACTTCGCTCAACGTCGTGCTCGGCTGGGCCGAAGAGCTGAAGGCGAAGGTGCCAGCCGAGAAGTAGGCGTTCCGATCAGCGGCGACAGGACCGGTTTGCCGGATGACTCCCCGAAGGACGCGCAGGATCTGCTCATTCGCAGTTCAGGCTCCCATTTGACCAGTAGACTGCCCGACTAAGGATGCCCCTCACCTCCGGAACCCGTCTCGGCCCGTACGAAGTCACCGCTCAGATCGGCGTGGGCGGCATGGGCGAGGTGTACCAGGCGACCGACACGAAGCTGAAGCGCCAGGTCGCGATCAAGGTGCTGCCCGAATCCGTTGCAGCCGACTCGGATCGCCTGGCGCGGTTCCAGCGCGAAGCCGAAGTGCTGGCCTCGCTGAATCATCCCCACATCGCGCAGATCCATGGGCTCGAAGACGCCGACGGCGTGAAGGCCCTCGTGATGGAGCTGGTCGAGGGGCCGACGCTCTCCGACCGCATCGCGCAGGGGGCGATCCCCGTCGATGAAGCCATCGCCATTGCGAAGCAGATCGCCGAGGCTCTCGAAGCAGCGCACGAGCAGGGGATCATCCATCGCGATCTCAAGCCGGCGAACGTGAAGGTCCGCGAGGACGGCACCGTGAAGGTGCTGGACTTCGGGCTGGCGAAGGCGCTGGAGCCAGCGGGCGCATCATCGCCAGATGTCTCGCACTCCCCCACGCTGACCTCGCCCGCGCTGTCGCAGGCCGGGTTCATCATCGGGACCGCGGCCTATATGAGCCGAGCAGGCGAAGGGCAAGCCCGTAGACAAGCGCAGCGATGTGTGGGCCTTTGGGGTCGTGCTCTACGAAATGCTCACCGGGCGGCGTGCCTTCGACCGCGAGGACGTAACGGAGACGCTGGCCGATGTGATGCGGGTCGAGCCTGCGTGGGACAAGCTGCCCGAAGGGCTCTCACCGTCGCTCGTGATGTACCTGACGCGCTGCCTCCACAAGGACCCGAAGCAGCGTATTCCCGACATCGCGGCCATGCGCCTGGCGCTGGAGGGCGCGTTCGAGACGCACGCGGCAGCAGCCGTCGTCGTTGCACAGCCCGCGTGGCGTCGGGCGCTGCCAGTCGCGGCTGGGGCGGTGCTTGCTGGGCTGGTTGTGGGCTTCACCGTCTGGACCGTGATGCGTCCAGCTCCGCCCCGGCTGGCTCGCTTTGCTATCAGCGAACCGCCGAACGTGAACCTCAATACGGGAAGCACGCCGTCGGTGACGATCTCGCCCGATGGAACGCGGATCGTCTACGTCGGTCCAGAAAGGCAGCTCTATGTCCGAGCGGTCGATCAGCTCGAGGCCGTCCCGCTGCGCGGCGGGGTCGGAATCAACCCGTTCATCTCACCCGATGGGAACTGGGTCGGATTTCGCGGCCAAGGCGGCAACCTAGAGAAGGTGTCCATCCACGGCGGGCCGCCCGTTGTACTCAGTGAAGGGTTCGGCGGGATCGCGGGCGGAAGCTGGGGAGCCGATGACCGCATCATCTTCGGCACGGTGCGGCCCAATGGCCTCTTCCGCGTGTCGGCGGCGGGAGGTGAGGAGCGGGAATCGCTCACTACCCTGGAGGAGGGCGAGACGGGTCATCGCTGGCCAGAAATCCTCCCCGGCGGTCGTACCGTCGTCTTCACGGTCGAGAGAGGCCAGGGGAACCTCGAGATTGCCCTGCTCAATCTGGAGACAGGCGAGCGGAAGCTGCTCATCCCCGGGGGCAGCAACCCCCACTACGCCGCTACCGGCCGCATTGTCTATGGCTTGGACGGTACGTTGCGGGCAGTGCCGTTCGACCTCGACGCGGCGGGGGTGACGGGTGATCCCTTCCCGGTCCCCGAGGGAGTCGTCACACAGTTGAGGGGCGTTGCTCACTTCAGCATGGCTGGGGACGGCACGCTCGTTTATGTGCAAGGGACCGCGGGCCGCGCTCAGCAACTGACGTTCGTGTGGGTGGATCGGGAAGGCCATGAGGAACCAGTGGCCGCCAAGCCGCAGGCTTATGGGGAATTCACGCTGTCTCCCGATGGCACCCAATTGGCGGTCCGCGTAATCGCCGACAACACCGACGTCGGGATCCATGACCTGGTGCGCGACACTCAGACGCGCCGTCTGGACCCCGGATGGCCAACGGGTGGCATTCCGAGGTTCAGGGGGACTGTCATGGAAGGCTGCCGACGGGACCGGCGAGGTCGAGCCGCTCGTCGAGAATCTCAGCAACCAAAGGCCACAGGCATTTTCGCCCGACGGGACGGTGCTGGTATTTCAGGATCTAAGCTCGGGCGTTGATCTCGCCATGCTAACGCTCGACGGTGACCGCACCCCGACGCCCTTGCTGAACACCGAGTTTATTGAACGCAATGCGGCGCTCTCGCCCGATGGCCGTTGGATGGCCTACGAGTCGACCGAGTCGGGCCAAGAGGAGATCTACGTGCGGCCGTTTCCGGACGTGGACGCCGGGCGCTGGCAGGTGTCGAGCGACGGCGGTACCTGGCCACTCTGGGCTCCGGACGGGCGGGAGCTTTTCTACGTTGGTCCACAAGCCATGATGAGTGTAGCCATTGATACCGAGCCGACGTTCGGACTCGGCAGGCGGGAGCCGCTGTTTGACAAGGAGCCGTATTGGACGCGCCCGCGCGCGGGCACCAACCGCAGGGCCGCCATTGCTCCTGACGGCCGGTTCCTCTTCCTCAAGGAAGGCGGGGGATCGGAAGACGATGCTCCGCCGCCAAGCATCATCGTCGTCCTCAACTGGTTCGAGGAACTGAAGCGCCTCGTGCCGACCAACTGAGGGCCTTCACGGACGGAAGCTGGTGCCCATCTTGGTGCCCAGTGTTGGCTGAACTCAGGTGAACTCCGGTGAGGGTGCGTGCCTGTGAAGCACCATGAAGTCGCCCCAAATTGAGTCGAGCTGAGCGACCTCGGCGTCGCCGTCTGGCCCACTTCGAGCTCGCCCCGGGCCAGCACCTCGAGGAGCCCGTCCGGCTGGCCTGGGTCGACTCGTCGGAGGAGCTGGCGGTGCGGGTCTGCGAGGGGGCGGGGCTGGATCACGCCAGCGCGGTCGACTTCGGGGTCGCGGTGCGCGAGGCGGTGATGAATGCCCTGCGCCACGGGGCCAAGCCCGATCGCACTCGCGTCGCCGTGAGCTTCGAGCTGGCAGGGCCCGAGCTCGTCGTGAGCGTTCGCGATCGCGGCAACGGCTTCGACCCGGATGCGGCCCCGGACCCCCTCGAGCCCCAGAACCTGCAGCGCGGATCCGGCCGCGGTCTCTTTTACATGCGCAAGTTCGCCGACCAGGTCTCGTTCAGCTTTCCCCGCGCGGGGGGCACCGTGGCGCGCCTGTACAAGCGCCTGCCGGTCACGCGGGACGGACGCCCCCCGGATCCCGTGCCCTGATACCGCCGTACAATCTCCCCACCTCAATCAGGACAGCTCATGCCCCTCTCCGCCGGAACCCGCCTCGGCCCGTACGAAGTCACCGCTCAGTTCGGCGTGGGCGGCATGGGCGAGGTGTATCAGGCGACCGACACGAAGCTGAAGCGCCAGGTCGCCATCAAGGTGCTGCCCGAGTCCGTTGCCGCCGATACGGATCGCCTGGCACGGTTCCAGCGCGAAGCCGAAGTGCTGGCCTCGCTGAATCATCCCCACATCGCAGCGATCTATGGCCTCGAAGAAGCCGACGGCGTGAAGGCCCTCGTGATGGAGCTGGTCGAGGGGCCGACGCTTGCCGACCGCATTGCACAAGGGGCGATCCCCGTTGATGAGGCGTTGCCCATCGCGAAGCAGATCGACGAGGCTCTCGAAGAAGCCCACGAGCAGGGCATCATCCACCGCGACCTGAAGCCCGCGAACGTCAAGGTCCGCGAAGACGGCACGGTGAAGGTGCTGGAGCCAGCGGGCGCAGGATCGCCGGATGTGTCCCACTCCCCGACGATGTCGGCCCGGGCGACCCAGGCTGGCGTCATCCTCGGCACGGCCGCGTACATGTCGCCCGAACAGGCGCGCGGCAAGCCCGTGGACAAGCGGGCCGACGTGTGGTCGTTCGGCGTGGTGCTGTACGAGATGCTCACGGGCAAACGAGCGTTCGAGGGTGAGAACGTTTCGATGACGCTGTCGAAGGTGCTGCAGCTCGAGCCGGACTTCGACGCGATGCCCTCCGGTGTTCCGCCACGGGTCAGCCAGACGCTCAGGGTCTGCTTGCGGAAAGACTGGCGGGAGCGCGCGAGCGACATCCACGACGTGCGCCTGGCGCTGGAGGGCGCGTTCGAGACCGACGCAGCCGGTGTCGCATCACCACCATCGCGCTGGTGGAGTCAGCCTCGGTGGGTCGCAACAACCGGCTTGGCGCTGGGCGTTCTCGCTGGACTTGGGACTGGATGGGCCGTGTGGGTCGCGGGCCGCGCTGATGCGGACTCGCCCGTGCGCCGTGTTCAATTGGCCGTACCCGCGTCCGTAGACTTCCCCTCAGGGGGCGGCACGATGGTGGGTCTGTCTCCAGATGGCCAGACCGTGGTGTATCGCGGCGCAGATGGCGGCGTGGCCCATCTCTATCAACGACGGCTGGATCAGTTGGAGTCCACCATCATCCCCGGCACGGAGGACGCGATTGGTTCGAGCGCGTTCTTTTCACCGGACAGTCAGTCGCTGACATTCGTGGTGAGCACGAGCCTCATGCGAGTCGCGCTGGCTGGTGGGTCGCCCACACGGATCGCGGATTTGCCCGGAGGGCCGCCGCTTGGCGGAAGTTGGGGCCTGGACGACACGATCATCGTCGGACTGCGTGGGCGAGGCTTGGCTCGGGTCACGGCGACCGGGGGCGAACTGGCGTCCCTGACGACCCCCGAGGAGGCCCGCCTACACTGGTATCCGCAGATCCTCCCTGGGGGGCGTGCCGTGCTGTTCACGGCATCTGATCCCGGCCCGGACGCCGGTGATGTGATGGTGCTCGACCTGGCCACCGGGGAGTCGCGCACTGTGGTGGCGGGTGGGGTGGCGGGCCACTACACGCCGACGGGACACCTGGTGTTCCTGCGGGGTGGAGACCTGTGGGCGGTCGGGTTCGACCTCGCCACGCTCACGGTGCAGGGCCAGCCCGCGCTGGTCGAGCAGGGCATCCGCGTCGAGCCGGGTGGGGCCGTTCAGTTTGCGCTCGCGGAGGATGGCGGACTCGCGTACTTGTCCGAAACGGGGGTTGACCCGTTCACGTTCGTCTGGGTTTCTCGCGACGGGCGCGAGGAGCCGGTGGCGGCGGCCCCGGCGGCCTATCAGGAGTTCACGCTCTCGCCGGACGGGACGCGCGTGGCGGTTCGCATCTCAGGTGCTCCGGCCGCTGTCTGGATCTACGACCTCGTGCGTGACACCAGCACCCGCCTCACCTTCGAGTCTGACCAGGTGGGCGCGTCTTTCCCGACGTGGACGCCCGACGGCACCCGTGTGGCTTTCGGCGGCCCCCTTTCCTGGAAACGTGCGGATGGGATCGGGGGCGTCGAACGTCTCGACGACGCGCCACAGCGACGCCCGCAGGCGTTCTCGCCGGACGGCGCGACGCTCGTGTTCCGGGACCAGGCTGGCGAGGGCGGCTTAGGGTTGGGGGTGCTGACGCTGGAGGGGGACCGCACCGCCACCCTCGTCATCAATGGGGAGTTTGCCGAACGCAACGCGGCCCGGTCGCCCGATGGCCGATGGGTGGCCTACCAATCCAACGAGGCGGGTCAGTATCAGGTGTATGTGCAGCCGTTCCCGGACGTGGACAGTGGGCGGTGGCAGATTTCGACTGACGGCGGCGAATGGCCGGTGTGGAACCCGGCGGCCGGCGAGCTCTTTTATCGCGGGCCGACGGGGGTGATGGCGCTGGCGTTCGAGACCGAGCCCACGTTCACGCCGGGCGTGCTCACCCACTTGTTTGAGTGGAGCTTCACCAGTGGAGGCAATCGGCGGATGGCCGTCTCGCCCGACGGACAGCGGTTCCTGTTTTTGGCGAACGCCCAGGAAGGTCCGGGCAGCGAAGCCGTGCGGTCGCAGCTCATCGTCGTCCAGAACTGGTTCGAGGAGCTGAAGCGCCTCGCCCCGACGAACTAACTCAGAATGACGACCGTTTGCTACCTGTCGGGTTGACTATCGTTGGCTTGCACCTGACGGGCAAAACAGATCTTGCAGTAGGTCACTGTCGAGTGTTCCGACTCAGGAGCTGAGGGACTCTCGACGTACCCCTCCTGTGGCCAGTCGGGGCAGTCCTGAAAGGAATGCCACAGTCCCGTCTCTTCGTCCTGCCTGTAGGCCTGTTGCATCAAGGCAAACATAACATCCGGGGTTTGGCACCCGGGTGGCCTCGGCTCTCGTGCCACCCAGCCTCACAGGCCGTCCGCCAGCGCGCGGCAGTGCCGCGCGAACGGGCGCCCTCGGCTACCGCGTGATGGGGAGACCCATTTGCACCAGCTCCCGCGTCAGGCCTCGGCTGAGTTGTTGGGACGAGTCGCCCGCTGCGACGGTGAGCCGCCATTTGCGGCCACCATCAGCGTTGACCTCGACAGCGTGGATCCACGCGCCCTCCCGCGGCAGGGTGGAGTCGTCCAACGCCTGGCCGATGCCGGACTCCGGTCGAAAATGGGAACGGACAGCCTGCTCCCAGGCCAGTGCGTTGGGCGGGGGCTCAGACTCCCAGCGGAAAAATAGGCCGGGTGAGAGCGTCTTGAGTTTTTCCATCCCGTAATTTTCTCACACCTTCCGCGGCCGTACCGGGCCAAGCCCAAAACCCGTCTGGGCCGAGCCAGGTTGGGCCCCTCGACGGCGTAGTTCTCATCGCCGGCGGAGACCCGCATCGTGCGCCTCAACCGCACTGGACTCGAGCTTTCTGGAATCGAAGACTGGAGTCAGCTCGTCGGACGCCGCTTGGCCGATCTGCGCGGGGGGCAGCCGTGGGACGCGATGCTCGACCTCGCCTCCCGTGGTCTGCGGGAGACCTCTCGCGGTGAACGGCAGGTAGAGAACGAACGGGTGCGCCCAGCCTCCGCGATGAACTCCCCGCGACCGGCCTGGTCGTCGCTGAGCCTCTGCCCGAGGTTACGTATGGCCCCGATGTAGATGGGCTGGTCAGCATCGGCGGAAGCTGACGAAGCCTAGATCGGCCTCGCGGGCCAGGTGGGCACGCCGGGGTTCTCCCCCGCCCCCAGGCTGCTCTTTCGCTCGCGTCGGAATCTCGGGCGTCCGCCTTAGATGGGCTGCTCACTTTCTGACAACTGACGCTTGACAGTCTGAGAACGGCTCGGCTACCTTTTGCCCATCTATCAATCGAACAGTCGGCTGGTTCGTTAGCCAGTCAGGCTCCAGGGCGTGTCTCGAGCGATCCGGCTCGTGCCTCCCTTGGTAGCCCGACTCACGGAGGGCCTTGCAAGTGAGACATGAGCCAGTGGGAGGACCAGTTACTGCCGCGCTTCTAGTTTGGAGCGTAGCCGCACTCTCGCCTGCCACAACGTGCCTCGCAGAGCCACCGACGACGGTCGAAGCCTCAGCTGACGACTCGAGGCTGGCGCCGCGGCTGGCTTCGCTCGCGGAACTCCCGCTGACTTTCGAAGAGAACCGCGGCCAGGCGGAGGAGCGAGTGGATTTCTTGTCACGCGGGGGCGGGTACACGCTCCTACTGTCGCCGACCGAAGCGACATTCGCTCTCCGCCCGGGCCCTGGGCTTGCCCGTGCGGCCAAGGCCGACGTGACCTTGCGTTTCGAAGACGCGAACCCGACGGCGCGCGCCAGCGGCGTGGATCCCCTTCCCGGACACGTCAACTACTTCATCGGCAACGACCCGGCGCGGTGGCGCACGGGAGTGCCGACGTACGCCCGCGTCCTCTATGAGGATGTGTATCCGGGTATCGACCTCGTCTACTACGGCAACCCGCGGCAGCTCGAGTACGACCTCGTCGTCTCACCCGGTGCGTCGCCTGAGCTCATTCGGCTCACCATCGAGGGAGCCGAGCGCATCGACTGGACCGACGACGGCGATCTCGTCGTGCACACCGATGCGGGCGACCTGATCCACGAGGCTCCGCGCGTCTACCAGGAAAGCGACGGGACGCGGCGCAGCGTCGAGGCTCGCTACGAACGGCTCGATTCCGACAGCATCGGCATCCGCCTCGGCGATTACGATGCAGGCCAGCCGCTCGTGATCGATCCGACGATCGTTTACTCCACCTTCCTCGGCGGGACAGTAGGTGGGAACGAAGTTGGCAACTCGATCGCAGTCGATGCGGCGGAGGATATCTACGTCCATGGTGGCGCGTCCAACTCGACCGGATTCCCGGGATCTGCCGGGCCATCCGGCGCCAGCGAGATCTTCGTGTCGAAGATCAACGCGGCTGGCAGCGCCGTGCTGTTTACAACGTTCCTGGGAGGAAGCGGGACGGAAACGTCTTTGACCGCGGACCTGGCAGTAGACCAGGCTGGGAGCGTATACATCGCTGGCGGCACTAATTCCACCGACTTTCCGACGCTCAACGCCTTTCAAACCTCTCTTGCCGGTTTCTTTGACGCTGTGGTCGTGAAGCTCGACTCCTCCGGAAGCATCGTGTACTCGACCTACCTCGGTGGCCCGGATCACAACGATGGCACGGTCGACATCGCTGTTGACAGCAGCGGTCACGCGTTTGTCACGGGTTCGACCCGTTCTTTCGGCTTTTCCACGACACCGAACGCTTTTCAGGTCGCAAAGCCGGCCTTCCGTGCCGCCTTCGTGACGAAGCTCAGCCCTGACGGCTCGGGGCTCGTCTACTCGACCTACCTGGGCGGGAATCACGACACTTTGGGCTCCGGCATTGCCATCGACGACTCCGGCCACGCTTACGTGGCTGGCAAGACGACCTTCAACTTCCCAACGACTCCGGGCGCATTCCGAACCGCCAACGCGGGCGGCTACGACGCGTTCATCACGAAGTTCGACCCGACAGGAGAGTCGCTCGTCTTCTCGACTTATCTCGATGGCAGCTCGGGGGATAGCGGCCACGTTACTGTGCGGATCGCCGTCGATGCCACGGACCATGTGTACGTTTCGGGGGAGACCCTTTCGACCGACTTCCCCACGACTCCGGGAGCTCTGCAAGGCAGCAACGCCGGCGGCCGTGACTGCTTCGTGACCAAGCTGACCCCCTCAGGGAGCGCGCTCGTTTACTCGACCTACCTGGGCGGCTCCGTCCGGGACGTGCCGTTCAATCTCGCCGTCGATGCGGCCGGCAACGTTCACCTGGCCGGCCTCGCCGAGTCGGCCGACTTCCCCACCGCCAACCCGGTGCAGGCTGTCTTCGGCGGGCAGGCCGACGCGTTCGTGGCGACGATCAGTTCAGACGGAACCAGTCTCCTCTTTTCCACTTTCTGGGGGGGGGGAGGCTTTCAGAGGATGCGCTCGGCGTCGCGGTCGACGGTGCGGGGAACGTGTACGCCACGGGCAGGACTCATGGTGAGAACACGTTCCCGACGACCCCGGGAGCCCTTCAGCCCACCACACCCTCCGGGACGACGGACGCGTTCATCCTCAAGTTCGGCGACGTCGTGCAGCTCGGCCCCACCGCCGATGCGGGAGCGGACCAGTCGGTGAACGAGGGCACGGCGGGCGTGACCCTCGACGGTACCTCGAGCACCGGGCAGAGTCTGAGCTACCAGTGGCAGCAGATCGCGGGCCTGCCGGTCGTGTCTCTCCCGGTGCCCGGCGCAGTCACGACGAGCTTCGACGCGCCGTTCGTCGGAGCGGACACGACGCTGACCTTCGAGCTGACCGTGACCGACGCCCAGCTTCAGACGAGCACCGACACGACGGACGTGACGATCGTCAGCACCAACGATCCTCCCGTCGCCGATGCCGGTGACGACACGACGATCAAGCAAGGCGCGGTCGCCACCCTCGACGGTACGAACAGCTTCGATCCTGAGAACGACTCGCCGCTGTTCTTCAGCTGGACGCAGGTGGCCGGGACCACGGTCGTGCTGGACGATCCGACTTCTGCGAACCCCAGCTTCACGGCTCCGGTTGCGGCCGGCGACACGCTGATCTTCGAGCTGGTCGTGTCGGACGGGAGCGAATCGAGCGCACCCGACACGGTCCAGGTGGGCATCGTGCTGAACAGCGCCCCGGTCGCAGACGCCGGACCGGATCAGACGAAGAACGAGGGTAGCGCCGTCACGCTGGACGGCACCGTCAGCCAGGACCCCGACGGCGACGGCCTGGCCTATCTGTGGACCCAGGTCGCCGGCACGTCGGTCACGCTCGACGACCCGACGTCGGCCACACCTGCTTTCACGGCGCCCTTCGTCAGTCCGGGCGGCGAGGCGCTGGTTTTCGAGCTGGTCGTCACCGACGACGATCCGGTCAACCCGCTCGCCAGCACCCCGGGGGACAGCGTCACCGTCAGCGTTGCCAACATTAACGACCCGCCGCGCTGCGACCTCGCCGTGCCGAGTGAGTCGATGCTGTGGCCGCCCAACCACAAGATGCGACTAATCGAGATCGGCGGCGTCATCGACGAGGACGTCAACATCAACGAGGTGGCGCTGACGATCAGCGGGGTCACGCAGGACGAGCCCGTGAACGGTCTGGGAGACGGCGACACGAGCCCGGACGCGGTGATCCAGGACGAGGACCCACTCGAGGACGCCGTGTTGATCCGCGCGGAGCGCGCGGGCGGCGGTAACGGGCGCGTCTACTTGATCAGCTTCCTCGCCTCTGACGGGCTCGAGAGCTGCACGGGAGCCGTCACGGTCACGGTACCCCACCGCCGGAAGAGCGTGGCCGTCGACGACGGTCAGGCGTTCGATTCCACTCAACCCTGACGCCCAACCAGCGCACCTCCGCCCCGGGGGTCAAGACCCCGGGGCGGGACATCGCCTCTCGTCGAACGGCCTAGCCCGGAGCAAACGGGCGTAAGGAGTCAGCGACAGTGCTTGAGGACGCGAGAGGTGATGTGCGCGTGGCGCCGCTCGCGGGAGGGCCGCCGCACTTCCTGCTCGGACACGAGGGGCCGATCGGCAGAGTGGCCGTCTCCCCCGACGGTCGCTGGATCGCGTCGGCGGGGGTCGATGGAACCGTCCGACTCTGGACGATGCCGGAGGGAACGCCGTTCCACACGCTCGCATACGAGGACTTCCTCGACCGCCCCCGCGCCTTGACGAATCTTCGCGTGGTGCCGGATGAGGAGTCTCCCACCGGATACCGGATCCAGCCCGGCCCGTTCCCCGGCTGGGAGACCCTCCCGACCTGGTAGAGACCCGAAGACCCGGGAGCTGCTCGGGCGCGCCGTGCGATTCCACGCGGTCGAAGAGAACCCTCCTTCGAGCGCCGCGTGGACCAAGTCGGCGCAGCGGGCGGGCGGCCTCTCGTCACAGTAGATGTCGCTGCCCCAGTTCCAGTGGGAGCGTTGCCTGCGAAGCGGGAGGCCTTGTACCTTCGAGTGCCCTGGGAGCGCGCTCTTCCGGCGCATCGGCGAGGCCGACGATCCAACAGATGCCGCCTGGTAGGCTGATGCCATCGAAGGGAGTGGATCATGGTGACATCGCGCTCGCTACCCCGGTCTCATGCCCTGGCGACGGTGCTCTGCGGGGTCGGTCTCGCGGGCTGCGTCAGCTCGACACCTGATCCCCGCTGCCGCATCGAGGCTCCACCCGAGTACGTCGGCACCCTTGCCAAGTCGGTCAACGGATCGAAGCTCTGGCAGGCCTACTTCGACGGCGTGTCGCCGTCGACAGCAGGGGCTCAGCCTTTGATCGCCGTCAGCCTCGACCTCAACCGCAGGGTGCTGAAACGACGGGGCGGCGACTACGATCCCGGCAAGGTGGATATCGAGTTCACCATCACGCTCTTGAAGAGCAGCGCTTTGTTGTTCGAACAGGAAGAAACCGTCAGCCTCGACTCCTTCATCATCGGAGCCTTCGACGGCACTGAGACGCGCGAGGAGGTCCAGCAAGCCGCCTTCAAGGCGACCGAGTCGAGGATATTTCCGTACCTCGATCGCTGGATCAACATCGCCGCCATCCGTGCCATGGCGCATGAGGGGAG
This sequence comes from Vicinamibacteria bacterium, assembly GCA_965246965.1. Lineage (GTDB taxonomy): Bacteria > Acidobacteriota > Vicinamibacteria > Fen-336 > CBDFGD01 > CBDFGD01. Next base: position 2,513,964 of record CBDFGD010000002.1, read on the forward strand.
TCTCGGCACGCCCTTCATTGCGATCCTCGAAGAGCAGGCCAAGGACCCCTGGTCGGAGCAGCTCATGGACGAAGCGAAGACCGCTCTCGCCGAGATTCGCGGGAGCTGACCGGCCGGGTCACATCCTTCCGCTCACGCTTCCTGGTAAGCCCGAGCGCGGAACAGGAAGTCGATGATGTTCCCTTCGTGCGGCTGCAGCCAGTTGAGCCGAATCGTGGGAACGGGACCGATGTTCAAGCGGTCGATGTGCACCGCGTCCACCATCTGGCGACCAAACTTCTCGTCCGAGGTCACGGCGCTGGCGACGAGGGTGGGACCGATCGAGCGCAGCATCTCGCTCTGAGGGCAGGACACGACGCTGACGAAGGGGAACATGTACTCCTTGTTGGCCAGCCCTCTATCCGGTGAATCACAGCGGATCACGGTCGGGCGCAGGTAGTCGCACCTCTCCCTCTTCACCAGACGATCGCCGCCTTCTTCCCGGTACCTGGCAGTCACATCCTCGCTGCCGGCCTCTTCCAGGTGCTGCTCGATCTCGCCCGAGATGGCATCGGCCACACCCGGCACGGTGAACGCCGCGAGCGGACTCTTCGGATCCTCGGGCGGAAGTGGCGCCACAGGCCCCAGTCGCTTCGCGAGGGCGTCCGCAATCTCGTCCGCATGGCGCGAGACCCAGATGCTGGAGCAGCTGATGCAGCTTCTGCCGCTGTTGACGAGCACGCTCTCCACCATGATGTCGAGGTACTTCTCCCAATCGTCCACCACATCGTCGCCGAGCAGGATCTTGCTGAACCCCGGCCCGTGCACCTGGACTCCGGGGCTGCTCTTGTAGCGCTCCACCGTGGCCGTGCCGCCGAAGATCAGACTTCGACGACACGAGTTCAAGACGGCGGCGCCGACGTCACCGAGGCCGGGATAGATCGAGATCGCCTCCCGAGGCACTCCCGCCTGAGCGAAAGCCTCCGTCATCCGGTAGGGGGTCCAGGGCTCTTGCGGCCCCGGCTTGAAGACCAGGCCGATCTGCAGTGGGATGACCGGCATCCAGAGCGTGTGGACACCCGGTGAGTTCGAGGGCAGCACCAGCCCGAGAACCGGTGACTGCGCCTGGTAGCTGAGCGGCACGCCCCGCGCCTCGACACCGTGGCCGTCGCTCAGGATGGAGAGGTCGAGGCCGCGCGTCAGCGCATCCAGCACCTCGTCCATGCGAGTGAGGACGAAGTGGTTCTTCTTCATGTTGGCGCGGCACATGCTCTCGGGAAGACCGGTCGTAGCCGATTGATAGCGCACGAACTCGTCCGGAGTCTGGGTGCCGTCGCCGAGCGGCAACTCGGCCTCCATGTAGAGCTCCGCCGCCTTCTTCACGATGGCGACGAGCTCGGCAGGCGGAATCTCCCGGAGGACGTCGCGAGCCCTCTGGGCCTTTCGCATGTCGCGTTGGATGAGGCCCGCGTTGGCGCGGCTCACGGTCGCCAGCTCTTCGCCGGTATCGAAGTGAACGACGGCGTCCGTCTCCAGGCTCGTGTAGGGCTTACCCCATCGGAGCACAGGGATGTTGATCATCGGGCTCGTCCTCCAGAGCTGTGAGTCGCTAGTAAACCCCTACGGTCGTCGTCGCGGCGAGCGCTCGGAACGGCCGTACTCCGCTCACACCGTCCCACGGGAACGCTTCGTAGGGTGGCTCGCGCTCCCCTTCGTCCCGCTCGAGGAAGCTGGGCATGAAGAACTCCCTGGTGAGCGTGGTGAGTCGGATCCGTCCCGTCTCCCCGTAGCCGACGACGCTCTCGTCGTCGGGGTCGATGACCTCGATCACGGCGCGCGGCCGGGGTGAATAGTAGGTGATCTTGTAGCCGTCGTCGGGTGTGACCGGCCGCGACGCGGCGAGACCCATGAGGGTGTTGCCGTACGTCGGTGTGATGTAGACGCCGTCGAGAAGCTCCTCCACCGCGAATCTCGTCCACTGCGGCGTGAACTCCGTGCCGCCCGAGAAGATCCCCTTGATGCCCACCTCTTTGATGCTCGTCCCCTTTTCTTCGAGGGCGAGGGCGAGCCCCTCCAGGAGCTTTGGGGTCGCGAAGAGGCACTGGATGTCGTGGCCCGCCTCGAGCGTTGTGACGGCCTGGCCGATCACGTGCGCCTTGTAGGCTTCCAGATGCTCCGTCCAAGCGCGATCGATGAGCTTGATCACCCAGCGTGGATCCAGATCGAGGCAGAAGCAGATGCCCCCACGGTATTGGGCCAGGTGCTCCACCGCCAGCCGCAGTCGCCGTGGGCCACTCGGTCCCAACATCAGCCAGTTCGCTCCAGGCGGGAAGTGCTCGTCCGGTAGCGTGTCGCTGAACAGCTCGTAGTCGGTGCGGAAATCGTCGATCGCCACCCGGCTCTTGGGGATGCCGGTCGTGCCACCCGTCTCGAAGACGAAGATCGGCTTGTCCCCCAGGGCTTTGGGAACCCAACGCCGCACCGGCCCGCCCCGCAGCCAGTCGTCCTGGAATGGCGGGAACTTGCGCAGGTCGTCGAAACACTGGACCTCGGTGCGGGGATCGAAGTCCAGCTTGCCCGCGAACTCGAGCCAGAAGGGCGTCCCCTGGCTCGGGTCGAAGTGCCATCCCACGATCTCCCGAACCTGGGCGTCCAGTTCCTTTCCGGCCAGCGCGGCTCTCTCTTCGAGCCCTGCTTCGTTCGTGCTCAACTCGACATCAATCCAGCAACTCCCGCGGTTGTACCCAGGGACAGGTCAGTCTTATTGCACGTTCGCTTCGACGGATGCCATCTCGATTCCCGCTGGTCGAGCGGGGGACGACGGCGTGCTCATGAGCCTACGAAGGCTCGTCTGGAGCGAACGAACGTCACGGTAGCATACGCGCCGGAAGACGTGCGGCGAGGGCGGGCCTTCCGCGATCCCCCTATTGCGGGGGCTGGAATCTCGGTCATTCAGTTAGGACAACCGACTGCCCCTCGCCGCCGGAACCCGCCTCGGCGTCTTCGAGATTCTCGCCCCTGTGTGAAATCCGTCCGGACGGGGTGGAAGAGCGTCCTTTGCTGCCTAGTCTCGATCCCTCCAGTCCAACCGGAGTCGCCAGAACTCATCGATGGAGTAGGCAGGGTCAGTCGGGTCCGTAGACGGCCTGGACACTCGGCTATCGAACACCTTCAACTCGACCCAGCCGTCGGTTCGCTTACGGAGTAGCAGGGACCCAGGCGGGCGGTCATTGGGTTTGTACTCGGGCCCCAGAGGACTGATGGAGACCTCAGCATCCGACACTTTGATCACGAAATCGACACCCTTCGACAGGCTTTCATCCTCGTCTTCGAATGCCACACGGTACGACCCGGTGCCGAGACGCATCATCGTTGGCTCCCTTCTGTCTTGCTTCGCAGCGAACTACTATTTCGCCGGCCTCAGTGAGTCCACTGCTTCTGGACGATCTCGCTCATAACAGTCCCCGAAGGGTGCCGCGAGTCTCCTGACCGTCTCGCGGTGCAACGGACGTGCCCTGCAAATGGATCCCGGAAACCCAGAGAGTATCTGCACACCTGGCCGGAAACCAGGACCTGCAGGGGCGGTCCGGCGTGAAAGCCCATGCGTTCCAGGACTCGGACTCCACCCGGCCCCGATGTCCAGACGGCGGACGCCTGGGCCTCTGCTTCCGCGCCAAACGTCACCCCGCTGAGTTGGGCAACGACGCGAGCCACCCGAGCTCGGGGTCGCGGCCGAGACCCGAACGCGCAAGGGGCTGTTGGGGGTTAGCCCGGCCCCTCCTTCGCCACCAAGCCAGCACCCTCCGTCTCTCGCCGTCGGAACTGGTCCATCCACCCTTTGCCGTACTCGCGCTCGGCCATAAGCGCGTTGTGAGTGCGACACGCCAAACGAATGCCACCCGGTCGGTGGTCCCCACCCCGGCCGAACGCGCGATCGTGATGATGGAACTCCAATCGTTCACGCGCGTTGCACCGTCTTCCCCGGATGTCCACAAAGGTGCAACGCCCCCCGTCCCGTTCGTACACGATGCGTCTCACTGGCACCGGGATGTAGCGTGACGGAGCCGAGGTGTCTGCCTCGGCGAGGGTCTTGCGCGGCGCCTTGCTCCTGCCGAACCGCTTGGCTTCGACCCGCTTCAGCTTCTCGGTCACCGCCTGGTCGATGATCTGCGCCAGATCGCCGTCGGGGACCGAGGAGCGCATCAACGCCTGGAGGCGAGCCAGCTTGTCGCACAGCTCCCCACTCGCGGTGAACTGGACCTTGTAGCGCTCCGGCGCCAAGGGCTGCATCTCGGCTCTTCGGGCTGCGGGAGCTGCGGACTCTGCAACTCGTTCCGGAACGAGTTGCGAGGCCGGTGCCGGCTCAGGGTGAGCGAGTTCCGGAACGAGTCCTCCGCTGACCGGCCCCGACTCCAGCCGGCGTTCGTTCTCCGGACTCCCCACAGCTTCAGGAAGCGGTCGAGGCGCGAACCGCACCGGAAGCTTCCTGATCCCAGATGGGACGTCAGGGCGCGGAAGAAGCTCTGCCACCAGCTCCTCGATTTTGCGTTTCGACCGATGCGTCGCGCGCTTCAGAAGCTCGTCCCGATTGTCAGGAGTCAGATGCGGTGCGAGCCTGACGAGCCCGGTCAGGTGGATGCGTCCATCGGCCAGCACCTTCAGCAGCATCGGGTGCCGCCGGGAGGCGCGGGCCACCGTGATGCGGGAGTACGCCTCCGCGTCGGAGAGATGAAGGACCTCGGTGCAATACACGTGCATCGAGGAGGCGGCCTCGCGAGCATAGAGCCTGCGACCGTCAACCTCGGCGATGTGGGCAATCAGTTCGGCTTCGATGCGTCGCGAATCCTGAAGCAAGGCGGACAAGCGATGCAGCAGTTCATCATCTGAGAGTCTCGCCAGCGTGTTCTTGATCTTCATGTATTCAATATAGGAAGGGCATTTCGTGCGCGCGCATTCGGGCCGTGACGCACGCAATTGGTTGCGAGGTCTTCGCAAAAGAAGGCGCGTGTTTCAGGGGCTTTCGGCCTGACTGCGAAGGCGCTGCGGCACGTTGAAATGGGTTGCCCAATCGCCGGCGCATCGGCCCCGAAAACCTGTCAAGTAGAAATGAGAAAAATGGCTGGGGCTTGGGTCGCTGTACGCGGGACCTCACCCTAGAATCCCCTGAACCCAAGAAACCATGCCGCTTGAAGCCGGAACCCGCCTCGGCGTCTTCGAGATCCTCGCCCCTCTCGGGAAGGGCGGGATGGGAGAGGTCTATCGCGCGAGCGACACCAGGCTCGGCCGTGACGTGGCGATCAAGATCCTACCCAGCGAGCTCACCACCGACTCAGAACGTCTGGCCCGCTTCCGGCGCGAGGCTCACCTCCTCGCTTCGCTGAACCACCAGAACGTCGCCTCAATCTACGGGCTGGAAGAGGCTGACGGCGAGCCCTTCCTCGTTCTGGAGCTGGTTGAGGGCGAGGATCTGTCCGAGCGACTCACACGAGGCGCGATTCCCATCGAGGAGTCACTGGAGATCGCTCGACAGACTGCCGAGGCTCTCGAAGAGGCCCACGAGAAGGGCATCGGGACTCCTGCTCGGCACCGCCGCCTACATGTCGCCCGAGCAGGCGCGGGGGAAGCCCGTGGACAAGCGCGCCGACATCTGGGCGTTCGGCGTGGTGCTGTTCGAGATGCTCACCGGCAAGCGTCTCTTCGCCGGCGAGACGGTCTCGGACACGCTCGCGTCGATTCTGAAAGAAGAGCCCGACTGGACACTGTTGCCAGAGGACACGCCCCAACAGCTGATCGACCTACTTCATCGCTGCCTGCGCCGGGACGTGCGCAACCGCCTCCGCGATATCGGCGACGCGCGGCACAACCTGCACGATGACGGTGTCGCCGCAGCGTCCGGACGGCCGCCGGCCGCGCCGTCGCGTGTCGGCCGCAGCAGCCGCACCGCCCTGCTGATGACCGCCGCTGGCCTGGCCACGGCCACGCTCACTTTCGTCGTCACGTCGTCGCTCAATTCGCCGACTCCGGCGGCCGGCGAGATGGTCTTCCCAATGCCGGCGCCGCCGGACACGCGCCTCGAGCGGGTCGTCGTTTCTCCGGATGGCCGGTCGCTCGCCTTCATCGCGGAGTCGGGCGACAGCGTGAGCCACCTCTGGATACGCCACATCGATGACCGTGATGTGCGCAGACTCGACGGCACCGGCGGCGCTCGCGATCTCTTCTGGTCCCCCGATTCGCGGTTTGTCGGCTTCTTCACGGAAGCTCAACTGTGGAAGATCGAAGTCGCCGAGACGCTGGCGGCCGCATCCGACACGCGCGGTGGCGCCTGGAATCGTGAGGGCGAGATCGTGTTCGGCACCCCGAACCTTCGCCGCGTATCAGCGAGCGGTGGCAGTGGCTCGACCGCGCTGGCTCAGCACAGCGCCTCTGGCGAGAACTCCATGCGGTATCCGTCGTTCCTGCCGGATGGATCGCACGTGCTGTTCCACTCGCGAAACGCCAAGGACCCGGCGCTCGCGGGATTGTGGGTCGCCTCGCTGGACACCGGTGTGCGCAAGCAGCTCGCGGCGGCCGCTTCGTCATTAGCGGTGTATGTCGAGCCGGGTTTTCTTCTCTACCGGAGGGACCGCTACCTTGTCGCGCATCCCTTCGACACCGAGCGTCTGGAGTTCACCGGCGACCCGAGGCCCGTCGCCGATGACATCTGGTACGACCCCAGTGTCACCGCGCTGACGAACGTGAGCGCGTCGAACAACGGGACGGTCGCCTTCCGAACCGGGGGAGCCGAGATGAGCGAGATGGCCTGGTTCGATCGGTCCGGACGGCCCCTGGGGACCGTATGGGAGCCGAAGAGCTTCCTCGCGCTTGGCTTGTCGCCCGACGGGACGCAGGTGCTGGCGGGATTCCCCACTCAGGCCGTCCAGCGACATGTGTGGCTGTACGACATCCCGACGGCTACGGCCCGGCAAATCACCTCGGCCGGCGACAGCGCCGGCAACGTCATCTTTTCAGAAGACGGAACACGGGCAATCCTCGGGATCTATGCTGAATCCAGGATGGAGATGTGGCTGACGCGTCTGGGCAGCGGCGCCGCGCCCGAACCGCTGTCGGTCGAAGAGAGTGGATCCGCCAACCCCGACGATTGGCGCGGCGCGCTCGTCGTTCACCATGGGCGGGTCGTTCGTCCTGCTGAGACAGGACAAAGCACCGGCAACTCGCTTTCTCTGTTGGACCTGGAGACGGGCGATAATCGACCCCTCGTCGACACGCCGGCTGACGAGCTGTTCGGTGTCATTTCACCGGATGGCCGGTGGCTGGCCTACGAGTCGAATGAGACGGGACAGTGGGACGTGTACGTCCAGACCTTTCCCGAGGGCGGAGGGCGGTGGCGGGTTTCCACCGAGGGCGGCCACCAGCCGCGCTGGAATCCCAAGGGATCGGAGCTCTTCTACATCTCGCCCGATCGGCGGATGATGTCGGCCCGGATTCGCGGCGGATCGACGACCTTTCAGTGGGACGCCCCGCGCCCGCTCTTCCAGACGGCCATATCCGATTTCGGACCGTACCGCGGGACCTGGGGCTACGCAGTGGCACCAGACGGCGACCGCTTCCTGATCCTGACGCGCCGGCCGCAGGGCCCGAGCCCCGCCGTGGCGATCGTGAACTGGCAAGCCGGGCTCTGAGGCCACTGGTCCATCCACTCTTTGCCGTACTCGCGCTCCGCCACAAGCGCGTTGTGCGTCCGGCACGCCCACGTTCAAGTGGGTTGCTCTCTCACCGACGCATCGGCTCCGAAAACCTGTCAAGTAGAAGAAGAGAAAAGTAACGCAGGTTGTGGTCGCAACGGGGCGGCTCCGTCTGGTAGGACAGAAGTCAGTGAGGGCCGTTGGGAGACTAGACTGCACTCGATGAAGACGCGATGGGGGCGGCGCACACGCGCCTGTCCGGGTCGTGTTCAGGCCGGATGCTCTAGGGTCGAACGAGGGGAGATCACATGCAACGTTTCTGGGTAGCGGCGGCGATCGTCTTCGCCACAGGCTGTGGCGGCGGCGAGCCGGCAAACGAGGGCGGACTCGGCGGAGCCGGCCACGACGCGCGCCTCGTGAGCCAGGCTCAGGAGACCGTGAACGAGGTCGTTCGCAACACGACCGATTGCGACGCGGCCAGGGCCGCGATCCCGAAGGCTCGCAAGGCGCTCGAAGAGGCAGACGCCGCCGTAAAGACGCCGACCGGCCGGACCATTCTCGGCACTCTCCGCAAGCAATTGGAGAACGTCGAGAACATCTGCCCGTAGTAGCTTCCGGGGCTAAGGTTCCCCCAGTTTCGAGGAGATCCAAGCGTGCAGCGCTCCGAGCCGATTCCCGAGAAGATCGGCCGAGGCATGATGGGAGCCGTCTACAAGGCGGTCGATCCGCTGCTCGACCGTCCCGTCGCGCTCAAGGTCATCCGCCTCGCCTTCCCCGTCTCCGAGAGCGAGCTCGAGTCCTTCGAAACGCGCTTCACGGCGGAGGGCCAGATCGTCGCGCGTCTGTCCCACCCGGGCATCGTCACGGTTCACGACGTGGGACGCGACGAGACGCTCGCCTGCCCCTACATCGCCCTCCAGTACCTGGTCGGACGCACGTTGCAGGCGATCCTCGATGAGGACGAGCCGCTCGACTGGCGCGAGTCGGTCCGCATCGTGGCGTTGATCGCTCGCGCGCTGCACTACGCGCATCACCAGAGCGTAGTGCACCGCGACATCAAGCCCGCCAACATCATGATCCTCGAGAGTGGCGAGCCCAAGATCATGGACTTCGGCGTCGCAAAGCTGCAGGCGGGCTTCGGCCTGACTTCCACAGGCCAGTTCATGGGATCGCCGCTCTACATGTCCCCGGAACAGGCCCTGAGTCAGCCCGTCGACGGCCGAAGCGACCTGTTCTCTCTCGGCAGCATGGCCTACACGATGCTGACCGGGTCACACGCCTTCGAGGCGGACGCCGTCCCGCTGATCCTCAACCGCGTCGCCTACTCCGAGCCGCCGCCGCCGTCGCAACTCGCGGACGGATTGCCGACGTCGCTCGACTACGTCGTGGCGCGCACGTTGGCGAAGCCTCCCGAGAGTCGTTACGCCGAAGGGCAGACGATGGCGGAAGACCTCGAGGACGCGCTGGCCGGACGGGTGCCGCGTCACCAGGCCGGATGGCAGGCTCCACTGCGCACCGGGGGCGGCACGGTCGTGAGCCAGAGTCCACCTGAGCAGGCCACACCGGCTGCGCCGACATCGGAGCCCCTGCCGGTCGCGAGCGCCGCCGGCTCGACGCAGCGCTCCAGCGCCCAGACTCCGCCGGCCGCTTCCCACACACCCTCGGCAACGAGTGCGGTGGAGGGGTTCGGCGCCGCCAGTCCGAAGACGACGAGCCACGAGGCGCGGGAGGTGGCGCCTGCTTTTCGCTGCGACAGGCGGGCTGGCCACGATCTGTACTTCTCCAGCTTCTGGCAGCCGCGGATCGAGAACCTGCTGAACCCGAGTGAACGCCGTGCGGAGAGCGAACGACTCATCGCGCTGATCCCGGTCGCGGCGGATGAAGCGCTCTCGCAGGCAGAGCGGGCGGCGCGGCCAGTCTCGGAGAGCGCCAGGGCCCGCGCCGGGGAGATCGCCCGAGCAGCCCAGGCGCCGAGTACCCCCGCCCCGGTCTCGGCGCCGGCGACGGATGATGAGACGACACTCGTCGGCGACGCCGAGGTGCGCTGGTCGAGCGGTCTCGCCGCTGACCCGGAGTCCGCTGGCCGGCTGTCCGTCTCGCTCGAGAGCGAGGTCGACATCGGCACGCTCGCGATCTGGGTCGACGACACCCTGGCATTCCGAGCGGCGCTCGATTCGCCAGTGCGACGACAGCGGACCTTGATATTCAGGAGCGAGGACGGCGGCTACCAGGGCACCCTGCCCGTCGCGCCTGGTGAGCGGCACATCCGGGTCGAGCTGGCCGGCGCCGCCAGCGCGCGGGTCATGACCATCGCCGGCACGTTCGGACCTGGACGCAGCCGCCACCTGTACGTCGTGGCGGCGGCGAGCGGGGACCCCCTCTCGCTCGCGTGGCGGGCGGGCGGGCGGCCCCTGCCAGCGGACGAAGCAGAGCGATGATGATGATGAAGCCGTTGCCGATGCCGAAGAAGATCGGCCGATACCGGATCCAGGCGGAGCTGGGCCAGGGTGCTATGGGTGTCGTCTACAAGGCCAAGGATCCAGCCCTGGCTCGCAGCGTCGCCCTCAACTCGGGCCGCCGCCGCGCTGTCCCATCCAGGCATCATCGTCGTCCACGACATCGGCCTGGACAAAGCGTCGGGACGGCTGTTCATGGCGCTGGAATTCCTGCAGGGACGACCGCTGGACGAGATCATCGTCGAAGACGGACGTCTCGAGTGGACACGGGCGGTCGCGCTGGCCCAACGGCTCGCCGAGGCTCTGCATCATGCCCACTGCCACGGCATCCTCCATCGCGACGTCAAGCCGTCGAACGTCATGGTGCTGCCGTCGTGGCAACCGAAGGTGATGGACTTCGGCATCGCAAAGCTGCCGGCGTCGCAGCTCACGCAGGCTGGACAGGTCGTCGGGTCGCCGGCATACATGTCTCCCGAGCGCGTCGCCCAACAGCCTGTCGACCAACGCGCCGACGTGTTCTCGCTCGGCCGTGCTCCACGAGCTGCTCACAGGCCGGCGCGCCTTCGGGGGTCCCAACATCCCCACAATCCTGCAGCGACTGGCCAAGGAGAACCCGGAGCCGCCGTCCCGAGTCGCCCCGGGATGCCCCCCGGCACTGGACGCCATCGTGGCGCGCGCTCTCGCCAAGTCGACGGCCGCCCGCTACGAAACCGCCGACGCTCTGGCCGTCGACCTCCGCGCCGTCCTCGAGAACCGCACGGTCGAGGCGAAGCCGCGGGGCTCGACCTCCCTGAGTCCGGCGCCGGCAACAGGGAAGGGCCGCGGCACGGTGAAGGCGGGCAAAGCTGCAGCCCTTCCGAAGGGCAAGTCGGTCTCGCTGAAAATCCTGTCGGGCCCGAACGAAAACAGCGTCGCGCAAGTCGATCGCCCCCGCATCCTGATCGGACGCGCCGGAGCGGACGCCGGGGCTCAGATCGAGATCCCCGACGTGGAGATGTCGGGCGCCCACGCCGTGCTCGAGTGCTACGGCGATCGCTTCGTCCTCAGCGACGTTGGCAGCACCAACGGGACGTTCGTCGGGAACGACAGGATCCAGCTGCGTGATCTCGAGAACGGTGAAGAGTTCCGCACCGGACGGACGCGCTTCAAGTTGGTGGTGGCTCCAGGCAAGCCTCGATGAAGTATCCTTGCCACTCGAACGTGCGAAGCGCAGAAAGGAGGCCTCAGTGAAATGGCTCATGCTCCTCATCGCGCTGCTCGTGGCAGCGTTCGCCGGTTTCTACGCGCTCTTGTACCAACCCCAGCAGCAGGCGCTGGCCGAGGAGGGCGCCTCGGCCCAACGCGAGTCGGCCCGGGCCGACAACGCGGAGCGCGAGGCTCGTCTGCGCGCACAGGAAGCGTCGCTCCTCAACAGCCGCGTCGCCGAGCTGGAGACGATACTCGAAGACCTGCGCCGGACGAGCTCGCAGCTCGCAGCCCAGGTCGCCGAGCGCGAACAGCAGCTCGAAGCGCAGAGCTCCATGCAGCAGGCGCTGGTCGATGAGCTGCAGCAGGAGATCGCGGACGGCCGGATTCAGGTCGAGCGTCTGAGGGGCCAGGTGCGCGTCGACATGGACGACGAGATCCTGTTCGATTCCGGCGAGGCGAGCGTCAAGCCGGCCGGGCGCGCCGTGCTGATGCGGATCGCGGAGGTCCTGAAGGAGACGCGCCGAATGGTGCAGATTCAGGGGCACACCGACAACGTTCCGATCGTCGGCCGCCTGGCGCAGACCTATGCGACGAATTGGGAGCTTTCGGCCGCTCGCGCGGTGAACGTCGCACGCTACCTTCACGAGGAGGCCGGGTTCGAGCCCGCGCTCTTGTCCGCCACCGGACTCTCCGAGTACCGGCCGCGCGCAAGCAACGATTCGGAAGAGGGGCGGCGCGAGAATCGCAGGATCGAGATCCTCCTCGGTCCGAAGCTGGACGAAGCCGCCGAGCCCTGAAGCGCAGGATCAGATGCCCGCGCCTCGGAGCACCGGAGGCAGAGAGACTCGGAGAACGACCAAGGCGGCGTCATTCTGAGTGACCGATCGTCTCCGCTTGGAGCGAAGAATCCGCCCGCTCATCGTCTCTCGAGAACAGAGGGGTGATCTCACCTCGCTGGCTCCTTCGACTCGGCATCTTCGCTGACACTCGCTCAGGATGACGACCCCGATTTCACGAACACACCTACGCTTTTATATACGCCCTTGACGTATATACGTTCACGCCGTATAAACGTGTCATGACACTCGACCGAGAGCTCAAACGCGGCAGCGCCGAGATGATGATCCTGTCGCTCGTCGAAGACCAGTCCCGGCACGGCTACGAGATCCTGAAGCTGACCGAGCAGCGCTCCGACGGAGTGCTCAAGTTCCACATCGGGTCCGTGTATCCGATCCTGCTGCGTCTCGAGAAGCGAGGGTGGATCCGGGGAACGTGGGATCGGGATAGCGCGCGGCGGAGGAGGAACTACAGGATCACGGCGGCGGGCCGCAAAACCCTGAAGGATCAGCGCAGCACCTGGCGCGAGCTGGTGCTGGCGATCGAACGGGTGGCAGGAAGCGGCCATGTCTGATTGGGAGCGCTACGTCCGCTCGCGGCTGCCGCTGCCGCGGCTGAGTGAAGCCGACGCATCGCAGGTCGTCTCCGAGCTGACCGCGATGTTGAGCGAATGCGAGGCCGAAGCGCTTGCGGAGGGGGCGACGGCTGAAGCGGCGCGACTGAGGGCAGAGGCGCAGGTGCCCGATTGGCACCGGCTCGCACGCGAGATTCAGGCGGCGGAGCCGGTGGGCGCCGCGACGCGGCGCCTCCGCAGCTGGGCCGGCGACGTCAGAGCGGCCCTGCGCCGCCTGAAGCAACGACCGTTGGCTTCGGGGATCGCGATCGCGACCCTGGCACTCGGAATCGGAGCCGGCACCGCCATCTTCACCGTCGTCGACACGATCCTCCTCACGCCACTGCCCTACCCGAACCCGGAGCGACTCGTGCGCCTCTGGTCGACGAACCCGGTGTCCCTGGAAGCGACCGGGGTCTCGAGCGGCGACGTCGTCGAGTGGCGACGGCGCAACGAGGTCCTCGAAGGAATAGCGGGCTGGTACGCGATGGGGCGCACGCTCCGCGGAGAAGGCGGCAGCGAGGTGGTGAACGTGGCGCAGGTGTCGCGCGACTTCTTCCCGCTACTGGGGACGCGCGCATTGCTGGGCCGCACCTTTACGGGCGACGAGACGGCGAGGGCCAGCTTCAACACCGCAGCGGCTCCGGTGGGCCCCGACCCGGTCGTCATCATCAGCCACGCGACGTGGCAGCGCCGCTTCGGAGCCGACCCCGAGATCGTCGGCAAGACGGTCTCCCTCGAGCGACTGGCCTGGCAGGTGGTCGGCGTCATGCCCGAGTCGTTCGCGATGCCGAGCGCGGCCGTGGAGATGTGGATCCCCTGGAGCTTTCAGGGCGAGCGTCCTCACGATCAGCGCTACCTCGGCGCCATCGGTCGACTCGAGCGGGGCGTGACGCCGAGCGAAGCGGAGGCGCAGCTGAGCGCGGGCGCGCTCGGCGCAGAGCTGCCAGAATCGAACGAGGGCTGGGGCGTGAGGGTCGTCCCGCTTCGGGAGGAGATCGTCGCTCCGGCCCGGACGCTCTTGTGGATCGTCCTGGCCGCGGTCGGGTGCGTCCTGCTCGTCGCCTGTTTGAACATCGCTAACCTGCAGCTCGTCAGCCTCGAGGAACGTCGCCGGGAGATAGCGGTGAGAAGAGCGCTCGGCGCGTCGATCGCAGATCTCGTGCGGCACGTGATGCTGGAGAACTCCGCGATGGCTCTGGTGGGAGGCGTGATCTCCATCCCTCTCGCGTGGTTCGGCATCGAGATGCTCACCTCACTCGGGCCCGAAGGACTGCCGCGGGTGGCGGAGTTGGCGCCGGACGCCCGGGTTCTCGCCGTCGCTTTCGGCCTGACTACCCTCGCGGGGCTCACGATTGGACTGATCCCCGCGTGGGTCGCGACCTCCGCCGACCTCACGGCGGCACTCCAGAGCGGCGGCCGCTCGGCTGGATCGAGTCCGCTCTGGCGCCGATTTCGCTCGTCGCTCGTCACGCTCGAAATCGCGCTCGCGGTGGTGCTGCTAGCTTCCGCGGCACTCCTCGTCCGAAGTTTCGACGAGCTGCTCGCCGTCGATCCCGGTTTCTCCGCCGAGAACACCCTGGTCCTGCCCATCACTCTCGACAATAACGCCTACGACAGCGGCGCCAGGTCGCGGGAGTATTATCGAACGCTGATCGAGAGGTTGGAAGATCTGCCGGATGTCGTCTCGGCCGGGGGCGCGACCGTACTGCCGATGAGCCCGATCGGACCCGACTTCGACCGTCCCATCTGGGCCGACGGTGAGCTGCCCCCCGAGGGCGGCGCGCAGCGGGCGGACATCCGGATGGCGACGCCGGGCTACTTCGAGACGCTCGGCATGACTCTCTCGAAAGGGCGAGGCTTCTCGAACGAGTTGGACACGCCAGAGGCGCCGAAAGTGGTGATCGTCAACGAGTCGCTGGCGCGCCGCATCTGGCCCGGCGAAGACCCCGTGGGCGAGCGCCTCGTCATCGACTACAGCACCGCGGGCACGTATCCGTATGAAGTCGTCGGCGTCGTCCGCGACGTTCGCTACTACGGGTTGCGCGCCGGCGCCCGCGCGGAGCTCTACCTGCCTCATGCGCAGCGCTCCTACCTCATCATGAATGTCGCGGTCCGGACCGTCGGCGCGCGGGAACGAAGCATCGCCGGCGTGCGAGACGCTCTTCTCGAAGTCGACCCGTACCAGCCGGCCCACAGCATCACGCCGCTCTCGCGGCTCGTCTCGAAATCGGTCTCCCGAGAGCGTTTCGCGATGCAGCTGATCGGTGGCTTTGCGGCGGTGACGCTCGTGTTGGCCCTGCTCGGTGTCTTTGGCGTCGTCGCGCACGAGGTCGGACGTCGCACTCAGGAAGTCGGTGTGCGCACCGCGCTCGGTGCGGCGCCCAGCCACGGCTTCGGAACGACCCGGCTCCTGTCCGGCCTGCTCTACGAGGTCAGCCCGGTCGATCCGGCCACGTTCGCCTCCGTCGGCGCCGCAGTCGGGGTCGCGGCGCTCCTCGCCAGCCTGGTTCCGGCCCGTCGCGCCTCCCGCATCGATCCGTCCGTCGCCCTGCGTCTGGAGTAGGGCGTTTCGTCCAAAAAGCGGCGCAAATCGGGCTCATTGTGCTAAGCTCTGCGCTTTCGTCGCGGGGCATTCAACCGACCGGTCGGGAACGCCTCTGCGAATCTATCGTATTCTTTCTGTAGGAGACGGGGCGAGGAGCAAGGAGTGGCACTGATGAAGAAACTGGCTCTGGCGGGTTGCGCGGTATTGCTGGCGGGGCTCTCGGCGGCCCAGGAGCACCCACACGTGACGGCGGTCAATGCTTGCGTCGCAGCGTGGCAGTCGAAGAACCTCGACAAGATCATCGCTGATTGCAAGAAGGCCACCGAGGCCAACGAGCTGTTCAAAGTGGACTGGCCGGGCGCCAACTACTACCTGGCGAAGGCCTACTTCTCCAGGAAGGACTACGCCAACTCCGTCGCCCAGTACAAGGCCTTCCTCGAGCTCAGCGCAAAGGACGAAAAAATCACGGCAGCTCAGAAGGCGGATGCCCAGCAGGCCATCGGGGCCGGGTTGTTCGCTCAGAAGAAGTTCGCTGACGCGATTCCCTACCTCGTCAAGACAATCGGCGCCGATCCGAATGATCACCGTACGCACTACTGGCTGGCCGACGCCTACAGAGCGACGAAGCAGGCCGCGAAGGCCGAGCAGCACTACGTCAAGGTCACGGCGCTGAACCCGAAGACCATGGGCGCCTTCTACCACGCCGGAATGTATGCGGTTAAGCGCAAGGACAACGTCGGCGCCAAGAAGTACCTGTCGGTCTTTGCCAAGAGCGGCAAGGGCGCCGCAGCCGCGCAGGCCAACTACTTCCTGGGCCAGATCGCCTACGAAGAGGGCGATGCCGACGCCACCAAGAGCCACTGGGAGGCGTATCTGGCTTCGAACCCCAAGGCGAACGCTCAGACCACGGCGGTCCAGGAGTACCTGGCCGGCCTGGACGCTTCCAAAGAGACCGGCTCCTAGGACTCAGCGGCGAGCCGCCACACGGCTCGTCTCAGTTTCGGGTGGGCATCGAACAGGCGGACGAAGTCCGCCTCGCGTGCGCCACCCTTGGCTCGCACCACCCGCACGAGCGCCCGCTTCTCGCTGCCCGTCCACTTCTCGACGCCCGGCAGGGTCATGACGAGCGGGCTGAAGCGGCGCCACGCCAGTCGCTCGTCAGCGGAGAAGCCACGCCGGGAGCGCACTCCGAGTACCTTTGCGGCCTCGCGCTCCAATACCCGCGAGGCGCGTTCGCGATCGGACCCGAAACGCGCCGCGACGTAGCTCGCGATTCGCAGGCCGATCTTGCCTCCGGGCCAGGCCCCGAGGTTGTCGCGCTTGCCACTGCTCAGGCTGAAGAACAGCGGCTCTGACGCGAGCCGCTCCAGCGTGGTGGTGCTCGAACGATGGCTCGGCTTGCGCTTGATCCGGGCGTTCTCCCTCCCCACGAGGCGGCGAACGGCCGCGTCCTCCGGCCTGAAACCGAGCTTGTAGTAGAACCACCACGCACCTGACGCCAGCCCCTCGGCATTCCCGTAGCCCAGCTGATACGGGTCGATCGAAAAGGCGTCCGCGCCGAAAAGGTGCCGCGCCATTCCCAGGACACGCCCAAAGGTTTGCGCGGCCTCGACGCCGCGAAACGTCTCGAAGACGTTGAAGGCGATCTCAGTGGAAGTGAACAGCGAGCTGGCCAGGACGTAGCCCGTCGGCACTCCGTTTCGAAGCGTCAGGAATCCGTACACGGCCTCCAGCATCAATCGCCGCTCGGGCCGAACCCCGATGCAGACGAACTGCAGTCCATCACCGCAGTCGACGAGCCTCACATCTCTCGGGTCGCCGTACGCGAAAGCGTCCAGGTCGCGAGCGCGGGCGATCATCGCCTCGGTGGCCATGTCGATGAGACGACGTCCCTCGGCGCGAGACACCGATCTCACCGCCTCGGGCGGTTGGCGAGCCTCGTCCGAGAGCGACGGCCGCGCTCGCGAAGGTGACTCGGTCTGAAACACCACGCGGGCAGCCCGGTGCTTGACGCCGGTGCGGGTCGGGGTTCGGCGTCCGGGCGCGATGCAGATGGGCACATCCAGGCTCTCGTAGAGCTTCTCGCAACCGAACGAATCGGATCGCAGCCCACTGAAACGACGGATCACGAACAGTGCATCGGTCTCGTCCGGCCCCTTGAGGCGCGTGATCCACTGACGCGGCGAGAAGCTCAGCGTCTCGAGCGCCGCCGCTTCACCGTACGGCAGCAGCAGGGGCAGCAGCTCCACGAGCTGCTCGCTCTTCTCGAACTCGACCCAGTCGATCGTGATGTCGTGCGGACACCGGCGCGCCAACCAGCGCGCCGTGGGCCAGAAGAAACGGTAGTAGGTCTTCGTGCCCGCAATACCCGAGTCGGCCAGGGCCGCGCGGTGACGCTTCAGGTCGCGCCGCTCAGCGAAGGCCCGAAGCGCCCGCTCGACGCTCGCGAGCAGCTGCTCATCGTCCGGAAAGGCGTGCAGGAAGGAGAGGGCCTCGTGGAGTCGCCCGACGCTCGCCGCACTGTTGAGACTTCGCCGGCTCAGCTCGTCGACGATCTGGGTCTTCTCTCGAGCCTGCGGGGCGCCGTACTCGTGCTTGAGTCGCTCGAGCCGCCTCAGCGCCTGTGCGGGCTTTCGCATGGGTTTCCTGTCTCGCCTGAGGGATGAGGAGTGGGCCGAGCGATATCAGTGCTTGGCCGCTCGGGCGCCGCTCCCCCGCCGCGCCTTCGAGACCTTCTCGCGAGGAATCTTGAAACGCGCCAGACGCAGGTAGATGGTCCGGCGCGTGACGCCCATCAGCCGCGCGACCCGGGCGATGTTCCACTCGTTCCGATTCAGCAGCAGCAGCAGCTTCTCGCGCTCCATGTCTTCGACGGGCGTGCGCTCGAGATAGCGGGCCCAGCGGGCGTCCGGGTTCTCGGCGCCGAACCCCGAGCCGCGCACCGCCTTCACGAGTACGCTGGCGAGACGCGCGAGGCGGTCGCGGTCGTGAGACTCGAGAAAGTGCGGATCGTCGCTGTCGACATAGAGCAGCCCGGCGAGCTCCTGGCCGCGCAGAACCGGGGCGAGCGCGAACGCGATCGGACCGGAGCGGGCTTCCGCCGAGAGCCGAGGCTCCACCGATCGATCCGGCACGTAGAAGATCTCGCCCCGCGACAGCAGGGTCCGGCGCCCCTCCCAGACGGCGCGACTGACGTCGAGGCCGGACTGCTCGACGTTCTTCGAGGCGAAGAGCGTCAGCCTGCCCTCTTCGATGGCGAAGACCGCCCCGCTCCGCCCGTTGCACAGGCTGCAGACGACATCCAACGTGCGCTCGGCGAGCCGGCGCGGGTCGTCAGCCTGCAGCACCAGCTCGGCGACATTGTCGAGCAACGCGTCGTCGCGAGTCATAAGCGGCTACCGAGTCGCCATCTTAGAACGGACGCGCCGCTCCCGCTCGGGCGAGGCGCCACGTGGGGATTGACACGCCCGACGCCGGGACTTATGAAGGTCGCTCTCGGTTCGCCAAAAACAGGGAGCCCCATGCCGCGAGCATTGATCTTCGCAGTCACCCTTCTCGGTTTCGTAGCGAGGGCGGCCCCCTCCGAGAGGGCGCCGCTCACGATCGACGATCTCTTTGAGATGCGAGCCGTCGGCGAGCCGCGGCTGAGCCCGGATGGGGCGTGGGTCGCCTACACGGTGACCACGATCGACGCCGAGGCCGATGGCCGCGACACCGACATCTACATGTCGCCTGTCGGTGGTGGAGACGAGATCCAGCTCACGACGAGCTCCGAGAGCGAGAGCCGCCCCCGCTTCAGCCCCGACGGGCGCAGCCTCGCCTTTCTCTCCAGCCGCGAGAGCGAACACACACAGGTGTGGTTGCTCGATCGGCGTGGTGGCGAGGCGCGGCAGCTCACAAAGTACGAGTCGGGCGTTTCAGGCCTGGCCTGGGCGCCGGACAGCCGACGTCTCGCCCTCGTGATCGCGGACCCGGAACCTGCAACGGAGGAAGACGACCAGCCGATCGTCGTGAAACGCCTGGTCGGCGCATCGCATTCGTCAGCAACCGCACCGAAGAACCCGACGCCAACGACAACAGCGACGTTTTCGTGATCGACGCGAGCTCCGGGTCGGAACCTCGGGCCCTTTCAACCTCGCCGGGCACGGATCATTCGCCCGTGTACAGCCCCGACGGACGCTCGGTCGCGTTCGTGATGGGAGGCGACCCGGCCCTCGTCTGGTACTCCGTCCAGAAGCTCGCGGTCGCACCCACAGGCGGCGGAGAGCCAGTGGTGCTGACGCAGACCGTCGATCGCAACGTGTTGCACCCGCGCTTCGACGCCGAGGGTCGGGCGCTCCTCTTTCTCCTCGAGGATCAGGGCAACCAGCACCTTGCACGAGTGGCGCTGGGCGGCGGCGAGATCGAGCGCATCGTGGCGGGCGAGCGCGACATCAGTCGCTTCGACGTAGCCGCCTCGACCGTCGTCGTGCGCTCGAGCACCCCCGACAGCCCCGACGAGATCTTCCGGGTCGACGCTCCTGCGCTCGCGCCAATCACGCACGTCAACGAGGAGTGGCTCGCTGGGATCGAGCTGGGGCCGGTCGAGCGGATTCGCGCTCCGAGCGCCGACGGCACGATGATCGACGCCTTCGTGACGCTTCCGGCGAGTCGCGCGGACGACGAGCCTCTTCCCACGCTGCTGCGCATCCACGGCGGTCCCGTCTCGCAGTTCTCGACCTCCTTCAACTTCGAATGGCAGCTGTTCGCCTCACAGGGCTACGCGGTGGTCGCCGCGAATCCGCCCGGCTCCTCGGGCTACGGAGAGGAGTTCAGCAAGACGATCTGGGCCGACTGGGGGAACAAGGACTTCCAGGACGTGATGGCCGCGGTCGATCAGGCGATCCAGCAGGGGATTGCGGACCCGGAGCGTCTGGGGGTCGGCGGCTGGAGCTACGGCGGCATCCTCACCAACTACGTGATCACGCAGACGAAGCGCTTCAAGGCGGCTATCAGCGGCGCGAGCGAGGTCAACTACCTCTCGAACTACGGCACCGATCACTACCAGCACGAGTGGGAGGCGGAGCTGGGCCTGCCCTGGCGCAACACCGAGCTGTGGATCGAGATGTCTCCCTGGTTCGAGGTCGAGAAGATCGAAACACCCACGCTGATCATGTGCGGCGAGAAAGACATGAACGTGCCGCTGCTCAACTCCGAGCAGCTCTACCAGGCGCTGCGGAGGCTGGGCCGCGAGACCGAGTTGGTCATCTACCCGAGCCAGCACCACGGGATCCGAAAGCCCAGCTACCAGAAGGACCGATACGAGCGCTACATCGCCTGGTACGACCGGTACGTCAAAGGCGAGCTGCCCGAAGAGGCCGTCGCGGAAGCGGAGGCCACGTCCCTGCTCGGAAAACCGCTGCGCCGCGGTGCGCTCTCGGCAGAAGCGCGGGAGGCACTGGAGGCCAACCTCCACGAGGCGATGGCGGATTTCGCCCGCGACCCAGAGGACGCCGACCACATCATCTGGCTGGGGCGTCGCCTCGCCTACATGTCACGCTACCGCGAAGCGATCGACGTCTACACGCGCGGCATCCGGCTGCACCCGGACGACGCGCGCCTCTATCGTCACCGGGGCCACCGCTACATCAGCACGCGTCGTCTGGACGCGGCCATCGCCGATTTCGAGCGAGCCGCCGTGCTGATCGCCGGCAAGCCGGTGGAGCTGGAGCCCGACGGCATCCCGAGCGCGCGAGGCGTGCCGACCTCGACCACGCAGTTCAACATCTACTACCACCTGGGGCTCGCCCACTACCTGGCGGGCGACTTCGAGCGCGCTCTCGATGCATACCGCGAGTGCATGGAGCATTCGCGGGACAGCGAGGAGAACCTGGTGGCGACGAGCGACTGGCTCTACATGACGCTGCGACGCCTGGGCCGCGACGAGGAGGCCGCGCAGGTGCTGGCGCCGATCAGCGAGGAGCTCGACGTGGTCGACAACACCTCGTACCTGCGCCGACTGCTGCTCTACAAGGGCGAGTTGGACGAGTCGGAGCTGCTCGGACCGGCGGGCGATCTGGAGCTCGCAACCCTCGGCTACGGAGTAGCGAACCGGCACTTCTACAGCGGCCGCCGGGAACAGTCCAGCACCATGCTCGAGAAGATCCTCAGCGGCAGCTACTGGTCGGCATTCGGCTACATCGCGGCCGAAGCGGACCTGGCGCGCCTCCGGTAGAAAGGAAGCCGGGCTCCGGGCGATCGTCGCGTTGCCGCGGCGGTCGCCGAGCGGTTACTGTCTGCCCGCAGAAGCTCAATGGCCGAAGAGAAGAAAGTACTCACCGTGGGCACGTCGATGCCGGCCCAGGGGATTCATCCGCGGGAAGCACAGGACTCGCTCGGCGCCTGGGTGCTTCAGCAGATCTTCGAATCACCCCTGCGAGCCGCCACTACCGACGAGCCACCGACGCCGCGACTGTTTCGCGCCGCCCCCGAGCGCCAGGATTCGGCGGGTGAGCCGCGCTACGTGGCTGAGATGAAGAGCGACATCACGTTCTCGGACGGGACGCCGCTCACGGCCGACCACGTCGCGAAGTCGCTCTCGAGCGTGCCCTTCTTCGATCGTCAGGTCGCCGTAGAGGCGACGGACCAGGGTGTCGTCTTCACGCTGAAACGCAAGTTTGCCAGGCTCGACCTGCTGCTCACCCACGCCAACTGCGGCGTCTACCTGGAGAAGAACGGCCGCTTCCTGGGAACCGGCGCTTTCGAGATCGCGAGCGACGCGAGGCCCGAGGCGTTCCATCTCGTGCGCAACACCCGCTATCGCGACAGCGTCTCCCTCGACGAAGTCTTGTTCAAGACCTACGAGCCCGATGCCACCGGCAAGCCGGAGGCTCTGATGAAAGCCCTCGAGGCGGGCGAGGTCGACCTGACGGCAGATCTTTCTCGGGAGGATGTCGAGGGGGTGAGCGCCGTGCGCAAGTCGATCATGCCCGGGATGTCCACTGCCGTCCTGTACTTCAACACCGAGAAGCCGGCGCTCGCGAACGCCGACGTGAGGCGCGCGCTGGCCCAGGCTCTCGACAGGCTGGAGCTCGCTGGACTCTCGTACTCCAACGCGTTGGCCTTCGCGGCCTCGGGCCTGCTGCCGCGTACGATGAGCCAGGCGCGCGACTCGCTCCACTACGACCTCGCGGGAGCCGAGAAGCTGCTGGCGAGAGTGGGCACGCCGTCCGGGCTCCGCTTGATGACCACCTGGGCCCCGCGACCTCACCTTCCCCATCCGCGGCGCATCTCGGCCGCCATCGCCGAGAAGCTCGGCTCGATCGGGGTCTCGGTCGAGGTGTTCGAGCCCAAGAACCGCGACGAGTACTTCCGCCTCGTCGCGCTCGGCTCTTACGACATGGTGCTTTCCGGGTGGATCGCGGACACCGCCGACCCGGCAGATTATCTGGAGAGCCAGCTCTCCTCGCGGCAGGTGCCGGATGCGAACAACATGGTCGTCAGCGGGAACGTGGCTCGGTACCGGAGTGAAGTGGTCGATGCGGCGCTCGACAACTTCAGAAGCGACCCCTCGGCGGACTCGGAGGCTGCCGTCCACGACCTGCTGAGCGAGCAGGTCCCGCTCTTCCCCATCATGTACGGCCCCACGATCTACGCGAGCACGTGGCGGCTCAAGGGCTTCAAGCCGTCGCCGAAAGTCCCGCCCCTGTTCGGGACCCTGTCGCTGGATTAGTACGTCACCCGGGCGACGGCTACTCGAACGGTACTCCCGAGCGCTGCGAGACCTCGCGCAACTCGTCGACGACCGGCCCGATCAGCGGCACCCCGTTGGCGCGCCGGTCCGCCTCCGCGACGCCCTCGGGGTCGCCGGGGATCAATGGGCCGTCGGTCCCCTCTGCCGGTCGCGTCGCGCGGAACCTGCGAACCCACTCGTCGACGCGGCCCTGGAAGACGTCGACGTCCATGAATGCGTCGATCCGCATCGCCCCGAAGAAATGTCCGATGCCTTTCCCGACGCTGCCCTTCGGGATCTCCTGGCCCAGCGCGAAGGGAGGCGCGAAGGGTCCCCAGTTGGCGCCGCTCAGCACTGCCGTGAGCATGTCGACCATCACGGCGAGGCAGTATCCCTTGTGGCCGCCCTGATCTCGCGTCGACCCGAGCGGGAGCTGAGCACCACCCTCGAACATGACGTTCGGATCGGAGCTGGGTCGCCCCGCCGCGTCGACGAGCCAGCCTTCGGGAACGTCTTGTTGCTGGCGGCGCGCCATCTCGATCTTGCCGAAGGCCGCCGTGCTCGTGGCGAGGTCGATGACGACGGGCGACTCCTCGCGCCCGGGAAAGGCGATGGCGATCGGGTTCGTGCCGAGCATGCGCTCGGCGCCCCACAGGGGCGTGACGAGCTGGGTGCTGTTCGTCATCGACCAGCCGATGATGTCGCGCTTCAACGCCTCGAGCACGTAGTAGCCGGCGATGCCGTAGTGGTTCGTGTTGCAGACGGCGACCCAGCCGCTACCGACTTCCGACGCCTTGTCCATTGCGATGCGGTTCGCCTTCGGTCCCACGACCAGGCCGAGACCGTTGTCCCCGTCGACGGTCGCGGTGCTCGGCGTCTCGCGAACGACGTTCAACTGTGGACGAGCGTTGATGCGGCCCGCCTCCAGCATGCCGTAGTACGAATACATGCGGGCGACGCCATGGGTATCGATGCCACGAAGGTCCGCGGCCGCGAGCACGTCGGCCGCCAGCTCTGCATCGTCCTGAGGGATCTCGAACTTGCGGAACACGCGGACGACGAACTCGCTCAGCTGCTCGATCGGGTAGCGCTTCACGTCGGCACTACACAAGCGCCAGGAGCGCCTCGGGCGGGCGGCCGACGGCAGCTCGCTTCCCGACGATACCGATGGGCCGCTGCAAGAGCGTCGGGTGCTCGGCGATGTGTGCGATCAGCTTCTTGTCGGTCTCGTCGCCCGTCAGGCCCAGCTCATTGAACGCCTTGTCGTTGCGGCGCAGCAGCTCCGCGGGTTTCATCTTCAGGAGCGCGAAGACGCGGGTCAGCTCAGCCTTCGAGAGCGGCTCCGCCTTGTAGTCTCGGTAGCGGTACTCGACGCCCTGGTCTTTCAGCAAGGCGACCGCCTTGCGGCAGGTGCTTCAGGTGCGGGTGCAGATCAATTCGAGCATGGCTTATCCTACGTGCCTTCATCGCAGCCGACATGTCAACCAAGAGAAGCGTCAGAACTCGCGTCGCACCGAGCCCTACGGGTGATCCGCACGTGGGGACGGCCTACGTGGCGCTCTTCAACATGGCGTTTGCGCACAAGCACGGCGGGCAGTTCGTCCTGCGCATCGAGGATACCGACCAGAAGCGAAGCCGCCCGGAGAGCGAGGCGATGATCTTCGAGGCGCTCGCCTGGCTCGGCATCTCCTGGGACGAAGGGCCCGATGTCGGCGGCCCACTCGGGCCGTATCGGCAGAGCGAGAGGACCGAGATCTATCGCGAGCACAGCGAGCGACTGGTCGAAACCGGCGCCGCCTACGCCTGCTTCTGCAGCAAGGAGCGCCTCGACGCCGTGCGCGACGAGCAGCGGGCCCGGAAGGAGAACCCAGGCTACGACGGGCACTGCCGCTCACTCTCGACGCACGAGGCGCGCGCGCGACGCGGACAGGGCGAGGCGCACGTGGTGCGGCTGCGCATGCCGCGCGAAGGCGAGGCCGTCGTCAAGGACATGCTGCGCGGCGACATCCGGATTCCTCACCAGCAACTCGACGATCAGGTGCTGCTCAAGAGCGACGGCTACCCGACGTATCACCTCGCCAACGTCGTCGACGACCACCTGATGGGCATCACCCATGTGATTCGCGCCGAAGAGTGGATCTCGTCGCTGCCGAAGCACTTCCAGCTCTACGAGGCGTTCGGCTGGGACCGCCCCCTCTTCTGCCACCTCCCGCTGCTCCGCAACGCGGATCGCTCGAAGATCTCGAAGCGCAAGAACCCGGTCAATCTCAACCACTACCGCCGCAGCGGCTTCCTGCCCGAGGCGATCGTCAACTACCTGGCGCTGATGGGATGGGCGATGCCCGACGAGCGGGACGAGTTCGGCGTGCCTGAGTTCCAGGAGGTCCTGGACCTCGAGGGCATCTCGCTGGGCGGACCCGTGTTCGATCTCGAGAAGCTGACCTGGCTCAACGGGAAGTACCTCCGCGGGCTGACGGACGAGCAACTCCTCGAGCGTTTGCGCGCCGAGCCGCTCGCCGACGACTACCTGCTCCGGGTGATCCGGCTGGCTCGCGAGCGGATCGACACGCTCCGGGACTTCGTCTCGTACGCGAGCTTCTTCTTCACTGGAGAGGTCGACTACGACGAGGCCGCGCTGCACAAGCTCGTCCCGAAGAAGGACACTCCTGCGGAGACCGCAAAGACGCTGCGCAAGCTCCTCGATGACGAGCTCGATGCGCTCGACGACTGGACGCCTGCGGCCATCGAAGCGCGTGTGAGGGCGTTCGGCGAGCGACGCGAGTGGAAGCCCAAGGAGCTGTTCATGGCGCTTCGCGTCGCGACCACGGGACGACCCGCGACGCCACCCCTGTTCGAGACGATGGCGGTTCTGGGCAAGGAGATATGCCGACACCGCTTGCGCAGCGCGATCGCGGTGCTTCGCTCGATGAAGGCGGTCGAGTGAGCGAGGCGATGAGCGAAGCGAAAGACAGCCTCGACTTCATCCGCGAGATCGTGCGAGACGATCTCGCCTCGGGCAAGCACGCGGTAGTCGTCACGCGCTTCCCGCCAGAGCCGAACGGCTACCTACACATCGGTCACGCGAAAGCGATCTGCCTCAACTTCGGGATCGCGGCGGAGTTCGGCGGGCGTTGCCACTTCCGCTACGACGACACGAACCCGGTCAAAGAAGAGCAGGAGTACCTGGACGCGATCGAGCGAGACGTCCGCTGGCTGGGCTTCGATTGGGGCGAGCACCTCTACCACACCTCGGACTACTTCGAGCAGCTCTACGAGTGGGCCGTCCATCTGATCGAACAGGGCAAGGCCTACGTGGACGATCTCTCAGCGGACGAGATCCGCGAGCACCGTGGAACGCTCACGGAGCCGGGCCGGAACAGTCCCCATCGCGACCGCCCGACCGAGGAGAGCCTCGACCTGTTTCGGCGCATGCGCGAAGGGGAGTTCCTAGACGGCGCGCGGGTGCTGCGAGCGAAGATCGACATGGCGTCCGGCAATATCAATCTGCGCGACCCGGTCCTCTACCGCATCCTCCACGCCGAGCACCCCCGGACCGGCTCGAAGTGGTGCATCTATCCGACCTACGACTTCGCCCACGGCCAGTCGGACGCCATCGAGCATGTCACGCACTCGTTGTGCACGCTCGAGTTCGAGGACCACCGGCCCCTCTACGAATGGTTCGTGGACAACCTACCGGTCCCCTCGCGTCCCCGACAGATCGAGTTCGCGCGCCTCAACCTGTCCCACACCGTGATGTCCAAGCGGGTGCTCAGCAGGCTCGTCAGCGACGGGCATGTCACTGGCTGGGACGACCCGCGCATGCCCTCACTCGCGGGCCTGCGCCGGCGCGGCTTCCCGCCCGCCGCGATCCGCACCTTCGCGGGCCGAGTCGGCGTCGCCAAGCGAGACAGCCAGGTGGAATGGAAGATGCTGGAGCACTGCGTTCGCGAGGAGCTGAACAAGACCACCGCGCGGCGAATGGCGGTGCTCCGCCCCATCAAGGTCGTGCTGGAGAACTACCCCGACGGCCGGACCGAGGAGTTGGACGCCGTCAACAACCCCGAGGACGAGTCCGCCGGCTCACGCAAAGTGCCCTTCTCCAAGGTGCTCTACATCGAGCGCGAAGATTTCATGGAGGATCCGCCCAAGAAGTTCTTC
This sequence comes from Vicinamibacteria bacterium, assembly GCA_965246965.1. Lineage (GTDB taxonomy): Bacteria > Acidobacteriota > Vicinamibacteria > Fen-336 > CBDFGD01 > CBDFGD01. The sequence continues at coordinate 2,541,136 of CBDFGD010000002.1, forward strand.
CGGCTCGCCCCGGGTCGCGAGGTGCGGCTTCGCTACGCCTACTTCATCACCTGCAAGGAAGCGATCAAGGACAAATCGGGCACGGTCTTGGAGCTTCGCTGCAGCTACGACCCCGCGACGCGAGGAGGCGACGCGCCCGATGGCAGGCGCGTCAAGGCGACGCTGCACTGGGTGGCCGCGGCGTCCTCGATTCCGATCGAGCTGAGGCTCTACGAGCACTTGTTCACGTCGGAGACGCCGGGAGCCGGCGGGACCTTGCTCGACGACCTCAACCCGGGCTCTCTCGAGGTTCTTCAGGGGGCGCGCGCGGAGCCCGCGCTCTCGAAGGCCAGCGGCGGCGAGCGAATGCAGCTCGAACGTCAGGGGTACTTCTGCGTCGACGCGGAGACCACGGTCGACCGGATCGTGTTGAACCGCACGGTCACGCTCCGCGACAGCTGGGCGAAGATCGTCGCGAAAGGCGCGCAGAACAAGTAGGCGATGCGCCAGGCTGGAGAGACTGGATGATCAACCGCTGGCTCATCCTATCGACGCTGACTCTTCTCGCCGTTCCGTCTTTGGCTCAGGGCTACGACAGCGAGATCCGGGCGCTCGCCGAGCGAAGCGATGTGAAGCACGCGTTCTCGGTCATCGAATCGACTCGCGATCGCTTCGTCGAGGAGCTGATCGAGCTGACAGAGATTCCGGCGCCACCGTTTGGCGAAGAGAAGCGAGCGGCGCGTTTTGCGCAGCTTCTGGAGGCTGCAGGTCTCCCTGACGTGACGATTGACGAGGAGGGGAACGTCTTGGCTCGTCGGCCCGGCGATCTGGAAAGAGTCGTCGCCGTGGTGGCTCACCTGGACACCGTGTTCCCGAAAGGCACCGACGTCAGCGTCGTGAGAGACGGTGACAAGCTCGTCGCGCCGGGCATCGGTGACGACGGGGCGGGCTTGTGCCTGGTGCTGGCCGTCGTTCGCGCACTTCAAGCGGCCGTGATTGCGACCGATGCCCAGCTGCTCTTCGTCGGCTCGGTCGGCGAGGAGGGTCTGGGGGATCTTCGCGGTGTCAAGCATCTGTTTCGCGAGGACGGGCCGCGCATCGACTCGTTCATCGCGGTCGACGGAGGCAGCGCCGACCGCGTGATGCACCGGGCGCTCGGCTCACATCGCTATCGGGTCACGTTCCGAGGCCCGGGCGGGCACTCGTGGGGTGCCTTCGGCCTGGCCAACCCGGCTCACGCGCTGGGACGTGCCGTGTATCACTTTGAGCAGTCGGCCGCAGAGTTCGTTTCGACTGGCGTGAAGACGAGCTACAACGTGGGACGCATCGGCGGAGGCACGTCCGTCAACTCCATACCGTTCGAGAACTGGATGGAGATCGACATGCGCTCGGAGAGCCCCGAGCGACTGCAGGAAATTGACCTGCTGCTCCACGAGGCGGTGGCGCAGGCGCTCGAGGAGTCCAACCAGGAGCGGTTCCGCAAGCGTGGCGACCCGCTGCGCGTGGATGTCGAGCTGATTGGCGATCGACCCTCAGGCGAGACACCCCTGGAGGCGCCCCTGGTTGGGCGCGCGCTCGCGGCGACGCGCTTCTTCGGGCTCGAGCCCAAGCTCGGGATTGGCTCGACGGATTCGAACATCCCTATTTCGAAGGGCGTGCCGGCCATCACCATCGGCCGCGGCGGAAGCGGCTCGGGGGCCCACTCGCTCGACGAGTGGTGGGCCGATACGGATGGCGGCGTCGGCGTGAAGAAGGCGCTACTGGTCGTGCTTGCGGAAGCCGGGGTCAGGTAGCAAAGCGGCACCTCTCGAAACGTCAGCCGTTCCAGCGGCGAGGGGCTGGCGGATCCTTCGGCCCGCGCAGGACTGACCCGGTCTCAGGATGACGCTAGCGGTACGTCATTCTGAGTGACCGCCTGTCCCTGCTTGGAACGAAGAATCCGTCTGCTCCTCATCTCTCGAGAGCAGAGGAGCGATCTCACCTCGCTGGCTCCTTCGACTCGGCATCTTCGGCGACACTCGCTCGGGATGGCACTTCATCAGAAGAGCTACCTCCTCTTGAACAGGCTCTTCAGGCCCTTCTCGATTCCCTTCTTCGCGGCGTCCGTCGCCCGGGCCTTCGCGGAGTCAACGATCGCGGCCTTGTCGAGACCGACCGTCGGCTCCTCGCCGGTGCCACTGACCAGCAGCGGAATCGTCGTCCAGCCCTGCTCGTCGGTCATGGCGGCGGCCTGCGGTGCGGGGATCTCCTCTGCAGAGGCCCGTTCCTTGGGCACGCCAACGGCCATCTTCCGCGACAGCGGCCCTTCCATGTCCACCCAACCCGATGCATCGATGCGCATCCGCTCGCCCGCGAGCTGGAAGGGCTCGAGCACGATCCTGTCGTCCGCGATCTTGAAGCGGACCTCGGTCGACTCGTAGCGGCTGCCCTCGAGAGACGACTCCCCCAGCACCTTCTCCATCGCGGCCAGCAGAAGCGTGGCGGGCATCGTCCCTTCGGCCAGCCGGATGACGCCTGCGCCGATCATGTCCCTGCTCTCGACTCCCTGGCCCGAGGCCGTCATCTCCATGTCCGCGAGCCCGAAGCCCTCTCCGATCCCCTTGCCGAGCACCTGGCCAGGATCGACCTTGCCTTTGAGCCCCAACTTGTACACGAGCGGGTCTCGGCTCGCGTCCACTTCGAAGTACTCGGTGGCCAGCTGCCCTGCGCCCCCTCGCAGGACGGCGATCGCTTTCATCACGCCCGCGGCGATCGTCATCTCACCGGTGACCCGACCCGCGTTGATCGCCCCGAAACGCACGCTGTCGACTTCGAGCGTCCCCTTCGCCGAGAGTCCGAGCGCCGCCGGACCCGCGCTTGCGTCCAGCGCGATGTCGGTCAAGGTCACGCCTATCCCTTCCGCTTCGAAACTCCCCTCGACTTCCTCGCTGCGGGCCGACAGGCGACCATCGCGCACGAGGATCTGCTGGATCGCGACGCTCAGCGGCGGCGCGGCCTCGGATGCCGATGGCGCTGGACCAGCGCCGCCGTGCGGCCCGGCGCCCGCGGCCTCGCGGGATACGAGCAGCAGGACGGGTCGGTCGAAACGAATCTGCCTGACGGACACCTGGCCTCGGAGAAGCGGCATCAGCTCGTGCTCGAAAACCAGACGTTCGACCTTCGCGTCGACTCGTCCCGCCGGCATGTCGAGGGCAGCCGTCGTCTCTCCCAGGACGAGCCCGCTGAACAGACCGAGGTCGAAATCGTTCACACTCAACTCGACGCCGTCGATCGCGTTGGTTTGCCGAACGATCTCCTGGCCGATGGATTCCGAATCGATCCGCGAGACCAGGACGACCACGGCAACGACGAACAGCGCGACTGCGCCACCGACGATTTGAGCTAGCTTGCGCATTCGTTCCTCCAGACCAGCTCGAGAATCTTAGTAGTATTCTTTTCGACACCCCTCATGTTCGTCTACAAGCCCCCTGCCGCACTGATCATTTTCGGCAACATGGTCGTCTTGTTCTTCGGCGCGGGCTTTTTGCTCGTCAACGTCCTCGAGGTCCTCCCGCCCGGAAACCGCGCGGGCAGCGTGATGACCGCGCTCTGGGCCGTCGGCACGATCATCACGGACGTCCTCTATCGAGGCTCGAAGCATCGCGCTCTCTTCGACCTGGAAAAATCGACGATCTTCTGGGTCGTTCCGAGCTGGGGTGCGGGCGTGGGCCTGCTTTTCTTCGCGGCAGTGCTCTACGGGAAGCCCTGACCGAGACGCTCAGGGACGCCCGAGGACGAGCGTGGCGTTGGTTCCGCCGAAGCCAAAGGAGTTCGAAAGAGCCAGGCTGATCGGCGTGGACGTCGGTCGGACGACAGGCGGATAGTCCTCGATCTCCGGGTCGAGCGGCTCGGCGTTGGCGGACGGCGCAATCCAGCCACCCCGCAGCATCGCGAGGGTGAAGATCGCCTCCAACGCGCCCGCGGCCGAGACCGGGTGCCCCGTGTAGCCCTTGGTCGAGGAATACGCGACGTGTCGGCCACCTCGCACCGTCTGCAGCGCGCGTACCTCCGACACGTCGCCGAGCGGAGTCGAGGTCGCGTGCATGTTCACGTATTCGATGGCCCCGGCGTCGACGCTCGCGTCGGCGAGCGCCGCGCGCATCGCCTGCTCAGCCCCGAGCGTCGACGGCGCCACCATGCTGCCCCCGCCGTCCGACGACATGCCGTAGCCGCGCAGCACCCCGCGGATCTCCGCGCCACGCGCCTCGGCGGCCTGGCGACTCTCGAGGACGACGACGCCCGCGCCCTCCGAGAAGATGAAGCCCGCACGGTCGGCGGCAAAGGGGCGGGAAGCCCTGTCCGGACGGTCGTTGTCCTTGTGGGTGTAGGCCCGCATCGCGTCGAAGCCCGCGTGGAAGTGAATGTCTGCGACCTCGACGCCCCCGGCCACCGCCGAATCGACGATGCCCCGCTCGATCAGGCTGGCCGCCAGGAGAATGTTGTAGGCGCCGCCGGCACACGCCGCGCTGACCGAGAACGAGGGGCCCGTCGTCTCCAGCACCGCCGCCAGGTTTGCTGAAGCGGTCGAGGCCATCAGCCGGGGAATCGCGGTCGGGCCGACCCGCTTGGTCTGCTTCGATCTCTCCAGCTTCTCGTAGACGTCGCGGTGCGTCGCCACGTCGCCGGTGCCGCTTCCGATCACGACAGCGGAGCGCTTCGGGTCGAGGCCCGACTGGGCCAGCGCCAGCCGGGACGCGCGCAGGGCGAGCAGCGCGGCTCGCCCCATGAAGCGAGCCTGCTGCCTGGTGATACCGAGGTCGCCTGGTTTCAGCTCGCCCGGATACAGACCGATCAGCTCGCACTGGGCACCGTACTCGATGGCCTTCTCCCACGTCGGGAAGGGGGTCACGCGCCCGTCGCGCAGCGAGCCTTCGATGAACGCCCAATCGTCGCCCATGTGGCAGCACGCGCCGCAGCCGGTGAAGACGACCTCGCGTCGCGCGGGCTTCATGGGCGGGACTCTAACAAGCGCGTGTCATGAGCGAGGCGCGCGCACCGGTCACCAGTGGCCAGCAAATGAGGATTCGAAAGCGTCAGACTTCTCGCTTACGGGCCACTAGCGGCCGAGCGGCCTGCGACGCTCCCGCTTCGGACGCTGGTCGGGGCGCAGAATCCCAAGCTTTTTCATGCGAAGGCGAAGCGTGCTGGGGTTGAGACCCAGTCGCTCCGCCGCGTTGCCCGAGCCGTTGATCCGCCACGAAGAAGCCTCGAGGGTCTGAACGATGTGACGACGCTCGACGTCGCTCAGCCTCGACTGGCTTCGCGGGCGTTTGCCCGACGAGCGCTTGCTGACGAGACTGTCCTCGAGCGCCAGAGTATGCCCGCCTGACAAGATCAAAGCTCGCTCGATCACGTTCTCCAGCTCCCTCACGTTGCCGGGCCAGTCGTACTCCAGGAAGGCGTCCATCACCGAGCGCGGCACCTCTTCGATCGCCCTGCCGAACCTGCCGCGTTTTGTCGAGAGGAAGTGTCGGACGAGCAGCGGAATATCGCCGGGCCGCTCTCGAAGCGGGGGGACATGGATGGGAACGACGCGAAGCCGGTAGTAGAGATCCTCTCGGAAGCGCCCCTCCTCGACGGCGCGCTCGAGATCCTGATGGGTGGCAGCGATGACCCGGACGTCGACGCGACGCGGACTGCCCGAGCCGAGCCGCTCGAAATCACCGGTCTGCAGGACCCGCAACAGCTTGCTCTGAAGCTCGGTCGGAAGGTCCCTATCTCGTCGAGGAAGATCGATCCGCCGTCGGCCAGCTCGAAACGCCCCATTTGAAGGGAGTCGGCACCGGTGAAGGCGCCCTTCTCGTGCCCGAACAGCTCGGACTCGATCAACGTGGCCGGGAGGGCCGAGCAGTTGACGGTGATGAGCGGCCGATCGCGTCGCTCGCTCTTGCGATGAATGGCGTGGGCCACCAGGTCCTTGCCGGTGCCCGTCTCGCCGATGATGAGCGCCGTGGCGTCGGTGCCCGCGACCTGCTCGACGCGCCGCAGCGCGGCGAGCAGCGATGGGCTCTCGCCGACGATCTCATCGAACCCCTCGGCGCCAGCGATCTCCTCGCGCAAGTAGAGGTTCTCGGCACGAAGCTGCTCGTTGAGCCGCTCGATCTCCGCGTTCGCCTCGCGAAGGGCGCTCTCCGTGCTCACCCGATTCAAGGCCAGGGCGAAGATCTCGCCGAGCAGTCGCAACCGCTCTACGGTGTCGTCGCACCATTGACGCTCCTCGCTCAAACTACCCAGCGCGATCACACAGACGGCCGCCCCCGCCACGGAGGTGGGCACCGAAACCGCCGCCCGGACGCCCTCTCGTTCGGCGTAGCTGCGCTCGGGGCTCCCCTCGGGAAGATCCGTGCTTGTCGTTATGCGGACGGCCTCGCCGGCCGCGAGCTGCCCCGCGTACAAGGGGAATGCCGCCATCATGTCGAAGCGCTGCATCTCCGCCATTCCCTCCCGCGCCCAGGAATGGGTGATCGCCAGCCGCGCCTGGTCGGCCGAGAAGCGCGCTAGCGTGGCCCGATCGACTTCGAAATGCTCGGCGATCCGAGCCAGGTTCTGCTCGATCTGGTCGCCGACCTGCTCGGCCGATGACTCGACGAAGCTGCGGGAGACGCCCGCGAGCAGGGCCTCGAAACGCAGCTGCTCGCGGAGCTTGCTCTCCTCGCCCTTGCGGCGGGTGATGTCCTGCACGACCCCGCTGAGACCGACGACGGCTCCCTCCGCGTCCTCCACAGGGTAGTAGCTGACCATCCAGTGCCGGGCCCGACCCGGCTCGGCGGGCCCGGTCGCAGTCAACTCGGCGTTGACCGTCGGCACGCCCGTCTCCAGCGTCTGACGCATGGCCGGCTCGAGACGAGGAGCGACCTCGGGTATGACCTCGTAGATGGACTTGCCGATGTGATCTTCTATGGGCAATCCGTGCGACCTCGCGAGCTGCTCGTTGATGCGGACGTACCGAAGCTCGCGGTCGATCACGAAGAGGCCGACCGGTGCAGTGCGGTAGTAGCGCTCCAGCCCGCTTCGATCAGCCGTGACCGGATCGGCCACACCGACCCTCGGGGAGTTCGGGATCCTCATTTTTTGTCCGGAGAAGATCATCCTACTACCTAACTCTCAGCTTTCTGTCAGCCAGGTGACAGGAAGCCGTCGATTCGGCACGAGCCGAATTGGGTTCTTGTCAGCGTAACGTCTTTTTAATCAGTAAGTTCATGGCGGTTTCTCACGCTTGGCGTCAGCTGGACCGAAATTTGCGCGAGCAATGAAGCAGCGTTCATGACTCTTCATTCGCGGAGACGCCCTCATGCCTAGCAACGCCAGGCAACCAAGCGGAACCGTTGGTCAGGTACTCCGACCCACCACACCAGAGAACATGGCAGCCGAAGGCCGCACTCGTGCGGCAGCGCCGCCACCCCTTTTGAGTAAGCCCATCCGCACCCTCCCCCAATAAAGGGCCGCCGGCCGGAGACGGCCGGCGCCCTCCTTCCTCCTTCCTGGCGCGACCTACTGGACGCAACGCGCACATTTCGGTTGCGTCGACGCTTCCCTCCCCGAACCGATCGCAATACCGATCGGCGTGGTAGCTTCGCGGGCGTGACCGACCCGAAGTTTCCACCTCCGAGTACGCCCTCTCTACCGGGCGCGCCGATCCAGCGCATCTCGAAGCCAATCGAGAGATTTCTCCGCATCGAGGCGGCGGGGGCGCCGTGCTGCTCGCGTGCACGGTCGCAGCACTCGCTCTCGCGAACTCGCCGGCAGCTGTGGCTTTCGAGGCGATCTGGAAGACGCCAGTCAGCTTCGCCTTTGGTGACTTCGGGCTGGAGTACTACCTGCGTCACTGGATCAACGATGGGCTGATGGGGATCTTCTTCGTCGTCGTCGGGCTGGAGGTCAAGCGCGAGCTCGTGCTCGGAGAGCTGCGAGACCCACGCCGTGCGGCGCTCCCGATCGCTGCGGCCATCGGCGGCATGGTCGTGCCGGCGGCCACCTACCTGATACTTCAGGGAAGCGGTCCGGCGCGTTCGGGCTGGGGCGTGCCGATGGCGACGGACATCGCCTTCGTCGTCGGCCTGATGGCCGTGCTGGGCAAGCGCGTCCCGAACTCGCTTCGCGCATTGCTGCTGTCGCTCGCGATCGCCGACGATATCGGAGCCATCCTCGTTATCGCGATCGGCTACACCGAGACGATCGAGGTCGGCGCGCTGATTCTCGGAGTCCTCGGACTGGCGGCCGTCATCGTCCTCTCCCAATTGGGCGTGCGGGCGGTCCCGGTCTATGTCGTGATCGGCATCTTCGTCTGGCTCAAGTTCCACGAGTCGGGTATCCACGCCACCATCGCGGGGGTACTGCTGGGTCTGTTGACGCCGACGACGCGCTGGGTGTCGCTCAGCAGGGCCGGTCGGACGATCGAGAAGGCCACGCAGATCATCCAGGGCGAGGGCCTCGAGAGCGGCCGCGCCCGCGCCGCGGTGCGAACCGTAGCTGTAGCCGTTCGCGAGACCCTCTCTCCTGTCGAGCGGCTCGAGAACGCTTTGCATCCCTGGTCGAGCTTCTTGATCATGCCCATCTTCGCGCTGGCCAACGCCGGCGTCGCCTTCCACTTCGCCGCGCTCGGTGAGCCCGTTGTGATCGCGATCGCGGCGGCGCTGCTCTTCGGCAAGCCGATCGGTATCGTGCTCGTGAGCTGGCTGGCCGTCAAGGCCGGCCTCGCGTCGCTGCCCGAGGGCGTGACGTGGCGCGTCCTGACGGCGGGCGGATTCCTGGCCGGGATCGGCTTCACGATGGCACTCTTCATCGCGGGCCTGGCGCTCGAAGGAGATCTGCTCGAGACCGCCAAGGTCGGAATCCTGGCCGGATCGCTCTCGGCCGGGGTAGTCGGCTTCGTGCTGCTTCGCGCCTTCCTTCCCGAGCCGGTCGAGGCCTGAACGAGAGGAATCCAATGACGAACGTGTTGAACAAGTACAGTCGCCGAATCACTCAGCCGCGATCCCAGGGTGGGGCCCAGGCGATGCTGATGGGCACGGGCCTGAAACGCGCGGACCTGAACAAGCCGCAGGTCGGCATCGCCAGCGTCTGGTTCGAAGGCAACCCGTGCAACATGCATCTCCTCGAGCTGGCGGGGAGCGTCAAGGCGGGCGTCGATGCCGCCGGCCTCGTCGGGATGCGCTTCAACACGATCGGCGTCAGCGACGGCATCTCGATGGGGACGGACGGGATGAGCTACTCCCTCCAGTCCCGCGACCTGATCGCCGACTCGGTCGAGACGGTGATGCGGGCCCAGTGGTACGACGCCACCATCGCACTGCCCGGCTGCGACAAGAACATGCCCGGGGTGATCATGGCGATGGGCCGTCTCGATCGACCGGCGCTGATGATCTACGGGGGCGCGATTCGCCCCGGCAAGGCCCCGGAAAGCGGTCAGCCGATCGACATCGCCTCGGCGTTCCAGTGCTACGGTCAGCTGATCGCCGGTGAAGTCAGCGAACCCGAGTTCGACGCCGTCGTGGCGAATGCATGCCCCGGCGCGGGGGCTTGCGGCGGCATGTACACCGCCAACACGATGGCTTGCGCAATCGAGGCGCTCGGCATGTCGCTCCCCTACAGCTCCTCCACGCCGGCGGAGGATGCTGGCAAGACCGAGGAGTGCAAGCGGGCCGGTGCGGCCATCCGCCGCCTGCTCGAGCTGGACCTGAGGCCTGGCGACATCATGACGCGGCGGGCCTTCGAGAACGCCATCGCCGTCATCATGGCCCTGGGCGGCTCCACAAACTCCGTCCTGCATCTCATCGCCATGGCTCACTCGGTGAAGGTTGGGCTCAGTCTCGACGACTTCCAGGCCGTGAGCGATCGCGTTCCGCTGCTGGCCGACCTCAAGCCCAGCGGTCGCTACTTCATCGAGGACCTGCACCGCTGTGGCGGAACGCCGGCAGTCATGAAGCTTCTGCTCGAGGCGGGCCTGCTGCATGGCGACTGCGTCACGGTTACCGGAAAGACGCTCGCCGAGAATCTCGAGCCGCTGCCACCGCTGGCTTCCGGGCAAGCGGTGATCCGAGCCATCGGCGATCCGATCAAACCGACCGGACACCTCCAGGTGATGCGAGGCAACCTCGCGCCGGGGGGAGCGGTCGCCAAGCTGACGGGCCGCGAGGGCGATCGCTTCGAGGGACCTGCGCGGGTCTTCGAGTCCGAGGAGGAGATGCTGGCGGCCCTCGAGCGAACCGAGATCCAGGCCGGGGACGTCGTAGTGATCCGCTACGAAGGGCCCAGGGGCGGCCCAGGAATGCCGGAGATGCTGACCCCGACTTCGGCCATCGTGGGTGCAGGACTGGGGGACAACGTAGCCCTCCTCACGGATGGGAGGTTCTCGGGCGCCTCACACGGTTTCATCATCGGGCACATCGTCCCGGAGGCCCAGGAGGGCGGTCCGATCGCCCTCGTCCAGGATGGTGACGCGATCCGCATCGATGCGACGACTCACTCGATCGACCTTGTGGTCGAGGAGGACATCCTCGCCGAGCGGCGCGCGGCCTGGCGGATGCCCGCGTACAAGGCGCAGCGCGGCACCCTCCACAAGTACATCAAGACGGTTCGGGACGCTTCCTATGGCTGCGTCACGGACGATTAGTATCCGGTTAGCTCGTCTCTCGTTTGACAGGGGCCTCGCCGAGATGCGAGAGTCGTGACGGTTCAATGAGAGACACGGCGCAGATGCCGAAGGAGTTTCAGGTGACGGCGGCCCTCCCAGGGTCCGCAAACGTCACCCGTCTGATCCGGCTGATCCTCCCCGAGTAACTGCCTCCGACACCGGGGGCGGTGAGTTCCACCCCGATTCCCTCCGGAGGCCAGACCGATGAACCGTGCGTTTCTCTACGACACCACCCTACGTGACGGAACCCAGCGCGAGAACCTCTCGCTCTCCTGTCCCGACAAGCTGAACATCGCCGAACGGCTCGACGCCTTCGGCGTCAGCTACATCGAGGGCGGCTGGCCGGGCTCGAACCCGAAGGACGTGGAGTTCTTCGAGCGGGTCCGCTCCCTCGGACTGCGCCAGGCGAAGATCTGCGCGTTCGGCAGCACACGCCGCAAGAACACCCCCTGCGACGCCGATTCCAACACCCAGGCGCTCGTCGCGGCACAAACACCCGTCGTCACCCTCGTCGGCAAGAGCTGGGATCTGCACGTCCGGGACGTACTCGGCACGACGGCAGCAGAGAACCTCGCGATGATCGGCGAGAGCGTCGAATACTTCAAGGTGCGCGAGAAGGAGGTCGTCTACGACGCAGAACACTTCTTCGACGGCTACAAGGCCGACGCCGAACACGCCCTCGAGACGCTGCGCACGGCAGCCCGGGCAGGCGCGGATTTCGTCGTCGTCTGCGACACGAACGGCGGCTCGCTACCGTGGGAAGTCGAGGAGATCGTCCGTCGGGTGAGAGAGGAGCTCGCCGAGTTCGCGGTGGCTCTCGGGATTCACGCACACGACGACGGCGGCTGCGCTGTCGCGAACAGCCTCGCCGCCGTCCGAGCCGGCTGCACGATGGTCCAGGGCACTGTGAACGGGTACGGCGAGCGCGTCGCCAACGCCAGCCTCACGAGCGTCGTTCCCGATCTGCAGCTGAAGATGGGTCGCGCCTGCGTCGATCCCGACCAGCTGCGGGGCTTGACGCGGTTGTCCCGCTACGTCGCCGAGGTGTGCAACATCGCTCACGACAACCACCTGCCCTACACGGGACGCAGCGCATTCGCTCACAAGGGCGGCATCCACGTCGCAGCGATGTTGAAGCAGACCACCAGCTACCAACACATCGATCCGGCTCTGGTTGGAAACGAGATGCGGGTGGTGGTCTCGGAGCTCTCGGGGCAGAGCAACATCCGCCACCTGGCGGCGCGCCAGGGAGTCGCGGTCGATTCCGAGCGGGCGCGTCAGGTGCTGGACGAAGTCAAGAGCCTCGAGCATTCCGGCGCGTCGTTCGAGGGCGCGGAGGCGTCGGTCGAGCTGATGCTGCGACGCAGGGACTCAGACTACGTCGCTCCCTTCACGCTGCTCGATTTCATGGTTGTGGTGGAGCATCGCCGCGGGCGAGGCGTCTTCGCCGAGGCCACTCTCAAAGTCGAAGTCGGAGGCGTCGTGGAGCACACTGCGGCAGAGGGCAACGGTCCAGTCGACGCGCTCGGTCGGGCGCTGCGCAAGGCGCTCCGCGCCACCTACCCCAGGCTGCAGGAGGCGCGCCTGACGGACTACAAAGTGCGCGTTCTCGACGGCGACTCGGGGACCGCCGCTTCGGTGCGCGTGCTGGTCGACTTCGAGCAGGGAGCCCGCCGCTGGTCGACCGTTGGGGCCGGCACGAACATCATCGAGGCCAGCTGGAAGGCACTCGGCGACAGCATGGAGTACGCGCTGCTGGCCGAGACGCCGGCGACACGAAGTGAGCGGCTCGAAACAGCAGCAGCGGAGGCCCGTGCCCAGCCGCGCCAAGCCGAAGCGCCGCAAATTGACACAGTCGCGAGAGACAGCTAACCTACCGACCGTTCGTATCGTATCCGGCCTCTCGACCCGTCCTGGGGGCCGGTCAACACAACTGGATTCGCGCGATCACTCCGAGCGGGCTGGGGCCGCCGGGAGCGCGCACTGGAGGACAAGATGGCCCGCACTTACCGTGACGCTGATGCTGATCTGACTCATCTCGATGGAAAGCGCGTTGCCATCATCGGCTACGGGAGCCAGGGTCACGCCCACGCCCTGAACCTGCGCGACAGCGGCGTCGAGGTACGGGTCGGCCTGCGACCCGGAAGCGCGTCGCAAGAGCCGGCGGAGGCCGAGGGCCTGCGCGTCGATTCCCCGGACGCGGCGGCGAAATGGGCCGACGTCGTCATGCTGCTCGCCCCGGACACGGCGCAGCCCAGCCTCTACGACGCCGCGATCGCCCCCCACCTCGGCGAGGGCGACACACTCATGTTTGCCCATGGCTTCAACATCCGCTTCGGCACGATCAAGCCGCCCGCAGGCGTCGACGTCTCGATGATCGCGCCCAAATCGCCAGGGCACCGACTCCGCGAGCTGTATCGCGAGGGGGAGGGTACGCCCGCCCTGCTGGCCGTGCATCAGGATGCCTCCGGCAGCGCAAAGGAGAGGGCTCTGGCCTACGCCAAGGCGCTCGGCTGCACGCGCGCGGGTGTGATCGAGACCACGTTCGCCGAGGAGACTGAGACCGATCTCTTCGGCGAGCAGGCCGTGCTCTGCGGGGGCGTGTCGGCTCTCGTCAAGGCCGGCTTCGAGACCCTCGTCGACGCGGGCTATCAGCCCGAGGTGGCGTACTTCGAGTGCATGCACGAGCTGAAGCTGATCGTCGACCTCATGTACCGGGGCGGCCTCTCGTACATGCGTCACTCCATCTCGGACACCGCGGAGCACGGTGACTACACTGGGGGTTCGCGCATCATCTCGGACCAGACCCGGGACGAGATGAGGCAGATGCTGGCGGAGATTCGCAACGGCCGCTACGCCGACGCCTGGATCGCCGAAAACGAGGCCGGTCGTCCGTGGTTCAACGAGCAGCGACGCAGCGAGCGGGTCCACCCCATCGAGCGGACCGGCGAGAAGCTGCGCGCGTCGATGCCCTTCCTGAACCCAGTCGAGGTGACGGAGGATGGACAAGTCAAGCCGAGCGCCGGCGAGCCGGTCGCCGAGCCAGTCGAACGCTGAACGGGAGGGCGACGTGAGCAAGCTATCCGTCCTCCCAGGCGGGTCGCCGACTGTTCTCGCGGCGACCCCAGGCGTCCCCGAGCCGCTCCCGGTGCCGTCAGGTGGAGAAGTGTTGATCCGATGCCTGGAGCAGCACGGTGTCGAGCACATCTTCGGGCTCTCCGGGGGAGCGGCGATGCCCATCTTCGACGCCCTCCTGGACTCGCCGATCGAGCTCATCGCGGTGAGGCATGAACAGGGCGCGACCCACATGGCGGACGGGTACGCGCGGGCCACGGGCAAGCCCGGTGTCGTGCTCGTCACCTCGGGGCCGGGGGCCACGAACACGGTGACCGGTCTGCTGACGGCGCTGATGGACTCCGTGCCGATCATCGTCCTGACGGGCCAGACGATCACTCCGATGCTGGGCAAGGACGCTTTTCAGGAAGCGGACGTCACCGGTATCACCTACCCCGTCGTGAAGCACAGCTACCTCGTCAAGGACGCGGCCGAGATTCCGCGGGTGATGAAGGAAGCCCTTCATATCGCGACGACCGGGCGGCCGGGACCGGTTCTCATCGACCTTCCCAAGAACGTGACCCAGGCTCCGTGCCGCGCGCAGCCGGTAGAGACGATCTCTCTGCCGGGCTACAGCCTGCCCGGGCGCCCCGAGTCGCAGCAACTGGACCGCGCCGCGACCCTGCTCGCCCGGAGTCGCCGACCGGTTCTCTACGTCGGGCACGGCGCCGTGATCGCGGGCGCCGGAGAGGCCATCCGCGCGCTCGCGGAGAAGCTGCAGGCCCCCCTCGTCAACACATTGCTCGGCAAGGGGGCCGTAGCCGAGGATCATCCGCTTCACCTCGGAATGCTCGGTATGCACGGCACGGCCTACGCGAACAAGGCCGTCGCCGGATGCGACCTCATCATGGCGATCGGCGCGCGCTGGGACGATCGCATCACCGGCAAGCTCAGCGAGTTCTGCCCGACCGCCGCCAAGATCCACGTCGACATCGACGTGGCCGAGTTCAACAAGATCGTGCGGCCGGACGTGTCGCTGGCCGGCGACGCGCGCGAGGTCGTCGAAGATCTGATCCCGCGCGTCGAGCGCTGTGACAGCTCGGCCTGGATCGAGCAGGTCGAGGCCTGGCGTGGCGAGTTCCCCCTGCGTTACGAGCGGGGCGACGCGCTTCGCGCCCAGCACGTGCTCGATCGGCTGGACAAGCTCGGAGGCCGCGACTCCATTATCGTGACCGACGTCGGACAACATCAGATGTGGGCGGCGCAGTTCTGCCTCACGACGAAGCCGCGCCACTGGCTGTCCAGCGGCGGGGCCGGCACGATGGGCTACGCCCTGCCGGCGGCGATCGGCGCGCAACTGGCACGACCCGAGGCCCGCGTCTGGGCCGTGGTCGGAGACGGCGGCTTCCAGATGACACAAGCGGAGCTGGCCACCGCAGCCCTGCATCGCCTCCCGATCAAGATACTGATCATCAACAACGCCTACCTCGGCATGATCCGTCAGTGGCAGGAGCTGTTCTTCGAAAACCGTCTGTGCGGGTCGGAGCTCCCTGGCAACCCCGACTTCGTCAAGCTGGCGGGCGCCTACGGGATCAAGGCGTGGAGGCTCCGGAGCGGCTCGCGGATCGATCGGGTGTTGAACGCGGCGATGAACTACGACGAAGGCCCGTGCCTGATCGATGCCGAGGTCGCTCGCGAGGACAACGTGTTCCCGATGATCCCTGCGGGAGCCGCCGTCAAAGACATGATCATCGAAAAGCCCACCGCGAAGCTGGCGAAGCCGGAGGGTTCGACTTGAGCGCCCCGACGGCGTCTCCGCAGGTCGGTGTCGAGCCAGGCGCGCCTGCTGTGAACGGTTCCGCCACGCGCTCGCAGCTCCATACGCTCTCGCTACTGACGCATGACCGGCCGGGTGTGCTGGTGAGGGTAGCCCTCATCTTCTCTCGACGCGGTTACAACATCGAGAGCCTCGTCGTCAGTCCTGACGTGACCTCGCCCGGACTCTCCCGGATGACGATCACCTGCAGCGGCGACCGCGACGCGCTCGAGCAGATCATCAAGCAGCTGGCCAAGCTCGTCGACGTCATCCACGCGATCGACCACACGAACGAGCCGGCCGTCGAAGCGGAGATCGGCCTGATCAAGCTGCGCTGCAGGGTTGGAGAACGTACGGAGATCCTCCAGATCGCGGAGCACTACAAGGCCAAGGTGGTCGACGACGGGCCGGAGTCTCTGACGCTTCGCGCCTACGGCGACAGCGACAAGCTCGACCGCTTGATTCGGCGGCTCGAGCCGTTCGTGATCGCAGAGCTGGTGCGATCCGGCAAGGTCTCGATGGCCCCCGGGCTGACGGAGACCTAAGCCCCGAAGCGCAGCGGTTGGGCTGCCGGCGCGGGATCGAAACACGCCGCGGGCGAAGCCGGGCGGTCAGGGGGTTACTTTTATCGGGGGTATCCATTTAACCGGTGTAAACTGAGCCGGTGGATCAGCCTCGTGCTGACACGCACTATCCGCGGTCCGTGGGCGAGTTCCAGGCCTGGTTCCGGACCGATGCGGACTGCCTGGAGTGGCTGCGGTGGCCCGCCAGCTTCGCCTGCTTGGACTGCGGCCATGATGGGGGCTGGCGGCTGGGCGACGGTCGCTTCATGTGCTCAGGGTGCGGCGGCCGTACGTCGGTGACAGCGGGCACGATCTTTGACCGGACGCGCACGCCGCTAACGGTTTGGTTCACCGCCTGCTGGCTGTTCGCCACCGGCAAGGACGGGATCTCGGCGCTGAGCCTGAAGCGGACGCTGGAGATCGGCTCCTACCAGACCGCGTGGGCGATGCTCCATCGGCTGAGGTCGGTGCTGGTGCGCCCGGGCCGGGACCGGCTGGCCGGGATGGTACAGGTAGATGAGACCTACATCGGCGGTGAGGAGGCGGGGCTGCGCGTCGGCCGGGCCAAAGGCAAGAAGGTTTTGACCGGGATCGCGGTGGAGGTCCGGGAGCCGAGAGGATTCGGACGGTGCCGGATGCTGCCGCTGACCGATGCGTCGGCCGCCTCGTTGCACGCCTTTGTAACGGCTCACGTCGAGCCGGGCGCGAGGGTCGTCACCGACGGCTGGCAGGGCTACCGCGGGCTGGAGAAGCTCGGCTACGTCCACGACCGGCGCAGCCAGCGGGCCGCCCGAACCCGCGGGGAGGATCCCGGCGAGCTACTGCCCGCAGTGCACCGGGTCGCCTCGCTAGCCAAGCGGTGGTTGCTGGGTACCCACCAGGGCTCGGTGAACGACGCGCACCTGGCCAGCTACCTGAATGAGTTCGCGTTCCGCTTCAACCGCCGCACCTCCCGCAGCCGCGGGATGGTGTTCTACCGAGTGCTCGAGCTCGCCGTCGCCCACGACCCGGTGCGCTACCAGGACCTCATCGCCACCCAGCGGCCCCGGGCAGTGCCGCCCTCGCAGCCGCAGGCGCGCGGGCACCCGCCGAGCCTGGAGCGCTCTCCAGCGAACCGCCCGTGGAGAACTGCCAACCTGGACTCCTCCGGTTAAATGGAGACCCCCCAACTTTTATAATGAGCGCCCCTTGGACGATTCTGTCGAACCCGAGCGACTAGGGCCCTACAAGATCGAAGGGCGCCTCGGCCGCGGTGGTATGGGCACCGTCTACCTCGCTCGAGACACCCGTCTCGGTCGCGCGGTAGCGGTCAAGGTGCTGGCGGCTCACGCGGACAAGACCGCGCCCACGCGCTTCTTGCGCGAGGCGCGCACGGTGGCCGCGCTCCAGCATCCGAACTTCGCGGTTCTTCACAACGTCGGGGAGACGGGCGAGACCTCGTACCTCGTGATGGAGCGGGTCGAGGGCCACACGCTGCAAACGATGCTCGTTCAGGGCGCGCTGGCCTGGCCCGACGCGCTGAGATACGGAGAGCAGCTCGCTTCGGCGCTCGCCCACGCTCACGGGCACGGCGTCCTTCACCGCGACATCAAGCCCGGCAACATCATGATCTCGCCCGAACGCGGCGCGGTGCTGCTCGACTTCGGGCTGGCCCAGCGCGGCCACTTCCCGGCTCCCAGCGTCGAAGCGGCCGACACCGAGTCGGTGGGTCGACTCACGCGCGACGGCGCCACGGTCGGGACGTCGACGTACATGTCGCCCGAGCAGCTGCGCGATGACGATCTCGACGTGCGCTCGGACCTCTTTCAGCTCGGCATGTGCCTCTACCAGGCGGTCGCCGGGCGGCATCCCTTCTCGGGGCCGACCAGCGTCGACATGATGCACGCGATCCTGCGCAACGAGCCCACGCCGCTCGGTGACGTCACGGCGATTCCGCAGGAGCTGTCGCGCATCGTGGGCAAGCTGCTCGAGAAGGAGCCGGCCTACCGCTACCCGAGCTCTGCGGCTCTCCACGTCGACCTGCGCGGGCTCGAGCGCAGCTCGGAAACGGGCACCGCCGCGCTGACGAGCGGACAGCGGCGCCAGTTTCGGCGTCCGCGGCTCGGGCGAATCGCGCTCGGAGCGGGTCTCGTCGGCGCATTTGCGGCGGCCTTCTACGGCTGGGGCCGTCTGTCTCGACCCGAGCCGCCCCCGTCCGCGCGACCGGCTCGCATCGTTCCGCTGATGGCGGGTCCCGGCAGCATCGAGGATCCGTCTTTCTCACCGGACGGCAACAGCGTCGTCTTCGCTTCGGACCGCGACGGCAACTGGGACCTCTGGTACGGACGCATCGGCGGCGGCAACGCCATCCGTATCACGGACACGCCGGAGGTCGAGGCTCAACCCGACTGGTCTCCCGACGGAGCCAGGGTCGCTTTCACTCGCCAGAGCGTCGGCGGGACTTCGACCAACATCTTCGTGATGCCGGCGCTCGGGGGGCCCGCCCGCCGGCTGGTGGCGAAGGCCCTGGATCCGAGCTGGTCCCCGGACGGGAGTCCACTCGCCTTCGCGGTCGCCGGCGGCGGCGGCGGCGGCTGGATGAATCTCGCGAGAGTGTCCGTCGATGCCGGCGGCGAGGCCGAACCGATCACTTCCCTCGAGTCAGGTTTCTTCCACCGGCGCCCATCGTGGACACCCGACGGAGCGACGATCGTCTTCAACCGCAGCCCGGGCGGCACCGCCGGGCAGATCATGCGGGTGCCGAGCCAAGGCGGCGAAGCCACACCGCTGACCCGCGATCCCACGGGGACGACCAATCTCTCGGCGGTGGTGACCCACGATGGCCGCTTCGTCGTCCACGTCTCGGACCGCGGGGGCGCCGTCAATCTGTGGCGAATTGGTATCGCGGGCGGCGCGCCCGAGCCGATCACCTCGGGGCCAGGGCGGGACATGAGCCCGGCCGCGACGATGGACGGCCGACGCATCGCGTTCGTTTCCAGCCCGGTCGCGACGAGCCTCGTGTCCATTGCCCCTTCCACCGCGACGGCGAAGACAATCGCTTCGTTCGACGGGAATGAGGCCTGGGCGCCGGGCTTGTCGCCCGACGAAGAGCTGCTCGTGCTGGCGGACAAGGCGCCGGGCTCGCGCTGGCGCCTGACGTTGGTGGAACGCGAGACGGGCTCGAGACGCCGCCTCCTGGAGGGCTTGCCGGACCTCTTCTGGGGCCGCTTCACGCCGGACGGCGCTTCGCTGGTCTTCCACTCGCGAGGCGACCAGGATGGCAGCCGGATCGGGCGAATCGGGGTCGATGGGACCGGACTCACCTGGCTCACGGCGGCCGGCGACAACACGCGTTACCCGGATGTCTCTTCGGACGGCCGCCTCGTCTTCGTGAGGGGCGGCGAGTCGGCGCCGCAGATCGTGTCGCGGCCGCTCGTCGGCGATGGGGAGGAGACGGTGCTGGTGACGGACGCGACGCTGCCGGTCTTCTCCCCCGATGGCCGCTCGATTGCGCTGCCGAGCGGCCGCTCATTCGGCGGGGGCATCGGCGTCGTTGACGCCAGTGGCGGCGAGGTTCGTTGGCTCACGACTTCCGGAACCTGGCCGACCTGGATGCCCGGTGGTCGCGAGATCGCCTTCGCCGATGCCGGGCCCGAGGGTAGTCAAGCGGCCTTCACGGTCCCAATCGGGGGTGGCGATGCCAAGCCGCTGACCTCCTACACGTGGGATGGATCGCATTGGCCGTTCGTCGTGGCCGCCTCGGGAGAGATCATCACCACGGACTGGGCCGGCGCACGCAAGACGCTGTGGCTCGCCGAGTTCTGAGCCGGGCTGATAACATCTCGTCCCCAAGTGCGAGGAGACAAATGACACCGAAACGCATTGCGATCACTGGCGCCGCCGGCCAGATCGGCTACCAACTCGTTTTCCGGGTCGCGTCGGGCGACCTGCTGGGCAAGGATCAACCCATCAGCCTCCATCTGCTCGAGATCACGCCGGCGCTCGAAGCGCTCCAGGGCGTGTTGATGGAGCTTCGCGACGCGGCGTTCCCGCTGCTTCACGACATCGTGCCGACCGACAAGGCCGACGAGGCCTTCGACGGAATCGACTACGCGATACTGGTGGGCGCTCGTCCGCGCGGGTCGGGAATGGAGCGCAAAAACCTGCTTCAAGCCAACGCGGAGATCTTCTCCGTGCAGGGCAAGGCGCTGAACGAAAAGGCGAGTCGCGACGCACGTGTGCTCGTCGTCGGTAATCCCGCCAACACCAATGCGTTGATCTGCGCGAGCAACGCGCCGAAGCTCGACCGGCGGCAATTCGCCGCGATGACGCGGCTGGATCACAACCGCGCCATCAGCCAGCTCGCCGAGAAGACCCGCTCCCACCCCACGAAGATCCGCAAGATGATCATCTGGGGAAACCACTCGGCAACCCAGTACCCGGACATCCATCACTGCGGCGTGGACGGCAAGCCCGCCACGGACCTGGTGGACTCGGCCTGGATGAACGACACATTCATTCCGACCGTGCAGAAACGCGGCGCGGCCATCATCAAGGCGCGCGGCGCTTCTTCCGCAGCCTCGGCGGCCTCGGCGGCCATCGACCACATCCGCGACTGGGCGCTCGGCACGCCGGAAGAGGACTGGGTCAGTGCCGGGGTTCCCTCATCGGCCTACGGGGTCGATGAAGGCGTCTACTACTCCTATCCCGTCAGCTACAAGGGCGGCGACTTCTCGATCGTCGAAGGTCTCGACGTCAGCGATTTCAGCCGGGAGAAGATGAAGGCGACCGAGCAGGAGCTCCGCGAGGAGCGCGCCGCGATCGAGCATCTATTGAGCTGAGATCGCCGCCGGGCGGCTACTTGAACAGCGCGTAATAGATGACGTAGAACCAGGACAGGATCCCGTGGATGATCGCCCACAGGATCGACTGGTTCTGGTGCCACGAGATCGCGATCGCCAGGGCCGTCCCCAGCCCGATGCCGGCTCGCGCCGCGTCGCCCGTGTGCCTGCTCATCCCACCTCCTGCTGCAACCCCAGGCGCCCGATCGCCCGCTCCCGGATCTTGAACTTCTGGACCTTGCCAGCAGGCCGCGCGCCGCCGCATCGACTTGACGGTCGTACTCGCCGTAGCTGGCGCGGTAGCTGTGCTGGGGGAAAACCAGAGCTTCGGAATCGGGCTCCTGCTGGGCGCGTCGCCGCAACGCCTGACCGATCGTCAGTCCATCGACCCAGGCTTCTGCTTCACCCATCAGCGGCCTCCTCTGCTCCTACCATATGCAGACTCCGGGCCGAAAGCTGTCATGAAGACGGCGGCATTCCCCTCGGCGACCGTTGTTGGCCCGCGGCGGCGGCCAGCCCAGCCCGCAGCCGCATCAGCCTCCAAACGGGTGCACGCGCACCTGGGGGTTTTTCGAGCGGGTGCTATCCCTCCGCTTCGGTCTCCTCCGGCTGGACGAGCGTCGCACACACGATGTCCAGGGCCTGAGCCAACGTGTAGGCGGGTCCTTTCCAGGCACTGCCCTGCTGGTACGCCTCGAGAATCAAGTAGGGTTCCTCGTTCGTGTAGAAATGCAGGGTCCACACTTTGCCCTTCAGGTTGCCCCATCCGAGAATCTGCCCGAGGTAGGCCACATGGCTGGTGCCCTGGCCAAAGACATCGGCGAAGGTCTTCTCAGGGTCCTCCCACCCGACCGGCGTAACCTTGACGTAGATGATTTGCGCCGCCGAGGGGAAGCCGGACTTCTTCCGTCGGGTCAGGACCTCGACTGTAAGGTCCGCCAGTTCTCGCGAATCCGCCAGGGCCAGATGCGGCGCATCTTCAGCCTGGTCCTCGAGGGCACGGATCAGGTCGTTTGCGGAGTCCGTGATCTCCTTCTGCTTGCTCATGGCCTCGTGATGGGCCACCAGGGCCAGCATCTCCGCGCGCCTCGCTGCAGAGGCCTCCTCGATCGCTTCCTCGGGCCACTCCTCATCCTTCTTCCCGTATCGCGCCTCGAGGCCTTTGTTCACGTCCTTTCTCGCCTGCTCTGCGCGCTTGCGCTCGCCCTCGGCCTCCTTCGGTGTAGTCCCGAAATCTGTTGAAAGTTGAGTGGCGGCCTCTCCGGCCCGATGGGATCATCGGGCTGGATCAAAAGAGGAGAAAGCCGCCATGAAGAAAGCTATCAGCAGACGAGCCATCCCCCAAGAGGTTGTTGGTCAATTAGCGTCGCCGCTGGCTGAACTGATGCGTCAGACGCTACTCGAGACTGTGATCGCGAGCGGAACGATCCAGGCGATCGAGATGCTGCGTGCTCAGCAGGAGGTGCTGTGCGGGCCACGCTACAAGCAGAACGCGGATCGCAAAGCTCATCGCCACGGAACGACGGTCGGATCGCTGGTTATGGGCGGACGTTGGGTGACGCTGCCGCGCCCTCGGGTTCGGTCGGTCGACGGCCGCGAGCTCGAGCTGCCGGCGTGGACGGAATGGTCTCGTGAGGATCCACTGAAGCAACGGGCCCTCGAGCAGATGATCCTTGGCGTGTCGACACGAGGCTACTCGGGTTCGTTAGAGAAGCTTCCGGTCGAAGTCCCGGAACGGGGCAAGAGCCGGAGTGCCGTCAGCCGGCGTTTCCTCGAAGGAACACGGCGACACCTGGTGAAGCTGCAGCGTCGCGATCTGTCAAGACTGGAATTGGCGGTGCTGATGATCGACGGAATTCACTTTGAGGATCACGTCGTTCTGGTGGCGCTCGGCTTCGAAAACGACGGGAAGAAGCAGGTCTTGGGCCTGTGGGAAGGGGCGACCGGGAACGCTCGGGCCTGTAAAGCCCTGCTCGAGAATCTCGCCTCACGCGGTCTGCAGACGAACCGCAGCTTGCTCATCGTCCTTGACGGAGCGAAGGCTCTACACAAGGCTTGCAGGGACGTCTTCGGAGGCCGTGCCTTCATCCAGCGCTGCCAGGAGCACAAGAAGCGGAACGTTGCCGACCACTTGCCGGAGTCGATGCGACCTGGTGTGCGACGGGCGATGAGTCAAGCCTACGAGTGTCGCGACGCTAAGCGGGCGAAGCGGCTCCTCGAGGCTCTCGCCACCCGTCTCGAGTCCGAGCATCCTGGCGCTGCCGCCTCCCTGCGCGAGGGCCTCGACCAGACGCTCACTGTCATCGAGCTCGAACTCCCCGAACGGCTCCAGCTGTCGCTGCGAACAACGAATCCGATCGACAACCTCGTTGGCAGCGTCCGCAGAGTCTCGCGGCGCGTGAAGCGCTGGCGCGGAGGTCGCATGAGTCTCCGCTGGTGTGGCGCCGCCGTGTTGGATGCCGAGCAGCGCTTCCGGCGTATCAGAGGCTACCGAGAGATGCCCAAACTGATCGCTGCCCTCAGAGCACGAGACGCAGCACTTGACGAGAAGGAAAACGCCGCTTAGGACGTGAACTGCCGCCGCTCAGTTTCAACAAGCGACGGGACATCACCGCCTCCTTCACTAGCCGCTTCTTCTCAGACTTCTCCAACTCCGGCTGGGTGCGAGGGAACACGAATATGCGGACAGTTCCGTCCCCCTGCGCTCGCGCAGGGGAGCCCACGACGGGACTCGCCATCAACATCAATGCGATTGCGGCACCAGCGGAAACGTGAATCATCTACACTCCCCCTCTCATTTCGCCCACGGCACGCCGCTCACAACCGCGGCTCGCGACCCGATTCGCTTGGCGCAATCATCCTCTCAACGAGCCGGTGACACAACAACCGAGGCTGACTCGTCTCCGCCCCTGTTTCTCTGCCTCGCCGTGGTGGGCGAGATTTCAGTTTTCGCCTGGTAGTGAAAACTATGTCGGCAGGGCCGAGAAATACCCCGGTTCTATCGGCATCTTGGCCGGGTTGAACTTCATTCGCATACGTGGCGATTGCGAACGACGCGGACCCTATGTAGATAAACCCTTCCATGGGTCGGTCCTACAAGAGCGAAAGCGTCCCACTTGTCCGCATCCGCGCTGCTGGGCGGGTATTGATTCTGAGCGAGGGCTGGCTGTGAAAACATTCCTCGCGCTCTTGAATGCCTGGACAAGCAGCACCCGACCCAATCTGACGAGTAGAATCCCGGCATCCGCTAAGACAACGCAATGCCCCTGGAAGCTGGAACCCGGCTCGGCCCGTACGAAGTCACCGCCCAGATCGGCAAGGGCGGCATGGGCGAGGTGTATCAGGCGACCGACACGAAGCTGAAGCGCCAGGTCGCCATCAAGGTGCTGCCCGAGTCCGTCGCAGCCGATGTTGGCGCGGTTCCAGCGCGAAGCCGAAGTGCTGGCCTCGCTGAATCATCCCCACATCGCTGCGATCTACGGCCTGGAAGACACCGACGGCGCGGCGGCCCTGGTGATGGAGCTGGTCGAGGGGCCGACGCTGGCTGACCGCATCGCACAGGGAGCGATCCCCGTGGACGAGGCCCTCCCCATCGCGAAGCGGATCGCGGAAGCGCTCGAAGAAGCCCACGAACACGGCATCATCCATCGCGACCTGAAACCTGCGAACGTTAAGGTCCGCGAGGACGGGACGGTGAAGGTGCTGGACTTCGGCCTGGCGAAGGCGCTGGAGCCAGCGGGCGCAGGATCGCCGGAAGTGTCCCACTCGCCGACGATGTCGGCCCGGGCCACGCAGGCGGGCGTCATCCTCGGCACGGCCGCGTACATGTCGCCTGAACAGGCGCGCGGCAAGCCCGTGGACAAGCGCGCCGACGTGTGGGCGTTCGGGGTTGTGCTGTACGAGATGCTGACGGGCAAGCGGGCGTTCGAGGGTGAGGACGTTTCGATGACGCTGTCGAAAGTGCTTCAGCTCGAGCTGGACTTCGACGCGATGCCCTCCGGTGTTCCGCCACGGGTCAGCCAGACGCTCAGGGTCTGCTTGAAAAAAGGCTGGCGGGAGCGCGCGCGCGACATCCACGACGTGCGCCTGGCGCTCGCGGGCGCGTTCGAGACGGCGGGTCCGGCGGCGTCGGTATCCGTGCCGGCCACGCGGCCCGCGTGGCGTCGTGCGCTGCCCATCGCGGCGGCTGCGGTGCTTGTTGGTCTCGTTGTAGGCATCACCGTCTGGAGCGTGATGCGTCCTGCTGCGGAGACCATGACACGCTTTGCCGTGACCCTGCCACCGCGTGACAGCTTTACCAACACGGGCCGTCATCTCGTGGCCCTCTCGCCCGACGGCACTCGCTTGGTCTATGTCGCCAACCTGCAACTGTACCTGCGCGAGATGGACCAATTGGCGGCCACTCCCATCCGTGGCACCGATATGACCCCAACAACACCTTTCTTCTCCCCCGACGGTCAATCGGTTGGCTTTTACGCTCCTGGAAACCTGCGGAAGGTGTCCGTGACGGGCGGGGCCCCGGTGACCCTATGCGAGGCGAGCAATCCCCGGGGTGCGAGCTGGGGAGCCGACGACACGATCGTCTTCGGGCAAGGCCCGGAGGGCATCCTTCGTGTATCGGCCAACGGTGGCACGCCCGAAGTCCTCATCCCCATGGACTCCGAGAAGGCTGAGTGGGGTCATGGACCGCAGATCCTGCCAGACGGGAAGACGCTGCTCTTCACGCTTCGGACATTTCCATCGTGGGACGAGTCTCAGATTGTGACGCAGTCGCTCGAAACCGGTGAACGGCGGATCCTGATAGAGGGGGGCAGGGATGCCCGCTACGTCCCCACCGGGCATTTGGTCTATGCGCTGGGGGAGACGCTCCTGGCGGTTCCGTTCGATCTCGCGCGGCTGGCGGTGACGAGCGGTCCCGTTCCTGTTGTCGAAGGGGTTAGGCGTGTTGTTTCCGCAACCGGTGCGGCTCACGCTAGCTTCTCCGATTCTGGCTCCCTCGCCTATGTTGCGGGCGGTAGTGTCGGGACTACCAGGGGGTTCGTGTGGGTGGATCGGGAAGGCCGTGAGGAAGCTGTGGCGGCGCAGCCCCAGCTTTATCAGAAATTCACGCTGTCTCCCGACGGCACCCAACTTGCGGTCCGCGTAATCGCCGACAACATCGACGTGTGGATCTATGACCTGGTGCGCGACACTCAGACGCGCCTGACGTTCGGTCCCGCCAGCGAGAATTCGCCGGTCTGGACCCCGGATGGCCAACGGGTGGCATTCGGAGGTCCAGGCGGTTCAGGCGGTTTGGCCTGGAAGGCGGCCGACGGGACCGGAGAGGTCGAGCCGCTCGTCGAGAATCCCAGCGACCAAAGGCCACAGGCCTTCTCGCCCGACGGAACGGTGCTGGTATTCGAGGATCGGAGCGCGGGCAGCCTTGATCTAGGCATGCTGTCGCTGGGAGGGAGAACGCGCCACGACCGTCTTGCTGGACACCGAGTTCGCAGAACGCAACGCGACGCACTCGCCGGATGGCCGTTGGATGGCCTACGAGTCGAACGAGTCGGGCCAAGAGGAGATCTACGTGCGACCGTTTCCGGATGTGGACGCGGGTGGACGCTGGCAGGTATCGAGCAACGGCGGTAGTTGGCCACTCTGGGCTCCGGACGGGCGGGAACTGTTCTACGTTGCTCCGCAAGCCATGATGAGTGTAGCCATTGACACCGAGCCGACGTTTGGACTCGGCAGGCGCGAGCCGTTGTTCGACAAGGAGCCGTATTGGACGCGCCCGTCCGCGCCCTCAACCGCCGCGCTGCCATTTCACCCGATGGCCAGCGCTTTCTGCTGCTCAAGGAGGGTGGGGAATCGGAAGGCGATGCCCCAACGCCAAGCATCGTCGTCGTCCAGAACTGGTTCGAGGAGCTGAAGCGCCTCGTGCCGACGAACTAACCTACGACACTCGACGCTGGCATCCAGCCAGATCCTATTCGAATAGATGTGAGGCAGGGAGTCGGCTCAAACCTCGCGGCGGTTTCTTTTCTGGGCGGTGCCGGGTGACGTTTCCCTAGGGGGCCGGGGGGGGGGCCTTAGGAGGGTGGACCTTCATCCCCGGATGTCACCTTCGTATCGGGAGTGCGTTTCACTTCCCTGAAATACGCGAAAAAGCCGTCAACCGTCTTTGGCCGGCACGGAAGAAATCCAGATCTCGATTAGGTAGTGCGTGCCTCTTCTTGAGCACTTCCTCCTGGACTTTGACGGCGGCGAGGAATTCCCTGGCGTCGGAGAGGGGGGGATTCGGCGCCGAGCTGAGCCCGCGAGGGCGAAGCGAGCCGCGATGCCGCCCCTCGACGCAAATGGCGAAGGCCGCCGAAGGCGGCCGAGACATTGGCGGAGAGGGGGGGATTCGAACCCCCGGAGCAGGTTAACCCCACTCAACAGATTAGCAATCTGCCCTGTTCAGCCACTCCAGCACCTCTCCGCAGCGGCCGGGAGGCGAAGGTTACCACGCCCGTGGAGCAGTCGAATTCGGGCTCTTCAGGCCGCCGGTTCTCTCGATTCAGGCGACGCGGAGGTACCGGAAGGCTCCCTAGTGGCCTGTAACAGGGGATTCGATACCGCTGCGACCGCCGATGCATCCCGCCTGGCTGTGTCGCTCATCGGTCAAATACTGCCGGTATTCTCCCTCTTCGGCTCCTTGCCATCCGGGCGCCTCGACGCTCTCCCTGGCATCGATCTCCCTGTTACGGGCCACTAGGAGTCTGCGCGGCAGTAGTTCAGCCCGGGTGTGTCATCGTGCCTTGTGACCCGAGAGATCATCTTGCCTGGGTTAAACGGCAGTAGTGGGCTCGCGGACGAGTGCTCGCGAGGGAGGACGGGCGGATCCAAGGCCGGGTGGTGGTCATACCCAGACCATCTTCTGATTGAGTCTCCTGAGGTTGAGCGCCAAGCAAACGAGATCCCACTCGGCGCTGGTTTTCTCAAGCCCTCGAAGGCTGAAGGATTGGAAACCAAGCATAGCCTTGATCCATCCGAATGGCGGTTCGCCGAGTTTGCGCCGCTTGTACCACTTGCGACCACGTTTCGTCTTGAGCTTCGCCTTCATGCGGAGCGTCGCTTCGAGCTTCGAATTCGACGTTGGTGGAGAGTCTTTCTTTTCTCTCCCCAGAGCCACGAAACCGTCGATTCCGGTACGTTCCAAGTGCAGTAGGTTCTTTTCGGAACGGTAGCCGGCATCGGCCAGGGCACGCTTGGGCTTCTCACCGGTGTTGGCTTGAGCCGTTTTCAGCATCGGCTCGAGCTGACCGACATCCGCAGCGTTGTTGATCAACCCGGTCGCAACGATCAGCTGCGATTTCTCGTCGACGGCGGCTTGGGCATTGAAGCACTGCTGGTAGCCACTCGAATCCTTCATGATGCGGCTTTCGGGATCGGTGAAGTTGTCCTGCTTCTTGTCCGGAGGTACGCCAAATCTCCTTTTGAACTTTGGCCCTCGCTTCGATTCCTTGTCATCCCCTGGCCGACGTCCGGCCTGCTGATCTTCTTCCTTCTGACGGGCCTCCAGACGTGCCTTCGCTGCTTGGATTTTCTTGAGCCGTGAATCTCGGCGCGCCAGCTCTTCTGGCAGTTCGTCGCCACGAAAATCAGGACCAAACTCGACGTCTTCCGCAGCATCTTCTTGTTTCGCAAGAGCGGTGATAGCCCGAATCTCTCGACGGAGCTGTTTCTCCGTTTTCTTCATACGCTCGTAGCTCATCGCCTTGTGCTTGCTGGCATTCGCCTTGACCTTCGTTCCATCCAGAATCAACGTCCCAAGCTTGACCAAACCCACTTCTTGAGCCAGACGCACGACTTGGACGAATACAGATCGAAACTGCGACAAATGGTCACAACGGAAATCACTGATCGTCCGGTGTGCCGGGAAATTGCCTCCGCTCAAATAACGGTATGCGACATCCTCTTCCAGCTTCTTCGCGATTCCACGAGACGAAAACGTCCCTGTCGCATAGCCGTAGATCAGAACCTTCAGCATCATTCGAGGATCGAATCGTCGGTTCCGACGTCCATCGCCCTCGTAGCGCTCGTAGAAAGCACGCACATCCATCGCCTCCACCGTATCCGAGATGAAAAACGAAAGATGACCCTCCGGAAGCCAGTCTCGTGGATTCGACGGAAACAAACTCGATTGGTCAGGACTGTACGGACGGAAACTCGTTCCCATAACTTCAAAAACGCTCATTCACCCGATTTCGTTCCTGCCGCGCAGACTCCTAGCCGAAGCTACGCTTGCGGCTACGGATGTTGCGCCGGCTCCCCTTGGATCGGGGGGGGCGGGCTGCGGCACCAAACCCGTCGGGGCCAAAGGATTCTCCCCCTCCTGCTCCTCCGCTGCCGCCACCCGGCGAGAACGGCCTGCCGCCGCCAACGTGAGGCCCTCTGGGAGCGCGTTTCTCCGCCTCGTTCACGCGCAGGTTGCGCCCGCCGAGCTCGAACCCATCGAACTTCTGGATGGCGGTCGCGGCGGAATCGTCGCTCGAGTACTCGACGAACGCGAATCCTCGCGGCCGCCCGGTGGCGCGGTCCGTCGGCAGGACGACATCCATAATCTCACCGACCTCGGCGAAGACGGTCTGCAACTCGTCTTTCGTCGTGTCGAAATGCAGGTTACCAACGAACACTTTGGAGCTGATGGCTCCCCCTCTCCGATTCCGGACGACAGTCGCCTTCGGTGGCGTCGCCTCGATCTATTTCCGCATTCCGCTCGCCGGGAACTCCGGCACACCCGGCGCCCCTGGCTCTTCTGGGGCATGAAACGCCCGAACGGGAGTGTGAGCGATTGTGACGGAAGCATGATACGCGGCTGCGTCCGCAGAAGCGACCGACGGGGATGCCTTCCCCTGGGAAGCCCGCGTCGCAGCGAAGCATCTCGGGACAGAGCAGTATGTGCTCCGACCCGAAGTCTGCGCAGTTTGCGAGCCATGCGGCGAGGCTCCACTAGAATCCTCCACTCCGATGCGGATTACCGTCGACGGCGTCCCGGTAGCTTTCACCGAGGGGGATTCGGTACTCGTCACGCTGTTGCGCGCCGGGCTTCATCCCACCGGGGGCGGTTGCTTGTGCCTCGGCGGTGACTGCTCGCGCTGCCTGGCAACGGTCGACGGGGTCGGCTACGTCCGAACGTGTCAGATGCCTGCTCGAGAAGGGCTCGTCGTCGAGCGAGAGCACGCTGGCGACGGGCGCCCTCCTCTCGTTCGCACGATCAGCGGTAACGATGGTGCCACGACTCCCGCCCCAGAGACCCAGGCTCGACACCTGCACTGCGACGTCGTCGTCATCGGTCGAGGTGAATCCGGCCAGCGAGCCGCGGAGGAGGCAAGGAGCGACGGCAAACGGGTCATCACGCTGGACGCGGGCGACGGGCAGGAGGCGATCGGAATCTACGCCGGGCCGTTGGTCGTGGCTCGCACACGCGACGCCACTCTCAATGTTCATCCGCGTGACGAGATAATCGTCGCAACCGGCGCCGCGGAGATCCAACCAGTGGCGCCGAGGAGCGATCTCGCTGGTCTCCTGACGGCGCGGGCGGCGACTGCTCTGGCGCAGGCCGGAATCGAGCTGGGGCGCGTGATCGCGATCGGCACTCCCCCAGACGGCATCGACTGCGAACGCGTATCTGGCGAGCTGGTTCGGTTCGAGGGGCAGTCCGGTCGTGTGGAAGCCGCGGTCGTGCGCGACGAAGCGGGGAGCGAAACGCGCCACGAGTGCGATACGGCAGCGCTGGGCCTGGGCCTGCAGCCTCGCGATGCCCTGGCCCGGATGGCGCGCGGCCTGCCCGTGCGGATCGTCGGCGATGCGACCCGGGAGTCCGACATCCCCCCCTGCCCACGCGCGGGAGTCGTCTGCCCCTGCAACGGCATCAGCGTGGAAGATCTCGACTCCGTGTGGGAGCGCGGCTTCCACGAGCTCGAGCTGATGAAGCGCGCGTCGCTGGTCGGGACGGGCACCTGCCAGGGAGCAACGTGCATGCCGTACCTGCGCAGCTTCCTGGTAACCCGCGGCAAGACGCTCCAGCCACCGTTCACCGCACGCCCCGTCACACGACAGATCACTCTCGGCGAGGTCGCCGCCGGCGCGTATCACCGCGCGACGCCGCGCACCGCGCTTCACGACGATCACGTGGCGCGTGGCGCTCACATGGAACGCAGCGGCGGGTGGTGGCGGCCCTGGAGCTTCGGCGACACGGCCGCCGAATACCGAGCCGTACGCGAAGCCGTTTCGGTCGGAGACGTCGGGACGCTCGGCAAGTTTCAGGTATCGGGACCCGACGCCCTCGCGCTCCTCGAGCTTCTCTACCCCACGAAGGTCGCCACCCTGAAGCCGGGGCGCTCGCGCTACGCGCTGCTGCTGGACGAACGCGGCTACGTGCTCGACGACGGCCTGATCTGCCGCGACGACGAGACGCGGTTCACGCTGACCCTGACGACGGCCGGATCGACGTTCGGCGAGCTCTGGATTCGCGACTGGGCCGAGGCCAGGGGCTTCGACGTCCGGCTGATCAACCAGACGCTGGCGCTCGGCGCGATCAACGTCACCGGGCCGCGCGCCGCGGAGCTTCTGGCACGGGCGGGCGTCGCCGATCCGCCCGGGTTCGCACGACATGCGAGCGCCTGCGTCGCCGGGATCGATTGTCGGATCTTCCGCCTGAGCTTCACGGGCGAGCTGTCCTACGAGCTGCATCACGCCTCCGCCGATTCGATGACACTCTGGCGACGGCTTCTCGAGCTGGGGCAAGATCTCGGGATCCGACCGCACGGCATGAAGACGCTGCTCGATCTGCGTCTCGAAAAAGGGCACATCGTCGTGGGCCAGGACACCGACTTCAATTCGACGCCCCGGCGCATCGACCACGAGTGGGCCGTGACGCCGGACAAGCCGGAATTCGTCGGGCGGCATGCGGTCGAGCGCACCAACGGGGTCGCCCTGGACCGCAAGCTGGCAGGGCTCGAGATGCAGCTTCCCGCCCCGATCGAAGGCGCGGTGATCTGGAACGGCGACCGGTACTCGGGCTATGTGACATCGAGCGCCGCCTCCGCCGTGCTCGGAAAGGCCGTGATGCTCGGGTGGGTGGCGGTCGTGGACGGCGAGCTGCCCACCGACGTCACCATCGCCGGGCGGTCGGCGCGCGTGACGCCGACGCCCTTCTACGACCCGGAAGGAGAGCGTGCTCGCGTCGCTGTGGAGCCCGCCACGGTCGAGCCAATGCCGTTCGGGCTCGAGCGGTCCGGGCACGATGCCCCTGGACTCTTCGAGACCCTCGAGGCGACCCGCATCGTGGCGACGGCCGAAGCCCTCGATGCGGCTGCCTGGCCGGTCGACAGCCGAGCTTTCCGACTCGCGCCCGATGAGCTTCTGATCACTGCGCGGGTGTCGGCGGACGCCGTCGCCGATCCACACGCAATCATCGAGCGCGAGACCGGCTTCGCGGGTGCCTGGCTCCCGATGGAGGACGCGCTCGCGTTCCTCGCGCGCGCGTGTCCCTTCGAGCTGCCCAGCGAGCGGCCGGCGTTCGCGCAGGGGGCCGTCGCAGACATCCCGGTCAAGCTCTGGTTCGAGGAAGATCGGGTCCAGATCGTCGTTCAGAGGCCCTACGCGGCGGATCTCGAGGAGCGGATGCGGTGAGGCCGCAAAGATGAACGAGAACGTCGAGAGAGCCGTTCGGCTGACCTGGTCGGCGCCGAAGAAGAGCTACGACGTGGTCATCGTCGGCGGCGGCGGACACGGGCTCGCCACCGCCTACTACCTGGCGACGCGTCACGGGATCACGGACGTGGCCGTCCTCGAGCGCGGCTACATCGGCAGCGGCAACTCGGGCCGCAACACCACGGTGATCCGCGCCAACTACGGCATCCCCGAAGCGGTGCGTTTCTATCAGCGCTCGATCGACCTTTACGCCGGACTCGAAGACGAGACCGGGCGCGACCTGATGCACAAGCAGAAGGGGCTCCTCTGGCTGGCGCACAGCGAGATGGGCGTCCGGGCCGAGCACGCGCGAGCCGAGGTCAACACGGCCTTCGGCGCCCATACCGAGTTCGTCACTCCCGAAGAGGTGCAGAAGATCTGCCCACAGATCGACATCGGCGGCGGCGGCCAATGGCCCGTGCTGGGAGGCACCTATCACGCGCAGGGTGCGACCGCGAGGCACGATCGCATCGTATGGGCGTACGCCGAAGGAGCCATGCAGCGGGGCGTGCACATCCATCAACGCACCGCCGTGACGGGTCTGCTGCGTGAGGGGGATAGGGTGACCGGCGTCGAAACGGCGCAGGGGAGGATCTCCGCTCGGCTCGTCGTGTCGGCCGTCGGCGGCCACGTCACACGATTGGCGGCGATGGCCGGGCTGCGGCTGCCGATCCGCACCCACCCGCTGCAGGCGCTCGTCACCAACGCGTACCGGCCGGGCTTCGAGCCGATCGTGGCCTCGGCCGACCTGCTCTTCTACGTCTCGCAGACGCGCGGCGGCCAGATGCTGATGGGCGCCGAGATCGATCGGCAGCCCAGCTACAGCTACCGTTCGGGACATCACTTCCTGCAGCATTGCGCTCATCGCTCCATGACGCTGCTGCCGTTTCTGCGCGATCTCCGGGTGCTCCGGCAGTGGGGCGGAGTTTGCGACATGAGCCTGGACTACTCGCCCATCATGGGCGAGACCGGTATTCCCGGCTTCTACGTCACGACCGGATGGGGGACCTGGGGCTTCAAAGCGATCCCGGCCGGCGGCGAGCAGATGGCCAGGCTCATCGCCGAGGAGCGGACGCCCGACCTGATCGCTCCTTTCGCGCTGGACCGTTTCTCGAGAGACCGAACCCTGGCCGACCGCGGCTCGGCGGGGACTCACTGATGGTGGCGATGTGAGCATCCGGCTCGACTGTCCCCACTGCGGCGTTCGACCGATCGAGGAGTTTCTCTACGGCGAGATGCTCCGAGTACCGGACTCCATCACCGACCCCGACGCGCGCGATCTCGATCGAGCCTTCATGCACGACAACACGGAAGGGCCCGTGACCGAGCGCTGGTTCCACGCTTTCGGCTGCCGGCGCTGGATGACCGTCCGACGGGACACCCGCAGCGATGAGGTCCTGCCTCAGGACTGATGCGAGCCGTCCAGCAGATGCGGCGCATCGAGCGATAGGGCGCCCGGTCAACCTTCCGGAGGGTCGGCCATCTTGGTCGCGGCCAGTTGAATCACTGCGACACCGCCGATGGTCACGGCGCCACCGGTGATCAGCCGAAGCGTCAGCGGCTCGTCCAGGATGAGGATCGAGAAGCAGACGCCGAGCACCGGCGCGAGCAACGTCAGCGGCACGATGCGGCTCATAGGGTGGCGGCCCAGCAGGTAGTACCAGAGTCCATACGCACCGATGGAGGCGCCCAGCGCCGTATAGGCGACGGCGCCCCATCCTCTCCAGTCCGCAGCCTGCACCGCATCGAGCTGCCCCGCCTCGAGGGTCAGGCTGAGCAGCGCCAGCTGCGGCGCCGCCAGGATCGAAACCCAGGCGTTCAGAAGCAGAGGCTTGATCGGTCCGATGTGCCGAATCAGCACGTTGCCGAGGGCCCAGGCGAACGCGGCCGTCACTACCATCAGCAGATGCGGCAGGCTCGTCGCCGTACGTGGCTCGCCGGCGAGAATCCAGACGCCGGCGAAGGCGATCGACATGCCAACGACCTGCCGGCCATTCAACCGATCCCGGTCCAGCAAGACGGCGAGCAGCGCGCTGAATGGAACCCCGAGTTGGACGGTGATTGCGGTCACGGCGGCATCGATACCCGACAGCCCTGTAAACATCAGGCCGAAATGAGCACCCCCCAGAACCACTGACAGCCCGACGATCAGCGCCCACGGTTTCCTGTGATCTCGCAGCAATGGCGAGAGCACGAGAGCCGCTATCCCCAGCCGCATCATCACGAAGAAGAGTGGAGGGAACTGACCCAGACCGATCTTCCCGACGACGAAGTTCATCGCCCAGAGGAGGATGACCGCCCCAGCTGCCCCGTAGTCCTTGAGCGTCACGGCTCAGGAGCCTATCGCGTTGGCGATCGCTGCGGCCGTTCAGCTCTCTCTGAGCGTGGTCATCGGATCGACGCGAGTCGCCGCGCGGAATCTGGCTCAGACCTCCTCGGGGTGCTACAAGCCGATTCAACGATTTGTACGCACTCGGCGACCCGCGTCCGCACAAGGGCTGGTTTGCGTGGTCTCCGGCTTTCGGCCCAGACTTGGGGCCTTGCGGGAGCACATCCTTTTTGTATGTACAGCGAACAGGGATCGGGGCCGGACGGCCGAGGACCTGTATCAACGCGATCCTCGCTACCAGGTCCTGTCAGCCGGAACGGCTCCATTCGCTACGGTCCCCATCACGCGCGAGCTGCTGCTCTGGGCCAACCGCATCTTCGTGATGAACGAGAGGGAGGACCGTCACCGCACGGCCATCAAGATGCGCTTTCCCGGCATCGACCGCGACATCGTGGATCTGAACGTGGCCGATCGCTGGTCGCGAGGCGACCCGGAACTGGTGGCGCTGATCGAGAAGCGCCTGGAGCCCCACCTCGGCGCTCCTCGAGACGACGAAACGTCATCCTGAGCGAGTCCATCAGGTAGCGAGAGCGAAGGATCCGCCAGCCCCTCGTCTCCCTCCGCATCGGCAAGGGTCCGGCCAGGTGCTCCGTAGTTGAGCGATAATGAACGCCCGGCGGGAGGGCTAGCCTAACGGTAAGGCAGGAGACTTGAAATCTCCCGGGCGTGAGCCTTTGGGGGTTCGAATCCCTCGCCCTCCGCCATCCTCTTCTTTCTCGCAACCCTCAGACTCGTAGAGGGTTGTGGGCTGCGGCCTGAGCCTGTGGAAACAGGTCTTCGGCGGGGACGCTCAGCAACTGCTACCACTTTGCTACCATCAGGAATCACCTCGTCGTCGAGACGGTCCACCGCACCGGGGGCTTTCTTCCTGAGCCAGCGCCCATACGTACCCACCGTTAGCTCGATGGTCGAATGCCCGAGCTGCTCCTGCACGTACGCCGGGCTGACGCCGTCCGCCAGGAGCTGCGACGCATAGCTGTGCCTCAGGGAATGCAGGGTGAAGTGCGGCGAGAGCCCGCTCGCCTTCAGGACGCGAGCAAAACGCGGATAGCATGGATGAACGACTTCACGCCTTGCGACGTGCGCTCGGACTGAGTCGATACCTCGGCACGCCGTGTACGATTGAGCTGTGAGGGCTTGGGAATGAGCTCTGACGGACGTTTCGGAAAGCGAGTACACGACATCCAGGGCGTCTCTCGGGTCCTCGCCGTTGGCGATGTCCAGGCCAACGCCGCCGCGCTCCTGGCTCTCTTGAGGAGGGCAGGCTACGCCTCGGAGCAGAACGGCGCTATCGAGTGGACCGCCGGAGACGCGGCGCTTCTCTTCGTAGGGGACCTCGTCGACAAGGGCATCGAGCCCGCCAAGGTACTGGTTGCGGTGGCCGACCTCCATGAACAAGCGCTGTCGGCTGGCGGCCGAGTGATCCTGATCACCGGCAACCACGACGACGTGATGCTCAAGACGCTTTTCGGCGAGGGCGAACAGCGTGACTGGGCGCGCAACCAGTGGTTCAGCAATGGTGGACTCGAAACGCTCGCTCGATTGGCGGTCTACGGCGGGCAGACCATCTCAGAGACGCTGCACGGCACCATGTACACTGCGCTCTTCAGCGATCTGGGCGAGGTGGAGGACGAGATCCACGCCCTCTGTGCGTTCGTGCGCGAGCACTTTTCACGCGAGTTCTCGCTGCTTCGCAATTCCATGCGACCGGTCGCTCTCGTCAACAACACACTGCTGGCTTTCCACGCGTCTCCCAATCTGAACGCCAAGAGCCTGGCTGAGTTCATCGTCGACGCCGCCGACGAGATGCACGTGCTCTGGGACCGGAGCTGGATCTCCGAGTTCAAAGCTGGCTCTCCCGAGGCATTCGTGGCGAAGACTGTGGCTCTCAAGACGAACCTGGAGAACGAGGATAACGACATCTCAATCCGGCACATCGTTTTTGGGCATACGAAGGTCGATCAATTCGAGGTGCCGGGATTCCGCGGCAAGCTCTTTCGAGTGGGTCGTCTCGTGGCTCCCGAGCCGGAGGGCCGCATTCCCGGCGTGTACAACCTGCTGACGACTCCTGGCGAGGTCCAAAAAGGTGGGGCCATGGGGGGGCTGGAGTTCACTCACGAGGCACTCACAGCCATCTATGGGCAGAAGGTGGTCTGTGAAGCCGAAGAGTTGGCCGCCGACGAGATCATCGGCGAAGGTGATTCAGCTTTTCGTCCCGACGGAGAGCGTTCGACCGTCTATCGGGGTTCCGGGCGCGTGAAATCGATCGAGAGAGTTGACCTCGGCGGCCAGGTTATGCGGGTCGTGATCGGCGCCGGCGGCGATTCCAGCGTCCTGCATGGCGAACTCACACCGGCTCAGAAGGAGTTGGTCAGCATCTCGCCGAGCGGCGATCGGCAATGGTCGCACACCGTCGCACCGACGGACACGGATCGCTCGCCCGATTACTACGACTGGTGGATGCGCGTTGCGGCAAACGGGGACGTCTGGGCATGCGTGATTGATGCCCTGATTGGCTTTTCGCCTGAGGGGCAACGCCGGGAGCCTGTGCGGCTTCCGCTGGAGGAGCGAGAACGGCTCTGGAGCTTCCTCGTTCTCGAAGACGGGTTTATCGTGGCGATCGAATGCCCCGTCCCAGTCTTCACAGGCGGTGGTGTTGCGGGTCCCGGCCGGCTGGTTCGGATTGACCGGGGCGGCCGCGTCTCTTGGTCCACGAGCATTCCCTGCGACGATGGTGTGAAAGGAGATCGAAGAACCTGGGAGCCAGGGGGACCGGCCGGTGCGAGGACGCCTCTGGTCATGTGCCACGGACTTCTTCTGGTGACCTACAGTAGCCATAGTGTGATCGCTCGTTCCTACTGTGTGGACGCGACCTCGGGGCAGCTTCTCTGGAAGACCGATCCAGCTCCAATTCATCGCGTTGCAGTCGATCCGGAAGGTCGATTCCTGATCGAGAGCTACGGGTACGGAGTTTCCAGAACCCGGCTCTACGAGCGCGATGGCACGATCGCCGGAGAGTGGCCGACGCACGGACAGCTGGTCACGCTGCCCAACAGCGCAGAACCGCTGATTCTGCAGGAGCGACGCCAACGCGATCCGGATAGGGTTTGTCGTCTGCGCGCGACCGACCAAGTCGACTCGGGTCCAGCTCTAGGGATTGCGGCGGATGCGACCTATCCCGTCGTGAACGACGTGGCGACGTCCTATTTCGTTCACGCGGGCCGGCTCGTGGCCGTAGACAAGGAGATGGAGCTGTCGATCGTCCTCGAGGGTCGGCCGCTTCCCCAGCCCGAGAAGAACAGGTGGCTCAGCCTGCGAGGCCTGTTGCTAAATCACGATGGCGACCTCGTCTTCACCGAGGGGCGTCGTCTGTTCATAGTCGCCGGTGATTTCGGACGCGTGGCTGAGAGCTCGTGGCCTTGTGGGGAGGGGAACGTCGGCGGCAATCCGGTCTTCGGCTAGCCCGTCGAGTTGACTAGATCACGTACCCCTGCCCGCCCTCGGCGAGCTTCGTCTCTCGCGTTTCCAGCTCGCCGAGTGAGCCACCGCGGTACAGATCCTCTTTGAGCACCGCAGTGACGAACATGTAACTGCTGATCGCGACGAAACGCACCAACACGTTGCCATCCTCGGCCCGTCTCACCCAGGCTCCCCAATCGTCAAACCTCGGGTCCTTCTCGAGACGCTGCATCGCGCGGCCACCCCGCTTGCTCCGCTCGTAGTCAAGCAGCAATGCGTGCACTCGGCTACCCACCTCGTGTCCGGCCTCCTCGGCGACACGCGTGACGTCCTCCTCCGCCTCTTCCCAGGTGCGCAGCCGGTTCTCCGTAACGAACTCAGGCGGTGAACCTGAGCCGAAATGACCCGAGCGCAGGAACCCGCCAAATGCGCGGATGAAGAAGGAAGCCTCGAGATACGCGTCTAGCGATCCATCGCCACGCAGGACCTCGAGGACGGGGCGCTGCCACTGCTCCGCCGCTTCGCCTGAAGCGGCCCATTCCTCGAGCACGCGATCGGGAGTGTCCTGGCCAAACGCTCCGGCCTCACCCACGAAGTCCGCCCCACCCGACCAACTGGTGTAGCCGCAGAGCATCCAGCCGGGCTCGAGCGTGAGGTGGCGGAGCGCCTCTGCGAACGGGTCGAGGGGGAACCTGATGACGTCGGACCGACCTCTTTTGGCATTGGCAGAGGCGAAGGCCTCCCCCGCGACTCCGCTCAGCACGGATTCCATGCGCGACGAAACTGACCCCAGCTCCGCGACCTCGAAGCTCTTGTAGCCCGCGCCGGCATCGTGAAGGTTCCCACGCTCAGAGTTCCTCCTCGCGTCGCGGAGCTTCTGGAGCTGTTCCTCGAAAGCTTGCTCCGGGAACGCCTCCGGGTCACCAACCTGGCGGAGCTTTTTCGAAGAGGCCGCATCCCAGAGCTCGAGGACGCCACTCGGGTGGCCGATGAGCAGATAGCGACCGTCGTCGGAGAGGTCGCTCGCAACACCCTTCGGGAGCCCCAGCCGCTCGAGCAATGCAGGCGGCGCGCCTTTCTTGACCGCGGTTCTTACGCGGCGGTCCTCCTGAACTTCGATGAGCTCACCGGTCTGGAGAGCGTAGCGATGGCACCCGAACTTGGTGTCTATCTCAATCGAGCCTTTCTGCGCAAGCCGCGCTCCGGTGGCTTGGTACTTATGGCCGATCCTATGAACAGTCTTGCCGGTCGCCACATCCACCACGTCGACGCGACGGGAGTCCGCCTCAAGCAATAGGGCTCTCTCATCCGCCGAGAACCCAAAGACCAGCGGGCCCGTCAGTTCAGGGGCCCTTCCAACTGGATTCGGACTCACGCCCAGAGCGAAGGGCACCTCTGGAGAAGTCTCGCGCGGTCAGCGTTCGCGGGGAGTCCCCAGGCGGCGGCTTTGGTCCCGTTCGCAAGGTCCCAGAGCTTGGCAGGGTGATCGAGCTTGACCCGTCCGTTGGACGAACCCCACCGCCCGGTCTTGCTGATCGCGACAGCCTCAATGGGTCCGCGGTGGGCGGGAACGGGCGTGACGGAAGCAGGTGGACGGCCGCGGATTCTCCCAACGTCCTTCCGCTCGCCACCGACCCGCGGAACTTCGATCGTCTCAGTCGGCTTGTTGGCCTCAGAGGCTGCAGTCTCGAGGCCGCCGCACAGCGCCTGTGCCAAGCTCGTTGCTGTCGGCCACCTGTCGTCCTTGCTCTTTGCAAGGGCCTTCAGGATCGGCGACGCGAGGGATTCCGGGACTGAGTCCCTCCGGGGTAGGGGCACGGGGTCCAGAATGTGCTTCATCAGGACGGCTACAGGGGTATCTGCGCTGAATGGCACAGCGCCCGTGAAGATCTCGTAGGCGACGATCCCGAGCGCGTAGATGTCGGCGCGACGATCCACTCCTTCCGCCCCGGTACGTGTCAACGACTTTGAGACAGTGGCCGGCCGCATTTAGTGAGTCGCCGGCCAGACTCGTGCGGCGTGATTGATGGCGCCTGGTCGGATGATGGGCGCGTGGGTGGTAAGAATCGGGACGACCTCAGGGTCGTCTTCTCTTCTGTTCGTTGATCCTGGGGCAATCTGGTGCGTCGTTTTCTCGGGCGGATTGATCCAAACCGCCTCGGGAAGCTTTTCGCGCCTGGGCGGGCCGTTGACGAATCGTTCGGGTCGTTCGAGGTAGGCAGCCGCTCGAACGCGGTACCGCTCGGCGAGGACCCGCTCAGCCTGGCCGTGGTGAACCACTGTAGGCGTCAGGTAGCACAGCGCGGAGTGATGATGCTCGTGGTTGTACCAAGGGAAGAACGCCCGGCTCACCTCGCGTGCGTGGAGGGGCGACTCGAAGCGATCAGGGAAGCCCGACCAGTACTTGAGCGTTCTGAACTGAGCCTCCGAGAAGGGGTTGTCGTTGGAGACCCGCGGCCGGGAGTGGGTCTTCTTGACGCCGAGGTCGATGAGCTTCTCAGCCAGCGTCTTCGAGGTCATCGCTGTGCCGCGGTCGGCGTGGATTGTGAGACCCCCCTCGCGGACGTTTTGCTTGGCGCAGGTTTCGGAGACCAGCCGTGCGGCGAGGCTGGCGCTTTCATTCATCGCCAGCAGCCAGCCCACCACGTAGCGGCTGAACAGGTCGAGCATCACGTAGAGGTGGTAGTTAGGTCCACTTTGATCGGGCCCTTGAGCTTGGTGATGTCCCACGACCAGACCTGGTTGGGCCGGGTGGCCACGAGTTCGGGCCGGTGGTAGCGGGGGTGGCGCAGCTGGTTGCGCCGCTCGCGGACTTCCTTACTGTCGGCCAGGATGCGATACATGCTGCGCACCGAGCAGAGGTAGCGGTCCTCCTCGAGCAGCGTCGCGTAGACCTCGACGGGGCTTCGATCACAGAAGCGCTCCGCGTGCAGCGTGTCGAGCACCTCCTGGCGCTCGCGCGGGTCCAGGGCCCGGGCCGGGCGCGGCCGGGGTCGCTTGGCCGTGGCCTTCGCCGGGTTTCTCCGGCGGTAGACCGTGGCGCGGCTGAGCCCCAGCGCCAGGCACGCGGGAGCCGTCGCGGCCTCGCGGGGCAGCACGACAGTGGCAGCCATCAGTCTTTCTCGTCGAGCTCGGAGGTCCTCAGGGGGATCCCCAGGATCCCAGCAACTTTTTTTTGGATCTCGATGATCGTCTCCGCCTGCTCGAGCTGCCGACGGAGCTGGGTGTTCTCACGCTCGAGTCGGTTGACCCGAGGGTCCACCGCCTTCGCCTTCGGCCCACGCTTCTTCGATCGAAGTCCTGGGCAGTCGAGGCGAGTGCGCTCGCCAGGTAAGGTGGGGCCGGGACGGTCTGCTACCACTTTGCTACCACCCTGAGCTGATCCAGGCTGATCTGAGCCGACCTTAGGACTCTTCCCGTTCCTTCTTTTCGTCGTCACTTAGAGTGGCTTGGGTCATCTGCGGTGATCTCAGTAGACGGTCCGATCGGACTTGAAATCTCCCGAGCGAAAGCTTTTGGGGGTTCGAATCCCTGCAGACCCTGAGGCGAATGTGAGGGAGGCGCGGCTCGCTTCCGCCTACGGCCCCGCTCGGCGCCGAATCCCTACGGGACCCTGAAACAAGCGGCGGGGGCTTCGTGGATCACCTTAGAATCCCCTCGCTCCCACAGGATCACGACATGCAACTCGAAGCCGGAACCCACCTCGGTTTCTTTGAGATCCTCGCCCCACTCGGAAAGGGCGGGATTGGGGGAGGTGTGTCGAGCCCTGCGTTTCGACACACTCCTCAGCCAAACCCGAATCGAGCTGGCCAAGGAGTACCTCGCTCAGAACGGACCGAGTGTCAGCGAGATCGCATTCCTGCTCGGCTCCGGCGAGCTCAGCGCGTTTGATCGGGCGTTCCGGCGCGAGACAGGTACGACACCCACGCACTGGCCGCGCAAACGCGTGACCACGAGCAAGGGACCCAGACGACGCACCACCCGTAGCGCAGTGCCCGCCGCATCCCCACGCGGCCTGATCCAGGCACGCTTTCGGTTGGGTTCCGGCCGGTCAACACTGTAATAAGCTCACTCCCACTGACGGACCTTCTGGGAGGCCATCGGATGCCGGTCAACGCGGGCACGCAGCTCGGCCTTTACGAAGTCCTGGGACACCTCGGCTCCGGGGGAATGGGCGACGTGTACCGGGCGCGCGACCCACGCTTCGGCCGCGACGTGGCGATCAAGCTCATCAAGGAACGCCTCGCGGATGAGGTGCGGCTGCGACGCTTCCAGCATGAGGCCAAGGCGGCCGGGGCAATCAACCACCCGAACGTCCTGACTGCACACGACATCGGAGAGTACGAAGGGCGTCCCTATTTGGTGACGGAACTGCTCGAGGGTCGCTCGTTCCGTGAGCTGTTCGGCGCGCGAGCACTGCCCATCTCCCTCGTCACCGAATATGCCATTCAGATCGCTAGCGGTCTCGCCGCGGCCCATGCGAAACGCATAGTGCACCGCGACCTGAAGCCCGAGAATCTGCTCCTGACCGAGGACGGTGTGGTCAAGATCCTCGACTTCGGTCCCGCCAAGGTCCTTCGAGACGACGAGGTGCCCGACTTGGACCAGGGGACGCTGACAGCGGGGTTCGAGACGGAGCCCGGGAGGCTGCTGGGAACGGTCGGCTACATGGCACCGGAACAGCTCCGAGGCGGGGAGGTGGATCGGCGCGCGGACATCTTCGCTTTCGGGGTGGTGCTCTACGAGATGCTGGCGGACCGTCGCCCCTTCGAGAGCGACACGCTGGCCGACACTCTGGCCGCGGTTTTGAACAAAGACCCACCGAGACTCGAGCCGGGTTCGGCGCCGCCTGCCCTCGCCCACATCGTTGAGCGTTGTTTGCAGAAACGCCCCGAGGATCGCTTCGACTCCGCCCGCGATCTTGTTATCGCTCTGGAAATCGGGTCCGCTTCCGGGTCCGGCACAGGAGACTTCGATCGAGAGGCGGGTCTGACACCGCCGCCCACGTCCGTGCTCCGAATCCCCTCGCTCATGGGGACACTCCTCGGGAGGGGGCGCGGGCGGTGGTGGCTCGCCCTCGGGGGGCCGGCGGCGCTCGTTGTTGGACTCGGCCTGTGGACGCGAGCAGCCAGGAGCTCGAGGGCGACTCATGCCCCGTCGCGCCTCAATGTCGGCATCCCGCGCGCCGATCGAATCGGAGGCAGCAGGAGTCTGCCCCACCTGGGTTTCTCCCCCGACGGGAGTCGGCTCGCATCCCGCGCCCTCGTCGATGGTACGTGGGGCCTCTATGTCCGCCCGCTGGATCGGCTCGAGGCCGTCCGGGTCCCCGACTCGGAACAGGCGGCCTCCCCGTTCTTCTCCCCCGATGGAAGGTGGCTGGGGTTCGTGGATGCGGCCACAAACACGCTCAAGAAGGTCGCCGTCGATGGCGGCGTGCCGATCGCGCTTTGCGACGCGCCGAGTCTGAGGGGTGCGAGCTGGGGAGGAGACGGCTTCATCCTCTTTGCACCAGAGTCCTCCGGCGGCCTTTGGCGGGTTTCAGCTGATGGAGGAACACCGAAAGAGCTGACCCGCCCGCTGGCCGAAAGAGGAGAGAAGAGCCACCGATGGCCGGACATCCTCCCGGGGGGCCGCTCTGCATTGTTCACCGTTGGCTCTCCCAGCGGCCGACAGGACGAGGACGGAATCGCTCTCCTCTCACTCGAGATTGGAGAGTGGCGAATGCTGCTTCAGGGAGGCAGCTTTCCTCGCTACGTCGACACTGGACACATCATCTACGCGCGAAACGGTTCCCTGTTGGCGGTTCCGTTCGACCTCGACCGACTCGAGGTGGCTGGAGCAGCCGTGCCGGTTCTCGACGACGTGTGGATGGACTCGCTCGGCACGGGTGCCGCTCAATTCTCGGTCGCGCGATCGGGAGCGCTCGCC
This sequence comes from Vicinamibacteria bacterium, assembly GCA_965246965.1. Lineage (GTDB taxonomy): Bacteria > Acidobacteriota > Vicinamibacteria > Fen-336 > CBDFGD01 > CBDFGD01. Next base: position 2,585,537 of record CBDFGD010000002.1, read on the forward strand.
TACATCGGCGAAAGTGCGGGTGTGCCGCAGAGGTCGCTCGTTTGGGTAGACCGCGAGGGGCACGCCGAGCCGGTTACCGAGGAGCGGCGAGGGTTCTGGGTGCCCAGACTCTCGCCGCTCGGTGGGCAGGTGGCGGTCAGCGTCTTGGAGAGCCTTAACGGCGACGTCTGGCTCTACGACTTGAGCCGTCACACGAAGACCCGGCTCACCTTTGGGAAAAACGACTACGACTTCGTCTGGACGCCGGACGGTCGGAACGTCGTCTTCAGCTCCAATCGGGAGGGGGCCTACAGTCTGTTCAGGAGGCCGGTAGATGGTAGCGGCGGTGTGGAGCGACTCACGAGATCGAGCGAGCGGCAGTTTCCGACGAGCGTCTCGCCCGATGGCCGCTTCCTGGCGTACGTCCAGCAGGCAGCCGACACCGTCTGGGATGTCTGGCTTCTTCCGCTCGACGGCGATCCCGAGCCGCAGCTGGTCGTGGAAACCCGCTTTCTGGAAGTGGGAGGTGCTTTTTCGGCTGACGGAGCCTGGCTCGCCTACGTTTCGCAGGAGTCGGGGCGAGAGGAGATCTACGTGCGCCCGCACCCGGGGCCGGGCCGGCGCTGGCAGACCTCGACTGATGGAGGTCGCGAGCCCTTATGGTCGCCTGCCGGATCGGAGCTTTTTTATCGCGAAGGCGACAAGGTGATAGCGGTGCCCGTTCGGACGACGCCGACCTTCCACGCGGGGTCGCCTCGTGTCCTGTTCGAAGGCCGCTATTTCCAGAATCTCGTGGGACCTCCGGCTTACGACGTGACCCGTGACGGCCAGCGCTTCCTGATGGTTCAGGAACCGCCTGAAGAAGCCGCACCGGAAGACCGACAGATCGTCTACGTCCCTGATTTCTTCGCCGAGCTGAAGGGGAAGATGGGGACGGCCGGACTGTAACTGCAGGATGGGCCGACATCGCGGCAACTTGTCTACGTCCTACTACCACTTTGCTACCACTCTGAGCTGATCCAGGCTGATCTAAGCGGACCTTAGGACTCTCCCGAATCGTCGTTTTCGTCATCCTTAGAGTGGCTTACGTCGCCCTGTTGCAAAGGCGAGGCGCCTCCACGTCGACCGTGGGGAACATCGTGAGGGGGGCGAGCCGGTTCATTCACAACTTCGGCAAGGAACAACACGTTCATCGGAGTGGACGCGGGCAACCTCGCGATGACCGGCACCGCCAACCCCGGCAGCGGCGCGAGTGGCACCCTCAAGACGCCCTCGGGGGCACCCTCGCCCCAGAGCAACACGACCGGCCGCAACAATACCGGTGATGTCCCGTCGCTTGTTGAAACTGAGCGGCGGCAGTTCACGTCCTAAGCGGCGTTCTCCTTCTCGTCAAGTGCTGCGTCTCGTGCTCTGAGGGCAGCGATCAGTTTGGGCATCTCTCGGTAGCCTCTGATACGCCGGAAGCGCTGCTCGGCATCCAACACGGCGGCGCCACACCAGCGGAGAATCATGCGACCTCCGCGCCAGCGCTTCACGCGCCGCGAGACTCTGCGGACGCTGCCAACGAGGTTGTCGATCGGATTCGTTGTTCGCAGCGACAGCTGGAGCCGTTCGGGGAGTTCGAGCTCGATGACAGTGAGCGTCTGGTCGAGGCCCTCGCGCAGGGAGGCGGCAGCGCCAGGATGCTCGGACTCGAGACGGGTGGCGAGAGCCTCGAGGAGCCGCTTCGCCCGCTTAGCGTCGCGACACTCGTAGGCTTGACTCATCGCCCGTCGCACACCAGGTCGCATCGACTCCGGCAAGTGGTCGGCAACGTTCCGCTTCTTGTGCTCCTGGCAGCGCTGGATGAAGGCACGGCCTCCGAAGACGTCCCTGCAAGCCTTGGTAGAGCCTTCGCTCCGTCAAGGACGATGAGCAAGCTGCGGTTCGTCTGCAGACCGCGTGAGGCGAGATTCTCGAGCAGGGCTTTACAGGCCCGAGCGTTCCCGGTCGCCCCTTCCCACAGGCCCAAGACCTGCTTCTTCCCGTCGTTTTCGAAGCCGAGCGCCACCAGAACGACGTGATCCTCAAAGTGAATTCCGTCGATCATCAGCACCGCCAATTCCAGTCTTGACAGATCGCGACGCTGCAGCTTCACCAGGTGTCGCCGTGTTCCTTCGAGGAAACGCCGGCTGACGGCACTCCGGCTCTGCCCCGTTCCGGGACTTCGACCGGAAGCTTCTCTAACGAACCCGAGTAGCCTCGTGTCGACACGCCAAGGATTATCTGCTCGAGGGCCCGTTGCTTCAGTGGATCCTCACGAGACCATTCCGTCCACGCCGGCAGCTCGAGCTCGCGGCCGTCGACCGACCGAACCCGAGGGCGCGGCAGCGTCACCCGACGTCCGCCCATAACCAGCGATCCGACCGTCGTTCCGTGGCGATGAGCTTTGCGATCCGCGTTCTGCTTGTAGCGTGGCCCGCACAGCACCTCCTGCTGAGCACGCAGCATCTCGATCGCCTGGATCGTTCCGCTCGCGATCACAGTCTCGAGTAGCGTCTGACGCATCAGTTCAGCCAGCGGCGACGCTAATTGACCAACAACCTCTTGGGGGATGGCTCGTCTGCTGATAGCTTTCTTCATGGCGGCTTTCTCCTCCTTTGATCCAGCCCGATGATCCCATCGGGCCGGAGAGGCCGCCACTCAACTTTCAACAGATTTCGGGACTACACCCGCGCAGCCAGAACCGACGGGTGGCCCTGGCGCTTTCATTGATGGTGCTTCCAGCGCTCTCATACGTGCATCGCAAAGAACCCATTCAACGGGCGGCCCTGATATCCGACTACGGTCTCTGCATCAAGCTGTACGGCTACTACACCGCGATCCTGGCCAATTGGATCTTCACCGATGCGGTGCCCTCCCGAGAGCAACTCCATGGGGAGTTTCTGGCCGCTCAGGAGCCGGTCGAAAGAGGTCGGTGCGTCGGCGATGCTGTCACACGCAGTGTCTTGGTGATTCAGGTAGAGAGCCTCGACTACGAGATCGTGAACGCGGAATTGGAACAGCAGCCCGTCGCGCCCTTTCTCGACAGGCTGAAGACGAGGTCTCATTTCATGAGAATCGATCCGCACTACACCCGCGTGAGCAGCTCGTCAGGTGCGGACTTTCAGTTGCTCACCGGAAATCTGCCCCATCCAACATTCCCCGTCTATCGCTTGGCGGATGTGAATTATGCAGAGGCCTTGCCCCAACTGTTTGCTCAGCGGGGTATCGACTCCCTTGCCTTTGTCGGCGTGACGCCGAACCTGTTCGCCCAGGGGGCTGGCTTCAAGCGCGCGGGGTTTCGCAGGCACTACGCGCAGAGAGACTACCCGCAGACCCGTTCCAGGTGGGGGATCGATGACGAGAGCTTTCTCGACTTCAACTCCGCCGTCATAAACGGGCGCAGTACACAGTCCTTCTACTTGATGATCACCATCGGCTCCCATGGACCATTCGATTTCGTCGAGCACGAAGTCTTCTCCGTCCCCGGCATCCTCGGTCGCTATGCGAACACCATCAACCATGTCGACGGCCAGCTGAGCGCTTTCCTGGCAGGAGTTCGGGGGAGTTACCTGGTGGTGATCTACGGTGATCATGCGGCCAGCGTCACAACTCCCGAATACTCATCCGCGATCGACGGCGTGGGCTACGTGCCGGGCTTCATCTTCCTGTTGGACGACGGCGAGGCCAGCAAGCCACGATTCGTCGACGCGCCACCGCAGGGCTCCGCGAACCCGACAATCGCTTCCTTTTACTGGCTACTCAGAAACAGTGCGATCGAGGGCTGCAAGGACCGCGAGTAGCACCTGAGCACCTGCAAACAAGGCTGTCGTTTGAAATCCCCCCGGGCATGATGTCAGTGTTTTCTTCAAGAATTACCTTGACCGAATGGTCTAAGATGACTAGATTGCTTCTATGACGCGTGGGCCGGACAAACAGTTCGATCGCGATGAGGCTCTCAAGGAGGCTATGCAACTCTTTTGGAATCAAGGGTATGAGTCGACTGGTGTGGCTGATCTGTTGAGCCATATGGCAATCGGGCGACAAAGCATGTACGACACCTTCGGCAGCAAGCGGGAGCTTTTCCTGGAGTCGCTGCGCGCCTATTTCGCGGGGCAGAGAGACTGGTTCGCCGGTCTGCTCGGCGGCTCTGGAACGGCCATCGAGAACCTGCAGGCGGTCTTCGAGAGCCGCGTGCAGATGGTCACGAAGGCTGGTCCCTGCGGGTGCATGCTCGGAAACACCGCAGCGGAGCTTGGTGCACACGATTCAGAGATCGCCGAGATCGTCCGGTCTTTCTTCGGCGAACTGCGCGGAATCATCGCGACCACCCTCCGCTCGGGGCAGGAGGCGGGCGAGATTCGCCAGGATCTGGGTGCCGACGAGATGGCGGGCGTTGTGGTCGTCACTCTCCAGGGAGCGGCGCTCTTCAGCAAAGTTGAGCCCGACATGGAAATGAGCCGAGCCGCCCTTGGCGGGTTGTTGGAATTCTTGAAGCCACTCTGACCAGACCCCTTTTTTGATCATACGCGGACCATTTAGTCCAAGTATATGAAGGAGCCGCAGAAGATGAGGACAAGCAAGCTGACCCGAGGCGACCGAGTAGCCGTCGCCCTGGCCGACCGCGTCATCGCCCACCCTTGGCTCGCTATCGCGGCGTCGCTGCTGCTCGTGGTGCGGCCGGAATCGGCGCGAGGAACCTCGATTTCTCCAACAACTACCGCGTCTTCTTCAGCCCAGACAACCCGGAACTCGTCGCCTTCGAGGAGTTTCAGAAGATCTACACGAAGAACGACAACATCATCTTCATCCTCCAAGAGGAGGACGCCTCTGCTTTCGATCCCGACGTCGCTGGAGCCGTCGAGTGGCTGACCGCCGAGGCGTGGAAGATCCCCTACGCGATACGGGTCGACTCCATCACCAACTTCCAGCACTCCTGGGCCGACGGCGACGACCTGACGGTCGAGGATCTGGTGGTCGACGCTGAGAACCTCAGCCCTGGCGAGCTCGAGCGCCGCATGCAGATCGCTCTGGCCGAGCCGCTGTTGCGTGGCAACCTGGTCTCGCCGGACGCCCGCACAACGGGCATCAACAGTCACGTTGCAGTACCCGGAGGAGAGCCTCACCGAAGTGCCCGAGGCGGTCCGCCACGCGCCCGGACTGGCCAACGAGCTGCGCTCCCGACACCCCGGGATGCGGGTCGCCCTGTCTGGCGTCTCGATGCTGAACAACGCCTTCGCGGAGTCGGGTCAGCTCGACGCCATGACATTGATGCCCGGCATGTTCGCGATGCTCGCCCCGCTGATGGTGATCGTGCTGCGGAGCGCCGTCGGCGTCGCGAGCACTCTGCTGGTCATCGGGTTCTCGGCGATAACGGCGTTCGGTCTCGCCGGGTGGGCCGGCGTCAAACTCGATCCCATTTCGCTGACTGCAGGCGTGATCATCCTCACCCTGGGCCTCGCCGACAGCATCCATCTACTCCTGACCGTCCTCAACGGGATCCGTGGGGGCCTCGGCAAGCAGGACGCCATCCGAGAAAGCCTGCGCATCAACACTCTACCGGTCGCAATCACGAGCTTGACCACGATCATCGGCTTCCTCGCCCTCAACTTTTCCGATTCGCCTCCGTTCCGGCTCCTCGGCAACATCACGGCGGTCGGCATATTGGCGGCGCTCTTCTTCTCGATCACGCTGCTGCCCGCGTTCGTGGCACTCGCCCCCCTGCGGGTGCGCTCCGAGGGCGCAGGTCAGGCGACCAGTCTGAAGCTTGGCTGCTTCGCGGACTGGGTCACCTCGCATTACCGGCCCGTGCTCGTCGTGATGGGCGGACTCTCGATCGTCCTCGCCGGCTTCGCCCCGACCGTCGACCTGAACGACGAGTTCGTCAAGTACTTCGACCACCGCGTCGCTTTTCGTGGCGACGCCGAGTGGGGTATCGAGAACCTCAACGGCATCTACCTTCTCGAATTTTCGGTCGAGGCCGAAGCGCCCGAGGGGATCAGCGATCCGCTCTACCTCGAGCATCTGGCTCGATTCACGAGCTGGCTCAATCAGCAGCCCGAGGTCACCCACGTCTACAGCTACAGCGACGTGATCCGCCGCCTGAGCATGAACATGCACGGCGATGATCCTGAGTGGTACCGGATTCCCCAGCGACGGGATCTCGCCGCTCAGTATCTGCTGCTCTACGAGCTCTCGCTGCCCTACGGGCTCGATCTGAACGATCGAATCAGTCTCGACAAGTCGGCAACTCGCGTCACGGCGACGATCGGCGAGATCTCGACGGCAGAGACGCGGCGGGTCCTCGCGCGCGCGACGAACTGGCTCGAGACGAACGCGCCCGAGTACATGCACGCCGAGCCCACTGGCGCACAGGTGATGTTCGCCCACATCTCGCAGCGCAACATCGAGAGCATGCTCGGTGGCAACCTTGTGGCGGTCGTTCTGATCGCGGCCGTGATGATGCTCGCTCTGGGCAGCGTCTCGATCGGGGCCCTCAGCCTCGTACCCAACACGATCCCCATCCTCATGACGTTCGGGCTGTGGGCGCTCCTCGTGAAACAGGTCGGCATGGCCGCGGCCACCGTCTCGGCCACCTCTCTCGGCATCGTCGTCGATGACACGGTGCACTTTCTGAGCAAGTACTTGCGTGCACGCGCCTTCGAGACGGTAGGCCCCGCCATCATCTCCACGACGATCATCCTGTCGTTCGGATTCGGCGTGCTCAGCCTGTCGTCGTTCCGTATCAGCGCCCAGATGGGGCTACTCACGACGCTGGCGATCGTCCTCGCCCTCGTCACCGACCTACTCCTGCTGCCCGCCCTGTTGATGGTCGGTCAGCACACGCGAAAAAAGGAAGTCGAGACTATGAAGCTCAACCAGCGTCTTTCGACCGTACCCACAGCCTTGTTGATCGGAGCCCTCGCGCTCACGCTCCCCACGGCCCTCTCGGCCGACGACACGCCCGACGCGACCGTTTCGGAAACGGCCACGGCCGAAGAGCACGGCTGGGCGATCGCCGCCCGTTCCGACCGGAGCGATCGCGGCTTTGCCGACAGCGTGGTCGATCTGAAGATGATCCTCCTCAAGAAGGCCGGCAAGGAGACGACGCGCAGCCTCGCCCTCGAAACTCTCGAGGTACCGGACGAGAGTCTGGGCGACCGCAGCCTGATCGTCTTCGAACGCCCGGCCGACATCGACGGCACGGCACTGCTCTCCCATGCCAAGATCGTCGATCCCGACGACCAATGGCTCTACCTGCCGGCGTTGAAACGTGTGAAACGGATCTCGTCGGTCGACAAGTCGGGACCGTTTGTCGGCAGCGAGTTCGCGTTCGAAGACTTCACGAGCATCGAGCTCGAGAAGTACGAGTATCGCTACCTGCGCTCGGAGCCGTGCGACCGACTCCAGTGCGATGTCATTGAGCGGACGTCGCGCTACGAGCACTCGGGCTACACGAAGCAGATCGCGTGGATCGACCAGGACGTTTATCAGGTGCGCAAGGTCGAGTTCTACGACCGCCGCGGCGACTTGCTCAAGACCCTCGACCTGGCCGAGTACCGTGTGTACGAAAATGAGTACTGGCGCCCCCAGCGGCTCGAAATGGTGAACCACCAGACCGGCAAGTCCACCTCCCTCGTCTACTCCGAGTACCGATTCGGCACCGGACTGCGAGAATCCGACTTTGTGCGCGGCGCTCTCAAGCGTCGCTGACGCCGAGAACCGTGAGCCATTCCGCTCGAATCTCACTCTCGATCCTCCTCGCGGTGGCCGCGCCCGCCGCCGCCCAGGAGGTCGAGCTCGGGGGCACCCTCAACGGGGAGGTGCGGTGGTTCCCAAACGAACCGCAGTTCCCAGAACAGCTCGATACGTTCCAGTACTCGCTCTCGTTGGAACCGGAGCTCGAGATCCGCAGCGAGAGTCGGCGACACCACTTCACCCTCACGCCTTTCGGGCGGATCGACAGCGAGGACTCGGAGCGCACCCATTTCGACATTCGCGAGGCCCACTGGCGAGGCGTGTTCGGGGATTGGGAGATTGTGGCGGGAGCCGATCGCGTCTTCTGGGGCGTCACCGAGTCGCGCCACCTCGTCGACATCGTGAACCAGTCCGACTTCGTCGAGGACATCGACGAAGAAGACAAGCTGGGACAGCCGATGCTTCGGGTCGAGTGGCAGGGCCCCTGGGGGCGCCTGAGCGGCATGGCGCTGGTTGGCTTCCGCGAGCGAACCTTCCCCGGGCCGAACGGCCGGCTACGTTTTCCGCTGGCTGTCGATCGGGATGGCTCCCTTTTCCCGGACGGCAAGCGCTCCGTCGATCTGGCGTTCCGTTACGGCCACTTTCTCGGCGACTTCGATCTGGGCCTCAGCGCGTTCCACGGCACCAGCCGGGAGCCGTCGTTCGAGGTCAACGACGACGGAAGTCAGCTGCTCCCGGTCTACTCCGAGATGACCCAAGCGGGACTCGACCTGCGCCTGGCTTTGGAAGCTCGAGGCGCTCGTCCGCGGAGGCCAGGGCAAAACCTTCAGCGCTGCCGTGGTCGGCTTCGAATACACGAACTACCAGCTCTTCGGCTCCGCCGCGGATCTGGGCGTCCTCGCCGAGTATCTCTACGACGACCGCGACGAAGCGGCGCCCCCGACCGCCTTTGAGCAGGGGCTGTTCGTCGGAACGCGTCTGGCGTTGAACGACGTGGACGATACGAGCGTACTCGCCGGTGCGATCGTGGACCTCGACAACGGCTCCATCTCCGGACGCGTGGAGGCTGAAAGGCGCGTCAGCGACGTCCTGAAACTGGAGCTCGAGTCGCGCATCTTCACGAACGTCGCTGAGGACAGCCTCCTCTCTGCGCTGAAGCGCGACAGCTTCGCCATGCTGCGGGTCAGCTTGTCCTTCTAGCACAACAAAATCGCAGAAGATCTCGCACGTCAAACAGCCGCGAGTGCAGGATCGGCCCGCGAGCGGAGACGTTGGTCGTGATCTCCGCTGCCCGGCCTGCTCTTTGAAGTCTCGGTCTCCACGGTCGTCCCGGACTCCTGGGACTTTGGATCCCATTCGGATCCAAAGACAACCGAAGCGACGATCGCCCCTGTACACACGACGATCTCGATGGGCAGCGAGGCCCACTCAGTAGGCACACCCGGATCTGGACGGCCGGGCGAGGCAACTCCACTGCTACACTGCGACGATTCTGATGCCCGCACGCTGGCTGCGGGTGGCGCTGACTGATGCCAGCGAGCGAGGATCTGACCCTTGTTCGAGCCCGGCAGCGAATTCGGTCGGTACCGTATCGTCGAGCCCCTCGGCAAAGGGGGCATGGCCTCTGTCTACAAAGCGTACGAGGCCGACCTCGACCGCCACGTCGCCCTCAAGGTGCTGCCGCAGGAGTTCCTTCACGATCCGGGGTTCAGTGAGCGTTTCAAGCGCGAGGCCAAGGTCATCGCCCGGTTGGAGCACCGCCACATCGTCCCGATCCATGCGTACGGCATCGACGACGGGACGCCGTGGATGGCGATGCGGCTTTTCGCGACCACACTCTCCGCGCGTCTGGCCAAGCGCTCCATGTCTCCGAAAGAAGCGGTCGCGATTCTGGCCGACGCCGCGGATGCGCTCGACTACGCTCACAGCAAGGGAATCTTCCACCGCGATGTGAAGCCGTAGAACATCCTGCTCGACGAGGAAGGCCACGCCTATCTCGCTGACTTCGGTATCGCGAAGATGATCCAATCGACGGTCGCCCTGACCCAGACCGGGGTCGTCACGGGCACGCCGCAATACATGTCGCTCGAGCAGGCGCGTGCGGAGGGAGTGGATCACCGCACCGACATCTACGCACTGGGCGTCATCGCCTACGAAATGCTCGCAGGCAAGGTGCCTTTCCGGGCCGACACGCCTGTGGCCGTCCTGATGAAACAGGTCATGGACCCGATACCGATGCCGGATGCCCACAAGGTGCCGAACGCCCTGATGACGCCGGTGCTGAAGGCTCTGGCCAAGCAGAAGACTCATCGGTGGGACACGGCCGAGGGCTTCGTGGCTGCATTGGGTGCGGGTGTCGGCGGGGCCGGCGGGGTCTCGGAGGCAGCGACGCTGGGGCTCGGCATCCGATACGAAGATGCCCCGACGCAGGCACTCTCGCCGCCAGAGCCGCCCCGCGCAGTGGCCTCAGCTCCGCCACCACCACGCTCGTCGGACCCACCCGAGACCCCGAGACCCAACACGCAGCAGTCGAGCATGTCGGCGCGCCTGCTCCCGGGGCTGATCCTGGCGGTGGTCGTCTTCGGCCTGCTCCTGGCCGTAGCTACCGTTGGCTACTTCGCAATCAAGCCGCGAGAGGAGGGGCAGACAGATCCGGCTGATCGAGCGGCGCTCGCAACCCCTCCGCCAGAGGCTGGCGGCGCTTCGCAATTGGGAACCGTGGAAACACCCGGGCCGACGACCCTGCCGCCACCCCCTGCGACGACCGCACCTGCCCCTGCGAAAACGCGACCGACTCCCAAGCCGGCTCGCCGCGCGGCGCCGAAACCGTCAGCGGCGCCGTCACCGACACCCGAGCGGACCCCATCACCCACTCCGCCGCCGCCGACACGGAGGCGGGCTCCGGCGCCCGTCGCAGTATCGACCCCTCGGCCGACGCCGCGCCCTACCCCCCGAGCACCGGCCGATCGTTCCGCCCGCGTCTTCCACAGGCATTCGTTCGCGAGGTGCGAGGGCACCCTGCATCTCCGGGGACAGTGGGTAGGGATGAGGAAGCTCTCCGGCAAGGGACACTCTTTCGCCTATTCGGTGTGCCAACTGTCGGAGGTGAAGGTCGAGATCATGGAGATGCGCGGCCTTGGGAATCACGCCTTCGTTCTGATGCAGTTCTCGGACGGGAAGAAGTATCACGTCGTTCCCGTCAAGCCACCGGGAGCGCCGCTCCCCTGGACCGCCCACAACATCGCCGAAGCTTTGAGGAACGCCCGAGACACCTGCTTCTAGAGGGGGCTTCCGCCCCAGCAGGATCTAGCTGTTGGCGCCGGGCGGCGAGGGATCTCCTCTGTTGTTTCCTTGCGGCAGGAAGAACCAGAAGGTCGATCCCTGCCCCTCCCCCTGCGACTCGACCCAGATGCGCCCTTCGTGAACTTCCACGATCCGACGCACCAGGGCCCGGCCGATCCCAGTGCCGTCAACGTCGCGACCCAAACCGGTTGAACACCTGCTTGTTGCGCAGGTGCTCGACCGTGCAGCCGGAGCCCTCGACGAGGGCTTCGAGCGAATACCCGTTCTTCTGCCATTCGGTGACATAGCGGCCGAAGGTCCGGCAGACCACTTCTTGCCCGACGAATTCGATGCGCGGCCTACTCATTCACACTCCATCCCAACCGATCGTCGCCGTGCAGCACCGACCCCGATGCGCGGTTGCAGCCGTTCGTCCACGAGCGCTACGGCGGCGGTGACGAAAGAGGGTCCGCTCAGCGTCTCGTGTGCTTTGCTTTGTCGCTGCCTTTCCCGCGGCTTCGCGCGGGCAGACTGGCAATCACAAGAGCGCCGCGCGAGACGGGCCTTTACACCCCTTACAAAAGCCTTGCTCCCAGTTGAAGACACATCCTCCCGCCCGGCCTAGCTTGGTGCCATACGTGGGCCACCGGCTCGGGCCCGACGGTTCCCGGCTGCGCGCAAGCTCGCGCGCAAGGGCAGGAGGAATACATGTCGACTTCGTTTCGAATTGCTTCGTCGGTGATCTGTCTGGCTCTCTCCGTGCCTGTCCAGGCGGAAGGTGGCGGGCTTCGCGGGGTGGTCCGGTCGTCGGATGGTTGGCCGCTGCGGAACGTCAGCGTTGCCATCGCTGACACGGACAAGCTCGTCCTGACGGATGAAGAAGGAGCGTACTCATTCGAGGGCCTCGACGCCGGTTATGAGCTGACGCTCGTCGCCTCCCTGGAGGGCTTCTCCGATGCCCGAAAAACGGTGATGACCGGAGCGGTCGAGGTCGTCGACATCGTCCTCGAGATCGCTGGTCTCGCCGAAACCCTCGTGGTCGCGACCGACATTCCGATAATGAGCGCTGCGGAAGAGATCAGCAGCGTCCGTCTTTCACCCGAGCAGGTGGCGGTCTTGCCAAGCCTCGGCGAGAAGGACCTGTTCCGGGCCTTCCAGCTGCTCCCGGGCGTGAGGAGCAGCGAATCCTCCTCGGGCCTGTTCGTGCGCGGCAGCACGCCCGATCAGAACCTCGTCACCTACGACGGCTTCACTGTCTACCACATCGACCATCTATTCGGATACTTTTCGGCGTTCAACATGGAGGCCGTGGGCGAGGCACGCCTGCACAAGGGAGCCATCGAAGCACAGTACGGTGGTCGCCTCTCGAGCGTGGTGGAGATCGAGGGACGCACAGGGGACTCCGAGAAGGTGCATTTCCAGGCCGGAGCGAGTCTGCTCAGCGCGAACGGGCTCGCTGAGTTCCCTCTGTTCGGCCGCGGGTCCCTGCTTCTGGCCGGCCGCCGTTCCTTCCAGAGCTCGCTCTACGACAAGATCCTCGGACAGGTCAACGCGACACCTGCGCCGCGCGGCGGCGTGGGGACAGCCTCTCGCCTGGCCCGTTTCGAAACCCAGCCCAGCTCGTATTTCTACGACCTCAACGGGAAGCTCTCCCTCGAGCTTGCCTCGCGCACTCTGCTGACGGCGAGCGCCTACAACGGGCGTGACGACGTCGACAACTCGCGCGACCTGCAACTGCCCGACTTCGCCCTCGAAAGGCTGGCCGAGCGCGGCATCGACATCGGCGGCACCCTGAGCGTCAGCGACGTCAACCGGTGGGAGAACCTCGGGGCCGGCCTGAAACTCACTCATCATTGGAGCGATACGGCGCAAAGCGTTGCCTCTCTAGGGTACTCGAGATTCGAGAACGATCGCGACCGCTCCGCGGGCGGCTTCGGGCGCCCGCCGGGTGGCGAGGAGAACGAGGCGTTCCGACCGCGGGCGGCGACGGGCTCGGCCGAGGACAACGAGCTGCGCGACTACACGTTCCGTCTCGACAACAGCTTCCAGCTCGCCTGGAACCACCACCTTCAGGCCGGCGTGCAGATCACCGACAACAAGATCGACTACCTGCTGGGGGTCGAAGAAGAGACGGCCGGCAGCGACGGAACGGCGTCCCTCGAATCCGGCGACATCCTCGATCTTGCGAGCAGCGGAAGACAGCTTTCGGCCTACATCCAGGATCGCTGGACGCTGCTGGAGCGGGTCACTTTGAACGCCGGTGTTCGGGCCACTAGCTTCGACGTGACCGAGCAGACCTACCTGGAGCCGCGGCTGTCGCTGAGCGTGGTCGTGAGCGACGGGCTTCGACTCAAAGGCGCGTGGGAGAAGCACAACCAGGTCGTGAGCAGGATCACACGTGGGGACGTCGTGCAGGGCAACCGGGAGTTCTGGGCTCTCTCCGACGACGACCTGGTTCCCGTGGCCTCCTCGAGCCAGATCATGGCGGGCGCGAGCTACGAGACCGGGAACCTCCTCGTGGACCTCGAGCTGTACTCGAAGGACCTCGACAACCTCACCGAGTTCGCTCCTCGTTTTCTCCTGCTGCCGGGCCAGGACGAAACCGACTTTCCCGATTTCTTCTACCGGGGCCACGGCGTGGCACGAGGTCTCGAGCTGCTCGTCCAGAAGAAGTTCGGCAACCACAATGGCTGGCTGAGCTACACCCTCGGCGAGATCGAGCACACCTTCCCCGACCTCGCGGACGGGCCCTACCCGGCGACGCACGACCAGACCCACGAGTTCAAGCTCGTGGACACTCTTCGGCTCGGCAGCTGGCGCCTGTCGGGGACCTTCATCTACTCGACGGGGAGGCCCTACACGGAACCGGTTGGAATCGAGGAAGTCGGGCTGCCGGCGGGCCAGCGCACCATACAGCAGGTCGTCGTCGGGGAGAAGAACGGCGCTCGACTACCGAGCTACAACCGGCTCGATCTGGCCGCCAACTGGGAATTTGCCCTCGGTTCCAGCCAGGGGCTCATCGGAGTCACGCTGTTCAACGCGTACAACCGCAAGAACGTCTGGTATCGGGAATTCGAGGCCGTGGAAGACGAGCTGATCGAGAACGACATCCTGCTGATGGGGCGCACCCTCAACGTATCGGTCAGCTTGCGCTTCTGATTCGACGCGTCTGGGGCTCGAAGCCATTGCCGTCCGCCGACGCCGCGCAGCGACTCAGTAACCACTCCGATCTTCGTATGATGGTCCGATGAGACTCTCGATCGGGGCCCGAACTGGGACTTCCGTCGCGGCGATCGTCATCGCCACGCTGCCGGTCGCAGCGACTCCGACTACCGCCGGGGACGTCGGGCTGGGTGTCATTCTGGGCGAGCCCACCGGCGTCAGTCTCAAGGCGTGGACAGGCGACCGAACGGCGATCGACGTGGCAGCCGCCTGGTCGTTCACCGAGAACGCCTCGTTTCAGCTCCACGGCGACTACCTCGTGCACGGCTCGAAATGGATCAAGGATGAGTCGGAGAGCGTCGACGTCCCCTACTACTTCGGGATTGGTGCTCGCATCAGGGTCAGGGCCGCAACTCGAGCGACGCTCTGCTCGGGGTGCGGATTCCCCTCGGCCTGAACTACCTGCCGAAGTCGGGGCGGTTCGACTTCTTCGTGGAAATCGTCCCGGTACTCGACCTCGTTCCGGCAACGAGCTTCGCCTTCAACGCGGCGATCGGCGCTCGATTCTTCTTCTAGGACCCGACACCCGTTGGGGGGAGCTTCCCGAGACGAACTACTCCACCCTCAGACCCTCGACCGGATCCAAGCGCATCGCCCGAAGCGCCGGCGGCACGCAGGCGATCAACGCCGCCGCCAGCAGCAGGCCGCTGGCCGCCAACGCCGAGCCCAGGTCGCTGGGCTCGACCTGGTACAGCACGCGGGTCAGCGCGCTCTCCGCGACCCGGATGAGCGCCAGACCGACGGCCACTCCCGCCGCCACGAGCAGGACGCTCTGGCGCACGACCAGCCCCCCGACGCCGGCGGGCTCTGCCCCGAGGGTCATGCGGATCGCGAGCTCGCGAGTCCGCAACGCCACCGACCAGGAGAAGAGGCCGTATACCCCGATCGCCGCGAGGAGTCCCGCGAGCGCGCCGAAGAACCCGAGAACCACCATCAGAAGCCGCGGCTCGGCGGTCCGTGCCGCGAAACGATCTCCCCAGGTCCGCACCGATGCCATGGGAACGTTCGGCGCGACGGAGGCGAGCGCCGAGCGAATCGCCGCGACGCCGCCTCCGCGATCGCTGGCGGCCCCCGCCAAGAAGATCTCGCGAAACGGGAACTGTCGCGTCGACAGGTAGATGGCCGGCTCGATGCCTTGACCGAGCGGAGCATTGCGCACGTCTCGGAGGATACCGATGACCTCGAACGGATTCGGAGACCGACGCGGCTGCCCCACCATCAGATTGCGGCCGAGCGGCCCGATACCGGTCGCATAGATCTGCAGAACCTTGCCGACGGCTGGACCGTCGGCCAGATACCTCCTGGCGAAGGTTTCGTTGACGATCGCCACCGCCGCGCCGGATGCGTTGTCGAATGGCTCAAAGGCTCGGCCGTCCGCCATCTCCGCCCCGAGCGCTTCGAAGTACCCATCCCTCACGGAATGGAGCTGCGCCTGAGGCCTGTCCTCGACCCGGGCTGCCTGGGGTTGCCCGTCGACGCCGAAAGGTCCCCGCCAACCGACCTCGAGAGGTAGGAAATTGCCGCCTCCTGCGGCGAGGACGCCCGGCCGTTCGCGGATCTGCTCGATGATCCGCGAGTGGGTCTCACCCACCACGCCCCAATCGGAGTAAGCGTCGCTGGCGAGCTGCACTGTCGTCATGATCGCGTCGTCCGCGTCGACTCCGGTCGGGGTATCCATCATCTGCCCGACCGTCCGGATCAGGAGCACCGAGCTGACGAGCAGCGCACACGCGAGCGCCACTTCGGCGCCGACGAGGACGGAGTACGTCCCGCGCGCCCCGCGCGTGCTCCCGCGCTCGCCCGACTTCAGCCCCGCCGTCAGCTGTCCTCGCAACAACACGAGCGCCGGCACCACTCCGAAGCAACCCGTCGCGATCAGGGCCACCGCGAACGTCAAGCCCAGTGCCCGCAGGTCTATGCCGGCCTCGTCGAGCCTGGGGATCTCGACCGGTGTCACATTGATGATGATGGGCAATGCCACCGCGGTCGCGATCAGGCCGAGGACGGCCCCGGCGGCGGACAGAACGAAGCTCTCGGCCATCAGCTGGGTGACGAGCTGGCGCGGCGACGCCCCCATGGCCACTCGGACGGCGATCTCCTTTTCGCGCGACAGCGCACGAGTGAGAAGCAGCGAGGCGATGTTCAGCAGCGCGATCAACAGGAGCAGGCCGACAGCGCCGAAGAGCACGACCAACGCCGGCCGGTAGTAGCCGAGCTGCTCGTCGAGCAGCGGGATCAGGCGGGAGCCCCCGGCCCTTGGCCGGGCTGTTTCTCGTGCCGCCGTGCTCGTCGTGCAATCTCATGGCGAGAGCGTCGATCGCGCTCTGCGCCTGCCCGATCGTGGTCCCGTCGGACAGACGGGCGACGGACTCCATGAAATGCGCCTGCCGGCTGTGCTGCGTCATGTCCCAGCGCAGCCGCTGCCAGACGTCGACGTCGTCGGGATAGTGGAACTTCGGCGGCATCACGCCGACGATGGTGTTGGGGGTGTCGTTGAAGCTCAGCTGCCGGCCAATGATCCCTGGGTCCGCGCTGTAGCGGTTGCGCCAAAGCCGATCGCTGATCACTGCGACGAGATCGTCGCTGACGAAGATCGGGCCACCAACCGGGAACCCCGCCCCCACCTGCGGCTTCACGCCGAGGACGTCGAACAGGTTGCCGCTCACCTCGATCGTGTTGACGCGCACTGGATCCAGCCCGGGATCGACGAGGTTGATGCCTGGACGCCACCAGGCCGCCGCGTCCTCGAAGACCGGGAGGGCTCGTTGGTCCATGAAGTTGACCGGTGAGATGGGGTCGTGGTTCAGGCCCTTGGCCACGTCGGTGTCCCAGATGGTGACGAGTCGTTCCGGCGATTCGTAGGGAAGCGGCGGGAGCACCACCGAGTCGACGACGGTAAACACCGCCGTCGCCGCACCCGTCCCGAGTCCGAGTACCAGAACGGTGACGAGGGCGAAGCCCGGGTGCTGCGTGAACTGGCGAAGCGCAACGCGAACCGGGCTGTTCAAGGCGGAGCTCCCTGGGACGACGCATCCTATCGAACGGGCGGGCTTCCTGGCCCGTTTGACGCTTCGGGTTGGCCAAAGGTTCCGGCTGGCGGGAGAGCCGTCTGCTCAGCCGAACCATCGGCTGAGATTCTCCGCCCAGCCCCGACGCTTCCGGTCGGCCTCTCGAGCCTTCGCCTCCGGCGGCGGGCCGTCCCAAGACACGGTGCGAGTCAGCGAGTCGTCCACGCCGCTCCAGAGACCGGCCTCGGGCGTGTACTCCAGGAGGGCTCGGAAGACCTCGAGGGCCTCGTTCTCCCCGGGGGCGCTGTGGATCGTCCGGATGCTGACGTCGGCCGGAACCTCCTCGCGTCGCAGCGGGCTCTTGCTGATCAGCGGCCGGCAACTCGCCGAGTCCTTCCAAAGGTAGACGTAGTACATTCCCTGCCTCACTGGGGTCATACGCAGGCCGGCGTCGGTTCCCGCCACTCCGCCCGAAATCGGGGGCCGCCAAGGCCCGCATGCCCTGCTAACATAGACTCCGCCAAGTCGGCCTAACTAGCTATACCTCCTGTGGATACGGGCGAAGTCACGCAGTTATTGCGCGCCTACAAGGGCGGCGATCGTGATGCTTTCGATCGCCTGGTCCCGCTCGTGTACGACGAGATGAGGATGCTCGCTCGAGGCCACCTGCGGCGGACGGCGCGGGGGCAGACCCTGGACACGACGGGGCTGGTCCACGAGGCGTACCTGAAGCTCGCTCGGCAGCAGGGGCTGGATCTCAAGGATCGGGGGCATCTGCTCGCCGTGTCCGCCTGCGCGATGCGTCAAGTCATCATCTCTCACGCCCGCACTCGGACCGCCGCCAAGCGGGGCGGTGGCGCGGTTCCCGAAGAGCTCGACGAAAACCAGGTCGCCGTGCATCAACAGGCGGCGTGACTGCTGGACCTCAATCGTGTTCTGGAGGCACTGCGGGAGCACAACCAGCGGCTGGCGCAGGTGATCGAGTGTCGCTTCTTCGCCGGACTCAGCGAGGAAGAGACGGCAGAGGCCCTGGGCGTCTCGCTTCGCACCGCCCAGCGCGACTGGCTGCGCGGCCGCGCCTGGGTCCGAGAAGAGCTCGGCGCCGGATGGAAGCTCGATAGGATCGCGAAATGAGCCTCTCCGACCGGGAGCGCTTCGAGAAGGCGGATCAGATCTTCGACGACGCCCTCTCCGTCGCACCGGAGCAGCTCTCCGGCTGGCTCGACGCTGCCTGCGGAGGAGACGCGGAGCTGCGGGCGCTCGTCGAGCGGCTGCTGGCCGGCGTCGGTGAGGAAGACCGGGAGCTGATCCAACCGGTGGGCGCTCAGACGGGGCCCTTGTGGGAAGAGGTCGCGAGCCAGCTCGAGAGTGGGAGCGAGACCGTGCTGCGGGCGGGAGCGCAGATCGGCTCGTACGTGGTGGTCGGGCTGCTCGGAGCCGGAAGCATGGGTCGCGTCTATCGGGCTCGCGACCCGCAGCTCGATCGCGAGGTGGCGATCAAGACACTACCTGTTGACGTCGCCCAGGATCCGGAGAGGCTGCGGCGTTTCAACGCGAGGCCAAGCTGCTGGCGGCGCTGAGCCATCCCAACGTCGCGGCGATCTACGGGATCGAGGTGGTCGACGGACACCCGTTCCTCGTGCTCGAGCTGGTCGAGGGCGAGACCCTGCAGGAGCGCTTGAAGCGGGGACCGATCGAACCACACGCGGCGTGCGAGGTCTCCCTACAGGTGACCGAGGCGCTCGAGGAAGCCCACTCGAAGGGCATCGTCCACCGCGACCTCAAGCCCGCCAACATCAAGCTCACACCCCAGGGGCGCGTCAAGGTGCTCGACTTCGGTCTGGGCAAACTCGAAGCCCCCGAGGCCCGGCCACCGCGAGGCGAGGCCGCCGTCATCTCGGATGCGACCAGGACCTGGGAGCTGGGCGCGACGACGCAGGAGGGCGCCATCCTGGGAACCGCCTCCTACATGAGCCCCGAGCAGGCGCGCGGACAATCGGTCGACAAGCGCACCGACGTGTGGGCGTTCGGCTGCCTGCTGTACGAGATGTTGGCCGGGAGGCGTGCCTTCGCCGGTCAGTCGACTTCGGACATCCTCGCGGCCGTGCTGCGGGAGCCGGTGGACTTCGGTCTGCTGCCAGAGCGCACGCCGGCTCCGGTCCGGCGGCTGCTGAAGCGCTGCCTGCAAAAGGACTGCACTTGCGTCTGCAGGACGTGGGCGACGCCCGGCTCGAGCTCGAGGAACTGCTGCAAGGCGACGGGGACTCCGGCTTCGTGGTCGGACCGAAGCCGTTCTTGATGCGTTGGGTTCCCTGGGGGGTGGCGGCTCTCCTGGCCGGTGTCCTGCTCATGAACCTGGTCGCGCCGCGACGGAGCAGCCCGCAGGTCCGCCATTTCTCGATCCAGTTGGCGGGGAAGCTGTCGGCCACGTTCCGGCCTGCGGCCGCGATCCCACCCGATGGTCAGCAGCTCGCCTATGTGGCCGAATCGGGCGCTGAGTTTCAGCTCTTCCTTCGCCCGCTGGATGGCACGATGGGCGCTCGCAACGTCTTCTGGTCGCCCGACAGCCAGTGGATCGGATTCTGGGCCGAGGGTCGGCTCAAGAAGCTGTCGATCGTTGGGCTCCCGCCGGTGAGCCTGTGTCGGGCCAACGACATAGAGGGCGCGAGCTGGGGAGGCAACGGCACCATCGTCTATTCGGATGCCCGACAGCTTTATCGCGTTCACGAGGAAGGCGGAACGGCAGAGCCTATCCTCGCTCCAGACGGCAAGCAGATCCTGGGTCTGAAGCCGGAGTTACTCCCAGGCGATGGGGCGATGTTGTTCATTCGCGGCACCGAGCTCGGCTCTGCGATCGCTTCCTACGAATTCGAAACGGCGGAGGTTCGAGATCTCATGCCTCGGGGCATGTTCGTGCGCTACGTGCCCGGCGACTACCTGCTCTTCTCGCGGGCCGGCGCGATGTACGCGTCCGCGTTCGATCCGACCTCGCTCGAATTCCGGGGCTCACCCGTGCCGCTCGATGTGAGCGTCGCCGTGACGTCAAGCGGACTCGCCCACATCTCAGTCTCGCGAGACGGCACGCTCGCCCATACGCCGGGGAGCACGTCTGGCCCGCGATCGCTCATGTGGATCGACCGGGAGGGCGACACCGAGCCGATCGTCGAGGAGCCGGGCCTCTACTTCATGCCGCGCTTCTCACCCGACGGCGAGCAGCTCGCCGTCACACTTCAGGAGAACGACGAGCGGGACGTCTGGGTGATCGACGTCGCCACCGGCAAGCGAACGCGGCTCACGTTCGACGGTCGGTCGTCGGCGCCCGTCTGGTCACGCGACGGACGCTCGGTGGCGATCATGTCCGAAGGCGACGTTGGCATGGAGATCAGAAGGCTGAGCGTCGCCGGCGGCCGCGCCGAGCGTCTC
The DNA here is from genome assembly GCA_965246965.1 of Vicinamibacteria bacterium. Lineage (GTDB taxonomy): Bacteria > Acidobacteriota > Vicinamibacteria > Fen-336 > CBDFGD01 > CBDFGD01. The sequence continues at coordinate 2,606,170 of CBDFGD010000002.1, forward strand.
GCCTACGCCGAGGGTGGGCTCTATCCGATCTCGTGGGCGAAGGACGGCACGCTCCTGCTGTCACGGGTGATCCCGGGCGCGACCGAGGATATCTACATCTGGGATCCCGAACACGAGGGCAGTCTCAAACCGTACATGCAGGCCCCCGTTCACGAGCAGGCGGCTGTCGTCTCCCCGAACGGGGACACGCTCGCGTTCGCCGCGTGGGACGAGGGGAGGTCGCGGGTCTACGTCCAGCCCTGGCCGGGCCCCGGCTCCAGGTGTCCGATGAGAGGAGCGGGATGCCCCAGTGGTCACCCGACGGCAGGGAGCTGTATTTTCTCGCCGGGGGCCGCTTCGATCGGATGATGGTCGCATCCGTCTCGAACCACCCCGAGCTTCGGGTATCGGCGCCGCGTCTCGTGTTCCGACACGAGTTCGGCACCAGCCTCGGTCTCGGGCTGCCGCGCTACGACGTCGCCCCGGACGGGCAGCGCTTCGTCTTCGCCACGCCGGGCACCGAGGTTGCCGCCACAGAAATCCGCATCACTCTGGACTGGGTCACGCGGCTCGAGGAAACGTTGGCCCCAAGGGACCCGAGACTCTCGAGCTGGTCGCGCAGATCATTCCGCGCGTCGAGATGATCCGCGGCCGCAAGTTCCTGCGAGAAGTGCCGATGGAGCTGATCGCCGAAGCCGCGATCGGAGAGCGTTTCGAGCAGGATCTGGCCGACGAGGCCACGCAGAAGGCCATCAAGAACGAGCAGCGCGCGCTGATCCATCTCGGCATCCTCGACCAGGGAAGCGAGCTCGCGGAGGACTTCGTGGGAGCGGCTCGAGAGCAGGTGCTGGGCTTCTACGACACGAACCTGGAGCGCTTCTACATCCGGGACGACATTCCGCCGGGCGAGCTGGCCCCGGTCATCGCGCACGAGCTGACCCACGCGTTGGACGACCAGCACTTCGATCTCGACGGGCTCTCCGCCGGTGCGCGCGGCGATGGCGACAGAAGCAACGCGTTGTCGCCGTGATCGAAGGCTCCGGGATGCTCGTCATGACGTTCTACGTCATCGAGGAGATTCGAGCCGGGCGCATGACGGACCCAGCTGCCCGCCGGGCGAACCGCAGCGACCCGAAGGCGTCCGGCCAGGCCGACGACGGTGCGGAGGCCTACCTGCGGCGGGGGATGCTGGCGCCCTACGCGCTGGGGCTCCGGTTTCTGGCACGCGGAGATCCACACGCGTTCCTCAGAGGAACGATGAGCTCCCTCATGGACAGGGCGTTCGAAGATCCTCCGCGCACGACGCGCGAGATCCTCAACCCGCTGGCCTACTGGTGGCGCGACGAGAACGACCGCGTCGCCAGCGGGCTGGTGGTCGGGGACCTGTCGGATGTCCTCGGAGCCGGGTGGGAGCTGATCGCTCAGGGGCAGCTCGGGGAGATCAACGTCTCCATCCTCGGACAAAGCGCGAATCCGCAGGAGTTCAACCCGTTCAATGTGACGAGCTGGTCCGGCGCGGCTTCGAACGGACTCGTCGCAGACACGTATCACCACTACGCGAGGGGCGACGAGCACGTGACGATCCTGACGACCAGCTGGCGCGGTCGATCGCAGGCTCGCGAGTTCCGCGCCCTACTCCGCCCGATGAGCGGACGTCGCACGGTTCACGCCGGGATGCTGGTTGCGCTGATCGCGGGGACGGACGCGCAGACGGCGACGCGACTCGCCGGTGCCGCCTTCAGTCGCGCCACGCTTGCCAACTAACGTGCGTCGCCGTCGGCTAGGCCGCCGCGGGCTCGAACCGGCAGCCGTCCAGGAAAACCCGGAACTTCCGCAGGGCCTCGTCCTCGCTCGACGCTGCCGCGATCTTCAAGGACAGCATGTCGGCCGGCACGTCCTCCGGTGGCAATTGCTCGCGCGTGACCACCGGCCAGCACACCTCTCTGCCGATCACCAAGTAGATGTAGTAGCTCATTTTCCACCTCCCGAGCGCGGCTCGCAGCCGCCTCTATCCTGGTCATACGCGGCCGGGGCCCGAAACCCGCCACCTCACCCGACGTAGAATCTCCTCCGTCCTCAGCAGAGACAGCCCATGTCGCTCGAAGCAGGAACCCGACTCGGCGCCTTCGAGATCCTCGGCCTCCTCGGGGCCGGGGGTATGGGCGAGGTGTATCGCGCGCACGACCCCAAGCTCGACCGGGAGGTGGCCATCAAGCTGCTGCCTGAGCAGCTCGTGGCCGACGCGGATCGACTCGCCCGCTTCCAGCGCGAAGCCCAGCTGCTGGCAGCGCTGAACCACCCGAACATCGCCGCGATTTACGAGCTGGGTGATGCCAGCGGCAAGCCGTTCCTGGTCCTCGAGCTGGTGGAGGGCGCCACATTGTCCGAGCGCCTCGGAAGAGGGCCGGTTCCGCTCGACGAGGCCGTCGAGGTCGCTCGGCAGATCGCCGAGGCGCTCGAGGAAGCCCACGAGCGCGGCATCGTGCACCGCGACCCGAAGCCCGCCAACGTAAAGCTCTCTCCGGGCGGCAGGGTCAAGGTGCTCGACTTCGGTCTCGCCAAGGCGTTTGCAAGCGACGAGGCCTTGCCGTCATCCTCGACGTCCCAGTCCCCCACGATGTCGGCCCAGGCGACACAGGCGGGCGTCATTCTGGGTACCGCGTCCTACATGTCGCCGGAGCAGGCGCGGGGAAAGGCCGTCGACAAACGCGCCGATATCTGGGCCTACGGAGTCGTGCTCTTCGAGCTGCTCGGCGGGCGCCGACTGTTCGAAGGCGGCACCGTGTCGGACACGCTAGCAGCCGTGCTTCGCGCTCCGATCGACACCGGGAGCCTGCCGAGTGAAGTGGCTCCCCACATCCGTCAACTACTGGAGCGCTGCCTCGTGCGCGATCCCGCGATGCGCCTCCGCGACATCGGCGAAGCGCGCATCCTGCTGAGTACCGCAGGAGCACCAGGCGACGAGGCAAAGCCGGCGCTCGAAAAGCGGGGTTCGCGAGCAATCGCAGCGGCCCCGTGGGGGGTGGCCCTCGCCGCGATCGTCGCCGCATTCGTCGCCTGGAGGGCTTCCCGCACGAGAGACGAGCCCGGCCCCCCAGCCGTTGCGCTTCACCATCGACGGGGGAAACGTCGGAGGCGCCCGTGTGTCGGTGTCCCCTGACGGGCGTCGCCTCGCCTTCAGACAAGCGCAGGGCGAATTCAGCGGGTCACTATGGGTGCGGACGCTCGACCGCTTCGAGCCCATCGAGATCCCGGGCACCGCGACCATCGGCACCTACTTCTGGTCCGCCGACGGCCGCGAGGTCGCTTTTTCTCGGGGGCCGGAGCTGTTCGCTCACGACATCGGGGCGGGGACCACGCGCCAGATCCTGAAAGGGGAGGGACCCTTTTGGGGTGGGAGTTGGAGTCACCAGGGCGTCATCCTCCTGGGGATGGCGGGATCCATCTACCGAGCGCCGGCATCCGGCGGAACCCCAGAGGTCGTGCTGGCCCCCGAAGAAGGGAAGACATCGTGGCACGCCAGGCCGTCCTTCCTGCCTGACGGCGAGCGGTTCCTCTTCACCTCGGAGATCGAGGAGGGCGGCGACAACGTGCGCATCGTCCAGGTCGCAGAACTCGCCGCTCCGAGCCGCGCGCCTGCTGATCAAGGAAGCTATGCATGCGCGATGGTCCAACGGACACATCGTCTACGGCACAGACGAAGGCGTGCTGAACGCACAGCGTGCCGACGCGGATTCGCTGGGTCTGATCGGCGCGCCCTTCGAAATCGGACGGGGAATGCTGTCGGCTTCACGATTTGGCGGGTCCCTCGGGGCCGACGCGTCGGCGACCGGCGTCATTGCCTACCGGTCCGCTCGATTCCCCGGGGCGGAGTTCGTGTGGTTCAGTCCGACCGGCCAGCGTCTCTCCAAGGCTTCGAAGCCCGGGACCTGGCACAACTTCGATCTCTCGCCCGACGGCCAGCGCATCGCGACGACAGCTCGCATCGTGGGCCGAGGAAACGAGCTTTGGGTCATCGAGCCGGGGCGGGGCATCGCGTCGCGTGTCGACGAGGCGGACTCCCCGGGTGTGAGCGATCCCACGTGGAGTCCCGATGGTCAGGCCCTGGCGTTTCGCTTCGGACGCAGCCTCGTCACGCGAGCCGCCCAGGGTGGCGAGCTGCGGACTGTCCTGAACGAGCGGGGCCTACCCGGATTCCTGGAGCCGCGATGGCAAGTGGCTGCTCTACGGCAATGCGAGCCTCGGACGCTACGACCTGTTCGCCATCGCCCGGCCGACGCTCAACCCATCCGACTGGTCGAGGGCGCGCCGTCGGCGGATGAACCGCATTTCTCTCCGGATGGAAGCTGGGTCGCGTACGCCACCCAGAACGAGGCCGAGGTGTTCGTGATCCCGTTTCCGCCGACCGGGGAACGCTGGCAGCTGTCGAGCGGCGGCGGGCTGCAACCCCGGTGGAGCGCTGACGGCGGCACGCTGTTCTATCTGGAGCCAGGAGGCCGGCTGATGCGCGTGGGCATCCCACAGAGCGACCCACGCAACGCCGGCGCGCCGGAGGCGATCTTCGATACCGGCCTCGAAGGCTCGGTTTCCTACGACGACTACACCGTGGCGGCCGACGGCCGGTTTCTCATACGCCTCCCGATTCGAGGCGAGACCGGAGCCCGAGCACCGATTCACGTGCTCGTGGGCTGGGAGGAGCCGGCGAGGTAGCGAACGACCACGGCCGTTCGCGGGGTTCAGGCATGGACTCGAACCTCGAATCCCAGCTGGCGAATCTGCTTGGCGAAGGCGTCCAGCCAGACGACCGACACCTTGCCCAGGCGCTCGGCCTCAGGCTGGTGTGAGGGGCGTTCGATTCCGTAGAGGGTGATGCCGGCAGCGGCTATCGCCCGATCCTTGATTGTCTGGAGCAGCGCGAGGTAGGCCTCGCACGCTGCAGCGTCGGGCGGATCGCCGTCCAACGTGAAGACACAGGTGTGCAGACGCACGCTGCAACGCTCGGAAGCTGCGCTCAGGTTGCCGAGCAAATGCTCCTCGGAGAAGTGAGCGTCGTTGATCGCCTGGCGGCCGGACAGGCTGCCTGCGTCGAGCTTGAACCAGACTTCGCCCCTCGTGCGAGACATGGTCTCGATCCCACGCAGTACGTGGGGTCGACGCAGGAGCGACCCGTTCGTGATCAGAATCAGCTGGGCCCGGCGAGCCGGCTCGAACCTTTCGGCGACCCGGGCAACGACGTCCACCGCGGCGTCGAACACGTCGCTCGTCGTCGGCTCACCGTCGCCTGAAAACGCGATGTCCTCGAGAGACGCTCCCGGGTAGCGGTCGCCGCGCGCAAACTCTTCCAGGAAACCGTCCAGCTCCTCTTCGAGCAGATCGAGATCGATCGGTGGAGCGACGCCGCGAACGAGGCCCGGGACCTGGCAGTAGATGCAGCGCCAATTGCAGGCGCTGTTCGGGTTGAGGTTGATCCCGATCGAAAGCCCGCCCGAGCGCCTCGACAACACCGCGTAGACGTACTTCAACCCCGCACTTCCACGATCGTGGTCGGTTGTGGTGAGAGTCTTCACACGCGTGTCAAGAATGGCATGATCCGACGGCGCTCCCAAGAGCCCGACTCCGGGCTCTGGACCGCGCCGGAGCGGGTCCCTCGGGCCGCGCATACAGGGTGCCGATGCCGCGATCGTTTTCGTGGAGCCCGCTGCTACAACGGCAACCGTCGAAATCGTCGACCTCCTTGTAGCCTATGAACTTAGACCGACTGCTCCGCGACCTCGAAACGCGCCTCGAAGAACTTCCAGACGACGCTCGCCGCGAGGCGCTCGACGCGGTGCGCGAGGAGGTCGCGCGCGGTCGCCGCGGAACGGAACTGAGCGTCACCATCGAGGGCGAGCGCGAGCGCCGCAAGGAAGCAGAGGCGCTCCGGGCCGCACTCGAGGGCATCTCCCGCCAGACCCTTCTCAACGACACGCTCGAGGAAGTCCTGCGGCAAATGAGTCGCATCGTGACGAGCGACGTGGCATGGCTGTCCCTCATCGATCCCGACGGCGTCTACCGGGTCGTGGCGGCGCTCGGGTTTCCCGAGAGGACGGTCATCGACAAGAGATACAAGGACGACGCGAGCGACGAGGTTCGGCGAACCCGCCAGCCCCTGACGGTGAGCGACGCTCAGGCCGACGAGCGGGTCGTCGCTCTCGACCCCGAGACACCGATCCAGTCATGGGCGGCGCTGCCGCTGCTCGTCGAAGGAGAGGTGATCGGCGTGATCGGCGTCGGACGAACCCGCGTCGACGCCTTCCAGGAAGAGGACGTCCACCGGGCCAAGACGGTCGCCTTCTCGGGAGCCGTGGCGATCCGTCGGGCTCGCCAGCACGAGCAGATCCAGCGCTACACGGCGATGATGGACTGGGTCGTCTCCGTCTATCAGGAGGCCGTGTCTGGAAGCGGCGAGGAGAAGATCGCCACGCTGATCCTCGAAGGGGCCGTGCGGCTCGGCTATCTCGGATCGCTGCTGGTCAGCACCGGCGTCGGCAAGCCCAAGGTAGTGGCTGCGTTGGGCGACGGCCTCGAAAAGGCGCTCGGTAAGAAGGCGCCGCAGAAGCTCGACGATCAGGTGCTCTATCTCGTCCCAATGGCCCACGCTGCCGCCCACGTCGGGTCTCTGGTCATGGTGGACACGGGTGGTGAAAGTCCCATGGACGCGATCACGCAGGCCTACGCCTCGCGCGTCGCCCACGCCTACCTCTTCGCTTCCGAGAAGTAGGGCCAGCCTCCCCGCGCCGGGCCTCAGCAGGTCTTGGAGAGCGGCAGTGAAGTCAGGCCAGACGAGTAGGGACGCCCGGCGCGCGCCGGGATGCGACCTTCAGGCCGGGGGTCCGATCCGCTCCATACCGCCCATGTAGGGCCGCAGCGCCTCCGGGATCGTGACGCTGCCGTCCTCCTGCTGGTAGTTCTCCAGGATCGCGATCGCCGTACGACCGACGGCCATGCCGCTGCCGTTGAGGGTGTGGACGAAGCGCGGCTTCGCCCGGGGCTCCGGCCGGTAGCGAATGTTGGCGCGGCGTGCCTGGAAGTCCGTGCAGTTCGAGCAGGATGAGATCTCCCGATGGACCTGCTGGCTGGGCAGCCACACCTCGATGTCGTAGGTCTTGGCGGCGCTGAAGCCCATCTCGCCCGTGGAAAGAACCACCACCCGGTAGGGTAGCTCGAGACGCTTCAAGACCTCTTCGGCGTCGGCAGTCAACGTCTCCAGCTCCGCCTCGGAGCTCTCTGGCGTCGTGAGCTTGACCAGCTCCACCTTGTGAAACTGGTGCTGGCGGATCAGACCCCTCACGTCCTTGCCGTATGAACCCGCCTCCGAGCGGAAGCAAGGCGTGAAAGACGCGTACCGCAGCGGCAGCTGCTCGGCCTCGAGCATCTCGTCCGCATGCAGTCCCACGAGCGGCACTTCCGCAGTCGGAATCAGATAGAGCTCGCGCTCACCTGCCGTCGTCTTGAAGAGATCCCCCTCGAACTTCGGCAGCTGGCCGGCCCCCAGCAGGGTCTCCCCGGTGACCAGGTAGGGAAGCATCACCTCCCGGTAGCCGCGCTCCCCCGTGTGGAGGTCGAGCATGAATTGAATCAATGCTCGCTCGAGCCGGGCGCCGGCCCCCCAGCCGACGGCGAAGCGGGCACCCGAGATCTTGGCGGCGCGCTCGAAGTCGACGATGCCGAGCGAGGGGCCGAGATCCCAGTGTGCCTGCGGCTCAAAGCCGAACGCGCGCGGCTCGCCGACCCGCCTCAACTCGCGGTTCGCGCTCTCGTCCCGGCCGACCGGAACGTCCGCGGATGGCACGTTCGGGATCAGCAGCAGAATCTGGCGCAGCTTCGCCAGCACCGACTGCAGCTCTTCGTCGAGAAGCTTCACGCGACCCGAGACTTCCTTCATCTCGCTCTTGAGGTCCGAGGCGTCCTGCTTGGCCTTGCCGCGATCGGCGATCTGCTTGCCGACCTCTCGCTGGCGGTGGCGGAGGTCGTCGACCTCGGCAATCAGCGAGCGCCGGCGCTCGTCGAGCTTCCAGGGATCGGGATCCTCGACGCCCCACGCCTTCAGGTCCGCCAGCTCAGAGCCTCGATCGGCGAGCAGCGTCTCGACGCCTTCCCGGTTGGCGGTGACCCATTTGAGGTCGAGCACGGGATCCTCCGAAAGCGGAGGAGGATAGCATCGTTTGCTAAGATCGCGCGCCGATGAATCGCATCCGCAAAGCCGTCTTCCCTGCCGCAGGCCTCGGCACGAGGTTCCTCCCTGCCACCAAGGCGCAGCCGAAGGAGATGCTGCCGCTCGTCGACAAACCCATCATCCAGTACGTCGTCGAGGAGGCCGTGGCCGCCGGTCTGACCGACATCATCATCGTGACGGGGCGCGGCAAGAACGCCATCGAAGACCACTTCGACGTCGCCCACGAGCTGGAGCGCCAGCTCGAGCAGCGGGGCAAACACGAGCTATTGGAGCAGGTCCGCTCCATCTCGAACCTGATCAACGTCTGCTACGTCCGCCAGGGGGAGCAGCTCGGGCTGGGTCACGCGGTGCTGATGGCGAAAGACCTCGTCGGCAACGAGCCCTTCGCGGTGATGCTCGGTGACGACGTCATCGACGCCGAGGTTCCCTGCATGAAGCAGATGATCGACGTCTTCGAGGAAGACGGCAGTCCGGTCATAGCGGTCGAGCGGGTCCCGAAGGACCGCATTTCCTCCTACGGCGTCATCGACGGCCGGGCGATCGGCGATGACGACCGCGTCTACGAGATACGTGATCTGGTGGAGAAGCCCGCACCGGAGAAGGCCCCGAGCGATCTCGCCATCATCGGCCGGTACCTGCTCACCCCGGACGTCTTCCAGTTGATCGAAGAGACTGCGCCCGACGAGAAGGGCGAAATCCAGCTGACGAACGCGTTGCGAGCACTCAAGGATCGCCGCAAGCTCTACGGCCTGCGTTTCAGCGGCAAGCGTCACGACGCGGGCGACAAGCTCGGCTTCTTGAAGGCGACCGTCGAGTTCGCCTTGAAACGTTCCGACCTCGGCGATGCCTTCCGTTCGTATCTGCGCGAGCTGGATCTCGAATAGATCAGCCTCTCGGACGAGGATCGTCATCCTGAACGAGATCTACGAGGAAGCGGGAGTGGAGGAGCCAGGGAGGTCAGATAGCTCCTCTGGCATCCTCCGCGCGTCGTCACTGCGTCCCGCGCCGGGCTCCCTCGCTTCGCGCCCTTCGCTGATCGCGCTCGGGATGACGTTTCTCTGAAAAGGTGGGCTCCCCCCGGTTTGTCCGGGGGGAGTGGGTAATCAGGTGGGTTGACTGCTTGGGGGAATACTATTTCGTGGAGGGGCTGCCTGAAGAGGCAGCCTTGTCGGTGGACGTATTCTTCTTAGGAGAGCTGGAGGACTCGCCGCTCGACGAGTCCGACTTCGATGAATCCGACTTCGGTGAATCCGCTTTTGAAGGCTCGGACTTCGATGAATCCGACTTCGACTCCTTGCCGCCTTTGTCACCGTTGTCACCGTTGTCGCTCTTGCCGGGCACGCCCGACTTCTTGGCGTAGTCGTTGACGTACCAGCCGGACCCCTTGAACTGGATGGCCGGCGCGGACAGCAGGCGTTCGATGTGCCCCTTGCAGGTGGGGCACTTGCGGAGCCGCGGATCCGAGAACTTCCGGATCCTCTCGAAGCGTCCGCATTTTTCGCACTCGTACTCGTGGAGCGGCACAGAATACCCTTATGAAAGAGGGCATTTTAGCATGCTCTCGGGATTCCCCGGGGCTCCCGGAGGTCAGTGCGCCTCGGCCCAGGTGCGGCCCAATCGAGCGTCGACCAGAAGCGGCACGCGAAGCTCCAGGGCCCCCTCCATCACACGCTTCGTAACGTCTCGGACCGCTTCGGCGTCGGACTCCGCGACCTCGACGAGCAGCTCGTCGTGGATCTGGAGGATGATTCGCGCGTCGAATCCCCCTTCGCGTAGCTCCTCGAAGAGATCGATCATGGCACGCTTGATGAGGTCGGCCGCGGAGCCCTGAACGGGAGCGTTGACGGCCTGGCGCTCGGCTTCCGCCCGAACCTGGAAGTTGCGGGCGCCCAGGTCCGGCAAGCGCCTCAGCCGGCCCAGGAGCGTCCGGACGCTGCCCTCCTCGCGGGCCTTTTGGATCGTCTCCTTGATGAACGAGTCGACCCCCGGATACCGCTCGAAATAGGCCTTGATGAAGGTGTCGGCCTCCTTGCGGCTCACGCCGAGGTCCTTGGCGAGCGTGAAGGCTGTCTTGCCGTAGATGAGAGCGTAGTTGACCATCTTCGACACGCGGCGTTGCTCGTCCGGCGGAATCACCGACAGGGGCCCGAAGATCTCGCGCGACGTCCGATCGTGCACGTCCTCCCCCTTGAGGAACGTGTCGATCAGCGTCTCGTCCCCGGAGAGGTGCGCGAGGATACGTAGCTCGATCTGGCTGTAGTCCGCCGAGAGCAGCCGGTAGCCCGCATCCGCGATGAACGCCTCGCGGATGCGACGCCCTTCGGCCGTTCGGATCGGGATGTTCTGAAGGTTGGGGTCGCTCGAAGAGATGCGTCCCGTCGCCGCGACGGTCTGTCGCATCGAGGCGTGGATGCGGCCCGTGTCCTCCCGCACCAGCACGGGAAGCGCGTCGACGTACGTGGACTTCAACTTCTTGATGCTGCGGTACTCGAGGATCCGACGCGGCAGCTCGTGGACCTTGGCGAGCTCCTCGAGCACGTCCTCTGCTGTGGACGCCGCTCGTGTCTTGGCGGTCCGCTTGCCGGACTTGAGGCCGAGCCGGTCGAAGAGCACCTCGCGCAGCTGCGGGGGCGAATTGATGTTGAACTCGCCGCCGGCCAGCTCGTGGATTTCCTCCGTCAGGGCCTTTAGCCGCCCTTCCATCTCGTCGCTCATGGTCGCAAGCAGTTCGACGTCGAGCTTGACGCCGGCGCGCTCCATGGCGGCCAGCACGGCGACGAGCGGCAGCTCCATTCCCTCGAACACCGCGTGAAGCCCTTCCGACTCGACACGTTCCAACATCCTCTCGGCCAGGCGCAGGATCAGATCCGCCTCGGCCCCCGCAGCCCGGGCCGCGTTCTCGACGCTGACCGATGTGTCGGCGTGGCCGGCGACGCTGCGGCGCTCCCCGAGCAACTCCAGGGAGAGCGCCTCGAGGTTGTAGTCGCGCCTGCCGGGGTCGAGCAGGTAGGCCGCGATCAGCGCATCGAAAGCGAGCCCCGCCGGCTCGACACCGCTTCCCTCGAGGATGATGTGATCGCGCTTCGCGTCGGCACTGAGCATGCTGACGCCCTGATCCTCGAGGATCGGTGTAAGCGCCTCGAGGGCCTGGGCCTGCTCGTCTTTGGCCGGGCCGCCGAGGTAAGCGTGCCCCAGGGGAACGTAGCAGGCCTCCCCCGCCTTCGTGGCCACTGCGATCCCCAGCAACTTCGCGTCCAACGGATGACCCTCGGTGGCCACGACGCGAAGCGCCACCCGCCCGCTCTCGCGGGCCCGAGCGACCAGCGCCTCGACCGCAGTCACGCTGGAAGCAACCGACACCGCCGTCGCCGCCTCTCTCACCTCCGGTGCGAACTCGCGGGCGATCACCTGGAACTCGAGTTCGGTGAACAACGCGTGCGCAGCCTCGCGATCCGGCTCGTGCCTCTCCACCAGGTCGGGATCAAAAGTAACCGGCGCATCCTCGCGCAGGCGAATCAGGTCTCTCGACAGGAGCGCCTGCTCGCGGTGATGCTCGAGGCCTTCGCGGTACGCCTTGCGTTTGACCTGAGCCGCGCCGTCGAGAACGGCTTCGAGCGAGCCGAACTCCTGGATCAGGGTTCGGGCCCCCTTCTCACCGATGCCCGGTACGCCGGGCACGTTGTCCACCGCGTCACCGATCAGCGCCATCAAATCGAGCACCTTGTCGGGCGGCACGCCGAACTTCTTCTCGACGCCGGCTGGATCGTAGAGGGTTGCGCCCGAGCCGTCGCGGCCCGGGTTCAGCACGGACACCCGGTCCGTGACGAGCTGGAGCAGGTCCTTGTCGCCCGACACGATGACGACACGAAAGCCCTGCTCGACGGCTTGTCTCGAGAGCGTAGCGATCACGTCGTCGGCCTCGTACGTCTGGAGCTCGATGATCGGCAGCCGATACGCCTCGCACACGCGCCGCACGTAGGGAATCTGGACGGCCAGGTCGTCGGCCATCTTGGGGCGGTTGGCTTTGTACTCCGGGTACTGCTCGTGCCTGAAGGTCCTGCCGGGAAGATCGAAGCTGATGGCGATCCAGCTCGGCCGCTCGTCTTCGAGGAGCTTGCGCAGCATCGTCGTGAAGCCGTAGGTGGCGTTCGTGGGCAGACCACGGCTCGTCGTCAGCCCGCGGATCGCATGATAGGCGCGGTGAAACTGCGCGCTGCCGTCGATGATGTGCACGGTTCGTGGGCGCGCCATGGCGCCGGGATTCTAGCCCGCGTTCTCCTCGCGATCCGATGTCGGCCTCGCGGCAAGCATCGGCGCCCCCGAGCAGGGGCTCCGCTGCGTCAGTCGATACGCATGGCCGTGGCGGGGTCGAGACGGGCGGTGCGCAGCGTCGGCACGACGGTCGCGAGCAGTGCGGCGGCGCCGAGCGCCGCGGCCGCGGACAGGTAGGAAGACGGATCGCTCGCGGAGACGCCGTAGAGAATCCCCTCGACGAGGCGAGCCAGAACCGCGGCCAGCGCTCCGCCCGCGACGAGTCCCGCGCCGACGAGACGCATGCCGCGGAAGCCGGGGCTGCTCACCCGGCGCCGCAGCCCGTAGCGGACGTCGCTTGCCAATCCACCCATCACCCGCCCTCCTCAAGAAGGGACAACGGATCGCACCGAGCCGGGTTCGAACTTCCTGGCCGGACGCTCCACCCCGTTATAAATCAATGACTTGAGGGAGCCACCCCGAAGTCGGCCGGCTCGCTGAGGGCGAATCGGGGCGGCGCAGTATAATTGCGAGCTTTTCTGCAGCGTCCGAGGACCGCCATGAACATCAAGCTCTCGTTCAACGCCGTCTCGAAAGAACACGTCGACCTCTTGGCCGTCGTGCTCGACGCCGATACGAAGTTGCACGAGATCGACGACGCGACGGTCGTCACGCATATCGACCGCGCGCGAGAGGCGTTCAGCAACGGCACGCTGAAGCGGGTCTACTTCGCCACGCTCCCCGAGGGCTCGGTGGCGGGCACGCTGCTGATCTACTGGAGCCCGCTCCTCAAGGCCTGGAACCTCTGGGAGAACGTGAAGACCTTCACGGCCCAGACGCTGCGCCATGCCAGCGACTATCGGCTGGAGCGCGTCGGCATCGTCATCAACGACAGCGACGCCGCCCCCTACGTGGGCAAGGTCGTGGAGGGAGCCGTCATCGGGGCCTATCGCTTCGACAAGTACATGCAGGAGAGGGACAGCTTCCTGGCTGAGCGGTGCCAGCTCACCATCTTTGCCCACGCCGATCACGAGGCGGACGCCGAGGCTCGAAAATCGCGCTACTCGTGCGTTTCGGAGAGCGTGAACTTCTCCCGCGACCTCATCAACGAGCCCGGAGCCGTCGCGACGCCGGAGTACCTCGCCGACCGTGCCAGCGAGATCGCGAAGGAGAGCAGCCTGGAGCTGGACATCCTGGAACTGGCGGCCCTCGAGGCGCGCGACTACATGGGGCTCATCCGCGTCGGCCAGGGCAGCCCACACACGCCTCGGATGATCGTGCTGAGACATGTCCCGGAGCGCGCGTCGAAGGAGACGCTGGCGCTCGTCGGCAAGGGGATCACTTTCGATTCCGGCGGCATCAGCCTGAAGCCCGGCGATCGGATGTGGGAGATGAAGGGAGACATGGCGGGTGGCGCCGCAGTCCTGGGCGCGATGCGCGCGATCGGTCGCTTGCGGCCCCCGACCAGGGTCGTCGGCATCGTCTGTGCGGCAGAGAACCTCCCCGACGCCAACGCCCAGAGACCGGGCGACATCTTCAAGGCCAAGAACGGCAAGACGATCGTCGTCGACAACACGGACGCCGAGGGGCGCCTCGTGCTGACCGACGGCCTCGCGCGTGCAGGTGAGGAACGCGCGACCCATATCGTCGACATCGCGACCCTCACCGGCACCGTGGTGCGCGCTCTCGGGCCCAGCGTCGCCGGAGTGATGGGCACCGATCCGACGTTGATTCGCCGTGTCATCCGCTCCGGCGAGAACCACGGCGAGAGGTTCTGGGAGCTGCCCCTCGTGGAGGAGTACCGCGAGGCCTTGAAGACTCCGTTCGCGGACATCAACAACATTGCCGGCGGCGGGACACCGGGAGCGATCACGGCAGGCCTGTTCCTGCGTGAGTTCGTGCCGGACGACACCGCGTGGGCCCACCTCGACATCGCGGGGCCCATGTTCAAGGATAAGGAATGGAAGTACTACGGAACCGGCGCGCTGGGTTTTGGCGTCAAGACACTGGTCGACTTATGCGAGCGTTTTCGTGATTCTCTCGACTGAACGGCTCAGCTTCGACCAGATCACGCCGGCCATCTACATCGGCTCGCGCATATCCACCGTCGACGACTACCACCGCCTGCGTTCCTACGGCGTCCGGGCCTGCGTGGACATGCGCGCGGAGGGAGCGGACACCTGGAGCTTCGACGCCTTTCTGTGGCTGCCGACGCCGGACCACGAGCCGCCGACGCTGGCTCATCTGCGCATGGGCATCGCGTTTTTGAGGCAGTGCGAGATGAGCGAAATGCCGGCGTTCGTTCATTGCATGATGGGTGTGGGCCGCTCGACGACCATGGTCCTGGCCTATCTGCTGGCCGGCGAGTTCAAGGATCGGGGCACGAACGCCGCCCTCGATTTCATAGCGGCCAGGCGGCCGGCGATCAACCCCAACGCGCGCCAGGTGCGAGCCGCCGAGGACGCCGTCCAGGGTTTTCGGGAATGAGCAGCCCGACGTTCTTCCAGAAGGGCCTGGGCCTGAAGGCCGAGGTGGCGCCGATCCTCGCGGAGAACTACGCGAGTCGCGTCGTCGACCGCATCCGCGCTCTCGACAGCTCCGTGAAGGCCGGCCCGATCCGCCTCAAGCTCGCCCGCGAGTTCGGCTTCTGCTACGGCGTCGAGCGGGCCGTCGACTACGCGTACCAGACGCGCGAGCGCTTTCCGGGCCGGCGCCTCTTCCTGTCTGGCGAGATCATCCACAATCACGAGGTCAATGCCCGCATCGAGCGGATGGGCGTCAAGATCCTCCCTCCGGACAGGAACCCGGAGACGCGCTACGCGGACCTCGGCCCCGACGATGTGATGATCCTGCCGGCGTTTGGCGTCACCTCGCCGGAGCTCACACACCTCAAGTCCAAGGGCTGCGTCCTGGTCGACACGACGTGCGGCAGCGTGATGAACGTCTGGAAAAACGTCGAACGCTACGCTCGCGAGGGCTTCACGTCGGTCATCCACGGCAAGCACTACCACGAGGAGACACGCGCGACCGCGTCTCAGGCCCGAGCCAAAGACGGTCACTATCTCTGCGTGCGGGATCGCGATGAGGCGGACATGGTCTGCGAGCTGATCAAGGGTTCGCTCGATCCCGCTTCTTTCATGACGCGCTTCGAGCAGGCCGTCAGCACCGATTTCGACGCGCTGCGCCACGTCGAGCGAATCGGCTTCGCCAACCAGACGACGATGCTCATGAGCGAGAGCGTCGAGATCCAGGAGATGCTGCGGGACGCGATGCGGGAACGTTGGGGCGAAGCGGCGCTCGGCGAGCGCTTCCGCGCCTTCGACACGATCTGCAGCGCGACCCAGGAGCGTCAGGATGCGGTATTGAAGATGCTCGAGGACGGCGGCCTCGACGTGATGCTCGTGATCGGCGGCTTCAACTCGAGCAACACGATGGCCTTGACCCGGATCTGCTCGGAGCAGCTCCCGACCTATCACATCAGCGGCGCGGAAAGCCTGATCGGCGAGTCGATCCGCCACAAGCTGGTCGACTCGCCGGACATCACCGTCGCCGACTCGTGGCTGCCTTCGGGGTGCGTGAGCGTGGGACTCACGGCCGGAGCATCGACGCCCAACAACGTCGTCGGCGAGGTGGTCGAGAAGGTGCTCGCGATGCGCGGCGTCAGCACCGAGGGGCTGGAAGCGGCCTAGTGGCCTGTAACAGCGGATTCGATACCGCTGCGACCGCCCTGTTACGGGCCACTAGCCCGAGCGGTTCGGGCTAGCTCTCGCCCAGAAGCTGCCGAGCCAGGCGCTCGTAGAGATCGATCGCCTCGACGACCGAGGCTTTGGGGATGAACTCGTGGGCCGTGTGCGCGTCGTGGATCGACCCGGGCCCGACGAGTAGAGACCTGCCGAAGCGCTCCGGATCGAGTGACGGGATGTCGGTGCCGAACGAAACCGGAGCCGTTTCGAAACCGTCGCGGGTCTCGCAGAAGACGGCGTCGCTCTCGGCGACGATCTCGTAGCTGAGCGCAGCTCGACCGGCGAGGATGCTCTCGAGCTTGTTTCGGGCGTCGCGGGCCGTGCCGACCACGCGGACGAAGACACCGGCGGCCGCATGGGGGGCGATCACGTTCTCCGCGACACCGCCTTCCAGGGTTCCGATGTTGACCGTCGCGGGACCGAGCCGATCGTCGGTCCCCCAGTCGGCGCCGCGGATTTCGGCGAGGGCATCGAGCAGCGCGTCGATCGCAGAATTGCCGAGCTGCGGATACGCCGAGTGAGCCGCCTTGCCGCTGGCGCGGAGTCGGACCTTGAAGGTCCCCTTGTGCCCCGTCGCGAGCCGGTTCCCGGTCGGCTCGCCGACGATCGTATGACGAGCCTGCACCTTCAGCTTGTTGGCGCGTTTGGCGCCGATGCTGTCGAGCTCCTCTCCCACCGTGAAGAGCAGGCCGACACGATCCTCTCCGGCGCCTCGCAGGCGTTCCGTGGCGGCCAGCATCGACACCATCACGCCCTTGGCATCGCAGGAGCCGCGGCCCCGGATGTGCTCCTCGTCTTCCGAGCTGGCGATGAACGGAGGCACGGTATCGAGGTGAGTGCACATCACCAGGCGGGGCTCACCGAGCGTCGCCCACACATTGTGTCGGTCGGACTCGACCGGCTGAAGGGTGACCGTGTAGCCTCGCTCGACGAGCCAGCGCTCCAGCTCGAGCGCCAGATCGCCCTCCTCGCCGGTGACCGATGGAATGTCGATCAAGCGGCGAATCAGGGCAAACCACTCGTTCACGCGGTGGGCCTCTCAGACGTGCGGGCGAAGGGCAGTGGGCTACTCCAGCGTCTTCTTGATCGCGGCTTCCAGCGCCTCGCGTTCCTGGAAGTTCACGCTGTGCTCCACGACGGTCCCCTGACGGTCCACGAAGAACAGGGTCGGAAACACGCTCACCGCCCCGTAGGCCTGCTGGACTTCCTCGGTCAGATGCGCGACCACAAAGCGAATCCCCAGCTCTTCGATGTACGCCGCTCGGTGCTCGTCCGTGTACTCCAGCTCCAGAACCTTGTCCGCATTCGCCGCAACGATCTCGAAGCCGCGAGGCGCGTACTCCTCGTACAGCTCGACCAGCAAGGGCGTGGTCTTGACGCACGGCGGGCACGCCGTGAACCAGAAATAGACGAGATGCCCTCTGCCCGCCAGGGCCTCGCTCGAAACGTCCCCACCGTCGACGCCCGACAGTGCGAAGGGCGGCGCGGCTTTTCCGACCCAGCCCGCGAGACTCCGCTCGAGCAACTTGCCGAATCTGGCGTCAGCCTTGATCGCTTCGACATCGACGCTGACGATCTCGCCGGTCTCCCCGTCTCTGGCGAAGAAGGTCGGGACCCGCGGGTCCGATTCGAGGATGCGGAGGATGACGTCCGCTTGACCCGGCACTTCGAAGCCGAACTGATCGGAAAGCTCGGCGAGCGTGGGGGCGTGACCCGCCGCCTGGTTGTACTGAGCGATGTACAACGGGATCTTGAAGAAGGTGTTGAAGAGCCGATTGAGGACGGCGCGCTCCTCGGGGGTCGTGAACACCTCGTTGTAGAGCTCCGAAACGACGACGCGCTCGCCGGGCACCACGTTGGCCTTCAAGTAGTCGACGATCCTGGTCTCCGCGTCTCCCGCCTGCAGCGCGACCGCCGTCACTGCTACCGCGATCCAGCTCATGCTCGCCCTCCCTTTTGGCTGCGGCAATCTAACCGACTCGCACGCGATCTCCTCCCGGCACCCGCTGTCGACAGGCTCGGGGCACAATTGTTACGCTCGCTACGCCTGCGTTGATTCGCGTCAGATCTCGAAAGGTTCAATGAAATGAACAAGCTACGCGCACTGCTCGGAGTGGCGCTGCTCGTCTTTGCGAGCCCGGCGGGCGCCGCCGACCGGCCCCAGATCGATGTCACCGAGTTCGAGTTGGAGAACGGGATGCGGTGGCTGCTCTTCGCGCAACACGAGTCGCCGACGATCGCCGCCGGTTGGGTCGCGCATGTCGGCTCCGCGAACGAGCGCCCCGGGATCACCGGCATCAGCCATCTCTTCGAGCACATGCTTTTCAAGGGCACCCACACGATCGGCACCACGGACATCGCTCGCGATCTCGAGCTTATCGAAGAGCAGGAGCAGGTGCGGGCCGAGATGCGGGCGGAGACGAAGAAGATGCGCGAGGCGCTGCGCCGCGGCGAGATCGACGACATCGCCGCTCCCGAGAGCCAGACCCCGCGCTATCGCGAGCTCGCGAAGGAGTTCGCCGCCCTCGTCGAGGAGCAGCGCAAGGTGATCGTCAAGGACGAAATGGATCAGATCTACACCTCGAACGGCGGCGAGCGAATGAACGCCGGCACGTCCGAGGACTTCACGGTCTACTTCATCCAGATCCCGTCCAATCGCCTCGAGCTGTGGGCCTGGCTCGAGTCGGACCGAATCATGAACCCTGTGCTGCGCGAGTTCTACTCGGAGCGCGACGTCGTCTTCGAGGAGCGCCGCATGCGCACGGAGTCGACGCCCCTCGGCAAGTTCGACGAAGCGTTCAACGCCCTCTTCTGGGAGGCGCACCCCTACTCGTGGCCCACAGTCGGCTGGCCTTCGGACATCCCGGCCATCACGAAGGCGCAGGCCGACGCCTACCTCTCCACCTACTACGCCCCCAACAACCTGACGGGCGTGCTCGTCGGCGACTTCGATCCGGTCGAGGCGCGCGCGGTCGTCGAGCGCTACTTCGGACGGATTCCGCGAGGCGAGATCGAGCCCCCGGAAGTGCTCACCCTCGAGCCCGCGCAGAAAGGCGAGAAGCGCTACACCGCCGAGGCCGAGACCTCGCCGACCGTGCGGGTGTGGTGGCACGCGGTTCCGTTCGTCCACAAGGAACAGCCGGCACTGGACCTTTTGACCGACGTGCTCTTGGGGCGCACCGGACGGCTCTACAAGGGACTCGTCGAGGGGAGGGAAGTCGCCAACGATTGCTCCGCCTTCGTCGACACCAAGAAGTACGCGGGGTTGCTCAGCATCGAGTGCACGGTCAAGGACGGCCAGGATCCAGCAGCTGTCGAAGCCGCCATCTACGAGGAGCTGGAGCGCATTGTCGAGGAAGGCGTCACAGATCGGGAGCTCCAGAAGGTAAGGAACCAGGCCAAGGCCAACGCCTACCGGCGCCTCTCTTCGCCCTTCTCCATCGCCATCCAGCTGCTCATCTACGACGCGTTCGGAAACTGGAACTACATCAACGAGTACTCGGATGGCATCGACGCCGTGACGGCAGAGGACATGACGCGCGTGACGCAGGCGTACCTCACGAAAGACAACCGCACGGTCGGCACCTTCCTGCGCAAGGCAGGGGCGGAGCCGGAGGACCCCGAGATTGCCGCGCTGCCGGCCCAGGCTCAGGCGATGGTCAAGCAATCGCTGGCGCGCATCGAGGCTCAGACCGATCCGGCGCAGCTGGAGCAGGCCCTCGCTCAGATGGAGGCCGCGGCGGGTCAAGCGCCGCCGGAGATGAAGCCGGCCATCGAGCTGATCCTCAAACGTGCCCGGGCGCGACTCGAGCAGCTGCAGGAAGGGAAGTGAAGACCATGCGACGTATCCTCCTCACATTGGCGTTCGCGACGCTCCCGGCCTGGGCGACGGCGCAGGAGATCCCGAGCCACCCGGATCAGCTCGAGTTCGAGCCGATCTCCTTCGAGCCGCCGAAAGCCGCGGACTATCGGGTCGAGCTCGACAACGGCCTGGTCGTTTTCATCGCCGAGGATCGCACGCTGCCGCTCGTCAATATCTCGATGACGATGCGCCTCGGCGGCTACCTCGAGCCCGCCGGCAAGGAAGGCCTCGCGGCACTGACGGGGGACCTGATGAGGCGCGGCGGTGCGGGCACCCTCGGCGCCGAGGACCTCGACGAACGCGCCAACTTCCTCGCCGCTCAGATCTCGGTCGGCATCGGACCGACCTCCGGGCGAGCCTCGCTCAACTGCCTGTCGGACAACCTCGACGAGTCGCTGGCGCTCTTCGCCCAGATCCTGCGTGAGCCGCGCTTCCAGGCCGACCGGCTCTCCCTCGCCAAGGAGCAGGCCTTGCAGGAGATGAAGAAACGCAACGACGACTCCGCCGACATCGAGGCCCGCGAGTGGCGCTCCCTCATCTACGGAGATGAGCACTTCACGAATCGACTGAGCACGAAGGCTTCGATCGAGTCGATCACCCGTGAGGACCTCGTCGCGTTTCACAAGAGCTGGCTGCATCCAGCGGGCGCGATCGTCGCCGTCTCGGGCTCATTCGATCGCCAGGCGATGCTCGACAAGCTCCAGAGCACGTTCGCCGATTGGCCGAGCGCCGCTCCGGAGGTACCGGAGGTGCCGGGGGCCATCATCCCGGCGGCACCCGGCCTCTACCGGATCCAGAAGGACGTCAATCAGGGCCGGGTCTCCGTCGGCATGCCGTCGATCAAGCTGAACGATCCCGACTACCACACGCTGATGGTGATGAACGACATCCTCGGCGGGGCCGGCTTCACGTCGCGAATCATGCGCCGCGTCCGCTCCGACGAGGGCCTCGCCTACTCCGCCGGGTCGGGGATCCGGCCGGGTGTCTACTACGCGGGACGCTTCCGCGCGGGGTTCCAATCCAAGAGCCGCAGCGTGGCGTACGCCACCGCGCTCGTCCTCGAGGAGATGAAGCGCATTCGCGAGGAGCCGGTGAGCGACGAGGAGCTCGAGACGATCAAGAACAGCCTGATCGAGTCTTTCCCGAGCAACTTCGCTTCGAAAGCCCAGGCGGTGGGCACCTTCGCGCGGGACGAGTTCACCGAACGTGACGCCTCTTTCTGGGAGACGTATCGCGAGAAGGTCGGAGCCGTCACCAAGGCGGACGTCCAGCGCGTGGCGCAGAAGCACCTGCAACCCGAAAAGGTCCGCATCCTGATCGTGGGTGATCAGGCCGAGATCGACAAAGGTGACGAGCACGGTGTGTCACTGGGCGGGCTGAGCGTCGGCAAGGACACGACACTCCCGCTACCCGATCCGCTCACGCTGGAGCGGCCTAGTGGCCAGTAACAGGGGATTCGATACCGCTGCGACCGCCGATGCATCCCGCCTGGCTGCGTCGCTCATCGGTCAAATACTCCCGGTATTCTCCCTCTTCGGCTCCTTGCCATCCGGGCGCCTCGACGCTCTCGCTGGCATCGACCTCCCTGTTACGGGCCACTAGCTCGTAGGCGCGCTTGTTCACGAGCCGCGACCGGGAGCTGCTTCGCGAGATCTACGAACCGGAGTCGGACGGCGAGGCTTCATTCGCCCTGACCGAGCGCGGCCTGTGGCACCCGACGCCGTTGGACGTCCTGCTGCCGGCTCTGCTGGCGGTCAGTGAGGCCGGTTGGCTCGGCAGCGCCTCGCGAGCTCTGACGCTTCTCGATGCCGGCTCCGGTGACGGGAGGGTCGTCGCCGCGCTCTCGGTCCTCCGCGGACTGAGCGCCAGGAGCCGGATTCTGGGGCTCGAAGCCGACGAGCAGCTCGACCGGAGCGCCACCGAGGCGCTGGCTCGATTCGAGAAGAGACGCTACGCCCAAACGACGGTGGGCGACTTCCTCAGCGAGGCGAGCTACGAAGTTCTCGGGCTGCGACCGAGCGAGATCCACGTCTTCCTCAACTACCCCGACGGCAACGAGCAGGCGCTCGCGGCCTTCCTGGCCCGTGAAGCGCCTTCAGCTCGCCTGGTGGCGCTCACCCCCGACCGTCGCTTCGATCTCGAGGCTCTCGCGCTGCGCTCGAGCCTCGAGGTCACTCCACAGAGTGTTGGCCCGTGCTGGGAAGCCCGCCTCTTCGGCGCGCCCTAGGAGTCTGCGCGGCAGTAGTTCAGCCCGGGTGTGTCATCGTGCCTTGTGACCCGAGAGATCATCTTGCCTGGGTTAAACGGCAGTAGTGGGCTCGCGGACGAGTGCTCGCGAGGGAGGACGGGCGGATCCAAGGCCGGGTGGTGGTCATACCCAGACCATCTTCTGATTGAGTCTCCTGAGGTTGAGCGCCAAGCAAACGAGATTCCACTCGGCGCTGGTTTTCTCAAGCCCTCGAAGGCTGAAGGATTGGAAACCAAGCACAGCCTTGATCCATCCGAATGGCGGTTCGCCGAGTTTGCGCCGCTTGTACCACTTGCGACCACGTTTCGTCTTGAGCTTCGCCTTCATGCGGAGCGTCGCTTCGAGCTTCGAATTCGACGTTGGTGGAGAGTCTTTCTTTTCTCTCCCCAGAGCCACGAAACCGTCGATTCCGGTACGTTCCAAGTGCAGTAGGTTCTTTTCGGAACGGTAGCCGGCATCGGCCAGGGCACGCTTGGGCTTCTCACCGGTGTTGGCTTGAGCCGTTTTCAGCATCGGCTCGAGCTGACCGACATCCGCAGCGTTGTTGGTCAACCCGGTCGCAACGATCAGCTGCGATTTCTCGTCGACGGCGGCTTGGGCATTGAAGCACTGCTGGTAGCCACTCGAATCCTTCATGATGCGGCTTTCGGGATCGGTGAAGTTGTCCTGCTTCTTGTCCGGAGGTACGCCAAATCTCCTTTTGAACTTTGACCCTCGCTTCGATTCCTTGTCATCCCCTGGCCGACGTCCGGCCTGCTGATCTTCTTCCTTCTGACGGGCCTCCAGACGTGCCTTCGCTGCTTGGATTTTCTTGAGCCGTGAATCTCGGCGCGCCAGCTCTTCTGGCAGTTCGTCGCCACGAAAATCAGGACCAAACTCGACGTCTTCCGCAGCATCTTCTTGTTTCGCAAGAGCGGTGATAGCCCGAATCTCTCGACGGAGCTGTTTCTCCGTTTTCTTCATACGCTCGTAGCTCATCGCCTTGTGCTTGCTGGCATTCGCCTTGACCTTCGTTCCATCCAGAATCAACGTCCCAAGCTTGACCAAACCCACTTCTTGAGCCAGACGCACGACTTGGACGAATACAGATCGAAACTGGGACAAATGGTCACAACGGAAATCATTGATCGTCCGGTGTGCCGGGAAATTGCCTCCGCTCAAATAACGGTATGCGACATCCTCTTCCAGCTTCTTCGCGATCCCACGAGACGAAAACGTCCCTGTCGCATAGCCGTAGATCAGAACCTTCAGCATCATTCGAGGATCGAATCGTCGGTTCCGACGTCCATCGCCCTCGTAGCGCTCGTAGAAAGCACGCACATCCATCGCCTCCACCGTATCCGAGATGAAAAACGAAAGATGACCCTCCGGAAGCCAGTCTCGTGGATTCGACGGAAACAAACTCGATTGGTCAGGACTGTACGGACGGAAACTCGTTCCCATAACTTCAAAAACGCTCATTCACCCGATTTCGTTCCTGCCGCGCAAACTCCTAGTGGCGTGTAACTGGGGATTCGATACCGCTGCGACCGCCCTGTTACGGGCCACTAGTCCTCGCGACCGGGTTCAGCGAGCGCGGGACCTCTTCGCGAACGAGGCCTCGACCTCATCTGCCCAACCCAGCACGATCCGCATCTCCCTTGGTTCGTCGGGACCCTGGTGGGCGAGCTTTTGCCCGATCAACTCGGGCGGATTCCATGCTCGTCCGCTCAGCCGCGGTGCTACTCCAGGAGCTCCTTGTAGCGACCGCCCGGGACCTCGCGAACGTATCTCGGAACCGCGTAGCCCGGCAGTCGCTCGCGAAGCTCTCGGATGAGCGTGCGGCCCAGGTCGACCTTCGTCTCGAAGTGTGCCGCGCCTTGAACGGGATCGAGCTGATGGAGGTAGTAGGGCATCACACCGAGATCGACCAGCCGCTCGAAGAGCTCGGCGAGGGTTGCACTCGAGTCGTTGATCCCCCGCAACAGCACGGACTGGCTCAGCACTGGAATGCCGGCTCTCACCATCTCCCGGAGCGCATTCCCGGAGTCCTCCGCAATCTCGCTCGGGTGGTTGACGTGAACGACTACGATCGTCGTCATCCTTCGCGACAGGAAGAGCTCGATCAACCCGGGAGTCACGCGCTCGGGGAGGACGACCGGCATGCGCGTGTGAACTCGCAATCGTCTCACGTGCCGGATCGCGTCGAGAGCGGCACACAGCTCGCGCAACCGGACGTTCGTCAGCATCAGCGGATCGCCGCCGCTGAGGAGCACCTCGTGGATCGACGGATCCGCGGCTATGGCTTCGAGAGCAGGCCGCCACTCTTCGAATCCGGCCGGCTCTTCGGAGTAGGCGTAGTGCCGTCTGAAGCAGTAGCGACAATGGACCGGGCAGCTGCCGGTGGTGATGAGGAGCGCACGGCCCGCGTATTTCTGGAGCAGACCCGGCGCCACGTGAAAGGCCTGCTCTTCCAGCGGGTCGGGCCGGAAGCCCTCGACGGGACGGAGTTCCGCCGCTTCTGGGAGCACCTGGAGAAGCAACGGGTCCAGCGGGTCGCCCGTTCGCATGCGCGCAATGAAGGGCCGCGGCACGAGCAGCGGGAAGTCCTCGGAGGCGCGACGCAGCTCCTCGATCTGCCGTTCTGTGAGGCCGAGCAGCTCTCCCAGCTCGGCCGGATCGCGGACGGCCTCAGCGAGGACGCGACGCCAACGCGCTTCGGTGGGGCTACTCTGCCTTGACGTCGGCGACGAAGTCCTTCAGCAACTGGGGATTGTTGCTCTTGATCTTGCCCGATAGAAAATCGGTGACGGACGGCATGTGCTTGCCGTTCCACACGTCCAGGAACATCTCACTCGACGCCTTGAAAAAGCAGTCGGCATCCTCCGTCTTGCCGGGCTTCACGACGCAGGCGTCCTCGTCGAGCGAGACGGTCCACTTCTCCTCCTCGCCCAGCGAGAAGTAGAACGTGCGGGGTGTCGTAGCCGAGCCCTTCTGAAACCTATCGGGAAGCGACTCGAAGATCTTCGTGATTTCCGACATGCGACCTCCCGGGGGCCCGGCTACTGGGTCTTGGGCAGCTCTGCGATGAAGTCATCGACGAGGCGCTTCTGCTCGTCGCGCGACATCGAGGATCTCACGATCTTGCCGGCCGCTTCGATCGCGATTTCGGCGACCTGAGCGCGAAGCTCACCGATGGCCAGCCCCTTTTCGCGGTCGATCTGCTCCTTGGCACGCTTGATCAGGGCCTCGGACTCGCTCCGGGCCTTCTCGGTGATGTCCGACTTGATGCGATCGGCGTCGGCCTGGGCCGTCTTGAGGATCCCCTCGCGCTCCTTGCCGGCGTCACGAAGCATCGCGCGATGCTGCTCGAGCAGGCTCTCGGCCTCCTCCTTGGACTTGCGGGCATCCTGGACGGCGTTGCGGAGCCCCTGCTCGCGCTCGTCGATGATCTTGAGCAGCGGTCCCCAGGCAAACTTCGCCAAAACGCCGGCGAACACCGCGAACATCACCAGTGTCCAGATGAAGAGCCCGGAGTCGATATCCGTGAGCCCTCCACCCTCCCCTTCGGCCGCGGCTGAAAGGGCGAGCGAGGCGACCAGAGTGGTCACGAGCTACTTGATGGCGAGCAGGATCGTGACGATCAGGGCGAAGAACGAGATGCCTTCGATCAGGCCGGCGGCCACGATCATCGCACCTCGAATGTCACCCGCGGCGTTCGGCTGCCGAGCGATCCCTTCCAGGGCCGCCGCGGCGAGCTTGCCGATGCCGGCCGCACCACCGATGATCGTCAGTCCCGCCCCGATGCCGGCAGCGAAGTAGGCAAAAGCGATGGGGTTATCCATGTGTCACGTCCCTCCTCAGCGGATTCTACTAGAGTCCCGGAGTTCCTTCGTTAATGGGCGGGATGCGCATACATCCCGATGAAGATGGCGGTGAGCAGCGTAAAGATGTAGGCCTGGATGAAGGCGACGAGGATCTCGAGAAACATGATGAAGACGGCCAGCCCGATCGAGATCGGAATCATCATGATGCCGAAGGCCGTCGCCACGGCCGCCAGCAACGGAATCAGCATCAGCAGCGTGTTGATCACCATGTGACCGGCCAGCATGTTGGCGAACAACCGGATCAAGAGCGCGAACGGCTTGGTGAACATGCTGATGATCTCGATGGGGATCATGATCGGCAACAGCCAGACTGGCAGTCCGGGTGGGACGAGCCCCTTGAAGTGTCCGATCACACCGTAGTTCGAGATCCCGGCCCACTGCTGCGCGAAGAACGAGACGGTTGCGAGCGCGGCCGTCACGGCGATGTTGCCGGTCGACGTGGCGGAGAAGGGCACGAGCCCGAGCAGCGCAGCGATCAGTATGAAAAAGAAGAAGCTGAGCAGGAGCGGTGTGAAGCGCCGTCCGTCGTGCCCGATATTGGCCTCGGCGATGTCGTCGCGCACGAAGATGACCATGGACTCCATCGCAGAGCCGAAGCCCCTGGGCACCCGGTCTTTTCCGTAGCTGCGGCGAGCGAGCCACGTCGCCACGACGACGAGCGCCGCGGCGAACAGGAAGAACCAGAAGTGCTTGGAGAACGGCAGGCCCCTCCAGTGGGCCTCGTCGACGACGTGATGGATGAGGACCTCGGCGGGCCCACCATGGCTGGCCGCCTCCTCCCCGTGCTCAGCCGGTTGGGCGCTCGCGTTCACGAGCAGCCAGGCGAACCCGTTCACGCGGCCTCTCCGCCCGGCACGCGCATCCTGTGAAAGGCGGCCAGCTCCAGCGCCAGCAGGATGGAGAAGTGGGAGAGCAGCGACACGGCCAGCGGCACGGCCGGCATCCCGAACGACCGCACCCCAACGACCATGAGGCCGGCCATCGTCGCGAGGCGGCCGGCCATCCCCCAGAGCACCAGACCCATGAAGACGTTGGGCGACCGGTGCTCGCCCAGCTTCACGAGGCCGCATGAAAGGACGGCATTTCCAAGAGCGATGGCCGCCCCATAGCTAACCGCCTGCGAGACAGCGGCATCCCGGATGATCAACGGGGTTGCCGCCAGCGAGGCCGCCGTGATGACGATGCTCGTCACGAAAAAGCGAGTCAGGCTCAACGCTTGCGAGTCAGCTCCGTGCGGTACAGTTGAATCATCGCTACCGCGACGCCCACGAAGGCGCCCAGCAGAAAAAGCCACGGCCCGGTCTCGAACTCACGGTCGGCAAAGTGGCCCGCCGCGACCCCCAGCAGGACAGACGCTGCGAGCTGCGATCCCAGGCCCAAATCGGGTCCGGCTTCGCGCACCGCGCGCATCCAGTCCTGGCTGTTCGGCTTCTCGGGATGCACTTCCGGCCAACCGACCGGCGGAGACTATCACGGTGAGCCGCACCCTCGCAAGACAGCTGGAGCGGGCGTCTGGCAGCACGTAACTCGCTTTTTTTCACAAGGATGCCCCCGCACGCCACGGTCCACAGGGGCGGCTCGCGGTGACGCTGCCGATGCTAGGATGAGCGCTCTTGGGCGAGATCGACTCGGGCGCCATGGATCCTCGCCCGGCACGTTTGCGCCGGTCGGGGCTGCTTCTTCATCCCACCTCGTTGCCGGGCCCGTTCGGCTGCGGCGACCTCGGGCCCGAGGCCGAGCGGTTCCTCGACTGGGCCGAAGCGGCCGGCCAGAGCGTCTGGCAGATGCTGCCCCTCGGCCCCGCGGGCCCCAACCTCTCGCCCTACAACTCCCCTTCCGCGTTCGCGGGAAACCCGATGCTCATCTCTCCGGAAGGGCTGGTCGACGACGGGCTGCTTTCGAAGTCCAGCCTCGAAGCGTTGCCCCGCTACCGCGAGGGCCGGCTCGACGGCGAGGCAGTGCGGCTCAAGACCAGCCTGGTCCGGGACAGCTATCTCCATTTCGTGCGCCATGGATCCGAGCAGCTGCGACGCGAGCTCGAAGCATTCCGCGACGAGCAACGCTGGTGGCTCGAGGATTGGTCCCTCTACGCAACGCTGGCCGAGGTGTACGGTGAGCTGCGGGCGTGGCCCGCTCCGCTGCGCACGCGCGAGCCGAAGGCGCTCCGCGCCGCCTTCGGCGAGCGCGGAGCCGAGAGCGAGATTCCCGTGTTTGGGCAGTTCCTCTTCCACCGCCAGTGGCGGCGGCTGCGCGAGTCGGCGAAGCGCCGCGGAATCCTCTTGATGGGAGACGTGCCCATCTACGTCGCGGGGGGTGGCGCCGACGTATGGGCCCAACCCTCTCTGTTTCAGCTCGACGCCGGCTTTGAGCCCGAGGCGGTCTCGGGCGTCCCACCCGACGCGTTCAGCGAGACGGGCCAGCTGTGGGGCAACCCCCTCTACGACTGGAGCGCGATGGCGGAGGACGGGTTCTCGTGGTGGGTCACCCGCCTGCGGCGCGTGCTCTCGCTCACGGATGCGGTGCGCATCGACCACTTCCGCGCCTTCGCGGGCTTTTGGAGCGTTCCCGCCGGATCCTCTACGGCGGAGACCGGATCGTGGGTCCCGGGTCCGGGCATGGAGCTGTTCGCCGCCCTTCGAGCCGCCTTGGGGGACATCCCCGTAGTGGCTGAAGATCTCGGCTCGATCACGCCGGATGTCGAGGCACTCCTGAAGGACACAGGGCTTCCCGGAATGCGGGTTCTGCAGTTCGGGCTACCGAGTGGCGACTCCACGCACGCGCCGCATCGCATGACGCGCCACACGGTCTGCTACACGGGAACGCACGACAACGACACGTCGGCCGCATGGTTCGAGTCTCTGCCCGAAAACTCCAAGCGTCGCGTCCGGTCGTACCTCGGCGAAGACGCCGATGTCGCGTGGGCGATGGTGCGCGCGGCATCGACCTCGGTGGCGGGCTGGGCGATAGTGCCCCTGCAGGACGTGCTCTCGCTCGGGGGCGAAGCGCGCATGAACACACCCTCGCAGAGTGAGGGCAACTGGACCTGGCGACTTCGACCCGACGCGCTCAGCGAGGAAGCGAGCCGGCGTCTCCGAGAGCTGACAGAGGTCTCGGGGCGCATCCTGCGCTCCGCCGGATACGATAGGCAGCGCCCGTGAGCCAGGTTCTCCCCTCGACCCGCCTCAGTCGCCGCGACGTCGAACTTTTCCAGTCGGGTGAGCACGGCGGGCTCCATCGCGTGCTCGGCGCGCACGCGTCGACCGTCGACGGACGAAAGGGAACCCACTTCGGCGTCTGGGCGCCGAACGCTCGAGGCGTCTCCGTCCACGGCGACTTCAACGACTGGAGCACCGAGAGCCACGCTCTCATTCAGCATGCCGAGTCCGGGGTGTGGGAGGGCTTCGTGCCGGGGCTCGAGAATGGGAGCCTCTACAAGTACTGGGTGCGGGGTTACGAGGCTCCCTACGCGATCGCCAAGGCGGATCCATTCGGCTTCCTTCACGAGAAACCGCCCGCCACGGGATCGATCGTCTGGGACCTCGAGTACGAGTGGGGCGACGCGGAGTGGATGAAGCATCGCCACGAGCGACAGAAGCTCGACCACCCGATCTCCACCTACGAGGTCCATCTCGGCTCGTGGCGGCGTCGCGGCGGAGAGTCGCTTCCCTACCGGGAGCTGGCTCCCCTGCTCGCCAACTACGTCAGCGAACAGGGCTTCACTCATGTCGAGCTGATGCCAGTGATGGAGCATCCCTTCTTTGGATCGTGGGGATACCAGGTGACCGGCTTCTTCGCCCCCACGGCCCGATTCGGCACTCCGCAGGAC
Source organism: Vicinamibacteria bacterium (assembly GCA_965246965.1). GTDB lineage: Bacteria > Acidobacteriota > Vicinamibacteria > Fen-336 > CBDFGD01 > CBDFGD01. The sequence goes on from CBDFGD010000002.1 coordinate 2,636,160, forward strand.
CTGATGTTCCTGATCGACCACCTCCACGAGCGTGGCATCGGTGTGATCCTGGACTGGGTGCCGTCGCACTTCCCCTCCGACGGGCACGGGCTCAGCTACTTCGACGGCACGAAGCTCTTCGAGCACGCGCATCCGTTCCAGGGTTATCACCCCGATTGGGACAGCCTGATCTTCAACTACGGCCGCAGCGAGGTGAGCTGCTTCCTGCTGTCGAGCGCCCTTTTCTGGCTCGACGCGTACCACGCCGACGGACTGCGCGTCGATGCCGTCGCCTCGATGCTCTACAACGACTACTCGCGAAAAGAGGGCGAGTGGTTTCCAAACGAGCACGGCGGTCGGGAGAACCTGGAAGCCATCGAGTTCCTGAAGCTCCTGAACCGACGCGCCTACGAGGCGCACCCGGATGTCCAGATGATCGCCGAGGAATCGACCTCGTGGCCGATGGTCTCCCGCCCGCCCTACCTCGGTGGGCTCGGGTTCGGCCTGAAGTGGGACATGGGATGGATGCACGACACGCTCGAGTACTTCTCGAAGGACCCCTACTTCCGATCCTTTCAACACGAGAAGGTGACCTTTCGGCAGATGTACGCCTACAGCGAGAATTTCATCCTGCCGCTCTCCCACGACGAGGTCGTTCACGGCAAGGGGTCGCTGCTCGGCAAGATGGCGGGAGACGAGTGGAAACGCTTGGCGAATCTGCGCGTGCTGCTCGCGTACATGTGGGCGCAGCCGGGCAAGAAGCTCCTCTTCATGGGGTGCGAGCTGGGTGCCCGGCGGGAGTGGGATCATGACGGCGAGCTGGACTGGTCGCTCCTGGACGACGAGCGTCATGCGGGCCTGCAACGGCTCGTGCGCGACTTGAACCTTCTGTACCGCAAAGAGCCGGCGCTACATCAGCTCGACTGCGAGCCGGAGGGCTTCGAGTGGGTGGACTGCCACGACCACATGAACAGCGTGCTGAGCCTGCTCCGCTTCGGACGTTCGCGGAGCGAGGCGATCCTGGTAGTGGTCAACTTCACCCCGGTGCCCCGCGAGGGGTACGAGCTGGGCGCGCCTTTTCCGGGCCGCTGGCGAGAGCTGCTCAACAGCGACAGCGGCGACTACGCCGGCTCGGGCTGGGGTAACTACGGCGGCGGCGAGACGGACGACGTGGAGACCCACGGCCGCCTGCATCGCTTGAAGCTGACGCTCCCGCCACTGAGCGCGGTGTTTCTCAAGGGGACGGCGCCGGTCCGGGAGGACGCAGACGCCGAACCGATCGATGGCGGGGACGAGGTGGAAGCGAGTGACGGCGTGGCGGCAACGACGATCAACGGATAGCCACAGAGGCACAGAGACACGGAGAAACCGCACGCCGAGCACCACCGCTCAGTCGAGTCTGGCCCCTGGCTGCGAGTCGCTCGACGAGCGGGTTGGCTGAGAGACGGAGGACGCGGACTGCTCCCGGATCGCGCACACCAGCCTGGGTTGGGAACAGGCTCGATCGAAGCATGCCGTGCCTCCGTGCGTTCTCTGTGCCTCCGTGTCTCTGTGGCTCCGTTGATGAGTGGCCCTTCCCTGGAGCGCGAGTGGGGCTTGACGAGCCCATGACCGCTGATCGCGCCATCTGCATCCACGGCCACTTCTATCAGCCGCCGCGGGAGAATCCCTGGCTCGAGGCGATCGAGGCACAGGACTCGGCGTACCCCTATCACGACTGGAACAAGCGCATCACCGCGGAGTGCTACCGGCCCAACAGCGTTGCGCGCACCCTCGACGACGACGACCGTATCGTGAGCATCGTCAACAACTACGCGCGCATCAGCTTCAACTTCGGGCCGACGTTGCTCTCGTGGCTCGAGGCCCACGAGCCGAAGACGTACGCCGCCATCCTGGCGGCCGACCGCGAGAGCAGAGAGCGATTCTCAGGCCATGGTTCCGCCCTGGCCCAGGCCTACAACCACATGATCATGCCCCTCGCCAACACCCGCGATCGCGAGACACAGATCGTGTGGGGCATCGCCGACTTTCGGCACCGCTTCGGCCGCGACCCCGAAGGCATGTGGTTGCCCGAGACCGCCGTCGATGCCGAGACCCTCGACCTGCTCGCCGCCCACGGCATTCGCTTCACGATCCTCGCGCCGCGACAGGCGAGCCGGACCCGCAAGCGGCGCGGGAGAACCTGGCACGACACGAGCGCGGCGAACGTCGATCCCAAGCAACCCTACGAGGTCCGCCTCTCGAGCGGACGACGCATCTCCGTCTTCTTCTATGACGGGCCCGTGTCACAAGCCGTCGCGTTCGAAGGCCTTCTCAACCGCGGCGAGTATCTCGTCGATCGCCTGATGGGTGCCTTCGACGAAGGCTCCGACGCGCAGCAGCTCGTGCACATCGCGACGGATGGGGAGACGTACGGTCATCATCACCGCCACGGCGAGATGGCCCTCGCCTTCGCCCTCGACCGGATCGAGAGTCAGGGCCTGGCTCGGCTGACCAACTACGGCGAGCACCTCGAGCGCCACCCGCCGACGCAGATCGCCGAAGTGGGCGAGCAGACCTCGTGGAGCTGCGTCCATGGCGTCGGCCGATGGTGGAGCGATTGCGGCTGCAGCGGCGGGCACCCCGGGTGGAACCAGGCGTGGCGCACGCCGCTGCGCAACGCCCTCGACTGGTTGCGCGACGAGCTGGCCCCCCGCTTCGAGGCCCAGGCGGGCCGACTGTTGCGAGAGCCGTGGGCCGCTCGAAACGCGTACATCGACGTCATCCTCGATCGGAGCGAGGAGTCGCGTCAGCGCTTTCTCTCGGAGCACGCGAGGGGCCGCCTCGGGCCGGAGGACCAGGTTCGCGCCATCAAGCTGCTCGAGATGCAGCGACACGCCATGCTCGCCTACACCAGCTGCGGGTGGTTCTTCGACGACCTCGCCGGCATCGAGACCACCCAGGTGATCCGCTACGCGGGGGCTTGCCTGCATCTGGCCGAAGAGCTGCTCGGCGAGCCATTCGAAGCCGGGTTCCTCGAACGACTCGAGAAGGCCAAGAGCAACAAACAGGCGGCGGGCACGGGACGCGACATCTATCGTGCTTCCGTGGATCCATCGTTCGTCGATCTCGAAAAGGCCGCGGCACACTACGCGATTGCATCCGTCTGGAACGGCGACGACGACGACGCGTCGCTGTACGCCTACCGGATGCAGCGCGGTGAGCACCACACGGCGCGAGCAGGCAAGGCCCGCCTTTCGATCGGAACGGGCCGACTCTCGTCGACGATCAGCGGCGAGAGCGACGAGTTCAGCTTCGGCGTGGTTCATCTGGGGGACCACAACGTGAACGCCGGGGTGAGGCGAACAGACGATCTCGAGAACTACGCGGCGCTCGTCGCGGAAGCGGACGAGGCGTTCGGCCGTGGCGATCTTCCCGAGGTGATCCGGGTGATCGACCGCCACTTCGGAGAGACGAGCTACACACTCAGCTCGCTCTTCAGTGACGAGCAACGCAAGATCATCGAGCAGCTCCTCGAGACGACGCTCCGAGAGACGGCGGCGTTGTTCTCTCAGGTTTACGAGAACCAGTCGCCGCTCTTGCGATTTCTCGGGGACCTGTCGGTGCCACTCCCGAGCGCGCTCAAGACCACTGCCGAGTTCGTCATCAACAGTCGGTTGCGCGCGGCGTTCACCGAAGACGACCCGGACCCCGCCACGATCCGCTCGCAGCTCGAGGCGGCCCGCTACGATGGTGCCGCCCTCGACGAAGAGGGTCTCTCCTTCGCCGTTACCGAGAGCCTGGCGAGGCAGCTGGCAACACTCAGGGCAAACCCGGAGGATCGCGAGGTTCTGGATCGCATCGTGCGGACCGTCGAGCTGATCCGGGAGCTTCCCTTCACTGTCGAGCTGCTCGACGCGCAAGACACGCACTTCGAGATGCTGCGGCCACGCTTGCCCGAGCTGGCTGACGCAGCGGACTGGGTCAGCGGCTACCGTCGACTCGGAGAGCTTCTCGAGTTCAGCACGGACGAAGAGACGAGCAGCACGTAGACTCGCCGAACCCCCCCTCGGGGACCGACAGGCCAACTGCAGCCCCGCAAAGAGCCGACAGGAGGACCCCCATGACGAACGACTACCAGCGAGAGCCCTGGGAGCGGATCGAAGAGCAGGTCGAGCGGGGCGACGTCGTCGCCCTCAAGAGCCTGTTGGCGATGCTCAAGGCGAGCGACGTCGCGCGCGCCCTCTCTCGGCTCGACGCCGAGCACAGGGGGCGGCTGCTGGAGATGCTCGATCCCGAGGATGCGGCGCGGCTGCTCGAGGAAATTCCGGACGTGCAGGCCGGCGATCTGCTCGAGGAGCTGGAGCCGAAAGACGCCGCGGCGATCGTCGACGAGCTGCCCAGCGATGATCAGGTCGACGTGCTCGAGGAGCTGGAGCCGGAAGACGCCGCCGCGATTCTCGAGCACATGGACCCAGAAGAGGCCGCCGACGTCCGCAGGCTCAGCGGCCACGCTGAAGACACCGCAGGCGCGATCATGGTCACCGAGTACCTGGCCGTCCAGGACGACGCCCGGCTGCAGCAGGTCCTCGACGACTTGCAGGACAACTCGGAAGAGTACGCCCGTTACAACGTTCAGTACGCGTACGCCGTGGCCGCCGATGGAAAGCTCGTCGGCGTCTTGCGCATGCGCGACGTTCTGTTGGCGCCGCGGCACAGCACCGTCGCCGAAATCATGCGTCGCGACCTGATCAGGGTGCGCACTGACACTCCAATCGAGGAGCTGGCGGTCCTGCTCGACAAGAACCCGCTCGTGGGGCTGCCGGTGGTCGACGACAAGCGTCACCTCGCGGGCGTGGCTCTCCCGGCCGACGTCGAGGAGGCGGTCGGCGAGCGCGCCGAGCGCGACTTCATGAAGTTCACGGGTATCGTGGGCGGCGAGGAGCTGCGCAGCATGCCGCTCCTGGAGCGCTCGTGGCATCGACTCTCGTGGCTCAGCATCAACATCGTGCTCAACGTGATCGCCGCGAGCGTCATCGCCCTCTACCAGGACACGATCCAGGCGGCGATCACTCTCGCGGTGTTCCTGCCGATCATCTCGGACATGAGCGGCTGCTCGGGCAACCAGGCGGTAGCCGTCTCGCTCCGCGAGCTGAGTCTCGACCTGGTGCGCCCCTACGAGGTGTTGCGCGTCTTGTGGCTGGAGGCCGGTGTCGGAATCATCAACGGCACGCTGCTCGGCGCCCTGCTCGGCACGCTCGCGTGGCTTTGGAACGGGAACCCTTACCTGGGGCTCATCGTGGGCGGCGCACTGGCGCTCAACACGATCCTCGCAGTGGCGCTGGGCGGCGCCGTTCCGCTGATCCTGAGGCGCTTGAAGAAGGATCCCGCCCTCGCCTCCGGACCGATCCTCACGACGGTCACCGACATGTGCGGCTTCTTCCTGGTGCTGAGCTTCGCCACGGCGATCCTGCCCCGCCTGGCCTGATCGACTCAGCCAGCGATAGACGGCAGCCACGGAGGCGCAGAGACACGGAGAACCGACAAAACACCTCGTCATCCCGAAGGAGATCAGCAGCACCGTCAGACTGAGGGAGCCCGGCGCGTGCCCCTTGGATAGGCGCGGAGGATGCCAGAGGAGTCATTTCACCTCGCTGGCCCCTTCACTCCCGTCCCCTCGACTGTTCTCGCTCAGGGTGACGAATCCTCTGAGGAACGGCTGGCTCCGATCTCTCGGCATCCCGATCGAGGAGACACGGAGCTGGGTCAGAAACGGGGATCGACCACTGTCGCGGAGAGACCTGCCTCGCGCGATCGGGATGACGGACTAGGCCGACTTCACTTCCTGCGGGAGGCTCTCGGAGGCTGGGGAGTCGGCGGCTTCGGTCGCGGGCATCTGCCTGAGCACGTCCAGCCGATAGATGCGCAATCCCGAGAGCACGAGCGACAAGATCACCGGCCCGACGAGAAACCCGAGGGGGCCGAACGACAGAAGGCCACCGAAGATCGCGAAGAACCCGAGCAACGGATGGATCTTGGCGGCGTCGTGGAGGACGATGGGCTTGATGATGTTGTCGCTCAAGCTGATGACGAAGAAGCCGTAGAGCAGCATCCCCACCCACTGCCAGGTCGCCGCCGTCGCGAAGAGGTAGAGGACGGCGGGCACCCACCCGAGTGGCGACCCAAGCACCGGAACGAGCGCCGCCAGGATGACGATCACGCCCCAGAGCAACGGAACGGGGACGCCGAAAATGAGGAAGCCACCGTACGCGATCACACCCTGGGAGACGGGAACGACCACCATCGCCAGCAGCATCCCGCGGACGGTCTGCGCCAGGTGCTCGACCACCTGGCTTTCCTGGATGGCCGTCAGCGGAGAGATCTCGCGGAGCTCCTGGCCCAGGCGTTTGCCGTCGCGTAGCAGGAAGAACAGAACCATCAGGAAGATGACGAAATCCACGATCGCCGTGGTGAGGCCCGCCACGGTGCTCTGAACCAGACGGTTCATCGTCCGCGTCAGGTTCGACAGTTCTTGCCCGATGATCCTGGCGGGCGTCTCGTCGTCGACGTATTCCTTGAGGCTCGGATAACGCTGGAGGATCTGGTCGTTCCACACCTGCTGGAGCGCTGCCGGCTGAAGCTGCGGGCGGATGCGCTCGACCATGGTGACCGCCTGCCGCGACAGCACCGTCGCCGACGTCAGCACGGGGACGAGGATGGCGACCGCGGCGAGCAGCGTGAGGAGTGTCGCCGCCAGCGTGGCGCGGCCGCCCAGCATGCCGATCAGTCGTTTGTTCACGGGCGCGAGGAAGATCGCCACCGCACCCGAGACCGTGATGATCAGCAGGAAGGGACGGAACAACCAGACCGCGAGGACCAGAACCACCACGAGAAACGCCAGGAGCGTGAAGAACAACGGTCCGCGCTCGCGCGAGATCTCGGGCTCCACCTGGGTCATCGGTTCTCTCGACGCCCAGCATATCGCGTCACCCGAAGCGGGCCGAGATCGGCGGCTCGGCGACCGACCACCCGAACGTCTTCGAGGTGCTGCCTCAGGTGCCCGGCAGTTGGAAAGCGCCGCGCGATCATCGACCGCTTGAGGCCGCGGCAGATCGCTTTAATCTCCGGTCGCTGTGAAGCGTAGTACCCCTGTCCACCCAGCACGTCGTAGAGCAAGCGGATCGAATCGATGACTTCCTCGCGAATGTTCGCCGCGCTCGGCCGGCCCATGTTGTAGAGGTCGACGAGCTTCAGCTCGAAGAACACGCCGCGGCGACGGACCATGATGTTCTGGTCGTGCAGGTCTCCGTGATAGTCGCGCCGGGCGTGGATCTTCTCGAGGCCCCCGGCTCGTCCATCACGACGTGGGTGACGAGCCGTTCCACGTTGGTCGCGTTCTTATTCGCGGGGTGGACGAACGAGCGAGTAGGCCGTCATCAGACCGAGCGTGAAGCCGATCAGCGCGGCGAGCCCGAGCAGCGCCGCGCGGGGCATGGAGACCGTCATGAAGAGGACCCGGGTGTCGACGGGCTCGGTGTTCTGCAGGATCACGACGACCAGCAACAACGCTGCCACGACAGCGACGAGAAGCTTGAACCGCTTCGTTTCGAGAAAGCTCACAAGACCCCCGTGCCGAGATCGTCGGTCTTGACCGTACACCAGTGACGCCGCGATTACAGCCCTCCCCTACAACCGATACACTGCGCCGGATGACCAGCGGTGTGGAGTCGGCGGGGGCCTGGGCGGCGGCCTGGAAGTTGGCGGTCACGGCGTTGTTCGTCGCCCTGAACGGCTTCTTCGTCGCGGCGGAGTTCGCCCTCGTCAAGGTCCGCAGCACGCGCCTGGAAACCCTGGCGAGATCCGGGAGTCGCCAGGCGCAGGCCACGCTGACGATACTCGCCGACCTCAACCTCTATCTCTCTTCGTGTCAGCTCGGCATCACGATCTCCAGCCTCGTCCTCGGTTGGTTGGCGGAGCCCGCGGTGGCGAGCTTGATTCTGATGGGCGCCGAGGCCGCCGGACTCCCGGTGGCGGACAGCCGCCTTCTCCACTTCGTCGCGCTCGCGATTGCCCTCGGCATCATCACCGTCCTGCACATGACGATCGGCGAGCAGGCGCCGAAGATCTGGGCCCTTCACAAGCCCGAGCCGGCCTCGCTGCTCGTGGCCTACCCGCTGATCTTCTTCACCACGATGTTCCGGCCCTTCATCGGGCTGATCAACGCGATCTCCAACTGGATGCTCCGTGCCGTGGGCGTCTCCGACGAGGACGCGCATTCCGAGATCCACGACGTCGATGAGCTGCGCGCGATGCTGCGCGCCGCGTCGGCGGCCGGGCGCATCTCCACTCGGCAGGAGGCGCTGGGCGAGAACGTCCTGGGGATGATGCGACTCGAGGTCCGGCACATCATGTTGCCGCGGGTCGACGTCACCTACCTCTCCAAGGCAAAGAGCCTGGAGGAGAATCTCCGCATCGTCCGGGAGAGCGGGCACTCGCGCTACCCACTCGGCGATCCCGATCTCGACAATCCCGTCGGGTTGATCTTGAGCCGTGACGTCATCGCCGAGATGATCGACGCTCGGCCGCTGGATCTCGTCAGGCTCGCGCGCCCGCTGCCATCAGTCTCAGAGACACAACCCGTCGGGCAGTTCATCGTCGCCCTGCAGAACCAACACACCCATGTCGCACTCGTCGTCGATGAGCACGGCACCATCGTCGGCCTGGCCTTCCTCGAAGACGCGCTCGAGGAGATCGTCGGACCGATTCACGACGAGCTCGACGAAGACAAGCGTTGGATTCAGCGAGAGAGCGACTCGGTGATCGTGATGGCAGGTGCCGTGCCGCTTCCCGAGGCGTCGGACGTCCTCGGCATCGATCCCGACAGCGAAGCGGACACGATCGGAGGGTTCCTCGTCTCCCGCCTGGGGCGACTCCCGAAAGTAGGGGATGAGATTGAACCCTGGAGCGCGACGGTCATGTCCGCTTCCCGGCGTCGGATCAGCCGTGTGCGCTTCGAACGCCGACAGGCCTCTTCCGTTGCTGCCAGTTAGCGTCCCGGCTCTTCCAGGCGTGTAGAGCGAACAGCTGCCGGTGGGCGCACAGCGGCTCGACACGATGATGGTGCTCACCGACACCCTGCTCGCGGGGGCCGCCGCCTGGTTTGCCCTACGCATGTACCGCGCCGCCCTGGTGAAACGTCTGCGCGGCCTGCGCATCTGGAGCTTCGCGTTCGCGACGGTGGCGATCGCAGCGTTTCTCGGGGGCACGTGGCACGGCATGCGTCCCTTCCTCTACCCGTTCGCCGAGCGCGCTCTCTGGTTCGCGGTCGTGGCGTGCATCGGGATCGCGAGCTGCCTGCTCGTCGTCGGCACTGCCGTGGCCTACGCCGGCCCACGCGCCCGTGCGCTGCTCGTGGCGTTCTCGGGAGGCAAGCTCGTCTCGTTTCTCGCCTGGATGACCCAGCACCAGGAGTACCTGTACGTCGTGATCGATTCGGTAGCCTGCCTGCTGATCGTGCTGGCGCTGCTCGAGCGAGCGACGCGGGCCGGCCAGTTCGGAGGCTTCCGCTTCTTCTTGATCGGCTTCCTCACTGGGGTGGTGGGAGCGGCGCTCCGGAGATCGGCGTGTCACCTCATGTGCACTTCAATGAGAACGACCTGTATCACCTGATTCAGATCGCCTCGCTCTGGTTCCTCTACCGCGGTGCGCTCGAGATGCGGGATACCAACGAAAAGTAGACGTCATCCTGAGCGAGTTCAGGGGCCACGCGAGTCGAAGGAGCCAGGCGGGTTCGGGAGACCCGGCGTGGTCGGTCCAAGAAAAGACAATCAACCTGGATCCTCATCTCACCTCGCCGGCGGATCCTTCGACCCGTGCAGGACTGACCCGGCCTCAGGATGACGAGGAGGCGATCCGTCAATCGCCGTTGGCCCGATCGAAAGTTCGTCACCCTCGTCATTCTGAGAGACCGATCGTCCCCGCTTGGAGCGAAGAATCCGTCTGCTCCTCGTCTCTCGATCGTCAGCGTCCCGACGGAAGGGCTGACGGATCCTTCGGTCAGCCTGCGCCGACCGATGTCAGTTCGTATCCGGATTCGACTGCGGGATCAGGCGGCCGTCGCGGAGGTAGAGCTTCTGCTGCTCCTCGAGGTTGAGCGGCCGCGCGCCGCGGCGGCCGAAGACGGCGAGCTGCTGACCGGTCTCGTCCACCGCCCGATCGCGATCGAGTCCTCGCGACAGCGCGATGGCCGGCCCGTCGGTTTCGTACGTCGCGATCAGCTTCGGCGTCGGGCGCGGGCTGAAGCCATAGGCGCCCGGCGTCTCGTTCGCCGAGATCAGCTCGATCACGCGCAGACCGTTCCGGCCGTCCGCCACGTAGGCGAAGATCGAGCCGTTGGTCGCTCCTATCCCCACGTCGTGCGCGTCGTTCAGCTCTCCGCCGGCGTCAAACATCTGGTCGAGGCGCTGCGCATCGGGGCGCTCGATATCGACGATGGCGAGCCCGTTCGAGCCGCTCGCCACGTACGCGTAGGTCCGCGCCAGATAGAGACCGCGCGCGCCTTCTATGGCTACGGCCGCCCCTTCCACGAAGCGGGGCTGGCCACCTTTGCCTGCTCGCGTCACGTCCGTGACATCCAGAACCTTCAGCCCTTCCGCATCGATCACGAAGGCGTAGCGGAACTGGACGGCGACGGCACGTGGCTCGCGTAGGGGAGCGCCAATCTGACCGATCATCCGGGGTTACGTCGGGTCGTCGAGGTCCAGCACGACGAGCCCGCCCGGCGTCGTGACATAGCCGATCGAGCCGGCGATCCACATCGACGTGGCGCCCCGCAGAGCGCCGCCGCCATCGAACGTGGCCGCGCGCTCGATGAAGTTGTTGCGGGGATCGCCGTCGAGCAACGTGTCGAGGGGGCCCACCACGACCAGCCCCTCCTCGCGATCCGTTACGAACGCGTAGCCGTAGAGGGCGTGCACCGTCTGCTCCATGTTCTCGGGCAGCTGATCGCGCGAAGGGTCGATCGTCATGGTGCTCGGCAGCGTCACGGACGTCGCGAATGCGGTCTCGACGTAAAGGCGTTGACCGAGCGGCGAGAAGCGAGCCGAGACGATCTTTTCGCTGAAGCCCTTGTGGTCGACCTGAGCGACGTCGTAGATACGCAGGCCGCCCTCGCCCTGGGCCGCGAAGAGGTACTCCCCTCTCAGCTGGAGCGACAGGACGTTGCCGCCGTGGCGGCGTGCGGTCCGAAGCTCTCGCCCGTCCTTCACGTGCTCAGCGTGGCGCTCCGGGTACGCCAGCTCGTGCAGGCCGCTGCCGATCACCGCCTGAGGCTCGTCGCTCTCCGTGACCGCGACGGCCTCGAAACCGTGGCTCCCCTCGCCGACGTAGGCGTAGCGACCGATGAAGTTCATCATCCCGGTGCCGTGCATCAGGAGCTGCGCCATCCAGGCGTTGTTGTCGTTCTCCTCGGAGACGTGACAGTCCGTGCAGGTCTTCGTCTCGCGCTTTCGCACGGTGTGAGGGACGTAGGTCGAGAAAGCCTGGCCGGAGAAACCGGCCGCCGACACCGTTTGCTGCTGAGAGTAGAGCTGCTCGCGGTTCTGGTTCTGAGAGGAGACGAGGACCGCGCAAGCCGAGCGGGCCGGGGCGATCCGATTGCCCGTCACGTGCCCGTCCTTGGCGAGGAAGTAGATGTCGTCGCGCAGCGTCTGGAAGTTGTACTGCGTCCAGTTGCGACTGTCGCCACCTTCGTTATGCAGGTTGGGCTTCTTCTCGTTCGAGCTCGTCGAGAGATGACAGCCGAAACAGCTCGTCGTCCAGGAAGAGTGACACGCGTAGCAGGTCATCTTGTCGGGCGTGTGGGTCGAATCGTGGTGAGCCGCGGCTCGCTCGTTCATGTCCAGAGAATCGAACACCTGCGGGATCAGCCATTCGGCGTTCTCTTCGATCATGCTGCGCTGGACCACCCGAACACCGCCCGCGTCGTTCTCCAGGCTTTCGATCCTGGGCTTGCCCCACGGGGTCCTGGCGTCGTCCAGGAACGTTCCCTTCGCCGCCGGACCCGAGGTCTCGAGACTGGCGCGCGCGTCGCGCGTGCCGTGGCAATCGATGCAATCGATCTCGATCGCGGCGCGCGGCTCAGCGTACAGATTGCCGTCGCCGTGGCTGTCCTGTAGGAAATGGCAATCGACGCAGTGCATGCCCTTTTCCATGTGGACGTCTTTGAGATGCACCGCGAGGTCCAGCTTCTCGGGCTCGCCCTCGGCGATGACCTCGTCGTCTGCGTCGAGGAGCCTGCCCTTGCGGTCACGCTTGAAGACCGCACGGTACACTCAGCCGTGACCGTGGAAGTCGGCGAACTGCGTCTCGTCGAGTTTCGGGTTCAGGTCGGAGACGTCGGCCAAGAACTCGGCGTCGCCCCACAGCCCACGGAGTGCAGCGCCCTCGGGGTTGCGCCGCTGAATCTCGTCGCGCTCCGCGCCGTTCAGCTGGCGCGATTGCTTCGGGTACATGTGCTCGCCGTCGGCTTCGTTGTCCCACCACGTGTAGCCGCCGTAGGTCGTGACCATGTTTGTCCCGGGGTGCATGTGACACGTCATGCACTGGCTGGTGGGGATCGAGCGGGTGAACTGATGGCGAGTCGGATGGCCCGACTCGTCTTTCGGAATCGTGGGGTCGGCTGTGAGCGTCTGGCCGCGGTTGCCGGCCTCCGCGTAGGGACCCGAGTGCGCTTCGTCACGGTCGTTCGCGTAGACGACGTGGCAGGCGCTGCAGCCGCTCGAACGGTAGTCGCCCGGCTGATCGTTCGTACTGAGGAAGGACAGCAACGGATCGAGCAGTCGCGTCTTCTGCGCGCCCAGCACGATCGGGTCGGTGCGCAGATTCGTTCCCGGACCGCGCAACGAAAGGCCCCTGTCCGGCTTGCCGGGCTCCTCGAAGACGTCGGGGCGACCCACTTCGATCCGGCGTCGGCCGCCGCGCTCGAAAACGCGGAAGGGGTTGCCCGGCTGCCCCAGCTCCCAACGCGGAAAGGGCACGAGAAAGGGAAGTATCCCGTCGTCTCGGATCTGCTCGGCCGGCGGCGGCGGAACCGTGTTGACCTGACGCGGCTCGCCGTCGGGTCCGTAGCTTTCGCCGATGATGGGATCCTTGGCGGCGAGCACGCCGTTGTTGTAGAGCGCAGCGCCGTAGAGCATGCCACCGTGGGTCATCATGCTCTTGAGGTTGTTGTGCACCTCGCTCTCGTGGCAGCCGCCGCAGGCGAACGGCGCCGCGCCGAAATCACCCGGGTTGATGAAGCGGACGAAGGCCAGGACTTCACGCAGCAGTGCGGTGTAGCTTCGCTCCGGATTTCGAGACCCGCTCCAGAGCTGCTTGTCGCGGGCCGTCACGTGCGCTCCCTCGCTCGCCTTCAGATGCACCTCGGACCCGGGCGGGCCCGCCTTGCTCAGCGAGGAATCGCCGCCGTGGCAGTCCGTGCAGCCGAGCACCACCGACTCGGAGGCGTGCATCGTCTTCTGATCCGTCTGCTCGTGGCAGGAGACGCAACCGTTGCTCTTGCGGTCCGCCTCGGCCTGAGTCTGTTGGCGCGGTGGCGCCGCGCGCGCGCCGACCTCGCTGGCGTGGCCCGCCGTGAAGGAGGCTCCGAGCCACGCGCCCGACACGAGGACACCCAGCGCCACGGGCACGGTGCGACGCCGTCGCTTCGGCATCAGTAGCGGAGCCTCAGGTTGAAGAAGACGTTGTAGTAGCTCCGGGTGTCCTGGCCGCAGCCTGGCATGCGGCACGTCGAGGTGAAGAGGTCGTCGAAACCCGAGCCCGGGATCAGCCCCGAAACACCGGCGGTAATGACGATGTTCTCGTTGAGCAGCGGGCGATACAGGACCCCTGCGCCCAGGTCGACACCGATGCCGTGACCGATGTCGGGGCGGGAGAGCAGCTCCTCGAGCGGTTCCGTCCGGTGAAAGCGCAGGTAATTGGCATTGAGCGTCGCGCGCAGCTTGGGAGTCAGGTCCAGGTCCAAAGAGCGGTTCAGGATCACGACACCGGGATTCACGTGGTTCGCCTGCCCTTCGAACTTGTTGCTGCGCAGGCTGGGCACCAGGCTGAACGGGCCCTTGAGGAAGACGTTGGTTCGAGTCAGGGGAATCGGCGTCAGCGTCCAGAAGCTGAACGGGCCGCCGACGAAGTTCGCGAAGTCGTAGATCACGTCGAAGCCGCTCGCCGTCCCGTCTGTGGGCTCGCCGTCACCGGACGCGAAGAAAGCCGCCGTACGGAAGCGGGCCCAATCCCGATCGACCGAGAGCTGGAGCGCCGCCATGTGGGCGCGGACGTCCACGGGCCGTCCGGCGAGGGCGTTGTCCTCGTCCTCGCCGAACACGTAGTAGTAGGCGTGGGTCACGTTGACGCGGCCGAGATGGCCGTCTCCCGCAACACCGAGGTAGTGGGTCGTCACGTCGTGGAGCCGGGCCTCGCCGATGCGGGCCGGGCGGACCAGAGCGCCATTCGCGTCGTAGTGCGCCTCTTCTGTGGCGCGATCCCGGCTGCCGTGGTAGCTCAGCTCGAGCGTGTGGCCATCGGCCAGCAGGTCCTGTCGGAAGACGTTCGCGATCATCACACCGTGCTCGCGGGAGTCGAAGCTGTTGAGCCTGCTGTTCGTCTCCTTCTCCAGCAGCTCGAAGTAGGCGAGGTTGTACTGCCAGCGGTTCCCATCGAGGTTGCCGAACAGTCTCGCCCCTAGGTTGAAGTCGCTGAAGACGAGGCCCCGGAAGTCGGAGACGAGGAACTGGATCCCCGCCCGGAGCGACACCGCGTCGTAGCGCGGCGACAGGTCGGCGATCTTGACCTCGACGAAGGCCTCCTCGAGCGAAACGTGATCGCCCTTGCGCGTACCGTCCAGGCTGACGTCGCGGTCGGCGAGGCCCTGCGTGTCGAGGTAGTTCACGTTGAAAGCAGGCGTGAGCTTGAGCGCCCAGGTCCTTGGCTTGAACGCAGCTTGTCCTTTGAACAGCTCCGCCGACAGGAAGAGGCGAGGCGTCGTGAAGAACTGCTCCGCCTGGCCAGAGAACGCGTCGCTCGCCGGCCGCTCGGGGCTGATGCTCGACGAGACCGGGATGCGCCGGTACTCCGTGGGCGTGTCGAGGGTCGCCCCCAGAACGAGGAACACCGAGTCGCCGATGACCGGCTCGTCGCCCTTCAGGATGTTCTGGTTGTACGGATCGATCCTTCGCCCCTCCACCGTGCGCCGGGGAATCTGCGGGAACGGGATCGTCCAGCGATCCGGAATCGGCACGAAGTCCGGCACGCCCTCCACCGGGACGTCAGGCTGGACGGGAACCACGGGCGCCGGGACGGCGGGTTCGGGAAGCCCGGGGGCCTCCGGCTGCTCCGCGGCAAAAGGCGGCTCCGGCTCTTCAGGCTCGGCGAGCGCCGTTTCGGCATCGAGAACGGGGATGCTCTCGAGCGGCGGCGAGACGACCTGCGTCTCGGGCACGGCGAACCCTTCACCACGGGTCGTTTGAAAAATCACCAGCCCGCCCCGGCGTGCCAGCCTCAAGACATTGATCCGGCGTCCGTCCGAGAGCTCGAGAACCTGCTCGCGGACCTCGTCGGGACCAGGACTTTGCCCAGCGATGGGAATCGACTCGAGCGGAGGCTCGACGATGTCGGAGACCGCCACCTCGAACGTGTCTCCGGCGAGCGTCGAGAGTCGGACGCGATCGCCGCGTCGCTCGAGGCGCGTGACCTGGATGCGTCTGCCGTCCTGGAGAACGAGCGTCCGGGTGCCGGGCGGGGCGGGCGCCGCCGGGCCACGAGGGCCATCGGCGACTGGTATCGAATCGAGGGAAGGCTCCGCGATCTGGCTCGCTGGAACCTCGAATGCGCCTCCGCCGACCACCTGGAAGCGTCTGCCGTCCTCGAGTACCAGGGTCTGTTCCTGGGCGAGCACCAGACCGGCCGCCAGCATCGCGACGACGAACGCCAGTGGCCGAATCCTGGGCACTAGCACAGCCGGCAACGGGAGCGCTCTTCCTTCAGAGGGAGTCGTCAGCCCGAAGCGCGGGATCGTGCCCGTCCCATTCATTCATCGTTGGGGTGTGTCACTCAGGATTCGCTGAGGGGTGAACCTACGCCCCGGCCGCGCCGGTCATCAACACTCGGGTCGAGGCAACGCTTGACAATGCGGTGCCGCTGGCTGATAACCGAGCCGCGTGAGGTTTGTGACGAGCGGCCGGGCATTCGGAACGCGGATTGCGTGGGCGCTGGTCGCGACAGCCTCGGCGTCGTCGTCCTACGCTCAGGGGGATGTCGTCGGCTACTGCGATTGCCAGAAGTGTCACAAGCCGGCCGTCGACCGCTGGAGCCGCGAGGAACCTCGCCAGTTCGGCGGCAGGGCCCACTTCAACGCTCACAAACAACTCGACGATCCGAAGGCAAAGGCTTTCGCCGCGGCCATCGGCCTCTCGGACCCGGCGGCGCCTGCCGGACGCTGTGTCGCCTGCCACGCCACCGTGATTCGGAATCGCGTACGCTCCGGTGTGTCGTGTGAAAGCTGCCACGGGGCGGCCAGCGGATGGCTGAAGGTGCACGCTCAACAGCCCTACGCCGCCTCGTACGAGAAGTCGCTCCCCGAGGGCATGGCGGCTCTGCATCTGAACGATGCGGGAATCGCGAAGCTGTGTGTGGACTGCCACGTCACGCCCGAGGCGGCCCTGGCCAGCGCCGGCCACCCGGACGGCGCGGGATTCGACGCGGGCAGCGAGCTTCGACGGATCGTGCACTGGACGGGAGCCTTCACTCCCGACGGGTCCGACCACGCCAGCTACGACTACGCCAGCATCAGCGCAGCGCAGCCCGCTGGACGAGCCGTGAGCGCACGCCCCGCGCCGGCCCCGGCCCGGCCTGCGGCGCCGGCGGCGGCGGCGCCGGCGGCAGCGGCGCCGAGGACGATCCAGCAGGGGCTGCCGGCGACACCCGCGACACCCCCGTGGAACTGGGACGAACCCATGCCCACGCTGCCCGACGACTATCCATCCGATTCCGGTAGCGTCGCGCCGCCACCGCGCGCCGCGCCGTCGATCGCGGAGGATCTGCCGCTGGCCCGCGACATCGTCCCGACGACGGAGCCCGCGGAAGCACGGGAGCTCCTCCCAATGCCGCCGGCCGCGGCGCAGCTCGCGCAGCTTCGGGGACGCGGGGCGGCGCTGCTGACAGGGCTGCTGGCGTCGGACGAGCCGGCGCCCAGCCTGCCCGCTCCCGCGAAGCCCGAGCTGTTGGTGGATCTGCCTCTCTTCTCTGGGATCCCGGAGAAGCCCCGCCCCAAGGACATCGAGAAGGTCCGCAAGTACATGCACATCGTCAGCTTCTCCGAGGGGGAGACGATCCTTCGCGAAGACGAGTACAGCGATTCCGCCTACTACATCATCTCAGGGACCATCGAGGTCGTGCTGACGGGCCTGCAGCCGCGTTTCTCCCAGATGCCGCTTGTGCGCGGCGGCGGCCACGTCTCGGGACCGCGCCCCGGCGCCCGACCGAAAGCGGAGACGATGGTTGGGAGAAGCGGGACGTCCAGCAGCCTGACGCTCTCGGCGGTTCCAGCCCCCATTTCTTCCAGCGGACGCACGCTGCTCGAGGCCGGTGAGATCTTCGGCGAGCTGAGCGCCCTGTCCCGCTACCCGGTTTCGGCCACGGTGCGTGCCGAGACGGACGTCCGGCTGCTGCAGATCCGCTTGCCGGGGCTTCGCATGCTGACGGCCACGTCGAAGCCCTTCAAGAAGTTCCTGGACGACCGCTACCGCGAGCGCTCGCTCGGCCAGCATTTCCAGAGCGTCGAGCTGTTTCAGAACCTGCCTCCCGCCACCATCGAGGAGCTGAAGCTGCGCGCCGAGCTGCACTCCTACGAGCCGGGCCAGGTCGTCGCCGAAGAGGGAACGACGGCCGACAGCTTCTACCTGGTTCGGGGCGGCTACGTGAAGGTCAGCGTGCAGGTGGGGCCGTCCGACCTCGCCGTGACCTATCTCCGCAAGGGGGACCACTTCCGCGCTTCCGCGCTTCTGCTCGACGCGACCTGGCCCTTCACGCTCCAAGCGCTCGACCACGTCGAGCTGGTGAAGCTCACGCGTGCCGATTTCGAGCGCGTCGCCACCGACAAGCAGACGGAGGACCGGCTCTGGGCCGATCTCGCCGCGCGGCTCAAGATGCGGGGCGCAGTGACGCGCGACCCGACCTCGTCCGAGTACATGCAGATGGCGATGGAGACGGGCCTGCTGCACGGCGACAGCGTGTTGCTCATCGACCTCGCCACCTGCACGCGCTGCGACGAGTGCGTGCGCGGCTGCGCCGACGCCCACGGGGGTGAGCCGCGCTTCATCCGCGAGGGCGAGAAGTACCGGAACTGGCTCGTGCCCACGGCGTGCTACCAATGCACCGACCCCGTCTGCATGGTCGACTGCCCCACCGGGGCGATCACACGCAGCATCGGCAACCTCGAGGTGACCATCAACGAGGACACCTGCATCGGCTGCACCAACTGCGCCAAGCGCTGTCCGTGGGGCAACATCATCATGGTCGAGCGCGACGAGAAGCGCCCGGACGGCAAGCCCGTCGAGGTGGCCGCCAAGTGCGATCTGTGCCAGGCGCGCCCCGAGGGACCCGCGTGCGTGCAGATGTGTCCCCACGGCTCGGCGGTCCGCATCTCGTTCAAGGACATGGAACGCGTGACCGAGACCCTCACGTGATATGAGCGTCGTCGCCGGGTTCAAGCTGAAGCAGCCTCGCAACCTGAAGCTGACGGTCGCGCTGGGAACGGTCTTTCTCGTATTCTTCCTCGTCGCTCGCTGGGCAGGGGCCTGGAGCCCCGGCCGCGGTTTTGGCCTCGGGTTCGGCGTGCTCGCCGTCATCTTGTTCGTGTTCGAGATGGCGTACCCGGCCCGGCGGCCGCGCGCACGCCCGTTCGGCACGGCCCGACTCTGGCTTCAGGCCCACATCTACTTCGGCGTTCTGGCGCTCTTCGCTGTTCTGATTCACACCGATTTCAGATGGCCGCACGGCGGCATCGGCTGGTGGCTGCTGGGGCTGTCGGTGTGGACCACCGTGAGTGGAATCGCGGGCGTCGTGCTTCAAAAGTGGATTCCGGCGGCGCTCGCCGAGGGGCTCCGCGTGGAGGCGCTCTACGAGCGGATTCCAGAGCTGACCGACCAGCTGCGGGACGAAGCCGACGAGCTGGTCGCAGACGCCAGCGAAACGCTCGCGCGCTTTTATCAGAGTGACGTGAGGCCGGCACTGGCCGGCCCCTCGCCCTCCTGGGCCTACCTGTTCGACGTGCGGGCCGGACACCAGCGCGCCCTCGACAGCTTCGAGAACATCGCCCGGTACGTCGCCAAGAACGAGCGGGAGCAGGTCGAGAACCTCCAGAGCATCGTCACCGAGAAGATGGAGCTGGACGCCCACTACCGCCTACAGGGGCTGCTCCGACACTGGCTCGTTCTTCACGTCCCCCCGGCCGCGCTGCTGATGGCGCTGACCGCTGCGCACATCTTCAGCTGGTTCTGGTACTAGTGACCTGTAAACGAGGATTCGAAAGCGTCAGACCGCCGATGCATCCCCGCCCGCTGCGTTGTTCGTCGGTCAAATAC
Organism: Vicinamibacteria bacterium; assembly: GCA_965246965.1. Classification (GTDB taxonomy): domain Bacteria; phylum Acidobacteriota; class Vicinamibacteria; order Fen-336; family CBDFGD01; genus CBDFGD01. The sequence continues at coordinate 2,655,752 of CBDFGD010000002.1, forward strand.
TCCCGGTATTCTCCGCTCCTCTCGCCTTGCGGATCGGGGCGCCTCGACGCCCTGGCCGCTTCCGACTTCTCGCTTACGGGTCACTAGGCCTTGGCTCGCAAGGTCAGCTGGGGGACGCCGAAGCGCACGGAACGCTTCGTCGAGCCACGGCGCGCGTATCCGCTGCTGCTCGCCGGACTCGGCGTTGGTCATGTGGCAGGCTTTCGCGGTCCGCTCTCACCCGGCACTTGTCCAGCCAGCACGCCCTCTACGAGTCCCGCTGCCAGGAGTGCCACGTGCCCCAGCACGGGGCCTCCGACATTCGTTGTCAGCGCTGCCACGATCCCGCGTCCGCGGGTCGAATGACGAACGGAGCCCACGTCTTCTTCGGCAGCCTCGATGCGGGCAAGGCTGCCGCGGCGCCGAGCGTCGCGTGCGCGCTGTGCCACGTCGAGCATCGAGGTGCCGACACGGAGCGGGCCGTCGTCGATGAAGCCCGCTGCACCGGGTGCCACGCCGACGAGGAGAAGTTCGAGAGGGCCTTCGCGCATTTCGGGAACCACACGGAGTTCGTGGTGCTGGCCCGCGACGAGCGCCAAACGACCGGCCTACATTTCAGCCACCTCACTCACGTGAGCGCGACGGAGAGCCGGGCGACCCTACGTGACCGCCGACGCCTGCTCCCGCTGCCATCAGCTGGATGCCGGCAGCGGCGACTTCACCCCGCTGTCGTTCGAGCTGGCGTGTGCGGGTTGTCACGCCGGCGATCTGAGCATGGACCCGGCGGCCGCCGGCGAGCTGGTGGGCTTTGAGGCCATGTCGGTGGCCGTCGGCGAGGAGCGCATACGCGAGTGGCAGCTGAACGAGCACGACTTCGACGAGTACGACGGGGAGATCTTGAAGCTCGAGCTCAGCCACCAAGACCCGTGGGTCCTGCACAATCTGAGGAGGCTGCACAGCGAGCTCGACCCGGCCGGCTTCGCCGCAGAGCGAGCGAAGCTCGTGGCGCGCAAGGCGCGGCTGGAGCGCCGCCTCGCTCTCGCCAGCCCGACCGCGCTCGAGGATGAGCTGGACCTCTCCAACAGAGAGCAGACGCTCGAGACCGAGCTGAGCCACATCGAAGAGCGGCTGGCTGAGCAGGCGACCGCGGCCGACCCGGTTGCGGGGCTGGGGCGACTCGAAGAGATCCTCGCGGCGGCCGACGCAGCGGGAGACGATGCCGCGCGCGACGAGGCACGCGCGCTGGTCCGAGCGGCCGCCGCCCTACGGGCACAGGGCGTGGCGGCGGCGCCGTTGCCACGAGAGAGCTTCGAGCAGAGCCGCAGCGATCTGCTGAGCCAGCTGGACGTCATCGAGAGCGCCGACCCGGGCCGCAAGGCCCAGATCGAAGCGAAGCAGACCGCCCTGGCCGCACTTTCGAGCGGGTGCAGCATCTGCCACGAGATCTCCGCGGTTGGCGGGATGACGCCGGTGGCCGCCGCCGAGCCAGTGCTCTGGCGCGCCCGCTTTGCCCACCGCGACCACCTGACGCAGGGCGAACCCTGCACCAGCTGTCACTCCGGCGAGCGCGGTGGGCAAAGCTGGTCGATCGAGACGAGCGAGCTGTCTCCAGAGCTGAACTTCAAGGGGGTGTAGTCCCGAAATCTGTTGAAAGTTGAGTGGCGGCCTCTCCGGCCCGATGGGATCATCGGGCTGGATCAAAAGAGGAGAAAGCCGCCATGAAGAAAGCTATCAGCAGACGAGCCATCCCCCAAGAGGTTGTTGGTCAATTAGCGTCGCCGCTGGCTGAACTGATGCGTCAGACGCTACTCGAGACTGTGATCGCGAGCGGAACGATCCAGGCGATCGAGATGCTGCGTGCTCAGCAGGAGGTGCTGTGCGGGCCACGCTACAAGCAGAACGCGGATCGCAAAGCTCATCGCCACGGAACGACGGTCGGATCGCTGGTTATGGGCGGACGTCGGGTGACGCTGCCGCGCCCTCGGGTTCGGTCGGTCGACGGCCGCGAGCTCGAGCTGCCGGCGTGGACGGAATGGTCTCGTGAGGATCCACTGAAGCAACGGGCCCTCGAGCAGATGATCCTTGGCGTGTCGACACGAGGCTACTCGGGTTCGTTAGAGAAGCTTCCGGTCGAAGTCCCGGAACGGGGCAAGAGCCGGAGTGCCGTCAGCCGGCGTTTCCTCGAAGGAACACGGCGACACCTGGTGAAGCTGCAGCGTCGCGATCTGTCAAGACTGGAATTGGCGGTGCTGATGATCGACGGAATTCACTTTGAGGATCACGTCGTTCTGGTGGCGCTCGGCTTCGAAAACGACGGGAAGAAGCAGGTCTTGGGCCTGTGGGAAGGGACGACCGAGAACGCTCGGGCCTGTAAAGCCCTGCTCGAGAATCTCGCCTCACGCGGTCTGCAGACGAACCGCAGCTTGCTCATCGTCCTTGACGGAGCGAAGGCTCTACACAAGGCTTGCAGGGACGTCTTCGGAGGCCGTGCCTTCATCCAGCGCTGCCAGGAGCACAAGAAGCGGAACGTTGCCGACCACTTGCCGGAGTCGATGCGACCTGGTGTGCGACGGGCGATGAGTCAAGCCTACGAGTGTCGCGACGCTAAGCGGGCGAAGCGGCTCCTCGAGGCTCTCGCCACCCGTCTCGAGTCCGAGCATCCTGGCGCTGCCGCCTCCCTGCGCGAGGGCCTCGACCAGACGCTCACTGTCATCGAGCTCGAACTCCCCGAACGGCTCCAGCTGTCGCTGCGAACAACGAATCCGATCGACAACCTCGTTGGCAGCGTCCGCAGAGTCTCGCGGCGCGTGAAGCGCTGGCGCGGAGGTCGCATGATTCTCCGCTGGTGTGGCGCCGCCGTGTTGGATGCCGAGCAGCGCTTCCGGCGTATCAGAGGCTACCGAGAGATGCCCAAACTGATCGCTGCCCTCAGAGCACGAGACGCAGCACTTGACGAGAAGGAAAACGCCGCTTAGGACGTGAACTGCCGCCGCTCAGTTTCAACAAGCGACGGGACATCACCGCCGCCGCACCCTGAGCACATGAAGCGACCGTCGCCCAGCCGCCAGCCCCCATCATGGCCGCAGTCCAAGCAGGCGAAGCTGGCGGGCCACCGCAGCCACTCCAGGTAGTCCAGGCAGTCCACATCGGTCCGGAACCAGGCCTGGAACTCGCCTACGGACCGCGGATAGTGCGTGCCAGCACGAGGGTGATCCACCGACTCAGTTTACACCGGTTAAATGGATACCCCCCGAGATCCGATATAGAATGTGGGCTGTTGGGGGTCTCCATTTAACCGGAGGAGTCCAGGTTGGCAGTTCTCCACGGGCGGTTTGCTGGAGAGCGCTCCAGGCTCGGCGGGTGCCCGCGCGCCTGCGGCTGCGAGGGCGGCACTGCCCGGGGCCGCTGGGTGGCGATGAGGTCCTGGTAGCGCACCGGGTCGTGGGCGACGGCGAGCTCGAGCACTCGGTAGAACACCATCCCGCGGCTGCGGGAGGTGCGGCGGTTGAAGCGGAACGCGAACTCATTCAGGTAGCTGGCCAGGTGCGCGTCGTTCACCGAGCCCTGGTGGGTACCCAGCAACCACCGCTTGGCTAGCGAGGCGACCCGGTGCACTGCGGGCAGTAGCTCACCGGGATCCTCCCCGCGGGTTCGGGCGGCCCGCTGGCTGCGCCGGTCGTGGACGTAGCCGAGCTTCTCCAGCCCGCGGTAGCCCTGCCAGCCGTCGGTGACGACCCTCGCGCCCGGCTCGACGTGAGCCGTTACAAAGGCGTGCAACGAGGCGGCCGACGCATCGGTCAGCGGCAGCATCCGGCACCGTCCGAATCCTCTCGGCTCCCGGACCTCCACCGCGATCCCGGTCAAAACCTTCTTGCCTTTGGCCCGGCCGCCGCGCAGCCCCGCCTCCTCACCGCCGATGTAGGTCTCATCTACCTGTACCATCCCGGCCAGCCGGTCCCGGCCCGGGCGCACCAGCACCGACCTCAGCCGATGGAGCATCGCCCACGCGGTCTGGTAGGAGCCGATCTCCAGCGTCCGCTTCAGGCTCAGCGCCGAGATCCCGTCCTTGCCGGTGGCGAACAGCCAGCAGGCGGTGAACCAAACCGTTAGCGGCGTGCGCGTCCGGTCAAAGATCGTGCCCGCTGTCACCGACGTACGGCCGCCGCACCCTGAGCACATGAAGCGACCGTCGCCCAGCCGCCAGCCCCCATCATGGCCGCAGTCCAAGCAGGCGAAGCTGGCGGGCCACCGCAGCCACTCCAGGCAGTCCGCATCGGTCCGGAACCAGGCCTGGAACTCGCCCACGGACCGCGGATAGTGCGTGCCAGCACGAGGCTGATCCACCGGCTCAGTTTACACCGGTTAAATGGATACCCCCGTGGGCTGTTATGAGGGATAAATCACGGAGGCAGGGAGGCAAGCCTCGGGGCCGCCATCCGCACAAACGCCTAACGACCGTCCGTGTCCGGGGCATCAAGAAGCCGGGGCGCCACGCAGATGGGAATGGCCTTTATCTCGTCGTCGACCCCTCAGGAGCGAAACGCTGGGTGCTGCGAGTCGTCACTGGCGGGAGACGCCGCGATCTGGGGCTTGGCGGCGTGGGTACCGTAAGCCTGGGTGAGGCGCGAGAGGAGGCGTTGCGCCTGCGAAGTCTTGCTCGGAAGGGCGTTGATTTGTTGGCTGAGCGGACGCGGCGTACCGTCCCTACCTTCGCGCAGGCGGCGAAACAGGTTCACGCTCAGCATGGCGCGTCGTTCCGCAACGTCAAACACAACGCGCAGTGGATTTCTTCACTCGAAGACTACGTCTTCCCAATATTCGGGAATCGGCGCGTGGATTCGGTTGATTCCGCGGACGTGCTCAAAGCCCTCTCGCCGATCTGGACGGACAAGCGGGAGACGGCGACCCAAGTAAAGCAGCGCATCAAGGTCATTCTTGACTGGGCTAAGGCATCCGGGTTCCGCAGCGGAGACAACCCGACCGATGGGCTTACCAAGGTGCTTCCGAAGCACCGTGCGGCGCCGAAACATCTCCCATCGTTGGCCTATCAGGCTGTCCCCAAGTTTCTGACTACAGTACCGAAGGCAAACGCCAGCGAATCCGTGCGACTCGGTTTCGAGTTCTTGGTCCTGACCGCAGCGCGAACGAGCGAAGTGCTAAAAGCTACATGGGACGAAATCGACATTGATGCCGAAACGTGGACGGTTCCTGCGAATCGCATGAAGGCTGGGCGCGAACACCGGGTCCCGCTGGCCAGCCGTGCTGTCGAGATCTTGAAGCAAGCACGGGAGTTGAGTGACGACGGCCCATATGTGTTTCCCGGTCGTCCGAAGGCCCCCCTCTCAAACATGGCCTTCCTGATGCTCCTGCGCCGCCTCGGGCCCACAGACATCACCGTTCACGGATTCCGCAGCTCGTTCCGAGATTGGGCCGCTGACCGCACGAACGCTCCCCACGCCGTGTGCGAGGCCGCACTCGCGCACTCCGTCCGCGACAAGGCCGAGGCTGCCTACAACCGCACCGATCTCTTTGAGCGGCGCCGGAAGTTGATGGAATCATGGGCCAACTTCGCGACAGGCGAGTCGGCCGAGGTGGTCGCGATCCGAGCCTAATGGCGACACTGGGACGTAAACGAAGGGCCCCACCTTCTTCGAGGGGCCGACGGAGTACCCGCGGCCGCTGACTCCCGCGGGCGCCTAGGCGGAGAGTTATGAGTGCGACCCAGCGACTCCTCACTGATGAAGAAAAGCGCGACTTCTACCTGTGGCTCCATCATGACGTTCTGAAGGTCGAGGGCCTCAAGGAACGCTTGGCACTTCACGTCGATGCATTCTTAACGCGGGACACGCTCTCTTCAGCCGCCATCCGTCGCCTTGAAGTCTTTGAACCCGGACTAAGCGAATCGTTTCCAACGGTGGAATCACTTCATCCCCTCGACATCTTTTGCTTTGACTACTTGTTGGTGCGCGAAACGGGCCTCTCGAAGCGCGAACTGGAGCGCGTATTCAAAGGCTTGCGCTCGGCCTACGAGGCCCGACAGAAGCTCCCCGAGGAAGGACGTCGTCGCTTGTTCGTCGGGACGGGTCTCTCCTGGAAAGAGCTTCGATTGGTCTTAAAGCGGATCGGATTCGAAGCGTCGAAGGAAGCAGAGAAAGCCAAGGGCCTGAAGCGCGGCCCACGCAAGGACATGGCTAGTGGCCTGTAACAGGGGATTCGATACCGCTGCGACCGCCGATGCATCCCGCCTGGCTGCGTCGCTCATCGGTCAAATACTCCCGGTATTCTCCCTCTTCGGCTCCTTGCCATCCGGGCGCCTCGACGGTCTCGCTGGCATCGCCCCCCCTGTTACGGGTCACTAGGCGAACGCTCGAAAGCTTGGTAGCCCGCGAGTTCGTGGAGGCGGGTCTTGAGGTCACGAGCAACAGATACGGTCTCCTGTCAGGCACACTCCTGGCCGTCTAAAAAGCCGCCGACCTAAATGTACCGGACCAGGACACGAGGAGCTTCTACGAGACGTTGGTGCGGCTCGCAGCTTTCTGGTCTGAGCACAGCAAGATGAAGCATGGCTCTTTGTACTGGCTAGCCATTTCCCCGAACAGTCTCGAGTAGCGGCAGGGGCCACCTCCACTCCGACCCGGACCTGGGGTGCCCTTATTCGATGGAGCGACGAATTAGGGCAGTTTCCGCTCATCGGCTGGCCCGCCCACGAGGTTGAAGCCGTGAACGCGGCCCGCATCGCGGGCGAGTCCGACGAAAACATCCGCGAGTTGGTCGCGAGACTGGAAGCCGCCCGCGCTTCTGCGGGCCGCAACACTGAGGCTAAAGCGTCATGAGCGCCGAGGAACGAGCACTCGCGCTTGCACTCCGCGGCCTGGCACTACTTCTCGTGGAGCACGATCGTGTCCGGCGTATCGCGTTGGCCGACGTGGCCTTGAGGCGAATCTCCGATGCGCTCCGCCAAGCCGATGCAGAAGCAGCGAGTCGCCGGGCCGTTGGCGAGGCGCTTGAGGTGATGAGATGAGCGCCGGACCGAAAACGGCTGATCGCGCCTGGGCTCAGGCTGAGTTCGACCGTGAGACCGAGGTGCAGGAGCGCGGCCCAGATCCAATCGAGACCGCAGGACTACGCCACCTGGCGCCCGGAGCCGAAATCCGCGACATCGAGAATGCGTTGCGGCGGTTGGGCACGATGCTCGCCGAGGAGCCTGATGGCCTGCGCCGAGAGGCTGTACGCGAAGAAGCGCTCCGCAAAGTCAAGGAGCTTGGCGTCGGGGCCCCAGCGCGTCTTGTGGACGCCGCGCTTTTTCGCGAGCAGCGCGCCGTGACCGAGGACAAGACCCAGGCGCGCGCTCTGACGATCGAGGACCCAGGTCCGTGGCCGGAATCCGTTTCTGGAACGGAGTTGCTAGAGGACGTGGCCTCGCTCATCTCGCGCCATATCGTGCTGCCTCAAGGCGCGGCTGAGGTCATTGCGCTTTGGGTGGCCCACACATACCTCATGGAGGCGTGGGATCACACCGGGCACCTCCCAATAGTCTCCGCCACACGGAGATGCGGAAGAACGACCTTGCTGCGCCTGCTCGACGCCATCGCGTGCCGTGCTGTCTCAGCAGACAACGTGTCTCCGGCCGCCCTCTACCGCCTGGTTGAGAAAGCGGCACCGACGTTGGTTGTGGACGAGCTTGATCGCATCGACCGCTCGTGAGCCCGCACCTCGCGATCCTAGAAACGGCCTGATGCACCAACTGGAGGCATGCGATCAGCGAGAAGACATTGATCGAACCGAGGTAGGTAGTCCCCCTTCTTCGTTCGTTACCTCTTTTCTCCTGCCTTCTAAATCATTGCCAGCATCAATGTTCGGCGTCGTGAGGCGAATCGCGATACTGTCACACGGGTCAGGCTCGTGAGCGGATCACCCACGAGCCAAGGAGATAGTCAATGACGCCGTGAACGGCTCGCGATTCCCTGCGCTGCTGCAGCGAGGCCGGCCGCGAGAGCGAGCCTTGGCGTGCGCGACGAACGCGATCGCAGAGCCTGGCGCCCTGACGTGGGCACATCCAGTCGTCGAGGCGGACCGACGGGCTGCTCCGCGCACCATCGCGCAGGTTGCACAGCCTCACCCGACCCTCCGCGATGTAAGCCGGGAGGGGTACCGCGAGGCCGCCGCGAACGACGGGAGGCCTCGCGGAGGTTGGCGAGCCGCTCAGCTCCCCGGCGCCTGGGGAATCTGCGGCTTGGGGCCGGTGTACTCGAGGATGAACACGCCCGTGCCCACCCGATCCGTGGCGTAGGCGAGGCCGCGATGGTCGAGGGTGACGTCGTTGATCTGGATGGCGGTCTTCTGACCCTCAGACATCGGGTGTGAGTCCTCGTTGGTCTTCGGAATGTAGTAGCCGATCTCGCGCATCTGGAACGGGTTGGAGACGTCGAGGACCCGCACGCCCGCGTTGAAGTAGGCGACCCAGGCGATGCGATCCTCGTGGCGGTTGAGCCGGCCGTTCACGAACTCCGCGTGCTGATGCGGTCCGAAGCGCCCACCCTTCTGGCAGAAGTCACCGACCAGGACCTCCCACTGCGACACCTGAGTGGGATGGGTCTCCGCGGTGATGTCGAACATGTAAACGCGAGTCCGCACGCCGACCGGGCAGGGAGCCATGTCGGCGCGGCCGCCGGCCTCGTCGCTCATCAGGAGGTAGGTGCGCGGCAGGGCCTCGGGCCCGACGTTGGGGACGTAGTCGTAGACGATCGGGGTGAGCGTGTGAGGGCCGCGGTTCGGCGGCTTCGTGTCCTTGGACCAGACCAGCGTGGGGTTGCTGCGGTCGGAGATGTCCCAGCTTCCCATCAGCCCCCTGGTATTGCGGAAGCCGATGTACATCCGGTTGTTCAGCTCGTCGATGATCGGGTGGTGCACGTACTGGCCCTGGTAGAGCGCTTCGTCCTCGGTGTCCTTCATCCCCGGCAGCCAGGCCCGACCCACCCACTTGGGCTCGGCCGGGTTGCGGAGGTCCCAGATGTGCTGCAACGTGTTGCGGAATCCGGGCTCACCGGAGCTCGTGTAGTAGTAGCCGGACTCTTCGGACCAGTAGCCCTTGTGCGCGCGGATGATGAAGGGCCCACCGCAGCCGGGGCCGCAGGAATCGGGAGGGGTGCCGGTGATCTCCGAGACGAGCTTGATGTTCTCCGGGTTCGTGCCGCGATCCGTGATGTCGAAAATCTGGAAGCGGAAGTCCTCGCCGGTGTCCGCGCTGCGGACGAGGTAATCATGGCCCGTGCCGTCGTGCTCGTAGCCGTAGACCACGGAGACGGACCGATGGTTGGCGCCTGAGATGCCCGGGATGTGCCACTTCAAGGTGGGTTTGGCGGGGTCGGTGATGTCGATCAGCGAGGTCCCGTTGATCTCCAGCTCGCCGGTGAGGTGGTTCAGCTGGCCCTCGTTCTCGGAGTTGGGGCGGCGGTTCGGCTGGTGACCCACGTACACCCAGTTGCCGTTCTCGGCGCCGGACCGCGTGGTCAGCTGCAGGGACTGTCGGCCCTGCAGATCGTTGTACCCGACGAGGTGGACGTTCTCCGCGCCGTCAGATCCCGGGTCGGGCAGTCCCTGCGCCTGAGCGCCGTGGGGAGGCAGGGTCCCCACCGCGATCGCGAGTAGCCCCAGGCCGCCCGCCCGCCATGGCATCGATCTCATCGCTGCGCCCGAACTCATCATTTTCTTGATCATTTGACTTTCACCCTCGGATCGGTCTGACCCCCGGACCATGAACGGCGTTTTGATGGATGTTCGACCGCACGCCTTGGCTGCCAACGCCTCGTCCCGGTGAGGTCGCTCGCCCAGGCCCGAGAACCTGACGCGATGCGGCGGTCGACAAATGAGCGAGCCCGAGTCCCGGGCCCGCTCGTCGCGTGGAGCTAACCGACGCCCCCAGTATTGCGCGAGGCGTCGGTCACGACTCAGCCGGACGGGACCTATGGAGAGAAACACGCCGCCGGCTGGAAACAGCCGGCGGCGTGAGGCCGATCAGAACCGAATTTCCCCAGCCAATTGGAACGAGCGGGGCGGCTGGAGATTGCCCGGCTGCAGGAAGATCGTGGGCCCAGAGTACGAGCGGTTCGCGCCGCCGCGAGCGAACTCCAAGCCGTTGCCGCCGTTGAACAGATTGAGAACGGCGCCCGTCATATGGAGGCTTCGATTCTCGCCGAGGGAGAACTGCTTGGTCAGCCTGAGCCCCACCTGGTGCACGAGAGGCAACAGTTCCTGCCCCTCCCCTCGCGTGGGGAAGCGGTAGCGCTCGCGCCTCGACAACGGGTTCGACTGTCTCACGCCTGTCACGGATGTCACGGTCGATGGCCCGAAAACGGCAATGTCCGGGTCATTCCTACTTAGGCGGTCGACGATCGGACCACTCCAACTGGGCTTGATCATCGACCAGTTGCCTGACAACTGCAGGCCGTAGGGAGCGTGCCACACCCCGGCCAGACGGATCGAATACGGGAACCACATATTGGCGTTGGTGGAGCCGGGCAACGTGTTGTGGTCGGCGGGACCCCGCGTCCGAAACAGCAGCCTATTATCCGGGAACGCGTCCGGCTGGATGAAGCCCGCGCGATCGGTCGGATTCCACGTCCCGCTTAGATGCTGCCACTGCTTGTGGATCACCGCCATCGCCGAGAAGCCGCGTGACATGCTCTTGGCGATCGTGACCTGCAGGGCCCGGTAGTGGATCTGGCTCCAGTCGTTGTTCCGGACCTGCTCAATTCTGCCCGCGTTCGGATCGACCAGGCCGAACCCGATGAAGGGCTGGCGAGGCCCGTCGGGGTAGATGCCGTTGATGTCGACCCGTCCGAGCATGTTTGAGATCCTACGGAAGACGCCCGCCACGTCCATGCTCACTTGGCCCGGGAACTGGCGACGGTAGCCGACGATCAACTCGTCGATGCGGGGTTGGCTCAGTTCGCCGAACTGCTCCCTCGTCGTATCATCTTGCACCGGCGGCGTGATGATCACGGAACTGAAGCTGCCGTCACCGTCCACGTCGTACTCATCCCGGAAGGAGGCGCCGGGTTCGCCGCCAAACGACGCCACCGGGTGACGGCCGCCCTGTAGCTGCTCGTGTTGTCGCGTGTAGCTGGCCCGCAGCACGTTCCTCGCGTCCTCGGTTAACAGATACGAGACGCCCAGCCGGGGACCGATCTCGGTGCTCGATTGATATTCGAACCCGCGACGCACGTCCTCCCGCTTTATCAGGTCGATGCGCACGCCGAGGGTTGCCGTCAGCCGCTCGGTCGGCGTCCAGGTGTCCTGGAGATAGAACCCACTGTCTGCATCTTCACCGTCGGCAATGACGCTTCCTGTCAGATCGCTCGTGACGTACTGCCGGTGGAACGGAGAGGTTCCCGCCGACGGATCGTTCGGGTCGTTGAACGCGTGCGACTCCACGATGAACCCGCCGTTCAGGTACTCCTGGGTTCGATTGTAGGTATTCCGCAGCAAGAAGAAGCCGAGCTCGAACTCGTGCGACCCGGCGAAGTCGTCCTTGTAGTAGGTCAGATCGCCGCGCATCATCAGCACCGACGCCTTGTCGAACTGCATGCAGGCGGAGCAGCCGGCCGACTGGTTGGCCCCACCTTCCGCCACCACGCCCGAGCCCTCGAGGATGCCGCCGTCAGCCTCCGCAGTCTGGTGAATTGCGATGCCCGGGCCGTCCCTGAGCAGCCCTTCGTAGCTCGACCGGTCGTTGCCGCCCTTGTTGTTGTAGCTGACTGCGAGGTTCGTCGTGACGCTGTCCCCCCACACCGATATCAGCCTGCCGCCGTACAGCGAGCCGCCCGTCGACAACACTTCCAGCGGCCGCGGTTTGCGCCGTCGTCACCAGGTCGAGCCGGTCGGCCTGATACACGGCCGAGAAGGTGTGTGTGTCCGACAGCTGGGCCGTCAGCTTGGCGTACGGCTGAAAACCGTCGAAGGTATTTCCTTGCAACGTGTCGACGTTGAAGAGCTGTTTGAGGGTCGCGGTCCGTTCCGGCGCGCGGGAAGAGTTGGTCCGGTTGCGGGTAACGCGGGCCGCGGTGAAAAACCACACCTTGTCCCCAATTATCGGGCCACCGAACGAGAAATCGCCCTGGTTGATCTGGCGGGTGGCGGGTGTGCCCTCCCCGCCGGTGTTGTCGCCGCTCCAGTCGATGTCCTGGAAGGTCCACTTCGCCGAACCGGAGAACCGGTTGCCGCCGGTCTTGCCCACCGCGTTCAACACGAGGCCGTAGCCCAACGGTGACGCCGCGTCGACACCGCCTACTTTGACCTGCGTGTCTTCGATCGCTGCGGTGCTCAGCGCTGTCCGGTTGATGTTCGAGTCGTTGTAGTTCGATGCGACGAAGCCGTCCATCAGCAGGACCGCGTCCCGGTGGTCCACGGCGTTGCCGAAGTAGTTCTGGCGCCCGCTGCCATCGTTATGCGGGCGCGTCAAGACGCCCGGCGTCACGTCGAGGACGTCGCTCCAGAACTGACCGTCGGAGAAGGGTACCTCGCGGACGAACTCTCCGTCGATGTTCAGCAGGTTACTCGGACTCGTCACCTCCAGTATGGGCGACTCCGCCGTGACGGTGACCGTCTCGGCCGCACCGACTTGCAGGACCATGTTCAAGGCAAAGTTGGCACCAGCACGCGTCCGCACCCCTTCTTGTCTGTATACCGAGAAGGAGGTTAGCTCCGCGGTGATGGTGTACTCGCCGGGTGGCAGATTGGCCAGCCGGTAGTGGCCGCTGCCGTCACTCACCGTTGTCCTGGGGCGGAGCAACGCCTCACTCTCAGCGGTAACCGTCACTCCAGGCAGCACGAGCCCTTGCGAGTCCTTGACAGAGCCACTAAGGCTCGCGTCTCCGACCTGAGCCCCGACCGTGGCCACGGCTGAGAGGCTCAACATCACGACGAAGGATCCCACTAGCACTTGGGGATGATACTTTTTCATCGTTTCCCTCCTACGGGCAAGCTACACTACCGACCTTTCGGTGCAATCTACACCATCGATGGGTGGGATCAAGAGACACCTTCTTGACTTTCTGTCCATCGACGAGCGAGAGGCATTCACTCGGGCCATCTAGCAAAATTCGGGCCATCTGGCAAGAGTGGGACCCCCGATCGTCTGACGCCCGTCAATGAGTTCAAAGGAAGCGCCCGCACATCGGAGTGCCGCGGCCCGCCCTTACCGGGCACGTAAGCGATTACGTCGGGCGTAAAAAGATGAGCACGAACGTCGCATCACGAGATGTCTCGCCTCGCGCTGGAGGTGAACCCCGCTTTGACCACGCTCGGGTTTTCCTAGCCGCCTATCTAGAGCGATCCCTGGAGCTCGATCCGGAGCAAGGGACACTGAAATCCCTCAATCGAGCAGATCCGCGAAATCACATCTCGCTGAGGAGAATTTCGGCGCCAGTAAAGGGATCCTATCGCTCGTTCGGCGATTTCTCGAACTCCTCGATGAGGGTCCTCGCCTCGCCGGCCTCCTTCGAGTCTGGCGCCACCGCCACGACTTGGCGGAATCTCTTGACGGCCTCGGTCGCCTCTCCGATGTTGAAGAGGCACTTACCGAGCGAGAGGAGAGCTCTCGTGGAGCTCGGATTGGAGACGAGGGCCTTCTCGAAGGCCCCGATGGCTTCGCGCGTCCCTTCCCTGATCAAGTGCAGAGTCCCCAGGTTCATCCAGGCGTCGTGCACAGCGGGATCTGAGATCTGATGCTCTATCGCCAGGGCGGTCTCGAAGGCCGCGATCGCTTCCTCGAAGCGACTCAGTTGCGCGTAGGTCGCGGCGAGCTGGACCGAGATCTGCAACGATTTGGGTGCCAGCTCGACGGCCTTCTCTAGCTCGCGCAATGCGTCCTCGTTCCGGCTCACGCCAGTGTAGACCGCGGCCAAATTCGTATGAGCTTGCATCAGCTCGGGAGCAAGCTCTATTGCCTTTTCGAAGGCCCGAGCTGCCTCCTCCAAGTCTCCGGCGTTGAACGCGGTGACACCTTGGCGAAACGCAACTTCGGCAGGCGTGACCTTAATGACGAGCTGATATTCCCGAGTGGTCGGCGCTTGGTTGCGGAAGCGCAGTTTTTCTTGTACCCCGTGATGTTTCTCTTTTTCGACGGTGACTTCATACTCGCCGGGAAGAATCCGAAAACGAAATTCACCTTTATCGTTCGTCTCGTTGTCGCGCTCTCGGCCACGGGCAACGTCCGTCAGATGGATCGTTGCTCCTTCGAGGGGACGTCCCTTCTCGTCGACTACCTTCCCTTGAAAACGGGTAAAATCGCGTTGCGCGTGAGCCGCGGATGCTGTCACCAATGGCAGGAAGCAGCTCGCTACCACGGCAAGCACGAGGGTCCTTCCTTCAACGAGAGCCCAAAGACGTAGCACAGACACCTCCACGACCTTCCGCATGGATCGTACGCCGTTGCCGGCCGCGGCGCCAACCCGAAGACAGCGGGGGCACCCGGTTTTTCGGTAGCCCAACTGTGGGCGGGTTTTGTTCTTGAGCGCGGGTCAAGCTCGAAACGACTAGCAATATCAACACATAAATACAATGAATGGCGGAGAGGGTGGGATTCGAACCCACGGAGCCCGTGAAGGCTCAACGGTTTTCGAGACCGCCCGATTCAACCGCTCTCGCACCTCTCCAAAAGCGGAACGGGGATTCTACGTTAGGCGGCCCAAGACGGGTGAACGGACAGGGCACCGTCAGCCCGAGAGAGATCGGGCCGTGTTGCGTGACAGAGGGAGCCCGGCTTCAGCGTGACGTCGCGGGGCCATTCTCCGTAGCCTCCCCGCCTCCGTGGCTAGGAGTCTGCGCGGCAGGAACGAAATCGGGTGAATGAGCGTTTTTGAAGTTATGGGAACGAGTTTCCGTCCGTACAGTCCTGACCGATCGAGTTTGTTTCCGTCGAATCCGCGAGACTGGCTTCCGGAGGGTCATCTTTCGTTTTTCATCTCGGATACGGTGGAGGCGATGGATGTGCGTGCTTTCTACGAGCGCTACGAGGGCGATGGACGTCGGAACCGACGATTCGATCCTCGAATGATGCTGAAGGTTCTGATCTACGGCTATGCGACAGGGACGTTTTCGTCTCGTGGGATCGCGAAGAAGCTGGAAGAGGATGTCGCATACCGTTATTTGAGCGGAGGCAATTTCCCGGCACACCGGACGATCAGTGATTTCCGTTGTGACCATTTGTCGCAGTTTCGATCTGTATTCGTCCAAGTCGTGCGTCTGGCTCAAGAAGTGGGTTTGGTCAAGCTTGGGACGTTGATTCTGGATGGAACGAAGGTCAAGGCGAATGCCAGCAAGCACAAGGCGATGAGCTACGAGCGTATGAAGAAAACGGAGAAACAGCTCCGTCGAGAGATTCGGGCTATCACCGCTCTTGCGAAACAAGAAGATGCTGCGGAAGACGTCGAGTTTGGTCCTGATTTTCGTGGCGACGAACTGCCAGAAGAGCTGGCGCGCCGAGATTCACGGCTCAAGAAAATCCAAGCAGCGAAGGCACGTCTGGAGGCCCGTCAGAAGGAAGAAGATCAGCAGGCCGGACGTCGGCCAGGGGATGACAAGGAATCGAAGCGAGGGCCAAAGTTCAAAAGGAGATTTGGCGTACCTCCGGACAAGAAGCAGGACAACTTCACCGATCCCGAAAGCCGCATCATGAAGGATTCGAGTGGCTACCAGCAGTGCTTCAATGCCCAAGCCGCCGTCGACGAGAAATCGCAGCTGATCGTTGCGACCGGGTTGACCAACAACGCTGCGGATGTCGGTCAGCTCGAGCCGATGCTGAAAACGGCTCAAGCCAACACCGGTGAGAAGCCCAAGCGTGCCCTGGCCGATGCCGGCTACCGTTCCGAAAAGAACCTACTGCACTTGGAACGTACCGGAATCGACGGTTTCGTGGCTCTGGGGAGAGAAAAGTAAAGACTCTCCACCAACGTCGAATTCGAAGCTCGAAGCGACGCTCCGCATGAAGGCGAAGCTCAAGACGAAACGTGGTCGCAAGTGGTACAAGCGGCGCAAACTCGGCGAACCGCCATTCGGATGGATCAAGGCTGTGCTTGGTTTCCAATCCTTCAGCCTTCGAGGGCTTGAGAAAACCAGCGCCGAGTGGAATCTCGTTTGCTTGGCGCTCAACCTCAGGAGACTCAATCAGAAGATGGTCTGGGTATGACCACCACCCGGCCTTGGATCCGCCCGTCCTCCCTCGCGAGCACTCGTCCGCGAGCCCACTACTGCCGTTTAACCCAGGCAAGATGATCTCTCGGGTCACAAGGCACGATGACACACTCGGGCTGAACTACTGCCGCGCAGACTCCTAGCCCGACGTTGAGATCACCCCCCTCGTCATCCTGAACGAGATGTGCTGGGAGGCTGGAGTGAAGGAGCCAGCGAGGTGAGATCACTCCTCTGCCATGCTCCGCGCCCCGTCAGTCCCTCACGCGCCGGGCTCCCTCCCTCTCGCATCGCGGGTCGATCTCACTCGGGATGACGATGTGGCTCACTAGTCATCCCCCGACAGCTGAACGACGACCTCCCGGTTTCGTGGTCGGTTGTCGAAGTCGATCAGCACCACCTGCTGCCACGTTCCGAGCATCAGGCGTCTTGAAACGGAACGGTGATCGACGGGCCGAGCAGGCTCGCCCTCACGTGCGAGTGGCCGTTGCCGTCGTGCCAGGTGTCCTCGTGGTGGTAGTGACGGTCCTGGGGCGCGAGGCGCTCGAAGGCCTCGGGGATGTCCCGGATCAGGCCCGGCTCGTACTCGACCGTCGTCAACCCGGCCGTCGAGCCCGAAACGAACACGAGCGCCTGGCCGTGCTTGATCGCGTGTTTGTCCACGACTGTCTGAAGCTGTGCCGTGAGATCGATCATGTGCGCGTCACCCCGGGTCGAGACGGGGATGGAGTCGGTGACGCGCATGTCTACTTCCGCTCGCGCTCCTCGGCCGGCGTCTGCTCCGGCCACTCGAGTCCCCGCTCCGAGGCCTCGAAGCTCTTTCGAGCCGCGGGTCTGGCCGCCAGGTAGCCCGGGTCGATTCGCAGGGCGTCTTCGTACGCTCGCACGGCGTCGGTGGGACGGCCCAGGGCATTCAGTGCGTCCGCCGTCAGACCGTGGGTCTCGGCGTCGTCGGGATCCAAGCGCAGGCTCTCGCGGAACGCGGCGAGCGCTTCCTGCGGCCGGCCGAGGCCGCGCAGCAGCACCTCGCCGAAGGCACGGTGGGCGCTCGCGTCCTCGGGTGTCACGGCCACCAGCTCGCTGTACGCGTCGGCGGTTTCGAGCCAGCGGCTCTCCGAAGCGAGCCGCAGCGCCATCGCGCGCAGCAGCGTGGCGCGCCGGTTCGTCGAGACGGTCTCGTCCTGAAGCGCTTGACGACACTCCACGACGACGCCCTTGGTCCTCGAGGAGAGGCAGCCGCGCGTCGCGCTCGGTTCTTCGGGAATCTGAGCGAGCGCAACGACCGCGAGCTGGGCGAGGACCTTCACCTCCTCAAGATAGCCGACACCGCGACCGCTGTCGCGTCAGACGAAAGCCCGCTTGTTGACGACGTACGGCATCCGCGAGGGATCACCGTCGTAGTGGTCCTCGAGGACGTCGATGACCGCCTGGACGGCGCGGCCCGCCATTCCGACATCCGGATCCGGCGAGAGCCGCGTCGCGTGAGCGGCCGATCCGAAATGCGGCAGCAGCCGAAGCCGATCGCTCAGTCGCGGGTCGCGGAGGGGGCTGTCGGCGGGGAGCGGCTCCGATTCGAAGACGTCGAGGGCCGCTCCCGCGATCCCACCATCCAGCACGGCTCGCGCGACCGCACGCTCGTCCACCACGGGTCCGCGCGAGGTGTTGATCAGGTAGGCGCTCGGCTTCATCGTTTCGAGCCGCGCCTCATCGATCAGGTGATACGTGGGGTTCGGACCCTGCCCCGGCTGTATCAGCGACACGTGCAGGGAGACGAAGTCGGCCTCTCGGAGAGCTTCGTCGAGATCGACCCGCTCGAATCGCTGTGGTCTCGCGCACATTCCGGCCGCGTGACGGGCCGCGATCACGTTGCGCACTCCGCGCTCGTACTGCTCGTCGTCGAAACGCGGAGCCACGAGCAGCACGTCCATGTCGAAGCCGATCGCCTTCTTGATGAAGCTGCGACCGATGCGGCCCGCACCCACCACCGCCACGGTCCGACCACTCACCTCGTTGCCCAGAAACGGCAGGAAGGGGTGCCAGGTCGCCCAGCGTTCCTCGCGCAGCATCAGCTCGGCGGGAAAGGTGCGACGAGCCGCGCACCCCATGATGACGAATGCGAACTCCGCCGTCGCCTCGGTGAGAACGTCGGCCGTGTTCGTGACGGGAATCTTCAGCCGCGCAGCCGCTTTCTGATCGATGTTGTCGTAGCCGACGGCGTACTGCGCCACGACGCGCAGGCCGCTCGCCGCGCCGAGCTCGAAGGCCTCTGCGTCGATCCGATCGCGCACGGTAGTGATGAGCGCGTCGACGCCGTCTCGCAGCCGCTCGAGAATCAGCTCACGAGGCGGAGGCGCTGTGTCCGGGTAGACCTCGAGCTGATAGCCGCGATCCCTCAGAAGCTGGAGCGCCTCGGAGCCGATGTCGCAGGTTGCGAAGACGCGGGGTGCCAATTGGGGGAGGGATCCTAGTGGGCGGCGCTGGGCTGGGGAGGTACGACGGCGTGGTGGCGTGGGGCAGCTCTGGCCTGAGAAAACGGCAGCAGTGCTGGTCCAAGGTTGGATACGGACACTGGGTCCCCCTCACCCCGGCCCTCTCCCCCTTGGGGGAGAGGGAGTGAAGTAAAGAAGTATAGGGGTTGAAAGTTCTTCTTTATCGGAGCACACTGCCTTGGAGTTCAGGGTGCCGTGCGCGGCCCGGCGGGTTCGCGCATGGAAGAGGGAAGCAGGTGGAAATCCTGCGCGGTCGCGCCACTGTAACCGGTGAGCTCGTTCCCCTTTCGTCGCCACTCGGCCAGATGGCCGGGGAAGGTGGGGAACGCAAGCTATGACCCGGAAGTCAGGAAACCTGCCCTGAGCGCCAGGACGTCCTTGAGGCTTCTCGCGCAAAGGAGCAGCGGATGACGGGTTCCGACGACGCCAATACCCCCACTCCAATCCCCCTTCCTGCGTCGAGCCTCCGAAGTTTGATCTGGGCGGAAGCGCCCGTCTCTTCAGGAGTCTCGCCATGTACAGGCAGCTCGCCGCAACACTCGCCCTCTTCTTAGCGGCGCTCCCGCTCGCAGCGCAGTCGGGGAGCCGACTCGTCGGCCGGGTTTCGACCCGGGAGGGAATCGCTCTTCCCCACCTCGTGCTCACGTTGCGCGGCCCCGGAGGCGAGCGGTCCATCGTTACGGGCCCCCAGGGACGCTATCGGATCGAAGGGCTCCCGGCAGGCGGATACGAGCTGCAGCTCGACGCTCCCGGTGTCGAGATCGAAGGGGCAAGGAGCTTCTCCCTCCTGGCGGGGGTGCAGGTGCGGGACGTCGTGGTCGCACCGGCAGCCATTCGCGAACGCGTCGTGGTCTCCGCGACGCGCCACGAGGCCATCACCTCCGATCTCGGTATGAGCGTCAGCGCGCTCGATGCCGATGAGATCGAAGCCCGGCAGGCGCCGGCGTTCATCGATCTGATTCGCGAGATGCCCGGCGTCTCGGTGGCGCGAACCGGCGGCTACGGCAATCAGGGATCCGTGTTCGTCCGCGGGGGCAACTCGAACGCCGCGCGAGTCATGATCGACGGCGTCGCGGTCAATGAGCCGGGCGGTGCCTTCGACTTCGCCGGCGCGCTGCCATTCGAGTTGGAGCGGGTGGAGGTCGTGCGCGGCGCGACGAGCAGCCTCTACGGCACGGACGCGCTGGCCGGCGTGATCCAGGTCATCACGCGCCGCGGACGTCCTGGCGAGCGGCCCGGGTTCTCCGCAGCTCTCGACGCGGGCAGCTACGAATGGCGGCAGCTGCGGGGCGGTAGCTTCGGAACCTCGGGCAACCTCGACTGGAACCTTGGACTCCTGCGCCTGGAGACCGGCCACGGGCAGCCGAACGATGGCCTCGAGCAGGCCTCGGGCGCCGCGAGTGTCGGTATCGAGCTCAGCGAGCGCACGGACCTCCGCTTCGTCGCGAGACTCGCGGACGGTCGCAGCGGCACGCCCGGGCAGACGCTCTACGGCCGGCCCGATCTCGACGCCTACTCCGATCGGAATCACCTCGTGCTCGGAGCACGGATGACTCACGAGGCGGGTCGACTACTGCACGGCATCGAGCTGGGCACCTCGCGACTCGACCAGGTGTCCGTGAACCCCGAGGACTCCGGTTCCTTCGTGCCGATGTACGATGACCGAGAGGGTCGCTTTCCGGTTTCCGACTTCCCCAACCCCGAGGGCTTCCAGAACGACGCGCGGCGCTCGAACGTCGGCTACAAGCTGGAGGCGCCCCTCGGGAGCACACTCTTTACCGCGGGCGCCGATGTCGAACACGAGACCGGCGCGCTCGGCGACCGGCGCGGCGAGCTGATCGAACCGACGCGTGCCAACTTCGGCGGCTATGCGCAGCTTCGCGCGGTCCTGGGTGGCAGCGTGTTCCTCACGGCGGGTGGGCGGGTGGAGCGCAACGACAGCTACGGAACACGCGCGGTGCCGCGCGCCGCCCTGGCCTGGCGGGCTCGCAGCGGTGCCAACGCAACCACGCTGCGGGCGAGCGCGGGCGCGGGGATCAAGGAGCCCACCTTCTTCGAGTCTTTCGGCACGTCCTTCTTCGCGAAAGGTAACCCCGACCTGAAGCCGGAGCAGAGCCGCACTTTCGACATCGGTGTCGACCAGCGCTTCCTCGATGGTCGCGGGCGCGCCGAAGCGACCTTCTACCACCACGACTACCTCGACCAGATCGCGTTCCAGACGATCGATTTCACGACCTTCGAAGGCAGCTACATCAACCTCGGCAAAACGCGGGCGAAGGGAGTCGAGCTGGTGTTGGAGCTGCGACCGATCCCCGCGCTCCTGATCGGCGGCCAGTACACATACACAGGCGGCGAGATCGTCTGGAGTGGCAACGCGTTCTCACCCATCTTCGCGGAAGGCGAAGCGCTGCTGCGGCGGCCCGCTCACCAGGGAGCGATCCACGCCCTCTTCGAGAGCGGCCGCGTCCGCGCCGGAGCCGACCTTCTGCTCGTGGGAGCGCGCACGGACAGCGACTTCGTTGGCCTCGACCTCACCCGCGGCGAGAGCTACTCGCGGCTCGACGCGCGCGTCCGACTCGCCATCGCCGGCGGCCTGGACGCGTACCTGGTGGGTGAGAACCTGACGGACGAGCGGTACCAGGAAGCGCTCGGCTACGCCGCTCTCGGTCGAGCCGTACGTGTCGGGGTGAGCTTCAGGTCGGGCCGGTAGGGACGGGTCTCGTGAAGACCCCCCTTTGCTGGAGCAGCGGGCCACCCATGATCCTGCTCGTGCTGGCGTCCCTGGTCGCCCTCGCGTGCAGCCCCTTCGCGCTTGCCGACGACCCGCTTCCCGAGCGCATCGCCTCGATCAACCTCACCGCCGACGAAGTACTGGTCGAGCTGGCTCCCGAACGCCTCGTGTCGGTGACGCAATGGGCCGACGACCCGGGCAACTCCAACATCGTCGGGCGCGTGGCACCGGGCGTGTTTCGCTTCATGAAAGCCGACATGGAGCAGCTCGTCGCACTCCAGGCCGACCTCGTCGTCGTCTCGGAGTACACCGACGCGGACTTCCTGCGACTCATCTCGAGCACCGGCATGCGGTACCACCGCATGGAGGGGCTGAACGACATGGCCGGCGTGCGCCGTGCGCTGCTCGCGCTCGGCGACGTCGTGGGCACCCCGCAGAAGGCAGCGGCGCTGATCTCCCGATACGACGAGCGACTCGCGGAGCTGGCGCGACGAGTCCAAGGCGTCCAGAGACCGCGCGTTCTGTACTGGTCGGGCGGGATGACGGCCGGCGCGGACACGGCGATCGGCGCTCTCATCGAGACGGCCGGCGGCGCCAACCTGGGCGCCGAACTCGGGATTCGGGGCATCGCGCCGCCGGGCGCCGAGCGTGCCTTTGCCGCCCAACCGGACGCCATTCTCATCGGCACTTGGCCGGGCTCCGAGCGCGACGTCCGCGAACACGCTCTGCTCGGACGAACTGAAGCGGTCCGCTCGGGTCGCATCCTCGTACTGCCGACGCGGCGACTCGTCACGTTGAGCCACCACGCCGCCGACGCCGCCTGGGAACTGGCAGCGATGCTTCACCCGGATCGATTCACTCGGGAAGAGTGACGGAAGCGCGCTCGCGACGCGTCTGGCTCGTCCTCGTCGGCGGACTCGTCCTGGCGGTTGGCCTGGGAATCTGGCTGGGGAGCGTCTCCCTGCGCCCGATCGGTGTGCTCGCTTCCCTAGCCGCCGCGATCGGTCTCGACGGACTCGCTTCGCATCCCTTGGACGAGACGGGAGAGACGATCCTGTTCACGGTGCGCCTGCCGAGGGTCCTCCTCGCTGCGCTCGTGGGCGGCGGCCTGGCCGTCGTCGGCGCCGCGCTACAGTCACTCTTTCGCAACCCGATGGCCGACGCCGGCCTACTGGGAGTCGGGGCGGGCGCGGCGTTCGGAGCGGTGCTCGCGGTGAATCTCGGCTGGGCCGCGGAGCGCTACCTGGCCTTGCCTCTCTCGGCCTTCGCCGGCGCTCTGGTCGCTGTCCTCGCACTACACGTGATCGCCCACGCATCGGGTCGCCCGAGCTTGCAGGGACTGCTCTTGACGGGCCTGGCAATCGGGGCTCTCGCGAGCGCGGGAACGTCGGTGTTCCTCGTCGCGACCGAGGAGTTCCGCGTCAAGACGGTGCTGTTCTGGCTCGCCGGCGGCCTCGAAGGGCGCAGCTGGGACCACCTGCAGCTCGCCGCATTCTTCATCGGCAGCGGCGGCCTGGGCTTGCTGCTGATGTCGCGACCAATCGACCTGCTGGCGCTGGGTGAAGACGAGGCGAGCGCGCTCGGGCTGCCCGTCCATGCCGCCCGGCTCGGCATCCTGGTGCTCGCGTCGCTCGTGGCAGGCGCCGCGACATCCGTAGCTGGATCGGTGCCCTTCGTCGGCCTGATCGCGCCGCATGCGCTGCGCCCATTCGTCGGCCCCCGCTCTCACCGATTGATACCCGCCGCCTTCATCGGCGGCGCGCTGCTCGTGGTGACCGCGGACCTGATCGCGCGCACGGCGAGCATTCGTTTCGAGCTGCCGCTCGGATCGCTGACGGCCTTCGTCGGCGCCCCCTACTTCCTGCTCGCGCTGCGGGCCAACGAGGGGCGACTTTGACGCCGTTGCTCGAGGCCGATTCGATCGACGTGGTGCGCGGCGGACGGCGCGTGCTCGAGAACGTCAGCGTCACCGTGCGGGGCGGCGAAGCGCTCGCCGTCGTGGGTCCCAATGCCGCGGGCAAGTCGACGCTCGTCCGAGCACTGGCTGGCCTGCTCCCGGTGACGGCGGGCGCCGTTCGCCTGCTGGGTCGCCCCCTCGATCAGATCGGTCGCGGGCAACGTGCACGTCAGGTCGCCCTCGTCACGGCGGAAGACGAGGGGCCGACCGCGCTCCGCGTCAGCGATCGCGTGGCACTCGGGCGCTATCCCCATGTGGGCCCACTGATGCCGCTGCGCCGAGAGGATCTCGCCGCGATCGAGAGCGCCATCGAGCGAACGGGTATCGCGCACCTCGCGGATCGGGCGCTGGGAACTCTGTCGGCCGGTGAGCGACAGCGAGCGACCCTGGCCCGGGCGCTGGCCCAGGAGCCCCGGCTACTGCTTCTCGACGAGCCTTCGGCTCATCTCGACATCGGTCACGAGTTGGAGCTTTTCAATGTGCTGGACGAGGTGCGCAGTTGCGGAGTGGGCGTGCTGGTCGTCGTCCACGATCTGCAACGCGCGGCCCAGTGGGCGGAACGGTTGATCCTGCTCCACGAGGGCCGGGTTCGAGCTTACGGGCCGCCTGCCGAGGTCCTCGAGAGCGAGGAGTGTCACGCAGCGTTCGCTGTGGAGATCCGAGGACATGCGGCACCGGGCGTCGACCACGCCCTGTACAGCTTCGCCACCAGGCCGGATGCCGATGCCTGAACGGCCGGGGTCCCCCGCGAGGTTGACGCGCCCAGCCTGGCGCGCGACACTGCCTGTCGGCGGAAGCCTAGGGGTGGCTAGACACGGCCTGAGAGCAGACCCTCGAACCTGATCCGGTTGGTACCGGCGTAGCAAAGGCAGGAAAAGTCTCGAAGCGTTGATCCGCGCCACTCCCGGGAATTCGCCTCGATCGGCTCCCGCACCTCGCGGGAGGGGAGGCGCGAAAATGGCCGTTCAAGTCGATGCGCGCGGACAGCGCGGACGAGCCGCCCGCGGGTTCGTCGCTGCCGCGAGCCTTTCGCTCGCGACGGCGGGTGTCGCCGATGACGCCGCTACCCGGGCGTCGCCGCGCTCCGACGCCGTCCGGGTGCAGGTAGGCGGCGGCGTTCGGGACGCCGACGG
Organism: Vicinamibacteria bacterium; assembly: GCA_965246965.1. GTDB lineage: Bacteria > Acidobacteriota > Vicinamibacteria > Fen-336 > CBDFGD01 > CBDFGD01. The sequence goes on from CBDFGD010000002.1 coordinate 2,680,229, forward strand.
ACGTGCCCTCGCCGGCGCCACGGTGGCGCTGGGCGATGGCGAGACGAGCACAGACGCCAGTGGCCTCTGGGTCCTGTCCGCAGCGCCGGGATCACATACGCTCGTGGTGTCGCACGACGATGGGTTCGCGCCGGCACGGCGAGAGGTGTGGGTCACGAAGGACGGCGGCAACGTGGATGTCACGCTGGTCCGTCTACCTCATCTGCGCGAGAACGTCGTGGTCGAGGGCATCCGGGCCGGAGCGCGCACACCGGTCACGAAGACCGGCTTCGAGCGCGTCGAGATCGAGGCGGAGAACCGCGGACAGGAGATGCCGTTCGCGCTAGGCTCCGCTCCGGCCGTCAACTTCCACTCCGACAACGGCCTCGCGGCCGGCTACTCGTACTTCAACATCCGTGGCATCACGCAGACCCGCCTCAACATCACCCTGGACGGAGTGCCGCTCCAGGATCCGGAGGACCAGGCGCTGTTCTTCGCCAACTTCGGAGACTTCGCGAGCGTAGTGGACTCGATCCAGCTCCAGCGCGGAATCGGGACGTCCAGCTTTGGCTCGGCTTCCTACGGGGGATCGGTGAACTTCGCCAGCGTCGACCCGGCGCCGGACCCGCGGCTCCAGGCGCAGCTGGGCCTCGGCACGTGGAACAGCCAGCGCGGCACGGTGGCGGTCGACTCCGGCAGCCTGGGCGCTGGCCTGGCGCTCTTCGGCCGCTTCTCGGCACAGACCAGCGACGGCTTCCGGGACCACTCGGGCATCGATCAGCACACCTTCTACTTGGGAGCGACCCGTCAGGACGAGCGCTCGTTGCTCAAGCTCTTCGGATTCGTCGGCCGCGAGCAGTCGCAGCTTGCGTACCTGGCGACCGAGCAGGCCACACTCCGCGAGAACCTGCGGCACAACGACCTGACGCCCGAGGAAACCGACGCGTTCGGGCAGGACGTGCTCCACCTGCAGTACACCCGCCTCGTCGGACCGTCGACGACCCTGCGTGCGCAGGCCTACTACAACGGCGCCCAGGGCTGGTTCCGGATCGCGGACTTCGGCAGCGGAGGCCTGCAGGAGTTCGGCCTCGACGGCCATTTCGTCGGGCTCATCCTCGGCGCCACCCACCGCGCCGGCCGCTGGGGGCTGAACTGGGGCGGCCACGTCAACGACTTCAGCCGCGATCACTTCATGGACGTCGTGGGCGGCACGCGCCAATACACGAACACCGGCCTGAAGAACGAGTACAGCACGTTCCTTCAGGGTTCCTGGGATACGGGGCGCGCGCGGCTGTGGGCCGACGCCCAGCTGCGCCACGCCCGCTTCGAGTACCGCGGCTCGCAGGATCTCGGCTCGGTGAGCTGGACCTTCTTCAATCCCAAGGCGGGAATCCGCTTCGATGCTTCGCCGAACATCGGCTTCTTCGCCACGATCGGACGCATGTCCCGCGAACCGGCCCGGAGCGACATGCTCGATGGGGAAGACGACGCGAGCCAGCCCTACGATCTACACGCCGTGACGCCCGAGAAGGCGCTCGACATCGAGGCTGGCCTCGAGCTGCGACGAAACGGTCTGACGGCCAAGGCCAACCTCTACGCCATGGAGTTCCGGGACGAGATCGCCCTCAGCGGCGAGCTGTCGGAGATCGGCCTGCCCGTCCGGCGCAACGTTCCCAGCAGCCACCGGCGCGGCCTCGAGCTGGAGATCGATTGGCGGGCCGTCCGGCAGTTGCGACTCGGGGGAGCTGCCAGCCTCAGCAGGAATCGGATCTCCGAGTGGACGCAGTTCTACGATGTCTATGACGAAGGCGGCGCCTGGGTCGGGAATGCACCGTTGGTCCACCGGGACGTACCGCCGCTGCTGACCCCGGAGGCGATCCTGAACGGCAGCCTCGAGTGGACGCCGCGGCAGGCGGTGGGGCTCTCCGCCACGGCGCGCTGGGTCGAGGTCGCTCAGCTCGACAACACCGGCAACGCGGACTTCCGCACCCCGGCGTACTTCAGCCTCGACGGCCAGCTCACTGTCTCCCTCGCTGGTCTCGTCTCTCGCGGCGAGCCGAGGATCCGCTTGCAAGCGACGAACCTGCTCGATTCCGAGCGCATCTGGCCGAGCGGCTACAGCTACCTCTATTTCCTGCGAGGGGCCAGTGGCCAGGACGACCTCGCGGGGACGGCCTACTACTACCCGCTCGCCACGCGCAGCGTGTACGTGACGCTGGACGTGACCTTCTAGAAGAGGCAGTCGCACACGATGGTCAGCATCCCGGAAGCCGTGGGCGTGGCCTTCGGCTTCGCCTACGTCGTCCTGGTCATTCGCCAGAACGTGTGGTGCTGGCCAACCGGTCTCGCCAATGCGCTGCTGTTCATCGTGGTGTTCTGGCAAGCCCGGCTCTATGGCGCAATGGGGCTGCAGGTCGTCTACGTGGCGCTCATGCTCTACGGCTGGCGCGAGTGGTTGCACGGGGCCGAGGAGGGGGGCGCGCTCGCCGTGTCGCGCATATCGCCGCGCTGGGGCATCGGCCTCGGCCTGGCGGGGGCAGGCGCAGGAGTGGCGCTCGGCCTCCTGCTGAGATACCGCACGGACGCCGCGCTGCCTTTCTGGGATGGCGGCACGACGGCGTTCAGCCTCGTGGCGCAGTTCATGACGACGCGCAAATGGATCGAGAACTGGTGCGTGTGGATGGCGGTCGACGCCATCTACGTCGGCATGTACGCGTCCCAGGGGCTCTACCCCACCGCGGTCCTGTACGCCGCTTTCCTCCTGCTGGCGGTCCTGGGCCTGATCGAGTGGCGACGGTCGTTCCTCTCCCGGGCCGCGGACGTCGTTGAGGACGCATGACCTCCCGCCCGGCCAGAGTCGTCCTCATCGGACCGGAGTCGACGGGCAAGACGCGGCTGGCCACCAGGCTCGCCGCTCACTACGGCGTGCCGTGGTCCGTGGAACACGCCCGGGAGTACGTCGTGAGCCACCCGCGGCCGCTCGGCTACGCAGACGTGGACGCCATCGGCCGTGGCGAGCAGGCCGCCCTCGAGGCGGCGCAGAAGCAGTCCGAGGCCCAGGGGGCCGGGTTGGTCCTGCACGACACCGACCTCTTGAGCACGCTGGTCTACAGCCGCCACTACTTCGACGACTGCCCCGCCTGGATCGAACGCGCGGCCCGAGAAAGGCGCGGCGACCTGTATCTGCTTCACCACCCGGACGTGGGCTGGGTCGCCGATGGCCACCAGCGCGAGCAGCCGGCGCGGCGGGATGAGCTGTTCCAGGCTTTCCGCGAGGCCCTGGCGGTCATCGAGGCGGTGAAAGCCGACATCCGCGGCTCCTGGGAGGAGCGGGACCGGCTCGCTCGCGCCGCCATCGACGCCCTGCTGCGATAGTGCCCGAAGGTCGTGGCAGGCCCTGCGGGGCCGACCTGCGGGCTCCCAGCCCTTTCGTAGTAGACTGATTCTGCTGACGTTTGCGGCGGTCGGGTGCAAGCTTTCCCCATTGTTCATGGGGATTTTGTGCCCCAGAAGGCGCGCGTCACGACATGGCGGTGTAGCTCAGTTGGTTAGAGCACGCGGCTCATATCCGCGGCGTCCGGGGTTCGAGTCCCTGCACCGCCACCATTGATGATGTGACGGACCAGGCACCTACTACCCGGTATCGAGGCACCGCGCTCCAGAGTGCGACGAGCGAGGCGCTACGCCTGCCCGGAATGCCTGAGAGGACGGCCAGGCTCGTCGTGGGGCTGTCAGGTGGCGCCGACTCGGTAGCTCTGCTGCACGCGCTGCGCGCCGTGTGGCGCGGCGGGCTGGTCGCTGCACACCTCGATCACGCGCTGCGTCCGGACTCTTCCGAGGACGCCCGGTTCTGCCGCGATCTCTGCGCTCGGCTGGGTGTCGAGTTCGTGTCGGAACGCGTCGATGTCGCCGCCCTGGCCAACAGGCAGGGAGGGGGCCTCGAAGAGGCCGCCCGCGACGAGCGCTACCGTTTCCTTCGTGCCGTGATGATCGAGCACGACGCCGCGGCCATCGCCGTGGCACACACGCGGGACGACCGGGCGGAGACGCTGCTATTGAACCTGCTGCGCGGCGCCGGCAGTACCGGACTCGGGTCGATGCCGCAGATCCAGAGGGACGTGGTGCGCCCGCTGCTGGGCGTGACGCGAGAGGACGTGCTCGATCATCTGGCGCGGCACGACCTGCCTCACCGGGAGGACGCGACCAACCGCGACCTGCGCTTCACCAGAAACCGCATCCGGCACGAGCTGATTCCGTCGCTCGAGGCCACCTTCAATCCACGCGCCCGCCAGGCGCTCGCACGCGGCGCGGATCTGCTCGCCGATGAGGCCGAGGCCCTCGACGCGCTGGCGGACGAGCTGCTCGAAAGCGCGGGGATGCGGCGAGAGGACGAGGGCGTGGTGTTCGCGACGGGGCCGATTACGCAAGCGCACGTCGCCCTCGGCCGCCGCGCCCTTCGCAGAGCGATCCAGCACAGCGGCGGCTTGCGCCGGGTGGGGGCCGACCACATCGATAGGCTCCTGCGAATGGCCCGCTCGGAGCGGCCTTCCGGCCGTCGGCTGTCGCTGCCCGGCGGCCGAGAGGCCTTCTTCCGATTCGACGCGCTGCGCATCGGCGCAGCCCGGCAGAGCCGACCCTTCGATCTGCGGCTCGAGGTACCCGGCCGCGCGACGCTGCCCGGCGGCGACACGATCGTCGCGGTCCTGGCAGAGAATCCGAGGGCTTTCCGCTGCGATGTCGTCGTCTCGGCACCCCAGCTTCCGCTGTCCGTCCGTAGCCGGCGCCCCGGCGACCGCGTCAGACGACGGAACTACGAGGTCAGCCTCAAACGTTATCTATTGCAGCGCCGGATTCCGGCGGACCGACGTGCGGAGCTGCCGCTCGTGGCGAGCGGGAATCGCGTGCTGTGGGTGCCTGGCTTGCCCGCCGAGAGGGCCATCAGACCAGGCGAAACCCTGGTGCGGCTGGGGCTCGAACCCGCGGCCCGCGTCGCGCCAGTCCAAAGACGGGGGCCATGAGACCGAAGCCAGAAGTGTTGTTTGGTGAAGAGCAGATCAAGGCCCGGGTCCAGACGCTCGGCGCCCAGATCGGCGAGCAGTTCAAGGGTGAAGAGCTGCGCGTGATCGGCCTGATGAAAAACTGTCTCGTGTTCATGGCCGACCTGATCCGTGCGATCCCGCTCGAGACGACGAGCCACCTGGTGCGCTGCCACTACGAACAGGGCCGGATCGCCCAGACCGACATCGTCTTCGAGGCCGATTTCTCCTTCGAGGGCCAGAACGTCCTGCTCCTCGAGGACGTGATCGCCACCGGAGTCACCAACAACTACCTGCTCGAGAGCATGCGCCAACACCGGCCCGCCCAGCTGCGCGTGTGCGCCCTGATCGACCGCAAGGACGATCGCAGGGTCGAGATGCAACCGGACTGGACCGCCTTCGAGTTGACCGATGCCGGCGAGAGCTTCGTCGTCGGCTACGGTCTGGACTACGCTGAGCATTACAGGGGGTTGCCGTACCTCGGGACCATCCCTCGCCCAACGGCTGACGCCGAGGAGTGAGCAGGATGCGCGAGACCGGCGTTCCCCGGAGGCAGAAGCGGTGAACGCTACCTTCAAGACCGTCATGCTTTGGATGTCACTCCTCGTAGTGATCTTTCTCGCCTGGCACTTCGCCCAGATCCAGCAGCAAGAGTCGCCGATGAAGTTCAGCGAGTTCATGGAGCAGGTCGAAGCCGGCGAGATTCAAGAAGTCACGATCACCGGCAACGAGGTCAAGGGACAGACGATCGCTCGAAAGCAGTTCCGCAGCGTCGTCCCGATCGGCTACGACCGGCTGATGGATACGCTGCTCGCCAAGAACGTCGTGGTGAACATTCAGCAGGACCAGACGCCCACCTGGGCCAACATGCTGATCTCGTGGGCGCCGCTCATCGTGCTGATCGGGTTCTGGGTCTTCTTCATGCGTCAGATGCAATCGGGTGGCAACAAAGCGCTGTCGTTCGGCAAGTCGAAGGCGAAGCTGCTCGCGAACCAGCAGAAGAAGGTGACGTTCAAAGACGTCGCCGGGGTCGACGAAGCCAAGGCGGAGCTGCAGGAGATCATCGAGTTCCTCAAGGAGCCGCAGAAATTTCAGAAGCTCGGCGGTCGCATTCCCAAGGGTGTCCTCCTGATGGGCCCGCCGGGGACGGGCAAGACGCTGATGGCGCGCGCCATCGCCGGCGAGGCGAACGTTCCCTTCTTTTCGATCTCGGGTTCCGACTTCGTCGAGATGTTCGTCGGCGTCGGCGCCTCGCGCGTACGGGACCTCTTCGAGGAGGGGAAGAAGAACGCGCCCTGCATCGTCTTCATCGACGAGATCGACGCCGTCGGGCGTCACCGCGGCGCCGGCCTGGGCGGCGGCCACGACGAGCGCGAGCAGACGTTGAACCAGCTGCTCGTCGAGATGGATGGCTTCGAATCCAACGACGGCGTCATCCTGATCGCCGCGACGAACCGTCCCGACGTGCTCGATCCCGCGCTGCTCCGACCCGGCCGCTTCGACCGTCGCGTGGTGGTATCGCGACCGGACGTCCGGGGTCGCGAGGGGATTCTCCGGGTCCACAGCCGCAAGATCCCGATCGCCGACAACGTGGACATTCACGTGTTGGCGCGCGCGACGCCTGGCTTCTCCGGCGCCGACCTGGCGAACCTCGTCAACGAAGCCGCGCTGCTGGCCGCCCGCCACAGCCAGAAGTTCGTCACGATGGAGGACTTCGAGTCCTCGAAGGACAAGGTGATGATGGGTGCCGAGCGGCGCAGCATGATCATCACCGACGAGGAGAAGAAGATCACCGCTTACCACGAGGCGGGGCACGCGCTGATCGCGGCGCTGCTCCCCAACTCCGACCCGCTGCACAAGGTGACGATCATTCCGCGCGGAATGGCCCTCGGTCTCACGCAGCAGCTCCCCACCGAGGAAACCCACAACCTGTCGCGCGATCAGATCGAGGACCGCATCGCGGTCTCGATGGGCGGGCGGATCGCCGAGGAGCTGACCTTCGATCAGATCACCACCGGAGCGCAGAACGACATCGAGCAGGCGACCGAGCTGGCGCGGAAGATGGTCTGCGAGTGGGGCATGAGCGACGCGATGGGCCCGTTGAGCTACGGCAAGACCGAAGAGGCGATCTTCCTGGGCAAAGAGTTCAACCGCCACCAGGACTACAGCGAGGACACCGCGCGCAGGATCGACGAAGAGGTGAAGCGCATCATCCAGAGGCAGTACGACCGATCGCTCGAGCTGCTGACCGAGAAGCGCGAGCAGCTGGTCCAGGTAGCGCAGGCGCTTCTCGAGCACGAGGCGCTCGACGGCAATCAGATCGGGCAGATCATCTCCGGCGAGCCGATGAGTGTTCCGGCCCCGGATTCCGTGGCTGCGCTGAAGCTGATGCCGATGCCGGACGAGCCCGAGCCACAATCCGACGAGTCGATAGGCGGCATTCTTCCGCCACCGCTGCCGTCGCCGAAGCCGACGTCGTAGGATGAGTGGCCTGTAACAGGGGATTCGATACCGCTGCGACCGCCGATGCATCCCGCCCGGCTGCGTTGCTCGTCGCTTGCATATTCCCGATATGCGCACTCCTCGCGTCTTGCCGGTCCGGACGCCTCGTCGGTCTCGCTGGCATCGACCTCCCTGTCACGGACCACTAGGCCGATCGCCAGGCGGTTGGCGGTGGCTCCTGGTGCACCGCGAGTGAGGACAGGTTGATCGGCTCTCAGCCAATCCGAGACGTCTACGAACTCCGGGTGCGGGGGGGGGGGTGCGTCCTCGGTCGGCGTACGTGGCTGATGGGCGTCCTCAACGTCACGCCCGATTCGTTCTGGGAGGGCAGCCGCCGAGGCATCGATGAGGCCGTGGCTCGCGGCCTCGAGCTCTTCGAGCAGGGTGCCGACATCGTGGACATCGGTGGCGAATCGACCCGGCCGCAGGGCGCAGGGGGCGTGTCGGCCGAGGAAGAGACGCTTCGCGTGGCACCGACGATCGAGGCGCTGCGCCGCCGCGGCACCGGTCCGATCTCGATCGATACGAGCAAGGCGGTGGTCGCCAGGGCCGCCCTCGATGCCGGCGCCGACTGGATCAACGACATCAGCGGCTTCGCCTTCGACGACGAGATGCCGGGAGTCGCTGCAGCTGCCGGGGTTCCCGTAGTGCTGATGCACCTGCGCGGAGACTTCGCGTCGATGCACGACGAACCCCGCTACACGAGCGTGGTGCCCGAGGTAACGAGGGAGCTCGAAGCGGCCGTCGAACGGGCCGTCGCCGCGGGTGTGGCTCGCGAGCAGATCCTCGTCGATCCCGGCATCGGCTTCGCGAAGCGGGCGCCGCACAGCCTCGAGATGCTGGGCGACCTCGGCGCGTTGCGCGCCCTCGATAGACCGATCCTCGTCGGCCCGTCGCGCAAGAGCTTCATCGGCAAAGTGTTGGACCTGCCGGTCGAGCGCCGCCTGATGGGAACCGCCGCCGCCGTGGCCGCTTCGGTGCTCGGCGGGGCGCACGTCGTACGGGTTCACGACGTTGCGGAGATGCGCGAGGTCGTGCAGGTCTGCGACGCGCTGCTCGGGGCGAGGGCCGCCTGATGCTGGCGCGCCTGTTCGACGGCTTCCGCGTCACCGAGCTGAGCTGGCTCGACGTCATCGACATCCTGCTCGTGGCTTTCATCATCTATCAGGTGCTGCTCTTCCTGCGCGGCACCCACGCGGTTCAAATCGTCCTCGGCGGGGCCGTGCTCGTGCTCCTCTACTGGACGGCGAAGTGGCTCGACCTGCAGACCGTGAACTGGCTGCTTCAGACGCTGCTCCCCTACGTCGTCTTCGGCGTCATCGTGATCTTCGCTGCGGAGATCCGAAAGGCGCTCGCCCACCTGGGCAAGACCCCGCTGCTCGGGGCCTTCGGGAGCCACAAGACCGAGGAGCTGATCGAAGAGGTCGTGCTCGCCGCCACGACGCTGGCCGGGAACAGCACCGGCGCGATCATCGTGATCGAGAAAGAGATGGGCCTGCGCGCATACATCGAGACGGGCATCGCTCTCGACTCCGTGGTCACCTACGATCTGCTCGTCAGCATCTTCAACCCCGGGACACCGCTGCACGACGGCGCCGTGGTGATCAGCGGAAACCGCGTCGCCGCAGCCGCCTGCTTCCTGCCTCTGACCGTCAACCCCCACCTGACGAAGGCGCTCGGAAGCCGACACCGGGCGGCCATCGGAGTCACCGAGGACACTGACGCCGTGGCGGTCGTCGTCTCCGAGGAGTCGGGCAAGATCTCGCTCGTCTCCGGCGGAGGGATCGAGCGTGACCTCGACGCACGCTCCCTCAAGCACTCGCTCCTGCACGCGCTCGAGGTTCAGGAGTCCGACGAGTCCAGTGAGGCGGCGCTCGGCTCGGCCGTGGCCGCGCCCGGCCGGGAAGATTGATGCGCCGCTTCGCCGACAACGTGCTGCTCAAGGCGATCAGCCTGGTACTGGCGGCGTTTCTGTGGCTCGAAATCGCCGGGGGCAAGACCTCTGAGATCGGCCTCGCCGTTCCCGTTGCCCTGCAGAACATCCCAAAGGACATCGAGCTCGTCGGCGACTCGGTCAACGAGGTCGAGCTGCGGCTGCGCGCGTCACCGAGCATCGTTCAAGCGCTCGATGCCGCGAGCGTTCGCGCCGAGGTGGACCTGAGCGCCGTAGAGCCGGGCGAGCGGCTCTTTCACCTGACACCCGACGCGATCACCACACCCTTCGGCGTGGAGGTCGTCAAGATCCAGCCGTCGCAGCTCACCTTGACCTTCGAGCGCACGCTGCAGAAGGTCATCCCGGTTCACCCTCGTGTCTCCGGCGTGCCCGGCAGCGGCTACGAAGTGGAGTCGGTTCGCAGCGTCCCCGGCGACATCCGCATCGCCGGCCCTCGCAGTCGGGTCGAGCGGATCGACCACGCCTTCACCGAGCTTGTCGAAGTCGCTGGAGAGGTCTTCTCGGTCAGCGGCGACGTGGGCATCGGCGTCGACGATCCGCTGCTGCGCCTCCAGGCCGAGCCACGCGCACGCGTGACGGTGCAGATCCGCGAGGAGCACGCGCAGCGCCGTTTCGAGTCGCTCGAGATCGAGGCACGCGGCGGAGAGGCTCGATTGAACTTTCAGCACGTATCGGTCGTCGTCGAGGGCCCCGTTCGCATCATCGACAACCTCGACGCGAGCGGAGTCAGACCCTACGTCGATGTTCAGTCAGAGACGCCGGAGGGTGAGTTCGAGGTCGCCATCGAGCTCGAGCCGGCCAACCGTGGCCTGACCGTACTGGAGGTCGAGCCCGAGAGGATCGCGGTCGAACGAACGACGGGGAAGAACTGATGGGTCGTTTCTTTGGGACCGACGGGATCCGCGGACGAGCCGGCGCCGCTCCCCTGGATCCGCCCACCGTACAGCGCATCGGCCGGGCGGTCGTGCTCGCTCTCGATGCCGACTCGCCGCGCGTGTTGATCGGTCGCGACACCAGGGAGAGCTCACCCGGGCTCGAATCCCACCTCGCCGCCGGAGTGCGCGCCGCGGGCGGTGTCGTCGAGTCCGCTGGGGTGATCCCGACGCCGGCGATCGCCCACCACGCGCGGCACGGCAACTACGCGCTGGGAGTAGTGCTATCGGCCTCGCACAACCCGTATGAGGACAACGGGATCAAGGTCTTTTCCGGATGCGGCAGAAAGTTTGACTCCGACATGGAGGCGCGCACCGAGGAGCTGCTCGACTCGATCGACGCGCCGCAGCTGGAGGCGGCTTCGCCCGCGCCGATCGACCTCCGCGAGAGCTACCTGGGCCACCTCAGGGACTGCTACACGGGCCTTCCGATCGCGGGGCGGCGGATCGTCCTCGACTGCGCCAACGGCGCGACGTCGCACCTGGCGGGTTCGCTCTTCGAAAGCCTGGGCGCCGAGGTTCGGATGCGCGCGGCGGCGCCCGACGGGCGCAACATCAACGCCGCTTGCGGGGCCACGAAGCCGGACGCAATGGCCCGCGCCGTCGTCGAGGAAGAGGCCGACCTCGGTGTCGCTTTTGACGGCGACGGCGATCGGGCGATCTTCGCGGACGCGGCGGGGCGCATCGTCGACGGAGACCACGTGCTCTTCATGGTGGCCCGCCACCTGAAGCAGCAGGGGAGGCTCGCCGGCGACGCCGTCGTCACAACCGTCATGAGCAACGTCGGCCTCGAGGTCGCGCTCGAGCGCCTCGGAATCGAGATGGTCCGCACGGCCGTCGGAGACCGCCACGTGCTCGCCGAGATGGAGCGGCGCGGCGCGAACCTCGGCGGCGAGCAGAGCGGCCACGTGATCTTCCTGGACCACGAGCCGAGCGGCGACGGGCTGCTCACCGCGCTCAAGGCGCTCGAGGTGATCGTGGCCTCGGGCCAGTCGCTCGCGGAGCTCGCTGCGGATCTGGAGATTTTTCCGCAGGTCCTGCTGAACGTCCGCGTGCGCGAGAGGCTCGACATCGAGTCGCTTCCGGAGCTCTCGGCCAGCGTCGCCGCGGCCCACGCCTCGCTGGACGGCCGCGGACGTCTGCTGGTTCGCTACTCGGGAACAGAGCCGATCCTCAGGGTGATGGCGGAGGGTCCCGACGAAGCCGAGCTGCGCGACCTGGCGGGCCGCATCGCCGAGGCCGCGCGGCGTAGGATGGGCGCGTGACCCGTCTGGGCGTCAATGTCGACCATGTCGCCACGGTCCGCCAGGCCCGGCGCTCGAACGAGCCCGATCCCGTGCAGGCTGCGGCGCTCGCCGAGCTGGGAGGCGCGGACGGAATAACGGTGCACCTCCGGCAGGACCGCCGTCACATCCAGGAACGCGATGTCGAGATCCTGAAACAGACCGTCAAGACCCGGCTCAACGTAGAGCTGGCGGCTACCCAGGAGATGCAGCGCATCGCCATGACCGTTCGCCCGGACCAGGTGACGCTGGTGCCGGAACGCCGAGAGGAGGTCACGACCGAGGGCGGGCTCGACGTGATCCTGAACAGCGAGTCACTGCGCGGGGTCGTGAAGGCCCTGCGCGACGGAGGCATCCACGTGAGCCTCTTCATCGACCCCGACGTGGATCAGGTCAGGGCGGCGCACAGGGTCGACACCCAGGCGATCGAGATCAACACGGCCGGCTACAGCGAGGCGCCCGACACGCAGGCGCGCGCGTCACGGCTCAAGCAGGTCCGGGAGGTGGCGCGCTACGCCGCCAAGCTCGGCCTTGCGGTCCACGCCGGCCACGGGCTCGATTACCGGAATGTGCGCGGGATGACGCAGGTCGACGAGCTCGAGGAGCTGAACATCGGCCACAGCATCGTGGCCCGGGCCGTGCTCGTCGGAATGGACCGCGCGGTCAGGGAGATGTGCGAGGCGCTGCTGCCCCGCTTCCCGGGCCTCCGTTGACCGTCAGGCTGGAATCGCCGTATCCTACGTCTGCACTGTGAGGTAGCGGGTTCATCCGCCACCTCGCGCCTGCTTTCTCGAGCCTGGGAGAAGTCGATGCTGGAGGCCTTTGGCCATTCCGACGTCGGAAGACGACGCAAGCTGAACGAGGATAACTTTCAGGTGGACGAAGACCACCGCCTGTTCTCCGTCTGCGACGGGATGGGTGGTCACAACGCCGGAGAGGTCGCCTCGCAGATGTCGATCGAGACGATCGGTTCGTTCATAACGCGGAGCCACGAGGAGAAGGAGATCACCTGGCCCTACGGCCTGGACGTCAACCTCTCCTTCGACGGGAACCGCATGAAGACCGCGATCAAGCTGGCCAACAAGCGGGTCTTCAAGGCGGCCGACAACCGCGAGGACTACACGGGGATGGGCACGACCGTCGTCGCCTCGGTGGTGACGGACGACGTGCTCACGGTGGGCTCGGCGGGCGATAGCCGCTGCTACGTGGTTCGTGGCGGGGAGCTGCGCCAGTTGACCGTCGACGACTCCTGGGTATCGGCGGCATGAGCTGAGGGCGTGCTGAGCGCCGGCGAGATCGACAAGCATCCGCTGCGCAATGTCATCACCAAGGCGATCGGCGCCAAGGACACCCTGGACGTCAACATCGTCGAGCACAAGTTCGAAGACGGCGACGTCATTCTCCTCTGCTCGGATGGCCTCCACGGCATGATCAAGGACGATGAGATTCTCAGTATCCTGAAGCCTTTTCCGGAGACGCTCGAGAAGGCCGCGAAAGCCCTCATCGACGCTGCCAACGAGGCCGGGGGGAAAGACAACGTCACTGCCGTTCTGGTGCGCTACACGCTCTAGCGCCACATGGATGGCGGCGCGCAGCGACCTCCTGTCGTGCGCCCGACGTGACGAAGCGGGGCGGGTCCAGTGAGCGGAGTCCAGAGCTTCGGTCGCTACGAGATCCTGGGCGTGCTCGGGGAAGGCGCCATGGGCGTCGTGTACCGCGCTCGCGATTCCACGCTCGGGCGCGTCGTGGCGCTCAAGATGCTCGCCGCCGAGGCGGGGGAGACGTCGGAGCAACATCAGCGTTTCCAACGCGAGGCCGAGGCGATCGGCCGGCTCAATCATCCGAACATCGTCAAGGTCTACGATCTCGGCAGCGTCGAGGGCCGACTCTACATGGCGATGGAGCTGCTCGAAGGCGACGATCTCCGGCGCCTGATGGAGCGCGGCGCCCCGATTCCACTGGCCGACCGGGTTCGCGTCCTGACCTACATCTGCCACGGCCTCGGCTATGCCCATAGCCGCGGCGTCGTGCACCGGGACGTCAAGCCGGCCAACATCATCGTGACGGCGACCGGGCGCGTGAAGCTGCTGGACTTTGGGCTCGCCCGCGTCAACACGCGCAAGACGATCACCAAGCGGGGCGTCATCCTCGGCACGCCCGACTACATGGCTCCGGGCAGGCCGTGGGCAAGACCGTGACGCCGCGCTCCGACGTTTTCGCGGCGGGCGGGGTCTTCTACGAGTTCCTGACGCTGGCGAAGCCGTTCCCGGGCAAGACGCTCCACTCGGTGCTCTACAAGATCATCTCGGAAGAGCCGACTCCGGTGCTCACGCTCAACCCCGATGTCCCGGCCCGGCTCGCGGCAATCATCCACCGGATGCTGGTGAAGGCCCCTGAGCAGCGCTACGGTTCGCTCGAGGAGGTGGCCCGGGACCTGACGGCGATCCACTCAGCGCTGCGACGCTCGCACTCGAGATCCGCCCTGCCGGAGACGGCCGAGGCCAGCCCGGTGGTGAGCGAAGACGCTCGCGGGCGTGTGCGCAAGCACTTCGACGAAGCGCGCCGGTCGTTCGAAGCGGGCCGCTACGATCAGGCCGCCGACGAGCTGCGCGAGGCGCTGTCGATCGATCCCACGTCGACGGATGCCGCGGAGCTGCTCTGGCGGGCCGGGCGGCGGGGCGCCTTTCAGCCCGGGTTCAGCGTCGAGAAGCGGGATGCCGAGCTGGCTGGGCTGCTCCAGGCCGCCCAGAACAAGGCCGAGGAAGAGCCGTCCAAACGGGCCCTCGCCGAGCTCGCCATCATCGCCCCGGAAGATCCCCGCGTCTCGGCGCTGCTGCGTGAGCTCCACGAAGGATAGCCGCGGGCAAGCATGCCGGGACCAGCGCTGCTATAATTCGCGCCCTCGCCGACGCCTGCCCGAGAGCTGCTGTCGTTCACGCACCGACGGACCCCGCTGGCGCCTTCACGGAAGGGCCGGTCTGGCGTCGCGACGAGTTCTGAACAAGGAATAAGGAGATTATCCAAAGGTGAACATGGCGTCCCTCCGTGACGAAGACAAGCCGTGGAAGACGAACCTGGCCCGCCAGTCCGCGCTGCGGCGGCAGAAGGTCCAGGGGGAACTCGAAACGGTCATCAAAAAGGCCGGCTCGTTCGAAGAGGCGCTGCACAACAGCGCCGAGCTGATGAAGAAGCGCTTCGCTCGCTTCTCCGCCATGACGGCGTACGTTGCCGACGGGGAGGACCTGGTGGTGCACACCTCCCTCGATCGCCCCGAGGGTCCGGATCGCGTGTGGTCGGGCGGCGGGCCGCTCGCAGAGGCTGCCAAGGCGGACAAGACCACGCTCGTCTCCGACGTGAGCGACAAGAGCGACTGGGCGGACGTCGGCCTTTTGAGCGGAAGCGCGATGGTGGCTCCGGTACGAACGGCGGCTGGCCTCTGGGCCATTCTCGAAGTGTGGTCGGACTTCCGCTCTGCGTTCACGACGCAGGACGTTCAGCTGCTCGACGCTGTCGTCGGCGCTCTGGCCAAGAAGACGCCCGCCGCGTAGGGTGCCGCTGGGGCGCGCCGGGCGAACCGATTTGGAACGGCACTAGCTCTTCAGTGCCCCCCGCCGAGAAGGCGACGGCTCTCTCGTTCCGGGGAATCTTCCCTCCCCTCGTCACGCCGTTTCGGCAGCAGGGAAGCGTCGATCTCGACGCGTTCCGTAACAACTTCGGCCGCTACGAAGAGTGTGGTCTGTCGGGCTATGTGGTGCTCGGCTCGAATGGCGAGGCAGTAGCCCTCACCGAGTCAGAGAAGCTCGAGCTGGTCGCGGCCGCGCGAGCCGCCACGCGCCGGCCGCTGATCGTCGGCTCAGGGCTCCACTCCACTCGGGCGACCATCGAGCTGACGCGGAAGCTGGCCGATGCGGGCGCGGACGCCGCGCTCGTGCTGACCCCTCACTACTACCGGGCCCGGATGACCGTCGACGCCTTGAAGGCTCACTTCGAGGCGGTGGCGGACGCTTCGCCGATCCCGGTCCTGCTCTATTCGGTGCCGGTCTTCACCGGTCTCACGTTCCCCGCCGAGCTGGCGCCGGCCGTAAGCGCGCATGCCGGCATCGTGGGCATGAAGGAGTCGAGCGGCGACCTCGAACTGCTCGCCGAGCTCGTGGCTGCGGCTCCGGACGGATTCTCCGTCATCACGGGCTCGGCTCCTGCCCTCTATCCCTCTCTGGTTCGCGGCGCGACCGGGGCTATCGTGGCCCTCGCCTGCTGCGCACCGCGCCCGGTCGTCGCGCTCTACGATTCCTTCGTCGCCGGCGATCACTCGACGGCCGCGGCCCTTCAGCAGCAGCTGACACCCCTGGCCAGAGCCGTCACCAGTGGCCACGGCGTCGCCGGTCTCAAGGCCGCCATGGACCTCGTCGGGATGCGCGGCGGTGAAGTGCGCTCGCCGCTGCTCCCAGTGGATGCCGAAGGCAGAGCCGAGATCGAGCGGCTTCTCGAGCCGCTACGGCGCTCGTAGCTCGCGCTCTCTAGGCGAGCAGCTCGTCGTAGACGGCCAGCGTCTCCTCGACCATCCGCTCGTCGGTGAAGTGCGCGTCGAAGCGCGTGCGGCCCGCGGCCCCGTAGGCTTTGCGGCGATCCGCGTCGTTCAGCAACTCGAGTAGCGCGGCCGCCAGAGCGCGGGCGTCCCGGGGGGCCACGAGCAGTCCGGTTTCGCCGTTGGTGACGGCTTCCGAGATGCCGCCCGCCCGTGTCGCCACGATGGGACGGGAGAACGACATGGCGTCGAGCAGGCTCGTCCCTAGCCCCTCGAGCATCGAGGACAGGCAGAAGACGTCGAACGCCGGCAGCAAGCGATCGATGTCCTCGCGGAAGCCCGCGAACAGGAGTCGGTCGGCGATTCCCAGCGAGGCGGCGAGCGCCGCTAGAGCCTCGCGCAGCTCGCCGTCGCCCACGATGACGAAGTGCGCCCGCGGCTGACGCTCCAGCACCAGCGCGGCAGCGCGTATCAGCGTGTCGTGGTCCTTGTGCCCGGTGAGTGCGGCGACGTTGCCCACGACGAGAGCGTCCCGCGGCACTCCAAGCGCATCCAGCTGGTCGCGTCCCCCGGGCGGGGCGGGACGATCGGGGACCCCCTCGTAGACGAGTCGCATCGACTCGGCGCGGATTCCGTCGCGCTCGAGAACCCGTCCGATGGCCCGGCTGATGACGATCAGGCGCCCGCAGCTTCGGTACTTCCAGCGAGAGAACGCTCTCCTCAACGGGAAGTCGACGCGGCGGGTCGCGACGACCGCCAGCCGCAGCCCGCTCGTCCCGAGCAACCCGGCGCTCACCGCGTGGGGATCGTGAAGCTGGATCACGTCGGGACGAAACGCACTCACGTAGCGCCTCAAGGCAAGCGCGGCGAAGGGTGAGAGGTCGCCCCGAAACGTGACCGGCCGCGTGGCGAGCCCCGCCTGCTGGGCGCGATCCTGGAGAGCCCCGCCGCCCTGGCAGGCGACCGCCACCTCGTGTCCGGCGCGCGCCATCCCCCGCGCGGCGAGCAGCACCTGGGTCTGCCCCCCCCGCCAGCTGGAAGCGCTGTCGACGTGGAGCACCCTCAACCGGGGCCGGACTGCGTCAGCTCGTGCAGCTTCGCGAACTTCAGGAAGGTGTAGTAGCTGTTCATCGCCGAGACGATCAAACCCGGCCCGCCGAGGACGATGCCGCCCTTCAGCAGGTAGTTGCGGAAAAAGGTCCATCCCGGTGTCAGCGCCGCCTGCCACAGCCCGCTCGTACGACCCTCAGCAGCCGCCTGGCGGGCCCAGAGCGTCGTATAGCGATCGATGGTGTGGAGGTGGTGGCTGATGTCCCGATAGGGGCGATGCTCCAGCTCGCTCTCGAGCGTCCCGAGGGAGCCGTCGACCCGGACGGACTCGTGGACGGCCCCGCCCTGCCAGCGTCCCTGCTCTCGGCTGAAAAGGCGCAGCCGCCGGTCGGGATACCAATCCGTGCCGCGAATCCAGCGACCGAGATACTGGCTCACCCGCGGCATCCGATAGCCCGCGTGACGGAAGCCCGCAGCTCGCAGCGCATCGATCTCGCGCCGCAGCTTGGGCGTCACGCGCTCGTCGGCGTCGAGGCACAGCACCCACTCGTGACGAGCCTCGGCGACTGCGCGATTGCGCTGCGCGACGAAGCCGGGCCAGGGGGTATTGAGGAGCACCCGGGCGCCCGAGGCGACCGCCAGCTCGCGCGTCCGATCCCTCGACCCGGCGTCGACGACCACGATCTCGTCGCAGAACGCGAGGCTCTCGAGCGCGGTGGGTAGGTTTTGCTCTTCGTCGAGCGTGATGAGGACAGCGGAGAGCGGAATCAAGTCGCCGGAAGTATAAAGGGGGGCGCTCGGGTACCGCTCCGGGCTAGAGGCCACGCTGACCGAGAGCACCGGCTACACCGCTGCCCTCGGTATCGCATTCACCAAAGAGGCCTACCCTACGCGGTACCTCTCGCTCAGGCTAGTGTCCCGTCTCTGAAGTGCTGTTGCGCACCGAGAGCGTCGATGCGCCCGGATGGCAAGGAGTCGAAGAGGGAGAATACCGGGAGTATTCGACCGATGAGCGACGCCGCCAGGCGGGATGCAGCGGCGCTCGAATGCCAACATGACTAGAAGCTGATGTCCCACTGGAAGCGCACGCGGTGGTCCTGGAGCGTCGCGGCACCGGGGACATCCTGCTCGAGACGCGAGAGGTCGAGCGTCAGCTTGTTGTCGTGGCCGCTGAAGAACCAGTTGGCGGCCACCGTCCATTCGCGCTGGGCATCATCACGAGCCGCGGTGTCGAGATCGACCCAGGCATAACGCCCGGCGAGCTCCAGGGGCGCTAGCGCCCTCTCGGAGCCGCCCCAGGGGAAGTAGCCCACTTGAATGTAGGTCCCGCGCATCTTGGTAAGCGTCTCGTTGAAGTTGTCCTCGATCTCCTTCCAGTGAAGCTCGTGCTGAAAGGAGAGGCCGCGGTACTTGAACGCCGTCTCCTCGACGATTTGGAGCAGCCCGTACCGTCCGGGCTCGCCGCTCTCGAAGCCGGGCAGCTGGCCACCGCCCGAAGAGGAGAAGCGCGTGTACGGGCTCTCGTTGCCCACGGCCGCAAATGCCAGCGATCCCGTTGGCTTCTCGTGAAACTCGACGTCGCTCTGTGAAACCCGCAGGTCGCGACCCAGGAAGTTCCACTGATAGCGGGCGAGCCACATCATCGAGGTGTCGTCGTTCGTCGCGTTGCGGCCGTTGCCATTGAACACACCGAGGTAGTACCAGGAGTCCGCACGCCGATCCGGCCAGAGTCGACCGAACAGCATGACTCCTGGCTGCCGGTCGACGGTGAAGGCGCGGGTGACAATCGATCTCTCGACGAACTGCTGGCGTCCCGACGAGTCGACGCGCTCGCGATTGTAGTTCGCCTTCCATTGACCGGCGCGAAGCTGCAGCCACGGCCTGGGCGAGAGCGTGAAGCGCAGGTCGAGCAGTGCGTTGCTCTTGAAGTCGTACTCGAAGTAGTAGCCCAGCCACCTGTCGTAGACGTTGCCCCCGACCTTGAGACGGACCCGGCGCAGGTTGAAGGTGCTGACGTCGGCGGCGCCGAACGCGTCGGGCGTCGTGGGGGGCGCATCGAACGGGGTCGAATAGCGAAGCTGTCCACGGAACCAGAGATGCACGGAATGCCGGCCGTCGTCGGTCGCAAAATCAATCCCGGTCTTGCCGAGGATGTTGACGCTCGGGGGCGTCTCCTCGTCCGCCATCTCGACCGGTCCGGGACCCGGCGCTGGCGGTGTCGCCGTCGTAGGGGTGGCGGTTGGCTCCTGGCATGCCGAGGATCCGTCGGCCGCCCGCGCGCTGGGCGACACCACCGCTAGAGCGATCGCGATCGCGGCGCCAAGGAAGGTGCTGCGCCGCCCTGATGATCTTGAACTCTCCGAGGCGCGCCTCGATCGAATCGCCGGCCTCAGGGAAAGATCTGCCCTGACGCCGCCGCCGATGGCTCCAGCTCGTCTCACGTCACTCTCACACCGATGCACGTGTCGATTTTCCTCTGGTCCTCGGCGATCGGCCTGTGCTCCTCACTCGCCATCTTTCAGTTCGCGATCTGGCTTCACCGGATGCGGCCTCACCTGTGGCTCACCGTTGCGTCGTTCGGAGCCGGCTTCGCGGAGACACGCCGGAACCGCACTGCCTGCGCCAACCCATGCTAGACCAACGATTCTCCCTGGACCGAGCGATACAACGTGTGATCTGGCGCAGGGACTGGATCACGTCGCTTCCGATGGAGAGCATCGGAGCTAGACTCTTCAGTCGGGTGCGTCTGTAACTGGCTGACCAATAGATGGTTCTGATTCGAGGCGGGAATCCGTGGGTGCGATCCGTAAGAGCTCCGTCTCGCAGGCAGTGACCCGCCGGGTGCCGCGAATGACCGACGAAAAAAACTGGCTCGATCTCTTCCGCGAGCGGGAGGCGCTGCTCGAAGGGCACTTCCTACTCTCCTCGGGGCGCCACTCAAGCCGTTATCTCCAGTGCGCGCGGCTGCTCATGGATCCGCCGCTCGCAACCCGGATCGGCGCAGCCGTGGCGGAGCGAGTTCGTGCGACCCTCGGCGAGACATCGATCGATGCGGTCGTTGGCCCGGCGATGGGGGCCGTGATCGTCGCCCACGAAGTCGCGCGGGGCCTGGGCTGCCGGGGCCTTTTCGCGGAAAGGGCGGACGGCGAGATGCTCTTACGACGCGGCTTCACCCTGACGCCTGGCGAGCGCGTCGTGATCGTCGAGGACGTGGTGACCACGGGCCGCTCGACCCGCGAGGTGTGCGACGCAGTGGCCGGCGCAGGTGCGAAGCTCGAGGCTGTGGCCAGCATCGTCGATCGGAGCGAAGGGAGCGTGTCGTTCGACGCACCCCTGGTCAGCCTCGTCCGACTCGACGTCCCGACGTTTGCCGCCGATGACTGCGCCCTTTGCGCGGAGGGTGGGGCACCCGTGAAGCCCGGCTCGCGAAGCTAGCGCATTGCGATTTCGCATCACTCTCGCCTACGACGGGACGGACTTCGAAGGCTGGCAGGTGCAGGGCCGGGCCGGTGCCAGAACCGTCCAAGGCCACGTTCAAGCGGCGCTCGCCAAGCTGGCGGGGGGCGAGCTCATCGAGGTGGCCGGGGCCGGGCGCACCGACACGGGGGTGCACGCGCTCGGCCAGGTCGCATCATTCGATCTGGATCGGGCCATCGAATCGCGCGATCTGCTGGCGGCCCTCAACGGGCTTCTGCCCCGCGACGTCCGCGTGATCGAGGCCGCCCGAGTCGACGATTCGTTTCACGCACGAAGTAGCGCGATTTCCAAGCTCTACCGCTACGAGATCGATGCCTGCTGCGTCCAGGTGCCCACCCGACGCCGCTACTCGGCGCACGTCCGCGAGCCGCTCGATCTCGACGCGATGCGCGAGGCAGCGGCCTTGTACGTCGGGGAACGTGATTTCGCCTCGGTCGCCTCCGCCGGTGGCTCCGTCAAGACGACGGTGCGGGAGGTCTTCCGATCCGAGCTGATCAGCGAAGGCGATCTGCTCCGCTACGAAGTCGAGGCGACCGGGTTCCTTCGCAAGATGGTGCGCAGCCTCGTGGGGGGGCTGATCGCGGTCGGCAATGGGAAGACGACTGTCGCCCAGCTGTCGCGAGCTCTCGAGGCACGGGACCGGCAGGGCTGGCCACCGCCTGCGGTGGCGCGGGGTCTGACGCTCGTCCGGGTGCGATATCCCCGCCCGGGTGAGGCTTAGTACTCGGATCCGCAATTACGGTTGCATTCGAACGCCGATGCATCCCGCCTGGCTGCGTCGCTCATCGGTCAAATACTCCCGGTATTCTCCCTCTTCGGCTCCTTGCCAGCCGGGCGCCTCGACGCTCTCGGTGCGACACCGTATTTACGGATCAGAGTACTTAGCGGCTTCGCACCGAAGTCCCCTAGAATCGTCCTCGCTGAGCGTCTCCGGCACAGCCGGACGATCGCTCCACCACGCTCGATGTCCCGTCAAGACCTGCTCGAAGTCGTTTCGGCGGACCCGGAGGAGCATGCGCTCGTCGAGTCGCTCGATTTCGAACGCCTGCCGCGTCACATCGCCATCATCATGGACGGCAACGGCCGGTGGGCGGAGCAGCGCCTGAAGCCGCGCGTGGCCGGCCACCGTGCCGGAATCGCTGCCGTCCGCGAGGCCGTCGAGACCGCCGCCCGGCTCGGTCTCGACGTGCTCACGCTCTACGCGTTCTCGGTAGAAAACTGGAAACGGCCCAAGGCGGAGATCCGGACCCTGATGGCGCTGCTCAAGCGCTACCTCCGCTCGGAGCTCGAGACGCTGCTTCGCAACGACATCCGCTTTCAAGTGATTGGCAAGATGGCGGAGCTGCCCGAAGACGTCCAGCGGGAGCTGGAAGCGGGCATGGAAAGCACCGCCGGCTGCCGGGGCCTGCTGTTCAACATCGCGCTCAACTACGGGGGACGGTCCGAGATCACCGACGCCGTCAAGCGGCTCGTGGTCGATTGCCTCGCCAACGGGCGCGACCCCGAGTCGATCGACGAGGAGATGCTCGCGTCCTATCTCTACACCGCCGGCCAACCCGACCCGGATCTCCTGATCCGCACCTCGGGCGAGCTTCGCATCAGCAACTTCCTGTTGTGGCAGATCGCCTACTCCGAAATCTGGGTGACCGACGTGCTGTGGCCCGACTTCCGGCGCCGCCACATGCTGCAGGCGATCGGCGATTTCCAGAAGCGCGAGCGCCGCTACGGTGGCATCGCCGCAACCGCCGCCGCGCGCAGCGATTGACGAACCCGCCCGGCCTCCGCGCCCGTGTCGCCACGGCAGTCGTGGCACTGCCGATCCTGCTCGGCATCGTCTGGTGGGCCCCCGCTGGCGCCGTCGTGGCGCTCGTCGCAGGCGCGACGTTGGCCGGCGCACTCGAGCTGAGGCGATTGCTCGAGCTGGGGGGGGCCCGGCCTCCGCTCGGGGCCGGCTCGATCGCCATCGTGCTGTTCTTCGCCGACCCACTGCTGCCGGCCTCGTTCCCACCGTTGGCGCCCATCGCGCTGCTGCTGCTGCTGACGACCTCGGTGCTCTCCGGTGTCGAGCCGGAGCGCGGGCTGCCCGGTACCGCAGCCACCCTGCTCGCTGTGGCCTACCTCGGGATCCTCGGGGGACAGGTCGCTGGACTACGCGTCATCCCGCCCGAGGCGGACGGTCGCCTGCGCCTCCTCATGCTCTTCGCCATCGTAATGACGACCGACGTGTCGGCCTACTTCGCTGGCTTCGCCTTCGGGAAGAGCCCGCTCGCCCCTCACCTCTCGCCGAAGAAGACCATCGAAGGAGCCCTCGGCGGCCTGGTCGGGGGCGTGATCGGCGCTTCGCTCTTCACCGCTGAATTTCTGCCCACCCTCCCCACGCTCCATGCGGCAGGCCTGGGGCTCGCGGCCGCCTGCTTCGGCGAGGTCGGCGACCTCTTCGAGAGCTCCGTGAAGCGCTGGGCCCACGTCAAGGACTCGGGCCACATCTTCCCGGGGCACGGCGGAATGCTGGACCGTCTCGACGGGCTGCTGTTCGGGGCGCCCGTTCTGTACTATTATTTCCTTTACGCTGCGTGACGGCCCCGGTTTTGGGGCCGTTTTTGCTTTCGGTCCCGTGACATGAAGGGCCTTGCCATCCTCGGTGCCACCGGCTCGATCGGCACCAATGTCTTGAAAGTCGTCGATGCCCATCCCGGGCGTTTCCGCATCGTCGCGCTCGCCGGGGGTCGCAATATCGGAGTCCTCGCCCAGCAGGTGGAGAGGTACCGGCCGAAGCGCGTGGCGGTCGCAAGTTCTGAGGGACGTGAGGGGCTCGAGAAGCTGATCGACCTTGGCGGAATCGAGGTAGGCGTGGGCGAAGAAGGACTGATCGAGGTGGCGACCGAGCCGGAAGCGGAGCTGGTCGTCGCGGCCGCGGTGGGCGCCGTCGGGCTGGTACCGACCTACCACGCCCTCGAGGCGGGCAAGGACGTCGCCCTCGCCAACAAGGAAGCTCTGGTGATGGCCGGGGAGCTGATGTTGTCCGCGTCGCACGCGCATGGTGGGCACATCCTCCCGATCGACAGCGAGCACTGCGCGCTGCAGCAGTGCCTGGAGGGGCGTCCCGCCAGTGAGGTGCGGCGGCTCGTGCTGACCGCGTCGGGCGGGCCCTTCAGAGAGCGATCGCGCGACTCTTTCGGCGCGATCACACCTGAGCAGGCGTTGAACCATCCGACATGGGAGATGGGTCGCAAGATCAGCATCGATTCGGCGACGTTGATGAACAAGGGGCTCGAGGTGATCGAAGCCCACTGGCTCTTTGAGATGCCCGGCGAGCGCATCGACGTGCTGATCCATCCGCAATCGCTCGTCCACTCGATGGTCGAGTTCGTCGACGGCTCCGTGCTGGCGCAGCTCGCGGTGACCGACATGCGCCTTCCCATTCAGTACGCGCTGACCTACCCGGAACGTCTCGACGGAGACCTGCCGGGACTCGACTTCACGAACGGTGTCCGCCTCGATTTCGAGCTCCCGGACCGCGAAGCCTTCCCGTGTCTCGGGCTGGCTTATCGCGCACTGACGGCGGGCGGGACGCACCCGGCCGTCTTAAACGCCGCCAACGAGGAGGCCGTCGCGGCTTTCCTCGACGGCGACATTCCGTTCGACGCGATACCAGAATGCGTCACCCGGGCTCTGGACGCGCTGCCCGCCGAACGGGTCGCGCGGCTCGAGGACGTCATCGAGGCCGACCGCCGCGGGCGCGAGCAGGCGCGCGACGCGATCGCCGGATTGGGGCGCAGGGTCGGACTGGCCCAATAGACTGATTCTTTCGGAGAACTAATGGAATTCCTCGCCAATTTCGGCACCAACCTGGGTGCCTTCATCGTCGTGCTCGGCGTGATGATCTTCTTCCACGAGTTTGGCCACTTCATCACGGCCAAGGGTTTCGGGATGCGGGTCTTCATCTTTTCCTTCGGCTTCGGCAAGCGATTGCTCGGCTTCAAGTGGGGAGACACTGACTGTCGCGTGTCACTCATCCCGCTGGGTGGGTACGTCAAGCTCGAAGGCGAGCCCGACGACAAGATCAGCGAAGCGGTGGACCCGGCCGGCGACGAACGCGACTTCACGAGCCGCCCGCGCTGGCAACGCATCGTCGTCTACCTCGCCGGTCCCGCCTTCAACGCGATCCTGACGATCGTGCTGCTGACGGGTCTCTACATGATCGGCTTCCGCGTCGACGGGAGTCGCTTCGATCGCCCGATCATCGGTGCGGTCGAGGCGTCATCGCCGGCCGAGACGGCCGGGCTGCGTCCGGGCGACGAGATTCTCTCCATCGACGGAGCGGCCGTGAAGGACTGGGAGACGGCGCTCTACAACATCTTGATCCGGCCCGAAACCGAGGTGCGACTCGAGATACGGCGCGAGAGCACGGTGGAGTCCGTCAGCGTCGTGACGGGCTCGGACCCCGAAAAGGCCGGCCACCTCGGCGCCCGACCCCTGGTCCGGATCGGCGAGGTGATGGAGGGCGGCGCTGCCGCGCAGGCCGGCCTGCGACCCGACGACGCCATCCTTCGCGTCGGCGAGCAGTCCATTGAGAGCTTCGCCGACCTACCGGACCTGATCGGAGCGAACGGCGGCAAGGAGCTGATGTTCAGGGTGTGGCGCGACGGCAGCCAGTTCGAGATGGCCATCACCCCGCACCTGGAAGGCGGGCTCGGCCGCATCGGCGTGACGCCCAAGATGGTCGTTCAACGCTTCGGGCTGGTTCCCGCCGTGGGCGAGGCCTTCTCCCGGAGTTGGAACATGACGAAGCAGACGTTCCAGGTGCTCGGGCGCCTGGCGACGGCTCAGCTCTCGCCCAAGACGATGATGGGGCCGATCGGGATCGCCCAGGCCTCGGGCGACGCCGCGCGGGGTGGCGTCCTCCCGGTGATGTTCCTGGTTGCGATCATCAGCCTGCAGGTCGGCATCCTGAACCTGTTTCCGGTGCCCCCTCTCGACGGTGGTCACCTGGCGATTCTGATCGGTGAGTCGATCCTGCGGCGTGATTTCAGCCTGGCGGTGAAGATCTGGATCATGAACGCCGGAGCGGCGGCGCTCTTTCTGCTGATCGGCCTCGTGCTCTACTCCGACCTCAGCAAGACGAGCCTGTTGGGAAGGTTCCTGCCCTAGGGTCGCTCGGGCACCGCTACAGGTCAGGCCACGCTGACCAAGAGCAGCGGTTCTACCGCTGCTCTTGGTGTCACATTCACCAAAGAGGCCTGCCCTACGCGGCACTTCTCGCTCAGGCTGAACGGCCTACGATTCCCTTCAGCCTCTTCGTCATCCCGAGGCGGATGGCGGGCGAGGCGAGGCCGAGGGAGCCAGCGAGGTGAGATGGCCTCTCTGGCCTCCTCTGCACATCCTCCGCGCCTCGTCTGCGCGCAACGCGCCGGGCTCCCTCGCTCTCTTCTCGAGGGCCGATCACACTCGGGATGACGAAGAGCGAAGTGACAGTTCAGCCCTCTAAACGTACTGTTCATGAGCAAAATTTACAGCTCATGGGACACGCCGGGATGCTGCCCTTGGGCTAATTGCGCGTGTCCGGGGCGCGCGCTGCCGTCGGCTGACTCGTGCCCTCGAGGCGGGTCACGAGTACGCCCGCGTTGGCCGTCGCGGCGACGAGCGTTCCCGGCGCCGACGGGTCGATGGCCAGGTCGACTATCGGCGAGGCTGCCAGCTCTTCCCCGGCCAGCTGCGACCAGCTGTCACCGGCGTCGCGGCTCACGTGAATGCCGCCTCGCAGGATCTCGCTCGCATAGAGCGTGGTTCCGTTGGCATGCACGGCCAATCCGGTGATCTCGGCGTTCGGAAGGCCACCGCCTAAAAGCTCCCAACCGGCGCCGCCGTTTCGGGACCTGTACAGGCCGCCGCGAGAGCGCGCATAGAGAAGGTCGGGATCCTCACCGTGGGCGAACGCGAGCGCGGCATGGCCCGGCCCGGAGCCGAGCCTTTGCCAGGTGACGCCGCTGTCGCGGCTCTCGAACATCTCGAGCGGCGTGGCGGCCAGGATTCGCTGTCTCACCGGAACGAGCGCCGTCACGGCGCGCGTGGAGCC
Organism: Vicinamibacteria bacterium; assembly: GCA_965246965.1. GTDB lineage: Bacteria > Acidobacteriota > Vicinamibacteria > Fen-336 > CBDFGD01 > CBDFGD01. The sequence goes on from CBDFGD010000002.1 coordinate 2,707,043, forward strand.
GAGCGGTTGGTGCGCGAAGGCCGTCGCGTCGGAACGTCCACGCCAGAGCCCTTCGGTGCTGGCGACGAGGATGCTGCCGTCCTCCGCCCGCTCGAGACCCGTCACCCGCGGGCGCCGCACCACCCCGGCCGCTTTCAACTCGATGCGCTGCCACCCGCCGGCGCTCGAAGCAAACAGACCCGCATCGGTGCCGGCGATGCGCTGCTCGCCCAGCGTGAGAAGGGACAGAATCGAGCGCCCGCCCAGACCGCGTACCGACTCCCGCCAGGCGCTTTGTCGCCCGCGAGTCGCAACGCCGCCGTCGTAGCGGCCGCCATCGAGGCCCACCCACATCTCGCTGCCGTCCCGGCTGAATGCCACGCGTCGCACGGCTCGTGCCGCGAAACCTCCGTTGGCGGAGCGCCAGCTCGCTCCGGCATCCTCGCTGCGCAGCACTCCGACGCCGTCGGCTCCGACGAGGACGACGCCGTCTGTGAGCACAGCCACCGCATTGACGACGATGGCCTTGGAGGTGAGGCGTTGCCACGCCTCACCGGGTGCGCGACCCCAGAGACCTTCCGTGGTACCGGCGTAAAGGCGGTCGGGCTCAGCGGGGTCGTGGAGAAACGCCTGCGTGCGCCGGCTGCTGCTGGGAATCCCAGCGATCTTCGTCCAGGTCGACCCCGCGTTGCTGGAGCGATAGATCCCGGTACAGGCGGTCGCGTGAAGCTGACCCGGGTCGCGAGGATCGAGCGTGAGGGTGAAGACGTCGGAGTCGTCGATCATTCCACGATGGATCGGATGCCACGTCGATCCCGCGTCGACCGACTTCCAGGCGAGGTGCCAGGTTCCTGCATAGAAGGTGCCCGGGTTCACCGGGTCGATCGCCACCGACTCGATGTTGCGCAGGTTCGGGTGCTGCTCAGGCGTGATCCGTGACCAGGACAGCCCCGCGTCGCGAGACACGAACACTCCGGAAATCGAACCCGCCAACCACAGGTCCGCATCGCCGCCGCTCACCGCGAGAGCACGCACCGACTCTCCCTCGAGATCGCGCGAGACCTCGAAGGTGAGGCCGCCGTCCTCGCTCCAGGCCACGCCGCCGCCGCTGCCGCCGACGTCCCAGTAACCGACGATCACACGTCCCGTCGAATCCACGACGATGTTGTCGAGGCTTCTGCCGCGCAGCGGGAAACCGGGCAGGAGCTGCCGCCAGGACCGGCCCGAGTCGTCGGATCGGAACAGCCGCCCATCGGCGCTGCCGAGCCAGGCCACCCCGGCTTGCGAGGGATCTGTCGCGAGCGCCCGGACGTCACCGCCGTAGGGCCCGATCGCTTCCCAGCCCTGCGCCTGAAGCCACGCCGGAAGGAGGAGACCCCCTAAAAGAAGAAGGGCGCGGCTCACCGCGCCCCACTTCGCGTCCAGGGGCGCTTCAGTTGTAATCGGGTGCCGTCGCACCTTCCGGAAGGAAGATCAGTTCGACGCGGCGGTTCTTTGCGCGCGCCTCACGCGAGGTCCCTGCGTCCAAGGGACGCGTGGCGCCGACACCGCGCACGCTGATGCGCGACTCGTCCACACCGCGCTCGCCGACGAGGTATGTCTTGATCTCCTCGGCGCGGGTGCGGCTGATCACCTCGGGGTTGCGCTCGCCGCTATCGGCATGGCCGACGATCATCACTCGGCTGCGCGGATCCTGCCGCATGCGCGAGGCGACGCCGTCGAGGCAGGCCTTGTCGACGTTGTTGACACGCGACGCGTTGCCCGGGAAGCCGCCCGACGTGCAGGGAATGGGCTCCGCCGGTGGCGCCGGCCGGTCGACCCGAACGCTGTCACTGGCGCGGGCCGTGCCGCCGCGGCCATCGGAGACCTCCACCGAGACGTTCACGTCCGTGCCCGGATTGACGCCGCTGCTGTCGAACGTGACGTCGGCGCCGCTGCCCGACACGCGGCCGGCACTGGCGCTCCACTTGTAGGTCAGCGGGTCGCCGTCCGGATCGGATGCAGCGGCGTGGCACTTCGACGTCTCGCTCGGCAGCACCGAGTCCGGCGTGCAGTCGACCGCCACCGTCGGCGGCTTGTTCTCGGGCGGCGGCGGCGGCGGCGGCGGCGTCCAGACCTCGCGCGCCAGCGTGCCGGGGTGGTAGCCGATCGAGATCTGCTTGCCGGCCTTGTTCGGGTCGCTCAGCCCGCGGTCGTCGAAGTTCAGGTTGAACGAGACGGCGGGCCGAACGAACAGCCCGGGGCGGATGTAGATGACCGGCCCGATGACCACGTCGATCGGATTCGTCTGTGAGAAAGAGGCGCCGCTGTAGGACTTGCCGAACACCTCAGCCTGCAGTTGGAAGATCTTGAGCGCGGGGACGTTGATGCCGAAGCCCCAGGTGAGGGCGTTGCCCAGACCGATATCGCCGACTGCGAGGATGTCGTCGGTCGGATCGTCGTCGATGGTGAACTGACCGTCCGGGCTGGCGTTGCCCTCGAACCCGACTGAGGCGTGAATGTCGGCGCCCATATCGAGCGTCTTGGAGAGAATCAACGACGCGCCGCCGGAGAACTTGCCGGTGCCCAGACCCAGGTCCTTGTCGGCCGAGGGGAGCTTGATCTCCCCCTTGATCGCCAGACCGACGCTATCCCCACGGTAGTCGTCTTGGAGCTTGTACTTGCCGCCGACCCAGATGTCGCCGAAGCCCGTCTGCCAGCTCTGCGGGTCCCCGGTTCCGGCGAACGGAAGGTCGTTGAAAAAGCCCGCCTGCACGAAGGCCTTCGTGCGGACGCGGTGCTGAACACCGAAGCTGCCGAACAGCTCGAGGTTGTCGCTCGCGCCCCAACCGATCGTCAGGCCGTGGATCGACCAGTCGATGTCCTTGGGATCGCGGTCCAGGTTGTCGCGGAAAGCGGAGACGCTCACTTTGCCCTTGGGCAGCGTGTACGCGGAAGAAAGGTGAAACAGACCGGTATCACCTCGGTATGAGGGTGTCGCGGGACGCACCTCAAATTCGTTGCCGTCCACGGTCGTAAGGGTCCAGGCGTCGACGTTCTCAGCGCGAACGTTGCCTTCGGGGGCTTCCTGGGCTGCCACGGGGGCCACCAAGGCGAGGACAGCGACGGCCGTCCAAACAACTCTCATGGGAGCGACTCCTTTCCGCGCGACACGGCAAAAACTCGGCCGCGAGGCGTAAGAATCCAAAATGGGACGGGGAGCATATCATGGGCGAACTTCCAGCTCGTTGCGGACGCTCGCCCCGGAAGCGTCTCTCGCCAGCAGAGCGGCCAGGTCTTTCTCCGCTCCGGTCCCGACCACGCCCCGGAGAATCACCTCCCCGCCCATCTCCAGCACCTCTATCGAATATTGCTGCAGGTGAGCGTTTTCCGCCAGCGCGCGCTCGACCGCGGCGCGCAGGTCGGTCGGCCGGGTCTCGCCCGGGACCCGAAGCTGGTCGTTGACGCCGATCACTCCCCCCACGGCGGCCGTCGTCTCGACCGCCAGGGCGCGTTGCCGGTCCGACAGAATCACCCCAGACAAGGTCACCTCTTTGCGGTAGACGCTGACCTCCACGTCGGCTCCGTCCATCTCACGGTTCAGCGAGAACGCCAGTCGCACCTTGGCCTCGAAGGCCTCGTCGTCGAGCGCCTCACCCATGCTGCGCGAGCCGTCGGCGGCCTGGGCGGGCTCGGAGCCCGCCACGATATCGATGTGGTTGACGACCTGGCGAACCTCGGGAACCGCGGCGGCGATGCGTTCGGCGGAGACGCGCAAAGCTTCGGTGGGCACCTCGCCGCGAAGTGTCACGACACCCGACTCGGACGAGACGTCGAGATCGCGCCTCTGCAGGTCGCGGTTGAGGGCGAAGGCGGCTCGCACGGCTCGGGTCGTCACCCAGTCCCGAGCCGCCCCGGGGAGCTGATCGGAGATTCCCGTGAGCCCAGAAGCCCCGCCCTGCCAATAAGATAGACCCGCCAGCAGCAGGAGAACGACGATCAGCAAGGCAAACAGTCGGAGCAACGGATTCCCCTCTCGCGGGCCATTCTACCGGGCCACCCGGGACGGCCGTCTCTTGTTCGATCCGCTCGTGTCCGCGCATTTCGTCGACCGGCCCAATCGCTTCATCGTGCGCGCTCGAACAGGTGGCGTCGTCGTCGAGGTCGCGTGCATGGACCCGGGCCGCATGACCGAGATCCTGCTGCCCGGAGTCGAGCTGCGTCTCGCTCCCGCCAGCCGGGCGGGCCGTCGCACGCGCTACACGCTGGTGCTCGCACGGTCGGGAAGGCGGTGGGTCGTCCTCGCTCCCATTCTCGCCAACCGTCTCCTCGAGGCGGCGCTGCTGGCCGGCACCGTCCCGGGCTGGCGGCACGCCGAGATCGAGCGGCGAGAGGTTGCCGTGGGCTCCTCCCGACTCGACTTTGCGCTCCGTTGGCGAAAGGAGAGATGGCTGGTGGAGGTCAAGTCCGTCGCCCTGGCCGCCCGTGGGCTCGGCCTGTTTCCTGACGCGCCGTCGGCGCGGGCGGTGAAGCACCTTGGCGAGTTGGCCCTCCTGGCCCGTCACGGGGCACGGGCTGGACTCGTGTTCGTCGCTCAACACCCCGCGATCGACAGGGTCGCGCCGAACGCGGAGCTGGACCCGGAGTTCGCCGTTGCGCTCCGCGGGGCCGTCCGGCAGGGAGTTCGCGTCACGGCGGTCGGATGCGAGGTGTCACCACGCGGTTGCAGGATCGCGCGACGGCTCCCGGTTGTGCGGATCGGCCCTCTTCAAAACGGCTAGCCACAGAGGCACAGAGCCACGGAGAACGGCAGGCTCCGATCCTTCGTCATCCCGATCGAGGCTCACCCCACCCGACCTTCCGGCGCAGGGGAAAGTGGTTCTCTGGCCGTTCCTCTGTGTCTCCGTGTCTCCGTGTCTCCGTGTCTCCGTGGCCGCCGTTGATCGGGAGTCGCCCCTATTTGATGAGCTTCGTATCCGGGAAGGCGGCGTACCAGCCGAACCAGAAGGCTCGGCGTGCTGGGAGACGAGGCAGCGAGGCAACGCCTTCCGCGTCTGTCACGAGAGCATCCTCCGTGACCAGCCAGGACCGACCCTCGCTGTCTCGGAGACTCCCGTCTCCTCGAAGCGATGCGAGCCTGACGGATCCGCTCTCGAAGACGCGATTCGCTCCGTCCCGGGTCGTGACGATGACGAGCTCGCGGTCCGCGACGCTCAAGCTGAAGAGACGGTTCTGCTTCTTCTTCAAGAGCTTCACTGAAAGCGCTACGGGTTGGCGAAGTGCTTCTCCCGAAGCCCCCGCGGGTCGCAGCAGGAACGCCAGGACCCCGTCCTTGTTCTCGAGCCGCTCGTCGAGCTTGGGCACCTCGAACATCAGCCGATCCGTGCTGAAGTAGTCGCGGTAAGCAGCCCCTTCTTCGTAGTCACGGTCGTGGCCCGTATCGATCGACAATACCGTCGTGTCGGGGTGCGTGCCCCTCCATTCGCGCCAGGTCGTCGTAAAGCGGACCCGGTTTTCTTGGACACGAAACTAGGGAAAGTCATCTTGTTCAAGGAGACTCGATCGATGAAGCAGGTCAGGCGCAAGAGGTCTGAGAGGAAGAAGGGAGTGGGCGAGACGGAGGGAGCCCGGAGGGCGACCGGAGTTTCGCCCACCGGCGGCGCGGTGGTGGGCGCCTTGGGTCCCGGGCAGCGTTCGAGCGTGGCGCGCAAGCGGGAGGTCGCACTGCGGCTGCTGCGCGGGGAGTCACTCGAAGCGCTGTCTCGTGAGCTGTCCGTGGAGATGCACCGGCTGCAGCGCTGGCGTGATCAAGCCATGGCCGGGATCGACGAGTCGCTGCGGGAGCGTAATGGCGACCCGCTGAAGGTGGAGCTGGACGCGGCGGTCAAGCGGGTGGGCGAGCTCAGCATGGAGAACGAGCTGTTGCGGAAGAAGATCGGGGCGCCCCGCCCTTTGGCCTTCGGGAGGTCGCGGCGATGAGTGCGGCGATCTCCCCTGCGACAGGCCGGGCCTACGGGGTGGAGCGGGTGTGCCGGGTGTGGAAGCTGGCCCGCTCGAGCTACTACTCCCAGCTCGGCGAGGCGGCTCCCGAGATGGTCCGCGCTGGCCGACGTGGTCCCAAGCCCAAGGTGTCTGACGAGGAGCTGTTGCGGCTGATCCGAGAGGACCTGGCGGCCTCGCCGTTCGTAGGAGAAGGACATCGCAAGGTCTGGGCGCGGCTCAAGGTGCTGCGCCAGGTGCGCGTGTCGCGCAAGCGGGTGCTGCGGATCATGCGTGAGCACCACCTGCTGTCGCCGCGTCGGGCACGCCAGGGCGAGGGGCTGCTCCACGAGGGGACGATCACAACCGATGCGCCCAACCTGATGTGGGGGACGGACGGGGCGAGAGTTCTCACGGCAAAGGACGGCTGGGGCTGGATCTTCGTCGGCGTCGAGCACTTCAACAGCGAGTGCGTCGGCTACCACGTGTGCAAGAAGGGGACGCGCTACGAGGCCCTCCAGCCCATCGCCATGGGGCTGACGCAGCTCTTCGGCTCGGTCGAGGCGGGTGTGGCTCGTGGCCTCGAGCTGCGCATGGACCACGGGACGCAGTACCTCTCGGACCACTTCCTCAACCAGCTGCGTTTCTGGGGCATCACGCCCAGCTTCGCCTTCGTCGAACAGCCGCAGACCAACGGAGTGGCCGAGCGTTTCATCCGGACTCTCAAGGAACAGATCATTCATGGCCGCGTCTTCCACACCCTCGAGGAGGTGCGCCAGGCCGTGGCTGCCTTCGTCAAGCGCTACAACCAGCAGTGGCGCGTCGAGAAGCTGGGATTCCTCACCCCGCGCGAGGCCCGCGACCAGCACGGCCAGGGGAAGGCCGCGTGAACCTCGAGGTCATCAAAGAGGGGCTACCCCAGGTATGGACTCACCCCGCCGCGTCGATCCTGGGGCATCCTCGTGCGTCGTTTTCGGGATCGTCTGCCAAACGAACCCGAGATCGTCAAACTGGTGTCCAAGAAACCGGGCGCGGTACAGCGCCAGGTCGTCGTCACGACGGGATACGCCGCAAGCTCGATGTCTTCACCGGCCAGAGGCCCGATCACGGGACGGCCCTCGACGGTCGACCAGAGGCTCATCGTCTCGGCGTCGAACATGAGCTTGTTCGACCTGTAGAGCAGCCCGCTCGTACCGAGCGACCAGTGGCGGCCGCCCGCCTCGCTGTCGTAAGGGATGACGGTTCCGCAGAGCGTGCAGTAGACGATCGTCAACTCCGTGCCCCCGAGCCGATCCAGCGCCAGCTCGTGCCAGGCCAGGATGCGCTTCGGATAGGCGCGTGCCTCGCCGTTTCGGTAGATGCCGAAAACGATGTGCTCGTCCTCGAGATAGCCGGCCTCGGAAGCGGGGATGTGCTCGGGATGGTCGAGCGGGGGGATGCCGTTCGGGGGAACTCCGCCCCAATCCACTTCGTCGAGCCGAATCAGCTGCTGGGCGTCGGCGGGGAAGAACGAAGCCATGCGCTCGTCCACGATCCGGCCATAGAGGACCGCTTGAATTGCGCGTAGGCGGGGTGTGGCTCGTACGGCCGGTTCCAGTACCAGTCTCGCCAATCGTCGAGGTCGTCGCCGAAGCCCTGCCCGGTCTGACGTTCGAGAAATTCGACCAGCCGGCGGCGAATCCTGGTCGTGGGGTGCTCGGCCCTCCGCGGCGCGCCCGAGTGGGTGTCGAAGCCGCTCGGCGTGCCGGGCATCCGGGTCCCGCCGCCTGCCACTCGGTCGTCCAACGCGCCGCCACCATCGCCGAAGATGCCGCTGCTCGTTGGCGACTGCGGGACGGGCGCCCGGCTGACCGGGCGCATGAATCGCGCCATGTCGACGAACATCGACGCATAGCCATCGCGCCACGCTCCGGCAATCTGGTCCAGCGCCCTGGCGGCGACCGTTTCGTCCGGTGCGAAGGCCGCTTCGAAGAAGAGGCCCAGATCGGGGTGAAGGTCTTGGGCTCGCGCTGCAGGGACAGACGCGAGGCCCTGCCGAAGAAAGGACTGCAGCCAGCGCGAGGCGACGTCTCACGCTAGCAGCAACGTCAGCGTGAGGAGCTAGATTCCCTGGCTCTCGCCCTCTGCGGCGGCGCTCTGGGGCTCTCCCGGAATCTCGGGGACACCCTCCTCGCCTTCCCCTTCTTCGTCGTCTCCCTCGAGGCCCGTGTGGAGCATGTCGACGAGCTTGTCGTCTTCCAAGACGACGAGGATGTACGTCTCGTCGGTGTTCTCCCACTGGTACGTCACGGAATTGCCGTCGCGTTCAATCTCCTCGCCAGGCTGGCCGATGAGGCCTTGAACCTGCTCGTAGTTCATGCCTTCAACGAGCTGGTTGTAGGCCATGATCGCGGCGGCCGACTCCTGCTCGGTTTCGATGCGATTGATGTTGGCGACGAGGCGCCGATCTCGCTTGCCGTTCGTCGCCGCCTCCTGGGCGTGGCGCTTCGCGCCCTCGATGTCCTGCTGGAAGAAGTAGCACCACGCGATGCCGCTGTGAGCCTCGCCCGCGAATGCGGAGTCCAGCTCGATGGCCTTCTCAAAGGCCGCAATCGCCTTGTCCCACACGCGCGGGCGCACGTACGTGTAGGCCCAGCCGAGACCCAGCGCCGCGTTGGCGTTCTCCGGATCGATATCGAGCGCCCTCATGTACGCGCTGACGGAATCGCGCGCCCGCTTGGGCTTGACGTTGCGGTAGAGCCAGCCCAGGTTCGTGTAGGCGTCGGCCTTGTCGTAGCTCTTGTCGGAGACGATGGGCTCGAGCTGCTCGATTCCTTCGGCGTGTTGTCCGTTGAGGCCCAACAGCAACCCGTAGCTGATGCGGTAGCCCTGGTTCGACGGATCGAACTCGACGGCCTTCGCGAACGATTTCAGAGCTTCGGGGCGCTTGCGGTTGTACTGGTAGGCCGTGCCCAGATGCGCGTGGGCCTCGGCGAGACCGGGAGCCAACTGGACGGCCTTCTCCAGGGCCGCGAGTGCTTCGGTGAACTTGTTCGAGCGCAGCAGCGTGCGCCCCAGTTGGTGATACGCCAGAGCGCTGTTGGGAGCCACCGCGACCAGGTTCTCCGACGCCTGTAGGGCCGCCGGCAGGTCCTGCTGACGAATCCGCTGTCGGATCAGGGCGACCTGCGTGGGCACGTAGCCAGGGTCGATCTTGCTGGCGGCCTCGTAGGCATCCGTCGCCTGCTGGAAGTCGCCACGTGCGTCGAAGATGCGGCCGACGGCCTCCAGGATGACCACGGAGCGCGGGTTGAGGAAGCGCCCCTGCTGCGCCGCGCCGATCGCGAGGTTGAGCGCCGTTTCGTCGCTGGGATTCTGCGCCAGGAGCGTGACTCCGTGAGCCGCGAACGCCTCTCCGGATTGCGAGTTCAACTCCGTCGCCTTCGTGGCAGCGGCGACCGCCTTGGCGTGCTCACCCCCTGAGGACAGGGCCAGGGCGAGGCCGACATGCGCGGTAATGCTCTGAGGCGAGCTGGCCACGGCCTTCCCGAACGCCTCGACAGCCGGCCCCGGGCGACCCAATGCGAGCAGCGCCTCGCCACGCGCGATGTGGGCGGCGGCGCTGTTCGGGGTCGTTGCGAGCGCCTTCTCGGCGGTCGTCAGGCCCCCCTGGAGGTGCTGGACACGCACCTGAGCGCGCGCGAGCGCCGCCAGCGTCGTGGCGTTCTCCTGAACGGAAACGGCCTCGGTAGCGTTCTTGAGCGCGTTGGCGCCGGCGCCCTGCCTGAGGTCGTAGCTGGAGAGCGCGGCGAGGGCATTGGCACGCGCGGGGCCCTTCGCAGCCCGCACCGCCATCCCGGCGCTCAGCACCGCCTTGTCGATGCCACCTCCGTCGAACTCGCCGGTCCGATCCTGCATCTCGGCCAGCTTGAGATAGGAGTCGCCGCTCGGGTTCTTGTTCGCGTACTTCTCCATGCGCTCGACCGCCTTCTCGGCGTTGCCTTTGGAGAGGTCCTTGAGCGCCTTCTCCATTTCTTTGTCGAGCTTCTCGTCGGCCCAACTCGGCGCGCTCAGAAGCAGCGCCACGGCGAACATCGCTTTGATCCTCATGAATCGGTCCTTGCCACCCGTGAATAGAAACTAGGGCGTGGATTATACGGCCCGGCCCAAGGCCGCTCAATCGTCGAAAGGAGGCTTTGTGTCTCCTCTTTGTGGCCAATGCGACAAATTCGCGTACGCCCAGCCTCTATCTTGACGGCTCTCGGCCAGCGAAATCGTTGTTATTCAAATACTTGACATCCCTTCACAACTGGCCGGAAACAGGCACGCGTCTTGCTTCGTTCTAGCTGGTACAGAGGCCATCACTATGCACAATCCCTGTGGCCGTTCCTTTCCAAGATAACCCACCCCAATTCCCCTCCCCCCTCACTCAGGGGATTCCCTCAACAGGCAAGTCGGAAGGAAGGGGCGCAAGTGCAGCGCCCCTCACCTTACTTTTCTCCGGAACGACCTACGTGCCGGAGGTTTCCGAGACTGCCTTCACTGCGGCGGCGGGGTCGACGATCCCCCATCCCTGGCGATCGACCGGCACGTTGGCGATACGCCGCGCCGTCTTGATGAGCGCGAACTTCACCTGCTGGGGCGTCCGCGACCGACGCCACGATGGGCGACGCAAAGCTCGTACCGTCTACGTGCTTGTAGTGCGGGGAAATGACCTTGTCCTCTCTGAGGGCCAGCTCGATTCGTGTCCGGATCTCCGCCGTGTCGGAGCTGATCAGCTGGTCGATGCGAGGGTCGACGCCCTCGTTGTGAGCGATCCGTTCCTGCAGCTCGTCGTCGGCCGCACCCGCCAGCTCGACCAACAATCGCGCCTGATCTGCCGTGGGCGTTCCCGGCAGGATGGGAGCGGCGACCCAGATGCCCGGGGCGATCAGCTCCGGCTTCTGGAGCCCATCGAGCGTCGGGCCGAAGCTCGAGTGGTAGACCCCATAGCTCGCAAACGCGAGGCGATTCTTGTCGTCGAGGCCCCCCACGGTGAGCGCCGCCGGCGCCGATGCCGGAGGCAGGACGGGCGCGCCTGGGCCGAGGTTGCCCGACGCGGCGCAAACCAGAATCCCCTGTCGCGTGGCGCGCTCGACGGCGCGCGACAGTGAATCGTCGTGATAGGAAGCCGGGTAGTCGCCGCCGACACTGATGTTGACGATGCGGATTCCGTAGCGGCGGCGGTTGCGAATCACCCAGTCGAGGGCTTTGCGGATGTCGTCGTGAACGACGCGATTGAGAGAGCCGCACTTGACCAGGACGAGCTCCGCTTCGGAGGCCAACCCGCGGTACAGGCCGTTCGACAACTGCCCGTTGCCGCACGCTGAGACACTCGTCATCATGCCGTGCCAGCTCGAGTCGTCCGGATGCTCGAGGTCCGAACGGCGATGCCGCGGATTCGTGAGGTCGTAGTAGCGCAGGATCCGATCGCGCGGCTCGACCAGGTCCGGGTGAGCGTAGAAGCCGGCGTCGAGAAAGGCGATGGTGACGCCCTTGCCCGTCCGCTCGGGCAGTGCCCCGAGGCGGAGGCCGGTCGGGAGGATCCGGGTGAGCGCGTCACGCGCCGACGAGAAGCGCCCCTCGCACGAAGTGCACATGCCGTCGTCGGCACGCCAGCCGGGGCAGTTGATCTCGGCGAGGTCGAGGACCTCGCCGGCCGGGCGGCGCAGCGGGTCTCCGTCGAGCGGCCGGCAGCAGACAGGGCAGGCGCGCGCCTGCCCCCCCTCGCGACCGGGGGTCAACGACCCCTGGCGTCCTTCAGGTACTTCAGCAGGTCGGAGTCCGTCGAAAGAATCAGCCAGGCGTTCGCGTCGAGGTTGGCCGAGAGCGTCTCCATCGACTTGGTGAACTGGTAGAACTCCGGATCCTTGCCGAAGGCCGCCGCAAAGACAGCCGTCGCCTCAGCGTCGGCCTTGCCCTTGAGCTCCTGGGCGGTCCTGTAGCCGACAGAAGTCGCCGCGAGGATGTCGCGCTCTTTCTGTCCCCGGATCTCGGCGGCGCGTCCCTGGCCCTCGGAGCGGCTTCGCTCTGCGATCCGCTGGCGCTCGGAGATCATCCGCTCGTAAACCTTGACTTGCACGGACTCCACGTAGTTGATCCGTTTGAAGCGGACGTCGACGAGCTCGACGCCGAACTCCGGGGTGATCGCGGCGGCTTTCTCCAGGACCGTGAGCGCGATCTTCTCGCGGCCGGTCTCGATCGTTGCCATCGCCTCGGCCGCACCGATGCCCTCGAGGTCTTCGGTGATCTCGAACTCGCGTGCCGAGGAGCGTACGATCTCGATCAGATCGAAGGAAGCAACTGCGTTTCTCGTCTGGCCGTCGATGATGTCGTCGAGCCGGCTCTGCGCGCCGAGCTCGTCGCGCACGCGCTCGAAGAAGCGGAGCGGATCCGAGATGCGCCAGCGGGCGTAGGTGTCGACCCAGATGTACTTCTTGTCTTTCGTCGGAATCTCGTTGGCGTCGCCGTCGAACTCGAGCCAGCGCTTGTCGAAGCGGTAGACGACGTGGATGAACGGCGCCTTCAGGTGCAGCCCGGGCTCGGTGACGGGCCCGCCGATCGGGCGCCCGAACTGAGTCACGATCGCCTGCTCCGTCTGGGAGACCGTGTAGACCGAGGAGAAGAGCAGCATGAGCACCAGAAGCCCCCCGATGACGACCAGCTGAGGGTTCTTCACTTGCCCAGCTCCTGGGTCGCGCCGCCGAGCGAGAGAAGCGGAATCACGCCTCGCGCCGCTTCGTCGAGGATCAGCTTGCGACCGAGCTTCGGAAGGATCTCCGCCATCGCCTCGAGGTAGAGGCGACGACGCGTCACGTCCGGCGCCTTGCGGTACTCGGCGTAGAGGGAGTCGAAGCGGCTGGCGTCGCCCCTGGCCCGGTTGACCCTGTCCAGAGCGTAGCCCTCGGCCGAACGAATCAGCTGTTCGGCTTCGCCCTGGGCACGCGGCACGGACTGGTTGTAGTCGGCCCAGGCGTCGTTGATCGCGCGCTCCTTCTCCTGGATCGCCTGGTTGACCTCGTTGAAGGCGGGCTTGACGGGATCGGGCGGGTTGACGTCCTGCAGCACGAGCTGCTGGACCTCGATGCCGATGCCGTACAGCTCCGCCAGCCTCTGCAGCTCTTCCTTGGCCTGCAGCTGAATCGCCTCGCGTCCGATCGTGATGACCTCGTCGACGCTGTGGTCCCCGACGACCGCGCGCATCGCCGCCTCGGACATGTAGCGAAAAGTGTTCTCCGGTGAGCGAACGTTGAAGAGGTACGCGAAGGGGTCGTTGATGCGGTACTGGACGATCCACTCGACCACGGCCACGTTCAGATCCCCGGTGAGCATCCGGGACTCACCGAGCAGCTCGGCCGACGAGCGCGCGTACGAGCTGCGCACGTCGGCCGACAGCGTGCGGAAGCCGAACTCCATCTTGAGCTGCCGCTGAATCGGAACTCGCGTCAGCGTCTCGACGCCGAACGGGATCTTGAGGTGGGGCCCGGGGCTCGTGATGCGTGCGAACTTGCCGAAGCGCTGAATGACCCCCGCCTCCTCCGGCTCGATCTGGTAGTAGCCGGTGAAGAGCAGGAAGAGCACGGCCGCCGCGACGAGGATGGCACTCACGGCGCCCGGAGGAGGACCCTTGAAGCTGGGAACCCGGAACTGCCCCCCCCCGATATCGATCCGTCTATCACCCCAACCTTGTCTCGCCATTGCAACAAGGTATCACGTGTGCTCCCGGGAAGTGTGAGAACGGCCGCCGCCCGGCAGAATTAGGAGCTCATCGGGGGCTGGAGAGTGAGCCAGATCGTCCATCGACGCAGGACCGACTACAACGACATCAAGGTGACGCGAGAGGGCGATGTCGTCACCCTCTGGTCGGGGGACGTGCGCCAGACCGCGATCTCCACGAAGAGCCCGCTTCCGCTGATCGAGAGCTCGCGGAACATGCTGCTCGCGCTGGCGTTCTCCTCACGACCGCGACGGGCACTCGTCATCGGCCTCGGTGGGGGTTCTGTCGTGCGCATGCTCCTCGCCGCCGCGCCCGACCTCAGCGTCGATGCCGTCGAGATCGATCCGGCGATGGCGGCCGTGGCGAGAGAGCATTTCGGGTTGCGCCCGTCGGGCCGGCTGCGGCTCACGCTCCGTGATGCCACCGACTTCGCGATGGAACGAGTCGGCGCTGGAGAGTACGACCTCGCGCTCGTCGATCCTTATCCGGGCGACCGCTTCGCGACGGGACTCACGGCCGACGCTGCGCTCGGGCGGCTGCGCAGAGGCCTGACTCCGGGAGGCGTCCTCGTGGTGAATTTCTTCTCCGGCCAGCGCCACACTACCGAGCCCGCCATCCAAGCCCTCGGCCAACGCTTCCGCAGCGTCTTCACACTCTCCGGCATCGAGTCGCTCAACATCCTCGCCTTCGCGACGGCGCAAGAGAGGTCTCGGGAGGATATCGTCGCCACCGCCATCGAGGCCGGGGCGGGCCTGCCCTTCTCGTTCGATCTCGCCAGGATCGCGAGGCGGCTGACGTGCTCGTCTACGACGACTCGGTCGGCTCGAGCGCCCGATCCGGGCGGATGAAGGAATGCTCACCCGCGCCGCGATGGATGGCTTCGACGGTTTCGATCCCGACCGCTTCGGCCGCCAGCAGACTCTCGGTCACCTGGTTCGTCCTCGACACGGTCGTATTGTCGCAGCACAGCACGACCGGCACGCCCGCCTCCAGGAACGCGTGGATAGGATGACGCGAGCCGCGCTTGACGGCGCCGGTGTGGTAGTTGCTCGACAGGCAGCACTCCACGACGATGCGATCCGTTGCGAGTCGCTTCAGCAGCTCCGGATCCGTCGCGGCGGTACAGCCATGGCCGATCCGCTGCACACCGAGCTCCTCGATGGCCTGCCAGACGTACTCGGCGGGCGCGTCCTCGCCGGCGTGGGCAGTCAACCCGAGGCCGCCGACCCTGGCGATCTGGAAGGAGCTCGCGAACAAGCGCGGCGCGTTGCCGCGCTCGGGGCCGGCGATGTCGAAGCCGACGACGCCGGTGCGCTCGTGGAGATGCTGCGCCTCGGAGATCGCCTGGCGGGCGAGAAACTTCGCAATGTGGGGCCCGTGCTGCCGCATCGCGATCACGATGAGCCCCAGCTCGATCTCACCCTTGCGCTTGGCGCGATTCATTCCATCGAGCACCGCGCGAATCGATTGCCGCGGCGTGAGCCCCGCGTAGGTGTGGATGACCGGTGAGTAGCGCAGCTCCAGGGTCTTAACGCCGGCCGCGACCGCCTCCCCGACGATCGCCTCGGTCACCTCGACGATGTTCTCGTAGAACTGCGTGATCCAGAGCGGATAGTGCATCTTGTCGAGGTAGGCGAGCAGCGTCCCCTCCTCCTCGTCCTGGAGCTCGAGCCGGCGCTGCATCTCGTCGAACGTTTCGACGGGAGCCAGGTGCTTCCGACGCATCAGCTCCCAGGTGACGCGGGCGGGGATCGAGCCGTCCACGTGTTGGTGCAGCTCGACCTTGGGAAGGTCCTCGAGGCGGCTCTCCAGCTGGACGCGATCGGCCATACGGGAGCGGGATCGTAGCATGTGGGTTTCGGACTCGGCACCGAGCCGCCGGCTTCTGATAGCTCCCGGAGCGAGGGGCCGCGGGAGCGTTTATGATGCGGAATGCTTCAGTCTTCCCTGGTTGCGCTCACCGCCCTCGCGACACTTCAAGCGACCGACCCGTTGACGGAGTTGGGGCCCAAAGTCGGCGATCGCTTGCCCGCCTTCGAGACTCAGGACCAGCACGGCCAGCCCCAGTCGTTCGAGACGCTGCGCGGAGCCAACGGCCTGCTGCTGCTGTTCTATCGCTCCGCCGATTGGTGACCGTACTGCAAAGGCCAGCTCGTGGAGCTGGAGCGTGAGAGGAGCAAACTCGAGGCGGCCGGCGTCAAGATCGCGGCCCTGAGCTTCGACCCCGTGGCGTTGCTCGCCGAGTTCAGTGAGCGTCGCGGGATCGGATTCCCGCTGCTCTCGGATCCCGACTCGGCGATCATTCGCGCGCTGGGCCTGCTCAGCCCGGACTACCCGGAGGACCACCGCTTCCACGGCGTTCCGCACCCGGTGACGTATCTGATCGGGCCCGACGGCGTGATCGTCGAGCGACACGTCGAGGAGAGCTATCGCGAGCGACGCACGTTGTCGAGCGTCCTGGTCCACCGCGAGATGGCGGCGGACGACGCCGCGAGCGATCAGGTCGCGGAGCATTTTGGCCTGCGAACGGCGGCCTCGAGCGATCTCGTCTACCCTGGCCAGCGTGTGACCCTGAGCCTCGCCTTCGACCTGAAGGACGGCTTCCACGCCTACGCACCGGGTGATCACGCCTACCGCGGCCTGGAGCTTGCTCTCGACGAGCATCCGCTCGTCGCGGTGGGCGAGGTCGTGCGGCCCGACGCCAAGCCGTTCCACTTCGCACCGCTCGACGAGACCGTTCCCGTCTACGAGGGCCAGGTGAGGTTGCTCCAGGACATCGTGCTCCAGCACGGCGAGGCGACGGACGAGAAGGCGGCGCTGGGGGAGCCGCTGGAGCTGACTGGGACGCTGCACTACCAGATCTGCAGCGAAAAGATCTGCTTCCCGCCCTCGCAGCTGGCTGTGAGCTGGACGCTCGCCATCGAGCCACGCATCAGCGAGCGCGCACCAGAAGCGCTGCGGAGATAGCGACTCCGGCCCGAAGCTCCCATCGTGCTGACGCGACCGCTGGGAAAAACGGGAATCGGCCTCTCCGAGATCGGCTTCGGCGCCTGGGGAATCGGCAAGTCGATGTGGGTCGGCGCGAAGGACACAGGCAGCCTGCAGGCGCTCCACCGGGCGATGGACCTCGGGATCAATTTCATCGATACCGCCCGTGTCTACGGGATGGGGCACAGCGAGCAGCTCGTCGGCCTCGCGGTGCGGGAGCGCGACGAGTACATCCACGTCGCCACCAAGGTCGCCCCCAAGAACATGCGCTGGCCGGCCTCCGCCGAGACATCGGTCTCCGAAACTTTCCCCGCCGGCCACATCGTCGCCAGCTGCGAGGCGAGCCTGCAGGCGCTCGGCATCGAGCGCATCGACCTGCTGCAGCTGCACGTCTGGCACGACGTCTATCTCGGGGAGGATGGCTGGCGAGAGGGTTTCGACAAGCTCAAGCAGGAAGGCAAGATCCGCTTCTGTGGGATCTCCGTGAACGATCACGCGCCCGACACCGCGCTCGGCGCCGTCTGCTCCGGGCTCTTCGACTCGGTCCAGGTGATCTACAACATCTACGACCCGACAGCGGCCGACGAGCTCCTGCCACTTTGCAACAAGCACGGCGTCGGGGTGATCGCTCGGGTGCCGCTCGACGAGGGCGGCATGAGTGGCGCGATCACTCCGGACACCCGCTTTCCACCCGGCGACTTCCGCGCCGACTACTTCCGTGGCGCGCGCAAGCGAGCCGCCTACGAGCACGCCCGCGCCCTGGAGAAGCTCCTCGGGAGGCGCGCCAAGAGCCTCGCCGAGCTGGCGTTGCGTTTCTGCCTGAGCCACCCGATGATCACGACCGTGATCCCGGGAATGCGGAGTGTGCTCAACGTCGAACGCAACGCGGCGATGTCGGACGGCCAGCAGCTTCCGGCCCCGCTCCTCGAGAACCTGCGCGCCCACGCCTGGCCCAAGAACTTCTACGAGCCGCGCGAGGGCTGAGGGAAGTGACTCCGAGACCCACCGCACTCGGCGCCCACCTCGGAGCTTGAAACAGTGTGGTGGTTCCTCAACTACCTCACAGCTGTGGTGATAGCGCTCGTGGGTCTGGAGATGCTCTTCGGAAGCAGCCCCGTCTTCGGGATGGTCTTGATGGTGGCATCAGCACTCTACGCTTATGTCGTGCGCGAGAAGACGCGAGCGATCGCCCACCTGCGCAACGCGTTCGAGTCACTCGCCTCGGAGCGTGGGCTACGGCGGCTGCCACCGCATCACCTTCCCGACGGCCTGGCGAGATCGTCGCTCCTCACGCGCGCCCGCCATGGCTCCCGCTTCTGGGGATCTGGCAGTCGTATCGCCGGTTACGTGATGGGGCGCGACATGGTTGGAACCGTGGAGCCCAAGCGCTACCTTCTCGCGCGGCCTCGGCCGAGCGATGGCCAGCGGGCGCTGCTGTACTTCCGGAGCGAGCTCTCCACTGAGCTTGCAGAGGAGATCGGGGGTCCAGAGGATCAGATCGTCGATGGCGTGCGCGTCGCGATTCCCCGTGGCTTCCCACTGCCGGACAACCTGCATCCGGAGACGAAGCGGCTTGCCTCGCTCGCATCGGAGCTGACCTGCGTTGAAGTGGCGGACGATTGGCACATCGTGTGGCTGTTCGACTGGGGCTGCTCGGACGAGAACTGCGACCGCGCCCACGATGTACTGGACTCCGAGGCTTTCGAGCGAGCGGCCGGAGCCCTTTGGCACAATGAAGGGCGCGCCCTCTAGCCGACTGCGCGATCCCTGAGGATCAGTCGCCGGGCTGGGGCAACTCGACCGGCGGAGGCGTCAGCGCGAACTTCTGCGGCTGGATCTTGTGGGCGATCGCCGTCATCGGCTTCTCGAGGAACTCGAGGAACGGCTTCGGATACAGCCCGATCCAGAAACACAGGACGACGAGCGGCACCAGCGTCGCGAGCTCGCGGCGGTTCAGATCGACGAGGTTCTTGTTCTCCTCCCGATCGACCTCACCCCAGAACACCCGCTGGTACAGCCACAGCAGGTACGCCGCACCCAGCACGATGCCCAGCACAGCCCAGTACACCCAGACCTTCTCGGCCGCGTAGGCGCCCTGCAGAATCATGAACTCCCCGATGAAGCCGTTGAGCATCGGCACGCCCATCGAGGCGAGGAAGATGATCAGGGTGAGGGTGGCGTAGACCGGCATCACGCTGGCGAGCCCGCCGAACTGGGCGATCTCCTTGGTGTGGCGCCGCTCGTAGAGCATTCCAACGAGAAGGAACAGGCCGCCGGTGGAGAGGCCGTGGTTCAGCATCTGCAGCACCGAGCCCTGCAGGCCCAGCGGGTTCAGCGCGAAGATGCCGAGCATCACGAAGCCCATGTGGCTCACCGACGAGTAGGCGATGAGCTTCTTCATGTCCTTCTGAACGAGCGTCACGAGCGCCGCGTAGACGATCGCGATGATCGCCAGGATCGCGACGGTCCCGGCGGCTTCGAGCGTGGCGTCGGGCAGGATCGGCAGCGAGAAGCGCAGAAAGCCGTAGGTCCCCATCTTCAGCAGCACACCGGCCAGGATCACGGAGCCGGCCGTCGGCGCCTCGACGTGGGCGTCGGGGAGCCAGGTGTGGAACGGGAACATCGGCACCTTGATCGCGAAGCCGAGGAAGAAGGCCCAGAAGACCCAGAACTGCATCTCGGGCGGTACGCCCATCGCATACCACTGCGTCACGTCGAACGTGCCCGTCTCCTCGAAACCCGGCAGCTTCTTGGAGTGGAAGTAGAGCGCCAGGATGCCGAGCAGCATCACGACGGAGCCGACCAGGGTATAGAGGAAGAACTTGATCGCCGCGTAGAGCCGGCGCGCGCCCCCCCAGATGCCGATCAGGAAGTACATCGGAACGAGCATGACCTCCCAGAAGACGTAGAAGAGGAACATGTCCAGCGAGCAGAAGACGCCGATCATGCCTGTCTGGAGCAGCAGCAGGAACATGTAGTACTGCCGCACTCGGGTCTGAATCGCGTCCCAGGAGCAGAGCACGCCGATCACGCCGAGAAGCGTCGTCAGCAGGATCAACAGCGCCGACATCCCGTCGACACCGAAGTGGAAGCTGACGCCGATCGAGGGGATCCACGTCGCCTTCTCGACGAACTGGAAGCCGTCGCCCGCACGGTCGAACCAGAACCACAGCGGCAGGCTGACGAGGAAGCCGAGCATCGCCACGACGTTGGCCATCCGGCGAACGAGGTCGTCGTTCTTGCGGAAGGGCGGCAAGAGCAGGATCACGGCCCCCAATGCGGGTAGGAACGTGATGATCGAGAGCAGGTGATCTCTGAAAAAGCCCATCCTCTAGGAAACTCCTAATACAGGCCCAATAGGTAGCGACCGGAGATGATCATCAGGAAGAACCCGATCAGCATCGAGAGAGCGTAGTGCTGGACGAGACCGTTCTGCATGGCCCGGAAGAGATAGCTGAAGTTGTCCAGAACGAAGGCCGTCAGGTTGACGAGCCCGTCGACGACGTACTTGTCCCAGACGTTCGACACCGTCCCGACGACATCGCGCGTGAGCCAGCCCACGCCGTTGACGCCCAGACCGGCCCGCACCTCGCCGTCGCCGCCGTCGATCACGAAGCGGTCGTTCGCGTGCAGCGCGTTGCCGCCCCCGATCGCCAGGCCGCGCACGAAGACCTTCCCGTATGCCTCGTCGACGTAGTACTTGTCGAGCAGCCACCGGTGAGCGACAGGCCAACTGCTCGCGAAGCGCTCGGCCATGGCGGGCTCCTGCTCGTACATCCGTCTCGCGAACCAGATCCCGGCAACGGCAATGCCGACGCTGAGCGCCATCAGGCCCCATTCGACGGCCTCTCCCGGCGCTGCGTGGGTGTGGAGTGTTTCGAGGGTCTGGTGGGCGGCTTCGAAAACGGGGTGCAGGAACCTCTCGAGAGTAGGCGGGTGTCCCAGGTATTGGCCCATCACATGGGGGATGCCGACGAAGCCGGCGAAGATCGAACCGAGCGCCAGGACCTGCAGCGGCAGCACCATCGACGTCGGCGACTCGTGGAGGTGCTTCGCCTGCTCTTCCGTGCCGCGGAACTCCCCGCTGAACGTCATGTGGTACAGCCGGAACATGTAGAACGCGGTCATCGCCGCGGCGACGAAGCCCAGCACCCAGACGAACTGGCCGTAGCCGCCGATCTTGAACGCCGACCACAGGATCTCGTCCTTGGAGAAGAAGCCGGCCAGCGGGGGGATGCCGGCGATCGCGATACACCCGACCAACATGGTCTTGTGCGTCCACGGCATCTTGTCCTTGAGGCCGCCCATGTTGCGCATGTCCTGATCGCCCGACATGCCGTGGATGACCGAGCCGGAACCCAGGAAGAGCAGCGCCTTGAAGAACGCGTGGGTGGCCAGGTGGAAGACGCCCGCCGTGAAGGCGCCGACACCGCAGGCCAGGAACATGTAGCCCAGCTGGCTGACCGTCGAGTACGCGAGCACGCGCTTGATGTCGTTCTGGACCAGCCCGATCGAGGCGGCGAGGATCGCGGTCAGCGCACCGACCACGGCGACGACGAGCATCGCGTTCAGCGCCAGCGCGTAGATGGCCGACGAACGCGCCACCATGTAGACACCGGCCGTCACCATCGTGGCGGCGTGAATCAGCGCCGACACCGGGGTCGGGCCTTCCATGGCGTCCGGCAGCCAGACGTAGAGCGGAATCTGCGCGCTCTTGCCGCAGGCGCCGATGAACAGGAACAGGCCGATCAGCGTGGCGGGGCCGGTCCAGGTCGTGTCGGCGGACATGCCGCCGGCGGAAGCCATGACGGTCCGGAAATCGAGGCTTTCGAACGTCATGAAGATGAGGAAGATACCGAGCAGGAAGCCGGCGTCGCCGATGCGATTGACGATGAACGCCTTCTTGCCCGCGTCGGACGCGCTCTGCTTGTGAAACCAGAAGCCAATGAGCAGGTACGAGCAGAGCCCGACCCCCTCCCAGCCCACGAACATCACCAGGTAGTTCGCGCCCAGCACGAGCGTGAGCATCGCGAACATGAAGAGGTTCAGGTACGACATGTAGCGGGCGTACCCGGCGTCGTGAGCCATGTAGCCCGTCGAGTAGACGTGGATGAGGAACCCGACGAAGCTGACGACCAGAATCATCACCGAGGACAGGGGATCCACCTGATACGCCCAGTCGACGTGGAACGCCGCGGTGCCTGCAGTCGTCTCGACGGCGGCGCCCGGCAGCCACACCCAGAGCGTCTCGACGATCGTGTGATCGGGCGCGGCATGGGCCTGAAAGACCGCGTAGACCGACACCAGGAACGAGAGCGCTACCGCACCGCAGGCCACCAGGCTGACGAGCCTCGGCGCACCGTGCTCCCCGTGGCCTTCGCCGGCGGCCGCGCCGAAGCGCCTCACCGAAAAAAGGAAGTTGACGAGGAACCCGGCCAGCGGGAACAAGGGGATGAGGTAGATGTACTTGCTCATCAGTGAGGTATGGGGATCCGGCCCGAAAGTCGATGGATCTTATAGAGGCCGCTATAGGCGGTCAACCTAGTGTCCTGCGCCAGAAGTTGCCCCGCACCGAGAGCGTCGAGGCGCGCGGCTGGCAAGGAGTCGAAGAGGGAGAATAGGGAGTATTTGACCGATGAGCGACGCAGCCAGGCGGGATGCATCGGCGCTCGAATGCCAACAAATCTCTGGCGCATGACACTAGTGTCCGGTCTCTTCGCCCGCGAGAACTTCGAGCGCATGGGGCAGGACGTCTCGCATCGCCTCGAGGCCCCCCGTCACGCCTTTGGGGCTGCCGGGAAGGTTGATGACGAGACAGCCACCGACGATGCCGCACACGCCGCGCGAAAGATGAGAAAACGGGGTGTCTTCCAGGCCCCGAAGTCGCATCAGCTCAGCGAGGCCGGGGGCCTCGCGGTCCAGGACGTCCCGCGTGGCTTCTGGAGCCGCGTCCCGCGGACCGAAACCCGTGCCTCCCGTCGTCACGACGAGGTCGAAGTCGGCGCTCGCGGCCCGAATCGCTACCGCGAGTCGCGCCCGGCCATCGGGCAGGACACGCGGACCGACGACGTGAAGACCGATCTCGCGCAGGGCGCGGATCGCCGCGGGACCCGATTCGTCCTTTCTCGTGCCGCGAGCGGCCGAGTCGCTCACGGTCAAGACGAGGGCGCGCTTCTTCTTCCCCTTCCCGGAAGGGGGTGGTGCCGAAGCGACTTGTTTCTTCGCGGGGCGGGCTCTGGGCCGGGTGGTGCGTTTCATGGGAGTCCAATCACCGTGCGAGTGTTGACCGTTCTGGAGTGGCGATCCTATAGTGTAGGTTCACGTTCGGGGGCCTCGCAACGACCATGAACCCCCACCCAAAGCTGAATCGATGATCGGCCTCGCATTGCTGCTACTGACTCAAGCTGGTGCGGGCGAGATCCGGGCGGTCCAGGTATCGATCACCGACAAGCAGGGGCAGCCGGTAGCGGGGGTGAGGGCCGAAGAGGTGGCCCTCCTCGAAAACGGCGTGGCTCGCGATCTCGCGTCCATCCAGCGTGACGAACGTCCGCTGACCGCGGCGATTCTCGTGGACACGAGCCAGGCCGTCGGCTCGCACTTGCGCCTCAACGTCGTCGAGGCCGTAGGGTCGCTGCTGCGCGGCCTCCCCGAGGGCTCGCAGTACACACTGTGGACGACGGGCGACCGGCCGCGTAAGGCCGTCGAGCTCACACAGGACCCCATCCTCGGCGTCCAGGCGCTGCGGCGGACGTTCCCCCGGGGCGGCAGCACGATGCTCGACGCGCTGGTCGAGGCCACCCGAGACCTCAACAAGGTGGAGGGGGAGCGCAACGCCGTGATCGCGATCAGTGGCCTGGGGATCGAGTTCTCCGACACCTATCGTCGCCGGGTGGTCGAGATCGTCAGCGGATTCGACGTCGTCTTCATGGGTGTTTTGTTCCGCGAGGGCGGCAGCGATGGGGACAGTGTCCAGCGGCTCGACTACGTGTTCGGCGAGCTGGCCAAGAAGACGGGCGGTCTGTTCGAGTCACCGCTCACGGCGCTCGCCGTCCGGCGCGCGACCGCCAGGATCTCCGCGGACATCGACGGGCGCTACCGGCTGCGCTATGCCACGCTGCCCGATCTCGCGGAGGGCCAGCTCGAGGTTCAGGTGGCGAGGCCCGACATCGAGGTCCGCGTGAGCATACCCGCGGCGGAGGCGCAGTGAGACTGCTCTGCTTCGCCGGCGCACTCGCGCTGATCGCTGCGATCGTGGGAGTTCCGACTCACGCCCAGCAGCGAGCGCAGATTCAACCACCGACGTTCGGGGTCGGGATCGAGGTCATCAACCTCAATGTTTCGGTCACGGACTCGCGCAACCGTTATGTCACGAACCTCGACATGGAGGACTTCTCGGTCTTCGAGGATGGCGTGCGGCAACAGCTGACGCTCTTCACACACGACAACCTGCCGATCTCGATGGTCGTGATGATCGATACGTCGGCCTCGATGGACAAGAGCATCGAGAGTGCACGCAACGCCGCGATTCGCTTCGTCAGCACGCTGCGCGAGTTCGACTTCGCCCAGATCGTGCAGTTCAACGACCGGGCCACGGTGCTGCAACCGTTTACCGCGGACCACGCACTGCTCGAAACCGCGATCAACCGCAGTGAAACGCGCGGGCCGACGGCGCTCCACAACGCGCTCTACGTCTCTTTGAAGGACTTGCAGAAACAGAAGCGGGCCGGCGAGCTGCGACGCCGGGCCGTGGTGCTGCTCACCGACGGCGAGGACACGGCGTCACTCGTCACCGACGAGCAGGTGCTCGACCTCGCCAAGAAGTCGGAGATCAACATTTACGCGATCAGCTTGCGAGCCGCGCGCCTCCAGGCGCGCGACCGTCTCAGCTTCAGCCAGGCTGCCCACCTGCTGACGTCGCTATCGCGCGAAACCGGCGGACAGGTCCACTTCCCCAACTCGATCTCGGAGCTGGATTTCGTCTACGACCGCATCGCCGAGGAGCTGCGCACGCAGTACAGCCTCGGCTACCAGTCCGCCAACGGGCGCCGGGACGGGAAGTGGCGCCGCATCGTGGTTCGGACACCGGCCAAGGAAAACCTGCAGATCCGCCACAAGCTCGGCTACTACGCGCCGAGAAGCTAGCCGTTTCGGCGCGTCGCGCCCGGCCCAGTGCCAGAGCGTCGATAGCGATCGAAGCGGCGCATCGCCGGGCGGACAGAGCTGAAACGGCGCGGACCGGATGGCCCGCCCCCACCCAAACACGATCGGCCAGCCCGTCAGTGGGGCCGCTTGCCAGCGCGGGGGACGCTCCCCTATCCTTTCCGGAAGCTATTGATGGAGAAACACTTGCACGGCCCGAACTACGAGATCGACGATCTCACCACGAAGGATACCTGGCGGATCTTCCGGATCATGGCCGAGTTCGTGGACGGCTTCGAGAGCCTCTCGGATCTGCCGCCCGCGGTCACGATCTTCGGCTCGTCGCGCTCGAAGCCGGGCAGCGACGACTACCAGGGCGCCTACGACATGGGGCGGGCACTCGCCGAGGCGGGTTTCGCCGTGATCACCGGCGGCGGCCCGGGCGATATGGAGGCGGCCAACAAAGGAGCTCTCGACGCAGGGGGAAACTCGATCGGGCTGGCCATCGAGGTGCCTCACGAGGACAGGCCGAACGAGTACCAGACGCTGTCGCTCAAGTTCCGCTACTTCTTCGTACGCAAGGTGATGTTCGTCAAGTACAGCCTCGCGTTCGTGATTCTGCCGGGGGGCTTCGGGACGCTGGACGAGGTCTTCGAGTCGATCACCCTCGTACAAACCAAGAAGATCAAGCCGGTCCCCATCGTTCTCGCGGGCGAAGACGAGTACTGGGACGGGCTGCTCAAGTGGATCCGCGACACGCTGGTAGCGCGCGGCAAGGTGAGCCTCGAAGACTACGAGATCATCTCGCGGGCGGCTGGGCCGAAGCAGGTACTCGAGATCCTCAAGGGGAGAAAGCTGTGAGCACTACTGTGACCCTGATCCCCGGCGACGGCATCGGCCCCGAGGTCACCGCCGCCGCCGTTCGGGTGCTCGAGGCGACGGGCGTTTCCTTCGAGTGGGAGACGCAGATCGCCGGAGCGAGCGCCGTGGGGGCAGAGGGGACCGCACTCCCCCAGGGCGTCATCGACTCGATTCGCAAGAACAAGTATTGCTTCAAGGGGCCGACGGGAACACCGATCGGCAGCGGTCACCGCTCCGTCAACGTCGAGCTGCGGCAGACGCTGGATCTCTACGCCAACCTCCGACCTTTGAAGAACCTTCCGGGCATCAAGACCCCGTTCGAGGATGTCGACCTCGTGGTCGTTCGGGAGAACACGGAGGATCTCTACGCCGGCCTGGAGCACGTCGTCGTGCCCGGCGTCGTCGAGTCGCTCAAGATCATCACCGAGAGGGCCTCGACGCGAATCGCCCAGTTCGCCTTCCGCCACGCCGAGCGCAACGGGCGCAAGAAGGTAACGGCGGTCCACAAGGCCAACATCATGAAGGTGTCCGACGGCCTCTTCCTCGACTGTTGCAGAGCCGTGGCCCGAGGGTTTCCCGGCATCGAGTACGACGAGCTGATAGTCGACAACACCGCCATGCAGCTGGTAATGCGCCCCCAGCAATTCGACGTGCTGGTGATGCCGAACCTCTACGGTGACATCATCTCGGATCTGTGCGCCGGCCTGGTCGGCGGGCTCGGGATGGCCCCGAGCGCCAATCTCGGCGAGGAAATCGGTCTTTTCGAGGCCGTGCACGGCAGCGCCCCCGACATCGCAGGGAAGAACGTCGCCAACCCGATGGCGCTGATCATGTCCGGCGCGATCATGCTGGATCATCTCGGCGAGCGCGACGCGGCAGGCGCGGTGCGCCAGGCGATTCACGACACGCTCGCCGAGGGCAAGCAACGGACCCGCGACCTGGGCGGCTCGGCCAGCACGAGCGAGATTGCCGAAGCCATCGCCGCGCGCCTCTAGAACAACTGGCCGGTCAGCGGCAGCCACAGAGTCGCAGAGACACAGAGAACGGTGGGGTCAGTTCTTCGCCCTCCCGATGGGAGGCGAACCGGTGTTCCTAGTGGCGCAGAGAACCTGGGCAGCGAGGTGGCCCTACCCGCACTGACCCGGCGGCGTTCCGACCCCGATCGGAGCTTGCAGTTGGTCGGAGACCTGCTCTGTGGCTCTGTGGCTCCGTGCCTCTGTGGCTTGCCGGTGAACGCCGCTCGGGCTGACGGTCCTTAACCTATCGCTTGCCGCGGTCTTCCTTCTGTCCGAAAGCAGTGCCCATCGCCCAGTTGAAGATCGCGATCACGAGGCTGCCCAGAATCCCGGCAAGCAGCCCTTCGACGCGGTAACCTGGCAGGAACAACGAAGCGAACCAGAGCAGCAGCCCATTGACGACGAGGTAGAAGAGCCCGAGCGTCAGCACCACTGCGGGGAAGGAGAGAGACAGGACGATGGGGCGGACGATCACGTTGAAAAGTCCGAAGATCGCACCCGAGAGCACGAGCTGGACTCCGCTGCCCTCGAAGTGGATACCCGGGACGATGCCGGAGGCGAGAAGCGCCAGGGCATTCGTGAAGGTGGCCGCCAGGAGCCGCATCTTCGAGCCGGACCTAACGACCGGAAGGTGGGCGTCGTTTCCCAGTGGACAAGACCCACTCCTCGTGGCTATCCCTCGCCGTCACTCCACACCCCTTCCCCTCCGACCCTGAATCGACCGATTTGATCGACAAGCCTTCGCTGTCGGCGGATTTGAGGCAGTCTATCGTTGCGCGGCTGGGTGAGGACGCGAGCGCCGACCGGCGCCTTGAGGGACTCGTCGAACAGGCGGGCTCGGACGTGCCGATCTAGCGATCCTGTACGTCCTCACCCACCTGACCTTCTCGGAACCGGAAGCACGCGAGCACTGGGAGAAGATCCTGAGCCATCAGGATCGGATCTGCCTGGAGTTGCGCCGCGAGGTGGGCTTGCGTGTGGCGATCCTCGACTACTTCGTCAACGTCAGCCGCTCCCTCAAGAGCCCGAAGGTCATCGAGATGAATGCCTTCGAGCAGACGGAACGCAGCGCGGTGACCGATGGCCTCACCGGCCTCTACAACAGCGCCTACTTCCGCCAGGCCCTTCGCCGCGAGTTGCAGAGAGCCAGGCGCCACAAGCTCGACCTGTCGCTGGTGCTGTTCGATCTGGACGACTTCAAGCACGTCAATGACACCTACGGGCACCCGGCTGGCGACCGCGTCCTGGTCGAAGCGGCCAGGGTGCTTCGCGGGGGTCTGCGAGAAGTCGACGTCGCCGCGCGCTACGGAGGCGAGGAGTTCGCGCTCGTCCTGCCCGACACGCCGCGCGAAGGCGCGTACATCGTCGGTGAGCGGATCCGAGCGGCGCTCGAGGCCCGTTCGGAGTTCGGCCCCGCGAAGCTGGGGGTGACTGTTTCCGGAGGCGTGGCGAGCTTCCCGGTCGACGCATCCGGACCCGACGAGCTGATCCAGCGAACCGACGAGGCGCTGTACCGGGCCAAGGTCGAGGGCAAGAACCGCATCGAGATGGAGAGCCACGACCGCCGGCAATCGCCGCGCGTGCCCGTGGAGCGTCGGGTCACGGTCGATGCCGAGATCGGCGACATCGCTCAGGGTCGCGCCAAGAATGCCTCCCCGGATGGCGTGCTGGTCGCGATGCCGAACCCGCTCCCCGTCGGCAGCAAGCTGCGCCTGCGCCTCAATGAAGAGGGGCGCCGCGAGCTGGCCGGAGAAGTGGTTCGGCTGGAAGCCGGCCCTGGCGCGACTTACTACGACGTCGGCATCCGCCTCGAAGCCGACCGCGACGGCACGGCCCTGCTGATGGCGCCCGCCGAAGCTTCGTAGCGGGCAGCTCCCCGGACGGCTCGCCGTCAGACGGGCAGCAACCCTTGACACCGGCCAGTGCGCCGTAGTGCAATGGCCTCGACTCCTCAAACCACTCCCTGGGTCCGGTCGCTCGCGCGAAACGAGTCTCCGCAAGTGAAGGAGGGGAAGTGACCATGCAGACGCGGCTCTCGAGCTCCGACAAGGCGGGCATCGTCCTTGGGGTCATCGCGACTGCTTTGGTCACGACGACCGGATGGTGGATCAAAGCTCCTCCATCGCCGAGCTCGACGCCCAGATCGTTCAACAACAACAGCGACTGCGCGAGCTCGACGTGATCGACCGGCAAGTCGAGCGCTACGATCTCACCAGGCGTCGCCTCGAGGCTCGCCGGTACATCCTCGGGGAAATCCGACGACACCAGCTGGAGCCCGGAGGCTGGCTGGACGTCGCGCTTTCTCCGCCTGGCGGCGTGACGATCGACCGCGTCCGGGTTGGGGTCGAAGGAATCGAGATTATCGGCGCGGCCCAATCGGACGAAGCCTTGGACGCTCTCCGCCGGATCCTGACCGAGGAGGGTGCGCAATCTCTCGAGGTCATCGAGCCAGCGACGACTGAGCCGTCAGCCGGTGACTTCCTGATAGGCGTCGCCTTCCCCTCAGACACCAACGAGCATCCCTCTTGAAGATCCTCCGGTGGCTGCCGCGACCACTCGGCATCTCGGCCCTGACGATGGCTGTCGGCTGTGGGGCGTTCTGGTGGTTTTATTGGAGTCCTCGAAGCGTGGAGAAGCAGGATGTCGAGCTTCAGACGCTCAAGGCACACGTTCGCAAGCTCGAGGCCACCAAGGCGCTGCTTCCCAGGTTCAAAGCCGATTTCGAGGAATTCGAGGCGTATTTGGTTGACGCCGCGCAGCGTCTTCCAGAAGCGCCGGACCACACCGGTCGCTTCTATGCGCGGACGGAGATCGAAGCTCTGGAAGAGCTCGCGGCCAGGCTCGGGCTTCGGATGAAGCCGCCTGTCGAAGGACCGTTCCGGCGTCACGATCTCTACTTCGAGCAGCCGCTGGCGATCGAGATCGAGGGACGCCCCGGCTCGGTGCGGGCCTTCATCGAGGACGCGATGGCGACCCCGACGTCATTGCTCTTGAAGCAGGTCCGGTTCGAAACGCACGGGTCGCGGGAGTGGGCGAGGCTGGACCTTCGGGTGCACCGGATGAAACCCGAAGCAGGCAACGGCTCGTGAGCGGGGGAGACGCTGCGGTAGCTCGGGCTGCGCCGCCCGCGCCAGCGGGCGTTCGCATCGCGGCGCTGGCGATCGATCTCTCGCTCGTCATCGCCGTGACGTTTTCGCTCACCTGGATCGCCGATGCTATCGATGCCCGGAAGCCGGGCGCCTTCCTCGTTATGCCCCGTCATCTCATGGCAGGCCTGGCGATCGCGTTGGTGATCGCCCTGCTCAGGTCGGGTCGCTTCCTGGGCGCCACTCCCGGCGCGTGGTTGTGGGGTCTTCAGACGATCGACCCCGATGGCCCCCGCGCACGCGGCCCCGCGGGGACTATTCCTTGCCTCGTTCGCCGTCGCCTGCTACCTGCTTGGGCCTTGGGGCCTCTCGGACAGCGGCTTACTTCCTGGCGGCTGCAGCGGTCGCGGCGATCTTCCTCCTGGCCCGTGGACGCGTGGGCCCAACTCGAGTGGCTCGGCCAGCTGAGCCCGATGCGAGCTTCTGGCGCCGCAGGGCCCTCACGATCCTGGTCGCGGCGCTACCGGCGCTGGCCTTACTCGACCTGGTGCTCATCGCAACCGCCTTCGCCGCGCACTCTGGATTCCTCAGCATGGCCGACTACGCCGGGATCCGTGAGACCGCACCCTTTCCAATGCGGCTCGCGGTCATGTTCCGGGCCTGGGTGACACGCCTTCTGCTGCCGGGTTTTGTGTCGCTGGCAGTCCTCGCTGTGATTTCGCAGGGAGGCCTGCTCCTCCGCTCGGCCGGGCTTCGCGTCCAGCGAGAAGGAGTCGAGAGCCCTCACACCCGACGAGTACTCAGGCTGATGCTGATGCTGATGCTGCTGCCGCTATTGGTGCTCGCGATTCCCGGCTGGAAACTCCTGGGCCTGCCGCCGTACGACACGCTCGTGCTGTTAGGCACCGTGTCCATGGCGTATCTGGCCTGTGCGGGCTATGCGATGAGGCATCCCCATCGGGGCGTCCCCGACCGGCTCGCCGGAACCTCCCTGGTCGCAGCTGGTGAACGAGGCGTCGCCCGAGACAGGGCAGTCCGGGGAGCCGGCTTCCTGGCCGGGCTCTGCTGGATGGCCTCCCTGGCGGGCGCGACACTTGTCCTACCGCAGGCGCCGCTGACCAACCGCCTTCAGATCGACAGACGCAACCTCGATGTCATCCCGATCACACCGGAGATCACCTACCTGACGGGCCCGCTCGCGGAAGACGGACTCCCGGACTACTCAGCGGGCTTCAACGCTCGCTACGCGATTCCCCCCGAGGCCAATGCCATCGTCCCGCTGCTGTCCTTCTTCGAGGAATCGACCCGTTGGCTGTCCTTGGCGGGGGCGACGGCGGACGACGAGAGCATTCCGGTCTCTCGAGTCGAGGAATTTCCGAAGCGCGCCCGATGGCCATGGCTCCCGATCGACGACGACGCCTCGATCGCGTGGCTCCAGGCGAACGCCCGGCTCCTGGACGAGGCCGTCCTTCGGGCGCGCGAGGCCGCGGAGCGCGAAGGCTTCTGGGGCGCCCGCTGCCGCGGACGGCTTGTGGGGAGAACGCCCCCGTGCATGGACCTACTCTCGTGGGTTCGCTCCCGCGCTCATCTCGCGGGCCATGCTCCGGCTGCACGGCGGGCATCCAGACGCGGCGGCCGTCGATCTGAGTAGCGTCTACACGATGGCGCGAGCCCTCCAAGGTCCGAGAGTCGTCCCCTGGGATGCCGACTTCGAAGGTATTCTCCGAGACGCGATCGGGCCCACGATCGCCGCCCTCCCGCAGCTCGGCGAGCCGGAGCTTCGAGAGCTGGCCCGGCAGACGAAGCGGGCGTTTGACGCCGAACTCGTTCCCACGCTGATCGAGTCGGGGCGGTTCTTCTGGCTCGAGTGGCATCTCGACGCTCGACGGAATCTGATGCTGGGCCGACCGCGGTTCGCTTCGGATTCCTGGGAGCATCCTGCATCGACCGACTGGACCGAGGTGCTTCGATTGACGACCCGAATCACAAGTCTTCGTATCGCCGCCTGGCGAGCGCAGACCGAGGAAGAGTGGCAGCCGATAGCCGCGGAGCTCGATGCGCTCCGGAGCAAGCTGGATACGGCACGCTCGATCGTGAACCCACCAAAGGGAGAGTCTGCGGCCAGAGAACCGTCCCCGTCGGACCGGGCTCTCGCGAGGGTGCTCGATCAGCAGTGGCGCGACGACATGTGGAGGGAGCTGCTCGGAAAGCTTCGCGTATTGAACCACGCCATCGAGCTGGCCCTTCACCAGCGGACCACAGGTGCGTTCCCCGACAGCTTGGCTCGCTTCGCGAAAAGCGAGTCGGAGCAAGGGGGGGGCGGGCTGCACGAGCTGTCGTACTACCCTGGCGGGCAAAAGGCTGGGGGTTCGTCGTATGCGATCGTCCTGTCCCTGCCATGGCGGGATGAGCTCGGGGCCTGGTGTGTGGACAGTGACGGTCGGACGTTCGACACCGACCTGGTTTCAGGTGGCCGGTGCGTGAACCCTCTCTCGCTTCGGGCCCCGGAAGGTCCGGGTGTCAGTCAATCGCCTCCAGGCTGACGATCGCGTTGAAGTCCGGCTCTTTGGAACCGGGGTCGATCGCTTTACGGTCGAGCAGGACGTTGCCCTCCGGCCAGTGGACCTCGACGTTGCCGGGCTTCACGTCGGCGAGCCTGGCCCTTCCGGTGAAGGATCCGCTCTTCGAGTTCAGCCTGATGCGTCCGCCAGCCGCGACGCCCAGGCGCTCGGCGTCGACCGGCGCGATCAGTATCTCGTCGCGCGCGGCGCGGGTCAGCGGGTCGACGTGACGCTGCACCATCGAGTTGAACTGCTTGCCGCGACGTGTCGAGACGTAGCACTGTCCCGGCCCGGGACGACGCGACGGTGGCGTCACGGGAATGAAGTGGGCCTTGCCGTCCGGAGTGGCGAAGCGACCGTCAGCGAAGAGACGCGGGCCTCCCCATTGCAGGCTCTCGCCGAAGCGTCCGAGCTTTTCGATGCCGGCGTAGAGGGGAATGGCGCGCCCGATCTCGTCGCGGATCTGCTGTGACGAGTCGAAGCGGACGCTCGCTGCGAGGTCGGGCCGCACGCGGGCGGCGATCTCGCCGAACACCTCCCACTCGGGTCGGGCCGAGCCGATGCGGCGGCCCTCGACCTCGGGCGAGAAGATGATGCGCCGCTCCGTCGTCGTCTCGGTTCCTCCCCCACGCGACTCGTAGCGCGTCGTAGCCGGCAGCAACAGCACGGCGTCCCGGGGCGGAAGCAGCATCATCGAAGACAGCAGGATGTCGTGATGGATCCGCGTCCCGACGCGCCCCAGCGCCAGGGCGACGGCATCCGGGTCAGGCAACGTTTCGAGGAAGTTGCCTCCGACCGTCCAGAAGACGTCGATCTCGTTCCGGTAGGCGGCAGCGACCATCTCCGAGGCCGACCACCCGGCTGATGCCGGCGGCGGGAAGCCCCAGACGTCGGCGAACCGCTCGCGCTGATCGTCCGTCATCGCGGGGACGCAGCCGACTTCGGCGCCGCCCTGGACGCCCGAGTGGCCGCGAATCGGCATCATCCCGACCTTCTCTCGCCCGACCCAACCGCGCGCCAGGCCCACGTTCATCAGCGCCTGAATCGTCTGCACGCCGTGGCTGTGCTGGGTGAGGCCCATCGACCAGACGAAGATGCCGTTCTTCGCGTCGGCCAGCACCTTCGCGAAGCGCTGCATCTCCGCGCGGGTGGTGCCACTCTCCCGCTCGAGAAGCTCGAAGTCCTGGGCTTCGACGTGGGCCTTCGCCTCCGCGAAGCCGACGCTGGACCCGTCGATGAACTCCCGATCGACCCACTCCTCCGCCACGAGGACCTTGAAGACGCCGTTCAGAAACGCCAGATCGCCGCCGGTGTCGACTGGGTACCACTCGTCGACCATGCGGGTGCCGAAGATCGCCGACTCGGCGACCGAAGGGATCCAGTAGCGCTCCATCGCCGGCTCGCGGAACGTGTTGACGAGAGCCACCTTCGTCCCTGTGCGGCGCGCCTCGTAGAGGTACTTCGTCGTCACCGGCTGGTTGTTGGCGGTGTTGGACCCGAAGAACACGATCAGGTCGCTGCCGATCCAGTCTCTGTACGAGCACGTCGTCGCGCCGTGGCCGACGGTGCTCTTCATCCCCGAAGTAGACGCGGCGTGGCAGAGTCGCGCGGAGTTGTCGACGTGGTTTGTCCCCATCGCCCGCGCCGCCTTCTGTGCGGCGTAGTAGTGCTCGTTCATGATGCCGCGCGAGGTGAGGTAGACCGCGAGGCGCTCGCCCGACGCCTTGCGGATCTTCTCGGCTGCGACGTCGTACGCCTCCTCCCAGGAGATCACGCCGAAACCGGGCTCACCGGCGCGGCGGAGCATCGGCTCCGGCAGCCGACCGAGCTCGCGGAGGCCGGCGGAGCCGAGCTGCTCGAGCTTCGAAACGTCGGCGAGACGCCCGGGATCGAGAGCGGGTGCCGTGTTCAGGCGCATCAGCTCGAGGCGCACCATGCACAGATGGATGCCGTCGATCGTCCAGTCGTACAGCCCCCTGGTGCCGAGCGCGCAGCCGTCGCACGTGCCCTTGGAAAGGATGCGCCAGGCGAAGGGAAGCTGGTCGCGGTTGCGCCAGGCGACCTTGAGCATTTCCAAGTAGTGGTTCGGTTTCGGGTACGCCGGGTCGCGAGGAATGCGAGACGCCCAGAGCCGCGGGTGAAAGCCCATCGCCGGCACCTTATCCCAAGAGCGACGCTCGCGTCGGCGCTCTCCGTTGGTTCACACTGGGCGCCATGGCGCAGCCGCTGCCGAAGGTCGTCAGGCGCCTCGGGCTCGTCAGCCTGCTCACGGACGCCTCGAGCGAGATGATCTTCCCGCTCTTGCCGGCGTTCCTGACCGGTCCGCTGCGCGCCGGGCCAGCCTTCCTCGGCATCGTCGAGGGTCTCGCCGAAACGTCGGCGAGCGTGCTGCGCATCGTCTCCGGGACGCTCTCGGATCGGCTGCCACGTCGCAAGCCGCTGATCGTCGCCGGCTATGGACTGGCCTCGCTGGCTCGCCCGTTGATGGCGATCGCCATGGCCCCCTGGCACGTGCTCGCCATTCGGGTCGCGGACAGGGTCGGCAAAGGCACACGCGGTGCGCCGCGCGACGCGCTGATCGCGGAAGCCACCCCGATCGAGGCACGGGGGCGCGCCTTCGGCTTCCACAGGGCCATGGACCACGCTGGGGCGGCGGTGGGCCCCGTCGTTGCTTCGCTCGTCCTGTTTGCCGGCGGCGACATGCGGCTCGTCTTCGCGCTGGCGGCAATCCCTGCCTTGCTGAGCGTGGCCATTGTGGTTTTCGGCGTCGAGGAAGCTCCGCGCGCCCGCGAGGAATCAGCCCGCCCAGCAGACACGGCCGGGCCCGCTTCGCGAACCTTCAACACCTATCTCCTCGTGGTCGGTCTCTTCACTCTCGGCAACTCGTCCGACGCGTTCCTCCTACTGCGCGCACAGGAGGTGGGCGTCTCCTCGGCAGCGCTGCCACTGCTGTGGGCCTTCCATCAGCTGGCCAAGTCGGCCATGGCGACACACGGCGGCGCGCTGTCGGACCGGATCGGGCGCAAGAGCGCCATCGCCAGCGGTTGGGCGGCTTACTCGCTCGCCCACCTCGGCTTCGCTCGGGCCGGGCGCCCGATCGAAATCTGGGGGCTCTTCCTTTTGTACGCTGGTCACCACGCCTTGTCGGAGGGACCCGAGAAGGCATTCGTGGCCGACATGGTCTCAGCCGCCGCTAGAGGGCGAGCCTTTGGCTTCTACCACGCGATCTCCGGGATCACGTTGCTGCCAGCCAGCGCCCTGATGGGATGGCTGTGGCAAGCCTACGGTTCGAGTCTCGCGTTTCTCGTCAGCGCTTCTCTGGCCGCGGCCGCCACGGTCGCTCTGGCCACCGTTCGGCTTCCGCCGGGCGACCCGGCCTAGTGGCCTGTAACAGGGGATTCGGTACCGCTGCGACCGTCGATGCATCCCGCCTGGCCGCGTCGCTCGTCGGTCAAATACTCCCGGTATTCTCCCTCCTCGGCTCCTTGCCATCCGGGCGCCTCGGCGGTCTAGCTGGCACCGATCTCCCTGTTACGGGCCAGCTCATCGGCGTTCGGGTGAGCGAGCCCGCCTCAACGCGCCCAGTCCAGCTCGACGGGAGTCCCTTCCACGGCCCAGCCGCTTCGTCGCGCGCGCTCGCGAAGGTCGCTCGCCCGCTCCTCACTGCCTGGGTGTGTGGACAGATAGATCGCGAGGTCATCGACACGGTCCTGTTCGCCGCCGCGTCGTTCGAAGAAGTCAGCGGCGGAGCCAACGTGTCCGTACTCGGCGTGGACGAGTTCGAGGCCGAACAGGTCCGCAGCCGTCTCCTGCTCGCGATCGAAGCCCGTCCCGTCAGCTCTCCAACCAGCGTCGCGAGGTTCAGCGCTGGACCGCCGCTTTGAACGATCGCCGCGACTGCCAGACCGTAGACGACACTACGCCCGAGGCGGCGCAGGTGGTCACGATTGCGGAAGTGACCCAGTTCGTGGGCCAGGACCAATGCCAGCTCGTTCTCCGTGCGTACGTCGGAGAGCAGGCCTTCCGTGACGAGGATCCAACCCCCTGGGAACGCAGCGGCGTTTGGCTCCACCGACGCGAGGAGCCCGACCTGATATCGCGCCGGCGCTTCGGCCCAGTGCACGAGCAGGCGATCGACGAGGCTCTGCGCGTGGGCGATGCGCGCAGCCTGTTCGGAATCGTCGCCCACCTGACCGGCGAAGTCCAAGGCGAGGGATGCGAAGACCCGATGCTCGACCTCCGGCGGGATGCGCGGTGCCAGAAAGTCCACGCCGCGGGTGATGACCATGACCACGGGCGCCGCGACGGCCGCCAACCCGAAGGTCAGGAGGGCGGCGTCCTTCAGCGGCTTCAGCGAGCTGACGTTGACGGTTTCGTCCGGGGTTCTCGGCTCGAACCTCACCCGCCCGATCGTGCCGCAGGCGCACGCTCGATGGCTGTTCCGAAGGCGAGCATCTCCACGCCGGCGGTGCCCTTCCCGCCTTGTCGGGCCGCGGCCAGGCGCGAAGTTTCGAGTCGCACATTCAGGACGGCATCGTAGCCCCCGCCGACCGCCGCTTCGGTCATTCTGAGGAGCGCTTCGCGACGAGCGCGGTCGAGGAGCGGCTCATAGGCCTTGATGCGCCCACCGACCAGGGCCCGGAGCGTCGCAAGGAAGCGCTTGAAGTAGTCGAGAGAGACCACGACGCTGCCGCTCACGAGACCCGAGCGGGCGACCCTCCAGCCTGCCGGCATCCGGGCGAACGTCACGACCGGAACTCGACGATACCGTGCCTCGCGTCGGCGAAGGTCTTGGAAGTGCCGCTTCTCGATTCGGCTGCCGATGTAGTACGCGGCGAGAAGGAACACCAGGCCGGGCACGAATTGGAGCAGCAGCTCCATAGACGGGTCCACGGCTCACTCCACCCGTACGGCGGTGCCGTAGGCGAACAGCTCCGCGGCACCCTGCGCGACGGAGCTGGTGGCGAAACGTACGTTGACCACGGCGTTGGCGCCCATCGACTTCGCCTGAGCGACCATGCGCTCCTGTGCCTCGCTGCGCGACTCCTGGAGGAGCTCCGTGTAGCCCTTCAGCTCGCCGCCGACGAGGTTCTTGAGCCCCGCCATGATGTCCCGCCCGACGTGCTTGGCCCTGACCGTGTTCCCGCTCACGACGCCGTAGAACTCGACGATCTGCTTGCCGGGTATCTCCTCTATGTTGCTCAGGTACATATCATTTGACCTTTGCCTTCCTCGCCGCTTCCAAACCGCACTCGCGCCAGGATAGCGACGATCCGAGCGAGCCGCGAGATGATTCTGCGGGTCACGGCAGCCCGAACTGGCGTCGAAGGACTCGCTTTCGGACGGCCACCCGACGGCGTTGATACCAGTACAGGCCGGCTCGGCCAATGAGACGGGGATCGGGACGTGCCCGAACTCCCTCCCGCCCACTACCGTCCCGGGCTCACGCGCTGGACACGCGGAGGCGCTGAGCTAGCGGTCGGCGGACTTGGGACGGCGCGCCAAGAACGCGTCACACGCGGCATCGAAGCGCTTCTTGAGCGCTTCGCTCTCGTCGCTCGGAACGAAGGTGGCTCGCCGCCACGACGCCTGCGCCGCCTCGACTTCCCTGGTCGCCTCGCGCCAGCGGTCGCTCACCGCCTGACCGCCGCCGATCGCGCTGCCGGCGAGCGCGGCTTGCAGCCGCTTGGCGAGAGCCTCGGCCGAATCGGCCTCTGGCTCCTCCTCGGGAACGACTGACTCCACCCTCTCGCACAGGCGTTTCAGTCGATCGAGGGAGGTCTGTGGATCCAGCTCGGTCCCAGAGAATGCCCCCGGGCTCGCACCGACGGCTCGGTTGCGGGCCGCGGCGAAACGATCCGCGAGGGCCTGCATGGCGTCTCGCGGCAGCTTCGGCGCCTGCTTCCAGCGCTCGCCGACCTCGAGAACCCGAGCGCACAGATCTTCGGAAGGGCCGTCCTCCGCCTCTCGAGCAATCGTCTCGAGCTCCGTGATGAGGGCCTCACGCGCCTCGACATCGGCCTCGCGGGCCAGCTCGTGGCGCCGCTTGTAGCGGTCGAAGAAGGCGTCGCCAGCCGTACGGAAGCGGTGCCAGACGGCATCCGACTTGCTCTTCTTGACGGGACCGATCGTCTTCCACTCGGCCTGAAGCCGCTTGGCCTCGGCGGCGGCGGCGTCCCAGTCTTGGGAGGTGGAGAGCGCCTCGGCCTTCTCACAAAGGGCTTCCTTCCTGACGAGGTTCTCGTGCCACTCGTGGCGGCGGATCTTCTGGTCTTCTTTGCGGCGCTCGAAGAAAGCGTTGCACGCCGAGCGGAAGCGCACCCACACCTTCTTGGCGTCGCGGCGCGGCACGCTGCCGATCGCCTTCCACTCGGCCTGGAGCTTCTTCAGCTCCTCGGCGGTATTGTGCCAGTCAGAGGACTCGGCCAGCGCCCTCGCCTGCTCACACAGCTCCAGCTTGCGTTTCAGGTTTTCGGCGCGCTCGCGTTTCTGCTCGTCTTGAAACTTCTGGACGCGCGGTCTGAGCACGTCGAGCGCTGCCTTGTAGCGCTCCCAGAGCAGCTGGCCCTCGGCCTTCGGCGCCAGCCGCGCCTGGTGCCAGCGCGCCTGAATGTCGTGCAGCTCCTGGGTCGCGGCGTCCAGGTCCTCCTGGTCGAGCAAAGCCTCTATCTTGCGGCACAGCTCTTCCTGGATCGGGATGTTCAGCCAGCGCTGCCACTCGTCCGCCGCCGACTGCTCCTGGAGCTTCGGATAGAGGCGGGTGCGCGCGGCTTTGAGGCGCCGCTGAGGTGTCTCGCGGTCCTTCTTGTGAGGCAGCGGACCGGTCTCCTCGAGAGCTTCCTTGCACTGCCGCAGCAGCGCCCGGGTTTCGCCGAGGACCAGGTTCTCCACTGAGACCATCGCTTCGGCCCTGGCGCACAGCTCCTCGAGACGCTCCTTGTTGGCGCGCGCCTGCTCAGCCCGCTCCTCGCGCCGGCTGGCTTCGGCGGTCTCGATGTCGGCGCTGAGCTTGCGAAAACGCTCCGTCAGCTCGTCCGGAAGCCCCCCGGCTTCGATCAGGGCCTGGCCTTCGCGGCGCAGGTTGCGCGGCGGCCGCCCGCCTTCGCCAGCGAGCTCCGTGCAGATCTCCTCGAAGCGGGCCAGCCGGGTCTCGGCCGTCTTCCAGCTCTCGACCCGCGAGCGGGCGTCCGTGGCGGCGGCGGCGAATCGCACCACGAGCGCGTCGAAGCTCGCTCCTTGCGGCGTCCCCAGAGCCGCCCAGGCCTTCTCGGCCGCCTCGATCGGCTCTGATCCGGCCGCCCCGACGAGTGCGTCGACACGCTCGCAGAGCTGCTCGCGCTCGGCACGTGCGCGTCGCTCCGACTGGTCGCGTGCCGCAAGCTCCGCCTTCTCGAGCTCGTGCTGGGCGACCAGCTGGTCGAGTGCGGTCGTGAGTTGCTCGAAGCGAGCGTGCAGCTCCGGGTCAGCGCCTTCCTGCAGCGGGCGCCATTCCTCTCGAAGCGCGGCGAGTCTGGCGGACACGATGCCGACGCGCTTCTCGCCCTGCAGCTCCTCGGCCTTCCTGCAGAGGGCGAGCTGCGCGGCTCGGCGTTCGTCGGCGGTGACCGGCTGAGGGGCGCCCACGATCGTCTCGAGCCGCTGCCGCGCCCGCCGGCCCGCGGCCTTGTTCCGCGCGCGGACGGCGATGCGCTTGAGCGCCCCGACGTCGTCGATCCGGTCCAGGGCTTTGATGGCGACGTCTTTGTGCTCGCTCTTGGCCGCGACGTCCGCGAGTGGCGCCAGCGCGTCGATCCGCTCGAGTGCCGCGTGACGAATCTCGGCGGATTGGGCCGACTTCGCGACGCTGGCGATGGACGTTGCGTCTTCGAGGCGGTCGAGGGCGACTCGACACACCGGCTCCAGTCGCGCCGACCGCGCCACCTGCACGACTCTGCGAAGCTGCTGCACGGCAGCCAGCGAGGCCTGAGCGACGTCGTCTTCGCGGGATTCGATGGCCATCTGGAGCAACCGCTCCTCGGCGGCGTCCTTCACGCTTTCATCGTCGTCGTCCCGCGCGCGCTCGGCCAGGATCACTGGATCCTGGACCTTCTTGAGGGCCGCCCGTCGCACCTGGGGATCCGGATCATCCCGCAGCATGGCCTCCAGGACGTCCCGCTCATCGCTGCCGAGCTGATGGACGGCCCGGGCCCGCACCTGTGCCTCGGGGTGCTGCCAGTCGGGTGTGCGGGAGCGAAGCCGCTCGAGAAGGGTCATCAGCGAGGGAACACGAAACGCATCTTTTCAGGATATACCGATTCTGATCCTAGTTTCAGCCCAAGAACGGCAGGCCGTGTATCACCGAGGCTACGATCGCTACGAATGAGACGGCCAGGCAACCCAGGCCCCAGACCAGGTGGTCGGGGCTCTCTGGCTTCAGCGGGTCGAGCAGCCGCGCGGCAAGATAGCCGCCAACGAAGCCCCCCGCGTGGGCCCAGTTGTCCACGCCGGGCAGGATAAACCCGAACAGCCCCAAGAGCAGTGCATACGACTTCGCGTGCTGACTGACGCGGGAGCTGCCGGTTCGTTGTCCGTAGAGGTAGAGCGCTCCGAGCAACCCGAAAATGGGCGCGGAAGCCCCCACGGTGAAGCCGGCGCCGGCCAGGAAGCGCGGCAGGTTGGGCAGCATGTAGCCCACCACGCTCGAAGCGAGGAAGCCGACGACCGAGGAGGCGGTGTAGAGGATCATCGTCCGGCCGGCCCCAAAGAGCTGGATGGTCGGAGACGCCAAGCTCTTGACCCACATCATGTTGAAGAAAATATGCAGCAGGCCGCCATGAAGCCAGCCGGCGCTCAGAACAGTCCACCAGCGCCCGTACTCGAAGACCATCAGCGAGCCCGAGGCCCCGAACACGAATAGGCTCCTGGAGCTGGGCGACAGCATGGTAAAGATCCCGCCCATGCCTATCTGGCGCATATCGACGAGCAGGGTCATGCCATAGAGCCCGCCGCACGCCCAGGTGACGATGGAAACCAGGTCGAGGTCCCGAGCCACAGCCTGTACGATGCTCGAGAACCCCCACATTCCGGGCTTCTTGCGCCCACAGTGGAAGCACGCGTCGTCGTTGACGCCGACGAGCTGGCGGCACGAAGGGCAGAGCGTAGAACCGGACTGCTGTCGCTGAAACATAGGGGGTCGGAAGCGGCGCCCTGGAGGGCCTCCCAAGGAACGAGCCGTAAAAGCTCATTCTAGTGTCCTGCCAGGCGGATTTCTCAGACCAGGGAGAACCCCGTGTCCCCCGGTCGGTCGAGCACGTCCCTGACAATCTCGAGGGCCCGGCCCAGGTTCTCGCGCCGCGCACACCCTCCGAGGGCCAGCCGGACGGCGTGCGGTGTGGCCTCGCCCCACTACGAACGCTTCGCCTGGGGTGACCGCAACCCCGCGCCGGCGCAGCCAATCGCTGAACGTATCGCTGCGCCAGGGCTCTGGCAGCTTCAACCAGAGGTGGTAGCCCGAGGGATGGGCGTCGTAGTCGAGCCCCTGCAGGGCGTCGCGGGCCATTCTCTGGCGAGACCGGGCCTCGCGTCGCCTGGCGTCGAGTACCTGGTCCGCAGAGCCATCCTCGATGGCACGACTCGCGAGCTCGGGGGTGAGCGGCGAGGCCGCCCACGTCGTCGAGCGGATCGCCTGAGTAACGACGTCCACCTGGCCGGGCGGCGTCAGGACGTAGCCGATTCGCAGGCCCGGCGTGAGCATTTTCGAGGTCGTGCCGAGGTAGTAGGTGCGCTCCGGAGCGAGGCTGGTGAGCGGAGCAGGGCGCTGCTCGGGCAGCAACGCATGAATGTCGTCCTCGACGATCGCAATGTCGTGGCGGCGCGCGATCTCGACGATCTGCTCGCGACGTCGAGCCGACATCACGCTCGACGTCGGGTTCTGGATCGTCGGTACACAGTAGACGGCGCGGGCGCCGCTGCTGCGACAAGCCGAGTCGAACGCGTCGGGGTCCAGGCCCTCGCGGTCGATCGGAACCCCGTGAAGACGCAGGCCCAGCAAGCCCGCCGCACCCTTGAGTCCCGGATACGTCAGCTCCTCCGCGAGGAGTGAGTCGCCGGCGCCCAGCAGCGAGGCGAGCACGGTCGCGAGACCGTGCTGCGAGCCGCTGGTGAGAACCACCCGATCCGGCGGCGCCTGAACGCCGGATCGTTCGAGCCAGGCGGCGCCGGCAGCCCGATGGCTCGGATGACCGCCATCGGGGGGGTAGCCGAGCCAGCCGACGAGCCCCGGGTCGCTCGCAATGCCGAGCAACTGAGCGCGCATCACCCGGACGTCGAGAGCGTCCCCTGGCGGCGCGGGGTGATTGTGGGTGAGATCGACGAAGTCCGAATCAGGCCGGCTGGCGGGGGGCGCGGCCATCGCCCGGACGAAGGTGCCGCGGCCCACCTCGCCACTGATGAGGCCGCGCCGGGCTGCCTCGGCGTAGGCCCGACTCACCGTCCCGACCGTGACCCGGAGCGTGTCGGCCAACTCGCGATGCGTCGGCAGCCTCTGACCGCCCGCCAGGCGCCCCTCGGCGACGTCCTCGCCGATCGCGTCGGCGATCGCCAGGTAGCGGGGCCGAGCCTCGATATCCAATCGAAGCGCCCACGCTGTCATGGTGACAATATAGCTGTTGACGAACTATTCTGCCAATCGTACCGTTTTAATAGAGACGATTCGCCATATTGTCTCCATACAATCTGTGCGGGACGGACAGCACGACCGCTGATCCCGATCGGAGGACGCGATGAATGGCGGAGACACCCCCGACGTCAAGACCGGCCTGGCCGAGATGCTCAAGGGCGGCGTGATCATGGACGTCATCGACGAGACTCAAGCGTGCATCGCCGAGGATGCGGGCGCCGTCGCCGTGATGGCCCTCGAGCGAGTGCCTTCCGACATCCGCAAGAGCGGCGGCGTCGCGCGGATGGCCGACACGGACATGATCGATCGCGTCATCGGCGCCGTCTCCATCCCCGTGATGGCGAAGTGCCGGATCGGACATTTCGCGGAGGCGCGCGTCCTCGAGTCGTTGCGCGTCGACTTCATCGACGAGAGCGAGGTCCTGACGCCCGCCGACGAGGCTCACCACATCGACAAACGTGATTTCCGCGTCCCCTTCGTATGTGGCTGTCGCGAGCTCGGCGAGGCGCTGCGCCGGATCGGCGAAGGCGCCGCCCTGCTGCGCACCAAAGGGGAAGCGGGGACGGGCAACGTGGTCGAGGCCGTGCGTCACTTGAGGGCGGTGCGCTCGGGCATCCGGCGTCTCACGACGCTGGACAGCGACGAGCTGATGGCGGAAGCCAAGAGTCTCGGGGCTCCCT
Source organism: Vicinamibacteria bacterium (assembly GCA_965246965.1). Classification (GTDB taxonomy): domain Bacteria; phylum Acidobacteriota; class Vicinamibacteria; order Fen-336; family CBDFGD01; genus CBDFGD01. Next base: position 2,750,703 of record CBDFGD010000002.1, read on the forward strand.
TGGGGTTGGTGGAGTGGGTCGCCAGACGCGGCAAGCTGCCGGTGCCGAATTTCGCGGCAGGCGGCGTCGCCACGCCGGCAGATGCCGCGCTGATGATGGGGCTGGGCGCCGAGTCGGTGTTCGTCGGATCCGGCGTCTTCAGGTCGGAAAGCCCGGCCGCCCGCGCCGCCGCCATCGTTCGAGCGACGACCCACTTTCAGGACGCGGGAGAGGTGACCGCCGCGTCGCGCGGCCTTGGGGACGCGATGGCCGGCATCGAGATGGCTGCCATCCCCGAGGGTGAGCGTCTGCAGGAGCGGGGATGGTAGCCCCGAGAATCGGGGTCCTGGCGCTACAAGGCGACTTCGCGGCACACGTCGCGAGCCTCGAGCGGGCCGGTGCAGAAACCAGCGAAGTGCGTTGGGTTCGGCAGCTTCGAGGCCTCGACGGCCTCGTGCTTCCCGGCGGCGAGACGAGCGCGCTGCTGCGCTTGATGAGAGGCAGCTGGTTCGATTCGATCCGCGAGATGCGCGCGCGCGGAGCCGTGCTGCTCGGCACCTGTGCCGGCGCGATTCTGCTGGCACGGCGCGTCCATCCAGGGCAGGAGTGCCTCGGGCTGATCGATATCGACGTGGAACGCAATGCCTACGGCCGTCAGCTCGACTCGTTCGTCGCGGACGTCGAGATCGACGGCGTGGGGCGCACGCCGGGCGTCTTCATCCGCGCACCCCGCTTCACTCGCGTCGGGCCGGCCGTCACTGTGCTCGGGCGGCTGAATGCGGAGCCGGTGATCGTGCGTCAAGGCCGGGTGATCGCCACGAGCTTCCACCCGGAGCTCACCCGTTCGGACGCCGTCGCGCGCGTCGTGGTGGCGGCGGCACGAGAGAAGCGGGGGCTTGCTGAGGTTCGATGCGCTTCCTGATCGTCGACGTGTTCGCCGAAACGCCGCTCGCCGGCAATCAGCTCGCCGTCGTCTTCGCCAGCCCCGACCTCGAAACGGCGCGGATGCAGCAGATTGGCCGCGAGTTCAACTTCTCGGAGACCAGCTTCGTGCTGCGCCAGGAAGACGATGGAAAGCCCTGGCCGGTGCGGATCTTCACGCCGGGACAGGAGCTGCCCTTCGCCGGCCACCCGACCCTCGGCACCGCCTGGGCCATTCGAAATGAGCTGTCCGTACGTGGCGCTACGCTCGTGCTCGACGAGACGGCCGGTGAGATTCCCGTCCGGGGCGGCGGCGAGCCGGGCGCCCTGTTGTGGATGCGTCAACGCCAGCCGAGCTTCGGCGAGACTCTCGCGCGTCGAGAGACGGCCGAGCTGCTGTGTCTCGGCGAGGACCGCTTGCACGCCGTCTTGGAGCCACAGGAGGTCTCGACGGGGATCGAGTTCTCGATCGTCCCGCTCAAAGACCTGGCTGCCGTTCGTGAGGCGCGGCTCGACCGCGAGCGCTATTCGGAACTCGCGAGCAAGCCCGTCTTCCTCTTCACGGGCCAGACCTACGACGACGAGAACGACTTCAATGCCCGGATGTTCGAGGACGGCTTCGGCATCTCGGAAGATCCCGCAACCGGCAGCGCCGCGGGCTGTCTGGCGGCCTATCTTGTGAAGCACCGCGTACGCGGCGAGCGGATCACCGCCCGGGTCGAGCAGGGCTACGAGATCGGGCGCCGGTCGCTGCTGCACATCGGCGCCCAGCAGGAAGACGATGGGATCGCGGTCGAGGTCGGCGGGCGCGTTTGCCCGGTCGCGCGGGGCCAGCTGCTTTAGATCTCGGCTCGTGGGGCGTCGCCGATCGACGGCCACGGAGGTACGGAGAAACAGAGAACCGACAAAACACCTCGTCATCCCGAAGGAGATCAGCAGCACCGCCAGACTGAGGGAGCTCGGCGCGTGCCCCTTGGATCGGCGCGGAGGATGCCAGAGGAGTCATCTCACCTCGCTGGCCCCTTCACTCCCGTCTCCTCGACTGTTCTCGCTCAGGGTGACGAAGCTTCTGAGGAATGACAGGCTCCGATCGGCCGTCATCCCGATCGCAGCCAAGGGTCAGCCCTTGGTGCTCTTGATGATGGCCTGAACCGTGTCCGCCGCGCGCTTCTCGTGGAAGTCCTTGAGGATGTTCTTCACGCGCGGGTGCCTCTTGATGATCTCGTCGAGCGTCGGCTTGTCGAGCTCGAGCAGCTCGCACTCCGCCGCCGCCGTGATCGTGGCGGTTCGCGGCTTGCCGGTGATGACGCTCACCTCGCCGATGAACTCGCCCTCGCCCAGCTCCTTGACCATCATGTAGTGGCCCTTGGGCTCGCGAACGTAGACCTTGACCTGGCCCTCGGTCACGATGAACATGCTGTCGCCCGGCGCCCCCTCGGCGACGATGACGTCGCCGGGCTCGAAGGTCGCGAGGTTGAGACCCTCGACGACCGCCATCATCTCTTCGTCGGTGAAGCCCTCGAACAGCGGGCTCTGGAAGAAGGACTTGGCTTCAGGCGGCGGCTCGGGATCCGGCTCGATCTCGATTCCGGCCAGGTCGTCTTCGTCGCTTGCGATGGGTTCTGGAATCGCCTCTGCCGAGATCGGCTCCATCCCGAGTGAGATCTCCGGCGCCCCCTCGTCGATCTCCTCGAAGCCGAACTCGAACCCGCTCCCACCGCCGGCTGGCGCCGCGGCAGCCGAGGGGGTCGCGTTCACCTTCTGATGGATCAGATTCTCGAGCCGCCCCTTCACGTCGGGGCGATTCGGCTCGATCTTCTCGACCCGTTTGAGGATCGCGATGGCCTTGGCCGTAAAGCCGTCGCTTGTATGGTGATCTGCCAGCTCGAGGAAGACTTTTACGGCCTCCTTCTGGCGCCCGGCCATGATCAGCACGTCGCCGTACTTGAGGCGCGCTCGCTGGTCGTGCGGACTCTTCTTGAGCTCGGCGGAGAGGACCTTCAACGCCCCGGCGAAGTCCCTGCGTGCGATCAGACCGTGTACGGAAGCCATCTTTCCTCCGGCGCGGGAGGATCACACTAAGCTGCGGGCCTGTTCAGCGTCAAGTAGTTGCGGCGACTCGGACTATCATCTTGACGCGTGGGGATCAGGTCCATCGTCCTGCTGTCGCCGTCGGCCGCCGCGGCCGTGGAATGGCCGCGGCGGTTGGCGGACCGTGCGGGCGCGCAGGCCGCCCTCTATCCGATGCGGGTCGTCGACCTCGCCCGGACGATCGCCGAGCCGACGCTGCTGGGAAAGGGACTCCGCCCCTGGACCGCCGGGCACGCGGCCCTGATCGCATCGCGCCTGCTCGACGAGGACGGCACGGGCTTCGAGCTTCCGGCCGACCTGCCGCGGGCCCCGATCGCAACAGCACTCGCGAGAACCTTGATGGAGTTGCGGCGCGGTGGCGTCGCGGAATCGGCGCTTTCGGCCCTGCTCGAGCAGGACGGGCTGGCCGGAGAGGACAAGCGGCGTCTCGAGGCGGTGAGCCGCCTGAGGCAGAGGTTCGAGCGGGAGATCGAGGGGCGTTTCGCCGATCCAACGACGTTGCTGCGAGCTGCCAGCGAGCCGCGGACGACGTGGCTGACGGGAGCCCAGCTCGTGCTGCTTCCCGGACTCAAGCTGGAAGCCGACGAGCGCGGCTTCATCGAAGCCCTCGCTGAGCGTCTGGAAGTGCTCGAGCTGCCGGAAGAGCGCCCACCGAGGCTTTCATACCGCAGACCGCTTCGCTCGGTCCGAACCGAGACGTGGGCCAACACACCACTCGCGCCGGCGGCGCCGGCGACGGCGCCGGCCGCGCTTCAGCGCTTGCGCACGAGCCTGTTCGAGCCGCTGCGACAAGACACCCTGACCGATGACTCGGTCGAGCTGCGCACGGCGCCCGGTGAGGCCGCCGAGGTCCGGAACATCGCTCGATGCCTGATCGCCGAGGCCGCGCGCGGCGTGCCCTTCGAGGAGATGGCGGTCGCGCTCGCGCGGCCGGAGAGCTACGCGCCTCTCTTCACGGATCTGCTGACCCGACTCGGGGTCCCGCACCGGCTCCACCCGTCGCTTCCGCTTCGCTTCGGGCGCTCGGCGCGGTCGCTCCTGCTGCTTTTCCGCTGCCGCGGACTCGCGCGCTCGGCCGTGATGGAGTTCCTGACTTTTGCGCCGATCCCCTTCGCCGAGATCCTCGAACGTGAGGACCCCGCTCCCGCTTCGCGATGGGATGAGATGAGCCGCGACGCGGGCATCGTGTCGGAGCTGCCACGTTGGAGTGCGGGTCTCGAGTCCTACGCGTCGGCCGAGCGAAGCACCCAAGAGAAGGACCCGGAGCGACGCGCACGTCGCGAAGCGCGGGCTCGCGACGCCGGCGATCTGCTGCGCATCGTGAAGCGCCTTTCCGCCAGCCTCGAGAGGCTCGACGGGCAGGCGACCTTCGCCGAGTGGTCGATCCGGCTCCACGACGTGATGGACGACTGGCTCGCCGAGGAGTCGGATCGCGCCGCCGTCGCCGCCGTGATCGACGAGCTGCCGGCGCTCGACGCCGTCGCGGATTCGAGAGAAGCGCGCGCCAGCTGGCGCGAGGTCGAGGCGGTTCTCGAGGCTCGCTTCGAGTGGGAGCGGCTGCCGCTCGTGCCGGCAGAAGGCGGCGCCGTTCACGTCGGCGCCCTCGACGCGATCGCCGGCCTGCCGTTCCGGGTGATGGCGATCCCGGGCCTCGTCGAAGGCGGCTTCCCGGGCGCGCTGCGGCCCGACCCGTTTCTGCTCGACACCGAGCGCGAGCGCCTCGTGGAGCCCGAGCGCAAGCCAGAGCCGGCGCGAGCAGCTCGCTCGAGCCCGGCACGGCAGCTCTCGCTGTTCGGCGCGCCGGAGACGGCGGCGGGCGGCCCCGCAGACGGCGCGCAGCTTGGGACTTCTCAAGATCGACTGCTCGAGGCCCGAGGGCGTTTTCATCGGGCGGTCAGCCAGGCGACGGAGAAGCTGATCCTCACGTACCCGCGCGCCGACCCGCGGACCGGGCGCGAGCGTCTCCCCTCGCTCTTCTTCGTCGCCGCGGCGGCAGCGCTGCGGGGAGGGCCGATCGATGCACGCGTCCTGCACGGAATGGTGGTCGAGCAGGATCCGCGCGAGCTGACCCTCGAGGCATCACTCGACGCCTCGGAGCGCGACCGCATTCGCATCGAGGCGGGAGGCGAGGACGCCGCTCACGCCGTCGCGTCCGGCTCCGTCTTCTTTCGTCAATCCCGGCTCGCGTCGCGCGCGCGATTGAGCCGGGAGCTCACCGCGTACGACGGCTGGGTCGCGCCACTTCCCGCCAAGCTGAAGCGGCAGCTCGACCCCGTCACGGCCGCCCGCGCCATGTCGGCGAGCCGACTGGGCCGCTACTCGATGTGCGGCTTCTGGTATTTCCTCGAGTACGTGCTGAAACTCGAGCCCGCCCTCGAGCCCGAGGAGCGCAAGCGTCTGGAGCCGATCGAGCGCGGTAGGCTCTTCCACGACGTCGCCGAGCGCTTCCTGCGCGAGCGGCGCGAACGGGGCGAGCTGCCGGTCACGGCCACACCGGCCATGCGCAAGCGCGCAATGGAGATGGCGGACGAAGCCCTCGACGGTCTCGTCGCGGGCAGCCCGCCGCGTTTTCTGTTTCTGTGGGAGCGCGAGCGACGGCGTTTCAAGGATCTCGTCGTGAAGTGGCTGGATCGCGAGGAACGCAACGGGAGCCAGGCCACGCCGGCTCACTTCGAGGTGGCCTTCGGCCCGAGCGTGAAGCCCACGCCAGGCGAGAGGAGCATGGAAGAGCCTCTCGTCATCGAGCTCGGCGACGGGCGCGAGCTGAGGGTCTCCGGAAAGATCGATCGCATCGACGAGCGTGAGAACGGCACGCTCGTGCTGCGCGACTACAAGACCGGGCGAGCACCCCGGGACGACGGCGGCATCTTCCGCGGCGGACGCCAGCTCCAGATCCCCTTCTACATCCTCGCTGCCGAAGGGCTGTTCCCCGAAGCCCGGGTCGTCGAGGCGTTCCTCGATTACGTGGACGGCGGGCGACAGGTGGCGCTCGACCCGAGCGTCGTCAAGGGCGAGACGTTCAGAAAGCTCCTGCGCGGGCTTTCGGAGGCGATCGCCGGTGGCGTGTTCGTGCAGGACCCGTCGGCGTGCAACATCTGTGACTTCAACATCGTCTGCGGCCCCAAGCCGCTGATCGCCAGGCGCCTGCACGCGAAGCGCCGTGACGAGCGCGTTCAACTGCTGCGGCGGTTGAGGGAGATCGAGTGAGCTTCGTCCCAGCCGACGAGAACGCTCGGCAGCGCGCGCGCACCGACCATGCCACCAGCATGGTCATCGAGGCCGGCGCAGGGACCGGGAAGACGACGCTCCTGGTCGACCGGCTCGTCTGTCTGATCACCAGCGGCGCCGCGCGGCTCGACCAGATCGCGTCGGTGACCTTCACCGAGAACGCGGCCACCGCGATGAAGCTGCGTCTGCGCGAGTGCCTCGAGCGGGTGCGTTCATCACCCGAGCGCGAGGCGGTCGAGATCACACGCGTCGAAGCGGCCCTGGCGATGATCGAGCGGGCACAGATCTCGACGATTCACGCTCTCGCCGCGGCGATCCTCGGCGAACGCCCTCTCGAGTGTCAGGTGACGCCAGGTTTCCGCGTCGCCGACGAGGCCGAGACGGACCTGCTGTTCGCCGCCGCCTGGGAGGCCTGGCTCGCCGAACGCATGATCACCGGCGACGACCTGCTGCTCGATGCGTTCGACAGCGGTATCCCCCTCGAAGGGATCCCGGGCTGGAGCGACAGAAGCACGCTGCGCGGTCTGGCGCGCACGCTGCTGGACGAGCGCGATCTGGAGCCGTTGCTGGCAACCGCCGGCACGGTCGATCCAGAGGCGTGGCGGGCCGAGCTGCTCGAGCGCGCGAGGCGTGCTCGCGAGCTGATCGCGCTGGTCCAGCCCGGCGACCAACTCGGGATGCGCCTCGAGCTGCTCATCGAGTTCGCAGAACAATCGCGGGGGCTCGAAGGTCGTGCCCTCGTGGAGCACCTTCGCGGCATCGAGAAGATCCGCAAGAACGCCGGTTTCAAGCCGCGCTGGCCGTCGCCAGAAGCCCTCGAGGAGGGGCGCGCCATCGCGGCGTGGACGGCCGCAGTGCAGGCCTCGTGGAACGACGCCTTCGGCGCCGCGCTCCATGGCCGCCTGGTCCGCGCCCTGCTCGGCGTCGTCCGCGAGTACGAGGCGCTCAAGAGGCAGCGGGGCGTTCTTGACTACCTCGACCTTCTGCTCAAGGCCCGCAACGCGTTGCGGGACAACGAGTCCGTGCGACGCTACTTCCGGCGTCGCTTCCGTTTCGTGCTGATCGACGAGTTTCAGGATACCGACCCGCTGCAGGCCGAGATCGCGACGCTGCTGGACGGCGGAGCCGCGGGGGGACTCGTCGTCGTCGGGGACGCGAAGCAGTCGATCTACCGTTTTCGCCGCGCCGACGTGCGGCTGTTCAAGCGCCACACGAGCGAGGCCGCGCGACGGGAGGATCAGGCCGTGCTTCACCTGACGCAGAGCTTCCGCGCCCGCCCCGCGATCTTGCGTTTCGTGAACCGGGTGTTCTCCGAGCTGATCGAGGAGTCTGATGACGCGGAGCAGGTCGCGTACGAGCCGATCGAGCCTCCCCCGGATCTCTCCGAGGAGCCCTCGGTCATCGCCCTGCGCTTCAATGCCCCCTTCGCGTCGGGCAGCGATCTGCTGGAGGTAGAGGCAGACGCCCTCGTCACGTACCTGGCGCGCGTGGCGCGGGGGCGCGTCACGGTGCGCGATCCCGCTACCGGCGAACGCCGACCGAGCCGGGCCGGCGACATCATGGTCCTGGTGCGCCGACTGACGCAGCTGCGCTTCCTCGAGGAGGCACTCGATCACGCTGAGCTTCGCTTCGCCGTCGAGGGTGGCAAATCGTTCTTCGATCGGCACGAGGTTCACGAGACGCTGGCCGCGGTTCGCGCCATCGACGACCCCACGGATCGCGTCTCGCTCGTCGCAGCGTTGCGCTCGTCCTTCTTCGGCTGCGGCGATCGCGAGATCGCCTCCTACTCGCTCTCCGGCGGCAAGCTCCAACTGGGTCAGCTGGATATCGAGCTGCCGGGGGGCGACACGCTGGGGCCCGCTTTCGAGCTGCTCGAGAAGCTCCACGCGCAGCGCACCCATCTGAGCCTGCCGGCGCTCTTGGAGCGCCTCTACGACGAAACCCGTATCTTCGCTGCGCTCGTCGGCACGCGGCGCGGTGCGGCCCAAGTCGCCAATCTCGAGAAGGTCGCAGCGCTCGCCCGTCAGGCGTCGGACCTCGGGGTGCTGACGCTGCGCGGCTTCGCGCGCCTGTTGGCGGAGCGGGTCGAGAACGCGCGCGAGGAGCCGGACCTCCCCACCACGAGGCCCGGCGATCCGGACACGATCCGGATTCTCTCGATCCACAAGGCGAAAGGCCTCGAAGCCCCCGTCGTCACGCTGCACGACAGCGCCGATGACTACTTCAGCCGGCCGAGCGTGATCCCCTTGTGGGAGGCGGGTCGCGTCGCGATCGGTTTCAGGAAGGGCTGCCAACCACCGGGCTGGACGGACCTGACGAAGCGGGAGGACACGCGGGCCTGGGCCGAGGCGCGCCGGCTGCTCTACGTGGCCTGCACACGCGCGCGCGATCTGCTGGTCATCCCGGTGCCCCCCATCAACGCCAAGGCCGGGAGCTTCTGGGCCGCCCTTCACCGCAAGCTTCCGCGCGAGTCCGACGCGGACGTGAGCGTCGTCGATGCCGACACGCTGCCGGTTCCGGAGAGCCGCTACGTTCGGCCCGACCTGCGCAGCCTGGCAACGGCGACCGGCGGCGATGCGGTCGCCGAGGACTGGGAAAGGGACAGGCTCGCTCTGATCGCGCAGGCCGCCGCACGACCCCTGAGGCCGATCTCGGTAACGCGTCATGCGGAGCGGACGAGCGAAACCCCTCGGGTCGTGACCGGCGCAGCGAGCGGGAGAGCGTTCGGGCTGTTGGTCCACCAGATCCTCGAATGGATCCCGTTCGACGACGCTGCCGGCGTCCAAACCATGGCGGCGAGCCTGGCGCCGCAGTTCGGCCTCTCGGCGGAGGACGCGGCGCGAGCTGCCGAGCACGTGCAGCGTGTCATGGAACTCCCGGTGATCGGGCGCGCGCGGGCGGCCGCAAGACTCTGGCGCGAGCTGAACCTCTGGTTCCCGGAGGGAGATCAGCTCCTGGAAGGCAAGATCGATCTCGTCTTCGAGCAAGACGGGCAGCTCGTGGTTCTCGACTACAAGACGGACGCGATCTCGGAGGCCCAATTGCTCCAACAGGCCGGTCATCACGCGCGACAGCTCCAGCTCTACGGGCGCGGCCTGACTCAAGCGTCGGGCCTCAGGGTTCGAGAACGGTTGGTGGTGTTCACGGAGCTCGGCAGAGCCGTTCCGGTCTGAATCACCGCTGTTTGTCGGCCCGGGCAGCGCAGGAGCGCGTGCTACGCTCGCCGCGGTGGAGGAGAAGCGCTCGGAGTTCTCGTGGTCCGTGTCGCGTCACGACACGTTCAATCGCTGCCGCCGCCGCTACTACTACTCGTACTACGGGGCACGCGAAGACCCCGAGATCCACCGCCTGAAGCGCTTGTCGGCGCTCCCACTGTGGGCGGGCAACGTCGTCCACGAGGAGATCGAGAAGTTCCTGACCCGGCACGACAGCCTGCCGCCCGAGGACGAGCGGGGCGCGCTGATTCGCGCGGCTGTACACGAACGCATGCTCGCGGAGTGGAAAGAGAGCGAAGCGCGCGGGGAGTTCCGACTCTTCGAGCACGAGTACGACATCACGATCGAACCCGACGACAAGAAGATCCTCGTCGGCATCGTGATGCGGTCACTCCGCAACTTCTTCGAGAGCGCGACGCTCGCGGAGGCCTTCGCGGCGGGCCGCGACGCCTGGCTGACGATCGAGGACCTGGTCTCGTACCAGATCGGCGACGTGCCGGTCTACCTGAGGATGGATCTGGCGTTCCGGAATCGCGACGGGCGAGTGGTGATCGTCGACTGGAAGACGGGCCAGCGCGAGGGGAAGTTCTCCGAAGTGCAGCTCGCCGGCTACGCGCTCTACGCCTCCGAGACCGGCTGGGTCCAGGAACCCGAGCAGCTGCTGACCGAGCTCGCGTATCTCGCGATCCCACGCTACGTGAGACGCTCCGTCAACCGACGCTCCCTGGATGACGCGCGGCGTTTCATCCAGAAGAGCAGCAGCACGATGAAGGAGCTGCTCGTCGATCCGACGGAAAACGTAGCGAGGCTCGAGGATTTCCCGATGATCGACCGGCCCCACGTGTGCAGGCGCTGCAACTTCAGGCGGCTCTGTTTTCCACAGAAGGCGGAAGTGACGGCGGCGGCCGAGGGTTCGCAGGCCGCCATCGGGAGCACTACTTGATTGTGCTGCCGAGCACTGAGGCGTTCCCGGCCGGCCCGAGGCTGCCGATACTGACGTAGAAATTGTGACGACCACCGGAGCCGACGCTGGCTCCGAAGAAGATCGGTCCGATTGCCGTGTCCATCGTCAGTCCCAGGGTTCCATTGGCGCAAAACCGCGACGCTTCCAGGTCGTCGAAGGCGCTGCCGATCTCCCCTCCGAGCGCCAGGAAGATCCCGCCCCCGATGAAGTCCGGGAGGCGCCCGAGCGATTTCACGTACGTGAGGTCCGCGTACAGGAGATGGCGGCCCCTGAACTCGTCTGCATCGAAAGCGCCGAGGCGGAAAGGCCCGCCCAGCGTGAACTGATAGAGAGGCGGTGGGCGGCTGCCGAACGTGGTCCCCGCGCGAAGATCCAGGAGCATTCTGTCCTCACCACGGGTCGGCCACGCCGCCGTCAGCGCTCCGGCGACCAGGGGGAACTGGCTGTCCCCGAGCAGCGGGACTTCAGGGGTGTCGGGGTTGGTTTCTGCTCCCCGCACTTCTGGCACATCTTGGTAGTAGCGCCCCAGCAATCTCACGCGGAGTCCTCGTCTGGGGATCGTGGCACTGTCGAGAACGTCGAGCACGAGATTGGCGTCGAAGCGCTCCTCACGACCCTGGAGCGAGGGCAGGGAGGGATCCCCCACGCGCACCGCCGCATCGAGATGGGCGACCTGATAGCCGACGCGCAGTTCGCCCCGGCGCCCGCCCGAGATACCGAGATCCGCGCCGGCGCCGGACCGGGTGGTCCGGACGTTGGCGATCAGGGCGTCGTCCTGGAATACGTTGCTCGAAATCCGCTCCGCCAGCAGCCGCGGCGCGACGAAGACGTGCGAATGGCCGATCGGCCAGAAAAGCTCCGTGCCGAGACCCATCGTCGAGCCGACGGCGGCGTCGACGCGCCACTCGGAGCCGAGTCCCGTGATGTCGAGCGCGGTCATGCGCGTTCCGAGGTTGAAGACGAGCTCGTCGGACTGCGTTCTGATGTCGGCGGAGAAGTTCACGAAGGGCGGGGTGGGGCTCTTCTCCTGAAGTCGAACCCGAAGACCCAGTTCGCCTCCTGTCTCGGCGGCCTCGTACAGGGCGCTCTCGAAGCGACCCGTGCCGATAGCCAGAGTCAGCTCGCCCTCGACCTCGTCCAGGTCGAGGGCGCCGCCAACGAGGCGCTGCTGAAGCCTCGCGCTCTTCGCCTCCGGAACCCCGACGATCTCTACGAAGCCCGCCTCGGCGATCGCCTCGCGTTTGCGCGCGGATCTCGCTGCCAGGTGCTCTCGCCAGGCAGGCTCGTCGAGAGCGAGCGGGAGCAGCGCATCCGCCTGGGCCGCCGCGCCGGCGTAGCCCCGCTCGAACAGCTCGTCGATCTTCTGCCAGTCCAGCACGTCCAGGCCTTCGAGGTCGGAGCGAACCACGATGTCTGCGAGCGGCAGCTTGCGTTTGGCCGTCTCATTGATCATCACGTCGATGGCCCGGCCCGCGAGGCCGAACAGGGAAGCGTCCTTCAGCTCGTCGCGCGTCACGAGCTTCGAGGCGACGACGATCTCGCCTCCCATCTCGCGCGCCACGTCGGTGGGCAGATTGTTCAGCGCGCCGCCGTCGACCAGCAGCCGGCCATCGTGCTCGACCGGGGCGAAGATGGACGGGAAGGCCATCGTCGCCCGGAGCACCTGGGCGAGCGAGCCGTCCGCGAGAACGACGACCTCCCCCGCCTCGATGTCCGTGGCCACACAGCGAAACGGAATCGGCAGGTCGCCGAAGCTGTTGAGCCTGGAGTGGGCAAAGCCGATACGACTGAGGACGAGCCCGACCAGGTGACCCGAGTCGAGGCCGCTCGCGAGCCGAACGCCGTCGCGCAGCCCGAGCTCGAGGCGAACGGGGTAGCGTCGACGATCTTCCTTGCGTCTGTAGTGCTGCTCCGGATAGGGAACGCCTCCCCCGAACAGCTCCGCCCAATCGAGCGACGCGAGCAGCTCCCGGAGTTCCTGGGCCGTCATTCCGGTGGCGTAGCTGCCGCCGATGAGGCCTCCCATGCTGGTGCCGGCGATGTAGTCGATGGGAATGCGATGCTCTTCGAACCATTGGAGCAGGCCGATGTGGGCGATTCCCTTGGCCGCGCCCCCCTCGAGAGCCAGCGCGACGCGTGGACGCGGCTGCTGCTGGGTGGGGCTCGCTGCATCCAGGCGAATGGCCACGAGCAAGAGCGCGGCGGCTACCGATCGGTCGAAGCGCACGCTGCAGCTCAAACAGAACCGACTTCCCGATCCGGGCGCTGTCGAAACAGGAGCAGCTAACTCGATCCGTCGTACGCGCTCGCTTCTTGAAACGCCGCTTGCGTCGCCAGTTCGTCCACGCCGCGGGATGCGCCCAGCAGTCGCTGGACGTCCTCCAGGATCACGTAGCTGACCGGGACGAGCAGCAGCGTGATGAGAGTGGCGAAGACGACGCCGAAGGCCAGCGAGACCGCCATCGGAATCATGAACTTCGCCTGCATGCTGCGCTCGAGCAGCAGCGGCAGCAGCCCCAGGAAGGTTGTGAGCGAGGTCAGCAGCACGGGCCGGAAACGCCGCTCACCGGCCACGCAGACGGCCTCGCGCAGCGTCGTGGATTCGGCGCGATGGCGATTGATGAAGTCGACGATGCCGAACAGGGACAGCATCGTCAGGTCGAGGCCCATCGCGACGTGGCCCCACACCGCGCCCACCAGGCCGAATGGGATCGCCAACATGATGATCACCGGCTGCATGTAGGAACGCAGCGGGACGGCGAGAAGCGCGTAGATCGCCAGCAGCGCGTACCCGAAACCCTTCTGCAGACCGGCGAGCGTGTCGCGCTGCTCGGCGCTCTGACCCTCGAAGCTGGCCAATAAGCCGGGGTGCTCGGCCAGAAGCTCGGGGAGCACGCGCGCTCCAATGTCGCCGATGATCTCTCCCTCGTTGGCCCGCACGTTGTCGACGTCGGCCGTCACGTTGATGGAGCGGCGCCGATCGACGCGGCGGATCGTCGCGAAGCCGCGCCCCTCCTCCACGATTGCGACCTGCGAGAAGGGGACGGAAGAGCCGTCGGGCGTCCGGATCCGCATCTGCTCCAGCGCGGCGAGCGAGCGGCGCTCGCCCTGCGGGTAGCGGACCATCACACGAAGATCATCGCGGCCGCGCTGGATGCGCTGAGCCTCCTCGCCGTAAAAGCCCTGCCGTACCTGCCGGGCCAGGTTCTCGAGGCTCAGCCCGAGCAATTCCGCGGCGGGCTTGATGCCGAGGCGCACCTCTCGTTTCCCGTCGCGGAAGGAATCGGTGATCTCGTACACGCCCGTGTACTCGCCGAGCTCTCGTTTCAGTTCGTCGGCGGCGGAGCGGAGCTCGTCGAGATCCTGCCCGGTGAGCTGCACGTCGATCGAGTCCCCCGTCGAGAAGAGCGAGGCGCTGAAGCTCAGCTCGACGGCGTCCGGGATCGAGCCGGTCAGCTCGCGCCAGCGCGTCGCCAGCGCCTCGCTACCCACGTCGCGCAACTCCGCGGGCGCCAGCTCGAGGGTCACCTCACCCAGGTGGCCGGAGCTGACGCTTTGGACGACGGCTCCGGGCTGGTTGCGTCGCTGCTGCAGCCGGAAGGGCTGCTCACTGACGGCGGCGTAGATGTGGCGGATCGTGCCGTCCTCTCCCTCGGACTCGAGCTCGGTTCGGAGGCGTTCAGCGCTCTGCTCGATGAGCACTATTGCGTCGGAGGTGACTTCCGAGGGCGTGCCGAGCGGCATCGTCAGCTGCGCGGCCACGTAGTTTGCTTCGACGGGGGGCAGGAAGACGAACTTGATGAGGCCGCCCGCCACGAGGCCGATCGTCAGCACCAGAGTGGAAATCCCGATGCTGGCCGTCAGGTAGCGTGATTCGATCGCCCTTTCCAGGAATGGCCTGTACGCCTTCTGCGCAAAGCGCTGAAGCCCGCCGGCGATGCGGCCCTGGAAACGATGCCAGCTCGATTCGGACGCCTGGCCGCGCGGCAGGTGCGACAGGTGCGCGGGCAGAATCAGGAGTGACTCGACGAGCGAGAAGACGAGGCAAGGGACGACCACCAGCGGGATGACGCGCACGATCTTGCCGAACGTGCCGGGGCTCGCGATCAGCGGCATGAATGCCGCGATCGTGGTGAGGATGGCGAAGGTGACCGGCACCGCCATCTCCTGGGCCCCTTCGATGGCTCCGCGCAGCCCCTCTCCGTGCCGCTCCTGGTGGGTGTGGATGTTCTCACCCACCACGATCGCGTCGTCCACGACGATCCCGAGCACCACGACGAACGCGAACAGGGAGAGCATGTTGATCGAGACGTCGAGAGTGGGCATCAAAGCCATCGCGCCGAGGAAGGAGATCGGTATCCCCAGGCTCACCCAGAAAGCCAAGCGCATCCGGAGGAAGAGAGCCAGGCCGATGACGACCAGCAGGAAACCGGTCAGGCCGTTGCGGGTGAGGAGATCGACACGGTCGCGCAGATCAGTCGAGGTGTCCGCCCAGGTCGTGAGGGCCACGCCCTCGGGCATCCGCTGCTGAGCGCGCTCGACGTAAGCATGGACGGCCCCGGATATCTCCAGGGCGCCCTGCTCACCGGTGCGGAAGACCTGCAGCATCAGCCGTCGACGACCCGGGCGACGTCGCCCAGTCGCAGCTGCGTGCCATCCGGACGCGTCAGCAGAACCAGATCGGCGAACTCCCCGCCCCGGTACGCCTGGCCCGCCGTGCGCAGCAGGATCTCTCCTCCTGCGGTGCGCAGCGAGCCCCCGGGCAGGTCCAGCGATGAGCGTCGAATCGCCCCGGCCACGAAGTCGAAGCTGAGCCCGTAGCGGCGCAGGGCGTCCTCGGAGACCTCGATCGAGATCTCGTAGGGTCGCGCGACAGAGATCTCGACCTGGGTGATGCCGGGAAGCGCGGCGAGGTCATCCCTCACCCGCTCCGTGAGGCGCTTGAGCGAGTGGTCGTCGAGGGGTCCCGAGACGGCCAGATTGATCACCTGGCGCCGGTTGGTCAGCTCCTGGATGACGGGCTTCTCCGTCTCCTCGGGGAAGGTCGTGATGGCGTCGACTCTCGCCTTGATGTCGTCGAGCGCGCGTCGGGTATCGGCGCCCAGCTCCAGCTCGATCATCACCGTGCCGTTTCCCTCGGCCGCCGTCGAGGTGATCTGCTTGATGCCGTCGACACCCTGAATGGCTTCTTCGATCCGGATGCAGACGGCCTCCTCCACCTCCTGAGGAGCGGCGCCGAGATGGGTCACTGAGACCGTGATGCGGTCGAGCGATAGCTCGGGGAAGACTTCCTGCTTGACGCTGCCGAGCGTCAGCGCTCCCGAGGTCATCAGGATGATCATCAGCAGGTTCGCGGCGACCGGGTTGCGAGCGAACCAGGCGATCGCGCCCTTCATGCTTCGGGCGCCTCGGCGACGCGCACCTGCATCCCTTCAGAAACGACTTCGAGCGCAGAGACGCAGACGCGCTCCCCCTCGCTGAGCCCGCCGGAGACGTAGACGCGCTCCCTGTCGGTGCGCAGCACCGCCACCTCTCGAATCCGGAGGCGGCCTTCGCCGTCGACGACCCAGACGTTGCCGTCCGACCGCAGAGCGGTCCGCGGAAGACTGGCCACGTCCTCGATCGTGCGCCCGTGAATCACCGCGCGAACGTACATTCCCGCAGCCAGGGGGGCGACCGGGTTCGGGGCCTCTGCCGTAGGGGTTCTCGACCTGCGCGACCACGTGCACCATGCGATTGCGCGGGTCGATCTCGCCCTCCGTGCGCACGACACGTCCGTCCCACTCGTACGTCCCGCCTGCGAAGGTCGCCGTGAGGGTCACGGCCGGCCCATCGTCATCGCGGTCTCCGCGGTAGACGAGCGGCAGTTCGAGATACTGGAGCTCGGCGTCCGCCAACGGGAGGCGCACCTCGGCAACGTCGATCGAGTAGAGAGTCGCGACGGGCGCACCGACCGTGATGTACTGACCGACGTCCACCCGCTTCTCGCGAACGCGACCGGCGTAGGGCGCCCGCACGACGGTGCGCTCGAGGTTGCGCTGGGCACGCTGCAGGTTCGCTCCGGCGGCCTCGACGACGGCTTGCGCCTCGGCGATCTGGGGCTCGCGCAGCGTCAGCGGCGAGCCATCTCCCCGACCCAGCTCCTGCCATTCCGTGCGCGCCAGCTCCGCCTCGGCGCGCTCGCGCTCCAGAAGCACGCTCGAGCGTGCGACTTCGGCCCGCGCGGCGATCAGGGCCTGCTCGTAGTCGAAGGGATCGACCCGCAGCAGCACATCTCCAGCCTCGAAGAAGCCGCCCGAAACAAAGCTCGACGCGACCCAGGTCACGCGGCCCGACACCTCGGGAACCAGCTGGCTCTCGGTGCGGGGACTCACCGTGCCCTGGCTCTCGACCTCCATCGTCTCTGCACCGAGCGCGATGACCGCGGTTCGCACCAGCGGCGCCTTGACGGTGGGTCGCTGCGTCTCGACCCGCGGTCGCATCATGATCATCGCCGACGCCGCGAGGGCCGAGAGCCCCAGCACGGCGAGCGGCAGGATCACGTGCCGCGGTGCTTCGCTGCTCTTGTTCATGACTCCCCTTCGGCGATGGCGACCGCCGCATCGGGCGCGACCTCGCTCTCCTCGAAGCCCCCGCCGAGGGCGAGGTAGAGGTCGACGCGGTTGTCGAGGGCCAGTCGGCGTGTCAGGAGCAGGGAGCTCCGGCTCTGCAACGCTCGCCGTTGGGCCTCCAGGACCTCGAGGAAGCTCGCGACGCCCAGTCGGTAGCGATCCTCGGAGAGCTGCTGGGCGGCGAGCGATTGCGTCGCCGCCTCGCTCAAGAAACCCTCCTGTTGTCGGAGCAGTTGCTCGGCGACGAGCGCCGACTCGACCTCGGAGTAGGCACGCAGGGCAGCCGCGGCGAAGGCGGCGGCTCTCTCGTCCATGCCCGCCTGCTCGAAGTCCAGGGCGGCCCGCAGCCTGCCGCCCTGGAACAGCGGCTGCACCAGATTGCCGACCAGGCTCCACACGTTGAAATCGCCGCTCGCCAGATCGCCCAGCTCGGCGCTCGTTCGACCACCGCTGGCGGTGAGGCTGAAGCGCGGGTAGAGGTCCCCTTGGCCGCGTGCCAGCGGGAGTCCGCGGCGGCGAGCCGCCGCTCGGCGGCGACGAGATCGGGGCGTCGCGCCAGCAGCTCGGCAGGCAGGCCGCCCGGTACGGATTCGGGGAGCGATGGCAAGGTGTCGGGCCGCTCGATCGCAGCGCCGGGGTAGCGACCCACGAGGATCTCGAGCTGCCGCGTGGTGGCGTCGAGCCGCTGCCGATTCTGCTCCAGCAGCGCCTTGGCCGCGGCGAGGTTCGAGAGGGCCAGGCGCAGGTCGACGGAGGGTCCGACGCCGGATTCGAAGCGGCGGCGGGCACGGGCGACCGTGCCTTCGAAGGCCGCAACGGTGTCCTCGGAGAGCTGGACCTGCTCGGCGGACTCGGCGATCGCGAACCACGTCTTGGCGGTCTGGCCCGCGACGGAGAGCCGCGCGCCAGCGTAGTCCGCCGCGCTCACCTGCAGGTCGGCGACGGCCGCCTGTGCCCGTGCCGAGAGGCGGCCCCACAGGTCGATTTTCCACGAGACGTCGAGGGAGACGCCGCAGGTCGTCGACGTCGAGGTGAGCACGCCACCTTCGTTCCCAGGGATCGGGAGACCGACGAAGTTCTGACGGCGTCGCGCCCCGTTGAAGCCCGCGCCGAGGCTCGGCTTCAGATCGGCACCGGCGATCCGAGCGCGGGCCGCGGCTTGCCCGACGCGCGCCGCGGCGGCCTGGAGATCGTAGTTTCGATCGAGCGCTCCCGTCACTGTCTGTTCGAGTCCCGGCTGCCCGAAGTCCTTCCACCACTGCTCGATCACATCCGCGCCTGGCTCGGCGCTTGCCGTAAAGCTTTCGGGAGGAGCCGTGGCGGGGTCGGGCGCGATCTTCTTGGGCGCGCTGACGCAGCCCATCCAGACGACCGTCGCGAGGACCATCAGCCGTTTCACTCGCGCCCTCGGACGATCGGGGCTCGGAAACCCGCTGCGGCGAAGCTAACGAGTTGCGTCATGTCGGCGTCGCTCGCGCCCGGCAGGTCGTGCCAGACGAGCAGATGCGCCATCGTGCCGATGACGAAGCGCAGCCGAAGCCGCGCGACCTGAAGCGGCAGCTGGGCGGCGCGAGACAGGGCTTGACTGAATCGCTCGAAGACCTCGTCGAACTGATGGATGAAGCACGCCCGAACATCCTCGTTGGTCTCGCCGTGGGTTCGCCCGACGAGTCTCATGAAATCGGCGTGCTTTCCAGACCTACCGCGAACGCGCTCGAAAGCGGGACCCAGGAAGGCGCCAAGAATACTCTCCAGGTCCGCGGCTGGTCCGTTCTCCACCGCCTCCAGCCGAGCCATTCGCTCGGCGTTGATGGGACCGATGCGCCGCTCGAAGACGGCGGCAAGCAGGGCTTGTTTCGAACCGAAATGGTAGTTGACGGCGGCCAGGTTGACGCCCGCCGCGCGTGTCAGCTCGCGGTGGGAGGTAGCGTCTAACCCCTTTTCAGCAAACAACTTTTCTGCTGCATCGAGGATCCGGACCTTGGTCTCGGCGGAGGGCATCTAAGACAAACGTACGTATGAAACATACGTTTGTTCAATTTTTCTGAGGCGCCCCCGAAACTGTTGCTTGGAGCCCGCCCGCCGTCGGGGCCGGGCGGCACTGGCCCTCGCCTCGGACGGCGACGGGGGGTGGAGATGCGTGCAGCCGTCGCCGTCAGTTGCTGGCACCGAGAACGATTCTCAGATCGCCTCGACCGAGCTTCACTTCTTCAACCAGCGCCTTCGGGTCCGCTGCATCCCTGGTCATCGGGTCGCCATCCAGGTCGAGTCGCGCTTCGATCCGCAGCGTCTCCGGCAGCTCCTGTCCCATCATCGAGTCCGCCGCTCCGAGCGAGAAGCGCACGGGGAAGCTGTGCACAACCATCCGCTTGACGGCGAGTGGCGGCCCTTCCATCTGTCGTACTGAGCGCGCCATGACGAAGAGCACGCCGCTCGGGGCCGGGCCCGACCTCGCCAATTCGACGGTGCCCGCGATGCCGGCCGGGTTCGAGTGTGCCGGTGGGGGCACCTCGGGGTGGGTGTCCGCGACCGGCGACGGATCGTCGCGCGCAGCTCGCTTCAGCTCGTCCAGCAGATCGCTCAGCCGCGTCGCCTCACGCGGGTGACGTGTCGCGGCCTCGGCAATCGCCGCGTCCGCCTCCGTCTCGCGTCCCAGCTTCACCTGAACGAGCGCCATGTGGACGTAGGGCTCGAGAGCGTCGGGTTCGCCGGCGATCGCCTGCTCGAGCATCTGCACGGCGAGGTCGCCCTGACCCATCGCGAGCCGGACCAGGGACTGGTAGCTGAGTGCGCGCGGGTGGCCGGGCACGCGTTCCAGCACGAACTGGGTTTCCTCGAAAACCGCCATCAGATCCTGGCGCTCGAGGTGGCTGCGCGCCAGATCTAGACGGGCGTCGAGGTCGTCGGGGTTCCTCGCCACCGCCGCGGCTTCGGGTCCTTCGACGGGCCTGCTCGAAGCATCACCTGCGCTTTCGAGGCCGCCCGTCACCGAGCCCCCTTCGTTTCGCGGCGTCGCGTCCCGCGAAGCGAACGTGATCACGACGGCAATGGCAGTCGCCGACACGGCGCCCCACAGGAAGCCGCTCATCGCACCGCCCGGGGTCTGTGCGCTGGCCGCCACTGCTGGTTCGGCGCCCGCCTCGGCTTCGGGTAGCTCGTCGAGGGCCCGGAGAACGCCCGCGGTGCGCAGCTCGAGCTCGTAGCGCTGCGCAGCGATAGCGTCGTCGCCGTCGCTTCGATCCATCTCGCGCAGGCGCCGGAGCAGAGAGTCCCGTTCACCGAGAAGCTCCTGGCGCGGGGTGTCGTCCAGCGTCGGCTCGGTGGCGTCCGCCTGGGGTCCGCGGCGCCAGCGCCAGAGCAGCACTGAGGCGACGACGAGACCAGCCGCAAGGGCCACGATCGCCGGCAGCCAGTCGACCTCGGAAGCGGGCATCAGGAGCCTTCCTCGTTGGTCGGGGATGGCGGCGCCCCAGAAGGCCAACCGTATGCCAGCTCTCGCACGCGAAGGACGTAGCTCGCCAGCTCCTCGTCGGCCGGCAGGGCGTCGCGGGCGTGGGATGCCTGGCCGTCCTGCGGGGCGGGTGGGGCGCGCACGAGCCATGCGACGAAACCGGCGCCGAGCAGGAGCGCGCCGATCGGCGCCAGCCAGACGAACCAGTTGATGCCACGCATCGGAGGCTCGAGGCGCACGAACTCACCGTACGAGGCTTCGAAGTACGAGAGGATCTGCTCCTCTCCGTAACCCTGGGCGAGCATCTCGCGCACCTGCCGCTTCATGTTCGTCGCCATGGTCGTCGGCGAATCGGTCAGCGAGAGCCCCTGACAGACCGGACAGCGAAGCAGCTGTCCGATCCGCTCGGTCTCCATCTCGAGGGCGTCCCCCTCGAGGCGCGCGCCATTGGGAGAGCCGAGCAGCATGGCGGCGTCGGGCGCCTCGCCGGGGGGCTGAACGGCCGCGCCCTCGGCCTGGGCGAGCATCAGGACCAGCGCGGAGACCGCGCCGCTCATCGCATTCCCACGCCCGGCCCGCTGCGGGCTCCGGCCTGCTCGAGCAGATCGTCGAGGGAGCCCCGGCTCAGCGGCCCTGTGAACTTGGACACGATCTTGCCGGCACCATTGACGAAGAAGGTCTCGGGCACGCCGTAGACGCCGTATGCGATCGCCGTCTTGCCGGCGTCGTCCATGAGCGTCGGGTAGCTGCGGCCGCGCTCCTCGAGGAAGCGGTCGACCCGTTCCCGCTCGTCTTCGTAGACCACTCCGAGAAAAGCGACCTGATCGCCACGGCGCTTCGCCGCGCTGACCAGCACGGCGTGCTCCTGGTAGCAGGGAACGCACCAGGTCGCCCAGAAGTTGATGACGACGGGACGCCCGCGCAGCTCCGTCAGGTCGACGGGTGCGCCCTCGCCCACCCGCTCGAGGCGGAACGTCGGCGCATCCCTTCCGACGAGGGGGGAGTCGATGCTTCCGGGGTTGCGATTGATGTTGAGAGCGAGCACGCCGACGAGAGGGAGGACGATGACCAGCCCCAGGGCGAGGACGATGCGGTTCACTGGCTCGCCTGGGCGGCTGCCGGTGAAGCGAGCGGTGGGCGCAGCGGCAACTCCTGGGCGCGGCGATTGGCGGCGATGATCGCGAGGATCCCCCCCAGCCCCATGATCGCCGTGGCCACCCAGATCCAGCTCACCATGGGGTTGATCTTCGCCATCATCCCCACACTCTGGCTGAGCGGGTCGACGTTCATCACCGAAAGGTAGAGATCCTCGACCAAACCGGCGCGAACCGCCGGCGTCCCGATCGGCTCGCGCTGGTTGTCGTACTGATTCATGCGCGGCTCGAGAACCCCGAGATCGCGGCCGCCTTTCTCCACGGCGATGCGGGCGATGATCGACGTTCGATGCGGCTCGCGCACGTCATCGGCCCCCAGGAAAGTGAGCTTGTACGCGCCGATCTCGGTCGACTCTCCGGAGCGGAGCTGGAACTCCTTCGTTTGATTCATCGTGCTCGATACGGCGATCGCGACGATGACGATGACGGCTCCGAGATGCGCGAGATAGCCGGCGGTGATGCGCAATGCTGCGGGCCTCGCGAGAGCCGCCGGTCCGGCTTTTGCGATCGGCTGCCTCAGGCGTGACAGCGTCACCTGCAGCGTGTAGCCACCGAAGAAGAGTGTGAGCAGCGTCCAGGGATTGCTGGCCCCGGCGGCGGCGCCGATCGTCGCCACCGCGACGCCGCCGATGACCGGTGGAAGCAGAGCCGCGCGTGCGCTCACGGCGGTGATGCGGCCCCAGGGCAGCGCAGGACCCACGCCCATCAAGAACAGCAGGACCGCGCCGATCGGGACAGCCATCCGATCGAAGTAGGGGCGCCCGACGCTCATCTGGACGCCGCGGGCCGCCTCGACCACCAGAGGAAAGACAGTGCCGATCAGTACCGTGAACGTGAACAGCACGAAGAGCAGATTGTTCACGAGGAAGGCCGTCTCCCGGCCCGCTCCTTCGAAGCGGCCCGGCTCCGAGGCCAGGCGGTCGACGCGGGCCGCCAGGAGCACGACGGACCAGATCAGCGCGATCGCGAGGAACGCGAGCAGGGTCGGACCGATGGCGCTCTGCGTGAACGAATGGACCGAGTTGAAGACGCCGGAGCGCGTCATGAAGGTACCCAGGATGGTCAAGAGGAAGGAGGCCTGAATCAGGGCCACGGTCCATCCCTTCAAGGCGCCGCGCCGTTCCATCAGCAGCGCCGAGTGCAGGGCAGCCGTCGCGGTGAGCCACGGCAGGAGCGACGCGTTCTCTACGGGATCCCACGCCCAGTAGCCGCCCCAGCCGAGCACCTCGTAGGCCCACCAGCCGCCCAGCACGATCGCCACCGTCAGGAAGGTCCAAGGAACCAGCAGCCAGGTTCTCAGGGGCTGAAGGAACGAGACTCCGAGCGACCCGCGCATCAGCGCCGCCGACGCCAATCCAAAGGGAATCGTCATCCCCACGAAACCGAGATACAGGAACGGCGGATGCACGACCATCAAGATGTGGTTCTGCAGCAACGCGTTCGGGCCCGGCCCGTCCTGTGGCACAGGGCTCATCGTCTGGAAGGGCTGGGCGGGACCGGCGAGAAGGAACGCGAAGAACGCCCCGCATGCGAGCCAGACGCCGAGCGCGTGGGGTAGGTAGTGCGGGCTGCGCTTCTCGATCGATCTGGTGGCGAGGGCGATGTAGGCGCCGAGCACGACGCCCCAGAACAGGATCGAGCCCTCGAGGGAGGACCACAGGCTCACCACTCGTACCCAGGGCGGCGTCGCTCTCGAGCCGACCTGCGCCACGTAGCTGACCGAGAAGTCCGGCCGCAGGAGCGCCCACACCATCAGCGCGTTGGCGGCAGCCATCAGCCAGAAGTAGGCGTAGCCCGCACGGAGCGCCCAGTCACGGGCCTTGCCGGCCGGGCGCGACGCCACGGAGAAGTTCAACAGACAGCCCGCGCTCGCAGTCAGCAACGCGAGAAGAATGAGGGCGCGACCGATGGGAGCGGTCATCTAGAGGAGTCTTCCTCCGGCTCCTGGACTGTGTTCATCCGGCTGCGGAGATCGACCTGCTCACCGTCCTCCGGGGCGCGATACTCATTGTCGTGAGAGACGAGCAGTCGGCGACCTTCGAAGTACCCCGCCTTGGACATCGTTCCCTCGACGACGACGCCGACTCCCTCGCGGAACATCTGCGGCGGAACACCATCGGCCTTCACATGAACCCGCTCGCCGTCGGCGACGACGTCGAACTCGAGTTGCGAGGCCCCCCCGCCCATCACGATCGAGTCGGGCGCCACCTGTCCCCCCAGCCGTATCGTGGCGCCGATCGCCTGGTCACCCGCTTTCTGGATGTCTGAGGGCCCCCAGTAGTAAACGAGGTTCTCGCCGATGCCACCGACCGTGATGGCCAGCAGCGCGACGGCGGCGACCGCGAGGGCGACGACGGCGAAGCGCCGCGTGCCTTTGGGCGTGGGCGGCGTGGGTTGCTGATCGTTCATTAGGAGCTTCCATTGGCGGCACCCGACTCGCGGGCACGGCGTTGGGTCGCGGAGCGCCACCGCAACAATACGGAGATGGTATAGCCGATCAGGACGGCGGCGGAGATGCCGTAGGCCGCCCAGACGTACTCCCAACCACCCTCAATCATGCCCATCATGCCCCCGCTCTCTCGAGCGATGGGGCGTCCCGAATCGCCTCAGAAAGTGGCGGCGCCAGCTCGGAGGCCAGGCGCAGGCGAGCGGTGAGGGCGCGAAGCTGGATCCAGCCACCCATCAAGAAGAGGATACCGAAGGCGTTGAGCCGGAGCGGCCAGTAGAACTCGGGCGATACGGTCTCCGGGGTCGACTGCACCTGATGGAGCGAGTTCCACCAGCGCACCGAGAAGTAGACGACCGGCACATCGACGAAAGCCACGAGCGTGGCGACGGCCGACCAGACGGCCCGCTTCGAAGGGTCTTCGACGAAGCGGCGCAACGCCAGGATGCCGGCGAAGGCGAAGAACATGATCGCGGTGGTCGTCAGACGTGGGTCCCAATCCCACCAGACCCCCCAGGTGGGCTTGGCCCAGATCGCACCTTGAGTGCAGAGCAGTGCAGAGAGGACGACGCCGACCTCGACCGACGCCTCGTGGCGCGCGTCCCAGTCCCAGCCACCGCGCCAGAGAAATGCGAGCGCCGCGATGAAGGCGTAGCAAAACGCGAGCATCGTGTTCCAGGCGGTGGGCACGTGCATGTAAAAGATGCGCTGAACATCTCCCATGTAGACCTCGGCCGGTGCGACGAACAGGCCGAGATACGAGCCGACGAGCAGCAGCGCGATCCCGAACGCGATGCTGGCGAGCGCGCCGGCCGCTCCCCGATTTGCCAAATCCTCCTCCTTAAGCTCGTCGAGCGTCTCACGCGGGAGACGTCTGCGAAGAAGTCTATCCCGGCCGTCACCGCCGCGGCTTCGACCCTGGGCGAGCTACCTCTGGGGACAGCAATCGCCGTGCCGCTTTTGCGGGGCACGGCAAACCGTGCGCGCCGCAGGCGTCTCCAGCGTCAGTCCTCGACGATCCGGCCGAATAAAATGCCGCAGATAGACCAGTACATGACGTCGAAAGAAAGAAGCAATCCTCGCCAGGACGCCAGTTGTTGCATGGGATCGCCGAAAAGCACAAGCTCGGTGGCCTTGACGGCCGCAATAAGTGCGGGGACGACCAGCGGGAAGAGCAGCAGCGGCATCAGAGTCTGCGCCGCGCGGGTCTGAGACGCCATCGCCGAGTAGAGCGTCCCCGGACCGGCGAGACCGAGGGCTCCGAGCGCGATCACGCCGACCAGGCGCGGCAGTGGCGCCACCGGGATGTCGTAGAGGGCGACCGCCAACGGCAGGGTCGCCGTCCCGAGCAGCGTCAAGACAGCGGCGTTGGCCAACGCCTTGCCATAGTAAATCGCCCGAGCGTCGACCGGGAGCAGAAGCAGGCCGCGCAGAGCGCCCATCTCCAGCTCCGCGTGGAAGCTCTCGGAGAGTGTCAGCGTCGACGAGAGCATCAGCGCCAGCCAGATGAAACCCGGCGCGTGACGGCGCAGAGCCTCCGAGTCCGGGCCGATCGCGAAGCTGAAGAGCAGTAGCGTGACGGCACCGAAGACCAGGAAGGAGACGAGCTGGGCACGACCGCGCCAGTGCAGCTGAAACTCTTTGTAGAGCGACGCGCGGAGCATCCTCATTCGGGTCCGCTCCGCTCGCCGGCCGCCCCGCTCAGGTCGCCCGCTGGCCCGCTCCATGCCGTGCGGCCGGCCTCGAGGAAAATCGCCCGATCGCAGAGTTGCTCGGCACGGCCCAACAAATGGGTCGCCATCAGCACGCAGCCGCCCGCCTCGCGCACTTCGCCGATGATCGATTCGACGAGCCGGAAGCCTGGGGGATCGAGGGCCGAGAAGGGCTCGTCGAGCAGGACGACGCGGGCCGGCTTCAGGCGATGCCGGGCGAGTGACAGGCGCTTCGTCATGCCGGCCGAGAATCCGGCGACGACGTCATCGGCTCTCTCTCGAAGCTCGAACTCCTGAAGCGCCCGCTCGAGGGTCGCCCGGGAGGTGTCGGTCCCGAGAAAGTTGGCGGTCACGCGCAGGTTCTCGATCGCCGTCAAGCCGGGGTAGAGGCAGCTCTCGTGCCCGAGCAATGCCGTCTCTCGGCGCACCGCCTCGCGATCCCCGGCGAGGGAGTGGCCGGCGACCAGCGCATCGCCGGCGTCGGCGCGCAGTTGCGTCGCGAGCAGGCGCAGCAGCGTGGACTTGCCCGAGCCGTTCCGGCCCGCGATGCCCACGACGCTCCCGAAGCCCACCTCGAAGCTGACGTCGATCAGCGCCCAGCGGGAGCCGAAGCTCTTCGAGAGACCCTGGACGACGACGGCGGAATCGCTCACAGGAACTCCTTGAGCCGGGCGTAGCCGCTGCGGCTGACCGGCAGCCGCGCGCGCCGCGCAGCAACGCGAAGCGCTTGTCTTTCGCATCGCTCTCGATCCGGGTGAGCCGCTCTACGTTGATCAGAAAGGACCGGTGGATGCGCACGAAACGCTTCGGGTCGAGCTGCGACTCGAGCCTTTGCAGCGTCTCCTGCTTGAGGTGCTCGCGGCCGCCGCTGTGCAGCGAAACGTAGTCATCTTGAGCTTCGACGTAGTCGATCTCGTTCGACTGGATCACGTGGATGTCCGCGCCTTCGCGGACCAGCACGCGCTCGACCGTCTGCTTCGGCCGCACGGCATCGACGAGCTCGGCCACGGGCGTGACGACCGGGCCCAGCGCCAAGCGGCTCCTCACGCGATCGACCGCACCCCTGACCCGCTCCTCGCTGACCGGCTTCAGCAGGTAGTCGATCGCGTTGACTTCGAAGGCTCGCACCGCATGCTCGTCGTAGGCAGTCTGGAAGACGACTACGACATCGGGACCGATCAGCTCGAGTACCTCGAAGCCGTTCAGCTTGGGCATCTGGATGTCGAGGAACACGAGATCGGGCCCGGTCTTTGCAATCTTCTTGACCGCGTCGAAGCCGTTGCCGCACTCTGCGACGATCTCCACTCCCGTCGGGCCGAGCAGCTCGCGCAGCAGATTGCGCGCAGGCGCCTCGTCGTCGACGATCACGACCCGCAGCGGGCCCTGGCGGGGAGGCGCCCCGGTGGGGACGGGAGCGTCGAGCCGACGTTCGGCCGCCCGTAGGTCGACGATCAGGTCGGCGGCGCTCTGATACCGGTGCCCGGGGTCCTTGGCGAGGCACTTGTCGAGCACCCGCTGCAGCTGAGCGAGCACCTCGTCCGGCATGCCGCCGCGCGGGAGCTGCGGAGCGGGGTCCTTCAAAACCGCGTGGAGCGTCTCGATGGCGCTCGGGCGTTTGAAGGGCGACTCACCGCCGAGCAGCTCGAGCAGCAGGCTCCCGTAGCAGAAGATGTCGGAGCGTGGATCGACTTCCTCGCCACGCACCTGCTCGGGCGACATGTGGGCGGCGGTTCCGACGAGTCGGCCGGGATCGGTGTCGCCGAGCGGCGGTGTCTCCGAGCCGCTGTCCACTACCCTCGGAGCTTCGAGCACCTTGGCGAGACCGAAATCGATCACCTTCGCGTGACCCGACGCGGTGACCATCACGTTCGACGGCTTGAGGTCGCGGTGCACGACGCCGTGGCGGTGGGCCTCGGCCAGCTCGACCGCGACACCTAGTGCGGCACGACCTCGAAGCGAGCGATCCCGTACCCGAGCCTGAAGTGATTCGCCACGGATCAACTCCATCGCGATGAAGGCGACACCGTCCGCTTCGTCGATTTCGTACACGACTGTGATCGAAGCGTGTTGCAGGGCCGCGGCGGCTCGCGCCTCGGTCAGCAGCCGGCGGCGCAGCTCGGGGTTCTCCACCAACTCCGGAGCCAGCACCTTCAGGGCCACCTGGCGCTGGAGCCGCGTATCGCGGGCGCGGTAGACGATCCCCATCCCGCCGCGACCCAGCTCTTCTTCAATGTCGTACTGGGCGAGCCGGTGGCCGATCATCAGGAGAAGGCGGATTGTAGCAAGCCACGAGCGATCGTCATTCGCCGGCAGTCGGCGGCGATCGACCGATCTTCGGACACTCGAGGCGGCTTTTCCGCGTATCCTCGGGCGAGAACGAAGATGCCACGCTCGATCCAACGCGTCGCTCCCCGCATGCTGCTCGGCGTGGGCCTGGTCCTGCTGGGGCTGGTCTTCACCCTCGACAACCTCGGCCTCGTCGACGCCGACCAGGTGCTCGAGTACTGGCCCGTACTGCTGATCGGAGTCGGCCTGCTCAAGCTCATGAGCCAAGGCCTTACCGCCGGGGCGGTCTGCTGGATCGGGGGGGGCGCTCTCCTGCTCGTCGACAACCTCGGCTTCGATGTCAGTCAGGTCTGGCCGCTGGGCTTGATGCTGATCGGAGTGATGATTCTCACGCGCGGCCTGTTCGGGCGGCGGCCCCGTCACGCCGGTCGGGAAGACGGCGCTCAGGAGGGCGGCAACGAGTTCATCAACGTCGTCGCGTTCATGGGCGGCGTTAAGAAGAGCAGCAACGCCCAGAAGTTCCGTGGCGGCGACATGACCGCGGTGATGGGAGGCGCTGAGATCGACCTGCGGAGGGCCTCGATCGAACCCGGCTCCGAGGCGATCATCGACACCCTCGCTTTCTGGGGCGGCGTCGAGATCCGCGTGCCGGAAGACTGGGAGGTCCAGACGCCTGGTTTCGCGATCATGGGAGGGTTCGTGGACGAGACCAGGCCCCCATCCGAGCCAAGCGACAAGCGCCTCGTCGTCGGCGGCATGGCCCTGATGGGAGGCGTCGAGATAAAGAACTAGGCTACCCAATGCACCCGCTTCTCGAGAATCGGGGGCACCTCGCTCTCTACCTCGTAGCGTGGCTGCCGATCGGGCTGGCGCTGGCCACGGCGCTCGCCCTTTCCGGGGCCTTCGGCTGGACCGCCGCGATCGCGATCGGTGTCCCTCTGGCACTCGTCGAGTCGTTCATCTGCCTGGGAGCCTTCTACTTCTGTCGCGCCGTCCCGATCCAGAGGGCGAGGCCGCTCGCCCAGGTGGGCTCGATCGTGATGTCCATCGTGTTCTCGGCCTCGCTGCTCGTCATCGCCGGAAGGCTCTGGGTCTATGCGCTCCAAGCGCTCGGCTTGCTCGGCGATGCGGCGCAGGCCACGGATGGCTACCGTCGTGCCGCCCCGATCCTCTTGGCGATCGGCGGTCTCCTGTTCGCCCTGGCCCTCGCGATTCACTACCTCCTGGCGACGCTGGAAGCCTCGGCGGCTGCCGAGCGGCGCGCTCTCGAGCTCGAGGTGATCTCACGAGAAGCGGAGCTGCGGGCGCTTCGTGCCCAGATCAACCCGCACTTCCTCTTCAACAGCCTCAACTCGATCAGCTCGCTGGCGGGACACGATTCGAAGAAGGCGCGTCAGGTGTGCTCCCTGCTCGGCGACTTCCTACGCTCGAGCCTCAGCCTCGGCTCGCGCGATACGATCGCACTATCGGTCGAGATCGACCTCGCCGAAAAGCTCCTGCAAGTCGAGACAATCCGCTTCGGAGACCGCCTGAGCTTCAGCTTCGACGTCGATCCCGCGGTCAGCGGGCTGGAGGTGCCGCCGTTGTTGTTGCTGCCGCTCGTCGAGAATGCCGTCACCCATGGCATCGCCGCGCTGGTCGAGGGCGGCAGCGTCGTGGTGCGGGCAGGCCAGGTCGGATCGAGCCTGGAGATCACGATCGACAACTCGGTGGAGGCGGGCGTCGTATCGAGCCCCGGCGCCGCGTTGAAGGACCTCGCCGCGCTCTCCGGTATGGGCCCGGGAAGACGCAAGCCGGGCGGCGGCCGCGGCACCGGCCTCGGCCTCCAGAACGTGCGGCGGCGGGTCGCGACAATCTACGGGCGCGCGGCGGAGATGGTCGTCGAGCGCCGGCCGGAGCGCTTCTGCGTCACACTTCGGCTTCCCACCGGCACCCAGATCGCCTGAAGGAGCGTTCCTGAGCGTGCTAAGATTTCCTACCAACGTACTGAGGTCTGCGGGCTAAATGTCTACGCTTCAACTGATTCCCGCCAGTGGCAACCCGATCGTGGTGCGGCCCGACCAGACGAAAGTGGTCATCGGCCGCAGCGTGGCGTCGGATATCGTCTTCGACGACGGGTCGATCTCACGGCGCCATGTGAGCATCGAGCGGCGCGAAAACGGTTTCTTCGTGACCGATCTCGGTAGCGCCAACGGCAGCTTCCTCGACGGCGCCCGCTTCGAGGAGATTCAGCTTCGCGACGGAGCCGAGCTGCGCCTCGGATCGGTCAAGGTCAGGGTTCGCATCGTCGCCGACGAGGGTGATTCCGAAGCGACGATCATGGTCGACATCGACGAGGTGACCGGCGAGATGCCGCCCGTACCGAGGCGACCGGGCGCCGACGAAGAGGCCACGGGTTCCATGCCTGCAGTGGCGGCAGCCTCCGAGCTCGAAGCCCTGGTCAGCTCGCCGCCGCCGCCGCCGCGGGTGGCGCCCCCCGCGCACAAGATCGATGCCACGGTGGCGGAAACGGCGGAGGAAGTCAGGGCGTCGATGCCCCGCAAGGTGCCGCCGCCGCCACCCCTCGCTGGCGCTCGCAGATCGGCAACGCCTGGATCTTCGCCGGTGCCCCAGGTGTCCGCCCCACCACCCGGCAAGAAAGGACGCCACCCCGCCTTGTGGGTCGGCGTCGGCTGCGGCGGATGTCTGCTCGCCGTGATCCTGTTCGTCAGCGTGATCGCGGGCGGAGTCTTTTTCTTCACGCAGGGCGCCGCTCAAGGTGTCGAGGATCATCTGGCGGCGCTCCGCTCGGGCGATCGCGACGCGGCGTATGCGATGCTCAGCGAGTCCTACCGGACGCGCCTCACGCGGGAGGATTTCGAGCAGATGCTGAGCGAGCATCCGAGCCTCGGCGCGAACCAGAGCTCGAGCTTCTCGAATCGCTCCGTCGACAACGACACGGCCCGACTCTCCGGGACGCTCACATCGCAGAGCGGGGGAGTCGAACCGATCGTCTTCGAGCTGGTCAAGGAAGGCGGGACCTGGCGTATCTCCGAGATACGCTTCGATCCACCGAATTGACGCCTTGAAACCGCAGCCGTATCCCGAGCCCGTCGAGGTGCGCCACGAGAAGGCCGCGCGCCGGCTCGTCCTCCAATGGGACGACGGCCACGTCTCGACGTATCCGATCGACTACCTCAGGAGCTGGTGCCCCTGCGCGAACTGTCAGGGTCACGCTGCCCAGGCGCGCTATCTGGACCTGAAGGACCAGGAGCTACAGCAGGTCGAGGGAGTCGGAAACTACGCTCTGTCCGCGAACTGGCAGGACGGCCACTCGACTGGGATCTACAGCTTCCGCCTGCTGCGCGGCCTGTGCCCCTGCGAGGATTGTGGCGGGGAGAGGCGCTAGGTCGTCTCGTTCTCGACGGGCTCGAGGTGGACGACCGTGTCGACGATCGCCGGATGCTCACGCTGGAGCGCGTCCTCGACCCGGTCGGCGACGTCGTGGGCCTCGCGCAACGTCAGCTCGGGTTCGAGCAGGATCGTGAGATCAACGAAGACCGCACCGGCGGCGCCGCGGCTGCGGACCGCGCGACAGCCCTGCACCTCGGGAACCGTGCGCGCGATACGTTCGATCTCCGAGACGGCCAGGGGAGCCAGATCGGTGAGGACATTGAAAGACCGCACCAGGATCTGGGCCGCCAGGTAGGCGACCAGCGCCGCGACGCCGAGGGCGACGAAACCGTCGATCCACGCGACGCCCGCGCGGGCGCCCGCGAAGCTGGCCACGACGCTCAGCGTCACGTAGATGTCCGAGCGCGTGTGGTTCGAGTCCGCGAGCAGAAACTCGCTCTGCAAGCGCAGCCCTTCCCGGGATTCGTAGCGCGCCACGAACACGTTCGCAGCGAGCGTGGCAGCCATCACAATCCAGTTGAGCGGGCCAATGTCCGGAAGTCGCGGTGAGGCCAGGCTGGTCAGGGCGTCTTCGGTCACCCGGTACGCCAGGCCGAGCAGCGCCAGACCGATTGCGAGGGATGCCGCGGTCTCGAACTTCCGATGCCCGTAGGGATGATCACGATCGGGAGGCTCGGCCGCCCACCCCACCACGATCAGGCCGATCACATTGTTCGCGCCGTCCAGCAGGCTGTGGTAGCCGTCGGCCACCATCGCGAGGCTCGCCGACAGGCTGCCGACGACGATCTTCCCCGCGCTGACGGCGAGATTGAGCAGCAGCGTGATGCCCAGGACGCGACGGATCGCGCCGGCGCGCTCGCGGACCGCGCGGTCGCTCACTTCATGCGCGCGCCCTTGTCCTCCACGGCGAAGATCCAGCCGACGACCTTCCCCGGGAGAATCTGGCCGCGGTCTCCCCAGAACTGTTCGTCGCGCAGGTAGCGAGACGAGGTGTCGTTAGAGGCAATCGCCTTCACCTCGGCAGCGATTCGGGCGAAGCGCTCCTGCCACCGGGCGATGTTCGCCGTGCGCAAATCGACCCAACCGGCCGAAGCCCATTCTTCGATGTGGTCCGGCGAGATCTCGAAGCTCTCGTCTTCGCTCGTGGCCGCCGGGATCTTGATCTCCGGACCGCGCAAGAGCCGGCCATCGGGAAGCAGGATCGGGATGCCGATCGAGAGGATCTCGCGGCGACGCGCCGGGTCCTCGCGCACGTCGCGCTCGAGTCGCTGCGCGATGTCGGCGGCACGCGTCTCGCGCACGGCCTCCATCGTCTCGAAGCATCGCCGCAGTAGATCGGCTTCGTGCAACAGCTTCGAAAGCCTCGGCGG
Organism: Vicinamibacteria bacterium; assembly: GCA_965246965.1. Taxonomy (GTDB): domain Bacteria; phylum Acidobacteriota; class Vicinamibacteria; order Fen-336; family CBDFGD01; genus CBDFGD01. Next base: position 2,783,524 of record CBDFGD010000002.1, read on the forward strand.
GCCGAGATTCTCGAAGGCGACGCTGCGCACGTCGTGCTGTTTCTCGAGGGCGCGCAGTTTCTCGAGGGCCCAGTGCCGCATCAGCCCGGCCCGGTAGGTGGGACCCATGACGGCGTTGTCGAAGGCATTGATCACGTCATGCCCCGTGTTGCCGCCGCTCATCTCGCGCACGACGACATCGGCAATCTCCTCGGGCGTCACGAACTCCATCTGCTCGCCCGTGGTGATCGCCGCGAATTCCTCGAGAGAGAAGATGCCGTTTTCACCCGTGTCGATGAACACGTTCTCCAGGTCGGCGCCTGTCGGGGTCCCCTGAGCCGGGTCTCGAGGCTTCAGTCTGCCGCCCGGCTCGAGGGTCTCGGGCTGATCGGGGTCGTCGTCGTGAAGCGGAACGGGCTTCCCGCGCCGCAGCACCTTTCCATAGCCGACGCGCTTCCAGGCGATCGCCGCGGCCGGCTTGATCTCCTTGGTGATGGGTCCGCCGGGAGTACGGGCCAGCAGGAAGAGCAACATCGTGTGGGCCCCGGCCAGCGCGCTCTTCGAGAGCAGAACCCGGGACGGCTTCTCCTCCGAGTGCGTGTAGGGGATGTTGAGGCCCATGCCCCCCGTGCCGGAAGTGCCGATCTTGATGTAGGCGCGCGTGCCGGCAGCGCGCATCGCCTGGTAGAGCACCTGGACGTGCCGGATGAGCTGCGGCACATAGTTGGTGAGGATCAGCCGTTCGATGGCCCGTTCGAGGCCCTGTTCCTGTTCGACGGCGCGGTAGGCGCTGCGGCTCGCTTTGTAGATGTCCTGGTAGGCGATGCCGGTCGCGGTGTTGACGGCGTCGACGATGACGTCGGGGCACTTCTCTACGATCAGCCTGTGGAGGTAGTACTCGGCCGACGCGTTCGCGTCGAGGGTTGCGAGCAGGCTCTCGACGTGACGCCGGCGGCTGGCGGGCTCTTCGTAGATCTTGCTGCGCGGTACGTCCTTGACGTCTTCGAAGGCGAAGATATCGCCCCAGGCGGCCTCCAGCGCGGTCGCTCCAGCTTCGGGCAGGAGGTCGCGCACGGCCTGCTCGGCTTCCTCCTGCTTGAGCGAGAGCAGGATCAGGCGCGATGGCGCCTCAGGCAGCAGGCGCCGGGCGACGGCTTGCCCCACGAGGCCGTAGCCACCCAGGATGAGAACCGACCTGTCCCGGATGTCCAATGTCGCTAAACCTGTTGAGACCGGGCGTCGAGCGCGAGCTGCAGCAACGACACGAGGGCCGCGTAAAGGAAACTGGACAAGAAGAGCAGAATGAAGGGCAGTGGGCCGAACACGCAACCGCTCGCAGCGTAGTATGCACCGAGCATGAAGTACAGCGCGAAACTGAGCTCCAGGAGCGGCGCGAGGGTGCTCGAGCCGCGGTAGCTGCGGCCCCGCCAGTCGTCGGCGCGCCGCTCGACGTGCAGCTTTGGGGTGCGCTTGAAAACGCCTTGCCGGCCGGCGAGCGCCTCGATCACCGCGTGCGCGTTGTTCAAAGACAACCCGATGCCCAGAGCGATCGCGGCCGGCACGTACTTCAAACGCCGACGCCAGGACGCGGGCTCGGCCTCCACGATCCCAGCCACGTAGAACACGCCAAGCCCGAGCGTCGCGGCGAGGATCAGGGGTAGATCGACGAGAGGCAGCAGCTTCCAGCCGAGCTGGGCGCGGACGATCGCGGCCGCCACCAGCAACACCGACAACAACACCATCAGCAGAGAGCAGAAATTGGCGGTGAGGTGAAAGGCTGCTTCGAGCTTGACACCGAACGGAACGGGCGAGCGGAGCACCCGCGGCAGCAGCTTGCGGCACGTTTGAATCGAACCCTTTGCCCATCGGTGCTGCTGGTCCTTGAAGGCGTTCATCTCCACCGGCAGCTCCGCGGGGGCGACGAGGTCCTGTAAGAAGACGAAGCGCCAGCCGCGCAGCTGGGCGCGGTACGAAAGGTCGAGATCTTCGGTGAGGGTGTCGGCCTGCCAGCCGCCCGCATCGTCGATGGCGCTGCGGCGCCACACGCCCGCCGTCCCGTTGAAGTTGAAGAAACGGCCCGCGCGGCTGCGGCCGCCGTGCTCGAGCACGAAGTGGCCGTCGAGCAGAATCGCCTGCAGCTCCGTCAGCGTCGAGTAGCTGCGGTTGATGTGGCCCCAGCGGGCCTGAACCATCCCCACCGCCGGATCCTCGAAGCAGCCGACGGTCTTCTCGAGGATGTCGGGCGGTGCGATGAAGTCCGCGTCGAGGATCAGGATCAGCTCGCCGGTGGCGCTCGACAGGCCGTGCGTCAGGGCGCCGGCTTTGAAGCCCACGCGGCGGCGGCGCCGCACGTAGTGGGCGTCGAGACCCCGCCCGCGCAGCTCGCCCACCTTGCGTCGGGCCAGCGCCACCGTTTCATCGTCGGAGTCGTCGAGAACCTGGATCTCGAGCAGATCGCGCGGGTAGCGAATCCGGCTCACCGACTCGAGCAGACGCTCCGTGACGTACATCTCGTTGTAGAGGGGAAGCTGGATGGTCACGCGCAACAGCCGGACCGGCAGCGGCTGAGGTACGGCCCGGCGGCGCCGATTCCGGTAGTAGCAGACGACGGTCGCGAAGCGGTGGGCCCCGTAAACGGCGAGAACCGACAGGGTCACAAGGTAGAGGCCGAGAATCAGGTTCGCGGTCGCGGTCACGGGTGGTCCTCCCAAGCGGTCCCGGGCGACGACACCCGAGCACCCGGGCCGATCGGAAGTGTATCGGAAGCCAATCGCACAAGCCGTGACGGCCGGTACACCGCGAAGGCGATAAAAACGCGAATCCGGGGGTCTCCAAATCGCTGAACCTTGACAAAGATACTGATTCTGCGCATCTTGTACGGGAGCCCGGCTTGGCCTCCGCTATTGAGGCGCGTCGACGCAGTGGGGGATTCAGACGGGCCAACTCGCGTGCCCCTACCCGCAAATCACACATTCCATTCGGCTTCATGGCCTGGGACCGGTGTCTCGGGGAGGGTCGGTGTTGCGCCGTACGGCGAAACGAGCTGATCGGCTGGAGCTGTCTCCAGACTCTCTGAATACGCTCGAGTTCCACGCGATCCGTGCACTGCTGGCCGGTCTCTCTGGAACCGCCGGTGCCCGTGCTGCGGCTCAGGCTCTTCAGCCCGACGTGACCCGAGAGGCGGTTGCGGGCAGGCTGCTGGAGACCAGCGAGGCGCGAGACTACCTGGACCAGCGAGGCCCAGAGCTTTTTTCGGCGGTGCCTGAAGTCGGTCCTCTCCTCGGCGGCGCGCAGCCGGAAGCTTCTCGTCTCGAGGCGGCCGAGCTTCAGACGATCGCTCGATTCTCCGCGCTGACCGACGAAATCGCCGCAAGAATCGAGAGCTTCCATCGCGCTCCCGTGCTCCGAGGTCTCGCCGAACGAGTGCCGCGCCTGGCGGACCTCGCTCAGAGCATCGAACGGGTGATTCTGCCTTCCGGCGGCATCGCCGACGACGCCACCCCGGCCCTCGCCGAAACGCGACGACGTCTCACACGCGAGCATGCGCGCCTCGCGCAGACGCTCGACGAGCTGCTCGCAGACACGGCCGTGGAGGGAAAACTACAAGAGCGCCTGCTCACGACGCGCAACGACCGCACGGTTCTGATCGTCAAGGCCGAGCAGCGCCGCCGCTTGCCGGGCATCGTCCACGGCAGCTCAGGCTCAGGAGCCAGCGTTTTCGTCGAGCCGCTCGCGACGGTCGAGCTCAACAACGAGATCGTTGGGCTCAAAGAAGCCGAACAACGCGAGATCGCGCGCGTGCTGCTCGAGCTGACGACGCGAGTGCGCGAGCGACGTCACGAGCTGGAACGGGCGCAGGACGGCATCTCACGACTCGACGCGATCCAGGCGCGTGCGCTGCTCTCTCGAGAGCTGGACGGCGCCGTCCCGGAACTCGTCGAAACGGGAGATCTCGAGTGGCTCGACGCCCGCCACCCGCTGCTCATTCCCCGGGTCGCGGCGCGGCTCGGCGTCGAGCGGCACGAGGATCCCGTCCCGGTGACCCTGCGACTTCTCGCCAGCCAGCGCGTCCTCGTCGTCAGCGGGCCCAACACGGGGGGCAAGACCGTCGTGCTCAAGACCGTCGGCCTGCTCGTGTTGATGGCCCAATGCGGCATCCATCCACCGGTCGCGGAGGGCAGCCGGCTACCGGTGTTCAGGCGCGTCTTTGCCGTGATCGGAGACGAGCAGTCGATCGAGCAGAGCCTGTCGACGTTCTCCTCCCACATCCTGGCCATCGCGAACGCCATGGAGGAACTCGAGCCGCCCAGTCTGGTCCTGTTGGACGAGCTGGGCGCTGGCACAGAACCCGGCGATGGGGGCGCGCTGGGCGTCTCGATTCTCGACTACCTTGGGAGCGCCGGCGCCCACGTCGTCGCGACGACCCACCACGGCGTGCTCAAGCGCTGGGCCCTCGAAACCGCCGGCGTTCAGTGCGCCGCTTTCGGCTACGACCCCGAGAGCTACGTCCCTAACTACGAGCTTCAGTACGGCACGCCCGGGCGCAGCCTCGCTTTCGAGGTGGCGGCCCGCTACGACCTGCCCTCCTCCGTGCTGGCCGAAGCGCGGCGCCGGCGCGACTCGGCTGAGGCGCGCGTCGAGGACGTCCTCGAAAGGCTCGAGCGCGAGCGGGTCGAGCTGTCTCGGGAACGGGATGAGCTGGCGAGAGAGCGCCGGGAGATCGAGAGCCGGGCGGAGCGGGACAGCCACGCCGCGCAGTGCGAGCGCGACGAGCTACGCCAGCGCGTGGACAAGAGCGAGCGCGACGTGCGCACCCAGGCCGAGATCGCGGCGAAGCATGCGGGCGAGGCGATCCGCGCCGCCGTCGAGCGGCTCGACAAACGCGCCCGGCCCTCGCGCACCGGAGAGCGGCGCGCCCGCGAGACAGCCCGCCGCGCCGTCCGCGAAGCCCACGCAGGCGTCCTGCAAGGCCTGGAATCTCCGCTCGGGAGGACCCCGCGGGCGGAGCGGGAGCTGGCACCCGGCAGCCGGGTTCGCATCGATTCGCTCGGCGTCACGGGAGAGCTCGTCGAGCGGACTGGTGAGCGCGAGGCCTGGGTGGTCGTGCACGGCAAGCGGATCCAGGTGCCGGCCTCCGAGCTGTCGCCGCTCCCCGGCGAGATCGCTGTGCGGCCCGCCCCGTCGGGGAGCGTCAGCACCCCGAGCCACGAGATGGCTCCCGCAGAGATCAACCTGGTCGGCCTCCGTGTCGAAGAGGCGCTTCCGCAGGTCGACCGGCTGCTCGATCGGGCGGCCCTGAGCGAGCGCAGCGAGGTCCGGGTGATCCACGGTTTCGGCACCGGGCGCCTGCGCAAGGCCGTGGCCGAACTGCTCGAGGGTCACCCGCACGTCGCGGGCCACCGCCCGGGCGGCGCCGGAGAAGGCGGCGGCGGAGTCACCGTCGTCAGGCTGAAGGACTAGTGCCCTCGCAACCCGCTTCGCCGAGCCCCGCGCCGGGGATCCCTGCGACCCGCCGGGCGCCCGAGCGCGACACTTTGAGGGCGCACTGATGGCACTGCCTGAAGCGTTCATCGAAGAGGTGCGTCGGGTCGCCAACATCATCACGTTGATCCAGGAGTCCGTGCCGCTGAAGAAGACCGGCTCCTCCTGGAAGGGCCTCTGCCCGTTCCACGAGGAGAAGACGCCCTCGTTCAACGTCCGCAGCGAGCCCGCCGTGTTCCACTGCTTCGGGTGCGGTGAGGGGGGCGACATCTTCAAGTTCGTGATGCAGCGCGAACGGGTCGGCTTTCCAGAGGCCGTCGAGAGCGTGGCCCGGCGCTTCGGCGTCCCGATTCCGGAGAATCGTTTCGAGGTCACTGGAGAGCGCAAGCGGCGCCAGGAGCTGCTCGCCATCCTGGAGGCGGCAGCGGAGCACTTCCGGGGCCGCTTCTGGTCGCCGCCTGGCACGCAGGCGCGCGACTACCTGAAGAAGAGAAACTTCAAGAAGGAGACGCTCGAGCGGATCCAGGCCGGCGCTGCGCTCGACTCCTGGGACGACCTGCTTCGCACTCTGGCCGGGCGTTTCGACACGGAGCAACTGCTCGCCGCCGGCCTCGTCCTCGCACGCCAGAAGGGAGACGGCCATTACGACCGCTTCCGGGACCGAGTCGTTTTTCCGATTCTCAACGAGTCCGGCAAGGTCGTCGCGTTCGGAGCCCGGTCGCTGGACGGCTCCGAGCCCAAATATCTCAACTCTCCCGAGACGCCGGTCTACCAGAAGGGCCGTGTGCTCTACGGCTTGTCGTGGGCAAGGGACGCGATCGTGCGCGAGGGCCACGCGCTGCTCATGGAGGGTTATCTGGACGTCGCTCGGGCGATGGAGCACGGCATTGGGCAAGCAATCGCCACGTGCGGCACCGCGCTGACGACGGGGCATGCTCGCTTGCTGAGCCGGTTCACCGATCGCGTGCTCGTCAACTTCGACCAGGATAAGGCGGGTCAGGCCGCCACGCAGAAATCGTGCGACGTGCTTCTCGAGCAGGGGCTCGAGGTGCGGGTCGTACGGCTGCCCGAGGGTCACGACCCGGACAGCTACCTCGCCGAGGCGGGGACCAAAGCCTACCGGGAGAGGCTCGAGGCAGCCCCCCACTACGTCGAATGGCTGATCGAACGCGCGGAAAGACGGCACGACACCGGCAGCCCGCGGGGCAAGGCCGCGTTCCTCGGGGCATTGCTGCCGAGCCTGGCCCGAATCGACAACGCCGTGGAGAGGATGGCGTGGTTGCCGGCGATCGTCTCCCGCGGCGGGCTCGACGGAGCGGCCGCGGAGCTCGAGGCGAGACGGGCGCTCGAATCGCGCGACCGCACCGCGCCGACGCCTGCCGTGGCGTCACAGGCCCCCCCACGCCCGATTCGGCTGCTGCCGGCGGAGCGCTGGCTGCTCGCCCTGATCGTGCGGCGCGCCGATGGCGTAGCCGAAGCGCTCGACGAGCTCACCGAATCCGAGCTGGGAGAGCTGGCCTCGGCCGAGGCGCTGCGCAGCGCCCGGTCGCTGGCCCTCAAGGGAAAACCGGTGACCGCGGAGGCGCTGCTCGACGCGGTCGAGGCCGCGGAGGTGAGGCGCGTCGTCAGCGAGCTCGCCGTGAGCCCTCCGCCGACGGAGCGCGTCACGCCGCTGAGCTGCGTGCGGGAGCTGCAGTCCCGCGTCGTCGAGCAGCGCATCACAGAGATTCAGAAACGGGTTCGTGCGGCCGGCGCGGGCGCGCTGGACGAGCTGCTCCAAGAGCAGCTCGAGCTACGTCAGCGCCTCCAGCATCTGGCCGCCCAGGACATCACGCATCAATAAGGAAGGGGAGAGACCAGGAATGGCCTTGTCCATCGAAGAGAAGTACGACGAAGTCAGGCAGCTCATCACCATGGGCAAAGAGAAGGGCTACCTCCTCTACGAGGAGGTCAACGACATGCTGCCCTCGGAGATCAGCTCTTCGGACGAGCTGGACGACATCTTCGCGATGTTCGGCACGATGGGCATCGAGGTCGTCGACTCCGAGCACCGCGGCCGCGAGAAGAGCGACGGCGAAGAAGGTGAGCAGCTCGACCTGACGCCGGGCACCCTCGACAAGACGAACGATCCCGTCCGCATGTATCTCCGCGAGATGGGCACGGTGCCCCTGCTCACCCGCGAGGGTGAGGTGGCGATCGCGAAGCGGATCGAGCGCGGCAAGAACGTGGCGCTGCGCGCCGTGGCGCGGCTGCCGATGGCTGTCCACGACCTCGCTCGGATGGCCGAGCGCCTGAGCGCCGGCGGGATGAACGTGCGCGAAGCGGTGATCTACAACGAGGAGGAGATCACCGAGGAGAAGACGAAGGCCAAGATCCGACAGACCGTGCGGCGCGTCAACCGCGTCCAGGAAGCCCACAAGCACGTGCTCGCGTACCGCAAACGATTCCTCACCTACTCGAAACGCGCGCCGCGATTCGTGAGGGCCAAGTGGAAGCTGGCCCGGCTCCGGCTGGCGACCTCGGCGCTGATCCGAAAGATCGAGCTTTCCGAGGCTCTCAAGCGGCGCATGACCGAGCGCTTGCGAGAGGCCGTGGATCGCATCAGCGTCGCCGAGGAACGCATCCGACGCTTGTCGCCCAAGCTCAAGCAGAACCTGTCCGAAGAATACAAGAAGGCCGTCCGCAAGCAGCTCGCCGAGCAGCGCCAGCTGCTCAAGGCTATCGAGGAAGAATTCGACAGCTCCGTCGACGAGCTGCACGACTCGGTCGATCGCGTGCTGCACGGCGAGCGCAAGGCCGAGCAGGCCAAGAAGGAGCTCGTCGAGGCCAACCTGCGCCTCGTCGTCTCGATCGCCAAGAAGTACACGAACCGCGGCCTGCAGTTCCTCGACCTCATCCAGGAGGGCAACATCGGCCTGATGAAGGCCGTCGACAAATTCGAGTACAAGCGCGGCTACAAGTTCTCGACCTACGCGACGTGGTGGATCCGTCAGGCGATCACGCGCGCCATCGCCGACCAGGCACGCACGATCCGCATCCCGGTCCACATGATCGAGACGATCAACAAGCTGATCCGCACCAGCCGCTCGCTCGTCCAGGAGCTGGGCCGCGAGCCGACGTCCGAGGAGATCGCCGAGCGGATGGAAATCCCGGTGTCCAAGGTCCGCAAGGTCTTGAAGATCGCGCAGGAGCCGATCTCGCTGGAGACGCCGATCGGTGAGGAGGAGGATTCGCACCTCGGCGACTTCATCGAGGATCGCAACGTCGTCTCGCCATCCGAAGCCGTCATCAACATCAACCTCAAAGATCAGACCGAAGCGCTGCTCAAGACGCTGACGCCGCGCGAGGAGAAGGTGATCAAGATGCGCTTCGGGCTCGGCGACGGCAGCGAGCACACTCTCGAGGAGGTCGGCCAAAACTTTGCCGTCACCCGCGAGCGCATCCGTCAGATCGAAGCCAAGGCGCTCCGCAAGCTCCGTCACCCGAGCCGCAGCCGCAAGCTCAAGGCGTTCCTCGAAGGGAGTCGGATCTGACGCGGCCGAAGGATCCGCCAGCCCCTCCGCGCTGACCGACGATCACCGGTGGCCACAGAGGCACAGAGATACGGAGAACCGTCAGCTTGGGCGAGAGGTGCCGCGTAGAGTGGGCCTCTTTGATGAATGCGACACCAAAGGCAGCGTTGTCAACGCTGCCCTTGGTCAGCGTGACCCACCTCGAAACGGGACCCGAGCGAGTTCGGTTAGGCTCTCGTGGGCCTGTAGTTCAGCTGGTTAGAACGCCCGGCTCATAACCGGAAAGTCGAAGGTTCGAATCCTTCCGGGCCCACCACTCGTTCGCTTCGCTCTCTCATGGAGGTCCCGGAAGGGCCTCGGCGGGCGCGGCTACGGCCTTCGGCCTCACCGCTTGGAGCAAATCCTTCCGGGCAACACTCCTCGCTTACGCTGCGTCACGGCGCTCCAGGAAGGGCATCGGGCGTCAGTCAGTCGTCACGGACTGGAACATTCCTCCTGAGACCCAGTCGCGGAACCAACCGAAGAGCTGCTCTTCGTTGGTGGCGGCTCGGCCCCGTCGCCGCGCAGCCTTGCTGATCGCCGCGCCAAGCGACACTCCCGAAGCGAGATCGGTGAGCAGATCGTACGCCGGCTGCGACAGGTCGAGACGACGCATCCCGTAGTTGCTGCGGAAGACCACGGCCCACGTCCGCTTGACCCGCGCCTGGGGATGATCGTGATTGTCGTCCTGCACCGTCTGCAGATAGGCGTTCACCGGATAGCGAAAGCTGAGCAGCCGGAACGCCTCGACGGGCGTCAGCACGGCCTCTGGCCAGGCCGCTTCGGGCACCGCCGAAATTTCGTCGGGCGCGAGTGATGGTGAGTGCGGCGCGTCGAACAGCTGTGTGATCGCCAGCTCGAGCCGCGCCAGGTCGTAGCAGAAGCCGCGCCTCGCGACCCGGGCATCCTCGTGAATGAAGTCCGGCAGGTGATCACCCAGGCGGTTGAGGCTGAAGTGCCGTGAGGGGTAGGCCTGTACGTAGTCGCGTACGAGGTCGAAGAAGGCCCCGTGACCGAGGAAGTGCTGGAGCGCCTCGTAGTCGTCGCTGAGCGCGTCATGCATCCGGAGCAGGTACATGCCGTGATAGATCTCGACGCGCTCGCTGGGCAGCAGGGTCTGCGAAGGGAGAATCACGTCAGCGAGCGCTTGCGACGGCCACTCGCGCTCGGCGCTCTCCGATCGGAGCGCTTCGTCGATGTCGCCGGGGTGGACGACGACGTTCTGCATCCATCGTTGAAGCTGCGGCAGCCCCGGCCCAACCTTCCGCGTCAAGCCGTGGCCCTTGCCGGCGCGGGCTCGCGAAAGAGAAGCGCTTTGCGCGCTTCGGCGAGCAGCACGTCGAACTCCGGAATCTCGTCGTCCCACTCGTAGAGAGTGGCCGTCGCCCCGGTGCGTTGCCAGGCGCGACGATACAGCTCCCAGACCTCGCCCAGCGCGTGATCGGAGTGCGTGTCGATGATGTGAGTGCCCTTGTTCGTGTGACCCGCGACGTGGTACTGGACGACGCGGTCGGACGGGAGGGCATCTATGTAGGCTTTCGCTTCGAACCCGTGATTGAAGGCGCTGACGTAGACGTTGTTCACGTCGAGCAGCAGGCCGCAATCGGCGTCCTCGCTGAGACGCGTCAGAAACTCCCACTCGCTCATCGAGGAGGATGCGAACTCGACGTACGACGATGGGTTCTCCACAACCAGCGGTCGCTCGAGGATCTCCTGCACTTGCCGCACGCGGCGCGTCGTGTGGACCAGGGCTTCCTCGGTGTACGGCATGGGCAGAAGGTCGTGGACGTTGCGTCCCACGATGCCCGTCCAGCAGAGGTGATCGGAGACCCAACGTGCCTTCGTCCGCTCCGCCAGTCGCTTCAGCTCCGAGAGGTAGGCGCGGTTCAGCGGGTCGGTATTGCCGATCCCCATTGACACGCCGTGAAGGGCGACGGGGTACGCTTCAGACACCTGGTCGAGCACCCACATCGGGCGACCGCCCGTGTGCATGAAGTTCTCCGAGAGGATCTCGAACCAGTCGACGTCAGGCTGGTTCTGCAGGACGTGGGGGAAGTGAACGGTTCGCAGGCCCACGCCGATGCCGAGGTCGGGCAGGCCCCAGCGGTTGCTCATGGGGACATCCTAGGCAAGAAAAAAAGGAGGGGCCACGAGGAGTCTGCGTGGCCTCTCCAAAGGGCTTCCGGAAGCTCTACTTCGCTTCTTCTTCCTTCTTGACCGGGACGGAGCAGCCGCCCTTGCCCTTGCAGGAGTTCTTGCCGGCGCAGCCGGCGTCGCCGGTCTTGCAGCCGCCCTTGCCCTTGCACTCGTTGTGGCCCTTGCACTCGTGCTTGGCGGAGGTGGCGCAGCCACCCTTGCCCTTGCACTCGTTCTTGCCGCTGCAGTCATTGCTCTCGGTCTTGCAGCCGCCCTTGCCCTTGCACTCGTTCATGCCCTTACAGACATGCTTGTCGGCCGCTTCCTCGCTTTGCGCGGCGAAGGCGACCTTGGAGCCAGCCAACATCCCGGCGACGGCGGCTCCCATGATCTTGCTGAAGTCGCGACGATCCATACGGTTCACCTCAAACTTTTTGGGGGGATTGCTCCAAACGGCGAAACCGTTCGCGAGCAATGCTCGAAACCCGTCGACTGAGATGCCTTTATGCCGAAACCACCGAGGAGTGTCAAGCAAAAAGGCCTCTTGTCGTAACTCGCTGACAGGTCACGGCTTCGTTCGTCTGCTGCCGACGGTGAGTGTGACCCCGCTTACGCCACCCGCGTCGCGGCTCGAAAGAGCCGAGTGCTACAATCCGCCCCTGTCCATGCACCCCGACCTCGCCCACTTGGTCCAGCTGCAGCGAGCCGAGAACGAGCTCAAGATCGTCGTAGACGCATTGAGCGGCGTTCCCGAACGGAAAGCTGAGATCGACGCCGCGCTTGCAGAAGAGCGCGCCAGGCTCGCGGCGGCCCGCGAGGGCCTCGAGAGCTCGCAGAAGACGAGGCGCCACGAAGAAGGCCTGTTGCAGGACGCCGAGACGAAACGCGACAGGTTCAAGGGCCAGCTCATGGATGTGAAGACCAACAAGGAATACACCGCGATGCTTCACGAGATCGAAACCGCGGAGCGCGACGTTCGCGAGCGCGAAGATCGCATCCTCGAGGAGCTGGAGCGCGCCGACGAGCTGGCGGCCGCGTTGGCCGCCGAGGAGAAGTTCTTTCGAGAGGCCGAATCCAAGCATCGCGCCGAAACTCTCGAGCTGGACGAAAGGCGGGTGGGCCTCGAGGCAGAGCGGGAGCGGCTCGGCGCCGAGCGGGACAAGGTGGCCGAGACCCTGCCGCTCGAATTGCGCGAGCTCTTCGTGCGGATCGGTCGCAAGCGCGACGTAGCGGTGAGCCCAGCGCGCGACGGCAGCTGCCAGAGTTGTCACGTCAAGCTGCGGCCTCAGCTCTATGTCGACATCAAGAAGAACGACTCGATCATCCGGTGCGACGCGTGCGCGAGAGTGCTTTTCTACGACCCTCAGCCAGAAGCCCAGCCGCAGGTGTGAGTCGGGAGCCGCCGGCCTCCGAGACCCTGTTCCTCCGCATCGACGGCGCCAGCCGCGGCAACCCGGGAGATGCCGGCTTCGGCGTCGCGGTTGAAGACTCAGGGGGCAGTAGCATCGCGTCGCTCTACGGCTTCCTCGGTACGGCCTCCAACAACGTCGCTGAATATCAGGCCCTGATCCACGCGCTCGACTATGCAATAGCCAACGGGGCCCGACGCGTCGAGATCTTTTCCGACTCTCAGCTCGTCGTGCGCCAGATCCAGGGGCAGTACCGGGTCAAGCACCCCGCCATGCTGTCGCTCTACCGCGAGGCCCGGGCGCTCCTCGGCCGGCTCGAGCAGGCGCGCCTGCACCACGTGCCGCGTGAGGAGAATCAGGCGGCCGATCGCCTGGCCAACCAGGCCGTCGACGAGCGCGACTCGAACTACGTGCGCTCGAGCTAGCGCCTGCGCCAGCCGATGTAGCTGATCATCCGGCCGCTCGCTGCGCCGTCACGACGATGGGAGTGGTACAGGTCGGGCCGGCACGCGGTGCACTCATCGACGTCGTAGATCTGGTCCGCGACGACGCCGGCCGCTTCGAGTTGGCGTCGATTGGCCAGGCGCAGATTCAAATGCCGTCGCGCTCCGACGACCGCGACGATGTCTGGGGCGGAACCGGCGAAGGCGTCGACGACCTCGGCGCCCACCTCGTAGCAGCAACTGCCGATGCCCGGCCCGATAGCGGCCACCAGGTCGCCTGGCCGGGCGCCGTGGGCCACCAGGCCCCCAACCGCCCGGGCGCAAACGTACGCTACCGTTCCGCGCCACCCGGCATGAGCCGTCGCGACCAGACGCCGCACGGGATCGGCGATCAGCACCGGCAGGCAGTCGGCGCTTCGGACCCCGACGAGCTGGCCGGGTCGGCTCGACAGAGCGGTGTCGGCCTCCGGGCTTTCCGTCCAAGGAGCCTCGACCAGATGGGCGCCGTGCACCTGGCGCATCAGGAAGAGCTCTCCGGTTCCTGCGAGCGCCGCCCTCAACCGTCGTTCGGTCGCCTCGCGCGACTCGGCGGGACCTGTGCCGCGACGTCCAAAGCCGTGCACGAGATCGGGAAACGCACTGAGCGGAGGAGCCGAAATGACAGCGGGATCGCCCCTCACACGGGCATCGTAACCGTGCCTGCCATCAACGGTCGTCCTCGTGCTTCGCCTGCCCCCGGGGGCGATCGTCCGACGACGAGACGCGAGGAGCTGGGCGTTACACTCGCGGACGATGGTCGTCACGATCGACGGTGTGGTCGCGTCAGCTTTTGTGATCGTGCGGGTGGAAGAGACCGGGCGCCTCACGAAAGCCGAGCGCGGGCGGCTTTTCAGTAAGGGCGAGCTCGCGTATGCGATGCGCAAACGCGACCCCGAGCGCCGCCTCGCCGCACGACTCGCGGCCAAGCGCGGCGCCCAAGGGCGTTTGGCAGGAGCCGCGGCGGCCCGACTGACGACGCTCGGCGCGGACTCCGCGCTCGTCAGCCTGACCCACGAAGGCCCGCTCGCGGCCGCATCCGTTCTGCTCCTGGAAGCCCCGAAGTGATGCCCCGAGCGCGACGCGCCTGGCTCCTGCTCGCTCAGCTCACGCTGCTCGGCGTGCTCGCCACGGTGGCGTTGCTGGGCTATCTCGCCTACGCGCCGGCGGGAGACGCCAGACCACACCCCTTCAACCAGGATCGCAACGGAGTCTGGCTCGAGCACCGTTGGCTGACCCGCGATCACAGCGAGGCTGAGATTCTGGAGCTGGTGGAACGGCTGCAGCGGCGCGGCGTCCGATATGTGTTCCCCCACATGATCCCATTCGACGACTCGGGGAAGCTGCCCGAGCACTCGCGCGTACAGATGCGGCGCTTCCTCGCCGTCGCCCGCCAAGCGGCCCCGAGCATGAGGGTCCTGCCGTGGGTGGGCGGGCTGCGGCTCGGCTACCGGCGAACCATGGCGGGCAGCATCGACCTGGGCAACTTGCGTCAGCGGCAGCGCCTGGTGGCGGAATGCCGGGGGCTCATCGACGAAGGATTCCACGGGGTCCATGTCAATGTCGAGCCGATCGACGACGGCAATCTCGAGTTTCTCGCTTTGCTCCGCGCCTTGCGCACCGCCGTGGGCGAGGATCACCTGCTCTCGATCGCGGCGACCCGCCCGGGCCCGATCGCGCTACCGATCGCACGGAACTTCTTCTGGACACGCGACTACTACCGCAGCCTCGCGGCGGTGGTCGACCAGCTGGTCGTGATGACCTACGACACGGCGATCCCGACCCCCGAGCTCTACCGCAGGTATCTCGGGTACGCCGCCGCCTCGACGGCCCGTCGAGTGAAGACCTCACGGGCCCGAATTCTGATCGGCGTCCCCACCTACGATGCTCGGGGCATCATGCACCGGGTGGGCGTCGAGACTCCGGAGAACGCGCTGCTCGGCGTCGTCACGGGGCTGCGCGGCAGCGGAGGGGGCGGCACCTTCGAGGGCGTGGCGCTGTACGCGGAGTGGACGACGGACGCGGCCGAATGGCGGATCTACGATCGAATCTGGCGCGGCCGAACGCCGAACGCAGAGTGACCTCCGACGGGGTTTGGCCACAGAGTCAGTAGAGGCGCAGAGTCTCGAATTGGGTTCCCGCTCGGCGGAAGCTTCAGGGTCGGGCCCGGCCGCTGCTGCACGCGCGCTCTGTGCCCTCGGTGTCTCCGTGGCTGCCGTTGATTCGTTCGCCGTTGTTCGTCAGCCTGGAGTCTTGCGGACGAAGCGCGGCGTCAGCTCGGAATGACGGTTCCTACGCCACCGGCGCCATGGGCTTATCGTACAGTGGGGAGCCACCGCGCTCCTGCCACTTTTCGGGAATCTTGTGCTGGGGGTTCGGCGCGTCGACGCAGACACCGCAGCGGATGCAACCCTGCAGCTCCGGACAGTGTGCCGACGTGCGCTCGGCCAGACTCCTATCGAGCTCGCGCAGGTAGTAGGCCTTGCTGACGCCGTTGTCGATGAGGTCCCAGGGCAGGATCTCGTCGCGGCCTCGGCCTCGAAACAGGTAGAAGGCGGGGTCGAGGCCCGCGGATTTGAGCGCCCCTCGCAAGGGAGTCTTTTCTACGACACTCGTCTCGAGGGCGGCCGCTACGCGCCGGTCGCCGAGGGCGAGCAACGATTGGGTCACGCCGGTGCGGGCGCTCTTGCAGATGGCATCGACGTTGGGCATGCGCCCGAACGCCTTGCGAAGATATTGGAGCTTCTTGTCGCTCTCCTTCGGCGATTCCATCGGAAGCCACTGGTACGGGGTGCCAGGCTTGGGCACGAATGGGTTGACCGACGGATGCAGGCGACCGATGCGACCGCGCGGTCGGGCGACTTCGAGCATCCGCTCCCTTATCTCAGCGGTCAGATCCACGATCGCCTCGACGTCGGAGTGCTGCTCGCCCGGCAGTCCGACCATGTAGTAGAGCTTCAGGTTCTGGATTCCGTTGTCGAAAATCCAGCTGGCGCGGCCGAGGATGTCGTCGTTGCTGAATTGCTTGTTGAGGATCCGGCGCATCCGGTCGCTGCCGCATTCGGGCGCCAGCGTCAGGCCCTGGATTCCCGTGTCTGCGAGCTTGAGGACGAACTCGGGGGTCAGGTCGTCG
Organism: Vicinamibacteria bacterium; assembly: GCA_965246965.1. Lineage (GTDB taxonomy): Bacteria > Acidobacteriota > Vicinamibacteria > Fen-336 > CBDFGD01 > CBDFGD01. The sequence continues at coordinate 2,799,692 of CBDFGD010000002.1, forward strand.
AGCCGCAGGGAGGCGACCGACACCTTGAAGCCCAGCCCGGCCAAATCATCTACGATGCCGTCGATCTCCGGATGGTCGCAGACGGCCGTCGAAACGAGACCGATCTTGTCGGTGTGGGCGCGCACCTCGCGCGCTCGCTTCACGATCTCCGCCCGCCCGAAGGAGCGAACCGGAAGATAGTTGTAGCCGGCCCAGCAGAAGCGACACATGCAGGGGCAGCCGCGCGAGATCTCGACCATGAACTTCATCGACATCTCGGTGTGGGGCGTGAGGATTTCCGTCTGCGGCAGACCCATGGATCCCGGCCAGCCGCGTTGTCGCACGATCGGACCGGGACCGTCGTAGGCCGCGACCGTCCCATCGGCGTGATACCGCACATCGAACCGGCTCGGCACGTAGAAGCCGTCGGCCTCTCGGAGGCCCAGAAGGCCCTGCCTCGGTTCGTCGGCGCCGAGCAGCGCTTCGAGCAAGCGGGGCACCAGCGGCTCTCCCTCGCCGACGGCGATGACATCCGCAAAGGGGGCGAGTGGCTCCGGGTTGAGGAACATCGCCGAGCCCCCGAACACCACGACGGGGTCCCCCGCGCGGCGATCCTCCGCGCGCAGCGGGATGCCGGCCATCTGGAGCATGCGCAGCACGTGAAGGTAGTCGTTCTCGAAAGAGATCGAGAACGCGAGCACGTGGAAGTCGCACAGCGAGCGTCCCGACTCGAGGCTTCCGAGCGACCGCCCGCTTCGGCCGAGCTGCTCCGCGGTCCGGTCGTCGGGGAGAAAGACACGTTCGCACGACACATCTGGGTGGCTACGAAGGAGCTGGAACACGCCTTGAAACCCGAGGTTGGACATGCCCACGAAGTAGAGGTTTGGGTAGGCCATGGCCACCCGCAGCGATCCGGCGTTCGGGGCCGGACGCAGATCGACCTCGTCTTCTAGGAGGGTCCTCGCATCCTGGTCCTGGTGTCTCAGCCGAGCCTCGGAGGGGTGGGCGGCGACGCGCCCAAACCTTTGAGTATATAGGGATCGGCTGGCTGTTTCGGCCGCCTACTCGCTGCTGCCGCCCCCCTGCTTGCGCAGAAAGGCTGGCACATCGAGATCCGTGCGGCCGCCTCCGGCCGCCGCTGCCTTCGGCTGAGGCGTCTTTCGATAGAATCCCCCGCTCTCACTCGCCGCCGGCGGGGCCCCCGGGGCCACGTAGTTGTTCAGGTCGACGGGCGTGTTGAGCTGCTGGCCCGCCTCGCCCGTGAAGCCTGTCGCGATCACCGTGACCTTGACCGCCTCGCCCATCGACTCGTCGGTCACGATGCCGTAGATGACGTTGGCCTCCGGATCGGCGGTCCTCGTGATCAGTGCCGTGGCGTCAGCGGCCTCGGCCAGAGAGAGGTCGGCGCCTCCGGTGATGTTGACGATGACGCCGCGCGAGCCCTCGATGGTGGTGTCCTCGAGCAGCGGATTGGCGATGGCTCGCTGCGCGGCTTCGAGAGCGCGATTCTCTCCCTCGCCGATTCCCGTGCCCATCACGGCCTGGCCCATGCCCTTCATCACCGCTCGCACGTCGGCGAAGTCGAGGTTGATCTGGCCCGGCACCGTGATGATGTCGCTGATGCCCTGCACGGCTTGCCGCAGCACGTCGTCGGCCACCCGGAACGCCTCCGAGACGGGCGTGTTGCGGGCGACCGTCTGGAGCAGCCGGTCGTTCGGGATCGCGATGACGGAGTCGACGCACTCGCTCAGATGAGCGAGACCGTCGACCGCCTGGTTCATGCGACGCTTGCCCTCGAGGCTGAAGGGCAGCGTGACGACCGCGATGGTCAGAACGCTACCGTCGTCGCCGCCGAGCTGGCCGCCGATTGAAGCCACGACCGGAGCGGCTCCAGTACCGGTGCCGCCACCGAGGCCCGCGGTAATGAAGATCATGTCCGACCCCTCGAGGGCGTCGCAGATCTTCTCTGTATCCTCGACGGCGCTCTGGCGGCCAATGTCGGGGTTCGCGCCGGCGCCGAGTCCTTTGGTCAGCTTGGAGCCGATCTGGATCTTGACAGGTGCGCGGTTCGAAGTCAGCGCCTGCATGTCAGAGTTGATCGCGATGAACTCGACGCCGGAGAGCCCACAGGTGATCATGCGGGAAACCGCGTTTCCACCACCGCCGCCGACGCCGACGACTTTGATGCGCGCACTCCGCGCCTCCTCGTCGGCGAACGTGATGCGAGTCGAATCGGCTACGTTAACCATTCTTCAAATCCCCTCTGAACAGCCCGTCATGAATCCGCACTTTGGACAGATACGCTCGCAGTGGCTCGCGATCACAGCGGCCCCGCACATCTCGCAGCGTGGCTCGCCGGCAGAGGCGAGCCGCACTCTGCCGAGAGCGACGTCACGCTGCGCGCGTTGCACGATCGGCATCGGCTTGGTGGCGACCCCCTCACTCTTCGCGTGACTCTGCCGGCTTCGGCCCGGTCCGCCGTCCTCGGATCGCCTCATTGTCACCTCGCTAGTCGTGTCCGGCCCCAGATTTGCGTTGGCACTCGAGCGCCCATGGCTACGGGCACCTCGACGCTCGCACTGCGCTGCAGCTTCTCTGCGAAAAGACACTAGAAGAAGTCCGCCAGCAGACTGCGAAGACCCTTGGTCACGCGACCGAAAGTCCCCGTAGCCGCGTAGCTGCTGGCCCCGATGCCGCGCCCCTCACGGTTTCGATACCCCGTCGAGACGAGACCAACGGCCGTCGAATACACCGGGCTCGCGACCACGTCGACCAGCCCGCCGATCCCCGCAGGTGTGCCGCGGCGCACCGGCATGTCGAAGATCTGCTCGGCGATCTCGGGCATGCCCTCGAGGATGCAGCCGCCTCCGGTGAGGACGATGCCGCTGTTGAGGCTGCGCTCGAAACCTGCCCGGCGGATCTCCGAGAGCGCCAGCTGGCAGATCTCCTCGGCCCGTGCCTGGATCACGTCGCCCAGCACCTGGCGCGCCATGATGCGCGGCTTGCGGCCTCCTACGCTCGGCACCTCGATCGAGTCCTCTTCCGGGATCATCGACGTGAGGGCGCAGCCGTGTTTCTTCTTGATCTTCTCGGCCTCGTTGACTGGGGTGCGCAGCGCCACCGCCACATCGTTCGTGAAATGCTCACACCCCACTTGTAACACCGACGTGTGCCACAACGCACCCTTCTCGAAGATGGCCAGGTCGGTGGTGCCGCCGCCTATGTCGATCAAGGCGACCCCCAGCTCCTTCTCGTCCGGCGTGAGGCACGCTTCGGCCGCGGCCAGCTGCGTGAGCACCGTGTCGATCACCTCCAGGCCGCCTCGGTTCACGCAGGTCACCGTGTTCTGGGACGATGTCTGGGCGCAGGTGATCACGTGTACGTTGACCTCGAGGCGTGTGCCGGTCATCCCGGTCGGATCGCCAATGCCATCCTGGTCGTCGACCACGAACTCCTGAGGCAGCACATGGAGAATCGACCGGTCGATCGGAATCGAGACGGCCTTCGCGGCATCGATGGCGCGCCGCACGTCTTCGCGATCGATGATGCGGCTCTTGCCCGAGACGGCGATGACGCCGCGCGAGTTGAAGCCGCGGATGTGCGTGCCGGCGATCCCGACGTAGACGGAGCCGATCTCGACCCCCGCCATCAGCTCCGCCTCCTCGATCACGCGCTTGATCGAAGCGACGGTTGCCTCGAGGTTGATCACGACGCCTTTGCGCAACCCCTTCGACTCCGCCTGCCCGATACCCACGATGTCGAGCCGTCCCTCGTCCGTCACCTCGGCGACGATCGCGCACACTTTGTGCGTGCCGATGTCGAGTCCGACGATGTAGCGGTCTTTCTTCTTGGCCAGTGCTACCTCCCCCCCGTCTGCGCCGGAGCGACGTGCGCCGCGGCGAGCGTCAGTGGCTCCTTCGCGTAGATACGATCGCGGAACCTCAGGTCGAAATACTCGGCGCTCGGGCAACGGTCCAGGAGCTCCTCGCGCAGCCCGAGATACGTCAGGAATTTCTCGCGGTAGGGTGGTGCGCCCATCCGCAGCACCTCGCCGTAGCGGCGAAGCACGATGCGCAGGTCGCCGCTCGCCTCGACCTCCACTTCAGAGACCTCGATAGCCAGATCGGCCAGATCACCGAGCAGCGTGGCGGCGCGGCGCGCGCGGTCGCGACGTGCCGGGAGGTCGATGGTCTGCAGGCCGCGAACGATCGGCAGGTCGAAGCCCGCGGTGCGGGGCCCGTAGAGGTCGATCAGGACGCCATCGGCGTCCATCAGGTACAGCTGCTCGACCTCGGCGAGCGCCAGCGGGACCCGCTCGTGGATCTCGACGAGAAGACGGTCGGGGAGCGCGCGGCGGACGGTGGCGTCGGCGACCCAAGGTGACGAGCGCAGGCGATCCACCAGCGACTGGATGTCGAGCGACAGGATGTTCTTTCCGACCGCCTGGCCGAGCAGCTCACGCACCTCCCCGTCGGAGAGGAAGCGGCTGCCTCGCACGTCGACTCGGGCCACCTGCAGCCGCTCGCTGGCCATGATGCGCACGTAGCCCATCCACGCCGCGCCGCCGGCTGCCAACAGCACGCCCGCGACCTGCAGGGAGAGCAAAGCGCCCGCGAGCGCGCCGCGACGGCGGCGCACTGCGGTACGTTGCTTCGGTCTGAGGAACGGAGAGCTCGACTCGGGCTCGCTGGCGAGTTTGCCCGGAGCGACGGGCATCCGCAGGCGCGTCTGCCGTGGCTTGCGCGAACGGCTCACGCGCGTTCCTCCAGTCGGCTCAGCAGCAGGTCGCCCGCGCGGCGAACGTCGCCGGCGCCCAGAGTGATCGCGGTGTCTCCGGCGACCGCCATCTGGGCGAGCCGCTCGGCGGCCTCTTCGAAGCTGCGAGCATGAAACACCTCGACCGGATCGCCGTGTTCAGAGATAGCCCCGGCCAGCGTGGCAGCCGAGACCCCCTCGATCGGCGGCTCGCCCGCCGCGTAGATGTCCGTCACCGCCAGAGCGTCGACGCCTTCGAAACAAGCGACGAAGTGGTCCCAAAGAGCTTGCGTGCGCGTGTAGCGATGGGGCTGGAACAACACCAGGCGGCGGCCGCTCGGGCTGGAGCAGGCCAGCGCGTCGAGGGTGGCGCGGATCTCGGTAGGGTGGTGCGCGTAGTCGTCGATGAGGGTGACCCCCGCGACTTCGCCGCGTCTCTCGAAGCGCCGTTCGACGCCGGCGAAACCGGCCAGGCCGGCGCTCATCTCCTCCAGCGGGACATCGAGCTCGAGCCCAATGGCGATGGCGGCGAGCGAGTTGCTCGCGTTGTGAAGACCGGGGAGGGGAAGCTCGACGCGCGGCCCCTCGCGCCCGTCCACCCAGACGGTGTAGGCGGAGCGCGACGCGCCGAGCTCCAGGTCGCGCGCGGCCACATGTGCCTCGTGGGATTCGACGCTGTATGTCCGCGTGCGCCTCTCGATCCGGGGCACCAGCTCGCGGGCTCCAGCGTCGTCGATGCAGACGATTGCGGCACCGTAGAAAGGAACGCGATTGCAGAAGCCCAGGAAGGCTTCGTGAAGCTCGGCCAGATCACGGTACGCGTCGAGATGCTCCAGGTCGATGTTCGTGACCACGGCGAAGGTGGGTTGCAGGCGCAGGAAGGAGCGGTCCGACTCATCGGCCTCGGCGACGAGAAACTCGCCACGGCCGAGCTTTGCCCCAGACCCGTGGGTGTGAAGGCGCCCACCGACGACGACGGTGGGGTCGAGCCCGCCCTGCTCCAGCACCGCCGCGATCAACGAAGTCGTCGTCGTCTTGCCGTGGCTCCCGCCGACCGCGATGCCGCGCTTCATCCGCATCAGCTCCGCCAGCATCTCCGCCCGCGGAATCACCGGGATGCCGAGGCGCCTGGCCTCCATGATCTCGGGGTTGTCGTGAGGGACCGCGCTCGAGGTGACGACGACGTGCGCTCCCTCGACGTGCCGTGCCGCGTGCTCGCTGAAGACGCCGGCGCCGAGCCGGGCGAGCCGCGCCGTGACGGCGCTCGGCTTCTGGTCGGAGCCGGTCACAGAGTGGCCGAGGTTCACGAGAACCTCCGCGATGCCGCTCATACCCGCCCCACCGATGCCGACGAGATGCACTCGCGTCGTCCTAAGCACATGCGCCCACCGAGGCCGCGCCCCTCACGCGGCTCGATCCTCCAGCAGATCCGCGACTCGGGAAGCCGCGTCGGGTCGCCCGATCGAGCGTGCCGCCTGTTCCATCTCGGCGAGGCGGTCGGGCGCTTCGAGCAGCTCCGTCACGACCCCAGGAAGGCGCTCGAGCTCGTGCTCTTCGACCATCCGCGCCGCCCCGGCGGACACGAGGGCGCGAGCATTGACGCGCTGATGGTCGTCTGCGGCGCGGGCGAACGGCACCAGTACGGCCGCCTTGCCCGCCGCGGTCAGCTCCGCGCACGTCGTCGCGCCCGATCGACACAAGACGAGATCGGCTCGCTCGAACCGCTTCACCATGTCGTCCAGAAAGGCGACCACTTCAGCCTCGCGGTCCCCGTAGGCACGAGTGACCTCCTCGAGCATGGCCGGACCCGTCTGATGCACGATTCGCAAGATCTCGGGACCCGGAAGCTCGGCCAGACCAGAGGCGAGAGCACGATTCAGGACCCGGGAGCCCTGGCTGCCGCCGAAGGCGAGCAGCGTGAAGGGCGGCTCGTGCCGACGCCGCGGCAGCGACGCGAAACCGCCGCGCACCGGGTTGCCGGTGAGAACGCCTTTGTCGCCGAAGGTGGCTTGCGCCTCCTCGTAGGCGCAAGCGGCTCGCGTCACGATGGATCGCAGGACCCGATTCGTGAAACCGGGTCGCGCATTGGGCTCCAGGATCACGGTCCGCACTCTCGCCAGCGCGGCGACCAGCAGCAGCGGTCCCCCCGCGTAGCCGCCCACGCCGAGGACCGCGACCGGGCGCGTCCGGGCGAGCAGCCACGTCGCGCGGACGAGGGCCCACGGCAGGACGAGGAGTCCCAGGAGTGTCCGGCCCGCGCCGACGCGCATGAGCGGCAGGATGGGAAGCAGCTCGAGCGGATAGCCGGCCCGGGGCACGAGGCGCGTTTCGAGTCCGCGAGACGTCCCGACGAAGAGGATTCGGGTCGTGGCGTCTCGACGTCGCAACTCGTCCGCCACCGCGATCCCGGGGAACAGGTGCCCCCCCGTTCCGCCTGCCGCGATGAGGATCGTGCGCGCCATTCAGTCCCCATGTTGAGACACGTTGAGAAGTAGCCCCACCGCGACCATCGTGGCGAGCAGCGACGACCCGCCCGCACTGACGAACGGCAGTGGGATTCCCTTCGTGGGAAGCAGTCCGAGGACGACGCTCACGTTGATCATCGCCTGCATCACGACCGAGAAGACGAGGCCGGCGGCGAGGTAGGTCCCGAAATGGTCCGGCGCCTGCCAGGCCGCGCGGGCGCCGCGCCACAGGAAGACGACAAAGGCGAACAGCACGGCCGCCGCGCCGAGCAGGCCGAGCTCTTCTCCGATCACCGCGTAGATGAAGTCGCTGAATGGATAGGGAAGATAGAAGAGCTTCTGTTGCCCCTCCATCAGGCCGACACCCGTGAGGCCACCGGTGCCGACCGCGATCAGACTCTGGACCAGCTGATAGCCGGAGCCCTGCGCGTCCGACCAGGGATTGAGAAACGCTTCGATACGGTCGCGCCGGTAGGCCGCGACCATCACGGCCTGATAGCCGACGAAGGCGGCGGGGACGGCCACGGCAACGAAGTAGCGCAGCCGCACGCCGGCGACGAAGAGCATCACTCCCGCGATCATCACCAGGGTGGCCGCGGTACCGAGGTCCGGCTGGATGTAGATGAGGAAGACGAACCAACCGACGAGCAGCAGCGCCGGGAAGAGCGACGTCAGGAACTCGTTGATCCGATCTCCCTTCCGCTCCAGGTGATACGCGAGAAAGAGGATCAGGGTCAGCTTAGCCAGCTCCGTGGGCTGAAACGAGAGCGTGCCGAAGCGGAACCAGCGGTGAGTGTCGTTGACGGGGGCGGTGAATAAGACACCGATCAGCAGCAGCGTCGTGAGGCCTACCGCCCCGCAGATCACGGCCGGCTGCCGGAGGCTTCGGTAATCGACGCGCATCGCCGCGCCCATCGCCACGAGCCCGAAGCACGCCCACACGATCTGGCGCACCAGGTAGTAGTGGGAGCTGCCGTGTTGCTCCTGCGCGAGCGCCGACGAGGCGCTCCAGACCATCACCAACCCGACCCCGAGCAGGCCGAGGGTGACGACGAACAGCACGGGATCGGAAGAGAGCTTCTTAGCCAAAGAGCCGTTCCAGCGTGTCGCGCCTCATGGCGCTTTGATTCTGAGATTCAGTCGGCGATACGAAGCGGCGGGCACACAGAGCTGGAACGGCTCGAGCACCCGATACCCGACCGGCCGATACGGCTGGAGTCAGCACTCTTGCCCCAGCCGCCGAACGCACGCCTTGAAAGCCGAGCCGCGCTCCGCGAAGTCGCGGAACTGATCGAACGATGCGCAGGCCGGCGCGAGCACGACGACGTCGCCCGGCTCGGCCCGCGCGTGTGCCCGCCGCACCGCATCCGCGAGCGGCTCGCAGCACTCGACCGGAACCGTTTCGGCGAGCGCCTCGGAGATCTCGTGACGAGCCTCGCCGTAGGCGATCACCGCCTTGGCCCTTCGAGCCGCAGACCTGAGCAGTGTGAAGTCGGCGCCCTTGGCGCGGCCACCGAGAATCGCCAGCGTCGGCCGGTCGAACGCTTCGACGGCACGGCGAGCCGCCGCAACGTTGGTGGCCTTCGAGTCGTTGTAGTAGTCGACGCCGTCCACGCTCGCCACAAACTCGAGCACGTGCTCGAGGCCCTCAAACTCCCGTACGGCCCGCTCCAAAGCCTCGCTCGGAGCGCCGAGGAGACGTGCCGCAGCACCCGCGGCGAGCAGATTCGTTGCCAGATGGCGCCCGGGAAGTCGTATCGAGGCCTGCTCGAAGAGCGCCTGGGTCTCTCCTTCGAGACGCAGCTGCGCCCGACCCGCCTCGAAGAAGGCTCCGTCTCCGGAGCGCTGCTCCAGGCTGAATGGGAGGAGTCGCGCGCGGCCCGTACGAGCGAGCGCCAGGACCCCGGGGTCGTCGGCATTGACGACCGCCCAGTCATCGGGGGTCTGGTTGCTGAAGATGCGCTGCTTGGCACGCGAGTAGCTGGCCAGGTCGCCGTGACGGTCGATGTGGTCGGCGGAGAGGTTGAGGAAGAGCGCGATGTGCGGATGGAAGGTGTCTGTTCCCTCGAGCTGAAAGCTCGAAGCCTCGATCACGAACGTCGTGTTCGCCGTGGCGCCTTCGAGCGCGCCGGAGAGCGCGTTGCCGATGTTTCCGCCGAGGCGAACCTCGCGGGCCGCCGCTCGCAGCATGGCCCCGAGCGCCGCCACCGTCGTCGACTTGCCCTTCGTTCCCGTGACGGCGACCACGACCCCGTCGACCAGGCGGCCCGCGAGCTCGAGCTCGGCCATCACGGGCACTCCCGCCGAGCGCGCCCGCTTCAGCTCGGCGAGATCCCACGGCACGCCCGGCGACACGACGATCAGGGCCGGGGAGACGAAGCTCTCGGCCCGGTGACCCCCCAGCTCCAGGCGGACCCCCAACTCGCGTAGCTCGTCCGGAGCCGCGCCGAGATCCTCAGCCCTCTTCCCGTCGGTCGCGACCACCCGAGCGCCGCGCTGCGCGAGCAGTCGCGCGGCCGCTACGCCGGAGCGCGCCAGCCCCACGACCAACACGTCGCGATCGCGGACTTCGAAGCTCATGCCCGTGTCACCGAAGTTTCAACGTCGTCAGGCTGAACAACGCGAAGATGAAGGCCGCGATCCAGAAACGGATGATGATCTGAGGCTCCCTCCAACCGACCAGCTCGAAGTGGTGATGCAGTGGCGCCATGCGAAAGACGCGCTTGCCCGTGAGCTTGAAGGCCACCACCTGGATGATGACGGAGAGGGCCTCCACCACGAAGAGACCACCGATGGAGAACAGCAGCAGCTCCTGCTTGATCAGCAGCGCCACGGTGCCGAGAGCGCCGCCGAGGCTGAGGCTGCCGACGTCGCCCATGAAGATCTGCGCGGGATAGCAGTTCCACCAGAGGAACCCCATCGAGGCGCCTACCATCGCGCCACAGAAGACCGTGATCTCGCCGGCTCCCGTGAAGTGCAGCACATCCAGGTACTCGGAGAAGACGCGATGCCCACTCACGTACGCCAGCACAGTGAAGGCTGCGGCGGCGATCAGCGTCGTCCCGATGGCGAGCCCGTCGAGGCCATCCGTCAGGTTGACCGCATTCGACGCAAAGACCACGAGCAGCACGGCGAATGCCACGTAGAAGATTCCGATATCCGGCTGAAAGTTCTTGAAGAAGGGGAACACGACCTGCGTCGAGTACTGATCGGGCTGCAGCTGGGCCAGCCGGTACAACACGGCTCCAATCAGCAGACCGAGCGTCCCCTGCGCCACGAGCTTGGCGCGCGCGGTGAGTCCGAGATTCCGCTTCTTCACGACCTTGAGGTAGTCGTCGGCAAATCCGATCGCCCCGAACGCGACGGTCGACAGCATCAGGATCCAGACGTTGAGGTTGGTCAGGTCGGCCCACAGCAAGGTGGGCACGAGAATGCCGATCTGGATCAGCACGCCACCCATGGTGGGCGTGCCCGCCTTCGCCTGATGGCCGCTCGGTCCTTCCTCGCGGATGTACTGGCCGATCTGGAGCCGACGAAGGCGCTCGATCATCCACGGCCCGAGCACGAGCACCAGGAAGAGCGCCGTCAGGCTGGCGAGCGCGGTGCGAAACGTGATGTAGCGAACCACGTTGAAAGCCGAGATCTCGTGCCGGAAGGGCGCCAGCAGGTGGTAGAGCAAGCCTCATTCCCCCAGGCGACCGAAGTGGGCCACCAGAGCCTCGACGACGCTCTCCATTCGCACCCCACGTGACCCTTTCACCAGGACCGCGTCGCCCGCCTGGACGATGTCACAGGCGCTGGCGGCAGCGGCAGCCGCGTCCTCGAATGCGTGGTGTTCCGTGTCGTCGCGCGTCCGCTCCGCGCCCTCGCGAAGGTCCCCGGCGTGCGCTCCGACGCCGACCATGACGTCGAGGCTCCCAGCGACGCTCGCAGCCGTCTCCGCGTGACGAGCGGCGGCGGCCGGCCCCAGCTCGAGCATGTCCCCGAGAAAGGCCACTCTCCGCCCGGCAGGCGCCAGACCGAGGGCTCGCACCGCGGCTTCCACGGCCCGCGGGTTCGAGTTGTAGCTGTCGTCGAGCAACGTCACGCCTTGCCCGAGGCGCTGCACCCGGCCACGCTGCGGCGGGGCGGTCATCTCGAGCGCGGCCTCTGCCATCCGGCCGGGATCGACTCCGAGGGCGTGGGCAGCGGCAGCAGCGGCAAGGAAGTTGAGGGTGTGGTGCTGACCGGCCAGGGGCAGCGCCACCTCGGCACTTTGGCCGGCCACGCGCAGCTCGAAACGCATACCGAAGATCGTGCCCCGCCATCGCTCTGCGGAGACGTCGCAATCGCGATGCCGGCCGAACCAGATGACGCGACCTTCGTGTCGGGTACCGATGCGACGCAGCTCCGGGTCATCATGGTTCAGCACGGCGATACCGTCGTCGCTCAAGCCTTCGAGAATCTCGGCTTTGGCCTCCGCGATGGCCCGCTCCGTCGCGAAGTTGGCCAGGTGGACGGCCGCGACGTTGGTAATCACGGCGATGTCGGGACGGGCGATGGTAGTCAACGTCCGCAGCTCGCCAGCCGCCGACATGCCGAGCTCGACCACCGCCAGTCGGTGCTCCGGTTCGAGACCGAGTAGCGTCAGGGGCAGGCCGTACTCGTTGTTGAGGTTGCCCGTGCTCTTCAGAAGCGGGCCGTGGCTGCGCAGCAGCGCCGCCGTCATCTCCTTGGTTGTGGTCTTGCCCGTCGAGCCGGTGATCGCAACCAGGCGCACGCCACTGCTGGTCCGCACGTGGCGGGCGACATCCTGGAGCGCGCGGGTCGTCGACCCGACGCGCAGCAGGGGTACCGGCGGCTTCGGGATCTCGCGGCTCGCCACCACGGCCAGCGCGCCGCGCGCCACCGCGTCGCCGACGAAATCGTGACCGTCGTAGCGCGGTCCGACGATCGCGAAGAAGACCTCCCCGCTTCGGGTCGTGCGGCTGTCGATCGACACGCCGCCGACACCCGCAAGATCCGCGTCGCCTTGGAGCTCGGCCGACGTCAGGCGGGCAAGCTCGCCGATCGAGAGCGCCTGCAGGCCGCTGGTCACAGCTGCACTCGTCACGAGCGCCCGGCCGTGGAAGGCCGCGCCAGGAGGTCGCGGACCACCTGGCGATCGTCAAAGGGAATCGCGCGCTCCCGGATCACCTGCGTGACCTCGTGGCCCTTGCCCGCGATCACGACGAGGTCACCCTCGCCCGCCTCGCCGAGTGCCAGGGCGATCGCTTCGCGGCGATCGACCACGTAGTGCACGACCGCATGGCGTGTGCCGTTGAGGCCTCGGCGGATGTCGTCGATGATGCTCTCGGGCGGCTCGTCGCGCGGGTTGTCGGAAGTGACGATCACCACGTCGGAGAGTCGCGCGGCAACGGCGCCCATCAACGAGCGCTTGCCGCGATCGCGACCGCCGCCGCAGCCGAACACCGTGACGACGCGGCGCGGCCCGAGGTCGCGCGCCGCTTCGAGCGCCAGCCGCAAGGCGTCGTCCGAGTGTGCGTAGTCCACCAGAACGCCGAAGGGCTGGCCCCGGTCGATCCGCTCCATTCGGCCACGCACTCCGGCGAACTCGTTGAAGGCGGCCGCGACGACGTCGGGGGCCACGCCAAGGGTCGTCGCCGCCGCGTACGCGGCCAGCAGGTTGCTGACGTTGAAGCGTCCGATCAGCGGGCTCGAGATCTCGAGTTCGACGCCGGACGCCTCGAGGCGAAACCGGGTTCCGTCGAGAGAGACGCGGACGTCTTCGGCCTGGATGTCGGCGGGGCGCTCCAGACCGAAGGTCGTCACACGACCGCGGGCGACGCTGGTGATCTCTTCGGCGCGCGGATCGTCGGCGTTGACGATGGCGTGGCCGTCCTCCCGCAAGTGGCTTTCGAACAGCGCGCGCTTGGCGGCGAAGTAGGCCTCGACGTCACCGTGAAAGTCGAGATGATCGCGAGACAGATTCGTGAAGACCGCAACGCTGAAGCGCGTGTCGTGCACGCGCTTCAGCGACAGGGAATGCGAGGAGACCTCCATCACGCAGGCGTCGCACTTCTCATTCACCATTTCGCGCAGCAGACGTTGCAGGTCCGAAGCCTCGGGCGTCGTGTGGCGCGCCGCGACGAGCCGATCGCCGACGCGATGCTGGACAGTTCCGATGACGCCGACGCGGAGGCCGCCGGCGCGCAGCGCCGCGTCGATGAGGTGGGTGACGGTCGTCTTGCCGTTCGTCCCGGTGACGCCGACGAGGTCGAACTCCTCGAACGGGCGACCGTGGACGCTCGCGGCCAGCTCGGCGAGAGCGGAGCGCGCGTCGGGGACACGCAGCCAGGGGATGTTGCCGCGCGGCTCGGCTTCGGAAGCCACGGCCACGGCGCCACGCGCCAGCGCTTGTTCGACGTACGCATTGCCATCGCTCGAGTAGCCGCGCACGGCGACGAAGAGACAGCCAGGCGTTACGAGCCGAGAGTCGTGGCTGACGTCGATCACGTCGACGTCACCGGAGCCGTCGAGGCGAGCCTCGGACAACCTCGTGGCGAGGCTCCCGAGCATCACGACCCCTCCGAGGCGCCCTGATCTGGGGGGCGCGATTCGATCTTGGCCTGGGGCTCGAGGACGAAGATCGACAGCTGGCCGGCGCGGATCTCGGCGCCCGGAGCCGGCGACTGATCGACGACGCGGCCCGACCCGCGCAGCTCCACGAGCAGGCCGCGACGGGCCGCGTGGAGCGCCGCCTCGCGTGCCGAACGGCCACGCAGATCAGGCATGCGGTGCGGCTCTCCAACCAGGGGGCCGGCGCTGGGCGGCTGGGGTCGATACGAAGCCGCGATGATGCTCTCCGGCCGGTACGGCATCATGCGCAGCACGCGGTCGGCGTCGTCGGGCGGGACCGCGAGGTGACGAAGCGCGGCCTCGGCCACGCTCGCAAACAGAGGGGCCGCGACGTCGCCGCCCTCGTTCCGCTCGCCCTTGGGTGTGTCGAGGGAGACGATGACGACGATCGCGGGGCGCGAGGCAGGTGCGAAGCCGACGAAGGAGGCGACGTGGTCGAGCTTCGAGTAGCCACCGCTGGCATCGACCTTCTGGGCCGTGCCGGTCTTTCCCGCCACTGTGTAGCCCGCGATCGCGGCATTGCGACCGGTGCCCGTGAGCACGACTTCGCGCATCAGCTGCAGCAGGCGGTCCACGGTCTCCGGCTCGAGGACGCGGCGCACGGCAAGCGGTTTGCGTTCCTCCACGACCCGCCCGTCGACGTCGACGATGCGCCGCACCAGCGTCGGCTTCATCAGGTAGCCGCCGTTCGCGACGGCGCCGATCGCCGCGGCCATCTGCACCGCCGTCACGCCGATCTCCTGACCAAAGGAGATCGAGGCCAGCGACAGGGCGCTCCATTGCTTCGTCGGGCGCAGGATGCCGCTCGCTTCTCCTGCGATGCCGACCCCCGTGGGCTCTCCGAAGCCGAAGCTGCGAACGTAGCGGTTGAAGTTCTCGCGGCCCAGCCGCTGCGCGACCCGGATCACACCGATGTCGCTCGACTTGGCGATCACGTCGCGGAAGGTCAGCTCGTCGAAGACGGCGTGGTCGTTGATCCGCTGCCCCGCGATGGTGATGAATCCGTCTCCGCAATCGATCATCTCGTCCGGGTCGACGACGCCTTCCTGCAGCGCGGCGGCGGCGGTGATGATCTTGAAGATGCTGCCCGGCTCGTAGCTGTCCAGGACGGCGCGGTTGCGTCGGTGCGAGCGCGGGAATGCGCTGTAGCGGTTGGGGTTGAAGGTGGGGCGATTGACGAGGGCCAGCACCTCTCCACTGCGCGGCTCCATCACCACCAGGGTGCCGGCGATCGAACGGGTCCGGGTCACCGCCTTGTCGAGCTCGCGCTCGGCCACGTGCTGGATCCGCTCGTCGATCGTGAGGATCACATCGTGCCCCATCGTCGACGGCCGGTCGGCGCGCTCCTGGAGGCGGCGGCGCGCGTCGGTCCGCACCACGAGCTTCGCTGCGCGGCCGCGGATCTGCTCGTCGAGTGCGTACTCGACGCCGCTCATGCCGATGTTGTCGAGGCCCACCCAGCCGAGCAGGTGGGAGGCGAGCTCGCGCTTGGGGTAGTAGCGCCGCGTCTCGGTGAGGAAGGCGACGCCGGGCAGCCCGAGGTCACGGATCGCGCGGGCCGTGGTCGAGTCCACCTTGCGGCGCACCCAGGCGAACGCTCGCTTGCCCTCCAACCGCGAGCGCAGCTGCTCGCGGGCCCTCGCGTCCATCCCGAGGACACGCGCCAATGCCGCGGCCGTTCCCGCGGCGTGTTCTATCTGCTGCGGGTCCGCGTAGATGCTGTCGACCTCGACAGAGACCGCGAGCTGGCGCCCGTTGCGGTCGAGAATCCGACCCCTGCGGGAATCGAGACGGATCGTCCGCTCGCTCTGCCGCGCAGCCTGGAGCTGGAAGAATCCCTGATCGACGATCTGCAGGTGCACCAATCGACCGGCCGCCGCGACCGCCCACATCGAGATCGAAAGGCCGACGAGCATCAGCCTCAACCGGATCATGCGATCTCGGGACGGCGGGCGGATCACGGTCGGCTCGACGATCTCTTCTCCCCAGTCGATGTGGCCTTCGTCCGGCGGCTCGAAGCGCTTCAATTCCTCGCCTCACCGCCGGAACCGGCGCGCGCGAGCTGGCCACCTTCGGCGACGACGCCGGGACTCTCGATGATGACGACCCGCTCCGCCGGCGCGTGCTCGAGGCCGAGATCGGAAGTGGCGATCTCCTCGACGCGTCGCAGCTCCTCGAGCGAGGCCTTCTCGAGGCGCAGCTTGCGGCTCTTCTCGATCAGCTGCTCCTTGCCTCGGCTCATGCGAATCTCTTCCAGATCGAGCTCACGCAGCTGCACGTGCGGCCACGCGTACAGAGCCAGGCCGCCGACCAGAAGCGCCACGAGGAGAAAGAGGGCCCAGAGATTGCGGCTCGCTCGCGGGTCGATCTCCCGCACGACTCGAGAGTTGTCGATCCGCTTGGGCACCAGGACCAGACGATCGAGCGTTGGGCTCCTCACGCGGCCTCCCGCTCGACGGCGCGGAGGCGTGCACTGCGCGCCCGGCGGTTGCTCCCGCATTCAGCTTCGCTCGGCCGGATCGGCTTCGCGGTGAGCAGCTTGAAGCCGCGGCGCTTGAGGTCGCGAAACGAATGCTTGACGATCCGATCCTCGAGGCTGTGGAAGGCGATGACGGCGAGCCGGCCTCGCGGCGCGAGCTGCGAGGCCAGCGCTTCGAGGCACTCGTCGATGTCCTCCAGCTCCCGATTCACGGCGATGCGGAGGGCCTGGAAGGTTCGGGTCGCTTGATCGATGCGAGTCCGACGCGGCAGCGTGCGGCGTACCAGCTCCGCGAGCTTGGCCGTCGTCTGAATCGGCCGCACCCGGCAGATGGCGTGAGCAATCTGGCGGGACTTGCGTTCCTCGCCGAAGCGGAAGATGAGGTCCGCGAGATCCCTTTCCGGGAGGCGGTTCACCAGCTCGGCCGCGGTGAGCTCTTCGCTTCGATCCATGCGCATGTCGAGCGGGCCGTCGTTGCGAAAGGCGAAGCCGCGCTCGGGGTCGTCGAGCTGCAGCGAGCTGACGCCGAGGTCGAGCAGGATGCCGTCGGGGGCAGGTCGCTCGCTGAGCAGCTCGGGAAGTCGCCTGAAGTCGCGATGGACCAGCTCGACGCGTTGGCCGAACGGGGCGAGCCGCTGCTCAGCCAGGGCGAGCGTCTCGGCATCGCGGTCGACGCCGAGCAAGCGACCCGACGGCGCGCTGCGCTGCATCACCGCCTCCGCGTGGCCCCCCAACCCGACCGTTCCGTCGACGTAGAAGCCTCCTTCAGAAGGGCGGAGTAGCTCCAGAACCTCGGCGAGCAGTACCGGCTGGTGGGCCAGCGCCACATCAGATCCCGAACTCCGCCAACACCCGGCCGTCCTCGTCCGTGAACGGCTCCTTCTTGAACAACCGCTCCTGCAGGCGCTTGAGATTCCACACGGCGAGGTGGTTCTGCAGCCCCAGCACGCAGACCTCGCCCGACATAGCCGCCTGTGAACGGAGCAACTGTGGAACGACCACGCGCCCCTGCTTGTCCAGGCTCGCGACCTGTCCAAAGAAATTCACCCGATCCAGGAAGCGCTGCCGCGAAGGATGGGAAGCGGGCATCTCCTGGAGCTTGCGCTCGATCTCGAGCCAGACCGGCATCGGGTAGATGCGGACGAACTCGCCCGTGAGGCTGGTGACGAAGAGCTCGGATCCATACCGGGACTCGAGCAGCGAGAGAAAGCTCGAGGGGATCTTGACGCGGCCCTTGTCGTCGATCCGCGCCGGATGGTTGCCACGAAGCATCGCTCGCTCGCCCGCCTCCATTGCTGCCCCCGAGCCCGCAGCCAGGCCGTGGCTGATGAGCGGAGACATGCCGTTCGTGGATCAGCGCATATGGAGCACTGACACCACTTTTTTCCACATTTTTCCACGGGAAGTGTATGGGTGCCCCTGAGGGGTGTCAAGACGAAAAGACTGGTGGTACTTAGGGTTGGCCTGTGGAAGATGAGTCCGGCGGGGTGTCGCGGGACGGTCCGGGCAGCGGCCAGGCGACGTCGAGGCCCGCGTCGTCGAGGAAGCGCTCGGACTCCCGGACGAAGCGGTCCCACGCGGCGGGCGGCCACACTTCGAAACGGTCGAGGACACCGACGACGATGGCGTCCCGTTCGAGGCTCACCTCGGCCCGCAGGGATGTGGGGAGAAGGATGCGGCCCTGAACGTCGAGCTTGGCATCGTTGGCCCGGCTGGCGAGTAATCGGACCAGCGCTTTCGCGGACCGATTGAAGGCGGGAAGCGCCTGCAGCTGGCTCTCCAGGCGCGCCCATTGGCTGGCCGGGTAGACGGCCAGGCACTCGTCCAGCAAGGTCACGACGAAGCCCTCTCCGTCTTCTGGGGAGAGTTGTCGACGGAACGGAGCGGGAACCGGCAGGCGCCCCTTGCCGTCGATTCTGTGGCGATAAGTCCCTTTGAGCACAGCGAGCTACGAGTCTTCCACACTTTTTTCCACTTTTCCACACCATGGAGCCTCTTGGCCAATCGGGGACCGCGGGTGGCGCGACCCCGCACCGGAAGTGAGGCAAGATATCGGTCGTGACCAAGGGTCGGGCAGGCACCTACCTGAAGCAGCGAGCGCTGTTCGGAGTCAAGCTCGGCCTCGATTCGATCCGCGCTCTCGTCGCGGCTCTGGGCCACCCCGAACGCCATGCGCCCTGCGTGTTGGTGGCGGGGACCAACGGCAAGGGGTCCGTGGTCGCGTACCTGGATGTCGCGCTGCGCGCGGCTGGTCTACGGGTGGGACGCTTCACATCGCCCCATCTGAGGTGCGTCAATGAGCGGATTTGCATCGACGGCGCGCCGATCTCCGACGACGACCTGGACGACACGATTGACGCGCTGCGCGATGCGGCCGCCCGCTTGGTCGCGGCCCAGAAGCTCCCGGATCACCCGACCTATTTCGAGGCTCTGACCGCCGCCGCGCTCGTCTACTTCCGATCGCGCGACACCGATGTGACCCTGCTCGAGGTCGGACTCGGGGGCCGCCTCGATGCCACGAACGTAGTCGAGCCCGTGGTCTCGGCGATCGTCACTGTGGATCGGGACCACGAGGCCCACCTCGGCGCCAGTCTCCGTGAGATCGCGCGACAGAAGGCCGGCGTAATGCGGCGCGGGCACCCGGTGATCGTCGGCAACGTCGGGGTTGAGGCACGCCTGGCGATTCGGGAAGTCGCTAGCGAGAGCGGCGCACGCCTGATCTGGGCCGGCGAGGGCACGACGGTGACCCCACGCGGCAGGGTTCTCGAGCTGCGAACGCCCCGAAACAGCTTCGCGCTCGCGCCGCTTCCCGGTAGGCACCAACGTGAAAACGTCGTCGTGGCCGCTCGGATACTAGATGCGCTCGAAGCCGAGCTTCCCGACCTGGATCTGGGACGGCTCGGGACCCAGGGAAGGCCCGACTGGCCGGGGCGGCTGCAGTGGCTTCCAACCGAGCCGCCCATCCTGGTCGACGGAGCTCACAACGCCGCGGCCGCCGTGGCACTCGGCGAGTTCGTCGCAGACATCGGCCCCTTCGTCCTGCTCTTCGGTGCGATGAAGGACAAGGACATCGCGGAACTCGCCAGACCGGTGTTCCCCTTGGCCAGCGAGATCGTTCTCACCCGCACGCGGTCGGAGCGCGCCGCGGCGCCCGAGGAGATCGCCGAGCGGACCCGGGGACTGGGCCCCGCTCCCCGGCTCGCTCCGAGCGTCGCGCTCGCGCTCGCACAGGCGAGATCCCTGGCGGGTCGGGATCGTCGCTTGGTGGTAGCCGGTAGCCTCTATCTGGTCGGCGCAGTGTTGGACGAGCTGTCGGGGGAGCTCGACGGAGACTGAGCGGGCGACGGCGCGGGCGGCAGCAGGCGCGTGATGGAATCGATCACGTCCGCCGAACGCCAGTTGACGGAGCCGAGCAACACTCTCGCAACGCGGCCCTGCCGATCGATCAGGTAGTGCTCGGGCATCTTCCAGGAGCCGTAGATCTGCCTGACCGTCTTGCCGCCGAAGTCCTCCAGGACGAAGAAGGTCAACCCCTTTTCTTTCACGAAGGGCCTGAGCGCTTCCCGATCGGGGTCGACCGAAACACCGAGAACGACGAGCCCTTTCTGCAGATACTTGCGATGGAGACGCTCGATCTGTCCGATCTCTTCTTCGCAGATGCCGCACTCCGACATGAACATCGTGAGCAGGACCGGACGCCCCCGGAACTGTGACAAGCGCGTCGTCCCGGCGCCGCCCAACGACGGCAGCTCGAGCTCGGGAGCGAGATCGCCCTCTTTCACGAGCGTCGCCTCGGGCGATTCGAAGTACCAGTTAGGTGAGCACCGTGAGAAGCGTGACGAGGAGCGCCACCGCTCCCCCGAGGGCGCGCCGGCGCCGCGTGCGCTCCGGGTCCCCGTCCAGCGTCACCGTCCGCATCGGATCTATCTCGCTCATGCTCGCCACTCCTCGCAGTGAAGGGTGGCTCGCTCGACGCGCGACCACACGATTTCGTGGCCGATTCCGGGACCACTTGGCACCCGAATGGTGCCCTCGGGGCTCACGGTCACGGGCGGGTCTACGAGATCCTCGTCGAAGTAGCGCTGGCTCGCCGAGGTATCCCCGGGCAGGTTGAACCCGCGCAGCGTCTGGAGGTGGACGTTGGCGAGCCGCCCGACGCCCGACTCCAACATGCCGCCGCACCAGAGCGGCACGTCACGCTCGCGGGCGAGTCGCTCGATCGCCAGCGCCGATCCGAGGCCACCCACGCGTCCCACCTTCAAGTTGATGACTCGGCAAGCTCCGATGTCGAGGGCCCGGCGCGCGTCGGCCGCAGAGCGGATCGACTCGTCGAGACAGACGGGGGTCTCGAGCCGCCTCAGCGGCGCGAGGTCCGCCAGCGTGTAGGCGCTGTTGGCATCGGCCATCAAGGGTATCCCGCCGAAGCGTTTCCGCACCGCCTCGACGAGACCCACGTCGCTCCCGGGCTTGATCTTGATCCTGCGGTAGCCGGCTGCGAGCTCCTGCTCGATCTGCTCCAACAACTCGCCGATGCTCGGCTGGAGCCCGATCGAGACGCCCGCCTCGATCTCCTCGCGGCTGCCCCCGAGCACAGCCGCGAGCGGCTGCCCCGAGCGCCGGGCGTAGAGCTCCCAGACCGCCATCTCGACACCCGCCTTCGCCATTTCGTGCCCGCGAACGGGAGCGAAGATCTGACCCAGCTCCCGCGGATGCTCGATCTCCCGGCCGAGGACGAGGCGAGCCAGGAAGTCCCGCATCACGTGAAGCGCGGTGGCGTTGGTCTCCGGAAGATAGAACGGGTGCTCCTCGGCGACGCACTCAGCGTGACCCGTGACCCCGTCCGCCGAAGCGGAAACGAGCAGGAACTGCTTCAGCTCCGAGCGTCCGAACGACGTCTCGAAGGGGTGCAGGAGCGGCATCCGGATGTGACGAACCTCGATTCGCTCGAGCTTCATGCCCTGACCTGGCGCTCAGTGCGACCTCTGCGGCCTCGGCGCGCACTTCCGACAGCGCCCGTAGATGTGATGGCGGTGCCCTTCGATCGTGAAGCCGATCTGCTTTGCGAACTCGTCCTGGATCCGCTCGACCTCGGCGCTGACGAACTCGAAGATCTCACCGCAGTACTTGCACATGAAGTGGTCGTGATGCTCACGTTTGTAGTCGGATTCGTAGCGGGTCTCGGCCCCGATCCGCAGCTCTGCGGCGAGCCCCGCCTCTTTCAGCAGTTTCAGCGTGCGGTAGACGGTGGTGCGGCCGATGTCGGGACGGCGCTGCTGGACGATCTGGAGCAGGTCATCGACGGAAACGTGACGTTTCGTCCGCAGGAACTCGTCGAGGATGATCTCCCGCTGCTCGCTGCGCTTGAGCTTGTGCTCGGTCAGGTAGGTCGCGAGGACCTGCTTTTCTTCGTGACCGCGGGGGCGAGGCACTGGATCGGACAGTAGCGCGTGGATCGAAGCAGTGTCAACGACGCCCAGCCGAGTGGCCCGTAACAGGGAGATCGATGCCAGCGAGACTGCCGAGGCGCCCGGATGGCAAGGAGCCGAAGAGGGAGAATACCGGGAGTATTTGACCGACGAACAGCGCAGCGGGCGGGGATGCATCGGCGGTCTGACGCTTTGGAATCCTCGTTTACTCGTCACTAACCCGCGATCTGGTGCCTCTCCACGTCGATCACGCCGCGCAGGTTGCGCAGGGCACGGACGACCCGCTCCAGGTGTTTGAGGTCCTGGACCTCGAGCGTCAGCTCGACCACCGCCGTTTCATCGTCGAACGTGCTGGCGCCGATCTTGCGGATATCGGCGCCGGCATCGGCGAGCACCTTCGTGATCGTCGCGAGAAGACCGGGCCGATCCTCGACCTCGACGGAAACCTGAACCGCGTAGCCACCTTCGCCGCCCCGGTCCCACTCGACTGCGATGCGCCGCTCCGGATCGTACAGCAGGCTTCGCACGTTGCGGCACTCCTGCGAATGCACCGAGACGCCCTTGCCGCGCGTGATGTAGCCGACGATCGACTCCCCGTGGATCGGGCTGCAGCAGCGCGCGCGGTACACGAGCAGATCGTCGACGCCGCTGACCTTGATGCGGTCGCCGCCGACGCGCAGCAGCCGCTTGACCGCCTCGGCGACGGGACTCGCCGGCTCCTGGGGCGGCGGGCTGAGCTTGGCGTCGGGGACGAAATGCCGGAGCACCTGACGCACCGATGTCTTGCCGTAGCCCACTGCGGTCAAGAGGTCGTCCAGCTTGTTGCCGACCCCCAGCTCCTGAGCCAGCTTGGCCGCGAGCTCCGGGTCTGCGTGGAGCTTTCGGGGCGACACGCCGAGCCGGCGCAGCTCGCGGTCCAGATGCTTGCGACCGATCTCCAGCGCCTTCTGCTTCTCGGCCGCGTTCAGGAAGTGGCGGATCTTGTTGCGCGCCTTGTTCGTGGCGACGTAGGTCAGCCAGTCCCGGCTGGGCTTGTGTCCTTTCGAAGTGAGGACTTCGACCTTGTCCCCGTTTCCGAGGCGGTAGCGGAGCGGCACGATCTTCCCGTTGATGCGGGCGCCGACGCACTGATGACCCACCTCGGTGTGGACGGCGTAAGCGAAGTCGACGGGCGTCGCGCCGCGCGGCAGGGTCTTGACCTCGCCGCCAGGCGTGAAGCAGTACACCTCCTCTGGGTAGAGGTCGACCTTCAGCGAGGCGAGGAACTCGGTCGGGTCCGTGACGTCGCTGTGCAGCTCGAGCAAGCGGCGCAGCCAGGCGAACTTGTCGTCGCTCGAGTCGAAGCCGCTCAACCCCTCCTTGTACTTCCAATGCGCGGCGATGCCGTCCTCGGCGACGCGGTGCATCTCCGGTGTGCGAATCTGCACCTCGAAGGCCTGGCCTTCGGCGCCGATCACCGAGGTGTGGAGCGATTGATAGCCGTTGGGCCGAGGCATCGCGATGAAGTCTTTGATGCGCCCGGGGATCGGGCGCCAGAGGTTGTGCAACACGCCGAGCGCGGCGTAGCAGTCGGGGATCGTCGGCACCACGATGCGAAGCGCCAGGAAGTCGTAGACCTGCTCGAGCTCGATCTGCTGCCGGCGCAGCTTCTGGTGGATCGATGAGAGGCGCTTGATGCGCCCTTCGAGCCCCGCCTCGAGCCCCGCCTCCTCGAGCTCACTCCCGACCGTCTCTTTGAGCTGGGCGAACAGATCCGTCGCCCATTGGCGCTTGCGGTCGACGCGCTCGGACAGCGCCTCATACGCTTCCGACTCGAGATGGCGGAAGCAGAGCTCTTCCAGCTCGTTCTTGATGCGGCTCATGCCGAGGCGCCCCGCGATCGGCGCATAAATGTCGCGCGTCTCCGAGGCGATACGCTGACGACGATCCTCTGGGAGAAACTCCAGGGTTCGCATGTTGTGGAGCCGGTCGGCGAGCTTGACGAGGATGACGCGGACGTCGTCGACCATCGCCAACAGGAGCTTCCGGAAGTTCTCGGCCTGGCGCTCGGCGCTCGACTGAAAGTGGATCTGTCCGATCTTGGTGACGCCCTCGACCAGATGCCTGACCTCGGCGCCGAACAGGCGTTCGAGTCGCGACCCGTCGGCGCCCGTGTCCTCGAGAACATCGTGGAGCAGCCCCACGGCGACGCAGCTCGGATCCATGCGCATTTCCGCCAGGATCTGCGAAACCTCGAGGGGGTGAAGCAGGTAGGGATCGCCCGACGCCCGCGTCTGACCCCGGTGGCCGATCGCGGAAAACAGATACGCGCGGCGCAGCGGGCCGAAGTTCGCGTCGGGGTTGTACCGACGAACGGTCGCGTAGATATCTTCGAACCGAAGCGTCACAGCTGCTCTGGGGCGGCTTCCGGGCTCTTTCCGACGGCGTATCCGAACGGGTCTCGACGGACGTGCTCGGGGAGCTTCGAAGGCGGCGCCCGGTCAGGCGGACTCTCGACCAGTCAATAGTTTACGAATGGATTCGGGAGTCGGTCAAGGGTCTGCGCGGCTCTTGACTTGCCGCTCCCTCGCTCCCTATACTTCGGCTTCCAATTTCGTTTGTTTCTTCACAGGAGACGGCATGAACAACCGCTTTCGAGTCCTCATTTCCCTGGCCGCCCTGGCGGTGGCAGCCGGCGGCTGCACTCGCCTCCAGGCCAAGGCGGCCTTCCTCGACGGAAACAAGCTCTACGAGGCAGAGAGCTACCGCGAGGCCATCCCAGAGTACGAGAAGGCCATCGAATACGAGCCCAACATGGCTGAAGCGCACTTCTATCTCGCCAGCTCGCACCAGGCGCTCTACCGCCCCTCGAGCCGGGCCGCCGATAACCGTGGGCACCTCGACACCGCCGTGGCCGAGTACAACAAGTCGCTGGACCTCAACAGTGCCGAGTCGGACGGTCTCAAGATGGTCAAGGACTCGACGATCAGCGCTCTGACCGCGATCCACTCCGAAGATCCCTACAAAGACTTCGACCTGGCGATGGGCTACGCCGAGCAACTCGTTGCCGCGAATCCCGACGACGTCAGAAACATGTACGCGATCGCCAACCTCCACGAGAAGTTCGGCCACATCGACGAGGCGGAGGCTCAGTACGAGAAGATCGTCGAGATGAACCCGTCGGACACGCAGGCCTGCGGCGCCCTGGCGACTTTCTACAACAAGGTCCTCTGGGACGGCGCGTCGAAGTTCGATGACTCGATCCGCGTTCTCAAGCAGTGCGCGGACCTGGCGCCCGACGACGCCACCGGCTACCAGAAGGTCGCCACATTCTATTGGGACAAGGCGTTCCGCGATCCGACGATCACTCCGGAGGAGCGCGACGTCCTGGCCGATCAGGGGCTCGAGGCGGTCGACCAGGCGATCGAAATCAACCCCGAGTACTTCGAGGCCTACATCTTCAAGGGATTGCTCTACCGCGTGAAGGCGGCGATCGTTCGCGGGCGACTGCAGGAGCAGTACCTCGAAGAAGCCCAGGCCCTGCAGGAGCAGGGGCTCGAGATCCAGAAGCGCCAGGAAGAAGCGACCGCCGCGGCCGAGGCGGCCGCCGCCAAGGCGGAAGGCGCCGAAGCCCACTGAGCAGGTCGCTCGGGTCACCAGTTTCCGGCGGGCGCCGACCGCGGTCGCCGATCAACGACTGATCTCCCTACCCCCAGGGAACCACGTTCACGAGGGGGGCCCGTTCTCCGCCGCACCGATCGCAAATAAAGCATCATCCCGAGGGAGTGCTGGCGATGACGCGACCGTTGGACGCCGACGATCTAGTGGAGAGGAGCGGGTGGATTCTTCGTTCCAAGCAGGGACGAGTTACTCAGAATGACCCTGCCTTGGCCGTTCTCCGTGTCTCTGTGCCTCCGTGGCTGCCGTCGAGGTCCGTCGTTGTTTCTTGGTAGTCTCGCCCGCGAGGCGCCCCGGTCACTTCGAGCGAAGTAACGGGAGGCGGCTGGTCGCTGGGCCAAAAGAGGCCCCCGGTTCTTACCGGGGGCTTCTTTCAGCGAAGACGAGCTGGGGGCTTGCCGCTACGGTCCGCCGGCGGCCTCGAGGTCAGCGTCCTCTTCGGCAGCCTCGGCGGCATCTTGAATCATCTTCTCGGAGATGATCCCGATCCGCTCGACTCCAGCACCCTTGGCGATGTCCATGGACTTCACGACACGGCCGAACGCGATCTCGCCATCTGCCCGCACGAACATCGTCTTGTCGGTGCGGGTCTGGAAGATGTCACGGAGCTGCGAAGCGAGGTCGCCCCAGCTGGCGACCGGCTGCTTGTTCACGCTCATCACCGGGCCCGCCGGCGATGGCTCGATCGTCAACACCACCTGGTTCGTCGGCCGATCCGGCTCGTCCGGCTGATCCGGCTGCGCCTGCGGCAGGGCGATGTCGAGCCCCTTCTGCGACACCGGCGTCACGATCATGAAGATGATCAGTAGGACGAGCAACACGTCGATCATCGGCGTGACGTTGATGTCCGAGTTGGGTTTTGACGCGGAGGGGCGCGTCGCGTCGTGGGAATGGACGAGCTTCTTGAGCTTCTCTGACTGCTTTGGGGGGGGGGGCTGTTCGGCCATAGCTATCCCTGAACCTCGGGTTCGGCGATCAAAGCGATCTCCTCCACCCCGGCCTCTCTGACGATGTCCATGACCTTCATGATCTCACTGTATTCGAGTCGCTCGTCGCCCTTCAGATAGATCAGGCGCTCGCCCTCGGGCACATCGCGGATGCCCGCCTCGACGAGTGGCCCGAGCTGGTCCTGGCTCTGCAGCGGTTGCTCGTTGAAGTAGGTCACGAGGTCCTGGCGGAGGGCGACGGTGATGATCTTGTCGTCCTCTTTCCGGTCTTCGGTGTTCCCGGCGACGGGCAGCTTGACGTCCACGCCCTTCTGCAACATCGGGGTGATCACCATGAAGATGATCAGCAGCACGATGATGACATCGGCCATCGGCGTCACGTTGATCTCGGAGATCGCCCCACCAGACTTCTCGCCGACTTGCATTGACATGGAAGACGCTCCCGCAGCGGAGCGGGCCCGAAAGGCCCCCCCGCCCCTGAGTTTGGCTTAGGCCTGCTTGATGAAGTAGTCGAGCAGCTCGGAGCTGGAGTTGTCCATCTCCACGTTGAAGCCCTCGACCTTTCCCGAGAAGTAGTTGTAGGCCCAGACGGCCGGGACCGCAACGAACAGCCCGTAGGCGGTCGTGACGAGGGCTTCGGAAATACCGGCGGACACGGCGCCGATACCACCGGAACCGGTCATCGCCATGCCCTGGAACGCGTTGATGATTCCGAAGGTGGTGCCGAACAGACCGACGAAGGGAGCCGTCGAGCCGATCGTGGCGAGCGCGCCCAGGCCGCGCTTCATGTCGGACAGGTTGACGGCTGTGGCGCGCTGGATCGCGCGCTTGGCGGCGTCGACGGCGGCTTCCTTGTCGCCCTGATCCTCACCCAGCTCGTGCTGATACTGCCATTCCTGTAGACCGACGACGAGCACTTTGGCCAGGTGCGAGTGCTTGACTTCCTTGCCGCGGGAGGCGTCGATGGCCTCCTTGATCTTTCCCTGCTTCAGGAAGCGAGCGACCATCGGCGCGTACTGGCGTGACTGCTTGGTGGCCTTCGTGTAGGTGTAGTACCGCTCGATCATCACGCCGATCGAGTAAACCGACATGATCGTCAGCGTGATCACTGTGCCCCAGGCCACGCCTCCCATGTGCTCAAGCATCGACCGGATGTCAAAACCCATTAGGTTCCTCCTGGAATGCGCACTCTAGTAGCCCGGTGCCCGGATGTTCTAGAGACTCGCCTATGCGAATTTGAAATTGACCGTAACGGTCATGATGACGGGTACCGGCACCCCATTGAGGAGCGTCGGCGTGTAAACCCACTGTTTCACGGCGTCGATCGCCGAGTTGTCGAGCAACGGAATGCCTCTCAGCACCTTCACGTCCGTGACGCGGCCCTGCGGCGAGATCGTGCACTCGAGAATCACGATACCCTGAACGCGCGCCTGACGCGCGATGTCCGGGTAGGTGGGCGCGACGTGCTTGATCTTCTGCGGCTCCTTGATGTTGCCGCCGATGCGCACGGCTGCGGGAGGCGGGGGCGCGTCCGGCAGCCCGCCGACGACACCGCCGATGACGCCACCGGGGACTCCGCCGTCGACGCCACCACTGAAATCGTCCAACCCGAAGGTGTCCTCTTCAGGGACGATATCGTCAGGAACCTCGACGGGAGCCGTGAACTTGGGCGCCTCCTGGACCGCAGCCTTCGGCTTCGGCTTGATCTTGGGCCGGGGCCTTTCCTTCCGCTTCGGCCTTGCGGGCGGGGGCGGCGGCGGCGGCGGGGGGGGCGGGGGAGGCTCGAAGAACGTGACGATCGCGGTGGCCGCGGGCTCGGGAAAGTCTTCCGAGTAGAGGATCGGAACGACGATGGCGAGGCCGATCAGCACGACGTGAACCCCGATGGACACAGGCACAGTGAGGCCCTGAGCCGTCGTGTGAGCCTTAACGTCGGAGTCGACTAAATCCTCGAATAGCCGCCTCTCCATCGTCACGCCTCGCTTTCCCGACCTTGATCTTCGGAGAAAGAAGGCCGGATTTTAAACCTCGGTCTCCAGGGGTGTCAAGACTCTCCAAGGTCGCGACGCCCCCGGCACTGCTGCGATTCTAGCGGTTCGGCGCCGCATCTTCATTCAGTAGATCCTGAAGCCCACCGGGGCACGTGCCATCGTCGGAACCGGCTTGCCACCCTTGCGTGCCGGCTTGAAACGCCACTGCTTGACGGTAGCGATCGCGGCGGCATCGAGAGCGGGGATCGACTGGATGATGCGGGTCCGCACGACGTTCCCGTGAATGTCGATGTAGATCTCGACGATCACCGTCCCCTCGATCTTCTTGACGAAGGCATCCTGAGGGTAGACGGGCTGGGTCATCTTGATGGGGACCGGTGGCGAGTCGTAGTCCATGACGGGCCCATCGCCGGTGCAGCCGACGCAGCCGCCGACCACGCCGCCGGGGACCCCGCCCAGGACGCCGCCATCTACGCCCTGTTTCATCCCTCCCGGGACACCGAAGATGCTGCCGTCGATGTCTCCGTATTTCTCGAGCTCCTCGGGGAGGTCTTCCGCCTGCAGCTCGACCTCTTCCGGGTTTTCGATATAGGCCGTGAAGGTCGTCTCGGTGAACGTGGTTTCGGGCCGGGTCTGTTTCGGCGTCTGGTCTTTTTGGACGAGGGACGCGCTCTTCGGCAGCGGCGGCGGCGGCGGAGGGGGCGCGTTGATGTTGACGAGGTGGACGATCCTCGGCGTCGGCAACGGGTCGCTCAGCAGCAGCGGTGCCAGCGCCACGATCAGCACGAGCCCGACGTGAGTGACGATCGAGGCGTTCCACCAGAAGCCGCGCTTGACCTTGCGCGGCTGCGACGCCACGAGGCCGTCGAACATGTCCTCCCGCGGCAGTCTCGATAGGTCGATCGCCACCGCTGCGGCTTCCGTCGTCGCCTCGCTCGTGCCATCCCTGCCCAACAACCCGCCTTGCGGCAGGCGCGCAGCATCGAAGCTGCGGGGAGCGTGGCGCGGGAGCGTGGGCTTCACGGGATGTCTCCGCGGGGGGGGCTTCAGGCCGTCGAGGCCGAGCGTGAGCGTCGGGCCGACAGGATTCGCCCCGACGTCAGCGTCGAGGCGCTCAGCTTCGCGGCCGTTCGGAATCGACATCTCTCAAATACGCTGTCTCGGTGCGTTTCGACCGCGTCGAAAGGCCCGGGATCGGCGACCGCCTCCACTGCTTCGATTGTACTGCAACCCATACCGGCACGTTCGGGTCCGGCGGCTCGGCAACGGCCGTCGTCTCAGGCGGCGTTGGCGAGCACCGGCTTCTGGCCGCGCTCGCTCCACCACACGACCAGCGGGCAGGCGACGTAGATGGTCGAGTACGTCCCGATGACGACGCCGACGACCATCGTGAATGCGAAGCCGCGCAGCACCTCGCCGCCGAACAGGTAGAGCGCCATCACGGCGAAGAAGGTCGTGCCGCTCGTGATCAGCGTGCGTGTCAGGGTCTGGTTGATCGAAGTGTTCACGATCGGAGCGAGCCCGGTCCGACGCTTCTGGCGCAGGTTCTCTCGCGCTCGATCGAAGATCACGATCGTGTCGTTGACGCTGTAGCCGACGATCGTGAGCAGCGCCGCGATCACGTTGAGCGTGATCTCGTAGTCGAGTAGGGCGAGCAGGCCCAGTGTGATGATGACGTCGTGAAAGACGGCGATCGTCGAGCCCGCGCCCCACACCGGACCCTTGAAGCGAAACGCGATGTAGATCAGCTGGAAGAAGAGGGCCAGCAGTGTCAGCTGGAGCGCCTTGCGTCGCAGCTCCGCTCCGACCGACGGCCCTACGATCTCGGCGGATGAGTCGAGGATCGGGTTGTCCGGGTAGCTGTCCCGCAGGGCGTGCAGCGCCGCTTCGGATCGTCCCTCCAGGTTCTCTGTAGCCTCGGCGTCGTCCGCGGCCGGGATCCGGATCAGCACCTGGTTCTTCGACGGGTCATCGAAGGTCTGGATCACGGCGCCCGGGGCCTGCGTTTCGAGCGCGCTGCGGATCAGGTCGATCGCAGGCGGGTTCTCGAAGCGAACGATGAGCTGCGTCCCCTCGGAGAACTCGACGCCGTAGCGGACGCCCTGCGTCGCCATCAGCGCGATGCTAGCGATCACGAGCGTCAACGAGATCGGGAAGAAGAAGCGCAGCTTGCCCAGAAAGTCGAAGTTCGGGTTCTTGATGAATTCCATTTCCGAGGTCCTAGATCGAAAGCTGCTCGGCCGGGCGCTTGCCCAACACCCACTCGAACAGGAAGCGGCTCAGGAAGAACGACGCGAAGACGTTGGCGATCAGGCCGATCGAGAGCGTGACCGCGAAGCCCTTGATCGGCCCGGTGCCGAACTGGAACAGCAGCACCGCCGCGATCAGCCCGGTCGTATGGGTGTCGAGGATCGTGATCCAGACGCGTTCGAAGCCGTTGTTGATCGCGGAGCGCACGGTCTTGCCGTTGCGCAGCTCTTCGCGAATCCGTTCGAAGATCAGCACGTTCGTGTCCACCCCGACACCGACCGTCAGGATCACACCGGCCATCCCCGGCAACGTGAGGGTCGCCTGGGTGTAGGCCATCGCACCGAGCAGGAGCAGCAGATTGGCGGTGAGGGCCACCGCGGCGTTGATGCCGGACATCCTGTAGTACACGAGCATGAAGCCAATGATGAAGATCAGCCCCGCGAGCGACGCCGTCATCCCGGCGCGGATCGAGTCGCGCCCGAGCGACGCGCCGACGCTCAGCTCCTGGAGTGTCCGGAGCGTCGCGGGCAACGCCCCGGCGCGCAGCACCCGCGACATTTCGTCGGCCTGGTCGACCGTGTAGCTGCCGGTGATCTGGCCATCGCTCGAAATCTCGCCCTGGATCACCGGCGCCGTCTCGACCCGACCGTCAAGGATGACCGCCAGCTGACGACCGATGTTCTCCCGCGTCGCCTGGCGGAACTTCTCGGCTCCCGCGGGGTTCAGCGAGAAGCTGACGTTGGGCCGGTTGAACTGGTCGACGCTCGGCCGCGCGTTCTTCAGGTCGCGGCCCGTGATGATGGCTTCGCGCTTCACCAGGTAGAACGCCGGGCCGGAGGTTTCGTCCACCAGGCCCTCGACGATCTCGAGACCGTTCGGGACGTTGCCACCGGGTGGCAGCAGGCCCTCGCGCGTCGGCGCCGTCGACTCGACGATCTTGAGCGAGAGCTGGGCGGTGCGCTTGATCACACGTTTCGCCTGCTCCGCATCGGTGACACCCGGCAGCTGCACGAGGATTTGATCGCCGCGCTCGCCGTGCTCGGCGATCACCGGCTCGGCCACACCCAGCTCGTTGACGCGCCGCTCCAGCGTGCGCATCGC
Organism: Vicinamibacteria bacterium; assembly: GCA_965246965.1. GTDB lineage: Bacteria > Acidobacteriota > Vicinamibacteria > Fen-336 > CBDFGD01 > CBDFGD01. The sequence goes on from CBDFGD010000002.1 coordinate 2,831,360, forward strand.
CTCCCTCAGCGTCTCGCGCTCGAGCTGACGAACGTAGGCGTCCGTCATCCGCAACTCGAAGCGCCCTTCGCTGGGCTCCGCGACTGTCCAGGTGTTTCGGAAGAAGTCGTCGAACACCTCCCGGACGTCCTTGACGCGCGCGGCGCCGATGCCTTCGATGAAGAAGGACGTGGTGCCAATTGCGCCGCTGTTTCCAATCGGAACTCCCTTGCGAAGGACCTCGCTACGCGTCTGCTGGAGGGCGTCGTCGAGCGTCGCCTTCAGCGCGTCGTCGGTCACGACCTGCAGCACCAGGTGCATGCCGCCCCGCAGGTCGAGCCCCAATCGCAGGCGGCCGGGCTGCTCGTCCGTGTCATAGGGCGGCCAGAGCGTCACCAGGGAGGCGAGCAGGAGCGAGCCGAACAGCGTCGCACGGACGCGCAGCTCCTTTCTCAGGAACAGGTGACCGAGCACGGCGAGCGCGACGGTCAGGAGAAACCAGACGAGGAGCGGGTTCTCGAAGGCCGGGGGCATCTACTTCTTCTCCATTTCAGGGGACTCGCTCTGCAAGCCCGCAACGGCGTTTCGCAGCACGCGGATTCTGGTCTTGTCGTCGATGCGAACCTGGAAGGTCTGCTCGTCGACTCCGACGATCGTGCCCAGGATCCCGGGATTGAGGATGATCTTGTCGCCACTCTTCAGGCTCTTGATCAGCTCCTCGAGCTTGCGCTGCTTGGTCTGCGCGGGACGGATGACCAGGAAATAGAAGATCATCACGATCAGCACGAGCGGCATCATCCCGACCAGGGGGCTGGGCTGGGCGGGGGTGGCCTGGGCCAATGACAGCGTCACGTTGTGCATCTAGAGACTCGGCAGGAGAGATCTGCGCTCGGGTAGACGGCGCGAGACGCGACCCCCCCGGTTCCTTTCTCCTCGGGGTCCCTACTAAGAAACTCGTGGCTTTTGGAGAACGGGAAACGCCGCAAGGAACCAGGTCAGGCTCCGCTCACCTCTCTCCGGAAGGCCTCGAAACGCCCTAAGAGGATAGTTTCCCTCACCTTACGGAGGGTGTCAAGGTAGTGGGCGAGGTTGTGCACGCTCATCAGGGTGGCCGCGGTCATCTCGCGCGCCAGAAAGAGGTGGCGCAGGTAGGCGCGGCTGATGGTCCGGCAGGTCGGGCAGCCGCAAGAGGGGTCCGGGGGCGATTCATCGGTGCGGAATCGGGCGTTCTTGATCACCAGACGACCCGCGCGGGTAAAGAGTTGGCCGTTCCGGGCGTTCCGGGTCGGCAGGACGCAATCGAACATGTCGACTCCGCGCGCCACTGCCTCGACGATGTCCGAGGGCGTCCCGACCCCCATCAGGTAGCGGGGCTTGTCCTCGGGCAGCACCGGATCCACGGCTTCGAGGGCCCGCCACATGCCCGGCTTGGGCTCGCCGACCGAGAGCCCGCCGATGCCGTACCCGGGAAACCCCATGGCCGACAGCTCGCGGGCGCTCTGCTCCCTGAGATCGGGCTCGACGCCGCCCTGCACGATTCCGAAGAGCCACTGACGCTTGTGCTTGTGGGCCTCGAGGCAGCGGCGTGCCCAGCGTGCCGTGCGCTCCGTGGCCGCCGCCACCACCTCGCGGTCCGCTGGGTGTGGGGGGCATTCGTCGAAGCACATCGCGATGTCGGCGCCCAGCTCCTGCTGGACGGCGATCGAGCGCTCCGGCGTCAGGAGATGGAGCGTTCCGTCGATGTGGCTCCGGAACTCGACGCCCGCCTCGTCCAGGCGGCGTAGGTGCCTCAGGCTGAAGACCTGGTAGCCGCCACTGTCGGTCAGGAACGGCCGCCCCCACCCGGTAAACCCGTGGAGACCGCCCAGATCCCCGATGAGCCGCTCGCCGGGCCGCAGCATCAGGTGGTACGTGTTGGCCAGCAACATCGAAGCACCCAGCTCCGCCAGGCTGCGATGGATCACGGCCTTGACTGCGGCGGCGGTTCCCACGGGCATGAACGTGGGCGTCTCGACAAGACCGTGCGGTGTCGCCAAAAGGCCGGCCCGGGCCCTGCCTTCACGTCTTTCGATCCGGAAAGAGAACATCGGCCGCGGAGTATATCGGGTTCCCATTGGCGCCTGGAGCCGCGGGCGCCACAACCCTCGCTGGCGCGGTTCTGACTATTGACTATGCTATTTTATATATTAGCTCTAACTTCACTTAACATACCTAAAGCTCTGCCTGAAGTGGCCTCAGAAGGCATTGTCGCTCAGCGACTTCGCGCATGGAGTTGATGAAAAGTGGCTCCAGGAGCCACTTTTATTGAAATTCACAACGCATCCACAGGCTAAGCCGAAGTGGCACTGAGGCATGCAGACAGGCGTCCTCAAGAAAACCCTTGACAGGGGGGGTACCCCTCCCTACGCTACCCCTAGTATGTCAGGCCCCTTATCACCCGAGATGTTGAAGAGGGGCGTGTATGTCCGAATTCGCGCCAATGCTGGGGGGCCTCGGCCGTTCGGGTCTCGGCGAGGGTTCGTATCCCAGGTTTTCCTGCCGCTGGCCGAGGTTGGCTGCCGGCTTTACTTCAAACCGTGAGAGGGGGGATGTAAGACATGGCCGCCAAGAGGAAGGCAAAGAAGAAGGCAACCAAGAAGAAGGCTGCGAAGAAGAAGAAGTAGGAGTAGGAGTTCTTCGACTGCGAGAAGGGGGTGAGCGATCACCCCCTTTTTTTAGTTCGCGCTCTCAGTTGGCGAACAGGTGGCGCTCGATCCCGACCGCCACTCCGTCTTCGTCGTTCCTCGGGAGCACCGGCAGGCCCAGCCGGTGCAGCCCGTCGTCGGCATTCCCCATCACCAGGCCGCAACCTGCCTCGAGCAGCATCTGGGCGTCGTTCCAGTTGTCCCCGATCGCCAGGGCCTCGGCCGGGGTCAGGCCGAATCGGGAACAGACGAAGCGCATCGCCTCGGCCTTGCCGACGCTGGGGGAGAGGACGTCGATGATCTCGACGCCATGCTCCGGGTAGACGGCGCGTTCCAGGCGGGCCCGGCCCCCTCGCGGCGCGGGTCCGGCGGAGACCTCGAGACCCGAAGACAGCGCTCGGAGCACTCGCTGCATCCGCTCGATCCGGCCCCCGAACATCACCTGGATCGGGTCCTCCCTGGGAAAGGCCTCGAGGACGTCGTCCACGACGTGAACGTCCGCGTGGGCCTTCTTCAGGTACATCGCGAGCACTCGTTCAGCTGGCGGCATCCGCTCTACGAGCAGCTTCCCCTGACCCTCGTGGCCGCAGTGGACGACGGGCTCTGCGCTGACGCTCCGGCCGAGTCGGATCGCCAGCCGCGCCACCTGCCGGGCGAGAGGGAGGCAGCGGATGACCTCGCGGTCCTCGACGATCAGGCCGCCGTTGTGCAGCACCAGTGAGATGTCTTCGCCCAGCGTCCGGGCGATCGGCCGTGTCGCGGGGTAGCGACGCCCCGTCACGATCACGATGTGGACCCCTGCTTCCCGTGCGGCCCGGACGGCCTCGCCGTTGCGTAGGGAGATCGTCTTGTCTTTGCCCAACAGCGTCCCGTCCAGATCGAGGGCGAGGACTCGGTAGCGAGGCGTCACGAGCCGTCCCAGATCTCGACCCGCTGGATGACGTCGCCAGGCTGGATCCGATCCACCACCTCCATGCCGGATACGACGTGGCCGAACAGGGTGAAACTCCCGTCCAGGTGGGGGGCGGGCGCGTGGGTTATGAAAAACTGGCTGCCGGCGGTGCCGGGACCGCGAAGCGCCATTCCGACGGCTCCTCGACCGAAAGGACGCAACCCGGGCTCATCGGGCAGATGCACGCCAGGGCCGCCATGGCCGTCGCCACGGGGATCGCCGCCCTGGATCACGAACGCCGGAACCACCCGATGGAAAACCAGGCCGTCGTAGAAGCCGCGCCGGGCCAGCCCGACGAAGGCCCGGGTCGCAAGCGGGGTTTCGACGATGTCGAGCTGCAGCTCGATGCGGCCGCGGTCGGTGACGACGACGGCACGAGGCGAGTAGAGAGGCGCCCCGAGATTCTGATACGGCGCCATCGCCATCCGGAAATCCAGGGGGGCAGACGTTCCCGGCCGCGACGGGCGCTCGGCCGTGGTGCCGAGACTCGCGGCCGCCTGGACGCGCACGGCCCAGGCCGGATCGCTGTCGACTGCCTTCTGAAGCGTCTCGCGGGCGAGCTCGTCGTCTTCCGCTGCGAGGCCAGCCAGGATGGCCATTCGCGCTCCGACCTCGGTGTCCCGCAGTGAGCGCTGATACGCCACGGCGAGCGCCCCCGAATGCCCCCCTGGTCCCAATGCCCCAAGCTGCTCTGCGGCTGCCGCACGCACGCCGATATCGACGTGCTCGAGCTGGCCGCGGAGCGTGGAGATCGAGTCCGAGCCGCGCAGCTTCCTGAGAGCCTCGAGAATCGCGGGAAGCACCCGCACGTCCTCGTCTTCATTGAGCATCCGAAACAGGACTCCCAGACTGATGTCGTCTCCCGCCGCGGCCAGACCGCGCGTCATGCCGGCGCGCACCCGCCACTCCGGGTCGGGGTCGAGCCCCGCCAGCAGCAGGGCGAACTGCTGCTGGTCGATTCGAGCCACCACCGCGAAGGCTTCGGCACGGATCGCGGGCTCCCCGTCGGCGAGCAGCTCGATCACGTCCTCCCGAATCGAAATGTCGACGGGCAGCTGGGCGAGCGCTCGGAGCGATTCCCGACGTTTGTTGGGGTCGTTTGAGCTCTTCAATACCTGGGCGGCCACCACCGCTGCGCGGGGCTGCCCGCTGCGCGCCAGGCCGCGCAGCGCAGCGATCGCTACGTAGCGGTCGCGGTCGAGCGCGAGCGCGAGCAGCTGCGTGACCGCAGCCGTGTCGTTGAAAGAGGCGAGGCCGCGCGCCGCCAGGGTGCGCTGGAACGGCTCGTCGGACTCGACGGACTGGCTGAGAATCGGGCGAAGCTGCGCGTCTGGGATCCTCGAAACGACATAGGTCGCAGCCCACCAGTCGAAGCGTGGCTGCCCGTCAACGAGAAGCGCCGCCGTAGCCGCCCCGGCATCTTTCAGCTGCGCCAAAGCAAAAAGACCCAGGCGCAGCTCGAGCCAGGGGTCGGAAGGGTTCGCGGGGTCGTCGCCGCGAATCGTCAGTAGCGGCGCTCCCTCCGGGATCCGGGCCCGGACGAATGCCGCCAGCGACGCCCCGTGGGCTGGGTTTCCCAGGCGACCGATGGCTTGCGCCGCACGGGCGCGGACCCGCGAGTCGAGGTCCTCGAGGGCGGCCATCAGATGCTCGCTCGCGGCGTCGTCACCGATCAGCCCCAGTGCGAACGCGGCGACCTGGCGCACCTCGGGCTCCGCGTCGGTGAGCAACGAGAGCAGCGCTGCCACGTTTCCGGAGTCTCTGATCCGTCCCGCCGCCAGTGCCGCACGGCGCCTCACGCCGGCCTCCGGGTCACGCAGGTAGCGAGAGAGCTCTTGCCCTCCGGCTCGACGCTCGCTCTCCAGCTGGAGGATGCGAGCGAGTTTCGTCCCCCGCGTCTGGGCGGCGAGGGGCGAGGCCAGGGTCAGGGCGAGGAGCGTGACGAGGGCAATCATCAGGGGGTGTCGAGCTGCGAGCGGCGCGACGATTATATAAGGTCGGCTGGATCAGCCTCAGGCGACCGCGATCAGGTCGGACCCGTCCCGTAGCCCGAGCCCCGCGGCGACGCGACGGATTCGGGCCCGCGCACCGGGCTGGCCCACCGCCGCGAGGTGAAGCGCGCCTCCAATCCGCGCGTCCGACACGCCGAGAACGGGGGCGCCCTGAATCCGCTGGCCCAGCTTGCGCTGCGCGACTTCGACGAACGCGCGGACCTCGTGGTTCCGCTCACGAAGGCGTCGCGCCCAGGCCTTGCCGATCGGACCCGCGCCCCAGATCACGACGCTGCGTGACCCACGCAACGGGCCCGCCTCGAGCGCCTCCAGCTTGAGATCCATGAAGCGTTCGGGGGTGTAGCGCGGGCTGACGCGTGTCAGCCGGCCGGGGGAGTCCCGCCACTTCAAGAGGCGTCTGGGGAGCTTCGAGAAGACGGCACCTTCACGCTCCGCACGCAGCCAGAGGTCGTAGTCCTCCGGACCACAGAAGTCGCGGTAGCCGCCGAGTCGCTCGAGGAGCTCGCGCCGTAGCATCACGCTCGCGTGCGTCAGCGGCGACTCCACCAGCAGCTCTCGCTGGATCGCCGCGTGATCGCAGAGCCGGTTCTGCCAGGCGACATAAGCGCGCATTCCCCGCGCGAGCGGCCCGTCCGCGAACAGCTCGACACGCGTCCCGAGGATGCCGGTCTCGGGATGAGAACGGAGGTAGTCGAGCTGGGCCCGAGCCGTTCTGGGTGTGCCACGTCGTCGGCATCCATACGCGCCACGAGCGGAGCCCGGGCGAGAGCCAGGCCTTCGTTCAGCGTGGCCGGGAGCCCCTGGGCCCCTCGAGATCGCACGCGGAGGCGGGGATCGCGAGCGGAGTGCGCCTGAAGCAGCTGCCGTGAGTCGTCCGTGGAGCCGTCGTCGATGGCGAGCACCTCGAAATCGCGCAGCGTCTGGGCCGCCAGCGAGTCCATGCAGGACGCGAGCGTGGTGGCCGCGTTTCGCACCGGAAGCAGCACCGAGACCTGGGCTCGGCGGGTCGGGGCGCGGGTCGTCTCGGGGGTCACTCCAGGGCGACGACTATAATCCTCCCTGTGAAGGCAGGAATCCTGGGGCTTTCGGGGGTCGGCAAGAGCACCCTTTTTCAGCTGCTGACCGGCAGCGCGGCCGTCGCGGGGGGGCGGCCCGAGCCGAGGCTCGGGATCGCCCGCGTCCCCGACGCGCGGCTCGATGCGCTGACGGCGATATTCGAGCCGAAGAAGAAGGTCCCGGCGACGGTCGAGTATGTCGATGTCCCCGGGGTTTCGAAGGGTCAAGGAGAGGCGCTCGTCGACCTGCCGGCGCTGCGCGGCGTCGACGCCCTCGTCCACGTCGTGCAGGCCTTCGAGTCCGACGTGATTCCGCACCCGGAGGGCTCCGTCGACCCGCTCCGCGACGTCGACGTGTTGGAGCTGGAGATGAAGCTCGCCGACCTCGCGATCGTCGAGCGCAAGCTCGAACGGCTGGAGAAGAGCCTGAAGAAGCTGCGCAACGACGACGATCTCGCCGAACGCGCGCTGTTCGAACGGCTCAAGGAGGTCCTCGAGACCGACCGTCCGTTGCGCGAGCACGACTTCGACGACGCCGACCGGAAGCGCATGCGCAACTACTCGTTTCTATCGGAGAAGCCGCTGCTCGTGGCCGTCAATCTGGACGAGGAACAGCTGCGCCACGCGGACCGCACCCTCGAGGAGAGCCAGCTGGGGCACGTCGCGGAGCGCAGCCACGTGGAGGTGTGCGTCGTCTCCGCACCGATCGAAGCCGAGATGTCGGAGCTCGATGTCGACGATGCGCGCGCCTTCCGCGAAGAGCTGGGACTCGCCGAGCCGGGCCTCGATCGGGTGATTCGCAGCTCGTACGGCCTGCTGGGGTTGATTTCCTTCTTCACGGTCGGGGATGACGAGTGTCGGGCGTGGACGATCCGCGACGGCACTCTCGCGCAGCGCGCCGCCGGCGTGATCCACTCCGACATAGAGCGGGGCTTCATCAGGGCCGAGGTCGTGAGCTACGAGGAGCTGACGAAGGCTGGTTCGATGGCCGCGTGTCGCGAGCGCGGCACGCTGCGCCTCGAGGGCAAGGAGTACGGCGTGCGGGACGGCGACATCGTCCACTTCCGCTTCAACATCTAGTGGCCGCTTGTCCTGAGTGTGGGAGACCCGTCGCCGTCGCTGGGGCCAGCTGCCTCTACTGCGGCGGCGCCCTCGGCGAGATTCGGGACGCCCTGACCACGCCGCCTCAGGAGCCGGCGCCGGAAGAACAACAGCGCTCGCTGGTCGTGCTCGACCTCGAGAACGTCGACGCCCTGCGGCTCTCCGACGCTTTTCAGCTGCCCGCTGCCGAGACCGCGCAGTGGGTGCGGCGCGGCGGCTTCCGCCTCACGACAGCGACGGCGAGCCCGAGCGAGGCGACTCTGGAGGTCGAGCGCCTCGCCGGCCTCGGCCTGCGAGCCGTTGCGCTCGACGGTGAGCGGCTCGCTCGGGCGAGGACGCCCCTGGAGGCGCAAGGCGCTCGCTATGCGGACGGGCGTCTTCACTTGCGTCATGAGGCCGGCTCGCTCGCGCTCGGCGCAGAGGACGTGGCGCTGCTCGTCAAGGGCCCGATCCGTCGCGAGTACCAGGCGTCCACGGAGCGCCGACGCTTCCGCCTGGCGACACTCGAGCAGGGCTATCTCTTCCACCTTCATCTCGTGCAGGAGATTCGTCCCGTCGAGCTCGACCCCTATGCGATCGAGTTCGACGAGGGCGCTGCGCCCGGCTCATCTCAACTGCGCGTGAGCGGCTGGATCGGGCAGCTCGGTCAGGACTGGCCGGTCGACGACGGCTTCCGCTTTCTTCCCCCGGCGCTGGGTCTCGAAAAGCCGACTTCCGGGCTCCTGCAGGTCGCCGCGGCCATCCGTGGCGCCAAGGATGGCGGCTCCCAGGTGCTGGACAACGTCGGCCAATTCCGCTTCTTCTCGGCCTGGCGCGGGCTCGTCGAGCGAGAGCGTCGAAACACTTGAGCCCACGTCGGTCCGGCCGCACGATCGGGCTAACTCGGCGCTGAATCCTTATGCTACCTTTGCGTCGCCCCCGATGAAGCTCGTGATTCAGATCCCTTGCCTCAACGAGGAGGCGATGCTCCCCGAGACGCTCGCGAGCCTGCCTCGTCAACTCCCCGGCGTCGACGAAGTCGAAGTGCTCGTGATCGATGACGGCTCGAGCGACCGCACCGCCGAGGTCGCCCGGGCGGAGGGCGCCGACCACGCCCTCCGCTTTCGTCGACGCAAGGGCCTGGCTGCAGGGTTCATGGCCGGCCTCGATGCCTCGCTGCGGCTCGGCGCCGACATCATCGTCAACTTCGACGCCGACAACCAGTACCCGGCCGATGCGATTCCGCGGCTGATCCAGCCGATCCTGGACGGCGAGGCGGACATGGTCGTCGGCGACCGCGGCGTGGCCGACGTGGCCCACTTCTCTTGGACGAAGCGGCGGCTGCAGACGGCGGGATCGTGGGTTGTGCGCAAGGTGTCGGGCACGAACGTTCCCGACACGACGAGCGGCTTTCGGGCGCTGAACCGGGAAGCTGCGCTGCGCATCAACATCGTGAGCGAGTTCACCTACACCCTCGAATCGATCATTCAGGCCGGCAAGAAGCGGCTCGCCGTAACGCACCGGCCGGTGACCGCGCGGGAGACGCGCCCCTCCCGCCTGTTCTCTTCCACCTGGGACTACGTCAAGCGACAAGCCGCGGCGATCCTGCGCATCTACGCGATGTACGAGCCGTTCAAGATCTTCCTGCTGCTCGGCGGCACGCTCTTGATCGGCGGCTTCGGGCTGGGCTTGCGCTACGCCTATTTTTGGTGGCTGGGCGAGGTGCGCGGGCACCTCCAGTCCGCGATGCTCTCGGTGCTGCTGCTGATCCTCGGCTTCCAGACGCTGCAGCTCGGCATCGTGGGAGACCTGATCGCCAGCAACCGCAAGCTTCTCGAAGACCTGCTCTACCGGGTTCGCAAGCTGGAAGCCGGGGACGACCGCCGTTGATCGAGCCGGGGCGCGTCTCCGTGGTCATCCCGGCCCTCGACGAGCAGGCCGCGATCGGCGAGGTGGTCGCCGGCCTCGTCACGGTCGGCTCCTGGCGCGAGATTCTGGTCATCGACGACGGCTCGACCGACGAGACGGCGGCGCGCGCCGAAGCCGCCGGGGCGCAGGTGATCCGCCACCCCTACCGCAAAGGAAACGGCGCGGCCGTCAAGACCGGTATCCGAGCCGCTCAGGGGGATGCGGTCCTGCTGATGGACGCGGACGGGCAACACGATCCGGGCGAAGCCAGAAAGCTGCTCGGCGGGATGGAGTCCCACGACATGGTCATCGGCGCCCGGGCGGCGCGCGACCAGCCGTGGCTGAGGGCGCTGGGGAACGCGATCTTCAAGGCACTCGCCGGCTGGCTCACGGGCCTGTCGATTGCGGACCTCACATCGGGCTTCCGGGTGGCGAGGCGGCCACTGCTGATGGATATCGTGCACCTGCTCCCGAACGGCTTCAGCTACCCGACGACGTCCTGCCTGGCGTTTCTCAAGGCCGGCCACAACGTCGCGTTCGTGCCCATCAAGGCCCGCCCCCGCAAGGGGCGCAGCAAGATCCGCCCGCTGCGCGACGGCGTGAACTTCATGCTGATCATCTTGAAGATCGTCACGCTCTACAGCCCGCTGAAGATCTTCTTTCCCATCAGCGCTGCCTCCCTGGCTCTCGGCGTGGCCTATGGGCTCTGGAACGTCACCGCTTTCGGCAAGATTCCCACGGGAGCCGCGCTTCTGATTCAACTGTCGGTCGTGGTTTTCCTGGTGGGGCTCATCTCCGAACAGATCGCCTCCTCGCAAGAGCGCAAGTGAAGGCTTGAACCTCAGGCGGTCGGCCCACCGCCTGGCGCGCGACGGCTGGATCCTACTGCTGCTCGCGGCGCTTCCTTTCGTCGCGTACGCGCCGGCGTGGTGGAACGCCCGGTTGCTGGGCCCCGGCGACGGGGCCGCGCTCCACTACCCGCTGCGAGCGGCGGTCTGGGAGGAGCTGCGCGCCGGCCGCGTCCCGGACTGGAATCACCACGCCTTCTCCGGCACGCCCCTGCTGGCCGCATACCGACCCGGGGCCCTTTACCCACCGATGGTCGCGCTGGCCGCGCTCCCCCCATTCCTGGCGTTCCAATTGCTCGTGCTCGGGTCGCTCGCCGCGACGGGTGTGCTGGTCTTCTTGTACTTGCGTCGCTTGAGGTGCCATCCGGCGGGCTCTTACTTCGGCGCGCTCGCCTTCGTACTCGGGCCCTACCTGGTCGGACACCTCGGGGACACGGCCACGCTCGTGGCCGCGCCTTTGCTCCCGCTCGTGCTGCTGACGGCCGAGCACTACGTGACCGGCGCGTCACTGCGAGCGGCGGCAGCCCTCGGGATGAGCTTCGCGCTGCTGCTGCTGAGCGGCTCGCCGGAAGCGGTGCGCGCCGGGGTCGCGTTGATCGCAGGGCGCCTGCTGGTCGGGCACCTGATGCGCCCCGGGGCCGCCGTCAAGCTGAGGCCCGCGGTGAGCATTGCCGCGCTCTTCTTCGGTGCCTGCCTGGCGGCCCCTCAGCTCCTGCCGACGCTGCTCGCGGCACAGGCCGCCGGCCTTCAGGTCACCGGCATCGCGAGGGACGGCGCCGGCGACCTGCCGGGAGCGACGGGACTGGTGCTCCGCTACGTGTCCCACACGCCGGCGCCCGAGTTGGCGCTCGCGGCATTGCCACTGCTGGTGCGACGGACGCCCGTGCAGGTGCTGGCAGCGGCGCTGGCTCTCTGCCTCGCGCTCCAATGGGGTCGGGGCCCGCTGGCGGCCCCCGGTGCGCTCGCCCTCGTCTTCGACCTGGCCCTCGCCATCCTCGCTGGTCTTTCCCTCTCGGCTCAGTGGCGGGCCCGACACGACCCGCGCGGCGCTACGCTGCGCGCCTACCTGCTCGTGTGGTGCCTCGCCTCGGCAGCGGCGCTCTCGGTCGCGGGCGCGGCGCTCGGCCCGCTGCCCGAGGATCGCGCCGGCTCTGTCGGCGTCCTGGCGTTTTCACTGATTCTCTACTTCCGGCTGGCGACTTCTCGCGAGCCGCTGCTCGCTCAGCTCTGGCTGCTACCCTTGACGCTTTCGTTCCTGCTTCAACCCGCCGGGCGCGGAGTATGGGACTCCACGCCGCAGCGGGCCGACCTCGAAGCGGGGACAGCGACCCGCAGAGCCATCGACGCGGCGATGGCCGTGCGCCCGGAGGGGCGCGAGCTGACGCTGGTCGACGCATGGCCGCACCAGACCGAGCTCGACCTCGCGTACGGCAACCTGGCCTCCCTCGCTGGACGACGCAGCGCGAATGGCTACGACCCCATGGTCTCTCTCAGGCAGCGAGCCGTCTTTGACGGTATGAACGGAGGGGGGCTCTTGCCGGCGGCCTTCCTGGCGAGTGACGCTCGGCGCCTCGACGCGCTCGGGGTGCGCTGGATCCAGCTGCCTGCCGATCGCCTCGCGCAGCCGCTCCGACACGAGGAGCGAGAGATCCCGCTGGCCGTCGCCGTGGAGACGGGACGGACGCGGTTCCTTCCGCTGCCGATCGTCACCGCCTCTCGACTGGACATCGCCGTCGTCGACGACACCGAGATCATGGACTCTTTTTTCGAGCGGGTGAGCGTTCGACTCGCGACGGGACGCTACCTGCCGGTCCCTGCGCCGAGGCCCGACCCGCAGCGCGCTGCCTCCGAGCTGCACCTGGAGCTGCCCGGCCGCTATCTGATCGACGGTCTCCGGATCGACGCAGGTGCGCCCGCGGTCATGCTCGCCAGCATCTCAGTCTCGGATCACGAGACGCAAACAGCATTCGCGGTCACGCCGCTGTCGGCGTTTGTGAGCGACACTTCGCGCTTCCGAGAGGCGGCGATCACCCCGCCGGTGCGGCTGTTCGAGGTCGTGACGAGCCCCGGCTCCGCCTGGGTAGTGGGGCGGCTCTGGCAGCTGCCGAGCGACGAGGCGGTGCTCGGCGGTTTGACGGCTCCCGGCTTCGACCCACGGGGTGAGGCCATCGTAGAGAGCGACGCGGGCCGGGGTATCGAGCTACCGGACGGCAGCACGGCGGGCGCCGCCTGGCTCGCCGGAGCGCGCGGCGGGACCTTGGACGTCCGGGCCGAAGGGCCGGGGGTGCTCGTCGTGGCCGAAGGCTGGAGTCCGGGCTGGGGCGCCACAGTCGACGGCGAGCCGACACGCGTGTTCCGCCTCAACCATGCTCAGCTGGGGCTCGTGCTCGAGCGGGGCTTGCATCGAGTCCTGCTTCGACACGTCCCCCCGGGCCTCAGGGTCGGGCTTCTGCTCGCCGGCTTCGGCGGGCTCGCCGCGGCCTGGGCGCTTTGGCGCGGAACGATGCCCGCTCTTTGACCCGGGGAAAGACGCCATGCTAATTTCACGCGCTCTCGCGCTCCGGTTGAAAACTCCGAGAAACGGGCCGATCCTGGCGACCGGCCGGGACATCGAGACGCGGATTCGACCGTGACCGACCCGAAGCCAAGCCTCTCGATCTTCTTTCCGGCCTACAACGACGCCGGGACCATCGCCAGCCTCGCGCTGATCGCCCACATGACCGCGAGGAAGCTCACCGACGACTATGAGGTGATCGTCGTGAACGACGGGAGCCCCGACCACACCGGCGAGCTGCTGGACGAGATGGCCGCGACCTACTCATGGCTGCGGGTGATCCACCACGAGCAGAACCGGGGCTACGGGGGAGCGCTGCGCACCGGCTTCGCGGGCGCCACCAAAGAGCTGGTCTTCTACACCGACGGCGACGCGCAGTACGATCCGCGCGAGATGACGACACTGTTCGCGGCGCTCGCGCCCGGAATCGATTTCGTCAACGGCTACAAGATCGGCCGTTCGGATCCGTTGCATCGCATTCTGATCGGACGCGTGTACCACTGGTTCGTGCGAATCAGCTTCGGCTTGCGGCTCCGGGACGTCGACTGCGACTTCCGCTTGATGCGACGTTCGGTCTTCGACCGCATCGAGCTGACCCGCTCCTCGGGCGTGATCTGCGTGGAGCTGTGCAAGAAGGTGCAGGATTCAGGCGCTGGGATCGCGCAGGTGCCCGTCCATCACTTCCACCGCACCTACGGCAAGAGCCAGTTCTTCAACTTCCCCCGGGTCGCGCGTACGCTGCTCGACCTGATCCGGCTCTGGTTCGAGCTGGTCGCGCGCCGCGAGCATCTCGCTGCGCGCGGCGCAGCAGAGAAGGGATCGTGACGACCTACCTCGACTACTACCGCAACCGCCCGGTTCTGGTCACTGGCGGCCTCGGCTTCATCGGCTCGAACCTGTGTCGGCGCCTGGCCGACCTGGGATCGCGGGTGCTGGCCGTCGACAGCCTGCTTCCCGACTACGGCGGCAACCCGCACAATCTGGCGGGCTACGAGGATCGCGTGCGGATCAACATCGCGGACGTTCGCGGGCACGGCATGGAGTACCTGGTGCGCGACCAGGACGTGCTGTTCAACCTGGCGGGCCAGGTCAGTCACATCGACTCGATGACAGATCCTTTCACGGACCTCGAGATCAACTGCAGGAGCCAGCTCTCGATCCTGGAGGCGGTGCGAAGCCGCAACCCGGAGCTGAAGGTCGTGTACGCCGGGACGCGACAGGTCTACGGCCGGCCGACGCGATTGCCGGTCGACGAGGACCATCTGCTGAACCCGACCGACGTGAACGGGATCAACAAGATCTCGGGCGAGATGTACCACCTCGTCTACCACTCGGTCTACGGCATCCGCGCCTGTTCGCTGCGGCTCACCAACACGTACGGTCCCCGGCAGCTGATTCGGCACGCTCGCCAGGGCTTCATCGGCTGGTTCATGCGCAAGGCCCTGCTCGGCGAGACGATCGAGCTCTTCGGCGACGGGACGCAACGGCGCGATTTCGACTACGTGGACGACGTGGTGGACGCCTTCCTGCGCGCCGGGGCGATGCCGGAGGCCGACGGCGAAGTCTTCAACCTGGGCGGGCAGGAGCCCGTCAGCCTGCTCGAGTTGGCCCAACTGCTGATCGAGATCGCCGGCCACGGAGACTACGTCCTCAAGCCGTTCCCGCCCGACCGGAAGCGCATCGATATCGGGGACTTCCACGCGGACGCCCGCAAGATCGAAGCGCAGCTGCGGTGGACGCCGAAGATCGCGCTCCGCGAGGGCGCGGAGCGAACCCTCGCCTACTACCGCGCGCACAAGGACGCCTATTTGTGACGGACACGAGGCGCGTTCCGTTCCTCGCGCTCGGCAGGCAGGTCGCGGCTCTTCGGCCCGAGCTGGGGGAGGCCATCGACCGCGTTCTCGACTCGGGCTGGTTCGTGCTGGGACCCGAGGTCGAGGCGCTCGAGGCCGAGCTGGCGCTGCGCTTCGAGTCTGCCCAGTGTGTCGCCGTGGGAAACGGAACCGAGGCGTTGCAGCTCGCGCTCGAGGCGCTCGGGGTCGGCGCCGGAGACGAGGTCATCACCTCGCCCATGACGGCCGCCTTTACCGGCCTGGCGATTCAGCGGACCGGGGCGCGAGCCATTTTCGCCGATGTCGAGCCGGACACACTCAACGTGTCGCCAGAGGCGGCGCGCGCAGCGATCACCGGGAGGACACGCGCGCTCATGCCTGTGCACCTGTACGGACACCCGGCCGAGCTCCTGCAGCTCGAGGCGATCGCGAAGCAGCATCGCATCGCACTCGTCGAAGATGCCTGCCAGGCCCACGGCGCCCGCTACGCGGGTCGCAGCGCAGGGAGCTTCGGCATCGCGGCGGCGTTGAGCTTCTACCCGACCAAGAACCTGGGAGCGCTCGGCGACGGAGGCGCGATCCTGACCGGCGACCCAGAGCTGGCTGTGAAGCTACGCCGGCTACGAAACGGCGGCCAGAGCGACCGCTACTCCCACACGGAAGCGGGGATCAATTCGCGCCTCGACGAGATCCAGGCGGCGATCCTGCGCGTCAAGCTGGCTCACCTCCAAGACGGGCTGGAACGGCGTCGCCGGCTCGCCGCGATCTACGAGAAGGAGCTGAGCGGTGCGGGTGTCACGCTCCCCAGCGAGCGGCCCCCTGCGCTCTCAGCGCATCATCTCTACGTCGTGCGTCACCCCGAACGCGATCGCCTCGCTGCCGGCCTCGCGCGCCGCGGCGTCGACACGCTGATTCACTACCCGATTCCGGTCCACCTCCAGCCTGCGTTCGCCCCCTGGGGCGGCGCCCCGGGCGACTGCCCGGTGGCGGAGCGGGCGGCCTCCGAGATCCTCTCTCTTCCGCTCTACCCGGAGCTCGAGGAGGCGGCGGTGGAGTACGTGTGCCAGGCCATTCGGGAGACGGTCGCCGAGCTTTGAGACCGTGGCCGTGAATCAGGTTCCCGCCGCGCTCGCGGTGAGCGCCGGGCTGGCGCTGTTCCTGCTCCCCGGCATGCTGTTGCTCTTGAGTCTCCGCGGGCGCGTTCGCCGCACTCTCGAGGCCGACGAGGCGTTGTTCCTCGTGTTGGGTACGAGCGTCGCCGCCGCGAGCTGGTTGGGGCTCGTGCTCGCCGAGCTGGGCCGCTTCTCGCTCCCTCTCGCGGGTCTGATCTGTGCCGTGCTCGTGGCCGGCGCGGCCCCTCTCGCGGTTCGTGATTGGCGACCGCCGTACTGGCGCTCGCCGCGGCCGGTCGAGCTGCTCCCCGTGACGGCGGTGCTGCTGCTGGCCCTAGCGCTTCAGGCTCGACCCAGCGAATACATCGTGGGCGGCCGCGACCCCGGCGCCTACATCGGCGCGATGGCGCTGATCGGGCGAACCGGCGAGCTGATTCAGACCGACGAGCTCGTCCTCTCGATACCCAGCGAGGACGTCGCGCTCTTCTACCGCCATCCCGAGAACCCGGCTTTCTCCTGGGCGCGCTTCATGGGCTTCAATCTCGAGAGCCCGAGAACGGGACGGGTCTACCCGCAGTTCTTCCACCTCTTCCCGGCCTTCGGCGCGTACCTCTTCCAGGCCGCAGGCACCCCTGGCGCGCTGGCCTCACCGGTCGTGTTCGGCGTCCTCGGCACGCTCGGCTCGTTCCTCGTACTGCGGCGCCTGTTTGGAGCCGGCGTCGCTCTGCTGGCCGGCTTGCTGCTGTCGATCAACGTCGTCCAGGTGTGGTTCGCGCGCTTCCCGGTCTCCGAGCCGATGTCGCAGTTCCTGATCTTTCTCGGTTTGCTCGCACTCTGGCATTGGGACGAGCGTGGCACACCGCTGCTGGGAGCGATCGCGGGAGCGGCCTTCGGACTGTCGTTGCTGGTTCGCATCGACAGCATCCTGATCGTGATCCCGCTGGCGGTTCTGCTGTTCGCCAAGCGGGGACTCGAGAAACGGCCCTGGTCGTCGCTGCTACCGCTCCTGCTTCCATTCGTCGCGCTCGCCGGACACGCGGCGCTGCACGGACTGCTGTTCGCCCCCAAGTACCTGCTCGATGTCGTCAATCGGCCCTACTGGCGACAGCCTCCCGGCGTCTGGCTCGGCGTCGCACTGGTCGGACTGGCACTCCTGCTCAGCGCCGACCGGCTCGCGCCGGCGATGGTCGCAAGGCTCCAGAAGACCGGTGGCGCGTGGCGCTGGGTGCTGTCGGCAGCTGTCGTCGCGGCGGCGCTCTATGCCTACTTTCTGCGTCCCGAGCTCTCGGCCTGGGCGGGAGGTGACGGCAACGACCCGGCTCGGGTTCTCGCCGATCCCGGCTGGGTCCAAACGCTCGGCTTTAGGCGGCTGGCTGCCCACGACGCTCAAGCGCTCCTGCGACTCGGATGGTTCGTTCACCCTCTCGCCCTGGCCCTCGCCGTCGCGGGAGTGGTCGGCGTGATTCGCAGGGGCGACCCGCGTCACCTCTTCCCCGTTACCCTGGCGCTGACCTGCGCGTTCTTCTACTTCTACAAGATCCGCGTCTACAACGACTACTTCTTCGCGCTGCGCCGCTACGTTCCGGTGGTACTCCCCTTCCTACTCGGTTTCGCCTCCGTGGCGCTGGCTCGGCTGGCGCTGCGCGGACGCATGGCGCGGATCGCGGCTGTCGCGCTGGCGCTCGTGCTGACGCTCAGCTACGCGCGGGACACTTTCGCGATCGCGACCCACGTCGACTGGCGGGGTGCGTCGCGCTTCGTCGACGATCTCGCCCGCCGCTTCGGGCCCGAAGACGTCGTCGTCTTCGAGCAGACCGCCAGCATCCACCTGCTCTCGCTGCCGCTGTGGGCCGCCCACGGCGTCAACATCGTCGAGCTGGCGCGTTTCAACCCCGACCCCGAGCAGCTCGAGCATCTGATCGAGAGCTGGCAGCAACGCTATCGGAACATCTATTTCGTGTACACGTACCGATCGGACCTGTGCAGTGTCTTCTTGGAGCGTGTCCAACCGTTCGCATTCACGACCGTGGAGTGGGAACGTGGCTACGTGGCGCCACCGCGGCAGGCGGAGCCGCGCGCGTTGCGCTTCACGCTCTCGCGCGTCGTCGATCCGGCGGCGCTGCGCATTCCACCGCTCGATTTCGTGGACGTCGGGGGAAGCGACGAGCTGCTCGTCTCGGCGGGCTTCTACGAAAAAGAGGGGGGCGGGCCTCGCAACTTCCGCTGGACCGGCCGCTGCGCGACGATGATCCTGCCGGGCGCCACGGCAGGGGCAACCATCGACGTGGTCGCGGCCGCCGGCCCCGAGCGTCCCGCCCAGAACCCCGCGCGCGTGACCGTCAGCCTGTCCGGCGAGGAGCTCGGTGGATTCGATGTCGGTGCCGGGTTCGAGAGCCACAGGCTCACCCTGCCGGATCCGCTACCCAAGGGACCACCGTTGCTCCGTTTCGACGTGCCCGACTGGCGACCGATCAACGAGATCCCGGGATCGAGCGATGTCCGCGACCTGGGCGTCATGATCGATCGCGTCACTGTGAACGGTCGGAACCCCTCGTGAACGTTCTGATGGTGACCTCGTCGTACCCCAAGTATCCTGGCGACGTCACGGCTCCGTTCATCGAGTCGATAGCGCAGGGCATCGCGAGCCGGGGCCATGACGTCGATCTGGTTCTGCCCCAGCACCCCGAGCTCGACCAGTCCGACGAGCGCGGACTCCGCTTCTTTCCCTTCGACTACCCCGCTCCGGCGGCCTGGCCACGCTGGGGCTACGCCGAGAGCCTCGAGGCGGACATCCAGCTGCGAGGCGAGGCGATCGCCCTCGCGCCGTTCGTCGCCGCAGCGCAGCGGGCCGCCTTCGCGCGACGTATCGAGAGTCGGCGCTACGACGTCGTCCACGTCCATTGGCTCGTGCCCAACGCCGCGTTCATCGCGGACATCGCCGCGGTCGAGCGGATCCCGATGGTGATCAGCCTGCACGGCAGCGACGTTTCGGTCGCCGAACGGATCGCGCCCGCCCGCTTCTTCGCTCGGCGCGCCCTGGACGGGGCTTCATTCGTCACTGCCTGCAGCGGTGACCTCCGCGGGAGAGCCGTGGCCCTGGGGGCCGACCCGGCGCGCGTACGCACCGTTCCTTACGGCGTCGACACCGCCTTCTTCGCGCCGGAACGCCGCGGCTCGCGACCTTCCGTAGCGCGCCAGCACCCGGACCGCCTGCTCGTTCTCGCGGTGGGGCGGCTGGTCGAGAAGAAGGGCTTCAAGCACCTCGTCGCGGCGGCCGCACAGCGTGACGACGTCGAGGTCGTGATCGTCGGCGACGGCGACTTGAGAGCGCCACTGGAAGCGGCTTCGCGACGGCTGGCTGACGGGCGCGTGCGCCTGGTCGGCGCCCTCGATCGCGATTCGACTGCCGACGCGCTGGCGGCCGCGGATGTGACAGTGATCCCGTCGGTGGTCGACCGCAGCGGCAACGTCGATGGCCTGCCCAATGTCCTGGTCGAAGCGATGGCTTCGGGCGGCGCGATCGTCGCTTCGCGCCTGGCCGGGATCCCGGACGTCGTCGTCGACGGCGAGAACGGGCTGTTGGTCGAGCCTGGGCGACCCGAGGCCATTGCCGAGGCGCTCGGGCGCCTGCGAGATCCCGCCTTGCGCGAGCGGCTCGGTCGCGCAGCGCGACAGACTGCGGTGGCGCGGCTGACCTGGTCAGTCGCCTGCCAGGCCTTCGAAGAGTGCTATGGCTAAGCGCGAGCGCTGGCAACCGATTAGCGGCACGGCGAGCCGTGTCACAGCGTGGCACGAGCGGGTCCTCGTCACCGCAGTCGACGCCGGCACCTGGTCATTCGCCAAGGCGAGCTCGGCCTTCGGCCAGCCGCCCCAGCCACCCGCTCGGGACACGATCAAGAACGTTCTCGTGTTGCGACTGGACCGGATCGGGGACGTCTTGATGTCGCTGCCGGCGCTTCAGGATCTTCGTGCGGCCTTGCCCGAAGCTCACGTCAGCCTGGTCGTCGGCGCCTGGAGCGAAGAGGTGGCGCGGGGCGCCCCCGTCGACGAGATCCTGACCTGGAGCCCGCCCTGGGCCGCACGTCCAGGCGAACCACGGAGCAGCCTCGCGGCCCTGATCGCCCAGGCTCGGGGGCTTCCGAAGCCTCCCGATCTCGCCATCGACCTGCAGGGAGATCTGCGCGCCCTGTTGTTGATGCGGCTCACGGGCGCTCGCTTCAGGGTCGGCTACGCCAATACCGGCGGCGCTCGGTTGCTCCAACAGGTGGTTCCGCTCGACGAACGGAGCTCGTGGGTCGAGCAGAACCGCTCGGCCGTGCGAGCCGCCCTCGGCCCGATCGAGGCACGAGTGTCGCACTCTCCGCTCTCTGTCGAAGATCAGCGCGGGGCCAAGCGCCTCATCGAGGAGCTCGGCCTCGCTGGCAAGCGGCCCCTCGTCGGCATCCATCCGAGCGGCGGTCGCCTGATCAAGCAATGGCCCATCGAGCGCTGGGCCCTGGTGGCGGAGCAGCTCGCCGCTACTTTCGACGCGACGTTCGTGATCACGGGCTCGGCCGCCGACAGACATCTCGCCGCTTCGATCTCGCAGCGGCTCGGCGAGCGTGCCTTCGACGCCACGGGTCGATGGACGACCCGAGAGACGTTCGGGGTCGTGGGACAGCTCGATCTCTTCCTCTCGCCGGATACTGGTCCGATGCACATGGCGTGCGCCGTGGCAACGCCGTCGGTCAGCGTGTTCGGGCCGTCGGACCCGGTTCGCTACTTCTCGGGAGGTGACGGCAAGAGCGGGACGCGCCACGTGGTGGTGCGACCGGATCTCTGGTGCGCACCCTGCAACCTCATCAGGAACCCGCCTCGCGAATGCAGCGAGGCGTCGGTCGCCGAGTGCCTGGACCAGATCGCCCCTCAGGCGGTCGTCAATGAGGCGACCCGGCTGCTCGACGTCGGCGGCTTCGCCCGAGCCGCGCGATGAAGACCCTCGTCGTCTGTGGCGGGGGCTCGGCCGCCGCGCTGCACGGGCACGGCACGGGCGCGCGCTTCGTCGCGTGGAACGAGGCGGGCCGCGCGCTGCTCGAAGACGCCTCGCTCGAGTACGCACACATCGACGCTGTGCTGGGCCGTGAAGCCAGGGAGTCTGTCGACGATGCGGCCATCGCGTGGGCCAAGGCGTGGGGCAAGCGCGGGCTGCTCGACGGCAAGAGCTTCAGGGAGCTCTACACGTGGCGGGACGTCTCGCTCTGGTGGTTCGCCGAGCTCTACCTGTTCCACTCGACCGCGGCGCCAGGCTACGTCCGCACGATCGATTCGATGCTGCGACTGCTGGAGACCGAGGCGCCCGACGAGGTAGAGGCCGTCGGTCTGCCGGACCCGGATCGCCTGCTGCTGCAACGAGCCTGCAGCGTCGCCAGCGTTCTGTTTCACGGCGCCACGCGCACACCTTCCGTCTTCGCGTGGCGCGCCCGCTTCATCTCATGGCAATCCCGCTGGAACGCCTTCAAGTCGCTCGTGACCGCCATGAAGACCCGACTGCGACCACCGCAGGCGGTCGACCCGCCACCCGGCGACGAGCGCAGGATCTTGTTCATCTCGCACGCCGCCTTCTGGCGCGCGGGCCGCAACCCGGAGACGGGGGCGGCTCGCATCGCCGAGCACTACTTCGACCAGATCATTCCCGACGTGGCCCTGCACCCGGAGCTGGAGGCCAAGGTCGTCGCGGTCGGCCCGCACACGGCGCACCGGCGGCGCGGGCTGAGCGAGCGGCTCGGGGAGTGGTTCCGTTTCTCGTCCGACGCAGCGACCTTCATTCACGTGAATCGCTACACGAGCTGGCGCGTCTACGAGGAGCTGCGACGCGCCACGACGATGCTGCGCCAGGCGTGGCTCGAGCTGCGCCAGAGCGCGGCCGTGGCCGAGGCGTTCTCGCATCGGGGCGTGAGCTTCTCGGAGCTGGCCCAGCCGGACCTCGCCGCCACGATGCTGCTCCAGCTTCCCTGGGCGGTGCGCTCCTTCGAGGAGATGCGAGAAGTGCTCGGCGACCTACGCCCGAGGGCGGTCTGCTTCTACGCGGAGTCGAGTGGCTGGGGCCGAGCGATCTGCGCCGCCTGTCGCGATGCCGTCGTCCCGAGCGTCGCGATCCAGCACGGCATCATCTACCCGCGCTACTTCTCGTACCTGCACGGGGAGGATGAGCGCGATGCGCCGATTCCCGATAGAACCGCCGTCTTCGGCGAGACCGCGAAGCGCTTCCTGATCGAGCGCGGTCGCTACCCCGCGGAGTCGCTGGTCGTGACGGGGAGCCCGAAGTTCGACGCCCTCGTCTCCGCTGCCGCCGCTCTCGATCGTGACTCGGTGAGGGGGCGACTCGGGGTGCCGAGCGGAGCGCGGCTGCTCGTCGTGGCGAGCCGCTACCGCGGCATTCGAGACACGCATCAGTCAATCGGGAGCGCATTTCTGGGTCTGGTGAAGGCGACGGAGGCGCTCGACGACGCCTACCTCATCGTCAAACCGCATCCCGCCGAGCGCGGCCACGAGTACGCCGCCGCCATCGCCGCGGCGGGGGCAACCCGCTGCCGCGTGCTCGCGGGCGATGTCGACGTCGCGCAGCTGCTCCACGCCGCAGACGCCCTCGTCACGGTCGAGTCGCTCTCGGCGACAGAGGCGCTCGTGCTCGGTCGGCCAGTCGTCATCCTCAACATGCCCACCAACCTGGCCGAGATGGTCGAGAGCGGCGTCGCGATCGGAGTCGAAGCCGGCGACGACCCGAGCCCGGCCCTCGCCGCGGTACTGCACGACCGAGAGACGCAGGGGCGCCTCGAGGCAGCGCGGCGGCGCTACCTCTCGGACCTGGCTCACGGCGTCGATGGGCGAGCGACTGCGCGAATCGTGGCCCTGCTGCGCGGCATCTCCGCGTAAAGGGCGGCATGGTAGTCTGCTCGGACTTGTTGACCCACCGCGCTCCGGGGCCGTGAGACCCCGTACCTTCGCCCTGGGCGACCGTCTGGTTGGGGAAGGCCAGCCCTGTTTCGTCCTCGCCGAGGTGGCCTCGGCCCACGCCGGGTCGGCGGACCTGGCTCTCAAGATGCTCGAGGCGGCCTTCAAAATGGGCGCCGATGGCATCAAGTTCCAGCTGTTTCGCGCCGATCAGCTCGTGGTGAGGCGCCATCCGGGCCGCCGTGACTTCGAGCAGATCGAGCTGAAGTCCGCCGAGTGGCGGCGGATCCTCGCGGAGGCACGCTCGTCGGGGCTGGCCGTGCTGGCAGAGGTGTTCGACGCCGAGTCGCTGGAGCTGGCGGCCGAGGCGGAGGTGGCGGCGTTCAAGGTGCATACGACCGACATGGAGAACCCCCATTTCATCGCGACGGTGGGCGCGGCCGGTCGCCCGGTGTGGTTCGCCACCGGCGGGTGTCTGCCGGACGCCGTCCGCCACGCGCTCGACGCCGCCGGCTCGGCGCCGGTCGGGCTACTGCACGGCTTTCAGGCGTTCCCGACTCCCATCGAGGAGATTCGCTTCCGAGAGCTGCAGACGTTGAAGGATCGCTACCACGTACCCGTCGGGTTTCTCGACCATACGGACGGCGGCAGCGCCTTCGCCGTCGTCGCGCCGTCGCTGGCCGTGGCCTGGGGCGCCGATCTGGTCGAGAAGCACTTCACCCTCGATCGAAGCGCCAAGGGCTTCGATTACCAGTCCTCGCTCGAACCCCGGGACTTTCATCGAATGGTCGAGCTGTTGCGCCAGGCCGAGCGGGGCGCCGGCGACGACGCTCCCGAGTCATCGGAGGCAGCCGACCGCTACCACCGCCAGATGACCCGTTCGATCGTCGCCGGGGTGCTGATCCCGCGGGGACAGGTCCTGACCGCGGAGCTGCTCGCGTTCAAGCGCACGGACACCCGCTTCGAACCCGGCTTCGCCCCGAGTGAGGCCGATCGCCTGATCGGGCGCAGAGCGATTCGTCCGATCCAGGCCGACGAGACGATTCGCGAGGAGCTGCTGGAATGAGCGCGGTCGGCATCCTCGTCACCGCGCGCATGCGCTCCGAGCGGTGCCCCGGTAAGGCCGTGGCGCTCTTGAACGGTCGGCCGCTGATTCAGGTGCTGCTCGAACGGCTGAAGCGGGCACGCACCAGGCCGGTCGTGCTGGCTACCTCAGTCGACCCCTTGAACGACCGGCTCGAGGAGCTGGCCGCGGAGGTCGGCGTCCAGACCTTTCGGGGCGATGAGGACGATGTCCTCAAGCGGCACGTCGACTGCGCGCACCACTTCTCGCTGGAACACGTCGTGCGCGTGACAGGGGACAACCCGCTGACCGACATCGAGACGCTCGACCGGTTGGTCGAAACCCACTTGCGAGAGAAGGCCGACTACACGTACGTCCCCGGCGACGCACTGTTGATGGGTATCCTCAGTGAGGTCATCTCGCGGAGCGCCCTCGAGCGCTCGTGGCAGCAGGGCGAGGCCCGTCATCGTTCGGAGCTGGTCACACTCTTCGTCAAGGAGCACCCAGAAGACTTCCGGATCCGCACGACCGCGCTCGACGCGGCGCTGTATCGGCCCGAGCTGCGCCTCACCGTGGACGAGGCCGAGGACGTCGAGCTGATGCAGCGCATCTTCGAACGCCTGGCCGGCCAGGAACTCGTGACCACGCGCGCGGCGATCGAGCTGCTCGAGGCGGAGCCCGAGCTGCCGCGCCTCAACGCTCACTTGAGGCACCGCGCTGCCAACCTGCGCTCCGTGGCGCTCGACGGCCAGATCGCGGAGCGGCAGAAGGCGAACGCCCCGTGAGGAGCTCTTTCGAGATCGCGGGTCGAGCGGTCGGGATCCGCCGGCCCTGCTACGTCATCGCGGAGGCCGGCGTCAATCACAACTGCGACGTCTCGCTGGGCCGCCGGCTGGTCGACGAGGCGAAAGCCGCGGGCGCCGATGCGATCAAGTTCCAGAGCTACGAGGCGAGCCGCATCGCGACGCGGGTCGCACCGCGCTACTGGGTCGAGAAGGACGACCCCGACGGAACTCAGTGGGACACCTTCGATCGCCTGGACAAGCTGTCCCGGCCCGACTTCGAGGGCCTGCTCCGCTATTCAACCGACGCGGGCCTGGTCGCGTTCTCCACGCCGTTCGACGACGACGCCGTCGATCGTCTGGCCGCGCTCGACGTGCCGGCCTTCAAGATCGCTTCGGCCGATCTGACCTGCCATCCGCTCGTCGCGCGGGCTGCGGCCGTCGGCAAGCCGATGATCCTTTCGACCGGCACCTCGACCCTGGCGGAGGTCGAAGAGGCGCTCGACGTCTGCAGCGGGGCGGGCAACGATCAGGTCGCCCTGCTCCACTGCACGCTCAAGTACCCGTGCCCGCCGGAGGCGGTGAACCTCCGGATGATGGAGCACCTGCGGCGCGCCTTCCCGGGCGTGCCCGTCGGTCTCTCCGACCACTCGCTCGGCATCGACGTCCCGCTCGCCGCGGCGGCCCTCGGCGCCTGCGTGATCGAAAAGCACTACACGGTCGACAAGACCCTGCCCGGCTCCCCGGACCATCACCTCTCCGTCGATGCTCCGGAATTGAAGGCGCTGATCGATGGCGTCCGCACCATCGAGAAGGCGCTCGGCAAAGAGCGCAAGGGCCTCGAGCCGATGGAGGAGGAGGCGTTTCGCTTTGCCCGCCGGAGCGTCACCTCGCAGGTGGCCATCCCCGAGGGCACGACGATCACGCGCCAGATGCTGACCTACAAGAGGCCCGGCACGGGCATCTCGCCACGTCACTTCGATCTCGTGATCGGGCGGGTGGCCCGCCTCGACATCCCCGAGGACACGACAATCACGTGGGAAATGGTCTAATGGCCCGCGAGGGTCGGCGGGTGGTCGCCGTGGTGCCGGCGCGAGGTGGCACCGATCGGGTTCCCTACCTCAACATCAAGCGCCTCGGCGACCGATCGTTGCTGGCCCACACCCTCGACGCGGCGCGAGACAGCGCTTCGATCGACCGGGTCGTCGTTTCGACCGACGACGATCGCATCCGGGAGATCGCTGCTCAGCACGGCGCCGAAGCGCCGTTCCTGCGGCCCGCTGAGCTCGCCGGCGAGATCCCCAGCCTCAAACCCGTCATCACCCACGCCATCGCGCAGCTCGCCCGGGACGGAGATCACCCCGACATCGTGGTGATCCTCCAGGCGACGAGCCCATTCCGCGAAGCCGCCACGATCGACGCCGCAGTGGATCGGCTGATCCAGGGCGATCTCACGAGCGTCGTGTCGGTCACCGAGGACCGCACCCTGAGCTGGCGCGAGAGCGAGGGGCGCCTGGTTCCTCTGTTCGAACGGGAAGGGCGACGTCTCGACCAGCCGCCCGTCTTCAAAGAGAACGGATCGATCGTCGTGCTGCGTCGCGAGGTGCTCGACGGACCGACGCGCTTCGGCGAGCGGATCGGCTACCTCGCGCTCGACAAGCGCGAGGCGTTCACCGTCCACGACCTCGAAGACTTCTGGATGGCCGAGCGCCTGCTGCGACAGCCGCGGGTGATGTTCCGGGTCGACGGCAGCACCGCGCTCGGGATGGGCCATGTGTACAGATCGCTGGCCATCGCCGAGGCACTGCGGGCGCTCTCGAGCGCCGACATCGCCTTCTTGATGAGCGCGGATCACAGCGAAGGCCTGGTCACGATCTCGCGCTCCGGCTACACGGTTCGCGTCGCCGGTGACGCGAAGCTCGAGACGTATCTCGAGCACATCCGCGACTACGCGCCGGACATTCTCATCAACGATCTGCCGGCGCTCGCCGACAGCTACCTCCGCGCGCTGTCCCACCTCGGCGCCAGCACCGTCAACCTGGTTGACACGCTCGCGGATCTGGCGGACGTCGAGCGTGTCGAGCACTACGCCCACGCGATCATCTCGGTCATGACCTCCGATCGGGAGACACCCGAGGCCTTCTACGGCGGGCCGCGCTACGCGATTCTGCGCAGCCACTTCGCCGGCACGGACAAGCAGATTCGCGACGCCGCGCAGCTCGTCCTGCTGACTTTCGGGGGCAGCGATCCTCAGGGCCTCACGCTCAAGGCGGCCCGTGCCCTCGCCGGCCTTCCGAAGGGCGTGGAGTTCGTGGCGGTGGCCGGCCCGGCCTTCTCGTACCGTGAGGAGTTCGAGGAGCTGGAGCGCTCGCTGGGCCGGAAGCTGCCGCTCATCAACGAGGCCGGCGGGCACATCGCGGACCTGATGCAGGAGGCCGACCTCGTGATCTGCTCGGGAGGAATGTCCGTCTACGAGATCGCCGCGCTCGGCACCCCCGGCATCGTGCTGGCGCAGAATGCCCGCGAAGCCGAGCGCATGGAGCGTTTCGCGAGCTACGGGACGGTCCGCTACCTCGGTTTGGGCACGGAGACCGACGAGGCTACGCTGCTCCGCGAGGTGGACGCGCTGCTCCGTTCGACAGAGCGGCGCAGCGAGATGAGTCGGCGCGGGCGTGAGCTCGTGGACGGTATGGGCGCGGCGCGGGCCGCGGAGGTCGTGCTCGGGCACGGGCGCGGCAGCGAGACCAAAGAGGCAGAGAAGCAGAAGACATGAAGGCACTCATCACCGGGGGCGCGGGTTTCGTGGGCAGTCACCTGACCGAGGCGCTGCTCCATGCGGGCCACGAGGTGTTCGTGCTCGACGATCTCTCGACCGGTTCGATCGAGAACATCGAGCACATCAAGTCGCACGATCACTTCCACTACGTGATCGACAACATCATGAACGAGCCGGTCGCCGCCGAGATGATCGATCGGGCCGACGTGGTGTTCCACCTGGCCGCGGCGGTCGGGGTGCGGCTGATCGTCGAGAGCCCGGTTCGCACCATCGAGACGAACGTCCACGGCACCGAACTGGTATTGAAGCTCGCCAACAAGAAGAAGAAGAAGGTGCTGATCGCCTCCACCTCCGAGGTGTACGGCAAGACCAACCAGGTGCCGTTCCACGAGGACGCCGACCTCGTCATGGGCCCCACCCACAAGGGACGCTGGAGTTACGCGTGCAGCAAGGCGCTCGACGAGTTCCTCGCCCTCGCGTACTTCAAGGAAAAGCACCTGCCCGTCGTGATCGCGCGGCTCTTCAACACCGTCGGGCCGCGTCAGACGGGGCGCTACGGGATGGTGATTCCCAACTTCGTACGCCAGGCGCTCTTGGGCCATCCCATCACGGTCTTCGGGGACGGCCAGCAGAGCCGTTGCTTCACTTACGTCACGGACGTCGTCGGCTGCCTGATCGAGCTGATCGGGAATCCCGATAGCGTGGGCCGGATCTTCAACATCGGAAACGACAGCGAAGAGGTCACGATGCTCGACCTCGCGAAACGGGTGAAAGAGCACACCGGATCCAAGAGCGAGATTCAATTCGTCCCCTACGATCAGGCCTACGAAGAGGGCTTCGAGGACATGCCGCGCCGGGTGCCGGATCTTGCAAGAGTGCGCGAGCTGGTCGGCTACGAGCCGAAGATCCAGCTCGACGAGATCCTCGAGCGCGTCATCTCCTACTTCACGTCGGAGCGTGGCCGCGTCTGAGGATCCGACGGGCGGAGAGCCGTCCCTCGTCTCGCACCTGCGCAAGCTCTTCCAGCAGTCCGCGGTCTACGGGGCCGCCGACGTCATCTCGCAGGTCACGAGCGTCCTGCTCATCCCCGTCTTCACCGCTTACATGGGGCCGGAGGAGTACGGCGACCTCGCGATCCTGGCCCTGTTCGGCGCCGTAGCGAAGATCGCCTTCCGGCTCGGGCTCGACGCGGGCTTCTTCCGCGTCTACTACGACCACGGCCCCGATGTCACCCGCCGCCTCGCCGGCAGCGTCGCGCTCTTCGCCGCCGCCTCGGGGGCCATGCTCTTCGTTGCGATCGCGCTTTCGAGAGGACCTCTCACGCGCGCGCTCCTCGGAGAAACGAGTCCGCCGCTGTTCGTCGTACTGGTCGCCGCCGACCTGGCCGTCGGCATGCTGGCGTTCGTGCCCCTGAATCTGCTTCGTATCCAGGATCGGACGGGGCGGTTTTCGATGCTGGCGGCCCTGCGGCACGGGATCAACATCGTTCTGAAGGTCGTTCTCGTCGTGGGCGGCATGGGCGTGACCGGCGTTCTGATCAGCGACCTCATCGCCACGGTGGTGTTCACCGCGGCGCTCATGCCGATACTCGCGAAGCACGCAGAGCCGAGCTTCTCGTGGGGCTTGTTGCGGCCCGTCTTGAGCTTCGGCCTGCCGAAGGTGCCTCACGGCCTGCTCGTGCAGGTTCAGAACCTCGCCGACCGGAAGCTGCTCGATCTCTTCCTGCCCCGCGCGAGCGTCGGCATCTACCACGTCGGCTACCTCGTGGGCACGGGAGTGAAGTTCGCGCTGTCCGCCTTCGAGCCCGCGTGGGGGCCGTTCGTCTACTCGCAGATCTCTCGGCCCGGCGCCCCGCAGACCCTCGCTCGCGTCGTCACGTTCGGGTGGTTTGCCTTCTGCCTCGTTGGGCTCGGCGTCGCCGCGCTGGCCGGCGAAATTCTGCACGTCCTGACTCCTTTCCAGCCGGCCTTCCGGGACGCGGCGCCGGTCGTCCCGGTCGTGGTGCTCGCCTACCTGCTGCACGGCGTCTACCTGCTCACGTCGATCGGCATCGGCATCAAGAAGGCCAGCCGCTACTACCCGGTCATCAGCGCCGTCTCCGCGGTGACCAACATCGCCTGCAACCTCGTTCTGATTCCCCGGCTCGGCATGATCGGCGCCGCATGGGCCACCGTCGTCTCCTACTCCGCCATGGCCGGGCTCGGCTTCGTGATCTCGCGACGCCTCTACCCGATCCCGTTCGAGACGGGACGCCTGGCTCGAATCACCTTCGTCGGAGCCGGCTGCTTCGGCCTGTCGCGTCTGGCGCCGGCTGCGCTCATTCCCGCCATCTTGACCAAGCTCGCTCTGGTGACGGCCTTTCCCATCGTGGTCGCAGGGTCGGGCTTCCTTCGCGAAGGCGAGCGGGCCTGGCTGCGAGCGCGCTTCGAGAGCCGTTCCGCGGTCTGACGATGTCGCCGCGCCGCACGGTTCTCGCGTTCTGCCTGGCGATCGTCGCGGCTCCCCTGCTGACCCTCCTCGCCCTGCAGCGCGACTCACCGCTGTTTCTGAACCTCGGGCCGGGCGACGAGACTTTCACGCGCGGACTCCGCGACAGCTGGGAACGCGACGGGCTGCTCCAGGAAGGCGCCACGACG
This sequence comes from Vicinamibacteria bacterium, assembly GCA_965246965.1. Taxonomy (GTDB): domain Bacteria; phylum Acidobacteriota; class Vicinamibacteria; order Fen-336; family CBDFGD01; genus CBDFGD01. The sequence continues at coordinate 2,861,563 of CBDFGD010000002.1, forward strand.
TTCCGTTGGTCGCTCGACGGATCGCGTCTCGAGTTTCCGCTGGTCGTCTCCGGAGAGAACGTGCGCGCTCGCCTGCGCCTGGCTCGCTTCGTCGACACGCCGGTCGACGTCGTGCTCAAGGTCAACGGGAGAGAGGCGGACCGCTGGCGTCAGGTCCCGAGCGGCTGGACGCTGCGCGAAACGGGCCTCGGCAGCGCACGCGGGCCACTCCAGATCCAGCTTCGTTCGGAAGAGCCAGCGGGAGGCGAGGGTCTCGGTATCGCGCTCGACTGGGTGGAGGTAGTTGGGCTCGATCGTTCCACCCCTCGCCGCAGGCTGCTTCCCGGGCTCGCGTTTCTGTTCGTCGCCGTGCCGCTGCTGATCGCGACACTGCACTCCCTGCGGCTGGGCCTCGGCGTGGCCGCCCTGCTCGGACTGGCCGGACCGGTCGTGCTGTGGCTCGACAAGCTGGGCGGACTCGTCGCGCTCTCGCGGTCGGGCCTGCCGTTGGTCCTGTCCGTGCTGCTCTTGAAGCTGGTGGCGGCCGCCGTGGCCTGGCTCGCGGAGCGACGCGAGGCCGATCCCATTTCGTCGGCGGCGCTCCCGCTCGTCTTCGCGGGGCTGGCGCTCCTCGCGCTTCACCAACCGTTCTACTACTACCCCGACGTCACCAGTCACGTACGTGGGCTGCGTTCGATCCGAGAGGAGCCTCGCCTCACGCTCGACCCCATGCTCCAGAGGGAACGCGGACTCCACACACGAGAGGTCGGCGGCCGCAAGGTGGTCTTCCCGTACTCGGCTGGATTCCATCTGCTCGCGACGCCCCTCGCAGGTGTGTTGGAGGACGACTCCGCGCTCAAGACCCTCGCCGTCGTCGCCGCCGGCGCGAGCGGGTCGATTGTCTTTGCCCTCGCCCGGGCGCTCGGCTCGAGCGCGGCCGCCGCCGCCGTGGCTCAGGCGCTGTTCCTGACGCTGCCGGCGGTGACCTGGCGACTGACGCTGGCCCTCTACCCGACGCTGCTCGCGCAGCTCTTCGAGCTCGGGCTGCTGCTCTTCCTCACCGTGCGCTGGAGCCGCCTCGCCACACCGTCGGCCGGCGCCGTGCTGGTGATGCTCGTCGCCTTGCCGCAGCTCGTCTACACAGGCTCGCTCGCCACCGTCGCGGTCACCGTTGTCGTTTGGATCGGGCTCGCACTCGCAAAGGGGGACCGCCGCGAGCCGCTCGTCCTCGCTTCCGCCTGGCTGTTGTCTGCCGCCACACTCATCATCACGCAGTACTGGGGGCTTCTGGCCCTCGCACTCGAGCTGGAAGCACCGCTGCGAAGCGGCCCAGGCCGCGGTGAAGGCGTCGGCGCCCTTATAGAACGCATCTTTTCCTTCTACGATCACGCCTATATCCTACTCATTCCACTGGGTTTCCTCGTGGCACGCCCCGACCGGGAAGGGTCTCGACGCCTGATCGCGGCACCCGTCATCGCCGCCCTGCTGCTTCTGTCGCTACGCTACGTCTGGCCCTCGATCGGCCGGGACCTGAAGGACGTTGAGCTCGCTGCCGGAGCCGCGATGGCCGCTGCAGCCACTGCGCTCGGCTGGCTCTGGTCTCGCGGAACCCCAGGCCGCATAGTGGGCACGGGCGTTTTGATCTGGTGCCTCGGTTGGGGTCTCTGGAACGCCGTGCAGGCGTATCTCGCCCGTTTTGTCGCGATCGACCGATAGCGGCAGTGCAGCCGCTTCAAATCGTTGACCCTAAACACTTTCCCGTGCTAGCTTTGCCTGCTTGGGCAAGCCGACTCGAGCTTCGGTAGCGATCGATCGGCGCGCTGCGGCGGACGACGAGGAGCTGTTCCGCCTCTACGAGCAGGCGTTCAGCGCCAGCCTCGCCGCCTCCAGTCGCGAGCGCTGGCGCTGGCAGTACCTCGCGAACCCCCAGAACGCCGCGGATGGCCCCGAAATCTGGGTCGCTCGGGAAGGCGAACGGCTGCTCGGCCAGTACGCGTCGATGCCGGTGCAGCTGTGGTGGGGCGACTCGGAGGTTCGATCTTCCTGGGGAATGGACGTCTTCTTGCGCGAGGAAGCGCGCGGGCTCGGGCTCGGCGCGCGCCTCTTCACCGCGTGGAGCGACCACGTTCCGGTGGCGCTCGGACTCGGACTCACGCCTTCCTCGTACGGCCTGTTCAAGAAGCTCCGCTACCACGATGTCGGCCCGGTCCCGTTCTTTCAGAAGATCGTCGATCCCGTGGCCGTGGCGACCAGGCACCTGGGTCCGTGGCTCGGCTCTTTCGGCGGGCGGGCTGTGCGCCTCTTCTTGAAGACGCGCGAAGCCGCCGCGACAGATGTGGAGACTGGCTCGATTACCGGCTTTTCGGTCGAATACGACACACTTTGGCAGGAGGCCCGGGCGGGGTACGCGATGTGCGTCAGGCGCGACGCGGCCTACCTGAACTGGAAGTACGCCTCTTGTCCCAGCCATGAATACGACATCCTCGAAGCTCGCCGGAAGGGCGTCTTGTGCGGCTATGCCGTCAGCCGGCACGGTCCGTACCGCGGGCTCGAGCTGGGCTGGGTCGTCGACGTGTTCACGCACCCGAACGACGTCGCATGCCGCGAGGCGCTGCTCGCGCGGGTGCTCGAAGGCTTTCGGGCGGGCGGAGTGGCTCGCGCTCAGGCGTTCTCGATGAACGCCTCGCTCGCCACATCGCTGCGGCGCTTCGGCTTCTTCGGTCGGCGCTCTCCGATGCAGTTCTGCATCAAGAGCCAGGTCCCTGCGGAGCGGGTCCTCGCGGCTCGGGATGACTGGCACGTCGTGTTCGGCGACAGCGACATGGACAGGTGAGCCCCGCGATTCTCGTCGGCATCGACACCGAAGCCGACGACCAGTGGTCGGCCGGCGGGCGTGAGCGGCTCGAAGTCCGCAACGCGGAGCGACTTCCGGCTTTGCAGTCGCTCTTCGAGGAGTTCGAAGTCCGGCCGACCTACGTCGTGACCCACGAGATGGCGACGGAACCCGAAAGCGCCGCGGTCCTGCGCCAGCTCGCAACCGGCGGTCACAGCGAGATCGGCTCGCACCTGCACCCCTGGAGCTCGCCACCTTTTCGTCCCGAAGATAAGGACGGACACACGTACCCTCTCAACCTCCCGCAGGAGCTGCTCGAGCGGCAGCTCAAAGAGCTGACCGAGACGATCGAATCGAGCCTCGGCGTTCGGCCGACGACGTACCGCGCCGGGCGCAACGGCTTCGACGGCCGCAGTGCGCGAGTGCTCGAGGAGCTGGGCTACACGGTCGACACGAGTGTCGATCCGCTCTTCAACGAGCGTCGCAAGGGAGGGCCCGTCTTCTCCGGCGCACCGCTGCGGCCCTACCACCCGGATTACTCCGACGTGCGTCGATCGGGTGGGGCGCGCCTGCTCGAAATCCCGATCTCGGCCGCGACGCTGCCCGCGCTGCCGAAGAGCCTCGAGCGGCTCTACGCCGAGCTGCCGCCGCTGCCCTGGCGAGGAGCCTTGAAGCGGCTGGGGCTGCGAGCGGTGTGGCTGCGCCCCTCCTACTCGCCGCTCCCGGACATGGTCCGCTTCGCCAACTCGCTGGCCGCGCGCCGCGCGCCCTGCTTCAACATCATCTTCCATTCGTCGGAGATTCTGCCGGGTGGAAGCCCCTACACGCCTGACCAGGCGAGCGTCGACCGCTTCCTGGACTCGCTGCGCAGGCTGCTCGAGCACCTGCGTTCGCTCGGGGGGTCGGGACAGACCTACGCCGAATTCGCCGCGCGCTACAGAGCTGCGGCGTGAACGTGCTCCACGTGACGCCCCACCTGCCTCCCTACCAGGCCGCCAACGCGCTGCTTCCCGACCTGCTCGGGCGGGCGTTCGAGAAGCGTGGTTTCAAGGCCCGCTTCTTGAGCTTTGGAGAGGACCCGGACACTGAACGCGTGCGGCGCGTGCGAAGACGCTCCCGCCGACTGGGCGTTACGCGGGTCCCCCAGGCGCTCGAGGCGTTCGACACCTGGCGCAAGAGCCGGTCGCTCATCGATGAGAGCGACGTCCTGCACGTTCATTCGAACACCTGGGTGAACCAGATCGTCGGGCGAATGGCGAGCCGGCGGCGCAAGCCGTATGTGCTGACGCACTACGGGACCGAGATCTGGCACCACGACGGCAAAGACCCGCGCTTTCGCAGGCTCAACCGGGACGCCCAGCACGTCACCTTCTACAGTCAGGCGCTGCTCGAACGGGGCCGCAGCCTCGCCGTCCCGATGCGTCGCGCGTCGGTCGTCTACCCGCCAGTGCCAGAGACGTTTCGCCGGCGCTCTGACGAAGAGCGCTCGGGCCTGCGCGCTCGCTTCGACGCGAAGCCGCTGCTCCTGAACGTCAAGCGTCTGCACCCGCTGGCCGACCACGCGACGCTGTTGCGCGCCTTCAAGCTCGTCAAGGACGCACTCCCGGAGGCGGGACTGATCATCGCCGGCACGGGCGAGGAGGCCGAGCGCCTCGAGGCGCTGAGCCGTGAGCTCGCGCTGGGAGAGGCGGTCACGTTTCGCGGGCTCGTTCCCAACGAAGAGGTCTCGGAGCTGCAGGCGGCCGCCGACCTGTTCGTGCTTTCGTCCGCTCTCGAGGCGACGCCCACAGTAGTCCTCGAAGCGCTCGCCTCCGGCACACCGGTCGTCTCGACCGACAACCCGGGAGGCGTGGAGCTCGCTGGCCTGTTCCCCGATGACGTGAGCGTCGTTCCACGGGCGGATCCCGCCGCACTCGCTTCGGCCATCGTCGAATTCGGTAGGCGTCCGCGGCGGGCCAGCGCCGCCGCCGAGCAGACCATCGCGGATCGTTTTCGCGTCGACCGCGTCGTCGATCGCTACGCCCAGCTGTACCGGGAGGCGACGGCCTCTTGAGAACGATCGCGCCGTCTGAGATCCAGGCCTCCGCGGCGACGCGATTCCGCAGCGAGTACCACTACGCCGTCTTCGAGTACTGGCGCAGCGCCAAAGTCATCCACGCCCTCGAGCGGGGCGGCGCTCGACTCCAGGGTCGCTCTCTCGACACCGGCTGCGGCGGCGGTGGAACCGCGCTGTCCCTCGCCGAGGAATGCGATTTCGCGGTGGGGCTCGACCTCGAGGCGCGCTTCCGTGACTCGGGCACGCGTTTGCAGAAAGAGAAGGGCATCGACAACGCGGGCTTCGTCCGGGGCGACGGATCCGAGCTACCGTTCGCGAGCGGCAGCTTCGATCTCGTCTTCAGCCATTCGGTCATCGAACACGTCGCGTCCGCCGAGGACTACCTGAGCGAGTGCCACCGTGTCCTGCGGGGCGGCGGCGTGCTGTATCTGTCGACGGCGCCCTACCTCTCCTTCGCTGGCGCGCACCTGCCGCGGCTGCGCTTGCCGATCCCGCTGCACCTCTTGTTGGGCCGCCGGGTCGCCTTCGCGATGTTCTGCTGGCTGGCCCGCTACGCGCCCTGGAGCCTGCGGGAGCCGCGCGAGGCCAACACGTTCATCGCGCTCGCCGAGAGTGGCGAGAGCAAACGCGACGATCTGCTCCAACCCGTGACGGTCAGGCGGTTGACCCGCTGGATCGAGGGCTCCGGGCTCGTGCCCGTCTGGCAGGACCGGCACATTACAGGCTTCTTCCGCCGCTTCGTCCCGCGACCCCTGCGCGACTGGCTCGAGCGCACACCGTTCAGCCAGGACGTGATGATCGGCCACATCCAGTTCGTGCTCCAGAAACCGTGATGCCTCCTTGCAGATCGTGATTCCGGCCGATATCCGCTTTCCGCTCGAGCGCGCCAACGGCATTCAGATCATCAAGACCGCGGCGGCGCTCGCCGAACGGGCCGACCACGTGACGCTCCTCGTGCGCCAGAGCGACCCGCGCACGACGGCCGAGATCCTGGCTCTTTTCGGGGTGAGCCCGAGCGACCGGCTCGAGGTCGCGCGGCTTGCAGTTGGACATCGACGTGGCGCCGTCGGGGTGTCCCGGCTCGGTTTCCTCCTCAAGGCCGGCTGGAGGTCGTGGCGAGCCTTGCGTCACGGCGGCGTCGTGTACACGCGAGATCTCCAGCTCGCCGAGTTGCTGCTGCATCTGCCGCTCCGGAGCGGAAGGCTCGTGTACGAAGCGCACGCGGTCGAGGCCGTCCTCTACGAAGAGCGCGGCCGTATCTACGGCACAGACGAAGTGCCCGGCGCGAGCAAGACGCGACGCCTCGCCAGACGCGAGCGCCGGGTCTGGCGGAAGGCTGATGCGTTCGTCGCCACGACGCGCGGTATCGCCAGCGCGTTCCAGACGCGTCATGGCTCGCGGGAGCGCATCCACGTCATCCCGAACGGCTGCGACGTCGCGTCAGACACGGCACCACCGTTGCCTCAGGACGACCCGCCCCGCATCGTGTACGCCGGTCAGCTGTACCCGTGGAAGGGTGTCGACGTGCTGATCGAGGCGATGAAGGGGGTTCGAGCCGCGAGACTCGTCGTGCTGGGAGGTCTCGAGGGAGAACGCGACCTGGCTCGAGTCAGGGGACTCGTGGAGTCGTCGGGTCTCGCGGATCGCATCGAGCTGAGAGGCCATCGACCGCACGCCGAAGTCGCGGCGGAGCTGCTTCGGGCGCGAATCGTCGTCGTGCCCTTCCTCGAATCGGCCATGACTATCGCCCACACGTCGCCGATCAAGGCGTTCGAGGCGATGGCCGCCGGGCGACCGATCGTCGCCTCGGACCTGCCCTCGACGAGAGAGATCCTCCGCCACGAGCACGACTCGTTGCTCGTCCCGCCGGGGCGAGCAGACGCGCTCGCCGACGCGATCCAGCGCCTGCTCGACGATGCGCCCCTCGCGGAGCGGCTCGCGAGTGCGGCGTTTTCACGGGCGCGGCAGCACTCGTGGCGCGCGCGAGCCGGACGTCTGATCGAAGCCATGGAAGCCGCGGCATGAGCGGAGCGCGCGGCTTCAAGCTTCTGGCGGTCGTCTTCGTTCTGACGCTTCCCCTCGTCACGCCGAAGATCCGCGGCGCGGACGAGATCGAGTACTTCTCCTACCTGCGTTCTGCCGTTATCGACCGGGATCTCGACTTCGACAACGAGTATCGCCATTTCTACGAGGTGGACCCCGAGGGGTTGGCGGGCTTCCACACCACGTTTCTGGAACGGGCCGAGCCGCGCACCGGGCGGCGCATCAACTTCGCGCCGATGGGTACCGCGCTGCTCTGGTCCCCCTTCTACGTGTTGATACACGGAGCTGTGATGGCGAGCCGGACCGGCGGCGCTTCCATAGAGGCCGATGGTTTTGGTGCGCCCTACCTGGCGAGCGTCGGCTACGCTTCTGCCCTCTACGGTTTCCTGGGCCTGCTGCTCATCTACGACGGGCTGATTCGCTGGGCCGGCGCCCGCGCCGAGCATGCTTGTCTCGCCGTACTCGCGATCTGGTTCGGTACGCCCGTGCTCTACTACATGACGTTGGCACCCGGTTTCTCCCACGCCTGCTCGCTCTTCGCTGTAGCCCTCATCGTCTGGCTCAGCGCGCGCCTGGCCGCGCGACCCGAGGCGAAGGCCAGCGAGTGGCTCGCCGTCGGCGCCGCGGTCGGGATGGCGGGACTCATTCGCGAGCAGGATGCGCTTTTCGGGGTTGTTCCCGCCGGAATCTGGCTCGCGCACACGATCGACCGCCGGAAGTGGCGCGAAGCCGTCGAGCGGGCCCTGACACTGGGCGGAGCAGCCATCCTCGCCTTCATTCCTCAGCTCTTCGCCTACCGGGCGATCAACGGAAGCTTCGGACCGTCCGGGCTGGTCGCCAGGAAGATGTCGTATTCGAGTCCCCATTTCGTCGAAGTCCTTTTCGATCCCGGCCACGGCCTCGTGATCTGGAGCCCACTCCTGCTGTTGGCAGGGATCGGACTGGCCATGAGACTCGGGAAGGGCGCTACGCCGCTCGCGTGGTCGTTGGCCGCCGCGCTGCTACTCCAGGTCTGGATCAACGGTTCCGTCGAGAGCTGGTCTCAGGCAGGCGCCTTCGGCTCGCGCCGCTTCGTGGCCACGAGCGCCGTCTTCGCCTGGGGCCTGACGACGCTGATCGAGGTGGCGACCCGCCACGGCGGTCGTGCTGCCGTTGCCGCGTCGCTGGCGGTGTGCGTGTGGTGGAATCTCTCACTGATGGTGCAGTTCGGCCTCGGCCTCATGAACCGCCAACGTCTCGAGTGGCCCGCGGTCGCCGTCAACCAGGTCGCCCTCGTCCCTCGCCACATGGGGAGAGCCACGCTGCTGTTCTTCACCGACCGCGAGCGGCTCGTGCGGGAGAGCCGATGATCTCGGCCGGGCTGCTGGAGCGCGTCGCCTGCCCCGTCTGCCTCGAGGCGGTGGGCTGCGCCCGTTGTAGCCTGGATCGACAGGAGCACGTCGCTTGTGTCGAGCGCTACGCCGCACGCGCGGGTTGCGGGTGTGGCGGCCCGGACAAGGTGCGACTCGGGCGCGCGAGTGGCGAGCTCAGCTGTTCTTGTTGTGGCAGTCGCTACGCGCTCGACGAGGAGCAGGGCTACGTCGACCTGCGGCCCAAGACCGCGGTCGGCGAGGTCACGCAATACGCCGACCACGATTTCCACGAGCGACTCGGCGTCAACGAGGCTCCTCCCTACCTCTCCGCCCGGGTGAAGGCGGACATGATGCTGGAGATGCTGAAGCCCGCCTCGGACGAGCCGCTCCTCGACCTCGGCTGCGGCGCGGGGAAGCTCGCGCTGTACGCCGGACGCTCGGGGGCGCGACCCGCCGGCCTCGACGTGGCGCCCTTCTTCCTCGACGGCGCAAAGGGTCGCATCGACCTGGTGCTGGGCGACCTGCGACGACTGCCGTTTCGCAAGCACAGCTTTCCCGCGGCGTACTCACTGGACGTCCTCGAGCATCTCGCTGAAAACGGTGTGCTCGAGGTTCTGCTCGAGGCTCGTCGCACTCTGGCCCGAGGCGGCCGATTGTTCGTCTACACCCACGCGATGGAGTCGTCACGGCTGGCCGGGTTTCAGCGAGCCGTCAATCGCCTGGCGCGGCGCCTCGGCGAGCGCGGCCTGATCGACCACGAGCGCGAGGCGATGCGCAAGAGCGATCACCTGAATGCGATCCGCAGCCACGAGCACTTCGACGAGCTTTGTGGGCGCTCCGGACTGCGCGTGACCCGGCGGCGCTACTACAACGTTTTTTTCAAGGCGATGATCGAAGACCTCGGCCTGCGGCTGTACGAGCGGTCGCGCGCGAAGCGGTCGGGGGACGAGGACGGCGATGGCGAGCCGCGTGAGGCTGCTGGGGAGCACGACCAGCCGCTCCCCGCAGACCTTCCGGGGCGGGCCACGAGGGCCGTCGCTTCGCTACTCACCTGGCTGCTCAAGCTGGATGTCGTCTTGTTGGGGGGAGTGCGGACGGGTCCGTTCTTCGGGCTGCTGCGCCCGCAAGCAGATCTCGGACGCCGCGAAGCGTGAGAATTCTGTACGTGGCCAGCGACCAGGTCGTGCCGGGACGGAGCGGCGGCAGCGTCCACGTCCTGGAGGTGGCACGCGGGCTGGGGCGACGCGGGCACGAGCTGCACGCCGTGATCGGGCGCGGGGCCGGTGAGGCTCCGGAGCTTCCTGGGGTTCGCTGGCATCGGGTCGCCTGGTTCCCAAAGGCCCGCGTGTTCCGTTTCCGCGCACGCGGGGCCGTCGAGAAGATCGCGGCGTCTGTGCATCCCGATGTGGTGATGGAGCGCTACTACAACTTTGCCGGTGAGGGGGTTTCGACGGCCAGGCGCGCCGGCATTCCGGCTCTACTCGAGGTCAACTCACCCGTGGTCGACCACCCCGGCTCGCTCAAAGCCGTGCTCGACGCCCTGCTCCTGGTGAGACCGCTGCGGCGCTACCGCGAGCGGCTGTGCCGGGACGCGGGGGCCCTGGTGAGCCCGATGCTCGAGATCGTTCCAGCGTTCGCCCGCTCCAAGACCGAGTTGGTCACCTGGGGAGCCAACGTGGATGCGTTCCAGCCGGGTGGAGACCGGGAGCGTGCGCGGCAGGAATGGGGCGTTCCCGAGGGCGCCGTCTGCTGCGTCTTCAGCGGGAGCTTTCGTCCGTGGCACGGCGTGCACGTGCTCGAAGAAGCGGCGCGGCGGCTCGCGGCCCGGGACGACATCTTCTTCGTCCTGGCCGGCGGGCCGCGCAGCGGCGCGGCCCGCGACTTCAACGGCCGCTACCTCGGTCGCATCCCCTACGAGCGCATGCCTTCGCTGCTCAGCGCCGCGGACATCGGCGTCGCCCCCTACGACACTTCGCGACTCGCGCAGCTGCGGCTCGGCTTCTACTGGTCGCCGCTCAAGATCTTTGAGTACATGGCTGCCGGGGTGCCGACTGTCACGATCTCGCGCCCACCTCTCGACGAAATCGTGCGCCACGAACGCGAGGGTCTGCACTTCGCGGAAGCGGACTCGGACAGCCTGGTCGCAGCCGTCACGCGTCTCGCCGACCAGCTCGAGCTGAGCCGCGAGCTGGGGCGGAACGCCCGCACCCGCGTCGTCGAGCGCTACTCATGGGAGCGCCACTGCGAGCAGTTGGAAGACGTCCTCCAAGGGCTCGCGGCGTGAAGCTCGTGCTCGCGACCGAGGTTTACCCGCCGCGCGCCGGCGGTGCCGGGTGGTCGACGCGCGCCCTGGCGCTGGGGCTGCGCAAGGCCGGGCATTCCGTCACCGTCGTCACGACGAGCGTGGGACCCGCGGATCTCGACGGGCTTCAGGTCGAGCGCCTCAAGGTCCGAAAGCACAGACGCTTCAACGTGCCTCGCGCTATAGCAAAGCGCCTCCACGAGCTCGAATGGGATGTGGGGCACGCCCAGCACTCGCTGTCGGCGCTCGGCTGTCTGAGCGGTGATCGCGCCAGCCGCGTCGCCGTCACGATTCGCGACCACTGGCCAGTCTGCTTCTGGTCCACGCGGATCAGCCGCGGCTCGGTCTGCCCCGAGTGCGGGCTGCTGCCGATGACCCGCTGCGTCGCCGGCCGCGTGCCCGCCGATGCGCCCGTCTCCTGGGGCGCGATCCCCTACATGAAGCTGGACCTGCGCGAGAAGCGCCGCGCCCTCGAGCGCTCGGGAGCCAACCTCGCCGTCAGCGAGGCGGTAGCGCTGGAGCTTCGCGCCTCGGGAATCCCTCGCGTCGAGGTCATCCCCAACATCGTCGATGCGGAGGAGACGCAGGTCGCCAGCCGCGAGGGCACGCTACCGTTGCCCGACCGATATCTCCTGTTCGTCGGCAAGCTGGAGGACAACAAGGGTGCGCGCCTGTTGATCCCCGCCATCGCCCGGGCCGCCACGGGCCTGCCGCTGGTGGTGCTCGGTGAAGGAACGCTCCAACACGAACTGCACGTCGAAGCCGCGCGCCACGGCGTGGAGCTGGTGCTGCGCGGCTGGGCTTCGCGCGAGGACGTGCTGAAGGCCATGTCCCAGGCGACGGCGCTCGTGTTTCCGTCGCTGTGGCCCGAGCCCTTGTCCCGGGTCCTGCTCGAAGCCATCGCGCTCGGGACCCCGATCGCCGCGATGAGCACGGGAGGAACTCCCGAGATCCTGACCCACGAAGAAGACGCCCTGCTCTGCGCCGACACGGACGAGTTGGGCGATGCGCTGGCTCGACTGGTAGCCGACGATAGCCTGAGGCGGCGCCTGGGGGACGCTGCGAGGGTGCGCGCCCAGGCCTTCGCCCCCGACGTCCTCGTGCCCCGCTACGAAGCCGTCTACAAGAGACTCCTTTGAGAGTCGCGCTGTTGAGCCGCGGCGCACACCCGCTGCATCCACCCGGCGGCCTCGAGCGGGCCGTGTACCACCTCGCGCATCACCTGCAGCGACAGGGCATCGAAACGACGCTGTTCACGAGGCCCGCCACGGAGCGGGCCGAGTTCCCCGGCGAGGTCGTGACGCGCCCGTACGCTTCGTCGCCTCTCGTCGCCCACGGTCGGGTGCTCGATCGAACGCTGCACTATCCACGCTTCGCCGGCGAGCTGGGCGACGCGGTCGTGGATCGCGTCAAGCGGAACGAGATCGACGTCGTCCACGCTCAGGGGCTGACGGCTCTCGGCTACGCGCGCGCGCGGGCGCGGGACACGAGCCTCGGGGCACCGCTGATCATGAGCCCACAGGGGATGGAAGAGCACAAGACGCGCGGGCTCAAGCGCCTCGCCCTGTCCCGTCTCCGCAAGCTGTCGCGCGAGGCCGCGCTTCGCGCAGACCGCGTCATTGCAACCGACGAGAGCACCCGGCACGAGGTGAGTGAGCTGCTCGGCGTGCCGGCCGGGCGGATCATCGTGCTGCCGAATGGCGTCGACCTCGACGAGCTCCAGGACGCGACTCCCGACGGGGCCGGCGGCGCCGTCCGCAACCGCTACGAGCTGCAGGATGCCTCGCCGCTGCTGCTCTCGGTCGGCCGGCTCGAGGGCTACAAGGGGTTCGGCGAGGTCCAAAAGGCGCTGGTGAAGCTGGCGGCTTCGGGCCGACTTCCGGCGACCGCCCGCTGGGTCGTCGTGGGCGAAGGCCCCGAGCGACGTTCTCTCGAACTCGGCGCCCTCGGGAAGCGGCAGCGGTTGCTGGGGAGAATCGGCGAAGCGTCTCTCCAGGGCCTCTACGAAGCGGCGGATGTCTTCATCCACGCGCCACGCTTCGAGGGCTCGAGCCTCGTCACGCTCGAAGCGATGGCCCATCGGCTACCCGTCGTCGGGACCCGCGCCGGCGGCATCCCGGACAAGGTCGATCGCGAAACCGGGCGCATCGTCGAACCCGGTGACGTGGCCTCGCTCGCCCTCGCGATCGACGAGCTGTGCTCCGACGCCGCGCTGCGGACCCAGCTGGGCGAGAACGCGAGACGGCGCGTCGAGCAGAGCTTCGACTGGCCGGCCATCGCCGCGCGCACGATTCGGCTCTATGAGCAGCTCCTGGCAGATCGCGCCGCATGAGCGATCGGGCGGCTCGCATCACGACTGCACTGATCGTCGTCGTGGCGCTCGACCTGTTCGTGATCCTGGTCACGGGTACGACGTCGCCGTTGCTGCTCGGTCGCATCGAGACCGGTGCCCTCGGCGTGGCGACACGCGCCGCCCTGCTGCTCGGGCTCGTGTGGACGCGCTACGGCGTGCGCCGCCGCCGCGGCCGGCCCCCACCCCAGGTCGGTGTGCTCGTGCTGCTCTCGCTGCTGCTGCCGACCCTCGTGCACTTCCACGTCGCCGGCGGACGCCTCAACGGCGACGGCTTGAGCTACTACGTGTTCGTCCGCTCGCTCAACAAGGACCGCGACTTCGACCTCACGAACGAGTACACGCACTACGGGATGATCGAGCGCGGAGACCTGCAGGTCTTGACCCGCACCGGCTTGCGCCGCTCGATCTACTCGATCGGCCCGGCGATCTGCTGGACGCCGTTCTTCGTGGCGGGCGAGGGCCTGGCTCGTCTCGAGTCCTGGCTCGGCGGAGACGTCGACCTCTCCGGATACGGTCCGCACCACAGGAACGCCGTGGCGCTCGGCGGCCTCTCGTACGGCTTCGCCGCGATTCTGCTGATCCACTCCCTGCTGAGCCGCCATTTTCGACCCTTCACCGCACTGCTCGCGGCGCTGCTGGCCTGGCTCGCGACGTTCGTCCACTGGTACATGGTCTGGCAACCCACCTACTCACACGGCCCGTCGGCGTGTCTCGCCGCCTACGTGATCTGGCTGTGGGATCGCGATCGAAACAGCGGGCGCGACGCATGGGGCTACTTCTACCTCGGCGCGATGCTCGGGCTCGCGATGTGTGTTCGCTGGCAGAATGGCGTGCTGCTGGTGCTCCCCGGCCTAGAGCTGCTTCGGGCGCTGCTGCGTGAGCCGCGGGCCCTCCGCCGGCTGGTCGGTCTCGGCGCCTTGTGTGGTGCCGGCGTCCTGATCGGGGTCTTCCCCCAGATGGCCGCTTGGAAGGCCCTCTACGACGAGTGGCTGCTGAGGTATCCTCCGCACGGCGCGGACTTCGTGCGGCTCGATCACCCGTGGATCCTCAACACGCTCTTCTCGTCGCGCCACGGCCTGCTGAGCTGGACGCCCGTGCTGTGGTTCGGTTATCTCGGCTTCTGTGGCCTGCTGCTCCGACGGCGTCCTCTCGCGCTGCCGCTCCTCGCGCCGCTTCTGATCATGACCTACGTCAACTTCTGCGCGGGCGACTGGTGGGCGGGTGCGTCCTTTTCCAACCGGCGCTTCGACAGCCTGATCCCCTTTCTCTCGCTCGGCCTCGCGGTGAGCATCGACGTCGCGTGGGGCTGGTTCCGTCGCCGGCCCGCTCTGGTTCTCGTGTTGGCGGGAGCGCCCTTCGTCGTGTGGAACGTGACCCTGGCCGAGCAGGTGCAGCGAGGCATGCTGCCTCGCGACCAACCGGTGGCGTTTCAGCATCTGGCACGTGGGGCGGCCCAGGTCGTGTCTGAAGCGGTCGGTTTTCCCACCACATGGCCGGCGAGTTGGACGTTTGCGCGCAGCCGGCGGCTCGGCCCCGACCAGTTCGATCTGGCCGTGGGCAAGTATCTTTTCTATCGGCAGAACAATCTCGGCGGACACATAGAGCTCGGCATCCCCGGCGACGAAGCCCTGTTGGGCGAGGGCTGGAGCCGCAGGCTGACTCACTCCGCGCGAAGCGCGCGGCGGCTCGACGGGCGCGCACGCCTGCTCGCGCCGCTCGACGTGCCGCTCGATCTCGAGCTGAGCGTGCGCAGCGCAACGGCGGGGGAGTCCGTGCCCGTGCGCGTCCTCGTCAACGACGTCCCCGCCGGGCAGTTCATGGCCGGCAGTGAGTGGGGCGAGCATCGGATCCGCACCTCTCGAGCGTTCTGGCGCCGCGAGCTCAACGACGTGGTGATCGAGACAGACGGCACGCCGCTCTTCGTCGACGCGGTCGTATTCGCGAGAGTGGGAGGCTGAGGGGTGGCGGGCACGCCGCGTGGTTTCGTGATCGGAGGCGGCCCGGCCGGCCTGCGCGCCGCACACGCGCTACAGAAGCAGGGGGCCGCGGTGACGCTCCTCGAGGCTGCGCCCGTCCTCGGCGGGCTCGCCAGCTCGTTCGAGACCGAGGGGACGCTGATCGAACGCTACTACCACTTCGTCTGCAGGGGTGATGACGATCTCGAAGAGACGCTCGACGAGCTCGGCCTCGCGCACAAGCTCAAGTGGCGCAGTTCGCGAATGGCGTACTTCGTCGACGGGACGCTCTATCCCTTCCTGACGCCGTTCGAGCTGCTCGCATTCCGGCCCCTGAGCTTCTTCGACCGGCTGCGCGCCGGTATCGCTTTGAAGCTCTGCCAGCGGATGAAGGAGCGCGACATCGCGAACAAGACCGCGCCCGAGTGGCTCCGTCAGATGTTCGGTGAGCGCGCCTACCAGGTGATCTGGGCACCGTTGATGCGGTTCAAGTTCGCAGGCTTCGCCGATCAGATCAGCGCGGCCTGGATCTGGGCCCGCATGGTGCGGCTCTCACGCTCGCGCAAGTCCGCCTGGCGCGAGGAGCTCGGCTACATCGAGGGCGGGTCCAGGACCGCCCTCGATGGCCTGGCCGCAGCATTCCAGCAGGCGGGCGGGAAGATCGAGATCGGGGCGCCGGTCGAGCAGATCGTGATCGAGAACGGCAAGGTCACGGGCGTGCGTGTCGGCGGCGAGCTGCGTCCTGCCGATGCTGTCATCTCCACCATCACGACGTCGCGCTTCCGGAAGCTCGCCACGGGCCTCGGCGGCGACTACGTCGCCGCGCTCGAGAGCATCCCGACGATCGGGATCTTCTGCCTGTTTCTGCGCCTGCATCGATCCGTGACGCCGTTCTTCTGGGTCAACACGAACGACCCGCGCGTGCCGTTCGCCGGCATGATCGAGTACACCAACTTGAACCCGATGCCGGAGCTGGGCGGCGACAAGGTGCTCTACGTGCCGCAGTACCTGCCCGCCGACGACCCTCGTTATGACCAGACCGACGAGGGCGTGCTGGCCAGCTACTCGGACGCGCTCGCGCTGATCAATCCGGCGTTCGATCCGAGTTGGGTCAAGAGTTGGAGCGTGTTCCGGGACCGCTTCGCGCAGCCGATCTGCCGGACCGACTACTTGAAGACGACGCCTTCGATCGAAACGCCCGTCGCCAACCTCTTTCTGACCGACTCCTGCCAGCTCCACCCCCACGACCGCACGATCAGCGGCGCGTTCAGCCTCGGCCGCGAGGCGGCCCGACAGGCCGCGCGCGGGCTCGGCCTCGACCCGGAGCGGGTGTGAGCAAAGCGAGAGCCGCGAACCGTGAACTCGCGCTCATGGCGGCGCTGCTGCTGGTCCCCGCTCTGGCTCTTCAGCTCGCGCTGCCAGTACCTCGCCTCGACGCCGACGCCGTCGAGTACTACAGCCACGTGCGCTCGCTCTACATCGATGGCGACCTGGATTTCGCCAACGAGTTCGCTCACTTCGGAATACTCGACCGCTACGACAAGACCAACCTGACCGCGACGGGCCACCGGCGCACGATCTTCTCCGTGGGCCCGAGCCTGATGTGGATGCCGTTCTACGCCGCCGGAGACGTCGCGGCGCGAATCCTCGGTGCGAGGGAGGACGGCTACTCTCGCTATCACATCCGCGCGGTGACCCTGGCGAGTCTGTTCTACGGCGTCGTGGGTTCCCTGCTGGTCTTCGGCGTGATGCGACGCCGCTTCCCGTTTCCGGAAGCGGCGATGAGCACCCTGGTGCTGTTCTACGCCACGTTCCTGATCTGGTACGCGGTCTACGAGCCCGTGATGAGCCACTCGGGAAGCTTCTTCTTCGCGGCGCTCACTCTCGCAGTCTGGTGGCCCGAGCGACACAGCCTCTCCGACAAGAGGGCGGTCGTGCTGGGTCTGGTGATCGGACTCGGCGCCACGGTGCGTTGGCAGAGCGCCGTGCTGCTGCTGCTGCCGGCCTTCTCGCTGCTTCCGCCGCTGCGCATGCGACCCGCGCGGGCCGTCGTCGTCGGCCTCGCAACCCTCGCCGCATTCGGCGTCGGGGCGCTCCCGCAGCTGCTGGCGTGGAAGGCGATCTTCGGCAGCTTCCTGCTGGCCGACCCTCCTCACGGCGCCGATTTCCTGCGTCTGGACCACCCGTACCTGCTCCAGACGTTCTTCTCGTCGCGTCACGGGCTGCTCTACTGGACGCCGTTGCTGTGGGCGGGCTTTGTGGGCCTGCTGGTGCTCGCGCGGCGCGACCTTCGGACGGCGATCATGCTGCTCGTACCAGTTGCCATAATGAGTTACGTCAACGCCTGCTCCGGCGATTGGTGGGCCGGGGGCTCGTTCTCCAATCGGCGTTTCGATTCGCTCTTGCCACTCCTCGCCTTGGGGATCGCCGCCTGCGCGCAGTGGCTGCGCTTGACGGTCGCCCGCAAGCCGGGGGCCGCCGCCTGTGGCGCCGCGCTCGCCCTGATCGCCTGGAACTTCGCTTTCATGGATCAGTACGGGCGCAATCGCATCCCTCGCGACGACACGGTCTCCTTCGCCCGCGTCACCGAGAACAGCGCCGACTTCGTTTCCGAATGGGTGGGAACGCCGATGGCCTGGCCAGCCAACTGGATCTTCGCGGCCCGACACGATCTCCCCGTCCAGAAGTACGACTTGATGGTGGGCCAGTATCTCTTCTATCGGCAGAACAACCTGGCCGGCGTCATCGACATCGGCGACGATCGCGTCGACCCCGCACTGCTCGGGGAAGGTTGGGCGCGGCGCCACGCCTGCGACGAAGGCGTGTGTCGCACGATCGAGGGGCGAGCGCGTCTTTTCGTACCGCTGGACGTGCCGCAATCCCTCGCGGTCGTGCTGCGCGCGCGCGGGCGGGGACACCTCTCGGTTGCCGTGAACGGTCGGCCGGTGGCGATGCTGCCGCTGCTCCCGGATCTCGAGGAGCTGCGCTTCCAGGTTCCAGACGGGTACTGGCGTCGCGAGCTGAACGAGTTGGCTCTCGAGACGGGACCCGGCGGCGAAGCGGCGATCGACCGCGTCCGCTTCGAGCGGCGAGAGACTTGAAGAATGTCGAGTACCGCCGCATGTTCGACGCGGAGGAAACTCAGTGGTGGTACGCCGGAATGCGTGCGATCGGCTTCGCGCTGCTCGACGAGGCGATCCGCGTCCACGCGGCGGGGCGCGGCGTGCGCTTCCTCGACGCAGGGTGCGGCAGCGGTCTGAACCTGCTCCACCTCTCCCACCGCGGGCAGGCGATCGGCGTCGACGTGTCGGAAGAAGCCGTGCGGCTGTGCCGGGAGCGCGGCGTACGAGCGGCGCTCGCGTCGGTCGAGCGCCTACCGCTCGCGGCCGAGAGCGTCGACTGCGTCACGTCTTTCGACGTTCTGTACCATCGTTGGATCGATAACGACACGGCCGCCGTGACGGAGATGGCCCGTGTGCTGCGCCCGGGCGGTCTGGTCCTCGTACGTGTCCCCGCCTTTCGCGCACTGTGGGGCGCCCACGACGACGCGGTCCTCTCGCGCCATCGCTACACGCTCGCGGAGCTCGAGTCCCTGCTTCACGGGGCGGGCTTCGAGGTCTGGCGCGCCAGCTACTGCAACTTCTTTCTGCTGCCGCTCGTCTACCTGAGGCGCCGCCTGGACCGCGCCACCGGCCGCGAGGGGTCGGACGTCGGTCTGCTTCCGGGTCCTTTCGAGTGGGGCTTCCGCAAGCTGCTCGAGCTCGAGGCGCGCATCGTTCGCCGGATCAGCCTGCCGATCGGAACGAGCGCTCTGGCCGTAGCTCGCAAGCGAAGCCACTAGTGCTCCGGGAGCGTGGGGGCGTGTGGTTAGAATCCTGCAGAAAGGTGCGGCGTTTTTCTCATGAGTGACGAGCGAGAACGGGTCGCGGACGAGCTGCGCCGGATCCGCGAGGAAATCGGGAGTCGTGCCACGGAGGAACCCGAGGCCGACGCCGGCTTGGAGCCGCGCGAGCCGCGGCCTCCGGAGCCGGTCGCTCCGCCGGAGCGTAGAGCTGCGCCAGAGTCGCCCGATGCGAGCGCGCTGAACGAGTCGGCTAACGTCCAGCTTGCGCTCCCGAAGGCGGGACTGAGGGGCGTGCTGGCGCGGTTCTTGATGGGACTGCTCGGTCCGGCTCTGGACGCTCAGGTGACCTTCAACTCTCGGCAGGTCCAACTCGACAACTCTCTGCTCGAGTATCTCGACCAGCGCTTTGCTCACACCCACCAGCACTACGACGACGTTCTCGGCGTGCACGGGCGGCATCTGCAGGAGATCGACGAGCGCCACCTGATTCTCCAGGAGGAGTTGGTCGCGCACGTGCACGATCTCGTCAGGCGCATCGACCTCGTTCTTTCTCGCGCCGAGCGGGGAGGATCGGGCCTTCGCTACGACCTCCGAGACCTCCGGGCCCGCGTCGCGCGGCTCGAGCAGCGTCTCGGCGGCGCATGAAGAGCGTCCTGATCTGCGCCGCTCAGGCGCCTTTCGTGACAGGCGGGGCGGAGATTCTGGTCGAAGAGCTGCGCCAGAACCTCGAGCGACGCGGCCTGCGCGTGGACGTCGCGAACGTGCCTTTCAAGTGGTATCCGGTCTCGGAGCTGGTGCGGCAGGCTCTGGCGTGGCGACTGTTCGACGTCACAGAGAGCAATGGCACACCGATCGACCTCGTGATCCCCACCAAGTTTCCCAGCTACCTCGTGCGCCATCCGGTCAAGGTCCCCTGGCTCTTTCACCAACACCGAGAGGCCTACGACCTGTTCGGCACGCCCTATGGCTCCCTGACCGACAGCCCCGAGGATCAGCAGATCCGCACCGCGATCCACTCGATGGACTCCGCCGGGCTCGGGGAGTGTCGCGAGATATTTACGATCTCGAAGAACGTGGCCGACCGACTGAGCCACTACAACCAGCTGCCCGCCACGCCGCTCTATCCGCCTCCACACCACCTCGGCCGCTACTGCACCAAAGAGTACGGAGATTTCCTGTTCTACGCGGGGCGTCTCGACCGGCTGAAGCGACTCGACCTGGCGATTGACGCCATGGCGCGAACCCGCTGTGGAGCCCGGCTGAAGATCGCGGGCAGCGGACCGCTCGAGGCGGAGCTTCAGAAGCAGATCGAGCGCCTGGGGGTGGAGGATCGCGTCGAGTTGCTCGGTTTCGTGTCGGCCGACGACCTCGTCGATCTCTACGCCCGTTGTCGCGCCGCCTACTACGCGCCTCTCAACGAGGACTACGGCTACGTCACGGTCGAGGCCTTCCTCGCCAGGAAGCCCGTCGTGACGACCACCGATGCCGGCGGACCGCTCGAGTTCGTGAGCGACGGAGAGAACGGGCTCGTCTCCGAACCCACCGCCGAAGCGATTGCTGCGGCGATCGATCGATTGTGGCAGGAGCCCGTAAGTCGATTGGAGGAGCTGGGTGAGGCCGGTCAGGAGCGCGTTGGCGGGATCAGCTGGGACCACGTGATCGACAGGTTCGTAGAGTTCCTGGAATAGCGCGGCATGCGACTGGCCATCTGGAGCCCCCTGCCGCCGAGCTCGTCGGGGATCGCCGACTACGTCGCGGAATCGCTGCCCGGGTTGGCGCGGCATGCCGGGCTGGTCGCCGTCGTGGAGGATCCGGATGCCTGCGAGCCGACCGGCGTACCTCTCGCACGGCCCGGCGAGAATCACGATTGCGATATCGACGTCTATCATCTCGGCAACTCCCCGGCACACGCCTACGTCTACCGCGCCGCACTGGAACGTCCTGGTGTCGCGTTCCTGCACGAGTGGAACCTCCACGAGCTGGTGCTCAGCGAGACCGTGGCTCGCGGTCGCCAGGCTGCGTACCTTCGGGAGATTCGCAGGGAGCACGGCGCGGATGGCACTTTCGTCGGACGCCAGATCACCCGTGGGCTCGGCGGCGACCTGCTGCCCGCGCTCTACCCCCTCAACGCCCGTGTACTCGAATCGGCGCTGGCCGTGGTCGGCCTGACTGACTACGTGGCGCGGCGTGCTGGGCGCCGACTTGCGGAGCGGCCGGTTCTGCACCTGCCACACCACCTCTCGCTGCCGATCGAGCCGCCGCCGCGGCGGGAGGCCAGGGCGCGCCTCGGTCTCGAAGCCGAGGCCAAGCTCGTGGTCAGTCCTGGCCTGGCGACGCTGAGCAAGCGCCTCGATGTCGTGATGCGCGCCGTTGCGCCGCTGCGCGAACGTCATCGTGAGCTGCGCCTGGTCGTCGCCGGCGCCGCGGAGCCGAGCCTCCCGCTCGAGCGCCTCGCCCGCGACACCGGCCTCGGCGAGGGACTCGTTCATACCGGGCGTCTGAGCCTCGAGGACTTCGAGCTCACGCTCGCCGCGGCCGACGTCGTCGTCGCGCTTCGTTTTCCTACACGCGGCGAGATCTCGGGAGCCCTCGTTCGCGCCCTCGGAGTCGGGCGTCCGGCCCTCGTCACGGCGGGAAGTCCCGCGAGCGAGGAGTTTCCCGAAGGGTGCGTCGCCCCGGTAGGGCTCGGGGATGGCGAGGTCGTCGAGTTGCGGGCGCTGCTCGACGCGCTACTTTCACGGCCCGAGCTCTGCGCCTCGATGGGGGGTATCGCGCGCGATCACGTGCTGCGCCATCACGACCTGGACGCCACGGTCGCGCAGCTCGCGGAGTTTCTCGAGGAGGTCGTCTCTCGGCGCGTCGAGCTACGAGCCGACGTGACGAAGCGGCTGCCGCCAGAGACGGGACGACTCGGCTACCTGATGGACGAGGTGCACTGGAGCGCGGCCGAGCTGAGGCTCCAGGGCCTGGACCTCGGAATTGCGGGGCTGCTCAGCGACCTCGCCGGGGAGCCGCATTGAGCGCCGCACCCGGGCTGTCGATCGTGATCCCGGCCTACAACGAGGCGGGGCGGCTGCCCGAGACGCTCGAGAAGATCAAGCGTTATCTGGCAGAGAAGGCCTGGTCGTTCGAGCTGATCGTCGTGGACGACGGCTCCGACGACGACACCGCAGAGCGCGCCGAACGGGTGGTCGGCGGGCTCGGCTCCGTGATCCGGTTGGGCCGAAATCGCGGCAAGGGCCACGCGGTGAGGCGGGGGATGCTCGCGGCGACGGGCGCGCGCCGACTCATGAGCGACGCCGACCTTTCGACTCCCATCGAAGATCTGCCCAAGCTGATGGCCCACCTCGACGCCGGCGTCGACATCGCGATCGCCTCGCGTGCACTCGAGGACTCGCGCATCGAGATCCACCAGCCCTCCTTCCGGGAAAACGTCGGCCGGCTCTTCAACGGAATCGTCAGGGTGTTCGTCGTTTCCGGGATTCGCGACACCCAGTGCGGCTTCAAGCTGTTCGCTGGCGATGCCGCAGACCTCATCTTCGCCGCTGCGTTGCTCGACGGCTTCGCATTCGACGTAGAGGCTCTGTACCTCGCGAAGCGCGCCGGGCTCTCTGTGAGCGAGGTCGGCGTGACGTGGCGCAACGACGCAGCGACGCGCGTGACGACGCTGCGCGGCATCATCGCCTTTCTGGACATCGGCCGCATCGTCCTGAACGGCTGGTTGGGGCGCTACCGCACCGTCACGGCCGCGAAGCGTTGATCTCGCTCTCGGCGTCGAGCTCTGTGTAGCGGATTCGCGCCCCCGACCGCAGGTCCGCGATCCACTGCTCCACCCGCTCGTCGAGGCGACGTCGCTCGATCAGCTCTCGCGCCGACTCGAGAGAGAGGTCTTCCCGGCGGGCCCGTTGCGCTTCGACCTCCTCTTCCGTGGCAACGGACAAGGGCCGGAAGCGGAACTCGATGTACTCGAGGATCACGAGCTGACGGTGTGCCAGACGCCTCACGGCTGAGACGTCGCTCGCGATGGATGCCGGAAGCCGGCTCCTCAGGCCTTCGAACACCGGCTCCAAAGCGGCGGATGACAGCGTGTCGCGGTGCAGACGCACCGCCTCCTGATACATCAGCAACTCGTCGATGAGCGCCTCGCGGGCCGCCTCGGCGTCGACGCCGCGCAGCGCCTGGACCAGTCGGACCTCGCTCGAAAAGACGATCTGACGGTCGACGACAGCCAGCACGCGCTCGACGAGACGGGCCGATTGGGCTGGGGCTGCTGGCGCGGCGATGAGGACCGCAACCGCCAGGCACAGCACCACGCGGCGGATGCCCGGCCGCTCAGAACGCATGGCCGACCGTGAAGTGAAAGCGAGACGAAGACTCCCCGTCGCGCCGGTCGAGCTTGAAACCCCAGTCCGCCCGGATCGGACCGAACGCGCTGTTATAGCGGAGACCGGCCCCGGCGATCTCGCGCAGGTCACCGGGGTCGAAGTCCGACGCGAGAGGATAGATGTTCCCCACGGACGTGAAGAGACCGAGTGAGAGTCGCCCGATGAGGTCGATCCGCGCTTCGAGGCCCGCGTACGCCATCGCGTTGCCGCCGGTCGGGTCGACACCGTCCACGGGAAAGCCCCGCGGGCCGTAGTCCCCACCCGAGAAGAAGCGGTCGGGCAACGGCAGCCGATCCGGCGCGCCGGCGAAGCTGCCCGCGAGACCGATGCGGACGCCCATCGCGAGCAGCACCCGCGTGTGAACGCGCTCGTAGCGAGAGAGCTGCGCGAAGGCCCGCCAGAAGCTGTCCCCGCCGAGCGCCTTGGCCGTGATCTCGACATCGGTGCCGAAGAAGGTGCCTCCGTCGGGCTCCAGGGGATCGTCGCGCGTGTCGAGCACGACCGAAGTCGAGGGACCGGAGAACGTCGATTGCAGGAACTCCCGATCGATCTCCTCGGGCGGGACGTCGACGTTGAAGGTGCGTGTCTCCTGGAACCCGTAGCGGAGGATGAGGCTCCACGGCCCCGACAGGTTGCGCGCCGTCTGCGCCTGAGCGCCGTAGCGAATGAAATCGAAGGTCTCCCGGTCCTCTTCTTCGCGGAAGCCGCTCACGAAGAGGTCCAACTGCTTGCCCAACAGGTAGGGCTCACGGAAGGTCCCGACGACACGGCTGCCGGTGAAGCTCACACGGCCGAAGAGCGACAGGCTGCGGTTCATCCCCAGCAGATTGCGGCGCGTGATCTCGAGGCTCGCGCGTACCTTCTCGCGCTCCGAGTACCCGATCCCGTAGGCGAACAGCGTGCGCGGCGCTTCGCGTGCCGAGACCACGAGGCTGCGTCGCCCGGCCTCGGCTTCGATCTCGTGGATCTCGACGCTCTGGAAGATGTCGAGCCTGCTGAGCCGTCGGCGCGTCTCGAGCAGCCGCTCGAGCGAGAGCGCTTCGCCCTCGCTGACACGAAGCTCGCGCCGCACGACCTCGTCTCGCGTCTGGTCGAGGCCCGCGATCACGATGCGGTCGATTGCCGTGCGGGGACCCGGCTCGACCTCGTAGACGACCACGACGGCACCGGGCTCTGCCTCGACGATGCGCGGCGTCACTTCAGCGTCGCCGTAGCCCGTGTTCCGGTGCGCGCTCAAGAGGGCTTCCCGATCGCGCGCGAGGGCGGTAACGTCGTACGGCTCGCCCGGCTGCTGGATCAGCTGCGGGGGCTCGACCTCGGGTGCCGCGTTCTCCACCTCGACGCGGAGCGGCCGCACGAACGGGCCGGCGTCGACCCTGAAGACGACGGGCACGAAGCCGCCGTCCTCAGCCGCAGAGATCTCGACCTGGGGATTCGGGTGGCCGTGGCTCCGCAGGTACGACTCGAGCGCTTCGCTGTCCGACTCGAGGATCGCTTCGACGAGCGGCTCGTCCGGCCGCGTCTCGAGCACCACCCGTGTCGCGCCCTCCGGGGCGGCCTCGAGCGACACCGAAGCCACGAAAGAGCGTGGTCCGGGTTTCACATCGAAAACGAGCGTCAGAGACCGTGGCGTTCGCTCCTCGTGCTGCGTGACGAAGGCATTTCGGTGACCGCGCCTCGCCAGCTCGTTCTCGATTTCGTCCGCGGCTTCGCCAAGCGCGTCGACGGCGACGAAGCCCTCGCGCAGCAGGCGCTCGATGCGCCCCTCGAGAGAGCTGCCCAGGTCGGCGCCGCGGAACTCGACGAACGTGGGCGGGCTCGCCTTCACCTCGAAGGTCAGGTCGACTCGCCCCGTCGCGGGATCGTAAGACTCGATGGCCTCCACCGTCGTTTGCCAGCGTCCCAGGCGCACCAGCTCGTCGCGCATCGCGGTCGCGGCTCGTGTCGATCGGGCTCGCTCGAACGCCTCTCCCGGGCGCGGCCGGGCGAGGCCCAGCAGCAGTTCTCGTTGCTGGGTCCCGAGCCCCGCCCCGGTCACTGCGACGGAGGCGAGCCGGGCGAGCGGGCCGTTCTCCACCTCGAACACCAGGGCCGCCTCGGTGACGGGGCCCGCGGCGTACGCCGAGACACGTGCCTCGAGCCAGCCGCGCTCGACCAGTGCCACGCCCACATCTCGAGCCGCTTGCTCGATGCGTTCCGGCCACAGCACGTCGCTCCGACGCAGGCGCGTGATGTCTCGGACCTGGCCCGCCATCAGAGGGGCCGTCGCCGCCAGCTCGATGCGGGCAAAACGCGGCGTGGGAACCGGCCTGATCACCACCTCGAGCCCGTCGGGGCCCGCCTCCGTCGTCACCCTGACGTCGCTGTAGAGACCCGTGGCGTGAATCAGCTCGACGCTGCGGCGAACCGCCTCGGGATCGAGCGGCACGCCCACCTCGATCACCGAGTAGCGCGCGAGGCGATCCTGCTCCTCTGCGGAAACGTCGACGACGACCCTCGAAACGGGAACCCCTCCGTCCTGCACCACCAGCGCGCTGATCAAGCCGAGGGTGAGAAGCCAGCTCATCTGCTGTGCAGCAGGCGGACGTCGATGCCCAGGCCGCCCGGCTCGGATTGCGTGAAGAGAAGCGACAGACGATCGGAGACGTTGTACTCCATCGAGATGACGCGCTCCTCGTTGCCACGAAGATCGAAGGAGTACAAGAAGGTGAGATCCGGCGTGACGCGCTTGCCCAGCGTCATGCGCGCGCTCGGGTTGCGGGCGCTCGTGCGCAGCAGCGACGGGTCGATCGAGAAGCGGTCGAGTCCGAACAGGCGCTCCGCTTCACGCTCGAGCCCGATGCCTTCGCTGATCGCCCCCGTGGCGAGGGTGGCCGCCCCAGCCGCCGCGAGCAGGTTCTGCTCCGCACGGACCTGGGTGAGGCTCTCGATGGTGCGCTCGTCGCCACCGGCGAGCAGGTTGAGGATCTGCACAGGCGACAGCGGGGGCTCCGACGTCAGCGTCGGAAAGACGCGGTCGAGCGTCCCGTTGAGCTTGAGCGTGACGCGGTAGGAGCGGACGCGGGTCTCGGCCTCGAGATCGAAGATGGGATCGATGCCTTGCGCGTTCGCGAAGTCGAGCCGCCCCGTCCGGATGACGTATGTATGGCCCTGGAAGTAGACACGGCCTCGCTGCATCTCGGCGCGGCCCAGAAGCACCGGCTCCGAGATCGTCCCCTGAAGCGTGAGGTCGGCCTGGGCCTGAAGCGTCGCGAGGTTGTTGTCGATCCGGAGCGTGCCGGGGGCGCGGATCCGGAGGTCGAGACGCATGTCGTCGCCGAGCCCTGCGCTCGCGCTCGGGTCCGGGCTCGCCGCGAGCAGCTCCGTCGCCAGGTCGTAGCGCTCTCTCCAGCTCGCCTGGTTGACGTCGATCTCGCCCGTGATCCAGCGAGCTTCTTCGTCGCCGAACAAACGCAAGCGAGTCTCGATGATGCTGCGCAAGCCCTCGGGGTAACGCAGCGTCAGGCCGCGACCCTCGATCTCTACCTCGTAGGACTCGAGCCCGCTGGCGCGGAAGCTGGCTCGACCGCGGGCTTCCACGTCGCCGCCCCCGAAGCGCCCGCGCACGTTCTCGAATTGGGCGGCCGAGTCGCGGATCGAAAGTGTCCCGCGCAGCGCTTCGATGCCGTGAGGGAAGCCTCGGTAGCGAACCGCCGCGTCCTGAAACTCGAGCGTGCCGTCGACGCTGGGATCGCGCGGCTCACCTCCCACCGCGATCGAGACGCGCGCCGAGCCGCTGCCTCGCAGCTTGCGGGAGAACGCCCCGAGCAGGGCACCCAGGTCGGCGGAGCCATCCACGGCGATGTCCAGCTGCTCCTCTCCGAGGTCGGCGGTCCCGGCGACGACGAGCCGGGAAGCGGTACCGTCCAGCGAGATCCTGCCGAGGTTCACCCGCCCCGCCGCGAGGGTGACCGTCACCGGCTCGGGCGTCCGCAGCTCGAGCTCGGGAAGCGCCAGCTCGAGCGTCCGGACTCGGATCACGCCTTCGATCTCACTCGGGCGCAGAAGTGGCCCGTGCAGCGCGGCGTCGCCGCTGGCGATCAGCGAAAGGGAGCTGGGGAGCGCGGGCTGGAACACGCGCACGAAGGGGTCGAGGCTCGTCTCGGCCGCCGACAGTTCGAGCTCGGCCCCGTGGGGAGCCGCGGCCGCGACCCGACCGCGCGCCTCGATGGCGAGCCGGGGAGAGGTCAACGAGGCGTCGATGACGACGTCGCCGTCGCCGTGCCCGACCAGCAGCGCCTCGAGGGCTCCGACGCCCTCGTCTCCGTAGAAAATGCGGCGCGAGCGCAGCGTCGCCGCGAGTCGCGGGCGATCGAGCGGCCCCTGGAGCGTGACCTCTCCCGAAAGGCGACCGCCCCATCCCGGTTCCCCGCCAGCGGCCCCCAGCAGGACCCCGGCGTCCACCGCGTCGAGTGTGAGCGTCCCGTCGTAGCTGCCGAGGTCCGTGAGGCTTCCGCGCAGTGTCACCCGACCCTTCCCGACGGCGGCCTCCAGGGCCGTCACCTCGGTGACGCCACCGTGGAAGCGCATGCGCGCGTCGAGGTCGGAAAGGGGGATGTCGAGGTAGCTGCCGCGCTTCGAGCGGAGCTCGGCGCTGCCCTCGAGTCGGCTTCGTCGACCGGTGAGCTCGGCGCGACCCGCGATCGGACCCACGAATCCGAGGTCCCAGGCGAAGGCCTTGACGAAGTCCTCGGCCGGCCAGCTATCGAGCTCCGCCCGCATGGCGAGGTGATCTTCTTCACCCCAGAACCCCGTTTCCATGCTCCCGGTCAGTCCCAGCTGAGCCCCGCCCCGACTCGCTTGGAGCGACTCGACCAGAAGCGCGGCTCCATTGAGCTCGCCGGCCCCATCGACTGCGCCCCAGTCCACATCGAGGTAGCCCAATCTCGACGCCGTGAAACGACCCCGGTAGATCGGCGCTCGCAGTGACCCGACCCAGCGCCCCTCGAAGCGACCGGACCCTGAGACGCCCACGAGCGCCACGTCGTCGATGCCGACGGCGTAGCGCAAGCGCCGAATCAGATCGTCGCTCGCGCGGAGGTCGCTGCTCGTGACGGAGAGATCGAGGTCGGTCGTCCGATCTAAAGCGATTTCCCCGCCGAGACGCGCGGCCGTGGTGGGTGTTTCGAGATCCGTGATATCGAGCCGCTGATGACCCTCTTCGGCGCTCCACTCCAAACGCCCTTGAAGCGGTGTCCGGCCGCCCGGACGGGAGCTGAGTTCCGCATCGACGTCGCCCGTCAGCTCGCGGAACCGTCCCCGTGGCCAGTGGATGTCGAACAGGCCGCTGGCCGACGCCCCGAGGCCTGAGGGTCGCAGATCGAAAAGCCAGTCGATGGTCTCCTCGGCGTCGAGCCCGTCGAAGCTGCCGGAGAGAGAGCGCGGCTCCGGCGGCGGCGGAAGGGCGAGCTCGAGCACACCCGACCCGCCAAGGGTCTCGATTTCCAGGCCGCTGAAGCGCGCGCCGGTCTCATTCCAAGTCACCGCCGACCGGAAGCTCGGCACCGGAACGCCATCGAAGCGGCCATCCGTTCCCTGAAAGTCCCCCTCGAGCCGCAAGCGCGAGCCCACCACGGTGAGGAAGCCGTCGAAATGCGCCTGTCCAGCTATCGCGAACGGCGTGCGCATGACATAGCGATCGAGCTCGGCGAGGCTCACGGGCCCGGCAAGCTGGAACAGCCCCGAGGGGGGATCCTGAAGGGTGATCTCGCCGGTGTAGGCGAGGTCGATCTCGTTCGTGAACAGACGACCCTTGGCGACCTTCAGCCGCCGCCCTTCCACGATCAGCTCGATATCGGTGCCGAAAGGAAGCGGTGGACCGTTGTTGAAACGCAGGCGGCCCGGGCCAAAGCTGACGGTCCCTTCCAAGAAGCCGCGGGGAGGCGAGGCCAGACGCCCACGGAAGTCCGGCAGGTCCAACTCGAGGGGGAGGCGCCTGTGATCGAGGGAGAACTCACCGTCGCTGATGACGAGCCGGCTCACGCTCAGCTCGAGGCCACCGCCCCCGCCCCCGCCACCGCGGGGAATGTCGTCGCCCCCGGCGAGGAAGGCGTGAATTCGCAGGCGCAGTCCTTCGAGGGTCAGCTCGCTCAGCTCGATGCGACGGCCCCAGAGCGGGCCGAGGGTCGGCACCGCGACGGCGCGGGGTACCTCGATGAACGGCGGTGAGCTGGGGGTCTGACCCTGGACCCAGACGTCCCGAATCTCGACGCTGAGCGGGAGCAGATGGAAGCTCACACTGCCGACGGAGGCGGGACGGTTGAACAGGCCCTGCAAGCCAACCCCGATCAGCTGGGCGGACCAGACGGGAAGGCCCCAGCGCAACCAGCCGCCGAGCGCCAAAAGCAGCAACAGGCCCAGCAGACGGCGCCGCGCCAGCGAGCCGCGGCTGCTTCTAGCTCTCACTCGACGAGGGCGAGCAGCGCTCCCGTTTCGACGGCCTGTCCCTCGTTCACGGCGATCTCCTTGACGAGGCCCTCGCGAGGGGTCTTGAGCTCGTTCTCCATCTTCATGGCCTCCATGACCACGAGACCGTCTCCCGCCGCGACCCGATCGCCGACCTGATGCAGCACCTGGACGATCTTGCCCGGCATCGGCGCGACGAGACGTGCCGGTCCGGTTGCCGGCTCGCGACGGGCCGACTCACCGGCGCCGGCCGGGCGTACGGACACGTCGTAGCTGCAACCCTCCAAGAATACCGTGTAGCCGTCGTCACGGGCCTCGAGGCCGGCCTCGACGCTCTGCTCGCCGAGCAGCAGGCTCAGGCCGCCAGAGCCCGTGTCCCGCGCGTCGATCTCCAGGCTCTCGCCGTCGACCGTCACGAGGTAGCCAGCGCCATTCGGGCGGATCTCGATCCGCCTCGTCGTGTCACCGACGCTCACGTCGAAACGCATCAGGTCTTCCGGTGCTGCTCGGTGAGACCGGAT
Source organism: Vicinamibacteria bacterium (assembly GCA_965246965.1). GTDB lineage: Bacteria > Acidobacteriota > Vicinamibacteria > Fen-336 > CBDFGD01 > CBDFGD01. Next base: position 2,891,630 of record CBDFGD010000002.1, read on the forward strand.
CGCCACCAGGCCGAGGCGCGGCCCTGATCGCCCCCGCGGGCCTGGCTGACACGCCGGGCGCGGTAGGCGCTCAACGCTGCGGCGATGGCGGCGACTCGCTCCATTTCCGGGGACGGGTCGCCAAGTGCTTGCGGCATGCGCTCGTCGATGAAACCCGTATCCAGGTCGCCGGCGATGAATGCTGGCTGCTCGAGCACCCAGGCGAAGAACGGCAGCGTCGTCCGAATCCCGACGATGCGGTATTCGGCGACGGCTCGGGCGAGGCGGGCGATCGCACCCTCGCGAGTTGGCGCGTAGGCCACGAGTTTCGAGATCAACGGGTCGTACTCGACCGGAACCGTCCAGCCCGTGTACACGCCACCATCGTCTCGGATGCCGGGGCCGCCGGGCACGCGTAGATCTCTGATTCGGCCAGGGCTCGGCAGGAAGCCTCTGGTCGGATCTTCAGCGTAAACGCGGCATTCGATGGCGTGGCCGCGCTGTTCGAGATCGTCCTGGCGGAACGCGAGCCGCTCCCCAGCGGCGATACGGATCTGCTGCTCGACGATGTCCACGCCGGTGACCATCTCCGTGACGGGATGCTCGACCTGCAGGCGCGTGTTCATCTCGAGGAAGTAGGGGTGAAGCTCCTGGTCCACCAGGAATTCGAGCGTCCCCGCGTTCACGTAGCCGGCCTGAGCGACCAGACGCAGGGCGAGCCTTCCCATCCTGTCGCGCAGCTCGGGTGTCACGAGCGGTGATGGGCTCTCCTCGATCACCTTCTGGTGGCGCCGCTGAATCGAGCATTCGCGCTCGAACAGATGCACGGCGTTCCCGTGGCAGTCCGCGAGCACCTGGATCTCGATATGGCGCGGGCGCTCGATGGCCTTCTCCAGATAGAGCCGCTCGTCTCCGAAGGCGCTGCGCGCCTCGCTGCTGGCTCGCTCGACGGCGGGTCCGAGCCCGGCAGCCACGCGCACGAGGCGCAGCCCCTTGCCTCCGCCTCCGGCGGCGGCCTTGAGCATGACCGGGAAGCCGATGCGCGCCGCCTCGGCCTCGAGCGCGGCGCGGTCGGACGAGGGCTCGAGGGATCCCGGGACGACCGGCACGCCGGCGGCGAGCGCGATGCGGCGCGCGGACGTCTTTTCGCCCATCTGCTCGATCACGTCGGGTGATGGACCGATGAAGCGAATCCCGGCGGCCTCACAGGCGCGAGCGAAAGCGGCGTTCTCGGAAAGGAAGCCGTAGCCGGGATGGATCGCCTCCGCTCCCGTGCGGCGCGCCGCCTCGAGGACGCGTTCGGTGTTCAGATAGGATTGCGCGGAGGGCGACGGGCCGATGTGAACGGCCTCGTCGGCGGAGAGCACGTGCAAGGCGTCGCGATCGGCATCGGAGTAGACCGCCACGACCGGGATGCCCAGCTCGCGGCAGGCCCGCATGACGCGCACCGCCACCTCGCCACGATTTGCGACGAGGACCTTCTCGAAGACCCGCTCAGAGCGGGATGTTGCCATGCTTCTTCGGCGGATTGCGGTCCCGCTTCGTGCTCATCAACTCGAGGCCGGCGATCAGTCTGCGGCGCGTGGTGCGCGGCTCGATGACCTCGTCGACGTATCCGAGGTCCGCGGCGACGTACGGGTTCGCGAAGCGCTCTCGGAACTCCGCCACGCGTTTGGCGCGCAGCTCGGCTGGGTCATCCGCCTCCTGGAGCTCGCGTCGATACAGCACGTTCACGGCGCCTTCTGGGCCCATCACGGCGATCTCGGCGATCGGGTACGCGAAGTTGAGATCGGTCCGGATGTGCTTGCTCGCCATGACGCAGTACGCCCCGCCGTACGCTTTGCGCGTGATGACCGTGAGCTTGGGCACGGTCGCCTCCGCGAAGGCGTAGAGGAGCTTGGCGCCGTGGCGGATGATTCCGCCGAACTCCTGGGCGGTGCCGGGCAGGAACCCCGGGACGTCTTCGAAGACGACGAGTGGAATACTGAAGGCGTCGCAGAAGCGCACGAAGCGCGCGGCCTTGATCGATGCGTCGATGTCCAGGCAGCCGGCCAGCACCGCGGGTTGGTTCGCGACGATCCCTACCGAGCGCCCGCCGAGCCTGGCGAAACCCACCACGATGTTGCCGGCGAAGTGCTCGTGGACCTCGAAGAAGCGGCCCACATCGACGATGCCCGCGATCAGCTGCTTGATGTCGTACGGCTTGTTCGGCTCCGCGGGGATCAACGTGTCGAGAGCCGCGTCCTCGCGATCGAACGGATCGTCGCTCGCCACGGCCGGCGGAGCCTCGAGGTTGTTGGACGGGAGGAAGGACAGTAGCTCCCGGATCGTCTCGAGGCAGCCACGATCGTCTTCGCAGGCGAAGTGGGCTACACCAGAGCGGGCGTTGTGGGTGATTGCGCCACCCAGCTCTTCCTTCGTGACCGCTTCGTGGGTGACGCTCTTGATGACGTCCGGACCCGTGACGAACATGTACGACGTGTCCTTGACCATCAAGGTGAAGTCTGTGATCGCGGGGCTGTACACGGCGCCCCCTGCGCAGGGACCCATGATCGCCGAGATCTGAGGCACCGCGCCCGAGGCGAGGGTGTTGCGCAGAAAGATCTCGGCGTAGCCACCGAGCGACGCGACGCCCTCCTGGATGCGCGCTCCGCCGGAGTCGTTGAGCCCGATGATCGGGGCACCGGTCTTCATCGCCAGATCCATCACCTTGCAGATCTTCAGGGCGTTCGTCTCCGACAGGCTGCCGCCGAACACGGTGAAGTCCTGGGCGAAGACGTAAACAGGACGACCGTCAATGCGGCCCGAGCCGCTGACGACGCCGTCACCGGGGATCTTGCGCTCGGGCATGCCGAAGTCGAGGCAGCGGTGCTCGACGAGCTTGTCGAGCTCCGCGAAGCTGTCCTCGTCGAGCAGCAACTCGACGCGCTCCCGAGCCGTGAGCTTGCCCGCGGCATGCTGTTTCTTGCGTCGGTCCTCGCCGCCGCCGGCTTCAGCGAGGCGGATCTTCTCTCGGAGCGCCCTGCTTGGGGAACTCACCGGGTCCTGCGGCGATCGTTCAGTGAGCGCAGCCGCAGCCCCCACCGCAGCAGGCTCCCCGAGGGGGTGCTTCTGCCCCGACCGTGGGCGCCTCGTGAGCCGAGGCCATGGCGAACGTCGAGAGCTGCCTCTCCACCTCGGCGTTGCCGCAGTCCGGGCAGCTGGCCGGATCGTTGAAACGGCGCACCAGCAGCTCGAAACCGCGTTCGCATGCGTCGCAGCGATACTCGTAGAGCGGCATGGTTAGCCCGCGGCCTTGGCGCCGATCTCTTTCTTGGCCTTCTCCCAATCGTCCAGGAAGCGCTTGAGGCCGATGTCGGTGAGCGGGTGCTTGATCAGCGAAGTGAAGACGGTGAAGGGCATCGTCGCGACGTGCGATCCGAGCTTGGCGGCCGCGACGACGTGACCCGGATGTCGCAGGCTGGCGGCGAGCACTTCACACGAGAAGGAGTAGTTCTTGTAGATCTGGACGAGGTCGGCGACCAGCTCCATCCCGGGAGCGGAGATGTCGTCCAGTCGGCCGATGAAGGGCGAACAGTAGGCGGCGCCGGCCTTCGCGGCCAATAGTCCTTGAGGAGCGGAGAAGACGAGGGTGACGTTGACGCGGTGGCCTTCCTTGCTGAGGGCCCGGGTGGCCTGCAACCCCGCGGGGGTGCAGGGGCACTTGACCACGATGTTGTCGTGCAGGCTCGCCCAGTGGCGGCCTTCGCGAATCATCCCTTCGGGATCGGTAGCGACAACCTCGGCAGAGACGGGCCCATCGATGATCCGACAGATCTCGAGAAGAGTCTCCTCGGCATCGTCGGACTCCTTGGCCAGCAGGCTCGGGTTGGTCGTCACGCCGTCGACGACCCCGAGCGCCGCGCCCTCGCGCAGCTCACGGAGGCTCGCCGTATCCAGAAAGATCTTCATGAATCCTCTCTCACCGGATTTTCGAGTACGCCGATTCCCTCGACCTCGACTGTGTCTCCGGGCTCCAAGGGACCGACGCCCGCCGGCGTTCCGGTGGAGATGATATCCCCTGGCCGCAGTGTCATCATGCGAGACAGGTACCACACCAGGTACTCGGGCGGGAAGATCATCTGAGACGTGCGGCCGTCCTGACGCCTCTCGCCATTGACGCGCGCCGTGACGGCCAGGTCGCTGAAGTCCAGGTCCGTCGCGATACACGGCCCGACGGGGCAGAATGTGTCGAAGCCCTTGGCGCGGGTGAACTGAACGTCGCGGGCCTGCAGCTCGCGAGCGGTCACGTCATTGACGCAGCAGAGGCCGAAGATACAGCGGGAAGCCTCCGCCTGCGAGGCGAGCTGCCAGGTGTCCACCCCGATCACGATGCCCAGCTCTGCTTCATGGTCGACACGCCCCACCCAGCTCGGATGCCGAATCGGCGCCTGGGGACCGATGATCGACGACGGCGGCTTCAGAAAGACGAGCGGCTCCTCGGGAACCTTCGCGCCCCGCTCGGCGGCGTGGGCCCGATAGTTGCGACCGATGCCGATCACTTTGGTCGGCGCCACAGGCGCCAGCAGCGGCACGTCGTCGAACGCCACGCGCCGGTCGGTCTCCCTGGCGCCTTCCCAAGGCACGCCCTCGAGCAGAATCAGCTCGTCTGCGTTGCGACGCGCCCAGCGCGGACCGTCCGGGTGGTCGATGCGATAGAGCTTCATTGTGTCCGGATCCTCTCGGTGTCCGAGGGCGCACCCTCGTTGCCGCTCGAGTCGAGGGCCGTGATGGTGTACTCGAGAATGGCTGCCGGCGGCGGATTCGGGTCGAGGTAGTTGAGGATGTCGGGCGTGAGCTCGGCGAGCAGCACCGGGGGCTCGCCGCGGTGGGCGCGATAGACCCGGAACGCCAGAAGGTCGGCGCTCTGGGAGGGGCTCCAGCTCACTTCGATCCCTTCGGCCTGTCGGAGCAACGTCACGCCGACCACGGCTTCGGGCGGGGCGATGTCTTCGAAGAGCAGGCAGGCTTCCTCGGAATCGCCGCTCTCGACGAAGGGTTGGAGTGAGACGACCGTGCGGGCGGCGTAGCACAGCTCCGTATCGAGGGGCGCCCCGGTGTCCACGAAGCCCGACACCGCCAAGGGCGCGCTGTTCAAGGATGGACCGTAATCCTCGTCGGCTTGCCGCCGGTAGATCAGGACCCCGACGGCGGGGGGCGTCGGCGCTGGCGAGGGCTCAGGGGTCGGCTCCAGGACGGCATCCGTGGCAACCGCGCTGCCGGGCGCCGCTAGCTCCGGCGTTGGCTCGGGCAGGCTCGGGGCGGCCGGGTCGGCTTCCCGGGGCGGCCCCGGCGGGACATCTGCGCTTTCGGCCTCGGGCGACGGGCCCGCTGACGCCGGGAGCGCGGCGGGGGGGGGGGGGGGAAGGGTGGACGGCAAGGCCTCGCTCCAGTTGAGGACGACCTTGTTCGGCTGCAGCTCGGCGGACAGCGCCGTGGGAGCGGGGGGGATCTCGCGAACCGCGAACGAGAGGGGTCCCACCGGAGCCGAGTCGTGCTTCTCGGAACGGGCGATCGCGGAGAAGCGAACCAGGCTGCCCAGCTCGGGCTTGACCTCGTCGAGCACCAGGATTTCCCCGGGGGCGGCTTTCATCTGAGTCGCGAGCTTCGCCAGCCGCTCGAAGTCTCCCTCGCCATCGGCGCGCAGCAGCTGGATGTCCATCACGCCCAGGCGGGCGCCATCGAGTGTGAGCCGCGGCGCGGCGCAGGAAACCTGCAGCAGCTCGCCGCGTTGGGCGATCGCTAGCGCCGCCGGCGGCTCCGGGTTCTTCCGAAGCGGCGGCCGAGGGTCACCGCGTTTGCCGCACCCGATCGCGGCCGCCAGCAGCATCACGAGGGCCGCCCGATCTCGCCCCAGAGAGGCGCGCTGTCGGCTCGCCTGGATCAAAGGATGAAACGGCTCAGGTCCTGGTCCTGGATCAGCCGGCCGAGCCTTTCTTTGACCAATTCGGCGTCGATCTCGACGCGCCGTTCGCCGAGATCGGGACCCTCGAAGGAGATCTCCTCGAGGACCGTCTCGAGCATCGTGGCGAGGCGTCTCGCGCCAATGTTCTCGGTCGTGCCGTTGACGTGCATCGCGAGACGCGCTATCTCCCGAACCGCGTCGTCGGTGAAGGTGAGCTCGATCCCATCGGTGCCCAGAAGCTGCTGGTACTGAGTCAGCAGGGCGCTCTTCGGCTCGGTGAGGATGCGGATCAAGTCGGCCTCGGTGAGCGACTCGAGCTCGACGCGAATCGGGAAGCGCCCTTGCAGCTCGGGGATCAGGTCGCTCGGCTTCGAGATGTGGAAAGCCCCGGCAGCGATGAAGAGGATGTGGTCGGTCCGCACCGGGCCAAACTTCGTCTGCACCGTCGTGCCCTCGACGATCGGGAGGATGTCGCGCTGAACTCCCTCGCGGGAGATGTCGGGGCCGAGGCTCCCCTCACGCCCCGCGATCTTGTCGACCTCGTCGATGAATACGATTCCACTCTGCTCCGCCCGCTCGACCGCTTCGCGGTTCACCTGGTCCTGGTCGAGAAGTCGCGACTCTTCTTCCTTGAGCAGCGCCTCGCGCGCTTCGGGCACCGGCAGGGTGCGCCGCTTGGTGCGACCGCCGAAGAGGCCCGGCAGCATGTCCTTGATGTTCACGTCCATCTCCTCGGTGCCCTGAGGAGACAGGATCTGGAAGCTCGGGTTCGACTCCTTCAGCTCGACTTCCAGCTGCCGCTCGTCGAGGTGGCCCGAGCGGAGCTGCTGGCGCAGCTTCTCGCGCGTCGCTTTCGATTGCTCGCCCGCGGTGGCGGCCTCGTTTGGGCTGGCTTGAAGAGAAACCGTTGGGCGCCGCGGCGGCAGCAACAGGTCGAGCAGCTGCTCCTCGACGTTGGCGTCGGCGCGCTCGCGGACCTCCACGAGCTTTTCCTTGCGCACCATCTCGACCGAACTAGCGGTCAGGTCGCGAATCATCGACTCGACGTCGCGCCCGACGTAACCCACCTCGGTGAACTTCGACGCCTCGACTTTCAGGAAGGGGCTGGACGCGAGCTGAGCGAGACGCCGCGCGAGCTCGGTCTTCCCGACGCCGGTAGGCCCGATCATGAGAATGTTCTTTGGCGTGATTTCGGCCGCAATCTCCGACGGCAGGCGCTGTCGCCGCACCCGGTTCCGCAGCGCGATGGCGACGGCGCGCTTGGCCTGGAGCTGACCCACGACGTGGCGATCGAGCGCCGAGACGGTCTCGCGGGGCGTGAGCCGATCGAGGGACGCGAGCTGGCTCGACGCCTCCGGCAGCTGGATAGGCACTACGAGAGTGTCTCGAGGGCGATCTGGTCGTTGGTGTAGACACAGATGCCGGCGGCGATCTTCATCGCTTCGAGAGCCAGATCTCCAGCCGACAGCTCGGTGTGCCCGGCGAGCGCCCGGGCCGCGGCCAGTGCGTAGGAACCCCCGCTGCCGACGGCGACGAGGCCGTCGTCCGGTGCGATCACGTCCCCCGCACCGGACAGGAGGAACGCGCACTCGAGGTCAGCGACCACGAGAAAAGCCTCGAGCCGACGCAGGATGCGGTCCGTCCGCCACTCCTTCGCCAGCTCGACGGAGGCGCGCTCCAGGTTCCCCTGGTATTGCCCGATCTTGACCTCGAACTTTGCGAAGAGCGCCATCGCATCGGCCGTGGAGCCCGCGAAGCCCGCCAGCACCTGCCCGTCGTGAAGGCGACGGATCTTCCGCGCTCCGTGCTTCACGGCGGTCTCTCCGAGCGTCACCTGTCCGTCCCCCGCTATCGCGGCCTGTCCGCGGTGGCGCACCGCGAGAATCGTCGTTCCGTGGAAGGTGATGGCGGTGCTCATAGGGGCGGGGTCCAGAGTCCAGAAGTATAGAAGGCCGACGTGCGGGCAACAATCGCCCCCGACCTGGCCAGAGCCTACCCGCGACGCGAGCTAGCGTTCGCGGGCACTGTCCAGCACGTAGCCGATCAGCTCGGCCTGCTCTCCCGTTCTGCGGTCGAGGTAGGTGAGGCCGGCCGAGACCTGGGCCATGTCGACTCGACGCTGGGCTTCTCTGCGCAGCGTGAAGTCCTCCCAGGCGGCGTCGAGCATCTCGAGCTGCCGCGACTCGCTGGTCCGAATCATCTGCTGGACCTGGCACAGCAGCTCGGGCCCGCTCACGACCGGCGCCAGGCTGGTCTTCAGCTGACCCAGCTCGGCTCTGTGGCGGGTGTCGTACTCCGCGATGAGTTGTTCCGCGGCGCTCGCGTCCCCACCCACAGCGAAGCTCAGTGGGCCGGCGTCGAAGCGGACCTCTGCCCCGGCAAGACGGAGCGACGCCCCGAGGGCGATGACCAGGCTCGCGGCGGCCGCCAGCGTCCACGCCCAGCGGGGCGGCTGCCAGTGCCTCATCACGATCGTGGTGGCGCGGGGCGGGACCCGCCAGGCGCCGAGCGAGGCCCGCACGCCGCGCAACGCCGCGAGCTCTTCGCTACAGCCGCCGCACGCCTGTGCGTGATTGCGGAATCGCTCGAGGGTCGTCGCATCGGCTTCCTCCTCGTACAGAACGGCGACCAGATCGTTTCGAAAGTTCTCACATGTCATCTCACTGCTCCTCCGCCTCGCGCCACAGCCCCGATAGGTCGAGGCTCGACTCCGCGCTTTTCCAGTCCCCGCCGCAGCTGGGTGAGGCCCCGATAGAGGCGCGTTTTGACGGTGGAAAGAGGCACGCCGAGAATCTCGGCGATCTCGGCGAACGTAAGCCCCTGGTATTCCTTGAGGACGATCACCTCGCGCTGCTCGGAGGCGAGATCCTCGATCTCCCGCGCCACGAGCCGGGCCATGTCCTGTGTTTCGAGCAACTCGTGGGCCGATGGGTCCGGGCTCTTCGCGCGCTCCGACTCGCCGGCCTCATCGAGGCTGACGAACGTCTTGCCGCGGCGTCGGCGTAGTCGATCCCGGCACAGGTTCAGTGCAATCTGATAGAGCCACGACGAGAAGCGAGCCTCGTGTCGGAACGAACCGAGGACTCTGTAGGCCTTGAGGAATGCCTCTTGAGCCAGGTCGCGAGCGTCCTCGTCCGAGCCGACGACCCGGTAGATCGCGCCCTGAATCTTGCGATCCCAGCGCGCCACGAGCACATCGAACGCCTGGCTGTCACCCCCCTGAAACGCGAGGACCAACTCTTCGTCCGAGGGCTTTAGCGCGACTTGGGTCCCTGGCATTCGCATCCGCGCAGCTACCGATCCAATCACTGAGACGTGACGGGCGCGCCTCAGGCCTCAAGTTCTGTGGATACACAGAATACTGTGTATCCACAGAATTATGCTCGTGGGTGAGCTTTGGTGTAGACCGCGAGGATCTTCTTCGCGTTCACGTGGGTGTAGCGTTGGGTCGTCGATAGGCTGGCGTGGCCGAGTAGCTCCTGGATGGCTCGAAGGTCGGCGCCGCGCCCCAACAGATGGGTGGCAAAGCTGTGTCGCAAGGTGTGCGGACTGATCTTCTTGCTGCTCGCCAGCGCGAGCACCCGCTTTGACACGGTGGCGCGGACGCTGCGGTCGGTGAGGCGCTTGCCTCGGACATTGACGAGCAGGGCGTCACTCTTCGGCTTCCAGCTCGCCCTCACGGGGAGGTAGGCGTCGAGCGCCGCCTGGGCATCCCGACCGTAGGGCACGATTCGTTCTTTTCTGCCCTTACCCAGAACTCTTAACATCCCCGCGGCCTGATCAATGTCGCTCAGGTCCAGGCTCACGAGCTCCGCGCAACGGATACCCGTCGCGTAGAGCATCTCTAGGATCAGCTTGGCTCGGGCGTCGGCCGGTCGTTCGACGGGGATCTCGATCAGCTCGGCAGCCTCGGCTTCATCGAGGTGAGCGGGCAACCGACGACCGGTACGCGGGGCCAGCAGGGCACGCGCCGGATTTCGCGACACGATCCCCTCTCGACACAAGAAGTTGAAGAACGTGCGCAAGCACGCGAGCTGACGGGAGATCGATGTCTTGCTCAGTCCTCGCGAGTGGAGCTGCGCCAGGTAGGAGCGCAGCACGAGCCGGTCGATCTCCGGTGGGCGCGGCGTGCGACCCAGCTGGGTGGCTGCGTGACTGGTGAAGCCTGCCAAGTCGCGCGAGTAAGCGCGGATGGTGTGAGCGGAGGCGTTGCGCTCGCTCTCGAGATAACGGACGAACCGATCGATCGACTTCTTCACGGGAACGCTAGGCCGAACGCGCGGCAGGGCCCGCCAGGCTGGGCAGGGCAGCGTCCAGGGCCCGTAGCGCCCCGCTCGGCCATCTCCTTGCGCCGCTGCTGACGCCCACGAACCCTGCGCGGGAGTGGAGGCAGAAGCCCGAAGGCGATGTTGGTGGGCTGGTAGTGCTCGGGGTCGCTTTCTGAGATGTAGTGCCCGAGCGCTCCCAGGGCAGTCTCTGTGGGCAGCGGCCGGGTTTCCCGGTCAGCCACCCGGAGGGCCATCTGCATCCCGGCGATGAGCCCTGAAGCGGCTGACTCGACGTAACCCTCGACACCCGACATCTGGCCCGCGAAGAAAAGGCCGGGGCGCCGCCGGGTCTCAAAGGTGGCCTCCAGCACCGATGGGGCGTTCACATAGGTGTTTCGGTGAATCATCCCGAAACGGACGAACTCCGCGCTCTGGAGGCCGGGCAGCGCCTGAAACAGGCGCTTCTGCTCACCCCACTTGAGCTGGGTCTGGCACCCGACGAGGGAATAGTGAGTGGCGGCCAGATTGTCCTGCCTCAGCTGGATGACCGCATGAGGCCTTCTACCGGTCTGAGGATCGGTCAGGCCGACGGGCCTCAAAGGGCCGAATCGGAGCCTCTCTGGACCACGACTCGCCATCACCTCCAGCGGCAAACAACCCTCGAAGAACGGCTCCTTGTCGAAATCGTGGACCTGCGCCGATTCGGAGCCGAGAAGCGCGGCCACGAACGCCTCGAACTGGGCCTCGTCCAGGGGGATGTTGAGGTCGTCGTCTCCACCCTTGCCGTACCGCGATACCGCGAAGACCCTGCCTCTATCGAGGCTCTCGGCTTCGACGACCGGGCTGATCGCGTCGTAGGAATACAGGTGCTCGGAACCAACAAAGGCCGCAATCTCGGCCGCGAGAGCATCGGACGTGAGCGGCCCGGTGGCGAGAATCACGAAGCGGGAGTCGGGGATCGAGCGACACTCCTCGCGGCGAAGCGTCACCTCGTCGAGCGCCTCGAGCTCCTCGGTCACACGCCTGGCGAAGAGTTCCCGGTCGACGGCAAGGGCGCTTCCGGCCGGCACCTGCACCTCGTCGGCGATCCGGATGATCAACGACTCCAGCCGGCGCATCTCCTCTTGGAGCAGGCCGGGGGCCTGCTCCAGGTGGTTCCCTCTGAGGCTGTTGGAGCAGACGAGATCGGCGAGATCGGCGGTCTGGTGGACGGGCGTCCGGCGCACCGGCCGCATCTCGAACAGGTCGACCCCGATCCCGCGCCGAGCCAGCTGCCACGCCGCCTCGCACCCGGCGAGACCACCCCCAACGATGACCACGCGCTCCATCTCGAGATTATAGGAGCGCGTCTCCCGTACTCCCTCTCCCCCAAAGGGGGAGAGGGCCGGGGTGAGGGGGGTGTGGGTAAGCGGAGATCCCGAGACAACCTGGAAAACCAGGGACCGCGGAAAACGGCGCGCGTTTCACCTTTGGGCGAGAGGGATTAGAGGTACGTGCCCTTTTCAGGCGGCGTCCCTCTTGTAGTGGCACGCTTCATTGTTGCAGTACAGGACCTTGCCCTCTTTTTTTGTCTCCTTCAGCAGCAGGAAAGCCCGGCCGCAGTCGGGGCACGGCTCGGAGATGGGCTTGTGGTACGCCGTGAACTTGCACGTCGGGTAGCGCTTGCAGCCGTAGAAGTATCTTCCCCAACGACCCTTGCGCTCGACGATCTGGCCTTCACCGCACTCAGGGCAGAGCAGCCCGATCTCCTTCGCCTCTTTCTTCTTGATGAACTTGCACTCGGGGTAGTTGCTGCAGGCGATGAAGGGCCCGAAGCGCCCACGGCGCCATTGAAGGGGGTTGTCACAGTCAGGGCATTTCTCGTCGATCGGCTTGTCTTCCTCGACCTTGAGCTTGCCCCCCTCGCCGGGAATCAAACGCTTCGTCAGCTTGCACTCGGGGTAGTTCGTGCAAGCCAAGAAGGGACCGTAGCGGCCCTTCTTGAAGACCATCGGTTGCCCGTCCTTCGAGCACACTTCCTTGGCGACATCCTCATGGAACTCAGGCTCGAGTTCGCCGCCGGCGAGCTGGCGCGTGTTCTTGCATTCCGGGTAGGTCGAGCAGGCCAGGAACTTCCCGTAGCGACCCCACTTGATCACCATCTTCGACTCGCACTTGTCGCAGACCTCGTCGGTCTCCTCCTCGAGGCGCTTGATGTCCTTCATGTCCTTCTGCGCCTTCTTGAGGTCCTTCGCGAACTTCTTCCAGAATTTGTTGAGCGTGTTGAGGAGGTTGTCCGTGCCGGCCTCGATCTCGTCGAGCTCACCCTCCATCGCCGCCGTGTACTCGACGTTCATGATGTCCTGGAAATGGGCGACGAGCTGGTCGGTGACGACGAAGCCGAGCTCGGTCGGAATCAGCTTGGCTTGTCGCTTCTCCATGTACTCACGCGCCTCGATCGTGGCGATGATCGACGCGTAGGTCGAAGGTCGGCCGATGCCGTTCTCCTCCATTTCCTTGACGAGGCTCGCCTCGGAGAAGCGCGGCTGCGGCTGCGTGAAGTGCTGATCGGTGTCGAGCTTCTTCAGCTTCAGGTCGTCCCCCGTCTGGAGTGGCGGCAGCTCTTTCACCGTGGCTGTCTCGGCCTCGCTCTTCTCCGGGTCTCGCTTCTCCTCCGGGGTCTCCTCGTAAACGGCCAGGAAACCCTTGAACTTGAGCACGGACCCCTTGGCGCGCAGCAGGTAGCCCGCGGCTTCGATCTCGACGGCCGTTTCGTCGTAGAGCGCCGGCTTCATCTGCGACGCGACGAAGCGGTTCCAGATCAGCTTGTAGAGGCCCAGCTCGTCCTTGGTGAGGTGGCTCTTGATCTCATCGGGCTTGTAGCGCATCTCGGTGGGGCGGATCGCCTCGTGGGCGTCCTGGGCGTCTTTTTTCGACTTGTACTGCACCGGCTTGGGTGGCAGATAGTTCTCGCCGTATGTCGCACCGATATAGCTGCGCACCGCTTCTGTCGCGCTGTCAGCGACGCGGGTCGAGTCCGTGCGCATATAGGTGATCAACCCGACGGCGCCGGATTCTCCGAGCTCCTTGCCTTCGTAGAGACGTTGCGCCACCTGCATGGTCTTCTTCACCGAGAAGCGCAGCTTCTGGAACGCCTCCTGCTGGAGTTTCGAGGTGATGAAGGGCGGCACCGGGTTGCGGCGCCGTTGCCGAGCCTGCACGCTCGCGACGCGAAAGGTCGCGGCTTCCAGGTCCTTGCGCACCTTGGCGGCGTGATCGCCATCGCCGATCTCGATCTTCTCGCCCGCGTGTTTCGCCAGGTTGGCCACGAAGCCCGGTGGGACGGACGCCTCGAGCTGCGCCGCGACTGTCCAGTACTCCACCGCCTTGAAAGCCCGGATCTCCCGCTCGCGGTCACAGATCAGCCGCAGAGCGACCGACTGCACGCGGCCCGCTGAAATGCCGCGACGGACTTTGTCCCACAGGATCGGGCTGACTTTGTAACCGACGAGGCGGTCCAGAATGCGACGGGCCTGCTGAGCCTCGATCTTCTTGCTGTCGAGGCTCCCGGCGTTCTCGAAGGCCTCCGCGATGGCGCGTTTCGTGATCTCATTGAACTTGACGCGCTTGACCTTGCGACGTGCCCGAGCGCCCAGTGCCTCCGACAGATGCCAGCAAATCGCCTCCCCCTCGCGGTCGGGGTCGGCCGCGAGATAGATCGCCTTCGCGTCTTTCGCCGCGCTTTTCAGCTCGTCGAGCACCTTTTTTCTGGTGGGAAGCACTTCGTACTCGGTGGCGAAGCCCTGCTCGACGTCGACACCGAGCTTCTTTTTCGGCAGGTCGCGGACGTGGCCCATCGAGGCCTTGACCTTGAAGTCCTTGCCCAGATAGCGGTTTATCGTCTTTGCCTTGGCCGGCGATTCGACGATCACGAGGTTCTTGCTCAAACGAGGCTCCCGTTACCCGCGGCCCGAATCGGCCCGGGTGTCAGGCTCTTATATACAACGCTCCGGGCAACCTGCGCACCTTGCCCCGAATCTCGAGCTCCCCCAGGACCCCTAGAAGGGGTCCTGACTCGAGACCGCTCGAGGCCTGCAACTCGTCCAGCGTGAGCGGGGCTCGGGCGGGCAACCAGGCCGGCAGGTCCGGTGTCTCGGCGGCGCGCGAGGGGAGTTCGAGGCCGAGCTCGAGGGCCACGTCGGCTCCATCCCGGACGAGGCGCGCGCCATCTCGAATCAGCGCATTCGAGCCCTCGCCGTGACGATATCCCGGGTGCTGCGGAACGGCCATCACCTCGCGCCCCTCTTCCAGGGCACAGCGCGCCGTAATCAACGCCCCGCTGCGCTTCGCAGCTTCGACGACCACGAGGCCGTGGCTCCACCCCGCGATGAGGCGATTGCGCCGCGGGGCGCCAGGTCCGCCGCCATCTGCCGAGCCAGCTCGCGCCCCACCGCCGACGCCGCGCGCGAGCCGACCAGAGCCACCGCCCGCGAGGCGGCGGGTTCTGTGGGCCGGCCCCGGACCCACAGGACCGGCGGCGGGTCGCAGATCTGGGTGAGCAGGGCAGGGTAGTCGGGATCGCCTATCGCGACGAGACGCACTCCGGCCCGCCGGGTCCGATCCAGCTCCTGCTCGGCGGCTCGCCGAGCTTCGCCCGAGCGCAGCTGGCGTCGCATGGCCGGGCGAGGAACGTCGGCGTGGTCGTCGGGATGAGAAAGGATCTCGCGGAGCGGGCCTCGATCGCGGACCGCACGAAACCCGTTCGCCGCGTCCGGCAGCATGGCCAACGTCAGCAGGTCGAGGGGCTCGTGGGTCAAGACGCCCAGTTTAGGAGCGCCCGCGACCGGGCCGGGTCCGCCTGTCCGCTGGGGGTCACACGACTGTCCTCCCGAGGTGCAAGCCGGAGCCTGCGGCTCGACTCGGCAGTTGACCGCCAACGCCCGCCAGGCGTGCGAGTTGCGGCGTCGAGACCCGAGGGCGTGGTGGTCACTTTCAGGATCCACGGCTGGCACTCGCCTTGCTTCGGAACAAAACCGGGGAGTAATATCGATTTTTCAACTGCTGGAGTTCCTCAGGCACCATGCGCTTCGCGATAGCCGTGCTCTCCCTCGTGCTGGCCGGTCAGGCCGGGGCGGCGTTCGCTCAGGCGAACAGCAAGCAGGAAACCGCCTTCGGCATCGAGGTGGCCCGCCAGGGTCTCTGGAGAGAGGCCCGTTTCCGCTTCGAGCGCGCCGTGGAACTCGACCCCCAGAACGCTTCGGCCCTCAACAACCTGGCCATTTCGCTCGAGCAGCAGGGTGAGTTCGACGATGCGCGGAAGAACTACGAACGGGCGTTGGAGCTGGACGCCAACAACCTCTACATCCAACAGAACTACGATCTGTTCCGAGAGGCCGATGATAAGCGCCGCCGCAAGGACAGGAAGCGCCCCGGCAGCAGCAGCAGCAGCTAGCCTGCTGCTCGCGGGCTGCTCGTCTTTCATCGAGGTTCCGGTGGAGACGCCGCTGCAGTCCAAGATCGACGTGGGCTCGTTCCAGCGCATCCTCGTGGCCGGCTTCGCCACGGAACCCGGCTCGACCGACATCGACGTGGTTCCAGAGACGGTGCGGCTGATCCAGAACCAGCTTCGCAACGGCACCGGGCTGCGCGTACTCGAGCCGGACATGCCACCGCTTCAGGAAGAGCTGGACCGCGTGATGCTGACGCTCGGTGAGGGCGACGCGCTCTCTCAAGATCAGCGCGAGCAGTACAAGCTGCAGGCCGAGCGCATCCTTGGCGACGCCGAGTTCTGGCTCAAGCTGGGCGAGGAGTACCAGAGCCCTCTGATCGTGACGGGGCGTGTGGACTTCGAGCAGCAGAACCGCTCGGGCTTCCAGACCCAGGAGCGCGTCGTGCGCGATAGGAGCGGACGGCCGCGGCTGGTGAGGGGCAACCGCTACATGGATCGCAAGGGCTTCGCGCTCAGCGCGGACTTCCATTTCGTCGACGGGCGCACCGGCCTGCTGTTGCACAAGGAGCGCTTCAGCGAAGAGGTGCTCTACGGCGCCGATCAGCAGATCTCTCCGCTCTCGTCTTACTTCGAGCTGATGGATCGTCTGCTGCCGAACTTCCTGGGGGTCATTTCACCGCAGAAGATCCGCGGCACGCGGATCCTGCTGCACTAGCAGTCCGTGGTGAAAGTGCCCTTTGAGCGGGCCTTACGTGACAAGTGCATGTCTTAGTGTTCGTGCATGGCGATGGGCAAACATAAGAAACGTCAAGAGGCGTTGTGGGTGCCGACGAGCGATCTGCCGCGGAGCCCTGGGCATCCTTTCTATTCGCGTTTGAATAGAGCGCTGGAGTCCGAGGGCTTCGACAGATTCGTGGAATCGCGATGCCGCCGGTTCTATGCGGCGGTTCTGGGGCGTCCGAGCCTGGCCCCTGGACGCTACTTTCGGCTCTTGCTGGTGGGGTACTTCGAGGGCCTGGACTCCGAGCGTGGGATGGCGTGGCGTGCAGCGGACTCGCTTGGGGTGCGGAGCTTCCTGGGGCTTGGGTTGGAGGAGCGGGCCCCGGAACATTCGACGATCTCGCGGACCCGGCGGCTGATCGACTTGGAAACCCACCGTGACGTGTTCACCTGGATCCAAGAGCGCCTGGCGCAGACGGGTCTTCTGAGCGGAAAGACGATTGCGATCGACGCGACGACGCTGGAAGCGAACGCGGCGATGCGGAGCATCGTGCGTCGGGATACCGGAGAGACCTACCAGGAGTTCTTGAAGCGTCTGGCGAAGGCGTCTGGCATTCGCACGCCCTCTCGGCAAGCGCTGGCGCGGCTGGATCGGCGGCGCAAGAAGAAAGGCTCGAACGAGGAATGGAAGAGTCCGGCGGATCCGGACGCGAAGATCGCCAAAATGAAGGATGGTCGTACCCATCTGGCCCACAAAACCGAGCAGGCCGTGGACCTGACGACGGGGGCGATCGTGTCGGTGACGGTCCAGGGCGCGAACCAGGGCGACACGAGCACGCTGGGCAAGACGCTCAAGGACGCCGAGACTCAGATCGAGCGCGTTCAGAAGCGGACCCGTGCTTGCCATCCCGGAGGCCTGCAGGAAGTGGTTGGCGACAAGGGTTACCACTCCACTGCGGTTCTCCAGGAGTTGGACGCTGCGGGGCTGCGTGCGTACATATCCGAACCCGACCGTGGTCGTCGGCGATGGCGGGGCGACACCGAGAGCCGTGGCCTGGTGTACGCGAACCGTCGGCGAAGCGGCGGGGCACGAGGTCAGCGTCTGCACCGCCTCCGAGGAGAACGGGTGGAGCGACCCTTCGCTCATCTCTACCGAACCGGCCGCATGAGACGCACGCACCTTCGCGGTCACGAGAACATCCTCAAACGGGTGCTGGTCCACAGCGGTGCCTTCAATCTCGGGCTGCTGATGCGCCAGATCGTCGGAGTCGGGACGCCGAGGGGCCTGCAGGGCCGGCTCCATGACCTTCTGGCACAGCTCCTTCACCTCTGGAACCGCCTGACGGCCATCACAACGGCTCCTACCAACCACGAACAGCTCTCGCACAATGCCCGCCACTCAGCTCCGTCGCCCTCCATCGCCGCCTCGGAAGGGCTTTAACCACGGACTGCTAGGAAAGGTCTCATCAATGCGCGGCATTTCGCGACGCTCAGCGGCCGCTGTCGCTGCTCTTCTCATCGCATCCCTGGTCGCGCCGGCCCCGACCAGTGCCCAGTTCATCCCGTACTTCGGGAAGAACAAGGTGCGCTACGACAACTTCAGCTGGCGCGTCTACAAGAGCCCGCACTTCGAGGTCTACTATTACCCGGAGTTCGAGCAACACCTGGCACGCGTCGTCTCGTACATGGAGAGCGCGTACCGATATCTCTCTTCCGAGCTGAAGCACGAGATCGCGTTCTCGATACCGATCATCCTCTACAAGACGAGCTCCGAGTTCCAGCAGACGAACCTCTTCCCGAGCTTCATCCCCGAAGGCGTGCTGGGCTTCACGGAGCCCGTTCGCGACCGGATGGTGCTTCCGATCGACCTGCCGCCCGACGAGCTTCAGGGTCTCATCACCCACGAGCTGACCCACGTCTTCGAGTTCGACCTGATTCCACGCAGTCTGTTTCAGCGGACGGTACCGCTGTGGGTCGACGAGGGTCTGGCGAGCTACATGGAAGCCAAGTGGGATCCGATCGACCTGATGCAGGTCCGCGACGCGGCCGTGTCCGACCAGGTTCCCAGCCTGTCTCGCGCCAACTTCCAGCCCCTCGCGGGGCGCGCGCCCTACAACTTCGGCCACGCGGCCTTCGAGTTCATCGAGTCCCGCTACGGCAAGGAGGGGATCCGACAGTTCCTCTACACCTTGCGCAAGAATCTCATCGGCGGCGGCGTGGACGACATCTACCAACAGGCGTTCCGGCTGTCCGGCGACGAGTTCGACAAGGAGTACGAGAAGTGGTTGCGGGCGCGCTTCAAGCCCTTCCGTGACAAGCAGACGGCGGAAGACTACGGGCGCAGCCTGGCGCCGAACTCGCTCCGAACACCCTACGCTTTCGTCCTCTCCTACAGCCCCAGCCCCTCGGGTGAAATGGCGGCGGCGATCACGGCCAACCGCGGTGATCAGGAGCTCGACCTCGTGCTGCTCTCGACCCGCACCGGAGGCGTGATCAAGAACCTCACGCCGGGGTACACGGGCGAGTACGAGTCGATCCACCTCGACTTCATGAAGCGGTCGATCGATTTTTCACCGCGCGGGGATGCGATTGCCTTCTTCGGCCGTACCGGCAAGCGGCGCTCGCTGTTCCTCGTCTCACCGGTGAACGGCAAGATCCTCGAGCGCGTCGACATGGAGTTCGATCAGGCGAGCGGTCCCGCGATTCACCCGGACGGGCGCCGTGTCGCCTTCTCCGCCGTCAACGCCAGCATCCACGACATCTACATCGTAGACATCGAGACGGGCGAAACGACGAACGTCACGCAGGACGGATTCGCGGACTCGGAGCCGCGCTTCTCACCCGACGGCGAGCGCCTCGTCTACGTGCGACGCATCAGCGGTCACGAGAAGCTCTACACGCTTCCGCTCGACGACCCAGAGCAGAAGACCCAGCTGACCTTCGGAGTCCACGACGACGTGTCGCCCATCTTCACGAAAGACGGCAACTCGATCCTCTACAGCTCGAACGAGGACGACGACATCTTCAACCTGCGCCGGCTCGACCTGCGCACCGGCGTCATCGAGCAATACACGGACGTGCTGAGCGCGAACATGGTGCCGACCCCTCTACCCGGCGATCAGGGTGACCGGATCGGCTTCATCACGTTCCACAAGGGCGAGTACGCGCTTCTCGCGGTGTCGACCGACGAGCCGATCAAGGAAGTCGATCAGCAGGTGATGATGACGGGCGCCGAAGACATTATCGATTTTCAGCCCGACGTCTCGCACCAGATCGTCACGGAGAACAAGCGTCGCAAGGGCACCTTCGAAGGCATGTACCTCGAGGGCCGCCCGCCGCTCAACGTCGGCGTCACCTCGAGCGGCGACTTCTTCGGCGGCAGCCAGATCGCCCTGACCGACGTGCTCGGCGACCAGAACGTCGTGTTCACGGCCATGTCCGTGCGCCAGTACCGGAGCTACAGCGCCCAGTACTCGAACCAGACGAAGCGCCTGGCGTGGGGCGTCGACTTGTTCGACAACACCCAGTTCTTCTTCGCGTCGCCGTTCGCACTGCAGACGGGCTTCGGGCGCGCGGGCGCCCTCGGGACGCGACGCATCACGGGAGCGCTCGGCTTCGCCGCGTACCCGCTCAACCTGTACCACCGCTTCAGCGTCGGCGTCGGCGCCTATCGGGAGAACGAGAGCTTCGAGAACCCGGAAGTCGAAGCGTTGATTCGGCAGCAATGCCTCGCGTTGGGCGGCGGGGCCTGTCTGACCAACAACGGCACGCTGGTTCCCGTGACTCTCTCGTTCACCGGAGAGACGACGCGCTTCCGGGAGTTCGGGCCGCTGACGGGCAGCACGTACACCATGGTCGCAGAGCTGGCGCCGGCCGTTGGGGGGACTCTGACGCGGAGAACCTTCGTGGCCGACGCCCGCAAGTATCTCCGCCTGGGCAGCACCTCGATGTTGCTGGCCTTGCGTGCCAAGGGCTGGATGTCGCGGGGCGACAACCCGGCGCTCTTCTACTTCGGCGGAAACCAGGAGCTGCGCGGCTACCCGTACCTCTCTTTTACGGGCAACGAGGGCTTCCACGCCAACGCCGAGTTGCGATTCCCGATCATCGATCTCGCCGCCACGCCACTGGGACTCCTGGGGCCGGTCCGCGGCACGTTCTACTTCGGGATCGGCTCGAACCACTTCAACGCCGACCCGACCTTCGAGTTCGGCTCGAGTGAGCCGGGTGTCTCGTTCGTCAACTTCGACCCGAACGATCCGACGACCTTCTTCGGCGAGCCGGTCAGCGGCTTCCACCTGGTCGACGCGCGCGCTTCATATGGCTTTGGGCTGCAGGTCTTCTTCGGTGGTTACCCGCTCCACTTCGACTGGACGAGGTTCACCGACCTCAAGGTCCGCTCGCGCCACGCCCGCTTCGACTTCTGGGTGGGGTACGACTTCTAAAGGGGTCTTTCAGCGCGTCGGCCGAGTAGCAACTCTGCTGGCGAGGCAACAGAGCTGGAAGGCCCCGGACCCGATCAGGTTAGCCACAGAGGCACGGAGACGCGGAGGACGGCCACGCTCCGATCTCTGACGTTCCCGATCCTCGGCCAGCTCCCCTGGAGGGTGCGCTCGCTTGGGCTCCACGCCTGCCTGGCCCCCAGCATCATCGATCCGCTTTCGATCAGGATCCACGCCGATCGCCACTCCAGCGCTTCTCTGTGCCTCTGCGTCTCTGTGGCCAGAGCCTCCGCACCCGCAACCCAGTTGACCGCACAGCCGACCGCTGTTAACATCCTGGGTTTTGGACGTTTGCCCCGAGGAGGCCGTTTTGTACGCGATCGTCAAGACCGGCGGGAAGCAGTACCGGGTCGAGGCCGGTGACACGATTCACGTTGGCAAGCTCGAGGCTGGCGTGGGGGACAAGATCACGCTCGACGAGGTGCTCCTGGTCGGCGGTGACGAAGTCAAGGTCGGCGAACCCACGGTAGCGGACGCCCAGGTTCTCGGCACCGTGGTCGGCCAGGAACGTGACCGTAAGATCCGTGTTTTCAAGTACAAGCGAAGAAAGCACTACCGGCGCACGCGGGGTCACCGCCAACCGCTGACGACGCTGCGAATCGAGGAAGTTCGCGCCTAACTCGCGGTCGGCCCCAGCCGACGCGACAGTTGGAGCAATGGCTCACAAGAAAGGTCAAGGGTCGAGCCGCAACGGCCGCGACAGTAACTCCCAACGCCTGGGCGTCAAGCGCTTCGGCGGCGAGACCGTGCGCGGCGGCACCATCATCATGCGGCAGCGCGGGACGAAGTGGAAGCCGGGCAAGAACGTCGGCCTGGGCCGCGACCATACCCTGTTTGCCACGGCCGACGGCGTCGTCCGCTTCGAGGATCACGGCTCGTCAGGGCTGCGCGTCAGCGTCGTACCCCCCGCCGCCGCCAACTGACGCTGGCAGCGAAGCCCGCCCGAGCGGCGGTACTGAATGTTCGTCGACCGCGTCACGATCTTCGTAAAGGGAGGAGACGGCGGTCGTGGCTGCGTGAGCTTCAGACGTGAGCCGTTCGTCCCGCGCGGGGGCCCCGACGGCGGTGTCGGCGGCAACGGGGGGGACGTCGTACTGGTGGGCGCCCCGGAGCGCAATACGCTGCTGGCACTCCGCTTCAAGAGCCAGCACCGCGCACCGCGCGGACGCCATGGCGGCTCGGGCAACAAGACGGGTGCCTCCGGAGACGAGTTGCTGATCGAGGTGCCGCCGGGAACCGCCGTCTACGACGACCGCAGCGGCGCGCTGCTCGGCGAGGTGCTGGCGGCGGGCGAACGACTCGTTGTCGCCAATGGCGGCCGGGGTGGCCGAGGCAACCGCGCCTTCCTCTCCAACCGCAACCGCGCGCCGCAACGGGCCGACCCGGGAATCCCCGGTGAGGAACGCCAGCTCCGGCTCGAGTTGAAGCTGCTCGCCGACGTGGGCCTGCTGGGCCTGCCAAACGCCGGCAAGTCGACGCTTTTGGCGCACGTGTCGAGAGCTCGACCGAAGGTGGCCGATTACCCGTTCACCACCCTCACGCCGGTGTTGGGCCTGGTCGAGGTGGACGACTCGAGTTTCGTCGCGGCCGACATCCCCGGGATCATCGAGGGCGCCCACGAAGGCGCCGGCCTGGGGCTGCAGTTCCTCCGCCACGTCGAGCGCACCCGGGTCCTGCTCCACGTCGTCGACACCTCTTCGGGCGCCGACCCCAGAACCGCCCTCGAAACTCAGCTTGCCGAAGTGGAAGCGTGGCGGCCGGACCTGCTGACACGACCTCAGATCATCGCGGCCACGAAACGCGATCTGGCGGGCGAGGAGGATCCCCTCCCGGATCTCGAAGCCGCGGCGCTGCGCTTGAAGCTGCGTATCGTGCCCGTGTGTGCCGTCACGGGCGAGGGCCTCACCGTGCTCAAGCGAAAGTGCGCGGAGTTGCTCGCGGCGTCGCCGGCGCGAACCGCGCAGCCTTCATGAAGATCGGTCTGCTGGGTGGAAGCTTCGATCCGATTCACCTGGGGCACCTGCGGGCGGCAGAGGTCGCGCGACAGGAGCTCGGCCTCGATCGCGTCGTCTTCATTCCCGCCGGGAATCCGATGCATCGCCCCGCCCTCGCGACTTCGGCCCGCGACCGCTACGCGATGGTCGCCATTGCGGTATCGACCCAGCCGGTGTTCTCGGTGACCGATCTGGAGCTGGAGCGTGAAGGGCCCAGCTACACGGTCGACACCCTCGCCATCCTCAGCGAGAAGCACCGCGACGACGACTTCTTCCTGATCCTCGGCAGCGACGCCTACGCCGAGTTCGGCAGCTGGCACGAGGCCGGGCGGGTCCGCAAAATGGCGGCTCTCGTGGTCGTTCGGCGCCCCGGCTGCGACGAGCCAGCTGCTGCGGGCGTGACGCTGCTCGGCGAAGCGGGCCTCCCCATCTCCGCCACAGCGATCCGCGACATGGTGAGGCGCGGCGACAGCCCGCGCTTTCTCGTGCCCTCGGGCGTTGCGGACTACATCGCCAAGCGAGGACTGTACCGTTGAGCGCTGCGGTGCTCCGAGACGCCGCGCGCGCCGCCCTCGAGAAGAAGGCCACCGATGTCGTCATCCTCGACCTCCAGAAGAGCCGGTCGATCGTCGACTACTTCCTGATCGCCTCCGGTGCCAACCAGCGGCAGATCGTCGCCATCGCCGACGCGATGCGGGAACGACTGAGGGAGCTCGCGTGGCGGCCGCTCCACATCGAGGGCTATCCGCGCCAGGAGTGGATCCTGCTCGACTACGGCGACTTCGTGGTTCACGTCTTCTCCGAGCGGCAACGCGCCTTTTATGACATCGAGCGCCTCTGGGGTCACGCCGCCTCGGAGACGGTTGCGGGGTGATCACAGCCGCCGCCGAACGCGTCATTGCCGCCTCGGCAGCCCATGCGCGAGGTGGTCGCTGTGATCGAGCGCATCGCACAAGTCCAGAGCCCGGTGCTGCTCGAAGGAGAGAGCGGTACAGGCAAGGATCTCGCGGCCCACCTGATCCACTACGGGGGAGCGCGACGGCACGGGCCGCTGATCAAGATCCAATGTCCGGCCATCCCCGACGAGCTGCTCGAGTCCGAGCTGCTCGGACACGAGCGTGGGGCCTTCACAGACGCTTCGAGCGTCAAGCTGGGCAAGCTGGAGCTGGCGGACGGCGGGACCGTCTACTTCGATCAGATCGACGATCTCGCGCCGACGCTACAGGCGAAGCTGCTGCGTTTCGTCGAGGAGAAGAGCTTCGAAAGAGTCGGCGGGACCAAGACCCGCTCGGTGGACGTTCGCTTCGTCGCATCGGCATCGGCGTCGCTGCGCAGCGCCATTTCGACCGGGCGCTTTCGCGAGGATCTCTACCACCGCCTCAGCGTCGTCCCGCTCACCCTGCCTCCGCTCCGCGAGCGGCGCGAAGACATCGCCCCCTTGGCGGGGCTCTTCCTGGAGCGCGCGAGAGACCGGCGCCTGACCGAGGCAAAGGGCTTTGACGTCGAGGTTCTCCAGGCTCTCAAGGGTTACCTGTGGCCCGGCAACGTGCGCGAGCTGCGCGGCGCCGTTGAACGCGCAGCGCTCTTCTCGGGCGCCCTTGCTCGGGTTCCGCTTCGGGCCCTGCCCGAGAACGTCCTCGAGAACCCCGCGACGCTCTGGGAGGGACGGGAGCGGCAGCCGAGCCTGCGGGATGTCGAGACGGCGTACATCCGCCGGGTCCTCGAGCGGGTTGGTGGCAGCCAGACGAAGGCAGCGCAGATTCTGGGCATCAGCCGCAAGACACTCTGGGAGAAGCGGAGGCGTTATGGAATCCCGTAGGGTCGTATTAAAACAGGGGGTCGGACTTTTCCTGTCCGACCCAAAAAGAGGCTGAGGGTCAGCGATGGAGCAACGCAAGCTCAAGCTTTTCAAGGAAAAGCTGGATGCCAAGAAGGACGAGATCTTGGCGGCTTACGAGAAGAACAAGAGCTACGGAATGGAGGCCAACGGCGAGGGGGCTCAGGACCTCGCCGATCGGGCGGCCAGCTCCTACACCAAGGAGTTTCTGTTCAGCCTCTCCAATACGGAGCGCGACACCTTGCAGCTCGTAGACGAGGCGATCGGGCGCCTCGAGAAGAAGGTGTTCGGCGTGTGCGTGGCCTGCGAAGGGGAGATGGAGAAGAAGCGGCTGGCGGCGGTTCCCTGGGCGAAACACTGCCTCTCGTGCCAGGAGATGCAAGAGCAGGGGCTGCTGTAGCCGGACCGGCTCCGCGCTCAGCCGGCGCGTTCGCGACGCGAGTCCTCTGGGACCCGCTGCTGAGCCTGATCTTCCCCTCCGGCTGTCCGGCCTGTGGCCTGCCGCTGGATCGGCCGACTCGCGGGCCGCTCTGCGAGGCTTGCTGGGCGCGCTTGCCGCAGCATCGTGACTCCGCCTGGTGGGTTTCCGCTCCCACGTCCAGATTTCGAGCGTTGCGGTCGCTGCCGCAGGGGACTGTCGGACTTCAAGCGGGGCGCCAGTCTCGGCCCCTACAGCGGGACCCTGCGCGTCGCGATTCACCAGCTCAAGTACTCCGGCAAGCGCGGTGCCGCGAATCAGCTGGCGGAGCAGATGTTCCGTCTCCCGTCCGTGCGACGGGTGCTCGATGAGCGGCCGGTTCTGATCCCGGTGCCGCTGCATAGCCGGCGGCACGCAGAGCGTGGCTTCAACCAGGCGGCGCTGCTGGCTGCGGCGTTGGCGCGCCCCGGGAAGCTCCAGGTCGAGGCGGCACTGGTGCGGGTTCGGGACACGCCCCCCCAGACCGGCCGCATTGCGGCGGCGCGTCGCCGCAATGTGGCCGGCGCGTTTCGAGCGAGTCGTCGGCTGACGGACCGGGATGTCGTGCTCGTCAACGACGTTTTGACGACGGGCGCAACCGCGCGAGCGTGCGCCAAAGCGCTGCGTCTGGCCGGCGCTCGGCGCGTCGGGCTTTTGACTGTGGCCCGGGTGATGTCCCGTCGCTTGTTGAAACTGAGCGGCGGCAGTTCACGTCCTAAGCGGCGTTCTCCTTCTCGTCAAGTGCTGCGTCTCGTGCTCTGAGGGCAGCGATCAGTTTGGGCATCTCTCGGTAGCCTCTGATACGCCGGAAGCGCTGCTCGGCATCCAACACGGCGGCGCCACACCAGCGGAGAATCATGCGACCTCCGCGCCAGCGCTTCACGCGCCGCGAGACTCTGCGGACGCTGCCAACGAGGTTGTCGATCGGATTCGTTGTTCGCAGCGACAGCTGGAGCCGTTCGGGGAGTTCGAGCTCGATGACAGTGAGCGTCTGGTCGAGGCCCTCGCGCAGGGAGGCGGCAGCGCCAGGATGCTCGGACTCGAGACGGGTGGCGAGAGCCTCGAGGAGCCGCTTCGCCCGCTTAGCGTCGCGACACTCGTAGGCTTGACTCATCGCCCGTCGCACACCAGGTCGCATCGACTCCGGCAAGTGGTCGGCAACGTTCCGCTTCTTGTGCTCCTGGCAGCGAGGGCCCGTTGCTTCAGTGGATCCTCACGAGACCATTCCGTCCACGCCGGCAGCTCGAGCTCGCGGCCGTCGACCGACCGAGCCCGAGGGCGCGGCAGCGTCACCCGACGTCCGCCCATAACCAGCGATCCGACCGTCGTTCCGTGGCGATGAGCTTTGCGATCCGCGTTCTGCTTGTAGCGTGGCCCGCACAGCACCTCCTGCTGAGCACGCAGCATCTCGATCGCCTGGATCGTTCCGCTCGCGATCACAGTCTCGAGTAGCGTCTGACGCATCAGTTCAGCCAGCGGCGACGCTAATTGACCAACAACCTCTTGGGGGATGGCTCGTCTGCTGATAGCTTTCTTCATGGCGGCTTTCTCCTCTTTTGATCCAGCCCGATGATCCCATCGGGCCGGAGAGGCCGCCACTCAACTTTCAACAGATTTCGGGACTACACCGTGGCCCGGGTGATCTGAGATAAACCCGTTGGGCACGAAAACGATAGGAGGCCGCTTGACTCTCCGCGCCAGTTTGCTGATCGCCTTGGCCACATTGTGGGTCGCTCCCCGACCTCTCGAGGCGTGGGGCCCGATCGTCCACCAGGTCGTCACCGAAAAGGCGATCGATACGCTTCCCAAGGACCTCAAGAATTTCTACAAGGATCACCGCCTCGAGCTCGCCTCCCAGGGTTTCGAATTCCAGGAGGAGGAGGTACAGGCCGAGCCACTCGAGCGCCGCTTCGCCGTCGACCGGCTGATGCCGTTTCCGTTCCTCGACCTGCCGCACAGCGAAACGGAGCTTCAGGAGCGCTACGGCGCCGCCGCGGACGGAATCGGCCGCCTGCCCTGGCTGATCCAGGAGTCCTACGAACGCCTCGTCGAGGCCTTCAAGGCGAAGGACAAGAACATGATTCTGGAGGAGTCGGACTTGCTGGCGGGCCTCGTCGCCGACCTGCACAACCCGCTCGCTCTCACCGAGAACTCGGATGGCCAGTCCACGGAGCAGCACGGCCTGTGGGAGCGCTTCTCGGTGCGGCTGCCCCAGATCATCCGCGGCGACCTGAAGCTGAAGACCGATGCAGCCAACTACATCGACCAGCCGAACGAGTTCGTCTTCTCGTTGATCAACGCCAACTACGTGTGGGTCGACAACGTTCTCTACAACGAAGAGCTCGCTCAACGCGGCACCCAGTACAGCACCGCCTATTACGACCTGTTCAAGCTCCGTGCCGCGGAGATCCTCGGTTGGCGCTTCTCGGCAGCGGCAGAGTACATCGGCAGCTACTGGTACACGGCCTGGACCAACGCGGGGCGGCCCAAATTGAAGGACTGAGGTGGGGGCGGCCGGGTGCCCGGATCCGCAGCTACGGTTGCGTGCAGACGGCGCTGGCTCGGCGCCATCTAGCACTCGAGCGTTCGAGCGCTCGTTTGACCGGTCGGTCGCGCCGCCACTATCATCCGTCCACGCTCGGAGTCCGTCCCTTTCGGGCGCGGCCAAGCAGTTCCCGAGAACCACGCCGTTGCGCCAGGGGAACACCCCCACTGATGCCGAGCTCATCGAGCGCTGTCTCAACCGTGACAATGCGGCTTGGGAGCAGATCGTGGTTCGCTTCCGGCGCCGCGTCCTTCACATCGCCTACAAGTTCACGGGACGCGTCGACGACGCAGAGGACCTGACCCAGGAGATCTTCCTCAAGGTCTTCAAGAGTCTCGAAAAGTTCAACCGCGACGCCGACTTCGGAACCTGGCTCCAGAGCGTCGCGCGCAACTACTGCATCGATCGCTACCGGGCCAGCAAGCGCGAGCGCGAGGTGGTCGTGGACGACTTGATCGCCTTCGACCTGGCGCCCTCCAGCTCGGGGAATCCGCATCGTGCCGTCGAGGACCGCGACCGTCGCACGTTTCTGAAGCGCGGCCTCGGACAGCTCGCCCCGAAGCTGCGGGAGGGCGGTCATGCTCCGTGATCTGCAGGGTCTCAGCTACAACGAGATGGCGGTGCGGCTCGGCTTGCCGGAGGGCACCGTGAAGAGCCGGATCAACCGCGGGCGCGAGGAGCTGTCCCGCATCCTCAAGAGATCGCGCCGAAGCTGGAACGCGCCACCCGAGACGCGTCGGCCGCCGCGCCGGATCGTCGGAATCGGAGGTGAGGTAATGGAGCTCTCGGTAGACGAGCGCCACGGAGTGCACATCGTCAGGGTCGGGGAAGCCAAAATGACGTACCCGGCCCTGCCGGCCTTCTTCGAGCGCGTTCGCGGCGTCATCGAGGCGAGCGACGGACACATGATCATCGACCTTCAGGCGGTCTCCTACATAGACAGCGCCTCGATCGGCTGCCTGATGGACATCCACCGGCTGCTGCAGGAAAAGAAGGGCGGCCTGCGCCTGAGCGGACTGCAGCCCCGTGTCGAGACGATGATCTCGATGACGGGCCTGCACAAGATCATTGAGCTGCATCGCGAAGAGGACGATGCGATCGCGGCTGCGGGAGAAGGAGGCCGGGATGAGTAAGGTTCGCCTCAGCACCGGCTTCGAGCTGCCGCTCGACGGTGAGCTGCTGGCCATTCTCGAGGCGCTGTACCACGAGGTGACGCTGAAGAAGGAGCTGAACGTCACGTTCCAGGAGATGATGAAGGAGATCGAGGGACTCGTCGCTCAGATGAGCGACAATGATCGCAAGCGCTATCTGGTGGAGAGCCTGTTCTTGAATTCGGTCACCTACGAGAACCAGAAGCTCGACGCTTACATGCGCCGGCTCACCGACGAGAGCGCTGGCGCGGACGATGAGATGGAGAAAACGCCATGACGCTCGGCAGTGCCAGCCTCGCCGTCGCCCTCCTCGCCGCGCTGCCGGGCCTCGCCCAGCAGGAGCAAGCGCCGAGTATCGCGGTCGAGCCCGATCGCTTCGATTTCGGGTCGGTCCAGCAGCAGCGCACTCTGAGCAAGCAGTTCCGTGTCAGGAACTTCGGGTCGCGGCCGCTCAGCATCGAGCGGATCACTGCGAGTTGCGGTTGCTTCGCCTGGCAGCTCGAAGAAGGGGACATCGCGCCGGGCGAGAGCGTGAGCTTGCGGGTGTCGCTCGATACCCGGGACGACCTGAGGCGCGTCGAACGCAGCGTCTTGATCGAGTCGAACGATCCGGAGCGGCCGAAGTTATTGATTCGCCTCTACGCGACGATCGTCGAGTAGACGTTCTAGCCGGCGAAGGCCGGCGTCGACTCGACCCGGGCGGGTCGCGGCATTTCGAGCACGGGTAGGTTCGGGTGCTGAGCCAGGGTCCAGCAGTCCGGGCTGGCCATCAGCTTGCGGGCCAGGGCGGCGTGGACGGCATGACCGGCCTTGTGGGCTTCGAGATGGGCGACGACGGGGTGTCCCAGAAGAGCCAGGTCCCCGATCGCGTCGAGCACCTTGTGGCGCACGAACTCATCCTGGAAGCGCAGCTTGTTCAGCACCCCGCTCTCACCGATCACGATGGCGTTCTCGAGGCTGCCTCCACGGGCCAGCCCATTGCGCCGGAGCGTCTCGACCTCACGCAGGAAACCGAACGTGCGGGCCGGAGCGATGCTCTCGACGTACGTCCCGGGTGTGATGCGAAGCGAGATCGCCTGCCGTCGCAGCAGCGGATGGTCGAAGCCGATGCGGTAGCTCACGCGCAACTGATTGGCGGGCTCGAGGCGCGCCGAGCTGGCCCCGAAGACCACCTCGATCGGCTTCAACACCTTGATGTACTCTCGCGCCGCCTGGAGCCGTTTGATGCCCGCCTCGTGAATCAGGATCACGAAGGGCGAGGCGCTGCCGTCCAGAATCGGCACCTCGGGGCCGTCGACCTCGACCCGGAGGTCGTCGATGCCCATACCGCTCGAAGCCGACAGGAGGTGCTCGACGGTGCCGATCGACACGCCCTCCCGGCTCAGCGTGGTCGCGTGATCCAGCTCCGCGAGGTTCTCGAAGGAGGCCGGGATCTCCACGTTGACGTCGGTGCGGACGAAGACCACGCCACTGCCAGCCGGAGCCGGCTTGAGAACGAGCCGCACCGGCTTGCCTGTATGGAGGCCGATGCCTCTGCAGGCAACCTCCCGCTTGAGGGCTTTTCTGTAGGCCATTCCCTAGGGAGCGATCAACATGTTGGATGAGTGCCGCGCCTGAGACCAGCAATCTTCGTACCAGCCACCATTGAACGCTAGTGTGTTGATTTTCAAATACTTAATAGAATCTACCTGTGTGTGTGTTGCGCGTTTCCCACGGGCCTGATTACCACGGTGTTGCATCATTGACACAACCGGCCCGACCGCGGCACTGTGCTATTATTTCCGGCTCATCGACCGTTCGTCGGCGAAGGAGGCTTCATAGATGACACGCAAGACCCGGCCCGCGGCCCTCGACAAGCGTTTCGAGCAGGCCTCGACGCTCTTCGCCAAGGGGATGAGGCTACTTCACAAGGGCGAGTTTCAAAAAGCCGGAGCGCAGTTCACGGAGATCATCGAGTCCTTCCCGGAGCAGACAGACGTCCTGGACCGCGCCCGCTCCTACAGCGAGCTTTGCGCGCGCGAGGCCCGGCGCGGCAACCCCCGACCCAAGGAATTCGAGGATCTGCTCCACCACGGCGTCTACCTTCACAACGAAGGTGACTTCGGGGGAGCGCTGAAGGCGCTCACTCAAGCCGCGGGGATCCACCCCCGCAACGAGCACGTGCTCTACTGCCTCGCTGCAACCCAGGCCCAGGCTGGCGACACTACAGCGGCTCTGAAAGCGCTGAAATCGGCCATCGCCACCAACGAGGAATCCAAGGCTCAGGCGCGCCTCGATCCCGATTTCGAACCGCTTCGCAGCGTTGCCGAGTTCGACAAGCTGACGGCGATTCCCGAGTTCTAGACCGCGCTGACCCGCACGGGGTCGCTCGAGACCGCGTGTTAGGATCGCCGCCGTGAGCGAAACCGGCGTGCAAGCGCTGATCCTGGCGGCTGGCCAGGGCACGCGGATGCACAGCCGCAAAGCCAAGGTGCTTCACGAGGCACTGGGTGAGCCGCTCCTCGAGCACGTCCTGCGGCTGGCCGAGGCGCTCTCTCGGCCCCCGGCGTACGTGGTCGTGGGTCACGAAGCCGAGAGCGTCGAGGCGGCATTCGGCGAACGCTGCCGCTTCGTACGCCAAGACCCTCCTCTCGGCACGGGTCACGCCGTGCAGGTCTCTTCGCTCGCGCTCGAGGATGGGACCTGGATAGTGCTGAACGGGGACATGCCGCTGCTGCGACAGGCCACCCTAGAGGCGCTCCTCGAGACCCACCGGGAGCAGAAAGCCGTGGCCACGCTGCTCAGCGGTCGCATCGAAACGCCCGGCGCGTACGGGCGCGTCGTCCGAGACTCCGAGGGGAGCGTCGCGAGGATCGTCGAGGCTCGCGATGCCAGCATTGACGAGCTGGCGATCGACGAGATCAACGCGGGCGTCTACGTGTTCGACAGCGGGGCGCTGCGCCCGGCGCTCCAGGCGCTCGCGCCCGAGAACGATCAGAGAGAGTACTACCTCACCGACGTCATCAAGTGGTTGGTGCGGGAGGGGCGCCCGGTCAGCGCCCTGGTCGCTCCCGACTCGAGCGAAATCCTCGGCGTGAACACCATGACGGAGCTGGCCGACGCCACGCGGCGCCTGCGCGAACGGCGCCTGCGCGAGCTGATGCTGGCGGGGGTTGCGATCGAAGATCCAGGCTCGACCAGCGTGAGCATCGGCTCGCGCGTCGAGGCCGACGCCACGCTGCGGAGCTTTACGCTCGTCGAGGGCCGCAGCCACATCTCGGCCGGCGCCGTAGTCGGTCCGTCGGTGCGGCTCCGCAACGTCGAGGTGGGCCCAGACGCACGAATTCTCGATCACTGCGTCCTCACGGACTGTCGTGTCGCCGCCGAAGCCAAGGTCGGGCCGTTCACTCACGTGCGGCCGGGCACTCACCTCGGTCGCGGGTCGAAGGTAGGAAACTTCGTCGAGCTGAAGCAGGCGCAGCTCGGCGAGGGCGCCAAGGCCTCCCACCTGAGCTACATCGGCGACGCCGAGATCGGCGCCGACGCCAACATCGGCGCCGGAACCATCACCTGCAACTACGATGGCCGCGACAAGCACCGGACGCGAGTAGGAGCCGGCGCTTTCATCGGCAGCGACACGGTGCTCGTCGCGCCGGTCGAGGTGGGCGACGGCGCCTATGTCGCCGCTGGGAGTGCGATCACCAAAGACGTGCCGGCGGACGCCCTCGCTGTCAGCCGCGGACGCCAGGTGAACAAAGAGGGCTGGGCCAAGCGCCGCCGCGCGAAAACAGACTCGTCGTCCTGAATGCCCGCGACCACGCAAGAGCGGACCCCCTCTCCCCCTGTGTGGACCGGGGACAGGGGGACCTCGGTTGACGGAGGGACTGAGGACTCGAAACCGATACCCGGAAAGATGAAGACTCCCTACTAGCCCATGTGCGGCATCGTCGGATGCGTGGGGTCGCGCGACGCCGCTCCCGTGATCGTGGACGGCCTCAGGCGGCTCGCGTACCGTGGCTACGACTCCGCCGGCATCGCGGTCGTGGAAGGGGGCTCGGTCGTTCGACGTCGCTCCGAGGGGAAGCTCCAGAACCTGGAGATGGAGCTCGAGCGGGCGCCCGTCCATGGCGACTACGGTCTGGGCCACACCCGCTGGGCCACGCACGGCCGTCCCAGCGAGGAGAATGCTCACCCGCACCAGGACTGTGGCGGCAAGCTCGTCGTCGTCCATAACGGCATCATCGAGAACTACCTCGCGTTGAAGAAGCGCCTCGCCTCCGAGGGGCACGTGTTTCGCACCCAGACCGATACCGAGGTCGTGGCCCACCTCGTCGAATCCCACTACGACGGTGTTCTCGAAGCGGCGGTGAGGAGAGCTCTTCGCGAGCTCGAGGGCATTTACGCGCTGGTGCTCCTGCACGCCGATGAGCCTCAGCGCCTGGTCGCGGCTCGCATGGGACCCCCGATGGTCGTCGGCATCGGCGAAGGGGAGTTCTTCCTCGCATCGGACGTTCCGGCGCTGCTGCAGTACACGCGTGACTTCGCGTTTCTCGACGACGGTGAGGTGGTCGCGGTCAGCCCCGACGCCATGCGGATCACGGGACCGAAAGGAGAGCTGCGGTCACCGCAGCCGCAGCGCATCACCTGGGACCCCGTTCAGGCCGAAAAAGGTGGTTACCGCCACTTCATGCTCAAGGAGATTCACGAGCAGCCGCGCGCGCTGCGAGACACACTGCTCGGCCGGATCGTGATCGACGACGCCTCGGTCCACCTCGAGGAGTTGGGCGGGGCGGCCGACTCGCTGAGCAACGTCTCGCGAGCCGTGCTGATCGCGTGCGGCACGAGCTGGCATGCGGCACTGGTGGGCAAGTTCTGGCTCGAGCAGCTGGCCGGCGTGCCTACGGAGGTCGACTACGGAAGCGAGTTCCGGTACCGCTCTCCACTCGTGGGCGGCGACACGCTGGCCGTGGCCATCAGTCAGAGCGGTGAGACGGCGGACACGCTGGCAGCGTTTCGTCTGGCGAAGACGCTCGGCGCGCTGTCGATTGGGATCTGCAATGTGCAGGGATCGATGCTCACGCGTGAGGCTTCTGGGTCGCTCTTGACGCACGCCGGACCCGAGATTGGCGTCGCATCGACCAAGGCATTCACCGCTCAGCTCGTGGCTGTGGCGCTTCTAGCACTTCACCTGGGACGGCTCCGCGGCCGACTGGATTCGGACACCTGCCGCGTCCACCTCGAGGGACTCGTCCGCATCCCGCACCAGATGGATCAGGCCCTCGCGGAGGAGGAGAAGATCGCGGCGCTCGCCAAACGCCTGGGGCAGGCACGCGACTTCCTGTACCTGGGCCGCGGCGTCCACTACCCGATCGCGCTCGAGGGGGCCCTGAAGCTCAAGGAGATCTCCTACCTCCACGCCGAGGGCTACCCGGCGGGGGAGATGAAGCACGGCCCGATCGCCCTGATCGACGACGACCTGCCCGTGGTCGCTTTGTGCCCGCAGGGCGCTCTCTACGAGAAGATGCTCTCGAACGTTCAGGAGGTGAAGGCGCGCGGCGGACGCATCGTCGCCGTCGTCTCCGAAGGCGACGAGCGCATCGCGGAGATCCTCGAGAAATGTGACGAGACGCTCGAGATCCCGGCCGCGAGCGAGCTCTGGTCGCCGATGCTCGCCGTGCTACCGCTCCAGCTGCTCGCCTACCACATCGCCGTGAGGGCCGGCCGCGACGTCGACCAACCGCGCAACCTCGCCAAGTCCGTGACGGTCGAATAGTTGACCTCCGCGCTCCTCGCTGAGCTGAACGAGCAGCAGGCCGCGGCGGTGCTCGCCAGTGAAGGCCCGGTCTTGATCCTCGCCGGCGCCGGTAGCGGCAAGACCCGAGTCATCACTCACCGCGTCGCCCACTTGATCGTCGAGCGCAACGTCCCCGCCGAGCGGATCCTGGCGGTGACGTTCACCAACAAGGCCGCCGACGAGATGAGGACGCGCGCCGAGGCGCTGGTAGAGACAGGGCCGCTGCGGAGCTGGATCTCGACCTTCCACAGCCTGTGCGTGCGAGTGCTGCGGCGAGAGGGGGATGAGCTGCCGGTGGGACGCAACTTCGTCATCTACGACGAGGCCGACCAGCTGCAGGCGGTGAAGCAGGCGATGCTCTCGCTCGGCCTGCGCGAGAAGCTGTACCCCCCGAGACGGCTGCTGAGCTGGATCTCCGCGCGTAAGAACTCCCACCAGGAGCGAGGCGCCGAAGACGGCTGGCAGGGCGAGGGCAGCTACGCCGCGGTCGCGGACGCGTACCGCAGGCTGCTGCTCGCCGCGGCGGCGCTCGATTTCGACGACCTGCTGCTCGAGACGGTCGCCCTCTTCGAGAGACGTCCGGAGATCCGCGACCGCTATCGGGAGCGCTTCCAGTACCTCTTGGTTGACGAGTATCAGGACACCAACCGCGCCCAGTACGACCTCGTCTGTCACCTCGCCGGGGAGCGCGGCAACCTCACCGTGGTGGGGGACGAAGACCAGTCGATCTACTCGTGGCGGGGGGCGCGGCTCGGCAATATCCTCGACTTCGAGCACGACTTTCCGGGGGCGCGCGTGCTGCGCCTCGAGGAAAACTACCGCAGCACACAGATCATCCTGGATGCCGCTGCGGGACTCGTTGGTCACAATCGCGATCGCAAAGGCAAGACGCTTCGCGCCACGCGCGAGGGGGGCGAGCCGTTGCGCATCCACCAGGCGTTCGACGAGTACGACGAGGCCGCATGGGTGGCCGATCACGTGGCGCGCTTCGGATCGCTGGGACGCGTCGCGATCCTCTACAGAACCAACTCGCAGA
This sequence comes from Vicinamibacteria bacterium, assembly GCA_965246965.1. GTDB lineage: Bacteria > Acidobacteriota > Vicinamibacteria > Fen-336 > CBDFGD01 > CBDFGD01. The sequence goes on from CBDFGD010000002.1 coordinate 2,927,261, forward strand.
GCCGCGTCTTCGAGGAGGCGCTGCTGCGGCGCCGGATCGACTACATGGTCTACGGCGGCGTCGGTTTCTACGAGCGCAAGGAGATCAAGGACGTCCTCGCTTACCTGAGGCTCGTCCTCAACCCCGAAGATCCGATGGCTTTCCGTCGGGTCGTCAACGTGCCGCCGCGAGGCCTGGGCGCCAAGGCGCTCGAGAACCTCGGCCGCTTGGCGGAGGAGCGCAGCATCTCACTGTTCCAAGCCGCCCGGGCAGCGCTCCGTGAGGCGCTAGCCCCGGGTCGCTCGCGACGCGGGCTCGAGCGATTCGTCGAGGTGATCGACGCGCTGCGTGAAGAGGCGGGCTCGATCGGGATTCAGAGCCTGATCAGGCGAACCCTCGAGCTCACCGGGTACCTGGCCGCGCTCGGCCAGGAGGAATCCCACGAGAGCCAGGATCGCGTCGAGAACCTCGCGGAGCTGCTTTCCGCCGCGGCCGACTACGAGTCTCGCGAGGATCCCGCCAGCCTCGCCGGTTTCCTCGACAAGGTGTCGCTGCTTTCGGACCTGGACCAGCCGCGCGGAGCGGCGCCCGTGATGATGATGACGCTGCACTCGGCCAAGGGGCTGGAGTTCGAGACGGTTCTGCTGGTGGGACTCGAGGAGGGACTCGTGCCTCATTCCCGGAGTCTCGAGAACGACCGCTCCCTCGAGGAGGAGCGACGTCTCTGCTACGTCGGGATGACACGTGCCAAACAGCGGCTGCTGTTGAGCTCCGCGAAGAGCCGGCAGGTTTTCGGCCAGCGGCGCGTCCAGCAGGCGAGCCGCTTCATCGAAGAGATTCCGCAGGACGGTGCGGAGATCAGCGGCGACTACGCGTCGTTCGCCCAGCAACGAGGCGTCGCTCGAAGAGCACGCGGCGGCTCTTCCGGGGTGCCCCAGCCGGGTCAGCCGCCAGAGGGGCTACGCGCCGGCGTGCGCGTGCGTCATCCCCTCTTCGGCGTCGGCACCGTGCTGCGCGCCGACGGGCGCGGCGAGGACCTGAAGGTCACGGTCGCTTTCGCCGGCGCCGGGACCAGGCGGCTGGTCGCCCGCTACGCCGCCCTCGAGCTCGTCTCTTAGAGAAACGGGCTACTTCGGGTCGAGGGCGGCGACCACCCAGCGTGAGCGTCCGCTCCCGCCTTCCAGGTCGTAGCGCCGCAGCGTCATCGTGTAGTTCTTCGGCTGCCCGCCGATCGTGAGCACCAGATCGACGTCCAGGCTGCGGATCTGCCCGCCCCGTGTCTCGAGGTCGGTCGCGGTGCCATCCGAGAGCTTGGTCACTCCGGTCTCGCGCGAGACAGCATCGTTGGCGTCAGCCAGGGCGCGCTTCAGCTCGAGGTCCTTGTCGGTGAACACCTTCCACTCCTCGGCGATCGTCTCGAGGCGGCGCGGGATCTTGGGCTCCTCTTCCTTGAGGAGCTCGCGGATCTCGTCGACCGCGTCGAGGTGCTCGTCGTAGTAGTCGTTGGCGGCCTCTTTGTTGACGTCCAGCTCCGCCTTGCGCTCGTTGCGCGCCTTGATGAGATCCGGCAACGTCACCGGTAGCAGCTGTTCTTCGGAGGTCGCGGAGACCTCCCAGCTGTCCACCTGCTCTTCGAGACGGACGGTCGCGAAGCTGGCCAGTGTCTGGTTGTCACCCTGCGCCAGCGTGCCGAAGTAGTTCGACACGACCCGCCGCTCCGGTCCACCGCACGTGCCGGCGATCGCCGCGGCCAAGACAATTCCAAGCACTCGTCGTCGTTCCGTCATGGAAACCCTCCTCGGGGTCATCACTATTCCGGACCGTCCTCCGTGCGCTCCGCCAGACGCGCCACGGATACGAGACGGTCGCCCTCTTCCAGCTGGATCAGCCGGACTCCCTGTGTATTTCGTCCGATCGTCGAGATGTCTTGGGTGTCCAGGCGGATGATCATACCCTTTTCGGTTATGAGCATCACCTGCTCATCCGATCTCAGAACCTTCACGCCCACGACCTTGCCGTTTCTCGTGGAGGTCTTGATGTCGATGATTCCCTTGCCGCCCCGGCTCTGCAGCCGGTAGACGTCCAGCGGCGTGCGCTTACCGAAACCATACTCCGTGACCGTCAGCACCGTCCCCCTCGACGCCACCTCGGCCGCTACCACGCGGTCATCGCCGACCAGCGCGATCCCCTTGACGCCGTAGGCCGTCCGGCCCATCGGCCGCGCGTCTTTCTCCAGAAAGTGAATCGACTGCCCTTCGCGCGTGGCGAGCAGGATCTTGTCCTCACCGGAGGTCAGCACCGCCTCGATCAGGGCGTCATCGTTCTCGACACCCAGGGCGATGATGCCCGCGAGGCGCGGATTGGAGAAGGCGCGAAGCGCCGTCTTCTTGACGATCCCCTTGCGCGTCGCCATCAAGACGTAGCCCTCCACGTCGAACGAGCGGGCCGCGCAGAAGGCCGCGCTCTTCTCCCCTTTTTGCAGCCGCACGAGGTTGACCACCGCCTTGCCCTTGCCCTGCGGTCCCACCTCCGGAATAGCGTGAACCTTCAGCCAGTACACCCGCCCGCGGTCGGTGAAGATCAGGATGTAGGAGTGCGTCGAGGCGATGAAGATATTGTCGACGAAGTCAGTGTCTTTCGTGCGCATCCCGATGCGGCCACGGCCGCCGCGACGCTGGGCCCGGTACACGTCGATCGCCGTGCGCTTGATGTAGCCGCCGTGGGTGATCGAGATGGCCACATCCTCGTCGGCAATCATGTCCTCGAGCGTCAGCTCTTCGATCGCGTCGACGATCTCGGTGCGGCGCGCGTCGCCGTGGGTCTCGCGAATTGCCTCGAGTTCCTGCTTGATGATCGCGTCGATCCGCTTCGGATTCGCGAGAATGTCCTTGAAGTCGGCGATCTTGACGCGAAGCTCCTCGAGCTCGTCGACGATCTTCTGGCGCTCGAGCCCGGTCAGCCGCTGCAGCTGCAGCTCGAGGATCGCCGTGGCCTGGATTTCGCTGAGCACGAAGTTCTCGAGCAGGGCCTGCTTGGCCTCGCTCGGCGATTTGGAGGCTCGGATCAGCGCGACGACGCGATCCAGGTCGTCCAGGGCGATCACGTAGCCCTCGAGGACGTGCGCCCGCGCCTCGGCCTTCTTCAGGTCGAATGTCGTGCGCCGCGTGACCACCTCGCGCCGGAAATCGATGAACAGCTCGATCGCTTCGAGAAGGTTGAGCAGCCGCGGGCGTTGATTAACGATCGCCAGCATGTTGATTCCGAAGCTGTCCTGAAGCGGGGTGTGCTTGTAGAGGTTGTTCAGGATCACCTGGGACTGCTCGCCCTTCTTCAGGTCGACGACCACGCGCATGCCCTGCCGGTCGCTCTCGTCGCGCACGTCGGCGATGCCGTCGATGCGCTTGTCGCGCACCAGGTCGGCGATTTTCTCGATCAAGCGCGCCTTGTTGACCTGGTAGGGGATCTCGCTGATGACGATCGACTCTTTGTCGCCCTTGCGCTGCTCGATCTCGGCCCGGGCCCGCATCACCACGGTGCCGCGGCCGGTGCGATACGCGCGCCGGATGCCCTCGCGCCCGCAGATGAAACCGGCGGTCGGGAAGTCGGGGCCGGAGATCCGCTCGATCAGCCCCTCGAGGCGCTCGTCGGGCGTCAGCGCCTCGTTGTCGAGCAGGAAGTTGACGCCGTCCGCGATCTCTCTCAGGTTGTGCGGCGGCGTGTTCGTCGCCATGCCGACGGCAATCCCTGCCGCGCCGTTGACGACCAGGTTGGGGAACGCCGTAGGCAGCACCACAGGCTCGACCGAGCTGTCGTCGTAGGTAGGCTGATAGTCGACCGTCTCCTTGTCGATGTCCGCCATCATGCTGGCGCCGAGACGCGTCAAGCGCGCCTCGGTGTAGCGCTGGGCGGCGGGAGGATCGCCGTCGACCGAGCCGAAATTCCCCTGCCCGTCGACCAGCAGCGCCCGCAGGTTGAAGTCCTGCGCCATCCGGACCAGCGTGTCGTAGATCGCCGCGTCGCCGTGCGGGTGGTAGTTGCCCATCACCTCGCCGACGATCTTGGCGCTCTTGCGATACGGTCGTCCGGGTTGTAGGCCCATCGCCTGCATGCCGAAGAGGACGCGGCGGTTCGCCGGCTTCAGCCCGTCTCGCACATCGGGGAGGGCGCGGCCGATGATGACGGACATCGCGTAGTCCATGTAGGACTGACGCATCTCGTCGGCGATATTCGTCGGGATCCGCTGGGCTGCGAAGCTGTCGGTCATTGGCTAGTGCCCTTTCAACGCGTCGCGCCGAGTGCGTTGGCGCTCAAGCTGTTGGCGAATACGGTCGGTCGGCGAACAGCGTTGGAAGGGCACTTCAGACGTCCAGGTTGCGTACGTTCAACGCGTTCTCTTCGATGAACTGGCGGCGCGGATCGACGGCGTCGCCCATGAGCGTGGTGAAGATGTTCTCGGCGACCTCCTCGTCCTCGAGTAGCACCTGCAGGAGAGTGCGGGTCTCGGGGTTCATCGTGGTCTCCCAGAGCTCGTTGGCGTTCATTTCGCCGAGGCCCTTGTAGCGCTGGATGGCGAGCCCGCGGCGACCCTCAGAGAGGAAGTGCCCCGCGAGCGCCTCGCGCTCGGAAATCACGGTCTCGCCCCCGTCGACGACCGTGAGAGAGGGGTCATCGAGGTCGCGGAAGACCTCGTACGCCGAGTAGAGCGCCTTGTACTCCGGCGACTTCACGAAGTCCTCGCCGATCCGGATCTCGCGCGAGTATCCGTTGGTCGGCCTCTGGGCGACGATCTCGAAGACGCCGTGTTCCTCGTCTTTTTCGAGGTAGGCCTCCGTGGCGCCGCCGCGCAGCGGCTGGATCAGTTCCAGCAGGGCGGCCTGATCCCGGAACAACGCCACCTCTTGGACGCGACCGCGCAGCAGCAGCTCGACCAGGTCTCTCGGCAGACCGCGTCGCTCGACCAGGCCGAGCAGATTGTGGAACGAGGTCATCTCCTCGAGCAGGGTGATCAGCCGTGCGCCAGAGATCTCCTTCCCGCTGCCGAGCCTCAGCCGGCGTTTCTCCACGGCGCGTTTCATCAGAAACTTGTCGAGGCCCCCTTGGTCCTTCAGGTAGCGCTCGGATCGGCCCTGCTTGGCTTTGAAGAGCGGCGGCTGCGCGATGTAGAGATGGCCCCGCTCGATCAGCTCCTTCATCTGACGATAGAAGAACGTCAGCAGCAGCGTCCGGATGTGGCTGCCGTCGATGTCGGCGTCGCACATGATGATGATCCGGTGGTAGCGGAGCTTCGAGACGTCGAAGTCCTCGGCGCCGACGCCCGTTCCGAGCGCCGCGATGATGTTGCGGATCTCCTCAGAGGCCAGGGTCTTGTCGAGGCGTGCCTTCTCGACGTTCAGAATCTTGCCGCGCAGCGGCAGAATCGCCTGGAACTTGCGATCGCGACCCTGCTTCGCCGACCCGCCGGCCGACTCGCCCTCGACCAGATAGAGCTCGCACAGCTCCGGGTTCCGCTCCTGACATTCGGCGAGCTTGCCGGGAAGGCCGGCGCCGTCGAGAGCCCCCTTACGGCGCGTGAGGTCGCGCGCCTTGCGGGCGGCCTCGCGAGCGCGGGCCGCGTCGAGCACCTTCGACAGGATCCGCTTCGCGGTGCTGGGTGTTTCCTCGAAGTGGCTGCCGAGCTGCTCGTTAACCAGGCTCGAGACGATCCCCTTGACTTCGGAGTTGCCGAGCTTGCCCTTGGTCTGTCCCTCGAACTGTGGCTCGGGGACCTTGACGCTGACGACGGCGGTGAGTCCCTCGCGAGTGTCCTCACCTTGCAGCACTTCCTTGGCGTCGCGCATCTGACCCTTGGCGCTCGCGTAGGCGTTGAGCGTCCGGGTCAGCGCGGCCTTGAGGCCGACCAGGTGGGTGCCGCCGTCGTGGGTATTGATGTTGTTGGCGAACGAGTGGACGGTCTCGGCGTAACCCGCGTTCCAGAGCAGCGCGACCTCGACCATGACCCCATCGCGCTCGCCCTCGATGGTGATCGGCCGCCGGTGAAGGGTTTCTTTGTTGCGGCTGAGGTGCTCGACGAAGGAAGCGATGCCCCCTTCGTACTGGAAGCGGTGGCTGCGGCCGTCGCGCTCGTCCGTCAGCGTGATGAGGATGCCCTTGTTGAGGAAAGACAACTCGCGCAGTCGCTGCGAGAGTGTCTCGAAGCTCAGCGTCGTCGTTTCGAAGATCTGCGCGTCCGGCTTGAAGGTGATCTTCGTGCCGCGGCGGTCGGTGATGCCGGTGTTCTCGAGTGCGGTGGCTGGGTCGCCGCGCTCGTAGGCCTGTCGGTAGACCTTCCCGTCCCGCCAGATCTCGAGGTCGAGCCGCTCGGACAGCGCGTTCACGACCGAAACGCCGACGCCGTGCAGGCCGCCCGACACCTTGTAGGACTTCTTGTCGAACTTGCCGCCGGCGTGGAGCTTCGTCAGCACCACCTCGGCGGCGTCCAGGCCGGCCTCGTGAGCACCCACCGGGATGCCGCGCCCGTCGTCGATGACGGTGACGGAATTGTCGATGTGGATCGAGACCTCGATCTGGGTGCAGTGACCCGCGAGCGCCTCATCCACCGAGTTGTCGACGACCTCGTAGACGAGGTGATGGAGCCCGGCCGCTCCGGTGGTGCCGATGTACATCGCCGGCCGCACGCGTACGGCTTCGAGTCCCTCGAGCACGCGGATATCGTCGGCACCGTACTCGCTGAAGGGTGCTTCTATCGTGTTGTCGTCCGCCATTCCCTTCCCAAGGCTAGCTTCCGGCGCTGCCGCGCTGGTTCCAGCTCAAAATGAATATTCACGCCGGCCGGACCTAGCCGGCCGCGACCTCATAGACGCTGGCGACCGCGAGACCGCTCACCCAATCGCGATGCGCCGTCGTCACGAGCGCCTGGCCGCGACGCCCGACCTCTTCGCAGAGTTCGCGCGTTCGGCCATCCAGCTCGGAATCAAGATCATCGAGGAGCGCGACCGCCTTACTTCCGGTCTCCGCCTCGTAGACCTCGAGGCTCCCGAGCGTCAGCGCCAGAAGCAGGCTGCGTATCTGGCCCGCGGAGGCGGCTTCGATGTCCTCGACGACGACGCTGAACTTCACCGTATCGCGATGCGGGCCCGCGAGGGTTCGCTGCGCGACGCGCTCGCGGGCCGCGACGCCCTCGATGTCCTTGGCCAGTTGCTCGCGGTAGCGATCTGCGGCCGCTTCGCCGAAATCCGGCTCCACCGAGACTTCGTACCATTCCTGCGCCGGGCGGTAGCCCAGCCTCACCCGCGCGGCGAGGCGGCGCACGTAGTCCGAGCGCCGCGGGCGCAGCGTCGCGCCAAGCTCGACCAAGCGCTCGGTCCAGCTCGCCAGATCCGCGCCACGGGTCTCGAGCGCCGCATTCCGCTGGCAGAGCACACGTTCGACGTCCCGCGCCAATTGACGGTACGCGGGCCACAGCGCTCCCGCAGCCCGGTCGATGAACTGACGGCAGTCGCGCTTGCCACCGCGGATCACGCTCAACCTTTCCGTGGAGTACACCGCGACCTCGAGCCGCCCGTAGTACTCCCGCGGCGCCACCGCGCGGCCGTCGACCAGGAGCTCTCGTGCGTCTTCTCCAATGCGCACGCTCAGGAGGCTCTTTCTCGTTCCGTCGTCGACGCTCGCGAGCGCTTCGCCGAAGCGCTCGCCCCGTTGAATGACGCCTCGCGTCTCGTCCGTCCGGAAGGACCGAGCCCGGGCGACGAGGCCGACGGCCTCGCGCAGAAACGTCTTCCCCTGAGTGTTGCGCCCATGGAAGATGTTCAACCCCGGCTCCAGCCGAACGTCGACCTGACGCAGGTTCCTGACGTTTCGAACCTGGAGTTGGGCGACCCACATGGATTCTCTGAAAAGCCGCCCTTCAAAGTCGCATGGGCATGACGACGTAGCGATAATCGTCGCCCTCCGCCAACCCCGCGGGGCGCAGCAGCCCGTGGCTCTCGGAGTCCTTGAGCAGCAACTCCACGTGGTCGCCGGCGGCCACAGCGAGGAATTCGAGCAGGTACTGAGCATTGAAGCCTATTTCCATCCCGTCGCCGTTGTATTCGGTCGGGATCGCCTCGCGGGCTTCCCCGAGGTCGGGAGAGGAGGCCAGCAGCTCAATCTGGCCACCCGATAGCTTCAAGCGGACGGCCCGGCTGCGCTCCGAGGACAGCAGGCTAACCCGGCGCAGGGCCGTTTGAAGCGCGGCGCGCCCGAGGTCGACGCGTTTGTCCCCGGTCCAGGCCACGACGGTCTCGTAGGCTGGGAACTGCCCTTCGATGCTCTTCGACGCGAGCGTCCTGCCCCCCACGCTGAAGACCAGGTGATTCTCCACCTCGCGATATGTGACGTTCTCGTCCGTCTCCAGCAGGCGCCCCAGCTCGTTGAGCGCCTTGCGCGGCACCAGCACCTTCTGCTGCTGCTTGACGCCTCCCACGGCCACCTTTCGTTCCGCGTAGGCCAGGCGGTGTCCGTCCGTCGCGACCAAGGCCATCGCGTCGGCGTCCAGCACGAGAAGTGCGCCGGCGAGATAGTAGCGGGTCTCTTCCGACGTGATCGCAAAGCCGGTGCGCGCGATCAACTCGGCGAGGACTTCGCCAGGAAGCTCGACTCCCCCTTTTCCCTTCGCCTCGGGGAGGGCCGGGAAATCCTCCCGGGGCAGGCCCGCCACTTTGAAGCGGACGCGCTGACACTCGATCTGAATCCAGGCGTCCGGCAGCATCTTGATGTGGACTTCGTCCTCTGGAAGCGTCCGCACGATCTCGTGCAGCTTCTTGGCTGCCACGGTGACGGCGCCCGGCTGCTTCACTTCCGCCTCGCAGCCGCCGCGTAGCGACACATCGAGGTCGGTCGCGGAAATCCGGAGACGGCCGTCCTCGGCTTCGGCCAGGAGGTTCGAGAGCACAGGGATCGAGCTCTTGCGCTCCACGATGCCCTGCACGAGCTGCAACTCTTTGGCGAGGTCCTTTCGACGAACGCTGATCTCCATCTTTGTTCACTTCTCCAATACTAGAGAGAGCCTCTTTTAGAAGAGTAGAGAGCTCCTGTGGAAACGTGGATTTCCTGCAAGCTCGTTGTGCCAGTTGGGCTTCCATGGCGCAGCGGGCTGTGGGAGCCGGACAGGTTCACTGTGGATCCCGACCCATCGCCGAGTTCGACTCTGGTGCACTTCGTATTTTCCTCAAGAAGCGGTGGAAAAGCTCGCATCTTCATCGAAACGCTTCGACGAAGCTGTTGATCAATCGATCGAACTCCGTGTCCTTCTTTCGCATCAGGTCGATCTTGCGTACCGAGTGAATCACTGTCGAATGGTGCTTGCCCCCGAAGACGCGACCGATCTCTGGCAGCGACGCGGCGGTCAGGGTCTTCGACAGGTACATGGCGATCTGGCGGGGCTGAGAGACCGCTTTTGCATTGTTCTTTGCCTTCAGGTCGCTCAGCTTGAGGGAGTAGTGATCCGCGACGTACTTCTGGATCATCTCGATCGAGATCGGCTTGTCTTCGCCGTGCAGCAGCTCCCGCAACGTCTCCTGGGTCAGGGGCAGATCGATGTCGCGGCCGGTGAGGCTCGCGTAGGCGATCAGCCGGATCAGGCTGCCCTCCAACTCTCGGATGTTCGTACGCACCTTACTGGCGATGAAGAGAGCGACGTTGTCGGGCAGCTCGACCCGCTCGATCTCAGCCTTCTTGCGCAGGATCGCGATCTTGGTTTCGATGTCCGGGGCCTGGATGTCGGCGATCAGACCCCATTCGAAGCGGCTGTGAAGGCGCTCCTCGAGCGTCGGGATCTGACGCGGTGGACAGTCGCTCGAGATGACGATCTGTTTCTGCGCGTCGTGGAGGGCGTTGAAGATGTGGAAGAACTCTTCCTGTGTTCGGTCCTTGCCGGCGATGAACTGGATGTCGTCTATCAGCAGCACGTCGATGCAGCGGTGCTTCTCGCGAAACGCCGGCAATCGATCGAAGCGGATCGCGTTGATCATCTCGTTGATGAAGCGATCGGAAGAGATGTAGGTGAGATTCAGTCGCTGGTTGCGCTCGAGGATGTAGTGGCCGATCGCGTGCATGAGGTGGGTCTTGCCGAGCCCGACGCCACCGTAGATGAAGAGCGGGTTGTACGACTTCGAGGGGATTTCCGCCACGGCGCGTGCGGCCGCGTGCGCGAACTGGTTCGAGGAGCCGACCACGAAGCTCTCGAAGGTGTAGCGCGGGTTGAGAGTGGCGCGGGGAGCGCGTTCGCGGTCCCCTTCTGGCTGAGGATCGGACTCGCACTCGAAGCGCACTTCGATATGCGGATGATCGAGTTCTCCGAGCGCCTCGTCGATCACACCGAGGTAGTTCTTGTCGAGCCACTCGCGAAACTGTGGGCTGGGAACGAGCACGACGAGGTGTGACGCGTCCAGTGAGCGGAAGCGGGTCGGCCGGAACCAGGTGGCAAAACTGTGGCGGTTGACCTTGCTCTCGACCTTTTGCAGCACGTCGTCCCACAGATTCATTCTGTCGGACTCCAGAGGCAACGAGGGCCTAGAAGCGACGCGAGGAAGAGCACCAGAGGAATAATTGTAAAGTGTTTAAAGTCAGTACAATAGAGCAAATAACCGGGTCCATCCCCAACGCGCTTTGGGGCACGGGGCGTTTTACACAGAAATATCAACACCTGTGGAAAACAAGGCCCTGGTGCCCAAGAGAGGCTGGCGGAAGCCGGTCGCTCCGACGTGTCAAAAGTTAGCACGAGGCGGGGTGGGAGACAAGGGTCCGAGCGCCGGCCGAACGCCGGCCGAGCGTAGGAAAAGAAGGCGTCGTAGAGGTGGGGAGCCGCGGCGGAGACCCGACAGCTCAGGGGGGGTTGACAAACGAGCCTCTGGAAACGTACCCTGCCACTTTTGTCGACGCCAGCCACTTTCGAGGGTGGCGGAATCCTCCGAGAGAGCGAGCGATGAAGCGCACGTACCAACCGAACAACCGGAAACGGAAACGCACCCACGGCTTCCTGGTCCGCATGCGTACCCACGGCGGCCGCCTCGTGCTCAAGCGACGCCGGCAGAAAGGCCGCAAGCGACTCGCCGTCTAGTGTCCCGTAACTGAAGTGCTGTTGAGCACTGAGAGCGTCGATGCGCCCGGCTGGCAAGGAGTCGAAGAGGGAGCATACCGGGAGTATGTGACCGATGAGTGACGCAGTCAGGCGGAATGCCGCGGCGCTCGAATGCCACCATGACTTCGGTTACAGGACACCAGTGCCCTTTGGGCGGCACCACGCGAGGCTGGGAGAATGGCGGGCGATGAGAGCTCCCGGGTCGCAGGGCGCGGCAGCGGAGTAGTCGGGAGCGAGAGGGATCGCCACGGAAGCGAGCTGCGGTCCGACGAGCGGCTGCGCAGCAAGGCCGACTTCACACGCGTGTTCAAGCAGGGGACCCGAGTCGATGGTGCCTGGTTCGTCCTATTGGGATTGCCGAATCAGTTGGGCTTCTCGCGAGTCGGCCTGGCGGTGGGTCGGCGCGTCGGCCGCGCCGTCGAGCGCAACCGTATCAAACGGTTGTTGCGGGAGGCCTTCAGGCGCAACAAGTCAGGCCGTGCCGTGGACGTGGTGCTCGTCGCGAAGCCGGGTCTTCGTGGGCGAGGCATGCGCGAGGTAGAGGGTGAGTACAAAACTCGGCTCGCCCGCCTGCGAAACACGAGAGCCAGGAGTGGTGGCGAAAGTGCTGCTCGCCGGGGTTGAAGGCTACCGGTGGCTGTTGAGTCCTCTGCTAGGGGGGCATTGTCGCTTATACCCCTCCTGCAGTGTGTACGCCGAGGAGGCGATCCGCCTGCATGGCGCGGGGCGTGGCTCACGTCTCGCGATCGGACGGCTGTTGCGCTGCCAACCATTCCACCGCGGCGGGCTAGATCCCGTACCCTGATCGCATCGTTTGAACGGAGCTGAGACCCTTGGAAGAGCGCCGCCTGCTTCTCGCCATCGCACTCTCGTTGGTAGTGTTGATGGGCTACCAGCTCATCTTCCCGCCGCCCCAGCCGGCTGAGCCGCCGCGCCTCCCGAGCGAGCCTGCCCCCGTTGCCGAGGCGGTCGCAAATACACTACCGGCTCCCGCGGAGAGCATCGTTCCCGAGCTGGTCGCGGCTGATACCGAAGCGGCGATCGCGACGGTTGGGGACATACTGGAGCGGCGCATCGAAGTGAGAGGCGAGGCCCTCGATGCGGCGTTTACCAACCGAGGCGCCCGTTTGTTGTCGTGGAAGCTGAACGGCTACCTCGACGGCGAGGGCCACCCCGAGGAGATGGTCCAGACGTTTCTGGGGGGCCCGCTGCCGCTGGACATCGAGACGGGGGACGACGCTCTCGACGAGCGGCTGCGAGCGGCTCTGTTCGTGGCGAGCCGCGAGGCGATCGACATCGGGGGTCCGGACGGGGGGACGCTCGTCTTCCGCTTTGCGGAGGGAGATGTTCAGGCCACGAAGACCCTCGAGTTCGAACCGCCAGGCTTCCTCGTCAGCGTCACGGCCTCCGTGTCGCGAGCCGGAGGAGAGCTGCCCGTCAGTGTGTTCTGGGGTCCAGGCGTGGGGAATGCCTCGCCGGCCGAGCGCGAGGTTCAAGGGTACAGACCGCCCCGCTTCGCCTTCCTTCGCGAGGATTCGGTCACGCAGATCGATGTCGACGACGTCGAGGTCGGGGAGCAGCGCCTCGATGGGTTCTCGTGGCTCGGGGTCGAGAGTACGTACTTCGCGGCGCTCTTCGTGCCCGGTGGGCCGCCCGAGGCGTCGCTGCGAGCACTGGCTCTGCCCGAAGAGCTGAACGACGAGCTGGGGCCTCAGGTCGGCATCGCCCTGGACGGGGCGCCGGCTCGCCTCTATGTCGGCCCCAAGGACTACTTCGTGCTCGAGGCGCTCCCCGACGATCTGGTGCGGATCGTCCCGGTCGGTGAGTGGATCGGTCCGGTTGTGGTGCCGTTGATGCGGTTGCTTCGCTTCGTGCATGGCCACATCGGTAACTATGGATGGTCGATCGTCGTCCTGACCATAATGATCAACCTCGTGATGGCGCCGTTCCGGCACATGAGCATCGCGAACAGCATGAAGATGGCGAAGCTGGCGCCGGAGATGAAGGTGATCCAGGACCGCTACCGCAAGGTCCCGGCACTGGATCCGAAGCGGCAGCAGATGCAGAAGGAGGTCCAGAGCCTCTACGCCAAGCACGGCATGAGCATGGGCTCCCAGCTGGCGGTCGGCTGCCTCCCGCTGTTGCTGACGATGCCGTTCTTGATCGCGTTCTACCGCGTGCTCCAGACCTTCATCGATCTTCGTGGCGCCTCCTTTCTCTGGATTCCCGACCTCAGCCTGAAGGACCCCCTGTTCCTCACCCCGATCCTGATGGGGGCATCGATGTACGCCATGCAGCGGCTGACACCGACGACCCTGGATCCCGCCCAGCAGCGCATGATGACGCTGATGCCGGTGGTGTTGCTCGCGATGTTTCTGTGGGCGCCGGCCGGGCTGAACCTCTATTGGCTGGCCGCGAACATCTGCTCGCTGGTCCAGCAGGGCGTGACGATGCAGCTGCTCCGATCCCGGGAGGCCGCTTCTGCGCCACAGAAGAAGAAGAGGCGCAAGTGAAGGATCGCATCTTCGACGGCGCAGGCAAGGAAGCCGCGCTCGAGTGAGCGTCGGAGACGCTCGGGGTCCCGACCGAGGAGCTCCGCCACGTTGTTCTGGAGGAGCGCGCCGGGCGAGCCCAGATCGCCGTGATGGGTGTGCGCGCGTCGAGCGAGAGCGCCAACGTCGAGGAGGCGACGGCGGAGGACGCAGACGAGGAGGAGGATCCCGCCGAAGGCGTTCGCGAAATCGTCGCGGGGATGTGCCGCGCTGCGGACCTCGATTTGTCGGTCGAGATCGTCGAGTCCAAGGATCGCCTGCTGGCCCGGCTCGAGGGGGTCGACGCCGACTTCTTCACAGCGGACGAGGGTCGGGTGTTGAGCGCCTTCGAATACCTGTTGCAGCGCATCTACGGTGATACCGTGCGCACGATCCTCGTAGACGCGAACGGCTATCGGGAGCAGCGCGAAGAGGGCCTGCGCCGCCAGGCAGCGACGCTGGCGCAGGCGGTCGGCGAGGACGGGGAGACGCGCAAGACCGAGCCGCTGAATTCGTACGAGCGACGCATCGTGCACATGGTCGTTCGGACCTGGCGGGCGTCAGCAGCCGCAGCGAAGGGGAAGGCCCACGCCGGCGCGTTCTCATCGAACCGAGCGCATCCTAGGGCGATCCACCTCGCCGGCCGAGAGCCACGACGTCGCCCTCCGGGGCCTGGGAGTGAACCCCCGAACCGTGGCCCAGCTTGGCCACTATCTGGAAACGCTCGAGCGCTGGAGCGGGCGCCTCAATCTCTCGGCAGTCGACACCGCCGTGGCGCGTGTCGACCGGCTGGTTTGGGATGCGGTGCGCGTTGCGCCGGAGCTCGTCCCCGGCCGGCTGGCGGATATCGGTTCTGGGAACGGGGCTCCGGGTCTCGTTCTCGGGATCCTGCGCCCCGACGTGTCCGTGACCCTGCTCAAACCGCGACTGCGCCGCGTCGTTTTCCTCAAGGAGGTCTCTTCGCAACTGCGGCTCCCCAATCTCGTGGTGGCACGGTCTCGGCACGATGGCTGGATCGGCGAGCCTTTCGAAACCCTGACCCTCAAGGCCCTGGAGCTCCCGCTCGAGCAGCTGGTGCCGGTGCTCCGCCCTTGTGGCGCGGTGTGGCGTTTTGGGGGTCGACCGAAAACCGCCCCAGGCTTCGAACTCGAGCGCACTATAGAGCTTGGCGGCAGCACACTGCGCCTCTTTCGCCATGTTCCACGTGGAACAACGGGCCAGCCGATCGACTAGCCACAGAGCCACAGAGCCACAGAGCCACAGAGAAACGGGGGATATCCGAATGCGAGGGCCAGCGGAGAGCGACAGCCGGTCCGTTCGAGCCCAAGCGAGAGGTGCCGCGTAGGGCAGGCCTCTTTGATGAATGTGATACCAAGGGCAACGGTCGCAACCGCTGCCCTTGGTCAACGTGGCCTGACCCGTAGCGGTACCCGAGCGATGTTCCACGTGGAACAACCCTCGTGATATCTTCCCGGCCGCGTGAGCCGGGTTATCGCAGTCTCGAATCAGAAGGGCGGCGTCGCCAAGACGACGACGGTCATCAACCTGGGCGCCAGCCTGGCGGCCGCCGAGCAGCGCGTCCTGGTCGTCGATGCGGACCCCCAGGCCAACCTGACCTCGGGCCTCGGCCTGCGCAGCGAAGTGCCTCGTAAGACGTTGTACGACGTGCTGTTGGACGGCGTGCCGTTGGCCGAGACGTTGCTCGACACAGAGCTGCGCGGGCTCCGGGTCGCACCGGCGGACCGCCACCTGACCGGCGCCGAAATCGAGCTGGTGGGGCAGGACGCCCGCGAGACGCGCCTGCGCGCCGCTCTGGAGCCGCTGCGGGAAGAGTTCGACTACGTCTTGATCGACAGCCCGCCCAGTCTCGGGCTCTTGACCGTCAACGCGCTGACGGCCGCCGATCACGTGCTCATCCCGTTGCAGGCGGAGTACTTCGCCCTCGAAGGCGTCTCCGAGCTGGTCGGCACGATCCGTCGCCTCCAGGCTGGCCTGAACGCCCATCTGGACATCCTCGGCGTGGTCCTGACGATGGTCGACGAGCGCACCAACCTCTCGCAGCAGGTACGGCAAGAGGTTCAAGCCCACTTCGGCCGCAGCGTGTTCGCAACCGAAGTTCCGCGCAACGTGCGGCTTGCCGAGGCACCGAGCTTCGGCAAGCCGGTGCTGCTCTACGATGTCCGCTCGCGCGGTGCGAGGGCATATCTCGCGCTGGCACAGGAGGTTCTCTCTCATGAGAAGACGCGCCCTCGGTAAAGGGCTGGACGCGCTGCTGCCGGAGGCTGCGGCCCCCGTAGGAGCCCGAGAGGTCCCGATCGGAAGCCTCGAGCCCAATCCCCATCAACCCCGCACCCAGATCGGCCCGAAAGAGCTGCAGCAGCTCGCGGTTTCCTTGCGGCAGAACGGAATGCTCCAGCCGATCCTGGTGCGGCCGCACGCGTCGGGCCTCCAGATCATCGCCGGGGAGCGGCGTTGGCGCGCGGCCCAGCAAGCGGGCCTCGCCACCGTCCCCGTCACAGTGAAAGCGGTCGAGGACGATCAGCTGCTCGAGCTTGCGCTGGTTGAGAACATCCAGCGCGAGGAGCTGCAACCTCTCGAGGAGGCCCAGGCCTATCAGCGCTTGCAGCAGGAGCTGGAGTTGACGCAGGAGCAGCTGGCGCAGCGGGTCGGCCGTGAGCGCTCCACGGTCGCCAACGCCTTGCGGCTGCTGCGCGCTCCGCGCGAAATACGCAGCTTGCTCACCAAGGGGAAGCTCGAGGCCGGCCATGTGCGGGCGCTGCTGTCCCTGGACAGGGCCGACCAGCTGTCTCTGGCGCGCGAGGCAGCGCAGCGTGACCTCAGCGTGCGTGAACTCGAGCGCCGCGCCGCGCGGCTCAAGAGCCCGCCGAAGCCGCGTCGCGCTGCTCGCAAGGACGCCAACACCCGCGCCGCCGAGCAACGCCTGAAAATGGCGCTCGGGAGCACTGTGGAGATTGCACGGGCCGGGAGTGGCGGAACGATCCGCATCGCCTTTCGCGACGAGAAGGAGCTGAACCGCCTGTTCGATCTGCTCGCCAAGGGCCGCGCGCGGGGCTGATCCCGCCGAACCCCTTCTCCGTCAGGCGCGCGTCCCGAGTGTCCTGCGGCGGAAGTTGCCTCGCACCGAAAGCGTCGAGGCGGGAGGCATCGGCGCTCGAATGCCAACAAATCTCTGGCGCATGACACTAGAATCAGGGCGCCGCGCCCGCCGGGCCAGGGGCGGGCCACCGAAGGAGAGAATCGATGCTCAAGGCCAAAGCTGCGGACAGCGGAGATCTCAACGGCTTCATGGACGTGGGCACCGAGGTGGAGGGCGAGTTGCGCTTCAAGGACACCTTTCGCATCGACGGCGTCGTCAAGGGCAGGATCGTCTCCGACAACACACTCATCGTCGGGGAGTCTGGGCAGATCGAAGCCGACATCGAGTGCGGAGTCATCTCGGTCCGCGGCACCGTCAACGGCAACATCGTCGGCCGCGAGCGGATCGAGATCCTGGCCGGGGCGCGCGTTCGCGGTAGCCTCGTGGCGCCGAAGCTGGTCGTCGAGGAGGGGGCGTTCCTGCAAGGCAAGTGCGACACGAGCGCCGCTCCCACGGCTGCCGGACCCAAAGTCGTCCCGAATCCCAGTACCCGCGCCTCCTGAGGGAAGGCGCGATCCCGACCCGCCAGGCGAAGAATGATGTGAGCCCCGCCGCGTAGAAACTCATTCAACGAATGTATATATATTCTTCAATACCATGAACGAGAACGAAAACCACCGCGCCCGTGTGCTTCGACTGACGGAGCGCGTGGCCTGCGCCGGCTGAGCGTCGAAGCTCGGCCCCGCCGAGCTCGCCCAGGTCCTGGGCGGATTGAAAGGCAGTGACGATCCCGATGTGCTCGTCGATCACACGACGGGCGACGACGCGGGCGTGTTGCGTATCGACGCCGATCGCGCGCTGATCCAGACCGTAGACTTCTTCACGCCGGTCGTCGACGATCCGCGGGCCTTCGGCGAGATCGCGGCAGCCAACTCGCTCTCGGACGTGTACGCGATGGGTGGCAGACCGCTCAGCGCCCTGGCGATCGCAGCCTTCCCGGAGACGGACTTTCCGCTCGATTGGGCCGCGGCTATAGCCGAAGGCGGCCACGCCAAGTTGCAGGAAGCGGCCTGCCATTTGCTCGGCGGTCACACCGTACGGGATGCGGAGATCAAGTTCGGGTACGCGGTGACGGGACTCGTGGATCCGGCCGAGATGATGACGAATCGGGGCGCCCGAGTCGGCGACGCCATAGTTCTCACGAAGCCGCTCGGCACCGGGATCATCGCGACGGCGCTCAAGGCGGGAGTGGCCGCCGCGGCCGTCGTGATGGCGGCGACCGAGAGCATGCGAACGTTGAACGCGGCGGCCGCCGCGACCGCGCGTGCGTGCGGCGCGCGTGCGGCGACGGACATCACGGGTTTCGGTCTGGTCGGGCACGCTTTTGAAGTTGCCCAGCAGAGCCAGGTGCGGCTCGAGATGGAAGCGGCCGCGCTGCCGCGACTGCCGGGTGTCGAGCCCCTCGCGCGCGCGCATCAGGCGGGCGGCCTGCTCGCCAACGCGGCTCACTTCGAGCGACGCGTGAGCTACGGCCGCGAGCTCGACGAGACGGAGCGCGCGCTTCTCTACGATCCCCAGACCTCGGGGGGCCTGCTCATCTTCGTCCCCGACGGTGGCCTGGCGGGGGTGCTCGAAGCATTGCCCGACGCTCGTGATGTGGGCCGGGTCGTGGCCGCCGATGGTGCCGCGATCGCGATTCTCTGAAGCGCCCCGAGCGTCGTTCCGAAGCGAGCTTTGACTCGTTTCCAAGGAGCGTGATACGCTGCCGCGCTTTCGGACGTAGATCGATACAGGTGAATCACTTGACCCCCATCGGCCGGTTCTGGAACAGGCCTTGAAAGCATCCCAGCGCGGCGCATCCCGACGCTACGCCCGAGCCCTTCTGGACGTGGCGAGAAAGCTGTCGGATGCAGCGGCGGTGCGGGGCGAGCTGCGCGCGATCGACGACCTGGTGGGCGGGCACCGGGAGCTCGGCATGCTCCTCGTGAACCCGGCCGTCACCGCCGCGCGGAAGCAGACGATCCTGGACGAGGTTCTGGATCGGGCGGCAGGTGTTGCGAAAGAGCCGGCAGCTCGGTTGGCGCGGGGCCTGGCGGGCGTCCTCATCCAGCGCAACCGCTTCGCCCTGCTGGGCACGATCGAGCACGTCTTCACGGAACTCTGGAACGAAGAACGCAACGTCGTCAGCGCTCAGGGGATTTCCGCCGAGCCGCTCGACGACGAGCAGACCCGGGCGATCGCCGCGGCAGTCGAGCAGGCGACGGGTCACACGGCCGAGCTGACGACGCAGGTGGACCCGAGCGTCGTCGGCGGCGTGAAGTTGCTCATGGGTGGTCGCACGTACGACGGCACGGTGAAGGCACAGCTCGACGCACTGAGGCGCCGGCTCACCGGAGCGGCAGTGGTTTGATCGGGCGGCTCTCTCAGCCGACCCTCGACGCTAACTAGAGCGGAGTAGCGAATGGACATTCGGGCCGACGAGATTACGAAGATTATCCGCGACCAGCTGGGCAGCTACAGCGCCGGCATCGACGTCTCCGAGACGGGCAGCGTGTTGTCCGTCGGAGACGGGATCGCGCGCATCCACGGTCTCGAGAAGTGCATGGCCGGCGAGCTGCTCGAGCTGCCCCACGGCGTCACCGGCATGGCCCTCAACCTCGAAGAGGATTCCGTCGGCGCCGTCCTGATGGGGGAGACGAGCAAAATCCGCGAGGGCGACGAGGTCAAGCGCACCGCTCGCATCATGTCCGTACCCGTCGGTGACGCCATGATCGGCCGCGTCGTCAACGCCCTCGGCCAACCCATCGACGGCAAGGGACCGATCGCGAACGACGGCTTCGGTGACATCGAGCGCATCGCCCCAGGCGTCGTCGATCGCCAGGGCGTCAAGGAGCCCCTGCAGACGGGCCTCAAACCGATCGACGCGATGGTGCCGATCGGCCGTGGTCAGCGCGAGCTGATCATCGGCGACCGCCAGACCGGCAAGACCGCCGTCGCCATCGACGCGATCATCAACCAGACGGGCGGCGACGTCATCTGCATCTACGTCGCGATCGGCCAGAAGCGTTCCACCGTCGCGCAGGTGGTGCGGACACTCGAAGAGCAGGGGGCGATGGAGCACTCCATCGTGGTCGCGGCAACGGCTTCGGAGCCGGCGCCCTTCCTCTACCTCGCGCCGTACGCCGGCTGCGCGATCGGTGAGTACTTCCGCGACAAAGGCAAGCACGCGCTGTGCGTCTACGACGACCTCACCAAGCACGCGGCCGCTTACCGCGAGATCTCGCTGCTGCTGCGCCGCCCACCGGGCCGCGAGGCCTACCCGGGCGACGTGTTCTACCTGCACAGCCGGCTGCTCGAGCGCGCCGCCAAGCTGAACGACAAGCGAGGCGCCGGGAGCCTCACTGCGCTCCCCGTGATCGAGACTCAGGCCGGCGACATCTCGGCCTACATTCCGACGAACGTCATCTCCATCACCGACGGTCAGATCTTCCTTGAGGCCGACCTGTTCAACTCGGGTATCCGGCCCGCGATCAACGTCGGCAACTCCGTCTCCCGCGTCGGCGGCGCCGCCCAGGTCAAGGCGATGAAGGGTGTCGCAGGGCGCCTCCGACTCGACCTCGCCCAGTTCCGCGAGCTCGCGGCCTTTGCGCTGTTTGCGTCAGAGCTCGACAAGTCGACGCAGAATCAGCTGGCCCTCGGCGAGCGGATGACCGAGCTGCTCAAGCAGGACCAGTACGAGCCGCTGTCCGTCGAGCGCCAGATCCTCATCATCTTCGCCGGCACGAACGGCTACCTGAACGAGATTCCGGTGGCGGACTGCCTGCGCTACGAGGGCGAGCTCTACAGCTACATGGACACGCGCCACGCCGACCTGATGAAGCAGATCGCCGAGACGGGCGACATCAAGGGCGAGCCGACCAACAAGCTGAAGGAGATCCTCACCGAGTACGGCTCGATCTTCCAGCCGACCGAAGTCGCCCAGCCCGCGGCGGCCGAGGAAGAAGAAGCGAGCTAGCCGCCGGACATGCCAGCACTCATCGATATCCGACGTCGGATCCGCAGCGTCAAAAGCACGCAGCAGATCACCAAGGCGATGAAGATGATCTCGGCCGCCAAGCTTCGGCGCGCCCAGGAATCGATCTTCGCGGCGCGCCCGTACGCGCGACGCATGCTCCAGGTGTTGAGCAGCCTTGCCACGCGCGCCGATCACGACTCGCATCCGCTGCTGATGGACCACGACGGCAACCGGGTGATGCTGGTCGTGATCACGGCGGACAAGGGCATGTGCGGCGCCTTCAACGCCAACATCGTGCGCCAGGCCGCGCGCTTCCTGGAGGCCCACGAGGACAGGGAGCTGGAGCTGGGCCTCGTCGGACGCAAGGGGCGCGATCACTTCAGGCGCCGCAGCTTCCGCGTCCGCAGCGAGCACGTCGGGATCTTCCAGGCTCTCAACTACCCCGCGGCCCAACAGCTCGCTCGCGAGCTGATCGACGCCTACACGAAGCGCGAGGTCGACGAGATCCACCTCGTCTACAACGAGTTCAAGAGCATCGTCCAGCAACGCGTCCTGGTCGAGCAGCTGTTGCCGATCCAGCCGATCGAGCTGAGCCCCGAAGAGCCGGCCCTCGACTACATCTACGAGCCGTCCCTTGCCCGCATCTTCGAGAGCCTGGTCCCGAAGCACGTGGAGATCCAGGTATGGCGCGCGCTTCTCGAATCCACCGCGGCCGAGCACGGCGCGCGGATGGCTGCGATGGACGCGGCCACCAAGAACGCGGGCGAGATGATCGACGATTTGATGCTTTACATGAACAAAGTACGCCAGGCCGCCATCACCAACGAGATCATCGAGGTGGTGTTGGGAGCTGGGGCATAGCACTTAGAAGCAGGAGTAGGGATGGCCACAGGAAACGTCGGTCGCGTGGTTCAGGTGATCGGGCCCGTCGTCGACATCGAGTTCGACGAGGAGTTGCCCGCGATCTACAACGCGGTCCGGATCAGCGACGAGGCGGAGGGCGGCGCCGCCAAGATCGACGTCGTCACCGAGGTCGAGCAGCACCTCGGTGAGAACCGCGTGCGCTGCGTCAGCATGCTGCCGACCGAGGGCATGGTGCGCGGCATGAAGGCGATCGACACGGGGGGGCCGATCACCGTGCCCGTGGGGCCCGAGACGCTCGGTCGCGTCGTCAACGTGATCGGCGAACCCGTGGACGAGCTGGGGCCCATCAAGACGGCCAAGCGCCACCCGATCCACCGCGAGGCGCCGCTGCTCGAAGAGCAGTCGACCGAGCTCGAGATGTTCGAGACCGGCATCAAGGTCATCGACCTGATCGAGCCCTACCTGCGGGGCGGCAAGATCGGCCTGTTCGGCGGCGCGGGCGTCGGGAAGACCGTCATCATCCAGGAGCTGATCTTCAACCTCGCGAAGCATCACGGCGGCGTCTCGGTGTTCGCCGGCGTCGGCGAACGCACTCGCGAGGGCAATGACCTCTGGAACGAGTTCCAGGAATCGGGCGTCATCGACCCCCACGATCACACGAAATCCAAGGCGGCCCTCATCTACGGCCAGATGACCGAGCCGCCGGGCGCGCGGCTGCGCGTAGCCCTGACCGGCCTCACGACCGCGGAGTACTTCCGCGACGACGAGGGCAAGGACGTGCTGCTCTTCATCGACAACATCTTCCGCTTCACCCAGGCGGGATCGGAGGTGTCGGCGCTGCTCGGACGGATGCCTTCTGCCGTCGGCTACCAGCCGACGCTGCAGACCGAGATGGGCGAGCTTCAGGAGCGCATCACCTCCACGAAGACCGGCTCCATCACCTCGATCCAGGCGATCTACGTGCCGGCCGACGACTACACCGATCCCGCGCCCGCGACGACCTTCGCTCACCTCGACGCCACCACGAACCTCTCGCGCCAGATCGTCGAGCTGGGCATCTATCCGGCCGTCGATCCCCTCGCGTCGTCGTCGCGCATCCTCGACCCGCGCATTCTCGGCAAGGAGCACTACGAAGTCGCCCGCTCCGTGAAGGAGATCCTGCAGCGCTACAAGGACCTGCAGGACATCATCGCGATCATGGGCATCGACGAACTGGCCGAGGAGGACAAGGTCATCGTCGGCCGCGCCCGGCGCATTCAGAAGTTCCTGTCACAGCCCTTCAACGTCGCCGAGCAGTTCACCGGTATCCCCGGCAAGTACATCCCGCTCAAGGACACGATCCGCAGCTTCAAGATGATCGTCGACGGCGAGCTGGATCACCTGCCGGAGCAGGCCTTCTACATGGTCGGCGCGATCGAAGAAGCGATCGCCGCGGCCGAGAAGATGAAGGACTAGCGTGGCAGGAAGCGGGCTACCGGAGAAGCTCCGGCTCGAGATCGTCACGCCGAGCGGACTGTTGCTCGACGAAGCGGTCGACTCGGTCGAGGTGCCGGGTGAGTACGGCTCCTTCGGCGTGCTGCCCGGGCACACGCCTTTTCTGGCGACGCTGGGCCACGGGGAGATCAAGTTTCGATCGGGCACCTATCGGGAAGCGATGACTTGCTTCTGGGGCTTCTGCGAGGTGCTGCCGGACCGCGTGAGCATTCTCGCGGAACTCGGTGAGAAGGCCGACGATATCGACCTCGAGCGCGCCGAACGGGCGGCCAAGCGCGCCGAGGCGCGTCTGTCCAAGACGCGTTCGGAAGAGGGCTACGGAGAGGCCGTCGAGTCCTACAAACGGGCACTCACTCGCCTGACCGTCGCCAAGAAGCAGAAGAGCTGAGCTCGCTTCAGCCGAGCGGCCGCCCCCCCGCGGCCGCGACGCTACGATGATCGAGCAGCTCAAGACGCTGTTCCGATATCGGGTCCTGATCCAGAGCCTGGTGAGCCGCGAGCTCAAGGCACGTTACCGCGGCAGCATCCTCGGCTTCTTCTGGAGCTTCATAAACC
This sequence comes from Vicinamibacteria bacterium, assembly GCA_965246965.1. Taxonomy (GTDB): domain Bacteria; phylum Acidobacteriota; class Vicinamibacteria; order Fen-336; family CBDFGD01; genus CBDFGD01. The sequence goes on from CBDFGD010000002.1 coordinate 2,950,912, forward strand.
CGCTACTGTTGATGCTGACCTACGGCCTGGTCTTCACCTACATGCTGCCCGGCTTCCGCTCGGTGAGCGTGGAGCCGTACTTCCTGTTCCTGTTCTGCGGCATCCTGCCGTGGACATGGTTCAGCTCGTCGCTGCTGGAGTCCGCCGGCGTGCTGATCGGCGGCGGCGCCCTGATCAAGAAGGTCCTATTTCCAGCCGAGGTGTTGCCGACGGTGACAGTGCTGGCGAACTTCGTCCATTTCCTGCTGGGCCTGCCGATCCTGCTCGCGTTCCTCATCTACGAGGATCGCCTGGGGCCCACCGCGCTCCTCCTACCGATTCCGCTCTTCGTACAAATGGTTCTGACGCTTGGACTTGCGCTCTTCATCTCATCTCTGACCGTTCACTTCCGGGACATCCAGAACCTGCTGTCCCACCTGCTCAACCTCTGGTTCTTCGGCTCCCCGATTCTCTACGCCTACACCGACATGACCGGCCGCATGGGGACGCTGCTCAAGTTCAACCCCATGACGCACCTGATGAACGCCTACCAGGGCCTCTTGTTTCACGGCGAGATCCGCATCGGCGACGGGCTGCTCGGCACTTTCATCGTGTCCCTTGTGGCGTTGTCGCTCGGCGCGTTCGTCTTTGATCGGCTGCGCGACACCCTCGCGGAGGAAGTGTGATCGACGCCCCGATCGTCGTGCGCGACGTCTCGAAGCTCTACCGCCGCTTCCTGCACAAGAACCAGTTCAAGACGTTGAAGAGCGCGCTGCTCAGCGGCAGTCTGCTCAGCGACCTCCGCCCCGACGAGACGTTCACCGCGCTCAAGGACGTTTCCTTCGAGGTGCCAAGCGGTTGCACCTTCGGCGTGATCGGAGAGAACGGCTCGGGCAAGTCGACCTTGCTGAAGCTGCTGGCCGGGATCACCAAGCCGACCACCGGCCGCGTAGACGTCGCGGGTCGCATCTCGGCGCTGATCGAGCTGGGGGCGGGGTTTCACCCGGAGATCAGCGGCCGCGAGAACGTGATGATCAACGGCATCATGCTCGGCCTGTCCAGGCGCGAGGTGCAGGACCGCTTCGACGAGATCGTCGCGTTCGCGGAGCTCGAGGACTTCATCGACGCGCCCGTCAAGACCTATTCCTCGGGTATGTACATGCGCCTGGGCTTCGCTGTCGCGATTCACGTGGACCCGGACGTGCTGCTGGTCGACGAGGTGCTGGCGGTCGGGGACGAGGCGTTCACGCGCAAGTGCCTCGACAAAATCGGAGAGTTCCGGCGCCGCGGCCGCACCATCGTGATCGTCACCCACAGCCTCGGTCTCGTCGACAAGATGTGCGACGAGGCGCTGTGGCTGCGCGACGGGGAGATGGTCGAGCAGGGCGACCCGAAACGGGTGGTGGACGCGTACCTCATCTACGTCGCTGGCGGCGAGGAGAACATGCTGGCGGCCGAGCGCGAGGCCGTCCCCGAGCGGCTCGACCCGGAGTCGAGCCCCGACCAGGACGAAGCCGAGCACGGCTACCGGGAGGGACGCTGGGGTGCCCAGGAGATCGAGATCCAGCGCGTCCGACTCCTCGACGATCGCGACTCGGAGCGACACGTCTACATTCCGGGAGAACAGGTCACAGTCGCGCTCGACGTCGAGGTGCGCGAGGAGCTCGACGATTTCGTTTTCGGCATCGGTATCTTCACAGCAGACGGCGTCAACGTGTTCGGAACGAACACCCACGTCGAGGAGTTCTCGCCGCTCCGGGCGCAGGGGGCGGGCCAGGTCCGGATCGTGCTCGACGGCCTCCGCCTCGTCGAGGGGACGTACCTGCTCGACGTCGCCGCCCACAAGCGCGATGGAACGCCCTACGACTACTTGAGGGGACGCACCACCTTCCGCATCAAGAGCCGCGTCAAGGACGTCGGCGTCTATCGCCCCGGGCATCGCTGGGAGTTCTCCGGGGGACTCGAGCTCGAGGAGCCGAAGCCACGACCCGAGATCGACCTGCACGGGCTCGACGACCAGGAGTCGTGAAGCCGGCGACGCCTCTCGGGCAGCTGGTCGACGAGCGACGCGGTTGGACCGCCAGCGGCAGGGCCGTCGTCTTCACGAACGGATGCTTCGACCTGCTCCACCTGGGGCATCTGGAGCTGCTCGAGCAGGCGCGCCGTGCTGGCGACATCCTGGTCGTCGGGATCAACTCGGATGCCTCCGTCGCCCGCCTCAAGGGAGCCGGTCGACCCGTGATCCCTGAGGGCGAGCGTGCCGAGACGCTGCTGGCCCTCGAGGCCGTCGATCGCGTCACCGTCTACGACGAGGAGACGCCGCTCGAGGTGATCGAGGCGCTGCGGCCCGACGTGCTCGTGAAGGGTGCGGATTGGGCGCTTGACGAGATCGTCGGCAGGGATGTCGTCGAGTCGACGGGCGGTTGCGTATTGCGAGTCGAGCTGCTTCCGGAGCGCTCGACCTCCGGGCTGATCGAGAAGATCAAGCGGACGTGAGCGCCGCCTGGACCGAACGGCTTCGAGACGCCGCGGCGTTCGCGCCGCTGCGCGAGCCGCTGCTGGCGGGCGAGGCGATCGACCTCTCGGGCGTGCAGGGCACGGCGCGCCTGCTGGTCGCCCTGCTCGCGAGCGAGCGGCCGCTCGTCGTCGTCGTTCCCACCGAACGCGACGTCGAGGGCGTGACGCGCGACCTGCGCTTCTTCTGCGGCGAGCTGGGCGAGCGCCGCGCCGTGCGGCCGTTCCCGAGCCCCGGCCCGGCCCCGTTTCGGGGTCTGCCGCGTCACGCCGAGGCGAGCCTGCAACGGGCCGCAGCACTTCACGCCGCGCGCCGCGAGCGCCTGCGCGCCATCGTTGCCTCGCCGATCGGGCTGATGCGCCCAGTGCTTGCGCCCGAGTTCTTTTCGGTTCGCGAGCTGGAGCTTCAGCGCGGCGAGGAGATGACCCCGGAGCTGTTGCTCGAAGCCCTGGATGATGCCGGCTACCGCGCCAACGATCCTGTCGAGGAGCCCGGGGATACGGCGCGTCGCGGCGGGATCTTGGACTTCTTCCCGCCGGAGCGGGGTTGGCCCGTGCGCCTCGAGTTCTTCGGCGACACGATCGAGACGCTGCGCAGCTTCGACCCGGACACCCAGCGCAGCCTCGAGGGCCTCGATCGCGTCGAGCTGAGCCCGCTCTCCGATGTCTTCGCCACCCGGCGTCTGCTCGAGCGATTGGTGCCGTGCCTCCAGGAGCGCTTCGGTGCGTCGGACGCACACGAGTGGCTGGTCGAGCGAATCGAGCGGGGCCTGGTGCCCGAAGAGGTGGTCGAGCTGCTGCCGCTCGTGGCCGGCGCGCTCGTGCCGGCCTGGGAGTACTTCGACGAAAGCGTGAGCGTGGTGCTCGACCCCGAGGCCGTTGCGGCCTCGGCACGCGACTTCCAGGACCGCGTCCAGAGCGACCGCGCCGATCGGCCTCAGCCCTTGAGCCTCGAAGCGGAGGAGGTGCTGGTCGCCGCGGACGCCTTGCTCGAGCGGCTCGCCGAGGCGCCTGCCCTGCGCTTGCGCGGGGTCGATCCCGAGCGTCCCGAGATCAGTCTCGGCAGCCGCCCGGTCCGACACTACGAAGGCGATTTCCGGCAGCTCGCCAGCGACCTCGCCGCGTCGCAGCACCACAGCATCGTCGTCCTGGAGACCGCGGGCCGCGTCGAACGCCTGACCGACGTTCTGAGCGAGGACGGGGTTTCGCTCGGCGAAACCGGCCGCGTCGAGCTGCGCCAGGGCGAGCTGAGCGCCGGCTTCGAGCTGCCGACGCTCGGCCTGCAGCTCTTCTCCGACGCCGACGTGTTTCCGGCCGAAGTGCGCCTGCGCCAGCGGCGCAGCCGCGCCCGGGCGCAGCGCTTCGGCTCTGACTTTCGCGATCTCGAGATCGGCGACCTCGTCGTCCACGCCGATCACGGAATCGGGCGCTTCGAAGGGCTCGAGACGCTGGACGTGGGCGAGGCGCGCGTCGAGTTCATGGTCCTGTCGTACAAGGGGGGCGACAAGCTCAAAGTCCCAATTGAATCATTCGACCGCGTGCAGCGCTTCGGGCGGACCGAAGCGGCCTTGCCGAACATGGACCGACTCGGCAGCGGCAGCTGGCAGAAGGTCAAGCGGCGCGTCAAGAAGGCGATGCGCGACATGGCACAGGAGCTGTTGCGCCTCTACGCGGAGCGCAAGGCTCGCCCGGGCCACGCCTTCACGAGCCAGAGCCCCTGGTTGAGCGAGTTCGAGCACGCCTTCGAGTTCGAGGAAACCCGCGACCAGGCCCAGGCGATCGTCGACGTCACGGCGGACATGAGCGATGCCACGCCGATGGATCGCCTGATCTGCGGCGACGTCGGCTACGGCAAGACCGAGGTCGCGATGCGGGCGGCGATGCGCGCGGTCCTCGACGGCAAGCAGGTGGCGCTGCTCGCACCGACGACGATCCTGGCCTTCCAGCACCAGAAGACGTTTCAGAAGCGCTTCGCGGCCTTCCCAGTGATCATCGAAATGCTCTCCCGCCTGTGCCCGCCGCGCGAGGTGAGGCGCATCGTCAAGGACGTCGCCTCCGGGAAAGTGGACGTGCTGATCGGAACCCACCGCATCCTTTCGAAAGACATGACCTTCCGCGACCTGGGCCTGCTCATCGTCGACGAGGAGCAGCGCTTCGGGGTGGCCGCCAAGGAGCGGCTCAAGAAGCTGCGGCGCGGCGTCGACTGCCTGACGCTTTCGGCGACACCGATTCCGCGCACGCTGCAGATGGGTCTGGCCGGAATCCGCGACATGTCGGTTATCGAGACGCCGCCGAAGGATCGCCTCGCGATCCAGACTGCGATCGTCAAGTTCTCGACGGACACGATCGCTGCGGCGATCCGTCAAGAGCTGCAGCGCGACGGGCAGGTCTTCTTCGTCCACAACCGGGTAGAGTCGATCGAGTCGCTCGCGAGCATGGTGACGCGCCTGGTGCCGGAAGCGCACGTCGTCGTGGCTCACGGGCAGATGCCCGAGACGATGCTGGAGGCACGCATGCTGGCGTTCGTCGAGGGCCGCGCCGACGTGCTCGTGGCGACGACCATCGTGGAGAACGGCCTGGACATCCCGCGCGCCAACACGATCCTGATCAATCGTGCCGATCGCTACGGCCTGGCGCAGCTCTATCAGCTGCGCGGCCGGGTGGGGCGGGCCGACCGCCGCGCCTACGCCCACCTGCTGGTGCCGCCGGATACGGTCCTCTCGGAGATCGCGCAGAAGCGGCTCGCCGCCATCCGCGACTTCTCGGAGCTCGGAGCGGGCTTCCGCATCGCGGCCCTCGACCTCGAGTTGCGGGGTGCGGGCAATCTGCTCGGCGGTGAACAGAGCGGCTACATCAACGCCATCGGGCTCGACCTCTACATCAAGCTGCTGGAGCAGACGATCCTGGAGCTGAAGGGCGACGCTGCGCCTTCGGACAGCCCGGTCAACCTGAACCTGCGACTCGACCTGCGGATTCCGGAATCGGACGTCCCCGACGTCCACCAGCGCATGGTGCTCTACAAGCGCTTGAGTCAGGTGCGCGATCGTCAGGAACTCGTCGCTCTCCGCGAGGAGGTCCGTGACCGCTACGGCGGCCCGAGCCCGGCCGTGGAGCGGCTGGTCCGCTTCGCAGACCAGAGGCTGCGCTGCCGGCTGCTGGGCGTCAGCCAGGTCGATCGCGGTGCGAGCGCCCTCCGCGTGCACTTCACCGAGCAGACGCCCGTGGCGCCGGAGGTGCTCGTCGAGGTGGTGGGCGCAACGAGCGGCGCGGCGCTCCAACCCGACGGGCTGCTGGCCGTACCCTGCGGCCAGGCCGCCGATGCTCTCGACTGCCTGGAGGTCCTGCTGACGCGCCTCGAGGCCGCGCAGCAGGTCTCGGTCGCATGAGCGGGTCCAGGCGCGGGACTCTCTTGCTGACCCGGATCAGCGCTTGCCTGCTCGGCGCAGCGCTTCTGACCGCGCCCGGATGTCGGCGCGAGGAGCCGGAGCCGCTGGATCCGGTGCTCCTACAGCAGGGCGACGAGGTCGTCCGCCAGAGTGATTTCGAGCAACAGCTGAAACAGCTCGAGACGCGCGACGTCTCAGTAGGAGAGGCCCGGGTCCGTCAGGCGCTGCTTCAGAGCTTCCTTGAAGAGCGTGTCCTCGTGATCGAGGCCCGCAGGCGGGGCCTGCTCGCCGCAGGGGCGGGGCCCGAGGAGGAGCAGGGGGCCGTCGGCGAGTTGCTGGCCGACGCCGTGCTCCGGACCATCGAGGTCAGCGACGCGAAGATCACGGAGTACTACGAGACGCATGCTGCCGATCTCCAGATTCCAGAGCGCATGACGGTCAGCCAGATCCTGGTGCCGACCCTCAACGAGGCGCGCGACGTGCGTCGTCGCCTGCTCCGGGACCGTCGCTCTTTCGAGCTGCTGGCGCGCACCCGCTCGCAGTCGCCCGAGGCGTCTGTGGGAGGCCTCTTGGGCACCTTTGCCCGGGGCGAGCTGCCAGCGGCTCTCGAGGCCGCCGCCTTCGGGTTGGCGCCGGGGGCTTTCAGCGGGATCATAGAGACGCCCCTCGGCTTTCACGTGCTGCGCCTCGACGCGCGTGAAGAAAACAGGGAGCGGACGTTGGAAGAGTGCCGCGAGGAGATCCACGCGGCACTGGTGAGAGAGGCGTACGATCGTGCTTCGCGAGACTACATCGAGGGGCTGCTGGGGAGTGCCGAGGTGAAAAATGGGACGCGCTAGTTGGTGGGCGGCTGTGGGGAGCTTGTTGTGGGCCACGATGCTGCCGGCCGAGATCATCGAGCGGGTGGTGGCCGTGGTGAACGGCGACATCATCACGCAATCCGAGTTCGAGTCACGTCAGATCGCAGCGGTCCAGGCGGCGCGCGTCAGCCAGGAGGAGATGATCCGCTTCCTCCAGGTGAACAACGCGCGACTGATGCAAGAGGCCGTCGACGACATGCTGCTCTACCAGAAGGGCAGAGAGACGGGGCTACAGATTCCCCCCGAGTACCTCGAGCAGGTGATCGACGGGATCAAGGAGCAAAATGGCCTCACGAGCGACGCCGACCTGCGCGCGCAGCTGCGCCGTGAAGGAATGTCGATCGACGACCTCAAGCGTCAGGTCGAGCGATCGATCGTGCGTCGCGAGGTGCTGGCCAGCGAGGTCGGTACCGGCGTCACCATCACCGAGGCCGAGGCCCGCGAGGACTACGACCAGCGCCTCGACACGGATTACACGCGGCCTCCGACCGTGCATCTGCAGTCGATCCTGATCGGCAATGAACGCGAAGATGCCGAGGCGCTGGCGAGCCAGATCGCGGGGCGGGCACGCGGCGGCGAGGATTTCGAGACGCTGGCGAAGAGCTACTCCGATTCCCCTACCGGGCCCAGCGGCGGCGACCTCGGCGACCTGGTGCTCGACGAGATCAGCGAGGACATCCGCGCCGTGGCCGATGCGCTCGAGCCGGGGCAGGTTTCGGATCCGCGCATGACGAGTGCCGGCTACCAGGTGCTGCGCCTGGTCGAGCGCACGCCCAAGAGTGTGATTCCTTTCGAAGAGATCAAGGCCGACCTCACCAAGAAGATCGCGGAGGAGCGCAACGCCGCACGCTACGACAAGTACATGGAGGACCTTCGGCAGAGCGCCAGCATCCAGCTGATGGTCCGAGAGGTCGGGCTCGAGGTCGACGTGCCGGTCGAGCCATCGTTGCTCGACGACGCGAATGCGCAGGGCTCGGCGCCCGCTGATGCTGATGCGGAGTTCAGCGTCGGCGGCTCCAGTGGCCCGCGTCGTGTCGCTCCTCCGGACTCGCCCGCAGCCGAGCCGCAACCCACGCCGACGCCCGAAGGGCGTTGAGCCGCGCGTCGGATCCGGACGGTTTCTTCGCCAGGGTCCACGAGGTGGTCCGGTCGATCCCGCGGGGACGCGTGGCTACCTACGGCCAGATTGCCGCTTGGCTGGGGGTCCCGAGGGGCGCCCGCGCCGTGGGCTGGGCGCTTCGGGCACTGGATCGAGACGACGTGCCCTGGCACCGCGTGGTTGGCCACGATGGCCGCATCTCGCTGCGTTTCGGGTCAGGTCCCTCGCTGCAGCGCAAACGCCTGCGCGCCGAAGGCGTCCGCTTCAAGAAGGGTCGCGTCGAGGTGAGCCGGTACCTGTACCGACCTTAGCGCCCCACCCCGTCATCCCGAGCGCGCTGGTTTGTTGATACCGGGAGCGAGGGAGCCCGGCGCGTTTGCGCCACTGATCGGGCGCCGAGGATGGCGATCGAGGGGCCGATCTCACCTCGCTGGCTCCCTCGGTCCCGTTTCTCGGCCGAGCACCCTCGGGATGACGAATCCTAGGTTTAGCGCCCCCACCCTGTCATCCCGAGCGTGATTGTTCGGCGATGCGAAAGCGAGGGAGCCCGGCGCGTCGCGCCACCCAACCGACGCGGAGGACTGCGGATGATACAAAAGGAGCCATCTCCCCTCGCTGGCTCCCTCGGTCCCGTTTGCCAGCCGATCTCCCTCGGGATGACGAATCCTTGACGCTGGACTCCCGACCCCCTTCGGATGACGACGGGGGCCGACTCCATCAGGACGACGGGTCGGCCGGCCTCTCTCTCCGCCCGGCGATCGCCTCCACGTCCCGTCGGCAGAATCGCAGCGTGGCAACGTCGTCCCCCCGCGACAGCGCCAGGTCGATACCGGAGAGCACCGCCGCGAGCGGCAGCTTCGTCTCATACCAGCGGCGAGCCAGCGCGAAGTCGGGCGGGGAGAGCACGACGTCCCGTCCGCGATGACGCGCCATGTGCGTCTCGATGTCGCTGACGAACGCCTCGAGCTCAGGGTCCTTCAATGAAAACCTCTACTGTCTCCGTGGCCACCCGGATCGTCAGCGTGTCACCACGTCGAACTGCTCCTGGTGTAGCAGCGGGTCACCCTGCACGGTAATCGGGGTCCCGACGGCATCCGAGAGGTGCTTGAGCACCGCGGCCTCCTTGCCCGCGAGGGCGCGGGCGACATCGACGTTGACGCGCAGCGTGAGCGGGTGGCCCTGGACGTCCACCGCGAGCTTGCGGACTTCGTCGTAGATCTCCGAGCACACGGTTTCGATGCTCTTGATCATTCCGGCGCCCACGCAGTAGGGGCAAGGCTGGCACAGCGTGCGTTCGAGGGACTGCTTGACACGTTTTCGCGTCAGGATCGCCAAGCCGACCTCGTTGACCGTCAGCAGCTTCGAGGGGGAGCGGTCGTGCGCGAGCTCCAGCTCGAGCGCGGCGATCACGTTCTGGCGGCTCTTGCGTTCCTCCATATCGATGAAATCGACGACGATGATCCCGCCGAGGTCACGCAGCCGCACCTGTCGCGCGATCTCGGTGACGGCTTCGATGTTCGTCTTGAGGATCGTGTCTTCGAGCGTTTTGCGACCGACGAAGCGCCCGGTATTCACGTCGATCGCGACGAGAGCCTCGGTCTGTTCGATCACGATGGAGCCGCCCGACTCGAGCCACACTTTCGACCGAAGCGCTCGTTCCAGCTCCACCGACACGCCGTGCGCCTCGAAGACGTTCCCTTTTCCATCGAGGTGGACGCGCGGAAGCAGCTCGGGCTCGAGTTGCTCGACGAGATCGCGCGTCCGCTCGAACTGCTCGGCGTCGTCGATCACAATCGAGGAGACCCCATCGCTCAACAGGTCACGCAGGAGTCGCTGGACGAGGCCGAGCTCGTGGTACAGGACCGCCGGGGCTTCGCCGCGCTCGGAGACGGCCCGCACCTCGTCCCAGGTGCGGTTGAGATAGCGCGCGTCGCGCTCCAGGTCCTCGGCGCTCCGCTCCGCGCTGGCGGTGCGTGCGATCAAACCGCCACCGCCACGCTCCTTGCGCAGATCCTTGAGCAAGCCCTTCAAGCGTCGCCGCTCTTTGTCGTCGGTGATCTTGCGCGAGACGCCGACGTGCTCGACGGTCGGCATCAGCACCAGATAGCGCCCCGGCAGCGAGACGTGAGAGGTGATGCGGGCGCCCTTGGTGCCGAGCGACTCCTTCACGACCTGGACGAGCACCTCCTCGCCCGGACGCAACTTGTCCTCGATCGGTGCACCGCGACGCGTGTCCACCTCGTCGCCGTTCAGCAGGTTTTCGTCGAGCTCCTCGTACACGTCGGACACGTAGAGGAACGCAGCTCGCTCGAGCCCGATGTCTACGAAGGCCGACTGCATGCCGGGCAGGACGCGGGTGACGCGCCCTTTGTAAATGTTACCGACGACACCCCGGTGCGCCTCGCGCTCGATGAAAATCTCGCAGACGCGGCCGTCTTCGAGCAGTGCGACCCGTGTCTCGCGCGGGGTGCTTCTGACGATGATCTCTTTGTTCATGGAAGCGTTCGTCCATGGCTCCGTGGCGGGCGGGCACGCTCCGTTCGAACGCCAATCGGTCGCGTGGCCCGGCTCCGGGGCGCTCGCGCGCCCGGATTCTGGGTTTGGTTCGAGCCGGCACATGCACGGCCCTGGAAAGGGAGGATCGGGGCGCGGCGCGCGAAGCGTCGGTCACCCGGTCTCGATGCTCAGTTAGCGAATCGGCGCATACGGACATTCAGAATCAGCCCGATGCCTAGTAACGATGAGAGCAGAGAAGAGCCACCATAGCTCATGAGGGGCAACGGCAACCCTTTGACGGGCACGAGACCCGCCACCATCGCGACATTGTACACAACCTGGAATGTGAGGGTCGCCGCGATCCCGGCGACGAGGAAGGCCCCGGCGCGATCGCGCGCGACGCGCGCCGCCTCGAAGCAGCGCCACAGGAGCAGCAAATAGAGGCCGAGTACCATCGCGACTCCGACGAAGCCCTGCTCCTCGGCCCACACCGAGAAGACGAAATCCGTCTGTCGCGCCGGGAGGTAGCCGAGCTGGCTCTGCGAGCCCTCCTGAAAGCCTTTGCCTATCAGCCCCCCGGAGCCGACCGCAATCTCCGACTGGATCTTCTGATACCCGGTTCCCATCGGGTCGAGGCTTGGGTCGATGAATGTGTAGATGCGGTCCTTCTGGTAGTCGCGCAGCAGAAACTGCCAGCCGAACCCGCCCACGAGCACCGCGATCAGCGTCAACCAGGCGAGGGCCCGGAGGCGCAGACCGGCGAGGACGGCCACGGTCATGAAGAGCGGCACGATGCAGAACGCCGTCCCGAGATCGGGCTGCGCCGCGATCAGAAGCACCAGCACCGCCACGGCCAGGCCCGGCCCGATCAGCTCGGCCAAGCCCGGCCGATCGGCCCGGGATTCCGCAAACACCTTGGCGACGAACAGGGCGGCGATCAGCTTGACGAACTCCGAGGGCTGGATCTGCAGCGGACCGATCACGAGCCAGCGATTGGTCCCCGCGATGCGCGGGGCGAAGAACAGCACGTAGCTGAGCAGGGCCACGGCGCCGACATAGAGCAGCGGTCCGCGGTCGGTGAGACTCCGGTAGTCGATCAGCAGCACCGCGACCAGCCCTGCGGTCCCCACGGCAAGGAAGGCCAGCTGGCGCAGATACAGGTTGGGATCCGGGCCCCGATGCGCGGCGCTGAAGATGGTCGCGACGCCGATCAAGGCGATCACGATGGAGGTCGCCAGAAGCCCCCAATCCATGTTGCGCCACAGGCGCCGCTCAATCATCGGCGACCCCGGCGCGCGTGCGGAGCCGCGTTGCGAAATAGCGCGCCAACCCCAACCGTGCGATCGGCGCCGCCGAGCGGCCACCGCTCTCCCCGTGCTCTACGACCACAGCGATCGCGATCTCGGGCCGCTCGGCAGGTGCGAAGGCGACGAACAACCCGTGCGCCCGGAACGCCTCCCGATCGTCGCCGCCGCGCCGAGACCGCGCCACGACCTGGGCCGAGCCCGTCTTGCCCGCAACCGTGATCCGCTGGAGTCGCGCACGATACCCGGTCCCGTTGCGATTCACGGCGGCGATCAAGCCCTGCTTGATCGTCTCGAGCGTCTCCGGCTTCAGGCCGGTATCGACAGGTGGCTGATACGGGGCCGGCTCGTCGCCCACGGCACGGACCAGGTGCGGTTGAACGAGCTTCCCTCCGTTCGCCACCAGCGCGGCGAGGCGAGCCAGCTGAAGCGGCGTCGCCATCGTCTGCCCCTGGCCAATCGAAACGGAGATCGTCTCTCCGTCGTACCACGACGCGCCTCGCGCGCGATGCTTCCAGGCTCGCGTGGGGATGAGACCGGTCGCTTCGTGTGGCAGATCGATGCCGGTCGCCCGTCCCAGCCCCATCCGCTTCGCGTACGACGCGATCACGTCGATGTCGAGCAGCGCGCCGAGCCGATAGAAGAAGACGTTGCAGGAGTGCTCGAGCGCCTCGACGACGTTCATGTAGCCGTGGCCCCCTGCGCGGTTGCAGGCGAAGGTGCGGCCGTAGACGTTCCATCCACCGCGGCAAAGGGTGCGCTTCTGAGGCGTGATCAGCCCCTGCTCCAGCGCCGCGGCCGCCACCACGATTTTGAAGGTGCTGCCCGGCGCGTACTGCCCCTGGATGACGCGATTGAGCAACGGGTTCTCGGCGTTTCGCGTCAGCTCGCGCCATTCGGCGCTGTCGAGACCGGTGCTGAACAGGTTCGGATCGTAGGCGGGCGTCGACGTCATCGCCAGGATCTCGCCGTTCGTAGGGTCGATCGCGACCGCGGCGCCAGTTCGCCCGGCGAACGCTCCTTCGATCGTGCGCTGCAGGTCGGCGTCGAGGGTGAGCGTCAGGCTCGGCCCTTCCTGAGGTGCCTGGCGAAAGGCCTCGCCCACCTCGAGGCCACGACTGTTGACGATCAGCTGACGAAAGCCGTCCCGTCCCATCAGGCTCCGGTTGTATTGGGCCTCGATGCCGGCCTGCCCGACCAGGTCGCCGCCCGTCAGCCCTTTGTAGGCGGTCAGTCCCAGCTGGGTCTCGGTCACCTCGCCGACGCGACCGAGCGCGTGCGCGGCGGCGTTGGCCAGCGGATACGCGCGGAGCGGCACCACTTCGACGTTCACCTCCGGCAGCTCGAGGCGGTGAGCGGACAGGCGCGCGACATCGGACATCGCCACGTCGGCCTTGACCAACACGCTGCGGTAGGCCGCGCTGCGTTTCGCCAGACGTTCCCGGATGCGGGCCTCGCCGATCTGCAGGGTTCGGCTCAAGCTGGCGATCGAGGCATCGAGGTCGTTGCTCTGCTCGGGTCGCATCCGGACATTGAAGGAGGGGCGGTTGCGCACCAGGATCTGCCCCTGCCGGTCCACCAACGGGCCGCGGGGGGCGCGCATCGCCACGGTACGCGTACGGTTCTTGTCGGCCAGCTCGCGGTAGTAGCGGCCGCGGTGGACCTGGAGATGCCAGAAGACGACGATCAGGCCTGTCACCAGAGCCACGACGACGTTGCGGACGATTGCGAGCCGTGCCTGGACGGCGCGCAGGTCTTCGTAGATCCTCATTGAATTCGCATCTTCCGCCGCTGCTCGAGCGACTCGAACAGCAGAACCCCCACGATCGCCGTCAGGCTAGCGCGAGTCACGAGCGCCGGAAAGGTCAGCTCGAGCAGCGCGATCTCGAAGAGCCCGGCGATCTGCTCCAGCAGCAGGCTGTCGAGCAGCGCCGTGGTGAACAGCACGATCATGCGTGGGCCGAGCGCGATCAGCATGAAGCGGTCGCCGGCCTGACCCACACCGAAGCCTACGATCAGCTTGCTGAGCGCCGCGAGCCCCATCACCTCGCCGCCGAACTGGATGTCCTGGATCCACCCGGCCGCCGCTCCGATCAGCATCGCGTTGATCTCGCCGCTGCGCAGCCCGAAGTAGACGAGCACCACGATGAACGGATCGAGCATCCACGAGACACCCGGCCACAGCGACGTGAGCGCCGTCTGCACCGCCAGCGCGGCCGCGAGCGCGCCGCCCACCCACAGCGGCTTCACTTCACACTCTCGGTCAAGTGGATCTGATCGACGGGTGTCGTGACGACGAGCAGCTCGTCGAGCCGATCGAAGCGTGCCGACGGTGTCACGGTGACGTCCCGGAACAGGCCCTGGCGCATGCCCACGCGGCTGACGCGTCCGATCGTCAGCCCTCTTGGGAAGATGCCATCGAGCCCGGACGTCACGACGACGTCACCGACCGCGACGTCCGCGAGTGCCGGCACGTAGTCGAAGACAAGGTCCGTGGTCCCGCTCTCCTGAAGTCCCACCTGTCCCACCAGGATGCCCGTCACGCCGTTGCGCTCGACGAGCCCGCCGACGCCCAGCTCACGATCGAGCAGGAGCTGCACCTTGGCATGGCGCGGCCCGACGCCGATCACCCTCCCGACGACGCCCAGCGAGCTGATCACGGCCGCGTTGAGGCGCACGTCGTGGGTGCTGCCGCGATCGATCGTGACGGAGCGGAACCAGGGGAGCCCGTCACGTGCCACGACGTCCGCGGCGAGCGTCTCTGTGGGCAGTATTTCGCGGAGTCCCAGTAACGCCCGCAGCCGTCCCGCCTCGGCCGCCCGATGGCGAAGTTCAGCGAGCTCCCGCTCCAGCTCGCGAATCTGGACGGCCTGCTCGCGGCTCTCCTCGCGGGCCTCTCGCAGATCGAAGTACGACGACCACACTTCGGCGACGCCCCTGAAGGCGTTGCTGATGCCGGACTGGATCGGCGCCAGGGTCTGGAACACGATGCGCTCGATCAGCGACATCCCGCCGCCACCATCGACCTGCCGGCTGATGAGGACGAGGTGGCTGAGCACCAGCGCGGCCAGCAGCAGACGGCTGCGCCGCGTCGGCATCGTGACCTCGGACACCTACTCGACGTGCCTCGCGTGGGCCACGGAGGCACAGAGGCACTGAGGAGGACTATCACCCCCTCCGTCATCCTGAGGCCGGGCTGATGGCGACTGACGGATCGTCCCCTCGTCATCCTGAGGCCGGGCCGATGGCGACTGTCGGATCCACTCCTCGTCATCCTGAGGCCGGGTCAGCCATGGTCGGGCCGAAGGATCCGCATGCCCCTCTCCGTGGAAACGGCTGACGATCGAGTGGCGAATGACGAGGGGACGAACGAAGCCCCCCCCGCTACCAGGGGAGAGGGGGCTTCGTGCGTGCGTGAGGATCAATCCAAGGAGATCTTTCTCAGGAGGTCGATGTCGTCGAGCATCCTGCCGGTGCCGAGCACCACGGAGCTGAGCGGATCGTCGGCGACCGAAACGGGCAGGCCCGTCTCCTCGCGCAGCAGGCGATCGATGTTCTTGAGCAGGCTCCCGCCGCCCGTCAGCACGATGCCGCGATCCACGATGTCGGCCGAGAGCTCCGGGGGAGTGCGTTCCAGAGCGGCGCGCACGGCGTTGACGATGGTGGCGATGGGCTCGTGCAGCGCCTCGCGGATTTCGGCATCGGTGATCGTCAGCGTCTTGGGAATCCCCTCGACCAGGTCGCGGCCCTTGATCTCCATCGTCTCGGGCTCATCCCGGGGGAAGGCGCTGCCGATCTCGAGCTTGATCTGCTCCGACGTGCGCTCGCCGACGAGCAGGTTGTACTTGCGCTTGATGTACTGGGTAATCGCCTCGTCCATCTCGTTGCCGGCGACGCGCACGGATTTTGAGTAGACGATCCCGGCCAGCGAGATCACGGCGATGTCGGTCGTGCCGCCGCCGATGTCGACGACCATGTTGCCCGACGGTTCGGTGATGGGGAGCCCCGCGCCGATCGCCGCCGCCATCGCCTGGTCGACCAGGTACACTTCGGAGGCCTTGGCTCTGAGGGCGGAGTCCTTCACGGCGCGTTTCTCGACCTGCGTCACCTCCGACGGAATCCCGATGATGATGCGTGGTCGCACCAGCGTGTTGCGGTTGTGCGCCTTGCGGATGAAGTGGCGCAGCATCGTCTCGGTGATCTCGAAGTCGGCGATAACGCCATCCTTCATCGGGCGGATCGCGACGATGTCGCCGGGTGTGCGGCCGAGCATCTCCTTCGCGTCGCGCCCCACCGCCTCCGGCCGGCCGGACTTTCTGTTCACGGCGACGATCGAGGGCTCGGAGACGACGATGCCCTTGGAGCGCGCGTAGACGAACGTGTTGGCCGTGCCCAGATCGATCGCGAGATCGTTCGAGAGGAAGCTCAGGTTGAGTATCGAGCGGAGTGTCAACAAAGGGGTGTTTCTCCTAGGGAATCAACTCGCGACCTCGACGCCATTCTTGTTGCGCCCCTTCACCCGGTACATCGCCTGATCGGCCTTGCGAACCAGCGCTTCCGGTGTCTGCGCATGATCCGGGTAGCAGGCGATGCCGAACGACCCGGACAGCCTCGCGTGGATGCCCTGCTCTTTGAGGAAATCACGCTGCTCGATCGAGTGGCGGATCCGCTCGGCGATGACGATCGCCCCCGGCAGTGGGGTCTCCGGCAGCACCACGACGAACTCGTCGCCGCCGTAGCGCGCCACGATGTCGGAGTCCCGGACCGCCTCGTTGAGGATTCCTCCCACCTCGGTGAGCGTCGCGGAGCCGGCCAGGTGGCCGTGAACGTCGTTGACGCCCTTGAAGCCGTCGAGATCCATGAACAGGAGCGAGAGAGAGATGCCGTGGCGCTTGCAACGCGAGATCTCGCGCGTGAGGTAGATGTTGAGGTAGCGGGAGTTGAACAGCTTGGTGAGGTCGTCGGTGACCGTCAGCTGCTCGGCGCGCTGGAACAGGAACGCGTTCTCGATCGCGATGGCGGTGGGCTCGACCAGCGTCATCAGCATGTTGAGGTCGCCCTTGGAGAACTCGCCCCCGCTGCGGTTCAGCACCTGCACCACTCCGATGGTGCGGCCGCGCGAGACGAGCGGCGCGCACAGGACCGAGCGCGTCTGGAAGCGGCTCTCCTCGTCGAAGCGCGGGGAGAAACGCTGGTCCTTGCGAACGTCGTTGATGATCGCCGGCTTGCCGTGCTTCGCGACCCAGCCGGCCACGCCCTCGCCGAGCGCCAGCCGAGCGCTCGAGATCTCCTGTCCCTTCTTGCCCAGGGCCGCCTCGAAGACGAGGTGAGAGCGCTCCTCGTCGACGAGCAGAAGCGACCACGCCTCGGAGGGGATCAGGATCTGAATTTTGCTCATCGCCAGCTCGATCACCTTCTTCGGTTCCAGGATCGAGTTGGCCGTTTTGACGATGTCGGAGAGGATCGCCAGCTTCTCGGCCGAGGTGTGGGCCGGGTCGTCGAAGGGGTCGGCGGCATGGATTTTCGCCGTGGCCTGGAGCCGGGCGAGGATCTCGCCGGCGTCCGGGTTTTCCGCCTTCCAGACGCCGAGGTGGAAATCGAAGCCGAGCTTCGCCGAGCGGGCGACCAGGCCAGAGGCGTTGCGCCGCGAACGGAACCCACCGGCCGCCCCGGGAAGGCCCGTCGCAGCGCCTTCAGGCCGGCAGCCCCGCTGCGCGTCGTGATCTCGAGCAGCGCCCCGTCGCACTCGAGCGCGTCGAGCTTTTCTTTCTTCTTCCAGGCTTCCGCGGGGACAAAGTCGAGTGCCAGCCCCTGCCCGTTCGAGCCCTTCAAAAGGCGACGCAGCGCGGCGTCACTGAAAACGGCGACGTGGGTCACGGGCCGGGTCCCTGGACGGTCACGGAGCGCCTGACCTCGGAGGAGATGCCGTCCTGGTCCGTGGCGCGCAGCACCAGCGTCTGCGTGCCCTGCTGAAGCAGCGTGATGAACTCCTCGAACGATCCGTCGGGCTGCAGCTGGAGAGGCTCGCCGTTGACGGTGAGCTCGACACCGGGTTGCGTGCGGCCCTTGATCTGCACGACGTTGCCGCGCGCCTCGACCGTCTCGACGATCAGGCCCGGGCCCTCGCCGCGCACGACGTCGAAGCTGCGCCCCGCCGAGTAGGGACCTTCGCCGCCGCCCGCTCCGCTGGCAGACACGCGCCAGTAGTGCGTGCCGGTCTCGAGTCTGTCGGTAGCGATGCTGGTGGCCCTCACGCCGGCTTTGACCCACACGGGTTGGTTGAAGTGCGGATCCCTGGCGACGACGACGCGGTAGGCCTGCGCCGCGGGCGTGGCGTTCCAGCGCAGTATCGGCCGTAGCGTCGTGGTCGCCCGCTCGGGCGGCGCGGCGAGGCTGGGGGCTGCAGGCAAGATCAACTTTTCGCCTGCGTTGCCCTCCGCGTCGACCCTGAGCCCCTCGTTCGCCTGAAGCTCCACCTGCTGCCCGGTCTTCGTCGTCACCGTACCGGTGCCCCTGAAGAGGCGCAGGTCGGAATCGCCTTCTTCGCTGACGCGGATGTTCGCCGAGGCCAGCTCACGCACGCTCGTCTCGAGCGTCGGTGTCGAGATGATCGCCTCACCGCCGTCGGCGCGTCGCTCGAAGGCGACTTCTCCCGAGGAGACGGTCCAGGCGATGCTGCGTTGGTGGGTGGTCGGATCCTCGCTCGTGTCCTCGATCGTGATGAGGCTGTCGGGGCTCACGTTGACCAGGGTGTCGTCGATGAACGTGAGCTCGGCTCTCGATCGCGACGCGGTGCGGACGAGGTCGTTCTGATTCAGCCGATTCGGAACTTCGCCCGGATTCCAGTTGAAGGTTCCGACAGCCTTCATCGTCACGGTTTCCTCGACATCGGTGAAGCGAGCCGTGGGCGGCCTGGGCGTGCCGACCGGCCGCGGCGCCTCGCTGACGAGGAAGAACCACAAAGCGCCGGAGATCACGGCAATCGCCACGCCGACGGCAATGTATGTGTTGCGTGTCGAAGAGGTGGACCACGCCTCTTCGGCCCGTTTGGGGTCGATATCCGTCATCGGTTAGCCAAGAACTCCGTTGATCCCAAGGATTTAGCGGAGGAGCATTCTACTTGCCGGCTTTCCCGCAACAAAACCGGCGTTCTCCCCCATTCCTCGGAGTCCCCTCTCCCCCCAGGGGGAGAGGGCTAGGGTGAGGGGGCCTGTCGTGCCCTGAGAACTCAGGACTCTGCTCCCTCACCTATTTGCCGCAATCGCGAAGCGCCCTTAACATCGGGGTTTCGGGTCTCACCACCCCATTTCGAGGAGACGACATGGCTCTCGGCTACATGAGACGCCACAAGCACTGGCTGAAGTACTTCTTCTGGCTGGTCATCGCGGCTTTCATCATCCTTTACGTACCCGCCATGGACGGCACGGGCGCCTACGGCGCCATGGAGCCCGTCGGTCATGTCGGTGAGATCCCCATCACCATGGGCGAGTTCCAACGGGCGTATCTCGAGCAGCGGCGCTTCTACGATCAGCTCTATCAGGGCCGGGTCACGGAGGAGATGCTGGCGCGGATGCAGCTCGAGGAGCAGGTTCTTCAAGCCCTCGTGATTCGCAGGCTCGTGGAGCTGGAGGCCGAGCGGCTCGGTCTCGGCGTCCCCGACGACGAAGTGGCGCGTCGGCTCACGAGCTCGCCAGAGTTCCAGCTCGACGGCCAGTTCATCGGCGGCGACGAGATCCGGCGACGCCTCGAGCTTCGTGGCCTGCGCGTCAAGGACTTCGAGGATCAGCTGCGGACCCAGATGCTCGAGGAGCGACTGCGCGCCCTCGTCACCGATGGCGTCGGCGTCACGCCGGCCGAGGTGGAGCGGGAGTTCCGGCGCCGCACCGAGCAGATCCGCCTCGAGTACGTCAAGGTCGATGCCGATCGGTTCGACGCCGAGATCAACCCAACCGACGAGGAAACGCAGGTTCGCTTCACGGAGAACCAGGAGTTCTACCGGATTCCGGAGCGACGCGTCGTGTCGTACGTGCTGCTGGATGCGGGGGCCTTGCGCTCACGGGTGACGATCACTGAGCCCGAAATGCTCGCCTACTATCAGCAGAACAGCCGTGATTTTGCGGAGGAAGAGCAGGTGTGCGCGAGCCACGTGCTCGTCAAGGTCAAGGCGGACGAATCGGATGAGCAGGGCCACAGCGAGGAGGACGCGCGTCTGCTCGCCCAGCAGGTCCTCGACAAAGCTCGGGCCGGAGCGGATTTCGGCGAGCTGGCGGGCGATTACTCCGAGGACCTGGGGACCGTGAGCAGCGCCGGCGACCTCGGCTGCTTCGGTCGCGGTCGCATGGTTCCGGCCTTCGACGCGGCGGTCTTCGCGCTCCAATCGGGCGAGATCTCGGATCTGGTCAAGACGGACTTCGGCTTTCACGTGATCAAGCAGAACTCGAGCCAGCCCGGCCGGGTTCCCCCGATCGAAGAGGTGAAAGAGCGCATCCGCGGCGTTCTGCTCGCGAGCCGCGTCAGCGAAGACGTCCGCAGACGCGCGGTCGAGATCGGCGCTGCGCTCGGTGCGGGCAAGAGCCTGGAGGACGTCGCCGCCGATCATGGCCTGAGCGTCGAGAAGAGCAACCCCCTCGAAACGGGTGCGGTGAGCGAGCCGCTCGCCTCGCCGGTGATCGTCAGCCGCGCCTTCGAGCTGAAGCCCGATGAGACCGACGGCCAGGGCTTCCCGCTGGCGAACGGCTACGCCTTCATCCGGCTCGCCGAAGTGCAGGAGTCTCGGCTACCCGACCTGGGCGAGGTCAAGGACGCGGTGGTCGCCGACTTGAAGCTGGAGGGGGCGCTCGAACGAGCCCGGCAGCTCGCCGAACAGGTCCGCTCGGCGGCCGAGCGTGGCGGCCTGGAGCGCGCGGCGAGCCGCAGCGATCTCGTCCGCAAGGAGACGCCGGCGCTCGTGGCGCGTGGCCAGGCCCTCGCGGAGTTGGGGACGGGCGCGGCGCTCGAGGACATGGCCTTCTCTCTCGAGGAGGACGAGCTCTCGGGCGTCGTCCGCGTGGCAGACGGCTGGGCCGTCCTGCGAGCCCTTGAGAAGAAGCCTTTCGACCCGGCTCTCTTCGAGCAACAGAAGCAGCAGGTCGGCGACAGCCTCCGGGATCGCAAGGCCAACCAACGCTTCCAGGCCTACATCGACTCCGCCAGAGACCGCTTCCCAGTAGAAATCATCCCGGACGCCTGGGAGAGGGTCACAACGAACAGCTGACGCGGGTCTGGCCGCTGAGCGCCGCGTCATCCCTTACCCCCTTTCCCCCCAAGGGGGGAGGGCCGGGGTGAGGGGGGTACCGGTTGGCAGTGACCCCGGGACTATTCGCTCTCTACCGGAAGAACGAACTGAACCGACCTCCTCCTCGGAGGGGCCCTGGGAGCCGGAGCGACCCGTATGAGATTCTCTGCGCGCCTTGCCAACTAGGACGACCGGCACGAGCTTGAGTCAGCCGCCAGCCGCCAGCCGCCAGCCGGCGGGCGCGGGCGCCGGCTGCGCGTGAGGTTGCCAGCCAGTGTCCTAGACGCGGCGCTTGCCTCCCTAGCGGCCTTCGTAACAGGACTCGTGGCGGTGAATGTCCTCGACGACACCGAGCGCGGTGTCTACGCGGTGTTTTTCACGGCTTTCGTGCTGGGTCAGGTGATCGCGCACAACCTCGTCTACACGCCGGTCGAGGTCGTCTCGGTGGGGCGCGACGCAGGCCGCAGGCTAGACGTTGCGAGACACAGCTTGATCCACGGATCAGTGGTCGGAGTGGTTGGGGCGAGCGCTTCGCTACTGGCGATCTTCGTGACGTTTCAGCTCGTCAACCGCAGCGTAGTCGTCGCGCTGGGTGTCACCACCGCGCTCGCGATCTTTCTATCGCCGACACAGGATCACGTGCGCCGGCTTCTCCATATTGATCAATCCTTAAAGCGGACCCGTTTCTTGGACACGAAACTAGGGAAAGTCATCTTGTTCAAGGAGACTCGATCGATGAAGCAGGTCAGGCGCAAGAGGTCTGAGAGGAAGAAGGGAGTGGGCGACCGGAGTTTCGCCCACCGGCGGCGCGGTGGTGGGCGCCTTGGGTCCCGGGCAGCGTTGGAGCGTGGTGCGCAAGCGGGAGGTCGCACTGCGGCTGCTGCGCGGGGAGTCACTCGAAGCGCTGTCTCGTGAGCTGTCCGTGGAGATGCACCGGCTGCAGCGCTGGCGTGATCAAGCCATGGCCGGGATCGACGAGTCGCTGCGGGAGCGCAATGGCGACCCGCTGAAGGTGGAGCTGGACGCGGCGGTCAAGCGGGTGGGCGAGCTCAGCATGGAGAACGAGCTGTTGCGGAAGAAGATCGGGGCGGCCCGCCCTTTGGCCTTCGGGAGGTCGCGGCGATGAGTGCGGCGATCTCCCCTGCGACAGGCCGGGCCTACGGGGTGGAGCGGGTGTGCCGGGTGTGGAAGCTGGCCCGCTCGAGCTACTACTCCCAGCTCGGCGAGGCGGCTCCCGAGATGGTCCGCGCTGGCCGACGTGGTCCCAAGCCCAAGGTGTCTGACGAGGAGCTGTTGCGGCTGATCCGAGAGGACCTGGCGGCCTCGCCGTTCGTAGGAGAAGGACATCGCAAGGTCTGGGCGCGGCTCAAGGTGCTGCGCCAGGTGCGCGTGTCGCGCAAGCGGGTGCTGCGGATCATGCGTGAGCACCACCTGCTGTCGCCGCGTCGGGTACGCCAGGGCGAGGGGCTGCTCCACGAGGGGACGATCACAACCGATGCGCCCAACCTGATGTGGGGGACGGACGGGGCGAGAGTTCTCACGGCAAAGGACGGCTGGGGCTGGATCTTCGTCGGCGTCGAGCACTTCAACAGCGAGTGCGTCGGCTACCACGTGTGCAAGAAGGGGACGCGCTACGAGGCCCTCCAGCCCATCGCCATGGGGCTGACGCAGCTCTTCGGCTCGGTCGAGGCGGGTGTGGCTCGTGGCCTCGAGCTGCGCATGGACCACGGGACGCAGTACCTCTCGGACCACTTCCTCAACCAGCTGCGTTTCTGGGGCATCACGCCCAGCTTCGCCTTCGTCGAACAGCCGCAGACCAACGGAGTGGCCGAGCGTTTCATCCGGACTCTCAAGGAACAGATCATTCATGGCCGCGTCTTCCACACCCTCGAGGAGGTGCGCCAGGCCGTGGCTGCCTTCGTCAAGCGCTACAACCAGCAGTGGCGCGTCGAGAAGCTGGGATTCCTCACCCCGCGCGAGGCCCGCGACCAGCACGGCCAGGGGAAGGCCGCGTGAACCTCGAGGTCATCAAAGAGGGGCTACCCCAGGTATGGACTCACCCCGCCGCGTCGATCCTGGGGCATCCTCGTGCGTCGTTTTCGGGATCGTCTGCCAAACGAACCCGAGATCGTCAAACTGGTGTCCAAGAAACCGGGCGCGGTACATATTGATCAATCCTCATTGGAGTGCGGTCACGGTGTCGGCCGTCCAGCTCGCCACCGCACTTGCAGCGGTCGGTGTCATGCTCTGGCTCGACGCGCCGCCCGCCTGGATTCCCTTCGGCGCGTTGGCCGTGGCCAACATGTTCTCCCTGGCAACGGGCGTTGCGATCATGGTCATCGTCAGAGGCCGACGAAGCAGGTCGACCTCGGTCAGGCTGCCGCCTGTGCTGGAGACGGGGCGGTGGTTGTTGGCCGCCGCGTCCATCCCCGCTGCCGTCAACTTCGCTGCGGCCACGATCATCACGAGACTCGCAGGAGTCGACCCCTGGGACTTGCGGAAGCGGCACGTGTCGTAGCCCAGCCAGTCGTCGTTCTGGCATCGGGTCTCGCGGCTGTCCTGGGACCGCAGGTCATGGAGTCGGCGATCGAGAGGGATGGACCCGCAAGCCAAAGAACCACAAACCGCTACCGGGCGCTACTTCTCGGCGGAGCCCTCGCGTATACCGCGGTAGCGGGTTTCTCGTGGGGATTGAACCCGATGGTCCGGCTCGTCCCGGCGGCCTACGAGGTCCGCGGGCTCGTGCTCGTCACGCTGGTGGCCAACGTTTTCGTTGCATTGATCTACGTCGCCGGCGCCGAATTGACGGCTGCCCGCAAAGAACGATCGATAGTGGGCGTGACCGCACTTGCGGCACCGTTGTCGCTGTTGGTCGCAGGGACCGCAGCGATCAGCGGCGCTTTCGCGCGGCCGCTGGCCCTGCTTGCCGGATCGATGGCGACGTCCTTCGGGTACGAGATCGTTCGGCGGGGATACTACAGGAGCGGCCGAGGGGCGTAGGCGCCGAGGCAATCTTCTTCGCTACTCTGAATCTTCAGCCACCGACGCGGCCGACTTCGGCTCAGCGGCCGAGCGAAAAACGCGGGTTCGCCGTGCCTACGCCCCGAAGCTCCCGAGCGCCTCTTCTTCGTCCTGATACATCTCGAAGATCGGCAGCAGCTTCGCCATATAGAGCGCCGACTGGACACGCTCGCTGGCGTTGACGACCTTCAGCGTGGAGCCGAAGCGCTGTGAGGTGCGCAGGCCCGCGACGAGCTCGCCGCCGCCCGCGCTGTCGATGAAAGAGATCTGGGAGAGGTTGATCAGGATCTTCTGCCAGTTCTCGGCGAGTAGCTCGTCGATCGTCTCGCGCAGGATCTGATCACCGAGGCCGGCTGTCAGCTTCCTGTTCAGATCGACGATCACGATGCCTTCGTGCTGGCGAAGCTCGCGTGCATGGTCATGGCAGGCTGATTCTACCGATCAATCGACCGTTTCTACTTCGACCGGATCCTTGCTCACGAGGCGCAGCTCCTGAGAGCACTCTGGGCAGTTGAAATCCTCGCCTTCGTTGACGTCATAGGCATCCAGCTCGAGGTCGGAGTCGCACTCGGGGCACAACGCCATTGCTAGAGGCCCTTCAGCGCCTCGAGGACCTTGTCGGCATGTCCGTCGACGCGCACGCGTCTGAATACTTTCCGTACCGTTCCCGTTTCGTCGATGACGAAAGTCGAGCGGATCATGCCGATCGTCTTCTTGCCGTACAACACCTTCTCGCCCCAGGCCCCGTATTTCGTGGCCACCTTCTTGTCTGTGTCTGCGAGGAGCGGAAACTTGAGCTTGTACTTCGCCGCGAACCTCTCGTGAGACGTCACGTCGTCGGGGCTGACGCCGAGCACGACCGCGCCGGTCCGCTTGATCTTTGCGGAGCTGTCCTGAAAAGCACAGGCCTCCGTCGTGCAACCCGGCGTGTCGTCCTTGGGGTAGAAGTAGAGGACGACGGGCTGCTCACGCAGGTCGCGTAGCTTGACCTTGCCGCCCTGGTTCGACGGCAGGGTGAAGTCCGGAGCCTTCTTGCCTGCTTCGATTATGTCTCCTCGCGAGCGTCCCTGAAGAGACGCTCATGCTACCTCGGCTCCTGAAAAACCCGAGTGATAGAATTCGCGCCCGCCCGATGGACTACAAAACCGCAGGCGTCGATCGCGACGCGGCTGAGAGCGCGAAGCAACGGATCGCCCGGCTGGCGAAGGTCACGTTCAACGCCAGCGTCCTGACCGAGATCGGCTCGTTCGGCGGGATGTTCCGGGCACCGCTGGAAGACTACGAGGATCCGATTCTCGTGTCGTCGACCGATGGCGTTGGCACCAAGATCAAGGTGGCGATCGAGGCGGATCGTCACGACACGATCGGCCACGACATCGTCAACCACTGCGTCAATGACATTCTCGTTCAGGGCGCCGCACCGCTCTTCTTTCTCGACTACATCGCTTTCGGGCGAGTGGACCCGGCGCGAGTCGAGGCCGTCGTCTCGGGCGTAGCCAATGCCTGCAAGGCGCACGGGATCCCGCTTCTCGGCGGGGAGACGGCCGAGATGCCGGACACCTACGGGGAGGACGACTACGACCTCGTTGGTTTCATCGTGGGAGCGGTCGATCGCAAGCGGGCGATCACGGGCGAGTTGATTCGCGAAGGCGATCATCTCGTCGGGCTGCCTTCCAGCGGCCTCCACACGAACGGCTATACGCTGGCGCGCAGGGTTCTCTTCGAGACCCTCGGCCACAGCCCCGACACTGTGCTGCCAGAGCTTGGCGGATCTCTCCGAGAAGCTCTCCTCGAACCCCATCGATCGTATTTCTCGGCCCTCGAGCCTCTCATCGAGCGCGGCAAGATCAACGGCCTTTGCCACATCACTGGCGGTGGATTCGAGGGCAACCTGTCGCGCGTCCTTCCCGAGGGGCTGGGGATCCGACTCCAGGCCGGTGCCTGGCAGGTCCCGCCCATCTTTCGTGCGATCCAGACGGGCGGCATCGCCACAGACGAGATGTACCGCACCTTCAACATGGGCATCGGGATGATCGCGATCGTGGCTCCAGAGAATCTCCACGACGTCGAACACTCACTCGAGCGCCGCGGTGAAGTGTCCTACGTCGTGGGTTCGGTCACCGGCCAGGCCGGCATCGTGATCGAGTGAAGCGGATCGGTGTCCTGATCAGTGGGCGCGGATCGAACCTTCAGGCCCTCATCGACGCCGCGAGCAAGGGGGAGCTGGGCGGTGAGATCGCGATCGTGATCTCCAATATCGAGGATGCCGCCGGCCTCGACCGGGCGCGAGAAGCGGCCATTAAGGCGGAATTCTATCCGCAGCGCGATCACACCCGCGAGGACTTCGATCAGCAGCTCGTCGAACGGCTACGCGAGCACCGGGTAGACCTCGTCTGCCTCGCCGGCTACATGCGCATTCTTTCGCCGCGCTTCATCGACGCGTTCCCGGGTCGAATCTTGAACGTCCACCCCTCGCTGCTGCCCGCCTTTGCTGGCCTGCGAGCGCAACGGCAAGCCTGGCGCCACGGCGCGAAGGTCTCGGGCGCCACGGTGCACCTCGTCGACGAAGCACTCGATAGCGGACCGATCGTTCTGCAAGAGGCGGTCGCGGTGGAAGATGACGACGATGTGGATACTCTCGCGGCGCGAATCCTCGAGGCCGAGCACCGTATCTACCCTCGCGCGGTTCGTGTGATCCTCGATGGCCGTTATCGGATCGACGGGCGACGAGTGATTCGGGAGGCGTCTTGAACGATTTCGACTACCTCACCAAAGGCTGCGTCGACGTCGTCACGCCTGAGGGTCTGAAGGCCAAGCTGGCCAAGGGTCGCCCCCTGACCGTGAAGGTGGGCTTCGACCCGACCGCGCCGGACATCCACCTCGGCCACGCCGTCCTGATGCGAAAGATGAAGCACTTTCAGGACCTGGGCCATCGCGTCGTCTTCGTGATCGGCGACTTCACCGGGATGATCGGCGACCCGACGGGCAAGTCGAAAACCCGCCCGCCGCTGTCGCCCGAGGAGATCCGGGAGAACGCAGAGACCTACAAGCAGCAGGCTTTCAAGATCCTCGACGCCGAGAAGACGGAGGTGCGCCTCAACAGCGAGTGGTTGTCAGCGCTCGGCGCGGAGGGTCTCGTCCGATTGGCCGCACGCTACAACGTCGCCCGCATGCTCGAGCGCCGCGACTTCCGCCAGCGCTACGACGCCGGTCAGCCGATAGCGGTTCACGAGTTCCTCTATCCGCTGGCTCAGGCGTACGACTCCGTGGCTCTCGAGGCCGACTTCGAACTGGGCGGCACGGACCAGCTCTTCAACCTCAACGTCGGCCGCGACATCATGCCGTCGTACGCGCTCGAGCCCCAGGTGGTCCTGACGACGCCGCTTCTGGAAGGCACGGACGGCGTCGAGAAGATGTCGAAGAGCCTGGACAACACCATTGGCGTCACAGAGGATGCGATCACGATCTACTCGAAGGTGATGTCGATCTCCGACGATCTGATGTGGCGCTACTACACCTTGCTGACGGACCTCTCAACGGATGAGATCGAGGCCGAGAAAGCGAAGGGCCTACCGTTCGACTCGAAGGCGGCGCTGGCCGAGCGCCTCGCAGCCGATTTCCACGATGCGGCCGCGGCTCGGGCCGCGGGCGAGGAGTGGCGCCGTGTTCACCAGCAGCACAAAACACCGAAAGAGGTGCCCAAGGCGGCGTTGCCCCCGGGTTCACACAAACCCCACGAGCTACTCGTAGCACTCGGCGCTGCCAAATCGAAGGGCGAAGCCGCACGGCTCGTCCGCCAGAAGGCGGTCAAAGTGGACGGTGTGGTAGTAGACACCAAGACCGAGGTCAGGCTGGCCAGCGGAGACTCCAAGGTCGTTCAGGTCGGCCCCAAACGTTTTTACCGACTAGTCGGCGACTAAAATGGACCATGGTCATTGACCATGGTATGCTTTAGGGATGGAAGAGATCGCCGTTTCCAAGTTCAAGGCGACCTGCCTTGCGGTCATCGAACGCGTTAGGACGACCGGCCAGCCGATACTGATCACTCGTTTCGGCAGGCCAGTCGGGCAGCTTACGCCACCCCCACCCCCTCAGCGCCCCCAGGGCTGGCTGGGATTGTACGAAGGCCAGGGCTCCACCGTGGGTGACATCATCTCGCCAGCTGTTGATCCTGATGACTGGGAGGTCCTGGAATCGTGAAGCTTTTGCTCGACACTTATGTCTGGATCTGGGCCCTCTTTGAGCCACAGAAGTTGTCTCCGCGCGTGAGGGCTGAGCTCTCGGAGGAAGATAACGACCTGTGGTTGTCACCTATCAGCGTGTGGGAGTTTTCGGTTCTTGTAAGGAAGGGTCGCTACCGGCTTGAACGGGACTTCAACGAGTGGCTGGACGAGTCGACGACCGCGGTTCCCCTCCGCCAGGCCCCCATCACCATCGACGTTGCCCGCAGGGTCGATGGGATCGGCCACAAAGATCCGGCAGACGCCTTCCTCGTCGCGACCGCGCAGACGCTCGACCTGACGCTCGTAACGTCGGATCGCAAGTTGCTGGCCCTCGATAACCTCGAAACGCTTCGAGCCAGCTGACGCTGCGCCTGAGTTCTACGTTCTGTGCTCCCGTGGCCAATCAGGTTGTCGCTCCTTAGGGCGGACAGCGCGCGCCGGGCTGGCCGCATACGGACTTGAAGTCCACGATGACCGTCGCCGCAGCGGGGCCCCTCCATCTCGCGGTCGACCCATCGTTTTGGAGTGCTCGCGAACATTCGATTTGGCGCCCGATAACCCGCAAGGTCCCAACGCAGCTTATGGCGTGGGGCGCCGGAGAGGCGGCCAGCTCCACCATGTACCTGAATCCCCACGGCGGAACATGTGGAAAGCCCAATAGGTCGAGAACACGTCATTTCGTTTGGGCCGCCATGTGAAAGGAATCGCTTCCGCGAAGCTCGCTCTGTCGAGTACCACAAAACGGCTGGCTTCGAGACTCGACCTGCGGCGCTCGAGGTCCTGAAAGACCGAGAGGGATAGCCGCCCCGTTTCGGCCTGCCGAAAAGCCAACGAAGAGTAGGGTGAGAAGCGCCGCGGCAGCCGACCGCCGACGTTGCCATAGGCGGCGTAGTGGTTGGGCCAGCAGAGCCACAAACGCGATGCTCGCGAGAG
>CBDFGD010000002.1:2985000-5117661 GCA_965246965.1 Vicinamibacteria bacterium
AACATTCCCGTACTGCCGTACAGTGATAAAGACCGATGGGGTGACGCAGAAGGGCAGACCAGCCTCCTATTGGATGGGGGTTTAAGGGTGTAGGAAGGTTCCGCAGGCAAATCCACGGGGCCGTGTTTCCGAGACCTGATGACGAGGGCTTCGGCCCACAAAGTGGTTGATCCCATGCTGCCAAGAAAAGCCTCTAAGGAGCTGTGCGGTGACCGTACCGCAAACGGACACACGTAGGCGAGGAGAGAATCCTAAGGCGCTGGTGAGAACACTCGTTTAGGAACTCGGCAAAATAGCCCCGTAACTTCGGGAGAAGGGGTGCCCCCCTGGTGAAGAGACTTGCTCTTGGAGCTGGTGGGGGTCGCAGTGAATTGGCCCAGGCGACTGTTTACTAAAAACACAGGGCTCTGCTAAGTCGAAAACGACGTATAGGGTCTGACGCCTGCCCGGTGCCGGAAGGTTAAAGAGAGGGGTTAGCTCTTCGGAGCGAAGCTCTGAACTGAAGCCCCGGTAAACGGCGGCCGTAACTATAACGGTCCTAAGGTTAGGAAATCGCTAGCCTTAGTAAAACTGAACCATATGCGGGAAACTCCTCAAAAGCTCTTCGGTACTCGTCGGGCATAGCCGGCAGTAAAAATCCAAGAGACATGGGGACAATCCGCAGGGAAGGCTCGAAGATGCACTTCGAGAACCCTCAGAGACTTTACGTTCAGGGTCAGTCGTGAACCTACAAGCAGAATGGATCACAGGTTTCTGTGATGGTGAAGGCTGCTTTCATGTCGGCATCAACAAGAATGCCGGGATGAAAAGCGGCACTCAGGTCTTGCCTGAGTTCACCGTCGTGCAACATCTACGAGACGTTCAGGTGTTACACGCCCTCAAGGCGTACTTCGGTTGTGGAGTGGTTCGAAGGAATCACGGCGACCGAATGGCCTACAGGGTCAGAGGCCAGGGCCATCTGAGAGAACACATCATTCCGTTCTTCATGAAGCATCAGCTCAAGACCAAGAAGAAACAAGATTTCCTGCGATTCCGCAGGGTGCTTCTGATGATGGAAAGAGGCGAGCACCTGGGCCCGGAAGGGCTCGAGAGGGTGCGAGACATCGCCTCGAAGATGAACCGCGGCCGACCAAGATAAAGTCCGGCCTCCGTGGAAACACGAAGGACTATCCGAGCGAAATTCCTTGTCGGGTAAGTTCCGACCTGCACGAATGGCGTAACGATCTGGGCACTGTCTCAACGAGTGACACCGCGAATCTGTAGTACCGGTGAAGATGCCGGTTTCCCGCAACAAGACGGAAAGACCCCGTGCACCTTTACTGCACCCTAATGTTGGGCTTGGGTGCGCTCTGCGCAGGATAGGTGGGAGGCTTTGAGTCCGGGTTTTCGGGCTCGGAGGAGCCAATGGTGAGATACCACCCTTAGCGTATTTAGGCTCTAACCTTCTCCCCTGAATCGGGGAGAGAGACAGCGTTAGGCGGGTAGTTTGACTGGGGCGGTCGCCTCCTAAAGAGTATCGGAGGCGCTCGAAGGTTCCCTCAGGCTGATTGGAAACCAGCCGACGAGTGTAAAGGCATAAGGGAGCTTGACTGCGAGACCTACAAGTCGAGCAGGTGCGAAAGCAGGACTTAGTGATCCGGTGGTTCCGTATGGAAGGGCCATCGCTCAACGGATAAAAGGTACGCCGGGGATAACAGGCTTATCTGGTCCAAGAGTTCACATCGACGACCAGGTTTGGCACCTCGATGTCGGCTCATCGCATCCTGGAGCTGTAGCAGGTTCCAAGGGTTGGGCTGTTCGCCCATTAAAGCGGTACGTGAGCTGGGTTTAGAACGTCGCGAGACAGTTCGGTCCCTATCTGTTGTGGGCGCAGGAGATTTGAGGAGGGCTGTCCTTAGTACGAGAGGACCGGGATGGACGAACCTCTAGTGCACCAGTTGTCTCGCCAGAGGCACCGCTGGGTAGCTACGTTCGGTCGGGATAAACGCTGAAAGCATCTAAGCGTGAAGCCCACTCCAAGATGAGATCTCCCGCAGGATAACCTGCCTAAAGACCCCTGGAAGACCACCAGGTTGATAGGCCCGACGTGTAAGAGCAGCAATGTTCTGAGCAGACGGGTACTAATCGGTCGTGAGGCTTGGCCATGACGTTCGTACTACTCGGATCGCACATTCGTCATCCTGAGGGAGTCAGCTAGAAACGCTGACCGAAGGATCCGCCAGCCCCGCGTCGTTGAGATCGAGTGAGTATCGTCCCCCGTCATCCTGAGCGAGTTCAGCAAGACAACGCGAGTCGAAGGATCCCAAAGGCGCGTATCGCAAGGTATGCGTCGCGGTTGGTCTACAACTAAGAGAATCAGCCCCTCAATCACCTTTGAAATCTAGCGGGATCTTCGATTGTCATCATCAGTTTTCCCGGTGGCCTTAGCGGAGGGGTCACACCCGTTCCCATTCCGAACACGGCCGTTAAGCCCTCCTGCGCCGATGGTACTGCCGGGGCAGCCTGGTGGGAGAGTAGGACGTCGCCGGGACCTTTTTCACTCGCGACCGAACAGTCGCAACCTGAGCCTCGATCGAGAGATCGAGGCTCTTTTTTTGCCTACGGGCCCAGGCAGTCTCGCTTGGGCGCAGTGCTAGACTTTTTCCGCCTTTCCAAGGCGCATCCGTTGTCAGGAGAGCCGAATGTCGGGACATTCCAAGTGGCATTCCATCAAACACAAGAAGGGCGCCATCGACGCCAAGCGTGGCAAGCTCTTCACCAAGGTCATCCGCGAGATGACGATCGCCGCGAGGCTCGGCGGTGGTGACCCCGACTCCAATCCCCGGCTGAGGACCGCCGTCGAGAAGGCGAAGGCTTCGAACATGCCCGCCGATAACATCAAACGGGCCATCCAGAAGGGCACGGGCGAGCTCCCAGGCACGACCTACGAGGAGTTGGTCCTCGAAGGCTACGGTCCGGGCGGTGTCGCCGTATTGGTCGAGGGCTCCACGGACAACCGCAACCGCACGGTTTCCGAGATCCGCCACGCCTTCGCCAAGCACGGAGGCAATCTGGGGGCCGCAGGTTGCGTGTCGTATCTCTTTCAGCAAAAAGGTCATGTCGTCCTCGCCAAGGAGAAAGCCACCGAAGACCAACTGATGGAGCTCACCCTCGAGGCCGGTGCCGAGGACATTCAGGACTCAGGTGACGTGTGGGAGGTCTTTGCGACTATCTCGGCCCACCAGGGCGTCGTCGACGCGCTCAAGAGCGCGGGAATCGAGCCCGACCACACCCAGATTGCTCAGTTTCCCGATACGCACATCGCGCTCTCCGGCGGCCAGGCGCAGCAGATGCTGAAGCTCATGGAGCTTCTCGAGGACCAGGACGACGTCCAGAACGTCTGGGCCAACTTCGACATCCCGGACGAGGAGCTGGAGGCTGCCGCCAACGCCGGCTGATCGTCAGGTCTTCGTTCTGTTCAGAACGTGATCATTCTCGGCGTTGATCCGGGCTCGTATCGGACCGGCTACGGCATCATCGAAACCAACGGCCGCACGCACGCACTGATCGCTCAGGGAGTCTTGAAGACCACCAGACGTTTCGGCCTTCCAGAGCGTCTTCGTCAGGTGCACGAAGGGGTCGTCAGTCTCATCACGGAATACTCCCCAGACATCCTTGCCGTCGAGGACGTGTTCCATCGGGTCAACACGAAGACGGCTCTGGTGCTCGGCCACGTGAGAGGAGTGATTCTGCAGGCCGGCGCCTCCTCCGGCCTGCCCGTTCACGAATTCTCACCCGCCACGGTCAAGATCCAGGTGACCGGTTTCGGACGCGCGGAGAAGTCTCAAGTGGCGATGATGGTCCATCGCCTTCTCAATCTCCCGGGGGACTCGAAGGCGGGCGACGCGGCCGATGCCCTCGCCGTCGCGCTGTGCGAGGCCCATCTCGGCGGCGGCCCCGCCGCATGATCGCTCGGCTCAAAGGGGGGATTCTCGAGAAGGCGCCCCAGTTCGTCGTCCTCGATGTCCAGGGCGTCGGCTACAAGGTCTTGATCCCGGTGTCCACGTACTACCGGCTGGGCGAACTCGGTAGCACTGTGACTCTCAGGGTCCACACCCACGTCCGTGAGGACATACTGCAGCTCTTCGGGTTCTGGACCGCCACCGAGCAAAACCTCTTCGAGCACCTGATCAGTGTGGCTGGGGTGGGTCCGAAGCTCGCCATCGGGATCCTCTCGGGAATCGAGGCCCCCGAGTTGATCGACGCCCTCGGCTCCGGCGACCTGGTCCGACTCTCCAAGATTCCAGGCGTGGGGAAGAAGACGGCGCAACGCCTGGTCGTCGAGCTGAGGGAGAAGCTCCCTCCAAGCGACGAGACGGCTGCCAGCGCCACGGCGGACTCGTCGGTCAAGCAGGACCTCCTCTCAGCCCTCCAGAATCTCGGCTACTCACGAGGCGAAGCCGAGCGTGGCGCCAAGCGTGTCCTCGACGAGGCGGCCGAAGAGCCGTTCGAGGACCAGCTGCGGCGAGCCCTTCAGCTACTCTCCGGCGGAGCCAAGCGATGAGCAGCCGAATCGTTTCCGCCAAGCCGCTGGCCGAGGAGCAGGCACTCGATCTCTCCCTTCGGCCTCGCCGCTTCGACGAGTACATCGGCCAACGCCAGGTCATCGCCAACCTCGAGGTTGCGATCGAGGCGGCCCGTAGCCGCAACGAAGCTCTCGACCACGTTCTTCTGTTTGGACCTCCTGGCGTAGGCAAGACGAGCCTCGCCCACGTCATCGCGGCGGAGCTGGATGTGCCCATCAAGGCGACAGCCGGGCCAGTCATCGAAAAAGCCGGCGACCTGGCCGCTCTCCTTACCCAGCTCGACGAACGAGAGGTTCTCTTCCTGGACGAGATACACAGGCTCGATGCGCGTGTCGAGGAAATCCTCTACCCGGCACTCGAGGACTACGCCATCGACCTGATGATCGGCACCGGCCCCGGCGCGCGATCAGTCAAGATGTCGCTCAAGCCCTTCACGCTCGTCGCCGCGACTACCCGTGCGGGCCTGCTCACCGGCCCGCTCCGCGGCCGCTTCGGCATCGTGCACCGTCTCGACTTTTACTCAGTCGAAGACCTGCACGTCATCGTTACCCGCTCCGCGGGCATCCTCGGGGTGCAGGTCGATCCGGACGGCACGCAGGAGATCGCGGGTCGCAGCCGCGGCACACCCCGCATTGCCAACCGCCTGCTCCGCCGCGTACGCGACTACGCCGAGGTACGCGCGGACGGGAGGATCACGGCCGAAGTGGCCCGCGGCGCGCTCGAGCTTCTCGAGGTGGACGCCAACGGGTTCGACGAGGTTGATCGCAAGCTGCTCCTGACCATCATCGAAAAATTCGGCGGCGGTCCGGTCGGCGTGGGCGCCATCGCGGCGGCCATCAGCGAAGACGCCGACGCTATTGAAGAGGTCTACGAACCCTATCTGCTCCAGCTAGGCTTCCTCGATCGTACTCCGCGAGGCCGAGTCGCCACGCCGCGAGCCTTCGAGTACTTCGGCCGCCATCTTCCTGAACAAGCATCGCAGGCCGGTCAGAAGAAGCTGTTCTGATACTCCCTCTCTCCCCCGATAGGGGGAGAGGGCGCGGTTGCAGATAGTGTCCAGCTGGCGAGAGTAGACGATTTGCATATCTCCGACTTCGACTATCGGCTTCCCCTCGAGGCGATCGCCCAAGAACCCCTCCCGGAGCGGGACGAGTCCCGGCTGCTGGTTCAACCGAGGTCACGAGGCTTTGAGCGCCACCGACACTTCAAGGACCTGCCCAATCTGCTCGGCGCGGGGGATCTCGTCGTCGTCAATCAGAGCCGTGTTGTTCCCGCGCGGCTTCTCTGCAAGCGGTCGACAGGCGGCACCGTTGAGATCCTTCTGTTGCGGCGGGTCAATGACCGCTCTTGGGAAGCCTGGGCGCGACCAGGCGGACGCTTGAAGAAAGGCGAGGAACTGGTCACGAATTCGCTCCCCATCCGCATCGACTCGGATTCCCGCGAACCAGACGGCCGCAGGCTCGTGACACCACTCTGCGATCCAGGAGATCTTCTGAAGGTTCTCGAGCGAATCGGGCACGTCCCGCTGCCCCCCTACATCCGCCGGAAAGACACCCCTGAAGATCGCCACCGCTACCAGACGATCTTTGCCAAGGAATCGGGCAGCGTCGCGGCGCCGACAGCAGGCCTGCACTTTACCGACACGCTTGTGAGCAGGCTGACCGCTCGAGGAATCGAGATTGCGGAGCTTGTACTTCACGTTGGACCGGGGACGTTTCAACCTGTGCGTGTTGAAGATGTCGAAGAGCATCGGGTGGCCTCGGAGCCGTACGAGATCCCGGACGAGACTGTCGAGGCAATCGAACGCACCCGGAGACACGGCGGGCGCGTCGTGGCGGTAGGGACGACAGTTGTGCGGACGCTTGAGACGGCGGCTCGGAAAGAGGCCCGCGGAGCCCCCTCACCCCAGCCTTCTCCCCCTGGGGGGGAGAGGGGGGACGCGGGGCAGACGGTAGTGGCCGGGTCCGGAGAGACAGATCTCGTCATCGTTCCGGGCTTTGAATTCGAGGTCGTGGATGCATTGATCACGAACTTTCATCTGCCTCGATCGTCACTTCTTCTGCTCGTGTCGGCGTTTGCGGGGCGAGAGAGGGTCTTGGCTGCGTACGAGGAAGCGCTGAAGAACGGCTACCGCTTCTACAGCTATGGGGACGCGATGCTCATCCTCTGATCTCAGTCGGCCGCGGCTCTCCCGGCCCCGCCAGGCCCTGCAGAAGCACCTCGTACCGAGCCAGTTGCACGGTGGATGGGAGAAGCAGATCCACGTGTCTGATGCTCGTCCCCAGCTCCGCCGAGGAGTAGCAGACCTGCGTCAGCGACTCGAGGAAGGCCTCGGCATCGATTCCGGAGTGAGCAGTTCCAAGGGGTCGCACGGCGAGATGCTTCAACGATCGCCGGTGGGTCTCTTCGAAGGCCGCCAGTAACGCCGCGAACACTTCCTCCCGTCGAACCGGTGGGGAGCGCTCGAAGTCGTACACAACCGCCTGGATGACGAGAGGACCGCCCTCGTCCTGCTGCACCACGATCGTCCCGGATTTCAGGGGATGGGAATCTCGCGTGGCCCCCTCGGCGGCCTCCTCGAGCGTCAAACCCGTGTCCTCGACGGCGACGACGTCCCCCATGACCAGGTGCACATCCTGGGGAACTACGAGCACCTCGGCTTGATCGGGTATCTCTTCGCCTGTGGCGAGGCCCAGGTCGAGCCTCTCACCGAAGCTGAGGATCAGGTGGGACCGCAGCACACCGCCCATCTTATCCCCCCGACCTTGACAGATCCTCGGACGCGAGCGGAAAATGCCCGGGTTCCCCGAGGCGTCTCAATGGAGCAAACTCTCGTCCTCAACGCGACTTACGAGCCGTTGAGGATCGTCTCGTGGCGCAAGGCCATCACCATGCTCTTCCAGGGCAAGGTCGAGGTCATCGCCAGCTATGAACGGGAGATTCGAAGCGTCACGCTCCGTGTCAAGCATCCCTCGGTCCTGAGGCTGCTCCGCCACGTACGCATCAAGCGGCCCTATTCGGACGTCCCGTTCACGCGCGGCAATGTCTACGCGCGCGACGACTACAGCTGCCAGTACTGCGAGACACGCCTCCCCCCTGCGCGGCTGACGTTCGACCACGTCATCCCGGTCGCGAGAGGTGGCACCAAGAGCTGGGACAACATCGTCACCTGCTGCATCGCCTGCAACCGGCTCAAAGGAGACTGCACGCCCGAGGAGATCGGTCTACGTCTGGTCAAGCGACCCCGTCGACCACCAGCGATCCCCGCGCTGACACTCAGCCTCGGGCTTCACCGCGCGCCGGAGAGCTGGCGGGACTACCTTTTCTGGGATATTTCCTGGGAAGGGCGCTGAGCCCCCCGACCACACCCCATGGGTCTGGCCGGCAATCTGGAGACGATGGCGCTCCCCGAGATCCTGCAATGGGTCTCCCTGGGTCGGAAGACGGGAACGCTCAAAGTGACGTCCGATGTGCTCCAGAAGCGCGTCGTTTTCCTCGACGGCGTGCTGGTTTCTTCTTCGTCCAACGATCCTGGCGAGGCGCTCGGGCAGTTTTTGATGCGGGGGCGGCTGGTTAACGAAGAGCAGATCTTCAACGGCCTGCTGCGGCAGGAGAAGGAGGGACGCCTCCTCGGCGAGATCCTCATCGACGAAGGTGTGCTTCAGGAAGAGGACCTCAGCAGGGCGCTTAGCGAGAAGGCCGCGGAAACGGTCTACGACCTCTTTCTATGGAAAGAGGGGGCTTTCGCGTTCGAGGAGCAGGAGAACCCGGATCCCGTTTTCCATGTCGAGATGGACGTCCACTCCGTGATCATGGAGGGGGTTCGCCGAATCGACGAGTGGGAGCGAATCCGCAAGGTCTTTCCCAGCCAGAGCACGACGTTCACGGTCAAGGCTCGCCCACCGGACGCGGACGCTTCGGCCCACGCCGCGCTCGATTTGGCCGAGGGCGGCAAGTCGCTCCGCGAGATCGCTCTCGAGTTGCGCCGGTCAGAGTTCGAAGCGGCGGCTCTGCTCTTCGAGCTTCACAGCAAGGGAGCGCTGAAGGTCGAAAGAGCCGGCGAGCCGACGCGCCCCAGCAACACGGTGACGATGATTCAGGAGGAGATAGCGCGCGCCAATCGCCACATTGCGGACCATGAGTTCGATGCCGCCAGGGAGCGCTTCGAGAACGTCCTCGCCCTCGATCGCCTCAACCAGGACGCCAAGAAGGGCCTCGTCGCCGTCGTCGAGGCCCGGCATCGCCACAAGGCTCTCGAGAAAGTCGAGATCGACAAAGTCCCCGTGTTGAAGATCAGCATGGCCGAGCTGACCAAGATGCGCTTCGACCCTCAGGAGGGCTTCGTCCTGTCGCGTGTCAACGGCGAGTGGAGCGTCGCATCCATCCTCAAGACCTGCCTGATGGGGGAAGACGACGCCCTCCTGATCTTCTCGAGGCTCCTGGAGCGAGGCGTGATCGAACTGCAGGATGTGTAGAGGGGAGAGGGCCGCGGAGAGGCGCGACCAGTTTGCTAGTCTCCCCCTCGGACTCTCATGAACACTTCGACGACTGATCCCACACCCAACAAACGCGCCCCCACCCTCCTCGACGCCCTGATCCCAGTCGGCGCCCTGATCGTGCTGCTCGCCTCAGCGGTGTACCTCTTCGGCTCGGACTCGTCCGCCGGACCCAATCAGATTGCCTTGATGCTTGGAGCGTCGGTGGCCGTTCTCGTGGGGCTCAAGAACGGTCACGTCTGGCCAGAGATCGAGTCCGGAATCGTTCACGGCATCTCGCTCGCAATGGGGGCGATCCTCATCCTGCTGGTCGTCGGTTCCCTGATCGGCACGTGGATCCTCTCGGGTGTCGTGCCCACGATGATCTATTACGGCCTCCTCATACTGAATCCCTCGTTCTTCTACGCGGCGGCAGCGGTGATCTCAGCCATCATCGCCCTCGCTACGGGCAGTTCGTGGACCACCGTGAGCACGATCGGAATCGCGCTCGTGGGCGTGGCGACCGCCCAGGACCTGAACCTGGGACTGACGGCGGGCGCGATCATCTCGGGTGCGTACTTTGGCGACAAGATGTCGCCCCTCTCGGACACGACCAACCTCGCACCCGCGATGGCCGGCACGGACCTGTTTACCCACATCCGCCACATGGCCTGGACGACGACACCCAGCATCGTGATTGCGGTCGGGCTTTTCGCCATCATCGGTTGGTTCGGCGTCGTGCCGGGCGAGCGCCCCGACGTCAGCCCGATGTTGCAGACGCTGGATCAGAACTTCACGATTCACTGGTTCCTGCTTTCGGCTCCTGCCCTCGTCGTGACGATGGCGCTGCGCAGGGTGCCGGCGTTTCCGGCGATCCTCATCGGCGCCCTATTCGGGGGGGTCCTCGCCGCGATCTTTCAACGTGAAACGATCCTCGCTTTCGTCGCCGACCCCAGCCTTTCGCCGGGCGTGGCGCTTCTGAAAGGGATCTGGACTGCTCTGTTCGCCGGCTACACGCTTCAATCTGGGAACGAGGCGATCGACTCGCTCCTCTCACGAGGCGGCATGGCCAGCATGCTGTCCACGGTGTGGCTGATCCTGTCCGCCATGATGTTCGGCGCGGTGATGGAGACGACCGGCTCGCTGCAAAGACTCGCCGCGGCGATCCTGGGCGTCGTCAAGGGAACCGGGAGCCTGATCGCGGCCACGATAGTGACGTCGATCGGGATGAACGTCATCGCTTCGGATCAGTACATCTCCATCGTGCTACCAGGCCGCATGTATCGAGCGGAATACCGGCGCCGCAAGCTCCACCCGAAGAACCTCTCAAGGACCCTGGAAGACGCGGGGACCCTCACATCGCCGCTCGTGCCGTGGAACACGTGTGGAGCCTTCATGGCGTCGACTCTGGGCGTTCCCACCCTCGTCTACCTTCCGTACGCCTTCTTCAACCTCATCAACCCGGTCGTGGCGGCCATCTACGGCTTCACGAACTTCACGATCGCGCCTGCGGACGAAGAAGAGGCGGAGCTGGAAGCCGCCTGACGAAGAGGCGGCGCACGGACTAGCGGTTGGTGAGCTCTCGCTCGAGCTCGCGCACGCGCTCGACCTGCTGAGCATCGGGCTGCGCCAGGTAGCGCCGGATGTCCTCCTGGACTTCGGTGAGATCCTTCGCCTCGCGTGAGAGCTGGTAGATCCTCACGCCCAGTTCGATGATTGGAACTCGTTGCGTTTCTATCGCGTCGGCATAGGGTCGATCGCGGACCTCGAGCCTGAGGCGCTCACGTTCGAGGCGCAGCCTCGCGAGTTCGTCCGCATCCGTAGGTGCCCGAAGAGCCTCGCCCGTAGTGAGCCCGCCGACGGCGGCGCGTACGTCGGCGTTCGACCTCCGGCTCTGGTTGGTGGCCTTGCCGCCGGTCCGCATCAACGCGTCCTGTTCGAGGCCCGCGGCGTCGGCGAAATCGTCCGATTCGGCGGGTTGTTCTGCGGTCGATGCGACGCCTAGAGGCTCGGCGGCGGCGGGTGCGGGCGTAGCGGCTGGAGAGCGCTTCCGGGCGGCGACTTCACGCTCCTTGCGCTTCGGTGCGGGTTGGACAGCGGCGGGCGGGGGGGGGGAGGCGCCGCTGGTGCCGCGACCTCTAGTTGCGACTCCAGTGCGTCCTTTCGGACAGGCGCATTCGATTCCCGCTCTCGTACTTCCGTCTTGCCATCACCTGCGACACCCGCGACGGCCTCGTCGAGCGCCTGTAGCTGACGCAGCGGCTCCCGGGAGTCGTCTTCCTTCGCCAGAGTGGCGGGGGCTGCAGCCGGGCGCGGCACCGCTGGTCGAGAAGACTGCTCAGCCGGGCGGATATCCGCGCCCTGCTCGAGCGTCAGGGGCGCCAGGACGGCGAGCAGCACTGCCGCGGCTGCAGCCCAGGTCCAGCGAGGAACCACCCACGTTGGCGCGACGCGATCCGGGAGGCGCTTCCGAACCTCACCGGGTAGAGCGTCGAGGTATCCGTCAGGCGCCTCGATCTCCTCCCCGCGCGAGAGGCCGTCCAGGGCAGCCAACTCGGCCAGATGAGTCGAGCACCGGTCGCAGCCCTCCAGGTGGGCGGAGATACGCCGCCGGGTCACCCCATCCAGCTCCTCGTCGAGGTAGGCCGAGAGCTGGTCGTCCACGTGGGAGGTCACGAGTTCCCCTCTGCGGCGGTATTCCCAGCGGAAGTAAGGTACGAACCGAGCGCCACCCGGAGTTTCTCGCGTGCGCGCGCGAGCCGACTCATCACCGTCCCGATGGAGATATTCAGAGCCTCCGCGATTTCCTTATAGGAAAGCTCCTCGGCCGTTCGTAGCACGAAGACCGCCCGCTGTTCGGCCGGCAAGTGACCCATCGCCTGCTCCAGAACTTCCCGCGCCTCCCGCTCCAGAAGCGCGTTGATGGGAGCCTTGCCGCTCCCCGCCTCGCGGAGGTCCTCCGGCAGCTCGTCCTCCCGCGCGCGCGTCGACCGCACGTGATTCACCGCCAGATTGGCCGCAATCCGACAGATCCAGGGCCCGAAGGGCCGGCCCGTGTTCGAGAGCCTGGTACGCGCGCAAGAAGGCCTCCTGGGTCACATCGTCGGCGACGTCATGGCGCCGCACAACCCGCATCGCAACGGCGTAGAGCGGCGCCCGTAGCGTCGCACGATCTCCTCGAAGGCGAAGGCGTTCCCCCCGCGGGCCTTGGCCACGAGGTCCGCATCGGTAGGATCGGGATCTCGGCTTCGCGTTGGCGACACCCCCACCTGGAGAGGATACAGACGACATAGGCTAGCTTATTCCAGCTCTGACCCACGTTGTACACTGCCTCCTTGACCGCCGACGCCCCCATCAAACTCCCCCTCGAACTCCAGGACATCAAGAAGATTCTTCCCCACCGGCACCCTTTTCTGCTGCTCGATCGCATCGTCGCGTACGACCCAGACAAGAGCATCGTCGGGATCAA
Organism: Vicinamibacteria bacterium; assembly: GCA_965246965.1. GTDB lineage: Bacteria > Acidobacteriota > Vicinamibacteria > Fen-336 > CBDFGD01 > CBDFGD01. The sequence continues at coordinate 2,997,510 of CBDFGD010000002.1, forward strand.
GAACGTCACTTCGAACGACCACTACCTGATCACCGGCTCGGACGGCGTCCCAACGCTGCCGGCCTCCATCCTCACCGAGGCGATGGCCCAGGTAGGTGCGGTCCTCATTCTGATCAAACCCGAGAACCGCTCGCGTCTGATCTACTTCATGGGGATCGACAAGGTGCGCTATCGCAAGCCCGTGATCGCGGGCGATTCGGTCGAACTGGCGGCTCGCGTCGTCAGGCTGAGAACGAAGGTGGGGAGCCTGCACGGCATCGCGCGCGTGGACGGGAAGGTCGTGTGCGAGGGGACGATGACGTTTGCGTTGGGGGATGCGCCAGTGGCGCGGTCGTAGAGGGACTTCCGGATCAACGACGAACGACTCGCCACAGAGGCACAGAGACACGGAGAACGACTGGTGCCGCAATACCAGTTCCGATGCAAGGGGCCGCGTGAACCCATCGATCTCTATGCCTCCGTGTCCCCATAGCCAGCCTGGTGGACGGTCGCACCGTCGTCGCGTTCCAGAAGCCGACGGGGGTCGTCACGACTCGCTCGGATCCGGCCGGCCGCGTCACCGTCTACCACTACTTGACCGCCCTGGAGGAGCGCCTCGCACCCGCGGGGCGCCTCGATCGCGACACGTCCGGCCTGCTGATCCTGACCGACGACGGTGGGCTGATCCACCGCCTCAAGGATCCCGCCCACGGAACCCCTAAGACCTACCACGTAAAGGTGACCGGTGTGCCGGATGAAGCGTCTCTGACCGCGTTGCGAGAGGGCGTCGCTATTCGTGGCGGTCGCATGACTCGGCCCGCCACGATACGCCCGCTCGGCTCAGGCCGTGGCGGCTCGAGCTGGCACGAGGTAGTCCTACGGGAGGGTCAGAAACGGCAGATCCGTCGCATGTTTGCTGCAGTCGGTCACGACGTAGTGGATCTGATCCGCACCCGAGTTGGAACCTTCGATCTAGGCGACCTACCCGTCGGTGAGTGGCGTCGCCTCAGCGAGGAGGAGACGGCGCAGCTCACGGTGTCTCGCTGAGGAGCCCCTCCAGCCGTTCCTCGAGAATGTCGGCTACGGCCTGATGGCCCGCAACGTTGAGGTGGCCCAGCTTGTCGAGCGTCAGCTCCTCGAAGGCCATGTTCTTCTCTCGATAGACCTCGGCCAGATCAATCCACCGCGCCCCGGAACCCGCGCCGCCGACCGAAGCGAGCGCGTCCTGCAACTCGTCGAGCATCTCCGAGCCCTCTCGCCACGATCGACTGTACGGATGGATCACAACGACCAGCCTCGCTCCAACCGACCGAACGAGGTCATCGACCCGTCGAATCAACGCAGCCGTCAGCCGGACGGCAGGCGCAGGGTCTTGGGACACTTGAAGCGCCAAGCGCGTCCAGTGAGGGGTCGTTTCTTCCCGGGTTCGCCGGGCGCCCAGTTCGACGGCCCTTCTGAAGAGAGAGGAATTCTCCAGGAGGCGCTTGGCCAACGCTTCCGCTCTTCCGAGCTTCAATTGGGACGCCTCAAGCCGCAGCTGGCCCAGTTCGAATCGGAAGTACGGCTTCGGATGCCTCTCGTCGTAGAGGAAGTGATCCAGCGAGCTGTCCAGGAAATCGTTCGCGAGGCAGAAGTTCAAAACGACTACGTCGGGTGAGTAACCGAGGCCGACCTTCTGCAAGAGCAGCAGTTCCTGGTCCGTCCCGAAGCCCTGCACACCGCGATTGATGACGTCCCAGTCGGGGCGAGCCACATCGAGGAGCGTTGAGAACGTCGCGTGATCCCCGACGTCGAGACCAAAGGTGATCGAGTCCCCCAGCATCAGGATTCGAACGCGATCGGTGCTCCGCTCGGCCGCATAGGCGCGGCCACGATGACCGGCCTCGTTGACGGAGACGAGCCGGTCGTCGAGGCGCAGGACGACTCCTGGGCGCGGCTCCCAGCCGTAGGTTTCGGAATACCGGTGAAGCGTCCCCAGAGCGGTGGGATCCACATGCCCGGCGGCGTCGGAGGTTCGCGCGATCAGTTCGCCCGCCGCGAGGGCGAGCGCCAGGAAAGCGATGCTTGCCAGGGCGAGGAGGAGTTCCGCGCGGGAGAAACCGCGTTGCTGCTCCCCCCAATCACCCCTCACGCTACCCTCTCCTCTTCCACCCCTCACCCTACCCCTTGGAGGGGAGAGAGTTATCCAGAAACGGCCAGTTCCTGGCCTTTGTATTGGAGCTGGTAGAGGCGCCAGTAGATGCCGCGCTGGGCCAGCAGTGCCTGGTGAGACCCCCGCTCCCGAACCCGACCTTTGTGCATCACCAGGATCTCGTTCATGTCCTGAACGGTCGAGAGGCGGTGGGCGATGACGATTGCGGTTCGGCCCTCGAGGAGGACGTGGAGCGCATCCTGGATGAGCGCCTCCGTCTCGGTATCGACGGACGAAGTCGCTTCGTCGAGCACCAGGATGCGTGGATCGTGCGCCAGCGCGCGGGCGAAAGACAGAAGCTGTTTCTGACCCACCGAGAGCGTGGCACCACGCTCTTTCACCTCGGTTTCGTAGCGCTCGGGGAGCGACTCGACGTAGCGGTCGATGTGGGCTGCCTTGGCCGCGGCTTCGATCCGCTGATCGGAGATGGCTGAGCCGAGACGGATGTTCGAAGCGATCGTTCCGCTGAACAGATGTACGTCCTGCAGCACGAGCGCCATCGCGGCCCGCAGCTCGGCGGGGTCGAGATCCCGGACGTCGACCCCGTCGAGAGTAACCCGCCCTCGCGAGACGTCGTGCAGCCGCAACAGCAGGCTGATGATCGTCGTCTTGCCAGCGCCCGTGGCGCCGACCAGAGCCAGCTTGTGCCCGGGCTCGACGACGAAGCTGACGTCCTCGAGGACCCAGTCTTCCCCTTGGTACGCGAACCACACGTTCTCGAAAGCGACCCGCCCCCTCACTTCGTCCAGCCGAGCCGGTTTGTCGGGCGCCGTGATGCCCGGTTCGGTGCCGAGCAGCGCGAAGATGCGTTCCGATGACGCCATGGCCGCCTGCATGATGTTGAACTTCTCGGAGAGGTCGGAAATGGGCCGCCAGAAACGTTCCGTGTACTGGATGAAAGCGACGAGCACACCCAGCGTCAGGGTGCTGCTCAGGACCTGGCTGCCGCCGTACAGGATGATCAAGGCCACGGCGAGTGCCGCGAGCAGATCGACGATCGGATAAAAGACGGCGTAGTAGAGGATCGTCTGAAGGTGGGCTGTCGTGTGTTCTCGATTGATCCGCTGGAACTCCTCGAGCTGCCGCTTTTCCTGGAGAAACAGTTGGATGACCGTCATGCCCGTCAGGTTCTCCTGGAGGAACGCGTTGATCTGGGCGAGCCATCGACGGATCTCACGGAAGCCGTGGCGGGCACCCTGCCGAAACCAGATGGTGATGGCGAAGAAGAAAGGCAGCACGGCAAAGGTCACGAGTGCCAGCCGCCAGTTGAGCGCCAGCATCACGCCCATGATTCCGAGCAGCGTGAACAGATCGCCGAACACCGCGACCACACCGGACGTAAACAGCTCGTTCAAAGCGTCGACGTCGGTCGTGACGCGCGTCATCAACCGGCCCACGGGGTTCTTGTCGAAGTACCCGACGTGCAGCTTCTGCAGGTGGCCGAAGATCTGGCGCCGCATGTCCATCATCACGTACTGGCCGGTCAGCGAGAGCACGTAGACCTGCGCGAAGCGCACGATGAACGCGGCCACCAGCACGAGGCCGTAGAGGGCCACGATGCCAATCAGCCCATCGGCGTCTCTCCTCGCGATGTAGTCATCGATCGCGATCTTCGTGAAGTAGGGCCCTGCGAGGTCGAGCACCGACATCGCGAAGATGAGTCCGAACGCGAGCGCGACGCGCCCCTTGTAGGGGCGCAGGTAGGTCAGCAGCCGACGCATCAGCTGAGTGTCGTAGGCCTTGGCGGTCGGGTCGTCGTGGGGCGTGGTCAAGCCTGCTCGACCTCCGCCTCGAGGAGCTGGCGTCTGTGAAGGTCGGCGTAGAAGCCCTCGTTTGCCAGCAGCTCGTCGTGAGTGCCGCGTTCCGTGATGCGACCTTCCTGGAGAACGAGAATAAGGTCGGCATGCTTGACCGTGGAGACGCGGTGTGAAACGAGGAACGTGGTTCGCCCACTGACCACACCCCGCAGGCCCTTCAGGATCTCTTCTTCGGTGTAGGTGTCCACGGAAGCCATCGCGTCGTCGAGGATCAGGATGCGAGGCTCGGTGAGGATCGCCCGGGCGAGCGACGCTCGCTGCTTTTGCCCGCCCGAGAGCGTTATGCCTCTCTCGCCGACCATCGTGTCGTAGCCTTTGGCGAACGCCTCGACGTCTCTGGCAAGCTGCGCGATCTCCGCTTTCGAACTGACCGACTCCTGCGGAGCATCGTCGACGCCAAAGCCGATGTTCTGGCCCACGGTCACCGAAAAGAGGAACGTTTCCTGTGGCACGAAGCCGATCGCTCCTCTCAGCACGCCGATCGGCAGGTGCCTCACGTCGTGCCCGTCGATGAGCACCGTACCTTCCGGCGCGTCGTAAAGACGAGGGAGCAGGCTCACGAGCGTCGACTTGCCAGAGCCGGTGGGCCCGACGATCGCGACCGTCGAGCCGGCGGGCACGCGAAGATCGATGTCCTGCAGCACCGGTTTTCCGTTGTACGAGAACGTCAGGTTCCGAAACTCGACGTAACCTCGGATCGCAGTGACCGAATCGAGATCACCGTCGGTGATCGCCGGCTCGCGATCGAGAATCTCCCGGAGACGTCCCATCGAAGCCTCGCCGCGCTCGAATAGATTGACGACCCAGCCGAGGGCGATCATCGGCCAGTGGAGCATCGTGAGATAGGCGCCGAAGGCGACGAACTCCCCGAGCGAGATGCCGCCCGAGATCACCAGGCGCCCGCCAACCAGCAGGACCATGATCGAACCGGTGCCGATGAGGAACTGGATTCCGGAGTAGAGCGCTCCAAAGAGACGGATCAGCTGCCGATTTCTCTCGAGGTACTCCTGGTTGGCGACCTCGAAGCGCTGCATCTCGCTCGGCTCCTGGACGTAGGAGCGCACGACACGTACGCCAGAGAGGTTCTCCTGGATCATCGCGTTCATCGTCGAGAGCTGCTCCTGTACTTCGATGAAACGCTGGTGGATGCGACTCCCGTAGTACCGCACGACGAGGGAGACGAGGACGAGCGGTATCAGGGCCAGGACGAGGAGCTGAACGCTGATCGTCGCCATCAATGCGATGGTGGCCGCGAAGGTAGCGACGGTGTTGGCCGTGTACATGATCCCGGGACCCAGAACCATGCGGACCGCCGAGAGGTCGCTGGTGGCGCGGTTCATGATGTCGCCGACGCGGTGTGAGTGGTAGTAGGCCGGCTCGAACTTGAGGAGCTGGGCAAAGAAGTCGTTGCGCAGCTCGAACTCGATCTCCCGGCTGATCCCGATCAACACGCGACGCATCAGGAACCGGAACGCGCCCTCGGCCGCGACGATCGTCACGATCAGGCCCGCGTAGAGAACGAGCTTGTCGCGCGTGACGAGAAGGCTGAGGTCGTCGATGGCGTACCGGAGCACCCAGGGCGAGGCCACCGAGAACGCGGTCGTTACCAGGAGGCATAACAACCCGAAGACGATCCCCTTGCGGTGACGAGCCAGGTAGGGGAGGAGCCCGCGGAGGGCGACGCCGTGGAACGCTATCGGCGCCGAGCTCGTTCGGGTCTCTTGCGCTGCCGGTCGAACGCCCGGCTGATCTTGAGGAGCCGCGGCAGGTTGCGCTTCTCCCAGTCGAGGGCCCGCTGATGCTGTGGATAGCGGGACTCGGCTTCCCGGAAGGCCCGCGAGTGATAGATGGTCCGCCCCGCCGAATCCGTGAAGCCGCCCATCTCGTGGTGCAGCATCTCGTGATAGACGACGCTCTCGACGAAGTAGCTAGGCACTTCACGCCGATCGAGGATCGGGTGGATCCGGATCAGCTTCAGCACCGGGTCGTAGCTCCCAAAGGTGATGCCGCCGGAACGGGCTCGCCCGCTGCCGCGGCCCCAGGTGATGGGCACTCTCAGCCGTCGAGCGAAGAAACGGCGGTTCAACGTCTCGTAGACGCGCCGAAGATCGTAGATGCTCCCGCGCGTCTCGAGCTTCGGCATCGTGCGCGGCGCCCGTCTCACGCGGTGCAGGTTCTCGTTCATGAAACGACGCACGCCCACGTCGCCGCGTCGCGTCTGGCGTCGCAAGCCTCGGGCCAACGCGCGCACGACCTCGAGGGGCGCGTGAAGGAACATGTGATGCAGGCGCATCATGAACACGCCCCGCTGGCGTCGCACCGAAAGCAGAACCGATCGGTTGTCTGTGAGCGTCAACGACAAGGCTCGGCCAGCCTCGCGTCCGATCGCGGCCTCGAGGCTATCGCTGTCCCAGAAGGGTGCGTCGTCGAACGCGAGCGACAGTTGATGTGTTTCTGTCGTTAAGACTGATGGCATGAGAGAACGCACCAACTTTGTCCCAGCGATTCCGTCACGTCAAGCAAGCGGAGCACCAAAATTCCTTCGCACGGCCCGCCCCGCTTGACAGCCCCTCGTGATGCCGAGCGACGCGCCAGACGGGTCGCGGTTACTTGAGACAAGAAAAGCAAGCACTGGACTGTCTCCGTGGCTGCCGTGCGTCGGCCGTTTCCTCTTCACCCTCCCGACGTCATCGGAACGTAGTACTGCGTTCCCTTTCCCATGTTGGAGATCTGCTTCACGAGGTCTTCGAGGTCCTCATCGTTCGAAACGAAGTCCACGTCCGCCGTGTTCACGACCAGGAGCGGCGTCGTCGCGTAGTGGAAGAAGTAGTAGTTGTACGCGCGGTTCACCTCCGCGAGGTATTCTTCCGACAGTCCGCGCTCCTCCTTCCTTCCTCGCGAGCGGATACGTTTCATCAAGATCTCTGTCGGCGCCTGCAGGTAAACAACCAGGTCGGGCCTCGGAACCGATTCGGCGAGGAGGCTCCAGAGCTTGTCGTAGATGATCAGCTCGCTGTCTTCCAGGTTGAGGTTCGCGAAGAGCTTGCTCTTCTCGAAGACGTAGTCGGTGATCGTGAACTGAGCGAAGAGGTCTCGCTGCAGGAGACTCTGCTGCTGGCGGTAACGCGAGAGCACGTAGAAGAGCTCGACCTGGAATGCCGCACCCGGCTTGCCGTCGTAGAAAGCCTGGAGGAACGGGTTCTGCTCCCACTCCTCGATCACAGCGCGGGCTTCCAATCTCTCCGAAAGCCGCTGGGCGACGGAGGTCTTGCCGACGCCGATGGGGCCGTCGATCGAGATGTGCTGATAGTCCACTATTGTCTGAGAGCCCGAGGCTGGTGAAGGAGCACAGTCGACTGATCGGGACACGCCTCGAGGAGGTCACGCATCCCGGTTCCGAGAACCGGGTGAATGCGATCCGGATCGATCTCGACGAGCGGCTCGAGGACAAAGCGTCGCTCATGTAGCCGTGGGTGGGGAATCTCGAGTCCATCCGATGCGTGGCGCAGATCGCCGTAGAACAGCACATCGAGGTCGAGGGTTCGTGGGCCGTTCCTGACCCGCCTCTGGCGCCCGAACTCTGCTTCGATTTGGAGGCACACGCCGAGCAGCTCCTCGGGGCTCAGATCGGCCTCGCCTCGCACGACAGCGTTCAGGAACCACTCCTGGTCGGGACCACCGACGGGCTCGGTCAGATAGAAGGAAGACTGGCGAACGATCGCGACGCCCAGACGCTCCAGGGCATGCAGAGCCCCGACCAGGTTCTGCTCCCGGTCGCCGATATTCGAACCGAGAGCGATGAGTACCGCCGTTCGCTGGACCACTAGGTCGAGGTTATCTCAAGTAACTCGGGGAGCGGGCAGCACGATCCTCCGCATACACTGACCGGATGTGCGGGCTCGCGGGAATCGTGACGTTCGATGGCAGGCCACACTCGAGGGATCGGCTCCAGGGGATGGCGGAGTCGCTTCGGCACCGTGGCCCCGACGCGGTCGGATTTCTTGACGATCTGGCTGCGGCCCCAACCGTCGGTCTTACCCACAGGCGTCTCGCGATCATCGATCTGTCGCCCGCCGCGAACCAGCCAATCGGGACCGAGGACGGTTCCGTCCAGGTGGCGCTGAACGGCGAGATCTACAACTTCCAGGAGTTGAGAGAAAGGTACTGCGCCACAGATACCTTCCGGTCGTCGGGTGACGCGGAAGTCGTCGCTCAGCTCTATCGCCACCTCGGCGAGGAGGCCTTCTCCCGCCTCGATGGAATGTTCGCGCTCGCGATCTGGGACCGGCGCAGCCGCCGGCTGGTCCTGGCAACAGATCCGTTCGGCAAGAAGCCGCTCTACTACTGGAGCAACGGCCGTGAGTTTTTGTTCGGCTCAGAGATCAAAGCGCTTCTTGCCGGGGGCATGCCAGCTGAGCTGGCGCCGGAGCACATCCCTTCCTATCTCGCTTTCGGTTGCGTGCCGAGCCCGGACTCCCTGTTTCGCGGAGTGCAGAAGCTGGCGCCAGCGTCCTACGGTCGGATCGACGAGGATGGCGTCGGGTCGCCGTCTCGCTACTGGGACCTCGAGTTTCCCGATCGTGGCGAACAACTGCGCCTCTCGGAAGCGGAGGCGAACGAAGAGCTTTCCCGACTGCTATCGCGCGCTGTGGAGAAGCGCCTGATCTCCGACGTTCCGCTAGGCGTGCTGCTATCCGGCGGGGTCGATTCGAGCGTCGTGGCAGCACTGATGAAACGCGTGGCTTCAGGGCCAGTGAAGACGTTCTGTGTCGGCTTCGAAGGACACTTGTTCTACGACGAGCGTCCCCACGCACAAACCGTTGCGGACCACATCGGGACCGAGCATTTCTCCTCGTCCGTCGAGCCCGATGCCGCGCGCCTCCTGGAGCGACTGCTACACCATCACGACGAGCCGTTCGGAGACTCTTCGGCTCTGCCGACGTACCTGGTGGCCCAAGAAGCCAGGAAGCATGTCACCGTCGTCCTCAATGGAGACGGTGGGGACGAGACATTCGCGGGCTACGAACGGTTTCACGCGGTCGTTCTATCGGAGGCGATTCCCGTTTTCGTGCGCCGGGCTCTTGCTCGCGTGGCGCCCGCGTTTCCATCGGGATCACACCACTACGATCTTTGGAGACGTAGCCGCCGCTTCTTGGAGAAAGCCGCGCTCCCTCTCGACAAACGGGTCCTTGCATGGAGCAGTTTCTTTGATCAACCCGCCCTCGCCGATCTGCTGCGCACCGGCGACTCGAGCGCGCGGCTCCTTCGTCCCATTCAGGATGGCCTGGGCAGGTACCCTCGTTCGACTCTCCTTTCCAGGCTTCTTTATCTGAATGCGCGCACCTATCTACTGGATGACCTCCTGCCGAAAATGGACAGGATGACGATGGCGCACGGACTGGAAGCGCGGAGTCCCTTCCTCGCAGCATCCTCAATCGTCCGAAGCACGGTTTCGGAGTGCCCCTTGGGGATTGGTTTCGGGGCGACCTGAAACCGGTCGTGGGCGACCATCTTCTGTCCTCTCCTCGTCTCCACAGCTTTCTCGAGGCCGCCGCAGTCGACAGGCTGATCGGGGATCACATGAGCGGTTCGGGAGACCATGGCCATAAGCTCTGGACACTCCTGACGCTCGAGGCCTGGCTGCGCAAGCACAACTTTGGCTAGGACCCTTCTCCCCCTAGAGAGCTTGGCGTATACTTAGCTGAATAGCTATTCAGCTACGATGCCCCGTCCCCGTTCCGACGAAAAGCGTGACCGCATCTTCAAAGCGGCGATCCACGTCTTTGCGCGGGAAGGCTTCTTCTGCGCGCGGATCTCAGATGTCGCCAAGAAAGCCGGCGTCGCGGACGGCACGATCTACCTCTACTTCAAGAACAAAGATCACTTGCTCACCTCGCTCTTCGAGGAATCGATGGCCGAGCACGTCGAGCGTGGGCGGGAGAAAATCCGCGACCTGCCAGACGCTCCCTCCAAGCTTCGCGCGATCGCTCGCTACCACCTAGAGCTTCTCGGCGGAGATCGTGACCTGGCGATCGTCTTTCAGGTCGAGCTCCGCCAGTCGACGAAGTTCATGGAGCGTTTCACGGCGTCCTGGTTCGGCACCTACCTGGACGTAATCACCGAGATCGTGGCAGCCGGCCAACGCGAAGGCTCTATCCGATCCGACGTCTCGCCGAAGCTCCTCGCGAAGGCGTTCTTCGGCGCGCTCGACGAGATGGTGACGTCGTGGATCTTGGCCGCGCGCCGCGACAGCCTGGCGAAGCTTTCCGAACCCATCGTCAGCATCTTCCTCGACGGAGCCACCCCGCGTGATCAGTCCACGGTGAGGCAGCCCGCCCTGAGAATCATGGAGACGGCATGAAGGAACCCCGTACCCTCCTCGACCTTTTCTACGGCTCGGTCTCGCTCGGCAAGAGCGACCACCTTAAGTTCAAGCGGGATGGGGCCTGGCAGGAGATCAGCTCCGACGAGTACCGTCGCGCCGTCGAAGAGCTCTCGATGGGGCTGGTCGCGCTCGGTATTGGGAAGGGCGACCGGGTCGCGATTCTCTCGGAGAACCGGCCGGAGTGGGCGTACGCCGACCTTGCGTGCATCGCCATCCCCGCGATCGACGTCCCCATCTATCCGAACCTGACCGCCGAACAGGCCCTCTACATCCTCAACGACAGCGAATCCAGGGCGGTGTTCGTGTCCGATCCGGAACAGGCCTCCAAGGTCGCGGAGGTTCGCGATCGAGCACCGAATCTGAAACACGTCATCCGGATGCAGGACGGACCGGGTTTCCCTGGCGACACGGTGGGCCTAGTCGAGGTTCGGGAGAAGGGCCGGGCGGCGCTTCAGGCCGACCCGAATGCCGTTCGCGAGCGCGCCGCCGGCGTTCAGCCCGACGACCTCGCGACGATCATCTATACCTCGGGCACCACCGGCCAGCCGAAGGGCGTGATGCTGACGCACGGCAACCTCGTCTCGAACGTGATCGCGGCCCACAAGGTGCTGCCCGTCGGGTCCGAGTCGGTGGTGCTTTCGTTCCTGCCGCTGTGCCACGTGTTCGAGCGGATGGCGGGCCACTACCTGATGCTCAAAGCGGGCGCCACGATCGCCTACGCCGAGAGCATCGACAAGGTCGCGCAGAACATGGGCGAGGTTCGACCGACGCTGATGGCCTCGGTGCCGCGGCTCTATGAGAAAATGCGACTTCGCATCCTGGAGAACGTCGCCGTCGCACCCCCTCTTCGACAGAAGCTGTTTCATTGGGCGCTCGATGTCGGGCGCCAGATGCTTCGCCACACGGTAGCGAAGACCCGACCGCCTTTGGGACTGAAGGTCAAGCACAAGATCGCCGAAGCGCTGGTCTTCAAGAAGATCGCTCAGCGCGTTGGCGGTCGACTCCAGATGTTCATCTCGGGCGGTGCACCGCTGCCTCAGGAGATCGGCGAGTTTTTCGCGTCGGCGGGCCTGATGATTCTCGAAGGGTATGGCCTGACGGAAACGAGCCCCGTGATCTGTGTGAACCGCCCGGACGACTACGAGCCCGGAACGGTCGGGCCGCCAGTCGAAGGCGTCGAAGTCAAGATCGCGGCAGATGGGGAGATCCTGAGCCGCGGGCCCCACATCATGAAGGGCTACTACAAGAACCCAGAGGCGACGGCCGAAGTCATCGACGAGGACGGCTGGTTTCACACCGGCGACATCGGTGAGCTGACCGAGCGCAGTTTCCTCCGGATCACCGACCGGAAGAAGGACATCATCGTGACGTCGGGCGGCAAGAACATCGCCCCACAACCGATCGAAAGCCGACTCAAGCGCAACCCGCTCGTCGGCGAAATCGTGGTCGTGGGCAACCGGCGCAATTACCCTGCGGCTGTCATCGTTCCGGCTTTCGAAAACCTCGAAGCCTGGGCCAAGAAAGAAGGCGTCGCCGGCGGGAAGCGAAGCGCCCTCATCGTGGCGCCCGAGGTGGAAGCCCTCTACGACGGAATAGTCGACGAGGCCAACGGAATGTGCGCCCAGTACGAAAAGATCAAACGGATCTCGCTCATCGACAAGGAGTTCTCTATCGAGACCGGCGAGCTCACCCCCACGATGAAGGTCAAGCGCCGCGTCGTCGAGGAGAAGTTCAAAGACGTCATCGACGCCATGTACGCCTCATGACCTTCCCCGTCATCCTGAACGAGACCTGCAGACATACGAGAGTGAGGGAGCCAGCGAGGTGAGATGGCCCCGCGGCCGTGCCCCCTCTCCCCTACAAGGGAGAGGGCCGGGGTGAGGGGTGAGCATCGTCGGTGGCCAACCCTATGAAGAACAACATCAGCAAGGTCGTCGTCTTGGGAGCCGGCACCATGGGCGCCCAGGTCGCCGCTCACGCAGCATCCAAAGATCTCGAAGTCGTCCTCCTCGACATGGTCCCCAAGGGGGCCCAGGATCGAACCGTGCTCGCCAAGGGCATGCTCGACCGGATGCGCAAGCTGAAGCCGAGCCCTTATCACTTGCCCGAGCACCGCCAAGCCATCCTCCCCGGCAACTTCGAGGACGACTGGAAAGAGCTGGCGGATGCCGACTGGGTCTTCGAGGCCGTGATCGAGGATCTCGCCATCAAGCGCGGCTTGCTGGGCAAGGTGCAGGAAGCGATCGGCAAGGACGCTCTTCTGACCACCAACACATCGGGGCTGCCGATCGCCTCGATGAGCGAAGGCCTGGACGAGCCGCTGGCGTCACGATTCTTCGGCACGCACTTCTTCAACCCACCGCGCTATCTGAAGCTGCTCGAGACGATCCCCGGGCCGATGACTGACCCGACCCGGCTGGAGGAGTTCGAAGTATTCGCTGATCGCGTGCTGGGCAAGGGGGTCGTCCGCTGCAAGGACACGCGCAACTTCATCGCCAACCGAATCGGATCGTACTCCTTCGGCGTGGCGATGAAGGCGATGGTCGACATGGACCTGTCGATCGAGGCCGTCGACACGCTGACGGGTCCCGCCATCGGTAGAGCCAGGAGCGCGACGTTCCGTACCGGCGACATTGCTGGCGTGGACGTCCTCGCCAAGGTCGCCCAGAACCTCTACGACGCGGTTCCTGACGACCCGGAGAGAGAGCTGCTTCTCCCACCGGCCTTCGTGGGGCAGATGCTCGAAAAGGGCTGGCTGGGCCAGAAGAGTGGCAGCGGCTTCTACAGGAAGCGGGGCAGAGAGATCGAGGCTCTCGATTGGAAAACCCTCGAGTATCGGGCGCGCCAGAAGGCCAAGTACGCATCGATCCAGGCCGGAAAGTCCGTTGCGGACGTCCCGACTCGGCTGCGGCAGATCCTCGCCGCCAAGGACGAGGCGGCAGACTTCTTGTGGCGCGTCCTCTCGGGAACCTGCCTCTACGCCGCGGCCCAGCTTCCGGCGATCTCCGACGATGTCCCCTCGGTCGACCGGGCGATGGAATGGGGCCGCGCATCGGTGGAGACCTACATGGGGCTCGTCGAAGTGGGAGTAGGTGTGGTGCCAGGCGGCGGCGGGACCAAGGAGATGGCGCTCCGCGCCGCCGATCGCTGTGCGGGTGTACCGGACGCTGACCCGTTCCCGTTCCTGAAACGGGCCTTCGAAACGATCGCGTTCGCGAAGGTGTCGACTTCGGGCGCCGAGGCCTTGCGCCTCTACCTGACCCCGGCCGACTCTCTGTCTCCGAACCCCGACCGGCTCATCCGCGACGCCAAACAGGTGTCGTTGGGCCTCGCCAGCGCGGGCTATCGCCCCGGACAACCCCGGCAGGACATTCCTGTCCTGGGAACGCCGGCGCTGGCGACATTCAAGATGGGCATCCACAACGCCCTCCGCGGTGGCCAGATCAGCGACCACGACGCCCTGGTAGGCACCAAGGTCGGCGAGATCCTCTGCGGCGGCCAGCGCCAGCCGGGCCTCGCGTCCGAGCAGGACCTCCTCGACTTGGAGCGCGAAGCGTTCATTTCGCTCCTGGGCACACCCAAGACCCAGGAACGCATCCAACACACCCTGAAGACCGGCAAACCCCTGAGGAACTAGAGAATGGCCCTGGACTCGCAGCGACCATCAGAGTTGGCCACAGAGACTCAGAGGCACAGAGGGTCTTCAGGTGGCGATAGGAGTGGCCCTGAGGCCGAGCTCACGGAGCGGATCATCGCGTGCGCAATTGCAGTGCACAAGGAGCTGGGGCCAGGGCTCCTCGAGGCCACCTACGAAGAGGCGATATGCATCGAGCTAGAAGACGCTGGCCTGGCCTTCAAGCGACAAGTAATCCTTCCCGCTCTCTACAAGGGACGGCCTGTAGGGGAGTACCGTCTCGACCTGGTAGTCGACGACCGGATCGTCGTTGAGCTGAAGGCCGTGGAGAGGCTCGACGCCGTGTTCCAGGCCCAACTCCTCACCTATATGCGCGTCTCGGGCAAGAGGGTGGGCCTTTTGATCAACTTCAACTCCCGTTTGCTGAAAGACGGTGTAAAGAGATTCGTATTATGAGTGCCGACAAGCCGTTCTCTGTGTCTCCGTGCCTCTGTGGCTTCCGTGTCTTGCGTGTCTTCCGTGGCTCAAAGGATCGTCGATATGTCTGATGCAGTCATCGTCAGCGCGGTCAGAACGGCTGTCGGTAAGGCTCCGAAAGGCTCGCTCCGCCACACGCGCCCCGACGACATGGCCGCGGCTGTCATCAAGGCCGCCCTCGAGCGGGTGCCTCAGGTCGAGCCCTCGATGATCTCCGATGTGATCCTGGGCTGCGCGATGCCGGAGGCCGAGCAGGGCAACAACGTGGCCCGCACGGCCAGCCTGCTGGCCGAGATCCCGCATTCCGCCGCGGCCATGACGATCAACCGATTCTGCTCGTCGGGCCTCCAGGCGATCGCCCTCGCCGCGGATGCGGTCCTGGCGGGCCGGGCCAACGTGGCCATCGCCGGCGGCACCGAGTCGATGAGCCTGATTCCGATGGGTGGACACAAGTTCGCGCCCAACCCCACCCTCCTGGAGCAGTATCCCGATAGCTATCTTGGAATGGGCATGACGGCCGAGCTCGTCGCTGAGAAGTTCGGAATTGATCGCGAGCAATCCGAAGCCTTCGCCTTGGCCTCCCACCAGAAGGCGCTTGCCGCCATCGAGGCGGGAAAATTTAAAAACGAGGTAGTGCCCCTCGTCGCCCCCTCTCCCCCTGAGGGGGAGAGGGCTGGGGTGAGGGGGAAGCAGTTTGAGGTTGACGAAGGCCCGCGTTCAGACACAAGCATGGAACCCCTCGCCAAGCTCCGCCCCGTTTTCGCGAAGGAAGGCCTGGTCACTGCCGGCAACGCGTCTCAGATGTCAGACGGCGCCGCCGCGGCGGTCGTCATGACCGCGGCGTGAGCCAAGGAGCTGGGCATCGAACCCATCGCTCGTTTCGTCACTTACGCCGTTGCGGGCGTCCCGCCTGAGATCATGGGTATCGGCCCAGTCGAAGCGATCCCCAAGGCGCTGAAGCAGACCGGGATGAAGCTGGACGACATCGACGTCATCGAGCTGAACGAAGCCTTCGCCTGCCAGGCGTTGGCCGTCATCAAAGTGGCCGGCCTCGACGGCGACAAGGTGAACGTCAACGGTGGCGCTGTCGCCCTCGGTCACCCCTTGGGCTGTACCGGCGCCAAGCTGACCACCCAGATCCTGAACGAACTGAAACGCCGCAGCGCCCGCTACGGCCTCGTCACGATGTGCGTAGGCGGCGGAATGGGCGCGGCAGGCATCCTGGAGCGCCTCTCGTGACCAGAGTCATCGCGAGGCCGCATCCGCCAAGGACGTCCCCCCTCTCCCCCTGGGGGGTGAGGGCCGGGGTGAGGGGGAGTCCGGTACCCGTCGCCCATATCGGTCCCTCGATCCCCGGTGCAAATCAACAAATGATCGGGCTATGCGAAGGATCGGCGCGGCCGTCCTTCCGTGTCTCTGCGCCTCCGTGGCCGCCGTTGATCCGTAGTCCGTTGTTCAGCTGAAAAAGGAAAAACCCATGGCTACCGATACCCAAACCCCCGTCGTCGCTGCCACAGGCGGCAGCTTCCTCATCGAAAGTCGCACTCCGGATGAGGTATTCACTTCTGAGGATCTCTCGGAAGAGCAGCGCATGATCGCCGACACGGCGCGGGACTTCATGGAGAACGAAGTGATCCCTCGCCTCGAGGAGCTCCTCGCCCACAACTACGAGGCGAGCCACGAGCTGATGGAGAAAGCGGGGGAGCTCGGACTCCTTGGAGTCGAGATCCCGGAGGAGTACGGAGGCCTCGGCCTCGACAAGGTCTCGGGCTGTCTCGTCTCCGAGGCGTCCGCGCGCGACGGTAGTTTCGCCGTGACCTTCATGGGCCATACCGGCATCGGCACGCTTCCAGTTATCTATTTCGGCACCGAGGAGCAGCGGAAGAAGTACCTGCCCAAGTTCGCCAGCGGTGAATGGGTCAGCTCCTATTCGCTGTCGGAAGCGTCTTCCGCATCCGACGCGATGAACGCGAAGGCCAAAGCCGTCCTTTCCGACGACGGGAAGGAGTGGATCCTCAACGGCGAGAAAATGTGGCTCACCAACGCCGGCTTCGCCGACGTCTACATCACTTTCTGCAAGGTTGACGGCGAGCACTTCTCGGCCTTCATCATCGACAAGGGCTCGCCAGGCGTATCCCTCGGCGCGGAGGAGAAGAAAACCGGCATCAAGGGAAGCTCGACCTGCCCGCTGATTCTCCAGGACGCCCGGATCCCCAAGGAGAACCTGCTGGGCGAGATCGGCAAGGGCCACAAGATTGCCTTCAACATCCTCAACGTCGCTCGTTTCAAGCTCGGCGCGGGTACCACGGGTGGATGCAAGGGTGCGCTCAAGGCCTCGATCGACTATGCGAAGAGCCGCACGGCGTTCGGCAAGCCGATCGCCGATTTCGGTCTGATCAAGCAGAAGCTCGCCCAGATGGCGATCAACGCCTACGTCTCGGAATCCGCGGTGTATCGAACTGCGGGGATGATCGATCAGAACCTGGCTGGAGTGGCGCCGGATGATGCGCTGAAGAAGATCGAGGAGTACGACGTCGAGTGCTCGATCGTCAAGGTGCTCTGCTCCGAACTTCTCGACGACGTCGTCGACGAGACCGTCCAGCTCTTCGGCGGCGCGGGATACGTCGAGGACTATCCGGCCGAACGCTATTGGCGCGACGCCCGCGTCAATCGCATCTTCGAGGGCACCAACGAGATCAACCGCCTCCTCATCCCTGGCCGACTGATGCGTCGGGCGATGAAGGGCGGGCTGCCGCTCTTCGAGAAGGCGCAGACCCTCGTGGCGGAGCTGACTACGACGCCAACTGTGGGTACCCAGGACGATGGCTTCCTCGCTTCCGAAGCGCGGATGCTCGAAGGCGCGAAGAAAGTCGCCGTCGCGAGTATCGGTCTCGCTGCCCAGAAGCACGGGCAGGATCTCCAGGATCAACAGGAGGTGCTGGGCCACTTCGCCGACGTCACCCTGAAGATCTACGCGTTCGAGAGCGCCCTCCTCAGGGCTCAGAAGAAGGCCGCAACCGTGGGCGCGGACAAAGCGACACTTCAGGAAGACGCTGTTCGCTGCTTCGCCCAGGATGCGATGGACCGGATCGAGGCATCGGGTCGCCGTGTCCTCGCCGCGGTAGAGGAAGGCGACACGCTGCGCACCTACCTCGCCGCCCTCAAGCGCTTCACCAAAAGGGACATCTTCAATACGGTCGCCCCAAGACGCCGCATCGCAGAAGCCGCATTGGAGACCGGCGCCTACCCCTTGGGATGAGCACGAGGAAGACACGTTCGCCCGATGCCCCCCATGATAATCTCACCCCCAGTGACGACGTTCTTCAAGAAGAGCAGGCGGCCGCCTCTTCTCCTAGCTGCTGTCCTCGTGTTTGGCGCCGTCTCCTGCGGCCGCGAGGACCCACCTCCCGCGCCCGACATCCCAACCATCATTGGCGAAGACGGCCGCGAGTACGTCCTCCTAGCAAGAGGCCCGCACACTCCGATCTGGGGTGCTGACGGCGAGCTGATCCGCATCGAGTACGACCGCAACGGCGACGGCGAGCCCGACCAGATCGCCCACCACACAGGGGCTCGCCTGCCGGCTCTCGTCGAAGACGACGACGATTTCGACGGGAATACCGACCGCTGGGCGGAATACGACGCCGCTGGTCGCCTCGAGCGGATCGGCGTGAGTCGGAGCGGTGCAGACGCCCCCGACGTGTGGATCTACCCCGATTCTCAAGGGAATCCGCGCCGCCGCGCCTACGACGGCGACGGCGACATCGAGCGAGCCGAAGTGTTATCGGCAGGTCGGGTCGTTCAAGTCGAGGTCGATGCGAATGGAGACGGGAAGATCGACCGCTGGCAGGTGTGGGATGGCGACCGACTTCAGAGCGAAGCTCTCGACACGGATTCCGACGGGCAGCCCCGATAGGCGATTGCTCTACGACGCCAACGGCCGCGTGAAAGGCCTCGAGCCGATCAACTGAGCGCGGCGCGGAGCCCCAACCAAAGAGTCGTTCGAAGGCGAGCGGAGCCAAACAACAGGCTCACGACGATCATTCGAGTCATGACGCTGACTGCTCTCGTGGCGGGGCCGCTGGCATTCTGCGCCGTTCACGAGCGGGCCTTCGTTCCGATTCTCTTTGTCTTCTACATCGGAGGAGGACTCTCGTGGGCACTGGCTCACTGGGCGCGAGCGCACGGTGCAGACGTGAGCCGCATCTCTGGCAGGCGTCTGCTCGCGGCTTTCTGCCTCCTGGTGTTCGTCCAGCTGATTCCCCTACCACCGGTGTCCTAGGCATCGTGAGCCCCGGCTCCCACGATTTCTACGCTCTCGGCAGCGAGGCACCCGGCTGGAAACCCATCACGGTGGGTCCAGACCTGACGCTCCGCGGTCTCGCGTTCGTGGTCGGTCTTTCGTTGCTCTTCGCCATAGCAGTGAGGGAGTTCAACGATTCGAAGTGGCGGCTTCGCTTGGTTTTCTCGCTCGCACTCACCGGAGCTTTCATTACGCTCGTTGGGCTCGTGCAGCAGGCCTCTCTCGATCCCGGCAACATCTATGGGCTCTGGCGCCCACAGCACGACTACGCCGTCTTTGGTCCTTATGTGAACAAGAACCACTACGCTGGATTCATGGCCATGGCAGTCCCGCTTTCGATAGGTCTCGCAGTCGACGCGTTCGACCGGTTTGCACGCTCCTGGAAGTCGCGTCGAGTAGGATGGCTTGCAATAGGCGACCCGAGCGGAACACGCTTCCTACGCATCGCCGCAATGGCGATGCTCATGATCGTCGGTGTCTTGCTCTGTGAGTCGAGGGGCGGTCTCGTGGCACTCGGCGCTGGTCTCGCAGCAATGGGTCTCAGAGCCGGCCATCGCCGCCGCTGGCTGCTCGGCGGCGGCATACTCTTGATACTGCTAGCGTCGTTGTGGGTCGACCTCGGTCGCTGGACGCAGCACTTTCAACGGTCATTCAACGACAGCCGTTGGAAACTGTGGGTCGATCAATCATCCCTGGTTGGAGACTTTCCGCTCCTCGGTGTGGGCTTCAACGCGCTGGGGCCTGCTTATCGCCCTCGCCAAACCGTCAACGTCGAGAACGCTTTCGATCAAGCACACAATGAGTACCTCCAGGTCTTGCTGGATACAGGGCTCGTCGGAGCGGCGATCTTTCTGACGTTCTTTGCTTGCCTCCTGGCAGCCGCCTGGAGGGCGGCCGTGGTCAGCCCGGTCCAACTCGGGATCTGGGGTGCCCTGGTCGGAGCCGCCGCCTCCAACGTGTTTGACTTCAATTGGCAGATCCCCGCCAACGCCGCCGCCTTCGTGGCGCTGGCCGGCGTGTCCGGGCTTGGCGGACGGTCACCTTGACCCCCTCAAAACTCGCTGCCTAGAATGCTTAGAAGCCTCACTTTGTTATTCGCGAGGGGGAGGGTAGGAGCATGTCCGAAGCCGCCCCCAACAACCTGACGCTTTCTGTCCTGAGCGGCCCCTCCGCTGGCGAGAGCTACGCTCTTGAAGGCGCGGTGGGGCACGTCATCATGGGCTCGGGAGAATCTGCTCACATCCAGTTCGAGAGCCCGGTCGTCGCCGCCAACCACGTGCGGATCGCGATCGACGAACAGGGGGCCGCGGTCGCCCCGGCCAGCCCGGATGCGGCCGTGTTTCTGAACGACGACCCCGTCACCGACGACATACCGCTCAAGAACGGCGACATTCTCTGGATGGGTAATCCGGGAGACGAGGGCGCCGTGATGATCCAGTGTCACCTGGAGGCCGCAGGGCCGGTCGTTTACGCTAGCGAGGAGTCAGAACTGCCTCCCGCCGAAGCTGAGACGGCTATGGCAGAGGAGTCCCCGATCGAGGCCCAGCCTGAGGAAGAGGCCTTCGCGGAGTCCCCGTTTGAGGCCCAGCCCGAGGAAGCTGCGTTTGTTGCGTCCCCGGGCGAGGCCCAGCCCGAGGAAGGGGCCTTCGAGGAGTCCCCGGTCGAGACCCAGCCGGAGAAAGAGGCTTTCGCGGAGTCCCCGTTTGAGGCCCAGCCCAAGGCAGAGGCTTTCGTGGAGTCCCTGGGCGAGGCCGCGCCCCAGGAAGAGGCCTTCGCGGAGTCCGAACCCATAGCTGAACCAGACGTTGTCGCTCGCGAGCCTGCGGACGCAGTCGAAGTGCAGAGTGCTGGCACCACCGACTTTGAGACGGTTCCAGAACCTTCCTTCGAGCCCGAAGCGCCGCCAGAAGCAATGGTGGTGGAGGAGTCAGAGAGCAAAACGGTCGAGGCCGCCGAGTTTGAAGCGACGTCCCAAGATAGCGATCAGGAGACGGTCTTTCTGGGCGCCTCCGAGCCACCACCCGCGGTGTCTGAACCTCAACCTGAAGCTTCAGCGGAGGACTTGGCCTCCAGCGCAGAGCCAGAGCCATCAGCCGAACCTGACTTCGCGGTTGCGGAGGAACTAGCGGCCCCGTCACCTGAAGCAGTAGTGGCCGCCATCCCACCCGACGAGCCGCAGCCCTGGGAGGAGCAGCCCGAGGATTCCGTCAAGGCTGCGTGGGAGGTCGAGCAGCCACCTCAGCCCCCCGCGCCAGCAGGACGCGAAGACCTCGAGAAGCCGGCCGAAGCGGCCGTGGCGCCCCCCGCTACTGCCGAGGCCCCACCTCCACCAGCTCCCGCGAAACCCGCAACGGCCAAGCCAGCCACCAAGCCTGCCGTACGACGCCCGCCGACTCGTCCTGCCACTCGCACGTCTCGTCCAGCAACGCGCCCTACGCCCCCACCCGCCGCGTCGTCGTCTGGAAAGACCATTGGGATCGCTGCCGGCGTGATCGTCGTCGTGGGGGGCGCTGTTGCCGCGTTCTTCATGTTTGGAGGCGGCGGGTCCGAACCGGATTCAACGGCCCCGCCGGTCACCGTGGCCCAGACCCTGGCGCCGCCCACGACCCTCTCCGTGACTGAAGATGAGATACCCCTTGATGAGATGCCCGATGACGGAATGGGTTTGGGCGAAGATGCCGATGCCTTCGGAGCCGGCCCCGAGGACCCCCTGACTGCGCCGGATCCGCAGCCCACTCCCCCTCCGGTGACCCAGGTCGCCGCGGCCACGCCGGCCCCGACGCCGGACCGGGCTGCAGCGGCGCGGCTCCTCCGTGAACGCCAGGCAGGTGCAGCGGCTCCAACGCCCCGCCCACGAGCCACGCCGGCGCCCGCAACGCCAGCTCCCGCCGCTCAACCCTCAGCGGCCGAGCGCCAGGCCCAACAGGTGTCAACGTTACTGGGCCAGGCCGACCAGGCGATGGCCGCCAACGACTACGCCGGCGCGCAGAGCCTGTATGAAGCCGTTCTCAAACTGGAGCCCTCGAACGCGAAGGCCACGGCCGGCGCGAGCCAGGCTGCCGCGAGCGCCGCCGCGGCCAACAAGTCGTTCGTCGCCGGGCGAACCGTCTACGTCAGCAAAGGGAAGAAGGGTTCCGGCCCGGTCGGCTTTGCCACGGAGGGTGCGGCGGATCCCGACTACAAAGGCTCGCTGACGATCGAGATGACGCCCCCCAAAGCGCGCCCCGGCGCGGCCTTCACCGCGAGAGTCTTCCTCACGAACGAGGGCACCAAGAACATCGAGCCGAAGGACGTCAGTTTCACGACTCGGATCAACGGCGAGCGGGCTTCATCCAAGGCGTCTTCGAGCGTCAGGCAGGTTCAGCCGGGGCAGCGAGCACTGGTGGCCGAAACGACCGGCACCTGGCAGCCAGGCACGCAGTCCTGGATCTTCGAAGCAACGGTGACGGCCGGCCGCGGAGACACCTACCGATCACGTTTGACCTGGAGGTAGCGCGAAAGGCGGTCATCCTGAAGCCGGGTCAGTCTTCCACGGACACGATCTGAACCTCGGTGGTCGAACCACCGCGAGGTTCATCCTGAGGGCGAATCGGTCCTACACGGCCCGAAGGACCCCGAGGTAGGATGGCCGCCAGTCGGCCAGGCTCATTGGCCTTTGACGCCAACCCCCGTCGCGTCCTGGGACCCCAAGTTGTCCCCTCGACTCATGTCACCCCCAGATGCTCGCCCTGGGGCCGGGAGGCTCGTTTCCGGAGCTTAGTCCCCGGACGGAAGGGGCTTACTCCCTCCAACCCCGACGATCGACGACCCGCGCTTCCTCTCGCGCGGGCGGAACCCTTAGTCCCTGAAGGGCGAGCTGGGAGGGATGGTCGTAGTGGTCGTGGTGGTGGGCGGCACCGTCGTGGTCGTTGTCGTTTCGTCGCCTAGCTGCGTGGCGCCAACCGCGACGAGGCCCGCGCCACCAGCGACCAGCGGGGCCGTTCCCGCGGCAATACCGGCAGCCCCGGCCGGGAAGCCCGCGGGGGCAATTGCGGCCCCAGTCGCGGAGGAGAACACCGTTACTGCTCCGGGCGGCCCAACCGCGGCCACCTTGCCTTCGCACTCGGATTCGTCCGCAACGACCTCTGCGTCGAACTCGGCCGTCTGGCTCTCACCAAAGTCGGTAGTTGTCACCTGAATGTAGTAAGTGATCGGCGAAGCCTCCAGGGTCGGCTTCGGCAGCTTGCCGACGAACTGGCCGGCTTCCTGAGTCATCTCGACGTAGTAGTACTCGTCTCCCAGGGCCGATTTGAAGTACACGCGAGCCCGAGCGACGGTCTCAATCGGTTGGAAGCCGGCGTCGAACAGGGGGAACTCGCCCTCGAGGACGCAGTCGATCGGTTCGAAAACGATGTCACCCGACCCAGCCGCCTGTGTTTCCTGACGAGGCGCGCTCGGGAATGGCGTTGTCAGGAGGTCCACGTCTGCAACGGCTACGCGACCCGACGCAACCACGACTCTGGAGGGGGCGCGTCCGACGGAGAGACCATGTTGCGCAAGGTTTGCCACGACGTAGGATCCTGGATCGAGAGCAACTTCAAAGGAGCCATCCGGGCCCGAAGTGGTGTTGTGGATCGAGCCGGAGTCGATTCCAACCAGGGAAAGGCCCAGCCCGCTCACGGGGCGCCCATCGACCGCGACCAGCCCCTTCACTATCCCGCCACTTGCGGCGGCCATTGCGGGTTGGAGCAGCAAGGCAAGCGCCAGAGACAGCCCCACGGCAGCCAACTTCCGCAACGTAACCTCAGCCTCCAGAGTGACATGGCATGGTAGGGGCACCGAGCTGAGGTGTCAAGCCGAGGAGCGATCGATCCGCCTGATCTTGCCCGGCGGGCCGGCGGCTTCGGAGGCGGTCTCCGCGTAGTAGCTCCTGTAGTACTCCCCGTAGTACTGGCTGTAATAGTAGGCGTTCCGCTGTAGATCGACGCGATTGAGGACGGCCCCGACCACCTTGCCTCGCACGGAGAGCAGCCGATCGACGGCCCGGGAGGCCGAGGGGTGAGAGGTTGTTTCAGCGGCTACGACGAGGATCAACCCGTCCGTATGGGGGCAGGCCACCTGCGTGTCCGCCATCGCGAGGATCGGGGCGGAATCCACGATCACCCAGTCGTAGTGCTCCCGGAAGGCCTGGAGCACGTCGCGAAGGCTCCCCGATCCCAGCAATTCGGCAGGGTTGGGAGGGACGTAGCCGCAGGGGAGAACGTGAAGGCCCTTGAAACGAGTGACTTGCACCGCCTCGGATGGCGAGCACTTGCCCACGATCAGGTCCGACAACCCCGGTGTCTTGCGGATCGAGAAGTGCTGGTGCAGTGTCGGGCGGCGTAGGTCGGCGTCCACGGCCAGCACTTTGGCGCCGTTTTGAGCGAGCGACGCAGCCACGTTGGCGACGGTAGTCGTCTTGCCTTCGCCGGGGTTGGGGCTACTGACCATCAGAACGCGTCCGCCCTCGGCAGGCGACAAGAAGATCAGGTTCGTGCGCAACAAACGGTACGCCTCGGCGACCGCAGACTGGGGAGCCTCGCTCGCGAGGCGTTTGGCAGCCGGCGAACCCGACCGAAGCGCCACGTCCGGAATCATTCCAAGAAGCGGGAGGCCCAAGTGTTCTTTGATGTCGTCGGGCGTCTTGATCGTGTTGTCCAGGTGCTCGAGTACCGCCGCAACGACTACGAGCGCGACACGCTCCCGGACGGGATCGAGGGCAGCGTCGGCGTGACCGGCCCGCGGCAGGACGATCTCTTCGGCTGGAGTATCGGAGTCGGACGAGCTTTGACGCGGCGGGGCTTCGTTCGCTTGGACTACCGTCGAGACAAACGTGACTCCAGCGTTCCCAACTTCGAGAACAAGACCAACGCCTTGATCATCCAGGTCGGCTTCGGTTACATGGGGTCCGGAGGGCCGCCTTGAGCGTCGCCCTAACGGTCGGGCTGCTCGGCCTGGCCCTGCAAACAACGCCGACTGCCGAACATAATGTTTCGCCGGGCGAGTACCGGGTTGGCGCGGGAGACATTCTCGAGGTCCGCGTGTTCGGCAATGCCGAGCTGAGCCTGACGCCGACCGTGCAGCCGGACGGTGCGATCGTGATGCCGCTCGTCAAGCGGGTGTCCGTTGCGGGGCTGACGGTGGCGGAGATCCAGCGCAAGCTGACCAACCTGCTCGAGCGCGACTTCCTCGTCGATCCTCAGGTCGAGGTCGTCGTCAAGGAGTTTCAGAGCCAGTTCGCCATCGTTGTGGGAGAGGTGAACTCCCCCGGCCGCTTTCCGCTACGCGGCCAAACCCGACTCATCGATCTGCTGGTGGCAGCCGGTGGTTTCAGGCCGTCGGCTTCGGCCGAAGTCGCGATCACCCGGACGGAGGGCAGCTTCGAGAGCGGCGAGACCAGGCTGCGGCTCAACCTCGGGCGTGGCGGGCTCACGCCACAGGACGAGATCAACCTAAGCGTCCTGATCCGCCACGGCGACGTGGTCACCGCGCTGGGGCAACGGTTCTTCGTCGTCGAGGGCGAGGTGAACTCTCCGGGGCGCTACGTCACGGATGGGACGCTCACCGTCAGCGGTGCGATCGCGATGGCCGGGGGGACCGCACGCTTCGCAGGCAGCAGGGTCCGCATCCGCCGCGTCGATTCCGATTCGGGAGACAATGAGACGATCGAGGTGGACCTGGGGAAGGTCCGCAAGGGGCAGGACGAGGACGTCGTGCTCCTGCCGGGCGACGTCGTGACCGTGACGCGTAAGAGGTTCTAGCGAGGTCGAGAGTGCCGTGAGTAGCGAACCCGCCAGCTTCCACGTTCCTGGAGAGGACCTCGACGTGCGCTACTACGCCCATCTGCTGTGGCGTGGGCGCTATCTGGTTCTGACCACAGCCGTCGTAGCTGGCGTGCTGGGCACGATGGTCGCGTTTCTGCAAACGGAGGAGTATCAGGCCGAAGCGGTGCTCCAGATCAAGCCGGAGACGCCGCCTTTCTTGAACGTCAGCCAGGCCTCCTACATGTGGGGCGGGATGTGGGCCAACCAGGACTACTACAACACCCAGTATCGGCTTCTTCGGTCGAAGCCTGTGGCGCAGGGTGTCGTCGATCGTCTGAAGCTAGGAGTCTGCGCGGCAGTAGTTCAGCCCGGGTGTGTCATCGTGCCTTGTGACCCGAGAGATCATCTTGCCTGGGTTAAACGGCAGTAGTGGGCTCGCGGACGAGTGCTCGCGAGGGAGGACGGGCGGATCCAAGGCCGGGTGGTGATCATACCCAGACCATCTTCTGATTGAGTCTCCTGAGGTTGAGCGCCAAGCAAACGAGATTCCACTCGGCGCTGGTTTTCTCAAGCCCTCGAAGGCTGAAGGATTGGAAACCAAGCACAGCCTTGATCCATCCGAATGGCGGTTCGCCGAGTTTGCGCCGCTTGTACCACTTGCGACCACGTTTCGTCTTGAGCTTCGCCTTCATGCGGAGCGTCGCTTCGAGCTTCGAATTCGACGTTGGTGGAGAGTCTTTACTTTTCTCTCCCCAGAGCCACGAAACCGTCGATTCCGGTACGTTCCAAGTGCAGTAGGTTCTTTTCGGAACGGTAGTCGGCATCGGCCAGGGCACGCTTGGGCTTCTCACCGGTGTTGGCTTGAGCCGTTTTCAGCATCGGCTCGAGCTGACCGACATCCGCAGCGTTGTTGGTCAACCCGGTCGCAACGATCAGCTGCGATTTCTCGTCGACGGCGGCTTGGGCATTGAAGCACTGCTGGTAGCCACTCGAATCCTTCATGATGCGGCTTTCGGGATCGGTGAAGTTGTCCTGCTTCTTGTCCGGAGGTACGCCAAATCTCCTTTTGAACTTTGGCCCTCGCTTCGATTCCTTGTCATCCCCTGGCCGACGTCCGGCCTGCGGATCTTCTTCCTTCTGACGGGCCTCCAGACGTGCCTTCGCTGCTTGGATTTTCTTGAGCCGTGAATCTCGGCGCGCCAGCTCTTCTGGCAGTTCGTCGCCACGAAAATCAGGACCAAACTCGACGTCTTCCGCAGCATCTTCTTGTTTCGCAAGAGCGGTGATAGCCCGAATCTCTCGACGGAGCTGTTTCTCCGTTTTCTTCATACGCTCGTAGCTCATCGCCTTGTGCTTGCTGGCATTCGCCTTGACCTTCGTTCCATCCAGAATCAACGTCCCAAGCTTGACCAAACCCACTTCTTGAGCCAGACGCACGACTTGGACGAATACAGATCGAAACTGGGACAAATGGTCACAACGGAAATCACTGATCGTCCGGTGTGCCGGGAAATTGCCTCCGCTCAAATAACGGTATGCGACATCCTCTTCCAGCTTCTTCGCGATCCCACGAGACGAAAACGTCCCTGTCGCATAGCCGTAGATCAGAACCTTCAGCATCATTCGAGGATCGAATCGTCGGTTCCGACGTCCATCGCCCTCGTAGCGCTCGTAGAAAGCACGCACATCCATCGCCTCCACCGTATCCGAGATGAAAAACGAAAGATGACCCTCCGGAAGCCAGTCTCGTGGATTCGACGGAAACAAACTCGATCGGTCAGGACTGTACGGACGGAAACTCGTTCCCATAACTTCAAAAACGCTCATTCACCCGATTTCGTTCCTGCCGCGCAGACTCCTAGCGGATCGGAGCCCTTTCAAGGACGCGGCCGATCCGGCCGCCATCGTCCAGGCCCACGTGACCGTCAGACCCATTGTGGAGACGCAGCTCGTGACGGTGTCGATCACTCACCGGGACCCCAAAGAGGCGGCGTTGTGGGCAAATACGCTTTCCGAAGGCTACGTGGAGCATTCGCTCTCGACGCGCATCGAGGCGGCGCGCCAGGCGTACGATTGGCTACAGGAACGCCTCTCGTCCACCCAAAACGGGATGAGCGAGGCGCAGGATCGCCTGTTCGAGATGTACAAGAGCCAGGACCTCTCGTTCCAGAGGGTGCGGTTTCAGTGATCAGCGGATCGATCACGAAGCTCAACACCGACTTCGTCGAGGCACAGGCTCGTCGCATCGTTCTGGAGGCCGCGTTGCAACAGGCGAGCGACTTCCGGACCCTAGGGAAGAGCCTCGATACGATCCCGCAGATTGCTAGCGATGCGGCCGTCGGTCAGATAGACCGGCAGCTTGCGGCGATCGACCTCGAGCTCAACGAGTTGAAGGGGCGCTACAAAGATGCCCATCCGAAGGGTCAGGAGATGCACGCCGAACGCGAGCACCTCGTGGCCGCCAAGTCCGCTCGGGCAGGTGAGATCATCGAAGCCATGCGCGTCGAGTTCGAGCAGCTCAGTCGGCGCGAGGCGGAGCTCAAGCTGGCCGTCGATGCCCGGATGTCCCAGGCCGCGGGCCAGAGCCAACGCGGCGCACAGCTCGAAGCGCTTCGTTCCGAATCTGAATCGGCGAAGGGTCTCTACGACGTCCTCTTGCAGAAGCTGAACGAGAGTGACATCGCCGCCTCCATCCGCTCGAACAACATCACCTTGGTGGAGCGAGCCACGCCGCCCGGAGCTCCGATCTTCCCGAACAAGCCGCGCATCGCGGGGATCGGCCTCGCCATCGGGTTGGTCCTGGGTTTGGGCCTGGTACTGGGCCGCGATTATCTAGACAACACCGTCAAGTCTCCTGAGGACCTGGAGCGGTTTCTGCATCTCGATCTTCTGGCGGCCGTGCCGCGCTACGAGCGGCCGGAAGGAGACCACCTCGTCACCGAGGCCTACCAGAACCTTAGAACCGCACTGATCTTTGCCCGCACCGAAGGGCGCGGCCACGTCGTGCTCGTAGCGAGCACGGCCCCCCAAGAAGGCAAGACCACGACCATCGTCAACATGGCTCGATTGCTCGCCTCGGCCGGGGAGCACACGGTGGCGCTGGACTTCGACCTTCGCCGAGCCAGCCTTCACCATCAGTTTGGCGTGCCCCGCGAGCCCGGTGTGTCGGACGTGCTGATTGGCAAGCGGGACCCCGCCGCCTGTCTACGCGAAACGCAAGATGAAAACCTCACCCTTCTCACCGCTGGTGCCCTGCCTCCCAATCCGCCGGCCCTTCTGGCTCGCGAAGGAATGACCGATCTGATCGAAGACCTCCGAAACCGTTTCGAGTGGATCCTCATCGACTCGCCGCCCCTCGCTTCGGTGACGGATGCGCTACTACTCGCTCGTCACGCGGATTCCACAGTCGTAGTGGTTCAACACAACAAGGTCGACAAGAAGCTCGTGAAGCGCAGCGTTGCGTCCCTCCGCAAGGCGAATGCCTCAGTGTTGGGCGCCGTGCTGAACGTCGTCGATGTCAAGGCCCAGGGGTACTACTACTACTACCCGCGGGACAAGAAGGGCCGGGCCGAAAAAGGGAAGCGGACCAAGGCAGCGGCGCAGGCATGAGGTTCCCCGGGTCCCCCTCACCCCGGCCCTCTCCCCCTGGGGGGGAGAGGGGGTTAACAGCCCTCTTGATAGTGACCCTTGGGGGTCTCCATTTAACCGGAGGAGTCCAGGTTGGCAGTTCTCCACGGGCGGTTTGCTGGAGAGCGCTCCAGGCTCGGCGGGTGCCCGCGCGCCTGCGGCTGCGAGGGCGGCACTGCCCGGGGCCGCTGGGTGGCGATGAGGTCCTGGTAGCGCACCGGGTCGTGGGCGACGGCGAGCTCGAGCACTCGGTAGAACACCATCCCGCGGCTGCGGGAGGTGCGGCGGTTGAAGCGGAACGCGAACTCATTCAGGTAGCTGGCCAGGTGCGCGTCGTTCACCGAGCCCTGGTGGGTACCCAGCAACCACCGCTTGGCTAGCGAGGCGACCCGGTGCACTGCGGGCAGTAGCTCGCCGGGATCCTCCCCGCGGGTTCGGGCGGCCCGCTGGCTGCGCCGGTCGTGGACGTAGCCGAGCTTCTCCAGCCCGCGGTAGCCCTGCCAGCCGTCGGTGACGACCCTCGCGCCCGGCTCGACGTGAGCCGTTACAAAGGCGTGCAACGAGGCGGCCGACGCATCGGTCAGCGGCAGCATCCGGCACCGTCCGAATCCTCTCGGCTCCCGGACCTCCACCGCGATCCCGGTCAAAACCTTCTTGCCTTTGGCCCGGCCGCCGCGCAGCCCCGCCTCCTCACCGCCGATGTAGGTCTCATCTACCTGTACCATCCCGGCCAGCCGGTCCCGGCCCGGGCGCACCAGCACCGACCTCAGCCGATGGAGCATCGCCCACGCGGTCTGGTAGGAGCCGATCTCCAGCGTCCGCTTCAGGCTCAGCGCCGAGATCCCGTCCTTGCCGGTGGCGAACAGCCAGCAGGCGGTGAACCAAACCGTTAGCGGCGTGCGCGTCCGGTCAAAGATCGTGCCCGCTGTCACCGACGTACGGCCGCCGCACCCTGAGCACATGAAGCGACCGTCGCCCAGCCGCCAGCCCCCATCATGGCCGCAGTCCAAGCAGGCGAAGCTGGCGGGCCACCGCAGCCACTCCAGGCAGTCCGCATCGGTCCGGAACCAGGCCTGGAACTCGCCCACGGACCGCGGATAGTGCGTGTCAGCACGAGGCTGATCCACCGGCTCAGTTTACACCGGTTAAATGGATACCCCCGGTGACCCTTTTGGCTCTTGCTGGCAGCGCCAGGGCACAGGAGAAGGCTCAGGTTGCTACGCTCGAGTTTGTAGAAGGGGTTGTGGAGCGAGCTGGACAGGATGGAGTCTGGGGGCGTGCGATTGAGGGCGGTCCCTTCAGGTTGGGGGATCAGCTACGCACCGGCGAAGACGGACTTGCGTACGTGGCTTTTCCCTGGATGACGGTGCAGATCGGTGGCTCGACCGAGTTCGAGGTCCCCGAGGCGCTCGTGTTGTCGGCGGTTCTGAAGCGGGGTCGGATGGAGCCTCTAGGGACCGGCGGGGGCATCATCAAGCTGGTTACCGAGGAAGCCGAGATTCGCGGCGACGGACGCATCGTGGTGCGTCGCGAAGACGGCGCCACGATGTTGACCGTCCGAACGGGCAGCTTTCAGGTCACGACAGGGAGCGGGCGTGTCGCCCTGGGCGAAGGCCAGGGGCTTCGCGTCGAGTCCGCCGGTGCCACCACGCCGGGCGTAGATCTTGCGAGCCCCCCTACCGGACTGAGCCCAGCGGACGACCCAGCCTACGCAACACCCACACACCCGGTTGCCTTGGAATGGTCCGCCGGGCAGCCCGGCTATTACGTCGAGCTGCTGCCGCTTCACTCGGAGCAGGTGGTCTGGGCCTTCGACGCTGCCGGTCCACCGGTCGACGTACCGATTTCCTGGCCCGGCACGTTTCGTTGGCGAGTCTCGGCGAGGGACGCGAGTGGTGTCGAGGGGCGACCCTCGCGAGAGGGTCTGATCTCCGTCGTCGAACGCTAGCGGCGAATCACGACCGGACTGGCTGGCGGCTGCTCGGGATCTATGCCGGGGGGGAGTCCCGTGGGAGGGCCGGGGTTTGACCCCCCGGGCGGCACGGGAACTCCAGTGAGCGGGCCAGGTTGGGACGGCTGGTTGAAGTCTGTCCCTGCCGGCGCTCCCGCGAGGTCGGCTACCTGCACCTCTTCGACGACGGGCAGGTCAAAGCAGGACACCTCACCGTCGAGTCCGCCACGCCGGCTCTTGATGAACTCCATCGCGTCGATGGCTCGAGTGCGGGTGACTGCTTCGTCACCCCCCTCGCCCAGTTCCAATCCAAGCCGCTCCAGCGTGCCGACGTAGTCCTCCGCACCCACCTTCTTTCGCTCGATTCGGACCCGTCGCACCAGAGCACCCGCTCCGAGGCGCACGGCCAGCTCGTGCCGCCCGGCGGAGAAGAAGTTCGTCAACACGGGGGACCATCCGGTAGCGACATCGCTCGACGCGCACAACACCTGTTTCTGGCAGGAGTCCGCCACCCAGGCCTGCCCAGCGCCGCGTACCCCGAGAGTCGAGATGGAGTAGACCCCGTCCTCGGGGACCTCGAACAGCAGGACGGCGCTCTTGCCGTTGTCACCGGCGACGAGGGCGGTCGAACCCTCGACCTCCGCTGCAATCTGCATCAGCTCGCTATCGGTGGTCTGAAAGGCCGAACCATCGAACTCGATCGGCAAATCGGCTGGGGGCAGCTCGTGATCGAGATCTACGGCCTGGAGAGTCGTACGCGCCACGTCGTGAATCGACGCGATCGCGGTGGGTCGCCATCCCCGGAAGGGCTCGATCGGGTTGACGCAAGGGGGCGCCAGCTCGACGTACTCGATGATCCCGTCGGGGGGGAGCTGGATGGCTGTGGTGTAGGTGCCGGGGATGAGGTAGACCGATCCGGCATCGACCCATTGAGTCTCCGCTGGCAGCTCCATCGAGAACTCGTCGACGGCCTGATCGCCGCCCCACGGCGCGACCTCCACGTAGCTCAGAGCCTCAGCCGGGCCGCCGATGCGAAACCTCAATCGATAGTCGCCCGAGCGAACCACCGGCATGTGGTAGGCGACCTCGCCCATGTCCGTGGCCTGGAGGCCACGGATCCCCTGGCGCTCGACGGGTTGGACGCCGTCGGAGCGGAGGTACCGATCGGCCGGCAGTGCCAAGCTCACGCGCCAGGACAGCGCCGCGAACGCCTCGGACGCGCTCTCGGTGAAGTCCAGGGACTCTTCCAGGTCCAGTCCCCGCAGAATCATGCGAGCCCACTCGGGGTGAGTCAGCGGGACTTGCCGAGGGTCGCCACAGAGCGGCACGAGCATCGCCGCGGCGGTGATGACGATGAGAGCGAGAGTCAGGGGCCATCTGAGCATAGCAGCACCGCCGTTAGGCGTTCAACTAGTAGAGCTTATCAAAGAACGGCCTTTCCGCCGTGCTAGGCTCGCGCGCTCGAAGCAAAAAGCGTCATCATCGAGGGAGCTCAGCAAGAACCGCGAACCTCGCCCCGTAGAAGAGCCGGGCGAGTCACTCTGAATGACGTTGTTTTGCTCAAGTCACCGCGAGCCTCGCGGTCGACAGGAGGTGACCTGTGTCGAAGACCGAGGCCGTCTCAACCAGCTCCGCCCCCGCCCCGATCGGGCCGTACTCGCAAGCCGTCAAGGCCAACGGCTTCCTGTATCTCTCGGGGCAGATCCCACTCGATCCCAGCTCCGGAGAGGTAGTCCAGGGCTCCATCGAGGCGCAGACCGAGCGCGTGATGGAGAATCTCAAGGCGGTCTTGGGTCAGGCCGGTCTCGCACCGTCGGATGTCGTCAAGACCTCGATCTACCTGGCTGACATGGCCGACTTCCCGCGAGTGAACGGCGTGTATGGCCGGTACTTTGGTGAAAGCAAGCCGGCCCGTTCGACCTTCCAGGTCGCCGGTTTGCCCAAGGGAGTAGGCGTCGAAATCGACGCTATCGCAGTCCTGTAAGTTGCTTTGAGAACGGCGGTTAGGCGGTTGCGACCGGAGTGCGCTTGGGTGGCTTGGTGACCTTTCCGGAGCGCAGGCAGCGTGTGCAGACCCGAATTCGCTTTCGCGTCCCTTCGACGAGGGCCCGCACCTTCTGCAGATTGGGATTGAAACGCCGCAGCGTCACATTGTGAGCGTGACTGACATTGTGCCCCGTCTTCGGGGTCTTTCCACAAACGTCACAGCGCTGCGCCATTACTTCCTCCGGATTAGTCCGCGAGCCGAAAAATCCAGTTTACAAGCGGTATCCGGGGACTTCAAGCGGGGGACGGTTGCGCTGGAACGGCCATGCTAAAATCTCCCGTTTCTATCAGGGACACCAGGCGCTAAATGGTCCAGTTCAACTTCGCTCAAAAGCAAATCAAGGCCAAGGTCGTCTACTACGGGCCCGCCCAATCGGGCAAGACGACCAACCTCGAGCAGGTCCACGTCCTCACGGACCCCGCCGGGGCGAACCGACTCATCTCGCTGAACACATCTCAGGACCGGACGCTCTTCTTCGACCTGCTGCCCTTCAGCCTCGGCACCGTGTCCGGCTACGACTTTCAGGTCCAGCTCTACACCGTCCCCGGCCAGGTCCAGTACAACGCCACGCGACGAGTCGTGCTGGCGGGTGCCGATGCCGTAGTCTTCGTCGCCGATTCGCGCAAAGCCATGGCGAAGGAGAACCAGGCGGCCTTCGAGAACATGAAGGTGAACTTGCTTGCGAACCGCCTGGTTCCGGAAAAAGTGCCGCTGGTTTTGCAATGGAACAAGCAGGACCTGCCGGACCTGCTTCCTGAAGAGGAGACCGAGCAACGTTCTGCCGGGCCTACGTATCCCTCTCAAGATCCTAGGGTTACACACCTAAATCCATGACGGGAAAAGAGTTCGCGCCTCGGTATACGTCTGCCATATAGCGCCGAGTCCTGCAACCGACTGATAGGATTTGGCTTCACATGGGCAGCACGGGAGCGTATCGTCGCCGCGTGGCTCCACTTACAGACGGCCAAATCAGGACAGCGGCACCCGGCCAGATCCGCGACGGCCAGGTGCCGGGGCTTCAGCTCCGCGTCCGCGCATCAGGCGCCTCGAGCTGGATGCTGTCGTACCGGGCTCGAGGGTCGCGGAGGGTGCAGACGCTGCTGATCGGGCGTTACCCCGAGGTGTCGATCGCAGAAGCTCGCCGGCTCGCGCTGGACGCACGCGCTGCGATCCGGTTGGGTCGCGACCCCGCCGGCGAGTTCCGGGCGCAACGTCAGGCGGAACGCGAGGGCCGCGGGCGAACCGTGGCCGCACTGCTGGGCGCTCACCTCGAGGCTGCGTCGTCGTCGCTCAGGCCGAAGACGGCGAGCGACTGGCAGGGGATCGCGAAACGGATCGAGAGAGAGCACCCTCGCTTTGCTCGGACGCCGGCGGACACGCTCACCCGGGGAGCCGCCCGGCTCTTCCTCGACCAGGTCCAGGCGCGGGCCCAGGCCTCGCCTCGGGGGACAGATGGGCGGAGTAGCGCACTCCGAGCCCAGCAGCTGATGAGCCGCGCGTTCTCCTGGTCGATGGAGCGCGGCGGGACGGAGCACAACCCCTTCGCTCGTCAGCGCCTCGAGCGACCCACACCACGACAGACGGTGCTCGCGCCTGCGGAGATCGCCGCAGTGCTCGCCGCCCTCGAGCAGCTGCGCCACGACGGCGACCAGGCTGGCTACTACTTCGAGCTGCTGTGGCTCACGAACGTCCGGCCCGAGGAGGGCGCCCGAGGCCGCTGGGTCGATGTCGACATCGAGGAGGCGCTGTGGACGCTGCCGGCGACGCTGACGAAGACGCACGCCGAACGCCCGGTTCCACTGAGCGAGCCGGCGGTCCGGTTGCTCGAACAGATCCCGCGGGCGGGCGACTGGCTCTTCCCGGCGCCGACATCTGTCGGGCATATCGTGGAGTCGGGTGGCAGTAATTGGCTCGCCCGGATCCGCCGTCTGTCGGACGTGAAGCGGTTTACAGCGAAGTCGATCCAGCACACGATCGCGACGCTGATGACGGAGCAGCTCGGCATCGATGGGCGGCTCGCCGACCTGTGCAAGGGGCATCTCCCGCCGAAGATGGCCCGGACCTACAACCGCGCCTTCTGGGAGATCGAGGCGCAGCGCCGCGCGTTCGAGCGGTGGGGGCGGTATCTGGACCGGCTGGCCGGGCGGGGAAGGGGGGCGAAGGTGGTGAGGATCTAAACAAGCCAGTGCTGAGCTAGATCGAGCCTACGCGGTGAGGAGCCGTGCGAGCTTGTCGCGCTGCCGCTTGTCGTAATGCTTTCGCAGGATGCGCGCCACATCCCCGACTTTATTGTTCGGCACCCACACGCGAGGCGTGACCCACCCGGCCTCGACGGCAGCCGCGCGCACGCTGAGCCGGTGGGTGTCGCCCCTGGGTAACGCGGTGCGTTTGAAAAGCTTCGGATGTTCGCGTTCTAGGCGCTCCGCGAGGTACGCCTTGGACGTACCGTATTGACTCGGCGTGCCACTGATTTTATCAGGGCCACGTTTGAGAGACGGCTCCCCTTTCCACATCCGCTGAAAGCGTGCCAAGGCGGTGGTGTTGTCACGGAGGAATCCGAGTACCTCTCTGTACGTGAGCCACTGAGCCCGCGCTTGGGCTTGGTGATGACGAACTCGCGGAAGTCGCCGAATTTCACGACCTGCCCGCCAGCAACACGCTCGCGCCACGCGTCTTGCTCCAAGATGTCGAGGAAAATCCTCGGGAGTTGATGGGCGCCGAACTTGACCGAGTGAATCTTGATCTCGTTGAAGCTGTCCACGAGGCGCCCATTCTTCGTGAGCTGAGATTTCCTCCATGCCGTAGCGAACGCATTCGTACAGGTGGCGCGAGACGCTGCCTGCGACTTCGAGCTTCCCGGACGGCTGGGGTAGCGGGGAAGGGGGGCGGGTCGCCTGTCGAGATCCAGCTTATTGGTAGTGGGGTCTTTTCGGGCCGTCAAATACAAATTTGCTGATTTGCTGATTTTGTCAAATAACTATTTATGCTTGACTTGATAGTACAGCGTCAAGTGGCCGTTTCCCTGCGATGGCCATGAACACCGAGCACGATGGCAAGGACGCGCTGAGAATTTCCAAAAGTCCCCACTACCAGCTTATTCATGGCGTTCTCCAGAATCCTTTGCTACACTATGATGTAACGCCCGTGGATGTAACGCCCGTGGCAGGAACCTCCGCGCGCCCCACAAAAAAAGCCAGGTTCGCCCACCACGACCCACTGTAGCACTTGGAATGTTACAGCGGGTCTTCTTGGTCAGCCACCATCCAACCCACGCTTGAGCGATGACCCCGAGACGCGGTCGGAAGAGAATCGGCGAGTTCGAGGGCCGTCACAACGCCAGACGCCGGGACACGATCACCCAAATGGCCGGGATGGTGCGCGGGGCCGAAGGCAAGCGCTCCGCTACAACGACCTGATTGCCAACAACGGTCTCAAAGCGTTCAGAAAGCGAATGCAGCAGACCATCGCAGCTCCCGACGAGCGGACCTTCTACAGCCTGAAATCGCTGCATTTCGAGAAGCTTCAGGGCGACCGCTCGAATCAGCGGTCGATGCGTCTCAACGATCGGTAGCGCCTGATCTTGGAGATCGAGAAAGACAAGTCGGGAAACGTAGCCGTTGTGGTCGGCATTGAGGACTATCACTAGAGGACTGAATGACTGACAAGACTCCCGCAGAGGTGTTCCCCCCGGGGGATTTCATTCGCGAAGAGCTCGAGGCCAGGGGATGGACCCAGGACGACCTTGCTCAGATTCTGGGGCGGCCGCAGCGCCTCGTCAGCGAGGTGGTGACGGGCAAGCGATCCATCACGACCGAAACCGCGAAGGGCCTGGGCGATGCGTTCGGAACCGGGGCGCAGTTCTGGATGAACCTCGATTCGTCCTACCGGCTACATCAAGCCAATCAGGCGGACGACGCGGTCGCGCGCCGGGCGAGGATCTAACGAGATGAGGTAGGAGACGACGTACAGCGAGCAGTTGCAGTCGATCGTCGGTGGCTACATGGCGGAAGGGCAGACGTGGCCCGCGACTACCAAGGACATTGCAGGGTGGGCGATCTCGAAGGGGCTCTGGAAGCCGCAGCGCTCGTCCCTCGTTCGCCAGTTTGCTGAGCAGCTCTCTCGATCGATGCGCGAGGAGTACATCCGCGACCCGCAGGGTCGTGCGGTACGCGCGAAGCACACGGCTCGCCCGCCCACTAGAAGAGCGGCGACGAGCCCTAGAAGCGTGGGGGGCGGCGCGTCGAGTCCTTGGTTCGCTACTGAACCGCTTGAGGCGAACTCGGAGAGGACGATCGGGGTCGATCGCTTTCAGTGCGCCATCAAGAGAAACGAGCTCCCCGGCCGCGTCGTTCTGAAGCTCCATTTGGTCGACGACCGCGGCAACGAGATCGACCTCGAGGCCACGGCCGACGACTGGGAACGCCGCTAGCCGCTCTCCAATTGCTGCCCAATCCGCCGTTGACGGGAGGAATCTCTGGCGAAAAACAAGCTTTACTACGGCGACAACCTGGACGTGCTGCGCGAGCACATCAAGGATGAGTCCGTCGACCTCGTCTACCTAGATCCGCCTTTCAAGTCGAACCAGGACTACAACGTTCTCTTCGCCGAGCAGGACGGCACGCGGGCCGCAGCGCAGATCCATGCCTTCGAAGATACATGGCATTGGGACCAAGGAGCTGCGCTCGCGTACCAGGAGGTAGTCGAGAAAGGTGAGCGTGTGTCCGAGGCCATGCAGGCGTTCCGGACCTTCCTGAGCGAGAGCGACATGATGGCCTACCTCGCAATGATGGCTCCGCGGCTAGTGGAATTGAAGCGAGTGATGAAGCCGACGGCGAGCATCTATCTCCACTGCGATCCGACGGCGAGCCACTACCTCAAGATGCTGATGGATGCTGTTTTTGGAGCAGCTCAATTCCGGAACGAGATCATCTGGAAACGAACCGGCTCACACAATTCCGCCATTCGCTTCGGCCCTGTGCATGACTCACTGCTTTACTATCGGCGAGGTAGCCAGGCGACTTGGAATCAGCAGTTCCAGCCGTACGATGCCTCCTATCTTGAGAAGTTCAAGAAGGTTGACGCAGCGACAGGGAAGCAATTCCAGGATGTGACCTTGACGGGGCCGGGAGTCAGGAAAGGTGACAGTGGCCAACCATGGCGCGGGCACGATCCAACTTCAAAGGGTCGCCACTGGCAACCAGCTTCGTACCTCTACTCCAAATACAGGGAGATCACCGGCGAGGACTTGGCCCAGTATCCGCTGCTCAAGAGACTCGACAAGCTCGACGAGGTCGGGCTGGTCTACTGGTCCAAACGAGGCGGCTTGCCACGGTACCTACAGTTCTTGGATGACGCGCCGGGTTCACCACTGCCAGATGTGTGGACGGACATTGCCGCGATCAACTCGCAGGCAGCGGAGCGACTTGGGTATCCAACACAGAAGCCGGAGGAGCTTCTAGAGCGAGTGATCGTCGCGAGCAGTGATGAAGGGGACACGGTGCTCGATCCGTTCTGTGGGTGCGGCACGACAATCGCTGCCGCGCAAGAGTTGAAGCGCCGATGGCTGGGCATTGATATCACGCACCTTGCGATTGGGCTGCTCAAGCACCGTCTCCATGATTCGTATGGCGCCGCGATAGCCAAGACCTTCGACGTGATCGGCGAGCCTGTCGTTCTCTCGGGCGCCAAGCAGCTCGCCGCGGAAGACCCATATCAGTTTCAGTGGTGGGCTCTCGGGCTAGTTGGCGCTCGACCGGTGGAGCAGAAAAAAGGCGCTGACAAGGGTATCGACGGGCGCCTGTTCTTCCATGACGAGGGGCCTGGAGGCAAGACCAAGCAGGTAATCATCTCGGTGAAGGCCGGCAAGACCGGACCGACCCACGTCCGCGACCTTAGCGGTGTCGTCCAGCGCGAGAAGGCAGCAATCGGCGTCCTGATTTCTATGCAGAAGCCGACAAAGCCGATGCGGAAAGAGGCCGCGAGTTCGGACCTCTACGAATCAGCCTGGGGCAAGCACCCGCGTCTGCAACTACTCACGGTCGAGGAACTACTAGGCGGCAAGGGCATCGACATGCCCCCAGTGGGCCAGACGAGTCAGACCTTCAAGAAGGCGCCGAAGGCCAAAGGCAAGGGCGCCGAACAACTGAAGCTCTAAGGGATGACGCTTGGAGAGCTGAGCGCTAGAAGAAAGCACGCGCTGCCCTTAGATCCGGACCACCTTCGCGACGGCACCCCGCCCCGCCAGCCGGTCCAAGTACCGCCCCCACCGGTCGAAGGCCTTGCGCTGCGCCTCGATCTCCCAGAAGGCGCGGTTGTAGGTCCGGGCCATCTACGACTGGCTCTTCCCGGCGCCGACACTCGATCCCTTAGCCCACCACCCCCGGGAACGGGCTCTCGACGGTCGCGAACTGCTGAGAATCTTCGGGAACGGCTCTTCGCTCGAACCGTCTCCACCGCCCCCCGCCTGGGCTCGTGGTCAGATTGCCGCCCGGCGCGCCGATCTAGAGGATGAGAATGAAACCGTTCGGCGGGGGATCGTAGTCGATCGTGACGTAGAGCTGCGTGTAGTAGTTGTACGCGCCGGTCCCGTCGACCATTCCAGCTGTCGCCCGAACCCACAGCCGAGCCTCCAGATTGTCGAGTTCCGCGATCTCCCATGCGTTGCCCGTGTCCGGGTCGGTCGTGAAGACGCGCGTCCGATTCGTCCACGCGTCCACCGCGGCGATTGCCGTCTCGACATTGCCGTCTAGTTCCACCCGGAGCTCCAGGCCGGGGTCGGAGCCGCTTCCGTCGTAGCCGCGATGGCGTGTGAGGACCGAGACGGAGTTGATGCGCGACCCTAGCGGGATCGCCGATGCCGTCGGGAAGAAGAAGCTGTGTGACTGCCACGCCGTATTGGGACATCCGGCGGGCTCGTTCGCCCGATTGCCCGTGGCGGTTGTCCCGTCGTCGGCCACCACTTCATCCACAGCCTCGTGCGGAGTTGCGCCGATCGTGACGAAGTTGCAGTTGGGGCCTCGGGCTGTGCTCGAGTCCGGCCGGAGGATGATCTGCTCGGACACTACGCCGGCGTGCCTCGGAGCGTGAGTGTCGCCTGCGCGATCCCAGAGACCGAGTCGACGTTGATCGCGAGGACGTCGCCGGCCGTGAGCTCTGTCGTCCAGGTGGAGAGAGAGAGATCCTGATTCTTCTGCGCGGACGAGAGGGTCGGCTTCTCCGTCCCGGCGATCGAGTCGCCGACGACGGGCGGGAAGTTCGCGTAGCTGTCCTTCCAGACGTCGATGACGAGCGAGCCGCTAGCGTTCGCTACGAGAGTCCAGCCGGTGAGAATCATCGAGATCGGGACTTCGATGTACGCCATGACGCCGGTCGGGATCGAGACTCCGCCGATCCCGACGACTATCGCCTTGGGCGCGATGGCGTTGAGCTGATCGCGCACGTGGGCGTTCATCATGGCCGCAGTCACCGTTTCGCCCGGCGACCAGGTCCGGGGGGTTGAGTAGCTCAAGATCGCTCTCCTTCGCTCCAGAGCCGTGCGCAGCCGGCGCACATCCCTACGGCCCGGCCGTCGACGGTGACCTGCGCCGCGATGCGAACCCGGCGATCGCTGCACTCCCAGCACGTCGCCGGATCGGTGGGTCGCGGCCACTTTGCGCGGCCGCTTCGGAACGCATCCAGGAAGCCGCGATCGCCCGTGCTCCTCTCGACGGGCTCGAGCTCGTCGACGCTAGGCGTCTTGTCGCAGGTGCCGCAGACCGGCGTCGCCGCGTCGCGCGCGCCATCCAGATGATGCAGCACATGCCGCGCCGCCGGCGATCGCCCGGGAGCAAAGTCTCCGGGGAGCAGGGCGCGCAGGTAGAACGCGGGGTGGCCCATGTGCTCGATCGCCCAGAGCCAGATCCCCTCGTCTGGCGTACCGGGGCCTTCGTACCACTGGAGCTCCCGTCCGAACAAGACCGCTTCGCTCATTGCGTCACCTCGACTTCCCCGGCTTCGGCGTCGTATCCCTGAACACGCCTTCGCAGTTCCCCGAGGCCGGCGATTCGCGTGAGATGCATCAGCGACCCGTGCTGCTCGAGCGAATCTCCGTACGCGTAGACCACCAGGCGCCGCGCGACAAGAGGGAGCGCGCGGCGCACGTTGCCGGCGTCGGCGGGCGAGATCTCGATCAGGCGTCCCGGCATCAGGAGGGCGACGTCGAATGGGCTCTCCGGCACCGTCACGCCTTCGATCCGGGCCTCCTTGAGATGCAGGTCGGGGTGCCGTTCGCGGCCGCGCACGACGCGCCCAGGGTGGTGGTCGATGCCCACGGCCAGACGGGGCTCGAGGCGGGCGAGGAGGGTGCCGTCTCCACAGCCGAGGTCGATGGCGGACTCAACCTGCCCCACGGCGGCCGCGACGACGTCGTGAGCCCCCTCCATGGCCTCCCTGGTGGAGAAGCCGTTGTCTTCCCAGGTGGGCGGCTGCTGGACGTCCTCTCCGGCACGTGATCGCCGCGCCACCGGGCCAGCGACACCACCCGCCATGAACCTGAAGTGAGGCGTCTCGACGATCGTCACCCCGTTCAAGCTGGAGTGCCCGACCGGGAGCCGGAGCAGCTGCTCGATCGACTCGACATCCGCCTTCACGGCGACGCCGACGTCTCGGTACGCCCGCGCCAGCTCGACCGTGACGGCGCAGTCGGACGAGCAAGGCAGGTGCGGCACGAGCCGCACTCCGAGCCATCGGAGCAGGATGTTGGCTTCCCAGGGGCCGTCGACCGTCCGCATGGCGGGCACGACATCGCCGTGCCCGGAGCCCTTCCAGTGTTCCTCGAAGAACGCGATGCAGCAGGGCGGGAAGCCGAGGAGCTCGCCGATCCGGGCGTCCTCCGACGCGTCCCAGGCGCGGTGCCACTCCGCCGCGAGCTCCAGACGGTGAATCGCCACGCGGACGCCGGTGATGGATGAATCGAGGATCGTGAGCCCCAACCCCATCCGCACAACATCCCGCGACGCGATCGCCAGCTCTTCCGGGCTCAGGTGGATCACGGCGGAATGCCGCAGGCCTTCGGAGATCGATCCGAGCTCGATCTGACTCCACGCCGCCCGAGCTCGCTCAAGCACAGGCCCCCACTCCACCTGGCTTGAGCCGGTCAGCCATTGTGGCCCGCGCATCCACTCTCGCGGAAGGCTCACGGTTCGACCCGCTCGGCCCCGGCCAAAGCCGGGATGACGGAATCCCCATGGGGCGCATCGCCGTGCGGCGCGTCCCCGTGCTCCTGGCGGCCGCTCCTGCGGTGAGCTCCCTCGAGACTGGCTGCAATGCGCTGAGCCAGATCCTGCGACTGCGAAGCCGGGCTCTCGCCACGCTCAAGCATCTCGGCCTCGAGGCGCTCGAGGACGGCGAACCAGGTTGCGCAATCCCGCGTCCGCTTCCTCCAGTCGCCGTCGATCGCCGTCCCCGGGCATTGGCCCTGGCATTGCAGAAAGAACCGGCAGCCGTGACACCCGCCGTCGGCCTGAGGCGTGGCCCAGAGGATCGCCGGGCGGATGCGCGTGGTTCCGCCCTCGGCCGGCAGCCACTGGCGACCGTCCTTGTGAACCCGCTGGCACAGTGAGCGAGAGCCGTCCGCCTCGATCCCGTGAACAGCCTTCGTCACCCAAGGGTCGCAGCCCTCCCAGATGCAGGTGACGCTCGCGCTCGGGTCCTGGAGTTTCTTCTCCAGGTCTTTGAAGATGTCGAAGCGCAGGCTCTTCAGCTCACGCTCGAGATCGTGGGCCGCGAAGAGCGCCGCTACGTTCTCCTTGGTGGATAGCACGAGCGATCGCCCGGGGCCGTCGAGCTCGAGCAGGTGGAGCCGGGCGGACGCGAGGCCGGCCTCGTCGAGATCCTGGAGCCACTCGAGTAGCTGGGGCAGCCTCTCGGCCGAGGCGTTCAGCTTGTGAAGCGTGACGATCAGCGAGCAGCTGATCCCGTCCTCGAGGCACTGGCGCAGCATCGCGTTCGAGTGGGAGGTCGCCGCCCTCGTCTCCTCGAGGGTGCCGGCCCGGCGGGCGTCGTTGAGCTCCCCGGGGCCATCGATCGAGAACCCCACCTCGACCTTGTACTTCTCGAACAGCTCCATGTGGCGCCCGGTGATCGGACGGCCGCTCGTCTGGACGCCGTTCCTGCCGTACCGCTCCAGGCCGAACGCCCAGAGGCGCTCCAGGTCCTCGAGGGACGCCAACAGCGGCTCTCCGCCGAAGACGGTGAACCCCTTTCCTCCGGCGTCGACGACGGCTCGCTGGACCGCCGCATGGTCGATGCGCGCCGGGGCCGCATTCTCGGAGGCCTTCCGAACGGCGCCCTCGTAGCAGTAGGTGCAACTCAGCCCACCGGCCTGCGCGCCGCACCGCATGCCCACCACATTCACTTCTACGCTCACGTCACCTCCGTCGGCTGGTCGACGAAGGCGGCGTCGCCGTGATCGTCGTGGTCGGTGTGGGGCGTGTCGTCGTGGGGGTTGTCCTCGTGGGGTGTGTCCTCGTGCGGCGCCACCGCATCGTCGTGGTCTTCATGAGGGGAGTCGGCGAAGGGGGCGTCGCCGTGCGGGGTGAGGTCAACATGAATATCGTCGTCGTGGTCGATGTGATCGCTGTGGTCGTAGTGGGGCGTGTCGTCGTGAGGGACGTCGTCATGCTCGTCGTCGAAAGGGACGTCCTCGTGCGGCGAATCCTCGTGAGGGGAGTCGGCGTGAGGTGCTGTGTCTACATGCGGGGTACCGTCGGAGTGGGGTACGTCCTGGTGAACTGGTCGCTCGAGCGAGCCGGCCTCCCGGATGATGTGCTGGTAGGTCTCGATCCAGAGTGAGCCCGGGTCCACCGCCGCGTCGTTGTGGCCGGATCCGCCCAGCGACTGGCACCGGCGCTCGTCCCCGTCCGCGTCGATGTAGTGGAGGTACTCTCCTTCGACCCAGAGGGATCCGGACAGTGCGCCGGCCGGCGTCGATACGTACTCGCCCGCGTAGCGCCACTCCGTCGTCTGATCCGAGGCGATGTGATGCAGGTAGTCGCCCTCGACCCAGAGGCCACGGCGCAGGCCTCCTCCGAGGTCCTCGTACTTGTCGGCGCCGACCGGCACCACCAGGCGCGCGTCCGCCGTGAAGCGCTTCTTCCCCGCCGTGAAGTCGTTGCCCGCATTGACGAACGCCACGTCGAGCAGGTTGGCCGAGGCTAGGGAGGCCACGGTCGACGACGAGAGATCGGTGATCCGGCCCTGCGGGTCGCGAGTGACCTTGAGGACGTCGAGCTGGTCCCTGATATGCGTGTTCATGATGGCGGCCGTCACCACCTCGTCGGCTACCCACGTCCGCGGGGTCGACCAGCCCATCTACGTAGCCCACTTGTTCGCTCCGACCGGGATCGTGAGCCGCGCCCCCGAGCCGGCGCCGAAGTCGTGAACACCAGCGGTGAAGTCGTTGCTCTGTCCCAGGTGGGCGATGTTGGTCAGGTTCGAGCCCGAGAGGTCGCCCAGATACGTGGTGCTGAGTGCAGCGATCTTCCCGTCGTCGTCGACCGCGAGCTTGAGGTGGATCAGGTTGTCGCGCACCTGCTCGTTCATGTCGGCAGCGCTCACGAGCTGGCCGATCGTCCAGGTCCGGGGCGGGGTGTAAGCCATCTAGCTCTCTTCCATCAGTTCAGGAAGGTGTCTGTGCCGAGCTCGGAGGTGTCGAGCATCCAGCCCGCCGCGAAGAGCCCGTAG
This sequence comes from Vicinamibacteria bacterium, assembly GCA_965246965.1. Classification (GTDB taxonomy): domain Bacteria; phylum Acidobacteriota; class Vicinamibacteria; order Fen-336; family CBDFGD01; genus CBDFGD01. The sequence continues at coordinate 3,042,424 of CBDFGD010000002.1, forward strand.
CCGAGGATCGTGGTCTCGTCGAGCTCGGTGCGGCCGTCGACCTCGAGCATCCAGTACTGGATCAAGTTCACCGGCGCCAGGTCCCAGGTGACGGTGATCAGGCCAGAGTGCTTGATGTCCAACCGGCAGCCGTTGACGAAGTAGGGCACGGCGTCGAGGCCCAGCGTGGGCGAGTCGATCGACACCTGCTCCGAGATCTCGAGGCCGAAGGCGTTCTCGGCCGCCTCGTCGTCCCAGTTGGCGATGAAGCGGACCGTCTCCACGCGCGTGGTGGGGTCCTTGTAGAGATCAAGGATGAATTGGGCCAGGTCGACGGCGTTCTGAGGCCGCGACTGATGCGGCATGTCGTAGCTGAAGACGTTCTCTCCGTAGTCGTCGACGCTGGTCTGGTCCTTCCGATCCGACACGAGGGGCTCGAAGTCGTAGAGGCCTCGCCCGCGCAGCCGCAGCCCCTCGGCCGGAATGAACCCGTCCGCCGGCCCGGCGTTCTCGATCAAGAGAGATGCCGTGTTGCCGCCGAATGCCGGGGTGATGGAAAGCTGGGCCGTGAGGTCGGCCCCGGTGCCGTCCTCCTTGGTGTTGAACGAGAAGTCGGTGACGGCCACGGGCGCGGCCATGTCGACGCCGCCGACCCGCTGGGCGAGCTGGTTGGGGTCGCTGTAGGGCGCGTTGATCGTGACGGAGGTGTTGCGCGGGATCTCGATCGCGCTTCCAAGCGTGAAGAGAACCGAAGTGGCGGCGGCGTCGCGGCGGCGCGGATGGATGCTCACCTGGGCGCGGTTGATCACATCGTCTCGGCCGCGGCTGACACCCAGAGAGAGGATCTGGTCGTCCTCGCTCATCGCGAAGCGGACCGCTCCCCCGCCGGCGCGTCGTCGGCGCCCCTCGAAGATAAGCTCGCCCGCGCTCACGAAGACGATGCCGAACTCGCTCATTGCCAGCTTCTGGAGCTCGCCAGAGACGCGGCCTCCCTCGTCACGGACGTTGTCGAGGGCGAACGGATAGATATCCGAGCCAGAGCCAACGCGTGTGCCACCCGGTGGCTGGCTTTCCACTGCGGCGGCGAGAGTCGTGAAGAGCGCATCCGACTGCACGTCGACCTGAACAGCGAGTCCAGCCAGCTTCGAGCGCGCCGCCTCGTCCATCCAGTCCACGCACTCGACGGCCGTGGTGGGCCGCGGCGCGCCGGCCAGCGGAAGGATCTCGGCGATCGTGCCGACCCACTTCACCTTCTCGCCCAGGAGCGCATTGACCAGGACGAGCCGAACGGGCGCGCCGACGACGAAGCCGGCGCGAGCGTCGGAGTGGTCGGGTGAGTAGCACCCGCGCTTTCCACCGCCGTTCTCTATCGAGTTGTCGAGCTCGAAGGACATCGCCCCCACCTCGGCGACTCGATTCTTGGGCGTGCTGCCGTGAATGCCCCACTCGGCCGTGACGCCGCTGACGACGTCCTCCGACACGTCGACCCAGCCGGCGCCGAAGTCCATGTCGATGCGAGGCGTGATCTGGATCATTGGCTCAGCAACATGCCCTGCCGCACCTGGCGGCCGATGGCCCGCGGCAGCCTGGTCAGCTCGTCCCGAATCCCGCGCAGCTCCGCGAGCTGCATCACGTCGGCGCCTGGCATCGCGGCGGCGATCTCGCCAGCGAGCAGGTGCCCGCGACCGCGGGGGATGACAGCCTCCTGACGGTGAAGGAACGTGGGTGTCACCATTCCGAAGTTTTGGAAGTCGAGGCCAGGCGTACCGAACTTGAACCCCGGGTCGGTGCTGCGGATCGTCGAGATCCGCTTCGCACCCGCGGCGGCCATCGCGGCAGCAGGAATCAGCCCCCAGGGCCAACCCCCAGCGTTCTTGAAACTCGCCACGACCGCGGCCGCGGTGTCCGCGATGGCGGTTGCGATCGCGACGGCCTTGTTCTGTCCGAAAAGGTCGCGGAGCGCGCCCGTGGCCGAAGACACCATTGCACCCAACGACACATCAGCGTGGGCCACTGTCCCGCCGGTGATCTGGCGCTTCGCCTCCTCAGAGGCTTGGTGGGCGTTCTCAAGCGTGTCGATGGTGAACTTCCCGCTCGCCAGCATGCGGCGGTACGTCTGCTCCGCCTTCCTGGCGGTCTCCTCGAGCTGCTCTCGCGTCTTGAACCCCTGCTCGTTGGCGGCCGCCTGGATCGACATGTGGGCGGCCTGGGCATCGGCGCGGATTTCGTCGTACTTCTGCTTGACCATCGTCGCGAGCTGCTCGTATTCGACCGCGTAGCCCTCACGCAGGGAGGCGATCTTCTCCAGCTCCTTCTCGCGTGCGAACTGGATCTTGAGCTGTCGCTTCTGTAGGCCCTCGGCCTGTGCGAGCGCGAGCTGCTGCTGGAGGGTGCGCTCGGTGTTGACGATCAGCGTCGCGGCCGCCTGTGCCTCGGCGGCTCGCTGCTTGGCGAGGCGCTCGATCTCGGCGGCCGCCTGCTGCGCCGCTGCCGCGCCTTGAGCGGCTGCCTGCTGCGACGCGAGTCCGACCTCGCGGATCTCCGTCGCGGCGTCCTGTGACGCGGTCCCCGCTTTCCTCATGGAGTCTTCCATGACGATGAGGGTGTTGGAGACCTTGGCCGTGCCCTCGTCAATGCTGGCGATGCTGCTGAGCGACGCACGAGCTTGCGCCTTGAAACCGCCCGACAAGTGCGTCAGATCATCGCCCAGTGCCCGTACGCCGTCAGCGACACCCTGGAACTGGGCTCCGACCACCGGGAGTTGTGCCGCCTTCTCGATCACCCCAGCCATCGCGGTGATGAGCATGCCGATGCCGCCGACGATGAACGACCAGTAGGCGTTGAGCGCGACCTTCGTGCCCTCCCACGCCTTCAGGATGAAGCCGGCGCCCTCGACGACGATCCGTGCGCCCTTTACCATCGCGATCGCCACGCGCTCGATTAGGCCCACGACGGTCGTGATGAGGCCTTGCGAGTCGCTCCCGAAGGCGCCGCTCAGGCTCTGCCCCAGGGCCTCGAGGCCGGCGCCGAGGACTGGAGATTTCGAGATCCCCACGGCTAGCGCGTCCGTGAAGTTGGTCATCGTGACCTTGACGGCATCGAGGAGCTCGCCGAAGTCCGCGGCCTGAGGTGGCAGCTCCTTGAGTCGGTCACGGAGCGCTGCGAGCGTGGCGGCGCCGAGAGCCTGCGCGCGATCGGCGTCGGTGAGCTGAGCGACGGTCTTTCCGTGAGCCGCTGCGAAGTTTTCTGTGGCCACCTTCGAGTCGACGAAGAGCCCGAGCTGCTTCAGCTGAGCCGTGCGGCCCGACGCGATCGCCGTGAGCATCGTGTCGAAGGCCTGCTTCGTCTCGCCGCCGGTCGCCTTGGCCAGCTGTCGGGCACCTGTCGCCAGTACGCCCATGTCATCGGAGCTCTTCACGAGACCAGCGCCGAGCGCCTTGTTCGACAAGGACATCAGGTCGAAGTCCGACAGCGTGCCCTTCACGCCAGCCTGGAGCTTGTTGAGCATCACGTCGGCCGTCTCGCCCGTCTTCTCGGAAAGCACGCCGAACGAAGTGGCGACGTCGTCGACGCCGGCGCCCCTGACACCGAGATCTGCGATCGCTCCGACAACGCTCTTGATCGCGTCAACAGCGACCCGGCCGAGCTTCGCGAAGATCGCTACGTTGACGGCCTGCGAGATTCCCCGCAGGCTCGTCGCCGTCTTCTTCGAGGACTTCTGGATTCCCTTGATCGCGACCTTGTACTGCTTGGCGTCGAGAGCGATCTTGAAGACGGCGGTGCCGGCCTTAGTCGCCACGCTTCACCCGCTTCACAATCCGCTTGCCGATTCCCGCCGCGCGAAGATCAGCCCCGGTGGCGTCGCGCTTGACGCCACCGCCCGAGGCAGCGATGCGGCGCCACGTGCTCAGCTGGCGGCCGGCCCAACGACCGCGCTTGAAGCTCCGTGCCACTCCGCCCGCAACGGCGGTTGCCTCGAGCTCGCCAGCCTCGATCCTGTCCATCATCTCCACGTGCGCCTGGATCACACACATCGGCGTGTCGTGCAGCCACTCGAGAGGTGATCCCCCATAGAACCTGGCTAGCTTTGGGAGGAGCTCGCCCCAGTCGACTTCGGAGGCTCGCTGCCCACCGCTCCGTCGAGCCCTCCCCCGACTTCGATCAATTCGCTCTGGAGCTGTGTAAAAGCATTGAGGATCCCCATGCGGTGAAAGTCGTTGAGTCGCGCATGGATTTCATCGGGAGCTTCCAGGATCAGCCGGCAGCAGCTATCCAGCGCCCCAGAGAGCAGCGCGGCTTCCCCCTCGGACACTTCCTCCCCCCGAGCCTGGAGGCCGCTTAGAAGGCTGGCCTGGGTCCCGATTCGCTGATGATCGACGAGCCCCAACTCGCCCGGGTGCTTGAGGTCGTAGAGCTTGTCGTCGATCTTGATGGTCCGGCGCTCGACAAGGGTGGCGAGCGAGAGGACCGGCCCCGGGATGGCCGGCGCTCTCTTCTTACGCCTCGGCGTTGAGGTTGGTGTCTTCTGTCGTCGTTTGGTGGCCATGGGTCTCCTTCCCTTCGCCTACGTAAATCAACTTGATGCCCCGCTGCGCGCAGTCGCGCTTCAGGGCCTCGAGGGCCGCGGCGGCGCGCTTCAGGGCGGTACGCCTCGCTCGTATCGCCGCCTTGTGGCTCGACACTTCGCGGCCCAGCTCCTCGGCCCGGCGTTGGGCCTCAAGCACTAGGTGGCGTCCGCGTTCTGGGCGATCAGGCGGCCGAACCGCTCGTCGGTGCTCGCCGCGTCCGGGTCCTCGAGGGCGAGGAACTCCAGCGCCAGGCCGGCCGGGTCTCCCTTCACGAACACGACCTCGGGCTCGCCGACCTCGACGACGATCGGGACCTCGTACTGCATATCCCAGTCGTCGCCGTAGGGGGACGACTGGCCGCGGACCAGGAGCGCCCGCTGCGCCACCGCCAGGCCACGGCTGAGGCCGACCTTCTTGAACCCAGGGTTCGCTCCGGGCGCGACCGTCGTCACCGTGTTCTGGTTGAGCGCGTGCTTGTACTGCTCCAGGGTCAGATCCGCCACGGTGAAGGAGATGCGGAGCTCTTCCTCCGTGCGGAAGGCCTTGCGCGGCCCGGTGCTGCCGAGAGGTTTGAAGTTCTCGACGGTCTGGGCGTGTGCGACCGTGACGCCGTCCTCGGTGTAGTTGAGGTCGCCGGACGTCCCGATCTTGGACCAGTTACCGACGGGCGCGTCGCCCACGCCCGGAAAGCTCTCGCCCACCGGAGCGATCCATGCCGTGAACGGCTGCGCGATGATCTCAAATGGTTGCGACACGGCTCACCTCCTGGCGGCGGCACGGGAGAACTCGTGCCTGAAGTTCTTGAACAGTGCGTCCTTGACCTTGGGGATCACTCCAGGCATTTCGCGCCGAAACACGTGCGTGATGCTTGGTCCCTTGAGCTCATGGATCGGGAGTCGCGACTTGCCCGACCGGCGGAAGACACCCCGGCGCCCGCTGGGCATCGTCGTGATGAATGCGTCTCCGATCCGACCGGAGCGCTTGCCGATGCGATAGCCAACACCGCGACCGCGGCCACCCGACGGCTCGCGCCCTCGCGCCTTGAATTCGATGAGGGGAATGCGCGAGCCCGTGGCCGCGATCTCGACCGAGGACGGCTTCACGCGGACCGTCACGGCCTCCTTGACGATCGAGACCTTGATGCCCAGGTCGCCCCGGATCTTCCGGGACACCGCGGTCCGCCCGGCCGTCCCGGCACGGCGCAGCGATCGACGCGCGGCCTGAGGGAAGCGCCTGCCGAGAGCGGCGATTCCTTTCTTCCATTCGCGGTTGTTGAAGCGTGTCCGCACACCGCTCACGGAGCACCCCACTTCTCGATCATCACGAGGCGGTACGTGACGGCCGTGCCGACGAAGGTAGCGCCCTCTTCTCGATCAAGCGGTGCTGTGGGTCCGCGCTCGAGGCCACGCGACACGAGGTTGCCCCCGAGGTCGTGGTCGGTCTCGACCGCCTTCTTGATGTCGCCGATCACGGCCTCAACCGTCATCCACGGATCGACCGCGTCGGCCTTGACGATCGCCTGCACGTCGACAGGGACGACGACAGTCACGTTCTCGCCCTGGTAGCCGGGCTCGTCCTCCTGCACGATGATCGCGATAGAGGCTTCTGGATCGGCAGGACCGAGCATCGGGTGTTCGCCGAGGAGCACCAGCTGCCCGGCGTCCGTCGCGAACTCGCTGGCGGTGAGGATCGTCTCGAGCCGGGTCCTGAGCTCCGCGATCGCGGCTTGGCGGACACTCATGCGGTTGGCACCACGACGACCCGATGGTGGTCGTAGTCGACGTGCTCGTGCGCGTCGACCTTCCAGTCCTGCGCGACCTGGCCCTCGGCCTCGGGCGCGCTGATGATGGTCCCGCGCGGCACCGCCGGGACAGTGCTGATGGGGATCGAGAGCACGCGCCGAGCTTCGACGCGCTGATGGTTCGAGCCGACCGGGACTTCGACGGCCCTCGGCGCGAGCCAGATGGCCCGCGTTTCGACCGCGTCCTCTCCCGGGAGGGTGACCACCGCGTCGACGCCGAAGGCCGTCAGCGCCGACGTGATGGGGGGCCTCAGATCAGACACGTTAGGGCAGGCTCACCTTGACGACGGCCCGCGGGCGCAGGCACAGGGCGAGCGGGTTGCTCTGCGCGTGGATCGTGACGCTTCGGTTCAGCTTCTCGTCGCGATACTGCTTCGCGTAGATCGGCAGACCGACGGTGTTGGCGGCCTCGACGAAGTCCGCCGGCGCGTAGTAGGTCTGGAAGATCTGCGTCCCCTCCGGAACCACGTACGCGTCGTCGTCGCCGATGAATGGAGTGCCCGACGCCTCGGCCTCCGGATCCGCCTGTGAGGCGCCGGTGCGGCCTCGGTAGTTCTCCCAGATGATTCCGGCGAACATGAAGCCCCGGCGGAGATCGGTCCGCAGCTGCACCGACTCCTGGTGCTTCAGCGCCTCCTGAACGCTGGCGGCGTCTACCAGCGTGTCGAAGAAGTTGTCACCGCAGAGGGCGCGATGGCCGCTCACGATGTCGCCGCCGAGGGCGTACTCGCTGAGCCGCTGGATCGCAATGATCTGCGGCCGGACGTCCGTGCTGACGTCCAGCTCGGCGGTCTGCTGCGTGACACCGAACTGGGTGAACAGGTTGAACAGGGTCGACCCGTCGGCGTCGAGGATGAGGCCCTTGATGGCGCCGGACCGCAGGTGTTCGAGGGTGACCTCGTGCATCGCGCGCAGGTCCGCGAGCCGCTCGTTCACCAGCACCTGCACCGCCTCCATGGTGTTCTCGGATCCGAACGCGCGAACGTCCTGGACCTCGTCGGCCATGACGACCGACTCGCGCTCGAGGTGCGGCACAACGAAGCTGCGGGCGGTGCGCTTCTGGCCCCCGATCGAGCTGGGCGGCGCTTCGCCGCCGCGAGGGCTCGACTGGATGAGCGACAGGCGACCGTCCTTCTCCTCGACGACGACCACCGTCGTGGTGATACCGCGACTGCGGAACAGCCCGAGCTCACCGATCCGACCCGGCTTGAACGGCGCCTTGATGATCCCGTCGGTCAACGAGACCGTCTTGAAGGCGTCGTTGTTGAAGATGTCCAACATTTCGCTCTCTCCTTGCTACTGGCTCAGAACGCGAGCTCTCCCTTTGATTCAGCTCCTCTTGGCCGCTAGTCGCGGACCGTGATGAACCGCGACGCGAGCTCCACTTCCGCGGCCGTCTTGTCGCCAGCGGACGTGCCGGCGATGTACCGCAGGTCGGACCTCCGCACGGCGGCGAGTCGAGTGATCACCGCACCGGTCATGTCCTGCGCGGTCACCTCGTCGTTCTTCAGGTTGTCCACGAGGATGGCGACCGCGGTCTCTCGACCGTCGGTCTCGGCGTTGTCGTACTGAACGTAGTCCCCACCGGACGCGACCACGCCGAGCACGCTCCCGGCCGCGAGCGTCGTGCTCGCCGGCACGTTGACCGTGACCGTTTCGCGGCTGATCCGCCGCTCCGGCTCGGCGAGGATGAACTCGGACGCGTGCTGCCCTTCTGTTAGTGCCGTCATGGACTACTCCTTTGCAGCGGGAAGCTGATTCAGCTCCCGATAAACATTCGTCACGTCGATCACCGACTTGCCGCGAGGCGCCCCGTCGGGCGGGAGCCCGGTGTCGATCTCGGCCTGGTCGAGCCGAGCCGCGATCGCGGTGAGCTGCGTTCGCACGGTGTCGAGGGGCATGCCGCCCGACACGTACCCGTCAGCCAGCTCGTCGAGGCCCCGCGACGTGCACAGCGCGTGGATCTCCCGCTCGCGGCTCGCGGCGGCCGTGCGCTTCTTTTTCTCCGCCGCGAGCCGGCCCTGGACCGCCTCGAGAGATGCTTCGGCCGAGACGAGCTCCTCGGCCAGGTCGAGACACTCGGCCTCACCGCACAGTCGAATGACCTCTGCCGCAGCAGCCGGCTCGGCGACCGGCCCTGGCTTGGGCTTGGGGGCCGGCGCGGGCGCGCCCGTCGCCGCCGGCGGATCCGGTTCGGCGAGGAAGGCCTGGACTCGATCCTCGTACCTGTCCGGAACCTTCAGCTTGAGCTTCGCCATGACGCGCGGATCGATACTCGCCGCGGCGCGAAGCCCCTCGACCTTCTCGGTCGCGAAACCGCGCTCGACAGCTACGTCGGCATCCATCCAGGTCTCGGCGTCCATGAGGGCGATCAGCTCTTCGTCGCTCAGCTCGACGTGCCACTGGTAGGTCGCGACGATCGTGTCCCGGATGGTGTCGAGGTTGTCGGCGTCCTTGCGGAGATCGGCCGCGTCCCCCAGCGTGATCGACCAGGGGTTGTGGATCATGACGAGTGCGTTGTCGGAGATGCGGATCGGATCCCCCGCCATCATCACGATCGTGGCCGCGCTCGCCGCGAGTCCGTCGACGATGGTTTCGACTTTGCGGTCCTTCGTGGCCCGCTGGTCCCGCAGCGCGTTCGCGATGTTCATCGCGCCGAAGACGTCGCCGCCGGGGCTGTTGATGTGGACGCGGATCGTCTGCACCGACTCGGGAAGTGCGGCCAGCTCGTCGATGAACTGCTTGGCCGTCACGCCGAACCCGAAGTAGTCGTCGATCCAGTCACCGATGAAGTCGATGATGTGAATCTCGGCGACCTCGGGATCGTCCATGTTGAGGAATCGGTACCAGTACTTCATGCGGCTTCCTCCTCGGGCACGGTTTCGGGATCTTCCAACCGCTCCTCAACCTGGTCGGGGTCGAGGTCGGGGTTGGGCGGTGTGGGCGTAGGCGGCGGGCTCGAGGCGTTGCGTGTGTCCGACTCGTACTTCAGGCCGAGCTCGTCGGCCCGCTTGTTGTCGGCGGCCTGCTCGGCGTCGATCTCTTCGGAGTCCTCGCCCTGCTCGCTCACGACCGAGCTGCGAGTGGTGAAGCCGGCGCGGATCGCTGCCTGCTGCGCCAGCACGTCCTGAACGGGATGCAGGTAGGGCCAGCCCTGCGGCATCCAGCGCACCCGCGCAACGGTCTCGCGAGCGCCGCGATAGTCGGCCATCGACACCGGCAGCGCGCCGGTCCGCACGGCTTCGTCGAGCCACGCCCTCCACACCTTGTTGCAGAGCTGGTGGGAGACGATCCCGTGCTGATAGGACTGAACCTTGCGACGGAACTCGCCGAGGATCACGCGCATGATCCGATCGTTCAGCCCGGACAGGTCCCCAGTGAGCAGCTCGTACGGAACACCCGTCGCAGCGGCGACCGCGCGCAGCTGCTGCTTCATGAACTGCGGGTAGGTGCTGGGCGGATCCGGCGGATCCGAAAACGTGATCTTCTCGCCGGCGGCGAGCTCCTGCATCAGACCGGGCTCGAGGCTCACAACGGGGCGCTCGTCCTGCGTAGCGTCCGCAGCCAGGCCGGTCAGTGGGTTGAAGCTGGACTCACCGTCCGGCGTCACGCCCTGCTCCAAGAAGCCCGCGAACAGGTTTGCGAGCTGCTGGCGCAGCAGCGTGGCGTCGTCGTACTTATCGAGCTCGTAGAGCTTGATCAGCGCCTGAGTCAGGTGCGGGACACCGCGAAGCTGGCCGGCGCGAAGTGGATCAAACAGGTGGATCACCGACTCTGCCGGGACGCGCACAAGATCACCCTTGTCGTACTCGTCGAAGTCGCCTGGGCGGAAGCGATAGAACCAATACGCGACCGTGCGGCCGATCCCGTTCTTCTCGATCCCGGCACGGACGCGGTTCCCGTTCGGGAGATCTCGCAGCTCGGTGTGGGGGCAGAGCTCCGGCTCGATCACCTGAACCTGCAAGGGGACCGAGAGGCCATCCGACGGTCGACGCTGGCGAATCCGAATGAACACCTCGCCCGCTTCCAACCAGCAGCGAACCGCTTGCGACTGCTGGCCGTAGAAGCTGAGCAGACCGTCCGCGTCGCTCTCGTCGACCCAGAGGTTCCAGAGGAGGTGAACGCTCTCGCGGAACTCCTTCTCCGCAGCCTGGGAGAGCGGTTTGATCCCCCACCCGATGATGTTGGTGACGAGGATGTCGATCGAACCCTTTGCGAAACCGTCATTGCGGACGGCGGCGCGTGAGCGATCGCACAGGGTCGTGAGATCCCAGAGCACCGCCGTGTTCGGCGAGGCCGTCGGCGCCTGCCAGCCGCGGGTGCGGCGTGTGTGGGAACCCGCGTCGAACAACGCACGCACCCGAGGAGGCACTGGCGCCGGAGAGGCGAGAGGCAGCGCGAGCTGCATCAGCAGAAGCCCTTCGACGCGACGAGCAGAGTCTGTTTCGGACGACCGGCGAGCTGTCGGAGAATCTCACTCTCGGCGGCACAGAGCTCTTGATAGGAGTTGTACGTCGTCGAGCGATCGGCAAACTGGACGCTGCGAGCCCCGCTATTCTTGGCTGCCCGAATGACCGCGAGGTCAGCTTCCGATTCAGCGGCGGTCGGCATCTCGAATCTAGAGTACGAGGGGGTTTTCGTCCGACCGCTCGGCGTGGGCTAGGTGAGAGGGCTAGGTGAGAGGGCTAGGTGAAAAGGGGCTTGACACCAGTCCCGCGCGTGCGTCACGCTGGCGCTCCACCGCGAGGACGACATCGAGGGGGATCCAAAGCACTTTCCTCGGGTGGGAGCCTTCGCGTCCAAGATTGCAGTGCTCGCGAAACGGCCGCACAAGGCGCCGGACGGTCTTCGGCGCGAGATGGAGCCGCTCGGCGAGATCTCGAACCGTGTACCACTGCTTCGGCTCGAGCGACACGGCGATCAGTAGCCCGCCTTCGTCGACGCGTTGGTGAGGGTGTCGTCGATCGATTGCAGCACCTCGAGGATCTGTAGGAGTGTCGCGTTGACGTCGTCAAGCTTGGCTCCGAGGTCGGGGGCCTTCTCAAGTTCCACCACCGACCCGATCGGGAGTGGCCCTGAAGCCCCGTCGAAGGATTGCGGCGCCTTCTTCACGCGGCAGGACCGAGTAGGTCAGCGAAGAGCGCTCGGTGCTCCTCGGCCCACGCTCCCCAGGAGGGCGGGCGCGTCAAGCCCCGGAGGACGCCGCGCAGTGACTCCCAGTTCCCTCGCTCGTATCGGATCACCGGGAACTCGAAACACCACCCGACGTCGGGAGCGATCACAGGGACGCCGTGAGCGATTGCCTCGAGAACGGGCATCGGACCGCCCTCATCGAGAGACGTGACGACGAGGTAGTCGATCAATTCGTAGAACTCCGCGCGCGCCTCGACGGGATGCGTGATGCGGCACAGCGGGCGCCGCGTACGCGAGCGGTAGTCGGTGCAGGCCCAGAACTTGAAGCCGTCGGCGACGGCTGAACGGACGAGAGCCTCGCCCTTCCGGCCCTTGCCGTAGACGCGCCCACACACACCGAACACGATGGGGCGGGGCGGTGGCTCTGTGCCGGGGCGGATCGTCACGACGCGCTGCGCACCCGCCTCGCGCAGCCGCTCAGCCATCGCGACGTTCATCGTCACGCAGGCTGCGAAGCGGTCGATGATGTCGAAGGCCGAGCCGCCATGCGTGTAGAGGCCGACGGCGAGGCCCGGCGTCGGGTACTTCATGACGTCCCGAGCGGGCATGTAGTAGTGCAGGTCGGCGGTGGGGTCAGTCCGGCGATCCCGTTGGCCGCAGTTAACGGTGGCGCCGATGGGCTCGAGCTCGCGAGCCAGCCGCTCGAGGATCCACCCGAGCTTCGCCACCACGTTGATCCTCATCGGCGCCGCCGGTACGCCTCTGGCGGGCTCCTGATCGCTCGGATCGCCTTCTCGAGCGCCTCAGGGCCACTACCCGGCGCCACCGTAGAGCCCCGGACCCACGTCTCTTGGTAGGCCGGCTTCATCCGGCCGCCACCTGCGCAGCTGCTCGCTGCGTGTCGCGCTCGAGGGCCTTCCAGAGCTTCACTAGCCGCACGATGACGGGCTTGTGGCCGGCGCCGGGGAGATCGAACACGGCACGCCGCAGCCCAGACTTCACGTGGAGCACGCGCGTACGGTCGGGTGCGTAGCGATCCCACTCGACGCAGTTCCACTCCGAACACGGCAGCTTGAGGATCTCGCAGCCGTGATCGACCTTCTCGAAGAGATAGCCCAGCGCGGACTGGTTGATCCCCGCGTAGGCCCGGCGCCACGGCGTGTGAGCCAGGTTGTCGTGCAGGAAGGTCATGTTGGTCGCGAGCCACTCCCGCATGAAGTGGCGCGTCCGATCCGACACGCGGACGAAGACGACGCCACCGTTCAACGGCAGCCGGTTCCGCTCGCGCGCCGTGTAGGCAATGTCGAAGCCATGATCCCAGATCGGGTCGAGAGGGCGAAGGATCGCCGTGTCTCCGTCGATCAGGAGCACCTGGGCACCGTCGGGGGCATCGAGGATGCGCCGCACCCAGTGCTCGAGCTTCCACGTGTTCCAGACGTGGGAGTCTTTGCCGCTCGCGGGCCGGTAGGGCTCGAGCTGCTCCTGGCTCAGCCGCACGACGTCGACCGTCCACCCACGACAGTGCTCGAGGGCGGTGTGCTCGAGGACGCGGGCAAGCCGTTCGTAGCGCTCGCCCTGGTCACCCGTCCCGAAGTAGCAGGCCTCGAGGCGCGGTTTCATGTCACTCCTCCGTTGAACGCCTTCCTGACGACCCGATCGACGCAGCCGGGTCGCCCGCAGCCGCGCTTCGTCTCGCGCCAGGCGTGAAACCGCTCGAGCAGGCGCTGAGCGATCATCCGAGGTAGCCGCTCCTAGAGCTGCGGCGGCCGGGCCGACGCTTCGGGGGTGGGGGCGGTGCGGATCCGCTTCCGCCCCGGCCGCCTCGAGGATCGTCCTTCGCCGCGGCCTCGGCCAGGGCCCCGGACATTTGACGGATGTTCGGGTTGAGCAACCGGAACGCGGCGAGCGAGAGAACCGAGCAGTCGAGAGCCTCGTTCCGGTCCCGATCCTGGACCCACACGTAGTGCGTGGCGATCCCAGCTCGGTTGTAGCGCATCTCCCGGTGCTCGGCGCAGATCTGCGCGAAGAACTCCTCGTTGACGGTCTCGAGGTGCGCCGGGAAGTGCATCGCCCCGGGGCCGTCGGTGAGGGTGAGGCTGGTCATCACGTCGGCCTTCGCGTCGTCGACGTTGATCGGAAAGAGCGGCACCGGCCGCGGGCGGCGGCCGTAGCGCTTCTGGCTCGGCTTGCCGACGATCGGCTCTCCGCTCTTCCCCGCCCACCCCTTCGTCGCGAAGATGCGCCGCGCCTGGTACGCGAGGACGAAGTCGTAGACCTCCTCGGTCGCGTAGCCCGAGTCGATGCACGTGGCGTGGATGGGTAGGAGCGGCCCGAGCTCGTGCGTGTAGCGACGAGACAGCGCCTCGAGGAGCGCCGCTCGAGTCTCAGGGCGCTTCGGGTCGCCCGGCACCCGTCGCCAGTCGACGACCCACCGCTCTCCTGCCGGCCCCCACGCCGTCACGAGCAGCTCGAAGCGGTCGGCCTGGACGTCGACGCCGGCGGTCAATGCCGGGGCCGGCACCGGCACCTCGACCCCCTCGTTCTCGTCGGTGCCGTACGGCTCTCGGCGCGTCATGAGGACGTGGGGCTCGACGCGGGCGCCGCGGTCCTCCCAACCCTCAGCCAGCGACGTGTTGATGAAGACCCTGAGCGCCTCCTTCCCGCGATCTCGAGCCGAGAGCCACTTGGCTACGAGCTCCGAGAGCGTGACGGCGCCGAGCGTCGACACCATCGCGGGAAGATGGAAGCCGGCGAGGCCTGGCTCGTCCGGCGTCTTTGTGGGTCGCCACTCGCCGACCGCGACTAGCCGGCGACGCATCGGCTCGTCGATCCGCTCGCCACAGCCGCCGTGGTCTCCGTCGGGACACTCGATACGGGCGCTCAGAGCGTCCTTCGCGTCGAAGACGACCCGGAAGTGGTCGGCGTCGTTCCAGGTGATCCAGTCCTGGCGGCCGCAGCCCGGGCAGGTGACGAAGTAGCGTCGCTGGTCGCTCCGGTCGTACAGCGTGTCGATGCGGCCGCCCTTGAGGGTTGGCGTGGAGACGAAGATCGTCAGGGCGTCGTGGAAGCTCGTCGTTCGATTGACCAGCAGGTCGGCCGGGTCGCCCTCATCCGCGACGACCGGGGGGAAGCGGTCGACGTCGTCCCCGATCGCGATACGCACGGACCAGCGAGCGAATGTGTTGGGCGTGTTGGCCCCTCCGATCGCGAGGTAGCCGCCGGGATACATCTTCAGCTTCAGCGTGCTCTCGCCCTGATGAGAGCCTCGCGGCTGCCGCTTGTCATGGACGACAGCCGCCAGCGCCGGCGTGGAGCGGATCATGTCGGACAGGCGTTCCTTCGACCAGGTCTCCGCCACGTCGCCCGCCGGGTGCACCATCAGGATGGGACAGGGATCGTGCTCGATGTGGAAGCCGATGATGTTGTTGAGGGCCTCGGAGCCTCCGCTCTGGTGGCACTTCTTCAACGCCAGCTTCGAGATCGTGGGATCCCGGGCGGCATCCATGATCCCCTTGAGATAGGGCGTCGAGTCTGTGCGCCAGCGACCGCCGCGAGCGGCGCTGGTCTGCGGGAGATGCCGGCAGTCGTCCGCCCACTCGCTGATGGTGAGCTCGGGCGGTGGCTCGAGACCTCGGGCGAACGCGGCGCCGAGGACGCTCAAGCGGTAGCCTCGAGCTCGTCGTCCTCGTCCTCAGAAGCCGCCAGCGCGCCCCCGAGGGCGGAGAGCTCACGCAGCGCCGCCTCCTGCAGATTGCGAAGGGCGGCCTTCTGCTCTCGGGGGATGATCCCCTCCCGAACCGCCTGCTCGACCACCAGGAGCAGGCGCCGCTGCACGGCACGTGCGACCGCCTCCGCGTCCGCCTCGACCTCGCGGCTCTCGACGAGCTCGCCGCGACGGACGCGCTGCTCGAGCTCGATCTTCTGTCGCTGCGCCTGAGCGAGCTTCGCCTTCTCGTCCACGAGACTGAGGGTCGTCGCGGCGGTGGCCTTCCGCTGAACCCGCCAGCGTTCCAGGGCCTTCAGGTCATAGAGCGCCGCCTGGCCTGACTTGCCGCGGCGAGCCACGGGCGCCCCGTCTGCCACCCACTTGTTGATGCGGCTCGGCTCGACGTCGAAGTGATCCGCAGCGGCCGCCCGTTGCACCCAACCGGGATCAGGCTTCCGGCCTCGAGGAGCCTTCCGCCTGGGCGTCTTCGTCGCCTGGCGGGGGCTCGGCTTCCGCCGACCGGTGACATTACCCCCCAAGGGGACTTGTGCGAGGGAGAGGAAACGCGCGCTCCCGATCACCCGCTGAAGTTGAAATCGCGCAGGGACCCCGGCCAACGCCACCACGAGACAGCAGTCCGTTCGGATAGCGGGCGGGGGGCACGACCCGATGTGGGGGGAGGCTTCGTTGCACTAGGGATCGAGCGAGGCGACACCGTCGTAGCCACGGCCGTTCTCGCCGCCACCTGCCGCGACGATCTCGTCGCAGCTCGTCACGCTGGCCGTCGTCTTGAAGAGGTTGAAGCACAGCGAGTCCGACCAGCGCCCTCAGTCCGAATCGAAGTGGTCATGCGCAATGCCGGGCGCCAGCGGCGGAGGTGGATGTCCCTCCTCCTCACTCCTGTCCGCCGTAGCCCGGCATGCGATCGAGCTTCCGGTTGATGGCGTTGACCGTGGCCCTGATCCCGGCCACGTCCCTGCGTATCTCCTGCAGCGCGTCGCCGTTCTCGTCGACGTCCTGCATGGCCCGGTTCAGCTCGGTACGTATCTCGATCCGATCCAGTTGGGCCTTCTGAATCTCGTCGAACGCCTTGGCGTGAGCGGGCTGCTGCTCGTGATAGGTGATCCTCGTGAGGATCGACCAGGGCGTGATCTCCCAGACGGTGCCGACTGCGGCGAGAATGCCGAAGGCCACCAGTAAGGCCACGACGATCGCGCCCGGGCGGACCTTCAAGCCGTTCATGTCAAGGGAGCCGTTGCGGGCTGTCACTGCTTGACCTCCACAGGCTGGGCCGCCGCTTCCTTCTCCCGCCAGTCGTGGGCGGCAAGTATTGAGGTGCGCAGGTCGCCGATGACCGGGTTATCTGGGTTAACGATCAAGCGACCATCGTCCCGTCCCCCGTTGCGGCTCCAGAGCGAGCACTCCATCAGCGGGGCAGACGACAGCGGAGTGGGCGACAACGGCTGGCGGGAAGAACAGCGCTGTGACGGTCAGCGCCAGCTCGGTCATCAGGCGGGCGGTTTCGCGACGCGTGCCACGGTCGCGATCCCCATGTAGCCGAGGACGACGATCAGGATCTCGGTAAAGTCGCCCGCGACACCAGCCCACGGCACCTTGGCTTCGAGGACCGTGAGCAGCTCCGTGGCCGCCACGAGCGCGGCGCCGATCGTGGCGGAGTAGGCCCCGACGCCGGCGAGCGCCTCGGGCAGCTTCTCCTGCGGCTGGCGCCAGTCCTTGTCCAGGAAGCCGAGGGCCAACAGAACCCCAGCGACAGAAGCGACCGCAGCGCCAACATGCTCACCGTCGGGGCCGAGCTGCGCGGCGAGCACTGCGATGCCGCCGAGCACGAGGGCCGTGAGCCGCTTCTGACCAGCGACGAACCAGTAGAAGCTCTGCGCTCGTAGGCCTCGATTTCCCTCCGCGACCTTGTTGGCCTCGCGGCCGATGAACTGGTTGACGAACCAAGTCTTCAGCTTGCCCATCGTCAGCCTCCGAAGGAGAACACCGCCTCTTGCGAGACGGTGGTTTCCTTGCCGATCGTGACCCGGGTGCGCGACGCGAGCGCGGCTTTGCTTCCCACCTGCAAGAGATCGGTCTGGAACAGCGTTCCGAAGCTGGCGCCCTCTTCACGCAGCGTCTCGTCCCTGAAGACGGCCGCGTAGAGCCAGCTCTTCTCGCCGAAGTAGAGAACCACGCCGCCGCCCCATCGCATGGGGTACGGCTCGGCCCGGAAGCCGCCTTCGGGGGTCGTGATCTTGAATTGCTGACCCACGAAGCCGAAGAGACCGGCACGGAGCTTTTGTTCGGGGACCTGGAAGGCGAAGTAGCCGGCAGCGACGTCGCAGTAGCCTCGCTTCCACGTGCTCGGCGTCGACCAGGCAAGCTCGCCCGGTGCGCCCTCCGTGACGCACAGTCCGGAAACGAAGGCGTTGCTCGGGAACTCGTAGAAGGCCGACGTGCTGAAGTTGACGTACTCGTCACGGTTCGCCGTGTCCTCCACGTCCTCCTTCCCGACGTGGGTGAACCCTGCGGACGTGTTGAGGTTGTAGCGGAACTGGCTCTCGGCGAGCGTGGGCAGCAGCAGAACGGCGACGGCGAGGGCTAGGGATCTCATTGGATCGACACCTCCGCGGCGCCTTCAGCGTTCTCGACTCGTGCGGCGACCCGACACAATCCGGCGCCGGTCGCCGTAAGGATCGGTGAGTACACGTTCGTGGGACTAACCCCGCACGGGCCGGTGGCCGACCACTCGATTCCTGATGCAAGGTTGCAACTGTCCGGGCGCTCACCGGACGCGGCGAAAGGCGTCGCGTCGATCGGAACGACGTCTCCGACAGCGATCGGCGAGTCGGCCGAGATCTCGACACGGATCACGGCCCCACAGGGGCTCGCAGGCGTCGGTGACGGCTCAGCGCCCGCCCCGGCATTGTCCTGGCCGACGCTGATCTCGTTCGTGACCGACGGGCTGAAGAAGTTGTCGCAGGCGATCGCTGCGAGAGCGAGCGCTGCGATGACGAAGACGCCTTTCTGGCTCCTCAAGACTCACCTCCTTGCGCGCACCTCTTCCGGGCGCGCTCCACGCGTTCGATGCGCTCGGCCCGGTTGGCTCCGCGCGCTTCGAGATAAAAATCCGCCTTCTCGTACTGGCCCGAGCAGACGAGCTGCTCCACGACCTCCTGGTCGGGGCCGGGTGGGCGAGGCGAGAAGAGGGAGCCGCTCGAGGCGCATCCGGCCGCGAGCAGCGCGAGAACGACGAGGGCTGGTTTCATGGGACCTCCTGGACTACGGCGATGAGGGCGAGGACGGCAATCGCGGCGCCGACCGCGCCAGGGAGCAGCCAGCGCGGGACGCGAAGCGGCGTCTCGCCGTGGTCGCGGTTCATGCAAGCTCCGCCGCAGGCCTTGACCCGCCCCAGCGCGCGAGGCGCTTCCCGGGCCGCACGTCGATGTGGATGCCCCACGGGTAGTAGCCGACGCCGCGGATCCGGCAACCGGGCTCCTCGAGCCGGTCGAAGAGCGCGGCTTCGAGGATGGCGCGGCGCACGCCGGAGACGAGCAAGTCGAGAGCGCGACCCTGGACGTGCTGGGACTTGCGGGCTCCGCCTACGCGGCGGTTGTGGGATTCGGTTCGATACGCCGACCCGATTGGGATCGGCTTGCCGCCAGCGAGCTCACGAAGGCGCTCAAACTCGACGGCGAGGATGCGGGCGCGGGAGCCGCGCCACTTGGCGGGATACGGCGCGCCGGCGCGGCACGCTAGCTCAGGCCAGCTGAGGTGGTTGCTTGGGCCCCGAGATGACAAAAGCCTCCGCACTCCTTCCAAGTGCGGAGGCCGCTCGGCGCTGCGTTACCTCCAACCCGGGCCCATTGCGGGCTCCCTCAGGCTACGTCAGTACGAAGCTAATCGAACCGGGACTAGGCTGTCAACGCTATTCGTTGAACGGGTAGTGGGTCCAACTGACCCCACTACCCGTTGAACTCCAAGACCATGGAGACGTGATTCGAGCTCTCGACCGAGATCGCTTCGTAGTCCGGCGGATCGCAGTCAACTTGATCGCTCGGCCCATCCTCCACGAAACGCTCAATGAGTTCGTCTGACCACCCGAGTCTCTTGAGAAGGTCTTCGGTATCGCTCATGGCTTCTGCCTCCATACCCCGCTCATGATACCTTCTCGCGGCTCGCGATATGCTCCCAGGCGCCCAACACCCGGGTTCCGCGCCAGCTCGGATTCCCCGCTCGGTCTAGGCCGAGCTCAATCACGATCTTCCTTCCGTCAGCCTTGGGATCATCGGCTGCCTGCTCGAGCTTCCGTCGCAGTCGGTCCCAAAGATCGGGTGGTAGCCGGACAACAACCCCAAGGAACGCCGCGAGCTTCTCCGGCGGGATGAGCTTCTCGAGGCGGGCGAACTCGGCGGAGGGGGTCATCCGCTCGAGCCCCTCACGCTGCGCGGCCGACCCGCCGGCGGCGTCCCCACTCCCCGATCAGCGCCGCGTCGGTGAACCCGTCGTGGGCCTTCCTGCACCGCGGCGTGCGCAGCCAAGTCTGCTCCGGGAACAGCCTCGTCGCCGCGATGATGCTGCGCTGCTTCGGGTGACATTTCGGTGTCCCGACGAACATCTCGCTCTGCCAGCCACGCGGGTTGACCAACTGCTGCGGCACACCGAGGGCAACGAGCAGCGATTCCCAGCACCCGCGGGCCAGCCCTCGATTGAAGTTCGCTATCGTGCCGCCCATCAGTTTCCCCCTCACGCGCGCCGGCAACGGCTGCAGTCGCTCGACGGTGACGAACAACGCGCCCTGCTTCCCGTAGCGGTTGACCAGGCCCATGATGCCGGCAAGGTCGAACTGCCGGCGGCCCCTGTTCGGACGGTGGATCGGCATCTCCTCGAGCGCGATGATCGTGCCGGCCTCGCTGAGTACGGCGATGCCGCCCTCGAGGCCGGGATCCACCCCGAGGTAGATCACGGCGACGCCTCCAGTTCTGCGCGGCGAACGCGTAGTCCACAACCACACTTTGATCCGGCGGGGCATGTGTCGTCGTGGTCACCATAGGGAAGTAGGCCCTTGTAGCCAGCATCTTGGAAGATCGGATACTTCTCGACGCCGGCCTTCTTTGCTGCACTGGCGAGACTCTTGTTGGCCTCCTTAACGCGGTTCCGCAACTGTAGACGCCGCTCTGCGGCCGTTAGCTGTTGTTGTTGTTCTTGACGGCGTGTCTGATGCGCGAAGTAGGCTTGAGCATGGGAGATTTCATCCTTGCTGGGATCGCCATTCATTGCCATCAGGTAGCAGGCGTACCGACTGAGGATCCAATCGTCCCGGGATCTCTCCGCACCGCTGCCGATCGGGACCATATTGCCGGACCCGACAAAATGGTTTTCGGAGGGAACGCCGGTGCCATCACACGCGACGCGGGCCTTCTGAAAACCGAGCCGCGAGAGTTCGGAAAGCATGCGCCGCCGCCAGCGGAACCACTCCATTCCCACAGGCCCGAAGCCGGTCCACCCGAGGGGCATCCCCATCAGCCACTCCACGAACAGCGGGTTGAGCCTCGGCGGGGATTCCCGACCAGTCTCCGTTCGGTCCCGGCGGCCAAGGCTGTCGCCAGTCATCTGCCTCCGCCACTGGCCCATCCGAGCCTGTCGATCCAGCCCCGCCTCGTCCCGACGCTTCCCTCCCCTTGAACGAAAGCTGTCCACTCCCGGCGTCTGCCACGCCTCCGCCTCCCGCTTCAGGCTTGTCGCCGACGGGGTCGGATACTCGCCACGCGAGAAGAAAGAACCTCTCCCGGAGGTGCGGCGCGCCCAGGTCGGCTGCCCGGAACAGATCCCATTCCGCATCGAACCCGAGCGCGGCAAGGTCGCTGAGGATGTAATACAGACCGTGCCGAACAAGTCCGGGGACGTTCTCAAGAAACACAGCTCGTGGTCGCACGTCGTCGATGATTCCGGCGATGTCCGGCCAGAGCCACCGCTTGTCTTCGATGCCGCGTTGCTTGCCGGCGGCGCTGAACGGTTGGCACGGGAAGCCCGCAGAGATGAGATCCACGACTCCACGCCACGGGCGACCGCCGAAGGTGGCGAGGTCATCCCAGACAGGCGCCGCATCCAACGCGCCTTCCGCCATACGACCGGCAAGCGTGCTGGCCGGATACGCTTCTCTCTCGACGTAGCAAACAGTTCGGTGTCCGGGCAGAGCCAGGCCGAGTCCAAGCTCAAGCCCGCCGACCCCGGCACAGAGAGCCAGGCCATTCACGTAACCATCGGCAGCAGAGGTGGCGTGTCTGCGTAGCTCAAGGCATCTCCTCTCGTCCGTCCTCCGGCGCCGCTACGGGAAACAGGGCGCGCCAGGTCCATGCTCGTCTTCCGCATCAGCCCTCCTGTCCTGGTTCGCGTGCATCCGCTGCGATCAGCCCCGCGCTGATTGCGGTCCGTCTGAGAAAGGCGCTCACGCCCTCGTCCTCGCGCTTCGGGTTCGCCTTCACGGCGTCGAGCACGCGCTGTCGCTGCTCCGGGTCGGAGAACACCGGCTTCGGCGAGTAGCGGCTGTGCTGCTCGCTCACGGGTGGATCACCCGGCACACCTGGAACTCGACCGTCAGCCCGCTATGTCCCGCCGCCTTCGTCGCGTCGAGCACATCGGCCCCGTACAGCTCCAGAATCGCGTGCCGGTGCGGGAGCGCAGGGACGGAGACGTCGAGCGCGTTAGCACCGTCGGCGCTCCTCCCAAAGCGGATTCCGAACGTGCCCCTGAACCACGTCGCCCACTTCGTCTCGCCCAGGGCGACGAGCAGCTCGGCCTTGATCGGCTGCCACATGGCCTCGGCCTGAGCGTCGATCGCGAGCTCGGGGAGCTGCTCCTCGGGCACCGGCACCCTGTACGCGGCGATCTCGGCCTCGCGCTTCGCCAGCGCGTCAACCTCCGCGAGCGCCTTGTTGCGGACGATCTCGAGCAGTGAATCCTTGAGGCTCGCGGGGTTCGATTGGCACCACCCCGATTTTTGCAGCGTCCACTTCCGCATTGCCTGGTCTCCGTCCTGGTACTCGCCCGCTTCGACGAGCCTCGTGATCGCTGACTGGATCTCCCCCTCTCGGCGTCGACGTTCCGACGAGGGTGTCGGATGTTCGCTGTGGAGATGTTCGCTGTGGAGAGGTGGGCTGTGAGGTGTGGGTTGTGTGTTGTGGGATGGGGATGCCACCCCCGGGGCCATAGGCTTTGCCATCGGATTTGCCAGCTTTGCCGATGGCATTGCCATAGGCTCGGCCATCGGATTTGCCAGCTTTGCCGATGGCATTGCCATAGGCTCGGCCATCGGATTTGCCAGCTTTGCCGATGGCATTGCCATAGGCTCGGCCATCGGCTTTGCCAGCTTTGCCGATGGCAATGCCATCGGCTCGGCCCATAGCTTGGCCGCCCCTTTCGCCCCCGCACCGGAGCGCTTCCCGTGCTCCGCTCGCGCCGCCTCCCACTCGCTCGCGAGCCTCTCGTTCCTCAGCCCGCCCTCGACGTGCTCGAACTTCTTGAGGACTCGCGGAGAGGGCTTCACGCCGCGACAGATGGCACGCAGGACGCGCGGAGCATCCTCGACGGCTTGGGCGTCACCGCTCGGCCACTGCGCGAGCAGCAGCAGCACGTAGGCACCCACGTCGGTGGTCGTCATGCCAGTGATGCCGCCCTGGAAGTCGTCGACGTACATCGGGAACCAGGAGAGCCGGTTCTGTTTCCGGCGGGGCTCTCGGCGGCTACTGGTCACGCGAAGAGGCCCATTTGATTCTTCTCAGCCTCAACAGCGTGAAGATTCAACACAGCCTGATCGAAGTAGGACCGCTTCAGTTCGATCCCAACAAAGCGGCGCAACCACCTCACCGCCTCGTAACCCTCCGAGCCGATCCCCGCGAACGGGCTCAGGACGAGGTCATCGGGTTGCGACCACAGGCCCAGGCAGCGCCGTATCACCTCAAGCTGTAGCGGGCAGATGTGGCGCTCGTCCTTTTCCTCGCGCGCCGATTCCCGCTGAAGGGTGTCCGACGGATTGATGTCATCCCAGACAGGACTAGCCCAGCGTTGCCAGAGAGACACTGGGAATTCTTCGCCGTGGGAGATGGGGCGAGGGTTGGCTCCGGCTTTCCGCATCGTGACGACGTAGTCGGGAATCCCCTGTCGGGAGAGTGAGCTGTCCTTTCGGATCTGCTTGTGCAGGAGCCCCAAGGCCTTCGTCCGCTGCATCGCGGTGACGGGGTCCTTCCATATCACCACCTCGGAATGGAAAATGAAGCCGGCCCGCTCGAGAGCACGAATCAGATCCCCGCGGAAGTCGTAGAGGCCGATGTAGCCGTTGCGGGCCTTCGAGGTGGGGAGCAGCATGCAGTGCAGGGAGATCAGGCGACCCGGTGCCATTACTCGCGCCAGCTGTTCCGCCAGGAACGCGAAGTGATCGAAGAACTCGCCCGAGCCGGAGCAGTTTCCGAAGTCCCTCGGATCGTCGCTGTAGGTGTAGAGCGACGCGAACGGAGGCGAAAAAATGCTGTAGTCGACCGAGGCGTCGGCGAACGACCCGAGAACATCCACGCAGTCGCCGAGATGGAGGGCCCACCCGTCGCCTGTTCTCTTCACGCGACCATCGATCCGATCATCGCGTCCTGCATTTCCCGGTGACGCGCCTCTTTCCCAAGCACGTTGGCGATCACGGCGCGCTCGTGTTCCGAGTAGACGAGATCCACGTCAACCGGCTCCGTCTGGCCGAACCTCCAGCACCGGCGCGTGCTCTGATAGAAGCTCTCGTAGGAATCGGAGAGCCCGACGAAGATCATCCGGTGGCAGCGCTGCCAGTTCATGCCCCACCCGCCGATCCTCGGCTTCGTCACGAGGCGCCGAATGTCACCCTCGGCGAACCCCACGAGGGCGTCGCGCTTGTGCTCGATAGAGTCAGAGCCACGAACTTCCACCGCGCTCACCGTGCTCGCGATCGCCGACGATTCGGCGTTGAGGTCGCACCAGTAGAGGACTTGCGCTTCGTCGTCGCCTGACAGCTCGGCAGCCATTGCTACTCGTTGCGTCAGGCTCCCCCGACGGGCGCGCCGGCGCTCGTTGAGGTCAAGCGGCAGGACACCCGGGATGAGAGCGTCGTGCTTGAAATCGGACTCGACGATCCTGTGGTTGATGGTCAGCGGCGGGAGGGCGAAACCGTCGTCGTCGTAGCCCAGATCGGATGGCCTCCGAATCATCGCCGACCAGGATCCGACCCAGCGCCAGAACTCCCCCGCTGCGTGTCCCTTGATCCGCCAGTCCCGTGTGCTTCCCCCATCGTGAACGAAGAACATCGCGAGCATTTCTGCTCTCGTCATCACGCCCAAGAACTCGGCATGGTTGCCCAGCTCGACGAAGTCGTTGGGAGCGGGTGTTGCTGTGGCGGCGAGCTTGTACCGATGGCCGCCGAACGCCTCAATCAGGCGTCGGCGCGTCTTCCCGTCGTAGGCCTTCAGGATGCTCGACTCGTCCAGGATCACGGCAGCGAAATCGGCGGGGTCGAAACGGTGCAACCGCTCGTAATTGGTGAGCGTGATCTTGCTATCGCTGGGTCCGTTGTCCCCGATGGCGGCGTCGTAGCCGAACCGCTCGGCCTCTCGTTCGATCTGGCGCGCGACGGCGATGGGCGCGAGGAGCAGTACCCGTCCCGGGACGTTGGTTCCCCAGTCGAGTTCGATAAGCGTTTTTCCCAGGCCGCAGTCCGCGAAGATCGCGAACCGACCCCGATCGAGCGCCCTGCCGCACAAATCGCCCTGGAACGGATAGAGGTGAGGGCCTAGCGCGCCGTAAGCCGTGCCCGCGCTGACGAAGCGGCGCCGCTTCGATTCGATGAACGCTGAGTAGGCGCTCACTCAGCCGCCCGCCACAGCGCGAACTCCAACAGCCCGCGCTTCGGGTCGCCGCGCCCGGCGCGTGTGCCAGCGGCAGTTGTAGGGCCGCTTGCGAGCGTTACGAATTGCGCGGAGAGGCTCAGCACGTGTCACCTGTTCGCCTTCGTCCCACTCCCGGCGCTTCCGCTCGATCCTCACGCTCGGCGTCGAGCTGCTCGTCGGAGCGCGGTCCGCAGCACCGCTCGCACCCACCAGGCCGGAGTGGGTTTTTGTACGGGTCCAAGCGCCACCCGCACGTCGGGCAGGCGTCGACGTAGTACGACTCCGGCCGGACCGGCTTGCCCGCGAAGATGTGCCCCCGCTTCACGCGCAGCTCGTCGCGCAGGCGGAATGGAGACTCCACTAGAAGGGAACGTCTTCGTCCGACGCCGTGAATGGAGCCTCATCGTCGTCGGCGTGATGCTCGACGTCTGCCGGCGGCGCCTTCGCACCCTCACGATCAATCCGGATCGCGGGCACGGTCTTGCCGAACGCCTTCGCCGTGGTTCGGTACAAGACCACGCGCTTGCCGATCCAGTTGCAGGAGTCCTCCTCGCCCGTCAGCTCGATCAACTTGTCGAAGTTGGTGGCGTTAAGGACGAGGTATTTCTTTCGCCCCTCCATCGCCATGAGCGGCTTCGCCTTCTTCGTGCCGTCCTCCTGGCGCAGTTCGCGCATGGCGCACGAGTCGGGCTTGTCTTCGCGTGTCGCACCATGGCGCCCGATCACGATCGGGTACACCTTCCCTCGATCGAGGTCGGTCGCTTGCAGAGTGTCCTTCGGTAAGGCCTGACCCTTCTTCATAGAATTCCTCGAACTTCCTTCTCTGTTTCCACATCGATTTCGCAGTCGGTGCTCTTGAGCAACCCCCACCAAAAGCGGAGTTTCTGAAGGCGCCCTTCCTCGATCAGCGCGAAGCCGCCGGGCTGCCCGTGCATCGCCGCCATCGCCTCGCTCAGCGAGTGCACCAGCGCTTCCCGGCGTGGGCATGCTTCGGCGTTGCGCCCAGCCCGCGCCAGGTCCACGGCTAGCTCCTGCTCCTCGTTCACGACTGCCCCGCTAGGAGCCGCGCGAAGTGGGCGGCGAGCCGCGCGTTGATGTAGGCCTGCCGCGCCGACAGGTCGGAACGGAGCCGGAAGGCCATCAGCACGTTGTAGATCGCGACGCCGCCGTGGTGCTCCGCCTGGTGCCGATACCAGTCCTGCTGCGCTTCCGTCACGGGGGGCCCACCTCCCGGCACGCCCGCCGCAGGGTGTCGAGCGCCTCGTCCTGCAGCGGCGTGATCTTCAAGCCCCAAGTCAGCTTCACGGTCCGATACTTGACCCCGTACCAGCACCACGCGCGCTCATTCAGTGGCCAGAACTGCCCCGGCGCCATCCCCCCCTTGGCGATGTTGATCTGCTTCAGAGTGGGGATCAGGTTGCGGTGGTCGCTGGCGAAGTCGCGCTTCCGGGCGTCGCCCCAGCGCCACGCCCCGCTCACGTGCGCATCGAACAGGCTGACCACGTGGTCGATGTGGACCTGGCGCGCGTCGTACACGACGGAGCCGGAGTAGATATCGAGCCACATCCCGCCGGAGACGAAGCAGCGGCGGTTGCTCACGAAGTTGACCGGGACCAGCGATTCCGCGATGAGGATTTCGGCGCGCTCGTCCTGGCAGTCGGCGTCTCGATCCGGCCAGCGTCCGTTGGGTATGAACGAGTCGCGGACGTAGGGCGGGATGGCGGCGAGGAGCGCGATGAGAAGCCAGGTCATTCCGCCAGGCTCCGCTTCCTCATCGTGCGACGTAGCGCGCGGCGCAGCATTGGGACGGTGACCCGCTTGCGTAGAAGTCGTCTCATTCGCTTGTCGGCGGCGGCCCCGGCGGCGGCCCAGGCGGCGGCCCTGGCGGCGTCCCTGGCGGCGGCCCAGGCGGCGGCCCCGGCGGCGTCCCCGGCGGCGTCCCCGGCGGCGTCCCCGGCGGCGTCCCAGGCGGCGGCCCAGGCGGCGGCCCCGGCGGCGTCCCTGGCGGCGTCCCTGGCGGCGTCCCTGACGGCGTCCCTGGCGGCGTCCCTGACGGCGGCCTCGGCGGCGGCCCAGGCGGCGGCCCTGGCGGCGTCCCTGGCGGCGGCCTCGGCGGCGGCCTCGGCGGCGTCGACGCTTGCGATGCTCGCGCGACCCCGCACCCATGCGCGTGTCACCCTGATCGCCTTCCGTGGGCGATCCTCGCCTTGAGGCACAAATCGCAGCGCGGTGGCGGCGAAGTCACATGCGGCCGAGACCAGCACCTTCTTGTCGATACCGATCGCTTCAGCAGCCCACAGCATCCATTCGATGTCTTCGCATTCGTTCCACGCCCGTTCGAGCGTGCGATTGCCCACCCAATCCAGCGCTTCCGAGCAGGCGTTCAAGCGCTTGAGCTGCTCAACCAACGTCACGCCGCGAGCCTCTTCAGCCGCCACCACCACACCCGCAGCCACAGCTGCCGGAGCCGGAGCCGGAGCGGGAGCGGCATCGGCTTGAACTCGATTGGGACGGGGCGGGATGGGAAGGCGAGGATGGTCATTGGATGGACCTCGCCGGCGGCCATCGAATGCTCCGTACCTCCTCCACCGCGCGGGAGTCCGCCCACAGCGGCGGCTGATCCATCTCGGGTGGCGGTGAGATCGAAGCCAGGACGTGGGCGAAGACGCGCTCTGGTCGGCTCGCGTCGAAGTGCAGCTTGGGAGCCAGCACCAGCGTCCGCTTCATCCCCTCCATGAGCTGGCGCAGGAGGCTCGGACTACAGCCCGGCGTCATGCGGACGAGGACGTCGATCGCCTTGTCCTCCAGGTCAAAGGGGAGGGCGTACTTGCGCAGGATCGCGAAGCGCTCTTTCCGTCCTGGTAGGTCCACCGAGATCTGCAAGCCGAACCGGCGCCACATCGCCGGGTCGAGGATGTCTTTTGTGTTCGTCGCCGCGAGCCCGACGCCGCGGAAGTCCTCGATTCGCCGGAGCAGCACCGTGAGCGCCTGGTTGCGCTCTTGCTGGCCTCCGCTGAGGCTTCCCCCCTGCCGACGCATGGCCAGTGCGTCGAACTCATCGAGTAGGAGCACACAGTCGCGCTCGACATCCTTGAGCACATCGAACAGCTGCCCCAGGCGCTCGCCCGTCTCGCCCAGGTACTTCCCAACGATCCTCTCCGACTGGACGGCCACGAGCGGCAATCCCAAGCGAGCCGCGACGTGGTGCGCGAGGGTCGTCTTGCCGGTCCCGGGCGGCCCGTAGAGCAGGGCGAGGCGCCGCGGCTCGACCTTGACCGCCGACAGCTCGCCCGAGTTGTTGATCTCCACCATCCATTCGTGAACGGCGTTCGCCACGCTCGGAGCCAGGATCGGCTCATCGACGTCTTCGGGCCGCAGGATCTGGGCGAACCGTTGGAGTTGCTGCAGGGCGACCGCGATCGCGTCGTGCTCGACCACGCGGCGAGGCTGGGAGGACATCAGGCCGCCCCCTTCTTCTCGCCGGCGTCGGCGTCCTTGTCCTTCTTGTCCTCATCCGAGGATCCTGTCCGCCGCTGGTAGGCCGCGGGAGTCTCCATGCCATGAGACTTCTTCTTGGCGCACCACCCCTCATCCCAGGCGGCGCGGCACGGGTCGCCGGCGGGATACGGGTTGTCGTAGATGCGCTTCCCAGCTTCGGCCGCGGCGACACCCTCCGCCCGCGCCTCCTTGGGGTCCTTGAGCGGCATCGTGGCCTGCACCGCCGGCTGCGGCGCCGAGGCGGCGGGCTCTTGCTTCCGCCCGGGCGGATCCCGCTCCTCCTTCTGCGGCGACGCGTTCTCATCGTCGAGCCGCCGGCGGGCCTCGTCTGGCAGCGGGTCGCCCTCGAGCATGCCGAGCGAGGCCAGGTAGATCGCCTCGAGGGCGCGTCTCTCCGCGCGCTCCGCCGGCGACATCTTCCTCAGGCGCAGCACGACCTTGAGGGTCGCGACGTCGTAGCCGGCGCGGCGTGCGGACACGAAGCCGTCGCGCAGCGCCTCCGCCGCGGCCGCCTTCTCCGCCTCGAGCCGTTCCAGCGCGCGGACGTGATGCACAAGACGTTCGCGGGCGCTTCTCATCGTCGCTCCCCTCTGCGCGCGCGCAGGGCCTCGAACCCGAGTGGGGGAGGACCGATCGCCTCGTAGTAGAGTTTCACGCCGCCGCCCGCTTCAGCTTCCACCACCACACCCGAGCCCGGATCTCCCACCGCACTCGCCGCGGCAGATCACGCCCATGCACCACAACCAGCACCGGGAACGGAATCACCTGGCTCATGACGCCGCCTTCTCCTTCACGGGACGGATCCAACCCGGCGCATCGTCCCCGTCCTTCACGTACCCGCGCAGCACACCAATCGCCCACTCGCCCGCTGGATCAGCTCGGGCAATCTTCTCGAACTTCCCCCAGCACCAATCGCGCGACACAAGCATCAGGCCCGCAAGCCGCCGACGATCGATGTCCTGTCCAGCTTCCAGCAGGAGCACCGCGGCGATTTGGTCGTGGCTGATCCAACTGAGGTTGGCGTCGCTGAGGTTGGCGCCGCTGAGGTCGGCGCCGCGGAGGTGGGCGTCGCTGAGGTTGGCGCCGCTGAGGTTGGCGCCGCGGAGGTTGGCGTCGCTGAGGTTGGCGTCGCGGAGGTTGGCGTCGCGGAGGTTGGCGTCGCTGAGGTTGGCGCCGCGGAGGTTGGCGCCGCTGAGGTTGGCGCCGCTGAGGTGGGCGCCGCTGAGGTTGGCGTCGCTGAGGTGGGCGTCGCTGAGGTGGGCGCCGCTGAGGTTGGCGCCGCTGAGGTGGGCGACGCTGAGGTTGGCGCCGCTGAGGTCGGCGTCGCTGAGGTGGGCGTCGCTGAGGTGGGCGCCGCTGAGGTTGGCGTCGCTGAGGTGGGCGCCGCTGAGGTTGGCGCCGCTGAGGTGGGCGCCGCGGAGGTCGGCGCCGCGGAGGTTGTCGCCGCCGCCCTGCACCGCCACCTCAAGGGCGATCCCTAGCGAGCCCGCCTCAACCTTGAGCAGGACGGCGCCTGTGAACCGATTCTTGATCTCGATCTTCATCTCCCCTCCTTCCACTCCGCTGGGGAAAGCTCACTAGGAAAGCGCGGTTCGCCACCTCCGAAACGAGTGGTGAGGGCGAGGCCGTGGGTGACGTCCTCGATCACGATGTCCTCCGGCTTCAAGGCCAGGGGATCGACGAGGCGGCCCGAGTACGTGATCAACTCGCTACCCATCGCCGCGACTCCGTCGTAGATCCGCCTCTGAGGCGATGCGTTGGATCGCCTGGAAGCGAGAGCGCTCGCGTACTCGGCCGACGACGTAGCCCAGCACGAAGACGGCGCCGACGAACGCGAGACCGACGGCAACGATCGCGTGCGGCAACGGCAGGCTCAGGCTCACCAGCGCCCTCGCAGTGCGCCGCGGATCGACCGGCGCATCCTGCCGAGCAACTCGTCCCGTTGACTCCGTCTCCGAAAGGCCCGGACTCGCGGGGCCGTGAGCAAGACGATCTCGGCGACTACCGCTCGAGCACTGTCCCGACGCGAGTCGTCCACAAGGCCGCCGTCGATCAGGCGGTATCGGGGTGGGGGTGCGTTCACTTACGTCCCGCTCCTCCGCGGCTCGACGAGTTAGCGTGGGGGATTTCGGTAAGCGGGTGGTGATGCCCCCCCCGGCGAGCGATCTCCCAGCCCTTTGTGATCGCGCACGTCTCCCGCTCGTTTGGCCGCACTCTTCCTGCTCCTTTGTGTGGTTGGTGAACGAGGCCGCTGGCTATGGCTCTACGCGGCCCCCTGCATACGTTTGGCTTCCCAGCCGGCCACGGTCGAGAGGCGCCAGCGGTTCGACGCGCCGGTGCCGCCCGGGATCTCCGCCTTCGGGAAAGTTCCGTTGGCAACCCACCGGGCCAGCGTGCGATCGCTGATGCTCAGGTGGTCGCAGATCCACGCGCGCGTAACCCAGCGGGCGCCGGCGAGGTCTTCGCGCTCGAGCCGGCGGACTAGCGCGCGGGCGGCGCGGGTCACTTCTTCCGCCCTGGCTCTGTCTTGGATTGAATCCACGATGGGAACTTCTCTGCAATGAACTGATTCAAGAGCTCGTTTTCGTCGCTCTCAATCCTCAATTTTGCCCACACATCGAGCTTCGCCTCGCGAATCATTTCTTGGTTGTCGGGCCGAACGCGGAGCTGCTTGTTTCGACCCTTCACCGACCTGATCGGTGCCGGCTCAGCGCCCAGTGTTGCCGCCGTGGCTGCCGTGCTCACGTCACCTAAGGTAGGGCCTGCGCTCTCGGAAATATAGGGGGCACTTGGATTTAAGGGGCCAAGGGGGTCACTCGACGAGATGGGGGTCAGTGGGGGGTAGGGGGGCAGGGGGGGGCGCGAGGGGCTATGGGGGTCGCTAGGGGCCAAGGGGGTCGGCGTTGTGACCCCCTTCCCTGGTCGCAAGCTGTCGGCGTCAATGCGGAGGGAATTAAGCCTCTTCCGGAAGTTCTTCGGGCGCATCCCGACTTCCTCAGCTGCCGCTTGGATGTTGCCGCGCCAGGAGGTAATCGCCTCTCTTATTCGCCGATCCGGTACTCGTTGTTCTGCCACTAAACCGCCAAGTGAGTCGAATGCTACATTTAATTGTTTGACTCGGTCAACACTAAAACAGCACTTGCGCCGTCTATGGCTCTTGTGATATTTAATACTTCTATGGTCGCCCGGAAGAAGAAACAGGCGAAACCTGTCGCGCCAGTGCGAATCGACGCTGACCTGCATGTTCGAGCGAAGGTTTATGCCGCGTCCAAGAGACGGAGTCTCCAGTCGGTACTGGACGAGTCTGTGGACGATTACCTGAAGAAGCGCGGCGCGTAGGCGGCGGCGCCCCTCACTATTCCTGCTAGCGTCGTCCCCGTTCCACAACGTCCCGATTCCGAGCTGCTTGCACGCCTCAAGGCGACGGGCACCACAGAGCAGCCGCCAGTCCGCGAAAGCGTTATCGGGCCGAGCAGCCCGAGGCGCTCGATCGACTCCGTGTCCCTGCGGACCCGAACGCCAATACGAATCGAGTCGATCGCTGATCTCAGCCGGCGCTTCGGACACAACTCTCCTGCTCAACTGACGCACTCCTTTCGTTCGATTGACTGGGTGATCGAGGGCCGCGGCTACGGCGCTACGCGGCCCCCCGCATACGTTCGGTCTCCCAGGCCGCGACCGTCGAGAGGCGCCAACGCTTCACGCCGCCCAGCTCGAGATCGTGGCTCGGGAACTTGTCTGCCTGGATCCAATTGAACAGCGTCCGCCGCGAGACGGCCAGCCTCTCGGCGCGCGTCAGGTAGCGGACCTCGCGCTCGAGCCGGCGGACTAGCGCGCGGGCGGCGCGGGTCACTTGGCCTCCCGAAGGCCTGGGCGATCAATACGAGCCAGAGCCGATTCGAGGGCGGCCACCTGGCCCTTGAGCGGGCGCAGGGCCGCGCGAATCTCGTCCGCTTCCTCGGCGTCGACTACTCCGTCGTTCGCCAGGGCCCGCAGTGCAGTTGCCACAACCGGCGCGGCGCCCTCACTCAGACCGGCAGCGGCTTCCCCTACTCCAGCGTCGGTGAGTGGGAGCGGCTCGAGGCGCCGACCGAGGGCTCGAGCGAGGGTGCCGAGCGCCGGAACCAGGGCCTCAGGAACCTCCAGCGCGAGCCGGGACACATCTTCCAACGTGATCGGGTGTTCGCCACGGAGCTGCTGGCGGAAGTAGCCGGCGCCCCGGTTGCCCCGATGTCCCGTGGCGCGTCCGTGAAGGGCCTCGTGGCCGAGCGGCACTCGCTCCCGCAGCTCGGAGGACGGAGTATGGAGGCGTGCTGTCACTTACGCGGCCTTTCCGATCAGATCGCGAGCGCAAGTTGGTGCTGTGGGGGGTATGCGGACGCGCATGTGAACGGCCATGCGAGCAGCGCCTTCACCCGCTGGTCATGCGACACGTGCGGCACCACGCTGAGGGTCCCCGGGCACCTCAATCCCTCGACCCCACGCTGACTCGCTGCGCCGTGATTTCACACCGCCCCTCCCAGCTCCCGCTGCTTCGCCTGCTCCTCGCGGAGCTGCTTGGATGCCTGCTTTGCCCGTGCCTTCAGCGCCTCGAGCAAGGCGCGCTCACATTGCGCCTCGAAATCGGCGGGAGCCTTGCGGCGGCCATTGAGAATGGCGCTGAACGCGGTTGGATTGAGACCCATTTCGTGGGCGACATCAGCGTGCCGTAAGCCGGTTCCTGCGATGCGACCCAAGAGAGCGCTAAAAGGCGGAACAGGAATCATGAGGTAACGATACCTGACCGTTCCTTTACCTGTCAAGTACTTATTCTTGATAATCTCTTCGTGCACCAGTCCTCAGCAGATCCGATTCTTGCGTCGAACCTCAGGATCGCGCTGGAGAAGAGCGGACGGTCTGCCTATGCTGTTGCAATCGCCATCAACCACGCACCGAACTGGCTATATCGAGTAGTCAATGGCAAGACGGGAATCTTGATTCCAACGCTGCGAGAAGTTGCAGCAGAGTTGGGCGTGTCTGCCGGATCTCTTCTTGATTCACCGAACGGGAATGGCCACGGCTTAGTGAGCGAGTTGGAGGATGCCGGGGCGCTCTCGAACGGCAACGGGGCGTCAGCCGGTGAATCCGGGTTGAGTCGCGTGCCGCTCACCCGTGGCGCCAGCAGTGTGGCCGGCTCGGGGATCAACACCGACGGCGAGTACATCGCCGACTACGTCCCATTCCGGGACGACTGGCTGCAGAATCACAACTTGAACCCTGATGGCTGCCAAGTCATCGAAGTCAGCGGCGAGTCGATGGAGCCAACCCTGGAACACCGCTCGGTGATTCTCGTAGACTTCCAGCGCACGACGCGACGGCAGCACAAGATTTTCGCGGTGCTCACCGAGGACGGGCCTGTCGTCAAGCGGCTCCGGCGGAACGATGACGGCTGGAGGCTGGTGAGTGACAACGAGGATAAGGATCGCTACCCGACTGTGCCCTGGCCCCCGGACGCCATCGTGCGCGGGCAGGTGATGTGGACGGGGAAAACCCTCTAACTGAAAGGTGAGAAGAGGACCCTGCGCTTGATGGCAAGGCCGAGCAGGGCGCCCGAGGATGTCTTCGTGGATCGACTGAAGTCCATGATCCCTGAGGGGGAGGGTCGGTCGTTCTCGGCACGATCTGGGCTGACGGAGGCGACGCTCTCTCGATGGCGATCGGGCTCGCTCCCGCCAAACCCCCAGCTCAGGACGTTGAAACGGATAGCGGCAACTCTGCGGGTCTCCGTCGCTCAACTGCTTTCGGACGAATCCGAGCCGCCCGGCAACGGCACCCACGAGGAAAAGGGCCAGGAGTGGGAGCACCTACCCCTGGTCGGATGGGCTGCCGCCGGATCGCCGCACCTCTACGTCGCGGACAGCACGAGGCTCTATGCATTTCATCGCGAGTGGATCGACTCGGTGCGAGGCAAGCGCGCCGACAAGGATCGGCTATGCGTGGTTCGCGTGACCAAGGGCCACCACGGCGAGAGCATGCAGCCGACGATTCGACCCGGCGCGCTCCTAGTTGTGGATCGGGGACCGCGGGGTGAGGGGCTATCCTCCTTCGTTGACGGGAAGATCTACTTGGTGCGCCCCCCGGATGACGGCGGCCTCGCGATCAAACGCGCTCACCGTGCGGGGCGCTCGCTGGTGTTCAACTCAGACAATCGAGAGGTGCCGCCCTTCGCCGTGGACATCAAGGGGCGCTCTTTGAAGGACGTCTTGGTCGGGCGCGTCGTGTGGATTGGGGAGGAGGAGCCGTAGGCCCTGGGTCGCTCTACCCAGGGCTCGAATGTGGCTTCACATGGGCTGCACAAGGTGCCCTAGTTTGTGGCGTTTCGTATAACCCGAGACATATCAATGATTTGAGTAGCCTATATTTCTGGACCTACTACCTGAAGACGAGCTGAACCGCCTCATGAACCCATGGGGTCGCCCGGCGATCAAGGCGACGGCCTTCGACGGCACGGGCGTCCTGGATACCTTTGGCGAGGTCGTGAAGCAGATGCTTCACGCCATCGCGGTGAAGTACAACCTCAAACAGAAGGGTCTCGATCCGGAAGAAGTCCCGGAGATGGTCGAGGCCGCGTTCTCCAAGCTGGTCGAGGCGGCCGCGTCCGCCCAGCAGCTGGCGATCGAGATCGAGGAAGAAGAGGGCGTTCCGCCGGCCGAAAGAGCCAAGCCGAAGCCTGCGAAGGTGGTTCTCGCCCAGTCCCCGGATGCCTCACAGGCTGGTGCTCTACAGGCGTCCCCGGACGCCGGGCTCGTCGCCGAAGAGCTCCTGCAAAGGGCGATCAAGTCGAATATCGATCTCGCTGAAACGCTGGCGGGGGTCGTCAAACAGATCAACGCCGGCCTCGGCAAGATCGCCATGCAGGCCCAGAAAGCTCAAGACGCTGACGGCAGAGGAATCTCAGGAGCGTAAGGCCGTCGACGCGCTGATGAACGAGGCCGGAAACCTCGCCGAGGTGGTGCAGAACCTGGGCCATGCGAGCCGAGGTGCGACGGCTGGAGCTGCGGGGATGCAGTCGAATCCGCCGGTCCCGAAACCAGCGACAGCACCTCCGAAAGCCGGCAGCGGCCCGCAAAAAGCCATAGCCGACATAGGCACGACGATGCGGGACGCCGTCAACAAACTGCGCCCGACGCTCGAGGAGAGGGGCGTTAGCGTCGACTTGATGGTCTCCGGCGCATCGCCGCTGAACCGGCTTTCCCCCGACACGGTTCGGAAGGCGTGGGTGCTCTCGTCGACGGCGTCTCTGCT
Organism: Vicinamibacteria bacterium; assembly: GCA_965246965.1. Classification (GTDB taxonomy): domain Bacteria; phylum Acidobacteriota; class Vicinamibacteria; order Fen-336; family CBDFGD01; genus CBDFGD01. The sequence continues at coordinate 3,078,292 of CBDFGD010000002.1, forward strand.
ACAACGGCGTCTGGGGCGAAGACAACGCTACGTTGCGAGAAGAAGCCCGTCATCTTGCGTGGCCGCAATGGCGAGCAGATGCGCCGGGATTTCTGGATGGTCGCCATGACCCACGGCGCCACGCTGCGGCCCGAGGATCAGCAGCGCGTTCTCCAGGGGTCGGACGAGGGCTCGCTCGGCGAAGCCTGGCGTCTCGTCCGGGAGATGGGCGGCTTCGTGCGTTTCGCGCCCCTCGCTACCGGCGGTCAAGAAACGCGGCTGTTCCTACCGGCTAGGAGTCTGCGCGGCAGTAGTTCAGCCCGGGTGTGTCATCGTGCCTTGTGACCCGAGAGATCATCTTGCCTGGGTTAAACGGCAGTAGTGGGCTCGCGGACGAGTGCTCGCGAGGGAGGACGGGCGGATCCAAGGCCGGGTGGTGGTCATACCCAGACCATCTTCTGATTGAGTCTCCTGAGGTTGAGCGCCAAGCAAACGAGATTCCACTCGGCGCTGGTTTTCTCAAGCCCTCGAAGGCTGAAGGATTGGAAACCAAGCACAGCCTTGATCCATCCGAATGGCGGTTCGCCGAGTTTGCGCCGCTTGTACCACTTGCGACCACGTTTCGTCTTGAGCTTCGCCTTCATGCGGAGCGTCGCTTCGAGCTTCGAATTCGACGTTGGTGGAGAGTCTTTCTTTTCTCTCCCCAGAGCCACGAAACCGTCGATTCCGGTACGTTCCAAGTGCAGTAGGTTCTTTTCGGAACGGTAGCCGGCATCGGCCAGGGCACGCTTGGGCTTCTCACCGGTGTTGGCTTGAGCCGTTTTCAGCATCGGCTCGAGCTGACCGACATCCGCAGCGTTGTTGGTCAGCCCGGTCGCAACGATCAGCTGCGATTTCTCGTCGACGGCGGCTTGGGCATTGAAGCACTGCTGGTAGCCACTCGAATCCTTCATGATGCGGCTTTCGGGATCGGTGAAGTTGTCCTGCTTCTTGTCCGGAGGTACGCCAAATCTCCTTTTGAACTTTGGCCCTCGCTTCGATTCCTTGTCATCCCCTGGCCGACGTCCGGCCTGCTGATCTTCTTCCTTCTGACGGGCCTCCAGACGTGCCTTCGCTGCTTGGATTTTCTTGAGCCGTGAATCTCGGCGCGCCAGCTCTTCTGGCAGTTCGTCGCCACGAAAATCAGGACCAAACTCGACGTCTTCCGCAGCATCTTCTTGTTTCGCAAGAGCGGTGATAGCCCGAATCTCTCGACGGAGCTGTTTCTCCGTTTTCTTCATACGCTCGTAGCTCATCGCCTTGTGCTTGCTGGCATTCGCCTTGACCTTCGTTCCATCCAGAATCAACGTCCCAAGCTTGACCAAACCCACTTCTTGAGCCAGACGCACGACTTGGACGAATACAGATCGAAACTGGGACAAATGGTCACAACGGAAATCATTGATCGTCCGGTGTGCCGGGAAATTGCCTCCGCTCAAATAACGGTATGCGACATCCTCTTCCAGCTTCTTCGCGATCCCACGAGACGAAAACGTCCCTGTCGCATAGCCGTAGATCAGAACCTTCAGCATCATTCGAGGATCGAATCGTCGGTTCCGACGTCCACCGCCCTCGTAGCGCTCGTAGAAAGCACGCACATCCATCGCCTCCACCGTATCCGAGATGAAAAACGAAAGATGACCCTCCGGAAGCCAGTCTCGCGGATTCGACGGAAACAAACTCGATTGGTCAGGACTGTACGGACGGAAACTCGTTCCCATAACTTCAAAAACGCTCATTCACCCGATTTCGTTCCTGCCGCGCAGACTCCTAGCTAGTACTGCATTTGACGCCTCTCAGCGCCTAGCACGGGACGCCCAACATGCGTGGTCCACATGATTGATGGCGCCCGCCTCGTTGTAACCGGGGGCGCGGGATTCCTTGGCCGGCAGGTGGTTGCCCAGGCTCGCGAGCATGGGGCGCGCGAGATCCTCGTACCCCGAAGCGCGGATTTCGATCTCGTGGATCGGGATGCTTGCCGTAGACTCGTCGCCCAGGCATCCCCCGACCTCGTCATCCACCTGGCCGCTCGTGTTGGAGGCATAGAAGCGAATCGGAGAAACCCGGGCCGCTTCTTCTTTGAGAACCTGATGATGGGCGCCCAATTGCTCGAGGAGTGCCGCATTCAACGGGTTCCAAAAGTCGTTACCGTCGGCACGATCTGCGCGTATCCGAAGTTCACACCAGTCCCGTTTCGCGAGGACGACCTGTGGAGTGGGTACCCCGAGGAAACCAACGGCCCCCTACGGGTTGGCCAAGAAGATGCTCCTCGTCCAATCCCAAGCGTACAGACAGCAGTACGGCTCCAACTTCGTCCATCTACTTCCAGTGAACTTGTAGGGGCCGGGTGACAACTTCGACCCCGTCTCCTCCCATGTCATTCCGGCTCTCATCCGAAAGGTGCAGGATGCGATTGGCACACGCCGGGATTTCATCGAGGTTGGGGTACGGGCAAAGCTTCGCGAGAGTTCCTGTATGTTGGCGATGCCGCTCGCGGGATTTGCCTGGCCGCGGCGAGCTACGACGGCCCCGATCCCGTCAACCTGGGCGCCGGGTTCGAAATCACCATTCGAGAGCTTGTCGGTCTGATCACGATGCTGATGGAATTCGAGGGTGAAATTCGTTGGGATGCCACGAAGCCAGATGGGCAGCCGCGTCGTTGTCTCGATACCTCTCGGGCGAAACAACTCTTTGGATTTGAGGCACAGACGACCTTCGAGACGGGCCTGAGCGAGACCATTTCCTGGTACCGAAGCAACCGGATCGCGGACCCTGGGGCGACCCCTGCGAGCTAGTCGTCTCTGAGCATCTTGCGGAGCACCGTGTGCAGGATGCCGCCGTTGCGGTAGTACTTCACCTCGACGGACGTGTCGATTCGGGCCGTCACCGTGAACGTCTGTTTTGAACCATCCTTCCGCTCGGCGACGACCGTCAGCTTCTCGCGTGGCTCCAGGTCATCTGCGATGCCGGTGATGTCGAACGTCTCGAGACCCGTCAATCCGAGGCTCTCTGCCGACTGGCCGTCCTCGAACTGCAGCGGCAGCACTCCCATACCGACGAGGTTGCTGCGGTGGATGCGTTCGAAGCTCTGTGCGATGACGGCACGTACTCCCAGCAGGAGCGTCCCCTTGGCCGCCCAGTCGCGCGAAGACCCGGTCCCGTATTCTTTGCCCGCCAGTACGACCAGTGGCGTGCCGTCGGCCTTGTACCGTTCGGCTGCGTCGAAGATCGACATCTGGTCGCCCGACGGGACATGGATCGTGTATCCGCCTTCCGTTCCGGGAACCATCAGGTTCTTGACGCGGATGTTGGCGAAGCTGCCGCGCGTCATCACGCGATCATTGCCGCGCCGCGACCCGAAGGAATTGAAGTCCTTCTTCTCCAGGCCAAAGGTCTTGAGATAGGTCCCGGCCGGACCATCCGCTGGGATGTCGCCGGCCGGTGAAATGTGATCCGTCGTCACGGAATCACCCAGTAGCGCGAGCACACGGGCGCCGCGGATCTCGGCGAGTGGTGGCGGTTCTGGCGTGAGGTCGACGAAGAAGGGCGGCTCCTGGATGTAGCTCGACGACTCCGTGAACTCGAAGAGCTCCCCGCCGGCGTCGCTGATCGCGTTCCAGGTCTCGTTGCCGTCGAAGACATTCCCGTACGAACGATCGAACATCTCCGACCCGATCGTGTCGACCAGCTCGCCGATCTCCTCGGCGCTCGGCCAGATGTCCTTCAACATCACCGGCTTTCCGTCGGAGCCGGTTCCGAGTGGCTCTGCCGTTAGATCGATGTCGGTGGTTCCGGCGAGCGCGTAAGCGACGACCAGCGGAGGCGAGGCGAGGTAGTTCGCCTTGACGTGAGGGCTGATGCGCCCCTCGAAGTTGCGGTTGCCCGAGAGCACGCCCGAAGCCACGAGCCCGTGAGCCTGAATGCCTTCCGCAACGGGAGGAGGCAATGGCCCGCTGTTCCCGATACACGTCGTGCAGCCGTAGCCCACCAGGTGGAAGCCGAGCGCCTCGAGGTCGGTCAGAACGCCGGAGCTACTGAGATACTCGGTGACGACCTTCGATCCGGGCGCCAGGCTCGTCTTGACGTAGTTCTTTACCTTGAGGCCGCGTTTCACGGCGTTGCGAGCGAGCAGGCCCGCTCCGAGCATCACGGACGGGTTCGAGGTGTTGGTGCAACTCGTAATCGCCGCGATGGCGACGGATCCGTGTCGGATTTCCGACGTCTTACCCCGGAAATCGACGCTGGCCGATTTATCGAGATCGTCTTTGCTCAGCCCGAAGCCACGCTCCTTGGTGGAGGCGGTCAGCGCGGCCTTGAAGGCCTCCTTCATCTGAGAGAGCGCGACCCGATCCTGCGGCCGCTTGGGGCCGGCGAGGCTGGGCTCGACGCTCGACATGTCGAGCTCCAGGGTGTCGGTGAACACGGGGTCGGGGCTGTCGTCGGTGCGGAACATTCCCTGTTCTTTGGTGTAGCGCTCGACGAGGTCCACTTCGGCGTCGCTCCGGCCCGTCCGTTTCAGGTACGCGAGCGTTTCGTCGTCTACGGGGAAGAAGCCGCAGGTGGCGCCGTACTCCGGCGCCATGTTTGCGATCGTGGCGCGATCAGCCAGAGACATGTGGGAAAGCCCGGGACCGAAGAACTCCACGAACTTCTCGACGACACCCCTATTTCGAAGCGCCTCGGTCACGGTCAAGACGAGATCTGTCGCCGTCAAGCCCTCCTTCAGTTTCCCGGTCATCTTGAAGCCGATCACGTCGGGCGCGACCATGTAGAGGGGCTGTCCAAGCATCGCCGCCTCGGCCTCGATCCCGCCCACGCCCCAGCCGAGCACGCCCAGGCCGTTGATCATCGTCGTGTGCGAGTCCGTTCCCACCAGGGTGTCGGGGAAGGCCACGATCTCACCATTCGCCTTGCGAGTGAGCACGCCCTTGGCGAGGAACTCGAGGTTGACCTGGTGCACGATTCCCGTCGCGGGAGGCACGACCCGGAAGTTGTCGAACGCCTTCTGACCCCAGCGCAAGAACTCGTAGCGCTCGCGGTTTCGCTGGAACTCGATCTCCGCATTGCGCTCGAGGGACTCTGGCGATCCAAAGGAATCGACCTGCACGGAGTGGTCGATCACCAGATCCACGGGCACGAGGGGATTGATTCGCTTCGGATCGCCACCGAGGCGATGCATGGCCGCGCGCAGCGCGGCCAGATCGACCACCGCCGGCACACCCGTGAAGTCCTGAAGAATCACCCGCGCCGGGGTGAAAGGGACATCACCGCGTTGTGCTGCGGTGGGGTTCCAGCAGGCAAGGGACGTGACGTCGTCTTCAGTGACGAGCTCGCCGTCGACGTTCCGAAGCACGGACTCGAGCAGGACCTTGATCGAAAAGGGCGTTCGGTCGAGGTTCTTTGCAACACCGGCCGTGTCTAGCGCGGATAGTCGAAACATTCCGAGCTGGCCATCCCTCGTCTCGAGGATCGAATGGCTGCCGAATGGATTGGGGGTCATGTGCAGGTGTCTCCAGCGGCGGAACCGTTCTGCCACCACCGTGGTGGGCAGAGTGCTGGAGTTTACCCGGCAGGACCCTCGAGCGTCGCTCGGACTACAGAAGCGAAGGAGTCTGCGCACACACGGTGCGAATACCGAGTCATGACTGTTTCCCGGGCTGCTTCGCCGACCCGACGGCGCAGCGAATCATCGTCCACCAGCGAACGAAGCTGTGCCTGCCACTGCTCGGGTGTTTCGGCCAGGAATCCGTTGTGTGCGTGCTGGATCACGTTCCGGTTGGCCCCGACGGGTGAGCAGATTGTGGGAATACCCATGGCCATGCACAGAAGTGCCTTCATCGCACTCTTGCCGCGAGTCCACTCGTTGTCGGGCAGTGGCATGATGCCGATGTCGAATCGGGCGAGCACTTCTGCCTCGTTTTCCGGGGTCCAGCGGTGCCAAACGAACGGGCAGGGGAGCTGCGGCCGCCGATCCGAATGAACGTGTAGCTCGACGTCTGGTTTCGCCACGAGCTTCGCTAGCGTGGGCCCGAACGCCTCCAGGTAGCTTTGCGATGTCGAGCTCCCTGTCCAGCCGAGCACGACAGGTTGGGTGAGATCGCTCTTGACTGCCGGGCGGAGCTGGTCCGTGTCGACACTGGACGGAACGATGGTCACGTTCTTGTTGTATAGGTTTGCGAATTCGGCGAGGTGCTCGTTCGCAACTGTCACGTGCCGGGCAAGCCGACAGAGTGAACGGGTCTTGCCGGGGGCCTTGAGCCATGCGAAACCCGTGTTGGCCTCGGATGAATGGAGTCGGAAGATTGCGTCGTCGAAGTCATAGATGAGGGGTGTGCCCGAGCGAGCCGCCATCCGCTCGACGATCGGCGGGCCGATCAGGCTTGCGGCTCGATGAACGACGATGACGTCAGCGGACTCGAGCGATGCCAAATCTGTAAGCTGCCGCGCGAGGCATGCCACGAGCCGCGCGGTCTTGCGCAACAACGCGCCAGGCTTGTAGAGCAGGCTCATGACCTCGGCGTCAGCGAACGGCTTCAGCTCGAGGTTGATCCCTTGCTCTGCCAGAAGCGGCGCCCACTGCTCGAGGCGAAACCGTTGACTGGGTGTCGTGTCCAGAGGGTAGGGGACGAGAGCGACTACCCGGGCCGGACCGCCAGCGCTAGTCCGGGGGGTCATCCCATCGGACGGGAAACGGCGAGGCTGTCGGAATCCACGTATCGGAGCAGTCTCTTGGTCGCCTTTCGGATTCCGATTCTACGAGTCACCGAGATTCTTCTGGGCCGGTGGCCCTCCCGCAGCCAGAGGCCTGTCCCTCGCTCGAACAGGCGTCGCCCGCTGCAGCCGCGATCGAGTTGCAGCGTCCTGGTCAATCTCCCAGGGCCACTAGCCGCGCGCACGTCAACGCCGGGATCGAGCGGCTCGGCAGCGCGAATGAGGATGCACCCAGGCTCTCCTTCGGGGCAAGTCGCAATGTTCAGGCAATGGTGCATACCGTAGACGAGATATACGTAGATAGTCCCTGGCGGGCCCCACAACGGTTCGGTCCGAGGTGTCCGCCCACGGAAGGCATGGACCGCCGGATCCCGTTCCGCCAGGTAGGCTTCCGTTTCGACGATCCTCAGCGCACAGATCTGGCGCCCAATCTTGCGAACGAGAACGTGACCGATGAGTGCCCGAGCGGCCCGTTCCGGCGTGCCCGCGAGCCGGCGAAGAATGCGCGCCTACTCGTCGCGCGGCGGCATGTCCCAGCCGCTTCTAACGGCCAGGGTGCCTCCTCGAGAATTGGCTGGGTGGCAGGGATTTGAACCCCGATTCCATGGTCCAGAGCCATGTGTCCTGCCATTGGACGACCACCCAGTGGCAAGAGTGTGGGAGTGTAGCCGAGCGCCAGAAACAGCGTCAAACGGCTGCAGCGTAGACTCGGTTCTCTGATGAAGCTGCATCTCGATCCCGATCAGCGCTTCACGTGTTCACAGTGCGGAAGGTGCTGTCGGCGACCCTGGGGAATTGTAATCACCGCCTCCGAGGTAGAGCTTTACGAGAAGAAGAACGCCGCACGCTGGTATCGCGAGGCCGATGACGCGCCCGAGGGCGCCGCGACGGACCCCTTCGAGGCATTCCCAGGGGACTGACCCGCTTCCTTCACATCCGGAAGCGGAAGGATGGGGCCTGCGGCTTCTTGTCACTCGAGAACCGTTGCCGGATTCACGAGGAGCTTGGCGAATCCCGCAAGCCGCTGACATGCCGGATGTTTCCGTATCGGATGAACCCGATCGGCTCCGGCGAGACGCTCGTCACGACGAGCTTCTGTTGCCCCACGACGCTCGCCAACGAAGGGGTGCCGCTTCCCGGGCTGCGCCGCAGCCTCCAGCTGCTTCAGACCGAATGGGCTGCCGTCCACTCCGAGCCCGCACGGCCTGTCCGGCTGGTGCGCCGCCGAGTCGTCGACGGAAAACTCCTGACTGAGCTGAGGTCGATTCTTCGCGCGGTGCTGGACGCCCCAGGGGCTGACGGTGTTCCCGACCTTGCCGGCAACCTCACGCGGATCGCCGCCACAGTGGAAGATCTCTCACGGTTTCGCGTCCTCCGCCTCGAGGACGAGCGTCTCGTCGAGTACGTCAAGCTCACCGGATGGCATGCCGCAAAGCAGGGGAAGGGTCTGCCGCCTCTTCCACCCGCATCCCTGACCCGCCTCCTCTTCAGGGGCTTCCTGTTTGTCGTGGCGGCTACGCGTGTGCAGGCATTCACGAAAGGCGTTTCGCGCTGGAGGCTGCGCGTCCGCCTCCTCAAGCTACTCGGGCACTTTCATGGGCTCGGATCGGGGCAGCAGGGCTTCGACGTCCAAGCCATGCTGACGCCCCGAGTCGACCTCCAGGATCCCGAGCTGCAGGCACTCGCACACAACTACCTGCGAGTGTACCGCGCCCGGTTTCTTGGACACCAGTTTGACGATCTCGGGTTCGTTTGGCAGACGATCCCGAAAACGACGCACGAGGATGCCCCAGGATCGACGCGGCGAGGTGAGTCCATACCTGGGGTAGCCCCTCTTTGATGACCTCGAGGTTCACGCGGCCTTCCCCTGGCCGTGCTGGTCGCGGGCCTCGCGCGGGGTGAGGAATCCCAGCTTCTCGACGCGCCACTGCTGGTTGTAGCGCTTGACGAAGGCAGCCACGGCCTGGCGCACCTCCTCGAGGGTGTGGAAGACGCGGCCATGAATGATCTGTTCCTTGAGAGTCCGGATGAAACGCTCGGCCACTCCGTTGGTCTGCGGCTGTTCGACGAAGGCGAAGCTGGGCGTGATGCCCCAGAAACGCAGCTGGTTGAGGAAGTGGTCCGAGAGGTACTGCGTCCCGTGGTCCATGCGCAGCTCGAGGCCACGAGCCACACCCGCCTCGACCGAGCCGAAGAGCTGCGTCAGCCCCATGGCGATGGGCTGGAGGGCCTCGTAGCGCGTCCCCTTCTTGCACACGTGGTAGCCGACGCACTCGCTGTTGAAGTGCTCGACGCCGACGAAGATCCAGCCCCAGCCGTCCTTTGCCGTGAGAACTCTCGCCCCGTCCGTCCCCCACATCAGGTTGGGCGCATCGGTTGTGATCGTCCCCTCGTGGAGCAGCCCCTCGCCCTGGCGTACCCGACGCGGCGACAGCAGGTGGTGCTCACGCATGATCCGCAGCACCCGCTTGCGCGACACGCGCACCTGGCGCAGCACCTTGAGCCGCGCCCAGACCTTGCGATGTCCTTCTCCTACGAACGGCGAGGCCGCCAGGTCCTCTCGGATCAGCCGCAACAGCTCCTCGTCAGACACCTTGGGCTTGGGACCACGTCGGCCAGCGCGGACCATCTCGGGAGCCGCCTCGCCGAGCTGGGAGTAGTAGCTCGAGCGGGCCAGCTTCCACACCCGGCACACCCGCTCCACCCCGTAGGCCCGGCCTGTCGCAGGGGAGATCGCCGCACTCATCGCCGCGACCTCCCGAAGGCCAAAGGGCGGGGCGCCCCGATCTTCTTCCGCAACAGCTCGTTCTCCATGCTGAGCTCGCCCACCCGCTTGACCGCCGCGTCCAGCTCCACCTTCAGCGGGTCGCCATTGCGCTCCCGCAGCGACTCGTCGATCCCGGCCATGGCTTGATCACGCCAGCGCTGCAGCCGGTGCATCTCCACGGACAGCTCACGAGACAGCGCTTCGAGTGACTCCCCGCGCAGCAGCCGCAGTGCGACCTCCCGCTTGCGCGCCACGCTCCAACGCTGCCCGGGACCCAAGGCGCCCACCACCGCGCCGCCGGTGGGCGAAACTCCGGGCGCCCTCCGGGCTCCCTCCGTCTCGCCCACTCCCTTCTTCCTCTCAGACCTCTTGCGCCTGACCTGCTTCATCGATCGAGTCTCCTTGAACAAGATGACTTTCCCTAGTTTCGTGTCCAAGAAAACCGGGTCCGCTTTACGATCTCATCGACCTCGTCGGCCGAGCGCAGTTCGTAGTCGAAAGCCGTCAACGGAATCAGAATCGATCGGTTGAGATCGTAGCTCCGTAGGCGCGATGTGCGGGGATCGGCGCTCGCGTGATCGCGCAGCACACCGACGACGTGGTACCAGTCGGAGTCGATGCGAACCTTCCTGCCCCGTGCGCCCTGTGCGGGAAAGAGTCGGTCGGCCACCGAGTGACCTGGTACTGCTACGCGTCGGCGCTGACGGACGTCCATCCCGCACCCTGCTGGCGCCGCTCGCCGCTCACCGTTCGGCCTCCGAGGCGAGGCGCTCATACACGCTTCGAGCGGCATCGAACTGCTGGAAGACGTGTCGCTTCTCGTCCTCGGAGCGCCAACCGGGCCATTCCTCCGCCATCTCGCGAAGGCGGTCGATCCAGCGGATCGAGTATTCAGCAGCGGCGCGGCTTCGGACCGGTTGACCACCGACCTCGAACCACACCGGGTTCGTGAAGGCCTGGGCCCAGCGGCTGTCGAGGGGATGTCGCTCCTCGGGTCGGCCCTCGACCCGGGCGTGAAGCCAGCTGCTTCGGGAGACTCGGATGGAAGCTTCGTGATCGAGAGATCTTCGGTCGCCGGTGAAACTGATTGTCTCGATGACCTCACCGTTGAACACCAGTTCCGCCTTGTCGAGCGGTGTGATGGAGCGGACTCGTAGCTTGACCCGGACGTCTCCACCGCCCGCTGGCAACGCGATCTCCTCCCCGGGCATCCGCCCGCCCGCGGTGAGCTCCACGAGCGGCCCGGAGCTCACGAAGGCGCGACCCTTCCTGAGCCCCTCGAACCAGGCCTCCATGTCGAGCCCGCGCTCCCCGGTGTAGACGTAGGTCCTGACGGCGCCGACCAGCTTGCTGGCGTGCAGGTTACTGATGGAGTCCTCGCCGCCCACGGCCGTCACACGGAGGCCGTTGTTGAGGGTGGCGTACCAGGGGTAGAAGCCCGCCCGACCCGGAGCCGACCACTCGACGGCGTCGGTCGTTCCGAGGGCGGCATCCACCATGTATCCCTTGCCACCTCCGAGGCTACCCTCGAGCGGATCACTGTCGCCCCCGAAGGCATGGACGTATCCGACCGTGGCGCCTTGCGCGCGCGCCTTGCGGAGCATGTCCGTGTTGCTCGGGTACAGGCTCTCGATCGCGGTCCCCTCGTAGCCGGTCGTGTAAGGCGAGATCAGATGCTCCCGCAAGCCCAGCATAAAGACGTGACCGTAGAAAGGCGGGCGGTATTCCTGACCCACCACAAGGAGTCGGTCGGGCTCGGACAGCGGATGCGGCCCTCCCCCGGGGACGAAGAACTGATGATCGAGGATGCGGTTGTCCTTGTTGGCGACCTGCTCGTTCACCACGTCCTGGTCTTCGGCGTCCGACATCATCATCAGGTTCTCGAGTGTGTTGTGCAGGTTGCCGGCGTAGTTCATGTGGACGTGAGTCGACCCGCTGTACCATCCTTTGGCGGCCATGTCGGTCATCCGCTCGAGCTCGAGTGTCAGCGTCGAAACCTCGCCCGCTCGAATCTCCACTTCCGCCTGCTTGGGCCAGAACTCGAACCCCTTGACCGCCTCCAGAGCGACGCGTCCCACCGGCAGCTCGAGCGTGAAGCTGCCCGTCGTGTGAAAGAGGTGGTCGCCGCCCAGGCCGGCGATCCGCGCGTAGGCGTCCTTCGGAGCGTAGAACTTCCCGTCCGACGCCGTCACGAGGATGCGAGAAGCCGTGAGCTCGCCGCTGCCGCCATCCACGGTCCGCACAGCGAGAACCCCCGTGGCCCACTTGAAGCGCCGCTCCGTCACCGAGAGCGTGCGCCGCTCGCCGCCGTGAGTCTCGAGCAGGGCGAGCCGCGGCAGGCCGCCGCGATTGTCGATGTAGGCGATCCACTGGCCGTCAGGCGACCAGCGGGGATGGAAGGCGTCGTGCTGGAAGAACGTCAGCTTGTAGGGCTCGCCGCCGCGCGTCGGCTGCACGTACAGGTTGCTGAACTGATCGGCGGCGCCGCGCGTCGACGAGTAGACGAAGCGCGCCCCATCGGGTGAGACGTCCGGGCGGGTGCGGTAGAGGGTCTGCTCCGCCAGGACCGTCTGCGCGCTTTGGATCCCGCCAGCCACAGCCGGCACGCGCAGGACGTTGCCGGAGCCGAGCGGGACGTCCCGGTTGGAGACGAGCAGCAGCTCCTTGCCGTCGGGCAGCCACGTCGGCGAGATGTGCATGTCCCACTCGCCGAAGTACAGTCGGCTTCGGCCGAAGCTGTTGTCGCTCGTGATGGGGACCTCGGGGCCCGTCCATTCACCGTTGCGCAGCTCGCGCGTGACCACGTTGAAGTGCCCGTCGGGTCTCGTCGACACGTAGGCGAGCCGCGTCCCATCCGCGGAGAAGACGGGGTCGACGTAGATGGACTCGTCGTCCGTCAGCGGTCGCGTCTCGCCTGTTTCGACATTCAGGATCTCGAGCTGGATCGATCGCCGATCGTCGTCCGCGGTGTAGACGATCCAGCGACCGTCGGGCGACCAGGTCGGGGAGGAGTGGTATTTCCCTCCGCTGGTGAGTTCTTCGGCGGCTCCCGTCTCGACGGAAACCCTCCAGATCGAGCCGCTCATCCCGACGGCGATCCAGGCGCCGTCGGGAGACCAGCTCGGCGCCCACGGTGTGCTGCTCGGCGCTGGTGGAAAGTAGAAGTTGCGCATGTAGTTGCCGCCGTGGGCGGCCGACGGGTAGGGAGGCTCGCGGACTTGAGCCCGTGCGTCGTCGGCGGGGAGCAAAAGCACGCCGGCGAGGGCGACGGGCGAGAGCCAGCCCAGTGCAGCCCCCGCCCGGCTCTTCACGGCGGCACGGGCGCGGCCGCGGGCAGGCGTGCAGAATCGGCTGCCGGACGAGAGTCGCCCGGGTGCGTCTAGTAGTAGAAGATCCATTGCTTGCGTGCCTCCTCGTAGCGCTGCCGGGTTTCGCGCACCTCGGCCTGTTCGGAAACCTCGGCCACGGGCACATCCCACCAGGAGAAGCCCGGAACCGTCGCACGCGGGTCGACCGGGACGTAGATCAGCGATGTCCGGGATTCGGCGCGGGCCTTTTTCAAAGCGTCGACGAGGCCCGCCGCATCGCTCGCCGCGAAGGCGGCGGCGCCCAGGCTCGCCGCGTTCGCGACATAGTCGATCTCGACGTTCGCTCCTTCGAGTCGCCCCGACTCGGCGCGGGCCCGGAACTCGTTGCCGAAGCTCCGACCGCCGGAGCCCCGTTGCAGGTTGTGGATGCACTGGAAGCCGTGGTTGTCCAGAAGCACGACTGTGATCTTGCGGCCTTCCTGAAGCGATGTCACGATCTCGTGGTTCAGCATCAGGTAGCTTCCGTCGCCGACGACGGCGTAGACCTCGCGCTCCGGCTGTGCGAGCTTCACGCCCAGCGCCCCCGCGACTTCGTAGCCCATGCAGGAGTAGCCGTACTCGGAGTGATAGTCGCCCGAGGCGCGGCTCTGCCACAACTTCAAGAGGTCGCCCGGCAGGCCGCCGGCGGCGTGGACGATCGTGGCGTCGTCACCCAGCTGGTCGTTGAGGATCCCGATGACCTCGCCCTGGTGCAGCGCCGAGCTGGCGGTTCGGACCGGATGGACCACCGTTTCGCGCGTCTCGGACCACTCCGCCCGCGCCGCGTCGATCTCGGCCGCGTACGCTTCGGAGATGCGGTGTCCCGCGAGGCCCGCCTTCAGCTCCTGCAGTGCCGTCCGGCAGTCCGCGAGGATCGGCACCGCACCGTGCTTGTGCGCGTCGTAGGAGTCGACGTTCACCGACACGAAGCGCACTCCGGCCGCTGTGAACTGCGTCTTCGAGGCGGTGGTGAAGTCCGAGAGCCGGGTCCCGAGGGCGATCACGAGATCCGCGTCCCGGGCGACCCGATTGGCCGCCTGGCAGCCAGCGGCGCCGACGCCGCCGAGTCCACGGGCGTGGCGTTCGGAGAGCGTCCCCTTGCCGGCTTGAGTCACCGCCACCGGAATTCCCGTGACCTCGACCAGCTCGTCAATCGCGGCTTCGGCCTCCGAGTAGAACACGCCTCCACCGGCGATGATCAAGGGCTGACGCGCAGTCTGGATCAGGCCCATCGCCTCCTTCAGCCGCCCGGGATCCGGCCGCTGGCGGGTAATCTTGTACGTGCGCAGTTCGAAGAAGTTCTCGGGGAAATCCCAGGCTTCGGCCTGCACGTCCTGCGGCAGCGCGATCGTCACGGCTCCGGTGAGCGCGGGATCGCTGAGCACTCGCATCGCCTCCGGCAGCGCCGTCATGAGCTGCTCCGGTCGGTTGATGCGATCCCAATAGCGCGAGATCGGCCGAAAGCAGTCGTTGACGCTGGCGTCCATCGTGTGCGGGCTCTCCAGTTGCTGGAGAACCGGGGACGGAGCCCGATTCGCGAAGATGTCGCCCGGGAGCAGCAGGACGGGTATTCGGTTCACGGTTGCCCCGGCGGCGCCGGTGACCATGTTCGTGGCCCCCGGCCCGATCGAGGTGGTGCAGGCGTACGTGCCGAGCCGCCGCCGTGCCTTGGCGTAGGCGGCGGCGGTGTGCACCATCGACTGCTCGTTTTTCGGCTGCAGGTAGGGGAGCTCCGTGCCTCCGTACTCCTCGAGAGCCTGCCCCATCCCCGCCACGTTGCCGTGACCGAAGATGCCGAAGACACCCGCGATCAAGCGGTGCTCGCGTCCGTCGCGCTCGACGTACTGACGCTTGAGAAACTCGACGATAGCGGCCGCGACCGTGAGTCGCCTGGTCTTCATGCCTCGATCCTCCTCGCATCGTCGCGTTGCCAAACGGCGGCGATGGCCTGAATCCAGCGCGCGTCCGCGACGGCGTCGTCGGCGGACGTCGCCGGTGGCTTCCCTTCGCGGACGCACGATCGAAAGTGATGCAGCTCGGCCTGGAACGCTTCCTCGTACGAGACCGTCCGATCCTCGACGACCAGCTCCTCCCCCTGCATCCGTTCGATGCGCAGCGGCGTTGGCGCGTTCCGCAAGTAAGGAGATGGGAACGTCAGCGTGAGGCGTCGGTCGGGCGCGACGAAGCGAAGGCGTTCCTCGTAGCTCTTCAGCCCCGGGACGGAGATCCAAGTGAGGCTGGCTCGAACGTCGCCGTCGAAGCGCGTCACGGAAGTCTGTGCAAATCCGTTCCGCCAGACGTGGGCAGAGAGGATTTCGCGCGGTTCGCCAAGGATGCCGCGCACCGCGTTGAGGTCGTGGATCAGGCTCTGAAAGAGCAGGAACAGCGCCACGCGGTGCTCTTCCGAGGCCGCTTTCCCGAGGCCCTGTTCCATGGCCTCGGCAAGTGGGCCCGCGACCTGCCCTCGCACCTGGGCGTCTGCATCCACCTCCAGGCTGGGCACGTCGTGGCTCACCGGCGGCACGATAGCGTGGTGCGAGCGGTAGGCCGAATCGTCCGGGTGCAACACCGTGACCTCCACGTAGCGGAGGTCCGAGAGCTCCCGCAGCTCCTCGGCGACGCGCTGGTACGCCGGGTCGTGCCGCTTGTGATAGCCGACCATCAACCGGCCCGGCGCACGTCTCGCAGCTTCCGCTATCTCCTCGGACTCCGCCAGGCTGAACGCGAGTGGCTTCTCGACGAAGACGTGGCGTCCGGCGGCCAGCGCGTCCAGCACCTGATCCCGGTGTCGGCCCGGCGTCAACAGCAGAACCGCTTCGACCTCTTTGCGGGCCACGAGCTCTCGATGGTCGTCGGTGAGAACGGCCACGCCGAAGCGGCGGCCGACGGCAGTCAAGGTGTCCCGGTTCACGTCGGCCATGCCGACGACGGTGAAGAGATCGGGGCGCTCCGTGAGGGTCGGGAGGTGCATCATCTGGGCGATCCCGCCGCACCCGACGATGGCAACCCGCAGCGGCTGGCTCATACGCCGAAGCTCTGCCTGACGAACTCCCGGCTCTTCCTCGCGCTCTGCTGCGGGTCCGGGACCAAGCCGCCGTCGGCTCGAGGCACCACGTCCTGCTCGACGATCATCCAACCGCGATAGTTCCGGGCCTGCAGTCGCTCGGCGACGCCCGCGAAATCGACGACGCCGTCGCCCAGTGGACAGAACACGCCGCGCCGCCACGCTTCGGGCATCGCGATGTCGCTGCCGCGCACGCGTTCCAGGAGGGCGGTCGACGCGTCCTTCAGGTGCACGTAGCGAACCCGCTCGCCGTGGAGATCGAGCATCCGGCACGGATCACCGCCCCCGTACACCATGTGCCCTGTGTCGACGAGCAGCCCCACCAGATCCGGGTCCGTGGCGGCGAGCAACCGCTCGATCTCGGCCGGTGTCTCGATGAAGGTTCCGGCGTGATGATGAACGACGACACTCATTCCCAGCTCGGCGCGCAACTCTGCGCCGATGGCATCGAGCGTGGCGGCGACTGCCCGCCAGGCAGCGTCGTCCCAGCCCGCGCTGCCGTCCGGGGGCACGCGACCGGCGATCCGCATCCGGCCTGGATCCTCATCGTCGGCGATGATCAGCTCGCCGACGCCGTGGGCGGCGAGCAGGCGGCCGACCTCCAGGGAGGTCTCGACGGCTCCGCGCCGCGCCTCGGGGTCGTCGAGGGCGAGAGGCACGAAGCTCGATGCGAGAGACAGTCCACGGCTCGCGAGCTCTTCGCCGAGGGCGTTCGGTTCGGTGGGGAGATAGCCAAAGGGACCCAGCTCGGTGGCCGGGTAGCCCGCTTCGGCGATGCCGTCGAGCACGCCGCCGAATGCGGGGTTTTTCGGGCCGGGCTCATAGACCCCCCAGCTCACAGGCGCATTGCCCAGCCGGGCCGCGAAGGGCTCGACCGCACTGGCGCCTGACGGCCCGGTCACCAACCGCCGTGTTCCTGCACGAATCCCTCGACCTCTGGCAGCGTCGGCATGAAGTTCGCGCAGCCGTGGCGCGTGACCACGATCGCGCCGACGGCGTTGCCGAGCTTCGCTGATCGGGACGCCGGCCAACCCTGGAGGTGGCCGTACAGAAACCCGCTGGCGAACCCGTCGCCGGCGCCGAGGCTGCTGATGGGATCGACCTCGAAAGGCGGCACGTCCTCCGGTTCCCGATCGGCCGACCAGATCGTGCAGCCGACTCGTCCGCGCTTCAGGACGAAGATCTCGAGCCCTTCCGCGATGATGGCGGCCGCCGCGTCGTCCGCGTCGCCGGTCCCCATCGCGGCGCGCGCTTCCTCCTCGGTCCCGATCCCCAACCGGCTCAGGCCGAGCAGCTCCCGCAGCTTGATGCCGAACTCGTCGGCCGACGGCCACAGGTCGGCCCTGTAGTCGATATCGGTGACGACCAACGCTCCGGACCGCTGAGCCCTGTTGGCCGCCAACAGCGTGGCCGCCCGGCTGACATCCCGGCTCAGGCCTGTGCCGGTGACGAACAAGGCCCGAATTCCACTCATCGAAATGGCCTCGACGTCTTCGACGTCGAGGGCCTCGTCGGCGCAGTTGTCCCGGTAGAACGTCAGCTGGAACGAGTCGCCACTCCGAATCGAAGCGATCACCGCGCTCGTGCGCCGGCCCGGCTTGCGCGGGACGTTCGACACGTCGACCCCCTCGCGGCGCAGAAAGTGCAACACGAAATCTCCGACCTCATCGTCCCCGACGGCCGTGAGAAGCCCGGTCCGGAGCCCCAGCCGTCTCGCTCCGACGCTCACGTTGGTCGGGCAGCCGCCGACGTAGGCGTCGAAGCTCAGGACGCCGGTGAGCGGCACACCCAGCTCGTGTGCGTAGAGGTCGATCGAGCTGCGGCCCATCGCCAGCAGGTCGAGCGGCGCGCCGGCGTCGGTCATCGGGCCTGGCTGGAGCGTCTTTGGAGCCGCGGTCGAACAGGCATCTGCTCGCTCGCCTCGCGCAGGTGGTAGCCGCATGAATCGCGAATCGTCAATGAGCTCTTCATCTCGATCGTTTCGACGGGACGTTTGCGGTCAGCGAGTCGTTCGATCAACACGCGGGCCGCCACATAACCCAGGTCGTGCTTCGGGAAGTTGATGGTGGTGAGACGCGGCTCGAAGGCGTCCACCCAGGGGTAGTCGTCGCACGTCACGATCGCGACGTCGTGAGGGCAGCGCAGCCGGTATTGGCGAAGCGCCTTTACGAAACCGACGGCCATTTGATAGTTGGAGATGAAGACGGCGTCGACCCGTTTCTTGAGCAGGTCGAGGCCTGCTTCGTAGCCCGAGCCGACCCGGAAGTCGCCCTTGACCACCAGCGCACGATCGAACGGACGCCTCCAGTCTTTCAGGGCCTGTCGGTAGCCGCTCAGACGTCGCCGGGTCGTCGTGACATCCCCGAGTCCTCCGACCATCCCGATCCGCCGGTAGCCCATTCGAAGCAGGTGCGAGACGGCCTCGTAGGCGGCGTCGCGGTCGTTGAGGACCACGGAGTCATGTTCGTTCCCGAGCGCCAGGCGCGTCACCTGGACGATCGGAATGTGGGCCGCGGCGAGTTGCTCGAGCAGCTCCCGGTTCGGCTTCCCGGGCGCCTTGGAGAGGATGACGCCGTCCACACGCTTGGCGTGGAACAGCCTCAGGTAGAGCTCTTCCTTGCGCGACTCGTCATCGCTGTTGGACAGCACCAGGGTGTAGCCGGACTCGTGGGCGCGGTCCTCGGCTCCCCTCACCACCTCGGGCCAGAAGGGGTTGGCGATGTCGGGGACGATCATCCCCAGGGTGTGGGACTTGCGCATCGCGAGGCTCCGAGCAACCAGGTTCGGTTGGTAGCCGAGCTTGGCGATGGCGGCCTTGACGCGCGTCTTGAGTTGGGGGGAGACGTAGGCTGTCTCGTTGACAACGGCCGAAACCGTGGCAACCGAGACGCGTGCGAGCTTGGCGACGCTGTAGATGTTGGCCAAGCGCCCTCCGGAGACGCGATAGACGCTTCGAGGATCCCTGCAACTGTCACCGGAGTGTAGCAAACTCGGGATCCCAGCGAACCGCTTCGCTGGCCCGATCCGTTTGGTGGACCCGACGGCCGGACCCAGCCGCGAGTGTCGTGAGCTGGTGACGCAGGCCCGGGGCAGCCACGCCTTTCTCCGATCCAGGGAAATGGAATTTCGCGCGTGCAAATCCAATCCAAAAAATGGAACGCCGCCCTTGGAAAAGCTGAGGAATAGGACTTGACAGGTCTGTGACGACGTTGTCAGAATCGCGCCGAAGTTCACTCGAAACCCAGTACCCGCCAAGGGGTCTCATGGAACGCGGTCCGATCGGTTCGCAATCCGGCCGCCGGTCAGCGAAGCGCTTAGATCGCCGTAGCGCGATCAAGCTGCTGGGCGTCGCCTCTGCGGGCGCGACACTCGCGCCGCGTGCTCTCGCGGGCGCCCAGGAGTCGGCGCCGGACGCCATTGCCAACCTCCGGCCCCTGGCGACTGGCACGACTCCCCGCAGCCTGACGATGCCGGAATTGCGGACGCTCGAACGGGCGGTGGACCGCATCCTGCCGTCGACCGAGACGCCGGGCGCTGCGGATGCGGGGGTGCATTGGTATCTCGACGACGTCGCGCAGTTCGAGCCCGAGTTGCGAGAGGCGCTCGGGCGGATCACCGCCGTCCTCGACGAGCGCTGCCGGACGCGTTTCAAAAGCGGGTTCGCGGCCGTGACATCTGAGCAGCAGGACGAGGTCCTGACCGGAATGCCGAACGGCGCGGAGGAGGACCAGCAGCTTTTCGCCAGGCTGAAGCGGGAGACCGTGCGCGCCTACTACCGGTCGGAGATCGGCCAGGTGGGCGAGCTGGGCTGGGTGGGTCACGAGTTTCACGCTTCGTTCCCCGGCGCGTGCTCCCACACCGACCCGTTGCAGCATCCGCGGCCGAACTTGCCGCGAGGCAAAGGCGGCCGGTGAAGGCACCGGAGTTCGACGTCATCGTGGTGGGCACGGGAGCCGGCGGCGGCTGCTCGGCCTACCGGTTGGCGCGCGGGGGACTCAAAGTGCTCAACCTCGAGTACGGCCCCTGGTGCGTCGACGAGGACCTGGGTTCGTTCGAGCAGTACTACGACGCCTACCCGCGCCTCGGCTACGAGGAGGTCACACGCCGGCGCAGCCGCCCGGGTCCGGGGAGCTGGAAGCGATCCGACTACTTTCTTTACGCCGACCAGGACGACTACCAGACCGAAGGTGAGGGATGGTACTGGCGCCGCTACCGAAACGTTGGAGGGCGGAGCACCTGGTGGGCCGGAGTGGCGCCGCGCATGAGCCCACTCGACTTCGAGGAGGCCGAGCACGACGGGTTCGGCCCGGTCTGGCCGCTGGACTACGAGGACCTGCGTCCCTACTACGACTGGATCGACGTCAACCTCGGCCGCGTCGGGCCGTCCGAGGGCCACCCCGACTGCCCGGCGGGGTTGCCGCAGGAGCCGCAGGCCCTGCGCTGTGGCGAGCGGATCGTTCAGCACGCGTGTGAGAGCCTGACCGGCGAGCTGCCGCTTCTGCTCTACAGCCACACACCCAAGATGATCGCGACACGGGAGATGGGCCCGGGGCGCGCACCGTGCAGCTACGTCGGCAACTGCATGGAGGGCTGCCGCAGCGGCGCGAAGTTCTCGTCGAACTACCATCTCTACCCCGACGCGCTGCGGACCGGCAACCTCAAGCTCCGGCCGAACTCGGTTGTGGCGGAGGTGCTTGCGGACCCCGAGACCGGGCTCGCTTCAGGGGTGCGTTTTCTCGATCGCCTGACTGGGCAGGACTACGAGGTGCGCGCCCGAGCGGTGGTCGTCGCCGCCTCGACTATCGAGACGGCGCGCATCCTCTTGAGCTCGAAGTCGACCCTCTATCCCGATGGAATCGGGAACGGCTCCGGGCACGTCGGCAAGCACCTCAACGACCACGTCCAGGCATCGGCGAACGGCTTCTTGCCTCAGCTCTACGGCCACCGCGCCTACAACGACGACGGGTATACGTTCGGCGTCATGATCCCTCGCTTTACCCGCAGCTACCAGAAGGACTTCATCCGCGGCTGGGAGGGGCGCTCGGGCAGTGGCAAGGGGATCGATTCGCAGCTCGACGGCTTCGGCGTCGCCCTCAAGCAGGGCATTCGAGACCGCTATCAGGCACGCGTCCGGCTGCTCGGCTTCGGGGCGAAGCTCGACAATCCCGGCACGTTCGTCGAGATCGATCCCGCGGGCAAGACCGACGCGTTCGGCGTCCCCGTGGCCAAGATCCACTCCGCTTCCTGTGACAACGATCGGCGCATCTTCGAGGACATCAAGGAGAAGTTCACGATGATCCTCGAGCGGGCAGGCGCCGAGCACATCACGACCAGCCGCTCCAACACGCAGGCCGGCACCAGCGAGCACGAGGTCGGAACCTGCCGGATGACGGCGGACCCGAACGAAGGCGTCCTGGACGGATTCGGGCGCAGCCACGAAGTTCGGAACCTGTTCGTGGCCGACGGCAGCTCTTTCACCCAGCAGACCGACAAGAGCCCGACCCTCACGATCATGGCGCTGGCCCTGCGTCAGGCGGACGCCATCGTCGGGCACTTCAACCGGGGAGAGCTGTGAGCGTGGCTCGAAGCGGCCATGACCGGCGCGACTTCCTGCGGACGCTCGGCGGTCTTGCGGCCGTCGGGACGATCGGCGGTGTCGGGTCGATCGCCGCGCCGGCCGAAGCACGGATCCGGATCGGTTATCAGATCTACGGCTTCGGCCGCCACTTCCCCGAGGCGTGGTGGGCGGGCGCACGGGCCGTCGGCGAGGCGGGTTTTCGGGGCATCGAGGGGGAGTACACGATCGCGGAGCTGTACGAGGGGCGCGAGGCGGAGTTCCACGAGGCGATGGCCGCCTGCGGAGTGCGGCTCGCAGCGCTCTACAGCTCGACCGATCTCGAACACGCACACGAGGCGTACGAGAACACCCGCAAGAACCTCCACGCCGCGGCATTCTGCGAGCGCGCGTCCGCTCGGATGCTCGTGGTCGGGGGGACGCACGCCGAGCGGAAGACCGAAGAGGACTTCGCCGCCTACAACCGGGCCGCCGACGAGCTGGGGCGCCGGACCCTCGAGACACATGGCGTCCGCCTGGGCGTCCACCCTCACGTCGGCAGCCTCGTCGAGAGCCGCGAGGAGATCGCGCGCGTGATGGACGGAACCGATCCGCGCTGGTTCTTCCTCGCTCCCGACACTGGCCACCTGGTCGCCGGCGGATCCGATGCGGTGGAAGTGTTCGAGACCTATCGCGACCGGATCGTCCACGCACACTTCAAGGACTACCGACGTCCGGCCGCAGGTGCCCGCGGCCGCTTTCTGCCGCTCGGCGAGGGCGACGTCGATTTCCCGGCACTGGTTGGCCTCATGAAGGACGCGGGCTTCGACGGCTGGGCGGACGTGGAGCTCGACGGCCGCGGCCGGCTGCCCGAGGTCGTGGAGGGGTCGAGACGCTACGCGGCCGAACGCCTCGGCCTCGACCCGAGCACGGCTCCAAACGGACCCGCGAGGCCGAGCGTATGACGGCCTCGATCTCCTCCGTGCGATTGATGTGGGCCGGCTTCCTGGGCGTCTTCGTCTGGGGCTCGATCGCAGGGCTGCTCGGCGCGGTGCTGCCCGCCCTGAGGGATCGGTCGGGCATGTCGCTGAGCCAGTCGGGGACGATGTTCGTCGCGCTCTCCACCGGCCTGGTGATCGGTAGCGTGGTGGCCGGGCCGGCGCTGGACAGGGTTGGGATGAAGGCGGTGTTGTGCGCCGCGGTCGGGCTGGTGGTGGCCGGGCTGCTGTCGTTCGAGATGATCCAGGTGTTTCCGTGGCTGCTACTTCCCGCCGTGCTCATGGGCGCGGGCGGCAGTGCCGTCGTCACGGGGGGCCACGCCCTGATCGCGGAGCTCAATCCCACGCACCGGGCGGCCTCGTTGAACCTGCTCGACTTCTTCTTCGGCGTCGGCGCCTTCGTCACGCCTTTCGTGCTCGTGCCGTTGCAAGAGAAAGGCGGCGTCACGCCCGTGCTCATGGCCCTGGCCGCGCTGGCGGCGGCCGTTCTGACCTACCTCGCCACAACGCGCTTCCCGCCGCCCCGTGCCGCGACGGTCCACACCCTGGCGGGCGCGGGGCGCGTGATCCGCTCGGCGGCCTTTCTGGTGCCGGCGCTTCTGATCTTTCTCTATGTGGGAACAGAGCAGTCGATCTGGGACTGGCAGGTCACCTACTTCGGCGACCGCCAAGGGCTGGGCAACGTCGAGGCGGCGCGCTCGCTGGCGATCTTCCCGGTGGCGATCATGATCGGCCGGCTGATCAACTCGCGGCTGCTGATGCGGGTGTCGCCGCACGCGGTGCTCCTGGTCAGCGTCACCGGCGCGACAGTATGCTTCGCGATGATCCTCGCTACCCGCAGCGGGGGCGTGGCGACGGCGACGCTGTTCGTGGCGGGGCTGTTCATGGCGGCAATTTTTCCGACGACTCTGGGCCTGCTCAGCGGGCGCTTCACGGGAGCCTCGGGCTCGGCGCTCGGCCTCGCCATCACGTGTGGCTGGCTCGGGGCAGTCGTGATCTCGCCCAGCCTCGGCTTCGTCGCCGAGCGTTGGAACTTCGAGACGGCGTATGCGGTGGTCGTCGCTTCGGCGGCGGCAATGATCTTGACGGCCGTAGTACAAGCCCGACAGGGACCGGCCGGAGAGGAAGCGATCCAGCGCGAGACGCGCGCCGGGTCGGTGGGGGGTGGGGGGTCGTTGACCGCCTTAACTGAAGGAGAGTAGTGAGATGAGAAGCAGGATACCGATCATCGTCACCGGGGCTTTCGCCCTGGCGGTGCTGATGGCCTTCGCACCGGCCGCCAGCGCACAGCTCGACACCGGCTCGATCGTCGGTGCCGTCACCGACGCGACCGGAGCAGTCGTCTCGGGCGCCAGCGTCACCGCAACCCAGGAAGGCAGCGGCATCTCGGTCACTACGGTGACCAATCAGCGGGGGGAGTACTCGATCCCGAACCTCAGGATCGGCAGCTACTCGGTGGCCGCCGAGCTACAGGGCTTCCAGCGCTCGGTCAAACAGGGCCTGCGGCTGAACATCCAGACGAGGCTCGAGGTGAACCTCTCGCTCTCGATCGGCGCCATGACCGAGGAGGTCATCGTCGAGGGCGGCGCCGAGGTGCTGCAAACGCAGACGGCCGACATGGGCTACGCGGTCGACGAGCGCCAGCTCACCGACCTGCCGCTCCTGGGCCGGCGCTACGCGGAGCTGGCGTTGCTCCAGACGGGCGTCGTCGAGGCCGGAACCGGAATCTCCGGCCGCGGTGAAGACACGTTCTTCAACTCCAACGGCAACCTCGCCACTTGGAATCAGTACACACTCGACGGCGGCGACAACAACTCCTTCTCGACCAACCTGCAAGAGCGCACACCGCAGGTGATTCAACCTCCGGTCGACGCCCTCGAGGAGTTCCGCATCCAGACCCGGACCTACTCGGCGGAGTTCGGCCGCTCGGCGGGCGCCATTATCAACGCCTCGATCAAGCAGGGGACCAATGCCGTCAGAGGCAGCGTCTTCGGCTTCTTCCGCGACGAGGCGCTCACCGCCACCCGTTTCTTCACCGAGCAGGCCGGAGAGGAAAAGGGCAAGTTCGACCAGAAGATCTATGGAGCGACGCTCGGGGGCCCGATCATCAAGGACAAGTTGTATTTCTTCGTCGACTACCAGGGGGAGCGTACCCAGCAGGCGCAGGACACGTTCTCGAGCATCCCGACAGCCCGGATGCGGACGGGCGACCTCACCGAGCTGGACCGCAGCCTCCGGGACTCACCCTTCGCGCCCGGCTGCGTCTCGGGCCAGATCATCCTGCCGTCGTGCATCGACCCGGTGGCGACCACCCTGCTCGACATCTTGCCGCAGCCCAATGTCGCCGCCGAGATCGCCCGCGAAGGCATCCCCGGCGGGTACCGGGGCGGCAACTACTTCAGCCAGGGCATCCTCGACGTCGAGATCGACCAGTTCGACATCCGCCTCGACACCAAGCTCCGGGAGGGCCGCGACTCCGTCTTCGTCCGCTACAGCTGGTCGGACACGAACCGCAACGAGCCCCCCGCGCTAGACGATCCCATCGCCGCCGGTAGCTTCGACTCCCTGATCGACGTCCGGGCCATGAGTGGCGTCCTCGGCTGGTCGGCTGTCTGGGGAAACTCCGTCTTCAGCGAGGTGCGAGCGGCCTGGAACAACATCGACGGCGACACGTTCCATCACGGTTTCGGCACGCCGCCCGCGTCCAGCTACGGCATCAAGGGCATTCCGGAGGACCCGCGCTACAGCGGCGGCATCCCCTTCACCCAGATCGACGGCTTCTCGCGCTACGGAGGGCCGTTCTTCCGGCCGCAATTCCAGGAGTCGTCGGTGCTGCAGCTCTCCGGCAACGTGTCCTGGAATACCGGTGACCACGCCCTCAAGTTCGGCTTCGAGCGGCGCCGCGACCAGGTGGTCTACCTCGACCTGCTCGGCCTGAATGGCTTCCATCGCTATCGCAACGGCCGCTACACGAACGCGGGTCTCGGCGATTTCCTGCTTGGTCTCGCGAGCCAGCAGCGGCTCACGCTCTTCCACGAGGCGGATATCTACACCGACGGCATTGGCGTCTTCGCTCAGGATACGTGGCGGCCGAGCCAGAACCTGACGCTGAATCTCGGCGTGCGCTACGAGTACTTCACGCCGATGCAGGACAAGGGCAACCAGATGACCAACATCGATCCCGCGACAGGCGAGATCTTCACATCGACGGATGGGGGCGACATCTTCTCGCGCGCCCTGGTGCACCCCGACCGCAACAACATCGCGCCGCGGATCTCGTTCAACTATCAGCCCTCGGATCGCTGGGTAATCAAGGGTGGATACGGGATCTTCTACCAGCACACCGACCGCTACGGTTCGGAGAGCCAGATGTCGCTGAACCCGCCGCAGCTGCTGGATACGAACATCCAAGCGAACTCCAGGAGCGCCCCGCCGGTGTTCATCCTGCGCGAGGGCTTCATACCGATCAGCCCCGACGACGTCGACCCGGCCCAGATCGCCTGGCGCATCCAGGACCCGAACCAGGACACGCCGATCGTCCATCAGTTCAGCATCGGGCCCGAGTTCCGGCTCACCGACAACACGACCCTCTCGGTCGAGTACGTGGGGAACAAGATCCGCAACGGCCGCCGGCTGGTGGACCTGAACCAGGGGATCGTCCAGCCGGACGGCAGCGTCGTCGACCCGTACCGCCAGCACGGCTTCGGGGGTGCCTTCCTGGAGCAGATCCGGACGGACGGAAGGTCCGACTACAACGCCGTGCAGGCCCAGCTTCAGAAGCGCTTCAGCGATGGTTTCGGTTTCAACGCCTCGTTCACCTGGTCGAAGACGATGTCGGACTTCGTCGACCACCTCGCGGGAGCAGCGTTCCCCCAGAACACGCACGACGTCTCGAGCGAGTACGGCCGGGCGGATTTCGACATTCCGAAGCGCTTCACACTGAGCTTCATCTACGAGCTGCCCTTCGGTCAGGGGCGCAGCAACGAGCTCGACGGCATCGGCGGCGCCATCCTCAACGACTGGAGCGTCAACGGGATCCTCACCCTGTCCGACGGCCGGGCCTTCTCCGCCAGGGGCAACGACCAGAGCGGGACCGGCTCGAGGCGGGCTCGCCCCGACTGCATCGGCGACCCGGTACCCAGCAATCAGACGACCGACAACTGGATCAATCCCGACGCCTTCGCGGATCCCGCAGACGGCACCTTCGGAAACTGCACCCTGGGCACCCTGCGGGGACCGGGGTTGAAGACTCTCAACATGTCTCTGTTCCGCGGCTTCCCGCTGGGTAACGATAGGCGCATCGAGTTCCGGCTCGAGGCCTTCAACGTCTTGAACTGGGTCAACTACGGTCTCCCCGGAAACCGCTTCGGAAGGGGCAGCTTCGGTCGCATCACCAGAACGCTCGGCAGCCCCCGAGAGATGCAGGTCGCGCTCAAGCTGTACTTCTAGCTCCCCTGAGTGCGGAGCCGACCCGTCGGGCCGGCTCCGCACCCAGTCTTATTGGCGAGGCGGTCGCGGCGGGGCGGGAGCCTCGCTCGGCCGTCCGAAGAGCGGGAGTGCTGCCGAATGTCAGAGACGGAGCTGCAATTCAAGTCCCGAGCGGTGCCGGCGGCCGAATCGGGAACACTGATCGAGACGACCCCCGAGGCGGCCGGCTGGAAGCTGCTCCGCTTCGCGGTCCGCCGCATCGTCGCTGGAGATCGCTTCAGCGACGTCACGGGAGGTGACGAGGCTTGCATCGTCCTGCTTTCGGGCAGTTGCCGCGTGAGCTGGGACGGCGGTGAGTCGCACGGCCTCGGCCCTCGCAAGAGCGTCTTCGAGGACTATCCTCACGCCCTTTACCTGCCGCCTGACACCCGCTTCGAGATCGAGGCGACGACGACGAGCGAGCTTGCCGATGGCCGTGCCCCTGCACGCGAGCGGTTTCCGGCGCGGGTCGTGCGGCCGCCCGAGTGCGGTCTGGAAGTTCGCGGCGGCGGCAACGCGACGCGCCAGATCATCGACATCCTGCCGCCCGAGTTTCCCGCCGACCGATTGCTGTGTTGCGAGGTCCTGACCCCGAGCGGGAACTGGTCGAGCTACCCCCCTCACAAGCACGACCATGACAACCCCCCCGGCGAGGTCGAGCTCGAGGAGACCTACTACTACCGGATCCAGGGCGCCGATGGCTACGGCTTCCAGCGACTGTACACAGCCGACGGCGAGCTCGATCAAACGATGAAGGTGGAGAGCGGGGATCTCGTCTTGATCCGCAAGGGCTATCACCCGTTCGTGACGGCCTTCGGCTACGACGCCTACTACCTCAACTTCCTCGCGGGCGAACGTCGCTCGATGGCAGCCGCCGACGATCCGCGCTACGCCGCCCTGCGCCGGGACTGGCCGCCGCCCGATCCGCGCGTCCCGATGCTTCAGCGTCCCGCAGTGGTCGAGGCGTCGGTGTGAGGGCGAGGGGCCGCAAGGTGGGCGGGCTCCGTCGCCGCGAGTTCGTTTCTACCGCTCTGCAGAGTGCCGCGGGAGTCGCCCTCATGGCGGCCTCCGGAAGGCGTGCGCGCGGGCAGGCGTCCGCTCCGAGCGACACCGTGAACCTCGCGGTGATCGGCTTCGGAGTCCAGGGCCTGAACGACGCCCGTGCCGCACTCCGCGTCGACGGCGTGCGAGTCGTCGGGGCCGCCTCCTGCTACGACGGCCATCTCGAGCGGGCGCGGGAGCTTCTGGGCGACGACGCGGTGCTGACGCGCGACTACCGACGCCTGCTCGATTCGCCCGAGGTGGACGCCGTCATCGTCTCGACTCCGGATCATTGGCATCTACGCGCGTCTCTCGACGCCGTAGCCGCCGGTAAGGACGTCTACTGCGAGAAGCCCCTCACCCACGCCATCGCGGAGGGAGAGTCTCTCGTCGCGGCGGTGAAGCAGAGCGACCGCATTTTCCAGGTCGGCAGTCAGCACACCAGCTCCCCCCACGTGATCGAGGCGCGCCAGCTGATCGCCGAGGGGATGCTCGGTCAGGTCACTCAGATCAAGGCCTCCTGGGACACGAACAACGAGATGAGCGCCTGGGTCAAACCGATCCCCCCAGACGCCTCGCCGACGACGATCGACTGGGAGCGCTTCCAGGGGAGCGCTCCACGCCACCCGTTCGACGCGCAGCGCGTGTTCCGGTGGCGCACCTACAGCGACTACGGCGAGGGTCTCGCGGGGGACGTTCTCGTCCATATCATCACGGCCATCCACTTTGTCCTGGACCTCGGTGTACCGACGGTGACGACGGCGGTCGGCGGCCGCTTGCGCTGGAAGGACGACCGCACCGTCTACGACACGATTACGGGCGGCTACGAGTATCCCGAAGGCATCGTTTCCGTCCTCGGGGCGACCCAGAACAACCAGCACGATGGGATGGAGATTCGCATCATGGGGACGCTCGCGACCATGGTTCTCACGTTCGGGAGCTACAGCGTCGTCGAGGAGAACTATCCCTCCAACTGGCGCTACACGACCCGCGTGTGGCCCCAGGCCGCACGCGAGGAGTTCTGGGAATCGAAGGGGATGCCGCTCGAAGAACCGCCGAGGCGAACGGCGCGAGAGCCGAAGGTGCTTCGACGCTACGAGCGCCCGCAGGTACGCGAGCCGTGGCATATGAAGCACTTCATCGAGCGCGTGCGGAGCCGCGAGCAGCCCGTCCAGGGCGTCGCGATGGGGAACGATGCGGCCATCACGGCGCACCTCGCCAACCTGGCCTACGAGACGAAACGAACGCTGCAGTGGAGCCGGGAGGAGCGGAGGGTGGTTGAACCCGCCTGAGGCGCCCGTCGCCCGACGGCCCGGTCGGCGAGCGTTCCTCGCCGGAGCGTGCGCGGGCGCCGCCAGCCTGGCGCTGCCGCGACTCGCCTTTGCCCAGCGCTCGGTCCCCCCGGTGCGCGTCGCCCTGGCGGGCTTCGGGGCGCGCGGCAGCCGACTGGGCGCGGCGGCGGCTCGGCTGCCCGGCGTCACGGTCGTGGCCGTCGCCGACCCCTACTCCGGTCGCCGCACCCGCGCCCAGGAGATCCTCGGTGACGCCGTCGCTTTGATGTCAGACGGCCACGAACTGCTTGGCCGGCCGGACGTCGATGCGCTGCTGGTAGCGGCTCCCGACCATCTGCACGCGCCGCTCGTTCGCTCCGCGATCGCGGATGGGAAGGACGTCTACTGCGAGAGCCCCTTGTCCCACGCGGTCGAGGGGAGCGCGGCGCTCGAGTCGGGCCTGGCGCACAGCGATCGCATCGTGATGTGTAGTGCCGGACGAGTCCCGACACCGTTGCTGGGGCGCGCGCGGGAGCTGATTCAGGAAGGGCGTCTCGGACGCGTCACCTTCGCCTCGGGGACCTGGCCCACGGGTACGGCCCTCGAGGCGTGGCTGGCGCCCTATCCCCCCGACGCTTCGCCGGACAGCATCGATTTCGCGGCGTTCCAGGGTTCGGCGCCGGACCACCCGTTCGAGCTCTCGCGCTTCTTCCGTTGGCGTCGCTACTGGGAGTACGGGACGGGCCTGGCCGGCGAGCGCTTCGCGCCCCAGCTGAGCGCCGTTCACTGGCTGCTCGGCTGCGGGGCGCCGCGCCGCGTCGTCGCCGCCGGCGGTGTCCACCGGTGGCGGGACGGGCGGGAGGTGCCGGACACGCTCGTGGCCAGTCTCGAGTACGAAGGCGGTCTGAGCCTGAGCCTCAGTGCGACTCAGAACGGCGCGGGCGCCGAGCGGATCCAGCTGATCGGCACCGAGGGTAGCCTGGTGATCGAGGGCGAGGAGCTGCTGCTGGCGCCGGGCCCCGGCGACGAGCCCTACGTGCACCTCGGCGAGACCTGGCCCGAGCCGTACCGGGAGTGGTTCTACATGATGCACGGTCTCGCTCGGGACGGTGGCCCACGCGGTGCTCCGGCCGTGCCGCGCGTCGCCGAGCGATACTACGCCGCGCCGGGCGCTGCCGCCGAGCCCGGACTCGTCGAGTTCATCGCGAGTGTGCGGTCGCGGCAACCCCCGCGGGAAGGGCCGCGCCATGCCCTCGACGTCGCCGCCGCGGTGCACGCCGTCAATCGCGCCTACCGCCAACCCGAGTCCGCGACGCTTCCCGACCTGGGAGGGACGGAGGGACGTCGCGTTGCGTGACGCCGCCGCTGTGCTGGCCTCGGCCGCCGTCCTCGGCGGCGCACTGCTCGCGCTCCCGCGCCCGAGCGCAGCCACCTACGAGAACGCGCGCGGCGTCGGCCGTTCCTGCGCCACCTGCCATGCTTCGACGCACCCCGGCACCGGGGATCTGAATGAGACCGGCCGCTACTTCCTCGTGGAACGCAAGCTCCCTGAGTCCGAGCTGCCCGGTTTGGAGTCGGCCGCCCCGCCCGGCGCAGCGGGAGGGCCGCCGCGGACGGCCGCGTCCGACGCCCCGGCGTCGGGCGAGCGCGCGCCCGCAATGACCGGCGGGGCGGAGCTTTACGAGCGGACATGCGCCGTCTGTCACGGGCCAGAAGGCGAGGGGACGGGCGCGGCCAAGCCACTGACCGGTCCTCTCGATCACGGCGAGCAAGCCACCGATGTGGCGACCGTCGTGCGAGGCGGCGTCACGGGGACGTCGATGTTCGCGTTCGAAGGGCTGCTCACGACGGCCGAGATCGAGGCCGTCTCGGCCTACGTCCTCACCCTGAGAGAGCGGCGCCCGCGTACCCTTTCACAGGCCCCCGGCAGGGCCACAGAGCAAAGAGGAGTCAGATGAGCAAACCGAGACTCACAACGTCGACGCTTTCACTGGCCTTCGCCCTCTCGTTCGCCGCCGTCTCCGGCGCCGCCGAGCCGCTCCCGGCGGATCGCGGCGCGTGGGGAGCCTGGCAGAAGCTGCTCAAGCTGCAGACCACCGCCAGCGCGATCCACACGACCGCGCACCCGGACGACGAGCACGGTGGCGTGCTGGCCTGGCTCAGCCGCGGACTCGGCGCCCGCGTGGCGCTTCTGACCCTCAACCGCGGTGAATCCGGCGCCAACGCCATCGGCCCCGAGCTGTTCGACGGCCTTGGTCTCATTCGGACCGAAGAGCTGCTGGTCGCGGACCGCTACTACGGTGTCGACGACCAGTATTTCACCACGGCCATCGACTACGGGTACTCGAAGCGGCTCGAGGAAGCCCTCGACAAGTGGGGGAAGGAGAACGTGCAACGTGACGTGGTCCGGGTGCTCCGCATGAACCGCCCGCTCGTCGTGATCTCCCGCTTCCAGGGGAACCAGCGCGACGGGCACGGCAACCATCAGACGGCCGGCCTGGTGACGCAGGAAGCCTTCGACATGGCCGGGGACCCGAACGCTTTCCCCGGGCAGATCGCCGAGGGGCTGCGCCCCTGGCAACCTCTCAAGCTCTACCGGGGCGGTGCGCGTGAGGACGAGGCCTGGCACGTCCGCACGAACACGGGCGTCTACAGCCCATGGCTCGGCACCTCCTACCAGAACTTCTCCAATCTCGGCCTCAGTTTCCAGCGCTCCCAGGTCAGCGGCCGACGCCGCGTCGCCGAGGGCGACGTGATCTCGTACTACGAACGCTTGAAGAGCCACGTCGCGGCCCCGGACAAGGAGGAGGGCTTCTTCGACGGTATCGACACGAGCATCACGGGCCTGTTCGCAACCCTCGGCCGCCCGGAGCCGGCTGGCGCCGGCGCCGCGCTCGCGGCCATTCAGGCAGAGGTGGATGCCGCGGTGAAGTCGTTCAGCCTGGCGCAGCCGCTGGCGAGCGTGCCGGCCCTGGCCCGCGGGCTGGCCGCCACCCGGGCCGCCATCGCGCAGCTCTCGGACGAGCCCGACGCGGTCTTCGTCCTCGAGGTGAAACAGGAGCAGTTCCAGGACGCCATCTCGACCGCCCTGGGTCTCACTCTAGAGGCCAAGGCCCGCCCCGCGGGCTACGAGGATCCCCCGAGCCGCCCCGGGCGCTCCGCCGCGCCGCCGCCCCTCGAGCCGGTCACGCCCGGCCAGAGCTTCACCGTTCGCGCGACCCTCGTCAATCCGAGCGCCGTCGAAGTCGGTCTCGACGGTATGGCCGTTGTGGCCGGTGAAGGTTGGTCGATCGCTGCCAGTGGGGAGGCTCCGCCCGAGGCGATCGGGAACAACGAGGTCGTGAGGCGCGACTTCTCCGTCACGCTGTCGGAGGACGCGCCGCTCAGCAGGCCGTTCTTCGGACGCGAGGACGTCCAGCAGCCACGCTACGACCTCGCCGACGCCAGCCAGTTTGGCCGACCCCATCAGGAACCGGGCGCCGTAGCCGTGGCTCACTACCGCGTCGGCGACGTGCCCATCGAGGTCAAGTCAGTGGTGACGCGCGTCGAGGCGCGCCTCCCCTTCGGGCACGAGACCCGTGAGCTCATGGTGCTTCCGGAGATCGGCGTGCGGCTCACCCCACCGAGCGCGATCATCCCCGTCGCGGCGTCGGAAAAGCGGGTCGCCCTGCAGGTCGAGCTGGTGAACGGCTGGCACGGTGAGATCGACGGAGAGCTGAGGCTGGACCTGCCCAGCGGCTGGACCTCTGAGCCGCCCACCCATCCCTTCAGCTTCTCCCGGCCCGGCGAACGGGCGAACTACTCCTTCGACGTGAGCGTTCCGTCTCTCGAGGATCGCAGCTACGAGGTGCGCGCCGTGGCCTGTGCACGCGGCAAGGAGTTCTCAGAAGGCTACGACGTCATCGAGTACCGCGACTACGAGACGCGCTATCTCTATCACGCCGCCAGCTCCGAGGTGCGGGGCATAGACGTGAAGGTGCTGCCGGGCCTTCGCCTCGGCTACGTGATGGGCGTTGGCGACCTGGTGCCGGAGGGGATCGAGCAGCTCGGCGTGAGGGTGGATCTGCTCGATGCCGGAGCGCTCGCCAGCGCAGACCTCTCAGTGTACGACGTCATCATGACCGGCACCCGAGCCTACGCGGTGCGCCCGGACCTCCACACCTACAACCGGCGGCTGCTCGACTACGCGAAAGCCGGAGGCAACCTGATCGTCCTCTACAACACCCAGGAGATGGTGCCTAACGACGTCTCCCCGTTCCCAGCCGAGCTGCCGCGGCGCGCCGAGGAGGTTTCCGAAGAGGACTCGCCGGTCACGATCCTGGCCCCGGATCACCAGGCCCTCACCTGGCCCAACCGGATCACGCTCGCCGACTTCGACAGTTGGGTCGAGCAGCGGGGGTCGAAGTGGTGGTCCGAGTGGGACCCGGCCTACACCGCGATGCTCGAGACCCACGACATCGGGCAGGAGCCGCAGAGCGGCGGTTGGCTGACGGCGGCCTACGGCGAGGGAACGTACAGCTACTTCGCCTACGCGATCCATCGGCAGCTCCCCTACGGGGTGCCGGGAGCGTACCGACTCGTGGCCAACCTGCTCGCGCTCGGTAAGACGCCCCCGTCCGGCTCAGGCGAGCGGTAGTACTAGGGAACGGGCGGCCTCAGGCGCTCGAGGCCGCCCCCTCCCCCAGGCCGATCCGGCCGAGGGTGCTGTCGGCGCCGGCGCCGGTTCCCTGCCGAGAGCTCGCCGTGACGATTGAAGGCATCTCTTGCCCTCGAGAATCGGACTTTTCTCGAAATATCTTCGCTCCCAGAACGACTACAGGGTCGATGGACGCCGTATATACGGACATGATCGCCGCGCAGAACATCGACATTGAAGAGACGGTGTCGGGGGAACGCAACCGCCTTCTCAATTTCATTCGGAAACGGGTGCGCCATGAGGAAGACGCACAGGACATCCTGCAAGACGTCTTCTGGCAGTTGATCGAGGCGTATCGCGGATTTGAGACGATCGAACGTGTCACCTCCCGGTTGTACCGGGTCGCGCGCAACAAGATCGCGGACAGCTACCGCAAGAAGAAGCCCGCAGCCCTGCCCCGAGCGGCGACGGAGCGCGAAGAGGGAGCCGGGCCATACCTCGACGACATCCTTGCGGACGCATCCCCAGGCCCCGAGGAGCTGTACATCCGCGACGTCATCTGGAATGAGATCGAAACGGCCGTGGAAGACCTGCCGCCACCGCAGCGCGAGGTTTTCATCTGGCACGCATTCGAGGGGATGAGCTTCAGAGAAATGTCGGAACTCACCGGCGACTCGGAAAACGCGTTGCGGATGCGGAAGCTCTATGCGAGGCGCTCACTCCGGAAGCGGCTCGAGTCCCTGTACGACGAGATCTGAAAACGGGAGAAGAACGGTGAAAAGGTATTGGATGTTCAGGGCCTTCAAAATGACGATCTTCTTCGCGGGGTTTGTCCTGCTGGCCGGTGTCGCAGTGATGCTTCTCTGGAACGCGCTGATTCCGGCGATCTTCGACGGATCTCGAATCACCTGGATCCAAGCGCTGGGTTTTTTGCTTCTGGCCCGCATCCTCGTCGGTGGGAGGTGTCACTCCGGTTTCGGTAGGCATTCCCGTGGCTACTGGCGCGAGCGCTGGGAATCGAAGCTCGCGAACATGAGCCCCGAACAGCGCAAGAAGTGGAAGGAAGAGATGGGGCGCGTTTGCGACGCGGGAGGCTTCAAAGAGGGCGAGGGGCAAGACGCTCCGATCGAAACCAGGACCGAACCGTAGGCCCAGCTACGGGCGCGGCCTCGACCCACCGTTCGACCCGCAACGCGTACGCTTGGGCTCGGCCACCGTCGCGGAGGCCGTCTGGGCCGGAGAAAGGCGGCCCTGAAATCTACGTTGAAGCGTTCGGAACTGAGCGCTACCGGCCGCCCGCGAGGCGAACGGGGCCTGTTGGTCAACATCGGGGTGCGGTCGATTCTTCCGAGGTTGCCGGCGGCCGCCAGAATATGAACTACGCTGACGACCGATCAGGGGTTCTGCGCTTCGCCGGCGGGGCGGTACCCGCGCTGACGCGAACCGGCTTCCCGGTAGACTTCCTCCACGGACCCGCCGAGCAGGATGAAGGAATCACCGCTGTCGGCGGGTAGCGTGACGTCGACCAGTATCACCTGGCCGGCGAGCCACACCAGGTTCCACGCGTGCCGCGGGCTCAGGGTGGACAGCCGAAGCTCTCCGGTCACGACGCGAGACTGGAGGCCCGCCTCTTGCAGACAGAGCTGGTAGAGGAGGGAGAGATTGCGGCGGAGGCCCAACAGCAGACGGTTGTCGGAGAGTCCGGCATGTCCCTTGAGGATAGGGACCAGGGTTTGGTTCGCGCCCGCCTGGTCCACGTCCAGGTCTTGACGGACCGAGACGTAGTAGCTCTCCAGAAGCCCGAGGCTCGACCCCATCTCGATCCCCATCCTCTTGGCTTCGATCAGATTGCCCCGAAGACTCTTTTTCTCCAGTCGTATCTTGTCGCGGCCGCCTCGCCCTTTGGGGGAAGCGCCCGGCTCCCAAATACGTGTACCCGTCCGCCAGGTAACTGGGGATTCCGTAGTCGGCCTTGCTGTCGCTCTTCGCGACCTCGCCATCCATGAGGATCTCGAGGTCGACAGCTGCCTTGAGATAGCGCGGTACCCGTGACCGGTCTTCCAAACCGACGATCGCTGCGTTGATCGACCGAATGCATCCGATCGGTGCCACTGCCCAGCGCGAGGCGAACTTGGTCAGCTCCCTGCTCTTGAGCAGGGTGGACATCCGCGCCCCGGTTGCGGGGTCCGTGTAGTAAGACTGATTCAGGTAGTCCGACTTCCCCGATGTCACGGCTTTCACGAGGGAGCTCTGTTGCGCCGTGAGCTTCGGACTCTCCTCGCCGACCTCGGCAACTGTTCTAGTGCCGGGTACCGGGTGGATTCCCGTGGAGGAACCAGAGGCTGTCAATGGACACCTCCGCGACGCCGTTCTCGTGAAGCAGCGCGAGTTACTCGAGCTGCCCTTCTTGGAGTTTCACGTGAGGATGCTAGTAGAGCTCCAGACCGCAACTGATTCCGTGATGCCAGTCACCAGGACTGTGTGACATTCATCACATTCACGTCTCCACCGCTTCAGGCTACGAAGATAGCGAGCCAGGGCGGTCCGATCGAAGCCATGACCGAACACCCTAGTGGCCTGTAACAGGGGATTCGATACCGCTGCGACCGCCGATGCATCCCGCCTGGCTGCGTCGCTCATCGGTCAAATACTCCCGGTATTCTCCCTCTTCGGCTCCTTGCCATCCGGGCGCCTCGACGCTCTCGCTGGCATCGACCTCCCTGTTACGGGCCACTAGGAGTCTGCGCGGCAGGAACGAAATCGGGTGAATGAGCGTTTTTGAAGTTATGGGAACGAGTTTCCGTCCGTACAGTCCTGACCGATCGAGTTTGTTTCCGTCGAATCCACGAGACTGGCTTCCGGAGGGTCATCTTTCGTTTTTCATCTCGGATACGGTGGAGGCGATGGATGTGCGTGCTTTCTACGAGCGCTACGAGGGCGATGGACGTCGGAACCGACGATTCGATCCTCGAATGATGCTGAAGGTTCTGATCTACGGCTATGCGACAGGGACGTTTTCGTCTCGTGGGATCGCGAAGAAGCTGGAAGAGGATGTCGCATACCGTTATTTGAGCGGAGGCAATTTCCCGGCACACCGGACGATCAGTGATTTCCGTTGTGACCATTTGTCGCAGTTTCGATCTGTATTCGTCCAAGTCGTGCGTCTGGCTCAAGAAGTGGGTTTGGTCAAGCTTGGGACGTTGATTCTGGATGGAACGAAGGTCAAGGCGAATGCCAGCAAGCACAAGGCGATGAGCTACGAGCGTATGAAGAAAACGGAGAAACAGCTCCGTCGAGAGATTCGGGCTATCACCGCTCTTGCGAAACAAGAAGATGCTGCGGAAGACGTCGAGTTTGGTCCTGATTTTCGTGGCGACGAACTGCCAGAAGAGCTGGCGCGCCGAGATTCACGGCTCAAGAAAATCCAAGCAGCGAAGGCACGTCTGGAGGCCCGTCAGAAGGAAGAAGATCAGCAGGCCGGGTTGACCAACAACGCTGCGGATGTCGGTCAGCTCGAGCCGATGCTGAAAACGGCTCAAGCCAACACCGGTGAGAAGCCCAAGCGTGCCCTGGCCGATGCCGGCTACCGTTCCGAAAAGAACCTACTGCACTTGGAACGTACCGGAATCGACGGTTTCGTGGCTCTGGGGAGAGAAAAGTAAAGACTCTCCACCAACGTCGAATTCGAAGCTCGAAGCGACGCTCCGCATGAAGGCGAAGCTCAAGACGAAACGTGGTCGCAAGTGGTACAAGCGGCGCAAACTCGGCGAACCGCCATTCGGATGGATCAAGGCTGTGCTTGGTTTCCAATCCTTCAGCCTTCGAGGGCTTGAGAAAACCAGCGCCGAGTGGAATCTCGTTTGCTTGGCGCTCAACCTCAGGAGACTCAATCAGAAGATGGTCTGGGTATGACCACCACCCGGCCTTGGATCCGCCCGTCCTCCCTCGCGAGCACTCGTCCGCGAGCCCACTACTGCCGTTTAACCCAGGCAAGATGATCTCTCGGGTCACAAGGCACGATGACACACCCGGGCTGAACTACTGCCGCGCAGACTCCTAGGCCGAACCTTCGGGCGCGGTCTCGACCCCGCCGCTCCGAGTCGACGCCGTGAAACGGGTGTCAGGTGCTCGGGGTCGTTGGTGCCAGTTTCTCGATGCGGCCGGTCATCAGGCCGCCGGACTCGCCGTGCTGCCAGCTCCCGGCGTAGCGGTCGCCGTAGAACAACAGTCGCACGGTGTAGGTGCCGAGGCCCGGAATGCTCGTGTTGGTCATCATGATCATCGGTGTGTCGCCGATCCATCGCATCGGCACCACTACGGGGATCGGCCCGTCGACGCCGCAGCAATTCATGCGGGCGTTGAAACGCCACAGATCGTCGTCAATCTTCTCGACGCTGGTGATCTCGTAGCGGTCCGGGCTGCGCCCCTCGCGCCCCGGCGAGGTGAACGAGCCCACCAGCACGACGTCGCGAAGGCGCTCGGTGAACTCTCGCTCCAGGTCGCTGAGCGAGGCCGGATCGACAGCGGTGGCACCGATGCCGAAGCGCCCGGTGAGCCAGCCACCGCCGAAGGCGGTCAGTACCAGCAGGATCACTATCGCGACGCCGATGACTCGTCGACTCCGTGCCAATTCGCCTCCCTCCGCGCGCCCCCGCCGGGTGCCGACGAGTGGCACATTGTGCGTACTTTTGCGGCGCCCGACAACCGCGGGCCGCGGGGCGGTGCTCGCGCAGTTGCCCTCGGAGTGGATGATGCCGCGCCCTGCGAGGTCCTCGGGCTGGATGCGTCTGACGCGTCACGATATTCTCAGGTGCCTTCACTCAACCGCCAAGGTGACACCGTGACCAAGCCCTCGTTCAGTCGCCGGGAAGCCATCGCCGCACTCGCATCCACCGCCGCGCTACCGTGGCTCTCCGCCTGCAGCGACCAGCGAGGATCGGCCGCGTCGGGCACCGCTGAGGCCGACGTGCTCGCGCTGCTGGATGCCTGCGCGGAGCACCTGCTGGCCCTGTTCCCAGAAGGGGCCACGTCCCTCGGCATCGACACGGGGAACCGCGCGGTCCTTCGCTCGCAGCTCACGGATCGCTCCGAGGCCGGCAAGCGGCGGATCGCGCTCCAGGTCCGCTCGGACCTGGAGCGCGTCGACGCGCTGGACACCACCGGCCTGTCACATGCGCTGCGCACGAGCGTCGAGGTGGTGCGGAGCGGTTATGCGACGGCACTCGAGGGCTTCGCGCTCCCGTACGGTGACATCACGGTCGGGAGCTGGCGCAACACGCCCTACGTCGTCATCCAGAACGTCGGCGCGTACCTCGACATCCCGCGCTTCCTGGACAGCGATCACTTGATCGCCGACGCCGCGGACGCCGAGGCGTACATCGCTCGGCTGCAGTCGTACGCACGGCAGCTCGACGGCGAGCTGGGCCGCATCCAGGCGGCTCGCGCGATGGGGCTCGTGCCTCCCGCCTTCCTCCTCGACAGGGCGATCGGACAGATGGGCCTCTCGGTGGCGAACGTGCGCGAGGGCGGCTCGGTCGTCGACTCCATCGACCGGCGCACGAAAGAGATACCGGGGAACTGGTCGGAGCGGGCGAGAACGATCGCGGCACAGGAGATCGCGCCCGCATTGGAGCGGCAGCTGGCCGAGCTGCAGGCGCAACGGAAGATCGCGACCGACGATGCGGGCATCTCGGCGCGTCCGAACGGTGAAGAGTTCTACCGCTGGGCTCTCAAGGCATCGACCACGACCACCATGACGCCTGGCGAGATTCACGAGCTCGGTCAGAGCGAGCTGCGCGGTCTCCACGCGCAGATGGATGCGATCCTCGAGGAGCTCGGGTACACCCAGGGCACCGTGGGTGAGCGCATGAAGGCGCTGGCGGAGGATCCCCGCTACCAGTTCCCTGCGGGCGACCCCGGCCGCGCCGAGATCATGGCGTTTATCGACGACCGGCTGGAGTGGATCAAGGCGCAGATGCCGCGCGCGTTTGGCGCCGTGGTGAACCCAAACATGGAAGTGAAGCGGCTTGCACCGGAGGAAGAGCCCGGCGCCCCCGGCGCCTATGGGGGCGCCGGCTCCATAGACGGGAAGATCCCCGGCCGGTACTGGATCAACCTCAGGACGACAAAGCTGCACAGCAGGTACAGCCTTGCCGACCTGACCTTTCACGAGTCGATCCCGGGCCACATCTGGCAGGGCGAGTACACTCACGACCAGCCGCTGATTCGCCAGCTGCTCTCCTTCAATGCGTTTTCGGAAGGATGGGCGCTCTACGCCGAGCAGCTCGCCGACGAGCTGGGCGCGTACGATGACGATCGCGTCGGCCGGCTGGGCTACCTGCAGTCGATCGCGTTCCGCGCGTGTCGTCTGGTGGTCGATACAGGGCTGCATGCCAAAAACTGGACCCGCGAGCAGGGGGTGAAGTTTTTCGTCGACGTGAACGGATCGAACCCCGAGGAGGTCGCGAGCGAGGTCGATCGGTACTGCTCGTGGCCGGGCCAGGCGTGTGGCTACAAGGTGGGCCACAGCGAGATCAACCGGCAGCGGCAGAAGGCGCAGGCGGCGCTCGGCGCCCGATTCGACCTCCGGGCGTTCGACGACACGGTGGTGCTGGGTGGCAACGTGCCGCTGGACGTCCTGGGCACGAACGTGGACGAGTACATCCGGACCGGGGGCTGACCGGAGTCGACTCGCGCGACGAGCCGTCGCGCTTTGTCGCGGAACGCACTCCCCCCGACAACGGCTCAATCGGGCGCGCCGGCCGACTCGCCTTGACATACAGCCCGGCGCCGACTATGAACATCTCGCACAGGGTACTCAGAGATACCCGTCCTAGTTCAACCACGCACAGGAGGCTCCATTGCGATCCATTCTCATTGCTTTAACGAGCACCGTCCTTGCCATGGCGTCGGCGCAAGCCAGCGCCCAGGCCATGAAGAGCGCCGAGCCGTTCGCCGTCGGCACCTTCGCGATCGACGGACACGAGACACTCGGGCTCGTGATCCGGCAGGAACTCGTCGTCGACGTCGACGCGGGGAACCGCAACCTCGAGATGCAGCCGGGCGTCGCGCGCATGGCGATGCCCGAGGACATGCTGCAGCTCATCGCGACGTACGAGTACGGGCTCAAGCACCGCCTGTACGAGATCGTCAATCACCTCGTCGAGTCCGGCGGGTTGGAGGGCGCGTCGAGAGCGAGCTTCGTCCACGAGGTGAAGAGCGTGCGCACGCTCGCGCCCATCCGCTACCCCGGCAAGACGCTGAACGCGGCCGGGAACTTCTACACGCATACCTGCGAGGGCTGCACGCCGGAGGAGCAGGTCGAGAACGACAAGAAGATCCGCGCGAACCGCGGCATCCCCTACCTGTTCCTGAAGCCCGGTGAGGGCGCCGTGATCGGCAGCGGCGAACCGATCGTGATCCCGGCCGGGCGCGACAGGATCGACTGGGAGATCGAGTTCGGCACGGTGATCGGCAAGCCGGCCCGCTACGTCTCCGCCGAGAACGCGCAGGACTACGTGTTCGGCTACACCGTCACGATCGACGTCTCCGACCGTGGCGGACGCCCGGGCACCCGCACCTCG
Organism: Vicinamibacteria bacterium; assembly: GCA_965246965.1. Classification (GTDB taxonomy): domain Bacteria; phylum Acidobacteriota; class Vicinamibacteria; order Fen-336; family CBDFGD01; genus CBDFGD01. The sequence goes on from CBDFGD010000002.1 coordinate 3,119,749, forward strand.
GACTGGCTCGTCGGCAAGGGCCACGAGACGTTCGCGCCGATGGGCCCCTGGATCATGCCGAAGGAGTTCTACGGCGATCCGATGGAGCAACTGCACCAGCAGCTCAGTATCGACGGCGTGAAGGTGCAGGAGGCGAAGGCGGGCGACATGATCCACAGCATCTGGGAGCTGATCGAGTACGGCTCCTCGATCATCACGCTCTACCCGGGTGACGTGATCAACAGCGGCACTACGGGCGGCACCTCGTCGGGCGCTTTCGCCCGCGGCACCCGCGAGGGCTATCTCAAGCCTGGCGAGGTGATCGAAGGCACGGTCGAGGGAATCGGCACGCTGAAGCACACGGTCGTCGCCGGCAAGCCGTTGCCGACCGACCTGACGGGAGCGCATCTGCCGCCCGTCGGCACGTACGAGCGCGCGACACAGCAGGACTAGGGATTCCAGCTTCGTCGTGAAGGGACCCGCCCTGTCGCCGTGACGGGGCGGGTCTTGCTCCTCTTTCTCGCTGCGGACGAAACGGCGGATCTCCACCGGCGGCGGCACTCACCCGCGATCGTCGGCCACCGGGCACGAGTTGCTGTTTCTGAACCAGGGCAAAGTGATGTTCGCCCTGTACGCTGTGGTCGGCGATTCGTGCCGCCCGGACCGCGCCGAAGCTCTGGTCCAAGACGGGCCGAAAAGGCCTACGGCACGGGCATTCCAAACGACGTGCGAAAGCCCCTCGATCAATGCCGTGACCTGCCCGGCTTCCTCACGGAGTGCCTCATCCGCCCAGACGTGTCGGACCCGGCCGTAGTCGAGAGGGGCCTCGACCTGCTGCACGAGGATCCGCTGAAAGCGCAGTAGGCCAACTTCCAACGGCGCAAGGCCAGCGGGGCTCGCCGCCCCCTTGGGCCCCGGCGAGGGAGGAGCTGAAGTGAGGGCTTGACGATGGGTGCCGCTTCAGAGAAGGATGAGCCAATGAACAGAACGCGTCTTGTGGTGCTCACGCTCATCCTGGCTGCAGCTGAAGGAATGCTTTCAGCGGACGAATGGTCGAGCTGGCGCGGCCCTTTCAACACCGGAATGGCCATCGGCGACGCCCCTCTTCGCTGGAGTGACTCCGACCACGTGAGATGGAAAACCGCCATTCCTGGCCGAGGCCATTCGACCCCTGTGATTGCCGGGGGAAAATTGTTCCTGACCACTGCCGTCCCAACCGGACGAGGAACGGGGCCGACCCGCGCCGGGCGCGCGGGCGGCGGCGCGGATTCGGGTCTGGAGCACCGATTCGAGGTCATCGCGATCGACCGGGTGACCGGCCAGGTCGCGTGGCAGCGAACCGCGGCAACCGCAACACCGCATGAGGGGTATCACCATCGATATGGGAGCTTCGCCTCGAACTCTCCGGTGACCGACGGCAAACGTGTGTTCGCCTTCTTCGGTTCTCGCGGACTGTATGCGTACGACCTCGACGGCGCGCCGCTGTGGCAGAAGGACTTCCAGATCAAGATGCGGATGGACATGGCCTTTGGCGAAGGCACCGCCCTCACGCTTCACGACAACAGGCTGCTTCTCCACTTCGACCACCTCGGCGGCGGTTTTCTGGTCATGCTGGATCCGGAAACCGGACGCGAGATCTGGCGCACCGCCCGTACCGAGAAATACAACTGGGCCGCTCCCCATGTCGTCAGCCACGGAGGCCGGAAGCAGGTCGTCGTGAACGGCCTCGCGGTGCGCGGATACGAGTTCGAAACCGGCACACTCGTCTGGGAGGTGGCCGGCCTTGGCGAGAACTCCATCCCTCAACCGGTTCAACACGAAGACCTCGTCTATGCGATGAGCGGTCACACGATCCGCATGATCATGGCGATACGCCTTGGCCGGACCGGGAACCTAACCGGCACCGATGCCATCGCCTGGTCGACCCAGCGCGGCGCGCCCTACACACCCTCGCCCCTGCTTCATGGAGACCGGCTCTACGTTGTGACCGACAGCGGCAGGCTGAGCTGCTTCAACGCAAACACCGGAGAACCGCTCTATCAGCAGGTCCGCCTTCCGAAGGCATACAACTTCAAGGCCTCGCCGGTCGGGGCGAACGGCAAGCTCTATCTGGCTTCGGAGGAAGGAGACGTGGTGGTCGTGAGAATGGGCGATCGATACGAGGTGCTGGCCACGAACTCACTCAGCGACCAATCGTTCATCGCTTCGCCGGTTGTCGCCGATGGCGACATCTACCTCCGAAGCCAGTCCCATCTGTTTCGGATCGGGAATGCGCGATGAACGCAGCCCGTCTGGCCACGACCTTCGAAAACGCGAGGGATATGCGGATCGATTTTCCGTGGCACCCGCGTGAGGCGATACCACAGCTTCCGAAGCGTGAACGGGCCGTCTCGAAACGGAACCAGGAAAGTATCTTGGGGATGGTAAAGACGCACTGGGCGTGCCCGACGTCTTCAGAGCTCGTGGGGCTAGCTGAGGGATAGGCGGTTCAATTTCAGCCGCGGCTTCGCGGGAGCTAACTTTCCTGCTGCGCAGGTCCCACGGATCCGTTTGGTGTCGTCAGCATCCCGGTAGCGAACGGCTCGGGGCAGCCATCCGATCTGTCGAAGGGAGTTGTCGCGCTTCTGGCCGGCACGAACCCGCACTTCGGCCGTGAACCTGGTGACCGCTGCCGTCAGGGCGTTGCGAGAACGGGTCGGGGTTTGGGTGGAGGCGGACGCGTGAGGCGCCGCGGCGTCTGCTTCAGGTGTTCGAGGATGCGGCGGATGACGGCAGGCTGGGTGATGAAGCTGATCACGCGCATCGTGCCGGCGCAGCGCGGGCACACCAGGGGGTCGACCTCGTAGACGCGCCGCAGCAGAGCCCAGCGCTTGCGGAGGGCGGCGGTCTGGGGCGGCGCTTCGGGCTCGGCCTGATGGACGGCATTGGCCGCCTCGCGTGTGGCCCGCTGGTCCTTGATCCGTTTGCCCCTCGCCGCGCAGGAGTAGTAGCCGTAGTAGCGGACCTGGTGCTTCCTGGGCTCGGGGATCTGGGCCAGAACTTGGGCGACATATTCCATTGCGTCGATGCGCACGGGGCTTGCTGCTCCGGGGTCGTCGCCCTTGCCCTTGGGGAAGTGGAGGACGTCCTGGCCTCCGGGGAGGAGCCGCAGGCGGGCGAGGCTGACGGGCGGACGCATCAGGTAGCGGACCAGGGCCTCGAGTGCGTCGTTGTCGTGTGCTGCGATGCGGACGGAGTTATGGACGGAGAAGCCGGTGTGTCTCCAGGAGAGCAGCAGTGCGACGCGCTCGGGCGTGATCAGACCCTCACGCTCGAGAAAGGCGAGAACCTTGTGCTGGAACAGCCGCTGCGCGACAGCCGGATCCACGAAGGGGACGGGGAGGAAGCGGTCGTCGCGCGTCCAGCCGCCGCGGGTGACGATGGCGTGGACATGCGGATGCGGATTGACCCGATCGCCGAAGGTCTGGATCACCGCCACCATGCCCGGACGAAGGTCGGACTCCTCCACCGCCGCGGCCATCAGCTCACAAACGGTATGCCAGGCGAGGCGGGCGAGGTGGCCGCGCAGGGAGCGCATCTTGAAGAACAGCGGCCGAAGCATCTTGGGGATGGTGAAGACCCACTGGGCGTGTCCGACGTCTTCTTTGACGTGTTCGATCAGGAAGGCGCCGAGTTCGGCGCCCCGCTTGGCGGAGCAGGAGGGGCACAGGCCGCGCTGCTTGCAGGAGAAAGCAACGAGCATCTCGTGGCGACAGGCGTCGCAGCGGATGCGGGCAAAGCCGTTGTCCCAGATGCCGCAGTCGAGGTAGTGGGCGACGGCCTGGTCCCAGAAGCCGCAGAAGAACCCGTAGTGGGCTTCGAAGCGCTGCTCCCAGTACAACTTGACGGGCTCGTAGTGTGCTTCGAGGAGTCGGAACAGCGGGGTTTTTCGCGGGTCGCGCGCTCGGTACACGGCCGGCATGCCGGCCGGGATGGGCGAGTGCCGTGCCGATCGCCTCGAGCGGCTGCAAACCGCTACACCGCAGGGGATGCTCGCTATGCCGAGCACGTCAGCTCGCCTTCTGACACGCTTCGAGCGTCAACTCTACTTGACGCCTGCAGATGCGCTCTCCTCAAACGCCTGACGATCAACGTCTTCGCGGCGTCAACTCTGCTTGACGCGTAACGCGCGAGGCATCTGCCTCACAATCGACCGCGCAACTGGTACAGCCGAGGGTGGCAGAGCATCCCAGTCCGGCTCCGCGCTCAAAGGGCGTCGGGGGCCTCAGGCGCTCGGGGCCGCCCCCTCCCACAGGTCGATCAGGTCGAGGTAGCTGTCGGCGACGGCCTCGGCAGCGGCGTCCGCGTTCAGCTCGCCGCGCAGCAGAAGCGTAGCCGGCTTCCAGTAGGCGGTGCGCCCGATCGCGAAGCCGGCCGCGGTCGCTCCGGTGCTTGCGGCGGCGAACCAACCCTTCACCGTCTCGACGTCGGCGCCTTTCCCCAGGATCAGCAACCGCGATCCGGGTTGGGCCGCGATGGCGCGGTCGATCATGCCCGCCGCAGCGGAGTCGGCGGTCCCCTCGAGCTTCCAGAAATCAGGAGCGAGACCAGCTGCGTACGAAGCGGCGATGTAATCGCAGAGGATCGCTGGCCGCCGCGGGTCGAGTTCCGCCTCGCTCTCGCCCGCCGTCGGGATCAACACCTCGACGAGGAACGGCTTCTCGTGCTTCCGGCTCCACTCCTGCAGCTCCCGCAGCGAGCGCCGCTGCGCCGCCTGGACTTCCGAAGGCTGGTCGGGCCGGTGACGGACGAGAACCTTGACGAAAACTCCCGTCAGGTCGCGGGAGAACGGCTCGCTGCTGAAGCGTAGGGGGAAGACCCCCGCCGCCTCGGCCGGGGTACCGACGACGACTCCGGCGTCCAGGGCGCGCCCGATCGGCGCACTGGCGTAGAGCGCGTCGAGCAGCAGCGCGCCGTGGTGCATCACGGCTTCGGAGCGCTCCCGCGCGCGCAGGAACCCCTCGACCGCCACGGTCTTGGCCTCGGGGATCCGGGTGCGCGCAACGTCGTTCGCGTCGCACCACTCCTCCCACTGCCAGCGGTGGTCTGCCGCCAGCATGTAGACGCGCTCGCGGTCCATCGACCTCAGGCAGCAGTCGGCGGCGGAGTCGCTTCGCCGCCGCGCGTGCGCAGGAAGAAGTAGTACGCGGCCACCGAGAACGCCAGGAAGCCCACCGAGAACCAGATTCCTTCGGTCGGCCCGGTGAAGAAGATGTACAGCCACAAGGCCATCGACAGCACTGCGGGGAACGGGTAGAGCCACATCACAAAGGGTTGTGGGATGTCCTTGCGATAGCGATGCAGCAGGATCACGGCGACACATTGCCAGACGAAGCGCAGCAGGATCTGGACCTGCATCAGCCAGCTCACGAGTTGGCCGAGCGTGAAGAAGCAGAACGGAATCGAGATGGCTCCCAGAACGAGCAGCGAGACGTGTGGAAAGTTCTTCGTCGGGTGGACCTTGGCGAAGACCTGGAAGAAGTCCCCGTCGCGGGCGGCGGCGAACGGGATCCGCGAGTAGCCGAGGATCACGGCGTAAAGCGACGACGCCGCCACGAACAAGATCAGTCCCGTCATCACGTAGCCAGCGATGCGCCCCGCCTCGGGATCGGAGAAGGTGCGCTGGATGAAGATCGACGCGACGGTACGGGACTCGCGTGCCTCTTCCCAGGGGATCATGCCCAGGATCACGATCGTCATCAGCATGTAGAGCGTCGCGACGACGCCAATTGACAGCACGATCGATCTTGGAACGTTGCGGGTCGGGTCCTTGATCTCCTCCCCGATGTTGCAGACCTGGTTGTATCCGCCGTAGCTGTACATGGCGAGAATCGACGTCGCCCCCAGAGCGACCAGGAAGCCGCGATCGAACTGGAAGGCCTGCGGCGGGAAGTCGAAGGCCTGCTTCAGCGAGAAGGTGAAGAGACCCGCGACGATCACCCAACCTACCGTGAGGAGCACGACGACCAGCATGACCACCGTCAGGCGGCCGATCGACTGGATGTCGCGCCACAGAAGTGCGGTCATCGAAACGCAGACGAGTGCCGCGATCACGTTGTGCTCCGTCGGCGACATCGTGGTCCAGTAGAACTGCAGGTAGTCGGAGAAGCCGACGGCCCCGCCGGCGATCGACAGCGGCGCCACGAGGATGATCTGGAAGATGAAGAGGAAGGCCATCAAGCGGCCGAGGCCGAAAGGCTTGAAGGCCTCGCGGAGGTACAAGTAGGGGCCGCCGCTGCCGGGCAGCGCCGCGCCGAGCTGGGCGTAGACGAGGCCGTCGGCCAGGGCCAGTATCGCCCCGACGATCCACGCGTAGATGATGTGCGGCCCGTTCATGGCCGCGATCATGAACGGGATCGTCAGGAACGGTCCGACACCCACCATGCTGATGATGTTGGTCGCCGTGGCGGGCAGCAGGCCCATCTCGCGGTCGAGCTTGGCGGGTTCCGTCGTGGTAGCGGTCAAGAGGCCTCCATGGCGGAGATCAGGTGCTCCGCAAGGTCGGGGCTGGCGACGAGGGGGTTGGTTGCGAGTGCGGCTCGGGCGGACTCTGTCGTCCCGGTCAGGCCGGCTTGAACCGTCAGGCGCTCGTACTTCTTGACCCGCACGATCAACTCGGACACGGACTCGGGAACCGGCGGCACGTGGAGCGCGTGCGGGCCGTCAGCATTGACGACACAGGGCACCTCCACGACGTCGTCGTCCTCGAGCCCCGCGATGTTCCCGCGATTGGGGACGTCGAGGGGCAGGGTCGCGCCGGTGCCGAAATGGATGGCGCGGACGACCGCAAGCGCGATTTTGTCGTAGCCGGTCAGCTCGGCGGTGGCCGACGGCTGAATGGCGACCGGAGAGCCGGACTCGATCTGCAGGTAGCCGGAGTCGCGTTCGGCCAGGTAGCCGCGGTAGACCTCGGTCGGATCACGGTCGGCGCGGGCCAGGTCGGCGAAGAGGCGCTCGTTCAGCCGGACCAGGACGGCGCCTCTGCTCTCGCCGGCGCGCTGGAGGTTCTGGAGCGCGCGCTCTGTGAGGTAGTAGAAGTACACGTACTCCGTCGGCAGCAAGCGCAGCTCGGCCAGGAACGCCGGATCGAACAGCGGCGTCCTGTAGAGGCCCGTCAAGCGCTCCGGTTCGTCCCAGAGGGTTTGAAGCAGCGGCTCTGCGCCGCAGCTCACCTCCCGCAGCCAGCCGAGGTGGTTGAGGCCGAAGTAGTCGAAGTGGCATTCGGAGGAGGGGCGCCCGAGTGCGCGGGCGACTTCCTCGAACAGCTCCGTCGGTGTGTCGCAGATCCCGACGATCTTGGCGTTCGTCTCAGCTTGAACGGCCTGGGTGATGATCCCGACGGGGTTCGTGAAGTTGACGATCCAGGCGTGCGGCGAGCTCCGTTCCACCTCGCGCGCATAGCGGACCATCTCGGGAATCGTGGCCCGCGCCATCGCGAAACCCACCGGACCCACCGTCTCCTGCCCGATCACGCCCAAAGCCAGCGCGGCCGCTTCATGACGAGCGCGTGTCTCGATGCCGCCGACCCGAAAGCTCGTGAACACGAAGTCGGCGCCTTCGACGCACTCCGCCACGGTCGCGCAAGTTCGCACCCGTACCCCCTCGGCGAGGCGCTGGGCCAGGGGAGCGATCACGCCGAGGCGATCCACGTCGCGATCGAAGAGCGCCAGCTCGTCGAGCGGAAGATCCGACCCGGCGAGGCCCCCGGCCAGGAGCGGTGTCCGCACTCCGGCGCCGCCGATGACCCCGATCTTCATCGCCGGCGCCGCGGGGGCAGGCCGGCGATCCCTCCCGGCTTTCGCGTCGAAAGAGTGCCCATGCGGTTACCCGAGCGCAGGCAGGCGTCGGCGTCGGCGCCCCGCAGCCACGCGTCGAGGAAGCCTCCGTCGAAGGCGTCGCCGGCCCCCGTGGTGTCGACGACCCGCACCTTCCGGGTCGCTGCCCGGGCCCGGATTTCGGCGGACACCCAGCGGCTGCCTCGTGCGCCCAACTTGATCACGGCGTTCCGACTGTGATCGCGCCAGTGCTCGATCGCCTTCTTCAAGCTGCGCTGCCCGGCGTAGAGGAGCGCCTCGGCCTCGTTGAGGAAGACGAAGTCGAGAGCGGCGACGAGAGCCGGAAAGCCCCGGTCTCGCAAGAGCGCCTCGTTCCAGCCGAAGTCCCATGAGGTGGACGCGCCCCGTTTGCGCGCCGCCTCGACGACCCGCTGCCAGCGCCTGCAGTCTCGCGGGAAGAAGGCGAAGTGGAGGTGGCGCGCTCGCTCGGCTCGTGTGGCGGCGTGGAGGCGCCCCTCGAGACGGTCGTTGACGCCGTTGAACGTCACGAAGCTGCGGTCGCTGCGGGTCGAGAGGGCGGCCGAAATGGCGTGCGGCTCTCCGGGGCGTCGAAGATTGACGATGCCGATCCGCTCCCGAGCCAGAAGCTCCACGGCCGGTTCGGAGAGGGCGCTGACCACGCGGCAGCGGCTGCCGAGGCGTGCCGCGGCGACCGCGGTGTGGAGCGCGCCTCCACCGTTGCTGCGGGCGAAGCGAGAGGTCTTGATCTCCTCGCCGGGGCCCGGTAGGCGGGGCAACTCGAGGAACACCAGGTCCTCGAAACTCTCGCCGAGTGTGACGAGATCGGTCCGCGGCACGAGGCGGAGAATAACACGTCGGTTTCCCAGGGCGGCACCGAAAATGTGCGAAAAGTCCGGGTTCTAAGCGCTTCGCCGGATGAAAGCCCGACCCACTCCCGGCGCCACGCCGCTCCTGGGGCCGATCGATCAGTCCGACGGGGGCGCTCGAATGAGGCGCCTTTGCGGCTCGCGTCGCTCCACCTCGGCGCGGTCCCCGAGACCGGTCGTGCCGGGGGCCTCGACCACGCAGGAGGCCGCGGAGCAGGCCAGGCCGGCCGCCTCGGCGGCGTCCCGCGATTCGTGATAGCCGATCAGGAACGCCGCCGCGAAGACGTCGCCCGCGCCCGTGGGGTCGACTTCCTCTCGCGGCAGTCCCGCTACCGACACCACGCCGTCGCGCGTGTGAATCTCGGCGCCCAGGCGTCCACGGGTGAGGACGACGAGCGGAACGTGTGTCAGCAGGCCTCGCGCCCGCTCCACGTCGCCGTCTACGTCTTCATAGGACAGAAACACGACGTCGACGTTCGTCAGATCGGCCGCCGGATCCGGCCACCGCCGAGCTGAAACCACGCCGCTTGCGGCGTCCACGGCGCGCAGCCAGCCCTGACCGCAGGCACCCACCACCGCAGCCGAGAACTCTCGTGCCGTGCCCGCCGCGACCTCCGCAACGACAGGCGCCAGGAGCAGGGCTTCAGGGTCGCGCCACGAATCCGGGACCAACGAGGGATCGATGTCGTCGGCGCGACCCAGCACCACCTGGCGGCGGTGGCCATCGGACGCGTAGGTGTTGCGAAAGCGCGTCGTCTCACGCGAGCGTCCGACGAAAGCGTCGATACCACCGAGATCGTTTCCGGCATCGAACTCGGGGCCAGCGGCGGTGAGGGCGGCCGCACGCCAGCCGAGCCCTGAGGCACACATCGTCGCGTAGGCCGCAGAGCCGCCGAGACGATCTCCCCCGGGAATCTCGTCCCGCGTGACGTGGCCGACAGCGAGCAGGCGTGGCAAATCGAGCACGATCTTACGCGACGTGCCGACGGCCGCGGCTTAGTTCGAACGGACCCGTCGAGACCTGAAGCGGCGACAGCGCCAAGCAGGAGAGATCGGGAGCGAGGACTGACAGAATGCCCGGGCGCGGCCTTGGCGCTCGGCGATGGCGCGGGTGTTGCAAACGACGTCGTCGGATCCCGCGAATCTTGCGACGTTTCCGGCTGTCGTGGCCCGAACGCTGGTGGAAGCGGAGGAAAGAGATGATGGCTTCCGAAGCCTGCATAGTCGGCGGCGGAATCATCGGATGCGCGATCGGTCTCGAGCTGCGGAAGCGCGGCCTCGACGTGACCGTCATCGACAAGAACGGAGAAGTTGGGCACGGTTCCACCTCAGCTTCATGCGGCATCGTGCGCCGCTTCTACTCGCAGCCGGCGATGACGGCCATGGCCCACGAGAGCGCACAGGTGTGGGCGGACTGGGGCGGCTACCTCGGGCCGATCGACGAAGAGCTGGCCCTTTTCAAGCGACCGGGCATGGCTTTCCTGCTGACGGAGGTCACGGACGAGATCCGTGAGCGGGTGGCCGACATGCGGCGCATCGGTGTCGGGGCGGCGCTGCTGACGGCCGACGAGCTTCACGAGCGCTTCCCCTACCTGGACGTGGCCTCACACCATCCGGCGCGGTCGATCGACGATCCCGACTTCCTGGAGGTGGGGGACGGGAGCCCGATCGCCGGAGCGGTGTACGAAGAAGACTCCGGCTACGTCGTCTCTCCGGGCCTGGCGACCCACAACCTCCGACTCGCCGGCGAGCGTGAAGGCGTGAAGTTCCTGCTGAACCGGGAAGTCCGCTCGATCGGGGGTGGGGACGGGGAGCGTTTCGCGATCCAGCTGGCCGATGGGTCGACGCTCTCGAGCGACGTCGTGGTCAATGTCGCCGGTCCGCACTCGTCGCAGGTCAATGCCCTGGCCGGAGTGAAGCTGCCGCTCGAGACGCGTGCGCTGGTGCGCGAGGTGCACACACTCGACAACCCTCTGAAGGGCACGCCGCTGGGCGACGCGCTCCCCATCGTGGCCGACCTCGACGGAGGCGTCTACTTTCGTCCCGAGGCGGGGAACAGCTCGCTGATCGTCGGCAGCACGGATCCGGGCTGCGACGAGCTGGAGTGGGTCGACGATCCGGATGCGGCGCGGACCGGCATCTCGGAGCGCTACCGCGAGCGGCAGTGCCTGAGGGCCATGAAGCGCTTTCCCGACGTCAGGCTCGGACGCCCGAAGGGCGTGGCGTCGATGTACGACGTGACGCTCCAGGACTGGTATCCGATCGTCGACAAGACCGACCTGCCCGGCTACTACGTGTGCATCGGCACGAGCGGCTCCTCGTTCAAAACCGCGCCGGTGCTCGCGTCATTGATGGCCGAGATCGTGCTCGCCGGCGATGAGGGCAGGGACGTCGACGCGCAGCCCATCCAGCTCGCGCTGCCGCGCATCGGCCGAACGGTCGACACGAGCTTGCTCTCCAGACGTCGCGGCAAGCTCGAGAGCAGCGACACGGTGATCGGCTAGTACTCTGATCCGTAAGTACGGTGTCGCACCGAGGCTCCGAGCCGTAGGCGAGAACAGCTGACACAGGGGACCCGAAGGGTCGGCTGTGGCGGCGCAGCCAGGCGGGATGCATCGGCGCTCGAATGCCAACAAATCTCTGGCGCAGGACATTAGTCGAGATCGAGCCATTCACTCCCGAGCCGTACTCGGGCTGGGCGGAGAAGGCGCGTTGGGCGTCCAACCGATCTGACCCCGCAGCCCGGCGTCACGCCACGATTCGCTCCCTTTGCGTGCGAACCAGCTCGTTGGTGAGGGCGCCGAGACCGATGGCGACGGCGGCGAACGTGAGCGGCAGGCCCACGTAGAGGACCCGCGAAGCGGTGACGAGCAGAATCAAGCCCAGGAGTGCCGCCCTCGTCCGCGTCTCGTCTCGAAGGCCCACGATGGCGAGGATCGAGCCGCCGGCGAACTCCGCCGAGACGACGAAGCCGAGAGCCAGGCTCAGAGCGAAGAGCGCAGGCGCGAGGATCACCAGCCACCAACCACCGATCTCGAGGCTGAGAGCGAACGCGACGAAGCCGATCGCGGGGACGCCGACCAACGTGAGCAGGCCCCGACCGAGACTTCGCCAAGGTGATTCCGCGAGCGCCTGGAGCGTCCTGCGCCCGAAGCCGCGGCTCAAGAAGACGAAGGCCAGCCCGAATGGGAGCCAGCCGACGAGATCGCGAATCAGCGACATCGCCTTGGTTTCACTGGAAGCCGAAGACGCGCGCGTGACCGTTCCACGGACGACCGCACCAGGGTGACGTTGAAGCGGAGCGTCGCTCTCATAGATGAGGTCGCCGTGAAGCCGAGCCGTATCGGTGAGTTGAAGGGCGCCTGCCTCCACGTCGGTGTCACCCCCTACGGCTCCGCCGATGACGAGCGCCCGGGCGGCGGCACCGAGATGGCGGTCGATTCGGCCCGCCAGCCTCGCGTCCTGAGCGACCAGTTAGGACGTCCCGACCCACGTGAGCGCTTCGCGCGAGGCTCGCATCCATGACCGCGGCCATGACGTCGTCACCGATTTTGCCCGTTACGACGAGGCCGTTCCCACAGCGGCGCACGCTGCCTTGCACCTCGCCGGTGATGATCGTGTTGCCGCCTCCACCCACGAGGTCGCCCGAGACGGTTCCACTGACGATGACGCGGTTCCCGAACGCGAGGACGTCACCGTTGACGCGCCCCTTGATCTCGATCGTCCAGCCAAGCGCATAGAGATCGTCGTCGATCACCTCACCCGCGCCGACGATGACCTCGTTTGCCGTTCGGGTTGTCGCGGCTTCCGCGGCGGTCGTGGAGAGGGTGATCTGCAGGCCAATCAGAAAGACCGGCAGTATTGCGCTCGCGGCACGGATTCGGCCCCCAGTACTGCGTGAGCGCGTCACTTGATCGGCCTCGCTTGCGTGAGAGCGTCCTGGACGACCCGCTTCACCGGTTCAGGCCCCGTGAGGCGTAGCCAGATCGGTCCCCGATCCGGCTCGACCGTCAGCTCGAAGCGCAGGAACGGGCAGCAGCTTCGCTCGGACGTGACAAAGTCGGCAAGACGGCTGAGTGAGCCATCGTCGCCTGCAAAGCGAAACGCGTACCCCTCATTCAGTTCCCGCTCTTCGGCCGCCTCCATGAGTAGCTCACCGACGGATTGATAGCGGCGACGGAGGTCTCGAGGCTCCATCCGGCACTTCACGTTGTCGTAGTCCACATTGGGCATTTCGTGGTCCTCCTTTTGCACCCACGATCAAGGTAGGAGTTAAAGTGCGCTTTAAGTCAAGGAGGAATCGTCGAAGTGAGCGAAATGACCATCGGGGAGATCGCCCGGCACGCGGGACTACGGCCTTCCGCCCTGCGCTATTACGAGAGCATCGGTCTCTTGCCCCGGCCACGTCGCGTGAGCGGTGCCCGCCGTTACGACCCTGACGTCTTGAAGCTGTTGGCGGGCGTCCGCTTCGCGCAGCGGGCGGGGTTCACTGTCGGCGAGATCAAGCGGCTGTTCTACGGCTTTCCGTCCAGTGCGGCGCCTGCGGAACGATGGCGTGCCCTGGCCGAGCGCAAGCTCTCGGAGCTCGACGACCTGATCCGCGGCGCGCACGAGATGCAGGCCGTGCTCCGCGAGGGCATTCGTTGTGGCTGCGCCTCGTTCGAGGAGTGCACCCTGGTGGCGACACCCGAGGCCTGAAAACGACCAGCCAGAGCCGATGATCCATTGGCCGGAAGACATGGACCCGGAAGGGGCAGCGCTGCACACGGCGAACCGGCTGTCGATCGATTCGCCCATCGAGATTATCTGGGCGTGGCTGGTGCGGGCCGGCCTCTGGTCGAGCTGGTACTCGAACTGCAAACGGCTGCGTTTCGAATCAGGGAGCGGTCCCGACCTCGGTCCGGGATCGGACTTCTCCTGGGTGACTTTCGGGGTTCGCGTCCGAACCAGAGTGGAGGAGTTCGAGGCGCCGACCCGGCTCGGTTGGCGCGGCACGGGTCTCGGCGCCAGCGGCTACCACGCGTGGCTCCTGGAGCCCACCGCGTCGGGCTGCCACGTTGTCACGGAGGAGGTGCAGCGCGGCCTGGTTCCCAGCCTGGGACGAGGACTGATACGGCTGGGACTGCTTCACTATCATCAGGGGTGGCTCGAGGGGCTTGCCCGTGTGGCGAGCACCGGCGAGCCCCCAGACTAGACAGTCGCAGCTCGCGGCTGCCGCAAGAGGAGCTGGATGCCGATCACGAGCATGAAGCCGAACGAAGGGACGATGCTCGCGAGCATGACCCTGTTGCCGGCTCCGAAGGCCTCGAAGAGTCCCGCCAGCGAGCCGAGGAAGCCGAGCAGGCCGCTGACGATACCGAGCCAGCCCACCCAGCGGGCGATGGCTCCGCCCCGGAGGACCAGTGCGCCCAGCGGGAAGAAACCGACGCCCAGAAAGGCGAACGCAGAGCTCCGAATCTTGTTCATCGCCAGCTCGAGCGCCGCAGCCGGCGCCGCCACGGCGTCGGTCTGTGATGTTGCCGAGAACTTCTGAGCAAACTCGGTGTGCGCCAGGATCAAGGCACAAGCGAGGACGACGAAAAGACCGTGGGCGGCCAGTCCCGAGGCGCTGAAGAGGGCCAATGCTTCCTCGTGAGGACGGAAGGCCAGGTAGAGGGCTACCGCGGAGAGCAACATCAGCAAGCCATAGGCGAGCACCAGCAGGATGGTCGGGGAAAGCGCGCGCAACGTGACCAGAACCACGAGGTGGCCAAGAAAGGCTGCGAAGCCGGCCACCAGCAGGGCGCCGGCCAGACGTTCCAAGCGGCGGTTGGAGAACATCGTCACCTCCCCGTGTTCACGATCATTCCTCACGGTCGGCGGCGGCCCGCGCGAGGCTGGCGAGCGCCGCGCGCCCCGCTCCGTGCGGAAGGGGAGCCAGGCATGCGATGGCCGCATACGCACACCGGCCCGCCAGGGCGCGGCAGTCGTCGACGCTTCCGGTCGCGACGATCCTCTGCTGCAGGGGCGCCCCGAGCAGGGCGGGCAGTGGCGTGTCGGCCCTGCGGGTAAGGAACCGCTCTACCTCCCGCCTCAGTGAAGCGTCGCGCTCCAACGCGAGCAGCAGCGGATAGGTGATCTTCCCCTCCCTCAGGTCCGTGAAAGCCGCCTTTCCCGTTACAGCCGCGTCGCCCGTGATGTCGAGAAGGTCGTCGACGAGCTGGAACGCCAGTCCGAGCTGCGTGCCGTAGCGTTCCAACGCGGTTCGCTCCACGGCCGCCAGGCCGCCGGTGGTCGCGCCGGCGAACATCGCCCAGCGGAACAGAGCTGCGGTCTTTCCATCGACGACGCGGACGTAGTCGGCTCGCCCCGGGATGCGCTCCCGGTTCTCGAGCTGGAGCGCTTCCGCCTCGATCATCTGACCCATCGTGTCCAGGGCACGCACCAACAGGCCAGGCTCGCTACAGCGCTGGATGCGTTTGAGCGCTTCGATCAGCAGCCAGTCGCCGGCGAGGACGGAGGCCGCGTTTCCGTAGACGGCGCGAACGGCCAGCACGCCGCGGCGACGCTCGGCCACGTCGATGACGTCGTCGTGCGCCAATGTCGCGTTGTGAATCAGCTCGACGGCGATCGCCGCCTGGCGCGCCTCGTCCCCGAATCCCCGGCCGAGCTTGGCCGCCAGCGCCACGCACAACGGACGCAGGAGCTTGCCGCCGAGATCCAGCTGGTGACGGGCGCCGCGACGCGCGATGGACCCGCCTCGTGGGAGCGCAGCCAGCTCGAGCTCGAGCGATGCCATGTCGTCTGCGACCCAGGCTTCGACGTGCCGTAGCCGTGTCGCAACTCTTCGGGGTCCACGGGTGCGGCAGACGCGGGCGAGCCGCCCGACCGGATGCGCCGACGAGAGGGTAGGTGCGATCGCGGCGTTCATCGCTTCCCCGGCGGCCGGGCCGTGTGGCAGTGATCCGTCATCAGCCTTGGAAGCGCAACAGCTTGCGGACCTTCTGCCGCATGCCGACCAGCCGCTTCAGCTCCTCGCTCGGCAAGCTCATGATGTCCCGGTACCACGCGTCCAGCGTCTGGAACAGCCCGAGCATGTTCCCCAGGCGCTCCCTGACCTGCGGATCGACGGGCTCGGCCTTCTCGCACTCTTCCAGGCAGGCCTCCAATACCGGCAACGTCGGATCGATCTCGCGTCGCTTCCGCTCCTCGAGGATCAGCCGAATCATCTCCCACGTGTCTTGCAGAGATTCGAAATGGTCGCGGCGATCTCCGAGCACGTGGCTCACCTTGACGATTCCCCAGCGGTCGAGCTCCCGAAGGCTCGTGCTGACGTTCGACCGGGCCACAGACAGCGTCTCCGCGATCTCCTCGGCGGTGAGTGGACGCGAAGAGATGTAGAGGAGCGCGTGGATCTGGGCGACGGTGCGGTTGATACCCCACCTCGTGCCCATCTCCCCCCAGTGAACGATGAAGCGCTCCGCACCCTGACTCAGTCCGCCCATATTTCGTTCCCTTCATGTGTTTCTGTTAATACAGAAATTAGGGTACGCCAGCTCCTTTGTCAAGGAATCATCTGCACTCGAGGTCTAATTGGGGACCCCGCCCACTGCTTCCCCCTTGCCAAGCTGGCCAGAAAGAACCCGAGCCGGAAAGGTGGGACCCCTTGGCGATGTTGCGGAAGTCGGCCGGGAAGTCGACCTCAACTTGGATGCCCGCCCGGCGACCAAGCTCGAGGATCGCCCCCAGGCCGAAGGTCAGGTCGGTCACTCCGTCGCCCAGGCCGACGGGCGACCTGGTGTCGAGGCGGCTCGGCTACCCCGGCATCGAGGAGATGCCGCAGGGCCTCGCCGGGCAGGGCTGGGGCCGGTGTAGGGATTGATCGGAGCGGGCAGACGCTAATGCGTCAGGCTCAAAGGGGGTCTCGATCAGCGAGGGAACTCGGCCGCGGTCGGCGACACGAGTAGCGCGACGAGCGGGGGTGGTTGGGCCGGTTGGGCGCTCTCTATCTTTGCTGGCTCGCGTAGCGGTGCTCGAGCAGGAACGCGATCCCCATCCCCAACAGGGCGATGCCCCAGACCAGGGATGAGGAGATGGACCAGACGCCCGACGCGTCGAGCGTCGTGACGGCGGCCAGCACGAGGAAAAGCGGTCCAGTCACCAGGCAGTGGTACGTGCGGTTCCAGGCGGCGTTCGCAAGGCACGCCGCTCCCAACGCCGTCAGCAGCAATGGCAGGCTGAAGGCCTCGAGGGCCGGCCACAGCTCGGTCGCGAGCAGCGCGCCGCCATAGAAGAGGAAGAAGAACCCAAACCAGTACCCGGTGGATCCGGGGCTCGTGGAACAGCAGCGCATGGGCACCCCCTCCGGCGGCAACCAGCCCCCTCACGAGCTAGAGACGAATCTGGGTCGGTTCCCAGAATCGACCCCAGCTGAGGTCGCTACTCGGATCGCAGGACCTCGGCCGGGTCGACCCCCAGTCATTGGGCCGGGACGTCGACGCGCAGCCGATCCAGCTCGCTCTACCCGCATCGGCCAAACGGTCTACACGAGCTTCCCCTCCAGACGTCGCGGCAGGCTCGAGAGCAGCGACACGGTCATCGGAGAGCTGCTCGCGGCCCGTTCCGGAACCTGTTGCGGATGGCGCCGGCAGAGATTCGTGGTGTCCAGCTGAAGAGCCCTAGCCTTCGCTGGTCGGCGGAACGTAGTCGAGCTACCGCACCTTGCCTTCCTCCATCCGCACGAACAACTCGCGGGTCGCGTTCTCGAATGTGATCTTCACAAACGCGCCCTTGGAGTCGGTGTCCCATCGCGCGAGCTGGATCTTCTCGATCTTGCCAAACTTTGAGATCAGCACGCCGGCGCTTTTCCACAGCTCGTCCGGCTGGGAACCGGGGACGCGCTCGGAAAACTGAGCGTTCCAGGTCTTCTGATCCCCGGCCTCGAAGGCTTTGACGAGGGTCTTGACGATCTCGACGTGGGCCTCGGGATCGGGTGGCGGGGTTTCCTGGGCCGCTTGCGAGGCGGCCGGCATCGCCGCGAGGGCGAGAGTCACGAGCAGGCGCGCTGCGTATTCGATCTTCATGTGAGTGACCTTCTCCTTAGATCTGTAGCGATTAGAGTGCCGTGACGTCCGCCGAGGCGAGACAGGGCGGCCCGCTGGGCACGCAGTGAGAGGTGCGTTTTGCGAGGCACGCCGGCAGCCAGCCCTTACCAGCCGCAGACGAATCTAGGGCGCATCGGTTGCTGGAATCAAGTCCTGGCCGGGGCTACTGGGCCCTCAGTACCTCGGCCGGGTCGCGAGCATCGTCACGACCAGCGCCACAGCACGAGTCGCTTGAGCCGCGGCACCATCGCTTTCAGGCGCGAGCCTTCGGCGTGGGCGGTCCGCCTCCCGACTGGCGCGATTCGATAGAAAAAGAAAGTACTCGTCAAGTTGAATGTCGGACTATCAGAACCTCGTGGGAAAATAAATATCCGGCCGCCGTTCCATCGCCGCTAGGAGGTCCCCTGTCCATCAGATCATTCGGAGCACCTTCCTTCTTGGCGGTGATCTGCGCGCTCGTCGGATGCGGCGGGTCACCGGAGTCGGCGCCCGGCCCCGTCGACATCGCCCAGTGGAGCCTCAGCCACCTGGATTCGCCGGCGGCGCCGGGGAGCGGCGAGCCCAATCTGGCGCTCGCCCCAGACGGCGACTTGTTGCTCAGTTGGCTCGATCCCGACGGTGACGGGCACCGCCTTCGCTTCGCACGGCGACCCCCCCACGGCGGGTGTCGGCGCCGCGCGACATCGCGCAGGGTGACGATTGGTTCGTGAACTGGGCCGACTTTCCGTCGATGGCCGTGGCCGAGGACGGGACGCTGTTCGCCCACTGGCTGCAGATGAGCGGGGAAGGGGTGTACTCGTACGACGTCCGGGTCGCCTGGTCGCGAGACGCTGGCCAGACCTGGAGCGATCCGATCACCCCCCACGATGACGGGACCCAGACGGAGCACGGCTTCGTGTCGATGATTCCCGAGGGTGGGGATCGGGTCTCGCCCGTGTGGCTGGACGGGCGCGAAACGGGTGGAGCCGCCGAAGCGGAGCATTCATCGGGTGGGTCGATGACGATTCGATTCGGAGTCCTCGATTCGACTGGAGAGATCACCCGGCCGGCACTCCTGGACGACCGCGTGTGTGACTGCTGCCAGACCTCGGCTGCGCGAACCCCGGATGGACTGATTGCCGCCTATCGCGACCGCTCCCTGGCCGAGATTCGCGACATCTCCTTCGTGCGATCGTCGCCCCAGGGTTGGTCGTCGGCCGCCGCGGTTGCGGAGGACGGCTGGGAGATCGACGGATGTCCGGTGAACGGACCCGCTGTCGCCACTCAGGCAGACGCCGCCGTTATTGCCTGGTTTGGCGCGCCAGGCAACGAGCCACACGTGCGGGCCGCCCTCTCGCGAGACGCTGGCCGAACCTGGGGCGCGCCCATCCGTATCGACGATGGCCGACCCATCGGGCGCGTCGATGTGGTGCTGCTCGACAGCGGCGACGCCGTCATCTCGTGGATGGAGCAGGTCCAGGACGGTGCCGAGGTGCGGATCCGCAGCATCGATACCCAGGGGAACCGAGGCGAAGCGATGACGATCGCCGACTCATCGACTGCTCGATCTTCGGGCTTCCCCCGTATGGAACGGTCGGGCGACGAGCTGGTGATCGCGTGGCGCGATTCGAGCGACCCGCCGCTCGTCCGGACGGCCGTGGTGACCGGAGGATCGTGACCGAACCGAAACACGACCCGCGCCCGACGAAGCCAGAACCCGGGCGCAAGGAGAAGCACGGCTGTGGCGGCAAGAACGGCTGCGGTGGCAAGCACCGCTGCGGAAAAGATGCCGCCGGAGCCACGAGTGAGCCTGCTGCCGAGACCGTCGTTGGCGTCGAGTACACGTGCCCGATGCATCCCGAGGTGCGCACGCCCGGCCCCGCCGCCTGTCCCGATTGCGGGATGGGCCTCGAGCCGATCGCTCCGCTCGTCCCGCAGACGCGCACGCGATGGATCTGTCCGATGCATCCGGAGGTCGTCCGCGACGAGCCCGGGAGCTGCCCGCTCTGTGGCATGGGGCTCGAACCCGAGACCGTAGCAGCGGTGCCGTCGGCGAACCCGGAGCTCGTCGACATGACGCGGCGCTTCCGGGTCTCGGTCGTGCTCGGGTTGCCGCTCCTCATGATCGCGATGCGCGGCATGATCCCCGGGCAGCCGCTCCATCGAATTGCGACGCCCGGCACGTTCGCGTGGCTCGAGTTCGCGCTCGCGACTCCGATCGTGCTGTGGTGCGGCCTGCCGTTCTTCGAGCGGGCCTGGCAGTCGCTGGTCAATCGAAGCCTCAACATGTTCACCTTGATCGGCCTCGGCGTGGCGGTCGCCTACCTCTACAGCATCGTGGCCGTGCTGGCGCCGTCGATCTTCCCGGAAGGGATGCGCGATGCTTCCGGGCACGTCGGCGTGTACTTCAAGGCGGCGGGGGTGATCGTTGCCCTCGTGCTGCTCGGCCAGGTGCTCGAGCTGCGCGCGCGCGCCCGCACGGGTGCTGCGATCCAGGCGCTGCTGGGCCTCGCGCCTACAACCGCACGGCGCGTCGGCGCCGACGGGGAGGAAGACGTTCCCCTCGAGGCTGTGATCGTGGGCGATCGGCTCCGGGTGCGGCCGGGTGAGAAGGTGCCCGTCGACGGCGCCGTCGAGGAGGGTACGAGCGCTGTGGACGAGTCGATGCTCACGGGGGAGCCCATCCCCGTCGAGAAGGCTCCGGGCGATCGGCTGATCGGCGCCACCCTCAACTCGACGGGCAGCCTCGTGATGCGTACCGAGAAGGTCGGTGCCGACACGTTGCTCTCACAGATCGTGCGGATGGTCTCGGAGGCGCAACGCAGCCGCGCGCCGATCCAGAAGCTCGCAGACGTCGTGGCCGGCTACTTCGTTCCCGCGGTGGTCGCTATCTCCGCGCTCACCTTCATCGTCTGGGCGCTCATCGGTCCGGAGCCGAGGTTGGCCTACGCATTCGTCAGCGCGATCGCGGTGCTCATCATCGCCTGCCCCTGCGCTCTCGGTCTGGCCACGCCCATCTCCATCATGGTCGCGACGGGGAAGGGCGCTTTCCTCGGCGTGCTGTTCAAGAACGCCGAGGCGATCGAGGTGCTAAGGAAGGTCGATACGCTCGTCGTCGACAAGACCGGGACGCTGACCGAAGGTCGGCCGCGGCTCGTCGCCGTCGAGACTGCACTCGGCATCGACGAGGCCGAGCTCTTGACGCTCGCCGCGGGGCTCGAGGTCGCCAGCGAGCATCCTCTCGCGGACGCCGTCGTCTCCGGTGCCAGGGAGCGGGGGGTCGAGCCGGCGAAGGCTGGGCAGTTCGAGTCGGTCACGGGCCGGGGCGTCCGTGGCGAAGTATCGGGCCGCCAGGTTGCACTGGGCAACGCGGCCTGGCTCGGCGAGTTGGCGATGGACCTCGAGGAACTGGGAGCGCGTGCCGAAGAGCGTCGCCGCGAAGGAGCCACCGTCGTTCTGGCGGCCGTGGACGGGCAGGCTGCGGGATTACTCGTGATTGCGGATCCGGTGAAAGCCACGACTCCGGAAGCCGTCCGTCGTTTGCGCGACGATGGCGTCGGCATCGTGATGCTCACCGGTGACAACCGCACCACCGCCGAGGCGGTTGCCCAGGAGTTGGGCATCGATTCCGTCGTGGCCGGCGTGCTCCCCGACGCCAAGGCGGATGAGATCCGTCGGCTTCAGGGGGAAGGGCGAATCGTGGCCATGGCCGGCGACGGGATCAACGACGCACCGGCTCTCGCTCTCGCGCATGTCGGCATCGCCATGGGAACCGGGACTGACGTCGCGATGGAGAGCGCGGCTGTCACTCTCGTGAAAGGCGATTTGCGGGCGATCGCCCGGGCGCGCGGCTTGAGCCGGGCGACTATGGCGAACATCAAGCAGAACCTCTTCTTCGCCTTCGTCTACAACTCGCTTGGCGTTCCAGTGGCGGCGGGAGTGCTCTACCCGTTCTTCGGAATCCTGCTGAGCCCCATGCTGGCCGCCGCCGCGATGAGCTTCAGCTCGGTGTCGGTGATCACGAACGCGCTGCGACTGCGCCACGCTGAAGTCTGAATACCGTTGCGCGAGTCGAGGGGATTCGGCGAGAGGGGATGGCCGGTCCAGCTGACGAGACATTGTGCTACCCTGAAGGCGTCGTGCCGAGCAAGTTCGCCGTCGCTTTTACAGTTGCAGCTCTCGCCTTCGCGGGCGTGGGGCCGTGCCTCTGCGCGCCTGCTCAGTCGACGGAAGACCACCAGCACGAGTGCTGCGACGATGGCTGGCGACAGCTCGAGCGATCCTGCTGTGATGACGCCACGGAAGAGGCTCCCGCCGCGGGAGTCGCCTCGCTCCTCGATGCCACGGTCGGCTCGATCGGCACGTCTTCAGCCGCTCCCCGGCCGTCGCAAAAGAAGATGGTCTGGACGCAGTCGTGCTGCGCCGTTCCACAGCTGATTCTTCGAATCTGATCCTCCCCTAGCGGCCGGACTGTCGTCCGCGCTGCTCCCTCGTACCGTCAATGAGTGCCCGTCCATTCTCGAGGGCAGGACCGGCGCGTCGCGTTGGAGGATCAGATGTTCCGTGCTCGAACCGTTCGTATCGTCGCCTCGATCGGGGCGTTCTTCTGTCTGGGTGCCGTTCGCGGGGCGGCCAGCGACCCCTTGCCCGAGCCGGCTGCTCGCCGCGTCGCGAGCGGCATCGCCGACCCGTGGCTTCGCGAGCTGGCCCTGGCCGCGCTCCATGAGCACCCGCGACTGGGTGCTTCGCACGCTCGAGGCCTGGCGGCCGACGCGGAAGCGTCCCGTGCCGGGGCGCTTCCCGACCCCGCCCTCGAGCTGACGGGTTACCTGTCCTCTCCCGAGACGCGTGTGGGATCTCAGCGGCTGACCGCGAAGCTCATGCAGCCCGTACCCTGGTTCGGGAAGCGCGGTCTCCGCGCACAGGCCGCGGAGCATGGGGCGGACGCTCACCACGCGATGGCCGAGGCGGAGGCGCTCGGTCTCGTGACCGAGCTCCGACGACTCCACTACGAGATCGCCTTTGCCGATGCCGAGGCCGGGCTGATCCGTTCGGAGCGCGACACTCTGGGCCGCTACGAGGAGCTGGCGCGCGCGAGGTACGCCTCGGGGAAAGGCACCGGCCAGGCGGTCACGCGAATTCAAGCGGAGATCACCCGCGCAGACGCGCGAACGCTGGCGATTGCGGAGCGGCGGACCTCCCTGTCCTCGACCCTGCTCGCCAGTGCCGCCCACACCGGACCCGAGACCGCCGTGCCGACCGCGACGCTGCCGGAGGGTGAGGCCACGCTTGCCCCGGAGGCCGATCTGATCGCCGTCGCCCATCGGTTTCGCCCCGAGCTCAGGGCTGCGGTAGCGCAGATCGCTCGCGGGGACAGTCTCGTCGCGTTGGCGGGCAAGGAGGGAGGCCCGGATCTGCACTTCGGCTTCACATACACGGCCATCACACGTCGCGACGACACTGCAGGAATGCTACTTCCGGACAATGGTCGCGACAGCTTCGGGGTGATGGCGACGTTCGAGCTTCCCTTCAACAGGAGCCGCGTGCGCTCCGCCGTGGAGGAGGCGAGCCAGCTGCGGCTCGCGGCCGTGGGCGAGCGACAGGACCGGATCGTCGCGATCGACGCCCAGGTCCGCGAGCACCGGCAACGTTTCGAGCTGGCCGATCGGCGCGTGACGCTGCTTCAGCAGGCCCTGATGGTTCAAGCAGAGGAGTCGCTTCGGCAGGCAGAGGCGAGCTACACCTCGGCGATGATCGATGCGTTCGATCTGCTCGATGCCGAGCGCATGTTGTTCGACGTCCGGGTCGCGCTGATGCGGTCGCGGACCGACCGGGCCATCGCGCTCGCGCGCCTCGAGGGCGCCGTCGGGAGGTCGCTCGAGGGCGAGGAGGTGGCGCGATGAGCCCGCAAGCCCCCGAGGTGCGGCCCGCACGGGTCTGGAAAACGCTCTTCTGGATGCAGGCGGCCCTCGTCGCCGGCTTCCTGGTGCTGGCCGACCCGTTTCACCTTCACACGATCGACACCCGGATCCACGACTGGGTGGCGGACTACCAGGAGGTCGCCCCCGTCGACGCAGCCGGCCCCAACCTCTGGACTTGCAGCATGCACCCGCAGGTGATCCGGCGCGAGCCTGGGGCCTGTCCCATCTGCCAGATGAACCTGACCCCCATACGCATCGACGATCTGCCGGCCGCTGGCAACGGGGGGCGACGCATCGCCTTCTATCGCAGCCCGATGGATCCGAACGTGACCTCGCCGGTTCCCCGCCAGGACCAGATGGGGATGGACTACGTCCCGGTCTATGAGGACGAGCTGGCCGACGCGGGCCAGGCCGAGGTCCGCCTCGATGCCGCCGTCGTCCAGCAGATGAACGTACGCACCCGGACCGTCGAGCGACGCGACGTCCGCCACGAGATCCGCACCGTTGGCTACCTCGAATATGACCAGCAGAAGATGGTCACCGTCACGCCAAAGTATCGCGGCTGGGTGGAAGACGTTTTCGTCAACCACGTTGGTGAACCGATCGACAAAGGCGCGCCTCTCTTCGAGATCTATGCGCCGCAGCTCGTTCAGACGGTCCGTGAGCTGCGCTCGGCCCGGGACTTCGCCGCAGCGATGCGGGACGCCCCCGACGACGCGAAGGATCGTGCCGAAGCCTTCCTCGAGGCCGCCCGCACGCGTCTCTCGCTCTGGGACGTCAGTCTGGAGCAGGTCGAGACGATCATCGAGCAGGGAGACTCGTTCCGCGTCCTGACCGTCGCGTCGCCGGCTTCGGGAATCGTAATGAAACGGATGGTCGGCCTCGAGGGGATGGCCGTCGAGCCGGGCATGGAGCTGTACCACATCGCCGATCTCTCTTCGCTGTGGCTTTCGGTCGAGGCGTTCGAAGACCAGCTCGCCTGGCTCCGGGAAGGCAGCGTCGCGGAGATCAGCCTGAGCTATCTGCCCGGGGAGAGCTTCACGGGCCGGGTTCGCTTCATCGAGCCTCAGGTCAGCGAGGCGACTCGCACGGTCTCGCTGCGTCTCGAGGTCCCGAACCCGGATGGGCGTCTGCGGGCGGGCATGTATGCGACGGTGCGGTTCCGCCCCGTCGTCTCGAGGAACGCCCTCGTGGTCCCCTCGCAGTCCGTGCTGCGCACGGGGGAGCGCGACCTGGTGATCGTAGCGCTGGGGGAGGGACGCTTCGCGCCGCGCCCGGTGCGCCTCGGCAACTCGGGGGAGGGCATCGTGGTCGTACTCGATGGCCTCGAGGAGGGGGAGCGGGTCGTGACTTCGGCTCAGTTCCTGCTGGACTCCGAGTCCCAGCTGCGCGAAGCGATCTCCAAGCTGATGGCCGATCAGGGCTGAGCCGATGCTCGACAAGATCATCGACTGGTCGCTGCGCAATCAGTTCGTCGTGTTCGTGCTCAGCCTGGCGATCGTCGCCGGTGGCCTCTGGAGCCTGCGCGAGATCCGCCTCGACGCGATCCCGGACCTCTCAGACGTCCAGGTCATCGTCTACACCGAGTTCCCCGGTCAGGCGCCCAAGGTCGTCGAGGACCA
This sequence comes from Vicinamibacteria bacterium, assembly GCA_965246965.1. Lineage (GTDB taxonomy): Bacteria > Acidobacteriota > Vicinamibacteria > Fen-336 > CBDFGD01 > CBDFGD01. The sequence continues at coordinate 3,145,034 of CBDFGD010000002.1, forward strand.
GGTCAGCTATCCGATCACGTCCAAGATGCTGGCGGTGCCCTACGCGAAGGTCGTTCGCGGCTACTCGTTCTTCGGATTCTCTTTCGTCTACGTGATTTTCGAGGACGGCACAGACCTCTACTGGGCGCGCTCGCGGGTCCTCGAGTACCTCTCGGGTCTGTCGGCGCAGCTTCCGCAGGGTGTCTCCCCGCAGATCGGCCCCGACGCGACGGGCGTCGGCTGGGCTTTCATGTACGTGCTCAACTCGGACGACCGTTCTCTGGCGGACCTGCGAAGTCTCCAGGACTGGTACCTCAAGTACGCCCTGACCGCGGTCGAGGGCGTTTCGGAGGTGGCGTCGATCGGCGGCTTCGTGCGCCAGTACCAGGTCGAGGTGGATCCCGTGAAGCTGCGCGCCTACGGCGTGAGCCTGCGCGATGTGCGAGGGGCCATCCAACGCTCGAACGCCGATGTCGGGGGCCGCCTCGTCGAGATGGCCGAGCGCGAGTACATGGTGCGCGGTCTCGGCTACGTCAAAGAGGTGCGCGATCTCGAGCACGTCGTCCTGGGCGTCGGTCCCCGCGGCACGCCGATACTGCTCCGCGCCGTCGCCAACGTGACGATCGGGCCCGAGATCCGTCGTGGCGTTGCCGATTGGAACGGTCAGGGCGAAACCGTCGGAGGAATCGTCGTGGTGCGCGCCGGCGCCGATACGCTCGGCACCATCGGACGCGTCAAGCAGAAGCTCGAGGAGCTGAAGCCTGGGCTGCCTGCCGACGTGCGGATCGAGGTGGCCTACGACCGCACCGGCCTGATCGAGGGCTCGATGGCGACGCTGCGCCACACGCTGATCGAGGAGTCGATCATCGTCGCTCTCGTCACCATCGTCTTTCTCTTCCACTTCCGATCCGCGCTCGTCGCGATCATCTCGATCCCGATGTCGATCCTGGTGGCCTTCATTGTGATGAAGCAGCAGGGTCTGGGCGCCAACATCATGTCTCTCGGGGGTATCGCGATCTCTATCGGCGTCCTCGTCGATGCCGCGATCGTGATGGTCGAGAACGCCCACAAGCACTACGAGGAGTGGCAGGGGCGCCGCTCCCACATGGAGATCATCCGGCGGGCGGCTCAGGAGGTCGGCCCGACGCTGTTCTTTACGCTGCTGCTGATCACGGTGTCGTTCACGCCGGTGTTCGTCCTCGAGGCCCAGGAAGGACGGCTGTTCAAGCCGCTCGCCTTCACGAAGACCTACGCGATGGCAGCCTCCTCGATCCTGGCCGTCACTCTGATTCCCGTGCTCATGTACTGGTTCGTCAGAGGCCGGATCTCGAGCGAGGAGCAGCACCCCGTGTCGCGCATACTGCGGCGCCTCTACGGGCCCGTCGTGGACGCGGCGATGCGTTTCCGCTTCGGGGTCATTCTGGGTGCGATCCTGGCCATCGCCAGCCTGATCGTGCCGATGCGGCGGATCGGTTCCGAGTTCATGCCTCCGCTGTGGGAGGGGGACCTCCTCTACATGCCGTCGACGTTCCCGGGCATCTCGATCACGAAGGCGCGCGAGCTGCTCCAGCAGACGGACCGGATCCTGGCGGGGTTCCCCGAAGTCGTGTCCGTGTTCGGCAAGGTCGGTCGTGCCGACACAGCGACAGACCCGGCCCCCTTGTCGATGATCGAGACGACGATCGCTTTGAAGCCGCAGGACGAGTGGCGGCCGGGAATGACGCCCGAGCGGCTCGTCGAAGAGATGGACCGGGCCCTGCAGTTCCCCGGTTTGACGAACACCTGGACCATGCCGATCAAGACCCGCATCGACATGCTCTCGACCGGTATCAAGACACCCGTCGGCATCAAGATCGGCGGTCCCGACCTGACCGTCCTCGAGTCCCTCGGTAAGGAGTTGGAGGTCGTCGTCCGCGACCTGCCGGGGACGCTGGCCGCCTACGCCGAGCGCGTCATGGGCGGCAGCTACGTCGACTTTCAGATCGACCGGGAAGCGGCGGCCCGCTACGGCCTGACGGTCGGAGATGTGCAGGACGTTATTCAGTCGGCGATCGGCGGCATCAACGTCTCGTGGACCGTCGAGGGTCTCGAGCGCTACCCGATCAACGTCCGCTACCCGCGTGAGCTGCGCGACGACGTTCACAAGATGGGCGAGATCCTGGTGGCCACGCCGGCGGGGCCTCAGGTCCCGCTCGGTCGCCTGACGAGCCTGGATATCCATCAGGGTCCGCCGGGGATCAAGTCCGAGAACGCGCGCCCGAACGCGTGGGTGTACGTCGATCTGCGCGGGATTGACGTCGGCACCTGGGTGGCTCAGGCGAAAGAAGCCGTGGCCACCCGCATGCACCTGCCGCCAGGCTACTCGATCTCGTGGTCGGGGCAGTACGAGTACATGGAACGCGCCAAGCAGCGCCTGTTGGTCGTCGTGCCCCTGACGCTGCTCGTCATCGTGCTGGTTCTCTACTTCAACACCGGCTCCGTCGTGAAGACCGGCATCGTCCTCGCGACCGTGCCCTTTTCCCTCGTGGGCGCCGTGTGGTTGATGGATCTCCTCGGCTACAACTGGTCGATGGCGTCGTGGATCGGCCTGATCGCCCTCGCGGGCCTCGACGCCGAGATGGGCGTCGTGATGTTGCTGTATCTCGACCTCGCCTGGGAGCGCTGGCGCGCCGACGGCAGGTTGAACGGCCCGAAGGACCTGGCCGCAGCCATTCATCACGGCGCCGTGATGCGCATCCGGCCCAAGATGATGACGGTCGTCACGACGTTTGCCGCCCTGGTTCCGATCCTCTGGGCGACGGGCCCCGGCGCCGACGTCATGCGGCGGATTGCCGCGCCGATGGTCGGCGGCATCCTCACCAGCTTCGTGGGGGAGCTCGTGGTCTATCCAGCCGTGTACTTCATCTGGCGATCGCGCCACCTGGGCGACGCGGAGACGAGAGAGGAAGACGAGGGAGCCTCAGGAGCCGACGCAGGAAAGGTTTAGCAATCCTCATGGTTCGCCGGCCGGTCGCTCTGGAGAAGAACCCGAGGTCCCCTCACCTCTATTAGGGTGCTTCAACCCCCCCCCCAGAAATATACCCTTCTGAAATAATATGGGGCCGTGTCTGTTACTATGTGACTCAGGCGTCGCGTCCGCGGCTCCGGGCCAGGGACAGATGTTCCGCGACGGGCTAAGCTGCCACGATGAAGCGAATCCGGCCGCTGCTCCTCGTCCTCCTCGCCGTGCCGTCGGTCGCCTCGAGCGCTCCCGGGCCGACGACACTCTCGCAGCACTACGAGTCGGGCGAATCGTTCGCCGAATTCCTCGCCTCGGTCGAGCAGCGTGAGGATCAATGGAACGATCACTATCGGAACGGGCTCGTTCCGAAGGCTCTGGCCCAGCGCGCGCGGGCGGCTGGACGCTACCGAATGCTCGTCGTAGCGGAGGACTGGTGCGGTGACTCCGCGCACACCGTTCCCTATGTCGCCAAGCTCGCGGGGGAGGTCGAAGGCTTGTCGATGCGGCTGATCGACAGGGAGCAGGGGAAGCAGGTGATGCGATTCCGGCTCACGCCGGATCACCGGGCGGCGACGCCGCTGATCGTTCTCCTGGACGAGTCCGGCCGGGACGTCGGTTGTTGGGTCGAGCGACCTTCCGAGCTGCAGGACTGGTTCCAGGCGAACGTGACCGAGCTCGATCGCAACGCACTCCACGAACGGGCGGACGAGTGGTACGAGAAAGACGCCGGGCTCTGGGCGAAATCGTCGAGCGCCTCGAGGCGGCCGCCGCCGGGCAGCCGGTCAAGTGCACCAAGTAGTCGGTCAACAAGCGGGCGGGATGGTGTCGATCGGCGAGGCGGTCACGCCTGCCCCGTCTCGGCCAGCCAGCCCTGTTCTGCCAGGAAGGCCCGGACCCGCTCCTCGATCTGGGTACGAATCCGTCGCACTTCTTCGATCGGCCGTTCCTTGGGATCGTCGAGAGGCCAGTCGTAGACACGGGCGCCGGGCACGTGTGGGCAACTCTCGCCACATCCCATCGTGACCAGGTGCATCGCGCCCGATGCGAGCTCGGCGGTCAGCTTCTGCGGCTTCACGTGGCTGAGGTCGACATCCAGCTCGGCCATGACCTGGAGGACCTCGGGATGCACGCGCTCCCCCGGACTCGTCCCAGCCGAGAGCGCCGCGGCCCTGCGGGGATCGACGAGTCGGTTGAAGAGGGCTGCGGCCATCTGTGAGCGGCCAGCATTGTGAACGCAGGCGAAGATCACCGTCTCCATACTCGAATTGTCGCACAGGACAGAGGCGAACCAGAGATGGGCGAAGAGTCACTTCCCTAGCATGCTTCGTTAGAGATACACCGCGCTCGCCGCGCAGTAGAACAAAATGGCGCAGGTCACGGATAGATCGTTGTCTAGGCGACCCGCGCCGTTCAGCCTCTGTGGTCCGCCGCGGATGCGGACCCGCCCCGACACCGGACGCTGAGAAGCTGACGGCAGCGGGGCGAGTGCCCCCGGAGCGGAAGCGCGATTGAAAGTGCACCGGGAAGCCGCGGGCTCGGGCCGTACGAGCTGCCGAAGTCACTCTTCTATCTCACACCGCCTCCACCCGGGTTCGCGCGCCAAGTTCCGGGAGAGCCGGCCCCGGCCCAGCTGGGGGCCGCGCCGCCTGCAAACCGCGGCTCCTGGAGCGGTTGCGGGAGGCGATCCGCCTCCGGCGGCTACAGTCCGCGGACCGAGCAGGCCTACGTGCAGTGGGTGCGGCGATACGTCGTTTTCCATGGGCGCCGCCATCCGGCGGACATGGGACGGGAAGAGATCCAGGCCTTCCTGTCGGACCTGACGGTGCGGGGGAAGTTGAGCGCCTCAACGCAGAACCAGGCGTTGTGTGCGCTGGTGTTCCTACCGCCACGTACTGAAGGCCGAAGTCGGAGTCCTCGACGAGCTCGTCTGGTCCAAACGCCCGCAGCGGCTACCGGTGGTGCTGGCGCCCGAGGAGGTCGAGCTGGTCATCGGGCAGCTCGACGGTAGCGTGCTCCTGATCTGCCGGCTCCTCTACGGGTCGGGCATGCGGCTACTGGAATGCCTCGGCCTCCGCGTCAAGGACGTCGAGTTCCGGCGGCACGAGATCACTGTCCGCGACGGCAAGGGTCGCGTAGATCGCATAACGATGCTGCCCTTGTCGTGCGGGCCGATGCTCAGCGAGCACCTCGAAAGGGTGCGCCAGTTGCATCGAGCCGACCTCGCCCAGAACCTCGGCCGCGCTCCGCTGCCCGACGCGCTCAGCCGAAAGTACCCGAACGCCGACCGGCACTGGGGCTGGCAGTTCGTCTTCCCCGCCTCGGCCCACTACACCGACCGGACCAGCGGCGTGCGCCACCGGCACCACCTCCACGAGAGCGTCGTGCAGAAGCAGATGGCCGAGGCGGTGCGGCGGGCCGGCCTCGCCAAGCCGGCAACCCCTCACACTTTGCGGCACTCGTTCGCCACCGAGCTGGTCCGCGACGGCTACGACATCCGTACGGTCCAGGAACTGCTGGGGCACAAAGACCTGAGCACCACGATGATCTGGTCGGCGATGGGCGGCAAGAATCCATGATGTCTATCAAGGGCGCCCTCTGGGCTGCCTTTGCCGTGTTCCTGGCCGGTGCTCTTTACTTCAACTGGCACGCCAACATGCTGGCGTTCGATGGGCCGCTGGCGTGGATCAAGCTTCTTGTGTGGATTTCATTCGTGGCTTTCCTGGCCTACAGCGTTTACTGCAGCTCCCGGGAGAACCTCTTCCGAAGCGTGGCGAGAATCACTGAGCTTCATTGGGGTCGCCAGATCGGCACCGATCTGTATCTGGGCCTCCTTGTGACCCTATTCATCATCTACCTGAACGAGGGTCTTCTCGCCGCTCTCCTTTGGGCGGTTCCTGTCCTAGCGTTCGCGAATCTCTCGACCCTGTTGTACATCGCCATCCACTTCGATGACATCGTTGCGAAGTTCCTGACATGACGAGCGGGCGCACCGCACTCAAGGACGCGGCGACGCCGCCCAACAAGCAGTTGCAGCAGACAAGGCGCGGCTATGGTTGGCCCGCTACGGAAGCCGTACGGGCCCGCGTCATCGTAGGGCGCCTTGCAGCTGGACTGCAGTGTTAGGCCGACAGTGAGGAATGCGGATGATCTGGGCCGGGAGTTGGCCGAAGCCCGAGAGGAACTCAGACAGGCCACTCGCGCGCCAGCCCCGAAGCACAAGGGGGGCGAGGTGGCCCGCTTCAAGGCCGCGCGGGATCGGTGTTCCGAGTTGGAGCGCGCGCTCGCGCGATCACTCGGTGATGAGTACGCCGTGCCAATCGAATGGCCCCACCCGTGGGACCCTGGTGCACCGTTGCCGCATGTTCTCCCATCGGGCCACGTCACTGTGCTTCTTTACCTTGTATCTGAACCCGATCCCAACTGGGACGGAACGTACGTGAATGTTGTCGATCCTAGTGAATTGCAGCTGCTTGCGATCGCGCAGTTCGAGCGCTGTGTGATTCACAAATTCGGCGGACCCAACGATGAAGTTCTATCCGGCCACCCGCTGTCCGAGAAGGGTCTCACGCCCTACGCGGCGCATACCATCGAGAACTCGTCGTGGATCGAAGAGCAACGAGCCATCAACAGTGTCCACTCGCAGTACGCCCCAGAAAGGTGGACCGGTTACAAGCACTACATGTTGCTCTTCCACGATGAGATGTTTGAGTGCATTGCTACTGGTGTCGCTTGCGATCGAGTTCAGGGCACATTCGCCGACGGGCTTGGTCGATGCGTTGAGCGCCTCTTGAAGTAAAGATGGGGCGGCCTAGCGAGGGGATGCAACTGACAAGGCGAGCTGAGGTCGGCCCGCGGGCGGGGAGCTATCATCGGTCCATCTTCTTTGTAGGTCGCCTTGCAGCTGATCCCAAGTGTTAGGCCGCTAGTCAGGGATACGCCGATGGCGTATATTGGCTCCGCTGCTCTTCGTTGAGACTCCTGTCTTCACGTCGTTGGTCAGCCAGTATCTCCAAGACGATGAATACCGGAGCCTGCAGCTGGCTCTGCTGTTGCGACCCGAACAGGGACTGCTGATTCGTGGATCTGGCGGCCTTCGCAAAGTTCGGTGGCGACGGAAAGGTCAGGGCAAACGGGGAGGCCTGCGCGTCATTTACTACTGGGAATCGAAGGGGTGTAGTCCCGAAATCTGTTGAAAGTTGAGTGGCGGCCTCTCCGGCCCGATGGGATCATCGGGCTGGATCAAAAGAGGAGAAAGCCGCCATGAAGAAAGCTATCAGCAGACGAGCCATCCCCCAAGAGGTTGTTGGTCAATTAGCGTCGCCGCTGGCTGAACTGATGCGTCAGACGCTACTCGAGACTGTGATCGCGAGCGGAACGATCCAGGCGATCGAGATGCTGCGTGCTCAGCAGGAGGTGCTGTGCGGGCCACGCTACAAGCAGAACGCGGATCGCAAAGCTCATCGCCACGGAACGACGGTCGGATCGCTGGTTATGGGCGGACGTTGGGTGACGCTGCCGCGCCCTCGGGTTCGGTCGGTCGACGGCCGCGAGCTCGAGCTGCCGGCGTGGACGGAATGGTCTCGTGAGGATCCACTGAAGCAACGGGCCCTCGAGCAGATGATCCTTGGCGTGTCGACACGAGGCTACTCGGGTTCGTTAGAGAAGCTTCCGGTCGAAGTCCCGGAACGGGGCAAGAGCCGGAGTGCCGTCAGCCGGCGTTTCCTCGAAGGAACACGGCGACACCTGGTGAAGCTGCAGCGTCGCGATCTGTCAAGACTGGAATTGGCGGTGCTGATGATCGACGGAATTCACTTTGAGGATCACGTCGTTCTGGTGGCGCTCGGCTTCGAAAACGACGGGAAGAAGCAGGTCTTGGGCCTGTGGGAAGGGGCGACCGGGAACGCTCGGGCCTGTAAAGCCCTGCTCGAGAATCTCGCCTCACGCGGTCTGCAGACGAACCGCAGCTTGCTCATCGTCCTTGACGGAGCGAAGGCTCTACACAAGGCTTGCAGGGACGTCTTCGGAGGCCGTGCCTTCATCCAGCGCTGCCAGGAGCACAAGAAGCGGAACGTTGCCGACCACTTGCCGGAGTCGATGCGACCTGGTGTGCGACGGGCGATGAGTCAAGCCTACGAGTGTCGCGACGCTAAGCGGGCAAAGCGGCTCCTCGAGGCTCTCGCCACCCGTCTCGAGTCCGAGCATCCTGGCGCTGCCGCCTCCCTGCGCGAGGGCCTCGACCAGACGCTCACTGTCATCGAGCTCGAACTCCCCGAACGGCTCCAGCTGTCGCTGCGAACAACGAATCCGATCGACAACCTCGTTGGCAGCGTCCGCAGAGTCTCGCGGCGCGTGAAGCGCTGGCGCGGAGGTCGCATGATTCTCCGCTGGTGTGGCGCCGCCGTGTTGGATGCCGAGCAGCGCTTCCGGCGTATCAGAGGCTACCGAGAGATGCCCAAACTGATCGCTGCCCTCAGAGCACGAGACGCAGCACTTGACGAGAAGGAGAACGCCGCTTAGGACGTGAACTGCCGCCGCTCAGTTTCAACAAGCGACGGGACATCACCAATCGAAGAAGGAAACGGTCTATATGCTCTTCATCTACAGGAAGACTGAGCAAGGCGATCTAACGCCGACGCAGGTGCGCACCCTGGCCCGGACCGTGCGAGAGGAGTTTGTATGAAGCGGGAAGCTTTCGATCAGCTAGTCAAGAGTGTGAAGCAAGCTGGGCGGATTCGCCGTGGCAGAGCGAAGCCCTCCCGCAAGATGGTCTTCGATCCCGCGGACGTGAAGGAGATCCGCGCACGTCTGAAACTGTCGCAGCCCGAGTTCGCGATGATGATCGGCGTAAGCGTTGCGACCCTCCGCAACTGGGAGCAGGGTCGTCGTACGCCTGACGGTCCCGCACTCGCGCTCTTGAGAGTGGCGGCTGCCAACCCGAAGGCCGTGGCGCGGGCCCTTGAACAGGGCGCGGCCTAACGAGGCAATGAAGCAGACAGGGCGGGTTCCAGGTGGGCCGGCAGCGCCGGCCATCTTCATCGCGGCACGCCCTGCAGCTTATTGCCCGGTGTTGGGCGTACGCTTGACGTGTCGGGGGTCTGAATGTCCCACTTGCGATGCCGATTCGACGCAGATCAGCAATGAGCCCACTCCTGATTCACAGGTTCGGTCCGACGAGATCCTGGGGTGGATCGCTGGATGGGGGAGCACTCGGGTGAGTTGGGGGCGATCGCGAAGCGCTGGTTTGACGTCATGCGAGAGTGGGGGACGATGTTCGCGAGCTCTTGCATGATGGCCACCCGACCGTATGCGTAGACGATGCCGCATTCGCCTATGTCAATGCGTTCAAGGCACACGTCAACGTCGGGTTCTTCCGTGGAGCGGAGATTGCGGACCCTGAGCGCCTCTTGGAAGGCAGTGGTCGGTATATGCGTCACGCAAAGCTGAGGCCGAGCAAAGACATCGACGCTAGTGCCTTGAGGAGCCTGATCCATACTGCATACGCCGATATCAAACGCCGGCTAGTGGCGGACCCGGATGGCGCCGCGTAGCAAGGGCATGAACCAGCCGAAGCGCAGCTCAGCTTGGTCCGCTACGCGGGCCAGCTTCGCAGCTTATGCCCAGTGTTGTTCGGACTTGAACGGGACCTGATCGAGTGACGCCGTTTCAACGAGGCAATCGACTCTCCGCACGGAAGCCTTGCGAGAAGGCGATCTCGACAAGGAAAGGGGCACGAAGATGCGCAACCTCGTATGGACGTGTGCCGTAGCAGCGCTTCTCGCTTTGCCGACGTGGGCAGGCGAGCCGGAAGATACCGCGCAGGCGGCCGCAGAGTCGTGGTTGAAGATCGTCGACTCAGGAAACTACGAATCCTCCTGGGACCGGGCTGCGGCGCTATTCAAGGGGGCGGTCACCCAGGAGCAGTGGGCGCAGGCGGCGGCGGGGGTACGAGCACCGCTCGGCAAGCTCGTGTCCCGAAAGGTCAAATCTCGGGAGTACATGGAGAAGCTCCCGGGTGCACCCGATGGGAAGTACGTCGTGATCCAGTTCGACACGGTTTTCGAGAAGAAGTCGTCGTCCATCGAGACAGTGACGCCAATGCTCGACCCGGACGGTGCATGGCGCGTCTCGGGTTACTTCATTCGCTGAGTCCCCTGGTCTGTGGCGGCCAGCCGAACGAGCGTTCTCAAGGTGGTTCGCCGAAGGCGGGCGACGGCCGAGCCGAAGCTCTACCGCCAGCTCGCTTCCTGGTGGCCGCTGCTCTCGACGGCTTCGCACTACGCGGAAGAGGCAGCTTTCTACGAAGGGCTCCTCCGGGGCGCGTGCGCCCGACCGCCGCGCACCCTGCTCGAGCTCGGAAGCGGGGGAGGCAACAACGCGTCGCACCTCAAAGCGAGCTTCGAGATGACCCTCGTCGATCGCTCGCCAGGCATGCTCGCCGTCAGCCGCGCCCTGATCCCGAGTGCGAGCACGTCGAAGGGGACATGCGTAGCGTGAGGCTCGGTCGCACGTTCGACGGCGTTTTCGTTCACGACGCGATCGTCTACATGACAAACGAAGCCGATCTGCGAGCGGCAATCGAGACGGCCTACGTCCACTGCGCCCCGGGTGGCGCCGCCGTGTTTGCTCCCGACCACACCCTAGAGAACTTTCGGCCGTCGACGGACCATGGCGGCCACGACGGCGAAGACCGGAGCCTGCGCTATCTCGAGTGGACCTGGGATCCCGATCCGACGGATGCCAGCTACACCGTCGACTACGCCTATCTGCTCAGGGCGCGCGACGGGTCCGCCCAGGTCGAACACGACCGGCACATCGAGGGTCTATTCGCGCGAGCGGCCTGGCTGCGCCTGCTCTCCGAGGCGGGATTCCAGCCCAGAGTCGAGCCCCTCGTGCACTCGGAAGTCGAAGTCGGCAGCTGCGAGGTCTTCGTCGCGAGCAAGCCGGACCTTGGCTCGGCTGAGGGGACGCGCTAGCGACCGACCCGCTGAGATTCTCAGCCGGACTTGGGCCGGCCCAGGAGGTAGAGCGCGGGCAGCAGGAACAGGTTGAGGATCGTCGAGGTGGCCAGCCCCCCGAAGATGACGATGGCCATCGGGTGCTCGATCTCCTGGCCTGGCTTCGCGCCGGTGACGATGATCGGGAAGAGCGCCAGCCCTGTCGCGAGGGCGGTCATGAGGATGGGCGCGAGACGCTCCTCGGCGCCCCGCAGGACGAGGGCAGGGCCAAACGGGACGCCCTCCACGTCCTCGAGGTGGCGGAAGTGGCTCACCAGCATGATGCCGTTCCGCGCCGCGATCCCGAGCACGGTCACGAAGCCCACGAGCGACCCCAGGGAGAGGACGCCCCCCCCCGAGGAAGGCGGCGGCCACACCGCCGACGAGAGCGAAGAGGAGGCTGACGAAGAGCAGCAGCGTCAGGCGTACCGAGCGGAAATCCACGTACAGAACGAGCAGGATGCCGAGCAGGGAGAGCGCTGAGAAGAAGAGCAGCCGGCGGCTGGCGGCGGAACGCGCGGCGTACTCGCCGAGAAACTCGGGGTGGTAGCCGCGATCGAAGGAGAGCCGGCCCACGCGCGCCTCGATCTCGCGGGCCGTGCTCCCCAGGTCGCCGCGGACGTTGCACGTCACGTCGATCCGGCGTGACGCGTTCTCTCTCATCACCACGTTGGGGGTGGGAGCGATGAAGACGTCCGCCACGGCGCCGAGCGGCACCTGACCGCCGGAGGGCGTATCGATTCTGATGTCGCGCAGCGAGGCGAGGTCCGTGCGCAGGGCCGGCTCGCCCCAGACGGCGATGTCGAAGACCATCTGTCCCTCGTAGATCTCCCCGACCTTGGTGCCCTTCACGAGCGTCGACACCGCGCGCCGAACGTCGCCGGGGGCTACGCCGTAGACGGCGGCCGCCTCCGTCCGCAGGCGCACTTCGACCTGGGGGACGAGCACCTGCGGCTCCACCTTGAGGTCGGCGATCCCGGGCACGTCGCGGATCGCCGCGGCCACCTCCTGCGCCTTCTCGCGCAGGACGTCCAACTCGGGCCCGTAGATGCGCAAGACGATGGTCGCGCTCGCCCCCGTCAGCACCTCCTTGATGCGCTCCTTCAGGTAGGTGAGGAGGTCGCGGTACAGACCCGGGTAGCCGTCGACGACGCCCTGGATGCGCGCCACGGTCGCTTTGTAGTCGACGTCCTGGTCGAGGCTGATCCACAACTCGGTGAAGTTGGGACCCACGACCTCGTCGGCGACTTCGGCCCGCCCGATGTGAGCCCCGAAGTTGCGGACACCGGGAATCTCGCGCAGCTCGCGGCTCGCCTGGACGGTGATGCGCCGCATCGCGTCGAGCGACGTGCCCGGCTTCTCGACCCAGTGCATCAGGAAGTCGTACTCCTTGAAGCTGGGCAGGAACTCTTCGCCGAGGAAGGGGTAGGCCGCCGCGGTGCCGGACAGGGCCACGGCTACGATGACGACCGCGCGGACGGGCTTCGCGACGATGCTCGGCAGGGCGCTCGCGTAGCGCCGCTTCAGCGCGCGCGTGAGGGGCGATTCGCGGTGCTCCGCGATGCGGGGGAGCAGCAGCAGGCAGAGCGCCGGCGTCAGGGTGAGCGCCACGAGCAGCGAGGCGACGGTCGCCAGGACGTAGGAGCGCGCGAGCGGCCGGAAGAACGTCCCGGCCAGTCCGGTCAGCAGAAACACCGGCAGGAAGACGAGGACGACGATCAGCGTGCCGTGGACGACGGCGCTGCGCACCTTCATCGAGGCGGAGTACACGACCTCGAGGTTGGGGCGGGGAGACGCCGCCTCGCGGTTCTGGCGCAGCCGTCGCAGCACGTTCTCGACGTCGATGATCGCGTCGTCCACGACCTCCCCGAGCGCGATGACCAGGCCGACCAGGACCATGGTGTTGAGTGTGCCGCCCCGGGCCTGGAGGATCAGCACAGCCGTCAGGAGCGACAACGGGATGGCTAGCAGGCTGATCACGGCCGTTCGCCATTCGAAGAGGAAGGCCGCCAGGATCATGGCCACGAGCAGGCAACCGAGCAGCATGGCGTGCCCCAGGTTGTCGAGGGACATCTCGATGAACGTGGCGGGGCGGAAGATCGTCGAGTCGATGTCGACTCCGCTCAAGGCGGGACGCAGTGCCGCGAGAGCCTGCTCCACCCGCCGCGTCACGTCGAGCGTGTTGCCCCACGGCTGCTTCTCGACGATCAGCAGGAGCCCTGGGCCGTCGTTGATCACGCCGTCGCCGATCGGCGCCGGGTAGGCCTCCACGACCCGCGCGACGTCGCCGATCCGCAGGGCCGCGCCGCCGCGGAATGCGATCGGCACGGCGGCAAGGTCCTCGGGAGACGTGATGGCGCCCGGCTGGGCGACGGCCAGCCGCTGGTTGGGCGTGTCGATGAAGCCGCCCCCGCCCACGGCCGCGGCTTGCCCGGCGGCGGCGATCAACCCGTCGAGGGTGACGTGGTGCGAGCGCAGGCGTTCGGGGTCTACGAGGACCTGGAGCTGTCGATCCCGTTGACCCCAGATGGCGACGTTGGCGACGCCCGGAATTGCCATGAGCCGCGGGCGCACGGTCCACTTGGCCAGGTCGGTGAGGTCCATCTGGGAGAGCGTCCCCGAGGACATGCCGATCTTCATCATCCGGCTCAGTGACGAGAGCGGCGAGAGCATCACCGGCGGTCGGGCGACGGCGGGCAGCTGTCCGCTGACGGTCGCGAGCCGCTCCTGGACGAGCTGTCGGGCCGTGAACAAGTCGGTGCCTTCCTCGAAGATCAGCACCACGGACGAGAGGCCCAGCACGGACTTGGAGCGCATCGTCTGGAGCCAGGAAGTCCCGTTCAGCGCGTTCTCGAGAGGCACGGTGACCAGGCTCTCGACCTCCGTCGTCGAGAGGCCCGGGGCTTCGGTCTGAATCTCCACCAGGGGTGGGGCGAACTCGGGGAACACATCCCAGGCCACCTGGGGGATCGCGCGCACGCCGACGATCGCGAGGACCGAGGCCAGCGCCACCACGAGGACGTTCTGGCGCAGCGACGCGCCGACGAGCCAGGACATCATTTGCCGTTCCCGAGCTCCGTCCCGAACAGCTCCGCCGCGCCCTGGGACACGACGGGTGTCCCCGGTGCCGGTCCACCGGCGAGAACGGCGAGGCTCCCGTCCACGCGCCGGACCTGCACGCGACGCCTCACGAACACGTGCGGAGCGGGCGTCTCGTACACCCACGTGCCGCCGTTGATGTCGTAGAGGATCGCCGAAAAGGGCACCACACGGGCCTCTTCCGGCTGGCGGAGACGTAGCTCCACCTCGACGCGCTCGCCTGGGCGGAGCGAGCCGTCCGCGTTGGCCACGGCGAAGTAGAGGTCGCTCGTGGCGGCGACGGGATCGGCCGTCGGTGGGCCGAGCGCCGCGGGGGCCGGGCGTCCGGGTATGCCAGGGGGGGTCCCGAGCGAGCGGACGATCGCGCTTTGCGACGGATCGACGCTCGCGATGTCACCGGCGTACAAGGGGACGCGCACCCACAACGCGTCTCTCGGGACGATGTCGAAGAGTGGCGTCGCCGCCGCCACCGACTGGCCGGGGGCGACGCGCAGCGTGCTCATCACCCCGTCGCCGGGGCTGCCCAGGACGAGCACTCCTCCCTCGCCCGCGTCGCCCGCCGGCGCGAGGGCTCGGGCCCCGCTCTCGGCCGCCGCCAGCTCGGCGCGCGCGTCCTCGACGGCGCGCTCGCTCGCCGCGCCGGCCTCCAGCAATTGCTCCGCACGGCCGGCCCGCACCGTCGCCATTTCGAGGCGCTCAGGCTGCCGCCGCCAGGTCCGCGGCTCCCGGAAGAGGCCGCAGGCGCAGGATCGTCTGCCCCAGCTTCACCCGGGCGCCCGCCCTGGGCACGCGTTCACCGACCGGGGCCAGGATCGTTCCAGCGAGCGGTGCGGCCACGGTCACGGCGCGACCGGGTGGGGCCATGACCTCACCCCCGACGGACCGCACCTGCTGCAGGTCGCGCTCCTCGATGGTGGCGATCTCGATCGCGAGGCGTGATTCGGCCTCCGCGGTGAGAGTGACGGAGCTGAAGTCGGCTTCCCCGACGGGGTTGGCGACCTTCGCGGGAGCTGTGGCCTCGGCGGCCGGTTGCTGCGATGAGCAGGCCGGCAGCAGGGCCAGGACGGCACAGGCGGCGAGCGCGCGACTCACGGGCGATCCTCCAATCGAACGACGTTGAGGGGAGTGCGATCGAGTGCCCGACCCACGCCGTGGCCGAGCGCCGCGTCGGCCTTGCGCTCGGCCGCACGTGCCTCGGCGGCAAGGAGCTGTGCGTCGAGAACGGAGCGACGCGCGCCGAGGACGGCGAGCACCGATGTGTCGCCGGCCTCCCGCGCCCGCTCCAGCCGGACATAGTTCTGCTCGAGGACCGGGAGCACACTTCTCTCCCAGACGTCGACGGATTCGCGCGCGCCGAGAAGCGCGGTGCGCGCTTGCCGACCTCGAGCGCGATCCGTTCGCGGATCGCCACGAGGCGCCGCGCTTCGAGCTCGGCCTGCGCCCTCGTAACGCGCCCTTGCTGGCGGTTGAAGATCGGAATCTCGACGGCGAGACCCGGCCCCATCTCGAACCCCTCAGTGCCGTTGCCATTGGCGTCGAGGATCGCGGAGAGCGTCAGGATCTCGGACTTGGCGAGCCCCGCGCGCTTTCCCGCCGTCTCGATTGCGATTTCGAGGGCGCGCAACTCGGGGCGGGCGGCGAGGGCTTCCTGCAGTAGGGCGTCCAGGTCCGGGAGATTCGCGCGGGACCGGGCGGCGGGGGTGAGCACGAGACCCGGGGCCGGCGCCCCGCCGGCGACGCCCAGCAGCGTGCGGAGACGGTCGTGTGAGGACTCGGAGATGCGGACGGCGCGTCCCGCCTCATCCCGGGCGCGGGCAGCCTCGACCTGGACGGAGGCGGCCTCGAGCGCGCTGATGTCCCCGACGCGCAGCTGCACCTCGGCGATCGCCGCGATCCTCTCGCGCACGTCGCGCGACTCGGCGGCCAGACGGACCCGCTCCTCGTCGAGCAGAGCGTCGGCGTATGCCAGACGCACGTCGCGCACGAGATCGAGCCCGCTCTGGACGAGGCGCTCGGCCAGGCGCCCCATGTCCGCCTGCGCCGCGGCGACGCGGCGGGGCCGCTGCCACAACGCCTCGATCGGCCAGGTGAGCGCGTACTCGAGCTGTTTGGGGCCAAGCGGGAAGAGGATCGAGAAGATCGGGTTCTTGATCAGGCCCGCTTCTACGAGGTCGGCCTTGCCGAGCCCCAGCTCCGCCAGGGTCACTTCGAGGTCCGCGTTTCTCCAGAGGGCGACGGCGACAGCCTCGTTCTCGCTGAGCCCGTCTGCTAGCGAGACCCCTTCAGGAAGGTCCGACCCGCTCCCCGGCGCGGGACGGAGCTCGTGGCCGGTCTGGACGCGAACCTGCTCGGAAACGCTGCCCCGGTCATGGGCGGAATGCACGGCGCAACCAGACGGGAGTAGCCAGAGCAGGAGCACGGCCGCCATCCTCGTCGGGCAGTTGCCTTCGAAACGCGCCATGGACGGGGTTGCGCCGATCACGAGGGCTGTTGCGGGGAACATGGGCTCATCGAGCCACCTGCTGGAGGCAAAGACCGGGCGTTGTATCCTTGCCGCCTCGAGGAATAGGGGATGCGATGGTGAAACGATGAAACGAAACGCCGTTTGGCTCCAGGTTCCGCTCGTTGCGCTCGCTTCAGTGGGCGGTTCGCAGGACGCGCAGGACGAGCCCGTCGACCTGCTCATCGTCAACGCTCAGCTCGTCACGATGGATTCGGAGGCCCGCGTTATCGAAGCGGGGACGCTCGCCATCGATGGACCACGCATCGTGGCGGTGGGAGGCGCCGAGCTGGCCGATCGGTATTCGGCCGCGGAGACGATCGACGCCGCTGGCGACATCGTCATGCCGGGCATGATCAACACCCACACTCATGCATCCATGACCATCTTTCGAGGCCTGGGCGATGACATTCCGAATCGGCTTCAGCGCTTCATCTTTCCGCTCGAGGCGATGATCGTGAACGCGGACAACGTCGAGAAGGGCGCGCTGCTCGGTGCCGTGGAGATGGTCCTCGGCGGCGCCACGACCTTCGTCGACATGTATTACTTCGAGGATGCCGTGGCGCGCGCCGCCAAGGCGGTGGGTGTTCGCGCCGTCCTGGGCGAGACGATCATCGGCTTCCCGGCCCCCGACGCCGAAGAGGCGTACGGCGGCCTGGAGTACGCTCGCCGCTTCATTCGCGAGTTCGCCGCCGACGAGCTGGTGACTCCCGCGCTCGCGCCCCACGCGCCGTACACGATGGATAGCGCGCACCTGAAGCAGGTCGCGGAAGCGGCGCGGGAGCTGGGCGTGCCCGTCCTCGTTCACCTTTCGGAAACGACGGCCGAGCTGGAGCAGATCGAAAAAGAGCACGGAATGAGCCCGCCCGAGTACCTCGACTCGATCGGCCTGCTGACAGATGAGCTGATCGCGGCGCACTGCATCTTCGTCGATGAGGACGACATCGCACTGCTCGGACAGCGGGGCGTGGGGGTCGGCCACAACATCGTGTCCAACATCAAGGCCGGCAAGGGCGTCGCGCCGGTTCTGAAGATGCTGGAAGCCGGCCTGGATGTCGGCCTCGGCACCGACGGTCCGATGAGCGGCAACACGCTGGATCTCATGAACCTGCTCGGCTACACGGCCAAGCTGCAGAAGCTGGCGAACCTCGATCGCCGCGTGATGAAGGCGAAGACCGTCGTCGAGATGGCCACGATCCGAGGCGCTCGTGCGATCAACATGGGGGACGAGATCGGCTCCCTCGAGAGCGGGAAGCTGGCCGACCTGCTGATCATCGCCACGGGCTCGGCCCACATGGTTCCGATGTACGACGTCTACTCGGCCCTCGTCTACGCTGCGAAGGCGGAGGACGTGCATACCGTCATCATCCACGGCCGCGTCGTCGTGAGAGGTCGCGAGGTGCAGACGGTGGACGTGGAGAAGATCAAACGCGACGTGGTCGCCCTCACCGACGAGATCAAGAAGAAGGTCGAGGAGCTGTGACTCATCAACGGAAGCCACAGAGGCACGGAGAACGCACGGAGATTCCACAACGAGTCACTCCGTGGCTCCGCGTCTCCGTGGCCCATCAGATTGTCGATGGCGACAAACGTCCCAGGAGGAACGGTGAAACGAGTTCTGCTGACGCTCGGGTTCGTGATTGCGGTAGGCGCGGCTGGCGCCGAAGACCGCATCAAGGTCATCGTCGACCAGGATGCCCGCGGGCCGTGCTCGACCGACATGCAGTCGGTCCTGATGTTCGTCCAGTCTCCGCAGGTGGAGGTGCTCGGCATCACCATCTCCAGCGGCGACCTCTGGATGGATCAGGAGACCCTTCACACGCTGCGCGCCCTGGAGATCGCGGGACGAACCGACATTCCCGTCTACAAGGGAGCGGTCTTCCCGCTGCTGAACAGCAAGGATGAGGCCGAGCGCTGGGAGGAGCTCTACGGAGAGCACCTCTACAAGGGCGCGTGGAACGACGGAATGCCCGGGCCGTACGAGCGAGTGCCGCTCGAGGAAGGTGAGCCGAGCACCGAGCCGGCGGACGGCCACGCGGCCAACTTCATCGTCGAGGCCGTCAACGCTCACCCGGGCGAGGTCGTCGTCTGGAGCGGTGGCCCGCTGACGAACATCGCCCTGGCGATGATGCTCGACCCAAAGCTCCCGGAGAAAGCCAAGGAGCTGGTCGTGATGGGCGGGGGAGTCGACATCGCGGAGCACCGTCGCGAGTTCAACTGGTGGTGGGATCCCGAGGCGGCGCAGATGGTCCTGCGCGCTCCATGGAAGAAGATCACGATCACGCCCGTCGACATTTCCGTCAAGACACGCCACAGCAAGGAGCTCGTCGCTCGCATTGCAGAGTCCCCGAACGGCGTCGCTCAGTACATCGAGCAGTTCAACGCCGGGTCGCGCGTCCCGGCACCGGAGGTCGAGACGGACTGGGTGCCGTGGATCTTCATGTGGGACGAGGTCAGCGTGGCGGCCATGCTGGATCCCTCGATCATCACCAACCAGCGGGAGATGTACATCGACCTCGACATCGACCACGGCATCAACTACGGCAATACTCTCGCCTGGGAGTTGCGCCAGGGCGAGAAGCCCGGATTGAGACCGATCTGGGTTCAGTTCGATCTGGATCTCGACCGTTTCTACGACCTCTACGCCGAGCTGATGATACGGCAGTCAAAGCCAGGCGAGTGAGGAAAGAGACGAGCATCCGATCCATCGATCGCTCGCGTAGGCAGTTTCTGTCGCATACGGCGCTGCTGGCGGCGATGGCTGCATCGTCCCGCAGCCTCTTCGGAAGCACTGTTGCCGGACAGCGGAAGCGCGTGATCCTCGACGTCGACCTGGGCATCGACGAGGCCGTCACTCTGCTGCTCGCTCACTACGCCGCCGCGATCGACCTCGTCGGCATCACGACGGTCTTCGGCAACACGAGTCTCGAGAAAGGAACGCGGAACTCGCTCTACATCAAGGAGAAGTTCGGGATCGAGGCCGATGTGTACGCCGGCGCGGCGGCGCCGCTCTACCATCCGGCCAAGCCCATTCCGACGTTCGTCCACGGTTGAGGATGGCCTCGGCGACTCGGAGGGGGACATCTCCCCGACGATTCGGGCCGCCGAGCTCTCGGCCCCCGAGTTCATCGCACGCACCATCCTCGACAACCCGGGCGAGATCACCGTCATCAGCGTTGGCCCCTTTACGAACCTGATGATGGCGCGCTTGCTGGAGCCCGAGATCGTGGGCAAGGTCCGCGACGTGATCGTGATGGGCGGGGCCGCCGGCCTGGCCGGCGAGCTGGGCAACGCCACCACGGTCGCCGAAGCAAACGCCATCAACGACCCGCACGCGACGAGCGCGTTGTTCCGTTACGAGCGGCCGGTGACGATGGTGGGCCTCGACGTGACGTACACGGCGGACGGGAGCTTCGACGCAGGCTACCTGCGCGCCCTCGCCGAGAAGGCTGGGGAGGCCGGGGCGTTTCTCGAGCGGATCAACCGCTTCTACATGGGGTTCTACGAGCAGAGCCGAGGCGTGCGGACGACCTTCCAGCACGACTCGATCGCGGTCGCCTACGCGATCGCTCCTGAGCTGTTCGAGGCGCGGCGCGGCAAGGTGAGGGTCATTACCGAGGGCTTTGCCAAGGGGCAGACGACGTTTTGTCCCGTCGGGCACCACACATTCGAGGACGAGGACTGGGCGGGCCTACCCGCCCAGACGGTTTGCACGAAGCTCGACGGTCCGGGCTTCCGGAATCTCTACGAGCAGACGCTGGTCGAAGGAGTGAAGCGGGCCTGAAAGCAATTGCACCCACGGAGGCACAGGGGCACGGAGGAACGGGCGTTCTCCCCTACGTCATCCTGAGGGAGCTCAGCGAAGGGTGCGACCGAAGGATCCGCCAGCCCCTCTCCGTTGAAACGGCTGACGATCGAGTGAAGAGGAGCAGACGGATTCTTCGCTCCATGAAGGGACGAGCGATCACTCAGAATGACGTGTCTTTGGCCGGTGTCAGACGCGGTGACCGGCGTCAGCCCCGAAGGTAGTCGTCCGTTCCGTCCAGCCAGTCCTGCCTTGGCGGGTTGAAGACGTCGAGGTCCAATGTCTCCTCGATGGCCTCGGCGCGATGGGGCAGGTTCGAGGGGATGACCAGCACGTCGCCGGGTTCCAGCGTGTGCTCCTGCTCGTCTCCTTCGGGACCTGTCCAAAGCTTCAGCTTGCCTTCGAGAACGTAGCTGTACTGCTCGTTCTCGTGCTGGTGGCGCGGCACGATGGCGCCCTTCTTGAGGTAGACGTGAGCAAGCATCACGCTCCGCCCCGTGACTAGGCGCCGATCGATCGTCTCGGACAGCTGCTCTTTGGGAAGATCTTCCCAACGGTGAAAAGTCGCTCGAATCCCGTCGTCACCCATCCGCCGCCTCCTGCCCCTCAAGTCGGGGAACTCGCTCAGTCCTTGGTACGTACTTACTTGTGAGGACCAATGACCAAGTTTCTACTCTGGCTACTTCTCTTTGTGGTGTGCTGGCCGCTGGCGCTGCTGGCGATCGTACTCTACCCCGTCGTCTGGTTGCTGCTGCTGCCGTTCCGCCTGCTCGGGATAGCCGTTGAAGGCGTGTTCGAGCTGATCAGGGCGATCATCATGCTGCCGGCGCGCGTGCTGCGCGGGCCCAGCGCGGCCTGATCCGGCCGCCCGCGGTGTCGGCCCCTACTCGAGCGTCTTCGCGAACTCGGCGACGCGATCCGTGAGCTTCTTCCACTCGCGCCAGTGGTTGTCCATGTTCACCTGCTTCAGCTCGCGGTCGTCTACGACGACCTGACCGTCGACGATGGTCGTGCGGACGTTGCCCGGATAGGCCGAAAACGCGATCGTCGCGTAGACGTCGTAGAGGGGTTGCATGTTCGGCGCGTGAGCGTCGAGGATCACGAGGTCGGCCTTCTTGCCCACCTCGATCGACCCGAGCCGATCCTCCATGTCCAGGGCCCGGGCGCCACCCATCGTGGCCATGTAAACCAGCTCGTAGGGTGTGAACCGGGTCGAGTCCTTGGCGAGCCAGCGCGCGACGCCCTGCGCGTAGTTCATCACGTTGAGGGTGTCCATCTGGTTCGAGCTCATCGGACCGTCGGTACCGAGACCGATGTCCATGTCCTTCTGGAACATCTCCCAGGCGGGCGACATGCCGGTGATGCCGCGCAGGTTCGCCTTGGGGTTGTGAGCGACTCCGACGCCGTGGCGCTTCAGGATCGCCATGTCGGCCTCGTCGACGTAGATCGTGTGCGCCGCGACGAGGCTGTCGCCGAGGAAGCCCATCTCTTCGAGATAGCGGACCACGGACTGGTCCTCCGGAAAGTCACCGATCCGCTCCCGGATCAGCCTCTTCTCGTGAGCGAACTCTGCAGTGTGGAGCAGCACCGGCACGCCCTCGCGTTCCGCGAGCGCCTTTGACTTGAGCAGCCACTCCGGAGGCACCGTGTAAGCGGCGTGAGGCGCGACCGCCGGGACGATGAGGTCGTGGTCCTTCCACTCTTCGATGAACTTCTCGGCGTACGCGAGGCCGCCCCACGGCTCCTGGGCATCCACGACGGGGAAGCCGATGACCGTTTCGCCGAGCACGCCGCGGATTCCCACCTCGGCGACGCCCTTCGCGACCTCGTCCTCGTGGTAGTACATGTCCGTCACGAGGGTGACGCCTGCCAACGCCATCTCGATCGCTCCGTGGCGCGCCGCGACCCGGATGAGGTCGCGAGACAACATCTCCTTCTCGAGCGGGAAGAAGAACTTGAAGAGTCGGTCCTTGACGCCGTTCTCACCGAGCCCGCGGAATGCGACCATCGAGATGTGGTTGTGGAGGCTGATCATTCCCGGCATGACGATGTCGCCGCCGGCGTCGATCACCGTGTCGGCCTCGTACTCGGCCAGGACGTCGGCGCCACCTACCGCGACGATCGAGTCATCCTTGATGGCGACAACGCCCGCCTCGTACACGGTCGCCTCTGCGTCGATGGTCAGGACGTGCGCGTTCTTGATGATGAGGTCGAGGGGTTCGGCCGCTCCGCTCGATGCTCCGAGGGCCAGTCCGATGCCAATGCCGGCCAAGATGCTCGTCGAGTTCTGTGACATCCGTTTCTCCCGTTTCCGGTCCAAGTCAAAAAGAGTTATCATCCCGAGGCTGGTCAGTCTGCCACGGTCGAAGGACCACTCGCTGATTGCCCAGCCGTCCGTTCCTCCGTGGCTGCCGTTCCCGAGCTCCCCAGGTGCCTGGGCCCTCGCGATTGGCTAGACTCCCGCGCACTTGTCTGGACGGTAGGCTCTCGCACAGCAGCGCTTCCAGAGGGAGGGTAAATGTTCGTCCCAGAGACACTCGGCCTTGCGATGGTGATGATGGTCACGAGCACCCTGTGTTGGGGGTCGTGGGCCAATACTTACAAGCTCACGAAAGGGTATCGGTTCGAGTTGTTCTACTGGGACTACGCGGTAGGCATCTTGCTCGTCTCCCTGATCTTCGCCTTCACTCTGGGCTCCACGGGTGGTGAAGGCGAAGGCTTCCTCGAGAACGTCGGGAAGGCCGACACGAGCAATATCGTCTCGGCGATGATCGCTGGAACAATCTTCAACCTCGCGAACCTGTTGCTGGTCGCCGGCATCGACATGGCCGGGCTGGCTGTGGCGTTCCCGGTGGCGATCGGCATTGCGCTCGTGGTCGGTGTGATCCTGAGCTACATGCTCCAGCCGGTCGGCGACCCGCTGATTCTCGGCGTCGGCGTCGCGCTCGCCATCGTTGCGATCGTCATGGACGGAAAGGCGTACGGTCGGCTGAAGCAAGCCGGTGAGGGCGCATCGCGCAAGAGCATCATCGTCTGTGTCGTCTCGGGTCTGCTGATGGGCTCGTTCGCCCCCTTCGTGGCGCGCGCCCTGACGGTCGGCAACCCGCTGACGCCCTACAGCATCGCCGTCTTCTTCACGCTCGCCTCGCTGCTGAGCTGCTTCATCTTCAACATCTACTTCATGAAGAAGCCGCTGGTGGGCGAGCCGGTGGATTTCTCGGGCTTCTTCGCCGCCAGCCCCAAGGACCACGCGTTGGGTGTGCTGGGCGGCTTCATCTGGGGCACCGGCACAGTGTTCAACTTCGTCGCCGCAGGCCTCGTGGGCGTGGCGATCTCCTACGCGATCGGTCAGGCGGCACCGATGGTCGCCGCAGCCTGGGGCGTGTTCATCTGGAAGGAGTTCGAGGGCGCGGATGGAAAGGCCAAGATGTTCATGGGCCTCATGTTCGCCTTCTACATGCTGGCGTTGGTCGTACTGGCCATGGCGTACCAGGCGGCCGCGTCCTGATCTGGATGCGACGCCGGTCGTTTCCTCCCGTCGCGGGCGCGCTCCTGGTCTGTCTCGCGCTGGCGCAGGTGGTCGAGGCGCAGCGTGCCCAACACAAGATAATCTTCGACACCGACTTCGGCATGGCGCCGCAGGACGACTGCTACGCGCTCATGCTCGCGCTTCACTCGCCGGAGCTCGAGATTCTGGGCGTGACCACCGTGGCGGGAAACTTCTCGTTGGAGCAGGGCACGGCGGACGTGCTACGGCTCCTGGAGATCGCCCGGCAGACCGAGATCCCGGTGTATGCGGGGGCCAACATGCCCCTCGTTCACGAGAAGAGCGAGTTCGCCACACAGCAGCATGGCTCGTGGTGGTCCGACGAGCCCGCCAAAGCGCCCTACGGCGGATTCGCCAAGAAGCAGGTCGAGGATCAGAGCGCGGCGGACTTCATCGTCGAGACCGTCGAGGCCCATCCGGGCGAGATCACGATCATGGCGATCGGGCCTCTCACGAACGTTGCGATCGCGTTGCATCAGTCGCCGGGTCTCGCCGCGAAGGTGAAGCAGATCTACATCATGGGCGGCGCCGTCGCCGCGCTGCCGGATGGCGGCGGGAACACGACACCGGGCGCCGAGTTCAACTTCTGGGTCGACCCGGAAGCGGCGCGGGCCGTGCTCCGCTCGGGCGCCCCGATCGTGCTCTCGCCTCTGAACGTCTCGCGCAAGTCCAACATGAGCCGAGAGTGGTACGAGAAGCTCGTCGCCGTGGAGACCCCGCTCACCAGGATGATCCGCGACCTCGAGGGTCCCTACTACGAGAAGAACCCGAACCGCGTCGTGCTGATGTACGACCAGGTCACCGTGGGCAGCCTCGTCGATCCGAGCCTGGTCACCTCGACGGAGCTGATCGTGGACGTCGATGTCGACCACGGCATCAGCTATGGCACTTCGGTCGGAGGCGCCTGGCCCTGGCCGGGGTCCGAGGGGGCGCAGAAGATGCCCGTCCAGCACGAGCTGGATTGGGAGCGTTTCATTGCGATGTTCATCGAGCGGGTGTCCCAACCCGTTCACTAGACAACAGGAGCCTCTCGAAATGGCCAAGACTCCCCGCGTCGCCGTCGTCGGCAGCTGCAACGTCGACCTCACCACCTTCAACGATCGCTTCCCCAGAGCCGGCGAGACGATCTTTGCTGCGAGCTTCGACCTCGGCTTCGGGGGCAAAGGCGCCAACCAGGCCGTCGCCTCCCGGTTGTGCGGCGGCGACGTCTCGATGGTCGCCCGGGTCGGCAACGACCTCTTCGGGCCCGCGACGATCGGGAATTTCAAGAAGCTGGGCATCGACGGCGAGCACGTCAAGATCGTGGAAGGCGTCTCCAGCGGGGTCGCTCCGATCTTCGTCGAGACGTCGGGACAGAACCGGATCATGGTGGTCAAGGGCGCGAACGATCGGCTCCTGCCTGCCGACGTCGACGCGGCGGCGCCGGTGCTGAAGCAGGCCGACTGCATCGTGCTGCAGTTCGAGATCCCGCTCGAGACCGTCTACTACACGATCCGCTTCGCCAACGAGAAAGGCATCCGTTGCATCGTCAATCCCGCGCCGGGCCAACCGGTCGACATGAAGCAGATGGCCAACCTCGACTACTTCGTTCCGAACGAAACGGAGGCGGAGGCGGTCACCGGGATCGCGGTCAAGAGCGTCGAGGACGCCAAGACATGCGCCAAGAAGCTGCTCGAGGCGGGTATCAAACGGGTGATCATCACGCTCGGCGAGAATGGTTCGCTGCTGGCCGGCGCCGACGGGATGGATCACGTGGCGCCTTTCAAAGTGGATGCCAAGGACACGACGGGCGCCGGCGACGCGTTCATCGGCAGCTTCGCCGTCTTCCTCGGTGAGGGCCTCGAAGAAAAGCAGGCCGTATCGCGCGCGAACCTCTACGCCGGCCTGTCGACGACCGGAGTGGGGACGCAGAAATCCTTCATGACTCGCGAAGCGTTCGACAAAGAGTGGGGCGCGAGAAAGGCGTGAGGATCGCCCTTGCGATCGCGTGCTTGGTCGCATCGGGTGTCGCTGCTGAAGCCCAGACCGAAAGGATCAAGGTCCTCGCCGACCAGGATAGCGCCGGTCCTCAAGGGACCAACTTCCTCTCGTTGCTGATGCTCCTCAACGCTCCGCAGCTGGACGTTCTCGGCATCACGACGGTCAGCGGGGATCAGTGGATGGAGCCGGCTACTGTCTTCACGCTCCACGCCCTGGAGTTGACCGGCCGCACGGATGTTCCGGTGGTGAAGGGCGCTGTGCATCCGCTGCTCAACAGCCGGCGCGAGCTGGAGCTGCGCGACGCTCTTTACGGATCGCACCACACCTGGCGCGGCGTGTACAACCCGGACACGTCGTCACCGGACCACACCTGGGAGCCGCCGGGCGGATACCCGAAAGTGAAGCCGCATCCCGGCAGAGCGGCCGACTTCATCATCGACACCGTGCGTGCCCACCCCGGCGAGGTGGTTCTCTACTTTGCCGGACCCCTGACGAACCTGGCCCTCGCCGTCCGCATGGACCCGGGCATCGTTCCGCTGGCCAAGGCGCTCCACATCATGGGCGCGAGCACCGGAGGGGGTTTCGAGCTGAACTGGTGGTGGGATCCGGAAGCGGCCGCCATCGTCATGCGAGAGCCCTGGAAGGAGGTCGTGATCACGCCGGGCGAGATCGGCTTCCAGATCGTCTCGAACGAAGCGATGATGCGCCGCATCGTGGCGGCTGGCGGTCGCTTGACCGATCACGTTCGCGAGTTCTACCTGGAATACGAGCCGGATCCGGGCGGCACGCAGTGGTCGGCGATGTGGGACGAGCTGGCTATGGCCGCGCTGATCGATCCGTCGCTCGTCACCGCGTCCGAGAAGATGTGGCTGGACGTCGACATCACGCACGGCCCGAAGTACGGCCATACCGTGGTCTGGCGGGAGCCCGGCGAGCCGAGCTTCTTCCTTTCCTACAGCGGCCCCGGACCGATCGATCTGAAGCAATGGGAGCCACTGATGCAACCACCGCGCCACATTCAACCGGCGACCGTCCAGATGGAGTTCGACGTCGCACGCTTCGAAGACCTGTTCGTCGAATTGATGAGCGTTCGATGAAGCGGCGCAGCGCTTTCGTCATCACGATGCTGCTGGCGGTCGCCGTCACACCCAGTGCGGCCCAGGAGCCGGCCGAGAAGAGGCCCTGGAAACTTGCCGAGGGGGCTGAGGAGCTCGTGACCGAGCCGGCGCTGCGGGACCGGATCTTCCAAGCGCTGGAGGCGGCGGCCCTCGCCGGGACTGACCCGAGCATCTCCAAGTTTCACGTTCGCGCCGGCACGGCCTTCGAGCACCACGGGCAACACCTCGCGATCGTCGGCGGCAACTCGGAGTACTTCGGCTACCCGGAGGCGATTCACGGCGAGACGTCACTGATGAACAACGTCATCAGCAGCGTCGGTCCCGAGGCCGCTCGCGAGGGTGTCGACTTCCTCGCCTTCTACGGCGAAAGGAAGTGCGGCGGCGGCGGGTCTTGCGGCGATTGCCGCGACTACCTCATGACGACCACGCGGTGGCAGGACCTGCTGATCGTCTGTGGGCAAGCCACGGACCACACGGTCCACGTCAGCCCCTTCGCGAGGTTGGTCGTTCCGGAGACCGATTTCCCCGTGGTGTCTCCCGAAAAGACGGGCCTGTCGGCCGAGCAGCTCGAGTCGCTCGTCTCAGCGGCGCTCGACGCTCGCGCCGGGGGCGTAGCCCTTTTCACTTCGCCCGAGGAACATCTCGGCGTCGCGGCATTGACGACGAAGGGCGAGATCTACCGAGCGGCGGGAGCCGACGACGCTGCCTTTCACTATCGCTACGCGGTGGGCGCGGCGTTGCAGCAGGCCGCCACGTACCGCGACTACCACGTCCAGGCGGTGGCCGTCGTGGCCGCGCCGGGCCACACCGCGCGGATCAGCTACCGGGATCGCCAGTACGGGTACGAGTTCAGCTCGTTCAACGCCAAACGCGAGCTGCCTGCCATCAAGCTGATCGTCGTCGAGCAGTCCGCGAGCGAGCCGAGCAAGCTCCGCTATCGGATGACGACGTTCGAGGCGGCGCTGCCCGGCGCGTTCAGCGCTGCGAGCTTCATGCCGGACGCCGTGGAGCGATTCCTGACCGAGAGCGCCGAGCAGTAGCCCGAGGCTGGGGCTGCCTACGACTCGCTCGCAGACCCCGAGGACCGACTATGGGTGCTCCCCGGTGGTATGTTTAGAGGTATGAGAGTGAAGACATCGGTGACGATCGATGAGAAGGTTCTGCGGGCGATCGACCGCGCAGCGACGCGTGGTCGTAGTCGCTCCCGGATTATCGAAGACGCCGCACGGGAATACCTCACCAGGGAGGCGCGAGCCGCCCGCGACGCGCGTGATCGCGAGCTCATCGACCAGGCCGCGGAGGCTCTCAACCGCGAGATGGAGGACGTGCTCTCGTACCAAGCCGACCGGTGAAGCGGGGCGACCTCTACCGGCTCCGCCACCCCGGCGGCGGGGACCCGAAGCGGTCGCGAGTTTTTGTCGTCGTCAGCCGCCAGGCGCTCATCGATTCCCGTTTCTCGACTGTCGTCTGCGCTCCGGTCTGCTCGCGCCGAGACGGGCTCGCAACCCAGGTGGAGGTGGGGCCCGACGACGGGTTGAAGCACGAGTCCAGCATCCACTGCGACGCTTTGATCAGCATCCAGAAGACACTCCTCGCCGACTTCGTTGGTTCTTTGGACGCAGATCGCGAGCGCTCGTTGGGTCAGGCGTTGCGGATCGCGCTCGGCCTCGCCTGAGCAATCATGGTTGGCTCATCGTTCACCCGGAGCGCGTGGCCACCGCTCCAGGTCGTGGAGGGAGTGGGAGCGTGGTGCGTGCGAAGTCAGCGCGGGCCGTAGTTGTGCTCGGTGGCCTCCTCGTTGCGATCCGTGGCGGGAGGCGGCGCCGGGGTCAGGGCCGAGACCTTCGCACGCAGCTCGTCGTCGAGTGTGAACGTGCCCGCTGCCAGGCAGGGCTCGAGCTGTTCCAGATCGCGGGCACCGATGATCGGCGCCGTCACGGCGGGGTTCGAGGCCACCCAGGCGATCGCGAGGGTGGCCGGATGGCAGCCCGCCTCCGCCGCCAGCTCGCGGAGGCGATCGGCGACGACGTAGTTGGCAGGATCCCCGTACCGCGTCTGGTACATGACGTTGGACGTCAATCGACCCTCATCGGGGCGCCGATCCACGCCGTACTTGCCCGAGAGCAGCCCTCCACCCATCGGGCTGTATGTGATCGCGCCCAGGGACTCCCAGACGCATAGGGGCAGAATCTCGACCTCGGCCTGACGCTTGAGCAGGCTGTACATGGGCTGGACGCAGACGAGCGGGGCCCAACCCCTGGCGCGTTGGATCCCGAGCGCCTTCATCGTCTGCCAGGCCGAGAAGTTGCTCACGGCGGAGTAGAGGATCTTGCCCTGGCTCACGAGGTCCTCCAACGCGCGAAAGCTCTCCTCGACGTCCGTGACGTCGTCGAATCGGTGCAGGAAGAAGACGTCGACGTAGTCCGTGCCGAGCCGGCGCAGGCTCGCCTCGAGCGAGCGCACCAGGTGGTACCGCGAGGTGCCCCGGTCGTTCCCGTCGTCGCTCATCGCGAAGTAGGCCTTCGTCGTGAGCACGATCTCGTCACGACAGTCACGGACCAGTCGGCCGAGCACCTCTTCCGAGCGCCCCTGCTGGTACTTGTCGGCGCAGTCGAAGAGGTTGATTCCGGCCTCGCGACAGCGGTGGAAGAGCGCGGCTGAGGCGGCCTCGTCGGCCTCGCCGCCGAAGCTCATCGTGCCGAGGGCGAGGCGCGAGACGCGGACTCCGGTCCGACCAAGAAAGCGGGTTTCCATACCGTCAGACTACTCCAGCTCTGGGAAGCCGGCCGGGGCGCGCCGATGCTTCGTCGCCTGCTCGTAGGCGTAGGCAAGCTTGATGAGCACGCCTTCCGAGTAAGGCCGCCCGAGGATCTGTAGGCCGGCGGGGAGGGTGCCGTAGCTGAAGCCCATCGGCACCGTCACCGCCGGGAGCCCGGTGGCCGGCGCAACCAACTGGCTGTTGTCGCCGCGGTACTCCTCCTCCGGCCTGTCGAGATGCGCCGGGGGGTGGGTCCAGGTCGGGTAGATCAACGCATCGACGCGCGCCGCTTCCATGGCGGCAACGACGTCGTCGCGGTAGGCCTTGCGGCCGGGGTGATCGAGGTAGAAGGGGCAGGGCGCGTCCCACTCGCTGGGAGGAACATCCAATGGAGTCGTCGCGGCGCGCTCCAGAGTCGACGTGACGTACTCGGCGTGCTGGCCCGTCTCGAGCAGGCTGGTCACGTCCAGGGACGGCGCCCTCTCGCCGAGCGACTTCATGTATTCGTACACGTCGTAACGGAAGCTGCGGCAGGAGTAGTCGCCCCACGTTTTTTCGAGGTGCGCGTCGAACCTGGGGATCTCCAGGTCGGCCAGCACCTCGGCTCCCGCACTCCGCAGGTCGGAGATCGCTCGCTCGAACAGAGCAGTGACCTCCGGATCGGCATCTTCCGTCAGGACGAGCGGCCCCAACACGGCCAGCCGGGCGCCCGCCAGTCCCTGCGGGTCGAGAAACGCCGTGTAGTCGTCTTCCCGGCAGTCCCTCCCGAGCTCCGTCACGGGATCGGCGGGGTCATGTCCTGCAACGACGTCGAACAGGCGGGCACCGTCTTCGACCGTCCGCGTCATCGGGCCGGCGATGTCCCGGTCGAAGTAAAGCGGGATGACCCCGTCCCGACTCGTGAGGCCGAGGGTCGACCGGATGCCGAACAGCGCCAGGTGTGACGACGGTCCGCGGATCGAGTTGCCGGTGTCCGAGCCGAGGCCCGCCACGCCGAAGCTCGCCGCGACTCCGGAGGCCGTGCCGCCCGACGATCCCGCCGGCACCCGATCGAGCGCGTAGGCGTTGGCGGTGGTCCCGAAGGACGAGCTCTCCGTACGCTTCGGGCTGAAGGCCCACTCCGCCATGTTTGTCTTGACGAGGACGATGGCGCCGGCCTCGCGCAGCTTGCGCACCATGAAGGCGTCGTCGGGCGGCAAGCTGTCTTTCAACGCGATCGAGCCGGCCGTCGTCGGCAGGTCGTGGGTGTCGAAGTTGTCCTTGACGAGTATGGGCGCGCAAAAGAGGGGGCCCATCGGCTCGCCGGCCGCCAGTCGCCGATCGGTCTCCTCGGCCCGCTCCAGCGCCGCGAGGTTGACGGTCGTGATCGCGTTGAGCCCGGACGGCGCATCGTAGGCCTCGATTTGCGCGAGGTACGCCGCCACCACGTCTCGGCAGCTCGTTCGGCCGTCGCGAACGGCAGACTGGATGTCCGCGATCGTGGCCTCGACGACGGGGAAGCTCCTGTCCTGCGGGGGCGTTTGCCGCGCGCACGCAGCCGAGATCGCGATGATCGCGGCGACGGCCAGGGCCCCACGGGTCGCATTCGTCGGCTTGTTCATCTCAGCAGTCGCTCCAGCAAGGCGGTCTTCAGCATGGCCTCCGAAGTGTAGCGCTGCCTGCAACGCGCTTATCAATGGGTGTGCAGGGCGGAGGTTCCCATGGCAAATGGATCGTCATCCTGAGCGAGATGTGTGGGAAAAGGGAGTGAAGGAGCCAGCGAGGGGAGATGACTCCTCTGGAATCCTCCGCGCGAGCTCAGTGCGCCTCGCGCCGGGCTCCCTCCCTTCCGCATCGCCGGCCTATCACACTCGGGATGACGAACCTCTGCCAGATCCGCTCAGATGTCGATCCCGTCCCCTCAGCCGGCGTCCTTCACGCAGCGGAATCCGATCGTGCCGGAGCGATCGAGGCTCGGCGCCATCAACAGGTACTTGCCGTGCTGGTCCAGGCGGTAGGCCTGAGGGAAGTACCAGCGCGATCCCTGGGGCTGGTAGTTGCTGCCGCCGCGCAGGACGGCAGCGCGGGTGCGGTCGTCGACAAATTCGTCGGTCCACTGCCAGACGTTGCCGACCAGATCCCCGACTCCGAATGGGCTGGCGCCCCCGGGGTGTGCGGAGACCTCCGCTGGCCCCGCGGCGCCCCGGCTCGTATCCGGAGACGGAACGAGGTCCTCGCGCCAGTCGTCACCCCACGGGAACGCGCGACCATCGGTGCCCTGAGCCGCATACTGCCACTCCCACTCTCTCGGCAGTCGCTTGCCGGCCCATCGAGTGTAGGCCCGCGCATCTTCGATGGAGACCCACGTGACCGGTTTGTTCTCCCAACCGGCCGGGACGCGCCCCTCCTCCCAATGGCGCAGGAAGTTGTGGTCGTCGTCGGGACGATACGCCGTGGCTTGGAGGAAGCGTTCAAAATCCGCGTTGGTGACTGGGTACTCGTCGATGAAGAACGAGGCGACGTCGACCACCTTTTGATGATGACGACGCGGCGAGTCCTCCCACGCGTACTGGACGTCGACGCCGACCATGTCCTGGCCTTCGATCTCGATGCCGGAGACGGCGAACTCGAAACGTGCGGCCGGGATTCGGATCATGCCTTCGGGCGTGCTGGCGGCGGGCTCTGTCTTGCCGACGGCGACGGGGTGTTGAGGGAGTGGCGACCATGCGGTGCTGAGCCCGCCGAGTGGTCGGGCGGATCGCTCGCGCATCGTCGACATCAACTCGACGATCGCAGCTTCAGGCTCGCTGTTCGTGGCGAGAACGGCGCCAAAACCGTTCGCTTCGATCGGAAAGGCGAGGGCGGTCGATTCCGCCCAGGGCTCGGGGGTCAGCTCTGCACCGTTCCACAGATCGAAGTAGCGGGTCGAACCGGCCGCGACCTCGAGCTGCGGCCCTTCGAAGGCGTGCTCGGCTCGGTTGATCAGCAGCCAGAGGGTTCGACCCTCGAGCGGAAACCTGCTCGCGAACACGCCTTCCTGGAGCGTTGGGGCGAAAGGCTGCCAGTTCGGGCTGACGAGCTGCTTCGCCATCGCCCGTTGAATCGTCGCCGTTTGGCTGAGCGCCTCGCTGTTGCGCAGCGTGAGGCCGTTCCAGATACCCTAGATGTTCTCCCACGCGACGATGCCGACTCCGTTGAAGAACGCGAACTGCAGGTCGTCGTTCTTGTCGCGTCCCCAGCGTGGCGCCACGTGAACCATGTGGCGGGGCTCGAGCCACTTGAACGTGCTGGCGAGCGGCCGGAAGGAGTACTTCCAGCACAGGCCCCAGCTCATGTTGTTCCACGCGAGCCCCATCGGCGGCGGCGAGTCGGTCGACTCGAGGACCAGCGGGCGTCCGGCGGCGTCCGACGAGGTACGGAACACGCGTGGGAAGCCAGCGAGGGTGTCGCCGTTCAAGCCGTCGGCGCCTATCGACGCCATGAGCTGCGCCACCGTGTCCCAATCCGCCGCGCCCTCGCTCCGCGTTCCCTGGTCCCAGAGGTTGATGGGAAAGAGCACCCTCACGCCGCGCTCGTGAAACTGCTCGATCATCTCGGCAACGCCGGCCACCCCGCGCGGCAGGTCGCGCAACAGGTCGTACTGGTTGCGGAAGTCGATTCCGAGGTTCGGGTAGCTGTGCCAGAGCAACACGGCATCGGCACCCCCGTAGCGCGCGTCCAGGTTATCGAGGAGCCGATCCACGGTGTAGGCGCGGCGCACGTGATCGTAGAGATAACGGTCGTGGATCATGACGAAGCTCTGGACGAAGCTGCTCTGGGTCCACTCGAGTTCGGGTCGCGAATACTCGCGATCGTCGTACCCCGCCCGGATGCGACGCTCGTCGCGCCAGTGGCGCATGTCCGCGAGCCACCTGGTTTCCTCGCCCCGCGCCGGGCCGGGGATCTGTCCCCCCAGCGGGAGGAAGCCCATCTCGCCGCACAGCTCGGGTCCGGGGACGCCCTCGCCGACGGGGGGGTAGCTTGTGTCCTGCGGGAGAGCAGAAGGAGGATGAGGACGAGAACGCACTCCCGAGCGGTGATTGGCCCCTGCTTCACTTGCCTGGCGTCAGGAAAGCGCATGTTGGGCCGGGCGCCTTTTCGAGCCGGCGGTCGAGCGTCGCCAGCGGAGCCTCGAAGGCCTCCGCGACCGCGACGTACCATCCGTCATAGCTCGTGATGTTGGACCGAAGCTCCCACACACGGTGGGCGAATGGAGCGAAGGGCAGCAGCTCTATGTCGAGTGCGAGGAGATCTTCGAGGGCGGTTGCGGCCTCGACGCGGCTCAGGCTGCTGTCCAGCTCGAGTCGGCGCACGATGTTCGCCACCTCCGCCATCACGAGATGGGGCGCCACCAGGCTGCCGCCGCCAATGACCTCCTCGGCCCACAGCCCGTCTCGACCCCCGTCCGCCATCGCCGCCACCAGGGTGGATGCATCGACGACGGTCGTCACCCGCGGTCCGCGTCCCGGAGGAGAAGAATCTTCCGGCGTGCGAGTCGGGTCCTTGAGACGCGCTTGCGGTCTCGCACCCTATCGAGCCACTGCTCCAGCGATGGGCGCGACGCCATGCGCACGAGCTCCTCCCTCAGATACTCCTGCATCGACTTCCCGCGAAGCGCCGCGCGCGAGGCCAGCTCGTCGCGGACCTTCTGGGGAACGTCTCGGATCGTTATCTGCACCGGCACGCGTTCATTATGCCAGCATTGCCAGCATCGGAGCAGCCGCTTCGATCATGAATGCTCCAAGACCAGGAGCCCGACCGACAGGGCTGCCAAAACGTACATGACCGGGTCCACCTCGCGGCGGCGTCCGGCCATCATGTAGAGGAGGACGTGGGAGATGAATCCCCACAAGATGCCCTGGGTGATCGAGAAAGTCAGCGGGATCAGGATGATCGTGAGGAAGGCCGGCAAACCGTCTTCGATCCGGTCGAAGTCGACGCCGGCGACGCTGCGGAACATCGTGGCGCCGATCAGGATCAACACGGGCGTGGTGGCGTAGGTGGGCACCATGCCGGCCATCGGCGCCACGAAGAGGCAGGGCAGGAAGCACAAGGCCGTGAAGACGGATGCGAGGCCGGTCCGGCCGCCGGCGTTGATGCCGGCGGCGCTCTCGATGTAGGCCGTGCCCGAAGACGTGCCCGCCAGACCGGCTCCGAGGGTGGCGAGGGAGTCCACGATCAGGCCCTCTCGGAGGCGGATCGGGTTGCCGTCGTCGTCCTGCATGTCGGAAGCCTTCGCCACGCCGATGAAAGTCGATATCGAGTCGAAAAGGTCTGTGAACATCAGCGAGATGATCGCTGGCAGCAGCGACCATCGGAGCGCCCCCCAGATGTCGAGCTGGAGAAAGACTGAAGTGAAGTCGGGTGAGCTCAAGAGCTGATCCGGCGCGCTGACTCGACCCGTCAGAGCGGCGATCCCCGTGATCGTGGCGATGCCCGCGAGAAAAGCCAACGGGTTCCTTCTCACGAAGAGCCAGACCGTCACGACGAGCCCGAGCACGGTGAGGAGCGCGCGGTGATCGAGCTGGCCGAGGCGGACGAGCGTGACCGGGTCCGCCGCCACGATGCCCGCGTTGCGCAAGCCGATGAAGGTCAGGAAGACCCCGATCCCCACCGCGGTGGCTGCGCGGAGGCCCGGCGGAATAGCCTTGACGATCATGGCTCGCACCGGTGTCACTGAGAGCGCCACGAACAGCACGCCCGACCAGAACACCATGCCGAGCGCGACGCGCCAGGGGATACCCTGGGCGAGCACGAGGGTGAAGGCGAAGAAGCCGTTGATGCCCATGCCTGGCGCGACGGCGAAAGGGAGCCGGGCGTACAGGCCCATCAGCAGCGTCATCGAGAACGCGACGAGAACCGTCGCGGTGAGGGCGCCGTCGAACGAGATGCCGGTGCCCTCGGTCGAGAGAATCGCCGGGTTCACGATGACGATGTAGGCCATCGTGAAGAAGGTCGTGACGCCGCCGATCGCCTCGGACGTCACGTCGGATCTCTGTTCTGTCAACGACGCGACCTGGTGACCGTCAGAAGGCCCCTCCGCGCCTCGACGATCGAGCCCTGCGTCCCCGCGTCATCCTGAGCGAAGCGAAGGATCCGCACGCTCCTCTTTGCTCGTCCTCTCCCCGTCCTCTGCGCCTGCGTCAATTGCCGTTGTCCATCTGCAGGGAGCGTTGGTCCAGAGAGGGGCTGGCGGATCCTTCGGTCGCGTCTTCGCGGGACTCCCTCAGGATGACGTTTCATTGAGCGAAACACGACCGCCGTGATCTCTGTGCCTCCGTGCCTCTGTGGCTGTTGTTGATCGTCTGGACGCGTTTCGCGGTGTCGTCAGTTCGCCGGAGGCAGGCGCATCAGCTCGATGAAGAGCTTCTCGAAGCGCTCGACGTCGATGTCGGTCTGGACGGTCCACGTCTGCGGAGCGAACCAGGGCTCGATGTGGCCCTTCGTCCAGACGGTCTTTCCGTAGCTCGGTCCCGGCAGGTAGTCGACGTCGATGCGAAGCTGCTCGGTTTCGGTGATGATCCCCGGATCGATGATCGCAGCCGCCGCCAACTCGTCCCACATGTAGCTGTAGCCACGATTCATCTCCAGGTAGCTCGCGCGCATGTACTCGGCGAGAGGCGTGCCCGCCGAGGCGATGGCCTCGATGATCTCCTTGGTCATGTAGGTCTTGTGGCAGACGTCGATCGGCGTCAGGTGACGCTCATTCCAGGGCGTCCGGATGAACATGTGCGCGGCAGCGGCGTCCCACCAGAAGTTGAAGCGCTGGTTCACGTGGATGTGGCCGCCCATCGTGTAGACGGCCTTGATCTTGCCCACGATGTCGGGGGCGAGACGCATCGCGAGGGCGATGTTGGTGACGGGTCCCGCCGTGTGGAGCACGAGCTCGCCCGGATACTTCCGCGCCATCTCGATCAACAGCTCCGCCGCCGTTTTGTCTACCGCCTCGATCGTGGGCGGACCGCCCGGGGCAGGCGGAATCTCGTGCGGCGGAGCGACTTCGTCACCCCAGTTGCCGTGCCAGCCGTCGCCGGCCTTCTCGCCCCACAGGGCCTCGCGCCGTTTCATCATGTCCTGGTTGTTCAGGAGCGGCACCGGAGAGCCGGCAGCGACGGGGACGTGGGTCTTTCCGGTCAGCTCGACGATCTTGAGGGTGTGGTACACGGCCTGATCGAGCCAGGCGTCGCCCGCGACGACTCCTATGCCGACGACGTCGACGTTCGGTGCCTGGAGCAGCAGAGCAATCGAAACGGAGTCGGTCCCGCCGGGGCCCGAAGTATCCTGATCGATGAAGACCTTGATGCGCTCGTCCTGGGCGGTCGTCGTGAGAGCGGAGAGCGAGATGAAGCAGGCTGCGAGAGCGGCTTTCCAGAGGCTGTGCATGATCTCCCTTTCGAGTCCGGCAACCCTATATGGGCGGCCAGATACGGTCAACGGGCCGGAGCGCTCCTCGTGGCCGGGTATTATCCTTCTCGGAATGAAGAGGGGAGCAGCGCTCGTCGACGATCAACGGCGGCCACAGAGACACGGAGGCACAGAGGCAGAAAGTGGAAACGTCATCTTGAGGGAGTTCAGTCCACAACACGACCGAAGGATCCGCCAGTGCCTCGTCACCCTTGCGTCCCTCCTGGTCCTCGTCGACGTTCCAGCGACATCCGCCCAGGACGAGGCCGAGGTCGCCACCCTCGTGGCCGAGGCGCGTGCTCTCCTGAGCGCAGGGGAAGCGGACGACGCCATCGGCCGCTACCGCGAGGCTCTCGAGCAGGCGCCCGAGGAGCCCACGCTCTGGATCGAGCTGGGGGAGGCCCATCGCACGGCGCGGCATTCGGCGGAAGCGATTGCAGCTCTCAAGAAGGCCCTCGAGCTCAGTCCGGACCACGAGCTGGCACAGCTCGCCCTCGCCGAGACATACCGGCAGGTGAGCAACTTCGACGAAGCGAAGCGCGTGCTGCGCGCCGCGGCTCTCGCCCATCCGGACAGCCCGGCTCCGCCGCTCGCCCTCGGCCGCATCGAGATCGAGCTGCAGGACTACGACAAGGCGGCCGAGTTCCTGGGGGCCGCGCTCGAGATCCAGCCCGACAACGTCGTCGCGCGGGTGTACCTCGCGGGCTCCCTCGAAGCGCGAGGCGAGCTCGATGAGGCTCTGCGGCAGCTCGACGAGGCACTCGCGCGAGCGCCCGACCACGCGCTCGGTTTGTACAAGCGAGCGTCGATCTACGCGGACAGGAACGACGCCGAGCGTGCCCTCCCGGACGCCGAACGGGTCGTGGCGCTGGAGCCGGCGAACACGCGGGGGCGCTTTCTTCTCGCCACGATTCTCGTGCGCGAGCGCGACTGCGCCGCTGGAGCCGAGCACCTCGAGAGGATCATCGCGGTCGAGCCCGAGAACACGGAGGCCCTTTCACTGGTGGCGCGGGCCTACCTGTGCGACGGCCGCAGCGAAGACGCCGTCCGCGCGCGCAGACGCTTCGCCGATCTGGCGAAGGCCACCCATGACGCGAGGGAGGGCGGCGCGCAATCCGATCACCTCGTCACGGAAGCGCGAGAGCTCGCACAGGCCGGCCGTCCCAACCAGGCCCTCGTCAAGCTCCAGGAGGCGCTGGGCCTCGAACCCAGGAACGACAAGGCCTACACCCAGCTCGCGAAGATCCAGTTCTCCGCGGGCCGCTACGGGATCGCTCGGGACGCTCTCGAGCTGGCGCTCGAGTACAACCCCTATCATTCGAACGCGCTCTACGTGCTCGGTCGAACCCTCGCGAAGCTCGACGACTACGAGGGAGCGCGCGAGGCGCTCGTCCAGACGACCCTGATCAACCCGCTCGATGCCGAAGCGTTCTACGTCCTCTCACAGATCCACGACATCCTCGGGGAGCGTGAAGAGCGAGTCGCCGCGCTCGAAAAAGCCATCGCCCTCGAGCCGCAGAACACCGACTACGCTCGATCGCTAGAGCTGGCTAAGCGGAAGCGCTGACGCCGATCAACGGCGGGCGATCCGCCCCTCCGCCATCCTGAGGAAGCTCGGCGAATAAGTGCGACCGAAGGATCCGCCAGCTCCTCTCCGTTCCCGGTCGTCACGAAGAAGGCGAATAACGCAGACGAGGGGCGGACGGATTCTTCGTTCCACGAAGAGCGCTTGGGTCTCTCAGAATGACGAGGAGACGATCGGGATGCGCGGAGGGTCGGAGTCTTCGCCAGCCCGAGCGACCCTTAGTACATGATCGTGCGGGTCAGGTGATGCGGCCAATGGGTCGTGTGGTAGCTGGACCAGAGTCGGGCGTCGAGCTGCGGGATGATGATCTGCGTCTCCGGCGGCCGCAGCGCGTTGATCTCCTCGGTGAGGAGCGCTGTCGCGTAGATCATGTGGGCTCGGATCTCGATCTCCTCGTCGCTGTCCCGAGGGATGAGCGTCCCCGAGTTGATCTTCTCTTCCAGCTCCGACGTATAGACCATGATCTTCATGACACGCATGGCTACCGGAACGATGTAGTCGGCGAAAGCCGTCATCGAGCCGATGTCGTCGATCGGGAACTCGCCGTGACCCCTGAAGCCGGAGTGCAGACCCCAGTAGGTCAGCTGGGAGAGCTTGTGGAACGCGATCTCGTGGCCCCGATAGGGGGAGACGTCGTTGAAGCGGGGGAACTCGGTGATCAGTCGGTCGACCAGGCCCTTGCCCCCGTCGAAGAGACGCGTCGAGCACGTCGCGACGAAATTGTGGAAGTGGCCGTCGTAGCGATCGGCGAGGACCCTGCCGACGTCGTTCAGCACCTTCAGCTTCTCGTCGAGCATCGGCATCTCGATGTTGCCGCTGAAGATGTCGTCCAGCTGCGGCCGGGTCAGCTCCGCGAGGTACTCCCCATCCAGGACGGGGACGCCCTGGCTCAACGCGCGGCGCAGGCAGGCCGTCATCGCGCGTGAGTCCGAGTGGCTTTCGCCTTCGTACTCCGTCTGGAACTTCACTCCGGTACGGAAATCGGTGAAGGCGGTGTTGATGGTGTTCGACACCATCGTGAAGTCGATGGCGCGCTCGCGGTCCGTCTCCGGGTCGAAATCGAGGCCGAACTGAGGGAACGGGAGCTTCTCGTAGGCCATCCAACTCGCGACCTCCGCGATCTTCGCCACGTCGGTCCGGACGTGCTCGGAGGCCTCGATGACCGGTCGCAAGCTGTCGAGGACGGGGCTGCCGATCGGCTTCGGCCAGCGCAGCTCGTCACCTCGGATCATGAGCCCACCCCCGTACGTGGCGCGAGAGCCAAGAAAAATGGGGAGCGCCGAAGCGCTCCCCATCGACGCTAGAAAGAAGCGCCTGCTGCTCAGAAACGGAACCTCGCGCCGAGCTGGATAGCGCGGGGTGTGCTCCCCGGTGAGATCTGGCCGGGGAAGCCGTAGGAGTTCTCGTTGTTCGCGCCACAGCCGCTCGGATTGAAGCAGTCGCCAATCTGTGGAACGGCGCCCAGTTCCGGCGTCACGACGGCGTTGGTGTTCGGGTTCGAGAAGAGGTTCTCGTTGTTGAGCACGTTGAACATCTCCG
The DNA here is from genome assembly GCA_965246965.1 of Vicinamibacteria bacterium. GTDB lineage: Bacteria > Acidobacteriota > Vicinamibacteria > Fen-336 > CBDFGD01 > CBDFGD01. The sequence goes on from CBDFGD010000002.1 coordinate 3,185,361, forward strand.
CGAGCAGCTCGATGGAGCCGCCTTCGCCCATCGAGAAGACCTTGCTGAGCCGCAGGTCCAGCTGGAAGAAGTTCGGCTGCCGCGCCGGGTAGCGCTCGAGCAGCGAGTTGCCCCCGACGACCGGACGGTCGTTGCTGAAGCCGCCGCTGAACGACCCGTCTCCGTTGGTGTCTTCGAGGATGTAGGCGGGGAACGGGACGCCACTCCGGCCGATGAAGAGCCCGCCGAGGCGGAACCCGGCCCCTAGCTCAGCCGTGAACGAGGCCTTGAACTGGTGCGGAATGTCGAGGGCATTGCGCCCGTAGTCGAGCTCGATGTCGAACGGATCCTGCGGTCCGAAGAACGTTTCCGTGTCGCGCTCGGACGAAGCGTTGTCCTTGTTCTGCGACCAGGCGTAGTTGACGAAGAACTGGAAGCCGTTCGAGAAGCTCTTGTTCAGGTTGAACACGACCTGATGGAAGTTGCCGCGGCTGAAGCTGCCGTGGGCGTTCGCTATCGCCAACGTCGGATCGAGCGTCGGTCCGATGATGGTGCGGCCGAACTGGTCGGTGCCGGCGTTGGTGACGTTGCGGTTCCACTGCGTGCTGCTGAAGCCGCCCGTCCGCAGGAAGTCGGACCTGGCGTACACGTAGGTCGTCGAGAGCGTGTAGTCCCGCGCCAGGTTCACCTCGAGCGTTGCGGACGTGTTCATGACGCGCGGGTTGCGCACCCCGGGATCGTCGTAGCTTTGGTCGGCGACGACCGATCCTTTAGGTCCAGGCACCGACGGTGGGTAGATGTTCGGGTAGCCGCCCTCGGGCTGACAATCCGGGTTGAAGAAGCAGAAGCGGACATCCGTCTGCCCCGCGGAGTTCGGAGCGGTCAAGAAGATGCCCGGGATCTGAGCGTAGTAGAGCCCCCAGTTGGCGCGGAAGACGGCGGGCTTGTCGCCCATGTCGAAGGAGTAGGCCAGTCCCAGGCGCGGCCCCCACTGGTTCCAGTCGTTCGGAGGACCCTGGGGAACGGGTATGACGGTGCTGTCGGCCCCGACGCCCGCCCAGACGCTCTCGCCCGAGAGCACCGAGTTGGCTCCGGTTGGCTGGTGGTTCGTGGTGCCGTCGTAGCGCAGGCCGTACGTGAGGCTGAGGTTCGGGCTCGCCTGCCACTTGTCCTGGGCGTAGAACCCGTAGCCCCTCTGGAACGCCCTTCCCACGTCAAATGCGGCTTCCGCATAGGGCACGCCGTTGTAACCGAAGCCTCCGATGTACGCAAACGGGGCCTTCGCCTGGAAGTCCTCCAGTGAGCCGAACAGCCAGTGGCCGGCAGACCAGCCGAAGAACGCTCCTTCGCGGGTGGAGTAGGAGTTGTAGTCGACGCCGAACTTGACGTCGTGGTTCCCGAACACGTACTGGAAGTTGTTCAGGACCGTGAACTTCTCCTGCTTGCCGAAGATGGGCAGGAAGAAGCGCTGTCCGAACGTCCCCGTATCCGAGATTTCGATCTGGGGGATCGTGCTGTTCGGAGCGCGCGGACGGTCCGAGTCGTAGTACGAGAACTTCAGCTCGTTGAAGCCCTTCCCGCCGGCCAGGACCTTGTTCCAGGTGAGGACCGAGTTGTGCCCGTTGTTCTCGAAGTTCTCGGTGTTCCCGAAGCTGGCCTGGATCTGGTTCTGACCACGGCCGCCCGTGAAGCCGTCCGTCTTATTGGACGTGTAGAAGGTGCGGATGCTGATGCGGTCGTTGTTGCCGGCCTGAATGTCGTACTTGCCGAGGATCGTGAACAGGTTCTGGAACTGGGGATTGCTCCCTTCCAGATCGCTGAGGTCGGCGATACCCAACTCCGGGGCAGAGACTCCGCTGACATCGCGGGCGAACTTCGTGACGAGCGGTCCGCTCTGCCGCTGGACGTCGAAGGCCAGGAAGTAGAACTGGCTGTCCTGCTTGACCGCGCCGCCGAGCGAAGCCCCGAACTGGTGCTGGTTGTCGATGTTGGGCGGTGTCCCGATGGCGTCGTCGGCCGTCAGGCTCTCGCCGCGGTAGAAGTAGTGGGCGCTGCCGTGGGTCCTGTTCGTGCCCGACTTGGTCACCACGTTGAGCAGGCCGCCCGTGGAGCGGCCGAACTCCGGCGCGAAGCCGTTGGTGACGACCTGGAACTCCTGGACCGCCTCGAGCGGGACCGTGAAGTTCTTCGTCTCCAGCGACCCGAAGAACTCGCCGAAGAAGTTGTCCGTGGAGTCTGCGCCGTCGATCGCGAGCCCGGTGTAGTCGCTCTGCTGACCGCCGAGGCGCATGCCGCCGCGCAGGCCGGGGACGACCTGGGCGTTGGGGCTGAGCTGCGCCAGGTCGCGAAAGTCGCGTCCCGACAGCGGCAGGTTCTCGATGGCCTCCTCGTTGAGGAGCTGGCTCACGCCCGCCGAGGACGTGTCGACCACTCCGCCGGCGGCCTCTACGGTGATGACCTCGGTTTGGCCCGCCAACCCGATGCTGATGTCGAGCGTCAGCGCCGCGCCGACGTTGATCTGGAGGCCGGTCACCTGAGTGTTCGCGAACCCGCTCAGCTCGACCAGGATCTCGTAGGTCCCCGTCGGAATCTGCGCGAAGGTGTAGGCGCCCTGCGCGTTCGAAACGATGGTTCGGGTCAGGCCGGTTTCCGTGTTGGTCAAGGTGACCGACGCACCCGGAACGACGGCTCCCGTCTCGTCCTTGACACTGCCGCCGACCTGCCCGCTTTCAAGTGTCTGTGCGCTTGCGGTGCCCGAGAACGCGAGCACTACGGCAAGAGCTAATACCCATCTGGTCTTCATCTACTCTCCCTCAAATTCCAATCCCCTGGTCCAGATCGGCCCGAGCCTACCTCCGTATCGCTCCTGGGAGCAACCCTACTGGCCCGCCAGCCGATCGATGAAAAACGACATGAAACGCTCCGCCTCGACCTCGACGCCCACATGAGCGTTCGGTGCGGCGGCCCCCATACGATTCCCAACGGTGGCCCCCCGGGAGAACTCTCCGCGGGTCTCGACGTCGATGTGCATGTGTTCGGTGCGAACAAATGAAGAATCGATCGCGACGCCCATCGCCAGCGGGTCGTGCATCGGAGACCCGGCGGCCCCGTACTTCGCCGCGAAGGCCATCAGGAATTCCATGACCTCGACTGCAAAGCCGTTCTGCGGACCCTTCGTCTTCGCCAGGCGCTCCAGTTGCGCCTTGCCGAACAGGGTCTCGTGGGTGACGTCGAGGCCGATCATCGTCAGCTTCCAGCCGGCCTGGAACACCAACTGAGCGGCCTCGGGGTCGTTGAAGATGTTGGCCTCGGCAACCGTCGTGACGTTTCCCCCACTGACCGAGCCGCCCATGATCACGACCTCTTTCACGAGTGGCACGATCGACGGGTCCTGGATGAGGGCCAGCGCGATGTTCGTCAGCGGCCCCACAGGCACGAGAGTGATCTCGCCTGGGGACGCATGGACCATCTCGACGATCAGATCGGCGGCGGAGCGCGGGTCGGCGTCGCACGGCTCCACCGGCAGCTCGATGTTGGCGAGGCCGTTCTCGCCGTGCACGAACTCGGCGGTGTGTAGCTCCTGCGCGAGCGGCCGTTGCGCCCCGCCGGCTATGGGTATGTCGCAGCGCCCCGCGAAGGCGGCCAGCGTCAGCGCGTTCTGCAGCGCCTGGTCGGGGCCGACGTTGCCGGGCACGACGGTGAAGGCCTTCACGTCGATCTCCGGCGAGTTGAGCGCGAGCAGGATCGCCATCGCATCGTCGGTCCCGGGATCCGTGTCGATGATGATCGCGCGTGCGGTCTCGGCCTGCGCCGGCGCGCTTGGCAGCAGCGACAGGGCGAAGGCCAGCCCCAAAGTGGGCGCGGGTAGCGTCTGGGACCGCATAGTCAAGGCGGGGATCGTAGCGGGCTCGCGCGGTGAGTCAAGGGGGTACGTGTCATCTGCGTGACAGACACGGCGCCGTGGAACCGTGCTTACCGGGGCGGGCAGAAGACCCTGACCCGGGCTTCGGACGAAGGGCCGAAAAGGTAAGGCCTTATGCTGCCTCCATGGACGGCGGGCCGCTGATCGTTCTCGCGATGACCTTGCTACTCGAAGGGGCCGGCCCGTCCGGCGCGGGGGCGCCTCGCGAAGAGCCCCAGTCGGACCGGCAGAGGCACGTGTCGCCGCTCACAATGCGCTTCGACGATGTCTCCGACGCCGCTGGAATCGATTTCGTCCATGAGCGCGCCGCATCCAAGGAGAAGCTGTACCTGGAGACGATGGGCGCCGGCGTCGGCTGGATCGACTTCGATCAGGACGGCTTTCTCGACGCCTTCTTCTTGAACAGCGGGGCGACCCCGCACTTCCAACCGGAGACCCCGCCTCAGCCCGCTCTCTACCGGAACCTGGGCGACGGTCGCTTCGAGGACGTCACGCAGGCGGCCGGCCTGAGCATCGGACCGGGCTACTTCTTTTTCGGAGTCGCCGTCGGCGACTACGACAACGACGGGTACCCCGATCTCTACGCGTCCGGGTATCGCCGCTCATTGCTCTATCGCAACACCGGCGAGGGGGGCTTCGAAGACGTCACCGCGCAGGCGGGCGTCGGCAACGACGGCGCCTGGGCCACGGCGGCCGGCTGGTTCGACTACGACCGCGATGGTCAGCTCGACCTGCTCGTCAGCAACTACGTGAAGTACGATGTGGAGCGCAACGTCGTCTGTGGCGATCCGACGCCCGAGCGTCGGGCCTACTGTCATCCGGACAGTTTCCCGGGCACGTCACCGAAGCTCTACCGGAACAACGGCGATGGCAGCTTCACCGACGTGACCGAGGCCGCGAAGCTGGTCAACACGGACGGCAAGAGCCTGGCCGTGGCGCTGGCCGACCTGGACGGCGATGGCTGGACGGACGTGTTCATCGCCAACGACACCCAGCGCAACTTCCTCTATTTCAACAACGGCGATGGGACCTTCGAGGACGCGAGCTACACCTCCGGGGCAGGCTTCAGCGAGGACGGCAAGGCCGAGGCCGGCATGAGCGCCGGCGCGGCGGACATCGACGGCGACGGCGACATCGACCTCTACGTCAGCCACCTCGATGCCGAGCTGAACCGCTTGTACGTCAACGAGGGGATCCGCCTCTTCACGGACGCTACGGTCACCTCGGACCTGGGCGCGACGAACGTGATGAACAGCAGCTTCGGTGCCCAGTTCCTCGACGCCGACAACGATGGGCTCCGCGACCTGCTCGTGGTCAACGGGCACATCATGGACAACATCGCGATCTACCACTCCGGCGTCACCTACGCGGAGGTGAAGAAGCTCTACCAGAACGTCGGCGCCGGGAAGTTCGCCGATGTGACCGAGACGCAACCCGACGCCTTCCGCGTTCCTCGCGTCGGCCGCGGCCTTGCCGTCGGCGACTACGACAACGACGGCTTTCCGGACGTCCTCGTCAGCAACAACGGCGAGGCGGGCCAGCTATTCAAGAACTCGGGCGTGCCGGACCGGCACTGGCTCGGCGTGCGACTGGTCGGCGTCGAGAGCGTGCGTGACGGCACGGGCGCGAAACTGAAGCTGAACGCGGGTTCGCTCGTCAGCTACAGCCAGGCCATGGGCGGTCTCAGCTACTGCTCGGCTCAGGATCCACGCATTCTGTTTGGCCTGGGATCGAGCGCCAGCGTCGACTCCCTCGAGATCCTATGGCCGAGCGGTCAACGCCAGGTTCTGACGGACCTCCCCGTCGACCAGTACGTGACGGTCGAGGAGGGGAAGGGGGTCGTGGAGAAGTAGCGGCGTCCTGACTGGTGACCACGACAGTCGCGGTTGGGACCGCTGACGATCGAGTGAAGAGGAGCAGACGGATTCTTCGCTCCAAGCAGGGACGAGCGGTTACTCAGAATGACGGTTCCTGGGCACTTGGGACCGTCGCGCGAATGCCTCTACTTGGCCTCGTCGGTTGCTGGCTCGGGCATCGCGAAGCGTGAGTCGTCGATCTCGGGGTTCAATTCGATCTTCTCGATCGTGATCGTCTGCCGCTGCGGGCCGCCCTTGACGCCACTGGCGATGACGTGGGGCAGCATCAGGCCGCCGACCTCCTTGTAGTCGCCGAACGACGTCTCGCACTCCATCTCAGTTCCCCGGACGACGCGCCTGCCCTCGACCTTGACTTCGAGGTACGCCTCGCTCTCCAGATAGACGGAGCGGACGTCGCCGCTGCTCAGCGTGACCTTGAGCTTGATGGCTTCGGTCCCATCAGCTCGACCGTGTGGCCTTTCTTCGCGTAGTCGATCAGCGGACCGTCGAAGTCGGCCGTCTCCGCGGCGCCCTCGAGGTCGGCGCCGGTCATCAGCTCGGGGTCCGGCTTGCCGATGAACGGCATGACCGTCCACCCGCGCGCGCCGTCGTACGCTTGAATGCCAGTCATTTCCTGCAGCTGAAATTCGAACCGCATCTTCATCGGTCGTTTCTTCTCGACCGTCAAAGGCGCTTCCATGTCCGGGCCCATCGTCATCTTCCCCGTCATGCGGAACGCCTCGGCGGCGTCGAGCGCGGCCCTTCCGCCCCTGGCCTCGATGTTCTTGGCGATGATCTCGTCGACCGTCTCCTGGGCGAGGGCCGGAGACAGACTCGACGCCGCCCATACGGCTACCAGCAAGCTCTCTCGGATCAAAGCTACCCCTTGGATGGAAGTGTAGTGGACCTGCTGGCGCCTTGCCCATCCGAGAGACGGCGTGTGTTGCACGCGGCCCTTTGCGGGACTGCGACGACCGCTCGGCCCTCGGTTTCATGCCGGTATACTCCCCGGCGATGAACGCGTTGGCGAGTGACCATTCGCGTACCTCTACTCCCTCTCCCCCATTGGGGGAGAGGGCCGGGGTGAGGGGGCCACGCGGTAGCCGTGTTCTCTGCGGGCCGGCTTTCCTCGCAGCGTTCGCCATCTTCCTAGCCCCTGCCCCTGCTCAGGCCTGGGGTTTTCCCGGCCACCGCATCATCAACGCGCGGGCGGTGGACACGCTGCCCCCGGAGCTTCAGGCGCTTTTCTCTCCCAATCGAGGCTACCTGGCCGAGCACTCCGTCGATCCGGATCACTGGCGCTTCGCGGGCCTCGAAGGTGAGGACGCCAATCACTTCCTGGACAGCGACGCCTTCGGCGAGATCGCGACGATCTCGCGGGACGAGCGCGCCCATCTGGCCCAGCACGGGTCAGACGCGCGGGAAAAGGGGAGAGTACCGTGGCGGATCGCCGAGGAGTACGCGTCGCTCATCGCCTCGTTCCGCGCCCGCGACAGCCGCGGAGTGCTGCGGCACGCGGCCGTGTTGGGGCACTACGTCGCCGACGCGCACGTGCCGCTGCACGGCGTCTTGAACTACGACGGTCAGCTGACTGACCAGAAAGGCATTCACTCGCGCTGGGAGAGCCAGCTGGTGCGCCGCTACCGCGAGCAGATCGAGTCGAGCCTGAGTCCCGCGGCCCCGAGCGAGGTAGCCGATCCGCTCGAAGCGATGTTTGCCGTGCTCGGGGAGTCTCGCGCGGCCGTGCCGGCGCTGCTCGAGTCCGATCTCGCGTCGGTCGAGTTGGTCGATGATCCCGACACGAGGCAGGACGAACGCTACGACGATGCCTACTACGAGCGGTTGTTCGACCGAGAGGAGGAGCGTCTGGCCGGTCGCATGTCGACGGCGGTGACGCGGCTCGCCTCGCTGTGGCTCTCGGCCTGGGAGGCCGCAGGGCGCCCGGCGCTGGCGCCGTTCGAGTACCGATACGTTCGCAGGCAGCATCGGGCGATCCTGGTCAGCCTCGACGCCGCCGGCGCTGCGGCGATGGGCGATGCCGCAGCACGTGGGGTGATGCCCCACCTGCGGGCGCTCCGCAATCGCGGTTCGCGGGGGAGTTCCTTGACGTCCTTCCCGGCCAAGACCGCGCCCGGACACGCCGCGATCTTCACCGGTACCTGGGGCGACAAGAGCGGCATCACCGCCAACTCTCTGGCACGATCGGATGACCCCATCACTGCCGGGCGGCGCGGCTTCCTCTCGACGGAGCTCGTCGCCGAGCCGCTCTGGGTCACCGCGGCGCGCCAGGGGCTCAGCGTGACCGCCGCGTTCGCGCCGCAGGTCGCGCCGTTCGAGCCCTACCTCGAAGAGAAGCGATTTGGCGCGAACTTCGGCTTCCCGCTCACTCTGATCGAAGGCTATCCGGATGCGCAGGGTCCGGCCCCCTCAGGCGGGTTGGTGACGGAGGAAGACGCCGTCCCTGCGGTCGAAGCGAGCGAGCGCCGCTTCCAGTTCGACGTCGGCGGGCACCGCTTCGTCGCCGTGCTCGAGCAGGATCCCGAAGATGTGGGCGTCGGCTTCGACACCCTGCGGCTCTCGGCCGAAGCCGGTGGCGACCCCGTGCGGCTCAAGCCAAACCGGCCCAACGCGGCCGACCCGTCCTCTTTCAGGCAGCTCACGGTCGAAGGTCAGCACGGGCCGGAGGTCGTGCACTTCCGCCTCTTCGAGCTGGCGGCGGGTGGCGAGAGGCTGCGCCTGTACCACACGGCTCCGCAGCGACTCCGTTCGAGTCGCCGCGGCCTGGCGCTCGAGGCACAGCAGGCGATCCATGGCTTCATCGGCAACGGGCTGAGCCTGGCCTACTCGAGGGGCGAGCTGGGCCCGCGCTTGTCCGAGGGCGGAGACGGTGACGCCGAGGAGCGCTACCTCGAGTCTCTCGCCTACCTGGTCGACCATTTCGCGAACGCCATGCGCTTCCTCTACGAGCGCCAGGAGCCTGACCTGCTCGTCACGTACCTGCCGCTCCCCGACGAGGCGTCGCACACCTGGCTCGGCTACCTCGACGTCTCTCTTCCGGGCTACGACAGAGACCTCGCGATGCAGGTTCAGCCGTATCTCGACCGGGCGCTCGAGCTGGTCGATCGCTACGTCGGCGTCCTCGTGGAGCTAGCGGGACCGGACGGGATCGTCGCGATCACCGCCGACCATGGTCAGGTCGGGGCGGACCGCCGCTTCGCCCCGAACGTCGTGCTGCGCGACGTCGGCCTGCTCGTCGTCGATGCGGATGGGGGAGTCGACCTCGCTCGGACGAAGGCTTTCTACCGTGGCAGTGGGATGCTCGTGCTGAATCGCTCCTCTCGCGAAGCCGGCATCGTCGCCCCGCATCAGGAAGACGAGATCCTCCGCGTCGCGACGGACGCGCTCCGGGGTTTCCGCGACACCGATCGCGGTGGGGACGTCGTGCTGGATGTCATCGATCCGCGCGAAGGTGTTCACGAGCCAGCCCTGGGTGGACCGAATGGGGGCGATCTCTACCTTGCCCTTGCTCGTGGCTACGACGACAGCACCGCGATCGACGGACCGGCGATCACGCCGGTGGAGCCCCACGGGATGCACCTCTTCGGGCCGCAATGGCCGGAGATGCGTGCGGTCTTCATCATCGCGGGGCCCGGAGTGAACGAAGGCGCCGATCTCGGCGAGATGCGGCAGATCGACGTGGCGCCGACGCTGTGCGCGATTCTCGGAATCGACCCGCCGCGGCAAGCGATCGGGACCGTCCTCGAGCGCGCCCTGACCTGGCCGGAATCAAGATAAAGAACAGCTTCCACTGATGAGGTTCCGTTACACCCTCTCCCCCTGCTTTCTCCATTGAACCGCGCATTCCTCTTCGTCGGCATCGTCTTGATCGTCCTCCACCACGATTTCTGGTGGTGGGAGGCCTCGTGGCCCGTCCTCGGCTTCCTGCCGATCGGCCTCGCATATCACGCGCTGCTGTCGCTCGCGGCGGCGCTCTTCTGGCTCGCCGTCACGCGCGCGGCGTGGGCGGACGATGCGAATCCGGATGAAAGCGGGGAGAGTCGTTGACGGCCGGGATCGTGGCGAGCCGAACGCCGCTGCTCGTTCTCCTCGGCTACCTCGTGTTGTTGCTGGTCCTGGGTGCGGTGAGCCGACGCTTCTTCCGCGGCACCGCCTCGGACTTCTTCGTCGCCAGCCGCTCGATTGGCCCGTTCATGCTGCTCATGTCGCTCTTCGGAACCAACATGACGGCCTTCGCGCTCGTCGGCTCCACGGGGGAGGCTTTCCGGACCGGCATCGGCGTGTTCGGGATGCTCGCCTCCTGGTCGGCGCTGCTGCATCCGGCGATCTTCTTCTTGATAGGCATCCGCCTCTGGGAGATCGGACGTCGGAACGGTTACGCCACGCAATGCGAGTTCTTCCGCGAGCGTTTCGAGTCCCCGGCCCTGGCCTACGCGCTTTTCGTGGTCCTCGTCGCGCTGCTCGTGCCTTATCTGCTCATCGGCCTGCTCGGTGCCGGATCGGTGGTCGAGGGTTTGACCCAGGGGATGTTCCCGGGCAGCTTCGCAGGCGGCGCCGTTCCCCCGTCGATCACGGCCTTCGTCGTGTCGCTCGTCGTGTTGAGCTACGTCTTCGTCGGGGGCGTGCGCAGCACCGCGTGGGCGAACACGTTTCAGACGATCGTGTTCCTCGCCGTCGGCGTGGCCACGCTCGCGACGATTGGGTCGAAGGTCGGCGGAGCCGAGGCCGCCTACCGGCTCGTCGCCGAGCACGCCCCATCCCACCTCAGCCGCGCGCAGGTGAGCCAGGTGACCTTCGCTGCGTACGCGTTCATTCCGATCTCGATGGGGATGTTCCCTCACATCTTTCAGCACTGGCTCACGGCTCGGAGCGCTCGCGCGTTCCGTGTTTCGCTCGTCGGCTACCCGATCTGCATGGTGCTGCTGTGGGTGCCGACGGTCCTTCTGGGCACCTGGGCCGCGGGCTTGACGGCGGCCGGCAGGCTCGACGTCGACTCGCCGAACCACGTGTTGGCCGTGCTCGTGGCGACGCTCGTGGATTCTCCGTTTCTGACCGGCGTCCTCGGTGCCGGCATCCTGGCCGCGATCATGTCGTCCCTCGACTCCCAATTCATGAGCCTGAGCACGATGTTCACGAACGACATCGTCGGCCACCTCCGCCCCGACTGGAGGAGCGGCGAGACTCAGACGCTGTGGATGGCCCGCGGCTTCGTCGTAGCGATCGTCGCCGTGACGTATCTCCTCTCCCTCTTCGCAAGCCCCGCGATCTTTCCGCTGGGAGTCTGGTGCTTCACCGGCTTCGCGGGGCTCGTTCCGCTCGTCGTCGCAGCGATCTACTGGCGGCGTGCGACGCTGCCGGGCGCGGCGGCCTCGCTTGCGACGACCACCTTCTCGACGCTTGGCTTCTTCGCCCTCGAGCGTGCGGAGGGGGTGCCCATCGCACCGCTCGGACTCCTGCCCGTCGTCTACGTGGTCGTCGGCTCCGGGCTGGCTCTCGTCGCGGCGTCGCTTCTCAGCGCGCCCCCGCGAGAGGAGACCCTCGCACGCTTCTTCGCCGCCCGTTGACGGGTGGCGCCCGCGCTACACTTGGCTGCGCGCCGTCGGTTTCCCGGCGCGCCTGGAGGACGAGATGACGGTTCATCCCGAGCTGCTCGAGATACTCGCCTGCCCCGAGGACAAGACCCCGGTTCGCCTCGCGGACGACGCCACCCTCGCGAAGCTGAACGAACGCGTCCGCAAGGGCGAAGCCAAGACCCGCGGCGGCGCCCCGGTCTCGGACGAAATCACCGAAGGCCTCGTGCGCGAGGACGGCAAGTATCTCTATCCGGTCCGCGACGACATCCCGATCATGCTCATCGACGAAGCCATCCCGCTCGAGGGCTGAGTCAGCCATCACCCCGAGTGGGCGATCGCGATGGGTCACGGTCACGCCACACGAGAAACCCCTTTGGTCTCTCGGAGACGAGGGGACGATCGCGCCGACGGCGAATGACGGATTCACTCCTCGTCATCCTGAGGCCGGGTCAGTCCTCCACGGGCCAAAGGATCCGCCAGCTCCTCTCCGTAGGAACAGCGCTCATCGTGCCGGTTACGCTCGCGGTCGTGGCCCTCGAGGGCCCGGGCCGCGACGAGCGCGAGGATCACATCTGGGTCTTCTTTACCGACAAGGGCGACCTCGAGACGTCGCATCTCTCACCACGTGCGCTCGAGCGGCGCCGGGCCGCGAGGGGCGCGTCGCGCGTCGCCGACGTGCGCGACGCTCCGCTCCGGGCCGAGTACCTCGCTGCCGTCGAGCAGGCGGGCGCGGAGCTGCGCCAGTCGAGCCGTTGGCTCAACGCGGTCAGCGTTCTGGCCGGCTCGGAGGCCCGGGCGTCGCTCTCCCGTTTGCCTTTCGTGCGCGAGTTGCGCCCGGTCGCACGGCTGACCAGCGCGGCTCTGGAGCGGGTGGCGCCGGGTCCAGAAGAGCCGGGTTTCTACGGGCGCTCGACCGAGCAGCTCGAACGGATCGGCGTCCCGCGCCTTCACGCCGCCGGGTTTACGGGAAAGGGCGTGGTGATCGGCGTTCTCGATACCGGCTTCCGGCGCAAGCACCGCGCGTTTCGGAACGACGACCACGAGATCGAGGTGCTCGGCGAGTGGGACTTCCTCGACGACGACGGAAACACCGCGCCGCAACGTGGCGATCGGGAGGAGCAGCACTATCACGGCACCTACATCCTCGGCATGATCGCAGCGCGCCTGCCCGGACGGCTGGTCGGCTCGGCCTACGACGCGAGCTACCTGCTGGCCAAGGTGGAGAACGCCGACCGCGAGTACCTCGGCGAAGAAGATCTGTTCGTAGCGGGCCTCGAGTGGCTGGAGGCCAGGGGCGCACAGATCGTCACGTCCTCAGTCGTCATCTACGATCGCTACTCGCAGGATCAGCTGGACGGACGGACGTCGCCGATGAGTATCGCGCTGGGGATCGCGGCCGAGAATGGGATGCTCTGCTTCGAGGGGGCGGGCAATCTCGGTCACGACAAGGATCCGAAGACGTCTCATCTCGTGCCGCCCGCCGACGCCTTCGGTGTGCTCTCCGTCGGCGCAGTCAATCGGCGCGGCGAGCTCGCCGGCTTCAGCTCGGATGGCCCCACCGCCGACGGGCGCGTCAAGCCCGAAATCCTGGCTCCGGGTCAGCGCGCCGAGACGGTGCACCCCGACTCGCGGACTCGATTCATCACCACGTCCGGCACGTCGCTTGCGACGCCGCTGGCGGCGGGCGCCGCAGCGCTCGTCTGGCAGGCCCATCCCGACTGGACCGCCGAGCAGGTCCGCCGCGCGCTGATCGAGACCGCCGACATCTTCGCGCGCACCGGCACGCACGATCCCGCGTTCGTCCGCGGCTACGGCCTGATCGATGCCTGGAAAGCGTCGCAGTGGGAGGCGCCCGACCGCGACTCAGACGAGCGCGATCGCTGACGAAAAACGAAGACACGTCTCCAGCAGCTTGGACGCGGCATGTCACTGTGGAGCGGAATCCGCCAGAGAGTTGCAGCGAAAGCGAGCAGCGGTTGTTTCCACGCGGTTTGGGCCCGTGGCAAGAAGGGCACTGCTGACGTTCCCGGGGGGTGTGTGTGCGTACGGGAGACAAGCACAAGCAACCCGCGTTGTGGCCGGCGGTGCGCCTGGGAAGACAAGGGCGAGCGCCCGCGGCGAAGGCGTTCCCTAAGAGGGCGTTCTCCTGGTCGCCGCTTTCCTGCTCGTGCCTTTCCTCCTCGTGGCGGCCTTCCTGGTGGCCACGTTCTTCTTCGCTGACGATTTCTTTGTGACTGGTTTCTTGATGGCCGCGGGGCGCTTGTTCTTCTTCCTTTTCTTCGTGAGCGCCGCTCGACGACGATGCCTGGCCGACGCTTGAAGGTCCTCCGCGGATGCTGCATCGATATCGATGCCGAAGACGGATGCCAGGTCTTCGGATCTGAGCACTCGGCCTCTCCGCGGCTGACCTTTCCGCGGTGGCTGGTCGACAGCGGCCTCCACCATCTCGGCGGGGTCGACGCCGCGCAAGGTGAACAGTAGCTGCGGCGCGCGGTCGAGGCGCGCGCCGACGCCGTAGAGCGCAGCCGCCACATGCTTGCACATGGTCGCCCAGTCAGGGCACGAGCAATCGAGCGAGATCTCTCGGGGTGAAGGAAACAGTCCCTCTCCCTTGCGCGTCACGATCTCCATCACGCCCTTGGAGATGGAGCCCCGCAGCAGCTCGACCAGCGAGTCGATCTTGCCTGCGCATCGACCCTTGATGTCAGTCCAGCGTTTCTTGGCCAGACGTTTGATCTCGATGTCTACCTCGTAGAGGTCCCTGCCGCTGACGAAGGCGTGCACGCGCCCCGCGTCGATCTGCAGATCGATCACCGAACCGTTGCGCACGTAGGTCCGGCCGCGCGGCAGGCGGTTCGAGTAGTCGCTGTACGACTCGAGGTTCTTGCACCACGCGACGCCCCAGAAGGTGGCCGCGATCTTGCGGCCCTCGATCTGGACCGTTGAGACCGCGCGACCGCCCTTCTTCATTTTGGCGAGCTTCTTCGCGGCTTGACGGCGGCGCTGTGCCACCGAGACGTAGGGGCGCCAGTCATCGTACGAGTACCAGCCCATGGGTTACCTCGCGCCGTTCTTGAGATGAACGTCAGGGTGCACCGTCTATCCTTTCATCCTTCTACGGCGCTACTCAGGTCGAGCGAAACCATCGAGATCAACTCGTCGTCGCTCATCTCGGTCAAGGCCGCTTCGGCGCCGCCAGAGAGGACATCGTCGGAGAGCCTCTGCTTGTCGGCGATGAGCTCGTCGATGCGTTCCTCCACCGTGCCCCGACAGATGAACTTGTGCACGAGCACGTTGCTTTTCTGGCCGATGCGAAACGCGCGGTCCGTGGCCTGGTTCTCGACTGCCGGGTTCCACCACCGATCGAAATGGATGACGTGGGTGGCCGCGGTCAGGTTGAGCCCGGTGCCTCCGGCCTTGAGCGAAAGCACCATGAACGGCACGCGGTCGTCTTCCTGGAAGCTCTCGACCAGCCTCTGGCGCTTCTTCACCGGCGTGCCGCCGTGCAGTACCAGGCCGCTGCGGCCGAAGACCGTGGTCAAAAAGCCAGCCAGCGGCTTCGTCATTTCGCGAAACTGGGTAAAAACGAGCACCTTGTCCTGGCGCGCGGCGATGGACTCGCCAAGCTCGCGCAGCCGCGAGAGCTTGCCGCTGTCGTCGGCCTCGTAGCTCCCGTCGCCGAGCCACTGGGACGGGTGATTGCAGATCTGTTTGAAGCGCATCAGAAACGCCAGGACCACGCCCCGCCGCTCGATGCCTTCCAGCTCCTCGATGACCCTCTTCATCTCTTTGACCGACTGCTCGTACAGTGCGGCCTGGCGTTTGCTGAGCAGGCAGTAGGCATTGACCTCGATCTTGTCGGGAAGATCGGCGATGACGCTCTTGTCGGTTTTGAGCCTCCGCAGGATATACGGCTGCACCAGCCTGCGCAGAGGCGCGTAGCCCCCAGGCTTGCCCGACGCCATGGACTTGCACAGGCCACCAAAGGCCTTCGCGGAGCCCAGCAGCCCCGGATTCAGGAAGTCGAAGATCGACCACAAGTCACCGAGGCGATTCTCCACCGGCGTGCCCGTGAGGGCCACGCGCCACATCGAATCCAGTGCTTTCACCGCCTTGGTCTGCTTGGCGGCAGGGTTCTTGATGGCCTGGGCCTCGTCGAGGATGACGTTCCGCCAGGCATGCGATTTCACCCACTCGGTCCGCATGGCGGTGCCGTAGGTGGTGATCACCGCGTCGTGGGTGTTCACCTTCTTCCTGGGCAGCTTCTTGAGCTCGGGCGAAGAGATGTGCGACGGGTGGGCGATGAGCAACTTCAGCTCCGGGGCGAAACGCTCGATCTCCAATCGCCAGTTGTCCACGAGTGAGGCCGGCACTATCAACAGGTCGGTGCCGCTCTCCTTGTTGCGCCGGCTCAGGGACAGCACGCCGAGCACCTGGATGGTCTTGCCCAGGCCCATGTCGTCGGCAAGGCAGCCGCCGAGCTCCAGGCCGCGTAGGGTCCACAGCCACTGGACACCGAGCTTCTGGTAGGGGCGCAGCTCGGTCCGCAAGCCGGCGCCGGCGTCGATCTCAGCCCGGAGCCCGGGCGAGCGCAGCGCGTCGAGCCGTGACGAAAGCCATTTTCCGGCGATGACCTCCGACCAGTCCGGCCGGGCGTCCTCGGTGCCGTCCGGGTCGCCGCCATCGAGCTGCGCGCCAGCCAACATGCGCATGGCCTCGCCGAAGCTGACGCCGCCTGTCTGGGCCTGCTCCTGTACGTCGCGCCACTGATCGAGGACCGCGCCCAGCTTGTCCCGGTCGACCTCGACCCACTTGCCCTTGATCAGCACCAGACCCTCGACCGTCGCGAGCAAAGTCTTGATTTCCCTCTTGGACAGGCTCTCGCCGTCGAGGGTCAGCTTGACGTCGAAGTCCAGGAGCGCGTCCATGCCCAACGTCGATGGCGCCTTGTCTCCCACCGACACGGAGACCTTGGGGCGGGGGTGGCTCTTGGCGCTCCACCAGTCGGGCATGCGCACGACGACACCGGCTTGCTCGTAAAGTGCGATCTCGCCGAGGAAGCGATGCGCCTCTCTGGGCGTCCAGGGCAGCGGATGGTAGATGTCGCCGGAGTCGACCAGCTCGCGAATGAAGGCGCTCTGCTCGGCCGCGCGCGACAGGGGAGAGAGCAGCGCGAGCAGCTTCTGTCGGTTCTTCGCCCCTGCGTAGTCCTTGAGCGCCCGCCCGAGGGGCAGGTGCTGGGGCTTGGCCTGCTTCGAGACCTCGTGGACATAAGTCGCGATGAAAGCGAACGGAAATGAAGAATCACGTTTGTTCTCTGCCAGGTGGAAACAGACTCGGCCGACCACATTCCATACCGAACTCTGCTTCTTCAAGTATTCCTGGACGCCGTTCTCAAGCCCTGCTGCCTCGGTGGTCAGGGCCTTCCCGATGTCGAACCACAGCTCGCGCAGCAGCGTGGGTGTGATCAGCTCGGCGCCCTGCATGGGAGGGGCCGCTTCGGTGAAAGCCGCCAACTCGTCGGGGGCGGGTTCGGGCACGACCAGAGACTTCGGATCAGTCGGATCCAATGCGCCGCAGACCTTGGCGACAAAGGCCTTCCCGATGTCGCGCCAGTACGAAAGCGTAGGGTCAAGGTCGGTGCTCAGCTCTCCCGCGCCCAGGCGCAGCACCCCATGTCCGCGTCCGGCGTCGAACGCGTCGAGAATGCGCCGTTGCACGGCAGTCGACAGGTCTGGGCCCTCGAGCAGCAGGCCGGGGTGGACGTCGATTCGGCCGGTCGGGGTCAATCCGCAAGAGAGCGTGTCGCTGGCCTCGGTGGCACTATCGCCGGGCAGCACGGTCACTGCGGCCGCCCTTCTTCTCTGGAGGAGGCAGGTGGATGGAACGGCCCCTTGCCTGGCCACACGAAGTGCCTCGCGTAGGCTTCTTCGAGCTTTGGATCAGCGGTCTTGGTGAATCGCAGCCGGCGCTTCGGACCCTTGCCCCAGCGTACATACACCGTGATGGAGGGCACGAGATTGAGATCGTGGGCATGGAACCGGAGGACTCGCAGAAGCCTGGCAAGGCGCGTGAGGTTGCAATCGATGACCTTCTCCAGGTACGGCACGCGTCCGCGACGCCAATCCTCGAGGCGCTCCGGCGCGAGCAGGTTCATGCGGACCAGGACATCGACTGGGGCCACGACCTTGCCCCCCGCGAGTATCTGGTCCGCAGCACGCGCGATTCGCGAGTAGAGCGGATCGTCACGAAACGTTTCGGCGCTCAATGTCGGCTTCGAATGGGTGTTCTTCCTCTTCATCACCAGGAACGAGGTCGGTGGCAGCAGCGCCGGCTATCGGCCCCTGTTGTCGATGCGCCTGGGCGACGATCGCCGACGTGGTATCACATGTGGCTCAGAAGTTCAGCAGCAAGATCGGCGAAACGTTCCTGTGCTCGGGATCTATCTCGGTAGCCCGCACCCAGAGACTTCCAACTAGACGGGCGTCGTGACGTCTATCGTATGGTTTCGGCGGCGCGACAAGAAGGCGCGACAAGAAGAAGTTGACCCCTGCGGAGGCGGCCAGTAATCTCGGGACGGGTCGCCCGGCGTTAGGGGGCGGTTGATTCCTGAAGACCGAGGATCCATGCTCGAGGCGACGACCGAGCCCGTTTCACAGATCAGCTCCGAGACCGCCATGGCCCTCGAGGCGGAGCACGGGGCCCACAACTACCATCCGCTTCCCGTGGTCCTCAGCCGCGGAGAAGGGGTGTTCCTCTGGGGCCCCGAAGGCAAGCGCTACTACGACTTTCTGTCGGCGTATTCCGCAGTCAATCAGGGGCACTGCCACCCCGACATCGTGAAGGCGCTGGTCGAGCAGGCGGGCACGCTGGCGCTCACCAGCCGCGCCTTCTACAACGACTGCCTGGGCCCCTACGAGAAGTACATCACGGAGCTCTTCGGCTACGAGATGGTGCTGCCGATGAACTCCGGCGCCGAAGGCGTCGAGACGGCGCTCAAGCTGGCGCGGAAGTGGGCCTACGAGAAGAAGGGCATCACCGACGGCAAGGCCAACATCGTCGTCTGTGAGGGCAACTTCCACGGGCGCACGATCACGATCATCTCCGCCAGCTCCGATCCGGACTGCCGCGCGGGCTTCGGGCCCTACACGCCCGGCCTGATCCAGATCCCGTACAACGATCTGGCTGCGCTCGAAAAGGCGCTGTCGGGGCCCGACGTCTGCGCCTTCATGGTCGAGCCGATTCAGGGCGAGGCGGGTGTCGTCGTTCCCGACGAGGGATATCTGAAGGGCGTGCGTGAGCTGTGCACGAGGCACGGGTTGCTCTTCATTGCCGACGAGGTTCAGACCGGCCTGGCGCGCACCGGCAGGATGCTGGCCTGCGATCACGAGGGCGTACGTCCAGACGTCCTCATCCTGGGGAAGGCGCTGTCGGGCGGCGCCTACCCGATCAGCGCGGTCCTGGCCGACAAGGACGTGATGCTCGTCATCAAGCCCGGCGAGCACGGGTCGACGTTCGGAGGCAACCCGATCGCCTGCAAGGTGGCTGTCGCCTCACTCGAGGTTCTCCGCAAGGAGCATCTGGCAGAGAACGCCGATCGGCTCGGCGAAGTCTTCCGCAGCGGCCTGCGGGCGATCGATCACGAGATGGTCGCGTTGGTGCGGGGCAAGGGCCTGTTGAACGCCATCGTCGTGCGCCCGAAGCACGGCAAGACGGCGTGGGATGTGTGCGTGAGCCTCAAGGACAACGGCCTTTTGGCGAAGCCCACCCACGATCACATCATTCGGTTTGCCCCGCCATTGGTGATCACGGAGGCGCAGGTCCACGAGGCGCTCGGGATCATCCAGAAGACGTTCGCGGCTTTCTAGGGTGCGTTCTGCGACCCGCGCGCCTGCGCTGATCAGCGGGCAGGCGCCGAAGCGTCAGTTGAAGATCTGAATCTCTGGAAGGTACCAGGGGTTGAAGGCTTCGCGCCCGAGCGCGAGCCGTAGCTCCACACCTTCGACGCGTGAGCGCGGCAGGACCAGCTCGAGCGCCGCGCGAGGGTCTCTGGACAGAAGCGCCTCGAGGAACTCCACCCTCAAGGGCTGGTGTCGCAGCGCAGCCCACTCGCCTTCGACCAGCACGCCAATCTCGACGCGGCGCGGGTAGTACGGAGCAAAGCCGCCCTGCACGAGGGCGATAGCCTGCACCTCCACGGGGCGCGGAAAGAGGACGCGGAAGAAGTGCCCGTCCCGTTGGGGCGTGCTGGTCTCGAATGCGGTGGCGAAGTCGCCATCCAGCGCCCGCTCGCAACGCCCGTTCTGCGGGTGGGCTTCGCACCCCCAGCCTTCGCGCGGGAGCGCGGTCAGATCGGCAATCCGGGTTCGCCGTGGCCGGGGAGTGGTCCTGGGTCGGATCCGATACAAGCGCTCGCCGCCCAGCACGGTCCAGGGAGCCTCGTAGCTCCCGGGAGCATCGTCGAAAGCGGCGATCAGCTCGATCTGATGATCGATCCGATGCAACCGCTCCTCGAAGCGTTCGATGGCCCGCTGTCCCTCGATGTGCCCGGGATCTGCTGGATGGAAGACGAGGTATTCGACGCCCAACGTCCGGAGCATCTCGAAGGATTGTTGATCCGGCAGGTCGAGCAACGCGTCGACGACGAAGTCGTACTGGGCGGGGTAGTAGCTGCTGAAGCCGTTGACGATGGGCAGCCAGTGGAACGTCGACATGTATTCCCACAGGCTCTCGCCCCTGCGCAGCCGAACCGGGTTGGGCGGAAACTCGACAATCGGACCCGGCTGCGTCCGAGCGATTTCAGCGAGCCTCGCGTAGACGGGCGGCAGGCTGTCGTGAGTCGGAAACGTCCAGGTCGGGAGGGGTGTGGACAGGTGCTCGAGGGGGAGCAGGATCGCCAGGCTCGCGACGACCACTCGACGCCGCGCTCTGCTGAGTCCCCAGGCCACGGCGACCGCCGACAGCAGAGCCATGCCGAGGCGCAGAAACATGATGAAGCGGGACGGGACCCGCGTTCCGGAGAGGCCCGGCACCCAGTCGACGAAGAGCGCGAACGGGCCCGGTAGTTTCCCGAGGGGTGTCGGGATCCGCTCGCCGAATGCGAGCATGAACGCCAACCCCGAGAGTGTGGCGATGGCGAGAATGAAGGCGGGTCGATCGTCGCTCTCGTCACCCCGGCTGCGTCGATAGGCCCGGTAGCACAGGCCCAGCCCCATGGCCGCGAGACCGACGGGCAGGAAACCGGGGAAATAGCGATCGTCGTAGCGTGTCTCGGGCAGACCGAAGGCGTCGCCGTAGAGCCAGTTCTGGGGCATCGCCTGGGTATAGCTCGCCCACGTGGCCGGCTGTCGGAACGGACGATCGGTGCCGACTCGATTCAGCTCGCTCAGCTGGATGAGGTTGATGGGGAGCACGATGGCGGCGGCGAGCGCCGCTCCGGCGATCAGCGGTTTCCAGGGGATGCGGCGGGGGATGCGGAGGAAGAGCGGCGCAGTAACTACGAGGAGGATCGCGAAGTACAGCTCGTAGTAGCTGCACGCGAGGCTCTGCAGGGCGAAGCTGGCGCCCGTGGCGAGACCATAGCCGAGGCGTCCGGTACGCAGACAGCGGACCAGGAAGAACAGCGTGAGGGGTGTCCACTGGCTCGAAACGATCTGGATGCGCGCCACGGAGTCGAAATTGGCGGTGGTGAAGGCGAAGATCAGGGCGGCCACGACGCCGGCCGCCGCGCTTCCCGTCAGCTCGCGAGCCAGCAGGAACGCAAACGCGGCCGAGAGCACCAGCGTCACCACGAGGGAAACGTCGTAGGCGAGCGCTGCGTTGCCGGTCAGGGCGAAAACTGGCCACGCCAACGGCGCGAGGCTGAGCATCGGCTCGCCGTATGCGAGTGCGGCCGGTTCGGGATGGAGGATGTTTGCGGCGAACAGACGCGGCGGCTCGCTGGTCGCTTGATGAGAGAGCCACGCGAGCAACCAGGCGAAGTGGACGCCGTCCGCATTGTCCGGCAGCCGATTGGCGGTCGTGCTGAGCGGCTGCAGGCTCAGAACGGCGAGCAGCGTGAAGAAGGCGCCGAGGCCCAGACCCCTTGCCAGACCGAGCGGTCTCGGCGTGGGGTCTTCGGGAACCGTCAGTCCTTCGGGTTCGTCGAGGTGAGACGCGGTACTGCCCCTCACGTGACGAGTGCCTCCAGAGCTCAGTGTCGATGCGTTACGAAGAGGGGAACGACACGGCGAAACGAATGTCGTCGGTGGACGCCGGCATCGCCGCCGTCACCAGGACGGCGACGCTGCCGGCGAACGGTCTCAGCCAATCACGCCAGCCAGGAACAGTGAACCGAAGTGCATCGTGAGTATGACCTTCCCCTCGGCCGCACCGCTGCCGGGCACGAGGTCGATCAGCAAGTGGTCGGCGGTCCCCGCGTCTGCCGGGGAGTGCGAGTCGAGCTTGATCATCTTGGCCATGTCGGGCTGCTCTCCGCGAGGAATGCGGCCGGGGTAGAGGGCCATCGTCCAGCCGCCGTCCTCCCCCTTGATCACGCCGATCGTGTACTCGCCAGAGGCGATGGACACGTCGCCGGCGTTCGCATCAGCCGACAGCTCGATGCGGGGTCCGCGCGGGGTCACGAACGTGCCGGCCGCGGCGCTATTGGCATGCGCCTCGTTGGCGGCTGTGATGTTGTAGCTAATCTTGACTGAGACGCCGTTTGGCAGCTCGGCAGAGACCGTCTTATTGAAGTGGGGGTGGCCGATCGCGATCGCTGGGAGCAGCGCGAAAACGGCAAGCACGGCGATGACGTTGCGACGGGGCATGTGGATCTCCTCTTTCAGTCGAAAAGGATTCGCTCACCGGTGAGTGGGAACGCGGGGATTGTAGCCCCCTTGCCGACGCCGACTCGCCTCCCCCGATCAAGTCCCCCTACAATCCGCGTCGGAGGCATCTCGATGCGATCGCTGCTCACACTCGGCGCAACCCTGCTTCTCGGCTTGACGGGTCAGGAATCTGAGCGCCCGGCCCACGATTGGAGCCGGTTCGCGGAAGGCGCGCGAGCGAACTTCCGCGTCACGACGGAGACGCCGGCCGGATCGAGTGAGGGCATGTACATTCAGGTGCTCGGCGCCGTGAAGCCGGGCGGCTACCGCCTGGACGAGCTGTTCGACCCCGGCGGTCCGGTGGAACGTGTCCAGGAATGGGGGATCCCGGAGCGCCTCGGCGAAGAGTCGATCGAGGTCGCCGGTCGCGAGCGGCGCTGCACACTCTGGAAAGCATCGGGGAGGGAAGGCGACACGCTGGTTCAGTACACCGCCTGGGTGGAGCAGCCGGGAGGGGTGGCTCTCAAGATGGTCAAGAGCAGTCCTTCCGGGGATGACGAACTTTCGTGGCTGGCCGCTGCGGAGGAGGCGATCTCGGTGCCAGCCGGGCTGTTCGAGACCGTGCGCGTCGAGGGCACGTTTGGCCGCGGCGACGACGCCAGCCGCGTCATCTCCTGGTTGAGCTTGGATGTGCCCGGGAGCGTCGTGAAGACGATCCTGGACGGGCCGGGCCGGAAGATGACTTTCGAGTTGGCCGAGTTCTCGCTCAGTCGCTGAACAGAGCTTGAGCCACATTCCCGTCATTCCGAGTGACTGCTCGTGACGAGGCCTCTTCGTTTTTGGATCGACCGCGGGGGGACGTTTACAGACTGCATCGCCCATGACCCCGAGAGCGGCGAGCTGCGCGTGGCCAAGGTGCTCTCGTCCGACCAGGCGCCGCTCGTTGGGATTCGGCGACTGCTCGGAATCGCGGACGGCGAGCCGATCCCGCCCTGCGAGGTGCGCATGGGCACGACCATCGCGACCAACGCCCTGCTGGAGCGGAAGGGCGAGCCTTGCGCGCTGGTCATCACGCGAGGCTTCCGCGATCTCTTACAGATCGGCACTCAGGCGCGGCCGCGCATCTTCGACATCGAGATCCGCAAGCCCGAGTTGCTCTACCGGACCGTCGTCGAGGTCGACGCGCGGGCCGACACCACCGGGAAGGTGCTGGCCCGCCCCGACCCCGAAGACCTGCGCCGCTCCCTCGCGGCCGTGAGGGAGAGCGGTATCGAGAGCCTGGCGGTGGTCGTGCTCCACGGCTACTGCGCCGGCGAGCTGGAGATCGAGATCGAGGCGGTCGCCCGACAGGTCGGCTTCAGCCACGTCTCGACATCTCACGACGTGGCCGCCGAGCTGGGCATGGTCGGCCGCGGCGAGACGACCGTGGTCGACGCGTACCTGACACCGCTGCTGCGCGACTACGTGACGCTTCTGAAGCGCGAGCTCGGCGACAGCCCGCTGCGATTGATGCAGTCGAGCGGCGGTCTCACGGACGCGGACCGCTTCCGCGGCCGCAACTCGATCCTATCGGGACCCGCCGCAGGCGTCGTCGCCTACGCGCGCCTCTCGGAAGAGGCCGGTCTGCCGGGAGCGATCGGCTTCGACATGGGGGGGACGTCGACCGACGTGTCCCGCTACGACGGCGACTTCGAGCGCGTCTATGAGAACGAGATCGGCGGCGTTCGCATCCACGCACCCATGATGGACATTCACACCGTCGCGGCCGGTGGCGGCTCGCTGTGTCGCTACCGCGGCTTCAAGCTCAGTGTGGGTCCCGAGAGCGCTGGAGCCGACCCGGGACCGCTGTGCTACGGCCGCCCCGAGGCGCGGGAGCTGGCGCTCACCGACATCAATCTCGCCCTGGGACGCCTGGTCGGCGATCGCTTCCCGTTCGAGTTGGATCGCGAGCGGGTGATGCGGGCGCTCGAGGCGCTGGGCGCGACGCTCGCGCCCGACGGCCCGCTGCGCGATCCGATGGCGCTCGCGGCGGGCTTCTTCGAGATCGCCAACCACAACATGGCCGAGGCGATCCGTCAGGTCTCGATCGCGCGAGGCATCGACGTGCGCGACTACGCCATCGTCGTCTTCGGCGGGGCCGGCGGTCAGCACGCCTGCGCGATCGCGCGCCAGCTGGGGGTGCGCCGGCTGCTGTTCCACCGCCTCGGCGGGGTGTTGTCGGCGTACGGGATGGGCCTGGCGGACGTCTCGTGGCACGGCGAAGCCGACGCTGGAAGGCGCGCCCTCGACGGCGATCTCGACGCGGCTCTGCGCGCGGACTACCGGCGGCTGTCCGATCAGGGCCGGCTGACGCTGCGCGACGAGGGCTTCGCCGACGACCGGATCGACGTCGTTCGGCGCGTCGATCTGCGCTATCGCGGCACCGAGACCGCATTGCCTGTGGTCGTCGGCGATCCGCTGGACGCGGTCGAAGCGCGTCGCGCCTTCGAGATCGCGCACGAACGCCTGTTCGGCTACGTCAAGCCCGAGGAGCGGATCGAAGCCACGACGGCTCGGGTCGAGGCGATCGGCGCCGGGGAGCGGCGGCCTCCCGCCGAATCGACCGGGGCCGCTCCGGAGGTAGCCCCCCCGGACCCGCGCGGCACGGGAGCGCTCTGGCTCGAGAACGGGCGGCGGGATGTCTCAATCTACGACCGCCAATCGTTGACCAGGGGAATGCGCCTCTCGGGCCCTGTCGTCATCGGCGAAGAGACGGGCACGATCGTTCTCGAGCCCGGTTTCGAGCTCGAGGTGCTGGATGCGGACCGGCTGGTCGTCACCGATACGCAGGGGCGCGGCGCAGCCCAGATCGGCACTGCAGTCGATCCCATCCAGCTCGAGATCTTCAACAACCTCTTCATGTCGATCGCGACGCAGATGGGGACGGCGCTGCGCCGCACCGCCGTCTCCACCAACATCCGGGAGCGTCTCGACTTCTCGTGCGCCATCTTCGACGCGGACGGCGGCCTGGTCGCCAACGCGCCGCACATCCCCGTGCACCTCGGAGCGATGAGCGAGTCCGTCCGGGGTGTGCTCGAAGCACACCCCGTCCCGCAGCCCGGCGACGTCTACTGCATCAACGACCCGGCGACGGGCGGCTCTCACCTGCCGGACGTCACGGTCGTGACGCCGGTGTTCGACGCGGATCGAAGCCTGAGCTTCTTCACCGCGAGCCGCGGCCACCACGCGGACATCGGAGGCATCACCCCGGGGTCGATGCCGCCCTTCTCGAGATCACTCGCGGAGGAGGGCGTCGTCTTCCGCTCGCTTCGCATCGTGAAGGGGGGCCGCTTTCGGGAGCAGGCGGTGGCTGCGGCCCTCGCGTCCACGGCGCACCCGGCACGCAGCCCGCGCGACAACGTCGCCGACCTGCAGGCCCAGATCGCGGCGAACCAGACCGGCGCCCGACTGCTCGGCGAGGCGATCGAGCACTACGGCCTCGCGACCGTCGCCGCCTACATGCGGCACGTTCAGGACAACGCGGCCGCCCAGGTGGCCGCCGAGATCGGCCGGCTCCCGGACGGCGAGCGCTACTTCGAAGACGCGCTCGACGACGGCACTCCGATCGTCGTCACGCTGAAGATCGAGGGCGAGCGGATGCGGGTCGACTTCACGGGGACGGGACCCGAGATCGCCGGCAACCTCAACGCGCCCCGCGCGGTGACGGTCGCCGCGACGCTCTACGTCCTCCGCACCCTCGTGGGCGCTCCGATCCCCCTCAACAGCGGCTGCCTTCGGCCGATCGACCTGAACATCCCCGAGGGCAGTGTGCTCAGCCCCTCGCCCGGAGCGGCCGTTTGCGGCGGCAACGTGGAGACGTCGCAGCGCGTCGTGGACGTTCTGCTCGGCGCCCTGGGTCGCTGTGCCGCGGCGCAGGGGACGATGAACAACACCACCTTCGGTAACGCATCATTCGGCTATTACGAGACGATCGCGGGAGGCGCCGGCGGCGGACCGGACTTCGACGGGGCATCCGGCGTCCACACCCACATGACCAACACGCGCATCACCGATCCGGAAGTCCTCGAGTCGCGCTTTCCGGTGCGCCTGCTCGAGTTCTCGTTGCGCCGCGGGTCCGGCGGTCGCGGACTCCACCCGGGCGGCGACGGGGTGGTGCGAGAGTTCGAGCTGCTCGAGCCGATGCAGGTGTCGCTGCTCTCGGAGCGCCGCGATCGGGCACCCTATGGACTCGGCGGTGGCGAGCCCGGAGCGAAGGGTCGGAACCTGCACAACGGACGCTCGCTCGGTGGCAAGGCGAGCGTGGATGCCGCTCGGGGAGACCGGATACGTATCGAAACGCCCGGTGGTGGTGGCTTCGGTGCTCCAACCGAGCCGGGCTGAGGAGAGGACTCCATGGCCTACGACGAGAAGTTGGCGGAGCGGGTGCGCAAGATCCTGAAGCGCAGGCGGGGGGTCGCGGAGCGCAAGATGTTCGGAGGCATCTGCTTCCTCATCAACGGAAACATGGCGTGTGGCGTGGTCGACGAGGAGCTGATGCTGCGTCTCGGCAAGGAAGGCGCCGCCGAGGCCTTGAGGCACCCGCATACACGCGAGATGGATTTCACGGGCAAGCCTCTCAAGAGCATGGTCTACGTGATACCGGCGGGCCTGAGAACGAAGCCCGCGCTCGAGAAATGGGTCAAGCGGGCCGCCGACTTCGCAAGGGCGCTCCCGCCGAAGTAGACACTCGAGACGAGGAGCAGACGGATTCTTCTACTGGCCGCTGTTGAAGCCAGCTGTTGATCACTCAGAATGACGATTACTGTTTCCATGTCGGGCCGAGGCCGATCCAGCCCTGGGGCTCCTTCACGACTCGAATGATCAGCGCGACCTGAGAGAGCCTGGAGCGGTAGTAGCTCATTTCGACGTGCGCCTCGTCGTCACGCAGCCATTCGATGGCGCCCGACCGCAGAACGACCGCCTCCCGTCCCGTATCCTTCTCCTGGGCGGCCAGACCATCGACCGCGCACTTCGAGGCCGGGCGCACGCTCGGATCGGCGGCGAGACGCTCCAGGAGGGGCGCGTCCGGATCTCGAGGACGACCCTGATCCGTGATGCCGACGCAGATGACGGGGTCCTTCGCAAACCTCGCGGCCTTCGTGGCGAAGACCTCTGCGATCTGATTGCGGAACGCGGCGACGAGAACGTCTTCGAGCGCGTCCGGCTCGCGAGGTACGGCAGCTGAGGCCGCCAGCGTCAGGGCGAGGAGCAGCACCGCGCTCATGCCTCATCCTCGCACTGCCCGTGGGGCGGAAACAACGCCGCCGTCGATCCCGGTAGGCGGCGTAGACTCAGCTCAATGAGCAAGGCGACGACGGTCCGGGACATCATGACGACCGAGGTCGTAACGGCCGACCCGGAGACCTCGGTCAACCTCATCGCGCGGCTGATGGCGGAGCGGGGTATCAGCGGCGTGCCTATCGTCGAAGCGTCCGGAAAGATCGTCGGGATCGTCGACGAGCTCGACCTGATCGAGCGCAACACGCGCTTCGAGCCCCCCGCGTTCTTCCAAATCCTCGATGGGCGCATCCCGCTCGAGACTCCGGGTCACTTCCAGAAGCGGATGCGCCACATGCTCGGCGCCACCGCCCGGGACGTGATGACGGAGGACGTCGTCACGGTGGGCCCGGATCAGCCGCTCGAGGACGTCGCGGAGATTCTCGTCAGGCGGCGTGTGAATCCGCTGCCTGTGGTCGAGGGTGATGGGCTCGTCGGGATCGTCAGTCGAGCGGACGTGATCGAAATGATGGCCCGCCGACTCGACGACGAGGACGAGGCGGCCGACACCTAGGCGGGCTGCCGGCCTGCCTCGGGGATCGTCGAGACGACGATCGCTCCGAGAGCTGCGACGACCGAGAGGCCCAGAAACAGCGCGTCCAGCTGTCCAGTCCGGTCCGCGACCCAGGCCACCAGCTGGACGGCGACCGGTGCGATGCCGAACGCGACGACGAACTTGACGCCGTAGGCGAGCGCGTGGTGGCGCGCCGGCACGACGCGTGCGAGCAGCATGTTCTCGGCCGGAAGCACGGCGGCATTGAGCACGGCGGCCAGAAACGCCGCGCCGATCAGCGACAAGCCCGTCAGCCGAGACACCAGGAAAAGGACCGGCGCCTGCAGGAGCAGGCCGCTCAGGTAGATCGTCCGGAGCGCGTAGCGATCGGCGAGGTACCCGCCGACGAGCTGGACGAACCCCGCCCCGAAGTAGACGAGCGCGACGGCGACACCGACTCCGAAGGCACCGGCGTCGAAGGCACCCGACAGCCGCGCCTCGAAATGCTTGGGCAGGGCCGTCTGAGTCGCCTGGAAGATCAGACCGACGCAACCCAGTGCGATCAGCAGAAGCACGAACGAGCGCCAGCGATCGCTGCTGCCGCGGGACGGCTCCTGGTGCTCTCGACGGACGTCGGCGACCCACCCCGAGGCGATCGCGCCGGCGAGTAGGAATCCAGTCGCCACGGCCACGTATCCGGGGATCGCGAACGCCGCGCGCCAACCGACGCGCTCGACCAGCCAGCCGGTCACGACGCCCGCCGTCGCGACGCCGAGGCTGCCGAACACTCCGTTGATGCCGAGAGCCCGGCCACGTGGTCGGGCGCTGCGAACGACCCAAGCGACCCCGACCGGGTGGTAGATCGAGGCGAAGAGGCCGATTGCGGCGAGGCCAGCGCGCAGCTGCGACGGCGTCTGAGCGTGGCTGGAGAGCCACGACGCTGCGCCCAGGCCGAAGAACATGAGAGCCATCATGCGTGGAGCGCTCCAGCGATCGGCGAGCCACCCGGCGGGCAGTGCGCCCACGCCGACGAGAACCGCGCCGAGCGTCCAAAGCTCCACCAGCTCCGCGTAGGGTCTGCTCCAATCCTTCTCGAGATCCAGCACCGCCAGGAAGTAGAACGCCATGAAGAAATGGGCGTAGAGATGGCCGATGCAGGAGAACCCGATCGCGATCGCGCCTGAGGCCTTGTTCAAGAGAGTCGTTGCTTCCCGTGCCGCGCCGCATCATGGGGCGACGCAGCTTGCGGTCCTGCGACATCCGGTCCGGTTCCGCAGCAGCCGTGAGCGAGAGCACGCCGCGTCCGGCTTGTGACGTCGCGCACGGTCACGGCCAGCCGCGGGATCGTAGCTTGATAAGCATCCTCGTCATAGCGGAAGCGGCCCAGACAGGAGAGACTGATCTCGTGAAGAGAATGCCAATCCGTCGTCTGCTCGTGTTGGCCATCGCGGTGGCCGTCTCAGGCTGTGCGAGTACCCGGGCTCCGACGTTGACGGTCTCGAAGGACGGCTTCGAGAAGGCCGGCATCACGGGCGCCCGAATGAGCGAGAACTTCGAGTACGAGCTGAAGCTGAACGGACACCGGCTCGGACGCGGCTATCACTCGGACGGGTTCCATCTCGCGGGCTTCGCGGATCGGGACGTGTCGTCCGGTTTCGACCTGAACTACTTCAGCCTGCCCGGCTCCGTGCGCGCGATCCTCGATCGCGACACGAAGGCCGAGGTCAAGGGGAAGTTCTACGTCCGCGGCGACAACGGCAGCCTGCGCGGGCTCGGCTTCAAGAGCCAGGCAGACATCCGGATCAACCGCTGACGCACGGGACAGTCATCCCGCGGCGATGACTGCAGGCCACGCGCTGAGGCAGATCGGGAAGAGCGGGACGCTTGGCTAGGAGTCTGCGCGGCAGGAACGAAATCGGGTGAATGAGCGTTTTTGAAGTTATGGGAACGAGTTTCCGTCCGTACAGTCCTGACCGATCGAGTTTGTTTCCGTCGAATCCACGAGACTGGCTTCCGGAGGGTCATCTTTCGTTTTTCATCTCGGATACGGTGGAGGCGATGGATGTGCGTGCTTTCTACGAGCGCTACGAGGGCGATGGACGTCGGAACCGACGATTCGATCCTCGAATGATGCTGAAGGTTCTGATCTACGGCTATGCGACAGGGACGTTTTCGTCTCGTGGGATCGCGAAGAAGCTGGAAGAGGATGTCGCATACCGTTATTTGAGCGGAGGCAATTTCCCGGCACACCGGACGATCAGTGATTTCCGTTGTGACCATTTGTCGCAGTTTCGATCTGTATTCGTCCAAGTCGTGCGTCTGGCTCAAGAAGTGGGTTTGGTCAAGCTTGGGACGTTGATTCTGGATGGAACGAAGGTCAAGGCGAATGCCAGCAAGCACAAGGCGATGAGCTACGAGCGTATGAAGAAAACGGAGAAACAGCTCCGTCGAGAGATTCGGGCTATCACCGCTCTTGCGAAACAAGAAGATGCTGCGGAAGACGTCGAGTTTGGTCCTGATTTTCGTGGCGACGAACTGCCAGAAGAGCTGGCGCGCCGAGATTCACGGCTCAAGAAAATCCAAGCAGCGAAGGCACGTCTGGAGGCCCGTCAGAAGGAAGAAGATCAGCAGGCCGGACGTCGGCCAGGGGATGACAAGGAATCGAAGCGAGGGCCAAAGTTCAAAAGGAGATTTGGCGTACCTCCGGACAAGAAGCAGGACAACTTCACCGATTCCGAAAGCCGCATCATGAAGGATTCGAGTGGCTACCAGCAGTGCTTCAATGCCCAAGCCGCCGTCGACGAGAAATCGCAGCTGATCGTTGCGACCGGGTTGACCAACAACGCTGCGGATGTCGGTCAGCTCGAGCCGATGCTGAAAACGGCTCAAGCCAACACCGGTGAGAAGCCCAAGCGTGCCCTGGCCGATGCCGGCTACCGTTCCGAAAAGAACCTATCTTGAGCTTCGCCTTCATGCGGAGCGTCGCTTCGAGCTTCGAATTCGACGTTGGTGGAGAGTCTTTCTTTTCTCTCCCCAGAGCCACGAAACCGTCGATTCCGGTACGTTCCAAGACGAAACGTGGTCGCAAGTGGTACAAGCGGCGCAAACTCGGCGAACCGCCATTCGGATGGATCAAGGCTGTGCTTGGTTTCCAATCCTTCAGCCTTCGAGGGCTTGAGAAAACCAGCGCCGAGTGGAATCTCGTCTGCTTGGCGCTCAACCTCAGGAGACTCAATCAGAAGATGGTCTGGGTATGACCACCACCCGGCCTTGGATCCGCCCGTCCTCCCTCGCGAGCACTCGTCCGCGAGCCCACTACTGCCGTTTAACCCAGGCAAGATGATCTCTCGGGTCACAAGGCACGATGACACACTCGGGCTGAACTACTGCCGCGCAGACTCCTAGGAGGACGAGACGACGATTCTGTTGCAGAGGCCGTTCATCCGAACCAGGTAGCGCGGCCCGTCTTCGGCTGGCTGCTCCGAGCGTCCGTCGACGACGTTCAGCGGGCCGTCGGTAGTGACACGCACGCCGGTGTCACGGGGCACGACCAGCTCGAAGTCGTTGAAGGCCCCCCCCAGATCGAGCCGCACGTTCTCCGCTGGTGCGCCAAGCTCCAGTCTGAGCCGATTGAAGGCGCCCTCGATTTCGACGCGCTCGACCGGCGTTTCGGCGACGCGCACGCTGCCTTCGACCGCCGCGAGATCCATGTCGATCCGCATCGGAAACTTCTGGGAGACGCCCAGCTCCCAACGCTGCTGGTCTCGCGGAAGTAGCAGGATGACGTTGCCGCGACCGGGCCGTTCGCGCCTGGCTCGTACGATCGCTCGACCATCCCGCTCGGAAACCCTCAGCCGACCGCCCTCGGCCGGCGACATGCGGCCCGCTGCGAGCTGCGCCTCATCCGTGTCGCGTCCTTCGACTTCCAGCTCCGCAAAAGCGAGCTGGC
The DNA here is from genome assembly GCA_965246965.1 of Vicinamibacteria bacterium. GTDB lineage: Bacteria > Acidobacteriota > Vicinamibacteria > Fen-336 > CBDFGD01 > CBDFGD01. The sequence continues at coordinate 3,217,275 of CBDFGD010000002.1, forward strand.
CCGACAGGGTCCAGCGCTCCATCTCTGCGGGCCGCTCGGCGGACAGCTCTCCCCACGAGAGCGGCATCACATCCGGTCCTCGCCAGGCGAGGAAGCTGAGCGTGCCCAGCACGACTATCGGAGAGAAGAGCACCGCCCACGGATAGCGCGTGCGTTCGAACAGGACCCTAAGACCCCCTGCGATCAGCAGCACCGGCCAGAAGGTGATCGCCTCGGCCCAGAACGACCAGGCGAGGTTGCCGCGAGTGGTCAGGAGCAGGAAGAAACCGATGCCCGTCAGGTTCAGCCCGCTGGCCACGCGCGACCAGGCTATGGTCGGCGCGTCTTCGCTCACGCGCGCTCCCGGCGCAGGCCGCCCCGCATCAGCGACGCCCCCATCGCGATGAGGATCACGGGCCACAGCGTCGCCAGGTTGGCCCAGAGCGGCCAGTCCAACATCCCCAGCTCGTCGGCCAGCAGCAGCAGGCCGAAACCGATGAGAAAGACCCCGAGCAGCGTCCGCGCGGGCTGGGCCGCTTTGCGCGTCGCGCTGCCCATCGCGCCGGTGGCCCCGCGGACCGAGGCCGCGGCGGCCTGGCCAGCCCGGCGCGCATCAGCCGCGACCTTCTCGCTCGTCCGCTTGGCCTGATCGGCCCACTCCTCGCGACTGCGGCTCCCCGCGTCCTGTGCCTGCGCCGGAATCGCGACCCAGCAAACGAGATAGAAGAGCAGCCCGATCCCGTTGATGAAGGCGAAGAAGACGAAGCCGAGGCGGACGAGCAGCGGATCGACGTCGAAATAGTCACCCAGGCCGGCGGCGACGCCGCCGAGGACGGCATTCTGCGTGTCTCGGCGGAAGGGTCTCGGAGGCATGTTTCTAGCGGCCCCGCGCCCGTTGGCCCAGATCGGTCAAGGCAGTCCTCCCCTCTTGAGACGTTCAATGATTGGTACGGCGCTCGGCGGGGACCGGTTCCGTGGCGAGCTAGCGCGCCTGATACGGCCCGTGGACCGAGGTGACCCGAAAGCTTTCGGCGGAGTCGTCGAGCGCGACGACGCGATACTGTCCGCCGCCGGTATCCACCCGAACGACGACGTGGCCGTTCGCACTCGCGAGCCGGTCGGCCCGTGGCCCGATGACGGTGCGGGTCGACTCCCGCAGCACCGTGGCAAAGACGTCCCGCTCGCCTTCGTAGGCCGACGGCGTCAGGATCCGCTTCAAGACCACGGGCGCCGGGTGGCTCGGCCGCCACGACGGAATGACGTGCACCCTGGGCCGCAGCGCGCCGAGGAACTCCGGGCTGGCCGGATCGATCGAGCCGTGGTGGTTGACGACGTGGACGTCCGTCGGTCCGAGCGCGGCGCCGATCGGGATCTCTATGTTGTGCCAGAGCGGCCGGCCGGGATCGGGCACACCGTGAAGATCGCCGCCGGTGTAGTGGTCGAAACGCCCGTAGCGGATCCGCAACGCGATGCTGCAGAGATTCTCCGTCGGGCCAGCTCCCTCGGGAATCTCGCTCGCAGGAGGAAAGTGACTCGTCGCGTCGTCCGCGATGCCCGTCCACACTTCGCCGTTCGCCGCGACGATTCGCACCTCGACCTCGGGGAAGGCAGCGGCTTCGCGCGCTGCCACTCGACGAAGCGCCGATAGTTGAGCAGCGGCGGCCCGTCGAGCGGGAAAGGAAAATCGTAGTCGGGCCAGGCCCGGTCGACCATCGTGCGAATCGGGATCTCCTCGGCAACCCGCGTGATGCCCCGAAGACGGTAGGCGCCCTCGGAAGCCATCGGGTCGGTCTCGCTCGCCCAGCCCATGTGATCCGGGTGAAAGTGCGTGATGAGCGCGTAGTCGAGGGCGGGCTCGGCTCCCTCCGGGAGCATCTGGCGGACATACCGGGCGATCCACTCTCCGGGCGGTCTCGAGTCGTCGGGCCTCGCCGCGGCATCGGGAACATCGCCGGCGGATGCACCCGCGTCCACGAGCATGGTCGTCCCATCCGGGAAGACGATCAGCGCGGCGTTGCCGCGGCCGGTGCTGATCTGATGGAGGTCGAGCCGGCCCCGTTGCCAGGGCTCGATCCGAGCGCCGACGCGATCCTCGGCCGACGCCTGACCCGCGCAGCTCGCGAGGACGAGCGTCGCCGCGAAACGGGCGAACTTCCGAAGCGTTACTTGATCGCCTCGCCGCTCTCGATGCGTTTGAGGTAGTCGAGCAACGTCGGCTCGTTGTAGCCGAGCTCGCGCGCCTTGCCGGCGTGCTTCTTGAAGCTCTCCGCGTCTTTCAGGCCGAAGTGCGCCCATCCCAGCATCGCCTCGACGTAGGCGACCTCGCCTGCGATCTCGGCGGCCTTGTCGAGGGCCTCGACGGCGCCGGCGTAGTTCTTCAAGCCCAGCTCGGATTCACCCAGATACAGCCAGCCGTCGGCCTTGGCGTAGCCAGGGCTCCCGGTGACCTTCTGGAGCTCCGCGACGGCCTCGCCGAGGCGCTGCACGTGCTTGAGTGCGCGACCGTACTCGGTTCGGTAGCTGAGGTTGCTGGCATCCAGAGCGGAGGCTTTCTGAAGCGGCTCGACGGCGCCCGCAAAGTCGTTTTTCAGCGTCAGCCGCATGTGGCCGAGCCGGTAGAGAGCCTCGGCGTTGTCCGGCTCGAGCTCGAGCGCCTTGGCGAGCTGGGGCTCGGCCTGATCCGGCTGACGCATCGTGATGTGGGCACGCGCCAGGCCCAGGTAGGCGATCACGAGGTCGGGATCCTGTTGCGTCAGATTCTGCAGATCCGGAATGGCGAGGCCGGCTCGGTCCGTGCCGAGGTACGAAAGCGCGCGGGCGACCTTCGCCTCCATGACCAGGGCCTTGGCCTCCGGGTCGTGGTCGGCCAGCACGGCGGCCGTCATGGCGTCGTCCAGCGCGTCCTCCGGACGGTTCAGGGCGAGCTTGACGCGCGCCGACTCCTTGTAGGTCACGATGGCCCCGGGCGCCATGCCCAACGCCACCACCAGAAGCGGCTCGGCCTCGGCCGCGCGCCCGGTCTTCCGCAGCACTCTTGCCATGCCGATCGAGCAGGTCAGATCGCTCCCTTTGGCGAGCCCTTCCTGGTACGCGGCCTCGGCCGCAGCGAGGTCTCCCCTGGTCTCGAGGGCAAACCCGAGCGCGGCGTGGGCAGCCGGCCCGACGCCCGCCTCGATCGCCTTGCGAGCGGCGGCCTCGGCCTCGTCGCCTGCGCCGGCCCGGGCCCTGGCTCGCGCCAGGACGAGCTGCGGCCACGCCCCTTCGGCATCTGCGGCGACGGCCGCCTCGGCTGTCGCGTCGGCTTCGACGAAGCCACGCAGCTCCTGGGCCAGCGCGACGCGTCCCAGAGCCTCGCCCTTGGCGGCTCCGGAGAGCGCCTCGCCCGCGCTCTTGAAGGCGTCGATGGCCATGTCGAGATCACCGAGCCCCACGAGCATCATGCCGAGGGCGAAGGATCCGGGCCCCGCGCCTCCAGGCCTCGCTCTCACCTGCTCGAGCAACTCCATGGCCTCCGTGGGCCGACCGGCTACGGCCATCGCCTGCGCCTCGGCGATCAGCGTCTCGACCGCACGTGGCTCGGGTGCCTCAGGTACCTCTTGAGCAAGCGCGGGCGACGTGAGAAGAGCAAGGCAGACGATCCGGACCCCATGCCTCATGGCATTCTCCTTACAACTAAAGAAGCGAAGACTCCCCGGTCGAGGTAGTGGCGATTCATTGGAGGTGAGGGCGCATCGTAGATGGGCGCCTGCGAGGCCGTCAACACGAGTCGCCGCGTGTGGCTCACGTCGAGAAGTGCGACGATGATCGCGGCATGAGACGAGTGTCGATCGCGTTGGCACTGGCCCTGGCTCTGACGGGGGCCGGCCTCGCGCTCCGGCGTGCTGCGCCGCCCGACCCGGGTTCCCGCCCGGTCGGTGCGCTGATCGAATCGAACTCCGAGCCGGGCGGCTATTTCGACACGGACAACGTGATCTCGAACGAGACGGCCTATCTGCGGGTCGCCGATCGGTTGGCGACCCTCGCTCCGGGCGGCGGCTACATCGGCGTCGGGCCGGACCAGAACTTCAGTTACATCGCCCGCACCAGACCGTTGTGGGCGTTCGTCGTCGACATTCGGCGCGACAACATGCTGCAGCACCTGCTCCTGGGAGCCCTGCTCGAGCGCGCCGAGACGCCTCGCGATTTCCTCTGCCTGCTGCTCTCGCGAGACTGCTTGCCAACCCGCGAAGTTCCCGAGGGCGTCGCCCGGGTGCTGCGCTCGCTGGGCTCCGCCGCCCCGCGAGCGGATGTCATGGCGCAAACCCTGGCGGAAGCGGAGCTCCACATCGAGAAGCTCGGTGTCGAGCTGACGGAAACCGATCGGGAGCACCTCGCGAGCATCCTGGCGAGCTTCTACCGTGACCAGCTCGCTCTGCGCTTCAACACCCACGGTCGAGCCCCGATGTGGTACCACCCCACTTTCGAGACCTTGCTTTTGGCGCGAAGCCCGAGCGGACGCTTCGGAAGCTATCTCGATTCGGCAGACGACTACAGCTTCATTCGCGAACTGGCGCGGGGCGGGCGGCTCGTGCCGTTGGTCGGCGACTTTGCAGGGAACCACGCTTTGCGCAAGGTCGCCCGATTCTTCGAGGAGCGCGACGTGAAGGTCGCCGCCCTGTACGTCTCGAACGTGGAGTTCTACCTGTTCCGGGCCGGGCGCTTCGACGAGTTCGTCGAGAACGTCCGCTCCCTACCCGTCCGCTCCGACGCGGTGATGATCAGGGCGTACTTCGACTATGGTCGTCGCCACCCACAGAGCGAGCCGGGGCACCGTAGCACCACGGTACTGCAGCCGATCGCTAGCTTTCTGGAGCTACACGAGGCGGGCACGCTTCGGACCTTCTGGGACGTCTCGACGCTCGGCATCCTGGCGCCGAACTAGTGACTCTCCCGAACCTCGAGAAAAAGACCCGTCCGCTCCGGACAGTCGGATGGGGAAAAGCAAGCTGGATTTGAGCCCAGACCACAAGAATATACGATTTACGTATACGTCATGATCACTCCGCGGTGTTTACCGCACCCTTTCCCTTGTGCTAAATTCCTGACAAATGGCAATATATAGGGGTTTATGCGTCTCGACGCCATCGAAATAGCCGGTTTCAAGTCGTTCTGCGACAAGCAGGAAGTTTCGTTTCAAAGCGGGGTTACAGGAATCGTCGGGCCCAACGGCTGCGGCAAGAGCAACATCTCGGACGCCATCTCCTGGGCTCTTGGCGAGCAAAGTGCCAAGAGCCTGCGCGGCCACGCGATGCAGGACGTGATCTTTGCCGGCAGCCAGGCGCGCCAGCCATTGGGGATGGCCGAGGTGAGCCTCAAAGTCAGCGGCCTGAACGGCAAGAGCCCCGAGGGCAGCGGCGCCTGCATGATCACGCGGCGTCTCTACCGCAATGGCGACAGCGAATACCTGATGAACGGTCGCATCTGCCGCCTGCGCGACATCCACGAGATCTTCATGGACACGGGGCTCGGCTCCAAGGCCTACTCGATCATCGAGCAGGGCAAGGTGGGGCTGATCCTGTCGTCGAAGCCGACCGATCGGCGCGCTCTGATCGAGGAGGCCGCCGGGATCACCAAGTACCGGGCGCGGCGCCGACAGACCTCACTCAAGCTCGAGGCGGCTCAGCAGAACCTGCTGAGAGTGAACGACATCGTCCACGAGGTCGAGAAGCAGCTCGAGAGCATGAAGCGCCAGGCCAGCAAGGCGCGCCGCTATGTCGTCGTGCGGGACGAACTGACCGGTGTGGAGCGCGTCCTCTTTGGGCTGCGTTTCCTGCAACTCGACGCCAGGGGCGAAGAGCTTCTGGGACGGCTCGATCAGGAGCGCTCCCGCGAGCGCGCGGCCAGCGTGGTCGTGGACACCGAGGAAGCGCAGCTCGAGGCCCATCGGACGCGCCTCTACTCGGACGAGGAGCGCCTCGAGAAGCTTCGCGATCGCACCGGCGAGCTGGCCCTCGAAGTCGATCGCCGACAGAACCGCAGCAGCTACTGTCGGGAGCAGCTCGAAGCGACGGAGGGACAGGCCGAAGGTGCAGACGCCGAGGCGCTGGAGCTGCAGGCCCGGGTCGAGCCGCTGGGCGAGAGCCTGGTCGGACGGCGCGTCGAGGAAGAGCAGCTCAAGCTGTCTCGAGAGCGGGCGGACACCGAAGTCTCGGAGGCAGAGAGGACGGTGCGGGAAGCGGCCGCGACACAACGCGCGACGGAGATGGACATCGAGACGGCGCGCGAGCGCCAGCTGGCGCTGATCGGCCAGATCACCTCACTCCAGAACTCCCGGAGCACGACCGAGACGCTGGCGGAGCGCGCCGCTGCCGAGATGACGAAGCTCGAGGCGGAGCAGGCGGAGCTGGACCGGGAGCGCGGCGAGAACCGCGACCGGCTGGAATCGGTTCGCGCGAAGGAACTCGAGGCTCGCGAGCGCCGCGAGTCGGTGTCGCGGGACCGCTCGCTGGCGGAGGAGCGTCGCGCCGAGGGCGAGGAGCGCCATGCCGACCGCACGGGTCGCGCCGATCGACTGCGACGAGAGCGGGATGGTCTGGCCGGACGTCTCGAATCGCTCGAGGAGATCGTGGCGACCCACGCCGCCTTCGACGAGGGCGTGCGCCAATTGCTCGATCGACCCGAGGGGATGGAAGTGCTCGGTGTGGTAGCCGACTACATCGAGACCAGCTCGCAGTACGAGGCGGCGGTCGAGTCGTTCCTCGGCGATCGGCTCCAGGCGGTGATCACATCAGACACCGCGAACGCCGTGACCGGCATCCGTGCGCTCAGGGTGGCGGACAGCGGGCGCGGGACGCTCTTGCCGCTGGACCGGTTGCCGGCTCGCAACGGTCACGAGCTGCGCCAGATCGCTCAGGAGTGTGGCGCCGTCGGCCTGCTGAGCGACCTGTACCGGGTGAACGACGCACACGCTCCCGGCGTAGCGGCCGCACTCCCGGACGCCATCGTCGTGGAAACCCTCGATCGAGCCCTCGAGCTGCGCAGCCGCTACCCTCAGACACCGTGGGTCACTCTCGAGGGCGATGTCCTGAGAGACGCGATGATCGAGGGGGGACACGCCAGCCGTGATCTCCTGTCACCGCGCCGCGAGATCAAGGAAATCCGCACCCGTCTCAAAGACCTCGGGCGCGAGCTTCAGACGCTTCAGGAGCAAGCCGCCGAGGCGCGACGGCAGGTCGACGAGGCCGCGGGCGAAGCTCGACGGCACGGGGAGGCGCTCCACACCGTGGAGAAGGCGCTCCTCTCGCTGGCCCACGACCTCGAGGCCGGCGAAGAGGAAACGCGGCGTTTAGAGCGAAAGGCGGAGGTGCTCCACACCGAGAGGAGCGTGGCGGAGCGCGAGCAGGGCGAGGCGCAGCGGTTCCTCGGAGAGATCGCTACCACGCTCACGGCGACCACCGCCGAGCGTGCAGGCGGCGATCAGCGGCTCGAGGCGCTGGCTGTGGGTCTCGTCCGCGCCCGCGCAGAAGGCGACACCTCGCAGCGGCGCCTGGCTGACGCCCGGAGCCAGCAGGCCACGCTGACCGAGCGCGTGACCGCGGTCCACGTGGAGTGCGAAAGGCTCGCCGAGGCCCACGCCGAGCTGCAGGGCCGCATCGGGCTGGCGCGGTCGAGAAGTCGTGAGCAACGCGAGCGCCACACCCAGCTGCGCGCGGAGCTCCAGGAGAACGAGGAGGAGCTCGCGATCTCGCTCGCCGAGCGGGATCGCGTGACTTCCGATGTCGGCATCGTGCAGCAGGGCGTCCAGCGCGCGCGCGGGGACCTGGAGGCGCGCGAGCAGGGGCTCAAGGAACGGCGCCGCGAGCGAGACACCCTCAAGGAGGCGGTGTCGCAGCTGGAGGTCGAGCGGGCGCGTGTCGATGCGGACCTCGACCACATCCAGCGTGACTGTCACGAGGTCGTCGGTTGCACCGCCCCGGAAGCCGCCGCCGCCCTCGACGAGGAGCAGCGCCAACGTCCGGTCGAGGAGCTCGGGCAGGAACGCGAACGGCTACAAGACCGCATCAAGCGGATGGGGCCAGTCAACGTCCTTGCCGTCGAACAGTCCGCGGAGCTGTCGGAACGCCTCACCTTCCTGACCGCCCAGCGTGAAGATCTCGTCACCTCCATCAAGGACCTCGAGAGCTCGATCCGTCGCATCGACAAGACCTCCAAGGAGCGCTTCAGGGAGGCCTTCGCGGCGATCGACGAGCGTTTCAGCAAGGTTTTCACGCAGCTCTTCGGAGGCGGCACCGCCGGGCTGCGCCTGCTCGACGAGCAGGACGTGCTCGAGAGCGGGATCGACATCCTCGCTCAGCCGCCAGGCAAGCGGCTTCAAAACGTCATGCTGCTGTCGGGCGGCGAGAAGGCACTCACCGCGATCGCCCTCTTGCTGGCGATCTTCCAGTACAAGCCGTCGCCCTTCTGCATCCTGGACGAGGTGGACGCACCGCTCGACGACGCCAACATCGGCCGCTTCGTCAAGCTGCTGGATACGATGAAGCTGGGGACCCAGTTCGTGCTGATCACGCACAGCAAGAAGACGATGGAGATCGCCGACCAACTCTACGGCGTCACCATGGAAGAGCCCGGCGTCAGCAAGCTCGTCAGCGTACAGTTCAATTGAGCCAGACGCCTGATACCCGGCTGCCCGCCTCCAGCCCAAGAACCAGAAGAGACGCAAATCGCAGCGCTGGTTGACACGATCTATTCGTAAGTAGTAACTTACCGTTAGTGGATACTTACGAACTGGTCTTCCGGGCACTCGCCGACCCGACTCGAAGGGGCATCCTTCGCGAGCTGCGCCGAGGCCCGCTTGCGGTGGGTCGCCTCGCCGACCGATTGCCGGTGAGCCGACCAGCGGTGTCACAACACCTCGCGGTGCTGAAGCGAGCCTCCCTCGTGTCCGAGCAGCGACAGGGAACGCGACGCTTGTACGAGGTTCGCCCCGACGGCCTGGCGCGGGTCCGTGGCTACCTCGAAGCACTCTGGGACGACGTCTTCGCGACAGGCTAGCGGCGAGACCGCTAGACTCCCGCGTCAGTGCGCGACCCCCTGTACCCACCGATCGACCCGTACCGCACCGGCAGGCTGGCAGTCGACGACCTTCACACGCTCTACTACGAGGAGAGCGGGCGAGCGGACGGTGCGCCTGTCCTGTTCCTCCACGGCGGGCCAGGGGCCGGGGCCACCGCCAAGGACCGGCGCTTCTTCGACCCGAGCCACTACCGCATCGTCATCGTCGACCAACGGGGCTCAGGGCGGTCCCGACCTCTGGGCGAGCTGAGAAGCAACACGACCGAGCTGCTCGTCGCGGACATCGAGACGCTGCGTCGGGAGCTGGGGATCGAGCGATGGCACGTGTTCGGAGGCTCCTGGGGAAGCACGTTGTCGCTCTACTACGCGCAGTGCCACCCCGATCGCTGCACGAGCCTCACGCTGCGCGGGATCTTCCTGATGCGGCAGAGCGAGCTCGACTGGTGGCTTCATGGCATGGGCCGGTTCTTCCCGGAGTTGCATCGCGCCTTCGTCGAGTTCCTTCCGGAGAGCGAGCGTGGCGATCTGCTCGAGGGCTACTGGCGCCGGCTGACGAGTGAGGATCCCGAGATCCAGCTGGCGGCGGCGCGATCGTGGAGCCTCTACGAGGGCTCCTGCTGCACGCTGCTCCCCGATCCCGAGTTGACTGCGGCCTTCGCCGAAGAGGACATGGCGCTCGGACTGGCGCGACTCGAGGCCCACTACTTCCGCAATCAGCGCTTCGAGCCGGAGACGCTGCTGCTCGACCAGATCGAGCGCATTCGGCATATCCCGAGCACCGTCGTGCAGGGCCGCTACGACATCGTCTGCCCCATCGAGAGCGCCGACGACCTGCATCGCGCGTGGCCCGAAGCCAACTACGTCGTGGTCCCCGATGCGGGCCACGCCTCGCGCGAGCCCGGTACCGCCCGCGCCCTCGTCGCCACCACCGACGCACTTCGCTCGCTCTAGTCATTGCGACATCCAACACACACCGAACCAGGAACAACGGATAGCCACAGAGACGCAGAGGCGCAGAGAACGGCGGACGCCGATCCTCCGCGCCGATCAGAGGGGATGGTGACCGATCGGCGCTGCCGTTTCTCTGTGCGTTCTCTGTGGCCTCCGTGCCTCTGTGGCTTCCGTTGATCGTCCCCGCCCTTTGGTTGCGGCGAAGCCACGCTGTGTCTCCGTGCCTCCGTGGCTTCCGTTGATGTCATGCTCGCATGCGCGAGAAAGAGGGTTTTCGGTGATTGAGCGCGTGCTAGGATCGAGTCCCAGCGAGCGCACGGCGGCTCGTTGAAGATGACCAAGCCCGGCATCGACATGCTTCCCGAAGCACGGGCGGTGGCCACAGATTCCCCAGGCCACGGCGAGGGAGCCGGCGACTCGCCAGGCTACCCCTTCGAGCTCCTGGACGAGCCCTCCGACGACCCACGGCTCTGGTCCAAGGTGCCCCTCGAGCTGCTCGTCCGCTATTCGTGCGTGCCCGTTCGGATGAACGGATCGCGGCTGCTGCTCGCCTTCTCGGACCTCCACGAGCCCGAGCGAATCGACGACCTCGAATACCAGCTCGCCCAGCCCATCGATGCCGCTCTCGCCCCCGGCGAGCGGGTTTCGGCAGTACTGAAGCTGCATCGCGGCGGTGAGATGCTGCTGCGGCAGGCCACCGACTCGCTGCGCCTGGAGCTCCTAGACGAGGACGCCGGCGACACCGTGGACCTGGAGAAGACGAGCACCGAGAACCCGATCGTGCGACTCGTCGATTCAGTGATCGTCGGCGCCCTCGATCGCCGAGCCTCCGACATCCATGTCGAAACGAAGGACCGGGAGGTGTTGGTCAAGTACCGGATCGACGGCGCGCTGTTCCCCGCCATTGACCCGCTCGACAAGAAGCACCACGAGACGATCATCAGCCGTATCAAGGTCATGGCCGAGCTGGACATCGCCGAGAAGCGCATCCCACAGGACGGTCGCTTCCGATTGAAGGCCAAGGGGCGAACGGTGGACTTCCGCGTCTCGATCATGCCTTCCGTCTACGGCGAGGACGCAGTGATCCGGATCCTCGACAAGGAGTCCCTCAACGCAGCGTTCCACGATCTCAACCTGGACGTCCTGGGCTTCGGCGAGGCCGAGCTGACGAAGCTGCGGAAATACATCACGGAGCCCTACGGAATGCTCGTCGTCACCGGGCCGACCGGGAGCGGCAAGACGACCACGCTCTACGCGGCGCTCTCCGAGATCGCGAGCCCCGAGGACAAGATCATCACGATCGAGGACCCCGTGGAGTACCAGATCCCGGGCATCACACAGGTGCCGGTCAACGAGCGAAAGGGGCTCTCCTTCGCTCGCGGCCTGCGCTCCATCCTTCGCCACGATCCCGACAAGATCATGGTCGGTGAGGTGCGCGACCCGGAGACCGCGCAGATCGCGGTTCAGTCGGCGCTGACGGGTCACCTCGTCTTCACGACGCTCCACGCCAACAATGTCTTCGACGTGATCGGCCGCTTCACTCACATGGGAGTGGAGCCCTACAACTTCGTCTCGGCCTTGAACTGCGTGATGGCGCAGCGGCTGCTCAGACTCGTTTGTGAGAAGTGCGTGCGCCACGCGCCGGCGAGCGAAGCGCTGCTGCGCGCCTCCGGCCTCGACCCGTCGGGCTTCGGTAATCACCCGTTTCCCGAAGCGATCGGCTGCGCCGCATGTAGCGATACGGGCTTCCACGGGCGCACGGCCGTCGCAGAGCTGCTCGACATGACCGACTCGATTCGTCAGCTCATTCTCGAGCAGCGTCCGGCCTCCGAGATCCGACAGGCCGCAAAGCAGCAGGGCATGACGCTGCTCCGCGAGTCTGCCTTCGCGAAGGCGCTCGCCGGCGTGACGACGTTGTCGGAGATCAACAAGGTGACGTTCGTTCAATGACGGGCGAGAGCTTCGAGAACCCGAGCGAAGTCGAGCTCCGCGCCCTGCTCGAGCGCACGCGGCGAATCGCCGTCGTTGGCCTGTCGCCCAAGCCCCATCGGGACTCCCACCGCGTCTCGCTCTACATGCAGGAGTGCGGCTACGAGATCATCCCGATCTACCCGCGTGAGGAGAGGATCCTGGGCGCCCAGGTCTACCGACGCGTTCAGGACGTTCCCGGAGGCGTCGATCTCGTCGATGTCTTTCGGAGGAGCGAGGCGCTCCCCGAGGTCACCGAGGACATGCTCGCCGCCGGGGCGCCGGCGATCTGGTTTCAGCTCGGCTGTGTCCACGCCGGCGCAGCTGCCCGGGCGCGGGAGCAAGGGGTGCAGGTGGTCATGGATCGCTGCCTCATGGTCGACCACGCGCGACTGCTCGGCTCCTCGGGGAGACGTCTCTGAAGAGGACACGCTTCGTCCCGCGAAGCGTCAATCTTCGGCGTTCGAGACATCTCTCCGGGTCCTGGAACACGAGCGGATCTCTATGTGCGCAAAGGCCTTACGCCGAGCAGAGAAGCCTCGCGAGTGCTAGCACGGATCGTGCACTCAGACTCGTGTCGAGATGGCTTGCGATCGCCCCACGCGATCGGGAAAGGAGCACGACGATGCCGGATGCTCTCGTCCGTGACCTCAGCCCATCGGAGTTCTTCCACGAGGGAATCACTCGCGCGATGAAGCGGCAGCGAGTCTCGACTTCCGCCTTCACCGAGTGCTATCTCGTCAGCCTGCTCACTGCATGCCTGCGGGCAGACGTTTTGCCCGCCGCCGAGCCGGGCTTCAGCGAGACGCCGCTCGCGATCCTCTACGGGCGCGCGCTCGAGAGTAGCGGTGTCGAGCGCACGCGTCGGCTGCGCCAGCTGGGAGACGCGGCGCTCTTCACTGCGGGCTTCTTCGCCGACAGCCTCGACGGAGCGGGCGTCGGGCACCGTTACTATCGGACTCTCGGTGAGCGCGCCTACGAGCATCTGGGACGCCGGGAGGCGAGGGCCCATGGACCCGGCGTGTTCTCCGAGCTCGCCGCTCAGTTCGGCGATCTGGCCGACGTGATCGCCGACGTGTCGGACGAGAGCCGCTCCTCTTCCCCGACTTCCGTGGTGCGACTCTACGAGCGCTGGCTCGAAACCGGGAGCCGCCGCGCGGCGACACAGCTCGCGGAGCGCGGCATCACCCCGATGAAGCCCGGCAGCGAGCTGGCTCAGTGAGCACGACGCTCTCGCACATAGCGCTGCTGGCCCAGGCGCAGCTCGAGGCGCTCTACGCTCTGGAGCCCCAGGGGCAGGTCACCGACTACGTCGTGGCCGCAGACGCCGCACGCCACCTGCCGGGAACCGGGAGCCGCACGCTCGTTCACCAGGATGGGGACGGCGTCTCGCTGGGCGTCGTCTTCGCGAGCGAGGTCTCGGAGCGGCTCGATCGTTCGGATCCTCGCGAGGGTCTCGATTCGGACAACATCGGAGCATTCTGCACCGTGATCGAAGAGGTCAGCCACTTTCTCTTCCTGGCGTTCTGTGCGCGCTGGCAGCGGAGCGTGACCCAGCTGGAACTCGAGCTGCAAGGTGAGGTCGACAAGTATCTGACGACCCGCCTGACCTTCGCGTCGAAGGGGCGATCGAGCCTCGCGCGGCGCCTGCGGGGCGTGCTGTTCCGCGACTACCGGCTGCCAGCAGACCTCACGACCGAGCAGTCCGATCGCTACAACGCCGCCAGCTCGCTGGCGGATAGGTACTGCGGACATCTCGAGGACAGCTACATCGGGGAGGGTCGGCTCGACGATCTCGAGCGCGATCAGCGCCGCTTCTACCGTCTCGGTCAGCGAGAGAAGCTGGAGCGAATCAGAAGCGTCGCGTGACGACACCGACCCCGCAAGCGATCGCCGAGGAACGTCGTCGAGCCCGGCGCCTGCGGGCCGTCGTGGACCTGGTCGTTGCGGTCCTGCAGCAAGATTCCCTGACGGGACGGCAGGCGGAGGAGATCGTCGCTCACGCCCGCCGTCAGGTGCTCGACCTCTTTCCCGGCAAAGAGGAGACCTTCGATCTGATCCTCGCGCCCCGCTTCGCGCGTCTGCTACGCGTGCGCTACGGGACCGATCGGCCGCGCAACGTGATTCTGTTCAATCGGGGCGGCTACAGGTCGTCGCACTCGGCGTAGCTGACGACGAACCAGCGATCGCCGTCGAGCAGCGTGTGGCCCTTGGCGTTCGATTCGAGCCGATAGCTCGCCACGTTGCCGTCGGGGTAGCGCAGCTGGAGCAGGTCACCGCTCCCGCCCGTCCCCACCCTCTGCGAGGCTGAAGCGAGAACGGTGCTCCAGTTTCCGCAAAAGCTCCTCGACGCCACTAGTCCGCCCGGTGGGCGAACGCGCGCTTCTCGACGAACAGGAAGTAGGGCAGAGAGACCGCCGCCAGCGCGGCCGCCACGCCGAAGGCGACCTCGAAACCCAGCCGTCCGATCAGCCAGCCGATCAGCATCGAGCCGGAGCCGATCCCGGTATCGAACGCCGCCAGGATGCTGCCGAACGCCGAGGCGCGGCGTCGCTCCTCGACGTGCTCCATGACGAACGTCGCGAAAGCCGGATACGCGAGCCCGAAGCCCACTCCGAAGAGAATCGCCGAGGCGACGAGCGTCGTCAGCGAGTGGGCCAGCGCGAGCTGCACCTGCCCCATCGTGATGAGGACCAGGCAGGGTATGAAGACGCGTCGTGGCCCGACCCGATCGACCACCCGCGCCAGGAGCAGCCGCGTAGCCCCGATCGCCACCCCCAACACCGTGAAGTAGAGACTTCGTGGCTCGACGCCCAGCTGGTCGGAGTAGAGAGCGACGAAGCTGGTGATGCCGCCGTACCCGAACGAGTAGAGAAAGAGAGTCAGGGAGACGCTCAACACGCGCCACTCGACCACGTCCAACGACAACCAGCGGGTACCCTCCGTGTGATGACGCGGCGCCGGGTCGAGAGCCACGGCGATCCCTGTCATCGTCACATTGAGGAGCCCGACCACGACGCAGGTGACGAGCCAGCTTCTCTCATAGAGCCAGAAGCCGACGGGCGGCGCCACGGCGATGGCGGCGATCGTCGAGAGACCCCAGTAGCTGATCCCCTCGGCTCGTCGCGCGGACGGAATCAGCCAGGTCGTGTAGGCCGCCGAGGCCGAGAGCAGTCCCGACCAGGCGAGCCCATGGACGATCACGACGCCGAGCAACCAGCCGGGACGGTCGATCACGGCGTAGGCGACGGAGCACACGGCGATCGACAGGCCGCTGACAATGAGCGTTCGCCTCAGCCCGAGCCGGTCGGCGAGCGCGCCCGTGAAGGGAGCCGACAGCGCAGAGGCGTAAGTGAGCAGCCCGAGGAAAGCGCCGGCGGCGAACTCGCTGCCGCCGAGGCCGAGCATGTGGTAGGGCATCGTCGGCAACAGCATGAACAACGAGAGGAAGACCGTGAACGTGAACCCGCACATCACGAAGAAGCGGGCCGTGAAAAGGCGCTCGCTCGAGGGCGGGCCCGTCAAGTCCGGCGAGCCCTGAAAGTGGGCGCGCAGGAGCAGCGGCGGTGGGTCAGGACGACTTGGCCACGGCTTGTTTCACGCAGGCCTCGGCCGTCAGCCTCGCGCCGAGGAAGCCCCAGACCGGCAGCGCGTCCGCACCCGTCGCCACCGCGCCCGTCGCGGAGTCCGCCACGTTGAAGGCCTTCGGCACGACGCCCTTGAGCCGGTTGGTGATAGGGCTGATCCGGCCCGCCACCTGCCCGAGCACGCCCTCTATCGGCGCGGTGAACGTATCGAGCATCGAGCGCGCCTGCTCGACGGCGCCGCTGCCGGCGAACTGGGCCATGCGCGACGTGGCGGAGCCCGCTGCGCCCATCAGCCTAGGGACGAAGCCAGAAGCGCCTTCGACCAGGTTGTCCGCGAACGGCAGCGCGATCTCGATCACCGCCGTATAGAGCAGCGCCTCGCGACCCGCGGGCAGCTCATTGAAGGAGCTCACCTTGTCCTTCACGTCACCCGGAAACAGCAGGTACGCCATGTACGAGAGCCCGAGCAACTTGAGAGCTGCATCGGCCGCCTGCTGCGGGTCCGACTCGAACGAGCGGCGCGTTTTCTTCGAGCCACCGAAGAAGGCGAACAGGTTCGACACTCCCGAGGCCACCGCGAGCCCGACGTCGGCCTTGTCCATCGCCCCGGCGATCCAGAGGGCGCGCTGCGCCTCCTCTCCGCGGGCCGCGTCGTTCACCTGAGTGGCGCCCACGCCCGCGCCCCGTGCGACGCGCGCCACGGCGCCGTCGACGTCGCTGTAGAGAACGAACTCCGGCGCACCGGGCGTCACCTGGAAGAGGTTGCGGCACAGCTTCACGGTGAGGTCGTCTTCGCCGAACTCACGAAGGGCTGCGTCGAGTGTCTGCGCCATGCCGTCTCCTTCCGGCGCAAGCGGAGGCACCGTCATCTCGGATGTTACGACAAGAGCCCGTTCTTCTAGAGGTCGACGGCAAAGACGCGAATCGGCTCGCCGGGGCCGCGGTCCGCTCGGGTCTCGAGCTTCAGCACGCCGCGCGGACACACGTGGGCGCAGAGGCCACAGCCGACACAGGAGGCTCGCTTCACGTCGCGGTTCTCCATCGCGTACTGGCGTACGTCGATGCCCATCTCGCAGTAGGTCGAGCAGTTGCCGCACGAGATGCACATGTCCTTCTTAACGGTGATGCGGAAGCGCCCGAACTTCTGGATCAAGCCGAGCATCGCCGCCATCGGACAGCCGAAGCGACACCACACGCGAGTCCCCATCAGCGGATACAGGCCGACCCCGAGCACGCCGGCCCAGATCGCTCCCATCGTGAAGCCGTAGAACTCCTGAACCTTCCACGCGTAGTGGGCGAAGCGCGGGTTCTGGTCACCGATCGCCCAGTTGAGCCAGACGACGGCCGTCGTCACGAGGGCGAGGAACAAGACGCTGTAGATCGACGCCTGCTCGAAGCGCAGTGCGGCCGCGGACTTGCTGGAGAGATGGCGAAACGGCTCACCCGCCGTGTTCGCCAGGCCCCCACAGCCGCAGATCCACGAGCAGTAGAAGCGCTTGCCGAGGAAGTAGGCGAGAACCGGAAACGCCACGAGTGACCCGAGGAAGCTCCAGGCGATCATCAGGAACGGGTGCTGCAGGATGACGCCCGGATAGAAGTATTCCATCTTCAGCGGCCAGAAGTAGGAGAAGTAGAACTCCCGGGTCCCGAACACCTCGAGCACGATCGGCAGCGCGAAGGCGAGAACCACCTGGACCGCCACAACGACGAGCGTGCGGACGCGCTGGTAGGGGCTGTTGCCGTGGCGCCTGAGCATGACGTAGCCGCCGGCGACCATCGCGATCGAGTAGAGCAGGCCGTAGAGCGTCCACTTGCTGCCGATGCCCAGGGTCTCGGCCGCGCGCTGAAACACATCGAAATGGAGGCCGACGGCCGGCATCGGCCCAAAGTACAAGAGCAGGTAGGCGACGATCAGCGTCGCCGACAGCGCCCACGCGACGGGCTGCCGTGTCGCGATCGGTCGGTGGTAGGTGTCGAGGAGCCCGGCTTGCATTCAGTGCCCTTTCAACGCGTCGCGCCTCGAGATTGACGCCCCAGCGTCGCACGACGACCGCCGGATGACAGCCGGGCCGGAGGCGAACAGAGTTGGAAGGGCACCGCTAATCGATGGCCTCCTGCCGAACCGCGAAGGGGCGGGTGAACTCCTCGTCGAACTGCGCCTCGCCGAGGTGGGCCAGCACGTAGTCGAGATCGCGCCGCTCCTCGATCCAGCGGAGGAACGGCGCGTGATTCCAGCGTCGCCCGAGCATGTTGAAGCCGACGACGCGATCGCCCTTCACCACGATCCGCTCACTCTCACAGATCTCGGGGCGCATCTGGGACCAGTCGCGAACATCGGGGCCGGGATCGATGGGTGTGTTGTCCCAGTTGAGCCGCGCCGGAACCCAGCCGGCCGTGGTGTACTCGACGTCGAAGAACTTCGCGGAGTTGTACCAGCTCCCGCGGCGGTAGACGCACTCGTCGCCGAGCATCGCCTGGGCGGCCAACCGCCCCTGATCTCGCGCCGTGTACCAGAGCTGCTCGGGTCGCCGCGAGCCGTCGATCCACCCAACGTTGGCGCAATCGCCCGCCGCCCACACGTGCGGATCGCTCGTGCGCAACGACTCGCCGACCTCGATCGCCCCGCCGCTCGACAGCGAGAGGCCGCTCTCGGCCAGGAAAGCGGTGTTCGGCACGACGCCGATCGACGCGACGACGAGATCGCATTCGATCTCCCCAGCGGTCGTCGCGACGGCTCGGATCGCGTCGGCCGCGTCGCGCCGGATCTCCTCGACGTCGGCGCCGACGCGGACGTCACAGCCGTGTCGGCGCAGGTGCGCGGCCACCATGCTCGACTCGGACTCGTCGAGCGCCATCGGGAAGTGCCAGTTCTCGCGAATGACGAAAGTCACGTGCAGGCCTCGCTGCAACAGAACCTCGGCGACCTCGACGCCGATCAGCCCGCCGCCGATCACGACGGCCCGCATGCCGGACCGCGCGGCTTCGTCGAGACCCCTCAGATCGTCGAGGCTGACGAAGTAGTGGAGTCCGGGGCCCGCGGACCCGGGCCACGCTGCGGGTCGCGGCTTCGATCCGACGGCGACGAGCAGGCGGTCGTAGCTCAGCTCACCTTCGTTCTCGAAGCAGAGACACCGGTACTCCGTCTCTGGGGTGATCACTCGCTGTCGGCACCGTTCGAAGCGCAGCCGCTCGTAGAGCCCCCGGTTGTAGGGCTCCGTGGCCTCGAGGTCCAGCTGCCCGCAGAACACGTACATCAACGCCGGTCGAGAGAAGAAATGGTCGTGCTCGCTCGAGACCACACTTATGCGCGCCTCGGCTTCGCGACGCCGCAACGCGAGGGCCGCCTCGGTCCCCGCCACGCCGTTCCCGAGGATCACGTAGTGCATCTGGCCCCCTGAGAGACTACGACGGCAGGGCGCTCCCGATTTCCTGGGAGGCGGCATAGGGCGATCAAGACGAAGCTGCCGCGCTCAAGCACTGGCCGAACGCCTCGTGGGAGATGTTCGAACCGCAGACGATCAGGCCGACGCGGCGGCCTCTCAGGCGCTCCCGCAAGGGCCCGACCAGAGCTGCCGTGGCGGCGGCGCCGGCGGGCTCGACGACCAGCTTCGCCGAGTGAAACAGCAGCAGCATCGCGGCGCGCAGCGCGTCGTCGTCGACCAGGACCAGCTCGTCTACGTTGGCGCGGCAGATCTCGAAGCTGTACTGCGCCGCGTAGGGCGCCCCCAGAGAGTCGGCGATCGTGCGCACGTTCTCGATCGAGCGCGGCTCGCCCGCGGCGAAGCTGCGATGCATCGAATCGGCGCCCTCGGGCTCGACGCCGAAAACCACAGCAGCGGGTTGGAACAGTTTCACGGCGGCGGATACTCCCGCGCACAGCCCACCGCCGCCGATCGGCACGATGACGGCGTCGAGATCGTCGACCTGCCGGCACAGCTCCTCGCCGACGGTCGCTGTGCCGAGAACCGTCATAGGGCCGTCGAACGGATGAACGAACGCCCTTCCCTCCTCTCGCTCGATCTCGTGGACGCGGTCGAAGGCCTTGTGAACATCGTCTACCAGCTCGACCGTCGCGCCGTACTCTCGCGATTTCGCGACGCGCAGCGGGTTCGCATTACTCGGCATCACGACCTTGGCAGTGGTACCGACGACCCTGGCAGCGTAGGCCACCGCCATCGCGTGATTGCCCGCGCTGACCGCCGTGACGCCCCGGGCGAGCGCGGCCGCGGAAAGGTCCAGCATGTTGCTGAGCGCCCCGCGGGGCTTGAACGTGCCGGTGCGCTGAAACAGCTCCTCTTTGAGAAACACCGCGGTCTCGGAGCCCATCAGCGCTTCGATTGCCGGATCCTGCCAACGACGCACGGGCGTCTCGAGGACGCGATCGCCGAGCCGCTCGCGGGTCACCCGAATCGCCCCGATGGTCGGGGCGTCGCTCACGGCTTCGGCATCTCGCCGAGCAGGGCCTCGCAGGGAACGATCTCGGCGCCGTTCTCGGTGCAGACCGCGTAGCTCTGGCGCTCGCCCGCGTGCAGCGTCACGCCGGCGTGCTCACCGTCCCGGCGCAGGATGTAGAACTTCAGGTTGAAATTGGGCTCTCCCCCGCCGGTGAGCAGCCGCTCCTCGACGGTGTTGCTGGCAACGCGGCGCAAGGCTTCCATCCCGGCGTCTTTCGGATGCTTGCCGTTCCGCATCTCCTCGACGATCAGAAATGAGCAGAGCCCGTAGAGGTTCGCCTCGCCGCGGCCCGTGGAGCCGGCGGCGCCCACCTCGCCGTCCACGTAGAGACCAGCGCCGAGTATCGGCGAGTCGCCTACACGACCCGGGATCTTCCAGGCCAGTCCGCTCGTCGTCGTGACTCCCGAGACTTCGTCCTTCGCATTGACGCCGTTGCAGTTGATCGTCCCGTAGTAGTGGTGCGGATCGATCAGACCCTCGGCGATCATCTCCATCCGTACGCGGTCTTCGGCCTCGACGCGCTTCTCGGGGTCGAGGTAGTGCAACGGGTCGATGCGCCGCTTCCACTCGAGCCAGCGGCTGCGCGACTTCTCGGTGTTCAGGTCGTCCTCTATCTCGAAGCCCATGTTGCGCGCGAAGCGCTGGGCGCCCTCCCCGACGAGCAGGTGGTGGTCCGTCATGTCCATCACGGCCCGTGCGACCTTCGAGGGAGTCCGCACGCCCTCGATGGCCGCGACACCCCCGACCCGCTTCTGCGGTCCGTGCATGCAGCAGGCATCGAGCTGGACGACACCATCCGCGTTCGGCAGGCCACCGTAGCCCACGCTCGTGTCCTCGGGATCCAGCTCGACGATGTTGACGCCGGCGATCACGGCGTCGAGGACGTCGACGCCGCCGGTGATGCGTTCGAAGGCCTCCTCGACGCAGGTCTTCGAGCCGCCATTCTTGTACTGGTGGCCGTTGGCCGAGGAGACCACCACCGGACGAGAGGCGTCGGCTCGACGCACTGCCGGCGCGCTGGCCTCAGCGCGCGTAGCTCCCCCCGCTGCAAGACTCACGACTGCTCCCTGCTTCACGAATTCCCTTCTCGTCACGCGTGGGGTCATGGATCCTCCCTGAGAAAAGGTGGCGCCAGTCTACCCTTCGGCTCCACCTCGTCATTCCGCGGAGCGCTCACGGCAGCAGGCGCGCGCGCGCGTAGAGGAGCGCGATGACGAACGGGATCGTCGCGACCGTGCGCCACTCCCGGTTCATCGCGATGCGCGACCACGAGAAGCTCGAAGTGCATGGCCCCCCCGGCGTCGGCCGTGGCACGAAGATCGGAACGCGGCTCGCCCACTCGGCGTACTCGTCGGTGAACTTCTCGCGCAGGAAGCGCTCCTCCTCGCGCATCACGGCCGGGTAGAACGCCAGGAAGTAGAGTGCAATCAGCGCGACGGCCGCGACGCGCCCGCTGACGAGCGCGACGCCGATCGCGATCAGCAGGCTGCCGACGTAGAGGGGATTTCGAGTGTGGGCGTAGGGGCCGCCAGTAGCGAGCCTGCGCGTCTTCTCGATGTGGCCCGAGGCCCAGACGCGGACGGCCTCGCCGAGCACGACGCATGTCAGGGCGGGAGCCAGCCAGTCGGGTCGGGGCCGAGCGAGAGCGAGGACGATCGCACCGACGACATACCCGGCCGAAACCCGCAGCCTAGACATCGACCCTCGCCGGCGCACGATCGAGCCTTCGCGCGATCACCGCGACGACCTCGGCCGCAGGGATCTCTTCCATGATCCCTTCGTGAACGGGACAGCGACGCTTGTGACAGGGGGCACAGGGCGGAGCGCGCCGCACCACTTCGTCGTCGCCCGAGAAGGGGCCGTTGCGAGCGGGGTCGGTCGGGCCGTAGAGGCCCACCACGGGCGTCCCGACCGCGCAGGCGATGTGGAGAGGCCCGGTGTCGGCGGCGACGAGCAGCTTCGCCCGACGCAGCAACGCCACCAGATCGAGCAGCGTCGTCGCGAAGCACTTGACGGCGGTCCCGCCCGACTCCGCCACGACCCGATCGGCCATCGACTCCTCGCCCGGCCCCCAGGTCACCACCGGGGTGAGGCCGTGCTCGCGCAGTGGAGCCGCCAGCTCCGCGAAGCGTTCTACGGGCCAGAGCTTGTTGGCCCAGCCGCCGGCGGGGTTGAGCACGCAGAAGTCGCCGAAACCGGCCTGCCCCAGACGATCGGTCATCAAGCCCGCTTCGCCCTCGGCCGGCAGGGGGAACTCTCGCCCGCCGACTTCCCTGAGCCCCAGGGACTCGAGCAGCGAGAGATTCAGGTCGATGACATGCCGGGTCCCGGTCGTAGCCGGCCGACGCTCGCCCAGAAGAAGGGACGACGATCCCTCCTTTCGGCCGGAACTCTCGTAGCCGATCACACGCCGAGCGCCGGAGAGCCGCGCCCACGCCGCCGACTTCCAGAGACCCTGCAGGTCGAGCGCGGCGTCATAACTTCCGGCGCGCAGCTCGCCGACGACTCGGCGCGCCGCGGCGAGCTCGAAGCGCCCCTTAGGCGGTGCGAGGATCGTCCGTGCCACCGCCGGGTTGTCCGCGACGAGCGGCGCCGCCAACGGCTCGACGAGCCAGCTGACGTCGTGACCCGCGCGGCCGAGCACGGCCGCGACGGGCAACGTGTGCACGACGTCGCCGATCGACGACATGCGCACGACGAGCACCTTCACCGCTTCTGGCGCTCGATCAGCTGTCGCGTGTCGTGGTCCTTCGGGTCCCCCACGATCGCCACGCGAGCACCGACGGACCGCGCCACGTCTCGCTCGGGAACGGTCTCGGCCGTGTAGTCGGTGCCCTTGCAGTGCACGTCCGGCCGCAGCGTCTCGAGCAGCTCTCTCACGTCGTCCGCTTCGAAGACGACGACGTGGTCGACCGAGCGCAGGCCCGCCACGAGGCGCGCCCGCTCGGCGGCCGGCATCAGCGGGCGGCCGGCTCCCTTGAGCCGGCGTACCGACTCGTCGCCGTTGATCCCCACGACGAGCAGGTCCGCCTCGGCGCGCGCGCCGGCCAGATACCGAACGTGACCCACGTGGAGGATGTCGAAGCAGCCGTTCGCCAACGCGACGCTGCGCCCTGCCGCGTGGGCGCTCTCGACGGCCGCCCGAACCTCGTCGAGCGAGCCGATCTTATCGAGCGATGAGCGCAAGTCAGCTCCCGTCGATGGCTCGGGCAGCGGCGCGCAGCTCGTCCTCTTCGACCGTAGCGGTTCCGCTCTTCATCACGACGATGCCTCCGGCAAAGTTCGCGAGCTGGCTGGCCTCGACCGGCGTGGCTCCCGCGGCGAGCGCCAGAGTGAAGGCGGCGATGACCGTGTCGCCCGCCCCGGTCACGTCGGTGACCTCGTCCGATCCGAAGATCGGCAGGTGGACCGTGCGCCGACGCTTCTGAAAGAGGGCCATCCCATCCGCGCCTCGGGTGATCAGCACCGCTTCGCTCCTCAGCTTGCGCAGTAGCGCGCGGCCGGCGCGTTCGAGCTTCCCCTT
Organism: Vicinamibacteria bacterium; assembly: GCA_965246965.1. GTDB lineage: Bacteria > Acidobacteriota > Vicinamibacteria > Fen-336 > CBDFGD01 > CBDFGD01. The sequence continues at coordinate 3,240,789 of CBDFGD010000002.1, forward strand.
GTCATGGCCGATCCGAATCCCGAGCGCCTCCTCGACCTCCGGCTCGTTCGGCGTGACGGCCGTCATGCGTCGGAACGAGAGCAGCTGATGACGTGAGTCGACCGTGATCGGAACTCCGCGCGCGCGCGCCAGGGCGAGCGCGGCACGCACGACGCCGAGCGTAACGGTGCCCAGGCCGTAGTCGCTCACGAGGATCCCATCGACGCGCCCGCGGAACTCGCGCAGCGCCTGGCGCGCGTGGCTCGCGGCGCCCCTCGGCGGCTTCTGGATACGATCGATCCTCACGACCTGCTGTTTCGCGGAATGAGTGCCGCCCGCAAGCACGCGCGACTTGACCGGAGTCGCGTACCCGACGAGCGAAGCGACGCGACCCATGCCGACGCCGGCCTCGGCCAGACGGTCTCGGAGCTGACGGCCGTTAGCGTCGCGGCCGACCACGCCTATCGGCAGCGGCCGAGCACCCAGGGCGCTCAGATTGCTGATGGCGTTGGCGCCGCCTCCCGGCCGCACCTCGCTCCCGTGGTGCTCGAGGATCAGCACCGGCGCCTCGCGACTGACCCGCTGCACGCGCGTGAACACGAACTCGTCAGCGACGAAATCGGCGACGACCAGTACGCGCTTGCCCCGCATCCGCGCAACCACACTCTCCAGTGTGCCGTCCGACTTCCCCGAGGCGCGCTCACTCACGAGCCGCTCCGGGCGTCGCCGAGTATGCCGTGCACCGCGGCGAAGGCGTTCTCGGCGACCAGGTCGGGCTTTCGGCGCCAGTCGCCAGCTTCGATCTCGCCCGCGCCGTAGCCGGTCTTGACGAGGGCCCCGCGGGCGCCGACGTTCCAGGCCAGCTCCAGATCGCCGACCCGATCACCGATCACCCACGATCGGCCGAGATCCAGAGACAGCTCCTGAGCGGCGCGCCGGACCATTCCGGGGCGCGGCTTGCGGCAATCGCAATCGCTGCGAAACGGAGGCGCGCCCGCCTCCGGGTGATGAGGGCAGTAGTAGACGCCGTCCAGCCGAGCGCCACCGCCTTCGATACCCCGTCGCATCTCCTCGTGGACGCTGGCGATCAGAGATTCGGGGAAGTAGCCGCGGGCGACGCCCGCCTGGTTGGTCACGACGACGGCGGCCCAGCCGGCTCCGTTGATCGCACGGATCGTCGCGGCTGCGAACGGGTACAGCCGAAAACGTGAGAGGTGGTTGATGTAGCCGACCTCGTGAGCCAGCGTCCCGTCACGGTCCAGGAAAACGGCGGGGCGCAGCGGCTGCGTCGTCGACATGGCGGGCCTCACTTCATCACAAAGGTGGTGTTCGAGCCAAGCTCGACTCGTCGGTCGTTTCGAGGGTGGCTTCGATCGCCTGCCAGACGTCCATCACGCCGACTCCGGTCATGCAACGGTGATCGATCGGGCACTCGCGCAGCAAGCAGGGGGCACACGCGACCGGAGCTTGCACGGCGCGGACCCGATCCGTGTAGGGGGCGGTTTCGCGCCAGTCGGTCGAGCCCACGACGGCGACGACGCTGCACCCGACCGCTGCGGCGAGATGCATCGGGCCCGAGTCACCGGTGACGAGCAGACGCAACTTCGAGAGGACGCCGACGAGCTCGCCGAGATCGGTTCTTCCGCAAAGGAGCTCGACCCGAGATCCGCACGCCGCCGCGACCTCTCTTCCGAGCGGAAGCTCGGCGCGTCCGCCGAGTACGGCCACGCGCAGCCCCCGACGCCGCAGCAGATCGGCAATGGCGCCGTAGCGTTCGGCAATCCAGCGCTTGGCCGATCCGTGGAACGCGCCGGGGTTGATCCCCACCCACTCGCCCTCCCCCAGCAGCTTCTCGGCTCCCTCGACCCACTCGGCCGTCGGCTCGATCCGAACGTCGGGTTGGGCCGAGACCCGGAGGCCGAGGCCCGCCAGCAGCGAGCGATAGTAGAAAACCTGGTTGATACCGCGTACCGAGGCCGGCACGGGCGCGCGCCGGGTCAGGAGCAACTGGCGACAGTCGGTCGCGTATCCCCAGCGCTCGGCCACGCCGGCCCGTCGAGCGGCCCACGCCGTCGCGAAGGAATTGGGAAACAGAAGAGCGAGGTCGAAACCACCCGCGAGCAGCGCCGTCTCCTCGGCGAAACTCTTCGCCATACGAACGTCGTCGATCTCCGCGACGCCCCGATACAGGTCCGCCACCCATGGCCTGGCAACCACCTCTATGCGGGAGCGTGGGAAGTTGCGACGCACGTCCCGGAGCGCGGGAAGAGACAGGACGACGTCTCCGATCCAGTTCGGCGCACGCACCGCCACGCGGCCAGGATGCTCAGCTATCACTAGTGGCCCGTAACAGGGAGGTCGATGCCAGCGAGACCGTCGAGGCGCCCGGATGGCAAGGAGCTGAAGAGGGAGAATACCGGGAGTATTTGACCGATGAGCGACGCAGCCAGGCGGGATGCATCGGCGGTCGCAGCGGTATCGAATCCTCGTTTACAGGCCACTAGCTTCCGTCGCAGCGCGCGGCTGCGTCTTCCACCGCTTGTGGATCCAGAGCCACTGCTCGGGGCGCTCGCGCACCCAGCCCTCGATGCTGTCGTTGAGCCGCTGCGTCAATCGAGCGATGTCGGCGAGCCGGCTGCCCGACGGCTCGTTCTCGAGCGGGCGGTCATAGCGCAGACGATAACGCCCGCCGGGCAAGGCCTCGGCGCAGCCCGCGACGAGACCGCAGCCCGTCTTCACGTGGAGCGCCGCCGCGATCTTGGTCGCGGCGGCCGGGCGACCGAAGAACTCGATGAAGATCCCGTCTTTTTCCTGAACGTTCTGGTCGATCAAGACCGCCACGTCCTCGCCACCCCGCAGCCGCGCCAGCATGTGCTGGAGACCACGACGCTTCTCGATGACGACGTTGCCGCTCATTTCCCGTAGCTTGTGCAGCCGCGCGTTGAGCAGCGGATTGTCGAGCGGACGCGCGACCGCCCCCACGGGCCGAGCCAGCCAGGCGTGCGCGATCGCATTGATCTCCCAGTTGCCGAAATGGGCGGTGGCGAATACGACGCCACGGCCCCCCTCCTGCGCGGCGACGATGTGCTCCAGCCCCTCGACCTCGACGAGATCCAGGATCTCGTCACGCGAACGGCCCTGCATCCAGATCACGTCGAGCAGCACCTGGCCGAGGTGGGCGTAGACGCCGCGCGCTGTCCGCAGCAGTCGAGTGTCGTCCCAGCCAGGGAACGCGCGCCTCAGGTTGTCCGCGGCGATGTCCACGTGGCGCCCATCGATGTCGCCCACGAGGCGCCCCAGAAACCGACCGAACGCCAGCGTGCCCGAGCGCGGCATCCATCGGACCGCCCGGCTGACCGCCTCGGCGAGCCCGTGTTCGATACGAAAGCGCGACTCGCGCGAGAGCCGCATCAAGCCTTCGCCGCGATGCGGAGCACGTCCGCGCGGAACGCCGGATCGGCGACGACCGCTTCGATCCTCAGTATTCGAAGCGGTGGACTATCCGAAACGACCGGGAGCCGCGTCGCGTCCTTTTCCGTCGTGACGACCGCGTCGGCCCGAAGCGACCGCGCCTCGGCGAACACGTCTTCGAGATCGTCGCGCGCGTAGGCGTGATGGTCCGAGAAGCTCCGCACTCCCACTACGGCGGTCTCTTTCGCGACGTCCTCATGGAAGCGCTCGGGTTGCGCGATCCCGCTCAGCAGAAACACCCTCGCCGGTTTTTCGCAGACGGCGACGTCGCGGTCGCGAAAGCCGATCACCCTGCGGCGCAGCTCGTACACCGACGCGCTCCCGAGGGCCTCCCGCTCGCGCTCGCTCGGCCGCAGCTCACCGCTCCAGAGAATGACATGGCCGCGGCGTAGCGCCGAAACCGGCTCGCGTAGGCGTCCGCCGGGCAGCGGACGGTCGGCGAGATCGCGGGGATGGACACAGACGACGTCGAGGTCTCGCAGCAGGCGCAGGTGTTGAAAGCCGTCGTCCAGGACGTGTACGCGTGGCCCGAAGCGTGCCTCGACGACGCGACCGACCTCATCCCGGCGGCGACCCACCGCCACCACGACGTCGGGGAGGTTGCGGGCCAGCATGACCGGCTCGTCGCCGGCGACGATAGCCTCCACTTCTGCGCCGCCACCGTCACCCGCGCCGACGATCAGGCCGGGACCACGGTAGGAGCCACGGTAGCCGCGACTGAGGATTGCGGTCGGGTGGCCCGCAGCCACGAGCAGTCTCGCAACGAGCTCGACTACCGGCGTCTTGCCGGAGCCGCCGACGCTCAGGTTCCCGACGCTGATGACCGGACCGGCGAGCCGGCGCCGGCGCAGCAGGCCGGCCTCGTAGGCCGACACCCGGGCCATGGCCGCGAGGCCGTACACCGCGCCCATCGGAGCGAGGCCGGCACGGACGAGGCTCATGCCACGAGCCGGACGAGCGATGCGACGGTCCGCTCCAGGGCGCCCCGGCCCGCGGCGATCACCTCGCTCGCCCGGTCGCCGATCTCCCGGCGGGAGACGTCGTCCCGAAGCAGCCGCGCGACTTCGTCCGCCAGGCCTACGGCCGAGTCCACCTGAAGCAGGGCCTGCTTGTCGAGAAACGCGTCGGCGATCTCCTGAAAATTCTCCATGTGGGGTCCGACGATCACGGGCTTGCCGGCGGCCGCGGCTTCGAGGACGTTGTGACCACCGGCGGGCATCAAGCTCCCGCCGACGAAGGCCACCGTTGCGAGTGGGTAGGTGTGGGCGAGTTCGCCGAGCGTGTCCAGGAGCAGGACCCGGCCGCCACGCCACGAGCTCTCATCGTGGAGGCTGCTCCGGGGAACGCACTCGAGACCCTGGGCCGCGACGATGCGACCGACCGGAGCAAAGCGCTCGGGGTGGCGTGGCGCGAGGATCAGCGTGAGCGAGGGCCAACGTTCGCGAAGGCTCTGGAACGCCTCGAGCACGAGCGATTCCTCGCCCTCCACCGTGCTGCCGGCCAGCAGAACGGGCTCGTCACGCTGCTCGAACAGTCGGGCGAGGACGCGAGGCGGTCGTGCCTCAACGAGGGCATCGAACTTGAGGTTTCCCGCCACGCGCACCCGATCCGGGGCCGCGCCGATGGCGATCGCCCGCTCCGCGTTGCTGGGACCCTGCATCAGGAAGAGATCCACGTCGGCCAGGGCCGGCGCGAGCAGGCGCTTGAATCGTTTGTAGCCCGGGTACGACTTTGGCGAGATGCGTCCGTTGACGAGGGCGACCCGCGCCCCGAAGCGCCGCGACTCGTGAATCAGGTTCGGCCACAGCTCCGTATCGACGAGGACGAGAAGGCAGGGGTTGAGGCGCTCGATGGTACGGCGCACCGGGCCGCGCCAGTCGAAGGGAGTGAAGAAGACGCCGTCGACCTCGCTGGCGTAGCTGCGTGCGATGGCCTGGCCGGTCACCGTGGTCGTCGACACGAAGATCGGGTGGTCGGGCAGGCGCTCGCGCAGCGGCGCCACCAGGCTCCGCGCCACGATCGCCTCGCCCACCGACACCGCGTGAATCCAGATGGCGGGGCGGCGCTCCCGATTGAGTCCCGGGTCGGCGCCGCTGCGGCGTGCGCGGAACGTCTTCAGGTAGCGGCCGTCCGAGCGCCCCCGCCACAGGAAATAGGGTGCGGCCATCGTCAGGCCGAGCAGCAGCAGGAAACTGTAGAGCGTGTACACAGGCGGGAAGCCAGTGTACTTCGGGGGTTCGGCTAGCCCGAAACCGCCGCGGTGGGCTCCACGTAGCGGCCCAGGAGCTCCTGCAGTCGCTGCCAGTCGATCGGCTTCGTCATGTACTCGCAGGCGCCGAGCGAAACGCCCAGGCTCGGGTTGTCCACGATGGAGATGACGATCACCGGGATCTGGCTGAGCACCTCGTCCTTCTGAATCTCGCGCAGCACGCCCCACCCGTCCATGCCGGGCATCACGATGTCGAGGGTGATCAACGACGGCTTCAGCTTGCGGGCCGCCTGCAGCCCTTCGGGCCCGCTGCGCGCGCTCGCTACGCGCATGCCCTGCTTGGCGAGGAAGCGACCGAGAAGGTCGATCACACCCTTGTCGTCGTCGATCACCAGTACGAGCGGGATCTTGGTGCCTGGCGGCAGCGTCGCCTTCATCGTCGTGACCGGGACGCTCACGCTGGCCCCCTTGGCCCTGACGTTGGTCGGCAACTTCACGACGAACGTCGAGCCCTTGCCGGGCTCGCTCTCGACTTCGATGTCGCCGCCCATGATCCGGCACAGCTGACGGCTGATCGACAGGCCGAGGCCGGTCCCCTCGTACTTGCGCGTCGACGAGGAGTCGACCTGGGTGAACGGCTGAAAGAGTCGGTCGAGCTGCTCGGGCGGAATGCCGATGCCCGAGTCGGTCACCTTGAACACGACGAACTCGACGCCGTCGTTCTTCTCGCGGCGTACCTCGAGCCCGACCGTTCCGTCTTTGGTGAACTTGGCCGCGTTGCCGAGCAGGTTCAGCAGGATCTGGCGCACCCGCGTGAGGTCGGCCTTCATGTTCCCCAGGGCGTCGGCCGCCTCGAGCTTCAACGTGTTGCCGTTCTTGTCGATCAGATGCTGCATCGTGTCGGCGACGTCACCGACGAGCTGCTTGATCTCGAACGTCTCGACCTGCAGCTCGATCTTCTTGGCCTCGATCTTCGACAGATCGAGGATGTCGTTGATGAGTCTCAAGAGATGGCGTCCGGCGCCGTGGATCTTGTTGAGGTCCTGCAACAGCTCGTCCAGACCGCGCGCCTGGACGTCTTCCTGGACCAGCTCGCAGTAGCCGAGAATTGCGTTCATCGGCGTGCGCAGTTCGTGGCTCATGTTCGCAAGGAACGCGCTCTTCGCGCGGTTCGCGTCCTCGGAGGCGTCGATCGCCGCCACGAGCTCCTCTTGGATGAGTTGGCGCTCCATCACATCGGTGAGGGCGCTCAGCGTTCCGAGCACCTCGCCCTGGGGGTCCAGGTACGGGGTCGAGTTGACCTCGGCCCAGAACTCGCTCCCGTCCTTGCGCCGGATCCGGGTCTCGTATTCTTCCGCAATGCCCTGGAGCAGGAGCTCTCGTCGCGAGCGATGCTCTTCGAGCTGAGCCGCCGGCACGAGAACGTCCTCGACCTTCTTGCCGAGCAACGCGTCGGGCTCGTAGCCGGTCAGGTGTGCGACCCGTGAGTTGACGTAGGCCACGACATCCTGCTCGTCGGTGATGATCACTCCCTCGCCGAGCGCTTCCACGGCAGCCCGAAACCCGGCCTCCGAGTCCCGCAGCGACTCCTCGGCACGCTTGCGCTCCGAGATGTCGCGCACGTTCGCGACGTAGAACGACTCCGTCCCGAGCTTGGCGTCGGTGATGACGACCTCGGTGGGGAACATCGTCCCGTCGGCCCGGCACGCCATCATCTCCTGGGCCGAGCCGTCGAGCAGATGGGCCGGAAACGCCTCGTCGGCCGCGACCCCCTGATGCGAGAAGAGCTACCCGATAGGTCGGCCGAAAAGGTCGGTGCCGTGGTGTCCGAACATGGACTCCGCGGCCGGGTTGATGGAGAGGATCTTCATGTCTTCCTTTCCGAACGTGAGGAAGGCATCACTCGAGGTGCGAAACATCGCCATTCGCGCCAGCGCAGCTTGAAGCGATTCGGACATGACCTGAGGTCTGGCGATCTTATGGCACGCGCCCGCGCGCGTCGACGCAGGCGGGCGCGTGCTGTTGACCGGTTCTCGGCGGCTCCGCTACACTCTCGCGCGCTCGGTCGTCCCCTCCCGCTCGTCGAACGTCACACACGACCCGACACCGGACGTGTCGCACACCGTGCGCGCAAGGGGACCGCCAGAGCTCTCACGGGAGGAAGGCATGGCGATTCGCGTAGGCATCAACGGCTTCGGACGCATCGGGCGCAACATCTTTCGGGCGGCCTTGAACGAGGCCAGCGTGGAGTTCGTCTCGGTCAACGACATCACCGACACGGGGACGCTGGCACACCTCCTCAAGTACGACTCGATTCTGGGCAACCTCGAGGAGCAGGTCGTCGTCGAGGGTGACAGCATCCGCGCCGGAGACCGCAAGGTGAAGGTCACCGCGCAGCGCAACCCCGCCGAGCTCCCCTGGAAAGAGCTGGGCGTCGACTACGTCGTCGAGTCGACGGGGCTCTTTACCGACGCGAACAAGGCGAAGGCACACATCGACGCCGGCGCGAAGAAAGTGATCATCTCGGCGCCGGCCAAGAACGAGGACATCACGATCGTGATGGGCGTCAACCACGAAGACTACGACCCGTCCTCCCACAACATCGTCTCGAACGCCTCCTGCACGACGAACTGCCTGGCGCCGGTCGCCAAGGTCCTCCACGACGACTTCGGGATCGTCAAGGGCCAGATGACCACGGTCCACTCGTACACCAACGATCAGAAGCTGCTCGATCTCCCGCACAAGGACCTGCGCCGATCCCGCGCGGCCGCCTTGTCGATGATCCCGACCTCGACGGGGGCGGCGAAGGCCATCTCGCTGGTGATCCCGGAGCTCAAGGGGAAGCTCGACGGCGTCGCGATCCGCGTCCCCACGGCGAACGTCTCGCTGGTGGACCTGACCGTTCAACTGGACAAGCCGGCGACGGCGGAGAACGTCAACGCCGCGTTCAAGACGGCCGCGGGCGGTTCGCTTTCCGGCGTCCTGGACGTGACGGACGAGCCGCTCGTCTCGATCGACTTCAGGGGCAACCCGCACTCGTCGATCGTTGATGCGGGAATGACCAAGGTCGTCGGGGACAACCTGGTCAAGGTCTTCTCCTGGTACGACAACGAGTGGGGTTTCTCCTGCCGCATGGTCGACCTGCTCAGGTACATGGCAGAGCAGGACGCGGCCTAGCATCCGAAAGGCTTTTCTCGAGCCGCGTGGCGAAACGCAACATCGAAGAGCTGGCGGACCTCGAGGGCAAGCGCGTCTTCGTTCGGGTCGACTACAACGTTCCCCTGGAGCAGGGGGAGATCACCGACGACACGCGCATTCGCGCTTCCCTACCGACTCTGAAGCTGCTGCTCGAGCGACGGGCGCGGATCGTGCTGGCCTCGCATCTGGGGCGACCCAAAGGCGCGGTCAAGCCCGAGCTGAGCCTCGCGCCCATCGCCAGGCGCGTGGGCGAGACGTCGCGGTCGAGGGTCGTCATGGCGCCCGACTGCGTCGGACCAGCGGTGGCGGACCTCATCGGAAGCGCGAAGGCGGGTGAGATCGTGCTGCTCGAGAACGTGCGCTTTCACGCCGGTGAGGAGAGCAACGACTCGCAGTTTGCCGAGCGCCTGGCGACCGACTCGGGGGCCGAGGTCTACGTGAACGACGCCTTCGGCACAGCCCATCGAGCCCACGCCTCGACCGTTGGCATCACGCGACACGTGGCGACGAGCGTGGCTGGGTTGCTGATGCAGAGAGAGCTGCGCTACCTGGGCATGGCCCTCGAGGCGCCAGAGCGACCGTTCGTGGCGATTCTTGGCGGGGCCAAGGTCTCGGACAAGATCCAGGTGATCGAGAGCCTGCTGGAGCGCGTCGACACGCTGTTGATCGGCGGCGGGATGGCGTACACGTTCTTCAGGGCCAAGGGGCTTCAGACGGGAAAGAGCCTCGTGGAAGAAGAGCGGATCGAGCTGGCGGCCCGGCTCCTCGGGCAGCACGGCGACAAGATCGTGTTGCCGACCGACCACGTCGTCGCGGCCGCGTTCGACGAGAACGCCGAGCAGCAGACGCTGCCGGTGGAACAGATCCCCGACGGTTGGATGGGCCTCGACATCGGGCCGGCGACCGCCACGAGCTTCGCGCTTCGCGCAGGACAGGCTCGTCTCGCGCTCTGGAACGGACCGATGGGCGTCTTCGAGATGCCGCCATTCGCCGAGGGAACCCGGGCCATGGGTCGCGCGCTCGCGAGCTGCGCCGGCACCACCATCGTCGGCGGCGGCGACAGCGTGGCGGCGGTGACCCAGCTGGGGCTCGAGAATCTCATCGACCACGTCTCGACGGGCGGCGGTGCGTCGCTCGAGTTCCTGACCGGGGAGACGCTGCCCGGTGTGGCCTGTCTCGACGAAACAGGGGGTGCTGAATGAGGCGACCGCTCATCGCCGGCAACTGGAAGATGCACAAGACGATCGCGGAAGGAGTGGAGCTCGTCGGGAAGATCGAGCAGGGAATCGCGGCGGGCCTCTCGGTCGACGTCCTCGTCGCGCCCCCGTTCACGGCCCTCGAGTCTGTGGGGCGGGCCCTCGCGGGCAGCTCAGTCGCGCTGGCCGCCCAGAACATGCACTGGGAGACGCAGGGCGCCGCGACGGGCGAGATCTCCCCGCTCATGTTGAAGGACGTGGGGTGCAGCCACGTGATTCTGGGCCACTCGGAGCGACGACAGCTCTTCGGCGAGACCGACGACGGCGTGGCGCGCAAGGCGCGCGCGGCCTGGGACAACGGTCTCGTGCCCGTACTGTGTGTCGGCGAGACACTCGCCGACCGGGAGTCCGGAGGCACGCTTCCGGTGGTGGCAAAGCAGCTCGAGGCCGCCCTCGCCAAGCTGACACCGGACGAAGCGGCCGCGAGCGTGATCGCCTACGAGCCCGTCTGGGCGATCGGCACGGGACGATCGGCGACGCCGGACCAGGCCCAGGAGGTCCACGCGTCGATCCGCCGGAGCGTCTCCCAATCGCATGGCGAGCCGGTCGCCAGGGCGGTTCGGATCCTCTACGGCGGCAGCGTCAAGCCGGCCAACGTCGCCGGCATCATGGCGGAGGCGGACATCGACGGCGCCCTCGTCGGAGGCGCCTGCCTCGAGGCGGACTCCTTCCTGAAGATCGTTCAGTTCGAGACCTGAGTTATAATCTTCACCTCGATAGCGTGCCTTTCTCGGCGGGCTTTCCCACTATTTTGGCGGGACCCAGATGACTTTTCTCTACTACTTCATATTGGTGCTGCACATCAGCGCGTGCGCGTTCCTGATCGGTGTCGTACTGCTGCAGCAGGGGAAGGGGCAGGACCTGGCAAGCGCCTTCGGCGGTGGCGGGTCTCAGGCGGCCTTCGGACCCCGCGGCTCGGCCAACGTGCTTTCCCACGCGACGGCCATCCTGGCCGGTGTCTTTATGGTCACCAGCCTCTCGCTATCGCTGGTTCGTCCACGCGAGCAGTCTCTGCTCGACCAGCTCCCCGACGCTCCCGCGACGACCGCTCCCGCGGCAACCGAGGACGCGCCCGTCGCAGAGGAAGATGCTGCAGGCGAAGAGGGCGCCCCGGCGCCGGAGCCTCCTCAGGGCTAGCCGCGCCGCGGGTCGATCGCTTGGCCCGTGAGCGCGTGCGGGTCATGATCGTTCCCGACCCGTGAACTCTCCGCTCCACTCCTCGTCAGTCTCCGACTGGTCGCGCGAGGCAGCCGACTTCTACAGACGACGAGTGGCCCTGTTCGGCCTCTCGTCAGCCGCGTTCGTGGGGGGCTTCCTCGCCTGGCGAATAGTCGGGGAGCTCGTCACTGCCGCGAAGGGGCTTGACGCGTCGATCTACCTTCACGCGGCGGCCTTGGCTCCATTGCTGGCCGTCTGGCTGCTATGCCGGAGCGAGGGGGGGTCGCTGCGTTTCGTGAGAAGCGTGGAGCTCGTCGGTTTGCTCGGGGCGAGCGCCGGGCTCGTTGGAATGGGCGCGTACCTCCCCACGTTCACGCGACCCGAGTTCATCGTGCTGCTGGCCCTCACCTACCTGTTCATCGCCCGCTCCATCTACGTGCTGAGCAGCGCACGGCGCACCTTCGTGCTCGTTGGGATCATGGGCATTCCGCTGATCGTTGGGAGCTACCTCTTCTACAGGTTCGGAAGCCTCGCCGAAACGAGTGACTTCGTGCCGGCATTGAGGCAAGCCATCGGCGCAGTCACGGGGGGCGAGCCGACGCGGGAGCAACTCTCGGGCTTCGTGGCGTGGGAGATGCTGATGTGGTGGTCAGGAACGACGGCTCTCGCGACGGCGGCTTCACACGTCGTCTACGGCCTGCGTCGCGACGTGCGGGAAGCCCGGCGACTCGGCCAGTACACGCTGGAGGAGCAGCTCGGCGAGGGGGGCATGGGCGTCGTCTACCGCGCCGGCCACGCGATGCTGCGCCGGCCGACCGCGGTGAAGCTGCTGCCGCCGGAGCGCAGCAGCGAGCGCGAGGTCCAACTCACCGCGAGCCTGACCCACCCCAACACGGTGACGATCTTCGACTACGGCCGCACCGCCGACGGCGTTTTCTACTACGCGATGGAGCTGCTGGAGGGAGCTTCGCTGGACGCCGCCGTGGCCGTCTCGGGCCCCTTCGCAGCGGAGCGCATCGCCCACGTGCTCTACAAGGTCGCTGCCGCGCCTTCCGAAGCGCACGGCGTCGGCCTGATCCACCGCGACCTCAAGCCCAGCAACATCATCCTCTGCCGGCAGGGCGGCGTCGCGGACGTGCCCAAGGTCGTCGATTTCGGCCTCGTCAAGCAGATGACCGCCTCTGGCGAGCCGTCGCTGACACAGGCCGGCGCGATCGCCGGCACGCCCCACTACATGTCCCCCGAGTGGATCAAGGACGCGGACGGAGTCGACGCGCGCAGCGACATCTACTCGCTGGGAGCGGTGGCCTACTACCTGCTCACCGGCACGACCGTCTTCACCGGGAGCAACGCGCTCGAGGTCTGCGGCCACCATCTCCATACACGCCCCGAGCCACCCTCCGCCCGACTGGGGCGACCTGTCTCGGGGGATCTGGAAGCTCTCGTGCTCGAGTGCTTGAGCAAGGAACCGGGTGGACGCCCCGATACGGCGCGGGCCCTTCAGGCTCGCGTCGCGAGCTGCATGAGCTTCGGGCGCTGGGACGAGGAGCGAGCCGAAGCCTGGTGGCGGGACCACGAATTGGCGGTGGCATCGCTTCGGGCCTCCGGGCAGCGGGGCCTGACCGAGTGGACGGCGCTCACGACGGCGAGCGCTATCCAGCTACCGAACGAGCGGGGCTAGTCAGATGAACGGCAGCCACGGAGGCACAGAGACACGGAGAACGGCTGGCTCCGATCTCTCGATTTCCCGATCGTAGGCAGTCCTTGACTCGAGTGACCGCAGCGCAACGCGGCCCGAACTAGGGGCGACGCCGGCCGGGGTTCCCTGCCGGGCGTCAGCCTTCTGTGGCCGCCTGGGCGGCCGGTTGCTCTGCGACGATCTTGAAGGGCTCCCTTTTCACGATCGTCTGGCCCGAGATCTCGTCCGTCAGGCTCAGGACGAACTCGTAGTCGCCGGGAGCCGCGTTCAGGGGCATGCCGACGAGTCGGCTCAGTCCACCCAGCGAGGTCGGGCGGATCAGGTTGGGTTCGAGGCGCATGACGACGACACCGTCCTTGCCGACGATCTCGTAGCCGCTCTTCACGTGAGGCATTCCGGTGCTCAGCTCCCGGGCGGCCCCGAAGACGTCGAACCGACAGAACATCATTGAGCCGGACAAGAAGTCCCTGGTCGCCACGTTCAAGAGGCGAGGCGGGCCCTCCTCACCCTCCGGGTACGGCTGCACTTTGGTCGTCAGGATGGGCGAGGAGACGCGCAACTCGTCGAGGTCGGGAACTTCGAACTCGTGGACCAACGTGCCGATCGTCCCGGCGTTCTTGTCGCGGACCACGATTTTCGCCTGGTAGCCGCCCGCCTCGAGTTCGAAATCGCGCTCGAGCGTGTGCCATTCCTTGGTGAAGCGGGCGTGTGTCTCCGGTAGCAGCTTCATCTCGATCTGCTGGTCGTACTGGAAGAACTCGCCGCTCTCCCGGTGGACCACGACGAGCGAGAACTCCAGCGTGTCGACGAAGCGCCCCCCCTCCTCGTGGAACTCGAAGTCCCTGAGGTCGATCTCGGTGACCACGAGCGTGCGGGCCTTGCCGAGAATCGTCTCTTCGCCCGCCAGGGCCGTCATGCGCATCGGCACTCCCGGCAGCGTGTAGGGGGAGTCGAGGGCGGCCTGGATCTGCGGGTCGGCGCCGCTCTGGTTCTCGTCGTCCTCGGTGATCTCGCCTTCGGCGTCCGGAGCGTAGTAGCCGGCCCGCGCGCGGATCTTGATGTTCTTGCGGCCGGGAACCTTCACCTTGATCTTGCGCCAACGCCCGTCCAGCTTCGTGTTTGTGGGCTTGTAGCCGAGAACGTAGTAGTTGCGGGACTCGTCAGTGATTCGCTGGATACCGCTCGCGAGGTCGTTGGTGTTCTTGACAGTGAAGCCGCCGGTGTCGATGGCGAGGGACTCGGACCCCTGCGACGAGTCGAGGCGATCCATGAAAGTCGCGCCGATGTCCTGACTGTCCAACGGCGGCCCGAACTCGGCCGTCATGTAGTCCGACATGCCGCCCAAGCCGCGGGTGTCGACAAAGTAGATGGCGGCGTTGGACCGACGGGCGGCCTCCTTGACGTCCTTGAACTCGTTCAGATTCGGGTCGTAGATGAAGCCTTCCGATACCAGGATCACCGCTTTGCGTCCCCTGGCCGGAGCGAGCCCCTTCATCACGCGTTCGATGGTGTCGAGGGTGATCCGGTTCCTCGCCACGGCCTGGTAGTAGTAGTCGGAGGCGTAGCCCATGACCAGGCCGTCGTGGCTACGCTGCTGCCGGGCGTTACCCTGGAGCGGGTTCACGCCGAAGGTCTCGTAGCGCCGTTGCACTCGGCGGAGAGCCTCATCGTCACGGTAGACGTGGATCTGCATCGCCTCGTGGTCGCTCATCCGGCTCGGCGAGGAATCGCGGAAGAGGCGACCCTCGAGGCGATTGAGCATCACGATCAGCTCGTCGCTCCCGGCCATCATGCGGGTGGTCCACCAGACGCCACCCCCGGTGGCGACGAGGCTCACGCGGTCCCCTTCGCGCACACCAACCTTCAGCATCTCGGCGACAGCCCCCTTCGCACGGCGCGCCTGAAACGACGTCATGTTGATGTCGTCGAAGATCACCACGAGCGTACGACCGGTGTCGGGGAGCGGACGCGTGTTGTCGGATACGGGGGGCCGAGGCGGAGGCTCTTCCACAGGCAGCTCGGGCAGCTCGATCGCCTCGAAGGTCGTGACGGTCTGGCGGTCGCCGCCCTCCTCGACCAGGAAATCACTCTGCTTCAAGCCCTTGATCGGATTGCCCTTCTTGTCGGTGACGACGACGTCGACGTCGACGAGCTCGATCTGCGCTGGGAAGCTGGGTGTCGCCTCGGGCGCCTGGGCGGACGCCTCCTCCTGCTGATCCTGGGCCGACAGCAGCGGAGCGCAGCTGAGCAGCGCCGTGGCCAGGGCCAGGCGCGAACGGAACGGTGAAATCAGTGAATTGGACATGTCTGCTCGATCAACCCCCACGCTTCGATTTTGAGCACAGCCGCGGTGAAAAGTCCAGGCCCCCGGCCAGCCGATGCGGGCTAGACCTTTACGAAAACGCAGCCGTCTTCGACCTTGGTCTCGAAGCAGGGCTGCTTCAGGTCGGGATTGTGGAGGTTCTGGCCCGTCGTCACGTCGAACGTCCAGGCGTGCCAGGGGCACATCACTTCCTTGCCATCCATGTAGCCTTCTCCGAGCGGACCGCCCCGGTGGGGGCAGCGCCCCGCCACCGCGTAGAAGGCTCCGTCGACGTTGAAGAGCGCGATGGAGGTGTCGCCGTGCTCCGTCTGAAGGCTCTTGCCGGCCTCGAGCTCGCCGACGTCCGCCATCTTGACAAAGTCGCTCATCCCGCCCCCTGAGCGCGCGAGTCTAGCAGTCCGTGGTGGAGAGCTGGCGGGGTGCGCGATCGATGCACGCGTACAATCGTTCCGTGCGCCGGCTCCTGAAGCCCTTTATCGAGGCGATCTTCCGCGTCCTGTTCACGTACGAGTGCAGCGGGCAGGAGCGGGTTCCCGTCCGTGGACCGGCCGTGGTGGCCGCCAACCACCCCTCGTACCTGGACCCGGTCCTGCTCTCGTTGCGGGTGCGACGTCCGATCCGCTTCATGGCCTGGGACGCACTGTTTCGCTTCCCCATCCTCAACACACTGCTGCGAGCCTTCGGCACGTTCCCAGTCGACGTGCGGCGAGGCCACGGGCGCCAGGCCTACGACAAGGCCAGGGCGCTGCTCCGTGCAGGCAAGGTGGTGGGGATCTTCCCGGAAGGGAAGCGCTCACGGACCGGCTGGATGGAGCCCAACCTCCGCGAGGGCGCGGCTCGCCTCGCGCTCGAGACCCCCGCTCCGCTCGTTCCGGCGACCATCGCCGGGGCCCACCGGGCCTGGCCGCACTACCAGGCCCTGCCGCGCCCCGCGCGAATTCGTGTGCGTTTCCACGAGCCAATCGATCCGGTCGCTTATCGATCGCTTGGGGAGGAGGGCGCCCTCCAGGCCATCCTGAAAGAGCTGCGGCAACGCGTCGATCGGACTCTGATGCCGGGCGTCAAACGCGACCTGAAGGTCCGCGTGTTGTACCGCTCACCGGCGCCGTGGCCGCGCCTCTATGAAACGCTGCCACCGCTCGCGCTCGCCCTCTTCGTCTTCTGGCTGACGGGCGAAAAGCTCCCGATGGTCCCCGCGTACGCCTACATCGCGTACCTGCTCGCCGATCACTTTCTGATCCCGCAGCGCCGGCCGATCAAGTGGCTGCGCAATGCATCGCCGGCGATCTTCCTGCTGGGCTGGGGTCCCACGGTGATGGCCCTCGCGGGCAGGCCCGACGTGCCGGCCCAGACGGCGCTCGCGGCGCTGCTTGCCGGCGCTGGATTCCCCTACCTCTACGAGCGCTCCACAACGTCCCTCGCCTTCGTCAGGGGTATGGTCTTCGCCTGCGTGCTCGAGCTGGGCGCCCAGTATCTTTCGCCCACGCCGCTGGGCCCCCACGTGGCGCTGCCGATCTACGCGGCCGCATTCGCCTGGCAGCGTCGTACGGTCTTCTGGATCTACGCGGCGCCGGTGCTCGTCGCCTACGCCTTCGGGATCTCCTACAACCTATTCGGTGGTCTCGAGATCTCGGCGCACATCCTGGCCGGCCTGCTCGCGTGGCTCGGCACTCAGATGTTCCGCATCGGCGTGAGCGACGACTCCACCGAAGCCGAAGAGGAACCCCACCTCAGCCTCAATCTATGACCGAGCTCCACCCTCGTGCGGACGCGGCCGCGCGGGCGCGCTATGTCGCGGCGGCTCTACTGCTGATGGCGGCTGCCTTCATCGTTGCAAAGACCGCCCGGGACGCGCTGTTCCTGCAACGCCAGGGAGTCCGCGATCTGCCGGCCGCGTACATGACAATCGCGCTGCTCAGCATTCCGCAGGCGTTGCTCATGCTCGCTTCCCTGCGCCGCTTCGGCGCACGCCGGGTGCGCGTCGTGCCGCCGGGGACGGTCTCGCTACTCCTGGTTCTCAGCTACGGCGTCGTCCGGCCCGGCGGCGGGCTCGCTATGGCGGCCTTCCTCGTTGCGGTGCCGTTGCTGTTCAGCATCATGTTCTCCGTCGCGTGGTTGCTCGCGGCGGACCTCCTGGAAGGCCAGCAGCAGGAGACGCTCAGTCGCGCCTACGGGAGCATCGGCGCTGCCACCATCATGGGTGGCGTCGTCGGGGGGGGGTGCTGACCCGCGCCCTCGCGACGAGTGTGCCGCCACGCGCTCTGTTGTTGGTCGGAGCGGGTTGTCTGGCGTGCTCGGCGGCGATCATGGCTCGCGCCCAGCGGCGCTTTCCACAGCGCACCCGCACTGCCGACGAGCCACCGATCCCGGATGCCCGGGTCGTGTTCTCGCAGCGCTACACGCTCTTGCTCCTGGGAGTGGCGATGAGTGCTGCGCTCGTCGGGTTGACGGTCGAGTTCCAGCTCTACCTGGCAGCCGCAAGCTCCGGCAATGACGGTCGCGCCAACGCAGTGTTCTTTTCCACGATCTATACCTTCCTGAACGGGGTCGCGCTCGTCGCACAACTGTGGTTGTTGCCATTGCTTCACCGCCTGATTGGCGTGCACGACAGCCTGATGATCATGCCCGGGATACTGCTGGGGGGTGCGGCGGCGCTGCTCGGTAGCGTCTCTCTCGGCGCGCGGTCGCTATTGCGGGTGGCGGAGGGCAGCCTCAAGGCGTCGGTCCACAGGGCCAGCTGGGAGCAGGCTTACCTCGCCGTCGGGAGGTCACAGCGGGCGGTGGCGAAAGTCGTCGTCGACGGCGCGGGCGTGCGCATCGCCGAAGGGTTCGCTGGGCTGATGCTCTTCGTGTGGTTCCGACTCGTGATCGGAGACGCCGGCCTCGCCGACCGAGACACGGCCTGGCTCAACTACGTGCTCGTTGCCGCCGCGCTCGTCTGGGTGGGATTGACGACGGCCCTCAGCCGCAGCCTGAGGCTTCAGCTCGCGCCGGTATCGCAGATCGAGCAACGACCCGGACCACCCCCTGATTGCTGACCGACGACCGCATCCCTCGGCGAGGGAATCCAGGGGTCACGGCCGGCGCAGGGGCCTCAGTGACTCATCGCGTAGACGATGGCGTTGATGCCCAGCTGGTACGCGAAAGTCGAATACTTGAGCGGGTAGTAGGGGTTCTCGGCCCACTCCCAGGCATCGCCGAGGTCGCTGTTCCAGTTGATCAGGACCATCAGGCGGCCGTCGTCGTCAGAGATCCCACGGCAATGGGGCACGTAGCCGTCGCGCTCCCAGGTCGGGCCGCCGCTCATGCTGACGCGGATGCTTGGGACCTGGAGTAGCTCGCGGATCCCGTAGAAGCTGGAGAAGACGGGGTGATCGAGCGAGATCTCTTCGATGGGCCGACCCGGCAGCACGCGCCGGATCTCGTCTTCGAAGTTCTGCCATTGCTCGGTCCCCCAGAAATCGTCGACGAGCAGGAATCCCCCCGCTTCAAGGTAGCTTCGCAGACCGAGCACCTCGTCTTCGTTCAGGGCCATCCGGCCCACCTCGACCGCGTAGAGAAACGGCGTCCTGCGCAGCTCGGGATCGTCCAGACGCACGGCGTGCTCGCGATCATCCGCGTCGAGGATCGTCAGACGTCTCACCCCGATCAGGAACTGCCGGTCGGCCTTCGGATAGTCGGTGGCCCAGTTATTGAAATTCCAGCTGCCGTAGGCGGCGCGCGCAAACTGGAACTCGGGGCGACGCGATGGTCTCGCTCCCTCGACGACCTCCTGCGCTCGTGACGCGGCGGCGCCCGTGAAGGCGAAGGATAGCGTCATGCCAACCTTGAGGAGCACGTCACTTCGGATCGGCATCATGCTAGTGGCCCGTAACAGGGAGATCGGTGCCAGCGAGAGCGGCGAGGCGCCCGGATGGCAAGGAGCCGAGGAGGGAGAATACCGGGAGTATTTGACCGACGAGCGACGCAGCCAGGCGGGATGCATCGACGGTCGCAGCGGTATCGAATCCCCTGTTACTGGCCACTTGGTGCCCACCATACCCGAGACGGCGGGCGGCCGCCTCAGTGCCTCTGCGTGCGGAAGCGCCGACTTCTCACGGCGAGCCAGGCCGCCTGGGCCGCCATGCCGGTCGACATCGCGGGGACGACGAAAAAGAGCCCCGCGACGTCCCCCACCACTACGCCGACGACCGATATGGCCACGGCGACGACGAGGAACAACGCCACCGACTCGGGAATCCCCCGCGTCTCGTGGTGATGCACGAGGACACCCTGGAACAGACTCCGCGCCACGGCCATCACCGGCATCGGCAGCGCAAACCAGAGCGACACACGCGCGAGCCGGGCCAGCTCGGGAGGCAGGGCCGTGAAGCCTTCGAACCAGAAAGTCGCCACGAACGGCACGGCCGCGATGACGAGCAGCGGCAGCACCGTCGCGAGCGCGAGCACGCGAGCGAAGCGGCGCAGCGCCAGGTAACCGCCCGGGCGCTCGATCAATGCGACCACCACCTCCTGGTAGCCCTCGCCGAGCGCTTCGCTCATCCAGACGAGCCCGAACAACACCGGCCACACCGCCAGGCACCCGAGCGCTTGAGGCATTCTCCCGAGGGCCGCAGCACCGATCGGCTCCATCAGCAACATCATCAGCGAGGTCATCGCGAGGGGTGTGTAGAAGCGCAGGAAGCTGCCCAGCGTGATGGCCGACTCGCGGGCGGGCTCCTGCCTCAGATCGACGAGCACCGGCCGCACACGCCACGCGGTGTACGCGGCCTCGCTGACGACGCCCGACGCGACTGCCGATGTCGCCACGACGATGCCGGGCAGGCCGGCGAGGAAGCCGAGCGTCAGCATCGAGACGTTCGTGCAAAGCCGGACCACGGTGCCCAGCCCGACCGCCCGCGAATGACCGAAGCGGATCAGCACGCCCTGATGGAAGCGCCGATAGGCGATCGCCGCGGTCCAGGGCGTCATCACCTGCAGGCCGATTCGAGCCGGCTCCCGGATCAGGGGAGGCGTGCCCAGGACGTGCTCGACGACGAAGTCGAACAGCGGGGTGAAGGCGACCAGGACATGCAGGGCCGTCAAGGCCGCGGAGGCGACGTACATGTAGCGGCGCACCTTCAGGTAGGTCGCGAAGTCGCGGCTGAGCGCCGTCGATGCGGCGAGCAGCATGATGATCGGCGACTCGATGATCAGCGCGAGCGGGAAGACCACGCCGCCGTACGCCGCCAGGTGAGTGGCTGGATCTGCCAATCGCGCCACGACGGCGCTGACCATCGGCAGCTCCAGCGCCATCAGCTCCCAGCTCGCAGCCAGAGGCCACCAGGTGGCGAAGATGCGGCGCCCGGTCAACGACTGCACGGTCGGCATTTCGGAGGACTGCCTCAGTGCGGCTTCGCCAGTTGCCACTGAAGCGCCCGCAGCTCGGAGACGGCCGAACGCCGGGTCTGGTCCGTGTCCTGCATGAACCCGACCGCCGAGACGGGAGGAGCCGCTCTACCCCAGATGAGACGATAGTCACGGAAAGGATCGACGTCCTCGCTTCGCCAGGCGGATCCCACATCACCGGACCCCGCGAGGCGAATGACGTGGAAGCGGTCCGTACGATGGGCGGCCGAGCGGAACCCCGACGGCTCGATGTGTCCCCAGGAGTAGAAGATCGCGCGGGTCGACGAATCCAGAATCCGGGGCGGCCCAAACACCACAAAGACGCGCAGCGCCGAGTCGTCGGTCGCCGAAATGCGTAGGTCGGCACCGAGCGGCTGCGTGAGGACGCGCCACGCCCATGTCAGCCGACCGACGCTGACGGGATCCTCGAGCCGCAACGACCACCAGCCAGCCGCCTCCGCGCCGGCCAGTCGGACGGCTGGCCTGCCGTCGATCTCCACCACGTCGAGACGGGGAAGCTCGAAGCCGCGGACCGGTCGCGCCAGCCACGGATCGGGCATCGACTCTGCTCCGGCGACGAGGCCGAGCAGGTCGATCAAAAGGGCGACCGTGGCGAACGTGAGGGAGTGCATCGGGGCCCCGAGTCTATCGTCGGAGCGGAGGAGTGGCCGGGCGGAAGAGAAAGATCAGCCCCGCAGGTACGGAAGCATCCTCTTGAACGCGGCGCCGTCACTGCGGCCGAGCAGCTCGTAGATCGCCATCTCAGCGCTGGAGAGCAGCGCGCCCCCGCGCTCCATTCTCGAAAGCCCCACGTCGTGGTTCGATGCGACCCGCGAGCCGACCGCATCGCTCATGACGTGCACACGGTAGCCGGCGTCGAGAGCGCCCAACACCGTCTGGGTGACGCAGATGTGGGACTCGACACCCGCGACGAGCAGCTGCTCCCGACCCAGCTCGCCGACCCGCTTCGTGAAGCTCTCATCCCCGAAGCAGCCGAACGAGAGCTTGTCGAGCGGCTCGATGTCGGGCGCCGCCTCGAGAACGGCCGGCAGCGTAGCTCCGAGCCCCTTGGCGTACTGTGTCGTCAGCACGACCGGCAGCTCGAGAATCGAAGCCAGTCGCAGCAGCAGAATCGAGTTGTGGAGCACCCGCTGCTCGCCGTCGATTGCAGGTAGCAGCTTTTCCTGGAGGTCGACGACCACCAGGGCCGCTCGGTCCGGGTCCAGACGCTCGGTCTTCAACTAGTACTCGGATCCGCAATTACGGTTGCATTCGAACGCCGATGCATCCCGCCTGGCTGCGTTGCTCATCGGTGAAATACTCCCGGTATTCTCCGCTCCTCTCGCCTTGCGGATCGGGGCGCACAGGCGCCCTGACCGCTTCCGACTTCTCGCTTACGGGCCACTAGGAGTCTGCGCGGCAGTAGTTCAGCCCGGGTGTGTCATCGTGCCTTGTGACCCGAGAGATCATCTTGCCTGGGTTAAACGGCAGTAGTGGGCTCGCGGACGAGTGCTCGCGAGGGAGGACGGGCGGATCCAAGGCCGGGTGGTGGTCATACCCAGACCATCTTCTGATTGAGTCTCCTGAGGTTGAGCGCCAAGCAAACGAGATTCCACTCGGCGCTGGTTTTCTCAAGCCCTCGAAGGCTGAAGGATTGGAAACCAAGCACAGCCTTGATCCATCCGAATGGCGGTTCGCCGAGTTTGCGCCGCTTGTACCACTTGCGACCACGTTTCGTCTTGAGCTTCGCCTTCATGCGGAGCGTCGCTTCGAGCTTCGAATTCGACGTTGGTGGAGAGTCTTTCTTTTCTCTCCCCAGAGCCACGAAACCGTCGATTCCGGTACGTTCCAAGTGCAGTAGGTTCTTTTCGGAACGGTAGCCGGCATCGGCCAGGGCACGCTTGGGCTTCTCACCGGTGTTGGCTTGAGCCGTTTTCAGCATCGGCTCGAGCTGACCGACATCCGCAGCGTTGTTGGTCAACCCGGTCGCAACGATCAGCTGCGATTTCTCGTCGACGGCGGCTTGGGCATTGAAGCACTGCTGGTAGCCACTCGAATCCTTCATGATGCGGCTTTCGGGATCGGTGAAGTTGTCCTGCTTCTTGTCCGGAGGTACGCCAAATCTCCTTTTGAACTTTGACCCTCGCTTCGATTCCTTGTCATCCCCTGGCCGACGTCCGGCCTGCTGATCTTCTTCCTTCTGACGGGCCTCCAGACGTGCCTTCGCTGCTTGGATTTTCTTGAGCCGTGAATCTCGGCGCGCCAGCTCTTCTGGCAGTTCGTCGCCACGAAAATCAGGACCAAACTCGACGTCTTCCGCAGCATCTTCTTGTTTCGCAAGAGCGGTGATAGCCCGAATCTCTCGACGGAGCTGTTTCTCCGTTTTCTTCATACGCTCGTAGCTCATCGCCTTGTGCTTGCTGGCATTCGCCTTGACCTTCGTTCCATCCAGAATCAACGTCCCAAGCTTGACCAAACCCACTTCTTGAGCCAGACGCACGACTTGGACGAATACAGATCGAAACTGGGACAAATGGTCACAACGGAAATCACTGATCGTCCGGTGTGCCGGGAAATTGCCTCCGCTCAAATAACGGTATGCGACATCCTCTTCCAGCTTCTTCGCGATCCCACGAGACGAAAACGTCCCTGTCGCATAGCCGTAGATCAGAACCTTCAGCATCATTCGAGGATCGAATCGTCGGTTCCGACGTCCATCGCCCTCGTAGCGCTCGTAGAAAGCACGCACATCCATCGCCTCCACCGTATCCGAGATGAAAAACGAAAGATGACCCTCCGGAAGCCAGTCTCGTGGATTCGACGGAAACAAACTCGATCGGTCAGGACTGTACGGACGGAAACTCGTTCCCATAACTTCAAAAACGCTCATTCACCCGATTTCGTTCCTGCCGCGCAGACTCCTAGCGGGCTTCGAGGTCGAGCAGCTCGATCTCACCCTCGTCGACGTCGAAGCGGATCAGGTTCAGGCCCCGCCTCAGGTCCGCGAGCGGAAGCTGCTGGCGAATCGCAAGCGTGCTGGCCGTCAGCGGCCACGACGCCAGCGTCTCGTCGTTGAAGGAGAGCCTGACTGTCGCTCCTGAGAGACCTTTGATGCGGGCGCGCAGCATCCCGTTGCGCAGCTGATCGTCCCTGAAGCGCCGTTTGAGAAAGTTGCCGTAGCCGTACGGGAGCACCCGGTACACGCGATCACCGCCCGGCGCATCGAATAGCGGTCGCATGCTCTTCGGGGTGGCGTCGAGATTGCGCCGCGTGGTCAGGCTCTGCCCAGGGTGCCAGATGAGGTACCGAATCGGGAACTGGCCCTTCAGGTACGCCATCGCGCGCGTGCGCCCGAGCCCCGCCGGGTGTCGCTCCCGCCACTCCTTTCGTATCAGCTGGCGCAGCGCGCCTTGGCTGCGCGGCCCGAACGACCCCATCCCGTTGACGATAGGCATACCGTGCTGGATCGACCACCAACGCCACTGGTCCTCCCACTGCTCGTCGAAAGGCAGCTCCAGGATCGCCCCGGGGGGTTGCTCCTGCAGGAATGCGTAGACCTCCGGGAGTTGGCTCGGTCGCTCGATGCGAAGAATGTCGGGGACCGGCGTCTCGAGCGTCGCCGCGGCGAGCATCGCGACGGCGAGCCACTTCTTGTGTGCCAGGCGATCGAGCCCCAGCGCCGCCAGCATCCCGACGCCCATCAGCGCCGGTGTCATGAACGTGTCCGGATGGCGCACGGCATCGAAGCCCGGCAGGTACTCGTGCAACAGCCACGTGGGTGAAGCACCGATCTCGAAGCCTGCAATGCGCGGCGTTGGACCGAGCGCGAGTAGGGTGAAGAAGGCCGCGACCGCGGCCCACAGTCCAACGAACTGCCGCGACCGATGCCGCAGGCCCAAAAGCGCCAGGATCGCAACCGTCAGGCCCGGAAACGCCGGTGTGCCGAGGGACCCGAGTAGCTCCCCCCACAGGTACCCTTGGCTGCGCAGACCTTCGATGGCAGGATCGAAGGCGAGCCGCGCGGCGATCTCGGAGCCGCGCGTGAGCTGCTCGGCCTGCTTCAGCGCCGCGAACTTGATCAGGTAGGGTGACAGGGCGACCGCCGCCACCAGCGCGGCGAGCGCCGACCAGGTGATCGCCCGGCGATCGAGGAAGCGGCGACCCGCCCACGCCGCGACGATCAAGGCCAGAAACGCCCCGGTGAAGGCGTGGTATCCGCTGGTCGACGCCTGGAAGGCGTAGCCGCTCGCCGCCATCACGGCGGCGCCCGGCCCCGGCCGCTCCATCATCCGCAGCAGCCCACCGATGAGCAGCGGGAAGCCGGTCAGTGTGAACAGGTTCAGGTGACTCATGTGGAACAGCTGGGGCGCGCTGTACGGAATCACGACGGCGGCGAGCAGGGCGGGCACGAGGCCGACGCCGACTGCCAGGGCGAGCCGATAGAAGCCGTAGCTGGCCAGCGCGGCGCCCAGTACGACGACGAGGTTGTAGATCAGCACGGGATCGTCGCTCGCGAGTCGTAGCGGCTGGGAGAGCACGGCCGGGCCCAGCAGTGGATCGCAGAAGAGGATCGCGTCGCGAGAAGGAAACCAGTTGTTCCCTTCGAACACGTTGGCGGGGTCCTGCAGCAGGTGCCGCCCGACCCAGTCGAGGATCCAGACGTCCCGAATCGGGTCGGGTCCTGCGTAGAAATGCGTCGCCCAATCCGACGTGATGCCCGTCTGAAGCGTGGCCAGCACTACGAGGCTGACGCCGACGAGAAGCTCGCGTTTCAAGCGGGGCCTGGTCACTGGTGAAGCATCTCACGCGAGAGCGGCTGACTTGACCGCGGCAGCGAGCGAAGCTTAGCCTGCTGCGTCCGCTCGCACGAGGAGCCAGCATGCAGAGAAAAGTCGTCTCGCTCGACAAGGACACCGTGCTCTGGGAGGCCGGCGACAGCGCCCGCACGATCGCCGTACTGGAGAAGGGCAGGCTCGCGGCCAGGGCCGACGAGGGACTGATCGGCATCCTCTGGCCCGAGATGGTGCTCGGCGAGAGCGCGCTGTTCGAGCCGGAGGGCGGCAAGCGCACAGCCACCGTCGTCGCCCTTCAGGACGATACGGTGGTCGTCGAGTACCCACCCGCGGTGGTGCGCGCGGCTCTCGAGGAGGGGGACGACAGCCTCGCACAGCAGGTCCTGCGCACTCTGATCGGGCAGATCTGCCGCAACTTCCTGATGGTCATCACGGCCAAGCGGGGCTACGCGTTCATCGAGCATCCGCTGCACTCGTTGGTGCGTGGCATCGCGGAGGACGCGGCCAAGGCCCAGCCCTTCAGGGCCTGGGACAGCTATCAGATGACCGCCCACGCCCTTTCCGATCTACGCGATCTCTCCAACCGCACCCTCAGCGCGATCGGTCCGGATCCTTCCGCGCGCGGCGATCTGGTCGAGCAGGCTTCGGGCCTTCTCGACGAGCTGTTCGAGGGTGGCGCCGCCGCTTCCGGGATAGAGGATTTCCTGAAGACGGAACGCGAGAAGACAGACTGGTGGGCGAGCGGCGGAGCCTGACGGCAGGACGGCGGCCAGATCGCTGACAGCGACGGGCGGGGCTGTCGAGCCGCTTGCTCATCGCCGGCGTCCAGCTGGTGCGCGGCCCGCTCGCGATCCAGCCGGAGCTGTCCGGGCAACTCCGGCTGGCATGCGCCGCGCTGACCGCTCTAGGATGGCGCCACCGGAGGCTCAAATGAAAAAGGCGATTTCCGCAGCGGCCCTGCTCGCTTCGCTGGGCTGGGCCGCCACGGCCACGGCCCAGGTTCAAATCGAGTACGTCGCCCACGCGTGCTTTTTGGTCGAGTCCCCTACCGGGACGCGCGTCGTGATCGATCCCTTTGACTCACATCGCTGGCTCGGCTACAGCTTCCCGGACGACGTGGCGGCCGACGCCGTGCTCGTGACCCACCCCCACTACGATCACGATGCGGCCCACTACTGGTCACTCGAGACGCCCGTCTTCCGCAGGGCCGGGCACTACTCGGTCGGTGACGTTCGTCTCGAGGCGGTTGTCGGGAAGCACGCGGAGCCCTACGGTAAGGAGTTCGGCCAGCGCAACATCATCTGGGTGATCGAGACGGGCGGGGTCCGCATCGCCCACCTCGGTGACAACGGCCCCATCGACGCAGCCACTGCCGCTGCACTCGGCCGCATCGACGTGTTGATGCTCCCGGTCGACGGTGACGAACACATCCTGAAGAACGACGAGATCGTCTCGATTCGCGCCGCGCTGCGGCCCCGCGTCACAGTCCCGATGCACTACAGGCTGGAGCCGCTCTCCTCGCTGCCCCGTTCGCTGGGCCCGATCGAGCCGTGGCTTTCGGGACGCGCGGGGGTGGAGCGTCTCGAAACGAACCGGGTTCGGATCGAGCCGGGCTCGGAGCGGGAGGAGCGCATCTTCGTCTTCCCGCCTTCGCCCTCGGTGCGACCCTGGCCCGCCAGCCTTCACGAAGCCTGGGAGCTGCGTGGCGAGGCGCTCGACGGCGCCAAGGGCGCCGGGCCAAGCCAGGAGCTGCTCGAGAAGCTGGATCGCGCCACGCGCCTGGCGCCCGAGGCCGTCGTCTTCACCTACGAGTGGGCGCGTATGGCGACGGAGTTGGGCCACTCCGACGAAGCTCTGGTCCGGCTCGCGCGTTCGCTCGCGAGCGCCGGTCGCGACGATCGCCAATACCGCATGCTGGCTCGACACCTCTTCGCGGATCTCCTGTTGGCGGCCGGGAGGAAACGCGAGGCGGCACAGCAGTACCGGCTGGTTCTCGACGGAGCCTATCTGACCGAGCTTCGAAGCCGGGCAGAGATCTCTCTCGGCAAGATCGAGGAACGGCCCTAGCCGCGATTCGAAGGACGCTCGCGGCGGCGGGTGGCACCGCGCTCAGAGCCGTGATCCCGGGCGCTCTCGGTCCCGACCACGAGATACGGCTCGGTCTTGGCATCCGTCGAACGGCCAGGATTGTTCCCCGGCAGGCCCCTTAGTGGCCTGTAACAGGGGATTCGATACCGCTGCGACCGCCCTGTTACGGACCACTAGGTTAGACCCGTCGCGCCCTGAGAACTAGAATGATCGTTTTGGCTTCAACCGAGGCAGCGATGGAAGAGCTCGATCGAATCGTCATCACGGGCGCACGGCAGCACAATCTGAAGCACATCACCGTCGAGATCCCGAAGAAGAAGCTCGTCGTCCTGACGGGGGTCTCGGGGTCGGGCAAATCGAGCCTCGCCTTCGACACCCTCTACGCCGAGGGCCAACGCCGCTACATCGAGAGCCTCAACGCGTACGCGCGCCAATTCCTCGGCCAGATGGACAAGCCGCTCTACGACTCGATCCGCGGCCTGGCGCCGACGATTTCGATCGAGCAGAAGGCGGCGTCGAGCAACCCGCGCTCGACGGTCGGCACCGTCACGGAGATCCACGACTACCTGCGGGTGCTGTGGGCACGGGTCGGCAAGCTGACCTGCCACGAGTGCGGCAGAGCGGTGACGCAGCAGTCCTCGCAGCAGATCGTCTCGGAGATCCAGCGGCTCCCGAAGGGAACCCGCTTCATGGTGCTCGCGCCCCTCGTTCGACAGCGCAAGGGCGAGCACCGCGACGTGCTGGAGCAGGCGCGCAAATCCGGCTTCACGCGGGTGCGCATCGACGGCGTCCCGGTCTCCCTCGAAGACGACGTGCGGTTGGACAAGAAGAAGAAGCACACGATCGACGTGGTCGTCGATCGCCTCATCGCCAAGCCGAAGATGAAGCAGCGGCTGCACGACTCCGTGGAGACCGCGCTGCGCCACGGCCAGGGCATCGTGATCGTCGCTCCCGAGGGCAAGCCCGAAAAGGTGATGTCCCAGCACCGCGCCTGTCACGACTGTGGCATTTCCTTCCCCGAGCCAACCCCGCAGCTCTTCTCCTTCAACTCGCCGCAGGGAATGTGCCCGGACTGCTCCGGCCTCGGCACGCGCATGGAGATGGAGCCCGATCTCGTGGTGCCGAACCCGGGCCTCTCGATCAACGAGGGCGCCGTCAAGCCGCTCGGCGCCGTCGGCGAGGGGACGGGCTGGGGTACGGACGTGGTGCGAGCCGTGGCTCGGGAGCGCGAGATCGATCTCAACTGTGACTGGAGCGCGCTGCCCGCTGCCCACAAGAAGGTGATCCTCTACGGCACGGGCTCGAGCCGCGTCAAGGTCAGTATGCGCGGCTCCTGGGGCAGCGGCGCCTTCCGGCTGCGCTACGAGGGCGCCATCAACTCGCTGATGCGTCGCATGCGCGAGACGCGCTCCGATGACATGCGTCAGTACTACCAGCGCTTCCTCTCCAACCGGCCCTGCTCCGCGTGCGACGGGCGCCGCATCCGACCCGAGGCGATCGGCGTCAAACTCGGCAAGCGCGACATCGCCGAGATCGCGGCGATGAGCGTCAGTGCGGCCTGCGAGTTTTTCGAGAAGCTGGCACTGCGCGGCAACGACGCCGAGATCGCGGCGGAGCTGCTGAAGGAGATCCGCTCGCGGCTGCGCTTCCTCTCGAACGTCGGCCTGGGCTACCTGACGCTCGAGCGCGCGGCGCCTTCTCTGTCGGGCGGCGAGGGGCAGCGGATCCGACTCGCCAGCCAGATCGGCAGTGAGCTGACGGGCGTCGTCTACGTTCTCGACGAGCCGTCGATCGGACTCCATCAGCGCGACAACAAGAAGCTGCTGCAGGCCCTTCAGCATCTGCGCGACATCGGCAACACCGTGGTCGTGGTCGAGCACGATCGCGAAGCGATGGAGGAAGCCGACTGGTTGATCGATTTCGGTCCGGGCGCGGGTCGCGCCGGGGGAAAGGTCGTGGCCGCCGGCACTCCAGCGGCCGTGGCGCGATCCCGTCACAGCCTGACGGGGCGCTACCTGAGGGGAGCGGAGGACATCGACATGCCGGCCGCGCGGCGCGCGCCCGACCGGCGCTGCCTCTCGGTGAGGGGCGCGCGGGAGAACAACCTGAAGGGCGTCGACGCCGATTTCCCGCTGGGTCTGTTCATCAGCGTGACCGGTGTCAGCGGCGCCGGCAAGAGCACGCTCGTCAACCAGGTGCTCTTCCCCGCCGTGGCGCGAGCGCTGCACGGTAGCGATCGTCGCGTCGGCGCCCACGACTCCGTCGGTGGGACGGACCTGATCGACAAGGTGATCGACATCGACCAGAGTCCGATCGGTCGAACGCCCCGCTCCAACCCGGCGACCTACACGAAGGTCTTCGACCTGATCCGTGACTTTTTTGCCCAGCTACCGGAGTCGAGAATGCACGGCTACAAGCCGGGGCGCTTCTCCTTCAACGTCAAGGGGGGACGCTGCGAAGCGTGCGAGGGCGACGGCGTCAAGCGTGTCGAGATGCACTTCCTCCCCGACGTCTACGTCCAGTGCGAGGTGTGCTACGGCAAGCGCTTCAACGGCGCCACCCTCGAGGTGAAATACAACCACCTGTCGATCGCCGATGTGCTGGAGCTGACCGTCGACGAGGCATCGCTGCTCTTCAAGAACCATCCCCAGATCAGTCGCGCGCTGAGCACCCTCGCCGACGTGGGCCTCGGCTACATCGCCCTGGGCCAGTCGTCGCCGACGCTCTCCGGGGGCGAGGCGCAGCGCGTGAAGCTGTCGCGCGAGCTGTCCAAGCGCTCCACCGGGCGGACGCTCTACATTCTGGACGAGCCCACCACGGGACTGCACTTCGACGACATCAGGAAGCTGCTCCGCGTTCTCGACCGGCTGGTCGAAGCGGGCAACACCGTGGTGGTGATCGAGCACAATCTCGACGTCATCAAGACAGCGGATCACGTCATCGACCTCGGCCCGGAGGGTGGCGACGAGGGAGGGCACATCGTCGCGACCGGGACACCGGAGGACGTCGCTCTGGTGCGAGAGTCGCACACGGGTCGCTTCCTCGCCGACATGCTGCCCAAACCGAGCGCGCGGCGGGCGGCGCGCTGAGACAGGCCACCCGCGTGCCGTGGCGGGCGGGCCTCGTGGCGCTCGTCAGCACAGCGGGGATCGCGGGCTGCGCTCCCTCGGCACCCCACCTGATCCAGTGGGGTTGGGGCGAGCCGAGCATCGGAGTGCTCCGCGCGCGCCTGGCCGACATCGAGGCCACGCCGTTCGACGTCGAGTACCGCGACGGAGAACGCACCCAGAACCTGGCCTGGCGTGCCTGGGGGAGCCAAGCGATCCCGGCGGCCGCGCTCGAGCCTCGCATGACCTTCGTGCGCTGCGGTCCAGTCGCCTCCGCCACAACTTCCTCCGCTTCAACGTCACGCCGGGCGACGTCGACTGGTTCGACGACTTCGCGCCGGTGCTGTCCAACGCCAGGCTCGCCGCGCGGCTGGCACGGGAGGCGAACGCCGCCGGTATCGTGCTCGACACGGAGCAGTACGAGGGTCAGCTCTTCGACTACGCCCGCCAACGCGACGCCGGGACCCGCAGCTACGAGGAGTATTCGAGCCAGGTGCGGATGCGCGGCCGCGAGCTGATCGAGGCGTTCCAGACGGAGTATCCCGACCTGGCGCTGCTGATGACGTTCTCATACAGCCTCCCCTGGCGAGATATGCAGCGAACCGGCAAGCCGCTTCACGAGCAGAACTACGGAATGCTCGTGCCGTTCGTCGACGGCCTGGTCGACGGCGCTACCCGGGCGCGGCTGATCGACGGCTACGAAATGTCTTACGGCTATCGCAGTCGGCGCGAGTTCGAGATGGCGTACTCCCGGATGAACTCGGCCGTGTTGCCGATCGTCGCAGACGCCGCCCGCTACCGCGAGGTGACGACGTTCGGGTTCGGCCTCTGGGTCGACTACGACTGGCGCGTGCACGGCTGGAGCCCGCGCAACGTTGGCGCCAACTACTTCGCACCGGCATCCTTCGAGCGCAGCGTTCGCTGGGCCCTCGAAACGACCGACGAGTACGTCTGGATCTACACGGAGCGCCCCCGCTGGTGGACCGAAGACGGCGGCCGCCGCGACCTGCCGCCCGCCTACGAGGAGGCGATACGCCGAGCGCGAAAACGCGCCAAACCGCGAGCGCGCTAGATCAACGGCGAGAGGGACGCGGAGGGAACGACGGCCCCTCGTCATTCTGAGCGACCGACGTCAGTTCTTGGAGCGAAGAATCCGCCTGCCCCTCGTCTGCCGTTCGTTCCTCGACGCCTGCACGTCCACGGAGAGGAGCTGACAGATCCTTCGACCCGTGCAGGACTGACCCGGCCTCAGGATGACGCTTGTGGGCGTTTCTCTGTGTGGCCCTGTGGCTAACTTGATCGGCCGTCGTCGGTGGCCTCGATGAGCGCGGCCGCGAACAGCGGGATCATGATCTCGTGGTGGCCGGTCAGGCTGTAGCCGCGCCCAACGCCTTGCGTCGGCCGCCTCACGACATTCGTGTTCGGACGGTACGACTGGATGAAATCGAAGTTGGCCGTCGTGAAATCGACCAGCTCGTGTCCGAGGTTGCGGGCGAGCGTCACGGCCTTCAGGAACACCTCCGGCAGCACGACGGCCGACCCCACGTTCAGATAGACGCCGCCCCCACCGAGCGCGGCGACCTGACCGGAGAAGAGTCTGAAGTCGTCGTGGCTCGCGCGGCCGACGGCGGCCGGGTCGCACGCGGGGTGCATGTGCACGATATCGGTGCCGATCGCAACGTGCACGGTCGCCGGGATCTCGAGTCGCCACGCCGCCGCGAGCAGGCTCAAGTCGGCGTGCGCCGGGCCGGACTTCGCGATGTGACGGCCGACCGACGCGCCGAGCCCGAGCCCATCGCTTGCGCCCGCCGTGATGGCACGGTTGATCTCCTCCCCGGTCTCTCGCGCCATGCCGAACCCGCCCGAGCCCAGCACCGCCTCGACCTCTTCTGAGGTATGCCCCACCTTCGCGAGCTCGAAGTCGTGAACGATCCCGGCGCCATTGAAGGCCAGGGCGTCCACGAGGCCGCGTTCCATCAGATCGACGAGGACGGGCGACAGCCCCACCTTCAGCACGTGGGCGCCGAGACCCCACAGGATCGGCTTGTCCCGCTGGCGCGCCTGCTTCACATCGGCGACGAGCCGGCGGAGGCCGTCGGCGGCGAGAATCTTTGGCATCGAAGCGAGCAGTGTCGCGACGGACGCACCGGCCTCGTGGGGACGGGCGAAATCCGCGACGCTGACCTTGCTCTTGCGATCCGCGAGAGGGTAGGTGCGAACCCCGTCGAGATCGAGAGGGCCGGGGCGTTTGGCTCGCGTCACTCCAGGGCCGCTTCTTCGATGGCCTCGCAGAGCATGTGGATGACCATCACATGGACTTCCTGGATGCGCTGAGTCGAGCTCGAGGGCACGTCGATCAGCACGTCGACCAGCCCCGCGAGCTCGCCGCCTCCAGCACCCGTCAGCCCTACGGTGAGCATGCCGAGGTGGCGTGCCGCGCGGACGGCTTCGAGCACGTTGGGCGAGCGCCCCGAGGTACTGATCGCAAGGGCGACGTCACCTTCTCGACCGTGTGCTTCGACCTGGCGCTTGAACACCGCATCGTATCCGAGGTCGTTGGCAAGCGCGGTCATGACGCTGGGATCGGTGGTCAGCGCCATGGCAGGAAGTGCGCGCCGCTCTTCTTGAAAGCGCCCGATCAACTCCGCCGCAAAGTGCTGCGCGTCTGCCGCCGAGCCGCCGTTGCCAAAGCTGAGGACGCGGGCGCCCGACGCGACGGCCTCGGCGAGCCGGGCTCCAAGATCCGCGAGGGCCTGAGCGTAATGCTCGAAGAACTCTCTCTTCACCGCGGCGCTCTCTTCGGCGGCCGTGCGAATCGCCGTGGCGTCCATCAGACGACTCCGGCCGCTGCGCTCACTCAGAGGCTGTGAACGGTGACGGTGAGCAGGACCGAGCGAACTCCCGGGTCGTCGACGTGGACTTCGAAGACGGCTCCGTTGCGGACGCCGGGAGGAATCCGCACGTGGAGCGGCATGCGCCGAGTGCTCCACCCCTCGCCGTCGCACGCCTCGCAGTCGAACATCGCGCCACCGGTCCCCTCGCACTTGCGACACGTCCGACCCAGCGGGACGTCTACCGGCAGCACGCCGCCGCGGCGCGCCTCCTCAGGCTCGAGGATGATCTCGCCCGTCAGGCTCCCCGGAAAGACCGGGCGCCGGAGCGTCTCGGGCGGCCGATCCTGCAGCAGCGTCCAGGCGAACGGCGCCTCCAGCTCCTGCAGGGACTGGTCGTAGCGCTGACGGCGGTCGCTGTCGCTCAAAGTTTCGTAGGCGGCGCGCAGCTCCTCGAACTCGGGGTTGGCAATTTCGCGGACGGCCTCGGGGCCGTAGCGCTCGACGAGCT
Organism: Vicinamibacteria bacterium; assembly: GCA_965246965.1. Taxonomy (GTDB): domain Bacteria; phylum Acidobacteriota; class Vicinamibacteria; order Fen-336; family CBDFGD01; genus CBDFGD01. The sequence goes on from CBDFGD010000002.1 coordinate 3,274,800, forward strand.
GTTTGTAGGCCCGTTTGATCGTCTGGGGAGATGCATCGCGGGAGACGCCGAGGATGACGTAGAGATCCTTCGGCCGTTCCACTGCTACGACCTTAGGTCGCCTGTCGAGTCGGTGTCAAGCGTTTTGGCGACGCGCGCGCCTCCCTAGAATCCCTTTACCTTGCCGGCCATCTTGTAGAAATGCCAGATGATGTGCCAGCCGAGCGCGACGACGATGAGCAGCAACGCGAACGAGTACTGACTCGGGAGGCCGACCGCGGTCGGCACGGTGAGGTGGTGGTAGTTGAGCATCGCCCACAGCAGCGGCAGCGACATGTAGGTGTTGTGCTTCGAGCGGCTACCGGCGAGCGCGACGAGGTCCTTGTCGGGGGCGCTGCCCTCTTTGATCGCCGTGATGATCTTCTGTTGAGCGGGCCAGATCCTGAACCACACGTTGAACGCCATCATCGAGCCGAACATGGCGCCCAGATGGATGTTGTAAGCGCGGTAGCTGAAGTTGCCGACCTGCACCATCAGCACGACCATGATCGCCGCCCCGACGAAAGCGATCATGCCGAAGACCTTCGGGTCCTTTCCAAAGCTCTTGTGGAGGAAGTCGTAGAGGAACGTCACGGCGAAAGTCAGCACCACCATCGCGATCCCGGCGCCCGTCCACTTCTGCGAGTCCGCATCGAACATGATCTGGCCGTGGTAGAAGACGAGCAGCAGCAGCACGAAGCCGGTGATCCACGTCCACGCCGCGCCCCAGCGGAACCAGAAGAGAGCGCGCGGCATCAGCTCCGGCACGACCTTCTTCTTCGTGTCGGCGTCGAGGGTGGCAGCGAACGGGCCGTTCACCCAGTTGAAGAAGTAGAGCATCCCGATCCAGATGATCCCCGCCAGGATGTGCAACCAACGGAACAGCGCGTCCAAGATTCCTTCCACTGGCTTGCCTCCTTAGCCTTTCCGGAAAAGATTGCGTGGGCAGCGATAGCAGTCAGCCACGACCCCGCTACTCGGGATCGCCTCGGTCGCCCGGTGAGAGAAGACCAAATCGCTTGAGAGGGTAGCACAAGCGTCCCCTACCCCCGGAGGCGAAACTCGAGCGCTGCGGCGCCGAGCAGCAGAAAAAGCGCGACGATCAGGGCGGGGCGCCGGAGCCGCGGCATCAGCGCTCGATCCTCCCGGATCCGCACTGCTCCGAGCGTACCGACGCTGCGCTCGAGCGGCCCGTCGACAATCCCGGCGAGCACGATGATGCCGTGGCTCGCCTCGCGCTGGGCATTGCCACGCAGGATGCGGGCCTCGACGATGGCGCTGCCACCCGGCTCCAGATCGACCTCCGAGCGCGCGGGCACCGCGTTGATCCCGGCCGGCGTCGTCACGCGGACCCACGCCCGGTGCGAAGCCCCCTCGAGGTTGCTCACGACGATCCGAAGCGTCCCGGAACGCACGATCTCGAGTTCCGGCACCTCGAGCGCCACGGCGGGCGTCGGCGTGGCGCCGAGAGCGAAGATGAGAAAAGCGCGCTGACTGGAGGTCGGGGCATCCTCGGGGATCGGCGGACGCCCCGTGTGAAACGAGAGACCGATGATCGCGGCGTGGGAGCCGAGCCGAGACAGGTCGGCGCGGAATTCCAGAACGACTTCGCTGGACTGGCTCGGCTCTATCGGCCCCGGCAGCGTCTGTGTGACGCGCTGCCCTGCCAGCTCGACTGAGATGGCGACGTCGCTGGCTGGCTCGGTACCGACGTTGGACAGTTCGAGGGTCACGAGTCGCCGGTTGCCGACCAGCTCCGCTCGACCGGTGATCTCGAAGCGCGGTTGGGAGAATCCCGGCGCGGCCGCGGCGAGCAGCCCACCGAGTAGTAGCGCCGCTCGAATCGGGTGATTACCTCTTCTTCGCCGGCACGAAGGTCACGCCGGTTCTTCCGAACTTGTCGTCGAGCTTGTCGCCCTGCTTGTGATGGGTCCCGTAGACGGTGATCGCTTTCGCCTTCTCCGGATCCTGCTCGAGGGGCGGGAAGCCGCACAGCTCGGACTCCTGGACGGCCACGTTGAAGGTGCTCGAGCGCTGCGTGTTGTAGCCGTCGTCGACCGCTTGAATGTAGTACTGGAGGCTGCGCGCCTTGTCCTGTCTCGGCGCGGGCAGCGTCGCGCAGTAGTTGAGTCCCGTGAAGACCATGTCGGCGTAGTTGTAGTACTTCTCCTTCTCCGGTCGGAAGTACACGCGCGCCTTCGAGACCATGGCGTCGTCCGAAATGTACGCGCAGATCGACATCGCTCTGTTCGGCACGGTGCAGGGAGACGGCTGATATTCGATCAGAGGCGGATCGTCAGCGAGCACCAGGCCCGGCATGAGAATAGAGAAGGACACGAGCGCCATCAGGTTCCGCAAAAGGCACCTCCGAGACACGCCGCGGCGCCGCAGCTCACCTCCAGTCTAACGTGTTCCGGTGCGACTCGCCGCGGCTGGTGCGGATGAAGACCTCCATCGACCAGGACGTCGTTTCGGCTTCCCAGAAGTTGCCCGGCAGAGCCAGCAGCGTGGCGATCTGGTGCGGCGCGACGTCCCGCGTCTGTGGCGGCACCGCTCCTTGCGACTTCCCGCCGTTGCGGGTCGTGGTCACGACCATGTCCTTGACCTGAATCGGTGCGTTGCCCTCGTTGCGCAGCTTGATCGTAACCGTGTACTTGTCGCCGGACTTCACCTGCTTGGGGTTCACGTCAAAGTCGAGGTGGCCTGGCAGGTCGGCCCTCTGCGTGGCCGAGTTGACCTGGATGTTGGGGTCCGCGCCGAAGCCTGCGGGCCCGGCGCCCGAAGCAGCGGGGCCGCCGGACTTGGCCTCGGTGGTTCCAGCCACGAACTGCTTGCCGCCACCGCTGGGCGCTGCCGCGCCAGCCCCGGCCGCGGCCGCCGAGACGGCTTTGGCTGTGACGGCACCCGTTCGGCCCGTAACGGCCGCCGTGTTCGAGGGGTCCATCGCGAGAGCCTGGTCGTACAGGGCGATCGCCTCGTCGTACTTCTTGCTACCGAGAGCGTCCGCGGCGCTCGCCAACAAGGCGTTGATCTGCGTCGCCCTCTGAGTGGCCGCGTTCTCATCGGCGAGGCGCTTGGCATCCGCCTCGGCCTTCTGGATCCTAGTGATGAGATCGGGACCCTTGGCGTGCCAGGGGGCGAGTTGTTGACCGGCGTTCACCTCGCTGCGCGCGACTGTGAACTCCTTCCTGGTTAGAGCCGTCTCCGCGGCCTGGAACTTGACGAGCGCCTGAGCCCCCTTTTGCGAGCGCTGCAGAACGTCCAGCCCCGCGGCGCTGCTCGAGTCGATCTTCAGTGCGGCCTGCGCCTGCCTGATCGCGCCGTCGTAGTCGCCCCGTCGGAACGCGGCCTCGGCCGCCCGCACCTGTTGCGCTGCCTTGCCCGAGGCGGAGAGCGTCGACGGGGGTGGCTGCGTGGTCGGCGGCGGCGCGATATCGATCAGCTCCTCGAGGGCGTGCTGGGCCGACTCGGAGGTGGCGTTCGCCTTCAGGTACTCCTTCAGCTCTGTGGCGAACTCGTAGGCCGATTGATAGCGGGTGTCGAGGTTCTTGGAGAGGGCCTTCTTGAGGAACGGCAGCAGCGCCGCGTACTCAGGGCCATCGGGAATAGTGGTGTAGTCGGGCTCCTCGTGGGTGATCCGGTAGAAGATCGCCATCAGGTTCTCGGCGCGGAACGGCCGCCGACCCGTGACCAGCTCGTAGAGCATGCAGCCGACGCTGAACACGTCGCTGCGCCCATCGACCTTGGCGCCCTTGACCTGCTCGGGCGACATGTAGTCCGCCGTGCCGACGATGCTGCCCGTGCCGGTCATCGAGGCGGTGGTCAGCCGCGCCACGCCGAAGTCCATGATCTTCACGGCGCCGTCGGTGGCGATGAAGATGTTGGCGGGCTTGATGTCGCGGTGAATGATGCCGGCCTTGTGGGCGTGGGCGAGTCCCGCGAGCACGTGGACCATGATCGTGACCTTGCGGTCCAGAGCCATCGGCGGGGGTTGCCGCATCGCCTTCTGGAGGTCGTCGCCCTTCAGAAGCTCCATGGCGATGTACGGCTGGCTCTCGTGGTAGCCGAGATCGAAGACCATCACCACGTTGGGGTGGGTCATCTTCGCAACGGCGCGTGCCTCGCGCTCGAAGCGCGCCTTGAGCTCGGGGTCGGCGGCGATGCCCGCGACCATCATCTTGAGGGCGACGTCGCGCTCGAGCATGGTGTCCCGAGCGAGGTACACCATCCCCATGGCGCCCTTACCGAGCGGCTTCACGACCTCGTACTTGCCGATTGTCCCGCTCAACTCCCTCATGGGAGCCGATGTGGGCTGATATTCGGGCTGATCAGGCCGGAGCGTGCGCCGGAAATTCAACGCTTTTATCCCCGCCCGCGATTAGAAGGCAATCGCATAGGGGTGTCAAGGAGTGGGGCGAACGCCCGAGACAACAGTCCCGGGCGTTCGCGAATCGGCTAACGGAACCGACTCAGCGCTTGCCGGTGACCGTCAGGTGTCCGCGGCGATTGCGGCTCCAGCAGCTCTCGGCCGACTCCGTGCAGACCGGCACCTCCTTGCCGTAGGAGACGGTCTTGAGACGCTCAGCCGGCACACCCAACGAGACCAGATAGTCGTAGGCAGCCTGCGCTCGACGCTCGCCCAGGGCGAGGTTGTACTCGACCGTGCCGCGCTCGTCGCAGTGACCCTCGAGGGTGACCATCATGAAGTCGAACTTCTTGAGGTTGTCGGCGCTGCGCTGCAGCGACGACCTGTCGACCTCACGGACGTCCGACTTGTCGTAGTCGAAGTGGATTTCGGCGAACAGCCCCTGCCGATCCAGCTCGTCCACGGACAGCTGCTGCAGCTTCTCGTACTCGCTGAGCGGCGCGGGCGTTGGTGTTGGCGTCGGCGTCGGTGCCGGCGGCGGCGGCGTGGGCGCCGGTGGTGGTGGTGGTGGTGGTGGTGGAGCCGGCGGAGGGTTTCCTCCGCAGGCCAGCGCCATCGTGGCGACCAGCGCCAGAAGCAGAACCGACAGTCTCATGAAGCCTCCCTGCTGGCGTCGGTGCATCCGCACCTCGCCAGGTGGCCGAGCAGAGCGGTGACATCTCCTCGGGTGTTCACGGTTTTTTCTCTTCTTCCTCGCCCTTGACGGCTCTCTTGAAGTTCTTGATCCCTTCGCCAAGGCCCTTGCCGAGTTCCGGGATACGGCTCGTTCCGAAGATGAAGACGAGTATCAGCAGGACGACCAGGATCTCACCGAAACCGAGGCTACCAAACATTACGCGACCTCATTTGTCCCATTCGTCTTCTTCAGGTGCGAGATCCAGCTCCAGCGGCGAAAGGCCCAGGACCTCCAAGTCGACACCGCATTCGGGGCAGCTGATCACTTCTCCCTTGTCGACGTCGTAGGCGTCCAGTTCGATGTCCGCCTCGCATTCCGGACACACCGACATCCACACTCTCCCCGGCCGCGCTTCGAAGTACGGCCGACGAGCGCTAGTGAGAGCCCGATCATACATCCAAGAGCCGGAGGGGGGAATCTCGTTTCTCGCCAGCCATGGCTAGCGCCCCCAATCGGCCGAGTGGTTGCTGTGGCGCCAGGTTCCCACGAGAGTGGCGATCCGCTTCCCCTGATGGTCGAGCAGGTGAACCTCCTCCGTGGCCCAGGGACGCAACATTGCGTCGAGTCCGAATCCGAGGTCGAGGGCAAAAGTGGCGGCCAGGAAGCGGCCGTCGGGAGAGGGTGAGACGCGCCGATAGTTGACCGTCCCTTGGCGCAGGGTTTCGCGGTGGCCGCCGTCCGCATCCATGACGTCGAGGCCGTACTGCTTGTTCTCCTCCCAGCTCACCAGCAGCCGGAGCGCTCGAAGACGATCGCGCCCCCCTGCGGCGTGAAGACGGGAGTGAGCTCGTCGAGACCCGGCGTTTCGGTGATCGCCTGGCGCGCCTCGAGCCGCAGCGCGGAATCCAGCAGCAGCAGGTGGACGTCGGCCTTGTCCGATTGGCTGCGGCGCGTCGCGATGGCCAGGGCCCGCGCGTCCGGCCGCCACGACGGCTGCGCGTCGAGCCACTCGGTCGCGTAGCTCAGGAAGTGCACGTCGCGCGTCACGAGTGAGACGACACCGATGCGCCCTTCGAGGGCAAACGCGGCGTGCCCGGCGTCGGGCGATACGGAAGGGTCGCGCAGCGTTTCGGGAAACGACGTCAGCCTCAGATCCGGGCCCGACGGCAAGGGCCGGAGATAGAGACCCGGTGTGCCCGAGCGGTCGCTCACGAAGACCACGCTGCCGGTCAGGCCCGGCGGCAACCGCGGCTGCCGCGACGCACGATAGCCCAGAATGCCGGCAACGACGAGCAGCACCAGGCTCGTCGCACAGCCTAGCAGTCCGTGGTGAAAGTGCCCTTTGAGCGGGCCTTACGTGACAAGTGCATGTCTTAGTGTTCGTGCATGGCGATGGGCAAACATAAGAAACGTCAAGAGGCGTTGTGGGTGCCGACGAGCGATCTGCCGCGGAGCCCTGGGCATCCTTTCTATTCGCGTTTGAATAGAGCGCTGGAGTCCGAGGGCTTCGACAGATTCGTGGAATCGCGATGCCGCCGGTTCTATGCGGCGGTTCTGGGGCGTCCGAGCCTGGCCCCTGGACGCTACTTTCGGCTCTTGCTGGTGGGGTACTTCGAGGGCCTGGACTCCGAGCGTGGGATGGCGTGGCGTGCAGCGGACTCGCTTGGGGTGCGGAGCTTCCTGGGGCTTGGGTTGGAGGAGCGGGCCCCGGAACATTCGACGATCTCGCGGACCCGGCGGCTGATCGACTTGGAAACCCACCGTGACGTGTTCACCTGGATCCAAGAGCGCCTGGCGCAGACGGGTCTTCTGAGCGGAAAGACGATTGCGATCGACGCGACGACGCTGGAAGCGAACGCGGCGATGCGGAGCATCGTGCGTCGGGATACCGGAGAGACCTACCAGGAGTTCTTGAAGCGTCTGGCGAAGGCGTCTGGCATTCGCACGCCCTCTCGGCAAGCGCTGGCGCGGCTGGATCGGCGGCGCAAGAAGAAAGGCTCGAACGAGGAATGGAAGAGTCCGGCGGATCCGGACGCGAAGATCGCCAAAATGAAGGATGGTCGTACCCATCTGGCCCACAAAACCGAGCAGGCCGTGGACCTGACGACGGGGGCGATCGTGTCGGTGACGGTCCAGGGCGCGAACCAGGGCGACACGAGCACGCTGGGCAAGACGCTCAAGGACGCCGAGACTCAGATCGAGCGCGTTCAGAAGCGGACCCGTGCTTGCCATCCCGGAGGCCTGCAGGAAGTGGTTGGCGACAAGGGTTACCACTCCACTGCGGTTCTCCAGGAGTTGGACGCTGCGGGGCTGCGTGCGTACATATCCGAACCCGACCGTGGTCGTCGGCGATGGCGGGGCGACACCGAGAGCCGTGGCCTGGTGTACGCGAACCGTCGGCGAAGCGGCGGGGCACGAGGTCAGCGTCTGCACCGCCTCCGAGGAGAACGGGTGGAGCGACCCTTCGCTCATCTCTACCGAACCGGCCGCATGAGACGCACGCACCTTCGCGGTCACGAGAACATCCTCAAACGGGTGCTGGTCCACAGCGGTGCCTTCAATCTCGGGCTGCTGATGCGCCAGATCGTCGGAGTCGGGACGCCGAGGGGCCTGCAGGGCCGGCTCCATGACCTTCTGGCACAGCTCCTTCACCTCTGGAACCGCCTGACGGCCATCACAACGGCTCCTACCAACCACGAACAGCTCTCGCACAATGCCCGCCACTCAGCTCCGTCGCCCTCCATCGCCGCCTCGGAAGGGCTTTAACCACGGACTGCTAGGGTGCGCAACGGCTCACCGCGGCTTCCGCGACCCCGCCGGCGGTTTCGAGCGTCGGTATTCGCCGGTTCGTCCGCCGGTCTTGGTGACGAGCCTCACGTCACCGATCGTCATCTCCCGGTCGACGGCCTTCACCATGTCGTACACGCACAGGGCGGCCAGCGAGACGGCGTGGAGCGCCTCCATCTCGGCGCCGGTCCGCGCCGCACTGGTGATCTCCGCCTCGATCTCGAAGCCGTCGTGCCGCGGTGTGAGGTCGACGCGGACGTGCTCGAGGGGTATCGGATGACACAGCGGAATCGCCTGCGCCGTGCGTTTCGCGGCCAGCACCCCGGCCAGGCGCGCGACCTCCTCGACCGCGCCCTTCTGCAGGCGCCCGGAGCGAACCTCGCGCATCGCGGCGGCCGAGATCCAGATGCGGCCGCGTGCGACCGCCGTGCGGCGGCTGACGGGCTTGGCGGAGACATCGACCATGCGCGCCGCGCCGGCGGCGTCTACGTGGCTCAGCCGCTTGCCGGAGCTACGTCCCATCGATCGAGAAGCCGGGAAGCACGCGCACCGGGACGCGTTCTCCGGCTGCAGCATCCCGCTGGTCTGCCTCGAGCACCGCGAGACCGGTCGCGCGGGCGTGCGCCACGACGTCGGCCGAGCCGCGCGACCGGATCGGGTCGGCGACGAGCCCCGCGCCGGCGGCGCGCAGGACCACCGGAAGGTGCGCGCGCCGCTTCGAACGATTCTTCAGAGGACCGAGCAGCTCCGCCTGCAGCAACGGTCGGCCCGGTGTTCGGGCTCCCTGAAGCTCGAGCAACGCGCTGCGCACGAAGACCTCGAAGGTCACCATCGCCGACACCGGGTTGCCGGGCAGGCCGAACACGAGCGTGCCGCCGCGCCGGCCGAACACGAGTGGCTTGCCCGGCTTGATCGCCACCTGATCGAAGAACACCTCCACCCCGAAGCTCGAAAACACGTCCTCGACGAGGTCGAATTCGCCCGCCGACACGCCGCCGGAAACGACGAGGATGTCTGCCTCCAGGCCCGGGCGCATCGCGTCGGCCAGCGCGTCGGCGCGATCGGCCGCGACGCCGAGCCGCGTCACGGTAGCGCCGCAAGATCGCGCCAGCGCCTCGAGCGCGGGGCCGTTGCTGTTGCGGATCTGGCCGCCCCGCGGCCGCGCTGTCACGGGCACCAGCTCGTCTCCCGTCACCAGGACCGCCACCGAGGGACGCTTCCCCACGCTCACGCGCGCGCGACCGACGGTCGCCAGCACCGCAATCGCGGCAGCGTCGACCAGCCGTCCCGCTTCGAGCACGCAGTCTCCGGGTCGCACCTCGCTGCCCCGCGGGGCGACGTGTGCCCCTTGCGGCGGAGGGCTCGAGAACCGGACGCCCTCCCCCAACCGCTCTGTCTGCTCCACGGGGATCACCGCGTCCGCCGCCGGTGGAACGGGCGCGCCCGTCATGATCTGGGCCGCGTGCCCGGCGGGCAGCTCGAAACCCGGGGGATCGCCGGCCTTGATCAGCACCGCGACCGGAAGCGTCCGAGGCGCCTCGCGGACATCCGCCGCGCGGACGGCATAGCCGTCCATTGCTGCCCGATCGAAAGGGGGCATCTGGATGTCCGACGAAACGTCCTCGCGGAGCACCCGGCCGAGCGAGTCGGCGAGCGACACCTCCTCGCAGCCGAGCGCCGATGCTTCTGCCAGGACTATCTCCAACGCGCGCTCGACGGGGATCACCGCATGCATTGTAGGGGCGGCGGACCCGCGCCGGATCGGCAGCCGGCTTCGCGTACCATTCCCGAGGAGGAGCATCGTGGTATCCACCGTTCATTGGGAAGACGAAGCGGTCGTGATGATCGACCAGCGGCTGCTGCCGCACGAGGAGGTCTACCTGCGCTGCGGGAACCACCTCGAGGTAGCCGAGGCGATCCGGGGCATGGCTATCCGCGGCGCACCGGCGATCGGCGTCGCGGCAGCGTTCGGTGTGGCCATTGGCGTGCGTCGTTCGAGCGCGCAAGGCGATCAGCTGCGACGTGAGTTCGACTCGATCTGCGACGACCTCGCGGCGACCCGGCCGACCGCCGTGAACCTGTTCTGGGCGATCGAGCGGATGCGCCGCCGCTTCGGAGACGGTGTCGGCGAGGTCGGCGAGGCGCTCCTCGAGGAAGCGGAAGCGATTCGCCGGGAGGACATCGCCGCCTGCCGGCGCATCGGCGACCTCGGAGCGGATTTGCTTCCCGACGCGGCGCGCGTACTCACACATTGCAACGCCGGCGCCCTGGCGACGGCCGGCTACGGCACGGCCCTCGGTGTGATCCGTTCGGCGGCAACCTCGAAGAAGATCGAACAGGTCTACGCGGACGAGACGCGCCCCTACCTGCAGGGCGCCCGCCTGACCGCCTGGGAGCTCATGCAGGACGGCATCCCGATCACGCTGATCGCCGACAACATGGCGGGCCACCTGCTGTCGCAGGGGGAGATCAACTCGGTGGTGGTCGGCTCTGACCGCATCGCAGCGAACGGAGACGTGGCGAACAAGATCGGGACATACAGCGTCGCCGTCCTGGCGAAGGAGAACGACGTGCCGTTCTACGTCGCGGCGCCCGTCTCGACGATCGACCTCGACACCCCGACCGGCGCCGAGATCCCGATCGAGGAGCGCGCGCCTGACGAGGTGACCCACCACGGCGGCAAGCGGCTCGCACCCGAAGGCATCACGGTGCGCAACCCCGCCTTCGACGTCACGCCCCACCGGTACGTCACGGCGATCGTGTGCGAAGCGGGCGTCGCTCGCGCGCCGTACGACGAGAGCCTGAGGCGCCTGGTGGACGCCGCCCGGGCCGCAGCGGCCGCGGGAGGCTGAACCGTCCGTGAGGATCCTCGCCATCGAGACATCTTGCGACGAGACCGCGGCGGCCGTCGTGCGGGACGGCGAGGAGATCCTCTCGAGCGTCGTGTCGAGCCAGGTGGCGGTCCACGCACCGTACGGCGGGATTGTGCCCGAGCTCGCGTCGCGCCAGCACACCGAGAACATCTGTCCCGTGATCGAGCAGGCCACGAAGGACGCGGGCGTCGCAGTTGCGGAAGTGGACGCGATAGCGGTGACGCAGGGGCCAGGTCTGGTCGGCGCACTGCTGGTCGGGCTCCAGGTCGCCAAGGGTCTCGCCTTCGCGCACAAGCTGGCCTTGATCCCGGTGCACCACATCGCGGGGCACATCCAGGCGCCGCTGCTCGCTCACCCGAACGTACCGCTGCCCGCCCTGGCTCTGGTTGTCTCGGGCGGGCATACCAGCCTGTACGACGTGCCGCGCGAGGGTGCGTACGATCTCATCGGTCGCACTCGCGACGACGCCGCGGGCGAAGCGTTCGACAAGGTGGCGAAGCTGCTGGGACTCGGCTATCCCGGCGGGCCGGTGATCGATCGGCTCGCACCGCGTGGTGACGACGCGGCCGTCTCGTTCAAGGTCGCGCGCATGACCGACGGGCGGCCGGACTTCTCGTTCAGCGGTTTGAAGACGGCGGTGCTTCATCACGTCCGCAGAGAGGGCATCGTGAAGTTCGACGGGGAGGGCGAGCCGTCTCAGGAGATCTGCGACCTCGCGGCCTCGTTTCAGGCTGCGGTCGTCCGCTCGCTGCTGCTGAAGCTCGAGGAGGTCACGCGCCAGAGCCGACCGAAGAGCCTGCTGCTCACTGGAGGCGTCGCCGCAAACAGCCGCCTGCGCCGCGATGCGGCCAGCCTCGCCGACTCGCTCGGCCTGCCGCTGTTCGTTCCGCCGATCGAGCTTTCGACGGACAACGCCGCAATGATCGCGGCGGCCGGCGAGTTGCGCTACCGGCTCGGGGTTCGGGGAGGGTGGGACCTGAACGTCGATCCCCAGCTGCCGCTCCGGAGCGACGCTTGACAGCGGTTCGGACCCTCGAATAACTTGGATTGAGAGTTCCCCCACGTTGAAGCAAGTTTCCGGAGGTGTGTTTGGATCCTGAGCGCCGGCGAGTCTTGTCTAGTTTCTACAAAGAAGAGTTCAAGCGCCACATCGACCAGCTCCGGGCCAACGGAATCGGATCGACGGGCCAGCGGGAAACCGTCGATCGCGCCCTCGACTCTCTCGACGCCGGCCTCGAGAACGCCACCAGCAGTGAGAGCTTCGACGCCGTCGCCGAGCGTCTCCTGCTCAACTTCGAGGCCCTGACCCGGCTCAGCCTGATCGACGACCGCCGCGGGCATTGATCCGTCGCGGCCGCGCTCGGCTGCGCCGAGCCGCGGCACGCATTCTGGCGGCCGGGCTGCAGGCCGCCGACCCCGAAGTCGTGGTCGCCCGCACGCTGCAGTTGCGAGGCCGCAGCTTGCGAGTCGGCCGCGCCCGCTACGCTCTCCAGAACGGACGGCTGTTTCTGGTCGCCGCTGGCAAGGCCGCAGCTCGGATGGCGCGCGCCGCCGAGCGCCGACTCGAGGGGCTCCCCTTCGCCGACACGCTCGTCGTCGACAGCTCCGAATCGGTGCACCTGGAGCGCTGCCGGCTGGTGGTGGCGGGCCATCCCACTCCGGATCGGCGCGGGGCCATGGCGGGGCGGCGCCTGGAGCGCATCGCTCTCTCCATGAACGGAGACGACCTGCTGCTGCTACTCCTGTCCGGTGGAGCGTCCGCGATGCTCCCGGCTCCCGCCGAGGGGTTGACGCTGCGCGACAAGCAGCTCGTCGGCGACGCGCTGCTCCGGTCGGGGGCCCCGATTCAGCAGATCAACGTCGTGCGCCGACACCTGTCCCGGCTGAAGGGGGGTCGACTGGCACGGCTCGCTGCTCCGGGGCGCGTCGCCTGCCTGGCGATCTCTGACGTCGTGGGCGACGCCCCCGAAACGATCGCGTCCGGACCCGTCAGTCCGGACGCCGCGACCTTCGGGGACGCTATCGCCGTGCTGCAGCGCCGGGTTCCGGGGCGGCGCGTTCCCGCTCGCGTCCGAGCCTACCTCGAGGCGGGCGCGAGAGGCGCGCACGCAGAGACGGTGAAACCGGGCGACCCTACCCTCGAGCGCGTCTCGTACACGGTGATCGCAGGACACGCTCGGACTGCTCAAGCCGCCGCGCACGAGGCACGACAGCTGGGACTCGTCACGGAGATACTGACGACGCGGCTCGCCGGCGAGGCTCGCGAGGTGGCGACCGTGTTGTCTGCCGTTCTGGCCGACAGGGCGCACAGGGCCAGGCGACCCTTCTGTCTTCTGGCGGCCGGCGAGACGACCGTCTCCGTCGCGGGCAAGGGCAGAGGCGGCCCGAACCAGGAGCTGGTAGCGAGTGCCGCCGGGCCACTCGGCGGCATGCCGGCGGCCGCCGTTCTCGCGGCCCTGGCGACTGACGGGATCGACGGGACCGGGCCGGGCGCAGGAGGCATCGCCGACGACACGAGCGGCGAGCGGGCCCTGCGGCTCGGACTGGCGCCGGCCGAGTGGTTCCTCGACCGCAACGATTCGCACGCATTCCTTGCGCCGCTGGGCGACGTGATTGAAACGGGTCCGACCGGCACGAACGTCGGAGATCTGATCGCAATGCTCGCCGAACCCGTTGGTTCGCCGGCCGGCGCGCGACTATAATCCGCGAGAAGCCGACCCCGAAGCGCGTGTCCGACGAGCGATCACCCGATTCCCCGCCATCTCCGGCCGCAGCCCGGCAGGTGGACTCGCCCGGCTTCGACCGCGCCAAGCTGACCGAGCAACGCCTCCAGGACGTTCTCGCGGCCTACAAAGAGCTCAAAGCCGAGAACGAAGGCTTCCGAATCCGCACCAGGAAGAACGCCGAGCGACGTTTCGAGGAACGCCAGGAGCAGTTCGTGCTCAAGTTCATGGACATCCTGGACAACTTCGACCGGGCCCTCGATGCCGCTCAAACCAGCTACGCGGGCAATCCGCTCATCGACGGTTTGATCCTCGTCCGAACCCAGATCTTGCAGACGTTGCAGGAAGAGGGGCTCGAGTGGATTCCGGTGGTCGGACGCCCCTACGACCCCGAGGTGGCCGAAGCCGTCGCCACCGAGCCGGTCGACGAGCCCGAGCGCCACCATGTCAAGGACGAGATGCGCGGGTATCGGTTGAATGGTCGCCTGACTCGGGCTGCGAGGGTCGTCGTGGGCAAGTACGACGGCCCCGAGGCCGTGATTTCTGGTACCGGCGACGCTCTCACCGCGGCTGTTCTCGAGGCGGCGTCGGCGACCGAGGCGGAGGTTCGGGGAGAGCCCGACGAGCCGATCGAGTCCCACGTGGCCACCGAGCGCACCGAGCACGACGAGGCGAGCGAGGCCGAAGATGTTCCCGACCGGCATACCATCGCGAACCTCGCCGACGCGGCCGCCGAAGCCGTCGCCGCCGTCGACCAAGAAACCAAGCGCCAGATCGTGGTCGTCGCCCAGGACGCCGAAGCGGCACCGGCTCCCGAGCCGGCCGAGGAGTCGTCCGATGGCGCGGTCGATGCCGCGGTCGCGATGACCAGTTCGGGCTCCTTCGAGATCGGAGCTGCGGTCGACGAGGAAACCGGAATCGAGGACGTCATCAAGGCCGCCGCGGCGGCCGTAGAAGACGACTCCGGGACGAGCGGCGGCGAGGAGCCGGCCACCGAACAGGTCGAACGCCCCGAGGAAGACAGCGGCGAGTAGCCGGATTCGCTAGCCGCTCTTTTTCTCGCGTACCCGCTGGCGCCAGTGCTCGAGGAGGTCCCGCAAGGTGTGCTTCAGCGGGATCTCGGGGCCCAACCGGTGGCGTCGCGCAAGCGCGTGGGGTCGCCGATCAAGGTCGGCACGTCGGAGGGTCGCAGGCGGTCCGGATCGACCTCCCGGGCGACGTCGGCGCTGCTCAGCTCGAGCAGCGTGTCGAGGACCTCGTGCAGCGAAACACCGCGCCCGCTGCACACGTTGTAGCAAACCCCAGCCTCGCCTCGCTCGAGCAGCAACCAGTACGCGCGCACGACGTCCCTGACGTCCGTGTAGTCGCGCACGGCATCGAGGTTGCCGGTCCGCACGACCGCGGGCGCGAGACCCGCCTCGACCTCGGCGATCTGGCGAGCGAACGAGCCCTCGGCGAACATCTCATCCCGACCGGGCCCGGTGTGCGGGAACGTCCGCGTGCAGACGATCTCCATCTCGAACGCGCGCGCAAAGCGCTGCGCCAGATAGCCTTGCGCCGCCTTGCTGACCGCGTACGGTGAGTGCGGGCGGGGCGCAGCCTGCTCGCCGAGCGGCAGCTCGTGCGGCCCGACGGCGCCGTACTCGTCGGCGCTGCCGACGACCAGGACGCGTGGCGAGAGCCCATTCTCGCGCAGCGCCTCGAGCAGGTGGCCGAGGCCCAGGACGTTCGTCGCGAAGCAGGCGGCCGGATCCCTCCAGGAAGCGTGCACGCTCGAGTGCGCGGCGAGGTGGACAACGAACCCGGGGCGTGACTCGGCTACCGCCGCCCGCACCCGGGCCGGCTCGGTCAGGTCCGCTTCGATCGCGGTGGCGCCGGAATCTGCGAGAGCGTTCGCGAGCCCCGGCCGCACGAGCCCGAAGCGCGGGCGCGTCGGCGCCACACGCTCGAGGTGCTCGAACATGTGGCTCGCCACGAAGCCGGTCGCGCCGGTCACGAGAACGCTCACCGCGAGGCTTCGGTGACGAGGCCCTGGTCTCCCCCCAGCCCGATCGTGCCGAGATTCTCCAGCTCGATCGCGAAACGGAACTGGCGCTCGTCGCGGGTATTGAATCTGAACTGGATCGTCTCGAGCATCAGGCCGCAGCACTGGACCCTGTAGCGCAGCCGGGCGCTCGAGCGGATCAAGCTCTTCTTCAAGAGATCGTAGTCGGTGGAACCGGAGAGCACGAGCCTGCGGCCCGCGATGGCCACCTGCGCCCCAGCTCGGATCGTATTGCGTCGGGGGACCCGCTCCTCGGGAAGCTCGGACAGCTGCTCGGCGCGCGACCAGCTCCCCCCGATGTTGCCGCCGCCGAAGTTCCACCGCAGGCTGAGACTCTGGACGCGGAACTGGTTGAAATTGATGTCGTACTCGGTGTCGTGCTGCAGCCGGATATTTCGGGTCGGGGTGAGACGGATCCGTGACTTGATCGGTGAGTAGTGGGAGGGAACTCCACCCGGCCCGAACGCGGAGGATGAGAAGTTCGGGTCGAACTCGTTCTGACCTTCGCCGATCTGCACGTAGTACGTCTGGAAGATGTTCCAGAGGAACAGCTCGTGGGTCCGCAGCTTGTCCGTGTTCCGCACCGGGCGCTTGGCCAGGATGCGTTGCACCAGCCCGTAGCTCACCTGGTTCGTACCGAGCAGCTGATCGATGCCGTCGAACTTGGGAATCAGATCGAAGTCATCTACGGGAGTGCGATAGACCCAGTAGAACTCCGGTCCGATCTCGTGCTTGAACCGAGGCGAATATCCGGAGCCCGGCGTGTTGAAGACACGGGAGAAGGTCGGGCCGCGCACGTCTACGGTCCCTTCGAGTACGGGGCGGTTGAGCGCGACGCCATCGAGGCCCTCGTCCGTGAGGGTGTCGGAATAGTGCGTGTAGTGAAAGCCGAGCCGGGGGTTCACCTGGAGGAAGCTCGTCGACATCGGTCTCGAGATCTCGGGGGAGAAGTCGAAGCGCGCGTAGGGCGCCGTCAGGTCCTGCACGCCCTGGGAGAGACGCTCGGCGCGCGCCTCGTAGCGCAGAACGATGCCCGTGCGTCCGATCCTTTTCGGCGAGCGGCTGATGCGCAGCGTGGGGAGTCGTCGGATCGAGCGCGTCAGCTCGTCACCGAAGAAGGTCTCGTTGAACTCGGTCACCAGCTGCACGTTGTTGCCGAGCAGGCGTCCCTGGACGTTGAACGAGCCGCCCTGGGAGCGAACCGAGGCCCGGTCGAGGTCGTCCTGGTACTGCTGCTGGAACGTTGTGCTGCTGAATCGGCGCACGTTCA
The DNA here is from genome assembly GCA_965246965.1 of Vicinamibacteria bacterium. Taxonomy (GTDB): domain Bacteria; phylum Acidobacteriota; class Vicinamibacteria; order Fen-336; family CBDFGD01; genus CBDFGD01. The sequence goes on from CBDFGD010000002.1 coordinate 3,291,557, forward strand.
GCGACGCCCGGAAGCTGCCCGGGAGATTCTGCACGGCGCTCCAGTCGAGATCGTAGTCGCGCCCCTCGACCTCGCTCCGCTGAACGATGTTGCTGCGAAAGCGGCCCTGGGATCCACCGAGGCGCAGATAGCGCAGCTCGTGAGTCAGACCGGTGCCGAAGCGGCTGTAGTAATCGAGCAGGAACGTACTGTCGTGACTGCGTCCGCTCGCCCAGAAGAAGCCTGCGCCGAGGGCGTAGCCGCGCTGCTCCGAAAAGCCGAAGCGAGGGAAGAGCAAGCCCGTCGAGCGCTGGCTCCTCTTGAGCGGGTACTGGAAGTACGGGATGTAGAAACTCGGCACAGCCTTGACGCGAAACAGCACGTTCTTCGCCACGATCTTGTCTTCGCGGTGGATCGTCGCCGACGAGGTCGTGAACCCCCAGCGCGGGTTCGGCTGGGCGCAAGACGTGAACTTCGCCCCGGTCATGCGGTAGGTGTCGGCATCGAGGCGCTCGATGCGGTCTGCCTCGATGAAAACGCCGGGCTCCATGTAGCCCACGGCGTCCTCGAAGACGCCACGATTGGTGGCCAGATCCATCTCCAGCCGTTGGCCCGCCAGCCGCTCCTGCTCGCGCACGAAGACGACGTTGCCAAGGGCGACGATGCGGCGACTCGTGCCGCCGGAAGCGATCGCGCTCTCGAACAGATCGATGCGGTCCGCCTGGATGCGCAAGTCGCCGATCTGGAAATCGACGGAACCCTCCGCCCAGAAGTGTTCTCGGCCGCCGCCCTGCTTCTCGGCCGTCAGACAACCCAGATCGCACGTGGCGGGCTTGTCCGGAGGCGGCGCCACGTGGGGCGGGAGCGCGGGTGCAACGGGCGTCGTCTCGTCGCTCCCAGCCTGAGCGACCAGGGACGCGGGCAGCGCCAGAAAGAGCAGCGTCAGGAACTTCCCCCTCATTCGCGCCACCCTCGCGAGCGTAGCACGCGCCTCCGGAGCGAAAGCTGCACCGCTCGGGCGGAGAAGCGGGCGCTCAGAGCGCCGACATGCCCATCACATGGAAGCCGCCGTCCACGTGAATCACCTCGCCCGTGATGCCGCGGGACAACCGGGAGACGAGGAACAACGCGGCGTCGCCGACCTCTTCCTGATCCGTGTTGCGGCGCAGCGGGGCGTGGGTGCGGTGGTACTCGAGCATCTTCGAGAGGCCGTGTACCCCGGAGGCCGCCAGCGTCTTGATGGGACCGGCGGAGATCGCGTTGACACGAATGCCCCGCGGACCCAGATCGCTCGCGAGATACCGCACCGACATCTCGAGGGCGGCTTTGGCGACCCCCATCACGTTGTAGTGCGGCACGACCCGTTCGCCGCCGATGTAGCTCAGCGTGACGAGGCTCCCATCGCGCCCCTCCATCAGCGGGGCCACGCGGCGGGCCAGCGCGGTCAGGGAGTACGCAGAGATGTCCTGCGCCAGTCGGTAGCCCTCGCGCGACGTCGATACGAACTCAGCATCCAGCTCCTCGCGCAGCGCGAAGGCGACCGCGTGGACCACGAAGTCCAGCTCGCCGAACTCGCCTGCGAGGCTCTTCGCCACCGCGTCGAGCTGTTCGTCGCTAGAGACGTCGCACGGCAGCAGCAGCGGGTCGCCGAGCTCCGGGGCCAGCTTGCGCACGTTCCGTTCCAGGCGTTCGCCCTGGTAGGTGAGAGCCAGGCGTGCGCCTTCGCGGCTCACGGCCCGCGCGATACCCCAGGCGATCGAACGCTTGTTGGCGACGCCCAGGATCAGCCCTTTTTTCCCTTCGAGCAGCATCTCTCTCCTTGCGATCACGGCAGATATTCGCGCAGCCCCGTCTCGAGGGTCCGGAACCCGAATCCGAAGTATGAGGTGGCCGGTTTCGGGTCGAACCGCACCTCCTGCGTCACGAAGTCGACGGCGTCTGGCGAGAGAATGGGCTCCGGAAGCAGCGTCATCGGGAGCGCCAACAGCTTCATCAGCGGCACCGAGTGGTGGAGCAACGGTCGCTGCCTTCCCAGGACCTTCTGAATCGTCCGATGGATCTCGTCCATGGTGAGCGTCTCGGGGCCGCCGAGAGCCAACACCTTGTCGGTGGCATCGTCGCGAAGCGCGCCCGCGGCGACGCAGCGAGCCACGTCGTCGACGTGGATCGGCTGGATCGGCGTTCTCCCGGCGCCGATGACCGGCACCAGGGGAAGGTGGCGACAGAAGAAGATCAGACGGTTCATGCTGCGGTCGCGGGGACCGTAGATCCAGGAGGGGCGCAGGATGCAGTACTCGAGGCCGGTCTCGCGGATCGCCGCCTCGGCCCGGTCCTTCGCCTTGAACCACGGCTGCTGTCGCCCCTCCCCCGCCCCTGCCCCAGACAGGTACACGAAGCGCTTCACGCCGAGCGCTCGCGCCACGCGAGCCGCGACCTCCGTGCCACGCCCATCGACCTCTTCGTACGTGCGTCCACGCGACGCATCCTCGACGGGGTGGTTGGGAAACTGAATCGCCTGCACCACGACGTCGGCGCCTGTGAAGGCGCTCCCGAGGCTCACCGCATCTCCAGCGAACGCCTGGATCAGCTCGACCCGGTCGTCGAATACTTTCCGACTCGTGGAGGGATCGCGGGACGTGACGACCACATCGTGGCCGCCGCCGGCGCTCAGAAGCTGATCGACGACGGCACGCCCGATGAAGCCCGTTCCGCCCGCCACGACGATGCGCATCCTGACTCCGTTTCACCTCTCCCACACCAGGGAGCCTGGCATGGCTGGCGGGAAGTGCGATTTGCACCCGACCACCGTGCGACTGGCGGGACTCCTGCCGAAAGGCGCACGAGTTATATGACAACGGCTAGCGCCGTTCAAGAACGTAACCTTCGCCATCGGGGCGCAGTTGCACCAGACAGAGCCCACTCGGGAGGAGGAGCCTCGTGGGCTCTGCAGGTGAACTGCGCCCGATCGGGAAACGTAGCCTTTCGCCATCCGGGTGGGTTGTGCCGGACAAAGCCCACTCGGGAGGAGCCGGTCGTGGGCTTTGCAGGTGAACTGCGCTCGATCGGCCAGGGCGCGGACCACTCGAGGAGGAGCCACTTTGTGGGGGAGCAGGAGCCGCGCGCACCCCGGTGGCGCCGCTATACTCGAACCGAAGCGTCGTCGGAGGATTCCATGTACTTCGAGCAGTTCTATCTCGATTGCCTGGCGCAGGCCTCGTACCTGATCGGTTCGGACGGCGAGGCGGCCGTCGTCGATCCGCGTCGAGACGTCGACGTGTACCTGGAGGCCGCTCGCGGCGAGGGCCTGCAGATCAAGTACGTCGTCGAGACGCACCTCCACGCCGATTTCGTGAGCGGCCACCGCGAGCTGGCCGAGCGGACCGGCGCGATGATCGTGATCGGCGCCAGGGCGGAGGCGAAGTTCCCTCACAGGGCGGCCCGCGAAGGAGACGAGATCGCCGTGGGGAGCGCGCGACTGCGCGTGCTCGAAACGCCGGGGCACACGCCGGAAGGCATCTCGATTCTCGTGTTCGAGTCGGCCGACGCCGAGCAACCGCACTCGGTGCTGACGGGTGACACGCTCTTCATCGGCGACGTGGGACGGCTTGATCTGGTCGGCTCGCGCGGCTTCACGGCCGAGCAAATGGCGGGGCAGCTGTTCGACTCGCTCCACCGCAAGCTCCTCACTCTGCCCGATTCGACCTACGTATACCCGGCGCACGGTGCGGGATCGCTGTGCGGACGCAGCATGTCGAAGGAGACCTCGTCGACGATCGGGGAGCAGAAGAGATCGAACTGCGCCTTGAAGGAAGACTCCCGTGATCGCTTCATCGAGTCCGTGACGAAGGGGCTTCCCGAGGTACCGCGCTACTTCTCCGAGGACGTCGGCCTGAATCGCGTCGGGGCCCCCGCGCTCGGCGGGCGCGGGACTCCCAAGGCGATGCCTGCGGAAGACGTGGCGGCCCTACTCGAGAGCGGCGGCCAGCTCCTCGACGTGCGCGAAGCCCGCGAGTTCCTCGGCCGCCATGTGTCAGGCTCGATCAACATCGGTCTCGACGGGCAGCTCGCATCATGGGCGGGCACGTTGCTCGACCCGGATCGTCCGCTCGTCCTCGTGGCAGCAGACGCGGCTGGGCTCGAGCAGGCCCTGCTGCGCCTCTCCCGCGTGGGTCTCGATCGCGTCGCTGGGTTCCTCGAAGGAGGAATCGACGCTTGGACGGCCGCCGGTCGCGCGTGCGCGACGCTCGCGGACTGGACCGTCGAGCAGCTCCACGAACGACGGGGAGACGAGGCGCTCCAGCTGATCGACGTGCGGCGGCCGACCGAGTATGCGGCGGGACACGTACCCGGTGCGATCAACGAGCCACTCGCCGAACTCGAGGCGGCGGCAGCGCGACTCGACAAGACGCGGCCTACGGCCGTGATGTGCGAGGCCGGCTACCGCTCGAGCACGGCCCCGAGCGTCCTCGAGCGCAGCGGCTTCGAAGCGATCCACAACGTGCGGGGCGGCCTCGACGCCTGGCAGGCGGCTGGTCTGGAAGTCGAGCGACCGCTCGTCACGTCCACCCCATAGCCCGTCCCGATCACCGGCAGCGATCTGTCCAGCCCGAGCGAGAGGTGCCGCGTGGAGTGGGCCTCTTTGGTGAATGTGAAACTGGGGGCACCGGTGTTAACCGGTGGCCTCGGTCAGCGTGGCCCACCTCGAAGCGGCGCCCGAGCGACCCGCGTGGCCTGACCCGTAGCGGTACCCGAGCGACCCTCAATGGTGTCGGTAGATGACGGACACGTAGAACTGTTGGGTGCGGACCTTGATGCGGCTGCCGCTCTGGTCGCCGTCCAGGTAGTCGCCGAACTCGTAGGTATAGGCGACATCGAGCAGCATCGGCCCCACCGCGACGCCGGTGCCGGCCGCCAGGCCGTCGAAGCGCGGCGCGGTCCCGTCGGCGCTGCGGAAGTGCTGTCGGTCGCTGAAGTAGCCCACCCGCAGCGGCCAGATCACGCGGTCGCCCCGCAGCGCCACATACTCGAGACCGAGGCGGATCTGCTCCGTGTCCTGCTGGTCGTCGTCGGTCAGCGTCGGGTACGGCAGCTCCGGAAAGTGATTGCGTCCTGGCACCTCGGGCGGACCCCGGAACGGCAGCTGGTAGAAGTTGCGGATCTTGCCTTCCGACCAGAAGGTGCGCGTGTAGTCCATCGACAACGTGAGCGGGCTGCTGGGCTGCCATGACGCTCCGACCCCGACCGCGCCCGGAAAGTCGATCTGCATCTGGGGGTAGCCGGGGCTGGCGCTGTCGAACTCGTTCTGGGGTCGCCCGGTGGGATTCGTCGGGTCGAAGCGCGCGATGCGCTGGCGCGCTTTCCCCGTGAAACCGGTCTTGGCAACGAGGCCCAGGTTGAGGTTTTCGATTGGACTCGCGATCAGACCGAGGTTGACGTTCCAGCCCTCTAGAAAAAAGTCCGTTTGCTCCACCGTGGGGAATGTTCCGCTACGCGCGAAGACCTGACTGAAGCCGTTCACCCAACGATTCAGCGTCGCGCCCAGGCGCAGCTTGCGGCTGAGCTGGAGCCCGGTGCCGAGCGCGATCACGTCGAAGCCGCCTTCCGACTCGAGGCGAATCGGGGCGCCGCCGCGAACGATGTCGCGGCTGTTCTGGAATGAGACGGCGCGTTGCAAGCTGATCTGAGCCGACCCGACGACGCGTCCGAAGTCGAGCGGGTAGGTGAAGGCCAGGAAGTCGGGGGTCGTTCCCGCGCGAAGCTCGTCGCTGCTCTCGGTCGGGTCGCCGGTCACACTGCGTCGCTTGATGTCGAACTCCTCCCACTTGCCCACGATCGAGACCTCGGGCCGGCGCAGGTAGCTGAGTCCGGCCGGGTTCCACGAGGCGGCCGTGGCGTCGTCGGCACGGGCCAGGAAGGCGCCGGCCATGCCCAGGGCTCGGGCACCCGATCCAACCGCAAGGCTCGAACGACCCTGGAAGTCGAGAGCGTCCGGCTGGCTCTGCGCCGCTCCCGACGCTGCGAGCAGAGCTAGAAAGGCTGTTGCGGCGAAGAGTCTCAGGGCGGGAGTTTGGGCTGCAAGAACCACGGGAGGCCTCCGCCGAGAACTGATGGGGCAGCATAGCATGTGGCTTTCGCGGCACCGGGAGCGGCTCGCGCTACTCGGCAGCGACATGCCGCCACGAGAGGACGCGCACGAGTTTTCCGTCGGGATCGAGGGGCTCGACGTCGAGCTCCACGAGGCCCTCGGCGCGCAGCGCGCGATGGTCTCCCACCAGGTTTCGCACGCGCCCGCTCTCGACGTCGTAGATCGCAAACAAAGCAAACGGCAGAGGCAGTCGCGCGAGCACTCCGATGCGATCGTCGGAAGACCACTCGATCCACGTCTGCATCTCGTGCCGACGGATGCTGGGGACGTTCGCCACATTCACCCGGCGGTTCGCCACGATCACGGCGGGTGCGTGCTCGACCCGCCCTCGCACGGTCGACGCGCCAGGCTCGCCGCGAGGCCGCGTCCGCTCGCCCCGAATCAGGGCCGGCACCGTCAATGTCGCTGCCAAAAGGAGGCTCAACGCCCTGCCGATCGCGAGTGCGAGATGTCGCTCGCAACCGCGCGTCACCGGTGTCGCCGGCAGCCGTCGTGTCGCCAGGCCCACGGCGAACAGGAGCGCGATCGCCGGGTAGGCGACCGCGAGACCGCGGAAGCCCGCGTCGCCGAAGACGAACGGAGCAGCGCGACGCAGGGAAGCGAGCCAGCCGACGACCGCGATGACCAGCAGCGGAAGCGCAGCGCGCCGGTCGGCTCCGGTCTCTTCTCTCGACGGGAGAACGCGCTGCTCCCGCGGAACGAGCAGCCAGCGCGGGCTGAGCGCTCGACTGACGTTCACCGGCACCTTGCCGAGAGCCTTGCGGAAATTGCCCCAGAGCCCGCGGGCGAACGTCCCGGGTTCCGAGCGGAGGTTCGCGAAAGCACGAGCGTACGCCACTTCTGCGATCTGCGCCTCGGTCGCCGCGGCGGGAAGCTCCGCGAGCAGCTCCTGCTGCACCGCGGTGTAGTCGGAGGCGCGGCTGAGTCCGTAGAGGGTGTAGGCCGGGTAGGCGGAGAGCGACCCCTCGCCGGCTCCGTAAAACGCGTTCAACGCAGCGGCGTGGGCCCCACCGACGAGCGCCACCAGAATCAGCGCAACGGCTCCGCGCGGGCGCGTCTTCCAGAAGAGCAGCAGGCCGTACAGAAGCAGCGCGGGGAGTAGAAGCTGCGGTCCCGGCCGCGCCGCGAGAGCGACCGAGATCGCCAGAAGAGCCACGCCGAACAGCTTCGGGTCGGCGGCAGCGCCGCGCAACGGGAAAAGCCCGAGCGCCAGGCTCGCGAGGGTGACGCCGAGGGGTTCGGTGCTCACGGTCGGCAGGTAGTCCCGAACCAGGGCGAGATTGACCGCGAAGAACGCGACCGAAGACCAGAGGCCGTAGCGGAGCGCGACACCGCGCGACGCCAGCCACAGCGCCAGACCCACCACCACGGCCTGAAGACCCAGGACGAGCTCGAGGCGGCCCCCCGTCAGGGCGAGATTGAGCGCGAGCCAGCAGGCATTGATGGGCCGGCGCTCGCTGAACGATCCGAAGACACCGTCACCCAGCAGCCCTTCGTAGTGGCCCTGGGCGTCGGCCCACGGCACCTGGCCGAACATCGAAGCGAAGGCGGCGATGCGACTCGGAGGCGAGAAGGACCAGTGGGCAAGAAGCGGCGCCAGACACAAGAGCGTCGCGGCCACCCAGCCCCAGCGACCGAGGGCACGCAGAACTTGTGGCGAGCCGAGGCGACGGCCCGCCTGGCGCGAACCCGGGAAGCCTCGCTTGCGGGCTCGCTCCGCGAGCGACATCACCAGAGCCAGGGCGAAGAGGCCGGGCGCGAGGGCTGGCTCGAGGGCGGCCAGGGCCTCCCGCAGCGGCGGGGCCCCGACCACGACCGCGACTGCGAGGCTTCCGAGGAGCAGCCGCTTCATGATCTTGCCAGTTCTAAATCAACCAGCCCTTCCTGTGCTAGTACCGACCGGAGCGCAGATAGGACCAGAGCGGTAGCGAGAGTGCAGCGACACCGGGCCGCCCGTGGCTCATGGCCGCGAAGAACGTCTCGGCCATGACCCGATAACCCTCGTCGTTGGGGTGCACGTGATCGGCGTACAGGCCCGACTTGTCGGGCGGTCCATCTCTCGTGAAGGCTGCTTCGAGGTCGACCACGACGGCCCCGAGTTCGGCGGCGAGGGCTCGCAGCTCCCGGTTCGTGTCGCGCACCCAATCGTTGCGCTGGGGCGGCGTGCGCTCGTCGAAGAACGTGTTCGCGGGCAGGATGGTCGCGAGGAAAGGCAGGCTCTCGTGGCGACGCACCGCCTCCAACATGAACCGCAGATTAGCCACGGTGGGGCAGCCCGACCGGTCGAACTGGCAATTCCTGTTGTTCCAATCGTTGACGCCGTAGTGAATCAGCGTCATGGCCGGCCTCACCCGCCCCAGGCTCTCGTCGATACGGGCGGCGCCCTTGTCGCTCTTCTGACCATCGATGCCCTCATTGGCGATGCGCACGCTGGGCCCGAAGTGGGACCGCAGCCGGCCCTCGAGCGGTCCGCGGTAGCCGGTACCGTCGCTGGAACGGAACCCGGTGGTGATGCTGTCGCCGAATGCCATCATCAGGTTCGGCTGGTTCGAGCCGATCGAGAGCGTCGCGGGAACCTCGAGTCGCGCGCCCGAAGAGATCTCCATGTTCAGGGACGCGATCGCGAAGAAAGGCGGCAGCGTGCCGGCATCCACCTCGATCGCGTGCCGTCCCGGCGACACCGAGAGGCTGGCGACGCCGGAGAAGTCCGTCGCCGCGGAGCGACCGGCCACGACGAGCGTCACTTCTGGAAGGCGGATGACCTCGTTCGCCCCGAGCTGGCGATCCCCGTTCTCATCATAGAAGACCACCGCGTCGACGTTGACGTTCCCGGAACCTGGGGGCGGAGGCGATGGGTCGGTCGGGCCGGTCGGCGATGAGCCGCAGCCGCCGAGGAGGAGCGCCCCGAGCCCAATGAGGGCGTTTTTTCGCGTTCGCAGCACAGCCGTTCGGGTTAGCACACGAAATCCAGGCGTTTCGAGGGCTGGGCTGCATGATACCCTTGGCCGCCGTCACGCCTCCAGCCAATGATTGTCAAGAAAACTCTAAAGAATGGCCTCACCCTCGTCACCGAATCCATGCCCCACGTGCGCAGCGTCGCGATCGGTGTCTGGCTCAAGCGGGGCAGTCGGCACGAGCGTGCCCCGATGTGCGGAATCAGCCATTTCCTCGAGCACATGGTCTTCAAGGGGACGCGGAATCGGACCGCCGAGCGCATCGCCGAAGAGATGGACTCGATCGGCGGCCACATGGACGCTTTCACGACCAAGGAATACGCGGCCTTCCACCTGAAGGTCCTCGACGAGCACCTCCCCATCGCGATCGACCTGCTCGCCGACATCGTCAAGAACCCGCTCTTCGACCCGCTCGAGATGGACAAGGAGAAGAAGGTCATCCTCGAGGAAATCCATATGGTCGAGGACACGCCGGACGACCTCGTCATGGAGTTGTTCGTCGAATCCTTCTGGCCCAACCACGCGCTCGGGCGCCCGATCCTCGGGACGAAGAGAAGTCTGGCCCGCATCAAGCGCAACAACCTCGCCTCTTACTTCCGCTCGGCGTACCACGCCGGCAACATCGTGATCTCCGCCGCTGGCAACCTCGATCACCGCGAGACGGCTCGCCTCGTGCGGCGCCACTTCGCCGGGCTCCCGCCACGTGCCGCGGGCCGACAGGGTCCACCGCCGAAGCCCGTCGCACGGATCGTGACACGCCGCAAGAAGGAGCTGGAGCAGGTCCACGTCTGCATTGGCGCACCGGCGCTGCCACTGGGGCACGACGACCGCTACGTCGGCTACCTGCTCAACACGATTCTGGGCGGCAGCATGTCGTCTCGCCTGTTTCAGAACATCCGCGAACGACTCGGTTTCGTCTACTCGATCTCGTCCGGGCTCAGCTCCTACTCCGATGCCGGCTTCCTGGCCGTCTATGCCGGAACCAGCCTGCCGTACCTCGACCGGCTGCTGGCGGCGACGATCGATCAGCTGCGGCGCTTCCGCGAAGAGCTGGTCCCGGAAGACGAGCTGCGGCGAGCGAAGGATCAGCTGAAGGGGAGCCTGATGCTCTCGCTCGAAAACACCGGCAGCCGCATGACCCACCTCGCCCGCCAGGAGATCCACTTCGGGCGGCAACAGCCGCTGGATCGGATCACCGACGGAATCGAGGCGGTGCAGGCCGAAGACATCCTGCGGCTCTCCCAGCAACTGTTCAAGGGTCAGCTCTCGCTGGCCGTCCTCGGCAATCTCCAGGGCTACCGGCCGAGACGCTCGTTGCTGCGCATCGAGTGAAGCCGCGCCGGCTCTGATGCGGATCCGGGTGCTCGGCTCGGGCTCTACCGGCAATGCGACCCTCGTCGAGTCGAACGGAACGCGAATCCTGCTCGACGTCGGGATCGGGCCCAAGCAGCTCGCCAGGCGGCTCGAGGCCTGCGAGATCGAGCACGATTCCATCGCGCTCGCTTTCCTCTCCCACGAGCACGGCGACCACTCGCGCGGGGCGCGTTCGTTCTCGCGGCGGCACGGCGTTCGCATCGCCGCCACTCGGGGCACGCTCTCGGCGCTCAGCCTCGAAGACGACGACGCCCGGCTCGCGGGCTGCGAGGAGATCGTCAGCGGCCGGCCCGTTCGCGTCGGCAGCCTCACCGTCACCGGCGTTTCCGTACCTCACGACGCCGCCGAACCGCTCGCCTTCGTCGTCTCGAACGGCACGACGAGGGTCGGCCACGCCACCGACCTCGGCCATCTCGTGCGCGGCGTCACGGAAGCGTTTCGCCCCTGTGACGCTTTGCTCATAGAGTCGAACTACGATGCGGCCATGCTCCGCGAGGGCCCCTACCCCTGGTCTCTCAAGCAGCGCATCCAGAGCCCCTGGGGCCACCTCTCGAACGACGACGTCGCTCGCTACCTCCGACGCGAGCTGGGCTCATCGTGCCGCCAGGTCTTGTTGGCTCACCTGTCCAGGACCAACAACCATCCGGAAGTGGCGTTGATGGCGGCGGAGGCGGCCCTTCAGTCCCGGGACGATGTCGACCTGACGCTCTGCGATCCCGAGGGCACGGATTGGATCGAAGTGCAGGCGGCTCCCAGCCGGGAGCCGCGGGGCCAGCTGAGTCTGTTTTAGTGTTGTTCCAACGCGTCGCGCCCAGCAGCTTGGTCGTCGAAGACGATTTCGCGTGTCGGTGTGAGTCTGGGGCGAACAGAGTTGGGACGGCACCGGGCATGAGGGAATACGGGTGATCGCACGCTACGCACCGCCCGAGATGGCGCGACTCTGGGCCGATGAGAGCCGCTTCGGGGCCTGGCTGCGCGTCGAGCTGGCCGCCTGCGACGCGCTCGCGACCCGCGGGGTCGTGCCCGCTCCCGCCGCAGCGTCGATCCGCGAGCGCGCCCGAATCGACGTGGCCCGGATCGACGAGATCGAGCGCGAGGTCCAGCACGACGTGATCGCTTTCGTGTCCGCCGTGGCCGAGACCGTCGGGCCAGACGGGCGCTGGCTTCACTACGGCCTGACGTCGTCGGACGTCGTCGACACCGCTCTCGCACTTCTGATGCGGGACGCGTGCGACCTGGTCCTCGAGGATCTCGACGCCCTCACCGCGGCGGTTCGCGAGCGTGCCAAGGAGCACCGTGGAACACCGATGATCGGTCGCACCCACGGCGTGCACGCCGAGCCGATGACGTTCGGGCTGAAGCTGGCGAGCTGGTACAGCGAGCTGCTGCGCGGCAGAAGGCGGCTCTCCGAAGCGCGCCACACGATCGCCGTCGGCAAGCTGTCCGGTGCCGTCGGCACGTTCTCGCAGCTGGCGCCCGACGTGGAGGCCGACGTCTGCGCCCGCCTCGGCCTGCGTCCCGCGGCAGTGTCGTCGCAGATCCTGCAGCGCGACCGCCACGCCGAGGTCGTCCAGACCCTGGCACTGATCGGCAGCTCGCTAGAGAAGTTCGCTACGGAGATCCGATCTCTCCAGAAGACCGAAGTGCGCGAGCTCGAGGAGCCGTTCGCGACTGGCCAGAAGGGCTCGTCGGCCATGCCACACAAGCGCAACCCCGTGGGTTGCGAGCAGGTGACCGGGCTCGCGCGAGTGTTGCGCGGCAACGCGATGACCGCCCTGGCGAACGTGGCGTTGTGGCATGAGCGAGACATCTCGCACTCGTCCGCCGAGCGCGTCATCGTGCCCGACAGCTTCTGCGCCCTGTCGCACATGCTCCGCAGGATGACGCGCATCGTGAGCGGCATGACCGTTTCCGCCGAGAGGATGAGGACTAACCTCGACTCGACACGCGGCCTCGTCTTCTCCGGCCACCTCCTTTCGGAGCTGACGAGGCGCGGGATGCGCCGCGAGGACGCCTACCGGATCGTCCAAGCGCACGCCCTGGCGGCGCTCGAGGGCGGCGACGATCTCCACGCCCGGGTCGCCCGCGACGCGGAGGTGACTTCGGTCATGAAGCCTGACGAGATCGACGCCGTCTTCGACCTGGATCGGCATCTGCGGCACGTCGGCGAGGTCTTCGACCGCGCGCTCGCGGAAGGAATCAGAAGGTGAAACGCAAAGCCCGGGTCTACGTCTCGTTGAAACCGTCCGTGTTCGATCCCCAGGGCAAGACCGTCGAGCAGGCGCTGCACTCGCTGGGCTACGGCTCTGTGCTCGACGTGCGGCAGGGCAAGTACTTCGAGATCGAAGTCGACGCCGACACCGACGCCGCGGCGCAGGCGAGCGTCGAAGAGATGACGCACCGGCTCCTGGCCAACCCCGTCATCGAGAGCTACCGGGTCGAGCTGTTGTGAGCCCGTGCGTCGGCGTCGTGGTCTTTCCGGGGTCCAACTGCGACCACGACACCGTGCACGTCCTGGGGCACGTCTGCGGCGCGAGCGTTCGCGAGGTCTGGCACAAAGAGGGCAGCCTGGACGGGTTGGAGGCGGTCGTGTTGCCGGGCGGCTTCAGCTACGGCGACTACCTGCGCAGCGGCGCCATCGCCCGCTTCAGCCCGGTGATGGGCGCCGTGGTCGAGTTCGCTCGGGCGGGTCGGCCGGTGCTCGGCATCTGCAACGGGTTCCAGATCCTTGAGGAGGTCGGCCTGCTGCCCGGCGCGATGCTGCGCAACCGCGGCGTCAAGTTTCTCTCCCAGGACGTCTGGGTGCGCGTCGAGAGCGACACCACGCCCGCCACACGGGAGCTCCGGCCGGGCTCAGTGCTGCGCATGCCGATCGCTCACGGTGAGGGCAACTTCCACGCCGAGCCTGACCAGCTCGACGAGCTGCAGGAGCAGGACCGCGTCGTCTTTCGCTACGTCTCTCCGCCGGGTGGGTCCGCCGATTCGGCCAACCCCAACGGCAGCGCGCGAGCCATCGCGGGGGTGTGCAACGCCAAGCGGAACGTGGTGGGCCTGATGCCCCACCCCGAGCGTGCCGCCGAGCCAGTACTCGGTTGCAGCGACGGTCGTGCCATCTTCAACGCCCTGCTCGGCGCCCTCGTCTCCGCGTGAGCGCCGCCTCCGCGGACTCCCTCGAGCGCCACGGCCTGACGGCCGAGGAGTACGAGCGCATCGTCACTCTGATGGGGCGTGAGCCGAACGAGACCGAGCTCGGCATCTTCTCGGTCATGTGGTCGGAGCACTGCTCGTACAAGAGCAGCCGCATCCACCTGAAGACACTACCGACGGACGGCGAGCGAGTGGTCCAGGGACCCGGCGAGAACGCGGGCGTCGTCGACATCGGCGACGGGCTGGTCGCGGTGTTCAAGATCGAATCCCACAACCACCCGTCGTTCATCGAGCCCTATCAGGGAGCCGCTACGGGGGTCGGCGGAATCCTGCGGGACATATTCACGATGGGAGCCCGACCGATCGCCGTCATGAACTCGCTGCGCTTCGGGCCGGCCGACGAGCCCCTCACGCGGCGACTGCTCGACGGGGTCGTCGCCGGCATCGGGGGATACGGTAACTCCTTCGGCTGCCCCACGGTCGGCGGCGAGGTGGCTTTCGAGCCCTGCTATCGCGGCAATCCGCTGGTCAACGCTTTCTGCCTCGGCGTCGCACGGGCATCCGCGATCTTCCTCGGGCGCGCCGAAGGGGAAGGCAACCCCGTTCTGTACGTCGGCTCGAAGACGGGACGCGATGGCATCCACGGCGCCACGATGGCGTCGGCCGAGTTCGGCGAGGGCAGCGAAGAGAAGCGGCCGACGGTCCAAGTGGGCGATCCGTTCATGGAGAAGGTACTGCTCGAAGCCTGTCTCGAAGCCCTGGCCACCGGTGCGGTCATCGGCATGCAGGACATGGGCGCCGCCGGCCTGACCTGCTCGACCGCCGAGATGGCAGCCCGCGGCGGCAGCGGCATCGGGCTGGATCTGGATCTCGTTCCCCAACGGGCCACCGGCTTGACGGCCTACGAGCTGATGCTGTCGGAGTCGCAGGAGCGGATGCTGCTGACGGTCGAGCGCGGCCGGGAGGACGAGGTTCTCGAAGTCTTCCGCAAGTGGGATCTCGACGCCGTCGCCGTCGGTCGCGTCGTGGCTGGCGATCGGCTTCGGGTCAGCCAGGCGGGCAGCGTCCGGGCGGACGTGCCGATCCCGGCCTTGACGGACGCCGCCCCGCTCTACGACCGGCCTTGGACGGAACCGGAAAATCCCGCCGCAGACCAGGACGCCTCGGCCTACCCGGTGCCGGATGACCTGAACGCCACGCTGCGGGAGCTGCTCGCCGCCCCGAACATCGCGTCCAAGCGCTGGGTCTACCGGCAGTACGACAGCACCGTTCGCACGAACACGCTGGCGGGGCCCGGTGGCGATGCGGCCGTGGTCCGGATTAAGGGCACGCGGCGCGCCCTCGCGATCTCGACCGACGGCAACGGGCGCTACTGCTGGCTCGATCCGTATCTCGGCGCCCGGCTCGCCGTCGCCGAGGCGTGCCGCAATGTCGCCGCGAGCGGAGCCGAGCCGATCGGGGCGACGAACTGCCTCAACTTCGGCAACCCCGAGAGGCCCGAGATCATGGGGCAGCTGGTCGCCGCGATTCGCGGCATCGGCGACGCCTGCCGCGCCCTGGGCGCTCCGATCACCGGGGGCAACGTCTCTTTGTACAACGAGACCGACGGCGCGGCGATCTATCCCACACCCGTGATCGGCGTCGTGGGGTTGCTCGAGGACGCGAGCCGCGTGCTCCAGCCCTGGTTCTGGGCCGACGGGGATGCCGTACTGCTGCTCGGCGAGACGCGAGTCGATCTCGGCGGCAGCGTCTACCTCGAACGTGTCCACGAAGCGGTGGTCGGGCGGCCGCCGGCTCTCGACCTCGAAGTCGAACGTCGCCTCCACGTCACGATGCGCGAGCTGGCCGCGGCGAGCGTGCTGCGGTCCGCTCACGACCTGGGTGATGGGGGCCTCGCGATCGCCCTCGCGGAGTGTTGTTTCGACGCTCGGGGCGTGAGAGTCGGGGCCCGCGTCGAGATCGATTCAGGCCTGCGGGCGGACGTGGCACTTTTCTCCGAGTCCCCCTCGCGGATGCTCGTGACCACGAAAGAGCCGGAGGCCGTGGAGGCCATCGCCCACCGCTTCGAGGTGCCCGTTTCGCGGCTCGGGGAGTCGGGAGGCGAGCGGCTCCACGTCGCGAGCGGAGATCGGGTCCTCATCGACGCACGCGTTGGCGAGCTGCGCGAAGCCTGGCTCTCGCTCGAGCGGAATTTCAGTCGGACCGGCTCGACCGCCGTGAGAGACTGACCGGGTGACGCGGTCGCCCATCGAAGACGACCACTTCCACGATCAATGCGGTCTCTTCGGTGTTTACGGGCACCCCGAAGCGGCCTACCTCACGTACCTTGGGCTCTACGCGCTCCAGCATCGCGGCCAGGAGTCGGCCGGTATTGTCGCGAGCAACGGCACGCGCCTTCAGCTGGAGAAAGGCGTCGGGCTCGTCAACGACCTGTTCACCGACGAGCGCCTCGCACGACTGTCCGGGGATCGCGCGATGGGACACGTCCGCTACTCGACGGCCGGCGCGTCGGTGGGTCAGAACGCCCAGCCTATCGCCATCGACTGCCACCGCGGCCCCATCGCGCTCGGACACAACGGCAACCTCGTCAATGCCCAGACACTGCGACGCGAGCTCGAGGCGGCAGGATCGATCTTCCAATCCTCTTCGGACAGCGAGGTGATCCTCCACCTCTACGCTCGCAGTCACAGCGAGCACGTCGAAGACGCCATCTCGGTGGGCCTCTCCAAGGTGCGCGGCGCCTACTCGTTGTTGTTTCTGACACCTGACGCGATGGTGGCTGCGCGCGACCCCTGGGGCTTCAGGCCGCTCGTCCTCGGGCGCCTCGGCGACGCCACGGTGGTCAGCTCCGAGACCTGCGCACTCGACCTGATCGAGGCGGAGTACGTCCGCGAGATCGAACCCGGTGAGCTCCTCCGAATCGACGCCCAGGGGGCCGCCAGCTTTCACCCGGCGCCGCGCATCGAGCCGAAGCAATGCGTTTTCGAGCACATCTACTTCGCGCGTCCCGACAGCCTCGTCTTCGAACGCAACGTCCAGCAATCACGCCGCGAGCTCGGCGCGCAGCTCGCCCGCGAGGCCCCGGCCGACGCAGAGCTGGTCGTGCCCGTCCCCGACAGCGGAATGGCGGCGGCGCTCGGCTACGCGGAGGAGAGCGGTTTGCCGTTCCGCCTGGGCCTGATCCGCAACCACTACGTCGGGCGCACCTTCATTCAACCCAAGCAGTCGATTCGCTCGTTCGGCGTCAAGGTCAAGCTCAACCCGGTGCGCTCTATCCTGGCAGGAAAGAAGGTCGTCCTCATCGACGACTCGATCGTGCGCGGGACGACCTCGCGCAAGATCGTGGCGATGGTGCGGGGCGCGGGAGCCCGCGAGGTTCACGTCCGCGTCAGCAGCCCGCCGACCATCAGCCCCTGCTACTACGGTATCGACACGCCCTCTCGTGGAGAGCTGATCGCGGCGCAGAACGACCTCGAGGGGATCCGCGACCACATCGCCGCGGACAGCCTCGCCTACCTCTCTCACGAGGGGCTGCTGAAGGCTGTAGGCGATAGCCACGGACGTCGGCACTGTACGGCCTGCTTCACGAATCGTTATCCCGTGGCCATTCCCAACGAGGCCAGCCGCCAAGCGACGCTGTTTGAGAACGTTCGCTCGTAGGCTCCCTGGCCGGGAGCCGCTCGAGGCTCGAGTGGCTCCCCTCTCGAGGTGATCGTGAGACACCCCATCTTCGTGCCCGTCGCCGTGCTGGCGCTTGCCGGCACGACGCCCCTGTCCGCTCGGGGTGAGGCCAAGCTGCTCGAGGCGGTGATCGAAACCGACGCGGGCAGCTTCATCGTCCGGCTTCTCGCGGACCTGGCGCCGCGCCATGTGGAGCATTTCGTCACGATCGCCCGTGAAGGCGGCTTCGACGGCACGACGTTCCACCGCATCATTCCTCGCGGCATCATTCAGGGAGGCGACCCGCTTTCGAGGGATCCGGCACAGATGGAGCGCTACGGCACCGGTGGCCTGGGCCTGCTCGAAGCGGAGTTTTCGGATCGACCGATGACGAGGGGATCGCTGGCCGCCGTGCTTCAGCCAGGCCGACCGCACAGCGGCGGAAACCAGTTCTTCATCTGCCTCAGCGATCAGCTCGCGCTGACGGGTCAGTACACGATCTACGGCGAGATCGCGCAGGGCATGGAGATCGTCGATCGGATCGGCGAGACGCCGGTGGACGGCGACCGGCCGACGCTGCGAGTAGAGATTCGCTCGGTCGAAATCCGCGAGCGGGCGGCGCAGGAGAGCGAAGGGCCGTCACCCCGCTAGTAGCTCTTCCAGAAACCCGAGCGCCCGCTCCGCAGCCCAGAAGCGACCCGGCGCCTGTGTGGCAGCGACGAAGCCGACGTGCCCGCCGGTGGGAGTGATCTCGCGGCGCAATGATCCACTCGCAGGGAGCGGCCACCTTTCGACGGAATCCCGCGGAATCATCGGATCGTCACTGCTAGCAAGAACCAGGGATGGGAGCGCGACTTCTCGCAGCAGCGGCCCAGCACTCGACGAGCCGTAGTAGTCGTCGACGTCTCGGTAGCCACCATACGGGGCAGTGATGAGCGCGTCGAACGCGCGTACCGTTCGAGCCGACTGCTCACGACCGGCTTCGTACAGGTCCGACCGGAGCCGCTGACAACGACGGTAGCCGCTCTTCAGCTTTCTCATGAAGTGGAGCTGGTAGAGACGGTTCTCGCCGCGCTCGAGGGTCGCGGCGCACTCGGCCAGATCGAGCGGCGGCGAGATCGCTACCGCGCCGACGAGCCCCCCGGGGAGCTCGCCCCGCCGTCTGGCCACCGTCAACAGCGTGAGATTCGCTCCGAGCGAGAACCCCACGACGCCGATGCGAGGCGACTCCTGGGCGACGCGGTGAAGAATCGCGAGCAGGTCGGCGTCGAGCCCGGCGTTGTAGAGGCGGGGGCACAGCGACAGCCCGTCGCCGGAGGCGCGCATGTTCATCCGTACGACGTGCCACCCCCGCGCGAAGGCGAGCAGCCCCGTCGCCACGGCGTAGCCCGAGGCAGCCGTTCCGCCGAGCCCGTGGACGACGAGCAGCAGGGGTCGCTCGCTTCGCGGCCCCTGCTGCCACGAGGCGTGGAGCAGCAACTCGCCGTCCGGCCCGGCCGGGCAGAACAGGTCCTCGGTCGGGAGCGACCAGGCGAGGCGCCACCGCAGCAGCTCCCCGAGCATCGTCTGGACGTGGCCTCCCCGCGTCGGGGGCCCGGGTTCGAATCCCCGGTCACGGGCGTCCCCTCGCGGAGCTCATGGCGATCGCGAACCTATAATCGGGTGCCGCGCCCACCACCGGATGATCCAAGCCTTCCACGTTTACAAGCAGTACGACCGCGACTCGTCCGCTCTCTCCGACGTGACGCTCCACATCGAGAAGGGCGAGTTCTGCTTCCTCACGGGCCCGTCGGGAGCCGGCAAGACGACCTTCCTCAAGCTCGTGTTCCGCGAGGAGCTGCCGTCCCAGGGTCAGATCCTGGTCGGCGGAAGAAACATCACGGCGATTCCGCGCGGCCAGATTCCCGCGCTGCGTCGCGCGATCGGAGTGGTGTTCCAGGACTTCAAGCTGCTCAAGCGGAAGACGATTCTGGAGAACGTCTCCTTCGTGCTTCGGATCCTCGCCGTGCCGGCCAAGGAGCGGAAGCGGCGCGCCTTCCAGGCCCTGCGAGCGGTCGGGCTGCACCACAAGATGCACGCCTACCCGCGGCAGCTTTCGGGCGGCGAGCAGCAACGCGTCGCGATCGCGCGGGCGCTGATCAACGAGCCGATGCTGCTTCTGGCCGACGAGCCGACGGGCAACCTCGATCCGGAACGTGCCCAGGAGATCATGGGCCTGTTTCAGGAGGTCAACGCACGCGGCACGACGGTGCTCGTCGCGACCCACGATCCGGAGATGATCGAGCGGATGGGCAAGCGGGTGATCACGCTCGACGGCGGGCGTCTCATGTCCGATTGATCAGCCGGTGGCCACGGGCTGCTCGGCCCGGAGCATGGCGCAAACCCGTGCGACCACGGCGTCGAGGGCGACCCGATTCTCAGCTCCGCCGGGGATGATCAAGTCGGCGTAGCGCTTGGATGGCTCGACGAATTCGAGATGCATGGGACGAACGGACTCGAGGTACTGCTGCTCGACGGAGTCGAAGGCCCGGCCGCGCTCCTTGAGGTCGCGCCGGAGCCTCCTGAGGATCCTGACGTCGGCGTCGCAATCGATGAAGAGCCCGATGTCCATCAGCCGTCGCAGCGGCTCTTCGGCCAGCACGAGGATCCCTTCCAGCAGGACCACGGGCGCGGGCCGCAGCGGGTCGGGCAGGGTGCGGCGCGTGTAGGTCGCGTGATCGTAGGCGAGGCAGGGCACGGGTCGGCCGGCCTTCAGGTCACGAAGATCGTGAACGAGCAGCGACGTGTCGAACGCGTCCGGGTGATCGTAGTTGATCGCCGCCTGGGCGGCGGGTTCGAGGGAGCTGCCGTCCTTGTAGTACGAGTCCTGCGCCAGCATCAAACAGCGCTCGGAGCCCAGCTCCTCCAGCAGGCGGTAGGCGAGAGAGGTCTTGCCGGATCCGGTGCCACCGGCGATTCCGATCAGGACGGCCATGCGGCGTGAATTATAATCGGCCCCCCATGCTGGCGCTGCTGCGCGCGCTCGGTTACTTCTTCGAAGAAGCGATCGTCAGCCTATGGCGCAGCCGGCTCGTCAACGCGCTCTCGGTGGGCAGCATCGCGATCAGCTTGTTCGTGCTGGGCGCGTTCTTCACAGTGGCCAGCAACCTCAACGAGGTCGTCGAGCGCTGGGCCGAGAAGGTTCAGGTGACCTTCTTTCTCGAAGACGGCCTCGAGCCGCGCATTCTCAAGAGCCTCGAGGATCGTCTCGCCGGCGATGCCGCCGTCGAGCGCCTGGAGTCGGTCAGCCGCGAGGCCGCCCTGGAGCGATTCCAGACGCTGTTTCGGGACCTGAGCGCGCTGCCCGACGATCTCGGCGAGAACCCTTTCCCCGCGTCGGTCGAGGTGACGATCTCCGCACCGCACCGCACGCCGGAGAACGTGCGGCGTTTCGTCGACGCCCACGGCGACGCTCCGGGGGTCGAGGAGGTTCAGTACGACCTGCTCTGGATCGAGCGGCTCGGGACGCTGGTCCATCTGGTGCGCGGAGTGGGAGGCTTCCTCGGCGGAATCCTCATGCTGGCCGGGGTGTTCACGATCTCCAACGTGATCCGACTGACGATCTATGCGCGCCAGGACGAGCTGGACATCATGCGGCTGGTCGGCGCCACCCAGGCCTACGTGCGCGGGCCCTTCGTCGTCGAAGGAATGCTCCAGGGCGGTCTCGGGGGCCTGGCCTCGGTCGGGCTGCTGTGGCTCACGTTCCGCATCGCCGCTCGCGACGCCCTGGCCGCATCCGACCTGCTCGGTCGCGCCGCGGTGCTGCTGCCGATGGAGATGTGTGTGGCGATCATCGCGGGCGGCATCATCGTCGGCATCGTCGGCAGCCTGGTCAGCCTGGGCCGCATCCGACCCTAGGGGTCGCTCGGGGGGTCGCTCGGGTACCGCTACGAGGTGGGCCACGCTGACCGAGGCCACCGGTTGACACCGGTGCCCTCAGTATCACATTCACCAAAGAGGCCCACTCTACGCGGCACCTCTCGCTCGGGCTGACGAACGTCTAGTTGGCCAACGGCGCTCCTCGTGTCGCATCCACCAAAGAGGCCTGCCCTACACGGCACCTCTCGCTCGGGGTCGAGGAAACCGGAAGAAGCCAGCCGTTCCTCCGTGTCTCCGTGTCTCTGTGGCTGTCCGTCGATCGTCCGGGGTTCGGGGTCTTGCGAGGGGCTAAAGATCGTACGTCTTGCCCTGCTCGAGGATTTCGACGCCCGCGTGGCCCAGCGACTTCACCTCGTTCTCGATCGTCTCGAGGTGACGCGGCTTGAAACCGTAGAGATAGACGGGGACGTCGCGCTTCAGCTTCTTCAGCTCTTCACCGAGCGTCTGCGGAGTGAGATGCCCTGAAACGTCGGCGATGTGCTGCAGTTTGTTGGGGAACGACGTCTCGGTAATCACGGCCGCGAGGCGATCGATGTCGTTGATGTACTCCCAGAAGCGCTCCGTGGGCCCGGTATCGCTCGAGAAAGCCATCACGCTCTTGCCGTCGTCGACCACGAACCCCGTCGTGGAAACCAGGTGGGAGACGCGGACCGGCGTGATCTCCAGGCCGTTGATCTCGGTCGGCTTCTCCGCTTCGATCTCGACCAGCCTGAGGACCGGCGAGAAGTCATTCGGAAGCCGTGAAAAATCCGGCCAGGTGAGATTGTTGAAGAGGTGGTCCTTCATCGCCTTGATCACTTCGGCGATCGCGTAGATCCGCAGCGAGAAGCCCTCGGCGCTGAAGTTGTTGTCGATCAGGAACGGCAGGGTAGCGGTGTGATCGAGATGGGAGTGGGAAATGAAAATGTCCTTGACCCGCTCCTGCTCCTCGAGCGTCAAGGCGCCCGTCAGCCAGCCCGCGTCCAGGGCGACGGTATCGTTCACCAGGAACGCCGTCATGCCGTGGTCCGGTACGTTGCCGCCGCAGCATCCGAGTACGCGAAGTCTCATCGGACGAACTGGTCCCTCACATTCCCGTTCCGAGTCTCGGGAAGTCACTCATGGCTTGACGTTTGCGTGAGCTCCGCCGCGGCCACGCGGAACTGTCAGGTGTCAAGATCGGCCGGGCGCTCGCAGCTATCCCGCGCCGTCTTCTGGCGCCCAAGGCAGATTCAGCGGCGCGGGGCTTCGCTCTATACTCAAATCGATGCGCGCTCTGGGCTTGCGAATACTCGTCGGGCTCTCGTGGGTCAGCGTCTGCTCCCTCGCGTCGGCTCAGAACTACGAGCAGCGGTACGGCCGGCCGATCGACGTCACGCTGGGCGATCTGACCTTCAACCCCGAGAGCTACGACGAACGGGCGGTGAGGACGAAGGGGCGCCTGGATATGCTGGGGTCGGGCGACGGGCGGACGTACGGGATCAGCGAAAGCGGCGGCCCCAGCGTGATCGTCTATCCGATGCGCGAGCTGCAGGGCGTGTTCGAACAGGACGCCCTGGAGATGACGGGCCAGATGATCGAGATCACGGGGCTGTTCCGAGCGACGGCAGGCGGCGGCGATCAGTTTGGCAGCTCCCAGCCCCGCGGCACCATCTTCTTCTGGGCGCTGCTCGGCCCGCCGGAGAAGAAGGACCCGGATCAGCTCGCCAGGGCGCCGCTCGTCACGCTGGAGAAGTTGCTGACCTCGCCGGGCCAGCGCGACGGTCAGACGGTCCGGGTGATCGGCAAGTTCCGCGGCAAGAACCTCTACGGCGATCTGCCGGCGCGCAGCCGCCGCCGCGCGGACGACTGGGTGATCAAACACGATGTCTTCGCGGTCTGGGTCACGGAACGCAAACCCAAGGGGAACGGCTTCGAGCTCGATCCCGAGCTGAAGCGCGACACCGGCAAATGGCTCGAGGTCGTGGGACGCGTCGAGACCCGGCGTGGCGTGACCTTCCTGTTCGCCGATGCCGTGATGCTGACGAAGCCCCCGAGCCAGGATGCCGTCGCCGCAGCTCCGGCTCCACCTCCGAGACGCCCGGCTCGCGCTCCCGTCGTTATCTTCGCGCTGCCGCTCGACGGCGAGGTCGTCGCTCCCGACAGCCAGTTCGTCGTGCAGTTCAGCAATGACATGGACGAGACGAGCTTCGAAGGGCGGGTGGTGCTGCGATACACCGGACTCCGTCTGCCCGGAGATCATCCGCTCGACGGCGTTTCGTTCGATTACGACGGCGGCCTTCGAGCATTGACGGTCGATCCTGGTGATCTTCTCTACGCCGGTCGAGAGATCGAGCTGTTGCTGCTGGCAGGCATCGCGGATCTGGAGGGCTTGGAGCTCGAGGCCCGACCGGGGCGGGACAGCGACGAGCTCGCCGCCGACGTTTTCGTTTTCTCTATCGGATCACCGCTGGGATAGCGGTTTCACTCCCCGCCGAGCAGTTCCTCGAGGCGTCGCTTCAGGCCGGCGCGTTTCGCGAGCACAGCCCGTGTCATCTTCCGGCGCTCCGACTGGACCCGCCGCGCCAGACCCGCGTCGCTGAGCGCCAGGATCCGCGCGGCGAGCTGGCCCGCGTTCTTCGCGCCCATCGTGCCGACGCCCATCGTGGCGACGGGGACGCCCGGCGGCATCTGCACGGTCGACAGCAGCGCGTCGATGCCCCCGAGTGGAGACCCCGCCAGCGGCACGCCGATCACGGGCAGCGCAGTGTGGGCCGCCGCCACCCCCGCCAGGTGAGCGGAGGCCCCGGCGCCGGCGATGACGACGCGCACGCCGCGCCGTGCCGCACCGCTCACGAACTCGACCGCGGCGTCGGGGCTTCGATGCGCCGAGAGCACTTCGATCTCGTACGGAATCTCGTAGCTCTTCAGCACCCGCGCGCATTCGGCCATCGCCGGAAGATCGCTGTCGCTTCCCATCAAGACGGCGACGAGGGGCATGGGCTTGTGGGGCAAGCGCAAACGGAGAGCTAGGAGCGCGCCGGCAGCCGCGCCAGCGCCTTGTGGCCGATGTCCTTGCGATACTGCCTGCCATCGAAGGAGACCTTCTCGACACCCTCGTAGGCCCGCTTGACGGCGGCGGCGTGATTCGTGCCGAGCGCCGTGATTCCGAGCACGCGGCCGCCGCAGGTCAAGACTTTCCCGTCGTCCATCCTGGTGGCGGAGTGATAGGCGATGATGTCGCCAGTGCCCTTGAGCGCATCGAGCCCTTCGATGGTCTGACCCGACTCGACGGCATTCGGATAGCCCTTGCAGGCCAGGACCACGCACACGGCCGGCTCCTTGGCCCAGTCGACCCAGGTCTCTTTCAGCTCACCGTCGGCCACGCCTTGCAGCAACGGCACGATGTCGGATCGCATCCGCGCCATGATGACCTGCGTCTCGGGGTCGCCAAAGCGCGCGTTGTACTCCAGCACCCTGGGGCCGTCAGCCGTCATCATCAGGCCCACGTAGAGGATTCCTTCGAAACGGCGCCCCTCGGCGGCCATGCCCTTGATCGTCGGGATCACGATCTCCGTCATGATCCTCTTGTTGGTATCGAGATTCATGTTGGTCGCTGGGGAGATGCAGCCCATGCCACCCGTGTTGGGACCCTCGTCCCCGTCGAGCAGTCGCTTGTGGTCCTGCACCGCGTTCAGGAACACGACCTTGGAGCCGTCGCTCATGACGAAGAAGGAGACCTCCTCTCCCTCGAGGAACTCCTCCATCACCAGCCTGGCTCCCGCGGTGCCGAACTTGCGCTCCTTCATCATTTCGGAGGCGACGGATCGCGCGTCGGCCTCGTTCTCCGCGACGCTGGTGCCCTTGCCGCCGGCCAGGCCGTCGGCCTTGACCACCATCGGGTAGCCCCAGGGCGCATCGTCGAAAAAGGCCTGAACGTCCTCTTCGGAGCCGCACACTCGGTGCCGGGGAGCCGGGATCTTGTGGCGCTCCATGAACTCGCGGGCGAAGGCCTTGGAGCCCTCGAGTTCGCCCGCTGTGCGGCTCGGCGAGAAGATACGCAGGTTGCGACGCTGAAACTCGTCCGCGATGCCGAGTACGATCGGGAGCTCGGGGCCTACGACGGTGAGGTCGGCCTTGATCGTGTGGGCGAAGTCCGCCACCTCGATGATGTTGGACGACTCGATCGGAACACAATGCGCGAGCGCAGCGATCCCGGCATTGCCCGGAGCACAGTAGACCTCCTTGACGAGGGGGCTCTGACGGATCTTCCAAATGAGCGCGTGCTCGCGGCCGCCGTTGCCGACGACGAGTATTCGCATTCCCTGACTCTCCCGAAACTTCGGGCTAAGTTATTTCAGCGTCGAGACTGCTGTCAATGGCAATGAGGTTTTATTAATGGTCGCCCTGGCGGGACCCGCGGCTGCCGCGGCCTGGGTCCTCACCTGTCTACGGTGGTTCGACGCGGCCGCGCCCTGGCGGCCCGCCTGGTTGGAAGCTCTGCCGGCCTGGGCATTTGCGGCCGCGACGCTGAGCCTGGCCGCCGTGTGGGCCAACCGCCAGCGGCGCGCGCTCACCCCTCCGCTCGAAAGCGGTGTGATGGCGCTCGGCCTGGTCCTCGCGCTCACCGTCGCAGTCAGGATGCCTCTCGTGCGTTGGGCTTCGGTTGGCTACACACCGGCCGACGGCGCCGTGGCGGGGCTGATGGCGCTCCACGTGGCCGAGGGCGAGGAGCGGCCGGTCTTTCTCCCCAAAGAGCCCTACAGCGGCAGTCTCAAGGCGCACGTCGCGGCGCCTCTATTCCGCTGGTTCGATGCCTCGCGGGCGTACGCCTCCGTGTCGATGCTCTTCTACACAGCTTTCGTAGCCGCCGTGTTCCTCCTCGCGGAGCGCGCCGGCGGCCCGAGGGCCGCCCTAGGAGCCGGCTTGCTCGCCGCGTTTTCACCCACTTTCGTCACGCAGTACAGCCTCAGCAATGACGGCAACTACGCCGAGGTGCTGGCGCTCGGGACCTGGGCGCTCCTCTTGCTGGTGCTGTGGCTGGATCGCGAAACGGCGCGACCGACGATCTCGGCGGCGGCAGGGCTGCTGCTCGGCCTGGCATTCTGGTGCCACATCGTGGCGATCGCTCACGTCGTCGCCGTTGCCATCGTGATGCTCGCGGTGGCTCGGCGGCGTGTGCTTCGATCCTGGTTCCCGCTGGGGGCCGGGTTGGTTCTCGGCTACCTCCCCGGCCTGATCTGGAACGCTGCCAATGGTTGGCTGTCGTTCGTCTATCTTCTCCCGCGACGACACTGGGAGGCCCTCCGGCCGCAGCCCGAGCCGGGCGGAGGTCTCGGCCATCGGCTCTACCTGACCGCTGTGGATCACGCTCCCGTGCTGTTCGGGTACGACCCGGGCTACCCCGGCCTGCTCGATCGGGTCGTCTGGGGCCTCGCGGCTGGGTTCGCCATCCTGTTCGCCGTCGCCGTCGTCGTCGCGGCGCGGCGATCCCGGCGCGACGGCTGGAGCGTGAACGCCGTGCTGCTCGCGTACCTGAGCGCCAACGTCTTCATCGCGACTGTCGCCCTGCCGCACGTCGAGGCGAACCCGCGCTACCTGCTCTTCTCGTTCGCGGTAGCGGCAGTCCTGCTCCCGCAGCTGTTGTCGTCCGGACGCCGCCGCGCCGTGCTCGTCGCCCTCTGCGTCTTCGGCGCGCTGGGGTCGCGCGGCCAGGGAATCACCAACATGCGCGCCGATGCCCGTTGGCGCGGCTTCGCCGAAGCACTCGAGGCCGCCGGGGTCGAGCACTGCTACACCGACTACACCATCGCGGCGCGGCTGAACTTCTTGTCGCGCGAACGCATCCTCTGCTCTTCGAAGCTGGGCCCGACGTTGCTCGAGTACTACGACTACGAGAGCGCCGTGAAGCGCGCGGACGCGGCGGCCCTGGTGGCGGTCAACCTCACGAATGCCGACAAGCTGGAGCGCAGGCTGGCACGACTCGGCGTCGGCTTCGAGCGACTCGACCTGATGAAGCCGGTGCTGATGCCGGAGCGACTCGTCACCCCAGACGAGTTGTTTCCGCAACGGGTTTCAGCCGGAGTCGTCCCGGCTCCGGTGCGCTAGCGTCCTCGCGTAGATCTCCCGCGCGTTGCCTCCGGTCCGGCGTGCCGTCTCCTTCGCGGCGGCCCGACGCGTGAGCCCCTGTTCCAGAAGTTCCAGAAACACCTGCTCCACGGGTGCCTCGAATCGAGGCCGCTCGCCCGAGGCTCCCCCCACGACCAAGGTGATCTCGCCTTTCACTTCCCGTTCGGCGAACGACTCGGCCAGCTCGGGCAGCGAGGCTGCGACGTACTCCTCGTGTCGCTTGGTCGCTTCGCGGCAGACGAAGGCGCTCCTGGCGCCGAAGACCCGATTCATCTCCAAAAGGGTCGCCCGGATACGCCTGGGGGACTCGAAGAAGACCAGGGTCTCCGTGACGTCGGCCAGCTCATCGAGTGCTCGCCGCCGCTCGCCCGCCCGCCCCGGCAGGAAACCACGAAACAGGTAGCGATCTGCCGACAATCCCGACACCGAGAGCCCCGTCGCGACGGCGGAAGGGCCAGGAATGGGAATCACAGCGTGACCCTGTTGGCGCACGCTCGCGACGAGGGTCGCGCCCGGGTCGGAAATAGTGGGTGTGCCTGCGTCGCTGACCAGGGCCAGCTCGGCCCCGGCATCCAGGCGACGCAGAACCTGAGGGGTTCGGCGCTTCGCGTTGTGCTCGTGGAAGGATAGGGTTGGAACGTCTATCTTATTTGCTTTCAATAGCTTGAGTGTTCTGCGTGTATCCTCGCACAAGACCAGCGCGACCTCCCGGAGCACGCGGAGGGCGCGCAGGGTGATGTCTTCGAGGTTCCCGAGCGGAGTAGCCACTACGTACAGACATCCCGGCATCGCATCATTCTCCGCCAGTCTGACCACCGCAAGGGAGGGGCGTCAGCTTGACACCCCGCAAGGATCCGCCTAGCATAATCCTGGGTCTGCGCAACCGCCGTAACCTACGGGAAAGGCTGACTTTCCCGGAACCCAGCCCGGAAGTGAGGGGGTGAGTCTTTCTTTGGCCGAGATCAAGGTCCAGGATGGCGAGTCGATCGAGAACGCCCTCCGCCGCTTCAAGCGCAAGGTGCAGCAAGCCGACATCATCAAGGACATCAAGAAGCACAGCTTTTATTTAAAGCCCGGCGATCGGCGCCGCGCGAAGCAGGCCCTCGCACGCAAACGCAGTCGCAAGAAGCTACGCCGGGACGTGGAGTAGAGTCGTTTCAGCGCGTCGTGCCGCTCAATCGCCCGCCTCGCGAGGAACTGGCCGCAAGGCGGCAAACAGACCTGGAACGGCTCTAGCGCTGATGGCCGCACCGCACGAACATCGCCGTGACGTTTTGGCGGGCCATCGAACCCGGTGTTTCGTGCCAATCGTTGACACGTGTTCAGACGCTATGCTAGCTTGCAGCGTTTCCCTACCTCCTAAGAGAGCCTCGGAGAAGACCTTATGAAGATCGTCGCGCGCGAAGCTGGAGACGTTACCATCCTCGATCTGCACGGAAAGATCCTCATTGGCGAGGGCGATGACGCCCTTCGCGAGGCGGTCACCAAGCTCGTCGGCGGCGGCAAGCAGAAGGTGATCCTCAACCTCGGCGATGTCCCCTACGTGGATTCGGCCGGCCTCGGCGAGATCGTCCGGTGCTACACGACCGTGTCGCGCAAGGGCGGAAAGCTCAAGCTGCTCAATCTGACCAAGAAGATCGAAGACCTTCTCGCCATCACGAAGCTGCTGACCGTCTTCGAGACCTACGAGGAAGAGAAGGAAGCGATCGGCAGCTTCTAGCACTGGCCGGTCCAGGTCCTCACGTCGAAACGCAGGGCCTGGATAAGATGCTCCGCGATCCATGAAGCTCGGGGCCATCTGGACGTCTCTACGCCCACACCAGTGGACGAAGAACCTCGTGGTCTTCGCCGCCCTGGCGCTCTCCAAGCACCTCTTCGATTTCAATCTCGTGGTGCTGGCGACAGCCGCCTTCGCGTTGTTCTGTGGCCTGTCGGGGACCGTCTACCTGATCAACGACATCGCGGACGCCGAGCGGGACCGACACCACCCGAAGAAGCGACTACGGCCCGTAGCGAGCGGGGCGCTCGGGGAGCGACAGGCCGCTCTCGTCGCCCTGGTACTGGGAGTGACCTGCCTGGCCACCGCGGCCGCCCTGGGATTGCCGTTTGCGGCCTGGGCCGTCGGCTTCGTGGCGTTGAACCTCCTCTACTCTTTCCGGCTCAAGCAGGTCGTCATTGTCGACGTCCTTGCACTCAGCCTGGGCTTCGTGATCCGAGCCGTGGCGGGCGGCGTGGCGATCGGCGTCCCCATCAGTGACTGGCTGCTCGTTTGCACCTTCCTGCTGGCCCTGTTCATGGCGCTGGCCAAGCGCCGCCACGAATTGACCTCGCTCAACGAGAATGCATCGGAACACCGTCAGATCCTGGCGGAATACAGCCCCTACCTCCTCGATCAGATGATCTCCGTGGTCACCGCGTCCTGTGTCACGGCCTACGCCTTTTACACGCTCGCGCAGGAAACGCGAGAGAAGTTTCAGACGGATCTCCTGAGCCTGACGATCCCTTTCGTCCTTTACGGCATCTTTCGTTATCTTTACCTCGTGCATCGCAAGGACCAGGGCGGCAGTCCCTCGGAGATTCTCCTCACCGACCGGCCGTTGCTCCTCGCGGTCGCCTTATGGGCCGTGGCGATCGTCGTCATCGTCTATTCGGGCGAGGGCCAGCCGGTGCCACTGCTGAGGTGAATGCATGACCATCGAGATCCGCCCGGACGACGTCGACGTCGATGCGATCATGCGCGCGATCCGTCAGCGCATCGAGGAAAAGAAGAAGGGCCTGTACACCCAGGAGGAGCTCGAGGAGATCGCGGATCGCCGGCTCGACGCCGTCCTCGACGCTCACGAGTTCAACACGGACTTCATCGCCGATTTCCGCGCCGAACCCGAGCGCTGGAACTTTCGCTTCGGCCCCGAGACCGTGTACCGCAGCTCCCGCGGCTTCGTCGGTCAGATGCTCGAGCGGATGCGGGCCGTCCTGCGCCCGATCCAGAAGCTGTTCTGGAACCCGAACCCCATGATCTCGGCTCTGTCTCGACAGGCGGATCTGAACGCCTACTACGTCCACGTTCTGCACAACCTGTCGCTCGAGCTGACGCGCCTCAACCTGGAGGTCCAGAGCCTGAAGAACCGCAGCCTGCAGCTCCAGGGCCGCCTCGAGCTGCAGGAGCGGCGCGAGAAGACACTCGAGTCGATGGTCGTGTATCGCGAGGACGAGGCCCCCGACGACGAGCGAGGCGAAGAGCAGAGCGGTTGAGGCTGGCGTTTGTCGTCCAGCGCTACGGCCTGGACATCGCCGGCGGCGCCGAGTACCACTGCCGCCTCGTCGCCGAGCACATGGCTCGGCATGCCGAGGTCGAGATCCTGACGACCTGCGCGAGTGACTACATCACCTGGGCGAACCACTACCCGGAAGGCGCCGAGCAGCTCGGCGGGCTGACGGTGAGGCGCTTCCGCGTGAAGCGCCCGCGCGACCCGATCCGATTCGCGGAGTGGACCGAACGCGTGTTCCGCTCGGACCACAGCGGCGAAGACGAGCGGCGTTGGCTCGAAGAGGAGGGTCCGTTCTCACCCCGACTCGTCAAGTACGTCGCGAGATGCGCGGACCGCTACGACTTCTTCATCTTCTTCTCATATCGCTACTACACGACGTTCCACGGCCTGCTCGCCGTGAAGGACCGGAGCCTGCTGGTCCCCACCGCGGAGGACGACGGCGTCTACCGGCTCGGCATCTTCTCACGGCTCTTCCGGGCCCCTCGCGCACTCGTCTACAACAGCGTCGAGGAGCGGGAGATGATCCAGCTCGCCGCAGGCAACCAGGAGGTTCCCGGGGACGTCGTCGGCGTCGGCTCCGCGCTGCCCGAGCGTCAGGACCCCGATGGCTTCCGGCTGCGCCACGGGCTCGAGCGACCATTCGCGCTCTACGTGGGGCGGATCGACCAGAACAAGGGCTGCGGGCAGCTCTTTCACTTCTTCAGGCGCTACCGCGAGGAGACGGGAAGCCAGCTGCGGCTGGCGCTGGTCGGCAGGGCCGTGATTCCGATTCCCGAGGACGACGGTATCGTGCACCTCGGCTTCCTGGAAGATCAGGAGAAGTGGGACGCGCTCGCGGCAACCGAGCTGCTCTTCATGCCCTCCCGCTACGAGAGCCTCTCGATGGTCACCCTCGAGGCGTGGTGGGCGCGACGACCCGTCCTCGCGAACGCCAAGTGCGAGGTGTTGCGCGGTCAGTGCCGGCGCTCGAACGCCGGCCTCTACTATGCGAGCTACGAAGAGTTCCGGGAGGCCCTGGCCCTGCTCGAGGGAGATGCCTCGCTGCGCCGGGCGCTCGGAGAAAACGGACGCCGCTACTTCGACACCCACTACTCCTGGCCGGTGATCGAGGCCAAGTACCTGGCACTGCTGGAGGCAGCAGGCCAGGGACGCGTCGCGTGAGCGCGGGGCGGCCGCGCCAGATCCACCAGCTACTTGCGGCCCTCTCGTACGGCGACGCGATCGGGAACGAAGCTCTGCAGATTCAGCGACACCTGCGAGCGGCCGGCCACGAGTCGGAGATCTACGCAGAGAGCGTCCACCCCCGCATGGCGAGACTCGCGCGACCATTGTGGCGCTACCTCGACGTCTCGGGCCCGGAAACGGTCTGCCTCTTCCACTTCTCGATCGGCAGCGCGGCCAGCAGGCTCGTCTACGGCGCCCCGGACCGGTTGGTGCTGATCTACCACAACATCACACCGGGCGAGTGGTTCCTCGGCTTTCACCCCCACCTCGCCGGCCTCTGCTACCACGGACGCCGCGAGCTTCGCGGCTTCGCCCGGAGGACCGAGCTGGCCCTCGGCGACAGCGAGTTCAACCGTCGTGAGCTCGTGGTGGCGGGATTCGACCCGACGGGCGTCCTGCCCATCGTTCTCGACGCCGAGAAGCTGCGACGCAAACGCTCGCAGCTCGTCCGCAAGCTCTACGACGACGGGCGCACCAACATCCTCTTCGTCGGCCGCTTGATTCCCAACAAGCGCATCGAGGACCTGATCCGCGTCTTCGCCTTGTACCAACGGGCCATCGACCCGAGCAGCCGGCTGCTGCTGGTCGGCGACACCCGTGGTCACGAGCGCTACTACGGCCGCCTTTCGCAGCTCGTGACGGATCTCGCGGTCGACTCGGTCGTCTTCACAGGGCACGTGGACGACGACGAGCTGGGCAGCTACTACTCGCTCGCGGACGTGTTCCTCTGCCTCTCCGAACACGAGGGCTACTGCGTCCCCGTCGTCGAGGCCATGCTCGCGGACGTGCCCGTCGTGGCTTTCGCGGCCGGCGCCGTGCCGGAGACGCTCGACGGTGGCGGAGTGCTGCTCCACGACAAGCGACCGGAGCTCGTAGTGGAGATCCTGCACTCCGTCGTGAGCGACGCGTCGCTGCGCGGCGCCGTTCTCGAGACGCAGCGCCGCGCGGTCGCACGAGTTCGCGGCCGCGACTTCGGTCGCCTGCTGCACGGCCTGCTCCGGCCCGTTCTGGAGGGTCGAACGCCAACGTGAGAATCGACCAGTGGGTGCCGGCCCTGCACGCCGGAGACGCGATCGGCGACTCGGCGCGCCTGATGAGAGAGGCGTTCCGCCAGCTGGGACACGAGGCCGACGTCTACGCCCTCGAGCTGGACCCGGCGCTCGTCGGCGACGGGCGCGCATTCTCCGACTGGAAGCCGGGCGGCCCGGAGGACGTCGTGATCCTCCACTTCGCCCTGCCCTCGCCGCTGACGGACGCGCTGATCCAGCATCGTGGGCGCCGCGCGATCCTGTATCACAACATCACGCCGGCCGAGTTCTTCGCCTCGTACGACGCGGAGATGGCGCGCCTCTGCACGATCGGTCGGCGCCAGCTGCGTCAGCTCGTGGATCACGTCGACCTGGCGCTGGCCGACAGCGAGTTCAACCGCAAAGAGCTCCAACAGGAGGGATTCAGCAGGACCGCCGTGATGCCGATCTTCATGGACTTTGGGCGCTACCGGCAGCCCCCGAATCGCGTCATGCGACGAGCCCTCGACGACGGGCGCACGAACCTGCTCTTCGTGGGCCGGGTGGTCCCCAATAAGCGACACGACGAGCTGATCCGCATCGCCTCGTACTGGAAGCGCTTCATCGGCCCCGAGCTGCGGCTGCTGCTGGTGGGCAAGCTCCCCAGGCGCACGACAGGCGCGGGCGAGCCGCTCGAGCGCCACTACTTCGACGCGCTGCAGTCGCTGTTCTACGAGGAGGGGCTGACGCCGGACGAGATCGTCTTCACCGGGCACGTCGATCACGCGGATCTGCTCGCGTGCTACGCCTCGGCCCACGCGTTCGTTTCGATGAGCGATCACGAGGGGTACGGGGTGCCCCTCGTAGAGTCGATGCTGTTGAAAGTGCCGATCGTCGCCTACCGGTCCACGGCCGTGGGCGACACGCTGGGCGGCGCGGGGCTCCAGGTGACGAGCAAACGCATCGAGGAGATCGCGGAGCTCCTTCACCTCGTGGCGACGAACGCCGGGCTGCGTCGCGCGGTGCTGGAGGGTCAGAATCGGCGACTCGACGAGCTGACGCCGGAACGGCTCGAAGCCACGTTGCGCGGCCACCTGGCCTCGCTCGGGGTCTTGTGAGCCGCGCCGCGGTCGAGCAGCGGCTCGCGGGGCTTGGCGCTCTCGTGCGCGCGCGGCGCGCCTGGGTCCTCGATCGGCCGCGCGCGTGAGCACGGCCGGTCCCGTCGCGATCGTGGTGCAGCGCTACGGTCCGGAGATCACGGGCGGGTCCGAGGCGCTGGCACGGGCCCTCGCAGAGCGGCTCGTCGCCGAGCGCGAGGTGAGCGTGCTCACCACTCGGGCCGTCGACTACGTGACGTGGCGCAACGAGCTTCCAAAGGGTGAGCAACGCCTGAACGGCGTCCGCGTCTGCAGGTTCGACGTCGAGGCCGAGCGCAACCTCGACGAATTCAACGCCCTCTCCGAGCGGCTGTACGCCGGTTCGCCGACGCGAGAGCAGGAGCTCGACTGGCTCGAGCGCCAGGGACCCGCCGTCCCGACTCTCGTCGAAGCACTTCGCGAGCAGGCCGATCGCTACTCCGCGATCCTGTACTTTACGTATCTCTACTACCCGACTTACTGGGGGCTACGGGCCGCCCCCGATCGCTCGATCCTCGTACCGACGACTCACGACGAGCCACCGCTGCGCTTCGGGATCTTCCGCGAGGTCTTCGGAATGCCGCGCGCGCTCGCGTTCCTGACGCCCCCGGAGGCCCAACTCGTGTCGGAGCGGTTTGCGATCGGCGAGCGCCCCCACGCCGTGACCGGGATCGGGATCGATGCGCCGGACGCGACGGACCCCGACCGCTTCAAGACGAAACACGACATTCTCAGCCCGTACCTGCTCTACGCCGGTCGCATCGACGCCGGCAAGGGCTGCGCGGAGCTGCTCGACTTCTACGAGCGCTACCGGCGCGACGTGCGCGGCGCCGCACAGTTGGTCCTCATCGGCAGGCTGGCGATGCCGGAACCGCGCGTCCCTGGAGTGCGCCATCTGGGCTACCTCAGTGAGCAGGAGAAGCTCGACGCGATGGCCGGCGCCAGCGCCGTCGTCTGCCCGAGCCCCTTCGAGAGCCTCTCAATCACGCTCCTCGAAGCTCTCGGCCTGGGCACACCGGTGATCGCGAACGCGCGCTCACCGGTGCTCGTGGACCACTGTCGGCGCTCGGGCGCCGGGCTCTTCTACGCCGATGCTCGCGAGTTCATCGAGGCGGTCGAGCTGCTGGTGCGGTCGGGCGGAGTCGCCAGCAGGATGGGCGAAGCCGGATGTCGATATGTGGACACAGAGTACCGCTGGGACGCCGTGCTCGGCCGCTACCGCTCGCTGATCGACGCTGTCGGCGCCCTCTAGCCTGGCTCCTTGACGCGCAGCAGGCCCGTGGACACGAGCCCGTAGAGAAGCCTGGCGGCATCGAACGTCGCCATCCCGCTCGCCGTCGCGATCTCCTTGATGCTGCGGCGCCCGTCGATCTTCGAGAGCAGCTGCCACTCGCGGGTGTTGAGGTTGATCTGAGACTGGCTGTCGCCGGGGTTCTCGGGAACGACGAACTCGGGGACGTGATCGGTCGACGGGATCTGCTGTTGAATCACGCGCCACTCGTCCGACCGGCGCGCGGCTTCCATGAGCACGCTGTTGTAGCTCGCGGCGATCGACGTCTGCGGCGCCTTGCCGCCGGGCTCGAAGCTGAACTTGCCGCGCCTCCATTCGGCCAGGGCGTAGGCGGCGTCCTCGCCCGAGAGCTCGGCCGTCTGAGCGTGCACGATGCGTCCCTCGCTCAAGAAGATGCTGCCATGCGCAGCGCCGTCGCTCAGCCGGAGCTCGCCGGTCTTGTTGCCAATGGCCAGCATCTGGAGCACGTCGGCCAGCTGCAGCTCGATGAGGACGCCCTTTAGAGTCGCTTCGCCCAAAGTCCCCTCAACCCGTCCCCGTCTTGATCGGCGGCGCGACGGCGGCACGCCGCTCCCGAGCGGGGCTGATCTGATGCCGCTTGATCATCTCATTGAGCGTCGTCGGCTTGAGACCGAGCATCCGCGCGGCCTCCTTCTGAACGCCACCGGTGGACTCGAGGGTCGACTCAATCAGCCGGCGCTCGAAGTTGCCGATGACCTCGCGAAGGTTGATGCCCTCCGCGGGTACCGCCATCGAGGGCAACCGGAACGTGGGACGGCTGCGGACATGTTCCGGAATCAGTTCGCGACTGATGATCTCGTCGGTGGTCAGCACGACGCCCCGCTCGATGACGTTCTCGAGCTCTCGGACATTGCCCGGCCAGTCGTAGTCGAGCAGCGGCTGCAACGCCTCCGGCGCCACGCCGCGCACCACCTTCTCGTTCTCGCTGGCGTATCTCTCCGTGAAGTGCGAGATGAGAGCCGGGATGTCCTCTTTTCTCTGCCGCAGCGGAGGCA
The DNA here is from genome assembly GCA_965246965.1 of Vicinamibacteria bacterium. Taxonomy (GTDB): domain Bacteria; phylum Acidobacteriota; class Vicinamibacteria; order Fen-336; family CBDFGD01; genus CBDFGD01. The sequence goes on from CBDFGD010000002.1 coordinate 3,327,764, forward strand.
GCTCGAGGGTGATGACGTTGAGTCGATAGTAGAGGTCTTCCCTGAAGGTCCCCTCCTCGACGGCGCGCTTGAGGTCGACGTTGGTGGCCGCCACGATGCGGACGTCGACCTTGAAGGTCTCGACGCCGCCGAGTTGCATGAACTCCCGCTCCTGCATCACGCGCAGGAGCTTCGCCTGAGTCTCGACGGGGATGTTGCCAATCTCGTCGAAGAAGAGCGTCCCCGTGTCGGCGATCTCGAAGAGCCCTTTCTTGTTCTGGATGGCGCCGGTGAAGGCGCCCCGCACATGGCCGAACAGGTTGGACTCGAGGAGGTCCGGGGGCAGGTTGCCGGAGTTCACGACAACGAACGGCTTGTCGGCGCGCGCGCTGTTGGTGTGAATCGCCTTGGCGATCAGCTCCTTGCCGGTGCCGCTCTCGCCCACCACCAGAATCGTCGAGCGCGACGGAGCCGCCTGTCCGACGAGGCGGAAGATCTCCTGCATGGAGTCGCTCTTGCCGATGATGCCGGTAAAACGCGCCTGATCGCGCAGCGCTGTGCGCAGCTGCCGATTCTCGTCCTGGAGCCGGCGCTGGCGCAGCGCGTTGCCGAGGATGTGGAGAACCTCCTCGTGCTTGAAGGGTTTCGCGACGTAGTCGAAAGCGCCCTTCTTCATCGCGTCGATCGCCGTCTCGACCGAGGCGAACGCCGTGATCATCATCACCACCAGGTCCGGATCGACGCGCTTCAGCTCCTCGAGCAGCTCGATTCCGGAGACATCGGGCAGCATCACGTCCACCACGGCAGCGTCGAAGGAGCCGGCCTTGGTGAGCGCCAGACCGGTGGCGCCGTCCGCCGCCACCTCCACCTCGTAGCCGGCGCCGCTCAGCAACGTCAGCATGACGTCCCGCATGACCTCCTCGTCGTCGACGACGAGGATGCGGCCGCCTGGCCGGTTCAGCGTGTGGCGACCTCGCTCGCGGCGGAGCGGCCCTTGGGGAGCACGACCGTGAAGGTCGTGCCCTGCCCAGGCATGCTCTCCACCGTGATCGTCCCGCCGTGTTCGTGCACGATGCCGTAGGAAACCGACAACCCCAGACCCGTGCCGCGCCCCACCCCTTTGGTGGTGAAGAAGGGGTCGTAGATGCGGCGCACGACCTCGGGCTCGATGCCGGTGCCGGTGTCCTTCACCTCGACGACGACGGCTTCCCGGTCGATGCGGCTGGTCAGCGTCAACCAGCCGCCGTGTGACATCGCGTCGCGAGCGTTGAGCATCAGGTTGAAGAAGACCTGCTGGAGGCGGTTCTCATTGCCGCTGACGCGCGGCAGCTCGCTGGCCAGCTCGCGGCGAATCGTAATGCGCGATCCGTCGAACTGATGCTCCAGGAGCGACAGCACGTCCACCAGGACCTTGTTCAGGTCGAGCAGCTCAGCCTCGAGGCCGCCGGAGCGCGAGAAGTTGAGCAGGTTGTTGACGATCTTCGCGGCCCGGAAGGATTGCTTCTCGATCTTGTCGAGCAGCACGCTGTTTTCCTCGGGCTGCTCCATGCCGAGTAGCATCTGGGTGTAGGACGAGATGCCCGCGAGTGGCGTATTCACTTCGTGCGCGACGCCCGCCGCGAGCAAGCCGATCGACGCCATCTTGTCGGAGTGCTGGAGCTGCTCCTCGAGACGCACGCGGGCCGTCACGTCCTCGAGGATCAGGATCGAGCCGTTGCGCACCCCGCCCTGCCCCTCGAAGGGAGCGATGGCGGTATTGACGATCAGCTGACGGCCGCTCGGAGCGGGCAGCTTGAGCTTGTAGAGGTGTGAGATCTCACCGTCCTGTGAGGGCTCGAGACTCTGCGCTATTGCCCTCATGAAGGGCTCGGGAAAGATCTCGTCGAGGTGGCGCTCGAGCACCTCCAGGCGTCGCTTCCCGTAGAGCGACTCCATCGCCCGATTCCAGCGTGCGATGCGGCCGTCGAGGCCCACCACGACGATGCCCGCATCGATGCCCTCGATGATGCTCTGGTTGTACTCGGTGAGGCGCTGCAGCTCGTCGGCCTTCTTGTGGAGACTCCGGTACAAACGCCCGTTCATGAACGCGGTAGCCGACTGACCGGCGACGGCCTGGAGCAGGTCGATCTCCTCGCTGTTCAAGGAGTCAGCGCCGTCCTTGCGTCCGATCCCGAGGATGGCGATCAGCTCGCCGCGCACCTGGCACGGGAAGTAGTACGAAAGGTCGAGCGGCGCCGACTCGGTGAGAGCCCCCGGCGAGAGCTCGACGTTGACCGGCGCCCCGGCGCTGACCTTCTGGATCAGCATTCCGCGCGCCGGCAGTCTCACTGCCTCCGCCTCGGGGGCGCAGCCCTTGGAGCGATAGATCGCGTAGTCCCCGCTGGCCTCCGGAAGGAAGACGGCTATGGCGTCGATGCCGAGAGCCGACTGCAACTCGCGGATCAGCCGCTCCGTCACGCGCGCGAGGTCGAGCTCGGTGTTGAGCGACTGAGACAGCCGCAGCAGCGCGCGCCTCGACAGGTAGCGCTCGCGGTAGAGGATGCGGTCGACCGCGTCTTGGATCCGGGTCTTGACGGGCGTGAACAGCAGAACCACGACCAGCGTGCTGAGCACCGCCACGAGAGTGCCGCCGGACTCGGCCGCGTCGATGCCCAGGACGCGGAAGAGGCGCAACAACAGCAGAGACACCGCGATCGTCGCCGCCGTTGCCAGCGTGTAGACGAGCGAGCGGCTGAAGATCAGCTCGACGTCCAAAAGCCGCTGTTTGACGACCGCGTGGGCCAGCGACATCGGGATCAGCGCGAGTGGCAGGTAGCCGAGCAGCTTCATCGCCAGGCTGGGCTCGACGCCCAACGCGAACGGCGCCGCGTAGAAGAGGAGGAAGGGCAGCACGCCGGCTCCGGTCCCCCACACGAGCCACTGGATCTGGCGGCGCACCACTGCGCGCCGGGCGCTTCGGTACGAGTGCAGGAGCACGCCGAAGCTGGCGGTGAACAACACCCCGAAGTACAGCGGCTGGACGCGGTCGATGGTCGCGCTCACCTGCCACAGGACACTTCCTGCCGCCGTCGTGACGAAGAGCACGTGGCTCGCTACCGCCGCTCCCGCCAGCGCTAGCGCCGGCACGTACGCGGCCGGGATCAGCCAGGATCGGCTCCTGGCGAGCTTGCGCTCCGGGAACGAGAGGCAGAAGTGCAGGAACACGACCGGAAGGAACAGGATCGACAGGTGATCGGTCCAGAACAGGACCCAGTCGAGTGCGTCGAGCTTCCCGGTGTACGAAGTGGAGTACATGAGGAAGAACAGGACGCAGATCACGAAGAAATGGAGAGCCGCCGGATCCAGGCGCCGGCGCAACATCACGATCGTCCCCACCACGAGGCTGAAGAAGCCGACGAGCGAGAGCGAGTAGAACAGCGGGACGTTGCTCTGGGGCAGCGGCGCCACGGCGATCTCGAGCGAGCGCCGCTCGTCGACGCGCAGCACCGAGTAGTGGAGGTGCTCGCCCGGTCTCCGCTCGGAGAGGATGCGCGCGACCTGCTCCGGATCGTGGACCTCCTGCCGGCCGACCCCCATCAGCACGTCGCCGACGCGCAGCCCCGCGCGAGCGGCGGGACCGTCGATCGCGACTCGCGCGGCGACGACACCGGCGGGTGTGGACTTCCAGAAGACGCCGTCGTCGATCAGCGACCAGGTCGCCTTGGAAACGATGTTGTGGATCCCGAGGGCGGCGAGCAGCAGCGCGAGGCTGAGGACCACGACTTTGTGGCGCAGGACCCGGGTCATGTGGCCTCGCCTCGCCACGCCCCCGCAAGGGTGCCTTGGGGGGCTTGTGCCGCTACGCTGCAATGCCTGACGAAATGGCTTGATAGACACAGACCCGTTTCCCCATGCCTGCAAAAGATGAGCCAAGGCCCCGATCGCAACGTCGCCGTAACTTACTGATTCTAGTGTTTGTTTCGGCTCCATCCAACGGGTCGAATCCAGACGTTTGAATCACGATCCGATACTTTGGTGGGCCCGGAAGGGGGTCCGGGATCAGAAGCGGATCGCGATTCCGCCCATGAGTTGCTTGGGAGGATCGACGACCGCAAGCTCGTCGAGTAGCGCGCCTTCGCTCTCCCCATAGAAGAGGTTGCGATAGGCGAGCGTGAGCTCCCAGTCCGTTCGCGCCATGGAGGACAGGAACGGGAGGCGCTGCATCAAACGAACATCGAAACGGGAGCTGAGCGAGGCCCCGAACTCGGAGTCGGAATCGAGGCGATTGAGGCGGTAGAAGGCCACCACGCGCGTATCGCTCTGGTCGATGAACGTCTCGACCCGCGTGACGACATCCTGAAAGCCCGCCTGGGAGAAGCCAGCCTGGCCCCAGTCGAGCAGCACAGCATTCGACAGGGCGGCCTGAGAGGACCCGTAACGATACGTTACGGAGCCGAGCACGGCGCCGAATCGCCTCGCGAACGAGAGGCCCACACCCCTCGACGTGTAGGCCGAGCCGTTGAGAATACGCAGCGTGCGCTGGTCGCTGGCGATGTTGACGAGCGGGTCTTCGGCGGCCTCGTAGAAGCCGAATGCTCCGAGCGTGGCTTCCCCGACGAGACGATCGACGCCGATCTCGTAACGGGCCACGTGCTCGGGTTCCAGGTCGCGAGCCACCGAGGCCATCGCCAGGTCGGGCGCGGCGGACAAGCTCGATACGGCCAGCAGGTCGCCGCCCGGGGCGACGGTGCTGGTCGTCCAGGCCCCGCGCAAGCGAGTCGCCGCGTCGACGTCGAACTCGATCGCCACGGCGGGATCAATCCGGTTGGAGTCCTTGACGAAGCCGAGGTAGGTATAACGCGCTCCGAGGCTGGCCCTCACAGAATCCGAGAGGTCGATCGTGTCGTTCAGGAAGACAGCGCCGATCGTTCGGCTTTCCCACTCATCCGGCGACGAGAAGAACGGTCGCAGCGGCTGCTGTCCGTAGCCCGCTCCGACGTGGACCACGTGCCCTTCCTGCCCGTCGAAGAAGAACTCGGCGGCGCTGCGCCAGGTGCGTTGCTCGTTCTCGGCGAGCATACCGGCGAGCCGCCAGCGGAGGCTGTCGGTCAGCTGGCCTTCGAGGCTCAAGACTCCGAAGCTGGCGGTTTCGCCCTCACCTTCCATCGTCCACGGGTTGGCGAGAACCTCGACCGCACCGTCGACCTGCATCCAGGCCGGCGCCTGGCGCTCGATGGCGGCGGTCACCACGACCGGCTCATCGTTGGCCTCGACGGGAACCGTCTCTGCCTGCTGCTCGAGAACGGAGCGCTTCTTGCGGCGCAGCAGCCAGCGAAGCTCGCGTACCGAAGCCGCCCCATCTGAGCTCGAGAGGGTTTCTGTGGTCTGAGCGACTTCGCCGGGCGGCTGGAGGTTCAATGTGAAGACGGAGTCTTCGCCCGGGAGCACCGTCACACGGCGCAACGCGGCGCGGTCCAGGCCGCCCACGAGAGCCCGCAGCGTGTACGACCCGGCCGGCAGCGAGGAGAGTAGGAAGCGTCCCGAGCTGTCGGAGAGGGTCACGAGTCCACCACCCGCGATGCCTTTGCCAAAGAGGGAGATGACGACTCCCGGCACAGGACTGCCACGGCCGTCCTCCACCCACCCCAGCAGGCGGCCGTCGGCGGCTGGGGCTTGCGTTGCGATCAGCGCGAGAACGAGTGCGAAGCCCCCCGCTCGGTGCGCGGTCTTGACCAAAAGGCTCCTCCTTGCAGGCAAAGATACGTCCAGCACTACCTGGCAGGCTAGCAACGCGTCAAGGGTGTGTCAATAAGCCAGTAGCGAAGCCGCCGGATCCCCGGAAATCGATGATCTGAACGGTGTTAGCTGGCCACTCCGGCGCGGGTTCGGCTGGCTTCGAGGCGGGCGGCTGGGTATAGTTTCGCTCCCCAGGCTCCCCCGCTCGGCGGGCGATCGGGGCGCCCAGGGGACACCCGGGGCATGAACGTCGCAATCCTCCGAGACCTGATCGCCGTCATCCTTGCCGGCGGCGCCGGGGAGAGACTCTACCCGCTGACCCGCGAGCGCACGAAGCCTGCGGTCTCGTTCGGCGGTCCCTATCGCATCATCGACTTCACGCTGTCCAACTGCCTCAATTCCGGCATCCGCCGCATCCTGATCGCGACGCAGTACAAGTCCCAGAGCCTGCAGCGTCACATCCGCCGCGGCTGGAGTTTCGTCAACGCCGAGCTCGACGAGTTCATCGACGTGTTGCCACCGCAGATGCGCGTCGGCGAGCGCTGGTACGAGGGCACGGCCGACGCGGTGTTTCAGAACCTCTACCTGATCGATCGGGAGCAGCCGCGTTGGGTGCTGGTGCTCGCCGGCGACCACATCTACAAGATGGACTACGGGAAGATGCTCGACGCCCACATCATGCACGGCGCCGCGTTGACGATCGCCTCGATCGAGGTTCCGATCGGGAGCGGAGCCCGTTTCGGAGTGCTCGAGGTCGACGAGGACGACCGCGTCGAGGCCTTCGTCGAGAAGCCGCAGCATCCCAGGGCGGCGCCCGGCTCTCCCGGCCGCTGCCTCGCGTCGATGGGCGTCTACGTGTTCGACGCGGAGCTGCTGCGGGAAACGCTGCGGAGCGACGCCGGGGGCGACTCGACCCACGACTTCGGCAGCGACATCATCCCGGCGCTCGTCGACTCCGGTGAGCGCGTCTACAGCTACCCGTTCTGGGACGAGAACAGGAAGGAGTCGCTTTATTGGCGCGATATCGGCACCCTCGACGCCTACTACGACGCGTCGATGGACCTCGTCTCGGTCGACCCGCTGTTCAACCTCTACGATCCCGAGTGGCCGACCCGGACCCACCAGCCCCAGTACCCGCCGGCCAAGTTCGTCTTCTCAGACGAGGGTCGGCGCGGCAGCGCGACCGACTCGATCGTGTCCGTGGGCTGCATCGTCTCGGGCAGTCGCGTCGAGCGTTCGATCCTCTCGCCGGGGGTGCGAGTCCATTCCTACTGCAGCGTGGAGGACTCGATCGTCTTCGCGAATGCGACCATCAATCGCCGGGCGCGGGTCCGAAAAGCCATCATCGACGCGCGTGTCGAGCTGCCGCGCGGTGCCGTGATCGGCTACGATGCCGACGAAGATCGCAGACGCCATACGGTCACCGACGGCGGCGTCGTCGTCGTCACGCCTGGCGAGGAATGCCGGATCGAGGAGCCCGACGACAGCGACGAGAGCTGACTCGGGGCGGCAGAGTGACCCCCGAAGGAGAGTCATGACAACGATCGAATCCGTCTTCGCGCGACAGATCCTGGATAGCCGTGGCAACCCGACGGTGGAGGCCGAGGTACTGCTCACAGGCGGCTCCCTGGGGCGCGCCGCCGTTCCCTCGGGCGCCTCGACGGGCGAGCGCGAAGCGGTCGAGCGGCGCGACGGGGACGAGTCGAAGTTCCTCGGCAAGGGCGTGCTCGAAGCGGTCGCGGCGGTGAACGACTCGATCGCCGAGGAACTCGCCGGCGAGGACGCCTGCGATCAGCCGCTCCTCGACCAGCTGATGATCGAGCTGGACGGCACGCCCAACAAGAGCAGGCTGGGCGCCAATGCGATGCTGGCCGTCTCGCTAGCGGCGGCCCGGGCGGCGGCGGACGCCAGCGGCCTCTCACTCTTCCACTACCTGGGCGGACCGAACGCGCGAACCCTGCCGGTACCGTTCATGAACATCCTCAACGGCGGCGCCCACGCGGACAACAAGGTCGATCTCCAGGAGTTCATGGTCGTCCCGCACGGCACGGACTCGTTCAGCGAGGCGCTCAGGATGGGAACCGAGGTGTTTCATCATCTCAAGACCCTGCTCAAGAAGAAGGGCTTCCAGACCACCGTGGGCGACGAAGGCGGCTTCGCTCCCGACGTCGAGTCCGACGAGCAGGCTATCGAGATGATCCTGGAGGCGATCCAGGTCGCGGGCTACGTGCCGGGCGAGCAGATCTCCCTGGCCCTCGACGTAGCGGCGAGCGAGTTCCACGACAAAAAGGCCAAGGACTACGTATTCAAAAAGTCCGGCCGAGGCCGCAAGAGCGCGGCGGAGCTGATCGCCGACTACGGCAAGTGGTGCAACGACTACCCGCTCGTGTCGATCGAGGACGGACTCGGCGAGAACGACTGGGACGGCTGGAAGGAGCTCACGAAAGCCTTGACCGACAAGGTACAACTCGTCGGCGACGATCTGTTCGTGACCAACCCGGAGATCCTCGCCGAGGGCATCGTGGCGGGCGTCGCCAACTCCGTGCTCGTGAAGGTCAACCAGATCGGCACCCTGACCGAAACCCTGGACTGCATGGCGGTCGCTACCCGCGCCGGCTACACGTGCATGATCAGCCATCGGAGCGGCGAAACCGAGGACTCGACGATCGCCGACCTGGCGGTCGCTACAGGCTGCGGTCAGATCAAGACCGGCTCGGCATCGCGCTCGGACCGCATCGCCAAGTACAACCAGCTGCTCCGGATCGAGGAGGAGCTGGGTCCGACGGCACGCTTCGCGGGTCTCGCGGCGCTCAACCCGCGCGCTTGAGCCTGCTGCGCGCGAGTTGAGGCATGACGGAGAGCTGGCTTTCGGCTAGCGGCGCCTACGGCCTCTTCGTTCTCATCGGTTTCGTCGGCCCTGGCGTAGGGATTCAACGGCTGCTACGGCTGTCGCCCGACCTGACGCTCGTGCTGCCGCTCGGTTGGAGCTGGGTGGCGCTCGGCTACTCGGTCGCGCTCGCGAGCGGCGCGGACTGGCTGCTGCCGGCGGGATCGGTCTGCCTGGGGCTCTTCGCCCTCATCGGTTGGAGGGAGTGGCGCCTGGCGGACGGCCCGACGCTGCGCGGCGCCGCCCTGCCGGCCCTCGCGCTCGTCGCTTTCGTCGCCGCCTCAGAGTTCCACCAGAACCGGATGACGAGCGACGGCAGCTTCGCAGCCGACGCGCTGCTTCCCGACGACGCCGCCTTCCACACCGGCCTCGCATTCGAGCTCGCCCACACGGGCGACCCCCAGGTCCCCGGCCTGGCCGGTGTCCCGCTCAGCTATCACCTCGGTCACCCGCTGGTGCGCGCCGCCGCGCTGCGCTGGGCGGGCATCCACCCCTACGACTCCCTCTCCCGCTTCGACAACACGCTCGGCGCGATCGCGCTCGTGATCGCCTTCCGAGGACTCACCGCCGCCATCGGCGGTGGTGCGGGAGCCGTCGCGCTGGTGGGATGGCTGCTGCTCGGCAGTGATCTCAGCTTCCTGTTCGCGTGGGGGCGCGGGATCGACCTGTGGGTCAGCCTGTTCGAGGGAAGCGCGGGGCTCGTCTCGATCCTCCATTCCAACTCGCTGATTCCCGCGGTTGCGATGGTCGCGGCCTGTGTCGTCGCGCTGGCGCGCCATCTGAACGACGAAGGTGCTGGCTGGTTGCCCCTGGCCGCCGGCGTCGCTGTTGCGGCGGCCTTCTTCAAAGTGTTCCTGGCGGCGCAACTGCTCGCCGCGATCGGCTTTGCGGCAGTGATGGCCCGCGAGAGGCGCTCGCTGCTGGTGATCGCGGGTGTGCTGGCGCTCGTGATCCTCGTGCTCGCGACGGGAGGCGCAGGCCGAACCATGGAGGTGGCGATCGATCCGCTGCTGGTGGTCGCCGACACCAGCGACGACCTCGGGCTCGATCTCGCTCCCGTCTGGCTGCTGACGCCGATCTGGCTCGTCGCGGCGCTGGGTCTGCGGCTCGCGGGAGTCTGGCCCGCTGGCCGCGCCCTGCTGGCCAGATCGAGCCCCGCTGCAATCGTCGCCGGGCTCGCCCTTTCCGGGTGGCTGATCGGGTTGCTGTTCAGGGTTTCTCCGCTCGAGAGCGGCAATCGCGAGCGCCCTTTCAATGAGGCGCTCTACTTCTTCGAACAGAGCGGCCTGGTGATGTGGGTGTTCGCTGCGATCGGCCTGGCGCAGTTGCGGCTCCGCGGTTGGCGGCGCGTCGTCGGACTCGCCGTGGCGGCCAGCCTGATGCTACCCAGCACCCTCCAGTTGATGGCGGCGAAACGGCGGGCGCCGCCCCTCGTCATCACGAGGGACGCGGTCGACGCAATGGCGGCGCTGGCCGAGGTCACCGGGCCAGGCGACGTCGTCCTCCAAAGACCCGACCTTCAGAGGTTTCCCCCGCCCCCGATGGTTCTGCACGGTCGTCGCGTGCCGTACACACGCTTCATCGGTTTCTACTCGCAGTTCGTCCCGCGCCCTGAACGGCAGCGCCGCTTCACACAGGTGATGCGCTTTTTCGAAACGAGCGATCCGGCGGCAGCGCGGCTGATCGCGCGCGAGCTCGGCGCGCGCTTCCTCTGCCTGTACGGCAACCAGAGCGTGTCGTTCCCGCCCGAGCTGCTGCTCGAATCCGTCTTCGAGGCCCCGCGGGCCCGCGTCTACCGGATCAAATGACCGATCCGTTTGGCATCGGAGTCACGGCGGGGCAGGGGATTCAGTAGCTGATCGGAGATCGATCGGGATAGCGAAGAATCGGAGCGCCGTTACTCCGTGCCTCCGTGGCTATCCGTTCATCGTCTGATCGTGTGGATCGGGATGGCGAGGGATCGAGCGCCGTTGCTCCGTGTCTCTGTGTCTCCGTGGCTTTCCGTGGATCGTCGGCGGATCGGGGCGGCTACTCGTCTTCGACGGCGATCTTCAGCGAGCGAAGGAACCTCCGGTCGAGCGGAGTCATCTTGGGCTCCGAGGGTTCCGGCTTCGCGACGCGGAAGTCGAGCGTCGAGATCTCCGCCTCCTGCTGGTCGCGACGGTTGAAGCCGATCGTGGCTTCCAGCATGAGAGAAACCTCGTAGCCCTCGGAGCGCATGCGATTGAGACAGTTCGAAATCTGCGGCGACTCCGCCAGCGTGCGCTGAATCGTGTCGCCCAGCTCTTTGACGAGCCGCTTCAGATCTTCGCTGCTTTTCTGGTCGGTGCGCTCCATCGCTTTGGGCTTTCTCGCTCTGGCTTCTGGCCGTTCCGAAAAATTATGCGGAGTCCCGCGAGCCGCTGTCAAGCAAAGGCTCGGGCGGCCCGGCCGCTGCGAGGCGCTGTGGTAGTGTCGCGGCCGGTGCCGAAGCCCGACACAGAGGCGAAAAAGACGCGTCGCGCCGAGTTCGAGTCGGCGTCGGGGCTGCCCCGCGAGCGCGTCTACGGCCCGGCGAACATCCCCACCGAAGCGGAACGCGGGGGCGAGCCGGGTGTCTTTCCCTTCACCCGCGGGCTCTACCCGGAGGGGTATCGCACGCGGCTCTGGACGATGCGTCAGTACGCCGGCTACGCGACGGCCGAGGAGTCCAACCAGCGCTACCGCTACCTGCTCGAGCAGGGCACGACCGGCCTCTCGGTGGCCTTCGACCTCCCCACCCAGATCGGGTACGACTCCGACGCGCCCGAGGCGCTCGGCGAGGTCGGCCGCGTGGGAGTTGCGATCGACAGCCTCGAAGACATGGAGACGCTGCTCGAAGGGATCCCGCTCGATCGCGTCTCCACCTCGATGACCATCAACGCCACGGCATCGACGCTGCTCGCCCTCTACGTCGCGGTGGCGCGCCGACGCGGCACACCCGAAGCGGCCCTCTCGGGGACCGTTCAGAACGACATCCTGAAGGAGTACGTCGCGCGCGGAACGTACATCTACCCGCCCGAGCCTTCCTTGCGTCTCGTCACCGACGTCTTCGCGTATTGCGCCGAGCACCTGCCGCGCTTCAACCCGATCTCGATCTCCGGCTACCACATCCGCGAGGCCGGCGCGACGGCGGCCCAGGAGCTGGCCTTCACGTTCGCGAACGCCCTCGCCTACTACCGGGCCGCGCAGGCGGCCGGGCTCGACCCCGAGCGTTTTGGGGAACGGGTCTCGTTCTTCTTCGCCTGCCACTCCGATTTTCTGGAGGAGGTCGCAAAGTTCCGCGCCGCACGAAGGCTCTGGGCCCGGCTGGTGAGGGATCGGCTCGGCGTGGCGAGCCGGAAGGCTCAGATGCTGCGCTTCCATGTCCAGACCGGTGGCGTGACCTTGACGGCACAGCAGCCCGACAACAACGTCGTGCGCGTCGCGCTGCAGGCGCTGTCAGCGGTCCTCGGCGGCTGCCAGAGCCTTCACACGAACGGCAAGGACGAAGCGCTCGCTCTGCCGACCGCGGCCGCGGCACGGCTCGCGCTCCGTACCCAACAGATCATCGCCCACGAGTCGGGAGTGGCCGACACGGCCGATCCGCTGGGCGGCGCCTACGCCGTCGAGGCGGCGACGGACGAGCTGGAACGCGAGGCTCTCGGCATCCTCGAACGCCTGGAGGGGCGAGGCGGTGCGCTGCGATCGATCGAGCAGGGTGAGATGCAGCTCGAGATCCAGGAGTCCGCGTATCGCTACCAGCGGGATCTCGAAGACGGCGACCGGATCGTGGTCGGCGTCAACCGCTTTCAGGACGCGGCGGACGAGCCCCCGATCGAGCTGCTGCGCATCGATCCCGAGATCGAGCGCGCCCAGGTGGAGCGGGTGCGCGCGCTGCGCGCGAAGCGCAGCGAACCCGCCTGGCGCGCCAGCCTCGATGCCCTGCTCGACCGCGCCAGAAGCGGCGGCGAACTGCTGCCGACGATCATCGAGGCGGCGCTCGCCTACGCCACCGTCGGGGAGATTGCGAGTGGCCTGCGGGAAGTCTTTGGCGAGCACAGGGAGAACCCGGTGCTTTAGCAATAGTACGAGCCCCTCCCCCAGGGGAGAGGGGCTCAAGAGACGGCCTGCTAGCTCGCCGGCTTGAGGTCGACCTTCCAGGTCTGGGTGCCCCAACTCATCTTCATCGTGGCGCCGTCACCCGACGGCATCAGATTGATCGTGAAGCGGTCAGAGTTCTCCTCGGACATCCCGCCCGCCATGGGCACGCGAACGACCTCCTTGTCCCCGATCTCTTCCTGATAGTTGAAGTGAGGCCAGGGCGCTTCCTTCAGGTTGTCCGGTGCTGCCGCAAAGATCTTGCCGAGCGGCTGACCGAGCACCTCGTTCAACACGACGGAGAAGGTGCCGTCCTCTGCGCAGTGGAGGTAGAGCGAGTACTCGCCGGCCGCGACTTGCTTGTCTCCGAGCGTCACGGGGCCGGCGTTCTCGAAAGTCGTGACCTGCTCGGAACCGGCGCGCCACATCCGGTCCTTGGGCAGCTGCGAAAGCAACGCGTCAACGGTCCGATCGCCGAGCGAGGGCTGACCGTACTCGACCGAGACCTGCTTGCCGCCGACCGCGACCGACGGGTTGGCGCGCGGCGCGGCCTGGGCGAATGCGACTGTGCTGAGGGCCATGAGCCCGACTACTTGGGAAAGACGAATGCGCATGGGCTCTCCTTCTGGACTTTGCACTCACTGCAAATGGCGGACGCCCCGGCGGTGTGCCCACCGACCCCTCGAACGATGCTCCGCAGAGGCCTGCAGGATAGCGCCGCCTACCACTCCGTCAAGCACGGGGGGTTGACGCGATCCGGTGTCGACGGCTACCTTCCCTGGTGATGCAGCGACGCAACCCCCGGGCCCCGTTTCCAGGCAGGCCTGCCGCGGCCCCCCGCCAGCAGACGCCGGATGCTTTCGAAGAATTCCAGGCGTCGGTGCTCTTCTGCTCGCGATGCCGGGCGCCGCAGCCCGTGCGGGAGCGGCTGCTGCTCGTGCTGCCCGACGGGGACCTCTACGAGTACGTGTGTACCGCATGTGGCGACTCGGTGGGATCGCGCAAGGGAGACCCGGGAGCCGAGTTCGGCGGACGGCTCAGTCAGCGAGGATGAAGGTCACCTTGAGGTTGACGCGAAACTCCGTGATCTTGCCGTCCTCGACCGACACCTTCTGATCCTGGACCCAGGCGCCCTTCACGTTTCGCAGCGTCTTGTTGGCTCGCTCGACGCCGAGGCGCACGGCATCCTCGAAGCTGTTCGGCGATGACGACCAGATCTCGGTCACTCGGGCAACGGACATGCGGCCTCCTCTCGCTCGATGCGTCGAGCTTGCATCCTTCCCGACCGCGGCTGTCCTGCCTCGAGCGAACAGCGAGCCGAGCGTCGCTCAGCATAGCCGCGCGAGACGCTTCCGTATAATCCGCACCATCCCTCACCCGGAACGAGGCCGATGCTCGCTAGATCCGACGTTCGACGACTGCTCGAATACACCGGCTGGGCCAACCATCGGGCTCTCGCCGCCAGCGAAACCCTCGCGCCCGAAGCCTTCGCTCGCGACCTGGCCTCGAGCCACGGCGGGGTTCGGGGCACGCTCGTACACGTGCTCAGCTCCGAGTGGATCTGGCAAGAGCGATTCGAGGGTCGAGCCCCGCCAAAGATGCTGAGCGAGAGTGGTTTCACGGACGTCGACGGCGTGCGCCGCCGCTGGCACCAGGTCGAAGCGGGCCGTTGGGACTGGTTCGAGCGCCTCGACGAAGAGAAGTTGGCCCGGGTCATCGAGTATCGGAGCACGAAAGGCGTCGCTGATGCGGCGCCCCTGTGGCAGCTCGTTCAGCACATGGTCAACCACTCGACCTACCACCGCGGGCAGGTGACGACGCTGCTCCGTCAGCTGGGGGCCGAGCCCATCTCCACGGACATTCTCGCGTGGGATTGAGAGTCTCGGTGACGACCGTGATCGACCTCCGTTCGGACACGATCACGCAACCGACGGACGGGATGCGGCGCGCCATGGCCAACGCGGAGGTTGACTGCGCCGCTTGCGAGACGAAAACGGGGCGCGTCGATCGCATCGATCGCGAACTGGAGATCGACGGACCTCTCGATGACGAGCAGCGGAAGCGTCTGTTGGAGATTGCGGACCGGTGCCCCGTGCATCGAACTCTCACCTCGGAGAACGTGATCGTCACGAAATTGCTCGAGGGCAGCGCGGGAGCCTGACGGCACGGTGAGCGGCGGCGGGACCGGGGGCATGTCGTTGCGGCAGAAGCTCACTCTGCTGCTCGTGGGATCGACCACGGCGGTGCTGCTGATCGCAGTCCTCGGCCTGGCGCTCTACGATTCCTACGCTCCCGAGGAGTGGGGCACCGCCCACCTCGGAGCGCTCGTGATAGCGATCCCGGTCCTGATCGCGCTGAGCTACCTGCTGTCGTCGCGCCTCCAGCACCTCGTCTCGGGACCGATCCTCGATCTCGCCTGGACCGCCCACGCGGTCACCGAGACCGAGGACTACTCGAAACGTGCGACGACCGGTGGCGCTGACGAGATCGGCCTACTCGGCGCTGCGCTGAACGAGATGCTCGAGCAGATCCAACACCGCGACGGCGCGCTCCGCGTGGCGCGCGACCGCGCCGAAGATGCCAACCGCGCCAAGAGCACCTTCCTCGCCAACATGAGCCACGAGCTGCGCACGCCCTTGAACGCAATCATCGGCTACAGCGAGATGTTGACCGAGGATGCCCAGGACGCCGGTCAGGAGGCCGCGGTGGCCAACTTGAAGAAGATCCATTCGGCCGGCAAGCACCTGCTCTCTCTCATCAACGACATCCTCGACCTCTCGAAGATCGAAGCTGGCAAGATGGAGCTTTTCCTCGAGGACTTCGAGCTTCGCCAGACGATCGACGACATCGTGACCACCGTCAAGCCGCTGCTCGAGCAAAACGACAACCGCCTGAAGGTCGAGTGTGACGCCGGAATCGGGATCGTCCACGCCGACGTGACGCGCGTTCGGCAGGTGCTCTTCAACCTGCTGAGCAACGCGTGCAAGTTCACCGAGGCCGGGCAGATAGGTCTCGTCGTCAAGCGCGAGTCGAGGCCGGGCGGCGACCTGATTCGCTTCGCCATCAGCGACACCGGGATCGGGATGAGCGCGGAGCAGGTCGGGAAGCTCTTCAAGGCGTTCACCCAGGCGGACGCGTCGACCACGCGCAAGTACGGAGGAACCGGACTCGGTCTCGTCATCAGCCGGCGCTTCTGCCAGATGATGGACGGCGACATCTCCGTCACGAGCGCGCTCGGAAAGGGTACGACCTTCACCGCTCACATCCCTGCCACCGTGGTCGACAGGCGGTCGGCCTCTGGAGTGACGACGCTGGAGCCGGCGCTGACGCACGAAGCCGACACCCGCGTCACAGGACCCGGCGTCGTCGTCATCGACGACGACCCGGCGGCCCGAGAGCTGCTCGTCAGAACCCTCACCAAGGAGGGCTTCCACGTCCGTGCGGCGGCCGGGGGAGAAGAGGGGCTGGCTCTGGTCAGGGCGCGCGCTCCCGAAGCGATCACTCTCGACCTCATGATGCCCGGCATGGATGGCTGGGCGGTCCTTCAAGAGCTGAAGGCGGACCCGACGACGACTGACATTCCCGTCATCATGCTGACGATGACCGATCAGTCGCGGATGGGTTTCGCCCTCGGCGCGTCCGACTATCTCGCCAAGCCGATCGACCCGGACCGGCTCGTCTCCGCCATCGCGCGCTTTGCCCTCCCCGAATGCCGGGTCCTGGTCCTGGAAGACGACGAGGCGATGCGAGAGATGGTGCGCCGAACCCTGCGCAAGGCCGGCTGGCAGGTGCTCGAGGCCGAGAACGGCCGGGTCGGCCTGGAGAGGCTCCACGAGGCCCTGCCGACGTTGATCATCCTCGACTTGATCATGCCGGAGATGGACGGCTTCGAGTTTCTGGCGGAGATCCGCCGGCATCAGGAATGGAGCCGCATCCCCGTGCTCGTGGTGACCGCGAAGTCGCTGACCGAAGCGGAGCGGTGCACGCTCGAGGGCGAGACCGTGCGTATCGTGCAGAAGGGCAGCTTCTCCCACGATCGCCTCGCCCGCGAGGTCAGGCGTGCGGTGGTGGCGCAGCTGGCACCGACGAGACCGGTGCCGACGGGCTAGGGCGTCGCGGTCCCCTCGAGGATGGGCTGCAGCACACGCCACACGTTCTCCGCCATGAGCTCGTGCCCCTCGGGGGTCGGGTGGATGCCGTCCCCCTGGTTCAAGTCGGCGTCGCCTGCGACGCCCGCGAGAAGAAAGGGAACCAGCGCCAAAGCCTCGGACCTCGCAATCTCTTCGTAGAGAGTGACGAAGCCCTGCCGGTAGTCCTCCCCGTAGTTGGAGACAGTCTGCATTCCTACGAGTACGATCCTGGGAGGCGGCTCCTGTCGCCGCGCACGCGCGACGATGCCCTCGATGTTGGCGCGCAGCGACTCGAGGGGCTGACCACGCAGTCCGTCATTCGCGCCGGTCTCGAGAACGAGCACTGAGATGGGCTGCTCCATCAGCCAGTCGATCCGTGACAGCGCGCCGGCCGAGGTTTCACCGCTGACGCCGGCGGCCACGATCTCGAAGGGAAGGCCTGCCGCGGTCAGGCGTCGCTGGATGCGGGCGGGGTACGCCTCGTCCGGCGCCACGCCGAGCCCCGCGGTCAGGCTCGTGCCCAGGATCAACACGCGTGGGCGGTGCGCCTCCCCGGCTGGCACAGGCTGCGCACGCGCCTCTCGAGGCGGATCCCGGGGAGGCGAGCCACCGCAGCCCGCGGCGAACAGGAGGGCGAGTATTATCTTCGGGTGGGGCGAGCGGCAGCGCGGCATGTGCACGGCGATCATTCTGATCGAATGCGCACCACGTCGTCACGCTGAGGCCCGGCCCAGTTGCTGAGTCTTCGTACTTCTGTGCTTTCGCCGCGAGGGGTCGCGACCACTCGCCTGCCCTACGTGCGTTCTCTGTGCCTCCGTGTCTCTGTGGCTGCCGTTGAGACGGATGGCTACGAATGATCCGGTGCGATTCGCTGACCCAGATCTACAAGACGGGCGGGCGGGAGCTCACCGTTCTCAAGGACGTCAGCTTCGAGATCGCGGCGGGCTCCTTCGTGGCCGTCGTCGGCCCATCGGGCAGCGGCAAGAGCACGCTGCTCGGGCTGCTGGCCGGCCTCGACCTGCCGAGTGCGGGGCGCGTGATTCTCGATGATCAAGATCTCGGCTCCCTCGACGAGGATGCGCGAGCCCGGCTCCGGCTCGATCGGGTCGGCTTCGTTTTTCAAACATTCCAGCTGATCCACACTCTGACCGCCGCCGAGAACATCGAGGTCCCGCTCGCGCTGCGGGGTGGCAATGGGACGGCCCGCGCCTGGGAGCTGCTCGAGCGCGTCGGTCTCGCCGATCGCGGCGACCACTACCCGCGTCAGCTGTCGGGCGGGGAGCAACAGCGGGTCGCACTGGCCCGGGCCTTCTCCAATCGTCCGAGCATCTTGTTCGCGGACGAACCGACCGGGAATCTCGACGACACCGCTGGGAGTCACATCGTCGGCCTGATGCGCGAGCTGAATGCGGATTGGGGCACGACGCTCGTACTCGTCACCCACGATCACGAGCTGGCCGCGCAGGCCGATCGCACGATTCAATTGCGCGACGGCGCCGTGGCGTCGGACTCCGCGAAGTGACGGTTCGCTTCGTCGTCCAGATGGCGCTCCGCGAGGCCGTGGGAGCGCGACGGCACCTCGCGCTGCTCGGTTTCACGGTGGCCGTCGGCGTCACCGCCTCCGTCAGCGTCAGCTCGTTCGCAGACAACCTCCAGGCATCGGTGCGTCGCCAGGCGCGCGCGCTCGTCGGCGCCGACCTCTACATCTCTCGGAGCACACCTTTCTCGCCTCAGGTCGAGCGGCTGGTCGACGAGCTGGCGCGCGACGCGGGCCTGTCGGGAGCGATCCCCGGGGACGACTTCGCGCGTGTCACGATCCTTCAAGGGATGGCCCGGGTGCGCGGCGGCGCCGCGCGACTCGTCCAGATCAACGCCCTCGCGGGCGCCTACCCCTTCTACGGCGACCATTGGACCGAGCCCCGCAACGCGTGGGGCCAGCTGGCGGAGGACGACACGGCGATCGTCGAGCCCAGCCTGCTCGCGATGACGGGAGCCGTCGTCGGAGACGAGCTCGGTATCGGCAACGCGACGTTCACGATCCGCGCCACCGTTCAGGATCTGCCCGGCAGCATCTCGCTACTGTCGTCGCTCGGACCGCGCGTCTACATTCCGCGCCACCGCCTGCCCGATACGGGGCTCCTGGCGCCCACGACCCGCGCACGGCACCGCGCGTTCGTCCGGCTGCCGGAGGCGATCGACCCCACGACCCTCGTCGACGCGCACCGGCCGCGGCTCGGCCCCGAGCGCGTCGTGTTGCGCACCGTGGCTGAGAACGAGGGCCGACTCAACGACGGGCTCAACCGCCTGGCCCACTACCTGAACCTCGTGGGGCTGCTCGCGCTACTGCTCGGCGGCATCGGCGTGGCGAGCGCCGCCAGCGTTCTCGTGAGGCGGCGCATGGACACGATCGCGGTGCTGCGCTGCCTCGGCGCCGAGCGCCGCACCGTGCTCGCCGTGTACGTCATCGAGGCGGGCGTGCTCGGCCTCGTCGGGAGCCTGCTGGGCGCGGTGCTCGGCAGCGCCCTCCAGATCGCGCTACCGGAGCTGCTGCGTGACCTGCTGCCGGTCGATGTCGAGAGCGCGATTTCGTGGCCGGCCATAGCGGGCGGCGTCGCGCTCGGCGTCAGCGTGGCGCTCTTGTTCTCGCTCCCCCCGCTGCTCGCCGTGAGGAACGTGTCGCCTCTCCGCGTTCTGCGCTCGGACCTCGAGCCGCCGCCGCCGGCAAACGCCTCGAGAATCGTCATCGGCCTGCTCGCCTTCGGCTGTGTCGCCGCGGTCGCGGGGGTCTACCTGGACTCGCTCGGGCAGGGTGCGGTCTTCGCTCTGGGCCTCGCTGCGGCGCTCGTGGCGCTGCGTCTTTCGGCAGCGGGCGTCTCGGCGGCCGCACGCCGCTTGCTGCCCGCGGGGCTTCCCTACGTCTGGCGCCAGGGCTTCCAGAACCTGCACAGACCGCGCAGCCAGACCGTGACCGTCATCCTCGCGCTCGGCTTCGGCGCGTTTCTGGTCCAGTCGCTGCTGCTCGTGCAGCAGAACCTGCTGCGCGACCTGCGCGGCCAGAGCGAGGCGTCGCGCCCCAACCTGATCTTCATCGACGTTCAGCCCCATCAACGGGACGAGATCGTCGACCTGCTCACACGCGAGGGCGCGCCGCCGGCTGGACTCGTGCCGATCGTCTCGATGCGAATCGAGTCGATCGGCGGCCGCTCCGTGCGCGACATCCTCGCCGACACGTTTCCACAACCAGCTGGCCGCCGGGAATCGCGCGGCCGCTGGGCGTTCCGGCGCGAATATCGCTCCTCTTACAGGGACCACCTCACCGACGCCGAGACGACCGTGGCGGGGCGCTGGGACCCGCAGGCCGGCGGAGCTGTGGCGCTCTCCCTCGAAGAAGGTCTGGCGCGGGAACTCGGCGTCGGGCTGGGCGACGAGCTCGTGTGGAACGTCCAGGGTCGCCTGGTCCCGAGTGAGGTGACCCACCTCCGCCAAGTGGAATGGCTGCGCTTCGAACCCAACTTCTTCGCCTTGTTCTCCGAGGCGGCGCTTCAGGACGCGCCGCAGACGTTCGTGGCGATGACGCGGGCCGACGACGCTCATCACCGCGGCGAGTTGCAGAGACTGACCGCCGATCGCTTCCCCAACGTGACGGCCTTCGACATCACGGCGGTCCAGCAGACGCTCGAGAAGCTGATCGCGCGGGTCGCGCTGGCGCTGCGATTCACAGCCGCTTTCAGCCTCATTGCCGGAGTTTGCGTGCTGGCGGGCGCCGTCGCCGCCAGCCGCTCGGAGCGCACCCGAGAGGGAGCCCTGCTCAAAGTACTGGGTGCGACACGAGGCCAGATCATTCGCGTGCTCATCGCTGAATATCTCAGCCTGGGTCTCATCGCGACCCTCGTCGGCGGCCTGCTCTCGATTGCTGGTGGATGGGCCGTCACGACGTTCGTGTTCGACACCCGCTTCGTGCTTCCCGCCGGGCCGCTCGCGCTCTTGACCGTCACCGTAGCGGCGCTGAGCGTCGGAACGGGTCTCCTGGGCAGCCTGGGACAGGTCTCACAGCCGCCTTTGGCCCTGCTCCGCCGCGAATAGTTCGTGTAACATTTTGTCTGGCGGTTGGCGCCGATCGCCGACGCCCGCGGAGGCGCGCCCCCCGACCCCCGGGAGGCCGACGCGTCGGGCCTGAAACCCTGAGAGACGCGGGACGTCTCAAAGCCAGGGGCCCATCCGCCCGCAAGGAGAGTCATGTCGAAATCCGAGGTCGACATCGCGCGGCTCAACGAGTCCGTCAAAGAAGAGTCCATCAAGATCCAGGCCGCCGTCGCGGAGATGAAGAAGGTCATCGTCGGCCAGCGCCAGCTCGTGGATCGGATGATGATCGCGCTGTTGTGCCGCGGCCACCTGCTCGTCGAAGGCGTGCCGGGTCTGGCCAAGACGCTTGCGGTGAAGACCCTGGGGCAGGTCCTCGAACTGCAGTTTTCGCGCATCCAATTCACCCCAGACCTGCTGCCTGCCGACCTGCTGGGCACGCTCATCTTCCAGCAGAAGACCGGGGACTTCGCGGTTCGCAAGGGCCCCGTCTTCACCAACCTGCTGCTGGCCGACGAGATCAACCGCGCCCCGGCCAAGGTGCAGTCCGCGCTGCTCGAGGCGATGCAGGAGCGGCAGGTCACGATCGGCGACACGAGCCACCCGCTGCCCGAGCCGTTCCTCGTGTTCGCGACCCAGAACCCGATCGAGCAGGAAGGGACCTACCCGCTGCCCGAAGCGCAGGTCGACCGCTTCCTGCTCAAGGCGAGGGTGGAGTACCCGCAACGCACCGAGGAGCGCCTGATCCTCGACCGCCTGATCACCGGAGAGACGCCGCCGGTCGCGCGCGTCCTCAAAGCGGACGTGCTCCGAAATCTCGTCAGGAACGTGCGCGACGTCTATCTGGACGATCGGATCCGCGACTACATCGTCGCGCTGGTGACGGCGACGCGCGACCCGAAGGGCGCCGGCATGGTCGACCTTCAGCACCTCGTCGCGTTCGGCGCGTCGCCGCGTGCCACGCTCGCGTTCTCGGAGGCGTCGCGGGCGATGGCCTTCCTGCAGGGGCGCGGCTACGTCGTACCGGAAGATGTGAAGGCGATCGCCGCGGACGTGCTGCGGCATCGGATCCTGCTGACCTACGAAGCGGAAGCCGAGAACGTCACGACCGATGCGGTCGTGGAGCGCGTTCTCGATCACGTTGAAGTCCCCTAGACCGTGCTGACTCGCGAAACGTTCGACAAGATCCGCCGCATCCAGATAAGGACGCGGACGATCCTGAACGCCGGCATCGTCGGCAGCTACCACGCCAACTTCAAGGGGCGCGGCATGGAGTTCGCCGAGGTCCGCGAGTACCAGGCCGGCGATGACGTCCGGGACATCGACTGGAACGTCACGGCCCGGATGGGCGCTCCGTACGTCAAGCGCTTCGTGGAAGAGCGCGACCTGACGCTGTTCCTGCTCGTCGACCTGTCGGGCTCGCAGCGCTTCGGGTCTCGCTACCTGATCAAGCGCGACTACGCCGCCGAGCTGGCGGCGGTGCTGGCCTTTTCCGCGGTGGCGAACAACGACCGCGTCGGAGCGGCGCTGTT
Source organism: Vicinamibacteria bacterium (assembly GCA_965246965.1). Lineage (GTDB taxonomy): Bacteria > Acidobacteriota > Vicinamibacteria > Fen-336 > CBDFGD01 > CBDFGD01. The sequence goes on from CBDFGD010000002.1 coordinate 3,350,185, forward strand.
CACCGATCGCGTCGAGAAGTACGTGCCCGCCGGCGGCGGCCGCGATCACGCGCTGCGCATCGTGCGCGATCTGCTCGCGGTGGAGCCCGAGGGCCGCGGCACCGACCTCGCCGGGGCCCTGCGCTTCGCGAGCCAGGTGCTCAAGCGGCGCGGAATCATCGCCGTCATCTCCGATTTCCAGGACACCGGCTACGAGCGACCCCTCGGGATTCTGCGGCGACGCCACGACGTCATCGCGCTTCAGCTGTTCGACCCGCGCGAGCGCGACTTCCCCGACGCCGGGCTTCTGGCGCTGCTCGATCCGGAGAGCGGCGAGCGCGTGGTCGTCGATACGTCCGTGCCGGCCGTAAGGCGCCGCCTCGTGGGCGGTAGCGGTTTCGACACGCCAGAGGTGTGCCGACGCACCCGTGTCGACCTGTTGCCGCTGTCGACCGCCGAGCCCTACGAGCGACCGCTGGCCCGCTTCTTCAAGGCGCGGGAGAAACGGCGATGATCGCGCTGCTGCTGGCGGCGGTCCAGGCGGCGGGAACGCCGAGCGTGTCCGCCACCCTGTCGAAGACCGAGGTCACGGTCGGCGAGACGTTCTTCCTCGACATCAGCGTCAACGGGCCCGCGGATGCCGTCTGGAGCTTCCCGGCTCAGTTCGGAACCGACGAGCTCGACCTCGTGCTGGACCTCGGTGAGCCGCTTCAGGGTGAGCCGCCACTCGCTCCGGGCACGCGCCGCTACCGGGCCATGGCTTTCGGCCTCGACGAGGTGACGGTCGAGCCGATTCCCGTGAGCTACCGGCTGGGTGACGGGAGCCAGGGAGAGGCTGCGACGGAAGCCGTGACGCTGCGGATCGTGTCGCTGCTGCCCAGGGACGTCGAAGAGCAGAAGCTCACCGACATCCGCAGTCCAACCAGCCTCGACGTCGGGGCGGAGTTCTGGGTCGCGCTCGGCGTCGTGCTCGCCGCCCTGGCGGCGCTCGCATTCCACCTCTATCGGCGACGTCGCCCCAAAGCTTTCGTTCCTACCGCGCCGCAGGTCCCACCCGACCGCGAGGCCCGCGAGGCCCTCGATGCGTTGGCCGGGGCGGGCCTGCTCGCCGCCGGGCAGCTGCGCGACTACTACATCCGTCTCGCCGACATCGCCAAGCGCTACCTCGAGCGCCGCCTCGGAGCCCCGGTACTCGAGATGACCAGCTCGGAGGCGGTCTCCTACCTGAGAGGACACGGCGAGGGAAAGGCCGTCGCGACGCCGATGCGCGATCTGGCCGGCGCGGCGGATCTGGTGAAGTTCGCCAAGGGAGTGTCGCCAGTCGAAGAGGCTGATCGGCACCTGCGCGCGGCGCGTCAGATCGTCGAGGAGCTGGAGGTGCGTCTACGGCCGGCCGAGGAGCAGGCCGACGCAACGGTGGGCGGCCGATGATCGAGGGCTTCCGTTTCGAGGAGCCGATGTGGCTCTGGCTGGCCTTGCTCGGACCTCTGGCCGTGGCTTTCGCGGTGCTGCGCGAGCGCTCGGGCCGGGCCCTCGTGTACCCCTCGGCGGGGCCACGATTGGCCGGATTCTTTCCGGGCTGGCGCGCACGGCTACGTCACCTCCCAGTGACCCTGGCCGGCGCCGGGCTCGTGGTCGGCGCCGTGGCACTGGCGAGACCCCAGCAGGGCTCGGAGCGACACGACGTGACGACCCAGGGCGTGGACATCGTGGTCGCCCTCGACGTCTCCGGCTCGATGGCAGCCGAGGACTTCCAGCCGCGCAACCGCCTGGAGGTCGCCAAGCAGGTCGTGGCGGACTTCGTTCGGCGACGTCCGCTGGACCGCGTCGGGCTGATCGTCTTCTCGGGCAAGAGCCTCACCCAGGCGCCACCGACGACCGACGCGGCGATCCTGCTGCATCAGCTCGAGAATGTGGAGCTCGGCATGCTGCCCGACGGCACCGCGATCGGCTCCGGCCTGGCGACGGCGCTCACCCGGCTGCGCCGATCGAAGGCGAAGAGCCGCATCGTCGTCCTCGTCACCGACGGCGCCAACAACACGGGCGAGATCGCCCCCGAGACCGCCGCCGACCTCGCCAGGGCGATGGAGGTCCGCACCTACACGATCGGCGTCGGCCGGGAGGGCAAGGTCCCGATGCCACGCAGATACCGGGACCCTCTGACGGGCCGTGTCGTGACGCAAAGACAGCTCGTCGAGAGCGAGTTGGACGAGAATCTGCTCAAGCAGATTGCGTCGCGGACCGGCGGCGAGTTCTTCCGAGCCACCGATCCCGAGTCGCTGCAGGCCATCTTCGTGCGCATCGACGAGCTGGAGACGAGCGAGATCAAGTTCCGCAGCTACACCCGCTACCGGGAGCTCTACCACCCGGTGCTCCAGCTCGCAGCGCTGCTACTGGTGGCGGCGGCCGGGCTGTGGGCGTCCGGGCTGCGCGTGGCCCCGGTATGAGGTTAGTGTCCTGCCCCAGAGATTTGTCGGCATTCGAGCGCCGATGCATCCCGCCTGGCTGCGTCGCTCATCGGTCAAATACTCCCGGTATTCTCCCTCTTCGGCTCCTTGCCATCCGGGCGCCTCGACGCTCTCGGTGCGCAACAACTTCTGGGGCAGGACACTAGATGGCATTCGCTCAGCCCGAGTGGCTGCTCGCGCTTCTCGCCATCCCGATCGGCGCGCTCGTCGAGGCGTGGAGCCAGAGGCGCGACCGGGCGCGCACGGAGAGCCTCGTTGCGCGCTCGCTCTGGTTGCGAGTGCTGGAGCGGCCCAGGGAGATGTGGCGTTTCGTGCGCCTCTCGTTGCTGCTGGTGGGCGTGGCCGGCATCGCCCTGGCGCTGGCTCGTCCGCAGTGGGGCGTGGTGCGCGAAAAGGTCGAGCGAGAAGGCGTGGACGTCGTGCTCGTTCTCGACACCTCGGGATCGATGGCTACGGAGGACGTCTCTCCCAACCGCTTCTTCCTGGCCCGAGCCGCCCTGTCGTCGCTGATCACGCAGCTCGACCAGGATCGCTTCGCCCTCGTCGCCTTCGAAGGCGAGGCCTACCCGTTGGTACCCCTGACCCTGGACGCCGACGCCGTCGGTCTGTTCCTCGAGACGCTCGAGCCGGGCTTCGTGCCGGGACCCGGGTCGGCGCTCGGTCTGGGTCTCGCAGCGGGACTCGAGCTGTTCGTCGATCCGGAGCGGCGCAACAAGGTCATGGTGCTCGTGTCGGATGGCGAAGACCTGGCCGGCGACGTACAGGCCGCGATCGATCGGGCCAAGCAGGCCGGCGTCGTGATCCATGCCGTGGGTGTGGGCACCGAACGCGGCGAGCCGGTGCCTGATTTCGACGAGAACGGTGAGCGCGTCGGCTTCAAGGAGGATGGCGACGGTTCGGTCGTGGTTTCGCGGCTCGATCTCCGCACTCTCCAGACGATCTCGAGCGGCACCGGAGGGCGCGTGTTTCGACTGACGCCCCAGGACGCCAGCCTGCGGCCCCTCGCTGCGGCCATCGCAGCGATGGAAGACAAGGCCCTGGCGCGCGAGTTCGCCTACCGAAAGAAGGATCGATTTCAGCTGCCGCTCGGGCTCGGTCTCGTGGCGATCGCGCTGGCGCTGCTGCTGCCCCCGCCGCGCCTGCGCAGGGTGGCGACCTCGGCGGTCGGCCTCGTGATGTTGATTCTCGTTCCCGCACCGGCCGTGGCCCAGGAAGGGTCCCGAATCGACGAGCTGTTGCTGCGTCCGAAACGCCTGACCGACGCCGGCATCCGCCACTACGGGGAAGGCCGTCACCCCGAGGCGCTCGAGGCCTTCGAGGGAGCCCTCGCAGCGCGCGACCACGACGTGCGGGCGCGCTTCAACCTGGCCGATGCCTTCTACAAGAACGGCAAGTTCGACGAGGCCCAGGCCATCTACGAGAGCCTCGGCGACGACGCGACGCTGCAGGCGCCGGCTCGCTACAACCTCGGCAACACGCTGTTCCAGAAGCAGGACTATCCCGGGGCGATCAAGGCCTACAGGGGCGCGCTCCGCGCCGATCCGAACGACGAAGACACGCGCCGCAACCTCGAGCTGGCCCTGCGCAAGCTGCAGGAACAGCAGCAGCAGCAAAAACAGAATCAAGACGACGAAAACGACGAGCAGAAGCAGGACCAGAAAGAGGATCAGAAACAGGACGGGCAGCCGGACGAGGAGAAGCAGGAGGAACAGCGACCGGACGAGCAGCCGCAGCCGAACCCGAGTCCCAAACCCAAGTCGAAGGAGCAGCAGGAGCAGGAGCGCTTCGAGCAGGAGGCGGGAATGCCGAAGGAGCTTGCGATGCAGCTGCTCGACGCGCTTCAGCGCAACGAGAAGGAGGAGCAGAAGAAGATCCTCGCGGCACGCCAGGCCAAGCGTAAGAAGACGGGCAAGGACTGGTGAAGCGCTTCGCGATCGGGCTCGGCCTGCTGCTCCTCGCAGGCCCGGCGACACCTCAAGGGGCGTCGGTTCAGGCGACCGTGGACGCCGATCGCGTCGGCGCCGAGGACACGGTCCAGCTGTCGGTCACCCTTCGGGGTGGGAGTGAGGTGATGCAGGTGAGCGTCCCTCAGCCGGCGCTCCAGAACCTCCGGGTGGTCGGCGGCCCGTCCATGTCGACCCAGGTCTCCATCGTCAACGGACAGATCTCCCAGAGCAAGGTCGTCACCTGGGTGCTCAAACCCATCGCTACGGGCGAAGCCCGGGTCGGCAGCCTCGTGATCCCCCTCGAAGGGGGCGCGCAATCGACCGGGGAGATCTTGATCGACGTGGTACCCGGCCGGTTGAAGACGCCGCCTCAGCCTCAGAGACGGCGCCTCGACCCATTCGGTGATGATTTCTTCGACCCCTTCGGACGCCAACGCGGACCCCGCGCCGAACCGAAGCTGTTCGTACGCGCGGTGGCGGATCGCACCTCCCTCACGGTTGGAGAGCCGCTGCTTCTGACCTACTACCTCTACACCCAGACATCCGTGAGCGACATCGGTTTCGTCGATGCGCCGAACTACCCCGGCTTCTGGTCGGAAGAGCTCGAGAGAGACGAGCAGCCCCAAGGAGAGATCGCGAGCGTCGAGAGGGAGCAGTACCGCCGTTTTCCGATCATCCAACGCCTCCTGTTCCCCACCCGGGCGGGCCGTCTCGAGATCCCACCCGCCATGATGAGAATCGGAATCCCGCGCCAGAGCTTCTTCGATGGAGGCGGAGCCGTGGAACGGTCCGTCGACGCCCTCACGATCGAGGTCGAGCCGCTCCCCGAGGCTCCCGACTTCAAGGGAGCCGTCGGGAGCTTCCGCGCCAGCGCCGTGCTCGACAAGACGAGCCTCGAGCTGGGTGACGCGGCGACGCTGCGCTTCGTGGTAGAGGGCACGGGCAACCTCAAGTGGATCGAGGATGGACCCGTGGTCGAAATCGCCGAGACACAGGTCTTTCCGCCGCGGGTCGAGAGCGACCTGAAGCTGACGCCGCGCGGCGCGTCCGGGCGCAAGACCTGGGAGTACGTCGTCGTGCCCGAGACCGGCGGCAGCGTAGAGGTGCCGCCCCTCGCATTCGTCTATTTCGACCCGCGCACGGGCCAGATCGAACGGGCCGAGACGCAGCCACTGCAGCTGAATGTTCGCGGTGGCGTGGCGGCGAGCGCTCGGGGCGCCGCGCGCGGAATCCGCGGCGCGCCGGCCATGCGGGCCTCTCTCGATCTGCCTGGCCGGCTCTTCCCCCGCACCTCCACGCGTCAGCTTGCGGTCGCGCTGGCCCTCGCGTTGACGCTTCACGGAGCGCTCTGGCTGTCTCCTCGGGTCGGCGAGCTGAGACACCGACGCGCCGGTCGCGTGGCGCCGCGCCACAACGTCAAGCACGCGCTTCAGGCGCTCCAGCGAGTCGGGAAAGACGCTGCGAGCAAGGAGGCCGTGGCCGCGCAGATCGAGAAGTGCCTTCACGATCTTTTCGGGTCGCTCGACGGCGCTGCGGAATCGAGCGAGGGCGGGCGCGCGGCGCGCGCCCTGCTCGAGGAGATTCAGTTCATCCGCTACGCGCCCCAGCTCGGCGACTACGACGACAAGATTCGCGAGCTGGCCAGCCGGGCCGCGGAGGTCGTGCGCCGATGGGCGTGAGCCTTGCACTCCTCGTTGCGTTGGCGCTGGCCGCCACGGGAGCTCCCGATGCCCGGTTTCGCGAAGCGAACAGGCTCGTCCGCGGGGGCGACGCGGTGGCGGCGATGGCGATCTATCGCGAGCTGGCCACCGGCGGCCTCGAGAGCGCGTCGCTCTACTGGAACTGGGCCCAGGCCGCGGCCGCACGGGGAGAGCTGGGCCAGGCACTCTGGGCGCTTCAGCGTGGCCGCGAGATCGAGCCGTGGGACACGCGGCTCGGCGAAGAGATCGAGCAGCTCCGGGAGGCCGCCAGCCTCGACCCCGCCGAGCTCGCGCCCGAGCCCCTCCAGGGTCTGGCTCGGGCGAGCCGGCGCTTTCATCTCGGCCTGTCGTCCATCGTGCTGATGCTGCTCTCGTTGGCATGCCACGGAATCGCCAGACACGTCCGAGGGGCGCACTGGGCGGCGCCCGCCGCGTGGGCAGCATTCACCCTGGCCGCCACCCTCGCGGTGCTGCCGCTGGCCGCCGGGCTCGCGCGCCCCACCGCGGTCATCGTGCTGCCGGACGCTCCCCTGCTCGATGCGGCGTCGCCGACCGCCGAAGCGATCGCGACGCTCCGAGAGGGCGAGGTGGTGCCGATCCTCACGGCGAGCGGGGACTACCTCCAGGTCGAGGACTCCGCCGGAGCGCGCGGCTGGGCTCACCGGCGGGACGTCTGGCGCCTCGATCGTGGCCCGCAGCCGTAGCGCCAGGAGCGGGCGCGCCTCCCTGCTCGCGCTGAAGACCCTCGGTCCACGCTCCGTCTCGTGGCTGATCGAGGCGGGCATCGGCAGTCCGGACGAGCTGCGCCGCTTCGGACCCGTGACCGCGTACCGGCGCGTCGAGGCGCTCCACCCGACATCCGCGAACAGGACGTTGTTGGGGGCGATCGCGGGAGCACTGCTCGATTGCCACTTCGCCGAGCTTCCCGGCGAGCTGCGCGAGCAGCTGAGCGACGAGCTGGTTCGGACGAGAACGGAATAGCCCCGCCCTTCGGCTTGTACCTGCCGATGAGAGCGCCCGCGTCCGGGCGCCGGGGAGGAAGCCATGAAGCGGCCCGTATCGACCTGGATCCCTTTGCTTGCCGCGCTCAGCGTCGCGGCGCCTGCTGCGGCGAGCGACGTCGCCAGTCACCTCGAGCTGACCGGGGACGTGACGCGAGGTGCGCTGCGCATCGCCGACCCGCAGGGCGGGCTCGTCGAGTGTCCACTCCAGCACACCGATGTTCAGGCCGAGATCTCGGGCTTCATCGCTCGCGTGCGCGTCAAGCAGACCTTCGTGAACCCGCTCGACGAGCCGATCGAGGCCGTCTACGTCTTCCCGCTCTCCCATACGGGTGCGGTCGACGAGATGACGATGACGATCGGGGCGCGCCGCATCGTCGGCGTGATCGAGCGGCGAGATGACGCCCGGCGCATCTACGAGAACGCGATGGCGCGCGGCGCGACGGCCAGCCTGCTGGAGCAGGAGCGGCCCAACATCTTCACGCAGAGCGTGGCCAACATCCCGCCCGGCGGCCGCGTCGACATCGAGATCGGCTACGTCGACGTACTCGGCTACGACTCCGGCGCCTACGAGTTCCGCTTCCCGATGGTGGTCGGGCCTCGCTTCATTCCCGGGGCCGCGACCTCGGCCACCCCCGATACACCCGACGAGTTGCAGGGCCACGTGGGCGAGATCGGGTCGCGAGGCGGACGAGAGGCGGGCGGCACGGGCTGGTCGCCGGACACGACGCGCGTCCCCGACGCTTCCCGCATCACGCCGCAGGTGCTCCGGCCGGGCACGAGGACGGGTCACGACGTCAGCCTGAGCGTGCGGTTGGACGCCGGCGTGAAGATCAGGGATCTCGTCTCGACGAACCACGAAGTGAAAACCAGGCAACTCGATTCGCGACGCGCCAACGTGGAGATCGCCGGCGCCGACACCCTGCCCAACGAAGACTTCGTGCTGCGCTACGGCGTGGCGGGAGAGCGTCCCGAGGTCGGCCTGATCGCGCACGCGCCAGGGGACGCCGACGGCACGTTCCTGCTGATGCTCCAACCCAGCCAGCTCGACGAAGCGTTGGCGAAGGCGCCGCCTCGGGAAGTCTGCTTCCTGATCGACGGGTCGGGGTCGATGTCGGGTCAGCCGACGGCGAAGGTGCGCGAGATCATGGAACGCTTCTTCGCGCGGGCCCAGCCGGAGGATCGCATCCAGGTCGTGACGTTCGCCTCCCGCGCTCAGCGTCTCTTCCCGGGCTACGTGCCGGCATCGAAACAGAACGTGGAGCGTGCCTTGAGCTTCACCCGTTCGCTGCGCGGCGGCGGCGGCACGCAGATGCTCGAAGGCATTCGTGAAGTGCTCGAGGATCCGGTCGACCCGGAGCGGGTTCGGATCGTGATGCTGCTGAGCGACGGCTACATCGGCAACGAAGCGGAGATCATCCGCGAGGTCGGTCAGCGGACCGGCGACCGGCTGCGCTTCTGGTCGCTCGGCATCGGCTCGTCGCCGAATCAGTACCTGATCGACGGCGTGGCGGCCCAGGGGGGAGGCGACTCGGCCGTCGTGGGCCTGGGCGACGATCCGCGCGAGCTGGTGGACCGCATCACCGACCGCATCCACCGCGCTCAGCTGGCCGACATTCGAATCGACTGGGGCGGCCTGGACGTGTTCGAGACCTACCCGGCGGAACTCCCCGACCTCTGGGCTGGACAGCCCGTCTTCGTGCTCGGGCGCTATCGCGGTCACGGAGAGACGACCGTCGAGCTGCATGGCTCGGTCGAGGGACAGCCCGCGAGCTTCCGCAAACAAGTCGAGATACCCGCCTCCGAATCCCGCCACGGATCACTCACGAGCGCCTGGGCGCGGCGCAAGATCGCCGACCTCGAAGCCCAGCGCATCGTGTACGGAGCGCAGGAGCTGGTCGATGACATCACGTCGCTGGCACTGCGACATCGGCTGATGAGCGCCTACACGAGCGTTGTGGCGGTGGACGCGGAGACGCTCGGCGATCACTCCGCCCGGCGCCCGCAGCGCATGCTCGTGCCCGTCCCGCTGCCCGAGGGCACGCGGTTCGAGGGTTTCTTCGGCGTGGGCGAGGGCGAGCGCGCGAGAGAGAGCTACGAGGTTGACGAGGTCATGGCCCTCGCCAGCACCGCCGAACGCCGGAACGTACCCAAGCTCAAGCGCGCGCTTCCGGCCGCAACGCCAGTGCCGGGGAAACGGGATCCTCGGGCCACGGGTCTCGGTGGAGTGGCAATGAACGCACCCCCGCCGGCCGCCGTGGCGCAGGACGCGGTCGTTCGGCGGCCTGCTGCCGCCCCGCCCTCAGTCCCGCCGCCGGCGCTCCAGGCGATGCGCCGACTCATCGAAGCGACGGTCGAGGAGCCGGCGTTTGACGGTCGGTCGGATCGCGACGTCGCGTCGCGTCAGGAGCGCGCCCTGGTCATGGAAAGAGCCCGCAGCGCCATGGGGCGTCGCGACTGGCACGAAGCGCGCCGCCAACTGCAGATCGCTTACCTGTTGGGAGCGGGCACTTCCCTGCAAACCGATTGGCCGGACTTGGAGCGCCAAGCCCGCGACGACGCCGTCGCGGCGTTGCCGGCGCTGAATCAGAAAGCCGGTCTGCTGATCCGCAACCAGAGCCTCGAGGAGAGCCTGGCCGCCCTCTCGAAAGCAGGGCGCTTCGAGATCCATCTGGTGCCGGGCTCGCTCGACGACAGCCGCGATGCGCTGGGGCGCAGCGAGCTTCGCATCGCCCATCTCGATGTTCGCGATGCCACTCTGGCGCAGGCGTTGAGCTTCTGCCTGGAGGGTCTAGGGCTCGAGTGGAGCGTCGGCGGCGGTGGGGTCACGGTGACCTCGGCACGCCGCGCCCCGGGCACGACCGCCTGGGCGTACCCGCTCGCCGACCTGGCGCCGAGCGCTGTGGCCGCGGCCGAGATCGCGCTCGAGGTGAGACGGCGGCTCGATGCCGGCGACGACATCGCCGAGCGGCGCGCCGCCATCCTGGTCGGAACCAACCTCATCGTGCGAGCCGATGCCGCGGGCCACGAGACCACCGCGCGACTTCTGGCAGCCCTCAAGGATGCCGGCGCCTCGATCGGGCCGAGCCTGGCCGAGCTCCAGCGGAGGGTCTCGGAGCATTGGACGGGCCGTGCCGAGGCGCGCCAAGCGAGAGCTCGGGCCCGTCGGGACAGCGAAGTGAGTCGCCACTCCTGGCAGCTCATCGCATCGACGCGACCCGCATCGACGGTCGCGGAAACGGTCGCCGCTCTTCTCGAGGTCGCGAGGGGCGCGGACGGCCTCGCCGAGCTGGGTCCAGACCCCCACGCTCGCCTGCTCTTCGCGATCTGTGTCGCGCGGGCGGCACATCCGGACGACGCTCCGCTCGCCGAGCTGGCCGAGTTGGCTTTCCGCATTCCGGCCAAGGGAGCGACGGGCCGAGCCTTCGTCTACCTGCATCTGCTGGGACGGCTGCCGGCAGCGGTGGTGCCAGTCTCGATCAGCGGGGGCAACCCGGACAGCATCCAACTGCAGGCCGAGGAGCGAGAGCTGGTGGAGGAGCTGCTGCGGCCGTCAGGCGAGGTCGACGAGCTGCTGCGCGGCGCTCACGGGGCGCCAAACGAGGATCTCGTCCTGCTCGCCGGGCTCAAGGCTGCGCGCTCCGGTCCGGCCGCCTGGAACGGCTTCCGCGTCCAGCTCAGGAACGGCGGATTGTCACTCTCCGGGTCCGCGCTGCGAGCGCTCGGGTCGCTCGAGTACGTCGCCTCGCTCTTCTCGGACGATCTGGAAAGGCCGCGGGTGACGAGCGGCCCGGCGCTTCTGGCGAAACCGAAGGCAGCGGACGGCACCGCGTCGGGGGCCGCCGCCACACTCGGAGTGGTCGCGGTGGCCGCCTTGCTGGTTCGTCGTCTTCGCTAGCCGCCGCGGCCCAAACAGGGGGGCTCGGGGCTACAATCCCCGAGCCCCCCGTCAGCCGGTGTGCCTCCGGGGGGTCAGCCAAGGAGCAGGTATGGAGACCCCGAAGATCAACCACGACGATCGCGGGCGGCTGACCAAGGTCCTCGCTCAGTGCCCGCTGTTCCGGGCACTCAAGGAAGACCACTTCCCCCAGATCTTCAAGGCGGGCGAGGTGCGCACCTATGCCGCCGGCGAGACGATCGTCGAGCAGGGCAAGGCCGCCGAGTCCTTCTTCGTGCTGCTCGGGGGCGAGGCCTCGATCACGGTGTCGGGGGCGGGAGGCGAGGCGAACGAGCTGGGCCGGCTGCGCAGCCCGAGCAGCCTGGGCGAGGTGGGACTGCTCCTCGACGAAGTGCGCAGCGCCTCGATCCAGGCGGTCAAGGACGTCACGGTCCTGCGCTTCGCGGAGAAGGCCTTCGAGGCCATGTTCCAGAAGATTCCCGGCTTCGGGATGGGGCTGTCAACCGGCCTGGCGCACCGCCTCTCGCAGGTCTCCGGGAAGATCCGCCTCCCGGAGTACGACACGCGCAAGGGCGAGCCGAGCGTGGAGACGGCCAGCCTGCTTCCCTCCGAGCTGTGCCGACGTCACCGCATGCTGCCTCTCGAAAAGGACGGGGCGGTGCTGACGGTGGGGTTCGTCGACGAGCCCACGACGGAAGCCATGAGCAGCGTGCGCAACAAGCTTCCCAGCATGGAGCTGACACCGGTCCAGATCGACTCCAAGTTCTACAACGATGTGATGCGCAAGCAGGCCGGCGTCAAAGGCTGGACGACCGGGGAGATGCCCCAGGTCGACGTGCCGGCGGCCGAGGCGGAGAAACCGCGCTCGGAGCGTCTCGACGCGCTGCTCCCCTCGCGCATCATGACCATGGAAGAGCTAGCGTTGCCCGGGGTCCTCAATAGCCTCTCGGACATTCCGAAGGGCCTGGTACTCATCACGGGTCCCACCGGCAGCGGCAAATCGACGACGCTCGCCGCCATGATCGACTACATCAAGCGCGACAGGAAGTGCCACATCCTGACCCTCGAGGACCCGGTCGAGTTCCTGCAATCGAGCGACAAGGCGCTCGTCAATCAGCGCGAAATCGGCGGTCACACGACCAGTTTCGGCCGCGCCCTACGCGCGGCGCTGCGTGAAGACCCGGACATCGTCCTGGTCGGCGAGATGCGCGATCGCGAGACGATCATGCTGGCTCTCGAGACGGCCAACACCGGCCACCTCGTGTTCGCAACGCTCCACACCAACAACGCCATCACGGCGATCGATCGCGTGATCGATCAGTTCCCTTCCGAGGAGCAGGCGCAGGTCAGAAGCGTCCTGGCGGACGTGCTGCGCGGCGTCGTCGCCCAGACGCTCGTGCGCAAGCCCGGCGGCGGGCGGTGCTCGAGATCCTCGTGGTGACGCTCGCCGTCGCGAACCTGATCCGCGAGTCGAAGTCGCAGCAGATCCCCAGCATCATGCAGGTCAACAGGGCGCTCGGCATGACGCTCTTCAACGACGAGTTGCAGCGGCTCGTCGAGAACAAGAAGCTCGACTACGACGAGGCCCACTCCGCGGCCGTCGACAAGGCCGACTTCGAGAAGCGCTTCCGCAGCGGCATCCAGGTCGCGGCCGTCCCGAGGGACGACACGCGTTTCCGTGTCACGGAGGTGAAGCCCCGCTCACCCGGATCGGCCGCCGACCTGCATCGCGGCGACATGATCACGGAAATCAACGGTACGAAGTGCGCGGAGATGACCGTGGACGACGTACGCTACGTCTTCCGCACCGACGGCAAGCACACGCTATGGGTGGAGCGTAAGGACAAGCGCCACAAGCTCGAGCTCGACCTGAGTCGCTAGGATCGGCGCCTTGAGGCCGAAACTCTCGAAGCGGGGGCGCGAGGTCCCCGAGTCACCGATCCGCAAGCTGATGCCGGCGGCGAATGCCGCCAAGGCTCGCGGCATTCACGTCTACCACCTGAACATCGGCCAGCCCGACATCGAGACCCCCAAGCCGTTCCGGGATCGGCTCCGCGCAATCGACGCCAAGGTGCTCGCCTACCCGCCGTCGAACGGCATTCCCGAGTACCTGGCCACGCTGGTTCGCTACCACGCCAAGCTGGGAATCCGTTTGAGCCTCGACCAGGTGATCGCGACGACGGGCGGGAGCGAGGCGTGCCTGTTCGCCTTCCTCGCCTGCGCGAACGCCGGGGACGAGGCGATCGTCGTCGAGCCCTACTACACGAACTACCGCTCGTTCGCGACGCTCGGAGACGTTCGACTCGTCGCTCTGACGAGCCGCGGAGAGGACGGCTTCCACCTGCCGCCGCGCGAGGCATGGGAGGCTGTGGTCAGCGACCGTACGCGACTCGTGGTGCTCTGCAATCCCAGCAACCCGACGGGGACGGTGTATCGGCCTGACGAGCTGGAGATGGTCGCGAACTTCTGTCGAGATCACGGGCTCTTCCTGGTTTGCGACGAGGTGTATCGCGAGTTCGTGTACGACGGGCGCGAATCGCGCAGCGCGCTGACGCTGTCCGGCTTCGAGGATCTCGTGGTCGTCGTCGACAGCCTCTCGAAGCGCTACAGCGCCTGCGGCATCCGGCTGGGCTCGATCGCGTCGCGCAACGAAGAGGTGATGGACGCCTGCCTGAGAATGGCGCAAGGGAGACTCGCGGCGCCGGGACTCGCCCAGGTGATCGCGTGCGGTGCGGACGAGCTGGGTCCCGAGTACACAGAGGCCATCGTCACCGAGTATCAGAAGCGGCGTGACGTCCTTCACGAAGGCCTCAGCTCGATCCCCGGGGTCTTCCTGCGCAAACCCGAAGGGGCGTTCTACCTGATGCCGCGACTTCCGATCGACGATTGCGAGGACTTTGCCAGCTGGATGCTCACAGACTTCGCGCTCGACGGCGCCACCGTGATGATGGCCCCAGCGCCCGGCTTCTACGCGACGCCGGGGTTGGGGAGCGACGAGGTTCGCATCGCGTACGTGCTCAATTGCGACGACCTGCGCGCCGCCGTCGAAGTTCTCGGGCGCGGTCTCGATGCCTACGCGCGAGACGGCGGGCGCGCGTCCTCCTAGTGGGTAGCAGCGGGTCCGGCATCGAAAGGCGGCTCGGGCGTATCGAACGCGACTGGCAGAGCCTGTTCGAGAGCGTCTCGGGGATTGACGACGAGCACCTCAATCGCCCCCCCGCCGCGGCCAATGGTCGATGGCGCAGATCCTGTCGCACCTGCTGCAGTCGGAGGATCTCGCCCTGCGCTACCTGAACAAGAAGAGCCAAGCCGGCGCGGCGATGCCGAAGGTCCGGCTCACGTCCTGGTGGCGCCTCGGCGGACTCGTGCTGGCGCTGCGTTCGCCGCTCCGCGTCCGCGCTCCCGAGGTCGTGGCCACGGTCCCCGAGCACCGCGCCCTCGGCGACCTGCGCGAGCAACGAGAGGCCATCCGCGCGGGTTGGCGGGCCTTCATCGAGCGCTATCCGGACGAGCTGCTCGACCGCGCCTGCTATCGGCACCCGTTCGCCGGTCGCCTCTCGCTCGACCAGTGCCTGATCACGCTGCAGGAGCACCTGAGCCACCACGCCAAACAGGTCGCCAGGATCCGGGGAAGCGGATCGTCGTCCTGAACTCGAACCCGAGAGGCTCGGAGACACAGAGAACGCACGGAGGAGCGGCGCTCTCTGATTGGTCACCCTCCCCTCGTCATCCCGAGTGAGATCGCCCGGGATGCGAGAGGGAGGGAGCCCGGCGCGAGCCCCACTGATGACGCGCGGAGGATGCCAGAGGAGTCATCTCACCTCGCTGGCCCCTTCACTCCCGTCTCCCTGGCTGTTCTCGCTCGGGGTGACGATCTGAGTCTCTAGCGGGGTCTGAGGGAGAGACGCGAGAGCGTCGCCTCGCCGCCGCCGCGTCCCACGGTCACGACGACGTCGGGGCCGCCCGATTCCGGGTAGTGGTAGGCGTGACGAATCGAGAAGCTGCCGTTCATTCTGTACTCACTGAAGCGCGGTCGAGCACTCCAGAACGTCGACTCGCCGACGTAGAGGGTGCCGCGGCCGCGGCCTTCGATGTGCAGCTCCTGGCGCGAGACGCGCGCGCCCTGGCGGACGCGTAGGAAGAGTCCCGCCCAGCGACCCTCGAGCCGCAGTCCGTCACCCACGACCCGGGCCCGCCGCTGCAGGTGGACGTCGCCCAGCGAGTCGGGCGTGCCGCCCACGACGAAACGATCTCCCGCGAACGCCACTTCGGCGCCAGTCGAGCCGCGCGGCACGACGGGGTGACGCCTGACGACGGCGCGACCGTCGACCACTGCCGGTGCGGCCAGAATCGCCACGCCCTCTCTCAGGTGAAAGGGAAGCGGGCTGTCCACGACGTCCCAGAGCGCCCCCCGGCGGTCCCCGGTGTCGCGGAAGAAGAGCCGTTCCCAGCGGTAGTCGTACGAAAAGGCGCCCAGCATCTGCACGGCGATCGAGATTGCGGCGAGCGCCTTCCCCCACCCGCCGAGCAGCTCCAGGCCCTCGGGCAGGAACAGGAACAACAACGGCAGCGCGTCGGTCAACATGCGGGGACCAAAGCTGTCCCCGCCGTGCCATTCACTCCACCGGCCGAGGAGCAGCAGGTGAGCGAAGGCAGCGAGGCCCAGCGTTGTGGTGAGCCATCGATCGCCGAGGCGGAACGCCCGGATCAGGCCAGCCGTCGCAACGATGGCTACGGGGGTAAACACGAGCAGCCCCTTCGCCGGAGAAACGAGCAGTCCCAGCTGCCCGATGCCCCAGGGCTCGCTGAAGCGTTGTGCGAGGGACCCCTCGAAACCGGTCGCCAGGGGCGATCCGAAATGCAACCAATGGTAGAGGGCTGCGAGGGCGACCCCGGGGACGCTCCAGGCGGCGAGCGCTGCCAGCCGCTTCGGGTAGCGAAACGCCAGGGCCAACCACAGCACCGCTACCAGCGCCAGGTCGGCGTGCCGCGCGGCCACGACGAAGCCGAGCGGCAGGCCCGCGCGCGGCGCCCACTCGGGCTCGTCATCGATCCGGACCAGCATCCAGAGCGCCAGGCACAGGAAGAGAACCGCCACCGGATGCTGCCACAACGCCTGGCTCGTCGACCACACGCTCGTTCCCAATGCGAATACCAGCGCGGCGACGAATGCCTGTCGGGTGAAGTGGCGGCGCCCGATCGCTAGAAAGAGCAGCCCCGCGGCCAGACTGGAAAAGAGCGCGGCCGCGACCTTCCCGGCGAGGGCGGTGCCCGTCTCGTCAAGCGCGAACAAAGATCCCGCGACTGCGAAGAGCGGCGCCGCCATCACCGCCGAGAGCACTGGATAGATGGACAACCTGTGGTCACCGACTTGTCGAGCGAACGGCGGGGCGATCTCGGGATACTCGTCGAGGTCGAAGTCGCGCTCGCCGACCAGGCTGGCCGCGACCCTCTCGGTGGGCCGCGTGTCGCCGGCACCGATCGGCCGCCCGTTCGAAACCAGCGCCAGGAAGACGATCGCGGCGAGAGAGGCAGCCGCCGAGAGCGGCGGCCGCAACCGTCGCTTGAACGAAGTCGCGCCCTGGCGCACGGTCAGCCCTGCGGCGGTCCCGCCTGCCTGCGCCGTCTCCGCTGGTAGCGGTCGACGGCTCGCTCGTGCTCGCGCAACGTGCGGCTGAAGTGGTGGGTGCCGTCGTTGCGACTGACGAAGTAGAGCTCGTCGCCGCCGGCGGGGTGGAGCACGGCGTGGAGCGCTTCACGGCCGGGGGAGGCGATGGGCCCGGGCGGGAGCCCGGGCCGTCTGTACGTGTTGTACGGAGAGTCGACGTCGAGGTTGCGCTTGCGGATGTTGCCGTCGTAGCCGCCGCGCAGCCGCAACGCGTAGATCACGGTGGGGTCCGTCTGGAGCAGCATCCGCCGCTCCAGCCGATTCAGGAACACTGCCGCGATGCGCGGGCGCTCGCTCCCCTGGGCGGTCTCGAGCTCGACCAGGGACGCCAGGGTGACGAGCTCACGAAGCGAAAGATTGGTGGTCGCGAGCTTCGCTCGCAGCGGCGCGATCACCTCGCGGAAACGAGCCAGCATCGCATCGATCAGCCGAGCGGCGGGATCGTCGCGAAGCGGAATGTCGTAGGTGTCCGGGAACAGGTACCCCTCGAGATCCGACGCCTCCGGGTCCAGGTCGTGGATCCGCGCGCCGTCTCGGGCCAGCTCGAGAAAGCGCTCAGCCGAGATGCCGCGCGGGCGGGCGATCTCGGCGGTCTGCTCGATGCTGCGCCCCTCGGGGATCGTGATGTCATGACGCTCCGCCGCTCCCCTGCGCAGCCGACTCAAGAGATCGTCGAGCGTCAGCTCGCCCTGGAGGACGTAGCGCCCGGCGCGCAGCTCGGCGCCTGCGCCGCGCCAGCGTACGAGCGTCTGAAAGACGCTCGGGTGATCGACCAGCCCGAGGCTCATCAGCTGCTGCCCGATCGTGCCAGCGTTGGCCCCGGGCGATACGACCAGCACGACCGGCGGGTCGCCCGCCCGCGTCACGGGTTGGCCGAGCCGGTGGACGAGCGCCAGAGCGGCAGCGCTGAGCACCAACACCAGAAGCAGGAGGATGCGTCTCAGCAGATCGAACCGATCAGGAGGAGAGCTCGGGCCCCACCGCGTTAGCCATCTTCTTGCAGTCGAGGTAGTTCTGCAGGATGAGCACGGCCGCGACGCGATCCACGTTGTGACGCCGCTGCTGACGGCTGGCTCCCGCCTCTACCATCGCGCGGTTGGCCATGACGGTCGTGAGACGCTCGTCCCAGGCCACTACGGGAACGGCGACGTGACGCTTGATGCGCTCCGCGAAGTCGAGCACCTTCTGTGCCTGCGGGCCGACGCTGCCGTCCATGTTCCGGGGCAGCCCAAACACGACCTCACCGACCTCATGCTCGGCGACGAGGCCGGCGATCGCCCGCGCGTCCTTCTTCGGGCCGATGCACTGGATGGTGTCGATTGCGGTGGCCAGCGTCGCCGTCTCGTCAGAGACCGCTACGCCGATCCGCGCGTCGCCGACGTCGAGACCCAGATAGCGCAAACCCCGGAGAGTATAGCTTTGGGGATGGATCCCCTTCCTTGACGCCGCGCGGCGTGGTCTGCGATGCTGACAGCCCTCGAGGATCAAAAGCCCGAAATGTCAGAAAGCGCCAAGTACAAGATTATCGAGGCACTTGGCGCGGGCGGCATGGGCAACGTCTACCGCGGCATGCTGATCGGGCAGGCCGGATTCCAGCGCCCGATCGTCATCAAGCAGCTGCGAAACGCCCAGGATTCCGAGCACGTCCGGCTGTTCGTGGACGAGGCGCGCCGATACGCCGTGCTCGACCACGAGAACATCGGGCGCATCTTCGACTTCGAGGAAGTCGGGGGCGAGCTGAACATCATCCTGGAGTACATCGACGGTTGGAGCCTGGTCGAGTACCTGGCCCGCCACCAGGAAGCCGATCACCTTCCGAACGTCGAGCTGTCCATCTTCATCACAAGCCGCGTCTGCCGAGCGCCCCAATACGTTTTCGAAAAGGCCGCCATCGCTCACCGAGACATCAGCCCGGGCAACATCATGATCACGCGCGAGGGTGCGGTGAAGCTCATCGACTTCGGCATCGCGACGCGCTCCGGCACCCAGGACCGCGTGCTCACCGGCAAGCCGGCCTACATGGCGCCGGAGATGGTCGCGCAGCTCCGCGCTGACAACCGCAGCGACATCTTCAGCCTCGGCGTGGTGCTCTTCGAGATGCTGACGGCCGAGCGCCTCTTCACCGGTTCGACGACCACGGAGGTGCTGAGCAGGGTAGCGATGGGCGTCAAGCAGTCGGCCCGCGATTACAACCCCGACCTCCCCGATGCGGTGCTCGTGATTCTCAGGAAGGCGCTCGAGCGCGACCCCGACAACCGCTTCCAGACCGCCGCCGCGATGGGCGAGGCGTGCGAGCACTTCCTCTACGACAAGGGCTACGGCCCCACCAATCTGACTCTGAAGCAGTATCTCGGCGGGGTGATGCCGGGGGCCGGCACGATACCGACCGAGAATCCGATGCCGACGTACTTCCCGGTCGTGCAGGCCTCGATCATCCCGATCGAGGAGGTCCTCGACAAGCCGCGCCCTGACGACGCCGCCGCTGCGGCGGCGGCGCAAGCGGCCAAGACGCAGATCGCCCACCCGCCACTATTCGAGGACGACGAGCCCCCTGACTCGGACTAGCAGACACGGCACGGGGGCGGCTGGCGTGGCCCTGCTGCTGGCGGCCCTGTCCTCGGCGGCTCCCCAAACGCAGCGGGTTCCTGAAGAGCAAGGCAACATTCGGCTGGATCAGGTGCGCTCTCGGCGCGAGTCGCTCGAGCAGGAGATCGCGAAGCTGCGACGCCGCGAGAAGAGCCTGCTGGGTGACGTCGAGCGCCTCGAGTTGGAAGTGCGGCTGCGCACCACCCAACTGCGCGAGGTCCGTCTCGTCCTGCGGCAGGTCAACGAGCGCCTCGATGCGACGGTGGAGCAGCTGGCAAGCCTCGAGCTCGAGGTCGACAGGATGCGTCCGGTGTTGCGCCGCAGGGCCCGCGAGCTGTACAAGCTCGGCGAGCTCTCTTACCTGCGCATGCTGCTCTCGGTCGACCGCCCCAGCGACCTGATCCGGGGCTACCGTTTCGTCGCGACCCTGGCGCGGCGTGACAACGATCGCTTCTCGAGATTCAAGACCCACATGACGTCGGCGGCCCACACACGTCAGCGGCTCGAGCTGGAGACCCAGGAGGCCCTGCAGCTCCAGGCCGAGGTGCGAAACGCGCGGCGGCGGCTCGACGCCGACCGGCGCCGGAAGACCACGTTGCTGCGGGAGATCGTCGAGAAGAAAGAGACTCAGGCGGCCTACGTCGCCGAGTTGAAAGAGGCCGAGGCGCAGCTCTCGCGCCTGATTACGGGCCTCGCTGACGCTGATGTGGTGATTCCGATCGGCGCCTTCCGGGGATCGCTCCCCTGGCCCACCGAAGGGCCGCTCCGGAGCCGTTTCGGCCGGCGCAAACACCCCCGCTTCGACACGTACACGGTCCAGAACGGCATCGAGATCGCGGCGGAGGAAGGAAGCGTCGTGCGAGCGGTCCACGGCGGCAGGGTCGTCTTCGCCGACCGCTTCAGGGGCTACGGCCTCATGATCGTGCTGGACCACGGGGGCAAGCACCATTCGCTGTACGCCCAACTCGGCGAGGCGTCGGTGTCGATCGGCGACGAGGTAGCCTCGGGCGCGCCGATCGCGCAGGTCGGGGCGTCGGGCCTCTCGGGTGCGGGCCTGTACTTCGAAATGAGGCGCAGCGGAAAGCCCGAGGATCCGCTCGACTGGCTGCAGAAACGTCTATAATCGATCGGGTGAGCCCGCGTAACCGCCTTGTCGTCGCCCTGGTCTCGACGGGCATCATCAGCTACTTCGTCGTCGGTTCCCTGCTCAACCGGGTCCTGGGCGACACCACCTACGGCCAGCTCTCGCTGTTCAACGAGGTGGTCCGACTCGTCATCGATTCCTATGTCGAGCCGATCAATGTCGACCGGACCCTCGGACACGCCCACCGCGGGCTGATCGAGGCGCTCGACGGCGACAGCGCCTACCTTCCGCCTGCGGTTCTGGCCGCCGAGCAGGACAACGAGCACCCCGACGCCGAGATCGGCCTGCTGTTGTCGCGCCGCTACTCGTTCCTGATGATCGCTTCGGTGCGAGCCGGGTCCCCCGCGGCTCAGGCCGGACTGCGCCCCGGTGACGTGATCAAGACCATCGACGACCGTCACACGCGGCCGCTCTCCGCCGTTCAGGGGCGGCAGCTGCTCGAAGGCGCGCCGGGATCGGCGGTGGCGCTCACCGTTCTGCGCTCCGGATCGGACCCGATCGAGTTCCGCGTCGAGCGCGAGCGGCGCGAACGGCGACCGGTCACGAGCCGCATCCTCGAGCCCGGCATCGGCTACCTGAAGATCGACGAGTTCACAGAATCCACCAGCGATGAGACACGCACCGAGATCGCGGTGCTGCGCCGATCCGGCGCCGAGCAGATCGTGCTCGACCTGCGCAATGCCGCGACCGGGGAACCCGAGCTGGGCGCGGGCCTGGCCGATCTCTTCATCGAGTCGGGCGTCGTCGCCAAACGCTCGGGTCGACGCGTCGAAGAGAAGCTGTGGGAGGCCGCCTCCGTGGAGGTTGCCTGGCACGAGTCGTTGACGACCCTCGTCAACCTCGGCACGTCTGGCCCGGGCGAGGTCGCGGCCGCAGCGCTACTCGACGCGGGGCGGTCGGAGCTGGTCGGAGAGCACACCTTCGGTCGCGCCCCGTTCCAGAAGATCCTTCCGCTCCCTGAAGGGGGACTGCTGTTGACGGTGGCGAAGTTCCTCCGCTCGAACGGAGACCCGATTCACGGCACGGGTCTCGAGCCGACCCTGGCCGTGCACGAGCACTACCACGAGGCGGACGAGGACCCCGTCGACTCCGAAGACCCCATCCTCGATGCGGCGCTCGAGCGGATCCGCTCCACCGAGGAGAAAGCGGCCTAACCCTAGAAAAATCGAGGCTTGCAGCGGCCCGGCCCATCGGTCGTCACCAGGGCTCTGCGCTGCAGAGCCGCCCGTCAGCGCGAGATCTGCAGCTCCGCAACGCTCCAGCGGCGTCGTCCGGCGACCCGTTCGACGCGCAATGCGTCCGCGACGACTGCCTCGAAGATCAACACCTCGCTG
Organism: Vicinamibacteria bacterium; assembly: GCA_965246965.1. GTDB lineage: Bacteria > Acidobacteriota > Vicinamibacteria > Fen-336 > CBDFGD01 > CBDFGD01. Next base: position 3,371,909 of record CBDFGD010000002.1, read on the forward strand.
AAGCCGAGCGCCGCGACCTGCTGGCGGGTCGGTGGGCGTGCGGGCACGGCCGCCGCCGCCTGCCAACGGCCTTCGACTCGAACGTGGACCGACAGCCCGCGACCGGCGTCGTCCGGCCGGTCGCCCAGCAGTAGCTCGACACGAGTCACGCCTTCGGGTTGGCCAAAGACCACCTCGATCCACTCGACGACGCCGCGCTGCGCCTCGACATGCCAGAACGTATCGACCCTGCCGTCGGCGATTGCGGAGATCGTTTCAGAGTTGCTCGAGGCCGTCAGCGGCGCGGCGTCGAGGTCAAGCGATGCTGGCCGCGCGACGGAGGGGAGTCTGCGGAGCAGTAGACGCGGGCCACCGAAGCGGCCGGGCGGCTCGAGTGGCGTGGTCTCGGGCAGACCGACGAACACTCGCATCGAATCGTCCAGCGGACGGCTGATCGCCGCGGCCATCTCACGCGTCAGGAGACCGGGTGGGTCGTCGCTCGGGCTCACGCGCAGCAACTCGTAGCGGGCCGAATCGAGCTGGAGCCGAGGCACGGTCGTGAGGACGCGAGCCGGCGGCGTGACGTGCTCGAGAACCCAGTCCGCTGCGCGGTCACGACTCGAAGGCCGAGAGATCTGCCGCAGGTAGTCGGCCGATGTGGCGAGCGGGAACGCGAGCGCGGCGACGCCGAGCACGCTCGCCCACAGCCGTCGCTTCTCGTAGATCGCAGCGACAGCCAATCCGATCAGCGAAGCGGCGATGCTGGAGCTCGGGATCAGGTGGCGGTCGAACCGATACCCGGACGTCGCGAAGAGCGCCGCCGTCAGCAGCGGCAGGATCACGAACGGGAGCCACTCGGGCCAGCGCCGGCGTGCGAGGACGACACCGGCGAGGGCGAGAATGACGCCCGCGGGTCCGAAAGCCTTTGGCCATACGACCAGGTAGCCGACGAGCCGATCGACGTAGGGCATCGCCCCGCCCTGGTCTCGATAGTGGTAGGCCAGCTGCGTGCCCGCTCCCTCGACGAAGCTGGTGGTATTGAACGCCGCGTACGGCGAGGCGACGAAAAAAACGATCAGGGTCGCGACCCCCGCGACGAGCAGGCCTCGAACCCGAGGGCCGGACACGATCAGGCACCGGACGACGTAGGGAAGAACGGCTAGGACGCCCGAAAACTTGAGGCCACAGGCCGCGCCAACGGCCGCACCGACCAGGGCGTCGTCTCGCAGTCGCGGACCGACGCGAAGCGTCGCCAGGAACACCAACAGCACGAGGACTTCGAGCGCCACATCGGGCCGGAGCATGTGAGCCGTCTCGACGTGTACAGGAGACACGGCGATGAATGCGGCCGCAGCGAGACCGGCCACGGGTCCGGCGAGTGCTCTGGTGAACTTCGCCGCCAGCGCCACCGCGAGCACCCCGCACGCCGCCAGGAACGCCCGCGCTGCCAGGTACGCCTCGGGCCCCGGTGGATCGCCTCCGCTCGCCGTTCCGACGACGGGCGCCAGGAAGTAGAAGAGCAGTCCCGGGTACTCGTAGAAGCCGTGGTCCAGGCTTCCTTCGCGCCACATCCGTGCCGCGTTCTCGACGAAGTAGCGCTCGTCGATGTGGGGCTCGTGGCGCAGCCCCTGGTCCAGTGCAGTGAAGCGAAGCACTCCCGCAACCAGCAGGACAAGGAGCAGGCCGACTCGCTCTGGCTTCACTCCGGCGTCAGCCGTTCGCCGATCCTCTGCAGCGGCATCTACTTACTTCACGTAGCCCAGGGCGCGCAGGTTCTCCATCTGCACCTCGGAAATCTCCGCCTGCTGCGCCTCGACGGATGAGCCGACACGCTGCTCGAGAATGAAGCGGTGAAGGCGCTGGCGGTAGAGGGTCGCGAGCACCGTCTCGCGCCCAGCGATGTTCTCGGTTTCACCCGGATCGCGGCGCAGGTCGTAGAGCTCCTCGCGTCCGTTCGAGCTGTCGAAGATGAGCTTGAAGCGCTCGTCCCGCATTCCGTAGCGCGGCCGCTCCCCGTAGCTCTGGAAGTGGACGGTCTCGCTGGCGCGCGCACCGTACATCGGGGCGAGCAGGCTGCTCCCCTGGAACTCTCGGGCGGCGGCCGTTCCCTCGAGCACGCCAAAGATGTCGGCGATCGTCGCCGTCAAGTCGATCAGCCCGGCGAAGCTCCGGACCCTCTCGCCGGCCGGTCCCAGGCCGCTTGGAAATCGGACGATCAGCGGAATCCGCACGCTCGGCTCGTAGAGCTGCACCATGTGACCGACGTGGCCGTGCTCGCGCAGCGCCTCGCCGTGGTCCGAAGTCACGATCACGACGGTGTTCTCCCAGACGCCAGAAGCCTGAAGCAACTCCCGAAGCTCGCCGAGCTTCTGGTCGGCGTAGGCGAGGTTGCCGTCGTAGAGGCTCTCTAGGTGCAGGAGCGCCGCATCGTCGAAGGGCACCCGCCCCGCGTTGACGTCCTCGAAGTACTCGAAGCTGGCTCGCTGCCAGCGCTCGATGGGTCCATCGGGGCCGAAGCGTGTGTCGAAGGGCGCGAGCGGGTCGTACGGAAAGTGCGGCTCGCGCACATGCAGGTAGAGGAAGAAGCGCTCCTCGGCGTGCCGCCCGAGCCACTCGGGCAGCACCCGGAGGTAGTCATCGGCCCGTCCGCTGCCTCCCTCGTAGAGCTCGTGGAACTCGGTGAAGCCACGATCGAGCCCCCAGCCGGGGCCGGCGAACGCGTTGGAAACGAAGCCGGCCGTGCGGATACCCGAACCGTCGAGCAACTCGGCCAGGGTGACGCGATCGCGCGGCAACCGCGCGTTGTACGCGACGCCTGAGTGGTGGCGGTCCGGGTGTTGTGAAGTCCACAGCGAGGACATCGCCATCAAGGTGAAGACCGCCGTCGAATAGGCCTGCTCGAAAACGACGCCTTCCATCGCGAGCCGGTCGACTACCGGCGACGTGGGACGCCCGTAGCCGTAGGCGCCGAAGCGGTCCGCGCGCGCGGCATCGAGAATGATCAACAGGACGTTCGTGCCGCGCAGTCGCTCGCGGAGCGCCGCAGCCTGCTGCAGCGCAGGATCTTCTGCCGAAGTCGGCACGAACTCGCCAAGAACTCGCGGTGTGCGCCACAGCGCCCACGCAAAACGCTCGCCGGGTCCCGACTCGACGGAGAGGCTGAGTCGGCCGGGTCGCTCGGCCAGGCCGTCGAGAGGCAGTCGCACCTCCCCGACCCGCGTCGCCGACGAGATGCTCGCGCGCCACAGCTCGCTGCGGGGGGCGCCCGCGGTCTCGATGTGGACCGCCAGCTCGACGCTCCCGCCCACGGCACGCACCGTGGGGTGAAGATCGGGCGTAAAGCGCAGCTCGGCGTCGCGCGTCGCAGCGAGGCCGAAGGAGATGGAGCTCGGCCCGATCTGGGCGAGGGCCGGCACCGGGTCGCCGGAAAAAGCCATGCGCCCGGCAGCCGGAGGCGCCTGCGCCGCCTCGAGCTCGAGCGCAAGGACCGCCTCAGCGTCACCCCAGACGAGCGCGTGAAGCGCGGCCGCCAGGTGCACGCGGCGTGGTTTGATGGGCGCCGTGCCCTGCTCGAAACGCAGCTCCAAGACGTTCGCACCCTCCTTCTGGGCCGCCTCGGGAAGATCGATCCGGTAGAAGCGCCGTCGCTCCCCGACCCGCAACTGGCCCAGCACGACGCCGTTGAGCGAGGCGGTCGCGGCCTGCTGATCGAGTCCCGGATGGCGCGCCATGTCGAGCAGCGCGATTCGCGGGCTCACCGCCGGCCACGAGAGCACCACCTCGACGCTCGGCTCGACCCAGGCGAAGGGCTCGGCCGGTGTCGCTACGACCGCCGGGATGAAACCGCGGCGCTGCTGCGGCTCGGCGAGCGGCGTACCGAAGCGGAGCAGATGCCAGGGCGCTTCGTGGTCGGCGACGGCCACCCGGTCGGCGAGATCGAGAACGACGACCCGATCCTCCTGCCTGGGCCCACAGCCCACGAGGAGAAGCGCGACTATGCCGCCAAGGAACCGTCCCACGAGCGATACAGTCTAGTGGCACGCATGAAGAACAAAGACCCGTGGGTCGCCACGGCCCTGGGAGTCGCTTGCCTGCTCGTCTACTGGCTCACGCTCTACCCCGGCGTCGTCGGCACGGCCGACACGCCGCGCTTGCAGCTGGTCGGGCCCGTGCTCGGCACGGCACACACCCCGGGCTATCCCATCTACACCCTGGTCTCTCACGCCTTCACCCGAATCCCGCTCGGCAGCTACGCCTATCGCGCCAATCTCCTGTCCGCGTGCCTCGCCTCGCTCACCGTCGTGCTGGGCTTCCTGCTGGCTCGCCGGCTGGGTGCGGGACACCTGGCTTCCGCGATCGGCGTCCTGGCCATGAGCTTCGGCCCGGTCTTCTGGTCGCAGGCGCTGCTGGCCGAGGTGTACTCGCTCGGTGCGGCCTTGATGGTCGGAATGATGCTGGCGCTGATCGCCTGGGCCGCGACGGGCCGGCTCGTCTTTCTGTTGGCAGCCGCGGGCTGCCTCGCGCTCGGCCTCGGCCACCGTCACGTCGACGTGATCGCTTCCCTCCCGGCGATGTTGCTGTTCCTCTATCTCTACCGGGGGAAACGTCCGCTCCAGCGGCGCGACGTCAGCGTCGCCGCAGCCGTGGCCGCCTCGGGGCTCTTGTCGTACGGCTACATCGTGGCCCGCACGGTCCAGGGTGCGCCGTACCTTGCGACTCGGGCTTCGAGCCTGTCGGAGCTGTTCGTCGCGTGGCGCGGCGGGTCGTTCTCGAGTCAACTCTTCGCCTTCGGCCTCGGAGAGCTGCTGAGCCAGCGCGTGCCACGCGTGGGCGGGATTCTCCTCGCGGAGCTGAGTCCGGCGGGCGTCGCCCTCGCTGCCGTTGGCGTCTGGGCGTTGTCCCGGCGCCTCCGCAAGGAAACGCTGCTGCTGCTGGCCGCTGCCGCGGGCAACGTGTTCTTCGTCCTGAACTATGCGGCGACAGACCTCGCGGTCTTTCTCATCCCCAGCGTCGTTCTGCTCTGGCCGTTCGTGGCGGTGGGCGCCGGCGAGATCGCGGAGTGGGCGCGACGAGCCGGTCGCACGTCGAGCGGTGTGGCCGTCGCGGGCCTGGTACTGCTGCCGATCTGGCAGCTGGCCAGCCACTACCGCGCCAACGACCACCACGCTCGCAGCCTCGAGACGCGCTTTCTCCGAGCGCTTTTCGCGACGCTGCCGGACAAGACCGCCTTCGTCCGCGAAAACGACATCGTCGACTCGATGCTCCTCTACCAGCTGCTCGCCGAGCCCTCCGGTGCCGGGCGCGACATCATCCTGATCCCGGCCGACCAAGAGTCGGTCGAGGTCACGGTCGCCCGTGGATATGAGGTCTTCGCTTTCCCCCGGTCGGCGCAGCATCTCTCGCCGCTCGGCTTCGGGTTCGTCCCGGTCACGCTGCTCGATGAGCCACTTGCCGCACAGCTGGCTCGCTTGCGCTCGGGTTCGCCCGTGATCGTGGCGGCTGCCGCCGGCGCTCCCGACTTCGTGGGCACGCTCGACATGATCGGCGCCCGCCCGGGGAGCGGACGGGGTCCTGCGCTGGCGGCGATCGGCAGGATCGAGGGGAATGGCCAGGTCGAGGTCGGCAGCGACGTTCGACTCGAGCTGGCGGCGGGCGTAGAGGATCCCCGTCTCGGTTGGGTTCCTACGACCGACATCGAGGTGTTGAGTCGCGAGGGCGCCGCGGCGATTCGGGTCGCCGGTCGCTCGACGCTCCGAACCGAGGACGGCGTCGCGGTCGTCACGCTGGCGCCCGGCGGCCGGGTGGCCGCGCGCCTGGAGGCCGATGCGCGCGAAGGCTGGCGCGTGCCGTTCTCGGTCCGACCGCTCGCGCTTCACCGACTCGCGTTCCCGCGGGCCTGCTCGAAACCAGCGCCCGGTTGGCAGGACGTTACGGATCGCACGACGAGCGGGCGGGTTCTCATTCGTGGCGGTTCAGTGGAGCCATTTGTGCTTTACGCGAGTCACCTACGGCCGTTCAGTCCGCGTCTCGAGGCGGGGAGCGAGGCGGTCATCCATGTCGAGAGCTTCGACGTCAGCGCGCCCGAGCAGTTGGCCGCGAGCCTGCTGCGCGATGGGTTGCAGCAGGACCGCGTCGACGGACGCAGTCGCGTCACCCGTATTTCGGTCGACGAACCCGCGGGCGGGGCGTTGCGGCTCGACTTCGGCGGCATCCCGACCTTCGCCACGGCTCGCCTCGTGCAAACCACCTTGTGCGCGGCGCCGACCGGGGGCTACTCGTTCTTCGAGGGAGATCGGATCGTCGAAAAGTTGGACCTGACGGCGCGCGGCACGCCGTTTCTCGGAGACGGCTGGGGGAGACCTCGGGAGGACGGGCCATTCGTCGTGAGGGAGATGGAATCGCAACGGGGCGAGCTGCTCATCCCGTCCGCGACATCCGGTCCGATCCGGGTCCACCTACAAGCCCGGCTCGAGGGAGCTCCGGACGATGCGCGGCTGGAGCTGGCCGCGGGCGGGGGCAGCGCCGGGTCCCGCAGCGTGGAATCCGGCTGGCGCGACTACGAGTGGGACATCCCCGCCGGGAGCTGGAGCGCGGGAACAAACCTCGTCTCCCTCGCCGTCACGGCCGGGCGGCTCGAGGTCAGGAAGCTCCACTTTCTCCGCCAGTGAAGAAGGCGCTCGTGGGCCTTCAGTCGAGCAGAAGGCGCACACCCGTGGCGATGCGATCGCCGTCGTCGAGGTGCGAGAACAGGTACCTGACGTCGCCCTGCTGGTCGATCAGGTAGATGTAGCTGAGTGGCTGATCAGGTACTCGATCGCCGAGTCGACCGGTTCCGTGTGGTAGCTGGCCTTGTGGAGCTCGACGACCGCGTCGATCTCTTCTTTCGATCCCGTCAGACCGACGGCTTTCATGCCGTAGAAGCTCAAGTAGCTCTCGATCCGCTCGGGGGTGTCGCGTTCCGGATCGAGGCTCACGAACACCGTCAGCACGCCCTCGGCGTCCGGCCCCAGCGCCCTGAAAGCCTGGGTCAGCTTCGACATCGTCATCGGACACACGTCGGGACACGACGTGTAGCCGAAGAAGAGCAGCACGACCTTGCCGCGCGCCTCACTGATCCGAAATCGCTCGCCGTCCTGATCCGTCAGCTCGAACTCGCCACCGACGGGATAGTCGGCCAGCTCGATGCGCGACGCACTCTGCGGCAGCTGTGCGACCGGAGACTCGGCGGCGTCGCGATGGCAGCCCGAGACGACGAGGAGGCTCGCTGCGACGAGCCCGGCTGCGACCCGTCGGGTCATTCGCGCCGCACCGGCAGGCTCAGCTCGAGCGTCGCCCCCTGCTCGAGCTCCAGCATCAAGGAGACCTCGCTCCCCTCCGCCAGTGGTTCCGAGAGACCGATCAACATGATGTGCGCGGCGCCAGGCTCGAATTCCACGTGGTCACCCGGAGCCACGACGATGCGTTCCAGTCGCTTCATGGAGGATACGCTATCCTCGCTGGCCGTCTCATGGATCTCCACGCTGCGCGCCGCCTCGCTGCTCGCTCGACGATGACGACCTGGTCGCCCGACTCGTTCGTCAAGCGAAGGTAGGCGGCCGAGTTTGGTGCGCTCGCAGGGAGCGCCCGGGCCCAAGCGCCGTCGACCCGGAGCCCGCTCGGGTTCGGCGGCGCTTCCGTCGAGCCGTCCGCCAGCTGCAACGAAACGATCCAGGTCGCGATCGCCATCCTCTCCTCCTCAGAGAGATGCGAGTAGGCAGGCATGACGGAGATCCGATCGCCGGCGCGAACTCCGATTCTCAGAGTGTCTGCGATGTCCGCGAGGGTCCGGCCTTGCTTGTAGCCGCCCCGGTCGCGGAAATCACGTGGCTTCGGATCCAGGCTGGCGGCCACGGGGCCATCTCCGTGTCCTTCAGCTCCGTGGCAGGAGCCGCAGCCGTAGGTCAGGTAGTGCTCGCGCCCCGCAGCCGCCGGCGCTCGTTCCACTCGTGCTCCGCAGGCACCGGAGCTCGCAACGACGGCCACGAGAAGCGCCCAAGCAGCGGGCGTCGAGTCAGACGCCGACCGGGTTCCAGGCATGGAGGCGGAGGATATCAAGCGCGGGAAGCGGCGACGAAAACCGTCCCGTCTAGTCGTAGTCGCCGCGAACGCCCGCCCGATGCGCGGCCTCGCGCGCGTGAGCGAAGGTTCCCGCCCGGAGTGCAAACCTCACTTCGCTCGCGCCGATCGTCTTGATGCGGTATCTCTGGAAAGGCCCGCAACTCTCGGGGACGATCTTCTGCACCTGCCCCCAGGGGATGAAGATCGGCGCGTTGACGAGCGAGAAGACCGGCCAGGTGCGGACGTGGAGCCCCGCCTCATCGGCCGCCAGGATGATGCAGCCGTTGTAGCCGACCCAGCCGCGGAAGGCCGCGTAGCCGAAATGCGTGGCCGACTTCGGGAAGACGCCGCGAGCCGGGTAGCGATCGGCCAGCCGGCTCCAGCCACAGTAGCGAGATAGCGCAAAGATTATTCCGAAGAAGAAAGCCGCCATGCCCACGAAGAAGCCGAAGCTGGCGACCAGGCCGATCGTGGCTTCCCTGCTCATAGGTCTTCCCTCTCCACCCCATCGACCTCGAGCACCAAGTCGGCTCCGTAGGCCTTCGACGGGGTCTGGAACCCGCTCGGCGCGGCCCCGGCCGCGACGCGCTCGGCGATCGCCAGCGCCGTCCGGACGGTCATCGTGTAGCCTTCCGGGCCCGTCAGGCGCGCCGTGGCGTGTTCGCCGGTCGTGCCGTTTCGCGCTTCGGCCCACAAGCGGCTCCGGCCCTTCTCGCGAGCGTCCGTGCCGGGGCCGGGTGGCCGAGCCCGGATGCGCTTCTTGAGAAAGCTCTGGACGGGACTCGAGCCGAGCAGTGGGCGCGCGAGCCGGCTGAGCCGCATCATCAGGATCGCCGACGACGGCACGACCGTGTAGACCTCGATGTTGGGAATACCGGTCGAGTGAAACGCGGTCGAGACATCGCCCCAGGGGATCGTCACCGCCTGCCGGGGCGCGCGGCCGAAGTCGATCTCTCGAGTGCGCCACGCGGCGGGCACCTGCGTCACTCGTCCGTTCCGGCGCACCGCTCCACCCCCGCTCAGGTTCTCCACGACCGTCGTCGCGGTTCCCCTCGAGATTCCGCCACCCGATTGAAAAGCGAGAGTCAGGTGGGTCGCGCTGGGCAGCCGCCCCGTGACGTGCGCCGCGAGGCAGTCGGACGGGACGACGTCGAAGCCCGCTCCGGGAAGCAACATCACGCCGGCCTCGCGCGCCTCGGCATCGCGCGTGGCGAGTGCCTCGAACACAGCGATCTCGCCGGTGATGTCGATGTAGTGCGCCCTGGCCTCGAGGCACGCGTCCACCATCGGACGCGCCGTTCTCGAGAACGGCCCTGCACAATGCATGACGAGGGGCGCCCCGCCCAGCCCCTCGCGCAGTGAGGCTCGGTCGTCGAGGCCGAAGCTTCGCGATTCGAGTCCCAACTCGCTCGCGAGCGCCGCGACGGGTTCCGCGCTCCGACCGGCCAGCAGCGGTCGCATGCCGCGCCGCACCGCCTCCCGTGCCAGCAACTCGCCCGTGTAGCCGTTGGCGCCGTAGATCAGCGGCGCTAGAATCCCGCTCATGCCACGCCCCCTCGCGTCCGGAACGGTTTCATTCGGCCTCGTGTCGATTCCGGTCAAGCTGTTTTCCGCGGCCGAGAGCTCCAGCGCCGTGCGCTTCAACATGCTGCACGACAGGTGCAAGAGCCGCCTCAAGCAGCAGTACACCTGCCCGACGGACAACGAGATCGTAACCCGCGACCAGATGGTCAAGGGCTACGAGTTCTCGAAGGGGCAGTACGTCACCTTCACCGAGGAAGAGGTGAAGGCGTTGCAGGAAGAGTCGAGCCGGTCGATCGAGATCACCGAGTTCGTTCCGGCTTCCAAGGTCGACCCGATCTACTTCGACGGCGCCTACTACGTCGGGCCCGACAAGGGAGGCGACAAGGCCTACGCGTTGCTCCGCGAGGCGATGCGCGAGACCGGACGCTCGGCGCTCGCGAAGTGGGCAGCGCGCGGCAAGATGTACCTGGTCCTGCTCCGGGCCGTCGAGGACGGCCTGATCATGCAGCAGCTCCACTACGCCGACGAGATCAAGCCGTTCTCGGAGGTTCCGGTCGGAGACGGCGAGATCAAAGAGAGCGAGCTGGATCTCGCCATCAAGCTCGTCGACCAGATCGCCGCGGACAAGTTCGTGCCCGAAAACTACGAGGACGAGGTGCGCAAGCGGATGCACGAGGCGATCCAGGGCAAGGTCGAGGGCGCGGCCATCGTGGCGGCGCCGGAGCAGCCCAAGGCTCAGATCATCGACCTCATGGAGGCCCTCAAGGCGAGCCTGGCCAACAAGGAGGCTGGCAAGACCGCCGAAGAGGAGCCCGCCGAGGCCAAAGCAGCCCCCAAGAGCCGTCGCAATAAAAAGGCGTCGTGATCCCCCCTCTCCCCTGACGCCTAAACGGCACCCTCCCGACAACGGAGTTCAGCTACGATGCGCGATGCCCAGGGACTCGCTGGCGAGGGTCACACGGGAGGTGGTGGAGTGCGAGCGCTGCCCGCGCCTCCGCGCGTGGTGTCGCGAGGTGGCCGAAGTCAAGGTGCGGCGATTCCGTGACGAGAGCTACTGGGGTCGAGCCACACCGGGGTTCGGCGACAGCAGGGCACGGCTGCTGATCGTGGGGTTGGCTCCAGCCGCCCATGGAGGCAATCGGACCGGACGCGTGTTCACGGGCGACCGATCCGGCGACTTCCTGTTCGCGGCGCTGCATCGAGCCGGGTTCGCGAACCAGACCCGGTCGGTCTCCCGTAACGACGGGCTCAAGCTTCGCGACTGCTTCATCGCGCCGCTGGCTCGTTGCGCGCCCCCGCAGAACAAGCCCACCCGGGAGGAGATCGGCAACTGCCGCGAATACCTGCTGCGAGAGTGGCGGCTGCTGAAGCACATCCGTGCGATCCTCGCGCTCGGCAGGCTCGCGATGGACGGCATCGTGACGGCGTTGCGGGAGATCGAACGGGTTCCTCCGCGACGCCGCTTCACATTCGGCCACGGCGCTAGCCACGACCTCGGCGACGGGCTGCGGCTGATTGCATCTTATCACCCGTCGCAGCAGAACACTTTCACCGGAAGGCTGACCCCGGCCTCGTTCGATCGGGTGATGCGGGAGGTCAAGCGCCACCTGGAGCGCGCCGCATGAGAGCCCTCGCGCTCTGCCTGGTGCTCGTCGGCTCGACGGTCGCCGCGGAAGTCCGGCACGCGGGCTTCCGCTCCTCGAGCCTCGGCCGCGACGTCGGCTACATCGTCGACCTGCCAGCCGACTATGGGCAGGGACGGCGCTATCCAGTCGTGTACGCCTGGCACGGCTTGTTCGAGGGGCCCGGCTTCTGGGAACGCCGGGGCCTCGCGCGCGTCCTCGCGGAGCTGCGCCAGTCAGGTACGGTCCCCGACTTCATCGTCGTGGCTCCCGACGGCGAAAACTCGTTCTTCATGAACTCGTCGCTCGGCAAGTTCGAGGATCTCGTCACCCGGGATGTGATCGAGCACGTCGAGGCGACCTACGACGTCCTGCCGGGACCGGCCGCACGAGCCGTCGTGGGCATATCGATGGGGGGCTACGCGGCCCTGCGAATCGCCTTCACGCAGCCCGAGCTGTTCGCCGCCGTCGCCACCCACAGCGCGATGCTGCTGCTCGATATCCCGAGCGCAGCGGCCGGCGCGCGACGCGGACACATGCGGGCGTTCCGCTCGGTGTTTGGCAATCCGATATCCGACGACGCCTGGCAGGCGGCCGATCCCCTCCAGTGGGCGTCGCGGGCGACCGCCGTGCCGCCTCTGCGCATCGACTGCGGCGCCCAGGATCGATACGGCCTGGCGCGCGGCAACGAAAAGCTCCATGAGGTCCTGGAGCAGCGTGGCCTGGCCCACGAGTTCGCGCTGCCTCCCGGCGATCACGGCTACGAGTACGTGCTCAAGGTCTTGCCGGAGAGCCTCGCTTTCGTTGGGACGCGAATTGCCCCAGACTGAAATAGGGAGGACAGCGATGTCATTCCGTATGGCTGTGGTCGCGCTGGCGGGATTCGCAAGCATCGGCGCCACACAGGAAGCGTCGGACGTGACGATCCACCAGGCCGAGGCTGGCGGCGTGACCGTCAGCTTCCTCAGCCTCCGGTGGGGACCCGAGACCTTCTCGGAGATGGAGCAGCGCGGAGACGGCTTCTACTCGGACCGCACCTGGCCCTTCGCCCGTCTCGAATCGGCGGTCGCTCTGTCGATTGGCGAAGCCGAGCTGCCCGCCGGCAACTACGCGCTCGTGTTTCACCCCAACCGGGGCCAGGGGATGGTTCTGGAGGCCGTCAAGATCGCCCCCGGGGAGTTTCTCGAGGCGGGCAACATCATGACCAGGACCCCCGATGGGGAGAGCGTCTACAAGACGCCTGCGATCTTCGAGATCGTCGAGGAGACGCAAGCGGCCCTCGACGTCAGCCTCGCGGCGGTCAATGACGAGATCACGCTGCGCATCGCCTACGGTAACCGTCGACTGCAACGCACACTGAGACGACGCGAGGCCGATTGAACTAGGACGACGCCACGCCCACCGGGCACTACTCGCTCCGAAGCGCGTCCACCGGATCCACCCGGGCCGCCCGCCTTGCCGGCAGCAGGGCGGCCACGCCGGCCACGCCGGCCACGGCGACGAGCAGGGATACGACACCGCCTAGCGTCAGCGGGTCGTCCGGGCCGACGCCGATCAGCAGGCCCGCCGTGAGGCGTCCCACCGCCAATGCGGCCAGCCCACCGAGCAGGGCGCCCAGGCCCACCAGCCGCATCCCTCGTGTGAGGATCAGTCGCTGTACCTGTCCGGGCTGTGCGCCGATCGCCATCCGCACTCCGATCTCGTGGGTGCGCCGCGCCACCGCGAGGCCCACGACGCTGTAGAGGCCCACCACGGCCACCCGCCGTGCGCTCGCGTCGTCTGTAGCCTCGAAGCCACGACCGCGCTCGATCGGCGTGCGCATCACGTCGAAGTAGCCGGGCCCGACACGGCTCCTCAGCGTAAACAGGCCCGGCTCCTCTCCTGCGGCCAGCCCGGCGTCTCGAGCCCGGGTCGGTCGAGGGTGACGTCGGCCAGCACCAGCCGCGTCGGGTCGAAGCCCAGGTCCATGGTCCCCGCGGCCTGCATGCTGCGAAGGAACAATCCCCCCAACACGAGCAGCACCAGGGAGACGGCCACCTGGGCCACCACCAGCCCGTTCATCAGGCGCGAGCGGACGCCGCCGACGCGTCCCGATTCCCCCTTCAGCAGTGGCACGACATCGGAGCGGGAGGTGGCTGGGCATCTGGAAACTCCCCAGCCAAGAGATGAGCAGCCAGGCCACGCCCGAGCCGACACCGCCGGCCAGTGCCGCGAGCATCAGAGACTCGATCAGGAGCTGGCGCACGAGCCGGCCGCGCGCCGCGCCCATGGCGACGCGTACGGCGATCTCGCGGCGCCGGGCTGCCGCCCGGGCCAGCAGCAGGTTCGCGACGTTGGCCGATGCCACGAGCAGCACCAGCACCGCCATGGCGTGGAAGACGAGCATCGCGGCCCGGGTCCCGGGCGCCATCGCGGCTTCGGAGCGGGTGTCGGTCTCGGCCAGCGCCAGGGTCGCGACCGCCGCGGCGGTGAAGCCGGGGTTCTTCCGAAACAGCCTCGACGCCCAGCGCGCATCTCCCCACCAGTCGGCCATGAACCCTCTTTCCGCAGTCCGCGACCGGCCGCGGCTCGGCGCGCTGCGGCACTCTCTTGAATCGCGACCCGGACCAGGTCTGCGAGACCCCGCACGGTGCTTGCGGCGAACCCGCGCCAGCCGCGTTCGTCGCGAGCTTCCCGGCACTCGTCGCGAAAGGCGAGCGCCATCTCCCTCCCCCGCGCGCGGCGCAACCCGTCGGGCAGCAGCTTCAGCAGCCGACCGAAGGCGCTCACGGCGACGCATTCCGTAAAGGGAGAAACCATGATCGGCTCAGGTCAGAGGCAGCAGCTGGGCGGCGCGAGCCGCGCCGACCAACCCGGCCAGATGCCGCGCTTCGGCCCCGGCGGCGCGGCGCCCCGACGGCGTCAGCCGGTAGTAGCGGCGCCGTTCGTCGTCGAGCGCCGGCGTCGGGCGCTGCAGTCGAATCACTCGGACGGGCGCGGGTGCAAACGGGTGTAGGCTACCGGGCCCAACTTACGGCCATCGCCACTCTACCGATGTGATGCGCCGAAAGGAGGCGCCATGTTCCTGCCCGGTGACTCGACAGCTCACCTGGATACGTTCGCTAGAGATGGTCTCCCACCGCCCGAGCTGTGGCCCGTGATGGACTACTCGGTGCTTCCAGAGCTGGCAGCGTATCCGAGCCGAATCAACGCGGCTGCTGCCCTGCTCGACGCGACCGCCGCGCTCGCCCCGGACCGGCCCGTCGTCCACTACGGCCCGGCCACCTGGACGTATGGCGAGCTTCTCGCCCGCAGCAATCGCGTCGCGCGCTACCTGACCGAGGAGATGTCGTTGCGCACCGGCAATCGCGTCCTGCTGTGCTGTCCGAACACGCCGATGCTCATGGCGAGTTGGCTGGCGGTGCTCAAGGCGGGCGGTGTCTGCGTGGCGACGATGCCTCTGTTGCGGGCCCGCGAGCTCGCCACGATCATCGAGAAGGCCAAGGTGAGTCACGCCATCTGCGACGTGTCGCTGGCTGCGGAGCTGGGTCGGGCTCGCGAGAGCGCGTCCGACCTCCACACCGTGGCCTTCGTCTCGGCGGAGGGCGCAGGCGAGGATCCGCGGGCAGACCTCGACACGGGAATAGGAGCCAAGCAGCCGACTTTCGACAACGTCGCGACGGCGGCGGACGATGTGGCGCTGCTGGCGTTCACATCCGGCACGACGGGTCGGCCCAAGGCGACGATTCACTTCCATCGCGACGTTCTCGCGATGTGCGACATGTTTCCCCGCCAGGTCCTGGGCACAGCGGCAAACGACGTCTACCTCGGGACGCCTCCGCTCGCCTTCACCTTCGGCCTCGGAGCGATGCTCGGCTTTCCGATGCGATCCGGCGCTTCCGTCGTGTTCCCTACCGAGCGCCCGACTCCGGAGTCGCTTCTCGAAATCGTCCAGACGAGCAAGTGCACAGCTCTCTTCACGGCGCCAAAGATGTTTCGGTTGCTCGCCGAGGCGGTTGGTGGATTCGACATCTCGAGCCTGCGGGCCTGTGTCTCGGCGGGTGAGACTCTGCCGCTGCCGATCTTCGAGGCGTTTCGAAAGGCGACGGGCCTGCGGGTGATCGACGGCCTCGGCTCGACCGAGATGATCCACATCTTCGTTGCGACGGCCGGAGACGACATCCGTCCCGGCGCCACGGGCAAGGCCGTGCCCGGCTACGAGGTGCGTGTCGTGGACGCGAGCCGGCGAGAACTACCCGCCGGCGAGAGCGGACAGCTCGCCGTCCGCGGCCCGACCGGATGTCGCTACCTCCTCGATGAGGAGAGACAGAAGGAGTACGTCCGGGAAGGCTGGAACTACCCCGGCGACGTCTACCAGTGCGACGCGGACGGGTATCTCTGGTACCAGGCTCGGGCGGACGACATGATCATCTCAGGCGGCTACAACATCGCCGGTCCCGAGGTCGAGGCCGCGTTGCTCGAGCACCAAAAGGTGGCGGAGTGCGCCGTCGTCTCCGCGCCAGACGGAGCCGGCGGACAGACCGTCAAGGCCTTCGTGGTGCTACGCGACTCGGGCGATGCGAGCGATGCGATCGTCGAGGAGCTGCAGGGCTTCGTCAAGAACCAGATCGCTCCCTACAAGTACCCGCGACAGATCGCTTTCCTCGAAGCGCTGCCGCGGACCGAAACCGGCAAGGTGCAGCGCTTCAAGCTTCGGGAGCAGGGAGGTTCATGAAGATCGTCAGTATCGGAGGGGGTCCGGCGGGACTCTACTTCGCCATCTTGATGAAGCAGCTCGACTCGTCCCACGAGATCGAGATCTACGAGCGCAACGGTCCGGACGACACCTTCGGCTGGGGCGTCGTGTTCTCCGACGAGACGTCGGGGCACTTCGCCGAAGCCGACCGATCCAGCTACAAGACGATCACCGACAGCTTTGCGTACTGGAAGGACATCGACATCTACGTACGCGACGCGCGGATCCGCTCTACGGGTCACGGCTTCGCGGCCCTCTCGCGCCGGAAGCTTCTGAACATCATGCAGCGACGTTGCGTCGAGCTGGGCGTCAAGCTCCACTTCGAGAGCGAGATCGAAGACGTCGAGGCCTTCCGGGACGCCGACCTCGTGCTCGCGGCCGACGGCGCCAACAGCCTGGTCCGAAAACGCTACGAACAGTTCTTCGAGCCCACCATCGACTGGCGGCGCTGCAAGTTCACGTGGCTCGGCACCGACCTCCGCTACGACGCCTTCACGTTCATCTTTCGCGAGAACGAGCACGGCCTGTTCCAGGTGCACGCTTACCCCTTCGACGCGCGCATGAGCACATTCATCGTGGAGTGTCGGGAGGAGGTGTGGAAACGCGCGGGTCTCGACAGCTCCGACGAACGTCAGAGCGTCCGCTACCTCCAGAAGCTGTTCGCAGACGACCTCGAGGGGCACGAGCTGCTGACGAACCGTTCGCTGTGGCGGACCTTCCCGACCATCCGCAATGCCAATTGGAGACACGAGAACGTCGTCCTGGTAGGCGACGCCGCTCACACGGCCCACTTCTCGGTCGGCTCCGGGACGAAGCTGGCGATGGAAGACGCCATTTCCCTGGCGTCGCATTTCAGGAATGGGTCGGGACCCCTGGAAGACGTGGTCACGGAATACGAGAACGAGCGGCGAAACGAGGTGGCGCGCCTGCAACGGGCCGCACAGACGAGCCTCGAGTGGTTCGAGAACAGCTCCCGCTACGTGAAGCTCGAGCCCGTCCAGCTGGCCTTCAGCCTGATGACGCGAAGCAAGCGCATCACCTACGACAACCTGCGGACACGCGACCCCTGGCTCGTCGACCGCGCGACGCGGGCGTTCGCGGCCGGCAATCCGCACCGCGACGAGACCGTGGCGCGCCCGTCCGTCGCTGCCGACGTCCCGGCGACCGAAGGCTCGTCCGCCCCGGTTGCGACTCCGCTCTTTCAGCCTTTCCGGCTGCGCGAGATGACACTCGCCAATCGCGTGGTCGTATCGCCGATGTGCCAGTACTCCAGCGAGGACGGCATGCCGAACGACTGGCATCTCGTCCATCTGGGCGGTCGGGCCCTCGGGGGCGCCGGGCTCGTGTTTACCGAAGCCACCCACGTTTCTCCCGAGGGCCGCATCTCGCCGGGGTGCGCGGGAATGTACGCGGACGAGCACGTGGCGGGCTGGCGCCGAGTGGTGGACTTCGTTCACGCCAACTCGAAAGCGCGGATCGGAATGCAGCTCGCGCACTCCGGCCGCAAGGGATCCTGCAGCCTTCCCTGGGAGGGAGATCGCCCGCTCGAATCGGGGGGCTGGGAGCTGCTCGCACCCTCGCCGATCGCGTTCGACGAGCGCTGGCCGCTCCCTCGCGAGGCGACGCCGGAGGACATGGACATAGTGAGGCAGGAGTTTGTCCGCGCCGCCGACTACGCAGATCAGGCGGGCTTCGATCTCCTCGAGCTTCACTTCGCCCATGGCTACCTGCTGGGAACCTTCATCTCCCCCCTGACCAACCAGCGCAGCGACGAGTACGGTGGCTCCCTCGAGAACCGGATGCGGTATCCGCTCGAAGTCTTCGACGCCGTGCGCGGCGCGTGGCCAGACGAGAAGCCGATGTCGGTACGCATCTCCGCAACCGATTGGAGGGACGGAGGCGTGACCCGCGAGGACCGACTGGGAGTGGCCCGTCTACTGAAGCAACACGGCTGTGACATCATCGCCGTCTCCGGAGGTCAGACCGTGCCCGATCAAGAGCCGATCTACGGGCGCATGTTCCAGGTCCCTTTCAGCGAGGAGATCCGGCTCGAGGCGGGGGTCGCCACGATGACTGTCGGCAACATTCAAAGCGCCGACCAGTGTCAGACGATCCTGGCAGCGGGTCGAGCCGATCTGTGTGTGCTGGCCCGCGGCCACCTGCGGGACCCGTACTTCACGCTGCACGCTGCCGAGGCCTACGACCACACCGCGCAGTACTGGCCGCCACAGTACCTCGCCGCTCGGCCGAGGCCGCGTTGAGGACGTTGAGCGCCAAGCCGGGCAAGGGCCAGGAGCGACCGCGTGGCCTCGCTGACGACTTCCGATTGCTCTCGACGATCGTCCAGATGGGTTGGGACTACCTGCTCGGAGAGGGCCGCAGGGTCCGCCGGAAGTTCTTCGCAAAGCAGGGCGCCGGCGAGAAGTACTTCATCGACGAGGACTAGTACTCTGATCCGTAAATACGGTGTCGCACCGAGAACGCCGAGGCGCCTGGATGGCAAGGAGCCGAAGAGGGAAAATACCGGGAGTATTTGACCGATGAGCGACACAGCCAGGCGGGATGCATCGGCGTTCGAATGCAACCGTAATTGCGGATCCGAGTACTAGGCATATGGGGTTCAAGCTCGCGAAGGAGATCCCGCGCACCACGACGTTCGCGTACCACAATCCACCGCGCTCCGGCAACGAGATCAATGGGCTGGGAGAGACCGAACCACGCCGGGCCTCCCACGTGTTCCACAACGACGGGGACGACGCGCTGCCGTGGGACCAGCTCGACAACCTCTTCGGCTACGTGATGCACTGGAAGGTGGCCTACTGGATCATGCGCAACGTGTGGAATCTGCGCAGGGCGACGGGCCCCACCGCCGCCACGCGGCGAGAAGTCGAAGATGCCGGCGAGATGACGCGCGAGATCCAGGCGCGTGCGAAGGCTCTCGGCGCGGACCTGGTGGGGGTGACCGACATCAAGCCCCATCACGTCTACGCCGGGCACGAGGTCCCCTACCGCTTTGCCATCTCGATCGGGGTCGAGATGGATCGGGGCAGGATGGAGCGGGTCCCCGACGACGTGGCGGCCGGCGAGGTGATGCGGATCTACGCGGAGGTGGGTCGGATCGTGGGGCTTCTGGCCGAAGAGATCCGTCGCATGGGCTGGTCGGCGCGAGCCTACGGGAATCCGAACAGCGGCGATCTGCTCCAGATTCCCGTGGCCATCGACTGTGGCTTCGGCCCGCTCGGCAAGCACGGCTCGCTGATTTCGAAGGAGCACGGCTCGAACTTCCGTCTCGGCTGTGTGGTGACCGACCTCCCCGTCGCGCCGCCGAACCGGCACGTCGACATCGGCGTCGACGACCTCTGCGAGCGCTGCAACATCTGTGTCCGCAGCTGCCCCGTCGACGCGATCTACGACGAGCGCCAGCTCGTGCGCGGCGAGCACAAGTGGTACGTCGACTTCGACAAATGCATCTACTACTTCTGCGAAACAAGCGGCTGCGGGATCTGCATCGAGGTCTGCCCCTGGAGTGAGTCCGGGGCCGGCCCCAAGCTCTCGGATCGGCTGCTCCAGACGCGTGCGCAGCGCGCCACCCGCTAGTCCCCCCCCGCTCACGGAGCAGGCCAGACCCATCTCCCCAGGGGCGGGCCAGCCGCTGGCCAGCCTTGTTTGGACATGACAATTCTTCTTGACATTTATGAAACATGAACCTACCGTCCAGAGCGATCGTCACTTGGGGGTTCCACGAAGACAGCGTGTACCGGGTCCGTCGCCGCTTTAGGCGCGCCCATGGGGATGGAAGCGAGGAAATGCGATGGTCGGATTCAATTCCATGAAACGTGCCGCATCGGTGTTCGGGCTCCTGGCACTGGTGCTTGGAGTCACTCCAGCTGACGCCCAGCTGACGACCGGGGGCCTGCGGGGCCGCGTGCTCGATCAGACGGGTGCCGCGCTTCCCGGGGCGACGGTCACGGCCACGAACGCGACGACAGGCCGTACTCGCACGGCGGTTGCGACGGGGCAGGGCACCTTCAGGATGGACCTGATCGAGCCGGGCATCTACACCGTGCAGGCCGCGCTCGACGGCTTCCGGCCGCAGGAGTTCTCCGAGATGCGCGTCGCGCAGGGTGGCGTCGCGACGCTGACGTTCAACCTGAGTGTGGCCGGGACGGCCGAGACCGTCGAGGTCATCGCCGAAGCGCCCGTCGTGGACCTCAACCAGACCCAGCTGCGCACCCAGATCGACTCCCAACAGATGGACGAGTTGCCGATCAACGGTCGTCGCTTTCAGGATTTTGCCTACCTGGCGCCCGGCGTTCACATCGACTGGGGCTCCACGCAGTCGGGTGGTACCGACGCGATCTCGTTCTTCGGCTTCAACGAGCGGATGAAGTCCATCTACGTGGACGGCGTCGACCTCAACGACGAGCTGACGGGCGGCGGCACCGGCATCACCGACGGGCCTCGCGCGCAGTTCTCGATGGAAGCGATCGAGGAGATCAACGTCCTGCGCAGCCAGTTCACCGCTGAAGTCGGCCGTCAGCAGGCCGGCGTCATCAACATCGTTACGCGCAGCGGGACGAACGAGTTCCGAGGACGCCTCTTCGGCTTCGTCCGCGACGACGCCTTCGACGCCAAGAACCACTTCGCCAGCGGCGAAGTGCCCTTCAAGCGGCTCCAGTTCGGCGCGAACTTCGGCGGACCGATCGTCGAGGACAAGACGCATTTCTTCGCCAATTTCGAGCGCTGGGACACCGAAGAAGTCGCGACGATCGCCGTCCCTTCGGGCCTGGCCGGCTTCCTCCCCGACCCGCGCACCGAGATTCCCACGACCGACGAGCGCAACAACTTCTTCCTCAAGCTGTCTCACAGCTTCTCGGCGAGTCATCTCCTGAACGTCAGCTACCTGCACGACAAACAGAAGCGGACCGGCCAGGCCGCGGCCGCCGACGCGGCGGCCGACTCCCGCTTCGACGAGGACCAGACCGACGACGTGATGGTGGCGCGGCTCACCTCGACGTTCGGCGAGCGCTCCGTCAACGAGCTGCGCCTGTCTTACTCGCGCAGCGATACGGACCGCCCGTCGCGTTTCGGAACCGCGGGCCAGCAGTTCCCCGGGATCTACACCGGAACGCCGACGAACATGCCGCAGGGACGGACCCAGAAGAACTACGTCGTCTCGGACACCTTCACCCAGGGCTTCACGGCCGGCGGCGAGCACTCGCTCAGGCTCGGCTTCGAAGTCAACATCATGCGCGTGCCGACGGCGCTGAACTTGTTTCAATTCGGGCGCTTCACGCTTACACAGGACGCGCCACCCGGGCCGAACAACCCTCCCGTCCTCTGGATCGGTGCTCGCTACAACGCACCCCGGGGCGACCTGTTCAGCAACTTCTACGGCTTCTTCGTCCAGGACGACTGGCGCGTCAACGATCGCCTGACCCTGAACCTCGGCCTGCGCTACGACTACGAGGATTACAACCGCGGCATCTACGCCGGCGCCGAATGGCCGGCGTTCGGCAGCGACGACGATCGCGTGAACTTCGTGCTCCAAGCACGCGGGGAAGACACGATCTACAAGATGCGCGAGAACGACCCGAACCACTGGCAGCCGCGCGTCGGCTTCAACTGGATGGCTACCGAGGACGGCCGCACATCGGTGCGCGGCGGCTGGGGCATCTTCTACGAGGGCGGTCACGATCCCATCTCGGTCGCCGGAATCCTCGGCCAGAAACGCGCGCGTTTCTTTTTGGCGCCAGGTGGGGCGTTCGACCTGCTGAGCTTCTACCCCGGAGAGCCATCCGATGAACAGCTCGCCTCGTTCTTCCCACTCACGTTGCTCCCGACGGATCCCGGCGTCTTCGTCGTATCGGCCTTCGCTCATCAAGTGACGCTCGGCTTCGAGCGCGAGCTGGCGCCGGGCCTGGGCATCTCCGTCGACTACGCGGCCATCCGCAGCCGTCAGAACGGCCGCGACGTCAACGTGAATCACCCGGACGCCAACGGTAACTGCCCCTACCTCGCTAGCAGTCCGTGGTTAAAGCCCTTCCGAGGCGGCGATGGAGGGCGACGGAGCTGAGTGGCGGGCATTGTGCGAGAGCTGTTCGTGGTTGGTAGGAGCCGTTGTGATGGCCGTCAGGCGGTTCCAGAGGTGAAGGAGCTGTGCCAGAAGGTCATGGAGCCGGCCCTGCAGGCCCCTCGGCGTCCCGACTCCGACGATCTGGCGCATCAGCAGCCCGAGATTGAAGGCACCGCTGTGGACCAGCACCCGTTTGAGGATGTTCTCGTGACCGCGAAGGTGCGTGCGTCTCATGCGGCCGGTTCGGTAGAGATGAGCGAAGGGTCGCTCCACCCGTTCTCCTCGGAGGCGGTGCAGACGCTGACCTCGTGCCCCGCCGCTTCGCCGACGGTTCGCGTACACCAGGCCACGGCTCTCGGTGTCGCCCCGCCATCGCCGACGACCACGGTCGGGTTCGGATATGTACGCACGCAGCCCCGCAGCGTCCAACTCCTGGAGAACCGCAGTGGAGTGGTAACCCTTGTCGCCAACCACTTCCTGCAGGCCTCCGGGATGGCAAGCACGGGTCCGCTTCTGAACGCGCTCGATCTGAGTCTCGGCGTCCTTGAGCGTCTTGCCCAGCGTGCTCGTGTCGCCCTGGTTCGCGCCCTGGACCGTCACCGACACGATCGCCCCCGTCGTCAGGTCCACGGCCTGCTCGGTTTTGTGGGCCAGATGGGTACGACCATCCTTCATTTTGGCGATCTTCGCGTCCGGATCCGCCGGACTCTTCCATTCCTCGTTCGAGCCTTTCTTCTTGCGCCGCCGATCCAGCCGCGCCAGCGCTTGCCGAGAGGGCGTGCGAATGCCAGACGCCTTCGCCAGACGCTTCAAGAACTCCTGGTAGGTCTCTCCGGTATCCCGACGCACGATGCTCCGCATCGCCGCGTTCGCTTCCAGCGTCGTCGCGTCGATCGCAATCGTCTTTCCGCTCAGAAGACCCGTCTGCGCCAGGCGCTCTTGGATCCAGGTGAACACGTCACGGTGGGTTTCCAAGTCGATCAGCCGCCGGGTCCGCGAGATCGTCGAATGTTCCGGGGCCCGCTCCTCCAACCCAAGCCCCAGGAAGCTCCGCACCCCAAGCGAGTCCGCTGCACGCCACGCCATCCCACGCTCGGAGTCCAGGCCCTCGAAGTACCCCACCAGCAAGAGCCGAAAGTAGCGTCCAGGGGCCAGGCTCGGACGCCCCAGAACCGCCGCATAGAACCGGCGGCATCGCGATTCCACGAATCTGTCGAAGCCCTCGGACTCCAGCGCTCTATTCAAACGCGAATAGAAAGGATGCCCAGGGCTCCGCGGCAGATCGCTCGTCGGCACCCACAACGCCTCTTGACGTTTCTTATGTTTGCCCATCGCCATGCACGAACACTAAGACATGCACTTGTCACGTAAGGCCCGCTCAAAGGGCACTTTCACCACGGACTGCTAGCTGCGGACCGGTGCCCGTGAATCTGAGCGATGGCAAGCTCGACTCCAACGTCTTGCAGGTCCAGATGCGTGGCCGGCTCGGCTCCCGCACCCGGGTGCTCGCTTCATACACCTGGCTCGACGCCAAGCAGGACGGCCCGTCGACATCTCGCTTCCTGCGCGAGGAGGACTTCGGGCCGACGCCGAACGACGTCCGCCATCATTTCGTCCTCAGCGGCAACGTCGAGCTGCCGGCCTATTTCGAGGTCGGCGGGGTGCTCAACTACGGCTCCAAGTTCCCATACAACCAGGTGGCCGGAACGGACACGACCGGTGACGGGAACACGGCCAACAACCGGGCCCCCGGGGTCACGTACAACACGCTTCGCGGCGACGACTTCTTCACGCTCGACCTGCGCCTCTCCAAGACGTTCCGCTTCGGCGAGTATCGGCGCCTCCAGCTGATCGCGGAGGCGTTCAACGTGTTCAACACCGTCAACTTCAACAGCTTCAACGGCAACGAGCGGAGCGAGCTGTTCATGCAACCGACCCAGGCCTTGAATCCGTTCCAGGCCCAGCTCGGCGTGCGCTTCGATTTCTGATCGATCGCGACCCCATGCGCTTGGAAGAGGAGAGAAAGATGAAAAGCATGAAGCAGATGGGCCTCGTCGCGATCGGCTTGGTCACCCTGCTCGCTCCGGCTCCGGCGGCCGCTCAGATCGACACCAGCACGGACACGGGGCAGATCGCCCAGGCCCTGCGCAACGTGCGCCTGGCCCACACCGCCGACGACATCGATGCGGTGCTCAGCCACTACTGGAAGGACCCGAAGCTCACGGTCATCGACCCCGACGACGGCTTCAAGATCACCGGCTGGAGCGAATGGAAGCAGTACCTCGAAGATCAGCGGTCGCTCAAGCGGAACCTGGTGTGGCGCACGCGGAACCGGAACCTGCACGTGGAAGGGAACAACGCCTACGTCACCTTCTGCGTCACCCGGCACGTCCAGTTCGGCAGCACTGTCTTCAAGAAGAACGAGCGTGGGACGTACGTGCTGCGCAAGATCGACGGGAAGTGGCTCGTCGTCGCGCAACATATCTCGGCGTTCCCGCCGATGCTGAAGTTCCAACAAACCGCCGAGAAGCAGGGACGGGACAGCGCCACGGACTCAACGAGCGGCTTCGACATCGAAAAGTACTTTGCCGAGATGGCCGACGGCGTCTCCGTGTACGATCCGGCCTCACCGTGGGTCTACGAAAAGGAGAGCTGGCGGCGCCGCGTCGAGCAGATGTTCAAGATCCGGCAGTTCCTGGACCTCAACCAGTTCAACAGGACCGAGGCCGAGTGGGACGACATGCGCATCGTGACGGTCGACCGCGAGATCCGTCGACCGGAAGGCAGCTTCACCGAGCGCAACCACGGCCGCATCACCTGGGTCTACCTGAAGCAGCCGGATGGACGTTGGTTCCTATGGCACGATCACACCTCCGAGATCCCCGAGGACTTCTCGTACCAGAAGTAGCTCGGGGGGACGACCCGAGGGTCCCCGCCCCCGGGGACTCTCGTCCAGCGAAGGAGGTGTGGGCCGTGCACAGGCACCGCGGAGTAGCCCCAGCCCTCGTCGCCGTCGCCCTGCAGGCGACGGTCGCCTCGGCGCAGGAACGGCCGGTCGTGATCCGCAACGCCACGATCCTCACGGTCGCCGGCCCCGCGATCTCCGGGGGAAGCCTCTCCTTCCACGAGGGCGTCATCACCGCGGTCGGAAGCAGCGTCGAGATCCCCGACGGCGCCGAGGTGATCGACGCTACGGGCCGTTACGTCATGCCGGGCATCGTCGACCCGCACTCCCACCTCGGCAACGGCCCCTGGCCCTGGGTGCAGGGGCACTCGGACGTCAACGAAGCGGGCGCGGATCCGATCACACCCCACCTGCGAGCCATCGACGCATTCCACCCCGGGGATCCCGGGCTGCGCCGGGTCGCGGCAGGCGGCGTGACCACGATCATGGTGCTGCCCGGCAGCGCGAACATCGTCGGCGGCCAGGGCGCAGTCATGAAGCTCCGGCTCGGCGCCTCGCCGCGGGAGATGCTGTTCGAGGGCGCACCCCGCGTCATGAAGATGGCGATGGGCGAGAATCCGAAGGCCACCTACGGCGGCAAGGGGCGGATGCCCAAGACGCGGATGGGCATCTTCGCTCTGCTGCGCGACGCCCTGACGCAGGCCGCGGACTATCGCAAGCAGTGGGACGAGTGGCAGGCCCTCCCGGAAGCGGAGCGCGGTGCCGCCCCACGCTTCGATGCGAAGCTCGACGCCCTGGCCGACGTCCTGCGCGGCGAGATCCGCGTTCATGCGCACACCTACCGCCGCGACGAGTTTCTCAACCTGCTGCGGCTGTCGGACGAGTTCGGCTTCGCCATAGGCTCTTTTCAGCATGCGATGGACGCCTACCGGCTGGCGCCGGAGCTGGCGCGCCGCGGCGTCGGCGTCTCCGTGTACGCCGACGCGTTCGGCCGCAAGCTGGAGCACTGGGAGCAGGTGCCGCAGACCGCCGCCTTGCTGAGCTCGCTGGGGGCTGTCGTCTCGCTCCACTCGGATTTCCCGTTCTTCGCGCAGCGCCTGCACACCGAAGCCGCCAAGCTGATCCGCTACGGCGGCATCTCCGAGGAGGACGCCCTGAAGACGATCACGCTGAACGCCGCGCGCGTGGTGGGAGTCGATCGCTTCGTGGGAAGCCTCGAGCGGGGCAAGCACGCCGACGTCGCGATCTACGACAAGCACCCCTTCGACTCGTTCACGCTCGTCACCAAGACCTTCGTCGACGGTGAGCTGGTCTTCGATCGGGAGCGGGATCGCGCCTGGCTGGAGCGCGTGTCATGACGGCCGCGATCGTCGGGCTGGCGCTCGCCCTCGGCACCCAGGCGTCGATGCGCGACGCCGACCGGGCATCGGGACCGGTCGTGGCGATTCAGAACGTGCGGATCCTCCCCGTCACCGGGCCTCCGATCGAGCGCGGCGTGCTACTGATCCGCGGCGACCGGATCGCCGGAGTCGGCGCGGACCTGGCCATCCCCGCGGGCGCCGAGATCATCGACGGCTCGGGTCTGACGGCGACACCGGGCTTCTTCGACACCTACACCGGGCTCGGCCTGATCGAGGTCGCGGGCGTGCCCTCGTCGAACGACAGCCAGGAGCCCGGCGGCCTCACGCCGCAGCTGCGCGCGACCGACGCCTACTTCCTCGATTCGGAGCTGCTGCCGCTGGTGCGCAACGCCGGAACCCTCGTCGTGCTCTCGGTCCCGGGCTCCGCGAACGTGGTGGCGGGCCAGAGCGCCTTGATGCGCACGGCGGGCACGACGCTCGAGGAGGTGGCCGTCCTGGAGGTCGCGGCTCTCCACGTCAACCTCGGCGAAGTCTCCAAGGGCGGCGGCTTCCGCACGCGCATGGGAGCCGTCGCCGCACTGAGAAAGGCCCTGGAAGACGGCAAGCAGCATGCGGCTCGAGAGGGCGGTCCCCCAAACGCCAAGCTCGATCCCATCGCCCGGGCGCTGCGAGGCGAGCTGCCGGTGATCGTTGGCGCCCAGCGCCGAGACGACATCCTGCTGGCCCTCGGGTTGGCCGAGGAGTTCGGCTTCGAGATGATACTGGCGGGCGGGGCGGACGCTCCGCTCGTCGCCAAGCAGCTCGCGACCCGCAACGTGCCCGTGCTCGTGCAACCGGACCTGCAGCCGAGTGGCATGGAAACCGCGGGTGTGCGCTACGACAACGCCGCCTGGCTTCATCGGGCGGGCGTCCAGATCGCGTTCCAATCGAATGAGACCACGCTGTCCCGCCAGCTCGTCCCCAACGTCGGCTTGCCGGTCGCGTACGGGCTGCCGGCCGAGGAGGCGCTGAAGGCGTTGACGATCTCCCCCGCCAGGATCTTCGGCGTGGATGACGAGCTGGGCAGTCTCGAGGTCGGGAAGGAAGCCACCTTCTTTCTTTCCCGCGGCGACCCGTTGCAGGTGCGCTCGCCGGTCGTCTCGATCTACGTGCGCGGGCGCCACTACGAGCCGCGCAGCTATCAGACCGAGCTGTGCGAGCAGTTCGTCACACCCTTAAAGGAGTCGATTCCATGCGTCCCAAGATGATCGACCGCAGGGGCTTCATCGGCGCCACGCTCGGCGCCAGCGTCGCCGCTTCCGCACGCGCCACTCAGGAGACGAGCGCGCCCGCGGTGCCGGCCAGGATCGACACGGCCGACTACATCACGCTCGGCCGAACCGGCGCTCGGGTGTCGAAGGTCGCCGCCGGGCTGAGCCTGAAGCCCGAAGACCTGGTCGCCTCGGCCGACGCGGGGATCAACTACTTCGACACTGCCGAGAAGTACCTGAACGGCGAGCACTCCAAGATGGTGGGCAAAGCGCTCGCGGGCCGTCCCCGCAAGGACTTCTTCGTCTCGGCCAAGTTTCAGGCCGGACTGCAGAACGAGCTGACGGCCACCACCGACGAGATCGTCGCGCGCTTCCATACCTTTCTCGGATGGCTCGGCACCGACTACATCGACTGCATGCTGATCCACAACGTGCAGCGTCCCGAGGCGCTCGAGAACCCCGCGTGGCTCGGAGCATACAAGCGCCTCAAAGACGCGGGTCGCGTCCGCTACCTCGGCGCGTCGAGCCACGACCCGAAGCTACAGGAGGTCGTCGCGCGCGCCGTGCAGTCGAACCTCTACGACCTGCTGCTGCTGGCCTACAACCCGACGAGCGAGGGCGACCTCTACGGCTCCGCGGGATGGCCGGGGCTTCCCCGGCTGCTTCAGGACGCCAAGCAGAAGAACATCGCGGTCTCGACGATGAAGATCATGATCGGGGCCGTGGCAGATGGCGTCGTATCGGGGCTCGGACCCGACGCCGTCGATCCCAACGACATCGTGGCGCGCGGCAAGTATCTGGACGCCCGCGTGGCGGCGAGTCGCTGGGTGCTCAGCAATCCCAACGTGGACGTCGTCCAGTTCACGATGACGAGCGCAGGGACCGTGGCCGCCGCGGTGGAAGCCGGCACGACTCCCTTTCGCGAAGCCGACGCGGACCTGGCGCGGACCCATCACCGCATCGCCTCGGGACAGCGCTGTCCGATTCCGTGCCCCGCACCTTGTCAGAGCGCGTGCCCGGCCGACGTCGCGATCGCCGACGTCCTGCGCCACCGCATGTACTACGAGCACTTCGGCCTCCAGAAGCAGGCGATGCTGGAGTACGCCAGCCTCGAGACACAGCAGCGCGCCATCGCGTGCCAGACCTGCGAGAGCCAGGCCTGCCTCTCGGCCTGCCCCGAAGGGGTCCCGGTCAACGACCTGGTCAAGGGCTCCCATGGGCTGCTGTCCCTTGCCTAGTGGCCCGTAACAGGGAGATCGATGCCAGCGAGACCGTCGAGGCGCCCGGATGGCAAGGAGCGAAGAGGGAGAATACCGGGAGTATTTGACCGATGAGCGACACAGCCAGGCGGGATGCATCGGTGGTCGCAGCGGTATCGAGGCCCCTGTTACAGGCCACTAAGCGCCCGGATGCCGGCCGGCGAGCCACGGAACCAGCATGAGCGGATCGATCACCGAGATCTTCAACCGGAACTTCGTCCTGCTGAGCGGCTACGGGATGCTCGCCCTGGCGCTGTCACTCATGCTCGTGACGAACCTGCCCCTCTACCTCGAGGGCGCGGGGTGGGACCCGAAGCAGATCGGCGGCATCCTCGGGTCCTACTTCCTCACCAGCCTGATCGTGAGGCCGTTCGTGGGCCGGGAAGCCGACCGTCGCGGGCGCAAGTCGATCATGATCACGGGCGCCCTGCTGATGCTCGCTCCGCTGCCGCTCTACCTGTTCGCGGGCAGCTCCGGGATCGTGCTGGCCGCACGCATCCTGCAGGGCATCGGGTGGGCGATGGCGACGACCGCGACGGCGGCTCTCGCCTCGGAGGTCGTGCCTCAGGATCGGCTCGGCACCGGACTCGGCATCTTCGGCATCATCAACAGCGTCGGATTCACCTTCGGTCCGGCGCTTGGCGCCTACCTGCTGAACGTTGGGGGTGGCCGGCTGCTGCTCTCGGGAGCCGCCGGGCTGGCGCTGGGCGTCTTGACGTGTGGCCTACTCGTGTCACCTCCGGTCCAGAAGGCGCCTGCCGCGATCCAGTGGCGCGATGCCGCGCGCTTCGTCCGACCCCTGTTGCGGCCGCTGTTGGCGACGCTGGCGATCTGCTTTGGCTACGGAGCGATCCAGACCTTCCTCCCCCTCTACGCGAAGGCGTCCAGGGTGGCCAATCCCGGCCTGTTCTTCACGGTCTTCTCGATCCTCAGCTTCGCGAGCCGGCCGACGATGGGGCGCCTCTCGGACGGTTGGGGACGCGTTCGAACCGCGGTGTTCCTCATCTCGATCATCTCGGCGACGTTCTCACTGCTCGCGTACTCGGCGGCATTCCCCTTCCTGATCGCCGCGGGCGTGCTGTACGGAATCGGTCACGGAGCCATCTTCACCGTGCTCATGGCTCTGCTGGCCGACATGACGGCGGCGAAGGATCGCGGCCTGACGTACGGCTTGTTTGGCTCCTCGATCGATCTCGGCATCACGACCGGGACGTTCGTCCTCGGTTTGCTGAGCGGAACGATCGGCTACTCCGGCGGCTTCGCGCTGTCCGCCGTCATCGTGCTGCTTGCCATCCCGCTGCTCCTCGGGCTGACGGCGAAGGCGTCCGCTCCCCAAGCTGCGGCGGCCGACGCGTGACGCCTGGAGGACGCCTCTCGGGAAGTGTGGGCGTGATCACCGGCGCGAGTCGCGGGATCGGGCGGGCCCTCGCGGAGGCGAGCCGGCAGGAGGGGATGAAGCTGGCGCTCTCGGCCCGGGGGGCGGGGCCCCTCGAAGAGCTGGCCCGGCAGCTCGACCCCGAAGCCAACGAGGTGATCGCCGTTCCCGGGGACGTGTCCGATCGCGACTACTGCGCACGATTGATCCAGGAGACCGAGGACCGCCTCGGAGGCGTCGACGTTCTGATGAACAACGCCGGGCTGGCCATCGGTGGGAAGATCGCCGACACGAAGCCCGAAGACGTCGAGACCATGGTGCGCGTGAACTTTCTGGGCAGCTACTACTGTACCCGTTTTGCGTTACCGGGAATGATCCAGCGCAAGCGGGGTCACGTCGTGATCATAGATTCCGTCGCCGGGTATCGTTACTCCCCGGGCGGCTCGATCTACTCGGCGACGAAGTTCGCCCTGCGCGCCTTCGCCGAGGCGCTGCGCAGCGAGGTTCAGGAGCACGACATCAAGGTCACCGCCATCTACCCCGGCATGACTTTGACGACCTACTTCGATCCGAAGAACCCGGCTGCGTTGAAGCCACCGATTCCACTCGACGCGATGCTCACTGCGAAAGACGTCGCCGACGCGACCCTCGCAGCGCTCGGCTTGCCGGACCGCGTCTCGATCAACACGGTCGTGCTCCGGCCGACCAAGCAGGAGAGCTGAGTGGCAGAGACATCGACCCCGACGCAGGCCTCAGCGGGCGCGATTGAAAGTTTGAGGGCCGAATTCCCGATTCTCGAGAGCAACGTCTACATGATCAGCAACTCCCTCGGCGCCATGCCGAGAGGCGCCCGGGACGGGCTCGCCGAGTACGCGGAAGTCTGGGGCTCCCGCGGAATCCGTGCCTGGGGCGAGACCTGGTGGGAGATGGGCGGTGAGATCGGCAACTGCATCGGCGAGATCATCGGCGCCCCGGCAGGCAGCATCTGCATGCAGGAAAACGTCACGACCGCCCAGATGACGGTCTTGTCGAGTCTCCGGCCGACCGCGGATCGCAACACGATCGTGGCGACGGAGATGGACTTCCCGTCCCTGCTCTATCTCTACGAGGCCCAGCGAGAGGCCGGCTTCGACCTGAAGCTCGTGCCTGGAGAGCCCGATCTCTCAGTGCGAACGGACAAGATCCTCGACGCCATCGATGAATCGACGCTCGTGGTGGCGGTCTCTCACGTGCTCTTTCGCAACTCCTACATCCTGGAGGCGGCAGCCATCGTCGAGAAGGCCCGGAGCGTCGGGGCTCGCGTTCTGCTCGACGTCTACCAGTCCGCCGGGATCATTCCGCTCGACGTCACGGCGCTCGGGGTGGACTACGCCGTAGGGGGCTGCCTGAAGTGGCTGTGTGGCGGGCCAGGGACGGGCTTTCTCTATACGCACCCGGATCTCCTGGCGGCTGCAAAGCCGAAGTTCACGGGCTGGCTGGCCCACAGGGAGCCGTTCTCCTTCGAGCCGACGCTACGCACCCGAGACGATGCGATGCGCCTGATGAACGGCACGCCGCCGATTCCGGCCTACTACGCGGCCCGCGCCGGCCTCGAGATCATCAAGCAGGTGGGCGTCGACAACATCCGCGAGCAATCGAAGCGGATGACGGCCCATCTGCTGAGGCGGGTCGACGCCCTCGGCTTTCAGTTCCATGCCTCGCGCGACCCGGAACGGATCGCGGGCACCGTCGCCGTCGACGTCCCAGATGGCCGCTTCGTCGCCCGCACGCTGCATCGGAATGACTACCTCGTCGACTACAGGGTCAAGGCCGGTATTCGTATCTCTCCGCACTTCTACAACACGTTCGATGAGATCGACGCGATCATGAACGAGATGGCGCGCATCGTGCGCGAGAACGACTACGACCTCGACGAGCCCTTCGCCTCCGTGGTGACCTAGTCACAGCGGTCCCGATGAGCGAGCCACGTATCGCGGTCGTTACCGGAGCCGCCCGGGGCCTGGGGCTGGCCATCACACGCGCGCTGCTCGAGCAGGGCCTCCGCGTCATCGGCGCGGATCTCGACGGGGGGGCTCTCGAGGCAGCTGCGGGCGCGCTTCAGGGCAAGGGGTTGAAGCGGCCCGATTGCTTCGTCGGCGACATCAGCGATGCCGAGACTGTGGCCGCCCTGTTCGCGAAGGTCGAGGACGAGCACGGTGGTCTCGACGCGCTGGTCAACAATGCGGGAACCTGCTTCATGACCGACTTCGTGGAGATCAGCGCCGAGGAGTTCCGTCGTCAGATGGCCATCAACTTCGACGGTGGGTTCTTCTGCTGCCAGAAGGCGATTCCGCTGATGCTGGGTCGGCCCGGCGTCAAGAAGATCGTCAACATCTCTTCGAACGGCGCGTACAACTTCGACGCCTTCGACCCCGCCCACTACCGGGCGAGCAAGGCCGCCCTCGACAACCTGACCAAGCACCTGGCGCGTCGCTACGCACGCGACCGGATCTGCGTGAACTCGATCGCTCCGGCCATGACCCGCACCGATCTATTTCGCGTCCTCGAGCCCGAGGTGCTCGAGAAGGCGCTCGAGGCAATGCCCCACGGACGCCCGATGGAGCCCGAGGAGGTGGCCGCGTGGGTCGGATTCCTTGTTTCCCCCGCGGGAGACTGCGCCAGCGGCAACGTCGTCATCCTCAACCAGGGTCGAGATGTCCGTTGACAGAGGCTGCCGGGCCGGCACTTCGATTTGCAGACTGCGAGCCGTGCATGATCGGTTCGCCAAAGGAGAAGAGGGAGCAATGATGGAAATGATACGGAAAGGCCTGGTCTCGGTCGCGCTGGTGGCTCTGCTCGCCCCGGCTCCCGCCGCGGCTCAGATCGATACGAGCACGGAAGAAGGAAAGATCGGCCAGGCCCTGCGCAACGTGCGGCTGGCGCACGCGGCGGACGACATCGACGCCGTGATCAGCTACTACTGGAAGGATCCGAGGCTCACCGTCATCGACCCCGACGACGGCTTCAAGATCACCGGCTGGGGCGAGTGGAAGCAGTACCTCGAGGACCAGCGCTCGCTCAAACGGACGCTCGTGTGGCGCACGCGGCACCGCAATGTGCACGTCAAGGGCGACGGCGCCTTCGTGACCTTCTACGTCACCCGCCACGTGCAGTTCGGCAAGACCGTCTTCAAGAAGAACGAGCGCGGCACGTACGTGCTACGCAAGATCGACGGCACATGGTTGATCGTGGCCCAGCACATCTCGGCGTTCCCGCCGATGCTGAAGTTCCAGCAGACGGCCGAGAAGCAGGGTAACGATATCGATTTCACCGACTACTACAGCAAGATGGAGGAAGACATCGCGGTCTACGATCCCGCCACGCCGTGGATCTACGATGGCAAAGAGAACTGGATCAAGCGCGTCGAGCAGATGAAGACGATCCGCCACTTCCTGGACCTGAACCAGTTCAACCGCACCGAGGTCGAGTGGGACGACATGAAGGTCGCCACCGTCGACCGCGAGATCCGACGGCCGGAGGGCAGCTTCACCGAGCGCAATCACGGCCGCATCACCTGGGTGTTCCTCAAGCAGCCCGACGGTGAGTGGTTCTACTGGCACGACCACACTTCGGAGATTCCCGAAGACTTCACGTATCAGAAGTAGGTCGCGCAGGAGGTCGAGGGCCCCCTGCCGGGGGCGCCCTCGGCCGGCGAGAGGGGACATCCTTCGGACATGGCCGTAGAGTCGTGAAAGGGAGGGCCGCTACGTCGACGAGGTCAATCGCATGGCCGTGATGCGGCGCGTCGCAGCCGGGGCAGGCCGGAGTCGGCGGAAGACTGCACGCGACTCTCCCCATGCGCGGCCCGTCGGCCGCGAGGTCGGGCGACGCATCGCCGCCCTGCGCAAGGACAAGCGCCTCACCCTCGAGGCCCTCGCCGCCGGGACCGGCCTCACGGTCTCGTTCCTCAGCAAGCTCGAGCGCGGTCGAACCAGCATCTCGGTCGACAACCTTCGCGACGTCGCCCACTTCCTGGGCGTCGAGATGGTCCACTTCTTCCATGGACCCGAACGCTCGAGCGCGATCGTCACGCGCAAGGGGAAAGGCACTCCGCTGCAGATCGCGAACACCGACGCCGTCGGTGAGGCGCTGATCGCGACGATGAGCGGCTCGCTTCAGGCCACACTCTACTCGACCCCGAAGGGGCAGGGCCGGGCGAAGGGCTTCTCTCACCCCGGCGAAGAGCTCGTCTACGTGATCAAGGGTCGCGTCCGTTTCTTCGTGGGTGACCACGAGTACGTGCTGAGCGCCGGCGACTCCATCTGGTTTCGCAGCGCCGAGCCGCACGGTTGGCGAGCGGTGGGCTCGACCACCGCCGTGACGCTCAACGTCAACTCGCCTCCTGTGTGGTGATGCGGGCGGCTCAGCTCTCGATCCAACCGGAGATCAGCGCGAGGATCACTCCGATCGGTACCACGTAACGAATCCAGAAGAGCCACACGCGAGCGACCCGACTGCCTTCCGCGAGGCCCGACGCGGCGAGCGCGCGACCCCGGCCGAGGCACCAGGCCACGGCGACGAGCGCAAACAGGCTCCCGAGGGGCTGGCCGGTACTTCCCCAGATCAGGTCGCTCTTGGCGAGATAGTCGAGGCTCAGCATCGCTGGGATGGCCAGCAGGGCCTCGACGATCACGACGGTCCAGGCCGCCCGCATTCGCGTCCAGCCCAGCAGATCCACGACGGCGGTCACGAGCACCTCGATCGCGCCAACGGCGGAGAGGAAGGCCACGAGTCCCAGAGAGAGGAAGAAGACGGCCGCCACCGCGTTGCCGTGAGGCAAGGCCGCAAACACGACGGGGAGGGTCTCGAAGAGCAGGGTCGGTCCCGAGGAGGGCTCGATCCCGGCGGCGAACACGGCCGGAATCACCAGGAGCGCCGCGAGCAGTGACGCCAGGAGATCCCCGCCCGCGGTCTGCAGTGCCAGGGGCAGCAGCGGCGTCGAGGCGTCGAGATAGGCCCCGTAGATCACCATGAACGTGCCGCCGAGGGCCAGGCTGAAGGCGGCCTGGCCGATCACCGCGAGCACAGTGGTCGTCGTGATGGCCGTCGGATCGAAGTCCAGAAGGTACGCGACGCCTCTCGACGCGCCCGGTAGGGTCAGGCTTCGTGCCACGAGCGCGAGGGTGAGCAGAAAGAAGACGGGCACGAAGAGACTGCTGACGCGCTCGATACCGCGTTTCAACCCAGCCACCACGACCAGCCCGCAGGCCGCGAGCACGCCGACCGTGGCCACGGCCTGACGCAGGAAGCCCCCGTCGAGCATGGCGCTCAGCGGCGAGGTTCCCCCTTCGGCCGTGAGGCCGACGGTCAAACTCTGGATCAGGAAGAGAAAAACCCATCCGATCACGAGGACGTAGTAGGACGTCGCCATGCCGACGATCACGAAGACGAGCAGGCCGACGTAGCGACCGCCCGGCATGCCCGAGAGGGCGTATGCGGTCGGCGGCCCCCGCTGCGTGGTCCGACCCAGCGTCCATTCGGCGATCAACGCCGGTACGCCGAAGAGCGCCATTGCGAGCAGGTAGAGGACCAGAAATGCCCCGCCCCCGTACTGGCCCATCATGTATGGAAAGCGCCAGACGTTGCCGAGGCCGACGGCGACCCCGATCAGGACGAAGAGCGTGGACCAACGCGTGTGGAAGCGGGTGGGCTGATGAGACAAGCTTGGCAGAGTGTACAGGGCGAGGAAGCTCCACGATCCTCACCTCTCGGCCCCGAAGATCGGTCCCGCGTGGCACTCCGCCGCAGCGAGATTTTGCCGAGCAGCTCAGAGGGAGCTCGGGGGAAGGAGTAGCCGATGAGAGCAGCTATCGAGCACGCGTTCGACTCCTACGATCGGGGGCAGCTATCGAGGCGCGGCCTCATTGCCGCCCTACTCGGTGCGCTCGGGATGGGCCGGGCGGCGAGGGCTCGAAGCGACGCGACCCTCGAAGCGCTGGAGCTGAATCACGTGGCGCTCTCCGTCACGGATGTCGCCCGCTCGCGTGGGTTCTACGAGCGGCACCTCGGCCTGACGACGACGAGCGGCGGCAGCTACAGCTCGTTCCTGCGCTGCGGATCGCATTTTCTCGCGCTGTTCCGATCCTCGAAACCAGGCCTGGCCCACTACTGCTACACGATCGCGGATTTTGAGCCGTCGGTCGCCGTCGAGACGTTCGAAGCAGCGGGACTCGAGCCGCGGCGACGCGGCAACCGCGTCTACTTCGACGACCCCGACGGCCTCGAGGTGCAGGTGTCGGGCTCGAATCGCTAGTCGGGGTGACCCCGAGGGTCGGCCTCTCCATAAGCGGCCCACAGGGCCTGCAATCGAGTGCGACCGATGGGCACCACCTCGTTGACTGGCGCCTCGAGCCGCAGCTCCCAGTCGCGCCCCGTGTCTCGCAGACGTACCTCGCTGACGCGATCCACGTTCACGGCGGCCGATCGGTGCACCTGAACGAACAGACCACCGGGGAAATGGGCGAGGACCTCGCCCAGGGAGCGCACGTCGCGAAGCCGTCGCCTGCCGCGCGTACGGATTCTCGTCTGGTCACCGTCGGCCTCCAGGAGGAAAACCTCGCGAGGTTCGATCGGTACCCTTCGCCGGTCTTGCAGATGCAGCAGGACACGGCGGGCCGGTCGATCGGGTTCGTTCACGGCCCTATTCTCTACGAACTGTCGCTAACGGGAATAAACCGTCGCCAGAGGGCGGTGAGCCGTCGTTCTAGGGAAGGAGCGGGCAGCCCCGGGCGCGGCGGCCGCGCGCCGGCATGAATGTCACTCCGGAATGCGGCCAGGTTCGGTGGTTCGTGATCGAACCGCCACGGTCTCGGACCTCGTCACCGGCCGGTGTCCGCTTGGCTCGGACCGGCGGGATCGAGGCGCCCTCGTGACGACTTCGCACGACGGGTCAGCGGGGGCGCGGCGGCAATCGTGGCGGGCGCTTGCCGCGCCGCTCGGCGCCGCTGAACGGAATGTAGCTGAGCTCGCTATTCGCTTCGGCGCTGCGCAGCAGCAGGCCGCCGCGGCTCATGTCGCCGCGCCCCACGAAGTCTGCGGGGAACAGTAGCGATTCACCGAGCAGGGGCTCGAGTAGCTCCGCGTACTTGCCCGAGGCGATGCTGCCGAGCAGCACGACCTGGCCACCCGCCCAGGTGGGTGCGAGTGCCTCGAGGTCGCGCAACAACGGGCGACGGTAGCGCACCTCTCCGGGATCGACGCGCACCCGGCCGTAACGGCGCAGATCGGCGAGGCGGATCCGCGTCTCGGGCGTCAGCAAACCGTCGCTCGGCGTGATGACGTAGACGCCCGGGCTGCCCTGCGGCGGACGGGCGAAGGCGCGCGCGTAGGCGAGCTTGCCGCGGAAGTACAAGCTGCTGATGAAGCTGAAGATCTGGCCGAGCTGTGCGCCGGCGGGGCCTCTGAGGCAGCGCGCCAGCTCGTGATCCGCCTCGGGCCGCTGCAGCAGCAGCGCCCGCTTGGCGGAGCTGTCGGCGGGCGACAGCAGGAAGATGCGACAGGCGCCTCGAGCCACCTCGCGTCTAGGCGCTGCGCTTCTCGAGCCACTTCATGAACTTCTTGCGCGGCCAGGTGTTGGCGATGCGGGCGGGATCGACCCAGCCACGCGTGGCCTGCAGCGCGCCCCACTCCGCACGCGCCAGCTCGCGCGTGTGGTGCGAGTCGGTGCTGACGACGAACGCTACGTCGCGGCCGCGCGCGCGGAAGAGCACCTCACTGGAGGCGTCGAGCCGGCCGAGCGCGGCGTTGATCTCGATCGCGGTGCCGGTCTCGACCGCCTTCTGGAGGACCGCGTCGATGTCGAGATCGATGCCGTCGCGACGACCGATGCGACGGCCCGTCAGGTGCGCGATCGCGTGGACGGTCGAGTCCTCCATCGCGGTGAGGATCCGCTTCGTCTGCTCGTCGCGGGCGAGACCGAAGTGCGAGTGCACACCGGCCACGCACCAGTCGAGGCTGCGACGGAATGCGGCGTCGTAGTCGACACCACCGTCGCGACCGATGTTGAGCTCGG
The DNA here is from genome assembly GCA_965246965.1 of Vicinamibacteria bacterium. Lineage (GTDB taxonomy): Bacteria > Acidobacteriota > Vicinamibacteria > Fen-336 > CBDFGD01 > CBDFGD01. The sequence continues at coordinate 3,410,142 of CBDFGD010000002.1, forward strand.
AGCCGTGCAGCAGCTCGAGCTTCGGATACCGCGCGGCGAGGGCACCGATGGCCTGCTTCTGCTCAACCAGCTCCTCGCGACTCACGCCGTTGAAGGCGAGGTCTTCGGCGTGGTCGGTGATCGCGAGATAGCTGTAGCCGCGCTCGGCGGCGGCGGCCACCACGTCTTCGAGGGGGCTGCGCCCGTCGCCCGAGAGGTCGGTGTGCACATGAAGATCGCCGCGTAGCTCGTCGAGCGCGACGCTCCTGGGCAGCTCTCCCCTGGCCGCCAGCTCGACCTCCCCGCGGTCCTCGCGCATCGGCGCCGGAATGAGCTGCAGACCCAGACGCTCGTAGATGGCCGCCTCCGTCTCCGAGGCGAGCACCTCTCCCGTCTCGGCCACGCTCAGCCCGTACTCGTTCAGCAGCCAGCCGCGCGCGAGGGCCAGCTGGCGCAGCTTGATGTTGTGCGCCTTCGAGCCCGTGAAGTACTGGCACGCCGCGCCGAACTGCTCAGCCGCCACGATGCGCAGGTCCACCTGGAGCCCGGTGGCGGTCAAGACCGAGGTCTTCGTCTCACCGCTGCCGATCACCTCGCGCACGGCCGGCAGCTCGACGAAGAGTTCCGCGACTGCCGCCGGCTCGGTGGAGGCCACCACGATGTCGACGTCGGCGACGGTCTCGCGAAAGCGCCGCAGGCTGCCGCAGTACTGGGCGCGTTCGACGACCGGCAGCTCCTCGAGCGCTGCGACCAGCTCGCGGGCGACGGGCAGCGCTTCGGCGATCGGGCGGCGCTGCTCCTTGCCGGTGGCGCCGCGGCGCTCGATCGCGCTCTCGAGCTTCTCTTCCATCTTCGCCCCGAGGCCTTTCAGACCGCGCAGCTTCTCGGCCTCGATGGCCTTGCGGAGATCGTCGATGTTGCGCACGCCGAGCTCGTCGCGCAGGCGCAACAGCGTCTTGGGACCGAGCCCGGGAATCTTGCTGAGCTCGACGAAGTCGGGCGGGTACTTCTCGCGCAGCTCGTCCAGCTTCGCGATGCTGAGCCCCTCGAAGTACTCGCGGATCTTCTTGGCGCTGCTGGCGCCGATCCCCTCGATCGCCTGCAGCTGTTTGACGGAGAGCGCGGCGAGGTCGCCGCGATGGGTGACGATGGCGTCCGTCGCGTTCTCGTAGGCGCGCACGCGGAAAGCGTTCGGCGATCCCTCGTTGAGAATCGTCAGGCGGGCCAGCTCCTTGAAGAGCGCCACCAGCGAGTCGTTTGGGCCGGCCATGCCCAAAGTCTAGAGTCGAGACGGTGGCGAAGGGAACGAGCGCCGAGATCGTCGAGGTGGCGGGGCGGGAGGTGCGGGTCTCGAACCCGGAGAAGGTCTACTTTCCGCGCACCGGCACGACGAAGCTCGAGCTGATCCGCTACTACCTCGCCGTGGCGGACGGCGCCGTCGCCGGCATCTTCAATCGACCGATCGTCCTGAAGCGCTACGTCCACGGGGTGGAGGGAGAGTTCTTCTTTCAGAAGCGCGCTCCGGCCAAGCGCCCCGAATGGGTGAAGACGGTGGAGCTTCGCTTCCCGTCGGGCCGTACCGCAGACGAGATCGTCGTGACGGGCGCGGCACAGCTCGCGTGGCTCGTCAACCTCGGCTGCATCGATCTCAACCCCCACCCCGTGCGCGCGAACGATCTCGAGCACCCCGACGAGCTGCGCGTCGATCTCGACCCCGGGCCGGGTGTCGACTTCGCCGCCGTGCGCGAGGCGGCGGGCGGCGGGCGCGAGGTGCTCGCCGACCACCGCTTGATCGGGTGGCCCAAGACCTCCGGGTCGCGCGGCATCCACATCTACGTTCGGCTGGAGCGCCGCTGGGGCTTCAGCGCCGTGCGGCGCGCGGGCCTGGCCCTGGCCCGCGACGCCGAGCGCCGCGCCCCCGACCTGATCACGAGGAAGTGGTGGAAGGAGGAGCGCCACGGCGTCTTCGTGGACTACAACCAGAACGCCAAGGACCGGACCGTCGCCTCCGCCTACTCGGTGCGGGCCAACCCGGACGGCTGGGTCTCGGCACCGCTTCGCTGGGAGGAGCTACCCGATTGCGAGCTCGGCGACTTCAGCATCGCAACGATGCCAGCGCGCTACGCGGAACTCGCCGATCTCACCGCCGGCATCGACGAGGCGGCCGGCTCGCTCGATTCAATCCTCGAGCTGGCGGATCGTCACCAGGCCGAGGGGCTCGGCGACGCGCCCTGGCCACCCCACTACCGCAAGCAGGGCGGCGAGCCGCCGCGCGTCCAGGCTTCGAAGCGCAAGAAGATGCCGCTTCGCACCGTGGCCAAGGCGGCCAAGAAAGAAGACGTGCTGGTCGATTCGATGCGCGGTCGCTCGACGACGTGGACCCGGATCCGTGTCAACCTGCGCCACGTCCCGAAGCAGGAGCGCCCTCCACAGGAGGCGCCGGATCCCGACTACGACCCGTGGGAGAAGATGCGCTCCAGCTCGTAGGGGGGCGTGACCTCGAGCTGGGTGTAGTCGCACTGCTCGGGCGGCTTGTCGGGCCGCCAGCGGACGAACTGGGCGGTGTGGCGGAAGCGTCGACCCTGCATGTGATCGAAGGAGACCTCGAGCGCGCGCTCCGGCCGCAGCGGCTGCCACTCGAGGGTCTTGCCGCGACTCCAGCGACTCTTCATGCCGGGCACGCGCTGCTCGAGCGAAGCCCACGACTGCCAGGGATGGCCCTCGAGGGCATCGGCGCGCAGTGGCGCCAGCTCGGAAACCAGCGCTTTGCGCCTGGCCATCGGGAAGCTGGCCGCCACGCCGACGTGCTGCAGCTCGCCGCGCTCGTCGTAGAGGCCGAGCAGGAGCGACCCGACGGCCACTCCCTCGGCGTCCTTGTGCCAACGAAAGCCGGCGAGCACGACGTCGACGGTGCGCTTGTGCTTGATCTTGAGCATCGCGCGCCTGCCCGGGGCGTAGGCGGCGCCGCGCTGCTTGGCCATCACGCCGTCCAGACCGGCGCCCTCGAAGCGGTCGAACCAGTCTGCAGCGATGCTGCGATCCGTCGTCACGGGCGTCACGTGAATCGGTGGCCGCGCCGTCGCTAGCGCGTTCTCGAGCCGCTGACGCCGCTCCGCGAAGGGTATCCCGCTCAGGTCGTCGTCGCCCTCCGCCAGCAGGTCCCAGAAGACGAGAGAGGCCGGGATCTCGGCCTCGAGCTCCGGGAAGTAGCGGTTGAGCGGCTTCGGCTCGTAGGACCAATCCTCGCCGTTGGGTAGGGCGGCGACGAGCTTCGCCAGCATCGGTTTGACCGGCGGCGCCAGGGGGAGCTGCATCGCGGGAGTCTAGGGCTTGCAGTCGATCGGATCTGACGCTTCAACGGCAGCCACAGAGGCACAGAGACGCGGAGAACGGCGGGCTCCGATCGCTCGGAACCCCGATCGGCGCAAGTTTCTCGTCACGAGTGACGCGACCTGTCGCGGTCAGGGACCAAGAATGACGACTGCCACGTCAGCCTGAGCGAGAGGTACCGCGTAGGGCAGGCCTCTTTGGTGAATGTGATACCAGGAGCAGCGGTAGAACCGCTGCTCCTGGTCAGCGTGGCCTCACCCGTAGCGGTACCCGAGCGACCTCAAGCCTCTCGCAGCGCTGACGTGATCGGCAGTCGTGCGGCCTGGAAGGACGGCAGCAGGCCACCGGCCAGACCCATCATCACGGCAAACACCATCGCGGACCCGAGGATGGGCCGAGTGACGCGGAATGCGAAAGCCACCTCTGCAAAGCTGGCACTTGCGAACCCCGTCGAGGTCACGAAGCCGTTGGCGGGAAGAGCGATCAGGCAACCAAGCGCCCCGCCGACGGCCGCCAGGAAGACGGATTCCATGACGAAGGAGAACAGAATGCTGCGGCGCGAGAAGCCCAGGGCACGAAGCGTGCCGATCTCCCGGGTGCGGGCTGCGATGATCGCGTACATGGTGTTCATCGCGCCGAAGACGGCGCCGACGCCCATCACCAGGCCCACGAACCCGGCAAGGAAGATCAGCATGATCGAGAGGGCACCCGCCTGGTCCTCGTAGTACTTGCGCTCCTGCACGAGTTGCAGCTGCATGTCGGGATTGGCGCGCACTTCCTTATCGAACGCCTCGAGGGTCGACGGGTCGTCGAGACGCAGGACCAGCACGTTGGAGCCGCCCGTGCGGTTGAAGGCCGGCCCGACGACATCGAGGTCGCCCCAGATCTCCCCCTCGAAGGCCCCGCCTTGCGACCTGAAGATTCCGACGACCTCCCAATCGGCGTTCTGCATGTCGAGCTTCTCGCCGATCGCAATGCCCTGGATTCGCTTGACGATGCGTTCTCCGACGATCAGCTCGTTGAGGCCCGGGCGGAGATGCCGTCCCTCGACCAGCTCGATGCCCCCGCGTACCTCGAAAGCCCGCGGCGTCACGCCACGCAACGTGACGTTCGTCGGCTCCCCATCGAAGCGTGGCATGTTGTTGACGACGACGATCTCGGGGGAGGACAGCGGCTGCCCCTCGGCATCGCGACTCACTCGCTGGTCCACCTCCACCTGCACCCGGTGGCGGAGGGGCACCCACGACGTCAGCCCCGACGACGAGCCCCGCTGGACCAGCATCGCGTTCTCTTCCAGACCCGTTGCACGCAGCGCCAGGGAGTAGCCACGGGCCATCGACAGCAGGACGATGACAACGCTGACGACGAGCGCGATACCGAAGATCGCGAGCATCGTGACTTGCCAGCGCACGACCAGGTTGCGTGCGTTGTAGCGGAGCGGTAGTGCGCCTCCGAGAATGGCGTTGATGATGATTCGAAGCGAGGTTTTCACTTCCCAGCCTCCCTCAGACCTGACGCAGCATGTCGGTGATCCTGGCCTTGTAGGCGAGCGTCGCCGGGACGGCGCCGGCGACCAGGGCCAGCATGATGGCGGTCGCCGCTCCGAGCGTGGCGGTCATCGGATCGAGGGCGAGGCGCCTGAACCCGAAGGAGCGGATCATGTCGCCGATGGCGGGGATGTTCGGGGCACCGTTGATCAGGAGCCAGCCGAGGCCCACGCCGAGACCACCCCCCAGGGTCCCGATCAGCACCGACTCGCCCAGCATCAGCCCCATCACCAGCTTGCTCGGGAAGCCGAGCGTCTTGAGCACCGCGATCTCGGTGCGTCGCTCGCGAAACGCCATGCTCATCGTGTTCGCCGTCACTAGCAGAATCGTGAACGCGACGGCGAGCCCGATACCGTTGAGGAAGAGGGCCAGGTTGCCCGCGATCGAGAGGAAGCTGGCCCGGAACGCCGACTCGGTCTCGGTCAGCGTCTCGGCATCCGAGTTCTCGAAACGAGCGTCGATCGCTTCAGAGATCTGCGCTGCCTGGGTCGGATCGGCGATCTCGATGACGTAGGTTCCCGCGGCAGCGTTGCGATTCACCCCCTCGTAGAGGTACTCGAAGTGGAAGAACATCAGATTCGGATCGGTCCCCTGGTACTGGGCATCGTCAATGTCGTAAATGGCTCTCACGATGAACTCGAAGGGCCCATCGGCCTTGCGGTACGGAGGAATGAAGCTCTCGAGAAAGAAGGTGTCGCCGATCTCCCACCCGAAGCGTTTCGACAGGCCTCGACCAATCAGCGCCGCGCGACGATCGCCGAAGAAGTCGCGTCGCTGCTCCTCCGAAAGGAGATACTCGGGATGGATCGCAAGGTAGTCCTCGGGATCGATCCCGAAGTTGGCGAAGAAGTTCATGAAGTCGGGCGCGCCGCCGTCGCCGTCCTCCTCGCCGCTCTGATCTTCCTTCTTGGCCTTGAGGCTGCCGCCGAACCAGGTGGCGTTGGCCACGCCCGTCACGCCCTCCATGTCCAGCAGGCGCTGCTTGTACGAGAGCGGCAGCACCTGGGCCAGGCTCACCCGGTGCCGAGAGACGAGGCGGCGCGCGCTCGATCCCTCGAGACTCGACTCGACCGCACCCAGGAAGGTCTGGAGCGTGCAGAAGAGGAAGATGCACAACCCCATCGCGGCGATCGTGCTCGCGCTGCGAATCCAGTTGCGCTTGAGATGCTTGAAAACGTAGGGGAGGTATTTCACGCGCTCACCTCGTTCGTGAGGACACCCTTGTCGAGGTGCCACTCCTTCTCCGCCCGCCGTGCTGCGCGCGGGTCGTGCGTCACCATGACGATCGTTTTCTTGAAATCGGTGTTGAGCGTGCCCATCAGGTCGAGGATCTCCTCCGCGCTCTTGGCATCGAGATCGCCGGTGGGCTCGTCGGCGACCAGAACCTTCGGGTCCGCCACGATCGCGCGCGCGATCGCCACCCGTTGCTCCTGACCACCCGAGAGTTGGCGCGGCTGATGTTTCGAGCGATCGGCGAGGCCCACCACCTTCAGGGCCGTCATGGCGCGCTCGCGACGCTCGCTCTTCGACAGGCGCGTGAGCAGCAGCGGCAGCTCGACGTTCTCCAGGGCGGTGAGCACCGGGATCAGGTTGTAGAACTGGAAGATGAAGCCGACGTTCTCCGAGCGCCAGCGGGCCAGCTGGCTCTGAGAGAGCTGCGCGACGTCGGTCCCGTTGACGTTGACGCGGCCCGACGTCGGCTGGTCGATCCCGGCGATCATGTTGAGCAGCGTCGTCTTCCCTGAACCGGACGGTCCCATCAGCGCCACGAACTGCCCCTCCTCGACCTGAAGGTCGAGCCCGTTCAAAACGTCGAGGGATTCGGACCCACGGCGGTAGATCTTGTGGACGTCCTGGACGTCGACCATCGGCATGGCTCCCTTTACCCCTTGATTCTCACAGGATCGCCGTCTTTCAGTGCGCCGGGCGGGTTCGCGACGAGCGTCTCGGTACCCAGGAGCCCGTTCTCGACGACCACGGCCCCACGGCGCTCGCCACCCGTGACCACCTCCCGCAGCGTCACGCGCCCATCGCGTGCCACGAACACGATCTCGCGACCGCCGCGGTTCGCGAGGGCCTCACGAGGAATCGTAACGACGGGTTGGGCCTCGACGACCTCCGTCTCTGTCCTCCCGCTCCTGGCGTCGGGCTCCAGGAACGTGACGCGCGCGCTCATCTCCGGCTTGAGGTCCTCGTCCCTGTCGAGGATCGTGACCTTGCACATCACGGTCGCACGGGTGCGGTCCGCGGTGGGGATGATCTGGCGCAGGACGGCGCGGTAGCGCCGGTCGGGGAACGCCTCGACGGTCACCTCGGCCGGCTGGTCGTTCTCGAGGCGCGCCACGTTGGACTCGCTGACGTCGGCCTCGACCTCCAGCGTCGCCAGGTCCGCCAACGCCACGATCGCCCCCGAGGCCGTCGAGATGTTCACGCCGGGGGGGATGGGAGCCACGCTCTCGCCGACCTCGGCCATCTTCCTGACGACGGTGCCGGCAAAGGGCGCCCGGATCTCGGTGTTGTTGAGCTGTGCCTCCGCGAACGCCACTTCGGCCAGGGCCTGCTCGACCACCGCCTCGCCGATCCGGACGCGGCTCCGCGCCGCATCCAGCTCGTCCTGGGACACGACCTCTTCCTCGTGGAGTCGGTCGGCCATCCGCTCGCGGCGCCGCTGCTCATCCAGGTCGGCCTCGGCGCGCTGCACCTGGGCTTGGGTCCGCCGGACCTGGGCCTCGAAGTCTTCGCTCTCGAGTCGCGCGATCACCTCGTCGCGGCGAACGCGGCTGCCCTCCTCCACCTTCAACTCCCGGAGGCGTCCCTGGATCTTGGCCGAGACGACCGCTTTGCGACGCGCCACGACGTAGCCGGAGGCCGTCAGGACCTCACTCCCCGTCCCCGCCTCCGCGCCGGCCAGGTCCAGGACCCGGGCGCGAACCGTCGACACTTCCAGTATCGAGAGCGCCTCGCGGACCCGGAGCCCGTAGATCACGAGCCAGGCGAGCAGGGGCGGGATCAGGAGCAGCAGAGGCCAGCGCCAGGGACTGCGGCGCTGGCTCGCGGCCCGATCGATCTTCAGCGTCTCGAGATCGCCTTTCAAGTCGCTCATCAGGGCATTCTCAACCCGGGACCTTCATACCCACATCATGACGGTGGCGAGACACCGGGGGTTCCTGCGGTTCGGTCAACGAACGCCCGTCGCCGGCCAACGGACTTGGCGTTGACCTCGTACCGGCGCCAGACCAGACGGCCGCTGACCGTCGAGCGCGTGTCAGAACAGACGTTGGATGTACTCGTCCATTTGGTACTCCCAGTAAGGCCAATCATGGCCTCCTCTGGCTCCCCAGTCGTCGACGGAATGAGGAATGCCGCGCGCACGCAGGATCTCCGACATCTGGTAGGTCGGCTCGGGGTCCTCCCAGGGCCCGTGGCCCGTGGCGAGGCGGATGTCGCAGCTGCGCAGCTGGGCGAGGCTGTGTTCGTCATTCAAGTTGGCCATGTAGTGGGCCGGGTTGTTGAAGTAGAAGTTCTCGTCGGTCTCGCGGTGCGCATAGCGGCTCAGGTCGTAGACGCCCGACAACGCCAGGCATCGATCGAAAGCGTCCGGGTGCTTGAAGAGCGTATTGGCGGCGTGGTACGCACCGAAGCTGCTCCCGGTCGTCGTGATCCGGAGATCCGGGCTCTGGCAGTGGCTGCGGATGAAGGGCACCACTTCGGCCCTTATGTACGCGTCGTACATCGCCTGGATCCAGCTCTGGTGGCGCGGGTGGGCGTTGTCGTCGAGCCAGGAGTCGTTGTTGGCCGAGTCGACGCAGTAGAACTTCACGCGGCCTGCCTCGATGTGGTGGGCGAGGCCCCGAATCATCCCCTGACCTTCGTACTCGTGCTCGTCCCCGGCGCTCGTGGGAAACACGAGGACAGGCGGACCCCAGTGGCCGTAGACCTGAACGCCCATGAACCGCACGAGACGATCGGAGTGCCAGCGGTGGTGCTCCCGGTGCATCGTCGGGGCTAGCGCAGCCGGCGAACTGGAGCGGGAGCGGAGAGGCTCTGTAGGAAGACCTCGTTCGATGGCGTCTTGAGGATCTTGTCGACCAGGAACTGAGCCGCCTCCACCGTCGACAGGTCCGCCAGAGCGCGGCGCAGCAGGTGGCGCTGCCGCAGCCCTTCGGGCGTGCACAGCAACTCCTCGCGGCGCGTGCCGGACTTCAGCACATCGACAGCTGGGAAGATGCGGCGATCGGCGATGGCGCGATCGAGGATAAGCTCCATATTGCCGGTGCCCTTGAACTCCTGAAAGATCACCTCGTCCATCCGGCTGCCCGTCTCGATCAGGGCGGTCGCCAGGATCGTCAGGCTTCCGCTGTTCTCGCAGTTGCGCGCCGCGCCGAAGAACTGACGCGGGAACTGCAGCGCTCGGTTGTCGACGCCGCCGCTCATGGTGCGACCCCCGGGACCCATCTCGCGGTTGCTCGCTCTTCCGAGTCGCGTCAGCGAGTCGAGCAGAATGACGACGTTGCGACCCGCCTCGACGAGGCGCTTGGCGCGCTCGATGGCGAGGCGCGAGATCTTGATGTGGGAGTCCGAGGACGAGTCCGAAGTCGAGGCCAGCACCTCGGCCTGGACGGCGCGCCTGAAATGAGTCACCTCTTCAGGCCGCTCGTCGACGAGCAGCATGATCAGGTGCACGTCCTTGTGGTTTTCGGAGATGGCCTGGCCGAGATGCTCGAGCAGGGTCGTCTTCCCGGCTTTCGGCGGCGAGACGATCAGGCCCCTCTGGCCGAACCCGACGGGCGAGATCAGGTCGATGATTCGCAGCGTCGGCTTGGCCCCGTCCCCGTTGGCCAAGACGAACGCTTCGTGGGGATTCACCGACACGAGGTCCTGGAAATGCGGCAGCTCCCGGAACTCTTGTGGCGGGAGGCCGCAGATCTTCTGAACCTCGACGAGGTACTGGCGCCCGCCCACCCCTTCTCTGGTGAGGCCCTCCAGCTCCGATCCGTTGCGCAACGCGTGTTCCCGGGCAAGTGCGGCCGGAATCACGACATCGTTGCGCCCCGGAAGGTAATTCTGGCTGACCTCCCTGAGATATCCTCCGGCGCCCTCGCCTGCAAGATCGGCTACGCCTAAAGTCTCTTGCGTCGGTCCCGACGTCGGAACCGGGGCTTGCCGGGGGTCTTTCGATCCTCTGGGTCCTTGAGACCCGGATCGATCTCGGTTGGGGTGTCGATGGCGCCGCGAGTGCCGCGGCCCGTGCCTCAAGGCAAGGCCGCTCGCAGCGAAACGGTCATCGTCTCCTCCGGTTTTGGACTATAGCACGCTGATCCGGACTGCAACTCCTATTTGGGTAGTGGGGTCTTTTGAAATTCAGGCATTCGATTTATTTTTGTAGGGTCCGCGCTTGCGGGGCTGCTTCGCCTCGACCCCTTCGAGCAGTCCGACCATTTTTTCGATAGTCCAAACGTGATCACTCACGCCAGCTTCCATCGCGGGCGTGACGCGCAACGTCTGATGCACGCGACCGAAATTGTAATACATGATGAACATGGCGAATGCCGAGACGTGATTCGCGAGTTTCTTTGAGAAGCCGTTCGTCAGACGCGTGTAGCGACGATTCTGCATGCGGACCGTCAAATTGTGGCGCTCGATGTAGCTCGTGGAAATGTGCTTAGCGTCGGGATTACCCGTGATGGCCTTCTGGCTCGCGCCTGTGCACACTGCCGGGCTGTAGCGCTTCTCACCTTCCGGCGCATTCCCGTAATGTTTAATGAGCATGGCAAAGTCAACGTCCGCGCCGAAAGCATCTTCGACGGCGCTCAGGTACAACTTGAGTCCATCTGACGTGAGCTGCACGCGGTTTGCGAGACGGCCCGCGAGGTCTTGAACGAACTCGGTAGCGCAGCCCGCGTCACGGCTACCCACAAGCCAACTCGGGATCAGCTTCGTATCAGCGTCGATCGCGGTAAACGTCCAAACGTCTCCGGCCCCATACTTCCGGCGCATCTCCGGCGTAGCCCTTTTTTCTTTCGCATAGCAAAAACTCCAGACTTCATCGAGTTGCAGGCGTTTGCACGTCAGGTTGCGGAGCACACGATCCTGATGCTCCTGGCAGACTTCACCCATGTCTACGATGGGGCGGGTAATGGCCTTCTTCGTCACGCCCGTGATGCGCTCCGTCGAACGGATGGAATTGCCCTCAACGATGCACCGGATTACTTGTGCTCGCGTCTTTGTGTCCAGCCTGTTCATATGACTCATTGGGGGTCTCCATTTAACCGGAGGAGTCCAGGTTGGCAGTTCTCCACGGGCGGTTCGCTGGAGAGCGCTCCAGGCTCGGCGGGTGCCCGCGCGCCTGCGGCTGCGAGGGCGGCACTGCCCGGGGCCGCTGGGTGGCGATGAGGTCCTGGTAGCGCACCGGGTCGTGGGCGACGGCGAGCTCGAGCACTCGGTAGAACACCATCCCGCGGCTGCGGGAGGTGCGGCGGTTGAAGCGGAACGCGAACTCATTCAGGTAGCTGGCCAGGTGCGCGTCGTTCACCGAGCCCTGGTGGGTACCCAGCAACCACCGCTTGGCTAGCGAGGCGACCCGGTGCACTGCGGGCAGTAGCTCACCGGGATCCTCCCCGCGGGTTCGGGCGGCCCGCTGGCTGCGCCGGTCGTGGACGTAGCCGAGCTTCTCCAGCCCGCGGTAGCCCTGCCAGCCGTCGGTGACGACCCTCGCGCCCGGCTCGACGTGAGCCGTTACAAAGGCGTGCAACGAGGCGGCCGACGCATCGGTCAGCGGCAGCATCCGGCACCGTCCGAATCCTCTCGGCTCCCGGACCTCCACCGCGATCCCGGTCAAAACCTTCTTGCCTTTGGCCCGGCCGCCGCGCAGCCCCGCCTCCTCACCGCCGATGTAGGTCTCATCTACCTGTACCATCCCGGCCAGCCGGTCCCGGCCCGGGCGCACCAGCACCGACCTCAGCCGATGGAGCATCGCCCACGCGGTCTGGTAGGAGCCGATCTCCAGCGTCCGCTTCAGGCTCAGCGCCGAGATCCCGTCCTTGCCGGTGGCGAACAGCCAGCAGGCGGTGAACCAAACCGTTAGCGGCGTGCGCGTCCGGTCAAAGATCGTGCCCGCTGTCACCGACGTACGGCCGCCGCACCCTGAGCACATGAAGCGACCGTCGCCCAGCCGCCAGCCCCCATCATGGCCGCAGTCCAAGCAGGCGAAGCTGGCGGGCCACCGCAGCCACTCCAGGCAGTCCGCATCGGTCCGGAACCAGGCCTGGAACTCGCCCACGGACCGCGGATAGTGCGTGCCAGCACGAGGCTGATCCACCGGCTCAGTTTACACCGGTTAAATGGATACCCCCGTGACTCATTATGCTTGTCTTGTACTATCAAGTTAAGCATAAATAGTTATTTAACAAAATCAGCAAATTTGTATTTGACGGCCCGTCAGGAAAGGAGTACGCTCCATTCTGATGAAACCGGACCAATTCAAAACACCAGGCCAGTACATCAAATCGCTGCTGCACGAGCGCGGCTGGACTCAGCGCGTCCTTGCCATCGTGCTCGGTGTTCATGAGGCGGGGCTAAACATGGTCATCGCAGGGAAAAGGCCACTTGACGCTCAATTGGCTCTCACCTTGTCGGAGGTCTTCGACGTGTCCCCCGATGCGCTTCTCAGCCTTCAGAAATCGTACGAACTGGCCAAGGCGCGAATCGTGGCGATACCAGACCCGTCCCGTTCTGTGCGCGCGCAGCTCTACGGCAATCTTCCCGTCGTCGAAATGATCAAGCGTGGGTGGCTTGAGGCCGAGGACATTCGAGACACGGCGCAGGTTGAATCATCTTTGGTGAAGTTCTTCGGGATGGAGAGCGTAGACGAGATCGAGATCCTGCCGCATGCGGCGAAGAAGACGAAAATCTCCGTAAATGTCACCGCAGCCCAATTGGCGTGGATCTACCGCGTGAAACAGATCGCGGCCGAGATGTTGGTCGCGCCGTATTCGCCGAGGAAGGTTCGGGGATCAGTGTCCAAGCTCAGGGACCTATTGGTGTCTCCTGAGGCGGCGGGAAAGGTTCCGCGAATCCTGACAGAAAGCGGGATTCGCTTCGTGATCGTGGAGGCGCTGTCCTCCTCCAAGATCGACGGCGTGTGCTTCTGGCTCGACGACTTCTCACCCGTCATCGGATTGACCCTTCGCTTTGACCGAATAGACAATTTTTGGTTCGTGCTTCGGCACGAGCTCGAACACGTGATTCAACGGCATGGTCGAAGCGCCGCAATGCTCGATGTAGAACTAGAGGGAGACCGCGCTGGAACGGGTGATGACATTGCCGAAGAGGAGCGGGTTGCCAACGACGCGGCGGCGTCGTTCTGCGTTCCGCGCGAGAAGCTAGACCGCTTCATCGCACGGAAGTCTCCGTTCTTAACAGAGCGGGATATCTTGGGTTTTTCACGAACGGTTGGAGTCCATCCAGGCTTGGTCGCCGGGCAACTCCAACACCGAACGAAGCGATACGACCGGTTTCGCAAGCACTTGGCCAAGGTGAGGGCAATCGTGAGGCCGAACGCATTCGTAGATGGCTGGGGCGATGTTGCCCCAGTCGACTTGTAAGGAAACAAGCGGGGGTCGAACAGGATGTCAAAGTCACACGAGCTTCAGCGCTTCATTCACTGGTATAGGGAGGAGACAGGGATCTTCGGGGCAAAGATGGGCGACATTGCGGCATTCGCGGTCAGCAAGGGCTACGAGCTACCGCCTCCAGCCGACCCTCTAGAACGACTGGCAAAACAGCTTGCGCGTGCAGCTAGGGAAGAGACGCGGCGGGACCAAACGACCGGGCGCCCCTACCGAGTGAATCATGCGTTCCCGGTGGTTCAGTCGAACGGGCAGTATCTAATGCTGTGGGTCGATATCGATGAAGCCCCACGTAACGTCATGGAGAAGTCGTTGGTTAATCGGCGCGAACAGATGGTAGGCGATGCACTCAGCCTCGACCACGACGCCGAGCACTGGAACAATATGCATCCAGACGAGGAGCCTATCCAACTGCCACTCGACTTCACTGACGACGTGGAGTGGAAGAAGAACGAGCCGCTAGAAGACGCCGGTTAGTCAGATTTCTTCCAGCGCGCTTCCGCTGCGATCCTGGCGATTTCGGTGCGTTCCTCAGCGGTTAACTTGCTCGCACGCGCCTTACCGCCTGCTTTACCGGCTTTGCGAGCGCGCTTCACGAGCTTTTCGTTCTTCTCGTCGTCTTCCAGCGGCGTCCCATCGAGGTGCTCGCCTATCGCCTGCTCTAAGACGCTGCGCGCTTTGACGGTGAAGTCGTGGTCTTTCGAGGTGCCTTCTCGCTTCTTGTCTGGCTGCTTTCGTGGCGTTGTGCCCGATCTTGGCAGACAGGACGAAATGAATCAAGGGTTGGCATTTTCAAAAGACCCCACTACCCCTATTTGGTCGACGGCCAACGGGCAGGGCCGAACGGCTTAGGACTCTCCGGGCACGAGCGGCCGCAGCGTCACGACGTAGCGCTTTCCCTCGTGGCAAACCGACGCCGCCGACACTCCCCACGGCCAACTACGGGCAGCGCCCGCCGAGACGACCGAAGGGGCCGCGAGCACCGCCTCGAGCGAGCGGGCGAACGTCCACGCACGGCAGCCGCCGGGCAGCCCCCCGACGCGAGCACTGAGGGCGAAGCGTTGCGGCGCGTAGGGTCGGATCGCGACATGGTCGAAGGCGGCCAGAGTTTCGATCAGTGACCCCAGCTCGCGGAGCGAAGCCGGTGCCGCGGCCGGATCGCCAACCGCGACGAAGCTGCGGGGCGTCTTGTCACCGAGCGTCAGCTCATAGCGCGTCTCTCCGGGACCGAGCCGAACCTCGGCGGCGACGTCTTTCAACTTCAACACTTTCTTCGTCCGCTTCTCGAGATCCTTGCGCTCCCGATCGGTGAGCAACCCGCTCGCCATCGTGGTCGTGCCACCGATGTAGAACTGCCCCCCCTTCAGCAGCGCGAATCGAAGCGGAGCCGACGTGTAGAGACGATCCAGAGTGCTCGGCGGCGTGACGCGCAATACGACCAATGCCTCGGCCGGCCCCGCGGCCGCCAACGGGGGCGCGATCGCAACGGTGAAACCGAGGACGAGAGCGAGGCGCAACATGACGGCAGTGTATCGCGAGCACCCCGGGGCTGCTTCCAACGCCCGGGGCGCGATCAACGAACTCGACTATCGGCCAGCTTCGTGAACAGCGCCAGAAGCGTAGATTACAGAGATGATCCATCGTCCCTACGGCCAGTCCTCGATTCTGTCGGTGGCACTCACGCTCTGCCTCCCAGCGGTCGCTCGGCCCAGCTCGCACCCCGTTCGCGTCAGGCACGGGATGGTGGCCGCCGCGGAGCTGATCGGCGCTCAGGTCGGCGTCGAGACCCTGGCCGATGGAGGCAACGCTATCGACGCGGCCGTCGCGACTGCCTTCGCTCTCGCGGTCACGCACCTGAGCGCGGGCAATCTCGGCGGCGGCGGCTTTCTGCTCTACCGACCCGCCAGCGGGGATCCCGTTGCGTATGACTTCCGCGAGGTCGCACCCGCGCGCGCCCACGCAGCGATGTTCTTGAAGGATGAGGAATACGACGAGGATCTCCATCACCAGGGCCGCCGCGCTGCGGGCGTCCCCGGCACCGTAGCGGGCCTCCACATAGCCTGGCGGGCCCATGGCCGTCTGAGCTGGAGGCGGCTCGTCGAACCGGCAATCGACCTGGCCCGAAACGGGTTCATCGTCACGGATGGACTCGCGCGCTCGCTGCGCAGCGTGCTGCCCTTCATGAAGGAACGCGGCTACGAAGCGTCGGTCGCGCAGTTCTCCAAGCGCGGGGGTCTGCCGTACGAGATCGGCGACGTGCTGAAGCAGGTGGACCTCGCGCGCACTCTCGAGCGCATCGCGGAGCACGGGCCCGACGGCTTTTATCGTGGCGAGACGGCCCGGCTGATCGAGGCCGAGATGAAGAAGCACGGAGGTCTCATCACTGCGGATCTCGAGGCTTATCGCGCGCTGCGTCGCACCCCCGTCCGGGGCAGCTACCGGGGCTACGGGGTCATCGGCATGCCGCCGATCAGCTTGGGTGGAACGGCGCTGATTCAGATGCTGAACATTCTCGAGGGGTACGACCTCGAGCCGGCGGACTACGGCTCCGCGGAGACCGTTCACCTGATCGCCGAGGTGATGCGCCGAGCTTATTCGGATCGGGCCCGCTACCTCGGGGATCCCGCTTTCAACCCCGAGATGCCGATAGAGCGACTGATCTCGAAGCAGTACGCGGAGAGCCTCCGCGCCACGATCAGTCGTGCACGAGCCACGCCTTCCAGCCCGGACAGCTTCGACTGGCCGACGAACGGCGAGGACACCACGCATTTCTCGGTGATGGATGAAGCGCGCAACGCCGTCGCCCTCACCTACACGCTCGAGTACGGGTACGGATCCAAGATCGTCGTTCCGGGAGGCGGCTTCCTGTTGAACAACGAGATGGGCGACTTCAATGCGGGGCCGGGCCTCACGACCGGGGAGGGGCTGATCGGAACCGAGCCGAACCTCGCTGCCCCGGGGAACGGATGCTCTCAAGCATGACGCCCACCATCCTGGAGAAGGACGGGAAGCCTTTCATGGCGGTGGGGACCCCTGGTGGCCGCACCATCATCAACACCGTTCTCCTGACGATTCTCGGTGTCGTGGATTTCGGCATGAACATCCAGGAGGCTCTCGACGCGCCTCGCTTTCATCACCAGTGGCTGCCCGATCGGATCGTTCACGAGCGCTACGCTTTTTCCCCGGACACTCGTGCGTTGCTGGAAACGAAGGGGCACATCCTCCACGAGCGTGACAGCCAGGGGCAGGCGCAAGGCATCGTCTACGACGCCGAGGCGGATCTGCTCGAGGGCGGCGCGGACAAGCGCTCGCCGGATCGCGCGGCGATCGGGTACTGACCCGTAGCGGCGTGCGAACGCTCAGTGCCGACGACGCCGATCGCCTGCTCGACTACCCCAGCCTGATCGAAGCCGTGCGCAACATCTTCAAGAGCGACGCGGTCGCCCCGAAGCGGCACCATCACCAGGTGAGGGTCCCGGGCGGCGACGACGCGACGTTGCTGCTGATGCCCGCGTGGCGGGTCGGCGAGCACATCGGCGTCAAGATCGCGACGGTCTTTCCGGACAACGGTCAGCGAACGCTGCCCGCCGTGATGGCCAACTACCTCCTGCTCGACGGCAACACCGGCGAGCCACATGCTCTGATCGACGGCGTGTCGCTGACGCGGCGGCGTACGGCGGCCGCCTCGGCGCTGGCCGCCAGCTTCCTGGCTCGCGAGGATGCTCGAAACCTGCTCATGGTGGGAACCGGCGCGCTCGCCCCACAGCTCGTCGAAGCGCACGCCGCGGTGCGTCCGATCGAGAAGGTCCAGGTCTGGGGCCGTACCTCCGCGAAGGCGGCGGCGCTCGCCGGCCAGCTGTCGAGGCTCGGCCTGGAGGTCATCGCGACGGAGGAGATCGAGATCGCCGCTCGCCTGTCGGACGTGATCTGTTGCGCCACGTTGACGTTCGGGCCGCTGGTCTTCGGGGAATGGCTGAAGCCGGGCACGCACCTGGACCTCGTCGGAGGCTTCACTCGGGAGCGTCGCGAGGCCGACGACGAAGCCGTGCGCCGCTCGCGCATCTTGGTGGACACACGCGCCGCCCTCGAAGAAGCGGGCGACCTGGCCCAGCCGATCGAGGACGGTCTGCTGCGCCCCGGGGACGTCGTCGCCGATCTCTTCGACCTGTGCCGCGGAGTCGCGCGCGGGCGCGAATCCGACGAGGAGATCACGCTCTTCAAATCGGTCGGCCACGCGCTCGAAGATCTGGCGGCAGCACGTCTGGCGTTCGAGCGATCAAGAGCGTGAAGGAATCGTCTGCCGCCCGGGCAACCCGACTCCTCGAGCTGCACCACAAGCCCGAGCTGCTCGTCCTTCCCAACGTCTGGGATCCACTCGGCGCCCGGATGCTCGAGTCGCTCGGCTATCCGGCCGTGGCGACCGCGAGCGCCGCGATCGCGTACTCGCTCGGCTATCGCGACGGCGAGGCCATGCCGTACGAAAAGATGCTCGGCGCGATCCGCTGCGTCGCGAACGCCGTCGACGTTCCCGTCACCGCCGACATCGAGCGAGGCTACTCGGACGCACCCGATGGAGTGGCGGACAACGTGGCTCGCGTCATCGACGCGGGCGCCGTCGGCGTCAACATCGAGGACAGCCTGGCCGAGGGAGGCAGGCTCCGCGAGGTCGATGCGCAGTGTGAGCGGATCGCGGCGGCGAGGCGGGCGGCCGGAGCCGCGCGCGTGCCACTCGTCATCAACGCCCGCGTCGACGTCTTCATCTCCCAGTCGGGCGATTCGGACGAGGACCGCCTCGAGGAGACGATCGCTCGCTCTCGGCGCTACCTCTCCGCGGGCGCGGACTGCATCTATCCGATCACGCTGAACGACCTCGGTCTCCTGAAACGACTGCGCGAAGCCATCGCCGCGCCGATCAACGTCTACGCAGCTCCGGGCACGCCGCCGATACCCGCTCTCGAGGCGGCTGGTATCGCCCGTCTCAGCCTGGGACCGGGACTGCTGAAGGTGAGTCTGTCTGCGATGAAGCGTGTCGCCGAGCAACTACACGACGGCGGCTCGTATGACGCGCTGCACTCGGGCACGATGTCAGGCCCGGAGATCGAGCGGTATCTGAAGAAGAGCTAGGAGTCTGCGCGGCAGGAACGAAATCGGGTGAATGAGCGTTTTTGAAGTTATGGGAACGAGTTTCCGTCCGTACAGTCCTGACCGATCGAGTTTGTTTCCGTCGAATCCACGAGACTGGCTTCCGGAGGGTCATCTTTCGTTTTTCATCTCGGATACGGTGGAGGCGATGGATGTGCGTGCTTTCTACGAGCGCTACGAGGGCGATGGACGTCGGAACCGACGATTCGATCCTCGAATGATGCTGAAGGTTCTGATCTACGGCTATGCGACAGGGACGTTTTCGTCTCGTGGGATCGCGAAGAAGCTGGAAGAGGATGTCGCATACCGTTATTTGAGCGGAGGCAATTTCCCGGCACACCGGACGATCAATGATTTCCGTTGTGACCATTTGTCGCAGTTTCGATCTGTATTCGTCCAAGTCGTGCGTCTGGCTCAAGAAGTGGGTTTGGTCAAGCTTGGGACGTTGATTCTGGATGGAACGAAGGTCAAGGCGAATGCCAGCAAGCACAAGGCGATGAGCTACGAGCGTATGAAGAAAACGGAGAAACAGCTCCGTCGAGAGATTCGGGCTATCACCGCTCTTGCGAAACAAGAAGATGCTGCGGAAGACGTCGAGTTTGGTCCTGATTTTCGTGGCGACGAACTGCCAGAAGAGCTGGCGCGCCGAGATTCACGGCTCAAGAAAATCCAAGCAGCGAAGGCACGTCTGGAGGCCCGTCAGAAGGAAGAAGATCAGCAGGCCGGACGTCGGCCAGGGGATGACAAGGAATCGAAGCGAGGGCCAAAGTTCAAAAGGAGATTTGGCGTACCTCCGGACAAGAAGCAGGACAACTTCACCGATCCCGAAAGCCGCATCATGAAGGATTCGAGTGGCTACCAGCAGTGCTTCAATGCCCAAGCCGCCGTCGACGAGAAATCGCAGCTGATCGTTGCGACCGGGTTGACCAACAACGCTGCGGATGTCGGTCAGCTCGAGCCGATGCTGAAAACGGCTCAAGCCAACACCGGTGAGAAGCCCAAGCGTGCCCTGGCCGATGCCGGCTACCGTTCCGAAAAGAACCTACTGCACTTGGAACGTACCGGAATCGACGGTTTCGTGGCTCTGGGGAGAGAAAAGTAAAGACTCTCCACCAACGTCGAATTCGAAGCTCGAAGCGACGCTCCGCATGAAGGCGAAGCTCAAGACGAAACGTGGTCGCAAGTGGTACAAGCGGCGCAAACTCGGCGAACCGCCATTCGGATGGATCAAGGCTGTGCTTGGTTTCCAATCCTTCAGCCTTCGAGGGCTTGAGAAAACCAGCGCCGAGTGGAATCTCGTTTGCTTGGCGCTCAACCTCAGGAGACTCAATCAGAAGATGGTCTGGGTATGATCACCACCCGGCCTTGGATCCGCCCGTCCTCCCTCGCGAGCACTCGTCCGCGAGCCCACTACTGCCGTTTAACCCAGGCAAGATGATCTCTCGGGTCACAAGGCACGATGACACACCCGGGCTGAACTACTGCCGCGCAGACTCCTAGGGATTCCCGGACCCCCGGTGCCCGGACGGCCCGGGGTCCACCATGGCTGGGTGCGCGAGGTGACCGGTTGGCGCTTCGAAGCGGCCGGGCTCTACTCGAGCAGCGCTTCGACGATCGGAGCCAGGGCCTCGGCGGCGAGCCGGTGACCGATCTCGTTGGGGTGTAGGTCGGCGGGGTGCGCCCAGAGCGAGTCGCCGCCGTGACCGCGCAGCGTGTCGAGGAGATCGAGGAAGCTGATGCCGTTCCGGTGGGCCACGCGACCGATGCGTCGATGCGCCTCCTCGAAGCGGTACGCACCATCGAGGTCGACGAGAAGCGGCCAGAGCATGACGGCGAATCCGACGTCCTGCGCGTCGGCCAGCTGCTTCATGCTGCGCACGTGTGCCTTCGTGCTCTCCCAGCCATCCCGGTTCGGCTCCGCGTACAGGCCCTGGTACCAGGCCGTGGTGTCGCGGGAGATCAGCAGCGTCTCGTAGCGGTCGGCGACGAGCGCCTTGAGGCGCGAGTCGAAGCGCCCGAAGCTCACGATCGGGCGTCGGACCATGATCCAGTCGTTCAATCGTGGCCAACGCCGGTCGACCGCATCGCTGCGGTCCGCGTCGTTCAGGACCATAGCGTAGACGACGACGTCGGCCTCGAGAGCCAGCGCCAGGCCGAACGGCTCCAGCAGCTTCGGCAGGTCGAGCCCCCGGTACCCGAGGTTGAGCACCTCGACGGGCCGTCCGAGCCGACCGTTCAAGATCACTCGAGGACCCGCGGGAAGGTGTGCTCTTCGCGCACCCCCTGCCCCTCGGTAAACGAGTCGCCGACCACGGCGACGCGCAGGACCCCTTCATTGCGCTCCCCGAACGTCCGGTCCCTGAAGCCGTGGGAGTTGTAGTCGAACTCCACGGCGAAGGGGTACGTGGCCGCCACCGTGTCCAAGCCCGCCATGCCGCGGGCGGCGTAGCGCTCGCGCACCGCGGCGCTGCGCAGATCGAGGTCGAAGTAACCACGCGGGTTCGACGGGTAGCAGTCCAGAACCGTGGCGGACTCGCGGATCTCGAGATCGCCGCGGGTCGAGACGCGGTAGCGCACCTCGTGGCGCTGGGGGATGTAGTCGATGGCGCGCAGCACGCCTTCAGCGGCGACGGCGACGCTCACCACGCTGGCCGACACCAGCGCGAGCCGGCCCAGCCACTCGCGAAGTGAGCCTCGGCTCACTAGTGGCCCGTAACAGGGAGATCGGTGCCAGCGAGACCGCCGAGGCGCCCGGATGGCAAGGAGCCGAGGAGGGAGAATACCGGGAGTATTTGACCGACGAGCGACGCAGCCAGGCGGGATGCATCGACGGTCGCAGCGGTACCGAATCCCCTGTTACAGGCCACTAGGGCACACGCATCTCGCGCTGATCGCTGTCGAGCGCCGAACGGGCCGTCTCGCGCAAGCCAGGCTCGATGCGCGTGTACGGCACGCCGAAGGTCTCGGGCCAGGGGTCGAGCGGAAAGACCTCGCTCAACACGAGCGCCTCGAGCTGGTCGCGGGTGTAGGGCGGCTTGCGAAGCAGGCGTGCCGCGATCTCCAGGGCCACGTTGAAGATCGGAAGTGGTACTGGCACGAGCCAACAACGCAACCCGCGCTCGCGGCGCACGATGCGCAGCAGCTCGATGAAATCAGTCTGCTCCTGGCCGAAGACGTTGTGGATGGCCCCCGTCGGCGCGCTCTTCACGCAGCGTTCGATCACGCCGCACAGATCACCGACGTAGACGGGCTGGCGGACGTAGCGCCCCGAGCCCGGCAGGGGGAGCAGCGGCCACCGCTCCATCAGCCGGGCGATGTAGCCCAGGTGTTTCACGTCGAAGGGCCCGTAGAGCAGGGCGGGTCGGAGGATGGTATGGGGCACGTCGGAAGCGGCGACGCGCTGCTCCGCGGCGCGCTTGGACGTCGCGTAGGCGTCGGTCGCGGAAGAGATCGCAGATGAGGAGCTGATATGAATCAGATGCTCGACCTGCTTCTGCCGGCACAGCTCCAGCACGTCCTCGGTGGCCGTCATGTTGTTTCTGAAGTGAGCGTCGTCGTCCACGGCGGTGATCTGTGCTTTGAGATCGACGACGGTATCGATCGCCCCCCAGGCGTCCCAGCTCGCCCGGGACTCGCAGACGTCGGCCTCGATCATCCGCAGCGCCGGGTTGCGCCGGCCGAGCAGTGCGAGGTTGGGGCCGTTCTTGTCGACCGCGACGACGTCGTGGCCGGCCGCGAGTAGACGGGAGGCCAGATTCTGGCCGACCATGCCGGCGGCGCCGACCATGAGCAGGCGCGAGCCACTCATCGCCGGCACAGGTTCCGATTCAAGTGGCAGGTCAGTCCGGTGCGGGCGGCCCGGTCGCGGGAGCCGGACCCTGAAGCTCCGCCGGCAAGACCCGGAGTAGCCACGCGAACAACGTCAGCTGGACGACCGCCAGCAGTAGGGTGACGTCGAAGCCGGGCGCGGTCCTGAACGATTGCCCGGCCAGGATCCAGTGCTCGATCGTGACGTGGCCGAGCCCGTAGAAGCGGCCCAGCCCCTCCATCGCAACGAGATTCAAGAAATAGCAGAAGGCGAGCCCCCCGGCGAGCACACGCAGCCGCCGCGAGTCGAGCCCGGTCGCCAGGAGCAACAGGTACGCGGCGTGGGGGTGATTGTAATGGACGCCGATCGCAGCCATGCCGTAGCCGAGCACCAGCGTCGCGGCGACCAGCGACGCGCTCGTTGCGCCCGCCCGTGAGCGCGCGAGCCACCGACACGCTGTGAACGCGATTGCTGCAAACAAGGAGAGGGCCAGTACCTTCACGGGAAACGCGATCGCATCGACCGGTACGTAGGGAACCACATCGGTCGCGCTCCGGCCTCCCTCGCCCACGCTGAGCCAGTGGCCGAGCAGCCACCAGATGTTGGCGAAACCTCCCGAGAGCCGTTCCTGGAAGAGAACGCGATAGGCGTGCACGACCGCGGTCTGCAGCGTGGCGTCGAGGGCGAACGGCACCAGGAACGCGGCCACCGTCAAGAGGCCAGCGGCGACCGCGCGTGCCAGCGAACCGCCCGCCCTCCAAAGCGCGATGGCGATCGCGGGGGCGGCGATCAGTGCCGTCGCCTTGATCAGCGCCCCCAGCGCCACCAGGGCTCCGCAGCTTCGCGCGCGGCCCGCGGCCGCCGCGAGGAGCGCCGCCAGGACGAACGGTGCGTACGCTCCGTCGAAGAAGCCGAGCACGGCGCTGCTCCACCAGGAGACGGGCCAGGCCCAGTACAGCGCGGCCAGAAGCAGGCCCCGACGCCCCGGAAACGCGACGGCCAGCAGTGCGGTCGCCAGCACGTCGCCCACCACGCCGGGCAGCTTGGCCGCGATGTTGGCGGCGGCGCTGGGCGGCAAATCCAGCGGTGCCGCCGCGACTAGCGCGTGACTGACGCGCCAGAGCACCATCATCAGCGGCGGCGGATCGACGACGAAGTCCTGGGAGGCCGTGCGCAGCGTCCAAGCGGGCTCCACGCCCGTCAACTGGGCCCCGAAACCGCCGGGAGGCACCGAGTCCGGGTCGCCATAGGCGCTCGTGACTCCGTGATCGACGACCCGCGTGGTGATCGCCTTCCAATACTCGACGTCCCAGGATCCGGCCGAGGAGATGAAGTACCCACGAGCCGTCGACCCGAAGCCGGCTGCCGCGATCATCAGCGCCGGCAGGGCGAGCCGCAGCAGTCGCCCGCCGCGCGCCGCCACGCCGACGGCGGTCGCCAGCAGCGCGATCGGCACGGCCAGGCGCCCCAACGCGGTCATTGATGGAAGCGCCAACCACAGTCGCATCGGCGCGACACCGATCGCTACCACGCCTGCGAGCCACAGCACGATCGGCAGGGCGAGGGCGCCCTGGCGTGTCGCGATCAGCGCCGCTGCCGCCGCGCTCACGGCCGCCGCTCCTACCCACCACCGGAGCAGTCCCGGCTCCGGGCGCAATCCGACCGCGCCGAGGCGCAGCTCTTCTCCTTCTCGGGCCAGCAGGCGAACGCGCACCCCCTGCTCGGGCTGACGACCCAGCGGCCACGCAGCGGCGCCCGCCGGGGGCAGCCGTGCCCAAAGGGCGGGCCGCCCTGCGATCGAGACCCCGAGGTCGGCTCCGCCCGTCAACGCGTTTTCCACGACCAGGGTCCGGGGAGTCGTCCACCAGACGCTGGGGAACGTCACGATCGCGGAATCGCGAACGCGGCCCGACGGCGCTCCTCGAACGACGTGCTCCCAGGCAGGTGAGTCGGGCTCGACACGCGTAGGAAGTGAGCGGACGGCCGCAACCCCCACGCCAGCCAGGACCGCGGCCAGACCGGCGAGAGTGGCGGGCTTCAACGTCGTCGCTCGGTAGCGCGAGCGGTCATTGCTCCTCCGGCTGAGCGGGCGCGGATGCCTGAAGGACGGGCGTGATTGCGTTTGCGAAGGCCTGCGCCAGCTGAGCGATGCGCTCTGGCGTTATGTGGCAGAGATCGACGTACAGCCGAGGGTCGACGAGCGGGCGGTCGATCCGGACGGCGCGCACACGGCCGCGCGCGGCGAAGTCGTCGAACACCTCCGTGTAGGCGTGCAGGGCTCGATGGTAGTCGCGGTAGTAGCGAAGGCCGAACGCGGCGCCCCAGCTCTCGGTGTTGTGATCGAGGTAGCGGAGGAAGGGAGCCTCGGCTCGGGTCGGATCGGGACCGGCAAACGAACCGACCAGGTAGTCGGCACCGCGGCTCTTGGCGATGTCGGCGAGATCTCGGAAGTGGGACAGCGTGCCCTGAAAATCGCGGATGAAGCTCCTGGGGTCGACGGGGACCCAACGGGCCAGCAGCAGGCTTCGATTCGCCAGCCGGCGCAGCGGCTGGCGGCGGGTGTGACGCGGGAGATAGCGCCAGAAGAAGTCGTTGACGAACGTGTACTGCACGATCAGGTCGGGCTCGAAGCCGAAGAGTCGATCCAGCCGCTCGTCGCCGTTCAGCCAATACGTCGAGTCCGCACCGCTGACTCCCAGGTTGAGCACCTCGACCTCGCGCCCGTCCGGAAGGTTCGGCAGGAGCGCGTCGAGCAGCGCCGGATAGGTCGTTTCGTTCGTCCGGCCCTGGACCGTCGTAGAGCCGCCGAGGCACACGACTCGGTAGACGCCCGCAGGCTTCGTTCGCGTGCGCTCGGCATCTCGAAATCCGTGGCTGTTGATCTCCACCCGATAGGGTTGCCCAGCGACGTCGATCTCCAGCTTCGCTCCGGGACGGCAGCTCTGGCCCCGAACCAGCCAGAGCTGCTCGGCGCTACCGACGAACGCGCTCCGGCCCTGCTCGAAGACGTTCCTGCGGGTGTAGGCCCCGACGGCCTCCCGATTCAGCCACCGCGAGCCCCGTAGCCAGACCTCCCCGGACAGGACGAGCAGCACGATTGCCCAGGCCGCTACGTAGAATCCTTTCGCCAAAAGATCCGTGGTGCGGTGCGCCAGCAAGCGCTTCAGCACCGATCGTGAGCGGAATCGCGCGGGGTGTCGTGGACATGCTCCTGGCGCTGGGCGCGCATCGCGCGCAGCGCCAGAGCCCCCTGGGTCCAGAAGAAGATCCAGAGCAGCGTCTCGACGAAGAACTTGTAGCGCATGTTCTCGCCGCTCTCGAACACGTTGGTCACCGCCATCACGTAGAGCGTCGGCAGGGCCAGCCCGAGCGCCTGTTGGCGCGACAACCACGTCGTGCCCGGCCCGAAGAGTGCGATAGCGGACCCCAAGAGAAGCAGCAGAACGAGCGGCCACCCGCTCATCACCAAATCGTGGATCTCGCGCCACGGGAGGGCGTCGACGAGCACGTGAGGCGAATGCCGACTCGACGGCTTCAGCCAATGCGTGGTCGTGTGACGCACGAGACCGATCAGTGTCGGCACGGAGGTCTCCCGCAGCTGCTGCTTGTACTCCTCCATCTGCGAGAACGAGCGCTTCAGAAAGGCGAGCTGGTTCCAGTTGTACTCGCCGTTGAGCTTGTCGATGCGGCGCAGCACGGAGGCCGCGCCGGGCGGAGGCAGCTCCGGCAGCGGCACCGGGGTGTCTCCGTCGCAGCAGGCCGAGAGCCCCTTGCAGAAGCTGTCGGGTCCGAAGGTCGAAGTCATGGTGACGCCGAACAGCGCGTACTGCTTGAGCATGAAAAGGGCCACGACCAGGGCGAAGGGGCCCACGGCGCGCAGGACTCGCCGAGACTCGACCCCGAGCAGCCACAGGGAGGCGCTCGCGACGAAGATGAACGGCCACTGCACGATCGACCGGGTCAGAAACAGGAGGCTCATCGCCAGCGCCAGGCGGGCCGGCGACCCGCGCTCACGGGCGAGCCGCCACATCTCGTAGCTGATCCACGTGAAGCCGGCGCCGCTGACGAAGGTCGTGTCTTGAAACGTCGCGTAGAAGATGAATGCCGGATGCAGGATGAAAAGCGCGGCGGCCGACGAGCTTGTGCAACCAGACGTAGATGAGCGTCGCCAAGAGCCCCGCGGCCAGCGCCCAGGCGACGTAGATGTCGCGGTCGACGGCATCGAGCAGGGCCGTGCCGTCGAGGGCCTCGTGGCGCCACACCGACAGCGCTCGCAGCGCGTCGAGGGCCGGCGGCTGAATGTGCAGGTAGTAGAGCGAGCGGAACGGCTCCACGCGAAGGTCCGCGGCGCTGACGGTCTGCATCAGATACTCGCCGGTCCACTCGTGCACGTGGACGCCGTCCGTTGCGCTCCGGGCCGCGACGACCCGCATCGCGGAGACACTGAGCGCAGCCACCACCCCGGCGACCGCGGCTCGCCGCATGACCGGCTCGGACCAGCGAGCCCGGATGGCACGTCGCAACGACGCCCGCCAGCCGGCGATGCCCGCAGCGAGCCGAAGGGCCACGCCGGCCATCGACATCCACAGCGCGGCGAGCAGCCCGGTCCGCCACAGGATCGATCGCTCGAGGCTGCGGAGGCCTTCGAGCGTGACGCCGGCGCCGACGGCCTGATCGATCGGCGCGGGCTGCCAGGTGCCGGGACGTCTCCACGAGAGTCGCAGGAACGGCCGGTCGGCAGCCTCGAGCGCGACTTCCAGGGGTTGCATTCCGGCTCCCAGAGCGATCTCGGCGGCGTCCCGGTCGCTCGTACGCAGGATCTCGTGACCCGCGATGGACGCGCTGCAGCTGCCCTGGCACTCGAGCTCGAAGCCGAAGCGACCCGTCTCCGGCGTGACCAGCGAGCCGTGGAGTCGCAAGGTGTAGTCGCCGTGGCTGCCGACGGCCTCGCTGAGCCGATACCAGCCCCGCAGCTGCCGCAGCGTCAATTCGACCGGGCGCGCGCCGCTGGCGTCGTGGAGCACGCCCGAGAGTCGAGGAGGCTCCGTCCCGAGACGCTCGACCTGGCTGCGCACGGCGGCCCAGCCGAATCCGAGCCCGACGAGGAGTCCGAGCAGGCCGAGGAGTCGCAGCTTCGACAACGGCACACGCGGGACGAGCAGGGCCGCCAGTGCGATCGCCGCCAGGCATGCCTTGGCCGTGAGAGCGGACGGTTCGAGATCGCCAATGCGAGCGCCAGAGCGGCCCAGGGCGTCGATCCAGCCGAGCGCAAACAGGACGGGGAGGGCGGCCACGCCGAGGCGGCGAGCGCTCAAACCCGGCTCCACCGGTCGGTAGGCCGCCCGGTCCGCTGGCCTCGACAACTTGGCAAGCCAAAGATGCCGAGCGAGAGGGCCGGGCTGTCGAGGTAGGCTCATCGGCACACCGCCGCTTCGAGAAACTGGGCTATGGCTTTCGCGGCGGCGGCATGCCCGGCCTCGTTCCCAAAGCCGTCGTCGCGATAGCTCGCCGCCGGCACGCTCGCGCGCAGATCGAGGACGTTGAGACGCAGATCCTCAGACACCCGAGCAAGCCGGCCGGGCACGCGCTCGCGGCGGTACCGGCAACGGCCGCGATAGCTAGAAGCCTTGAGTCGGTCTGATCGTTGCAAGGGGATCAAGCTTGAATGAAGCGAGTTTTGCATTCCTGACCCAGGTTGCCATGTCGGACTCGAGCTGTCGGAAGAAGGCGCGAAGAGCGGAGGGTGCTTTGGGCTTTCGCGCACGTCTCGCTGCCATCTCCTCGCCCCGCCACGCGGTAGGCATCGCGATGGCCGTTGCAGGCCACCTCACGGGAGATCGTCGAGACGGCTCTGCCCAGCCGGGCCGCCATCTGGCGCTGCCTGGGTGATCAGCTGCTCACGCTGCATCCTTCATCGGCCTCCGTGTCCACCTTCGCGGTCGGGCTGTGAACGAGCCTCCGCGAGAGGACACTGGAGCGCGAGACGCTGCGCCAGGGTCGCGCTCGCCGGGTCGCTCGGGCTGCCGCGAGGGAAGCCCGTCACGCCGCATCCCGGGAGGTGCAACACGAGGCTCGCCACCGTCTCCTCGAGCGGGACCGGGCTGTCGGCCGACTCGCTCACGACGACGTGACACTCGACCTGCCTCGCCTGAAGCGCGGCTGCTGCCGTCAACGTGTGACTGAGGGTCCCGAGGTAGCTGCCGACGACCAGCAGCGCCCGCATCCGGAGCGCCGCGATCCAATCGAGCACCGTGTGCCGCTCGTCGAGCGGGACCATGACACCGCCGACGCCTTCTACGAGCAACACTTCGCTCTCGCCACCGGTGTGCTCTTGGCAGTGGGCGACCAGGCGGTCGAAATCGATCCCGCGCCCCTCACGGGCGGCGGCCATGTTGGGAGAGAGGGGAGCGGCGAAACGCCACGGCGAGAGGCGATCCAGGTTCTTCGCCGAGGTCGCCCGGCCCAGGGCCGAGAGGATCGCGCCCGCATCGGTGGCCTCGGGTGCCGCGGGATCGAAGCCGCTGATCACGGGCTTCAGGGCCTCGACGCGGCGCCCCGCGCGGCGCAGCTGCCCGATCAGCGCGCGCATGATGAAGGTCTTGCCGATCCCCGTGCCGGAGGAGGTGACGAACAGGCTGGTCACGGTCGTACCAGTCCCAGCTCCCTGACGGCACGGGCCAGGGCGAGCACGTCGGCGTCCTCGTGCTCCGCGGAGAAGGAAACGCGGAGCCGGGATGTGCCCGCCGGGACCGTCGGCGGGCGGATGGCCACTACCAGGAACCCGGCCCCGGCCAGCCGTTCTGAGGCCTCGATCGCAGCGGTCTCGTCTCCAAGGATCAGAGGCACGATGGCGCTCCCTGGCGACGGCAGGCTCAGCTCCCGCGCGAACAGTCGGGCTTTCGCGATCGGGCGGGCGCGCCGCTCGGGGTCCGCCGCAATGACGTCGAGCGCCGCCACGGCGGCCGCCAGGGTCGCCGGGGGCAGCCCGGTCGAGTAGACGAGGCTCCGTGCCCGGTTGACCAGCAGGTCGACGACTGGCCGGGAAGCGCCCACGAAGCCGCCGTAGCCGCCCAGCGCCTTTGAGAGCGTGCCGACCTGAAGGTCGATGCCCGGATTGCGGGGCGTGGGCTCGGCGGGGTCTTCGAGCAGTCCTAATCCGTGGGCGTCGTCGGCGAGGAGCCAGGCGTCGTGCTGCCTCGCCAACTCAACCAGCTCGTGAAGCGATGCGCGATCGCCGTCCATGCTGAAGACGGCGTCGGTCGCGATCAGGCAGCGTCGGTGCCGGGGTCGCTCCCGACGCAGCCAGCGCTCGCAATCCTGGATGTCGTTGTGGCGAAACAGGCCCTCGGCGGCGCCGCTGAGGCGGCCCCCCGCCAGGACGCAGGCGTGGCTCAGCTCGTCGGCCAGAAACAGGTCCTCGGAGCCGATCAGCGCCGGAATCGTGCCGAGATTGGCCAGGTAGCCGCTGCCGAATACACAGGCGGCCTCTGTGCCCACGAGGCGCGCCAGGCGCTCTTCCAGCTCGCCGTAGAGGGGGTGGTTGCCGGTGACCAGGCGCGAGGCGCCGGCGCCGGCACCCGACTCCTGAAGCGCCGCGATCGCCGCCCGCGTGACCGCGGGGTGATGGGTCAGGCTCAGGTAGTCGTTGCAGGAGAAGGAGACCAGCCGCCGCCCGGCACGCCGGACGACTGCGAGCTGCTCCCGCTCGGTGGCTACGGGGACGCGGCGCAGCTGTCCCGCCTCCAGCTCCTTCAGCTTGTCGCGGGCGACCCGCTCCAGATGGGGCATGTGCAGTGAGAGAATCGAGCGCCCCGGCCTTCCTGTCAAACCACCTGGCCGGGGGGTGAGGAGAAGAGGCGCCGTGACCGCTTCCGCTGGATCGACGCAACCCGCGAGTTCGGACCTGACGGCGCCGAGGCGCGACTGGACCCGCGAGGAGATCGCGGCGCTCTATGACCGTCCGCTCTTCGACCTGCTGCTCGAGGCCCAGGCCGTCCACCGGCGCCACTTCCCCGCGAACCAGGTCCAGGTCTGCGCGCTGCTGAGCGTCAAGACCGGCGGCTGCCCGGAGGACTGCGCGTACTGCCCTCAGTCCGCTCGCTACGAGACGGGTGTCGAAGCTGCCCAGATCATGCCCGTCGACGAGGTCGTGGCGGGCGCCGAGCGGGCCCGCGCCGAAGGAGCGACGCGCTACTGCATGGGTGCGGCCTGGCGCGACGCGCGCGCGGGCGAGCTGGAGGCGATCTGCGAGATGGTCCGACGTGTCAAGTCGCTCGGCCTGGAGACCTGCGCCACCCTCGGCATGCTCACCGCGGAGCAGGCCACTCGGCTCCGAGAGGCCGGGCTCGACTACTACAACCACAACCTCGACACCTCCCCGGAGCACTACGCTGAGATCATCACGACCCGCACGTTCCAGGATCGGGTCGAGACCCTGGCCCACGTCCGCGAGGCCGGGATGCGCGTCTGCAGCGGCGGCATCGTCGGCCTGGGCGAGTCGCGGCAGGACCGGATCGGACTCCTCCACTCGCTGGCGACGCTCCCAGAGCACCCGCAGAGCGTGCCGATCAACCGCTTGGTGCGAGTCGAGGGGACGCCCCTCGAAGGGGAGCCCGAGATCGACCCGCTGGAGTTCGTGCGCACGATCGCAGCGGCGCGTCTGCTGATGCCGGCTTCCTACGTGCGGCTCTCGGCGGGGCGCGAGACGATGAGCGACGAGCTACAAGCGCTCGCTTTCTTCGCCGGCGCCAACTCGGTCTTCGGGGGGCCGAAGCTGCTGACGGCGGGCAACCCCGAGACCGATCGCGACGAGAACCTCTTCGCACGCCTCGGCCTGAGCCGCGAGTCGCTCCCGTCGGCGTGACTGCCGGCGAGCCAGCGCCGGCCTGGCAGCGGGACGGCTACCGCCACATCTGGATGCCCTACACGCAGATGAAGACGGCGCCGTTGCCGCTGCCGGTGGCCTCGACCAGCGGCGTGCGCATCCGCCTGGCGGACGGCCGCGATCTGATCGATGGCATCGCCTCGTGGTGGTCGGCCTGCCACGGCTTCAATCACCCCTACCTGCTCGGGGCGGTCGAGCGCCAGCTCCGCATCATGCCGCACGTCATGTTCGGCGGCCTGAACCACGAGCCTGCGCTCAGACTCGCGGGCCGGCTCGCGGCGCTGCTCCCGGGTGAGCTGAACCGCGTCTTTTTCTCGGACTCGGGATCGGTGGCCATCGAAGTCGCGCTCAAGATCGCCGTCCAGTACTGGCTGAACCGCGGCCAGCGCGGGCGCAACCGGTTCGTCTGCTTCCGCCACGGTTATCACGGCGACACGCTGGGGGCGATGTCCGTGACGGACCCCGAGGGCGGCATGCACGCCCACTTCAAGGGCTACCTGCTCGAGGAGTACCCTGCGGTGATCCCGGAGGACGAGCGGGGGGTCGCCGAGCTGGAAGCCTTCGTCGCCCGTCACGAGGAGCGCCTGGCCGGTGTGATCATCGAGCCGCTGGTCCAGGGCGCGGGGGGCTACCGCTTCCACTCGCCCGACGCGCTGGTGGCGCTGAGGCGCCTCTGCGATGCCCGCGGCCTGCTGCTGATCTTCGACGAGATAGCCACGGGCTTCGGTCGCACCGGGACGATGTTCGCCTGCGAGCAGGCTCGAGTCGTCCCGGACATCATCACTCTGGGCAAGGGGCTCACGGGCGGTGTGATGGGCCTCGCGGCGACTGTGGCGACCGACGCGGTGTTCGATGCCTTCTGGTCCGACGATCCCGGCCACGCCCTGATGCATGGGCCGACCTACATGGCGAACCCGCTCGCCTGCGCCGCCGCCAACGCGAGCCTCGACCTGTTCGAGCGCGAGCCACGCCTGGAGCAGGCCCGAGCCATGGAGGCGCGCCTCCTGGATGCACTGTCTCCGTGCCGAGAGCTCGCCCATGTTGTCGACGTCCGGGCGAGGGGCGCGGTGGGCGTCGTCCAGGTCGACGCGCTGCGCGATCTCGACTGGCTCAAGGCGCGCTTCGTCGAGGAGGGTGTCTGGGTCCGCCCCTTTCGCGACGCAATCTACCTCACGCCTGCGCTACTGATGTCCCCCGAGGACCTGAACGTGCTCACGGCGGCTCTCGTGCGGGTGACGCGCGAATGGGCGGGGCGTCTGCTTCCGGATCAATGAGGCTCGAACAGCCTGCGCTTGCGGAGAGCTCGACCCACGAGGTGCAGAAGTAGGAGCCAGAACCACGCGACCAGCAAAGCGTCGAGGGCGCGGCCCGGCAGGCCCTGGTCCCCGAGCCAGTTCCCGAGAAAGAAGACTGGTGCTCCGACGAACGGGATCATCGCGGCGAAACCGCCGTAAGCCATGCCCATCTCCTCGGCCGAGCGCATCACCCGGGCGCGGCTCAATGCCGACAGCGGGCTGCCTTCGATGCCGAGCGAGGCCACCGCCGCCGGCAGGAAGATCAGCAGCACGATCTGGAAGAACATCGGGAAGATCAGAATCGAATACACCCACGTAGGAATAGACACGTCCTGAGAAAGCAACGCCAGCGTGTGCAGCAGGACCCAGGGGCTGAGGTAGATGAAGAAGAGCGCCGCACCGCTCCCCAACTCGCCGGGGAGCCCCGGGGGTGGCGGAAGCAGTCGAGGCACCGACTCGGCCTCGGGATTGCTGCGACCCGAGGCCCGAACGATGGGAATCGCGAACGCACCAGCGGTGATGGACCCGAGCACCCCGAGGTAGGGCACCATGCCGACCAGAGTGGCAAGGACCAGGGCCACGCCCCCGCCGGTGAACGGGTAGGCAATCAGGCGGAAAAGCTTCATCGAAGGGCAGGTTGTAGCACAAGCGATCCGCCCTTCCTCCCGTGGGAGTGACGTGATCGTGAAGTTGTAAAGCTAACGCCGACCGCTGCAGACCGTAGGCGTCCGATTCCGAGGCCACGAGATCGCCAGCCGGGGAAAGCTCGTACTGGCCCACTCGACCGAGAGCTTGGCGAAGCCGATACCAGTACTAACACATAGAAGTCTTATGTATAATGGTTCTATGTATAGCGGCGCTCGCAGGCACCCGAAGAAGACCCGGTGAACGTCGGCAAGGACCTCATGGCGGCGAGCGCAACGCCGCTCGTCCTCGCCATCCTCAGCGAGGGGAGGAGCTACGGCTACGCGATCCTCAAGCGCGTCAGCAAGCTGTCGGGAGGCGAGTTGCGCTGGACGGACGGGATGCTCTACCCGGTGCTGCACCGCCTGGAGCGCCACGGCTATGTCGAATCGACCTGGGACCGGTCGCAGGCCGGAAGGCGTCGCAGGTACTACCGCCTGACGGATCAGGGGCGGCGGGAGCTCGAGCGTCAGCGGCGCCACTGGCAGCTGGTGGACTCCACGCTGCGCAGCGTCTGGCTCGCCTCCTCCGCCCAGCCGGATCTGGTGCCGGGTTGATGGCGGAGGCGTCGTCGCGATGAGCGATGGGTTGGAGCGACGCATCGGGGAGTGGCGGGCCTTCGTGCGCCGCCGCCACGCGATCCGACCGGTCGACGTGGAGGAGCTCGAAGACCACCTCCGCAATCAGGTCGGCGCGCTGGGTGAAGCCGGTCTCGATAAGGACGAGGCCTTCCTGGTCGCGGTGAAGCGCCTGGGCAACCTCGACTCGCTGTCGCGCGAGTTCGCCCGCGAGTACTCCGAAAGGCTGTGGAAGCAGCTCGTCCTCGCGCCGGACGACGCTCAGTCGTCGGCGTCGACGGACCGTGAGGCGATGACGGCCATCGCACTGGGGACCGCCGCAGGAGTGGCGATCAAGCTGCCCGAGCTCTTCGGTGTCAGCTGGGGCGGATCCGACGCCGACCAGGTCTTCTACGCACGCAATTTCAGTCTCTTCGTGCTGCCCTTTCTCGCGGCCTTCTTCGCAGCCTTCTTCGCATGGAAGCGCGGTCTCGGTCGGATCGCAGGGATGCGCATTGCCGTGCCGTTCGTCGCCGCTGCTGCGATCGTCAACCTCACGCCCTTCGAGCTCGGCGGCCACACCGAGTTGCTGGCCGTGTTGCACCTCCCGATTGCCTTGTGGCTCGTCGTCGGCGTCGCCTACGTCGGTGGCCGCTGGGACGACCACGACCAGCGCATGAACTTCGTGCGCTTCTCCGGGGAGTGGTTCATCTACTACGCGCTCATCGCCTTCGGCGGGGGTGTGTTGATGGGCTTCACGATGTTCATCTTCCACTCGGTCGGCCTGGATGTGGAGTGGATCGTGGGAAATTGGGTGCTGCCCTGCGGCGGCGTCGGCGCCGTCGTCGTTGCCTCTTGGTTGGTGGAGGCCAAGCAGAGCGTCATCGAGAACATGGCGCCGGTGCTGACGCGTCTGTTCACGCCCCTTTTCACCCTCGTGTTGCTCGCCTTTCTGGTGACGGTGATCTGGACTGGGCGCGGCATCGACGTCGAGCGCGAGGTCCTGATCGGCTTCGACCTGCTTCTGGTGCTCGTACTCGGGCTGCTGCTCTACGCGATCTCGGCGCGCGACCGGCAGGCGCGGCCGGGACCCTTCGACGCCCTCCAGCTCCTGCTCGTGGTGTGCGCGCTCGTCGTCGACGCGCTCGCTCTGTCGGGGATCGCGGCCCGGATCTCGGCGTTCGGGTGGAGCCCCAACCGTGCGGCGGCGCTGGGCGAGAACCTCGTGCTGCTCGTCAACCTGGGCTGGTCGGCGTGGCTCTACGCGCGCTTCCTGAAAGCGCGCGCGACCTTCGCCGCCCTGGAGCGATGGCAGACGGCCTACCTGCCGGTCTACGCCGTCTGGGCGGTGATCGTGGTGGTGCTCTTCCCTGTTCTCTTCAACTTCCGGTAGCGGACGGACGGCGGCATCCGCGACGCCGCGACGGAGGGAATGTAGCCGACGGTCAGACTCGACCTGAC
Organism: Vicinamibacteria bacterium; assembly: GCA_965246965.1. Taxonomy (GTDB): domain Bacteria; phylum Acidobacteriota; class Vicinamibacteria; order Fen-336; family CBDFGD01; genus CBDFGD01. The sequence goes on from CBDFGD010000002.1 coordinate 3,445,456, forward strand.
GACCTGCTGACTACGAAATCGAAAAAGACAAACCAGCAAAACCCACCAGCACCGTAAGTCCTTCAAAATCAGCAACCGGACCCTCTCGAAGGGGTGATAGGTCACGGTGAATCGCCGTGACTCACGCACGCTGTGTGACCAAGTGGTGACCAAGCCGATTGCCTCGCCGGACTCATCCTCGGCTCGGGACTACCTTGGCCTCGATTCATATCGCCACTTGCTCGGTGGGATGTGGCCTCAACGTCTCTTCATTTCGGTGACAACGGCTACTTCGGCTCCGAGCCGCGCTGGGTCTGGGGGCTTGCGCCCTAGAGGTTCTTGGGCGAGTGTGAGCATCTCCAAGCTTTTGGGCGCCAGACAACGCTTGACTAAATACAATGACTTGACGGCGCGATCAGGTTAGGTTATTTAATCAAGTATGAGCATGCCCTCTGAGCAGCAGGCCATGGAGCAAGTTGTCAACCGCCTCGCCGAGTTGGTCAACGTCGACCAGAGAGAGGTTCGCCTGCGCGGGGGCGCCCATGTCGACGGCGTTGTCGAAGCCGGCCCCTTCGCGTTCGTCGTCGACTGGAAGAGCTCTGGCAGGGCCGCCGCGGTGGCCGCGTCGATCAAGCAAGTCCGGGATCTCGCCGCGCAACTCGGCGGGGATGTCGTCCCGCTGGTGGCCGTCCCCTTCATGGGTGAGTCTGGACGCGAGCGCTGCGCTGATGCCCATGTCGCCTGGATGGACCTGTCCGGCAACGCCCGGATCTTCGCCCCTGGGCTTCGAATCCTCATCGATGGGCAACCCAACCGGTACAAGCGACGCGGACGGCCATCGAGCGCTTTCGCCCCCAAGGGCTCCCGCGTTGCGCGGTGGCTCCTCATGCATCCCGCGGAGTTCCTCACCCAAAGAGATATCGCCCAGCGCACGCACACAGATGAGGGCTACACGAGCAGGATCGTGGGCAAGCTCGAAGACGATGGCCTGATTGCTCGCGATGACAGCGGGGCCATCAAGCCACGAGACCCGGGTCTCTTGCTCGACGCCTGGCGCGACGCCTACGACTTCTCAAAGCACCGGATCATCCGTGGCCACATCGCAGCTCGCGCTGGCGACGCGTTGCTGCATCAACTGGCGGACGCCCTCGCGACAGCATCGGTGGCATATGCGGCAACCGGACTCGCCGCCGCTTGGCTCCTGGACCGCTTTGCTGGATTCAGAATCGCTAGCCTTTACCTGGGCGGGGAGCCATCAGACGAGCTATTGGCCTCCCTCTCATTTCGCGAAGACGCCCGCGGTGCCGACGCATGGTTGATCATTCCGAACGATGAAGGCGTATTCCATGGAACAACGACCCGCGAAGGCGTTCACTGCGTTCATCCGGTCCAGGCGTACCTGGACCTCCATGCGCATCCCGAGCGAGCCGACGAAGCGGCTCAGAAACTGCGGGCGGAGCACCTCAACTGGGGAGCCGATGGCTGACAAACCCACCACCGCAGCGGGCTACAAGAGCGAGCACGTCGAGCTCGTACGTGCGACGTGCCTCTATGTCGCAACCAAGGTCGGTGACGTCATGGACGAGCTGGTTGTCGTCGGCGGCCTGGTGCCGTCGCTTCTGATCGATCAGGATAACCTGCCAGCGGAGGCGGACGCCCACGTTGGAACCATGGACTTGGACGTCGGGCTCACTCTCGCGCTGTTGGACGAGAAGAGGTATCGCACCCTAACCGATCGCCTGCGTCGGGCTGGCTTCGAGCAAGATCTCAACGACGAAGGGAAGCCGACACGGCAACGCTGGAAAATCGAGAAGCTCGAGAAGGTGACAGTCGACTTCCTCATCGAGCCGAGCCAACCCGAGGATCGAGGCGGCACGCTGCGGGATATCGAGCGCGACTTCGCAGCCGTCATTGCGCCGGGACTCAACCTCGCTTTTGATGACCGCGAGCGGATCACGCTCTCGGGCCAGACCATCATCGGCGAGCAAGCGACGCGGGAGATTAGCGTGTGCGGTCCCGGAGGCTACGTGGTGCTCAAGTCCATCGCGTTTCGGCTGCGAGGCGAGAACAAGGACGCCTACGATCTGTACTACCTCGTACGCAACTACGGCACTGGCGTCGATGACATCGCATCTCGTCTCAAACCGTTGCTCGACGATCCATCGGCCCAGCAAGCGATCGACATCTTGAAGGAGGACTTCGGGGAGCACGATGGCGTCGGACCCCGCCGAGTCGCCGAGTTCATCCGGGGCACTGCCGACGACGAGATCCAGGCGGATGTCGTCGGCTTCATCGGGCAATTGCTGAAGGCGGTCGACGTGAGATGACCAGCACGGCCAACCCATACTGCGAAGCCCTTGGGATCAAGGTTCCCAACCTCGAGAAGGCCAGGGAGAGCCGTGACGCCAACTACTACTCCCTCTTGATCGTTGTCCTGCTGGAGCGGGGGCAACCCGTCACGCTGGCGGAGGTCGCCCAACGCTTCGAGGAAGCCGGCGTGGCCCCTGCCACAGGCGCGCTCGCGTCGCTCAAGCGGTGCAAGCCCGGGCGCCCCCCCATCTATCGCGACGGCGATCTCTACGCGCTCGACCCCTACGACGCGCAAGCCGACCTGTGGGCGTTTCGCCTCGGCTTGAGACCTCCCAAGGCGGCCGCTCTGCGCGTGGTTCGCCCCGATCCTGGACCCCTCCCGTCTGTCGACGCTCCGCTGAGCCTGGCACACCTCGATGAAGCGTGGCGGGATGGCATTCCCGGCTACTCGTCGGCGCAGAGCCTCGCGCTCTCGGTTCTGGATGCCCATGGCAAGCCCATGTCCCCTGGCGACGTCGTCTCGTTTGTAGCTGCCCGCAGCCAGTGGACCCGGTTGTCAGTGGACTCCGCCAGGTACTGGGGGCGCGGTGCGGCAGTGCGCGTGAGAGACGATGGCCTGTGGCAGCTCGATCCCCGGCACGAGGCGCTCCGCTCCGCGAGGCAGGCCGTTCGTGAGCGGATCGAAACCGCGCGCCGCTGGGCCCATATGCGAACCGACCCGGCGGTCGCCGCCGCCAACCGAAAGCACTTTGAAAGAAAACGGGAGGCCCATGCCGAGGAGCTCGCCCGCATGCGACGTGTGCTGCTCCACGCGTTTCCTGCCAAGCAGCCCAAGGCTCTGGTGCTCGTCGACGTTGCGCAGCGCGAGGTCACCAGCTTCGTCGGCGATGAGATTGCGGTCGCCGTGGAGAAGCTTGCGGGCTACGACATCATCGCTGCAATCGACGTGCGCAGCCTGCTGCGGGCCCTGGACTTTGATCCGGGCGAACGTCGCCTTGGTGAGCTTGGACCAACGCAGAAGACGAGGACGCTCAACAAGCGCGGCCGAACCCTCGAGATCACGACGAGCCTGCTCACGCAGGGATCCTGCCGTGTCAGCCATCCGTTCGGCGACGAGAAGCGGCTGCGCGAGTACCTGAAGAAAGACAAGCTGACGAAGCTGCGCCGCCGGCTCGAGTCCGACGCCAAGTCCCTGTACGCCCTCTACCAGTATGGGCGGCTGCACGGCTCGGTGCGGCTGTCCTGGGGACTTCTCGACGAGCACCTCCCGGCGCCGTGGGTTCACCGCGATGAGGTGAAGCTCTACAACCTCAAGGACCGCGCCTACGAGCGCGGCGTGCCGCTCGAGGTCGTGGTCGGCAGTGCGCCCGGCTGGGGTGACCCGTGGTCGCGATCGCAACGGGCCTACGTCGAGAAGGAACCAGGGGGTTGGCGCTCATGGCTGGTGGACGACGGCGGCTATGTGATTGACGAGGATGAGATCCAGCTTGCACGACTCACCCGCCAAGATCGGACCGCAACGTGAGCTACGGCAACGTCAACGGCTCTCTGCCACAACGAGCCCGTCCGTCACCCTCGATTGGTATTGGTGGGCGGTGCCACACGCCGGAAGCGGCTACCTTGATCTCCTCGACCAAGAAATGATGACCTGTGGTGACCAAACGCCCCCACAACGCAGCAGTGCCGAGGCAGAACGTCCCGTAAGTGTGCTTGGGAATGGAGCCGACGGTCAGACTCGACCTGACGACCTGCTGACTACGAAATCGAAAAAAGACAAACCAGCAAAACCCACCAGCACCGTAAGTCCTTCGAAATCAGCAACCGGACCCTCTCGAAGGCGTGGTAGGTGACGGTGGATCTCGCTCGTTTGCAACCAACCTGCAACCAAAGCAACGAAGCGCCGTGAGGACGCTCAGGGGGTTCCGCCGGGTCCGACATTGGTCTCAACACGTCGTGCTACGCTCCGGGAGCACCCAACCCAAACAAGCTGAAGCCCCGTGAGCCGGTGTGGACTGGAGGCTCGGGATATCTGACGTGCTCGACCCACAGCAGGGCTCGCAGCCCTCGCCCACGGGAGAGACGGCCCTGCGCCGTTTGATCAAGAGGCACTTCCGCCGTGGAAACCACAGGTGGTCGTTGGCCTCCCCTTCGTTCTTGCGCTGGCCGCGTCGGTGTCGACGTCTGTCGAGGCAGCCGCAAGAAAAGAGCGCACGCCCAAGTTCATCGTGGCTAGCAACGCACGCGAAAAGAAAGCAAGACGCACGGCCGACGACTTCGAGCCGTCTTCCTCACCGCACTAGTGAATGTTCCGGCGAAACACCCGCCGATGATCGTCCTGGCGGTAGGGAATGAGGACGAAAACGGAGATCGGCGACAACTCCGCCGGTACCTTCCGCATCAACCTGGGACTCAACCTGCTGCCGCGCACGCACTGGAACGTCCAGCTTTCGTACTTCCACGATCGGGATCGCGTGTCGGAGCGAACGTTCGAGACCTGGCTGGCGCAGCTCCACCTCTATTCTTGATACGGATCGCTCGACGGCCGCCTCCCGATCCGGCCGACCGGCTCGCAGTTGTCGAATCCGAGCTCATGCGCGTCGAGGCGGGCCGGGTTGCGTCGCCTCGCGCCTTGCAGAAGAATTCTGCTAACCGATGGTCGTCAACGAGTTCGAGGCCGAGAGCGCGCGGGTTGCAGCCACGGGGCTTGTCGCGTCCAAAGCCCGGTGGCCCGAAACGGCCCAGTGACGGCGGATACCAACCGACCGCCCCGGCAGCGTCTCGTCGCAGCGGCTGCCGTCATGACCGGCCTCGTCCTCAACAAGTGGTCCGTCGAGCGCGTGCTCGCACCCGACGAGCGCATCATCTCCACGAACTACATCGTGGCGATCGTGGTCGGTCAGCTCTTCTGGCTCACGCTCGGCTTCGGGCTGGCCCGCCGCGCCACGCCGCGCTCCCTTCGACTGATCGTGCTGGCCGTCGCGACGCCGCTCGTCCTCTCGGGCAGCTACGGGACGCTCGGGGCCCTCGGGGCCATCGACCCGCACCGCGAGCGTCGCCTCGCGCTGGCGGAGATTCAGGCCCAGGAGGAGCTCCTGTCTACGCTCGAGCCGGCCGCGCGCCGGCTCTCGCAGAGCCTGTTCAATCTGGCGCTGCCCGACGCCCGGAGTCGCCGCGACTTCGCAAGCTCGGTGCAGGTGGCTGAGCTCCGCGCCATTGGTGTGGCGCGCGCGCTGCGGAGCCCGCTCGGCCTCGAGCGGGCGAAGCTGGCTTCGGCGCCGGGCCCCCCCACCGAGGTGGCGCGCGAGGAGCTCGTGTTGTGGCGCCCGCTTCTCGACGGCTTCCACTACCTGACGAACGCGCGCGTCACCCTCGACGAGGGTCGTTATCTCGACCCCGGGCGTCGCTCCTTCGAGACGCTGGCGCGCTTCGAGCTCGCCGGGGTCACGACCCGGGGGACCTGGCGCTCGCATCGCCTGCACGCCTCGCTCCGCTGGCGGGCTTCCGCGGCGCGCTCGGCCCCGGGCATCGGCTGGAAAATCGTCGAGTGGATCAGCGCTTCCGGCGACACGATCGACTCGCCGCGCCGCTGGTTCAGCGACGTCACGAACACGGTCCTCGCGGACCGCAGTCGCGGGCGCGCGCAGGGCTCGCTCCACGAGTCGCTGGTCCGTCAGCACCTCGCGCAGCTCGCGGCGGCCGAGCGTGCCGACGACGCGAAGCCTGCGCAGCCCGACTTCGGGTTCCGCTCCCAGTCTCTGCATCCGGCCCTCTCGGTCGCCGACATCGACCGGGATGGCCTCGAGGACCTCTACGTCATGGAGCGCCACGGGCCCAACATGCTGCTGCGCAACCGTGGCGACGGGCGCTTCGAGGACGTGGCGGGTGCCCTCGGCCTCGATCTCGACGGCGGCACGACGGCGGCCATCTTCGCCGATTTCGACAACGACGGCGATGCGGATGCGCTTCTCGGTCGCGGCGAAGCCGAGAGCATTCTGCTGATCAACGAAGCGGGTCGCTTCAGCGACCGGTCGGGCGAAGTCGCGGGCCGCATGCCACGGATGGTCACGTCGCTGTCGGCGGTCGACTACGACCGCGACGGCCTCCTCGACGTCTACGCCGCGACGAACACGGGCTGGTTCCCGCGCGACGCCTTCTCGTCCGCAGAATGGAAACAGCTGTGGGCGCTGTGGCGCAGCCGCGACTACCACTACATCCTCAACGCGCCCGGCCCGCCCAACGTGCTGCTCAGGAACCTGGGTGGTGGGCGTTTCGAGCGCGTCGCTGCGAGCGGGCTCGAGGTCTACCGACAGACGTACCAGGCCGCCTGGTCCGACCACGATCGCGACGGTGACGCCGACGTCTACGTGGCCAACGACTACGGCTCGAACCAGCTCTTGCGGAACGACGGGGGGCGCTTCATCGAGATCACCAACGCGGCGGGAGCCGAGGACGCCGGCTTCGGCATGGGCGCGGCGTGGGGCGACTACGACAACGACGGGCGCCCCGATCTCTACGTGTCGAACATGGAGAGCCACGCCGGGCAGCGCATCGCGGTGATGGACGCGGTGGACGCGCGCTTTCTGGTCAACGCGGGCGGAAACGCTCTGTTCCGCCAGACTTCGGGCGGTTTCGTGAAGGTTTCGGGGTCGCGCCCGCCGGCACTGGCCGTCGCCGACGCAGGCTGGGCGTGGGGGGGGCAGTTCGCAGATCTCGACAACGACGGCTTCCTCGACATCTACGCGCCGAACGGCTACTACACGGCACCCCGGGAGTACGCGCTGCCGGGCGACGGGTGAAGTGTCGGATGGCGCATGGTCATGCGCGGAGAGATTCCCCGAACCGTCGCCTCCGAGCTGGGCGATCTCTACTCGCGGGCGGATCTCTCGGTCAGTGGCGGTCAGCGCAATCGCGTGTTCTTCAACGCGGAGGCGAACGAGTTCGTCGAGATCGGCGCCATCTCCGGCCTCGATCACCCGGGCGACTCGCGGTCTTTCGTTCGTTTCGACTACGACCGGGACGGCTTCCTCGACGTGGCGGTCGCGAGCGCCAATGCGCCGTTGCTGCGGATCTTCCGCAACCAAATCGGCAGCGTCGTCGGCTCGCGTGGGAAGACCCGCAGCGTCGCCGTTCGCCTCGTGGGCGGCGCGCGTGAGGGTGAGCCCGCGGCCGGCTGGTCGAATCGCGATGCGATCGGAGCGGTGATCGAGGTCCTCCTGGAAGGGCGCCGCCTGAGACGAGAGCTCGCGGCGGGCGAAGGGCTCGCGTCCCAGAACGGGCTGGTGCAGACGATCGGCGTCGGCGCAGCGGACACGTTGCAGGAGCTGATCATTCACTGGCCCTCCGGGCGTTCGGATCGCTTCAGCGATGTACCGGCCGAGGGGCTCCTGACCATTCACGAGAGGCGCGTTGCGGCGGCTGCGAGCGGCTTGGTTCGCACACAGCTCACCCGGATGCCGGAGCCCGTGAGCGGCGACGCGGAGGGCGAGCGCGTGGCCCTGGGGCCCGAGGCACCGCGCGCCACGCTCTCGGTCTACACGACCGTCGCGACGTGGTGCGCGGCCTGCAAGGACGACCTGCCCCAGCTGGCGCGGCTGCGTGGTTTGTTCAGTTCGTCGACAGCTTGACGAACGAAAAGCTATTGATCATAGAGAGTTAGGGGCCAGTCCGATGCCCGATTCTTGCCAAGCTGCGCGAGAAGGTGGGAAGATGGTCCTCAGATGACCTCGTCGAGCGCGATCCCCTGCTCGAGCGGAGGGAGTTCCTCGACAGGCTGGCCACCCCGAGTGGCCGAGCGCCTCTCTCCGGACAATGGGAGCTGACCTGGCGCTGCAACCTCCACTGTATCCACTGCTATACGGACCCGCTCAACACGCCTCCGCTCGTCGCCGCGGAGCTCAGTGCCGACACGATCGCGGGCATCCTCGACGAGATACGGGACGCCGGCTGTCTCTACCTCGCGCTGTCCGGCGGCGAGGCGCTGGCGCGTCCCGACTTCCCACAGATCTACGAGGCGGCCGTCACACGCGGCCTCCTCGTGACCGTGTTCACGAACGGGACGCTGATCACGGAGCGCACTATCGACTTGTGGCAGCGCCTGCCTCCCGAGCGGATCGAGATCACGCTCAACGGCATCTCGCCCGCCGTCTACGAGGCTGTCACGGCAGTCGCAGGGAGCTTCCCGCTCGTGATGCGGGGCATTCGCCTCGTCCACGAGGCGGGGCTGCCGCTGGTCGTCAAGGCCAACGCCATGACCGCCAACGTCGACGAGCTGCTTGCGATCAAGGAGTTCGTCCGCGGCCTGCCCGGCGTGCAGTTCAAGATGAGCGAAGAGATCTTTGCCAAGCTCGACGGCAGTCACGAGTCGTGAGAGCTGAACGTCCCCCGCGAGCGGCTCCTGGCGATCGAGGCGTCGGATCCAGAGCTGGCCGAGGGGCGGCGCCGACAGGACGAGCTGAGCGCGCAGCCACCGACCTGCGAGGGAGGTGACTATTCGTTTCACATCGATCCACTCGGCAGGCTGCAGCGCTGCGCGCGCAACCGAGAAGCTTCCTACGATCTGACGCGCGGCAGCTTCGCCGAGGGCTTCTTCGGAGCGATGCCTGACTTCTCCTGCTCGAAACGGCGGACGCAGGAGGCGACGTCGTGAAAGAAGCCGGTCAGGTGAAGCGCCCTTACCGCGCGCCCGAGGCGTATCGCGTGGAGCTGCACCACGAGCAGGCGGTCCTCTCCGGCCGCGCCACCACGGCAAGCTCGCCCTCGAACAACGGGGGCAACGGCTGCCGACCCCCCGGCCCTTGCGACTTCTTCGGCGCCGCGGGCTGCAAGAGCTCGAGTCTGGGCGGGGGCTGCATCAACAGCGGCGCGGCCTCGTAGGCGGCTTGCCCACCCTCGACCTCAGGCTCGGGGGCGAGCGCGTACGGATTGCTGCCGAGACGCGGCCCGGCGACATCGCGCGCAGCGAGATCGGGTCCTTTCGCATCGCAGTCGCCGGCGCACCGGCGCTCGCCATCGACGTCGAGGTGTCTGATCAGCTGCCTCGCGCGCAGGGCCCTGCCACCCTCGCCTTCGCCGGCAACTGGGAAGCGAGGCGTTCTCCCGCCGGCACCCGCTTCGACGTCATGTGTCCCGAGCGGCGCGGACTCCGCGCCATCGTGGAGTGCGACGCGGCCGTGTCGACCGCACACGTCAGGGTTCGCGGCGGCGCGAGCCAGCCACACTGGTCTCTGATGGAGGTGCTGGACCCCGTCGTCAAGTTGCTGCTCGTCGAGCGCCTCGCTCGATCCGGTCGGGCGCTGCTGGTCCACGCCCTCGGCGTCCGTTGGAACAGCGATGATGGCGCCCTGTTCGTCGGTCCGAGCGGCGCCGGCAAGTCGACCCTGGCCCGCTTGCTGCGCAATCGAGGCGTCACGATTCTGTGTGACGAGTGTGTCGTGGTGCGCCGCGACGCCCAGGGCTGGCTGATCGAAGGCACGCCGTTTCATGGCGAGGTCTACGAGGTGGAGCGGGGGCCCGCCCGGCTGGCGCGGGCGTTTCTCATCCGTCACGCCGCGAGCCACGTCGGCGGCGATCTCGAAAGGGCCGATCCGGCCCGTCATCTGGTCCCGCAGCTCTTCCTGCCTTTCTGGAATGAGGAGGCGCTCGGCAAGGCCATGGCAGCGGCCGGGCTCCTGCTCGCCGAGGTCTCCACGGAGCATCTCGGCTTCGCCCCGCTCGAGAGCATTCACGCCTTCCTCGCCTCCCGGATCCGGGGTGCCGATGCGCACGCGGTCTAGGCGGGAGCTCGAGCAGCACCTCAAGGCCGAGTCCTACCGGGCGCGTGTGCCGGTGTCCGTGACCTTCGAGCTGACGCACGCGTGCAACCTCCGCTGCCTGCATTGTTTCAACCCGACCCACGTGGCCAGCGGCGAGCTCGGGACAGACGAGGTCGTCGACGTGCTGCGGCAGCTTTGCGAGCTGGGGACGCTCGACGTGAACCTGACCGGTGGCGAGGTGTTCGCGCGCCGCGATCTCGCCCAGATCCTCGCGGCTTGCCGCGACCTGGGCCTCAAGGTCACGCTGCTGACCAACGCGACCCGTGTCGATGCCGCTGCGATGAAGCTGCTGCAAGCCCAGCCGCCCGATCGCATCAACGTCTCGCTCTATGGCGCGACGGCGAAATGCTACGAAGCCGTCACGGGTGTGCCCGGCTCCTTCGAGCGCTTTCTGGCGGGCTTCGCGCGGCTGCGTCGCACGGGCGTCCCGCTCGAGCTGGTTGCGGTCGTGCTCGAGGGAAATCGGCATGAGGTCGACGCGATGCGTGATCTGTGCCAGCGGCTCGGGGTGCATTTCAAGTACGCTGTTGACGTCCACGCTCGCCAGGACGGTCTGAAGGTCCCGCTGAGTCATCGCATCCCTCCTGCGGCCGTGATCGATCTCGCCGAGCGTTTCGCCGGCTTCGTGCCGGGCGAGACACCACAGCCTCCACCGCTGCGCGGGCCGTTCTACTGCGGCTGCGGCCGCTCTTCCGCCAGCATCACACCGCACGGGATCATGAACTTCTGCGTGTCCGTGCCGATTGGCCAGCAGAACGTCCGCGGGGGCAACGTGGCGCAAGCCTGGCGCGCGCTCGTCGAGCAGCGCGACAGCTACGACCGGGAGCCGTCCGACTGCAGCGCCTGCGAGCTGCTTCGCTACTGCTCGCGGAGCGCCCACGACAGCTTGCTCGAGGCGGGCGATGTCGGTCGCTGCGTTCCGTACTACTACGATCTCGCGTCGCTCGTGCGAGAGAGGTACGACGCTGCGGGTCGCTGATCCTGCGACCTGCGCTCTGGCGCCGCTGCGCCGATCGTGGAAGCTCTCGTCGGGGTGCGCTGGCTCGCTGTCAGCAGCGACAGCATGTTCCCCGGGCTGCGGCGCGGAGACCTGCTCGAAGTGCCGCGCCGGAGGTCGCGAAGCCGGGAGACGTCGTGGTCGTGAGCGGCAACGGACATCCGATCTGCCACCGCGTCGTGGACGTGCGCGAAAGCGAGCTGTGCATTGCGGGCGACGCGGGCGGAGGCAGGGTGTGGCGAACGCAGGCGTCCGTGCCCGGCGTCGTGCGGCGCTCGGCACGGCGCGGTCGTTGGCGCTCGGTGCAGCCCGTGGACGCCGGATGGCGAGCGCAGCAGCGGCGTCGCACCCAACGGGTCGTGCGCCGACGCATCGAGCGCACGCGCGGCTGGCTTGGGCGAGCACTGGCATCACTTCAAGGCCACCATGCGTATCGCAGGGTCGGGCGCCTCCTGGCCTCGCGGCGTATCGGGATCGCGGTGTTGGTGCCGGTCGGTGCGCTCTTCTGGCGATGCCTTCGTTCCGCTGAACCCGTGGCGGGCGCCGAGCGAGTCAGGCTGCACGCCTGCGTCGGCAGGCGCCCCGCCGGCTTCCTGGATCTGGCGCGGACGACCCGCGGCTGGCGCGTCTCGGACGTCGGGGTCCGGGCCCGCTTTCGCGGCCTCGGAGTGGCGGATCAGCTGCTGCGTCGGGCCCTCGAACTCGCGGCGCCCGGTGCCCCCATCTTCGAGTGCGATATCCGCACGACCAACCGCGCGTCCATGAGCCTCTTCGCGTCGCAGGGCTTCGAGGTCGTCGACAGCCTCGCCGCCGTCTGTCACCTCGAGCGAGTCGTCGCATGAAGGAGCAGCCCGGCAGCTACGAGGAGTTTTCTGCGACGCTGTTTCGCGAATCCGGGTCCGGCCGACTGATTCGCGCACAGCTCGAGCTGACCTACGACTGCAACCTGCACTGCCGCCACTGCTACACCGACTGCTTCAACCGACCCGAGCTGATCGCCCGGGAGCTGAGCACCACGCGCCTCGTCGATTCCCTGGATCAGTTGCGCGAGCTCGGGGTGCTGTGGCTGTGTCTGACCGGCGGCGAGGTGTTCGTTCGCAAGGACTTCTTCACGATCTACGAAGCGGCGCTGGACCGGGGCTTTCTCGTCACTCTGTTCACGAACGCCACCCTGATCACCGACGAGATCGCCGATCGTCTCGCGCGGCGTCCGCCGTTCTCGATCGAGGTCAGCATTCACGGCGCCACAGACGCGACCTTCGACGCCGTGACGCAGGTGCCGGGCAGCGCCCGGGTGTTCCGCGCGTGCCTCGCGCGGCTCATCGAGCGGGGCCTGCCCGTCAAGCTCAAGACCAGCGGGATGTCGTTGAACCGCTACGAGCTCGACGACCTCAAGCGGCTGGTCGAGAGCTACGGTCTCCCGTTCCGGCTCGATACGATAATCCTGCCGAGCCTGGACGGCGGCCCGGCTCCGTCGACGGTTCGCCTCGCGCCCGCGGAGCGCCTCGCAGTGGAGCGCCATTTCGCCGCAGACCTGGACGGCCAGGAGTGCTCGGCAGGCGGCGAGCCGACGCGACGCGAGCCCCGGGCGCCGAGTGACGACCGCCTGTACCGTTGCGGCTGTGGCACCAACACGGTTCAGATCGATCCCTACGGCTCGGTCGGCGCGTGCATCTGGCAAAGACATCCTCGCTTCTCGCTGATCGACAAGCCGCTGGCCGAGGGTGTGCCGGAGCTCTTCCACGCGATCCGGAGCGCCCGCTACGAAGGTCGATCAGAGTGTCGCGGCTACGAGATTCACGAGTCGTGCGAGAAGATGGTCGGTGCCGCCGAGATCGAGACCGGTGACCCTGAAGCTCCCGTACCGCACTTCTGCGAGACGGCACACCGACGGGCCGGCGTCGAGCCCCCGCTTCTGGACGGCTCTCCAGTACGCACGCCTTGATCACGCGCAGCCGGCGCGACGCGCGGGTCTGTTGACGCGCACCGTGGCTGCGCACAGCGCGCGCGTCGGCGACGCGTCTTGAAGACGTTCCGCAGGCTGGCGGGGCTGGCGCGCCGCGAGCTTGCGGAGCAGGCAGTGGCCAGCGTCTGCAATTGGGCCGTCACGCTGGCGGACATCAGTCTCGTCGTCCTGCTCAAGCAGCTCATCGACGACTCCCTCGCGCAGACGCCAGGCACCGTGGCGCGTCACGGGGCCTCCGGCCCTCGCGATCCTGTTGGCTCGCGAGATGGCGGGCTACCTGGCGGGGCGCTTCTCGCTGACCGCATCGGCGGGGCTGATGAGCCGACTCCGCGAGTCGCTGTTCGTCCGCTATCAGGAGCTCTCGCTCGATTTCCACTCACGTCACAATTCCGGGGCGTTGCTCTCGCGCCTGTTCCACGACGTCGACAACGCCGCCCAGCTCGTCAGCCGCACCGTCGCCGATGTCGCGCAGGCCCCTTTTCGAGCCGTCGCGCTGCTCGTCGCCCTCTGGTACCTCGACCCGGTGCTGGCCGTGATGACGCCGCTGTTGCTCGTGCCGGCGGGGCTCGCCTCCCGGCTGTTCGGAAAACACCTGAGGACTCGCTTCCAGGCGAGCTACGAGCTGCTGGGTCAGCTGCACGAGCGGGCCCAGGAGGCACTCGCGGCCATTCACCTCACCAGGGCTCTCGGCCGCGAGGACGGCGAGGAGGCCGACTTCCGCGATCGCAGCCAGCGACACGTCGCGAGTCAGCGTTCGCTCTACGACGTCCTGGCTCTCGACTCGCCCATGCGCCAGGGGCTCAAACTCCTGGGTCTGCTCGCTGCGTTGCTCTATGGGAGCCAAGCCGTCGCGGCGGGTCGCCTGAGCGCCGGCGAGCTGACGGCCGCACTGGCCGTCGCGTACGCTTTTCTGGGCGCGGGCTACCGGCTGACGGGTCTCTACGCGTCGGCCCAGGAGGGTCTCGCCGCGGCCGAGCGCGTCTTCGCGCACCTGGACGAGCCGGCGGCGATGTCGACGCCAGCCGGGGCGCCGGCGGCGGTGTTCGCCCGCGAGCTGCGCTTCGACGACGTCTCTTACACCTACCTGGGCCGCGAGCCGGCGATCCGGGGTGTGAACGTGCGAGTGCGCCGGGGGGAGCACGTCGCGCTGCTCGGTGTCAATGGGAGTGGGAAGACCACCCTGCTGCGCTTGGCGGCGCGGATGTGCGACCCGTCACGTGGCCGTGTCTCTCTGGACGGCTGCGACCTGCGCGAGCTCGACCTCGCGACGCTGCGCCACCTCTACTCCGTCGTGCTGCAGGACGGCCCTGTGCTCGATCGTTCGCTTCACGACAACATCGCCTACGGGCGGCCGGACGCCCCCGCTCGGGACGTCGAGGCTGCCGTCGAGCTGGTCGAGCTCGGCAGCTTCGTTGCCGGGCTGCGCGACGGCCTGAACACCCGGGTCGGCCAGAACGGCGTCGCTCTGTCCGGCGGGCAGCGGCAGCGCGTCGCCCTCGCACGCGCGGCGCTGAGGAGCGCGCCGATCCTGCTGCTCGACGAGGCCAGCAGCGCCCTCGACGACGAGAGTGAGGCGCGCATCCTCGGACGCCTCTACGATCGCATGGGCGGGGGCAGTGTGATCACCGTCTCGCACCGGCCGGCGACGCTGGGCCGCATGGATCGGATCCTCGTCCTCGAAGAGGGTCGCCTCGCAGATAACGACGATCCCGAGGCCGTGTGCCGGAGGAGAGGATCTCTCGAGCGCCTCGGAGAGATCTACCGCCAGCGCCTGGTGTGACCCAGGCGACGCCCGGTCGATTGAGCCAGCCTGTAGTTTGTGGTGAACTGCCGAAAGGGAGCTTCGCTTGAAGACTCTCGAGGCGCAGCGGCCACGCCATGCCCGACGGCTCCAGGATTTTCACGACCTGATGCGCTACGGGTCATGGACATCCTGCTGGTGTGCAGCCCCTACGACAACTTCATTCTGGAGCAGGCGGGCCAAATCAGCGAGCGCGTGTACGGCGAGTTCCGCAGCCTCGACCTTCACTACAGCCCGGGGCTCACGCGCGTCTCGAGTGGGCGCGAGGCGCTCAGCCGGCTCGCGGAGCGGCGCTTCGATCTCGTGGTGACGGTGCCGCAGGTCGCCGATATGAACGCATCCGAGCTGGCGCGGTCGATTCGAGACCAGGGTTTCTCGTCCCGCTGGTGCTGCTCGGCTACGATCATCGGGGGCTGAAGGACTTCGCGGCTCGACACGACACCGCGCTGATCGACCGGGCGTTCTTGTGGCAGGGCGATGCCCGCATCCTGCTGGCGATCGTCAAGTACATCGAGGACAGCTCAACGTCGCTCACGACGCCGCTGCGGTCGGCGTCCATGCCGCGAGGCGCCGAGGGCTACCTGGACGTGCTCGACCGATCCATCGAACTTTCGTTGTCTGCAACCACTTGCAACCTCACTGCTGCAAGATGCAGCAGTGACGACTCAGAGTGCCCTGTAAGTGCGCTTGAGGATGGAGCCGACGGTCAGACTCGAACTGACGACCTGCTGATTACGAATCAGCTGCTCTACCAACTGAGCTACGTCGGCCAGGCGGGGATGCGCCGCGCTGTGCGGGGGAAGAAATTCTAGCATCGGCCAGAGGCTCGTTGCGGACGCCGCGGAGCGGGGTGTCGGTCGAGGAAACGGTCCCGGCGGGGTGGGCCGAATTGGCCGGGCAGGTCACGCCAGCTCGTGCGTGCGAGTTGAAAGTGCTCCACGACAGGGTACATTTCGCTCCTGGCGAAGCGAGGTCCCGATGTTGCTTTACCCGACGACCGAAGAGCCGGCAAGATGAGCGGTGGACGGGCGCCCCTCTTGAGTCTTCTTGCGCTGGCAGCCGCCTGCTCCTCGGCCCCGAAAAGGTTCGATCCCATCGAGGTCCCTGCTCGGAGGCAGGAGACGGCCGCGGCCGTCTCGGAGGCGTACGACGCCTTTTGTCGATCTCTCGAGAGCATGAGCGCGTCCGGAGACCTCACCGTCTACGACGCGGTCACGGGCAAGTCGCGCCAGGTCGGCGTGCGCGTCGTCGCCGAGCGCGGGGGCCGCCTTTACATCAAGGCCTCGACGGCGATGATCACGGCGCTCGAGATCACCGCCGACGGCGAGCGGTTCTGGTTCCGGCTGCCGACCAAGAAGACGGTGTGGACGGGACCCGCCGAGGCCACCGCCTCGGAGATGGACATCGAAGCAGAAGAGGCCGCCCCTGCCGATCCCGACGACGAGAGCGAGCCGGACGACGGTCCCTTCAAGGCGCTGCGTCCGGCCGACATCGTTCGCGCATTGCTGCCGGAAGCCCTCGACCCCGGCGACGGGGATCTCGTGTCCTTCGCCGCCGACGGCCGCTACTTTTCACTTCTGCTTTTCGAAGCGAGCGGTGGCCGCGGGCTGGCCCGCCGCCGCGTCTGGCTGGAGCGCGACACGTTGCAGCTCGCCCGCACGCGCTCGTTCGACGAGACCGGTGACGTGGTCACAGAATCGCGCTTCGGTGGCTGGCGTGACGGCATGCCCCACGAGGTCGAGGTGTGGCGGCCCCAGGAGGGCTACAAAGCCTCGTTTCTCCTGTCCAGGCTGAGCACGAACGTCTCGATTCCGGATCGTGCCTTCAAGCCGAGGATCCCCGAGGGCGACAAGATCATCGAGGTGTCCTGAGCGCAAAACAGCCGAATCCAGAGTTATTCTGGGGCGTCGTCAGGTGGGTTCGGGAGAAGCATCATCATGAAGAAAGTCGCGATTTACATCGGCACGTTGGTGGTCTCCTCGGCGATCGCTTTCTTCGGCGGACACCTCGGCCAGCGGATCGTCGCCGACCGGCTCGAGGAAGAGCTCGCCGAAACCCGCGCGAGCGCCGCCACGATCGAAGAGCGACTGCGCAGCGAGAGCGAGCTGACGCGCCTCCACTCGCAGCTCGGGCTGCTGATGCTCGAGGTCGATGCGCAGAACTACGGCAATGCCAGGGCGCGTTCGACGCGCTTCTTCGATGCCATCCAGGACGTCCTGCCGCGGGTCCGTGATCCCTCCGTCAAGAGCGCCCTCGAGGCGGTGGCCTCCAATCGCGACGACCTGACGGCCGAGTTGACGGCTGCAGACCGTGACGCCCTGGTTCGTCTGGAGCGCCTCTACGTCGAGATCGCGCAGGCCCTGGGTATCGAGTAGCGGCAACTCTGCCCGCTCATGAGCAAACTGCACAGCTCAGCCTTCCAGATGTACCGCTCATGAGCTGGATGTACAGTCCATGCGACCCGAGCCGTGGATCGGTGCTCGGGTTCGCTTTCGTCCCCGTTTTTGCTACATTCCGCCGCGGTTTACCCCTCACACTGGATGAACAACCTCCCCTCGGCCGACTTCCTTCAGCAGCACTCGGCGATCCTGACTTTCATCGCGGTCGGGATTGGTTTCCTCGCCTTCAACTTGTTCGTCTGGTACGTGATACGACCGCGCCGCTTCAGCGAGGAGAAGCTGACCACCTACGAGTGCGGCGAGAACCCGACGGGGTCCGCGTGGGTCCAATTCAATATCCGCTTCTACGTATTCGCCCTCATCTTCATCGTCTTCGACGTCGAGGTCGTCTTCTTGCTGCCGTGGGCCGTCGTGTTCCGTGAGCTCGGTCTGCTGGCGTTCGTCGAAGGCGTCGTCTTCATCCTGATCCTGGTCGTAGGCCTGGCCTACGTCTGGCGCAAGGGCGACCTCGAGTGGGTGCGGGCCGAGGACCGCTTGTAGGTTGAGACGATGAACGCGATCACGGGACCGATTCAGAGCCGCTTCGACGACAACGTCGTCTTCTCCACCGTCGACAACGTCATCAACTGGGCGCGCAAGTCGAGCCTGTGGCCGATGACCTTCGGCCTCGCCTGCTGCGCCATCGAGATGATGGCGACCGGCGCCGCGCGCTACGACTGGGACCGCTTCGGCCTGATCCCGCGCGCGACTCCGCGCCAGAGCGACCTGATGATCGTCGCGGGCACCGTGACGTTGAAGATGGCGACCCGTTTGAAGCGCCTCTACGAGCAGATGCCCGAGCCGAAGTACGTGATCTCGATGGGGAGCTGCTCCAACAACGGGGGTCCGTACTGGCAGTACGGGTACCACGTCCTGAAGGGCGTCGACGAGGTCGTGCCCGTGGACATCTACGTCCCCGGCTGTCCGCCGCGTCCCGAAGCGCTGCTCTACGGTGTGATGAAGCTGCAAGAAAAGATCCAGGAAGACAAGGTCCTGCGCCGCCGTCCGGCCACGCTCGGCAGTCTCGAGGGCGCCCAGATCGCGGCGGAGGCGCTCAAGTAACGCCGATGGAAGCTGCCACGATCGAGGCACGGCTGAGAGACGAGTTTGCCGTCGCCATCCTGGCGAGCGATCTCGAGGCGATCGACCCGTTCGTGGTCGTCGAGCCGCAGGCGATCGCGGAAGTCGCCCGGTTCTGCAAGGAAGACGAAAACCTCTCACTCGACAACCTGATGTGCCTTTCCGGTGTCGACTACCCTGGCGAAGACCCGCCGCGGATGGAGGTCGTCTACCACCTCTTCTCCTACGAGCACCGCCACCGCTTCATGTTGAAGGTCCAGCTCGATCGCGAGCAGCCGAAGCTTCACACCGTCGAGGACACCTGGGGGGTCGCCAACTGGCACGAGCGCGAGGCGTACGATCTTCTGGGAATCGAATTCGAGGGGCACAGTGATCTCCGGCGCATCCTCCTGCCCGACGATTGGCAGGGACATCCGCTGCGCAAGGACTGGGAAGACCCCGAGTTCTACAACGGCCTGCGGGTGAAGCCGACCGAGCAGATGGGGGAGCGCGCCAATGCCGGCGAGCAGATCGGCGTGGGACCGTTCCACTTCACGCCGCCCAACCGGCACGTGGAGTAGCGAGAGGGCCTTGGCGACGAGCACGGCGGCTCCGCTCGACTACGGTTGGCGGCTCGAGGACCTCTCCGACGACGAGATGATCCTCAACATGGGGCCACAGCACCCGTCCACGCACGGCGTGCTGCGTCTCGAGCTGCGCACTGACGGCGAGATCGTCAAGGACGTCCGGCCGCACATCGGCTATCTGCACCGCTGCTTCGAGAAGCACGCCGAGAGCATCGACTACCCGGGCGTGATCCCCTTCACGGATCGCATGGACTACGTCGCCTCGATGGGGAACTCCCTCGGCTACGCGCTGACGGTCGAGAAGCTGATGGGGATCAAGATCCCGCCCTACGTGCAGACGATCCGGGTGCTCTTCGCGGAGCTGCAGCGGATCGCCTCCCACTGCGTGGCCGTCGGAACGTACGCGATGGACATCGGCGCCTTCACGCCCTTCCTCCACCTGCTGCGCGATCGGGAGAAGATCCTCGACCTGTTCGAGTGGACCTGCGGCGCGCGGCTGCTCTACAACTACAACTGGGTCGGCGGCGTCAGCCACGATCTGCCCGATGGATTCATCAGGGCCACGCGAGATTTCGTGGCCGAGTTCGACCGCGTGACCTACCCAGAGCTGATGAACCTGATCATTACGAACAAGATCTTCGTCAAGCGCACCGCGGACGTCGGAGTGTGCTGGAAGGAGCTGGCGATCTCCTACGATCTGACCGGCCCGAACCTGCGCGGCAGCGGAGTCGCCTGCGACCTGCGCAAGGACGAGCCCTACAGCGGCTACGAGACCTACGAGTTCGACCCGCAGGTAGGGAAGGGGGAGTGCGGTCCCCTCGGCTCCTGCTTCGACCGCACGATCGTGCGCACTCGCGAGATGGCCGAGAGCTCGAAGATCGTCGCGCAGGCCCTCGATCGCCTCGAGTCGATGGAGAAGACCGACGTCCACGAGAAGGTGCCGAAGCGCGTCAAGCCACCGAAGGGCGAGTGGTACGGCCGCTCCGAGGCGCCGCGCGGCCAGCTCGGCTACTTCATCGTCTCCGATGGCAAGGGCGTCAAGCCGTACCGTGTGAAAGTCAAGAGCCCCTGCTTCACGGCGATGAGCATCTTCCACCACCTGGCGCGGGGCATGTACATCGCCGATATCGTCGCGCTGATCGGGTCGCTGGACGTCGTGCTCGGCGAGATCGACCGCTAGATGGATCCCGTTTACTCCCTGCTGAGCGATCTCGGCCTCGGGGCCGCCGACTGGATCCTCGTGATCCTGGCCGCCGCGATCCCGGCGGTCATCCTGATCACGTTCATGGCGCTCGGGCCCATCCTATACGTGTACGGCGAGCGCAAGATCGCCGGCTTCATGCAGGATCGTCTCGGGCCGATGCGGGTCGGGAAGTGGGGGCTGCTGCAGACGATCGCCGACTCGATCAAGCTGATAATGAAGGAGGCGATCTTTCCGCGCGGGGTGGATCCGCTGCTCTTCGTGCTCGGCCCCTGCCTGGTCGTGCTGGGCGCCTTCCTCGGCTTCGTCGTGGTGCCGTTCGGCCCCACGCTCGTGACGGCCGACCTGAACGTCGGCATCTTCTACGTCGTCGCGGTCTCCAGCCTCTCGACGGTGGGCCTGATCATGGCCGGCTGGGCCTCGAACAATAAGTACGCGCTGTACGGCGCGATGCGCTCGGCGGCACAGATCGTCTCGTACGAGATCCCCTCGGTCCTTTCGCTGCTCACCGTCGTTCTGCTCGTCGGGAGCCTCTCTCTCCAGGACATCGTCGTCGCGCAGGCGGGTGGCTTGGGCAACTGGTTCGCCTTCCGCTTCTTCCCGCTGCTCGGGATCTCGTTCCTGGTGTTCTTCACGGCGACGCTCGCCGAGTGCAACCGCGCGCCGTTCGACATTCCGGAAGCCGAGAGCGAGCTGGTCGCGGGCTTCCACACCGAGTACTCGGGGTTCTTCTTCGCGATGTTCTTCATGGCCGAATACACAGAGATGTTCGTGCTCTCGGCCGTGGGCGCGGTGCTGTTCTTCGGCGGTTGGATGGCGCCCATCCCGGCACTGCAGACGATCGGACCGATCGAGCTGGGGCCGATCTGGCTGATCGGGAAGGCCTGGACCCTCGTCTTCGTCCACATGTGGCTGCGCTGGACGGTGCCGCGACTGCGCGTCGACCAGCTGATGCACGTCGCGTGGAAGGTCCTGCTGCCAATCGCACTGGTTCTGCTGGTCGTCGTCGGCGGGCTGTCTCTGTGGGAGCCGGTGAGGGACGGCTTCGGCCTCTGGGACAGGGTTGCCGGCTGGCTCGTCTCGCTGGGGCTGCTCGTCTACCTGGCAGTCCTCTTCGTCAAGGCGCGGCAGTGGCAAGCCGCTCGCATCCGGGAGCAAGCGGCATGAATAAATGGTGGGGCGACCTCCTGGAGGCCGTGAGAACGATTTCGATCGGGATGGGCATCACCTGGCGGCACCTGTTCACCAACTCGACGACGCTTCAGTACCCCGAGCAGAAGTGGCAGCTCCCGCCGCGCTCGCGGATGCGCCTCTTCATGAAATTCGAGGACTGCATCGGCTGCGGCCAGTGCGCCCGGGCGTGTCCCGTCGACTGCATCCACATCGGGACCGAGAAGCGTGAGAAGGACGCCGCGCCGATCTTCGCGGCGAACGGCATGCCCATCAAGCTGGACGTCACGGTCTTCGACATCGACATGTCGCTGTGCTGCTACTGCAACCTGTGCACCTACCCGTGTCCGACCGATTGCATCTACATGACGCCGGAGTACGAGTTCGCGGCGACGGACCTGAACGACCACCTCTATCGTTTCGCGAAACCCGACGCGAAGTTCCTCACGGAGAACCCGAAGAAGAAGATGGCGCCGCCCGCGGACGCCTGACCCGATGAGCGCACACGCCCTCATCTTCTACGCGCTGGCGCTGATCACCGTGGCTTCGGCAGCTGTCGTCGTGCTGTCGCGCAGCCTCATCTACAGCGCCTTCGCGCTGCTCTTCACGTTCTTCGGAGTGGCGGGCATCTACCTGCAGCTCGGCGCCGACTTCCTGGCCGCCGCGCAGCTGCTGATCTACGTCGGTGGCATTCTGGTGCTGTTGCTTTTCGGTGTGATGCTCACGCACAAGCTCTACGACCTGGAGCTGCGCACGGAGGTCCACCAGTTCGCGCCCAGCGCGATCGTGTGCGGCGGCCTGTTCATGATGCTGGCCTTCCCGTTCAGCATCGGACCGGTATTCGGGCGCGGCCCCTTCGGTCCGGGCCTGGCGTTCTCCACCAGCTGGGCGCTGGGGGAGGGGCGCGCCCCGGCTCCCACGACGCGGGAGGTCGGCCGGCTGTTCCTCTCCGACTACCTGCTGCCCTTCGAGGCGGCTTCGATCCTGCTTCTGGTCGCGCTGATCGGCGCCGCCATGATCGTGCGGCGAAAGAAGGAAGCGTGATCGGAATCGAGCACTACCTGGTCCTGTCGGCAGCCTTGTTCTGTCTGGGCCTGCTCGGGGTGCTCACGCGCCGCAACGCCATCAACGTGCTGATGGGGATCGAGCTGATCCTCAACTCGGCCAACATCAACCTCGTCGCCTTCTCGCGGTACGGCATCGGCAACCTGCAGGGACAGCTCTTCGCGGTCTTCGTCATCGTCATCGCCGCCGCCGAGGCCGCTGTGGCCCTCGCGATCGTGCTGACCATGTACCGGCTGCGCCGCACGCCGAACCTCGACGAAGCGGACATCCTGCAGGGCTGAGATGGAGCAGGTGTTAGCAAGCCTCGGTCGTTTCGTGCCCGAGCTGATCCTCACGGCCGCGATCCTGGTCGTGACGCTGGTGGACGTGAGTGGCGTCCCCAATCGCAACAACCTGAACCGCGGCTTGACCATCGCGGCGCTCGGCTCCGGGCTGCTCAGCGTGAGCGGGGGGGCGCCGCAGCTGATCTTCGCCGGGATGCTGGCCGACGATCCGCTCGCCACCTTCTTCAAGGTGATCCTGCTGCTTGCGTCGCTGCTCGTGGCGCTGGTGTTCACGTTCGACAACTCGCGCGAGCTGCGCGGGCTGGGCCAGGGAGAGTTCTACGCCCTGCTGCTCGCCGTGACGCTGGCGAACCTGCTGCTCGCCGCGTCGAACGATCTCGCGATGATGTATCTGTCCATCGAGATGGTCACCATCACGTCCTACGTGATGGTGGCGTACCTGAAGGGCGATCGCATGTCGAACGAGGCGTCGCTCAAGTACGTGCTGTTCGGCGCCGTCTCGACAGGGACGATGCTCTATGGGCTGTCGCTCCTGTACGGGCTCACCGGGAGCACGGCGCTGCCGGAGATTCGCGAGGCGCTCTCCGCCGGCCTCGACGGCCCGAGCCGACTGGCGCTGTACCTGATCGCGCTGCTGGTGTTCGCGGGCTTCGGCTTCAAGACCGCGGCGGCGCCATTCCACTTCTGGTGCCCCGACGTCTACCAGGGTGCGCCGACGCCGGTCACGGCCTTCCTGTCGATCGCGCCCAAGGCGGCCGGCTTCGCCGTGATGACGCGTTTCTTCCTTTCCGGTCTCTCGCGACAGGCCGGTGGAGCCTGGGACCTCACCGGGTCGATCGACTGGGCGCCGCTGCTGATGCTCGTTTCCGTAGTCACCATGACCCTCGGCAACGTCGCGGCCCTCACCCAGACGAATCTCAAGCGGCTGCTCGCGTACTCGTCGATCGCCCACGCCGGCTACATCATGATGGGTGTCGTGGCCCTCTCGGACGACGGCGTGCGCGCCATGCTGATCTACCTGCTCGCGTACATCGTGATGAACCTGGGCGCCTTCCTCGTCGTCACGCTGATCCACAACGCGGAGGACAGCTTCGACATTCGCGACTATCCGGGGCTCTACAACCGGGCACCGCTGCTGGCGGTCGCGATGGGCGTCTTCCTGCTTTCGCTGATGGGGATACCGCCGTTCGTGGGCTTCATGGGCAAGCTGTACGTCTTCGGCGCGATCATCGCGAAGGGCCCGGAGTACTACTGGTACGCGGTCGTCGGCGCCGTCAACGCCGCGATCGCCGCCTACTACTACTTCCGCATCATGCGCGCCATGGTCATCGACGATGACGAGCAGGACCGACCCGCGTTCGAGCTGCCTCTCGTCGACCGGATCGCTGTCGTCGCGCTGGTGGCCGCCAATGTCCTGCCACTACTCGCGTGGCGTTTCATAGACGATTGGGCCCAGAGCGCCCTCGTCCTCTACTCGGGCTAGGCCTGCCGCCACCCTGGCGGATGCCCGGCTCAACCAGGAGGTCTCTTGCGGAGTGATTCGATCCCGCCACTGACTGGGGCAGTGCTTTTTACCCTGGCTCTGCTGTGGCCCGTGCCGGGTGGCGCCGAGCCGACCCCGACGATCGAGGAAGCTCGCGCTTTCCTCGCAGAGGTGGGCGCGAGCCTCGCCGGGCTGGACCACGACGCAGCCCGCGCGGGCTGGATTCAGTCGACCTACATCACGCAGGACACCGAGGCCCTCGCGGCCGTTCTCGGAGAGCGCGCGACGGCCCAGGCGGTCGAGTACGCCAAGCTGGCCGGACGCTTCGACGACGTCGACCTGCCGCCCGAACTACGCCGTCAGCTCGACGTCCTCAAGCGAGCGATCGTCCTCCCGACGCCGCAGGATCCCGACGAGAGTCGGGAGCTTGCTCAGATCGCGGCCAGGATGGAGAGCCACTACGGTCGCGGCAAGTGGTGCCCGACCGGGGAGGCGAGCGAGGAGTGCCTGTCCCTGCCCGACCTGAGCCGGACGATGGCCACGAGCCGCGATGCCCGGCAGCTGCTCGACGTATGGCAGGGGTGGCGGGCCGCGTTCCCGGAGCTCAAGCCCGACTTCGTCCGCTACGTCGAGCTGGCCAACAAAGGCGCCGGCCAGCTCGGCTACGCCGACTTCGGAGCGATGTGGCGCTCGAAGTACGACATGGACCCCGATGCTTTTGCCGCCGAGCTCGAACGGCTGTGGGAGCAGATGCGGCCGCTCTATCTCTCGCTGCACGCCTACGTTCGCACCAAGCTGCGCGAGCAATACGGTCCCGACGTCGTGCCTGCGGATGGACCGATCCCGGCGCACCTGCTCGGCAACATGTGGGCCCAGACCTGGGGCAACATCGAGCCGATCGTCGCGCCGGCCGACGCGGATCCCGGCTTCGACCTCACGCAGCAGCTGGAGGCCCAGAACCTCGACGCCGCCGAGATGGTCCGCTACGGGGAGCGCTTCTTCACGTCCCTCGGTTTCGAGCCGCTGCCGGATTCGTTCTGGGAACGGTCGCAGCTCACCAAGCCCCGCGACCGCGAGGTCGTGTGCCACGCCAGCGCCTGGGACATCGACGCCGTGGACGACCTGCGCATCAAGATGTGCATCGAGATCAACGCCGAGGACTTCTCGACGATCCACCACGAGCTGGGCCACAACTTCTACCAGCGCGCCTACAACCAGCAGCCCTACGTACTTCGCGGCTCAGCCAACGGGGGCTTCCACGAAGCCGTCGGCGACACCCTGGCGCTCTCCGTCACGCCGAGCTACCTGAAGCAGATCGGCCTGATCGAAGCGGAGCCGGATGCCTCGAAGGACATCGGTCTGCTGCTGCGGATGGCGCTGGACAAGATCGCGTTCCTGCCCTTCGGCCTGGTCGTCGACCAGTGGCGCTTCAAGGTCTTTGGCGGCATGGGGCCGGATCAATACAACAGCGCGTGGTGGAAGCTGCGTGAGAATTATCAGGGCGTCGCGCCTGCGGTCGAGCGCAGCGAGGCGGACTTCGATCCGGCCGCGAAGTACCACGTGTCCGCCAACGTGTCGTACACTCGCTACTTCCTCGCGCACATCCTGCAGTTCCAGTTCCACCGCGCGCTGTGCGAAGCGGCCGGGTACGAGGGACCGCTCAACCGCTGCTCGATCTACGGCAACGCCGAGGCCGGCCGGCGACTCGCGATGATGCTCGAGATGGGGATGAGCAAGCCGTGGCCGGATGCGCTCGAGGCGCTCACCGGTCAGCGAGAGATGGACGCGACGGCGATCCTCGACTACTTCGCCCCGCTCCAGGCGTGGCTGGACGAGCAGAACGAGGGTCAGCCGGTAGGGTGGTAGTCGACCCGGCCGCCGATGAACGGCAGCCACGGAGGCACAGAGACACGGAGAACAGCCAAGGCAGACATCGTCATTCCGAGTGACTGCTCGTCTCCGCCTTTAGCGAAAAATCCGCCCGCTCCTCGTCTCTCGAGACCAGAGGAGCGATTTCACCTCGCTGGCTCCTTCGACTCGGCATCTTTGCCGGCACTCGCTCAGGATGACGATCCCTTTGCTTGCGTTTCTTGTCTCATGTGACCGCGACGGGTCGCGGTCGAAACTCAGGATGACATGGGGACGAGCATCTCTCTCAGTTGCGCGGCGAGCCGCGGGCCGGCGCCGGCCTCTTCGTGCTTGAAGAAGACGTAGGCGTCGTCCCAGGACTGCGACCGCACGCGCTCGGCCCAGGCCTCCAGGGCCGCGTCGTCGTAGTCGTCTCGGCGTAGGCGCAGGTAACCCCAGCTGGTCGTGGCCTCGACGGGGGCGGTCTTGTCTTCATCCTCGCTCTCGGCGATGCAGAGTGCCGCGCCGCTGTCGCGAAGCACGTCGAGTGCCTCGGCTTCGAACCAGCTGGGGTGTCTGAACTCGAAGGCCACCTTGCGCCCTTCGGGCAGCGTCCCCAGGAACTCACGCAGGCGCTCGACGTTCGCCTTGGCGTTCGGAGGGAGCTGAAACAGCACGGGTCCCAGCCGGTCGCGCAAGACGCTCAGCGTCTCGAAGAAGTAGCCGACCTCTTCCTGGGTATTGTTCAACCGCTTCCGGTGCGTGATGCGCTGCGACGCTTTCAGGGCAAAGCGGAACGTCTCGGGCACCGAATCGGCCCAACGCTCGAGCATCTCCGCCTTGGGCATGCGGTAGAAGGTGTTGTTGATCTCGACGGCCGAGAGTTTTTCCGCGTAGTAGGAGAGCATCTGATCGTCCGGCAGATCCTCCGGGTAGAACGGCCCTTTCCAAGGCTTGTAGCTGAAACCTGACGTCCCGAAGTAGACGTGCATCGCCGTCAATGTAGCAGCGTCCGGCCGCCGACTTCGACAGGGCGGTGCGGCGGCCCGGTAGGCATCAGCTCGGCGACGACGCGCTCCGCGAGCCGAGTCAGCAGCTCTCCCTGCTGCGGACCGAACCAGCCCATCGTCCAGATTTCGTAGCCCTCCTTCCCGCTGCGCAATGCCGTGCTGTAGTACCGATCGGGAGAGATGTAGCCGACGTAGTCGCCGTTGAAGCTGAGCAGCCACAGGTCGACGTCGGACGTCCTGGCGTTCTGCTTCAGTCCGACGCTCATCTCGCCGGAGAAATCTCCGGGGAAGCCGACGAGAACGTGATGGCCAATCCGGACGCCCCCGATCCAGGCAGATCGACTCAGGCCCAGCCGGCCCATCAGAATCGGCGAAACTCGGAGCCCCGCGGTCAGTCGTGCCTGGAGCGGCGGCATTTCGAAAGCAGCCGCGGCCGAGGCGATCTCGAGGTTCCCGAACAGTTCCGCCGCGCTCAAACGGTCTGCGACGCGTTTGGCGAGAGCGCGGCCCATCGCCTGGGCGGCGTCAGCAGCGTCGGGTGTCGCGAGTGCCTCCGGTCCCATACTCCCGACTGCGCCGGCCAGGAACAGCGCCAGATCGACATTACTCTCGAGGGCCCGCTCGAGGTGACCGGGATAGTCGCCGCTCTGCCGCATGTTCTCCGGTCCCAGCAGCGTCGCATGAGCGGCGAAGCAGATGATGACGCACGTCTCATCCCTGTCGTTTTCAATCCGCAGGAACTGAAGCTCGGCGTCCTCGGCGGCCCCCGGCCTCGTGCGATTGTGGATGAGATCGCCTGCCGCGACGCTGCCGGCCCCAAGCCTGGCTGCTCGAAGGCGCTCGTGCGCCGCGACCGCCGCCGTCTCGAACGCGCCGACCAGTGCCTGCTCGACCCCGGCGTCGTAGCGGCCCGCAAACTGCCTCGCGAGCCAGCCAGGCGCGAACGCTCCCGGACCGGAGTGGGTGTGGGTGGCGCTGAAAACGACACTCTCTGGCCGCAAGCCGATCTGTGCGCCGAGAGCTGCTCGCACCCTGGCTGCGACTCTCTCCGGGATGATGAGCAGGTCCCCCGAAAGAATCGCCACCGTGTCCGCGTCGTCGCGGAGCACCAGGGCCTTGACGCGAATCGGGTCGAGCGAACCCTCGGAGGGCCGGCCTTCGCGAAGACCGTAGCCCGCGAGGGGTGTTCCCGCGGGGAGCTGAACTGCGACGCTGGCCCATCCGGCGCGCAGCGGGCCCGGGTCTTCGTCGATCCTCGAGCGCCCGGCGCTGCTGGCGATCTCGCGTGTGGCTTTCTGGAACTCCGGCCACTGCTGGAGGTCCCGCGGGCCATAGGTCGGCCACGGCCCGACGATGACGATGAAGGCGGCCACTGCCAGCCCGGCCGCGAGCAGCCAGCGTCGCCTCGAAGTCGGATGCTTCATGCCTGTCGAAGTCTAGTGCCCTGTCCTCGGCCCAAGTTGCGGGGGCTGCATGCTCGCGCCACTTGGAGGAAGCCTCGCCGGTGGCGAGAATCGATGGGTGCCCGAAGCCACCGCGTCCGGCGCATCACTCTGGCTCGTGCCCGAGCCTTCGTGTGAAACCCGCCTTCGAGAGATCATCGACGGGCTCAGCGTCGAGTGGAAAACCGATCGTTTGTCACCGCATGTCACCCTGCTCGGGAACGTGGCGGGGAGCGAGCGCGAGATACTCGCGGAATCCGAACGACTCGCGGCCACTCTGGCACCGATCGAAATCCGCTTCCTCGAGCTCGGCTGGAGCAACGAGTTCTTCCGTGCGTTCTACGCGGTCGTCGAGAAGGCCCCCGCGCTACTCCGTGGGCACGAGAGAGCGGCCGCCGCGCTCAGCCGGTCGCCCGACCCAGACTACTTCCCGCATTTGAGTCTCGCCTACGGTGAGCTGGACGAGCGGCAGCGGGAAGCGGCTCGGGCTCGCATTGGGATGGACTTCGGGCCGTGCCGTGCCGAGCGGCTGGACGTCGTGCGTACGATCGGTCCCCCGCAAAGCTGGAAGACGCTGGCTGCCTACCCGCTGCGCCGCCCCGACTAGCAGGTTGGCCACGGAGGCACAGAGGCACGGAGAACGGCCCGCTCCGATCCCTCTCTATCCCGATCGTAGGCGGTTCTTGCCTCAAGTGACCGCGACTCGTCTTGGTCAGTCACTCGAGGCGGCGAATGATCGGAGTCAGACGTTTTCTCTGTGTCTCCGTGCCTCTGTGGCTGTCTGTCAATCGCAGCTGGTGAGGTTCCTCAGATCGCCTGCTGAGCTGCCAGCCGCGCTCGTGCACGCTCCAGCGATTCGCGCACCCGCTCCGGCGCGGTGCCGCCCACGGCCACGCGGCTCCCGACCGCGTGCACGGGGTCGAGCAGCGAGTCCAGGCGATCCTTCAACTCCGGGGCGTGCGTTTCGAGCGATGCGGCCATCACCTCACGCAGCGTGCGGCTTGATGCGCGAGCTTCCTTGACGGCATCGGTCACGACCTGGTGGGCGACGTCGAAGGGCTGACCTGCGACGCTCAGCGCGACGGCCAGCTGCCCGGACATCAGGTTCTCATCCCCTGCGCGCCCCAGCATCTTCTTCCGGTCGATGCTGAGGCCGCGGACCACGCCGGCCATGACGGTGAGGGCCCGTTGCGTCTCGTCGCAGGCCTCGAAGACGGCTTCCTTATCCTCCTGCATGTCTTTGTGATATCCGGCGGTGAGACCGCGCGTCAGCTCGAGGATGGCGACCAGCCGGCCGGCCACGCGGGCGGCTTTGGCGCGGATCAGCTCCAGCGCATCGGGGTTGCGCTTGTTGGGCATCAGGCTCGAGCCCGTCGTGAAAGCTGCGGGCAGGCTGACGAGCTCCTCGTCGGGCGCGGACAGGGTGATGAGGTCGGCCGCGAGGCGTGACAGCGAGGTCATCGCGAGCGCGCACGCGGACACCAGCTCCACCGCCGCATCGCGCGACATCACCCCGTCCAACGCGTTCGCACCGGCGGCACGGAACCC
This sequence comes from Vicinamibacteria bacterium, assembly GCA_965246965.1. GTDB lineage: Bacteria > Acidobacteriota > Vicinamibacteria > Fen-336 > CBDFGD01 > CBDFGD01. The sequence goes on from CBDFGD010000002.1 coordinate 3,475,455, forward strand.
GAGTTCACGAGCCAGCGCCTCGCGATCCAGCGGCAGGGCCGTGCCCGCGAGGGCGCCGGAGCCGAGCGGAGACTCGTCGCAGCGGACGCGAGCGCCGGCCAGCCGCGCGTCGTCGCGGACCAGCACCCAGGCGTGAGCCGCCATGAGATGGCCGAAGGTGATCGGCTCGGCAGGCAGGCCGTGGGTGGACCCGGGCATGACGGCATCGCTCGCCGCGAGGCCCTGGTCGACCAACGCGTCGACGAGGCCCTTCGTTCCGTCTCGCAGGCGATCGATCGCGGCGCGGCTCCACAGCCGCAACGTCGTCGCAGTCTGCTCGTTCCGGCTGCGCGCCAGCCGCACCTGACCGGCCAACGAAGCCACGCTCTCGCGTAGCCGAGTCTCGACGAAGCTATGGACGTCTTCGACGTCGAGCTCGAGGTAGCGAGGGTCCTCGGCCGCGCGTTCCCGGATCCCCACGAGGGCCTCGTCGAGGCGCCTGGCCTCGTCGGCTTTCAGCGCATCGCATTGAAGCAGCGCGCTCACCCAGGCCCGCGAAGCCGCCACTTCCTCGTTCAACAGGCGGCGATCGAACCCGAACGACCTGTTGAGCTCCCAGAACGTCGGGTCGGGAGGCTCTGGTTCACTGCCGCCCCAGAGTGTCAAGACTCACCACCGACGTCGTTCTGGGCTCCCACGGTGAGCGAGCGCACCCGCTCGGGGAGACCGTAGAGCCTGATGAAGCCCTCGGCCAGCTTGTGGTCGTACTCCATACCCTCGCCGAATGTCGCCAGGTCCTCACGGTAGAGACTTCGGGGTGAGCGGCGACCGACAGCAACGGCGGAACCCTTGTAGAGGCGGACCCGCACCTCGCCCGTGACGTCGTGTTCCGTCGCCTCGACGAACTGGGCCAGGGCCTCGCGAAGATGCGAGAACCAGAGGCCGTCGTAGATCAGCTCCGCGTAGCGCACGGCGACAGTTTGCTTGAAGTGCATCGTGTCGCGATCCAGGACGAGCCGCTCGATTTCGCGGTGCGCGAGGTGCAGCACCGTACCCGCCGGCGTCTCGTAGACGCCGCGCGACTTCATTCCGACCAGGCGGTTCTCCAAAAGGTCCAGTCGCCCGACGCCGTGCCGGCCGGCCCGCTCGTTGAGCCTCTCCACGAGAGCGACCGGGGAGAGGGCCTCGCCGTCGACGGCGATCGGACGACCCTGCTCGAAGCCGAGCGTCAGCTCCTCGGGCTCGTCGGGCGCCTGGAGCGGATCCGTCGTGAGGCGGAACATCGCCGATTGCGGAGCGTTCCACGGATCCTCCAGATCACCGCCCTCGTGCGAGAGGTGCCACAGGTTTCCATCGCGGCTGTAGATGTCACGAGTCGTCTGCTCGACCGGGATGTCGTGCTCGGCAGCGTACTCGAGCGCGTCCTCGCGAGAGCGAATCGACCACTCCCGCCAAGGTGCGATGACGCGGAGGTCCGGCGCGAAGCGGCCGTAGGTCACCTCGAAGCGCACCTGGTCGTTGCCTTTGCCTGTCGCGCCGTGTGCCAGCGCGTCGGCCCCGTGCTCGAGCGCCGCCCGGACCTGACGATAGGCGAGCAACGGCCGCGCCAGGGCCGTTCCGAGCAGATAGTGGTCCTCGTAGACGGCTCCTGCCGAAAGGGCCGCGAAGGCGTAGTCACGGATGAACTCCTCGCGGAGATCCTCGACGATGCAGTCGACGGCGCCGGAGGCTAGCGCTTTGTCCCGGACGGCAGCGAGATCGTCGCCCTGGCCGACGTCGCCGCAATAGGCGACGACCTCCGCGCCATGCCGCTCGCGGAGCCAGGGGATGATGATGGAGGTGTCCAGCCCGCCAGAGTAGGCCAGCATCACGCGCTTGATTGCATTCATCGTTCTCGGTCTCCAGGGGTTCGGGCCGGGTAGAAAGCAAAAAGCCCGCTGGGCGGGGCCAGCGGGCTCTGGTTCCAGACGGCTCGATTGAGAAGCTAGGTCGAGTCCATCGCCCGCGCGGCGCGCCCCACCCCTTGGCGGGGCCGGCCTCGGTAGCGCATGTTGGACTCGGTGTTCACGGTGGCCGGCAGCTTAAGGCCCCCGCCGCGAGTGTCAAGCGAGTGAGTTAACATGATTTTTCTGAGCGAGGATTCCTGGTATGTCTGAAACGCTGAGCGCTGCGAGCCTGCCGCCTCTCACCGATCTCTCGGAAGACGAGGGGATGTTCCGCGACGAGATCCGCAGCTTCGCGGAGCAGCGCGTCCGCCCGCTCGTCGCGCAGATGGAGACGGCTGGAGCCATACCCAAAGACCTGATCAAGGCCTGCTTCGACCTCGGCCTGATGGGGATCGAGATCCCCGAGAAGTACGGCGGAGCCGGCGCCAGCTTCTTCATGTCGGTGCTCGCCGTCGAGCAGCTGGCGCGCGTCGACGCGTCCGTCGCGGTCTTCGTGGACGTTCAGAACACCCTGTGCAACAACGCGTTGCTGCGCTGGGGCAGTGAGGAGCAGCAGGCGCGCTACTTTCCAAAGCTGGCTTCGCAGTGGGTCGGCGCCTACGCGCTCTCCGAAGCCGGCTCGGGCTCGGACGCTTTCGCCCTCGCTTGCCGAGCCGAGGACAAAGGGGACCACTACGAGCTGACCGGTCAGAAGCTCTGGGTCACCAACGCCGCCGAAGCGGAGCTCTTCATCGTGATGGCGAACATCGATCCCGAGCTGGGCTACAAGGGAATCACCAGCTTCCTCGTGGAGCGCGGCTTCCCCGGCTTCCGCGTAGGAAAAAAGGAAGACAAGCTCGGGATCCGCGCCTCCTCCACCTGCGAGCTGATCCTCGAGGGCTGCGAAGTTCCCAAGGAGAACGTGCTCGGCGAAGTCGGCAAGGGCTACAAGATCGCCATCGAGACCCTCAACGAGGGGCGCATCGGGATCGGGGCGCAGATGGTGGGCCTGTCTCAGGGGGCCTTCGAGCACGGCCTCCGCTATTCGCAGGAGCGGAAGCAATTCGGCAAGGCCATCGGAGAATTTCAGGCGATCCAGTACCTGCTGGCCGAGCTGGCGACCGAGATCGAAGCATCGCGCCTGCTGACCTACAACGCGGCCAGGTTGCGCGACGCCGAGCAGTCGTTCATCAAGGAGGCGGCGATGGCCAAGCTCTTCGCGTCGCGCGCCGCCGAGCACGTGACCTCGAAGGTGATCGAGATCTACGGCGGCAACGGCTTCAGCCGCGAGTATCCGGTCGAGAAGTACTTCCGCGACCAGAAGGTCGGTCAGATCTACGAAGGCACGAGCAACATGCAGCTCTTCGTCATCGCGAAGCAGCTGCTCGGTAAGCTGGGCTAGTGACCCGTAAGCGAGAAGTCGGAAGTGGTCAGGGCGTCGAGGCGCCCCGATCCGCAAGGCGAGAGGAGCGGAGAATACCGGGAGTATTTGACCGACGAACAACGCAGCGAGCGGGGATGCATCGGCGGCCTGACGCTTTCGAATCCTCGTTTACAGGTCACTAATCCTGGCGACCGAGGAGCCCCTCCGCATCCTGTTGGTCGACGACGAGGAGTCGATCCTGCAGGCGATGACCGACTACCTCGATACCTACGAGTGGGTCGTCGACTCCGCCTCGGACTCCGAAACCGCACGCAGGCTCCTCGACGCGAACCACTACGCCGTTGTCATCGCAGACCTCCGGCTGTCGCCCCGGGAGGCGATCGCCGGTCTCGACGTGATCGCGCACGTTCGCGAGACTGCGCCCGAGACCAAGACGATTCTGCTCACAGCGTACGGGTCGTCTCACGTCGAGAAGGAGGCGCGCCGGCTGGGCGTGGACGCCTTCCTGCAGAAGCCGAAGCCCCTCGCGGAGCTGGCGCGCACGGTCTTCCGAGTCCTCGGTGTGGAGCAGCCTCATGAGTGAGGGCGGCGGATTCCGACTCCTCGTGATCGACGACGAGGACTCGATCCGTTTTGCGCTGAAGGAGTACTTCGAGATTCACGGTTATCACGTTGATTGCGCCCAGGAGGCGGAGGAGGCCGAGGCGCTGCTGGCGCACCTGCACTACGACGTCGTGATCGCCGATCTGAGGTTGACCGGAATCTACGGATCGGAGGGGCTCGGCATCATCGGCTCGATCCGGCAACGCTATCCGTGGGCGCGCACGATTCTGCTGACGGCGTACGGGTCTCCCGAGATCCAGCGCGAGGCCGAGCGCCTCGGGGTGGACCTGTTCATCCACAAGCCCAAGCCGCTTCCGGAGCGGGAGCGTATCGTCGCCGGCCTGCTCGGGAAGGAGTCGTGAGGAGTCTCCACGGGCCCCGCGCTTGAGCGAGCGCCAGATCATCGACGCCATTCTGGAGCCGGGCAGCCTCTCCATAGTCTTTCAGCCGATTCTGCGTATCGACGACGAGACGCTCCGCATTCACGCCATCGAGGCCCTCACGCGTGGACCGAAGGGCACGAACATGGAGTCGGCCCTCGTGCTCTTCGAGTACGTGCGCCGTAAGCATCAGGAGATGCAGGTCGATCGCGCGTGCGTCAGCGCGGTGCTCCGTGCGGTCGCGACGCTGGAGCACCAGCCGGCTGTGTCGCTCAACGTCCATGCCTCGACGCTCAGTCGCGACCCCGAGTTCCTCACCTTCCTGGGGGACGCCGCGGCGTCCGAGGGCGTTCGGCTGGGGCGCCTGACGGTGGAGGTCGTCCAGCACGCCCCGGTGTGGGACGGCCCGAGCTTTCAGAGCGCGCTGGATGCTCTGCGTCACATCGGCGTAGCGATCGCCCTGGATGACGTCGGGCTGGGACAGTCCAACTTCCGCATGATGCTCGACTGTCGGCCCGACTATTTCAAGATCGACGGCTACGTCGTGAACGGGTGCCACGGCGACTATCACCGCCAGGCGGGGTGCCACTCGCCCAGGGGCACCTCTTCTCGAAGCCGCTTCCGCCGAGCGAGCTGAACGAGGCCCTCGAGCGCCTGGAAGGTTTCTAACGTGCGGGTCGGCAGCGGAGCGCCGCTGCCCTACCCGAGCGAGGCGTCTCTCGGGGTCCTAGTGGCCTGTAAACGAGGATTCGAAAGCGTCAGACCGCCGATGCATCCCCGCCCGCTGCGTTGCTCGTCGGTCACATACTCCCGGTATTCTCCACTCCTCGCGCCTTGCGGATCGCGGCGCCTCGACGCCCTGACCGCTTCCGACTTCTCGCTTACGGGCCACTAGAACGTCGGCTCGTCGACGTCGACCTCGAAGAGGAACGTCTTCTCCCAGTTCGGGAGCACCTCCACATGAACGACAAAATAAACGAACCCCGCCAGAGCCGCCAGCAGGATGATACCGGCGATCTTGCCCTCGCCGCGCTCATTGCGAATCCGCATGCTCACCTCCAGAGATCCCCTCGTGTCGACTTTCTCTCGGGACTCAATGAATCACGTGAAAGAAACGCCGCCAACGCGTCTTGCCTACCGCCGCCACTGTATCCTTGATCCAGGGCCAGATGCCGGTCCGATGGTACTCCTCCCGGGTCGCCTGATACGACCAGTAGACCAGTAACGCTCTTCCCTTGACCTGATCGATCGGCAGGAAGCCCCAAAAACGACTGTCGCGACTATTATCGCGATTGTCTCCCATCACGAAAAGGGCATCCTTCGGAACGACCTGCGGCCCCCAGTCGTCTCGCAGGCTCTCTCCGCGCAAACCGTACTCGGGATGATCGGGGCTGAGCGGAGGTTGTAGAAAACGGACGTACGACTCGTCCAGCGGCTCACCGTCGATCAACACCTGCTTCTGTTGGATCTCCACGGTCTCGCCGGGCAGGCCGATGACGCGCTTGATGAAGTCTCGTGTCGGGTCTTCGGGGAACTTGAAGACGACGACGTGGCCGCGCCCGATCGTCTTCTTGGGCAGCAACCCTGCCTCGATGCCGCCCCGAGACGGCGAGTACACCATCTTGTTGACGAGAAGGTGGTCACCGATCAGCAGGTTGGTCTCCATCGAGCCGGTGGGGATCTTGAAGGCCTGGACTACGAACGTCCGGATGAAGAGAGCCAGAATGATCGCCACCACGACGGACTCGAGGTACTCGCGAGCCACGGACTTGCGAAAGCCCCGACCGGTCGTCTTAGCGGCTGACATTTCCGTCATTCTAGGGCCTCACCTTGGCCCAGTCTCGGCGGCGAGACCGTGATGCAGCGCACAGTCCTTCACTCGACTCGCAGCACTTCGAGGAACGCCTCCTGCGGTATGTCGACGCGGCCCACCCGTTTCATGCGCTTCTTCCCCTCCTTCTGTCTCTCGAGGAGCTTGCGTTTCCGGCTGATGTCGCCGCCGTAGCACTTGGCGGTGACGTTCTTGCGCAGCGCCTTGACCGACTCGCGTGCAATCACCCTCGAGCCGATCGCCGCCTGGATCGCCACCTCGAACATCTGGCGCGGGATCAGCTTGCGCATCCTTTCCACGAGGCTCTTGCCGCGGACGTAGGCGCCTTCCTTGTGGACGATCAGCGAGAGGGCGTCGACCGGGTCGCCATTGACGAGCACATCGAGTTTGACGAGCGGCCCCACCCGATAGCCGCTCATGTGGTAATCCAGGGAGGCGTAGCCGCGCGAGGCGGACTTGAGGCGGTCGTAGAAGTCGAGCACGATCTCACCCAGCGGCAGTTCGTACGTGATCAGAACGCGATTGCTAGAGACGTACTCGAGACCCTTCTGGATGCCACGCTTGTCCTCGCAGAGCTTGAGGATGGAACCGACGAATTCGTCGGTCGTGAGCACGAGAGCGGTAACGACCGGCTCCTCGATCGTATCGATCGATCCAACCGGGGGGAGCCGCGACGGCGCATCCACATCGACGACCTCGCCGGCCGTGGTCAACACGCGGTAGCGGACCGACGGAGCCGTGACGATCAGCTCGAGGGCAAACTCGCGCTCGAGGCGCTCCTCGACGATCTCCATGTGCAACAAGCCCAGGAAGCCGCAGCGGAAGCCGAAGCCCAGCGCTGTCGACGTCTCGGGCTCGTAGAAAAAAGAGCTGTCGTTGAGCCGCAGCTTGTCCAGGGCCTCGCGCAGGTCGCCGTACTGGTTGGCGTCGATCGGGTAGAGACCGGCGAAGACCATCGGCTTCACCTCCTCGAATCCCGGCAGCGGCGCTGGTTTCGGGGCGGAAGCGTCGATGATCGTGTCGCCGATCTTGGTTTCGGCGACGTTTTTGATCCCGGCGATGATGAAGCCGACCTCGCCCGCCGTCAGCTGTTCTACGGGGGAAGGCTTCGGCAGGAAGACCCCGACCTGCTCGACTTCGTAGGAGCCGCCCGATGCCATCAGCTCGACGCGGGTGCCCGACTTCACGCTGCCGTCGACCACGTGGACCAGGACCACGACGCCCCGGTACTGGTCGAACCACGAGTCGAATATGAGCGCGCGCAACGTGCTGGAGGCGTCGCCTGCTGGCGGCGGGATCTGGGTGACGATCGCCTCCAGCACCTCGTCGATGCCGACGCCCTGCTTGGCCGAGGCCAGGATCGCACCCGAGGCGTCGATCCCGATCACGCTCTCGATCTGCTCGCGGACCCGATCGGGCTCCGCTCCGGGGAGATCGGTCTTGTTGAGGATCGGCACGATCTCGAGCCCCATGTCGACGGCGAGGTTGGCGTTCGCGAGCGTCTGGGCCTCGACGCCCTGGCTGGCGTCGACGATCAACAGTGCCCCCTGGCTGGCCGCCAGGCTGCGGCTCACTTCGTACGAGAAATCGACGTGCCCGGGCGTGTCGATCAAGTTGAGTACGTAGCTCTGGCCGTCCTCGGCGCGATAGTCCAGTCGCACCGAGTGCTGCTTGATCGTGATGCCGCGCTCTCGCTCCAGGTCCATCGAGTCGAGGAACTGCTCGGTCATTTCCCGCTTCGTCAGCGCCCCGGTGCGCTCCAGCAGGCGGTCCGAGAGCGTCGTCTTCCCGTGGTCGATATGGGCGATGATCGAGAAATTGCGGATGCGCTCGATCGGCGGGGAATCAGCCATCGGCGCGTCCGATCACGACCATGTCGAGTTTGGGGTTGCCGAAGAACAGTCCGCCCCCCTTGTCGTCGAGGCGATAGGTCTCGTCGTAGCGAAAGAGGCGGTCCGCAAGCGCCTTGAGCGGGCGCATCAGCTTCTGCTGCAGAGGCTCGGCGTCGGCACACGCGATGACGAGAGCGACGCGGCGGTTGATGAAGGCGAGGAAGAAGTCGTCCTCGTGACAGCTGGCGAAGTGGTCCTCGAAGGGCGTCTCCTCTTCCATCGCTCTGGGGATTTCGAACAGCCGCACCCCCCGGTCCCGGAGCAGCTTGCGAATCGGCCAGGTACCCTCGATGGGCTGCTTGGGAGCCTCGAACAGCATCCCCTTGGTGTCGAGCAGGCACGCATAGCGGCCGTCTCCCGCGCGCCTCAGCGACTCCAACAGGTCCCCGATCTCCAAAGCCAGCTTCTCCTTCGACTCGAACATCGGGCGGACCTTACAAAGAGAGGGCCGGCAGAAGCAGGCGGGAGCCCTTGGGAGACGGTTCGGGTCCAGCTGCGGCAGCCGGAATCTCACCGGACCCTAAGTCCAATGAACACCAGAGTATACCACGCACTCCCCGAGGGGCAGGGAGCGCTTGAACCACCCCGACTTCGGTGATACAACCCCCGGGCGCCCCATCATGAGCAGCAGACACGAGGGGCTTCGTGCCCCGCGGGCAGGACTGCCCCCGGGCGAGATGTGGAGGAAGGCGAGTCGATGCTAAGGAAGATCCTCGCGGTCGACGACTCTGCATTGATCCACCAGATGTACAAGCTGTTCCTGTCCCGCTACAAGAGCTGCAAGCTGGTGAGCGCCATGAATGGTATGGAGGCGCTCGACAAGCTCGGGCAGGAAGACGACATCGACCTGATCCTCCTGGACATCAACATGCCCGTAATGAACGGCTTGGAGTTCCTCCAGCGCATCCAGAAGGAGTCCGCGTACAAATCCATCCCCGTCATCATCATCTCGACCGAGGGCAAGGAGGAGGACACCATCCGGGGCCTCGAAATGGGCGCCCGGGGCTACGTCAAGAAGCCCTTTCAGGCGTCTGAGCTGCACGGCCTGATCGAGAAGGTGACCGCCTAGCACGGCAGGGACCTCATGTCGGATCCCCAGGTCTCCCCGGAGCTGCTCGCGATCTACACCGAGGATGCCAGGGAGCACCTCGACGCGCTGGAGTCGTCCCTGATGAAACTCGAGCGCGGTGGCGTCATCTCAGACGAGATAGCGGCCGTCCTCGGACCCCTGCACACCCTCAAGGGCAACAGTGGCATGATGGGTTTCTCATCGATCAAGGACTACGTCCACAGCCTCGAGGAGGTTTGTGGCCAGGCCGGCTCGGCCCGGATCACCCTGGACGCGGCCAGCATCGACCAGCTGCTGGCGGGCGCCAGCGCGCTCCGTGGCGCCGTCGAGCAGGCGGGGCACAGTGGTGTCGAGGGTGATGTCCCGTCGCTTGTTGAAACTGAGCGGCGGCAGTTCACGTCCTAAGCGGCGTTCTCCTTCTCGTCAAGTGCTGCGTCTCGTGCTCTGAGGGCAGCGATCAGTTTGGGCATCTCTCGGTAGCCTCTGATACGCCGGAAGCGCTGCTCGGCATCCAACACGGCGGCGCCACACCAGCGGAGACTCATGCGACCTCCGCGCCAGCGCTTCACGCGCCGCGAGACTCTGCGGACGCTGCCAACGAGGTTGTCGATCGGATTCGTTGTTCGCAGCGACAGCTGGAGCCGTTCGGGGAGTTCGAGCTCGATGACAGTGAGCGTCTGGTCGAGGCCCTCGCGCAGGGAGGCGGCAGCGCCAGGATGCTCGGACTCGAGACGGGTGGCGAGAGCCTCGAGGAGCCGCTTCGCCCGCTTAGCGTCGCGACACTCGTAGGCTTGACTCATCGCCCGTCGCACACCAGGTCGCATCGACTCCGGCAAGTGGTCGGCAACGTTCCGCTTCTTGTGCTCCTGGCAGCGCTGGATGAAGGCACGGCCTCCGAAGACGTCCCTGCAAGCCTTGTGTAGAGCCTTCGCTCCGTCAAGGACGATGAGCAAGCTGCGGTTCGTCTGCAGACCGCGTGAGGCGAGATTCTCGAGCAGGGCTTTACAGGCCCGAGCGTTCTCGGTCGCCCCTTCCCACAGGCCCAAGACCTGCTTCTTCCCGTCGTTTTCGAAGCCGAGCGCCACCAGAACGACGTGATCCTCAAAGTGAATTCCGTCGATCATCAGCACCGCCAATTCCAGTCTTGACAGATCGCGACGCTGCAGCTTCACCAGGTGTCGCCGTGTTCCTTCGAGGAAACGCCGGCTGACGGCACTCCGGCTCTTGCCCCGTTCCGGGACTTCGACCGGAAGCTTCTCTAACGAACCCGAGTAGCCTCGTGTCGACACGCCAAGGATCATCTGCTCGAGGGCCCGTTGCTTCAGTGGATCCTCACGAGACCATTCCGTCCACGCCGGCAGCTCGAGCTCGCGGCCGTCGACCGACCGAACCCGAGGGCGCGGCAGCGTCACCCAACGTCCGCCCATAACCAGCGATCCGACCGTCGTTCCGTGGCGATGAGCTTTGCGATCCGCGTTCTGCTTGTAGCGTGGCCCGCACAGCACCTCCTGCTGAGCACGCAGCATCTCGATCGCCTGGATCGTTCCGCTCGCGATCACAGTCTCGAGTAGCGTCTGACGCATCAGTTCAGCCAGCGGCGACGCTAATTGACCAACAACCTCTTGGGGGATGGCTCGTCTGCTGATAGCTTTCTTCATGGCGGCTTTCTCCTCTTTTGATCCAGCCCGATGATCCCATCGGGCCGGAGAGGCCGCCACTCAACTTTCAACAGATTTCGGGACTACACCGGTGTCGAGGGGCGCGACCTCACGCCCGAACGAGCCGTTCTCCACGAGCTGATCGAGGACGGCCGCCCCGCGACGCCTTCCGAGGGCGAAGCCAGGATCGTATCCGAGCGGCTCGGGGTGACCGGCGGTCCCGTCATGGACGTCGGAGCCCAGTACGTTGCGGCGCGCTCGAGCATGGTACGCGTCGAGTTCGGCCAGCTCGATCACCTGCTCAACCTCGTGGGAGAGCTGATCATCCGCCGTACCAAGCTTCACGAGCTGGCCAGGGAACTGGCCGAGCGGGACGGGCGAGAGGGGAGCCGCGAGCTCCTGGACGCAGCCCAGCAGGTGACCGGTGTTTCGACCCAGCTGCAAGAAACCGTGATGGACATCAGGATGCTGCCGATCCGGCACGTCTTCGAACGCTTCCCCCGCATGCTGCGCGACCTGGCCCGTGCTCAGGGCAAGGAGATCGACTTCATCATGGAGGGCGAGGGGACGCGCGTGGACAAAGCGATCGTCGACGAGGTCGGCGGGCCCCTCGTGCACCTCATCCGCAACAGCATCGACCACGGAATCGAGACTCCCGATGTGCGCTCCGCGGCGGGCAAGACGTCAACGGGTACGATCCTGCTGTCGGCCACACAGGAATCGAACCGGGTCGTCATCACGCTGATGGACGATGGCCAGGGGATCGACATTCCGCAGATCCGCAACCGCGCCGTCCAGATGGGCTCCCTACGAACCGAGCACCAGATCCCCGAGCGCGAGGCGGTCCAGTTGATCTTCACGCCCGGCTTCTCGACCCGCGAGTCCGTCACCGACGTATCGGGACGCGGCGTGGGCCTCGACGTCGTGCTCAAGTCGATCGAGGCTCTGAACGGCCTGATCGAGGTCGAGACCGTTCCGGGAGTGGGCACCAAGTTCATCATCCAGCTGCCGCTGACGCTCGCGATCATCTCGGTGCTGCTCGTCGAGGCCGGATCCGAGACGTACGCGCTCCCGCTTTCGTCCGTCGTCGAAAGCATGAGGGCTCGGGAGAGCGAGATCCATCGCATCAACGGCAAGGAGACGCTTCGCGTGCGGGACCGCGTAGTGCCGTTGCTCCGGCTCTCGGAGATCTTCGGCCTGAAGGCCAAAAGGGAAGCCGACTCGCACTACGCCGTGATCCTGGGCCGAGGCGAGAAGCGCGTGGGGCTCGTGGTCGACCACCTGCGCGGCCAGCAGGAGGTGGTCATCAAGGCGCTCGACCAGGCGGTCACGAAGGCGGCCTTCGGTCTCGCCGGTGCGACCATCATGGGGGATGGCCGCGTCGTGTTGATTCTCGACGTCGCGGCGCTGTTCGAGGGCAAGACCTACTCTGTGACATCCGGCCGGCGCGTTGCCGAGATCGAAGCCTGACGTGTACGAAGAGCACTACGGCCTCAAGGAGAAGGCGTTCCGAAAGACGCCGGATCCGCGCTACCTGTACCTGAACGGCTCCTACGAAGAGGCGCTCGAGCAGATGCTGTTCGCCGTCGAGGAGATGGAGCTCGCGCTCCTCACCGGTGAGGTGGGCTGCGGCAAGGCGCTGCTCTCGAGGGCGATGATCGACCGCCTCGACGACCGCTACGAGGTCGGCATGATTCTCAATCCGCGGCTGACGCCGCGCCAGTTCCTCGCCACGACCGCCTCGGAGCTGGGCATCGAGGCGCCGGGTTACTACACGAATCGCCTGCACGACCAGATTCACGAGCGGCTGCTTCAGCTGGACGACGAGGGGCGGGCCGCGCTCTTGATAGTCGATGAGGCCCACCTGATACCCGGGAGGCCCACCTTCGAGGAAATCCGCCTGCTGACGAACTTCCAGCTCGACGATCACAACCTGATCTGCGTCGTCTTGATCGGCCAGCCCGAGCTGCGAGCGCGGCTGAGTCATCGCTCATACCGCGCGCTGACACAGTGGATCGGCGCCCAGTTTCACCTCGAGCCGCTCGGTATCGGCGAGACCCGCGCCTACCTGCGTCACCGCCTGAAGGTGGCGGGTGCGCCGCGCCGCCTCTTCACCGCGGACGCCGAAGTGCATCTCCACGAGGCGGCTCGCGGCATTCCCCGCGTGCTGAATCACCTCGCGACCCAGACGCTGCTCGAGGGCGTCGGCAGGGAGCTCGACGTGCTCGACGCAAGCGTCGTCGACGCCGTCGTGCGGGACCAGATCTTCATCCAGGAGGCGAGCTGAGATGGGGCGCATGGCCGAGGCCCGAAAGAAAGCCCGGCGAAGACGCACGACCAAGCCTGCCGCGCGGCCGAGCGTGACCGCCGCTCCCACTGACGAACCGACGCTGGCCGACGATCCCGGCGCCGCGCCCGAGCCGCCTGCCGAGCCGCCCGCGGGGCAGCCGGAGGAGCAGCCGGCGCCGGAGGAGATGGTCTTCTCCGACGATCTCCCGCAGATCATCGGCAAGATCGAGCTCCCCAGCTCAGGCCTGGCGAGCGACATCCTCGGCAGCGAAGTCGCCGAAGCGGTCGAGCTCCCCCGCACCTCGGCGCTCGAACCCACAGGCGGCGAGAACGTCTCGTTCTTCTCGACGCCCGCGCGCGACGAGAAGGCCACGGTCGAGGAGACGGAGCATCTCGCGACGTTTCAGCTCGACCGGGAAGAGTACGGTCTGCCGGTTCGCCTGGTTCAGGAGATCATCCGGGTCCGCCAGATCACTCAGGTGCCGAAGGCGCCGCGGCCCATCAAGGGTGTCATCAACCTGCGAGGCCGCATCATCCCCGTCATCGATCTGCGCCGACAGCTCGGGCTCGGAGACGTCGAGTTGCGGCACGCGACACGAATCGTCGTCGTGACTTTCGAGGACCGGCTCCTCGGGCTGCTCGTGGACAGCGCACAGCAGGTGCTGCGCGTGCCCGTTTCCAGCATCGAAGCGGCGCCGGAGGAGGTCGTGGAGATCGACTCCAACTACATAAGGGGCGTCGCGAAGCTCGAGGATCGGCTGATCATCCTGATCGATCTCGCCAGCGTACTCGCGCGCGAGCTCGAGGAGGCCGGCGCCCCCGCCGGCGCGGACGCATGAGACGGCCACTCCCGGTGAGGATCCAATGTCTACTTTGAATACCAGTTCGATCCGGACCAAGTTCCTGCTCCTGGTCGGTGGAGTCGCGGCCGGAGTCGGGACCCTGTCGGGTTGGTACTCCTACCAGAGTGGAGGAAGCCTGCTGCGCGAGCAGATGGTGAAGCGCGGCCACTACGTTGCCGAGAACCTGGCGCTCAACTCGAAGTACGGTGTGCTGACCGAGGACCGGCCGATCCTGACACAGCTGCTGCAGGATGCTCTGGCTGCCAGCGCCGACGCCAGGGAGAGCGAGGACGGGACCGACAACGATCTCATCGGCGCCATGATCCGCGACAGGGGCGGCAACATCCTCGCTCAGATCGGCGAGGCGGTGCGGGATCTCCCGGCCGAGCCGGCTCGGAGCAGGGAGGATGTCGACACCGAGAGCATCGCTGGCGAAGCCGTGATCCTGTTCCGGACTCCGGTGATGGACTCGGGCGACATGGGGTTCGGCGTGGCCGAGGCGGGCGCGGCTGCCGATCAACGCGGCGGCGTCGAGGTCGTGATCACGAAACGCCGGATGAACGAGCAGCAGCTCGGCGTGCTCTGGCGCAGCATCGGACTCGGAACGCTGCTCTTCATAGCGGGTCTCGGCGGCGGCTTCTATTGGACCGGACGCTGGTTGAGCCCGATCGGCCGCATGGTCGACGTCTCGACGGCGGTGGCGAAAGGCGACCTGACGCGACGCGTCGACGCCGACGGCGAAGACGAGCTGGCGGCCCTCGGCCAGGCCTTCAACGAGATGATCGACAATCTGAGCCGTATCGTCGACAACCTGCAGGACACGTCCTTGCAGGTCGCCAGCTCGGCCGGCGAGATCTCCGCAAACGCAAAGTTGATCACGCAGGGCGCCCAGAGTCAGGCCCAGGCGGCCGAAGAGACATCCACGTCGATGGAGCAGATGGCGGCATCGATCCAGACGGTGGCGGGAAACGCCGGCGGTCTCGCCACCTATGTCGAGGAGACGTCGTCGTCGATCAACGAGATGGGCGCCTCGATCGAGGAGGTCGCGCTCTCTTCCGGCAGCCTCGCCAACACCGTCGCGGAGGCGTCCTCCACCGTCGAGGAGATGACGATCTCGATGGACCAGATGGCGAAGGACCTCTCCAACCTCGCATCCAACGTCAACGCCACATCCGAAGTGGTGGAGCGGATGAGCGGTTCGATGGAGTCGGTGGCCCAGAACGCCGAATCGCTCAACACCGCCGCCGGGACGACGACGACCACGGTGTCCGAGATGGCCGAGGCCGTCAGCGAGATCGCCAAGATCGCGAGTGAAGCCGATCGCATCAGCCAGCAGGCGTCCGAGGACGCGCGCACCCGGGACGAGGTCGTGGCGCGCAGCATCGACGGCATGAAGCGCATCTCCGACACCATGGAGAACACCGCCCGCGTCATCACGGGTCTGGGCAGACGCTCTCAGGAGATTGGCAAGATCCTGGAAGTGATCGAGGAGATCGCCGACCAGACCAACCTGCTGGCGCTGAACGCCGCGATCGAAGCGGCGCGCGCCGGAGAAGCGGGTCGCGGCTTCGCCGTCGTCGCCGACGAGGTGCGCAGGCTCGCCGAGCGATCGGTCGAGGCCACCAAGGAGATCGGGGAGGTGATTCGCAAGGTCCGGGCGGAGACCACGGATGCCGTCGAGTCGGCCCGCGCCGGGCGGAGGCGACGAAGGAGGGGATCCAGCTCGCGGACAAGGCGGGCGTCGCGCTGCGTCGCATCCTGGAGTCGGTCGCACGCTCGAGCCAGCTGATGGCACAGATCGCGGAGTCGACCGCCAGACAGTCGAAGGCGTCGGACGACGCGCTGCGTACGGTCGCGAAAATGGACGAAGCGGCCAAGCAGGCGACGTCCGGGGTGCAGAGCCTGGCCGACGGCGCGCAGCAGATCCGCGGCGCCGTCGACAACATCAATCGGATTGCCAACCAGGCCGCGTACTCGACCAAGGAGCAGACCGCGGGCGGTCGGCAGGTGCGAATCGCGGTCGAAAACATGAACAAGATCGCCGCTCAGGTGAACATCGCCACCAAGGAGCAGGCGGATGGCAGCCGCCAGATCATCCAGAGCGTCGAAAAGATGAACCGCATGACGCAGCAGGTGTCGAACGCGACTGCGGAACAGAAGCGCGGAGGCGAGATCGTGGTGCGAGCGATGGAGAACATCTCCGAGATCGCGCGCGACAATCTGTCGACGGTCGAGGAGATGTCGAAGGCGACCGTCAACCTCGCCCAACAGGCCGAGAACCTGGCCAAGCTCATCGCGGTGTTCCGCGCCAAGTAGCCGGCGGTCGACGGTCCCTCTGCAGCGAGCGATGCGATGACTCTGGACATTCGAGCCGCGGTCGAGGCGCTTCACTCCGGCGAGGAGGCCGCGCGCCGGGAGAGCGTCGCCGAGCTGGGCTCGGCGGGAGTGCGCGAGGCGGTCCGACCGCTGCTCGGCGCGCTCGGCGACGAGAGCTGGCCCGTGCGTCAGGATGCCCTGAGGCAGTTGCAGGCATTCTCACGGGAAGCACTGCTGCCCGAGCTCGACGCCGCGCTGCGCGATCACGAGGATGCCGTGGCGCGCAACGCCGCCATGGAGGTCTACGCCGCGCGCTCCGAGGTCGAGCCGCTCCACGAGCTGCTGCGCGACGCCGACGAGGAGATTCGCCACTTCGCGGCCGGGATGCTCGGCAACATCGGGTCCCGTGCCAGCACCGATGTATTGACCCGCGCGCTCGACGAGGACACCGACCCGAACGTGCGCCACTCGGCAGCCGTGGCGCTCGGTCAGATCGGCGCCGCGACGGCGGTGCCGCATCTGATCCAGGCGCTGCGCCAGGAGCCGTGGCTCCAGTACGCCACGATTGGAGCACTCTGCCAGATCGGTGATACCCGCGCAGTGCCGGCGATGGTCGAGCTTCTCGACGAGACGCTGTTCACGGTCCCGGCGCTCGAGGCGCTCGGCGCGATGGCCGACCGGGGCGTGTTGGGGGCCGTCATCCCGCGACTTTCGGACCCGGATCCAGCAGTCCGCAATGAGGCCATCCGCACCGTCGCCAGCATCGAGCAACGGGCGACCGCCGAAGGCGCCAGCCTGGACCCCGGCGTCCAGCAGGCGCTGCGCCACGGAGACCTCGCCGAGCATCTGCTCGGCATGCTCGAAGACGATGACCTGGACAACCGCCGCACGGCGACGATCACACTGGGGTGGCTGAGGGAGGCCCGCGCCGAAGCGCCGTTGATCCGCCTGCTCGGTGACCCACAACTCCATGAATACGCCACCCACGCGCTCGTCGCGATCGGCTTTCACGACCGCGGCGCCTGGGAGCACGGGCTCGAAGACGCGACCGACGGGATACGCCAGGGCTGCGTGCGATGCCTCGCGTGGATAGCCCCGCCGGTCGGAATCGATCTGGTGGCGCCGATGATCCATGATCCGTCGGCCGAGGTGCGCGCCGAGGCCGCCGACGCAATCGGGCGTCTGGGCGACGAGGACGCCGCGATGCTGCTTTTCGAGCTGCTCGCCGACGAGAACGAGCTGATCCAGGAGGCGGCGGAGGAGGCCCTGGCACGCTCGAACCCGCAGCACGTCAAGCCACTGCTGCTCCGTGCGCTCGAGAGCGACGACGAGCAGGTCCGAATCCGTGGCGCCGAGACGCTCGGACGCATCGGGGATACGGACGCCGCCGGGCCGCTGGTCGCTCTCGCGAAGGACCCGCGCGAGCACGTTCGGCGCGCCGCGCTCAAGGCGCTCGGCGAGCTGGCGGGGGAGGGGGCGTCGCGGGTGATGCTCGACGCGCTTCGGGACGCCAGCAGCATGGTGCGGCAGCAGGCGGTCGTCTCGCTCGGGCTGCTGCAGGATCCCGAGACGGTGGAGGCTCTGCTGCCGTTGCTCGAGGAGTCCGACCCGCGGCTGCGCTTCGTGACGCTTCGTGCGCTGGGTCAGATCCGCCGCCCCGACGTCGTACCGTCACTGCTGCCCTTCCTGAGCGACGGCCGCAAGGAGTTGCGCTTCGCCGCCGTCGAGGCCCTCGGTGCGATCCGAGCGCCCACGGCCGTCGCTCCGCTCATCGGCGTTCTGGGCGATACCGATCGCAATCTGCGACGGACGGCCGCCGAGGGTCTCGGAGCCATCGCGGCGCCCGAGGCCGTCGCGCCGCTGCTCGCCGCGCTACGCGACGAGCACTGGAGCGTTCGCTGCGCCGTCGCCGGCGCCCTCGGCCGCATCCGCAGCGCCAAGGCGACTCCCTCGCTGCTGCCTCTGCTCGAGGACGAGGACGCCACCGTGCGTCGCGCCGTCGTCGCCGCCCTCGGCGAGATCGGCGATGCGAAGTCGACGCGTCGCCTGCTCGACGTTCTCGAGGACCCGCATCTCGAGACGACTGCACTCGAGAGCCTGCGCCGCATGGGTCCGGCAATCCTCGTCGAGATCGAGCGGGCGTACCCGACCCTCGGGGCGCCCGCACGCCTCCGTCTCGTGGACGTCATCGCTCGGCACGAGGACCGGCGCGCCGGCCGTTTGTTGCTCGGCGCGTTGCTCGACGACAGCGCCGAGGTGCGCTGCGAGGCGGCGCTGGCGCTCGGCGACGGCGGCTTCGTCGAAGCAGCGCGTGCGTTGACGGACTTCAAGGCGTCGGATCCATCCTCGCGCGTGCGCAAGGCCGCCTCACGGGCACTCGCGCGCCTCGCGCCCCGATAGCGGTTTGGCGAGCTCTTCCGACTTCGAAACCGAGCTCGAAGAAGAGGAGTTCCGGCTGCTGCGGGACCTGATCCACGAGCAGTTCGGGCTCTACTTCGGGGACAACCAGCGGGATTCGCTTCGGACGCGCCTCGCCAGCCGCCTGACGACGCTCGACCTCATCTCCTTCGAGGACTACTACCACTACCTCCGCTTCGGACCCCACCGGGAGCGGGAGCTCAAGCGGATCACCAGCCACCTGACGAACAACGAGACGTACTTCTATCGAGAGCTCTCTCAGCTCAAAGCGTTTGCCGAGAACGTGCTTCCCGAGATCAAGGAGCGGAAGTACAAGAAAGCCGATCGCACGCTGAGCATCCTCTCGGCCGGCTGCTCGACAGGCGAAGAGGCGTACACGCTCGGGATGCTCGTCTACGACAGCGGCCAGTTCTTCTGGGGCTGGGACGTGCGGGTGATCGGCCTCGACATCGATCCGATCGCCCTCGAGAAGGCCCGCAAGGGACTCTACTTCCACAACTCGTTCCGCGGCGTGGACCCGGCTTTGCAGGAGAAGCACTTCGTCCCGACGGACGGCGGTTATCAGGTCAAGGACGGAATTCGCAAGATGACCGAGTTCAGGCAGGGGAGCATCCTGGCCGAGGCCTCGTACCAGGACCTGCCGCCACTCGATGTGGTGCTGTGCCGCAACGTCTTGATCTACTTCTCGGATCAGAGCACGCTACAGGCAGTGACCCGCTTCCACAGCCTGCTCGCAGAGGACGGCTACCTCCTGCTGGGCCATGCCGAATCCATGGCTCGCCTGACGACCTCGTTCGCGCCGCTGCGCTTCAGAGGCGCGATGATCTATCAGAACCACCGCGGGGCGCCCTCGTGATCCGTGTCCTCGTCGTCGACGACTCCGCATTCGTACGGCGGGCGCTGTCTCGTATTCTCGAAGGCGATCCGGAGATCACGGTGCTCGAGACGCGCGCGACGGCGAAGAAGCCATCGAGCTGACCCGGAAGCTCAAGCCGGACGTGGTGACCCTGGACGTACAGATGCCGAAGCTCGGCGGCCTCGAGGCGCTCGAGCAGATCATGAAGGTCCATCCGGTCCCGGTGCTGTTGCTCTCGTCGCTCACGCGCGAGGGCGCGGAGGTGACGCTCAGAGGCCTCGAGCTGGGCGCTCTCGACTTCGTGGACAAGTCCCGGGTGCGGGGCAACATGAACCTGCTCGATCTCGGGGAGGAGATCAAGGAGAAGATCCGCGCCCTCGCCGGGGCATCGGCTTCGCGTCTCAAGCAGCTGCGGGCCGCGCGCGGCGGGCTGCTCTCGGTCCGGGATGCCGGGGAGCACGACGTCGGGGCGGTGGTGATCGCGGCATCCACCGGAGGTCCCACGGCGCTGCAGGCGATCATCCCCAGGTTCCCGGCCGGCCTCAAAGCCGCGATTCTCGTCGTCCAGCACATGCCCGTGGGCTTCACCCGAACGCTGGCCGAGCGACTCGACTCGAAGAGCATCTTCCCGTGCGAGAGGCGATCGACGGCGAGGACGTGGTCGGGGGCGGCGTCCTGCTGGCGCCGGCCGGTCGGCACATGAAGCTGCGCAAGCGCGGCGCCGAGGTCAAGGTGTGGCTCGACGACGAGCCGCGACAGGCCCTGCATCGGCCGTCGGCGGACGTGCTGATGACGTCGGCGGCGCGGGTTTTCGGCAGCCGCGTGATGGGGGTCGTCCTGACGGGCATGGGCGCCGACGGGGCGGAGGGGCTCGGCGCGATCCGGAAGGGCGGGGGTCACACCCTGGCGGAGAGCGAATCGAGCTGTATCATCTACGGCATGCCCAAGGCCGCCGTAGAGGCCGGCGTCATCGAGCGATCGGTGCCGCTGGGCCGGATGGCCAGGGAGATCCTGGCAGCCATGTAGAATCGGCGAATTCGCCCCTGCTGCCGGCACGGTGCCTCGGGGCTTTTGTGAACAGGGAGCCTCACAGGCAACCTCGAAGACCTCCCGCTTCTCGACATTCTCCAGATCGTCTCGTTCAGCCAGAAGGCCGGCTTCTTGACGATCCAGACCGTCGAGGGCGACGGCGCCATCTCGTTTCGGGAAGGCCTCGTCGTCAACGCGTTTACCTGGGAATCGGGGCCGCCACAGCTGCAGGCCGGGTCGTCCAAGGTCATCCACGAGCAGATCAGCTCGGCACTGGGGCGCCCTCGCGCGCCTGAGCGACGGCCAGTTCAATTTCAGTCTCTGCGAAGAGCCGCCTCAACGGATCGCGGACCGGGACATCAGCGGCGAGACGCTGTTGCCGGGGATCAATCCTCAGGAGCTGCTGCTCGACCTGGCTCGGGGGTTGGACGAGGATCGACGCGACTCCGCCGACGCCCTGGCCGCCGGCTTCGACGACGAGGGAGAGTTGGCGGCGGCGCAAGGCGCGATGGCTGCATCAGACGCCTCCGTCGAACCGCCTCGGAACGATGAAACGACGGGCCGCTTACCGGCGGCCGGGGACGTGGGCGCCAAGCCCGACACCGTTCCGCCGGAACCTCTGCCCGAAAAGCCCCAGCGATCGCTTCTGCTCGTCGACGACGAGCAGGGCGTCAGGGGCATCCTCGCCGAGCGTTTCGCGAGAGACGGCTATCAGGTCATCGAGGCCGAGGATCCGAACGAGGCGCTGAAGAAGTCGAAGCGGCTCGTCGACAACGGAATTTCGTTCATCGTGGTGTGTGATCTCGCCATGCCCAGCTCCGGCGGCTCGTCCTTCCAGGGCGGGTTCGAGGTCGTGAAGCGGCTCTGGAAGCTGAAGGTGCGACCGCCCGTCGTGATGATGACTGAAACCGTCAATCAGGCGATTCGTGCCCGCGCCAAACAGATGTGGATCTCGTCACTCGTGTTCAAGCCAGGGCTGTCGAGGCTGGACCCCGCGCAGTTCGAGCAGGACGTGATCCAGTTCGCCGACAAAATGGCCACGCGGTTGCTGCCGCGTCTTTTGAATGAGCTGGAGACGTCCGTCCCAGCCCGGCCCACCCCGGTCGAACCCCGCAGGGTCGGGCGGTCGCACGGGGCCGTCGAGCTGGCTGAGGTGCTCTCCCGGCTGAGGCGGCTGCGAGAGCCCTCGGATGCGACGCAGATCTCGGCGCTGATGATGGAGGTGGCGCGAGAGTACTTCGAGCGCTGCGTGCTGTTCCTGGTGCGCGACGAGGAGGTGCGGGGCCTCGGAGGATTCGGTCCGACGCTGACCGGCCGGCAGATCGGTCAGGTGGTCCGGGAGCTGGCAGTACCGCTCTCGGAGCCGTCGCTGTTCGCTGAGGTGGCCGTTTCGGGCAAGACTCATCAGGGGCTTCTGCCGGACGGCCGCTGGAACGAGTACGTCATCACAGCCCTTGGGCGCTTCAGGTCCCAGGACGTGGCTTTGCTTCCCCTCGTCGCCTACCGCGAGCCGCTGGCGCTGCTTTTCGGCGACAACCCGGAGACGGGGCGTCCCATCGAGAGCCTCGAGGCTCTCGAGATATTCGTCGGGCAGGCGGCAATCTCGATCGAGAACGCCTTCCTCCAGCGAAAACTCGAATCGCGTGAGTAGCTCTGCAGCAGCAGCGCTCGAGTGCGAGCCCCAGGGATTCTGGGTAGAATTCCCGCCCCAGGCCCGGGAATGCAGTCTCTCGAGGGCTCCATGAGCGAAGACGCCTCCAAAAAGAGCCAAGAGTTCTCCCACATGTTCCAGCAAGCGAAGGAGTTCACCGAAGAATTCCTCAAGGAGAACGAACGCTTGCGATTTCGGCTCGTGGCCCAGGAGAACGCCAGCGCGGGCGCCTCTGCGGACGAGCAGAGCCAGGCTCTCAGGAAGAGAATCCTGGAACTCGAGGAGCGCCTCGCCGAGTTGAAGGCCCGCTTCCAGAGGGTGGAGGACGAGAACAAGGAGTTCGCCGACCGCTACATCGAGATCGAGTCGCAGAACAACAACCTCGCGAACCTCTACGTCGCCTCCTACCAGCTCCATTCCACGATGGACTACCACGATGTCGTGCGCATCGTCCAGGAGATCATCATCAACCTGATCGGCGCCGAGGCCTTCCACATCTTCGTCGTGAGCGACAAAACGGGCGAGCTGGAGTTGGAGACGTCGGAGGGGCAGGAGGCGCCGCGCCGGAGCCTGGCCCAGGGCGAGGGACTCATCGGCGAAGCGGCCCAGTCCGGCGAGAACTTCTTCAGCGATGACGTGGCGCACCCGGAGCCGACGCCGTTCGAGCAGCCGATCGCGGTCATCCCCCTCAAGATAGGTGAGAACGTGATCGGCGTGATCTCGATCAACAAGCTGCTGACGCAGAAGACGGCATTCACGGCGATGGACTACGAGCTCTTTACGCTGCTCGCCGGTCACGCCGCCACCGCCCTGTTCTCGGCCAAGCTCTACTCGGCCATGGCACGCAAGGCGACGACGCTAGGGCTTCCTCGACATGATGAAGCAGCCGTCGAAGTAGCGGTCACGGCTCTCTCGCCCCACTCGGCCCGAGCGGCCAGTTGCCGACCGGGCGCGACCTATAATGCCGTGAGCGCGCCAGCCGCTGCTCTTTCACTCCCACCAGAGGACTCGGCCCCGCCGGAGGTGTCATGCCCGAAACCGTCTCGTTCGGAGAACTGAAGCAATCGGGTGCTCGGCCGAGCACGTCCGTGAGGGAGGAGCTGCGTGGCAACGTTCTGAGGAAGCTCGAAGCCGGGGAGCCGCTCTTTCCCGGAATCGTCGGGTACGAAGAATCGGTCATCCCTCATCTGGTGAACGCGCTTCTCTCCCGCCACGACTTCATCCTGCTCGGTCTGCGTGGTCAGGCGAAGAGCCGGCTGCTGCGCAGTCTGACGGGTCTGCTCGACGCGAGGCTTCCCGCTGTCGCCGGTTGTGAGATCCATGACGACCCCTTCCGTCCGATTTGCCGCACCTGCCGCGAGCGCCTCGCCGAGAAGGGGGACGACACCGAGATCGTCTTCCTCGCGCCAGCCGATCGCTACGTCGAGAAGCTGGCGACTCCGGACGTGACGATCGCGGACGTGATTGGCGACGTCGATCCGATCCGCGCGGCCCGCGGCGGTCATGACCTCGCGAGTGAGCTGACGATGCACTACGGGCTGCTCCCCCGCGCCCACCGCGGGATCTTCGCGCTGAACGAGTTGCCCGATCTGGCGCCGCGCATCCAGGTGGGCCTGTTCAACATCCTCCAAGAGGGCGACGTGCAGATCAAGGGCTACCCGGCCCGGCTGCCGGTCGACGTTCTCATGGCGTTCAGCGCCAACCCGGAGGACTACACGGCGCGTGGCAAGATCATCACCCCGCTCAAGGACCGCATCGGCAGCGAGATCCGCACACATTACCCGAGCACGATGGAGCAGGGCGTCGCGATCACGCAGCAGGAGGCGTGGACCGAGCGCGGTCGCGAAGTGATGATTCCGCGCTTCGTGCGCGAGGTCTGCGAGGGGATCGCCTTCGTGGCCCGGCGCTCCAAGAAGGTCGACCAGAAGAGCGGCGTCAGCCAGCGGCTGCCGATCAGCGTGTTGGAGAACTGTGTTTCGAACGCCGAACGCCGCTCGCCTCGCGAGAGTCGCCGGCCGTGGCGCGACTCGGGGATGTCTACGCAGCCCTGCCCTCTCTGACGGGAAAGGTGGAGCTCGAGTACGAGGGCGAGCTGGTCGGCGTCGAACGGATGGCGCTGGAGCTGGTCCGCGGCAGCGTTGCCGACGTCTTCTCAGTCTACATGGGCTCGGCCGACTTGAGCGCCATCATCGAGCATTTCGAGCAGGGCGGTAGCCTCAAGCTTCCCGAGGAGGGCCCCTCCAAGACGGTGCTCCAGGCGCTGGCCGAAGTGCCGGGCTTGCTCGATGCGATCGGGCCCCTGGGAGACGGGGTGGATGCCCCGCCCGGAGTGAGGGCCGCCGCGGCGGAGTTCGTGCTCGAAGGCCTCTACGCTCAGAAAGAAGATCGGACGCAGCCGGGACCGCGGCTTCACGAGCCTGGAGCGCCGGCCGGAGCTGGACCTCGACTTGCAGCAACTCGAGAGCCTTCGCCGCATGAGGAAGAAGCAAGTCAATTGACCACGGCCGAACGACGGACGCCACAGAGGCACACAGACACGGAGAATCGGCAAGCTCCGATCGGTGGTCATCCGCTGCTGCGCCCAAGAGCCGGCTGGGGGCGAGGGAGGATGGTGGCTGAGGGGTGGCCTTTGCAGCCTCCGTGGCTCCGCGTCTCCGTGGCCCACCGGATGGGCCTTCGGCAGAACCAGCGATGAAGACGATCCGCTACCACCGCTACATCGGCGGGCTCTGGGACGACATCGATCTCGAGGACCTGGTCTCGGGGCTTTCGGACTTCCTCCTGCAGAGCGGCTTCGGTGAGCTCTCGGGCGACTGGGATGAAGAAGGCCTCGAAGCACTGCAGGACGCGATCCTCGATGCCCTGATTCGCCGCGGGCTGCTCTCGGATGAGGATCTCGAGCGGCTGCTCGGTGACGCTGACGCACTCGACGAGTTCGTTCAAAAGACAGTCGAGCGGCTCGTGCGCGAGGGTTACGTCAAGACGATGGACGGCCAGCCCTTCCACGATCCCACCGGGGGTGGTGAGCTCGGCCTGCCGCAGGGCCCGATCAAGTTCGAGCTGACGGAGAAGGGGTCGGACTTCCTCGGCTTCAAGGCGTTGCGCGACCTGCTCGGCTCCCTCGGCAAGTCGTCGCTGGGTCACCACGACACGCGGGAGCTGGCGACCGGTCGAAGCGTCGGGGGCGCCGAAGCCGTACGAGTTCGGCGACACCCTCAACCTCGACGTCAGCGGCACGCTGTTGCGCTGCGTAGCGCGCGACGGCCTCAAGGTCCCGATGGACCTGGACTATCCGGACCTGCTGGTTCACCAGTCGGAGTACCAGTCGTCTTGCGCGACGGTCGTCATGCTGGACTGCTCCCACAGCATGATCCTCTACGGCGAGGATCGCTTCACTCCCGCGAAGCGCGTGGCGCTGGCCCTCTCACACCTCATGCGTACACAGTTTCCCGGTGACACCCTCGACCTCGTGGTCTTCCACGACTCGGCCGAGCACGTGCCGCTTTCGCAGCTGGCCAAGGTGCGGGTCGGGCCCTACTACACGAACACCCGGGAGGGGCTGCGCATGGCCCAGCGCATCCTGCAGCGTCAGCGCAAGGACATGAAGCAGATCGTCATGATCACCGATGGCAAGCCCACGGCCCTGACCAAAGCGGACGGACGCATCTACCGCAACCCGTTCGGGCTGGACCCTCGCGTCGTCGCGCTGACGTTGAAAGAGGTCGCCAACTGTCGCCGCCAGGGGATCATCGTCAACACGTTCATGCTGGCGCGCGACCGGGACCTCGTGATGTTCGTCAGGCGCGTCACCGAGATGAGCCGGGGCAAGGCGTACTTCACCACCCCTCACACCCTCGGCCAATACGTGCTGATGGACTTTCTCAACAAGAAGACGGAGCGCCTCCATTGATCCGGGCGTGGGCGGCCGCGACGTTGCTCGGCGTCGCGGCTTTGGCGGTGGCGATGCCGCAGCAGACCGCAGGGCCCGACTGGCGCCTCATCGTGCTCGGTGTGGCGCAAGATGCCGGCATGCCGCATCTCGGCTGCGACGCCTGGGTGTGCCGCGCGGCGCGGCGTGGCGAACGGGCCCCGGCGCACGTGTCGTCCCTGGGGGTGGTCGACAAGGCGAGCGGGCGGGCCTTTCTTTTCGACGCGACGCCTGATCTGCCGAATCAGGTGACCGCCCTCACGGGCGGTCGAGCGCCCGACGGGATCTTTCTGACCCACGCCCACATCGGCCACTACACCGGGCTGATGTACCTCGGCAAGGAATCCATCGGTGCTGTGGGCGTGCCCGTCCACACCACGAGGAAGATGGGCGCCTACTTGAGCCGCAACGGCCCGTGGAGCGTGCTCGTTCAGGACGGGCACATCACACTCGAGACGCTGACGCCGGATCGTCCCGTCGATCTCGGGGACGGTCTGCGCGTGACGGCATTCTCCGTTCCGCACCGGGACGAACTTTCCGACACCGTCGGCTATCGCATCGAAGGGCCGCGCAAGAAGCTGCTCTTCATTCCCGACATCGACCAGTGGGAGAAGTGGGACCGCAGCATCCGTGCTCTGGTCGACGAGGTCGACTTCGCCTTCCTCGACGGGTCCTTCGCCTCATCCAAGGAGCTGCCGAATCGAGCCATCGGGGACATTCCACACCCGCTGATGTCGCACACCCGAAAGCTCCTCGCGGGCAGTCCCGCCCGCCTCTGGTTCATCCACGTCAACCACACCAACCGGGAGTGGCACTCGGACGACGTGGCCCGGGAGGGGATGGAGCTGCCGATCTGATCAGGATCCGGTTGGGCCACGGAGGCACGGAGCACACAGAGAGAACCTCGTCTTCCTGAACCTGCCCCGCCCCTCGGCACGGCGCGCGACATCAGCCGCTGACGGAGGTATTTGTTCCACCCGCCCTGATGGCCCTACTCGGGGTCGCTCGTCTGGGCGGCAGACCAGAGCTCCCGGTACTTCCCGCGCACCGACTCGTCGAGCTCGACGGCGAGGTTTTCTGAAAGACCCACGGCCCTCACGACCTCGATGACGTCGGCGAGATCCTTCAGTCGATGCGGCGCGCTCATTCCCGAGGCCAGCTTCAGCTCGATCAGCTTCGGCAGCGGCAGTAGTGAGACGCGTTCGCCGCGGACGGCTGCTTCCGCAGGATCGGGAAAGACGACCGGTTTCTCTTTGCCATCACCGGGGTACTCGCCAGCCAGAACGACGTCGATGTTGACGCCGTTCTCCGCATCGCGCAGGCCTCGGCTCCCCGGGAACTTCTCGACGTAGCCCCGACCGAGGACGGCCTTCTTGAGGCTTCTCAAGCCACCGACTGTCAGCAGGACATCGACGTCGACCGTGACGCGCCGATAGCCCCACTCATTGAGCGCCATGGCTCCGAGGATGGCGTAGGAGATTCCGAGCTCGTCCAGCTTGTGCGCCAACTTCTCGAGGGCCCGCTGGACATCGGCCTCGCCCATGAAGAAACTCCTCGCGTGTGCCAGGCCGGCCCAGAAGGCTCTCTCGCGCTCGACAGGCAGTGCCCGTGCCATCGAGTGATTCTATGCTCCGCCGCTAGCTGGGCGCCGGCCCATCTCTGCAAGGGGCCGAACGGGAGGGATTCCTCTTCGGCGGCTTGTCTCATGCCGACATCGCCGCGCGTCTAGTTGAATAGGGACCTACGAAGAGTCCGAGGAGGACGCATGACGAGCTTGATTTTGCTCCTGGCACTGGCCGGCGGGGCGACCGCGACGACCGAAGCCGCGAAACCGAGAGTCGAGGACCTGGCGTGGCTGGCGGGTCACTGGCGCGGGGAAGGCTTCGGTGGCCAGGTGGAGGAGATCTGGAGCCAGCCGCTCGGCGGCACGATGGTGGGAACTTTCCGCCTCGTGCAGGACGGCAAGGTCAATTTCTACGAGATCGTCGTCCTCGAGGCCGATGCCGACGGACTCGTCATGAAGGTAAAGCACTTCCACGGTGACTTCACCGCTTGGGAAGAGAAGGCCGACTCGGTCGACTTCCGCCTCGAGAGCGTCGAACAGAACAGTGCCATCTTCAAGGGCCTGACGTTGAAGCGCGACGGGGATGCCCTCGAGATCAAGCTCCGTATGAAATACAAGGACGGGTCGAAGCGGTGGGAGACGCTGTCTTTCCGCGCTTATCGGCCCTAGTGGCCCGTATCAGGGAGGTCGATGCCAGCGAGACCGTCGAAGCGCCCGGATGGCAAGGAGCCGAAGAGGGAGAATACCGGGAGTATTTGACCGATGAGCGACACAGCCAGGCGGGATGCACCGGCGGTCGGCGGTATCGAATCCCCTGTTGCAGGCCACTAGGGGGGCGGTCAGGCGGATTCGGGAGCAGGACCGTCGGCGGGCTCGCCCGGACCTTCAGGAAGCGAGAACCCGACCGCGAGATAGATCGGCACTGCGAGGAGTAGAAGGGCCGTGTTGCCCCAGGTCACCGAGAAGGCGACGGCCAGGATCGGACCCATCACGGAGAAGATCCCATTGATCCCCCACGCCCACGGCGTGTAGGCGGCGGCCCGTTCCTTAGATGTGCTCGAGTCCGGCGGGGACGAAGACGCCCAGGCACAGGCCGATCGGCAGGATGACCGCGAAGACCAGAACGATCCGCGCCGAGAGGGACCAGGCGATCCACACCGAGAGGCTGGGGAAGACGAAAGTCCGCATCGCCAGGAGGAGAAAGCACAGCGCATAACTGACGTAGCGGATTCCGCCGAGCAGCAGGATCGTTCGGCTTGAAACGAGCGCGCCGAGGCCGCTGGACACGAGCAACGCGGCCAGCACCACCGAAAGAGCGTGGTTTGGGTGTCCCAGGAACAGCCCGAACTTCTGAAGCAGCGCGATCTCGACGGCCATGAAGCCCATACCGCAGCCCGCGAAGAAGATCCCGTACCTTCGGCTTCCCTGAACAGTTGCTCCGAGCCCTGAGAGGTAGCGCAAAGGCAACGCGACGCAGAGGCAGGTGGCGAGACCCACGAGTGCGAAGAGCAGCACGACACTCAGCTCCATTATGGGGGCCCACGTATGCAGGAGCGGGTCGTGGCTCCAGAGGTGCCACCAGAAAGAGTACTTGAAAAAGAAGGGGCGGTCGTCTGGGACCGGGGAGATGTCGAAGGGTGCCGAGGCGATGAAGCGCGCTTCGTCTTTCGGGTCGGCCTGGTTGAGGAAGCGCTGGTAGTTGTTGACGTCCTGGTGATTGATCGACGGACCAGCCGCAAACGTGAGGTACTCGTTGCCCTCGGCCCACGCGCAGCTCCTCCTCTCGTGTGAACGGCGTCTTCTTGACGAGCAGAGCCGTCATCGCGAAGCCGGACTCCGCCACTGCGATGACGTGGTCGGCGGGACTGTCGACGCCGGCGCGGCGTAGAGCGGCGACCGCGGTCGTCATCGCGCGCAACATCTCGCGGGGCGGGTTCAGCTCCAAGCGCATCATGCAGGCGATGCCGTTGTCGCTCAGCCGCGACAGGTACAGGTCCCACGCCTCCTCGGTGTAGAGGTAGCTCTCGGAGAAGACGTGGGCGGCGCCGGCGGTCCCGCTGTAGGAGTCGACCCCCGAGAGCTGGAGGATGTCGAAGCGCTCGTCGATCGCGGTGAGGTGATGGCGCCCCTCACCGGCAACCAGTTCGACGCGAGGATCCTCGACCCACGGCCGGAAGTAGTCTGCGAAGGTGCTCGTCACGATCTCGATCGTCGCGGCGTTGATCTCGACCGCTCGAACGCTGGACGCTTCGAAAAACAGCGCCGTGAGGACGTCGAAGCCACCCCCGACGCCGATCACGGCTACCTGGGGGCTGGCAACGGAGCTTGCATGGTAGGCGGACGCGTAGAGCGTCTCCTCGATTTCCGTCAGCGATGCGCGGTGGCCGTCGTACTCGACAGCGTAGGTAAAGGCGTAGTTGTTCTGGGTGAGCATCCGCCGAAAGCGCTGATGGAATGTGCGATTGCTGCCGAGCAGTGATGGGTACCCCGATGAGATCGGGCGCGGTGTCGGGATGCGGGAGACCTCGATTCGCGAGACCGGGTCCCACGCGACGTGCTCGAGCCCGTAGGGTGGGCCGAACTGTTCGAACATCCAGACCGTGGACTGGGGCGGGTACACCATCTTGAAAACCCGATCCGGGGCGGTGGCTCCGAGCAGGACCGCGAGTCCTGCGACCCCGGCGACCACCCTGACCCTCATGTCTCGTGGCGGAGCCAGAGCGATGGTGCCGAGGAGCAGCAGGCGCAGGCCAGGACGGGACCCAGCTCGACGCCGAGGTGACGAATCGCCGGGATCAACGCGAACGCGCCCAACGCGGATCCGGCCAGATCGAAGGAATACACCCTGGGGCTTGGAAGGTCTCGCGCGGAGAGCAACGCGCCCAGGATGAGGCCAACGAAGAGGAACGGGACCGCGAAGAGCAGGGCCAGCGGCATCAATCGCACGAACGCGGCCAGGAAGGCGAGTCGCTCTGGCGGGATGATGTGGAAGCCCGGTGATCGGTAGAAGAGCCAGGCCACCCCGAGCAGGCTCAAAGCGAAGCCGGCGGCGAAGCCCGTCAGGGCGTCGCCCCAGCGTTCGAGCACGGGCTCGAGCCAGCGCGTCAGCATCGCTCCCGAAAATGCGAAACCCAGCATCGTGAGCGAGATGACCAGGAACGCATAGTTGTTCAGCAGCTTTGCCGAGATGATGCGATGGACCAGCACCTGGACGAAGAGCGTGACGAAAGCGGCGAGGGCGGCCAGGAGGCTCGCGCGAACGAGCGACGGGCGGGTCATGGGAGAGGTGGTCCGAACATGCCGGCCGACAAGCGTACTAGCCCGCCGGAAGGTTCGTCATCCCGAGCGAGATCGGCCCCGCATACGCGAGCGGGGGAGCCCGGCGCGGGACGCCGTTGGATGGGCGCGGAGGATGACGAGGAGGCGAGACCTCCCTACGCCGTCGCGATCTCGGGGACAGTCTTCTTGAAGGTCAGGGTGTCGCCGTCGGCGTCGACCGCGACCTGATCGCCTTCCCTGAAGCGCCCCGCCAGTACCTCGACGGCGAGCGGGTTCTCCACCATGCGCTGAATCGTGCGCTTGAGGGGTCGGGCGCCAAAGGTCGGATCCCAGCCCCGCTCCGCGAGCTTGTCGCGAGCCGCGTCCGTGAGCTCGATCCCGATCTTCCGCTCGGCCAGACGGCGCCGGACATCCGCCAGCTGGATGTCGACGATGCGCCTGATGTGCTCGCGCTGGAGCGATCCGAAGACGACGGTCTCGTCGATGCGGTTCAGGAACTCGGGCCGGAACGTCTGGCGCAGCGCGTCGTTCAGCTCGAGCGCGAGGCGGTCGGGATCGTCTCCGATCCGCTGGATCAGGTCCGATGCGACGTTCGACGTCATGATCAGGACAGTGCTTCGGAAGTCCACGACCCGGCCCTTGCCGTCTGTGAGCCGGCCGTCCTCGAGGACCTGTAGCAGGATGTTGAAGACGTCGGGGTGCGCCTTCTCGACCTCGTCGAACAGCACCACGGCGTACGGCCGGCGGCGGATCGCCTCCGTGAGCTGCCCCCCCTCGTCGTAGCCGACGTACCCCGGCGGCGCGCCGACGAGGCGCGCCACGGCGTGCCTCTCCATGTACTCGGACATGTCGATGCGGACCATCGCGCGCTCGTCGTCGAAGAGAAACTCCGCGAGAGCCCGCGCCAGCTCGGTCTTGCCGACGCCTGTGGGTCCCATGAACAGGAAGGAGCCGACGGGCCGGCGCGGGTCGCCGAGGCCGGCGCGGGAGCGCCGCACTGCGTCGGCGACTAGCGTCAGGGCCTCGTCCTGGCCCACCACGCGTTCGCGCAAGCGGTCCTCGATGCGCAGCAGCCGCTCGACCTCGCCCTCGAGCATGCGCGCGACCGGGATACCCGTCCAGCGGGAGACCACCTGCGCCACGTCTTCGGCGTCGACCTCCTCCTTGAGCATCTTCTGGTCCTGCTGCAGCAGCTGGAGCGCCTCGTTGCACGCTTCGAGCTCCGCCTCGAGCTTTGGCAGGGCGCCGTAGCGTAGCTCCGCCGCTCTCTCGAGCTCGCCGCCCTTGGTCGCCTGCTCGCTCTCGACCCGGGTCTGCTCGATCTGTTCCTTCAGAGCGCGCAACTTGGCAATCGCCTCCTTCTCCCGTTGCCAGTGTGCCTTCTTCGCGGAGCTCTCCTCCTTGAGATCCGCCAGCTCCTTCTCGATCTTGTGGCGGCGGTCCTTGGAGGCCCGGTCCCGCTCCTTCTGAAGCGCCTGGCGCTCGACCTCGAGCTGTACGATGCGACGCTCCACCTGATCGATCTCCGTGGGCATGCTGTCGATTTCGATGCGCAGGCGGGAGGCGGCCTCGTCCATCAGGTCGATCGCCTTGTCGGGCAAGAAGCGATCCGTGATGTAGCGGTTCGAGAGCGTCGCGGCGGCGACCAGCGCGGCATCCTGGATGCGCACCCCGTGGTGGACCTCGTAGCGCTCCTTGAGCCCGCGCAGGATGGCGATCGTTCCCTCGAGGTCGGGCTCTCCGACGACGACGGGCTGGAAGCGCCGTTCGAGGGCACTGTCCTTCTCGATGTGCTTCTGATACTCGTTCAGCGTCGTGGCTCCCACGCAGCGCAGCTCGCCGCGCGCGAGCGCGGGCTTGAGCATGTTGGAGGCGTCCATCGAGCCCTCCG
Source organism: Vicinamibacteria bacterium (assembly GCA_965246965.1). GTDB lineage: Bacteria > Acidobacteriota > Vicinamibacteria > Fen-336 > CBDFGD01 > CBDFGD01. The sequence continues at coordinate 3,508,239 of CBDFGD010000002.1, forward strand.
AAGCGCCCGCGCCCACGACCGTGTGGAGCTCGTCGACGAAGAGGATGATCTCGCCCTCCGACTCCTGAACCTCCTTGAGGACGGCCTTGAGGCGATCCTCGAACTCGCCCCGATACTTGGCCCCCGCGATCAGCGCCCCGAGGTCCAGCGCCACGACACGCTTGTCACGAAGCGACTCCGGAATGTCGCCCGATACGATGCGCTGAGCGAGCCCCTCGACGATCGCCGTCTTGCCCACGCCGGGCTCTCCGATCAGAACCGGGTTGTTCTTGGTGCGACGAGAGAGGACCTGGACGACACGGCGGACCTCGTCGTCGCGCCCGATGACCGGGTCGAGCTTGCCGCGACGGGCCAGGGCGGTCAGGTCCCTGGCATAGCGCTCGAGCGCCTGGTAACGGTCTTCCGCATTCGGGTCGTCGACGCTCTGGTTGCCGCGGATTTCACGCAGAACGACGAGGATGCGGTCTCTCTTGACGCCGTGGCGGGCCAGGCTCTTTCCTGCGGGAGCCGCGGACTCGGAGAGGCCGAGCAGCAGATGCTCGCTCGAGACGTACTTGTCCTTGAGCGACTCGGCTTCCCTCAGAGCTTGCTTGAGGACGCCGTCTGTCGCCCCGGACACGTGAGTCGGTGCGCCCTTCGTCGCGGGAAGACCGGCGAGCGTCTTCTCGACCTCGGCAATCAATGTGGCGCTGTCCGCGCCCAGCTTGCCGAGAATCGCGGGCACGACGCCCCGCTCCTGGGTGAGGAGCGCGTGGAGCAGATGCTCGGGCGTGACCTCGGGATGATCCTTCTTGGCGGCCTCGGTCTCGGCGCCTGCGAGAGCTTCCTGCGCTTTGATAGTGAACTGGTCGAGTCTCATCCGAACCTCCGACCACAAAGATACTATCTTAGCTTATTAATATCAAGTTATATGAGTCTCTATATACTATTAAATAGTTCGGGGGTATCCATTTAACCGGTGTAAACTGAGCCGGTGGATCAGCCTCGTGCTGGCACGCACTATCCGCGGTCCGTGGGCGAGTTCCAGGCCTGGTTCCGGACCGATGCGGACTGCCTGGACTACCTGGAGTGGCTGCGGTGGTCCGCCAGCTTCGCCTGCTTGGACTGCGGCCATGATGGGGGCTGGCGGCTGGGCGACGGTCGCTTCATGTGCTCAGGGTGCGGCGGCCGTACGTCGGTGACAGCGGGCACGATCTTTGACCGGACGCGCACGCCGCTAACGGTTTGGTTCACCGCCTGCTGGCTGTTCGCCACCGGCAAGGACGGGATCTCGGCGCTGAGCCTGAAGCGGACGCTGGAGATCGGCTCCTACCAGACCGCGTGGGCGATGCTCCATCGGCTGAGGTCGGTGCTGGTGCGCCCGGGCCGGGACCGGCTGGCCGGGATGGTACAGGTAGATGAGACCTACATCGGCGGTGAGGAGGCGGGGCTGCGCAGCGGCCGGGCCAAAGGCAAGAAGGTTTTGACCGGGATCGCGGTGGAGGTCCGGGAGCCGAGAGGATTCGGACGGTGCCGGATGCTGCCGCTGACCGATGCGTCGGCCGCCTCGTTGCACGCCTTTGTAACGGCTCACGTCGAGCCGGGCGCGAGGGTCGTCACCGACGGCTGGCAGGGCTACCGCGGGCTGGAGAAGCTCGGCTACGTCCACGACCGGCGCAGCCAGCGGGCCGCCCGAACCCGCGGGGAGGATCCCGGCGAGCTACTGCCCGCAGTGCACCGGGTCGCCTCGCTAGCCAAGCGGTGGTTGCTGGGTACCCACCAGGGCTCGGTGAACGACGCGCACCTGGCCAGCTACCTGAATGAGTTCGCGTTCCGCTTCAACCGCCGCACCTCCCGCAGCCGCGGGATGGTGTTCTACCGAGTGCTCGAGCTCGCCGTCGCCCACGACCCGGTGCGCTACCAGGACCTCATCGCCACCCAGCGGCCCCGGGCAGTGCCGCCCTCGCAGCCGCAGGCGCGCGGGCACCCGCCGAGCCTGGAGCGCTCTCCAGCGAACCGCCCGTGGAGAACTGCCAACCTGGACTCCTCCGGTTAAATGGAGACCCCCAAAATAGTTAGTGTAACTTCCTTAAAACAAAGCATTTGAGGTATCCCGTTCCCGGAACCCCGAGCAGAACGGGGTGGTCGCGTGCCTGGCTGCGCTGCTCGACGAGCGTCATGCTGACGCGCGCGTCTGCGGCGGCCGATTCGAGGATCGCCTGAAAATCATCATCGCTGATGTGGTAAGAGCACGAGCAGGTGATGAGATGTCCACCGGGCCGGAGCAGCTTGAGTGCTCGTAGGTTGATCTCCTTGTATCCTCCTCGCGCCTTCTGGACCGAGGCTCTGCTCTTGGCGAACGCCGGTGGGTCCAGCACGATCGTGTCGTAGCGTCGACCGGCCCTTTCCAACTCGCGCAGCGTGTCGAATGCGTTGGCGGCTCGTGTCTCGATGTTCGACACGCCGCTCGACGCGGCGTTGCCTTCCAGCCGCCGGATCGCCTCTTCCGACACGTCGATCGCCAGGACGTCGTCCGCTCGGCCCGCCAGCTGCAGCGCGAAGCCGCCGTCGGACGAAAAGGCGTCGAGGGCACTGCCCCGGGCGTAGCGTCGAGCAGCCTGATGGTTCTCCCGCTGGTCGAGGAACAGGCCGGTCTTCTGCCCCCGGCGCAGGTCGACGGCGAGCCGGGCGTCGCCCTCGCGTATCTCCACGCTCTCGGGGACGTCGCCGAACAGGACCCCCGTGCGTCGCTCGAGGCCCTCGAGCTCGCGCACCCTGGGGTCGTTCCGCTCCAGGATTCCTCGCGGCTCCAGCCGCTCTGCGAGCATTGCGACCAGCTCGTTCTTCAGTCACTCGGTGGTCTGGCAGAGGGTCTGGATGACCAGGTGGTCGCCGTAGCGATCGACGATGAGGGCAGGCAGGCCGTCGCCCTCGCCGTGAACGAGCCGGTAGGCCTCGGCTCCCTCGGCGATTCTCGACCGGAGCTCAATGGCGGCGTCGAGCCTCCGCTGCAGGAAATCGTCGGGAAGCCCTCCGCGGGAAACGAGTCGTAGCGTGATCTCCGATTGGTCCGAGAAGAACGCGAGGCCCAGCCCACGACCCCGCTCATTCGCCACCTCGACGATGGCTCCGGGAGCGACGGAGTCCGCTCGAACGACGTCGCTGCGGAAGACCCAGACGTGGCCGCGGCGCAGGCGATCCTCGCCCCGGCGATTGACGACGACTCGACCTTCGATCATGGTGGGTGGGAAGTATAATTGCGGGCCTTTTCGAGGAGAGGACCCCATGAAGCATTTGATCGAGACGGACCCCGAGGTGGCTGAGGCGATCCGCAACGAGACCCGTCGCCAAGAGCTCCAGCTGGAGCTGATCGCCTCGGAGAACTTCGTCTCGGAGGCCGTTCTCGAAGCGCTCGGAACAGTGCTGACGAACAAGTACGCCGAGGGCTACCCGGGTCGCCGCTACTACGGCGGCTGCGAGTTCGTCGACGTCGCCGAAAGCCTGGCGCGCGACCGCGTCAAAGAGATCTTCGGGTGCGACCACGCCAACGTGCAGCCGCACTCCGGAGCTCAGGCCAACACCGCCGTCTACATGACGGTCCTCCAGCCGGGTGACGCCCTGCTCGGCATGGACCTCTCTCACGGCGGGCACTTGACCCACGGCCACCCGCTCAACTTCTCGGGCCGCTACTTTCAGGTCTTCGCGTACGGCGTCCGCAAGGAGGACGAGCGGATCGACTACGAAGAGCTGATTCGTCTGGCCGAGGAGCACCAGCCCCGCATCCTCGTAGTGGGCGCCTCCGCCTATCCGCGTGAGATCGACTTCGCGGCCGTGCGCAAGGCCGCCGACGCCTGCGGCGCCGTGGTGATGGCGGACATCGCTCACATCGCGGGCCTCGTTGCCGCGGGCCTTCACCCGAGCCCGATCCCCCACGCCGAGTTCGTGACGACGACCACCCACAAGACGCTGCGCGGCCCGCGCGGCGGCCTCGCCATGTGCCAGGAGAAGTACGCGAAGGACCTCGACCGGCTCGTCTTCCCCGGCGTCCAGGGCGGACCGCTGATGCACGTGATCGCCGCCAAGTCGGTGGCTTTCAAGGAGGCGCTGGCGCCCGGCTTCAAGGAATATCAGCAGCAGATCGTCACGAACGCCAAAGCCCTCGCCGAAACTCTGGCCGGCGAGGGCTGGCGCCTGGTGTCCGGGGGCACCGACAACCATCTGGTTCTCATCGACGTCTTCTCGAAAGGCATCACCGGCAAGGTGGCGGAGGTCGCCCTCGACAAGGCGGGCATCACGGTCAACAAGAACACGATTCCTTTCGACACCAACAAACCCATGGTCGCCTCCGGTGTCCGCATTGGGACGCCAGCGATCACTACGCGGGGCATGAAGGAGCCCGAGATGGTGACGGTGGGCCAGCTCATCGCCCGGGCCCTGGCCAACGTCGAAAACGAGACCGAGCTGGCGAAGGTCAAGGCCGACTCGCGCAAGCTCTGCGCCTCGTTCCCGCTCTACACAGAGCGTCTGGAGAGGTACGAAGCAGCGGCGCAGCTCTAGCCCCCTCCAGGACCATCAACGATAGCTACAGAGGCACAGAGGCACAGAGGCACGGAGAAACGGCTGCTCCGATCCTTCGGAAGCCCGATCGAGGATGAATCAGCCATGAGGGCGATGAACGTCCAGCCTGAGCGAGAGGTGCCGCGTAGGGCAGGCCTCTTTGGTGAACGTGATACCGAGAGCGGGGGTTCGACCGCTGCTCTCGGTCAGCGTGGCCTGCCCCGAAGCGGTACCCGAGCGACCCTCGCCCTGTAACATCTCTCGTGTGACTCCGAAATTCGCGCCGAGGGACATCGGCGCCTTCTTCGCCCGCGACGGCCTGCTGGCCCGCTCCCTCGATGGCTTCGAGGAGCGGCCGCTGCAGCAGGACCTCGCGCTGGCAGTCGACCGCACGCTGCGCGAGGGTGGAGTGCTCATGGCCGAGGCCGGCACGGGCACCGGGAAGACCCTCGCCTACCTGCTCCCCGCGGTGGCGCTCGGCCGTCGTGTCGTCGTCTCGACGGGGACGAAGAACCTCCAGGAGCAGCTGATCAGCAAGGACATACCCCTGCTGGAGCAAGCACTCGGTCGCGAGCTTCGTGTCGCCGTCATGAAAGGACGTGGCAACTACCTCTGCCTGATGCGCTTCCGGTCCTTTGGGGAGGCGGGGCAGTTCCGCCGACTGGACGAGATCCCGCTCTTCCGCGCCGTCGAGTCGTGGGCGCCCGGGACGGAGATCGGTGATCGGAGCGAGGTCGCCGAGCTTCCAGACGTGGTCGACTTCTGGCGGGAGATCTCCGCTTCGAGCGAGAACTGCATCGGCCAATCGTGCCCGGATTTCGACGCGTGTTTCGTCACGCTGATGCGGCAACGGGCCGTCGAGGCGGAACTGGTGATCGTCAACCACCACCTGCTCTGTGCCGATCTCGCCGTCAGGGAGTCGAGCTTCGGCGAGGTGATTCCTCCCTACGACAGCCTGATCGTGGACGAGGCTCACCTACTCGAAGACGTCGCCACCCAGTACTTTGGGGTCGTGGTGTCGTCCCACCGGGTCGACGACCTGTGCCGGGACGTCGAGCGGGAGCTCGCTGCAGCGCAGCTGGACGCGAGGGAAGTCCTGAGCGAGGTGGCCTCGATTCGGAGTCACGCCGAGATCACGTTCAAGCTGCTCTCCCGGGTGGTCGGTCGTCGCTTGTCGCCCGGCTGGCAACCGCCCCCGCTGACCGAGTCGGCCGACACCGTCGTCACGCGCCTCGACGGCCTGCGTACCGCGATCCGGGCAGTGCCGGACTGCCCAGAGCCTCTCCTCGGGCTCGCGACGCGCGCCCAGACGCTCGGGGAACAGCTGAACTTCGTCCTGAGCGCCGCCGACGACTCGCACGTCTACTTCGTGGAGCAGCGTGGTCGCGCCGTCTTCGCGCGCGCCATGCCGATCGACGTGGCGCCGGTCCTCCAGGAGCAGCTGTTCCAGCCCACCCGTGCGGTCGTCCTCACCTCCGCCACCCTGGCGGTGGACGGTGGTTTCGGGCACCTGCGAGGACGCCTGGGCATTGCGGCCTCCGAGAGCGAAGAGCTGCTCCTGCCGTCGCCCTTCGACTACGCCCGCCGGACGATTCTTTACGTTCCCCGTGGCATGCCCGATCCCCGCTCTCCGCAGTTCGTCGAGAAAGCCGCCAGCGAGGTGATCGACCTGCTCGATCACAGCCGCGGTCGTGCCTTCGTCCTCTTCACTTCATACGCGAACATGAATGCGGTTGCCGAGCGCGTCGCGGGCGAGGTCGAGTTTCCGCTGATGATCCAGGGTGAGGCGCCCAAGCCGGCGCTACTGGAGCTGTTCCGTCGCACCGAAGGGGCGGTGCTCTTCGCGACCGCATCGTTCTGGCAGGGCGTCGACGTCGTCGGTGACCAGCTCTCGTGCGTCATCATCGACAAACTCCCTTTCGCCTCGCCCTCGGATCCGATCGTTGCGGCCCGCATCGATCGCCTGCGCAAGCTCGGAGAGAACCCCTTCGCGGACTACCAGGTGCCGGTCGCGGTCTTGAGCCTCAAACAGGGGCTGGGGCGCCTGATCCGGTCGGCTTCGGATAGGGGTATTCTGGCTGTCCTGGACAGCCGGCTGGTCGAGCGGGGCTACGGAAAACGCTTTCTCGAGAGCCTGCCGCCGGCGCGTCTCGTCCACGAGATGCTGGAGGTCGAGCGTTTCGTCTCCTGAGCGGGCTTGCGGAGTCATGAAGGAAGAGCCACCAAAACCGGCGTTGCCGCACGTCGATGCGGCGATGCTCGCCGATATCCTCTCTTTCACATCCGTCGAGTTCGTGGTGGAGTCGATCGAAGAGTTCCTCGTGGCCGCCGAGGATGGGCTCGACGAGATTGCTGCCGCGATTGCGCAGGAGGAGCGCCGGGCGATCGAGCGCTGCGCCCACCGCTTGCGGGGCAGCTGTGGCGTCACGGGCGCCGTCCGCCTCGCCGAGCGCTGCGGCCGGCTGGAAGCGGGGGCTCGGGAGGCGTCCTTTGCCGATCTCGCGGAGCTGCTGTCGTGCGCGCGGCAAGAGCTCTCCTTCGTGAAGCGCGACCTCGGAAGCGAGCGAGAGCGCCTGCTGTCGGGCGCCGCCGGGGGCGCAGGCTAAGCGGCCCCGCCCAGCGTGAGAACATCGGGGTTCGAGGGGAGTCGAGCGATGAAGCGAGGACTGTGGTTCGCCGCACTCGTGTGTCTCGTCGCGAGTGAAGCTCCGGCCCAGAACAGCACCATCGTGCGCGGCAACGTCATGGACCAGGAGGGACAGCCCCTCGAGGGCACCGAGGTCGTGCTCGAGTACCTGGGCAGCGCGCGCCGGACGTTGGCGACGTCGAGCGACGAGGAGGGCGAGTACATTCAGGTGGGCTTGAGTGCTGGGCTCTTCCGAATCACGTTCCAGAAAGAGGGCTACGTGGGCGGCACGTTCGAGCATCGTCTTTCGGGCCAGACCAGGCTTCCGGAGTTCCGGATGGTGGCGCTCGCGCTCGTTCCCCCGCTCGACGAGATGCGCAACAAGGCGAAGAAGACCTTCGACCGCGGCAGCGAGCTGACACGCGCGGGCAGATACGACGAGGCGCTCGCGGCCTTCGACGGGGTGATCGATGTCGCGCCCGGTCTCGCGGAGGGGCACTACAAGGAAGGGCTTCGTCTTGATTCAGAAGCAGCATTGGGAGGCCGCCGAGGCCTCGTTGAAGAAGGCGATCGAGCTCGAAGCCGAACATGCAGACGCCAAGCTGGCGCTCTCGGAGCTGTACCAGGACACCGGCCGGGCGGCCGAGGCGCTCGCACTGATGGACGCTGCGGCGGGCGACGAGAGCGAAGACGCGCGCGTTCATTTCAACCGGGGGATCTTCAACCTGAACGCCGGCAACACCGCCGAGGCGCTCGCCGCGTTCCAGAAATCCGAACAGCTCGACCCGGGCAACCCCGAGGTGCACTTCCATCTCGGAACCCTGGCCGTGGGTCAGTCGAATATCGACGCGGCCGTCGAGCGCCTGGAGCGGTACCTCTCGATGTCGCCTGAGCACGAACAGAACAAAGCGACAGCGGAGGGCCTGTTACAGGCTCTCAAGAAGTGATAATCGCCCGGGTCGCCAGGGTCCGGGAGCGCATCGAGCAAGCTGCCAGGCGATCGGGCCGCAGGGTCGACGACGTCACGCTGGTCGCCGTCAGCAAGATGAAGACGGCCGAGGAGGTTCGAGCGGGGTTCGAAGCGGGTCTGCGCATCTTCGGCGAGAACAAGGCTCAAGAAGCGGAGGCCAAGGCGACGACACTCGCGACCCTGGCAGACGCCGGCCTGCGCTGGCACCTCATCGGCCATCTTCAAGGCAACAAGGCCCGCAAGGCCGCCGCCATCTTCGAATGCGTCCACAGTGTCGACACAGAAGGCCTGGCGCGACGCCTCGCGAGCCTGGGACGCGAGCGCGAAAAGCCGATCCGAGGCCTCGTCCAGGTCAACCTGTCGGAGGAGGGGACGAAGCACGGCGTCTCCGAGGACCAGTTGCTTCCGCTTCTCGAATGCGGCCGGGAGCTGGACGGCCTGGAGATCGACGGCTTGATGACGATGCCCGCCTACCGGGAGAATCCCGAGGACGTCAGACCGTGCTTCGCTCGGCTCCGGGAGCTCCGTGACGCTGCGGTGGAGCGCGGCCTGCTTGCGGGAAGCGAGCTGTCGATGGGTATGAGCCATGATTTCGAAGCCGCCGTCGAGGAGGGGGCGACCCTCGTTCGAGTCGGGACGGCGCTTTTTGGCCCGAGGCCGAGGAAGGAGTAGGGATGTTCATCCTGGGGAACATGCTGCGCGGATTCGCCGCCGTGCTGGACATGGTCCTGCACATCTACACCTTCGTCCTGATCGGCCGGGCGATCATCTCGTGGGTCGACGCGAACCCCTACAACCCGATCGTCCGTTTCCTGATGATGGCGACGGATCCCTTGACGCACCGGATCCGGCGCTTGCTGCCCGCGAACCTGCGCTATTTCCCTCTCGATATCTCGTTTCTGGTGCTGTTCGGAATCGTGGTCTTCTCGCGCGTGGCGATCGTGCAGACGCTGTACGATATAGGGACGCGGTTACGCTGATCAGAACGCGATCCGGGAGGGCGATGGTGTGAGACTGACGCCGATGGACGTTCAGCGGCAGTCGTTTCCGACTCGTTTTCGTGGCTTCGATCCCGAGGAGGTCCGGCAGTTCCTCACCCTCGTGGCGGAGGAGCTGGCGAGCCTTCAGCAGGCCCACGATCGGCTCGAGCAGGAGGTGCAGTCTCTCCGCGGCCTCGTCGAAGAGCACCACTAGCGCGAGACGATCCTGAAGAACACCCTGCTCACGGCACAGCGCCTCTCCGAGGAGATCAAGAGCGCCAGCCACAAGCAGGCCGAAGTCGTGGTGAAGGAAGCCGAGCTCAAAGCGGATCAACTGCTCGGCCTCGCCCAGACGCGAGCCTCGGAGCTCGAGCGCGACATCCTGGACCTCCACAATCAGCGCCAGTCCCTGCGCGCCGACATTCGGGGCCTGATCGGCCAGCTCACCCGCGTGCTCGACCTCGAGCAGGAGGCCGAGCAGGATCAGAACCTGCGCTTCCTGAAACGATCCGAGTCCTCCAGCTGATGGCGCCGGCCTCGCGGCCGGACGTGGAGGAGCTTCAGGCGAGATCGGTGAACGGGGCGGTTCAGCTCGCGGTGCGGGTCACGCCGCGCGCCTCCCAGAACGCGATCGTCGGCGTGCGCCGCGGGGCTCTGTGTGTGCGACTGCAGGCGCCCCCGGTGGAAGGAGCGGCCAATCGCGCCCTGATCAGGTTTCTCGGCAAGAGGCTCGGCGTTCCCCAGAGAGCCGTCAGCCTGCTGCGGGGGGACGCGGGGCGGGACAAGCTGCTGCGCATCGAAGGGGTCGCGGTCGCCGACGTCGAAAGGCTGGCGGAGAGGGGCTAGGGCACGGGTTCGAGAACGGCCGCCAGCACCTCGTCGAGACTCGAAAAGCGACGGCAGTCCTTGTCGGAGTGAAGACCCTCCGGGTCGAAGAGCCACCCTTCGATTCCCGCGGCGCGGGCGCCGGTCACGTCGATGTGGAAGAAATCGCCCAGATGCGCGACTGCCGCGGGGCGGGCGCCGGCACGCTCGAGCGCGATCTGGAACAGTCGCGGGTAGGGCTTTTCGCACCCTTCCTCGTGAGAGTCGATCAGGGTGTGGAAGAAGCGCGCCAGGCCAAGCCGCGCGAAGTTGTCGCGCACCGTGCCGTTCGCGTTCGAGACGAGCACGAGGCGGACGCCGCCGGATTGGAGCCGCGACAGGAAACCCCGGACAGCGTCGGGCACGTGCTCCCAGAGATTGTGACGGTCGTGATACGCGCGCAGCTCGTCGAGCGCCGTTTCGGTCGCGGATGACCGCTCCACCCCCGCGAGGCGGGCGACGCGATGAAAGTAGTCTTCGCCGCGGGACGCGTCGGTCGAGTCCCCCACCGGGCGATCCAGCTCGAGCTTGGCCCTCGGCTCCGCAGCGGCCAGGTCCGCATCCGCAACTTCGACTCCATGGCGCGCGCCTCGCCGACGCGCACCCAGTTCGGGTGGACCAGCACGCCGCCCGCGTCGAGGAAGAGCGTCTCGAGCCGGGTCATCGACACATTATCGGCCCTCCGCCGTTCGGCAGCCGCCTCGCCTTCCGCTTCGTTTCTGGCATACTCGCGCGGCCGAGGTGCCGCCAAGTTGAGTGTTCTCGAAAGCCACGTCGATCCAGGCGCCGACGGGTTCCGCGCGAACCAGGAGAGCATGACGGCGCTCGAAGCCGAGTTGGAGCGCCGTCTCGAGATCGCGCGAGCCGGCGGCGGGTCGCGGGCACAAGAGCGACAGCGGAGCCAGGGGAAGCTTCCGGTTCGCGAGCGCGTCGAGCGTCTGCTCGATCCCGCCACTCCGTTTCTCGAGATCGGCGCGCTCGCCGCAGACGCGATGTACGACGGGGCGGCGCCATGCGCCGGCGTGGTCACCGGCATCGGGCGCGTGCACGGCCGGGAGGTCATGGTGATCGCCAACGATCCGACCGTGAAGGGCGGCACCTACTTCCCGATGACGGTCAAGAAGCACCTGAGGGCCCAGGAAATCGCCGCCGAGAATCGTCTCCCCTGCATCCATCTCGTCGACTCCGGGGGGCCTTCCTGCCGCTTCAGGCCGAGGTCTTTCCCGATCGCGAGCACTTCGGCCGCATCTTCTACAACGAGGTGCGGCTGTCGGCGGACGCGGTGCCGCAGATCAGCGTCGTGCTCGGCTCCTGCACGGCGGGCGGCGCCTACGTTCCAGCGATGAGCGACGAAACCGTCATTGTCAAGGGTCGAGGAACCATCTTCCTGGGCGGCCCGCCGCTCGTGAAAGCCGCCACGGGCGAGGAGGTCAGCGCGGAGGAGTTGGGCGGCGCCGACGTGCACACGCGCATCAGCGGTGTGGCCGACCACCTGGCGGCCGACGACGCAGAAGCCCTCGCGCGAGCGCGGGAGATCGTCTCGCGGCTGACCTCACGCAAGCAACCGCCGTGGGAGGTGAGCGAGCCGGAAGACCCCGCCTACGATCCGGCCGAGCTGGGCGGCGTGATCCCAAGCAACCCGCGCGAGGCGTACGACGTGCGCGAGGTGATCGCGCGCCTGGTCGACGGATCGCGTTTCAGCGAGTTCAAGGCGCGCTACGGACCTTCTCTCGTGACCGGTTTCGCGCGCATCATGGGCTATCCGGTCGGCATCCTCGCCAACAATGGCGTGCTCTTCTCGGAGAGCGCGCTCAAGGCGACTCATTTCATCGAGATGTGCTGCCCGAGACGAACACCGCTCGTGTTTCTCCAGAACATCACCGGCTTCATCGTCGGCAAGCAATACGAGCACGGCGGCATCGCCAAGGACGGGGCCAAGATGGTGCACGCCGTGGCGAACGCGGCGGTGCCGAAGTTCACGGTCATCATCGGCGGCAGCTTCGGAGCCGGCAACTACGGTATGTGTGGCCGCGCCTACCAGCCCCGCCAGCTGTGCATGTGGCCGGGCTCACGCATCTCCGTGATGGGAGGAGAGCAGGCGGCTTCCGTGCTGGCCCAGGTCAAGCGGGACCAGCTGGAGCGTCACGGTGAGAGCATGAGCCTCGAAGAAGAGGCGGCCTACAAGGCGCAGATCATCGAGAAGTACGAGACGGAGGGAAGCCCCTTCTACTCGAGCGCGCGGCTCTGGGACGACGGGGTCATCCCACCGCGCCAGACACGGGCCGCGCTCGGGCTCGGAATCTCGGCCGCCTTGAACGCACCGATTCCGGAGACCCGCTTCGGCGTGTTCCGGATGTGAGCCAGATGGAGCGCCTGGAAGTCGAAACGGAAGGCCCGGTGGCCCGGGTCTGGCTCTCGCGTCCCGGGGCCCGCAATGCGTTCGACGCCAAGATGCGAGCTGACCGATCTGATGCTCGGCCTGCGGGAGTGCGAGGACGTGCAGGTGATCGTCATCGGCGGCCGAGGCCCCGTGTTCAGCGCAGGTGCGGACCTGGGCTGGATGCGCTCGATGGCGGATTTCAGCCGCGAGGAGAACCTCACGGAGGCACGCCGCCTGGCGGAATTGTTCCGCGTCATCGACGAGTCACCCACGCCGGTGGTGGCCCGCGTTCACGGGGCTGCCCTCGGCGGTGGTGCCGGACTCGTCGCCGCGTCCGACATCGGCATCGCGACACGGGACGCGCGTTTCGGCTTTACCGAGGTCCGACTCGGTCTGGTCCCGGCGGTGATCTCGCCCTACGTGTGCGCCCGCATCGGCGTGACGGCGGCCCGCGAGCTCTTCCTCACCGGAGAGCGGTTCGATGCACAGCGGGCTCGTGAAATAAGGCTCGTCGGCCACGTCGTTCCCGAAGCCGAGTTGGATGAGGCCGTCGCGAGTCGCGTCGCCGAGCTGCTCCAGGCCGGCCCGCGAGCCATCTCCGCGGCCAAGGCATCGATCCGGGCCGTCGCCCACGAGCCGCCAGCGGAGGTCGAGGAAGCGACGATCGAGCGCATCGCCGAGATTCGCACGACGCCCGAGGGACAAGAGGGGATGCGAGCCTTCCTCGAAAAGCGTCGGCCCAACTGGCAACAACGGCCAGCCACAGAGACACAGAGGGACGGAATGAGCTGCGGCCTTGAACCGTGAACATCCCACCGTGGCAGCTGCCGTCTCTTCTCGAGTGACCGCTCTGTCTCGACGCGGGTCCTCAGGAGCAGATCAGGAAGTCGAGAGATTCTCAGCCCTGCCGTCCCTCAGTGCGTTCTCTGTGTCCTCAGTGCCTCTGTGGCCCACTCGAAGATGAAACCCATTTCCAAGGTGCTGATCGCGAATCGGGGCGAGATCGCGGTCCGCATCGCCCGCAGCTGTCGAGCGATGGGGATCGAAACGGTCGCCGTCTACTCGGACGTCGACGCAGGCGCCCTCCACGTGCGCGTCGCCGACGAGGCCCGTCCCATCGGTCCCGCAGACGCGGCGGGCTCGTACCTGAACATCGCCGCGCTGCTCGATGCCGCCAGGGACACCGCCGACGACGCTCTCCACCCGGGTTACGGATTCTTGAGCGAGAGCCCGGAGCTCGCGGACGCCGTCGAGTCTGCCGGCCTCGTCTTCGTCGGTCCGCCGGCCGAAGTCCACGCCCGGATGGGCGACAAGCGCCACGCCCGGCGCTTGATGGCCGCGTCCGGCGTGGCGGTCCTCCCCGGCTACGACGGTGAGGATCAGACGGATGCCTCGCTGCTCGCCGAAGCGGAGATCGTCGGCTGGCCGATTCTCGCCAAGCCCGCGCGGGGCGGTGGGGGCAAGGGGATGCGCGTGGCGCGCGACGCCGAACAGCTGGCGGAGGTGCTCGGCGCATGCCGGCGCGAGGCGTCCTCATCGTTCGGTGACGACAACCTGATTCTCGAGCGCTACGTGGAGCGGTCCCGACATGTCGAGGTGCAGGTGCTCGGGGACGGCGAGAGCGCGGTTCACCTGTTCGAGCGCGAATGCTCCGTGCAGCGGCGTCACCAGAAGGTCGTCGAGGAGTCCCCCAGCCCGGGCCTGGACGACCGCCAACGGGCGGCCCTGTGCGCTGCTGGGCGGAAGGCTGCCGAGATCGTCGGCTACCGGAACGCGGGGACCGTCGAGTTCCTGCTCGATCACGGCGGCAACTTCTTCTTTCTCGAGATGAATACGCGGCTCCAGGTCGAGCATCCCGTGACCGAGGCCGTGACGGGGCTCGACCTCGTGCGCCTGCAGCTGCAGACCGCCGCCAGCGGACGGCTGCCCGTGGCGCAGGAGCAGATCACCTCGCGCGGGCATTCGATCGAGTGCCGCCTCTACGCCGAAGATCCAGACGCCGACGATGCTCCTTCGCCCGGCACGATCCTGCACTTCCACGTGGCGAGCGGGCCGGGTGTTCGTGTCGACAGCGGCGTCGAGGCTGGCTCCGTCGTCGCATCCACCACGACCCGCTCTTGGCAAAGCTGATCACGTGGGGCGCCGATCGCGCCGAGGCGATCGACAGGATGTCCGATACGCTGCGACACGCCGTTGCCCTCGGTGTCACCACCAACCACGCGCGCCTGCGCGCGATCGTGGAATCCGACGGCTTCCGAGCCGGGGACCTGCATACCGGGTTCATCGCCACGCTCGAAGCCGCTGCCGTCGAGCCGCTCTCGAGCGAGGCCCTGGCCGCTGCACTCGTCGCGTCCCCGCTGTCGCGCCGGGCCTCCGGGAGCGAGGCCCGCCACGATTCGTGGGACAGCCTCGGCCACTGGAGGGTGGGGAGCTAGTGAGACGCGTCGAGTGTGGTCCGGACGACGTCCGGGAAGTCGTCGTCCGCCACGCCCGAGACTGCGATAAAGTCATCGTCGATGGCGAGCACACGCCGGTCCGCATCCACCAGATCGCGCCGGGCCGTTTCGTCCTGGATCGAAGTGGCGGGCGCGAGCCATTCCATTGCGTTCGGGAAGGAGACACGATCCACCTCTTCTGGCGGGGCCGGGCCTATCGGCTCCGAGATCTGGGCGAGGGCCAGCGCCCGGCCACACGGGGCGCGACGGGTGGGCTCGAGGCGCCGATGCCGGGCAAAGTCATCTCCGTCTCCGTCGAGGAAGGGCAGAGCGTCGCCAAGGGAGAGGTGATCCTCGTGATCGAGGCGATGAAGATGAGAACTCCGTCCGCACGCCCAGGGCGGGACGGGTCAGGCAGATCGCGACGAGCGTCGGCGAGCTGGTCGCGCCCGGGCGGGTGCTCGTCGAGCTGGAGCCGTGAGCCGTCCCCAGAGCGTCACCATCGTCGAGGTCGGGCCACGCGACGGTCTTCAGAACGAGGCCGCGCAGCTGAGCGTCGACGACCGCGTGGCCCTCTGCGACGGGTTGGTCCAGGCGGGCCTTCGGGTGGTCGAGGTGGGCGCATTCGTGTCGCCGAGCCGGGTGCCGCAGATGGCCGGGAGCGCGGAGGTGCTCCGACGCGTCGAGCGACGGGATGGGGTGCGGCTCCCGGTGCTCGTTCCGAATCGCAAGGGGTTCGAGGCCGCGCTCGAAGCGGGCGCCCGCGAAATCGCGGTCTTCACGGCGGCGAGCGAGACCTTCAATCAGAAGAACATCGACGCTTCGATAGATGAGTCGTTCGAGCGTTTTCGCGGATTCGTCGGCGACGCCCTGCGTGATGGAATCTGGGTACGGGGCTACGTGTCGACGTGCTTCGGCTGCCCTTACGAGGGGTCGATCGCTCCCGACTAAGGTCTTCGAGGTCGCCGAACGCTTGATCGGGGTCGGTTGCTCAGAGATATCGATTGGCGACACGATCGGGGTCGCGGTGCCGTCACAGGTGGAGGACGTGATGGGCGGGCTCGCCGAACGGCTGCCTCCCGCGGCGCTGGCGGTCCACTTTCACGACACGCGGGGCACGGCGCTCGCAAACGTGCTCGCCGCGCTGAACATCGGGATCGCGATCGGCGACACCTCAGCCGGCGGGCTCGGCGGCTGCCCCTACGCTCCCGGCGCATCGGGCAACCTCGCGACCGAGGACCTGCTGTTCATGCTCGATGGCATGGGGATCGCCACGGGAGTCGACATGGGCGCGCTCACGAGGGCCTCGCGGGCGCTCGAAGCCCGGCTGGACCACGCCTTGCCGAGTCGTCTCCTTCAGGCGGACCCGGCCGGGTGAGACGGTCCCGGTCAGCGTCGGGGGGATCGGCTTCCCGCCGGGGATCGGGTACGATTCGGATTCGCGCTCAAGACGGTCCGCGAGACGTTCAGCGATGACGAGCTGCCGATCATCATGGCGACGGCGAAAACCGATAGCGACGACGTGGTCACGGCCCTCGACCTCGGGGCCAACGACTACGTGACCAAGCCGATCGACTTTCCGGTGGTGCTGGCTCGCGTCAACGCCCAGCTCCGCAACAAGACACCTCGTGCGAAGCGGGCGACACAGGCCGCCGCCGCGGCCGCGGCCGCGGCGGGCAAGTTCGGCGACGTCGGGCCCGGGTCGGTCCTGGCGGATCGGTACAAGCTCGGGTCGGTCGTTGGAGCCGGCGCCTTCGGAGCCGTCTACCGCGCCACTCACCTCGAGCTCGAGACGACCGTCGCGGTGAAGCTGCTGCAGAGCGCCGTGGAGACCGGCGAGGAGGCCGTCACGCGTTTTCGTCGCGAGGAAATCTCCGCTTGTCGGGTGAAGCACCCGAATGCGGTTCAAGTCTTCGATTTCGGCGTCGCCCCCAACGGCACGGCCTACCTCGTGATGGAGATGCTGGAGGGTCGCTCGCTCCAGGACGAGCTGGAGCTGTACGAGGCCACGACGCCGAAGCGCTGTGCTCAACTGCTCCTCCCCGTGTGCGACGCGCTGGGCGTGGCGCACGAGCAGGGCATCATTCACCGTGCCATCAAGCCCTCGAACGTCTTCATCAACGAGACGCCGCAGGGCGAGATCATCAAGGTGCTCGACTTCGGGATCGCCAAGATCGCGGGAAGCGAAGCGATGTCCAAGAGCCTCACGCTGAAGGGAACCATCCTCGGAACCCCCGTGTTCATGGCACCGGAGCGCTTTCAGGGCCGGCCGTACGACGGACGCTCCGACGTGTACAGCGTCGGCGTGATGCTCTACGAGCTGCTCGAGGGCCGGCTGCCATTCGTCAACCAGACCGATGCGATGGCCGTGGCGATAGCCCACATCAACGATCCACTCCCGCCGCTCAGGAGCTGTCACCCCGACGTGCGCCTCGAGATGCAGGGCGTCGTGCAGGCGGCACTCGAGAAGCGACCGGACCGACGTCCCGACGCGGCGACGCTGAAGAAGCTGCTCGGCGATGCCGTCGAGCGCCTCGGCGACGCCGCGGACAACGGGCCGGAGACCAGCGGCACCCTGGAGGAGCTTCCCTCCGTCTCCCGAGCGACCCCTACTCTGTTCGGAGTGACTCGAGCAGCGGCCAGCGGCGGATCATGGTCACCGCAAGCCACGAGACGGCCAGACCCGTGGCCACGACGGCGCTGAGCAGCCGCACCAGTGTTGCGACCGGCAGGTGCCCACCTTGACCGAAGGCAGCCGGGGCGATCGCGACGAGGGCGGAGCCCGTTCCTATCGCGAGGCCCAGCCCGAGTAGTACGGCGTTCTCGGCGACGACCATCGCGGTGAGGTGGCGGCCCTGGTACCCGACGGCGCGGAGCAGCGCCAGCTCGCGCCGTTGCTCGAGGGCATTGCGAACGAGAACCGTGGCGAGCCCGATGGTGCCGAGCAGCAGCCCCAGGGCGCCCAGGGTCTGGAAGGTGGCGAGGTAGGTGTTCTCGACCCGGTTGAAAGTCGCCAGGCGCTCGCCGGTCGGCTCTACGTCGAGCCCGAAGTCGACGAGGCGCGACTCGAGCGCTCCGCTCGCCTCCGTCAGCCGTGGTCGCGGGGCGTCGATCAGGAAGAAGCGATACCCGGCCCGCTCCGGAAAGGCGTTCAAGAAATCGCGCTCCGAGATCAGCAGCTCGGACTGGAAGAGGCCCTTCCTGAGAGCCGCGACGATCTCGAGCCTGAGGGGCGTCGTGCCGGGCCGCGGCACCTCGAGCACGTCGCCGAGCGACTTGTGGAGGACGTACATCAGAGAGTTCTGATCGGCGATGGCCGGGATCGCGCCGTCTCGGGGTTCGCGATCGAGCAGCAGCCAGGGGTTCTCGCGCTCGATGTCGGTTTCGGCGAGAGAGGCTGCGAAGCTGAAGCGGGCCTGCTCGACGAATTCGCGGCTCGGCGCGAGGATGCGCGGGTCGCCTGGACGATACAGGTTCAGGCAGCTCGCGTCCTCGCCCGGACGCAGGCGGAAACGAGAAAAGGCGATGCCCTCGAACGCGGCCTCGTCGAGACCGAGGGCGACCCGACCCGCGGGGCTGTCGGGATCGTGGTGCAGCGGCACCAGCGACTCCGCCAGGAGCCCGAAACCGCCACCCGGCGAAGCGGGGTCCTCGGAAGTCTCGATCCCCTCGTGCCGGAAAGCGCCGACCGCCACGATGACGAAGCTGGCGAAGGCGATCAAGGCGATCCCCAGAACGCTGCGGCCGGGCCGGAACGAGGCATTGCGTGCGCCGAGCCACAGGGCGCCGCTTCCCCCCGCCGCTGCCAGGCTCGCACCGCCGCTCAGCCAGCGCCAGCAGGCCGCGAAGCTCGCGACCAGCAACGCGCCGCCCGCGCCGAAGAAGCCCGCGACATCCGGAATCACGCGAAGCGCCGAGGCGACGACGAGGGCCACGGCGAGGGCGGCGCCACCCCACGCGACCGAGCGGCTGCGAGCGCCGGCCTCGAGCCGGGCCGCCGCGAGGACCTCTCGCGATCCGGAGAGCAGCGATCGCGTCGAGAGGCCCTCGAGCCCGCGCAGCGTCAGTGCGATGCACAGCGTGGCACTGGCCAGCCCGCCGAGCACTCCGCCGACGAGCGCGGCAGGCGTGACGACGAGCTCGAGCTGGCTCGTTCCGACGGCTTCGGACCAGACGGTCCGCAGGCCCAGCATCATCAGCCCCGCGTAGGCGTACGCACCGAGCGCTCCGATCACGCTGCCGAGCAGTGCGAGCGCGGCGCCCTCTCCGTGGAAGACGTACCTCACGTGTCGCGAGTCGAAGCCGACCGCCCGCAGCAGACCGAGCTCGCGGAGTCGCTGCTCGATGCCGAGGCGGAAGAACAGCGCGGCGAGCAGCAGTGCCGCCGCGATCAGGAAGAAGCTGAAGTAGCCGAAGTACTCGCCGAAATCCGTCGCGCCCCGCGCTGCCTGCAGGCCCCGCGCCCGCACCGCTTCCAGGTGAAGCCCATGTCGCAGAGGGTCGAGGGCCGAGCGAAGCTCGTCCGCGTAGCGCGCGGCCGCCGACTCGACGTCGTTGGCCGGGTCGCGCAAGCGCAGCGAAGTTGCCCGGCCTCGCCGGTGTCGCCAGAGCTCGCGAGCGCGCTCGATCGGCACGAAGGCCTTGGGTGTCGCGCGATGGCTGTCCCAATATTCCTCGTCTTGATCGCGAACACGCGAAAGATCGACGGGGAACGGCGGATCCCAGTCGGATAGACGTAGCGAGTCGGTGATGCCCGGATACTCCGGGGCGAGCGTCGGGTCGGCCGCCGCACCGCGCAGAGGGACGATGCCCGTGAGGGTGAAGCTGGCCGTGCTCGTCTCGAGCCGACCCGACTCGTGCCACAGGAAGTACTCGAGCTCTACGGGGTCGCCCACGGCCGCCCGCAGCTCGCGCGCGGCCCACTCGTTCAGCACGATGGCGTCTGTCGACCCCATCTCGACAGCGGCGATCGCCGCGCTGTCCCGCTCCACGCCGGTCACGAGCGAGTAGGGGATCTCGCGGTCTCCGATGCGGATTGTGTTCGCCAGGTAGCTCAGCAGCTCGCGGCCCTCGAGCCCGGCGTTGGCGGCGGCGCCGTGGGCCGCTTGGAGCAGGCCCTCGTCCAGCATCGCGGTCTCGCTCTCCAGGGACAAGGCGGCTCGGGCAGCGAGCGAACGCACCCGCAGGCCGAGATCGGGCAGTCGCCATGCCGCGGCGATCGCGGCCACGATTTGCATCTGATCGACCGACTCGTTAGCCGTGGCGATCAGCACCGTGTTTGCCGCTTCAGCTCGACCGATGGCGCGCCGCAGCCGGTCGAGCGGCAGGAAGACCGCGCGAACCGCCTGCTGGTTGGCGCGCAGCGAGAACTCTCCGAGCGCCTCTCGCGACAGCGCGCCCGCCGAGCGCAGCCGAAGCGTCTGGGCCGGCTCGTCGCGACGCCCGAAGAGCGAGCTGCCCGGCACAGCCTCGGCGATCTCGATCTGCAGCAGCAGGGTGTCGCCGGCCTCGCCCGCCAGCTCGGCCTGGAGGCTGGGGCTGAGGCGCGCCTCGCGCGCGCCGAGCTCCGGACCCGTCACGCCGTGGAAGCTGAAGAAGCCCTCGTCGATGCCGTAGACGGCGACGTCGGTCGCGCGCCGCCCGCTGGGCTCGTGCGAGATCGATCCTTCGAGGCTCACGAGCCCATACGCGCCGCGGATCGCGCCATCCGTCACCGCGATCTCTTCGGCGAGCGCGCCGCGGAAGTAGCGGGGGGCCGTCAGCGCGAAGTCGGTCGCGCCGATCCGCGCGAGAACGATCGCTCTGAGGCTGCCACGCACCGAGCTGCCCACCAGCAGTGCCCCCGCCAGGGTCGAGACGGCGATGGCGACGCCGCCGACGACCGCGGCGTTGAGCTTCCAGTAATGGGCCAGGCCGCGCCCGAGATAGCGGCGCAGCCTCACGCTTCGATGAGCCGCTGCCCGGCCAGGCGGCGGCGTAGCGGGAGACGGCTCGCGAGGGGCGCGCTGTGTGTCACGATCACGAGGGTGGTGTTGTGGCGCTCCCGCAGCCCCACGATCACGTCCGCCACCGTGTCTGCGGTCGCCTGGTCCAGATTGCCCGTTGGCTCGTCGCACAGGAGCAGCTGTGGCTCGAGGATGAGCGCACGTGCGATCGCCGCGCGCTGCCGCTCCCCGCCGGACAGCTCGTGGGGCCGATGCTCTAGACGATCACCGAGCCCCACCGCGTTCAGGAGCGTTTCGGCGCGTGCGGTGTGATCTTCGCGTGGCTCGGCAACCAGGGTAGGGATCAGGATGTTCTCGACCAGCGTGCACTGGGGGAGCAGGCAGTGATCCTGGAAGACGAAGCCGATCTTGCTGTTGCGGAACGCCGCCAGCTGCGCCTCGCCCAACGAAAACGGATCCGTGTCGTCGAAACGGACGCCCCCCGAGCTGGGTGGCTCCAGGGTCCCGATGATGTAGAGCAGCGTGCTCTTGCCGCTACCCGAGGGCCCCACGATCGACATCGCATCGCCCGGGGCCAGCTCGAAGGAGATGTCGGATAGGATCGCAAGATTTCCCCGCGGTGTCTCGTAGTGCTTGCTCAGCGATTCGACTCGAAGCACGCGTTCCCCTCTGGGCAGGTCCGGCCCCGCAGAGATTCTCACACGAGGTGATCCGATGCCAGTGACTTCCCGCCGTCTGTTCGCCCGGAAGCTCGGTGCCGGCGTCGGTGCCGCGCTCGTCGCTCGACCCGGCCTCTCGAGTCCAGCGGTGCGCGACACTGGGCCGATCCGCCTGAGCGCCAATGAGAATCCCTACGGGCCTTCGGTCCGAGCGCGCGAGGCCATGACGCAGTCGCAAGAGCGCGCGGGCCTCTATCCGTCTCAGGGGCACGGCGAGCTCGAGCAGTTGGTCGCCGAGCACCACGGCTTCGCGAAGAAGAATGTCGTGCTCGGTTGCGGGTCGACCGAAATCCTGCGTCTCGCTGCGATGGCCTTTCTCGACGAGGGTCGCGACCTCGTGGTCGCCGAGCCGACTTTCGAAGCGGTGCTCGGCTACGCCGGGATTCCGGCGGCACGCCCGGTCAAAGTGCCCCTGACCGCCGACTACCGCCACGACCTGCCCGCCATGGCGGGACGCTGTAGTCCCAGCACGGGACTCGCCTACGTGTGCAACCCGAACAACCCGACGGGAACCATCGTCCGGCGGCCGGAGCTGCTGCGATTCATCGAGGCCGTGCCGGAGAACGTCCCGATCCTCGTCGACGAGGCGTATCACGACTTCGTGGAGGATCCCGACTACCCGCGGGCAACAGAGTGGATTCACAGCTATCCCAACGTACTGGTGGCGCGTACGTTCTCGAAGGTCCACGGCCTGGCGGGCATGCGCCTGGGCTTCGCGCTCGGCTCGGCCGCGCGGATCGCGTCGATGAAGCGACACCTCCTCCTGAACAACACGAACGTCGCGGCGCTCGAGGCGGCGCGCGTCAGCCTGGCGGACAACGCGCACATCGCCGAGCAGGCCCGTCGCAACAACGAGACGAGGCGTTGGCTGGTGAGTCAGCTCCAGAAAGACGGGATCGAGGTGATGGACTCCCACGCGAACTTCGTGATGGCGCGGGTCGGCCAGACGGGTGCGGTTCGCGAGGCGATGAAGAATCGCGGCATTCTGGTCGGCCGTGATTTCCCCCCGTACCTCGAGTGGCTCCGCATCTCGATCGGTACGCCCGTCCAGATGAGGACGTTCATGTCCGCGCTGCGCGCGTGGCGGGGGAAGGCTGCAGCCTAGTGGCCCGTAACAGGGAGATCGATGCCAGCGAGAGCGCCGAGGCGCCCGGATGGCAAGGAGCCGAAGAGGGAGAATACCGGGAGTATTTGACCGATGAGCGACGCAGCCAGGCGGGATACATCGGCGGTCGCAGCGGTATCGAATCCCCTGTTACAGGCCACTAGTGACGATCTGATTGGCCACGGAGACACAGAGCCATGAGTTCCGGACGTTCAGCTCGAGCGAGAGGTGCTGCGGAGAGCGTGGCCCGACTCGACGCAGTACCCGAGCGACGCTACGCCTTGCGAATCTGATCGGCTTCCTCGGAGCGATCGGGCGTTCACAGCTGGTTCTCCGAAGCCGCCACCACCGTGGCAACGGCTGCGTCGCCGGTTGCGTTGGTCGCCGTGCGCAGCATGTCGAGGATGCGGTCGACGCCGAGGATCAGGACCACGACGCCGTGCGCCTGTCGTCGAGACGCTCGATCATCGATTACCGGATGACTGTGTCGACCTCCGTCTCTCCCTCCGAGCGCGCGACGATTGCTGCTCCGCACGAGTCGCTGAACACGTTCACGGAGGTCCGGTACATGTCCAGCGGTCGGTCGACTGCGAGCATGGATCCCACGATCACGTTGACTTCGGGCCCCCTGAGCCCGATCGCCTCGAGGACTATGAAGATCACGACCAGGCCGGCAGACGGAACTGCGGCAGCCCCGATGGAGGCCAGCAGGGCGGTGACTACGACTACGCCCTGCTGCATGATCGTGAGGTCGAAGCCGAGGACCTGAGCGATGAACAGGGCGCCCACGCATTCGAAGATCGCAGTCCCGTCCATGTTCACCGTCGCACCCATCGGGAGGACGAACGATGCCACCTTGTTCGAGACGCCCACCTTCTTTTCCACCGTGTTCAGCGTGACCGGCAGGGTCGCTCCCGAGGAGCTTGTCGAGAACGCGATCAGCAGGGGTTGCCGCATGTTGGCGAAGTGAATGCGTGGCGCGATCCGACCCAGCACGATCAGCAGGATCGGGAGCGTGACGAGGAGGTGGATAGTCAGCCCAGAACCGATCGTGACCGCATACAAGGCCAGTGCCTTGAACGCGTCGAAACCGGTCGTGGCCACCATCTTCATGATCAGAGCGAACACGCCGATCGGGAGGAACTTTATGATGCCCGAGGTGAGCCTCATCATGGCGCGGAAAAGCGCATCGAAGAGCTGCGTGACGATGTCACGAGTCCCGTCGGGTAGCGTGGCAATGGCGGCGCCGAAAACGATGCAGAAGAAGATGAGTGCCAGCATGTCGGCCGAGGCCGCCGCCTGAACCACGTTTTCCGGTACGAGGTCCAGCAGCAGTTGAAGGGGAGAGGTAGCCGTGTCCAGTTCGGGAAGATCCCCCTGGGCCGTCCCTGTCATATTGGCGCCGACGCCCGGCCGGATGAGGTTGACCATCAGGAGTCCGACAATCACCGCCAGGAAGCTGGACAGCACGTAATACCCGAGCGTCTTGCTGAAGAGACGACCGAGAGCCTTGCCCCCGCCGACCGAGGCTACGCCGGAGATGATCGAGGTGAGTACCAGCGGGACGATGATCATCCGCAGGAGCTTCATGAACAGGTCGCCGATCCAGCCGAACGCGTCCGCGGCAGGTTCGCCGAACACGAAGCCTGTGAGCGCGCCCGCGATCATGGCAATCAGCGTCTGCCAGTGGAGCTGCCCGTACCAGCGCATCGCGTACTCCTTTCCTGGTTCAGTCATAGCCGTCCTCGTCGCTCGCCTTCTTCGGCTTCTACGGCGGGTTCTGGGTCATCGGCTTGCGGGGACTCCTCGTCCCGCCTCGCCGCGTGGTAGACGATGGAGGCAACGATCACCGAGGCCTGCTTCAGGTCATCGGCCAAGCTGTAGCGAGTTGATGAAGATCGTGCCGAACGGCCCGATCCAATCCTCGGTGAAGCGACCCCAGCCCTTGGCGGCCGCGAGCACGCCGTAGATCAGCCCCAGGGTGAGGCCGATGATGATCTGCCAGTGGAGCTTGCGATACCAGGACATGGTCGTGTCGGAGCCGGGGGATGTTAGGGCCAAGAAGCCCCTCTCGGCAAATCGTGCACCTCTGACGGGGCTGCCCGGTTGAACTGGCACCCTGGCCGGGTGGCATGCACGCTTCGGGAACGAACGGCAAGGGGGAGTCATGCGACTCGTGGCGCGCGGAGACCTGGACGGGCTGACTTGTGCAATTCTGATTTCGACCTGCGAGGACGTCGGGGAGATCCAGCTCGCTCACCCGCAGGACATCACGACGGGGCGGCTTCACCTCGGTGAGGATGACATCGTAGCGAACCTGCCCTATTCACCCGGTGTCGGCAAGTGGTTCGACCACCACGTCCTGACGGACGCGAGCAAGAAAGCTCCCGAGGGCTTCGCGGGCCGCTACGCGCTGGCGCCGAGCGCCGCCCGGGTCGTCTACGAGTACTACGTCACCGAGCACCCACAGATCCAACGCTACGAGCGGCTGCTGGCCGAGACCGACCGTCTCGACTCGGCCAACGTCACTCTCGACGACGTGCTGACGCCCGAGGATTACATCCTGCTCGGCTTCACCCTCGACCCGCGCACAGGTCTGGGGGACTACCAGACCTACTTCCATCAGTGCGTGACCTGGGTCATGATCGAGCCCCTCGAAGAGACGCTCAAGCGACCCGAGGAGACCGAGCGCGTCGAGGGGATCCAGCAGAGCGACGAGGCGTTTTGCGACATCACGAGTGAGCACTCCCGGGTCGACGGCAACGTGATCGTCACCGACTTCCGCGACCTCAGCCCGCCGCCGATCGGCAACCGCTTCATCGTGTACACGCTCTACCCGGAGGCCAACATCTCGATGCGCCTCCACTGGGGCCCGAATAAGAACTCCGTGGCCGCCGCGATTGGCCATTCGATCTTCAATCGGACGAGCCACACCAACGTGGGCGACCTGCTGGGCAAGTACGGCGGGGGCGGACACAAGGGCGCCGGCACGGCCCTGCTTCCCGTCGCCAAGGCGGACGAGCAGATCCAGGAGCTGATCGACGCGATGAAGCGGGACGGGTGAGCTGACCCCGGAGGTCGTCGACAAGCTTCGGGAGGCCGGGCGGATCGCGTCGGCTGCCCGAAACACGGGCGCGTCCTGCATCGTGGAAGGGGCCTCGCTGCGCGAGGTTTGCCAGGCCGTCGACGACGAGATCGTCCGGCTCGGCGGCCAGCCTGCCTTTCCGACACAGTCGTCGCGCAACGAGATCGCCGCACACTACTGTCCATCCCCCGAAGACGAGACCCGCTACGCCGACGGCGACCTCGCCAAGCTGGACGTGGGCGTCCACCTGGACGGCTACGTGGTCGACACGGCGACGACCGTGAACGTTGGCGACCGGCCCGGCAGGGCGGCCCCTGGTCGAGGCCGCCGTACGAGCCCTCGAGGCGGCGATCGCGGCGGTTCGACCGGGCGGGTCGATCAAGCAGATCTCCGCGGCGATTCAGGCGGCGATCGCGAGCTTCTCGCTCCGGCCGGTGCGCAACCTGTGTGGCCACGGTGTGGGCCGCTGGCGCGTGCATTGCCCACCGGCGATCCCCAAACGTCAGCGAGCTGCGTGGGGGCCGGCTGGAGCTGGACAGCGTGATCGCAATCGAACCGTTCGCGACGAAGGGGAGCGGGGCTGTGGTCGAACGGGGCAGGCCCGAGGTGTTCCGGGTCGATCCGGCGACCGCGATCGATGCCGGGGTGGATTCGGACGTCGCGCAGTCGATACGGGCCTTTCGGGGCCTGCCGTTCTCTCGCCGGCAGCTCGGCCAACACGCGCGTGGCCTCGTGGAGGGGGCCCTTTCGACGCTCGATCGAACGCGTCAGATGGCGGCCTACCCGCCGCTCGTCGAGCCCGACGGATTCCCCGTTTCACAGGCAGAGCACAGCCTGTTGATCCGATCCGATGGGGTTGAGGTGTTGACGCGCTAGAAATGATGACTCGGCGCGCCCGAAGGGCGACTGCTAGGTCGCCTCTTCCGTCTCTTCCTCAGACTTGGCAGGATCGACATCGTCGACAGTCAGGTCGCCATCGAGCAGTTCGTAGGGGAGTGGCTGTGGACCCGGAGTAATCTCCGCGATGTCCGGATCGAGCATGCCCCCGCGGTCGATCTTGGGTTTGGTGGTCTTGCGATCGACCCGCTCCGCGGCTTTCTCGCGGGCTTTCTCTTGACGCTTGATCTCTTTCTGTCGCTTGGCGAACGTCGCCCGTCCTCTGTTAGCCATGTAGGTACTCTCGGTGGAGATGGGCGAGCCAGCCGTAGCCGATTCACCCGAAAAAATACGGGTAGATCGTAGCATGCCGTGCAGGGTGGCCCAACCTCGTGGTCGCCCGCGTGATAGAAGATCGCGTGCTCGGCGACCGCAACGACCGACTGGTGTACTCGAGTGAGACGGGTGTCTCGGGGTCGGATCGCCCCTCGCAACGGCGCCGCAAGGACAAGCGAGGCAAGCAGGTCCGAGAAGCAAGTGGTCCGGGCATTCGCCTTCAGCTCGATCGCCGCGCCGGGGGGCGAGTCGTGACGGTGCTGACGGGGCTCGGGGGGTGCGTCCCCGATGTGGCCGGACTGGCCAAGGCGCTCAAGGCCGCCTGTGGGGCCGGCGGCACTTTCAAGCAGGGTCGGGTGGAGATTCAAGGCGACCATCGCGATCGCGTCGCGGCGGAGCTTCTGCGGCGAGGGCTGGATTTCAAGCGCGCTGGAGGGTAGCGAGAAATGAACCCGTTTCGAGACGACCTGCTGGACGGAAAAACCACCGTCATCACCGGAGGCGGGACCGGCCTCGGTCGCGCCATGGCCCTCCGCCTCGCCGGGTTGGGAGCTCGCGTCGGGCTGCTGGGCCGCCGCCCCGAGCCGCTCGAGCAAACGGCCGAGGAGATCCGCCAAGCCGGAGGCGAGGCCGCTCCCGTGCCGTGCGACGTCCGCGATCCCGATGCCGTCCACTCCGCCTTCGACCAGGTCGCGGAGCGCCTCGGCCCGCCGAACCAGCTGATCAACAACGCGGCTGGCAACTTCCTGTGCGCGTCAGAGGATCTCTCGCCGAACGCGTTCAACTCGGTCGTTCAGATCGTTCTCTACGGGACCTTCAACTGCACCGTCGAGCTGGGTCGGCGGCTGATCGGCAGCGGCGACCCCGGAACCATTCTTTCGATCGTGACGACCTACGCCTCGACCGGATCCGCATTCGTTCTTCCCTCCGCCGTCGCCAAGGCCGGCGTGCAGACCATGATGCGTTCGCTCGCAGTCGAATGGGCGGCGTACGACATCCGTCTCAACGGGATCGCGCCCGGGCCTTTTCCCACCGCCGGCGCCTTCTCACGCTTGATTCCAGGGAGCGACATGGAGAAGCAGGCGCTCCGACGCATCCCCTCGCGACGTTTCGGCGAGCACGAGGAGCTGGTCAACCAGGTGGCCTACCTGATGAGCGACGCCAGTCCCTACCAGACGGGCGACGTGGTCACGATCGACGGCGCCGAGGCGCTCTTCTCGGGCCAGCAATTCGGCGGCTTCGCCCACCTCAACCGCGCCGCCGCCAAGCAGATGATGGCCGCCCTCAAGCCCAAGAAGTGACCACTTCATCTCGGGGTGAGATGAAGTGGTCATCCTGAGCGAGTTCCGCAAGTGACGCGAGTCGAAGGATCTGTCTGCCCCTCGTCCTGAACGAAGGGGGTCGTCCCGCGAGTGGGAAGCCGACGGCGTCATCCTGAGCGAGTCCAGCAGCAGACGCGAGTCGAAGGATCTGCCAGCCCCTAGCTTCTACAATGAAAGAGCGTTCTTGCCAGAGCGAGAGGGACCGCGGAGGGCAGGCCTCTTTGGTGAATGCGATTCCAAGAGCAGCGGTTCACCGCTGCTCTTGGTCAGCGTGGCCTGCCCCGTAGCGGCTCCCGAGCGACCCGCGACATCAGCGAGAAACCGATCAGCTTGTACAGCAGCCGGGCGCCGACGTTGCCATCCCACTCGGAGCCCTCCGCCCCGGGCGCGACTTCGCTGAGGTCGAAGCCGACGACGCGGCGACCGCTCTTCACGAGCGCCTTCAGCAGGAACGTCGCTTCGTTGAACGACAGCCCGCCGGGGACAGGCGTGCCGGTGCCGGGGCACAGGTTCGGATCGAGACCGTCGACGTCGAACGAAACGTACACGGTCCTCGGCAGCTGGGCGATGATGCCGCCAGCGAGGTGGGCCCAGGTCTCGCCGCTGTAGAGCTGCTCGCGTAGATCCGCCTCGAAGTGGGTGCGGATGCGACTCGGGTTGTCGCGGATCAGCTCGTTCTCCTCGTCGCAATAGTCGCGAATCCCGACCTGAACGATGCCGGCGACGTCGGGAAGCTGCTCGAGCACGTTGTACATGATCGAGGCGTGCGACCAACGAAAGCCTTCGTAGGCGCAGCGCAGGTCGGCGTGCGCGTCGAAGTGCAGAATGCCGAGGCCCGGGTGGCGCTCGGCCAGAACCCGGATCGCGCCGAAGGGCGTCGAGTGGTCGCCGCCGACGATGCCCACCAACCGGCCCCGGTCGATCCACTCGGCAGTCCGCTCCGCGACCCACGCGTTGAGGCGCTCGCCGTACTCGTCGACCAAGCGCGTTGCTTCGAGAAGTGCCGGGTGCTCGCCCGGTCCCCCCGCCGCGATCACGGGCAACGCCGCCTGGCGCGCGGCGTCGTTCCATTCACCCACATGGGCCGGCATCTCGAGCATCGCGATGCCGGCTTCATGGGGGTGACCCGTTTCCCGGTCCAGCAGATCCACCTGCGGGCTGGCGGCGAGGATGGCGCGCGGACCGGCGGCCGTGCCGGCTCGATAGGAGACGGTCGCCTCGAACGGCACGGGTACCAGCACGACGCCGGCCTGTTCGGGACTGTGGGGTAATCCGAAGATACCGCCTGCTGGCGGTGCCGGGCTTGGCGCGGACGGTTGTGTCACGCGCGGAGTATAGCGACGAGCCCGCGCTGCACGGCGTTGCGCAACCCGCCGCGTTTCGCTTCTACTGTTGTCACGCGAGGCCTTCGGCAGCTCTGGAGAACGGGATGAGGACAATCCTGGGGGAGGACGGTCGCTGAGCGAGCGGATCCGAATCGGCATCGATCTCGGTGGCACGAAGATCGAGGCCATCGCCCTGGACGTCGGGGGAACGGTGCTGTTCCGCGAGCGCGTCGCGACGCCGCAGCGAGACTACGGCGACTGCGTCGAGCGGATCGGAGGCCTGGTCGAAACACTCGAGTCGAGCCTGAGCGCCCCAGCGAGCGTGGGAGTGGGCATGCCCGGGGCGATCTCACCGGCCACCGGGCTCGTCAAGAACGCCAACTCGACATGGCTGAACGGCCAGCCGTTTGCACAGGACGTAAAGCGACGCCTGAGCCGCGAAGTTCGCTTCGCGAATGACGCCAACTGCTTCGCCCTATCCGAGGCCACCGACGGCGCCGCAGCGGATGCCGGCGCGGTCTTCGGGGTGATCGTCGGGACGGGTACGGGTGGAGGACTCGTCGTGGCTGGCCGGGTCTGGACCGGACCCAATGCGATCGGCGGGGAGTGGGGGCACAATCCGCTGCCTTGGCGCGAGCCCGACGAGCTGCCGGGTCCTCGCTGTTACTGCGGCAAACGGGGCTGCATCGAGACGTTCCTCTCCGGTCCCGGGCTCGCCCGTGACTTCCACAGCGCCACCGGAGCGTCGATCACGGGGGTGGAGATCGTGGAGCGCGCCCGGGCGGGCGAGGCGGCCGCGGATGAGGCGCTGCGCCGCTACGAGAATCGCATGGCTCGGGCGCTCGCAAGCGTGATCAACGTCGTCGACCCCGATGTCGTCGTGCTGGGCGGCGGTCTGTCGGGTGTCGAGCGCTTGTACGTGAGCGTTCCGCCGCTGCTGCCGCAGTTCGTCTTCTCCGACCGCGTCGAGACCCGGATCGTGCCGCCAAAGTTCGGCGCGTCAAGCGGCGTTCGCGGTGCAGGCTGGCTCTGGGGCATCGACGATGAGAGCTTTCGGCCTGTTTCCAGACTGGTTTGACAGCCCCGGAGGCGAGCGCTACGCTCGCAAGCCTCGTTCCGGTGCCTACCCTCCCGGGTTTTCTCCCGGAACTCTTTGATCAGTAAAGGGTTACGCCTATGTCTCAGGAAGCGCAGGCCTTTCCGCCCGATGCCACGGCGGATTCCTTGGCTGAAGATGTAACTCCTTCTCCTCCAGTTGCTTACCAGGATTCCGTCGAGACGCTTCTACACGGTGATCGGCGCGTAGATCAGTATCACTGGCTGCGTGACAAAGACGCTCCTCGTGTCCGCGCTTACCTGGAGGCCGAAAACGCCTACGCCGAAGCGGTGATGAAGCCGACCAAGAAGCTCCAGGCTGCGCTCTACGACGAGCTCGTCGGGCGGATCCAGGAGACCGACTGCTCGGTTCCGTACCTCGAGGTGGGCGACTACCACTATTCGCGAACCGAGCAGGGCAAGCAGTATTCGATCTACTGTCGCCGGCGCGGCAGCCTCGCGGCGCCCGAAGAGGTCCTCATCGATCTGAATCAGCTCGCCGCCTCCGAGAGCTACATGTCGCTCGGCTACTACGGCCTCACCGACGACGGGCGCCTGCTGGCGTATTCGACCGACGTGACGGGCTTCCGCGAGTACACCCTCTTCATCAAGGACCTCGAGACGGGTGAGCTGTTGCCGGAGCGGATCGAGAAGACCAGCGACCATGTCTGGGCAGGCGACAACCGCACCCTGCTCTACACGGTCGAGGACGACGCCAAGCGCTCCTATCGGGTCTACCGGCACGTCGTCGGCGCAGCGGAGCCGGACGAGCTGATCTACGAGGAATGCGACGAGCGCTTCCGTGTCCATGTGTGGCGCTCCCGGAGCCTCGCGTACCTCTTCTTCGGCACCCAGAGCCATACGACGACGGAGGTGCGTTTCGTCGCCGCCGATCGGCCAGAGGGACCGTGGTCGCTGATCGGCCCGCGCAGCGCCAACCACGAGTACGACGTCGGTCATCGTGGGGATCGCTTCTACATCCGGACGAACCGGGCCGGCCGCAACTTCAGCCTCGTATCGGCGCCGGTGACGAGCCCCGGTCCCGAAAGCTGGGAGACCGTGATTCCCCACCGAGAGGACGTGATGCTCGAGTGGGTCGACCTGTTCGAGGATCACTACGTCCTGCTGGAGCGCCAGGATGGGCTGCCGCAGCTTCGCGTCGTCGATTTCGCGAGCGGAGCGCAGCACCGCATCGACTTTCCCGAGCCCGCCTACAGCGTGCCCCCCGCGGACAACCGCCATTTTGAGACCCACCTGCTTCGCATCCACTACGAGTCGCTCGTGACGCCGCCCTCGGTTCTCGAATACGACATGCGCAGTCGCGAGCGGAAG
Organism: Vicinamibacteria bacterium; assembly: GCA_965246965.1. Lineage (GTDB taxonomy): Bacteria > Acidobacteriota > Vicinamibacteria > Fen-336 > CBDFGD01 > CBDFGD01. The sequence continues at coordinate 3,540,170 of CBDFGD010000002.1, forward strand.
CTCCTCAAACGCGCCGCGGTGCTGGGCGGCTACGAACCCGAAGCGTACGAGACCGAACGCGTTCACGCGAAGGCGGAGGACGGCACCCGGATCCCGATCTCGCTGGTCTACAAGAAGGGGCTGCCACGGCCGGCTCCTCTCGTCCTCTACGGCTACGGGGCGTACGGGATCTCGATCCAGGCCGGCTTCTCGTCGAACCGCATCAGCCTGCTGGATCGCGGCGCCTGCTACGCGATCGCGCACGTCCGGGGCGGCGGCGAGCTGGGCAAGCCCTGGCACGACGGTGGCCGGATGGAAAGCAAGGTCAACACGTTCACGGATTTCATCGCCGCGGCCGAGCACCTGATCGCGAGCGGCGTCACGGGCTCCGACCGCCTCGCGATCGAAGGGGGGAGCGCGGGGGGCCTGTTGATGGGCGCGGTCGTCAACCGCCGCCCCGAGCTGTTTCACGCCGTCGTCTCCCGCGTGCCTTTCGTCGACGTGCTGAACACCATGTTGGACTCTTCGCTTCCCTTGACGGTCGGCGAGTACGAGGAATGGGGTGATCCCAACACGGAGGCGGATTATCGGCGCATCCGCAGCTACTGCCCCTACACGAACCTCCAGGCGGGAGCGTTCCCCAACATGCTGATCAAGACGTCGTTGAACGATAGCCAGGTCATGTACTGGGAGCCCGCCAAGTATGTCGCCAAGCTGCGCACCCTCAAAACCGATGACAACGCGCTGCTCTTTCACACGAACCTGGCGGCGGGGCACCACGGAGCGTCGGGACGCTACGAGTATCTTCGCGAAGCCGCCTTCGACTACGCGTTCGTGTTGACCCAACTCGGCCTGGCCTGACCGATCGAGCACGTGCGGATGGAGGTTCTGAGGAGCTACGTGGGCGGCGCGTGGGTCGCCGGGTCAGGCGAGCCCTCTACGCTGGTCAACCCTGCGACAGAAGTGCCGGTGGCCCAGGCGGGCGCCACCGGCGTCGACCGGGGAGCCGCCCTCGCGTACGCGCGCGACGTCGGGGGACCCGCACTGCGCGCGATGAGCTTTGGCGAGCGAGCGGGCCTGCTCAAAGCGATGAGCGACGCGATTCAATCGAGCCGCGAAGAGCTGATCGGGCTGGCCATCAGAAACGGTGGCAACACCCGCGGCGACGCCACGTTCGACATCGACGGCGCCGCCTTCGCGCTCACGGCCTACGCCCGTCTAGGCGAGACGCTTGGGGACGTGCAGCTCCTGGCCGATGGTGAAGGGCTGAGTCTCGGCCGCTCGCCGCGCTTTCACGGGCAGCACGTTCGTGTCACGCGTCGCGGTGTGGCGATCCACATCAACGCCTTCAACTTCCCAGCGTGGGGGTTTGCGGAGAAGGCCGGGCCGGCATTGCTCGCGGGGATGCCGGTAGTGAGCAAGCCGGCCACCTCGTCGTCGATGGTCGCGGCGCGTCTGATGGAGATCCTCGTCGAGAAGCAGACGTTGCCGGAGGGAGCGCTTTCGTTGCTTGTGGGGAGCGCCGGAGATCTGCTCGAGCGCGTCGGACCCCAAGACGTCGTGGCGTTTACGGGGTCGAGCGACACCGGCGCGACGATTCGCCGCGGGGACGCGATCATCCGTCACTCGGTGCGGGTCAATGTCGAAGCCGACAGCCTCAACGCCGCGGTCTTCGGCCCCGACGCGGACCCGACGAGCGAGCTCTACGACTACGCGCTCAAGGACGTGCTACGCGACATCACGCAGAAAGCCGGACAGAAGTGCACGGCGATCCGTCGCGTGCTCGTGCCGGCCGAGCGCGTCGGGCGGGTGCGGGATGACCTGGTCGATCGCCTGGCGGGGATCGTCGTCGGCAATCCCGCCGAAAAGGCCGTTCGGATGGGTCCGCTCGCTACGGGTCAACAGCTCGAAGACGTGCGGGGCGGGATTGGCGAGTTGGCCCGGGACGGGCGTGTCGTCTGCGGGGGCGCGGGCCCGGTGAGCGGCAGCGGCGCACCCGAGGGCAAGGGCTTCTTCGTCGCGCCAACCCTGGTCGAGGTCGCAGCCGGGGCCGAGGCACAGACCGTCCATGGCCGCGAGGTCTTCGGTCCCGTGGCCAGCCTCGTCCCTTACGACGGCCGCGCCGAACAAGCCGCCGAGATCGTGGGACGTGGCCGCGGCGGCCTCGTGTGCTCGATTTACACGGAAGATCCCGGATTCGCGCGCGAGGCAATCCTCGGCGTGGCGCCGTATCACGGTCGCGTCTTTCTCGGCAGCGTCAAGATCTCGGAGATGTCGGCGGGGCCGGGCACCGTGCTGCCGGAGCTGGTTCACGGCGGCCCGGGTCGCGCTGGAGGTGGCGAGGAGCTGGGCGGCCTGCGCGGCCTCGACTTCTACACGCAGCGCGTGGCGCTCCAGGGCGCGCGGCCGATCATAGAGCGCGTCGCCGGTACGAAGTACTAGCCGCCGACCTTCTTGATCTTCACGGCCAGCTGCACGTCGCCGACTTTGACCTGATCCCCGTCCTGCAGCGGCTCGACCCGCTGGATCTTGCGGCCGTTCAGGAACGTCCCGGCGGCGCCCGCGTCGTGGCGCAAATAGGCCACCATGTAGTCGTCGCTTGGGGGTCTCCATTTAACCGGAGGAGTCCAGGTTGGCAGTTCTCCACGGGCGGTTCGCTGGAGAGCGCTCCAGGCTCGGCGGGTGCCCGCGCGCCTGCGGCTGCGAGGGCGGCACTGCCCGGGGCCGCTGGGTGGCGATGAGGTCCTGGTAGCGCACCGGGTCGTGGGCGACGGCGAGCTCGAGCACTCGGTAGAACACCATCCCGCGGCTGCGGGAGGTGCGGCGGTTGAAGCGGAACGCGAACTCATTCAGGTAGCTGGCCAGGTGCGCGTCGTTCACCGAGCCCTGGTGGGTACCCAGCAACCACCGCTTGGCTAGCGAGGCGACCCGGTGCACTGCGGGCAGTAGCTCGCCGGGATCCTCCCCGCGGGTTCGGGCGGCCCGCTGGCTGCGCCGGTCGTGGACGTAGCCGAGCTTCTCCAGCCCGCGGTAGCCCTGCCAGCCGTCGGTGACGACCCTCGCGCCCGGCTCGACGTGAGCCGTTACAAAGGCGTGCAACGAGGCGGCCGACGCATCGGTCAGCGGCAGCATCCGGCACCGTCCGAATCCTCTCGGCTCCCGGACCTCCACCGCGATCCCGGTCAAAACCTTCTTGCCTTTGGCCCGGCCGCTGCGCAGCCCCGCCTCCTCACCGCCGATGTAGGTCTCATCTACCTGTACCATCCCGGCCAGCCGGTCCCGGCCCGGGCGCACCAGCACCGACCTCAGCCGATGGAGCATCGCCCACGCGGTCTGGTAGGAGCCGATCTCCAGCGTCCGCTTCAGGCTCAGCGCCGAGATCCCGTCCTTGCCGGTGGCGAACAGCCAGCAGGCGGTGAACCAAACCGTTAGCGGCGTGCGCGTCCGGTCAAAGATCGTGCCCGCTGTCACCGACGTACGGCCGCCGCACCCTGAGCACATGAAGCGACCGTCGCCCAGCCGCCAGCCCCCATCATGGCCGCAGTCCAAGCAGGCGAAGCTGGCGGGCCACCGCAGCCACTCCAGGTAGTCCAGGCAGTCCGCATCGGTCCGGAACCAGGCCTGGAACTCGCCCACGGACCGCGGATAGTGCGTGCCAGCACGAGGCTGATCCACCGGCTCAGTTTACACCGGTTAAATGGATACCCCCGTCGTCGCTAATGATCACGATCGCATGGCGGCGCGACACGGTCGCATCGCGGATCCGCAGCACCGCTTGCTCCGATCGGCCGAGCTGATGCTCGCCGGCCACGCTGACGGCGACATCGAAGCGGTCGTTCGTCAGCCGAAGCTCGGCAATGGTGCCGCTGGGAGCCGTGGCGTAGACGGTCGCTGCGGTGTCCAGCGGGGACGGCTCTGTCCGGGGGCTCGCCGCCGAGGCCTGCGGGGTGGTGGGCGCGGGTTGCGGGGCGGGCGACGCCTGTGCCCGAGCCGCCGGGCTGCCAGAGGCCGACGCCGCCGGCGAGGGCGGCTCCGGCGGCCTGCGGCCGCGCGCGACGTCGGGCTCGACAGCGCCGCCTGGACTCGGCTGCTTGCCGGTCGCGACGCGTTTGGCGGCCTTCACCTTGTCGGTGCTCTCGTCGCCGCCACCGGTCTTTGGTGCAGCCTCCTTGAAGGAGGAGAGCAGGTTGACTGCATCGATCTGGGCCTGCTCGTCGTCGCTGCCTTCGTAGCGCGCTTTCCAGCGCCCCGAGAGCTGCGGACGCTCCTCGTCCGACATCGCCTGCATGAGCACGTTGAGGTCGACCATGCCCGAGCGCGACGTGACGAGACGCAGCTCGATTTCGATCCGGTAGTTATCGACGCCGCCGAGCGAGATCTCGTCGCCGTGGCGGAGCAGCGTGTTGCTGCACCGTACGCCGTTGACGAAGGTCCCGTTCGCGGAGCCGAGATCCTCGAGCCCAAGCTGATCGGCGGAGCGCCTGAGACGAACGTGCCGCTTCGAGACCGCGCCGCTGTCCGAGACCACGTTGTTGGCCACCGATCGTCCGATCGTCATCTCGCCGACCGCGATCTCGTAGGCGGCCGCGTCCCCGCTCAGGGGCACGAGCCGGGCGGCGCTGATGCCGTCGCGTTCGACCGGCGCGAAGCCCTCGTCGCGCAGCACGAAGATCAGGTCGATGGTCTTGCCGAGGGACACGACGTCGAGGTGCCGCAGCTTCTCGCTCTGCACCGGCGTGCCGTTCAGAAAAGTCCCGTTGGCGCTTTTCAGGTTCTCGATCCAGTGGGACGTGCCCTCTCGCCGAACCCGGGCGTGCTGGCGCGACACCGCGTTCGTCGGCAGCGAGACGGCAATGTCCGGATCGCGGCCGAGCACCGACTCCTCGCTATCGAGGTCGAAGCTGAGCGTCAACCCCGGCCGGGCGCGATAGAAGAGCTGAGCCTTCACTGTCGATCCGGAGGATGGTAGTTGTGACAGGTCTGACAGGCGTCGTCGACCTTACCGGAGCGATGACACTCCTGACAGCTCGCTACTCCCTTGAAGGGTGATGTCCCGTCGCTTGTTGAAACTGAGCGGCGGCAGTTCACGTCCTAAGCGGCGTTCTCCTTCTCGTCAAGTGCTGCGTCTCGTGCTCTGAGGGCAGCGATCAGTTTGGGCATCTCTCGGTAGCCTCTGATACGCCGGAAGCGCTGCTCGGCATCCAACACGGCGGCGCCACACCAGCGGAGAATCATGCGACCTCCGCGCCAGCGCTTCACGCGCCGCGAGACTCTGCGGACGCTGCCAACGAGGTTGTCGATCGGATTCGTTGTTCGCAGCGACAGCTGGAGCCGTTCGGGGAGTTCGAGCTCGATGACAGTGAGCGTCTGGTCGAGGCCCTCGCGCAGGGAGGCGGCAGCGCCAGGATGCTCGGACTCGAGACGGGTGGCGAGAGCCTCGAGGAGCCGCTTCGCCCGCTTAGCGTCGCGACACTCGTAGGCTTGACTCATCGCCCGTCGCACACCAGGTCGCATCGACTCCGGCAAGTGGTCGGCAACGTTCCGCTTCTTGTGCTCCTGGCAGCGCTGGATGAAGGCACGGCCTCCGAAGACGTCCCTGCAAGCCTTGTGTAGAGCCTTCGCTCCGTCAAGGACGATGAGCAAGCTGCGGTTCGTCTGCAGACCGCGTGAGGCGAGATTCTCGAGCAGGGCTTTACAGGCCCGAGCGTTCTCGGTCGTCCCTTCCCACAGGCCCAAGACCTGCTTCTTCCCGTCGTTTTCGAAGCCGAGCGCCACCAGAACGACGTGATCCTCAAAGTGAATTCCGTCGATCATCAGCACCGCCAATTCCAGTCTTGACAGATCGCGACGCTGTAGCTTCACCAGGTGTCGCCGTGTTCCTTCGAGGAAACGCCGGCTGACGGCACTCCGGCTCTTGCCCCGTTCCGGGACTTCGACCGGAAGCTTCTCTAACGAACCCGAGGGCGCGGCAGCGTCACCCGACGTCCGCCCATAACCAGCGATCCGACCGTCGTTCCGTGGCGATGAGCTTTGCGATCCGCGTTCTGCTTGTAGCGTGGCCCGCACAGCACCTCCTGCTGAGCACGCAGCATCTCGATCGCCTGGATCGTTCCGCTCGCGATCACAGTCTCGAGTAGCGTCTGACGCATCAGTTCAGCCAGCGGCGACGCTAATTGACCAACAACCTCTTGGGGGATGGCTCGTCTGCTGATAGCTTTCTTCATGGCGGCTTTCTCCTCCTTTGATCCAGCCCGATGATCCCATCGGGCCGGAGAGGCCGCCACTCAACTTTCAACAGATTTCGGGACTACACCCAGGCGATCGGCAGCGATGGTCCGCCGCACACGAGCTAGGCCATCTCGTCTTGCATCGTCCGGTGGTGGATCGTGGGCGCAGCCTAGAGAAGGAAGCCGATGCATTCGCCGCCGAACTGCTAATGCCCAAAGCCTCAATCCGTGAGGAGCTGGGACGGCGACGCGTCACTATTCAGTCGCTAGCTCCATTGAAGCCCCAATGGGGCGTAGCGATCTCAGCACTGGAAATGCGAGCGCACCGCCTAGCAGTCCGTGGTTAAAGCCCTTCCGAGGCGGCGATGGAGGGCGACGGAGCTGAGTGGCGGGCATTGTGCGAGAGCTGTTCGTGGTTGGTAGGAGCCGTTGTGATGGCCGTCAGGCGGTTCCAGAGGTGAAGGAGCTGTGCCAGAAGGTCATGGAGCCGGCCCTGCAGGCCCCTCGGCGTCCCGACTCCGACGATCTGGCGCATCAGCAGCCCGAGATTGAAGGCACCGCTGTGGACCAGCACCCGTTTGAGGATGTTCTCGTGACCGCGAAGGTGCGTGCGTCTCATGCGGCCGGTTCGGTAGAGATGAGCGAAGGGTCGCTCCACCCGTTCTCCTCGGAGGCGGTGCAGACGCTGACCTCGTGCCCCGCCGCTTCGCCGACGGTTCGCGTACACCAGGCCACGGCTCTCGGTGTCGCCCCGCCATCGCCGACGACCACGGTCGGGTTCGGATATGTACGCACGCAGCCCCGCAGCGTCCAACTCCTGGAGAACCGCAGTGGAGTGGTAACCCTTGTCGCCAACCACTTCCTGCAGGCCTCCGGGATGGCAAGCACGGGTCCGCTTCTGAACGCGCTCGATCTGAGTCTCGGCGTCCTTGAGCGTCTTGCCCAGCGTGCTCGTGTCGCCCTGGTTCGCGCCCTGGACCGTCACCGACACGATCGCCCCCGTCGTCAGGTCCACGGCCTGCTCGGTTTTGTGGGCCAGATGGGTACGACCATCCTTCATTTTGGCGATCTTCGCGTCCGGATCCGCCGGACTCTTCCATTCCTCGTTCGAGCCTTTCTTCTTGCGCCGCCGATCCAGCCGCGCCAGCGCTTGCCGAGAGGGCGTGCGAATGCCAGACGCCTTCGCCAGACGCTTCAAGAACTCCTGGTAGGTCTCTCCGGTATCCCGACGCACGATGCTCCGCATCGCCGCGTTCGCTTCCAGCGTCGTCGCGTCGATCGCAATCGTCTTTCCGCTCAGAAGACCCGTCTGCGCCAGGCGCTCTTGGATCCAGGTGAACACGTCACGGTGGGTTTCCAAGTCGATCAGCCGCCGGGTCCGCGAGATCGTCGAATGTTCCGGGGCCCGCTCCTCCAACCCAAGCCCCAGGAAGCTCCGCACCCCAAGCGAGTCCGCTGCACGCCACGCCATCCCACGCTCGGAGTCCAGGCCCTCGAAGTACCCCACCAGCAAGAGCCGAAAGTAGCGTCCAGGGGCCAGGCTCGGACGCCCCAGAACCGCCGCATAGAACCGGCGGCATCGCGATTCCACGAATCTGTCGAAGCCCTCGGACTCCAGCGCTCTATTCAAACGCGAATAGAAAGGATGCCCAGGGCTCCGCGGCAGATCGCTCGTCGGCACCCACAACGCCTCTTGACGTTTCTTATGTTTGCCCATCGCCATGCACGAACACTAAGACATGCACTTGTCACGTAAGGCCCGCTCAAAGGGCACTTTCACCACGGACTGCTAGGCATCGTGAGCGATGCGCAACACCGAGATCTTCAGCGGCAAATCTCTCGCCAAGGCTGGAGGAAGCAAGAGCCGCAAGCACTCGCGGTTCCGGTGGAGAAGCCACGAGCATTCCGAAAGATGGCCGAATTACTGTGCGGCATCCCGATCGACGAACGCGGACTTGCGTCTATCTTGTCGCTCAGCACTTCGATGGTGTCGGAGACTCTGGCGGTGCATCGGATCGCGGGAGACCCGAACCAAAGTTGGCAGGACCTAGAGGGAAAGTCCTCTCGATGAACTAAGGGTTCACTTCTTTACCCATCGGGCTTTCGCCGCTTTCTTGGCGACCTCCGAGCGCTGCTTCTTGCTGAGCTTCTTGGCTCGAGCCTTGCCGCCCTTCAGCCCCCCGAGACGACCCAGCGCCACGGCGGCGAGGTTCTTGCCGTTTTCCGTTGATTCGTTCTCGGCGTCTTTCTCGGCCGCTTCCGCGACGATGGCGGCAGCGAGCTCGTTAAGGTCCTTTGGGTGCTTGCTTGAGCGCTCTGGCATACTCCGAGCATACCATGCTGGAGAAGTTCGGAAATCCGCGCTCAAATCTCAAACTGACCCACTACCGGAGACCCCCATCGGATCTTATGGGAAGCCTAGAGACGGCAAAGAACGCATCTATAGGTAATAGAAGCCTATTTCACGACATCTTTGGACTCAGTCGGACTGTTCTGGAACTGAGATAGGCGGACATCCTCTCCGCCGGCCGCGAGCGGCGGCGGACCCACGTACAATTGGGTTGCGGCCAGCGGAGAGATGCGAGAGTGGCTGAATCGGCATGACTGGAAATCATGTGTGGGTGCAAGCCCACCGTGGGTTCGAATCCCACTCTCTCCGCCAAACTCCGGCCAGCCTTCGGCTGGCCTCCGATTGGCGTCGAGAGCGGGCATCGCGGCTCGCTTCGCCCTCCGGGCTCAGCTCGGCGCCAAATCCCACTCCCCCTCAAGTCTCGGCCAATCATTCGAACGGCCCCGTCTTGGCGTCGAGAATGGGTTTCGCGGCTCGCTTCGCCTTCCGGGCTCAGCTCGGCGCCGAATCCAAACCCCTCCGCCGCTTCGTCTAGTACACTGAACCCGGCCGGTCCCACGTGGGCCCCGGCCCTGCGCAACTCGAGCCGCCGAACCCCGCCAGGCCCGGAAGGGAGCAACGGTTAGGCGTGCCTCGCGTGTGCCGTAGGATCCTCGGGGCTCACGTAGGGCCGGCCGTCCTCTCGGCCTAGCTGATGTCCTATCTCGTCCTCGCGCGGAAATGGCGGCCCAAGACCTTCTCCGAGGTCGTCGGGCAGTCGACTGTCACGCGCACGCTGCAGAACGCGCTGAGCACCGGACGCATTGGACACGCCTTCTTGTTGTCGGGTGCGCGCGGCGTCGGCAAGACCACGACCGCCCGCATCCTCGCCAAGGCCCTCAACTGCTCGAAGACGGAGGGTCCCTCGGCCGAGCCGTGTCTCGAGTGCGCCTCGTGCACCGAGATCGCCGCGGGAACTTCGATGGACGTTCAAGAGATCGACGGCGCGACGCACAACGGCGTCGAGCAGGTGCGCGAGCTGCGTGAGAGCGCCCGTTACAACCCGGCTCGCGATCGCTTCAAGGTGTGGATCATCGACGAGGTCCACATGCTCTCCACGGGGGCGTTCAATGCGCTGCTGAAGACCCTCGAGGAGCCTCCGCCCCGTGTCAAGTTCATCTTCGCTACGACCGAGTACCACAAGCTGCCCGACACGATCCTGTCGCGCTGCCAGCAGTACGACTTCCGACTGATCCCCTCTCGCGAGCTCACCACGCACCTGCGGGAAGTTGCCGAGGGCGAGCAGATCAACGTGTCCGACACGGCGTTGCAACACATCGCGCGCGCCGCGGAAGGGAGCGTTCGGGACGGTCTCTCGTTGTTCGACCAGGTCCTGTCGTTCAGCGGCCAGGACGTGAAGGACGAAGACCTCCAGGCGCTGCTCGGCCTGATCGACCGCGAGCTGCTGCTCGAGGCCTCGGAGGCCGTGGCAGCGGGGGACAGCCTGGCGCTGCTGCAGCTGGTGGAACGGCTGTCGGACTACGGAGCTGACTATCGCAACTTCACGAGAGAGCTGCTCCTGCACTTCCGAGAGCTGCTGCTCGTGAGGCTGGCGCCGAAAGACAGCCCGCTCGTATCCCAGATCATTCCGGACGAGCGCGTGACGGAGGCGGCCGCAGGGTTCAGCGAGGAAGAGCTGCTGCGCGTATTCGACGTGCTGACCAAGACGGAAACGGAGCTCCGGATGGCGCAGGACCCCCGCGTGACACTCGAGCTCGCACTCCTGAAGCTGGTGCAGCTCGGGCGCTTGGAGCCGATCGCTGACCTGGTCGCTCGCGTCGAGCGTTTGGCGGCGGGCCAACCGTCGCCAACTCGAACGGTTGCGACGGCCACGCCGGCGCGCCCGTCCGCGGCAATATCAGCCTCGCCGCCGTCAGCAACGTCGAGCGCGCCCGCCGGCGGCCCTCCGCCGAGTCGGTCCGCTCCCGCTCCGCCGGCTCCGGTTCGGCAAGAACCCATTGGAGCCGCTGCGGCGGCAACCCCGAAAGAATCCGCGGCCGACGAAGTCATCGCCGCGCTTCAGGGCCAGTTCGAGAATCGACCGTCGCTGCGCGGGCCGCTGCGGAGCGCCGAGGCGCGCCTCGAGGGCGACGAGTTGACGCTGCTGGTTCCCCCCGACTTCGAGGCCTTCACCGAGAGTCATCGGGAGGACTATCAGCGAGGTGCGCGTGCGGCTTTCGATCGGCCCATCACCGTCAAGATCGAGCGGGGCGTCGCTCGGGGGCCGGCCGCGGCTTCGGCGGACGACCGGAAGCAGGAGCGGCTCCACAAGGCGGCCGAGAAGGAGCCCGCCGTACGGGAGGCGCTCGACCTGTTCGGCGGAAAGCTGGTCGACGTGCGCGAGGAGGAAAATTGAACCCGTTTGGCAACCCCCAGAAGATGATGAAGCAGCTCCAGGAGACGCAGGAGCGCCTCCAGCAGGAGCTCGAGACCCTGGAGATCGAGGCGACGGCGGGCGGCGGGATGGTCAAAGTCGTGATGAACGGCCACAAGCAACTGCGTGCGGTGACGATCGATCCCGAGGTCGTCGACAAGAACGACATCGAGATGCTTCAGGACCTGGTCGCCGCCGCCGTCAACGACGCCACACGCAAGGCCGACGCGGCGATGCGCGAGAAGCTCGGGGGTCTGGCGGGAGGCCTCGCCGGCGGCCTCAAGCTCCCCGGTTTCTAGTACTTGGACTACCCAGCCCCGCTGGGGCGCCTGATCGACGAGCTGCGGCGGCTTCCTGGCATCGGCCCGAAGTCGGCCCAGCGGATCGCCTTCTATCTGCTGCGCTGCTCGAGTGACGACAACCGGCGGCTCGGGGAGGCGCTGGCCACGATCCGGGACGAAGTGGGCACCTGCGAGGTCTGTTTCGCGTTCAGCGATCGCAAGGTCTGCCACATCTGCGAAGACGCAAGCAGGACCGACAGCGTCTTCTGTGTGGTCGAGGAACCCCATGATCTGCTGGCCGTCGAGCGCACCCGGGATTTTCGCGGGCGCTACCACGTGCTCCACGGCAGCCTCTCGCCGGTCCAGGGCGTTGGCCCGGACGAGCTGAAGATCGCGGCGCTCGAGAGGCGGCTGCGAGAGTCTCGCGGGAAGGTCGAGGAGGTGATCCTGGCCACGAGCCCGACGGTCGAAGGTGAGGCGACGGCGGCCTACCTGGCCGAGGTGCTCAAGCCCATCGGTGTCAAGCTCACCCGCATCGCGATGGGCATCCCGGTTGGCTCGGATCTGGACTGGGCCGACGAGGTGACGCTGAGCAAGGCCCTGGAGGGCCGCCGAGACTATTAGAACAGAGGCCGCGGGTGCAAGTTACGGGGATTCAACAGCCTAAGCAGCGTCGCCCGATCTTGCATTTGACGGGTCGCCACTGCTATAAATACGGTTCTTTGCTCCCATCCGCGCGCGCTTTGGGCGTCTGATGAGCTTCATGGGGAGGATTCCGTCATGGCGGCGCCAGAAATGGTCATGTATGAGGAGGAGTTTGGAATAATCAAGAAGATCGTTTCCAAGCTTCGAATCGACGCGAACGCCAACGTCGTCTTCCTCGTGGACAAGAACGGCCAGCAGATCACCGCCCACGGCGACATCGAGAATCTCGACACCACCTCGCTCGCCTCGCTCACCGCCGGCAACGTCGCGGCGACTGACGGGCTTGCCCGCCTGATTGGCGAGAAGGAGTTCTCGATCCTGTTCCACGAGGGGGAGAAGGACAACATTCACATCTCCATCGTGGCCAGTCGGGTGATCCTCGTGGTCATCTTCGACGAGCGCTCGTCCCTGGGTCTCGTTCGCCTCCGCGTCAAGAAGGCGCAGGCCGAGCTCACCACGGTTTTCGAGGGCATCATCGCGAAGGTAGAGAGGGAGAAGGCCGACGCGGGGCCGGCGGCCGAGAGCCCCTTCGCCGAGATCACCGACGACGACATCGACTCCCTGTTCAGCTAACCCGCAGCAATGACTTTCATCAACTACGCCTCACGGGAGATCAACTGCAAGATCGTCTACTACGGCCCCGGCCTGTGTGGCAAGACGACGAACCTGCAGTTCATCTACGACAAGACGAACCCGGGCAACAAGGGCAAGCTGATCTCGCTCGCGACCGAGACGGACCGGACGCTTTTCTTCGATTTCCTGCCGCTCGAGCTGGGCACAGTGCGCGGTTTCAAGACCCGCTTCCATCTGTACACGGTTCCGGGGCAGGTCTTCTACGACGCCAGTCGAAAGCTGATTTTGAAGGGCGTGGACGGCGTCATCTTCGTCGCCGACAGCCAGGTCGAGCGGATGGACGCGAACGCGGAGGCGATCGACAACCTGGTCACCAACCTCACGAGCCAGGGGTACGACCTGGATAGCGTCGCCTACGTCCTCCAGCTCAACAAGCGCGACCTGCCGAACGTCGCTTCGGTCGAAGAATTGACCAAGGGACTGCAACGCAAGGGCGAACCCGTCATCGAGGCTTGCGCCGCGACGGGAGAGGGCGTCTTCGAGACGCTCAAGGCCGTGGCCAAGCTGGTGCTGGCCGACCTCAACAAGAAGTAGCCGGCTCCCCGGGAAGCCCGCGGAATCACAGCCGGGCGATCCGATTGACAGGCCGCGGCAGCCCCATAGAATCAAGGGTTCCTCTCGGATCCTCAGTAGCTCAATGGCAGAGCATCCGGCTGTTAACCGGAGGGTTGTAGGTTCGAATCCTACCTGAGGAGCCAACCCCCGCACTCGTCCGTAGGATCTCGAGCCACCTCACGCGCGTTCAAGGTGCGAGCTACGCGATCAGCTCAGCGACGAAGTCCGCGATTGCCGGCGACGCCGTCAGCCCCGGGGAATCGATTCCCACCAGGCTGACCAGGCCTGGGAGGCCTCTGCCCGACTCCTCCTGAATGACAAAATCCTTCGGCGGTGTCCCGGGCGCCTGCAGCTTGGGGCGGATACCGCTCATGTCTGGAGTGAGATCCTCGTCGCGTAGCGACGGAAGCCAGCGCCTGACGGCCTCGCCGAAGGCGCCGCGCTTCTTCTCGTCCACGCGGTAGTCCGTGTTGCGGTCCGCGAGGAACTCGACGTCCGGACCGAAACGCAGGCGGCCATCCAGCCCGATCACCGCGTGCACGCCTAGGCCGTACGGGTCGGGCACCGGGTACACGAGGTGCGTGAGCAACCCGGCAGCCGCTCCCTGAACGGCGAAGTAGCTGCCCTTGGCGTAGTGCTGACGGTAGCCCGCCGCTTCGACGTCTATCCCGCACAGGCCCGCCACTTCGTCTGCAGCGAGGCCGGCCGCGTTGACGAGGCGCTCGCAGGTGAGGCTCTCGGTCAATCCACCCGATTGGACTGTGACGCGGTACTCAGCGCTCTCCCGGTCGATCCCGACCACCTCGGCTCTCGGCTGAATGACCACGCCGTTTCGCCGCGCTTGGTGGGCGAAGTAGTCCATCAGCCCGTGGGCACTCACGATACCGCTCGCCGGCGAGAGCAATCCTCCGACGCTCGCGATTCGTGGCTCGCGGGAGCGCACCTCGGCGCCTGTCAGCAGGCTCAGCTCCGCGCCGTTCTCCCGGCCCCTCGCCAACAGGGTCTCCAGGGCGCTCAGCTGCTCCTCGGTCGTAGCGGTGATGATCTTCCCGGCGCGGCGACACGGGACCCCGATCTCCCCCAGCTCGTAGAGGCGCTGGTTGCCCGCCACACACAACCGCGCTTTCAGCGATCCGGGGCTGTAGTAGATGCCCGCGTGGATGACCTCGCTGTTGCGGCTCGAGGTCTCCGTGCCGTACCGCTCTCGGCGCTCCAGGACGATGACCTCGGTCCCATCGCGAGACAACCGATCCGCGATTGCCAGGCCCACCACTCCGGCCCCAACGATCACGATTCCGGTATCCGCCACGGTCGCGGATGTTATCGCCCTCGCTCAGGCAAAGGGGCAAAGAGCCACACTATCGATGCCGAATTAGCCTTGACTTGATCTAACTTTAGACTTAGTCTAAATACGTGGATCGAGACATTCGCAGCCTGAAGGCGCACGGCATTCAGCCATCGGCGCAGCGACTCGCCGTGGCTCGCTACGTGCTGCACACGAGCCAGCATCCATCTGCCGATGAGGTGTTCTCGCGCGTCCGTCGCGGCCTTCCTACGTTGTCGCGCGCGACCGTGTACAACACGCTCAACCTTTTCGTCGGGAGGGGCCTGATTCTGCAACATTCCCTCAAGGAGGGACACGTGGTCTTCGATCCGAACCTGTCGCGCCACCATCACCTCATCGATGCCGACAGCGGCGAGATTCACGATCTCCCCTGGGATGCCTTCGAGGTGTCGGGCGTGGAACGGATCGAGGGGTTCGACGTCGAGGATTTTCAGCTGGTCCTGCGAGGTCGACGGCGTGACACAGATCGCGGCTCGGCCCGAGCCGCCGTTTCGGAAAGGGAATGACCATGAGCATCACTCACACCACGAAGAACGATCTACCGAAGAAAACTCGCAAAGCCGTGATTGGCCTGTTGAACGAGAACCTCGCCGATGCGATTCACTTGTCGCTACAAGCAAAGCAGGCCCACTGGAACGTGAGGGGCCCGGCGTTCTTCCCTCTGCACGAGCTCTTCGACAAGCTCTACGACGAAGCCGGCGACTGGGCGGACCTGCTCGCCGAGCGCGCGGTTCAGCTCGGAGGCATCGCCGAGGGCACGCTGGCGCAAATCGCGAAACAGACCAAGCTCCAGGCCTACCCGACTGAGCTGGCGGCGGGGCGACCATCTCGCCGCGCTGATCGATTCCCTGGCTACGTTTGCGCGCTTCGTGCGCCAGGCGGCCGGTGACGCCGGCGCGGCGGGCGACGCCGATACCGAAGATCTGCTTACCGAGGTCTCGCGCGGCGCGGACAAGATGTTGTGGTTCCTCGAGGCGCACTTGCAGGCTGACAACTGAGGGTCGTCGGGGGTCGCTCGGGGGCAGCCCACGCGACCAGAAGCGCCGGTTGACACCGGCGCCTCTGGTATCGCATTCACCAAAGAGGCTGCCCTACGCGGGCCCTCTCGCTCGGGACCTCGAGCCCTCAGCCGTAGAGCAGCTTCAGGGAACGCACCAGGGTCTCCTTCAGCTCGCGCCGATCGACGATCATGTCGAGCATCCCATGCTCGAGCAGGAACTCGGATCGCTGGAAACCTTCCGGCAGCTTCTGCCGGATCGTCTGCTCGATGACCCGGGGTCCGGCGAAGCCGATCAGGGCGCCGGGCTCCGCGACGTTCAGGTCTCCCAGCATTGCGAAGGAGGCCGTGACGCCTCCCGTCGTCGGATCCGTGAGCACGCTGATGAACGGCACGCCCGCATCGTCGAGCTCCGCCAGGGCAGAAGAGATCTTCGCCATCTGCATCAGAGAGAGCGTGCCCTCCATCATCCGCGCGCCACCGGAGCAGGACACGACCACGACGGGGATGCGCTCCTGCGTCGCGCTTTCGATCGCCCGTGTGACCTTCTCGCCGACGACGACACCCATCGACCCGCCGATGAAGTCGTATTCCATGGCGGCGATGACGCAGCGCATGCCGCCGATCTCGCCCTCCGCCGAAACGACGGCGTCGAGCGAGCCCGTCTTGTCGCGCCCTGCGGCCAGGCGCGACGCGTAGGTCTTCGTGTCCTCGAACTTCAGGGGATCCGCGCTGGCCAACCCCTCGTCCATCTCGCGCCACTCGCCGTCGAAAAGCAGGTCGAGCCGCTCGCGCGCCGAGATGTGGAAATGGTGGCTGCAGCGCGGGCACACGCCCCGCTCGTCGGCGATTTCTTTCTTGTAGACGACCTCCTTGCAGCTGCTGCACTTGATCCAGAGACCCTCGGGAACGCGGCTCTCCTGCCCGAGGCGTTGGAGCGGCTTGAGCTCGCGCCGGAACCAGGCCATCAGTCGTCTCCGAAGCGCTTGATCAGGTCGGAGTGCGAGAGGGGCGGCAGCGGCTCGAACGGCCGCGGCGTGCGCTTGCGAACCTGTGGCTCGACCGAGTCGATCTCGGTCGCCTCGACTTCCTCGGCGCCGGCGTCGGTGCGCTCGGCTTCGTCGTAAAGCTCGGCGAGCAGGCGTGCGAGGTCCTTGGACGTCGCCGGACAACACGTGTGCAGCGCGTCCTCCAGGTCCGCCTGCATCGAACCCGCGTCCGAGTAGCGGGCCGCCGGATCTCGGCGCAATGACCTCAAGGCGATCCGCTCGACGAGCCCCGGAAGGCTCGGATTGAACACGGTCGGTGGCGTCACGCGACATTCACGGACCAGCTCCAGCAGCCGCTTGTCGGACGCCTCCGCGCTGCCGAAAGGACGTCGGCCGCTCACCAGCTCGTACAAGACGACACCCAGCGAGAAGAGGTCGGACCGGCCGTCCATCTCGGCGCCGGACGCCTGCTCCGGGCTCATGTAGGTCACTTTGCCGCGCAGCGTGCCGCGCTGGGTCACCGACGCCTTGTGAGCGGCCTTGGCGATCCCGAAGTCGGTGAGCTTCACCTCTCCCTCGAACGAAAGCAAGATGTTCTGCGGGCTGATGTCGCGATGCACGATCTTCATGGCGCTCCCCTGCTCGTCCCGCTTGCGGTGGGCGTACTCGAGCGCCGCGCACACGCGGCTGGTGATCAATACCGCCAGCTCGACGTTGAGCGCGACGCCCTGCTTGCGCGCGCGGCGGATGACGCTGCGCAGATCGCGCCCCTGCACCAGCTCCATTGCAATGTAGTAGCTCTCGTCGATCCGACCGAGATCGAAGATCGGCACGATGTTCGGGTGGGCCAGTCTCGCCACGACTTTCGCCTCGTCCACGAACATCACGAGGAACTCCCGGTTGGTCGAGAGGTGAGGCAGGATTCGCTTGAGGGCCACGATTTTCTCGAAGCCCTCGACTCCCGCACGCTTCGCCTTGAAGACCTCAGCCATGCCGCCCACCGCGATCTTCTCGATCAGTCGGTAGGGTCCAAACTGGAGGGCGTCGGGCTTCTTCACCATTCGCCCCGAGTTCTTGAGGGGATGGCCCCGACCCGGCAGTGGCAGCCGCTTGGTCAGCTCCTCGAATTCCCAGAGCATCTGAGCATCGTGCTGGGACTCGGCCAGCTCGGGCAACGGCTCGAGGACCCCCGAGTTCCCCGAGCCCGGCGAACCAGCTCCGGTGGGGGTCACAGCCCGCGGCTGTGGAGTGGGCGAATCGACCGCCTCGAAGAGCACCTCGCCGGCCGCGCCCGGTAGATCGCACGCCTCGAGTAGCGAGCGCAATTCGGGGGGCGCCACCAGCTGTTCGTCAGCCTCTCTGGCTGAGGCGATCTCGCTCAAGACGGCTGCGAAACGAGCTTCCGCCGTCTTCCGGGCGTCAAGCCGACCTTTGGCCGCGTCCGAGCGAGGCCCGGCCGCCCCCGGCAAAGTTCCTCTGGCGCGCATCGCAGTATTCCGGACCCTCCGAAAAAGAGCGCCTCAGAATAGCAAGCGCCACCTCTAAATCAAATGAAGACGCTACTTTACGGCGACGCCATGCGCCGAGCCCAGGGCCGTGGCGGTGATGTCGAGGTGCGAGGCGTCCCAGACGGCTCGGCTGTTCCGAACCAGGATCGCCTGCGGCGACTCGTGTCGCACACCCAGACGCTGTTCGACCAGCCTGGAGACCTCGCGGCTGTGTTGGATCCGCACCAGCCAGTGGTCCGTGGAGTCGTCGGCATCCTCCAGGAAGCTGACGAATTGATCGTAGGCGGTCGTGCTCAAGGGGCAGGTGAGGCTGTGCTTGAAGATGAGCTGGGGTCGCTCGGCCGACGCGCTCAGCAGAGCCTCCAAGCCGGTTTCATCGGTCAAGTCTGCGAGCAAGCTCCCTCCACCACCTCGTCTGTGATTCTAAACTTTCGACCCGCCGAGCGGGGCTGTCAGTCACCGATCCCACGCAACTCCGGAGACCGCAGCTGCGTAGACATCGTCAGAGGCCTTGTTCGTCTCCCGTATGATGGGCGGCGCCTTCGAGAGGACCATGGACGATCGAGTCGGGACGACGCTGGGTTACTACCGCATCAAGGGGAAGCTCGGACGAGGCGGCATGGGCGAGGTCTATCTCGCCGAGGACGCGACGCTCAATCGCGACGTCGCACTGAAGCTTCTGCCCGCCGACGTCGCCAGCGATCCCGAGCGGCTCGCACGTTTCGAGCGCGAGGCCAAGGCGGTCGCCGGCCTGAACCACCCGAACATCGTCACGCTCCATTCGATCGAGGAAGCGGACGGGATCCGATTCATCACGATGGAACGGGTCTCGGGGCAGACGCTCTCGGCGCACGTGCCCGAGACCGGACTCGAGCTGCCGCGCTTCTTCAAGCTCGCCGTGGCCCTGTCCGACGCGCTGAGCGCCGCCCACGCTCAGGACATTACCCACCGCGACCTCAAACCCGAGAACGTCATGGTCGACGACGACGGGCGCCTCAAGATCCTCGACTTCGGACTGGCCAAGCTGGCGCCGGCGCCGAAAGACCCGTCGGACGAGAGCGAGCTGAAGACTGCGTCCGTCACCCAGGACGGCCGGATCCTGGGCACCGTTTCCTACATGTCTCCGGAACAGGCTCAGGGCAAGCCGATCGATCATCGATCCGACATCTTCTCGCTCGGGATCCTTCTCTACGAGATGGCGACCGGCGAGCGCCCGTTCAAGGGCGATAACAACATGTCCGTGTTGTCGGGCATCTTGAAGGACCAGCCCGAGCCGGTGACCGGCGTCAAGAAGGACCTTCCGAGGCCTCTGGCCCGGATGATTCAGCGGACCCTGGAGAAGGACGTCAAGAATCGATATCAGTCCGCGACCGATCTCCGCAAGGACCTCGAAGACCTTCAGCGGGACATCGAGACGGGCGAGATCAGCGCGACGGGATTCGGCGCGACCCGCGTGGCTGTGGCCGGCCGTGGTGGCCGGAAGCGCGTTTCTGGCGGGCGCCTTGTCGTTGACGCGCGCGCCCCACACACCGCCTCCGCCCGTGCCGGTCGTGGTGAGCGAAGACGATCGGCCCTCGCTCGCGGTTTTCTACTTCGACAACCTGACCGGCGACCCATCGCTGGATTGGCTCCGCACCGGCTTGACGGACATGCTCGTGACGGACCTGACCCAGTCGCCTGACCTGCGGGTTCTCGGGACGGCGCGCCTCTATCAGATCCTCGACGAGATGGGTCGCCTCGACGGACAGACGACGTCCTTCGAGGTCATCCAGGCCGTGGCGCAGAAGGCGCGCGTCACGAACGCCCTGGTCGGCAGCTTCGTGAAGGCGGGCGAGACGATCCGCATCAGTGCCCGACTGCAGGACACGTCGTCCGGCGAGGTGATCGCCTCCGAGCGCGTCGAGGGTCAAGGGGAGGACAGCATTTTGTCCCTCGTCGACGCATTGACGCAGCGCATCCGCAGCCGGTACGAGACCAGCGGGCCGGTCGCCATGACTCTCGACCGGGACGTGAAGGACGTGACCACATCGTCCTTGAGGGCGTACAAGGAGTACGTCGAAGGCGTTCGGCTCCACGAGCAGGGACGGGAACGGGAGGAGGCCTTCGACCTCCGCGACCACCTGAGCCCGAGGGAGCGACACTACATCGAGGGCTTCTACCATTCACTCGACCCGAAGACGATGGAGGAATCCGTCGCGGCCTACGAGACAGCCGTCGCACTCTTCCCGGATCACAGCTCGGCGCGCAACAACCTCGCCGGAGGGCTCATGGCGCTGGAGCGCTACGACGAGGCGATCGAGCATCTGGAGACGCTGCGCCAGCGAGGCATGGCGTTCCCAGGGACCTACTCGACCCTGGCCAAGGCGTACGTAAGCCTCGGCGAGTACGAGAGGGGCTTCGTCGTCCTCGACGAGTACGTCAAAGCCAATCCCGAGAACGCCAGCGGGCGCGTGAGCCTCGCGCAGTTCCTGATGGTGTGGGGACGCTACGACGATGCCAGTGAGGAGCTGGAATGGATCTTCCAACTCGAGCCCGACAACACCTTCGCAGAGTTCGGCCGGTTCGCGCTTGCGGTTCTCGAGGAGGACTGGCCTCGTGCGGAGGCGACGGCCGCGCGGCTGAAGCAGGCCGAGGAGCCGTTCGGCCAGTGGATGGGGGGCGTTGGCGAGGCGTCCAACCTGCTCTACCGGGGTCGCAGCGCCGACGCTCTCGAGGTGCTTGAGGCGACTGCGATGTCCAGCCAACGGATCCCGGTTTTCGCGGCGCGAACTCGGCTCATCGAGGGAGCCACTCTTGCCAACATGGAGCGCTGGAGCGAAGCTCTCGAGGTGTTCACTCGGCTCGCCGATGAAGCCACGAGCCCGGGCGAGCGGGCCGGAGCTCAGTTCTTCACGGCCGTCTGCCTGCACGCGCTGGATCGCCCGAACCAGGCCGCCATAGCGCGCGGCAAGTTCGACGAGTTCTGGCGCGAGCTGCCGCAGCCGATCATCGATCGGCAGGGCCCGGCGTACGAAGGCTGGTACCAGCTCGTCCAGGGGAACCGCGCGGCCGGCGTCGAACTGCTCCAAGAGGCTGACGAGAGGCTCCCCAAGGGGTCGATGGGCGAGGACGACCCGGCCGCGAGGATCTGGTTCGAGCTGGGTAGAGCACACTTCGAGGACGAGGACCTGCAATCCGCCGAGACGAGGTTCCGGCAGGTCGTCAATGCCGGCTCACGTCGTCTCTTCGCTCCCTTCGAGTTTGTCCGCAGCCTCGACTACCTGGGCCGTATCAGCGAGGCCCGCGGTGACGAGGCCGCCGCAATCCGCTACTACCGTCGATACCTCGACTACTGGGGCGGTGGCGACATCGACCCGGACCGGGTCGCCGCCGCGAGGGACTGGCTGGCCAGCCACTCGCCGACCGCTTCCAGCCGCTAGCCCAGAGCCCCCAGCCGGGCGGCAACCGTCCTGGAGCGCTCTGCTAGCATCACCATCCCCAACTAGCTCGGAGGTCACCATGAGCACAGAACGCATCTTCAATTTCAGCGCAGGTCCGGGGACGTTGCCCGTCGAGGTTCTCGAGGAGGCCCAGCGGGATCTGCTCAACCATGGCGGCAACGGCATGTCGGTGATGGAGATGAGCCACCGCTCCGCCAGCTTTACCGGGATTCTCGAGGCCGCCGAACGCGACCTACGGGAGTTGCTGGGCATTGGCGACGGGCACCACGTCGTCTTCCTGCAGGGGGGGGCGTCCCTTCAGTTTCTGATGGTGCCGATGAATTTCCTGCGCGAAGGCGTCGCGGCCGACTACCTCGTGACCGGCAAGTGGTCCGAGGGGGCCGTCAAGCAGGCGAGGCTCGTCGGCCAGGCCAACGAGGCAGCCTCGACTCAGAGCGATGGCTACTCGCGGCTTCCGGGCGCCGAAGAGATCGAGCTGACGGAGGGCGCCGCCTACGTCCACTTCACGTCCAACAACACGATCGCCGGAACCCAGTGGAGCGCCGAGCCGGAGGTCGGCGCTCGTCCGCTCGTCTGTGACGCGTCGTCGGACTTCATGTGCCGCCCGCTCGACGTCGGGAAGTACGGGCTGATCTACGCGGGCGCGCAGAAGAACGCCGGTCCGGCCGGCGTGACGATCGCCATCATCTCGGACGAGCTGTTGAAGACGCGCAAGAGCAACCTGCCCGATCTGCTCGACTACGGCGTCCAGGTCGACAAGGGCTCCCGTTACAACACACCGCCGTGCTTCGCGATCTACATCGTCGGCCTCGTGGCGAAGTGGCTGAAAGGACTGGGCGGCCTCCAGGCGATCGAGAAGCGCAACCGCGAGAAGGCGGCACTTCTGTACGACGCGATCGACGCGGGCGACTTCTATCGTGGCACCGCCGCCACGGCGGATCGCTCTCTGATGAACCTGACGTTCCACCTCCCTTCGGAAGAACTCGAGTCGCAGTTTCTGAAGCAGGCCGGCGGAGCGGGCTTCTCCGGTCTCAAGGGCCACCGTTCCGTCGGAGGCCTTCGGGCGTCGATCTACAACGCCTTTCCGCGGGAGGGCGTCGAGCAGCTCGTCGCCTTCATGAGGGACTTCGAGAAGGCGAACGGTTGACCATCAACGGAAGCCACAGAGCCACGGAGGCACAGAGAACGCACGGAGAAACGCCACACTCCGGTCGAAGTCTGATCCCGATTGGAGCAGCTCGTTCGTCTTTGGCTCCCCGGTAGTCGATCCACCTCGAGAGGGACGGCACAAGATCGCCGCAATCCGTTTCTCCGTGGCTCTGTGTCTCCGTGGCCAACCTGATTGTCGATCGTCTATTCCCGGGCCGCCAGGTTTTGAAGCACGCGGTCGAGCAAGCCGCGGGCCCGTCCGACCAGCTCGTCGGTCTCCCGTCGGACCTGGGCGATGAAGGCCTCGTCCTCCACGTCCGCGAGGTTGACGAGCACGTTGCGGTAGGCGCCCCAGACCCCGGTCTCTAGCGCTTTCGCGCCCACCTCGAGATCCGAGCGGGAGGCCATGTTGCCCTGGTCGGCCATCTCGACCATCGCTTCCCAGCATCTGTCGGCGAGGCGCATGACGCTCAGGGGAACCTCGACCGCCTGCTTCAGGCCCTCCTGCATGGCAGCGTGGCGAATCGTGCGCTGCGCTTCTGTCTCCTGCGGCAGCCGCAGCGCCGTCATGTAGGCCTCGAACGCGTTGGTGTCGGCATCGATGGTCGGGATCAGCCGCTTCATCGCATCGTGAAGCGGGGGGATCAACCGGCGCATCGCGGAGTCCTGCGCGTCCCAGTGCCGCCTGCCGTAGGTCATCCAGCCCACCATGGCGCCCAGCGCGGCGCCGAGCGCAGCCACGAGCGCAGAGACCGAGCCTCCGCCGGGAGCCGACGTCCGCGCCCCCACTGACTCGACGAACTCCCGCACGGAGAGGCGTGCCAAAGCGTCGCCGTCCTCGTCCTCGAGCATGTACTCGATGATGCGCTTCTCGGGAACGAAAGGCGTGATGGAGCCGAGGCCGAGGCGATCCACGACGAGGCGGACCTTCTGGCTCTGCTCGAGAATGAACAGCTGCTCCTTTTCGATGTAGTGATCGGCTGCCATCAGGATCGCCTCGAGTGGAATCAGCCCGACCAGCTCTGAACCCGCCACCGCGAGTTTGAATGACGCCGCCTCCTCGTCGCAGGCCTCGAAGGCCACGTGCGGCGGCGTCACGCGATAGTTGTCGAGGTTCATCGAGACCTGCGCCATGCCGTACTCGTCGACCCACCAGCCGATCCCCTTGACCTCCTTCAAGCGTCCGGGTTGGCCCTCGCCGCGCCCCTGCTCACGCACGTTCAAGGCGATGCGATGGGCCTGCTCCTTGGTGCCGAGGACGTTGACGTTGTAGGCGATCAAGAAGAACCGCGCGCCAGTGGCAGTGGCGCCCCAGCTCGGAACGAGCTCGGCCGGGCCGAAGTCCGGCTTCCACTCGGGCTTCTGGAGCTTGTCGGCCAGGCCCTCATACTCGCCGGCACGGATCTGTTTCAGGCTCTTTCGATGGGCCTCGGTCGCGGCGTCCTCGTACAGAAAGATTGGGATGCCGAGCTCTTCGGCGGCCCGTCGCCCGAAGCTCCTGGCGCACTCGACGCACTCGTCCATCGTCACGCCCGACACCGGCACGAACGGACAGACGTCCATCGCTCCCATCCGTGGGTGCTCGCCCGAATGCAGGGTCATGTCGATACGCTTCTGGGCGACCCGTGCCGCGGCGAGCGCTCCTTCTACGACGGCCTCCGGAGGCCCGACGAAAGTGAAGACGGTGCGGTTGGTCGATCGGCCTGGGTCGACGTCGAGCAGCGTGCAGCCGGGGGTGTTCCGGACCGCCTGCGCGATCGCGTCGAGGACAGCGCCGTCGCGGCCCTCGGAGAAGTTGGGAACGCACTCGACGAGCTTTTTCATGGCTTCTGACCCTGCGGCGGCCGAGTCTAAACCGGAACCGCGACGCGCCTAGTCGAGAGCGCCCACGCCCTCTTCGACGGCGGCGAGCAACTCGCCGTCGCCGACGAGCGAGATGGCTTTCTCGATGTCGTCGCCGAGTACTTCGTCGTGATCGAGATGCGCGATCCGTCCACGCACGAAGTCGTGGGCGATCGCAACACCCTTGCCGGGTCGTAGCGGCTTGCGAAAATCCAGTGCCTGCGCACACCCCAGCAGCTCCAGACCGAGAACCCGCTTCGCGTTCTCGAAGACCTGCAGGAGCTTGATGGCGGAGATGCTCCCCATGCTGACGTGATCCTCCTGCCCGAGACTCGTCGGGATCGAGTCGACCGAGGCCGGGTGGCACAGGATCTTGTTTTCCGAGACGAGAGCGGCGGCGGTGTACTGAACGATCATCAGCCCGGAGTTGGTGCCCGTGTCGGTCAAGAGCAGCCGGGGCAGGCCGTCGTGCCCCGCCAGCAGCCGGTCGAGACGCCGCTCGGCGATGCTGGCGATCTCGGCGAGGGCGATCGCGGAATAGTCGAGCACGAGGGCCAGGGGCTGCCCGTGGAAGTTGCCGCCGCTGAGGATCGCCCCGTCCGGGAACACGATCGGGTTGTCGGTGACCGAGTTGATCTCGCGCTCGACCGTCTCGCGTGCGTGGGCGAGAGCGTCTCGGCTCGCGCCGTGAACCTGCGGTACACAGCGCAGCGAGTAGGGGTCCTGAACCCGGTCGCAGTCTTGATGAGACTCGGTGATCTGGCTGTCCGCCAGCAGCCGCCGGACGTTCGCTGAGACGCTCTCGTGACCAGGATGAGTGCGCAGCTCGTGAAAACGCGCGTCGAAGGGGACGGCGCTGCCGGCGAGCGCTTCGATCGTGGCAGCGGCGACGACGTCGGCCATCTTCAGCAATGCTCGGACGCGAGCCAGCACGAAGCTGCCGTAGGCGCTCATCAGCTGCGTGCCGTTGATGAGCGCCAGACCGTCCTTGGCCCGCAGGGTGATGGGGGAGAGACCCTGGTCCCTCAAGACCTGCTCCGCGGGTTTCATGTCGCGCCCGGCCTCGTCCCAGAACGAGCCGCCGCCGATCAGCGGGAGGCTCATGTGGGCCAGGGGGGCGAGATCGCCAGAAGCCCCGACGCTGCCCCGGGAAGGCACCGCGGGGATCAAATCGCGCTCCGCAAACAGCGCGAGCCGTTCGAGTGTCTCGGGCGCCACGCCGGAGTAGCCCAGTGCGAGTGCGTGGACTTTGAGGCGGAGCATCAGCCGCGTGACGTCCTTGGGGATCGGAGCTCCGAGGCCGACGGCGTGGCTGCGCAGCAGGTTGGTCTGCAGCCGCTCTACTTCGCTGGGCTCGATGCGCTTTTGCGCCAGGATGCCGAAGCCGGTGTTGATGCCGTAGTAGGCCTTCCCGTCCTCGAGGGCTTTCTCGACGACGGCGCGCGACGCCCGCACCGCCGCGTCGTCGTCGCGCGTCTGGGCGAGGCTCGCGTCCAGGTCGGCCTCGAGATGGTCGAGGCGCAGCCTGGGCAGGCCCTGCGTCATTCGCCCAACATGGGCAGGTCGACGCCGCGCTCACGCGCCGTTTCGATCGCCAGCTCGTAGCCGGCGTCGGCGTGTCTCATCACCCCCGAGCCGGGGTCGGCGGTGAGCACCCGCTCGAGTCGGCGGTCTTGCGCCGCGCTACCGTCCGCCACGCAAACCATGCCGGCGTGGATCGAGTAGCCGATCCCCACCCCGCCGCCATGGTGGAGCGAAACCCAGCTCGCTCCGCACGCGGTGTTGAGCATCGCGTTGAGCAATGGCCAGTCGGCGATCGCGTCGGAGCCATCCCGCATCCCTTCGGTTTCGCGGTTGGGTGATGCCACCGAGCCGGTGTCCAGATGGTCGCGGCCGATCACGATCGGTGCCCTCACCTTGCCTTCTCGCACGAGCGCGTTGAACGCCAGGCCCGCCTTGGCACGATCGCCGTACTCGAGCCAGCAGATGCGCGCTGGGAGTCCCTGGAAATGCACCTTGCGCCCGGCCAGGTCCAGCCATCGCAGCAGCCGCTCGTTCTCCGGGAACAGCTCGGCGAGCGCGCGATCCGTCTGGCGGATGTCCTCGGGATCGCCGGAGAGCGCCGCCCAGCGGAACGGTCCCGAGCCGCGGCAGAAGAGCGGTCGCACGAAAGCCGGAACGAAGCCCGGGATGTCGAACGCCCGCCTCAGGCCGCGCCGGTCCGACACCTGGCCGCGCAGGTTGTTTCCGTAATCGAAGGCTATCGCGCCGCAGCGCTGCAATTCCAGCATCGCCTCGACGTGCTCGACCATCGAATCGAGGACCGCAGTCTCGTAGCCGATCGGGTCTTCTTCCCGGAGACGGCTCGCCGCTTCGAGGCTGTTGCCCGCTGGAATGTAGCCGACGCGCAGATCGTGGGCCGAGGTCTGGTCCGTCACGGCGGCCGGCACGACGCCGCGCTCGACGAGGGCCGGAAGGATCTCTGACACGTTGCCGACGAGGCCGATCGAGAGTGCCTCGCGCGCGGCGGTGGCCTCTTGTGCCCGGGCGAGCGCGCGATCGAGATCGTGCGCGATCTCGTCGCACTATCCCGTCTCGACGCGGCGGCAGATGCGCGTCTCGTCGACCTCGACCGCCAGGCAGACCCCGCCGTTCATCGTCACGGCGAGGGGCTGGGCGCCGCCCATTCCTCCCAGGCCCGCCGTGACGACGAGTTGTCCGGCGAGGGACCCCGCGAAATGCTGCTCCGCGCACTCGGCGAACGTCTCGTAGGTTCCCTGAAGGATGCCCTGGGTTCCGATGTAGATCCACGAGCCCGCCGTCATCTGGCCGTACATCGTGAGCCCGAGGCCCTCGAGGCGTCGGAACTCGTCCCAGTTGGCCCAGCGGGGCACGAGGTGCGAGTTGGCGATGAGGACGCGCGGAGCGTCTTCGTGGGTGCGGAACACGCCCACGGGCTTGCCGCTCTGCACCAGCAGCGTTTCGTCGCTGCGCAAACGCTTCAGGGTTTCGACGATCCTGTGGAAACACTCCCAGTTGCGGGCGGCCTTCCCGGTGCCCCCGTACACGATCAGCTCGTCGGGGTGCTCGGCGACGGCCGGGTCGAGATTGTTCATGAGCATGCGCAGCGCGGCTTCTTGATGCCAACCCTGCAACTCAACTCGCTGCCGGTGGGGGCTTGGATCGTTGGTGCGGCGGCGCTCGTTTCTGACATGGGAGCCTCTCTCGCGGGTACACGTTCGCGCGTCGTGCAACGGGCGTCAAGCGACTCCCGGGGTGTACACTTCGCGGCCTCACGCGGAGGCTGTACGTGCCAGAAGCCGACCTGATCGTCCGAAACATCGCAAGCCTGGCTACGCTGGCAGGCGACGTTCCCCGCACTCGCGAGTCGATGCGCGATTTGAAGATCATCGAGGATGCAGCCCTGGCTTCTCACGCGGGCGTCCTCGTCTACATCGGGTCGGACGCGGGCGTCCAGCGGGCCGTGACGCCCACTGAGCAGGCGCGAATCATCGAGGCCAGGGGCAGGGCCGTCGTCCCGGGATTCGTCGATCCCCACACGCACCTGATCTTCGCCGGCGCTCGTGACGCGGAGCTGCGCCGACGGCTGGGGGGGGCGAGCTACAAAGAGATCGCCGAATCCGGCGGCGGCATCGTGCGCAACGTGTCGGCGACGCGCACCGCGACCACCGAGGAGCTCACCGCGGGCGCCCTCGCCCGGCTCGACGAGATGCTGCTCCAAGGGACGACGACCGCCGAGGCCAAGAGCGGGTACGGCCTCGAGATCGAGGCCGAGCTGCGTTCGCTTCAGGCGATTCGCGAGGCGGACGCTCGCCACCCGATCTCCCTGGCTCCGACGTTTCTCGGCGCCCATGAGGTGCCACTCGATCATCGCGACGATCGCGACCGGTACATCGAGATCGTGGTGAAGGAGATGATCCCCGAGGTCGCGCGTCGCGGCCTGGCCGTGTTTTGCGACGTCTTCTGTGAGGCGGGGGTGTTCACGATAGACGAGAGCCGGCGCATCCTGAGCGCGGGGGCAGACGCCGGGATGATACTGCGGCTCCATGCGGACGAGCTGGAGTGGACTGGTGGCGCGGAGTGGTCCGCGGAGCTCGGGGCGCGCTCCGCGGACCACTTGGGCTACGTTTCGGAGGCGGGCATGCGCGCAATCGCCGAGAGCGATTGCGTCGCGACCGTGCTGCCGGCAGCCAGCTTCTACCTGCGCCTGGCGCACTTCGCGCCGGCTCGCTCCCTGATCGACTCCGGAGCCGCGCTCGCCATCGCGACGGACGTGAACCCCGGCGGCGGTCTTTCGCCTTCGATGCCGTTCGCCATGACGGTGGGGTCCTTTTCGATGGGGTTGTCGCTCGAGGAGGCGCTCACCGCCGCGACGATCAACGCCGCCTATTCGCTCGATCTCGCAGGGCCGCGTCGGCAGCCTCGAGCTCGGCAAGCGAGCCGACTTCGTGGTGCTTCGGTCGGAACGTTTGCTCGACCTTCTGCGGGTGGGCGTCGGCGCCGTGGACTCGGTGATCAAGGACGGTCTGGTCGTCGTCGAAGGCGGGCGACTCGACTACTCGACCGAATCAGGAACCGAGAGTTCGTCATCCTGAGGGAGATCCGCTGGGATGCGGGAGTGAAGGAGCCAGCGGGGTGAGATCGTTCCTCTGGTCTCGAGAGACGAGGAGCGGGCGGATTCTTCGCTCCGGCGGAGACGAGCGGTCTCTCCTAATAAACAACACCCCTAAGTCCTTTGCTATCAACATCCGTATTCTTAGCAGGAATGGGGGTACCCGAGCCGCCATTGGCGTGTTCTTACTCCCCTAGCAACCGGCGACACGCCGGTGCGAAACTCAAAATGACGCTGCCTTGGCCGTTCTCCGTGTCTCTCCTCCCTCCGTGGCTGTCGTCGGGGTCCGTCGTTGTTTCTCAACAGGTGAGAAGGCTCCTCTGGCATCCTCCGCGCGTCATCAGCGGGTCACGCGCCGGGCTCCCTCCCTCTCGCATCGCAGGCCGAATTCGCTCGGGATGACGAGTCTGTGTGCTCGGCTTCAGGGCACCACAGGGACGATCTTGAACACGGTGCCACCGTGCGACAGCACGTAGATCTCTCCCTCCGCATCGACACCGAAGGCACTGATGTTCTCGATGCCGGCGGCGAGGCTCAGGTCCTCGGTCCAGTCGATGTGGTCCACGACGGCGCCGCCATCGAGGCGGAAGGATCGGATCAACGCGCTGCAGAAGTCCCCATAGAAATAGCTACCGTGATAACCCGGCATGCGGCAGCTGCGGTACACGACGCCGCCCGTGACGGAGCAGCCCTGATCGTGCCCGTACTCGAGGACCGGCGGGGTGATGCCCTCCCCCGAGCAGCCTGAGGGTGGCTCGAAGCACAGGCTCCCTTCGGTGAGGTTCCAGCCGTAGTTTTCGCCGCCGTGGCGCGTCGCGAGCCCCACGTCGATCTCCTCGACGCGGCCCTGTCCGACGTCGCCGATGTACAGATCGCCCGTCTCGCGGTCGAACGAGATCCGCCACGGGTTGCGCAGGCCATACGCCCAGATCGCGGGGAAGACGTCGTGCCGTGAGACGAACGGGTTGTCATCGGGGACTTCGAACGGCTCCTCGCCGTCCACACCGATGCGCAACACGCTGCCGAGCGGTGTGCCGAGATTCTGGCCGTTGCCCCGCGGGTCGCCGGCGCCGCCGCCGTCGCCGAGCGCAATGTAGAGCATCCCATCGGGTCCAAAAGCGAGATCGCCGCCGTTGTGGTTGGAAAAAGGCTGCGCGACTCTGAGCACGATTCGCTCGCTCGTCGGGTCGGCGCGAGCCGGGTCGTCCGACAGGCGGAACTCCGAGATGCGGGTCTCGCCACCCAGGCCCGTGTAGTTGACGAAGAGGCGCCCGCTCTCTGCGAAAGTCGGGTGAAAGGCCAGACCCAGCAGACCGCGCTCCCCACCGGCGACGACGCGGTCCGTCAAATCGAGGAAGGCTGCCTCGCTCACCGCACCCTGCTCGATCGTTCGGATGCGGCCCGGTTGCTCGACGACGTAGAGCCGCTCCAGGTCACCTTCCGGAACCACGAGAGCGACGGGGGAGTCGAGGCCGGTCGCCACGACGATCGCCGTCAGCATCGGCGTGCCGTCTACGGCAGGGCCGGCGCGGCAGCTGAGCGGCTCCTGAGCAGCCGCCGAAGCGGTCGTGAGCACCGCGACGAGAACGGCTGCGCGAACCCGAAACACCATCTTCCCACTCTAGCCGAGCATTGCCGGTGTCGGTATGGCTGCCGCTACACTGGCGAGTGATGTCTGAGACTGCACCCTTCGGATTCCTGCGGGTGGCCGCCGCCTGCCCGCCCGTGACGGTGGGGGATCCCGCGCGGAACCTCGAGGGGATACTCGACTTCGTCGGGCGCGCCGGCGAGCAGCAGGTTCAGGTTCTGGTGTTGCCGGAGCTCTCGCTGACCGGCTACACCTGCGCAGATCTCTTCTTCAGCCGTACCCTGCAGCGAGAGGCGATAGCGTCCCTCGAGCAGTTGCTCTCCGAAACGCGCAACCAGCCGATGCTCATCGCCGTCGGGCTGCCGCTCGAGTCGAATGGCCGGCTCTTCAACGTCGCAGCCGTCTGCCAGGCGGGGCAGTTGCTCGGCGTGGTGCCGAAGACCTTCCTCCCCGGCTACGACGAGTACTACGAGGAGCGCTGGTTCTCGACGGCGCGCGAGGCACTGGTCGGCGAGCTTCGCGTCGGCGAGCGGCTGGCGCCATTCGGCAACGACCTGATCTTCGAGCTGTCCGCCGAGCCCGACGTCTGCGTCGCCGTCGAGATCTGCGAGGACCTGTGGGCACCATTGCCGCCCACGACGCTTCACGCCGTGGCCGGAGCGACGCTGCTGCTCAACCTCTCCGCCTCGAACGAGACGATCTCCAAGGGCGCGTTTCGTCGGGAGCTGGTGAAGCAGCACTCGGCCCGCACGGTGTCGGCCTACGCGTACGCGAATGCCGGAGTCCACGAGTCCACGACCGACACCGTGTTCGCGGGCCAGCTGCTGATCGCGGAGAACGGCGAGCTGCTGGCCGAAAGCGAGCGCTTCGAGCGCGATGGTGGGCTGCTCGTCAGCGACGTGGACCTCGAGCGACTGCGCGTCCGCCGCGCACGGTTGACGTCTTTCGCGGATGCCGTCCATCCCCAGAAACCGAACCCGCGTCGCATCGGGTTGCTGCCCATACCCGCCGAGCCGGAACGCGGGCTCCTTCGCGAGATCTCGCCCCACCCGTTCGCGCCCACGGACCCCGCCCGCCTCGACGAGCGTTGTCGCGAGGTCTTCGAGATCCAGGTCGCGGCGCTCGCGAAGCGGCTCGAGCACAGCGGTATCTCGCGCGCCGTCGTCGGTTTGTCCGGTGGGCTCGACTCGACCCTCGCGCTGCTCGTCTGCATCCGAACCTTCGAGCGACTGGATTTGGACCGTCCGGGCGTCCTGGCTGTCACGATGCCGGGCTTCGGAACCACGGACCGGACACTCGCTTCCGCGCGGAGCCTCGCCGAAGCGGCGGCGGTGGAGCTGCGCGAGATCGACATCCGCCCCGCCTGCGAACGGCACATCGCCGATATCGGGCTCGATCCCGACGACAGGCAGAGCAATACGTTCCAGAACCTTCAGGCGAGGGAGCGGACCCAGGTCCTCATGGACCTCGCCAACAAGGAGGGGGGGCTCGTCGTCGGTACGGGGGACCTTTCGGAGCTCGCGCTCGGCTTCTGCACCTTCGCGGGCGACCACATCGCCATGTATAACGTCAACGCGGGAGTGCCCAAGACGCTGGTTCGGCAGCTGGTGGGATGGGTGGCCGAGCATCACGGCTCCGAGCGCGAAAGGGAAGTGCTTCGGGACGTCATCGACACGCCTGTCTCGCCCGAGCTCGTGGCGGCCGATGCCGACGGCCGCATCGCCCAGAAGACCGAGGAGATCATCGGACCCTACGAGCTTCACGATTTCTTCCTCTGGGCGATGCTGCGGCTGGGCGCCGGTCCCAGAAAGATCCTGTACCTCGCGAGTCAGGCGTTTCCGGACACCCCCGGCGAGGAGCTGCGCGCGTGGCTGCGGTTGTTCGTCGAACGCTTCTTCCAGCAGCAGTTCAAGCGTTCGGTGATGCCGGACGGCCCCAAAGTGGGAACGGTCAGCTTGTCCCCCAGGAGCGATTGGCGGATGCCGTCGGATGCCTCGCCAGCCGCGTGGCTTCGAGAGCTGGAAGACTGAGTCGCAAGCGCTGTGGTCGTCGTGAAGTTCAGCAGCTTGAACGAATTGACGATCCTGAAGTTCTCGGCCTCGAACCGCACGGCTCACGAGCGCCTCACACAGATTGACGTTGATCCGGGTGGCAGGAAGTTTTTCAAGAGCGCAGTTTCTAGGAAGTGGATCCAACGAGGGCATTGTGCGGTGGCATTGGCTGACCCGCCCGACGGCGGGGACGGGGCCGAGCTTCTGGCCAAGCACGTCAGAGAGGCTCGCGCGGGCGCTACCAAGGACCTGCGCCGCCTGCTGGAGGACTACGAGCGTCGACTGATCCTGCAGGCCCTGGAGGCGGCAGACGGCCACCAGCGGCGCGCAGCTCAATCCCTCGGGCTTCGGCCCTCGACGCTCAGCCACAGAATGAAGCGACTCGGGGTCCGCCGCTCGGTTCAGATCGCCTGGCCGGCCGGGGATGCGTCCGAAGGGGATATCTAGAAACTCGTCCCCGCCGACGGGGCTATAATTCCCCCCCGAGGATGGGTTGTTCCGAGCCCCGGCGGGGCGCTACGCATCGTTCCCGCCCGGCTGGCCGTGCCGTCGCCGCTGTCAGAGTCCGGGCTTCGGGAACGGGGCCCCCGCCGCAGACCACCTATGGCTACCACCGACCGTGCAATGCGCCTGCCGCAACTGCGGACGATCGAGACCGCTGATCTCGAGCTTCCGGAAGAGCTGCTGCGCATGCGGGAGCTGGCCTACGACCTGTCGTGGTGCTGGTCGCCCTCGGCACAGCGTCTCTTCAGGCAGATCGACCCGGAGCACTGACAGCATTACGGCAACCCCGTGGAGCTGTTGATCGGAGTCGGGCGTGAGCGGTGGAGCACCCTGCTCGGGGACCCGGAGTTCCGGCGCCTCTACTCGGCGGTCATCGAAGAGATGGATGCCTACCCGGAAACCGCACGTTGGTTCGACGCGACCGACAACGGCTTGCCCGGGTCAGTCGCGTACTTTTCGATGGAGTTCGGAATCCACGAGTCGCTCGGCGTCTACTCGGGAGGTCTCGGGGTCCTCGCGGCGATCACTGCAAGGCGGCCAGCGATCTCGGCGTGCCCCTGATCGGTGTCTCGCTGCTCTACCGCTCGGGCTACTTCCGCCAGACCGTCGACGCGGACGGATATCAGCAGCACATCCATCCGGACTACGACTTCCACCGCCTCCCGGTCCTGCCCGTCGAGGCCGCGAACGGCGGACCCCTCGTCGTGCCCGTCGATCTGCCTGGACGGATCGTTCAAGCGATGGTGTGGAAGGCGCAGGTCGGCCTCGTCCCCGTGCTGCTTCTCGATACGGACCTGGACGTGAACGATCCGGCCGATCGCGCCATCACCAGCATCCTCTACGTGCGTGGTCGCGAGATGCGGCTCTGCCAGGAAGTCGTGCTCGGCGTCGGTGGCGTACGAGCGCTGCGAGCGCTGCGCGTGCGCCCGGCGGTATGGCACATGAACGAGGGTCACGTCGCACTCCTTGGCCTCGAGCGCGCCCGCGAGCTGGTCGAAGCCGGGGAGGGCCTCGAAGCCGCGCTCGAGGCGGTCTCCCGCAGCACCGTCTTCACCACCCACACACCCGTCCCCGCCGGCAACGAGACCTTCGACACCGAGCTCGCCGAGCGCTACCTCGAGCCGTGGACTCGCGCCGTCGGCTGCGATCCGGAGGAGGCCCTGCGGCTCGGTCAATCGGACGGCTCGTTCAACATGACCGCACTGGCGCTCCGCCTCTCGGCGAAGGCCAACGGGGTGAGCCGCCTGCACGGCGAGGTTTCGTCTTCCATGTGGGGACATCTGCTCCCCGATCGCGGTGATCTCCCGATCGGCTACATCACGAACGGCGTCCATACGCCGAGCTGGGTCGGCCCCGAGATGCGGCGGTTGTTCGAGGCGGAGCTAGGTGAAGCGTGGCACGATCACCTCTTCGATCCCGACTACTGGCAAGCCGTCGAGCAGATTCCGGACGAACGCCTGTGGGCGGCGCGTCGCGCCCAGAAAGAGCGCCTGATCCGGTTCGTCCGCTCGCGATTGCGCAGCCAGGGGGCGCGCCACGGCTTCTCGCCCGACGAGCTGCGGCGACTCAAGCAGCTGCTCGACCCGGGAGCGCTGACGATCGGCTTCGCTCGACGCTTCGCCACCTACAAGCGGGCGGTGCTGGTGCTCAGCGACCTGGAGCGGCTCGGGGCGATCCTCAGGGGCGCCGACCGGCCCGTGCAGATCATCTTTGCCGGCAAAGCACACCCGGCGGACCGGGCGGGGCAGGACCTCATCAGGCGCTTGTTTCAGCTGACCCAGGGCGAGCTGCGCGGGCGCCTGGTCTTTCTCGAGGACTACGACATGCAGATGGGCCGCATGCTCGTCCAAGGCTGCGACGTGTGGCTGAACACTCCGCGCCGTCCGCAGGAGGCCAGCGGCACGAGCGGCCAGAAGTCACCCATCAACGGGGGCATCAACCTCAGCGTCCTCGATGGTTGGTGGGCAGAAGGGTCGCCGGGGACAACGGCTGGGTCATCGGCGACGGCGAGGTGATCGAGGATGCGGACGAGCACGACCGTCGCGACGCGCTCTCGCTCTACGACCTGCTCGAAAACGAGGTGGTCCCGCTCTTCTTCGAGCGGGGCGAGGACGGGCTGCCTCACGGCTGGATCGCTCGGATGAAGCGCTCGCTCCAAACCGTGGTTCCCGTCTTCAGCGCGCACCGAATGGTCCGCGACTACGTCGAATCGACCTACCGCCCCGTCGCCGTCCGCGATTAGTACTTCCGGCTAGACCTCGTGCTCGAGGCGGGTCATCGCGTCGAAGTACGCCTGGTAGACGCGCTTACGCTCGAACATCACCTCGCGGACCCCCATGCCAGCCGTCGCGAGCTCGTTGCCGTTGATCACCATGTCGGCCTGGAGCTTGAAAGCCTGGGCGCCGTCGCCGGTAATGACGTCGTCGGCGACCAGAAAGACGGTCATCTTGCGGCGGAACTCGAGGGGTAGGCGGGTCAGCTTCTGGTACGGGCTGTAGCCGCCCTTGGCCGAGACCGCGTGGGTGGTGACGATCACGTCGAAGCTCGCCGTGTCGAGCAGGCGCGCACCCTCCTCCCAGTTCTCGAGGGTGTCGACGTGGTACCCCAGGCGGCTGAGCGTGAGCGTGATGGCGCCGGCTTGTCCGACGTCCGGCAGCGCCACCATCGCATAGACGTCGTCGGGGCTTGCGTCCGTCGGGCGTCCCGGCATCGCCATGTCGCCGCTGCTCGATGCGGCTGGGGCCGGGGCTGGCGGCGGAGCGGTCGGCGGGGCGTCCGCCGGCGGTGCGGCCGCCGGTGGTGCGGCCGCAGGGCTTTCGGCCACCTCTTCCTGTTTGGCGGCCGCCTTGCCCGGGAAGCGCACCGGCTTCTTGCACTTCGGGCACTTGACGCTGAAGGCCCGGTCGGGCACGCGAGCGTCGTCGATGACGATCTTGTATTCGCAGTGGGGGCAGGGTGATTGCATGGAACGCTACTCCTCCCCGCCGCTCCCCTCGGTGTCGAGGCGGAGCTGAAGGTTCGTGCGGTTGGTGGCGTAGGAGAGACCGACCTCGCGGTCGACGATTTTCGCGTTGATCAGCCGCTCGAGCTCGTAGTCAAAGCTCTGCATGCCGTCGAGGACGCCGTCGTTCATCGCGTCGACCAGGCTCTTGCCCTCGCGCTCGCCCTCTTGAACGTACTCCCGGGTGCGTGCGGTCGAGCGCAGGATCTCGCAGACGGCGATGCGGCCGCCGCCTCCCTTGGGCACCAGCCGCTGGCTGATCACCCACTTGAACGCCTGCGAGAAGCGCGTGCGGATCTGTCGCTCCTTGTTCTTCGGGAGGACGCCGACGATGCGGTCGATCGTCTTCGAGGCATCGATCGTATGCAGTGTAGAGAGCACCAGGTGGCCGGTCTCGGATGCTTCCAGTGCGATCGAGATCGTCTCCCGGTCGCGCATCTCACCGACCAGGATCACCTTGGGCGCTTGACGCAGGGCGGCACGCAAGGCCAGCGCGAAGGTCTGGGTATCGGTGCCGACCTCGCGCTGATTGATCGTCGAGTTGATGTGCGGATGCAGATACTCGACTGGATCCTCGATGGTGATGACGTGCATGTGGAACTCGCGGTTCATCTTGTTGACGACCGCGGCGAGCGTGGTCGACTTGCCCGATCCGGTGGGTCCCGTCACCAGCACGATCCCGTTGCGTTCCTTCGAGACGTCGTTGATCTGAGGTGGAATACCAAGCTGCTCGACGGTCGGGATCTTGGTCGGGATGACGCGCAGCACGATGCAGTAGGTGCTGCGTTGAGAGAAGACGTTGACGCGGAAGCGGGCTCGTCCCGGGATGCTGTAGCTGAGGTCCGTCGAGCCGGTTCGCACCAGCTTGTCCGCGATATCGCGCTTGCCTTGCAGCAGCCGCATCGCGATCAGCTCGGTGTGATACGGAAGCAGCCGCTCCATTCCCGCAAAATCGACCGACTGCAACTTGCCGTCGATCTCGACCGGCGGCTTGCGCCCGACGGAGAGGTTCAGGTCTGAGATGCCTGGGGCGAAGTCGAGCATCGTCGTCATTAGCTCGTCGATGTCGAATAAACCCATTCAAAACCCCCTCGATGAGGAAAGTGCGGCGATGATAGCATCCCCGTCTCGGCCCCCAAACAACCCCTGAAGATGCTGGAAACGATCGACTTGTCGCAGAAGCTGCCGCGCGACCGCTACAAGCGGATGGTGGCTGGCCTGCGCGAGCGGTTCCGCCTGCTGCAGTACGAGCTGCTCCAGGCCGAAGTCCCCACGGTGCTGGTTTTCGAGGGCTGGGCGGCCTCCGGAATGGAAGATATCGTGCGGCGGATCACGGGTCGCGTCGATCCGCGAGCCTTCGAAGTGCATCCGGCCGCGCCCCCCTCCGTCCTCGAGCGGCGCTATCACTTCCTATGGCGCTTCCAGAATCGATTGCCGGATGACGGCCACATGGCGCTGTTCGACCAGAGCTGGTACCGGCGCGTGCTGCTCGAGCGTAAGGTCTGGAAATCGGCCTACCAGCAGATCAACCAGCTGGAGCGCTGGCTGGCCGACGACGGCCAGGTGCTCGTCAAGCTCTGGTTCCACATCTCGGCGGCGGAGCAGCGCCACCGCCTCGAGCGACTCGGGAAAGACCCGTTGAAGAGTTGGCGGGCCGAGCACGGCGAGTGGCGCCAGAATCATCGATACGCCCGCTGGCAGCGGGCCGTCGAGGAGATGCTGGCCCGCACCGCCACGCCCCACGCTCCCTGGACCGTGGTGGCTGCGACCGACGCGCGTTTCGCGCGGGTGCGAGTGCTCGAGACGCTCGTCGAATCGATGCAGAGAGGGCTCGATCGGCAGCAGAGCACGCCCACGCGTGTCAGCCGCACCCTGGCGGCCCGGACCGCCACGCGAGCCGATCGCCAGCGCAGGAGGGCCGAGGAACGGGATCGAGCCCGCGCTCTTGCGAAGGAAGCCGGGCTCGAGCTGGCGGAGAACGGCGAGTGAGCGTCCTGGCCAGCGTCGAGCTCGCGGGCAAGCGGCTCGAGGAGCCGGAATACAAGCCTCGCGTGACGGCGGCGCAGATTCGACTTCGCGCTTTGCAGTTCCGCATGTACGACGCTCAGATTCCGGTGCTGGCCCTCTTCGAGGGCTGGGACGCCTCGGGCAAGGGAGGCGCGATCAAGCGCATCACCGCGGCCCTCGAGCCGCGCGGGTACACCGTGTCTTCCTTCGCCGCTCCGAGAGGCGAGGAGAAGACGCATCACTACCTCTGGCGCTTCTGGAGGCGTCTCCCACGGAGCGGCCACCTGGGGATCTTCGATCGCTCCTACTACGGTCGGGTCATGGTCGAGCGGGTCGAGGAGTTCTGCTCGGAGGACGAGTGGCGTCGCGCGTTTCGGGAGATCAACGAGTTCGAGGAGCAACAGACCGCCTTCGGAATGGTGATCTGCAAGTTCTTCATGCACATCTCACAGGGCGAGCAGCTGCGCCGTTTCAAGGGACGGGAGCGCGACTCGTTCCGTTCTTACAAGCTGACGCCGGAGGACGGGCGAAACCGCGCGCGCTGGGCCGGCTACGAGAAGGCCGTCGACGAGATGCTGCAGCGCACATCGACGAAGCACTCGCCGTGGACGATCATCGAGGCCGACGACAAGAACTACGCCCGCATCAAAGTGCTCGATACGCTCTCGGACGCCATCGCGAACGCGCTGGCTCGCTGATCGACGATCAACGGCTGCCACGGAGGCACGGAGAAACGGCCTGCTCCGACCGTTCGCTATCCGAATCGATGGGAATCTGCCCCTCCGTCATCCTGAGGAAGCTCGGCGAATGAGTGCGACCGAAGGATCCGCCCGCCCCTCTCCGTCGCAACAGCTCACGATCGAGTGAAGAGGAGCAGACGGATTCTTCGCTCTAGACAAGGACGAGCGGTCACTCAGAATGACGCTGCCTTGGCCGTGCTCTGTGTCTCGGTACCTCTGTGGCTGGCGTCGATCGTCCGCGGGTGCTACCGCCTCTCCTTGCTCTTGCGCCCGCCTCGCGCTCGCAGCTCTTTGATCGCCCGGCGCCGATCGTCTCGGTTGCGTCGCAGCGACTCGGGGTCCTCGGTCGCGAAGTTCGCGATCATGCTGAACCTGGCGGGTTCCTGCGCGACCAGGAAGCCCTTGAAAGTCAGGGCCGTGGCCGGCAGGTAGTCGTAGGAGCCCGCGAAGCGCATCGCTTTGATCTCCATCAGGTCGCCGCGCCGCTCGTCGGGCAGCAACAGCAGGTACGGCAGCCGGGACGACGCGGGGCTCCACAGGTCGCAGCGTTCCTCGACGGGGAGCCGCAGCTCGAAGAGGATGTCGCGGGCGAGCCGGGCCGGATCCTCGCAGACCACCACGCGCACGTCCGGGCGGCGTGAGCGCTCGCGCTCGATGTCCGCCACCACCTGGCGGTTCGGCTGCGCGGCTCGAAACGGCGGAAGCAGCAACGTCGTGGCCAACGCGAAGACGAGCGCGACTCCGCCGGCGAGGCCGCCGAGTACGCGCGTGGGAGTCGGGCGCCAGGCGATCCCGACGAGCGCCAGCGCCGCGGCGGTGGTGGCGCTCGCAGCCAGGCGCAAGGCCAACGCTCCCGGCAGCCACGCAGGCGGCACGTCTCGGAGCGCGATCGGTGCGAGCGCGAGCAAACCGGAGCAGGCGAGCAATACGATCCGGACGAGGGCCCGCAGTCCCGCCCGCCACTCGATCTGAAAAACGGAGGCCGCTGCGAGGGAAGCGGCCGGAAACAAGGGCAGCAGGTAGTAATCCAGCTTGCCCCGAGCCAGGCTCAAAGGCAGCGCCATCAGGGCAAGCCAGACGAGCAGCGCTCGAACGGCGCGCTGCTCGCGGGCAGCGCTAGCGCGCTCACGCCAGGCGATCGCGACAGCCACAATGAAAAACACCGACCAGGGAAGACCCTCGCCGAGATACGTGGCGATGTAGTACCAGGGAGCCCGCGCGGCGTCGTAGGTCTCGCCCGCAAAACGCTCCAGGTTCTCGCTGAGAAAGAAATAGCGGAGCGGGGCCGGGCCGAGCCGGGCGTAGATGGCCGCGAACCAGCCCAGCCCGCACAGGGCGAACGCCGCGGCCGCCGCGAGCCAGCTCGCACCCCATCGCGGCCGGAGCCGAAGCGGCCCCACTCCCCGAACCAGCAGGCCGATCGCGAAGCCGGGAAGGATCAGCGCGATGGGCCCCTTGGTGATGAAGCCGAGACCCAACACGGCTCCGAGCGCCACCGCGCGCCAGCCGCCGGGCTCGGCACGCTTCGCCATCTCCGCCGCCAGCGCCACGCTGCCCACGCAGGCGAGCGTGAGGAGCATGTCCGACATGGCCAGGCGTCCGAACGCCAGGAACGGTACTGTCGTGGTGAGGATCACGGCGCCGGTCATCGCATGCCGCCATGGGAAGAGCAGCCGTCCGAGCCACAGCGTCGCCGCGATCACGAGCAGCGCGGCGACCGCAGGTACGAAGCGGGCACTCTGCGGCTCGATCCCGAACGTGAAAAACGCCGCGGCCATCAGCCAGTAGCTGAGCGGAGGCTTGTCGAAGAAGGGTTCGCCGCGGTAGCGCGGGACGAGGTAGTCGCCGCTCTCCAGCATGCCGCGCGACACGTCCATGAAGTAGATCTCCGCGCGCTCGAACGGCGCGCTGCCGAGTGATGGCAACAGCAGCGCCGCCGCCAGGGAGAACAGTGCGAAGACGGCGAGGCGCCGGCTCACGTCCATAGTCCGGAGCGCCGGGGCGTCAGGCTGGCGCCGTTGCGCCCGGGAGACGGCCCCGCGGTGTGCGGGAACCAGGGTTGTCCGCCAGTCGCAGTTGACCGCAAGCCGCCAGGACGTCCTGGCCCCGCGGCTTGCGCACCGAGACACTCAGGCCTGCGTCAACGAGCGTGCGGCAGAAGGCGTCGAGTGCTTTCGGAGTCGGTAGTTCGAAGGGTATCTCCGCTGCGGGGTTGAGCGGAATCAAGTTGACCTTGCAGCGGCGTCCTCTCAGCAACTTCGCCAGCTGTTTCGCCTCGGTCACGGAGTCGTTGACGCGACCCAGCAGAACGTACTCGTATGTCACGCCTGCGCCTCCCGGATTCGGGTAGCGGTCCGCGGCGGCGAGGACGGCCGCGAGTGGATGCCTGGCCTCGATCGGCATCAGCGCCAGCCTGAGCTCGGGAGTCGCCGCGTGCAGGCTGATGGCAAGGTTGGGAGGCACCGGCTCCGCGGCCAGGCGCTCGAGGGCGGGGATGATGCCAACCGTCGACACCGTGAGCTTGCGGGGCGCCACGGCGAAGCCCTTCGGGTCCAGGAGCACGCGGACCGCGGCCAGGGTCGCATCGACATTCAGGAGCGGCTCGCCCATACCCATGAAGACGATGTTCCACGGTCTCGGCGGATCGGTGGTAGCCTGCCCGGCGTCGCTCATCACGGCGGCCACCTGGCCGAGGATCTCGCCGGGCGTGAGGTTGCGCTCGTAGCCGCCGACGCCAGTCAGGCAGAAGGCGCACCTCAGTGGACACCCCGCCTGAGTCGAGACACAGATCGTGCGGCGTCTCACCTCGGGAATCAGGACGCTTTCGATCGCGGCTCCGTCCGCGAGTCGGAACAGGTACTTGCGCGTCCCGTCGTACGAAAGGCGTTGCTCCTGCCGCTCGGGCCAGGCGACTCTGAATGACGCACAAAGCCGCTCCCGAAGCGGGCGGCTCAGGTTGGTCATCTCATCGAAGCTGCGGACGCGCTGGCGGTAGAGCCAGTCGTAGATCTGGCGGCTTCGGAACGGCTTTTCGCCCTCCCCGAGCGTGGCCCGAAGCTCGTCCAGCGACATTCCGAACAGGTTGGTGCGTCCGGCGCTCATGCGCGGGATCTTAACCTCGCAACATCCTGGCCTCGGCGATGGCGTTGAGCGCCTTGCCGACACTGCGCCCCGGCTCGGCCTCGGCCGGCATCATGTTCAATGGGCTGCCGGATCGGACGACGAGGTCGGCGACCTCGGGTTGCACGCCGGCGAGCCACAGCGTGGAGCCGAGTGCCTCCACCTGCTCGGAGAGGCGCTCGGTGGCCAGCAAGGCCGCGTAGCGGAACTGATGAGCGTGGGACAGATCGATGACGACGCCGCGCCCGGGGCGCGTCAGCAACCGCTCGGCCTCGGTCAGGAAGGGGGGCACGGCGGCGTAGTGGAGGTCCCCGCTGACCTCGAGTACCAGGTACTCGGGCGCCTCGTCGCCCGCCACTCTCACGAGGCTTCCGCCAGAGCGGTGGAGCAGGGTGAGGCGCGGCGCGTTCGTTTGCGCCAGGTGGATCACCAGGCCGAGCCCGGCTCCGAAGAGCACGGCCCAGGCGAGCGGCAGCAGCAGCGTCGCCGCGAGCGTCACGATCAGCAGGAGTCGGGTGCTCGACGAGGCTCGCCACAATCGCCAGATCGCGCCGCCGTCGATCATGCGGAAGGCCGTCGCCCAGAGCACGCCGGCCAGGGCGGCCTGCGGCACCCTCCCGACCAGGTCTGCCCCGTAAAGAGCGACCGGGATCACGAGCAGCGCGGACGCGGCCGCCGCAAAACGCGTCTGGGCGCCCTCATGCCGCAGCAGCGCCGAGCGGGTCAGGCTCGCCGAAGCGGGGAACGCCGAGGCGAATGCGCCCACGAGGTTGGCGAGGCCCTGCGCCGATATCTCGCGCCGCATGTCCGGACGCCCGCCGCGCGCGCGCGCCGTGACCGCCAACTCCATCGTTCCGAGCAGCACGATCGCGCAGGCCGGCACGAAGAGCTGCTCCAGGGTGGCGACGGAGAGGTCGGGCCACGCACCCATCGGCCAACCGCTCGCAGTCGCGGCGCGATCGCGAATCAACGGGAGAGACGCGGAGGGTGCCAGTCCGGTGCTCACCAGCAGGGCCGCGCCTACGAGCGCGAGAAGGGCGACCGGGATGGGGCTGAACCAACGGCGGCCCGCCACCACGGCCATGGCGACGCCGAACGCCACCAGTCCGGCCAGGGGGGAGGGACTGGCTCCGCCGCCCAGGGCGTGCGCGATCCCTCGTGCCTCGCCCAGTAGGCTCGAGCCTGCGACGGGTGGCAGGCCGAGCACCTCGTCGAGCTGCATCGCGCCGATCAGCAGACCGGCTCCTGCCGTGAAACCGACGAGCACGGACTCGGGCAGGAAGCGCACCAGTGTCGCTCCGCCGAAGTAGGCTGCGACCAGTCGCAGCAGTCCGGCCAGCAACGTCAGTGTTGCGAGCAGGGGCAGCCCCTCCGGGCGCAACAGGCCATTCGTCCCGAGCATGGGCGCGAGCGCCCCGAGCACGAGCAGCCCTGTGGTGTTCGTCGGTCCGGTGACGACCTGGGCACTGCGACCCGCGAGGGCCGCCACGAAACCCGGCACCGCCGCCGTCGCGAGCCCGTAGACGGGAGGCAGCCCCGCGACCAGAGCCAGCCCCAGGCACTGCGGTATCCCGACGAACGTGACGCTGAGTCCGGCGAGCAGGTCGGCTCGCAGCTGCGAGGATGCGATCGGTCGGTCGCTCATGAAGGATCGAACCGCCACGACGGGATCTCGCTGCGTGTCGTCGGCAGCGGGTCGCCGGCACGGGTCCGCTCCCGCCAGTCCAGGATCTCGTTCCGATGACGCTCGAGATCGAACCCGAAGTAGCGTGCCGGGTATCTCGAGAAGCGTTTCATCGAGCGCTCGAACATGCTCGCGGCGCCGGCCCGGTTGCCATTCGTCAGGTGGTAGAAGCCGACAGAAACCTGAATCAGTCCCTGAAAGAAGTCCCGGGACGAGCCGCGCAGCCCCGTCCAAAGGTCTTCGAGTGTGTCGTGGCACTCGAAGAAGAGCCCGTCGTTGAACTGCTCGACACCGCGTTCGAAGAGATCTCGCTCCTCACGTGACAAGCGCGGTTGCTGTGCGTCGCTCACTTCGTGCCGCGGCGACCGCGCGAGGCGCCGCTCGGCGCCTGCAACGGCTCGAGCGTCACTCCGCTGCCCTTGCGCTTCCGTTCCCAGGCGCCCAGCACTTCACGGTAGAGCTCCATCTGCACCCGGTACGGCTCGCTGCCCTTGCGCCGCTCGGCGCGGCGGTAGCTCCCGTCGGGCTGCAGCACGCGAGCCTTCACGTTGTCCTTGAACATCGCGTCGAGCACCTTGACGACGCGTCGGCGAGCCCCGGCGCGCTCTATCGGGAACATCAACTCGATGCGGCCATCGAGGTTGCGAGGCATCCAATCGGCACTCGAAAGATAGACCTCCTCGTCGCCGCCGTTCCGGAAGTAGAAGATGCGCGAATGCTCGAGGAAACGATCGACGATCGAGACCACCTCGATCGTTTCGCTGACGCCACGCACGCCCGGCCGCAGGCAGCAGATACCGCGGACGTTGAGCCTGATCTCGACCCCCGCGCGCGACGCCTCGTAGAGCGCGTGGACGATCTCCTCGTCGACCAGAGAGTTCATCTTGGCACGGATCTCCGCCACTTCGCCTTCGCCGGC
Organism: Vicinamibacteria bacterium; assembly: GCA_965246965.1. Lineage (GTDB taxonomy): Bacteria > Acidobacteriota > Vicinamibacteria > Fen-336 > CBDFGD01 > CBDFGD01. The sequence goes on from CBDFGD010000002.1 coordinate 3,584,830, forward strand.
ACGTCGCCGTTCCCGTTCGATCAGCTTGAGCAACCGGTCCCGGAGCTGAGTCGGCGACATGCACAGCTTGCGGAGCGGCGGTGGGTCCGAGTACCCCGTCAGCGAGTTGAAGAAAGCGGACGCGTCCTCGCCGATCCGCGCGTCGCACGTCATCAGGCCCATGTCCGTGTAGAGGCGCGCCGTTCGGTCGTTGTAGTTCCCGGTTCCGAGATGGACGTAGCGGCGAATTCCGTTCCGGCCGCGGCGTACGATCAGGCACACCTTCGAGTGGGTCTTGTACCCACGAATACCGTAGATGACGTGCGCCCCCATCTCCTCGAGGCGCTGAGCCCAGCGAATGTTGGACTGCTCGTCGAAGCGAGCGGTCAGCTCGAAGAGCACCGTGACCTGCTTGCCGGCGTCGGCGGCGCGCACCAGCGCCTGGACGATCGGGGAGTCACCGCTGGTCCTGTAGAGGGTCTGCTTGATCGCCAGTACATCGGGGTCCGCCGCGGCCTGACTGACGAGCCCCACGACGGCGTCGAAAGACTCGTAGGGGTGGTGGAGCAAGATGTCCCGATCCTCGATGGCGGCGAAGAGGTCTTCGCGCTCTCCGAGATCGATCGAGGGGAGCGGTCGCAGCGGCGGGTCGCGCAGGTCCTCGAGAGCCGGGTGGTCGACCAGCGCCCCGAGCGCGCGCGGGTCGATCGGACCGGCCGTCGGGTAGACGTCGGCTGCGGACACGTCGAGGGGTTCGACCAGGTGCTTGCGCAATGTCGGGCTCACTCGGGCTTCGATCTCGAGGCGTACGACGCGGCTGCGCCGACGCTTCTTCAGCTCGGCCTGCACGGCCTCGAGGTAGTCCGTCTCGCCCTCGTCGTCCAGCTCCATCGCCGCGTCGCGCGAGATCCGAAAGACGACGCTCTCCCGAACGACCTGCCCCGGAAACAGCCGGTCCATCTCCGTCTTCAACAGCCTTTCGACGAGGACGTATCGGGATCCCGAGCCGGCCACCCTCACGAGACGGTTGATGCCTTGCGGCACCTGGACGACCGCGAGTCTCGGCGCGTCCGCTCCGGTGTCCGGCTCGAGCAGCACGGCGACGTTGAGGCTGAGGTTCGAGAGCAGTGGAAAGGGTCGCGACGCGTCTATCGCGAGGGGTGTCAGGGTGGGCAGGACCTCCGACTCGAAATAGCCGTCGAGCCAGCGCCGCTCCTCGTCCTCGAGCGTTTCGATCTCGGGAAGCTCGATGCCGCGCTCGGCGAGGCTGGGTAGCAGCTCCGTGCAGAGGGTCGTCTCGAGATCGGCGACCAGCTCATGGGCGGTTTGTGAAATGGCGCGCAGCTGTTGATTCGGTGTGAGGCCGGCCGGATCGGGAGCCGTCTCCCCAAAGGCGGCCTCTTGCTTGAGCCCCGCTACGCGCACCATGAAGAACTCGTCGAGGTTGGAGGCGACGATGGTGGCGAACTTCAAACTTTCGAGCAGCCGGTTGTCGGCGTCGCGAGCCTCCTCGAGCACGCGCCGATTGAAGGCCAGCCACGAAAGCTCTCGATTGAAGAAGAGCTCGGGTCGAACGGGCTGCTTGCGCCGCTTGGCCCGTTTCGCCATCAGGCCTTCGTCGCCTCCCGGAAGCGAATCGTGCGGCCGAGCAGCTCCGTGAGGAGGTCGTCGCGAGACGACGTGGCGAGTCGCTCCATCGTCAGGTCGCCCCGGCCCGTCACCTCCGTCACGAGAGCGCCGTCTTCTTCCAGGAGCTCGAGCTTCTTGATCCGCTGAGCGTGGTCCGCGTCGAGTGCGTTGGCGAGCCGAAGCAGCGCGGCCAGCTTGCTGACCACGATCCGGTCGTCGCGCGACGGAGCGCTGTAGAGCAGATGGGACCTCTGGGGAGTGGCGCGCCTGTGGTAGCGGGCGATGTTGCCGATCAACTGCAGGTCATCTCGCGCGAGCCCGAAGATCTCGGAGGCCTCGATCAGGTACTGGGAGTGCTTGTGGTGGGCGCGCAGGTTCACGTAGATCCCGATGTCATGGAGCAGCGCCGCCACCTCGAGCAGCAGCCGCTCGTGGTCACCGAGCCCCAGCTCGCTGCGCAGGTCGTCGAACAACCGGGTCGCGAGGCGCGCGACCTGCTCGGCGTGTGCCGCGTCGTAGTTGTAGCGCTCGCCGAGCGCTTTGGCGGACGCCACCACCTGCTTGCGGAACGCCTCCGCTCGCAGCCCGCGATCGCCTCCCACCATGTCGAGCAGCAGCCCGCGACGCAGCGTCGTGTCAGGCACGATGACGCTGCGCGCCCGCGTGTGGGAGAGCAGCTCGCGATAGGCGATCAGCGCCGGCACGAGTGTCTCGGCGTCGGCCTGGCTGAGCTGGTAGCGATCGACCAGCTCCTCCTCGCCACTGCCGCCGGCGGCCTCCTCGCAGAAGTGCAGGAACGCGTCCCGGGGCACGACCCACCAGGACTCGGCGCGCTCGGCCTTGCCCAGCATGTGGGACGCTGCGAAGCGCACGTCGCCGCCGAGCGCGATGAAATGCTGGACCCGGCGCAACGGCAACGCCCGCAGGATGTCCTCGATGACGTTCTTCACGTGGCGCTGCAGCAGCCGCACCCGCTGCTCGTGGCTGCCCTTCCACGATGCGAGGCTCTGACGCATGCGTACGGACCCGAGCGCGTAGGTGCCCGAGTGCCGGGGCTGGCCGCCGCGCAGGAAAGACAGGTCCGCGCTGCCGCCACCGATTTCGACGAGCAGGGCGCTCTCGGATCGCAGCGCCAGATGACCGCGCAACGCCTCCCGCACCGCGATGTAGGTGAGGCGGTTCTCTTCGGGCCCGTCGATCACCTCGAGGTCGATCCCGGTCCGGAGCTTGATGCGATCGAGCACGGTGTCGCGGTTCTGGGCCTCGCGCAACGCGCTGGTCGCCACCGCCCGGCTGCGTTCGACACCGTATGTGTCCATAATGCGCCGAAATCCGTCGAGCGCCTTGAGCGTCGCGGCCACGGTGTCGGCGCCGAGTCGGCGCTTCGTGAAAGTGTCCTTCCCCAGCAGGACGCCGCGCGAGACATCCTCGAGGATGCGGACCGGCCGGCCGCGCGGGGCCTCGGCGACCAGCATCTTGATCGCGGCCGCACCCACGTCGATGACCGCAACGGGCCGCGGAACCTCGCGATTTCGACGCCTGCTGCCGCGCGCGCGCGCTTTGGACTTGCTCATGGGGAAAGGGGATAGTGTAAGCGAAGGCGGTGACGGTCTTTGCGTCGCGTGTTAGCCTCAGCGCCTTTTTCTCAGGGCGCGTGACATGGCGAGACGTCACTTCCCAAAGACCGAGGCCACTTCCCTTCTCGAGCAGCGGATCCACGCGCTCTACAAGCGTGTCCCTGGCGCCCTGGCGGGCGCCCCCGAGTCGATCCATCAGCTGCGCGTCGCCGGGCGACGCTTGCGCGTCACCCTCCCGCTGTGCGCGCCGAAACCCGAAGGCCAGCGCGTGGTTCGGGCGCGTCGCACGCTTCGCCAGTTGGTCCGCGCTGCCGGCTCAGGCCGCGACCTGGACGTGAGCCTCGACCTCTTCGAGGAACGCGTCGGGGCGCTCGATCCTCCCTCCCCGGAGATCCTGGTGCTGCGGCGAGGGCTCCGGTCGGCCCGGACCCAGAGCCGCGGCCAGACCATGGGGGCGGTGCTGGACGTGGAGCTCGCCCAGCTTCGCCGCGACCTGCGTGCGAGCGTCGCGCGCGAGGGCGAGGGGCTCTTCAGCGTGCTGCTGCGCCTGCGCGAGGCGCGCGAGCAGCTCGGCGACGAGATTCGCACGCGTCTCGCGGATCTGGGCGGGCGCTTCGATGCCGCGGAACTCCACGTGGTGCGCCGCCGTATCCGCAAGCTGCGCTACTCCGCGGAGGTCCGGGCCGCCCTGCGTGACGAGCCTTCGCAGGCCCCGGTCGTGCTTCGCGAGCTCCAGTCCAGCCTCGGGACGATCAACGATCATCACGTGATGGCGAACTGGCTGGCGCGCCGAGCCAGCCGCACCGCTCGCCGTCGAGCCGAGCTCGCCGACGAAGCCCACCGGGAGTCCGAGTGGTTCCGGAGCCGGGCCATGGACCTGCATCGCGAGTTCCTCGATCGCGATCCCGCAGGCACGCTCGATCGGGCGCTGCGAGCCATGGGCGTCCGCCGATCCGTCGCCTGACTAGTACTCGGATCCGCAATTACGGTTACATTCGAACGCCGATGCATCCCGCCTGGCTGCGTTGCTCATCGGCCAAATACTCCCGGTATTTTCCCTCTTCGGCTCCTTGCCATCCGGGCGCCTCAACGTTCTCGGTGCGAAACCGTATTTACGGATCAGAGTACTAGCCATTTCGGCGGCCGTGTCGCTGAGTAGGCCTTCAGCTTCCAGATCGCCGGCGGGTCGCGACGCGCGGGGCCACGCCGAGGGCCGAGATACGGGCGTTGTATAGCCGAACGGCCGGCCTCGAGCGCCATTCAGCCTGACTGGGAACGCCGCCGTGGCGTGGGTCCGCGCCCTGGCCGTTGCGAAGCAAACGGGAGGCGATGCTCAAGAGCCTGGCCGACATTCGTCCGGAAGAGCGCGGCACCCTGACGGCGGCCTGTCTCACACTCTTCGGGACGCTGGCGGGCCACACGCTGCTCGAAACGGCGCGGGACGCCCTCTTCTTGTCGCGCCTGCCTGCCTCCCAGCTACCCTGGACCTACCTGATGATCGCCGCCCTGGCGGTCGCGATCTCGCTCGCCCCGTCTCGCCGTCCGTCGCCCAGGCTGCGCAGCTTCAGCCTCAGCGTCATCCTGTTCGTGTGCTCCGTGGTGACGGGGCTCTTCTGGCTCCTGAGTGCTTGGGAAAATCCTTGGGTGTTGCGCGCTCTCTACGTGTGGACCGGCCTGCTGGGCACGCTGACCGGTGTCCAGTTCTGGGTGGTGCTCGGCGAGATCTACACGGCGACCCAGGCGAAGCGTCTCTACAAGCTGGTCGGCGCCGCAAGCCTGCTCGGAGCCGTTGCCGGTGGAGCCGGCGCGCGGGCCATCACCGAGTACCTGGCGGCCGAGGCCCTGGTGCTCACCTCGGCGGCGGTCCTCGCCGCAACGGCCATCGGGCCGGCGATGATGCTGCGTCGGCCGCCGGCCGCTCCTTCTTCAGCCGTCACCCACGTCAAGTCGATTGCCGAGGGGATGGCGTTGGCGCGCAGCAACCCGTACCTCGTCAATCTCGGAGGCATCGTTCTGGTCGCGACCGTCGCGCTCACCCTGGCGGACTACGTGTTCAAGAGCACCGTGGCCCGCGAGGTCCCTCGCGAACAGCTGGCGTACTTCTTTTCACTCTTCTACCTGTTTCTCAATGTTCTCGCGCTGCTGGCGCAGATCTTCCTGATGGGCCTGCTGCTCAAGCTGATCGGCATGCACCGCTCGCTGTGGGTGCTGCCGGCACTCGTGTTGATGGGCTCGACCGGCATCGTGTTCGGCGGCGGGGTCCTGATGGCCCTCCTGCTCAAGGGCGCCGACGGGACGCTGCGCCACTCCCTCCATCGCACGACGCTGGAGCTGCTTTATGTGCCGATCCCCGACGGCATGCGGAGCCGCGTCAAGCCCGTCATCGATGTGCTGGGGCAGCGGGGTGGACAGGTGCTCGCTTCGCTCTTCATCCTGGCCGAGCTGGGTGTGCGCCGTGGCGACACGGTCCTGGCGGCGGCCGCGGCCGCCCTCTCGCTGATCTGGATCGTCCTCGCCAGCCAGATCCGCGAGCACTACCTGAACCTGTTCCGATCGGCCCTCCGCGAGGGCGCGATTCGGGTCGACCGCGATCTTCCCGACCTCGACCTCAACTCCCTCGAGGCGCTCTTCGCGGCGCTCAACAGTCGGGAGGACGCCGAGGTCATCGGGGCGCTCGAGTTCCTCGCCGAGCAGGATCGCGTGCGCCTGATTCCGGCGCTGATTCTCTATCACCCATCGAGCGCCGTGAAGCTGCGCGCGCTCGACCTGTTCGTCAGGGGGGCGCGCGACGACTTCCTTCCCATCGCCGATCGCCTCTCGAGCGACCCCGACGCCGCGGTCCGAGCCGCGGCGTTGCGCGCCCGCAACACCGTCCAGCCGGACGAGGCTCTGTTGCGCACGGCCCGGAACGACGAGAGCGCGATCGTCCGATCGACTGCGCTCGTCGGGCTCATCTCCGGGGGGTGGGTGTTGGACGACGAGTCCCTCGACGAGACGACGCGACGCGAGATCGCGATCAGCCTGGGTAGCGCGGAGGGGGGCCCGGAGGAGCTGCTGCGCGCCGGCGGCGTCGAGGGAGCGCTCGCGCTGGCGGAGGCGATCCGATACCAACCGTCGCACGTCTTCGCCGCCGCGCTGCTGCGTCTCGCTAGCGTGCCGATGGACGAGCTGCGCCGGGCGGTGGCGCGAGCGATGGGGGAGGTGAAGGATGCCCGCTTCCTGCCCGTTCTCGTCAACCTGCTGGACAGCCGCGAGACCCGGGTGGCGGCCCGCCGCGCGCTCGTGGATCACGGTCCCGAGGCCCTGGAATTCCTGAGCGGGGTCATGAGCAGCGACGTGATTCCGCGGCCGATCCGGGCCCACATACCGCGTACGATGGCCATGTTCGAGGCGCAGCCCGCTGCCGACCATCTCCAGGCGTGGATCGTGGACACGAAGCGGACGGCCTGGTCCGTTTCAAGATCCTGAGCGCGCTCGGTCGCCTGGCCACCGACCATCCCGCGCTGAGCCTCGACAACAATCAGCTACAAAGAGGGCTCGAGCGTACGATTCGAAGCGTCTACCAGCTCATCGAATGGCGCTCGACGCTGCTGCAGGGAGCGCGTGAAGACCCGAAAAAGGGGACGCGAGGGCACGACCTCCTCGTCACCCTCTTGCAGGACAAGGAAGCCCACGCCGTCGAGCGCATCTTCCGGCTGCTGGGACTGCGACACCGCAGCCAGGACTTCCTGCGCATCCATCGCACCCTGGATCGTCGCAGCGCCAAGCTGCGAGCGAGCAGCCGCGAGCTGCTCGAGAACCTGCTCGAGCCACCGCTTCGCGAAGCCGTGCTGGCGCTCGTCGAGGATCTTCCTCTGGAAGAGAAGCTGAGCCGTGGCGCGGCCCACTATCAGCCGGAGCGTCGTTCCTACGACGACGTCCTGGACAGCCTGCTCGACGAGCCGAGCGACACGGTTCGATCCCTGGCGGCGCACCACGTCGGCGAGCTCGGACTCACACACCTGGGCGGAAGGCTACGGGCGCTCGACGCAGGCGAGACGGGCTCGTTCTCTCGAGAGGTGATCGAGCGAGCGCTCCGGCAGCTCGGGGGCGGATCAGAGAACGGGTTGGCGCATGGCTACTGACGCCCCGCTCGTCGGCACCGTCGACAGACTGCTGGCGCTCAAGAGCCACAACATCTTCGGGAGCCTGCCGGCGGCGGAGCTGGCGATCGTGGCGGAAGCGAGCCGTGACCGGTTCTTTCGCAAGGGGAGCGTCCTATTCGAAGAGACCGAGCCGATCGAATCCATCTTCCTCGTCGTCGACGGCCGGGTTCACATGACCCTGGAAGGCCAGCTCATGGGCCACGCGGGCCCCGGCGCCGCCGTCGGAGGGATCGGCCTCTTCGCCCGCACCGAGGACGCGATCGGCGCGATCGCCGAGACCGACGTCATGGCGCTCGAGCTCGACATCGGAGCGATCAGCGAGATCTTCGAGGAGCACTCCCGGATCCTGCTCCACGCGGTCCAAGAGGTGTGTCGCCTGGTCGTCGCCGAGACCGGGGAGCATCCCGAAGCCCTCGTGCGGATGTTCCAGGCGCTGACGGGCGACGTCCGCCCTAATCCGAAGGAGCTGGACTTCGTCGGGCGGTTGTTCGTACTCAGGCAATCCGAACCCTTCAAGCGCACCAGCATCAACGCTCTTGCGGAGCTGGCCAAGAGCATGGAGCCGGTCCGCTTTCGAGCGGGCGCCACACTCTGGGAAGAGGGCGAGGTTTCCGGCATGGTCCTGCTCGTCGTGGAGGGCACGGTCCAATGCCGGCGAGGAGATCTGGAATTCGAGGCTGGCGCGGGGGCTCCGCTCGGAGCCCTCGATTCGGTGGCCGCTGTCCCCCGACTGTTCAGCGCCCGCGCCGCCACCGAAGTGGTTGCGATAAAGGGCTACAGCCGGATCATGCTCGATGTGTTCGAGGACAACTTCGAGAGGGCTCGCGAATATCTGGCCGTGATGTCGCGCCTGCTGATCTCCCTCAAGCGCGCCCAGGAGATCGGTCTGGAGCAAGAGTACGATCGGGCGCCGCTCGGAATCGAGCGGCACGTCGTCCTTCTCGCGCTCGCTCTTCGCCCACGACCCGTGATCGCGCGTGCGCCCCAGCGAGTCCACGACGCAGTACTCGAAGCGCTCTCGCGTCAGCATCACCGTCACGAAGTGGTGGAAGCCGCCGCCGGCTTCGACATCCCCGTTCGAACGATCCGGCTCGTAGACGGCGATCCCTCCCCCACCGGAGACGAAGTGGCGGATGCGATCCGACTCCGGAGTCATGCGCGCGTAGAAATGGTTGTGGCCCGCGAAGATGACGTCGACCCCACTGCCTTCGAGGGTCGCGTCCAGCTCGTCGTGCAGCGTCGGGTCTGCGCCCTCTTCGCCTTCGCCTCCGAAGAGCAGCCTTCCCAGGGAATCGAGAAGAGGCCACTCCGGGTCGTGGCCGCCCTGACCGAAGACGTAGCCCCTGGCGGACGGGGTGTGGAGCGGCCGGTGCATCGTGATGATGCGCCACGGCTGCCTGCCGGCAGTGTCCCCACGCGCTCGGGAAGCCGTGAGCTCCTGAGTGAGCCACTCGAGCTGGGCCGGGTCGTGCCGCTCGGGCTGGTTCAGAGCGGGTAGCGTGTTGGTGTCGATGACGAACACCTCACCGAGCAGCTCGCCCCCAACGCTCCGGAGCTCGACGCGGTAGTAGCGTCGGCCGTCCGGATAGCCGAAAGCCGCGTCGTCGAGCTGCTCTTCGACATCGCAGCCCGGCCCCTGCCAGGCGTACGCCCCACGATCCGGGGCGAGCCGGCCGTCCGGTCCGCGCACGAGGTCGCAGTACTTCGCGTCGTGGTTGCCCAGGGCGGCATGGAATCGGGTCCTGGGTGTCCGGTCCGCGTCGACGTTCCGCAACAGCGGGCCGTAGATCCGGTGGAACGCGGCGTCGAATCGCTCGGAGCGACCGCTCCAATAGACGTTGTCGCCGAGCAGGAACACGTGGCGGAGATCCTTCTCGAAGCGACGCAGCTGGCGCGCGACGGCTTTCTGGTCTGCGTTGCCGGTGCCTGAGTCTCCGAAGAAGGCGAGCCGCAGGCCAGCCTCCCTCTCCTCCGCAGGAGAGGAGAGGGTCGCCGTCGCCGACAAGGCGACCGTCAACGCCGCCGCTGCACTAGAAGCTCTGCCTGACACCAAGAAGCCATACGCTGCGTGGCTCGCGCCGCACATATGCCAGCTCGAAGCGGCCGAAGGCCGCGCCGACGGTCAGGTCGGTCGCCTGACCGGCGCCCGGGAAGCGGACCCGCTCGAGCTCGTTTTCCCCAGTGTAATCGAGCAGACCGCGCGATCTGAATGCGAACCCGAAGCGCAGCGCGAACCGGTTCCAGATCCCGGCCTCACCGTAGTGGCCGCGCAGCTCGAGCCCGAAGCGGGCGTCGATCGTATCGACGAGACGGAACTCGCCGGGCACGGGACGGTCGCTCGCGGCCGCCAGTTCGTCGCGGACCTCCGACCAGCGAACCCATTCGAGCTGACCCATGAATCAGACCACGCTGCTCGGCCGAAACAGAACGCCCGTCGCGAGTCGGGTCGGCGCCGTCAGCCGGTAGCTCGTGACCTCGTTACCCGCATCGGCGCTCCCGGACCAGCGGGTCTTCGAGTCGTAGGTGACGCCGGCCTGGAAACGTTGATCGGGAGCGAACAGCAACCCCAAACCGATCCGCGGCCGCGAATTGCGAGTTGTCGAGCGGGTCAACCGCGTCGCGCCAGCTCCCGATGTAGTCGTAGCCCGACCCCCGAGGTCGAGACGAGAGATTCCGAAGCGCGCGCCCAGACGCAACTCCGGCGTCAGCGCGATACCGAAAGCGACGCCGGTCTCTCGGGTCTCCACGGCGAGATCTCCGGAATCGCTGACGTCGAGCGGCAGCGCGACAGCCTCGATTTCGAGCTCGATCGCGCGGCGAGTGTAGTGATAGGCGCCCAGCCCAGAGCGCGAGCCGAGCGGTTGGGCGTAGGCGATTTCGCCGAGCGACCAGCGCGACGTGGCCGAGTCCAGGCCCACGCTTCCTGGACGGGCGTAGCGCAGCGACGCCCGCACGTCCCGTTCGGCGATGAGGGAGAGCCCGGCGGGCTGAAGGAGAGCCGTCGAGGCGCCCGAAGGTGAAGCGGCAAGCGCGCCTGCGAGCGCCGCCCCGCGAACGGAGTGTGGCTCCGCGGCCCATTCCCACGAGCGAAACAGGGCATCCGTGGTCTGAGCGTACGCCGCCCCCGGCACTGGCAATGGCGACGAGGGCCGTCGCCAGAAGACGCCTGGCCGCTGCAGGCGCACCCAGCCTCAAATCGAAAGATCGACGACCGTGCGACCGTGAACGCGGCCCGACAGGACGTCCGCGGCGACCCTCGCGACTTCCTCCAGAGGGATCGTGCTGGTGAGCCGATCGAGCTTCTCGACGGACAGCGCCGCAGCGAGCCGCGTCCAAGCGCGCAGTCTCCGCTCACGCGGACACGCGTTCGAGTCGATGCCGAGCAGGTTTACGCCGCGCAGGATGAAGGGCATCACCGTCGTTTGAAGCTCGGCGCTTGCGGCGAGTCCACACGCGGCGACGCTGCCGTGAACCACAGTCTCCGCGAGCACGCGTGCCAGGATCGCGCCACCCACCGTGTCGACCGCTCCCGCCCAGCGCTGTGACTCGAGTGGCCGGCCCGGCGCCTCGAGCGCGGAGATCGTCTCCCAGCGCCTCGCGCCCGGTGGCTGCGGCAACCGGGTGGCCAGCGCCGGCCAACAATGCCACCGCGACGCTCCCGACTCCGCCGCCCGCGCCCGTCACGAGCAACGGCTGGTCGTCGCTCGGATCGACCGAGTGCTCCTCGAGGGCCATCAGCGACAGCATCGCCGTGAAGCCGGCGGTCCCGATGGCCATGGCCCGCTTCGTCGTGAGCCCGTCGGGAATGGCGACGAGCCACCCCGCCGGCAGCCGCGCGCGCCCGGCGTAGCCACCGAAGTGGCGCTCCCCCAGGCCGCAGCCCGTGGCGAGGACACGGTCACCCTCGGCAAAGTCAGCGGAGTCCGACCGCAAGACCTTGCCGGCCAGGTCTATGCCGGGCACCATCGGGAAGCGGCGCACCACCCGGCCGCGGCCGGTGACAGCGAGCCCGTCTTTGTAATTGAGGGATGAGTACTCGACGGCGACCGTCACGTCGCCCTCGGGCAGCTCCGTCTCGGTCACGTCACGCAGCTCGCTGCGTGTGGCGCCCTGGTTCTCTGAAACGACCATCGCGCGGAAGCTCTCGCTCACGAGGAGGCGAGGCTAGCACGCAAGGGGGAGGGTTCGGGTGGTTGCTACTGCGCCTTGCGGATCTTGATGCTCCCGTTGACGGTGCCGAGGTCGAGCTGGCGGCCGCCGCTGCCGAGCGTGCCCTCGAGCCGCTTCGGCCCGTACTTACCGCTGACCCGTAGTGGCAGCTCCGTCGAGATACCGCCGTTCACCGTGCGGCCTCGCACCGCGACGTTCGCGTCGGCCGGCAGCTCGAGCGTGATGCTGCCGTTGACCGTTTCGAAGGCAGCCTCGCCATCCCAGTCCGCGCGTCCCATCGCGGCGACGATCGACCCGTTGACGGTGTCGGCGCTGACGGCGCCTCGGCAACGAACCTTGACGCTGCCGTTCACGGTGTGGGCCTCGGTGCGACCCCCGAGGTCGTCCGCCTCGATCGCGCCATTGACGGTCCGGCCGACGAAGTCGAGATTTGCGGGGAGCAGGATCTTGAACGCGACCTCGACGTCGTTGTCGTTGACGCTCATTCTGCCGCGCGCTCCGGGCTGGCACTCGTTGGGCGCCTTGCCGAGCGGGCTCGGATACACCGCGCAGACGGTGAGGCCGCCGCCGTGCTCGACGATCTCGATCTCGTCGCCGTGAGCCGGCTCGACCTCGATCGCGCCGTTGACGCCCTTGACCTCGAGCGCTCGCCCGGCCGGCAAGCTGCCCTTCCACGTGAACTCATCCGTCGTGGCGGGGCCCATGAGGAGCGTCTTCATGGCTTCCCAGGCACCGCTCTCTGCGGCCTGCCCGCTCACCGGGGCAAGCAGCGAAGCCGCTGCAATCAGAAGGGTTCGGCGAATCGTCAGCATGGCTCTCCTCGCGAATGACTACCGCTTCTAACGGTGAGACGCCGCAACAGGTTCCGAAAGTTGGAACGAACCCTTCGAATTTGCGTCGAGTTGCTCTCGCGTCCCTTCGAACCCAGCGACCTTGTCGCAACTCGCGAACCGACGGCGCGCCTCGCCCCAGGGAAGGCGAGCCGGCGTCTGCTTCAGCCGGCCATTTCCCTGGCGGCAGCCAGGATCGCGTCGGCATCGATACCGTGGGCGTGCATCAGCTCGGCCGGCTTGCCGGAACGCGGGAGCGAGTCGACGCCGAGGATCTTGAGGGGAGCACTTCCCAGAAGCGCCGCCGCCACGGCCTCGCCGAGCCCGCCACACACGCTGTGGTCTTCGACAGTGACGACGCCCTTCGTCGCGGCGGCCGCCGCACGCAGGCCCTGCTGGTCGATCGGCTTGATGGAGTAGGCGTCGATCACGCGAAGCTTCAGCCCGTCGATCGCCGCGCGGTCGGCTGCCGTCAGGGCTTCGTGAAGCGTCACGCCCGCGGCGACCACGGTCACGTCGTCCGCGTCGCTCGACCGTACCGTCTTCGAGCCACCGACCGGAAAGCGCTCGTCGTTCGCGTAGAGCACCGGCGTCTTGGGCCGGCTCGTGCGGATGTAGACGATTCCGGCGCTGCGGGCGGCCTCCGCGACGAGCTGCGCCGCGCTCACGGCGTCCGCAGGGTAGAGCACCGTCGAGCCGGTGACGCCGCGCATCATCGCGAGGTCCTCGAGTGCCATCTGCGAGGGGCCGTCCTCGCCAATCGAGATACCCGCGTGCGACCCCACCAGCACGAGGTGCCCGGGCTGGGAGTGGGCCGCCATCCGGATGAAGTCGTAGCCACGGGAGAGAAAGCAGGCGAACGTGGAGGCGAAGGGGATCTTGCCTTCGGTCGCCATGCCCAGGGCGGCGCCCACCATGTTCTGCTCGGCGATGTAGGACTCGGCGAAGCGTTCTGGGGCCCGATCCTTGAAGTGCTCCGAGAACGTCGAGTTCTTGGTGTCGCCGTCCAGCGCCACGACCTCGGGCGCGCTTTCTGCGAGCTGAGCCAGCGCGTCTCCGTAGGCTTCGCGGGTGGCGATCTTGGCTCCTTTCTCGTAGTTGGAAGTGACCGAGATCTTCGAGGCGGGCCGCCTTTCGCTCGGCGGATAGCGGCGTGCCTCGACGTCGATCGAAACGTCCGTGTCGCCCAGCTCGGCGACGGCCTTGCTGAGCTGGTCCGGGTCCTTGACGGGCTTGCCGTGCCAGCCCTCCTGATCCTCCACGAGGGAGACGCCCTTCCCTTTGAGGGTCTTGGCGACGATGGCCTGCGGGCCGCCGTCGCCGTTGCGGCCGGACTCGAACGCTTGGCGCAACGCGTCGACGTCGTGACCGTCGACGACCCGCGTCTTCCAGCCGAAGCTCTCGAAGCGGCGGCGGTAGACGTCGGTGTCGTGGCCGTACATCGTCGCCCCGCTCTGTCCGAGGCGGTTGACGTCGATCACGGCGCAGAGGTTGTCGAGCGCGAAGTGCGACGCGAACTGCGCCGCTTCCCAGACCGAGCCCTCCGCGACCTCGCCGTCACCCAGCAGCGTGTAGACACGCCCTTCGCTGCGGTCGAGCTTGCGCGCCCACGCCATGCCGGCTGCGGCGCTGAGGCCCTGGCCCAACGATCCGGTGGCCACGCGGACCCAGTCGCAGCGCGGAGTCGGGTGGCCCTCGAGTCGGCTGTCGTAGCGGCGCAGCGTCGACAGGTCGTCGTCGATCGCGCCGGCCTCCTTGAGCGCGGCCCAGAGGATCGGCGCCGCGTGCCCCTTGGACAAGACGAACACGTCTGCGTCACGGCCCGTCGGGTCGCCCGGATCGAAACGCATCTCCTCGAAGAACAGCACCGCCATGATCTCGGCGCACGACATGCAGGTCGTCGGGTGTCCCGAGCCGGCGGTCGCGGTGGACTCGAGAGAATGGCGGCGCAGCTTCTGCGCCATCTTCTTGACGATGTCGGTGTCGGGCATCGTGTTCCTTTTGGGAGAGAGAGGGGCGAGGCGCGCCGAGATTAGCCGCCGGTCGGTGGTCGGTCAACACTTTCCAACCCTCGAGCCTCGTCCCGGCGTCTCAAGACCTGAGCCCGCGCTGTTCCTCGCAGGAGAGCTGCGCGCAGGAGGAAGACATGCCGAGATCAGATCGTTCCAAAGCCGTTCTCTTCTTCGCCGCCGCCCTCGTGGCGCTGCCCGTCGCCGGTTTCGCGCAGGAGGATTGGTGCAGCGAGTCCCGCGACCACGACGCGTACTGTGAGGTGCGCGAATTGTCGATCTCTCGCCGCGCGACCGTGCAGGTCGACGCCCGCCCCAACGGGGGTATCTCGGTGGAAGGCTCGGCGGCCGAGGAGATTCTCTTGCGGGTCAAGGTGACGGCCCGGGGCGCCGATGCCGAAGATCTGGCCCGACGAGTGGAGATCGTCACCGACGACACGATCCGTGCCGTGGGTCCGAAGGGCGACCGAGATCGCCATTGGTCGGTCAGCTACCGGCTGACGGTGCCGCGCGAGACAGACCTCGACCTGCGCTCGATGAACGGCGGCATCTCGATCCGATCAGTCAAGGGACGGCTCGAGTTCCAGACCCAGAACGGGGGCGTCGCCCTCGAGGACGTCGCCGGCGAAGTGAGTGGCCGAACGACCAATGGCGGCCTGAAGGTGAGCCTCTCCGGCGATCGCTGGGACGGTTCTGGTCTGGACGTGCGCACCACCAACGGTGGCGTTGTGCTCGCCGTGCCCCGTGACTACAACGCCGAACTGGAAACCGGGACGGTCAACGGGGGGATCCGGCTCGACTTCCCGGTCGAGGTGAGCGGCCAACTGAAGAACAAGCTGGAGACGACTCTCGGCGAAGGCGGCGCGCCGCTACGGATTCGGACCACGAACGGTGGCGTGCGGCTGAAGCACTCGAGCTAGCGCAAGCCGGCTACTTCGCTTCCAGGATGGCGGCCACGCGCGCCTCGATCTCCTTGACCGGCGCGTAGCCGATCTTCTTGTAGCGGACCCTCGCCGGCTTGCTACGCGCGTCGATGATCAGCTTGGTGGGGAATCCGATCAGCTGGTGAGGCCCGATCAGGTCGTCGGCCCTGTAGATCGGAAAGTCGACCGCGTGCTTCTTGAGGAAGCGCGCGATCGCCTCGTCTTCGTCGGTGACGTTGAAGCTGAGCAGCAGAACCCGGTCCTGCCCCTCGAGGCGGTGATGGTAGTCGGTCAGGTCGGGCAGTTCCTTGATGCACGGCGCGCACCAGGTTGCCCAGAAGTCGATGACGACGACCTTGCCCTCGAAGCTCGCCGATGACAGCTCGCGGCCGGCCAGGTCTTCGACGACGAACGGCTCGAGCCGTTCGTCGACCCGTTCCCACCCGTCTCCATCCAGGGGTGCCCCGGCCCGCAAAGCGGGGGAAACGACCAACGCGAGCACGAACGCGGCAGCAAGCCACAGCGCGGGCCTGCGTAGTTGAGCACTCAAGGTTCCTCCAATCACCCCGACGCGGTCCATTCTAGTCAAATGCCCGACTGAGCCCGGTTCGCCGGCTTCACGACCTTCGGTACCGCCCTCGGATCGTCGGAATGAGATACTCCTCGAACGCCCGCTCCAGCTCGTAAGCCGGCGCAAATCCAGTCTGTCCGGGCCGCGCTCGTGTCCACGTCCCGGGGCCAGGAGTCTACAATCCTCTGCCGTTTGTCGTCAGGCGTGAAGCTGACCCGAGCGCCCGGGAACGCCGCGGCGACGAGACTCACGATCTCCTCTGCCGACGGGTTGAAGGTCGCCACGTTGTAGACGCGACGCGAGAGGCCGTCAGCCGGGGCATCGGCGAGACGCAGCAGCGCGTCCACGGCGTCTGGCATCGCCATGAAGGGAATCCGCGTGTCGGGCCGGACGAAGCAACCGTACGGTTCCCCCACGGCAGCGGCGTGCAGCATCTCCGGCGCGTAGTCGGACGTGCCCCCGGACGGGAGCGTCACCGCGGAGATCAGCCCGGGAAAGCGCACGCAGCGGAAGTCGACCCGGCCCGATTGCTTCTCAGCCGCGAGCTGCTTGTAGTTCTGCGAGTAGTAGCGGCCGAGATGCTCGCAGTAGAGCTTGATGCAACCGTACATCGTGGTCGGCACGTTCCAGTCGTCCTCGCGGACGCTGCCGGCCCGCTCCTTGGTCTCGACGTCAGGCAGTCCGTACGCCGCGATCGAGCTGGGGTAGAGCAGCACGACAGGCCTGCCGTGCGATTCTCCCTCGTGCTGAGCGAACTCGAGCAGGCGCAGCGTCCCTTCGACATTGACTGCATGGGCCGCGGCAGGCGTGAACTCGCTGCGAGTCGACAGCAGGGCGGCGAGATGAAAGACGCGATCGATGTCGTAGTGGGCCAGGATGCGCTCGAGCAGGCTCGTGTCGAGAACCGAGCCGACGAAGTGTTGATCGACGCGGCCCGCGACCTCCTCGTCGAGCGGGTGCAGGTCGAGTGTGATGATCGCGCCCTCGTGACGTGCGGCCAGGCGCTCGATCAACCCGTGGCCGATCTCTCCGCTGGCCCCGGTGAACGGAGCCCCGACCCGTGCGGGCCTGATCGAGTATAAGCACTCGCCCCTCGAGTCGCCGAAGGACCGCTGGCTGGTACTCGGGATCGGAGTACTAGACTGAGGCTTTGAGTTCGGAGGTTCGATGACCGCAAGCCCTCATCCCATGACCCTCACCCAGAAGATTCTCTGCCACCACGCCGTAGGCCTGCGCCGACCCTGGGTGGAGACGGGCGAGGTGCTGCGGATCCGGGTGGACTGGACGATCGCTTCAGAGCTGGCCTGGAACGGAATGAATGCGACGTACGAGAAGCTCGGCCGGCCTGAACTTCACGACCGCGAGCGCTTCTATCTGGCCCTCGACCACACAGTGGACCCGGTGACGCTGACCGAAGACGGACGCACGCAGCGCCTCGTGAAGCTGTCGCGGGACTTCGCGGCCGACGCGGAGCTCACGCACTTCTACGACGCCAACCAGACCATCATGCACACGAAGTTCTACCGGGACCTCGTGCAACCCGGCCAGGTGGTGATCGGAGCCGACTCCCATACGTCGAGCCACGGCGGCCTCGGCGCCCTCGCGATCGGCCTCGGCGGAGCCGACGTCTGCGTGGCCATGGTGCTGGGCGAGACCTGGCTCCAGGTTCCGGAGGCCATCCAGGTGGCCTACGACGGGCGATTGCCTTTCGGTCTGACGGGCAAGGACGTCATCCTCAAGACCCTGGGTGAGCTGGGGCGCAATACCACAGCGCTCGAGCGCAGCGTCGAGTACGTCGGCGACTCTCTCGACAGCTT
Source organism: Vicinamibacteria bacterium (assembly GCA_965246965.1). Lineage (GTDB taxonomy): Bacteria > Acidobacteriota > Vicinamibacteria > Fen-336 > CBDFGD01 > CBDFGD01. The sequence goes on from CBDFGD010000002.1 coordinate 3,602,480, forward strand.
CTCCACGGACTTCCGCTTTACGGTCGCCAACATGACGGCGGAGTTCGGTGGCCTCAACGGCATCTTCACTGCGGACACGCGCAGCGCAGAGTTGCTGGCGCGGCGCTCCAGCGACAATGCCGCCGCGCGCTATTTCGAGGCGGACCCCGGCGCCGGCTACGCCGAACGGCACCGCTTCGACCTGTCGTCGCTCGTGCCTCAGGTGGCCAAGCCGTTCTCGCCCGACAACGTGTTTCCCGTCGACGCGTGCGCCGGGAACGAGATGCAGGGGATGTTCATCGGGGCCTGCAACACGGCGGAGGAAGAGCTGATCCTGGGCGCGCTCGTGCTGCGCCAGGCCCTGGCTCGCGGCGCGACAGTGAGACCCTCGACCAATCGGCTGATGGTTCCGGGGTCGCTCGTGATTCACGAGAACCTGCGCGCCAAGGGCCTGCTCCGCCACTACGAGGAAGCGGGCTTCCGGATCGGCCCGCCCGGCTGCTCGATGTGTCTGGGCATCGCCAGCGACAAGGCCGGGCCGGGTGAGAACTGGCTCTCGAGCCAGAACCGCAACTTCGAGAACCGCATGGGCGCCGGCTCGATCGGCTGGCTCGCCAGCGCCGCTACCGTGGCCGCCAGCGCCCTCGAGATGCGCGTCGCCGATCCGCGACCGCTTCTCGCCGAGCTCACGCCCGACGAGTTCGAGAAGCTGCTGCCTGCCGCTGCGGCGCTGCCTCCGTTGGTCAGGAGCGAACCCCTCGTCGCCGTCGCGTCGGCCAGCGCGGCGCCCGCAACGACCCCCGTCGAGCCCGCCCAGCAGGACGCCGACAGCATCACAGGTTGCGCTCAGCTGTTCGGCGATCACGTGGACACCGACGCGATTATCCCGGGAGAGTTCTGCCACCTGACCGCGTCCGACGAGATCGGGCGCGCCGCCTTCCACTACGTGCGACCCGACTTCGGCGAGCGTGTTTCACGCGACGAGAGCATCCTGGTCGCGGGCGAAGGCTGGGGCTCGGGCAGCTCGCGAGAGCACGCGGCCTGGGCTCTCAAGTACGCGGGAGTAAAGGCAGTGCTTGCGAAGTCGTTCGCCTACATCCACAAACGGAACCTGGTCAACGAGGCGATTCCCTTCTTCGTCGTCACGGATGCGGGGTTCCATTCGATCGTGGAGGACGGGTCGCCGCTTGAGATTCGTCCGGCCGCCGGCTGCGTCGTGACCGGTGGCAAGGACTACCCGATCGAAGCCGTCTCCGCCATAGCGCGAGAGATCCAGGCGCGCGGCGGCATCGTCGCGGCGGTCCAGGCCCACGGCAGCGCGACCTTCGACCTGCTGACCTCTGAACCGGCCGTCGCGTAAGTCCCCGAGTTCCTGCTCCGGGACCCTAGTGGCCTGTAACAGGGGATTCGATACCGCTGCGACCGCCGATGCATCCCGCCCGTCTGCGTTGCTCGTCGCTTGCATATTCCCGATATGCGCTCTCCTCGCGCCTTGCCGGGTCGGGCGCCTCCGCGATCTCGCTGGCATCGACCTCCCTGTTACGGGCCACTAGCGACTTGATAGACTTGTAGCTGAAATGACGACCCGCACCGAGAAGGACTCAATCGGCGACGTCGAGGTCCCGGACGAGCGGCTCTGGGGCGCCCAGACGCAGCGATCGTTGGAGAACTTCAAGATCTCGGGCGAGCGAATGCCCGAGGCCTTGATCCACGCCCTCGCGACGGTGAAGAAGGCCGCCGCCCTCGTCAACCAGGATCTCGAGACCCTTGACGAAAAGAAGGCGACCGCGATCGTCCATGCGGCGAACGAGGTGCTCTCGGGCAGACACCCGGACGAGTTCCCGCTCGTGATCTGGCAGACCGGCAGCGGCACTCAGTCCAACATGAACATGAACGAGGTGCTCGCCAACCGAGCCAGCGAGATCCTCGGCGGCCCCCGCGGCGAAGGGCGGCTCGTTCATCCAAACGACGACGTCAACAAGGGACAGTCTTCCAACGACGTGTTTCCAACGGCCATGAGCGTGGCCGCCGTGGAGGCGCTGCGGGCCCACGTGATCCCGTCGGTGCGTCGCCTCAAGAACGTCACCGATCGGAAGTCGCAGGCGTTCAAGAACATCGTCAAGATCGGCCGCACGCATCTGCAGGACGCGACGCCGCTCACGCTCGGACAAGAGCTGTCCGGTCACTCTGCGCAGCTCGAGCACGGCATCAATCACCTGGAGGCAGCACTCCCGCACCTGTGTGAGCTGGCGCTCGGCGGCACCGCCGTCGGGACGGGCCTGAACGCCCATCCCGAGTACGCCGAGCGCGTCGCGAAAAAACTCGCCGAGCAGACCGCGCACCCCTTCGTGACGGCGCCCAACAAGTTCGAGTCGCTCGCCGCCCACGACGCCCTGGTGCACGCCCACGGCGCTCTGAAGACCCTTGCCGCGTCGCTGACGAAGATTGCCAACGACGTGCGCTGGCTGGCCTCCGGGCCGCGCTGCGGCATCGGGGAGATCACGATTCCCGCCAACGAGCCCGGCAGCTCGATCATGCCGGGGAAGGTGAACCCGACCCAGTCCGAAGCGCTGACGATGGCGTGCGCCCAGGTGTTCGGCAACGACGTCGCCGTGAACATCGGCGGTGCCAGCGGCAACTTCGAGCTGAACGTCTACAAGCCGGTGATGATCTACAACTTCCTGATGAGCTCGCGACTGATCGCCGACGGCTGTGACAGCTTCCGCGAGAAGTGCGTGGAGGGGATCGAGCCAAATCCCGAGCGCATCGAGGAAAACCTGCGCAAGTCGCTCATGCTCGTCACTGCCTTGAACCCCCACATCGGGTACGACAACGCGGCCAAGATCGCCAAGAAGGCACACGCGGACGGAGCCACTCTGAAGGAAACGGCGATCGCGCTCGGTCTCGTGACGGCCGAGCAGTTCGACGAGTGGGTGCAGCCCGAGCAGATGGTCGGCCCGAAGGGCTCCTGAAGCTCTACCTGGCCGGGCCCCTTTTCACAGACGCCGAGCGAGCATTCCTGGACGACTGGGCCGCCGAGCTGCGTGGCGCCGGTTTCGAGTGCTTCGTACCCCACCAGGAAACCGACCAGGTGGGAGCGGGCCTGTCCCCTTCGCTCGTGTTCGATCTCGACTACGGGAAGGGTCTTCAGGAGGCGGACGTTCTCGTCGCTTGGCTGGACGGCGCTACGGTCGACGATGGCACGGCCTGTGAGATCGGGGCCTTCTACGGCCTGATGCAGCAGGATCCCGGGAAAGCCGGAATCCTGGGACTGGCGACGGACCGCCGGATCGATTGGCGCCGCAGCGCCGGCCCCGGCGCGCTCACCCTGTTCATCCAGGGAATGATCGAGCGCGTGGGTCGGATCTGCTGGAGCCGCGCCGAGGTCCTCGAGCAGCTGGAAAGCTGGTGTCGCCCAACCTACCGAAGCTAGAAGAGCTTCTGGCTGTCGAGCAGCAGCGTGACGGGACCGTCGTTGACGAGCGCGACTTCCATCTCGGCACGGAAGCGGCCCCGCGCGACCGCGAGGCCCGCCTTCTCCAGGCCCGACAGGTACCGTTGGTAGAGGGCCTCGGCGAGGGCTGGCGTGGCCGCCTGCGTGAAACCGGGGCGGCGCCCCTTGCGGCAGTCGCCATACAGGGTGAACTGCGACACCGCGAGCACGCCGCATCTCCTGAAGACAACGTCTCCCAGTTTGCGCTAGGATGCGCTGTCTTTGGGGCCTGCCCCCGAGCACAGATTCGCACTTAGGAGGAGCCTTCATGACCTACGTGATCGCTGAGCCGTGCGTGGATACAAAGGACACCGCGTGCGTCGAGGTGTGTCCCGTCGACTGCATCCACCCCAAGAAGGAAGACCCCCGGTTCGAGACCGAGAACAAGCTCTACATCGATCCCGAAACCTGCATCGACTGCGGCGCCTGCGTGCCGGTGTGCCCGGTTCAGGCGATCTTCCCCGAGGAAGAGCTGCCGGAGAAGTGGACAAACTACACGAAGATCGATGCGGACTGGTTCGAGAACCAGTAGAGCCCCTGCGAACGTGGCCTAGGAAGATCTCGCCTTGAAGCAACATCTCTCTCTGCTCCGCCTCTACTTCGCGCTGCTGGCGATCTTCACAATCGGCAGGTGGGCGATGGGCTTCGGGGAGGTGGAGTACGTCAAGGGCCACCACGTCTTCAGCCTCGTCACGCTCACGATCTTCTCGAGCCTCTACTACGGCGCGTTCGCTCGACGCCATCTCGGCTATCGGGTGACGCAGGCGATGATCCTGGCGGCCATCATCGCGTTTGCCGCGCAGTCGGTGATTCTGGTCTCGACGCTGCTCTCGTTCGCCACGGGAGAGAACTACTTCACGCATCCCGTCGCCGTGAACGTGATCACGTGGGACCAATATCTCATGGCGATGAAGCAGGGTGTCGCTCTCGATCCCGTGAGCTTCGGAGAGGCGCTGCCGCCGCGCATCCTCGGGCTCTTCGCGAACACGATCAGCGGCTCGATAATCGGAGCGCTCGGCTGGGCGATGGGCGCGTTTCTGCCTACGCCTGTCTCGGACCCGCGCTAGGCCGCTTCTCAAAGCCTCCTCTCTCGATTGACAGGCCTGGCGGGCGCTCCGTAGCGTGGCGCCCGTGGGATCTCCAGCGCTCCTCAGCCTCGTTGCCTGGGTGAAGACCGGTCAGCTTCGCCCTGAGAGCGCCGAGCGGGCCGACCAGCTGATTCGCGAGGCCACTACGCAGCGGCTGGCTCCACTCCTCTACGCGGCGGTCATGGCCGACGCGGAGGCCTGGCCAGCGCCCGCCATTGAACGCCTCCGGGATCTGCATCACGCCTCTTTCGCCCGGGGTGCGCGGCAGCTCGATCTGGCAGCCCGTCTGATGAACGCCTTCGACGGCGCGGGCCTCCGCGTGCTTCCCATGAAGGGTGTTGCGCTCGCGGAGTCGGCATACGAATCCGTCGCAGAGCGCCCGATGGGAGACATCGACCTCCTGGCGCTCGACGACTGGAGCGCCTCGGTCCGCGTGCTGGAAGAGGCGGGCCTCGTGGCGGGCGCGCGAGCCGACCACGCGTGGGTCTTTCGCGATCCTCGTGACGACGTCGCCGTCGAGCTTCACCACAGCGTCGTTTCCTGTCCGGGTCTTTTTCGAATCGACGCGAGCGCGTTGTGGGAAGCGAGCGTGGAAGCGTCGGGACAAGTGCCGCGCCGCCCTTCCGACGAGGACCTCCTGGTTCAGCTCTCTCTACACGCCGCGTTTCAACACGGGCTGGTTCTCAGCCTCGTTCAGTACCTGGACTTTCGACGCCTCGCGGAACGCGTGACGGATCGCGAGCGACTGGAGCGACTGGCTGCGAGCATGGGGACCGCCGTCGCCGTCTCCGCAGCGCTGGCAGCCGCCACGGCAGTCGCGGGCGCCGAGCTCCCAGGATGGCCGAGGGGGCAACACTCGCGGTCGCTCGCCCGGTGGTTGGAGAGCCGACTTGCGGATCCGACACTATTCCTGCTCGGCAAGCCGGCTTCGATCGCGCGTCTCAGGTGGGAGCTGGCGGCCGGTCGACGCTGGGCGCTCGTGCGGGGGACGCTCGCTCCGACCGTTCCCGGGCCACGGCCGTCGCCCATCGGGCGTGCGGACCAGGTCGTCTCGCGGGTATCAGGATTGGCGTCCCGCTGGTTGTAACCGATCCGATCAGGGGCCGCAGCCGCCACTCATGTCATCCTTGCACTTGAAGCTCATATTGTTGCAGCAGAACCCCGGGCAACAATCGGACGACATCATGCACGGGTCATTCTTGACCCCGCGCCCTGTTTGCGCCTGAGCGGCCTGGGGGGCGAGCACGCTCGTGACGGTCGGAAGAGCCAAGGCCGCGGCAGCCGCTATCCGGCGCAGCGCGTCGCGCCTGCCCGGCGCAGCCGGGGATGCCGTCGAGGAGGCTCGAGCCGACCAGCCGGTGGATGGCCAGGGCGACGTAGTCCGCGTCGACGTCTCGCCCGAGGCGCTCGGTCACGAGAGCCGCGATTTCTTCGTGGGAGCGATGGCCGTCGCAGGCGTAGAAGACGGCGGCCGCTTCGCGGTTCAAGCAGCTGGCCCGGTGGCTGTCGAGATCGTAGACGAGCGTCTCCTCGCCGAGGTCGCGAAGTACCAGGGACCTGCGTCGGGTAGCGGAGCGCGGCACCCCCTGATTCTAGCGCGGGAGTCCGGAACCTATACTCATCGTGAATAAATGCCGAAGGAACCCATGATCCCCAGGTTACGTAGCGGGAACACCTGAATCGCCGAGCTCGACCGCCTCGGGTGGGCGGATGGACTCGCGTTCTTGAACCAGGGGCAGAGAATCGGCGTGCGCTTGAGCGACGCGCGTCACGCGGCGCGGGTTCAGGAGCTACTGCCGCCAGGCTCGGCGCCGCTCGCCTCTCCCAACGTGCGTCGCCTCTACTCGGTGGTGGGGCCACGGGCGAAAAGGCGTGCGCTCTTTTCACATCGTCTACGCTCAGGCGGAGCGGATCGCACGGACCCTCGATCTTGACGAGGCCATGCAGGCGCTCGAAAGCGATCTGCAGCTCTACGTTGCCGAGCACAGTCGCAGCCTCGTCTTCGTCCACGCCGGTGTGGTGGCGTGGCAAGGGCGCGCGATCGTGATTCCGGGGCGTAGCCACAGCGGTAAGAGCACCCTCGTCGCGGCGCTCGTGAAGGCGGGTGCCACCTACTACTCGGACGAGTACGCGCCGATCGACGCCCGGGGTCGCGTTCGTCCCTACCTCCTGCCGCTTCGCCTCTGGCAACGCGCGGACGCCTACCCCAAACGAGTCGTTCCGACGCCGCCGTGTTCGTCCTTGCCTCCGCTTCCCGTCGGCCTGCTCGTGGCCACGAGGTTCGAGAAGGGCGCGCGCTGGCATCACCGCACGCTGAGCCCGGGACGCGCCGCGCTCGAGGTCCTCAAGAATGCGGTGCCGGCCCGACGCTCGCCGGAACGGGTGATCGAGCGTCTCGCAAGCCTGACGTCACAGGCGCGGCTGATCAAGGGTCGCCGCGGCGAGGCGCGCGAAGCGGCGTCCCGGGTTCTCGAGCTGGCGAACCACGCCGGCTCCCGATGATCGACCACTACCGCCGCATGATCGACGACCCCGTCAGGGTCGCCGCGTTTCGCCGTGCGATCGAGGCCGCGGTCGAGCCGGGCGACGTCGTCGTCGACCTGGGTTGCGCATTCGGGAACTACGCGGTCTTCGCTTGCCGTGCGGGCGCCGCGCGCGTCTACGCTCTCGATGCCGGTCCGATCGTTGTCGCCGCACGCGAGGTGGCGGCAGCGAACGGCTGCGACTACAGGATCCGGTTCCTGCGCGGGCGCTCGACGGATCTCGAAGTCCCCGAGCGCGGCAACGTCGTCATCTACGAGGACTGCCCGACGCTCGTTTCGCCTTCGGCGCTACGGACCAACCGCGACGCGGTCGAGCGCTGGCTCGTCGGAGGCGCGCGCATGATCCCGGACCGGGCGCGCCTTTGGGCGGCAGCCGTACAGGCCGATGAGGCCTACGCAGAGCTGGACCGGTTCGCGTCGAGCGGAGAACGCGTCGCAGATGTCGACCTTCGGTCGACGCGCCACCTCGCGTTCTGCGAGACCACATCGGTTCAGTTGGAAGAGAGTGCCCTGCTGACGGAACCCGCTGTGGGCGCCGAGATCGACCTGCATCCAATGGGCGAGCCCTCGGTGGATTTCTGGGGGCGATTGCCCGCCAGCAGAACGGGGATCGTTCACGGATTGCTGCTGTGGTTCGAAATGGCGCTGGCGGAGACATGGCTGAGCACGGGTCCTCTCACGCCGCCGATCGCCTGGAAACAGGTATTGTTCCCGCTCGGAACCCCGCTCCCCGTCGAGGCGGACGCCCCGCTCGATCTGTCCCTGCAGGGCGGGCCCTTCGGCGACGAAATGGTCTGGCGCTGGCGTGTCGCCACCCCCGGTGGTGCCTGCGGGTCAAGCAATCTCGAGTCGATGGGGCTCGATCCGGAACGCCTGGCGCGGTGGGACCCGGACACCGTGCCGGAGCCCGACGAGGAGCTTCGGGTCGACCTGACCGTCTTGCAGTTGATGGACGGAACCCGCTCGCTCGGCGAGATTGCCGAGCGTCTGGCGGCCGACTACGGCGAGCGGTTCGGTCGGGCCGAGGACCTGCAGCGACGCATCCTCGAGGTGGCTCGACGGGAGCAGGGCCGAGGCACGTAGGCGCAGTTGAGGATTCTCCACATAGCTCCCCGCCTCGGAGACCGCGGTGGAGCGATGACGGATCTGCTCGCGGTCCTGGACGCGCTCTCCGAAAGTTGCGACCAGACTCTGGCGGCTGAAGAGATCGACCCGAAGCTCCAGGCGCCTTGTCCGGTAGAGGCGGCGCCGGGTCTGCTCTCGCTCACTCGCGCCTCCGTCTCCCTCGACGCGCTCACCGACGACCTGTCCCCGGACGTCGTGCACATCCACAACGTGATGAACCCCGAGGTGCTCGAGTGGGGCGCGCGCCGGGGAGCCGTGCTGACGCTTCAAGACCATCGCGCCTTCTGTCCCGGTCGCGGCAAGTGGACCCTCGATCGACGCGTCTGCTCGGACACGCTCTCGGAAGAGGTGTGCTCCGCATGCTTCGACGACGCGTCCTATCGGGACGAGATCTACTCGCTCACCCGGGAACGGCTCGCTGCCGCGATCGGCATGCCGATCACCGTCCTGTCGGCCTACATGAAGCGCGAGCTGGTCGCCGCAGGCGCAGCTGCCGAGCGTGTCAGCATCGTGCCCCCGTTCGTGCATGGGCTGAACGCGCTCGCCGATCCCGAGCCCGGCGAACGCTGCGCGCTCTTCGTCGGACGCCTCGTCGATGCCAAGGGTGTCTTCGACGCCGCCGCCGCGTGGCGGGCATCCCGCCTCGACGCTCCTCTCGTCTTCGCGGGGACCGGGCCGCTTCGCGCCGACCTCGAGACAAGCGGATTCGATGTGCGTGGCTGGGTGGGCCGCAACGATCTCGCGGCGCTTTATCGCCGCGCCGCTGTAGTACTGATGCCGTCGCGCTGGCAGGAGCCTTTCGGCATCGTTGGGATCGAGTCGCTCGCGATGGGCACGCCGGTGGTGGGCTATCGGTCGGGCGGCATCCCGGAGTGGCTCGAGGAGGGCGGTCTCGTCGAATGGGGAGATGTGGACGGCATGGCTCGCGCGCTCGGACGGCTCGAAGGCCTTCCGACCGCGCCGCGCACGCCCTTCGACAAAGAAACGACGGTCGCGGCCCTCCTCGACGTTTACGAACGGGCTGGCGCCGCTAGTCGCGGATAGTGATCGGGACGCTCACGTCCTGGCGCCGATACAGGCAAGCGCCGTTCACGTCCTCGCAGACGTAGTAGAGCGCGTAGCCCTCGATGGGATGGTGCCCGGGCGGCGCGTCCGCAGGCGCCCGAATCTCGAACTCGATGACGCGCCCCTCCTGGCTGACAGCGGCAGGTGGCCTCGCCACGCTGAGCGCGCGGTCCTCGACGCGCCATCCCACGGACGGCTCCGGCCAGAACACCAGATCCTCGGCCTCGTTGTTCCAATGTGCGCGTGCATCGGTGTTGGGGCGCATCATCAGATGCACTCGCGCGACGCCGCCCGCTCGAATCGCAGGTGGCACCACCGTAGCTTCGACCGAGACCATTTCGCCCGGATCCCGGTGCACACGCCCCTCGGAGTCGGGCGCACCGAGCGCCCCGTTCCGCGCGGCGAAAACGTCGCTGGGTCCGGCGATCTCGGCGCCGCCGGGTTCCACCCGGATCGCCGCCGGCGCTTCTCCGCGAGCCGCCACGTCGTCCCGCGCTCGCGCCACCCAGTCGTAGAAGGCATACGGCTTGTCGAGCCGCGGGCCGAACTGCTGGCTACGTCGGCGCCAGATGTATTGGTTGGGATTCGCGTCGAGCGCCCGTCCCCACATCGCGACGGCGCCGCGAAAGTCTGCGGGTGAACTGCCCGAGTCGAATCGCATGCGGTAGGCGACACCGGCCCTCCAGTCAGTGATCGGATCGTCGCGTCGCTCGCGGCACCGCTCGTAGACCGCGATCGCCTCGTCGAGACGCGCGTCGCCCCCCCAGAGGACCAGTGAGTCGGCGTAGTCGCGCCAGGCGTTTGGCTCCCCGTCAGACGGCGGGCGCTGGAGGTTCTGTGCCTTCGTCGCCGGCTCGGCGAGCGCTTCGGGAGCCGGGTACTCCGCCTCCAGGAAGCGCTCGAGCTGACCCGGGTCGGCGCGCCCCAGACGCTCGCGGACGATCCCGTGCTCGTCGATGCCCAGAGTGAGCGGCACGACCTCGACGCCCAGCAGATTGAGGGAATCCACGAGGATGGGCCACCCCATCTGCTTCCACTGCATGAACAGTCGGGCCCGATCGGGGTGCTGCTCCTGGATGATGCCGAGGACGCGAACGCGGCCTTCGGCCTCCGGCCTCCGGACCCTTCGTCAGCTCGTGCCACCCGGGCACGTGAACGCGGCAGCCGGCTCACCAGGAGGCGAACACGTGGAGAACGAGCTTCTCGCCCCGATAGTCCGCGACGCTGCCGGGCCCTCCGTCGTCGAGATGGGGTAGCTGGAGGAGCGGGAAGGGCTCTCCCACTTCGAGCACCTGCGCCGTCTCCGGTCGGCCGACGAATGAGAAGGCGACCACGAGAGCCAGGAGTCCCCTCACGCCCCTCATGCTAAACGAACGGCACGCGCTTTTCCGCCATGCCGGCGACGCGCCCGGGCGCGTAGGATGATCTGGTGGCGTTCCCCCTCCGTGACCTCTTCGGGCCGCCCCACGCGTCCGAGAGTCCATGAGCCGCAGGGTTCCTGAGCTTCTGCCCGGAGTCCGCCTCGAACGGCATGAGTCACTCGTGCCACTCTCCCGCGATCACCACGATGTGCTCGTTCACTCCCTGGAGCTGCGTCGCGCGGCCGAGAGCGGTGAAGTCGACCGCCTGAGCACGGCCACCCTGAGCTACCTGCGCTACTTCCGCGACGACCTGTCGGGTCACTTCGCCGACGAGGAAGAGGTGCTGCTCCCGGCGGTTGCGTCCCTCATCGAAGTCAGCACCCGCATCAGCGAAGAGCATGCCGAGATCCGAAAGCTCACGGTGAAAATGGCGCAGGCTGGTACCGCAGGGCGCGCGAGCAGGGAGCTGGCGAGCGAGTTGGGGCAACTGCTGCACGATCATGTCCGCTACGAGGAGCGGGCGGCCTTCATGGAGATTCAAGAGTGCTTGGACGAAGCGCAGCTCGCGGAGCTGGGCGAGTCGATAGAGCGACATCGCAGCGAGCGCGGGGTGGCCCCGGGCTGTCCGCTACCGACCCGGATCAGCGAGCATTGAGGGACCAGTCGTAGTCGAGGAAGCGAACCTCGGGACGTTCGCCGAGCGCTTCGATCTGCGCGAGCAGCGCAGGAGCAGCGAAGGACTTCACGTAATCAGCGACGTCCTGCCGGCTGCCACCGAAATCGCCTCCGTACCAGTCGAATATCTTCGACACCTCGAGTCGCCCGTCGTGAACCCTCACGTGGTCGGTCGAGTTCACCATTTCTCTCATCGCCCGCTGGAGCTGGGTTTCCAGCATTTCTCCAGTGAACGCTCTGCTGGCCAGTAGCGGGCAACTGCCCGAGGCGCAGTTGACGGCGGCGTGGATCCTCGGGTCGCCAAACACCGGACGAATCAGGCTGTGCTCGATCTCGTCCAGGGTGAGCCGCTCGCCACCCACAACGCACCGTTTCGTCTTCCAAGGGGACGGAATGTCGCGGATGCTGTCGGGTAGCTCGCCGTTTCCGGCGTGGTCGAGGATCAGCTCGACCGTACACGTGTTGTACGCGTTGATCAGAAGGGCCAGCAGCTCGGAACGGCGCAGCGTGCGAAGATCAGCGGCGCCGACGGCAGCCAGGTACTCGTCCAGAAGGGCGCGCCGTTCGAGCAAGCCGTGATAGTCGACGCGTCCCTGATCGTCTACGAACTGGCGAAGCACGGCGTCCCAGGTCGCATGGTCGAAACGCTCCGTGCCGGAGGCGAGGCCTTCGCGCACGGCTTCCGCTACAGGTCCGCCGATGGGCTCGGACCTGGGCGCCAAACAGGCGAGTGTGGCGCCCACCCATAGAGCCGCAAACCCCAGCCGCTTCGGGAATCGCAAATCTTCTCCAATAGGAGTAACGCCGGTACGTCCCTTCTGGATTCCCAACCGGGGCTCCCTTCAGGGACGTACACTCGCACGAATGCGCGAGCGTTTCACGGGGCTCTTGCTCGGTGCCGCCGTGGGCGACGCGCTTGGGTTGCCGGCCGAGGGCTTGTCTCCGGCACGCAAGCGCGCGCTCTTCGGTCGGGGCTGGCGGCACAGGCTGGTGCTGGGTCGCGGCATGTTGAGCGACGACACGGAGCACACCTTCTTCGTGGCCCAGGCCCTCCTCACGCATCCGCATGATCCGGACCGTTTTCAGCGCGATCTTGCCCGCCGACTGCGCTTCTGGCTCCTGGCGTTTCCCGCCGGTGTCGGCTTCGCGACCCTGAGAGCCGTGCTCAAGCTCTGGCTGGGCTGGCCGCCCGCCCGCGCCGGCGTCTGGTCGGCTGGAAACGGGCCCGCGATGCGCGCGCCGCTGATCGGAGCGTACTTCGCCGCCGACCCCGAGCGGAGAGAGACCTTCGTGCGGGTCGCGACCCTGCTCACCCACACGGACCCGAAAGCGTTGACCGGAGCGCGCGCCGTGGCGCAAGCGGCGGCGGTCGCCACGCTGTCGGGCGATTCCGTCGACGTGCCGAGCCTGCTGGCGTCCCTCGACGAGCTCACAGAAGATGCGGAATGGCGTCGCGCCGTCGCCATCTGCCGCGCGGCCTGGCAGGACCGTCGCAGCGTCGCGAGTGTGGCGGGGGAGCTGGGCCTGGAAAGCGGAGTGAGCGGGTACGTCTACCACACCGTCCCGATCGCGCTCTACTCTTTCCTGCTTCACGGTCCGCACTTCGCCGAGACTCTCCAAGCCGTGCTCGACTGCGGCGGCGACACGGATACGGTCGGCAGCATCGCCGGAGCTCTCGTTGGAGCGGCGACCGGCCCGGCGGGGATTCCTCCCGAATGGATCGACGGGATCGTGGACCGTCCGATCTCGCCCGCCCTGCTCCGCCGGCTCGGCGAGCGACTGGCGGAGCAGCGAGCGGCCGACGGCGCGCTCGGTGCGATCCGCTACGCGTGGCCTTTGACGCCGCTGCGAAACCTCGCTTTCCTCGCCGTCGTGCTCGCTCACGGCTTCCGCCGTGCCCTGCCCCCTTACTAAGTGAGCGCAGCCCTTCGTCAGGCGAGGTCGACGCTCGGTGCGCTCGCCGTGTTCTCGCTGCTCGCGGTCGCTCACACATGGCCGCTCGCCTCCAATCCGTCGGGCCTGTCGCGCAACGACAACGGCGACGCGATGTTGAACGAGTGGATCGTGTCCTGGATCGCACACCAGGTCGTGCGCGACCCGACGGCGCTCTTCGACGCCAACATCTTCCACCCCGAGCAGCACACGCTGGCTTTCTCGGAACCGCTCCTGGTGCCGGCGCTCGCCGGAGCCCCGATCCGTTGGCTCGGCGGCTCGCCCGTCCTCACCTTCAACGTACTCCTGCTGGTCGGGATGGTGACGACGGCTTTCGCCGGCTTCTACATCGTCCGGTCGATCACGGACGACTGGCTGGCGGGCCTATTGACGGGGAGCCTGCTGGCATTCAACGCCCACACCTTGTCGCGGCTGCCCCACCTTCAGGCGCATCACGCCCAGTGGATCCCGCTCGCCCTGCTCGCCTACGCGCGCCTCGTGGAACGCCACCGGGTCCGCGATGCGATCCTGCTCAGCGGCTGCGTCGCGTTGCTCGGGCTGACCTCCGGCTACGCGGCCGCGCTGTGCGTGGTGGCGCTCGGCGTGGCGTTTCTCGCCCGAGCCGATGCCTGGCGACGAGATGCCGCGAAACACCTGCGGCTGGTCGGTCTGGCCGCGCTTTTGTCCGTCGGTCTCGCGGGCCCACTGCTCGCTCCCTACGCGGCGGCGCGCGATCGACAGGGCCTCCTGCGGGGCACTGCGGAGCTGGACCAATTCTCGGCGCCGGCGGCCGCCTACCTCGCCACGCCGGCAAGGCTTCACCACTCGACCTGGAGTCGTCCCTTCTACGACCGGACCGCGCCGCGCTACTTCCCGGGCGTCATCGGCCTCCTCCTCGCCGCCGTCGCCGTACGACTCGGGGGGTTCAGAGAGCCGTGGAGACGGACGCTCGTCGCCATCTCGATCGTCGGCTTCGTTCTCTCGCTCGGCTCGTCGACGCCGGTCTACGGCTGGCTGCACCGCGCGCTTCCACCGATGCAGCTGCTGCGGGACCCGTCACGGTTCGGCTATCTGGTCCTGCTCGCTGTCGCGATCCTCGCGGGGCTCGGACTCTGGGAGCTGCGCGGCCGGGGGCGGCTGAGCACGTTCGCCGCCGCCGCTCTCGTCGTGATGGCCAACGCCGAGGCGCTGACGGCTCCGCTCGAGCTCGAGCCCTTCGAGGGTCTACCGAGCGTCTACGCTGCCGTCGCCAGCGAAGACGGCCCGTTGGTCCTCGCGGAGTTGCCGTTCTATCCCGTGGAGCAGGTCCATCGGAACGCGGCCTATGTCCTCGGCTCCACGGCGCACTTCCGGCCGCTGCTCAACGGGTACAGCGGCTTCACTCCCCGAGCGTACGTCGAGCGAGCCGAGGCACTTCGCGAGTTTCCGGACGATCGCGCGCTCGACACGCTGCGTCGCGCGGGCGTGACGCACGTGATCGTTCACTTCGACCGCCACCTGCCCGGTCGGGCCGAGTACGTCCGCGCCGGCTTGCGCGAGCGCCCCGAGATGGAGCGCGTTCACGGCACGGATCGGGGCGTTGCGCTCTACCGGCTCGCCGCCGTGCGCTGACGCGGGGCGACGATCTCGAAGACGACGTCGTCTCCGAAATCAGCGACGACCCGCAGGTCGTCGCTGAAGAGCGGAAGGTCACGACGCATGCGCCTCGTTCTGTTGGGCCCGAAGGGGCGCCAGTGCAGGACGACGTAGCGGACTCCGATCGCACGCAGCGCCGCGAGGCTCGCTTGCGACGGGAACCGGCGGAGAAGTGGTTCGAGGTCGCGGTGCGGCTTCGGATCGACGCCCGCGTAGCCGTTCACGATCCGCTTCCAATGCAGCGTCGAGTACACCATGTAGACGCTCTCGTGAAACGCGGGTCGTTCGAAGCGCCCGTCGTCGGGCAGCATCGGCAGCTCCACGATCGGAAAGTCACCCGGCTGTTCGGCGAGCCATGTGTAGACGGGCGGCGGTGACTCCCGGGTATCGATAACGTTCTGCCAATCGGGGATCGGAATCGGCGCGATCCAGCTCTCGCCGAGCAGCAGCGCACCGAGCACCGCTAGCCGTATCGGTTTCTTCGCCAGCGGCTCGAGGGCGCGTGCCGCCAGCAGCGGCAGGGCCAACGCAATGAACACGCTTGCCCGGTTGTTGACGCGAATCAGCTGGAAGATCGGGACGTCCTCGCGGAGCAACGAGAAGGGGCCCGGCATCAACGTGCGTCCCCCCGCACGGATCTCCGGGCCGAGCGCCAGAAACGCGGCCGCGATCGCGAGCAGGCCGAGTGCCACGGCGATGCGGCTGGGGCGGCGGCGGGTCTGAAACAGGCGATATGCGCCGAGCAGGACCAGCCCTGGCACGATCAGCCCGGGGAAGAGGTAACCGGCCGCCGCGTCCCGGAAGGGCTCCGTGAGGCTGCCGTAGATCCGATTCCAGGAGCTGGTGGCGACGAAGCTCTCTAGCGAAGCGGAGTACATCAGCGTCTCTTCGCGGCCGCGCTCGAAACCGTGCTCCTCGAACGCACCGGCGTGGAGAGCGCGCAGCGGCAGGAACCCGAGCGCGACCACGATCGTCGCGGCCACCGCCCCCGGTAGCAGGCGCCAGCGGTTCCACAAGAGCGCGAGAGCGAAAAACGGCAGCAGCACGAGCCCCATCAGTCCGTGGTAGCCACACGCGTAGCCCGCCAGCAGAAAGAAGCCCGCCGCGAGCCAGGCATCGCGGAGCCTGCCGCGAAGCGAGAAGCGGTGCATGAAGAGCAGCGTCAGGGGAAGCCATTGGGCGCCGAGCGTGCTCAGGTGGCCGATCTGGTCGATCCGCATCGGCGAGAAGGCGAAGGCCGCACCCGCGAACACGGCGGGGCCGTAGCTCGAGCCGAGCTGCCTCGCCAGCAGGTAGCCGCCGAAGCCGCACAGCGTAAAGATCGTCAGGCGCAGCAGGTTGAGCAACAGCACGGCATCGTCCACGAGCAGCCAGAGCGGCAGCATCAGAATGCTGCTGCCGATGATGGGCTCGTCCATTCCGAGTGCGAAGCGCGACGGGTGATAGACGTTGCCGTGCGCCAGGCTCGCGGGGTCGGTGACGAGCGAGTGAAGCGTCCAGCCCATCGCCCAGCTGAAGTACGCCGTGTCGCCGGGCTCCATGATCGTGAGCCGCGTGACCAGCGGGTAGGTCATCAGCGCCGCGAGCGTCGCGTAGAGGACCAGAACCAAAGCGTACGGGGCCAGCTTCTGGCCGACGCCGGGTGGTTCGGGTGGTTGGCTCAACGCTCGCGCTCCGAGGACGAAGGATATAGAGCTGGGTCGGTCGCGTCACACGATCTCTCTATACTTCACAGCATGACGAGCCTCCTCGCCGCCGCCCTCACGCTGTCGTCGCTCGCCGCGGAACCCGCCGCGCCGGAGCGCCATGCCGTCATGATCTCCATTGACGGGTTGATGCCCGGCGCCTACCTCGACCCGGAGAAACTCGGCATCGAGGCGCCGAACCTGCGGCGCCTGATGACCGAAGGGGCGTACGCGCGCGGCGTGGTCGGCGTGCTGCCGACGGTGACCTATCCGTCTCACACGACGCTGATCACGGGCGTCACCCCGGGGGTTCACGGCATCGTCAACAACACCTACTTCGACCCGCTGGACACCTCGCGGGGGGCGTGGCGCTGGTACGCACGTGAGATCCGCGTACCCACGTTGGTCGCCGCCGCGAAGGCGCGCTGGCTCCGAACCGCGAGCTTCGCGTGGCCCGTCGGCGTCGGCCTCGGGAGCGACTTCAACATTCCAGAATTCTGGAGGAACGGGTCGCAGCACGATTCGGACCTGGAGCTCTTGCGCGCCCTCTCCGAGCCGGATCATCTTCTCGAAGACATCGAGGGGCATCGCGGCGCTCGCTTCGAGTACCCGCTGACGGATTCGGATCGGATCGATGCCGCCGTGTACACGATCGAGACGCATCGCCCGCACCTCACGCTCATCCACATCTTCGATCTGGATTTCGTCCAGCACGAGAAGGGACCCGGAAGCCCGGAGGCGATCGCCGCGGTCGAGGCGTCCGACCGGGAGCTGGGGCGCGTCCTCGCGGCGGTCGAGAAGGCGGGGATTGCCGACCGGACGCTGGTCGCCGTCGTCTCCGATCACGGCTTTCTCCCCGTTCTGCGGACGCTTCATCCGAATTCGCTGTTGGCCGAGGCGGGGCTGATCGAAGTCGACGCAGACGGTCGCGTGACGAGCTGGCGGGCCATCTTCCACGAAGCCAGTGGCAGCGCGTTGCTGCGGGTCGCGGACCCCGCCGATCTCGCCGCCGTCGGCGAGGCAAGGGCGTTGCTCGCCACGAAGCTCGAGGACCCGACCGACGGGCTGCGTGCGATCCTCGAGCGAGACGAGATCGCTGTGCTCGGCGGCGCCACCAAAGCTCAGCTCTGGCTGGACGCGCGCGAGGGTTTCTATTTCTCGGGCCGCATCACCGGGGAATGGTCCGAAGCGACGGATCGGCGCGGCACCCACGGGTACGCGCCGACCCGGCCCGAGCTTCACGCCTCGCTGATTCTTGCGGGACCGGGATTCGAGAAGCGCGGCGACCTGGGGATCGTGCCGATGACGCGGATCGCGCCGACCCTCGCGGCGCATCTCGGAATCGAGCTTTCTGCCCAGGCGGGCGCGCCGCTCGACCGTGTCGAGGTCGTGCAGGAGGCATTCGCGGAGAGCAGGATCGGCGATGCTTCCGCCGCCGGTCTTGGCGTAGGATTTGCGCATGGCCGAAGCCCTTCGCGAGCCGTGGCCGTGGTGGGTCGCGGGGCCCCTGATCGGTCTCGTCGTGCCGATGCTCCTGCTGCTGGGGCGTTCGTTCGGGATCTCGTCGAACCTGCGGCACGTGTGCGCGGCGACCCTCCCCGGGCGCGCCGATTTCCTGCGCTACGACTGGAAGGGTATAGGCAGCTGGAACCTGATGTTCGCCACCGGGATCGTCATCGGCGGCGCGATCGGCGCAGGTCTGCTCGCGGCGTCGGGGCCGGTGGACATCTCTGGGGCGACCCGGGATGACCTCGCGGGGCTCGGCATCCACGAGCTGTCCGGTCTCGTGCCGCCACAGCTCTTCTCCGTCGAGTCGGTGCTGAGTCTGCCGGGGTTTATCGTGATCGTCGTCGGTGGCTTCTGTATCGGCTTCGGCACACGCTACGCCGGCGGCTGCACCTCCGGCCATGCGATCACCGGCCTTTCCAGGCTGAGCCTGCCCTCGCTGGTCGCCGTCCTCGGATTCTTCGCCGGCGGCCTGCTGGCGACGTTCTTCTTCTTGCCGCTGCTGCTCGGAGCATCGCCGTGACGAGCGCCGAGGTGGCGGTGGCACCGCGAAGTACCAGTGCCAGCGACGTCCATCCTCTGGTCTTTCTGCTTCCCGGCATCTTCTTCGGCGTCGTGATCTCGAAGGCCGAGGTCATCTCCTGGTATCGGATCCAGGAGATGTTTCGTTTTCAGAGCTTCCACATGTACGGCGTGATCGGCTCGGCGGTCGTCGTGGCCTGGCTGGCACGCGGTCTCCTCTCGCGTTTCGGAGTGGAGGAGGACACAAGCCCCCTGCCGCAGGAGGAGTACGCGCAGCGGCTCGGCCACTCCCAGTGGATCGGCGGCACTCTTTTCGGTGTGGGCTGGGGACTGACGGGAGCTTGCCCGGGCCCGATCTTCGCTTTGATCGGCAACGGCGTGACCGTGGCCGTGATCATCTTGTTGAGCGCCATCGCGGGTACGTGGGTGTACGCCCACGTCCGACAGCATCTGCCGCACTGAGTGGGCAGGCGGGGGCAAGAGAGCGCCCCGTGGCCGGCTACTTTTGGGGTCCGCCCGTCCAGGATTTGATCCGCTCCTCGAGCTGTTCCTTGGTGAGCTGCGAGCGCCCGGTGAATCTGACGCCGACGCGAAAGCGCCCCGTTTCCTCGTCGCGCTTCGTGTGCACGACGAGCGCCTCGACGCGGGCAGCGTCGGGCAGCTCGCCCCCGAGGTTGTCCACGTAGAGCGCGGTGTCGCCATCGACGTCCATCGGGCGTCGAGTCTCGAAGCTGAGGCCAGTGTCGGACACGTCGAGGGCCTCGACCCAACGTGCCCGGCCGTTGTCGGCGACTCGCACGTGGAGCGGGACGTTGATCAGCTGGCGCTTGTTGCGGCGTCGTTCGCTCATACCCTGGTGTCGAATCGTACAACCGCGGCGCCCGCTTCGTCGCCTTCGCTCACGAGCGTTCGGTGCCCGCCATCCACGCCTCGATGCGCCGGCTCAGTTGCGCGGGCGTGACGTCGACCAGCTTCACAAACTCGAGACCCAGGCGGTAACGGTTCGCGGTCGCGTCGAGCAGCTGCGAGTGAGCGATCCGAGCGTGTATCTGTGCCGAGTCCGGGATGTCGCCCCCAAGCCTGCCGACCATGATGAAGGCCTTGGCCTCGACGGGGAGTTCTAGCAGTCCGTGGTGAAAGTGCCCTTTGAGCGGGCCTTACGTGACAAGTGCATGTCTTAGTGTTCGTGCATGGCGATGGGCAAACATAAGAAACGTCAAGAGGCGTTGTGGGTGCCGACGAGCGATCTGCCGCGGAGCCCTGGGCATCCTTTCTATTCGCGTTTGAATAGAGCGCTGGAGTCCGAGGGCTTCGACAGATTCGTGGAATCGCGATGCCGCCGGTTCTATGCGGCGGTTCTGGGGCGTCCGAGCCTGGCCCCTGGACGCTACTTTCGGCTCTTGCTGGTGGGGTACTTCGAGGGCCTGGACTCCGAGCGTGGGATGGCGTGGCGTGCAGCGGACTCGCTTGGGGTGCGGAGCTTCCTGGGGCTTGGGTTGGAGGAGCGGGCCCCGGAACATTCGACGATCTCGCGGACCCGGCGGCTGATCGACTTGGAAACCCACCGTGACGTGTTCACCTGGATCCAAGAGCGCCTGGCGCAGACGGGTCTTCTGAGCGGAAAGACGATTGCGATCGACGCGACGACGCTGGAAGCGAACGCGGCGATGCGGAGCATCGTGCGTCGGGATACCGGAGAGACCTACCAGGAGTTCTTGAAGCGTCTGGCGAAGGCGTCTGGCATTCGCACGCCCTCTCGGCAAGCGCTGGCGCGGCTGGATCGGCGGCGCAAGAAGAAAGGCTCGAACGAGGAATGGAAGAGTCCGGCGGATCCGGACGCGAAGATCGCCAAAATGAAGGATGGTCGTACCCATCTGGCCCACAAAACCGAGCAGGCCGTGGACCTGACGACGGGGGCGATCGTGTCGGTGACGGTCCAGGGCGCGAACCAGGGCGACACGAGCACGCTGGGCAAGACGCTCAAGGACGCCGAGACTCAGATCGAGCGCGTTCAGAAGCGGACCCGTGCTTGCCATCCCGGAGGCCTGCAGGAAGTGGTTGGCGACAAGGGTTACCACTCCACTGCGGTTCTCCAGGAGTTGGACGCTGCGGGGCTGCGTGCGTACATATCCGAACCCGACCGTGGTCGTCGGCGATGGCGGGGCGACACCGAGAGCCGTGGCCTGGTGTACGCGAACCGTCGGCGAAGCGGCGGGGCACGAGGTCAGCGTCTGCACCGCCTCCGAGGAGAACGGGTGGAGCGACCCTTCGCTCATCTCTACCGAACCGGCCGCATGAGACGCACGCACCTTCGCGGTCACGAGAACATCCTCAAACGGGTGCTGGTCCACAGCGGTGCCTTCAATCTCGGGCTGCTGATGCGCCAGATCGTCGGAGTCGGGACGCCGAGGGGCCTGCAGGGCCGGCTCCATGACCTTCTGGCACAGCTCCTTCACCTCTGGAACCGCCTGACGGCCATCACAACGGCTCCTACCAACCACGAACAGCTCTCGCACAATGCCCGCCACTCAGCTCCGTCGCCCTCCATCGCCGCCTCGGAAGGGCTTTAACCACGGACTGCTAGGCCCGTCTCGAAGCAGAGTCCGCCCCGCGAGACGTCTTGCGTCTGGATCTCCACCCACTTCTGAAACAGGTCCTCGCCGGCGCGTACAAAGAGGAGAACTTTCACGGAGTGGCGCGGGTGCTTGCGACGTTCGCTCATCGACGGGCTCCCTTTCGTTTGATGCGTCGATGCTACACCTCGGCCCGTGCAATGGGCATAATCGCCACCACGCCGGCGCATCGCCCCGGCGGGCGTGTGGGCGCGCGAGCGGAAAGACCTGGGCTTCGTGCGTAGCGGCGCCGGAGCACGTAGTATTCGTCGCGCGCCGCTCGAGGCGCCTCATGGAGGAACAGAATGGCTCAAGTCACACTCGGCGGCAACGCCGTCAACACGATCGGCGATCTGCCCGCAGTGGGCTCGGAGGCGCCGGGCTTCAAGCTGACGAAGACCGACCTGGCGGACGTGTCATTGAAGGACTACGCGGGCAAGAAGGTGATCCTCAACATCTTCCCGAGCGTGGACACGGATGTCTGCGCGACGTCGGTGCGGAAGTTCAACGAAGCGGCCGGTGACATCGCGGGCGTCGCCGTGCTCTGCATATCGGCGGACCTACCGTTTGCCCTCAAGCGCTTCTGTGGGGCCGAAGGCCTGGACAAGGTCGAGCCACTCTCGACGATGCGCGGGGGAACCTTCGGCAAGGACTACGGCGTCCGCCTCATCGACGGTCCCCTCGAAGGCATCCTGGCTCGCTCGATCGTCGTCGTCGACGCTGACGGCAAGGTCACGTACACGCAGCTCGTTCCCGAGATCACGCAAGAGCCGGACTACGACAAAGCGCTCGCCGCGGTCGGGTAGCCGTCTGGGCCCGAGCTGATCTATCAAGCGATGAAGTTCCCGTGGCCATGTTCCCGGTGCTCTTCGCGATCGGACGCATGTCCGGGTGGCTCGCCCAGTGGCAGGAGATGGTCGAAGACAAGGGACCAGCGCATCGCCCGGCCGCGCCAGATCTACCCCGGCGCAAACGAGCGCGACTACGTTCCCCTGGCCATGGCCTGATCGGGATGGCGCTAGGATCGGAGCGGGCCGTTCTCTGTGTCTCCGTGCCTCTGTGCCTCTGTGCTTCTGTGGCTGACCAGATCGGCTATGTGTCGTCGCGCCGGTATCGGAAGAAGTCCTGCAAGAGCTTCCGGCAATCGTGCTCGAGCACGCCGCGAACGACGTCGAAGCGATGATTGAGGCGTAGCTCCTCAGCATTGACGATCGACCGGATGGCGCCGCACTTCGGCTCTTCCACGCCGTAGACCAGAGTCGAGACTCTCGCGTTGACGATTGCGCCCAGGCACATCAGGCAGGGCTCGATCGTCACGTACAGGGTCGTGCCGGTCAGGCGGTAGTTGCCGAGCTGCTTGGCGGCCATGCGCAGGGCGACGATCTCGGCGTGCGAGGTGGGATCGAGGTGGTGAATCGGCTGGTTGAAGCCGGTCGCCACGACCTCGTTGCCCAGGGTGACGACGGCGCCCACCGGCACCTCGCCGATGTGGAGGGCGGTGCGGGCGGCCTCGAGGGCCTGGCGCATGAAAACTTCGTGGGCGTGGGCGTGACCGGCGGCTGGTGAGCGGTTCCTTGCAGAATCGTTGCTTCGCGCCGTGTCGGCCCTCCGGGGTTGGCGCGCAGAATAGCATGCACGCTCCGGCTGACCGGGTGGTGTTGAGAGGCGTGCCGACCACTCGGACGCCGCCGGGTTCGGCCTCGGGGGTGTCGAGAGCGCCGTTCGGCTCAGTCGCCCGGCTTTCTCTCCACCACCTGCGGTGGGTGTGACTGCTCCTGCAGCTCCGCCTTGCGTTTCTTGTAGGCGGTCACGAGCGCCTCGTCGACTCCCGCGGAGTGCTCGCGCAGCGCGTCCACGTCGGCCTTCGACAGCTCGTAGAGCTGGCAATCGCTGATCGCCCTGACCGTGGCGGTTCGCGGCTCGGCGGTCAGCAGCGCCATCTCCCCGAAGAAATCTCCAGCGTGCAGCGAGGCGACGCGCTTTTCTTCGGCGTTGCTGCGCACCATCACGGCCACGACTCCGCGCGCGATCAGGAAGAGCGAGGTGCCCGTCTCGCCTTGCCGAATCACCGCCTCACCCGCCAGCGCCGTGCGTGGCACGAGCCGCTCGACGACGGGTTCGCGATCGTCTTCGGCGAGACGCTGGAAGAAAGGAACCCCCGCGAGCAGCTCCTCCGGTTTCGGCTCGGGCGCGACGATCGGTTGCCTCTGGAGCTCGCGGATCGCGTGCTCGACCGTGTGGCGCGCCTGGGTGGCGACGGACTCCGGAATCGCCCCGGTGGCTGCCAGCCGCGCCACGGCGTCCGCCTCGCCATCGAGCGCCGTTCGACGCGCGGCCTGGCGCTGGACGGCTCGCGCGTACTCGGGAAAGTGCTCGGCGATCGAATCGATCCGCTGCAGCGCCAGGCGCGCTCGTTCAGCGTAGGCATCGTGTAGGTCCTTGGCCATGGCCTCGTCGGCCCCGCGCGTCTCGGTGAGACGATCAACTTCCTCGGTGACCCGCTGGCCTGCTTCGAGAACCGCCGAGTCGTGCTCGTGACGCGCGGCCAGCGCCCGGAGACGCTGGCGCTGAACCAGCCGCAGTCGCGGCAGCATCGAGCCGATCAGGCCGTATGCCGCGTCGGCAATGCGGATCTCAGGCGGCACGGCTTCGGGTACGACGCGGGTCACGTCACCCCACTTGAGCGCGTCCCGCTCGATGTCTATGCCCAGCTCGAGTTGCCGCAGCACGAGCTCCGAGATGGCGCCGCGATCGAAGGCGTCCCGGTAGGCGCGGCTCTCGACGCTCACAGCTTCCGCCCAGAGCGCCTGGCGCATCTCGCCCTCGGCACACTCCGCACGGAGAGCGACCAGCTCGACGTCGAGGGCCCAGATCTCGTCCTCGTACTCCTGCCGAATCTCGCCGATCAGCCGATCTGAGAAATGTCCGGCCTCGGCCATCTTGTTGATGCGATCCAGGCCTTCGCGCTTCGCCGCGAGGCGCGCCTGGGCCCGCGCCACCCGCTCGACGACGGAGGGTCGGTTCAGACCCAGCCGGCGGATCAGCGGGCTCATCGTCGTCCCGCCCATCAGCAGCGTGAAGAGCACGACGCCTACAGCCATCGAAATGATGAGGTCGCGGTAAGCAAAATCCACCGCCAGGCTGGTCGCCAGCGCGAGGGCCACGGCGCCGCGCAGACCGCCCCAGAAGATCACCAGCTGGTAGCGCACGTCGATCCGCTCGCCGCCGCCGCTGACGATCGGCAGCACGAAGAACGTCGTGAAGGCGCGTGCCAACGTGGCGGCGACGATCGCCCAGAGGATCGCTCGCCAATGCTCGACGAGGCCGGAGGCGCGCACGCTCAGCCCCACGAGGAGGAAGATCAGGCTGTTCGCGACGAACGCCGCGAACTCCCAGTACTGGTGCAGGTAGGCGCGTATTTCCGGGGAGAAACGCGTCGCTCCCATCGATGCCACGACGATGCCGGCTCCGACGGTCGCCATCACGCCGGACACGTGGAGATAGTGCTCCGCGGCGATGAACGCGGCGTAGGCGACGACCGTGGAGAGCGCGACCTCGACGATCGGCTCGTCTCCGGCCAGAGCGATCGAACGCACCATCAGGTAGCCGATCGCGCTGCCCACGAGGATTCCCCCCGTGAAGACGAAGAGGAAATCCACCGCACCGTGGGCGAGGGTGATCGCGCCGATGGCGCCTCCCGCTGCGACGCCGACCATGATGTGGAAGAGCACGATCGCCGTCGCATCGTTGAACAGGCTCTCGCCTTCGACGAGCACCGCCAGGCGCTTGGGCGCACCGACCTCGCGGAACAGCGCGACCACGGCGACGGGATCGGTCGCGGATATCAGCGCGCCGAAGACGAGCGCCGGGCCGAGCGGCAGCGGCGTCAGCAGCGTGATCAGCCCGCCCACGATCGCCGTCGACAACAAGAGCCCCGGGGCCGCGAGCGCCAGGATCGGCGTCAGATTGCGCGTCAGCAGCCCGCTGTCGAGAGCGAATGCGGATTCGAAGACGAGCGTCGGCAGGAAGACGAAGAGGATCAGCTCCGGCGACAGCTCGACCTGCGTCAGGACCCGGAAGCTCTCGTACTCCTCCGCGAGCCCACCCAGGCCGAGCCCGACCAGCACCAGCCCGACGATGTACGGCAGGCGGGCGCGCTTCAGACCGATCGCGGCGATCGCGGCGATCAGCAGCAGCCCGACGAGGGCGATGACGGCGTCGATGACGTTCCCGTGATCCAAGGTCCTATCCCTTCCTGACGCCGTTCGATGCGCGCGCGGGCCTCCGCGTCGGCCATCACGACGAGCCGCTCCCCGGCGCGAAGGTCTCGCTCGATCGGCGGCTTGAACTCGAAGCTCTCGCCCTTCTCGTCCGTGATCGCGAGCAGCAGCACATCACGAAGCTCATCGGTGTATAGCTGCGCGAGCTTGCGTCCGACTGCCGGGGAGCCCGGCGGAACGGCGATCTCCTCGAGGCGCAGGCTGGCGCGCTCGTCTCGAAGCATCCGGTCGAGGAACGTGACGACCCGTGGGCGCACCATCTCGGAAGCCATGCGCCGCCCGCCGATGCGGCTCGGGCTGACCACGCCGTCGGCGCCGACGGCTCGCATCTTGGCGGCGGTCTCCGGGCGCTCCGTGGCGGCGATGATCCTGGCCTCGGGGGCGAGCCGGCGCGCCGGCAAGACGACCAGGAGGTTGTCCTTGTCACTCTGGGTGCACGCGACGAGACCCGCTGCTCTCTCGATCCCGACGGCCAGCGGCGGCGTGTCGTCCGTGGGATCGCCCACGACGCCGGGCGCCCCCTCCGTGGCCTCCTGGAGCACGGTGAGGGCGTCGTCCGTGGGACCCACGAGAGCCAGCCGGCGGCCCGAGCGAAGCAGCTCCTTCGCAACGTGAGCCGCTGTGACGGTATCGCCACACACGATGTAGTGATCCTGCAGCTCTGACAACATCTTCTGTATTCTCCGCCGATCGAACACCCGGAAAAACTGACCTTCGACGATGAAGGCCGTCACGAGGGGTACGGAGTAGGCCACGATCCCCATCCCCAGCATCAGCAACGCGATAGTGAACAACCGGCCGCCCGGGTGCTCCGACATGTCGATCACCTCACCGAAGCCGACGGTGGTGAGCGTGATGATGGTCATGTAGAGAGCGTCGATGAAGCCGTGGCGGGCGCCACCGATGACGCTGAAGCCGGCCACGCCCACGACGGTCACCCCGATCAGGGCTATCAGCGCGACGATGAGACGA
The DNA here is from genome assembly GCA_965246965.1 of Vicinamibacteria bacterium. Lineage (GTDB taxonomy): Bacteria > Acidobacteriota > Vicinamibacteria > Fen-336 > CBDFGD01 > CBDFGD01. The sequence continues at coordinate 3,628,953 of CBDFGD010000002.1, forward strand.
TGCCTGATCCGTTCGAACTGCTGGAGGGCCGCGTGAGTGGGTTGGCGCAAGCTAGTACTCGGATCCGCAGTTCCGGGTGCATTCCAACGCCGATGCATCCCGCCTGGCTGCGTCGCTCATCGGTCGAACTAGGCCTTCGCGGACTCCCGCGCTCCGGCGATCGCCTCGAGCTGGTCGAGCTGAGACCGCGACCCGAGGCCGATCAAGACATCGCCCTGTTGAATGATCAACTTGCCAGAGGGGTTGAAGACGGTGCTGCCGCCGGGCCTCTTGATGGCGACCAGAATGATCCCCAGCTCGCGCCTGAGGCCGCTCGAGCGCAGCGGCTGGCCGACCAGCGAGCTGCCCTCCACGACCTCGGTCTCCTCGATCTGCAGCTCGAGGTGGGAGCGGCTCGTCGCCAGGTCGATGAAGTCGATGACCGCTGGTCGCAAAACCGCCTGCGCGACCCGCTGTCCGCCGATGCGGTACGGGCTCACGACGCGATTGGCGCCGGCACGCACGAGCTTCTTCTCGGCCGCTTCACCCTCGGCACGGGCGACGATGTACAGCTCGGGGTTCAGGAAACGCGCGCTCATCGTGATGTAGACGTTGTCGGCGTCGGACGCCAGGGCGGCCACGAGTGCCCGGGCCCGCTCGACGCCGACGTGCTTCAGGTGTACCGCGCCCGGTTTCTTGGACACCAGTTTGACGATCTCGGGTTCGTTTGGCAGACGATCCCGAAAACGACGCACGAGGATGCCCCAGGATCGACGCGGCGGGGTGAGTCCATACCTGGGGTAGCCCCTCTTTGATGACCTCGAGGTTCACGCGGCCTTCCCCTGGCCGTGCTGGTCGCGGGCCTCGCGCGGGGTGAGGAATCCCAGCTTCTCGACGCGCCACTGCTGGTTGTAGCGCTTGACGAAGGCAGCCACGGCCTGGCGCACCTCCTCGAGGGTGTGGAAGACGCGGCCATGAATGATCTGTTCCTTGAGAGTCCGGATGAAACGCTCGGCCACTCCGTTGGTCTGCGGCTGTTCGACGAAGGCGAAGCTGGGCGTGATGCCCCAGAAACGCAGCTGGTTGAGGAAGTGGTCCGAGAGGTACTGCGTCCCGTGGTCCATGCGCAGCTCGAGGCCACGAGCCACACCCGCCTCGACCGAGCCGAAGAGCTGCGTCAGCCCCATGGCGATGGGCTGGAGGGCCTCGTAGCGCGTCCCCTTCTTGCACACGTGGTAGCCGACGCACTCGCTGTTGAAGTGCTCGACGCCGACGAAGATCCAGCCCCAGCCGTCCTTTGCCGTGAGAACTCTCGCCCCGTCCGTCCCCCACATCAGGTTGGGCGCATCGGTTGTGATCGTCCCCTCGTGGAGCAGCCCCTCGCCCTGGCGTACCCGACGCGGCGACAGCAGGTGGTGCTCACGCATGATCCGCAGCACCCGCTTGCGCGACACGCGCACCTGGCGCAGCACCTTGAGCCGCGCCCAGACCTTGCGATGTCCTTCTCCTACGAACGGCGAGGCCGCCAGGTCCTCTCGGATCAGCCGCAACAGCTCCTCGTCAGACACCTTGGGCTTGGGACCACGTCGGCCAGCGCGGACCATCTCGGGAGCCGCCTCGCCGAGCTGGGAGTAGTAGCTCGAGCGGGCCAGCTTCCACACCCGGCACACCCGCTCCACCCCGTAGGCCCGGCCTGTCGCAGGGGAGATCGCCGCACTCATCGCCGCGACCTCCCGAAGGCCAAAGGGCGGGCCGCCCCGATCTTCTTCCGCAACAGCTCGTTCTCCATGCTGAGCTCGCCCACCCGCTTGACCGCCGCGTCCAGCTCCACCTTCAGCGGGTCGCCATTGCGCTCCCGCAGCGACTCGTCGATCCCGGCCATGGCTTGATCACGCCAGCGCTGCAGCCGGTGCATCTCCACGGACAGCTCACGAGACAGCGCTTCGAGTGACTCCCCGCGCAGCAGCCGCAGTGCGACCTCCCGCTTGCGCGCCACGCTCCAACGCTGCCCGGGACCCAAGGCGCCCACCACCGCGCCGCCGGTGGGCGAAACTCCGGTCGCCCTCCGGGCTCCCTCCGTCTCGCCCACTCCCTTCTTCCTCTCAGACCTCTTGCGCCTGACCTGCTTCATCGATCGAGTCTCCTTGAACAAGATGACTTTCCCTAGTTTCGTGTCCAAGAAAACCGGGTCCGCTTTACGACGTGCTTCAGGTCGTCGTCCGATGTGGCGTCGCCTGTGACCGCGATGCCATGAGGCATCGCGAATTCGGCGAGCTGCGTCGCGTCGGTGTCCATTACGACGAACGGAAGCCCATGGGAGGAGAACTCCTCGCAGACGAGGTGCCCCATGCGGCCGAACCCGCACACCAGCAGGTGATCCTCCATGCGTTGCCTCCCGAGCAGCTTTTGAACTTCGCCGCCGAAAATCGCGCGCATCCCCTCGGTCGCGACGTAGAACAACGCAAAAACCCCGCCGAGCACGAGCGTGACGGTAAAAGTGCGCCCCTCCTCCGAAAGTGGGTGCACCTCGGCGAAGCCCACGGTGCTGAGCGTGATCACGGTCATGTAGAGCGAGTCGCGGATCGGCCAGGCCTCGATCAACGAGTATCCGATCGTGCCGACCGTGATCAGGACCAATGGGACGACGAACGGCAAGACGTGGCGTGGTGCCAACCGAATCCCCCCGGTCAGATGGGCCTGCGGCCCTCGTTCGTCGAATTCGCGGCGGAATTGTGACAGCCGCGGGCGCGGAAGTCTCGCAGCGGCAGCGATCTCTGTGCGATTGCACGCTCAGCGCGGCAACCAGTGCAGACGGGTAGACTGCCGCCGGCGGAAGCTCGGTCTACCGCAGGAGATCAAGTTCAAGGGGCAGCTTCGGCCCTCTACGGTGAGACCGTCGATCTCACCGTAGAGCCACCGCCGAACTGGGGCCCCGATCAGGGCACGGCTAGCTCCCAGGCGGCCGCCTTCGTATCAGTCCCGAGTGTGAGAGAGTCTCTTGGAACCTTCAACAGGGTTCATTACCATCCGCAGGCTGGGGGCCGTGATGGACGTCGGACGGGGACCGATGAGGAGAAGCTGGATCGTCTTCGTGGCGTTGCTGGCCGTGTGCCTGCCGGGGTGTGGCGATTCTTTCGAGGGAATCGACTTGCAGTGTCGGGTCGAAATTGCCAATGCGGCCCTCCCGGAAGGCAAGGTGGGTACGCCCTACGCCGGGGGGCCGATACGAGGGGCGCTCTTCGGCTGCTTCAATTTGAGGTGGTCTATTGACAGTGGCGAGCTCCCGCCCGGAATCGAGATCCACCCGAGAGCAACGGTGGGCGAGGACGTTGCGGCTCTCAGTGGCACGCCGAGGCAAGCAGGAACCTTCACATTCGTCGTAACCGTGCGCGCCGAGGGCGCGTCCGATACGCAAGCTTTCTCCATCACCATCCGCGAGGCGGACGGATCGGGTCCCCAGTAGAAACTCGCAGGGCGACCCAGGAGTTGCCCTAATTTCTGCGCGCCGGCCACCTCTTGCAAGGGCAGCGCACCGTGCCCCGGAGAATAGATCCGGTCAGCATGGAGGCGTGCGACGGAGGGGAGTGCGCGAAGTTCGTGTGCGCGTTGCGGTAGAGGCGGGCGTCTCCGACGAAATCCCGAAGTTCCGACGAGGCGTGTTTCAAGAGGTATTCGTGGAAGACGTCCCCACGCAGCGAATCGATAGAGATGAGCAGGACGTTTCGACGGCCCGCACCCTGCGAAGGCTCAACGATGTGCCTGGGGGTGCTGACGGCGACGGCGACGGCCGCGATCATCGCACCGGCCCACCCCACCAGAGCCAGTTGCCGCGAGCGGCCTCCGAGCAGGCGGATCGCGAGGACGGCGAGCACCGCGCCGAGAGCGAGAGTGCCTACTCCGCGCCAGCAATGAGTGCCAGGCGCTGCGGTGAGGACACTGTTGGCTTTCGGAGCGCTGGCTCGTACACGTATCGCATGGACACGAGAGCAAACGGCACGAGGGCGGTGATCAAGGCGCCGGCATGGCGCCTTTGCTCGACCTGCCGGCGGGCGGCCGCCTGCTAGAGCCACCATGCGAGGAGGCCCGCGGGCAGACCGAAGGCTGCCTGTACGAGAGCCGCCGTCGCAGCGTAGGCGACCGCTACCGAAGCGCTGGAAAACGTGACGGGACTCACCATCGTGGCGTCAATCGCGCCGCCAACGAGCCCCCCCAGCAGAGCCATGCCCGCGGCCAGGAATAGCTGCAATTGCCTGATCTTCGTCCTCAGCCTCAATTCCAACGAAGCATGCCAACTAGGACCGCTGCCGCTGAGTCGAGGCGGAGCATCCAGTCAACCGGGAGTTGGACTCCAGGCATTCCCCGAAACGACAATGTGCGGCCAATGGCGCCCCTCCTCCTCGAACTCGCCCCCCTACCCTCCCAAGCCTTCGAGGATCTCGAAATCGCTGCAGGGGGCACCGTTCCTAGCGGCCAAGACGTCGGAACCGTACTCGGCCGTGTGTTTCGTCGGTTTGACGGGTTCGAAGCATCGTCGTTCGAGGCGCTTCGATACGTCGCGCTCCAAGGCAAGCCCCGAGGCGCCGCTCTGCTTGGGCATTTGAGTCCGGGTTGATTCTGGTACAGGACCGCTTGTATGCCTGCCTGAAGATCCACGATTTCTGGAGAACCGGATCACAGTGAAGCCAGAGGCTAGGAATTCCCACCCTGGCCGGGGTGAAGCCAGGGGTCCCGGTTGCTACCTACCCGTGTCAGTCCCGCCTACGTGCGAGAGCAGCTCGGCCAGGTCTCGCTTGAGCTGACAGAGGGCACCAAGGGACGCCGGCCGAGGAAGAGAGCGCCGGGTACCTTCTGGACGACGAGACGACTCCGGGTGGCAGCAAACTGGTAGTTGTTTCGTCTTCAAGGGGAGGGGCTCGCCGAAAGCGACCCGCCAAGTCACTGAATACGAGAGAGAGAAATGGTGCGCCCCGCACGATTCGAACGTGCGACCTACAGATTCGTAGTCTGTTGCTCTATCCAGCTGAGCTAGGGGCGCACCGGAAAGAGGACGGATGATAGCGCCTCGCGCGCGACGGTCGCAACTTCGACCGCCGCGAGTGGAGGCGCCGGGTGTGAGCCCTAGCAACGCCGCTAGAAGATTGCGGCGAACCCGACGCGAAGGGCCACAAAGCCGAGGTACGGAATCGCGACGCCGATGAACGCAGAGCCCGTCGACCGTTTCGACGCCACGCCGTAGCCCACCGCGAGCAGGAAGAGCGTCCACAGAATGAAGAGGTCGAGGCTTCCGGCCAGCGCATAGAGTGGCGCAGCCACCTCGTTGCGATCGAGCAGGAGGGAAGGGTTCGCCTGCAGCGCCTCGGAGGGGTTCATCGCCCAATCGTCTTTGAGCCACAAGACCAGCAACGTGAGCGGTGTCGTGACAAGCGCGACGGGCAGGAAACCCCAGGCCGTGATGCCCATGGATTGGCCGAAGCCACGCTCTGGCCCGTATGCGAGCCGGAAGATTCCCAGCAACAGCCCCGCGACGAGCGCGACCATGAGGGGTGTCCCGACGACGGGGCCGACCCACGCCATGATCGGGAAAAAGCTGCTCTGCTGCTCCAGAATCTCGCTGCGGCGATCGGGTGGGATCTTCTGCCACTGCCCTGACTCCTCCATCTGCCGCTGCATGAACTCCCTGGGCTCGACCTTCTGCAGCCAGACGGCGGTAAAGGCGAGGTTCAGTCCGAGGAGCACTGCAATAGGCCCCCAGAAGGTCGGCCGCGCGATGATGCCCGGGAACTGCTCTTCCGGTGCGAACCACAGGCCGACGACGCGGGCGAAAGGGCCCGCCTCGGGCGCCGGCGGTGCGGCGTTCACCTCGTCGGTCATCGGCCCCTCCTACTCGTAGCGCAACGCTTCGATCGGATCGAGTCGGGCCGCCTTTGCCGCCGGCCACATTCCGAAGACGAGGCCAACTGCCATCGACGTTCCAAACGCGAGTGCCACCCAGGTGCGCTGCAGCACGGCGGGAAACAGCGAGAACGCATTGACGAGGCTGGCGATCGCGCCACCCATCACGACGCCCAGCAGGCCGCCGACCCCGGTGAGCGTCATCGCCTCCGTGAGGAATTGCCACAGGATGTCGCGACGCTTCGCTCCCAGTGCCTTGCGAACGCCGATCTCGCGGGTTCGCTCCGTCACCGACACCAGCATGATGTTCATCACTCCGACCCCGCCGACGACCAGCCCGATCGAAGAGATCGCGATCACCACGGCGTAGATGCCGCCGGTGATCTGTCGGTAGAGGTTGGTCAGCGTGTCCTGGGTGAAGATGATGAAATTGTTCTTTTCGAGAAAGCCCAGCTTCCGTTTGCGCCTCAACGTCTCCGTGACGGAATCCACAGCCTCGTTGAGCATGGCCGCCGACACGACCTTCACGTTCGCAACCAGCGCGTCGAGGAAAGCGCTGCGCTGAAGCGTTCCGATCGGCACGAGAACGTAGTTGTCGCGACTCTGCCCGAGAAACTTGCCCTTGCGCTCCAGAACTCCGATGACGCGGAAGCGCCGACCGTCGATGTTCAGCTCCTTGTCGATGGGATCGAGAGCCGGAAAAAGTGCATCGACGACGTCGAGGCCGATGACGACGACGCGGTTGCGGCGCGTGACGTCAGCGGACGTGATGAAGCGTCCCCGCGAAACGAAGGTGTCGTGCACGGACTCGAAGGCCTCGTTGATGCCGAGTACCTGAGCTGCCTCGAGGCGCTGGCGGCCATGCTTGATGAGGTCGGCGCGCACGAGCTCGATGGCGCAGACCGCTTCGAGCAGCGGCAGCGCCTCGAGCGCTTCGATCTCTTCGGGCGAGAGGCCCTTGCGCCGGCGTTGCTCCGCGCGGGAGAGGTTCTCGCCAGGCCCGAAGGGCCGGATGAACACGGTCGACGATCCGAGCCCTTCGATCTGCGAGGCCATCGACGCGTTGAGACCGGCTACGATCGAGCTCATGCCGGTCACCGTCATGATCCCCATCACGACACCGAGGATCGTCAGGCCGGCCCGCAGCTTGTAGGCGAATATCGCCCCGAGCGCGATCGCGACGGCCTCGCGAAGCCCGGAGACGACTGCCGAGCGACGAACGGCGGCCGGCCTCGTCATTCGTTCCTGAGCGCCGCGATCGGATCGAGTGCGGCGGCTCGCCCCGCCGGATAGATCCCCGCGACGAGCCCGACGGCGCACGACATCGAGACGGCGAGCGCAATTGCCCACGGCTCGACGGGCACCTGAAAGTCGACGCTCATCATGTTGCCGATGACGCGGCCCAGCCCCTTTGCGAAGAGTGCCGCTCCAACGACCCCGAGAGCGCCGCCCGCAGCCGCGAGCACGACGGACTCGACCATGAACTGGCGCAGGATGTCTCGACGCTTCGCGCCGAGCGCCTTGCGGATGCCGATCTCACTGATGCGCTCCGTCACCGAGACGAGCATGATGTTCATCACCACGACGCCGCCAATCAGCAGGCTGATCGCCGTGACGACGAACGTGACGACGTAGATCCCGCGCGTGGCGCTCTGCCACAGCTCCATGATCGTCTCGCCCGTCTCGACGTTGAAGTTGTCCTCGTCCGCGTAGCCGAGGTGACGCCGCACCCGCATCGCCGTGCGGGCTTCGTCCTGGGCTTCCTCGAACACGTCCATCGAGGCCGCCTCGACCTCGATCCGGACCGAGCTGCGGTAGCCGAAGAACTTGCGAAAGGTCGTGATGGGAACCCAGACGAAGTTGTCCTGGCTGGAGCCGAAGATGCTCCCCTTCTTCTCGGCGACACCCACCACCCTGAGGGCGTGACCGCCGACGTTGATCGTCTTGCCGATCGGCTCGACGGGGCCGAAGAACGCCTCCACGAGATCAGAGCCGATTACGGCGACCGCGCGGGCACGGTCGATGTCGTCCTCGATGATGTGGCGACCGACAGCGATGTCGCGGATCGTCCCGATCCGGCTGTAGTTCTCGGTGATGCCGCGAACCCGAACGTCCTCCTGAAGGGTCCGCCCCCACTTGACGTTCTGGGTGGTCGACACGACCGCACCCACCTCGCCGCAGCTCTCGCAGAACGACTCGACGGCCAGCATGTCCTCGAGCCGGAGATCCTTGCGCTTCTGCATCTCCACGAACTCCTGGTGGCTCGTGATGATGTTCGGCATCTTCTGGACGGAGAAGCTCTTGCTTCCAAGATCGAGCACCTGCTCGGCGATGTAGCGGTCCAGGCCTTCGGTGATCGCGACGACGGCGATCACCGAGGACACACCGATCAGAATGCCCAGCACGGTGAGGAACGCCCGGAGCTTGTTGGCCCGCAGCGAGTGCAGCGCGATTCGGACGGCCTCACTGAAGGGCACTTAGCGGCTCCGCTCGTCGCTCTTGACGCGGCCGTCGCGCAGATGGATGACGCGGTGAGCGTGCTTCGCAACCTCTGCCTCATGGGTCACGACGATGATCGTGTTCCCCTCTGAGTGGAGTCGCTCGAAGAGCCGCATGATGTCGTCGCCGGTGGCGGAGTCCAGGTTGCCGGTGGGCTCGTCGGCAAGGAGCAGCGCTGGTTTCATCACGAGCGCGCGGGCGAGCGCCACACGCTGGCGCTGGCCACCGGACAGCTCGTTGGGGCGATGCTCGACACGATCCCCCAGCTCGACCATCTCGAGCGACGCACGGGCGCGCTCGAGCCGCTCTTCCTGTGGGATGCCCGCGTACACCATCGGGAGCTCGACGTTGTGAAGCGCCGAGGCCCGCGGCAGAAGGTTGAACGTCTGGAATACGAACCCGATCTCCCGGTTGCGAATGTCGGCCAGCTCGTCGTCGTTCATCTCCGACACGAGGCGGCCGCCCAAAACGTAGCGGCCGCGGCTGGGCGTGTCGAGACAACCGATCAGATTCATGAGCGTCGACTTGCCGGATCCGGACGGACCCATGATGGCCATGTACTCGCCACTCGGCACGTCGAAGCTCACCCCGTGCAGGGCGTGGATCACCTCGGCACCCATCTCGTAGCTGCGCCACAGATCGTCGACGTGGATCAGCGGCTCAGAAGCGGCGTCGCGACCGGCGGGCAGCGGGAGCGCCTCGGCGCTCACTTCTCCTCCGGCTCCTCGACCTTGACCTGGGCCTCGTCCTTGAGCGTGCGCAACGTCTTGTAGGAACCCGTCACCACGACCTCGCCCTCGTCGAGCCCTTCCGTGATCTCGATGTGAGTCTCTCCCAGCAGGCCCGTCTCGATGCGGCGGAAGTGGGCCTGCCTGTCGTTGACGACGAACACTCCCTCGACCTCCTCGGCGGTGACTCGGCTGCTCGTCGACTCTTCGTCGTCGCCGTCTTCGGGATCGATGACCTTGCCGTCCGCGTCGATCGGGCGCACGACGATGGCCTGGATCGGGATCGCCAGCGCCCCTTTCTGCTCTCCCGTGGTGATGTCGGCGGTCGCGTTGAGGCCCGGGCGCAGGACGTCGGGCGGGTCCTCGAGAGTGATGACGACCTTGAAGTCCTTCGCCTGGTTCGAAGCCGTGGCGCCCGAGGAAACGGCTCCGGCGCCTCCCGCACCACGCGGGAGCGCAGAGGATCCGATCTCCGTGATGTTTCCCCGGATCTCCACGTCGCGGAAGGCGTCGACCTCGATCTGAGCGACCTGACCGAGCGCGACGCGGCTGATGTCGGTCTCGTCGACCAGGATCTCGCACTCCATGACCGATAGATCCGCGACCGTCATGATCACCGACGGCTGGAAGCTCTGCGCGCCGATCACCATCTCGCCCTCCTCCTTGGCGAGGTTGGTGATGACACCGTCCATCGGCGCAAGGACCGTCGTCTTCTCCAGGTTGTCGCGGCTCGAGGTGAGGAAGGCCTCCTGCTGTGCGATCTGACGGCGCATCGATTCGGCCGCCGCCGTTTTCATTTGAACGCGTGCGCTCGCCTGGTCGAACGCCTCGTCCGAGATGAGCTGCTGAGTGTGGGTGCTCTTGGCACGCTCGAAGCTGAGCTTCTCGACCGCGAGGTCGGCGAGGGCCCGCTCCAGGTCCGCGCGACGGGCGCCGAGAGCGGCCTCTCCCTGCTGCACGTCGGCTTCCAAACGCGTGGAGTCGATGCGGGCGAGGATCTGGCCGCGCTTCACCGGATCTCCCTCACGCACGCTCATGTGGGTGATCCGCCCGGAGACGTTGGAGCTGACGTCAACGAAGCGCTTGGGTCGCACCTCGCCGGATGCCGAGACAGTGGCCGTCAGGTCTCGCCGACCCACGCTCTCGGTCCGGACGTCGACGCGTTTGCGCCTGTCCTTGATGACGTTGAAGGCGACGATGCCGCCGATGACGGCTACAGCGACGACGGCGATGATGATCCTGGAGCGTTTCGCAGCCATACGTCTCCTAATGGAGTCACGGCGTTCAAACGGATGTACGAGTTCTGTTGAGCCAATGTTTCGCTAGGCGCCAGTGGCCTTTATGCTGAGGCCATGGAGTTTAAAGGCGACGAGCGCTCGCGGGTCCCGGCAGACGTTTCCGTTCAAGAAATGGAACGCCTGATCGGCCGGGCCCTGGCGCGCGGAGGCGACTTCGCGGATCTCTATTTCCAGCATCAGCAGAGCACCTCGTTGCTGCTCGAGGAAAGGATCCTGCGCACCGCAGGGGCAGGGGTGACCTGCGGGCTCGGAGTGCGGGTGGTGACTGGTGAGCGGACGGGGTACGCCTACACGGACGACCTGTCGTGGGAGGCCATGGCGCGCGCTGCCGACACCGCCGCCCACATCGCCTCGGGGTCGCGGACGCTGCCCCCCGAGAGCGTGGCCGCGACGGTCATCGACCGGCGCTACGGAGACAAGACTCTCGGCACGCTGCCGCTCCCGGACCGCATCGTCCTCGTCGAGCGCGCCGACAAGGCCGCGCGCGCCTACGACCCCCGAATCGAGCAAGTCATAGTGACGCTGGGCGAAGAGACCAAACGCGTCCGCATCGCGAACTCCACGGGGCGTCTGGTCGAGGACGTCCAGCCGCTGTTCTCGATGCGCGTGTCCGCGATCGCAGTCGACGGTGGCGAGCGGCGTCAGGCCATGTCCGGCGGTGGCGGACGCCTCGGCGTCGAGTTTTTCGAGCAGAAATCTCCCGAGTACTTCGCCGAAGAAGCCGCCCGAGGCGCCATCGTGCAGCTGGGCGCGCGCGAGGCCCCTGCGGGACCGATGCCCGTCGTGCTGGGGCCCGGCTGGCCCGGCATCCTGCTCCACGAGGCCATCGGTCACGGGCTCGAGGCGGATTTCAATCGCAAGGGGACGTCAGCCTTCTCGGGGCGAATCGGCGAGCGCGTCGCCTCGCCCGGCGTCACGGTGATCGACGACGGTTCGATCCAGGACCGGCGCGGGAGCCTCAATGTCGACGACGAAGGGGAGGTGCCCGGCCGCACCGTGTTGATCGAGGACGGCATCCTCCAGGGCTATCTCCACGACCGCTTGAACAGCGGCCTGATGAAGATGAGCGGCACTGGCAACGGTCGCCGCGAGAGCTACGCCTCTATCCCGATGCCGCGCATGACCAACACCTTCATGCTGGCCGGCGAGGAGGATCCCGAGGACATCGTTCGCTCGGTGCCGCGTGGCCTCTACGCCAAGCACTTCGGCGGCGGCCAGGTGGACATCACGAGCGGCAAGTTCGTCTTCTCGGCCAGCGAGGCGTACCTGATCGAGGACGGCAAGATCGGAGCGCCCGTCGTGGGCGCGACGCTGATCGGCAACGGACCCGACATCCTGACCAAAGTGACGAAGATCGGATCGGATCTCGAGCTCGATGAGGGTGTGGGCATCTGCTCCAAGGCGGGGCAGAACGTCCCCGTGGGAGTCGGCTTGCCGACGCTCCTCGTCTCCGAGATCACCGTCGGCGGGACACAAACCGCTTGACGAGCGCCCCTCGTCATTCTGAGCGGGCTAGACCCCTCTTCGAGCGAAGAATCCGTTTGCTCCTCGTCACCCGATCGTGAGCCGTTTCCACGGAGAGGAGCGGGCGGATCCTTCGGCCCGACCACGACTGACCCGGCCTCAGGATGACGAGGAGTCGATCCGTCAATCGCCCCTCGTCATTCTGAGCGAGCCAAAACCCCCTCTTGGAGCGAAGAATCCGTCTGCTCCTCGTCACTCGATCGGCGGCCGTCTCAACGGAGAGGATGACGCGGAGGCGATCCGTCGGTCGCCATCAGCCCCATCGAAATTCGTGGCGCGATGACCGATCAGCAGCTCGAGCTCGCCGACTACCTCTTGAAGTGCGCGGGCGCCGCGGGCGCCGCGGGCGCCGACGTTCTCGTCAGCGAGGGTCGAGGGTTCCAGGTCACCGTTCGCAAAGGCGAGGTGGAAACACTCAAGGAGGCCGGCAGCAAAGCTCTCGGCCTGCGGGTGTTTCTGGGCCGGCGTACGGCCACGGCCTATACATCCGACTTTTCCAAGAGCGCCGTCGACGGGCTCGTCGACCAGGCGGTGCAGATGGCTCGCGCCACGAGCGAAGACACGGCGGCGGGTCTGCCCGACGAAGTGGAGCCGATCGACATTGCCGCGGAGTCGCTCGAAATGTACGACCCGAGCCTCGAGGATGTCGCGGCCCAGGCCCGTATCGACGACGTCCGCGAAGCCGAGCAGGCGGCCTTCGACGCTTCCGACGAGATCACGAACTCGCAGGGCGCTTCATATGCGAGTGACACGGGCTCGGTAGCGCTCGCCAACAGCCATGGCTTCCGGGGTGGCTACCGGTCCTCATCGACGTCGCTGAGCGTGGTGCCGATCGCCCAGCGCGACGGCGCGATGGAGCGGGACTACTGGTACTCCGCCGCGCGTCACTCGAGCGACCTGCAGTCGCCAAAGGAGATCGGACGCATCGCGGCCGAGCGGGCGCTGCGGCGCCTATCGGCACGAAAGCCCGCCACCTCCGAGGTCCCCGTCGTGTTCGACCCGGAGGCGGCGGTCGGCATCCTCGGCCATCTCTTCGGGGCGCTCTCTGGCTACTCGGTCTTCCGTAATGCCACGTTCTTGAAGGACCGGGTCGGCGAGAGCGTCGCCTCACCACTGCTGAGCATCGTCGACGACGCGCGGCGCCCCCGCGGGCTCGGCTCACGACCCTTCGATGGCGAGGGCAGCCGCACCCGCGTCAATCGTCCCCTCGACCGTGGCGTGCTGAAGCACTTTATGTGCGACTGGTACTCGGGCCGCAAGCTGGGCCAGCCCACGAACGGCTGCGCGCGACGAGGCGTCTCCGGCTCGCCTTCCGTCGGCGCCTCGAATCTCTATTTCGAGCCGGGCGACAAGAAGGCCGAGGAGATCATTGGCGAGGTCGAGCGCGGCCTGCTGGTCACCGACCTGATCGGGTTCGGCGTGAATCTCGTGACCGGGGACTACTCGCAGGGCGCCGTCGGTCACTGGATCGAGGGCGGTCAGCTGCAGCATCCGGTCAGCGAGCTGACCATCGCCGGGAACCTGGCGCAGATGCTGCTCGACGTCGACGCCGTGGGGAGCGATCTGGACTTCCGCCGAGCGATCGCCTCTCCGACCATCCGGATCCGCCGTATGACCGTCAGCGGATCCTAATCGGCCCGTCCGAGGCGTCAGAGGGCCGACGCTTCTTCGCTCACTGCGGCCGGCTGGGCCGTGGTCGGATACAGACGCGAGGCTCTCTCGAGCTCCTGCGACATGCGCCCCAGCCACGTCAGTCGGTACATCCGGAAGTCGGCCCGCAACGACCACAGCGGGTACGTGAACGTCGCCGGCTTGTTCTTCTCGAAAAAGAAATGGCCGGCCCAGGCGGGACCGTATCCGGCGACCGGCACCAGCAGCAGGAGCAGCGGCGCGCCCGAGATGAGCGCCACCACGGGGATCGAGAGCGCGAGGCTGGTACCGGCGAAGTGCATCGCCCGGTTCGTCGCGACCCTGTGCTGCGACACGTAGAAGGGCCAGAACTCTTCGTAGCTCTGCAGTCGTTCCATCCAGCCAATATGCGTCACCGGGCCGGTCGTCGCAAGCTGCTCCTCCGGGCCCCGGAGAGACGACGCGGGCACGTTCGGATTCCTGTCCTTCGCGCATTAGAGTCGAGACCTTTCGAGGAGACGCATGAGCGCATTCGAGCTGGCTGCAGAGCTGGGGCACGAAGAGGTCTTGATCGCACAGGACGCAGAAGCAGGGCTGCGCGTCGTGATCGCCTTGCACAACACCACGCTGGGACCCGCGGTCGGTGGCACCCGCATGCGCCTCTACGAGAGCTTAGACGCGGCGGTCGTCGATGCCCTGCGCCTGTCGTGCGCGATGACCTACAAGGCCGTGCTGGCCGACGTGCCCCGCGGCGGTGGAAAAGCGGTGATCTTCGGAGATCCGGGGCACGACAAGACGCGCGACCTGCTGCACGCCTACGCGAAGCTCCTGGACCGGCTCGACGGGCGCTTCCACACCGGCCCCGACATGGGCATCGACGCGCGCGACGCGGCCGTGCTGGCGCGCCAGACCCGCCACGTCACACGCAGCGGCCCGGACTCACCGCTCGATTCCTCCGACCTCACTGCGCTCGGCGTGCTCGAGTCGATCCGGGCCGCCGCCGGATTCCTCGGAAAGGAGGTGGACGGCCTGCATGTCGCGCTCCAGGGCCTCGGCCAGGTCGGCCTGCCGCTGGCGCGCCGGCTCGAAGCCGAAGGCGTCAAGTTGACGCTGGCCGACGTCGACGCCGGACGCGTCGACCGCGCCGCCGCCGAGATGAGCTGCGCTCGCGTCGAGCCGGACGAGATCTACGCGGTGGAAGCCGACGTGTTCTGCCCCGCCGCGGCCGGCGGCATCATCAACGACGTCACGTTGCCGCTGCTGGCGGCCCAGGCGATCGTCGGGGCCGCGAACGACCAGCTCGCCGAGCCGCGCCACGGCGACGAGCTTCACGAGCGCGGCATTGCCTATGCGCCCGACTACGTCGTCAACGCCGGTGGCTTGATCTCTCTCCTCTTCGAGATCGGCGAGACCGACGAGGACGGCGTGACAGAGCGGGTCCGCGGCATCGGCATCCGAGTCGCGGAGATTCTGGCGCGAGCGAAGGAAGAGAACATTCCGCCGACCCGCTGGGCCGACCAGCTGGTCGAGAAGCGACTCGACGCCGTGCGCGCCGAGCGCCGCGAGAGTCGCTACAACAAGGCCCCGGACGGCTGGACGCCGGCCCTCGAAACATGGGGCCCGACCGAAGAAGAAGGCGAGGACGAATGAAGGTCAAGCTGGCGGGAAGCGATCTCGCCTACGACGTCTCCGGCGACGGTCGGACGCTGTGCCTGCTTCACGCGTTCCCCTTTCACCGTGGGATGTGGCGGCCTCAAGTCGAGGCGTTGCAGGGGTCGTGGCGGATCGTCACTTTCGACGCGCGAGGGTTCGGTGAGTCGCCACGCGGCGACGGCCTCCTCACGATGGAGCGGATCGCGGACGATGCCGTGGCACTGCTGGACCATCTGGCCGAGGACCAGGCTGTCTTCGCAGGACTGTCGATGGGCGGCTACGCCACGCTCGCGCTGCACCGACGCCATCGGGATCGCATCCGCGCGCTCGTGCTCGCGGACACGCGCGCCGAGGCGGACACGGACGAGGGGCGGGCCGGCCGCGCCGTCTTGTCGGAGCGTGTGCAGCGCGAGGGACCCGAGCCGGCCGTGGACGCCATGCTCCCGCGCCTGCTGGGCAGCAGCACCCGAAGCTCGAACCCGGAGTTGGTCGACACTGTGCGAGGGATGATGCTGGCGGCCTCGAGCGGGGGTGTCATCGATGCGCTCGCCGGGCTTGGGGCCCGCGCAGACTCGACGCCGACGCTGCGGGAGATCCGCTGTCCGGCGCTCGTCGTCGTGGGTGATGAGGACGAGCTGACGCCCGTCTCGAGCGCCGAGACGATTCACGAGGGCATCGCCGACAGCCGCCTGGTCGTCATCCCCAGGGCCGGCCATCTTTCCAACATGGAGAATCCGGACGCTTTCAACGCAGCGCTATCGGAGTTCCTCGGCAGCATCTAGGCATCAGCCGCCGTTGTCAGCCCCTCGTCATCCTGAGGCCGGCTCAGTCACCCACGGGCCGAAGGATCCGCCAGCTCCTCTCCGTTGGAACGGCCTACGATCAAATGACCCGGGGCAGACGGATTCTTCGCTCCAAGGGGAGCGTTGCGGTCGCTCAGAATGACGAGGGGCTAGCGGCTTCCGACGGCGCCGCTATCTGAGCATCAGCGCTTTGAAGTCGGGGGGCTGGGGGGTGCGCTCGTCGGACAGCGCCTTCTCGACGGCGAACTCCGCCATCTTCTCCACGGCCCACGGGAAGTGCGCGTCCTTCAGGCTCGCGTAGTCGTAGTCGGGGGTGTAGTTGGTCAGGTCGATTCCGTAGTAGAGACCGTCCTTCACAGCCAGCTCGATCGCGTTCATGTCGTAGCCGAGCGCCCGGTTGAAGCGCAGCGACAACTCCTCGGCTTCATCCCGCATCGCGCTGGGCAAGGCATCGTAGTCCTGGTTGTAGATGCCGCCGGCCATCGGCGCCGGGTCGTAACGGATCGCCCTCGCCCAGCGCCTCCCGATCGTCGGGATCCGGATGTAGGTGTCCCACTTGATGAACTCCTGCAGCATCATCGTCTTCTGTCCCGACTCGTCATAGTGATGCATCAGCGACTGCAGCGAGTCGATCTTGTTGACGTCCTTCCAACCGCCGCCGAACGCCGGTTTCATGATGCAGGGCGTCCCGACGTAGTCGAGGTACGCCTCGAAGTCCGTCGGCCACAGATTCCGCAAAGACTCCTCGTTGACGTCGTCGACGTACTCCTTGTTGGGCAGCACCACGGTCTTGGGCTCGGCGATACCCAGCTTTTCCGCGGCGGCGTAGCCGAAGAACTTGTCGTCGGCGGAGCGCCAGAACACGTTGTTGATGCAGTAGGTGCCCTGCAGCGCGGCCATCTTCAAGTAAACGGCGTAGTACTCCACCTCGTGACTCATGCGGTCGATGATCACGCGATACGCGATCGGCTCGTTGAGCTTGGTGCCTCCGAGCTGGACGTACTCGGCAGAAACGCCCTTGCCCATCGAGTTCACCTTGGCGACCAACGCCTCGGGGAAGGAGTTCTCTCGACCGCGCAGGACCCCGACTTGCATGCTGCTCTCCTCTCGAAAAAGGGCCGGGATTGTAGCTTCCTCTCGTCGAATCCGCGAACCCGAGTCGAGGGCCATCAACGCCGCAAGTCACCGGAAGCCACGGAGGCTCAGAGACACGGAGAATGGGTCATCTTGGTGAGCCATCGAGGGAGATGAGCGGATGACGCAGAAGACATGGAAGTGATCTCTGTGACTCCGTGTCTCTGTGGCCTACCGGATCGTCGAAGCCGGACTACTTCTGCAACAAGCTCCGGACGAGCGCGACCATCTCGGCGAGGGCGTACGGTTTCTGCAGGTAGCCGGCCACGTTCTCGCCCGCAAACGGGACGAGCGCATGGTCTTTGTCGTGGCCGGACGAGAGGATAATCGGGAGCTTGGGAGCCGTCGCCCGGATCCTTCGAAACGTCTGCTCACCGCTCAGCCCCGGCATCGTCAGGTCGAGTACCACCAGGCTGATGCGGTCACCTTCTCGCTGGACCAGCGCGAGACCGGTCGTGCCGTCCTCCGCCGACAGGGCCGGAATGCCCGACAGATCGAACATGTCACACATGGCGGCTCGCACCATCGCATCGTCGTCGATGACCAGGACGCGCGCGCCAGCGATTTCTTCGCTCATCGGCGCGAGGCCATCCTCGACGTGCGCGCGGGAGGTGTCAAGATCGCAAGCGCGCTGGGCCACGCGTCAAGTGGCACGCCGGTGGATGTTGTACACCCCCAGCCCTTCGGCGATGCGCTGCCCGTCCTGGGTTGCGCTCATTCGAACGTGACAGACGCGGTTGCCCTTGCGCAGCAACTGGGCCTCCGCTCGCAGCGTGCCCTTCACCGATCCCGGCTCCAGGAAGTCGACGCGTAGATCGACGGTCGAAACGGACTCACCGTGCTTCAGGCTCGACCAGGCCGCGATGCCTCCGGCGGTGTCCAAAAGCGCGCTCACGACCCCGCCGTGGAGCGCCGGCCGGCGCGGATCGCCGACGAACTCGGGCTTGACGGGCAGCAGCAGGACGCAATGGCCCTCGCTCGCCTCTTCGCCCCGGATCCCCAGCAAGCGATTGAACGGGACGTGGTCTTCCATGATCTCGAGGATCTTGGCGGGGTCGAAGTGCTCCATGTGAAGACTGTATCCAACTCGCGCGGATCGGGAGCGTGGCTATGCTCGCCGGATGAAGAAAAGGCTGCCAAGACCGCGGGTTTCGAGGGCGCGGCGTACATCGGCACGTACCTGCGCACCCTGATCCGCTCGCATCACGACACGCTGGCCGGTCCGATTCGGTAGCGGGGCGAGCCCCCCCTCGTCACCTGGACACAGGCCGTTTCGACGGAGAGGAGCTGACAGATCCTTCGGCCCGGGGGCGACTGACCCGGCCTCAGGATGACGCGGGGCTGACGACGGCGACCGATCGCGATCCCCCCTCGTCATTCTGAGCGACGGCAACGCTCCCCTTGGAGCGAAGAATCCGTCTGCCCCTCGTCAGCTGAACACGGGCCGTTTCGACGGAGTCGTTGTATCCTTGAAGTTGAGGCTCCCATGATCATCGTTCGCTTTCTGCAGTTTCTGGCGGCAATGTTCGTCATACGCCTCATCGGCAGGGCCATCACGGCGATGCTGCGGTCGATGAGCAAGCCCAACCCGGCAGCGCAGAGACCGGCCGGCATCGTGGCCGAGCTGGTCCACGACCGCGTGTGCAACGTCCACGTCCCGCGTGATCGCGCGCTGACCGCCAAGATCGAGGGTCAATCGGAATACTTCTGCTCCGAGAAGTGCCGCGACGAGGCGCTCCGCACCGTCCGCAAGGCCTCCTGATCCCAGAAGAGGCAGACGCTCACACTTGCGCACCGACGAGATCCGAGCCGAGATCGTGGAAGTGGGACGCCGGCTCTACGCCCGCGGCCTGATCAGCGGCAACGAGGGAAACATCTCCGTCCTCCACCAGGATGTCGTCCACATCACGCCGGCGGGGGTGTGCAAGGGATTTCTAACCCCCGACATGATCGTGGAGGCCAATCTCGACGGCCGCAAGCTGGCGGGCCGCCTGAACGTTTCGAGCGAGGCGATGATGCACACGGCCATCTACGCGCGGCGTAGCGACGTGACGGCGGTCGTCCACGCCCACCCCCCGACCGCGACGGGCTTTGCGGTGGCCGGCATCCCACTCGACCGACCCCTGATCGCCGAGGCCGTGGTCGCGCTCGGGCCGGTACCCATCATTCCCTACGGGACACCGTCGACGCGCGAGCTTTCGGAAAACGTCGGGGCCGCGATCTGCGACGCCCACGGGCTGCTGCTCGCCAACCACGGCGCGCTGGCCGTCGGCGACAGCCTCTCCCGCGCCTGGGAGCGCATGGAAACGATCGAGCAGCTGGCGAAGATCACACTGACATCGCGCCTGCTCGGCCACTCCCAGTCGCTGCCCGAGCCGGCCGTCGCGAAGCTGAAGGAGCTGCGCACCCAGGCCGGCTACCCCCCACCGGTCTGCGTCGACTGCCCCGACTGCGGCTGTCAGGTGCCGTTGGCCGAGGGCGACAAGCTGGTGCTGAGTCGGGAGGAGCTGATCCGGTTGGTGGCGGAGGCCGTGGAGCAGCTCAGCGGCGGGGGGCGGACTTGACTCAGGCCGCAGCCAGCGTCACAGTCTGTCGTCCTGATCACGGGCAGTCTTAGGGAGGCTACATGGGCGAAGCTTTGGGCATGATCGAGACGCGGGGCCTGGTCGGCATGATCGAAGCCTCCGACGCGATGGTGAAAGCTGCCAAGGTCACGCTGGTGGCCTACGAGAAGATCGGTTCGGGCTACGTCACCGCGCTGGTTCGCGGCGACGTCGCCGCGGTCAAGGCCGCCACCGACGCCGGGGCCGCGGCCGCGCGACGCGTCGGCGAGCTGGTGGCGGTGCACGTCATCCCGCGTCCGCACTCGCAGCTCGAGGACGTTCTGCCGATCGGCAAGTCCGACGCGAGTGAGAAGTAGGCCACTCGTCTAGCGAACCATGCTGATCGCCCGCGTCGTCGGCGAGGTGGTCGCCACCCGCAAGGACGAGAAGCTCGTGGGAACGAAGCTGCTCGTCGTTCGCACGGTGAGCCCCAGCGGCAAGGACGAGTCCACCTACATGATCGCGGTCGATACCGTCGACGCGGGGCGCTCCGACAAGGTCCTGATCGTGCAAGGGTCATCGGCTCGCATGGCTGCGGGGTTGTCGGGCACGCCAGTCGACGCGGCGATCGTCGGTGTCATCGATTCCGTCGACGTGGTGAAGTGACGACGGGATGAGATTGGCCCGGGTCGTCGGTAACGTGGTCGCCACCCGGAAAGATCCGGGCCTGGTTGGGCGCAAGCTTCTGATCATTCAGCCGATCGACGCCGACGAAGCGGCGACCGGCAAGCAGCTGATCGCCATCGACTCGGTCGGCGCGGGCGCCTCGGAGCGCGTCTTCTGGGTACGGGGGCGCGAGGCTTCCTTCCCGTTCCTGCCCGATCACGTGCCTGCCGACGCGGCGATCGTCGGCATCATCGACGAGGTCTCGAGCTAGCGTGTCAGGCGAGAGAGATCTGTTGGCATTCGCGCCAGCTTCTGCCGCGGGGCGCTCATGCTGATCGGCCGGGTCGTCCGCACCGTCGTCGCCACCCGGAAGAACGAGCAACTGGAGGGCGAGAAGCTCTTGCTCGTCCAGCCCGTGGACCTCGAGAGCCGCGATACGGGCGACGCGATCGTGGCGTTTGACAGGGTCGACGCCGGCATCGGCGATCGCGTTCTGTTCGTTCAGGAAGGCAAGAGCGCCCAGTCGGTGCTGGGGAAGGGCGTGGCGGCTGTCGATGCGGCGATCCTCGGCGTGATCGATCAGGTGGACCTGGGCTGATGGACGACAAGCGCATCCAGGAGCTCACCGAAGAGGTGCTCGGCAAGCTCGCCGATCGGCCCGAGACGGCCGACCTGGAGCAGCGTCTCGCGACACTGGAGCGCAGCGCGGGCCAGCGAGCCGCCCCTGGCTCCGGCGGCGGCAGCCGAGGGAAGCATGTCGCGCTTCGGGTGATCGAGGTCGCCAGCGGCGGCGACGACGAGTGCCTGCTGGAGCCGGACCAGCCGTGCACGAACAGCGGCCGCTGTCGCTCGTTCGGCTACTAGTACTCTGATCCGTAAATACGGTGTCGCACCGAGAATGCCGAGGCGCCCGGATCGCAAGGAGCCGAAGAGGGAAAATACCGGGAGTATTTGACCGATGAACGACGCAGCCAGGCGGGATGCATCGGCGTTCGAATGCAACCGTAATCGCGGATCCGAGTACTAGCCGAGCCTCCAGCCGAAAAACCCCTCTCCGTCATCCTGAGGCCGCCGGTCTTCCGCAGGCCGAAGGAGCCAGCGAGGTGAGATGCCTCCTCTGGCCTCCTCCGCGGGCCGGCGGTTGGGTCACGCGCCGGGCTCCCTCGCTCTCACATTCCTGCCGCTCTCGCTCGGGATGACGAATCTCTTCGTTTCACTGTCCGTATTGACGCCTCGTGTCCACCCGCCGCCCTAGACTCGATCGCAGTGCCCCGCTCGCCGCGAACGATTCTGCATCTCGACATGGACGCCTTCTATGCGGCGATCGAGCAACGCGACAAGCCCGAGCTGCGGGGCAGGCCCGTCGTCGTGGGCGCCGACCCCAAAGGCGGACAGGGGCGGGGCGTGGTTTCGACGGCCTCCTACGAGGCACGCCGTTTCGGCATCGGTAGCGCCATGCCCATCTCGCAGGCCTACCGCCTGTGTCCCCACGCCGCCTACGTGGATGTCGCCATGGGGCACTACATCGAGGTTTCGAAACAGATCAAGCGGCTCCTGCGCGAAGTGACCGACCTCGTCGAGCCGGTCTCGATCGACGAGGCGTTCCTCGACGTCACGGACGCCGGCCGAACACGGGGCAGCGGCGAGCAGATCGCCCGGCACCTGAAGCAGCGCATACGTGAGGAGACGGAGCTGACCGCGTCGGTTGGCGTCGCTACTTCGAAGCTGGTGGCCAAGGTCGCCTCGGACATGCGCAAGCCCGACGGGCTGGTCGTCGTCGCTCCGGGAGAGGAAGCGACTTTCCTGGCGCCGCTTCCGATTCGCCGCCTGTGGGGCGTCGGACCGAAGGCCGAGGAGCAGCTGCTCAAGCTCGGAATCGTCACCATCGGCGATCTGGCCCGCTGCCCGCCGGAGCGAATGGCGCGCCGCGTGGGAACTCACGGTCTCGATCTGGTCCGCCTCGCGCGCGGGCAAGATGACCGAACCGTCTCAGGCGACGCCGGGCGCGCCAAGTCGATCGGCCAGGAACACACCTACGACAGCGACACCGACGACCTCGGACGGCTGCGCCACACATTGCTCGACATCGCGGACGGCGTCGCTCGCCGCCTCCGCAAGCACGAGCTACGCGGTCGGACGATCACGCTCAAGTATCGCGACGAGAGCTTCCGCACTCTCACGCGATCCGAGACGCTCTCGCGACCCACAGACTCGAGCGACGTCTTGTTCGACGTGGCGTGGCGGCACTTCGAAGGCGTGCACCGCCGAGTGAAGGTGCGGCTGCTCGGCATCTACGTGTCGGGCTTTCCGACACCGGACCAGCTGGAGCTCTTTTCCGAGCCCCGGTCGGAGGCCGATCGCGTGCGCGACGCCGTCAACGAGCGTTTCGGGCAGGCAGCACTGAAGCGCGCGAGCCTGCTCGGCTCCCGCGAGCGGCGCCATCCCGAGTCGACGGATGATTGAAACGAGGGGTCTAGTGGCCTGTAAACGAGGATTCGAAAGCGTCAGACCGCTTCCGACTTCTCGCTTACGGGCCACTAGGGCTGAACTTTGAAATTCAACGACAGCCGGATGTTCAGGTTCAGCTGCGTCGTGCCCCCCGGTCCCAGCGCGATCTCGACGGGGATGGTGATCTCCGTGTCGCTCGCGCTGACGGTCATTGGCGCAATCGGCCTGGCCGTCGCCTAAATCGCGCCTTCATGGGCAAACGCGACGGGCACCGGAACGACGGCTGCGGCGCTGACGGTCGCCTCCTGAGTCACGACCTGCGGGGCGGGCGCTTCCTCGGGAGGTCTCTCGTAGAGCGCCTCGGCGACAGCTGCTTCGGGCTCCCCCACCGGTGCGCCAGCGGGCACCTCTTCCCCGAACGAGGGCACAGCCTCGACCCCGACTTCGGCCCCGGGCGGCGCATCGACGTCCTGCTCCCCGTCAAAGCTCGGCGCCTCCGGCTCGGCGCCCAGGCCCAGCTCTTCGGTCGAGTCGCCGAAGCTCAGATCCGACCCTTCGACGGCAAGCTCGCCCGCCTCTCCGGGCGGCGCCGGCTCGGCATCGAGATCGAAGCCAGAATCGAAGGGAGCCACCTCTTGCACCGGCATCTCGGCCGATTCGGGCGCCGGCGAGAGTTCGTCGGCGTCCCCAAACGGGCTTCCGGCGAGCTCGTCCAGGGCTGATTCGTCAGGGGCAGCTTCCAACGGGGCCTCTGGAGGCTCTGGGGCCTCCTCCGTGAGGTCATCGAGGCTCATGGCGGGCATCGCCCGTTCCGTGGCCTCTCCGAACGGCTCGGGAGCGTCGTCGGGCTCGATACCGACGGCGAGATGTGCCTCGGTGTCGGGCGGGCCGCCGGCCAGCTCATCCAGCGGGGACGTTTTGAGCTCAGGGATCTCGGGCGCTGAAGCCGCGGCCAGGCCGGCATCGGTGACAGCCGGCTCGCCTCCCGTCAGATCGTCCAGCGGGGAAACCGCGATCTCGGGCGCCCCGGGCTCCGCGGGAGTCGCCCACGGGTCTTCGTTCGCCGGTGGAGCGTCGCTCGTCAGCTGCTCGAACGGCGAGAGCGACGGCTCTGGCTCCGATTCTGCCGCGGCCAGCACATCATCCGTCACGGCCGGGTGTCCACCCGTCAGCTCTTCGAGTGGAGAGAGCGGCAACTCCGGAGACGAGTCCTCGCTCGCGGCAGCCAAGACCTCGTCCGTCACGGCCGCATGGCCGCCGGTAAGCTCTGCGAGCGGAGAGACGTCGAGCTCCGGGGTCGGGTCCGACGCGGCGGCGAGGTCGTCGTCCGTGACGGCAGGGTGGCCGCCGGTCAGCTCTTCCAGCGGAGAGACGTCGAGCTCGGGGGGCGGCTCAGTCGCTGCGGCCAGGTCGTCATCCGTCACGGCAGGGTGACCGCCAGTCAGCTCTTCCAGTGGGGAGACATCGAGCTCGGGGGGCGGCTCAGTCGCTGCGGCGTCCGGAAGGTCGTCGAAGGGCGAGAGCGACGGCTCCGGAGCGGCGTCCTCTCCTACGCCAGCCAACACATCGTCCGTCACGGCCGGGTGGCCGCCGGTCAGCCCCGCAAGCGGCGAGGCATCGAGCTCCGGAGGCTCGGGCTCAACTTCCGCGGAGTGGTCCGTGGGCGCTGCGTCGCTACCCGCCAGCTCGTCGAATGGCGACAGCTGAAGCTCCGGAGCGGAGGCGTCGCTCGCGGCCGCCAGGACGTCGTCCGTCACGGCGGGGTGACCGCCGGTCAGCGCTTCCAGCTCTGAGACCGGTTCCTCGGCGGGAGCCTCAACTGCCGCGAGCACATCGTCCGTCGCCGCTGGACTGCCGCCCGTCAGCTCCTCGAGAGGTGAAGCCTCGAGAGAGGAGAGCGGTGAATCGGCGGGCTCGGGTTCTGGCTCCAGCGAGAGCTCCTCGAGTCCCGTTTCTCCAGCGCCCGGAGCGGCACCGATCGGCTCGAGGTCGGCCTCGGAGACCGGGGCCGGATCGTTGGCCGGCGCCTCGGCTCCGAAGGAGTCCAGCAAGGAGTCGGGAGAGAAGCCTCCTGGCACCGGCTCCGCAGCGGGCTCGGGCTCCATCTCGATCGAGTCGAGGAGGGAGTCGGGAGAGAAGGCCTCGACAGCTGGCGGCTCGGGCTCCGGTGCGGGCTCGGGCTCGGCGGCGGGCTCGGGTTCCATTTCGATCGAGTCGAGGAGGGAGTCTGGCGAGAAACTGTCAGCTGGAGCAGATTCTGGCTCGAGGGCCAGCTCGGGCACGGCCAACGGCTCCGGTTCCTCGGCGGGTTCGGGCTGCAGCTCCAAAAGCAGATCTGCCGAAAAGCTGTCGGCGGCGGGCTCGGGAGCCGGTTCCGGAACGGGCGCGGTACTCGCCGTCGCCGGCGGCGGCTCCGCGTTCGTGGAATCGAGCAGCGAATCGGGCGAGAACATCTCCGCGCCCCCGATCTCGGGCTCGGGTTCTGGCTGCGCCTGCATGATCGGCGTGGACGGGGGGGGCTCCGACGCATCAGCCGCCGCCTGGTCCGCGGCTCCGCCGTAGCGGCCGGCCAGGGCCTTGAAGACCAGCGCCGTAGCGCCCTTGAGCGTGTCCTCTACACCCTTCCCTTCTACCGCTACCGCCTCGTAGTAGGGGACCCCACGCGGGTTGAGGGCGGCGTTCAGCTCTTCGATCGGCAGCGCGTTGGGCAGATCGCGCTTGTTGTACTGGAGGACCATCGGGAAGTCCTCGAAGTCGATGTCGTTCGCTTCGAGGTTCTCCCTCAGGTTGTCCAGGCTGTCCTGGTTGGGCGTGAGCATCGTGTCCTGCCTGTCGGCGACGAAGACGACGCAGTCGGCTCCGCGCAGCACCATCCGCCGGGTGGCGTTGTAAAAGACCTGACCCGGCACGGTATAGAGCTGGATGCGGGTCTTCATTCCGCGGATCGTGCCCAGCTCGATGGGGAGGAAGTCGAAGAAGAGCGTGCGGTCCGTCTCGGTGGCGAGCGAGACCATTTTGCCCTTGTTCTTGATCGGACTCTTGTCGTGGATCCACTGTAGATTGGTGGTCTTCCCGCACAGGCCGGGCCCGTAGTAGACCACCTTTGCGGTCAACTCCTTCGTGGAATAGTTGAACAAGACCATGGGCTTGGGACAGGCAGTTGGTTCTACGTCCCAGCCTCGAAGGGGTGCAACGGAACTACCCTGCTAAAATCTGCGTCTTCAATCGGATCCGAGGTTATCGATGCTCGAGCTCGCCCTTCTGCTGATCGTTCTGGCCCCCCAGTCACCCGCTCCCGAGCCAGTCCCACCGGCCGCCCGGGAGGCCCTTCCACCCAAGCCGAGCCTGCCCAGAGTCGTGCTCGAAACGAGCATGGGCAGCATCACGCTTCAGCTCTTCCCCGGGGATTCGCCGCTAAGCGTTGCGAACTTCCTCGAGTACGTCCGCTCGGGTCACTACGAGGGGACGATCTTCCACCGTGTGATGCCGGATTTCATGATCCAGGGCGGCGGCTACGATGCGGACATGGGCGAGAAGGAGGCTGGCGATCCCATCAAGAACGAGGCGCGCAACGGCCTGCGCAACGAGCGGGGCACGCTGGCCATGGCACGTACGCAGAAGGCCCACACGGCACGGGCCCAGTTCTTCATCAACCTCAAGATGAACCATCGCCTCGACTTCGGGATCGGCGGCGCGGGCTACGCGGTGTTCGGCGAGGTGATCGAGGGCATGGACGTCGTCGACCTGATCTCGCGCGTGGCCACGTCGGAGCTGGGCGACCACGCCAACGTCCCCAACGAGCCCGTCTTCATCGCGAAGGCGACGGAGGTCGTGGAGGAACCGCCCAAGCCCGAGGAAACGCAAGAGCAGTAGCTGCCCAGTCAGGATCTCTGGCGATAGAGACGAGGGGCAGACGGATTCTTCGCTCCAATAGGAGCGCTACGGTCGATCAGAATGACGTTTGGTGGGCCGTTCCCCACCCCGCGATCAGCCTGTTGACGGAGGCGGCTTGCAGATCCTGACGAAGGATCTGTGGCAACAAAGACGAGGAGCAGACAGATTCTTCGCTCCAAATAGGAGCGCTACGGTCGATCAGAATGACGTCGTGTGGGCCGTTCTCCGCCCCGCGTCATCCTGAGGCCGGGTCGGTCCTCCACGGGCCGAAGGATCCGCCAGCCCCTCTCCGTTTGTGTCTGGACCTCCCTTGTCGTGCGGGGGAGAGAACCTGGCCGAGCATGTCCAAGTCCCCCGCCGCCGTGTACATGTTGACCAATCAAAGCAACGGTGTGCTCTACACAGCCTCGCGCGGCGCTCGTGGAGCACCGCAACGGTCCGGACCGCAGCTCGTTCACGGCACGGTACCGTGCGAAGAAGCTCATCTATTACGAGGTGCATGACTCGATCATCACAGCGATCGAGAGGGAGAAGAAGATCAAAGGATGGTTGCGCCGCAAGAAAGAGGCTCTCATCAATGACTTCAATCCTGAATGGAAAGACCTCAGTGAGGATCTCTGGCAATAGAGACGAGGGGCAGGCAGATTCTTCGCTCCAATAGGAGCGTTGCGGTCGATCAGAATGACGTTTGGTGAGCCGTTCTCCGCCCCTCGAACAGCCCCGCGTCATCCTGAGCGAGTGCGGCTAGAGACGCGAGTCGAGGGAGCCAGCGAGGTGGGATGGCTTCTCTCGCCATCCTCCGCGCCCATCACTCCACCACGCGCCGGGCTCCCTCGATTCGAACTCTTCGCTGAGCTCACTCGGGATGACGGTAGCTGTGACCTACAGCTCCTCTAGCGTCTTCAGGACCTTCTCGACGGGTTCGGTCGCGAGCTTCAGGATCGCCGCATCGTCCGGGCGGCGCGCGTAGTAGGCGTCGTCCTCCTTGCCGATCGTGATCTTCAGCTCGCCCTTCTCCTCCTGTCGGAGCGAGATGACCGCGGCGGGTGTGTCGAGACCGTAGCTGGCGTCTTCCCCGGGGGTGTCGATGAACGCCTCCACGTCGATCCCGCCGAGGTCGAAGAGCACGTCGTCGATCGCGGTGCGCTCGATGTCGGCTGTGTCCGGCTCGGTCCGCTGCCACTTCTTCTCCGAGTCATCCCCATCGCTGCGCTCGTAGCGGCGCGTCTGCCCGCCCACCTCGGCCACGACCAGGTCCACTTCGTAGGTGGCGATCTCGGCGATGCGCTTGGCGCGCAACTCGTCCATACCCTTGGCCAGGTCCTCGACCAGTCGGGCGGGGATCACGGCGACGAGGTCGCTGTTGACCTCTCGCGCGTGGTATCTCCCGTCTTCCAGCTGGGAGCCAATCTCGAGCGACCTGGCGTGTCCCTCATTCAATCCCAGCTCGACGCGCCGCGTGGGGGCGTCGAGACCGAACGCGGCCAGGTCGCCGGCGGGCTCGGCGGCAACCTCTTCCATCTGAAGGCCCACGAGCGTCGAGATCAGCGTGGAAACGGACCAGCGCGCCGCGTGTGTCTCGAGCGGGGCGGTAAAGACCCAGTCCTGTTCGCCGCGGCGCGCGATCGCGTAGCCCCCCTCGGGCCCTTCGATTCGGATCGTCTGAATGTCGTCGCTGGCGACGTGGAGAACATCGCGATCACGCAGGTCGAAGGGCTTCTTGTCGAGCGTCGTCTTGAACAACATGTCCAGGGCCAGGATCCGCGCCTCGCCCGTGATCTGGCCGTAGACGATCGAGTTGTCCGGTGCGATCCCGCCGAGGGACACCCGCACGGGAGAAGCGGCATCCTTCAGGGTCACCTGAACGCTCAGCTGCGGCTCGGCCAGCCCAAAAGCAACGAGGTCACCCGGCTCCTCGCTGATCACCTCCCCGATCTCCAGATCGACCACAGCCGTGACGAGGCGATCGACTGCGTCGGCATCCGCCGCCGCCTCGAGCGGCGAGATCACTTTCCAGTCCTCCCCCTCTCGCTGAACGTGGAGGGGCGGCCCCTCGGTCTTCTCGATGGTCAGAGACGTGACGGCGTCCGCCTCGAACGAGAAGGCCTTGTCCTTCTGGTTGAGCGGGTCGTCGCCGCGCGGACGCTCGACGAAGTAGATGTAGCCCGCCAGGGCGGCGAAGACGGCCATCGCGACGTAGGTCTTGGCAAAGGGCGAGTTCATGGCGTCGGGCAAGCCAGAATGGTTGCTACGTCGTCCCGAGGGAGTGCAGCCGAAGCAACCGAGTCGAAGCAGCCAGCGAGGTGAGACCGCCCGTCTGGTCTCGAAAGACGAGGGGCTGGCGGATTCTTCGCTCCAGGCCGAGACGAGCGGTCACCCAGAATGGCGCTCCCTTGGCCGTTCTCCGTGTCTCTGTGCCTCCGTGGCTGCCGTCGCGGCTGCAACTACCGCCTCCGCCACCAGCTCCGCACGCCGGCGACGATGAAGAATCCCGGGATCAGGACCAGCGCGAGGAGAGCGGAGTTCTTCTGCTGGAGGTCGGTGAGGAACAGACGCTGGTCGGACGGGTCCTTCGGCCGGATCGAGATCAGGTCCTCGTCCTCGGCGAGCCAGGCGACCGTGTTGAGGAAGAAATCCTGGTTGTCCCCAAAGGTCAGCAGCGCGTTCGTAGCGAAGTCGAAGTCGCCGATCACGGCTACGCGGCCATCGGGTGGCTGGGGCTTCTCTTCCTCTCCGGGTTCCGCAGCGGCGCTCGCGGGCTCGGCCGGGTCGGCTTCGGGCTCTTCTGTATCTTCAGACGCGCCTACAGCGTCGGCTTCGGGCGCTTCGGCCGGATCGTCCGCGACCGCCTGCTTGACGATCACGGCGGCCCCCAGCGAGATCGGCCCCCGTTGGTCGTTCTCCCCTGCTTCGATGGGCTCCTGAAGCGACAGGTCCGTCTCCGCCCACGAGTCGGGCGAGGTCTCCAACAGGTTCTGAGCCGTGACGCCTGGGACCGTCTCGCTGCCGGCCTTGACCGATCGGGCCGTGTGGAACGCCGTCATAGCGCGGAAGTCCTTCGTGATGGCGTGGTACGGGTAGGACGCGACGATCGGCGTCAGCGGGCCGGTTCCGAACAGGCTCCCCATGCCGGAAACATCGACGACCACATCGCCCGCCAGCTCGAGGTTCCACTCCTGAAGTAGAGCGAGCAGGTTCGGCGTCTTGCCCTCGAGCTCGGGCTCGATCATCACGAAGAGCTTGCCGCCCGCCGCGACGTACTCCCGAATCGCGTCGATGGCCGGCTCGAGCAGGTCGTTCTCCGGTCCCGCCACGAGGAGCACGGTGCAGTCCTCGGGCACGCGCTTCTCGCGCAGCAGCAGGACTTTCCTGGTGCCGTATTGGTTCCGGTCGAGGGCTCCGCCAACGGAGCGGAAGCCGCGCTCGCCGTCGTCCTCCGAATCCGCTTCGCCCTGTCCTTCGACGAAGCAGACCTGCTTCTGCCCTTCCTTCAGGACTTTGATGATTGCGTTCGTCAGGTCCTGCTCGGAGGCGTTGCTCACCCGCTCGCGCTTGGCGCCGCGATCGACGATCACGGTCGGGTAGGGGCCGCGTGCATCGAAGACTCGCGCCTTGACGGGATTATCGAGCGGGTCGACATACTCGACCTTGACGTGCGGCGACAGAGCCTCGTACTGCTCCAGGCGGACCTGCCCGTTGATCATCGCGATGCTGCGATCGAAATACGTGATCTGGACGTCTTCCTGCAAACCGGCCAGCACCTTGAGCGTCTGGTCCGAAAGGGTGTGTCGTTGCCCCTCCGTCAGGTCCCAGCGCTTGTTGTTGCGAACCGTCACGTAGTTGATGCCGACGAGGATCGCCAGGACCATCAACGAGTAGATAAGCGCGTTGCCACCGAAACGAAGTTGTCGCACGCCGATCGCGCGGGCCAGCTCGTCCCAGCGCACCAGCAGGTGGGCGAAGATCAGCGCCGCCCCCCCGATCAGGAAGAAGTGGAACTCGCCCGGGAGCGTCTGGCCCGCCCGTTCCCAGCTGAACGCACCGGCAGTGACGAGGATGCCGAGCGGCGCGAGGAAATCGAGGGCGCGGCTCATGCCCGCCACCGCTGGCTCTCCAGCGACTGCTGCGTGAGAAACAAGCCGAACGCGATGAACGTGGTGTAGAAGACCAGGTCCTTCAGGTCCAGAACGCCTCTCATCAGCTCTTCCATGTGGGTCGTCACGCCCATGTAGGCGATGACTTTCAGCACTGGACCGCCGCTCGGATCTTCGGCCCAGCCCATCGTCCAGATGCCGAGGAACAGGCCGAAGGACAAGACGCCGGCGACGATCTGGTTCTTCGTCAGGCTCGAGACGAAGAGACCGAGCGACAGGAAGCACCCCCCGAGCAGAAACAACGACAGCATGCCGGTCAGGACGGGCTTCCATTCGGGCGGCGTCTGACTGTAGTGCCACAGCGTCGCCACGTTGATCATTGCGACGAGGATCATCAGCCCGTAGAGCGCAAGGGCCGCGAGGAACTTCCCCCAGACGATCTGCGCGTCCGTGAGGGGCGAGGTGGCGAGCAGCTCGATGGTGCCGGTGCGTTTCTCTTCGGCGAACGCCCGCATCGTCAGCATCGGCGTCAGCAACAGCGCGACGACCGCCATGTTCTGGAGGATCGGCTGGATCAGATACTCGTTCATCGATAGCGCCTGTGGCCCGCCCATGCCACTGCCCGCCTGCGACTGCTGCAGGAAGAACGTGAACGCGAAGTAGTAGAAGATCCCGAACAGCAGCGTCCAGACGAAGAACGCCACGTATCCAATTGGGCTGCCGAAGTAGTGGTGCCACTCCTTGTCGAAGATCGCCGCAACATTTCGCATCGCAGTCATTTCGTCCCCTCGTCGTCGTGAGGAGCGTCGTCGCCAGACGGAGCCGAGGCGGACGTCTCCTCGGCCGCCGAGTCCTGAGGGACGACGCTCGGAGACGGGACCGAAGGATCTCCCCCGGACTCACTCCCAGCCTCACGACTGGATTCGCTTCCATCATCGCTCGTCGTCAGATGCAGGAAGATGTCCTCCAGGCTCATCCCTCGCTGGCCGAGCCCGAGCAGCTCGAAGCCCCCCTCGACCACGGCGCGTGCAAGGGCGCCCCGCGCGTCCCGGCCCGGCTCGGTTTCGATCGCGTACACGACCGTGTCGTCGTGACCGCTTGACGGCCGAATCTGAGTCACGCCGGGGATCCGTCGGAGCACATCGAAGAGACTGCCCTGGTCACCGCGCGCCTCGAGCTTGAGCGTGGCGGCACCGCGCAGGCGCTGAGTGAGGTTGTCTGGCGTGTCTTCGGCGACGACGCGTCCATTGTTGATGATGACGACGCGCCCGCAGGTCACCGATACCTCGGGCAGGATGTGCGTGGAGAGCACGATGGTGTGCTCGCCGCCGAGGTTCTTGATCAGCTCGCGGGTCTCGATGATCTGCTTCGGATCCAGGCCCGCGGTGGGCTCGTCGAGGATCAGCACCTCGGGGTTGTGAATGATCGCCTGCGCCAGCCCGACGCGCTGACGATAGCCCCTCGAGAGCTTCGCGATGAGCTTGTCGCGCACGTCGCCGACGCGCGTCTTCTCCATCGCCTCGTCGATCTTCTTGCCGCGCGCAGCCGCTGGAATGCCCTTGATCTTGGCCACGAAGTCCAGGAACACCCGCACCGTCATGTCCTGGTAGAGCGGCGGCGTTTCGGGGATGTACCCGACGCGACGCTTCACCTCCATCGGTGACTCGAAGACGTCGTACCCGGCCACCCGAGCCGTGCCGGCGCTCGCCGGGAGGAAGCACGTCAGGATCCGCATCGTGGTGGTCTTGCCGGCTCCGTTCGGGCCCAGGAAGCCGAGGATCTCGCCCTTCTGGACGGTAAACGAGATGCCATCGACGGCGGTCGTGCGCGCATAGCGCTTCGTGAGGTTCTCGACCTCGATCATCGTGCTTTGAGACGCCCTTTCTTGCTGCCTGGCCGGCGCGACTTCCGCCGACCACCCGCCCCGAACCGGAGCAGGGCCGCCTCGACCCCGTCGACCACGGGGCTCGCCGGACCCATCGATAATAGAGAACTCCGAATTTCCCTGTCAACGAGCGCGTCCCGATGACGATGCCTCAGGCGACGAAAGAAGGCTCGGAGCCCGCGCCCCGCTACAATCGCTCGATGCGCTCCCCGCTCGCGACGACTGCAGTCGTTGCCGCCACGCTCGCTTCGACAGCCTGCGAAACCATCGATCCGAAGGAACACGTCGAGCTCGTCGAAATCGAGACCTACTGGGCCATCGAAAGGAGTTCGGGTCAGACCCAGTACCTCGCGCCCGTCGCGCGCGTCGTCGTCAAGAACCGCACGTCAGAACCGAGCCGCGGCATTCAGGCGACCGCGACGTTTCGACGCGTCAGCGAGCCCGACGAAAGCTGGGGCTCCGCCTGGGAGCAGGTGGCTCGGATTTCCGAGCCTCTGGCCGGAGGTGAGTCAGTAGAGGTCATCATGAAGTCCGACGGTCGTTACTACTCCACGGGCCGCCCGGAGTCGTTCTTCGAGCACGAGCTTTTCCGTGACGCGACGGTCGACATCTTCCTGCGCGTCGGCTCGAGCACCTGGGTCAAGTTCGAGGAGGCTCCAGTCGAACGCCGCATCGGCCGCGAGGGCATCGACCTCCCCCCACCGTGATTCACTCCGTCGTCGTCATTCCCGTGGTCGCCCCTGAGGCCGAGTCAGTCTTGCCCAGGCCGAAGAATCCGCCAGCCCCTCTTCCCGAGAGGATTGCGTCCTCGTCACGCACCCGAGGAACCATCTAGGAGTTAGCGGGAGTCGCCGCCTGGGCCGACCAGCAGTTCTACTTTGAGACCCGGACACTTGGCGAGGTCCCGGTCCCCCGTCAGGAAGACGTCCGCTCCGGCTACAAGGGCACTCGCCAAGTGGATCGCATCGGGAGTCCTGAAGTTGTGCGCCGCTCGTAGCTCGGTTGCCCGCTCGATCACTTCAGAAGTCACATCGACCATCTCAAGCACATCACGGGCAAATAGGCCATCGAATCGTGCCAGCAGATCCGCGTCGCCATCCCGAAGGGGCTTGACCCGACACTCGAGGCGTGAACGGCGTGACGTGACGACCACGCCATCGGCCGTTTCGGCTTGCTTGATCCACCCGAGCGCCTGTCCCCGGAACTCGAGTGTGCCCTCAATGCTGTAGATGATGGAGTTGGCGTCGAGGTAGAGGCGAGTCAAGACCAGGAGTCGCGTTCTTTGCGAATCTGGTGGTCGATGTCGGCTTTGCTTCGGGTGCCGGGTGGAAGGCTACGGAGATAGTCGGACACGCTGCCCTTCGCAGCGTCGGATACGCGAGCGACCACCTCAATGTCTCGAGCCTCCTCGGGCAACGGCTCGTCCAACTCGACGGTACTCGGCCCTACGGCTCGGCCTTTGATAACCACAGTCCGGCTCATCTCAAGTCTCCCCGAGTGAATTCTACGCTTCCGCCGGGCGGAAACGGACCTTTGGTCCAGCGTCGGTTGGGGCACCCTGGAACGCGACGTCGGTCGCTGAACTGTTGTCTCGCCTCATAGAATGAAACCCATTGGCCAATCCCTATGAAGATCCGAACGGTGAAGGGCAACAACCACAGGAAGGCGTTCGAGGTTCGAACGAGCAGGAATCAGTACGCCTTTCCCTATTCGAAGGCAACGCCGGCCCCAACTCTCCGCGATCCCATAGAGCTGGTCGTGGTCGACAGGGAGCTCGCCCGCGAAGGCTTCACCTACACGCTTCGTTCGGGAAAAGAGGGAACAGTTCACATCGAGCGGGTTCTCGAGTACAACCAGGATCCCAGCCACCAGCGGGACCTGCTGCTCTACAAACTGACACTGGAGGTCCAGGCGAGGGTCGGAAAGAGCGCACTGGCAAAGCGCGAACTCATTCGTCGGCTCGGTACGTCGGCGACCCAGTTCTACCGACTCCTCGATCAGACGAACTACCGCAAGTCAGTCGACCAACTCGTGGCGCTCCTGCAGATCCTCGACTGCGAGGTCGAACTGATCGTACGCGCCAAGACCGCCTAGATCGGGACCTGGGTTTCGGCTCTGTGGGCCCACGACTAAAGAACTTCACCCGCCGCGACTTCCACATCTGCCTCGCGCTCCTCGCGGTGGCGGCGCTCGTTCGATTCCCGCGGCTCGGGGCGCCTCCCGTCGAGTACTTCGACGAGGTGTACCACGCGAAGACGGCGCTCGAGTATCTCGAGGGTCGGTCGCCCACGGAATGGGTGCACCCGCCGACCGCCAAGCTGCTGATCGCGGTCGGGGTGTGGGTCTTTGGCTTCGTTCCCTGGGCCTGGCGCCTAGCCCCCGCGATCGCGGGGACGCTGCTGGCGCCCGTCTTCTTCCTGCTCGCACGCACCGCGCTTCGAACCGAGCGCGCCGCCCTCCTGGCCGTCGTTCTCCTTCTGCTCGATGGTGTTTACCTGGTCCAGAGCCGCATCGCGATGACTAATATCTTCGCGGTCTTGTTTCAAGTGTCGACGGTATTCTTCGTGCTTCGAGCGGCGTTGCGCGAGCGCCTGCCGGCTCTCGGCATGACTCTCGCCGGCCTGGCCCTCGGCCTTGCACTCTCGACTCGATGGACGAGCCTCTTCGCGGCGGCTTTCGCCGGCCTCGTGCTGATCGCATTGCGCCGCGAACGGCTCCTTCGCATGCGGGAGATCGCCCTCACGCTGCTCGCCTTCGGCGTGATCCCCGTGATGATCTACGTGCTGAGCTACGTGCCCTGGTTCCTCCAGGGGCACTCGCTGCGCGAACTGTGGCCGCTGCAGAAGGCCATCTGGACCTACCACGCCACGCTCGACGCCGAACACCCGTACTTCAGTAGCTGGTACACGTGGCCACTGCTCGTGCGGCCCACGTGGTATCACTGGCTTCAGGAGGGCGGGAGTGTCGAAGGCATCGTGGCGCTCGGGAACCCGCTGCTCTGGTGGGCGTCGGTTCCGCTCACGATCTGGGCGCTGAAAACAGGCGTGCGGCAACGGGATCCTGCGCTGCTGTTCAGCGGTCTGGGCTTCTGCTGGCTCTACCTCCCGTGGGGCATCTCGCCTCGCACGCTCAACTACAGCCACTACCTCTTCGAGGCGATCCCCTACGCGTGCCTCAGTGCCGGGATCGCACTCGACCGCCTGTGGAATACGCCAAGCGGGCTTGTCGCGAAAGCGTTCGTCGCTTTGTGTGCTCTTTGGCTCGTCTACTTCTTCCCGCTGCTGACGGCGATCCCCTTGCCCGAAGAGTGGTTCTTCTCCGGGGTAGGCGGCCTCCGCCCCTGGACCTGGTTCTCCACTTGGACCTAATGCCAAGGGGTATTACACCTCGACCCCTGGCCCCCTTACCCCCTCTCCCCCCTTGGGGGAGAGGGCCAAGGGGGGCGGAGGAAGGCGCCGAGAACATGGACGCGAGCAAACCCGCTAGATCCCCGCCCACCCTCTGGTGCATACTTGCTCGATGTCCCTGTTAGATGATCGCGTCCGCGGCGAGCTGGAAAAGGAGTTCGCCGAGCTGAAGAATCCGGTTCGCCTGGCCGTTTTCGCTCAGGCTCTCGCCGACCCGGGAACCGAGCAGGTGAAGCGCCTCATCGAAGAGATCGCCGAGCTCGACGACAAGCTTTCCTGCGAGCCTTACAACTTCGTGCTCGACAAGGACAAGGTCGACTCGCTCGGCATCCAGCGCATCCCCGCGATCGCGGTCCTGGGGGAGAACTCTGATCCTGGAATCCGTTTCTACGGGCTACCTTCCGGCTACGAGTTCGGGATTGTGATCGACGCCATTCGTCAGGTCTCGAGCGGCGACAGTGGGCTGAGCGACGAGACCCGGGAAGCCCTCGGTGAGATCGAGAAGCCGGTCCACGTGCAGGTCTTCTCGACCCCTACCTGACCGTACTGTCCCCGGGCGGTCCGCCTGGCTTATCAGTTCGCACTGGAGAGCGAGAACGTCACGGCAGACGGCGTCGAGGTGACGGGCTACCCCGACCTGGCGCGCAAGTACAACATCTCCGGTGTGCCAAAGACGGTCGTGGGCGAGGCCTCCGAGTTCGTCGGGGCTGCTCCCGAAGCCCAGCTCCTCGAGCACGTCAAGAACGTCGCGGCGAACGGCTCCGGCGACGCGTAGCCCTCGCGCTGCCGTCCCCGCGGCAGCACTACCGCACCTCGGCTGCCCTAGATAGTGCCTGCGGAATCCTTGGCCGTGCGTCAGCCGATTCGCGTTGTGCGTGTCTTCTCTCGCCTGAACATCGGCGGGCCGGCCATCCACGTCATCCTTCTGACGGCGGGGCTTCGCTCCCGCGGCTACGAGACGGAGTTGATCGTCGGCAACGAGACAGAGCGAGAAGGCAACATGCTGGATCTCGCGGCAGCAAAAGGCGTCGAGTGCACCCGCCTACCCGGTCTGCAACGCGAGATCGCACCGCTCGACGACTTTCGAGCGTTCCTGGGACTGGCGCGGATAATCCGTCGAAGCCGCCCTCTTGTCGTCCACAGTCACACCGCCAAGGCGGGTGTGCTCGCCCGGGCAGCCGCACGTTTGATGAGAGTTCCGCTCGTGGTTCACACCTTCCATGGGCACGTCTTGAAGGGCTACTTCGGGCCTCGCAAGACGGCGTTCTTTAAGTGGTTGGAGAGGACGCTCGGCCGAAGGAGTGACGCTCTGCTTGCCGTGGCGCCGAGTGTGGCCGGCGACCTCTCCGAGCTGGGCGTGGCGCCGAGTTCGCGGATGCAGGTGCTTCCGCTCGGGCTCGAGCTGGCGAAGCTCGCCGAAACGCTTCCCGCGGGCCAGCTGCGTTCGGAGGCGGCGTTTCCAGCCGACGCCCGAATCGTGGGCCTCGTCGGCCGTCTCGTGCCCATCAAGTCAGTCCTGTATCGCGAGATCCTCAGCCGGAAGGGCATCGCGGTAGACCGCAGCCGGAAGGGCATCGCGGTAGACCGCCAGCACCAGGGCGTCTAGGCGGGTTGGCGGAAGCTACAATGCCGCCCGCCCGGGGGATCGTCCGAGGAGGCCACCCATGCGAGCAGTGATCACCGGCAGCGGTCGAGAGATCCCGCCCAATCGCATCACGAACGACATGCTCGCCCGCGTCATGGATACGAGCGACCAGTGGGTGCAGGAGCGCAGCGGCATCGAAACCCGCTACTTCGTCAACGAAGGCGTGGGCACCTCCGACCTCGCCGTGGCCGCCTCGGAGCGGGCGATCGAGATGGCCGGCGTCGCCAAAGAAGATATCGACCTGGTCGTCTTTGCCACGATGACGCCCGATCACTATTTCCCCGGCTCGGGTGGCCTTCTCCAAGCGAAGCTCGGCCTCAGCGGCACACCCTGCTTCGACATCCGCCAGCAGTGCGTGGGCTTCGTCTTCGGCCTGCAGATGGTCGATGCCCAGATCCGCTCGGGCTCTGCCAAGAACGTCTTGCTGATCGGCGCTGAGATCCACTCCGGCTTCATGCCGTTCGACTTCGATCACCTCTACGGGGGAGATGACGATCGGCCGACGAAGGAGCAGTTCGAGTGGGCCACCCGGTTTCGGGATCGTACGGTTCTGTTCGGCGATGCCGCGGGTGCGGTGGTCGTCCAGGCCAGGGATGACGACGAGCGCGGAGTCATCGACACGATTCTCCGCACGGACGGGAAAGAGTACGAGAAGCTGATCGTGCCGGGGGTCGGCTTCAAATTCCGACCCTACGTAGACAAGGACCAGATCGACCGCGGCGACCACATTCCGATCGTCATGGGGCGCCAGGTATTCAAGCTCGCCACCCATTACATGGCTGAAGCATCGCTCGAGATCCTGAAGCGCAACGGACTCTCGCTCGACGACGTCGACATGGTGTTGATGCACCAGGCCAACCGCCGCATCAACGACTACGTGCAGAAGCAGCTCGGGCTTCCGGACGAGAAGGTCTTTCACAACATCCACAAGTACGGCAACACCACTGCCGCGACGATCCCCACGCTCTGGGACGAGGCCGTGCGCGAGGCGAAGATCAAACCTGGCGATCTCGTGCTGCTGGTCGCCGTCGGCGGCGGCGTCCATTGGGGAGCGACGCTCCTCAGGGCCTGACGCCCACGCCGAGGTCGCCTACGGGTTCATCTGCTCGTACAGAACCGCGTATTGGTTGACGCCCTGTTCCAGCGAGAAGGTCCGCCTCGCCGCGGCTCGGATCGAGTCCGCGGGCAGATCGAGAAGATCGTCCACTCTGGCGACAACCTCGTCGTAGGCAGCATGGGTGAAGTCCCGGACGACGGCGCCTGCGTGTGCGGCCTCCAGGATCGAGTCCGAATCACCTACACCACCATTGCAGATGATCGGAATCCCCATGGCCATCAGCTCGGCCTGCTTCGTCGGGGAAGACGCGAGTTTAGAGAAGACCGGTCGGATGAAGAACACGCCGAGGTGAAACAGGCTGATCATGGTCGGCACTTCTTCCCGCGGCGCCTCGGTGATCACCAGAGAGTGCCTCGGCAGGCCCTGTCTCTCGGCCTCGGCCCAGATCAGGGCCGGATCGGATTGGGTCACGAAGAGAAAGCGGGCGCCTTCCTTGTTGCGCCGAAGCCGGCCGAAGAAATCCAGCATCTCAGGAAGCATGTACCAGGTCCCGATCGACCCCACGTATCCCAGGACGAGATCTGAGTGGCCGATTCCGAGCCGCACCGCCGCTGCCTTTCGCGAGTCGGCACTGACGCTCTCCGGGGAGAAGTGGTTCAAGTCGGCACAACACGGAATCACCTCGGTTGGAAGCGAAGCCCGGACGAGACACTTCTCGAGCAGTATCTCCTTTGCCCGGTGTGTGAGGACGACCAGTCCGTCGCTACCAGCCAGCAGGTCTTTCTCGCGCCGTTTGAAGTAGCGAAAGACGGCTCGGTAGAGCGGATTCGACTGGTCCCACAAGCCCCCCTCGACGCGCTCCTCCGGGTAGAAGGAGCGCATGTCGAACAGCAGCTTGGAGCCGGCTCGTTTCTTGACAGTGGCGCCCACCAGGGCGGTCAGGTGCGTGCGGCAGTGGACGACGTCGGGTGGACTCGCCCGACAAATCGAAAGGGCGGTCCGGCGCATGCGACCGAGGTCCCACAGGGTTGAGACAACTGGGGGCCATTTCGTGTAGCTCAGCGGGTGCCAACGGATCGGTAGGCCTTCGATGAGCTTCGTTACAGACGCTTGCCCTCGGCCGAAGCGGTCGGGTTTTTCGAAGCTGATTACATCCAATCGATGCCCGCGGCGAGTCAGGTGAATGATGTAGGGGAGGATCTGTGACTGGCCGAGAGGGTCGGTGAGACCGTCGTAGCTGAGCGAAAGGATCTTCAAGGGGCGGCGTCA
Organism: Vicinamibacteria bacterium; assembly: GCA_965246965.1. Taxonomy (GTDB): domain Bacteria; phylum Acidobacteriota; class Vicinamibacteria; order Fen-336; family CBDFGD01; genus CBDFGD01. The sequence goes on from CBDFGD010000002.1 coordinate 3,669,000, forward strand.
GGATAACCTTGGCTCACATGCCCGCACCCGTGATCGCCGTCCTCGGGCCGACCAATACGGGGAAGACCCACCTGGCCCTGGAACGGATGCTCGAGCACCGCACCGGGATGCTGGGGTTTCCGCTTCGCCTCCTCGCCCGCGAGAACTACGACCGCGTGTCGAAGGCTCGCGGCGCGGACGAAGTCGCCCTGATCACGGGCGAGGAACGCATCGTTCCCGCAGCACCTCGCTACCTGATCTGCACCGTCGAAGCGATGCCCGTGGATCGGCCCGTCGACTTCCTCGGCGTGGATGAGATCCAGCTATGCGCCGACCGGGATCGCGGGCACGTCTTCACCGAGCGGCTGCTTCACGCCCGCGGTCGGGAAGAGACGATGCTCCTCGGCGCCGACACGATCCGGCCCGTGCTCGAGGATTTGATCCCCGAAGCCGGCGTGATCTCCCGACCGCGACTCTCTACCCTCAGCTACGAGGAGCCGAGCAAGATCGAGCGCCTTCCCAAGCGTTCTGCGATCGTGGGCTTCTCGATCGCCGAGGTGTACGAGATCGCGACTCGGCTGCGACATCTGCGTGGCGGTGCCGCCGTCGTCTTCGGGGCACTCTCGCCGCGCACCCGAAACGCGCAGGTCGGTCTCTACCAAAGCGGGGAGGTCGACTATCTCGTCGCCACAGACGCCATCGGCATGGGCCTCAACCTCGACATCCACCACGTCGCCCTCAACCGGATCGACAAGTTCGACGGGCAGGGACCGCGGGCACTGGCTCCCGCGGACATCGCCCAGATCGCCGGGCGCGCCGGGCGGCACGTCCGCGACGGAACCTTCGGAGCGACGGCGGAGCTCGGCCCGCTGCCGCGCGCTCTCGTAGAAGCCGTCGTCAAGCACAGGTTCGATCCGATCGGTCAGGTCTATTGGCGCAATGCCGAGCTGGAATTCCGATCGCTCGCCTCTCTTCACGAAAGCCTCAGGGCTCGGCCCGACCATCCCCGCTTGCGGCCGATGCAGCGGGCGGACGACCAGGCGGCGCTCCGGGAGCTCGCGAGAGACGCGGGCAGCACTCTGGATGTAGAGCTGCTCTGGCAGGTGTGCCAGATTCCCGATTTTCACGGCGCACGCGACGCCAGCCACGTTCAGCTGCTGTCCCAAATTCTCGACTACCTCTGCGGACCGGAAAGGCGACTTCCGGAAGATTGGGTCGCGGCTCAGGTGAAGCTGCTGGACCGCACGCAGGGAGACGTAGAGACCCTGCTCGATCGGATCGCCCGCATCCGTACCTGGACGTACCTTTCTCATCGGCCCGATCGGCTCTCCGACTCCGCGACATGGCAAGAGCGGACCCGCGCCGTCGAGGACCGACTCTCCGACGCTCTCCACGAGCGGCTCACGAGCCAGTTCGTCGATCGACGGGCCGCGGAGCTGAATCGGAGCGGCCGTCATCCATCCGATGTGGAGGCGCAAGAGGACGGAACCGTGACGGTGCAAGGTGTCCCGGCCGGCGCCGTGAGTGGGTGGCGCTTCGTCGCCGACGCCGACAGTCCACGCAGCCTGATCTCGGGGGCGAATCGAGGGCTGCCAGCGATCGGTCGCGCAAAGGCGCACGCCCTCATCGCCTCGGACGACGCGGCGTTTACGCTCAGCGAGGGTGGCAAGCTGTTTTGGAACGGCGAGCCGATCGGCCGTCTCACGCCAGGCGACTCGCTCATCACTCCGCGTATCGAGATCGCCCCCGGCGCACTGCTCGATCAGCGACAACGCGAACGGGTTCGGCAGCGAGGTTCCGAATGGCTGGCTCGCCACATCAACGGGACCCTGGGCCGCGTCCTCACAGGTCGCGAAGGGCGCGCTTCTGCCGCCGCCCGGGGGCTGCTTTTCGCGCTTCGGGAGAATCTCGGCTCGGTGTCCAGAAAGAACGTCTCGACGCAGGTCGCAAGCCTGAAGGACTCGGACCGACGCGAGCTGAGGAGGTTGAACGCGCGAATCGGACGCTTCAGCGTCTACGCTCCCTCGTCGCTTTCGCCCGCGGCCCAGAGGCTACGAGGAATCCTCTGGCGCGCCGCTCAACCGAAGCGGCGAGCCCCGGTGCTGGATGGCCGCATTTCGTACAACAGAGACCCGCATGCCTCGAGCGCCTACTACGAGGCGTGCGGCTACCACTTGATCGGCTCCAGAGCCATCCGCGTAGAATGCGCCCAGCGCCTCTGGGTCGCCGCGAAGAAACGCGCCGGAAGCGACCGCCTCAAACCAACCCCAGCCCCCGCCCAACTAGCCGGCTGCACCACCAGGGAGCTGCGTGACGTGCTCGGCGCGATGGGATTCCGGCTGCAGGGGGAGAGGGCGGAAGGGGAGAGGGCTGGGGTGAGGGGCGACCGGGGCAAGGAGCAGAACCACCCCAAGCCCTTGCTCCTGGAAAAATCCCGATCCATGCGCCGTGAGGGTTCGAACGCCGAAGCCCTCCTCTGGCGCTTTCTCCGAGATCGACGATTGGGTGGCTTCAAGTTCCGTCGGCAGTACCGAGCTGCCGGATCTGTGCTCGCCTTCTATTGCCCGGAGGCACGGCTGGCTGTGGAGCTGGATGGCGGCCAGGAAGGCGAGAAGCCTCAGCAGGAGTACGATCAGCAGAGAACGAACATCTCGACGGCGACTGGGATCCAAATCATTCGCTTCTGGAACGATGACGTGCTGAAACAGACGGACACGGTGCTCGATCAGCTCAGGGCCGCTCTCCCCGACGCCCCCTCACCCCGGCCCTCTCCCCCGCAGGGGGAGAGGGGGTAAAGGATGCGAATAATCATTGCGGGCGGGGGCCAGGTCGGTGCCTTGATCGCTCGGCGGCTCGTTCACGAAGGGAACGAGGTGGTCATCGTCGAGCCGAACGCCAACCGCTGCCACGAGCTCGATGAGTCGCTCGATGCCAAGGTGGTCCAGGGCAGTGCCGCGCGGGTGGAGACCCTCCGCCAGGCGGGCATCAGCCACACCGACATGCTCATCACCGTCACAAACAGCGACGAGATCAACGTGCTCGCCTGTTTGATCGCGCAGGCTGAGCCCAGCGTCAGGATCAAGGTCGCGCGCATCCGGACTCACGAAGTCGACGCGTGGCGTCGCCTCACGACCGAGGTCGGACCCCACATCGACCACATCATTCACCCCGAGACCGACATGGTGGAGCGCGTGATGCGCGTGCTTCACCTGCCCGGCGTGTCCGACTTGATCGATCTCGCCGAAGGGCGGGTTCAGCTCTTCGGGATGAACCTCGAGACGGAAAGCTGGCAGACCGGCAAGACCCTCGAGGACCTGCAGGCCGCGGGGCCGCCGGCGGATTCGCTGATCCCGATGATCTTCCGGGGACAGCAGGTGATCATCCCACACGGCGCCGTCCGCCTCGAGGCGGGTGATCACGTCTACACGCTGGGGACGCGGCAGAACCTCAACGACGTGCTCGATTTCATGGGTATCCACCGGCAGGAAAAGCTGTCGCGGGTCTTCATCATCGGTGGCAAGCAGGTCGGCATCACGATCGCCGAGGAGCTCGAGGCCAAAGGCGTCCACGTCAAGCTCTTCGAGCGCGACGCCGCACGCTGCGAGCGCATTGCCGAGATCGTGAAGAAGACCATCGTCATCCACGGCGACGGCACCGACCAGGCGACGCTGGAAGAAGAGAGCGTCGAGGGAATCGACGCCTTCCTCGCCATGACGAACGAAGACGAGGTCAACCTGATCGCGTCCATGCTCGCCCGTCGCGTGGGCGTGAAGAAAGTCGTCGCCCTGATCAACAAGCTCAACTACCTGCCGATGGCGCAACGCCTCGGCGTCAACACCACCGTGAGCCCGCGGCTGGCGGCCGTGGATCGAATCCTGCGCTACGTGAGACGCGGGCGTGTCCAGTCCGTCACGACGTTCCGCGAGGAAGAGGCCGAGGCCATCGAGCTGATCGCCGCCGAAGGACGCAAGTACGTCGGCAAGAAGCTGCGCGAGATCAGCTTCCCGCGCGGCGCGATCGTCGGGGCGATCGTCAAGCCTGACGGGACCGTGCAGATCCCCAGAGGCGATGGCACCATCGAGGCCGGCGATCGCGTGATCTTCTTCGCGCTCGAAAGGGTGGTGCCGGAGCTCGAGTCGGCATTCCTGCTCAAGCCTCATTCGCGCCCGTGATCCAGTTTCAGACGGTCGGCTACTACCTGGGCATCTTCCTGGTCGCGCTGGCGGTCATCATGCTCGTCCCGGCCGCCTACGCCCTTGCTGTCAGCGCCCCCGGAGTCCTCCCCCTGCTCCTGGCCTCCGCCACGACGGCAGTTTCAGGAGCGGCTCTATGGGTCGCGCTTCCGAAGCCGACGCGGCCCATCAGCAGGCGCGAAGGTCTGTTGCTCTCGGTGGCGACGTGGCTCGCCGTCAGCTTCTTCGGGGCGCTCCCGTTCCAGTTTTCTCCCTACTTCCATAGCTTCACCGACGCGTTCTTCGAATCGGCATCGGGTTTCACCACCACCGGTGCGACCGTCCTGACGCGCGTGGAGCTCCTCTCTCCGCCCGTGCAGTTCTGGCGCTGCTTTTCCCACTGGATCGGCGGAATGGGCATCGTGCTGCTGGGAGTCGCCGTTCTTCCACTGGTGGGGCACGGCGGGATGCAGCTCTACCGGGCCGAGTTTTCGGGTGCGCGATCAGAAAAGCTGAAGCCTCGCATCACGGAAACGGCGGCATCGCTGTGGCGGATCTATTTCGCCTTCAGCGTCGTTCTGTTTGGCCTGCTGCGGTGGGCCGGGATGAACAACTTCGAGGCGCTCTGCCACACGTTCTCGACGCTCGGCACGGGGGGTTTTTCGACGCGCACCGAAAGCATCGCGAGCTTCGGGAACCCCCTCATCGAGTACATCCTGATCATCTTCATGCTGCTCGCCGGCGTCAGCTTCATCCAGCACTACCGCGCCTTCGTTCAACTCCGGCCGCTCAAGGTGCTGCGGGACATCGAGATCCGCGCCTACGTCTCGGCGGCAGCAGCAGCGACTGGCGTGACGTTCCTGATGCTTCTTTGGCACTCGGGCTACTCGCTCGAGCCAGCCTTCCGGAAAGCGCTGTTTCAGGTGACCGCGATGATCACCACGACCGGCTTCGTCACCGACGACTACGAGGCCTGGCATCCGCTCCCGCAGCTGATGCTGCTCGCCTTGATGTTCGTGGGCGGCTGCACCGGCTCGACAGCCGGGGGCCTGAAGGTGTCTCGTCTGCTGCTGCTCGCCAAGGTCGTCGATCGCGAGTTCAAGCGAATGGTCGAGCACCGCGGCGTGTTCGCCGTCAGGCTCGGTGGGCGCGTCGTCGCGGAGCCCACCGTCCAGAGCCTGCTGAACCTCGTCTACCTCGCCTTCGTCGTGAACTTCGTCTCGTGCCTGTTGCTCGCCGCCGTCGGCATCGATGTGCTCACCGCCATCTCCGCCGTTGCCGCAGCGATGTTCAACATCGGTCCGGCCCTGGGCAGCGTGGGCCCCACCGACAACTACGGGCATCTGCCCGACCTCGCCAAGTGGGTCCTGGCAGGCGACATGATCGCCGGCCGCCTCGAGTTCTACACGGTGATGGTGATCTTCACGCCGTGGTTCTGGAGGAAGTAGCGGTCTTGCTCGTGAAGGCCAGGTAACGGAGCTGGTCGACGCCACCCGCGAGCATGCTGACGATCTTGCCGAGCAGCCCTCCAGCATCCGCGTAGGTGAGTTCGACGGCCTCCATCAGTGAGCCGCTCAGCCTCTGAGCATCGACGGGCGTGCTGTCCTTCGCGGCTTCCATCGAGGCCAGGCAACAGGCGGCGTGCAGGTAGGCAACCGCCACGGCCAGCTCGTCGACGATCGACCTTCGCCCGGTACCCAGGGTCTGGATCGTCGCTCGCAGGTAGTTGTAGAGCGGACCCGGTTTTCTTGGACACGAAACTAGGGAAAGTCATCTTGTTCAAGGAGACTCGATCGATGAAGCAGGTCAGGCGCAAGAGGTCTGAGAGGAAGAAGGGAGTGGGCGAGACGGAGGGAGCCCGGAGGGCGCCCGGAGTTTCGCCCACCGGCGGCGCGGTGGTGGGCGCCTTGGGTCCCGGGCAGCGTTGGAGCGTGGCGCGCAAGCGGGAGGTCGCACTGCGGCTGCTGCGCGGGGAGTCACTCGAAGCGCTGTCTCGTGAGCTGTCCGTGGAGATGCACCGGCTGCAGCGCTGGCGTGATCAAGCCATGGCCGGGATCGACGAGTCGCTGCGGGAGCGCAATGGCGACCCGCTGAAGGTGGAGCTGGACGCGGCGGTCAAGCGGGTGGGCGAGCTCAGCATGGAGAACGAGCTGTTGCGGAAGAAGATCGGGGCGCCCCGCCCTTTGGCCTTCGGGAGGTCGCGGCGATGAGTGCGGCGATCTCCCCTGCGACAGGCCGGGCCTACGGGGTGGAGCGGGTGTGCCGGGTGTGGAAGCTGGCCCGCTCGAGCTACTACTCCCAGCTCGGCGAGGCGGCTCCCGAGATGGTCCGCGCTGGCCGACGTGGTCCCAAGCCCAAGGTGTCTGACGAGGAGCTGTTGCGGCTGATCCGAGAGGACCTGGCGGCCTCGCCGTTCGTAGGAGAAGGACATCGCAAGGTCTGGGCGCGGCTCAAGGTGCTGCGCCAGGTGCGCGTGTCGCGCAAGCGGGTGCTGCGGATCATGCGTGAGCACCACCTGCTGTCGCCGCGTCGGGTACGCCAGGGCGAGGGGCTGCTCCACGAGGGGACGATCACAACCGATGCGCCCAACCTGATGTGGGGGACGGACGGGGCGAGAGTTCTCACGGCAAAGGACGGCTGGGGCTGGATCTTCGTCGGCGTCGAGCACTTCAACAGCGAGTGCGTCGGCTACCACGTGTGCAAGAAGGGGACGCGCTACGAGGCCCTCCAGCCCATCGCCATGGGGCTGACGCAGCTCTTCGGCTCGGTCGAGGCGGGTGTGGCTCGTGGCCTCGAGCTGCGCATGGACCACGGGACGCAGTACCTCTCGGACCACTTCCTCAACCAGCTGCGTTTCTGGGGCATCACGCCCAGCTTCGCCTTCGTCGAACAGCCGCAGACCAACGGAGTGGCCGAGCGTTTCATCCGGACTCTCAAGGAACAGATCATTCATGGCCGCGTCTTCCACACCCTCGAGGAGGTGCGCCAGGCCGTGGCTGCCTTCGTCAAGCGCTACAACCAGCAGTGGCGCGTCGAGAAGCTGGGATTCCTCACCCCGCGCGAGGCCCGCGACCAGCACGGCCAGGGGAAGGCCGCGTGAACCTCGAGGTCATCAAAGAGGGGCTACCCCAGGTATGGACTCACCCCGCCGCGTCGATCCTGGGGCATCCTCGTGCGTCGTTTTCGGGATCGTCTGCCAAACGAACCCGAGATCGTCAAACTGGTGTCCAAGAAACCGGGCGCGGTACAGGTCGATGAGATCGTCGTGCGAGTCGATGCTGCGAGTGCGCTGATTCCGGCTGCGGCGGCTGCGGAACGCGTCATCGCCCGTCGCGGCTCACGCCCCTCTCGGCACTGCGCCGCGCTCGATTCCGGGGTGGTTGGGATGCCGTCGGCGAGGGGAATCGGTCTTCCTGGGGCTCTAGTTTGCGAACGCGAGGTAGCTGAGAATGATTTCCATCGACCAGGGTGCGCAGTTTGACAATCGGCCGACCGATTCACTCGGCCTGGCCGTGAGACCGCCGAATGCGGGGTTGCCGGCGAGCACCGCGGAGACCTCGCTGGAAGAGAGACTAAGAGTCTCAGTTCGGACCTGGCAATCCGTTCCGTCGTCCGGACCAGCGAAGACCCGGGCATTGAACCCCGACCCACCCTCGAGAAGGACGGTCTCACTAGACGAGTCCAGATCAGCGAACGTTGTTATGGTCAGTGTGCCGCTTCCTGCGGCTCGGCCTCCATTGAAGTTGAAGACCAGAACCTCCGGGGAGTAGAGGTTCGACCCGGTCTGGACGAGCCTCTCGTTTCTGGTCGGCGTCGGCGTGGGATCCGCCCCACGCCCCACCGCCAGGGCGACTCCCCCCCCCAGCAGCCGCGAGTCCTCCAATCACCAGGAGCGCCTTCGAGCCCCCTCCTCTGCTCTCTTCAACTGCGGCGACCGTCGCGGGTGTCGGCTCTGGCGTCGCGGGTGCCGGCTCTGACGCAGAAGCCACCTCTGTGGCCACCATTCGAAAGAACTCCGCGAACTTGGGCGGAAACTCATCGTCCGAGATTTGGAGATCCGGAACGACGCTCAACGCGTGAACGAAGGCTGCCCGTGCCCGATCCTCCTGCGCCAGTCCAAGGAAAGCGGGGGAGAGGTACGTGTACGCCTTCGCCAGATCGACCCTCGCTCCCTCAACCTGAGCAAGGCTTCTCGTGATTCGGTCAAGCGCAAGAACCGCGTCCTCGAAGGCACCTTGACGGACCTGTTGGATGGCCGCGTCGAGATCCTCGGTCTCATTCTGAGACTGAAGCCCCCACATCGACATCGAAAACACGGCCACGAGTGCAACTACTCGACTCATCCTCTATCTCCGTTTGTCAGGACCGACGGGTCGTTTACTTCCTTTTCCTGAAGGCCTCGCGTGCAAGATCTACCGCGAGGACGGTGACCTCTCCTGGCTTCACGGTGATGACCTTCGGGAGGTCTACGAAGGCGGGATGGCTGAGCGTCACGGTGTGCTGACCTGCCTCGAGGTTGACGGGTCGCAGTGGTGTGTCACCGATCTTTTTTCCATCGATAGACACGCTCGCCCATGGCTCGATGAGCAGCGATAGTGTCCCTTTGACTGGGGGCGCGGGTGCTGGCGGAGAAGCCTCCGCTTCGGCCGGCGGAGGGGTCGCAACTACGCGGGATTGTAGCTGCGGCGTGCGAGGGGGGGCATCTCTCTCCGCTCCGCTCGCCCGGGACTCAGCGGGTTCCACCTCCGCACCACCGCTAGTGGCGACGACCTGCTGAGCAGGCGTCGCAGGCAGCGTGCGTACAGGAGTCTTCGGCAGCGTTGTGGCAGATGCCCTCGCCGATGGCACAGGCGTGAGGTCTGTGGTCGGGGCGGTTGTTGTTGGGGCGGAGCCGTTCGGGGCCGAGGGCCCTTCGGCGGGAGTGGGTGCACTCGCAACTGGCGGATCAGGCGTTGCGGAGGTTCTCCACGATGAATAGATGACTGTCAGTAGGCCTGCGCCGCCCAGCGCCATCGCCAATCCGGCTGCGACAAGAAGCGGTCCCGTGGCCCTCGACCGCGTCACGGGAGCCGGGACAGGCGTCGGTCGATGCGCCCTCGACGCGACTGAGTTCGTAGACCGCCTCTGCGGGTCGGGCGGCGGAGTTCGGTGGGGCCTTCCGACTCGAGCGGGCGACGGAGTACTCGGTGTGGTCCCGGGGACGATTGGCTCGATCTCAGCAGGGGGGGCGTTGGTTCTGGTGTTGCGGGCTTCTCGATTAGCGCTACGGTGGCAGCACTACTCGCGGTTCCACCGGCGAACAGCTCGACCGTCTCTTCGTCCCGGACACCAGTGGGCTGCGAAGGCTTCACGGGTGTGGTGGCAAGTTCGAGGAGGAGCTTCGAGATGCTTGCGGGCCTGTCGTTGATGTCCTTGGCAAGCACGCTCCGCACGATCGGGACGAGTCCCGGGGGTAGTCCCCTCGCAGCTTCCCCCTCGAGCGGCGGAGGCTCCTCAATGTGCTTCATGATCGTGCCTATGGGCGTCTCTCCCCTGAACGGCACCCTTCCCGTGAATAGCTCGAAGATCAGTATCCCGGCCGCGTAGATGTCACTCCTGAGATCGACCTTCTCACCGCGTGCTTGTTCGGGACTCATGTACTCAGGTGTGCCGATTATTTGGCCGGTTCTGGTCTGTGCGGTGGTTTCACCGCCTACCCGCTTGGCGATGCCGAAGTCCATCAGGCGGATAACGCCATCAGGCTGCATCATCAGGTTCTGAGGCTTGAGATCGCGGTGAACAATCTTCGCGGCGTGGATGGCTTCGAGGCCCTGGCATATTGGGATAGAGATATCTAGCGCTTCCCCTGGAGGCAGCCTCCCTCGCTTGGCAAGCATCTCCCGAAGATCCACCCCTTCCACCAACTCCATGGAGATGTAGAGGAGCGGTCCCTCCTCGCCGTAGTCATGAATGGTGCAGACGTTCTTATGGCGTACCTTCCTGGCGAGCTTGATTTCCGAGCGGAACCGTTTCCCGAGCTCGTCAGCCTTGCCAAGATCGGTACGGAGAACCTTGATCGCAACGTCCTCTTCGAGGGATTGATCGAATGCCTTGTATACCGCACCCATCCCCCCTTTGCCGAGCAGGCGCTGGATTTCGTACCGCCCGGCAAGAACGGACCCTTCCCCTACGAAAGTCGGTAGTGGCTTTCGACACGTGAAGCAGATTTCGGCGCCGTGGGCTTGGGGGGCTCCACAGTGACTGCACCGCGCCGCCGAAGGGTTTTCTGGCAATGCCCAGGGCCTATCCGGTCTTGAGGGATCTCCAGGTTAGCCTGCTTTCCGTGGTGATCGAAGTAGCGCCGACCACGCCGTCGAGCAGAAACGCTGCCAGTGCCGCTTGGGCGAAAACGCCTCTCGGCAACTATCGTGGCGCCTCATGGCGCTGCGGAGCCTTGATCCGAATCCGTCGCCCTAGGGCAACGCACCGGCGCATGCTAGCGCGCCGTCTGAGAATCGTCAGTCGCGCAAACCTGCCACAGCCGAACCTTCGGGTCCGCGTTCAGCTGTTCTCGCCTACGGCTCGGAGCCCCGGTGCGACGCCGTATTCACGGATCAGAGCACTAGAGGTGCAGTAGGCCCGGCGGGACTTCTCGAGTAGCCAGGGCCCGGACTTGACGGGCCGAAGCCGCGCCGCGGCCGAATACTCGATCCGCTGGATCGACCGCCTTCGCGAGATGGCGGAGGAATGGCCCGGTTGGCGCTCCCAGCGAGAGAGGAACCACGTCTTTTCCCAGTTCGACGCGGCGCGGCGGGTCGACCAGCAGTTCGCGTCGGAGGCCGATCGGTAGACCCTCCCGTCGGTTCACCCAGGAAAGGCGCTCCGACCACACAAGGCCGCCGCGCGCTCGGCGTTTCCCTGCCGATCGGCCTGATGGAACTTTTGACCGAGGCGGACGTTTGTACATTTAGCCTACATTGCAGTCATGAGAGACCACCCGGGCGAGTTCGAACAGATGGTCCTGCTGGCCGTGCTTCGCCTCGGCGCCGAAGCCTACGCGGTGCCGGTCAGGGCCGAGATCGAAAGCCGAACGGGCAGGGGCGTGGCTCGGGGTGCCCCGTACACGGCGCTGGAGCGGCTCGAGGGTAAGGGGCTGGTCCGGTCCAGGGCCGGCGATCCGCTGCCCGAACGCGGAGGCCGCGCGCGACGCTACTTCAAAGTCACGCCTCGCGGACTGGCGGCGCTTCGAACCGCGAACAAGGCGATGGACAGCCTTCGCCAGGGGCTCGAATCCCTCCTCGAAGAGCCCAGATGAGATCCGCGCCGCCCCCGCGCCTTGCCGAGGAGCTGCTGGCGCTCGCGCTTCCCGACGACGAGTGGGGAGCGGCCGTGCTGGGCGACCTCCACGAGGAGCATGCTGCTCTCTTCCGCGCGCGGGGAGCACGCGTCGCGGGTCTCTGGTACGTGATTCAGGTCTCTCGACTCGGTGCCCGCCACCTCGGCCGCTCACTCAGTGGCGCTACACCGGAAGGGCCGAGACCCCCCAGAAAGAAGAACCCGATGATCAAGGACTGGTTCCACAACGACTTCCTGCACGCGATCCGCGCCCTCAGGAAGCGTCCGTCCGTATCCCTGGTGATCGCCGCCACTTTGACGATCGCCCTGGCCGCCAACGCGTCGACCTTCAGCATCATCGACGCGCTGATCATGAGACCGCTGCACTTCGATGCCGTCGACGAGGTCGTCATGCTGGCCGAGCTCGAGCCGGGTCAGATGTTCACGCCGGGTTGGGTGGCACCCGCGAACTTCCTCGATTGGCGCGATGGCAGCGACGCGTTCGAGTCCTTTGTGGCGGCCGATTATTGGGAGGCCAACGTCACAGGCGGCCAGTTTCCCGAGCAAATCCAGGCCTTCCGTGTCTCCCCCGGCTTCTTCCAGATGTTGCGCGTCAACCCGGGGCACGGTCGGGCGTTCCGGGAGGGGGAGGATGTCGAGGGTCGCGACGGCGTCGCGATTCTCGGCGCGGCGCTGTGGGCACGGCGCTTCGGCGAGGACCCCGCGATACTGGGCACTGAAGTCGTCTTGAACGGTGTGGCACACACGATCGTCGGGGTGGCTCCGCGGGGCTTCGATTTCCCGCTGGGCACCGAGGTGTGGGTGCCGCTCAGTTTCGACGCCGGGGACGCCGCCGAGCGGAGTGACAAGCACCTGACAGCCTTCGGACGCCTGAAGGAAGGTCGTACGTTGGCCGAGGCGGAGGCCCAAATCAGCGCCATCGACGAGCGCCTGCGCGGCGAGCATCCGGAAGACTTCGGGGAGCGGCGTGCGGTCATGAAGACTCTCACGGCCGGCATGGCCGATCCGGGGGCCGGGCCTTTTCTCGCGATCTGGCAGTTCTCGCCGCTGCTCGTGCTGCTCGTCGCCTGCGCCAACGTCGCGACGTTGCTTCTGTCGCGAGGCGCCGAGCGGCAACGCGAGCTGGCCGTTCGAATGGCGCTGGGCGCGGCCCGGGGACGCATCGTGCGGGAGCTCGTCACCGAAGGCGCCCTGCTCTCCCTGGTAGCCGGGATCGCGGCGCTGCCGATCGCCGCCCTCGCGCTCAACCTGCTGCGCGGCAGCCTGCCCGCGGAGATCGCTCGCTTCGTCGCCGGCTGGCGCGACATCGACGTCGATGGCCGCACGTTCCTGTTCACGATGGGGCTGGGTATCGGCGACGGAAAGCGGACGCCGTCAATTCAGCCGCAACTCGCTGGTCGTCGCCGAGGTGGCGCTCGCGCTGGCGCTGCTGGTGGCGTCTGCGTTATCGGCCCAGAGCGCCCTCACGATGCTGCACGGCCCGCAGGGATTCGACACTAAGAACCTGCTGGTCATGGAGACAGTCCTTCCCGAGGTCGGGTACGACGAAGTGGATCGCATCCGCTTCGCCCGCGACGTTCGAGCGAGGCTCGAGCAGCTCCCCGGGGTGACGGGCGCCCTGGTGAGCAACACCCTGCCCTCGATGGATGGGAGCGGCTCGCGAGAGTACGAGATCGAGGGAGCCGAGCCGGTTCCCGGGGCGAGTCGACCGAAGGGCAACCTGCGAACGGTCTCACCGGACTTCTTCTCGGTTCTCGGCCTGCCGCTGCAGGACGGTCGCGGGATCGACGCACGAGACACCGCCGACTCGGAGACGACCGTCGTGGTGAGCCGATCGTTCGCAGATCGCAACTGGCCTGATCAGAACCCGCTCGGCCGACGCTTGAAGCTGATCTCATCGGACGATTCCCAATGGCTCACGGTCGTCGGTATCTCGGGCGACGTCATCCAACATTGGTTTGGCAACCGCAACGAACCCACGATGTACGTTCCCTACACGCAGCAACCGCGGCGCAGCGTGGCGATTGCCGTGCGCACCGCCAAGAACCCCGAGGCTCTCGCTGACGCCGTACGCCTCGCGGTGCAGGAGGTCGATCCGAACCAGCCTCTTCACATGGTCAAGACGATGGAGGAGAGCATCGCCCTCCGCACGATCGGGCTTCAGTTCGCGGCGACCATCATGGGAGCCCTGCGGCGATCGCCCTCGTGCTGGCCGTGTCGGGCGTGTACGGCCTGATGGCGTACCGCGTCAGCCAGCGCTCACATGAGATCGGCCTGCGCGTGGCGCTCGGCGCCGACGAGAAGCAGATTCTTGGCCTCACCATGAAGCAGGCCGCACGTCTCACGGGTCTCGGAGTAGGAATCGGTCTGCCCCTGGCGTTCGCGCTCGCCCGGGTGATGGAGGGAGCGTTCCATGGAGTGCTCGAGGTTCAGCCGTTTCTGTTCGTCGTCTTCGCCGTCGTCCTGTTCTCGGCTTCCCTGCTGGCCGGCTACGTGCCGGCGCGACGGGCCCTGAGCGTGGACCCGGCGATCGCGCTGCGCAAGGAGTGAGACGGGCTGGCGACGGGACGGCGGCCTGACGTAGCATCACTCAGGAGGCCACGCCATGCCGGTCACCCGACAGATCCGCGTCAAAGACAAGGACGCTCTCGTCATGGTGGGAACGATGAAGGGCGCGTTCCTGCAGCGCGCGGATCGCTCGCGGCGGAACTGGGACGTCGGCGGACCCTACTTCCCGGGCGAGCCCGTCTACGCGATGGCGCTCGACGATCGGGCCGGACGACAGCGGTTGTGGGCCGCGCCCGAGAGTCCCTACTACGGGGCGAAGCTCCGCGACAGCGACGACTTCGGGCGCAGCAGGTCGGAGGACGGCAAACCCCTGCACTTCCCGGAAGCAGCGGGAGCGTCGCTGAAGCGCATCTGGCAGATCCGACCCGGGCGGAACACCGAACCGGACACGCTCTACTGCGGGGTCGAACCGGCGGCCTTGTTCGAGTCGAACGATGCCGGCGAGAGCTGGGCGCTGGTCCAGGGCTTGTGGGATCACCCACACCGCTCGGAATGGCAGCCCGGCGCCGGCGGGCTCTGTCTTCACACCATCCTTCCCGATGCTTCACACCTGGTCCGACATCGCGAACGGCGTGCCTTCCGAGCCTCCCGACTTCGGCTTCTGCATGGCCGTCCACCCGCGCGACCCGGCGACGGCGTACATCGTGCCGATCGAGTCGGACACGTACCGGTGCACGCCGCAAGGAAAGCTGCGCGTCTACCGGACCAAGAACGCCGGCAAGACATGGCGCCCCCTCACCAAGGGTCTGCCGCAGCAGGATGCGCTCGAGACGGTGCTGCGCGACGCCCTGGCGACAGACACCGCCGATCCGGCCGGGGTCTACTTCGGGACGCGCTCCGGCAAGGTCTACGCCTCGCGCGACGACGGCGACTCGTGGAAGCAGATTGCGGGCGGCCTGCCCCCGGTGGTCTGTGTCCGGGCGGCGATGATCGGAAACGGGCAGCCGGCCCGGCAGCGCTCCCCGGCCGCGCGCCGCGCGGCCAAGCGACATCGCTGATGGCGGTCCTCGTCCTGCCGGGGCCGCTCGCTACAGACGCCGGTGGCGAGAGGCGGATCGAGCTGCCCGCAGCTCGCAGTGTGACTGACGCCCTCGACACGGCGTTCGAGCGCTACCCGCGGCTTCGCCTGCGCCTGTTCGACGAGCAGGGCGAGCTGCGCCCCAACGTCAACGTGTTCATCGACGGGCGCAACATCCGCTTCGAGGATGGCCTCGCCACGGCCGTCCCAGAGGCGACCGAAGTGTTCGTGCTACCCGCGATCAGCGGCGGCTAGGAGTCTGCGCGGCAGGAACGAAATCGGGTGAATGAGCGTTTTTGAAGTTATGGGAACGAGTTTCCGTCCGTACAGTCCTGACCAATCGAGTTTGTTTCCGTCGAATCCACGAGACTGGCTTCCGGAGGGTCATCTTTCGTTTTTCATCTCGGATACGGTGGAGGCGATGGATGTGCGTGCTTTCTACGAGCGCTACGAGGGCGATGGACGTCGGAACCGACGATTCGATCCTCGAATGATGCTGAAGGTTCTGATCTACGGCTATGCGACAGGGACGTTTTCGTCTCGTGGGATCGCGAAGAAGCTGGAAGAGGATGTCGCATACCGTTATTTGAGCGGAGGCAATTTCCCGGCACACCGGACGATCAATGATTTCCGTTGTGACCATTTGTCCCAGTTTCGATCTGTATTCGTCCAAGTCGTGCGTCTGGCTCAAGAAGTGGGTTTGGTCAAGCTTGGGACGTTGATTCTGGATGGAACGAAGGTCAAGGCGAATGCCAGCAAGCACAAGGCGATGAGCTACGAGCGTATGAAGAAAACGGAGAAACAGCTCCGTCGAGAGATTCGGGCTATCACCGCTCTTGCGAAACAAGAAGATGCTGCGGAAGACGTCGAGTTTGGTCCTGATTTTCGTGGCGACGAACTGCCAGAAGAGCTGGCGCGCCGAGATTCACGGCTCAAGAAAATCCAAGCAGCGAAGGCACGTCTGGAGGCCCGTCAGAAGGAAGAAGATCAGCAGGCCGGACGTCGGCCAGGGGATGACAAGGAATCGAAGCGAGGGCCAAAGTTCAAAAGGAGATTTGGCGTACCTCCGGACAAGAAGCAGGACAACTTCACCGATCCCGAAAGCCGCATCATGAAGGATTCGAGTGGCTACCAGCAGTGCTTCAATGCCCAAGCCGCCGTCGACGAGAAATCGCAGCTGATCGTTGCGACCGGGTTGACCAACAACGCTGCGGATGTCGGTCAGCTCGAGCCGATGCTGAAAACGGCTCAAGCCAACACCGGTGAGAAGCCCAAGCGTGCCCTGGCCGATGCCGACTACCGTTCCGAAAAGAACCTACTGCACTTGGAACGTACCGGAATCGGTTTCGTGGCTCTGGGGAGAGAAAAGAAAGACTCTCCACCAACGTCGAATTCGAAGCTCGAAGCGACGCTCCGCATGAAGGCGAAGCTCAAGACGAAACGTGGTCGCAAGTGGTACAAGCGGCGCAAACTCGGCGAACCGCCATTCGGATGGATCAAGGCTGTGCTTGGTTTCCAATCCTTCAGCCTTCGAGGGCTTGAGAAAACCAGCGCCGAGTGGAATCTCGTTTGCTTGGCGCTCAACCTCAGGAGACTCAATCAGAAGATGGTCTGGGTATGACCACCACCCGGCCTTGGATCCGCCCGTCCTCCCTCGCGAGCACTCGTCCGCGAGCCCACTACTGCCGTTTAGCCCAGGCAAGATGATCTCTCGGGTCACAAGGCACGATGACACACCCGGGCTGAACTACTGCCGCGCAGACTCCTAGTGGCCTGTAAACGAGGATTCGAAAGCGTCAGACCGCCGATGCATCCCGCCTGGCTGCGTCGCTCATCGGTCAAATACTCCCGGTATTCTCCCTCTTCGGCTCCTTGCCATCCGGGCGCCTCGACGGTCTCGCTGGCATCGACCTCCCTGTTACGGGCCACTAGCGTCTCCCAGGCAGCTGGTGTGGATTGAACGCGTGAGGCAGTGCCAGGTCGCGCATCGAAAGGATCCCTGGCCGCGCGGAAAGCAGCTTGGGGATGCAGTTGATCACCATCGCCGCCGTGGCCTCGTCGCCGGCGATGCCGCCCTTGATCTCCGCGTCGATGGGTGGCTCTCCCGTCACGACGACGTGGTCGCGCGGCCGCTCCGCCCCGACGTACATCTGAAGATCCAAGCTGATCACGAGATCAGACTTGGAGTAGGCTCGCAAGTGCTGACGCAGGCCCGCCGCCGATCCCGCCGGGATGCGAAGGTACTCCGTATCGAGGTCCCGCGGTGCAATCGCTGGGTCGATCGTCTCGTCTACCCGCTCCAGGCGCCAGCCCAGGGCCGCGGCGATCATGTGAGCCGACTCGGCGAGGCCGAAATGCTTGACCGCTCCATCCGTCACCGCGCGGCGGAATTGGTTGGCGTTCAGGCCCGCTCCGATCTTGCGCTGCAGCGGGAGGCGTCGCGTCGCGGCATCGACGACCCGCGTCACGGCGATGCGATCGACCCGCTGGCAGGGGGCGGTGAGCATCAGCGCGAGCGCGTCCATCGCATAGCCGGGGTTGACGCCGGTGGCGAGTACACCGAGCTTTTTCCGCTTGGCGAGATGCTCGACTTCGCGCAGTGAAGAGTGGTGCTTGGGCGTCGGAAAAGAAAGCTCCTCGCAGGTCGAGATGACGTGCATCCCCTTGCGCAGCAGCGCCATGATCTGCGGCTTGGCATCGCGGATCGTCGACGCCGTCGACAAGACGGCGATGTCGGCCATCTTCTCACGCCTCAGGAAGCGCGCGGCGTCGCCCTCGACTTTGACGCGCTTGCGCTTGCCGAGGCCCATCAGCAGCCCAAGGTCCTCGCCGGCCTTGTCGAGGGCGGGGTCACACGCCGCAGAACTCCTCAGTCCCGACGTGTCGAGCGCGAGCCGAGCGATGGCCAGGCCGATCGGGCCCAGGCCGACGTGAGCGAGCTTGACCTCGTGGGCCATCCGCCGCTAGCGCTCGACCTCGATGCTCTGGACTTCGAGCTCGGGCTCGGCCGACAGAATGACCGTGCGGGCGATGGGCAACAGGCCCGTGAACTGCTTCCCGCCCGATTCCACGATCACCTCGTAAAAGCCCTCGGGAGCGATTCGAATGAACCGACCCTTGGCGCCCTTGGCACCGAGAGCCTCGCAGTAGATCCGTACCCCACTAGCGGCTTCAATCATCGATAGCCTCCTTGGAAGCTCATTCTCAGCTAGAGCGACTTGAACGTCTGTCTCAAGATCTCGAGCCCTCGATCCGCGTCTTCGGGGCTCAGTGTCAATGCGGGCCGGAAGCGCACCGACCGCTCGCCGCAGCCGAGCAGCAGCAGTCCGCGCTCGAACGCCCGCTGGATAACGTCAATCTCGACGCGTCGCGAATCGACATCGAAGGCGATCATCAGCCCGCGGCCCCGGGCATTGCTGATGCGGCCTCCCAGGTCCCTCTCGAGCTGGCGCAGACCGTCGAGCAGGTGCGCCCCGACTCGCGCGGCGTTCTCGATCAAGTGCTCTGCTTCGATGATCTCGAGATAGCGCTGGAAGCGGACCATGTCCACGAGGTTGCCGCCGAACGTGGAGTTGATCCGCAACGGCAGTCGGAAGACGTTCTCCGGCACCTCGTCGAGGCGGGGCCAGCCAGCACGCCGCACACCTGACTCTTCTTGCCGAACGCGATCAGGTCGGGCTCGAGGTCGAAGTGCTCGTGGGCCCACATCCGCCCCGTGAGCCCGACGCCCGTCTGAACCTCGTCCAGGATGAAGAGGCAGCCCCGCTCTCTCGCGATCTGCTGGAGCGAGCGCAGGAACTCCCCGCGGAAGTGGTTGTCGCCGCCCTCGCCCTGGATCGGCTCGATGATGATCGCCGCCACGTCTTCGCCATGCCGCTCGAAGGCCTCGTCGACCTGAGCGAGCGAGCGCGCCTCGGTCTCGGCCACCTCCCGCTCGACCTCCTCGTCCAGTGGGAAGCGCAGCTTCGGGTTGTCGATGCGCGGCCAATCGAACTTCGGGAAATTGCGCGTCTTGGTCGGGTCCGTGTTCGTCAGCGACAACGTGTAGCCGGACCGGCCGTGGAAGGCCTGTCGAAAGTGGACGATCTTGGTTCCCAGCTCTCGCGCCTCACCGGCGGCCTGATTGCGCTGGACCTTCCAGTCGAAGGCCGCCTTGAGCGCGTTCTCGACGGCGAGGGCGCCGCCCTCGATGAAGAAGGCGCGGGACAGATGTTCTGGGATGAAGTGGCGATCCAGCGCCTCCACGAAGCGAGCGAACTCGACTGTGTACACATCGGAAAGCGTCGGTTTGACCTGGGCGGCACGAGCCAGGCTGGCCTGGTAGCCGGCGTCTCTGAGTCGCGGATGGTTGAAGCCCACCGGGAGCGACGCGAAGAAGCTCATGAAGTCGAGGTAGTCGCGACCCGACCTGGCGTCGTGGAGCCAGGATCCGTTCGACCGCTCGAGGTCGAAAACGAGGTCGAGGCCGTCGGTCAGGCAGTAGCGGCCCAGCGACTCGTGAACGCTGGCCGGCTCTGCACGCGACAGCGTGGGCAAACCCATAAGTTGCCTGTTTTCAGAATGTTGGAAGAAATCGCGCTGAAGCCCACGCGAGCGAGGGCTCGAATGCGCGCCATCTTAGCACGTCGTCTGAGGTGTTATGATGCCGGTCCCCGCGGAGCCACGACATGATCGAAGAGGCCGACCTCAACTTCCTGCACGGCTCGGATCTGTTTGCAAACCAGCCCGAGGAAGTCCTGAAGACCGTCCTCGAGCAGGGCGACGTCGTCAGCTTCGGGCCAGGCGAGGTGGTCTTCGAACAGGGCGCCGTCGGCGACCGGCTCTTCATCGTCAAGGACGGCGTCCTCGGAATCGTAGCCACGCCGACGGATTCCACCGAGCCGATGACGGTCGCCTTCCTCGGTCGCGGCGAGGTCCTCGGCGAGCTGGCTCTGCTGACCGGGTCGCCGCGCAGCGCCACTGTCCGGTCGCCGGAGCATGCGGAGCTGTTCACCATCGAGCAGGCCGTGTTTCTCGATCTGATGGGCTGCCTGCCGGCGTTCGCCCGCAACCTGTGCGTGGTGCTCGCCAAGCGCCTCGAGACGACGACCCTGAAGATCCCGAGCGGCGCCACCAAGCAGCTGCAGGGCAACCTGAAGTTCTTCGCCCTCGCGACCGTGATCCAGACGCTGATCGGATCGCATCAGAGTGGCGTACTGAGCGTCACTCACTCGAAGGGCCTGGCGGGCAAGCAGAAAATCGCGGAGATCCTGTTCATCAAGGGGAACATCAGCAGGGCGAAGTTCAAGCACCTCACCGGCGACGACACCGTCTTCCAGCTCTTTCAAGCGAGGTTGGAAGGAGAGTTCTCGTTTGGAGGCAAGGCGTCCCCCGAGGAGGAAGGGGTGCAGAGCGACATCACGATGCCAGCGATCTCGCTTCTGATGGAATCCGTACGCCTTCAGGACGAGCTGCCGCTGCTGCTCGAGAAGCACCCCGACGCGAGCCGCGTGCTTCGACGGAAGGTCGAGCAGCTGGCCTGGGAGGACGAAGACACGGCCGAGGTTGCCGCGGCCATCTGGGCTCGCCTGAAGAGTGGCGCCTCGCTCGCCGACCTGGAGGCCGATGTTGCGCGCTGCACCTACTCGATCTGCAAGGTCGTCGACAGCCTCATCACCACGGAACAGGTCGCTTAGCGGCCTGTAGCAGGGGAGAGGGGCAGGGGTCTGAAGTGTTGATCTCGGTCGCGGGGGCCTGCAGCCGCTCGGGCAAGACCGCGCTCGCCGAGACGATCGTGACGAGCCTGGCAGCCGACGCACCTGTGGCGGTGAAATTCACGACGACCGACGACGTCTTCGAGCGTTGTCCCCGCGGCACGCCCTGCGTCGTATGCGACATCGACGTGCCGTTCCGCATCGTCGCGGACGCTGCGACCCTCGAGGAGCCGGGCACCGACACGGATCGGCTGCTTCGGGCCGGAGCCGCTCGGGTGATCTGGGCCATCGCCAAGCAGCAGGCGGTCGGGGCGGCCTGGGGGGTCGTCGAGCGCGATCTTCCGGGCGTCTCGCCCATCGTGATGGAGGGCTCGACAATCGTAGGAGAGGCGAGACCAGACTACGTTTTCTTCGTCGTGCATCCACAGCTCTCGACCGACCGCTGGAAGCCGGCCGCCTCCCATCTGATCGGGCGTGCCGATCTCGTCGTGGTGAACCGTCCCGCAGGCGACACGCGACCCCCATCGGCACAGGTGTTGCGGCGCATCGAACAGACTCGCCGGGGCCCGATGGTCATCGCGGACGTCCGGCGGCCCATGGCTGACTGGGCCCCCGAGATGGCCGATGCCGTCCGCCGCGACAACCCCATACCGGCTGCCGGCTGAGCCCTTCGATTGGAGCAGACTGAGGCGGAATGAAGATCTCGCTGGCCCACAGCCCCGACAGTGACGACGCGTTCATGTTCTACGGCCTCGCCAAGGGCAAGGTCCCGACCGGCGACCTGCAGATCGAGCACGTCCTGAAAGATATCGAAGGTCTCAATCAGGAGGCTCGCCAGGGCGTTCACGAAGTCACGGCAATCTCGTTCCACGCCTATCCCTACGTGGCCGAGCGCTACGCGATCATGCCGTGCGGCGGCAGTATCGGCGACGGCTACGGACCACTGGTCGTCGCGCCGCAGCCGATCGCGCCCGAGGACCTTGCCGGCAAGACGGTCGCGATTCCTGGCACGCTGACGACGGCGTACCTGGCGCTCAAGCTGTTCGCACCGGACGTCGAGACACGCGTCGTGCCGTTCGACCAGATCCTCGACGAGGTGGTCGCGGGAAGGGCCGAGGCGGGGCTGATCATCCACGAGGGCCAGCTGACCTACGGCGGCAGCGGCCTGCACAAGATCCTCGATCTGGGCGAGTGGTGGAAACGGGAGACGGACCTGCCGCTGCCGCTCGGGGCCAACGCCGTCCGCCGTGATCTCGGTGACGAGATGATGAAGACGCTCACGGTGCTGGTGAGGGAGACAGTGCGCTACTCGCTCGATCACCGGGAGGAGGCGCTCGCCCATGCGATGAGTTTCGCGCGCGGGATGGGCCAGGGGATCGCGGACCGCTTCGTTGGGATGTGGGTCAACGACATGACCCTCGACTGTGGTGAGCGGGGCCGTCACGCCGTCCAGACGCTGCTCGACCGCGGCCACGATGCGGGGATCCTCCCCGAGCGTGTGAGCGTCGACTTCGTGGATGCCTGATGGTCTCGATAGGGGACGCGTTCCCTCGATTGAAGCTGCCCGCGCTGGCCGGCGGGGTCGGATCGCTCGTCGGTGGCACCGCGTGCGCAACGCTCGTGACGTTCGGGCATGCAGACTGCGGAACGACGAAGCTGGCGCTGCCGGTCGTCGACCGCCTCGCGGCCGGCAGCAGCGACGACGTCGACGTGATCTGCGTGCTTCAAGAGGACGCGCCGGCCGCGCGAGAGCTCGTCCAGGAACTGTCGCTCCGCCTGCCGGTCCTGCTCGACGCGGCGCCCTACGTCGTCTCCGCGGGGCTCGGACTCGTCACGGTACCTACGCTGATCGCCTTCGACGCGCACGGCGTCGTGAGCCACCTCATCGAGGGCTACTCGCGACAGGACTTCGAGTCCCTCGCCGCACCGCTGGGGATGACGGCGCCGCTCTTCGCGGGCGACGACGGCCCCGCGATGCGACCCGGGTGAATGGCCCGAAACGCCTCGTGAAGGCGTCGCTCGACGAGCCGAACGGAAAGAAGGGGCCGGCGCGATGGCGATAGGACTCCTCGCTCTGGCGGGCTTCGGCACGGCGTGCCTGCTGGCGACGATGGTGTACGGCTACATTGCGGCCGGCGACACCTCGCTCGTCGGCACCCACTTCCTGCTCGCGCTCGGGACGACGACGATGCTGGTCATGGCCCATTCGTTCATCATGTTCTTCCTGCTCGCCACAGGGGTGGAGCTCAAGGAGCTCGAGCAGAAGCGCGGCTGGGGCGAGTCGTTCCGCAAGCGCACCATCGCGATGAAGGGGCGGGTGTTCCCCGCCATGACGGTCGCGATCCTGCTCGTCATGGCCAACTTCATCTCCGGCGCCGGCGCCCACACCCGGGCGTTTCCGGCCTGGATCCACGAGGGGTTGAGCTGGCTCACGCTGGTCGTCTGCGGGCTCGCGCTGGTCCGGGAGTACCAGGTCCTCGGGGACAACAACAGGCTGATCGCCGAGGCGGCGCGCCGGCGCCGCACTCCAGGGTAGGGCCGCTTGCACGAGCTCACCGACCGGGACGAGGCGATCACGGCCTCGCGAGCTTCCACGCGGAGAATCCCGAGTACGAAGCGACGCGCCCGCTGGACGAGCTGCGCATGCGCGACTTCGCCCGGCTCGACGAGCAGGATCACGTGTACCTCGACTACACGGGGAGCGGGCTCTACGGAACCTCACGGATCAGGCGCCATGCCGAGGCCCTGCTCGCGACCATTCTCGGCAATCCTCACTCGGCTAACCCGACTTCGAAAGCGAGCACCGATCTGCTCGAGCACTGCCGGCAACGGGTCCTGCGTCACCGTCTGGACCCAAAGACGGCGGGCGCCGTGCGCGTCTCCCTCGGCCTCGCCAGCAATTTCGACGATGTGTTCGCGTTCGTCGAGTTCGCGAGGGGCTTCCTCGAAGGCCGCTGACTCCTCGAATACTCCCGATCCGGTGTAGCGTCGGCGGCTTCGCAACGTCCAAACCTAGGAGGATGTGTTCGCGTGTCTGATCCATTGTTCGCTCTCCTATTTCTCGGCGCCTGGGCGCTGCTGCAGTACTGGCTGCTGCCGCGGCTGGGTGTCCCGACGTGAGCGGTGCCGGATCCTCGCCGGGCGGCGAGCACCACGGACCAGGGCCAGAGCGACGATAGAGGAGGCTGCTGACGATGAACGAGGGGCTCCGACGTTCGCTTTCGTACAGCTACGCCGAGGCGCTCGAGAGGGTGCCCGAGGCCCTGAAGAAGGAAGGTTTCGGGGTTCTCACCGAGATCGATGTGAAGGAGACGCTGAAGAAGAAGCTCGACGTCGACTTCAGGCCCTACAAGATACTGGGCGCCTGCAACCCGTCGTTTGCCCACCGCGCGCTTCAGGAGACTCTGGACGTCGGCATGATGCTTCCGTGCAACGTCGTCGTCTACGAGGACGACGAGGGCAGGGCGACCGTCAACGCCATCGATCCGACGCAGACGATCGGTCAGGAAGCTCCGCCGCCGCTCAGGCAGCTCGCAGATGAAGTTCGCGAGAGACTGGAGCGAGTCGTCCAGAGCCTCTAGCGGCGCGGCGAGCCTCTCGATGAGTTTCAAGCTGATTCGAAGCTGTGCCTCGTGCGGGACGAAGAACCGCGCTCCCGTCGCGCACCTGGCAGACGCTGGCCGCTGCGGTTCTTGCCAGGCCCCGCTGCCGCCGATGGCCGAGCCGATCGATGCGGGCGCCGAGTCGTTCGATTTGATCATCGGGGAGGCGGCCGTGCCTGTGCTCGTCGACTTCTGGGCGGCCTGGTGCGCGCCGTGCCGCATGGTCGCCCCGGAAGTCCGCGAGCTGGCCCGCGAGATGGCCGGGAAGGCGCTCGTTCTCAAGGTCGACACCGAGGCCCAACCGGCGCTCGCGGCGCGGTTTCGCGTTCAGTCGATCCCTAACCTGGCCGTCTTCAAGAATGGTGAAGTGGCGTTTCAGCGCGCCGGCGTTGCGCCCCGCGCCGAGATGCGGCGCTGGATCGAGGGTGCCCCCTAGGTCGATCCGTGTGCTCGCGGACTACGAGAACCTCGTCTCCGGCGAGCCGTCGGACGTGTCTACCGGGTTGCCCCGATTCCTCGGGCGGGTCCGCCGTCTGCTGGTTGAGCGTCCCGTCCCTCGAGTTCGCGCGAAATCTCGTCCGCCACGCGAGTGGCGATCAATGCCAACCCCGCCGAAGTGAAGTGAATGCCATCCTGCATGAACACGGAGGCGAGCTGCCGAGTCGACAGCGCACCGAGCTCGACTGCGAGATCCATGAGTATTGCTGGGCCGGAGCTGGCAACCTCGCGGACTTTCGAGTTGTACTCGTCGTGCAGCGCAATGACTGAGTCTTTGTCTCGGGCGAACTGATGATCGATCAGGTAGTCGGGGACTCCGAGTCGCCGGTGCGCCGCAGGGGCCGTGATGAGCGCTACGGGGATGCCCCGCCCAGCGAACCGAGCAACGATCGCCTCGAGATTTGCCCCGTACTCTTCTCGCGAGACGCGCAATTCGTCGAGGGGCCTGGCCGTCGAGCCGCTCACGGAGTTGGCGAGCCATCCAAGCCACTGCGCGAGGCGACTGTACCCGCTGAGTGCACTGACGACGGCTATCGCATCGCTTTCAGGCGCCTTCAACCGTTTCTCTGAGTCGCGGCTACCGTATGCGA
The DNA here is from genome assembly GCA_965246965.1 of Vicinamibacteria bacterium. Classification (GTDB taxonomy): domain Bacteria; phylum Acidobacteriota; class Vicinamibacteria; order Fen-336; family CBDFGD01; genus CBDFGD01. The sequence continues at coordinate 3,694,455 of CBDFGD010000002.1, forward strand.
GCTAGTGGTCGTTCCAGCCAAAGTACACGACCACGAAGTCAGGCTGCATCTGCACGCCGTAGGTCTCTGCGAGCACCCGCCCTTGGTAGGGGCTGTATCCCGCGACGGCCAGCGTCACAGCCTCGAAGCTGCGGTCTTCGTCGGCGATCGTGAGATACAGCTCGACCAGGCGCGGATACCCCTGCTGGGTGCACGAGTCGCCCAGGAATAGAACCCGCGCCCTTCCCGGTGGCTTGGGTATTTCCACCTCGCGCCCGAGAAACCCGAGAGAATTGACACCTGACTCCGAAGGGTCGAGCGTCCAGAACAGCGCATCGTGACGAGCGTAACGTAAGGAAGGCGCTCGGTCTTGGGTAGCCAAACTGCGTGCCTGATTCGTATCGGAATCGGGCGACCCGCAGGCTGAGTTCGGGCACCAAGACGAGCATGTTCACGGACGCCAGGCTCAAGAATCCTGCTATGAATCGGTGAGATTCGAATAACCCGATGAGCAACCAGCCGATCTGAGTCGCTACGGCGAGGCTGATGAGCAGCGGCACCCACCTCAGATTGTCGGAAGCCATCACTGCGGCGAGGACTGTGGAGCAGAGGAACGACGCCACGAAGAGTCGGCGAGTGAGCACGGCCTCCCGGGTGAGCCTCAACCGGTCGTGGCCGATGCGACCCTGCACGGCCTCCATCGAAGCCGCATGCCACAAGAGGATCGCGATGCTCGGCTCTGGGAGGGCGAGCCCGCACCGTAGCCGACCTTCAACCTCGAGAGGGCGGATCGCATCGGGAGTTGGAAGAAGCCAGGGATCGACACGGCTCGTGGCGGATCACGCGACGGCGCGGCTGCCGGGTGGGGCCGGTCAACCACTCGTCACCGTTCTCGCAGCCCGGTCGATCCTTCCTAAGCGTATTGGGCGACTCCAGAGGCGAGTGCGAACACGCCCGCAGGTATGGCTTGGTCATACGTGAGGCTACAGCTTACGCCGGGCCCCCGTATTGGCGGTTATCTGGCTTGCCACACAGTTGATTCTCTGATCGGCGCTCGCTGCGCGGCGTCTCCATCACGGATCACGCGACGTTGGTCGTGGGGATGTGTGGGCTCTCGCCTAGCTTTCCCTGGCCTCGCCCGGGACGCGTGCAAGCGCCCAGTCGGCATGCTCACGAATCACGGCATCCTCGTCGTTCGAGAGCCGCTCGAGCACCTCGCGATGCTCGGGGTCGCCGGCGTTGCCGATCGCGACGCAGACGTTGCGGAGTAAGCCCCGGCGCTTGGCGCGTTTGATCGGGCTATTGCGGAAGCGCTCCCGGAAGGCGTCCGCGTCCAGCTCCGCCAGGGTCCCGAGCTCTGGAGCGGCGAGACCGTCTCGCGCCTCGAACACGTCGCTCGCCGTGTGTCTGCGCTTGCGGTTCCAGGGACACACATCCTGGCAGATGTCGCAGCCAAACACGTGACGCCCGATGCCCTCGCGAAGCTCCTCGGGCACGCTTCCTTTGATCTCGATCGTCAGATAGCTGATACAGCGCGTCGCGTCGAGCACGAACGGTTCGCGGAAGGCACTTGTAGGGCAGGAATCCAGGCAAGCCGTGCAGCTTCCGCACATGTCGGTGCGAGGGGCGTCACCCGATAGCTCGAGATCCGTGACCAGCTCGCCGATGAAGAACCACGAACCATGCTCGGGATGGAGTAGGCACGTGTTCTTTCCCCAGGCGCCGAGCCCGGCGGCCGCCGCATAAGCGCGTTCGACGATCGGTCCGGTATCGACGTAGCGGCGAGAGCGCATCGGGCCGAGTCGTTCCTCGATCTGCTCGGCCAAACGGTCCAGCATCTTCGTCATCACGTCGTGGTAGTCGTCGCCCCACGCGTAGCGCGAGACCCAGCCCCTGTCGTCGGGGGCGTCGATCGAGTAGGGCTGTGCCGTGTCGTACTGGAGACCGACGACCACGAGCGAGCGAGCCCAGGAGAAAGCCGTGCGCACGTCCGCGCGTCGATCCACCTGGTTCGCCAGGTAGCCCATCTCTCCGGCGTAGCCGCGCTCCACCCAGCCGGGAAAGAACTCGAGGTGATCGGGCCGGTCGACGGGAGCGATCCCGACGATGTCGAAGCCCGCCTCGAGGGCGAGCTTCTTGACGGCCTCCGATCGCGACGCTGTCATTCCCTCGTCGCGTGACGCCGGGTGGGTCGAGCGAGCCGGCGCAGCAGTCGCAGCTCGCGCTTCCATCCGTCCAGGCCGCTCGGCGTTTCGAGGATTGCAGGCCGACCCGCGAAGCGCCGGTCGCGGACGAGTCGTCGGAACGCCTCCCGCCCGATCGTGCCGACACCGATCCCCTCGTGCCGGTCGGCGCGACTCCCAAGCTCCCGCTTGGCGTCGTTCAGATGGAACGCCTGAACCCGTTCGAGACCGAGCTCGTCTTCGAGGGATTGCATCGTCTTCGCGTAGCCCCGCACGCTGCGAATGTCGTATCCAGCGGCATAGAGGTGACACGTGTCGATGCACACACCGACGCGCTCGGGCTGGTCGAGGCGTTCGATGACGAAGCGCAGCTCCTCGAACGTGCGGCCGAGCGTCGAGCCGGCACCCGCCGTGTTTTCGAGCAGGATGCGCGGCTCGGTCTCCCGGGTGCGGCGCATCGCGTGATTCAGACTGCGAGCGACGGCCTCGAGACCTCGCTCGGATCCCGCGCCCATGTGGGCGCCCGGGTGAAAGATCAGCGCGCTGATTCCGAGTGCGTCGCAGGGGCGCAGCTCCTGAACGAACGCGCGCCGGCTCTTGTCCCGGAGCTCGCGGTCGGGACTCGCGAGGTTGACGAGGTACGAGCCATGCGCGACGACGGCGCGAACAGCGTTCGACTCCACCGCTTTCCGAAAGTCCCGGGCTTCTTGCATCGTCAGCCGGCGCGCGCGCCACTGGACCTGGTTTCGGGTGAAGACCTGGATGGCCTCGGCGTCGATGCTCCGACCGCGCTCGGGAGCCTTGTCGAGTCCCGCCGTCGTCGAGACGTGGGCGCCGAAGAGCAAGCTTCTCAGGTACGAATCAGGTAACGGCTTTCGCCGCAGGGGAGGTAGAACTCGCCATCAGCTTCTATGGCCAGCTCCAGCAGCGTCTGGTGCGCGCCGCGCGACACTGCCGCCCGTCCACGCCCTCGCCGAACCCGGCACTCGAAGCGCCCCGTCTCCTCTGCTATCTCCAGGGTCTCATCGTCGAGCTCTTCTTCGGAGCCGTCGTCGAGTCGCAGCTTCGCGGAGGACGCCGCCTCGTCCAGCTCGAAAGCGAGAACCTCGAAAGGCGGTCCCTCGATCTCTATCGGCATGCGTTTCTCGCCGTCGACGATGAAGGCCCCTGCGTCCTCGAACTGCAGGTGTGCCTTCAGATAGCGAAGCGTGGCCTGATGAGCGACGGGCTGGTCGCCGGTCTGCCATGAGCCGTCGGGCGCCACCTTCAACCCCTCGGGGATCTTGTAGCGGCGCGCCATCAGTCGTGCTTTGCGGCGGACATGGCGGCATTATAGGACGCGAGCCGGGTCCGGCTCGGGTGTGGCGCCGTCGGAGGCGTCAGAATGGGCTCGGGGGTATCCATTTAACCGGTGTAAACTGAGCCGGTGGATCAGCCTCGTGCTGGCACGCACTATCCGCGGTCCGTGGGCGAGTTCCAGGCCTGGTTCCGGACCGATGTGGACTGCCTGGAGTGGCTGCGGTGGCCCGCCAGCTTCGCCTGCTTGGACTGCGGCCATGATGGGGGCTGGCGGCTGGGCGACGGTCGCTTCATGTGCTCAGGGTGCGGCGGCCGTACGTCGGTGACAGCGGGCACGATCTTTGACCGGACGCGCACGCCGCTAACGGTTTGGTTCACCGCCTGCTGGCTGTTCGCCACCGGCAAGGACGGGATCTCGGCGCTGAGCCTGAAGCGGACGCTGGAGATCGGCTCCTACCAGACCGCGTGGGCGATGCTCCATCGGCTGAGGTCGGTGCTGGTGCGCCCGGGCCGGGACCGGCTGGCCGGGATGGTACAGGTAGATGAGACCTACATCGGCGGTGAGGAGGCGGGGCTGCGCAGCGGCCGGGCCAAAGGCAAGAAGGTTTTGACCGGGATCGCGGTGGAGGTCCGGGAGCCGAGAGGATTCGGACGGTGCCGGATGCTGCCGCTGACCGATGCGTCGGCCGCCTCGTTGCACGCCTTTGTAACGGCTCACGTCGAGCCGGGCGCGAGGGTCGTCACCGACGGCTGGCAGGGCTACCGCGGGCTGGAGAAGCTCGGCTACGTCCACGACCGGCGCAGCCAGCGGGCCGCCCGAACCCGCGGGGAGGATCCCGGCGAGCTACTGCCCGCAGTGCACCGGGTCGCCTCGCTAGCCAAGCGGTGGTTGCTGGGTACCCACCAGGGCTCGGTGAACGACGCGCACCTGGCCAGCTACCTGAATGAGTTCGCGTTCCGCTTCAACCGCCGCACCTCCCGCAGCCGCGGGATGGTGTTCTACCGAGTGCTCGAGCTCGCCGTCGCCCACGACCCGGTGCGCTACCAGGACCTCATCGCCACCCAGCGGCCCCGGGCAGTGCCGCCCTCGCAGCCGCAGGCGCGCGGGCACCCGCCGAGCCTGGAGCGCTCTCCAGCGAACCGCCCGTGGAGAACTGCCAACCTGGACTCCTCCGGTTAAATGGAGACCCCCAATGGGCGAAATGGTGAGTTTCTCCACGAACGGCGGCAACGCCGACGGTTATCTGACCAGCTCGCCGTCGCCTGGCGGCCGTGGTGTCATCGTACTGTAGGGGTGGTGGGGGTTGAACGCGCACGTCAAGGCTGTTGCCGATCGCTTCGCGAACCAAGGGTTCCGGGCGCTGGCGCCCGACCTCTACCACGGGGAGGTCACCAGCTCTCCTGACGAAGCCGGCAAGCTACTGATGGCACTCGACATAGCGCGAGCCGAGCGGGACATGAGCGGCGCCGTGGCGAAGCTCATGGAGCTGACCGGAAGCCCGGTCGGCAGCGTCGGCTTCTGCATGGGCGGGGCGCTGAGCTTGTTCGCTGCCTGCAAGAACGCCGAGAAGATCGATGCTTGCATCATCTACTACGGTGGCCACCCCAAGATCGAGTTCGAATACGAAGCCCTCCGGGCGCCGCTGCTGGGCCACTGGGCCGAGGACGACGCCTTCGCGAACGCGAACCGCGATCGTATCGCACCGGCGCTCGACGCCCTCGGGAAGCCCTACGAGTTCCACACCTATCCCGGCACGGGACACGCGTTCTTCAACGACGACCGACCCGAGGTCTACGATCGCGCGGCCGCGGAGCTGAGCTTCGCCCGCAGCGTCGAGTTCCTCCGAAAGCATCTCTAGCGCGATGCTCGACGTGCAGCGCGTGCGGCGCTTCATCATTATTGGAGGCGGCGAAACGGGCGTCTTCTACGTACGGCAGCTGAGACGTGCCGTCGAGGCGGGTCGGCTCCAGACAGAGGCGATCGTCGTCGTCGATCTGGATCCGTCGTGCCTGGCTGCCGAGGTTGTCGGCGGGGCCGTTCGGCTCGAAATCTCGGCCTGGAGCGACTGGCTCTTCGCCAATCTTGACGCGGACGGCGCCGAGGATCATCTCGTCCCCTACCACTGGGCGCCCCACCTGCTCATCGACTGGCTGAGACGCCATGCCGAGGCTGCCGGAGCGGAGGTCGGACGGGACGGGGAGCTGGGCGAGGTCGGAACGCCGTTCGAGCGCGTGACTGGAGACGGAGGCCGCGCGCTGTCGTTCGCGACGTGGCTGTGCCCCCCGACGTGCATCGAGCCGGATCTCTGCCCGCACACCCGCGGGCCGAAGGACTGGAGTCTGGCGGAGCGGCTGAGCGCCACGGAAGGGCGCGCGGACGAGGCCCTCGTTTTTCCGTGCCTCCACCTGATCTACGCTGTCGCGACGATCCCGATCGCGACGATCCTGGCGGCGCGCGAAAGGCTGTTGGATGGGCTCGCCGCCGGATCCCGGTCTTACCTCGTCGCAACAGCGAGCCACTGCCACGGTCTCGCCGCCAGGCTCATGGTGACGGCTGGGCCTACCGCCTCACGCAGCACACCGCTAGACTCCGCCAGGTGAACGGCGAGACCATCGGCCACTACCGCATCCTGAACAAGCTCGGTGGCGGCGGCATGGGCGTCGTCTACGAGGCGGAGGACCTCAACCTCGGACGCCGAGTCGCTCTCAAGTTCCTGCCCGACGAGCTCGCCGCCGACCCCGCGTCCCTCGAGCGCTTCGAGCGTGAGGCGCGCCTCGCGTCGAGCCTGAACCACCCTGGGATCTGCACGATCCACGATATCGGCGACCACGGCGGCAAGCGCTACATCGTGATGGAGCTGATGGAAGGGGAGACGCTCAAGTACCTCATCCAGCGGGGTGCGGTTCCAGTCGACCGACTGCTGGACTACGCGACACAGATAGCCGAAGCCCTCGCGGCGGCTCACGAAGCGGGTGTCGTCCACCGGGACATCAAGCCGGCCAACATCTTCGTCACCCGGCGCGGGCATGTGAAGGTCCTCGATTTCGGCCTCGCCAAGGGCGACGTGCCGAGCCCGGGGGCGGTGAGCTCCGACACGGCCCTGGACACGAAGAGCGCCGACCATCTGACGCGCCCGGGCGCCGCCCTCGGGACCGTCGCGTACATGTCGCCCGAGCAGGCGCGCGGCGAACCCCTCGACCCGCGCACCGACCTCTTCTCGTTCGGCGTCGTGCTTTACGAGATGGCGACGGGGCAGCTGCCCTTCCAGGGACAGACGTCGGCGGTGATCTTCGAAGGCATCCTCTCGAAAGCCGCCACGGCTCCGGTCGCCCTGAATCCCGATCTACCTGGCGAGATCGAGCGCATCATCAACACCGCCCTCGAGAAAGACCGTCAGACCCGCTATCAGCACGCGGACGACCTGCTCGCCGACCTGAAACGGCTGCGCCGGGATACGAGCTCGGGCGAGTCCCGGGCTCACGTGGCGGCGGTGCCGGTGGCGACAGGAGCGGACGACGAGCTCTCCATGAGCCGCAGCGCCGTGAGGGCTGCGCGGCGCCATTGGAAGCTCGCGCTCCCCCTGGCAGCAGTCGTCGGCGCGGCGACGATCGCGCTCGTCCTTCAGTCGCGCGAAGGGCCGGCTCTCACCGATCGCGACACGATCCTGCTGACAGACTTCACGAACACGACCGGAGAAGACGTCTTCGACGAGACGCTGAAGCAGGCGTTGCGCGTCCAGCTCGAGTAGTCGCCCTTCCTCAAGCTCGTTGGTAGTGGGCAGGTCCGCTCCACCCTCGAGCGCATGAAGCGCTCTCCGGACGAGCGTCTCACGGTGCGGGTCGCCCGTGAGGTGTGTCAGCGAATCGGTGCGAAGGCTCAGATCGCCGGGTCGATCGCCAAACTCGGTTCGAGCTACGTAGTCGCTCTCGACGCTCAGGAATGTGCTGTTGGCGAGTCTCTCGCCCTCGAGCAGGAACAGGCGGCAGGCCAGGAGGCCGTGCTCGGCGCCCTGGGCGACGCGGCGCGGCGCCTGCGCGGGCGGTTGGGAGAATCCCTCGCTTCGGTCGCGAAGCTCGACGTCCCGATCGAGCAGGCGACGACGGGCTCCCTCGAAGCGCTGAAGGCGTACAGCCTCGCGAACCAGGAGCGCAGCCGCGGCAACACGGAGGCCGCGATCCGGAGCTTCCGCCGCGCGATCGAGCTGGACCCCGACTTCGCCGTGGCTCACGGAGAACTCGGCACTACCCTGGGCAACAGGGGAGAGCTTCGCGCGCAGCACGAACACTACCGCCGGGCCTTCGAGCTTCGCGACCGCGTCAGCGAGCTGGAGCGCCTCTACATCTCCGCGCACTACTACAACTCCGTCACCGGAGAGGTCGACAAGGCCCAGGCGGTTTACGAGCGGTGGAAGAAGACCTACCCGCGCGACTGGACGCCCGTGAACAACCTCTCGGTCCAATACCTCCGCTCGGGGGATCTCAATGCGGCTCTGGACGAAGCCCTCGCCGCGCTCGCCCTGGAGCCGGATCACGTGCTGCCGTACGCCAACGTCGCGGCGAGCTACTTCTTCATGGGGCGATTCGACGAGATGCGGGCCATCGTCGCGCGTGCCCACGGGCGCGGGCTAGACAGCTCGACGCTTCGGCTGTTCCTGTTCTGGGCCGGCGTGTGCGATGGTGCCGGCGACGAGCGCGGGGCCCAGCTGGCGGCGGAGGGTCACTCCGCCGAGCACCGGCTGCTGGGCGCCGCGGCCGTCGAAGCCTGGTCGCACGGGCGGCTGGAGGACTCTCGCACCTTGGGGGAGCGAGCGAGTCGTCTGGCGAGGGAAGCGGGAAACCCGGAGACCGGCCATCGCTGGACCCTCGACCTGGCAGCGGGGCATGCGCTGGTCGGGCGGGCTCGTGAGGCGCGCACGTTGATCGCGTCGGTCGAGGCCGACGACGGCGGCGAGGAATCGCTTCGCCTCGCGCTCGCGCGGGCCCTGGTCGGCGATAGGGACGGCGCGTCGCAGCTGGGCGACGAGCTCAGCCAGGCTGCTCCGCACGACTCCTACCTGTAGAAGACCGGCTTGCCGTCGCTGCGAGGCGCCGTGGCTCTTCACTCCGGTGACCCGCGCGCCGCGGCCGACCATCTCGAGGCACTGGGCCCGCTCGACCTCGGCCAGCCCGGGCTGACCATCTACCTGCGCGCCCGCGCTCACCTGGCGTCGGGTGACGCGGAGCGCGCCCTGGCCGAATACAACTGGATCCTCGACCATCGCGGGCGCTACTGGCACAACCTCGGCCCCAGCATCACCCTGCCCTTCCAGCAACTCGCGCTACTCGGCTCGGCCCGTGCGCACGCAGCCCTCGGCGACACATCTGCGGCGCGCCGCGCCTACGAGGACGTCCTCGCACTCTGGCAGGAAGCCGATCCCGACTTCGAGCCGGCCCTCCAAGCGAAGCGCGAGCTGACCGCGCTTGGCTCCTAGCCGTTACTTCCGGGGGGGGGGTGCGCTTGACCGCCTCCTCGCGGTTGCGGATGTCCTCGTCCCAGTACTCCTCGAGCGGGACGCCGAGGCCGTCGATCACACGGTTGCACCAGGCGAAGAACCCGGCGATGAAGTTCGCGGCTGCGATCGCCTGGTCGCTGTAGCCGACATTGCGCATCCTTTCCAGGAGCTCCTCGGTCACGTCCCACGGCGTCTCGGTGAGACGGATGACGTAGTCGAGCAGCGCCCGCTGCCGTGGCGCCACCGCCGCGGTATGCGGATTGCGTTTCAGCCCGCTGACCAGCTCCTCGTCGCCGCTCTCCCGGAGCAGCCCCCGCGCGTGGTGCTCGATTCAATAGTGGCAGCCGTTGAGCACCGAGACGGTGACCGCCACCATCTCGCGTTCGACGTAGGGGAGGTCATTGGTACCGTGCATGACCCGCTTGTAGAAGAGCATCAGCGAGTCGAGCGCGTCCGGGACAGGCGAGTGGGCGAGGATGATGTTGTCGGTCGCGTCCCCGAGCCCGTAGCGCTCGTAGACCCGCTGGAGCTTGCCGCGCGCGTGCGCCGGTAGGGTGTGTTCGATCCACCACTTCATGGAGAGTCTCCGCTCGTGTCTTGGGTCGCCGCGCGAGCGGTGGATTCCTCCCTTTCCTCCATCACGCGATCGAAGCTCTTGCGCAGGTCCGGCAGGTTGGCGGCCAGCGCGGTGAACTCCCCCTTGGGCAGGCTCAGGCAGTCCGTCGGCTCCATGCAACGGATCGTGGCGGTGCGCCGGGTCTCGTTGAGCAGCGCCATCTCGCCAAACGTCTCTCCTTGCGAAAGCGTGGCCAGGCGCTGCTCAACGCCGCCGTCCAGGTGTTTGATGACCTCGACCTTGCCGCGCATGAGGATGTAGACGCGGTCGCCGAGGTCGCCCTGGCGGAACACCTCCTGGCCGGGTTCGAAGTGCTCGCGGTGGATGCCGCGCGTCCCCTGCAGCTTCAGCTGCACCAGCTCGCGGGGTAGGAACAGATCGTAGGTCCAGGAGGTCGCGACCTTCATGCGGTGGCCCCAGCCAGGCAGCTTCATCAGACGGAATTTCCTAGTTTAAGGTCTCGACAAGTAGCCCTCCCCGTGCGAGGATCGTCTTGTGAGAGAACGATTCAACACGATGAAAGGACTACCTGTCATGAACATTCTACAGATTTTCGAGCGGTTCCCCACACAGCGCGATTGCATCGCCCATCTCGAGCGCGCCCGATGGGGTGAGATCCCGCGTTGCCCCTACTGCACCTCCAACCGCACGGCGCGGCTTCAGCATCGACACCGCTGTTACGCGTGCAAGACCTCCTTCAGCGTCACGGTAGGGACAATTTTCCACCATACCCACCTGCCACTTCAGAAGTGGTTCCTCGCCGTCATGCTCATATTGAACGCGAAGAAGGGACTCTCAGCGCTTCAGCTCTCGCGGGATCTGAAGGTGAACAAGAACACGGCGTGGCGGATCTCGATGCAGATTCGAAAGGCGATGACGCAAGCCAATCAACGCCCCCTGCTGACTGGCATCGTCGAGATGGACGAGACCTATGTCGGCGGAAAACCTCGCAAAGGTGGCCCTCCGTCGAAACCTGGGCGCGGAACGAAGAAGACACCCGTGATTGGGGCTATTGAACGCGGCGGCTCGGTCACCGCGACGGCGACGAAGAAGACCAGACTGCAGGGGCGTCATCTCCGCGCCTTCGTGAAGGATCGTATCGACACCACCACGGCCAGCTTGATCACCGATGAATACAAGGGCTACCTCGGCATGGCGAAGGTGCTCCCGCACGCCGTCATCAAACACGCGCAGTGGTACGTCGATGGTCAGATTCACACGAACACGATTGAAGGCTTCTGGGCGCTCCTGAAACGCGGCATGTTCGGTCAGTTCCACAGCGTCAGCCGGAAACACCTGCAACGCTACGTGGACGAGTTCTGCTATCGCTACAATCTGCGGGGCGTCGAGCCCGATCATCAGTTTGCTCTCACCATCGACAGGGGATTAGGGGTGATCGGATGAGCATTCCGAAGGCCACGCACACCGGTGAACTCCAAATCGGACCCGTCACCATCGACTGCGCGGTGCTAGATAACGGGCTGAGAGTCCTGACTCAATCCGGCGTACTTCGTGCCTTAGATCGGTCGAGTCGTCCACAAGGAAAGGGAGCCCGTTTCGAACAGATTGCCCCTTTCCTCGCCTCTGACAACCTTAAACCCTACATAACAAAGGAACTAGCCGCTTCGAGCAGGCGCATCCGTTTCGCTGTACCAGGACGAGGACACGTTTACGGCTATGAAGCAGAACTGCTTCCGAAAGCCTGCAACGTATACCTCCAGGCGCGTGATGCCAGAGTGCTTCTTCCCTCGCAACAGCGTACAGCGGCCGCAAGTGATGTGCTGATGCGCGGTCTAGCGATGGTAGGCATTGTCGCGCTCGTCGATGAGGCCACGAGTTACCAGGAAATCAGGGATAGGAAGGCCCTGAACAAGATCCTCGACAAGTACTTGCTGGCGGAACAAGCGAAATGGGCGAAGAGATTTCCTGATGAGTTCTACAAGCAAATCTTCCGGCTTCGAGGGTGGCAATGGCAGGGCATGAAGGTGAATAGACCGCAAGTTATTGGACGGTACACGAACGATTGCGTGTGGGATCGGCTCGCCCCTGGCGTCAGGAACGAACTTGAGAAACTGAACCCAAAGACCGAAACAGGACGCAGGCGAGCCATGCATCACCAATGGCTGACGCACGATGCGGGCCATCCGGCGCTTCAGAAGCATATCAGCGGCGTGATGGCGCTCATGCGGGCCTCGACCAAATGGGACAACTTCACGAGGCTGTTGCAACGTGCCTATCCGAAGATCAACACAAATCTAGAGCTACCCATCGACGAATGAGTAGTCCGAACTGGGCGCACCAAACCATCTGGACGGGGGATTGCCTCGACATCCTACGCGGCATGAACTCGGCATCGGTCGATCTCGTCTACCTCGATCCGCCCTTCAACTCGAAAGCGAACTACGCCGCGCCCATCGGGAGCAAGGCGGCCGGTGCAGAGTTCAAGGACATCTGGACGCTCTCGGACGTGGACGTGGAATGGATCAACCTCATCGAGGCGAAGCATCCAGCGCTGTACCGCGTTCTGCTCGCTGCAATGACCAACAGCGATAAGTCGTATCTCGCCTACATGGCCGCGCGGCTACTCGAACTTCGCCGCGTACTGAAGCCTACCGGATCGCTCTTCCTCCACTGCGACCACACGATGAGCCACTACCTCAAGGTGGTCATGGACTCGATCTTTGGGCGACACCAGTTCAGGAATGAAATCGTTTGGGCATACTCTGGCTGGAACAAGCAATTACGGGCTCATATAGAGCGTCGGCATGACGTTGTGTTGTTCTATGCGGCGTCGAAAGTATCGAAGTTTAACTACCCGACTCGCCCTTGGGATGGCAAGGCCGAATACGTCAAGACTCGGAAGCAGAAGGTCCGGGTTGAAGACGATAGGCGAGAGTACGTGTTGTCCGATGCGGGGGGTGGAAAGCGCGTCAAGCGCTACCTCGACGAAGCCATGCAATACGGCGTCCCTTTGGACGACGTGTGGCGCATCGACAAGCTAAACAACTCGGACAGGGTGGAACGCACCGGCTACCCGACGCAAAAGCCGGTGGCTCTATTGGACCGGATCGTTAAGGCCAGCACCAACGCCGGAGACATGGTATTGGACCCGTTCTGCGGGTGCGCGACGGCGTGTATCGCCGCCGAACAACTCCACCGGAATTGGGTAGGTATCGACGTCTCACCGAAGGCGGCAGAGTTGGTCCGACAGCGTATGCGCGACGAGCTTGGCCTCTTCTACGATGGTGCTCACCGCACGGACATTCCATTTCGAACGGACCTTGGCAAGCTGCCACGCTACAACAGCCCAGAGAACCGCCGATGGCTGTACGGCGACCAGGGCGGTCACTGCGCGGGGTGTAACGCCCATTTCGAACCACGTCATCTGGAAGTCGATCACATCATTGCCAGGCAGCGGGGAGGCACACACGCGCTGGACAATCTGCAACTGCTCTGCGGCAATTGCAACCGGATAAAAGGAAACCGTGGCATGGACTACCTGAGAACCAAGTTACAGCTCAGGTAGCTTAACAATCAAGACCGTAATCTAGGAAATTCCGTCATCAGATAGACCGTGCGCCACAACCACCACGCCAGGAAGCCGGAGACCTGGAAGCCGAACACTTCGGCCACGGCGCTTCTGTGGCCGAGCGAGCCCATCTGACCGAGGCCCTTGAAGTCGTAGCGTTTCTTCGAGCCGCCGCGGACCGTGGCGACGACGTTGTGAGCGGCGATGGCCGCCTGGCGCGTCGCGTGCTGTGCGGTTGGGGGCGCGATACCGCCGCCTGGCGCCGGTACCCTCGCCGTGTCGCCGAGCGCCCAGACGCTGTGGCCGCTATCGACGTGCAGCTCTTGGTTGACGAGGAGCCTGCCGTTCTCGCTGCAGGGCAGCCCCAGCGCAGAGACCAGCGGATGAGGGAACGACGGCACCGTCGACACGAGCGTTCGCGTCGGGATGCGCTCCCCGCCCTCGAGGACTGCTTCGGTTCCGGTCGCGGCGTGGAGCCGCGTGAGCAGCCTCAGGTCGACACCGCGCTTCTTGAGCAGCCGTTGCGCGAACAGGGCCAGCTGCTCCGAGACCTCGGGAAGCACCCGGTCGCGCGAGTGCAGCAGGACGACGCGAAGCTCCGAAGCATCGATGCCGCGGTAGCTCTTGGCAACGCCGCGCACGAAGTCGTTCAGCTCGGCGACGACCTCGACGCCGGAGAAGCCGCCGCCCGCGACTACGAACGTCAGCAGCTGTCGACGCAGCTCCGGGTCCGACTCGATCGAGGCCTCCTCGAGGGCGTGGATGACGTGATTGCGGAGGGCGAGCGCGTCGCCCATGTTCTTGAACGGCATCGCGTGCTCGGGCAGGCCGCGCATGCCGCGAAAGTCCGTGACGGTGCCGAGGGCGACGACCAGGTGGTCGAAGGGGATCACGTGAGGCTGGGGCCGGAAACCCGGCGCCGTGATGATCTGCTTGTGCTAGACGTCGACGCGCTCGATCTCGCGCACGTGAATGTCGGTGCGCGGCAGCATGCGGCGCAGCGGGCTGACGATGTCCAGGATGCCGACGCCACCCGAGATCACCTCGGGCAGCATCGGCTGGAAGACGAAGTAGTTCTCCTTGTTGACGAGGGCGATCTCGAAATCGTCCCCGCGTCCGAGCCGCTTCTCCAGCTCGAGGGCCGTGTAGACGCCGGCAAAGCCGCCGCCGAGGACCACGACTCGCGGCTTGCGTGGAGCCGTCAGTGGGCGACTCCGATCAACGGCGGCCACGGAGACACAGAGACGCAGAGAACGCACGGAGGAACGGCAGGCTTCGATCGGTCGTCATCCCGATCGAGGGCATGTGGATCCCGATCGGTCCGCGGCGATCGACTCGCACCACGAGGTGCGACCGTGTTGCACTCCAAGGCGCGGCCGCCTGGCTTCTTCGAGACGCGGTCAAAGCTGGCTCGTTCTCCGTGTCTCTGTGCCTCTGTGGCTCACCAGATCGTCAGCTGCTCACCCGGGGTTGGGCTACGCCGGCAGTCCGCGCTGGATGACGTGCTCCATCTCCTCGGCGAAGACATCGACCTCGTCCAGTGTGGTGTAGATGTTGGGCGTGACGCGAATTCCCTGGAATTCATCATGGACGATCGGCACGACGAAGACGCGTCGCTGCTTCCACAGATGCTCCTTGAGCGCCCGCGGGTCCACTCCCTCGATGTTCACTGTGGCGATCGCGCCCGCCATCTCCGGATCGAGGCTGGGGAGGAGCCGGACCCTGGGGTGCTCCTTGAGCCGCAGCGCCCAACGGTCGCGCAGGTAGCGCAGCCGCGCCGCCTTGCGCTCGACGCCGATGCCGTTGTGGAAGGTCAGCGCCTCGGCGACGGCGTTGTGGTTGGCAGCGGGATGGGTGCCGATCTCCTCGTACTTGCGGACGTCGTCATCCATCTTCCCCGGAGCGGCCATCAGCGGCCACAGCTTCGGGACCTTCTCCTTGCGGACGTAGAGGAAGCCGCTGCCGATCGGCGCCAGCAGCCACTTGTGCAGGCTCGTGCCGTAGTAGTCGCAATCGAGATCGTCGCGCGTGAACGGGAAGTGGGCGAAGGCGTGGGCGCCGTCGACGATGACTTCGATGCCGTGCTCGCGCCCCAGTCGGGCGATCTGCTTGATCGGGAAGATCTGGCCCGTGAGGTTGGTGATGTGGCAAACGAGGATGACCCTGGTCTTCGGCGTGATCGCCCGTTCGAAGCGCTGCGCGAGGTCGTCCATGCTCGGCGGCGGAGTGGGGAACGAGATCGTCTTGAGGACCAGGCCCTCGCGACGCTCGCGCTGGCGCCAGGTCGTCAGCATGCGCCCGTAGTCCTGATTGGTCGTCAGGATCTCGTCGCCCGGCTCGAGGATTTCCCACATCGTGTACACGGGACACTCGTTGGAGCGATCCAGATAGCGCTTGAGCGCCTCGTGAACGTCGGCTGGCGACGGAGAGACGCCCCCGTTGTTGAGGTTGATGATCGTGCGATCGACCGTGAAGGCCTGTTGGATCTCTCGCCAGTAGTCCTCGTCGGCCGCGACCGCTTCGGGGCCGCGTCCGGACGTGGCGCGGCTCGCCGCCTGGACCCGCGCGAGCCCGCCTTCGCGAAGCACCGAAACCGCTGCGGCACTGGCGGCCGCCCCCATGAAACTGCGCCTCGTCGTCATGGTCCCTCCTCGATACGATTCGGATGCCGGATCATAGCGCTTGCCCGAGCTCGATCCCGCGCCGCGGTCATTGGCTCGCCAGGCCGGGAGAGCGTCGCATTCACGTCAGCCACGCGCCGGGTCTTCAGCCACGCGCGAAGAAGGCGAGGATCGCGAAGTAGGCGACGATCCAGAACAGCGTCGCTCCGACGGGAAGCCGATCGTTGTCGGGGCTGTAGAGACCGTCCGGCGCGGCCGCGCGTAGCCAGGCCAGCGGATCTCGTAGTCGTCGCTCGACGGTCGCGGCCCACGACGAGGATGCGCGTTCGAGGGCGGCGCCGCCTCGCGCCGCGAGCTGGGTCAGTGCCACACCGAGCCGCCCACCGGGGCGCCTGTAGAACCAGTCGGTATCGAGGCTGATCGTCTTGGGACCGCCGAGGCTGTCCCGCAGCCACCAGAAGGCGAGTCCCGTTCCGGCCAGCAGGTGCAGCGATGCGAGGACGTGGCCAGACGTGTAGGGGTGATACCCGGCGCGGAACGGGAGCCACGCATACAGCAGGCCGGGCTGCACGCCGATCGCGAAGCAGAGCGTGGCGGCGATCGCCATCGCGGCCAGCATGTTGCGCGGAACCGGCTTGACCTCGGCGTCGCAGCGCTCGCCGAAGAAGACGAAGTAGGGCAGCTTGAGGCCGGTATGAAGGAATGTGCCTACACTGGCCACGAGCAGCAGCAGCTCGACTCCTTCGCGACCGGCGGCGGCGGCGGCCGACACGATCATCGACTTGCTGACGAAGCCGTTGAACAGGGGAAAGCCCGAGATAGACACGGCCCCGACGCAATACAGCAGCAGCACCGCCCGCATTCGCGGGGCGAGCCCTCCCAGCTCCGTGAGGCGGTGGCGTCCGGTAGCGTGGATCACCGCTCCGGCGCCCATGAAGAGCAGCCCCTTGTAGAGGATGTGGCAGAAGGCGTGCGCCGCGGCGCCATCGAGGCTCAGCGCCGTGCCGAGGCCCACGCCGGTGACCATGTAGCCGACCTGGCTGACGATGTGGTACGCGAGCAGCCGGCGGATGTCGTTCTCGAGCACCGCGTAGACGACGCCGTACAAGGCCATCGCCACTCCGAGCCCAACGAGGACATCGGCGCCGGGGAAGACCCGGATCAGGACGTAGACAGACGTCTTCGTCGCGAACGCGCTCAAGAAGACGGACGCCGTCACCGAAGCGCGCGGGTACGCGTCCGTCAGCCAGGCGTGGAGCGGCGGGATCGCCGCGTTGATCGCGACGCCGCCGAGGATCAGCCAGAACGCGACCGGATCCTGCTCGCGGCTGAGGGGCGAGACCTGCATGCCGGCTCCTTGCCCGACCGTTCGCATGATGCCGGCGAGCAGCAGCGCTCCGCCGCTCGCGTGCAGCATCAGATAGCGCAACCCCGCACCGCGCGCGTCGTCTTCCTGGCCGAGCCAGATGAGGACCGCCGAGGCGACGGTGATCAGCTCCCATCCTGCGAACAAGGTGATCCAGTCGCCCGCGAAAACGACCAGCAGCGACCCGGTCGCGGCGACCAACACGGCCACGTGCTCGCGGCGCCTTTCGACGTGCATCGCGTAGAGGGAGCCGATCACGGTGATCAGCGTGAAGACCAGACCGAAGAGCCAGCTCAGCCGATCGACGTAAAGAGGCGCCAGATCCCACGCGCCCAGGTGAAGCAAGGACGACTGACCCGGGGCGAGATTCAGGACCATGGCGGCGCTCGTGAGCGCGCCTGTGAGCATGAGCGCGCCGCCGCCACGACCGCGGAGCGCGACGAGCAGGGCGCCCGTCGAGACGAGCGCGACAGCGGGATGGAGGCTCACGGTGACTCGTCGTCGTAGTAGCTCTCGGGCCGCTGCAGCCAGCGGCGTCCGAGCCACTTGGAGATCCAGACGATCGCCGCGCAGCCGACGAGGCCGAGGACCAGGTCGAAGCCCGGCAGACTGCGCCAACCTCCGGTCTCGGCGGCCGAAGCGGCGCGCGCGAGGAGTGCGGCGGGGAGGGTGATTGCCGCTACGGTCCTGCTCATGGTCCGACGGCCCAGCGAACCGGCGCGATCACGACGTCTTCGGCGGCGATCGTTGCGAGCTGGTACAGATCGAACAGGGCGTCGGGGTAGATGCCCAGCACGACGCTCGCTCCCGCGGTCGCCGCGATCGGGAGCCAGAGTCGCTTATCCCGTGGCTCGAGGGGCTGGGTCGGCACGTACTCGTCGAAGAAGCCGGTCCGCACGATCGGGATGAGATAGGCCAGATTCAGCACGCCGCTCAGGACGAGCAGCGGGACGAACAGCGCCCGACCTGCTTCGACGGCGCCCAGGCCGAGGCTCCACTTACTGACGAAGCCGACAAAGAGCGGCACGCCGGCCAACCCCAGAGCAGCGACGCCGAAGGCCGCGAAGGTGATGGGCATGTGTCGCCCCAACCCCGCGAGGCCGCTGATGAAGCCGCGCCCCGATGTCCGCTGGATCGCCCCCGCGCAGAAGAACAGCGTGATCTTCATGAAGGCGTGGGCGGCGATGTGGAAGAAGGCGCCGAGCAGCGCCAGAAACGAGCCCAGAGCAGCGCCGAGCAGGATGTACGAGAGCTGGCCGATGGTCGAGTAGGCGAGGCGTCGCTTGAGGTGGTCCTCGCCGAAGGCCCGCAGCGACGCCAACAGGATCGTCGTTCCGGCGAGCGCCGCCAGCGCCACGTCGAGACCCAACCCACGCATCAGATCGACGCCGAATACGAAACCCACCACGCGCAGACAGCCGAACACGCCGGCCTTGACGACCGCCACCGCGTGCAGCAGCGCGCTCACCGGCGTAGGCGCCACCATTGCGGCCGGCAGCCAGCCGTGGAGGGGCATCAGCGCTGCCTTGACCCCCAAGCCCCCGATGAAGAGCGCGAACAGCGCGACGCCAGTGAGGTCCGAAACGGCACCGTCGAGAAAGCCGCCTCCGCGAAAGCCCTCGCCGGGAAGGATCCAGGATGTCCAGACCACCGCCACCAGCAACAGCTGCCCGCCGGTCAACGTGTAGAGCAGATACTTTCTCCCGGCGGCCACCGCCTCCTCGGTCCGGTTGAAGACGACCAGCGGGTAGGTGGCGAGCGTCAACAGCTCGTAGAAGACGAAGAAAGTCGGCAGGTTCGCTGCGAACGCCACGCCGATCGTCGCGCCCAGGCAAAGAGCGAAGCTGGCGAAGTAGCGCGGCTTTCGCGCCTCGTCCTCGACCTGGATGTAGCCGAGCGAGTAGACGGAGGTCAAGAGCCAGAGCGTCGAGGCGACGAGGGCAAAGAGCAACCCGAGCGCGTCGACGCGCAGCTGCAGGTCGTGACCCGGAAAGAGCGGCCAGGCGGGAGACGCCACTGTCCCACCGGCCCGGACGACGGGGAGCAGCGAGACGACGACGCCCAGCTTGACCACGGCGGCGACCAGCGTCCACAGCATCGCGAGCCCCGCCAGGCGCCGCGTCGCGAGGATGAGCACGGCGGCGATCAGCGAAACGGTGACGGCGATCACGGGTCGCCAGGAGACCAGCTCGATCACTGCAGGCCCGCAGGCAGCGCCGCGCGGATCACGTGCGCCACGATCGGCTGATTGAACAGGCCGACGAGCGCGATGCCCGCGGCGAGCGTCGCGATCGGGGCGAGCATCGCGGCGGGCAGCTCCGCGGCGGACGCCCCCTCCGGCGCGGGACGCAGATAGACGCGCTCGAGCAGGCGGAAGCAGTAGCCTGCCGTGAGCAGCGAGCTCACCACGAGCGCGAAGACGGCGACGCCGTCACCCGCCTCGATCGCACCGATCAGGAGGTAGTACTTACTGAAGAAGCCCGCCGTCGGGGGCAGGCCGATCAGCGACAGCGTCGCGACGACGAAGGCCGCGCTGGTGGCGGGCATGCGACGGGACAGGCCGGAGAAACGATCGAGTCGCACCTCGTGGCGCGAGCCGGCGACGCCGCCCGCGATCAGGAACAGACAGGATTTCATCAGCCCGTGGTGGAGGACGTGCAGCAGCGCGCCGGTCAGCCCGGCGGCGTTGCCGAGCGCCACGCCGAGCAGAATCGCGCCCATCTGCGCGACGCTCGAGTAGGCCAGCATGCGCCGCACCTCCCGTTGCGCGATCGCCAGGGCGGAACCCGCGAGGATGGCGACGCAGGCCGCCCAGCTCAGCAGAGGCAGCGCGTGGGCGGCGGGTCCGGCGGCGTCGAACACCCCGTACAGGATGCGGATCAAGGCGAAGACGCTGACCTTGGCCATGACCCCCGACGTGAACGCCGCGACGGGCGTCGAGGCGTAGCTGTAGACGTCCGGCAGCCAGCCATGCAGCGGGAACAGCGCCGCCTTCACCGACAGGCCGACCGTGATGAGCCCCAGCGCCACGGCTAGCGCGGACGTCGCGCCGCTCGCGGGGAGGCGAGCGGCGACGTCGGCCATGTTCAGCGAGCCGGTCAGCGCGTACAGGTAGCCGACGCCGAGGAGATAGAGGCTGCCGGCCACGGTGCCGACGAGCAGGTAGCGGAAGCCGGCGACGGCGGCCCTGTCTCCGCCCGAAGCGGTGAGCGCGTACGCCGCCAGGCCGGAAATCTCGAGAAAGACGTAGAGGTTGAACAGGTCGCCGGTGAGGGTCATGCCGACGAGGCCGCCGACGAGCAGCAGGTAAAGCGAGGCGAACGCCCCTGCCGAGATCCCCGCTCGCGCCGCGTCGCGGCCGGAGTAGATCCACACGAGCAGAGCGATCAGCTGTAAGAGCGCCGCGAGGGCGGCCGCCACCGGGCCGGCGATCAGCTCGATGCCCCAGGGCGGCGGCCAGCCTCCGACGAAGTGGCGCACGCTGCCCAGCTTCAACGTCTCGCCCAGCAGGCCGCAGCACGTAACGAGGCCGGCGACCAGGCTCCAGAGCGTGACGAGACGTACCGCCCGCGCGGAGCGCAGTCCGACCAACGGAGCGGCGAGCGCGCCGATCAGCGGGACGACGATCGCGAGCGGGAGCGCGCTCGTCAACGTTCGCGCATTCGTTGCAGAAGCTCGTGCTCATCGAGAGTGCCGTAGCGCCGCGAGATGCGGATCAGCAGTGCCAGAGCCACGCCCGTCGTGCTGACCGCGACGACGATCGCCGTCAGCATCAGCGTGTGAGGGAGCGGGTTCGCGTAGTCACTCGCGCGCAACAATGACTCGCCGTGCGCGGCCACGGGCGGCGCGGCCTGAGTTTTGTGGCCCAGGAGTATGAAGAAGACGATCACGCCGACCTGGAGGATGTTGAGCGCCATCAGCTTGCGGAGCAGGTTGGGCGTCTGCACCAACCCGAGCAGACCCAGCGCTACCAGCGTGACGGTAGCCAGGTAGGCGGCGTCCGAGGCGCTCATGCGGCCGCGTCGTCGTCCGAAACGGGGGCGAGGCAGTAGAAGATCAGGGACAGCACGCCGGTGACGGCAATGAACACGCTGGCCTCGATGACCAGGGTCGAGAGCGCTCGCTTGGCCGCTCCCGCGGCCGGCAGTGGCAACGCCGAGTAGTCGAGGTAGCTGCCGCCGAATGCGAGCGCGGCCGCGCCGATCCCGGCGTACAAGAGAGCGCCGCCGCAGGCGAGCGCGACGGCCGCCTCGGGCCTCAGTCCCCAGGCGACGTCCCGGCCGTGGACCAGACGGACGAGGATCAAGGCGCCAGCCAACACCGCGCCGCCCTGAAAGCCACCCCCGGGGCTGTCGTGTCCGTGGGCGAGGACGTAGGCGGCGAAGAGCATCAGAAACGGCGTGAGCAATCGCACGGCGGCGTCCAGCACCGGGCTGCCGAAGGCCGCCGGCGCCGGCCGTCGCTCCGCGGTCGCGTGGCCGCCGAGGAGCAGCAGCATGCAGGCGATTCCGGCGGCGAAGACGACGAGCGTCTCCCCGAGCGTGTCGAAGCCGCGATAGTCGGCGAGCACGGCGGTCACCATGTTGTCGGCGCCGGTCTCCGCCCGAGCCCTCTCGATGTAGCGCGGGGAAACGTGGCGGGACGCGGGCGAGTCCGGATCACCGAGCGACGGTAGGTCGCGGGCCGCCCAGAACAGCAGCGCCGCCGCCGGCAGCGCTGCCAGCCAGGCCGCCCGCCTCACCGGCGAGCCCTCCGACCGGTGCGGTCGATGGCGACGACGAAGAAGACCGTCGTGATGGCGCCACCGATGACGGCCTCCGTGAGGGCGACGTCTACGGCGCCGAGCACGGCAAAGAACAGCGCCGAGAAGAAGCTGAACGCGCTGAAGACGAGGACCGCCGCGAACAGGTCGCGGACGAGCAGCACGGCGACGGCGCATGCGAGCATGCACACGAGAAACAGCGCGGCGAGGGGCTCCGTCACTCGGGACTCCGACGCCACGGCTTCAGGCCGGCTCGATACGCCGCGCGGCCCAGCGCGTGTGTCGCCGTGGGGTTGGCGAGCGCGACGAAGAGCAGGATCAACAGGATCTTGCCGCTCTCGAGCACGAAGCCTTCGAGCGCGGCGATTCCGAGCGCGACGAGGGCCATGCCGAGGGTGTCGTTCTTGCCGAGCACGTGAAGGCGCGTGTAGAAATCGGGGAGGCGGATGACGCCGACGGCGCCCGTGAGGAGAATCAGGGTGCCGGCCGCCAGCAGCGGGAGGGCGACCACGCTCATTCGGCCGCCTTGCGGATCTCGACGTAGCGCGCCAGCGCCAGCGTTCCGATGAAAGCGATCATCGCGTAGGCGAGCGCGATGTCGAGGTAGACGTCGAGGCGATCGCTCAACTCTCCGACCAGCAGCAGCAATACGATCGTCTTGGTGAGCATGACACCGAGGCCGCTGAGTCGATCCCAGATCGTTGGGCCACGCAGCACCCGGTACAGCGCCGCGAGCAGTCCGAGCAGGATCGCGCCGCCCGCGGCTTGAAGGGCGTACGTCATTTCGTTTCGGGGGGCGCCTCGAACAGCGCTGCGACTCTCGTGACCAGGGGGTCGGAGGCGTCGATCCGATCCCCTCGCGTCAGCGCGTGGACGACGTACTCGTCGCCCTCGACGTCGAGGGTCACCGTGCCGGGAGTCAGCGTTATCGAGTTGGCCAGCGTGAGCCTGGCGAGATTGTGAGGCAGCGGGCGGGTGACGCGAACGACGTCAGGATCGATAGGCAGGGACGGGTGAATCACCACGTAAGCGACCTGCAGGCTCGCCTGGACGATGCGCACGATCAGCCACGGTATGTAGCCGAGCAGGCGCATCCAGGGGTGGCCCGCGAGCGGGTGCTCGCCGGGGTTTCCGATCGGGGGTGCGAGCAGCAGCAGCGGCTGCGTCGCCACCGCGATCCCGAGGGCGCTCAGGATGCCCAGGCCGAGATGGAATGGATCGGCCCGGCCCGAAAGGAGCAGCCAGAAGAAGAGCAGAACGCCCGCGAGCGGGAGTACGTGCCGACCGAAACGGCGTGGGATCCGGCTCGGGGCCGGCTGGCGCTGGCTCACTCGCCCGAAAACTCTACCCGAAACGTCTGAGGTGCGCTCAGCCGACCCACAGCAGTACCGCGAACACGATCACGGCCAGGTTGACCACGACCCGCAGCCAGCGATGGCCTTTGAGGATCGTCATCCGGACGCCGAACTCGCTCCCGACCATGCTGCCCACGGCGAGGCAGAGTCCCGGTCCCCACTCGACCATTCCCTGCCAGACGAAGATCGCGAGGGAGAGCGGGGTGAAGACCAGGATGCAGGCGAACTTGAGGGCGTTGCCACGGACCAGGTCGACGCCCGCCAGCGTCGTGACGGAGAGGATCAGAAAGCCCACGCCCGCCTGCACGAAGCCACCGTAGATTCCGACGACGAAGAAGCCGCCCGAGACGAGCAGGGAGGTCGGCGGGGCAGGCGTCTCGCGCGGCTGCCAGGGAACGACCAGCGTGAGCAGCGTGAGCACGACCATGAGCATGGCGAGCAGCCGCCTGAAGTCGGGGTCTTCCACGAGCAGCGCCAGTCCCGTTCCGAGCACGGCTCCGAGGACGGCGGCGGGCGCCGTCGCACTGGCCCAGCGTCGGTCGAGGACGCCCCGCTGATCGAACGCGTGCGCTCCCCAGAGGCTCTGAGCGAGGATCCCGACCCGATTGGTGGCGTTCGCGACGGTGGGGGGAAGGCCCATCCAGATCAGGACGGGGAGTGTCAGAAACGATCCGCCCCCCGCCACGACGTTGATCGCTGCGGCGACGGCCCCGGCGACCGCGAGCGCGACGTAGGAGAGGGCTTCGTCCATGCGATAACCTACCTCGCTCTGACGTCACGGATCGGGCGATCTCGGAGGTGCGATGGACTGGCTGAATCAATGGCTCCCGTTCGAGGGACAGGTCGTGTGGCTCGGGGACGTCGTGGTTCTCCTCGTTGCCGGGGTCGTCGTGGATTTTCTCCAGCGACGGCTGCTCTCGCGGCTCGCCGTCAAAGCGCAGCGCACGGTGAACTTCTGGGATGATGCGCTGATTGGGGCGCTGCGCGCGCCCCTGAGCCTGCTCGTCTGGGTCGTCGTCACCACGCTGTCACTCCAGATTGCCAATCAGGGAGCCCCGGAGGGCTTCGCCCGCTTCGTTCCCGAGGTTCGTGAGATCGGGGTGCTCGTCGCGGTCACGTGGATCATGATCCGATGGATCAGCAACGTTCACGCCTCGCTGCTGGATCGTCCGCGGCTCGCGGGCCGCGATCTTGACAAGACGACCATCGACGCGCTGAGTCGACTCGCCAACCTTGCGATCGCGGTGGTCGCGACGATCACCGTGTTGCAGACTATGGGCTTCGATCTGAGCGCGGTGCTCGCCGTCGGTGGCATCGGTGGTGTGGCCGTCGGCTTCGCGAGCCGAGACGTCGTGGCCAACTTCTTCGGTGGCCTGATGATCTTCGCGATGCAGCCCTTCAACGAGGGCGACTGGATCCGCTCGCCGGACCGAGAGATCGAGGGGACGGTCGAGCAGGTCGGCTGGTACTCGACGATCATTCGGACCTTTGACAGTCGTCCTCTCTACGTGCCGAACGCGATCTTCACGGGCATCTCTCTCGAGAACCCGTCGCGGATGAAGAACCGGCGCATCTACGAGACGTTCGGGCTCAGCTACGACGACTTCGCACAGGTCGAGCCGATCGTCGCCGCCGTCGAGAAGATGCTGCGAGAGCACCCGGAGATCGAGGCCGAACGGCAGACTCTGATGGTCAACCTCAACCAGTTCTCGCCGTCGACGCTCGATTTCTTCATCTACGTCTTCACGAAGACCAGGAGCTGGACCGAGTTTCACGCGGTCAAGCAGGACGTGCTTCGCCGCATCGGCGAGATCGTGGCGGAACATGGCGCCGAGTTGGCGTTCCCGACGCAGACGATCCTGCTGCCGGAGTCCATGATCGAAGCTCGCGCGAGCCGCCGTACGGGCGAGTCCTAGTCGCTCGCTGCGAAGACCGGCTGCACGCGGTCCGGCGTGCCGCGCTCCGTCAGCTGAGTGCGATGCCGAGGAGCGCCAGAAGCGCCACGACGGCCGCGGCTCCGCGCGAGAGGCACCCTCCAGCCGGCTTCTTCTCCTCCTCGACCTGCTTCCGCCGCGCCGCGATCAGCGCGGAGCGCAAGTCGGCCAGCAAATCCGCGCGGATCGGGTCATCCGGAGCGTCGGGCAGGAAAATGCCAGCCTCGCGCATCGATTGGTAGCGCTGCTTGGGGTCGAGCTTCAGGCTTTGTCCGAGAATGCGCAGGAGGATCGCTGCAGTCTCCTGGCTGACGTTGAAGTCCGCGGCTGGGAATTCCGGTGCCGGCCCCTGGAGGATCGCGCTCATCACCGCCATGCCGTCCTTGCCAGTGAAGGGTGGCTTGCCGGTGAGCATTGCGTAGAACATCCCGCCGAAGCTGAAGATGTCGCTGCGGATGTCGACGGACGTGCCACCCACCTGCTCCGGAGCCAGAGCCTCTGACACCTTGACGGTATCCTGGAGCGCGTGGACGCCGAAGTCGATGACCTTCGTCAGGCGGCCCTTGCTGAGAATCACGTTGGCGGGTTTGAGATCGCGATGAATCAACCCCTTGTCGTGGCTGCGTGCGAGCGCCTCGGCGACGTCCCTGGCGATCTCGAGCGCACGCTCGGGAGGAATCGGGCCAGCGGCCATGAGATCGACGAGGCGCTCGCCCTCGACCAGCTCGATCGTGACGAACTCGCGATCGCCGTCGGCTTGTACCGCGCTGACGTGGGCGATGTTGCGGTGCTCGAGCGTGGAAGCGATGCGCGCCTCGGACACGAGGCGCCGGCAGCAAGGCGAGCACAATGTCGCGCCCCCCTCGCTTGTCGCGAGCCCGGGGAAAGCGACCCAGTCCGCCGTACCCGATCTCGCCGCCGACTTCGTAGTGTGAGAGTGTGTCGCCAGGCATCTGGTTGATCGGTCGCATTGTATTTGGTGGACGACGGGAGTCAAAGGTCGGCTTCTATAATCCCAGCGAGTGCGAGACCGGGTCGAGGGGGAAGCCGAGATGAAGTGCCAGAGCACATGGCGATGAGCGCGACCATCGTGCTGTCCCTCATGGAAGTCATCATCGCCTTGCGCGGTATCCCGCTTTTTGCCGCGGTCCACGGTGAGGCGTTGCGGCGTCTGGCAGACGCGGTCCACCAGCGTGTCCTGCGCGGCGGAGAATGGGTCTTCACCGAGGGCGAGGCCGGCGAGGAGCTCCGCCGCCGTGATGCTGAGCGGCGCCTTGCTTCTTCCATTGATCGATCGGCTGGACCGCGGACGCTTCCTCACATCGCTGCTCGCCGTCGCGGCTTTTTCGATACTGCTGTTCGCCTGGCTCGGACGCGCGGCTCCCGGTCTCGCGTTCCGCGCCCTGTATCTGCTCTGGTACCTGTTCGAGCAGATCCTCTTTCTGCAGTTCTGGGTGGTGGCGGCCCAGGTCTGCGACATCCGCCAGGCGAAGCGGCTCTTCCCACCACTCCTGGGCCTGAGCCTGCTGGGTGGCTTCGTTGCGGCGGCCCTGTCGTCCGCGCTGGCGCTGCGCGTCTCGATCTCCGTCCTGCTGGTCGTGGCGGCGCTGCTGCTCGCGCTCGGCCTGCTGCCCGCCCGCGAGCTGGCTCGAGACTATCGGGATCGACTCACGCCCCATCCGCTCGCGCGACCGGCTCGCCTCGAGGGCGGGCTGCGGCGCGTCCGCTCGGAGGCGCGGCAGGCGCTCGCGGAGCCGATGGTCGCCCGCCTGGCGGGGGCGTTTCTGCTGGCGGCGCTGCTGTCGCGTTTCATGGACTACCTGATGGGCAGCGCGGCCACTCTGCGCTTCGCGGACTCGAGTGGTCACGCGGACGTGGCGCGGCTCACGACCTTCTACGGCCTGTTGAACGGCACCGTGATCGGAGCCGGGTCGATCATCCAGCTGTTCCTGGCGAATCGACTGATGGCTTCGCTCGGCGTCGCGCGGACGATGCTGGTGCTGCCGATCGTCCTCGGCATCGGCTTCGCGACCATCACGTTTGCCGCCGCTTCGGGACGTGGCGTCGGCATCGTCATCCTCGTCATCCTCGTCGTGCGCTGGCTACGGAAGCTGGGCTGGGTCTCCTTGTTCCGTTCCACCGCCGACCTCCTCATGAACCCGATCGCCGCCGAAAGTCGGGGCCGGGCTCGCACGTTGCGCGACACGCTCGTGCAACCGGCCGGCGCCCTCGCGGGAGGTGCGCTGCTGGTGGCGTTCGGGCGCGGCGATCTCGCGCCCCTCGCGCTCGTGGGCCTGATGGTCAGCCTGGCCTTCGTCGCGGTCGCGATTCGGCTCGAGCGCGACTACCTGGAGAGCCTGATGGGCGGGTTGCTCGCGCGGTCGCGCTTCGCCCCGCCGGTCGGCTCCGAGCCGGCGAGTTCCTTCGCCGAGAGCGGACGCGCCGTCTCGAAGGTGCGGCGCGAGCTCGCGGCCGAGGACCCGGTCGTTCGTCTCATCGCGGTGAGGGTGATGGCCGAGATGCGCGCACCGGGGGTGACGAAGGCGCTGCTCGCGCGGCTGGACGCGGAGCCGGACGACCGCGTGCGGGCCACGATTCTCTCGGCCCTCGCATCGGTGGGCCGCGGCGACCGCGTGGTCGAGGCGGTGGTGGCCGGTCACCTCGAACACGCAGACAGCCGGGTCCGGGCCAACGCGCTCGAGTGTGCCCGGCGGCTCGGCGTCAGTGGGTCCGAGCGTCTCGGCGATCTGCTCGCGGACGATGCTCCTCGGGTTCGCGTCAATGCTGCGCTGTGGCACGATGCGGTCGAGCCCGGGAGCGGTCGCGCTCGGCTGCTGGAGCTCGCCCGCTCGCGCAAGCCCACCGAGCGCGTCGCGGCGATCTACGGGCTGGCCGTCCTCGGGACGCCGGAGGACGTCGACGTCATTGCGCGGGGAATCGATGACGAGGCGCAGGCCGTCAGGCGCCAGGCCGTTCTCAGCCTGGCCGAGACGGGGCAGCGCAAGGCCTTGCAGACACTGATCGAGATCGTCGAGGAGCGGCGCGGGAGCATTCGACACCTCGCGGCCCGCACCCTCGCGCGCTTCGGCGACGATGCGGTCGACGATCTGGTGCTCTCGCTCTGGGGCGGCGACATAGACACACGACGCCATCTGATCTCGGCGCTCGCGGCGATCGGCAGTCCCCGCGCTATCCAGGCGCTCAAGCCGGTGCTCTCTCTCGAGTCCGTCGAGTGCTACTACGACTCGTTGCGGCTGGCTCGGCTCGGCGAGCTGCCCCGTACGGAGGGTCTGCGGCTGCTCGAGGACTCGCTGGAAACGCGCGTGCGCGGCGGTCGCGACAACGCCGTGACGGTTCTGCGCACTGCATACGGCCAGGACGAGGCCTTCGAGGCGGCCCTCGGTCATCTCAACCACCCCGATCCCGCGAGCCGCGCGCGCGCCGTCGAGGCGCTCGAAGTCCGTC
This sequence comes from Vicinamibacteria bacterium, assembly GCA_965246965.1. GTDB lineage: Bacteria > Acidobacteriota > Vicinamibacteria > Fen-336 > CBDFGD01 > CBDFGD01. Next base: position 3,723,056 of record CBDFGD010000002.1, read on the forward strand.
TCGGATCCAGTCTCATGGCGAGCGCCTCGCCGATGTTCGAGCACGGCGCCCACGACCGTGCTGCCGAGCATGGTGGCACCTTCTTTCAGCTGCCCAGCAAGAGCCCGATGCAGACGCTGCGGGAGCTGACTCACAGCCGCTCGCGCTGGCTGCGAGCACTCGCGCTCTACGCGCTCGGTGAGGCACGCGGTGCGGTGCCGCTCGAGGACTTCGCGAGGGGAGCATCGGACGACTACGACCTCGCCCGCGCCAATGCTGCGACAGGGATCGGCCGCCAAGGCGGGGCCGATGGGCGCGTCGTGCTCGAGCGGTTGCGGGTCGACGAATCGGCCATCGTGAGAGCCGCGGCCAGCTCTGCGCTTCACCACCTGGGGCAGGCTGCGGGCGACGTCGAGAAGCATGCTCCCTGACCCGGCCTCCGGCGGCTCGCTGCTCTTGCTGCCGGGTGCGTTCCACGCGCTGGGTGGAATCGAACGTTTCAACCGGAACTTGGTGCAGGCCTTCTCGTCTGGAGTACCGGGCGCCACCCGCGCTCTGGTGTTGCGCGATCGGCCCGATCAGGTGAATGTCGATGAGTGGGCGGGCGTCGAGCACGCGATCTTCTCAGGCCGTCGCCCCGCGTTCGCGGCGGCGAGCCTGCGCGCCTCTCGGCTCGCCCCTCCCGCATCGTGATCGGTCACCGCAACTTTCTGGTCCTGGCGCCTTTTCTGCGAGCGTTGTCGCCGCGCAGCTCACGCTGGCTCATCCTGCACGGGGTGGAGGCGTGGCATCGGCTCGGCTTCCTCGAGCGGCTCGCCTGCGCCTCGATCGACTGCGCGTTCGCGGTCAGCCCGCAAACCGCCGCAGCGTTTCGCGGCTCAGGATACCCGGGGCGTATCGAGATCTGGCCGAACTGCCTGCCATTCGACCTTCCCGTTCCTAGCGCCGCTCCGCCAACCTTCGCAACCCGCAGCCGCCTGCTGGCGGTGACGCGGCTGGCGGCCGCCGATCGCTACAAGGGGATCGACGACATCCTCGAGGCGATGGCGCACCTCTCGGGGCGCTTCGAGCGGATCGAGCTCGACGTCGTGGGCGACGGCGACGACCGAACCAGGCTGGCCGATCGCGCGAGTGAGCTGGGGCTGGACGGAGCCGTGCGTTTCCACGGCGCCGTCAGCGATGCCGAGCGCGATCGGCTCTACGCGGCGTGCGACCTCTTCGTGCTGCCCTCGACCGGGGAAGGGTTCGGGATCGTCTACCTCGAGGCTCTCGCGCACGCCAAGCCGGTCATCGCTGCCGATGCCGGGGGAGCGCCGTTCGTCGTGCGGCCTGGCGTGAGCGGCTACCTCGTGCCGCCGCGGCAGCCGAAGGCGCTCGCGTCGTGCATCGCCGATCGGGTCCGCGCGGCCCGGGAGTCGCGGCGGATCGGGGCCAGCGGGCGTGAGATGGTGTTGCGGGAATTCTCCTTCGAAGCGTTCCTCGCGAGGACGCGCGAGATCGTCGGGGCCGAGGCGTGAGAGTTCTCTTCGTGGCCTCGGAGCTGGGGCCCGCGTCGGGCGGCGTCGGCTCGATGACCGTCGACCTGGCCCAGGCGCTCGGAGAGATCGATGTCGAGGTCACGCTTCACTGCGTTGGGGCCGCGCCGCAGCGCACCGAGCGTCTCGACATCCACGCCCATGCTGCGGTCTGGCCACGTCGCCTGGCGCGGAGCCCGTCGCTGGCCCGCGTCCTCGAGAAACGCGGCTCGGACGTCATCCACGCCCATGGCATGTGGCAGCTTCCATTGCGGTACGCGGCAGCGGTTGCGGCGCGCCGGCACACACCGCTCGTAGTCAGCCCGCACGGGATGCTCGCGCCGTGGGCGCTGGCGCGGCGCCGAGCTCTCAAGCTGATGGCCCGCGCCATCCTCCACCCGAGGGCTTTGCGGCAAGCGGGGTACCACGCGGCGTCGGGAAGCGAGGCCCGCGACATCCGCGCCTTTGACGCGAGCGCGCCGATCTGTGAGGCGCCGTTCGGAGTGCGGGGGCTGAGCGAGGCCGAGCGCGAAGCGGGCCTCGCCGTGCTCCGCGACCAGCTTCCGGAACTCGAGGGGCGTCGCATCCTGCTGTTCTATTCGCGGTTCCACCCAGTCAAGGGAATCGTCGAGCTGCTCGACTCCTTCGTCGACCTGTCGTCCACCCATCCGAACTGGCACCTGCTTGCGGTCGGCCAGCCCGAGGAGTACTCGGTGGAGTGGCTCGAGCGCAGGGTGGCTCGACTCGGCCTGAACGGTCGGGTGACGGTTCTCGACGGCAAGGGCCTGCCGGCTCCGTATCCCGTTGCCGATCTCTTCGTCCTACCATCGCGACACGAGAGCTACGGGGCAGTGGTGGCGGAGGCGCTCGTTTCGGGGGTACCCGTCGTCACCACCACGGGTACGCCCTGGACGTCTCTGGAAGAGGCCGGCGTCGGCCGTTGTGTCGACCCGGCCGAGCTGCCTGTGGCTCTCGGCGCCTGGATGGAACGGTCGCCCGACGCGCTCGCGGAGCTCGGAGCCCGCGGCCGTGATTGGGTCCTGGGAGCGTGTGATTGGCCGAAGACCGCCGAAACGGTCGCCAGCTTCTACCGAGCCGTCCTGAAGAGTAGACGCCGCCCTCGACAGCTCTCCTCGTAGCTCGCCGGCGTTCGAGGTTGATGTATCGTGGCTAACGTGGCCGTGCCCCGCAACGTCATGGCGTATCACCCTTGGCGCGTGTGGGGCGCCACCGTAGTCGTGGTGGCGGCGGTTCACGCCGCGACCCTGACCATCTCGCCGACGGTCGGGCAGGACGAGGTACAGGTCCTGGACTACGGCCGCGCCATTCTCGAGCCCGAGAGCGATTGGGCGCTGGCCTGGGATGCTAACGCCGGCCGACCTCAGCAGGCGATCACCTATCTGGGCCCCTTGATTCAACGAGTGGGGCTACCGGCTGACAGGCGGGTCCATGGTTGGTTCTCGGCTGGGCGGTTTGCTCGGTGCCCTCGTGGCGGCGAGCTTCTGCTTCGCCTGGCTGCGCAGTCGCGGTCTGGACACGTCGCTCTGCTGGACGCTGGCCTTGCTGTGGCTTCTGGATCCGTTGAATGTGCAGAACTACCGCCACGCCCGCGTGGACGTGTGGGCGCAGGCCTGCTGTTTCGCAAGCGCCCTATTCCTTTCTCGTTACCCGAAGTCCGGAAGCCGGGCCAGCCTCGTTGCGGCTGGCGGGCTCGCGCTGGCAATGGTATTCACCTGGCCAGCCGTGGTGCTCCTGTCGCCGCTACTGATCTGGGCGCTCGCCGAGGGGTTGGGCGTCATGCGCTCCAGAGGTCTCGGTAGGGGAGAGCTCACGAGGGCGCTCGGAGCGTTCGGGATCGGTGCAGTGGTGTGCGGGGCGCTGATACTCCTTCCCATTGCTCCACTGCTGCCCCGGATGTGGAACTGGCTGATTGAATGGCTCCCGCTCTATTCCAACCTGTCGGGTTGGAGTTGGTCGATGCGGACGGCGAGCGTGCTGAGCCTTTTCGGTCGATCTCCGCTCTGGCCGCTTGCGGCCGCGCTGGCCTTGGCAATCGTCCCCGACCGCAGGGTCAGGCTCACGGTTCTCGTGGCGGCGGCAAGCGTGTTCCTCACGAAGCCGTACCTCCACCGCGTCGTATACCTGGGGCCGTTCATGGTTCTCTGCGTTGCGACAGCGCTATCGCGGCCCGGCGGAGTGCCCGAGCAGTGGGTGATGCGACTGAAGCTGTTGACCTCGGCGGCGTTGGCCTGGGCCGTTCTCGTGTCGCTCGTCGCGCGACCCGCACTCGCTCTGATCGAGAAGGACGGTCGCGATCCATGGCGCGCTGTGGTCGCGGCGCGGTCCGGGCCCATTCAGAGGGGAGATACGGTTTGGATGGGCACCTGGCAGATCTACTTCGCGGGGAGAGCACAGGGCTGGAAGATGCTCGGACCCGCAGTCTTTGGTACAGGTCGGGCGCGCCAGGCGGCCTGCCTCAGGGCCGATTACGCAGTAGTACGTAGGCGTTTCGCCTCTCCCTCACTCGAGGGCTGTGGGCTCGAGTGGCTCGGCTTCCTGGATGTCGGGCGAGAGGCGTCGCCGCCCAGTTTGGCGCAGGGGTACGGGCCCTACGCGCTTTGGGGCAGGATCACTCCCGCGTCCCGCTAGGTTGCGCGCTTCGGAGATCCTCGACGCGCGCCGTCCCGCCCGCGAGCCGCACGAAGCGAAGCCCATCGCGTGTCAGCGATTCGCCAGCCGGCAAGTCTCGAATCCGAGCCAGGGACCACATGCCCCGATCTCGATTGAAGTTCGGGTAGCTGAGCAGGTGGGTCACGTGCCGGTCCCGTAGATAGCCGACGTGATCGTAGTTTCCGCCGTGGAAAAAATCCGCGAGGCGGCGATCGACGATTCCGTCGAGAGAGCGCACCGTGATGCGGTCGTCCCAGAAGTAGCGAAGCTGGACCTCGACGCTCGCCACCACGACCGCCTCGGCAGGGCGAGCCGCGAGTCTCCTGAGCAGGTGATCCGTCCGTTCGCGGCGCTGCTCGGGGGCCCGGGCGACTTCCATTACCCGGTGTCCTCGGGGCCGCGTGAGTCGAACGGAGGTTTCGACGGCGAAGATGAGACTCTGGCAGACGAGCAACGTCGCGACCCAGGCGCGCCACCTGGTCGCGATGCCCTCTCGCCAGCGGTCTGCGCCTCTGCTGATGCCGAGGGCCGCGACCAGCGAGAAGAGCGGCCAGACGAAGATCGTATAGCGCGCCAGATGCGTGCTGCTGAGGATCGTGCTGTAGAGGACGAAGAAGGCTGCCACCTGAACCGCGCAGTCCACCAGAAGACCGCGCCGCTCCGGATCCGTCTCGCTCCGCAGCGCCCTCGCTCCAGTCACGAAAAGCACGGAAAGGGGAAGGTACGCGATGAGCCGGAGCGCAACGTTGCCATGGATGACCAGCGGACCCAGGGACAGACCTCCGGCAGCCGAGAGGTTGGCCCGAGCTACGCCGGCACTCCAGGGCCAGTGCCCCGCAAACGCGAGATGAAGCAAGATGAGGGCGATTGTGGGTGCGGCGAATCCCAGCGCGAATGCGGCCACGTCCCGGCGGGCCAGATGGGACCGGGCCAGGCGAAGCGAGCCAGCGATCACGAAGAACGGAATCGACTCGGGTCGGATCCACGTCGTCGCACCGGCGCCGAGACCCAGAAGGACGGACGGCGCCAGGCCGAGCGACCGCTCCCCAAACCACCCGATCGCAAGAGCGACCAGGAGCCAGAGCAGAATCGCGGTGGCGAAGTGCACGTTCTCCATTCCCAACAGCGCGTTCTGGCCCGAGCCGGGGAAGGACGCTGCGATCGCGGTGGCCAGTAGAGCGGTACCGGCGTCAAAGAGGCGACGCGCCAGCAGCCACACGAGCGCGAGACTCGCGAACCAGGATGCGATCGCCAGCAGCTTCACACTGATGGCCGCCCCGGCGGCGCCGAGCGAGAGCAGCAGTGCCGCGATCAGCAGCATGTAGCCGGGCGACGTTTCTCCGCCAGACGCCTCACCTCGATTGAATTGGAACAGGTCTCCAGAGGCGGCGTTTTCCGCGAAGATGAAGTGAATCACCGTATCCCCGGCGAAGTAGGGAAGGTGCAACAACGTGGGCAGCAGGGAAAGAGCGAGAACGGCGGCGCACGGCCAACGCGAGCCGGCCGTCGTACGCGCTGTCGCCACTCTCGCTAGCCTCGGGTGGCGGAGCGGCGCGCCGCCCGGAGCTCTTCAACCTTGAGCACACTCAATAGCTCGTAGGTCGCGAGTAGCCGACACAGAACGTACCCGGGGCGCCCGTCAAGGAAGCCGCCCATGACGACGTAGCTGTAGAGGAACCGAAGCGACGGCCGAAACGGAAGGCGACGGGACATGCCCCGGAGCCAACGGCGTATCGACCGATGGTTGTCCGGGCCCAGAGAGGCGAGCCTGCCGAGCTCGACGCGAGCCTCCCAATTCGAGTAGCGGTTGTGCTTCTCGACCCAGCCGGAGATGTCCGGGTATGCGTAGTGGAGGAGGTCGTGCTCGAGGCGGCCCGGGTCGTCTTTGAGCACCACGTGTTCGTGGACCTCATTGTCCCCCGAAGCCGTATCTCCTTCGACGAGCTTCTCGTAGCGGCCTTGCGAGCGACGGAAGAGCCGCAGGCTCCAGCCTGGGTAGAAGCCGCAATGGCGGATCCAGCGGTCCATGAAGAAGAGTCGACGTTTGATCAGGTAGCCGTCGATGTCGCCATCCTCGGATGCCTTCCCGAGCTCCAAGGCAAGCTCCCGCGAGACGCGCTCGTCGGCGTCCAGGATCAGGATCCAGTCGTGCCGCCAGTCGATGTTCGAGAGGGCCCAGCTCTTCTTCTTCGGAAGCTTCCCGTTCCAGCGAAACGGCACGACCCTGGCGTCCTTCTGGCGAGCCAACTCCGCGGTACCGTCGCTCGATTCCGAGTCCACGACGACGACGTCGTCGCTCCACGAGACGCTGTCCAGGCAGTCGCCCAGGTTCGAACGCTCGTTGAGAGTGGGGATGAGAACCGAGACCCTCACTTCTCGAACGAGCGGCGCCCCACCACCCGGGCCGGGTTCCCGGCGACGACGGTCCACGGTTCGACGTTTCGCACGACGACGGCGCGCGCTCCGACGACAGCTCCCTCGCCGACGCTCACGCCCGGTCCGATGAATGCATCCGCGCAGATCCAAGCCGCGTCGCCGACCGAGATGGGACGTCTTTCGAGCGGCATGCTCGCCCGCCGATGGTCGTGAGTGCCCGCACAGAGGTGAGCCCTTTGTGAAATTGTGACGCGGGAGCCGATTCGGACGCTTCCGAGGTTGTAGACGAGGACGCTCTCACCCAACGCCGACCACTCACCGACTTCGAGCAACCAGGGGAGAGTGATGATGGCGGACGGGTAGACGTGAACGTCCGCTCCTACAGTCGCCCCGAAGGCGCGCAGCAATGATCGTCTCCAAGAGAAGAACGGGCGCGGGCTCCATGCGAAGAGCGGCTGCGCCGTAGCCCAGGCCAGGCGTCCGGCCTGCTCGCGAGGAGAGTAGACGCGCGACCGGCGGTTCCGCGCAACGTCGGGCTCAGTTGGGTTCAGCTCGAGCTCCGTCGTCTCCGGGTTTGCCCGCGTAGCTCGCGTGACGCCGCCTCCAATGGGGCGCGGAAAGTGCGATACCCGCGATCAATCCGGTGAGGCACATGATGTTGACGTCGCCATAGGCGTGGTGGGAGACGGTGTACGAGATCGCATATCCAAACAGGCAGCCCGTGAGCCCGGCCTGGATACCCGCCGTCGGCGTGGTCGACGACTCTGGAAGCTGTCGAACCAGGCTTTGTGCCACGGCGAAGGCGAGCGCCACCCCGGAAAGAAGGCCGACCACTCCGAGCTCGATCACGAGTCGTGACCATCCTCCCTCACCCCATCTGAGGCGCTCTCGATCGATGGGTGAGACCGTGTTCCTCTCGCGAATGTATCGCGTCCCCGTGGCGATCGCTCCGACCCCGTGGCCGACGACCCCTCCGGACGGAACGCTTCTGATCAGCTCATCCGCGATGGCGCCGAAGCGACCCGGCGCTTCGGCCGCGGAAGAGACAGCACGTTCATAGTAGCTGGCCTGCACCTGGATCATCCCGGCGGTCGTATAGAGGAGCACCCCCGCCAATCCCGAAGCGGCCACGAGGCCCACGGTGCGTCTTCCCATGTCGGCTCTTCTGGCCGCAACGATCTGCGTCCAGGCCCAGAGGATCGGCATTGCGATCATCTTGCGGCGGCCTCCGAAGAGTAGACAGACTATCCCCAAAGCGGCGGCTGCCAGGGCGGGCACTCTTCCCCGACGCTTGGTCAAGACCAGCGTGAGAGCCAGCATGACCGTTGTCGCCGCGTGCCAACTCATGAGCTCCGGGCTGCGGAAGAAGCCAGCCGACATCCCAGCTGGCTCCGAGCGCGTCGACTCCCAAGGCGGCCCAGTGCGGAAACGCACCGGAAAAGTCCAGGACCGTGCCGATGAGGACGAGGCCCATGAAGCCGCAGTAGAGCGCCAGGAATTGATGGATGTCCCGCGACGTCCTCACATAGTAGAGACCAGCGAGGGCGGACAGCAGCGGGGCCACGTAGCTGAACAGGCCCAACAGCGCGACGCGCCAGTCACCCGCTTCGCTTCTGAAGGATACGAGCGTCGCGGGAATCAGGCTGATGCAAAAAAGGAGCGCGTACCGCCCGATCCGGGGATAGGCCTGCCATGCGCGCGCCAGCGCCGCGCGGTTCGCGATGAGGGCCGATGCGATAGACGCCGTCCAGATCGGCGCCGAGGCCACCGCAAACAGCGCCGGAGTGCCGGGCATGACCTTGCGGATGGGATCCTGAATGACGCCTATGACGATGGCGCAGGCGATCCCGGCTCGCCATCGGATCAGGCCGATCAGGCTGCACGACAGGACCAGCGCGCCGAAGAGGCCCTGGAGGCTGAAGGGGTTGAGGAATCCGAAATCCAAAGACGCGCCTAGTGGCCCGTAACAGGGAGATCGGTGCCAGCGAGACCGCCACCCCAACGAGATCGGTCACCGGCTCGCCGCCGAGGCCCTGGCTCCGATCGTCGAAGCGCTGCTCGAGTAGAGCCCGGCCGCTTCGAAGCGCCAACCGGTCACCTCGCGCACCCAGCCATGGTGGACCCCGGGCCGTCCGGGCACCGGGGGTCCGGGAATCCCTAGGAGTCTGCGCGGCAGTAGTTCAGCCCGGGTGTGTCATCGTGCCTTGTGACCCGAGAGATCATCTTGCCTGGGTTAAACGGCAGTAGTGGGCTCGCGGACGAGTGCTCGCGAGGGAGGACGGGCGGATCCAAGGCCGGGCGGTGGTCATACCCAGACCATCTTCTGATTGAGTCTCCTGAGGTTGAGCGCCAAGCAAACGAGATTCCACTCGGCGCTGGTTTTCTCAAGCCCTCGAAGGCTGAAGGATTGGAAACCAAGCACAGCCTTGATCCATCCGAATGGCGGTTCGCCGAGTTTGCGCCGCTTGTACCACTTGCGACCACGTTTTCATGCGGAGCGTCGCTTCGAGCTTCGAATTCGACGTTGGTGGAGAGTCTTTCTTTTCTCTCCCCAGAGCCACGAAACCGTCGATTCCGGTACGTTCCAAGTGCAGTAGGTTCTTTTCGGAACGGTAGCCGGCATCGGCCAGGGCACGCTTGGGCTTCTCACCGGTGTTGGCTTGAGCCGTTTTCAGCATCGGCTCGAGCTGACCGACATCCGCAGCGTTGTTGATCAACCCGGTCGCAACGATCAGCTGCGATTTCTCGTCGACGGCGGCTTGGGCATTGAAGCACTGCTGGTAGCCACTCGAATCCTTCATGATGCGGCTTTCGGGATCGGTGAAGTTGTCCTGCTTCTTGTCCGGAGGTACGCCAAATCTCCTTTTGAACTTTGACCCTCGCTTCGATTCCTTGTCATCCCCTGGCCGACGTCCGGCCTGCTGATCTTCTTCCTTCTGACGGGCCTCCAGACGTGCCTTCGCTGCTTGGATTTTCTTGAGCCGTGAATCTCGGCGCGCCAGCTCTTCTGGCAGTTCGTCGCCACGAAAATCAGGACCAAACTCGACGTCTTCCGCAGCATCTTCTTGTTTCGCAAGAGCGGTGATAGCCCGAATCTCTCGACGGAGCTGTTTCTCCGTTTTCTTCATACGCTCGTAGCTCATCGCCTTGTGCTTGCTGGCATTCGCCTTGACCTTCGTTCCATCCAGAATCAACGTCCCAAGCTTGACCAAACCCACTTCTTGAGCCAGACGCACGACTTGGACGAATACAGATCGAAACTGGGACAAATGGTCACAACGGAAATCACTGATCGTCCGGTGTGCCGGGAAATTGCCTCCGCTCAAATAACGGTATGCGACATCCTCTTCCAGCTTCTTCGCGATCCCACGAGACGAAAACGTCCCTGTCGCATAGCCGTAGATCAGAACCTTCAGCATCATTCGAGGATCGAATCGTCGGTTCCGACGTCCATCGCCCTCGTAGCGCTCGTAGAAAGCACGCACATCCATCGCCTCCACCGTATCCGAGATGAAAAACGAAAGATGACCCTCCGGAAGCCAGTCTCGTGGATTCGACGGAAACAAACTCGATCGGTCAGGACTGTACGGACGGAAACTCGTTCCCATAACTTCAAAAACGCTCATTCACCCGATTTCGTTCCTGCCGCGCAGACTCCTAGCCGGCCCTTCGCCCCCCTTCCGAGGGCGTCTGGGGGGATGCGGTATGATCGCGATTCCGGCCTCCTCAAGCGGAAGCCATCATCGCGAGCGTACCTCTTGGGCCTTCTCGACATCTTCCGGGGCAAACTCACAGACCCCACCTCCTTTTCGGGCGTCCAGGGCGGCGGAGACGTCATCACCACCCGCGTCGACGCTCTCGTCAAGTGGGGACGCAAGTCCTCAATCTGGCCGATGCCTTTCGGCACCGCTTGCTGTGCGATCGAGTTCATGGCGCTTTCCGCCTCGCACTACGATCTGGCCCGGTTCGGCGCCGAGGTGTTGCGTTTTTCGCCCCGGCAGGCCGACCTGATGTTCGTGGCGGGCACCATCGTCGATAAGGAAGCCCCGATCCTCAAGCGCATCTACGATCAGATGCCCGACCCGAAATGGGTCATCTCGATGGGCGTCTGCGCCTCCTCAGGAGGGTTCTACCGTTCGTATCACACCATGCAGGGCATCGACGAGATCATTCCGGTCGACGTGTACGTGCCCGGCTGCCCCCCCTCGCCCGAGGCGCTGATCGCCGCGGTGATGAAGGTGCAGGAGAGAATCCAGCTGGGCGAGCAGCAGAAGACGCCGCAGGGCGCCGCTCGACTCGGTGCCTCCGGCGAGGCCGCCAAAGACCGTCGCGAGCGCCGCGCCGCCTGGGCCAGGGATGATGCGCAGCGGCGCGAGCAGGATCTCGAGCCGCGCGGGGAGATCGCCTTTGGTGAATCTCCGGGCGGCGCCGCCCGCGAATGAGTAGCCCGAGCGCGGTGGTCGCGAGCGCTTCGCCGCCCGCCGCCCGCGCGCTCGGCCAGCGCCTCGGAGCCGCCGTCGAGGAGTCTTCTGAATTCCGCGGCGAGCAGTCCCTCACGGTGAATCGGCGGGCCTGGGTCGAGGCCGCGACGCTGCTTCGGGACGATCCCGACCTCGACTTCAAGCTGTTCCTCGATCTGTGCGGGGTCGACTACCTCGACGAGGACAGCCGCGACCGCTACGAGGTCGTCCTGCACCTCTACTCGCTGTCGAGTGGAGATCGGGTCCGGTTGAAGACGCGGTTGCCCGAGGAAGACCCCGCCCTCGACACGCTGTGCGGCGTCTTCAAAGGCGCGAACTGGTTCGAGCGCGAGGCGTGGGACCTCTACGGCATCGTTTTCGAAGGCCACCCGAAGCTGACGCGTATCCTCACCCACGACTCCTTCGTCGGGCACCCGATGCGGAAGGACTACCCGACCGGGCACCGCCACGTTCTGAAGGAGGCCAAGTCCCACCTGCTCGAAGTGCCCGAGAACACGGAGCACATGCTCGTCAACATCGGTCCCTCCCATCCCGCGATGCACGGCACCTTCCGGGTCCAGGCGTTACTCGATGGGGAGACGATAGAGGACTGCGAAGCCGAGATCGGCTACATGCACCGCAACTTCGAGAAGATGGCCGAAGAGCGGACCTACTGGCAGATCATCCCGTACACGGATCGGCTGAACTACTGCTCCTCGTTCATGAACGGCCACGGCTGGGCCCTCGCCACGGAGAAGTTGCTCGGCATCGAGGCGCCCCCGCGAGCCGAGGCGGTGCGCGTGATCCTCTCCGAGCTGTCCCGCATCATGGACCACTTCATCTGCGTCGGCACGAACGTCGTCGACCTCGGGGGCATGACGCCGTTCTTCATCCTGTTCCGTGCCCGCGAGGCGATCTACGACGTCCTCGATGCCGTCTGCGGGGCGCGGCTCACGGTCTCCTACGTGCGGATCGGAGGCCTCGCCCAGGACGTGCCCGACGATTTCGACGCGCGCTGCCGGGCCGCGATGGCCAGTGTGCTTGAGGTGACCGAGCAGGCCAAAAAATTGCTGACGCGGAACATCATCTTCACGAAACGCTTCAAGGATGTCGGCGTGATGTCCAGGGAAGACGCCCTGTCCTACGGCTGGGTGGGTCCGTGCCTGCGCGGCTCCGGTGTCGACTTCGATCTGCGCAAGGACCAGCCGTACTCCGGTTACGAGCAGTACGACTTCGACGTGCCCGTCGGCAGCGTGGGCGATTGCTACGACCGCTACCTCGTCCGGATGGAGGAGATCCGTCAGAGCGTGCGGATCGTCGATCAGGCGCTGAAGACGCTGCCCGAGGGGCCCGTGATCGTCGATGACAAGGCGGTCGCGCTACCGCCCAAGTCCGAGGTCTACTCGAACATCGAAGCGCTGATGAATCATTTCAAGCTCGTCTACGACGGCATCCTGCCGCCCCCGGGCGAGGTGTACGGCGCGACCGAAGCTGCGAACGGAGAACTCGGCTACTACATCGTGTCCGACGGCCGCAAGCACCCGCGGCGCGTGAAGGTGCGGCCGCCCTGCTACAACATCTACCAGGCCTTCCCCGAAATGATCCGCGGTTGCACGATCGCCGACGCGGTCGCCATCATCGGAGGTCTCAACGTGATCGCGGGAGAGCTCGACAGGTAACCATGCCGAAATGCACCATCGACGGGCGCGAGATCGAGGTCGAGCCCGGCACGACCGTGATCCGCGCCGCTCTCGAGCTGGGGATAGAGATCCCGCATTTCTGCTGGCACCCCGACCTGCCCGTGGACGGCAACTGCCGCATGTGCCTCGTCGAAGTCGAGAAGATGCCAAAGCTCCAGATCGCGTGCAACAGCCAGGTCAACGACGGCATGGTGGTTCGCACGGACAGTGAAGCCGCGAAGCAGGCGCACCGCACGACCCTCGAGTTCCTGCTCGTCAACCACCCCATCGATTGCCCCGTGTGTGATCACGCCGGCGAGTGCTACCTGCAGGACCACTACATGGATCACGGTGGCCACGACTCCAAGATCGAGCTCGAAGAGAAGGTCCGGAAGCGCAAGGTCGTCGACCTCGGGCCGATCATGCTCGACGCCGAGCGCTGCGTGCTCTGCTCACGCTGCATCCGCTTCGAGAGCGAGGTTACCGGCACGAACAGCTTCGAGTTCGTGAACCGCGGCGACCAAACGCAGATCTCGACGTATCAGAATCGACCGATCACGCACGGCTACGCCGGCAACCTCGCCGACGTGTGCCCCGTCGGCGCACTGCTCTCCCACGACTTCCGCTTCCGGATGCGGGTGTGGTTTCTCGAGTCGACGGACTCGATCTGTCCCGGATGCTCGACGGGCTGCAACATCCATCTCGATCACCGCGACGGCGAAGCGCAGCGCTTCCGGCCGCGCCGCAACGTGCAGGTCAACAAGTCCTGGATGTGCGATGAGGGGCGGGCCCTCTACGCGGGGCTCGGTTCACCAGACCGCCTGAGCCAGGCGCGACTGAACGGAGCGGCCTCGAGCCTCGACGACGCGCTGGACGCCGTGGCCGACGCCCTTCGCGACGCAGGATCGTGCGGCGATGCTGGCGAGCCCGCAGGCCAGCAACGAGGACCTTTTCGCACTGCGGCGGCTCGCGGACGTGACCGGCGCGCGGCTCGACTTTCGCGTAGGCGATCCCCAGGACAAGCTGCAGGTCCGAGAGGACGAGATCCTGCTCCGCGCCGACCGCAATCCCAACACCAGGGGTTGCCTCGATCGGCAGATGGGGCGCAGCGGCGTGGCGCCGATCCTGGACGCGTGTCGAGCTGGCGAGGTCGAGCTGCTCTTCCTTCAGGATGCCGGCCTGCTCGACAACGAGCCGCTGGCCGCGGTCGCGAAAGCGGCAAAGAGAGTGGTCGTCATGGCGACCCATGAATCGGCTTCTGCGGACGCGCCGTTCGCCGTCCTTCCGGCGGCGACCTGGGCGGAGAGCGACGGTACCTTCACCAACTACGCGAGGCGCGTGCAGCGTTTCAAGCGCGCCTTCACCGCGCCCGGCGCCGCACGGCCCCGCTGGGAGCTGGCCGCCCTGTTGCTGCGACGCCTCGGCGAGCCATTCGAGGCTTCTTCGGCGCGCGACGTATTTCGGCTGCTGGCCCGGGAGGTCTCCATTTACGCGAGCCTGAGTCATCAGACGATCGGCACGGGAGGCCGCGCTGTCGGCGAGGAACCGGACGCCGCTGCGGCGGCCGAAAGCGGCGCCGAGGCGAGGGCGTAGCGGTGGCCGCCAAGACCGTCACCGTCAACCGGGACACGAGGCCTGGTGTCGTCCCGATTCTGTTCGGGATGTGGATCACGCTCCGGAACTTGATCCAGTCGTGGTTCATGGGAAAGGTGAGCACGATCCAGTTTCCTGAGCAGAAGCGCACGATCTCGAGTCGCTACCGGGGCATCCATCTGCTCACCGTGCGGGAGGACGAGTCTCCCAAGTGCGTCGCCTGCTACATGTGCGCGACGGTCTGCCCGGCGGAGTGCATCCACATCGAATCCGCCGAGCGTCCCGAGGAGACGATCGAGAAGTATCCGACGCGCTTCGAGATCGATCTGCTGCGGTGCGTGTACTGCGGCTTCTGCGTGGACGCCTGCCCGGAGGAGGCGATCATGATGAGCCGCGAGAACGACCTCGTCGGCACTTCACGAAAGGAGCTGATCATCGACCGCGATCGGCTGATCGATCGCGGCAAGCTCGCCGAGGCCGGAGCGGGCTACCGGCCGTCCGACCACGATGTGCGTCGTCCCGTCCGCATCGCGGCGCTCGAGCGGCTCGAGAAGGAGCACGGGATCGTTCCGGGGATGCCGAAGCGGTAAGTGGGCGTAGAGCGCACACCCCAGTAGAGGCGTCCGTCTCCGCCCCGACGGACACGTCGAAGATGGCCTTCCACGACGCTTCGGTCGGAGTGGGAAATAGGCTCATCCACGGCGTAGACGGCCCCAAACTCCTTCACGAGGGGGCCGTCCCGTCTCTCGGGCTCTTCGGCCGCGCGGCGCTCGAGCCCAGGCCGGCGAGCCATAGCCAGGTACCCGTCCGCTGCATCGTTACCTCCCTCTATCGATTTCGGCCAGTCGCGATCGGTGATCGGGGCTCCGACCAGCGCGCCGGGCTCAGCATTCTCGAAGGCTTCGAGCGCCGCACTGGGATCGAATCACATAGTAACAGACACGGCCCCACCCGACGGCCCCGCCGCTAGCGCCGCTTGACGTGCTCGAGAGGGACGAACTGGGATTTTGCGGGGCGTGGGCCGGGGCCGAGTTTGCGCCAGAGGTAGGCGAGGGCGGCGGCGACGATCAGCCAGACGGTGACGTCTTGCCAGCTATGCACCGAGGCCGACTCCCAGCAGGCGCCCGCCCTGGTAGACGACGAGCGAAGCGAAGTAGGCGAGCAGAGACATCGCTGCGAACATCATCGCGGGCCAACGCCATGAGCCGGACTCCTTGCGGATCACAGCGATCGTGCTCATGCACTGACACGCGAACACGAAGAAGACCATCAGCGAGACGCCGGCCAGCGGCGTCATCAGCGGCGCTCCGTCGGGCCAGGTGGCGCCGTGCAGTGCGAGGCGCAGCGGTTGACTCGCCTCGTCGGCCTCCCCGATGTCGAAGACTATGGCGAGCGTCGAGATGAAGACCTCGCGGGCCGCGAAGGCGCCCAGGATTCCGACGCCGATGCGCCAGTCGAAGCCGAGCGGCTCGATGATCGGCTCGATCGCGCGGCCCAGGTGACCCATGAAGCTGGCCCGCAGGGCTGCGCCCGAAGCGGCGGCTTCGCTCGACGCGACCTCCGCTATCGCGACGGGAGTGTCGGCGTTGGGCATCGCCGGCGCATCGGGCAGACGCGGGTAGCTCAGCAGGGCCCAGAGGACGATCGTGAGTGCGAGGATGACGCTGCCGGCGTCGGTGAGGAATGTTCTCACCGGCCGCCAGGTCCCGGTGACCAGATTGCGCCAGGCCGGCATCCGGTAGGGCGGCATCTCGAGCACCAGCGTCGGGCGCGGTCCCCGCAGCACCGTCCGTCGCATCACGGCGGCCGCGCCAATGGCCGCGACGACCGAGAGCAGGTACATCGTGAGCAGCACGAGGGCGCCAATGCTGAGAAATCCGAACACGCGTAGAGCGGGGTCGAAGACGGCGGCCGTCACCAGCACGTAGACCGGCAGGCGCGCGCTGCAGGACATCAGCGGAATCGCGAGCATCGTCAACAGCCGATCGCGTGGCTTCTCGATCGTGCGCGTAGCGATGACCGCTGGGATGGCGCAGGCGAAGCCGGACAGCATCGGCACGAAGGCCTTCCCGTGCAGGCCGATGCCTCCCATCAGCCGGTCGATGACGAAGGCGACGCGGGCGAGGTAGCCCGAGTCTTCGAGCAGCGTGATGAGCAGGAAGAGCAATCCGATCTGCGGGACGAACACGAGCACGTTGCCGACACCCGCCATCACGCCTTCCACGAGGAGGTCCCGAAGCGGCCCCCCGGGAAGGGCGCTCGTCGCGGCGCCCTGAGCCCGGGCAATGCCGATTTCGATGAGCCCCATCATGGGCTCGGCCCAGCTGAAGAGCGACTGGAAGACGATCAGCATCACCGCCGCGAACGACAGCGCGCCCCAGAGCCGGTGAGTGAGGATGCCGTCCAGGACATCGGTGAGCGAGCGACTCTCCGGGGGCGATTCGCTCACGCAGTCGGCCACGATGCCGTCGATCACGCCGTATCGCGCGGCGATGATCTCCCCATCCAGGTCACGCCCGGCTCTTTCGGCGCGTGCCCGGACCGCTCGGACGACGTCTCGGAGATTTGCGGGGACGCCTTCGAGCTCGTCGTCGTCAGCGAGCGAGAGGAGCGCCCACAGCGCCCAGGGGCGGGTCGGGCCCGGGCCGACGGGGCTCACGCCGAGAGTGGCCTCGACCTCTTCGACGTCAGCGACGAGCGTCGTGGGAAGCTCGATCGCAGCCGGCGCGGGTCGCGGCGGATCGCGCAGCGCCTCGCGAAGCTGATCAATCCCCTCGCCGCGGCGCGCCACCATCGGAACGACCGGTACGCCGAGGCATTGGCTCAGCCTGGCGGTGTCGATCTCGAGCCCCTGGTCTCGCGCTTCGTCCATCAGGTTCAGCGCGACCACCAGCGGCACACCGGCCTCGGCCAGCTGGCTGATGAGGTACAGGCTCCGTCCGAGCGCCGTCGCGTCGGCCACGGCGATGACCGCACGAGGCGGCGCGAGGTCGCGACCGAGCAGGGCGTCGACCGCGATCTGCTCGTCGCGCGATCCGGCGCTGACACTGTACGTTCCTGGGAGGTCGAGGATCTCGACTCTCTGGCCGTCGCCCAGGGTCATCCACCCGGAGAGGCGTCCGACCGTGATGCCGGGGTAGTTACCGACCCTGGCGCGCGCGCCGGTGAGCAGATTGAACAGGGTGGTCTTGCCGCTGTTTGCGTTGCCCGCGATGAGCAGGTGTCCGGGCCGCTCGAACCTCGCTGCCGCCGCGGGCGCAGGAGTCATCGCTCGGCGCGCAGCGCGGTCCGCTGCTGTGGCTCGACCTCGATGCGCTCGGCTTCCGAGCGGCGAATCGACAGCGAGAAGCCCCGCAGCCGCAGCTCGATCGGATCACCGAGTGGGGCGATTCGGCGCACCTGGACGGTCGTCCCCGGGAGCAATCCCATCTCCAGCAGCCGCCGTGCGACGTTTCGCTCGCAGCGAAGCTTTGCGACGGTGGCGCAGGCTCCGATACTCAGCTCGGCGAGCTGGCGCGCCACCCCAGGCGGCGCGGAACTGTCGGACATTTGTCCGTCCGGATATTTATGAAAGTGAAAGTCAATTTCATATTACGAATTATCGGGCCTGGCCCATCCGGATGTCAAGAAAGCCGACAGACCACTTGACCGTGAATGTGGCCCGACGCACGTGCTCGCCGCCGCTCACTTTGTCCTCGAGGCTCAGCTCGACCGAATACTCACCGGGCTCGAAGCTGGCGAGCGGGATCGGGCCGACCGCCGGAACGGAGTCTGGGGTCGTGTACTCGGCCTCTTGGCTGCGGCTGATCGGACGTCCGTCCTTGAGGATCGTGAACGTGGCTCCCAGCGAGGGCTGGCCAGACACCTCGTCGGCCGCTGCGCCGTAGACCATCGAGATGATCTGGATCGCTTCATTCTGCTCGAACTCGTTCCCATAGCGCGGGATCACCTGGTTCGTGCCGAGCAGAAAGGCGGCCAGGGGGTCTTTCTGGTCCACCTCCTGCCGCTGCTCCATCTCGCTGAACACCAGGATGTCCGACACCATCAACTCGTGCCCGCCGAAGTCGCGCGATTCGATGGGCGTCTCGATCACGGACCCCGCTTCACTCTTTGCGTTCAGTGCGCCGACTTTCAAGGTGTATTCGCCGGGGCGCAAGGCGACACCGTACGAGGCGGTGAACTTGCCGTCGTCCCCGACCGGGGTCTCCAGCTCTTTCGCCCCTCTCATCACTGACCGCCCTTCGGCGTCGATGACTTCGAGGGCGAGCGTCAGATCGGCGACGCGTCGCCCGTCCCGCTCCGATGTCTCGAACCCGGCGGCGTCGCCGCGCACCAGACCGGCGAGGTAGGTCGCGCCGCCGTCCATCGAGCGCATGCTCAGTTTCGGTTCCGCCTCCAACGCGAAGTCCTGCCGGGGCGCTTCCAGCAGCGTCAGTGCCGGCGACGGCTTTGGAAGCTGGTCGGCCAGTTTGATGAGCTTCTCGTCCTTCCTGTGGTACCCGAGTTGCGGCAACGTGATCTTCGTCTCGGTCAATCGCTTCAGCTGGGCCGACCACTGGACGCCGTCGGGCACGGAGCAGGTCTCGTCGAAGTCGATCACGATCTCGCCGTCCTTGAACATCTCGCCGCGATAGGTCCACGTCTCCGGCGGCCGGGCTCCGATGTCGGCGCCGAACGAGCCTTTCTGGACTTCGTCCGGCTCTCCCAGCAAGAGGAACGTGCGACCGCAATCCGTCACTCCACCTGCTTTCCCCAGAACCCGGTAGCTCGCGTCGGCGGCCTTCCGGGCCGCCAGGTAATCGTCCTTGAACGAGTTTTCCTCGCTCACCTTCTCGGGATCGGGATTGCGCCGGGCCCAGAAGATCTCCTCGAAGGTCTTGCGCTCTCCCTTTTTGAGATCCCGGTAGATTCGCTCCTCTTCCGGCAGAATGATGGGTGTGACGAGTTCGAGCCACTTCTTGTCGTCCTTCGTGAGCTTGTCTCCCGCGAGCACCGACGAGGCCACGAGAGTGGCGGCGAGAGCGATTGAGATCGAGCGATTCGGCATCAAGAGGTCCTCCTAATGGACCCGCGATTGTACGCTCTCAGCATCCGGAGCGGCGAGCACTCCGGGGCCTTGTGCTAGCTTCGGTGCGGATGGGAACAGCCAAGGCCCTGACGCTCGCCTGCGTCGTCGCTTCCGCGGTCTCGCTGTCCGCGGCCCAGCAGCTTCCCGACATGGTCGTAGCGCCGGGGGCCAGCGCCCCCTCGGCAAGCGTCGGGGCGCCGTCGTGGCGATGGACCCACGCACGGGGCGCGTGATCGCGATCGTCAAGCCTGTGTACGGACTGCTCCACGCCTATCAACCGTGCTCGGTATTCAAGATCGTCGTGGGCGTAGCGGGGCTCGCCGAAGGTGTGATTGCGCCGTCCTCCCGCTACCGTTGCCAGCGGGGTTGTTGGGCTTGGCCGGGCCACGATTCAATCGACCTGCGCCGTGCGCTCGCAGTGTCCTGCAATCCCTACTTCCAGTGGGTGGGCTCGCGCCTGGGGTGGCCCCGCATCCGCGAGTATGCGGATCGTTTCGGCCTGGGTCGGACGACGGGCATCAATCTCACTGGCGAGATCAAGGGTCGGCTGCCCTGGTCCGTGACGAAGGCCCGGGTCGGCTACGTGTCGAGCCACGCCGCCGGAATCCGCACGACGGCGCTCCAACTCGGTGTCCTGATCTCCGCCACCGTCAACGGCGGCCACGTCATGGAGCCGCGGTTGGCGCCCGAGTCGGGATTCGTCGCGAAGAAGGGTTGGCGCATCCCAGCCGGAGTGCCCCTCGACGTCCTGGCCGGTGGGTACTACTCGGCCGTCACCGAGGGGAGTGCATTCGGCGCCTTCGACGCGGGCTTCGTCGCGGGCGGCAAGACAGGCACCTGCTCCGGGGTGGGCTGGCTGGCCTCGTACGCTCCGGTCGACGACCCGGAGCTCGTGATCGTCGTCTTCATCCGAAACGGCAACGGTCGCGACGCTTCCGCCGTCGCCGGCGACATCTACCGGCGCATCTATGGAAGCGCGAGCCTCGCCGCCGCTCGCTAGTACTCTGATTCGTAAATACGGTGTCGCACCGAGAACGCCGAGGCGCCCGGATGGCAAGGAGCCGAAGAGGGAAAATACCGGGAGTATTTGACCGATGAGCGACGCAGCCAGGCGGGATGCATCGGCGTTCGAATGCAACCGTAGTTGCGGATCCGAGTACTAGTTGGGCCGCAGGTCGATGGCGAGCTCGCTCGTCTCGCCGCTCTTGACGTTTGCTGTCGCCTGGTAGGTCTTGTAGTCGGGCCGAACCACCTCGATCAGATGCGGGCCCGGCGGCAGCGGGAACGGCTCCCGTCGCAGAATCTGGCTCGTACCGACGAAGTGCCCGTCGACGTAGACCGTCGCGTCCTCGGGCCTGACGTCGACCCGAAGACGTCCCGCGTCCGCGGGAAGCGTGGGGGCTCGGGCGTCCTCGGACCCGGCGCGAGGGGATTCGAGGCTTTGCTGTGACGGCGCCTCGACCCGTCGCTCGCTCGTCTGGACCGGCTCCGCATACGTCTCGCCGCCGGTCAGATCCTCGACCGTGGGGGAGCCTTCGCCACGCTCGAGGTCAGCGCGGTACTTCAGCGTCTGTCCTTCCGAGATGAAGACGGCGACCTGGTGGGTCCGGTGGCCCTCGATCTCGATCGAAATCTCGTGGCGTCCTGTCGTGAGCACCAGCTTCTGGAACGCGCCGTCGAAGTCGTCGACGAGGCCGACGTAGCTCCCGTCCAAATAGACGAGGGCCTTGTTTGGTTTGACCTGGAGACGGATGGCTCCGGTCGGCTCGTAGTCAACGTGCTCCACCCGGTGTGTCACGGTGCCGCCGTAGTAGGGGTAGCTGGAGCCATAGCCGTAGTAGGGATAGCCGTACCCGGAGCCGAACGAGAGCCAGGGCCAGCCAAAACCGACATTGAAACCACCGCCCCAGAATCCGCCGTAGCGGTAGTACGGCCGGTAGCGGTAGTAGGGGTACCGGTAGCCGTAGTAGCCGGGGCGATAGTAGCCGCCGTAGAGACCGTACGACGGCCCACGACGGAAGCGGCCGCGCCCGCCGTAGCCGGTTCCCGTCCCGGGGCGTGGATGACGCGACTGCGCGCCCGTTCGCGGCTGCGCCGATCTGCCACTCGATCGCCCCTGGGTGACGATGGAGCTGCCGGTGTTCGAGCCGGACGAGCGGCTGGGACCGACGCCTACCTGAGTGTTCGACCCCCGCGGCCGAGCGTGGCGAGATCCGGACCGGTCGCTCTCCTGACGAGCCTGGCCGGACGAATTGCGGCTGGCGTTACGACCCGCGGCGGCGCGCAGCGCGTCGACGGAGCTTCGCGAATTCGCCGCGCGGGAGCGCGTCGGCGACTGCTGCGAATCTCGCGACGACGATCTCGAGGGAGTCGAGCGTTGCGAGATCGACCCCGAGCGGTCCGACTGGCGCTGCTGCGAATCTCGCGACGACGATTTCGAGGCAGGCGAACGTTGCGACACCGACCTCGAGCGGTTCGCCTGGCGCTGCGAATCTCGGGACGACGACCTCGAGGCAGTCGAGCGCTGCGAGATCGACCCCGAGCGGTCCGACTGGCGCTGCTGCGAATCTCGGGACGACGACCTCGAGGCAGTCGAGTGTTGCGAGATCGACCTCGAGCGATCCGCCTGGCGCTGCGACGACCGGGAAGCAGCAGGCCTCGAAGAACGTGAAGAAGATGGTCGGGCCGAGGAGCGGGCCTGGCCTCCCCGGCTGGACGGCCGGCGAGACGCGGCGCGCGGTTTCTCGTCTTGCCCAAAGGCGGCTCCTGCCGTGAACCCCCCGGGCAGCAGTAGTGCGATTGCTGCTGTCAGGGTGGCAGCTCGCTTTGCTTGCATCGACGCCTCCTCGGGAATGTGTCCCTGATCACCTTTGTGCAAACGCCATGCCGGCTCGGGTCGCCGAACCAGACGAGTAAGCAGTTGAGCAGGAACGACTTTCTTGTAGCAGCTCGACGGGGCGTTGTCCACGGCCGTGGACACTCGCGATCGGAATCAGCGATTAGGATGAAGCACAGTGAGCGCTTCAAAACGTCTGCTCATCTCCTGCGGCGAGGCGTCGGGTGATACCTACGCCGGCGACCTGGTAGCAGAGCTTCGTCAACGCGTGCCGGTCTCAGGCTTCGGCCTGGGCGGCGATCGTCTCGAGATGCAGGGCTTTCAGCTCGTCGCCCACATCCGCGAGCTGGCCGTAGCCGGGATCCTGGAAGTCGTCGTGCACCTCAGACGATTGCGTCGCATTCTCGATGCGGTGATCCGGGAGATCGACCGCAACCCGCCGGACCTGGGCGTGATCGTTGACTACCCGGGCATCAACCTTCGCATCGCCAAGGCGCTCAAACGGCGTGGGATCCCGGTCGTGTATTACGTGTCACCGCAGTTCTGGGCCTGGCGCAAGGGGCGCACCCGGGCGATTCGGAACAACGTGGAGAAAGTGCTCTGTATCTTTCCCTTCGAGCAGGCCTTCTTCGCGGAGTGGGGCGTCTCGGCGACCTACGTGGGACATCCGCTCGTCGACCTCGTGAAGCAGCCCGAAGACCCCGCTGGATTCATCGAGGGAATCGGCCTTAGTCCACAGAAGCCGCTGGTCGCCATCCTGCCTGGCAGCCGACCCGGCGAGCTGCACTTCAATCTGCCCCCGCTGGCCGAGTCGGTGCGACGCTTGCGCGCTGCGCGGCCCGAGCTTCAGTTCGTCGCGGCCGCCGCACCGGCGCTGGATCCGAACGAGCTGCGCAAAGGGCTCGCCGACGCATCCGTGCCCGTCGTCTCGAATCGCACCCAGGCGGCCATCGCTGCGGCGGATCTCGCGCTCGTCGCCTCCGGGACCGCCACCGTCGAGGCGGCCCTGCTCGACACGCCGATGGTGGTCGTGTACCGCATCAATCGGCTCTCGTATCTGCTGGGTCGGCCGCTCGTCGAGGTGCCCCACTACGCGATGGTCAACCTGATCGCGGAGCGGCGCTTCGTGCCCGAGCTGATCCAGGGTGAGTTCACGCCCGACAACGTCGTGCGCCACTCGCTCGCCCTGCTGGACGATCCGGCGCGCACCCGGGAGATGCGGGCGGGCCTCGCCGACGTCCGCAAGCGGCTCGGCGGCGGTGGCGCCTCGGCCCGCGCCGCCGACGAAATCGTGGCACTTCTGGCCGCAAGTTGAGTCCGTGCACCAGCTGACGTCGACGCTTCGAGCGCTGACGCGGCCAGACCTCGAGCTCGCCGACCTGCTCGAGCGTCGTCTGGTCGCTTTCGAGCGCGTGGCGCGAGGCGAGGTCGACGAAGAAGTCGTCGACCAGCTCGGCGGCTCGGAGAACTTCCGACGCTTCCTGGCGGCGCGCGAGGGGAGCTGGGACGACGGCGACGAGAACCTGGTTCGCGGCGATCTCGATCGATGGGGGAAGCAGGATGAAGATCCGCCGCGCGACATCGCCGCCCGCCTGGTCGACGCCGCCAACCACATCGGCTCGATCCGCGCGCGACCCGGGACGGTGTGGTTTCTGCTCTGGGAGATGGAGGGGATGGTCGCGGATCTGCGCGAGCTGTTGAGCCTCCGGAGCGCGGAACATCCGGGTCCCCGAAAGCGTACTTAAGTTAGAGGCAACTCTTTGCTATACTGAGACATACATCGTTTGCCGCCTTTCGCGAGGGGCGCTCTTGACGGACGCAATCCTGGTCGTCGACGACGACCAGAACATCCTGAAACTCGAGCAGGCGATCCTCTCGAGGCAGGGCTACGAAGTGACCCTGGCGCAAGGCGGGAAGGAGTGCCTGGCGCAGCTGGCCGAGCGGGAGTTCGATCTGGTCCTGCTCGACGTGATGATGCCGGATGTGGACGGCTACACCGTGTGTCGGAAGATCCGGGAAGACGCGCGCTTGAGCGACATGCCCGTGATCTTCCTGACCGCCAAGGGGGGTGGCGAGGCGATCGGCGAGGGCTTCGATGCCGGGGGCAGCATGTACATCAGCAAGCCGTTCACGGCCAGCAAGCTGTTGGAAATGGTCCGAACGGTGCTCGACGCACGGGGGGCGAAGGCCTAGCAGCCCGTGGTGGAAGTGCTCCGCGTCGAGGGCGAAAAAGGACCGCTCTCGTCGTGGTATGACTTTCGCCAGGCGCTGCTAAGCTCGGGCCGACGGCGGGGTCGACGCCCGGGGCCGCAGCCGGGCGAGGCGCGAAACGAATCGAAACGAAGGGGGAGAGCAATGGTCCTTGAAGAAGCGAGGGCAGGGCAGAACATTCTCGAGCGGCTGGCCAACATGGTGCCCGGTCTCAAGGGCTACCGGAAGAAGGAGCTGCGCCGCGATTCCGATCGCATCCTGCGCGAGCACCTCGCCAAGCAGCTCGAGGAGTGCAAGAAGGGGCTCAACGACATTTCGAGCGCCGCCTTGCGCGCCAAGCAGCTCGACGTGATCAATGACGTCGAGACCGCGCGCAAGCGCACCGACAAGCTGGCCAACCGGATCCGCTATGCAGATCGCGGCTACGCCGGCTTCTTCGACGCCGTCAAGGTGGACGATGCGAAGCTCGGAGCCGTCTACGAGTTCGACATGGGCATGGTGGCGGCGATCGACTCGATCCGGAGCGCCGAGCGCAACGCGTCCGTGGCGAGCGCCGACGTGGCGTCAGGCGTCCGGGCAATGATCGCGGAGATCGACGCCCTCGACACCAAGTTGAGCGAGCGCGAGCAGATTCTCCGCGGGATCAATTAAGGAGGAATCATGGCCATTCTCGAGCTGCTCCAGCATCAGACCGATGCCAAGAACGAGATCGCCTACCGAGAGCCCCAGAAGGGTTCGGCGGACATCAAGGTCGGCGCGCAGCTGATCGTTCAAGAGAACCAGTGGGCGGTCTTCTACAGAGACGGCAAGGCGCTCGACACCTTCGCATCGGGTCGCCACACACTGACGACCTTGAACCTGCCGCTGATCTCGAAGGTGATCGGTAAGCCGTGGGGCGACTCGCCCTTCCAGGCCCATGTCTACTTCATCAGCCGAGCGCTGTACCGGGAGCTGAAGTGGGGGACCCCGGAGCCGATGATGTTCCCCGACAAGCAGTTCGGGGTCGTGCCGCTGCGCGCGTTCGGCGAATTCTCGATGCGCGTCTCGGACTCACAGCTGTTCCTGCAGCAGCTCGTCCACACCCAGGCGCGCTTCGCGACGAACGACATCGAGAACTACCTCAAGAAGTTCATCGTCACCCACTTGAACGACATCATGGGCGAGACGCTCGAAACGTTCACCGATCTACCGAAGTACCAGCTCGAGATCTCGGGCGCCTTGAAGGCCAGCGTTGCGGACGACTTCGGCAAGGTCGGCATCGAGCTGGTCGATTTCACGATCGGCGCGATCTCGCCGCCGGAAGACCTCCAGGAGAAGATCAAGGAGGCCGCGGGCGTGCGCGCCTTCGGGGCATTGCTCGGCGGAGACGCCGCGTCTCGCTTCCAGCAGGTGCAGGTGGGCAAGGCCGTCGTCGCGGCCGCGTCGAACGAAGGCGAAGGCGGCAATGCCGCGAGCCTGGGGCTCGGCGCGGGCATCGGCTTCATGATGCCCGGCATGATGGCCGGCGCCATGCAGCAGGGAGCTCAGGGCGCCGCGCCGCCGGGAGCGCCGGGAGCGCCAGGAGCAGCGGGAGCAGCGGGAGCCGCCGCCGCGGCTATGGTGGCCTGTCCAAAGTGCAACGGGCAGGTGGCAGTGGGCGCCAAGTTCTGTTCGAGCTGTGGCAACGCGATGCCCGCGCCGTCCGCCTGCTCGAAGTGCAACGCCGAGGTCGCTCCCCGGGCTAAGTTCTGCTCGAGCTGCGGCAATCCCATGGCAGCGGCGCCGGCGGCATGTCCCAGTTGCAAGGCCGATCTCGAGCCGGGCGCCAAGTTTTGTGGCAGCTGCGGCCACAAGATGGAGTAGCGGAGGCCCGCCACCCCTGGCGGGCGTTTCGAGGGGGTCCGTTACGTCTCCTCGATGTCCGCCTTGATGTCGATCGGGATCGAGCCCCTGACGCTCGTCGCTGCCGGGCACTTCTGCTCGTGCGTCGCGATCGCGCGCTCGGCGGCGTCTCGTTTGCCCTTCGGGATCTGAAGTGAGTAGCGGACCCGGATGCTCGTGATCCGGAGCACCTTGTCCGCCTCGCCGACGTCGCCCTCGACGTTGGCGATGAGGCTCTCTCTCGTCACCGGAATTTCGCGCACCTCCAGTGCACGTGCAAGGGTGCCGAGCAGTCAGCCGCCGACCGCGGCCACGATATGATCGAGCGTCGCCGGCACCTCCTCTTCAGGCTCCACGCCGTAGAACCGCTTGATCTCGCTGTGGACGCCGAACCGGAGCGGCTCGTCGAACGGTGCCACCCACGCGTGCCGGATCGGGCCTTTGATACGCTCGACACGAACGCGGCTGGTGTAAATCTCCTGTATCGCCATGTAGTCTCCTCGCTATCGGTGCATCAGCATAGCGAGCGCGGCCGCGTCGGCGCCAACATCGGGCGAAATAAGAGAAGGCGTTCCGGAGGTGCGAATGAAAGAGCTGGCCGACGAGCTGAGGGCCGCGGTTCGCGAAGCCCGCGCGCGACTCGAGGCGATCGACGAGAAGGGGAGCCTCGCGATGGGGCCCGGGACGTGGTCGAAACGGCAGATTCTCGGTCACTTGATCGACTCGGCGCTGAACAACGACCAACGCTTCGTGAGAGCGCCGTCCAGCGAAACCCTGAATTTTCGCGACTACGAACAAGACGCCTGGGTGACGGCGCACGGCTACGCCGAGCGACCCTGGGCAGAGCTCGTCGCGCTCTGGGCGTTGCTGAACGAGCAGGTCGCTAGTGCCATCGAGCGGCTGCCGGCGGAACGGCTCGCGACGCCGTGCCGCATCGGTGGCGGCGACGCCCAGACCCTCGAGTTCGTAGCCACCGACTACCCCAAGCACATGCAGCATCACCTGCTGCAGATTCTCGACCCGGCCGCCGCCGCCGGTAGGCGGTACCCGCCGGTTGCGTAGACCGGGAGCGGGCGTCGCGTGAGCGGGGAGGATGTTCCGATCGGCGCCGCCGGCGAGGCGAGCATCGAGGTGGCCGAAGCCGATCTCGCCAGTGCCCTCAACTTCGCTGGCGGCGACGTCTATCCGCGGGTCTTCGCCACCTCTCGCATGATCGCGCTGATGGAGATCGCCGCCTCGCGGGCGATGAATCGCTACCTCGATCCTGGTCAGCTGTCGGTGGGCGTGACGGTCGACATCGAGCACACGGCCCCGACGCCCCACGGCGCGCGCGTCGTGGCCCGCTCGCGATTGGTCGAGAGGCAGGGCAAGCTCCTCGTGTTCGAGGTGATCGCCGAAGACGAGACCGGCGAGATCGGTCGGGGTCGCCACAAGCGAGCGGTGGTCGAGGACGCACGGCTCGTCGCGGGAGCAGAACGCCGCCGGCGCTCGTGAAGCGGCGAGGGAGACACAACAGGGGGCGAGCGGGCGACGATCTTGCATGACATGGAGCAGACCGGGCTCTTCCTCCGCGATGCTGAGGGCACGGTCCGGCTCGGTGCGGCGCAGTTCGCGCACGGAGGCGGCGGCTGCGCGCTGCATGGAGAAGAATCCAAGGGGGCGGCGGTCCTCTACCAGAAGGGCGGGAAGGGGTCGCTCTCCTTCTACGACGAAGCGGGAGGCGTGACCCATCGAGTGCCGAAGCGGGAGTGAAGACCGCGATGGTTTGGTATTGACAACCTCGCTGAGCGCTCCGCGCCGGCAGCTCGCCGCCATCCTGATGCTCTATCTGCTGTCGAACAGTGGATACCTCCAAACCAGCGACACGACGCCGTCCGTCGCGACCGCCGCGTCGATCCTGACCGAAGGATCACTTCTGATCGACGCGTCGCTGCAGTGGAACCCCGACATCCCTGCGGGCCCGGTGCCGGGCAAGCAATACTCCCGTACGGAATAATCGGCTTGGCCATCCTCTACCTGCCCGTCGTGGCCTGGCGAGTTGGACGGCCCACCTGGTGCCGTTGTCGGAGCAACGGCTCGTGGCTGTCTTCGTTTCTTTTCTCAACCCCTTCTTTGGCTTCTGGGCCTGCGTGCTCTTCTACCGCGTTGCGGTCCACTTCGAGTCGGACGAACGCGGCGCGGTGTTCGGGGCACTGGCCCTCGGCGCGACCACATCGCTCTGGCCCTACTCGGTGCACGACCACACCGAGAACCTCCAGATGCTCGTCTATCTCGCGGCGTATCTGTCCCTGGTGCGGGGCTCAGGTGCTCGGCCCCTCAAGACTGGACTGCTGGTTGCGGCGCTCGTCCTCATCAAGCCCGCAAATCTAGTGGCCACGCTTCCGTGTGCCGTGTATGTGCTCAAGTGCGCGCCATCTCCGCGCGTCGGCTGGTCCCGCTTGTCGTGGCTGGGGCTCCCCATTAGCATCGCGGTCGCCGTAGTGCTGGGGCTGAACGTGTATCGCTTCGGACAGCTGCTCGAGTTTGGATACGGCGGGGCGATGTCGTTCGATCTGTCGCAGGCCCCGTTTCGCCTGGCGCCCTTGCTGCTTTCGCTGGAGGAAGGGCTGCTCACGTTCAGTCCCGTTCTACTCCTTGCGCTGATCGCCTGGTCCGGGTTCATGGCTCGCTGGCCGCGAGAGGGGTGGTTTGCGCTGGGCCTTTTTGCTGTGCTGCTCGCCCTCACGGCCAGCTTCGTGCCCCGCGGAGGCTGGCAATGGGGACCCCGTTACCTCGTGCCGACGATTCCCTTCTTGCTGCTTCCGCTGTTCCAGCAGCGGGCGGTGGGAGCGGCGCACAGACTCCTCACCGCAGGGGTGCTGGTGTCCTCTCGTCGACCCCTGGGCGAGCGAGTCGAACGGTAGGTTGAATATCTGGTTTCTTCACGCGGCTCGCCAGTTCGCTTTGCCCTGGCTGCGCTGCCTGTCGATTCCGCTGACGCTGTGCATCGCTGTCATTCTCTGGTGGCTCTTGTCGCTCGGCTGCTCGGGTCCGTCGCCGCCAGCAGATGGACCCGGAGCCACCGTGTCGCCTACGGAGCGAGCAGCGGCGAGCTGAGCGTCAACGAGACCGGCGATCGTCCCTTCAGGCGGCAGCCGCTTCATCGATCCCGACTGTCGGGGGCGAAGCCCCCGTCGCCGGGCCGCGCGCTTCCCACGCCGAATCGCTGTAGCGGACGTACAACGCCAGGGCCACCGTACCGAGGTGCAGGATCAAGCAACTCCATGCGCCGACGACGCCGAAGCGGGGCGCCGCGAGCAGCGTGGCCGGAACGAACAACAGCCAGACGCTGCCGATGTTGACGAGCATGCAGTAGGTCGTGTCGCCCGCGCCACGCAGAGCACCCCACAGGACCATCATGACGAGATCGACGCCGAGGCATAGGGACACGATCACGAAAAGGGGTCGCGCCCAGATCGCGAGGGCGGGCAGGTCAGCCGGCTCGACGAACGCCGAGATGAGCTGCTCGGGGAACCCGAGGTAGCCGATCGCCAGGAAGCTCATCAAGACGAAGCCGATCTTCATGAGGCGCCGGACGGCGATTCGCCCGGTTCGCGGCTCTCCGGCTCCGACGCTCTGGCCGACGAGCGTCGTGGCGCCGACGCTGAGTGCGAACCCGATCGTGAACGCTACGCTCCACGCCTGGATCACCGCGTTCGTCGCAGCGAGCTGCGCCTCGCCGAGCCGACCGATGATGGCCGTGAAGACCGTGATGCCGCCCATCTCCATGAACGTCTGGACGCCGATCGGCCAGCTCAGGGCGAAGAGCGTGCCGAAGCTGTGCCGTTCGAAGCGCCACTCGGATCGGAGCTCGTAGGTATCCCGAAACTCGGCGCGCACGAACAGCAGTCCGACCATGAGAACGCCGATCGTCAGGTTGGCGACCACGGTCCCGATCGCAGCTCCCACCGGCCCGAACGCCGGGGCACCGAACGCCCCGAAGATCAGCACGTAGTTCAAGCCGCAGTTGATGCCGAGCTTCACGAAGCCCAGCCACATCGGGATGTCGGTACGCCCGACGCCGCGGTAGAAGTTGTCGGCCACCATCAGCGCGACGAGCCCGAGCCCGCCGAGCAGGCGTACGCGCATGTAGTCGACGGCGATCGTCTGCACGCGCTGCGACGCCCCGGTGAGGGCGAAGATCTTGGGTGCCAGGGGCCACAGGGCCAGCATCACGATGGCGCAGCCCAGCCCCAGATAGAGTCCCTGCCAGAGGGCGCGACCGACTCCGCGACGGTCTCCTCCGCCGACACCCTGGGCCACGAGGGTGTTGACGCCCGCGAGCATCCCCCAGAAGAGGCTCAGCACCCACCATGTGATCATGTTGCCGAGGCCGACGCCCGCCAGCGCGGTGACGCCGAGACGCCCGACCATGATCGTGTCGATGATGCCCATCGCCGTGTAACTGAGCTGGCTCAGCGCGACGGGTGCCGTGATTCTCCCTATGTTCCTGTAGCTGACGTCGATCCTGCTCATTTCCGCCTCGAACGGGGTCTCCCCCAAGAAGAAAAAAGCCCTGGCCGATGCTGCGGCCCAGGGCTTCGATCCGTTCGGCTAGTTTCTAGTGCTCTAGCTCGAGGGCCTCCGTCCGCAGCGCGTTCCCAGGGGAACGTTCGGCGAGATGACGACGCCGGTGACGGAGGCTTTCATGTCTCTTCTTCGAGGCGCTGATCTTCGCAAAGCGCTCGCCGAAGGTCAATAGAAAAACGACCGGGCTAGAGCGCCTCGAAATGAGTCAGTTCCTTGAACTGCTGAAAGCGCTCTTGAAGATCGTCGGGGCGCAGCTCGACGAGACGGTCGAGGCTGAAGGCTTCCACGCAGAACGACGCGAGGGCGGAGCCCATGACGACCGCCTGCCGGAGGCTTTCTTCGTCGTGTTTGGCCGCGCTCGCCAGGTAGCCGAGGAACCCGCCCCCGAAGGTGTCACCGGCGCCCGTGGGGTCGAACACCTTCTCGAGGGGGTAGGCGGGCGCGGCGAACGCTCCCTGCGGAGAGAACATCAAGACGCCGTGTTCGCCCTTCTTGATGATCAGGGTGTGCGGTCCCATCTCGCGGATCGCCCGAGCCGCCTTCACGATGTTCCACTCGCCAGAGAGCTGCCGCGCTTCCGCGTCGTTGATCAATAGGATGTCGACTCGCTCGAGCGTCTTCTTGAGGTTCTCGAGGTGGTCGCCGATCCAGTAGTTCATCGTGTCGCAGGCCACGATCTTCGGCTTCTCCACCTGCTCCAGGACGCGGGACTGGAGGACGGGGTCGATGTTGGCGAGGAAGACGTAATCGGACCCGCGGTACGACTCCGGAATCTTGGGGTCGAAGTTTTCGAAGACATTCAGCTCCGTCGTCAGCGTTTCCCGAGCGTTCAGATCGTAGGAGTACTTGCCCTCCCAGAAGAACGTCTTCCCGCTCGCCCGCTCGAGGCCAGTGAGGTCGATGTCGCGACTTGCGAAGGCGGACAGCTGTGCATCACCAAAGTCGTCGCCGACGACGGCGACGAGTCGCACCGGAGTGAAGAACGAGGCGGCGACCGAGAAGAACGAAGCGGCGCCGCCGAGAACCCGATCGGCCCTGCCGAACGGCGTTTCGACGCTATCGTACGCGACGCTACCGACGACGAGAATGGACACTACGCGGCTCCTCTGGGCGGCATGTACTTCCCGATGATCGGTTCCAGCTCGCGCTTGATCTCCTCGGGGACGAGATCGGGCGCGGTCATCAGGGCGTGGGCGATTGCGCGGTGAGCCTCGCACGCCTCGCGCGACGAGTCGCCGGGAGGCGGCAGGCGGCGCACGGTGGCGCCGACGACCGCCTTCGCCGCCGCCGCGTTCTTCAGCAGCACCGAGATGACCTGATCGACCGTGACCGAGTCGTGTTCGGGATGCCAGCAATCGTAGTCCGTGACCATCGCCAGCGCGGCGTACGAGATCTCCGCCTCGCGCGCCAGCTTCGCCTCGGGAAGTGCCGTCATCCCGATGACGTCCATCCCCCAGGATCGGTAGAGTCCCGATTCGGCCTTCGACGAGAACTGGGGCCCCTCCATGCACACGTAGGTGCCGGAGTCGTGGTGAGTCACGCCGGCCTCTTCACACGCGGCGATGAGGTGCGCGCGGAGCGGCGTGCTGAAGGGATGGGCGAAAGCGACGTGGCCGACGAGGCCTCGGCCGAAGAAGGTGCTGCTGCGCTGGCGCGTCCGATCGACGACTTGATCGGGAATCAGCATGTGGAGCGGCTCGTACTGCTCCTTGAGGGAACCGACCGCCGAGATGGACACCAGCCACTCCACGCCGAGCGTCTTCATCGCAAAGATGTTGGCGCGGGCGTTCAGCTCGTGAGGAAGAATCCTGTGGCCCCGGCCGTGGCGAGCGAGAAACGCGACCCGCTTGCCCTCGAAGCTCCCGAGCGTGAGGGCGTCCGAGGGCTTGCCGAAGGGGGTGTCGATCTCGAGGTCCCGCTTGTCCTCGAATCCCTCGATGTCGTACAGGCCGCTGCCTCCGATGATTCCGATCGACGCCGTCTCGTTCATGCAGGCACCTCGCGAAGAATGTGGCGATCGTTCTCGTACGCGACTCGTCCGAGTGGCGTGCGGCGGTCGTGGTAGAAAAGCACGAGCCAGCTCTCCTCCACAACTCGCGTCAGAAGCTCCCGCTTGGCCTCGAGCGTCGCGACGGGAAAAAGGTCGTATCCCATGATGAAGGGCAGCGGCAGATGGCTCGTCGTAGGCAGCAGATCGGTAGGCACCACGAGGCGCTCTCCGCCTGCTTCGACGGTGACGACCTGATGGTGTCTGGTGTGGCCCCCGACGGGCTTGACGCGAACGCCGGGAACCAGCTCCTGCTCGCCGTCGATCAGGTCCAGCTGACCCGCGTCGGCGACGGGCACGTAGTTCGTCTCGATGTAGGACGCCCGGTTGCGCTCGTGTGGATGGGTGGCGTCGTCCCATTCGCCCGACTGCACGACATAGCGCGCGTTCGGGAATGTCGGTGTGATCCTGCCGTCGCGCGCCACGGTGTTGCCGCCGGCGTGGTCGAAATGAAGATGCGTGTTGATGACGACGTCGATGTCTCCGGGACCGAGACCGAGGGCAGCCAGGTCATTCAGTAGGGTGCGCGACCTGTCGAGACTGTAGATGCTCGCTTCCTTTCGCGACCATTTGTCGCCCATCCCGGTGTCGACGAGCACGCGTTTGTCGGCGGCCTCGATCAGGCAGATATTCAGCGCCAGGGACACGCGATTCTTGTCGTCCGGCGGGTCGGTGCGCTGCCAGAGAACTCGCGGCACGACGCCGAACATGGCGCCGCCATCGAGGGCGAACGCGCCGTCCGAGAGAACGTGGACGCGGATGTCACCGAGCTCGATCATCGTCGCTCGGGAGCCGCTTCCTTCAGCTCGATCAACACGCCGGATGCCGCCTTCGGATGGATAAAGGCGACCCGACAGCCGCCGGCGCCGACGCGCGGCTCGCGATCCACGCGGCGAACGCCTCGCTCGTCCAATTCACGCAGCGCGGCCTCGAGGTCGTCTACCAGAACGCAGATGTGGTGGATCCCCGTCCGCTTTTCCAGGAACTTCGCGATCACGGAGTCGGGCCCGGTCGGCTCGAGCAGCTCGAGGGTCGAATCGCCGATCGGAAGAAACGCCGTCCGCACCTTCTCGCTCGGCACGTCGTGCCTGTCCGCGACCTCGAAGCCCAGCGCCTCGTAGGCCGCGATCGCCTCGTCGAGGTCGGGTACGGCGATCCCGACGTGGTCGATGCGCTTCAGATCGATCACTTGCTTCCTCCGAGCGGCAGGCCGATCTTCTGGAAGATGCGGTCCGATGCGGAGAACGGATCGATCTCCCTCGAGACGAGGCGATCGACGGTCCGACGCGTCTCTTTCTCGCCCAGCTCCTCGCCGACACGTCGCGCCAGCCGCTCGTGGATCGTGTCCTCGAGGAGCCGGCGCAAGTGGGCGCGCCGCTTCTTCTCCAGGAAGCCGCTCGCCGTTGCCGAGTCGCGGAAGCGGTCGATGGCCGCCATCAGCTCATCGATCCCTACCTCTTCGGTCGCGATCGTCCGGACGATCTCGGGTCGATGCGCGTCGCTCTCGGCCATCGACAGCATGGACTCGATTTCGGAGAAGACGCGATCGACACCGTCCCGGTCCGCCTTGTTGACGACGAAGACATCGGCGATCTCCATGATGCCGGCTTTGAGCGCCTGCACCTCGTCGCCGAGCCCGGGAACGAGGACGACGAGGGAGACGTCGGCGGTGCCGGCGACGTCGATCTCGCCCTGCCCGACGCCTACGGTCTCGACGATGACGACGTCTTTGCCCGACGCCGCGAGCACCGTGATGACGTGCCGCGTGGCCGCGGCGAGGCCCCCGAGGTGGCCCCGCGTCGCCATCGAGCGGATGAAGGTCCCGGGATCCGTGGCGTGGGACTGCATGCGGATGCGGTCGCCCAGAATGGCGCCACCGCTGAAGGGTGAAGTGGGATCGACGGCGATCACCCCGACCGTCTTCCGATTGCCGCGGAGATGGCGCGTGATCTGATCGACCAGCGTCGACTTGCCGCCCCCCGGCGGTCCCGTCACGCCGATCACCAGCGCCTCGCCGGCGTGCGGGAACAGCGCCTCGAGCAGCGGACGCGCTCCCAGCGGGTCGTCCTCGACGGCGCTGATGGCGCGCGCCACTGAGCGCACCTCTCCCTCGCGCACACCTGTGGCCAAGTCAGTCGCTTCGTTCGGGGTCACTTCGAAGAAAAAGGAGGTGCCTAAAGTAGGGAGTCTACTATCGCACCATGCGCTCGAGACCGAGCAGCCCGCGCGCGATCACGAGACGCTGAATCTCGCTGGTCCCCTCGCCGATCGTACCGAGCTTCGAATCGCGGAGATAGCGCTCGACGGGGTAGTCCTTCGTGTAGCCGTAGCCGCCGTGGAGCTGAACCGCGTCGGGCGCCACCTCGACTGCGGCCTCGCTCGCATACAGCTTCGCCATCGAGGACTCGACGGTGTGCTGCTCGCCCGAGTCCCGCAATGACGCGGCCCGCCAGGCGAGCAGTCGCGCCGCTTCGACCTTCACCGCCATGTCGGCGACCTTCCACTGCACCGCCTGGAAGTCTGCAATGGCGTGGCCGAACTGAGTCCGTCCCTTCGCATACTGGAGCGAAGCCTCGAACGACGCCTGCGCGATGCCGATCGAGAAGGCGGCGATGCCAATGCGTCCGCGGTCGAGAATGCGCAGAGTGTCGATGAAACCCTGGCCCTGTTCGCCGAGCAGGTTCGCCGCCGGCACGCGGCAATCCTCGAACGCCAGCTCCGACGTGTCCGAGGAGCGGACGCCCAGCTTGTCCTCCTTCTTGCCCGTCTTGAAGCCGGCTGTGCCGCGCTCGACGATAAACGCCGAGATGCCCTTCTTGCCCTGGGACTTGTCCGTGACCGCCATGACCACCGCGGTGTCGGCGAAGCCGCCGTTCGTGATGAAGGTCTTGGAGCCGTTGAGAATCCAGCTCTCACCGTCGCGCACGGCCGTCGTCTTCGTTCCGCCCGCGTCCGACCCAGCGCTGTTCTCGGTCAGGCCCCAGCATCCGATCTTCTCGCCCTTGGCGAGCGGCGTGAGGAACTCACGCTTCTGGGCGTCGCTGCCGGCCAGGAAGATGTGACCGGAGCAGAGGCTGCTGTGAGCGGCGACGGAGAGCGCGACGCCGGCATCGACCCGCGCCAGCTCTTCCATCACGATCGCGTAGTCGAGGGTCGACATGTTCGAGTCGCCGTACTCCGCGGGCCACACCACGCCCATGAGGCCCAGCTCTCCGAGCTTGGCGAACACGGAGCGGGGGAACTCCTGCTTGGCGTCCCATTCGCGGCTGTGGGGGGGCCAGCTCCTGCTCCGCGAAGTCGCGGACGGTTTTCTTGAGGAGCTGCTGCTCCTCGCTCAGCTTGAAATCCAACGGTCGTCTCCTCGCTCAACAGTGGTGACTCGGCGCGCCCGGCGAACACCCGACGCCCGGCATGTGGGGGGCCGCCTTCCGGGCATCGTAGAGGATGGCGGCGATGCTCGGCAAGAGCGCAGGGAGGGGTACGATAGACGCCATGGAGCAGAGTGATCGGTCGGTCCGTAAGCGGGTCGTCTCCGACGTCATGACGAAGGAGCCGGTGACGCTGGGTCCCGAGGACAACCTGATGCACGCTCTCGAGATCATGCGCCGTCATCGGATCAGGCGGCTGCCGGTGGTGGTAGGCGACCGGTTGGTCGGTCTCGTAGCGGAAGGCGACATCAAGCGGGCACAGCCGTCGATTCTCTCGAGCAACCAGGACGAGTTCGACCGGGTCATGGAGGGCACCGAGGTCTCGAGAGTGATGATCCGCGAGCCGGTGACGGTGAACGCCACGACCACCCTTCTCGAAGTGGCCCAGACGCTCCACAAGACCAAGTTCGGGACGCTGCCCGTCGTCGATGGCGAGAAGCTGATCGGGATCGTGACCGACGCCGATTGCCTCCGGGTGCTGATCGAGCTGCTCGACTCGGAGGAGTAGCCGTCCCCTTCGCTGACGTCGAGACCTCGTCGGACGCCTACGCCCTTCGCTTCTCCGGCCCGGTCGGTGAATGGTTTCTGGGGCTCCAGACCCGGCTCACTCTGGAGGCTCTCCGCGGTTTCGGCGGCGGGCGGGCTCTGGACGTCGGGGGAGGCCACGCTCAGCTCACTGGACCCCTGCTGGACGCGGGCTTCCATGTCACCGTGCTCGCCAGCGACGAGGTGTGTCGCAGCCGAGTCTCGCGTTGGGTGGATGCCGGGCAGGCCGATTTCCGGGTCGGGGATCTTCTGCACATGCCGCTCGAGAACGGGAGCTTCGATCTCGTCCTGGCGTATCGGCTGCTGCCTCACGTGGATGTCTGGCCCCGCCTGCTCGGCGAGATGAGCCGCGTCGCGAGTCGCGCCGTCATCTTCGACTATCCCACGCGGCGCAGCGTCAACGCCGTCTCGGACCTGCTCTTCGGAATCAAGCGGGGCGTCGAGGGTGACACCCGACCGTTCACCGTCTTCCGCGATGCCGAGGTGGCGCGCGTCCTGCGAGAGTTGGGCTTCGAGCCCGTCGCGCGACTCGGCGAGTTCGTGCTGCCGATGGCGCTGCATCGGGCCCTGGGCTGGGCGCCGCTTTCTCGCGCGAGCGAGGGCGTCGCGGCTGGGCTCGGTCTCCGAAGGCTGCTCGGCTCGCCGGTCATCCTTCGGGCCGACCGGAGATGAGCGAGCCCTGGTCCCTCCGCCTGTATCGGCGTTCGGTGTTGAAGCGACGCAAGCTGCACGAGCTGACCCGGGCGCTCGGGGAGACCGAGGGGTTTCGCTGCCTGGACCTGGGCTCGGACAACGGCGTCGTGAGCCTGGTGCTTCGTCGCCGCGGCGGAAGCTGGGCCTCGGCGGATCTCACCGAAGAGGCGACTCAGGCGATCCGCGGACTGGTCGGCGACGACGTGCATCTGATCGACGCTGCTTCGCTGCCCTTTCGGGAGGGCGAGTTCGACCGCGTCGTCGTCGTCGACATGCTCGAGCATGTGAAGGACGAAGCCGCCTTCGTCTCCGAGCTGATCCGGATCACACGCCCAGGCGGGCGGCTGATCGTCAACACGCCGCACCTCAAGCAGACGGCGCTGCGACGCTTCCGCCACGCGATCGGACAGACCGACGAGAAGCACGGGCACCTGCGCGCGGGCTACACGGCCGTGCGTCTCGAGGAGCTGCTCGGCACTGACTTCGCGCTCGAGAGCCACCGGACCTACTCGCGCTTCTTCTCAGAGACCGTCGACGCGGCGATCAACTGGGGAGTGGGGCGCCTCGGAAAGCGAGGGTCGGCGAAGGGGATGGTCGTGACGGGTGGCGATGTGAGCAAGCACCGGCGGCTGTTCGCCGCCTACTCTTTGATCTACCCGTTGTGCTGGGCGTGGTCGCAGCTCGACGCCCTGCTCCCCTGGACGTCCGGCTACATGCTCATCGCCACGGCGACGCGACGCTCTGATGCCAAATGACTTCAGCGAACCGGCCGCTCGACTCTCAAGGCTTCCGGCCCGCTTGCACCCGCTTGAGGAAGGTGCCGGCCTTCACGACTTCGCCTGAATCGAGGCCGTTGATGAGGGCCAGGGTCTCGATCGGCACGGCGGAGGGGTACGTGCGGTCGAACTCCGTGAGCGTCATGTCGCGGTCGATCCTCACGATGCGCACCTGGTCCGGCTGGACGTTCAGCTTGCGCCGATCGGTGAGCACCGCGAAGCTCATCACGGCGGCGCGAGCTGCCGCCTCGTTGCGGCTCCATCCGGCCTGGCTCCCGTACGCGAGCAGGCGGTACACGTTGCCCCCGAGACTGACGAACGTCGCCGCCCCGACCAGGGCGCCCGCCTGCGACGACGCGACGAAGCGGCGACTCACGACGGGGCCGGCAGTGACACGGGCGAGCCAGGGACGTCCTTCACTGACGCCGCTCTTCACGAAAAACACCCTCGCGGCGGCCTCCGGCGTGGCCTCGGACGCGAGGCTGAAGGTGACCGCGGCTTCGCGCCCCGCGCTCTGGGCCGCGACCTCCTGCTTGCCGTTGAAGGTCTTCCAGCCGGGCGGGAACTCGAGCTGGAAGGCCAGGTCGGGGTGGTAGAAATGCGAGCCCTGAAAAAACCCCTCGCGCGGGTTTTCACCAAAGACCATCCCCTCGAGTCTGGCGAGATAGCGATTGCGGCCGGCGTCCGCCGAGGTCGCCTCGCCGCCATCCGTCAGCGCCTCGATTCGTCGCTGTCGGTCCTGCGGATCGGGATGAGTGGACAGCCAACCGGGCAGGCTGCCGCCGGAGCCTTGCGAGACCCCGGCCAGCATCGCCATGACGTTCTCGAGCGCCGCGGGAGGATAGTCGCCGTTCCGCATGTAGCGCACACCGAGCGCATCGGCCTCCCGTTCCTGATCGCGGCCGAACTTCAAGAACAGCAACCCGAGACCCGTTTCTCCGAGTCCGCTGAAGCGGCGAACGCCTTCCGAGAGGATGCTGCCGACACCCAGGCCGAGCTGCGCGAGCTGGGCCTTGCTCATCTGGTTCACCGAGTGCCGCCCGGTGACGTGACCGATCTCGTGGCCCAGGACGCCGGCCAGCTCGGCTTCGGAGCTCAAGTGGGCGAGGATGCCGCGCGTCACGAAGATGTACCCGCCGGGCAGCGCGAATGCGTTGACGCTCGGATCGTCGACGACGCGGAAGCTCCAGGGGAGGCTCGGCCGCTCGGACTCACTCGCCAGGCTGTGACCCAGACCCGCCACGTAGTCTGCGACCGCGTCGTCCGGATAGTGGCCGAGCTGCTGAGTGAACTCGGCGTCCGCCTGACGGCCCATCTCGATCTCTTGCGCTTCTCCGATCAGACTGAACTGACGCTTGCCCGTCGCGGGATTGACCGCACAACCCAGCGCCAGGCATGCGACCATCGAGCAGAGCAGGGCCGTTCGCGGCGGGAGGGAGCGGGGCGACTTCAAGGTCATGACCATTATCTCTAGGATGACATATCGGAAGTCCGCGGGGGCGGAGCAGGGAGTCTCGATGCGATCGCTTGTGTCTCTGATCACAATCGCCCTGCTCGGCCTCCAGAGCCAGGTCGCCGCCGCCGAGCGCGTCAAGATCGAAACCGATCGGGCGATCGTCTTCGATTCCGGTGCGCTGGCGCGGACGAAAATGGAGGAGTTCGCGGGACGGGTCGATCGCGGCGTGCGCGACATCGAGGCTTTCCTGCGCCGTGGTCCCGGCGGAACAGCCTTCGAAACGCGCCGCATCACCTTCTATGTCAGCGACGAGGTGCGCATCTCGCGGGCGAAACGCCACTCGGTGATGCTGCCGCTCACCCGTGTGCGACGCGACGAGGCTCCCTACCTCCACGAGGCGACCCACGTGCTGGTGCCCGGACGCAGCGAAATGGTCTGGCTCAACGAGGGATTCGCCAGCTACGTGGAGAGCTGGGTGGCGGAGGACAAAGGGGGCTACGACGCCCACGTCTTCAGCCGGGCGGGAAACGCCGGCATCGATCGCGACGCCGTCCGTCACCTGCGCACGGGGCACGGGCAGTCCGCGCTCGACTACGTCGGGACAGC
Organism: Vicinamibacteria bacterium; assembly: GCA_965246965.1. Lineage (GTDB taxonomy): Bacteria > Acidobacteriota > Vicinamibacteria > Fen-336 > CBDFGD01 > CBDFGD01. Next base: position 3,763,423 of record CBDFGD010000002.1, read on the forward strand.
AGGCGTGCCGCGGGGCTTCTATCGGCATCGACGCAGAGTCGCAGCCCCGTTCTACGTCTTGTCTCAATCCTTCGTGAAGTTCCTCGTCGAGCGGACCGGCCTGCACCTCGTGGTGGACCTCTTCGCCGAGCGCGACGTCGGCCAGGCCGTGCGGATTCGCACGGGCCGCTCGATCGGCGAGTGGAAAGCGGACTGGCTGGCCGAGCTGCAGCCCTAGTGGCCCGTAACAGGGAGATCGATGCCAGCGAGACTGCCGAGGCGCCCGGATGGCAAGGAGCCGAAGAGGGAGAATACCGGGAGTATTTGACCGATGAGCGACGCAGCCAGGCGGGATGCATCGGCGGTCGCAGCGGTATCGAATCCCCTGTTACAGGCCACTAGCAAGCGGACCCTGGCCGCTTCCGGCGGGGGCGGCCACGGTAGGATCGCGCGCCATGTCCGAAGCGAGGGGTCCGGGCGGCGATGGCGGGTTCAGCCGCGCCGGAGGTGTCGAGACGTCATGGGGCTCGTCGCTCTCGGTCGTCTTCGTCACGGTGTTCCTCGACATGGTGGGCTTCGGGATCCTGATTCCGATCCAGCCGTTCTACGCCGAGTCGTTCGGGGCCAGGCCCGCGGTCGTGACGCTGCTGGGTGCGTGCTTCTCCCTGATGCAGTTTCTTTTCGCACCCTGGCTGGGGCGGGTGTCGGATCGGATCGGACGTCGCCCGGTGATGCTGGCGACGATCGCGCTCAACGCCACCGGCTACCTTCTGTTCGCTTTCGCGCAGAGCCTGCCCGCACTCTTCTTCGCGCGCATGGTGTCGGGGCTCGGCAGCGCCAATCTGGGGACCGCTCAGGCGATCGTGGCCGACGTGACCGAGCCGTCGACCCGCGCGCGAGGTATGGGTGTGGTCGGCGCGGCGTTTGGCCTTGGTTTCGTTCTCGGCCCGGCGCTCGGCGGCTACTTCGGTCAGTTCGGCCTCGCAGTACCGGCGTTCGTAGCGGCGGCCTTCTCCGCCACCAACCTGCTGCTCGCCTTCGGGCGGCTGCCCGAGACCCGTCGCGCCGTGGACGTCGAGGCGCGCGAGCCGGGGCGTCTGCAGGCCTTGCGTTCGGCTCTCGGGCTCACGGGCGTGCCGCCACTGCTCTGGCTCTATCTCGTCGGGACCCTCGCGTTCTCTCAGCTCGAGCATTCGTTGGGTCTTTTCATCGAGCGCCACTTCGTGCCGTCCGACCTACTGGGAGCCGACGGCTACATGAGGGCGGCGCTCCTGACGGCGCAATACCTGGTTCTCGTCGGTCTGACGGCCGTGATCGTTCAGGGCACTCTGATCGGTTTCTTGACGCGGCGTTTCGGGGAGCGGCGGCTCGTGCAGGTGGGGCAGGCTCTGACGACGCTCGGCCTCTTCGCACTCCCGGCGATGGCCAGCGGCGGAAGCTACGCGTTCTTCGTGCTGCTCGCGCCGGTGCTGGCGGTCGGGACCGGGCTCTCGCACTCCGTTCTTCCCAGCCTGCTCACACAAGCGGTGGGTCGCGGCGGGCATGGGGGTATCCTGGGTCTCGGGAACTCGTTCTCGGCGCTCGGCCGCGTACTCGGACCCAGCTTCGCCGGTGCGCTGTTCGAGCTCGATCCCCGATACCCTTTCTGGGTGGGCGGCGCGCTGATGACGACATGCTTGCTGACGGCATTGACGCTCGGGCGGCCTTCGGCCAGCGATGGCGCGGCGTCGGCGCGACAGCCATGAGCGGAGAGCGTGGTGCTCTCGGCGTCGGATGCATCCTTCTCCTGGGTGTCAGCGCGGCGGCCATCGGGCTGCACGGGCGGGGTATCCCGGGCGCGGAGATCCTGTTGCGATGGACCGCGCGGACCTCGTTCGCGCTCTTCTTGTTGGCCCTCGTCGCGCCGCTCGCCAAGCGCTCGGCTCCCGGGACGCGCCGTGTCGCCTTGCCGCTGCTCGCCGTGTCGCACACGCTGCACTTCGGTGCCATCCTCTGGCTGGCCCAGCTGACGGGCGGCGAGAACATCACCTCGCGGGCCAACGTCGTGCTGCTCGGCAGCGGCGTCGTCGCCTACTCCTGGATCTACTTCCTGGCCTGGAAGCCGGAGCACCCCTTTGCCGACCTCGGCCTGGCTTGGCTGTGGATCGTCTTTGCGGGCGCCTACCTGCCGCGCGTGCGGGCCGAACCGGCGGCTTTCGGCGTCGCCGGCGCGTCGTTGTTGCTGGCGCTTCTGGTCCGCCTGCCGGGGCTATGGAGAACGATCCACCCTCGGAGCGCTACTCCCTGAGCAGGTAGTCGAGGACGGCGCCTTCGCTCAACTCCTCGAGTCGCCTCCCGCGTCTGAACAGCCGCCCCCCGGGGGCGCCGTGAAGTCGGAGCGTCGGGCCCTCGACCCGGAGCCAGGCTCCCTCCCGGAGCGCGACGACGGCGAGATCGTTCTCTTCGAGGTACTCCTTGAGGCGCGAGTCGCGGGTCTCGCCCATGTGTCGAGACTCCGGGTTCGAGTCGACGTAGTGAGGGTTGATCTGGAACGGCACCACCGCGAGGGCGTCGAAGCTGCCGGGCTGGACGATCGGCATGTCGTTGGTGGTGCGGATCGTCGGGCAGGCGACGTTGGTGCCTGCGCTGGCTCCCAGGTAGGGAAGACCGTCGTCGACGCGATCGCGCAGCACATCGAGAATGCCCGTGCGCTGCAGACGATCGAGCAGTCGGAAGGTGTTGCCGCCGCCGACGAAAACGGCCTCGGCCGCCGCCAGCCGCGCCGCGCCAGCTGCGTCTGCCGTGACTTCTTCGACCGAGATCCCCACCGGGGCCAGGCGGCTGCGGACCTTCTCGGTATACGCCCCGGTGTCGCGCAACGCGAAGGGTACGAAGGCCACGTCGGTCACGGGGCCCAGGAACGACTGGATCGAGTCCAGCCCGTGATCGAGGTAGCCGGACCTGTGGTTCGTGGAGTTGCTGAAGAGCAGCAACCGTCTCAACGGCCGCGATCACCCTTGTCGGCGTACATTCTCGAGTCGGCGAGCTTGATCAGATCGTTCTTCGTCTTCGCTTCGTCGGGGTAGGTGGCGATTCCGACGGAGACGCCGACGGTTGCGTTGATCCCTTCCTCCTGGAGGAAGACGTGATCCCCGATGACCGTGCGCAGACGCTCGGCGAAACCCGTCGCCTCCTCGTTGCCCGTCTGCGGGAGCACCACGCAGAACTCGTCGCCGCCGTAGCGGACCGGGTAGTCGGTCTCACGTGCCGTCGTGCGAATCAGGAAGCCCACCTCACGCAGCACACGCGTGCCGCGGAGGTGACCGTACTGGTCGTTGATCGGCTTGAAGCGATCGAGGTCGGCGAAGACGAGCGACAGAATCGACTTGTAGCGGTCGACCATCTTCAGCTCGCGGTCGAGTGTCTGGTGGAAGAAGCGCAGGTTGTAGAGCGGCGTCACCTCGTCGGTGATGGATTGCTCCTGTGAGCGCTGGAGCAGCCGAACATGCTCGAGATTGAGAGCGATCGCGTTGATCAAGGGCTGCAGCCGATCGATCGTGGCCTCGTCGTAGGCCCCGGGCTGCCGGGATCCGAGTGCGATCACTCCAGCTGTGTAGTCGCGGGCGCCGAGCGGCAGCAGCACGTAGGAGCGGATGTCCGACTCCAGCAGCCGCATGTCCTCTATGAAGCGGTGTCCCTTGACGATGTCTTCCTGGACGATCGGCCGGTCGTTCAATGCGACGGAGCCCGGACCGCTGCCGACGACCGGGATCACGCTGTCCAGGCCCCAGGTCCGATCGGGCGGGTGGGTGACGCCCTCGAGGTAGTCGCCGCCCTCGTTGACGAAGGCGACGGTCAGCAGATCGAAAGGCTCCAGCTCCGCCATCTCCTTGGCGAAGGCCGGCATCACGCCTGGCAGGCTGGTGCCGGAGCTGAGCGCGCGGGCGATCCGATTGAGGGTATCGGTGCGGGCGGAGGTCTGGCGCAGCTCGTCGTAGAGCCGCGCGTTGTCGAGGCCGGTGCCGATCTGGAGGCCGAGAGCCTCGAGCAACGTCATCTGTGGCGGCTCCTGCCCGGTATCGTCGAACAACGCCAGCACTCCCAGCTGACGTCCCTTGCGTGACAGCGGCGTGGCGGCGATCCAGCCCGAGTCGGTGGCGTCGATCAGAGGACGGCCGGCCTGAAGCGCCATCCCCGCGAGCTCGGTGGCGGAGTCGGCCTTGTCGTCGCTGATGCCGTGCTCGGCGACGGCGTCGAGATCGCCGGACTCGGCGCCCGCGGTGAACGCCACGCCGCCCGTGATGTCGAGCTCGGCGACGATGTGCTCGAGCGTGGCGAAGAGCAGCCCCTCGTCCTCCTTCTCCACCGACAGGTCCTCGACCACGCTCAGCAGCGTACGAACGGCGCGGTCCTGCGGGGGTGTCTTGGGCTTGGACGCTGTGGTCATTGAGGCACCGGAACGACGGATGGCGCCCACTGGCGCCGCCAGCGCGTTCGAGAGCAGATTATTCTAAGCTGGATCCGAGGGCCCGGAGGTCGTAGCTCGCCCGCAGCGCCTGTCGTTCGAGGGCCAGGCGAGCCTCGTTCCATGCGAGGTGTTCGGCGAGGGCGCGGGCCACGCTGTCGAGATCGTCGGCGCTCGGTGGCCCAGCCGTGCCGATCCCGAGTCGTCTCAGCACTACGTCCTCGAGGCCGTGGGCCATCTCTGCGTCGACTGCGTAACGCGTTCTCTCCTCGAGGGTTCCGCCCGGAGGAGCGGCGAAAGTCGAAAGCTCCCGAGCGGCGGGCGGGCGATCTGGAGCGGCGCGACTCACGACGGCGGCGGCCGTGGCTCGAGCCGTCGTGAGCTTCGCTCCGACGACCGAGAAGAGCCCGGCGACGCCCTGACGCCCGTGGTCGATGATTCTCGTGCCCCCGGCGAGCCGGCCGGGCGTGCCCGGCACCTGCCCGCGGTGGACCACGCCCACATCGCTCTCGCGAAGCTCCGCCCAGGGGAAGGCCCGCTGGACATCGCCCAGGAAGCGCCGCGGTAGCCGCGCCGCTTCGCTCGCCGCGGCGTAGCCGGTGCCGACAATCGACACGCCGCGCCAGGGGACCCAGAACAGGTAGCGACCTCCGTCGAGCGCGCCGAGAGCGACACTGGCGTTGGGCGCCGACCGTTTCAACACCAGATTCACACCGGCGACGAGGGGGGGGTAGTGGGCCGCGCAGGCTGCGGTCTCCAAGAGCGCCTCCGCTCTGCCGCCGGCGCAGTTGATGACCCTGGGAGCATCGATGTCGAGCTCGGATCCGGACTGAACGTCCAGCGCCCGCACGCCGAGCACGCGTTTCCCGCCCACTCGAAGTGCCTTTGCGCGGATCCGGTTCGCCAGGCTCGCGCCGGCGTCGTGAGCGCCGTGCAGCAGCGTGAGAACCAGGCGCTCACTGTCCACGACCTGCGCGTCCGACCACGCGATGCCGCCGCTGAACCCGGACGCCTCGAGCGCCGGGAAGAGCGCGGCGAGCTGCTCCCGCGAGAGAAGTCGAGGGGCCGCCAACCTCCGCTCGGGCGGCAGCCGATCGTTCTTCCCGAAGCTCAGGAGGTCTGCGGCGAGCACTCCCAGCCCGACGACTTCGCGGCCACGCGCCCCGTGGCCTCGGGTCGGTACCACGAACTGGAGCGGGCGCACGAGATCCGGGGCGACGGCAAGCCAAGTTCGCCGCTCCCGAACCGATTCGCGCAGCAGGCGGAGCTCGCCGTGCTGGAGGTGGCGCAGCCCGCCGTGGATGGTCTTCAGGCTGTTCCAGGAGGTTCCCGCGCCGAAGTCGTCCGCCTCGATCAGGGCGACCCGCAGGCCGCGTTGGGCGGCCTCCCAGGCGACGGCGGCGCCAAAGATCCCTCCTCCGACGACGAGCAGATCGTGGCGGGTCTCGGCGAGCGCACGCGGCTCGCGCTTCACCCGGCGGCGGGCTCCAGCGCGCGAGCTTCCTCGCGCAGGGCGGAGATGGCAGCGTCGATGCGATCGGCGTGGGTGCGGAAGCTCAGTACACAGATGCGTAGGGCGAAGCGCCCCTTCAATCGGGTGCTCGAAAGGAAGACGCGCCCGCGCGCGTTGACGCGGCGCCGCAGCTCTTCACTGCGCCGGTCGGCCTCGTCGCCGCAGCCACGCAGGGCGAAAGCGACGACGCTGAGCTGCGGCTCGTCGAACAGCTCGAACCGCTCGTCCTGCAGAAGTTCCTCGTAGGCGCGACGCGCGAGGGCGAGCTTCTCTGTCAGCTGGTCGCGGAAGGCGCTGATGCCGTAGAGCTTCAAGGGCAGCCAGACCCGAAGGCCCCTGAAATCGCGCGACAGCTCGGGCGACAGGTCGGTGAAGCCCGTCAGGGCGTCCGGCTGCGTCAAGTCCTGCATGTAGTCGGCCTGGCTCGTGTGGGCGCGGCGCAGCGCTTCGCCGTCGCGCACCAACAGGCAGCCCGTTCCGTAAGGGAGGAACAGCCCCTTGTGCGGGTCGAGGGTGATCGAGTCGCACTCCTCGAGTCCGGCCATTTGCTGCCGCGCCTCCGGAACGAGGGCGAAGAAGCCGCCGTAGGCGGCGTCGGCGTGGACCCACAGATCGTTCCGCCGCGCCACCTCGAGGACCTCGAGGATCGGATCGATTGCGCCCGTGTTCGTGGTACCGACACTCGCCGTCACGAAGAAAGGTCGGAGGCCGTCTTGACGATCGCGCCGCACGGATGTCTCGAGTGCGTCCGTCCGCATCCGGAAACGGTCGTCCACGGGAACCACGCGCACGTTCGCGGAGGGGATGCCGGCGATGCGCGCCGCCTTGGCGATCGAATGGTGCGTCTGCTCGGAGACGTAGACGACGCCGTCCAGGAAGCTCTCGCCGAGGCATTCGGAGCGTGCCGTGACGAGGGCGCTCAGGTTCGAGAGCGACCCTCCCGACGTGAGCACGCCGCGAGCGCTCGCCGGATAGCCGAGCAAGGAGGCCATCCATCTGAGGACCGTCGTCTCGATCTCGACGAGAACCGGGGCAGCCTGGCGCACCCCGACGTAGCGGTTGACGGCGCTCGCGATCAGGTCGGCGGCGGCGGCCGCTGGAATCCCGCCCCCCGGAATGAAGGCGAGGTAGCCCGGGCTCGCAGTATTGAACGACTTGCGGATGGCAGGGCGGAGCCGCTCGAGCAGCGAGCGCAGCTCGTCGCCGTGCTCGGGAGCCGGCTCGTCGAAGCTCACGGCCAGCTCGTCGGCGCCGCAGACATCCGCCGCAGGCTGGTCCGGTAGCGAGACGATCTCCTCCAGGGCGAAGTCGGAGCAGCTCCGGAGCAAGTCGCGGAGCGTCTGTTCGTCCGGCTCGAGGGGGAGCTTGAGGGGCGTCAAGGCGCCATGGTACCGCGTGTCGTTGCCCCCCCACCGAGGCCACACCTACAATCCCGCCGCACTTCGGCGAGACCAACTGATTTTGTTTCGGACCGTCCGTGGCCAAGAACCGGAGGCCCGCCCGCGAGCTGGACCCGGCCCGGCGTGAGAGCGGGTCGCCGGCTAGGCCGGGGCGACGCGTGAGGACACGGCATCGAGAACGTCGAGTCGCTCGCTGACGTTCTGATAGCGCTGCTCGGGGAGCTTCCCCATGCAGAGCAGGATGACTCGCTCGAGCCCTTCGGGAATCTCCGCGTTGAGGCTCCGTGGTTGCGGGGGCGGCGTCTGGATGTGTTTCAAGACGACGGCCATCGGGTTGTCGGCCTTGAAGGGCAGCTGGCCCGTGAACGCCTCGAACAGCACCACCCCCAGGGAGTAGATGTCGGATCTGAAGTCGGCGGGCTTTCCCTGGGCCTGCTCAGGTGGGATGTAGTCCGGTGTTCCCAGCACCGTTCCCTCGGTGGTGAGTCCGCTGTCGGCTTGCAGCTCCGAAACGCGCGCGATACCGAAATCCATCACGCGCACCTCGCCCGCGTCGGGCAGGATCAGGATGTTCTGCGGCTTGATATCCCGGTGGACCACGCCCTCGGCGTGAGCCGCCTCGAGGCCCTGGCAGATCTGCTTGGCCGATGCGAAGCCCGACGCCCACCGGGAGCGCGCCGCGGTTCTTGATAAGCTGCTTGAGCATCACCGCTTCGACGTACGCCATCGAGATGTAGGGCGTCCCGTCAGCATCGCCGAAGTCGTGTGTGCGCAAGACGTTGCGGTGAGTGATCCGCCGAGCCATGCGCGTTTCCTAATTGAAGCGTTGCAGTAGCGTCGGATCGGAGGCGACCACCTCGGGGCGCAACAGCTTGACGGCCACCTCTTCTTCGAGCTCAGTGTCCATCGCGCGGTAGACGATCCCCATGCCACCCTTGCCGAGGGTGCCCCGAATCTCGTAACGACCCGCGAAGAGGCTCCCCGTCTCGAGCTTCATCACATCGCTCAGGCTCGCGCCGGAGCCCGTGGGCGTCGCCTCTGCGACGCCGGTCGGCGCGGACGCGGCGAGCGTTTCGGCTGAGGCCTCTGCGCCTGGGCGATTCATCGTCTGCCCTTCGCGGAGGAAGTCGACCAACTGTTCCTTCTCACGAAGGTCGGCCAGCAGCGCATTGAAAGCGCGCGCCAGCGTTCCGATCTCGTCGCTCGAGGCGACCGACACGGCGCCCGAATACGAGCCGTCGCGCGCTTTCTCGACGAGCGAGACGAGGCGCCGGACCGGCTCGGTGACCCGCCGGGCGGCGACGCCGCCCAGGGCCAGCGCCAGCAGCATGACAGCCACCGACACGACGATCAGGCTATTGCGAAAGTCACGAAACGCGGCGGTTTCGGCGTCGAGGCTGCGGAGCGCCAACACTCCGCCCAGTTCGACACCCGCCGCATCCACGAGCGGGACTCGGAGTCCGACGTACCGCTCACCCGACAGGCCCAGCTCGAAGCGCTCCCCGATCGGGGCGTCCCGCAACGCCGGTTGCCCGAGCGCCGCGCGCAAGTCGCTCTCGCGCGGGCCGAGCGAGGAGACGGACAGCTCGGCTGCGCCGCCTGGCTCCTGGACCAGGAACGCGATCTCGCTGTGGGTCAACTTGCGGATCTCGTTCGCGAGGGCCTCGTCGATGCCGTACCCGGCGACGAGGATTCCGACCAGATCCGGTCCGAACAGCATCGGCACCGACACGGCGTGGTAGAAGCGCCCATCCTGCTTCCAGACCGTAGCCGACTCCTCTCCCTCGAGGGCGATCTCGACGAGCGCGACGTCCGAAAGGTCCTGCCCCTGGGCTTCGATCTGATCGCTGCGAGCCAGGACGATCCCGTCGTAGTCCGTGGCGATGAAGAAATCGGCGAGCAGGTCCTGCCCCCGCTCCTGGAGCATGTCCGCGATGGTCGGCTCGTCCCCGGTCTCCACCGCCGCTTTGAAGTAGGCGTCGTTCGCCAGCACTCGCACGCCGAGCTGCAGCTTCCGGAAGCGGTCCTGTTGAAAAGTCTCCCAGACTCCACGCGTCGCGCCGAGCATCTCCTCCACGGTCTGCTGGGCGAGGCGATCGGCGCGGATCGTCGTGAACGTGAGGGTGATACCGACGAGCGCGACGATCAGGGCGCTCGTGAACAGCAGGATCTTTTGAGTGAGGCCCACGTCAGTACTGGCGCGTCTTCTTGTAGGTCTTGCCGTACTTGTTCTTGTGGCGGACACGCTTGTACTTCGAGGCGTCGAGGACGAGGCGGGCGCGGGCCTGCCCCTCGGCGGGCACGTCGACCTCCAGGCTTTGCGGCTCGACGCGCTCGTACCAGGCTGTGATGGTGTATCGACCAGCAGGGACGGCGCCAATCGAGAAGCTGCCGTCCTTCGCGGACGTCGCGAAGTACGGGTTGTCGCGCACCACGACCAGCCCCGTCATCTGCGGGTGGATGTTGCAGTAGACGCGCACGACCCCCGTGTGCTCAAACTTCTTCTTGCCGACCTGAGGCGCCTTGTACAGATCGAGGTCGAACCGGTTCTCCCCGGAGACCGAGAAAGCGTTGTGGAAGATCTTGTCGCGGTTGGGAAACTCGACCGTGCCGCCTTTCGGCACCACGACGACGCGCGGCGAGAACTGCTTCTTGCTCATGACCATCGAGGCCGGCTCGCCCGCGCCGGGCACGCTCAGACCGTCCACGTAGATGACTACGTTCGAATGATCCTTGTAGGGCTTCTGGTTCTTGCCGAGGATCTGGACGGTCCCGACGATCTCGCCGCCGCTGGCGGACGCTGCCATTCCGAGCACGACGAGGGCGGCTAGTCTCACGAGGACCTCAAGGGATGCTACGACGAAGGCCCTAGGAGTCTGCGCGGCAGGAACGAAATCGGGTGAATGAGCGTTTTTGAAGTTATGGGAACGAGTTTCCGTCCGTACAGTCCTGACCGATCGAGTTTGTTTCCGTCGAATCCACGAGACTGGCTTCCGGAGGGTCATCTTTCGTTTTTCATCTCGGATACGGTGGAGGCGATGGATGTGCGTGCTTTCTACGAGCGCTACGAGGGCGATGGACGTCGGAACCGACGATTCGATCCTCGAATGATGCTGAAGGTTCTGATCTACGGCTATGCGACAGGGACGTTTTCGTCTCGTGGGATCGCGAAGAAGCTGGAAGAGGATGTCGCATACCGTTATTTGAGCGGAGGCAATTTCCCGGCACACCGGACGATCAGTGATTTCCGTTGTGACCATTTGTCGCAGTTTCGATCTGTATTCGTCCAAGTCGTGCGTCTGGCTCAAGAAGTGGGTTTGGTCAAGCTTGGGACGTTGATTCTGGATGGAACGAAGGTCAAGGCGAATGCCAGCAAGCACAAGGCGATGAGCTACGAGCGTATGAAGAAAACGGAGAAACAGCTCCGTCGAGAGATTCGGGCTATCACCGCTCTTGCGAAACAAGAAGATGCTGCGGAAGACGTCGAGTTTGGTCCTGATTTTCGTGGCGACGAACTGCCAGAAGAGCTGGCGCGCCGAGATTCACGGCTCAAGAAAATCCAAGCAGCGAAGGCACGTCTGGAGGCCCGTCAGAAGGAAGAAGATCAGCAGGCCGGACGTCGGCCAGGGGATGACAAGGAATCGAAGCGAGGGTCAAAGTTCAAAAGGAGATTTGGCGTACCTCCGGACAAGAAGCAGGACAACTTCACCGATCCCGAAAGCCGCATCATGAAGGATTCGAGTGGCTACCAGCAGTGCTTCAATGCCCAAGCCGCCGTCGACGAGAAATCGCAGCTGATCGTTGCGACCGGGTTGACCAACAACGCTGCGGATGTCGGTCAGCTCGAGCCGATGCTGAAAACGGCTCAAGCCAACACCGGTGAGAAGCCCAAGCGTGCCCTGGCCGATGCCGGCTACCGTTCCGAAAAGAACCTACTGCACTTGGAACGTACCGGAATCGACGGTTTCGTGGCTCTGGGGAGAGAAAAGAAAGACTCTCCACCAACGTCGAATTCGAAGCTCGAAGCGACGCTCCGCATGAAGGCGAAGCTCAAGACGAAACGTGGTCGCAAGTGGTACAAGCGGCGCAAACTCGGCGAACCGCCATTCGGATGGATCAAGGCTGTGCTTGGTTTCCAATCCTTCAGCCTTCGAGGGCTTGAGAAAACCAGCGCCGAGTGGAATCTCGTTTGCTTGGCGCTCAACCTCAGGAGACTCAATCAGAAGATGGTCTGGGTATGACCACCACCCGGCCTTGGATCCGCCCGTCCTCCCTCGCGAGCACTCGTCCGCGAGCCCACTACTGCCGTTTAACCCAGGCAAGATGATCTCTCGGGTCACAAGGCACGATGACACACCCGGGCTGAACTACTGCCGCGCAAACTCCTAGCTGATTCTGATGGCTGCAGGCGACGCCTAGTTTAGCCTACTGGGCCCCCCCAAGGACCGTCGGTAGTGTCCTAACCCCAACTTAGGACACCACCGGACCGTCACAGCCGTTGGTCTGCGATAAAAGACCGCGCCCGCTGTCCCTGCAGGCATGGCTCGTTTCGCCAACCGAACGCTGGAGGCGCATGGTGACTCGTGGCCCGCAACAGGGAGGTCGATGCCAGCAAGAGACCGTCGAGGCGCCCGGATGGCAAGGAGCCGAAGAGGGAGAATACCGGGAGTATTTGACCGATGAGCGACGCAGCCAGGCGGGATGCATCGGCGGTCGCAGCGGTATCGAATCCGCTGTTACAGGCCACTGGCTCTCGCAGGTTCTCAGCGCTTCGGCGTCATGGGCGGGGGCGGCGCCGGACGCTCGTCGGCGAACTCGACCACGACGCGGACAGGGCCTTCCAGGCCCAGCGTGCCGGCCAACCAGGTCTCGACGAACTGTGCGGTCTTGCGCCGACCCAGCTCGCGGACGATGGCCACGTTCTCCTGCGCTCGTTGCTCCGACATCTGCGTCAGCCCCGCCTGGAGCTTCTGAAGAGCGGAGGCTTCGTCGCGCATCACACTGCCCTGTCGTACCTCGTAGCGCAGTGCGGAAGCATCGACGGAGGGGCGGTTGTGCCGAATCCCGGGCGCGGCGACGCTGACCGTGTCGGCCTCGAGCCGAAAGTCCCAGCTGTCCTCGAGGTCGAGGTAGTACGTGTACTGCACGGGCGCGGTCGCCTCGACGATGACTTCGGGCAGCTCGAGCTGGCCCCAGAGGACCGTCGCGCGGTCTTCGCGGCGGAACACCTCCAGCTGATCGAGAGTCGCGAACTGGAGGTAGCTGTTGCCGCTCACCTCGGTCGCGTAGCTGATGAACGACGTGCTCACGTTACCGCTGCGAAACGCTCGAGCGACTTTCTCGAGATCCCCGAGCACCTCACGGCCCGCGTCGATCGCGCGCCCGGGCGCCTCGCTGACGGTCTGGAAGACGTACAGGCCCGCACCGACCAGCATCGCGACGATCGCGACGATCGCGGCCGGCCAGGGAGTGTTTCCGCGCGTTGCTTCCGCCTCGGTCATCCCCTCGACTCTACCGGAGACGCTCGGCGCGCTCTATGTGCGGCCGCGGCGCGAGGTGCTCTTCGTCCACGACGGCAAGGCCGTCATGAGCCTCGGCGGCTCGCGCAGCTACGAGCCTGCCATGTACATCGTCGAGAAGCTCCACGGCGTGGAGGCGGCGCGGAACATCGGGCGCGGCCTGGTCGTCGACTGGGACTTCAAGAACTACGCGCACCACATCGGCAAACAGGCTCGGCCCCCTTGGCTGGGCAGCGTGACGGTCATCCCGCGTGAGGAGATGGGGGCGCCGGGATTGAAGCGGTGTCGGTTCAGGGGCGCCAGGCGCGACGCGCGCGCCTCTCGCGCCGATGCCGGGCGACGATCTCGTCGACGAAGCGTGGGGCCAGACCGAGGTGCCGCCGATAGTCGAGGATCGACGTGAGGCGACGTCGCGTCAGCACCGACGTGACCTCCGGGGCCGTCTGAACGAAATCGCGAAACGGGATCTCCCGTTTCAGCGATTGGCGCGACAGCTTGAGCACGAGGGCGTGCGCCTTGTCCCGGCCGAGCTTCGGGGCCAGCGCCATCATCACGCCCTCGGAGAGCACGACGCCGCCGGCGCGGTCGAGATTGCGGAGCATGTGATCCGGCTTCACGACGAGGGTCCGCAGCAGGCGCTTGGTCATCACCAGCTGCGCGCCCATCAGCAGACAGACCTCGGGAGCAAACGACCAGGGCGTCTCGCCCTGCCGGTGGTCGTCCTCCCACTCGGCGTGGACGTAGTCGAGGATCGCTGGGGCGCGCGAGCGGAGCAGGCGACCCAGCAACACGACCGAGCCCGACATCACCGGATTCAGCTTGTGGGGCATGGCCGAGCTGCCGACCTTGCCCTCGACGAACTCCGTGACCTCGTCGATGTCCGTCTGCTGCAGGTTGTAGATGTTCTGGGCGATCTTGCCGAGCGTCGCCGACAGCATGGCCAACAACATGAAGAACTCGGCAAAGCGGTCTCCGGCCGTCTTGGTCGGGACGTCCGGTGCGCCCAGCCCGAGCCTTTTCGTGAGGCGTCGCTGCACCGTCAGGCCCTTGGGACCCAGCGACGCGAGCGTGCCGACGGCGCCGCCAAACTCGCCCACGAGGACACGAGATCGGCCGTCCAGGAGGCGCCTCCGCTGGCGCATCAGCTCGTCGAGCCAGACCGCGACCTTGTAGCCGAAGGTGATCGGCAGCGCCTGCTGTCCGTGAGTGCGGCCCGCCATCACCGTCTCTCGGTGATCGGCGGCCAGCTCGGCGAGGACGTCGGCGATCGCATCCAGCTCGGCCAGGACGACGAGGTAGGTGTCCTTGATCTGCAGCGCCGTCCCCGTGTCCATGATGTTCTTGCTCGTCGCGCCCCAGTGGACCCAGCGGCCAGCGGTCTTCGGGATCACGCGCCGGAGCGCATCGACGAGCGGCACCACGGGATTCCACGTCCGATCGAAGTCGCGCCGCATCCGCTTCAGGTTCAGGTGCTGCACCTGGCCCTTGCGGGCGATCTCGCGGGCCGCGCTCTTGGGGATCAGGCCCATCTCGGCCTGGACGGCCGCGAGCGCGACCTCGACTTCCAGCCAGCGCTGGATCATGGCGCGGTCGTCCCAGATGGCGCGCATCGCCGCCGACCCGTAGCGGTCCTTCAGGTAGAAGGAGTCGAACGCGGTGGCGGGCATTTATTCGGCCCCGGTTGACGGCGCGGGCTTCGACGGCTCGGGAAGGACTCTCGTGATCAGGTGACCCGTGACGAACACCGTGACCGCGGCGATCACGTTGTACCAGAGGAAGAACACCTCGGTGAGGTTCGCCACCAGAGCGATGAAAGCGATCCCGACCAGCAGGCCGACGAAGGCGCCGCGGGACGTCACGCGCGGGGACAGGATGGCGAGCGCGAAAACCCCGAGGATGGATCCGTAGAAGTACGAGCCGAACTTGTTCACGACCTCGATCGCGGAGCCCAGCCGGCCCGCCTCGAGGGCGACGAAACACGCGAAGCCTCCCCACAGGACCGTGAGCACCCGGGACATCAGCAGCTCGTGGGCATCGGTGGATTTCGCCAGCCCGAAAAGCCGATGCAGCTGGTAGGGCTTGTAGAAGTCCACCATCGAGGCCGTGGCCAGCGAGTTGAACTCACCCGACAGGGACGACATCGCCGCCGCGAAGATCACGGCGATCACCAGCCCGGCCAGCCCGCGAGGCAGGTGCGTGATGATGTAGCTGGGGAAGATGTAGTTGTTGTCGTTGAAACCCGAGCCCTGGATCTCTTCGATCATGGCGACGGCCTCGCCGCGAATAGAGTCGAGCTCGCGATTCGCGGCCAGGTAGGCGCTGGGATCGCCGGTCTCACCGCTCTGGCGCGCTGCGGCGAAAACCCGGGCCGCCGCCGCACGCTCGGAATGGGCAGCGTCGAAGCGCGCCTGCACGCCGGTCAGGCGATCGGCCGGCGCCTCGCGCTCCAACTGCTGCTGGGCCACCGAGTTCCACAGAAGCGGCGTCTCGTGGAAATGGTAGAAGACGAAGACGAGCACGCCCGTCAGCAGAATCATGAACTGCATCGGGATCTTCAGAAAAGCGTTGAACAGCAGTGACAAGCGGCTCTGCTTCAGGCTGCTGCCCGACAGGTAGCGCTGGACCTGGCTCTGGTCGGTGCCGAAGTAGGCCATCTGGAGGAAGAAGGCTCCGATCAAGCCTCCCCACAACGTGTAGGGCTTGGTCAGGCTGAGCGAGGTATCCATGATCTCGAGGCGACCCGTCGTCTGCGCGAGGGCGAGCGCGTCGCGAAGCCGGAAGGCCTCCGGCAGCTGCGTGATGGCGACGCCGAGACACAGGAAGATCCCGCACCAGATGATGGCCATCTGAACCACGTCCGTCCAGATCACCGACTTGTTTCCTCCGTAGCTCACGTAGGCGATCGTGGAGATCCCCATCAGCAGGATCGTAGCGGTCTCGCTCCAGCCGAGGATCACCGAGAGCACGAGGGAAGGCGCGTAGAGCGTGACGCCGAGCGACAAGCTGCGGGAGAGCAGGAAGAAGAGGCTCGTCAGCCGGCGCGTCTTCTTGTCGAAACGGAGCTCGAGGTACTCGTACGCCGTAAACACCTTGGCCTTGTAGAAGAACGGGACGACGGTCTGGCAGAGCACGACCATCGCGAAGGGCAGGCCGAAGTACAGCACCAGGAAGCCCATGCCGTGCTGGTACGCCTGCCCCGTGGTTCCGACGAAGGTGATGGCGCTGATCTGCGTCGCCATCACGCTGAGCCCCACGGCCCACCAGCGCATCTGGCGGCCGGCCAGGAAGAAGTCGTCGATCTTCTCGTTTCCCCGGCCCATGTAGACGCCGAAGCTGACGATCGCGACGAGGTAGACGAACAGCACCGACCAGTCGAGCGCGGTCATGCGCTCAGAAGGACCAGCTGGAGAAGAGCGCCACGAAGATCAGAACCACGATCGCCGTCGCGATGACGGCCGCATAGATTCCGCGCCAGGTCCCGAAGATGGGGACGATGTCGTCGTCGTCGGGAGCAGCTTCGGCGTCGTTGCCCATCGAGCCCATTATCAATGAAACGGGGCCGCGCGACACGCCCACCGTGCTTGACAAGCTCGACGGGTGGACCGGACAATCGAAGCGACGATGATCACGGGATTCAACCAGGACGTCAGCTATCGCGGTATGACCATCCATGTCCAGACGGAGGACAAGGGTCCCGAGAATCCGTTGGTCCTTACGCTGATCTACAAGGGCGGGGAGATTCTCGGCTCGCGCCGTACGACCTACACGGACCTCTTCGAAACCGGCGACGAGAAGGCCCTCAAGCAGCTCATGGAGGACCAACACAACGCGATCATCTCAGAGGTCAAACGGGGCAAGTACGACCCCGACGGCGACAAGACGTTGCTCGAAGACCTCTCCCTCGATGAGATCGTCCTCGCCTACCTCGCCCAACGAGCCGCTCAACAGTCGTAGCGGCCCGCGCCGACCAGATCGAGGTCGCCACTCTCGCGGCGGTGAACAGCTCGGGTTAGAGCTGACCGCACCCTTCGGCTAACATCGCTGCAATGGTCGATGTCTCTTAGGATCGCCGATCTCGCGCCGTCGTCCCGGCTCGCGGTCGGAACCGAGTATTCCAGCCTCGATGCCGCACGGTCGGCCTTCTCGCGCTTCGAAGGAGTCGTCAGAGGCCCGTGACAGGCGGCGACCACCCCGAGCTCGACGAGCTGCGCGAGCGGCTCGAGCGCGAAGCGGCTGCCTACGCGAAGTGTCTCGATGCCCTGGACGCACTGGCGGGCTTCGAGATCCCCACGGAACGCCTGCCAGAGCAACCGGCGTTGATGCGGAAGCTGAACGAACAGTGGCGGCGAGCACCCCGCCCCGAAGCGCGCGGCCTCGGCGGCGCTTTCCGGGTGCGCGCGTGGGACGCGGTCGCCGCCGACCGAGAGGGCGTCGAGTCCTTCCAGTCGACGCTCGTCCAGATCCTCAACGGCCATCTCGAAGAGGCAGCCCGGCGGGACGCCCACCTCCGCGAGGTCGTCGGGGCGCTTCTTCAGTATCTTCAAAGAGTCCAACCCCTGGTCGACGCGCGCGATCGGCACGCCACAGGAATCGCGGTGGCCCAATCCGAGCTCGTCCTCGAGGCGTTCGACCGCCGACTCGAGCAGTTCGACAGTCGGCTCCGCGGCCTCGAAGCCCTTCGCGATCGCCTCGACACAATGACCGAGCAGGTGACCGCTCTGCGCACAGCCCTGGGCGCCGAGTCGCCACCACCCAGTGGGACCGCGAGCGAAGCGCTGCGCGCCGAGGCCGACGCCACCTACGTGGCCTTCGAAAACCGCTTCAGGGGAGAGCCCTTCGCATTGATGGAGCGGCTCAGCGATTATGTCGGGTTGTTCGAGAATCGTGCGCCGGTGGTCGATCTCGGGTGCGGGAGCGGTGTGTTCCTCGAGCTGCTCAAGGCCGCCGGCATCGAGGCGCGCGGCGTCGAGGCCAACGAGCGGGCCGTTCAGGCCTGCCTGGAAAAGGGCCTGGCGGTGGAGCGGGGGGACGTCGTCGACTATCTCGAGAAGTGTGACGCGGGTTCGATCGGCGGGGTTTTCGCTGCACAGGTAGCGGAGCACCTGCCACCACCCGTGCTCGATCGCTTCCTGAGGGCGAGTCACCGCGCGCTCCGGGCCGGAGGACATCTGGTTCTCGAGACCGTGAACGTCAGCTCCGTGACGGCATTCATCGAGTCCTACGTGCGGGACGTCACTCACGAGCGCCCGCTCCACCCGGAGACGCTCCGCTTCCTGGTCGCCGCCGCCGGCTTCTCGGACGCTCGCTTCGAGCTGCGCCAGGAGCTCCCCGCCTCCGATCGCCTGCGCGACGTCCCCGCGGCCAACCTGCCGCCGAAAGCGGTGCAGGCGCTCAACGAGAACGTCCAGCGCCTCAACGCGCTGCTATACGGTCCGCTCGACTACGTCGTCGTCGCGCGGCGGTGAGCAGGCTCGCCTTCGTCTCGCCGTTGCCGCCTGCCGAGACGGGGATCGCCGACTACGCGGTCGACGTGCTCGGCTCGTTGGCGGATGGGCACAGCATCGACTGCTTCAACGAGGACGGTCGCGCAGACGCCGAACGGGTTCCGGCGAGCTGCAGCGTCCACGCGGCATCCGATCTCTTGCGCCGCCATTCCGCGCGACCGTACGACGCCGTCATCTATCAGCACGGCAATGGACCGGCCCACGACTTTCTTTACGAGCTGCTGCCCGAAATACCGGGCCTGCTCGTGCTTCACGACCTCGTGCTCCATCACTCGCGGGCGCGGATGTTCCTCGAGTCCGACGCCGTACGCGCCTACGCGGCGGAGCCGGCGAGTGCTGCACGGCGTGCAGCTGCCGAGCCGGCGCTCCGTGCGTATCGGGACGAGCTGGCCTACACCTACCCACGCTCCGCCGCTCGCGTCGCGGCTGTGCGGCTCGCCAGTGCTGCCCGGCTGCTCCCCTTTGCCTTCCCTCTGTTTCGCCTACCCGTCGAGACGGCGAGGGTAGTAGCGGTCCACAACGCGTTCATGAAGTCCGCCATCGAGGAGGAGCTGCCGACGACGAACGTCGTTCGGATCCCCATGCCGATCTCGCCGCTGCCCACTTCGGACGAGCGGGTGGCCGAGCTCCGCGCTCGCTACCAGCTCGACGATGACGACTTCGTCGTGGGCTGCTTCGGTCTCATGACACCCGAGAAGCAGATTGGCACCGTAGCGCGGGCGATCGCGCGTCTGGCGCCGTCACTCCCCCGACTGCGCCTGCTGCTGGTCGGCGGCGCGCGAGATCACCCGCGATTGACGGAGCTGCTTCGCGAGGCGGGGATCGGGGAACGCGCGATCGAGACGGGTCGCGTGAGCCACGACGATCTGGGTCCTCACCTGGCGCTCCCCGACGTGTTCGTCCATCTTCGGTACCCGACTGCTCGCGAGACCTCAGCGGCGCTCCTGCGTCTGCTGGCGCAGGGCCGTCCCGTCGTCATGTCGGACCTCGCCCAGAGCGCCGATATCCCGGAGAACGCGGTGGCGAGGCTCGACCCGACCGACGAAGAGGGCGGCCTGGCGCGCCAACTGTGGACGCTCGAGCGCCAACCGGGGCGTCGCCGCACGCTCGGCGACCGGGCCCGTGCCCACGCGCTCTCTCGCCATTCGCCGGCCGCCTGTCGGGCCGCCTACGAGCGGGCCATCGAGACGACGCGCGAAACCGACAGCGAGCCAGCGCGCGACTGGCCGCCTCACTGGCGCCACTGACTCGACTGCGACATAGTCGAGAGCGGCGCCGGGCCCGAGGACCCGCTGGAGGTCCCGAGCGCCGAGCGGCCTCTTTCGCCCTCGCCTCCTGGGGGTGGGGCGGCGTTATGCGGGATGAGGGTGCAGCGCTTCGGCGAGGCGCTCGCGAACGTCCGCACTCAGGCTGACGAACTCGAGGCCCAGACGATAGTGCTTTCGCCCTTCACCCGGAGCCTGCGTGCAGACGGCCACTCGCGTCGACACGTCGCAGCGTCGTCCCGAGATCGAGATGCGGAGCGGTAGGACGACGTCGGTCTCCATCGGCACGAGCGACTCGATCATCATGCCGCCGGCGGAGACGTTCACGACGGCGGCGCCCACCACCGAAACCGGGCCACCCGTGCGCGGCATTTGGATGCGGGGACTGCGTCTGCGCTCGGCTGGGTCCTCGCCCGGATCCCGCCGGACGGTCTCGGGTGGGTCCGAGGGCTGCCCGCTCACGATGGATCCGACTATACGGTCGCCCCATCACGCCCACAATTCAGCGCGCGGGGTATCCTATGTGTCATGCGCCAGAGATTTGTTGGCATTCGAGCGCCGATGCATCCCGCCTGCCTGCGTCGCTCATCGGTCAAATACTCCCGGTATTCTCCCTCTTCGGCTCCTTGCCAGCCGGGCGCCTCGACGCTCTCGGTGCGGGGCAACTTCCGGCGCAGGACACTAGATCGTCCGCTCGACAAGCCGAGGGAGAAGAATCGATGACACTCGACCCGAAGTGGCCGGCCGCTGCGCTGTGCGCACTGATCGGCTGCGCCGCACCCGCTCCGCAACAAGATCCGCCCATCGAAGACGTGAGCAGCAAGGCCGAGGCGCTGGCCCAGCGTCTCATAATCGCCGACACGCACATCGATGCCCCGTACCGCCTCGAGGAGGAGATGGAGGACATCTCGGTCCGGACGCCGGGCGGCGACTTCGACTACCCACGCGCGAAGCAGGGCGGGCTGAACGTGCCCTTCTTTTCCATCTACACGCCTGCGAGCCTTCAGAAGACCGGGGAATCGCGTGCGGTCGCGGACGGCCTGATCGACCTGGTCGAAGGCATCGTGGCGAAGCACCCCGACAAGTTTGCGATGACGACTTCGGTGAAGGGCGTCCACCGCCACTTCGGAAAGGGCCTGATCGCCATCGCACTCGGCATGGAGAACGGCGCGCCGGTCGGCGACGACCTGGCGGGGCTGCAGCACTTCTACGACCGCGGCATCCGCTACATCACGCTGACTCACGGCGAGCCGAACCAGATCAGCGATTCGTCCTACTCGGCGGACCGGCCCTGGGGAGGGCTGAGCCCCTACGGCCGCGAGGTCGTTCATGAGATGAACCGGCTCGGGATCATGATCGACGTGTCCCACGTTTCCGACGACGCGTTCTTCCAGGTGCTCGACATCACCGAGGCCCCGGTGATCGCCTCGCACTCTTCGTGCCGCAAGTTCACTCCCGGTTTCGAGCGCAACATGAGCGACGACATGATCCGTCGGCTCGCCGAGAACGACGGGGTGATTCAGATCAACTTCGGGTCCTCTTTCCTGGACGACGAGGTTCGCAGGCAGTCGAGCGCTCGAAGCACCGAGATCAGCGCTTACCTCGCGGAGCAGGGGCTCGACAGCGACGATCCCGCGGCCCGGGAGCACGAGGCGAAGCGCCGCGAAGAGAACCCCGTCCCCTACGCCGACGTCGACGACGTCGTTGCGCACATCGATCACGTGGTGCGCTTCGTCGGAATCGATCACGTCGGCCTCGGCTCCGACTTCGACGGCGTGGGCGACTCGCTCCCCACGGGCCTCAAGGACGTGTCCGCCTACCCGAACCTGATCGCCCGGCTACTGGAGAAGGGCTATTCAGAGCAGCAGATCGAGAAAATCTGCTCGGGCAACCTGCTCCGGGTCTGGTCGGAAGTCGAGAAGCTGGCGGAGCGGCTCGAGCGATGAGCGTAGAAAGCCTGCCTCCCCCGCCCCAGCGCCCGCCCGCCTGGCTGACGAGAGTCCTGCTTCTCGCTCTGGTGCTCGTGGTTGCCGTGCCGCCACTGGCGATCTTCTACACCGACTGGCTGTGGTACGTGGAGGTCGGGTACCAGAGCGTCTTCCTGACCAGCCTGCTCGCTCGGGCCGGAATCGCTGTCGCCACAGGGCTCGCGGTGGCGCTGTTTCTCGTGGCCAATTTCGGTGCGGCGCTGCGCGGCCTGCGGATCCCGCTGTTGATGGTGAAGGGGCCGGGCCAGGAGCCGACGCCATTCGTCATCGAGGAGAAGCAGCTCAAGCTCGTGGCGTTCGGCATCGCCGCGCTGGTCGGCGGATTCATCGGCCTCGGTGCGACGGCTCACTGGGAAAGCCTGTTGATGTACTGGCACGCCGAGCCGTTCGGCTCTACGGACCCGATCCTCGGGAACGACATCGGCTACTACGTCATGAAGCTGCCGCTGCTGCTGGCGGCACAGCGGCTCGCGCTCGGGGTTCTCGGCCTGGCGATGGCGGGAAGCGCCGGAATCTACGCGCTCGGCGGCGGCGTGCAACTCGCCTCCTCAGGCCTGATGGCGACGCGGTCAGCCCGACGTCACCTCGCCAGCCTCGCGGCCGGGCTGCTGCTGGTGCTGGCCGTCGGCGCGCTGCTGGAACGCGCCCGGCTGCTGACGACGGCGACGGCGCTCATCCACGGCGCCGGCTACGCCGACGTCCACGCGCGACTGCCCGCGCTCGGGGCGCTGTTCGCAGCGTCTCTCATCGCGGCCGGCCTCGCGCTCACCTCCGCTTTCACTCCACGGCTGCGCCCGATCGCGACGGGTGTCGCGCTCTACGCGATCGTCGCGCTGGCGGGCTCGGGGTACGCGGCGCTGCTGCAACGCTTCGTCGTGGCGCCGAACGAGCAGGCTCGCGAGGCGCCGTTCATCGAGCACAACATCGCCGCCACGCGACAGGCCTTCGACGTGGACGACGTCGAAGAGCGTCAACTGAGCGGAGAGGCGGAGCTGCGAGCGAGCGACATCGAGGCCAACCAGGCCACGCTCTCGAACGTGCGCCTCTGGGATCACCGTCCCCTGCTCGACACCTTCGGGCAGATCCAGGAGATCCGCACCTACTACGACTTCTTCTCCGTCGACAACGATCGCTACACGATAGACGGCGAGTATCGGCAGATCATGCTCTCCGCGCGAGAGCTCAACACGACGAGCCTCCAGAACCGGACCTGGGTCAACGAGCGACTCATCTTCACCCACGGCTACGGTGTGACGCTCGGCCCCGTCAACGAGGTCACGCCCGAGGGGCTGCCGGTGCTCTTCATCAAGGACCTCCCACCCGTCTCGACGCGCGACCTGGTAGTCGAAGAACCCTCCATCTACTACGGCGAGATCTCGAGCGACTACGTGCTGGTCAATACCGGCACCGAGGAGTTCCACTATCCCAAGGGCGACGACAACGTCTCCACACACTACGACGGCCAAGGCGGCGTGGCGATCGACGGCCTGCTGCGCAAGCTTCTTTTCGGGGTGCGCTTCGGCTCGCTGAAGATCATCTTCTCAGAGGACCTGCAGGCCGGCAGCCGCGTCCTTTATCACCGTCGGCTCGTCGATCGGGTGCGCAAGATCGCCCCCTTCCTGCTGCTGGACGAGGATCCGTATCTGGTCATTCACGAAGGTCGGCTCTTCTGGATTCAGGACGCTTACACGAGCAGCCGGGGGTACCCCTACTCCACGCCAGTCGCCGGCGGGATCAACTACATCCGCAACTCGGTCAAGATCGTCGTCGACGCCTATCACGGAACCGTGAACTTCTATCTCGCGCGCCCCGACGATCCGATCGCGAAGACCCTGGCGAAGATCTTCCCCAGCCTGCTCCGCCCGCTCGCGGAGATGCCCGACGGCCTGGAGAAGCACATCCGCTACCCGGAAGGGATCTTCCGGATCCAGGCACAGGTCTACTTGACGTACCACATGACGAACCCTTCGGTCTTCTACAACAAAGAGGACCAGTGGGAGATCCCTTCGACAGACCCCGTGAGGCCCCAGCCGATGGAGCCCTACTACACGATCATGAAGCTGCCGGGCGAGGAGCGCGCCGAGTTCATTCAGATGCTCCCCTTCACGCCCAGGCGCAAGGGGAACCTCGCCGCCTGGATGGTGGCGAGGAGCGACGGCGAAAACTACGGGAGGCTGCTGTCGTTCGCCTTCCCCAAGCAGAAGGTGATCTTCGGCCCGCGCCAGATCATGGCCCGCATCAACCAGGACCAGGAGATCTCTCCTCAGATCACCTTGTGGAACCAGCAGGGCTCCGAGGTGATCCAGGGGACGCTGCTGGTGATTCCGATCGAGGAGTCGCTCATCTATGTTCGGCCCCTGTATCTGCGCGCCCAGGGCGGGCGCATCCCGGAGCTGAAGCGGGTCATCGTCGCGACGCAGAACCGCATCGCGATGGAAGACACGCTCGACGCGGCGCTGGCCCGCCTCTTCGGCACCGCGCCCGCCGTGCCTCGCCCGGCGCCCGAGCCCGGGGAGGCCCCCGAGGCCGGGGAGGGCGCCGAGCCCGTGACGAGCGGTCCGGCGCCGGATCCCATCGACGCGCTGACGGCACAGGCGCAACGCCACTACGAAGATGCGATGACCGCACAACGCACCGGAGACTGGGCCCGCTACGGTGAAGAGATTCGCAAGCTGGGTGAGGTACTTGCGCAGCTCGCCGAGCGGGAATCCCCCTGAAGCGTTGAAGAACGGCCACAGACAATCAACGTAGGCCACAGAGGCACAGAGCCGCAGAAGAGACGGCTATCCTCAAGCATCCCGATCAGTCGGCTGGCAACTGCGGGGAAGCTTATCGTTCCGGGATCGAAGCCTGCCCGTTTCTCTGTGCGTTCTCTGTGCCTCCGTGTCTCTGTGGCACACCGGCTAGGGGGACACCGGAATCCGCGCGAAATAGATGTTCTGATTCCGGTTTCCGCCCGTGCAGGAGTGGCCGGTGCAGACGGTCGAGCCGGGATCCAGATCGCGCAGGTCGGTCCACACCGCGTACGCGTGGTCGGCGTCCGCTGCGAGGCCGATGTAGTCGCCGATGAAGCCGTACCGATCGCTCTCGCAGTCCTGCTCGCGCGCCGCCCTCACGCCGCCCGGAGGACCCGCCTCGTGGGGGAGCTCCCCGGCCGAAGCCACTCCGGCCGGGCGGGTTTGAGTGAACACGGGTTGGTTGGCGCGCTGCAGGCTGGGGGTCAGGCGCCTGACGCGACGCAGTGCGAGGCTCGCGTCGAGCTCCGCGAAGTAGACGTCAATTCCGAAAACGCCGCCGAGCGCCACGAAGTCGGGATCGTGGCGCGAGTCGTACCACCGTTGTGGGCGCGATCCTGAGCCGTTGGACTGGACCGCTGCTGCCTCTGTCGCTGCTCCTCATGAGTGCCAATTTCTTCGCCGTCGCCCTACATGGCTCGCGCAGCGACATCTTCATCTGGCACCGCTACTACATCCCGTCCTACCTGATGGCGGCGCTTTTGGCCGGGGTGGGTACTCACTGGCTGATCGGCCGCATTCCCTCGCGCTTGCGGTTCTTGCCGCTGCTGATCCCGGCCATCGGTTTGCTCCTCGGATTCCGGGAGTTCGACCGGAGCCGCTACCGGATTGCGGAGGATTTCAGCCGTCAGCTTCTGGCCAGCCTCCCGCCAGGCGCACACCTCTCCGCGTCCGACGACAACATCCTCTTCGTGCTGGTCTACCTTCAACTCGTGGAGGGCCTGCGGCCGGACGTGAACCTGATTCTGGAAGGCGTGGGTGGTGCCGCTCCGCCGCTCCGGGTCAATCCCGACGAAGAGTCGTTGCTCTTCACCCACCACCCGAATTGGAGCTATCCCGAGCTCGAGGTCGTTCCGGCGGGCCTCGCCCTTCAGGTCGTCCGGCCGGGCCAACCTCCGATGCGGTTCGTGATTCCGGAGCGTCTCGACGGTGAAGGCGATCCCAGAGTCCCGAAGGACCACCTCACTCGCAACCTCCTCGGCCACTTCCATTTCATGGTGGGATCGAGCTTCGCAGGGCGCGACTGGCCCCGCGCCTTGCGAGCACTCCGAAGCGCGGCGACCGCCGCTCCAGAAGATGACGTCCTGCACTACAACCTGGGCCTGTTCTACGCGAAGAACGGGCTCTACGATGAGGCAGTCGCGGCGTTCGACCGCTCGCGGGCCATCAACCCCCGTCACCTCCCGGGAGCTCCGGAGGCTCGGGCCGAGCAACGCGCCCTCGAGACACTCATGGCGCGCGAGCGCGTTGGAACTCGAAGCTCAGTTTCCACGAACGGAAGGGGAGGGCGTCGCCCTCCGACATTTCCGATTGGCCGAAGGCCTCGCTGAGCGCGATGAGTTCGTGGCGGCTCGGGGACACTTCATTCGCGGGGCGCTCGCGGAGGAAGCGGCCGATCCCGCCGCCGCCCGCTGATTCTCTGTGTCACGGAGCCGCTGCTGTCGCGCTGCCAGCGCCCGACACAATAGAGAGCTGGCAACCCCCTGGGTGCCCGGTCAGCCTCCCCTTCGCGTCGCGACTAAAAGGAGCACGGTACTGAAATAAATCCAGGTGATCGTCAGCACGACGTGCACGAGGGATTCGAGTTTCCTGCCACGCCACAGTTGCGGCGAGTATCAGAAGAGCTGAGCCAGCAACCGCACTGTCCAGAAAACGCCGAGGCCCAATGCGATCTTGCGCCCGAGTTCGGTGCCGATCAGTTCGGTCGACGAGGTCACGCACAGAAGCCCCATCAGGAAGACTGCGAGCGCGATGAAGAAGGAGTGGATCTTCATCATCTGGCGGTTCATCAGGCTGAGGCTCGCGAGCTCTTCCTTCCAGGCAAAGTACCGAGGGAAGATCGCGTGGGCCAGAGCGATCACGATCATGCTCGACCCGATCAGATCAAGGTGTGTTTTCAATCTTCACCAACACGAAGCAGGCCATGAACCGATTCGGTGCGAGTGTCTCGGAGACGCGCAGCCGCGCGTTCTCAAAAGCCGCTAGCCACGCTGCCCGGCCTACGAAGTGAAAGGCCCCCGCAGTGTAAGCGAGGAGGTTGGGCCAATCTCGCAAGTGCTCGACCAGGATGATGCTGCCGTGGGGCTTGAGCACGCGGTGCAGCTCTTCGAAGAAGGCCTGTCGCTCGTCGGCGTCTCGAATCTCGTGAGCGGCGAGGACGACGAATATCGCGTCCATCGAGGAACTCGAGATCGGTAGTTCGGACGTATCGACGCGCAGGTCTTCCGGTGACGGCGGGTACGCGCGCCTCGCCCTACTGATCGAGGCTTCGGTGTGCTTGGCCGGATCGTAGAAGTCCATCACCGTCCAGGCGGCCGCGGGGTAGCGAGCGCGCAGAAGAGCACTGGTTTCGTCGAAGCCGGCATGAATGTTCGCCATTCTGGAGGCAGGCTCGCCGGGCCCCCCAGGCTCCTCGAGTCCGGTCTCGGCTGTCAGCCACTCCAGCCGGTACAAGCCGGAGAAATCGTACACGTAGGAGGAAACGAGCAACGAAACCAGAACGGAGCCGCCGCGGAGGCCAAACGCGCCAAGGGCGACCAGGCGGGGCGCTCCCTCGAGGGTAGCGCTCGCAAGGGCCAGAGCCGCGACGCCCCCGCCGGCCAACACGAAGAAGTGCCAGTTGAAGCGAAGAATGTTCAAGACACCCTGAAACGGCCGTCTCGGGGCGCCTATCGTTCGACGACTCCCTTCTTCCACCAGTAGGCCACGTCCTCAATTGTGAATGCGCTGGCGAGAACCGGGGCGTCCTCACCCAGCGAGTCTACGAAGGGCACGCGATGCTCGACGACCCGCACCGGGCGCGGTGCCCAGTTCGTTCGGACCCCCTCGATAATCACGACGCTGCGCGATTCTGGCTCGACGCTGAACGTAAACGGCAGAGGACCGGCGAACCTGCGAGCGTCTTTCCAGTCGCCAAACGGCGAGTCGGCCGGCAACGGCGGCGATTCATCCTCGTTCCGATCCACCGTTATCCTGAGCTCCGGAAGGTCACAACGAACGGTCGTGTGCCCCCCCTCGTCACTCAGTCTTACGTTGGTCTTCACATAGAGGTAGCGCGTCAGAAGATTCCCCATGATCTCCATACTCTTGCGATCCGTCTCCGATCTGAGGATGTAAAGACCGCGCATCCGTTTGCCCGCCAGGCCCACGTACCCGACGAATACCCGATAACCCACGAGCAGGAAGTCGCGGCCGAGGAAGCGCGGAAAGCCCTTGGGCCGCAGGCCTCTGGTTTGCACCGCGGCCACAGCAACGAAAGCGTGCTCCTCCTTGTAGGTGTCCAGACTCAAGCATTCGGGAAGAAGGTCGCGAAGCTGCGCCGCGGGAAATGCATAGGTCAGCACCACAGACCGATCAAAAAAGGCTTCGACTGCGAACGGGTGCCGCTTCCACCAAGCTCCCATCGCCGCCATCAATCGATCGCGCGTTCGCCGAGCTTCCACTCGTTGACATAGACCACGCAGATGAAGGCAATGGCAAAGAGCGCGTTGAGATGGCCCCAGAGGAGCAGATCCGGCGCCAACACGGCTTCGAGTACGTTCATCACTCCGACGAGCAGCATCTGCGCGATCGCGTTCAGCCTCCTTCTGAACCCGCTCAGCACCCACAAGCTCATGAGCACTTCGAGCACGCCGAACAAACGCGTTATCGAGGCAGCGTAGCTCGTCCCGAGAATCCGCTCGACGATCTCCTCATGCCGCGGCACGAGGTCGAGCACCTTGCAGAAGAGCCCGAACCCGAGCCAGACGGCGGCGATCAGGACGGTGAGCACGGCATGCGTCTGTCTCCGCGTCATCTGGCGCACGACCATGGCAAAGGCGGGCAAGCCTGGCCACATCATATTCTAGCCCGAAGCGAGCCCCCCCCCGTCCGAGAGGCCGCTTGGCGCTTTGCCTGTCGGTGCAAATCCGCTCGCCGAGGAAGCGGCAAATCACGACGCCGCCCGCTAGCTCCTCTGCGTCACGACCCCTGAATCAAGTCCCAGAGTGGATGATCTCCGACGAGCTCGGCCCCACTGGCGGCGACGATTCGCTTGCGAAGCGCCGCCAGATCCCCGGTCATCCACACGGGCGACCCGCCGAGGCGCGCATTGGGAGGATCGAGACCGAGCGCCTCGGCGGCCGAAGTCGTCGCGAGGCTCGGTCGGCCGCCCACGAGCACGAGTTGCAGGTCGGCAGGTGCGGCCTTCAGCAACTGCCCGGCGGGCGGGCTCCCGCGTTCAGGCAGCAGCAGTAGGTCGGCGGGAGCACCGCGTCGCAGCGTGCCGCGCCCGTCGGTGAAGCCGAACAGGTCGGCGGCCTCGGTCGTTACGAGGCGCAGTAGCCTGTCGGGACAAGAGGCCCGTTCCGTCCGCGGCCCGCAGCTCGGCGAGAAGCGTCGGCTCGCCGCTGCGCGTGGAATCGGTTCCCAGCCCGAGCGGGATGCCCTCCGGTAGAGCGTCGACGGGCGCCGTCGCGCCGTACAGCCACACGTTGGAAGACGGGCACCAGACGAGGCCGGCTCCGCTCTCAGCGACACGCTGCCTTTGGGAGGAGGTCAGAGCGATCCCGTGAATCAGGATCGTGTGCGGTGACAGTAGCCCGAGCTGGTCGAGCTGGTCGACCTCCTCTCGCGATCGCTGATCGGTTCCTTCGGCGGCGTGAATGATGAAGGGAATCCCGGCGCGCTTCGCACGCGCCGAATAGGCGGGCCCGGGATCGCCGAAGCCGAGCGAGTGAGACCACGCGTAGCGCGCCAGGACGCGGATCGGGAAGCGCCGACCGAACCAGGATGAGAAGACGCTCCGTTCGTAGCTACCGTGGTGAGGGATAGGAAGCTCGATCTTCGGAGGCGCCTCGCTGTGGCAACTTCGCGGCCCCCGGAGGCCCGATGAACCGTCTGGGTCGTGAGGACGATGGTATGGAGCGGCCCCACTTGGCCGATCTTGTTCTGTTGAGGGAATGTCGGGCTTCTGGCCAGCGCGAACCCGCACGTATCCGTGAGCCTGACCGCCGCGTGCGATCAGGGCGTAGCGAAAACGGGTCGCGGTGCTGTGGGGGGAGGGCGTGTCGCGGGCCGCGGGGTGCGTCTCATGTGATCGAGGATGCGGCGGATGAGGGTGGGCTCTGTGATGAAGCTGACGACGCGCATCTCTGGGAGGAGCTTCGCGGGCACACCAGGGGATCGACCTCGTAGACGCGTCGCAGGAGATCGGCCCAGCGCTTCCTGAGCGCGGCGGTCTGAGGCGGAGCGTCTGGTTCGGACTGGGTTTGGTCGACGGAAATGGCCGCTTGCTTTGCCTGGCTGTGGTCCTCGAGCCGTTTTCCTCTCGCGGCGCAGGAGTAGTAGCCGTAGTAGCGCCTATGTATCGTGATACATAGCCGCTATTACGCAGCGCGTTCAGTTATGGAGAGTTGAGCCGCGAAGCTCCTTTCGATGATGGAATCGTCGTGTGATCTGGTCTACATAATGTTGTCAGGAATGCAAGCACCTCGTCGGGCGGCTGATAGCGGACGTGGGGCGTATCGGGGACGACGCACTTGTCCAGGGCGCGGCGCTTCATCTCGAGGTCGGCCTCGACGTAGTGATGGGTGGTGTTGGGAGAGGCGTGGCCGAGCCAGGACTGGATGGTGGTGAGATCCACGCCGGACTGAAGCAGATGCATCGCCTTGGTGTGCCGCAGGGTATGTGGGGAGATGGCTCTGTCCGCGAGTTCTGGTTTGGTGCCCGGAGTGGTGGCCACGGCTCGCTTGAGGATGTGCGTCACGCCATGGCGGGTCAGTCGCTGGCCTCTTGCGTTGACGAAGAGAGCCCCTTCCGAATCGGGAAGGAGACAACGCTGGTCACACAGTGCCCTGAGGAGCTGCGCCGTGTCCTTGGAAAGGGGTATCGCACGCTCCTTTGCTCCCTTGCCGCGGAGCAGGACGTGCAGTGGCCACTGGAGCCGGAGGTCTGCCACGTTGACATCGCACGCCTCCGAGACGCGTGCGCCGGTCCGGGCGATGAATGTCAGCAGGGCATGATCGCGCTGGCCGAGCAGGGTTGTGCGATCAGGCGCGGCGAGGATCGTCTCCAGATCCTTCTGGTCGAGATAGCCGAGCATGCGTTTGGTGGTTCGCTTTGCCGGAATGCTGAGCACACGCTGGACGATTGCCATCGCCTCCGGATCCGAAGCCGCGACATGGTGAAAGAAGGAGCGGATCGCGGCGAGCCGCGCATTGCGCGTGCTGACGCTGTTGTGACGTTCTTGCTCGAGGTGGTCGAGGAAGGCGAGCACCATATCCCGGTCGAGATTGTCGAGAGCAAGGCCGGCGGGAGGCTTGCCTTGACGCTCGGCCGCCAATCCCATCAGCTCGGGCGTCGCCGTGAGGTAGTACGCGGTGTCGGAGTAGCGGACGTGGCCCATGTAGGTGGCGAGCATGGGGAGCATGGCTTGGACGTCGACACCGGCTTCGTACCAGGCGATCAAGCGCTTCACGGCAAAGCGGTGACGAAGAGAGTGGAAGCTGACCCCCGCACCCTTGGGCCCACGCAGCCCGGCCCGCCGTGCAATCTTGCAGACCGCCTGTTGCAGGGTGTTGCGCACGAAGCGTCGCTGGCGCATGGTGACGAAGAACGCGGCGTCGCGGCAGTCGGGGAAACGTGAATCGCGCAGCGCGGCGTAGCTGCGCATCGTCTCGAGGGTGCTCGGGTGGGTCGGCACATAGCGGTCCTTCCTGAACGTGGTCTGCCGGATGAGCAGCACCCCGGTGGCGAGGTCGACGTCGGCCCTGTCGAGGCGAACCACCTCGCCGATGCGGAGGCCTGCGCTGGCCGCCAGGCCGACGATGGTGTGGAGGGTGATGCCACGTACTGGATGCTTCTTCGAGGCGCGTCGTGCCTCGCGAAGAAGGCGGGCGAGCTCTTCGTCGCTGATGATGTGGTGGACGCGTCGGCCGCTGGGGCGTGGGAGAGCCTTGGGGTCGAGCGGTGGGGTCCGCGGAACCAGGGTTGCCAGGTATTCACAGAAGCCGCAGACCACCTGGTAGTGGCGTGCGCGCAGGTCCATCGAGGTCGACGGATCGTGAGTGGCGAAGGCGACCACCATCTCCTGCGACAGCGGGGTGCATCGCCCCGGTTGGAGCAGGTACTCATCGAAGGCATGAAGATGGGCGACTTGCCGCTCAAACTGAAACCCCAGGGCCCGTTTCAGCGCCACATACGCACAGAGTGGATCTGCATACGCGCTCGAGAAGCTCGTCATGCATCACCTCCCGGGAAGGGGAGCGCGACGGGGCTCAAGTTGCGCATGTCGACCTTGGTGTAGATCGCGGTGGAGTCGATGCTGGCGTGGCCCAAGAGGTCGGCGATCTGTTTGACCTCGACACCTTGGTTCACCATCCGTGTCGCCAGGCTGTGGCGAAGCATGTGAGCCCCCTGGCTCGGCGCAGGGATTCGGGCGCGCAGGAGGTGTCTGCCGACGATGTCCCCAATCCCGTGGGTGGAGGTGATCGGCCCCAGAGGAGCTCGGTGCCGCACGAAGACGTGAGGAACGTCCAGCCGTGGACGTCCGTGGAGGACGTACTCGGCGAGCGCCGTGCCCAGCTCCTGCGGCAGTGGAAGGGCCCGCTCTCGCCGGCTCTTGGTCTCGGCCAGCCGGATCTCGGCGGCTCGCCATTGGATCTCGGTGAGCTTGAGATTGCGCACCTCCTGATTCCTCAGCCCGAGGGTGACGATAGACAGCAGCACCGCCCTG
The DNA here is from genome assembly GCA_965246965.1 of Vicinamibacteria bacterium. Classification (GTDB taxonomy): domain Bacteria; phylum Acidobacteriota; class Vicinamibacteria; order Fen-336; family CBDFGD01; genus CBDFGD01. Next base: position 3,795,763 of record CBDFGD010000002.1, read on the forward strand.
TCGCGCAAACCCAGTGGGGTGGTCGTGTCCACGCTGTCGATCAGCGTCCGCACCTGGGCCCAGGGAAGGTGGCGCGGGATCGACTGCAAACGCCAGTGGGGCAGCGTTGGAACCACACGATCGAGGTCGACCTCGACGATCCCTTCCCACCGTAGGTAGCGCAGAAATGCTCGGGTCAGGCTGCACAGGTTGTTTCGCCAGGAGCCGCTTGCATTCAGGCCGGCCAGCTCCGTGATGAAGTCCAATACATCGACCCCTGACAGGTGAGCCAGAGGCCGCTCCCCATGGCGCTCACACAACCACTCGCAAAATCGCCGGGCGTAGCGCAGGTACTGTGGACGGCTCGAAAGAGACAGCCCCCGCACACAGTCAAGATGACGGTCGTACTTGCCCAGGACAGAGGCAAACCGATCCTCAGGCCGGGCTGCGGCCGCCTGGTGAACAACACCCGCGGACCGAAGGTGGTCCAGCATGTGCCGCAGCAGACTCCCGGCCTCTCGAAAGGTGCCCTCGGCTCTTAGCTCCTCGTTGATGAAGCGCTCGGCCAGTGCATCATCGATTCCCGTTGCCTCCTCGACACCGGCGCCGGCCGCGAATCCGTCGAACCTGTCCGTCAGGCTCAGAATGCGCTGGCCGGTCGCCCGCGTGAAGCCCCGTCGGTAGAGCTTGGCTGCCAGATGACCAATGTGTTCAGCCAAGGGGCCGCGGCGCAGCTGCTCCAGCCGCTTGGGGGACTTGAAGTAGAACTCCAGCATTCGTTCCTCCTTGTCCTTGCCGGCCCAAAGGGCTCGGCTCAGGGAGGAACATTATGTGAAGCCGCGGCAGCCCAACTGCCTGTCAATCAGTCGTTTGGCTGCCTAGCTCTCCGTAACCGGACCCGCTGCGTAATAGCGCCTATGTATCGTGATACATAGGCGCTATTACGGCTACTACTCCTGCGCCGCCAGGGGCAAGCGGCTCGAGGACGAGCGGCCCAGCCCCGGGCGATCTCCGAGGCCGCACACGAGAGCTCGCCCGAACCTCCGCCTGGAGCCGCCGCTCGACGCAAACGCTGGGCCGACCTGCTGCGTCGCGTCTACGAGGTGGATCCCTTGCTGTGCCCACGCTGCGCCGGCACGATGCGCGTCGTCAGTTTCATCACGCAGCCCGCCGTCATCCGACGCATCCTCGAACACCTGAAGAAGACCCCCCCGCAGCGGCCCGCGACGCGGCCACCTCCCCCGCAACCACGCCCCGCTCTCGCCACGCCCTGACGGCAGTGACGCTCAGGTGCAGAGGAGAGGTGCGAGCGCCGCATGCCAAAAGCACGCGAGGCCGCCCGAACGGGCTGACGAGTCGCGATCAGTCATCATCGACCCCTCGGCACGACCACACCAGGCACACATCTGGGCCCTGTGCAGACGGATAAGCGCCTGTCGCAAGGCCGCGGACGAAATTGAAATTCCTTCTCTGATCGCTTGAACCAGGGTCACGAAGCTCGCCCGCGAACGCACCAGACGCTCGCGCACCCCGAGCAACGCCCGCACGTGTCGCTGTTCGTCAGAGGTTCGATGCGCGGGCCGGTACGCCCCGAGCTTGCACGCCTCCGCCAGCGCCCGCGCGTCGCGCTTGTCCGTCTTCACCCACCGGGTCCGCTGCGCGTACATCGGAGCGTAGTTCGGGTCGGCGACGATCACCTCGTGGCCTAGCTCCTCCAGCAACCGTGCGACCCACTCGCTGATCGTCGAGGCCTCCATCAGGATCTTCGCCTTCGGCCGATCCTTGAAGTACTGGATCAACCGCTCCCGCTCCGTCCGGATTCGCTTCTCGATCAGCTCACCAGCCTCGCTGATGATCGCAATCTGACTTTCCTTCCTTCCCAAGTCGATGCCAACATTGTCCATAGCGGCGCTAGGAGTCTGCGCGGCAGGAACGAAATCGGGTGAATGAGCGTTTTTGAAGTCGGGGGTATCCATTTAACCGGTGTAAACTGAGCCGGTGGATCAGCCTCGTGCTGGCACGCACTATCCGCGGTCCGTGGGCGAGTTCCAGGCCTGGTTCCGGACCGATGCGGACTGCCTGGACTACCTGGAGTGGCTGCGGTGGCCCGCCAGCTTCGCCTGCTTGGACTGCGGCCATGATGGGGGCTGGCGGCTGGGCGACGGTCGCTTCATGTGCTCAGGGTGCGGCGGCCGTACGTCGGTGACAGCGGGCACGATCTTTGACCGGACGCGCACGCCGCTAACGGTTTGGTTCACCGCCTGCTGGCTGTTCGCCACCGGCAAGGACGGGATCTCGGCGCTGAGCCTGAAGCGGACGCTGGAGATCGGCTCCTACCAGACCGCGTGGGCGATGCTCCATCGGCTGAGGTCGGTGCTGGTGCGCCCGGGCCGGGACCGGCTGGCCGGGATGGTACAGGTAGATGAGACCTACATCGGCGGTGAGGAGGCGGGGCTGCGCGGCGGCCGGGCCAAAGGCAAGAAGGTTTTGACCGGGATCGCGGTGGAGGTCCGGGAGCCGAGAGGATTCGGACGGTGCCGGATGCTGCCGCTGACCGATGCGTCGGCCGCCTCGTTGCACGCCTTTGTAACGGCTCACGTCGAGCCGGGCGCGAGGGTCGTCACCGACGGCTGGCAGGGCTACCGCGGGCTGGAGAAGCTCGGCTACGTCCACGACCGGCGCAGCCAGCGGGCCGCCCGAACCCGCGGGGAGGATCCCGGCGAGCTACTGCCCGCAGTGCACCGGGTCGCCTCGCTAGCCAAGCGGTGGTTGCTGGGTACCCACCAGGGCTCGGTGAACGACGCGCACCTGGCCAGCTACCTGAATGAGTTCGCGTTCCGCTTCAACCGCCGCACCTCCCGCAGCCGCGGGATGGTGTTCTACCGAGTGCTCGAGCTCGCCGTCGCCCACGACCCGGTGCGCTACCAGGACCTCATCGCCACCCAGCGGCCCCGGGCAGTGCCGCCCTCGCAGCCGCAGGCGCGCGGGCACCCGCCGAGCCTGGAGCGCTCTCCAGCGAACCGCCCGTGGAGAACTGCCAACCTGGACTCCTCCGGTTAAATGGAGACCCCCATTTGAAGTTATGGGAACGAGTTTCCGTCCGTACAGTCCTGACCAATCGAGTTTGTTTCCGTCGAATCCACGAGACTGGCTTCCGGAGGGTCATCTTTCGTTTTTCATCTCGGATACGGTGGAGGCGATGGATGTGCGTGCTTTCTACGAGCGCTACGAGGGCGATGGACGTCGGAACCGACGATTCGATCCTCGAATGATGCTGAAGGTTCTGATCTACGGCTATGCGACAGGGACGTTTTCGTCTCGTGGGATCGCGAAGAAGCTGGAAGAGGATGTCGCATACCGTTATTTGAGCGGAGGCAATTTCCCGGCACACCGGACGATCAGTGATTTCCGTTGTGACCATTTGTCCCAGTTTCGATCTGTATTCGTCCAAGTCGTGCGTCTGGCTCAAGAAGTGGGTTTGGTCAAGCTTGGGACGTTGATTCTGGATGGAACGAAGGTCAAGGCGAATGCCAGCAAGCACAAGGCGATGAGCTACGAGCGTATGAAGAAAACGGAGAAACAGCTCCGTCGAGAGATTCGGGCTATCACCGCTCTTGCGAAACAAGAAGATGCTGCGGAAGACGTCGAGTTTGGTCCTGATTTTCGTGGCGACGAACTGCCAGAAGAGCTGGCGCGCCGAGATTCACGGCTCAAGAAAATCCAAGCAGCGAAGGCACGTCTGGAGGCCCGTCAGAAGGAAGAAGATCAGCAGGCCGGACGTCGGCCAGGGGATGACAAGGAATCGAAGCGAGGGTCAAAGTTCAAAAGGAGATTTGGCGTACCTCCGGACAAGAAGCAGGACAACTTCACCGATCCCGAAAGCCGCATCATGAAGGATTCGAGTGGCTACCAGCAGTGCTTCAATGCCCAAGCCGCCGTCGACGAGAAATCGCAGTAAAGCGGACCCGGTTTTCTTGGACACGAAACTAGGGAAAGTCATCTTGTTCAAGGAGACTCGATCGATGAAGCAGGTCAGGCGCAAGAGGTCTGAGAGGAAGAAGGGGGTGGGCGAGACGGAGGGAGCCCGGAGGGCGACCGGAGTTTCGCCCACCGGCGGCGCGGTGGTGGGCGCCTTGGGTCCCGGGCAGCGTTCGAGCGTGGCGCGCAAGCGGGAGGTCGCACTGCGGCTGCTGCGCGGGGAGTCACTCGAAGCGCTGTCTCGTGAGCTGTCCGTGGAGATGCACCGGCTGCAGCGCTGGCGTAATCAAGCCATGGCCGGGATCGACGAGTCGCTGCGGGAGCGCAATGGCGACCCGCTGAAGGTGGAGCTGGACGCGGCGGTCAAGCGGGTGGGCGAGCTCAGCATGGAGAACGAGCTGTTGCGGAAGAAGATCGGGGCGGCCCGCCCTTTGGCCTTCGGGAGGTCGCGGCGATGAGTGCGGCGATCTCCCCTGCGACAGGCCGGGCCTACGGGGTGGAGCGGGTGTGCCGGGTGTGGAAGCTGGCCCGCTCGAGCTACTACTCCCAGCTCGGCGAGGCGGCTCCCGAGATGGTCTGCGCTGGCCGACGTGGTCCCAAGCCCAAGGTGTCTGACGAGGAGCTGTTGCGGCTGATCCGAGAGGACCTGGCGGCCTCGCCGTTCGTAGGAGAAGGACATCGCAAGGTCTGGGCGCGGCTCAAGGTGCTGCGCCAGGTGCGCGTGTCGCGCAAGCGGGTGCTGCGGATCATGCGTGAGCACCACCTGCTGTCGCCGCGTCGGGTACGCCAGGGCGAGGGGCTGCTCCACGAGGGGACGATCACAACCGATGCGCCCAACCTGATGTGGGGGACGGACGGGGCGAGAGTTCTCACGGCAAAGGACGGCTGGGGCTGGATCTTCGTCGGCGTCGAGCACTTCAACAGCGAGTGCGTCGGCTACCACGTGTGCAAGAAGGGGACGCGCTACGAGGCCCTCCAGCCCATCGCCATGGGGCTGACGCAGCTCTTCGGCTCGGTCGAGGCGGGTGTGGCTCGTGGCCTCGAGCTGCGCATGGACCACGGGACGCAGTACCTCTCGGACCACTTCCTCAACCAGCTGCGTTTCTGGGGCATCACGCCCAGCTTCGCCTTCGTCGAACAGCCGCAGACCAACGGAGTGGCCGAGCGTTTCATCCGGACTCTCAAGGAACAGATCATTCATGGCCGCGTCTTCCACACCCTCGAGGAGGTGCGCCAGGCCGTGGCTGCCTTCGTCAAGCGCTACAACCAGCAGTGGCGCGTCGAGAAGCTGGGATTCCTCACCCCGCGCGAGGCCCGCGACCAGCACGGCCAGGGGAAGGCCGCGTGAACCTCGAGGTCATCAAAGAGGGGCTACCCTAGGTATGGACTCACCCCGCCGCGTCGATCCTGGGGCATCCTCGTGCGTCGTTTTCGGGATCGTCTGCCAAACGAACCCGAGATCGTCAAACTGGTGTCCAAGAAACCGGGCGCGGTACAACGAGAAATCGCAGCTGATCGTTGCGACCGGGTTGACCAACAACGCTGCGGATGTCGGTCAGCTCGAGCCGATGCTGAAAACGGCTCAAGCCAACACCGGTGAGAAGCCCAAGCGTGCCCTGGCCGATGCCGGCTACCGTTCCGAAAAGAACCTACTGCACTTGGAACGTACCGGAATCGACGGTTTCGTGGCTCTGGGGAGAGAAAAGAAAGACTCTCCACCAACGTCGAATTCGAAGCTCGAAGCGACGCTCCGCATGAAGGCGAAGCTCAAGACGAAACGTGGTCGCAAGTGGTACAAGCGGCGCAAACTCGGCGAACCGCCATTCGGATGGATCAAGGCTGTGCTTGGTTTCCAATCCTTCAGCCTTCGAGGGCTTGAGAAAACCAGCGCCGAGTGGGATCTCGTTTGCTTGGCGCTCAACCTCAGGAGACTCAATCAGAAGATGGTCTGGGTATGACCACCACCGGCCTTGGATCCGCCCGTCCTCCCTCGCGAGCACTCGTCCGCGAGCCCACTACTGCCGTTTAGCCCAGGCAAGATGATCTCTCGGGTCACAAGGCACGATGACACACCCGGGCTGAACTACTGCCGCGCAGACTCCTAGCGTCTCGTGGCGCAGCTGCCGTCGCCGAGCGAAGACGGCTGAGCGCCCCGCCTCGCCGGCGTCGGGCTGAGCGCGACCTGACGAGTGGCCCAGGGGGCTGAAGAGTCGGCGTAAGCTGTCCCCAGGATGCCTCTCGAGGACTACAAGAAGCACAGGGCACAGGAGAAGACGGGGTCACGTCTCAATTCTCGAGTTTACGTTCCAACCGACGCTCGAGAGCACCCAACCGTCGACGAAACGTTCGATCCTCCTGCTCCAATCGCGATGCGCTTGTGATCGCGCCGGCGGAACTGCGTGGCGCGATCCCGAGCCGAGCGCTGATCCGGTCCAACGGGGCGTCGGCGACCCGCCGTGCGATCAGGGCATACGCCTTACGCGCGAGATGCCGTGACCTCGGACTCAGCGTCTCCTTCGTGACTCCGAACTCGCTCAGCACCGACCGTTCGATCTGTTCGAGCGTCGGACGGGGCGCCGGGCGTCTCTGTTTCACCGGAAACTCGCGACTGCGAGGCGTTCCTGACGCCAGCCGCTCCATGCGTTCCCGAAATCGCTCCGACCCCAAGTAGATCTGGCCGGCCAACTCGCTCCACGGATGGTATTCGACGCCCCGCCCCTCCGAAGGGAGGCTCAGGGGGGCTATCCGTTGAGATCGGAAATCCGGCGTCAGACGGGCTGGGTGACTATGCTGACGGCTTGAGCCGCCACCGGGAGGGCGGGGCATCATGCGGGGTTGGAGCTTACGCTCGTAGAATCCGTCCGAGGCAGTCTCCAGTTTCGTCTGGCCGAATTGAGCTCTACGACCCACCCGGACAACTTGCTAGCCCTCGACTACGTAGGAATGGTCGCGCGCTTGGCCGAGCAATGACGGGCACGATGCCGAAGCCTCCTACTGGGATTTTCTGGCTCTGCCCGCAATGCCAGAAGCATGTCCCCAACCGCCGTTCCGTGTGCGTGTGTGGCTTCGACCGCGAGGACGCTGAGGCGCCTCTGGCAGAAGAATCGGCTGGGCCTGCGGTCGCGCCGGTGGCGGCTTCGGAGCCGGCGGAGCGAAGCGACAGCGGTGGGTACGGGCCCGTTCTCGCGTGGCTCGTGGCCCTCGTGGCGGGCGTGTACGTGTCTTACGTCGCTGTGGATCCAGGGCCCTTGATACCCCTGAGCCAGGAGCCCGTCACTACGGCGACGCCGACGCCGGTTCCGCAGAGGTCTCCGCCAACACGGAGTCGGGGCCGCCCTCCGGCCGTCTCGACCCCACCGCCGACAACGACTCCACTCCTTTCGTTGGAGGTCGGGGAACGGGATCCGAGACAGCGCCCCAGGGGAGCCCGGGTGAGGGAGGCGACTCCGACGCCAACGGAGACTGATCGTCGCCGTCTGCGCGCCGCCTCCGCTCTGAACGCCCAGATCCGTCGGATGACGGCGCTGGCCCGGCAGTTCAGGAGCCGACTGGTCGCTCACCGGAACGGCACCGCCACGCTGGCGAGTCTGGAGCACCTCGCCTGTGAGATCGCCCGAACCATAAGCAACCTTGAAGAGACCGCCCGCAGGGGCAACATCCCCCCAGGAATCGTACGCGAGCTTCGCGAGCAGAATGGTTTCGACGGCCCGAGCTGGAACGAGCTTTACAGGCTGTCGTACCAGCAGTGCGGCAGCCGCTGACTTTCGCCGCCCTCGCCTCGCTCCCTTTTGGAGCTCTCCGAGTTGGCGTGCCAGGGACCCGCCCTGCGAACCGGGTCCGCCGATCCAAAGCTGGCGCTGCGGGGAGGAGTAGCGCAGGCTAGTAGCGGCCGACCCGTATCGTGACGCGCGACGCCTTGGGGTCGGCGCCGACGAGCTCGATCTCAACTCGGGTGTTCTGCATCTTGGCGCGCGGGCACACCTGCCAGCGGATGGGCGCTTGCCCCACCCACCCTCTCGCGGCCACGCCGATGCTCTTCAGCCATATCTGCGCCCGCATCGCCTGCGGGTCCGGTTGATCTTCGGACCGCATGACTTTCCAACCCTCGACCCGCGCTTTCAGCCTGCACACCTGCTCCTCGCCCTTCCAGAAGTTGACCGTGACGTCTTCGCGCAGCGGTGCGGAATCGGTGAGCTTGGCCACGCGCAGGACCAGCCGCCCGTACTTGTCTTGGTCGGCGCCGACCAGCGCCGTCTTGAACTGGATGTCGGCAAACTCGGAGGCCATTTCGGCATTCGTCGCCCCGGCACCCGCGAGCAGCGCGAGCCAGCCTGCGGAGTCCGCTGCGCCAGCCGGAGCGTCGATCCAGCTCACGTCGGCGTACGCGTAGTTGATCGGCAGCGCCCAGCCGATACCCGACGCGTCCGCCATCTTCAGCGAGACGACGCCGAACACGACCTGCTCGAGGTTGCTCACGATGCCGCGATGCACGGTGAAGTCCACGCCCTTCGGGCTGCCGGCGACCACGATCTCGTCTCCGACTTTTAGGCTGCCCGCATCCCCGACGGGCAGCGGCCCGACGTCTGCTCCGACCACATGCACGAGCGCCAAGTCGAGCCGCTCACTGGACTCGATCGGATTGCCGAAGTACTCGGACCCGTCGCGCGCTTCGACTTTGATCACCTGTCCGACTGGGCACAGGACGTGCTCGTTGGTCATGACCACGTCGGGTCGGACGAAGAAACCCGAGCCGACCGAATCCTCGCACCTGAGCGACACCACGGCATCGAGGGCAGCCTGCGCCAGCTCGCGTCCCGAGAGCGGCGCAGCGGTCGTGCGCTTCGCCGGTCGAGCGGCGGCCGGAGTCGGCTTGGGAACGACCTTCTCTTGCCACTGGCGCAGCGCGAAGAGGCCGAAGGCGACGAGGATGCCGACCACCGCGCCGCGCTGCACGTAGTTGGTCGAGGCGGATTTCGGTGATGCCGCCGCCGTTACCGCCTCGGCGGGCAGGCTCGCTGTCGTCGCGATGGACACGCCGAGGGGCTCCAGAGTCGCGGCGACCCGCTGGGCGTAGGCTCGCGTGACGCCGCCGACGAGAGGTGACGACTCGCTACCCAGCGCCTGCTGCAACTCGAGCAGCGGCCGCATCGGCGGACCGAGCTTGCGCAACGCCTGGGAGGCCTTGTAGCGGGTGCGACCGTCCGAGACGGCCGGCGCCACCGTCAGGTCGACGAGCAGGGATGAGCGGCAGCTCGGACACAGTCGTGCGTCGAGCAACGCATTCTCGCCACAATGGAAGCACGGCTCGCGCCCGGACGCGTCGCTTGTCACCGCCGCTCGCCTGGTACCAACACGTGCCTCTTCGTATTCTAGGCAACCTAAGAGTCCCCCCGGCTTTGCCGGGGAGGCAGCCGAAGTTTGACATTTCCGGGAGTGGCGTAGGAACTCCCTTCCGTGAGCCGCCAAAGCATCACGAAAGTGGTGCAGTATGGTTCGGCGTGGTGTACGATGCTGCAATACGAATCCAGGAGAAGCCGGTGCGCCAGAGCGTTAGCCTCCCCCCTGCGGTCGCACGCCGTGTGAAGCGGTTGGCGAAGAGCCGGCGCTCTAGCGCCAGTCGTTTGATCGTCGGTCTGATCGAATCTGGCCTCGAAGCCCATGATCGAGAGCACGAGCACTTTCTCGAGTTGGCCGATCGCCTGGCTCGTGCCAAGGACCCCTCGGAAGTGAAGAGGCTCAAGGAGGAGTTGGCCCAACTGACGTTCGGCGCCTGATGCCGAAGATCCAATGGGCTGCCCTTCCGCCCGCCCTGCGAGATCACCTGTTCGACCGCCTCTGTGAACGGAAGATTTCCGCCGACGATGTGTACCGACTGAAGCTGTGGCGTGAGTCGGAGCCGATCGCTCCCGAGACCTTCCTCCTCCGCGGCCAGCCAGCGAAGGGCACGAAGCTGTAGGACGATCCTTGGATGCCCCTCGAGGACTACAAGAAGAAGCGCGACTTCGAGCAAGACACCAGAGCCGCCGGGCGAAGCCCATCCTCCCGGGGGCAACTCCTACTGCATTCAGAAGCACGCCGCCTCGCGTCTCCACTACGACTTCCGGCTGGAGCACGACGGCGTCCTGCTGAGCTGGGGCCGTGCCCAAGGGCCCGTCCTTCAATCCTCGTGAGAAGCGCTCCCACGTCCCCCGCGAACGGCGACGTCCTCGGGCAGGACCTTGATCGCGATGTCGCGATCGAGCGCTCTCCGGCCTGCCAGGGCCGCCCGGTACACGTCTTCCACCTTCGGTCGGCTCCGCGGGTCCGTCCCGGCGGCTCCCCTTGTCGCCAGCCCGAGCCGGACGAGGAGCCGTGGAAGAGCGACCGAGGGCAATCGGGAAACCGGGTGGCTGCTCACTTGTCCCTACGTACGGAAAAGCGTACGATCAGATCGGGAGGGAACGTGACGACGATCAGCGCGAGCGAGGCACGGGCCCGGCTCTATGGTCTGCTCGATGAGGCGGCCGAGTCCGGCGAGCCGATTCAGATCACTGGCCGGCGCAACAACGCCGTGCTCGTTTCGGAGCAGGACTGGCGAGCCATCCAGGACACGCTCTACCTCCTGTCCATCCCCGGAATGCGGGAGTCCATCCGCAAGGGCCTGAAGACTCCAGCGAAAAAGTGCTCAGCTGATCCGGGCTGGTGAGCGAGAGCTGGCGTGTCGTCTACACGCCACAGGCGCGGAAGGACGCCCGGAAGCTGGCGCGCTCGGGCCTGCGCCCCCGAGCCGAGACGCTTCTGGCCCTCCTCGAGCGCGATCCGTTTGAGACTCCACCCCGCTTCGAGAAGCTGATAGGCGACCTGGCCGGCGCATTCTCCCGGCGTATCAGCATCCAGCATCGCCTCGTCTACCAGGTATTCGAGAAGGAGCACGTCGTCAAGGTGCTCCGCCTGTGGACGCACTACGAGTAGAGATCAGCGACGTTCAGGAGCAGGCACGGACAGGATCTCGCCCGAGTCCCATCAAGTCTGCGTGATCAGCGGCCTCGACGACCAGCCTTAGCCGTCCCCATCTCCCACAGTCTTGATGACCGGAGCCGCTGCCGAGCCCGGCGGGCCCTCTGGCCGGCTCGCCAGCGACGGCCCGGCCCGACGCCTCGCATGAACCGGAGATCGTGGCCACGCGTCCCGAGAGCGTGATCAGCGGGCGCGGCCTCGCCGAGGTGGCCGCCGAGTGCGACCGCCTCTGGCACTCGAGAGCGGTTCGCTCCGACGGTGAGGTGGATCCGGGCGGGCCGGCCGACGGAGATGGGGGCGCACCGCTGCGTCTTGCCGCCCTCGCCGGCGCCGAGCGCCAGGCGCTGCCGCAGACCCAGCCGCTGGCCCTGGCCATGGTGGTCGAGGTTCCGCCGACGGGGGACGAGTGGCTCCACGAGATCAAGCACGACGGCTACCGCATCGTGGCCCGCATCGACGAGGGGGAGGTGCAGCTCGTCTCCCGCAACGGCAAGGACTGGACGAAGGAGTTCCCGCAGGTGGCCCGCGCCCTCGGCCGGCTGCCGGCGGGGACCGCTTTCCTGGACGGCGAGGTCGCCGCGGTGCTGTCGAATGGAGCGACGAGCTTCCAGGCCCTCCAGCGCCGCGCCGAGGGCGTCGCCCCGCTCGTGTACTTCGCCTTCGACCTCCTGCACCTGGACGGCTGGGACATCAGGCAGGTGGGCCTCGTGGAACGCAAGCGCGTGCTGCAGCGCTTCCTCGAGTCGGCGCCTCCCGAGCTTCGCTTCAACGACCACGTGCGCGGCCAGGGTCCCGAGTTCTTCCAGAAGGCTCGGCAGGCCGGCCTCGAAGGGGTCATCAGCAAGCGCGCCGATGCCCCCTACCGAAGTGGGCGGGGCGGGGATTGGCGGAAGGCCAAGTGCCGGCTGAGCCAGGAGCTCGTGATCGGAGGTTGGCGATGGCGGTCGGGTGGCCAGGAGGCGATCGGAGCGTTGCTCGTCGGCTTCCACGAGGGCGGGGAGCTCGTCTACGCGGGCAGAGTCGGCTCCGGCTTGAGCGATCGCATCGTCGGTGATCTGCAGCGTCGGCTGGAGGCGCGCCGCCGGGACACGCCGCCCTTTGCCGACGTGCCCGCGAGCCTGCGCAAGGACTCTCATTGGGTCGAGCCGGAGCTCGTGGCTCAGGTCGAGTTCACGGAGTGGACGGATGGGGAGGAGCTGGGGCGCGACGCGACCTGCGGACGGAGCAGTTGGAGAGCCGCGCCTCGTTGGCGGCGGGCTACCTGCCATAGAGGCCAGGCAAAGGCTCGGCTGTCCTGGTTCGTCGAGCGCCAGCTAGGACGAGAGCCGCGAAACGGCCCTCTCCATACGCCCACGTAGGTCCGCACGGCTGGGAGGAGCTGGAGGAGTTCACGCGCGCGGTGGCGCAGCGCCTCGCTCGCGACGAGCCGTCGACCTTCACCGCGAACATGAGCAAAGCGCAGCGCAAGGGGAAGGTCTACGTGGACTACCTGCGCAACACGCGCGGCGCGAACGCGGTCGGCGTCTACTCGACCCGGGCCCGCGCGGGGGCGCCGGTCTCGGTCCCGGCGGAGTGGGGCGAGCTCGATCGGCTCTCGGGCCCGACGGACCTCACTGTGGCGGAGGTGCCGCTGCGCGTACTGGGCCACAGCTCGGGGCGCCAGGCCGACCCCTGGGAGGAGTACCTCGAGCTGAAACAGCGGGTGCCGCCCTCGCTCACGCGCAGCCTCGCCGGCTGACCCGCCGCCGGGCGCCACCTCGACGATTCTGTTCCTGCTGGGCGGGCTCGTCGTGTACCTGGCGCTGTGCGCCCAATACGAGAGCTTCGTGTTGCCACCTCATTGGCGGCCAGGACCCGGCGCAGCCGCATAAAGGTGCGCAGGATAGCGACGTTGGTCTCGACGGCGCGCTTGCTCTGGAGCACCGAGGCGAGCATCGCTACGCCGTGCTCTGTGAAGGCCCGCGGCGACCCATCTTCGCCGCCGGATTAGACATCACAAGCTGTGATCTCCATTCATCGAGCTCCGCCTTGGTGAGCCGAAACACGAAGTCCTCAGGGAACCGCTCTGGATTCCGGGTGACGGCCTGATTCAGCGCTCGCGGCTCGACGCCGTAAAGCTCGGCCAGATCGGCGTCGAGCACCACCTTCTCGCCGCGCATCAAGTAGATGCGGCTGGCGATGCGCTCGATCGGGACGAGCCAGGGATCGACCTCGGAGACGCGTCGCCGGAGGTCGGCCCGGCGCTTTGGGTCCCGCGCTTGTTTCAGTTGCTGGTCGAGGCCGGCTTCGCTACCGCCTCGGTGCCCGCGGCCCAGTCGAGCAGTTGGGAGAGGGCAGCGCCGTCGAAGAGGTAGTCCGTGCCGTGCTTCTCGGGTCCGAAATCGGACCCCTCCACACCTGTTACGAAAGCCTCTCGGGAGTCGAATGAGCAGTGGATCGTCCGCGCCGAAGCTTCGATCGAGGACTCGCCGAGGTACTTGCGGAAGGGGTGCTCGCGCAGGCGCTGCAAGTCCTCAGAGGCCCGTTTCGCGTCGTCGAAATCGAGCCGGAGCGCGACGTGTTGCGAAATCGTCTCGTCGTGTCTCCGCAGTTGCTCGCCGATGAGGAAGTCGAAGGTTTCCTCGACGACCAGCTCGCGCAGCACGAGTCTGTAGAACACGGACGCCGACAGACGCCCTTCGAGCTGGAGCCAGTCGCTACGAAACTCTCCGCGGCTACGGAACGAAACACCCTCCAGATGCGAGGATGGTGGCGTGCCCAAGAACGACGTTTCGCACCGTCGGCCCGCGACGCCTCCGCACCGGCGGCTCCTCCCGTGGCCGCGCACGCGTTGGGGCTGGTTCCGCCTCACGCTGCTCGCGACGCCCCTGGCCGCCATCGTCGTCACTGGGTTGCGCGCCATGACGATGCCAGGCACCTCGCACTTCGGCCCGCTGCCGGCGCTCGACGCGGACACTCGGCAGGTGCGGGACCGCCTCGAGGCCGACGTTCGCGCGCTGGCGCACGAGCGCGGCGAGCGAAGCCTGCGCGATGTCGCCACGCTGCGCGAGGCCGAGCGGCACGTCACCGAGGCCTTCTCGGGGGCCGGCCACACTGTGGCGGTGCAGGAGTTCACCGTGCACGGCGAGGCGGTGCGCAACCTCGAGGTCGAGATCCGCGGCGTGACGACTCCCGAGGAGATCGTGATCGTCGGTGGCCACTACGACTCGGCCCTCGGACCCGCGGCCAACGACAACGCGAGCGGCACCGCGGCGGTGCTCGAGCTGGCGCGTTGGGCGCACGGGCGGCGCTTCGCGCGCACGCTGCGCTTCGTGGCATTCGTGAACGAGGAGCCGCCCTTCTTCCAGGTCCCCGGTCAGATGGGGAGCGAGGTCTACGCGCGGCGCTGTCGCGAACGCGCCGAGCGCGTCACCGCGATGCTCTCTCTCGAGACGATCGGTTACTACTCGGACGCCAGGGGAAGCCAGCAGTACCCGTGGCCGCTCTCCTGGTTCTACCCCGACACCGGCAACTTCATCGCGTTCGTCGGGAATCTCGCCTCACGAGCACTCGCACGCCGATGCGTGGGCGCGTTCCGCGCCAACGTGGCGTTCCCCTACGAGGGCGCCGCGCCCCTGGGCTTCGTCCCCGGGGTGGGCTGGAGCGACCACTGGGCGTTCTGGCGTCACGGCTACCCCGGCGTGATGGTCACGGACACCGCGCCGTACCGATACCCCCACTACCACAGCATCACCGACACTGCCGACGAAATCGATTTCGAGCGCACCGCGCGCGTGGTGGTGGGGCTGCGTCACGTGGTGGCCGCTCTCGCGGGGGCGGAGTGAGCTCGCGCCACGGCGACTGGTTTCCCGCCTTCGGCACTGTGGAACGAGGGCTGGCGACTGCTCATCTGGCGCGATTTCCGAGGTCTGTGGGCCTCGCCGCTTGAGCCGGGCCGAGGCTGGGGAGCGCCGCGAGCGCGATGGCTGCTACAGGCGCGCCACTACCCAAACGGGGAGGCGCTCTGCCGGGTAGTGCTAAAAGGGCAGGATGAGTCGGGATCCGAACGACACGTCGGTCGGTGAGTGGGTCGCGATGATCGCGTTCTTCACGTTCCTGCTCGGCGGGACCGGGCTGTTCTTCTGGACGGCTGCGAAATACCTCGTGCTGTTCTTGCTCGAATCGATGGGGTGGGGGGCTCCCTCGATGAGCAGGATCGTCGCGATCGCCGTCGCAGTCGTCCTCTTCCTCGACTTCATGGGCTGGGGCCTCTTGAGGCAGCTACTTGAGGAGAACGATCCCAACCGGAACTGGCCCTGAAATACTTCGGCTTGGTACGTTCTGGTAATTCTGTTACAATAGAATTACCAGAACGACTGCCTGAGGGCGAGACGACACCGCTGGCCGGTGGAAGGAGAGACCATGCTGACGAACCGCGGCACCGAACGACTCGCCGGGGCGCTGCTCCTGGCCGCCTTCGCCCTGTTCCTCGGCCACGTCGTGACCAAGATCGTGATGGGGGTCTCCATTTAACCGGAGGAGTCCAGGTTGGCAGTTCTCCACGGGCGGTTCGCTGGAGAGCGCTCCAGGCTCGGCGGGTGCCCGCGCGCCTGCGGCTGCGAGGGCGGCACTGCCCGGGGCCGCTGGGTGGCGATGAGGTCCTGGTAGCGCACCGGGTCGTGGGCGACGGCGAGCTCGAGCACTCGGTAGAACACCATCCCGCGGCTGCGGGAGGTGCGGCGGTTGAAGCGGAACGCGAACTCATTCAGGTAGCTGGCCAGGTGCGCGTCGTTCACCGAGCCCTGGTGGGTACCCAGCAACCACCGCTTGGCTAGCGAGGCGACCCGGTGCACTGCGGGCAGTAGCTCGCCGGGATCCTCCCCGCGGGTTCGGGCGGCCCGCTGGCTGCGCCGGTCGTGGACGTAGCCGAGCTTCTCCAGCCCGCGGTAGCCCTGCCAGCCGTCGGTGACGACCCTCGCGCCCGGCTCGACGTGAGCCGTTACAAAGGCGTGCAACGAGGCGGCCGACGCATCGGTCAGCGGCAGCATCCGGCACCGTCCGAATCCTCTCGGCTCCCGGACCTCCACCGCGATCCCGGTCAAAACCTTCTTGCCTTTGGCCCGGCCGACGCGCAGCCCCGCCTCCTCACCGCCGATGTAGGTCTCATCTACCTGTACCATCCCGGCCAGCCGGTCCCGGCCCGGGCGCACCAGCACCGACCTCAGCCGATGGAGCATCGCCCACGCGGTCTGGTAGGAGCCGATCTCCAGCGTCCGCTTCAGGCTCAGCGCCGAGATCCCGTCCTTGCCGGTGGCGAACAGCCAGCAGGCGGTGAACCAAACCGTTAGCGGCGTGCGCGTCCGGTCAAAGATCGTGCCCGCTGTCACCGACGTACGGCCGCCGCACCCTGAGCACATGAAGCGACCGTCGCCCAGCCGCCAGCCCCCATCATGGCCGCAGTCCAAGCAGGCGAAGCTGGCGGGCCACCGCAGCCACTCCAGGTAGTCCAGGCAGTCCGCATCGGTCCGGAACCAGGCCTGGAACTCGCCCACGGACCGCGGATAGTGCGTGCCAGCACGAGGCTGATCCACCGGCTCAGTTTACACCGGTTAAATGGATACCCCCGATGAAAACAATTGTAAGCTACCGACGTTACGGTAGGTTACACGTCAGGTTACTGGGCTACACGTAATCACAGTACGCGACGTGACGATAAGCGTCTATGCGCCTCGACACTTCTTCGGATTCGTGTCCGCACACGGCGGGCCGGAGGCACGGGGCTCGGTCTGGCCATCGTCGAGCGAATCGTCCACGGACATCGAGGCAAAATGGCGGCGGGGAACGGCCCGCTCGGCGGCGCCCAGCTGACGATCAGCCTTCCCGCGCGCTAGCTGGCCCGATCCATCTCCTCGACGAAGGCGCTCAGCTTGGCCTCGTCGAGACGCCCGTTGCTGCGCAGGCCGCTGCAGACGTCGATGCCGTAGGGGCCCACCGCTTCGATCGCCCTCGCGATGTTCTCTACCCTGATCCCACCGGCCAGGAAGAGCGGCACCAGAACGGCCTCTCGGACCTTCCGACTCAGCTTCCAGTCGTGGGTCCGCCCCGTGCCGCCGAGCTCCCTGCGCTCGGCGTCGGGGCGGCCCGAGTCGAGCAGCAGTGCGTCCGCGGTTTCGGCGGCGCGCTGCGCCTCCCCGAGCGCGTCGTGGTCGGCGACGTGGACCACTTGCACGATGCGGACACCTGGGAGGGCCTCGCGCAGCTCCCCGTGGAGGTGTGAAGGGACGCGGTCACACAACTGAAGCGTGTCGACCCCGCAGGTTCGTTGCTGGGCGACGATGCCGGCCTTGTCCGTGCGTGACGTGAGCAGGAAGCGAGCCACGCCCGGCGGAACCAAACGTGCGATTTCCGCGATTCGTGACGCATCGATCACGCCCGGTCCCGAAGGCATCGCGGAGACGAGCCCGACCGCCGAGGCGCCGTAGCGAGCGGCCAGCCTCGCCTCCTCGACGCTCTCGATGCAGCACACCTTGAGGTGTGTCTTCAAGTCAGTCCGGCGGAGCAGGATCGATTCGCCCCGCGGGAAAACGATGTCGATCGACGGATCCGAGAAAGACAGATCGGTGCACGGGTCGGGAGCCACCGGGCCGGCATCGAGCCGTCACCGCCCGTGCTCTTGTTGGGGGTGCTGAGCGCCGTGGTGCTGACGCCCCGGGTGTTCGCCCTGGGTGTAGCCGCGGAGACGGGTGTAGCTGTCGATCTGTCGCGGCTCCAGCAGAGCGGTCGTCTCCAGGTGAGCGACGAGATGCACGTAGCGCAGCTCGCCGCGGAGTGCGGCGAGTTGCTTGGTCGCGCGGCGCAGCCGCTCGGCGTCGAGCGTGCGCTCCGCGAACCTCACGTCGAGCGAGCGCTCGGCTGCGATCAACGCCTCGCCGAGCTCGACGGCCCGGACCCTCATCCGTTCGAACACCTCGCCAACCCGTCGACTCTGATCGTCGCTGAGCTCCAGCTCCTCGGACAGCTCGAGAACGTGCTTGGGGCCCGGGAAACCGTTCAGCTCGGCGGCTTTGGCCATGCCCATGCCCGCTCCGGTCGCGAGCTCGTGCGATTCCTCCGTCGACAGCGCCTTGATCTCCCTCGCGTCTTCGCCAGCGTACGGTGACCGCGACTGTGTCGACGATGCGCCAACGAGGATCATCAACAGCCACTTCGTCATCTTTGCCATCCTCCACCCCCGAACGGTCTTTGATCTTCTCACCCACCGCCTTGATACTTCCAGCATGTCGCGAGTTCGGGGCAGCCTGCTCTTGAACACGATCTCCTACGTCCGCGGGGTCTTTGGCGACGCTGCTCACGAGCGCGTGCTGGACGCGCTCGGGCCAGATCTTTGCGCCCGGATCGCTTCGCTGCGCGAGGCGGCCTGGGTCGACATGGATGAGCTGATGGCCTACCAGTCCACAGCCCACGAGATCCTCGCGCCCGCAGACGCGGGATTCGTTCGGCAGGTCGGTTACCACTCCGGTCGCCGCCAGCGCACCGAGGGCGGCTTCCGCCCGATGCTGGCCGACCTCGCCACGGCCACGAAAATGGCATCCGTCTTCTGGCGCTCCCTGTTCGACACTGGGAACGCCGTGATCGTCGAGACGACCGAGAACACGGCGCTCTTCGAGATCCGGGACTTCCCGACGAGCCGAGCGCTCTGCCTTCGCATCGAAGGGGCGCTCGAGGGGGCGCTGGGCACCGACGCGGGGCCCGTGCGGGTCAGCGAGGAGAGCTGCTCGCTCGACGGCTACCCGCATTGTTCGATGCGGGTCGTGTGGCTCGATCCCGAACCAAGCTGAGGTCCTCGACGGCTACCCGTCGATCGGGCAGGACTCCCCGCCGGCCTCCCGGAAACGAGCCTCGAAAACACCCCGCGCCTCCGCGTAGGCAGCCAGCGCGCTGTCCCGATCGGCGCCCATTTCGATGCCGCCATCGCGGACGTGAGCGCTGAGAAACTCGACGTATCCGATCAGGTAGCACGCATCTTCTGGCGAGGCGCGGATCGGGGCGTCGTCGACCAAGACGTAGATCGGGCTGGTTAGGGCACGTGGGCTGCGGGCGACTACCCACGCGCTCTCGCCGAAGGCGAGCTGCGTCTCGAGCTGGCTGAAGCCCTCGGGCACCGGAAGCTCCGCGGCGACCTCGCCGTTCGCCAGGACCGCGACGGTTGCAGCGTGCTCGATGTTGGCCTCGATGCGCAGCGGGATACTCGCGCCGCGCGTCGTGCGGATCTCGCTTCCGAGCCGGCCGCCGTCGATCTCGAGGTTGAGTGACTCTCCTGCACCGGAGGCCAGCGCCGTGCGTCCGGCTCTCAGCGCCGCGAGCCAGCTCTCGTAGGTGAGGGGAGCTTCGACCAGGGCGTGCGTCCGCAGCACGGCGCCGCCGAGGGTGTGTTGAACGCACGGCAGGTCGCTGCTGCCCAGCAGGGGCAGTCGGAAGCCGCTGTTGAGCAGCGCCCTCCAGATCTTCCAGGTGCCGGGATCCACTACGGTTGCCTCCGCCGGGATCTCGGTCGAAAGGAAGTGGAGCGTCTCCAGGGCCACGTGAACGGGCAGCTCGAGCGGTCGACCCCAGCTGTCGAGGTACGGGTAGCCGCCATCGGCGGGCCACTTGAAGGCGTGCGCCATGCCGATCGTGACGCGTGGATCCTGAGCGAGCGCCCAGTCGATGACCGGCACGCCCGAGGCGTGAGGCGATCCGGCATCGAAGAGGGCCAGGTCGCGCAGGCCGAGCAGGATCAGGTGCCCGCCAAGGTCTCCAGGCAGCGCGGACACCTCGAGGTCGTAGTGGAGCACTCGGCCCGGCCGCGAAGCGGGGTGGTCGAGGCCGGTGAACCAGGGGCGATCCCGCTCGTAGCCGGCTCCCCAGACGAGGCTCGACGCGACATCGAGACCGAAGAGGTCGAGGAACTCGACGATCTCCTCGGGGTCGCGGCCGATGTCACACCCCCACGCGGTCGTGTGGACGTGAGGGTCTCCCGCGGCCCATTCGAGATCCTCACCGGCGGAGGCGGGGCTGTCCATGCCCCCGGCCCAGGCGCCGACCAGGGCCAGGCTTACCGCGCTGCGAACAGAGGCTCTGTACACGTGGCGAGGAGCGGGTAGTGTCCTAAATTTGCCGCCGCGACGAGATCGCGAAGTTCCAGCGGCTCGTTCGCGATACCTGCCTCCATCGCGGGCGTGACCCGCAGGCTCTTGTGAATCCGGCAGAAGTTGTAGTGGGCGAAGTGCAGGCTCACTGCCGCCTTCAAGTTCTCGACCTTCTTGCTGAAGGCGTTCGTGAGCCGCGTGAAGCGCCTCATCGACATCCTCATCGTCAAATTCTGCCTCTCGACATGTGAGGTGCAAATGCCCTTTGGGTTACCGACGATTTGCTCGGTACTGATGCTGGCGACCTTTGGCGGGCTATACCTACCAGGGCCGACCGGCGTCGCTTCGAAGTGCTTTACGATGCGGCCATAATCAACGTCCGCCCCGAAGCCCTGCTCCACGGCATCCACGTAGGCTTCCATTGCGTCAGTGGAGAGCTGAACGCGACCATCCAGACGAGAGGCGAGATCGCCAACAAACGCTCGCGTGTTCGTGCCGTCACGCTTCCCGACCCGGTACGCGGGAACGAGCTTGCTGTCGGTGTCGAGCGCAACGTAGGTTCAGAAGTCGCCATTCTTAGCAGAATCGTCGGTGGGCTTGAGGTGGCGCTGTTTCTTGCCGACGTAGCACCAAATCTCATCCATTTGAAGATGGCGGCATGTGAGCCCGCGCATCTCCGTATCCATGAAGAGCGCTGAGACATCGCCGACGCGAACCATGAGGCGTGTGATCGTGTCGCGATGGACGCCGGTCATACGTTCGACCGAACGGATCGAGCATCCTTCGACCAGCGCGGAAATCACCGCCGTTCGCCTGTCGAGATCCAGCTTATTCATGGCGTTCTCCAGAATCCTTTGCTACACTGCATATGGAGCGCCCGGGAGTCGAACCCCGTACCGCATGGTGTAACGCCCGTGGCAGGAACCTCCCCGCGCCCCACAAAAAAAGCCAGGTTCGCCCACCACGACCCGCTGTAGCACTTGGAATGTTACAGCGGGTCTTCTTGTTTTTGCCCCTCACGTCGGTAAGCTCCGCCTGACCGGATTGTCGAACGCGAAGGGCTTTATCTCTTCTCACAAAAGATAGTATGGCTTAAATACATGTCGGTGTCAACATAACAATGAGCATAGAATAAGAATAGGGCCGTTTTCTTGCATTGTTTTTATGGTAGACTCTCAACAGCGAAAGGGGACCTATATGACAACAATCCAAAAGCGCGTCCGCAGCCCCAATTACCCGTCTATCAACTTAGAGGACGCGATCACAAGGGCGCGAGAACTCTACGAGGCCGAGCACACCCATCCCGCGACCGCGGATGTGGCGTCCCGGCATTGGGGGTACAAGTCCGCGGCCACGGGGGGCGCGTTGATAGTCGCTGCTCTACGCTCATTTGGCCTAGCAGATACGGCTGGATCGAAAAATGAACGTACCGTGCGAGTCAGCGAACGTGGTAAGCGAATTCTCTTGGATCAGCGGCCCGGTAGCCAAGAGCGGGAAGGACTTTTGCGCGAGTGCGCCCTGAAGCCCACTGTTCACGCCGAGCTTTGGGAGAAATGGGGTTCTTCCTTGCCATCCGATGAAAACGTTCGATACCATCTGACCGCTGAGAAGGGATTTAACGAGAGAACCGTCGAAGATTTCATGGCGCAATATAAGGCTACTTTGGCGTTTGCGCGTTTTGCAGAAGACGATACACTAGCGACTGATGAGAGCGATAACGGTGATGGCCCACCGGATTTCCCAACAGGGTCCTCTTCTGAGGATAGCCTTGTTCGGCCAGCGCCGATGCTTCCAAGCCCCACCTCGGGGAGGCCAACGATGAAACAAGATACATATACTCTTGACGAAGGCGACGTTGTGCTTCAATGGCCAGCGAGGCTCAGCCAGGAGAGCTATGAGGATTTGAAGGATTGGCTTGACCTAATTGCCAGGAAAATGAAACGGGCCGTGCCTACAGACGTGGGCGGAGAGACTGAATCGGAGTGAACGAGCTACCGATTTCGGATTTCGAGAAAGCCATCCTTGCGGTTCACGGCGCGAAAGCGCGGTTGGAATCGCGCTCGGTCGTGCGAGAACTTTTTAAGAGTGAGACGGTTTGGGAAGGCGAGGTTCTTGTCCTTGCGCTCCAAGACCACTCCGACGCAAGCAGGTGTTACGCATGGTCGGTTGACGGCCGCGTGACTGCCGTTCTTCACGAAGGCTCCATTGACTCGCCCGAAGCTGCCGTTCGAGCCGCCATCGCAAGCGAATATAGGAGCGGGTAGTTTTTTGGGGCCCGTGGGGGCTACTCGCGGAAATCATCGAACCAGTTCTTTATACGCCACGGCAGTCTTGCGATCGTCCTCCGAACCATATTGAGCTATGAGCGGCATCTTACCAGATGTTCGGGAACCTGAAATTAGGACACTACCGAGGAGCGTAGGTGAAGGGCCGATCCGGTACGAGATGTTAGTCTAAGCCTTCGTGCTCAGACCTCAGAAATGGGCCCAGGGGGCCGCGACCTTCGCTGTGGCGCTGGCGCTGTCGGTCCCGGCTGCGGCGCAACGGGTTCCGAGCGGGTTCGAGGACGTCGGCGTCGTCGAGGGCCTGATCCTGCCGACGTCGTTGACCGTGGGCCCCGACGGCCGCATCTACGTGACCGAGCAGGGCGGGCGGGTCGTGATCGTCGAGGACGGCGAGATCCTTCCGGCGGCATTCCTGCAGCTGGAAGTCGACCCCGAGGGCGAGCGTGGCCTGATGAGCCTGACTTTCGACCGGGATTTCCGGCAGAACGGCTTCGTCTACTCCTACTACACCCGGGCCGACCAGCCTCTCAACCGCCTCAGCCGCTTCCGCGTCGATCTGAGGCGCCCGGATCGCGTGGACGGCTCCGAGACGGTCCTGCTCGACGGCATCCGGGCCTCGAAGTTCCACAACGGAGGGGCGGTCGTCGCTCGTCGTGACCAGACGCTCCTGCTCGCCACCGGCGACGCCCAGCAGCCCCAGGATGCGGCCTCGCTTCAATCTCTGAACGGCAAGCTCCTCCGGATCGACACGCAGGGCGGGATTCCGGCGAACAATCCCTATGTGGGAGACCCGAATGCCCGCGACGAGATCTGGGCGTACGGCTTTCGCAACCCGTTCGGGATGGCGTTCGAGGAGGCGACCGGCAGGGTCTTCCTCAACGACGTGGGCCGCGCCACGCACGAAGAGGTCAACGACGCCGGCGCGGGCGGCGATTACGGCTGGCCGCTCTGTGAAGGCCCGTGCGGGCAACCTCCCCGCCGGGACCCGCTCTACTTCTACAACCACTCGGAAGGCTGCGCGATCACGGGTGGGACTTTCTACGAGGGCCCGCAGTTCCCCGGCGAGTACCGCGGTGCGTACTTCTTCGGCGACTACTGCGGCGGCTGGATCCGTGTACGCTTTCCCGAGCATCGGATCGAGAACTTCGCCGAGGACCTCGTTCCCAACGTCGTCGACGTGGGCGTCGCGCCAGATGGCGGCTTGTTGTACGTGAACTACACGACCGGTGCGCTCCGGCAGATCCGCTTCATCGGTGGCGGAAACCGCACCCCCACGGCGGTCGCCGTGGCCGACCCGATGGTGGGACCGGCGCCGCTCACCGTCACCTTCGATGGCTCGGCGAGCAGCGATCCGGACGACGACCCGCTCGACTTCTCGTGGGAGTTCGGCGACGGCACGCCGGCGGGCCAGGGCGCGATCGTCACTCATCAGTACGCCGCCAAGGGACCGTACCAGGTCGTGTTGCGGGCGACCGATCCCAGTCGCGCGCACGACGACGATCGCTTGACGATCATGGTGGGCTCGCCGCCGGAGCCGAGCATCTCGACGCCCGCTCCTGGCGCCACCTTCAGTTGGGGGGATCGGATCGAGCTGTCGGGCTCAGCGACCGATGCCGAGGACGGGCCCGTCGAAGAGGGCCGCCTCGACTGGACCATCGTCCTGCATCACCATCCCGGGGGCGACGAGAACCACCACACCCACCCCTTCTTGAGCCTGCGCGGACAAGCGACGACATCGTTCCAGCTCGCAGACGAGTCGCACGCCCCGGGCGAGTTCGTGTGGTTCCGCGTCCATCTCACCGCGAGCGATACCGACGGGTTGCTCGGCGAGATCTACGTCGACCTGATGCCCCGATAGCGCCAGGAGCCACGAGGGGCCCGCATGCTCGACGTCGTCGCGTTCTTCGTCACGCTCACCGCAGTCTTCAGCTACGTGAACCACCGGTACGTTCGTCTGCCCACGACGATAGGGGTGATGGCGATCGCCCTGGTCCTGTCGGCCGGTCTGATCGTTGGCAGCGCCCTGGGCTTCACGAGCACCGAACGGCAGCTCGAGGCGCTCCTGGGTCGCCTCGATTTCAACTTCGTTCTCATGAAGGGGATGTTGTCGTTCCTGCTCTTCGCCGGCGCGCTCCACGTCGATCTCGAAGAGCTCGAAAAGCGCAAGTGGCCGATCGGGACCCTGGCGACGTTCGGCGTCGTCTTTTCCACGTTCGCGATCGGCGGCGCCACCCGCTTGGTGCTGGGGGCGCTCGGTATCGAACTCGATTGGATCTACTGCCTGCTCTTCGGCGCGCTGATCTCCCCGACGGATCCCATCGCGGTGCTCGGGATCCTCAGGTCGGCGGGTGCCCCCAAGGGGCTGGAGATCAAGATCGCC
Organism: Vicinamibacteria bacterium; assembly: GCA_965246965.1. Lineage (GTDB taxonomy): Bacteria > Acidobacteriota > Vicinamibacteria > Fen-336 > CBDFGD01 > CBDFGD01. Next base: position 3,820,488 of record CBDFGD010000002.1, read on the forward strand.
GGGGAGTCGCTCTTCAACGACGGCGTCGCGGTGGTCGTTTTCCTCATGCTGGCCCGCATCGCGGCCGGGGCTGATCCGACCGTCGCCTCGGTCGCGTTGTTGTTCATGGAAGAGGCGGTGGGCGGGGTTCTGTTCGGCCTGGCGATCGGGTATCTCGCCTTCCGCATGCTGCGCTCGATCGACGACTACCAGGTGGAGGTGTTGATCACCCTGGCGCTCGTTCTCGGCGGCTACGCGCTCGCGTCGGCGATCCACGTGTCGGGCCCGCTCGCAATGGTCGTCGCGGGGCTGTTGATCGGGAATACGGGACGCAGCTTCGCCATGTCCAAGACGACACAGGAGCACCTCGATACGTTCTGGGAGCTGGTCGACGAGATCCTCAACGCGGTGCTCTTCATGCTGATCGGATTCGAGCTGGTGGTGCTGCCGCTCGACGGGCGCACCCTGCTGGCCGGCGCGTTGCTCATTCCGGTGGCGCTGCTGGTGCGCTTCGTCGCCGTCGGAGTGCCGTTCGTGATCATGCGCCGATTCATGCAGCTGAGTCCGCACGCCATCAAGGTGCTCACGTGGGGAGGCATTCGGGGCGGCATTTCGGTGGCCCTGGCCCTGGCGCTGCCCGCCGGGGCGGAGCGCCAGATGATCCTGACGATGACGTACGTCATCGTGCTCTTCTCGATCGTGGTGCAGGGGCTGACGCTCGGCCGGGTCGTGCGCGCCGTGACCCGGGAGGCAGCGGGGTAGATGCGACTGTTCTGCCAGCAGCGCGAGCAGGATCGCCTTCTGGGCGTGAAGACGGTTCTCGGCCTGGTCGAAGACGACTGAGCTGGGCCCCTCCATCACCTCGTCGGTGACCTCCTTGTCGCGCTTCGCTGGCAGGCAGTGCAGGAACAGCGCTGCGGGTCCGGCCTCCCTCATCAAATTCGCCGTCACTTGATAGCCGCCGAAAATCGCCTCGCGATCCCTGCTCTCCGCTTCCTGACCCATGCTGATCCAGGTGTCGGTGTAGACGAAATCCGCGCCTTGGACGGCCTCCAGCGGATCGCGCAGCAGCTCGACAATTCCACCCGCCTCGCGCGCCGCCGCCACGACGGAAGGGTCGGGCTCGTAGCCGGCGGGTGTCGCTGCGCGCACCGTCATCCCGGTGCGTTGCCCCGCGTGGATCAGCGAGTGCAGGACGTTGTTGCCGTCGCCGATCCAGCTGAGCACGCGCCCCTTCAGGTCGCCGCGGTGCTCTTTGAGCGTCTGGAGGTCGGCCACGATCTGGCACGGGTGCTCGAGGTCGCACAACCCGTTGATGACCGGCGCCTCCGCGTACCGCGCCATCTCCAGCAGCGTGCTGTGGGAGAACACGCGAGCCATGATCGCGTCCACCCAACGGTCGAGGTTGCGCGCCACGTCCGCGGCGCGCTCCCGCCTGCCGAGGCCGCAATCCTGGGGACCGAGGTGAACCACGTGCATCCCCAGCTGCTTGGCCCCGAGCTCGAACGTGGAGCGGGTCCTGAGGCTCGGCTTCTCGAAGAGCAGGGCCAGGCTCTTGTGCTCGAGGGCCGTCCAGTACGAGCCCGGATGGGTCTTGACCTCGGCCGCCAGATCGACGAGGAAGGCGAGCTCTTCCGTCGTGAGGTCGCAGATCCCCAGCAGGTCACGGCCCCTGAGAGCGGCCGGCCGCTCCAGAACGCGCGCCGCGGCGTCTCCGCTCGGGGCATCACGGTACTCGCGTCTCGATCCGCTCACGCCCCCTCCGAGCCTGGATCAGCCACGGGCCTTCGCGTACTGCGTTTCCGGGGTCATGAAGACCGCCGTTATCTCTTTGCCGAACTGCAGGTAGTCCATGTCGCCGACCGGCGTCGCCTTGTTGGACTCGATCCGATGGCCGTTGAGCCGGGTGCCGTTGGTCGAGTCGTAGTCAGTCAGCTGCCAGACGCCTGCATCGATGGTGAAGTAGGCGTGTAGCTTCGAGACGGTCTCGACGGCCAAGACGATGTCGTTGTTCGAAGACCGGCCCACCGAGATGAAGCTGGGGAACGGGTTGCCGGGGCGCTTCGTCAGGAAGCCGATCTGATCGAGGTAGCGTAGCGCGCCGAGGCCCGAGCTGACCAACGTCTGGGGCTGGATGTCGTGCGGCTCGACGGTCGCCTCGGGGTCTCCGGGTCGCGCCGCGTCGCCGATGTCGACGACCCGAAGCCCGGGGACGGGGAAGGCGCCACAAAACGCGCTGCGATCCAACTTGAGCGCCTGAGTGCGAAGCTTCTGGAACGGAAGAAAACCTTCTCTGTCCGTGTCGGGGATGGGCTCGGTTCGGATCAAAAGGGCCTCTCGGCCGGCGAGTATAGCAGCGCCGGCCGCTGCAGCGCGCGTCGGCCGGGGATCTCGATCAGGCGGACGAGGGGGCGAAGTCGGCCAGCACTTCGAGGAGGCGATCCACGTCCCGGTCATCGTTGTAGAGATGAGGGGCGACGCGGACGGAGTCGCCGCGGACGCTCACGTAGACACGCTTTTCTGCCAGGCGGGCGACGAGCCCGTCGGGCAGCCCGGCAGGGAACCGGACCCCCAGCAGATGAGCCTCGCGGCGATTCCTGGGTACGGGCTGAAGGTCGAGCCTCGCCACCTCGCTACCGATGCGTTCCGTGAGGCATCCCAATCTCGCGGCAATCTGGTTGACGCCCCAGTCCCCAATCTGCTCGAGGGACGCGATGGCAACCGGTAGCAGCGCGAAGTTGGCTCGCTCGCCCACGTCGTAGCGGCGCGCACCGGGCTCGAATTCGTCCCGGTAGCGGACGAGTCCGGCGAAGTCCTGGCTCCCCGCGCGTGTGATCCAGCCGTGCTCGAGGGGAGCGCGCTCTTGCACACCGGGGGCTGCGTACAAAAAGCCGAGGCCGTAGGGGCCGAGCAGCCACTTGTAGGTCGCGCAGACCAGCCAGTCGGGCCGGACCTCGGCCACGGAAAACGGCGCCGCGCCCAGAGATTGTGTGATATCCAGGACGAGCTGTGCCCCCACCTCGCGGCAGCGAGAACCGACGGCCGCCAGGTCGATCCTGCTGCCATCGGTCCAGTGCACCGCCGGCAGGGCGACCACGGCGGTCCCCTCCCGGATCGCCTCCAGAACCCGCGGCGTCCAGTCGTAGTCCCGGGGCCTTTCGACCGTCACGAGTTGGGCGTCGCGAGCCATGGCCAGCCGCCGCCAGGGATACACGTTGGAGGGAAACTGCTCTTCCAGGACGACGATGCGGCCCCCGGTTTGGACCGCGACGTTGGCCGCCGCAACGTCGATGCCGTAGCTGACCGATGGAACTATCGCCACGTCTCCGTCGTCCGCTCCGATCAACTGCGCGAAGAGAGCCCGGGCCCGTTCGCTCTCGTCGAAGAAGTGAGGCGGTCGGATCTCCCACGGGTGGGCCTTGCGCTTCAAGCCGCGCTCGCCAGCCTCGATCGAGCGGAGCGGCAGCGGCGACATGTATGCGCAATTGAGGTAGGTGACGTCTTCCGGGATGTCGAATAGCTCGCGCTGGCAGGAGATCGTCACCGTTGAAACTTAGCAGACGTCCGCTCGACCGATCGGAGTGATTCCCGGCGACGAGCCATCGGCAATTCAGTCGCGTCGCCGCTCTTGATGCGCGGGTTCGCGCAGGTCCTGCGCTGGTGCCGCCTGGAACCCGAGCCCGGGCCACCCGATCGCTGGCAGCGATCTTGCTCCTGCCGCCCGGTCAATGTCCCAGCCTGCTTTGAACTCCTCGCCTCGCGAGTCTCTGGCGGGCTGGGCGCTCGCCGCCGCGGCGATCGCCGTCGCGATCGGCGGCGTCTGGCTCGCGCTGCTCGGTTGGTTCCCTCGGGTCGTCTCGGTCCACGGCCGGGGCATCCAGCTCATGCTCGACTACACGTTGATCGTGACGGGCATCTGGTGCCCGCCTGGCTGATCGTTCGGGCGCTCCGGTCGCGGGAGGCCTCGACGCCCCACCCCACCCGCAAGGCCCAACGGCTCGTCGGGATTATTCCGGCCCTCTTGATGGCGGTGGTGGCCGAGGGGGGCGTGATGGTGCTCGGGCTACCGGTGTTCGCCGACTACTACGGCGACCCGCCGGAGCAGGCGGTCGCGGTCGAGGTCACAGGGCGGCAGTTCTTCTGGACGGTCCGCTACCCGGGTGGCGACGCCGAGTTCGGTGCCACCGACCCGGGCCTGGTCACGATCGACAATCCGATCGGTCTGGTGGCAGCGGACCCGCGCGGATCAAGCTCCGGTCGTACGATGTCATCCACAGCTTCTTCGTCCCCGAGCTGCGACTCAAGCAGGACATGGTCCCCGGGATGACAGTGCCGGTCTGGTTCCAACCGACCGCGGGTGGGACCTTCGAGATCGCCTGCAATCAGATCTGTGGTCTCGGCCACTACCGGATGCGAGGCTTCCTTCACCTCCAGGGAGACGCCGAGTTCGACTCGTGGCTGGCCAGCCAGCGGCCTCTCGTAGCAGAGCTTCGTTGAGGGCGGGAATGAGCGAGCCCGCCGTCGCTCCAACAGCTCAGCCGACCCAGCACCCCCAGAGCCTCTGGTCGCGCTACGTCTTCAGCTTCGACCACAAGATCATTGGGCTGCAGTATTACTTCACGGCGCTCGGGATGGCCGTCGGCGGCGGCGTGCTGGCGCTGTTCATTCGTTTGCAGCTCGCCTACCCCGAGCTGGTGTGGCCGGCGCTCGAGACGCTGATGCCGAACGCCTTCGAGGGCGGTTACATGAAGCCCGAGTTCTACCTGTCACTCGTGACGATGCACGGCACGATCATGGTGTTCTTCGTCGTGTCGCTGGCGCTCGTCAGCGGCTTCGGCAACTACCTCATCCCGCTCCAGATCGGCGCCCGGGACATGGCATTCCCGTTTCTCAACATGCTGTCCTACTGGATCATCGTCCCGGCCACGCTGCTCATGCTCGGATCGTTTCTCGTCGAGGGCGGCGCGGCGGCGTCGGCCTGGACCGCCTATCCACCGCTCTCGGCGATTTCGCAGGCCGTGCCCGGTTCCGGGATGGGGCAGACACTCTGGCTTCTCGCCATGGCCTTGTTCATCGCGTCCTTCACGATGGGCGGGCTGAACTACGTCACCACGATCCTGAACCTGCGAGCCAAGGGCATGTCGATGTTCAGGCTGCCGATGACGGTCTGGACCCTCTTCATAGCCTCGGTGATCGGGCTACTGGCCTTCCCGCCGCTGACGGCCGCCGCGGTTCTCCTGCTGTGCGACCGCGAGCTGGGCACCGCATTCTTCCAACCGGCCGGCCTGGTGTTCGGTGATCAGGTACTGGCGGGAGGCGGAGGGACGCCGCTTTTGTGGCAGCACCTGTTCTGGTTCCTCGGTCACCCCGAGGTGTACGTGCTGGTGCTGCCCGCGATCGGCATCGCCTTCGACGTCGTGGCGCCCTTCGTCCGGCGGCCGGCGTTCGGCTACAAGGCGACGGTGATCTCGCTCTGGATCGTCGCGGCGCTCAGCATGATCGTCTGGGGTCATCACATGTTCGTGAGCGGGATGAACCCGCTGCTCGGGGAGGTTTTCGCGATCGGCACTCTGGCGATCACGATCCCGTTCACCGTCGTGGCGGTCAACCTGCTCGCGGGTCTGTGGGGTGGAAGATTCCGCCTGGACACGCCGTTGCTCTTCGCGCTCGGCTTGATCAGCCTCATCGGGACCGGCGGGCTGGGCGGCCTGTTCCTCGGAAACCCCGTCTCCGACATCTTTCTGCACGACACCCACCTCGTCGTGGGTCACTTCCACTTCATGATCGGCTGGGTCACCTTCTTCGGCATCTTTGCGGGGACCTACTACTGGTTCCCCAAGATGTTCGGTCGTGCGATGAACGAGACCCTCGGCAAGATCCACTTCTGGCTGACGTTTCCGAGTGTGTACGCGGTCTTCCTCACGATGCACTTCGTCGGCTTCACGGGGATGATGCGGCACATCTACGACCCGACGGCCTACGACTTCCTGAAGCAGATGATCCCGTGGAACCGCTTCATCACCTGGGCCGCGTTTACGCTCTTCTTCGCGCAACTCGTCTTCCTGTGGAACCTCTTCTGGAGCATCTGGCGCGGACGTCGCGTCAGCGAGCGCGACCCATGGCAGGCGAACACCATCGAGTGGACGACGCCGTCGCCACCGCCGCATGGAAACTGGCCGGGCGCGCTACCGGTGGTGGTGCGCTGGCCCTACGAGTACGGCCCCGACCCGGACACGCGGGAGCCGCAGGCCGAGACTCACGGCTAACTCTTAGAGTCCCACTCCGCGATCGTCTGCGTGAGCCGCTCGTGGCGGCGCGTCAGGTTGTCACGGGATTTCTCGAGCGCAGCTTTCTCTTCCCCTGACGCCTTCGCAATACGGCGCTCGAGCTCCTTCACCTTCGCGTTGACGGAACCGTCGATCTGGAGCAGGCGCTCGGCCTGGTCGGCCTTGTCGAAAGCGATGTCCTCCACTGTCGTCGCGAGATGGCCGGAACCCATTCCGCGGCGTTCGTTAGAGATGAAGCGATCGCTCGGGTCGAAAGCGCGCGTGTTCATGAAGGTAGGAGAGACGATTTCGATGCCACCGGCGTGCAGCGCGTCGAGCGCACTGGCGTGCAGGCGCGAGCGCGTCGAGAGGATCTGTCCGACGTCCTTGAGAAAACCGGCAAAGCGATAGCTCACCGAGAAATCCCCGAGGGCGGTGACGTGGACGAAGGGATCCGTCAGCCCGGCATCGCGCGCCGCTTGAAGCAGCAGCCGCTCCACCCGCGCGCGATCGACATCGTAGCCGAGCGAAACGCCGCCGGTGACGATCGTGCCCGAGGTCCGACACCTTCACCGGGTGTGTGACGAGGTAGAGGTTGGGCAGCGTCGTTAGGTCGCGATCCTCGGTCTGGATCTCCGTGTGCAGCAGCCCACGCTCCGTGACCCGGCCGAAGTGGCTCTCGACGCGCACGAAATCGCCGGTGCGGAAGTTGCGCACCGCCCGCAACATCAGGCCCGCCATCACATTGCCGATGAACGTCGTGGAGGCGAGGGCGATCCCCGCGCTCAGCACGATGCCGACCAGATTGAGCAGCTGCGCGCGGGTCGAATCGGCGAGCGGCAGGGCGAGGACGATCACGAGAAGCCCGAGTCCGCCCAGGAGCAGCATCGTCAGCTCGTTGCGGAAGTGGCTGTCGGCGCCTGCACCCGACGCGCTTTCGAGGAGCTTGCGCGCCAGGCCCAGGCCCGCGATGACGAGCAGAAGCGCGATGCCGCTCGGGACGAGGAGCGTGAGGTACTCGACGACGATCGCAATGGCTTCCATGGATTCGGGTTCGCCTGGTGTGCTCCGAGTCTATCGGTGTCGGCCCCGAGAAGACAGGCCGTCAGCTCCTTGCGCAAACCTCCGCGAGCCTGGACGAACAGCGAACGATAGATCGTCTCGTGCGACACGTGCATCTCTGGGCTATCAGGATAGTCGCTGGCGAGAGACGCAGCGATCTGCTGCGGCGACCACCGCTTGAGCAACCGGCGGGTCACTTCACTGCGAAGTCGTGAAAGCAGCTGCAGCCTTCCTGCCTTTGGTCGCTTCGCGCGTCGAGCCGCAGTCTCTTCAGCCCTCCATGCGCGATACCCACTCCGCTGCCCGTTCCTGGACACCTCACGCGAGATCGTCGAGGCGGCTCTGCCCAGGCGGCGCCCAATCTGGCGCAGCGAGTCACCTGCCCTCAGACCCCGAGACAGCTCCTCACGCTCAGCCACTGACAATCGCAGGGGGGAGCGTCCCTGGGACCTCTCCAGCAGACCCCCAACCCTCCGCATGAATCGCTGGATCGTCTTGGTCGAGCACCCGACCGCCCCTCCCACAGCTGCAAACGTCTCCCCCTCCGAGAGCCGCCGCCGAATCTCCAAGTAGTCCGCGTGCTTCAGTCGCCTGCGTGGCCCTCTTCGTCGATGCAACATCTGGCCTCCTCCGAACCTGGGGCTCGGATCATCGCCGAGATGTTGCGTTGTTCACATGAAATCACCCTGCGGATCAGATACAAGGCACCCTACAGTGACGCCGGCCCGTGCAGTGCTCCTCGTTTGAGGGCCAACCTCAGCGTGCCTTGTCAGTTGCATCCGCTCGTTCGGCGCCCACCGGGCTTGCAGGGTTGCTTCCTCCGGCTTAGCGCGGCTCATTGGCTTCAAACACACACGCTGCGTAGCCCTCCACCTCGTCACCGTGCTGCAACTGGCTTGCGGTTGGCTTCCAACCCTCGGACAAGCGATCCTCGAGCAGCTCCTGAGGCGTGGGGCGGTGGTCCCAGACCGAGACCTTTTGTACCGCGCCTAGTCATGTCGTCCCGTACACCACCCAACGGTCATTTGGGAATGGGACAAGGACGTCATGGGTGAACTCGTCCTGTTTCACCACATCTGCTGGGTGAATGGGAGGGGTCTGCTGACGACCCCACGCGAAGATCTGAACGAGACCCTCGTGGGCAGCCACCTGCTCCCTGACGCGCGCGAGTTCGTCCGCTGGGAGCCTGGCGACGCTCTTGAAAGGGATGTCAGGCATGCCTACAACCGCCCTCGTCGGTCATCTGTTCAGCCGCTGACACCGGGGATCAGCTGCAAGGCGACCTACAAAGACACTGGCCCGCGCAGCGCCCATCATCCGCGGGTCACCCTTAGCTCGCCTTGTCAGTTGCATCCCCTCGTTAGACCGTACCCACATGTACGGAGAACAGCTCCTCGATTGGCACCCGCGTTCGCATGCGTTCGCCGATCGGCGGACCCTCCGCACACAGCAGCGGGTAGAAGTGGAGGCCTTCATCACCCCCAAGTTCGGCAACTTCCGCTTCCCAACCCGCCCAGCGCCTCGTCTCGTAGAAACCCGGCACGTCGCCCGTGAAGCACCAGTAGACGAACCCGCTGTAACCGAGCTCGGTGTCTTCCCACTCGAGAGTATCGGGCGCGAAGTACCAGATGTTGTTGCCCTCGGGGGCAAAGCGACCCCCGTTGAGTGCAAAGAAGCCGCCCAGGACGTCGTCAGCAATGAGCAGCCAACTCGGTGGTGTGTCGGCGGCGGGCAACCCGCACGCGAAGTTCCAGCTTGACAGCGCCCTTGGCAGCCTCGGGTGACCGGATCCGAGAATCCGAAGCCAGCCAGAGTCTACGAGGATGCCGCCGGTGTTGAAGATGATGGCGCCCATCGGCGAAAGCGTGGTGACCTGGACAGATACGAGGGTATCTGCAGGGTCTTGGGGGGGAGCAAGCAGCTCGACTTTCTGCTTCGCCTCTTCGATCCACGATTCGACGATGGGCCAGCCCGGCTCGTCCTCATCTACGAGTTCGTGGAGCTCACGCTTCGTGTACGTCACTTCAATCGGTCTAACACTCAGTTGGCCGGTCTACGTCTACCGGGATATGCTCGCTCGGCTGCAGTGTAGCGTCGGCAAAGAGGGGGCTGATAAATGGGCGGTAAGTGGCGACCGGGGAAGGGCTTCGGAGGGTGGGGTCGTGAGAGGCAGAGGCGCGTTGGGCGGTGAGCAGGACGGGTAGCACTGATGGGAGGGCGGGGCACTGGTCAGGCTAGGGGGGTACTCGTACAGGGCCAGGGTGCCGTACTCGGAAAGCGGTCGGAGGCGATCGCCCAGACCGAGCTCCTCGCGGCCGACGTAGTCCGTCTCGAGCAGCACATAGCGGACGTCGTACTCCCGGAACAGCTGGTCGAGCGGGCGCGTCACCACCGGTGCGACCGCCTCGAGCTTGTGCAGATTCCCACAATGGCCTCCCCACAAGACTGGGTGACCCGAGTGATAGCAGGCGTAGTCGGTGTACACCGTGGGGAGGCAGAAGAGGGCCCCGCCGGGCAGCTCCTCGAGGCGCCGCGCCGCCCGTTGCAGCCCGTCTGGCGCGGCGGTCGTCTGGGCGCTGCGCCGCCGACGCGCGTACCAGTAGAAAAAGCCGATGGCGCCACAGCTCCCAAGCCCCGCCAACAGCGTCGCCCAGGCGAGCGGATCGGCGGACCATCCCGGCCGGGTCGTCTCGAGACCAAGCAGATAGGCCGTCGGCACGATCGTGGCGCGCATGTAGCCGCGCGACGGACCAAAGGCGCCGAGCAGCGGGACCAGCGTCGCCAATACGACGAGAACTGCGAGCGACGTCGCCCACCAGTAGGCGAAGTGCCCCGAGGCCGAACGTTGATCGGAAACGAACGGCAGCGCCAGCAGGAACGGGTTCTCTCCCAGCAGCCGGGCCAGCTGTTGGAGGCGGTTGCGGCCCAGGAAGCCGGGCTTGGCCGCGGCGCCGTTCGCCCGCCCGTAGATCGGTGAGTTGCGGATCGGGTGCCCTCCGTAGCGGGCGCGGTTGCGCCACCAGTACACGACCGCGTGCCAGTAGTTGACGACCACGCGACCGTAGTGGCCGCCGGTTGCGACAAGGGCGAGCACGAGCGCGCCGACGAAGCAGGCGAGGTACGCGGGCGAGCCCGTCACCAGCGTCATGACGAGGCTCACGAAACCGTAGGCCGCCGACATCGACCCCGAGGCGAGCACGACGGCCGTGGCCGACAGCAACGCGGCCGCGACCCACCAACTCGCTGAGCCCACGGCGGCGAGCAGAGCCAGCATCGCGAGCGAGAAGGACAGCGACGCGAAGGCGCGGCCACTGAGACTTCTCGCTTCGGCGATCAAGAGCGGTGTCAGCGTGAAGACGCCGCCGGATACGAGCGCGGCGCTCACGCTGCCGGTCGTCGTGAGGACGAACGCCATCAGAGCGGCGACATGGAGCGCGTCCAAGAGCGGTGAGATCAGCCAGTAGCCGCGGCGCCGCAGACGGCGCGGCACGAGACCGAGCAGGCTCGGAAACAGCGGCGGGTACGACTGTCGTTCGTCCTGCAGGAGATACTGGGGGAGCCGCACGTCGAGCCCGGGTTTGCGCGCAAACGCGTCGGCGTACGCCAGGTAGTACCAGGTGTCGACGCCTCCGGGAGTCCGCCCGAGATGGATCGCTATCCGCAGCGCGAATGAAAGGAAGATCAGCGGTGCGAGGACGAGCGACGAGCTCAACGAGCAGATGTCGTCACGCCGACATCCCGACCGGGCTGGAGGGGCAGGTTGTCGGGTGGATGGGTGGCGCCGGCACGATCGGCGGGATCATACCTTCGCCGCGGGACCACCCCTGGCGCGCCGCCGTGTTCTCTTACGACGATGGAAGGGATGGTTCCGATTGTCGCGCTCGCGGCGTTCATGCTGGTGGCCGGTCTCGGCGGAGCCTTGCTCGTGGCGACGCGAGCCTCGGCCACGGCGACGCGGCAGGTGGACCGCGAGCTGCGCTCGCTGGCCGGGACGGTCGGCCACCTGGCGGCCACCCAGGAGGCGCTTCAGCGCGATGTGCTGCAGGCGCGCGAGGCGTCGCTGCTCGGGATCGCGGAGGCGGCTTCCGGTCTGAAGGACGAGCTCGGCGCCGCGCGGCGAACCCTGGTCGAGGTCCGATCCCACGAGAGCGTCCAGTCGGCGGAGCTCGAAAGAGCCGCCGTGAGCCTCGGTCGTCTGGAGGCGGTCGTCGCAGGTTCCGGCAGTCGCGGCGCGGCCGGCGAGCAACTCCTGGCGCGCTCTCTGGATCAGCTGCCGCCGGAGATGCTGGCCAGAAACGTCACTTTCGGGAGCCGCGTCGTCGAGTATGCGCTCGTGCTGCCCGACGGCCGCTACCTCCCGATCGACAGCAAGTGGCCGGCGCTCGCCGAGCTCGAGCGCCTGGCGTCGGCTCCAGGCGAAGCCGAGAAGCAGCGGCTGCGCGAGCGGGTCGGGCGCGCACTGCGCAGCCGAGCGGGGGAGCTGCGCAAGTACCTCGATCCCGACCGGACCCTCGAGATCGGGTTGGTCGCCGTTCCCGACGCCGTCTACGATGCGGCGCCGGGGGCGGTCGCGGACGCCTACCGCGACGGCGTGCTCGTCGTCCCCTATTCGCTCACGCTGCCTTTCGCATTGGGCTTGTTCCGGCTCTCCGTACGCTTCTCACGGTCTCCCGAGATCGAGCGCTCGGGGGCGGCGCTCGCCGCGCTCGATGCCGCCTTGTCGAGGACCGACGAAGAGCTGGAAGGTCGGCTGTCGCGGGCGCTCGTTCAACTCACAAACGCCCGTGATGCCGTTCGCGGGCATCTGGCTGAGCTGCGACGGGCCCTGGCGAGCCTCGATCGCGGCCGCGAAGCCTCGCCGACTGAGCGGGTTGACGCTCCCAAGGTGACTGCATAACCTGCCTGGAGCGCCTCGCGCCAAGCATCGCAGACGGGGGCGTGAGTTCTAGTGGCCCGTAAGCGAGAAGTCGGAAGCGGTCAGGGCGTCGAGGCGCCCCGATCCGCAAGGCGAGAGGAGCGGAGAATACCGGGAGTATTCGACCGACGAGCAACGCAGCGGGCGGGGATGCATCGGCGGTCTGACGCTTTCGAATCCTCGTTTACCGGCCACTAGCTTTGAAGACCCTCGCGATCCTCGTTGGCGCGGGTCGCGGGGAACGCATGCGTTCCGGGCGACCCAAGGCGTTCCTGACCCTGGCCGGCGAGCCTCTGCTCGCGAGGGCTCACCGGGCCTTCGAGGACAGCCCCGCTGTGGATCTGACGATCGTGGTCGTTGCCGAAGCGCTGGTCGAGGAAGCGAGGCGCCTGCTCAGGACCAGCGCCAAGCTGGTCGACGTCGTCGCGGGTGGCGAGCAGCGCCAGGACTCGGTGTACGAGGGGTTGAAGCACCTCCCCGCATCCTTCGACGGCGTCGTCCTCGTGCACGATGCGGCGCGCCCGCTCGTCGACGCCGAGCTGATCGCGGCGGTCGCCAGCGCCGCTGCCGAGAGCGGGGCGGCGCTGCCGGTCGTGGCTCTGGCCGACACCGTCAAACGCATCCGCGACGGCGTGGTCGAAGAGACGCTGGACCGCGACGGATTGGGCGCCGCCCAGACGCCCCAGGGTTTTCACTCGAGCCTTCTGCTCGCGGCTTATCAGAGCGCCCGCAGCGACGGAGCGACCATCACCGACGAAGCCATGGCCGTGGAGCGCCTGGGACGTTCGGTGGCGGTCGTGCCGGGGCAGGCCACGAATCGCAAGCTGACGACACCCGAGGATCTCGAGTGGGCCGAGCTGCTCCTCGAGCGTGTTGGAGCCAGCCGGTGAGCGGCTTCCGCGTCGGCAGCGGATACGACGTGCACCGGCTCGTCGCGGGCCGGCCGCTCGTGCTGGGTGGCGTGACCTTGCCGTTCGAGCGCGGCCTGGAGGGTCATTCCGACGGCGACTGCCTCGTGCACTCGCTGTGCGATGCGATGCTCGGTGCCGCTGGCGCGGGCGACCTCGGCAGCCATTTCCCGTCGAGCGATCCACGCTGGCGAGGGGCATCGAGTCTCGAGTTTTTGGAGCACGTCGCCAAAGAGGTTGCCGAGCGCCGTCTGGCTCTGGAGAACGCCGACGCGACGCTCATTGCGGAGGCGCCGCCGCTGGCGCCCCATATTGGCGAGATGCGTGAGATCCTGAGCGAAGTACTCGGGGTGTCGCGCACTCGGGTTTCGATCAAGGCCAAGAGCAACGACGGATTGGGGGCGCTGGGACGCGGCGAGGGGATCGCCGCCCATGCCGTCGTGCTGCTGAGGGCCGAGGAATGAGAGCCGATCATGAACCTGATCTGCGGGATCAATCCCGTACTCGAAGCGCTGATCTCCGGCAGCCGGCACTTCGATCGCCTGATAGTCGTCAAGGGGCTGCGCAATCCGCGCGTCTCCGAAGCGATCGCGAAGGCCGGCGGCCTCGGAGTGCCGCTGCGCTTCGAACCGCGCGAGACCCTGGACCGGCTCGCCGATGGTGTGCCGCACCAGGGCGTGATCGCGGTCGTCTCGCCGAAACCCGTGATGCAGCTGGACGAGCTGCTGCTCGAGGCGCACGATCCCGCCCTGGTCGCGGTGCTGGACCGCGTCGAAGATCCCCGTAACCTCGGGGCGATTCTTCGCGGGGCCGACGCCGCCGGCGCGGACGGCGTGCTCGTGCCCGAGCGTCGCTCCGCGGGTTTGTCCGAGACCGTCGCGCGAACCTCCGCGGGGGCGCTCGAGCACGTTCGCGTGGCGCGTATCGGCAACGTGGTCCAGGCCCTGGGAGAGCTCAAGGAGCGCGGCTTCTGGACGGTCGGCCTGGACGCACACGGCGGCCGGCGCTGGGACGAGATCGATTTTCGCCGGCCCGTCGCGCTCGTGCTCGGTGGAGAGCGGGATGGCTTGCGTCGGCTCGTGCGAGAGACGTGCGACGAGTTGGCGACGCTGCCGATGTTCGGTCACGTGGACTCGCTCAATGTCGCCGTCGCGGCGGGCATCGCCTTCTACGAGGTGGTCCGGCAGCGCGGCGCGCAGCCGAGCCGTGCCCGGCCGATCCCTCCCCGTTCTCAGAATACTGAAAGGTCCATCGTGGGGCCCGATCCCGACGACGTCGAGAACGATCCCGGCGCACGCCACGCGGACCCGGCCCTCGCCGGGGGCGAAGACCGGGAGGAGCCGTTGAACCTGGTCCGCATCGACGACGACGAGGACGTCGCCTGGGCGGGGCAGCGCGAGGCCCCCAAAGCCAGGCGCGTGAGAACCGAGCGCAGCCGAAGCGACGGGCGGCGGCGCTCTCGCCCGTCCGCCGGCGCCAAACGAGGTGGCCCGAAGAAGAAGGCCGCGGGACGTCCCCGCCGCTCCGCTGAGCCGGCTAAATCGCCCACCCAGGAGCAGCCGGATGCCCGTCCCGAAGCTCCGAAAGGGCGCGGCAAGCGCCGCGGCCGTGGGCGCCGCCGCAAGCGTGGCTAGAAGCCCCTTCGCCAACGCCTTCAGGGGCTTGCAGCGTCTGAGCCACTTTGCTACAGTCGAGGTTTGTCGCTGGCGTAGCTCAGCTGGTAGAGCGGCTGATTTGTAATCAGCGGGTCGGGGGTTCAATTCCCTCCGCCAGCTCCAGCCGACTGAGTCCGTCCGAGGTGTCAAGCGCGCCCGAGGACGGTTGGGCCCGGGTCAGCGACGAAACGCGGGGAGGTAGCGAAGCGGTCAAACGCAACAGACTGTAAATCTGTCGCCCCAAGGGCTTCGAAGGTTCGAATCCTTCCCTCCCCACCAAGTCGAGCCGGACGAGGTGGCGGCGGCGACACGTCGAGTCGATTCTGAAGCCCCAAGCGAGTCAGGTTATCGTCGTGTCGAAGCGGGTGTAGCTCAGCTGGTAGAGCTCCAGCCTTCCAAGCTGGAGGTCGCGGGTTCGAACCCCGTCGCCCGCTCCAAAGACGTGGGCTGGTGAGGCGGGAACGGATGAGGTCAGGAACGGAGGCGGGCAGCAGACGGAACCGGGCCCACGTAGCTCAGTCGGTAGAGCGCGTCCTTGGTAAGGACGAGGTCACCAGTTCAAGTCTGGTCGTGGGCTCCAGACGCGAAGCGACCAGCGGGAACGGAGGGAGGACGCATCGAAGCGCGGCTTGGCGTCGCGAATCGATCATCGAGGAGTCAGTATGGCCAAGGAGAAGTTCGACAGGTCCAAGCCGCACGTGAACGTCGGGACGATTGGTCACGTGGACCACGGGAAGACGTCGTTGACGGCAGCGATCACGAAGGTGCTATCGGCGAACAACCCGAAGGTCTCGCTCAAGTCGTACGACCAGATCGACAACGCACCCGAGGAGCGCGAGCGTGGCGTGACGATCAACGCGTCGCACGTGGAGTACGAGACGGGCAACCGCCACTACGCACACGTGGACTGCCCGGGTCACGCGGACTACATCAAGAACATGATCACGGGCGCCGCGCAGATGGACGGATCGATTCTGGTGGTTTCTGCTGCGGACGGGCCGATGCCGCAGACGCGGGAGCACATCCTGCTGTCGCGGCAGGTGGGCGTTCCTTCGATGGTGGTGTTCCTGAACAAAGTGGACATGGTGGACGACCCGGAGCTTCTGGACCTGGTGGAGCTCGAGGTTCGCGAGCTGCTGAAGGAGTACAAGTTCCCCGGCGACGACGTTCCTGTGATTCGGGGTTCTGCGCTGAAGGCGCTGGAAGCGGAGAGCGCGGACGACGAGGCGTGCAAGCCGATCCTGGAGCTGATGGACGCGGTGGACAGCTACGTGCCGCTTCCGGAGCGTGACGTGGACAAGCCGTTCCTGATGCCGATCGAGGACATCTTCACGATCTCGGGTCGCGGAACGGTGGCGACGGGTCGCGTGGAGCGGGGTCGGATCAAGGTCGGCGAGGAAGTGGAGATGGTCGGCCTGCAGGAAGAGACGCCGAAGAAGGTCGTGACCGGTGTCGAGATGTTCAAGAAGCTCCTGGACTCCGGCGAGGCGGGAGACAACGTCGGGATCCTGTTGCGCGGCACGGACCGCAAGGAAGTGGAGCGCGGGATGGTGCTGGCGAAGCCGGGCTCGATCACGCCGCACACGAAGTTCAAGGGCGAGGTATACGTGCTGACGAAGGAGGAGGGCGGGCGTCACACGCCTTTCTTCACGGGGTACCGGCCTCAGATGTACTTCCGCACCACGGACGTGACGGGAGTGGCGCACCTCCCCGAGGGTACGGAGATGGTGATGCCGGGCGACAACACGACGATTACGGTGGAGTTGATCTCGAAGATTGCGATGGAGCAGGGTCTGCGCTTCGCGATCCGCGAGGGCGGCCGCACCGTCGGCGCCGGCACCGTCACCGAGATCATCGAGTAGGAATCAGATGCGCGACATCATCACGCTGCAATGTGGCAGTTGCAAGAATCGCAACTACTCGACCACGAAGAACAAGAAGAAGACGACGGATCGTCTTGCGCTGAGCAAGTACTGTCCCTTCTGCCGCAAGCACACGGAGCACAAGGAAACGAAATAGGCCAGTAGCTCAATTGGTGGAGCACCGGTCTCCAAAACCGGGGGTTGGGGGTTCGAGTCCCTCCTGGCCTGCCAACCCGGGCGAGCCCCGGCCGAGCGGTGGGGGCACCCGGTCAGTGATTCGGAGTTGATACGGCTTGGCGGATAAGAAGAAGAACACCAAGGACGATGGCGGCGGGCTGAGCGGCGCCATTGGCTGGGTGCCGGGCAAGGTCGCCGAGCTGAAGGGCTTTCTTTCGGAGGTCAAGATCGAGCTCAAGAAGGTCACGTGGCCCGGCAGGCCCGAGGTCTACAGCACGACGATCGTCGTGCTGATCACTACGTTCTTCTTCGGTTTTTACCTCTATGGCCTGGACGTCGCCTTCTCGTGGGTGCTCCAGCCGGTTCTGTCGCTGCGATAGCCATGGTGGAAGATGTCATGACGAAGCAGTGGTACATCGTCCACACCTACTCCGGGTTCGAGAAGAAGGTGTCGGAGAGCCTGCGCCAGCGCGCTACGGCGTACGGGCTCGAGGAGCAGATCGGGCGCATCGAGATCCCGACCGAGGAAGTCGTGGAGATGAAGGGCGGCAAGAAGGTGCAGACGGCCACGCGCTTCTTCCCGGGCTACATCCTCGTGGAGATCTCGACCGAGGACGGGCCTGACGGCAAGAAGATTCCGGATCAGACCTGGCACCTCGTGAAGAACACCCCGAAAGTAACCGGGTTCGTCGGCTCGGGACACCGGCCGATACCCCTGAGCCAGGAAGAGGCCGATCAGATCTTCGTTCAGGTCAAAGAATCGATCGAAAAGCCCAAGCCGAAGTACACCTTCGATCATGGCGAGAGCGTCCGCATCATCGATGGGCCGTTTTCGAGCTTCCAGGGGATCGTGGAAGAGGTCAACCTCGACCGCAACACCGTAAAGGTGATGGTCACGATCTTCGGGCGGTCCACCCCGGTCGAGTTGGACTTCCTACAAGTAGAGAAGCTCTAGATGGCCACAGAGACACAGAGGCACAGAGAGACGGGTCGGCGATCGTCCCCTCGTCATCCTGAGGGAGTTCAGCGAGTCACGCGACCGAAGGATCTCTCTGCCCCGCGTTCGGGATCAGGGAACAGGAGCGTACGGATTCTTCGCTCCAAGACAAGCGCTTCAGTCGCTCAGAATGACGATGCGGCGGTCGCTAACTGGATCGGACAATGAAGAAAGAAATCGGCAAGGTCAAGCTGCAGATTCCCGCCGGCAAGGCCACGCCGGCGCCGCCCGTCGGCCCGGCGCTCGGTCAGGCCGGTGTCAACATCATGGATTTCTGCAAGGCCTTCAACGCCAAGACGGCGAAGGACGATGGGCTGATCATCCCGGTGGTCATCACGGTGTACGCCGACCGGTCGTACTCGTTCATCACCAAGACGCCCCCGGTTCCCGTGCTGCTGAAGCGCGCGGCGAACATCGCGAAGGGCAGTGGTGAGCCGAACAAGACGAAGGTCGCCACCGTCACGCGGGCCCAGGTCGTGGAGATCGCCAAGCTGAAGATGCCCGACCTCAACTGCGAGGACCTGGAGATGGCCTGCAACACCGTGGCTGGAACGGCCCGCAGCATGGGCGTGGAGGTGGCCGACTAGCCAATCGGTCCAAACAGATCAGCCGCCCGAGCGGCGGCCTTCACCACCACGCCCGAGATCGGGTGTCGCGGTGGGAGCGCCAGGCACGAAGCACAGGCGCGATAGGAGCATAGATGGGACGTATCGGAAAAAATCTCAAGAAGGCCCGCGAGGCGATAGCGGCGAAGCCGCAGTACCCGCTTCCAGACGCCATTCAAACCCTCACCGCCAACGCGTACGCCAAGTTCGACGAGACCGTCGAGGTGGCGATGCGGCTGGGTGTGGACCCCCGCCACGCCGACCAGATGGTGCGCGGGACGGTGATCCTGCCCCACGGCCTCGGTGGGAGAGCCAAGAAGGTCCTCGTGATCGCCTCCGGCGACAAGATGAACGAGGCGAAGGAAGCCGGCGCCGACTTCATCGGCGGCGACGACATGGTCGAGAAGATCCAGAAGGAAGGGTGGCTCGAGTTCGACGCCATCGTCGCTACGCCCGACATGATGCGCTCGGTCGGAAAGCTGGGGCGGGTGCTCGGGCCGCGTGGCCTGATGCCCAACCCGAAGACGGGCACCGTGACCTTCGAGGTAGCGAAAGCCGTGAGCGAGATCAAGGCAGGCAAAGTCGAGTACCGCGTCGACAAGACGGGCATCGTCCATGCACCCGTGGGCAAGGTCTCCTTCGGGAGCGACAAGCTGGTCGACAACGCCAAGATGCTGATCGACAGCGTAATCAAGGCGAAGCCACAGGCGGCCAAGGGGCGCTACGTCAAGTCGATCTCGCTGTCGTCAACCATGGGTCCGGGAGTGCGGGTCGACCCCGCCTCCGTGGACGAGTAACGAGGGCCAGAGAAATGGATCGCACACAAAAAGAGGCCGTCGTCGCCGAGCTCCACGAAGAGTTCGGCCGGGCGGGCCACGCCATCGTGGTGGACTATCGCGGGCTCTCCGTCAATGACGCGACAGAGTTTCGCAGCCAGATGCGCAAGGCGGGCTGCACGTATCGGGTCGTCAAGAATTCGTTGGCTCTGCGGGCCCTCCAGGGAACCGCGTTCGAGAAGCTCGGCGACCACTTCGACGATATGACGGGCGTCGCGTACGGCGGCGAGGACCCGGCGGCCCTCGCCAAGGCACTCGTGGGCTTCGCCAAGACCCACCCGGCCATCAAGGTCAAGGGCGGCCTGGTCGAGGGCGAGGACGTGCTCGACGCAGATGGAGTGAAGGCGCTCTCGACGTTGCCCAGCCTGCCCGAGCTGCGCTCGATGCTGCTCGGCGTGCTGCAGGCCCCGTCGGCGAAGCTGGTGCGCCTGCTCGGCACTCCGGCCACGCAGTTGGCACAGGTGCTCGGGCAGCGCCAGGAGAAGCTGGGCGAACAGAGCTAGGACTGAATAATTTCGACGTTGCGTAGTGCTGTGAGGTGAAAGAGAGAGATGGCTGACATTCAAGCGATCGCAGAAAACCTGAGCTCCCTGACCGTGACACAGGTGGCGGAGCTCGTGAAGCTTCTGGAAGACAAGTGGGGCGTGTCGGCGGCGGCGGCCGCGGCGCCGATGATGATGATGCCCGGCGCGGGAGCGGCGGCTGCGGAGGAGGAGGAGCAGACGGAGTTCGCGCTGCACCTGCTGAGCGCCGGCGACAAGAAGATCAACGTGATCAAGGTCGTGCGCAAGGTCACCAGCCTCGGTCTCAAGGAGGCCAAGGACCTCGTCGACAGCGCTCCGAAGGCCGTCCGGGAAGGTGTTTCCAAAGAGGACGCCGAGGCGCTCAAGAAGAAGTTCGAAGAGGTCGGAGCCCAGGTCGAGATCAAGTAAGCGAGCACTGGAACGAGAGTCGGAAAGCGTTGTTCCAGTGCCGTCGGGCTGCGGGAAGGACCCGGTCGGGAGTCGTCTGCCCGGCTGCGGGGGGTCTTTTGTCTTTTTTGCTCGATACGAGTCGGGCGTCAGGGTGGAAGCTGAATGGCAACGGCTGTAAGTAACGTCTCGCACGGAAAAAGTCGAGAGCGGGTCGACTTCTCGAAGATCAAGACCGCGATCCCGATTCCCAACCTGATCGAGATCCAGAAGAAATCGTACGAGCGCTTTCTTCAGATGCGCGTGCTGTCCGGGGAGCGCGAGGAGACCGGGCTGCAGTCGGTCTTCAGGAGCGTCTTCCCGATCACGGACCTGCGTGAAAACTGCTCGCTCGAGTTCGTCGACTACTCGATCGGGAACTGGGAGTGCAAGTGCGGCCGCCTGGTGGGGCTCGAGAAGCTGGGGCGTCCCTGCGGCTTCTGTGCAGCGACGATCATCACCGATCCCGGGGGCGACATCGAGATTCACTGCCCGAAGTGTGGGCACCTGAACGAGAACGAGCCGCAGGTCTGCCAGACCTGCGACGAGCCCGTGGGTCTGAAGCTCAAGTACGACGTCGACGAGTGCCAGGAGCGCGGCATGACTTTCGCCGTTCCGCTCAAGGTGATGATCCGCCTGATTGTGTGGGACAAGGATCCCGAAACCGGCGCCAAGAGCATTCGCGACATCAAGGAGCAGGAGGTCTACTTCGGCGACATCCCGCTGATGACCGCGAACGGGACCTTCATCATCAATGGGACCGAGCGGGTCATCGTCAGCCAGCTGCACCGGTCGCCCGGCGTGTTCTTCTCACAGCCCGAGAAAGGGATCTTCGCGGCGCAGATCATTCCCTACCGCGGCTCGTGGGTCGAGTTCGAGTACGACAGCAAGAACCTGCTGCACGTTCGTATCGACCGGAAACGCAAGTTCCTCGCCTCAGTCTTCCTGCGCGCCCTGGGGTTGAAGAGCGACTCCGAGCTGATCCGCACGTTCTACAAGTGCGATCGCGTCGAGATCCGCGACGGGAAGCTCTTCTATTCGATCTCCGAGAGCCTGATCGGGCGCCGCCTCGGCTCGGCGATCCACGGTCCCAAGGGCGCGTCCGGGCGTCGCGAGGAGATCGTCCACGCCGGCAAGCGCATCAGCAGGAACGCCTTCGAACAGATGAAGAAGCTCGAAGTCCAGGAGACGGAGGTCTCGGACGACGATCTGCTCGGCGCCCACAGCGTTGAAGACCTGATCGACCCGAGGACGGGGGAGATCATCCTCGACGCCAACGAGGCAATCTCGCCCGAGATCCTTCAGCGCCTCAAGGATCCCGAGATGCAGGTGGGCACGCTCGAGATCTTCTTCACCGACGAGGACGCGATCGGTCCGATGATGTCAGCGACGATCAGGAAAGACACCATCAAGAGCCCCGAAGAGGCGCTGATCGAGATCTACCGGCGCATGCGGCCCGGCGATCCGCCCACCCTCGATTCGTCGCGCAACCTTTTCGAAGGAATGTTCCTGAACCCGCAGAAGTACGACTTTTCACGGGTCGGGCGTCTCAAGCTCAACACGAAGCTCGGCCTTTCCTCGCCCCTCGGGGACAAGGTCCTTCACACCGAAGACATTCTGGCGGTCGTCACCTTCTTGCTGAAGCTGCGCCGTTCTCCGGCGGACGTCGACGATATCGACCACCTCGGCAACCGGCGTGTGAGAAGCGTGGGCGAGCTGCTCGAGAACCAGTTCCGGATCGGACTCGTGCGCATGGAGCGCGCCATCAAAGAAAAGATGAGCGTGTACCAGGAGATGGCGACGGCCATGCCGCACGATCTGATCAACGCCAAGCCGGTGATGGCGTCAATCCGTGAGTTCTTCGGCTCGAGCCAGCTCAGCCAGTTCATGGACCAGACGAACCCGCTCTCGGAGATCACCCACAAACGCCGTCTCTCGGCGCTCGGACCGGGCGGTCTGTCTCGCGAGCGGGCCGGCTTCGAGGTGCGCGACGTTCACCCGACCCACTACGGTCGAATTTGCCCGATCGAGACGCCTGAGGGACCGAACATCGGCCTGATTTCGAGCCTTTCGTGCTTCGCCCGCATCAACGAGTTCGGCTTCATCGAAAGCCCCTACCTGAAGGTGCGTGACGGCTCCATCGTCGACTACTACCAGGTGGTCGAGTCGGGCGAGACGAAGTTCAAGATCGGCGACATCGTCGAGCAGGAGGAGATCGAGCCCGAGAACGAGGCGGTCCGCGCGCGCAAGAAGAGGCCCGCCACGGTCGAGCCGTACTGTTTCTACCTCTCGGCCTGGGAGGAGGACAAGCACACGATCGCCCAGGCGAACGTGAAGCTCACCGACGACGGCAAGATCATCGAGGATCGCGTCTCCGCTCGCCAGGCCGGCAACTCCGTCCTCGCTCGGCGCGAGGATGTCGACTACGTCGACGTCAGCCCGAAGCAGCTGGTGTCGGTCGCCGCTTCGCTGATTCCGTTCCTGGAGAACGACGACGCCAACAGAGCGCTGATGGGATCGAACATGCAGCGCCAGGCCGTCCCGCTTCTGAGTGCCGAAGCGCCGCTCGTCGGCACGGGAATGGAGCACATCACCGTCAAGGACTCCGGCGCGGCCGTCGTGTGCCGTCGCTCGGGCGTCGTGGACTCGGTGGACTCCCGGCGCATCATCGTCCGCGTAGAGGCCCAGAGCGGGCCCGACAAGGGCAAGGAGATCGGCGCCGACATCTACAACCTGACGAAGTTCAAGTGCTCGAACCAGAACACGAGCATCAACCAGAAACCGATCGTGGGCGTTGGGCAGCACGTCGACAAGGGCGAAATCCTCGCTGACGGACCGTGCACCGATCACGGCGAGCTGGCGCTCGGCCGGAACGTGCTCGTCGCCTTCATGCCGTGGCGCGGCTACAACTTCGAGGACGCCATCCTGGTCTCCGAGAAGCTCGTCAAGGAAGACATGTACACCTCGATCCATATCGAGGAGTTCGAGCTCGAGGCCCGCGACACCAAGCTCGGGCCCGAGGAGATCACCCGCGACATCCCGAACGTCTCGGAATCGCTGCTGAACAACCTCGACGAGAGCGGCATCATCCGCGTCGGAGCCAGCGTCCGACCGGGTGACATCCTGGTCGGAAAGGTCACGCCGAAAGGCGAGACGCAGCTCACTCCGGAAGAGAAGCTGCTGCGCGCCATCTTCGGCGAGAAGGCCGGCGACGTACGCGACGCCTCTCTCGTCTGCCCGCCCGGCATCGAAGGGATCGTCGTCGACGTGAAGATCTTCTCCCGCCGCGGCGTCGAGAAGGACGAGCGAGCCCGGCAGATCGAGGACGCCGAGCTCTACATCATGGAGAAGAATCTCAAGGACGAGATTCGCATCCTGCAGGACGAGCGCGACAAGCGCATCGAAGACCTGCTGATCGGCAAGACCGCGGTCCACGACCTGATCAACGGCAAGGGCGAGCACGTCGTCAAGAAGGGCCAGAAGCTCGACCAGGAGACCATCTCTCTGCTGCGCCACTCGGAGATCGTCAAGCTCGAGGTCAAGGGCGCTCCGGGCGAGGACGTCGAGGCCGAGCTCACCGAGATCATCGACAAGACGGAGCGTCAGATCGAGGTCCTCAAGGCGCTGCACGCGGAGAAGGAGAGCCGCCTGAAGCGTGGCGACGAGCTGCCGCCGGGCGTCATCAAGCTGGTTAAGGTCTTCGTTGCGATGAAGCGGAAGCTCTCCGTCGGCGACAAGATGGCCGGACGCCACGGCAACAAGGGAGTCATCGCCAGAATCCTGGCGGAGGAGGACATGCCCTACCTCCCGGACGGCACTCCCGTGGAGATCGTGCTCAATCCGCTCGGCGTCCCGTCGCGCATGAACGTCGGGCAGATCCTCGAGACGCACCTCGGGTGGGCGGCTCGGAGCCTCGGACTCCACTTTGCCAGCGCCGTCTTCGACGGCGCGACGGAAAAGGAGATCCGCGGCTACCTGGAGAAGGCCAACGCCGACGAGGAGAAGCACGATCGGCTGCGGCCTAACATCCTGACCGCTGGCAAGCTGACGCTGATCGACGGGATGACCGGCGAGCCCTTCGAGCAGCACGTGACGGTGGGCTACATCTACATGCTCAAGCTGTCCCACCTGGTCGACGACAAGATCCACGCCCGCTCGATCGGACCCTACTCGCTGATCACGCAGCAACCGCTCGGCGGCAAGGCCCAGTTCGGCGGCCAGCGCTTCGGGGAGATGGAAGTCTGGGCGCTCGAGGCCTACGGTGCAGCGCACATCCTCCAGGAGCTGCTCACCGCCAAGTCGGACGACGTCTACGGTCGCGCCAAGATCTACGAGGCGATCGTCAAGGGCGACACGGCATTCACGCCGGGTGTGCCCGAGTCCTTCAACGTGCTGATCCGGGAGCTGCAGAGCCTGGGCCTCGACGTTGAACTGATCAAGACAAAGCATTGAGAACGACCCACCGTCACTCCGAGCGAAGCGTGTCTGACGCGGCGGAGTTTTTCGTAACTGGGAGCCCGCTTGCGGCTCCGTTTCGGGATCGCGCGAGCGATCCGGGGCAGAGGGAGCGCCAATGAGCCTGATGATGCCCATGCGGCCGAAGATCGACGTCGGACGTCCCCACATCGACTTCGACGCGATCAAGATCCGTCTGGCCAGCCCGGAGAAGATCCGCTCGTGGTCTCACGGCGAGGTGACGAAGCCGGAAACGATCAACTACCGGACCTTCAAGCCGGAGCGGGACGGCCTCTTCTGCGCCAAGATCTTCGGCCCGATCACGGACTGGGAGTGCCTGTGCGGCAAGTACAAGCGCATGAAGCACCGCGGCGTGATCTGCGACAAGTGCGGCGTCGAGGTGACCCAATCCAAGGTGCGGCGCGAGCGGATGGCCCACATCGAGCTGGCCTGCCCCGCTTCCCACGTCTGGTTTTTCAAGGGTCTGCCCAGCCGCATCGGGCACCTGCTGGATATCAGCCTGCGCGACCTCGAGCGGATTCTCTACTTCGAGTCCTACGTCGTCGTCGATCCGGGCGACTGTCCCGAGGTCAAGCAGAAGGAGCTGGTCACGGACGAGCGCTACCGACAGCTGCGCGATGCGCACCCGCGCCTTCGCTGCGGCATGGGCGCCGAGGCGATCAAGGAGCTGTTGCGCCGGGTCGACGTCGAGATCGATGCGCTCGAGCTGCGCGAGAGCATGCGCACCGAGACCTCCGTCCAGAAGAAGATCAAGTTCGCCAAGCGACTGAAGGTCGTCGAGGCCTTCCGGAAGAGTGGCAACAAGCCCGAGTGGATGATCATGGAGGTCATCCCGGTGATTCCGCCGGAGCTGCGCCCGCTCGTGCCGCTGGACGGCGGCCGTTTCGCGACGTCGGATCTGAACGACCTGTACCGACGCGTCATCAACCGCAACAACCGACTGAAGAAGCTGATCGAGCTGCGTGCGCCCGACGTCATCGTGCGCAACGAGAAGCGCATGCTGCAGGAGGCCGTCGACGCGCTGTTCGACAACGGCCGCCGCGGTCGCGTGCTGCGAGGCGCCAATAACCGGCCGCTCAAGTCGCTCTCCGACACGCTCAAGGGCAAGCAGGGTCGCTTCCGTCAGAACCTGCTCGGAAAGCGCGTCGACTACTCCGGCCGCTCGGTCATCGTCGTCGGCCCGGAGCTGAAGCTCAACCAGTGCGGCCTGCCCAAGAAGATGGCCCTCGAGCTGTTCAAGCCGTTCATCTACAGCAAGCTCGAGAAGGAAGGCCTTGTCACGACCATCAAGGCCGCCAAGGAGATGGTCGAGCAGCAGCGCCCCGAGGTGTGGGACTTTCTCGAGGACGTGATCCGAGAGCACCCCGTGCTGCTGAACCGCGCCCCGACGCTCCACCGTCTGGGGATCCAGGCGTTCGAGCCGACCCTCGTCGAGGGCAAGGCGATCAAGATCCACCCGCTCGTCTGCACGGCCTTCAACGCCGACTTCGACGGCGACCAGATGGCCGTGCACGTGCCCCTGTCGCCCGAGGCCCAGATCGAGGCCAGCGTTCTGATGCTGTCGTCGAACAACGTCCTGTCTCCTGCGAACGGTCAGCCCATCACCGTGCCGAGCCAGGACATCGTCCTCGGCTGCTACTACTTGACCAAGGAGAAGCAGGGCACGAAGGGCGCTGGTCGCGCGTTCGCGACGATGGACGACGTGCTCATCGCGCTGCAGCACCGCGAGGTCGAAACACTCTCGCCGATCCGTTTGATGTACACCGGTGAGTTGATCGACCTCACGACGATGCCGGACGACCAGGACGTCATCCACACCGAGGTTCAGACCGTCACCCGCCAGCTCATCAACACGACGGTCGGCCGCGTGATTCTCAACGACCACCTGCCCGGCGAGCTCCCGTTCGTCAATGGCCTGCTCCGCAAGAAGGGACTGCAGGCGCTCGTGCAGTACGGTCAGTTGCGCTTCGGTACCGAGCAGACCGTGGTGATGCTGGACGCGATCAAAGACCTCGGCTTCCTCTACGCCACGAAGGCCGGCATCTCGATCGGCGTCGAGGATCTCGTAATCCCCGAAAAGAAACCGGCGATGGTCAAGGCCGCCCACCACGAGGTCATCGAGGTCGAGAAGCAGTACCTCGACGGGGCCATCACGAACGGTGAGCGCTACAACAAGGTCATCGCCATCTGGTCGAGCGTCACCGAGCAGGTGGCGGACGCCATGTTCGGGAAGATGGAGCGCCAGGACCGCGAGGAGAGCGAGTTCAACCCCATCTACATCATGGCGGACTCCGGGGCGCGAGGCAGCAAGCAACAGATCCGTCAGCTCGCCGGCATGCGCGGCCTGATGGCGCGACCCTCGGGAGAGATCATCGAAAACCCGATTACCACCAACTTCCGTGAGGGACTGACGGTTCTCCAGTACTTCACCTCCACCCACGGCGCCCGCAAGGGCCTCGCGGACACGGCGCTGAAAACCGCAGACTCCGGCTATCTGACGCGTCGTCTCGTGGACGTCAGCCAGGACGTGATCATCAGCGACCACGATTGCGGCACCGTCGACGGCATCGACAGCCGCCCGATCGTCGAGTCCGGCGAGGTGATCGAGCCGTTGCGTGATCGAATCGTCGGCCGGGTGAGCCTCGAGAACATCAAGGATCCCTTCGGGGGCGAGGTGCTCGTCGAGGAGAACGGCGAGATCATGGAGGAGACGGCGAACGAGATCCAGTCGGCCGGAATCGAGAAAGTTCGGATTCGCTCGGTCCTGACCTGCGAATCCGTTCGCGGGGTGTGCGCACTCTGCTATGGCCGCGATCTAGCGACCGGCCGGCTCGTGGAGCTCGGCATGGCCGTCGGTGTCATCGCCGCGCAGTCGATCGGTGAGCCGGGCACGCAGCTGACGATGCGGACCTTCCACATCGGCGGCACGGCCAGCCACCGCACCGAGGCGACCACTCTGGAAGCCAGGGTCGACGGCGTGGTTCGTTTCCACAACCTCAACACGGTCACCAACAAGGAGAAGGACCTCATCGTCATGACCCGCTCCGGCGCCCTGGTCATTCAGGACAGCAAGGGGCGCGAGCGTGAGCATCACGCGGTGGTCTACGGGGCCAAGCTGAAGGTCAAGGACGGCCAGGAGGTGAAGGCCGGCCAGCTTCTCGTCGAATGGGACCCCTACTCCTTCACGATCCTCACGGAAGAGGGCGGAAAGGCCGTCTTCAAGGACGTCGCTGAAGGCCTGACGGTGCACGAGCAGGTCGACGAGAACACCGGGCTCTCGGCGCTCGTCATCCTGGAGTCGCAGGACGAGAAGAAGCAGCCGCGCATCGAGATCAAAGACGCCAGGGGGAAGACGCTGAAGAAGTACCTGTTGCCGTCGGGTGCTCACCTGATGGTCGACGACGGCAACGAGGTTCGGCCCGGAGCGCTGCTCGCTAAGATCCCTCGAGAGACGGCCAAGACCAAGGACATCACCGGCGGTCTGCCGCGCGTTCAGGAGCTGTTCGAAGCGCGCCGACCCAAAGAGCCGGCCGTGATCACAGAGATCGACGGTGAGGTTCGCTACGGCGACATCGCGAAGCAGTTCCGCAAGATCTACGTCAAGGGCGACGATGGGGAGGAGTGCGAATACCAGATCCCGCGCGGCGCTCACATCAACGTCCAGGAAGGCGAGCGGATGCGAGCCGGCGAAGCCCTCATGGACGGCCCGATCGACCCCCACGACATCCTGCGCGTCCGAGGTGAGAAGGAACTGCAGCGCTACCTGGTGGACGAGATCCAGGAGGTGTACCGCCTCCAGGGCGTCACCATCAACGACAAGCACATCGAGGTGGTCGTCCGTCAGATGATGCGTTGGGTGAAGATCGAAGAGGTCGGAGAGTCCAGCTTCCTTATCGACGAGGTGGTCGATCGCTTCCGCTTCGTCACCGAAAACGACAGGCTGGGCAAAGAGGAGAAGGCGGCCGCGTCGGGCCGACCGTTGCTGCTCGGCATCACAAAGGCGTCGCTGTCGACCGACTCGTTCATCTCGGCCGCCTCCTTCCAGGAGACCACCCGGGTGCTCACCGAAGCCGCGATCAGCGGCAAGATCGATCATCTGCGCGGTCTCAAGGAGAACGTCATCATGGGCCGTCTGATCCCCGCGGGTACCGGCATGGAGTACTACCGCCGCGTGAAGATCCCCGAGGAGCTCGTCGAGCACCCGATGGTCGTGCTCGAGGGCGACTACATGACCGAGTACATGACCGAGGCCGACAAGGTTCCGGAAGGAGCCTAGGGGTCGCTCGGATGCTGCTACGGGGTGGGCCACGCTGACCAGGAGCACCGGCTAGGGCCGGTGCTCCTGGAATCACATTCACCAAAGAGGCCCACCCTCCGCAGCATCTCTCGCTCAGGCTGACGGATCCCTGCGCGGCACCTCTCGCTCAGGCTTCGCTCGCTGTGTACTGTCCCAAGAAACGTCATCCTGAAGGAGCCCGATCTTCAGGCGACTGAAGGATCCGCCAGCTCCTCGCTGTCTGAGCGACCGACGACATCAATGACGAGGGGCAGACGGATTCTTCGCTCCACTTCGAGACGATCGGTCGTTCAGAATGACGTTTCCCTGACTCCTTTCCCTCGCGTCGGGATCGGCCCGCCTCAGCCGCCGACGATTCGCCGTGCCTTGGCGAGGGCTCGGAGCAGGCCATGATCCAGCCCGAGGTCGCCGAGGTCGTCCCAGGAGAACCAGCGCAGGTCGCGCGATTCCGCGGGCCGATGCCGCAACTCGGCGGCCGCCGGCGCCATGATCAGGTAGCGCAGGTCGAGGTGCTCATGCGCAGGCTCAGCGTCGCGGGCCGGGATGCTGTGGATGTCGACATCGAGCGGGCGTGGAGCCATAGGGTGCAGGCGCAGGTCGCCGATGCCCGTCTCTTCGCGGGCCTCTCGTAACGCGACGTCTTCGCCGCGACTTTCGTCCGGGTCGGCGTGCCCACCCGGTTGCAACCAGCGGTCGAGCTTGAGGTGGTGCAGGAGGACCACGCGCCGCCCGTCTTCGGCCACGAGGATGGCGCTCCCGGTGAGGTGCCCCTCTCTGATGCTCCGGTCGAACGGGTCTTCGTGACGTTCCACGAAATCGTGGATCCGACACAGGTCCGCGCGCTCTTCAGTGTCTGCGCAGACGTGATCGGTGAGCTCGAGCCTGGCCATCGGGCGGGGATTCTAGTCGATCGGGTCCGGCTGGACCTGGTTGCGCTACGCGGCTTCGGGGATGCGGAACTTCTCGGAGTTCGCCGGGACGAGCTGGACGTCCCAGGCCAGGCCGACGGCCTGCATCGCGCGGATCGCCCACCAGGTCATATCGATTTCCCGGGTGGTCAGGCCGTGCCGCGCGGAACGCTGGAACGCATGGTGGTTGTTGTGCCAACCCTCGCCGAACGCCACCCATCCGACCCACCACAGGTTCCGCGACCCCTCGGGGGTGTCGTAGCTGCGATACCCCCACATGTGTGCGGCGGAGTTCACCAACCACGTGGCGTGAAGCACGACAACGATCCGAAGGAAGACTCCCCACACAACGAGACCCCAGCCGCCGAAGGCGAAAAGGCCGAGCCCGAGCACCACGTTCGGAAGCAGGTGGAAGCGTTCGAGGAACCGATGCACCGGGTCTTCCAGGAGATCCCTGGCATAGCTCTCGGAGAAGACCTGCTGCGGGCGGTCCAGATCGCACAGGATCCAGCCGAAATGGCTCCACCAGAACCCGTCTTTGGGGGTGTGTACGTCCCGGCCCTTCCGATCGGAGCTGAGGTGGTGATAGCGGTGGCGGGAAACCCACGAGATGGCCCCCCCTTCGCTCGCCAGCATGCCGACGATCGTCAGGGCGTACTCGATCGGCTTGGCGACCTTCAAGCTCCGGTGCGTCAACAAGCGGTGGTACCCGAGGCAGATGCCCACCGAGGCGCTGAGCCAGTAGAGGAGCGTCAGGGCCCCGAGGGCCTGCCAGGAGAAGTAGAAAGGCGCGGTCAGGGCCACGAGGTGGATGCCGCCGAAGTAGCCGACGAGCACCCAATCGAAGCGGCGTCCGTTCCAGGTCAAGCTCACGCGGGCCTCCGTTGGTGGACCAGGTCGAAAAGCCCGCGCAGAATAACAGTCGGCCCGAAGGCCGAATGTCACACTTGTGCAATAGTTCGCCCGAGTTGGCGATCCTAGTAACTATCTGATTGATAGTAGTTTAGGCGAGGATTGCGACACCGCCCTCGAGCAGCAGGCAGAAGCCCGCGCCGAGCACCAGGAGCGGGATCAGGGGCACTGCAAGCAGCAGCAGCGGCAGGCAAAGTGCGACGCATACGATCGCCACGATCCCCCCGAAAGCCAGCCCGACGATGGCGCCGAGCAGGCCTCCGGCGAGCTTGAAGAGCACGCCGAGGAGTTTGAACGGCAGGGCGATCAGCCCGACGAGCAGTCCGAAGAACGCTTTCATGACCAGCAGTGGCAAGATCACGAGGAACGCCAGCCCGAAAAGACCAACGACCAGCAGCTCCAACATCACGCCCTCCGAGAAAGCGACGAACTCGCCACTACACCTTTTTACGTGCTGTGAGGCCGCGAGGTTCCGCGCCTGCTAGGTCGCAGACGCCCGCCTTTGGCACAATAGCGCCCCTATCAGTCCGTGGTGAAAGTGCCCTTTGAGCGGGCCTTACGTGACAAGTGCATGTCTTAGTGTTCGTGCATGGCGATGGGCAAACATAAGAAACGTCAAGAGGCGTTGTGGGTGCCGACGAGCGATCTGCCGCGGAGCCCTGGGCATCCTTTCTATTCGCGTTTGAATAGAGCGCTGGAGTCCGAGGGCTTCGACAGATTCGTGGAATCGCGATGCCGCCGGTTCTATGCGGCGGTTCTGGGGCGTCCGAGCCTGGCCCCTGGACGCTACTTTCGGCTCTTGCTGGTGGGGTACTTCGAGGGCCTGGACTCCGAGCGTGGGATGGCGTGGCGTGCAGCGGACTCGCTTGGGGTGCGGAGCTTCCTGGGGCTTGGGTTGGAGGAGCGGGCCCCGGAACATTCGACGATCTCGCGGACCCGGCGGCTGATCGACTTGGAAACCCACCGTGACGTGTTCACCTGGATCCAAGAGCGCCTGGCGCAGACGGGTCTTCTGAGCGGAAAGACGATTGCGATCGACGCGACGACGCTGGAAGCGAACGCGGCGATGCGGAGCATCGTGCGTCGGGATACCGGAGAGACCTACCAGGAGTTCTTGAAGCGTCTGGCGAAGGCGTCTGGCATTCGCACGCCCTCTCGGCAAGCGCTGGCGCGGCTGGATCGGCGGCGCAAGAAGAAAGGCTCGAACGAGGAATGGAAGAGTCCGGCGGATCCGGACGCGAAGATCGCCAAAATGAAGGATGGTCGTACCCATCTGGCCCACAAAACCGAGCAGGCCGTGGACCTGACGACGGGGGCGATCGTGTCGGTGACGGTCCAGGGCGCGAACCAGGGCGACACGAGCACGCTGGGCAAGACGCTCAAGGACGCCGAGACTCAGATCGAGCGCGTTCAGAAGCGGACCCGTGCTTGCCATCCCGGAGGCCTGCAGGAAGTGGTTGGCGACAAGGGTTACCACTCCACTGCGGTTCTCCAGGAGTTGGACGCTGCGGGGCTGCGTGCGTACATATCCGAACCCGACCGTGGTCGTCGGCGATGGCGGGGCGACACCGAGAGCCGTGGCCTGGTGTACGCGAACCGTCGGCGAAGCGGCGGGGCACGAGGTCAGCGTCTGCACCGCCTCCGAGGAGAACGGGTGGAGCGACCCTTCGCTCATCTCTACCGAACCGGCCGCATGAGACGCACGCACCTTCGCGGTCACGAGAACATCCTCAAACGGGTGCTGGTCCACAGCGGTGCCTTCAATCTCGGGCTGCTGATGCGCCAGATCGTCGGAGTCGGGACGCCGAGGGGCCTGCAGGGCCGGCTCCATGACCTTCTGGCACAGCTCCTTCACCTCTGGAACCGCCTGACGGCCATCACAACGGCTCCTACCAACCACGAACAGCTCTCGCACAATGCCCGCCACTCAGCTCCGTCGCCCTCCATCGCCGCCTCGGAAGGGCTTTAACCACGGACTGCTATGCCGCAGTTCATCTATTCGATGCGCAACCTACGCAAGGTCACCGCCCAGGGGAAGGAGATCCTGCGAGGGATCAATCTCTCTTTCTTTCTGGGAGCCAAGATCGGCGTCCTGGGCGCCAACGGTGCCGGCAAGAGCAGCCTGCTCCGGGTCATGGCCGGGCTGGACAAAGACTTTGCCGGGGACGCCGCGTTGTCAGCGGGCTACTCGGTCAGGTTCCTGCCCCAGGAGCCGCAGCTCGATCCGGACAAGACGGTGCAGCAACACGTCGACGAGGCCGTCGCCGACACGCGCGCGCTGCTGACCCGCTTCGACGAGCTGTCGATGAAGCTCGCCGAGGAAATGTCCGAGGACGCGATGGCCAAGGTCCTCGACGAGCAGGCGCGAGTCCAGGACGCCATCGAAGCCGCAGGCGCCTGGGAGTTGGACAACCAGCTCGAGATCGCGATGGAAGCATTGCGGCTGCCGCCCGCCGACGCGGGGGTCACTCACCTCTCCGGCGGCGAACGCAGGCGGGTGGCTCTGTGTCAGGTGCTGCTGCGTCAACCGGATCTGTTGCTGCTCGACGAGCCGACCAACCATCTCGACGCCGAGTCGGTCGCCTGGCTGGAGCGGCACCTCCACGAGTACAAGGGAACGGTCGTCGCGATTACCCACGACCGCTATTTTCTCGACAACGTGGCCGGTTGGATCCTGGAGCTGGACCGCGGCCATGGCATCCCCTGGGAGGGCAACTACTCGAGCTGGCTCGAGCAGAAGGAGCGCAGGCTCGAGGCCGAGGAGAAAGAGAAGTCGTCGAGGCGCCGCACGCTGCAGCGCGAGCTGGAGTGGGTGCGGATGGCCCCGCGCGCACGCCAGGCGAAGGGCAAGGCGCGCTTGCAGCGCTATGAGCAGCTGCTCGCCGAAGATCAAGCGGTCGAGGGAAGAGAGGGGCCTGCCGAGATCCGGATTCCCGCGGGACCCCGCCTCGGAGACATCGTGATCGAGGCACAGGGGCTCGAGAAATCCTACGGCGAGACGGTCTTGATGGACGGCCTCGACTTCAAGCTGCCGCGCGGTGGGATCGTCGGCGTGATCGGAGCCAACGGAGCCGGAAAGACGACCCTGTTTCGGATGATCGTCGGCGAAGAGGCACCGGACGGGGGCAAACTCGCGGTGGGGGATACCGTCCAGCTCGCCTACGTCGATCAGAGTCGCGAGACCCTCGACGGCAGCCGCACCGTCTGGGAGGAGATCTCGGACGGGGGGAGGGAGACGATCACGGTCGGCAAACGAGAGGTCAGCTCACGGGCCTACGCGACCTCATTCAACCTGCGCGGCTCGGACCAGCAGAAGAAGGTGGCGGACCTGTCCGGGGGAGAGCGGAACCGCCTCCATCTCGCGAAGTTGCTGCGGAGCGGCGGCAACCTGCTGCTGCTCGACGAGCCGACCAACGACCTGGACGTCGACACGTTGCGAGCTCTCGAGGAGGCGCTCGTCGCGTTCGCCGGCTGCGCCGTCGTCATCAGCCACGATCGCTGGTTCCTCGATCGCATCGCCACGCACATCCTGGCCTTCGAGGGCGACAGCGAGATCGTTTGGTTCGAGGGCAACTACCACGACTACGAGGCGGATCGCCGCCGCAGGCTCGGCGCGGCCGCGGACCAGCCGCACCGCATCAAGTACAAGAAGTTGACGCGCTGAGCCTGAGAGACCACACGCACTCCGATTCGCTCGCGAAGCTGGGGATCATCGCGGGTCGCGGACCGCTGCCCATCCAGGTGGCGGAAGCCTGCCAGTCGCTGGGGCGGCCGTTCTTCGTGATCGCGATCGAAGGGGAGGCGGAGACCGGGATTGCCGCGTTCCCGCACACGTGGGTCAGGCTGGGTGAGGTGGGCCGGGCCCTCGAGACGTTACGTCGCGAAGCCTGCGACGAGCTGGTCTTGATCGGCCCCGTCCACCGACCGGACCTGGGCACGCTGGGCCTCGACTGGGAGGGCGCCAAGCTGGCGCCACGGCTCGCACTCGCAGCGCGCAAGGGCGACGACGCCCTGCTCAGCATCGTCGTCCGGCTGTGCGAAGAGTGGGGGTTCCGGGTGATCGGGGCAGAGACCGTCGCCAAAGGCCTGCGAGCGCCCGCCGGTCCGCTCGGCAAGCGTGACGCGGACGAGTCCCAGCTGCGGGACGTGGGGCTCGCCAATGAGGTCCTCGAAGCCCTCGGCCCCTTGGACGTCGGGCAGGCCGTCGTGGCGTGCGACGGGCGCGTGATCGCGATCGAGGCGGCAGAGGGGACGGCGGCGATGCTGTCGCGCTGCGCGGGGCTCCCCGTGGCGCTACGGGGCTCGCCGGACGGTCGCCGTGGCGTTCTCGTAAAACGACCCAAGCCGGGTCAGGAGCGCCGCATCGATCTCCCGCTGATCGGGCCCGATACCGTTGACCAGGCGGCAGCCGCGGGCCTGGCCGGCATCGGCGTCGAAGTCGGAGGAGCTCTCGTCCTGCAAAAGGACGAGGTTGCGCGCCGGGCAGACGCCCAGGGCCTCTTCGTGATCGGCTTCGATCCGGCCGCACTGAGCAGCTCCGATCGCTCGTAACCTCTTTTTGCAGGCCAAAAGGGCGTGCGCCTTGCCGCACATCTGGCGCTCATCCATACTCAGGGTTTGGTTGACTCCCGGAGCGAGAAGCGCTTGATGAGACCGGATCGGAAGCAATTTCGCAGGCTGACGCCCGCGTGGCTGTGGCTACTGCCACTCCTCCTCGCGGCTCCACACGCGCGCGGCCAGGACACGGACGAGGACGAATCGCCCGCCACGGAGCCCCCCCGCTTCGAGGAGAGCGTCGAGGTGACCGACGAACGCCTCCCGGTCGTTCAGGCCGGCCTGACGGCCACGAAGCTTCCCGCGTCCCTGCTGGACACTCCGTTGAGCGTCAACGTGGTGACGGCGGGCCTGCTCGAGGCGCGCGATGCCCGGGTTCTCGGTGACGCTCTCGAAAGCGCCGCCGGCGTCAACGTCGCGACGGGCTTCGGCGTCTTTGACTACTTCGTGATTCGCGGCTTCGATTCGTTGAGCGCTGGACTGGTGCTGGTCGACGGCGCCCCCGAGCCCGAGTCGACGTTCTATCCGACCTACAACCTCGCGCGCGTCGAAGTGCTCAAGGGGCCGGGGGTCATCTACGGAGCCAACACTCTCGGCGGGGCGGCGCACCTCGTCCGAAAGCAGCCTGTTTCACGGAAGTTTGCGAACGCCTCGGCTTCGGCGGGGAGCTTCGAGACGTTCGACGGGCGCTTCGACGGCGGCTGGGCGAGCGCCGACGGCGCGATCGCCCTGCGACTCAATGGGCTCCTGCAGGACTCCACCGGGTACCGGGACAACACGGCGAGCCGGGTCTGGGCCCTGAATCCCGCTCTCGGCTGGCAGACCTCGGAGTCGGGTCGTCTGAACGTCAATCTCGAGTACGTGTCGAGCGACTACACGCCCGACTCCGGGATCCCGTACGCGGGAGACTCGCTGGCGCCGGTGTCGCGGACGCGGTCGTACCAGTCGCCCGAGGATCGCTCGAAGCAGAAGCTGCCGCGCCTGCGCGTCGACTACGAGCACCGCCTCGGCGAACGTTTCAAGCTTCGTAACAAGCTCTACTACACGCGCCTCGACTGGCAGTCCGACGGCACGCTCGTGGCAGGCCTGTTGCCCGGCCCAGGCGGAGGGCCGCTCGTTCTACGCTCGCTCGTCCAGCTCGACGACGATCAGCGGTGGCTCGGAAACCAGCTGGAGCTGGCCGGAGGATTCGAGACAGGAAGCGTCAGCCACGAGCTGCTGGCCGGGTTCGAGCTCAGCCAGTTGAAAGACGCCTTCGTCCAGGACGTCTCACTGCTGTTGCCGGTGCCGCTCGTGGACCCCGGTGACCTCGGGGGGCCCGTGATTCCGATCCCGGAGCTGCAACAGATCGGTGACGCGCGGAGCAACGTGTGGGCTCCGTACGCGCTGGACCGCGTGACGTTCTCCGAGAAGTTTCAGCTCTGGCTCGGCGCGCGCGTCGATTCGCTCCGCTTCGAGGACGATGCTACGGGAACCTCTCGCGATGCGACCAAGTTCAACCCGCTCGCGGGGATTCTCGTGTCGCCGCGCCCCGGCGTCTCCATCTACGCGAGCGGCGCGACCGCCTTCGCTCCTCCTTCCACGCAGGTCGTAGGGGAGCGAGCGCCAGAAGAAAGCGTGCAGGGCGAGCTGGGCGTGAAGTGGCGTTTTCTCGACGGGCGCGGCGCCCTCAACGTGGCGGGCTATCACCTCGAGCGGGAAAACATCGCCGTTCCAGTTGATGGGGCGCTGAGCCAGGTGGGCACCCAACGCTCGCGAGGACTCGAGCTGGAAATCGTCACGAGGCCCACGGCGGAATGGTTCGCCACCGGGAGCTACGCGTTCACGGAAGCCGAGCTGACGCGCTTTCGGGAGGTCACTCAGGTGGCCTTGTTCCCCCCGGCGTTCGTCGAGCTGGACCTCTCGGGCAACGAGGCCCCGTTCGCGCCGCGCCACCTCTTCTCGTTCTGGGGGGGCTGGGAGTCGAGCACTGGTGTGGAGTTGAGCGTCGGCGGACGCTACGTCGCGGAGCAGTTCATCGCGCCCGACAACCGGCTGCGGATCGACTCCTACTGGCGAATGGACGCACAGCTCGGCTACCAGTGGAATCGCGCACGCGTCAGTGTCAATCTCCGGAACCTGACGGGGACGGAGCACGAGACGCGCGGCTTCGGCTCGGTGTCCGCGATCCCGGCCCCCGGTTTCGAGATCTACGGCCGCGTCGAGGTCGGTTTCGGAGAGCGCTGAAGCTCGGGCGTCAGTCGCCGTACCGGCAGCTTCGGCAAGAAGAACGGCACCCGCGTCGGCACAGCAGCAACAAAACGGGGAGGAAGCAAGTCGCCTCCTCCCCTTGCGCGTGCACGAAGCAGCGCTACTCCTGCGTCTGCGCCTCTTCCAGTGCTTCCACTCGCGCAACGAGTTCTTGAATCAAGCGGAACTGGATTTGGACCTCGTTCAGGAGCATTGCGTTCACCTTGCGATACTGGACTCCTTGCGTCTCGCCATCGATGTCCCAGAGGACGAGGTCGGGGTCCACCGCTGCCACTTCCTCCGCGATCAGGCCATATTGAAGCTGTTGCGGCCCGTCAACGTGCTCCTCCTTGTAGCGGAAGGTCACGGGGCGTAGCCGCATCAGGTTGCGACTCGCCTCACCCATGTCGTCAATGTCCTCCTTGTATCGACGGGCTGACGACAAGAAACCTAGTTGGCCGGTGGCGAGGTCCAACCGCACATCGGTCCCAGTAACGAAAGGGCTGGTCGCGATCCCCGCGAGAAAGACCTTTGTCTGGGCGCCGGCGCCGATCCGGATCGTATTGCTCTCGCCAGCCAGGCCCGAGTGGTTTACGTAGATGTTGCTGTCTCCCGTCGAGTTGATGCCGGCATTTATCCCGATCGCCGTAGTCGAACTGCCGCTGATGTTGTTGCCGAGCGCGCCGGCTCCGACCGCAGTGTTCTGGGCGCCGATGGTGTTGAAATCGAGTGTGCCAGCGCCGACCGCGGTGTTGTTGTCACCAGTGGTGTTCTCGAATAGCGCGGTGTATCCGCTCGCCGTGTTGTTGGCGCCGGTCTGGTTTCTCGAGAGCGACTCGAGCCCACTTGCGGTGTTTTGGCTGCCGGTCGTGTTGAAGCGAAGCGCGTTGACCCCGGTCGCCGTGTTGCTGTTCCCGATCGTGTTTTGAAACAGCGCGTTGACGCCAGTCGCTGTGTTGTTGTTGCCGGTGTTCTCAGCAAGCGCCTGCGCCCCGGTTGCGGTGTTATGAATGCCGGTGGTGTTTATCCGGCGCGCGCGGTGTGCCGTGGCGGTGTTATTGCCCCCAGTCGTGTTGTTGAAGAGCACCTCCAACCCGTTTGCGGTGTTCGCGCTGCCGTCGGTGTTGAAGTGAAGCGCATTCACCCCCGTCGCGGTGTTTTCGTTCCCGATCACGTTGCTTCGGAGTGCGTTCACGCCAGTTGCTGTGTTGTTGTTCCCAGTGGTGTTGAGGCCAAGCGCCTCTGCGCCAGTCGCGGTGTTCTGGATGCCGGCAGCGGTAAAGCTTGCCCCGGCCCCAGTCCCGACGCGCGTGTTGTTTGTGGCAACGGTGTGCGTCGCATCCTGACCAGGGTCACCTTGAGGTCCCTGTGGTCCGATTGGCCCGATCGAGCCCTGTGGTCCGGTGGGTCCGGGATCGCCTTGGAGACCCTGCGGTCCGGCAGCTCCGGCCGGTCCCGGATTGCCCTGAGGGCCTTGCGGACCAGCGGCCCCCGTCGGCCCAGGATCACCCTGGGGCCCTTGCGGTCCGGCAGCTCCGGTCGGTGTTGTTTTGGAGCGCGCTGGCACCGGTCGCTACATTCCCGAGGCCCGTAGTGTTGTTGAAGAGAGCCAGCCGGCCGAGCGCCGTGTTCCAATCGCCGGCGGTGTTCTTGTTGAGCGCTTCGTTGCCGATCCCGGTGTTGTAGGAGCCGGTGGTGTTTTGTTGGAGTGCTGTTTGCCCCGTCGCTGTGTTCTGATTGCCCGTCTTGTTGTGCCTGAGGGAAGACGAGCCAGTTGCGGTGTTGCAACAGCCAGCTTCGTTGTTTCGGAGTGCTTCGGAGCCGGTGGCTGTGTTCTCATTCCCGGTGCTGTTGAGCTTCAGTGCGTCCTTCCCGGTCGCGGTGTTCTGGGGACCGGAAGCGTTGAAGCCCACGCCAGCGCCGTCCCCGACCCGGGTGTTGTTCGTCGCAACGGTGTGGGTCGCAGGCGGGCCTTGAGGCCCCTGGGGTCCGGCAGGCCCGGCCGGTCCCGGATCGCCCGTCAGGCCCGTCGGTCCAATCGGACCATCGGGTCCCGGAGGCCCGGGGGGCCCTCTGGCCCGACCGGGATGATCTCCAGCTCCATGCCGTGGCTCGTCCCCTGGTTCCCTTGCTGTCCAGCTCCAGCCGGATGTCGTCGATCGGATCCGGGAGGATCGCGAGCCCGAAGTTGGGCGTGGCTCCACTCAGCCAGTCGGTCACGAGGCTCGTCACATCGACTAGCACGTAGTCGTGCTTGTGCGTGGCCTACGAGATGGCGACCGTCGCGAAGGGCGTACCGACCGCCGGTACCGTGCCTGCCGAAAGGGTGTCTTCGTCCCAGTCACCCCACACGACGTGCAGAGTGATCGAGCCGTCGTTCGGCACGTTGCTGACGAACAGCCGCAGCGTCGCCTCGCTGATCCCGCCCGTGAGCTGTGGCAGGTCGAAGCGCGCGAAGGCGTGGCGCACTCCTCCCGTGCCGGCGTTCCGGACGTGGACGCTGAGGCTGTCGCCGTTGTTCTGATTCGGCTGGTTGAGGTTGATGTTGGTGTCGTCGCTCAGGTTGGCCGTGTCTGCCGAGCCTTGGACGCCCAGCCCGAGCGTCGCAATCATCCAGCCGAGGATCGTGAACCGTCTGCTCACGGGTTTTCTCCTCCTAGCGGCTGGCCGCGCGAGCCTTGGCTCCGGCGCGCCGACCAGGTGGACCAATGGTGCGATGGAATTCCTGCCCCCACTCCAGGGACTCGCGGGGGTTGCGACCTGCTGGCGGCGCTCGGGGCGGCCCGACCACCTCGGGCGTCGGGGTAGCGGTCGCCTTGTGGCTGCGTCAGGCCTGGGTCAGCGCAGCGGCCCCCGCGCCTCTTCGGGAGCGTGGTCCGCCACCGTGCCGGCTCGCCCGTTTCTGTCATCCGACGACCGTTCTTTCTCTAGCGGCGCATTCCGAGGGCGGCGCCGACCAGAAATCGACACATTCAAACACAAGACCCGGAATCCGCGAAAGGGCTGCGCTGGCTCACGCGGGTTTTGCGTTACAGCAGAAGCTCGGGCCCGCTTTCGAAGTCGCTGTCTCCGAAGCGCTCGAACCAGCCGAAGATGTCGTAGTTCGAGTGATACACAGGGGCCGATCCGTACACCGAAAGGCCTGCCGACGGCACGACGATATGCGTGTAGAAGGCCTCGCTGCAAACAGGTCAGCCCACCCTACCCTCCCCGCTGGGAGGGGCGAGGGCTTCCGTCTCCGCGGCGCCTCGCGCCGGGCAGCCACAATATCGCCAGCGCGAGCAACCCGATGTAGCTGGCGACGTCTCGATTGAGCCGGTGAACGTGAATGGCATCGAGCCGGATCGAGCTCTCCTCCTCGAACGAACCCTGTAGAGAGATTCGACCCGCTTTCTCCGGCGGAGACCCAATCAGCTCGAGGCGCTCACCCGTCCAGAGCTGGACGAAGCCGCGACTCCCCTCTCGCACGAAAGGCGCGCGATCGATCTCGATGCGGCGGCCGGGCCGTTCCTGGACCTCGCGCAAGGTGCGGATGTAGTGGAGGTCGTGGGCGTCGATCGCGTCCATCGCAAGAAGTGGGACGCCGAGGTAGGCCGCCAGCAATAGAGACGACGCCACGAAGCGCCTTCGGTCGATGACGATCGCCCCAACCGCACGCTGCCGCGCCCACAGCTCCCACGCAATGACGATCGCCCCTAATGCGGTGATCGCGTAGGTGGGCAGGCTCTCGGGCCAGACGAGATCGAAGCTCGTCATCTCCCATGAGAACGGCGCCGCGATCAGCACGCCGTTGCCCCACTTGATCTGGCTCGCGTCGAGCAGAAGATGAAACAGTGCGTTGAGGCCGAGCGCGGCAAACACCTCTGGCGGAGCCCTGCTCCACGCGGCGCAGGCTGCACACAGCAGCAGCGTGATGGCGAGCGACGCCTGCGCGTACACGTAGAGGCGAAGCTCGAACGGATCGACGGCGGGCAAGAGCCCGCTCTCGAGTGCGCGACGCAGGATCCAGGGGACGTCGGGCAGCACGCAACCGAGATAGATCCAGTGGGCCTCGACTCGCCGAAACAAGCCCCGGCTCGAGAGCCCCTGAACGCCGAAGTGTCCGAGGGTATTGGGCATTCTGGACGTGGCGAAGACGGAGCCGCAGTTGTTGCGGGCCCGCTCTCGGCTACCGCATACTAATATTTCACGAGAGCCGCAACTGGGCTGAGGCGGGCTTCGGCGTCCGACGCTTCAAAGCCTCGCCTCCTGGGAACTGAATGCGCTTGCTGATGATCACCGCCGGAGCCGGCGGCATGTACTGCGGGAGTTGCGTGCGGGACAACGCGCTGGCCAGCGAGTTGATGTCGCGCGGCCATGACGTTTCACTTCTGCCGATCTACACCCCGACGCTCACCGACGAGGCCAACGTGAGCGACGGCCACGTGTTCTTCGGGGGCATCAGCGTCTACCTCGAGCAGCACTTCCCGCTCTTCAGGCGCACGCCCTGGATCCTCGACAAGATCTGGGATTCGAGCGCCGTGCTGCGGGCCTTCACTGGCGGCTCCGTCGGTGGCACGGACCCGAAGCTGCTCGGCGACATGACGGTCTCGACGCTCAGAGGAGAGGCCGGCTTCCAGGCCAAGGAGATCGCGAAGCTGGTCCACTGGCTGCGTCACGAGCAGCCGTTCGACGTCATCGTGCTTCCGAACTCGCTGCTCGTCGGCCTGGCGGAGCCGCTGGCGAGGGCCTCGGGCCGTCCGATCGCCTGCACGCTGCAGGGTGAGGACCTCTTCATCGAGCAACTGCCCGATCCTTACAAAGACGAAACGAAGCGGCTGATCGCCCGGCAGGCGAAGCATGTGGACCTCTTCCTCGCCGTCAGCGACTACTACGCGAGCTTCATGGCGGAGTCCCTCGATCTCCCGCGCGAGCGCATCGAGACGGTTCCGCTCGGAATCACGCTGTCCGGACACGCGCTCGTCGCCCGTGCGGAGGAGCGGCCCTTCACGGTCGGCTATTTCGCCCGTGTCGCACCCGAGAAGGGGCTGCACGTTCTCGCCGAGGCTTACCGGATCTTGCGGGGCGAGCTTGGCCTCGAAGCGGGCCGGCTCGAAGTTGCCGGGTACATGGGCGACGAGTCCCGGGGCTACCTCGCCGAGATCGGGCGCGAGCTCGATGCGGCCGGCCTCGGCTCCGAGTTCAGCTATCACGGGACCCTCGATCGCGCCGAGAAAATCCGCTTCCTGCAGCAACTCGACGTGGTTTCAGTTCCGAGCCCCTACGTAGAGCCAAAGGGGCTCTACCTTCTCGAGGCGCTGGCCAACGGCGTGCCGTTCGTCCAGCCCTCCCATGGGGCTTTCCTGGAGATCCACGAGCGGACGGGCGGAGGGTTGCTCACCGAGCCCGGCGACGCGCGCCAGCTGGCCGAGGTTCTGCTCGAATTGGCTCGAGAGCCGGAACGCCGGCGCGAGCTGGGTCGGCGCGGCGGCGAGGCTGTGCGCGAGAAGTACGGGGTTGCCCAGATGGCCGAGCGAACTGAGGTCGTGCTTGCCGACCTCGCTGCGGCCGCATCGACGGCGTCAGCGCGAGCCCCGAATCAGGCCGCCACGGATTCGCTCTCCTCGTCATCCCGAGCGTGAAGCGCGGAGGAAGCGTGAAGGAGGGAGCCAGGCGCGTCTTCCATTGATGACGCGCGGAGGATGGCCAGAGGCGCCG
The DNA here is from genome assembly GCA_965246965.1 of Vicinamibacteria bacterium. GTDB lineage: Bacteria > Acidobacteriota > Vicinamibacteria > Fen-336 > CBDFGD01 > CBDFGD01. The sequence goes on from CBDFGD010000002.1 coordinate 3,863,773, forward strand.
ATCTCACCTCGCTGGCTCCTTCACTCGCGTTTGCTGGCGGATCTCGTTCAGGATGACGATCTCCTTTTCCGAGCGTTGCTGCGTCCTTCAGCAAGCGATCGAGCGCCTCTCGCGAGTAGTAGCGCCCTGCCTGGATCACCCCGTGGATGCGGCGCAGGTTGGCGATATCGGCCGTCGGGTCGGCTTCGACCAACAAGAGGTCCGCTCGCTGACCCTCCTCGATGGATCCGCGGTCAGGCAGCCCCAGAGCCCGCGTCGTCGCTTTGGTGGACGCCCTGATCGCGTCCGCTTCGCCGAGCCCCGCGTCGACGAGCAGCTCGATTTCGCGGAGTAGGCTGTCGCCCGGCAGCACGAAGCCGTCAAAGGAGTCTGTCCCCGCCAGGACTGTGACTCCAGCATCGTGAAGCGCGCCGACGATTCGCCGCGATCGCCGCGCCATCGCGCGGTTCAGCAGCAGCGTGTCCTCGGAAGCCGTTTCCACGCAGCTCCGGCGGCGCTCTCTCAGGTCTTCCGACTCGTGAGCCGGCAGCAGTCTGAGTGGCGTTGCGATCGGCACCACCGACTCCGCGCCGATCGGGCGCAGCGTCTGCGACCAGATGAGCGTTGGAACCACCGCGACAGTGTGCCGTACCAGCGCCTTGGCAAGGGCGCCGAGCTTGCCGGCATCGCACTCTTCGAGGAGCGCCGATTGGATCTCTCGCTGCCATTCCGTCAGGTGCTCTCGGTCTGGTTCGGGCGCTCGAACAGCAACGTTCCAGGCGTGCAGCTCTTCGCGCAACGCGGCCTCTATTGGAGAGCAGGCGAGCAGCAACGAAGCGTCGCCTGGCAGCGCGGGGGACACGTGCTCGATGGTCGTCTGGCCTGCGGCGATGACGTCGCCCGCCGAGATCGCCTCGGGGACGTGCCCCGCCAGCGGGAGGCCCAGCTCGTGGGCTGCATTCGCGACCCAACCGTAGGCCGCCGGTGACAGCCGAGCCTGGATCTTCACGAAGTCGACTCCCCACGTGCCAAGCCGGCGGATAGCAGCGACGGCTTCCTCGGCCGTTGTGACCGCCAAGAAGTCGGGCGGCTCGCCCGCGCCGTCGACGAACGGGCCGGGGGCGATGATGACGGGTCCCTCGATCACGCCGCTCTCGAGCTGCGAACGGAGGTGCTTCACGACCTCCCAATCGCCTCCCATGTCGCGCACACCGACGACGCCGTGAGCCAGCAGCGCCGGAAGCCAGATCGCGGCACGGTCTTTCGAGTCCGGGCGGTTGGCGAGATGGGCGTGCGCGTCCCAGAGACCCGGCACGGCCCAGAGCTGCTGACCGTTGATCACGGTCCTGGCCTCGTCCGGCCTCTCCTGGGAAGGATCCTTGACGGCGACGATCCGATCGTCGGCGATCACGATGGTGGCGCGCCGAACGTCTGCGCCCGTCCCATCGAGGAGCGCGACATCGCGGACCAGGATGGAGTCGGCCATTCCCAGGGCCGGAGCCGCGAAGGCCAGGAGAACGAGCCACCGCCCGCTGATCGCACTCGGGGCCCTGCTGCGGCTGCGGCAGGTCGGTTTCACGGAAATGGAGTGAGGCTAGGCCTCGAACCGGCAGGGACGGAGCTCCGAGCCCGGCTCGGCTTCGTTTCTGGTGTCGTCGACTGGCTGTGGCGCCGGCGTCGCGCGCGGGGTCCAGTCGAGCCGCTCGAGCCAGAAGCTTCGATCGTCCACGTGGGAGGCGGCGGGGGAAACCTGCCCTCGGCAGGCACCGGTCCGCGTAGAGGCGGCCTTGCTCCAGAATAGGGCGCGAGCTGGCGTCGAAGCTGGCGCCTTGACCGCATAGAACCCGCCGACCTCGATCGGTTCCAGCGAGCCCAGCACGGCCGCGTCGATGTGGGTCCAGACGGCGAGGCTGAGAGCGCCGGCCAGAACGCCTGCGACCAGGACCAGGAGTGCGCCGCGGGGCTCTTCGGCCAGCCTTCTGAGCCCGAAAACAAGATCGCGAATCACACCCCGCACTCGTCGTCCCCATACGAGATGCCCGTCTCCAGGCCGACGGAATCCGCGTCGTAGATGGCCTTGCTGCGAATCCCGAGGCGCTTCATCTTCTCGCAGAGCGTTGAAGGCAGCACTCCAAGCGCCGCCGCCGCACGCCGCTGATGCCCTTGCGAAGCTTCCAGCGCGTCCAGAATCAGCCGGCGCTCGTAGTCCTCGAGCAGCTCCCGCAGCCCGCGGGCGTCGTGCTGGGCCACCTCAACGGATTCCGGGAAAGATTCCATCATTGTGTCAATCTCCAAGCTTCGTGCCAGGCGACTCCAAACGCCTACGTTCCGGCCAATGAGGCCCTTCGGCTGGCGAGCGGTGGCTTGCTGCAGGGCTTTGGCGTTCGGTTCCGCACACTGGCTTCCCACGAGCGAGATGGAGCCGTGCCGTCGCATGAAGCAGTACGAGTTTTTGGATTCCGCATAAAGCGGCCGTAGTTTCTCTGCTCGTGGACGCGCTCCTGCCGCTTGCGGGTTGCCAGGGTCGTGGATCATTCCTCGCGGAGTGCGGACATCGGATCCACTCGTGTCGCGCGTCGCGCCGGCAAGTAGCTGGCGGCCAGTGAAACGGCCAGCAGCAGGGCTGCGACTGAAACGAGCGTGGCCGGGTCCTGCGGCCGCACCTCGTAGAGGAGCTCGCTGACGGGGCTGCCGAGCGCGAGAGCCGCCACCAGACCGACCGCCAACCCGCCGAGCACGAGGCGCAGGCCGGCGCCGGTCACCAAACGCAGTACGTCGCTACCGCGCGCCCCGAGCGCCATTCGCACACCGATCTCCGAAGTGCGGCGGCTCACGGAGTAGGCCAGCACGCCGTAGAGACCGAGGGCCGCGAATCCCACCGCCACGAGCGCGAACACGCCGAGCAGCTGCGCGTTGAAGCGAGGCAGTTCGACGGCCTGGACGATGTAGCCGGACAGGGGTTGCAGGCTCGAGACAGGCAACTCCGGATCCTCGGCCCTTACGGCCGCACGCAGGTCCTCGGCCAGAACGCTCGGGTCAACCGCGGCGCGCACCACCAGGCTCACCCGCTGCCTCGGAAACTGGCTGAACGGGATGTAGAAATGGGACCGCTCGATTCGATTCAAGCTCGCGCGCCGCACGCTCCCGGCCACGCCTACGATCTCGAAGGCGGTCCCGCTCCCCAGCGTGAAGACCTTCCCGACCGCGTTCTCATCGGGCCAGAAGCGGTCGGCCATAACCTGGTTTTGGGGTCTCCATTTAACCGGAGGAGTCCAGGTTGGCAGTTCTCCACGGACGGTTCGCTGGAGAGCGCTCCAGGCTCGGCGGGTGCCCGCGCGCCTGCGGCTGCGAGGGCGGCACTGCCCGGGGCCGCTGGGTGGCGATGAGATCCTGGTAGCGCACCGGGTCGTGGGCGACGGCGAGCTCGAGCACTCGGTAGAACACCATCCCGCGGCTGCGGGAGGTGCGGCGGTTGAAGCGGAACGCGAACTCATTCAGGTAGCTGGCCAGGTGCGCGTCGTTCACCGAGCCCTGGTGGGTACCCAGCAACCACCGCTTGGCTAGCGAGGCGACCCGGTGCACTGCGGGCAGTAGCTCGCCGGGATCCTCCCCGCGGGTTCGGGCGGCCCGCTGGCTGCGCCGGTCGTGGACGTAGCCGAGCTTCTCCAGCCCGCGGTAGCCCTGCCAGCCGTCGGTGACGACCCTCGCGCCCGGCTCGACGTGAGCCGTTACAAAGGCGTGCAACGAGGCGGGGTGTAGTCCCGAAATCTGTTGAAAGTTGAGTGGCGGCCTCTCCGGCCCGATGGGATCATCGGGCTGGATCAAAAGAGGAGAAAGCCGCCATGAAGAAAGCTATCAGCAGACGAGCCATCCCCCAAGAGGTTGTTGGTCAATTAGCGTCGCCGCTGGCTGAACTGATGCGTCAGACGCTACTCGAGACTGTGATCGCGAGCGGAACGATCCAGGCGATCGAGATGCTGCGTGCTCAGCAGGAGGTGCTGTGCGGGCCACGCTACAAGCAGAACGCGGATCGCAAAGCTCATCGCCACGGAACGACGGTCGGATCGCTGGTTATGGGCGGACGTCGGGTGACGCTGCCACGCCCTCGGGTTCGGTCGGTCGACGGCCGCGAGCTCGAGCTGCCGGCGTGGACGGAATGGTCTCGTGAGGATCCACTGAAGCAACGGGCCCTCGAGCAGATGATCCTTGGCGTGTCGACACGAGGCTACTCGGGTTCGTTAGAGAAGCTTCCGGTCGAAGTCCCGGAACGGGGCAAGAGCCGGAGTGCCGTCAGCCGGCGTTTCCTCGAAGGAACACGGCGACACCTGGTGAAGCTGCAGCGTCGCGATCTGTCAAGACTGGAATTGGCGGTGCTGATGATCGACGGAATTCACTTTGAGGATCACGTCGTTCTGGTGGCGCTCGGCTTCGAAAACGACGGGAAGAAGCAGGTCTTGGGCCTGTGGGAAGGGGCGACCGAGAACGCTCGGGCCTGTAAAGCCCTGCTCGAGAATCTCGCCTCACGCGGTCTGCAGACGAACCGCAGCTTGCTCATCGTCCTTGACGGAGCGAAGGCTCTACACAAGGCTTGCAGGGACGTCTTCGGAGGCCGTGCCTTCATCCAGCGCTGCCAGGAGCACAAGAAGCGGAACGTTGCCGACCACTTGCCGGAGTCGATGCGACCTGGTGTGCGACGGGCGATGAGTCAAGCCTACGAGTGTCGCGACGCTAAGCGGGCAAAGCGGCTCCTCGAGGCTCTCGCCACCCGTCTCGAGTCCGAGCATCCTGGCGCTGCCGCCTCCCTGCGCGAGGGCCTCGACCAGACGCTCACTGTCATCGAGCTCGAACTCCCCGAACGGCTCCAGCTGTCGCTGCGAACAACGAATCCGATCGACAACCTCGTTGGCAGCGTCCGCAGAGTCTCGCGGCGCGTGAAGCGCTGGCGCGGAGGTCGCATGATTCTCCGCTGGTGTGGCGCCGCCGTGTTGGATGCCGAGCAGCGCTTCCGGCGTATCAGAGGCTACCGAGAGATGCCCAAACTGATCGCTGCCCTCAGAGCACGAGACGCAGCACTTGACGAGAAGGAGAACGCCGCTTAGGACGTGAACTGCCGCCGCTCAGTTTCAACAAGCGACGGGACATCACCCCCCACGGTACGAACCTGGGATTTCCGACGACACGGACGAAGCGGATCCCCTCCGGGCTCAGGACGAGGCGGCGCACGTACCAGCAGTAGTTCAGAGCCAGACAGGCGAGCACCAAACCCTCGGCCGCAGCGAAGGCGGCGACGACGGCCCCCCCCGCAGCCCGAGTTGCCAAAGAACGAGGCCAAGGCCCCCGGCCACAAGAAGCGCCGCGGCGATGACCAGCAAGCCAGCCGCCAGGCCAAGCGGCATGCCAACGAGGATGTCGAAGGCATCGCGAGGCCACAACCGGGGCTTGATGCTTACTGTTTTCACTCGGGCACCTCCCGGCCTGCCCAACAGTCCGTTTCACCTGCAAGGGCCACGAATGACACCGCCTGGTTCTTGGGTTCCGGCAGCGTAGCACGGCCCCCGGACGCTAGAATCCGCGGCATTCCGGTAGAGGGCCTCTGCATCTCACGGCCGGAACGCCGTTCGAGGCAGAGATCCTTGACACTCTAGTGCCCGCCGGTACAATCCGGCGATTCGACACCCGTGAGGACCCGATAGATGGCCGATCCCAAGGACGCACCCGCGCCCGGTAAGGAGCCCGCAGCAGGCCCCCCGGCTCCGGCAGCTGCCAGCGCTTCCGCAGCGCCCGCGAACCCCGCGGCGGCGGCGAAGCCGCCGGAGCCCGCGCCCGAAAGCGCGGCGCGTCGTCGCTTGATGGTGCTCTCGCTGCCCCTCGGTTGGACGGCGTTCACCGCGGCGATGACGTCGGGGCTCGTCGCCTCGGGTCGATTCATGTTCCCCAACGTGCTGTTCGAACCGCCGCAGGCGTTCAAGATCGGATTCCCCTCCGAATTCAACGTCGGCGAAGTCGACACGCGTTTCAAAGACGCGTTCGGCGTCTGGATCGTCCGCGAGGTCGAGGGCTTCTACGCCCTGATCGCCACTTGCACGCACCTCGGCTGCTCGCCGAACTGGCTCGCCGCCGAGAACAAGTTCAAGTGCCCCTGCCACGGCAGCGGCTTCTATCGCTCGGGAGTCAACTTCGAGGGGCCGGCGCCGCGCCCGCTCGAGCGCGCCCGCATCGTCCTCTCCGACGACGGGCAGGTCCTCGTGGACAAGGCGATGAAGTTCCAGCAGGAAAAGGGCGAGTGGGACAACTCTGAAGCGTTTCTCAAGGTATGACGAGCCGACCCGGCCCTTGAGACAGACCAACCTTTCTTGACCCGCGCGAGGTTCAATGGCGACCACCAAGGCGACTGATAGCTTTCTAGGTCGAACCTGGGACTACATCACAGACACGCAGATCTGGAAGTCGATCTTCCGTCACGGCATACCCGACAACAGCCGCAACCGGGCCCTCGCCGTGATGTCGAACGTCTTCCTGCACCTGCATCCGGTCAAGATCCGCAAGAGCGGCATCCGGCTCAAGTTCACCTGGTGCATGGGGGGCCTGACGTTCTTCCTGTTCCTGGTCGAGACCTTCACGGGCCTGCTGCTGATGTTCTACTACCGGCCCACCGTCGCCTACGCGTACATGGACATCGTCGACCTGGCCGAGCAGGTGCCGCTCGGTGTGATGCGCGAGCTGCACCGCTGGGGCGCCCACGCGATGGTCATCAGCGTCTGGCTCCACATGCTGCGCGTGTTCATGACCGGCTCCTACAAGCCGCCGCGGGAGTTCAACTGGAACGTCGGCGTGATCCTGCTCGTCCTCACGCTGCTGCTCTCGTTCACCGGGTATCTCCTACCCTGGGATCAGCTCGCGATCTGGGCCATCACGGTCGGATCGAACATGGCGCGGGCCACGCCGGTGTTGGGCCACGAAGGGCCGGGCGCGGCGCTGGTCGCACTCGGCGATATACAGATGATTCACGTGGGGTCGGACGCCCGCTTCGCTTTATTGGGGGGTCGCTTCGTCGGGGAGAGCACGCTGCTGCGTTTCTACGTGCTGCACTGCCTCGGCATACCCCTCGTCGCCGCCATCCTGATGGCCATCCATTTCTGGCGGGTTCGCAGGGACGGCGGCATCTCGGGGCCGATGTGAGACCGCTCGGATGATCGAAGCCCTCAAGAGCGGCATCAACTTCCTCACGACGCCGTCGCTGTACATCACTATCGCCACAGTGCTCTTCCTGGCCTCGCTCCGCTACAAGGCGTTCTGGAAGCCGAGGGTCGCGCTCTCGGTCGGAATCTTCGGGACGCTGTTCATTCTGGTCTCGGTGCTCGATCCCGATTTCGCGTTGATCGTCCAGAAGCCGGACAACGTCCCGATCGTGGCGATGCTGTTTCTGGTGGGCTACTTCCTGTGGCTCAGCATGTCGCAGGCGCACGCCAACGACGAGCGGGTCGCGCGCGGCTTGAAGCCGAACGAAGCGTCGAACGGCGAGGACCAGAAGACCTGGGTCTGGCCGGACCTCGTCTACACCGAGATGATCGCGATGATCATCTGCACCATCGTGCTGGTGGCGTGGGGCCTGGGCTTCGCGGCGCCGATCGAGGAGGTCGCCAACCCCGCCCGGACGCCCAACCCGAGCAAGGCGCCGTGGTACTTCCTGGGTCTCCAGGAGATGCTCGTCTACTACGACCCATGGCTCGCCGGCGTCGTCTTCCCGAGCCTGATCATCGTGGGCCTGATGGCGATCCCGTACATCGACGTCAACCCCAAGGGCAACGGCTACTTCACCTTCGCCGAGCGCCGTGCCGAGATCACGATCTTCCTGTTCGGCTTCCTCATCCTCTGGGTGCTGCTCGTGATCCTAGGGACGTTCCTGCGCGGGCCCAACTGGAATTTCTTCGGGCCTTACGAATACTGGGATACCCACAAGATCGAAGCCCTCAACAACGTGAACGTCTCCGAGATCGTCTGGGTGAAGATGCTGGGGACGGGACTGCCTTCCAACATGTTCGTGCGCGAGGTGTTCGGGCTCCTGGCGATCGGCTTCTACATGTTCGCCCTGCCTGGGCTTTTGGCCTTCTCCAAAGGCTGGAAGCTACCGGCGGGCGTTCCGGTGCTGGGTGGTCTGACGGTGGTGCCCGGCTTGAACAAGTATTTCGTCAAGCTCGGGCCCTGGCGCTACAGCGTTTTCGTGATGCTGTTGCTCAGCATGTTCGCCCTACCCATCAAGATGGTCCTGCGCTGGACGCTCAACCTGAAGTACATCCTGGCGATGCCAGAGATCTTCTTCAATATCTGATAGCGAGCGGAGAAGCATGCCACCGAAACGAGACCCGGGCCGCGACCCAGAGATGGCGGAGCGCACGCGAGCGCTCAACGTCGTGTTCGCCCTCTCGTCGATCGCGCTGCTCGTGTCCATGTCGTGGATGATCTGGGCCGACTACGACCGCGAGTGGAAGCGCTACCAGATCGACTTCAACCGCTTCGAGATCGCCCAGGCCGAGGCCCAGATCGCCGAGGTCGATGCCGCGATCGACCCGCAGCAACGCGAGACGCTCGAGCAGCGGCTCGCGGAGGGGCAACAGACCGTCGCCCAGCAACGTGACCTGGTGAGCGAGATTCAGGCCGAGCTGGACGGCCACGCCGCCGATTGGTACTCCGCCGACCAGGACTTCCGCTTCACGAAGGCCAGGATCGACGTCGCGCGCTTCGAGTACGACGAGTCCGTTCACAGCGGGGCCAGCAATGCCGCGGCCAGGAAGGCGCACCTCGACGAGCTGAACGCCGCGTGGAACGCGCATCGCCTGAGGCGCGAGGAGATCGAGGCGAAGCAGGCCGAAGCCGAGGCACGCCTCGCCGAGGTCGACGGTGTGATGCGCGAGGCCGAGCGCGAGCTCGGGGAGCTCTTCGCCGAGCGGAATCGACTCGCCACCCGCCTCGACGACATCCAGCCCGGGCTGATCTCGTTCGCGCGCAACCTGCCCGTCGTCGACATGTTCAACCCGTCGCTCAAGGTCAAACAGATCCTGCCGGCGAATCTCTACGACGACGTCGTCTTCACCGGCACCGAGAAGGTCGACCGTTGCACGACCTGCCACCTGGGCATCGATCGAAAGGGCTTCGAGGACGCCCCGCAGCCGTTCACGACCCACTCAAACCTGGAGCTGTACCTGCAGGGTGCGCACCCGATCGACACGATCGGATGTACGACCTGCCACCTGGGGCGGGGGCGAGGCACGAGCTTCCAGAAGGCGACCCACACCCCCTCCAGCAAGGAGCAGGAAGTCGCCTGGGGCAAGTACACGGGCGAGCACGAGTACCACGCGCTGCATCACTGGGACGCTCCGATGCTGACGAAGGGGCACACGGAGTCGCAGTGCCTCAAGTGCCACAAGGACGAGCTGGTGGTGCCGGAGGCGCCGCGCCTCAACGAGGGGCTGATCCTCGTCGAGCGCTTCGGCTGCTACGGCTGCCACAAGATCAAGGGCTGGGAGGGAATCCGCAAGGCCGGCCCCGATCTCGCCAAGGTCGCGTCGAAGACCGGCGAGGACTGGATGTATCGCTGGATCGAGGATCCCGACGCGTTCCGTCCCAACCGGATGCCGCAGTTCTGGAACGTGAGGATCAACGAGTCCGCCGAGCTCGGAGTTCGCAACGTCGCGGAGATCGACGCCGTCACGAAGTACGTGATGAGCAGGTCCGAGGTGGTCCAGTATCCGGCTCCTCCGCGCGGCGATCTCGAGCGCGGCCGCGACACCTTCGAGATGGTCGGCTGCCTCGCCTGCCACCGGGTCGGCGACGACATGCGCGGCATCGAGGGTCTGCCGATGGCGTCGCCGCGAGCGCACGGACCCAACCTCGCGGGGACCGGCAGCAAGCTCGATGCCGGCTGGCTCTTCGCCTGGATCCAGAACCCGAGCGACCACTGGCACGAAACGCGCATGCCAAAGCTGCGGCTCACGAGCCGCGAGGCCAGCGACATCACCGCGTATCTGATGAGCCTGAAGAACGAAGCGTTTCTGGCCGGCGAGCGGGCCCAGCCCGACGCCGCCGTCCGGGACCAGATCGTTCGCGAGTACCTGCTCGAGCAGAACACGGTCAAGGGCACAGAGGTCCAGCTCGCGGCGATGAGCGACGAAGAGAAGCAGCTGTATCTGGGCGAGCGCACGATCGCCCGCTACGGCTGCTTCGGGTGCCACAACATGCCCGGCTTCGAGACCGCCACGCCGATCGGCACGGAGCTGAGCGAGCAGGGGTCCAAGCTCGTCGAGCGGCTCGACTTCGGCTTCGAGCACGAGACGATTCCGCACACGGTGCCGGCGTGGCTGCACCGCAAGCTCATGGAGCCGCGCGTCTTCGATACCGACAAGGAGAAGGAGCCGAAGGACCTGCTCAAGATGGGCAAGTTCTACTTCTCCGACGAAGAGGCGAGCGCGATCGTCACGGCGATCATGTCGTTCACGAAGGAGCAGATCCCGGCTGCGGCTCGCAAGGTCCTGGATGCCGAGGAACGGCACGTTCAGGCCGGGCAGCGCCTGATCCGCGACAAGAACTGCGAGGGCTGCCACACCCTCGGCGCCTACGGCGGGGCGGTCGAGGCCGTCATCGAGGATCGGCTCGTGCGCACGGGCGGAGATGCGTTCCAGTCGGGGGCGCTCGCGCCGCCGATGCTTTACAACTACGAATCCAAGATCGGTGAAGGCGCGCGTGTTCACAGCGACTGGCTGCACGACTTTCTGCAGGATCCGTCGACCCCGATTCGACCCTGGCTCGATATCCGCATGCCGACGTTCGACTTCACGGACGAGGAGCTCAACCTGCTGACGCGCTACTTCGCCTCGCTCGACCGGGTGGAGTACCCGGTGGCGCCGATGCCCGAGCCCAATCCCGAGATGATCCGCGTCGGGGCCGACCTGTTCGAGCGCTGGCAGTGCGTGCGCTGCCACGTCGTGGCCGGCAAGCTACCGGATCAAGTTCCGGCCAACATGGCGCCCGACCTCGCGCTCGTGACGGAGCGCCTCCGTCCAGCCTGGCTGACGGAGTGGCTCAGGGATCCCGGCCGGATCTTGCCTGGCACCAACATGCCCATGAACTTCCCCGAGAATCCCGACGAGAACGCATTCCCCGAGATCCTGGGCGGCGAGCAGGACGCACAAATCGAGGCCGTCCGACAGTACCTGCTGACGCTGGGAACAGGTGGGCGTTAGCCCGCCGTAGGGCCTAGGCCGCTCTCCGCAGATTCTCACAGAGTTGCGCGAACTGCTCGGCCTTGAGCGAGTAGGGCTCGCACTCGATGATCACGGCTCCTTGCGGAGTTGCGACCTCGGCTTTGGCGCCTCGCAGGCTCACACCCTCTAGCTGTGCCCAGGGGATGGCTCGGGTTCCCGCGTTGTCCCGCGCCACCAGGCCGTCGGGAAGGAAGGCCAGGAACCAGCCCTTCTTCTCGCCGCGGTAGAGGAAGCAGTACAGGAAGATCGGCATCATTATGAATATGGGTAGGAGCAGGGGCAGGCTCAGCAGCATCGTCAGAGCGACGATCAGGAGTGATCGGGCTGTCCGATTCCACCTGTGGATCCGCGCCCCCCACACGGGCTCTCCCGAAGCGAGCCGATCCGCGATCTGGCCGATGCTCTCGGGAATGGGCTCCGATACGACCAGCTGAAGAGGCGCCCCTCCGATCGGCTTGCCCTGATGTGCCGCGGGATCGACGGCGCGACGGATCGCCTCGCCGGTGACCGGCCGCCCTTGCCGCAGCTCTTCTTGTGCAGCCTGTATCGCCTGAAGGACGACAGGGAGCGGGGCATCGTAGTTGTCCCCGAGGCCGGCGGAGAGAAGGTCCGGACCGTAGGCGAGAGTGTGCTCGAGCGCCATGAACGTCCGCAGCTGGGGCTGCTGAATCATGTCCCAGGGCCGCAGCACTACTCGTCCGCCGAACGGGCTCTCGCCAATCGTGAGGACGCCTTCGGGACCCAGCGCGACGGCGTTTCGCTCGGGTCGCTGCTCGATGGCGCGGTGCCTCCAGAAGAAGATCGCCATGGGAATGCCGTACATCGGCAAGAAGCAGCAGCCCGTCGCCAGGCCGATCGTGCCGAAGGTTCCGAGAAAGGCGAGCGACGCCAAGGGAACCGGCGACTCTGAGTCGCTGAACAGGAGCGCGGTCAGGCCCGCGCCGCCGGCCAGGACGATGAAGAGGCCGACCCCGAGCAACGGCATCAAGAGGAGAACGTTGCGGACGTAGGTGATGAAGTTGCCCGGACGCCCGTAGCAGACCCAGTACTCCCCGGGCGGGCGCCGGTCCGTGATGGCCTCGACCGCGCGCCGCGGTATGGCTCTGCTACTGCGTCGATGCTCCAGGTCTGTTGAGCCATCCGTTCCCCCTCCTCGATGTCGAGGTGAATCCTATCGGGTGGTTGCGCGGGGCGCATTCCAGTGCCGCACACAAATGAAGACGGCTCGAGTGTCCGACGGATTGTCATGGTGGCCTCGCTGCCGAGCCTCCGGATCAGCTGTATAGCTGATGGTCGCTCGGGCCGGCAGCGAGAACCACAAAACGCCCATTCACTCGCATCGTTCTGTACAATATCCGCCCTTCCTCGAACCCCTGGAAACGGAGCAATGTTGGGCCCCGACCCCATCGCGATTCCGTGCACCCGAAGCGATGGCGCTGTCCGGCCCAACGCCGCCCGCTCGCGGCAACCGCCATCGAACGCGCCGACTCTTCTTTCTCGTTCATGCTCCGTTTTTTCTCGCCCCTCCGCACCCTCAATAGAGTGAGGGCCGGATTGCGCGTTTCGCGAGCCGAGAATCAGAGATTCCGTCGGTTGTTTGCGGCGATCTGCGAACTGGGTCGTTCGGCGGTCTCCAGATCCGAAACGCGGCATTCGTTCTGAGCTGCCTCTTCGTGGCCACGTCGCTGAGGGCGCAGGTCGAGCCGCTACCCGACAGTGGCTCAGGCATCACCCGCGACGTGGGCTCGATCGCGATCATCGAGCACGACGGGTCCGACTACGACAAGAATCTCTCCTCGGGCGACCCGAACTTCGACGCCCGCGCAGCGGTCGCGCTGCGCTTCTATCAGGACCACGGCGACCTCTACGACTTCCTGGTCGTCTTCACCAACTTCGAATTCGACACACCAGACGCCATCGCGCTCAACTTCCTGGTTCGCAACGACGTGGCGGGGATCGGCTTTGCGCCCGCCAACTCCGGAGCGCGCTACGGCAGCCCTGCTCGCCTGGGCAGCTACCTCGACATGGCCGCGATTTCGCGCTACCGGACTCTCAGCACGTCTTCCGGCCCGCTCTTGCTCACACCTGGCGACCCGGGCTTCCTCGGCACCCTCAACGTGCTCTCCCACGAGTTGGGCCACCAATGGCTCGTGGAGGTCAGCTACGTCGATGGTGTCGGGACCAGCTCCGGCGATCTGCTCGGCCGCGACGCAGCCCACTGGAGCACGCTACTCGACTCGGACGCTTCGGTGATGGACGGCGTCGATTGGGCCGCGCAGGGCGACGGGACGTATCAGGCGGATCGGCTCGGCCTCCGCTATTCGGACCTCGATCTGTACCTGATGGGTTTCCTCTCTCCGGAAAAGGTTGCTCCGTTCACCCTGCTTCGCAATCCGGACTTCGACCCGACGAAAGAGCCGAGCGAGGGCGAGACGATCATGGCGACGGCGGAGTCCGTCAGCATCGATCAGATCATCTAGGCGGAAGGGCCGCGCGACCCGGGCGACCTCTTCTCACCCAAGGTCTTCCGGTTCGGTTTCATCTTCCTGACCGCCCCCGGGGTAGAGCCCGACGCCGACGACCTCGCGGCCGTCGATCGCGTGCGCCAGGCATTCCCGGCCCACTTCTTCGCTCTGACCAAGGGCGTGGCGATCGCCGACACGACGCTCGCTGAGCGCCCCGATCCGGTCTTCGCGCCCGTACCCGACTTGCCGCAGGCGGTGGCGTGGCTGGAGGGTCGCCAATCGATCGACGGCCACTGGGAAGACTCGCCGGGCACCGCGCTCGACACGGCTGCGGTCCTTCGCACGCTTCGAGCGGTGGGCCACTCGTCTCAGCTCGGCTACCAGCAGGGCATCACGTGGTTGCTGGGCCAGCAGCCGAGCAACCTGGACTACCGGGCGCGGCGGGCGGTGGCGTTGGCCGAGACGACGACGCCGCTGCTCGGCGCGGACGACCTCGCCGCGGGCGTCCAGGCTTCGCAGAACACAGACGGCGGCTTCGGCGTCGCATCCGGCTACCGCAGCGACGCCTTCGACACGGCGCTCGCCCTGCGAGCGCTGCACGCCCTGGGTCGCCCCGCAGACGCCCAGGTCCGGAGCGCTCTCGCCCAACTCCCGGACCTCGCCGTGACACCCGGGCTCTGGCCGATGGTGTCGGGTGCCGACGCTTCGACGATCGCAACGGCGCAGGTGCTGCTCGCGCTGCTCGATTGGGTGGAGACGGCCGAGGCGCAGGACCAGATTGCGGCAGCTGCGGCCGGCCTCCGCTCCCGGCACAACCTGGACGGAGGTTTCGGCGAGAGTCCGAGCACGCCCTACGCGACGGCACTCGCGCTTCAGGGGCTCGTGCGGTCGGCCGCCGCCCCCGAGGTGATCGACGCGGCGGTGGCGTGGCTCGAGAGCCACCAGTCACTCGACGGGAGCTGGAACGGCAGCCCGTTCGAGACGGCGCAGGTCGTCGACGCGTTGGTCGTCCCGCCTGACGACCTCGTACTCGATCCGGCTCCCGTGCCGGAAGGCGACCTGGTCCGCGTCACCGCGGTCGTCCTCAACGAGGGCGCGACGGCAACGCCTCCGAGTGTGGCGCGGCTCTTCGACGCCGATCCTGCGACGGCGCCCGGGCTCGCCGATGCCTTCGTGCCCGCGCTCCAACCCGGCGAGCAGGCGAGCGTGGCATTCGACTACGCGACGAGCGGGAAGGCTGGGACTCAGACGCTGTACGTCGTGGCCGACGCCGACGAGGAGGTTGCCGAGTCGCGCGAGTTCGACAACGCCACATCGCGCAGCCTCAGGGTCGATGGGCCGTTTCCCGACCTGGTCCTTACGCCCTTCGACATCGTCGCCACACCCGCGCCGGCCGAGGCGGGTGAGAGCGTCGAGATCGCCGTCACCGTCCGCAATCTCGGCGAGGCGCCGGCTCCCGGGAGCCTCCTGCGGGTTCTCGACGGCCGCCCGCTCGCTGGCGGAACGTTGATCGATGCGGCGGTAGTTCCCCCGCTCGGTCTGGGCGAGGCCATCTCGGTCTCGGTGTTCTGGGACACGAGCGGTGCAGAGGGGAGCCACGCGATCGTCGCGATCGCCGATGCCGACTTCGCGATCGACGAGGGTGAGGCTGAACGCAACAACGAGGCCGAGATCGATCTGGAGGTGACGGGTCCGCTGCCGCCGGGGCCGGACTTCGCCTTCGGCCTGCTCACAGTCGAGCCCTCGGTCATGTCCTTCGTTCCGCAGCCGACGAGCATTCGCGTGGTGGCGCGCAACCTGGGTGTCGATGCGGCCGTCACCGAAGCGTCGGTCTTCGATGGCGACATCGGTGCGCCTCCGCTCGCGACCCTGAGCGTTTCCCTCGAAGGGAGGTCGTCCACGATCCTCGACCTGGCGTTCGAGTTGCCGACTCCCGGATCGCGGAGCCTGATCATCGTCGCCGATCCCGCGGACCTGGTCGTCGAGACGGACGAGGCGAACAACCAGGCGAGCATCTCGGTCACCGACCCCCAGAACACGTTCGACGTCGCCATGTTCCCGGGCGAGGTCGCCGTCAGCTCCGACTCTGTGATCGTAGGCGAGCCGATCGACGTCACCGCGACGGTGCGCAACCGTGGCACAGCGGCGGTGTTCGACCTGCCCGTCGTTCTCGAGCGTCGCGATGCGGGAGGACTGAGCGAGCTGACGCGCACGCTCGTGAGCCTCCCACCGGGCGCGTCGACCGTGGTGGTGCTCTCATGGACGACGTCCTTCACCGGGACTCCCGCCGAGCTGCGAGTCGAGGCCGACCCCTTCGACCTGGTCGCGGAGCTCGACGAGACCAACAACGCGGTCGACATCGACGTCGACATCGCCGCCTCGCCGCTGACCAACCTCGCGGTCAGTGGCGCGGATGTCGCCTTCTCGCCCGATCCACCCCTCGAGGGCGGCGCGGCGACCGTCTCGGCGCTGGTGGTGAACGGCTCGGCGGTCGATGCGCCCGGATTCGTCGCCGACCTCTTCCTCGGCGATCCCGATGCGGGCGGCGTGCCGCTGGGCCAGGCCACCGCGTCCGGGCTGAGCGCGGGCGACGCAGTGGCTCTTTCGATCGACTGGAATCCGGTCGATGCGCGGGGCGCTCAGGGCGTCTTCGTCGTCGTCGACCCTCAGGACCTGATCGCCGAGTACGACGAGACCGACAACCGCGGCTTCCGGCCCTTCGACGTCCTCGGGCTTCCCGATCTGGTGTTGACGACCGCCGCCGTCGTGCTCGACCCGGCCTTCCCGCGCGCGTCGGAGCCGGTCGACGTGCGCGCCACGCTGCGCAACCTCGGGGCTCAGACGGCCTCCGCGACCGTGCTGCGGGCGTGGGAAGGCGAGCCGCAGAGTGGCGTGCTGATCGGCGACGTCGCAGTGCCGGGGCTGGCTCCTGGCGCTTCGGCTTCGGTCGAGCTGAGCTGGACACCGGCCGCTCCCCCGGGCGTGCGAACGCTCTCCCTCGTCGTCGACGCCGATGATGCCGTCGTCGAGCAGGACGAGGGGAGCAACCTCAGCCGCCAGTCGGTGGTCGTTCAGGACGCGGATCTCTTCCTGACCCACCCCCACTTCTCCCCCAACGGCGACGGCGCCCAGGACGAGACGACGCTGGCCTACCGCGCCAACGTCCCGGTCGACGTCGTTGTCACCGATGCGCGAGGCGCCGGCATCCGAACGCTGGCCGAAGACGCGCCCGAGGCCGGCCAGATCGACTGGGACGGGCGCGACGAGAGCGGTCGGCTCGTGGCGGACGGCGACTACGCATTCGTGCTCCAGGGCGAAGGGGGCCGCGCGCTCGGTCGCGTCATCGCTCACGTCGACACCAATCGAAGCACCCTGCACGACGCGGCGGGCACGGGGCTCGTCGCGGTGCGCAATCTCACCTGCTCCCTTCCTCCGGAGCCCTTCAACTTCCAGTTGCGCGGTCCTGCCTGGCTGCCCTCGGAGGCCGAGGCGCTCTTCATCATCGGGCATTCGTTCGTTCCTGACTTCCCGCTCGGCCTCATCCGCGTCACCCTCGACGGCGACGTCGAGTACGTCGCGCAGGACGATTGGTACTCGGGGGCGGGTTTCACGGACTTCAGCCCCGTTTCGCCGGACGGACTGGAGGTGATCGTCAGGCGGTTTAACGAGACGTTCGTGGTCGACCTGGCCACCGGAACGCGACGCGCCCTGACGATGTCCTTCAACTCGACACGCTGGTCTCCGGACGGTCTCTCGATCGTTGCCGGGGATCAAATCCTCGACCGGTCCGGTTCGGTCTTGGCGACCTTGCCCTCCGGCGACTGGCGCTGGCTGCCGGACGGCGGCAACCTGGTCAACCCCTCCTCGCGAGAAGAGGACGGGGACCGGCGCGCGGTCGACGTGGTGAGGCGTGACGGCACCGGCTTCTCACAGATCGTTCTCGATTCCGGAGCTGACGAGGTGTGCGACGCGGGTGTCCGCTCCGACGGCAGCGTCTACGTGAACGCGGGGGAGCGGGTAGAAGACCAAGGGGGCGAGTCCGAGTTCTGCAGGGTCGAAGTGAGCTGGCTCGTCCAGCCCGATTCCGGAGGTCACCCGCTTGGATTGGTTGCCGGCTGCGCTGATCCAGTTCCCGCCTTCTTTGGACGAGTCCATTCCGCCGATCAGTTGGTCGCCGGCGCTCGACCGGCTCCTGTACCCGGCCACGAACGGCAGCACCATCGTCGCGTCGCCCGATGGGGCGGGTGCGCTGCCGCTCGCTGGGCAAACCGTCACCACGTCGTCTCGCGGGGGCATCGCGCACTTCCGGGACCCGGCCTGCGCCGGCAAGTTCGGGAGCGACCACTTCGCCCTGCAGTCGCTGCTGAACCTGACGGCGACGTTCGAGGCGCTCCGCCTGCCCGGCAACGCTGGCATCGAGCTGCGCGGCTCCGTCGGTGACCGTCACCTGAGGAGCTTCCAGCTCGAGTATGCGAGGAGCACCGAGCCGGACATCTTCCGCCCGATCGGCGCGGCCTCCGAGCAGCCGGTTGTCGACGATCGCCTGGCGATCTTCGCGCCGGCGCTGCCAGGCGACTACCGGGTCCGTCTCACCGTTCGCGATCTAGCCGGCAACGAGCGCAGCCAGATCCATGTCGTCGCCTGGGAGCTGCGCTCGCCGATCGCGAACATCACGCAGAGCGAGGGCCTGATCTCGCCTAACGGGGATGGCGTCAAGGAGGCGGTGCGGCTCGACTACCTGGTGCAGGAGCCGACGCTGGTCGAATTGCAGATTACAGACGTTGCGGGCACGATCGTGCGCCGAGCCGGCATCGACCATCCGGCGGCGGGTCCGGCCTTCTTCGAATGGGACGGGCGCGACGAACAAGGCGGCGTCGTTCCCGACGGTAGCTACACCCGCTCTCTCAACGAGCTGCCATTCCCGGTCGAGGTGGATACGACGCCCCCGGACATCTCCTGGAGCTACGGGGAGCCGCGCGCGACGCTCATACCCATCAACGACGAAGGCGACACGCGGGGTGGAATCACTGCCGATCGCTCGTGGCACGTCTTCGACGCCCACCTCAAGGGCTGGAGCGGCCCAGCCGGCTTCAGCGGGACGGAGCTCGTGTTCGATCCGGAGCTCGACGAGGACGGCCTGATTCGCGTCGATGAGGATGGACGACCGATCCCACGTCGGCAGGAGGGGCGGCTCGCCGATGCGATCGAGGATGAGACCGAGTTCCTCCTGCTCGAGGCCGTGAAGGGGGGCGGCCTTTTCGTCGCCGAGGACCTCGCCGGCAACCAAACAACGGTGCCAGTGCCGCCGCCCCCGGAGCGTCTCATCCTGGCCACGGCCGCCGTGCCGACTCCAGATGGACCGAGCCGACGTGTGATCGAGCCGCCCCTCGACCCGGGTCGTGTCTACGTGCTCCCTCCGCCGCTCACGGCATTCGACCTCGGCGAAACGGTTCGATCTCCGGAGACGTCCGAGCTCAGCTTCGAATATCGGCAGGAGCTGGGGGACTGGAGCTCCACTGGCGTCGTGGGCCAGGGGAGTGATCTGATCGATGCGACCGTCGACTTCCCAGCGCTGGCCCTCCCTCTCGACGAGGCTCTGTTCGGCCGCTTCGCAACCGATGCCGATGCCAGAACGGTGATGAGCGAAGAGTTCCAGTTCCGAGCCTGCGAGTCCTTCTTCGAGATCGCCGGCGTCTCCTATGAAGAGATACCCGGGACCGACCTCGCGCGATTCTCCATCCTGGTGAAAGGTGAGAGCCCGGAGACGATCTCCACGGCCAGCGTCCGCGTCACCAGTCAAGTGATCAATCAAGTGTTTCCGCTTTCGCCGATTCCTCCAGGCCCGGACGGCCCGAGCATCGCAGGGAGCTTCACGGTCCCAACGCCGGTTTGCGGCGTGAACGACCTCGTGCTCGAAGTCGAGGTCACCACGGCTACAGGGGAAGTGTTCCGGCACGACGACGCCTGCTTCCAACTCCGGGCAACCGTGCCCTTCTGCCCGTTCGACTTGACGTTCGAGCGCGAGCCGGTCGCATGTGAGGCGGCCAGTCCAGATCGGATCCCCGCAGTGGCGTCCGTCGCCAACCCGCTGGCAGTCGACGTATCGGTGGCCGTCGAAGTGGGCCCCGGTCGGCAGCCGCTTCCCGAGTTCGTGGCGCCGGCAGGCTTCTCCAAGAAGCCCCTGTTGTTGAACGTCGCCGAGTTCGACGAAGGCCTGCTGGATGTCTTCGGCCGACTGAGGGTTGCCGGCGAGCCCCCCACTGAAACATTGGCCGAATTCGTCGACCGGACGCTCGTGGTCGATCGCACGCCGCCGACCGGCTCGATCGTCGCTCCCTTGGAGGACGCCGTCGTCTGTGTCGGCCGGGACGAGCCCGTCGACGTGCTTCACCTCCGGGCGTTCGAGGTGACGGACTCCGCGGGCGTCGTGACCGCAGTACCGCCGAATCAGCGCACATGCGTCAGCGGGGGCTACCTCGGTTTGGGCGGAGGCTCCCGGCTTCCCGACGTGAGCACTGGTCAGTCCACGCTCTCGTGGGACGTCCGCGACAGAGAGGATGGGGCCTACACGCTCCGAACGACGTTCTGCGACCGCTCGGGTCTCGAGACGACGCTCGAACGGCACATCGTGCTGCGCCGCGACCCGCCGGTCCTGACCCTCGAGTCCGATCCGGAGCTCGTCTTCTCCCCCAACGGGGACGGCGCGTCTGACACGGCGACGGTGAGCGTCCGCCTCGACCGGCCGGCCGACGTCGAGGCCGAGGTGCGACTGGACGGCAATCTGCTACACCAGATCGCCTCCGCCCCACTCCCCGCCGGACTCCACGAGTTCGTTTGGGACGGTCGCGACGCCTTCGGTGCCGTTGCGCCCGAAGACGACTACGAGGTCGTCGTCGTCGCTTCGGACGATTGCGGTTCATCGACCGACCTGACCGTGCGGGCCACGGTCGATCTCACACCCCCGACGGCCAGCCTCACCCGACCCGTCGAAGACGAGGCCGCGGGTGCCGTCGTGCCCGTGCGCGGGATTGCGAGCGACGCGCATTTCCGCAGCTACGAGATCCAGTTCGGCAGCGGACCGACGCCCACAGACTGGGCCGACGTGCCGGTCCAGTCGAAGGAGGTGGAGACGGAGGGGCCGCTCGGAGGCTGGGATACGCCCGCCACACCAGGGATCTACACGCTGCGGCTGCTCGTGACCGACCAGGCCGACAACGTCGGCGAGGCGCACGCCACGGTCGACGTACAGCCGCGGACGTTCATCGATCGGTTCGCGGTCACGCCCGATGTTCTCTCGCCGAACGGCGACGGCGCGAGCGACACCGCGACGTTCGAGTACACGTTGCTCGCCCAGGCGCGCGTGACGCTGACCATCGACCTCGGCCAGCCGCGCACGCTCGTCGACGATGCGCTGCAGGACGCCGGCACTTACGCCGTCGTCTGGGACGGACTCGACGGGCTCGGGGGCACGGCCGCCGACGGGACCCACACGGCCGACCTCTTGGCGACGGCCGAGGGCGCCTCGGGCTCGCAGGCTGAGCAGCTCGAGGTCGTCGTCGATACCACGCCGCCCCTCGTCGACATCACCGCTCCTGCGGTCGACGCGTGCGTGATCCGCGATTCGATGATCGAGGGGTCGATCACCGATGCGCGTCTCACCAGCTACACGCTGATCGGCCTACCGCCCGGAGGCGATCCCTTGCTGCTCGACGAGAGCAACGAGAGCCGGGTGGGCGTGCTGGGCTCGCTCGTGACGCTCTCCGAGGGACGGCAGACCCTGTCTGTCGTGGCCGAAGACGCGGCCGGAAACCGGGCGACCCTCGACCGGGACTTCATCATCGACTCGATCGCGCCCGTCGTTCGCATCAACACACCGGTCGAGGCTGGGATCCTGGCGGCGAACGCCGGAACCGTATCCGTGACCGGCCGCGACGACGACGACAACCTCGTCGAGGCCGTATTGAGCTTCGGCCCGGGGATCGACCCGCCCTTCTTCGCCGAGATCGCACGAACCACGCTCGTGGGCAACGATGTGGCGCTCGGCGATTGGGACGT
Organism: Vicinamibacteria bacterium; assembly: GCA_965246965.1. Lineage (GTDB taxonomy): Bacteria > Acidobacteriota > Vicinamibacteria > Fen-336 > CBDFGD01 > CBDFGD01. The sequence continues at coordinate 3,885,530 of CBDFGD010000002.1, forward strand.
CTCGTCGCTGAGCGACGGTTCCTACACGCTGCGCCTCATCGCGACCGATTGATCCGGTTCTACGAGCGAGGTCCGGGCGACGGTCACGATCGACGCCACCCCCCCGACCGCCATCATCACCTCACCCGTCGCGGACGACGCGATCAACGGGACGCTCCCGATCAACGGCACCGCCACGGACGAGAACCTGACCGAGTGGGAGCTGGCGTTCGCCCCGGGCGACGCCGCCAGCGCGTTCGAGTGGACGCCGATCGCCGTGGCCGCAACCCCGATCGTCGACGGGATACTCGCCGAAACCTGGCCCTTCTCGCCCGACGGCGTCCACACGTTGCGCCTGACGGTGACGGACGCCGTGGGACAGAAAGCCGTCGCCCTGACGACGGTGACGGTCGACACCGTGCCTCCGGGCGCTCCGATCGACCCGCAGGCCGAAGTGCTCGACGGAGCCGGCGGCCCGGGCACGGCCGACGTGGCCCTGAGCTGGACCGAGCCCGGCGACCCGGATGTCGCGGGCTACCGCGTCTCGCGGGAAGGCGGGCCCTCGGCGGACGTGACCGACACTCAGCTCGTGGACGCAAGCGTCCCGGAAGGCGAGCAGACGTATTCGATCGTCGCGGTCGATCACGCGGGCAACGAGAGCGCGCCGGCGGTCGTGACCGTGCGCGTCGACCGCACACCGCCTACCGTCGATCTACGTGTGCCCGCCACGGGCGACGTCGTCTCCGGCAGCGTCGAGGTCCGCGGCACGGCCTTCAGCCCGGACGACTTCGCCGAGTACCGATTGCTGGTCGGAGCCGGCACAGACCCACCGACGTTCGTCGAGATCGCGCGTGGTGGGCTGCCCGTCAGCGCCGGTGCCCTCGGTAGCTGGGACGCCCTCGACGACGGCCCGCACGTCCTGGCGCTCGAGGCCGAAGATACGTCCGGCAACATCGGGCGCACGACGGTGGCCGTGTCCGTCGACACAGTCGCCCCGGACGCGCCGGTGTTGACGGACGTGAGCCTGGGGGCGTTGCCCGATTCCCTCACGGCGACGTGGACCGAAAGCCTCGCGACCGACGTCGCCGGGTACCTGGTGCGCTGCAACGACCGCATCGCGAACGCACCTGGTCTCGTGATCGGCGACGTCGACGCCTTCCTCGTGTCGCCGCCGTCGATCTCGCGGGCAACGCCTCGCCGCCGTCGAACGGGCTCTGCGCGACGCTCTTCGAGGACCACCTCTTCGCCAGCTACGCCGAGAAGACGGCGAAGAATGTGCTGCGCGGGGCGAGGCTTTTTCTGGTTCGGATTCAGCAGCGTGGGGTCGCCTTAGTGGAGGTGCGTGTGGCCGACGTCGAAGCGTACCAGTCCCACGTCTGCACCCTGCGCCAGAAGGACGACACGCCGTACTCGATCGCGGAACAGACGCAGCGGATCGCGTCGGTGAAGAAGCTGTTTCGCTTCTTGTGCCAGCGCGGCTACCTGCTGTCGGACCCTTCGGGCGCGGTGCGCTACCCCCGTCCCGAGAAGCGACTTCCGCACACAATCCTGACCCGGACCGAGGCGCGCCGGCTCGTCGAAGCAATCACGGCCAAGACCCCCTTGGCTCTGCGCGACCGGGCCATCCTCGAGGTCTTCTACGGCACCGGGATTCGCGAGGGTGAGCTGGCCAAGCTGAAGTGCACCGACGTCGACGTCGAGGATCGGATCCTGCGCGTGGTGCAGGGGAAGGGATCGAAGGATCGAAACCTTCCTTTGACCCGCGCCGCGGCTCAGGCGATCGAGGCGTATCTCACAGAAGGCCGCCCTCGGATTCGAGGAGCGATGAAGTCACGCTGGCTCTTCCTGGCGCTGCGCGGCGGCCGGATGTATGCGTCGCTGCTCAACGAGATCGTCCAAGATGCGGCTCGTGCGGCGGGGATCGAGAAGCACATCACCTGCCACACCCTGCGTCACTCGGTGGCGACGCACCTGCTCAAGGGCGGCGCGGACATCCGTCACATCCAGAAGCTGCTCGGGCACTCCTGCTTGTCCTCTACCGAGATCTACACCCACATCGAGATCTCGGACCTGAGCAAGGTCTTGAAGCGATCGCATCCCCGTGGCCGGTAGGCCGAAAGGGATCGATCCACGCGCGTTCGAGGCCGTCCTCGACGCCTTCGCCGCCGAGCTCGAAGCGCGGTGGTACTCGAAGTCGATGCTCGCCCAGGCCCGCACGGTACTCTCGCGCTTCTTTGCTCACTTAAGAGAAAAACGGATCCGCGATGTGCGCAGGGTGAACGAGGCCGTCATCACCGCCTACGCGCGTGCCCTCACTCAGGCGAAGAGCCTGGTGACAGGAAGGCGCTACTCGCCCGCGACGCAGCGGACTCACCTGTACCTGATGCAGCGGCTGTTTCGTTTTCTCGAGCGTCACAGCGTCGTGCTTCAGGATCCGACGCTGAACCTGGTGCTGCCTTCGTGGACGAAGCTGCCTCGCGCGGCCCTCAACCAGCGTCAGTCTCGGCGCTTGATGTCCACTCCCGATCCCTCCACGCCGCGGGGGAAGCGAGACCGTGCCGTCCTCGAGCTGCTCTACGGTGCCGCGATCCGGGTGGGAGAGTGCGAGCGCCTGGACCTCAAGGACGTCGATCTCACCCGAGGGCTCGTCCTGATTCGAACGGGGAAGGGCCGCAAGGATCGAGTCGTGCCGCTCGTGGGTCGCGCAGCCGTGGCCCTGGACCTCTACCTTCGGGAGTCGCGACCCACGATGCTGAAGGATCCGACGGAGCGCGCCTTCTTCATCTCTCGACGAGGAACCCGCTTTCGCGTGCAGAGCATCCAGGCGCTCGTGCGAAACAACGCGAAGGCGGCGGGCCTGGACATCCGCGTGACGCCGCACACGCTGCGTCACGGCTGCGCCACGCACCTGATCCAAGGCGGCGCCGACGTCCGTCACGTGCAGAAGCTGCTCGGCCACGCGAGCGTCCAGACGACGGCGATCTACGCGCACGTCGTACCGCGCGACCTGGCTAGGGCGGTAAGGAAGGCGCATCCTCGAGAGAAGACGCTGAAGAACAGGGAGCGCGCCGAAACAAAGCGTCGCTCAGAGAAGGGTGGAGGCGAGTGATCGAGGTCGATCGGTCCCTTCCACGGGGGCGTTAGAATCAAGGTATGGCGACGGCACCGATGGCGGCGGCGAGCTATCCGCACATCGTGAAGACCGAGGGTGTGCGGTGCGGAAGTGCGCGTATCGAGGGAACGCGCGTCACCGTGCGTGACATCGTGGTCCTGCAGGGGTGGGGAATGAAGCTCGAGGAGATGCTCGAGCACTACTCGGACCGACCGCTGACCCTGGCCGAAGTGCACGCTGCGCTGGCGTACTACCACGACAACAAAGAAGAGATCGACGAAGAATTCGCCGAGGGTAGCCGCTACGCTGCGGAGTACGAGCAGAGAAAGGCTGAGTACCTGGCGACGCGATCGAAGTGATCCGTCCCTTTCGGATCCTCACAGACGTCCACCTCTCCGTCGCGATCGTGAAAGCTCTTCGAGATTCAGGATGGGACGTGGTGCGCGCCGTCGACGTGTTTCCACAAGACACGCTTGACGAGAGCCTCCTCGACTACGGCGTGAAGGACGATCGGGTGTTTGCGACGAACGACAAGCGGCTGCTTCCGGTCGCATACCGCTGGATTGGCGAGGGGCGGGCACTGCGAGGTCTGGTCTACTGGCCTCAGGAAGAGACCCAGCGTCTCAGCCCAGGTGTGATCGTCGAGGCATTCGACGAACTGGCCTCACACCCGAACCTCTTCGCGTACCCGATCGAATTCCTGAAGCCCTGACGCCTCATCGAAGCGCAACGGATCATCCCCACGGCGTCGCTGAAAAGCCCAGTCTGAGCCCCCTCTTCAAGTAAAATCACGGCACCCGCACGTCGGGTGGCTCTTTAAAAACCAACTGAAGCCGAGCCGTCGGCTCGGCAATCCGCATCTTCGGTGCGGTGTCTCGTAGTGCGTGAGACCCCACAGGGGCGAACCCTTACGCAAAGGCCAGGTACTACGACGCTGAGTATGGGCGGTTCATTGGCCAAGACTCCTTCCTAGGGACGATCGACGATCCTCCGACCCTTCATCGAAGGCCCTCGGGGGTATCCATTTAACCGGTGTAAACTGAGCCGGTGGATCACCCTCGTGCTGGCACGCACTATCCGCGGTCCGTGGGCGAGTTCCAGGCATGGGGATCTCCATTTAACCGGAGGAGTCCAGGTTGGCAGTTCTCCACGGGCGGTTCGCTGGAGAGCGCTCCAGGCTCGGCGGGTGCCCGCGCGCCTGCGGCTGCGAGGGCGGCACTGCCCGGGGCCGCTGGGTGGCGATGAGATCCTGGTAGCGCACCGGGTCGTGGGCGACGGCGAGCTCGAGCACTCGGTAGAACACCATCCCGCGGCTGCGGGAGGTGCGGCGGTTGAAGCGGAACGCGAACTCATTCAGGTAGCTGGCCAGGTGCGCGTCGTTCACCGAGCCCTGGTGGGTACCCAGCAACCACCGCTTGGCTAGCGAGGCGACCCGGTGCACTGCGGGCAGTAGCTCACCGGGATCCTCCCCGCGGGTTCGGGCGGCCCGCTGGCTGCGCCGGTCGTGGACGTAGCCGAGCTTCTCCAGCCCGCGGTAGCCCTGCCAGCCGTCGGTGACGACCCTCGCGCCCGGCTCGACGTGAGCCGTTACAAAGGCGTGCAACGAGGCGGCCGACGCATCGGTCAGCGGCAGCATCCGGCACCGTCCGAATCCTCTCGGCTCCCGGACCTCCACCGCGATCCCGGTCAAAACCTTCTTGCCTTTGGCCCGGCCGCTGCGCAGCCCCGCCTCCTCACCGCCGATGTAGGTCTCATCTACCTGTACCATCCCGGCCAGCCGGTCCCGGCCCGGGCGCACCAGCACCGACCTCAGCCGATGGAGCATCGCCCACGCGGTCTGGTAGGAGCCGATCTCCAGCGTCCGCTTCAGGCTCAGCGCCGAGATCCCGTCCTTGCCGGTGGCGAACAGCCAGCAGGCGGTGAACCAAACCGTTAGCGGCGTGCGCGTCCGGTCAAAGATCGTGCCCGCTGTCACCGACGTACGGCCGCCGCACCCTGAGCACATGAAGCGACCGTCGCCCAGCCGCCAGCCCCCATCATGGCCGCAGTCCAAGCAGGCGAAGCTGGCGGGCCACCGCAGCCACTCCAGGTAGTCCAGGCAGTCCGCATCGGTCCGGAACCAGGCCTGGAACTCGCCCACGGACCGCGGATAGTGCGTGCCAGCACGAGGCTGATCCACCGGCTCAGTTTACACCGGTTAAATGGATACCCCCGATGACGGAAATGCTGGTCAACCTGAAGGCGGCCACGCAGCTCTGCGTCCGCGCGGGCACGCTACGGGACCGAGGAGAGCCGGATGCCGTCGTCGACACCCTTTGCGCGAAGTATTTCTCTTCACGGATTGCCGTCCGGGCCGCAAGCGACGCAGTGCAGATGCATGGTGCCAACGGGTGTAACGAGGCCTACCCCGTGGGGCGTTTCTTGCGCGACGCCAAAGTCATGGAGATCATCGAGGGGAGCAATCAGGTTCTGCAACTGGAGATAGCGGAGCATGCCTACCAGATTCATGACCAGGGGCTGAGATGAGTTCAGCCCCCGCACCTGGTCATGGGCGCTCGTACGCGAAATGCCTGGTTTGGGACCTCGATGGGACGCTCTGGTCGGGCGTTTTGGCGGAGGACGACTCCGTCGCTCTGCGACCCGGTGCGGCGGCTGTGGTGCAAGCACTGGACCAGCGGGGAATTCTTCAGTCCGTGGCCAGCAGGAACGATCACGACGCAGCCATTGCCAGGCTTCGATATCTGGGGCTGGACAGCTTCTTCCTGTGCCCGCAGATCGGTTGGGGCGCCAAAGCAGATTCCGTCCGTCACATAGCCGAGACACTCGGCATCGACCTCGAGTGCGTGGCCTTTCTGGATGACGAGGCTTTCGAGCGGGACGAGGTGAGCTTCTACCTACCAAGTGTGCGGTGCTTGGACGCCAGGGACCTCGACTCACTGCTGGATCTGCCCGAGATGAACCCGCCCGCCGTGAGCGAGGACACGCGTGCTCGCCGCGCGAGCTACCTCCGTGACGGGCAGCGACTGATGGACGAAGAGGCGTACAACGGCCCGAAGGAGGCCTTTCTCGCCTCTCTTGGGATGAAACTCTCGGTCTTTCCAGCGGAAAAGGGCGATCTGGCGCGGGCCGTGGAGCTCACGGTGCGCACGAATCAGTTGAACTCCACTGGCTACACCTACACGCTCGAGGAGCTGGACCGTTTTCGGCGATCCGAACACCACCTGCTGTTGATGGCACGGCTCGAGGACCGCTACGGAGACTACGGGCGGATCGGGCTGGCCCTTGTCGCGTGTGCGAAACGAGCCTGGACGCTCAAACTGCTGCTGACGTCCTGTCGAGTGATCTCGCGGGGCGTCGGCACGGTCCTGCTGCACCATGTGATGCGATGCGCGCGCGACGCCGGCGCCCCCCTGTGTGCCGATCTCCGACGCACCGGCCGGAATCGAATGGTGGAGATCTCGTTCCGCCTCGCGGGGTTTCACGAGGTTAAGAGCTCCGACGACGGCGTCTTGCTCAAGCAGGGCCCAGAAGCTGTGCCCCCACCCCCGACTACCTGCGAGTCGAGATCTGCCGATCGGGATCCGCAGCTCCGGGCTGCCGCCGAGTAAGGAACGCGCCACGAGAACACGTTCCGGATTGAACCCGATGAGTAGCTCGACCCGAACTGCCCTAAGCGAGCTGCTTGCTGCGCTGTGGCGCGAGCTACTCGGCATGGTACGGGTGGCGCCTGACGACGATTTCTTCGACCACGGCGGAAACCATGCCAAGGCCGTCCTCATGGCCGACAGGCTGCAAGAAGAACTAGGAGCTTGCATACACCCTGCGACGATCCACGACGCACCGACTGTCGCCGCCTGCGAAGCCTACCTGCGCCAGCACTATCCGGGCGAGGTGGCTCGCCTAGAGGGCCATCCGCCGACTCTGCCACCGCAGCAGGACGCCGCGCTCGCCGTCGACGAACGGTGTCTCGAGCAGTTCCGGCTGAGGATTGCGCCGCTGCGGCCCGGCGCAGGCCGCCCGGACGAGCGGAAAACCCCCCCGGCGGTGTTTCTCTTGTCCGCGCCGCGGTCCGGGTCCACCCTGTTGCGGGTCCTCCTGGCTGGTCATCCCGACCTCTTTGCACCACCGGAGCTCAACCTCCTGTCGTTCGATTCCCTCGGTCAGCGGAAGGCGGCCTGCTCGGGTCGACACTCATTTCTGCTCGAGGGCTGCCAGCGCGCCGTCATGCAACTCAGAGATTGCGACCGGGAACAGGCGGAACGAATCCTGTACGGCTACGAGGCAAAGGACCTCCCCGTTGCCGACTTCTATCGCTTATTGTAGCAGTGGGCTGGAGATCGCATGCTTGTCGAAAAGTCGACAGGCTATGCTCTGGACGCGGAAGTCCTCGCCCGAGCGGATTGGTATTTTCAAAACCCCCGCTTCATCCACCTCTTGCGCCACCCAGGGGGCACCGTCCGCTCCGCGGAGGAGGTGCGCCTCGATCGCTTGCTCCTACGTGGCAGCCACCCGTTTGCGCCACGTGAGCTGGGCGAGCTGGTTTGGCTGGTTTGCCAGCAGAACATCCTCGGTTTCCTGGAATCTGTCCCCGAGGGAAGGCAGCACCGCGTCCGCTTCGAAGAACTCGTCGCCGACCCGCGTCAGTCGCTCGAGGAACTGTGCGGGTTTCTCAATGTGCCGTTTGAGCCCGCCATGCTCCGCCCCTACGAGGATGCCCACGTCAAGATGAGCAAAGGTCTCTACCTTCCTTCCAGGGTGCCTGGCGACCCCAAGTTCTGGAGTCACCGCGCCATCGACGTGAGGGCAGCCGACGCGTGGCGGGCGGAGCTCGCGGAAGACTCCCTGAGCGACCTCACCTGGGAGCTGGCGGGGAAACTAGGCTACGAGCGTTCCACCCGAGAGGAAGTGCGAGCGGGCCGGTCTGATCCATTGGAACGAGCGCCGCTCGGCAGCGCGGCCGACACCAGCAGCCTGCAGCGCGCCTTCGAGGCACAAGTCCAGCGCACGCCCGATGCTGTCGCAGCCGAGTTCCAGGGTAGGTCGATGACCTACCGGGAGCTCAATCGCTGCGCCAACCAGCTGGCCCACCGCCTGAAGCGGCTCGGCGTCGTGCCAAACATCCCCGTCGCTGTGGCCGTCGAGCGTTCCCTGAGCTTTCTCGTGGGACTGGTGGCGGTGCTCAAGGCCGGTGGCGTGTACGTCCCGCTCGATCCGACCGAACCTGCGGGACGCCTCCGCCTCGTCCTCGAAGACTCCGGTGCACGAGTGCTCGTCACCAATCGCGCGTTGGAAGAGACCTTCAAGCATCCCGCCACGATCGTCCATCTCGAAGGCGATGCGAGCCTCATCGCGAAAGAAAGCGGGGGGAACCCGACCTCCGCCGTCGTCGGCAGCGATCGCGCCTACATCGTCCATACGTCGGGCTCCACTGGACGGCCTAAGGGAGTCGCCGTCACTCACATGGCGGCGACGACGCATTTCCTGAAGATGCGCGAGACGTTTGGTCTGAAGACTAACGACCGGGTTCTCCTGTTCGCGGCATCGGGCTTCGATGTATCGTTCGAGCAGGTCTTCACGACGCTCTTTGCTCGCGCGACCGTGGTCGTCCGCGGTGATGTGTTGTGGAACGCTAACGAGCTCCCTGGCGCCTTCTCTCGCCTCGGCGTTACCGTCGCGAACTTGCCGGCCAGTTACTGGCACCAGTTGTGTGAGGGCAAGCTCCACGAGGGGGCCAGGGTCCCTGAGGACCTCCGGTTGCTCATCCTCGGCGGTGATCGGTTGCGATGCGAACCGGTCATGGAATGGCAGCGATCCCGGTGGCGCCGCGTCAAGCTCATGAACGCGTATGGGCCCACCGAAACGGTCGTGACCGCCACCGTTTTCGAGATCCCCCAGCGTTTCGCTGACGGACCGAGACCGGCGAGATCCACGTGGGCGGCGAGCTCCTGGCCGAGGGGTACGTTAATCAGCCTGCGTTGACTGCAAGATCGTTCCTGCCCGACCCGTTCACGGACCGGCCTGGGGCGCGCATGTACAAGTCCGGGGATCTCGCTCGCCGCCTGGCCGATGGCCAGCTGGAGTTCCTGGGACGCTCGGACGAGCAGGTGAAGATCCGAGGTGTCCGCATCGAGCCCGGGGAGATCGAAGCGGTGCTGATCCGACACGCTGCCGTGGAGGAGGCTCTCGTTGTCGCACGCACGGACGCGAAGGAGACGCGGCTGGTCGCGTACTGCGCCACGGGCGCCGCCCGCGAGCCTGATGCCACGAGCACAAAAGCCGGAGGGCGGCTCGGCCAGCAGCCCGACGGGGTGAGGGAGGGGCTGCGGCGCCACGCTCGACGGCTCTTGCCCGAGCCGATGGTCCCATCCGATATTGTGTTGCTGTCCGCCCTGCCCCGACTGCCGAGCGGCAAGCTCGACCGCGCCGCGCTCCCCGAGCCGGCAGCCTCAGTTCCTGGCCGCACTGCCCAACCGTTCAGGCCCGGAACAGACCTTGAACGAGCGATCGCCGCGGTTTGGCGTGCAGTGCTGAATCGCGACGACATCGGCCTGCACGACAACTTCTTCGACGTCGGCGGCCACTCGCTGTTGATGCTCGAATTGCACGCCGGTCTCGTGGCCGATCTGCAACGCGATTTCTCCGTGACGGAGCTGTTTCGGTTTCCGACAATCCGCTCACTGAGCCAACACCTGTGCCATCCGGCCGCCGCCGCAGGTGCGGCCGCCCGATCCACGACGAGTGGAGAAGAAAACCGCGCGCCTCGCCCGCCTCCGGAACCGCGAGGAACCCAGACGGTGACGGTGAAGTCCGAAGCCATTCCCGTGGTGGGCGGAATTGCCATCGTCGGCATGAGCTGTCGGTTTCCTGGCGCTAAGTCGCTCGAGGCGTTCTGGGACAATCTGTGCGGTGGGGTCGAATCGCTGTCGTCTTTCTCGATAGAGCAGCTGGAAGCCTCGGGCGTCGAGCCCGAGTTGTTCCAAGACCCGCGCTACGTCGCCGTCCGTGGCGTCGTGGAGGACGCGGAGATGTTCGACGCCGCGTTCTTTGATTTCAGCGCGCGCGAGGCCGAAATCACCGATCCTCAGCACCGCGTCTTCCTCGAGTGCTGCTGGGAGGCCCTCGAGCATGCCGGACACGATCCGGCGCGCTGCGACGGACTCGTCGGCGTCTTCGCGGGTGCCGGGACAAACCACTACGCTCAGCGGTTGCTCTCGAATCCGAGCCTCAGAGAGATCCTGGATGATACCCAGATCGGGATCGCGACCGAAGTCGACTTCCTAGCGAACCGGGTCTCGTACAAGCTCGACCTGCGAGGTCCGAGTATGGCCGTCCAAGCCGCGTGCGCGACATCTCTCGTCGTGATCCACCATGCCTGTCAGAGCCTTTTGAGCTACGAGTGCGACATGGCCTTGGGTGGTGCGGTGTCGATCCGCTTCCCACAAGAGTCCGGCTACCTCTATCGAGAGGGCGGCATTCTCTCGCCAGACGGTCACTGTCGCGCGTTCAATGAGGGGTCCCGCGGCACCGTGAGCAGTAACGGCGCAGGCGTGGTGGTTCTCAAACGGCTCGCCGACGCTTTCGCCGACGGCGATACCATCTACGCCGTCATCAGGGGCTCGGCGACGAACAACGACGGTCGCGTGAAAGCCGGCTACACGGCCCCGAGTGAGCTCGCCCAGGCACGGGTCTTGGCTGCCGCCCTCGCGGACGCCGGGGTCGACGCGAAGTCGATCAGCTACGTGGAGGCGCACGGCTCGGGCACTCTCCTCGGTGACCCGATCGAGATCGCGGCACTGAAGCGGGTGTTCCGCGGGGATGACGCAGCGGCCGGCGCGTGCGCGATCGGCTCGGTGAAGACCAACCTCGGCCACTTGAACACAGCCGCCGGGATGGCGGGGCTCATCAAGACGGCGCTCGCCCTTCGCTACCGGCATAGACCGCCGAGCCTGCATTTCGAGCGGCCGAATCCCGAGACCGGTCTCGAAGACAGCCCCTTCTTCGTCAACACTGCGCATACGCCCTGGCCGGTGCACGACTCACCGCGCCGCGCCGGCGTGAGCTCATTCGGCTTCGGAGGTAGCAACGCCCACCTGGTCCTCGAGGAGGCGCCTCGTCGCGCGATGAGCAGTCCCTCCCGACGGTGGCAGATGCTGTTTCTTTCGGGCAGGACGGAGACGGCCCTCGAGCAGGTCACGGAGCGTTACGCTCGGCATCTGCAGAGCCGACCCTCAGATCCGTTGCCTGACATCACATTCACCAGCCAGGTCGGTCGGCGGCCGTTCGAGCATCGTCGAGTCGCATTGTGCCGCGAGCCCCTTGACGCCGCAGAGGCGCTGGTGAAACGCGCCCCAGATCGTGTCTTCAGCGGGCGTCCTTTGGGCGAGGAGCCAGCCATCGCGTTCGTGTTCCCCGGCCTCGGTGATCACTACGTTGGGATGTCGAGGGGCCTCTATGAGGATGAGCCGTCGTTCAAGTCTCACGTGGACGCGTGCGCTGGAGTGCTTCGGTCACTGCTGGCTTGCGACCTGCGGGATGTCTTGTATGCCGACGATGCGCCGGAGCCGCCGACCCACGGGTCGGCGCCCCGCCTCGACGTGCGAAAGATGCTACTGACCTGTGAGGCGAGCGACACCGAGGCGGCGAAGCGCCTGAACGGGACCGTCATCTCGCACGCGGCTCAGTTCGTCGTCGAATACTCCCTCGGTCGCTTGCTGATGGAATGGGGTTTCCGCCCCCAAGCGATGCTCGGCCATAGCCTCGGTGAGTACGTTGCGGCCTGTTGGCTGGTGTTTTTCATCTCGAGGACGCCCTGCGCGTCGTCGTCGATCGAGCGCGCCTCATCGAGGCGCTGCCGCCGGGATCGATGCTGGCGGTTCCCCTGTCGGAAGCGGCGGTGCGGCCCTACCTCCGGGACGGAGTAGAGCTCGCGGTCGTCCACGGTCATGAGCTCACGGTCCTCGCCGGCTCCGATGCCGAGGCGACGAAACTCGAGGCTCGGCTGTCGGCGGACCGCGTGATCTGCCGACGCGTCCGCAACACCCACGCGGTACACACCCGTGCGATGACGCCGATCGTCGGGCCGCTCGAGACGCTATTCAGGCGATTCACGCTGCGGCCGCCGGAGATCCCGTTCGTCTCGAATGCCAGCGGCACTTGGGTCACTGAAGCGGAGGCGACGAGTCCGCGCTATTGGGCCCGGCACGTCGCGCAGCCAGTGCGCTTTGCCGACGGTATGGGCGCGCTGTGGAGGAAGCCGGGGCGGGTCATCCTAGAAGTCGGTCCGGGTCGAACCTCCTGTGTCGTGGCGATGCAGCATCCGATGTGCGAGAGGATTGAACGGCCCCTTGCACTGCCGACGCTGAGGCATGCCTACGAGCAGGGCACGGACGACAGTCGGTATCTGCTCACGACCGTGGGGAGGCTCTGGCTGGCTGGGCTCGAGCCGGACTGGTTGGAGTTCTACAGGCAGGAGCGACGTCACCGCGTGCCGATGCCCACCTATCCATTCGAGCGCACCCGCTACTGCATCGAGCCGTCGCGAGCAGTCGCTGCCCCAACTTCATCGTCATCCGCTGCGGCGCATGTTGCGACGAGGCCGACCGTTGGGGAACAGCCTGTAACCAGATCTGTTGGGTACCACGCCCGGCCGAAGCTCACGAGCGACTACGTGCGCCGGCGAGCGCGATGGAGCGCGAGATCGCGGGGCTCTGGCGCGAGGTGCTAGGTGTAGACCGAGTCGGCGTTCACGATCCCTTCTTTGCGATGGGCGGGCACTCGTTGCTCGCTGTCCAGCTCGTTTCGAGGATCTCGCAGCGCTACGGTGTGGAGGTCCCGCTGCGAGACCTGCTCCAGGCGACCACGGTCGCCACTCAGGCGGAGCACGTGCGGACACTTCGGGCGGCCCGCGACCAAACTCATGACGCCCTGCCCGACACGGGTGGTGTCGCGTCTCATCCGAACGAACGATACGAGCCGTTCCCTCTGACAGAAGTGCAAGAGGCATATTGGGTGGGCCGTAGCGGGGAGTTCGAGCTCGGGGCCGTGTCGACTCACAGCCACGTCGAGATCGAGAACGACGTCGAGCCGGAGCGCGTCGGCGGGGCGTTGCGGATTCTCATTGCGCGACACGAGATGTTGCGCGCCATCTTCCGGCCCGACGGGCAACAACAGATCCTAGCCGATGTCCCGCCGTACGCGATCGAGGTCATCGACGCCCGCGGGATGACTCGCTCTGCGTTCGACGCGTGCGTCGAGGGCATTCGTGCGGAGATCTCTCACGAGGTCAAGCCCTTGGACAGGTGGCCTCTGTTCGAAATTCGGGCCCTGCGGGTTAGCGATACCAGAACCCGCTACTGCATGAGCTTCGATCTCATCGTGGGTGATGCCAGCAGCTGGCAGCTGGTGTTCCGGGAGCTCGGTGATCTCCTTGGTGACAGGGGCGCCATGCTGCAGCCACTCGAGCTCTCTTTCCGCGACTACGTCCTCGCCGAACGGGCGTTGCGCGACTCGCCGAGGTACGAGCGCTCGCTCGGCTACTGGCGGGAGCGTCTAGCAGACCTGCCGCCCGCACCGCAACTGCCGCTGGCGGCGAAGCCCGCCGCTATCGAGAGACCGCGCTTCACGCGGCTGACTTCGGGGCTGCAGGCGGACACGTGGCGCCGACTCAAGGTTCTCGGGGCGGAGGCCGGGCTGAGCCCCTCGGGCCTGCTGCTGGCGGCGTTCGCCGAGGTGCTGGCCGCTTGGAGCAGCGAGCCCGCGTTCACCATCAACCTCACTCTATTCAACCGCCTGCCGCTGCATCCGCAGGTCGATGAGATCATGGGCGACTTCACGTCGCTCAATCTGTTGGCGGTCGACCACAGTGGCCACGACACCTTCTTGGAGCGAGCCCAGCGCCTTCAGCGGCAGCTGTGGAGCGACCTCGATCACCGCTACGTCGGTGGCGTGCGGGTGCTTCGGGAGCTCGCGCGCCAAACCGGCTCGAAGCCGGGCGCGGCAATGCCGGTGGTCTTCACCAGCACGCTTGGACTCGGCGAGCCCGGTGAGGAGGCGTCAGTGATGGCGCAGCTCACACGGTTGGGCGAGGTCGTCCACAACATCACCCAGACGCCCCAGGTGTGGCTCGACCATCAGGTCTTCGAGCGAGACGGGGGCCTTGCTTACAACTGGGATGCCGTCGAGGGACTGTTCCCGGCCGTCCTGCTGCAGGACGCGTTCGAAGCCTACGGCCGACTCCTCGAGCGCCTCGGCGGTGACCAGAAGTCGTGGCAGGAGCGATGGCTCGATGTCGTGCCTCTCGAGCACCGCCAGCAACAGGCCTCGATCAATCTGACGGACCGCCCGGTACGGGAGGCGACGGCGCAAGAGCTCTTCGTGGACCAGGTGCGGCTGCGACCGAACCAACCGGCTGTCAAGACGCCTCGACGGACGCTGAGCTACGCGGAGCTGTACCGCCTCTCCAACCGGCTGGGTCGTCGCCTCTCGGAGCGGCAGGCGAACCGTGACTCCCCGATCGCCATCGTGATGGAGAAGGGTTGGGAGCAGGTCGTCGCGGTGCTCGGCACCCTCATGGCGGGCGCCCCCTACTTGCCGATCGACCCGACAGCCCCGCTCAGTCGCCTGCATCGGCTCCTCTCTGACGGGAAAGCGACGATCGTGCTCACTCAGTCTTGTCTGGATCGGACGCTCGGTTGGCCTCTGGGCGTCGAGCGCATCTGCGTGGATCAGGACGGTCAGCTACCGATCGAGGACGGCCCGCTAGAGACTCGTGTGCAATCGAGCGATCTGGCGTACATCCTTTTCACCTCGGGATCCACTGGCACCCCCAAGGGCGTGATGATCGAGCACCGATCCATCGTCAACCGGGTGCTGGATGTAAACCGGCGCTTCTCGGTGACAGCGGACGATCGCGTGTTCGCCTTGACCTCGCTCCACCACGACCTGTCCGTGTATGACATCTTCGGGAGCCTCGCGGCAGGCGCGACGCTGATCTTCCCGGATGAACGCACGGAGCGCGAGCCAGGCCATTGGTTGGAGGTCATGTCGAGAGAGCGGGTCTCGGTCTGGAACTCCGTGCCCGCCTTCATGGAGATGCTGTTGGAACACGCGCAGGAGATGCCCGAGTCCCTGCGCCTGGTGCTCCTTTCCGGCGACTGGGTTCCGGTGACGTTGCCGCGTCGGATCGCTTCGTTGGTGGACGGGGTCCGCGTCATCGCGCTGGGCGGTCCCACCGAGACGACGGTCTGGGACATCTGTCAGTCTGCGGACGACGTCGACGAGACCCGCCCCAGCATTCCCTACGGCCGGCCGATGGAGAATGCTCGCTACTTCATCGCGAACGAGAAACTCGAGCCACGGCCACACTGGGCGGCGGGCGAGCTCTACATCGGTGGTATCGGACTCGCCCGCGGCTACTGGGCTGACGAGGAGCTGACGCGTGCCCGCTTCCTGCTCCATCCGGAGACGGGCGAACGCGTTTATCGCAGCGGGGACCGCGGCAGGTTTCGGCCGGATGGGCGAATCGAGATCCTCGGACGAAGCGACGCCCAGCTCAAGATCAGGGGACATCGTATCGAGGCGGGGGAGATTGAGAAGCGGCTGGTGCAGCACCGCAGGATTCGCAAGGCTCTGGTCGTCGCCGCAGGAGAGCGCGGCCGGCAACACCTCGTCGCCTACTGTGTGCCGAGCGGTGCCGAGAGCCCCGAGCCGGAGGACCTGCGTCGGTTCCTGGCGGAGACGCTGCCGGATCACATGCTGCCCCCGAACTTCGTCGCGCTGGACGAAATACCCCTCACGTCCAACGGGAAGCTCGACCGGAGCCGACTGCCGGAGTGCGCGGCCGGCGCGCCCGCGGAAGCGAATGGCGACGAAGGTCTGGAAACGGAGTTGGCGAGCAGGATCGCCCGTCACGTGGCCGGCGTGCTTGGGATCGAGAGGCTCGGATCCCGAGAAGACTGGCTGGCGCTGGGTGCGACATCCGTCGACATGGTTCGCATCAGCAACCTGCTGGATGGCGATCTGGGGTACCGGCCAAAGATCGATGATCTCTACCGCCAGCCGACGGCGGAGCGAATCGCGACCCTGTGCGAGGATCAGCGCCGGGAGCGGGACGGCGCCGACGCCTCGAGCGTGGCATTGCAGTTCTGGGGCAACAACCCTTTGTCGAAGCGCTACCAGCCGATCGTGGACCCTGCAGCGCGTGACGCATTCACTCGGAGCCAGACCGGGCTGCGCGGAATCACCGAGCGCGCATCCTGGGTCTCACTCGAGACGGATGAGATCAGGAGAGCTCAGACGACCAAGCCTGGCAGCGTCGAACTCACCGCCATTTCTCTCTTCGCCCGATCGCCCGTGAGCGGTTCAACAAGCTGCTCGGCAACCTACGGCAAAACCTCGAAATGGGACGACCGAAGTACCGTTATCCATCGGCGGGCGGTCTCTACCCGGTGCAGACCTACGCTTACATCAAGCCGGGTCGCGTGACCGGCTTCGCCGCCGGAACCTACTACTACCACCCCGTCTCCCATCGTGACTCTGGCCACGGGCGTGGAGCTGGATCCTACGGTCTACAGCCGGCTCATCAACCGTCCCGTGTACCACGAGGCGGCTTTCGCCATCTTTCTCGTCGCGGATCTCGATGCGATCGGTCCCATGTACCCGGACCACAGCGTGCCGTTCGCGCTGCTGGAGGCGGGCTACATGGGCCAATTGCTGATGACCGAATCAACGGATCTCGGTCTTGGGCTGTGCCCCGTGGGTGACCTCGCCTTCGATCGCATCAGGCAGCTCTTCGAGCTCGAAGAGCGTCACGTCTTGGTCCATTCACTGCTCGGGGGTGAGGTCGATGCGGAGGCCATTGTTCCTGAACGGGGTGCGCCGATCGATGAGCAGAGGGCGGCCCGGACGCTGCGCAGGGTCCAGGGCCTCTCCACGGCGGAAGCACAAGCTCTGCTCCGTGCCCATGATGACGAGCTGCCGAACGGACCGCGACGGCGATGAAGGTAACCGGTGAGGACGCCCGGCTCACCCCGGATAAGCAGCGCCTGCTCGAGGTGTTACTCGAGAAGGAGAGTCCGCTCGCACCGAAGGCCCCGTTGGCTCTCCGGCGTAACCCCAAAGCAACGCTCCCGCTGTCTTTCGCTCAGGAGCGTCTCTGGTTCCTGCAGCAGCTACAGCCGGACAACGCCTCTTACAACGTCGCCAAGGCGATCCGGATCGATGGGCGACTGAAAGTTGGCGTGCTGGAGCGTGCGATTCACGAGATGATCCGGCACCATCAGATTCTCCGGGTCAGCTGTACGTCGATGGAAGGTCGACCCGTGCAATCCATCGCGGTGCACGAGCCGAGCCCGATGCCCGTCATCCCCGTCGCGGGCACTACTCGCGAGGTGCGCGAGTCCGAAGCGGAGCGGCTGATCCTCGAAGAAGGGCGTCGCCCGCTTGATCTGAGCAAAGCACCCCTTCTCAGATACGCTCTGCTTCGATTGGGCGATCAGGAGCATGTGCTGCTCCTCACGACGCACCACTTTGCTGTCGACGGGTGGGCGGCCCAAAGGTTGCTCCGTGACCTGACGTCGGTTTACGAAGCCTTTCGCGATGGTCTGGAATCGCCGCTGCCCGAGTCGGGAATCCAGTACGCGGATTACGCCGCCTGGCAGCGGGAGTGCCTCGACCGTGGTCTGGTCGAGGACGAGCACGCGTACTGGAAACGGCAGCTGCGGGGTGCGCCCTCGCTCACCGAGCTGGCGACGAAGGCCGCAAGGCCCCAGGTTGCCTCAGGAGACGGCAAGCGGTTCTGGTTTGAGTTCCCCGCGGGCGTGGCTGACGGAGTCCGGGCACTGAGTCGCGACGAGGGGGTCACGGTCTTCACGACGCTCCTTTGCGCTTTTCAAGTGCTCATCTGCCGCCATACGGGTCAAGAGGACACCGTAATTGGCACCGCGGTGTCCAGCCGGGACCGGATCCAGCTCGAAGATCTGATGGGCTCCTTCAACAACAGCCTGGTGCTCCGCACGATTCTGTCTGGGGGACCGACCTTCCTCGAGGCCCTGGCGCGGACGCGGAACACCGTCGTCGACGCCCTCGCACACCAGCAGCTGCCGTTCGAGAAGCTGGTGGAATTGCTGCAGCCGGAACGAAGCCTCCGCCACAACCCGCTGTACCAAATCGTATTCGTGGTGCACGACCAATCGCTGTTCGATCGCGAGAGAGTCGGAGAGCTGACCCTCAACCTATTGCGGAACGACCTCGGCAAGGCGAGATTCGACCTGCTGCTCGAGACGCGGGGGTGGAAAAGCGCCGAGCCGCTCGCCTACATCGAGTACAACAGCGTTCTCTACGATTCCGAGTTGATCGAAGACCTGGCGCGGCAGTTCGTGACGCTACTCGAGGGCATCATCGCCGACCGCACGCAACCGATCGCGAACCTGCCGCTGATCGCAGAGGCGGAATGCCGGCGACTCTCAGCCGAGCGTAGTCACCCACCAACCGACTACCCTCGGAACGCGTCCATTCACGAGGTGTTCGAGGCTTTTGCGAAGCAAACTCCGGACGCGACCGCGATCGTGTACGACGAGGCCACGCTGTCCTACGGTGAGCTCAATCGCCGCGCCAACCAGCTGGCCCACCACCTCGTTCAGCGTGGCGTCCAACCGGGCTCGCTGGTCGGCGTTCACCTCGAGAGGACTCCCGAGCTCATCACGGCGCTCCTCGCCGTCCTGAAGGCCGGCGGCGCGTACCTGCCGCTCGACCCGGCGTATCCAACGGAGCGCCTGAGGTTCATGCTGGAGGACGCTGGCGTCTCACTGCTGCTCAGCGACAGCGCGCTGGCCGACGCGCTGCCTCGCTCCTGCGGAGACGTGCTGGGGCTCGACGCGGCTCGGTCATCGCAGGAGCCCGACCGTAGCGACAACCTCGAAACCAGGGTCTCCGCCCACGACCTCGCGTACGTCATGTACACCTCGGGAACGAGCGGCCGACCCAACGGAGTCGAGATTTGTCATCGAGGAGTCACCCGGCTGGTCGTGGGAACGGACTACGTAGAACTCGATTCACAGACGGCCACGCTGTAGCTGGCGCCCATTTCCTTCGATGCGTCTACTTTCGAGATCTGGGCGACACTGCTGAACGGTGGGCGGTGTGTGCTGTTTCCGGATCGCGTGCCCGATATCGAGAAGCTCGGCTCAGTGCTGAGAGAACAAGGCGTGAACACGCTTTGGCTGACGGCCTCGCTCTTCAACCTGATCATCGATGAGGCTCCACAGAGCCTGGCTGGGGTGCGGCAGCTCCTGGTTGGCGGCGAAGAGCTGTCGGTCCCGCACGTCGAACGGGCCCTCGAGCGATTGCCGTCCACGCAGCTCGTCAACGGGTACGGTCCGACTGAGAATACGACTTTCAGCTGCTGCTACCGTATTCCTCCAGACTTCCCTCGCCAAAGTAGGAGCGTGCCGATCGGCAGACCGATCGCGAACTCCGAGGCCTTTGTTCTCGACGCCAGCCGGCGACCGGTCCCCGCCGGCATCGTGGGCGAAATCTATGTTGGCGGTGACGGTCTCGCGCGTGGCTACCGGAACCGCCCGGCGCTGACCGCGGCGTGTTTCGTCTCGAATCCAATCGGCGGGAGAGCGAGCGACCGACTGTACAGGACCGGTGACCTGGGCCGCTACCTCCCGTCCGGTGACATCGAGTTCCTCGGTCGCACTGACGATCAGATGAAGATCCGAGGGTTTCGGATCGAGCCCAGGGAGATCGAGTCAGTCATCGCTAGGCACCCGGGCGTCGCTCAGGTAGCGGTTGCAGGGTGGCGCGAGGCGGCGGGCGGCGATGCTCTGGGACCTTCTCTCGTCGCCTACCTCGTCCCGTCGCGGTCATCCAGTCCATCTCTGGAGGAGCTGCGGTCTCTCGTCGCGGAAACGCTGCCCAGCTACATGATGCCGACCGACTTCGTCATGGTGGAATCGATCCCACTGACGCCCAACGGAAAGGTCGACCGTGCGGCATTGCCGCCGCCTGCGAAAACGGCCGCCGCGCGGAGCACACCCCACACGGCCCCCCGGGACGCCACGGAGGCGCAGCTGGTTGAGCTGTGGAAGAAGCACCTCGGTCTTGCCGCGGTCAGCGTCAGAGACAACTTCTTCGAGTTGGGCGGGCACTCGCTCCTTGCCATTCGTTTGCTCAATGCTATTCGCCAGGCGCTGGGGGTGGACCTGCCTGTCGTGACGCTGTTTCGCGCGCCCACCATCGAGCGACTGTCGGAGCTCGTGCGTAACGAGGTGGACGACGCTGTCTGGTCGTCGTTGACGGCGCTCCAGCCGCACGGGGCAGGCTACCCGTTCTTTTGCGTCCCGGGCGGCGGCTCTGACGTCATCGCTCTCGAGCCACTGGCGCGCTATATGGGAACGCAACAGCCGTTCTACGGCCTGCAGTATGCAGGGTTAGATGGCCGGTACTCCCCCAAGACCAATGTCGAAGACATGGCGCGAAGCTACCTGCGAGAGATTCGGCAGCTCCAGCCCGCGGGCCCGTACTTCATCGGCGGTAGCTCGGGCGGCGGAGTCGTCGCATTCGAAATGGCCCGCCTGCTCCGCCAGCAGGGGCAGGAGGTGGCCCTGGTTGCGCTCCTTGACGCTCACGGACCCGGCTATCCCCATCCGAAGCAGAATCTTTCGATGCCCCTGCGTGCCTACGAGCTCGTCCGACGGACGCTTCTGACCGAGGCGGCCACCTCGAATCTCACGTGGGCGGCGCTGTCGCTGGGTCTGCGTCGCTCGTTTGAGCTGCAGCGGGCTCGCATCGCCAGCTGGTACTCTCGTTTGCGGCAGCGGGCGCTCGGTCACCGGTATCGCTACTTCGCCCTCCTGGCTGCCAACATTAGGGCGAACCGTCAGTATGCATGCCTGCCCTACGACGGCAAGGTGGTCCTGTTTCGGACACCTCCCGAGCGGATCGCCCGCACGCTGGATCCGGACCCCACTTATGGATGGAGCCGTTTCACCCGGGGCAAGCTGACGATCGTCGACATTCCCGGCTATCACAGTGCTCACATAAACGAGCCGCACGTCCAGGTTCTTGCCAGCCGGCTCAACGATGTGATCGCCCAGGTGGCTGCGGCGGGCGCGCAACCGGGTGGGTCCTACGCTTGTGAGAAGCACCCAATGAAAGATGACGCATTGAGCGCGAGTCGTCTAGCGGTCGGAACTTCGCACGGCTGATAATCCTGTACCGCGCCCGGTTTCTTGGACACCAGTTTGACGATCTCGGGTTCGTTTGGCAGACGATCCCGAAAACGACGCACGAGGATGCCCCAGGATCGACGCGGCGGGGTGAGTCCATACCTGGGGTAGCCCCTCTTTGATGACCTCGAGGTTCACGCGGCCTTCCCCTGGCCGTGCTGGTCGCGGGCCTCGCGCGGGGTGAGGAATCCCAGCTTCTCGACGCGCCACTGCTGGTTGTAGCGCTTGACGAAGGCAGCCACGGCCTGGCGCACCTCCTCGAGGGTGTGGAAGACGCGGCCATGAATGATCTGTTCCTTGAGAGTCCGGATGAAACGCTCGGCCACTCCGTTGGTCTGCGGCTGTTCGACGAAGGCGAAGCTGGGCGTGATGCCCCAGAAACGCAGCTGGTTGAGGAAGTGGTCCGAGAGGTACTGCGTCCCGTGGTCCATGCGCAGCTCGAGGCCACGAGCCACACCCGCCTCGACCGAGCCGAAGAGCTGCGTCAGCCCCATGGCGATGGGCTGGAGGGCCTCGTAGCGCGTCCCCTTCTTGCACACGTGGTAGCCGACGCACTCGCTGTTGAAGTGCTCGACGCCGACGAAGATCCAGCCCCAGCCGTCCTTTGCCGTGAAAACTCTCGCCCCGTCCGTCCCCCACATCAGGTTGGGCGCATCGGTTGTGATCGTCCCCTCGTGGAGCAGCCCCTCGCCCTGGCGTACCCGACGCGGCGACAGCAGGTGGTGCTCACGCATGATCCGCAGCACCCGCTTGCGCGACACGCGCACCTGGCGCAGCACCTTGAGCCGCGCCCAGACCTTGCGATGTCCTTCTCCTACGAACGGCGAGGCCGCCAGGTCCTCTCGGATCAGCCGCAACAGCTCCTCGTCAGACACCTTGGGCTTGGGACCACGTCGGCCAGCGCAGACCATCTCGGGAGCCGCCTCGCCGAGCTGGGAGTAGTAGCTCGAGCGGGCCAGCTTCCACACCCGGCACACCCGCTCCACCCCGTAGGCCCGGCCTGTCGCAGGGGAGATCGCCGCACTCATCGCCGCGACCTCCCGAAGGCCAAAGGGCGGGCCGCCCCGATCTTCTTCCGCAACAGCTCGTTCTCCATGCTGAGCTCGCCCACCCGCTTGACCGCCGCGTCCAGCTCCACCTTCAGCGGGTCGCCATTGCGCTCCCGCAGCGACTCGTCGATCCCGGCCATGGCTTGATCACGCCAGCGCTGCAGCCGGTGCATCTCCACGGACAGCTCACGAGACAGCGCTTCGAGTGACTCCCCGCGCAGCAGCCGCAGTGCGACCTCCCGCTTGCGCGCCACGCTCCAACGCTGCCCGGGACCCAAGGCGCCCACCACCGCGCCGCCGGTGGGCGAAACTCCGGCCGCCCTCCGGGCTCCCTCCGTCTCGCCCACTCCCTTCTTCCCCTCAGACCTCTTGCGCCTGACCTGCTTCATCGATCGAGTCTCCTTGAACAAGATGACTTTCCCTAGTTTCGTGTCCAAGAAAACCGGGTCCGCTTTAACGGCTGATAATCCTTGCGCGTCAGCGTGGTAGAGCTTGTCATGCTGCCACAGATTGGCGTCACTGCCCCGAACAGACGCAGGTGCTCCAGGTGGGTTGGAGCAGCCCCACCGGTATCAGTTACGACAGCCTCGGTGTGAGCGCCGTCGATGCCAGGAGAGCGGCATTCCGAAACGACTATGGACACCGACGACAAGGGGCAGAGTCGTGCAAGCAGCCCGGCTATGCGGGAGGCAGGAGGTGATCCCGTTCCTCGCGGTTGGCTTTCCGGAAACCCATCGCCGCGAGCTCCGTCTCGTCTCGCCTCGTCATCACGACAGTGTATCCATGCGCTTCGGTCCACGGGCGTATGTGCGCATCGGCGATGCATGCCGCATATCCACGCCGCATGAGCAACTCGACGAGCGGCCTTCGCCTCGCGTAGATGTGGTTGTCGTGCTGGTGTCTGAGCGCGACGGGAATGTCCATCGCGGGGTACCGCTCCATCAACTGACTCATGCCCTCGACAGCCTCCGGCTCGGCGCCGTTGATAGTCAGGTTGACGAAATCGACAGGTCCATCCAGGAAGCGCGTTGCGAGCGCATCGATCGTGGCGGCCGGCACTTCCACTTGCGACGTGCCGCGGGGACCGTGAATCGCGTCCAGTGTGTTCGCGCCCGAATCGGGAAACGTGTTCAAGACCAACTTGCCGTTCCCGTTCCAAGCGGCCGCTGGAGCGATGGTCACGTTCTTTACCTCATTGGCTACGATGTATTCAGTCAGCGCTGCAGTGTTTGCCTCATGGGGCTCCACCACCAGCACCCTCCCGGACATCCCGATCAGCGACGACATGATGAGGGGTTGGGAACGCCCCACGCGACAAGCACGCTCGCACACCCTACCTGTATGACACAGCTGCCGGGAGTTACGAATTGGAAGGGATGCAGACGTCTGTGGAACTCACGGAGGAGTACATAGTCCGTCAGGTAACGGCGTCCATCGAGCGGCAGCAGTCTTCCTCCGGGTCCCGCCCGGCTCCAGAGGCGATAGTACAGGCTCTGGGTTTCCGTACGCGGTTGAGTGTAGATCATGTGCTTGTCTCATTAGTTGCCGCCGTCGCAACCAGTTCTTGTCCGCCTAGGGTCGCAAGCGTATATCCTCGCTCGAATGCGCATTCCAGTCCCATGTTTTGTCTTGCGACGTTGGGGGCCAGTCCTCCTACCGAGATTGAATGATGGGAGAGGCTCAGAACAGTGCACGGGAGGGCCTTACGCAGACGGAGGCTGACGGGCACCGGAGGCACGGGTTCGCCGGGCCCTTCACGCTCTGTTCGCCCAAGGAGGCACGGGAGCGGGCGGAGTCCGTTCGTCGTCAAGTGCTGACGAGGCCGGGGCCAGCCTCGCATCGAGTCCCCGGTATGTCCCGTCACTTCGATGACCGCACGACTCACGAGCTTTGCACACATCCAGCGATTCTCGACCGAGTGACGAGCATCTACGGTCCGGACATCCTGTTGTGGCGGTCCAACTACTTCCTCAAGGAGCCGTCAGGCACAAAGATCCCGTGGCACCAGGATGATCACTACTGGCCGATCTACCCGCGCATCACGGTCACCGCCTGGATCGCCCTGGACGCCGCGAACCTGGAGAACGGGTGCGTCCAGGTGATCCCCGGCTCGCACAAAACACCGATACCAGTCAGGCCGGTTCGGAAGCAGCGGTACGGTTTTGGGGAAGTTGCCCTGGTCTCGCGGGAAGACCAGGCCAAGGCGGTGCCGATCCTCTGCCGCGCGGGCGAGTTCTTCCTTTTTGCCGAACGGTTGCTGCACGGGTCCCGGCCGAACCTGACGGACCGGCCACGCTTGGGGCTGGCTGCCCGCTTCACCATTCCGTCAGTCAAGGTGTATTCGGACGAGCACTTCGATCCGAATGTGGTCCTACTCGTCCGGGGTGAAGACCGTTGTGGATTCAACGTCATCGGCCACGGCCCCGACGGTTGAAGGCGTTGCCCGAAACGCCAGGAGTGGCCACCGTGCAAGCTGGGAGTCATCGAAGTAGCCGTTAAGAACGTCCTGTTCCCGCTGCGTGGCCTCGTTGCGCCACCGGTCCGTCGGCCCGGCTTGAACGTCGAAGGTCCGCGCACCCTCGACGAGGGACGCAGGAGCCAGGCCGCAGAATTGAGCCAGCGCCGGTATCTCGGCCTGCGGATCTCGACAGAATTCTTCGTACCGGAGGACCACGTAGCGATCGGGACTCCAATTGGCGAGCTGAGCTGAAAGGCAGGTTAGCTGCCGATCACAGATACGCGCCCAGTGCCGCAGATTCCTGCCGAATCGCCGCCGTTGGGAGGACTAGGTAGACGCGCGGGGGTCACGGTAAATGACCACGATCCGCGCATCGGGAAACACGTCCTCCAGATCCCGCAAGTCGGGCCAATGCCGGTCGCTGCCCCTGATGAACGGGAACGTTCGCTTCCAAAACACGTGCGTCATGGGACGCAGTGCTTCGAGATCCATGATTTCCCTGATCAGGTCGCGCACCCGGCCGCGGGCCTTTGCATACACCTCATCGCTGACATGGCCGTCCCACATACGCGCACTCGCGTCGTGCAGCCTGCGCAGTAGCAGGCGGGCCACCTCCACGTGTTCGTGTCGAAAAAAGCCGGTGCTCACCCGGCGAGACGGCGTCGGTGGCACCTTGATGTGGTCGCCGCCCAGGGAGACTGCGGTGTCGTGATGGCTCAGGACGCGAGATAGCATCGTGGTGCCGCTACCCGTGGTGCCGGTGATGAATATGTGCGATTGGTTCGTCACTTCAGTGTGTCACTCTAGCCGAGGGTCCAACTGTAGGACGGGCGCCGCCTGACGGACAAGGGGGCATGCGGCCACAGTCCGCATGCTGGCTTCCAGCCGCGCCTGCCCTGGTTCGTGTGATGCGCCATCCCGAGTCCGCCTTCAGGATGATCGTCACTGCGACTTGGTCGCTCTGGAGCTGCCCCGTTTTCGTAGACAGTCTGCTCAAGCTGCATCATTGGTAGCAGCGTAGGTCATCCAGAGCTTCGGCGATCGCGTCAATCCGCATCCGCATGTCCATGCTCTCGTGACCCGCGGCGGCTGGACGCGCGACGAGCGCTTCCTCCCTGTCCCCTACGTGGATCCGGGCGTCGCACAGCGGCTGTTCCGGCACAAGGTGCTCGCCTTTCTCGAGCGCGAGGCCCTGATCACTCCCGAGCGCATCGAGTTGCTGCTCTCCTGGAGACACACCGGCTTCTCCGTCCATAACTCGGCGCGCTTGCCGGACAACAACGGGGCAGGTTACGAGTGGCGCGACGCGGTCTGCTACGAGCCCCCGGCTACTCACGCTGCGGCTGCGGAGCTCGTCGCGCTGGCGCGAGTTGCCAAAGAAACCCCCGGGTATCGAGTTCGAAGTTCTCGCGACGGACGAGGATAAACCCCAGCATGGCAACCCGATCCTCGATTTCCTGGTCCGAGTACGTGATGTGGGTGACTCCCGCGGTGGGATTTCGGTGGGCATCCTCCTTCTCGGGAGGCGCGACGGGGTTGAATACGGCGAACAAGTAGCCGCCAGGATGCAAGGAGTCGCGCACCACCTCCAGAGCGACCGCAAATTAAGCAGGTGAAACGAGATCGAGGACGAGGGCCGCGACTACGGCATCAAAGCGCAGGTCGGGGAAAGGGCTCTTCGTTGCCGGCGCACACACGAACGGGATTGCGAGGCCCTCTTCGGCGGCCCAGGCGCGGGTGTAGCGGATGCCGTTTGGAGCGAAGTCCGCACCGGCGGTATCGAACGCCTGTTGCCGGAGCCACACGGTCCAACGCCCCACGCCGCATCCCAGGTCGAGAACACTCTGCGCCCCGAGCTCCCGCAGCCAGGCGGCACAGGCGGACATGGCCGCTGACGGAGGGGCGGTCCGCCACTCCGGAGGCACATTTTCGAAGAGCCCGTCCCAGATCTCGAGGTCCTTGGGTTTCGGGTCAAGGTTGGTCACATACGTTGCGGGAACATGCCCGGTCAACCAGATTCCGTTTTGCGAGCAGAAGAACTGGAAGCCATCTGCGTGCATGCGGGCGGCGTCAATCTCGAGGAGGACGGGAGGCCCGCGGCGCTGCCCGACATCCTCGGCAACCGCTGAGGTTGCAGATAGTGTACCGCGCCCGGTTTCTTGGACACCAGTTTGACGATCTCGGGTTCGTTTGGCAGACGATCCCGAAAACGACGCACGAGGATGCCCCAGGATCGACGCGGCGGGGTGAGTCCATACCTGGGGTAGCCCCTCTTTGATGACCTCGAGGTTCACGCGGCCTTCCCCTGGCCGTGCTGGTCGCGGGCCTCGCGCGGGGTGAGGAATCCCAGCTTCTCGACGCGCCACTGCTGGTTGTAGCGCTTGACGAAGGCAGCCACGGCCTGGCGCACCTCCTCGAGGGTGTGGAAGACGCGGCCATGAATGATCTGTTCCTTGAGAGTCCGGATGAAACGCTCGGCCACTCCGTTGGTCTGCGGCTGTTCGACGAAGGCGAAGCTGGGCGTGATGCCCCAGAAACGCAGCTGGTTGAGGAAGTGGTCCGAGAGGTACTGCGTCCCGTGGTCCATGCGCAGCTCGAGGCCACGAGCCACACCCGCCTCGACCGAGCCGAAGAGCTGCGTCAGCCCCATGGCGATGGGCTGGAGGGCCTCGTAGCGCGTCCCCTTCTTGCACACGTGGTAGCCGACGCACTCGCTGTTGAAGTGCTCGACGCCGACGAAGATCCAGCCCCAGCCGTCCTTTGCCGTGAGAACTCTCGCCCCGTCCGTCCCCCACATCAGGTTGGGCGCATCGGTTGTGATCGTCCCCTCGTGGAGCAGCCCCTCGCCCTGGCGTACCCGACGCGGCGACAGCAGGTGGTGCTCACGCATGATCCGCAGCACCCGCTTGCGCGACACGCGCACCTGGCGCAGCACCTTGAGCCGCGCCCAGACCTTGCGATGTCCTTCTCCTACGAACGGCGAGGCCGCCAGGTCCTCTCGGATCAGCCGCAACAGCTCCTCGTCAGACACCTTGGGCTTGGGACCACGTCGGCCAGCGCAGACCATCTCGGGAGCCGCCTCGCCGAGCTGGGAGTAGTAGCTCGAGCGGGCCAGCTTCCACACCCGGCACACCCGCTCCACCCCGTAGGCCCGGCCTGTCGCAGGGGAGATCGCCGCACTCATCGCCGCGACCTCCCGAAGGCCAAAGGGCGGGCCGCCCCGATCTTCTTCCGCAACAGCTCGTTCTCCATGCTGAGCTCGCCCACCCGCTTGACCGCCGCGTCCAGCTCCACCTTCAGCGGGTCGCCATTGCGCTCCCGCAGCGACTCGTCGATCCCGGCCATGGCTTGATCACGCCAGCGCTGCAGCCGGTGCATCTCCACGGACAGCTCACGAGACAGCGCTTCGAGTGACTCCCCGCGCAGCAGCCGCAGTGCGACCTCCCGCTTGCGCGCCACGCTCCAACGCTGCCCGGGACCCAAGGCGCCCACCACCGCGCCGCCGGTGGGCGAAACTCCGGCCGCCCTCCGGGCTCCCTCCGTCTCGCCCACTCCCTTCTTCCTCTCAGACCTCTTGCGCCTGACCTGCTTCATCGATCGAGTCTCCTTGAACAAGATGACTTTCCCTAGTTTCGTGTCCAAGAAAACCGGGTCCGCTTTAGAGGTTGCAGATAGATGGACGGCATGCCGTTCACCTGGTCGTAGACCGGACTCCCGAATCGAGGCGAGGAACGACTGAGCTGTTCCGTGGTACAGCACCGCGGGTGGTGTCGCAGGTGTGAGGCCCAGCTCCACCTGCACGCTGTGGCCCTGGTTGGCTCGGATGCGAGAGCCGTCTCCAGAGAGTGCGAAGCGTTGCTTGTCGCTCTCCGCGACGAGAGCGTGGAGCTGCTCCACAGTCAGCGAGACCCCAGCGCGCTCACAACCTGCAAGCAGATCCTCGACCGACGCCCAACCCTCTGAGTCGAGCTCGAGCCCGGCAGCTTCAGGCTCATGGCGCAGAACGAGGCTCAGGAACCTGCTGGCACGAACCTGGGCTTTGCGGTCCATCCTGTCAGGCTATCGTGCATGGCCGAGCCCGCTGGCGGCACTCACTTCATACTCGCTCTGAACCAGGCCACTTGGATAGGATCGCGTCGCGACGTGGCGAAGCCGGACGTCCTGGGGAAGGCTTCCGAAGAGCGGAATGCCGTCTCCAATCAACACCGCGATACGAGTGATGACGAGCCGATCGATGAGGCCTGACTGAAGGAATCGTTGAATCGTGACGCCCCCGTCCACGTAGAGATGCTGCGCCCCGCGAGCAGCGAGGTCCGACACGATCCGGGCCGGCTCGCCGCTCATTTGCTCCACGACGCCCCCGCGGGCAGCCGCTGCCGAAAGGTCGATGGGGTGGCTACTCAGCACCACGACCCGTTTCGTGCCGTATGGCCATGCCTCGAAGGCCAGAACCGTCTCGAACGTCTTCCGACCCATGACAAGGACGTCGACGGTTTCTATGAACTCGTCGTAGCCGTGCGGTTCAGCGTCATCGGGCAGCCAGTCGAGATCGCCGTTCTGCCGCGCGATGAAACCATCGACGCTCGTGCCAACAAAGACGGATGCGGTCATCGCGCGCTCCTCGTTCCTGTCCGCGGGCTATGAGCTTCCCTCCACGGGGTACGGGCCCTCTTGGAAACTGTCCGAATGATATCCCTTGCTCCCGACCGCCCTCGCGAGAGTGCTGAACACGTCGCCTCCCTGCCGCAGGCAGTCGAGAACATGCTGGAAATCGAAGCGCGGCCTCCAGCCGAGTTCATCCCGAGCGCGAAGGTTGACGTAGACGCGATCGATCCCTTGGAGCATCGTCCAGCTTCGCTGGCGATGCGCCTCCTCGTAGTCGGGGAACAGACCTCGAACCACCCCCGGCGTATCCGTGCGGAGCCGCGAGAGATGTTGCGGCTCGAACGGACTCGTGGCACTCACGACGTACCGGCCGAATCCGACTTCCGGAGCTCGTTCGGCCGCGAGGAGGTGTGCCTCGACTGCGTCGGCGAGGTCGAGCCGTCGATACAAGTACTCGTTCGCCTTGAGGTTGAGATCGTCGTACGCAGACCGAAGTTTGGGGTCGTCATCGGCCTCCGGAAAAAAGCGGGAGGTCCGCAGCACGATGCACGGCAGGCCCCTGGACCTGAAGAACAGCTCACAAAGATCTTCGGCCGCCTTCTTGGTGACCCCGTAGATGTTCCTCGGGACGGAGTCCACGTCTTCGTTGACCCAGACGGCGGGTTGCCCGTCGGCAGGCTTCAACGCAGCGCCGAAGGCGCTCGTCGTGCTGCTGAAGACGACTCCGGCGACGCCGCTCTCGAGGGCAGCCTCGAGAACAGTGAGCGTTCCCGTGATGTTGGTCTCGACGAAGGCACGCCGCGGGTGCGTTGGCATGTGGGGCTTGTGGAGCGTCGCGGTGTGGATGACGAGATCGATCCCGCGCAGGGAGCTCCGAAGGACGTCGGGATCTGAGATCGAGCCGACATGGGTCGTAAAGGGGGAATCGAGTAGATCGAGCCCCACGACTTCATGTTGGCGTTCGCGCAGGGTCCGCACGAGACCCTCACCGAGATGGCCGGCGCTTCCAGTCACGAGCACGCGCATCTGCTACTCCGGATCCATAGCGGGGAGGTAGTACCGAACGTCCAGGGATGCCCCTCGATTAGGTCGATTCACCTTTCCGGGCCAGCACCCAGAGCAGCCACCAGAGTACGCCGACGGGCAGGTAGACACCGGGGACATCCAAGAGCCAGTGGCTGGAGTCGACGTGGCCCCGTGCCGTATCCAGAACATGGAGAACGCCGTGCAACACGGCAAAGATGGCCGCCACAGCAACCAGTTCAAACCGGGCTGCTGGACGCACGACAGCCAATCCGAGGGCGGCCCCCACCGTCAAGAATGCAATCCCGACATCTCGGACGAAATGAGCGTTGAAGGGGCGTAGTCCGGCACTCCGGCGGGTACGTTGTTGTACCAGTGAAGAGGAGCGCCAAGCATCCAGAGACCGTTGATCGAGGCAGCGGCCGCGAGCACTGCAATGGCTGGGACCAGGGCCTTGTTCCCCCTGCCTTTCTCGAACTTCATACGCTGGTCATGCGGCCCGCAATCCTGCTAGCTGCCCAACAACCATGCCGGCCCCCGCCCCGATCAGGAAGCCGGCGAAGCTGGCCACGGCAAGAAGAAGGCGACACCCTTCGAGCGAATACCCCGGGTTCAGCACCGCGACCCGGAATACTGGGCTTGCCAGCAAGCCGAATGCTACCGCTGCAACCAGGAAGCCGGCCAGACTGAAGCACAGAAGCACCGCAGGTGCCTCGAGGGACCGCCCCGACACACCCAGCGCTGCTCCGCCGAAGGTGAGACCGTACCAGACGAAGAGGAACGGGCGTCGAAAGCCCGGCTTGTTGATCAAACAGGTCGGAGAGCGGGTCGAAGCTCACTTGCCCCTACTGCTGCAACTGTTCGTGGGAGGCGCGCTGAGACTAGTCAGCTTGCTGGTACCACCGGTATCTGCTGCCGTCCCAATAGATGAGCCCACTGGCAGATTCCAGCTCATAGACCATGAGGGCATCGCCGCGGAGTGTAGGGCGAGAAGAGTCGTGTGCGGTCGTTTCGCTATCAAGCCGCTCGACACTCAGTAGATTGGTCTAGGGTATTCAAGCTACTTGACCCTGCGGGATTGGCTACCGCCACACGAGTGCAGTCTATTCGGACAAGACGGCAACTGCGGCGGCTGGTGCCAGAGAGGCTAGGACTGATCAGTGTCGCCCTTCGGTGAATCCGTCGCCGGCATCGTCCTGGCGGCGGGCTCTTCCCGGCGCATGGGTGGCCGCGACAAGCTTTATCTCGAGATGGCGGGCGAGAGCCTGTTGCGACGCGGCGTGCGGAGGGCGATCGCGGCCGGCCTCGATCCGGTCCTCCTCGTCGCTGGTCCGGATCCGGATCGCGCACGCAACGAGCTTGAGGACCTCGCCTGTCGTGTCGTCGTCAACGACGACCACGCGGCGGGCATGGGCGTCTCCCTCGCACGGGGTGTCGCTCAGCTGCCCGAATCGGCGGATGCCTTCGTAGCGCTGCTGGCCGACATGCCGCTCGTCGATTCCGGGATGATCGGCGAGGTCGTCCGGCAGTGCCGCAGTGGAGCGGCCGACCTGGTGATCTCGCGCTACGGCGAAGAGATCGCGCCGCCCATCCTCTACGGGCGCGCCTTTTTGCCGAGCTGCGCGAGGTGACGGGCGACGTCGGCGGCAAGCCGGTGATCCGTCGCCATCTGGCCTCGGCGATCGTCGTCGAGTGGCCGGCAGCGCTGGCGCAGGACGTGGACGCCTCCGAAGACATCGAGAAGGTCCGAAGTCGGCTGTCGAACCCGCGGGCATAGTTAGGCCACGGTCGCGCCACGGGTTCTAAACGAGGAGCTGGAAGACCTCGTTCGAGAGGAGCATGCCGCGGTCGGTGAGGCGCAGCCGGCCCTCCTCGCTTTTCAGAAGACCGGCGGCGAAGGCGTCGTCGAGCCGCTCGCCAAACTGGTCCAAGGGGTCCGCGCCGTAGCGAGCGCCGAATGCGGCGGAGTCGACCCCGTCGACCAGGCGCAAGCCCGTGAACAGCGCCTCGGCCATCCGCACCTCGTCCGTGAGAGAGCGCTCGCCGTCGCGGACGGCCGAGTCGTCGCCCGACTCCATCGCCCGACAATAGGCGCCGTACGAGGCGACGTTCCAATAGCGACACCCGTCCCGATAGCTGTGCGCCGACATGCCGAAGCCGAGGAACGGCTCGTCCCGCCAGTACTTCAGGTTGTGTCGCGACTCGGCGCCGGGGCGCGCGAAATTGGAAATCTCGTAGCGCTCGATCCCTCCGCTCGCGAGGCGCTCGACCGTCTCGAGGTAGAGGTCGGCGACGAGATCGTCTGGCGGTAGAACGAGGGCGCCGGTCTTCGCCTGGTGGGCGAGCACGTTCTTCCCCTCGATCTCGAGGACGTAGAGGCTCACGTGGTCCGGCTCGAGCTCGAGCAGCCGGTCGATGCCGTGTCGCCAGCGCCCTGGCGTCTCGCCGGGCCAGCCGAGGATCACGTCGGCCGAGATCGATTCGAAACCCGCCCGCCGTGCGCTCGTGACGAGATCCTGGATGGCGGCGCTGTCGTGGAGCCGGCCCATCTCCCGCAGCACCTCGTCCTCGAACGACTGCGCGCCGACGCTCAGCCTCGTGACACCCAGCTCTGCGAGTCGGCCGAGCGATTCGGAATCCAGGTCGCCCGGGTTCGCCTCGAGTGTCACCTCGCTGCCAGGCGGAATGCTGAATCGCGATCGAAGCGCAGAGAGCAGCCGGCCCGTCTCTTCGGGGGCGAGCAGCGAAGGTGTGCCGCCGCCGAAATACACCGTTTCGACCGGGCCTACAGGCGCCGCTCCGATTTCTCTCTCGATGGCATCGAGATAGCGGGTGCGTCGCTCGGTCGCGGGCTCGCCGGGATCGATGGCGAAGTGGCAGTAGCTGCACTTCACCGAACAGAACGGGATGTGGAGGTAGAGCCCGAGGGGCGTCAGCGACTGCGGGTTCCGGGCAGGGCCGCCTGATTCGAGGTCTGTCTGGCCTGGCGATAGTCGGTCGCCCCCTCGATCCGGATGACCAGACACATCTCCATCAGCCGAGACCGCAGTCGCGCGCCGATGCGGTCGATGAGGAACTCCTTGCGCTGGAACGGATCCGCGCGGGCCGCTCGCTCGCGATCCACGTCCTGGAAGTTCGTCGTCACGATCGTGGCGCGCTTCGCGAGATAGCGGCTGTTCAGGATGTAGAACAGCGTGTCGTTCATCCAATCCGTCATGCGCCAGGCCCCCAGGTCGTCGAGGACGAGAACGTCGGTCTCGACTACGGGTTCCAGCACCTGCAGTTCGCTGCTGCGAGTGTCGGGGTTGTAGGAGTTCTTGATCTCCCGTATCAGCTCGTGGAAGTCCCAGAACTGGCCGCTCACGCCCTTGGTCGTGACGAGCTCGCGCAGCACGGCGACGGCCAGATGCGTCTTGCCGACGCCCGTGTCTCCGCTGAAGAGCAGCCCCAGGCCCTCGTCGGTGGAGCCGGTGTACGGGTAGCAGCTGCAGTAGGAGAGCGAGCGCTCGAGGGCGCTGCGCAGAGACGGAGCAACGGCCTCGAAGCTCCCGAGCGAGCACTCGTCATACCGGGGGGGTACGCGGCAGTGGGCGACCATGTCGTCCGAAGCTGCTGTCGCCCGGCGTCGGCACGGGCAAGGTCTCGCGTACTCGGCTCCCTCTCGCTCGGCGATTTCGAAACCTGTGCCGCCACATCGGGAGCAGCTGGAATCCGGCATCAATTCAAGTATCCCCGAAGACCCTGCGCCTCACGGCTGCGGCGAATCTTCTCCTTGGCTTTGCTCTCGATCTGCCTGATGCGCTCGCGCGAGAGCCCGAGGCTCTCCCCGATCTCCTGCAGCGTGCGTGGCTCGTCGCCGTCCAGACCGAAGCGCAGCTTCAGAACGAGCTGCTCCTTGGGCTCCAGTTCGCCCAGAATCGACCGTATCTGCTGCGCGAAGGAGTCTCGAATCAGCTCGAGCTCGACCTCGGGGATCGTCTCCTGCTCGAGCGTGTCCCCGAGCTCCAGGTTGCCATCCTCGCCGATCAGCGTCGAGAGGGAGAGGTCCTCGCCGGAAGCCATCATCAGGTCCTCGACGACGGAGACCGTGAGGTCTGCTTTCTCCGCGACCTCCTCGATCGTCGGCGCACGCTCGAGCTCGCCGGCCAGGGTGCTGCGGGCGGCGCGAATGCGCGCCACCTGTCCCGACAGCTTCTGTGGCAAACGGAAGACGCGCGTGTGCTCGCTCAAGGAATGGAAGATGGCCTGCCGGATCCACGAGACGGCGTACGAGATGAACTTCACGCCACGATCCGGATCGAAGCGCTTGGCGGCTTCCATCAAGCCGAGGTTGCCTTCGTTGATCAGGTCGAGAAAGGAGAGGCCGAGCCCCCGGTAGCGTTTCGCGTACGAGACGACGAAGCGGAGGTTCGCCTCGACGAGCTCGTTGAGGGCCGCTTCGTCGCCTTCGCGAATCCGGCGGCCCAGCTCCTGCTCCTGTTCCGGCTTGAGAGGCTCGAAGCCCGAGATCTCACGAATGTAGGTGTTGAGGCTATCCGCGCTCGGAGCGCTCTCGCGGTTTCGAGAGACGCGACCACCCTTCTTTTGTGAGGTTTCCTTCGTGGACATCGCGGACCCGAGGGGAAAGGTTCAGTATAGCGTCAACGCCCCGGCGGCCTGCTCAGGCTCAATCGTCCGGAGCCTTCCTGGCGCGGGGCGCGGGAACTTCGCGAACGAGATGAGTCGGCGGCAGCTTGACGAGGGCCTGCTCCAGCCGTTCCTCCCAGCCTTCGCTATCCGACTTGTGCAGCTCCTGCTTCACGTACCCGACGAAGTCCTGCATCTCCGCCTGCATGCGCTCCATCTTGTTGCGCATGTTGAGGATGATCTCGACACCCGCGAGATTCACGCCCAGCTCGCGGGTCAGGTTCAAAATCACCTCGAGGCGCTCGAGGTCCGCTTCGGAGTAGAGCCGTGTGTTGCCGTCGCTTCGCGAGGGCTGGAGCAGCCCCTCGCGCTCGTACAGGCGGAGTGTCTGCGGATGGATGCCGTAGGCGTCGGAAACCGCGCTGATCATGTAGCGCTTCCCCTCCCCGCCACTGGGGGTGACGCGCCGTCGACGCGTTCGCCTCTTGGGGGTGGCCGCCACTTCCCTAGTGGCCTGTAACAGGGGATTCGATACCGCTGCGACCGCCGATGCATCCCGCCTGGCTGCGTCGCTCATCGGTCAAATACTCCCGGTATTCTCCCTCTTCGGCTCCTTGCCATCCGGGCGCCTCGACGCTCTCGCTGGCATCGATCTCCCTGTTACTGGCCACTAGGAGTCTGCGCAGCAGTAGTTCAGCCCGGGTGTGTCATCGTGCCTTGTGACCCGAGAGATCATCTTGCCTGGGTTAAACGGCAGTAGTGGGCTCGCGGACGAGTGCTCGCGAGGGAGGACGGGCGGATCCAAGGCCGGGTGGTGGTCATACCCAGACCATCTTCTGATTGAGTCTCCTGAGGTTGAGCGCCAAGCAAACGAGATTCCACTCGGCGCTGGTTTTCTCAAGCCCTCGAAGGCTGAAGGATTGGAAACCAAGCACAGCCTTGATCCATCCGAATGGCGGTTCGCCGAGTTTGCGCCGCTTGTACCACTTGCGACCACGTTTCGTCTTGAGCTTCGCCTTCATGCGGAGCGTCGCTTCGAGCTTCGAATTCGACGTTGGTGGAGAGTCTTTCTTTTCTCTCCCCAGAGCCACGAAACCGTCGATTCCGGTACGTTCCAAGTGCAGTAGGTTCTTTTCGGAACGGTAGCCGGCATCGGCCAGGGCACGCTTGGGCTTCTCACCGGTGTTGGCTTGAGCCGTTTTCAGCATCGGCTCGAGCTGACCGACATCCGCAGCGTTGTTGGTCAACCCGGTCGCAACGATCAGCTGCGATTTCTCGTCGACGGCGGCTTGGGCATTGAAGCACTGCTGGTAGCCACTCGAATCCTTCATGATGCGGCTTTCGGGATCGGTGAAGTTGTCCTGCTTCTTGTCCGGAGGTACGCCAAATCTCCTTTTGAACTTTGGCCCTCGCTTCGATTCCTTGTCATCCCCTGGCCGACGTCCGGCCTGCTGATCTTCTTCCTTCTGACGGGCCTCCAGACGTGCCTTCGCTGCTTGGATTTTCTTGAGCCGTGAATCTCGGCGCGCCAGCTCTTCTGGCAGTTCGTCGCCACGAAAATCAGGACCAAACTCGACGTCTTCCGCAGCATCTTCTTGTTTCGCAAGAGCGGTGATAGCCCGAATCTCTCGACGGAGCTGTTTCTCCGTTTTCTTCATACGCTCGTAGCTCATCGCCTTGTGCTTGCTGGCATTCGCCTTGACCTTCGTTCCATCCAGAATCAACGTCCCAAGCTTGACCAAACCCACTTCTTGAGCCAGACGCACGACTTGGACGAATACAGATCGAAACTGCGACAAATGGTCACAACGGAAATCACTGATCGTCCGGTGTGCCGGGAAATTGCCTCCGCTCAAATAACGGTATGCGACATCCTCTTCCAGCTTCTTCGCGATCCCACGAGACGAAAACGTCCCTGTCGCATAGCCGTAGATCAGAACCTTCAGCATCATTCGAGGATCGAATCGTCGGTTCCGACGTCCATCGCCCTCGTAGCGCTCGTAGAAAGCACGCACATCCATCGCCTCCACCGTATCCGAGATGAAAAACGAAAGATGACCCTCCGGAAGCCAGTCTCGTGGATTCGACGGAAACAAACTCGATCGGTCAGGACTGTACGGACGGAAACTCGTTCCCATAACTTCAAAAACGCTCATTCACCCGATTTCGTTCCTGCCGCGCAGACTCCTAGCCCTCCTCCACTACGCCGAGATTGCGTCGCAGCTCGCCGGCATCTTCGCGCTTCGCGAGCTCACGCAGCAGCTCACGGGAGCGTTCGTCGTCGAGGCGGGGCACTCTCACCCGCGCCTCGATGTAGAGGTCGCCGCGGCCGGCAGCGTCGAGCCTGGGCACGCCGCGCTTCCGAAGCCGAAAGCGCTGCCCCGTCTGGGTGCCCGCGGGGATCTCAATAGTGACCGGTCCGGTCGGCGTCGAGACCTCGATGTGGGCGCCGAGCGCGGCTTCGGTGAACGAGATCGGAACTTCGCAGAACAGGTCGCTACCCTCGCGGCGGTAGAAGTGGTGCGGCGCAACCTCGACGATCACGACGAAATCCCCCGAGGGGCCGCCGTGGCGTCCGGCGTTGCCGTTGCCACTCAGGCGGAGACGGCCGCCGTGCTCGATTCCGGCGGGGACGCCCACCTCGATCGCCTCGCTCTGCATCCGTCGTCCTTCGCCGGTGCAGCGCCGGCAGCCAACCCGATCCAGCTGGCCGGTCCCACCGCAGGCCACGCAGCCCCGCGTGAAGATCATGTGCCCCCGGCTGGTGCGCACCTGACCCGAGCCCTCGCAGCTGCGACAGACCTCGGGACCCGCCGCCACGAGCCCCTCGCCGTCGCAGTCGAGGCAGCGCACGAAGCGGACCAGCTGAAGACGGCGCGTCGCACCTTGCATGGCCTCCGCGAACGTCACTTCGATACGGTGCTCGAGGTCTTCACCGACGGTCGGCTCGGGCGGCCCGGGGTCGCCCTCGGCGAACAGCTCCTTGAAACCTGCCCCCGAGGCCGGCGCTTCCGTGCTGAAGTCGAAGCCGGCGAAATCCACGCCCTGGTCGGGGAGCGCTGTCACTACGACCGATCCTCCCTGATCGTAGACGCGGCGCTGCTCGGGGCTGGAGAGCACTTCGAAGGCGCGTGAGACCGTCGCGAAGCGCACCGCCGCCGCCGGATCTCCCGGGTTGACGGCAGGATGAAGACGCCGCGCACAACGCTTGAACGCTCGGCGAATCTCGGCCAGGGTGGCTTCGCGCCGCAACCCGAGCAGCTCGTAGTAACTGAGGTGTGAGTCCGACATTGTAAGAACCTCGCCCTTAAATCCCAGGCTAGAGTCTGAGTGGCTCAGTGTCAAGTCTCGTTGGAGTTATTTTGTAAGATACTGATATAGAATGGTTTGGAGTGGTCACAAATTTCGCGATCGGTGTTGAAGGTGTCAGACGCATCGCCTCGGCTGCGTCACTCGCCGAGGCGTCCGCGTCGCTCCCAGACGGCTCGTACACGACACTTCTGGTGCGGGAGGGCCATCGGGTCCTCGACTTCGAGCGCCACCTCGCTCGGCTGACCGGTTCGTCGCCGAGTGCGGCTCGAATCGACCCCGCATCGATCGCCGCCTACCTGCTGGAGGCGATCGATGCGGCACAATTGGCCGCGGTGCGAGCGCGGCTCACCTCCTCTGCGCGGGGTCTCTTCGCCAGCCTCGAGCCCTACGAACCGCTGCCGGCCGCGCTCTATGACCGCGGCGTCGCCTGCGAGACGGTCGCGCTTCGGCGCAGCTCGCCCGATCGCAAAGACACCCGCTTCCTACGCGCGGCGGCCCTGGCCCGGGCGGGCCTCGGGGCGGATGTTCACGAAGGCTTGCTGGTCGACGCAGGCGGCGCCTTTCTCGAGGGGCTGTCGAGCAACTTCTTCGGGGTCCGCGAAGCTGAGCTGAGGACGGCGGGGGAGGGAGTGCTGCCGGGCGTGACGCGGCGCCGCGTGCTCGAGCTCGCGGCGGGCCTGCTGACCGTCCGGCTCGAGCCGATCGGGCGCGGATCACTCGAGGAGATCGGCGAGGCCTTCTTGACCAGCGCCTCTCGAGGCGTGCTCCCGGTGGTCAAGATCGATGGCCGCACGATCGGGAGCGGCGACCCCGGCGAAAGGACTCGAAAGTTGGGCGAGCTGCTCGTCGCGGCCCAGGATCGCGAGGCCGTCGCGCTTTCGGATCTGGCACGCGCTCCGCAAGACGAGAGCTGAAGGGCCCCGCCCTGGCTGGAGGCTGCTACCGGAGGCCGTCGTGCTGCATGCGGACGAGCGCCAGGAATTCCTCGCGAGTCTCGCGCTGCTCGCGGAAGGCGCCGCGCATGCACGACGTCACGGCCAACGAGTGCTGCTTCTCGACGCCCCGCATGATCATGCAGAAGTGCATTGCCTCGATCACCACGCCCACCCCGCGCGGATGGATGGCTTCCTCGATCGTCTCGGCGATCTGGACGGTCAGCCGCTCCTGAACCTGGAGGCGGCGCGCGTACATGTCCACGAGCCGCGCCACTTTGGAGAGCCCCAGCACCTTGCCGTTGGGCAGGTAGCCGACGTGAGCCTTGCCGAAGAACGGCAGCATGTGGTGCTCGCACATGCTGAAGATCTCGATGTCGCGGATCAAGACGATCTCGTCGTAGGGGACCGAGAAGAGCGCGTCGTTGATCAGGCCGCTGGGCTCCTGCCCGTAGCCCTGCGTGAGGAAGCGCAGCGCCTTGGCAACACGTGCCGGCGTCCGCGCCAGACCCTCGCGATCGGGATCCTCGCCCAGCCCTTCGAGCAGAGCCCGAACGTGGACCTCGAGGTCGTCAGTGCCGTCGCTCAAAGCACTACCCTTCTACGGACGGCACTTCGGCGCGGCCCACGTCGAGCCTGGTGGGCCGCTTGGTGACGGCGCAGGAACGGCAGATCGACTCGCCTCCTTCGGCGGCATCCCAGGTTCGGTTCCGGTGGGCACCGCGGAGCCGGTCGAAGTTGGTGCTGGCCCACACGTCTTTGAGGCTCTTCGGCGGATCCTGCCCGCGTCCCGTCACCGCGCCGCCATCGATCTCCAGGGTGAACCCCTGGCAGCACGGCATGGTGTGGCGGCCATCCCAGGTCACGACCATGCGACGGAACGGGTCGGAGCACTGGAACTCCTCCGCGCTCATCTGGCTCCAGACCGCGGCCTTCCAATGGTGCTGCTGGCCGGCGGGGAAGTAGCACTCGCTGATCGACATCCAGTCGACGCCAATCTCGTCCTTCCAGAACTCTTCCATCCGGCCGCTGTCCACGTCCGCGGCATTGACGTGCGTCCTCACGACCGAGGCGCGGATCCGGCAGTCGGGAGCGCCCTTGCCCTCGGCCCGTGCGCGGACGGCCGCACGGACGGATCCGAGCAGCACCTTCCATTCGCCTCCGACTCTCTGGCGAGCGTAGGTCTCGGGTTCACAGGCATCGACCGAGAACATCAGATCGGTCACGCCGGCCTCGACGATCTTCCCGAACAGCTCCGGTTGCTTGCGCGCCAGTCCGTTTCCGTTGGTGTTGATCATGATGTCGGGAAACCCGAGCGTCGCCGCCTCGCGCACGAAAGAGACGAGCATCGGGTGGAGCGAGGGCTCCCCGCGGTAGTTCAGCTTGACGGAGCTGACGCCGAGATCCGCGCACTGCTGCAGCAGGCGGCCATAGAGGACGGGGTCCATGTAACCGCGCTGGTAGGTGTACTCGTCGAAGCCCAGGGTGCGGATGTGCTCGTGGGTCCAGATCTGGCAAAAGCCCTGGGGATCTTCTTCGCTGCTGCCGCAGCGGAGGTCGCAGACCGCGACGGTCTCCAGATCCACGTGGACCGGGTGGTCCGAGGCGTCCAGATCGGCCTCGCGGCGATCCCATTCGCCCCTGTACGCCTCGTAGGCGCTGCTTCGCGTCGGGGTGTCGCCGAGGACGCGAAAGGTGGGGTCCTTGCTCATGAGCTGAATAGTCTAGCCCGAAAGCCTGATTCGACCCCGCCCGGGTCCAAGCCGCTATTCCCGAGGTGGTTGCGGCACCGCCGCATGCTATGCCGGCCTCTTCAAAACCCCATCGAAACACCCCGGGGGGGACGAGCGTCGGAATGAGCGAAGACGGTCAAAAGCTCCAGAAGTTCGATAAGTACGGCAAGTACAAAATCGAAGGGGAACTCGGGCAGGGCGCGATGGGCGTCGTGTACAAGGCCTACGACCCGGTCCTCGACCGCCACGTCGCGATCAAGACGATCTCTGCCAGCCTCGGCGCCGACGCAGAGCTGCGCAAGCGCTTCCACCGCGAGGCTCAGGCCGCCGCTCGGCTGAATCACTCCAACATCATTACTGTCTACGACTTCGGGGAGCAGCACGGGCAGATCTACATCGCCATGGAGCTGCTCGAGGGGACGGATCTCAAGGATCTGGTCACCGAGAAGGCTCTGACGACCCTCGACGAGCAGCTGGCGGTGATGGAGCAGATCCTCGATGGTCTCGCTTTCGCCCACAGTAAAGAGATCGTCCATCGCGACCTCAAGCCTGGCAATCTGCACATCCAGCCCAACGGGCAGGTGAAGATCCTGGACTTCGGTCTGGCGCGGCTCGGCTCCTCGGAGATGACCCAGGCGGGCATGGTGATGGGCACGCCCAACTACATGTCGCCGGAGCAGGTCCTCGGCGAGGGCGTCGACGTCCGCTCGGATGTGTTCGCGATGGGCGCCGTCTTCTACGAGATGCATCACGGGATGCAAGCCTTTCGAGGCCGAGTCGATGCACGGCGTCTTGTTCCAGGTGGTTCACAAGGAGCCGCAGCCGGTTCGCGACTA
Source organism: Vicinamibacteria bacterium (assembly GCA_965246965.1). Classification (GTDB taxonomy): domain Bacteria; phylum Acidobacteriota; class Vicinamibacteria; order Fen-336; family CBDFGD01; genus CBDFGD01. The sequence goes on from CBDFGD010000002.1 coordinate 3,927,425, forward strand.
CGTTCCGGATCTCCCGCCGGTGCTCGTGCAGGTCGTCGAGAAATGCCTCAACAAAGACAAAGAGAACCGCTTCCAGCACGCAGCTGAGCTGCGCGACGCGGTGGCCGCGGTGCGTCAGGCGCTCGCGACGGGTCGCATCAACGAGGTCTCCCTCGACCCCGAGACCGGCCAGGTCTTCGACGAGGGCGAGGTGATGGAAGACGGCAGTGTGGTACAGAGCTCCTGGCCGCCGACGCCCGTCGGAACCAGCCCGCCGGGGCTCGGCGGATCCGGCTACGACGACGAAGCGGTCGTCGAAGGCACCATCGCATTGGATTCCGGGAGTGCACCCAACATCCAGGCACGGGGTTCGGGTTCCGGACGAATCCAGACGCGCCCGTCGATGCGCCCGGCGATGCAGCCGCGCGCCATGGAGCAGCCGTCGCGGATGCCGATCTATCTGGGCGGTGCGATGGGGCTCGTCGCCATCATCGTCCTGGCCGTGTTCGCGATTCGCGGCCTGCAACCACAGCAGCAATCGAGCATCGCCAATTCGCAGATGAACGCGGTCACCGCCGCGCTGGCCCGCACGCAGGTGCGGCTGGCCCGTCTCGGTTGGACGGCAAGAACTACAAGGCCGCGATCGCCGAAGCCGAGTCGACCCTCGAGCTTCAGGCCGGCCACGAAGAGGCCACACAGATACTCAACGAGGCGCGCTCGAAGCTCACCGAGCTGGAGAGCGTGGCCGCCGACGCGCAGTCGAAGTTCGATGCCGGCGACACCTCGGGAGCGTCCACTGCACTGCAGAAACTGCTCGAGCTGAACCCCCCCACCCCGTGGCCACGGAGCTCACCGGGCAGCTGAACCAGCACTTCCGCACTCAGGCGGAAGACTCTCGTACCGCGATGACGAAGTCTCGTCAACAAGCGGAACAGGGGGGCGCGGCGAGCGATCCCGCCTTCACCGCGGCCGCCGCCCTCACCGATCGCGGCGAGGCAGCGTTGCGCTCGCAGAAGTTCGCTGAGGCAACCCGCTCCTTCCTCGAGGCGCGCGACGGCTACGACCGGGCGCGGCGGGCCGCCGTCGCAAAACGCGAGCAGGAAGCGGACCAGCAGCGCACCGCGGAGCTGGCGCGCCAGCAGCAGAACGTTGCCACGCCGCCGCCGCTGCCTATTATCGAGGCTCGCGCGACCCCGATGCCGACCCCGGTGGCGATCGCCACACCGCGGCTGACCGCGCCCCCGACGCTGGCGCCGACGCCCGCCCCCATCACGGTTCCGGACATTCCTCGGCGTGCCCTCCAGCCCGGCAAGACGGCCAACTCGAGCGCCAACGTCAGAGGCTTCGAAGGCACCATCAACCCGGACTTCGTCGGCGAGATGCAGTTCGACCATCCTGCCCAGCTTGGGGCCGGCGAGAATTTCTCGATCAAGGTGTTCGTCGCCAACACGGGTCGCAAGAGGATGAGGCTGAAGACGATTCAGGTCGCCACACGGATCAACCGTCAGAACGGGACGATTCCGGCGAGATTGCTCAAGGGCGACATTGACGTGGGAGCCCGGGTTCAGGTCACCGAATTCTCCGGGACCATGCCCACCGACGTCACATCATGGATCGTCACCGTAACCGTGACAGGCGACAAGGGCGACCGCACGTCGAACCGGCTCGTCCTCGCCCGCTAGCCCACCTCACTCACCCCTTTCCCACGACGGACCTCTCCTGACCGTGCCTCGGGTCACGATACGCCTGTTCGACTGAAGCACCCGTCATCCGGGCCAGCGGCCCCAGAGAGATCCGTCGCCATGAGCCAGTCGCTCCTCGCACGTCGGGCCGACCCGGGCAGCGATCTGGTGTCCGTACTCCGAGTCCTCGAGCGCCAGGAAGTCGGCGGGGATCCCACGGTGACGGCGTTGCGCCACTTTCCCAGCGAGCCGGCGCGCTTCACCCCGCTGCCGGCTGATCTGGATCCGCGGTTGACCGAGGTACTGACGCGACGCGGGATGGGGCGCTTGTTCGCTCACCAGCGCGCGGCGTACGACCTGATACAAGACGGTCGCTCGATCGTCGTGGTCACGCCGACGGCCTCCGGAAAGACGCTCTGCTACAACCTCCCGATTCTCGACACGATCCTCAAGGAGCCCGAAGCGAGGGTGCTCTACCTGTTCCCGACCAAGGCGCTGGCCCAGGACCAGCTCGCCGAGCTCCACGAGATGTGCGAGGCGCTCGGCTCGGACATCGGCACATTCACGTACGACGGGGATACGCCGCGAGACGCCCGCAAGGCGATTCGTTCTCGTGCGCACGTCGTGGTGACGAACCCGGACATGCTCCACAAAGGCATCCTGCCGCACCACACGAAGTGGGTGAAGCTGTTCGAGAACCTCCGCTTCGTGGTCGTGGACGAGCTGCACAGCCTGCGCGGCGTGTACGGCTCGCACGTCGCCAACGTGTTCCGGCGGCTGCAGCGCCTGTGTCGCTTCTACGGCTCCGACCCGCAGCTGATCTGCTCATCGGCGACCATCGCCAACCCGGCGGAGCTGGCGGAGAAGCTGACCGGTCGCGACGTGGCGAAGGTCGACCAGAGCGGGGCGCCGCGCGGCGAGCGGTACTTCGCGATCTACAACCCGCCCGTCGTCAATCGTCAGCTCGGCATTCGCAAGTCGGCGCTGCGCTCGTCCCGGGACATCGCGCTCGAGTTCCTGAGGCGCGGCCTGCAGACGATCGTCTTCGCCCCGTCGCGACTGACGACCGAGGTGATGGTCGCGCACCTCAAGCAGGCGATCGAGACCCGGCCGGGGTCGGAAGGGGTCATTCGCGGCTATCGGGGCGGCTACCTGCCGCGCAGGCGGCGCGAGATCGAGCGTGGACTGCGCGCGGGTCACGTGCTGGGCGTGGTCTCGACCAACGCCCTGGAGCTGGGCGTGGACATCGGCAGTCTCGACGCAGCGGTTCTGCTCGGCTACCCCGGCAGCGTCGCTTCCACGTGGCAGCAGGCGGGCCGCGCCGGCAGGCGCGAGAGCACCTCGGTGGCGGTGCTGGTGACCAACTCGAGCCCGCTCAACCAGTTCATCGCGCGTCATCCCGAGTACGTCTTCGACGCGCCCGTCGAGCAGGCGCGCATCAACCCCGACAACCTCCAGATCCTCGTGGATCACGTCAAGTGTGCCGCCTTCGAGCTGCCCTTCACGTCGGGAGATTCGTTCGGAGGCGAGGACCTCGGCGAGATCCTCGGTTTCCTCGAAGAAGAGGGGCTCGTGCACCGGGCCGGCGACCGCTGGCACTGGACCTCCGAGAGCTACCCCGCCGATGCGGTCAGCCTCCGGAGCGTGTCGTCCGACAACTTCGTGGTCCAGGACATCACGCGCGAGCCGCGGATCATCGCCGAGGTCGACTTCGACAGCGCGCCGATGATGCTGCACGAGAAGGCCATCTACATCCTCGAAGGTCGCAGCTACTTCGTCGAGCGCTACGACCACGCCGAGCGCCGCGCGCACGTTCGCGAGGCCGACGTGGACTACTACACGGATGCGATCACGTACACGAAGGTGCGCATCCTGGAGAGCTTCGCGGCGGAACGGGTCGGCGAAGGGACGCGCAATCACGGCGAGGTGCACGTCACGTCGCAGGTCGTCGGCTTCAAGAAGATCAAGCTCGAGACCGGCGAGAACGTCGGCTCCGGCGAACTGCAGATACCCGAGAACGAGATGCACACGACCGGCTACTGGCTGACGATCCCTCGCGCGGTGATGTCCCGGCTGAGCTACGACGGAGAAACGCGCAGGGACGGCGTGATGGCACTCGCCCATGCGCTCGGTCAGCTGGCCTCGCTGTTTCTGATGTGCGACCGCCGCGACATCGGTGTGGCGCTCGGAGACAACCGGCAGGGAGAGGCGACCGTGACGCGCGGCATCCAGCGGTTGTCGCTGCCGATGGCCGTGGAGGCCGCGGCGAGCGACGACTACGAGCCGAATCTGTTTCTCTACGACCGCTATCCCTCGGGGATCGGGCTCGCGCCGGCTCTCTACGAGCTGCACGCGAAGCTGCTCCACGAGGCCGAGACGCTGATCCGCGGCTGTCCTTGCCACGAGGGCTGCCCCTCGTGCGTGGGGCCGAGCGGCGAGGTGGGCGGACGCGGCAAAGAGGTGGCGCTTCGCATTCTCGAGGAGCTCGCCGTGCCACGTGCCTAGCGGCCTGAAAGAACGGCTCGTTCGCATGCGGGGAACGCCTCCCCCCGAAGCTCAGCCGCTTTCTGCAGGTGCGGTTCCGGAGAGCTTAGGCCGGGTCGAAAGAGCGCTGCTCGGCTCGAGCGCCGAGTCCCTACCGCTTCGCGAGCGCCTTCGCCGCCTCGCCGACGCGGCGGCACGTCGCAGCGATGCACGTCAGAGCGAGTCGCACGGCCCGAGCTTCGAGCGCTTTGCGGGAGAGGAAGTAACCAATGATCGCGGGATGTTCCTGCTCGTCGAGAAGATCGTGCCGCTCGATGGGTCCGTGGCGGTCGGGGATGAGCTGCTCGGGGACTCCACGGCGCGGCCCCTGGGCCAGGTGCTCGAATGGCTCAACCGCCTGCAGGGCCCGGCAACCGCCAACGTCCGCGTCCTCAGCGGCAACCCGCATCTGGCCGACTTCGATCTCACCCGGGCGGTCTTTCTCGATACCGAGACGACCGGGCTCTCTGGTGGCACGGGCACGGCGGCCTTTCTGGTGGGCACGGGACACCTCGAGGGCGACCGCTTCGTCGTCCGTCAATACTTCATGCGCGACTACAACGAGGAGCCGGCGCTGCTCGCCCGCCTCGCCGCGGATCTGGCCGCGTTCTCGGGAGTCGTCACGTACAACGGCGCTCAGTTCGACCTGCCGCTGCTTGAGACGCGCTATCGTCTCGACCGATCTCCGTCGCCCTTTTCGAGCATGCCGCACCTCGACCTGTTGCAGCCCGCAAGGCGGCTGTGGAAAGCCCGCTTCGATTGTTGTCGGCTTCAGACACTCGAGGCAGGGCTGCTCGGCGTGCTCCGCGTGGGAGACGTGCCCGGGCAGGAAATTCCACAGATCTACTTTCGCTACATTCGCGGCCGTGGCGCGGGTTCGTTGGGGCGAGTGCTGCAACACAACTACGTGGACATCGTCTCGCTCGCCGCGCTGCTCTCGCTCGCGCTCGACTGGGTGGGGGGCGCCGAGCCGGAGGACGCTCGCGACGCCTACAGTCTCGGCCGCGTGTTCGAACGGGCCCGGCTCTACGACCGGGCCGAGGCCGAGTTCCAACGGGCCTTGCGCCTGCGACCTGGCCGGCTGGAGATTCCGGTCCTGATGCGCCTCGGCTATCGGGTCAAGCGCCGCGGCGATCACTCGGCCGCGGCCCGGCTCTGGGAGCGAGCCGCCCAGCAGGGCGAGTGTCGCGCCTTCCGGGAGCTCGCGCTCCATCACGAGCGCCGTCGCCGCGATCTCGATGCGGCACTCGAGGTGGTGGAGCACGGCCTCGCGCAGCTCGATCCGAGTGAGCCCTGCTGCCGCCGGACCGGGGCCGATCTCTCTCGCCGCCGCGCCCGGCTGCGCGCCCGGATCGGTCGCCGCGCGGACGCTGCGGCAGCCGCACTCGAGTCCGCGCCGCGCAGCGCTTGATCTCACGACCAGACCCTTCGGGATACACTGCTGCGCCGTATGACGTGGGTCCCATCGTCGAGTCTCACCCGGCAGCGTGTGGTGGACACGATTGGGCTCTCGCTGATCACGCTGTTCCTGCTCGACTACTTCCACCCTTCCCTGGTCCTGCTGCCGACGATCGCCGTCGGCGGGGACACCCCCTGCCACTACCCGACGGCCGAGTTCTTCCACGACTACCTGAGGCCGCGCCTGCGCCTTCACGGCTGGTTCGCCGGCGCCCTGCTCGGGCATCCGCTCCTACTCTACTACTTTCCGCTGCCGTTCGTGATGATGTCGGCCCTCGCCCCGCTGGCCGGTCTCCAGGTGTCGTTCAAGCTGGTGATCGCCCTGGGCGTCATCATCCTGCCGTTCGCCGCCTACCGCAGCTTTCGTCTGATGCGCTTCGCTTTCCCGACGCCACTCGTCGGGGCGGCGGCCGCCACCGTGTTTCTGTTCCTGGAGGCGAACCCGATATGGGGCGGAACGATTCCGTCGACTCTCGCGGGAGAGTTCGCCTACGCATACGGCCTCGCACTGGCGCTCGTGTATCTGGGCCTCGTCTACCGGGCCTACAGTACGGGCCGCAGCGTCTTCGGGCCGGGCGCGCTGCTCGGGCTGACCGCCTTCGCCCACGGCTACGGGGTCTTGTGGGCCGGGCTGTCGTCGAGCTACTTCCTCTACCGGAGTCCGAAGCCCTTGCGGACCCTGGGATGGCTGTTCGGCGTGGCGCTGGTCGCGTTCTGCTCGGCGGCCCTCTGGCTGTTGCCGCTGCTGGGGGCATGGGGTTGGACGACGCCTTTCAGCGACGCGTGGATCAGCGTCGAGAGCGAGAACGTCGTGCCACTGTATCTCCTCCCGTTGCTCGTGCCCGCCGTCGTGGGTCTCCTGACCACCCTCGTGATCGCCCGCCGCTTCGGAGGCGCGGACCAGCGCCTGCTCTTCCTGGCGCACGCCGCGCTCGTAGCCGTGGCTTTGGCTGCTGCTGGTCCGCGGCTCGGTGTCATCGACGTGCGTTTCCTACCGTTCGCGCAGCTCGCTCTGACACTGGTCGGCGCCGCCAGCGTGGGGATGGTGATCGAACGGCTGCGCGCGGCGGACCTTGCGGCGCTCGGGCTCGTGATTCTCTCGATAGCGTACGCGGACGGCCAGTCGACGTACATCCGCTACTGGATCGAGTGGAACTACACGGGCCTCGAGTCGAAGGAGCTGTGGCATCCGTTCTCGGAAGCGATGCGGCGCTTGCAGGGCGGCGTGGACGACGCGCGCGCGACTGTCGAGTACTCGACCGTGCACGAGCGCGCCGGCTCGATTCGCATGTACGAGATGGTTCCGCACTTCACCGGGCGCTCGACTCTCGAGGGGGCCTACATCCAGGCGGGCGTGCTGACGCACCCGATCTACTACCTGACTTCGGAGCTCGGCGAGCGCTCACCGAACCCGTTCCCCGAGGTGGAATTCTCGAGCTTCGACACGGATTCCGCCCTGAAGCATCTGCGGCTCTTCAACACGCGAGACGTGGTGGCCGTCAGCGACAAGCTCATCGATGCCCTCGATGCGCGCGACGATGTGATGTCCATCGGTCGCTTTCCGCCCTACGCTCTGTTCCGGCTGCGCGACGCTTCCGACTACGTCGTGCCGATGACCCACGAGCCGGTTCGATCGTCTCCCGAGGACTGGCGCGCCAAGGCGCTCCGCTGGTTCACCCGCGAACCACTGAGCCCCGCGCATCTGGTGTTCACGACCGATACACGCGTCGGCTTTCCGGAGCCCGATCCATGGCTGGCGCCTCCCGAGCGACCGTACGGCGCGCTGCCGAGCGTGCGCTCGCAGATGGCCGAGGAGTCGATCGACGTCGACATCGACACGATCGGCCATCCGCTGCTCGTGAAAGTCGCCTATCACCCGAGATGGAAGGCCGAGGGTGCGCTCGGTCCATTTCTCGTGTCGCCGGGGATGATGATGATCGTGCCGACGGCCGAGCACGTCCGCCTCGTCTACGAAGCGCGCAGCGCGTCCGACTGGATCGGGCTATCGCTCACGCTCGGCGTGCTGCTGACGGCTGTCGGAACGCTGCTCGGGCGGCGCTTTCGACGGGAGGTCGACGCCCCGCCACCGGTGCCCATCCTCTCGTTCATTGCACAGGGGTGTGGCCCGCCGCCCCGCCGGCGCTGGGGCGGCGTGATCCCGGCTACCCTGATCGCCGCGCTTCTTTCGATGCGCCTGCTTCCCGCCGCCGACGCCACGGGCGTTGCCAGGGACCTGCTGGCGAAGGCCGAGCTCGCCGCGTCCGCGGGTCGAGCCAACGACGCTGCCGAGTATGCCCGCCACGGAATCCCGCACGCCGGGGCGGAGGAGCTCCTGGCGGAGCTGCGCCTGGTTCGGGCCGAGGCGTTGCTCGAGATCGGTGACGATGCGGCGGCTCGACCCCTGATCAACAAGGTCCTCGCCGTTGAGCTGCGCGCCGAGCTGGAGGACCGGGCCAGGGCCGCCTTGAAGCGCGCCGACGAGCTTCCCTAGAAGGGAGCGTCGAGGCGGGCTTCCAGCTCTGCGCTGGTGACGCGGTGCCGGCAGAGCTCCCGGCCGCCGAGCAGCAGGACCGGGATCTCGAATGCGTAGAGCTGCCTGAGATCGGCGTCCTTCAGGATGTCGAGCTTCGTGACCTCGAGGCCGCGCCGCGTAGCGACGGGCTCCACGACGCCGAGCATCTCCTCGCAAAGGCCGCAGCCGGGCTTCGTCAGCATGGCCAGGCGCCGCGGCTCGGCGGCCAGTCGGATGTGAGTGCGAAGCGCCGTCCGCAGCGCCTCGTCTCGGACGAGGCCCGCGAGCCGCTCCCACTCGCGCGACACGTCTTCGAGCGTGTCGATGTCCGGAAGCACCTCGAGCAGCTCGAAGCTCAAGCGGCATTCCCTGACGCGGCGCAGCGTGTCGTCGGCCACTGACCCGCTGCCCCAGCTGATTCCGTCGAAGATCCGGGGCTGCTCGCCGCGGAGCGCGACGAGGTAATAGCCGCCGTCCCGCGCGGGACCCAGCACGACATCGTGCTCGTCGAGCGCCGCAAACGCGGAGCCCACCAGCTCTCGCGAAACCCAGGGAACGTCGGAGCCGATGAGGGCGACACGGGTGGCGCCGCGATCGAAAGCGGCCTCCATCGCACGCGCCATGCGCTCACCGAGATCGTGTCCTTCCTGTGGGAGCCACACGTTGCCGGGGAACCACGCGTTCATCTCGTCGCCCGCGGCTGCCGGCGAGAAGGCGAAGAGCCGGTCGTACTCATCGGTCTTCGGAGTCGTGTTCAGGACCTCTGCCTCGGCGAGCACCCGATAGAGGCGCGCGGCCAGCGGCGCGCCGAGCGCCGTCGCCAGGCGTGTCTTGACCTCGCCCGCGCGCGGCCGTTTCAGGAAGATGATCAACGTGGAGCGACTCACCTGCGCAGCCCGATCGATGCGACGACGAGCGGGGGGCCGTATTCGAGAGCGCGGATCGCCCAGCTCATCTGCCAGCGCTCACCCGACTGCCACTCCGGCAGCACCAGGTAGGCGAGGCCGATGGTGCCGGTGAACAGCAACGCTCCGGGCGAGTCGCGAAGCACCAGGAAGGGAAGCAGCCAGAGCGCGTACCAGGGGAGCACATTGGCCGAGACCGCATGAAGGTGGCGACGACGACGAGCCCGCCGAGGGCCGGATCCGCATCCCGCTGGCCGCAGGCCCAAGCCGCTGCCAGGGTGAGCAAGAGGCCGAGCGCCACCCCGGCGACGTGTCCGCCCCCGACCGCTCGCAGCACAACAAAGAGGGTCTCATTGAAGAGCCAATAGCGTCCGTAGGCATCGAGACTCCGTACCAGCCCGCCACCGGCGCTCAGGTAGGGGACAACGAGGGCGCCTGTCACGAGCGCGGCCAGCAGGACATCCCGCCACCGGAAGCGCCGCCACCAGGCGACCGAGACGAGGAAGGGGAGGAGCTTGGCGTGGAATCCGAGGGCCGCGGCGAGCGCGGCCAGGCGGGGTCGTTCGCGAGCGATGGCGAGCAGCCCCAGCGAGACGAACAGGAGTCCCAGCACGTCGTTGTGACCGCTGCCCGCGATCTCGACGAGCGCGAGCGGACTCCAAGCGAAGAAGAGGAGTCGCCCGATCGGTTGGCCACGGGCGCGCAGAGTGGCGACGAGAGCCCACCACGTTGCCAGCTCGAGCAGCAACACGAAGACCTTCATCGCGACGATCGAGTCATGCAGCGAGACGACGCCACGAGCCGCGAGCTGCCACAGGGGGGGATACACGGCCGTGTAGGACTTGTGGTTCACGTGGAGCCAGATGTCATCGCGCAGCGGCGTCCAGCGATCGGCCTCGGGGCGGTCCTCCCACGCGCGTACGGGTTGCCGCCCGCAACCTGCACTCGGCCTTCCCACACGTAGCGGAAGAGATCGTCGGAGAGAAGAGGCGGTCCGAGGACGAGCAGCGCACGCCACGCCACCGCAGCTCCGAGGGCCCAGGCGAGCCGCCGGCCGCGCAACCGCGGAGCCTCGATGAGCGCGACGACGTACGCCGCGAATGCCACAACGTAAAGAGAGAGGTGGACGCTCACGTGGTGGGAGGCGTCTCCCAGGAGCCACCAGGCCACCGCGCACAGCGACAGGACAGAGCCCGCGAGGAACAACCTCATTGACGACGCGCCCCGATGCCGTAGCGGACGATCGTGCCGACGATTCCGGTCGCCGCCCCGATCGTGCCGCGCAGCGTCCCGCTGACCTTGCTGCGACCGATTCGGGCCCGGTAGTCGACGGGTACTTCGACGACTCTGAGCCCACGTTGCCGAGCCTTGACCTGCATCTCCGCGGTCCACCCGTAGCTCCGGTCGCGCATGTCGAGAGTGCGCAGCGAGTCGAGCCGGATGGCGCGGAACGGACCGAGGTCGGTCGCCCGAGTGCCGACGAGCCCGTTCATCAACGCGACGCACAGGCGCGTGCCGAGCACGGCGTGCCAGGGGTGCGCGCCGGGGGCGCGACGGCCGAGCGCGCGCGACCCGATGACGAGGTCCGCCTCTCCTGCGGCGATCGGGCCGAGCAGGCGGGGCAGCTGATCGGGGTGATCCGAGTAGTCGGCGTCGACGAACGCGACGACGTCGACATCTCCAGCGGCGGCGATTCCGGCGAGGCACGCCGTGCCGTATCCGCGTCTCGGCTCGGACACGACACGGGCGCCTGCCGCTGCGGCGACGGCCGCAGTGGCGTCAGATGAGCCGTTGTCGGCGACCACGATCTGGTGGGGCGGCACTCCCAGGTCCGCGATGACGAGGCCGATCGATTGCTCCTCATCCAGCGCGGGTATCACCACGGCCAGCTTCAATCTCGGCCACCTCCGATGCCTGATGGTATCCGGAGCCTGCCCAAACGCCTCGAGGCTGTCAGCGAAACCCTTGACTCACCACAAGATCTGTCGCTATCCTCGGCCCATACCGCTAGCAGGAGGGGTCCCACTCATGGAATAGCTGCGGCAAGAGACCGAGCAGATACTCGATCAGCTCAACAATGAGCAACTCGAGCTGGTGCTGGTCTACGCGCGATGCGTCAAAGACAGCGAGCAGGTCGAGCTGGCGACCGGGGAGGTGGTCCTGCTCGACGACATGGATCTGACGGAGTCACCCGGGTAGAGCTCACCCCGGGCCGCCGGCGGAGTGGCGAGTAGAATCCCGGGTCGTGCCCCACCTCCGCCTGGCTCTCCAGGCACTGCTGCCGTTTCTGCTCCAAGGTGTCGCACGCTCGGTCGATTCCGCGCTCGGCCTCCTGCTGCATTCGACGCTCGATCTCCCCGGCTTCGTCCCGACCGCTCTCGCTCTCGTCGACCCGCTCGAGGTCGTTCGAAGCGCGGCCCTCTGGACGGCCGGCGGCCTGATCTGGTGGACGGTCGCGGCACTCTGGCGGGTCCGTGCCGGCGAGGACGTGGCGTCGTCCTTCGCTCGTGAGGCGCAGCTCTTCGGGCCCTTGTACCTGCGACCGGCCGTGACGCTCGTCGCGGTCTTCGCGCTGACGATACGCGCGACATATCCCTACGCAGCGACATTTCCGGTCGCGCTGACTCAGGACCTGGGACCCGTCCAGGACGCGATGGCTTTGGCGGCCCTGATCGCGCTGCGCTGGCGCCCGCTTCCGCTGCCGGCGCCCACGAGTCGATCACTCTTCGTCATGGCATTTCTCGTCGGCGCTCTGAGCGTCCCCGAAGGGGCCCTCCGCTGGCAGGGACATCCCGGCAACGAGCCGAAGTACCTGCGGATGGCCGTGGCGATCGGAGATCGGCTGAGCCTGGATGTCGAGGGGATCGAGGACACGATCGATGCCTACGAGCCCTTCCCGTTCTTGAACGCGGCGGGCGCAGTGGCACGAACCGTCGCAAGCGAATCGGTCCGGATGCTTCAGGGATTGTTCGCGAGCCCGTCATCGCTGAGTAGCGAATCGATCCAGGCGACTCGGCTCGGTCGGCAAACGATCTACGGCAAGGAGGGCGGCATCTACCACGTCCTCGCTCCCGGCCCGTCGCTCGTCATGGCGCCCTTGCTGCGCGTCGACCGCTGGCTGAACCTGCGGGACGGCCAGCAAGGTCGTTTGCGGGCGACGCTGCTGGGCTGGAACGTCATCTCCGCCGCGTTGGTCGCGATGCTCTTCATTCTGGTGCGCGACGCGACCGAGAGCCCGGGACTGGCCGCGACCCTCACCGCATTCTTCGCCTTCACGCCGCCCTTCATCTTTTACTTCTTCCAGTTCTATCCGGAGATGCCGGGCGCGCTACTGCTCGCGTTTTGCCTATGGCGCCTGTATCTGCGTCAGTCGTTCGGCTTCTGGGCATCGCTTCAGTTGGGCCTCGTGCTCGCATCGCTGCCATGGCTTCACCAGAAGTTTCTACCGGTATGGGCGGTACTCACCGCGGTCGCGCTCTACAAGCTCGTCGACCGTCTGGTCGACCTGCGGACCCTGCTGGCCCTCGCCATACCGCAGCTCGCGACGCTGTATTTCACGGCGCTCTACAACTTCGCGATCGCAGGGAGCGCGCGCCCGGATGCCCTGTTTCGCGCCTGGGGGCCCGGCGGGATCACGACCGCTCACTTCGGACAGGGCTTCTTCGGGCTGCTGCTCGACATCCACTATGGGATCCTTCCATACGCTCCCGTGTATCTGCTGGGAGCTGCGGCTCTGTGGCTCCCAAGAGGCCGCCGGTTGCTGCCGGCCCTGCTCCCCATGGCAATCTATTTCCTGACGGTTGCTGCCGCCGACGATTGGCATGGCGCAACCTCGAACCTGGGTCGCTACTTCATGCCGGTTGCGCCGTTCGTCGTCGCGCTCGTGGGCATCGCGCTTCGATCTGCTTCTGGACGGCCCGCTGCCTCGACCGTCGCGCTCTTCCTGTTCTTCGTCACGGCCCAGCTGACGGGGCCACTCTGGCTCGATTCCCACGCGGCGAACGACGCGTCGCGGCTGGCCGACCGCAGCGTTTTCGCCGATGGCTGGGTGTACGTACCCAACCTGCTCGTGAGTCGACTCGCTGACGGTGGAGGCCGGCTGGCCGCCCAGCTCGGGGTGTGGATCGCCCTCACGGCTCTGCTGACGCGACTCCTGCTTCGCGAAGCCAAAGGCGGGCGCGGACCGACCGTCCGAGCCGTGGTTGCGGCCTGTCTCGGCGTGACTCTCGCCGCGACGTTCTTTCTGGAGCGCTGGCCATCGCAGCACCGCCTACCGCGCCTGCCCGACGGGGTCGAGCTCACGGGTGGAACCACGGCGTTCGTCTCTGGTCCCGTGGAGGTGGAGTCTCCCGCGATCCGGGCCCGACCGGGTGGAGGTCGCCTGATCGTCCGAACGGGCCGTCGGCTACAGCGGATTGCGATCCACGCGAGTGGTGTCGGGGTTCTGGCGCCCTCGGGCCGCGCCGGCCGCACGGTGCCGAGCCACGGGTTGTGGGACTGGCTCGACCTGGAGCTCGTCGCGGATCTGAAAGGTCGCCGGGGTGTCGAGGAGCGGCTTTACAAGGGGCGTTTCAACGTTTCCGGGGGAGATCTGGGCCTTCGCCTGGCCCTCCAGCCCGGTGAGCTGCCGCGATGAATGGAACCTCGTCGGACCCCGACTCGTTTTCCTCACACGAAGCCATGAGTGACGAGCCGCTAGTCGATTTTCGCGATCTCTCGGTCTGCTACGGTGCCGTACGCGCACTCGACGGCGTCTCCGGGCGTGTCCTGCCTGGGCCCACGGGGCTGCTGGGACCGAATGGAGCCGGGAAGACCACGCTGCTGAAGGCGCTGCTCGGCTTCCTGCCACAAGCGTCGGGCTCGATGACCGCCTTCGGCTACGACCCCGAGCACCAGCCCCTCGAGGTTCGACGGCGCGTGGGCTACATGCCCGAGAGCGACTGCCACATACCCGAGATGACGGCATCGGCTTTCGTCGCCTACACCGGAGAGCTGGCCGGGATGCCGCGAGACGAGGCGATCAGCCGCGCTCACGAAGTGCTTTATTACGTGGGTCTCGGCGAAGCGCGCTACCGCACTCTCGACACCTACTCCACGGGTATGAAGCAGCGCGTGAAGCTGGCCCAGGCGCTCGTTCACGATCCCGTGCTGCTGCTCCTCGACGAGCCCACGAACGGCCTCGACCCCGCCGGGCGCGAAGACATGCTGGCGTTGATCAGCGACATCGCCAGCAAGCGCCAGATGAGTCTGCTGCTTTCATCGCACCTGCTCCGCGACGTCGAACGCGTGTGCGAGACGGTGACGGTGATCGATCGCGGCAAGATCGCGATGACCGGGAACATCGCCGAGCTCACGGGCCCGCGTCGCGAGGTTTTCGACGTCAGGGTCAAGGGCGAGAGCCCGGACGCGTTCCTCACCGATTTCAAGGATGCGGGCGGCGAATGGCGCGAGCTGGAGGACGGCTTCCGGCTGTTCCTGAGCAAGGGCATGCAGCCGGCCGAGCTCTTCGGGATCGCCAGTGACAGCGGTGTCCAGATTCGCCACCTGCGCCCAGGGACGCAAAGCCTCGAGGATGTGTTCCTGCGCGCACTCGGGCACGAGGCGGAGGATTCTCAGGCGGGGCGCGACGCGTTGGAGCGGCACTAGTGCCCATCTACGAGCAGGGCTACCGTCGCTACGATGCGCGAGCCCCGTTGCACTCCATCCGCTTCTGGCCGATTACGCGCGAAGCGCTTCAAGCGCTCCTCCAGAAGCGCGCATTCCTCGGCTTGCTGCTCGTCTGCTTCATTCCCTTCGTTGTGCGCGTCGTGCAGATCTACGTCGTCACGCGATTCCCTGAGGCGGGCCGGGTGCTCCCGGTCGACGGTCGCCTCTTCGGGGAGTTCCTCAACAAGCAGATCGGGCTGGCGATCCTGCTCACGATCTTCGGAGGGTCCGGGCTGGTGGCGGGCGACCTCCGTTCCGGCGCCATTCTCGTCTACCTCTCGCGACCCCTGACCCGCCGCGACTACGTGATCGGGAAGCTCGGCGTGTTGATGACCCTCAACCTGAGCATCACGCTCGTGCCTGCGCTGCTGCTCTACTTTACGGGGCTGACCCTCGACCCCGATCGGTTCCTGAAATGGGAGCTCGCGTGGATCGCTCCGGCCGTGGTCATCCACGCGGTGGTAGTCAGCCTCGCACTGAGCCTGCTGGCCCTGGCCATCTCGTCCCTGTCTCGGAGCGGACGCGTTGCGGGCCTCGCGTTTTTCGGGCTGCTGATGGTCCTGGAGATCGTCCGAGGCGTCCTCCAGGCGGGCTTCGATCTGGAACGAGCGCCCCTGCTCTCCTTGCAGGCCGACCTGAGAACGTTGGGCGCGGCGCTCTTCGGAATGACGGGCTCGCGGCTCGACGCGATCGCGTGGCCCGAGGCGGCGACGGTTCTGACAATCGTGGCCGGAGCGTGTCTTCTCATCCTCCGGTCGCGCGTCCGAGCCGTCGAGGTCGTGAAGTGAGCGCGGCAGCTCAGGCGACCAGCATCGAGTTCACGCGCGCCTCGCGCTGGTACGGACCCGTCATTGCTCTCAACGACGTCTCTGTAACTGTCGGCCCCGGAGTGACGGGGTTGCTGGGTCCCAACGGTGCGGGGAAGTCCACTTTCCTCAAGCTCACCGCAGGACAGCTCGCACCGAGCCAGGGCGACGTACGGGTCTTCGGCAAGAGGATGTGGGGTTCGCCGGAGCTGTTCCATCGCGTTGGACTTTGTCCCGAGTTCGACGCGTTCTGGGAGCGGCTCACGGCCCGCGACTTCCTGCTGGCCTTGTTGCGACTGACTGGCTTCTCTGCGGCCGAGGCGAGCCGCCGCGCCGACGCCGCGCTCGAGCAGGTCGACCTCCAGGAGGCGCGAGATCGCAAGCTCGGCGCTTTCAGCAAGGGGATGCGGCAAAGGATTCGTCTCGCACAGGCCCTGGCTCACGATCCGGAGATTCTGCTGCTCGACGAGCCCCTCACCGGCATGGATCCAGTCAATCGCCGTCGCGTGATCGACCTCGTCAAGCGGCTGGGGCGCGAAGGACGCACGGTCGTGGTCTCGAGCCACATCCTCCACGAAGTCGAGGCCATGACCCGTCAGGTGCTGCTGATCCACAACGGACGGATCCTGGCAGAAGGTAACGTCCGCGAGATACGGGACCTGATGGACGAGCACCCTCACACGGTGTCGGTCCGAGCGCGGAACCCGCGCCTGCTCGCGGAGCGCGTCGTGTCGGCGCCTCACATCCTCTCCATCAGCTTCGGATCGGAAGGCGAATGGCTGACGGTGCAGACCGCCAAGCCCGATGCGTTCTACGGGTCGCTTCAGGAGGTCGCTTTGGACGCCGGCGTCAGCGAGATGTACTCGCCCGACGAGGACCTCGCATCGGTGTTCAGCTATCTCGTCCCCGGAGGTGGCAGGTGACCGAGCCGATCGAGGAGCGTCGATCGCGGCCGCTTCCGCTGACGCGGGCCGCCCGGGCCGTGTTCGATCTCTCTCTCGAGGGCATGCTGATCAGCCGTCGCAGTGCCTTCATGGCGGTTTTGCTCGGCCTCCCGTTTTTCTTTGCGATCCTGTACCGGGTGCAGGTCGCTGGCGACACCACGCCGCACCTGAGCGGCTTCGACTTCTACGGCCTCATCATTTCGCTCTACTATGTTCGCAACGCGCTTCCGTTCACAGCGCTTTTCTACGCGTCGGCGCTCGTTGGCGACGAGCTGGAAGGCCGCACCATCACCTTCCTGTTGACGCGCCCCGTGCCGCGAGCAGCGATCCTGATCGGCAAGTTCGCCGCCTACGTCGCGACGGGTCTCGCGCTGTCGCTGCCGCCGATCGTCGTCACGTTTCTGCTGCTCGTGTCGGCCCAGGGGCTGGATCGGGTCGGCCCGCTCGTGGGCGAGCTGGCGCGCGACCTCGGTGTCGTCGCGCTCGCGCTCGTAGCGTACGGCGCCCTCTTCACGCTGCTGGGCGTGGTTCTGCGTCGTCCCGTGATCCCGGGGCTGCTGTTCCTGCTGCTCTGGGAGCTCCTGGCGAACCTGCCCGGGTACCTGCCGCGGCTGACCGTCACCGCCTATCTACGCTCGCTGATCCCGTACCGTCCGCCGCTCGATGGCCTTTCCGAAATGTTTGGCCAGGTGTTGCCGACGGGTCTCAGCCTGGGCGTGCTGAGCGGGGTCACCCTGCTGGGTCTCGCCGCGTCCGTCTGGATCTTTTCGATCCGTGAGTACGTACCTGAGCAGTAGTGCTCTAGACTTCTCGTATCTCAGCCGGGAGGATTCATGAGAGGCAGTCGCCTTGTCGTCGTTCTAGCAGCCGTCATCGTAGCCGTCGGACTGAGCACTGCGCTCGGGCTGCGCCTGTTGAGCCCCGCTCGCGCGGCCGTCGGCCCCCTCCCCGTCGAGGCCCTGGCGCTTCCGGGCGAGGCCAACGTGGTGGGCGGGTTGCACGTTCGTCGGATCCTCGACAGTCCGCTCTACGCGAAGTACCTGGCTGACAAGGAGAAGGACCTGCCCGAAGAGGTGCGTGAGTTCCAGGAGTGTACCGGCGTCAATCCCCAGACGGACATCGACCGGATCGTCGCCGCCGGATGGAAGAACGAGTCCGGAGAGGGCACCGGGGCCGTGGTTGCGCTCGGACGCTTCGACGTCTCCAAGATCAGCTCCTACATCGAGACAGAAGCAAAAGGTGTCACCTCGAAGAAGGTGGCGGGCTCGACGATGTACCTGCTGGAAAAGGAGTCCAAGGAGGGCGACGAGGGCGAGGCAGGCCACGAGGGCGAGGAGAGCCACGAGGGCGAAGAAGGCGAGGAGAGCCACGGGAATTCCCGACCGGGCGCGCTCGCTTTCCTCGGCGACGGCGCCATCGTGATGGGCGATCCCTCCGCGGTCGAGACGACGATCTCCAACTTCGCCGCCGGCAACGGCCAGGGGCTCGAAGCGAACGCCGAGCTGCTCGGCCGGGTCGGGGCGCTGCGCTCGGACGCCGCGCTCTGGGTGGTCGGCGATGCAACCGCCCTCAGCGAAGCCCCCCAGGCCGTCCCCGGTGGCGGAGCGGACGGCATGAAGATTCCGCCGCTCAAGTCGCTGAGCCTGACCGGCGACTTCGCTCCCGCCGTTGCGATCGAGCTGGTCGGCGAGGCGGCCGACCCCGAGGCGGCCACCCAATTGGCGGACATGCTTCGCGGCCTCGTCGCCATGGCCAGCATGCAGGCCAGCCAGAAGCCCGAGCTCAAGGATCTGGCGACGGCGATCTCGGTGACGACCGAAGACCTGCTGGTGCGGGTGAGCGCGCGCTTTCCCTACGAGCTGATCGAGTTCCTCGCCCCGGCGGAGCCGAGCGAAGCCGCCCCGGATGAAGACGCGGCAGCCGAAGCCGAGGCCGAGCCGAAGTCCGAAAAGTAAGCCTTCGTCAGGTCCTGGCTGCCGCCCCGCCCGGGACCAGGGGTTAGTACTTGACGCGCAGCTCCAGGCGGTCACCCACTTGCTGCTGACGGCGGGGTCGGGTGCGATCTTGAAGCGCTGCCACTGGGCGATTGCGGCGATCGACGAGTAGCTGCCACCCTTCACCTCGAGCTCGGCGCGGTGACCCTCCCAGCCGGTCGCCCAGATGAAATCGTCGCTGTTGTACGCGCCCACGGTGGCGTCCCGATCGATGTTGGCGTAGGTGTAGGCCAGCCGCGCTCGCGCCACGTCCACGTCGCCGAAGGAGGCGGCGAGCCAGGTCCCCCGGTTGCCCTCGTCTGCCTCGAGGTTCCACGAGAAATCGGCGACCAGTTCGGTGGTCAGCTGACCCTCCTTGCGCAGCCGCAGCACGACGTCGAAGACGTCGTAGCGGTCGTAGCGAAAGCCGCCGATGACGGCGCGGCTGTTCTGGCGGCGCAGCCTCGGATCGAGGCCTTCCAGGCCGTCGAAGCGGATGAACGACCCGATCAGCTCGATCGCCCCTGTGGCGATGGCGCCCGACACCATCCACATCTTCGTGTCGTCGTCCCCGAAAACGTGGCTGCCGCGCGCGTACATACCCGTTGCGCTGAAGCGGCTGGCATCACCGAACGGAACTCCGAGCGTGACAAGAGCGCCCTGGGGGCGCAGGTCCCGGTCCCAGATCATTTCGGTGACGCCGATGGGCATCAGGAAGCGACCCCCTTCGAAGCCGATGTAGTCCGTTTCGACCCGGAGGAACGCGAGATCGAGGCGCGCGTCCCGCGAGCTGTAGTTGTCACGGATCAGACCCGCGCTGGTGAGGCCGACGCCCGGTAGCGCGTTGTCCTGATTGGAGTAGTTGAAGTCGCCTCCGACGCCGAGCGTGAAGGCGCGGGTGCCCAGCTCGAGCCGGGGCCGCAGCTGGAAGCGATTGCGGTTGCAGTCTTTCTCGATCCCGGGGTCGTCGACCTCCGCACAGGTCAGGTCCCTCGTCCACTCCTGCCTGTACATGCCGTCCGCGATGAGCGCGTAGGGTTTCTCCTCCTGATACAGCTGGGCCGTCTGGCCAGCGCCGGGACGGCGCCCGACGCCATGAGGAACGCGACCAGGAAATAGAACCTTCTGGGAGAGCTCAAAACCCCCACGCTCGGTCGGGGATCTCGTTCCTCAGACGGCTTGCCAGCCACTCGACGGCGCGCTCGGCGTGGGCCAGGTCCGCGCCCGGTGTCGCCAGCAGCTCCTCCGGCGCCTCGAGGCTCAACAACGCGTTACGCACGTCGCCGTCGAAGCTCCGGCCCGAGAGCGCGAGCGCGGCGCGACAGCCGTTTTCGACCGCGAGGTGACACGCCGTCTCGACGAACGGGGCGGGGCGCTTTTCGTTGACCAGCAAGCGGGCGATCCCGAGGCTCTCTCGGCAGCGCCGCCACAGCAGGCTCGGCTCCGAACGTTGTTCGGTATCCGAAAGGTTCAGTGCCGTTCCAACTCTGTTCGCCTGGCCGCTCGCCGGCGTTCGAGGTTCGGCCGGCCCGGCATTCCGTCGCGGCCAGGCGCGACGCGTTGAAACGGCACTAGCTACAGCCGCTAGTCGACCCACAGTTGGCGCAGCGATAGCACGAGCCGTTGCGGGTCATGATGCTGCCGCAGAAATGGCAGGCCGGTGCGTCGGCTTCAGTCTGGTGGCTCGTCACACCATTGTCACCGGGCGTCGCCGGGAGAGTCGTCGGCGCACCCGGCTCAGGGGTGTAGTCGGCGGTGGGGGAGGCCAGGAACTTGGAGGCCAGCCACCTGAAAATGTAGTCCGTGATGCTCTTCGCGTACGGGATCTCGGAGTTCTTCGTGAAGCCGGACGGCTCGAATCGCACGTGCGAGAACTTCTCGATCAGCGCTTCGAGCGGCACACCGTACTGAAGCGCCATGGAGATGGACGTGGCGAAGGCGTCCATCAGGCCGGAGATGGTCGAGCCTTCCTTGGCCATGACCAGGAAGATCTCGCCCGGCGTGCCATCCTCGTACATCCCGACGGTGATGTAGCCCTCGTGTCCCGCGATCGAGAACTTGTGGGTGATCGCCTGCCGCTCGTCCGGCAACTTGCGGCGCGCGGGCCGCAGCGCGGCGTCGGTCTCGCCCGCCGAAGCCTGGGCGGCCGGCTTCTCTTCCTTCGCGGTGCTCAGCGGTTGGCTGCGCTTGCAGCCGTCGCGGTACACGGCGATCGCCTTGAGCCCGCGGCGCCAGGCCTCGTTGTAGGCGTGCGCCATGTCCTCGGGTGTCGAGTCGGCCGGCATGTTGACGGTCTTGGAGATGGCGCCCGATAGAAATGGCTGGACGGCGGCCATCATGCGAATGTGGCCCATGTAGTGAATCGATCGGCTGCCCCCCGCGGGCGGAAAAGCGCAGTCGAAGACGGCCATGTGGTCGTCGGCGAAGTGCGGAGCGCCTTCGATCGTTTCGTGCTCGTCGATGTAGCCGAGGATGTCGTCTCTCTGCGCGTTGCCGTAGCCGAGCTTCGTGAGCACGTTCGGCACGGACTGATTGACGATCTTCATCACGCCGCCACCCACGAGCTTCTTGTATTTCACGAGCGCGATGTCGGGCTCGATGCCCGTGGTGTCGCAGTCCATCATGAAGCCGATGGTTCCCGTCGGCGCCAGCACCGTGACCTGGCTGTTGCGGTATCCGTGCTGCGTCCCGAGGGCGTACGCCTCGTCCCAGACGGCCTGGGCGCTCGTGAGGACCTTCTTGGGGGCGAGGCTCGCGTCGATCATGTGGGAGTGCTGCCGGTGCTTTTCGATCACCCTGAGCATCGGCTCACGGTTGCGCTCGTAACCCGCGAACGGGCCCATGGCGCCGGCGATTCGAGCGCTCTGAACGTACGCCTCGCCGTGCATCAGCGCCGTGACCGCAGCCGCGTAGGCCCGCCCCTCGTCGGAGTCGTAGGGCAGTCCGTTGTCCATGAGCAAAACGCCGAGGTTGGCATAGCCGAGGCCCAGCGGCCGGTAGTCGTAGCTGTTGCGCTCGATCGACTTCGTCGGGTAGCTGGCGTTGTCGACGAGGATCTCCTGGGCCGTGATGAGGGTGCGGCACGCCGCCTTGAAGGCATCGACGTCGAAGCCATCCTCGGTGCGGAACTTCATCAGATTGAGGCTGGACAGGTTGCAGGCCGTGTCGTCGAGGAACATGTACTCGGAGCACGGGTTCGACGAGTTGATGCGCCCCGTGTTCGCGCAGGTGTGCCAGTCGTTGATGGTCGTGTCGAACTGCATGCCAGGGTCGCCGCACTGCCATGCGGCCTCGGCCATCATCGCCATCAGGTCGCGCGCCTTGTACGTTTCGGAAGCCTCGCCAGTCAGCACGTACTTGGTCGCCCAGTCGTCGTCGCGCTCGACCGCCTGCATGAACTCGTCGGTGACGCGGACCGAGTGGTTGGCGTTCTGGAAGTAGACGGAGTCGTAGGCCCCGCCCTTGACGTTGAAGGCGCCGTCGTAGCCCGCGTCGATCAAGGACCAGGCCTTGCGCTCCTCGTCGGCCTTGCAGTTGATGAACTCGACGATATCGGGGTGGTCGGCGTCGAGGATCACCATCTTCGCGGCGCGGCGCGTCTTGCCGCCGCTCTTGATCACGCCGGCGAAGGAGTCGTAGCCGCGCATGAAGGAGACCGGCCCGGAGGCGGTTCCGCCGCCGGCGAGGTGCTCCTTCGAGGAGCGGATCTGAGAGAGGTTCGACCCGGTGCCCGAGCCGAACTTGAAGAGCATCCCCTCCGTCTTCGCCAGGGTGAGAATCGACTCCATCGTGTCGTCGACGGAGTTGATGAAGCAAGCCGAGGCCTGGGGTCGCTCTTCGATGCCGACGTTGAACCACACCGGGCTGTTGAAGGCGGCCTTCTGCAGCAGCAACAGGTGCGTGAGCTCGTCGGCGAAGTTGTCGAGGTCCTCGGTCGAGGCGAAGTAGCCCTGCTGGCCGGCCCAGGCCTTGAGGGAGTCCACGACCCGGGCGATCAGCCCGCGCACGCTGCTCTCACGGTCCGGTGAGCCGATCTGGCCACGGAAATACTTCGAGGCCACGATGTTGGTCGCTGTCTGGCTCCACGTCACCGGTACCTCGACGTCGTGCTGCTCGAACACCGGCTGACCCTGCTCGTCGTTGATCACGGCCGAGCGTCTCTCCCACTGGACCTCGTCGAAGGGATGCTGCCCGGGGCGCGTGAAGTGCCTCTTGAACGTCAGGCCAGTGCGCTTCGTGGCGGGCTGGGCGGCATCGCTTCTGGGGGTCTCGAGGGGCTGGGTCGACATCAGGACGTCTCCTTGCTTGCTATCTGCCTGTCACCGTTGTTGAGGGCCTTGGGCCCCGCCCCGCCGCCCTGTCCATGTTACCTGTTCAGGAGGGCCTCATTATAGCGGGGGCCCGGAGCCTGTCAAGCTGAAACCGCAACATCTGGTAGCCTCCACATGATGGCTCACAATATGTTGTTGCTCAATGACTTAGAGGGACAGGCCAACGGAGCTCCGCAGGCTCCACGGCTCACCAGAGCACGTTTTGGGGGGTTCTCCAGGCTTGCGCAGTGCCCCAGGCGACGTGTCCCTTTCCCTAGAATTAATGGGTGGATGCTTCTTACTATCGAAACTTAAATATGAATAAATGACTCTAAATAGCTATTACTATTAAATACAACATGTCTCTGACGACCGACCGGTAACCAACCAAATTCTTCCACCGAAGGCGCCCCAAAGCCCTCCCGAGAAGGTGCTTCTCGGACTCGCAGAACCTCTCGCCCGCAGGCCTTTTCAGCGCTCCTCGTTGCGAATCAGCTCTATTCGAGAACGGTGATCTCGGTCGGCCGGGCCGGCGCCGAAAGCTCGATGAAGCGAGCACGCTGCGGCTCGAACATGATGGCGCCGCGGCCGCCCCGAGGGTCGACCATCAGGGAGAAGACCGCGTCCGCCAGGCTGGCGGTCGCGTCGACCGTCCTCCACTGCCTGCCATCCTGGGAGAGCCGCAGCGCCGGGGCCTCCGGCCACGGGTAGTGCGAGGGCAGGAATGTGACTCCCGCGACCTCCCGCACTTCCCCCATATCGAGCAGCAGGCTCTCCGCTTTCCAGATGACGGCCACCGGGCTGCCGGACTCGACGAGCCGCGCGGTCTCGCCAGGGGGCACCTCGTACACGCGCTGCGAGCCAGATTGTCCGACGAGAGTCAGCTCCAGGTCGGCCGCGGTGACGATGTGCGCGACGCCCGCGGCACGGAGCAGCCGCAGCGACTCCTCGCTGGCCGGCCCCGGGGTGGCGTCGATCAGCTCGTGGGCCCACTCGTAGTGCCGCGGCGTGAGTCCCGAATAGCCGTTGACCAGCGGTCGGAAGTGCCCGAGCTGCTCGAGCATCCAGTGCGTGTCGCGCATGCCCAGCGGGGCGTGAACGAGGGCTCCCTCCCCCTGGGCCAGAAGCTGTGCCAGCTCGCCGGGCGGTTCGTAACGGCCGTAGCGCAGCGGGACACCAGAGGCTTCGAGTAACCCGAGCACGAGCGCGAGCCACGTGAGTCGCGCGCGCCCAGCCAGGGCGAGACCCGACAGCACGACGAGGGCAAACAGTGGCAGCAGGGCGAAACGTGACACGGCGCGAATGCCGCGGAAGAAGAAGATCTGCTCGTGAAGCCAGGGATGGAAGGCCGTCGCAGGTCCCAGCGAGATCAGAATGCCCGTGACGCTGATGAGCGCGGCGACGACACGATAGCGTCGGGGCGCAGCGGCGATTCCAGCCAGGCCGAGAATGAGCGGCACCGCGCCCGGGAACAGGGGCCGGCGGTGTCGCTTTGGGTCGAGATAGCGTCCCGTCAGGTCGCCGTAGAGACGGGAACCTGCCGCCACGTACGATTCGAGGGTGGTGGCATGAGGCGCCACATCGCTCACCTTCCACTCGATTCCATGAAGTTCGCGCATCTGAAGGTAGGCGCCGGCGACAGGGAAGGTCAGCACCACGGCAAGCAGGGCGCCGGGGAGCAGACGAGAGAGATCACGCCCACGCAGTCCGCCGAACCCGCCCGCCAGCAGGCCGAGCGCAACGGCCGTTGCCGTCATCGCGCCGATGTATATCGAAGTCAGTGCCTGGAGCGCGAGCGTCGCCCCGAGAACCAGGCCGCGTCTGACGCTTCGCCGCTCCCAGAAACGGTCGAGGGCGAGCAGCGCGAACGGGAGGAACAGAGTGGCCTGTGCGTGCAGGTGGGCCATGCGGGTCCATCGATGCGCGCCCGCGGCGAAGAGCACGCCCGCTACGAACGCCGCCCTCGCGTCGCCCGTGACGCGTCGCACGAGCAGCTGCACGCCGAGGCCCGAGACGGCGTAGCTCAGCAGCAACGCGAAGTTGTACCCGAGCACGGGCTCGCCGCTGAGCGAGAACGGCGTGGCCAACAGCGCCGGGACCAGCAGGTTCTCCGACAGAGCGAGGGATAGAGAGACCGGCTGGAAGATCGGCGCGTCGAACAGGGACGCGGGATTGCTGAATACGGCGTGAGCCACCCAGCTCAGAATCCAGACGTTGAGGCGCCCGTCGTCCTGGTTGGTCACCCCGAGTCGCGCGGGGTCGCTGAGCAGGGGCCAGCTCATCAGGGCGAGCACCACGGCGTATCCGGCGAGCGAGCCCCAGACCTCGCCGGAGCGAACCGGTCGCAGCGACGGCAGGGCTCGCCTCGCGTCCCACGGCACCGACAGCGTCAGCCCGGCGAGCAGCCCGGCCGTCGCGAGCGCCAGAGCGTCGATCACGGCCCCAACGCCGGCACTCGATCGCTCACCCAGGTAGCGCGGCGGGATCACCTCACTCCATGTGCCCGTTGCCCCGTTGCGGCGCGGACGCACCCACCCGAGCCGCAGGCGGTTGCCTCGCACACGGTGCAGCCTCAGCTCGTGTCTCGCGCGGCGGCGCTGACGCACTTCGATGCGATGCTCGCCTCGGCCGACGAGCAACTCCGCCTCGTCCCGAGCCCGCTCACCGGCGGTATGCAGAATGAGGCGCCCCTCGAGTCGTACCTCGATCTCGCCGCGGCCCTCGACCCAGAGGCGGTAGCGACCTGTGGTCGGAGCCCTCAGCTCGCCGTCGAAGAGGAGCTGCCATTCACCGCCCGGATGCTCTGGCAGGTCGCTGGCGATGACGTCGATCGGACCGGCGGCCAGGACCTGCGCCCCAGCTTCCGAGGTCAGCTCTCCGATGAGACCCGTAGGCCCGCGCCACGCGAGCGCGCCCGCCAGGAGCACGGAGCTGATGGCCAAGGCAAACGCGATCGGTCGCCAGGGCCCGCTCTTTCGTGCCCCCCCCATCACCGCGGCGACGATCACAGACCCAAGCAGCGGCGCGACCAGCGACAGGGCCCGCACGTCGAGAAGCGAAGACGCGTAGACGGGTTTGAAGCGCAGCATCGCCGACGCCAGGGCGAACACGTGCAGTGCTACCGAGAGCCGCGCGAGACTCGAGAGGGCGCGACTCAACGGCGATCCACCCCGATCGTGGTGCGCCGGGCGGGCACGCCCGGATCGAGCCTCACGAAGCGCGCGTCGCGATGCTCGAAGACGACTTCGCCGCGGGCGTGCGGGGGATCGCGCGTCAGCGCGAGGGTGGCATCCGCGAGGCTCGCGCCGGCGGCGACGTCCTCCCACAGATGACCGTCTCGCGAGATCGACACCCGGGGTCGCGAGAGCCACGGCCCATCGCCGATCTCGAAGCTCAGGCGCGAGATCGAGCGGCTCTCGCCGAGATCGACGATCGCCCCCTGCGCCGACCACAGCGTAGGGTGCTCGGCTGCGGGCGGGGTGGCTCGAGCCCGATCTCCCTGCGGCAACTCATAGACCCGCTCTCGATCGACCTCTATCGCCTCGGGCCACGGCAGCGGATCCCGCGACACGACATGCGTTACGCCGATCGCACGAAGGTAGCGCAGCCCTTCCTCATCGAAGCGTCCCGAGAGCAGTTCCATGGCCCGCGCGTAGGGGCGCGGCATGAAGCCGGAATCACCGTTGACCAGAGGACGAAAGTGGCCCGTCGACTGCAGCATCGCGTCCGTGTCGTCGACGCCGAGGGGCAGATACACCACGGCGCCTGCGCCGTTCTCGGCGAGCCAGCGCGCAGCGCCCCTCGGCGGCTCCGCGCGGCCCAGGGCGATGGGCGCAGCGTAGGCCTCGGCAAGCCCGAGTGCGAGCGCCACGAGTGCCGTGCGCGGTCGCCGGCCGGCAAGGGCGAAGCCGGCGAGAACCGAGAGCGCCAGAAACGGTAGGACGGAGAAGCGCGCCACGTTGCGGATTCCCCGCAACAGGACCAGGTGTTCGTGAAAGAAACTAAAGATCCCGGTAGCCGGCCCGAGCGAGATCAGAAACGCCAGCGCCGACGCTGCCAGGGCCCAGGCTCGATAACGACGCGGCGCAGCCGCGAGGCCCGCGAGGCCGAGGATCAGTAGGACGGCGCCCGGGAACAACGGATCGCGGACCGTGGCCGGATCCAGATGGCGCCTGGTGAGCTCGAACCAGGGCGTCGCGCTGCTCGCGATCCACGATTCGGGTGTCGTCGCGTAAATCCGGAGCGTCTCGAGATCAAACTCCACCTGCTGGAAGGTGCGCATCCTCAGATACGGTTGCACGAGTGGAACGAGCATCGCTGCGGCGAGCAACGCGCCCGCTCCCAGTTTCAGCAGCTCTCGGGATCGCCAGCCCGCCGCGACTCCCAACCCGACTCCAACCGCAACGGCGAACGCGGTGATGGCCCCCATGTATACGGAGGCCATGCCCTGGAGAGCGACGACAGCGCCCACGAGCAACGCGCGCGGGAGAGTAGGCCTTGCCCAGAAGCGGTCCAGGGCCAGGAGCGCCAGCGGAAGACCGAAGTTGGCGTGATTGTGGAGGTGAGCCAGGTTGACCCAGCGGGGAGCTCCCGCCGCGAAGAACGCCCCGCCGACGAACGCGGCCAGAGCGTCGCCCGTGGCGCGTCGGATCAGCAGAAAGACCCCCACCCCAGAGGCGACGAAGGACCCCAGCAGGAGCACGTTGTAGGTCAGCACCGGGCCGCCCCACCACGTCAGGGGGGCGCCAAGGGCCCCGAGGAGCAGCAGGTTTTCGGAGAAAGCGAGCGCATCGGGTAGGGGGTGGAAGATCGGTGCATCGAACAGGCGCGCGGGCTCGAAGAGGGCCTCGGCGGCCCAGGCAAGGATCCAGGTATTCAAGCGGCCGTCGGGCTGTCGAAGCAAGCCGGCCGTGGCCAGCCCGCGCACCAGCGGCCAGCTCATGAATGCAACCACGCCCGCATACGCGAGGGCAGCCATCCCGATCGCGCGTAGTTTGAGAGGACGTGCCGTCGGAGGGTGGATTCGAAGCTGGCCGGGAGCGAGAAAACCCAGGGCGCCGACCAGCATGGCCAGTGCCACGGCCAGGAAGTCGGTCGCCCGCCACAAAAAGGTCGGCTGCTCGCGGCCCAGAAAGCGCGGTGGAATCGTTTCGAATCGGCGGGAAGGCGAGCCGTCGCTCGCGGGCAGCGCCCACATCAGCGCGAGCCGCGGTCCCGGGCCGACGCTCTGCCACTCGACCTCGATCGAATGGACGCCGCGCCCGAGGGCGACGAGCCGGGCTCGTCCGAGAGGGTCCCCCGTGTCGCGCAGCACCGAGCGGCCGTCGATGGTCACGCCGAGCTCGCCTCTTCCTCGAGCCTGCAGGGTGTACTGACCGCTCCGGGGTGCGCGTAGCTCCCCCTTCCACAGCACCGTGCGGCGCCGCGAAGGCGTCAGTGTCCGGAGGTCGAGCCCGATCAGCTCTATGGGGCCGGACGCCAGTCGCCCCAGAAGGCCCCGAGGGCTACGGACTTCGGCTGAGAGACCACCCGGGCCCCGAAGCCATGTGATCCCCGAGAGCGCCATGGCGATGACGAGGGTGGCGAGTAACAGGGGGCGGAGCTTCGGACGATCCGTTTCGGCTGCGGTGGCGGCGGCTGAAGCGCCGCACAGAACGAATGCCCCCAGCAACAGCGCAGGGCTCGGCAGCCCGGAGAAATCGGCGTTGGCTGGCGCGATGCGGGTCGCGGCCAGCGTGAGCAGAAACGACGTGAGGCCGAAGCCTGCGCGTGCGGTGACCGAGACTGCACGCCTCACGGCAGAGAATCTTATACCTCCGGCTCGGGGGTCGGGTTGACAGTTGAGAGCCTGGGTTATACAAGCGATCGGTTGGCCGCCCGACAAAGAGCTTGACGCGGCCATACCAGGAGGCCCATGGCGGTTCGCGAGGCGACGGTCAAGGAGCACAGCGAGCGCTATCGCACCATCCTCGAGACTGCTGCCCGGGTGATCTGCGAGCGCGGCTACGAGGGGGCGGGCGTCCAGGACATCGCGGACGCCTGCGGCCTCACCAAGGCGGGGCTCTACCACCACATCCGGAGCAAGGAGCACCTCCTCTTCGAGATCATGAACTACGGGATGGACGTGTTCGAGGAGGAGGTTCTCGTTCGCGTCACCGACATCGAGGACCCACTCGAGCGGCTCCGTCAGTGCATGGCCCACAACATCCGCCTGGTGACCCGAGGCTGGAGCAAGGAAGTCACGATCATCCTGCACGAGCACGACACCCTGAGCGGCGAAGCCCGGGACCAGATCAACGCCCGCAAGAAGCGGTACATCCACTTCCTCGAGGCGGCCTTTCAAGAGGCCGTCGACACGGGACGGATCCGCCGCGTTCACCCGAAGGTGGCCGCCTTCTCCTTCCTCGGCATGGTGCTCTGGATCTACAAATGGTACCGGGCCGGCGGCGCACTCTCCGAGGAGCAGCTCGTAGACGAGATGGTCCAGATCTTCTTCGGCGGACTCGAGGCGCGGGGCTCGCCGGATCGCTCGGCACCGCCCGCTCGGCGCGGTCCGAGCGCGCGCCGACCGCAGCGTCGCAGCTGATTGCCCTGACGCTTTGAGCACGCCTGCCGCCCCGGCACCCGAGGCGCGCGATCCGCTCGCCCGCGACGTAGACGAGCTCGGCCGGCTGCTCGGGCGCGTGATCGAGGAGCAGGAGGGCTCGCCGGGCCTGCAGCTCATCGAAGAGGTTCGCGCCGTCGCCAAGAAGATGCGTGCCGACGCGTCCGCGTCTGCACTCGCGTTCGGCCCGGCGGCCCTGGCTCTCGGGTCACGGCTCGACTCGCTCGACCGTGACGGCGCCAGCCTGGTCGCGCGCGCGTTCACCGCGTACTTTCACCTCGTCAACGTCGCCGAGGAGAACCATCGCCTCCGCACCCGGCACTCACGTCGCCCCGAAGCGGGGGACCGGCCCCGAAGAGGCTCCGTCGGCGAGGCGCTCGCGCAGGCGGCAGCTGCGGGGGTGAGCGCCGAGCACGTGGCGGACGTCGTGGAGCGGCTCGCCATCGAGCCTGTGTTTACCGCGCATCCCACCGAGGCGCGTGGTCGCACGGTTCTCGAACGGCTGCGCCGGCTCCGCGAGCGTGTCGAGCGGCTCGGCGAGGAGGGCGCGTCGGCCGCGTCCCAGGAGCGGCTGAGGGAGGAGCTGCTCGAAGAGATCACGGTGCTCTGGCGAACCGACGAGCTGCAGGGGCGCGCGCCGACGGTGCTCGACGAAGTGCGGAACGCGCTCTACTACTTCGAGGTCTCTCTTTGGGATGCGGTGCCGCGCCTCGCTCGCGAGCTGCAGGCCGCGCTCGCGGCCTCGTACCCCGACGTCGCCCCTCCGCGCACGTCGCGGCTGCGTTTCGGATCGTGGGTCGGAGGGGACCGCGACGGCAACCCGTTCGTAACGGCGGTCGTCACCGAGCAGGCGCTGCGGCTCCATCGTGAGCTGGCGCTCGACCTGTACGATCGCGAGCTGCAGTCGTTGCTTCGTCATCTCAGCGTGGCGGCAACGGCTTCACAGGTTCCCGAGGGCCTGGCGAGGTCGCTCGAGCGCGACGTCGCTCGCTTCGACGCCTCCGGGGACGAGTCCCTGTTTCACAGCGAGCCCTATCGCCGCAAGGTGAGCGTGATGCTGATGCGCTGTCGCGCGGCCCAGCGCTTGAACGCGGCGTGTTTGCGGCGCGCGCTCGGGCGCGAGTCGGTCGACACGCTTCGCCAGGGACGCCACGAGCGCCTCTGGGGAGAGAGCGCGTCGGCCGAGGATCCGCGCCCCGGGGACGAGGCGCTCGCGTACGCCGGGCCGGAAGAGCTGGCCAGCGACCTCGAGGTGATGCGCGCGGCGATCGAGACGGCTGGGCTGACACGCCTCGCGACCGGTCAGCTCCGGGATCTGATCGTTCGCGTGGAGGCGTTCGGCTTCCACCTCGCCCGCCTCGACCTGCGACAGCATTCCGATGTCTTCGGCGCCGCCGTGGCCGAGTTGCTGGCGCAAGCGGACCTGCACCCGGACTATCTGGGCCTCGCCGAGGACCAGAGAGTCGAGTTGCTCGACCGGCTCGCGATCGCGCCTCCGCGTCCGCCGGGCGACATCGTGGCGTTGGGGGAGGACACGCGCGAGACGCTCGCGCTGTTCGACACCGTGGCTCGCTTGCGCCCCCAGCTGGGCGCCGAGGCGCTCGGCGTGATGGTTGTCTCGATGACCGCGGGGCTGTCCGACCTGCTGGAGCCGTTGTGGCTGGCCCGTATGGCGGGCCTGTTCCGCCCGCGATCCGAAGCCGGCGCCGCGCCCGAAAGCGCATTGATGGTCGTGCCGCTGTTCGAGACCGTCGATGACCTTCGCCGTGGCGGCGAGCTGATGCGGCAGCTGTTCGCGTTGCCCGCGTATCGAGAACAACTCGAAGCCTGGAATGGCGTTCAGCAGGTGATGTTGGGCTATTCCGACAGCAACAAGGATGGCGGTTTCGTCGCCGCCCACACGGAGCTCTACCGTGCGCAGCGAAGCCTGGCGGATGTTTGCGCCGCGGCCGATGTCGAGCTGTTCCTCTTTCACGGCCGCGGCGGTGCGGTGGGGCGCGGCGGCGGACCGACGACGCGGGCGGTGCGCGCTCAACCGCCGCGCTCGCTGCGCGGGCGGCTGCGTCTCACCGAGCAGGGGGAGGTCGCCTTCTCCCGCTACGGGCACCCCCGCATCGCGCACCGCCACCTGGAGCAGACCGTCTCCGCCGTGCTCGGCGCGAGCCTCCAACCCGACCTGCAAGAGCCTCGCAAGGAGTGGCTCGAGATCATCTCCGAGCTCGCCGACGAAGCGCGCCAAGCGTACCGATCCCTCGTCTATCGGGACGAGGGCTTCCTGCGCTACTTCGAGCGAGCCACACCGATCGACGCCATCACGCGGCTGGAGATCGGGTCGCGACCGGCCAAGCGTCGGGCGACACGGCGGATCGAGGACCTCCGCGCCATTCCCTGGGTCTTCTCATGGATGCAGAGCCGGCACGGGCTGCCGGGGTGGTACGGCTTCGGCAGCGCGGTGGGCGCGTGGCTCCAACCCGAGGAAAGAGATGCCGGTCAGCTCGTCGCGATGTACGATGGGTGGACCTTCTTCAATAGCCTGGTGGAGAACGCCCAGCTGAGCATGGGAAAGGCCGACCTCAAGATCGCGCGCCTCTACGCGGGCCTCGCCGACGCCGACGGCGAACGCATCTTCTCGGCGATCGAAGCGGAGTGGACGCGCACACGAGAGGCCATCCTCGCCATCACCGGCAAGCGGCGGCTGCTCGAAACATCTCCGGTACTGCGCCGCTCGATCGATCTTCGAAATCCCTACGTCGACCCTCTGAGCCTGCTGCAGGTCGCGCTGCTTCGACGCCTGCGGGACCAGGGGAGCGAGGCCGAGCTGCCGGATGAGGATTGGCGGCTGCTCGCCCGCTCGATCAACGGAGTCGCGGCCGGCCTGCAGAACACCGGGTAGCCGCGCGCGCAGCCCGGCGTAGACTGGGCTGCCCCATGCCACTGATCAGTGGGCGAGCCGATCGGCACTTCGAGCGCTCACCCCAGGAGGTCTGAATTGATCTTCAAGAGCCCCCACCCCTCGATCGAGATTCCCGACGTCGCCTTCACCCCGTTCCTACTCGAGCGGGCGGCGCAGCACGGCGACAAGCCGGCGATGATCGACGGTCCGACAGGGCGCACCCTCACCTACAGCGAGTGGGCCGGCGCGACGCGCAAGGCCGCCGCAGGGCTTTCTGCTCGCGGATTCAAGAAGGGCGACGTCCTCGCCATCTACAGCTCAAACGTTCCGGAGTACGCTATCGCGTTTCACGCCGCCTCGCTTCTGGGCGGTGTCGTCACCACGATGAACCCGCTGATGACCGCTGAAGAGCTGGGGAAGCAACTGCGCGACTCCGGCGCGAAGCTGATGCTGACCGTTCCGCCCTTCCTGGACAAGGCCACGGAGGCTTGCGGCCAGACGAGCATCGAGGAGACCTTCGTGTTCGGCGAAGCGGACGGCGCCACTCCGTTCTCCTCTCTGCTCGCGGCCAAAGGCGACCCCCCGAGCGTCGAGATCGACCCTCGACAGGACCTCGTGGCGCTGCCGTACTCGAGCGGTACGACGGGCTTTCCCAAGGGCGTGATGCTGACGCACCACAACCTGGTGGCGAACTCGCTGCAGACGATCCAGGCATTCAGCGACCTGACGCCCGAGGATCGCCTGATCGGGATCCTGCCTTTCTTCCACATCTACGGAATGATCTGTGTGATGAACTGCAGCATCTACCTGGGCTGCACCGTCGTGACGATGCCGCGCTTCGATCTCGAGGTTTCTCGGGATTCTCGAGAAGCACAAGATCTCTTTCGCCCATCTGGTTCCGCCGATCGTGCTTGCGCTGGCGAAGCATCCGCTCGTGGATAAATACGATGTCTCGGCGCTGCGGGTGATCGTATCGGGCGCGGCTCCGCTCAGCGCGGACCTCTCGGCGGCGTGCGCCGCGCGCCTGGGCTGTTCGTTGGTCCAGGCCTACGGTCTCACCGAGACGAGCCCGGTGACGCACGTCAGTAGCTCGGATCCGGCGAAAGACGTCGCGGGGTCCGTGGGTCCGTGCATCTGCAACACCGAGTGCAAGATCGTCGACTTCGAAACGCGCGAGCCGTTGGGCCCCGGCCAGCGAGGTGAGGTCGTGATCCGCGGTCCGCAGGTGATGAAGGGCTACCTGAACAACCCGGAGGCGACGAGAGCGATGATCGACGAGGAGGGTTGGCTGCACAGCGGCGACGTCGGCTACGCCGACGAGCGAGGACGCTTCTTCATCGTCGATCGGCTCAAGGAGCTGATCAAGTACAAGGGGATGCAGGTCGCACCCGCGGAGCTCGAGGGCCTGCTCCTGAAGCACCCGGCGGTCGCCGACGCGGCCGTGATCGGTAGCCCGGACGAGGAGGCGGGGGAGGTGCCGAAGGCGTTCGTCGTGCGCAAAGGCGAGGTCGACGCCGATGGGATCATGGCGTACGTGGCCGAGCACGTCGCCCCTCACAAGAAGATACGGCGCGTCGCCTTCGTCGATCAGATCCCGAAGTCGCCGTCGGGCAAGATCCTGCGCCGGATGCTCGTCGATCAGGAACGCGCCGCCGGCTAGCTCGCGAAGACTGCGTCCGCCTGTTCAGTGAGGGTCGACTGCAGGTTGTCGGTGAGGCCTGGTTTCATGCCGTAGGCCGACAGCCACACGCCGCACTGCCAGTTTTCGCCGCCGACCTCCATCTCGACAAACAGCAACGAGTCGTTCAGCGAAGGCAGTGTCGCTGCGAACCGGTACGGGCGATCGGACATCAGGACGGAGCCTTCCACGCTCTGGTCGCCAAGCCGTGCGCGAAACGCGTCGCCCTCGCTCAGCTCGTCGACGGGAGGCTCGATCGCCAGACCGCCGGGACCGAGCAGCTGTACCCATGTCTCCTCGTAGCTCATGCCCGCGGGACGACGATCGCACACCATGGTGCGCGCGGTCCCGGAGTGACGCTGCAGGTAGTGGGCGAGGTTCTTCATGAAATACGACCAGCCACCCTTGGTTCCGTCGTACTGCTGGTTCCAATCCGGTCCAGCCCCGAAGCCGGAGTGGACGAGCCGCACGATGGTCTTGCCACGCGCCCGCTCGATGTAGAAATCGACGGCCAGCACGGCCGCCGGCTTTCCCATGGGCTCGTCGGTCCACTGCAGACGGCTCCCCGGCTCCCACGCCGACACCGTCGTTTCCCAGGCGGCCCCTTCTCCCCACGAAAGCCCGACCTTCGCGCCCACGCCTTCGCCCTTCGTCCAGGCCTTCTGCGGGAACCAGCTCGCCAGGTGCGCGGCCTCGGTCAGCGCAGCCCACACCTTCTCGGGCGACGCGTCGGTCTCGATCGAGACCTCGATCGAGCGCCCCTTCGTTTTATCGCCCATGCTAGTTTCCTTTCTCGAGCCGCTGGACCGCCGGGTGAGCGCCCAGCACGACACGGAAGCGGCGACCGTCGGTCGCCTGGCCGTCGTGGTACTTCGCGACGATCTTCTTGATGGCCTCGGTCAAGTCGGTGGCGAAGGCCCGTTGATCTTTCGGAGAGGCGAAGCGGACTTCGCTCTCGATGCTGAGCGTGGCGAGACGCTTGCCGGCGCTCCGCGCCCGACCCTCCAACTCGGCGACGTCGCGGCTCATCTGCGACGCGAGAGCGACGAGATAGGCGTTCGAGAAGCGGTCTTCGACTTCCTCCGGGGTGAGGCCGAGAACCCCGAGGGCCTGGGGCGAGACGAGATAGCGTCGAGCTGTGGCCTGCATCAAGCGCTCCACGCAGTTGCGCTTGCGGCGCTCGCCGACCTGCCGAAGGTAGCCGTGCCTCTCGAGCTCCTTGACGTGATAGCTGACCCGCTGCCGCGGCCAGCCGAGCGCTCTTGCCGCGCTGGCTGCCGACCCGGGCTCACGAAGCGTTTCCAGAATCTGTAAACGCCTGGGCTGCAACAAGCTGGCTGCTCTCGCCGGCGTCTGGATCAGATCGACCGCGACCTGCATGAAAAAAATTTAGACAGCTATTAGTGTCGAGTCAAGAATATTTGTCTATTTGTATCCTCCTCCTGGCCACGGAATACGGCTTCGGGGTGATTCGTATGATCCGTGAGCCCGTTGGGTGGGAGGCGAGCATGCGTGCGCTACTTCTGGTGTCGGTCCTGGTGTTCGGTGGCACGGTGAACGAGGCCGCTTCCGAGACGATCACGAGCACCGGCGCCGACAGGGTCTCCGTTGCGGTCACTGTGTACAACCAGGGGCGCGGCCTCGTTCGCGAGGTGCGGCGCATCGACCTGCCGGCAGGCGAGAGCGCGGTTCGTTTCATGGACGTCGCGGCTCGGATCGAGGCCCCGACCGTCCGGATCGCGGTCATCGATGGGGGCGCAATCTCTGTTCTCGAGCAGAACTACGAGTACGACCTGCTCTCTCCCCAGAAGCTGCTCGAGAAGTTCGTCGGTCAGACGCTCACGCTCGTTCAGCAACGTTACGTGAACCAGTCCACGGTCGACCGCGAGCTGAGTGCCAAGCTGCTCTCGACGAACGACGGCACGGTGTGGGAGATCGATGGCCGGATCGTCACGAACCCTGGCTACCACCGCATCGAATACCCGTCGGTTCCGGACAACCTGATCGCTGATCCCACGCTCGTCTGGCTGGTGAATGGCAGCGGGAGTGGTCGACGCCAGCTCGAAGCCTCGTACCTGACCGGCGGGATGAATTGGCGCGCGGATTACGTCCTGGCGATCGATTCGGAAGGCGGCCGGAAGGGCGCACTGCAGGGATGGGTCACCGTGGACAACCGTTCCGGCACGGGCTTCGTCGATGCGCAGCTGCAACTCGTGGCGGGCGGCGTCCATCGCGTCCCGCCTGAGGCCCGGTTCGTCGGAGGCGTGGGGAGCAAGCAGTCCCTGGCGACGGAGCTCGAAGAGGTCCGCCAGGAGAGCCTGTTCGAGTACCACCTCTACACCCTGCCACGAGCGACCACGCTGAAGCAGAACCAGACGAAACAGGTCCGGCTCCTCGACGCCTCCGGTGTCGTTCTGGAGCGTAGCTAGCGGGTCCGCGGCCAGCGCGGCTACTACTACAACCTCTGGCGCCCCGCGGATCCGAACCAGAAGGTCCAGGTGCTGATGTCGTTCGAGAACCGGAAGAGTTCCCATCTCGGGCTGCCGCTGCCCAAGGGCGTGGTGCGCGTCTATCAGCGCGACGCCGCGGGTCGGCCCCAATTCGTCGGTGAGGATCCCATCGATCACACGCCAGAGAACGAGCGGGTAGAGCTGCTCCTCGGCAACGCCTTCGACATCGTGGCGGAGCGACGCCAGACGGAGTTCGACAAGATCTCCGATCGGATCCTCGAGAGCGCCTACGAGATCGTCTTGCGCAACCACAAAGAGGAAGCCGTCTCGGTCGAGCTGCTCGAGCCCCTCGGCGGGCGACTGGACCATGCTGGAAAGCTCTCATCCGTACCAGAAACCCGGGGCCTTCGAGGCCCGCTTCGAGGTCAGGGTGCCGGCCCACGGCGTCGCCAGCCTGACGTATCGAGTGAGGGTGCGCAGCTAGCGCCGGGCGCGCCCGGACCGCTCCCGGAACCGATTGCGCCCACCGGCGATGTGGTAATCTAGCCTCCTACGGGCGGTCGGCTCGGTAGTCGCCCCAAGGGTGTCCGCCCTGGGCGCCCAGACTCGATAGTCCGAACGTGATGAGGTCGCGGCCCTGTGTTCGGGCCGGCTGCGGCACGCTCGTGAGGGTGTGAGCCAAAGGAGGTCGAATCGGAATGGATGGCGAAGCCCCGCGAACGATGATCGAGGCGGAAGGCCTGACTAAGTTCTTCGGACCCTTCGTCGCGATCAAGGACATCTCGTTCTCCATACCAGTGGGCCAGATCGTGGCGTTTCTCGGCCCCAACGGAGCCGGCAAGAGCACCACGATTAAGATCCTGACCGGCTACATGGGACCCAGCGCCGGTCGCGCCTCGATCGCCGGTTGCGACGTGCGCAGCCAGCGTCTCGCCGCGTGCAGCCACCTGGGCTACCTGCCGGAGAACGGGCCGCTCTACCCGGACATGACACCGCTCGAGCTGCTGAGCTTCTTCGGGGAGGCCCGCGGTCTCGAAGCGAACGGCCTGAGGGAGCGGATCGAAGTCGTGACACAGCAGTGCGGCCTGGACCTCGTGCTCGAGAAGCCGATCGGCAAGCTCTCGAAGGGCCTGCGCCAGCGCGTCGGCCTCGCCCAAGCGATGCTTCACGATCCGGACGTGCTCATCATGGACGAGCCCACCGCTGGGCTCGACCCCAACCAGATCCGCGACTTCCGCTCCAACCTCTTGAAGCTGCGCGAGGAGCGTCAGAAGACGATCCTCATCTCGACCCACATCCTGCAGGAGGTCGAGGCGGTCGCCGAGCGCGTGCTGTTCATCGCGAACGGACAACTCGCTTTCGACGGCAAGCTCGAAGACCTGCGCGAGGGCGGCTCGCTGGAGGCGCCTTTCCACAGGCTCACTCAGCCGCCTCCGAGTCCCAAGGCCGCGCCTGCGACGCCCGAGCCCGAAGCGGCGCCAGCGCCACCGGAGCCCGACGCTGCCGCTCGAGCGTCCGCCGTCGAGACGACGAGCCCTGAAGGGGAGGCCCGATGATGGTGAGCTGGAGCCTGGTTCGCGCCCTGCTTCGTCGCGACCTGTTGATGTCGTTCACGAACCCGACCGGGTACGTGTTCATCACTCTCTTCATCTTCCTCAGCACGGCGGCGGCCTTCTGGCAGGACCGCTTCTTCTTGAACAACCTCGCCAACCTCGATCAGCTCAACGCATTCTTTCCCTAC
This sequence comes from Vicinamibacteria bacterium, assembly GCA_965246965.1. Taxonomy (GTDB): domain Bacteria; phylum Acidobacteriota; class Vicinamibacteria; order Fen-336; family CBDFGD01; genus CBDFGD01. Next base: position 3,965,589 of record CBDFGD010000002.1, read on the forward strand.
CTGCTGCTGTTCTTCGTCCCCGCGTTGACGATGGCGGTGTGGTCAGAGGAGCGCCGGCAGGGAACCGACGAGCTGCTCCTCACGCTTCCCGCGACGGATCTCGAGATCGTGCTCGGCAAGTATCTCGCGACGCTGGGCGTCTACTCGGTCTCGTTGGCTCTGTCCTTCAGCCACGTGCTCGTGCTCTTCTGGCTGGGAAGCCCCGACATCGGATTGATGATCGGCAACTACCTCGGCTACTGGCTGGTGGGCGCGGCACTGATTGCCGTCGGGATGCTGGCCTCTCTCCTGTCTCCGAGCATGACGATCGCGTTCATCCTCGGCGCAGTGTTCTGCGGCTTGGTCGTGTTCGTGGATTCGCTCGGCGGCGTGTTCTCAGACGGCCTCGCTCGCGGGCTCGAGCCGCTCGGGGTCTTCCACCACTTCGCGGACTTCGGACGCGGCGTCGTCAGCCTCTCCGCCATCCTCTACTTCGTTTCGCTCGCGGCGCTGATGGTCTACCTCAACGTCCTGCTCCTGAGCCGGCGCCACTGGCCGCGCGAAGCCGACGGCTACGCGATGTGGCAGCACCAGCTGGCGCGTGCCCTCGCCCTCGTGGTCGCCGTGGTGAGCGTCAACGCAGTGATCGGCCGCGCGGCGCTCCGCGCGGACGTCACGGCCGAGCGCCTGCACTCTCTCTCCGACGAGACCTTCGAGCTGCTCGGCGAGCTGGACGAGACCCGGCCGGTCTTCATCCAGGCGTTCTTCAGCCCCGAAGTGCCCGAGCAATACGTCCAGACCCGCGAGAACGTGCTCGGCGTCCTGCGCGAGATCGACCTCGCCGCCGGCAACCGCGTCGAGGTGCTGATCCAGGAGACAGAAGCCTATACGGACGCCGCCCGTGATGCCCGGGAGCGGTTCGGAATCACCTCGCGCCAAGTGCCGAACGCGCGCGCCGCCAGGGCGGGCCTGGACGACGTCTTCATGGGCCTGGCCTTTACCTGCGGCGCCAACGAGCAGGTCATCACCTTCTTCGACCGGGGGCTGCCCGCCGAATACGAGATCGTCCGCAGCATCCGGGTCGTCGCGGATCGCGGCCGGAAGAAGGTCGGCGTCGTCAATACGGGTCTCAACCTCCTCGGCGGCATGGACTTCCAGACCATGCGCTCGTCGCCGAGCTGGTCGGTCGTCGAGGAGCTGAAGAAACAGTACGAGGTGAGCCAGATCTCGCCGCTCACCCCGATCGAGGCGACGGTCGACGGGCTGCTCGTCGTCCTCCCGAGCTCGATGACGCAGGAGGAGATGGACAACCTCGGGCGAGCCGTCGAGTCGGGTATCCCGACGATGCTGCTCGTCGACCCATTGCCCATCGTCAATCTCGCGCTGGCGCCGTCCGAGCAACCGGGCGCAGGGCAGAACCCGTTCATGCAACAGCAGGCGGCGCCTCTGCGGCCGAAGGGCAACATCGAGGCCCTGCTTCGCCGCCTCGGCGTGAACTGGGACTCGCGCCAGGTCGTCTGGGACACGTACAACCCGCACCCCGACCTCGCCCAGCTGCCGCCGGAGATCGTGTTCGTGGGGCAGGGAAACCGGGCCGAGCATCCTTTCAACCCCGGCCACGTGGCGACCTCGGCTCTGCAAGAGCTGGTGATGATCTATTCGGGGCGCGTGGACGCAGCCGCCGAGAGCCGCTACCAGTTCGCGCCATTGCTGTCGAGCGGCCCCCAGTCGGGGCGCTTCGCCTACGGCCAGATGGTGCAGCGCAGCTTCTTCGGCACCCAGCTCAATCGCAATCTGCGACACAGCCCCGACGAGGCGAGCTACACGCTCGCCGGCTACGTCACCGGCCCGGTGGAAGGCGAGTCCGAACCGGCCGAGGCACCGGATGAGGCCGCGGAGCCGGCCACGGCCGGCGCGACGCTGAAGTTGATGGTCGTGGCGGACGTCGACTTCATCTCGGAGCAGTTCTTCGAGATACGCCGCGCCGGCCCGGGCAACCTCAACTTCGACAATGTCAGCTTCTTCCTCAATGGCATGGACTACCTGATGGGTGACGAATCGTTCGTGGCGCTGCGGAGCCGACGCGTCAAGCATCGCACTCTGGCGCGCGTCGAAGCACAGACGCAGGCCTTCATCGAGCAGCGTGCCGCGGACGAGAAGAAGGCCGAGGACGAAGCCGCGCAGGCGCTCGAGGACGCTCAAGAACGTCTGACTCAGAAAGTCGCCGAAGTCGACCAGCGACGCGACCTCGACACCCAGACGAAGCAGATCATGGCGCGCAACCTTCAGGAGGTTGAGAGCCGCCGCTTCGAGGTGCTGAAGGCGAACATCGAGGCGGACAAGGAGGCCAAGATCCAGAGCAGCAAAGAGAATGTGGAGGAGCAGATTCGCTCGATTCAGACGAACATCCGCACTCTCGCCGTGTTGCTGCCTCCGATACCCGTCTTTGTCATGGGAGTGTTCATCTTTATTCGCCGCTATCGCCGAGAGAAAGAGGGAACGGCGGCGGCGCGTCGCCTGAGGTCCTAACGATGAGCGAGCTGAAGAAGACTTCGACCTACGCCGGGGCAGCGGTCCTGCTGGCCGTCATCGCTCTGCTGACGGCTCCCCGCAACAGTGTTCCGGACGCTTTCGCGGATCGGGGAGAGCCGTTCTTCGCCGATTTCGTGGATCCCAACCTGGCCACCACGCTAGAGGTGATCGAGTTCGACGAAGAGACGGCGGCCGCGCAGCCGTTCAAGGTCACTTTCGCGGGCGGCCAGTGGACGATTCCGTCTCATCACGACTACCCGGCTGATGGGAAAGATCGGCTCGCGGGCACCGCCGCCGGCGTCATCGGAATCAAGAAGGACGATTTCCGCTCGGACAACGTCTCCGATCACGAGGCCGCTGGTGTGGTCGACCCGCTCGACGAAACGACCGTCACGCTCAAGGGCCGGGGCAAGCGCGTCACGCTGAAGGGCGGCGACGGGCAGGTCCTGGCTGACTTCATCGTCGGCAAGCAGCCGGAGGAGCGAACCGGATATCGCTTCGTCAGGATTCCGGATCAGAAGCGTGTCTACGTCGCCAAGATGGACGTCGATCTCTCGACGATGTTCGAAGACTGGATCGAGAAGGACCTCCTCGTCGCGGAAAAGGAGAAGCTCAATCACGTCGTCTTGAAGGACTACTCGATCAACGAACGGAGTGGCTTCGTCGACCAGCGCGACGTCGTGACGCTGACCAGGGACGGCGCGGATTGGCAGATCGATCGCACGCCGGGCGGCAAGGAGCTCGATACCTCCAAGGTGAACAGCCTGCTCACGGAAATCGATGGACTCTCGATCGTCGGTGTGCGGCCGAAGCCCTCGGGTCTGTCGGCGAGCCTCAGTCGAGCCGAGGGGGCCTCACCGATCACGCAGCAGGACCAGCTCTCACTGCAGAGCAAGGGCTACTACTTCACGCGCGATGGCGCGTTGATGTCGAACGAAGGCGAGCTGCAGGTCTCGAGCGACGACGGGATCGAGTGGACGCTGCGCTTCGGTGAGATCGTCTACGGAAGCGGCGAAGCGGTCACGGCAGGGACGGAGGCGAGCGACGACCAGAGCGCCGGCCCCGGCGAGAACCGCTACCTCTTCATCACCGCCGCCTTCGATCCCAAGCTGCTCGAGGAGCCGCAGCAGGCCAAGGATCTCGCGTTCCAGGACAAGGAGGAGGACTCCTGGACCGACCAGGACCGCGACAACAAACGCTTGTTCGATGCTCACGAGGCGTGGAAGAAGAGCGTCGAGGGGGCGCAGGAGAAGGCCGACGAGCTCAACGCCCGATTCGCAAACTGGTACTACGTCATCTCTTCTTCGAGCTTCGACAAAGTGCGGCTGAGCCGGTCAGACCTGTTGAAGGACAAGAGCTAGCCGAGCCGGTGGCCCGGGGCCAGGATTCGGACGCCGGGCTTTGAAGACCGACGACCTGCGTATCAGCCGGGTCCGGCCGCTCCTGACGCCCGCCATTCTGGCGGAGGAAGTACCTGCCGATTCGGATGCCACTGAGCTCGTGGCGTCGAGCCGCCGCGCGATCGAGGCGATCCTGGACGGTCGGGAGCCGAGACTGCTCGTCGTGGTGGGGCCGTGCTCGATACACGATCCGGATGCCGCCAGGGAATACGCCTCCCGGCTCAAGGCGATCGCGGACGAGTTGAGCGACTCGCTGCTGATCGTCATGCGGGTCTACTTCGAAAAGTCGCGCACCGTTTTGGGGTGGAAGGGGCTCATCAACGACCCCGGGCTGGACGGCTCCTACCAGATCAACAACGGCCTGCGCCTGGCGCGACGGCTGTTGGTCGACCTGGCGAAGATCGGGCTCCCGGCGGGGACCGAGTTCCTCGACACGACGTTTGGCCAGTTCTATGCCGACCTCGTCAGCTGGGCGGCTATCGGTGCCCGCACCGCCGAGAGTCAGGTCCACCGCGAGCTCGCCTCGGGGTTGTCGATGCCCGTCGGAATCAAGAACCGGACCGACGGCAACGTGAGGGTGGCGGTGGATGCGCTCGTAACGGCCCGCAACCGGCACCTGTTTCCTTCACTCACCAAGCAGGGAGCACCCGCGATCCTCGAGACGACTGGCAATCCCTACTGCCACCTCGTGCTCCGTGGTGGAACCGACACGGGACCGAACTACGGCCCGGATGCGATCGGGACCGCGCGGCAGCTGCTCGCCGGTGCGGGGCTTCCGGAAGTGTTGATGGTGGACTGCAGCCACGGGAACTCCGAGAAGGATCCCGAGCGCCAGGTGGGCGTCGTCCACTCGGTCGTCGAGCAGCGCGAGCGCGGGGAGACGTCGATCCGCGGGCTCATGATCGAGAGCCATCTGGAGCACGGCCACCAGGACCCCGCGTCGAGCCCGCTCCGCTACGGCCAGAGCATCACGGACGCCTGCTTGAGCTTCGAGGCCACCGAGCCACTGCTACGAAAGCTCGCCGATTCCGTGTCCAGATCGGCGCAGGGCGCGGCGTCCTCTGCAGCGAGCGGCGCGACCGGCCAGGTGTAGTTTCCAAGCAGGTTCTTCAACGGCAGGGACCCAGGTCCCGGAGATCTGTGGCAGCCACCGAGACCGTCGTAGGGGCGAGTACGCAGGTATCGAAGACGCTCTCTTCCGGTCCTCCCCCGTCCGCAACGCAGTCCGGGCGCGCCACTACAGCCCGCGCACGGAGAAGGCCTACGTGTCCTGGGTCAGACGCTTCGTTCTCTTTCTAAAGCGGACCCGGTTTTCTTGGACACGAAACTAGGGAAAGTCATCTTGTTCAAGGAGACTCGATCGATGAAGCAGGTCAGGCGCAAGAGGTCTGAGAGGAAGAAGGGAGTGGGCGAGACGGAGGGAGCCCGGTGGGCGACCGGAGTTTCGCCCACCGGCGGCGCGGTGGTGGGCGCCTTGGGTCCCGGGCAGCGTTGGAGCGTGGCGCGCAAGCGGGAGGTCGCACTGCGGCTGCTGCGCGGGGAGTCACTCGAAGCGCTGTCTCGTGAGCTGTCCGTGGAGATGCACCGGCTGCAGCGCTGGCGTGATCAAGCCATGGCCGGGATCGACGAGTCGCTGCGGGAGCGCAATGGCGACCCGCTGAAGGTGGAGCTGGACGCGGCGGTCAAGCGGGTGGGCGAGCTCAGCATGGAGAACGAGCTGTTGCGGAAGAAGATCGGGGCGGCCCGCCCTTTGGCCTTCGGGAGGTCGCGGCGATGAGTGCGGCGATCTCCCCTGCGACAGGCCGGGCCTACGGGGTGGAGCGGGTGTGCCGGGTGTGGAAGCTGGCCCGCTCGAGCTACTACTCCCAGCTCGGCGAGGCGGCTCCCGAGATGGTCCGCGCTGGCCGACGTGGTCCCAAGCCCAAGGTGTCTGACGAGGAGCTGTTGCGGCTGATCCGAGAGGACCTGGCGGCCTCGCCGTTCGTAGGAGAAGGACATCGCAAGGTCTGGGCGCGGCTCAAGGTGCTGCGCCAGGTGCGCGTGTCGCGCAAGCGGGTGCTGCGGATCATGCGTGAGCACCACCTGCTGTCGCCGCGTCGGGTACGCCAGGGCGAGGGGCTGCTCCACGAGGGGACGATCACAACCGATGCGCCCAACCTGATGTGGGGGACGGACGGGGCGAGAGTTCTCACGGCAAAGGACGGCTGGGGCTGGATCTTCGTCGGCGTCGAGCACTTCAACAGCGAGTGCGTCGGCTACCACGTGTGCAAGAAGGGGACGCGCTACGAGGCCCTCCAGCCCATCGCCATGGGGCTGACGCAGCTCTTCGGCTCGGTCGAGGCGGGTGTGGCTCGTGGCCTCGAGCTGCGCATGGACCACGGGACGCAGTACCTCTCGGACCACTTCCTCAACCAGCTGCGTTTCTGGGGCATCACGCCCAGCTTCGCCTTCGTCGAACAGCCGCAGACCAACGGAGTGGCCGAGCGTTTCATCCGGACTCTCAAGGAACAGATCATTCATGGCCGCGTCTTCCACACCCTCGAGGAGGTGCGCCAGGCCGTGGCTGCCTTCGTCAAGCGCTACAACCAGCAGTGGCGCGTCGAGAAGCTGGGATTCCTCACCCCGCGCGAGGCCCGCGACCAGCACGGCCAGGGGAAGGCCGCGTGAACCTCGAGGTCATCAAAGAGGGGCTACCCCAGGTATGGACTCACCCCGCCGCGTCGATCCTGGGGCATCCTCGTGCGTCGTTTTCGGGATCGTCTGCCAAACGAACCCGAGATCGTCAAACTGGTGTCCAAGAAACCGGGCGCGGTACACTTCGTTCTCTTTCACGGCAAGCGCCACCCAGCCGAGATGGGGGCCGGAGAGATCGCGACGTTTCTCTCCAGCCTGGCGACCCGGGATTGCATCAGCGCGTCGGCCCAGAACCAGCTTTCAGTGCGCTTCTGTTTCTCTACCGCGAGGTGCTGAAACAGGCGATCGAAGGGATCGAGGGAGTCGCGAGAGCGAAACGACCCGTTCAACTGCCGCTCGTGCTGACGCGAGAGGAAGTGGTTCGCGTGCTCGGCGAAATGCACGGCCCGACCTGGCTGGTCGCCTCGCTCCTCTACGGCGGCGGTCTGCGACTTCTGGAATGCCTCCGCCTTCGGGTCAAGGATGTCGATCTCGCGCGATACCAGATCACCGTACGCGAAGGAAAGGGACGCAAGGATCGCATCACGATGTTGCCTTCGCGGCTCGTCGGCCCGTTGACCACGCACCTCCAGCGTGTCGAGCAACAACACGCGATGGACCGCGCCGGCGGCCTGGGCAGCGTCGCGCTTCCGACCGCAGTCGACAAGAAGTACAAGAGCGCGACGTGGGAGTGGGTCTTCCCGGCGACGCGGCTGCACACCGATTCGCAGACCGGGAGTCGCCGCCGCCATCACTTGCATCCAACGGTGGTCCAGCGAGCGTTCCGGGAAGCGTTTCTCGTCTCTCGCCTCGCCAAACGCGCGTCGTGTCACACGCTGCGCCATTCGTTTGCCACCCACCTACCCGAGGACGGCTACGACATCCGGACGATCCAGGAGCTGCTCGGCCACAGCGACGTCAGCACGACGATGATCTACACCCACGTGTTCAACAGAGGGCCTCGAGGCGTTCAAAGCCCTCTCGATCGAGCTCCCCTACTAGGCTGACCAGTGCCCGCGCCCCCCCCATCATCGCTATGCGCCTTGTTCGCCGCCTATCGCGCCTCCGCCTCTCCAGCCCCCACCCTCCGAAGCCCTTCCTCCGTCACCACTTGCCGCCCATCTATCGACCCCCTCTTTGCGGCGCTACACTGCACCCAATCGTGCATATTCCAGTAGACGTAGACCGGCCCACTGAGTGTTGGGCAGACCTAAGCTGAATGCAGAAGGAAGGACTGGGATACAAGGCACAGTCCAGCAAGTTGACGCTCGCAGACGCGTTGGTTGAGTACCGGGGAGCCCATCCCGAGTTTGATCAGGAGCCTCCAGCAGGCTCTGCTGCAGCTGTGTTCTTCGAGGGTCACGATATTTGCCACGTGGTCTTCGGGTGCGACACAACATCCGGACGAAGAAGTCCTCGCGGATGCCTGGACACTTCTTGGCACAGATGTTTCGATCCGGCAGTTCGTCGGGTTCCTAAGGCTGGCTGAGCATGCCGACATCGTGCGCCAGGTGGGCGTAGCTGGAGCATGTGGCGCACTGTTTCGTGCCGCGCCCGGTCTTGTCCGAGTCGCGTGGCGTAGCCGCCGCATGCGGCGCCGGTGGCCTTGGGCGAACCACGGGACGTACCTGGATTCCGCACTGGCTGACATCCGGGACGAGTTCGGAATCAGGGTTCTTGAGTGATGTGGGGGGCTGCCCAACGAGCAGTTGCAGCAGACAAGGCGCCTGAGGATGGCCCGCTCGTGCTAGCCGTCGTCACTGTAGGCCGCCTTGCAGCTGAACTGCAGTGTTAGGCGGCTCACCAGTGATCAACCAGGTTGGCGGGAGCGGTCAACTGTGTCATTCGATTCTCAACCGGCTCTGAAGGGCGAGCTCGTGAAACTCAGGCCGCTTCGCGCCGAAGACTACGAGAACCTGTACGCTGTTGCTGCCGATCCGCTAATCTGGGAGCAGCATCCAGTCAGGAATCGTCATGAAGAGGGCCCTTTCCAGGTGTTCTTCCGGGAGGCCCTGGCGTCCGGTGGAACCCTGATCGTCATTGATGCCAAGGCTAGGCGGGTAGTTGGATCTTCGCGGTTCCACGGCTACGACAAGGAACGAAGCGAGGTCGAGATAGGCTGGACCTTCTTGGCCCGATCCCACTGGGGTGGCAGTCACAACGGCGAAATGAAACGGCTCATGTTGCGGCATGCGTTCCGTTTCGTCAGCTGCGTCATCTTTCTAGTCGGCCTCCAGAATCTCCGCTCGCAACGGGCCGTGGAAAAGATCGGCGGTGTTCGTGTCGGCTCAAGGTCAGACGCGAGCGGCCACGACAGTTATGTGTACCGGATCACTGCCTCGACGTTCGCGCCGATCGGTCGTCGTCACGGCAGCGCCGCCTAGCAATTGGATGAACCTGACGAAGCCAGTCCTTGATCAAAGTTCTCCACCAGCAGGTGACCGTCACTACGGACGGCTGATCGATGGCAAGCGGTTCAGGGAGAACGGCCTTGACCAGGCACACGTGTGAGCCTGACCGTCGTCGGCTGCAGGCTACGCCCGAGCACCGTGAAGCGGCGCCGCACCATCTCGCCGTTCCTGTCCACGAGGGTCAGTGTGTGAGCACCCTCGCGCGGCGCCAGCGCCATCTGATGGATGTCGCGCGTCTCGCCCAGGTACTCGCCGTCGAGGTGCCAGAAGATCGAAGCGTCCGCGTTGCGGTGAGCTGCTTCGAAGACGACGCGGCCGAGATCGCCGTCCAACTCGACGGGGGCGTAGACGACGGCGCCCTCCTTGGGGCCAGGCACGCCAACGCCCCAGTTCCTTGGGGGCCGATCGCGCCTCGACAATCAGGCCGAAACTCCGGGAGCGGGCGGTAGTCGGCGTGGCGTTGGCGATAGAGGGTCTCCATGTTCGGCGGGAGAACGAACCAGCGCGCCTGCCGCATCGTCGCGACGGGCTCGCAGTCTCCATGAACCTGCCACGCTTCCGAAGCGTCCAGATGGGCGACGCGGCAGAAACGACAGGGCGGCGAGTCGAGGCCGGCGCGGGTGACCAGGCGTGATCGCCCGGCCGCGCAGTGTCGGCCGCGGCGCATGCCGCTCTGGGCGCAGACATCGATCTCGACGAGTGACTCGAACGGTTCTTCGAACCACTCGCTCGTGGGTAGGCCGGCGAACAGATCGAACAGGATCGGCGCGGCCGCCGCGTAGCCGGTGAGGCCCGGCCGCCCCTCACCGTCTGCGTTGCCGACCCACACGCCCACCACGTGGCGAGGCGTGACGCCGACGGCCCAGGCGTCGCGGTAGCCGAAGCTCGTCCCAGTCTTCCAGGCGACCTTGCGAGACGAGGAGAAGGCGCGCCAGGCGAACTCGTCGCCCGGTCGTTCGACCTCGAGCATGGCTTGCAGCGTCAGCCAGGCGGCGCCGGAACCGAGCGGCGGCGAAGTAGCGGAGAGCGTCGGGCCCAGACCATCTCCATCGTTCTGGTAGTTCAGCGGCCGAAACGCGTGGTCGAGCTCGGCGCCGTCGACGGCGCGGTTCACGAGACGCGCCAGACCCGCGTAGACACCCGCGACGTCGAACAGCGTCGCCTCTGCGCCGCCGAGGATCAGCGAGAGACCGTACTGGCTCGATGACCGATGCAATGTCGTCAGGCCCAGCCGCCGCAACAGCGAGGCGAAGCGGCCGACGCCGTAGCCGCGCAGCAGGCGCACGGCTGGAACGTTCAACGAGCGGGCGAGCGCCTCTTCCGCCGAGACCGCGCCGGAGTAGCTGCGGTCGAAGTTTTCGGGGTGGAACGAGCCGAGCTGCGTGGGCACGTCGGGGACGAGCTGTGCGGGCAGCACGTCGCCCGAGTCCAGCATCGCGGCAAAGAGCAGCGGTTTGAGGATGCTGCCCGTGCTGCGCGGCGCCTGCACCACATCGACCCAGTGTCCCTGGTCGGGTCGGTCGAAGTGAGACAGGTTGCCCACGTAGGCGAGCACCCTTCCCGAGTCGACCTCGGCGACGAGGGCGGCCGCGTTGTGGACTCCGTTCTCGGCAAGGGCCTTACCGTGGCGCTCGAGAATCTCGCTCGTGCGTTCCTGTGCGCTCTTGGAGAGCGTCGTGCGGATCCATGGGCTCGCGTCGCCTCGCGACCAGAGCGCCTCGCGCCGCTCGGCGCGCACCCGCTCCAACAGATGCGGTGTGAGGCGCGGCAAGCGCCGCGGCGCTTGGGGGAGCGGCTCCTCGGTGGCGAGCCGGGCAGTCATCGCGTCGATCACACCTCGCTCGTGCAACGCCCCGAGCAGCCGATCGCGCTTCAGTTTCAGTCGAGCCCTGTTGCGGCCCGGATGAACGAGCGAGGGGGCATTGGGCAGCACGGCCAGAGTCGCGGTCTCGCCCCACGACAGGGCGTGGGCCGGCCGCCCGAAGTAGCGCCATGCCGCCGCATCGAGCCCGACCGTGTTACCGCCGAAGGGGGCGTACGCCGCGTACAGGCCCAACACCTCCCGCTTCGACGCAGACAGCGTGAGCCGCAGAGCGAGCGCGGCCTCGATGGCCTTCTCGACATAGGTTCGAGTACGACCCCGGCGCGCGAGCCGTACCACCTGCATCGTCAGCGTCGAGCCGCCGCTCGCGACCTCTCCGGCGCGGAGGTTCTGCTGAAAGGCGCGTCGCCATCGCGAGCGGGTCGACGCCCGGATGTCGGAAGAAGCGCCGATCCTCGAAGCAGGTGATCGCCGCGACGAATTTCTCCGGCAGCGTGTCCGCGACACCGAAGCGCCACTGTCCATCGGTCGCGATCGACGATCACGGTCGAGAGGGGGTCTGAGAACTCGACGACCGGCAGCGTCCAGAATGCGACGCACGCCAGAACGCAGGCGGCGAAGATCCTCGCGGACGTCGTTCTCGGCAGCCGCATCAGTTGCCGGCCCGGGCAACCTCCACCCAGCGACCCGCGGTGCGCCCGTTGATCGTCGCGTCGTACATGGCTTCGACGGAGACCGGCGGCAGGTAGTAGTGGCCCAGGTAGCTCGCGTTGAGCAGCAGCTCGAACTTCTTGGTCTCGCCCGCGCGTAGGTCGAAGTACGTGTAGACGCGATCGTCGCGCACGTCCTGGTAGTCGAACGGAGCGCGCCGCCTCGCGCCGGGGCCGAGCCGTTCGTTGTGGATCTCCCAACCCGACGCGACGACGTGGGTCAGCGCGAGCTGTTCGAAGGCCCCCTGCTCGCCGCTGCTCGTGACGCTCACGATCGCCTTGAAATCGGTCCCCTGATCGAGGCGGATCGAATCGAGAGCCGCCCCCTCCATCGTCTGGTACGCGACCTCGAGGCGCAGGCCGTTGGCGGCGGCGGTCTCGCGCCCGATCGCGGGCAAGCCCGAGACTATGAGACGTGGGTAGAGCGTCCCCGATCCGGTGTTGTCGAGGCGCAGCGACACACGGCCCGCAGCGGAGGCATCCAGTTCGCCCTGCCAGACCGGCGCCGCGGTCGACACGCCGGTCGAGGCTCCACCCTGCCAGGAGTACGAGAACGTCGTCTCTTCGCTCCGGTCGTCACCCGCGGACTTCGCGAGCGCCAGGAGGGCGAAGGCGGTCTCCTGCGTGCTCAGCCACGCATTCGCGGAGAGCGTCTGGGAGAGGCTCTGGACGAGCGGGCCGATGGCGGCGCTGCGGCCTAGAACGAGCAACGACTCGAGGATCATGGCGCGATCACGCACGGCCGACCCGTAGGTGCGGCCCAGCTCACGGTAGGGCGTCACATCGATCGGCCCCGGCTGAGCCAGCGCCGTCGCGGCCTCGGGCTGCCCCGCCAGCTCGTAGGCGGCGGCGAGGCGCCAGCGCGCCGTCACCGGCAGGTCCGGCCGCTCTCGGAGCTGATTCATCGCTGCCAGCTCCGGAGCGTCGGCGAGCGCGAGCACGTAGAGGCGGTACGCCTGGGTCAGCTCCGCGCGCCCGGGGCCCGGCACCCATGCCCGAGCGCGCCGCCGCTGGAAGCGGGTCCACTGATCGAGCATCCCAGTCGGGGGCAGGTACCCTGCCGCCTTCGCTTCGAGGACGAAGTGCCCCGCGTAGTTCGAGAGCCAATCGTTCGCGTCGTCGTCACCGGGCCAGGTGCCGAAGCCGCCACCGGAAGCCTGGAACGAGCGGAGCCGCGTCAGCGCCTGTCGCACGTTCGCCTCGATGCGCGTCTGCTTGGCAGGCGTGAGCTCGAGCAGTCGCCCGAGAAAGAGCTGAGGGAAGGCGCCTGAGGTGGTCTGCTCGGCGCAGCCGTGCGGGTAGCGCATCAGGTACTCGAGGCGGCGGCCGAGATCGATCAGCGGCGTGCGCGACACCTCGAGGGTCGCTTCGTTCGTGCCGCTCATCCCGGGCAGCGCGGCCGCCGGCTGCCAGGTCGCGCCCGCTTCCAGCGTGGTTCCGACGACGTCGACGACCCGGTGCGTCGATGGGCGCACCTCGAGCTCGATCGTCTGGGCGGCCCTTTCAGAGCCCGAGATCGCTTCGACCGTGACCGACGCGACGCCGAGGCCCGACGGTGTCCGGACACGGAAGCTCACGAGCTGATCCCCGACGTCGTCAAACGAGATCGACTGCTCGCTCGCAGACAGCACCTCGATCGGGCCGTCGGCCGCCACCCTGACTGACACGTCCTTCACGCTCGGTTCCATCGCGAACACCGACACCGGCAGTGCGACCTCCTCCTGCGGTCCGAGGACGCGGGGCAGCGTGGCCAGCAACATCAACGGGCGTCGCACGAAGGCTTCACGATCCGTTGCGCCGAAGGCGCCATCGTGCCCGGCGACCAGCATGACGCGCACCGCCCCGACGTACTGCGGCACGTCCACCTCGTGGGTATCGGTCGCGCCCGGGGCGAGCCCGAACGGGCCGAGGAAGCGCACCATCGGCGGGAAGCGGTTGGCGCGCTGGGCGTCGGCGCGCACGCCTTCTTCGTCGCCGCCGATCGCCAGCATGCGCTCGAACACGCCGCCCCAGGCGCCGACCACGTCGTCGTACAGGTCCCAGGTCTTCACCCCCAGCGCCTCGCGGGCGAAGAAGTGGTCCCATGGGTTCGGGGTCGCGTAGCGAGTGAGGCCGAGCAGGCCCTGGTCGACCACGGCGAGCGTGTAGGTCATCGGCAGGCCGTCCGCCTCGCGCACCGAGATACTCGCCCGGCTCTCCGGGGCGAACACGGCGGCGCTCTCGACGACGGGTCGCAGGCGGGTCTGCGGGTCGAGGACCTTTACTGGCGTCACGCCGTAAAGGCGCATTGGCAGATCATTCGTGGTCTGAGCGTGTGGCTGGAGCAACGTGACATGCGCGTAGACAGTCGGCGCCATCTCGCGGCTGGCGCGGAAGCGGTAACGCGTCTCGCTGCCCGTCGCATCCACCCACTCTGTGTGCAGCACCGACGCGCCCGTCTCGAGGCTCACGAGGGCGCGGCCCTGCTGCGCTGTCGGGATGACGAGCGTGACGGAGTCGCCGACCTCGTACTCCTCCTGCTCCGCAGAGAACGTCAGCACGCTGGCTCCGTCGGCCTCCGTGCGCCCGCGTCCCGCCCAGCCGGGCCAATCGATGTAGACGATCGTGCCCGTGCGGTGGCCGCCCTCCCAGTCGCTGGCCGTGATCAGGTAGCGGCCCCAGTCGGGCTGATTGATCTGAAAGCTCCACTTCCCGGCGCCATCGACGAGAGGAACGACTCCGCTCGCGAGCGGCGTGTGAACCGTCGCGTCGGCCCAGGCGGCGAGGTTGTCCTCGCCGCGCTGCCACCACCAACGCCAGTCGATCTTGTAGAGCTTCAGCTCCACCTCGCCGCCGTCCGCCGGCTCTCCGTCGGCGTCGACAGCCACGATGTCGAGCTCCTGTGGGATGTCGGTGAGAAGCATCCCGCGGGCGCGGTCGCCGCGCGGGGCACGGAGGCCGATGTAGCGCGCGAAAGGTGAGACGGGCACCGTGAAGCGGTCGGTGCTGAAGGCGCCGCCCGGCTCGAAGACGCGCGTAGTGAAGTCCGCCTGGAGCAACCCTGGCGCGACACTTCCGACCTGAAGCGCGGCGTCGACCGAGGCGCGGCCCGAAGCGTCGAGATTGCCGTCGAACACGACCTGTCGCGCCGAGTCGTGGCGCCGTGTGGGATCGTCGAACGAGTAGTCCTCGTAGCGCTCGAAGCGGGTGCCGCGCGTGCGCAGGCCCACCTCCACCTGCGCCTTCAGGTTCCGCGCGGGCGCGCCGTGCAGCCACGCCGACGTGAGCTCGCCGGCCAGCGTCTCCCCGGCGCGCAGCCACGGGCGTCCAAAGTCGAGCGCCAGCTTGAGCCGATTCGGCATCACCGTCTCGACCTTCAGGGTCTTCTGAAAGACCGCGCCGCCGACGCTGACGCGTCCGATGTAGTTGCCCGTCTCCGCGCTCGCCGGGGTCGACACCTCGAGCGTCGAGAAGCCGTCCGTCGACCCGGCGCGCGTGATTGTCTTGACGACCTGACCCCGCGGGTTGAGCATCTCGAAGAGGATCGGATGCTCGTCGCCCACGCGCCGCACCGGGTCGTGCAGGATGAACGTCAGGTGCATGGTGTCGCCGGGACGCCAGACGCCGCGCTCGCCGTACAGGAATCCCTTCAGCCCCTTCTGCGAGCGCGACCCGGCGGCGTCGAAGTGGGCCATCGAGAGAGCGCTGCCATCGTCCAGGCGCAGATAGCCCGTCTGCGAGCCGCTCTTCACGACCGCGAGAAAGGGTGAGCGCTCCACCGTCAGGCGGGCGATCCCGTCGGCGTCCGTCGGCGCGATTGCCAGCTGCTGGTGCTGGTAGTCGCGCAGCGCCACGTCGGCCCCCACGATTGGCGCGGTCGTCCGCAGGTCTGTCGCCACGACCAGGACGTTGCCGTCCTGCCCGGCCTTGGCGGTCAGGCCGATGTCGGAAGCGAGAACGTTGCGGCTGGCGCGGATGTCGTGGTCGTAGAAGTGCTGGTAGTAGCCGGCGTTGCATGGGTCGTGTCGACCCTGATAGCGGGACTGCCAGTCGTCGGCGTCGTACGACCACGTGTCCCAGTAGCTCGCCTCCTGCTCCACGTCGGCGGCATGGTCTGTCGACGTGAGGGGCTCGTTCTCACGTCGTCCCCACACGGCCAGATGACGTGTCGGCGATCGAAGGAGAGCGAGAGACGGTAGAGCCCACCCGGCGAGTCCTCCACGAGCGATGAGAGATCGAGACCCCCGGCGATCCAGCGGTCCCTCTTGTCGGCCGTGGGTTCGAGCGGGAGCGTTTTGCGCCACACGACCCGGCCGACGCGGTTCAGCTGCCCCTGACCGGCGAGATCGTTCACCTGGAGGAACTGCGGGAGGTTGCCCTCCGCGACACGCGTGGCTTCGACGGTGACGGCGCGCAGGTTGACGGCCTCGACAGGGACCGTCAGGTTCGCCGAGGTGGGCACGATGACGCCGTCGCTCGCGAAGCGGAGCTGGGGCTTCTCTTGCTCGAAGCGGACGCTCAGCTCCTGGCGTTCCCTCATGCGGTAGCCGAGGCTGTTACGCACGCCGGCCTCGATGCGCAGCGTCTGCTTCCCGGAGAAGCCGGCTGTTCCG
This sequence comes from Vicinamibacteria bacterium, assembly GCA_965246965.1. Taxonomy (GTDB): domain Bacteria; phylum Acidobacteriota; class Vicinamibacteria; order Fen-336; family CBDFGD01; genus CBDFGD01. The sequence continues at coordinate 3,981,708 of CBDFGD010000002.1, forward strand.
TAGACCTCGACGATGTTTCCCTGGATCGCCAGCCGCAAGTCCGAGCGGTTGCCGATGCCGATCAGACCGCGCAGGTTCTGGTCCGGAAGAAGAGGATCCGTGAAGCGCAGCTCGACGTACTGCTCCTGTCCCTGCACGGCCCGCGCCTGGCTGACCGCGAACGTGTCGAGGGTCGGGACCGCGATCTCGCTCGCCGCCGCTTCTTCCACCCCGATCGGAGCCCCGTCCCAACGCAGCGTCAGCGCACTCGGTTCGTCCTGGCGCACGATCCCCTGCACGACGAAGGCGTGGGTGAGGGGATCCGCCTGATGATCCCAGGCGATCTCGAGCGGGCGACCGTCCTGGGCGGCGGCGAGCACCCGCCCGATGCCGGCGTCGGAATCGACGTCGGCGGTGACGAGTTGGCCGCTCAATCGCTGCCGGGCGATGTTGCTCGCCTCGGCCGCGAGCAGCCCCTCGATGGAGACCGAGAACGACTGCTCCATCGTCGCGAAGCCGAACTCGAAATGGGGCGCCGGAGCCTGGTCGCCGAGCAGCTTCTCCATGTCGACGCGCGCCAGGTACGGTCGACCTTCATCGAGTCTCTCGCTGGGCCGGAACTCGAGCCGTGTGGGCGCGGCCCAGACGGCCACGCCTTCGACTGCGGGGTCGAAGCTGAAGGGCGAGTCGTCCAGCGGAGCGTTCAGCGCGGCGCCGCTGCCGATCGGCTCGTTGAAGACCACGCGGATGGCGCTCTCGCGGGAGATGGTCCCGTCCGTGAACGCCGAGACGACGGCCGCAACCTCAGGGGCGAGCGGCGTTGGCCTCGACGTCGGGGTCGGCTTCGAACAGAGCGAAAGGGCCACCACTGGCAACACCACGGCTGCAACGACGACGCCTCGCCACACGCTTCTCATCTTCAAATCCGCTCCTCCCGAGATGCCTGGAGGATAGCAACTTGCGGCTACGGCTCAGCGCGTCGTCAGCCCATCAGCGCGTCGGCGAGCCTGTCGATGTCGTCTTCATCGTTGTAGAGCGCCGGGGAAACGCGGATACGATTCGCGGTGACGGAGACGACGACGCCCGCCGCCTGGAGCCGATCCCGCAAATCCGCCTCGTCACGGGCCGCGAACGTGATGATGGGAGAACGATCGGTGTGGGGCGAGATGCACTCGTACCGCTCCTCGTCCAGGCGGGACTTCAGTCGCTGGTTCAGCCGCACGCTGTGGTCGAGGGCGCTCCTCACTCCGACACGCCCCAGGAGCTTCAGCCCTTCGTACGCCGCGCAGTAGCTGAGGTAGCTGACATGGCCCGGCTGATAGCGCGTGGCGTCTTCCGGCGCGTGGTAGCTGAAGTCGACAACGTCGGAGTCGGGTGTCGCCACCCAGGGGCGGTAGTTCGCGCGGGCGAAACCCGGGAAGAGGTGGTCGGGCAAGGCGGTCCCCTGATGCTCGCGCGCCACATGGAGGAAGCCGGCGCCGTGTACGCCCAGCAGCCACTTGTAGGCGTTGGCGGCCGCGAAATCGATGCCGAGCGCTCGGACGTCCAAGGGGTACGTTCCGGCGGCCTGAATCACGTCCGCGTAGACCAGCGCGCCGTGCGAGTGAGCGATCTCGGCGATTTCCCGAATCGGCTCGACGTGGCCGTTGACGTTGGAGACGAGCGCCACGGCGACGAGCGCGGTCTTCTCATCGATCGCGGCCGCGATGTCTTCGAGGCGGATGCGCCAATCGACGGCTCGCACGATGCGCACATCACGCTCGCTCTTCCTCAGGCCGATCAGGTTGTGAACTGAGCCGCCGAAATGGAGGTCGTTGGTGACGATGTTGGCGCCGGGGCGTTCGCGCAACAAGGCGTCGGTGACGATCTGCTCTCCGGCCTTGGTGCTGTGGACCAGACCGATCTCGGCCTCGCCTGCTCCGATGAGAGAGGCAAACAGGCCACGCACCTCCGAGTACATGACTCGCACGTACTCCTCTTGCCCAGAGCCCGGACCCAGGGCGGCGAAATCCTGATACCGGTCGAGGCCTTCCCGGGCGAAAGAGCCGAGGGGTGCCCCGGCAGCCATATTCAGGAACGTCTCGTGCTCCACGCGCGGAAACGCCGAGCGGAGGGATGGGGGGGCTCCGCCTGGGCGTCTATCTGCCCGCCCGTCAGGAGGCCCAGACTGCCTCCGAAACTTGTAGACACGAAACCCCGCCTGTCCACGTTTGGAGCTTAGCAGGCGCCCAGGTGTCTTCCCGCGCGACGATTAGAGGACTCCGCGTCGTGTCGGTCGAGGAAGCCGCGTCCGAGACGGTGGGCGCTGCTGGCTCGGCCGGCATCCCCCCCAGAAGCTCACGCTCGCAAGAGCGGTAAGCTCTGCAGCGTTGCCGACGCCTCTCGCCATCGTCGACGCCTTCACCGATCGGCCCTTCGCCGGAAACCCCGCGGCAGTGTGTCTGCTCGAGGCAGAGGCCGAGCCCGCGTGGATGCAGCGCGTGGCCTCCGAGATGAATCTCTCGGAAACCGCGTTCGTCCGGCCCGTCGAGGCCGGCTTCGAGCTCCGCTGGTTCACGCCGGCGGCCGAAGTCGAGCTGTGCGGGCACGCGACGCTGGCCTCGGCCCACCTGCTGTGGGAAGCAGGGCGGGTGCCGCAAGACACCGAGATCCGCTTCGAGACACGTCTCCGCGGTACACTCGCCTGTCGGCGAGACGGGGCCGAGGGGTCGATCTTCATGGACTTTCCAGCGGATCCTGCGGAACCGGCCGCGCCGCCGGTGGGGCCCGTCGAGCGCCTCGGGGTGAGAGCCGTGGCGGTGGGCCGGAGCCGCTACGACTGGATCGTGGAGCTCGAAAACGAGGCTGAGGTTCTGGAGGCGCGTCCCGATTTTCCAGCCCTCGCGGAGTTCGACACCCGCGGTGTCGGTATCACCGCCCGGGCGAGCCGCGCCGGCTTCGATTTCGTCTCCCGGTTCTTTGCGCCGCGACTCAGAATTGACGAGGATCCCGTGACCGGCTCGCTGCACTGCGTGCTGGCCCCTTACTGGGCCGAGCGCCTCGAGCGTGACGAGCTGCATGCCTTCCAGGCGTCCCGTCGCGGCGGCGCACTGCAGCTGCTCTCGAAGGGAGACCGGGTCGAACTCGGCGGCAAGGCCGTCACAGTCTGTCGTGGCGAGCTGATCGCGTAGAGCGTGCGCGCGACTCGGACGCAGATCGGCGTCGTGGCCCTGGCCGCCGCGAGTCTCTCGCTCGCCCCGGGAATCCGGGCGTCCGATTTGGACACCGACCCCACGCCGGTCCGGTCGTTTCGCGCCCTGGATCAACTGGGCGCAGGTGGGCTGCCTCAACTCTCGATCATGGGTCTGCTGCAGGACCGGGACGGCGTTCTCTGGATCGCCACTCTGGATAGCGTGGCGAGCTTCGACGGCGGCCACATCGAGCGCGCCTCGGGACCCGGAGCCCCGGCTCGCGGCGCCACTTCGCGGCTCGCGCTACGTCGTAGCGGCGGCGTCTACGCAGGCTCTCTGCAGGGGCTGCACGTCTTCGACGGCGCCGGCTGGGAGCTTTGGGTGACGCCCCGGGGCGTTCTCGACGTGGCCGAGGATGCTCGGCGTCACGTCTGGATCGTCGATGCGGACGGCGGCGTGTGGACGCGCGGGCCTGAGGATCTCGACTGGCGTGATCCAGAGCTCCCGTCCGAGTTGGCAACGGTCGTCGGCGTTTCAAGCGGCCCGGAGGGTCGCATTTGGCTGGCGGGGAACGATCGCGTTTTCCGCCGTGCTGAGGAGAGCTGGTTGGCCGTCGGAGGCGCCGAGCCACTCCGGGACAGCGTCTCCGCGATGATTGTCTCGAGGGACGGGACGGCCTGGCTCGGGACCCGGTCGGGGACGGCCCGCTTTGCCCGCGCGGGTGCCGAGTCCTGGTCGACCGCGAAGATCACGGGGTGGAAAGGACAACACATCCGCAGCTTTGCCGAGGACAACCGAGGCCGGATCTGGGCCGGTGGCGGCGAGGGCCGCGTCGCCTTCGGCGATCACCTCGGAGAGTGGGAGCAATGGGGCCCGGAGAACGGGCTCAAGAAGTCGGGCGTGCAATCCATCCTGGCCGACCGGGAGGGGACGATCTGGTTCGGGCTGAACGGTGTCGGGGCAGTGGGTCGGGGATCGATGGTCGCATCGGGACGCGTGGGTTCTCGAGGAGCGCGGCGTCGCTCGCGTCCATGTCTTTGGTGTGACCGGGACCGCGGATGGTGGCTTCCTGGCGGCAGCCTTCAGCCAGGGCGTCTGGCATTGGGACGGATCGCGGATGCGGACATACGGCCGGGAGAGCGGCCTCACGGAAGATGTCCGCTTCGCGATCGAGCCGGAGCCCGGCGAAATCTGGGTCGGCGCGCGCTTCGGGCTCTTCGAGGGAAGCCACGTCGCGCGCTTCCGCAAGACGCTGAGCATCGCCCGGGGTTTCGTGAGCGGGATCCACCGCGCTCCCGACGGATCCTGGTACGCGTCGACCTCCCACCACGGCCTGTTTCGACGCGTCGGCTCGACATGGCTACCCGTCGAACGGGTGAACCAAGCGCTCGACGAGTTGAACGTGCGCGCCGCGGCGTGGCTTTCGAACGGTGAGCTGTGGATCGGCACGCCGCGCGGCTTGACGATCTTCCGCGACCAGCAGAGCAGGTTCGTGGCTCCTGGGGAAGAGCGCGGCGTGCCCGAGCAGGTGCACGCGATCGTCGAGGTCGAGCCCGGCGAGGTGTGGCTGGGAGGCACTGGCGGAATCGGTATTCGCTCGCGTGGCGGCGACCGCTTCATCTCGCCCGAGCAGGGGATACCTGGTCACACCATCTACTCGCTCGCGCTCGCCCCCGACGGCTCCATCTGGGCGGGCGGTTCGGCTGGTGTCGGCCGCTTCGAGAACGAACGCTGGCAGCGCTTCGATGCCAGCAACGGGCTGCTGACTCCGGAGTGCAATCACGCGGGCTTGTGGGTCGCCGGTGACGGGTCTGTGCTGGTTGGAACGATGGCCGCGCTGTCTCGCTGGCAGCCGACCCTCGAGCCAACCGAGCGCCCGGCCCTTGGCGTGGCCTGGAAGGACTTTCCCTCGCTCGACGCCGACGGCGTCGCCAGACTTCCCGCCGGCGAGCGCCGCCTGCAGCTCAGTTGGGCAGCGCCGTGGCTGGAGCCCGCGACGATCGAGTACCGGACCCGGATTCCGCGGCTCGATCCGAGCTGGTCCCCGCCATCCACGCGGAGCGAGCTGAACCTCGCGAACCTCGGCCCCGGCGAATGGCGCGTCGAGGTGTCGGCGCGCCTCGTTGGCTCGAGTGCCGAGGGATGGAGTGCGCCGACGGTCGGGCGCGTGGAGATCGAATCCTACCCGTGGGAGATACCCCTGGCGCGGCTCGCGGGGATCGTGTTGATGGGCCTTCTCGTCTACGGCGCGGTGCGGCTGCGGGTCCGCCAGCTCCACGGCCAGACCCGGGTGCGCCCGTGCGCCGGGTCACGCCGGAAGGGCTGGAAGGCGTGCGCATCCTGGTGGCGGACGACAGCCTCACCGCGAGAACGATCCTCGAGCAGGCGCTGACCTCGATGCACTTCGACGTCACATCGGTGGACTCGGGCCGTGCGGCTCTCGCCGAGGTCGAACGGAACGCACGCCAGGGATCGGATCCGCCCTACCGGCTCGCGCTTCTCGACTGGCGCATGCCCGAGATGGACGGGCTGGAGACGGCCCAAAGCGTCAGGTCCATGCTCCCCGAAGCGCAGCGTCCGAAGCTTGTTCTGGTCACCGCCTACGGCAGTGAGGACATCAGGCGCAAGGCCGTTGCGACCGGCATCGACGCCGTTCTGATGAAACCCGTGACGAAGTCGCTGCTCTTCGACACGGTCGCTGACCTGCTCGGTTGGCAGGCTCTGGCGAGGCCCCGAGAAGACCGCCGGGTCCAAGTCGAACGGCTGGCCTCGGACGCGCTCGGGGGAAGACGCGTTCTGGTGGTCGAGGACAACGAAATCAACCAGCAGGTGGCTCGTGAGATTCTGGCGGGAGCCGGGGTCGACGTCGTCGTCGCCGGTGACGGTTTGCGCGCCGTCGAGGCGGTGATCGGAGCGTCCGATGGTCACTCCTTCGACGCGGTGCTCATGGACCTCCAGCTGCCGGTGCTCGACGGGTTCGACGCCACGCGCCGGATCCGCCAGAGCCGGATCGGATCGCACCTTCCCATCATCGCGCTCACCGCCCACGCCTCGCCCGAGGAACGGCAGCGCTGTCTCGACGTGGGGATGAGCGACCACCTGGCCAAGCCGATCGATCCGGAGCTGCTGTTCGCCACCCTCACGAAGTGGCTCGGGGGCAAGGGCGCCGCGGAGTCGGCTGGAACGGGACGAAGCACAGTTCCAGACGCCGACCCACCGCCATCACTCCCCGGTCTGGATGTTGAGCGCGGTGTGAAGAACGTCGGTGGTAGCTCCACGATGTATCGAAGGCTGCTGCAGGATCTGGAGAGCAGCTATCGGGCGGCGCCGAGCGAGATCCGAGAGGCGCTCGAGTCGGGCGACTCGCGGCGCGCGGCGCGGCTGGCGCACTCGATTCGAGGCGCGGCCGGGACGTTGGGCGCGACGGACCTGAGCGCGGCATCCGAGGCGCTCGAGCTGGCCATGGAGGGGGACGACCGGGCTGAATGGCCGAGGCTCGAAAGGCGGCTCGGGGAGTCGCTCCGCGTGGTCCTCGACTCGATCGCCAGCCTCCCGGGCCCGGAGACGGTTTTCGCCGAGGTGGGCGACACCTCGACCGATCCTACGGCGTTGCTCAAAGAGCTCGCGGGACGGCTCGCGGCCAACGACCTCGCCGCGGCAGACTCGCTGGGCCGCATGACCCGCACGCTGGGCCTGGAGGATCGCGAGATCGTGCGGCGCCTCGAACGGTGCGTCAGTGAACTAGACTTTGGCGCAGCCCGCGCCGAGTTGGACGAGTTGGCGCGCCACCTCGGCGTATCTCTGGAGGAGCCATCCCCATGACGGATCAGACGCGTCGACGCAGGGCCCTGGTCGTGGATGACGACGCGATGATGATCAAGCTGGTGGGCGAGCTGCTGCAGCGCGACATGGACGTGCAATTCGCCAAGACCGGTGAAGAAGCGCTGCGAGTCGTGGACGACGAGACCCCCGACGTGATCCTGGCCGACATCATGATGCCCGGCATGGACGGCTTCGCACTGCTCAAGAAGCTGCGGGCCCGCACGGAGCTGGCGGGCACCAAGATCATCATGGTCTCGGCCAAGTCGTACGACTTCGACCGTCAGCGGGCCGCGAAGCTCGGGAGCGACGGCTTCATCATCAAGCCGATCGACGCGGACACCTTCCGGCCGCAGGTCCGTCGGATCATCGAGGACCGCGTCGAGGTGACCTTCTGGGGAGTGCGTGGCACCTTGCCCGTGCCAGGTCATCGCGCACTCCGATACGGGGGCAACACGACTTGCGTTTCGCTCGAGTTCCCGCGAGGACCGCTGTTCATCTTCGATGCCGGGACCGGAATCAAAGAGCTCTCCGACCATCTGATCCGCCACGGTCGCAAGCGTCTGTCCGCGACGATCTTCATCACGCACCCGCACTGGGACCACATCAATGCGTTGCCCTTCTTCGGGCACTTCTACATTCAAGGGAACGAGGTTCGGATCTGCGGGCCGCGGCAGGACGAGCGGAGTATCCAGGATGTGATTTCCGCCCAGATGGACGACGTGTACTGGCCGATCACGATCAAGGAATTTGCTGCGAGCACCTCGTTTCGGGACCTGGAGGAGGAGCAGCTGACGGTCGACGGCATCAGCGTGAAGACGAAGTTCCTGAGCCACCCAGGGATCTGCCTCGGCTACAGGATCGAGTACGCCGGCCGCTCGATCTGCATCATTAAGGACAACGAGCTGTTCCTGGAATCGAGCGCCCAGTACGACGCTCACTACGTCGAGGGACTGACCGAATTCATCTCGGGCACGGAAGCGCTGATTACCGACTGCACGTACTTCGACGAAGACTACGCCGAGCGGCGAGTCGGTTGGGGGCACTCCTGCGTGAGCCAGGTGGCCGAGCTGGCCCACCGCGCCAAGGTGAAGGATCTCTACCTCATCCACCACGATCCGAGTCAGTCGGATGAAGACATCGATGCCAAGCTCGAGCAGGCTAGCGCTGTCCTGAAGAAGCTGGGGTCCAAGACTGCTTGCATGGCCCCATCGGAGCCTCTCAACGTCTTCGTCTAGCGGCGCACGAGACGGCACTGGTTAGCCGCCCGCCATGACCAGCCTCAAAGACCAGTACCGATCCTCCCTCGCGCTGCTGACGGACCTCTACCAGCTGACCATGGCCTACGGCTACTGGAAATCCGGTCGGCGCGAGACGCAGGCGGCCTTCAACCTCTTCTTCCGGCGCCACCCATTCGGTGGCGGCTACACGGTGGCCTGCGGCCTGGACCGCGTCGTCGATTTCGTGGAGCACTTCCGCTTTGAGCCTGTGGACCTCGAGTACCTGGCGACGCTCCAGGGTTCTGATGGCGAGGTCCTCTTCGATCGCGGATTCCTCGACGAACTCGGGAGGATGCGCCTGGAGTGCGACATCGACGCCGTCCCGGAGGGGACCGTGGTGTTTCCGCAAGAGCCCTTGGTGCGCGTCAAGGGGTCGCTCATCCAGTGTCAGCTGCTCGAGACGCCGCTGCTCAACCTGATCAACTTCGAGACTCTGATTGCGACGAAGGCGGCGCGGATCGTCCACGCGGCACATGGCGAACCGGTGCTCGAGTTCGGCCTCAGGCGCGCGCAGGGCATCGACGGCAGTCTGACGGCCTCGCGTGCGGCGTACGTCGGCGGCGTTGCGGCAACGTCCAACGTGCTGGCGGGCCGCCTCTACGGCATCCCCGTCGGTGGGACTCATGCGCACAGCTGGGTCATGTCGTTCGACGACGAGCCGGCAGCGTTCGCGGCCTACGCCGACGCGATGCCCAACAACTGCGTGTTCCTGGTCGACACCTACGACACCCTGCAGGGCGTGCACAACGCCGTGGAGGCCGGAAAACGCCTGCGGGAACGGGGACACGAGATGATCGGGATCCGGCTCGATTCCGGGGATCTCGCGTACCTGTCGATCGAAGCGCGGAAGATCCTCGACGCGGGCGGCTTTCCGGGCGCCACGATCGTCGCCAGCAACGAGCTCGACGAGCACATCATCGCGAGCCTGAAGCAGCAGGGGGCTCCGATCGGGGTCTGGGGCGTCGGGACTCGGTTGGCGACCGGGGGCGACCAGTCTGCGCTGGGCGGGGTCTACAAGCTCGGCGCGATCCAGGAACCCGGAGGCGAGTGGCAGTACAAGCTCAAGCTCTCCGAGCAGGCGATCAAGGTGTCGACGCCAGGCATTCTGCAGGTGCGTCGCTATGTCAAGGACGGCGAGTTCGTGGCCGACGCGATCTACGAAGAGGAGGCCGGCATGCCCGAAGCCTCGACGATGATCGACCCCCTCGATCCGACGCGGCGCAAGCAACTGCCCGCCGCGCCCAGCTGGAGCGACCTGCTGGAGCCGATCTTTCGAAGCGGCGAGGTCGTACTCGAGCCCTCGACGCTCGAGCAAGCGCGCCTGCGCTGCCGAAGACAGCTCGCCGAGCTGCACTCAGGCGTGAAGCGCTTCGACAATCCCCACGTGTACCCCGTGGGCCTGGAGGCAGGGCTCTTCGAGCTCAAGCAGCGGCTGATGCTCGACGAGCGTGGCCTGACGGCCTAACAACCCATGCCCCGCCCCGTGATGCTCACCGTCGATTGCGTCGTCTTCGGTCTCGAAGACGAGCGGCTCGAAGTGTTGTTGATCGAGCGGGGCCACCCGCCTTTTCGCGGCCGATGGGCCATCCCAGGTGGATTCGTCGATCCCCCCGAGTCGCTCGAGGACGCCGCCCGCCGCGAGCTCTGGGAGGAGACCGGCCTACGCGACCTGTCGATCGAGCAGCTCTACACGTTCGGCGACCCCGGGCGGGATCCCCGCGGGCACACGGTGAGCGTGGCGTACTACGGCGTAGTGCGGCGCGCCGACCATGCCATCGAGGGAGGCGACGATGCTCGCGACGCACGCTGGTTCGCCGTAGACGATCTGCCGCGCCTCGCCTTCGACCACGACCGCGTGCTCGACGTCGCGTTGGAGCGATTGAGAGCGAAGGTGCGGTGCCAACCGATCGGCCTCGAGCTCCTGCCCCGCAGGTTCACCCTCTCGCGAATCCAGCGGCTCTACGAGACGCTGCTCCAGACGCGGCTCGACGAGCGTACCTTCCGGAAGAAGCTGCTGGGAACGGGCCTCTTGGTGGAGCTCGAGGAGGCACAGGCCGACGGGGCCCGCCAGGCGAGGCTCTATCGTTTCGACAAGCGAGCCTATCGAAGCTTGTCGAAGTCGGGCTTCGGTCTCGGGATCTAGGAGTATCGGATGAAGAAAGTGGAACTGCCGACGCCAGAGTTGTTCGACGAGAGCCATGCTCGCGAGTGGAGTTACTCTCCCGACCAACAGGTGCTTCACGAGGCGGCCGTGGCGTGGCGTCGCGAGCACGAGTTGTCCCCGGCATCCGAAGGCGGGAGTCGCGTCGAGCTGCTCCTGATCGACGTCCAGAAAGACTTCTGTTTTCCAGAAGGCAGCCTCTACGTTGGTGGGAGGAGCGGCGAGGGCGCCCTGGACGACAACGCCCGCCTCGCCCGCTTCATCTACGCCAACCTGGCGAACCTCAGCGACATCACGTGCACCCTCGACACCCACTACCCCTACCAGATCTTCTTCCCGGCTTTTTGGAGAGACCGAGCGGGTGCGCCGCTCGCCCCCCACCGGGAGATCCACGCCGAGGAGATTCGCGCCGGCGACGTCGTGCCCAACCGCGACATCACGTCCTGGGTGTCCGAGGGCGATGCGGACTGGCTTCGCAGGCAGGCCGAGTTCTACTGCGATGAGCTCGAGCGCGCGGGCAAATACACGCTGTACCTCTGGCCGCCTCACTGCCTGCTCGGCAGCGCCGGTCACGCTCTGGCTGGGGTCATTCACGAAGCACGCCTCTTCCACGCGTTCGCCCGCTCTGCGGCGGGGGGGATCGAGGTGAAGGGCGGGCACCCGCTCACGGAGAACTACTCGGTGCTGTCACCCGAGGTGCTGAAACGGCATGACGGTGGCGCGCCGCTCGCCGAGCGCAACCTGAGACTCGGCAAGCGCCTCCTCGAGGCGGACATGCTGGTCGTTGCGGGGCAGGCGGCCAGCCACTGCGTGCGCTCGTCGATCGACGATCTGCTCGACCAGATTCGCGAGGAGGATCCGAAGCTCGCCCGCAAGGTGTTCGTGTTGCGCGATTGCATGTCGTCCGTCGCCGTGGCGAACCCGGAGCGCGCGGGAGAGTTTCTCTTCGATTTCACGCCTCAGGCCGAAGCGGCCCTCGGACGTTACGCCGAGGCCGGGATGCACCTGGTCGAATCGACGACTCCGATGCACGAGTGGCCGGGAACGGCTGGCTAGGAGTCTGCGCGGCAGGAACGAAATCGGGTGAATGAGCGTTTTTGAAGTTATGGGAACGAGTTTCCGTCCGTACAGTCCTGACCGATCGAGTTTGTTTCCGTCGAATCCACGAGACTGGCTTCCGGAGGGTCATCTTTCGTTTTTCATCTCGGATACGGTGGAGGCGATGGATGTGCGTGCTTTCTACGAGCGCTACGAGGGCGATGGACGTCGGAACCGACGATTCGATCCTCGAATGATGCTGAAGGTTCTGATCTACGGCTATGCGACAGGGACGTTTTCGTCTCGTGGGATCGCGAAGAAGCTGGAAGAGGATGTCGCATACCGTTATTTGAGCGGAGGCAATTTCCCGGCACACCGGACGATCAGTGATTTCCGTTGTGACCATTTGTCCCAGTTTCGATCTGTATTCGTCCAAGTCGTGCGTCTGGCTCAAGAAGTGGGTTTGGTCAAGCTTGGGACGTTGATTCTGGATGGAACGAAGGTCAAGGCGAATGCCAGCAAGCACAAGGCGATGAGCTACGAGCGTATGAAGAAAACGGAGAAACAGCTCCGTCGAGAGATTCGGGCTATCACCGCTCTTGCGAAACAAGAAGATGCTGCGGAAGACGTCGAGTTTGGTCCTGATTTTCGTGGCGACGAACTGCCAGAAGAGCTGGCGCGCCGAGATTCACGGCTCAAGAAAATCCAAGCAGCGAAGGCACGTCTGGAGGCCCGTCAGAAGGAAGAAGATCAGCAGGCCGGACGTCGGCCAGGGGATGACAAGGAATCGAAGCGAGGGTCAAAGTTCAAAAGGAGATTTGGCGTACCTCCGGACAAGAAGCAGGACAACTTCACCGATCCCGAAAGCCGCATCATGAAGGATTCGAGTGGCTACCAGCAGTGCTTCAATGCCCAAGCCGCCGTCGACGAGAAATCGCAGCTGATCGTTGCGACCGGGTTGACCAACAACGCTGCGGATGTCGGTCAGCTCGAGCCGATGCTGAAAACGGCTCAAGCCAACACCGGTGAGAAGCCCAAGCGTGCCCTGGCCGATGCCGGCTACCGTTCCGAAAAGAACCTACTGCACTTGGAACGTACCGGAATCGACGGTTTCGTGGCTCTGGGGAGAGAAAAGAAAGACTCTCCACCAACGTCGAATTCGAAGCTCGAAGCGACGCTCCGCATGAAGGCGAAGCTCAAGACGAAACGTGGTCGCAAGTGGTACAAGCGGCGCAAACTCGGCGAACCGCCATTCGGATGGATCAAGGCTGTGCTTGGTTTCCAATCCTTCAGCCTTCGAGGGCTTGAGAAAACCAGCGCCGAGTGGAATCTCGTTTGCTTGGCGCTCAACCTCAGGAGACTCAATCAGAAGATGGTCTGGGTATGACCACCACCCGGCCTTGGATCCGCCCGTCCTCCCTCGCGAGCACTCGTCCGCGAGCCCACTACTGCCGTTTAACCCAGACAAGATGATCTCTCGGGTCACAAGGCACGATGACACACCCGGGCTGAACTACTGCCGCGCAGACTCCTAGCTCGGCTTGTACCTCAGAACGAGGAAGGCGCCGGCCGCCGCCATCACCAGGCCCAGATAGAACCAGGGCTGAGGGGGATGGGTCGGGCGGTGCCACGCGATCGCGACGAGTGTGGCCATGATCGGGGCCCCACCGAAGACGAGCGGCGGAACCACGAGGGGTGTGCCCCCAGACTTGAGCGCCATGATGATGCAAAGCGCTCCCGTCGCACCGAGCACGCCGCCGAGGGTGGAGAAGGTCACACCGCGGGTATTGAATTGCCAGGGCTCGACGCCGGCGGCCAGCAGCCCGAGAGGCGCGAGAACTGCGGTGAGAAAGTAGGCGACACCGACGCACAAGAAGCCGCGAAGGGCCCCCCCTTTGAGCGCGGCCTGCCCCTCATGGAGCACCGGGACGTAGCAGCCCCAGGCCGTCACCGCCCCCAGAGCGAAAAGCATCCAGAGTTTCATCGTTTTCTCCTCTCGAGACCACAGACGTCCTGCCGTGCCCCGCTCGCGCAGGCGTTGCTGCGGCTTCTCTGCGTCAATGCGCGGGCGGCTTCTTCTTGGCCTCGAAGCGCGCGACCGCTTCGCTCACGAGCCGCCGAGCGACCTTGGCGTCCTGGAATCCCGAGATCACGACCTCGGCGTCCGAGAATAGTTTGTAGGTCTCGAAGAAGGCGCGCAGGCGCTTGCGGTCCATCTCGGGCAGATCATCGAGCACCTGGATGGCATCGAATGTCGCGTCGACGCCGCTGGCCGGAACGGTGATGATCTTGTCGTCGGCCTCGTCGTTGTCGATCATGCGCAACACGCCGAGAGCACGCACGCGCACCAGCACTCCCGGGTGCAATGGTGTCCGCGTGATCACGAGAGCGTCGAGCGGGTCGCCGTCTTGTTGAAGTGAAGACGTTATGGATCCGTAGTTGGCCGGATAGGCCATGGGCATCGCGAGAAACCGATCGACCAGCAGGTCTCCGGTCTCGACGTCGACTTCGTACTTGACGGCGCCCGACTCGGGTATCTCGATCAGTACGTAGAACTCGTCCGGCTGGTTCGACGGCTGCGGGTGGTGGAGCGGATTGCCGCCCAGGGCCGCTACTCCGGCGGAGAAGAAAGCGACGGCGACCACTCTCATGCTTCGTCCTTCGGCAGTTTCGACTCGCGCATACCCGGGCTCTCCAGAAACGACGAACTCGCGACGAGAGGGTATCACTCTCCGATCGCTGCGGGCCGCTCCCATTGACGGGTCAGCTGGACATACTCGCCGTAGCGGCGACTGATTCGGCGCACGTAGCCGACTGGCCCCCGACCGTCCAGGTAGCCGTGGAGCGCCCGATCCGCGTGGCCGGGTCGGCCGAGCAGCAACATGGCGTTCTCGACGTGCCCGAACCAGCGGTGGGAGTTCCAGCCCTGCTCTCGAGCCAGCCGAATCGCGTCCCGAACGTGACCCGGGCCGGCGTTGTATCCCGCGAGTGCGAACCACAGCCGGTCCTCGGCGTAGAGGTCGGTGTCGAACCGGTCGCGGAGCAGAGCGAGGTATTGAATCCCGGCGAGGATGCCGGTCTCCGGGTCGCTCAGGTCGACGAGGCCGAGCTCCGCAGCGGTGCGTGGCATCACCTGGAGCAGTCCTCGGGCGCCCGCCCAGGAGACGGCTTCCGGGTCGAAGCGGCTCTCCTCGTACATCACAGCCATGATCAGCCGCCAATCGAGTCCGACGCGCCAGCTCGAGCCCGAGGAGCAGGTCGTCCGCCACGGTCAGGTCGTAGCGGCCGCTCGCCACGCGATCGATGATCTCCTCGAGATCGACGTCCTCCGGAGCGTCGTGAAGCTCGAAGCGGGCACCCTCGGAGCGCAGGCCCGAGAGAGTCTGCCAATATGAGCTCGATCGCCTCGCGTAGACTTCGCGGCCCGCGAGATCCCCGACCGATCCGAACCCGGCCTCTCCGGCCCGCCCCACGACCACCTGCGTCGAGTAGAGGTAGGGCCGTGAAAAGGCCACTCCCTGGGAGCGGTGCGCGTCGGAGGGGGTGAGAAAGGCGGCCGCGAGGTCGCCTCGACCGGCGACGAGCATCGGAATCAGCTCGTCGTGACTCGGCGCCACGACCACCTGAACCCGCATGGAATGCTCCTCGGCGAACCAGCGGACGAGGTCGTACTCGAAGCCGACCAGCTCTCCTCGCCACAGGAAGTAGCTGGCGGGGTTGTTTCTGGTGAGCAGTCGCACCACTCGACGCCGCTTCAGCTCCGGCAGGTCGCCGCTGTACGTGCGGGAGCGGGCCTCGGTGAGTCTGTGAACGGTGAGGTAGCTGTTGAGCGCTCCGAGCAACTCCCTGTTCTGCGGCCTCACCGCCCATGCGACGTTCTTTCGCCCCGGCAGGGCATGGACGACGCGAAGCTCGGGACGGTAGCGCAGCTCCACGGCGAGTCGATGGCTGTCTTCGAGCGTCAGATCGAAATCGCCCACCGCGACACGATCGAGGACCTCCGTGGCGTCGAGTGTCGGGGGCAGCGGGCGCAGCGAAAGATCCGGCTGCTGCTGCTTGAGCTGCTGGGCCCGTTCCCACAGGCTCGTGCCGCGCGGCACGGCCAGCGTCCGACCCGCGAGGTCCTCGGAAGAGAGGCTGCCGTCCTCGGCGCGGCCGACGACGAGCTCCTGAACGCTCGTGAGCGGCAGCGTAAACGCGACCAGCCCCTTGCGCGATTCGGTCACCGTCAAGTTGTCCGACACGATGTCGCCCCGGCCCGCGAGGAGAGCCGGAATCAGCTCGTCGAACGAGTCGACGTAGACGAGCACACCCGACGCACCGACTGATTCACCGAACACCCGGGCCAGCTCGCGGACATGGAGCAACGGGTCCACGTCGCGCGGGAGATACGGCCCGGCCGAGCGAACCGCCAGATGCGGAGTTGGC
Organism: Vicinamibacteria bacterium; assembly: GCA_965246965.1. Classification (GTDB taxonomy): domain Bacteria; phylum Acidobacteriota; class Vicinamibacteria; order Fen-336; family CBDFGD01; genus CBDFGD01. The sequence continues at coordinate 3,997,583 of CBDFGD010000002.1, forward strand.
CGCGAGCCCGGATTGCCTCGAGGTCCCCGGTCTCCACATAGGGCTGACCGGAGCACTCGGGCTCACGAGGTTCCGCCGTTCGTTCCGTGCTGCGCCAGCCGAGTGCGACCAGCACGCCGAGCGCGTACAGCAGCGCCCCAGCCGCGAGTCCCCGCTTCGCCACGCGTCCTCCGCCTCGAAGATCCCGGAATGATAGGCGGCGAAGGCCGCCTACTCCATGCCCGGTTGACTCCGCCGCTGCAGACCGTACCCGTCATCTGTGAACGACGCCGGATCCGACGAAACGACTCTATGAATCGCTTCCCCTCGCGCGCAGCCAGCCGAGAGACACGAGCGAGAATGCCGCCGCAGCGCCGAGCGCCGCGGAGCTCCCCGAAAGAAACGTCGCGAGCAGAACCGGGGCCAGCGCGACCCGCGCCGCCTCGGCAGCTCCTCCCCAGCGAGTCGCTTCGAGCAAACCGCCGAGCGTCACCAGGCTCGCGATCACGACACCCCAGACGACCATCGTGCCGGTTCCGTCGAGGCGACTCGCATTGAAGAGGGCGGTGCCCGTGATGACGAGCGCGAATTGAACGAGAACGTAGAGCCCGCGCCGACGATCGGTCAGCGTATCGAACTTGCGGTACGACGTACTGTCGACCTCTTCTGGCGCGACGGTGCCGCCGAGCTCGTCCGGGTGCCAGCCGGGGCGCGCCAGGAACAGCTTCGCCCTGTCCATCAGGCTCGAGGTCCGCCGCGCCTTGCCCGCGAGCTCGACCCAGTAGTGGAGGTTGGCCCAGATCGGATTCCAGCTGCGCAGGGGTGAGGTGATGCCGTAGACGGGCTCCTCCTGCTCGGCCACGTAGGTTCCGAACAACCGGTCCCAGATGATCAGCGTCCCACCGTGATTCCGGTCGATCTACTTGGGGTTGCGCGCGTGGTGGACACGGTGGTTGGACGGCGTGTTGAAGACCCATTCGAGGGGCCTGAGCCGGTCGATCGTCCGGGTGTGAATCCAGAACTGGTAGAGCGTGTTGAACGACGAGAGCGTCAAGAACATGAGTGGCGGAAAGCCCACCAGAGCGAGCGGCAGGTAGAAGATCCAGCTGAATCCCTGCTGGAAAGCCCCCTGGCGCAGAGCCACCGCCAGGTTGTACTCCTCGCTCTGGTGGTGAACCACGTGGGCCGCCCAGAGGGCGTTGATCTCGTGGCTCTTTCTGTGGAACCAGTAGTAGAGGAAGTCGACGCCCACGAAACAAACGACCCAGGCGGCTGTGGACTGCACCTGGATCTGGAGCAGCCGATGGTTTTCGAACACCCCGATGTACCCGGCGAAGAGCGCCGTCTTGAACGCCACTCCGACCAGCTGCTGGACGATCCCGCAGGACAGGTCGCTGACAGAGTCGTTGAGCCGATAGACGCTGCGCCCCTGCCACCGGGCCACGATCAGCTCCACACCGATCAGCGCGAAAAACACTGGAATGGCAACGACGATGTAGTCGACGCGCACGACGGATTCTAGTTCGGGACGCGCGCTCTTCGGCGCCTGGGCCGTGTGGGTATACTCCCCACACGTCCCACACGACTGTGATCTGCGGGCCGTTGCCCCCGACCGATGAACGAGACCGTTCACTTCTGCATCGGCTGTAACGAGCGCTGCGCGCCCGCGGACACCCTGTGCCCGCGTTGCGAGGCGGTCCTCGAGATCGGTGACGGACAAACGACGCCTCGGGCCCGCCTGACGCCCGGCGGCACGATTCAGGGTACGACCGAGCGCGGCACCGAGCAGGATCGGGAGCTGATCGGAAAAGAGCTCGGCGTATACGAGATCCAGGACTTTCTGGGCCGCGGCGGGATGGCTCGCGTCTACCTCGCGAAGCACTCGATGCTCGAGCGTCCGTGCGCCCTCAAGCTGCTGAACCCTTCCCTGGTCGAAGCCGACCGCCAATACGTCTCGCAGTTCTTCTCGGAGGCGCGGGCCGCCGCCGCCCTGGTCCACCCGAACGTCGTCACGATCCACAACATAGGAGAGGGGGACGGCTACCACTTCATCGAGATGGAGTACGTGCCCGGCGTGAGCCTCCAGAGCAAGCTGCGCGGGCGCGGACGGCTCGAGCCGCTGCGCGCCACCGAGCTGATGGTTCAGACCTGCGCCGGCCTCGCGGGGGCCCACCACTCTGGAATCGTGCACCGCGACCTCAAACCCGCCAACGTACTCGTCGACCAGGCGGGTCGCGCCAAGTTGGCCGACTTCGGTCTCGCGAAGCGAGTCGTCGGCAGCAGCGAGAGGAACGAGTCGGGCAGCCTGGCCGGCACACCGTACTTCATGGCGCCTGAGCTCTTCACGGGAACCGACGCCAGCTGCAGGGCAGACGTTTACGCCGCGGGCATTACCTACTACTACCTGCTCACGGGCCGCATGCCGTTCTTCACGCACTCGCTCGTCGAGTTGGCGCGGCAACACGCCGAGCGGACGCCGCCAGACATCTCGGAGCTCCAGCCCGACGTGCCCGAGCAGGCCGTCGAGGTCATCAGACGCTGCCTGGCGAAAGATCCTCTCGATCGCTATGCCGACGCCCAGGACCTCCACGACGACCTCCGCGCCGTCTTCGGCACGCTGCGCGCCTTGGAATCGCTGCTCCACGACGCCTACTCCGGGCTCGACTGGTCGTGGAGTGCAGAGGGCGACGGGTTTGTCGTGACCGTTCCTCTGAAAGGAGGGCGCTCGCAACGCGTTTACCTCGAGCTGGATCGCGGAGGGGTTCTCAAAGACGAGCTCGTGAAGATCTACAGCCCCTGCGCACCCTTCGAGTCCGGCTTTGCGGAGCGCGCGCTCGCGCTCAATGCCCACATCCCGCACGCATCGATTGCCGTACAGCCGCATCACGGCAAGCTGTACTACGTGATGATGACGGCGTACCCCCGCTCCACTTGCGACCCCGAGGAGGTCCTCGTGGCGACCCGCAGCATCGCGCACTGGTCGGACTACATAGAGCACACTCTCACGGGCGAAGACATCCACTGATGGGCGACAGGACCGACGCCCCAGCCGTGGGCGTCGCCGACTCGATCGATCGACCGCTGCTGGACGAGGCGCGCGCCGCCGAGCTGGCGCGAGAGCACTTTGGTATCGGGGCCACCGTCCGAGAGCTACCGAGCGAGCGGGATAGGAACTACCTTCTCAGCGAGGAAAGCGGCGGGCGGCTCGTCCTCAAGGTCGCCCACGCCGGTGAGGATCGAGCCCTTCTGCAGCTCGAGAACCTCGCCCTCGACCGCGTGGCCAGCAGCGTCGGGCGCGTCGTTCCGGTACCGCGCAAGGCCCTGGACGGCAGCTCGCTCGTCGAGGTCGGCCTCGACGGCGTCCGACATTTCGCGCGCCTCTTGGACTTCCTGCCGGGGCAGCCGCTGGCGGAATGGAAGCCGCACTCCGGAGACGTTCTCGAGGCGGTCGGCGAGCTGCTCGGCCGCGTCGACGTGGTGTTGCAGGGCATCGATCGTCCACCCGCCAGGCGCGAGCTGCGCTGGGACCTGCGCAGCGCGCCGACGGTCGTCGCCGCAGGGCTCGGGCTCGTCGGCGACGCGGGCCATCGTTCCCTGCTCCAGGGATTCCTCGAGCGGTTCGAGGAGCAGGTGGCGCCGGTCGTCCCCAGGCTGAGAACGGGCCTCGTTCACAACGACGCCAACGATTACAACGTGCTCGTCACGGCGAACGAATCGGGCGAAGTCTCTGTCGGCCTGATCGACTTCGGGGACATGCGCGAAACGTGGACGGTGAGCGAGCCGGCCATCGCGGCTGCCTACGCGGCCTTTCGCAAGAGTGACCCCCTCGCCGCGATTCACGACGTCGCGTGCGGCTTCCACAGGAGCTTCCCGCTCGAAGAGGCCGAGGCGGACGTGTTGTTCGACCTCGTCGCAATGCGACTGAGCGTGAGCGTCGTCACGGCGGCAGGCAGGAGGCGGGAGGCGGAGAGGAACCCCTATCTGCGTATCAGCGAGGAGGCCGCCTGGCAGACGCTCCGGAGATTGTCGCAGGTTCACCCTCGTATGGCGCGGTACGCGATGCGACACGCCTGCGGATTCGAGGCTTGCCCGGACGGGACGAAGACCTCGCGCTGGCTGGCAGCCTGCCCCGATCTGGCCCCGGTGCTCCCCGAGCCCGTGCTGAGCTCGCCGCGGGTTCTGGATCTCTCGGTCGAGAGCCCCGAGCTCGCCGACCTCGAGGACCTGGACGACAGTGCCGCGTTCAGCGCCTGGGTCGAGCGGCGCATGCGCGAGCTCTCGGCGAGCGTTGGCGTCGGTCGCTACGACGAGGCACGCTCGATCTACACGACCCCCGCCTTTCGCTCCAGCTCACGAGACGTTCCGGAATGGCGGACGGTTCACCTCGGCGTCGATCTCTTCGCTCCGCCGGGCACGGAGGTTTTCGCGCCGCTGCCCGGACGGATCGAGAGCGTCCAGAACAATCGCGCCCGGCTGGACTACGGGCCCACCGTGATCCTCGCGCACGAAGTCGAGCCCGGCCTGCGCTTCTTCACGCTCTACGGCCACCTCGACGGCGGCTCTGTCGAGGCACTCCGCCCAGGCGAGGAGGTCGCGGCTGGCAGGCCGATCGCCCGCATCGGCGATCGTCCCGAGAACGGCGACTGGGCACCGCACCTTCACTTTCAGATCGTCGCCGATTTGCTGGACTACGAAGGCGAGTTCCCCGGCGTCGCGGCTCCCGGCCAGCGGGATCTGTGGCTGTCGCTCAGTCCGGATCCCGCCCCCGCGCTGCGGCTTGCGGCCGAGACCCGCGCACCTCGCGGTCGAACGACCGCGGAACTCGTTCGGCAGCGCGTCGAGCACGTCAGCTCGACTCTCAGTGTCGCGTACCGACGCCCGCTGACGATCGTGGCCGGGCGCCGCACGACGCTCTACGACCGCGACGCGCAGCCCTACCTCGACGGCGTCAACAACGTCTGCCACGTGGGGCACGCGCACCCTGCGGTCGTGCGTGCGGCGCTCCGGCAGATGCGCGCCCTCAACACGAACACGCGCTACCTGCACGATCAACTCGTCGACTACACACGGCGCCTGATCGACCTGATGCCCGAGCCGCTCGAGATCTGCTTCCTCGTCAACAGCGGCAGCGAGGCGAACGATCTCGCGCTACGGCTGGCGCGGGCCCATACCGGCGGCGACGGCGTCGTCGTACTGGACGCCGCGTACCACGGCAATATCAGCACGCTGGTCGAGCTCAGCCCCTACAAGTTCGATGGACCGGGCGGCCGAGGCCGGCCCGAACACGTCGAGGTTGCGGCGACTCCCGACGTCTATCGGGGTCACTATCGCGAGGACGATCCGCGCGCCGGATCACGCTACGCGAGCCTCGTCGCCGAGGCGTTCGATACCCTGTCGGCACGGTGCACGCCGGCGGCCTTCCTCGCCGAATCGCTGATGGGCTGCGCGGGTCAGATCGTTCCGCCTAGGGGCTTCCTGCGGGACGCCTACACGGCCGCGCGCAAAGCCGGCGCCGTCTGTGTTGCGGACGAGGTGCAGGTGGGCTTCGGTCGCGTCGGGACCCACATGTGGGGCTTCGAGCTTCAGGGGGCGATTCCCGACATCGTGACGCTCGGAAAGCCGATCGGAAATGGCCACCCGCTCGGGGCGGTCGTCACGACCCGGGCCGTGGCGGACTCATTCGTGAGCGGCATGGAGTACTTCAACACGTTCGGCGGGAACCCCGTCTCGTGCAGCGTCGGTCTCGCGGTGCTCGACGTCCTGGAGCGAGAGGGCCTCCAGCAGAATGCTCGCCAGGTCGGCGAGCGACTGCTCGCTGGGCTGCGCGACCTGCAAATCGGCGCCGCGCTGATCGGCGACGTCCGGGGTGCTGGGCTGTTCATCGGAGTCGAGTTGGTCGACGATCGCGACACGCGGGCTCCCGCCGCGGCTCAGGCGGCCTATGTGGTCGAGCGGATGAGAGAGCACGGCATACTGCTCAGCAGCGACGGGCCCTCCCGCAACGTCGTCAAGGTCAAGCCTCCGCTGTCGATCACCGGCGCGGAAGCCGACCGCATCGTCGAGACGCTCGCGAAAGTCATCACCGAGGACGCCGCGCGGCCCCGCCCCGGCGAATCCGGACGGCTAGCCGAGTCGAACGGTCCGCGTGCGGATCCCGCGCCCCGGCCGCCGCTCGCCGCGCTCCCAGAAATCGTCGCCGAGAACGTGACCGCGGCGGCCAGCGAGGATCTGCCTCTGATCGACCACTTCATGCCGCTACCGCATTTCCAGTCCGCTCACTCGATCGAGATCGACGCGCCGAAAGAGCGGGTCTTCGCAGCCATCGAGAGACTGGACCTGCGTCAGTCCCTCAGCTGCCGCGCGCTCTTCGCTCTGCGCGGCCTCCCGCGCGACGGCCTCACGATGGATGGCTTGCGCCGGATGGGCTTCACGAACCTGGCGGCGCGCGAGAACCGCGAGCTCGTGCTCGGGCTGACGGGTCGGTTCTGGCGCGCTCGCGGAGGCATCGAGCGCCTCGAGGGCGACGAGTTCGTCGAGTTCGAGAGGGAAGGCTACGCGAAGGCCTGCGCGAGTTTTCGAATCGAGTCGCGACCCGCAGGAGGTGTCCGGCTGTCGACCGAGACGCGCATCTTCTGCCTCGGACAGAACGCATGGCGAAGATTCCGCCGCTACTGGGTCGTCGTGCAGCCCCTCAGCTCACACATACGCCGCGAGGCGCTCCGGCTCATCAAGAGAGAGGCCGAGCGCGTCGCCTGAGAGCCGATCAGCCCCCATCGGGGGCGCGCGCCTCGAGGCCGGGTTCCGGCGGGAGGTTCAGGACGCGCCCCGGCATCAGCGACACCATGTAGGAGACCACCTGCCGGACGGACAGCACTCCGAGCGCGTGCCCCTGATCGTCGACGATCGGGATGTGACGATAGCCACGCTCGACCATCCGGTTGAGCGCGAATGCGATGCCGTCGTCGAGACCGAGCGTCTCCGGGTCGGACGTCATGACCTCCGAGACTGGAAGGCTCTTGTCGACTTCACCGAGTGCGAGCTTCACGAGAACGTCACGCTCCGTGAAGATGCCGATCGGCCGCGCGTCTTTCGTGATCAAGACCGCGCCGATCTTCTGTTCCAGCATCAGCTGGACCGCGTCCTCGATCGAGGTGGTCTCGGACATCGTGACGGCCGGCCTCGGACTGAGCGAGCGCAGCGAGGCGCCCAGAATCTTCTCGCCGAGCTTCTGCTCTTCGGCCTCGCGCCGGCCCGTGTCGTCTCCATAGGCCTCGTCAAACTCGCTCGTGTTCATCGGAACCTCCTCGAGCAACGGCTCTTCGAAAGCAGTGAGCGGATGTAGGCACGCTCTACCGTCAGGCGATGCGGTTGTGGCTTTCATCTTAATACATGCGTTGACGGTCGTGGCCAACGCACTACTTGCGCGTGATCGGAATCAAGCGACCCGTTCCGAAGGCTTTCTCGCTCACCTTGAGGACCACGCCCATCTGCCATCGCTTGTGCTCGGAACGCCGCAGCGCAGCGTCGCTGCGGTTGCTCGCAACGAGCTTCTCGATCTCGGGAGCGAGGACCGGATAATCGAACGGATCCCGCTGGTCCTCTTTGAGCTCGGCCGTCGGTGGACGCTCGAGAATGAACTCCGGGAAGCCGCCGAGCCAGGCCGCCAACTCGACGACATCGGGCTTCGTCAGATCGGCGATGGGACACAGCGTCCCCGCCATGTCGCCGTAGAGGGTCGCGTAGCCGAGAGACAACTCGGTCTTGTTGCTGGTGTTGAGCAGCAGGCCACCGTGCGCGTTCACATAGCTCATCAACACGAGGGCGCGCAGTCGCGCTTGGACGTTCTCGGCGGCGGTCGTCTCGGCCCCCCGCTCGAGCACGTCGCGCAGTGACTGTTCGGCCGCGGTATGCATCGGCTCGAGCGGAACGACCTCGAAGCCGACGCCCAGGGTGCCGGCGAGCTCGCGCGCACTGTCGGTCGATCGCGCGTCGGTGAAGCGCGAGGGGATCGCGATGGCGGTCACCTGATCGGCGCCCAGCGCGTCGACGGCGAGGCGCGCGACGAACGCCGAGTCGATTCCGCCCGAGAGACCGAGGAACGCCCGGCGTATCGCGTTCTTCGTGGCGAAGTCTCGAATCCCGAGCACGAGCGCCCGATGTAGATCACCGAGCGACTCCGCTGGCTCCTCGACGCCTCCCGACGCGTCGAGGTCGACGACGACCACCGCCTCTTCGAAGCCGGGGAGCAGAGCGACGATCTTGCCGTCTGCGTCGAGCACGAAGCTGCGACCGTCGAAGACGAGCTCGTCGGTCGCACCACAGCCATTCACGTAGACGAACGGGGTGCGTGCCCGTCGCGCGTGGCGCAGCCGCTCGGCCAGCACGCCGCGCCGATAGGGCGAGGCGGAGATGTTGACGATCGCCGCGGCGCCGGCTTTCCTCAGCTCTTCCGGCGGGTGCAGGGCGTAGTGCTCGTCCCACATGTCCTCGCAAACGGTGACTCCCAGCTTGCGACCCGCGACCGCGATCGGTTGCGTGGCGGCGCCCGACAGGAACCAGCGCGCTTCGTGGAAGACGTCGTAGCTGGGAATCAGCCGCTTCGCGACCGAGTCGCGGACTCGTCCTTCGGCGATCAACAGCGCGACGTTGTGCAACCCGGGGTGGCCGAGTGGACGCGAGGGGCCGGGCGCTACGCTTCCCACGATAGTCGGCGGCAGCCCCCGGCAGCGGGCGGCGAGGTCGTCGCCCGCGTCTACGATCGCGGGGGCGAAGCCCTCGTCACACAAGATGTCGCGCGGCGGATAGCCGGGTAGCGCCAGTTCCGGCAGCACGACCAGGTCAGCGCCGTCTTCGGCAGCTCGCTCGATGGCGTGCAGGCAGCGCGCGACGTTGCCCTCCAGATCGCCGACCCACGAGCCGATCTGGCCGAGGCCGATCTTCAAGGCACCTCCGCAGCGATGGCCTCGAGCAGGTCGAGTGCCTCGACGACCGAATCGCGCCTGAGACTCACTCGATCGCCGAGCATGATCGTTCGATAGCCCAGCCCGATCAGATGGGCGACATCGCCGATCTCCGCAGACTCGGGAACCGGATCGTCCGCCAGCGATTCGAGGATGCGGCTCGCGACCACCGCGTCGGGATCCGCCTCGACGATCTGTCGAACCGCTCCGACGATTCTGTGGGGGCGCTCGACCTCGATGAACAGGTCACCGCGAGCCGCCATCAGACGCCCGAGCCCGGCGCCGTGATCCCGCACGAGGGCGAGTCCTTTTCGAGTCTCGATCTTGAGCATGACCTCCGCATCGGGAAGAAGCTCTTTCACTTCCTCGACGTCCTCGGGCGTTTCGACGTACGAGAGCATCACGCGCTCGAGGCCCACGGATCGCATCGCCTCGAGGTAGCGGCGGTCTGTTTCGGTGAGCGACCCGAGCACCTCGAGCGAAGGGTGGACGATGTTCACGCTCTCTCCGGGTCCGATCAGCCTGCGAGGCCCCTCGTCGAGGATGAGACGATCGCCGTCGACTTCGACCAGGCGAACCCGCTCACGTCCGTCGGAAAAATAGGCGTCCACCGGCGTCTCGACCCGGATCGGGTGGGTGATTTCATGTGAACAACGCAACATCTCGGCGATGATCCGAGCCCCAGGTTCGGAGGAGGCCAGATGTTGCATCGACGAAGAGGGCCACGCAGGCGACTGAAGCACGCGGACTACTTGGAGATTCGGCGGCGGCTCTCGGAGGGGGAGACGTTTGCAGCTGTGGGAGGGGCGGTCGGGTGCTCGACCAAGACGATCCAGCGATTCATGCGGAGGGTTGGGGGTCTGCTGGAGGGGTCCCAAGGACGCTCCCCCCTGCGATTGTCAGTGGCTGAGCGTGAGGAGCTGTCTCGGGGTCTGAGGGCAGGTGGCTCGCTGCGCCAGATTGGGCGCCGCCTGGGCAGAGCCGCCTCGACGATCTCGCGTGAGGTGTCCAGGAACGGGCAGCGGAGTGGGTATCGCGCATGGAGGGCTGAAGAGACTGCGGCTCGACGCGCGAAGCGACCAAAGGCAGGAAGGCTGCAGCTGCTTTCACGACTTCGCAGTGAAGTGACCCGCCGGTTGCTCAAGCGGTGGTCGCCGCAGCAGATCGCTGCGTCTCTCGCCAGCGACTATCCTGATAGCCCAGAGATGCACGTGTCGCACGAGACGATCTATCGTTCGCTGTTCGTCCAGGCTCGCGGAGGTTTGCGCAAGGAGCTGACGGCCTGTCTTCGTAGTGGTCGCACTCGACGGCGTCCGCACAAGCGCGCCCAACACTCTCGTGTTGGACGGCTGCGGGGCATGATCATGATCAGCGAGCGACCCGCCGAGGCTGCGGACCGCGCCGTTCCCGGACACTGGGAGGGTGACCTGATCATCGGCAAGGGGGCACGCTCCGCGATCGGCACGCTGGTCGAACGTGCGAGCCGCTACGTGATGCTCCTTCACCTACCCAATGGTCGCAGCGCCGAGCAGGTGCGCATTGCCCTCACTCGCCAGATTTCCCAGCTCCCCAAAGAGCTGCGCCGCAGCCTCACCTGGGATCAGGGCAACGAAATAGCCGAGCACGTCCGCTTCAGCGTCGACTCCAAGATCGACGTCTACTTCTGTGACCCCCACAGCCCCTGGCAGCGTGGCAGCAACGAAAACACCAACGGCCTACTGCGACAGTACTTCCCCAGGACCCAGGACCTGAGCGCCTACACTCGAGCCCAGCTCAACGCTGTTGCGCGCGAGCTCAACGGCCGCCCTCGACAAACACTAGGTTGGATGAAACCATCCGAAGTCTTTGGCCGGTTTGTTGCGTTGACCACCTGAAGACGCCGTGGCTCACCCGGACGTCCGTGTAGGGTGGAATTGCCGCGCCGACGACGCGCAGCTGACGGGCCTTGGGGTCGACCCAGAGCGGCACGCCGTGCCCCGACAATCGCTCGAGCAACGGCGCCAGCTCCCCCTTGACGGGCATCACTGTGTTGAGCCGGAACCCTTCCACGAGGGGATGGCGAGCCACCTCGTCCAGGAAGTCTGCGTAAGGCGGCGTCGTGACGATGGCGCGAATCTTCACGATGGAACCGTCAAGGAGTCATCACTCCGAGTCCGTAAACTTGACTTGCCGCGGTCGAAGCGCCAGAGAGTCGTCATCCTGAGGCCGGGTCAGTCTTCCACGGGCCGAAGGATCCCACAGCGAGGTCGGATGGCCCTGTGCTCGTGGGAGACAGGCGGCTGGCAGGTCCGTGGGCCAAGGCAGCGTCATTCTGAGAGACCGCTCGCCTCCGCTTGGAACGAAGAATCCGCCCGCTCCTCGTCTCCCGAGACCAGAGGAGTGATCTCACCTCGCTGGCTCCTTCGACTCGGCATCTTCGCCAAGCACTCGCTCAGGATGACGTGTCCTTTGCTGGAGTTTCTTGTCCCATCTAACCGCGACGCGTCGCGGTCGACACTCAGGATGACGCGCGCGTTTCGGAGCCAGCCGTTCTCCGTGTCTCTGTGCCTGTGTGGCTAGCCGTTGATCGTCTGCTTCAAATCTTCAACGACATGTCGCAGAACGGGCACACTTGAAGAGCCGCCCCTCGTCGACCGGAATCGGTCCGCCGCAGCGGGGGCATCTCATCTCGATGGGCTTGGAGAGCTTCTCGACCTTGGCCTCCGGCTGACGGGCGCGCATGTTGTCGCGGAAATCGCCGAAGTGGCCCCACGCCCGGGCGACCAGCCCCATCGCGCTGTCCACGGCCCGCTGCTCGTTCTCGATGTGGAAGATCTTCTGCTCGCCGATCGCCTCGGCCCACTGCTGATCCACCTGGTCGCCCTTCTTGCCCGTCGGCCGCCTCAGAAACCAGGTGTTCCAGCTCTCGCTGACCTCGCGCCACGTCGCGATGGCGTCCGCGTCTTCTTGGACCGGCTCGCCGAGGTACTTCTGAATCTCACCGCGCGAGACGCTTTTGTGCATCGTGATGTCGCCGAATACGATGAGGAACGGCTGCTCCTCCGCATTCGGCACCTCGACGTGCGTGCTCACCCACTGGGCGAAGAGACCGTAGCTCTCCGGCGCGTCTCCGCCGCCGCCCTCTCCGTAGAGCGCCCCGAGCTGCTGCTCCAGGTCGAAGCCACTCGCGAAGTCGGTCACCTGCAGTGGCCAGTCATCGCAGCGCGCGTCGCCGATCGCCGCGAAGCAGATCTCCACGTCCTCGCGATACTGCGAGAGCGTGTTGAACAGCAGCGGCAGGCGATCGAAGATCTCGGCGGGCCACGAGGCCATCGAGCCCGTCACATCGACCGCGATGATCACGGGGTTGGCCGACTCGCAGCGCAGTCTCTTGTTGGGGTCGATCAGCTTCTCGTTCGGGCCGCGCTTCTTTTCGTACGTACGCGGTCCGGAGGCTTTGGCCCGCTTGGCGGCTCGCTTGCGCCGCTCGCCCCCTTCGCTCGAGTACTTGTACGAGCTACGCCCGTGCCAGTCAGTGGTGTCTTCGTCCCACGAGTACATCAACCCCTCCTACATGGATGCCTGGAGCGACAGCGTCTCCAGGCCAAACTCGGCTTGGAAGCGGCGGTCGAGGGCGTTCTCGGTCATGTAGCGGCCGACCGCCTCGGGCACGAGCTCCCGCCACGCCTCGCCCCTGGCGAGCTCCAACGGGACCCGGGTGCCGTCGAGCGCTACGCGCTGCTCCTCGGCCACCAGCTCGACGGGCCGTATCAGGCGATAGGTCTGACTCATCAGGCTCGCCACGTACGGATTGTCCGTGACAAACGCGTCGAGATTCCCGAAAAGATCCGCAACCGTGGCACGCCAGCGCGGTCCGTCGTCGAGGTCAGGCACCGGGATCAGCAGGAAGTTCGTGTGACCCTCCAAGGCGCGGCGAAGCATCGCCTCCGTCTCCTCGCACGTAAACGGATTGCGCGCATCGTAGCGGTTGGAGGAGCCGACCCCGATCAACACGTGGTTGGCCGCTCGGCACAGCCCATCCAACACGGCCGCGTGGCCGAGGTGGACCGGCTTCCATCTCGCAATCATGCCGAGGCGCTCGAAAGGCGGCACACACTCCTCGCTGACGGGATCTTACGCTCAGGCGAGGCTACCGGGCACATGATCGCCGCCCCTCCTTGCCCCCGAACTCTCCGCAGGTCGATCCGTTCGAGGCGCCGCGCATCGCGTAGCCGCTCCATCTAGAATCGGAGTTCCCAACGAGCGGACGGCCGCCGTCCGCCCCATCACGTCTCGCGACGAGAGGAGATCGACTTGTATTTCGCGTCGGCATTGGCGTGGCTGTTGGCCTTATCTGCCGCTTCGCAAGCGGAGGCGGCCCAGCCCGCCGCGGTTCCGGACGCCGTTCTCGAGCTGGCTCGAGCCATCACGCCCCGTGTCGAGGCGATTCGCGGACGCCGCTTCGAACGCGACGTCGCGATGCAGATCGTCGATGACGACGAGGCGCGTCGCCACTTCGAGCAGCGCGCCACGAAGCTCTGGCCACGCAAGCAGATCGAGCACGAACAACGGGCGCTCGCGCAGCTCGGGCTGCTTCCGGAAGGGACCGACCTGCTCGACTCGCTGCTCGACCTGCTCGAGGAGCAGGCGGGGGGCTACTACGACTCGGAGACCGACACGTTCTACGTGCTGGACGACATACCCGATGGAACCGCCTCCATCTTGATCGCTCACGAGCTGACCCATGCCCTCGACGATCAGTACTTCGACATCGACAGGTTGCTCGCGGAAGCGATGCAAGACGATGACCGTGGCGCCGCGCTGTCCGCCGTGATCGAGGGCTCCGGCACCCTGGTCATGTCCAAGTTCATTGTGGAGGAGATCCAGGCCGGGCGCTTGTCAGCGGAGCTGCTCGAGGAGCTCCAGCAGAGCGAGGCCGGCCGCGCCGAGCGTCTGCGTGTCGCGCCGGCCTATCTGCAACGTGGGCTGCTCGCGTCCTACGCGCTCGGCGCGACATTCTTGCTGCGCGGCGACCCGGCTCGGATTCGCCGCGACGTGGCGGGTGACGACATCGATCGCGCCTTCAGCGAGCCGCCCCACTCCACGAAGCAGATCCTGCACCCGGGTCTCTACTGGGGCGACGAGCCGCTGGCGGCGGTCGCGCTCTCGTTGCCGGATCTCGCGCCCGTGCTCGGAGAGGGCTGGCAGCTCGCCGCCAACGGCCAGCTCGGCGAGCTGAACATGGCGCTGCTGGTCGGCCGGGAACAGGCCGCCGCGACCGACCTGGACGCCACCGACCCGTCGCAATGGACGAGTCCGGCGGCCACGGGTCTCACGGCCGACGTGTATCACCACTACAGGCGGGACCAGGAGTACGTGACCGTGCTATTGACTCGCTGGGAGGATCCGCGCGAGGCCGCAGAGTTCCGCAAAGCACTTTCGCCGGTCGCGGGAAGGCGCACGTTTCACGGCGGGGCGACGGTCGCGTTCGTGGCGGGGAGTGACGCGGCGACCTCCGCAAGAGTCGCGGCCGCGGCGCTGAGCCGAGCACAGCTCGACTGGAAAGACTGATTGACCGTGGTCACCGCGGTCGGTACCGTCACATTGGCAGGAGGATGAGATGAGTAACCGCGGCTGGGGACTGGCCCTTGGAATCGTCGTCGGCGGCGCTTCCGGCGCTGGGGCACAACCCAGTGAGCTGGGCCGCATCGACTTCCCGACGTCGGGTGGTGAGGAGGCTCACGGGCACTTCTTGAAGGGGGTCGCGGCGCTCCACAGCTTCTGGTACGAGGAGGCTCTGGAGGCGTTCCAGGCAGCCCGGGAAATCGAGCCGGACTTCGCGATGGCGCACTGGGGCGAGGCGATGGCGCACAACCACCCCCTCTGGGCGGAGCAGGACCTCCAGGCGGCCCGCGAGGCATTGCAGCGCCTCGGCAAGACCCGCAAGGAGCGTGCGGCCAAGGCTCCGACCGAGCGGGAGCGCGCCTATCTCGCCGCGGTCGAGGTGCTCTACGGCACTGGCGAAAAGGAAGACCGCGACCGCCTCTACGCCGAGGCGATGGCCAGGCTGTCGGGTCGCTACGCCGAGGATCGCGAGGCCGCGGCCTTCCATGCCCTGTCGCTGCTCGGCACCGTGCGGCGTGGCGACGGGGGCTTCCGGCAGCAGATGCGGGCCGCTGCTGCTCTGGAACCGATCTTTCGCGCCCACCCCGATCACCCCGGGGCCGCGCACTACCTGATTCACAGCTACGACGACCCCGACCACGCGCCGCTTGGTTTTCCGGCCGCGCTGCGCTACGCGGAGATCGCTCCGGCGGCGCCTCACGCCCTCCACATGCCGACGCACATCTTCGTGCAACTCGGGATGTGGGAGCGCGTGGCCAGCTCGAACCGGGCCGCCTACGACGCGTCCGACGCGTGGGTGAAGCGCAAAAAGCTCGCGCTCTCCAAACGCGATTTCCACAGCCTTTCGTGGCTGCAGTACTCCCAGTTGCAGCTGGGGCGGCACGCCGAGGCGCTTCGAACCGTGGAGGAAATGCGGCGCTCCGCCGGCGAAACCGGGGATCCGCGCTCCCTGCGCTACGTCGACGAGCTGGTTTCTCGCCAGGTGATCGAGACGCGGGACTGGGCCCTCGCGGAGACGTTGAGTATCGAAGAGAAGGACGACGCGCCCAACAAGGCCAACGCAATGCTCGCCGCAGGGCTCGCGGCGGCTCACACCGGCGACGAGGCCAGGGCGTTCGCGATCGCCGACCGTCTAGGGGCGATCGGGAAGGGGATCGAGGCGTCGGGGCAGCGCCACAGGGCGCTGGCGCTGCGGATCTCCCAGGCTCAGGTCCGAGCGGTGGCTCAGGCTCGCGCGGGACGGGCCGACCAGGCGCTCGAGGCGGCTCAGACGGCTGTGACTCTGGAACATGAGATGGGACCGCCGTCCGGTCCCCCTTACCCGATCAAGCCCGCCCTCGAGCTGCAGGGCGAGGTGCTGCTTTCGTTGGGACGGAGCGCGGACGCCGAGCGGGCTTTTTCGGCTTCGCTCGAGCACATCCCCGGCCGATCGGCCTCCCGCATCGGCCTGGCGCGCGCCAGTCATCGCCTGGGCAAACGGACCGCGAGCGACTACTACCGTGAGCTTCTCGAGCTCTGGCAGAACGCCGACGCCGACCTGCCCGAGCTCAGCGAGGCGCGCAGCGTCGTCGACGAGACCGGCGAGCCGGAGTAGAGCTCCAGGCCCCGCAAGCGCTAGGGCTCGACCCACTCGACCACGATCTCTCCTCCCGTGGCACTCAACCTCGTACCGGCCGGCAGCTGCAGAGGGTCCGACGGCTCATAGCGACCGAGCCAGCGCTCGTCGGGCTCTCTCACCTCGAACAGCAGCCGGCTCTCTCCGCTCGGCAGAAGCGCCATCAAGCGCAACGACGGACCGGGGGCGGCCGTGCCGAGCCAGCTCGATACTTCGGACCGAGCGTCGAGCTCCAGGACATCGTCCGTCAGGATCGCTCGTTTGGAGCCGGCCACGGTGTCGCCGAACCACAGCGCCAGCGAGCTCACATCCGAAAGCTCGAGTCCGTCATCCTCCCAGCGCTTGGCGTACTCGATCCGGGCCGCAAAACGCGCGCCGGCTGCGACCCGCTCGCCCCGGCCCGCGGGAAGCCTCCATCCGGCTTGTCCGGGCACCCAAACGGACAGAGGCGCGGCGGCCGGGTCGCAGTCACCCCCCAACCAGACGACCGCGCGACGCACTGCGCGGAGATTGCCCGGCCGGAACTCGAGTCGCTGGAGCCAGCGGGTTTCGGAGAGGGTCGACTCGAACGCAACGCACTCGGACCACTCGGAGTCGTCGGCGCCGACCCGGACGGGAAGCTTCGGCACGAGAACCAGGTCGGGTGGCCTCGCCGCTTCCGTTTGCGCTGGCGCCTCCAAGGACGCTGCGGAGTCGCCCTCGGGCATCGCACCCGAGACCCAGTCGGCAAGGATGTCGATCTCGACTGCGCTGAGCAGCCTGGCACCGCGCAGGGCGACGAGTCCCTCCTCGGGCTGCCAGGGCGGCATGCGACGCTCGAGCACCTCGCGCTGGATCGCCCGCCCCCACGGCGCAACGGCTCGGTAGCCTGCGAGAGACATCGGGCCGAGGCCCCCTTCTCGATGGCATCCGATGCAGTGGCGCGCGAGGATCGGCGCGACGTCACGATGGTAAGCAAACCGCGACAGCTCCGGCTCGTGAGCGAGCAACGGCGTCGCCGCAAGGATAGCGGCCACGGCGCCGAGCTCAAGGCGCATCGGCGTTCCGGAGTCCCGCCATGCCCTCTGCGAACAACGCGTACGCCTCCTCGATGCCGGGTCGATTACCGAGATCGCCATGAAGGTCGAGCAACCACGCGCCCCGCACCAGCCGCTTGACAGGCAACGCTCGCTCACCGCCCGTGGCGGCATCGAAGGCCATCGCGAGCTGCTTGGCCTGCAGTGCCGGAACGTAGAGCTGCGTCCAGGCCCCCAGCCGCATCAACTCGCGGATTCGGGCGTTGCGCTCGTCGATCGCCAGAAGCATCTCGGCCGCCGTCGCCAGAACCTCCAGCACCGGCAGCTGGGGTGGCACGGAGTCCGTCGTGAACATGAAGTCGAAGCGCTCGTCGCCGTCACCGAAGTCGACGTGCACCACGATCTCGGCTAGGTGGGCGACGTCCGCCAGGCGCAGCTCGAGGGACTCCCAGTCGCCACTCGGAGTCAGCGAGCGATCTCCGATGCGCGCGCGTGCGGCGCTCGGAGGCAGTGGCTGGGTGTAGTTATCGTATAGATAGAGACGAAAGAGGCTCTGCTGCGAGACCGTCCCCTCGAGGTGGTGGTGGCGGTCGGGCGCCATGAAGAAAAGTCCTCCGTGGCGGGGGTTGTGGTCGCCGTGGGCCAGGGCGCGCCACCCGGGGCCGAGGTCTTTGCCGTCCTTCGGGCACGGCCCCGGCGCCGGCAGCGAGTCCTCCGGATGAATCTCGCAACGCCAGACCAGCTCGACGGTGGTCACGACGGGATCCATACCGCAGACCGGGCAGACACTGTCCTCGAGGACGCCGACGTGGGCGTGCATCGGGCACGCCCAGCGGTGCCCCACCGTCTTCTGCTCGTACGGGCGCCGGCAGACCTCGCAGGAACCCGGAGCCTCGTAGTGGGCTTCGGGGTGCAGCGGACACATCCACACTCGCTGCGCCGTCGCCGTGAGATCGGGCCCAGCGACTGGCGGCTGCGGCAGCAGGGCGAGCGTTGCGAGGACAGTCAGCCGCACCAGCGCCTTTATACCGCACGCGCTTGACTCGCTTCTGGGCGGCCGCTAACCTACCGACCGTTCGCCCGGGCTAAATCGTTCCTGGGCCTCGGTCTTATGAGGAGGCCGCCCGTGTCCGAGAAAGTCCACATTTTCGATACCACGCTCCGCGATGGGGAGCAGTCCGCCGGCATCTCTTTCACGCCCCGGGAGAAGCTCGAGATCGCAAAGCAGCTGGACCGGCTCGGCGTGGACATCATCGAAGCCGGCTTTCCCTGCACGAGTCCGGGCGACCTGGATGCCGTCAAAACGATCGCGGCCGACGTGCGCCGCCCGACCATCGCCGCGCTCGCCCGCGCCGTGGCCAGTGACATCGACACGGCCTGGGAAGCGGTGCGCGAAGCGGAGTCCCCGCGCATTCACGTCTTCATCAACACGAGCGACATCCAGATCGCTCACCAGCTGCGCAAGGGTCGCGATCAGGTGCTCGAGCAAGCCGCCGAAATGGTGCGCCGCGCCGCCTCCTACACGAGCGACGTCGAGTTCAGCCCAATGGATGCGACACGTTCGGACGTGGACTTCCTCTGCGAGATTATCGAGAAGTGCATCGACGCGGGCGCCACGATCATCAACATTCCCGACTCGGTCGGGTACGCGATTCCTGAGGAGCTGGGCGGCTTGTTCAAGCTCGTGCGAGAACGGGTCAGCAACATCGACAAGGCGCGCCTCAGCTTCCACGGGCAGAACGACCTGGGCCTGTGCACGGCCAACACGCTCAGCGCGATTCAGAACGGCGCGCGGCAAGTCGAAGTCACCATCAATGGCATCGGCGAGCGCGCCGGGAACACGTCGCTCGAAGAGGTCGTGATGGCGATCAAGACGCGGAGCGAGTTCTTTGGCCTCCATACGGACGTCGACGTCGGTGAGATCTACCGCACCAGCAAGCTCGTCGAGCGACTGTCGGGAATGGCCGTGCAGTGGAACAAGGCGATCGTGGGCAAGAACGCGTTCCGGCACGGCTCGGGCATCCATCAAGATGGCATCCTGAAGCTGCGCGAGACGTGGGAGATCATGGACCCCAAGCAGCTCGGCATTCCGCTCGGAACTCAGCTGGTGCTGGGCAAGCTCTCGGGGCGACACGCCTTCAAGAAGCACATGGAGGAGCTGGGTTACGACCTCAGCGACGCGGAGATGGGCAAGGCCTTCGCGAAGTTCAAGGATCTCGCCGACAAGAAGGTCGGGGTCGACGACCGCGATCTGCACGCCATCGTCGCCGACAACTTCGCTGCGAACGGCCAGGGAGCCGGCTGGCAACTGCATCGCGTGCAGGTGACATGCGGCGATCACGCAACCCCGACGGCCAGCCTCGAGTTGACCGCCCCCGATGGGACACGCCACGTGGACGCCGCCACCGGCGACGGGCCGATCGACGCCGTCTGTCGCGCGATGAACCGCATCACCGGGAGGGCGCCCGAGCTGACGGAGTTCCGTATCCGGTCCACCACGGAAGGCGTGGACGCGCAGGGTGAGGTGGCGCTCCAGATCGAAGAGGCTGGTCGCTCCTTCGCCGGCAAAGCCGTCGACACCGACATCATCGTCGCGGGAGCCCGGGCCTACCTGACGGCTCTGAATCGTCTGCTCGCGGCCAACGAGCGACCGGCCGCCAAGAAGCAGCCCGTTACCGCATAGACTCTCAGCCGCTATGGACGCGCCGCGCACTCTTGCAGACAAGATCTGGGACGCCCACGTCGTGGCGGGCGAACCCGGGGGCTCGGAACTCCTCTACATCGACCTTCATCTGGTTCACGAGGTCACCTCCCCGCAAGCGTTCGAGGGCCTGCGCACAGAAGGCCGGCGCGTGCGCCGCCCGGACCTGACCCTCGCGACCGCCGACCACAACGTCCCCACCGCCGACAGGGATAGCGCGTGGCCGGACCCGTTGTCGATCACCCAGGTGCGCACTCTCGAGAAGAACTGCAGAGATTTCGGCGTGTCCTATTTCGGTATCGACGATCGCCGCCAGGGCATCGTGCACGTCGTCGGACCGGAGCAGGGGCTCACCCAGCCCGGCATGACGATCGTCTGCGGCGACAGCCACACCTCCACTCACGGAGCCTTCGGCGCTCTCGCTTTCGGCATCGGAACGAGCCAGGTCGAGCACGTGCTCGCCACCCAGGCCCTGCCGCAGCGTCGACCGCAGCAGCTCGCCGTCGAGATCGAGGGCCAGCTCGCTCCCGGAGTGACGCCGAAGGACGTGATCCTCGCCGTGATTCGCGAGATCGGCGTAGCCGGCGGCCGCGGCTACATCATCGAGTATCGCGGCGCGGTGATGCGCGCGATGTCGATGGAGGGGCGCCTCACCGTCTGCAACATGTCGATCGAGGCAGGCGCCCGCGCGGGTCTCGTCGCTCCGGACGACACCACCTTCGCCTATCTCGAGGGACGGCCGTTCGCACCGAAGGGCGCGGACTGGGACCGGGCCACAGAGGCCTGGAGCGATCTCGTGACGGATCCGGGCGCCGAGTTCGCCTCGACCATCGCGCTGCGCGGCGGGTCCATCGAGCCGTCGGTCACCTGGGGTACGACCCCGGCGCAGAGCGTTCCCATCTCCGGCCGCGTCCCCGACCCGAGCAGCGCCGCCACCGCTCACGAGCGGGAGCTCGCGGAGCGGGCCCTCGCCTACATGAGCCTGCAGCCCGGCACGGCGATTCAGGACGTGCCGATCGACCGCGTCTTCATCGGCTCTTGCACCAACGCTCGCATCGAGGACCTGCGCGCCGCGGCCGGCGTCGTCGCCTCACACCACGTGGCGCGGAGCGTCCGGGCGATGGTGGTGCCCGGCTCGGGCATCGTCAAGGCGCAGGCCGAGAAGGAGGGGCTCGATCGGATCTTCCGCGACGCGGGATTCGAGTGGCGCGATGCGGGCTGCTCGATGTGTCTCGGGATGAACCCGGACGTGCTGCAACCCGGGGAACGCTGCGCGTCCACGTCGAACCGTAACTTCGAGGGGCGACAAGGCCGGGGCGGGCGCACCCATCTCGTCAGCCCGCAGATGGCGGCCGCGGCAGCGATCGCCGGCCACTTCGTGGACGCCAGAGAATGGGCGGGCTGATGCGCCCCTTCACTCGCATCTCGAGCCAGGCGGCCCCACTCGACCGCAGCGACGTCGACACCGACCAGATCATTCCCGCGCGTCATCTGAAGCGCGTCGAGCGCTCGGGCTACGGCGCCTTCTTGTTCGAGGCGTGGCGTGAGGACCCATCGTTCGCGCTGAACCGCCCGGAACACGCGGGCGCTGCGATCCTGCTCGCCGGCGCCAATTTCGGCTGTGGGTCGTCTCGCGAGCACGCCGTTTGGGCGCTCCTCGACGCGGGATTCCTGGCCGTGGTCGCGCCTTCGTTCGCCGACATCTTCGCGAGCAACGCCGCCCAGAACGGACTCCTCACCGTGAAGCTGCCCGCAGACGCGGTGGCGGAGCTTTTGGAACGTTGCAAAGAAGAACCCTCGAGCCCGATCAGCATCGACCTGGAGGCCCAGATCTTGTCCGCCTCGTTCGCGACCCACGCGTTCGAGATCGACGCCGAGGTCAAAGCCAACCTGCTCGCAGGCCGCGACGCGATCGCCGCCACGCTGCTCCAGGAAGCGGCCATCTCGGCCTACGAGTCGCGCCGTCCTTCGCTCCTGCCCAGAATTCAGCCGTTCGGCGCGTGAGCGACTACCGCATCCTGGTGGCGCCGGGCGACGGCGTCGGACCCGAGGTCACAGCCGAGGCGATCAAAGTGCTGAACGCCGTCGGCGAGAGCTTCGGGCACGGCTTCTCGTACACGGAAGAGCTCGTTGGAGGCGCGGCGATCGACGCGCACGGCACGGCCCTGCGAGAAGCGACACTCGACGCCGCAAGAGAGGCGGACGCCGTGCTCTTCGGTGCCGTGGGCGACCCGCGCTTCGACGATCCGCAGAACCCCGTGCGTCCCGAGCAGGCCATCCTGGGACTCCGCAAGGGGCTCGGCCTCTTCGCCAACCTGCGCCCGGTCCGGGTGTTCCCGGAGTTGGCTGGCGCGAGCGCCTTGCGCGAGGAGGTCGTAGCGGGAACCGACCTGATGGTCGTTCGGGAGCTGACCGGCGGTCTCTACTTCGCCGAGCCCAAGAAACGTTGGGTCGAGGCGGGCCAACGCCAGGCGGTCGACACCTTGCGGTACAACGAGGGGGAGATCGAGCGCGCGATCCGCATCGGGTTCCGGCTCGCCCGCGAGCGCCGCCGGAAGGTGGCCAGCGTCGACAAGGCCAACGTCCTGCAGTCGGGTCGCCTGTGGCGTGAGATCGCCACGGAGGTGGCGCGGGACTACCCGGACGTCGAGCTCGAGCACGTGCTCGTCGACGCGGCGGCGATGCACCTGGTACAGCGGCCGACCCGGTTCGACATCATCGTCACCGAGAACACGTTCGGCGACATCCTCACGGACGAGGCCTCGGTGCTGGCGGGCTCGCTCGGGATGCTGCCTTCGGCCAGTATCGGCGTGTCTCGCGACGACGGCACCGCGTTTGGGCTCTACGAGCCGATCCATGGCAGCGCCCCGGACATCGCCGGCCGAAGCATCGCGAACCCCCTCGGCGCCGTGCTCAGTGCCGCGATGCTCCTGCGCCTGTCGCTCGGCCTGACCGCGGAGGCTGCGGCGATCGAGGAAGCCGTAGGCGGCGTGCTCCGCAAAGGCCTGCGTACCGCTGACCTCGCACGGCGAGGCGGCGAGACCGTCCCGACGAGCGTGATGGGCGATGCGCTCGTGACACGCCTCGGTCTCTCCGGGGATCCAAAGCCAAGTTCCTGAACACAGGGAGTTTAGGCGCCGCTCGGGGGCACGTTGACAGGGTGCGCGCGGCGGGCATAGCCTAGGAGTCTGCGCGGCAGTAGTTCAGCCCGGGTGTGTCATCGTGCCTTGTGACCCGAGAGATCATCTTGCCTGGGTTAAACGGCAGTAGTGGGCTCGCGGACGAGTGCTCGCGAGGGAGGACGGGCGGATCCAAGGCCGGGTGGTGGTCATACCCAGACCATCTTCTGATTGAGTCTCCTGAGGTTGAGCGCCAAGCAAACGAGATCCCACTCGGCGCTGGTTTTCTCAAGCCCTCGAAGGCTGAAGGATTGGAAACCAAGCATAGCCTTGATCCATCCGAATGGCGGTTCGCCGAGTTTGCGCCGCTTGTACCACTTGCGACCACGTTTCGTCTTGAGCTTCGCCTTCATGCGGAGCGTCGCTTCGAGCTTCGAATTCGACGTTGGTGGAGAGTCTTTCTTTTCTCTCCCCAGAGCCACGAAACCGTCGATTCCGGTACGTTCCAAGTGCAGTAGGTTCTTTTCGGAACGGTAGCCGGCATCGGCCAGGGCACGCTTGGGCTTCTCACCGGTGTTGGCTTGAGCCGTTTTCAGCATCGGCTCGAGCTGACCGACATCCGCAGCGTTGTTGGTCAACCCGGTCGCAACGATCAGCTGCGATTTCTCGTCGACGGCGGCTTGGGCATTGAAGCACTGCTGGTAGCCACTCGAATCCTTCATGATGCGGCTTTCGGGATCGGTGAAGTTGTCCTGCTTCTTGTCCGGAGGTACGCCAAATCTCCTTTTGAACTTTGGCCCTCGCTTCGATTCCTTGTCATCCCCTGGCCGACGTCCGGCCTGCTGATCTTCTTCCTTCTGACGGGCCTCCAGACGTGCCTTCGCTGCTTGGATTTTCTTGAGCCGTGAATCTCGGCGCGCCAGCTCTTCTGGCAGTTCGTCGCCACGAAAATCAGGACCAAACTCGACGTCTTCCGCAGCATCTTCTTGTTTCGCAAGAGCGGTGATAGCCCGAATCTCTCGACGGAGCTGTTTCTCCGTTTTCTTCATACGCTCGTAGCTCATCGCCTTGTGCTTGCTGGCATTCGCCTTGACCTTCGTTCCATCCAGAATCAACGTCCCAAGCTTGACCAAACCCACTTCTTGAGCCAGACGCACGACTTGGACGAATACAGATCGAAACTGGGACAAATGGTCACAACGGAAATCACTGATCGTCCGGTGTGCCGGGAAATTGCCTTAAAGCGGACCCGGTTTTCTTGGACACGAAACTAGGGAAAGTCATCTTGTTCAAGGAGACTCGATCGATGAAGCAGGTCAGGCGCAAGAGGTCTGAGAGGAAGAAGGGAGTGGGCGAGACGGAGGGAGCCCGGAGGGCGCCCGGAGTTTCGCCCACCGGCGGCGCGGTGGTGGGCGCCTTGGGTCCCGGGCAGCGTTGGAGCGTGGCGCGCAAGCGGGAGGTCGCACTGCGGCTGCTGCGCGGGGAGTCACTCGAAGCGCTGTCTCGTGAGCTGTCCGTGGAGATGCACCGGCTGCTGCGCTGGCGTGATCAAGCCATGGCCGGGATCGACGAGTCGCTGCGGGAGCGCAATGGCGACCCGCTGAAGGTGGAGCTGGACGCGGCGGTCAAGCGGGTGGGCGAGCTCAGCATGGAGAACGAGCTGTTGCGGAAGAAGATCGGGGCGGCCCGCCCTTTGGCCTTCGGGAGGTCGCGGCGATGAGTGCGGCGATCTCCCCTGCGACAGGCCGGGCCTACGGGGTGGAGCGGGTGTGCCGGGTGTGGAAGCTGGCCCGCTCGAGCTACTACTCCCAGCTCGGCGAGGCGGCTCCCGAGATGGTCCGCGCTGGCCGACGTGGTCCCAAGCCCAAGGTGTCTGACGAGGAGCTGTTGCGGCTGATCCGAGAGGACCTGGCGGCCTCGCCGTTCGTAGGAGAAGGACATCGCAAGGTCTGGGCGCGGCTCAAGGTGCTGCGCCAGGTGCGCGTGTCGCGCAAGCGGGTGCTGCGGATCATGCGTGAGCACCACCTGCTGTCGCCGCGTCGGGTACGCCAGGGCGAGGGGCTGCTCCACGAGGGGACGATCACAACCGATGCGCCCAACCTGATGTGGGGGACGGACGGGGCGAGAGTTCTCACGGCAAAGGACGGCTGGGGCTGGATCTTCGTCGGCGTCGAGCACTTCAACAGCGAGTGCGTCGGCTACCACGTGTGCAAGAAGGGGACGCGCTACGAGGCCCTCCAGCCCATCGCCATGGGGCTGACGCAGCTCTTCGGCTCGGTCGAGGCGGGTGTGGCTCGTGGCCTCGAGCTGCGCATGGACCACGGGACGCAGTACCTCTCGGACCACTTCCTCAACCAGCTGCGTTTCTGGGGCATCACGCCCAGCTTCGCCTTCGTCGAACAGCCGCAGACCAACGGAGTGGCCGAGCGTTTCATCCGGACTCTCAAGGAACAGATCATTCATGGCCGCGTCTTCCACACCCTCGAGGAGGTGCGCCAGGCCGTGGCTGCCTTCGTCAAGCGCTACAACCAGCAGTGGCGCGTCGAGAAGCTGGGATTCCTCACCCCGCGCGAGGCCCGCGACCAGCACGGCCAGGGGAAGGCCGCGTGAACCTCGAGGTCATCAAAGAGGGGCTACCCCAGGTATGGACTCACCCCGCCGCGTCGATCCTGGGGCATCCTCGTGCGTCGTTTTCGGGATCGTCTGCCAAACGAACCCGAGATCGTCAAACTGGTGTCCAAGAAACCGGGCGCGGTACACCGGGAAATTGCCTCCGCTCAAATAACGGTATGCGACATCCTCTTCCAGCTTCTTCGCGATCCCACGAGATGAAAACGTCCCTGTCGCATAGCCGTAGATCAGAACCTTCAGCATCATTCGAGGATCGAATGGTCGGTTCCGACGTCCATCGCCCTCGTAGCGCTCGTAGAAAGCACGCACATCCATCGCCTCCACCGTATCCGAGATGAAAAACGAAAGATGACCCTCCGGAAGCCAGTCTCGTGGATTCGACGGAAACAAACTCGATTGGTCAGGACTGTACGGACGGAAACTCGTTCCCATAACTTCAAAAACGCTCATTCACCCGATTTCGTTCCTGCCGCGCAGACTCCTAGCCACTATTATTCGAGCAGCTGCCTGCCCTGGAGAGCCGACGCACGAGCGTCGCCGACCCTGGTCAGGGTTGCCTCAATGAACGAACACGATCGCGCCGTCGGCAGAGAGACCCTGGCCCACGGGACCCTCGAGGATCTCATCACCCCGAAGCTCGAGCCGGGGCGGGCCTGTCTCATCGTCATTCGGGGACGCTCGGTCGGGCTGCTGCACGAGATCGACCCCGCTCGCCCCTCGATCGTCGGCCGTTCACCGGATGTCGAGCTGACGATCGACGACGTTGCGGTGAGTCGCCAGCACGCCCGCATCGAGTCGGGAGCAGACGGCTTCACGCTGCTCGACCTGGACTCGACGAACGGGATCTTCGTCAACGGGGTGCGCGTCAAGAACCACGTGCTCCGCGACGGCGATCGGGTCCAGGTCGGCACCACCACCATCCTGAAGTTCTGCTTTCAGGACGAGGTTGAGGCCAACTTCCAGAAGCAGCTCTACGACTCCGCCACCCGGGATCCGCTCACGAGGATCTACAACCGGAAGTTCTTCCTCGAGACACTCGACGTCGACTTCGCGCACGCCTACAAGAACGACACGGCCCTCTCGCTTATCCTGCTCGACGTCGACCATTTCAAGAACGTCAACGACACCCTCGGTCACCTTGCCGGCGATCAGGCGCTGATCCAGATCGCCGTCCTGATCCAGAAAGCATTGCGCACCGAAGACGTGCTGGCGCGCTACGGCGGAGAAGAGTTCGCGGTGCTGCTGCGCTTCACGTCCGGCCAGAGCGCCATCAGCATCGCGGAACGGATCCGCGAGGCGGTTCGCGACCATACGTTCACGTTCGAGGACAAGGAGTTCCGGGTCACCGTCTCGATCGGGGTCGCGACGCTCTGGCTCAAGAGCTACGAAACGCCGACCGACCTGATCAAGGATTCCGACGATCACCTCTACCGGGCCAAGCAGCACAGCCGCGATCGCGTCGCCTACGCGTTCGGCCTCAACGCGCAGCCGGCGACGATGCCGCTGGAGCAGCTCACGGAGCCGGAGCCGGAGCCGGAGCCGGAGCCCGAGCCGAAGCCGCCGGAACCCAAGCCGCCGGAACCCAAGCCGGCAGAGCAGCAGTCGCCGCCGGTCTCCGAGGCGGAGATCCCCACACTCGAGCTGCCAAAGCTGCAACGCCCCTCGGACGGGTCGAAGACGATGCGGATCGACCCCGAGACGATCAAGCGTGCCCAGGAGGCGGCGGCAGCGGCGGCCGGGCCGGCGAGCGACGCGGGGGCCAAGACCGTCAAGAATCGGATCGTGAAAGAGGACGTCGCGCCAGGGCCGGCGAAAGGAAGCAAGCGCAAGAAGGGCCACAAGAGCCGATCGTCACGAAAGAAGAAGAAGCGATCCGGGCGTCGCTGACCTCCTGCCCCCGGTCGGGGCGACACCACGATGAGTAGAGCGAGCGAGACCCGCCGGTTCTGGTCACTCTCGATACGCGGGCGCTGCTGCCGTTCTACGCCGGCGCCTTCAGCATGTTCGCGGCGATGGGGCCGCTGCTCGACGTAGCGGGCGGCGGGGCGCACTCGCCGCGGCAGCTGGCCGCGAACACTCTGTTCGCCGGACTCATCGCGGTCGTCTATGCCTACTGTGCCATTCGGCGAGTCTGGCTCTTCCCGATCGCCTTCGTCCTGCAATTCGCGGGCAGCGCGGCCCTGGGTCGCCTGTTTCCGGAAAGCCTGGGCCCTCTCGCCGGCGGAGCGCTCGAGCAACGCCTGCGCTTCGACGCAATGGCGACGCTGGGGCTCATGACGCTGGGCGGCTACGGCTTCTTCGTCATGTTCATCGTCTCCTAAGGCCGCAAACACGTTCGCCTCCAGGCGGAGATCACCCTGGCCCGGCGTCTCCACGAGGCACTCGTCCCCGCCATCGACGCTCACTACGGACGGTACGAGATCTTCGCGCGCTCCTGGCCGGCGACGGAGGTCGGTGGGGACCTGGTGGACGCGTTCGAGAGCGACGGCGTCGTCTACGCCTGCGTGGTCGACGTCAGCGGCCACGGCGTGAACGCGGGGGCCCTGATGGGAATGATCAAGGCGGCGGCGCGGACGGAGCTGCGGCGGGGACCGACCCTCGGCCGGCTGCTCGAGGCGTTGAACGACGTGCTGCTGCCGATTCGACAGCCAGGCATGTTCGCCACGGCTGCCTGCCTGCGCCTGGAACCCGGCGACGAAGAAGCGGCGGTGGCCGGACATCCGCCCATCGTGCATTGGCGTGCCGCGACACGGGACGTCGAGCGCATCGATGCCGCCAATCTGCCGCTGGCGCTGTTTCTCCGATCAGCGCTACGCCAGCCGCGCTCTCGATCTCGAGGAGGGCGACCTGCTCGTGATCCTCACGGACGGCCTCTTCGAGGTGATGGACTCGAAGGACCGCGAGCTGGGCTTCGACGAGATCGTAGCGACCGTGGAGCGTCACGCCGACCAGCCGCTAGAAGGTATCCACGACCGCGTCCTCGAGCAGGTGCGGCGCTACGGGCGACAGGAAGATGACCAGAGCCTGCTGCTCGTGCGCGTCGTGCCGGGCTAGCTTCCCCCCGCGCGAGCCACGAAGCGAACCATGATGCCACTGGCTCGTCGACCCTCGGACTCGATCGTCCAGCCGGCGGCCACCACCGCCGCTTCCGTATCGCGGTTGGGGTGACAGCCACCCGTCAGCCAGGTCCAGAAGGGCTGAAACTTGTACTGAAGCCGCGCGGTCCAGGAAGCCGAGGCAGCCCGGACGTGCTCCATCGCTCGGAGTTGGCCGTTGGCCGCCGTGACCCGTTTCATCTCCGTGAGAGCCTTCGGCACCTCCGGAATGCTGCAGAGGACGAGCCCCGAGACGATCGTGTCGAAGCAGGCGTCGCGAAAAGGCAGTGCTTCCGCGCGCTGGCCCGGACGAGATGCGTGTCCGGACGGCGGCGCCTCGCGCGGAAGAGCGCAGCCTCCATCGGGTCCAGCCCCACGATGCGGTCGGCGGAAGCGAAATGAGGAAGGTTGCGGCCGGTTCCGCAGCCGATGTCGAGCGTGCGACCCTCGGCGCGGGCCAGCCAGCGCCTCCATCGGGCCATCCCCCTCGCCTCGAGTAGCGTCATCGCGGGATCGTAGATCCACGGAATCTGCTCGAGGCCTCGCACGTTGGGCAGTCTAGCTCTCGCGGGTCGGCGCCCCGTAGAATCGAACCCATGAATCCGAGACCCGTCGCCCGCCTCGTCCACGGACAAGCCACCTCCGATGGCGCGGGGGTGCGACTGAAGCGCACCCTGGGCAGCGGCATGCTGGACCACCTCGACCCTTTTCTGCTGCTCGACGAGTTCAGATCGGACGATAGCTCCGACTACATCGCCGGCTTTCCGGACCACCCGCATCGCGGCTTCGAGACGGTGACCTACATGCTCGCCGGCGCGATGGAGCATCGCGACCACAAGGGCAATGCAGGCCGGCTCGGTCCCGGGAGCGCGCAATGGATGACGGCGGGACGGGGCATCATCCACTCCGAAATGCCGCAGCAGGAGCAGGGGCTGATGTGGGGGTTTCAGCTGTGGGTGAACCTGCCGGCGGCGGACAAGATGTGCGAGCCCCGCTACCAGGACATCGCGCCGGAGAAGATTCCTGAGCTCGAGACCGATTCGGGTGTGCAGATCCGCATCGTGGCCGGAGAGATCGACGGAACGCCGGGCGCCGTGACCGGGATCGTCACGAGCCCACTGTATCTCGATGTGAGCATTCCGAAGGGGGCGGCTTTCCAGACGACCATCGATGCCGCCCACAACGCGTGCGCCGTCTTCGAAGGCGGCGGAGAGATCGGTGACGAGAGCCGCGCGGTCGCTGCTGGCCAGCTCGCCGTTCTCGGTCAGGGAGACGGCTTCGCGGTGCGGGCCTCCGACGAGGGCCTGCGGCTGCTGCTCCTTGCCGCGCGCCCGATCGGGGAGCCGGTCGCCCGCTACGGCCCGTTCGTCATGAACACGGAAGCCGAGCTGCGCCAGGCCGTCGAGGACTTTCAGGCCGGGCGCTTCTAACGCTCTTCCAACTTGATGGGCCTAGTCATCCGTAGACGATTCAATGGATGATCTTGGTTTCCGAGTTCGCGATGGCGATATCGGAGGTATCGGTAGATACGACATAGGCTGGGGTCAGGTCTCAGTTTGCGAAGTTCTGGATTCTCGCGCCCCCTATTCTGAGACCTGACCCCGTCTATCTGACGCCGACAGCCGCCCGCGGTCGCATGGTCTCCTCAGTCCATCGGAGCTGCGGCGTCTCCTCATCGAGCGCATCGGCTTGCGAGCGAGCGAAACGCAGGCCACGAATGCCGGTGCTACACTCGCGAAGCCCGCCTCCAATGAGCCTCACGTCGCCCATCCTCCTCGAGCCACAGCAGCTCGCGGCCGAGTTCGGCTCACCGCTTTACGTCTACGATCTTGACTGCCTCGCCGCGAACCTCGCGGTATTGCGGCGCGCCTTCGACCACCCCGCTGTCGACTTCCACTATGCGATCGTGTGCAACAAGAACCGCGCGATCGTCTCGCGGCTGAACGAGTGGGGCGTTGGCATTCACGCCAATACACGTGGCGACGCGGCGGCGGCGCTGGCGGCAGGAGTGCTCCCCAAACGGATCGTGTACAGCGGCACGAACCTGAACGCCGCCGATCTCGAGTACCTCTTCGAGCGAGGCATTCACATGAACCTCGATTCCGTCGATCAGGTGCGGGACCGGGCTCGGCTGGGTCCGGGGGCCATCGGGCTTCGCTATCTGATCGACGAACCCGAGCGGCGCAACCGGATCGGCGTCGGGGATTCCGAGCTCGACGACGCGCTGGAGCTCGCCGCCGAGGGCGGGCTTCGCGTCACCGGACTGCACATGTACGCGGGCACGAACAACCTCCGGGTCGAGCGGGCGCTCGAGTGCTTCGAGCGAATGGCCGAGGCGTCGCGCCGCCTCCCCGACCTCGAATACCTGGATGTGGGCGGCGGTTTCGGCGTGCCGTACCGGCCGGACCGCGAGCCCTTCGATCTCGGTGGCTTCGCCACTGCCGCTCTCGAGCGTTTGAAACGCCTCAGTGCCGAGCGCGGTCGCGAGCTGCGGCTGATCGTCGAGCCAGGGCGCATCCTCGTGGCAACGACGGGGACGCTGTACGTGACGGTCGTGTCGGTCAAAGAGCGCGAGGGAAGACGCTACGTCGGCGTCGACAGCACCGTGGGAAACATCGTCGTCGAGAGCGTGTACCACGCCTTCCATCGCATCGAGGCGGTCGGCGCGACGGGCCCAGCTCTCGAGATCGCCACGGACGTGTGCGGCAACACGACGCACTCACGCAACTTCCTCGGCCGCGGTGTTCCACTACCGGCGGTCTCACCCGGGGATATCCTTTGCCGTACGTGACGTCGGCGCCTACGGGTACGCGATGTCGAGCCACTTCCTGAATCGCCCACGGCCCGCCGAGATCGTGGTCGAGGGAGGCCACGCCCCTCTGCTCACGACGCGTCGCGAGACCTTCGAGGATCTGCTCGCCACCCAGGTCGTGGGAGGATGAGCCCCGAAGAGGGTGTCGTGGTCAGCCCGGACGGCCTCGGTCCGGCGCCCGGACAGCGCAGCTGGATTCCCGTGGCCGTCGTGCTGGTGGGAGGTGCGGTCGTCCTGGTGGCCGCGCTCTGGGCGTGGGAACGCCAGCAGCTTGGGCGCGTGACCGCCGAGCGCGCGTGGCTGACCGCAGGTCTCGACGGCGATCAGGTCGAGCTCGTGAGCAGAGGAGCCGGCGACGTCTACCTCCAGGTGCGACTGATCGGCGTCCCACTGGGCGAGCCGCTCGAGGTGGAGTGCGAGTGGTTCGATCCAATCGGCGTCACCGCCCGCAACAACCGCTACCGGACACGGACGGTCGAGAGTGATCCGTGGACGACGCGCTGCAAGCACTCTTTCGGCTCCGACGCCGAGCGCGGGAGCTGGCGCGTTTACATGTCGCTGGCGGGACGCTCGCTCGTCGAGACGATCTTCGAGGTGGAGTAGCTGTGAGCGGAATCTGTGGCTGGGTCGGCGAAGCGCCCCCAGAACGCCTCGAGCGAATGCTCGAAGCGATCGACTATAGGGGAGACCGGAACGACACGGCGACTGGAGACGGCTTCGCGTTGGGCTACCGCTTCTGGGGCGGCCGCCCGGGTAAGTCGCCGGGTCTGTTCAAGCGGGACAGCATCGTCACTGCCTGCGCCGGTCATCTCGCGCCCCCGGCGAACTCGCCCGCGGAGGTGTTGACCGATCGGATCGCGCGGCGCGATTTCGCCGAGCTCGATGGGGCTTTCGCCGCCGCTTGCTGGGACGGATCGACGCTCACCTTGATTCGCGATCCCTTCGGGATCCGCTCTCTCTACTACGTCGAGCGGGACGGGGCCTTCTACTTCGCAAGCGAGCTGAAGCAGCTTCTCGCCACCGGCATCGTGGAACCGGAGCCGGACTACGTGGCGATCCACAAGTATCTGACGTTCTCGTTCGTCCCCGGCGAAGCCGTTCCGATCAAGGGCGTGCGGCGACTCCTGCCCGGCCACGTGGCGACCCGGATGCGCGGCGAGCTCGTCCGGCGCAGCTACTTCGAGCTGCGCGAGGAGATCGATCCAGCGCTCGATGACAGGCGCGCGGGCTGCCCGGCTCGTGCGCGAGCGCTTCGAGGCCGCTATCGCCAAGCGCCTCAACGGGGAAAACGAGGTCGGTCTCTACCTCTCGGGCGGGCTCGATTCGGCGGGGGTCGGCTACTGGCTCCGAAAACGGGGCGTCCAGGTTCAGGCTCTGAGCCTCGACTTCGGCGCCAAGAGCGTCGAGAAAGAACAGGCGGTCGCGGTCGCGCGGCATCTGGATCTGAAGCACACTCTCTTGCCTGTCGACGGCAGCGAGCTCGAGCCGCTGCTTCCAGAGCTCGTGTGGAAGCTCGACCTTCCTTTTGGCGACTCCGTGATCGGTCCCCACTACCTGCTCGGACAGGCTGCGCGTGCCCGCGGCCTTCAAGCGGTGTTCAATGGCGAGGGCGGTGATCAGCTTTTCGGCGGCTGGACCTCCAAGCCGATGATTGCGGCCGAGATCTACTCCGGCCTGTTCGGCGAGCAGAGTCGCGAGGAGCAGTACCTCGCCTCGTACCACAAGTTCTACGGCCTCGAGGATCGGCTCTACACGCCCGAGCTCAAGGCCGAGGTCGGCGGACCCGGGCAACGCCGCGCCCACCTTCAGCCCTACCTGGGAGGCGGGGGCGCCGCGATGTTTCTCAACCGCGTCCGTCTCGCCGACCTGAGCCTCAAGGGAAGCCAGAACATCCTGCCGCGGGCCGAGCGCATGTCGAATGCCTGGGGGCTCGACGCGCGGGTGCCGCTGTTCGATCGGGATCTGGCCGAGGCGTCGTTCCGATTGCCACCCCATCTCAAACTGAAGGGCGCGACCGAGAAGTACATCCTGAAGTGGACGTTGCGAAAGGCGCTGCCGGAAGACGTCGTGTGGCGACGAAAATTCGGAATGAGCGTGCCGATCACCGATTGGGTGCTGGGCCCGCTGCGGGGCGTGATGGAAGAGCTGATCGGGCCACGCTCGCTGGAGCGGCGCGGCCTGTTTCGAAACGACTTCGTCGCACAGCTCCGCGCCGGCGAGAACACGCCGGACGAGGTACGACGCAGACGCGTCGGAGAGCGGCTCTGGGCGTTGATGATGCTGGAGGCCTGGTTCCGGGTCTTCATCGATGGCAAGGGCGCCCGACCGACGAGTCTCACTTCATGATCTGCATCCGCTGCGGCCATGACAGCAAGTACAAGGACCGGCCGAATCGCCGCTGCCCAGCTTGCGCGAAGAAGTTCGCGTTCGAGCCACAGACAGGAAGATCCCTTCACGGACCCTGCGTTCGCGAACGCCATCGACACGATATCGGGCAGCGGCAGCCTGAAGTGGGGGGTCGAGCACCTCTATTGGGAGCTGGCGCGGAGAAGAAACAAGAAGTTGGGCGGCGAGCGGCTCGGCTGCCTGGTCGCCGGCGTCGTAGGGGTCATCGTCAGCGTCTTCATCTCGATGGCATCGGAGCTTTCCTACGCCTGGATCGTCGGCATCGCCCTGCTGCTGTCCGCGAGCTGGCTCCTCATCATCAAGTACACGGGGGGCGCGCAAGCCGACCTGCCGCTCGAGAAGTTCAATCGGCTCTGGGAGCGCTGGATCAAGACCCACGAGCGACCGGCGACCGCCATCCAGCGGCGCAGGCGCAAGGAACGGGCCGCCGATCCACCCGATCTCCATGACTACTCGTTCGATCGGGTCGTCGTCTGCGACCGCGCCCGCACCGTCGATCTCCTGCTTGCCAACAACTTCCACTTCGAGAACAACTGCGCAGTGCTCTCCATCGCGGGTTACCCGGAGCAGGTCTTCGATCCCGTCCGCGCGATGCTCAAGAAGAACCCGCGCCTCGAGATCTTTGCGCTGCACGACGCGACCCCTTTTGGCTGTCGCGTCGCGCACCGTCTGGCGACGGACCCGCGGTGGTTCAAGGGGCAGGGCCGCGTGACGGACGTCGGCCTCCGGCCCCGGCACCTCACGAAGGCCAGGGCCTATTGGCTCTCGTCGGAGGTGACCACGATCGAGCCGGGACGGGGCATCTCACCCGATGAGGTGGAGTGGCTGTCGCGCTTTCGGGTCGAGCTGGCCGTGTACCGTCCGAACTCGGTGCTGCGCGCGCTCTTCCGGGCCATCAACAGACAGACCACAATGGTGGTCCCGGCTCGGCCGGACCACGACGACTACGACGACAGTGGCGACGACTTCTCCGATTCGTTCGGCTAGCGCGGCCGCTGCGGCAGCAGGGCCCCGCTTCAGCATCCGCGATGCGCGACCGCGCCCGTGCGGACGGATCGGCGGCGTCCTCGGCGGCGATGCCGGGGCGGAGTTCGTCGGAGCACTCGGACCCGGCGGTCGGTTGATCCGTTCGGCCCCAGGCGAGCCGGGTCCTCGCGTCGTCGCGGACAGCGACTGCTCGAGCTTTGCTGGAATGGCTCTCGGTGAGCTGACCGACGCCGAGATTCCCCGATTGGACGAACGTCTCGGCGAAGTCACCGGGGCGTTCGCCATCGCCTGGTGGGGCGATGACGACGCGCTCTGGCTGGCTCGCGACGCGATCGGCGAGCGGAGTCTCTTCTACGCGGAGACCGAGCACGGGCTCGTTTTTGCCTCGGCGCTACCCCCACTGCTCGACTCGCCTCTGGTCGAGCGAGCACTCGATCTGCGCGCTGTCGCGGACTACCTCAGCTACGCGTACGTTCCCGGCCGCCGGACACTGATCCGCCAGATTCGGGAGTTGCTCCCGGGCGAGTGCCTGCGCTACACGCCTGGACGAATCGTGCGACGCCGTTTCTGGGAGCTGCCCCGGGAACCCGCGGACGATTCGTTCCGCGACGAGGCTGAGCTGACCGAAGAGCTCAGAACACGACTTGAGAGCGCGGTGGCGTCGCGGCTCCCGCGGAGCGGAACGATCGCGGCGCTGCTCTCAGGCGGACTCGACTCGAGCCTCATCGTGGCGCTGGCCTCGCGGCTGCACCCGGACGCTCTGGTCTGCTACTCCATCTCTTTCGGTGACGAGTACCCCAACGAGCTCCACTGGAGCGCCCAGGTCGCGCGCCATTGTGGCGCCGAACATCGCGTCGTCGAGCTCAGCCCGGGCGTCGTCCAAAGCGCGCTCGACGACACGATGGGGGCCCTCAACGATCCGATCGGCGATCCACTCACCGTGCCGAACGCGATCCTGTTCCGCGATGTGGCGGCCGAGACGGATATCGCGCTGAACGGCGAAGGAGGCGACCCCTGCTTCGGCGGCCCGAAGAACCTGCCGATGCTCCTGGCCCAGCTGTTCGGCGATGGCGGCCGCGACGAGCCCCGCGAGGCCAGCTACCTCCGCGCGCATCACAAGTGCTACGACGATCTCGGCACCATGCTGCATCGCGAGCCGCTTCGGGTGCTCCAGAAGGAGCCTCTCGAGGCCGACCTCACGCCGTTTCTCGAGGATCCGCGCTGGCTGCGCTTCGTCACGCAGCTGATGGCCATCAACGTCTCGTTCAAGGGACCCCATCACATTCTTCAAAAGGTCGACTGCCAGAGCTTTCCGTTCGGAGTGCTGCCGCGCTCACCGCTCTTCGATCGGGCCGTGGTCGAGCTGGCGTTCCGAATCCCTCCGACGCTCAAGCTGAAGGGGTCGATCGAGAAGTACCTGCTCAAGCGAACCGTCGCCGACCTGCTGCCCAAGGAGATCCTCGAGCGTCCGAAGAGCGGCATGCTCGTGCCGAGCGAGAGTTGGTTCCGCGGCCCGCTGGCTGCCTACGCGCGAGAGCGTCTGCTCGACGGCCTCGCCCCGCGTGGACTCGTGCGACGCGACTATCTCGAGGACCTGCTCGCTGGTCGGCTCGGTGGCCTTCGACCGCGATACGGTGCCAAGATCTGGCTTCTGGTGGCACTCGAAGCTTGGCTCGGCGCAGTCGTCGACGCTCGGCCCCGTCCCGCGTGACGGCGGCAGGCCTCGGCGCGCTCTGCACGCTGCTTCTGATCGGTCCGGGCGCGACACAAGAGCTGCCCCTCATTCGCGAGATCGTCCTCGAGGGCGTCGAGGCGTACGACTTCGACGACGTGCGCGAGCACATTCGGCTAAGTGAAGGCGAGACGATGTGGCGTCCGGCAAACGAGGTCGCTGTGGCGCTCGAGACCCGCTACCACGACGACGGCTACCCCGCCGCGAGCGTTCAGGCGAGCTTCGACGAGGCGGCAGGAGTCCTCACCATCGAGGTCGACGAGGGTCGCCTCGCGACGGTGGGCGTCGAGGGTCTCGACGGAAAGGCCGAGCGGCGCGCGATCGAGGTCGCGGGCCTCCGGCTCGGTTCCGTCCTCGAAGAGATCGACATCGAGGACGCGATGGCGGAGATCGAGGACCAATCGGACCGGGCCCTGACGTTCGGCACGCTGGACGACCTCGCCCCTGGAGACTACGCGGTAGAACGCGGCAAGGATGGTGCGGAGCTGATCCTGAAACCGTCGCTGCACACGGGTTCCATCGCGGCAACGGTCGCGGCTCCGGGGGTTCCTGGCGTTCCTGGCGTGAGCAATCGCGTCGATGGCCTCAACCTCGGGTTCGGCGGGGACGTCACGCTGTTCGACAAGGGCAGCTACAACCACACGCTGCTCTACGCGCGCCCACGCTACGGGCTGGGATCAGAGAGGCTGCGCTACTCCCTCGGCGGGCTGCGCTCCTTTGGCGGACGAACCCGGTTCACGATGGGCTACGAGTACCACGACATCACCGACCACGACGACGAGTTCCGCGTGCGTGGCCTCGACGAGGGGGGCGGCTCGACGCTTCGAACGTCTCCAGCGAGCGATTTGTTCAGGCGCAAGGGTCACGAGGTGTACGCCTTCGTCGAGATCGGGTCGCGCTTCGAGCTCGGTGCGAGCTACAGAAGGGACACCTACGCCAGCCTCGAGGCCACGTCGAAGGGGCGCTTGTTCGCTTCCAACGATCCGACGCCCAACCCGGAGATCGACGAGGGCGTGATGGGCTCCGTGATCGTCAACGCGGCCTGGCAAGCGAGGAGCGAGCTGTTCAACAAACCGCCGATTCGCCGCCGCCACGGCCTACTGCGGCGGAGCCTGTTCGGAACGTACTGGGAGCGTCCAAGCGACTTGAGGATCGAGGCGACGCTCGAGTCAGCCTCACCCGATCTCGACGGCGACTTCGATTTTCGTCGACTGATCGGCGCGCTCCGCGGCCGTCACTCCCTCGGTGCCCACCGATTCGACGTCCGCGTCCTGGCGGGCGGCTCGGACGGCGAGCTACCCGAGCAGAAGCGATTCACCATCGGCGGCGCCGGAACACTCCGTGGCTACCCCTTCAAGCTCTTCCGCGGCCAGCGCTTCGCTCTCGGCACACTCGAATGGAGCGTCGCGGGTCGCCGGACGCCGCGCGTCATCTTCTTCTATGACATCGCGTCGACCTGGTCGGACGACGGCGACTCGGGATGGAAGAGCGGGCTCGGACTCGGGGTCCAGTACCCACCGCGGGACACGCTTCACGTCCGCCTCGACGTGGCCTACGCGCTGAACGACTTCAGCATCGACGGCGAGGCCGCCGAGCGCGAGCTGCGACCGACCCTGAAGATCCGACTGCCATTCTGACGACGATCAGCGGAAACCCAGGTCGCACAACGCGGCGTTGCCACCCGCTGGCCTAACGGCCTATCTTCTTTCACCTTCGAAGGGAGTCGATTATGCGCTCCGCGTCACCGATGCTGTCGTGGGTTCTTGCAGGCGGTCTTGCCGTCGCCTGGGTCCAAGCAGATCGTTCGCAGGGGTTCGAAACGCCAGCCGAGACGGCGAAGCAGGGGCGAGCTCGCGGCGAACCAACCCCAGAGGTACCCGTCGTCCCACGAGCTCCGGACACGGTGGCGGAGGGCGAAGTGTGGATCCCGCCGCTGCCTACGATGGAGAAGGTCGCGCCGCCGCCTGGCTGGGTCACCAGCGGCCCGGACGTGCCGCCGCTGCCGCTCACGGCACTCAGGCTGCCGAGAACGAACATCACGCGGGCGAAGTACCCCGCGATCGACTTCCACGTACACGCCGGCAGCCTGAATGCGCCGCAGGCGTACAGGGATCTCATCGAGCTCCTGGACAACATCGGGGTGGGCGCAATCGTCAACTTGAACGGCGGCACCGGAGAACGGCTCGATGCGGTGATCGACGCCGGCAGGCCGTACCGGG
Organism: Vicinamibacteria bacterium; assembly: GCA_965246965.1. Lineage (GTDB taxonomy): Bacteria > Acidobacteriota > Vicinamibacteria > Fen-336 > CBDFGD01 > CBDFGD01. The sequence goes on from CBDFGD010000002.1 coordinate 4,036,459, forward strand.
ATCGCGTGGCCAACTTCATCACGTTCAGCGCCGAGGGGATCAACGAACCGGGTTGGTCCCAGCGCTTTGCGGCCGAGATGGAGCGCGCGTTTCAGAAGGGCGCTGTCGGCATGAAGGTCTCCAAGCGACTCGGGCTGACTGCGCGGAATCCCGGCGGCAGCTTGATACAGGCCGATGACCCGCGGCTCGACCCGATCTGGGAGATGGCGGCCAGGTACGACAAGCCCGTGATGATTCACCTCAGCGATTCGGTCGGTCGGTCGGTTCTATCCCATTGGCCCAAAGAACGAGCGCTACGAGGCGGGTCTCTGGCATCGACCCGGAGATACCAGCGGCAACTACTACGAGAGCGGTCCGCCACGTGAGCTGATCGAGCGGGCGAGAGAGAACGTGCACGCCAAGCACCCGAACACGCGCTTCGTGAACGCGCACATGGCGATGCTCTACTACGACCCGGACAAGGTCGCACGCCTGCTCGACAACTATCCCAATGCCGACGTCGAGATCTCGGCCAGCGTTCAGGATCTCGGTCGGGCGCCGCGTCTGTGGCGAGCGTTCTTCATCGAGTACCAGGACCGCATCCTGATGGGCTCGGATGGAAGCCCCAGGCGTATGCCCGACGATTTCTGGACCCCGCATTGGAGGTTTCTCGAAACGTACGACGAGTACTTCTACCATCCCGCTCAGGTGCGGACCCCGGGCGGGTCTCCGGGACACGGGCGCTGGAACATCTCCGGAATCGGCCTGCCGGACGAGGTCCTGAGGAAGATCTACTACGAGAACGCGCTGCGCCACCTGCCGTCGCTCCGGGACTCGATCGAGCGTCACATCGCCGCGCGCCGCTAGCAGAGCTGACAGCCGGTCCTACGACGTCACCTACTTCGATTGATCAGCGGTGTGCGCTGCAGGGCTTCGACCGGGTAGTCGGGCGGCCAAAGGGATCACGAGGCTGCGTTCAGGCCGAAGATGTGGATCGACTGGTCTCGCGCCGCGCAGGCTTCGTCCTGGTTCCTCTTCTTCCGGTCCGAGACCATCACAAGGCGATCTTCTCCCAGCCACGAGACACCCTCGACGTTGCAGTACTTCTCGCCTTTGGGAAAGCGGTAGACGGTGCCGCCTTCCTCGAAGCCATCACCGGATGACGAAAGACGCCCGCACCACAGGCGAGCCGATCGCTGGGAGACGACGGCGACACGACCGTCATCGATCGCGATAGCCGAGTAGTCCTCGAACTCCACCGCCTCGGGCAGCGCCAGCTCGTGGGACCACCTCCAGGTCCGGTCCGCGGCCCGCTCGAACACCTGGATGCGCCCGCCTCCCTCGCGAGCGTCCGAGCAGAGATTGCCCTCGCAGAGAGCCCATAGAAACTCGCGCGCGCCGAGTCGCACGTGCTCCAGCCCCTCGAAGCCGCGGTTCTCGCACTCGAACGGTCGATCCAGGACCGAACAGCCTTGAAACGCGAACGCCTCGTCGAGCTCGATCACACGGGCCCTCGCAGCCCCATCCGCGTCTCGCATCGCCTCGACCAGTAGATGGAAGCGTCGCTGCTCGGGATCGAAGGCGAGGTCCTCGAAGCCGGGGCCGGGGCTAGGTGCGTCGACGAGCCGGTTGGCAGCCGGATCCTCGAGGGAGGTGTGGATTCTGGCCATGCGGTTGAGATTGTCGAACGCCACGTAGCAGATGCCCTCTCCCAGCGCGAGGACGCCGCTCGCCTCGAGACGATCGTCTTCGTTCCAACCCGGAAGCAGCGAATGGAGCTTGCTCTCCCGCTCGAGTGACAACCGCGGCGCTTTCTTGGCCATCGCCCCCTCTATCGATCGCCCGTGCGACCGCCACTACGAGAACGAATGGCAGTCACCGCCTTCGGATCTCGGCTTCCAGCTGTGCGATGAGCTGGCGCGCGTTCGGATCCGCGGGCGTCAGCGCGGCCAGCTTGCGCGCGTAGTCGAGAGCGGGACGCCGCTCTCCGGCCGACCGTGCCACGGCGATGAGGCCCATGAGCAGCTCGAGGTCTTCCGGAAACCGCTCGTGGGCATCGCGCAGCACGCGGAACGCCTGGACCTTCCGGCCGGCGCTCTCGAGGGCGACTCCGTAAACGTACGAGTACCCGGGCCCACCCGAGGTCGCCGCTGCAGCCAGGCCCAACGGCTCGAGCGCGTCTTCGAAACGCCTCGTCCTTATCAGCAGAAGCCCGAGCGCGTGGTTGAGGTCGGGATGGTCCGGTGCAAGGGCCAGACCCGAGTGCAGAACCTCCTCGCCAGCGTCGTCCCTGCCACGCAGCCTGTGGAGATCTGCGAGATTGACGTAACCGGGGATGAAGTCCCGCGCCCGCTCGATCGCCCGCTCGTAGGCCCGTTGCGCTTCGTCGAGATTCCCAAGCTGAATCTGTGCGACACCGATGTTGAGGTGCGTCTCGCCCCGATCGGCATTCACCTGCTGTGATTCGATGTACGCGCGCAAGCCACTGTGGATGGCACTGCGCTGGCTGTCGTTCAGCTGCTCCCGCGGAACCGATCCGAGCACCCGCGCCGCTTCGAGCCGGACGACACGCACCGGATCGTCGAGCAGGGGAAGCAGTAGCTGGAGGGCGGCGCGGGGATCGAAGCTCTCGAGAGCGGTCACGCCCGCCAGACGCAACAAGGGATCGGTGTGACCCAGCGCCCGCTCGAGCGCCCCGAGGGCTTCCGGGCTCTGGAAGCGACCCAGTCTTTCGAGCGCGGTCGCGCGAACGATGGGGGGCCCGGCGGGATCCATGGCGAGACCCAGTGTCGCGTCCGCGGAGCCCGCTCCTCCCCGAGCGCTCGTAGCGAGTGCCTCGGCGTAATGAACCGGGCGCCGATCGCCAAACCAGCCCTCGACGTGCCCCGCTGCCCATTCGCTCGACCGATCGTCGTGACAGTCGTTGCAGGCGTTGGGCGTGGAGAGGCGCGCGGAGAGGTCGGGCCGGGGCACACGGAAGCTGTGATCTCGCCGCCAGTCGACGACCATGTAGAGCCGCTCGGGCATGTGGCAGTCGACGCACGCGGAGCCGCGGGAATCCGACTGATGATGGTGATGGTCCTCCGAGTCGTACTTCTCCGCGAGGTGGCAGCGCCCACACAGCGCGTTGCCCGTCGAGTAGACCTCGAGGGAGTGGGGGTCGTGGCAGTCGCTGCACGTCACGCCCTTGTCGGACATTTTGCTCTGCAGGAACGACCCGTAGGCGTACACCTCATCCCGGATCTGACCGTCTGTGTGATAGATCGGCGGTCGCAGCAAAGCGGGGCGATGCGTGTCCATCAGCGGGCGACCGTGAACGTAGTCCTCGCTGACCAGGGATCGTCGCGAGTGGCAGCGCGCACACAACTCGACCTGGCCTCTCCCCTGGCGCGCCGGATGACGCGTCGCGTTGCCCGATGCCGGGTCGACGTCCCAGCGGACATCCGGTTCCTCTTTCAGGCGCACGACGAGACCGTCTTCACCCGTCTTGTCCCCGCGCGCCCAACGGGCGTGATTCGAGCCCGGGCCGTGACACGACTCGCACGAAACATCGATCTCGGCCCAGGTCGTGTCGAAGCGGTCGGACTCGACGTCGTAGCCCTTCTTCAGGTTCGTCGAGTGGCACTCCGAGCACATGAAGTTCCAGTTCTGGTTGCGCCCGGTCCAGTGAAGGACGTCGTCGGGCAGGATGCGCTCGCCAGGATAGAGGTGAATCCACCGCTGCCCGCCTTCCTGCTCGGGACGTGAGTCCCACGCCTGGCGCAGCGCCTGATAACGGCCGTCGGGAAACCCGACCAGGTACTGCTGCAGGGGCTCGACCCCGAAGACGTACGCGACCTCGTACTCGCTGGTCTCACCGGCTGGGCCCTCGGTCCGAGCGAAGAAGCGGCCCTCGCGAGCCTGGAACCGTGTCGATACGCCGTCGGCAGTGAAAGCGGCGTCTGCGAAGTCGCCGAGGACGGTCTCCGCGCTCGGCTCCTGCATGGCCAGGTCGTGGTGCGAGCCGGACCAGCGCTTTGCCTCGTCCCCATGGCATTCCGCGCAAGCGACCCGACCGACGTAGCTCGCCTCCGGCGTCGGGGCCGGATCGGGACGGTCGGGGCGGGCACAGGCGAACGTCACGAGGACGATCGCGAGTGGAGCCGAGCCCAGCTCCAAGCGGCGGACCATGAGCGACAGGATACACGGCCGCAGCCTGAGTCTCCGGCGCCATAGGCGCCCAGCACGACGTCGATCGGATTCCTGGACGGCCGACCCGGGCTCGTCGATTCAGGGATGGGCGCACGCGCCACTCGCGGTGGCGAGCGACGGCGGACTCATTCTCGAGCGTATACGGCCGTGTAGGTCGTGGGCCCCTCGGGCGTCAAGATCGAGTGGCTGGCCATGCCATGATCCGACCACTCGACGAAGCGATAGGACACGCCACCGCTCTCCTGTCTCTCGGGCGCCCCGAGCGTTCGACTGGACCCCACGATGCTTTCGTTCTCGAACGGAGTCGCTCGAGGCTGCCCGTCCAGTGTCAGTGTCAGGCCCGGGGGGTTCGTGTCGAGAGTGAGGGTCGTCGTTTCCGGCAACAGGGTGCGAGTCGTCTCGGCCTGCAGGCCGTCGGAGTCCGTGACGGTCAAGTAGATCCGATACCAGATGTCCTGCTCGTGGAGAGCCCGTGGGATCTCGAAGCTTCCGTCTCGTCCCGCGACGGGGCCGATCACGGGATGGGTGTGATGGTTCGCGTCGGACTCGGGGTGATGATGAAGCCGGACCGTCCAGCTGAACGCGCCGGGTGGCAGCGGGCCGTCCTCCGGGTCGGAGGCGTCGCCGGCGTAGCCGACTCGTTGACCCGCGCGAAACGAGCCGTCCGAGGCAGGTAGGGTGATCTCGGCAGTCGGCGCGTTTCCAACCTGGATGGCGACCGACGCCGATGCGCTCGCTCCCTGCCCGTCTGCCACCGTCAAGCGGACCGCGTATGAGCCGTTTGCCGTGTAGGTGTGGTCCGCCAGTACACCAGTCGCAATAGAGCCTTCTCCGAAGTCCCACGAGTAGCTGAGCGGGTCCCCGTCAGGATCGCTGCTGCCCGATCCCGTGAAGCGCACCAGCAGCGGCGGCGTCCCCTGGAGGGGCTCTGCCTGGATGAGGGCGGTGGGGCTGCGGTTGCCCGCACCTGCGTATCGGATCTCGTAAAGGGCGCCCTCCGTGTACGAGAGCGCGTAGAGGCTACCGTTCGGCCCGACGTCCAAGTCGACGATGCTCGGCGGCAGGTCGACGCCGAAGGCGGCGCGCTGGTCCTCCGGAGTGAGGCGAGCCAACCATTGCGAGCAGAAGTCCGAGAAGAAGTAGCTTCCCGCGTACTCCGCCGGAAACTGGGAGGCGCGATAGAAGGTCCCACCGGTGATCGCACAGCCTCCTTCGCTGGGCGACCCATGATCGTAGGCGTACACGGGGTCCTCGTAGCGGCTGTCGCCGCACGCCCCTTCGCACTTCGGCCAGCCATAGTTGGCTCCCCGCTGCGCCTCGTTGATCTCCTCCCGGTCGTTCTCGCCGACATCGGTGACGAACATCCGGCCGCTCTCCGAATCGATCGCGAGGCTGAACGGGTTGCGCAGCCCCATCGCCCAGACTTCCGGGCTGGCCTCGGGCTCGTCTGCGAACATGTTGTCGGCGGGAATCGAGCCGTCCGGATAGATCCGCAGCAACTTTCCGCCGAGCTTCCGATTGTCCTGGGCATCCTCGGCGGTTCGGGCGTCGCCAGTGCCGAGAAACAGCGTGCCGTCGGGAGCGAAGCGAAGCGCACCGCCGTTGTGAAAATGGCCGGTCTCGATGCCATCGATGAGAGGAACCTGCGGCAGCGTCCGATCCGCGACATCGGGGTTCGTGGCGCTCGCCACGAACCGACTCAATCGATTGAGCGGTGTGTCCGCCCGCGAGTAGAAGAGGTACACGTACCTCGTCAGGTCGAACTGAGGATCGAAAGCCACGCCGAGCAGTCCTCGCTCCTCATCCGAGTTGACGTCGATCCCCAGAAACGGCACGGGCAGCAGGACACCGTCTCGAACGATCCTGACTCTGCCGACCTGCTCGAGAACGAAGAGCCGCCCATCCGGGGCAAATTCCATCGCCGTGGGACGCTCCAGGCCCGACGCGACGAAGACGATCTCGAACCCCTCTGGCAGGCTCGCGCCGGCGGTGTGCCCATAGGGGATTAATGCAAGGATGCCAGTCAGGGCGAATGCTTGCCGCCTCACTTGGCAAGCGTTCTACACCGGATTGCCGGTTCCTGCACACATCGCGAGCCGGCCCCGGGGTCGAAGCGCCGCGCGAGGTCACACGACCGTGGGCTACTTCCTAATGAGATCCATGAGCCCATTCTGCAGCGCCTTCCAGAACGTCTTGAAGATCGGCGCATCGCTCTCGACCGCGTAGTCGATCGTGCCGACGGTCGGCGGCTCACCCGGGGCCCCGACATTGCTTCCCCGAATTCCGAGCTTCATCGCGAGGCTCTTGAGCCGCTGACCCAGGCTGCGATTGCCCGTGTTCGGATCGACGAGCTGCATCTCGAGGTCTCGATAGGTTCCGGCCACCTCGCCCGTGGCTCTTCGTGTCCCGATGTCGACCTTGAAGGTGACGCTGTCCACACGGCCCCGGGTGAGACGCAGCCCCACGAGAGGCGCCGTGATCTCGTTCAGCGATGTTGCCTCGAGCGAACCGACGCGACCGGAGTAGCTCATCGTGGGCCCGCGCTCCAGTAGCGGCATCCGGAGCAGGATGTCGACGGGGGCGGCGCGCATGAACAGCGCTCGGATACGGGCCGTGGCTGGGCTGGCCCGGCTCATCCGCGCCGGGTCGTTGGTGATGTTGCGGGCGTCGACCGTCACGCTGTCGAAGCGGATCTGCCCGGGTCGACCCGCAGCCTTAGCCCTTTCGGCAAAGCGAATCGAGCCCGCGTTGACTCTCAGCTCGTCGAGGCTGACCCGGCTGCTGCGCCCGCGGAAGAAGTCGTGCGGCATCCCGGGTCGACCGCGGTGCTGCCGCGCCGGCTTGTGCCGGTCGGTCAGCACATCCACCGAGAGCGCCTCGATCTGCATTGCCGCGGCGACGAGATCGAGGTCTTCTACGAGGCGGTCGAACTCGACGCCCTGGATGTCGACGGCTCCGGTCGTAATGCTGACGCGATCCCCCTGCGCGCGCCAATCCGCCAGGTGGGCTCGCATCACCTGATTGCGGCGGCCGTCTTTCCAGACGACCTCGGGGGCGCCGGCTCCCACCCGCAAAAGCGCGGCTCCCTCGCCGTAGCTCTCGGTGATGAAGACTGTATAGTCGACCATGACGGGCGTCGCCGCGTTGACGCTCTCGAGCTTCTTCGACTTCCAGGGGAAGTGGAACTCGATCTTGCCGCTGCCTGGCTCGAAACCGAGGAGGCCGCCGCGCGAGAACCAGAAGCCCCAGCGCCGCCCGTCGATCGTGGCCGTGACCGGACTCGAGTAGCTCGCCAGCTCGTCGCTCACGGAGTATCGCTGCTCGCCCGTCAGCTTGTCGAAAGCCACGAGCCCGCTGCCGTTTCCCTTCACCTCGCCCGAGTGGATCTTTGGCAAGCCGCGGACGCTGCCGCCGATCGGGACGATGATGAGATCTCTCTCGATGATCGGAGTGGATCCCACGCCGAAGAAGTTCTTCACGACCCCGAAGCGCTCCGTCGTGTCCAGCTCCCACAGTACGGTGCCCGTCCCGACGTTCTGACATCGGAGTCGCCCCTCGACCCCGAAGGTGTAGACGCGATCGCCATCGATCAGCGGCGACGCCCGGGGCCCGACGCTGTACTGGTAGTAGTCCTCGTAGTGGGTTTCGTAGCTCGTTCGCCACAGCTGGTTGCCGCTCGCCGCGTCGAAGGCTCGCAGTCGCGCGGAGTCGCCCGTGCGGTCGAACAGGAACAGCCGACCAGCGGAGATCGACGGGGCGCTGTAGCCTTCGCCGATCTCGACCTGCCAGAGCCGCGGCGGGCCGGCTTTTGGCCAACGCGTCAGGACGGGCGACTCGGCGGACTTGCCATTGAGAGTGGGGCCCAGGAAGCGCGGCCAATCCGCTCCATCGACCGATTGGCCGGCCGCTCGAGGAACGGCGGCGACGAGGGTGGCGAAAGCGACCGCAGCGACGAGCGTTCCCAACCGGCTCACCGGGCGCCGCGACAGCATTGCGCGGAGGACGCGCACACTACTTCCCGAAGTCGAGCTGGAAGCCCAGCAACACGGTGAGCTTGCGGTATCGGAGGGTGTTGCCCGCGCCGAGGTTGACGTCGCTTTCAGCGGCGGGATCGAATTCGACCCTGGGATTCTCCAAGGGATTTGCGGGTCGACGGATCTCACAGCGAGGTGAGATGGCCGCTTTGATTCTGAGGAAGACGAGGCGCTGGCGAATACGTCAGTTCTCTCGCTGGATGCCCACCACGCTCGGCGGGTTCGTGTTACGCAAATAGACATCGACGAACTTGTTCCACTCGGGCTGGTTTGAGCTCGTGCGGAGTCGGACGAGAAGAAACTCCTTCAGCGATTCCGGGACGATGAGGCTTCGCGAAGTCACGCTCTCAACGGGGCCGATCGCGAGGCGTCTCTCGTCGTCGTTGTCGAAGGAGTACCACTGGACTTCGTAGCCATCGACGCTCGCCAGGCCGCGTGCCTTCCCCGAGGTTCTCGAAAGTCAGCCGCGCCGTTCCGCTCCGGTCTTCCACAGCGAAGCCGTGAAGCGGGTTGAGCCGGCCGTAGTAGTGGTCGACGCACTTGTCGCGCCGCTTGATCAGTGTGTCGGCCAGGTACCTCTCTGCACCCGGGCTGTCGTGGCGCCCGGTGGCCACGATCGTCCGAATCGCCTCGTCGGAGAATTGTTCGATGATGTGTGCCGCCCAGAAAGCGTCGTCGTTCCGCATGCGCCGGAATGCGACGTTCGGATATTCCGGGACCCACAGATGAGGCTGAAAGAAGTCGGCCTCGAAGTTGCCGATCTCCGGATAGTTCGGGTATTCCACCTGGCGCCAGTTCCGGTCCTAGAGCCCGAGCGAAAAGGTGACCTTCCAGAACGCGCCCCAGTCCAGCAGGTACTCGTTCCCGGCGCGCTCGGACTGGGGAGTGATCTTGCCGCCCCGCGAGCCGCTGCCCAGCGTCGAAGAAAAGTCGATGAGGTAGTGCTGGACGTGTCCTCGCTCGCCGTTTGGCACGAACATGTCGAGGGAGTTGATGCTCCGAGAGTCGTCGTGGTTGAGCCAAGCGGAGAAGAGACGAAGCCCGCGCAGCTCGCGCCGGTCTTCGTGAAGGAAGATGTCGTTCGGATCGTCGGCGCGCGTACCCCAGAACTTGCGGGGTCCGATCGGTCGCCCGTTCAGATTCAGGCTGGCGACGACGCGGATACGGCCGTCGGCGCGGGGCTGAACATCGGCCAGGATGGTGTGGAGATCCGCTTCCGTCATCTTGGACTCTTTGCGCCCGCCGCCGGAGATCGTGGCCGTCGGCGAGATCTGAAGATCCTCCCGACGGATGTAGGCGATGTAGTTTTCGGGGACGTGGTAGCCGATCGCGTAGAAGATCTTGGTTCCGATGACATCGGCGCCCGAGGCGAGGCCCGGGTAGTCCGGCGGATCGAACTTGACGAAATAGACCTCGCCGCGACTGTCGTGGATGGTGAAGCCGGGTGTGATCCCTCCCGACTTGCCACCGGTGATCGTCCACGGGTTCGTCATGTCCGGTGCGGCGGTCGTGTTGGGACCGAGCTCGAGCTCCTCGATGCTCATCGCTCGTCGCCCGATCCGGTTCTCGAACCAGCTCGAGTCGGGGACCTCACCGAGTGTGTTGACGTTCGCCGCCGGTGGAATCGGTCTCCTGGGGGGGGGTGCCCAGATTGAACGTGTTCTCCAGGAGGTCGTAGACGTTCGACAGCTCGATCTCCCCCGGCTCCTCGATCGGCAGCCTGTCGTCGTCCACCCAGATCGGGTCGTCGGGGAGGAACCGCTGCGCCTGGCCCGGCGCAGCGACCAGCACCAGGGCGACGGCCGAGACGATCGTTCCGATTCTTTTCACCATGCCGGAGAGAAGCGGAAGAGCAGGCGGCTTTCTTCCGGGCCCTTGGCCCAATCGAGCCGAAACAGGTACGAGAAGCGCGTCTTCAGCCGCAGCGAGACACCCCAGTTGGTCTGCAGTTTGTCCAAAATGAGCTCCTCGCCCGGAGCGCTCACGACCCCCGAGTCGACGAGCAGTGCGAACTCGACCGGCGGCACGGGTTCCCATCGATATTCTGCAGAAAGCAGGAGAGGATCCTCGCCCCTGAAGCGGAAATTGTCGAAGCCCCGCAGCGTGTGACTTCCTCCGACGAAGGGAGACATGTAGAACGGCACCCGAGTGTCGCCGACCGGCTCGTCGAAGACGACGTAGCTCCGCAGAGCGAGAACCCGTTGCGGGGATCCCAGAGGGACGAAGCCGCGGAAGTCCGCGGCGTACCGATTGAACTTGAACCCGCCACCGCTCCGGTCCGCGAAGTGCGAGTACTCGAGGACGAGCATCGCTCCGCTGGTCGGGTTGCCGGCACGGTCGCGCGAGTCGAGTTGAAGCGCCACATGTTGGGAGCGTCGTCCAGGCCCGGCGCGGTCTCGTCGTCGAAGATGTCTTCGATCGACGCGTCGTCGGGATCCTCACCGGATCCGATCTCGGTGTCCTGAAGGCCGAAGTTGGCGAGGATGAGGAAATTGCGACTGACCTGATAGCCGGTCCGAAGCTCGAAGGTGGGCCCGCGTCCCAGGAAATTGGTCTCGGTTTCCGGGGTCGTGTCGGGGCCGAGGCCGTAGTACTTGAGTCTCGGATAGTGCTCGTACCGCGCAGAGAAATAGGCCATCCAGCCCCGTCCATCCGGGATCTCCAGCGTCGCGACCTCGAACACGTCGTCGCCTTTGGTCGAGCGCAGTGGAAGGGTTGCGATAGCTCCCAGCTTCACGTCTTCGTGTGGGATCCGGCCGATCTGGAAGTCGTAGAACTGGTACTTGTTGATCGAGTAGAACGCCGACGCGTGGATGTCGAGCGACCTTGCGATATTCGGCTTCCATAGACGGAGCCCGATGGCGTTCTTCGAGCCTCTGGCGATGCCTTGGATCCGGGGATAGATGTCCCACACGTTGGCGTAGAGGATGCTCGGTCGCTCGGCTTTCTGGAAGGTCAGCAGGCTTCTTTCCACGAAGCCGGCTTTGTGGGGTTCCGGCGGGAGCTGCGCCTTCTCGCAGCGTTTTCGACGCAGGCGGCCCGCCCGCGTTTCCGGTTCCTTCTGTGATGAGTCCTGCGCGTCGCAACCGGGGGTCTGGTTTTCGGTCTTCTCCTCCTGCTCCTCCGGCTCGCGCGGTTGTCCAAAGCCGTCCGACGCACCCAATGCGAGGAGCAGGAGGAGGGCCAGCTGCAAAGCGGGATGGGGGCGCCCAGTCACGATCAACAATACTAGCCGCCCCGAGAGCACGCCGTCACATCAGGCCTTTGCGGTCGCGGATAATGACCTCGAACCAGTGGTGGCGATGAGCTGGCAGTGAGCGAAGCATCCGAGAAGCGACGGACGCTCGAGGAGCCGTTCGTCCTCGTCGCGATGCTGTCGCTCGTCGGATCCAGCATCTGGCTCTGGCAGCGCTACGAGGTGCTGCTGCAGTACTTCTACATGGCCGAGCTGCTGGCGCTCACCCACCTGGTGACTCTCGGCTTCGTCACCAGCATCAGCATGGGCGTCCTGCAGCGTCTTCTGCCGACCCTCTTGTCGGTGTGGCCACGCTCGCGTCGGCTCGCCGCGTTGCAGCTCGCGCTCTTCCTGATCGGTGCGTCCGGGATGGTGTTCCATTTCTGGATCGAGGAGTGGATCGGCATGGGCTGGGCCACGATCCTCGTCCTGGCTGCGGCCCTCGTGCAGCTCGCCAACCTGCGCGACGTGTGGCCATTGGCGTGGCGGGGGAACTGGACGGCTCGATACGTTGCCGCCGCGCTCGTCGGGCTGCCTCTGGCGGCCGCCGTCGGCGCCTTGATCGGGATGAACAAGGCACTGGCTCTCAAGAGCAGCCTGCTGCCGACTTCGTTCCTCGGTGCGCTCTACGCACACATCCATCTCGCCGCAGTCGGGTGGGTGACGAACCTGATCTTCGGCTTTCAGCTCGAGCTGCTACCCACGACCGTCGGGTCGGCTCGCTGGCTTCCGGTCCGTTTCTGGATGCTGCAGGGCGGGCTCCTCGGCCTGGCGATCACACTCTTGTTCGGTCGGCCTGGAGCCGGCGTGTTCGCGACGCTGGTGTTCGTCGCGGTCGGATGGCACGTCCTCGGGCCCACGCGTGCCTTCCTCGCGGGTCGACTCCGCGAGATGGCGCTGGTTCCGCTTTGGTTGCTGTTCCTGTGCGCACTGGCTGGGTGGCTCATGGCCGTCGGTCTGGTCCCCGAGTCGCACGCGGCACGCTCGCGTCTTCAGGCCGCCTACGGCTACCTCGGGCTGTACGGGTGGTTCGGCCTCACGATCGTCGCGATGGCGTTCAAGCTGTTCCCGATGTGGGTCTGGAAGGAGCGATTCCAGGACCATTTTGGCAAACGACCGGTGCCCGGCATGAAGGATCTCTATTCCCACCGCCTGAAATCCGCGGCCGACGCTGCGCTCGCGACGGGCGTGATCGCCGTCGGGAGCGGCGCGCTCTTCGCGAGTCGGGATGCCCTCCGCTTCGGGTCGCTGTTGGCCCTCATCGGGGTGCTGGGCTTCCTGGCAAACTTCATCCGGATGGCGCGCTGGGAGCTCCTGAAGCTCGAGTACCGGCCAACCGCCGCCGACTGGCGGAAATTCCACGTGATGTTTCCTGAAGCCTCCCGAGATGAGGATGGCCCCTCTCCCTCATCCTGACCGGGTTTCCGCCCACAGTCCCTGTGGAAAACCCGAAGGGTTTTCCACAGCGCCCACAGCCCCATCCTCAGCTCTCAACTCGGCTCGCTTCGAACTCTCGGCAGCCTCGTCTCCAGCGCCCCCCCCTAACCCCCCAGCCGCGAACGATCGAGAGACGAGGAGCAGGCGGATTCTTATTCTTCCCTCCAGGTAGGGACGAACGGTCGCTCAGAATGACGCTTGGAGCATTCGATGTTCCAACTGGATCCCGCTCGCCGTGTCGTTCAGTATTGCGCCGTAGAGTGAGAACCAGATAAAATCCCGCGCCCCTCTGGGGCGGACTCGCGATCGAGGTGGACAGCGCGGGTGAGGTCGCGATCATTGGCATTCCTTATGACGGCGCCGTCGGCTGGCGCCAGGGCGCGGCGCAGGCCCCGGCGCGGCTGCGCGAGATCTCCACCAGCTCTCCCGCGGTCTCGGAAGAGGGCTTCGTCGTCAGTCCGGATCGGCTGCGCGTCGTCGATCTCGGTGACATTGCCATCGCCGACGGCGAGAGCCGGGAAGTCTACTTCACGAGGATTCAACGCGACGTCACTCGGGAGCTGCGCGAGCATCCGAAGCGTTTTGTTTTCTCGATCGGCGGCGATCACTCGGTGTCCGTTCCCCTACTCCGCGGATTCGATGCGGCGTCTTCCGACCCCTACGGGGTCGTCCTGGTCGATGCTCACCCCGACCTCTTCGACGTGTACGACGGGTCCAAACTCTCCCACGCCTGCCCGATGCGCCGCGCGCTCGAGACGAACGGGCTCGCCCCTGAGCATCTGTTGATCATCGGTGCGAGGTCGTACAACCCCGAAGAGCTGGACTTCATCTCGGACCAGGGGATCGCATTCGTTCCCGCCCGCCAGGTGGCACGCGAAGGCGTCGGCGCGTCGGTCGCTCTCGCGGGCACACGTCTCGCTGGTCTCGAGCGCGTGTACCTGACGATCGACATCGATGCGGTCGATCCGGCCTTCGCTCCCGGCACGGGGGCACCGGTCGCTGGCGGTCTCACGAGCCGCGATCTGCTCGAGCTGACGCGCGGCCTGCTCGAGTCGCTCCCGGTTCGGGCGATGGATCTCGTGGAGGTGGCGCCCTCACTCGATCCCACCGACGCGACGAGCTTTCTGGCGCTGCAGCTGATCTTCGAAGTGCTGGCTTGCCGTGCCCGGGTCGCCCCCGCGCCATGACACCAGAAGCCGGCTCGTGACCCTCGCGCGACGACTCTTCGGCGTCGCCGCAGGTCTGCTGGTCGTCGCCGTGTTGTTTGCCCTCTTCGGCCATGGCTATCTGCTTCGCGCGTTTCTGACGGCTGAGTTGCTCGAGCAGGTGCTCAATCGGGCCCTGGGCCCGGCCAGCAACGGGCTCTACGAAGTGTCCGTCGGGAGCGTCGAGCTGCAGGTGGCGAGCGGCTCGCTGAGCGCGAGCGACGTCGCCCTTCGCGCGGTCCCGGATCGCGTGGAGGAGCTACGCGCAGAGGGAGCGTTGCCGGCCGTGCGTGCGGACGTGCAGGTGGCAGCGATCACCATCCGTGGTGTCCGGGCGTGGCCGTTGTTGCGTGGCCACGCCCTCGTTGCCACGGAGATCGCCGTGCGGCAGCCCCACGTCGCGCTTCGCGTCTCCGAAGGACTCGGCGGGGAAGCCATTGGAGAGAGATCCGCGAGGGCAGAAGCGGGGACACGGGCAGCGGTGGGCCGGCTTTCGAGGGTCGAGCTCGATCAGGTGCGCATCGATCCGCGCGGCGCGCCGGCCGGCGAGCGGGTCGCCTTCGCCAACGATCTGCGCTTCGCCATCGACAGGATCGTCGTTCCCCTGAAGGACGACCGCTACACGCTGGAGCTTCGAGACCTGGAGGTCTCGACCAGCTTCGGGTTGGTCCGCCTCGGCGGGCTCGGCTATGAGCCGCGCGCCAGCCGGGAGGCCTACCTGGGCGACACCGATTCATCACGAGGGGTACCTGTTCGGCTCGAGTGGACCGGGAACGGGCGACGCGGAGCTGCGCTGCATCGAGCACCGCAGCGGGAAGCTCATGTGGAGCGAGCCCGGCCTGGGGCGCTCGACCCTCCTCTATGTCGATGATCACCTCGTCGTCCTGACCGAGCACGGGCGTCTGCTCATCATCGAGGCCGGCCCGGAGGCTTTCAATCTCGTCTCCCATTTCACGCCCAAAGGGCCCGACGGAAGGCCTGCACTGAAGTTCCCGGCCCGGAACGCTCCTGTCCTCTCCCACGGGGTTCTGTACGTGCGCGGCAAGGATCGTCTCGTCGCCTTCGACGTGCGTGCTCTTAGGTGAGCGGCGCTACCCTAGAATCCCGATCCAGGAGGTCCAGCTTCGTGAGCCAACGCATGGTCGTAGCAGCCTGTCTCCTGTTCGCTGCAGTCAGTGTCGACGGCCTCGCTCAGCCCGCCCAGCGAGAGCCCGACACCTTTCTTCGCAAGCACATCGGGTTCGCTCAGAAAGATCTCGACGCCGCTCATAGCGGCGAGATCGTGACGAAGGTGCTGAAGACCGAAGAGGAGAGTGAGATCGCGGTTTTCGGCATCGCTAGAGTCGCCACGGACCTCCGGACGTTCCTGGACACGGTCAAGCAGATTGACGCCTACAAGAGCGAGAACATCACGAAGCTCGGGGCGATCAGCACGCCCCCGCTTTCCGCGGACTTCAACGCCCTCGTCCTCCCGGAAGCAGACGTGGAATCGCTCCGGAGCTGTCGTCCGGGCAAATGCGCCGTCAAAGCGGCCGGCGAGACGATGGAGCGGCTCAAGCGCGAGGTCGACTGGAAGGCTCCCAACACCGGCGTGCAACTCAACAGGATCGTGAGGGGCATGGCGCTCAACTACATAACCGAGTACGGGGGTATCCATTTAACCGGTGTAAACTGAGCCGGTGGATTAGCCTCGTGCTGGCACGCACTATCCGCGGTCCGTGGGCGAGTTCCAGGCCTGGTTCCGGACCGATGCGGACTGCCTGGACTACCTGGAGTGGCTGCGGTGGCCCGCCAGCTTCGCCTGCTTGGACTGCGGCCATGATGGGGGCTGGCGGCTGGGCGACGGTCGCTTCATGTGCTCAGGGTGCGGCGGCCGTACGTCGGTGACAGCGGGCACGATCTTTGACCGGACGCGCACGCCGCTAACGGTTTGGTTCACCGCCTGCTGGCTGTTCGCCACCGGCAAGGACGGGATCTCGGCGCTGAGCCTGAAGCGGACGCTGGAGATCGGCTCCTACCAGACCGCGTGGGCGATGCTCCATCGGCTGAGGTCGGTGCTGGTGCGCCCGGGCCGGGACCGGCTGGCCGGGATGGTACAGGTAGATGAGACCTACATCGGCGGTGAGGAGGCGGGGCTGCGCGGCGGCCGGGCCAAAGGCAAGAAGGTTTTGACCGGGATCGCGGTGGAGGTCCGGGAGCCGAGAGGATTCGGACGGTGCCGGATGCTGCCGCTGACCGATGCGTCGGCCGCCTCGTTGCACGCCTTTGTAACGGCTCACGTCGAGCCGGGCGCGAGGGTCGTCACCGACGGCTGGCAGGGCTACCGCGGGCTGGAGAAGCTCGGCTACGTCCACGACCGGCGCAGCCAGCGGGCCGCCCGAACCCGCGGGGAGGATCCCGGCGAGCTACTGCCCGCAGTGCACCGGGTCGCCTCGCTAGCCAAGCGGTGGTTGCTGGGTACCCACCAGGGCTCGGTGAACGACGCGCACCTGGCCAGCTACCTGAATGAGTTCGCGTTCCGCTTCAACCGCCGCACCTCCCGCAGCCGCGGGATGGTGTTCTACCGAGTGCTCGAGCTCGCCGTCGCCCACGACCCGGTGCGCTACCAGGACCTCATCGCCACCCAGCGGCCCCGGGCAGTGCCGCCCTCGCAGCCGCAGGCGCGCGGGCACCCGCCGAGCCTGGAGCGCTCTCCAGCGAACCGCCCGTGGAGAACTGCCAACCTGGACTCCTCCGGTTAAATGGAGACCCCCAACCGAGTACATGAACGGAGGCAACAGGGCACTGAGCGTCTACCACGACAAGAAGAAGCCGCTGGCCGCTGCCGAGGCCTTCGATGGCGCTCTCCGCCAATCACCCTACATGGTCGAGTACGTGCCCGAGCTGTTCCGGTACCTACGTGAGTACCCGAACTTTCCACTCGAAGGCGTCAGCGACGTCTTCTACTGGGCCGAGGAGAGCTTCGGACTCAAGCCGACGATCACCCTCAACCACGCCGTCGTCTTCGAGCGACCCGATCAGGAACTCGGCTTCGTCGTCGTCAAGCAGTTGTACGCGAGCCACTACTTCCAGACCACGGTCAACCTCGTCGCGCTCGTCGAGGACACCGGCCCCGGCGCCCGGGAGAGTCGTTACCTGATGCGCCTCGATCGCGCTCGCGCCGACGGTCTCGGCGGGATGTTCGGCGGCGTCAAGCGAGGCAAGATCGAACGCCAGCTCGACGGCCACATCGAAGCATGGCTGAAAGCGGCTCGGCAGGCGCTCGCCAGGTAGCAGACACCAGAGCGAATCTACCTGGCCAACGGAATGCCCTGGTCAGGCCGCGGTGGGGAGACCGAGTCGTCTCGATCCCTTCTGGGACCGTCACGTCCTGCAGCGCTGGGTCCCAACCGCCGCCCAGAGCCCAGTAAACGCCAACGAGGCCCTTCACACATGGGGGCCTTCACTTTCGGCGAGCTGATCCTGAAGCCGGAACAGCGACCGCTTGCATTCTCTCGAGAGCCTCGGCGGAGGCGCTGAAGACGACGAGGTCCAGAACCGGATCTACCCGCGCGGTCGCTGGAGCCGACGTTGCAGACCGTTCACATTCTCCCGAAGGGCTTCTTTCTGTCAGCGATCCCGTGTGGCGCTAGCGTCTCCCGCTGTAGAAGCCGGAGGCGAGAAACGTAGCTCGAGCGCGCCGCGAGTCGCGTGAGTACTCCTAGACAGGCGGCCGCCTCGGCCGCGCCCAGTCGGCGTCCGGGGCTTCGAACTCGAGCCGCTCGATGCCTCCGGCGAGGCGAGCCTGGATTGCCTCGTACTCCGCCTGGAACTCGGGCTTCGGATGGTGCCAGTCGTGCAAGTAGACACCCCGCACCACCCCCGCCTGGAGCAGCTCCTTGGTACAGCCGAAGCAGGGACGCATCGTCGTGTAGACGGTCGCCCCCTCCACTGAGATACCGAAGCGCGATGCTGCGAGAAGACAGTTCTGCTCCGCGTGCACGCAGATGCAGAGGTCGTAGCCGCTGCCGGCCTCGAACTGCTCGGGGTGGGCGCACCTCTCGCAACCCCCGTCGGTGCAGTTCTTCATCTTGGTCGGGGTGCCGTTGTAGCCGGTCGAGAGGACCCGCGCGTCCTTGACGAGCACGGCGCCGACGCGGCTGCCGAGGCAGCTGGCACGCGCTCGGACAGCCAGCGCGAGCCCCATGAAGTAGGGGTCGAAGCCGGGTCGCGCCCGCGTCATGAGCTGCTCAGGCTGCCTCGCGCTCCTCTTGCAGGGCCACGAGGCGCCGGTTCTCTCGGACGATCATCACGCCGAGGGCGAACCAGAAGAGCACGACGACGATGTTGAGAACAGCGAAGCCCTTGTAGTCGAAGGCCAACATGGTGGTTCCGACGAAGACGACGATGGCCGAGACCACGTCCCCAAGCCGCGTGAAGAAGACGTCGATGGCCTGCTTGGCCTTGTACTTCTCCTCACGCGTCGTGGGCAACCACAGCAGTTGCCGCGCCGTGTTCATCACCGAGTAGTCCGTCGAGTTCTCGGCCGTCTTGGCCCAACGGATCAGCGAGAAGGCAATGCCAGCCGCGATGGCCGTGTAGGCACCGAACGCGACGATCGGGAGAGCCAACAAGACGCCGCCGAAGCCGAGGTACTTGACGATTCGCGACACCACGAAGGCCTGGATCAGCAGCGTGATGACGTTCACCCAGAAGTAGTAGTTGCCGTAGAAGGCTCCAATGAACGCTCCCGCGTCCATCACCGTCTGTGCCTCCGACTGCGCCGTCACGAGCTTGCCGATGATGTACTCGCCGTTCGTGTTGACCAGGTTCAGAACCACGATCAGCAGCGCCACCATTCGCAGGTACTTGCTCTTGAAGACCAGCATGAAGCCGTTGCCTTCGCCGAGCGCTTCGCTCGCCTGGGCCTGGCCCGCGCCACCGGCCTCTCGTCGATCCACGAGCCAGTAGAAGGCGAGCGTCAGCAGCAGGAGCGCAGTAGAGATGTGCATGATGCTCTGGGCTTGGGTGCCTTCCGCGAACAAGACCCCGGCAATCTTCGATCCAAGCGGGTTGCCCGCCGTCATCCCGATCACGATGATTGGGAACAAGCGATCGCCGACGTTCTTGGGGTAGATGTCGTTCGCGTAGGACCAGAACTGCGTGCCGACCACGAGGCTGAAGATGCCGGTCCACACGTAGAAAGCGATGCCGACCCCGGCAACGTCCGCCGACACCGCCAGCGAGAAGAGCTGGATGTTGACCGCGAAGAAAATCGTGACGCCGACGATCAGCCGCATCCGACTCACTCGCGATGAGAACCAGCTGTAGAGCGGAATGAAGCCCATCAACAGGACCGCCTGAAAGGCAGCCGAGTAGGACTTCACCTCGGCGCCGCCACCGGTCAGGATCAGAGGCTCGCGAATCACCTTGATGATCGCGTAGCTGACGAAGATGGTGAAGATGTTTGCCAGCATCAGGAGGGCCGTCACCGACTCCCCGGGTCGTACATCGGTGAAGAGACCCAGGAACCGATCGAGGAGGGTGTGTCGGGGTTCCGTGGGCACGGAATCGCTCATAGTTCGGTTTGGCTATCCGATACTCCCTGCTTCTCCATCTGTCTCACAGCAGGGTGGGAGGCGACCAGCCCAGCAGACTCGTGACCAGCAGAGCGATCGCTCGACGCATCATCGCCTACTTCTGCCTCGGCGGGTACTCACGCAGGATGCGGGCGACGATAGTCCGAATGACTCCTTCGTCCTGGTTGCTGTGCCCGAGCGGCTCGGAGTCCGTCCCCTTCCACACCACAGTCTTCGCATTGGGGTCGTAGAGCTCGATCGTGAGCTGACCCGTCTTGGTCCGGTCGACCCGAACCATCGTCCGCTGGTTGCTCGGTTCGACCGCGGCCCCTCCCTGGTACCCGGTCGCCTTCGAACTGGTTTCGACGCGTGTGTAGAAACGCACCTCCAGGTCGGGCTCTGCGTCGACCTTCTCCAGCTTCTTCTTGCGCAGACCATCGTCGATCGCGAGCGTCATGGAAATCTGGTTGGCCTGGTCGGGCAACGGCTCCTGGGACTCCTTCCAGGCGTACGTCTCGTATTGGCTGAAGTCGAACCCTTCCTTGAACTCGACGGCGGCCTTGGCGATCTTGAACTCCTGGCCGGCGGCCCAGCCGCTCGAACCCGCCACTGCGAAGGCGAGTATCGCTCCTCTCGACATAGTCTCGGCTCTCCTTGTCTTCCCGCGACCCGAGCGGGCATCTTAGCCGACCCGCAAAGATGCCACGTCCCGCTGCTGTTTGCCGCTCGCGAGCGCGAAGCCCGACGCGACATGCAGTCGCGGGGGGCGCTCATCCTCCACCCGTAGCCCACTCCGATCTCAGCGACGGAGTGTCAGCGCTCCCCTCAGGAAGGCAAGCGCGGCCTCGTAAACGCCGGCCGATCGGGATTCGCGAGGTCCGGCGACGTTGAGCGTCTCGTATCCCCCCACTTCCAGCCACGAGACGAGCACGTCGGTGTCCCGACTCCGGGGATCGAGCACCAGCAACGGCTTTCGCGCCGTTCGTGCCAGCCGCGCCGTCAGGGCCGTTCCTCCTTCGAGCGTCCCGCTCGCGAGGATGAGCGTCGCGTCCGAATCGCGCACGTTCCACTCCGTACGTTCCACATAGCTGCCCGAAGCGGTCTCCTCGAGGGGATAGCGGGCGTCGATCGGCCCGTCCTCCGCCTTGCGCCCGCGCGGACACCATCCGCCACAAGCGATGCGATATTCGATCGCAACGTCCAGCGCCGCTCGATCGACCCCCGTCTGCCCCCCGGACACGATGCGACGGATCATCCCCAGAGCTTCCCACAAGAAGAAAGGCCCGCGGTTTTCGAGCCGCGGGCCTTCGGGCGAAGCGAAGCTGGTTTGACTAGAGCGATTTCGTCTTTTTCTTGGCCTCGGGGTACGCAAGGGCGCGCTCGATGCCGGTCCACTGAGAGGCAACGATCTCCTCGTACGTCTTCTTCGCCTCGTCCTTCTTGCCCGCCTTCTCGAGAGCGCGGGCGAGCAGAAGCCGGTGGAAAGGATCCTGCGCGTTGGCTTGCTCGAGATGCTCGATCGCCTTCTCGAACTTGCCGGCCTCGAGCAGGACGTAGCCGGCCAGGTAGTGATAGGCGGGCCAGAACTGCTCGGCAGGCTCGCCGCCCTCCTCGATCATGCGACGCACGACCTCGGCTTCCTTCCACGCCTCCTCGTGCTTGCCCATCTTGGCGAGCACGCGGCACTTGCCATGGTGCATGCGGCCGAGCCACGTCTTCTTCTGGTCCTCGGGCAGCTCGCTTTCGGGGACGCTGTCGTAGCCCTTCTTGTAGTGCGCCGTCGCCGCGTCGAGGCGACCGTTCTCGAGATTGATGCGGGCCATGGCGTTGTGAATGAACACCTCGGGGAACTGCTGATTGGCTCCGCTCTTGCGGTACTCCTCGAGGTAGCTTTCGAGCGAAGCGAGCGCTTCGTCGACCTGGCCTTCGTACAGGTAGCTGAACGTCGTGCCCAACCGGATGGCGAACGGTACCGAGCCGTCGGGCAATTGCTCCTCGATCGATGCGAAGGTGTTCCGTGCCTCGACGTATCGCTCGTGAAGCAGGTCGTCGGCTGCGATGAAGGACTCCACTCGCAGGCTCGGGGGCCCGATCTCTCTGACTTTCTTGAAAGCCACGAGGGCGTCGTCGCCGCGCCCGACCGCGTTGTAGAGCTGACCCAGGATCACGAAGATCAGGCGCTCCTCTTGATAATCCTTGCTCAGCTCTTCCAGGGGCGGAATCGAATCGGCGAAGTTGGCTCCCTGGTTCGTCACCACGTGGGACATTGCCTCGATGAAGCGTCGCTCGCCTTCCGATGCGTTCTTCGAGAGCTGCCGCGCCTTTTCATAGGCCGCCAATCCATCGGCCCCGGCCGTCACCGCCGAGAGGTAGTAGCTGCCCATCGCGAAATCGGGATCGGCGGCCACGATCTTCTTGGCAAGCTCCTGATTCTCCGGACCCGCCTGAAAGCTCTCGATGCGACCCTGCAACTTGCCCAGCAGCTCCCTGGCCTCGGCCGACTCGGTCGACCACTCGAAACGCCTGGAGGCCGCCTCGCCCGCAATCGCCGCTCCCGCCAGCGCGATGGCCACGCTCAAGACACCCATCACACGAAACACTCGCATACGCCGCACCTCGTTCATTTGATTGAACTTGACCGCCCCCTCGACAGCTCGACTCGACGACTCTTTACGACCGTGGCTCGGCTTTGTTCCCGGTGGTTACACAAAGTCACATGCTAGGCTTCGCACGCAACCACAGGGCCCTCTCTACCGTCTGAATAGAGGAAGATGTCCGACCTCGACGATTTCGATCTGGACGAGCCGGAACCGCCCGAGCACGACGAGTTCGACGACCCGATCGAGCTGCCCGAGGGGCGATCCTTCAGTCCGCTTCTGCCTGCCGTCACGCTCGTGCTGGGGCTGCCTCTGGCCCTCTACCTGATCTTCCGCTCCGGCGGTGAACCCGAGCCCCCTCCGAGCGCGCCCCCCGTATCAGTGAGACCGGCCCCCACGCCGCTCGCTACTCCGCAACCGACATCGGCACCGATCGACCTGCCGGCGCTCAACGAGAGTGACGGCGCGGTCCGCGGCCTGATCGCGGCGCTCTCGGCTCACCCCGAGTTTGCGGCGTGGTTCGTGCCCGACGACCTGCTGCGCCGATTCGTGGTGGTCGTCGAGAACATCGCCGATGGCGAGGATCCATCAGTGCACTTGAAGCATCTGGCACCCAGCTCGCCCTTCGCGGCCGCGGGAACCGGACGCGAGGTCTTCATCGACGTACGCTCGTACGCTCGCTTTGACGAGGTCGGGAAGATCGCGGCCTCGATCGACGCCGGGGAGGCCGTGCGGATCTACAACGGTGCGAGTGCGCGGATCGCGGAGGCGTACGTGGAGCTGGGGCACCCGACGGGCGCCGGCTTCGACCGCACGATGCGCCGGGCGATCGACAAGCTGATCATGACGCCCCTGAGGCAGGGGCGCATCGATCTCGCCCGCTATTCGGTCGCATACGCGTTCGCCGATCGACGCTTGGAACAGCTGGACCCTGCGCAGAAGGCGCTCATCCGCATGGGCGCCGAGAACCAGCGCCGCATTCAGAGCAAGCTGAGAGAGATCATCCGTGTGCTCGACGCCCCGGCGACGGATGCCGAGCCGGAAACGCCGGCATCCGATCCAACACCCGAGGCGAGCCCTCCCTCACCGTAGCGGGCCGTGAGGAGCGAGACCGCTCATAGGAGGTACCCGGCCGCCAACACGGCGTAGCCCTCGACCTGCACGTCCTGCCACGCCGCGTCGCGTCCCAGCTCCTCGGCCATCAGCTCCGCGACGCGTGGCGCCATCTCAATGCTGGCACGGGCATCCAACAACAAAGACCGGGTCCTTCGCGCCAGGAAGTCCTCGACGTTGCGCGCCATCTCGTGTCTCACCGCCCAGGGCACCTCGCCCGCGAGCGGCCGCATGCGCGAGTGGAGCTTCTCGGCATAGTCGCCACGTTCCCGGATCAGGTCGCGCAGCGCCGGTGCGTCTGATCCGTAGCAGGCCAGCTCGGCGAAGCTCTCGGCATCAACATGGTAGCCGTGAATGCGCAGCTCGTGGGTCTTGCAGCGTCGCTCGGGCAACCCCGCGAGCGCGGCAGCGTGATCGACGGCGTCCTCCGCCATCTTCCGATAGGTCGTCCACTTCCCACCCGCGATCGTGACCAGCCCCGAGGCGGAGACGTGAAGCGTGTGGTCGCGAGACAGCTCGGCCGTGCTCGAGCCTTCAGCTGCCACGAGTGGCCGGATCCCCGCGAAAACGCTCAGCACGTCGACCGGACCTGGATTGCGGGTCAGGTAGCGAGCCGCGTGTTCCAGAAGGAAGTCGACTTCTTCGGGGAGCGGACGCGGCTCCAGGCTGACCTCGGAGATCGGCGTGTCCGTCGTTCCGACCACGACTCGCCCATGCCACGGGATAGCGAACAGGACGCGCCCGTCGTCGGTACGGGGCACCATGATGGCGCTGTCGCCCGGCAGAAACTCGTGGGGCAGCACGAGATGTACACCCTGGCTGGGGCGCACCATCGGGATCGCGCCCACGTCGTCGAGCCGGCGCACGCCGTCCGTGAAGGCGCCCGTCGCGTTGATGACGACGCGCGCGCTCACGAAATGGCGCGCTCCCGTCTCGGCATCTTCGATCGTCGCGCCGCACACGGCGCCGTTCGACTTCTCGATCGCGACGACCGGCGCGTAGTTGACGAGAGCGCCACCCAACTCCGCGGCCGTCCCGGCCAGATCGATGGCGAGGCGCGCGTCGTCGAACTGCCCGTCGTAGTAGATGACGCCACCGCGCAGGCCGTTCGTCTCGATCGTCGGGAGTCGCTCGAGCGTCTCGGCGCGCGACAGGTTTCGAGAGGCGCCGAACCCGTGCCTTCCGGCGAGGGCGTCGTAGAGCCGCAGGCCCGTGCCGTAGAACGGGGCTTCCCACCAGTCGTAGTTGGGCACCACGAACGGCAGGTCGTGGACGAGGTGTGGCGCGTTCTCGCGGAGCCGCCCCCGCTCGCGCAACGCCTCGAGGACGAGTGAGACGTCGCCCTGCTGCAGGTAGCGGACACCTCCGTAGACGAGCTTGGTGCTGCGACTCGATGTTCCGTGGGCGAAATCGGCCTGCTCGACGAGCGCGACCTCATAGCCGCGGGAGGCCGCGTCGACGGCGATGCCGAGGCCTGTGGCGCCGCCCCCGATGATGAGGAGATCCCAGGTCCGCGCGCCGTCCGCGATCCGCCCCAACATGCCTGCCCGATCCATAGTCGGGCATCTTACGTCGTCGCCCGTCAAGCAGCGCTTCGACGCCGAGGGGGTCTCGATCGCGCCCCCGCGTCGCGAGATCGTCCTCCGCCCCGAGAAGTAGAAGCTACTGGGCCCAGCCCCTGGCGCGCTCCACGGCGCGACGCCAGAGCTGGGAGCGGGACTCCGCGTCGTCTCGAGTCAACCGTGGTGTGAAGCGGGCGGTCTCGCGCCACTGGTCACGAATCGCATCGAGTCCCTCGAAGTAGCCGACGGCCAGGCCGGCCAGGTACGCCGCGCCGAGCGCGGTCGTTTCGAGCACGGCCGGGCGCACCACCGGAACGCCGAGCAGGTCGGCCTGAGTCTGCAGCAGCAGATCGTTCGCCGCCGCCCCGCCGTCCACCCGCAGCTCGCTCGCGTCGAGACCGGAATCCGCGATCATCGCCTCGAGCACGTCCGCGACCTGGAGAGCGATCGCGTCGAGCGCCGCGCGCGCGATGTGCGCCTTCGTCGTGCCACGCGTGAGGCCGACGATCGTCCCGCGAGCGTAAGCATCCCAGTGGGGGGCCCCCAACCCGACGAACGCGGGTACGATGACGACGCCGTCGGCATCTTTGACCGACGCGGCCAGGGCCTCGACCTCCGAAGCCGACTCGATCAGCCCGAGCCCGTCGCGGAGCCACTGGACCAGCGCGCCCCCGATGAAGACGCTCCCTTCGAGCGCGTAGTGGGTCACGTCGCCGAGCCGCCAGGCAACAGTCGTCAGCAGCCCGTTCTTCGAGGGGACGGCGCGCTCGCCGGTGTTGAGCAGCATGAAGCAGCCGGTGCCGTAGGTGTTCTTTACCATCCCGGGCTCGCGGCACATCTGCCCGAAGAGCGCGGCCTGCTGATCGCCGGCTATCCCGGCAATTGGCACGGGCGCGCCGAGCACCTCTGGCGCGGTTTCCGCGTAGACCTCGCTCGAGCTTCGGACCTCCGGAAGCATCGACCTCGGCACGCCGAACAACGCGAGCAGCTCGTCGTCCCAGTCCCCCGCTCGAATATCGTAGAGCAGCGTTCGCGATGCGTTGGAGGCGTCGGTGACGTGCCGAGCGCCATTCGTCAGACGGTAGACGAGCCACGTGTCGACGGTCCCGAAGCAGAGCTCGCCTCGTTCCGCGCGAGATTTCAGCCCGTCGAGGTTCTGGAGCATCCACTGGAGCTTGGTGCCCGAGAAGTAGGGATCCGCGACAAGGCCCGTCTTGCCCCGAAGCAGCTCCTCATGACCGCCTTGCTCGAGTCGATCGCAGATGTCCGCGGTGCGGCGGTCCTGCCAGACGATCGCGTTGCCGACGGGACGTCCGGTCTCGCGCTCCCAGACGACGGTCGTCTCGCGCTGGTTCGTGATCCCGATGCCCGCGACCTCGCTCGCCCCGACGCCCTCGCTCGCGAGCACCTCGCGGGCGACGTCCCGCTGCGTCGCCCATATCTCCTCAGGATCGTGCTCGACCCAGCTTGGTCGGGGGAAGAACTGTCTGAACTCCTTCTGAGCCACACCGCACACCGACCCCTCCCGATCGAAGAGGATCGCCCGGGAGCTGGTCGTACCCTGATCGAGGGCCAGGATCATTTATTCGGCGTCCTTCAGGAAGCGATCGAACCATCCGATGTAGCGCTCGTGGCGATCCTTCCGGTAGCTCGGCTTTCCGAGGCCGTGGTACCGGCCGGGGTAGATCACGAGCTGCGTCTCGATGCCCAGGCTGCGCAGCGCCTGGTACATCTGCTCCGAGTTGATCAGCGGCACGTTGAAGTCTTTCTCGCCGCACAGGAAGAGCGTGGGCGTCTCGATCTTGTCGGCGTGCAGGAAGGGCTGCGACACCGCAAAGTACTTGTCGATTTCCTCCCAGGGCTTCCCCAGCTCGTTCTCGTACTGGCGGATGTATTGATCCGTTCCGTAGCCGGTAAGAACGTTCGCGATGCTCGCCCCGCTGACGGCGGCCTTGAAACGCGTGTCCTTTGCGATCGTGTAGTTCGTCGTCATGCCGCCGTAGC
This sequence comes from Vicinamibacteria bacterium, assembly GCA_965246965.1. GTDB lineage: Bacteria > Acidobacteriota > Vicinamibacteria > Fen-336 > CBDFGD01 > CBDFGD01. Next base: position 4,063,374 of record CBDFGD010000002.1, read on the forward strand.
TCCAACCACCGATCCCGAGCCGCTCGGGGTCGGCCAGCCCCGCCTCGACGACGTGGTCGATCGCGGCGAGCACATCCTGCACCTCGAGGTTGCCCCAGTCGGCGAAGATGGCCCTCGAGAACTCGCGCCCGCGCCCCGGGCTGCCACGGTAGTTCGGGCGGACGACGAGATAGCCAGCCCCGGCCAGGACCTGCGCACCCGGATCGAACTCGAAGCCGTTCTGCGCCGTCGGGCCACCATGAATCAGCGCGACCGTCGGATAGCGCCGCCCCGCCTCGAATCCGGGCGGCTTCGTCACGATCCCGTGGACCTTGGTCCCGTCCGCGCTCTCGAACTCGATCCCGCTCACACTTCCGAGCGCGATACCTCGAAGCGGCTCTTCGTTCTGGCTCGAGAGCGGCCGAGTGGCTCCCCGTTCGAACGCGAAGATTTCCGCGGGCTCCTCCGGTGTCGTCATCAGCAGGGCGATGCGTCCCGCCGCCCCGCTATCGAACCGGTTCACGACACTGCCGGGCACCGACAGGCGCTCGACGTTGCCTCCGCCAACCGAGACGCGCGCCAGATACTGGTTGCGATCGTCTTCGAGCAGCATCAAGAGCGCCCCGCCATCGGCCGTCCATGCCGGCCTGTAGACGTCCCGGTCGAGACCCTCGGTGATGATTCGTGGCTCGCCCCCCGCCGCCGAGATGATCGCCAGGTCGGGCCCGTCGTAGAAGCTCCAGCGTGGTGGGCCGCCCCGCAGATAAGCGATCCACGTCCCGTCGGGCGACCAGGCGGGGGCGCTGCCGAACGAGCCGTCGGCGCCCTCGTGCCGAGTGAGCTGGCGCGCCTCGGCGCCGGCCCTCGCCTCGATCAGGAAGATGTCCGAGTTGTCGTGGCGGTCCGGGTCGTCCCCGCGCTTGCTGACGAACGCGATGTCCCTGCCGTCGGGCGCCCAGGAGGGCGAGGAGTCGTCGAAATCGCCCGGCGTCAACAGCTCGGCATTCCGTTTCTCGAGATCGAAGAGATAGAGATGGCTCCGGAGATGGCGCAGATAGCCGATGCGGTCCTGCTTGAACTGGTAGCGGTCGATCACGATCGGCTTGGCCGTCTTCGGCTCGTCGCCCTTCTCGGCCTTCTGCTCTCGCTCGTCGGGATCGGGGTCGGCGGCAATGAGAGCGAGCCGCTTCGAATCGGGCGACCACTCGTACGCCTCGACGCCCCCCTCCATCTCGGTGAGCTGACGCGCCTCGCCTCCCCGCCGGTCGAGCAGCCACACCTGGCTCTTTGCGTCTTCATCCCCGCGGGAAACGAGAAAAGAGAGATAGCGACCGTCGGGGCTCCAGCGCGGGGCGCCCTCGCTCTCCTTCTCGGTGTGCGTGAGCTGGAGCGTCTGTGCGCCGTCCCAGCTCACCATCCAGATATCACTTCCGTCGCGGTCCTTTTCCAGGTCGCTGGTGCGGACGACGTAGGCGACCCATTCCCCATCCGGCGAGATCCGCGGATCGCGAACGGAGCGGAGCCGTTCCGGATCCGACGGCGACACGGGGCGCAGCTCCTGAGCCACGGCTCCCGCCGCTGCACCGGCCAGGACCAACGTGAGCAGAGCTCTTCGCATTTCAGTTCACCTGTAGTCCGAACTCGAGCCCCACGCGTACGCCCTGCTCCTCGACGTCGATCCGGCTGAGATCGAGGTCATCCAGTACCACGTGGCGTCCGGTTCTTTCCCGCAAGTCATGGACGGACCAATCCACCGCGTTGCGCAGCGGGTAGCGGAGGCGATTCCGCAGCGCCGCATCGACGATTGGCGCCACGGCTCTGAACAACTGCCTGCCTGGCGCAGCGACCCTCGGATCGCCGAGCAGCAGCTCGCCCTCGACGAAAGTCGGAACTCCCGTCACCGTGATGTCGAAGCTGCCGCCAGCACCGACACAGCGACCCCGGACGCCTGCGGCCGCCCGACCGCTGAAGAGAAACGTCATCCGCAACCGTCCGTCCGCGGCGTCGACTCGTGGATCCTGCAGAAACACATGGCTGCAGTCCTCCAGCGACTGTCCCTGGATGAACCAGCGCCCATCACTCACCATCAGGCCTTCGTGGAGGGCACGGGCCACCGCGCCGTGTGAAAAGAACAGCTCGCTCGCTTCGAGTGGAACGCACGCGAGCGAGGCGGCCAAGGCGGCCCCAGCGGTCCAGCCGAGTCTCATGCAGCATCCTCCTCTTCGACGTCCACGCGTCGCTGCATCATCTTATTAGAGCCGGTCGCATCTCGAGCGGCACGGCTCCGCGCCGCGGGACCTTCCACATCACTTCGAACATCTGCGGCTGGACTTCTTGTAGCTGCAAGTAGCCGGGGTTCAGCTCGTGAGCCGACACGCTCGTGCAGATACCGAGGCAAAGCAGCGCCATCAGCATCGTCCGTTTCAGTATCCGCATCTCGAAGCCTTCTAGCCAGCATCGACGGATCGCCCGTCGCTTCCGTCAAGCGATGGCGCGAGCTGCACGAGTCGACCACCTGCGAGTCCTGCACGGATTTGTGATATATTTGTACTAATGTATCTTTCTACCTGATCAAGGAGGCATGCTATGTCGCACGAACGCGAATCCCGCCTGCCGGCCGGCACGCACGGTACGGTAGCCGACACACAGAGCCCTCGCCGAGAGGCCAGTCACAGCTTTGCGGTCCAGGGACAGGTTGATCAGGTATTCCATCTGTTCGATCCCGTCAGCGAAAGAGACTGGGTGGACGACTGGGACCCGAGACCGATCTTTCCCGAGGAGCTGAGCCGCGCGGCCGGCACGGTCTTCACCCTGGAGCGAGACGGACGGACCGCGGTCTGGACGGTCCTTCGACATGAGCCGACGCAGCATCTTGCCGAGTACCTGGTGGCAGAGCCCGGGTATCTGCATCGCTGGATCTACGTCAGCTGCAGTGCGGAAACAGAAACCACGACCCGGGTCAGCGTCCGCTACGTGACCACGGCACTGTCCCCGGCCGGCCAGCAGGACATCAGACGCTACGGCGAAGAGTTCCTGCAGGCCTGGGAGGCTCCAGTGCAGACCGCGATCGATCGGCTGACGGCCTGAATATGGCCCGCTCGGGCCGGAAGAAGAAGATCGAACGCGTCCAAACTGGTATTCGCGTCGAGAAAAGAACACTCAAGGTTCTGAAAGCGTTGGCCGAGTACCTGGACCTGACGCTGGGCGACCTGGTGGAGGGCATCGTGCTGCACAGTTTCGAGGGCAAGGCACCGTTTTCCACCCAAACAGTCAAACGCATTGGGCAGCTCAAAGGGCTCTACGGCTTGGACCTGTCGGCCAAAGACAGCCACAAGCTGGTCGATTGAAAAGGGTGGGGCGGCTGGGACGTCAGCTCTTGTTGGGCGCGTCCTCGTCGAACTGAACGTTCCAATGAGCACCGCTGCAGAACGGCTTGTTCGTGCTCTTGCCGCAGCGGCACAGAGCGAAATGGTCCGTCGTCCCACCTTCCAGAAGCTCGGCGTTCTCGAGTTCGGCGCCGCCCTTGACCACGTAGGGACCCCCGGGGGCGAACCCGAAAGCGGCGTCGCCGCCCCGATCCCGGTGCTCCGTTCCGGCGATGGAGTAGCTCAAGGCCCCTGAGGGACATTGCTTGATGGTCCCCGCGATCTCCTCAGGCGAGCCGGCTTGGGGATCGATGAAGGGCTCCTGACGAAGCCTGAAAACATCCGGTAGTCCGTCGGTACATCTGCCGGCGTGGGCACACAGGCCGCGATTGTCGTGGACCGTGATGCCTGCAGCCGCGTACTCTTCGCGCCTGTCCGGGGTCCGGTCGGACTCTTTGGCGCCACTGAACCCGTTCTTGCTGTGAGTACCGTCGCAGAAGGGCTTGTTCTTGGAGCCGCCACAGCGGCACAGGGCCGCGTTTCCCTTCACCTGGTACGACTTGCCGTCAGGGAAGCGTGCGAACGAGTCGGCGCTGCTGAGGAGGTAGGGACCGTTCTCGGTGACGGTTACTTTGGCCATGGGTAAGGTGTCCTTTCCTTGCAGGCACCGAACCCGGCGCGCAAGGGCGCAGTTTATAGCAGCTTCGGCCCCCACGCTCAAAAGGCCCGGGTCGGCGCCGCCGGGGTGCCCCGGCTACTTGATGCAACGGTAGACGAGAGCGGGCGGCAGGTTGCGCCAAACGGGCTCGCTCGTGGAGACGACGCTAAAGCGACGTTCCAGCTGATCTCGAAAGCGCTTGCCCGCGGGGCTCGGAATCCCGTGCAGGTACGCGAACGTGGCGAACCCGCCCCCAGCGCGCAGCGTCTTCACGATCGCGTCGAGCAGCTCGTCTTGCACCGCGTCCGGGAACGCCGCCCAGGGGAGACCGCTGATCACGGCGTCCGCGCGATCGAAACGCTTCTCCTGGCAGAGCGAAGGCAGGCCCGACGCACTGCCCTCGTGGACCGTCAGATCGGGAAAGAGGACCCGCAGTCGCTCACAGTGGGCGGGATTGATCTCGACGACGAAGAAGCGCGTTCCGTCCTTCAAGCGCTCCCGGATCGTGCCCGTGAAGGCGCCCGTTCCTGCTCCCACCTCGATAGCGGCTTCGACGTTTTCCCAGGGAATCCCGTCGACCATGGCCTCGGCGAGCTGGCTCGAGCTCGGCGCAACTGCGCCGACCGCCCGTGGGTTCTTGACGAATTCCTTGAGGAACGCCCGCCGCTCGCTTTCCATCAGCCCCCCGTAGGTGCCGAGTCTAGCGATGCGTCGAACTTGATGCCCTGAGCGAGCGGAAGCTCGGAGCTGTAGTTGATCGTGTTGGTCTGGCGCCGCATGTAGGCCTTCCAGGCGTCACTTCCAGACTCGCGTCCGCCACCCGTCTCCTTCTCGCCACCGAAGGCGCCACCGATCTCAGCCCCGCTCGTACCGATGTTGACGTTGGCGATGCCGCAGTCGCTCCCCGCGTGCGACAGAAAACGCTCCGCTTCCTGGAGATCGTTCGTGAAGATCGCCGAGCTGAGCCCCTGGGGCACGCCGTTGTGCAGCTCGAGGGCCTGTTCGCCCGTCTCATAGGAAAGGACGTAGAGGATCGGCGCGAACGTCTCGTCCTTGATGATGGGAAGCTGCGACTCCGCCGTCGCGATACACGGGGTGACGTAGAGACCCCCCGGATACGCACCCCCTTCGAGACGTTCGCCTCCGCAGACGATTTCCCCGCCCTGTTCCTTCACCCGCTCGAGGGCGCTCATCATCGCCTCGACGGCGGCCCCATCGATCAACGGGCCCATCAGCGTCCCCGGCTCCAGCGGGTTGCCGATGGGCACCTGCGAGTACGCGTTCTCGAGACGCTCGAGCAGCTCGTCGCGGATCGAGCGGTGCGCGATGATCCGGCGCGTCGACGTGCAGCGCTGGCCCGCCGTGCCAACGGCACCGAAGACGATGGCCGGCACCGCCAGGTCGAGATTGGCTTTGTCGGACACGATGATCGCGTTGTTGCCGCCCAGCTCGAGGATTGTGCGGCCGAGACGTTTCCCCACCACCTCGGCGACTCGATAGCCCATCTTGCAGCTGCCGGTCGCCGAGACGAGCGGTAGGCGGGCGTCGTGGAGCAGGGAGTCGCCGATCGTCGAGCCACGGCCGACGATCATGCTGAACAGGGCCGGATCGCCGCCGGTCTCGGCGCACGCCTGCTGAGCGATCCTGGTGCACGCGATCGCGGTGAGCGGAGTCTGCGAGGACGGCTTCCAAAGCACCGCATCGCCGCAGACGTTCGCCACCGCCGCGTTCCAGCACCACACCGCCACCGGGAAGTTGAACGCGGAGATCACGCCGACCACGCCGAGCGGATGCCATTGCTCGTACATCCGGTGGCCCGGGCGCTCCGAGTGCATCGAAAGGCCGTAGAGCTGGCGCGAGAGCCCGACGGCAAAGTCGCAGATGTCGATCATCTCCTGGACTTCGCCCTCGCCTTCGGCCCGGATCTTTCCGTTCTCGAGGGTCACGAGCGCGCCGAGATCCTGCCTCTTCTCGCGGAGCAGGTTGCCCAGCACGCGGATCGTCTCGCCGCGTTTCGGGGCCGGCGTCAGCCGCCACTTCAGGAAAGCTTCGTGAGCCGCCTGGACCACGCGGTGGTACTCCGCCGAAGTGACCTGCTTCACGCTGGCGATCGGTTCACCGTTGATCGGCGAAGTCGAGACCACGACATCGCCGCTGCCGATCCACCTGCCGCCAAACCCTCCCGCGTTCTCGGCCTCGATGCCGAGCGAGCCGAGGATGCGTTCTGCTCCAATGGATTCCACGGCCTGCTTCATGGCTGGCTCCTATGAGAGGAAATGAGGACGGTCCGGAATCGGAGCGCGATTATAGCGATGCCTGGCGGGATGGCCCAGGGGCCACTCTAGTGACCTGTAAACGAGGATTCGAAAGCGTCAGACCGCCGATGCATCCCCGCCCGCTGCGTTGTTCGTCGGCCAAATACTCCCGGTATTCTCCGCTCCTCTCGCCTTGCGGATCGGGGCACCTCGGCGGTCTCGCTGGCACCGATCTCCCTGTTACGGGCCACTAGGGCGCGTCGAGTGACAATGTACGGACCAGATCGACCGAGATCGCGCCGCCGACCTTGCTGGCGAAACGTCGATCGGTCGTGAGTACATAGGTTCCCTCGAGCTCGGCCAGAGCGAGGTAGAGGCGGTCGTACACCGAATGATCGAGGCCACGCGCCATGGGGCGGGCACGGCTCGATAGGCGTGAGGCCGCGAAAAGACCCGAGAAGCAAGACTCCATGCCCTCGGCGATCCGGGACCCCTGCTTCTCGCTGATCTCACCCGCCCGCGCCAGCTTCCACGCGACGTTGCTCACCTCTGGCGACCACCAGCTCCGGCGCGATCACGGGATCCTGCTCACCGAGCACGGAGAGAGCCGCCTCGGACTGCTTGCCCGTCGGCGCGTGAGGCGTCCTAGAGCGCTACTGTCCGAGCGAAACCGGCGTCACGCTGCATCCTAGTGGCACCTCTATGAACGAAGGCCTCGCGCCTCTGCGAGCGGCTCAATCGTCTCGATCGCCCGTCGAGCGGGACTGGAGTGGATGGCGAAGATGGTCGTCGGGCCCAAGCAGTCTGCCAGGGCTCGGGCACCCGCACGGCCTTCCTCCGAGAGAGGCCGCTCTTCGCTCGTCTGCCAGTGCGCGTGTGCGTGGCGCACGAGGTAGGCGCTCATCACGGGTTTGCCACCCTTCTCATTCGACGTGATGTCGAGGCCCACGATCAGAAACTCCACTTCTTCTTCCGCTCGAGGGCAATGCTCGACGCCCTTCGGCACGACGAACATCTCGCCCTCGAAGAGCTCGATGTTCTCGCTTCGAAGCTGAATCGTCAGGTGGCCTTTGTACAGGATGAAGAGCTCGTCCTGATCGTCGTGTTTGTGCCAGTTGATCTCACCGATCCCCTTGGCGACCTTGAACAGCTGGCCGTTCGCCTCGCCGATGACCCTTTGGGACCAGTGCTCCGTGACCGCTGCCAGCTCGTCTTTGATGTTGACCTTCTTCATCCACTGCTCCTTTCACTTGGGACGGGTCGTACATGCCCCGCAGCTTACGATCCGATGAGGAAGAGAAGCCAAGACGCGAAGAAACACGCGCCCGACAATGCGATCGCGACGATGGGCGTCCTGAACCAGTAGCGCATCCCGAGGATCAGGTAGGCTCCCGACACGACCACGACGAGTGGCAGAAAGAAGCTCGCCTGCGCGGCGAACGAGGCGGGGCTCCTCCCGATCAGCAGAACCACGACCCCGAATAGGACCGCGCCAAGGCTGTGACTCAGATTGAACCGGACCCACGCCAGCCACATGTTCGTGCGACGGGTGAGAAGTGCGGTTTCCTTCAACATCGCCTCGCGAAGCGCAGGGCTCCGGGGCGAGAGTCCCTTGGATTCGGCTGGCCTGCGCGGTGTTGCGAAGGCATGCGCCAGACCCAAGAGCACGAAGGGCAGCGCCCCGGCCAGGAAGAGATGGCGACTCAGTTCGAGCATTTCCCGCGGTCCGTCGAGCATGGCTACCCGGCACCCCCGAACAGTTTTCGAAACAGTCCTCTGCGGCGTTCTACCCCGAACACAGCGTGTGGCGTGAACCGCTTCACAACCGTCTGTGGACCGTGGCGGCCCCACGAGAAGCCGAAACCGATGTCCGCTTCTCGAAGGTCGATCACTTCGAACGAGGGGCTCAACTGGGCCGCGAACTCGCGAAGGTCGTCGTCTCGAGAGGCGACACACTCGGCATGTGACAGCACTCCAGGGTTCTTGCCCCAGATTTCAAATAGCCGATCCTCGCGAACGTCAGCGACCGCACTGCGATGAGGCGGCGCAACCGTTTTGAAAAGCTCGACCAGAAAGTGATGAAGCGTGGGACTCTGGTAGAGGATCACGGGTGGATCGTGGCAGGCGAAGTAGATGGGGCCACAATTTGTCTTGCCGGGCAGGAGATCCACCACCCAGAAGTTGCCGCAGCCATCGTGCGCGATCGGGAGTCCATGAGGGAAGACCCTTTCCATCTCGAAATCGCACTCGCGGCCCGTGAAATCGACGAGTTCGATTGGCCCCGTGAACCCTCCGCACAAACCGAGCAGCGCCCGGACTTCTTCGGGGAGCGGCACTGGCAGCTCTTCCTCGAAATCGGCGATTTCCTGCGCGTTGAGAGGGGGTAAGAGGTCCACGGCAACCGGGGCTCCGCGCTCCGTGGTCAGGTCGCGATCGCGTGCCGCGCGAATCAGATCCACTAGCGTCAAAAGAAGACCCCGGCGCGTATCAACTGCTGTCTTGGAAAGGGACGGCTAGCTAGGGCAAGAGCAGGACCTTACCCGTCGTCCTCCTGCCCTCGAGCGCGCGGTGAGCGTCGGCCGCCTCGGCAAGCGGGAAGGTCGTGCCGATGCGAACCTTCAACGATCCATCCGCCACCCGGCCGAGGACGTCACTGGCTCGCCGCTCCAGGCTGTCGCGGTCCGGAATGTAGTGAAACAGGCTCGGACGCGTCAGGAAGAGCGACCCACCCTGAGCCAGTCGCCCCGGCGCCAGTGGCGGCACTGTCCCGCTCGATTGTCCGAAAAGGACGAGCATGCCGCGCAGGGTGAGGCATTGGAGGCTCTTCTCGAATGTGTCTTTGCCAACCGAGTCGTAGACGACATTGAGCCCTGCTCCGCCCGTCTTGCTCTTGACGAAGGACAGGAAGTCCTCCTCCCTGTAGAGGATGACCTCGTCGGCGCCCGCGCCGCGAGCCAGCTCGGCCTTTTCCTTCGAACCCACAGTGGCGAAGACACGAGCACCGCAGCCCTTGGCAAGCTGTATCAGCAGCAGGCCGACACCCCCGGCGCCCGCGTGTACCAGGCAGCTGTCCCCCTCCTCGAGAGGAAAGGTCGAGCGCGCCAGATATTGGGCGGTCATCCCCTGCAGCATCACGGCCGCGGCATCTCGGGTCGAGACTCCTTCCGGAATCACTACGGCGCGCTCGGCGTCCACCGTGGCGTGCTCCGCGTACGCCCCTTTGACGTGCGTCGAGGCGATGCGGTCACCCACTTTCAGGTCGACGACCCCGTCTCCGACCGCGGCAACGGCACCGGCCGCTTCGACGCCCGGCGTGCCCGGCAGATCGGTCGGATACAACCCTGTGCGGCGATACACATCGATGAAATTGAGGCCAGCCGCCTCGATCTTGAAGACGACCTCGCCGCTCGCGGGCTGCGGCCGCTCCACCTCCTGGAGTGCGAGGACTTCAGGCCCCCCGTGCATCCCGACGCGAATCGCCTTCATGGCTGCTCCTTCTACTGCCCGAGAGTGTGCAGAGCCGAATCATAGCTGCGGCCCGTCCGGCTCGTGACCGCCCGGCGGCAGCGCGGTACGTCGTCGGGCTGGTCGGCGGCTCAGGCCGTGCTGCGTTCCTCTTCCCGCTTTCGTTTGCCTGCCAGCATCCGCTCGTCGGCGAACTCGATGGCCCGCTCGAGCGGCACCTCCTGAGAGAAAGCCGCCACGCCGAAAGAAACGGAGATGACGATCGGGTCGTCGAGACCGCGGACACGGGTCTCCTTGAGAAACTCGTTGGCGGCGTTGAGTCGGCCTCGGGTTTCGGCCTCCGAGATACCGTAGAGCACGGCCAGGAACTCGTCGCCACCCCAGCGGAACACGAGATCGTGGGAACGCACGACGGACCGGATCGCCTTCGAGACGGCGCGGATCGCGTCGTCACCCGCGCCGTGGCCGAGGGTGTCGTTGAGCGGCTTGAGGTTGTCGATGTCGAGCAGGGTCACGCAGCCGTTCGGCACCGCCTCGTCGTCGCGTTCCGTTTCGACGAGCGAGTAGAAGGCGTGTCGATTTAGCGAATCCGTCAGAGCGTCGGTGCGCGCCAGCTGCTCCAGCCGATCGCGCGCCGCGCGGAGCTCGGCGTTGGCCGACTCCACCTCACGGCGAACATCCTCCATCACCAGGATGACGGTCCCGAAGGCCAACAGCATCGCCAGGAGCAGCTCGTAGATGGCGCGGTAGTCACGGTAGACGGCGGGAAGCGCCTCGCCCATCGACAACGCCAGTACAGCCACCGGAACGTAGTGGATGAAGCCGAGTGCCAGAAGCATCAACGTGACCCGCATGATCGAGAGCCCCGGCCCGGAACGCCCCGGGCCTCGAGCGCGCTCCAGACGGACCAGACTCGCGATGAAGAGCGTGACCAGCACGCTGGCTTCGACGATCAGTCGCCGCCGCGGATCGGCGGTCGTCGCGACCGTGCCGAAGGCAATGGCGGCGGCTGGAACGAGAAACAAGAGGTCCAGCCGGCGAAAGGGCGCTCCTCCCGAGAACGCGCGGCAACCGACGAAGAGCAGGTAGCCAAACGCGTAGTGCCCCAGATATCGAATCCCCTCGAAGGCGACATATCCAGACGGCAGCACGGTTGCCAACCCGTGTGCGAGCAGCCCCACCGCCAGAGTGGCCCACGCGAAGCTCCAGTAGCGCAGATACGGCCGGTCGATCGAGCGCGTGAGGAAGAGCGAGAGAAGCGCGACGAGGGAAACCCCCGCCATCTGAAAGAAGATTCCGAGGAGCGCGTAGTTCTCGCTGAGCTGTTGCATGGCCGGGCGTGCCTGATCCCAGCTCAGATTCTAGCGTCGCAAACGGGCAGGGCGGGTGTCGCGACGACGCGGAGGGGCGGTGTACAGTCGAATCATGGAAACGATCGAGGTCGGTCGGGGCGTGATCGTGCCGGGCTACGCGATGTCCCATCGAAGCGTCCGTTCGTCGGGACCCGGGGGGCAAAACGTCAACAAAGTCGCCTCGAAGGTCGAGCTACGTGTCGAGCTCGATGAGATCCGGGGTCTCACCGCGCCGGCACGGGCGCGGCTGGTCGCACTCGCGGCGCGGCGCCTCGACTCGACGGGGCGCCTGCTCATCACCAGCCAGCGCACCCGCGAAAAGTTCCGCAACCTGCAGGACTGTTGCGAGAAAGTACGCAAGCTGGTGGCCAGAGCAATCGTCGCGCCTCGCAAGCGCCGCGCGACCCAGCCCACCGCCGCCGCGCGCCAACGGCGACTCGAAGACAAGCGCCGAAGGACCGAGACCAAGAAGCAGCGCGGGCGCGTTCGCCGTGTGGATCTGGACTGAATCAGCCCGCGGTCGGCTCCCGTTTCTCCGAAGCCTGGTTGTCGGCCGTGGGCTTGGCGCTCACTGCGTCCCCGCGTCCATCAGGCCCCGTTTGACGAGCAGCGGCTCGATCACGGGCACCCGGCCGCGGAACTCCTCGTAGAGCTCCATCCCGGGCCGGGAGCCACCCTGGCTGAGCAGGCGCCGGTAGCGCCCGGCGGTCTCCTGGTCGAACAGACTCGTCTCGACGAACGTCTGGAAGGCGTCCGCATCCAGGACTTCCGACCAGATGTAGCTGTAGTACCCGGCGGAGTAGCCGCTCGAGAAGATGTGGGCGAAGTAGCCGCTCCGATAGCGCGGGATGATCTCGTCCATTTCGGCCTTCTCGAACACACGGGCGTCCCGCTCCTTCCCGTCCTCGAGCGTGTGCCAAGCCATGTCGAGGTACGAGGCCGCCATGTATTCGACCGTCGCGAAGCCCTGGTTGAACTTCTCGGAGGCGCGGATCTTCTCGATCAGCTCGTCCGGAATCACCTCACCCGTCTGGTAGTGCCTGGCGTAGAGTTTCAGGACCTCGGGCTCGGCCATCCAATTCTCCATCACCTGCGACGGGAACTCGACGAAGTCGCGCGGCACACTCGTCCCGGAGAAGGACTCGAACGTGACGTCGGAAAGCAGGCCGTGGAGCGCGTGTCCGAACTCGTGGAAGAGTATCTGCGCCTCGCTGAACGACAAGAGCGAAGGCGAGTCCTCGGTCGGGGGCGGGAAGTTGAAGTTGTTGGTGACGATGGGAGCGACTTTGCCGTCGAGCGCCGACCGCGAGCGCAGCGCGTTCATCCAGGCGCCACCCCGCTTGCTCTCGCGTGCGAAGAAGTCCATGTAGAGCACGCCGAGGTGGCTGCCGTCGGCCTCCTTGACCTCGAAGACCTGCTGATCCGGATGCCAGCGCGGCATGCCCTCGAGCTCGGTGATCTCGAGCCCGAAGAGCTTGTTCGCCAGAACGAAGACGCCATCGCGCACCGCGGTGAACTCGAAGTACGGCCGCGTCGTCTCCTCGTCGAAGTCGAAGCGCTCCTTTCGCACCTTCTCGACAAAGTGGCGCCAGTCCCACCCCCTGCAGCTGTCCCTCGACGCCCTGCTTCGTCATCATTTCCTGCAAAGCCGCCCGTTCGGACTTGGCCATCGCCAGCGCCGGCGGCCAGATCCGCTCGAGCAACTCGTAGACGCTCTCGGGGGTCTCGGCCATGTTGTCCGAGAGGATGTACGCCGCGTGGGTGTCGTAGCCGAAGAGCCTGGCTCGATCGGAGCGCAGCGCGGCCATGCGTGGCTCGACGGATCAACTCTTCGGGAGACGCGTCGACCCCGAAGTTCTTCAGGTTGTCTGCGTACATCTCGGGTGGAAGCTGCGGCTGCTGGCGCGCCCGCGGGCGGACGTTCTCGTCCAACCACGCGTAGAAGTCGCGCAGCTGATCGGCGAAGGTCGCGTAGGGCTCCTGCCATCCCTCGAGGCCGCTTTTCTCGAGGAGACTTTCCATACCATTGATGAATTGCGGGAGCTGCTCCTGATGCTGGTCGAGCTGCTTGACGTAGGGTCCGATCAGCTCCGGCTGGTCGAGGCCGGTCTGAATGTAGGCCTTGGCGAGAGCAGTGATCGGCTCGTAGCCCGCCTCGAGGCCGGCGTAGCGACGAATCCGCACGACGACCGCGGGGCGGCGCTCCTCGGCCATCTGCGGATCGAGCAGGGACTGCACGCCGAAGAAGATTGCCTGAGCGATGTTGAAGTAGGGCAGCATGAGCCTCTCGTCCAGTTCCGACGAGAAGACCCCGTCCTTCTGCGACTGAATCAGGATCTCGAGGTCCTGACGCACGCGCGCATCCTGCTCTTTGTCGAGGGCGGCCTGAAACTCTGCGACGAGCTTCCGTGCGTCCTCTCGGGAACGCTCGTTGAATCCAGGCTTGAGATCGAAGATCTCTTCGTCGTAGCCCTCGACGCCCATCTGAGCGGCGAACTCAGGTCCGTACTTGGTCTGGAGCTCCAGCGCCTTCACGGCGTAGGCGTTGCTGCGCTCGAGCCAGCTCTGTTCGGCCCGACCGGGCCCAGCCAAAAGGCTCGCCGCGCACACGAGGGCGGCGAGCCGAGTGAGTCGGTTCATCTGCAAGTCTCCTAGCTATCCATTCGTTCGGGTTTCGTCGTTTCTGATGGCCGTGGAATGGCGCGGCGGGGCCCAGCTCGACACCCATTCAGACGTTTGGAAGGTCGCGAAAGTTCTGACATTCTTGCCCGCCACTCAGGACGTCCGGCGCGAGAACAGGCACGCCCGCTGGTGAGGATAGTGACGGAGGAGTGGATGTTCAAAGTCTTCGGTATCGCAATAGCTCTGCTGCTCGCCGCCGCGAGCCCCGTCGTAGCCTGGGGCGTTCGAGGCCACCGGATCATCAATCGCGCGGCGATCCAGGCGATCCCCGACGATGGCCCTGCATTCGTCAAGGCCCATCTCGCCTGGATCGGAGAGAGAGGCAGGGCCCCAGACACCTGGCGCCGGTCCTCCGAACCCTTCGTGAAGATCGACGAGGATCCCAATCACGGCTGGTTCCAGGAGCAGTTCTCGTTCTTGAACGAGATTCCCCGCTCGCGCCACGAGTTCGTGTTGAAGCTCTAGGACGAGCACCTCCGGATCAAGGACCTGGAACCGGAGCGGGCCAAGCTGACCAACATTCGGTGGACGGGAACCCTGCCCTACGCGGCGGTGGAGACGTACGAGCGCATCAAGAGCGCGATGAGGGTCTATCGCAGGCTCGAGTAGGAGCAGCAGGACACGCGCTTCATCGAGTTGGACATCGCGTTCTACGTCGGGTGGCTGGGTCACTCCATCGGCGATGGCGGGATGCCCCTGCACGTGTCGATCCATCATGATGGCTGGCAGGGTGACAACCCCAGCGGCTATACCCGCGATCCGCGCATCCACAGTCGCTTCGAAAGCGGCTTCGTGGAGCTGATCGAGGCCGAGGAGAAGGACTTTGTCGATCGGCTCGAGCCACCGAGGCGGCTGGCTGATCCGTTCGAAGAGATCCTGCGGACGACGACCTGACTGAACGACGGCTTCAGCCGGTTCGACGTCCAGCGCTCTTGGTGGTCCATCCTTGTGGTCCCTGTGAGACGGCGAGGCGGCGCGTGCCGATCGGAGAGGCACCGCCGTCGAACATGCTGATCAGCACGTCGGCGTCCGCGGTGAGCGCCGGCTGCATGATACCGATGCCGTCCCACGGGTGCTCCCAGAGCACCTTGCCGTCGGCCGGTGTCGCGGCGATTCAGGGAAGGTCCTGGCACCCCTCGATGGGGCACCGGCCATCCGTACAGCGCGCATGCCCGTCCTGAACGGTCGGATCGGTACCGCCACGTAGGCGAACGAAGTCATGCTCGACGGAGAGATGCGCTCCTGCTCGCCAGCTTCCGGCGTGGCCGCTGGACCGGGTTGGAAGCTGCGTGCGTACCCGCGCCTCTCGGTGGCCAGGCCGGGCATGTCACCCGGGCCCATGAACCAGGGATCCGTCGGCGGATAGCCCGGAATACAGTCCGAGGGAGTCGCCAGGCACTCCAAGGTGTCGTGGTAGCCGCCGTTGGCAGCTGCGTAATGTGCCTGGGCGGAGATCACCGAGCGGATGTCGCCGATCGCCATCGAGTGGTTGGAGTGCGCCGTCCGCATCAACAGAGCGCCCGAGAGGGCGAGAAAGTGGAGGCCGTTGACGACGATGCCGGCAATCGCGATGCGCTTGCCGGCGTATACGGCCGGCTGCTTGTTGGCGAGAACGAGTGCGCCGATACCCAGGGCGAGGCCGACGACGAGCCCGACGCCGCAAAGCCCGAGAGTCGGAATCCCGACGAGACCGATCGCCAGAGAGGCGATCGCCGCGCCTCTGTCGGGGCGCTTCTGACTCGGCGCTGATGCTGGTGGCTCGAGCGAGGACATGAGCACCTCTGGTGCGCGAAAGTATTTGCGATTCTAGCGGCCCTCGCTCCGGGCTCCGCCAGCGTACGAGGCCGAGGCATTGCGGCGCCTCAAGTTGGGGCCGATCTGGTATACCTGCCGCCACCCAGCACGCCTTTCACGCTCGGAGGTACGTCATGCGTCGCCACGCACTTCGTCTGCTGCTCATTACCGCGGGGGCGCTTCCTGTAGCGCTCGCGGCACAGGAAGTTGGACCGCCTCGGGGTGCGTTGATCCTCGCCGGTGGGGCCGTGCGGGAACCCGGCCATCACCGTCCGCTTCATCGAGCTGGCGGGAGGGCCCGAGGCTCCCATAGTGCTGATACCCACGGCGAGCGGCGCTCCCGACATCGGGCCGAGCTGGCCCGGTCTCAGACGACTGCGGGCGGCGGGCGTGAAGAACCTGACGCTCCTACACACTTACGACCGGCAGGTGGCCGACACCGAGGAGTTCGTGGCCCGCTCCGCGAGGCGCGAGGCGTCTGGTTCGACGGCGGCCGCCAGTGGCGGCTCGCCGACAGCTACCTGAACACGCTCACCCATCGGGAGCTGAGCGCGCTGCTCGGGCGGGGCGGCGTCATCGGTGGCAGCTCGGCCGGCGCTACGATCCTCGGCTCTTACCTCGCGCGCGGTGACACCGAGACCAACACGATCATGATGGGTGACCACGAGGAGGGGCTGAGCCTACTTCGAGGTGTCGCTGTCGACCAGCACGTGCTGAAGCGCAATAGGCATTTCGACATGCTCGAGATCATCGTCCGGCGCCCGGAGCTTCTCGGCATCGGTATCGACGAGGACACGGCCCTCGTGGTGCAGGGCGACCAGGCCGAAGTGATCGGGCAGAGCTACGTGTCCGTATACGACAGCCACCGCAAGTTGGACTCTGGTGGGCGCTTCTACTTCCTCGCGCCGGGAGACCGCTACGACCTGAAGACCCGCCAGCCGACTCGGCGGACCGAGACCTACGAATCGTTGGAGCGGGTCGTCGAGGAGCCCTGGTCAGGCAAGTGAGCGAAGAAGGGGTTCGCCGACCCGAATACGACTAGCGTCTCTGGCCGCCGCCGCGGCTCGCGCCTCTCCTCGATAGCTGCTGACCGGCGAGTTGCCCCACCCGCAGCCCCTCGGTCACGATCAGCTCCGTCCGCAGCGACGATGACCGCCGGCGGCTTGGCGGGGCCCACGTCGGCTTCCTCGGCGGTGGGGGCCGGCGCGCCCTCAGCGAGCTTGGCGTTCTCCGCGGGCACGTTCGGCGTCACGCTCCAAGGTCCGGTCACCGAACTGGAGAGATACTAGTGGCCTGTAAACGAGGATTCGAAAGCGTCAGACCGCCGATGCATCCCCGCCCGCGGCGTTGCTCGTCGGTCGAA
The DNA here is from genome assembly GCA_965246965.1 of Vicinamibacteria bacterium. Classification (GTDB taxonomy): domain Bacteria; phylum Acidobacteriota; class Vicinamibacteria; order Fen-336; family CBDFGD01; genus CBDFGD01. Next base: position 4,080,287 of record CBDFGD010000002.1, read on the forward strand.
TACTCCCGGTATTCTCCGCTCCTCTCGCCTTGCGGATCGGGGCGCCTCGACGCCCTGACCGCTTCCGACTACTCGCTTACGGGCCACTAGGTGTCGGCGCCGGCCGAGAGGCAGTAGATGCTGTTCTTCGGGTCGTGCGCCATCAGGAACGCCGTGTTCGCAGCGTGCTCGAACTTCGTGTTGGGGTGTGTTTCCTGGGGTGCCCCCCGGAACCCAGCCGAGAGCTCGGCGCGGCCTAGATGTTGGCCTGCACAGCCGGCAGCCGCATCTTCCAGAGGAAGCCGTCGTAGTAGAAGTGGACGAGCGACTGCCAGACGCTCCAGTAGAAGCCCCAACGCTCGATAGTCGTCCCGAGCAGCAATGGGCTCGTCGCCTCCGGGACGATGATCGCGCCGTAGAAACGGACGAGCAGGTAGGGGAACACGAGCGCGGTGGTGAACGCGCCGTACGCCAGCCACGGGCGCCCGAGCAGGCGACCAAGCAAGGGCTCGTGGGGCAGGGTGCGACTGTAGCGCCGCCGCTGAAACGCCCACATGAACACCATGTACTCGACGGCGTGGCTGAAGGCGAAGGCCATGAAGACGTAGGCCGGGTAGAAGACGAGGAACGACGCGGACAGGAGCGTCGTGCCGAGAGCCATCGCGAGGCGTGGCGCGTTTCGCAATCGCGTGGTGCGCCACTCGTGGCGGATGAACAAGGCGATGCTCGCGGTGGGCAGCAACGCCGCGGGGACCAGAAGCTGCGTCTGAACTCCCGTCAGCGCGTCGATCAGTGGCTAGGCGATGTCCTTCACCGTAGGGAAGGCGGAGAGCACCTGAGCCCGGTATTCGGGACCCAGCCAGACGAGGTAGAGCGGGACCCAGGCGAACAGCAGGAAGCGACCGACCCAGCGCGGGATCTCGACCTGGCTCTGGCTCTTCGCGGCGTAGAGGCGCAGGATTCCGAACTTCTGCGCGTAGACGTGCCAGATGTTCCACGCGCCCGCGGCGAACACCACGCCCGCAACCAGGATCTGCGCGCGCGTCTGCCAGAGAAACGGTGTCGCCAGAAAGCCGACGAACATCACGGAGGGGAAGAGCGTGAAGCGCCGCGGATGGCGGTCGAACACCTCGCGATCCAGGTACACGTACGGAATCGTGTAGTGGCGGTGCGCGAAGGTCAGACCAACGACGACCAGGAACATGACCGCCTGCTGCTCGGGCCGCCGAAGTAGCGTCAGCGGCACGAGGATCAGCACCCAGCTGAACGCGTAGGCGAGGCAGTCGATCGACGGGCTGATGTGCCAGTGTGGCGGCGTCTCGCCGGGCGGCGGCAGCCAGGTGCTTTCGGCCGGAGGAGGATTCATCGACGCTCCCTCCCCGTGCTCACAACGATCTGCGGTACGCTGCCCGCGGCGGCCTTTGGGTCACAAGGGGACGTCGCGTCGGGAGGACGACCATGAAGCAAGGCTCTCATCTGCTGACAATATTCCTGCTCGCCGTCGGCGTTACGCGGCCGCCGGGCGCCAGAGCGACCGAGCGCGTCCTTCAGGGCGCGACTCGGGAGGGTTCGGAAGCAAAGCCGATGGACTAAGGATAACCCCCTGCTGACCGAGTGGACGACGCGGTTCGGAGTGCCGCCGTTCGACGAGATCGAGGATACACACTACCTGCCGGCTTTCCGTGCCGCGATGATCGAACACAAGACGGAGGTGGACGAAATCATCGCCGTTGCCGAGGCTCCCACCTTCGAAAACACGATCGTAGCCGTCGAGCGGTCAGGGAAGGCGCTCAATCGGGTGGCGCGCGTCTTCTTCGCGGTCGACTCGGCACATTCGAACGATGCGACTCGAGAGGTGGCGCGCCAGGTCGCTCCGGAGCTGTCTTCCCACGGCGACGACATCGCGCTCAACGCTGACCTGTTCGCACGCGTGAAGGTCGTCTACGACAAGGCGGACTCGCTGAAGCTCGACCCCGAGCAGCGTCGCCTCCTCGACGAGAGCCACAAGCAGTTCATCCGCGCCGGCGCCAACCTCGACGACGCGGCCAAGGAGAAGCTGCGGAAGATCAATGGAGAGCTCGCCGAGCTTTCGCAGAAGTTCGGGCAGAACCTGCTGGCCGAAACGAACGCATTCGAGCTCCACGTCACGGAGCGGGCGGACCTGGGCGACCTTCCCGAGAGCCTGGTGGCCGCCGCCGCCAAGGAGGCGGAGCGGCGCGAGCACGACGACGGTTGGTCCTTCACCCTCGCGAGACCGTCCCTCAACCCCTTCCTCCAGTACTCACCCAACCGTGATCTGCGCAAGAAGATGTTCGACGCCTACGCGATGCGTGGGGACAACGACAATGAGAACGACAACAAGAAGGTCCTCGCCCGCTCTGGCCTTCGCCAACCTTCAGGGGGAAATGGCCGCCATCGCTCCGCTGGTCGCCGCCGAGAAGGGCTACGGCGTCACGGACTACCGCGACGTGATCCGAAAGCTCAAGGAAGAGCGCGTCGACGGCGACAAGGTCATCGACTATTACAAAGAAATCCTGGTCGAGCTCGAGAAGATCGTCGAGCGACAGAAGCTGGTCAGCCTGCCCGAGCGCGACGCGGATATTCAGATCGCGAGCGAAGCTCGAACGGCGGCACAGCCCGCCCCACACCTCCAGCCGCCGCGCCTGGTCGGCAACACCGGCGAGTACCCCATCTTCATGATCCCGATTTGGGGTCTCCATTTAACCGGAGGAGTCCAGGTTGGCAGTTCTCCACGGGCGGTTCGCTGGAGAGCGCTCCAGGCTCGGCGGGTGCCCGCGCGCCTGCGGCTGCGAGGGCGGCACTGCCCGGGGCCGCTGGGTGGCGATGAGGTCCTGGTAGCGCACCGGGTCGTGGGCGACGGCGAGCTCGAGCACTCGGTAGAACACCATCCCGCGGCTGCGGGAGGTGCGGCGGTTGAAGCGGAACGCGAACTCATTCAGGTAGCTGGCCAGGTGCGCGTCGTTCACCGAGCCCTGGTGGGTACCCAGCAACCACCGCTTGGCTAGCGAGGCGACCCGGTGCACTGCGGGCAGTAGCTCGCCGGGATCCTCCCCGCGGGTTCGGGCGGCCCGCTGGCTGCGCCGGTCGTGGACGTAGCCGAGCTTCTCCAGTCCGCGGTAGCCCTGCCAGCCGTCGGTGACGACCCTCGCGCCCGGCTCGACGTGAGCCGTTACAAAGGCGTGCAACGAGGCGGCCGACGCATCGGTCAGCGGCAGCATCCGGCACCGTCCGAATCCTCTCGGCTCCCGGACCTCCACCGCGATCCCGGTCAAAACCTTCTTGCCTTTGGCCCGGCCGCCGCGCAGCCCCGCCTCCTCACCGCCGATGTAGGTCTCATCTACCTGTACCATCCCGGCCAGCCGGTCCCGGCCCGGGCGCACCAGCACCGACCTCAGCCGATGGAGCATCGCCCACGCGGTCTGGTAGGAGCCGATCTCCAGCGTCCGCTTCAGGCTCAGCGCCGAGATCCCGTCCTTGCCGGTGGCGAACAGCCAGCAGGCGGTGAACCAAACCGTTAGCGGCGTGCGCGTCCGGTCAAAGATCGTGCCCGCTGTCACCGACGTACGGCCGCCGCACCCTGAGCACATGAAGCGACCGTCGCCCAGCCGCCAGCCCCCATCATGGCCGCAGTCCAAGCAGGCGAAGCTGGCGGGCCACCGCAGCCACTCCAGGCAGTCCGCATCGGTCCGGAACCAGGCCTGGAACTCGCCCACGGACCGCGGATAGTGCGTGCCAGCACGAGGCTGATCCACCGGCTCAGTTTACACCGGTTAAATGGATACCCCCGATCCCGATAATCAAGCAGAACGAGGACGGCAGCTGGCAGCACAACGACACGACCTTCAAATCCAACGCGTGGACGCTCACCGCCCATGAGGCGCGACCGGGCCACGAGCTCCAGTTCTCCTCCATGATCGAAGCCGGTGTCACCACCGCGCGGGCGATCTTCGCCTTCAACTCCGCCAACGTCGAGGGTTGGGCGCTCTACGCCGAGGCGATCTCACGCCCCTACATGCCGCTCGACGGGCAGCTCATCTCGCTGCAGAACCGGCTGCTGCGGGCTGCACGGATGTTCCTCGACCCCATGATCAACACCGGCCGGATCACGCGCGAGCAGGCCAAGGAACTGCTGATGAGCGACGTCGTTCTCGACGACGGCTTCGACCAGCAGGCCTACCACGACTTCATCCTGGCTCAGGGGCTGCTGCCGCCGGCCGTCCTCAAGAAAGCAGTGATGGAGGAGTTCGTCGCGCCCCGCCTCGAGCAGGAAGCCGCAGCCGCGAGCGAGTAGCTTCGCCGCTCGCTCGAGAGAGCGACGCCCTCGCCCCGCAGGAGTTGCCGGCGGGGCTTTTCCTCACTAACAATGCTATTGGCAAGAAGGACGAGACGCCCTAACTTCCAATAGCATCGCTAGTGAGGTGTGGATGAGCAAGGAAACGCTCGGCGAGTTCGAGCACCAGGTGCTGCTCGCCATGTTGCGATTGGGGGGCGAGGCCTACAGCGTGAACCTCGTCCTCGAACTCGAGGAGAGGACCGGCCGTGAGGTGGCCCAGGCTGCCGTCTTCATCGCGTTGCGGCGCCTCGAGAAGAAGGGGCTGCTCAGGTCCCGTCTCGACGATCGCGCAGTCGGGGAGACGGGGCGCATGCGCCGATATTTCAAGCCGACGCGGACGGCACTCCGGCGTCTCAAGGAGACGCGTCGATCCCTCGAGCGCCTGTGGAAAGGCCTGGACGTTCTGGCCGACGAAGCGTGAACCCGGGCCGTCGCGCCGACCAGGCGCCGTGGCTGGTCCGGCTCTCCCTGCGCGCCCTGCTGCCGCTGGCCGACCGAGCGGTCGCCGCCAGCGAGCTCGATGAGCTCTACGAGCACCGACGCGCGCGCGATGGCGATCGCGCCGCACGCGCCTGGTTGCGCCGGCAGGCGCTGTACTTCCCCTGGCACCTCGTGCGCGAGCGACTGAACGAGAGTTCGAGCGGGCGCACCGCTCCGGAGACAGGACAGAGAATGCAGAACATCTCACGCGACCTGCGGTACAGCCTTCGGAGCCTCGCGGGCACGCCGGTTCTGGCGACGACGATCGTGCTCACGGTCGGTCTCGGCATCGGGGCGACGACAGCAATGTTCGCCGCTATCCACGCCGTGTTGCTGAAGCCGCTGCCGTACGCGGAGCCCGACCGGCTCGTGCGCGTTTACATGGATTCGCCGCCCAACCAATGGAGCTTCTCCGTCGCGGACTATCGCGCCCTCGAGGAGCAGCAGACGAGCTTCAGTCAGATCGCCGGCTACGCGAGATCCGCGATGACGTTCGCGGCGGAAGGCGTCGCCGAGCGGATCCCCGGTCGGGTAGTCACGCCCTCCTACTTGGGGCTACTGGGGCTGCGCCCGCGACTCGGCCGCGACTTCATGGCCACCGACGGCTGGCCGGGTGGCGATCGCTCCGTGATCGTGAGCCACGGCTTCTGGACGCGCTTCCTCGGCGGTGAGGAATCGATTCTGGGACGCTCGATTCGACTGGACGGCGAGCCGCACACCGTCGTCGGCGTGCTCCCCCCCACTCTGGGGCCGCTCGAAAGGGACAGTCAGTTCTTCGCGGCGGCCCGGTGGGAGACGCCGCCGAGGCGAGGTCCCTTCTTCATCGTGGCGCTCGGACGACTCGCCGAAGGCGCGACGCGAGCTGGAGCCGTCGAAGAGCTCCGGGCCATCAACGCGCGGATCTTTCCCCTGTGGGAGTCCAGCTACCAGGACCAGCGTGCGTCGTGGGGGATGAAGGACCTGAAGCAGCACGTGCTCGGCGACATCGGCCCGACGCTGCTGATGGCGCTCTGCGCCGTCGGTTTCGTCCTCCTCGTCGCCGCCACGAATGCCGCCAACCTGCTCGTCGCCCGCACGACCTATCGCCGCCGCGAGCTGGCGGTCCGCAGCGCGCTCGGCGCCTCACGGGGGCGACTTCTGCAGCACCTCTTGTCGGAGGCGGGGCTGCTCGCGCTCTTCGCCTCAGTCGTCGGCATCGGAATCGGCGCGTGGGGCGTGAAGCTGCTCGCCACGCTCGGTGCGGACTACATCCCGCGCAGCGAGGAGATCGCCTTCGGCGGGACCGTGGCTGCGTTCCTCGTCGTCCTCAGTATGGGCAGCGCGTTGCTCATCGGGCTCGTTCCGTCTCTGCACGGCCTCGGGTCCCGGCTCGACTCGCTGCTCCGGTCGGGGGGACGATCGGCGACCGACGGGATCGCGTCACGCCCGCCTGCGACGCGCGCTCGTCGTCGCCGAGTTTGCCGTCGTGACCCCGCTTCTCGTCGCCGCCGGACTCCTGATCTCGAGCCTGTCCCATCTTCAGAACGTCGAGCCGGGCTTCGACAGCGAGAACGTCCTCACCGCTTCCGTCCTGTTGCCCGAGGCCCAGTACTCGGAACCCCACCAGGTGCGTGCGTTCTGGGACGAGGCGGAGACGCGAACCGCGGCTCTGCCCGGAGTCGAGACGCTGGCCTTCGCAGATGGTCGGCCTCCGGCGGAGGTCACGATGACCAACGACTTCGATCTGGAAGACGATCCCGTAGCGGCCGGCGAGTCGAGACCGGCGGTGCCCTGGGTGGCGGTCACGCCCGGGTTCTTCGACGTGATGGGCATTCCACTGTTGAGGGGACGACTCCTCGCGGAGACGGACGGGCTGGAGGGCGAGACCGCGGTGGTTGTAGACCGCGCCTGGGCGGACCGCTTCTTCCCCGGCCAGGACGCGATCGGCAGGCGCTTCCAGTCCGGCGGCTGCACGACGTGCCCGCACGAGTTCGTCGTAGGAATCGTGGGCGAGGTGAAGTACCGGGGGCTGGACACTCCGGACCGGGGAACCGTGTACTGGCCGATGGCGGCACGGCCGACTTCCCACTCGATGGAGCGGATCACACAGCGGTTCCGGTACTTCGTAATCCGCACGGCCATCGAGCCCGCGAGCCTGATCGCGTCAGTCAGGGGAGTTGTCCACGAGCTGGACCCCGAGCTTCCCTTGTCGAGCATCGCCACCCTCGACGAGCTTCAGGCGGACTCGCTGACGGCTCCGCGTAATCTGTCCGCAATGGTCGCGGCGTTGGCTTAGGTGGCCCTGCTGCTGTCCGTAATCGGTATCTACGGCGTGATGTCGTACTTCGTTCAGCAGCACACGAGAGACATGGGCATCCGCCTCGCCCTCGGAGGCGACCCGCTCGACGTGGTGCGTCTCGTCGTTTCCCAGGGGGTGCGAATCGTCGCGAGCGGCATCGGCGTCGGCCTGATCGCCGCCCTCCTCGTGACGCGCTACATGGAGAGCCTGCTGTTCGGGATTCGAGCCGCCGACCCCGCCACGTTCGCGGCCGTGGCTCTCGTGACGCTCGGGTTCGCCTCGCTGGCCTGCCTCGGACCGGCGCACCGAGCCGCCGCAGTCGATCCGGCCGTGATGCTGCGCGAAGACTAGATTTCTTGGGCCGTCGTTTTTGTAGCAGTTGAGTCAAGTTTCATGCGGCGGCTTTCTGGCAGAGGGTCTCGATGCCGTGTCGTATTTGGTCGAGTGGGTTGGAGCGCTGCCGGTTTTTGGAAGGGACGGAGTCGAGGATGGTCGCGAGGCCTGGTCTTAGTAGGCGGTCGAAGACGAGGGTGGTGAAGGCGGCGACCTTGAGCCCGTATTCTGTGACGCGGTAGCGATGTGTTCCTGGGAGACGTTGGATCAAGCCGTGGAGGCGTAAGCGTCTGAGCTCGTAGCTCATCATGCCGGGGCTGATCTGTTCTGGAGTGCGACCCAGCAAAGGGGCCAGGTGTTGCTTGAGATCCCGGTTGGTGAAGGGCCTCACGTTGAGCTGAAACAACGGCAGGGTGCTGAGTACGGCATGGGCACGACGGTCACCGAGGCGCAAGGCCGGGACTCTCTGGCCATCGACTTCGAGCGGGTGCTGGAGGCTCTCGAGGGCACGTTGCCCGATATTCGAGTTGTAGCTCACGGTTTGGACGTCAAGCAGACGTCGGTTGGCTTGAAAGCCAACCTCCCGTAACGACGGGAGGTTCACGAGCCTCCGCCCGATGTAGAAGTCGCGTGTGTCATTGATGGTGGTCTCCGTTCGAAGCCCACGCCCTTCCTTGTGGTACTGCTTGATCCGAGAATGCTTGTAGTCGACGTGTAGCAAGGGGATGACATCATTGGTGATCACCCGCGTGCGGAAACGACCGGGAGTCGTCTTGATCACCCTCCGCCCGAAGATCAATTGCACGTGGTTTGGACGCCCCAGATCCAGGTTCTCGCGAATCACATCCTCGAAGAAGGGCCCGTGAGAGGCCGATCGAGGCTCTGGGTCAGAGCAAACTCAGCCTGAAGGATCGAGACGTCGTAACGGTAGCCAGCGGCCCGGTCCTTGGGTGAGAAGGGATCGGGCAATACGCGAAGCCAGCGCCGGAATAGAGCATCGATCTTCTCGGCGCAGAGGCCATCACAGATGGCTTGTGCAGTCCCGAGGTCGGCACACGAGAGCAGGCCGTTGTCCAGGGCTTCGAAGCGGACTCCGCGTTTCGTCAACTGCCGTTTGAGGTACTCGTGCCCGTTCAGGCGGATCTTGCCGTTGTACGGGAAGTAGCTACAGAACTTCAGGAAGAATGGACCGAATTCCTTATCCAAACAGTAGAAGTAGTAGTGGTTCACCATCGCGTGGAACGCACGATCCACGGATAGGGTCGTCCCTGCTGGTCGAAGCGTCTCTCCGTCCGGAATACACGGGCCTTCTCTTGGGCCTTCCCGATCAGGTAGACCCCTTCCGGCCTTCGAGAAGGCCACGCGATGATGTTTGGCGATCTCCTCTTTGCGCTCCCCTTTCTTGAACCGGATCAGCGGTACTTGATGTTTCTGCGCATACGCTTCGATCTTCCCGACGAACCTCCTGCTGATCGGACTCATCAGTGCTCCAGAGGCAAAGGTCCGCTGCTGGTGGTAGCGAAAGAAGGAGACTACGCCCAGCTCGCGCTGGAGATCGGGAATGTAGGTGTTCAGGTATATCCGATCGATGCTCTCCAACTCCAGCGTGATCTCTCAAGACATCGGCGGCTTTGCGCGGTACGCTCATTTGGGCTCCGGTTGTCACAGGGTCCTTGATTGGCCCATCAACCGCCTCGGCGGTCAAAAATGGGGAACTCGCAGTTTCCCCATCTAGGCTCAACCGGAGCCCACTTTCAAGCCCACGACTCTTCCCCCAAAATACAACTCGTCGGTCTGAGGCAGAGCCTCGCTAGTACTCTGATCCGCAAGTACGGTGTCGCACCGAGAATGCCGAGGCGCCCGAATGGCAAGAAGCCGAAGAGGGAGAATACCGGGAGTATTCGACCGATGAGCGACGCAGTCAGGCAGGATGCATCGGCGTTCGAATGCAGCCGTAGTTGCGGATCCGAGTACCGGGAGAATTGACGAACGCGGCCGGGGTCTGTAGCTTGGCCAGCGACTTGCGGCTCACCCTCATCGCGTTCATCAGCCTCGCCGTCGGGATTCTGCTGGTCCAGCTCAACGCACCCCCGAACGCGAACCTCGCGGCATCCGAGCGTTCGGTTTTCTCTCCGGGAGGCGAGGACGGCGTTCTCGCGCACATCTTCGCGATCGTCCCGCCGCGCCACAGCTTCCTCGTCGATCTCGGCGCGGGAGACGGCGAGGACGGCAGCAGCAGCCGCAACCTGCTGGTCGATCAAGGTTGGCGAGGCTTCTTGATGGAAGCCGATCCGGAGCTCGGCGAGGCGCTCGCGGGTCGCTACGCGGACAGTGAGGCCGTCGTGACCCGGCAGGGACTCGTCGACCCTGGAGACATCGAGATCATCCTGGAGCAGCAGGGGGTTCCGCGCGATCTCGACCTCCTGATCGTCGGGCTCGAGACCAACGACTGGTACCTCTGGCGCGCGATCCACGATTTCAGGCCTCGGGTCGTCCAGATCCAGTACAACGCGGCGTTCGTGCCACCCCAGAAAATGGTGATCGAGTACCACCCGTTCAACTACTGGGACGGCTCGTTCTACTTCGGGGTGTACCGCGCCCGGTTTCTTGGACACCAGTTTGACGATCTCGGGTTCGTTTGGCAGACGATCCCGAAAACGACGCACGAGGATGCCCCAGGATCGACGCGGCGGGGTGAGTCCATACCTGGGGTAGCCCCTCTTTGATGACCTCGAGGTTCACGCGGCCTTCCCCTGGCCGTGCTGGTCGCGGGCCTCGCGCGGGGTGAGGAATCCCAGCTTCTCGACGCGCCACTGCTGGTTGTAGCGCTTGACGAAGGCAGCCACGGCCTGGCGCACCTCCTCGAGGGTGTGGAAGACGCGGCCATGAATGATCTGTTCCTTGAGAGTCCGGATGAAACGCTCGGCCACTCCGTTGGTCTGCGGCTGTTCGACGAAGGCGAAGCTGGGCGTGATGCCCCAGAAACGCAGCTGGTTGAGGAAGTGGTCCGAGAGGTACTGCGTCCCGTGGTCCATGCGCAGCTCGAGGCCACGAGCCACACCCGCCTCGACCGAGCCGAAGAGCTGCGTCAGCCCCATGGCGATGGGCTGGAGGGCCTCGTAGCGCGTCCCCTTCTTGCACACGTGGTAGCCGACGCACTCGCTGTTGAAGTGCTCGACGCCGACGAAGATCCAGCCCCAGCCGTCCTTTGCCGTGAGAACTCTCGCCCCGTCCGTCCCCCACATCAGGTTGGGCGCATCGGTTGTGATCGTCCCCTCGTGGAGCAGCCCCTCGCCCTGGCGTACCCGACGCGGCGACAGCAGGTGGTGCTCACGCATGATCCGCAGCACCCGCTTGCGCGACACGCGCACCTGGCGCAGCACCTTGAGCCGCGCCCAGACCTTGCGATGTCCTTCTCCTACGAACGGCGAGGCCGCCAGGTCCTCTCGGATCAGCCGCAACAGCTCCTCGTCAGACACCTTGGGCTTGGGACCACGTCGGCCAGCGCGGACCATCTCGGGAGCCGCCTCGCCGAGCTGGGAGTAGTAGCTCGAGCGGGCCAGCTTCCACACCCGGCACACCCGCTCCACCCCGTAGGCCCGGCCTGTCGCAGGGGAGATCGCCGCACTCATCGCCGCGACCTCCCGAAGGCCAAAGGGCGGGGCGCCCCGATCTTCTTCCGCAACAGCTCGTTCTCCATGCTGAGCTCGCCCACCCGCTTGACCGCCGCGTCCAGCTCCACCTTCAGCGGGTCGCCATTGCGCTCCCGCAGCGACTCGTCGATCCCGGCCATGGCTTGATCACGCCAGCGCTGCAGCCGGTGCATCTCCACGGACAGCTCACGAGACAGCGCTTCGAGTGACTCCCCGCGCAGCAGCCGCAGTGCGACCTCCCGCTTGCGCACCACGCTCCAACGCTGCCCGGGACCCAAGGCGCCCACCACCGCGCCGCCGGTGGGCGAAACTCCGGTCGCCCTCCGGGCTCCCTCCGTCTCGCCCACTCCCTTCTTCCTCTCAGACCTCTTGCGCCTGACCTGCTTCATCGATCGAGTCTCCTTGAACAAGATGACTTTCCCTAGTTTCGTGTCCAAGAAAACCGGGTCCGCTTTAGTTCTACTTCGGGGCCAGCATCCAATCTCTGACCGACCTTGGGAAACGGAAAGGCTACGAGCTCATCTACGCCGACGCCGCTGGGAAGAGCCTCTTCTTCGTTGACACGGCCTTGTTCGGGCGCTTCGGCATCCGTGCCAACTCTCCGCTCGACCTCTACCGCGGCTCCGAAGCGTTGCCGCTCATCGTGCCGGGGCTCGTCTGGCACTACGCCGACCAGGAGGGCCATCCTTGGGAGAACCCCGAGCTCACCGTCGCGGCGGTGAGCATCCCGCGAACCTACGTTCTCGACGAATACTAGGGTGGGGAGAACCGAAGTGAGGGATGTCGGGGTGGCGGTTCTGGCCGGCGGGCTGGTCTTCGCGTTGACCACCGGCGTGGCGCAGTGGCCAATCGACAGGGAGATCCGACTACACGACTTCGGGAATACCTTGTACTCGCAGGCAGGGGAGGATGGAATCCTCCAGAAGATCTTCGAAGTGATCGAGCCCACGAGTCACTTCGCGATCGAGTTCGGCGCGGGTGACGGGATCGAGTTCAGCAACGTGGCCAACCTCATCATCCACCGGGGCTGGCGCGGCCTGCTCATCGAGGGCGACGCGAAGAAGGCTGAGACGCTGCGCGAGCGATACCTGGGATTCCCTGGTGTGCGGGGGGTCCAGGCGTGGGTCTTCCCGGCAAACGTAGAGTCGTTGTTCGAAGAGAACAACGTGCCTCGCGACCTCGATCTGCTCGTGATCGACATCGATAGCAACGACTACTACGTCTGGCGGGCGATCCGAGACTACAGGCCCAAGGTCGTGATGATCGAGTACAACGGCCGATTCGCACCGCCACTCAAGATGGTGATCGGTTTCCATCCAATGATGTATTGGGACGAGGTTGGCTTTCACAATGGCGCCAGCATCCAGTCGCTTTACGAACTGGGCGAGCGGAAGGGTTACAAGCTGATCGGGACCAACCACAGGGGCATCAACCTCTTCTTCGTGGAGCAGCAGTACTTCCCGCGATTTCGCATCGACGACAACTCACCCGCGAGGCTCTACCAACCCCTGCTGGGCGTTGCCAAGCACATGGATGGGCGGAGCAGCACTTTCGCTCACTTCAGCAGCGCTTTCGACAACGAGGCGATCCGAAAGACGGGCCTTCCTCAGGACCCGGATCTCGTCCTCTCGGAGACGACGATCAGGAAGCGCTTTCGTTTCGATCGGTAGAGTGTTCTCGCTTTCCCGACATATTCACCCACCAGAGAAGCCCGGATAGGAGCGTAGCCACTACGACCTTGCCGGGACTCGGACCGAACTCTTGATTCACGCCGCTCTGCTCGTCAGCCTTTCCTCGTCACCCTGGGATGAGTGCAGGATCCGACCCTCGGCGAGCGGACCCGCCGACGCCGGCTCCGTCCGTCCGGCCAAAGGCGAGGTCCCCGCTGACATAGAAATCGTCGTGCCACCGCGAGAGCACGTGACGATACCCGTTCTCGAGGAGCAACTCCTTGACGAGACGCCGCTTGGGCTCCTTGTAGTTGTGCTCGACGGTCAACGCACCGACTTTGTACTCGACGAACGAGAAGCCCTTCAAAGCTGCTAGTTCAGCACCCTCGATATCGAGACTCAAGTAGTGAATGAAGCGAGGAGCGTTCGCCTCTCTCAGAATGTCGTTGAGCGTCGTGGTCGACAGCGTGACGGTCCTGGCGTCGCCCACCAATTTCCCCTGCTTGTTCTCCTCATACAGGAGGCCCTCAATCCCACCGTGGAATCCAGCGGCGATGAAGTCGATCTCCTGCCCAGAAACGTCGGACACAGCTTGTCGGAACAAACGGCATGTCCTCGTTTCCATGTTGGTCGGGAAAGGATCGACGCAGATCCCGCGCCACCCCCGGGCTTCCAGCGTCTTGCTGTTGGACACCCGAACGCCGTCTGCCGAGCCAACGTCAACGAAATACCCGTCTTTCACGCCTGGAAAGATGAACTCGGCAACCCATTTGTCCTGCTGCATTTCAGAATGGAAGGTCGTGACTCGGAAGAGCTCCGACAGGGACAGAAAGAGCTTCTCGACGCGCGACATTCTGCGAAAGTATTCGCCCGTGTCTGCGGCTCAAGCCAAGGTGAGATTCGCCGAATAGATCCGCCCCACTCTCAGTCCGATGTAGCCCGCCGTAGCGGACGACGCGATCACCAGGACGCCTAGCGCGCAGACTCTCGCAGCCGTTCTAGAGATGAGTCGCCTCCCGATGAGTAGAGTTGCCGGCGACGCTAGCACAGCTGGCGCGCTTCCAAACTGCTTCGGCCCACCGGGTGGACTCGCCGCCCGAAGGCCGCCCGAAGGGCGGCGTGAGGCCGACGTGACGCGTACACGCCGCCAAGCTCCGCCTACGGCGGAGATTGGCGGGGTGGACGGGACTCGAACCCGCGACCTCCGACGTGACAGGCCGGCGTTCTAACCAGCTGAACTACCACCCCGCAATGGTGGCAAACGCGTCCCGGGGTGAGGTCCTGGTGGGCGGTACAGGGCTCGAACCTGTGACCCCCGGCTTGTAAAACCAGTGCTCTACCGCTGAGCTAACCGCCCGGCGGGACAAGCGCGGAGTGTAGGGGTGGACTCCGGACCTGTCAATCGAACATCGCCGCGTCGATCCGCCGCGCGAGAGCGAAGTCCTGCTCTGTGAGGCCCCCTGCATCGTGGGTCGACAGCGTCAGGCGCACCCGGCTGTATTGAATCAAGATGTCCGGATGGTGGTCCGCTTCTTCGGCGAACGCCGCCACGCGATTGGCGAAGGCCATCGCGGGACCGAACCCGCCGAGGTCGAACTCGCGCCGGATCTCTTCGCCGCTCCGAGACCAGTGCGGAACCTCTGCGAGGTATCGGGCGATTTCGGTCTCGGTGAGCTTGCTCATCGCCCCTCTCCTTCGTTTTCCTCGACGCGCCGGGGCGCTCGGCGCCGACGCCGGCGGCGGCGTGGCCGTGGTTTCTGAGTCTCGCCGAGCTCGTCGGCGATCAGTCGCCAGCCGGCCGCCAACTCCTGCGCCTCCACGCCGCCGTGGATCTCGAGCCAGTGCAGCGCGTCACCGAAGTAGCCGCGGCTGGCGAGTGCCCGCTTGGTGCTCGGGGCGCTCCCCACCTCCCGCAGCCTTCTCTGCGCACCGAGCACCAAGCGCAGGGTTTCGAGATCGCGACGCGCGAACGGCAAGAGGACGGGTGGCTGCGGCCCCACGGGAGCGGGCTCTTCGGGTTCGAGCGCATCGAGCGCCTCCAGCTCGGCGTTGATCTCTGCGTCTCGCGTGCGCGCACCTCGACCCCCGGCGTTCACGCGCCGCAACGGCACACCGAGGGGCACGAGGAGCGTCCCCATGAGAACCGGGTTGGTCAGTTGCTGCGGGGCCGCCAGGCCAGCGTGTCGGAAGGCATCGAGACGCGCGAGGCTTCCCAGAAGCGGCTCGGCGCCGTCCTCGATCGCAGCCGCCGCCTCGGGCAGCAGGTAGGAGAGCAGCCCGACCTCGTGCAGCTTCTCGAACGTACGCCGCGCGGCCCCCTGCCGCAGCACTTTGTACGTCTCCTCCAGCAGGCGTGGCGGACTGCTCTTGACGATCTCCCCGCGCAGCGCGCGGATCGCTTCGAGCGAATCGCGGTCGATCGAGAACCCCAGCCGGGACGCGAGCGACACCGCCCGGAACATGCGGACCGGATCCTCCTGGAACCGCACCATCGGGTCCCCGATACAACGGATCACCTTGCGCTCCACGTCCTCGAGCCCGCCGCAGTAGTCGATCACCGAGAAGGTCGCGATGTCGTAGAACAACGCGTTGACGGTGAAGTCGCGTCTGAACGCGTCCTCTTCCGGCGTGCCGAACGTATTGTCTCGACGCACCAGCCCGTCGTCGTCGGCCACCGGAGCCTGCTTCCGGAAAGTGGCGACCTCGATCGCCTTGCGCCCGAAGCGCACGTGGCAGAGCCGAAAGCGGCGGCCGATGATGAAGCAGTTGCGAAACAGCCGCTTCACGGCGTGAGGATGGGCCGACGTACTGATGTCGAAGTCCTTGGGCGTCCTCTCGAGCAGCAGGTCGCGAACACCCCCGCCCACCAGGTAGGCGGTGTACCCGTGGTTCTTCAGGCGGTAGAGCACCTTCAGCGCGTCCGGATCGATGTTCTTGCGCGAGACGTTGTGCTCGGGACGCGGAAGTATACGGGCGGGCGGCATCTTTGCGAGGCTCATTATATGCGGCATAACTCCAATTCTGTCAATGAGTTGCCAGACCGGTTCGAGGCGGCGCGGACGCCGGCGGCTACAATCAGCGAACGGCGAGGCAAGCATGAAACAGTTCCGAGAATCGCTGCGGATCGACACGCGTCGAGGGCTGACCGATGTGACGCGGGAAATCCAGCGTGTCGTCGAAGGGGCCGGCATCCGCTCCGGGTTGTGCACCATCTTCATCCGGCACACGTCGGCCAGCCTGGTCGTCCAGGAGAATGCTGATCCGGCAGTCCGCCGAGACCTCGAGGCGTTTCTCAGCCGACTCGTCCCCGACGGAGACCCGCTGTTCAGCCACGTCTCCGAGGGCCCCGACGACATGCCCTCGCACGTCAAATCGGCCCTCACGCGATCGACCGAGTCGATCCCCATCGCCGACGGGCGCCTCACGCTCGGCACATGGCAGGGGATCTACGTCTGGGAGCACCGCCTCGCAGGCGACCGGCGCGAGCTGATCGTCCACGTCGTCGGCGAGCCGTGACACGGGTAGTGCCCCGACCTGCTCCACAAAGCTGTCGGCTCGTTCGTTGAGCCGCCAACCTGACGACAGACGGCCCTAGGAGTCTGCGCGGCAGTAGTTCAGCCCGGGTGTGTCATCGTGCCTTGTGACCCGAGAGATCATCTTGCCTGGGTTAAACGGCAGTAGTGGGCTCGCGGACGAGTGCTCGCGAGGGAGGACGGGCGGATCCAAGGCCGGGTGGTGGTCATACCCAGACCATCTTCTGATTGAGTCTCCTGAGGTTGAGCGCCAAGCAAACGAGATTCCACTCGGCGCTGGTTTTCTCAAGCCCTCGAAGGCTGAAGGATTGGAAACCAAGCACAGCCTTGATCCATCCGAATGGCGGTTCGCCGAGTTTGCGCCGCTTGTACCACTTGCGACCACGTTTCGTCTTGAGCTTCGCCTTCATGCGGAGCGTCGCTTCGAGCTTCGAATTCGACGTTGGTGGAGAGTCTTTCTTTTCTCTCCCCAGAGCCACGAAACCGTCGATTCCGGTACGTTCCAAGTGCAGTAGGTTCTTTTCGGAACGGTAGCCGGCATCGGCCAGGGCACGCTTGGGCTTCTCACCGGTGTTGGCTTGAGCCGTTTTCAGCATCGGCTCGAGCTGACCGACATCCGCAGCGTTGTTGGTCAACCCGGTCGCAACGATCAGCTGCGATTTCTCGTCGACGGCGGCTTGGGCATTGAAGCACTGCTGGTAGCCACTCGAATCCTTCATGATGCGGCTTTCGGGATCGGTGAAGTTGTCCTGCTTCTTGTCCGGAGGTACGCCAAATCTCCTTTTGAACTTTGGCCCTCGCTTCGATTCCTTGTCATCCCCTGGCCGACGTCCGGCCTGCTGATCTTCTTCCTTCTGACGGGCCTCCAGACGTGCCTTCGCTGCTTGGATTTTCTTGAGCCGTGAATCTCGGCGCGCCAGCTCTTCTGGCAGTTCGTCGCCACGAAAATCAGGACCAAACTCGACGTCTTCCGCAGCATCTTCTTGTTTCGCAAGAGCGGTGATAGCCCGAATCTCTCGACGGAGCTGTTTCTCCGTTTTCTTCATACGCTCGTAGCTCATCGCCTTGTGCTTGCTGGCATTCGCCTTGACCTTCGTTCCATCCAGAATCAACGTCCCAAGCTTGACCAAACCCACTTCTTGAGCCAGACGCACGACTTGGACGAATACAGATCGAAACTGGGACAAATGGTCACAACGGAAATCATTGATCGTCCGGTGTGCCGGGAAATTGCCTCCGCTCAAATAACGGTATGCGACATCCTCTTCCAGCTTCTTCGCGATCCCACGAGACGAAAACGTCCCTGTCGCATAGCCGTAGATCAGAACCTTCAGCATCATTCGAGGATCGAATCGTCGGTTCCGACGTCCACCGCCCTCGTAGCGCTCGTAGAAAGCACGCACATCCATCGCCTCCACCGTATCCGAGATGAAAAACGAAAGATGACCCTCCGGAAGCCAGTCTCGCGGATTCGACGGAAACAAACTCGATTGGTCAGGACTGTACGGACGGAAACTCGTTCCCATAACTTCAAAAACGCTCATTCACCCGATTTCGTTCCTGCCGCGCAGACTCCTAGCCGCCGGAGGCGACCAACTCGCTGGTGGCTGGGGTCGCGTCCTCGAGGTCGTCGAGAAAGCCGTCCGGGAGGGCGACTCGTTGGCGGCCCGAAGTCTTGCCACGTTGCACGCGCATCGCCTGGGGCGGAAAGGGCTGGCTGCGATCCTGGTCGTCGAGTGCCTCGCGCAGCTCCTGAAGCGAGCGGATGTGCATCAACCGCTGGCGCAGAGCCGCGCCTCCCGAAAACCCCTTCGTGTACCAGGAGCTGTGCTTTCGAAACGCTCGCATGGCGCCGGCTTCGCCCAGCCAGCCCGAGAGCAACTGTGCGTGGTCCAGCATCACGTCGACGACCTCACCGAAGCTGGGTGGATCGGAGGGCTCGCGGCCGTCGAAGACGTCGGCGAGATCGCGAAACAACCAGGGCCGTCCGAGGCAGCCCCGTCCCACGATGACACCGTCACAACCGGTGGTGCGCATCATGCGCAGCGCGTCCTCGGCCTCCCAGATGTCGCCGTTGCCGAGCACGGGTATCGACACGGTCCGCTTGAGGAGGGCGATCGCCCCCCAGTCCGCCTGGCCGTCGTACAGCTGGGCGGCGGTGCGGGCGTGAAGGCCGACCGCGGCACAGCCTTCGTCTTCGGCGATGCGACCGGAGTCCAGGTGAGTCTCGAGGCCGGCGTCGACGCCGACTCGGAACTTCATCGTCACGGGAACCGAACCGGCGTTTCGAACGGCTTCCCGGACGATCTGGCGCAGCAGGCGCGGCTTGAGGGGCAATGCCGCGCCGCCCCCTCGCACCGTCACCTTCCGCACCGGGCAGCCGAAGTTCATGTCGAGGTGGTCGATCCGACCTTCGCCGACCAGAAAAGCGACGGCCTTGCCGACCGTGCGGGGATCCACCCCGTACAGCTGCAGGCTTCTGGGTCGTTCGTCCTCGCCGAAGCCGGCAAGCCGAAGCGTCTTCTCGTTGCGTTCCACCAGGGCGCGAGCGGTGATCATCTCGCTGACATAGAGGCCGGCCCCATAGCGGCGGCAAAGCGTCCTGAACGGCGGGTTCGTAACGCCCGCCATCGGAGCCAGCACCACGGGCGGCCAGACACGAAGCGGGCCGATGCGCAGGGTCGCGAATTCCCCTCCGTGAGCCGGAGGAACGTCGCGGTTCAACTCACTGCAGTAGCGGATGTTCATCGCACGAACGGTCCGCGCCATTCGGGCCCGGTCAGCCCAGTGAGGCGCCAGCCTTCGAGTTCACGCTGGCAAGGCTCGGTCGCCCCGAGGGGCGCGACACGTTGAAGCGACACTAGTGGCCCGTAACAGGGAGGTCGATGCCAGCGAGACCGCCGAGGCGCCCGGATGGCAAGGAGCCGAGGAGGGAGAATACCGGGAGTATTTGACCGACGAGCGACGCAGCCAGGCGGGATGCATCGACGGTCGCACCGGTATCGAATCCCCTGTTACAGGCCACTAGGACCCGGTCGCCCTCGAAATGTAGAAGTCCTCGAGCACCTTGTGCACGTGCGGCTGTCGCTCGCAGATTCCGTCCAGCGTCGCGCGATCGAGCTCGAGCAGCTCGCACGCCGTCGCAGCTGTCACCGTCGCAGTACGCGGCTTGCCGGACAGGATCGAGATCTCGCCGAAGAAATCCCCTTCTTTCAGGATCCGCACCAACTTCTGCCCACCCTCGGGCTGTCGAAGGAAGGTTTTCGTCACACCGGTGGTGATGGTGAAGAGGGAGTCTCCCTTGTCGCCCTCCGTAATGATGATGTCGCCGGGCTCGAAGCTCAGGAGCGTGAGGCCACCGATGACCGCCGTCAGCTCATCCTCCGAGAAGCTGCTGAAGAGCGGGCTTTCCACCTCTTCAGGCTCTGCGGGCTCGGCAGTCTCGGTCGAAGTGTGGAGAGCCTCCTGAATGACCTCGATCACCTGCCCGCCAAACTCGGCCTCGCTGACCGCGACGGCGGCCTCGTCATCCGCCAGAATCTCTACCTCGGGCTCCGACTCGGGGGGCTCGGAAGCCGCGGGGCTGCGACGCAAGGCGATCGGCTGCGACGTTTCGGGCGGAGACGACGACGGCTGTGCCCTCGGGGCGTCCACGCCGAGGCTCTCATCTTCCTCCGCCACCTCGCCGGGCGTCGTGGAGACCCAGTTCGCCCGCTTCGCCGCGGCGATGCGCTCTTTGTCACCGGTCACCGGCCATCGAGCCTCCTTCAACCGAGCCGCGCCATCGCGCAACTCGTTAGAAAAAAGCATGATAGCAGAGCGCCCTAGCGAACCTAGAAGCGCCAGCCAGCCACACTTCGAGATCCGGTCCGCTATTTGCTAGTGATCTGGTTGGGGTACAGCGAAAAGGAGGACCCAGATGAGGAACTTGAAGCTGCTCATGGCACTCGGCGTCTGCGGCCTGATGATCGCTGGCTCCCCAGGCCTCGGCTCGGGCGCCCAGGACAAGCCAGACACCGGGGCCGCCGGCGTCGGGAAGGGTCTCTACAAGAGCTACTGCGCGAGCTGTCACGGCAAGACCGGACTGGGTGATGGCTCTCTCGCCGAACACCTGCGGACGCCGCCCGCCGACCTGACGGAACTGTCGAGGAGAAACGGGGACGTCTTTCCGCTCGAGCTCGTCTCCAGGATCATCGATGGACGCAAGTCGGTCAAGGGCCACGGCGGCGCCGACATGCCCGCCTGGGGCGACGCGTTCGCGAAGTCGGGGGGTGGTCTGACCGAAGAAGAGGTGAAGGTCCGAATCCACAACCTCACCCATTTCATCTGGTCGATCCAGAGGGCTGCCGGGTAGAACAGCCCTCGAAGCAGGCTCCCGCTCGCAGCCGGGATGGAGTGGTCGGAAACGAACACCTGAGGTTGCCAACCAGCCCTCGGAGCTTGCTGTAATCTGCTGACTTCGAGTAACTTAGGTGATTCGCCAAGGACTGGCACGAGGCTTGGTGTTGACAGAGATGCGCCGTCGTGTAGCGGGGGCGCATCGGAGGATTCGATTGGACATCGCTCGCCCCGGAAGGGCACGTGAGAAGAAGATCAAGCGCATCATCTATGGGGGGTCCGGCCTCGCCGTCGTGCTCCTGATCACCCTTGGTCTCTCCACCCTGGAGCCTGCGGCCCCCAGCGTCGACCGCGCCACCGTGTGGATCGATTCCGTGAAGCGCGGCTCCATGCTGCGGCAGGTTCGCGGACTGGGCACCCTGGAGCCGGAAGAGATCCGCTGGATCCCCGCGCGTACCCAGGGTCGGGTCGAACGCCGACTGATCCTCCCCGGCGCCAGGGTCGAGCCGACTTCGGTGATCCTGGAGCTTTCGAATCCCCAACTCGAGGTGGATCTGCGGGATGCCGAGTCGCAGATGCGGGCCGCCAGGGCGCGCTACACCGAGCTGCGAGTCCAACTCGAGAGCCAGCGCCTGGAGCAGGCTGCGAACGCCGCGCGTGTGAAGGCCGAGTACGAGCAGGCCCGCTTGCGCGCCGATCGGGACGCCCAGCTCTTCGCCGAGGGCCTCGTTGCGGATATCGATCGTCAGCTGTCTCGGGTCACCGCCGAGGAGCTGGAGAACCGACATGGCATCGAGCAGCAGCGGTTCGCGATCGCCGCCGAATCGATCGAGGCCCAGCTTGCGGTCCAGAGTGCCGCCGTCGACCAGGCCGGAGCGCGCATGCGGCTGGTTCAGGAGCAATTCGACGATTTGCAGGTCAAGGCCGGCATCCACGGCGTGCTGCAGGAGCTGCCGGTCGAGGTCGGCCAGCAGGTACTTCCGGGAGCCAACCTGGCCCGCGTGGCTCAACCCGACCGCCTGAAGGCGGTGGTCCGAATCGCCGAGACCCAGGCCAAGGACCTCGAGATCGGCCTGGTGGCCAGGGTGGACACCCGCAACGGCGTGATCGAGGCCCATGTGGCGCGGATCCATCCGGCTGCCCAGAACGGCACGGTCACGGTCGACCTGGCTCTCGACAGCGAGCTGCCGAAAGGCACGCGGCCCGACCTCACGGTGGACGGAACTGTGGAACTCGAGCGACTCGAGGACGTACTCTATGTGGGCCGACCCGCACAGGGCCAGAGTGACAGCCTCGTCGGGCTGTTCAGGCTGGACCCCGACAGCGACGACGCCCGACGAGCGCAGGTTCGCCTCGGCCGAAGCTCGGTCAACACCGTCGAGATCGTCGAAGGATTGCAGGAGGGAGACCAGGTGATCCTGTCGGACACGTCCGCCTGGGACGCGTTCGATCGAATTCGCCTGAACTGACTGGTGGCGAGCGGGTTCGGACCGGTCGGAGGAGAGATATGAGCGAAGCGGAAGTAGCCCTGATCCACCTGAAGGACCTGGCGAAGATTTTCTACACGGACGAGGTCGAGACACACGCCCTGGCCGGCGTGCACCTCGACATCCAAAAGGGTGAGTACGTGGCCATCTCTGGGCCATCGGGCTGCGGCAAGTCGACGTTGCTGTCGATCCTAGGCCTGCTCGACACACCCACCGAGGGCACCTACATCCTGAACACCCGACCCGTACAGGACCTGAGCCTGTCCGACCGCGCCCGCATCCGGAATCGGGAGATCGGCTTCATCTTCCAGAGCTTCAACCTGATTGGCGACCTCACCGTCTTCGAGAACGTCGAGCTGCCTCTGACCTACCGGGGCACGAAGGCGGCTGAGCGCCGCGAGCGCGTCGCCAAGGCGCTGGAGCGGGTCGGTATGGGCCACCGCGCCAAGCATCTGCCCAGCCAACTCTCGGTAGTGGGGTCTTTTGAAAATGCCAACCCTTGATTCATTTCGTCCTGTCTGCCAAGATCGGGCACAACGCCACGAAAGCAGCCAGACAAGAAGCGAGAAGGCACCTCGAAAGACCACGACTTCACCGTCAAAGCGCGCAGCGTCTTAGAGCAGGCGATAGGCGAGCACCTCGGTGGGACGCCGCTGGAAGACGACGAGAAGAACGAAAAGCTCGTGAAGCGCGCTCGCAAAGCCGGTAAAGCAGGCGGTAAGGCGCGTGCGAGCAAGTTAACCGCTGAGGAACGCACCGAAATCGCCAGGATCGCAGCGGAAGCGCGCTGGAAGAAATCTGACTAACCGGCGTCTTCTAGCGGCTCGTTCTTCTTCCACTCCACGTCGTCAGTGAAGTCGAGTGGCAGTTGGATAGGCTCCTCGTCTGGATGCATATTGTTCCAGTGCTCGGCGTCGTGGTCGAGGCTGAGTGCATCGCCTACCATCTGTTCGCGCCGATTAACCAACGACTTCTCCATGACGTTACGTGGGGCTTCATCGATATCGACCCACAGCATTAGATACTGCCCGTTCGACTGAACCACCGGGAACGCATGATTCACTCGGTAGGGGCGCCCGGTCGTTTGGTCCCGCCGCGTCTCTTCCCTAGCTGCACGCGCAAGCTGTTTTGCCAGTCGTTCTAGAGGGTCGGCTGGAGGCGGTAGCTCGTAGCCCTTGCTGACCGCGAATGCCGCAATGTCGCCCATCTTTGCCCCGAAGATCCCTGTCTCCTCCCTATACCAGTGAATGAAGCGCTGAAGCTCGTGTGACTTTGACATCCTGTTCGACCCCCGCTTGTTTCCTTACAAGTCGACTGGGGCAACATCGCCCCAGCCATCTACGAATGCGTTCGGCCTCACGATTGCCCTCACCTTGGCCAAGTGCTTGCGAAACCGGTCGTATCGCTTCGTTCGGTGTTGGAGTTGCCCGGCGACCAAGCCTGGATGGACTCCAACCGTTCGTGAAAAACCCAAGATATCCCGCTCTGTTAAGAACGGAGACTTCCGTGCGATGAAGCGGTCTAGCTTCTCGCGCGGAACGCAGAACGACGCCGCCGCGTCGTTGGCAACCCGCTCCTCTTCGGCAATGTCATCACCCGTTCCAGCGCGGTCTCCCTCTAGTTCTACATCGAGCATTGCGGCGCTTCGACCATGCCGTTGAATCACGTGTTCGAGCTCGTGCCGAAGCACGAACCAAAAATTGTCTATTCGGTCAAAGCGAAGGGTCAATCCGATGACGGGTGAGAAGTCGTCGAGCCAGAAGCACACGCCGTCGATCTTGGAGGAGGACAGCGCCTCCACGATCACGAAGCGAATCCCGCTTTCTGTCAGGATTCGCGGAACCTTTCCCGCCGCCTCAGGAGACACCAATAGGTCCCTGAGCTTGGACACTGATCCCCGAACCTTCCTCGGCGAATACGGCGCGACCAACATCTCGGCCGCGATCTGTTTCACGCGGTAGATCCACGCCAATTGGGCTGCGGTGACATTTACGGAGATTTTCGTCTTCTTCGCCGCATGCGGCAGGATCTCGATCTCGTCTACGCTCTCCATCCCGAAGAACTTCACCAAAGATGATTCAACCTGCGCCGTGTCTCGAATGTCCTCGGCCTCAAGCCACCCACGCTTGATCATTTCGACGACGGGAAGATTGCCGTAGAGCTGCGCGCGCACAGAACGGGACGGGTCTGGTATCGCCACGATTCGCGCCTTGGCCAGTTCGTACGATTTCTGAAGGCTGAGAAGCGCATCGGGGGACACGTCGAAGACCTCCGACAAGGTGAGAGCCAATTGAGCGTCAAGTGGCCTTTTCCCTGCGATGACCATGTTTAGCCCCGCCTCATGAACACCGAGCACGATGGCAAGGACGCGCTGAGTCCAGCCGCGCTCGTGCAGCAGCGATTTGATGTACTGGCCTGGTGTTTTGAATTGGTCCGGTTTCATCAGAATGGAGCGTACTCCTTTCCTGACGGGCCGTCAAATACAAATTTGCTGATTTTGTTAAATAACTATTTATGCTTAACTTGATAGTACAAGACAAGCATAATGAGTCATATGAACAGGCTGGACACAAAGACGCGAGCACAAGTAATCCGGTGCATCGTTGAGGGCAATTCCATCCGTTCGACGGAGCGCATCACGGGCGTGACGAAGAAGGCCATTACCCGCCTCATCGTAGACATGGGTGAAGTCTGCCAGGAGCATCAGGATCGTGTGCTCCGCAACCTGACGTGCAAACGCCTGCAACTCGATGAAGTCTGGAGTTTTTGCTATGCGAAAGAAAAAAGGGCTACGCCGGAGATGCGCCGGAAGTATGGGGCCGGAGACGTTTGGACGTTTACCGCGATCGACGCTGATACGAAGCTGATCCCGAGTTGGCTTGTGGGTAGCCGTGACGCGGGCTGCGCTACCGAGTTCGTTCAAGACCTCGCGGGCCGTCTCGCAAACCGCGTGCAGCTCACGTCAGATGGACTCAAGTTGTACCTGAGCGCCGTCGAAGATGCTTTCGGCGCGGACGTTGACTTTGCCATGCTCATTAAACATTACGGGAATGCGCCGGAAGGTGAGAAGCGCTACAGCCCGGCAGTGTGCACAGGCGCGAGCCAGAAGGCCATCACGGGTAATCCCGACGCTAAGCACATTTCCACGAGCTACATCGAGCGCCACAATTTGACGGTCCGCATGCAGAATCGTCGCTACACGCGTCTGACGAACGGCTTCTCAAAGAAACTCGCGAATCACGTCTCGGCATTCGCCATGTTCATCATGTATTACAATTTCGGTCGCGTGCATCAGACGTTGCGCGTCACGCCCGCGATGGAAGCTGGCGTGAGTGATCACGTTTGGACTATCGAAAAAATGGTCGGACTGCTCGAAGGGGTCGAGGCGAAGCAGCCCCGCAAGCGCGGACCCTACAAAAATAAATCGAATGCCTGAATTTCAAAAGACCCCACTACCCAACTCTCGGGTGGTCAGCAGCAGCGTGTGGCCGTCGCGCGCGCTTGTCGGCGAGCCGTCGATCCTCCTCGCCGACGAGCCGACCGGAAACCTCGACTCCAAGAACGGCGATGCCGTGATGGAGCTGATGCTGGAGCTTCACCAGGCCGGTTCGACCATCTGCATGGTCACGCACGACCCACGCTTCGCGCGTCACGCCGACCGCACCGTCCACCTGTTCGACGGCCGCGTCGTCGAGGAGGAGAACGCGGCCTAGCTATCGCTAAGGTCCCCGTCTCCGGGGGCCGCACTCACCCGGGTGCGGCGCAATCGCCTCCGACTTCCCGTCGCTGAAGCGCCACGGGGTTCACGGGCCTCCCCCTCGGAACGTGCCGCTAGGAGTCTGCGCGGCAGTAGTTCAGCCCGGGTGTGTCATCGTGCCTTGTGACCCGAGAGATGGTGTAGTCCCGAAATCTGTTGAAAGTTGAGTGGCGGCCTCTCCGGCCCGATGGGATCATCGGGCTGGATCAAAGGAGGAGAAAGCCGCCATGAAGAAAGCTATCAGCAGACGAGCCATCCCCCAAGAGGTTGTTGGTCAATTAGCGTCGCCGCTGGCTGAACTGATGCGTCAGACGCTACTCGAGACTGTGATCGCGAGCGGAACGATCCAGGCGATCGAGATGCTGCGTGCTCAGCAGGAGGTGCTGTGCGGGCCACGCTACAAGCAGAACGCGGATCGCAAAGCTCATCGCCACGGAACGACGGTCGGATCGCTGGTTATGGGCGGACGTTGGGTGACGCTGCCGCGCCCTCGGGTTCGGTCGGTCGACGGCCGCGAGCTCGAGCTGCCGGCGTGGACGGAATGGTCTCGTGAGGATCCACTGAAGCAACGGGCCCTCGAGCAGATGATCCTTGGCGTGTCGACACGAGGCTACTCGGGTTCGTTAGAGAAGCTTCCGGTCGAAGTCCCGGAACGGGGCAAGAGCCGGAGTGCCGTCAGCCGGCGTTTCCTCGAAGGAACACGGCGACACCTGGTGAAGCTGCAGCGTCGCGATCTGTCAAGACTGGAATTGGCGGCGCTGATGATCGACGGAATTCACTTTGAGGATCACGTCGTTCTGGTGGCGCTCGGCTTCGAAAACGACGGGAAGAAGCAGGTCTTGGGCCTGTGGGAAGGGGCGACCGGGAACGCTCGGGCC
Source organism: Vicinamibacteria bacterium (assembly GCA_965246965.1). Lineage (GTDB taxonomy): Bacteria > Acidobacteriota > Vicinamibacteria > Fen-336 > CBDFGD01 > CBDFGD01. Next base: position 4,107,027 of record CBDFGD010000002.1, read on the forward strand.
TGTAAAGCCCTGCTCGAGAATCTCGCCTCACGCGGTCTGCAGACGAACCGCAGCTTGCTCATCGTCCTTGACGGAGCGAAGGCTCTACACAAGGCTTGCAGGGACGTCTTCGGAGGCCGTGCCTTCATCCAGCGCTGCCAGGAGCACAAGAAGCGGAACGTTGCCGACCACTTGCCGGAGTCGATGCGACCTGGTGTGCGACGGGCGATGAGTCAAGCCTACGAGTGTCGCGACGCTAAGCGGGCAAAGCGGCTCCTCGAGGCTCTCGCCACCCGTCTCGAGTCCGAGCATCCTGGCGCTGCCGCCTCCCTGCGCGAGGGCCTCGACCAGACGCTCACTGTCATCGAGCTCGAACTCCCCGAACGGCTCCAGCTGTCGCTGCGAACAACGAATCCGATCGACAACCTCATTGGCAGCGTCCGCAGAGTCTCGCGGCGCGTGAAGCGCTGGCGCGGAGGTCGCATGATTCTCCGCTGGTGTGACGCCGCCGTGTTGGATGCCGAACAGCGCTTCCGGCGTATCAGAGGCTACCGAGAGATGCCCAAACTGATCGCTGCCCTCAGAGCACGAGACGCAGCACTTGACGAGAAGGAGAACGCCGCTTAGGACGTGAACTGCCGCCGCTCAGTTTCAACAAGCGACGGGACATCACCCGAGAGATCATCTTGCCTGGGTTAAACGGCAGTAGTGGGCTCGCGGACGAGTGCTCGCGAGGGAGGACGGGCGGATCCAAGGCCGGGTGGTGGTCATACCCAGACCATCTTCTGATTGAGTCTCCTGAGGTTGAGCGCCAAGCAAACGAGATTCCACTCGGCGCTGGTTTTCTCAAGCCCTCGAAGGCTGAAGGATTGGAAACCAAGCACAGCCTTGATCCATCCGAATGGCGGTTCGCCGAGTTTGCGCCGCTTGTACCACTTGCGACCACGTTTCGTCTTGAGCTTCGCCTTCATGCGGAGCGTCGCTTCGAGCTTCGAATTCGACGTTGGTGGAGAGTCTTTCTTTTCTCTCCCCAGAGCCACGAAACCGTCGATTCCGGTACGTTCCAAGTGCAGTAGGTTCTTTTCGGAACGGTAGCCGGCATCGGCCAGGGCACGCTTGGGCTTCTCACCGGTGTTGGCTTGAGCCGTTTTCAGCATCGGCTCGAGCTGACCGACATCCGCAGCGTTGTTGGTCAACCCGGTCGCAACGATCAGCTGCGATTTCTCGTCGACGGCGGCTTGGGCATTGAAGCACTGCTGGTAGCCACTCGAATCCTTCATGATGCGGCTTTCGGGATCGGTGAAGTTGTCCTGCTTCTTGTCCGGAGGTACGCCAAATCTCCTTTTGAACTTTGGCCCTCGCTTCGATTCCTTGTCATCCCCTGGCCGACGTCCGGCCTGCTGATCTTCTTCCTTCTGACGGGCCTCCAGACGTGCCTTCGCTGCTTGGATTTTCTTGAGCCGTGAATCTCGGCGCGCCAGCTCTTCTGGCAGTTCGTCGCCACGAAAATCAGGACCAAACTCGACGTCTTCCGCAGCATCTTCTTGTTTCGCAAGAGCGGTGATAGCCCGAATCTCTCGACGGAGCTGTTTCTCCGTTTTCTTCATACGCTCGTAGCTCATCGCCTTGTGCTTGCTGGCATTCGCCTTGACCTTCGTTCCATCCAGAATCAACGTCCCAAGCTTGACCAAACCCACTTCTTGAGCCAGACGCACGACTTGGACGAATACAGATCGAAACTGGGACAAATGGTCACAACGGAAATCATTGATCGTCCGGTGTGCCGGGAAATTGCCTCCGCTCAAATAACGGTATGCGACATCCTCTTCCAGCTTCTTCGCGATTCCACGAGACGAAAACGTCCCTGTCGCATAGCCGTAGATCAGAACCTTCAGCATCATTCGAGGATCGAATCGTCGGTTCCGACGTCCATCGCCCTCGTAGCGCTCGTAGAAAGCACGCACATCCATCGCCTCCACCGTATCCGAGATGAAAAACGAAAGATGACCCTCCGGAAGCCAGTCTCGTGGATTCGACGGAAACAAACTCGATTGGTCAGGACTGTACGGACGGAAACTCGTTCCCATAACTTCAAAAACGCTCATTCACCCGATTTCGTTCCTGCCGCGCAAACTCCTAGCCAGCACCGGGGCAGGGGAGCGGTCGCGTTGAGCGGTTTGCACAAGTACCGGCCCGCCTGGGTGCTCTGGGGTTTCGCGATCTCGATTCTTGGCCTCCCGACGACCGCCCTGGTCGCGCGCCGCGATGGAGCCGTGGAACGGGCGCAAAGTCAGCCCTGAGTAGCACTTCCGAGAGACCGGTGCTATTCTCCGCCGCCGTGCCGCCCGTTGCTCGACGGACTCACCCAGCCGGAATCGCCCTGGTGGGGCTCGTTCTCGCTCTCGCGGGCTGCAAAGGCGGGGGAGACTCCCCGACCGCGCCGAGGTCGCCACCTCCAGGCGGCAACACGCACAGCGTGGACGTCGTCGTCTACTACGACGAGAACGGGAACGGCCAGCTGGATGGGTTCGAGGTCAACCGGATTCCGGAGGCGACTGTCGAGGTCGGCAGTCGCACGGCGCAATCCGCGGCGCTGACGGGCGAAGCCACCGTCGCCGGCGTGCCGGCGGGGACTCACACGGCCTCTGTCAAGCCCGACTCGCTGCCGCCGTACTACGAGGCCGCGACCCTGCTTCAGGTCTCCGTGCCGACGATGTCGCGGGTCGAGCTGCCCGTGACGCTCCGAACCGGGACCAACCTGGCGAACCGCTACATGGCGTTCGGCGACAGCATCACCGAGGGCAACAGCAGGGAGGGCAACTTCGCCTATCGCCGCACGCTGCAGACGATGCTGGAGGGTCACTTCGGAATCGCCGAGATTCTGAACCAGGGCCTCGGCGGCACGACCTCCGCGCAGGGTGCGGATCGCATCAAGTTCCAGCTCTTCGAGCACGACCCGGCGATCGTGCTGATCGTCTATGGCACGAACGACTGGAACTCGTGTCTCGTGCCGGCGACCTGCTTCACCGTCGACAGCCTCCGCTCGATCATCCGCGAGGTGCGCAACAAGTCGAGCTGGCCGTTCGTCGCCACGATCCCACCCACCAACACGGGCTTCGACGATCGCGCACCGCCATCCCGCAACGACTGGGTTCGGGACGCCAACGAGTTGATCAAGGCGATGGCCGTCGAGGAGGGCGCCGTGGTGATGGATGTGCACGCGGCGCTGCTCGCCGGGGGCGACCTCGCGGGTCTGTTCGAGGACCACGTGCATCCCAACCCGATCGGCTACGACATCATGGCCGAGGCGATGTTCGAGGCGATCGCACGTGGCAGGGTCGGAGCGCGGCGCGCCTGCCCAGCTTCGGCTTCTCGAGTTTTCAGTAGCCGCGCGGGGCGCGAGCGAAGCTCAGCTCGAAGCGAAGCGCTCCGCGAGCCAATTCCGGATGACGTCGATCTCCTCCATGCACATCTGGTGGGCCATCGGGAACTCGTGCTTGGTGGCCGGCCGCCCATTCACGGCGTGCGCCTCGAATGCCTCGCGTCCCCGGGAGATCGGCACCATCGGGTCATGGAGACCGTGGCAGAGCAACAGCGGCGTTCGTGCGTTGGCGTCCCGTTGCTCGGCTTCGCGAGTGTCGGCGAGCAGCTCGTAGCCGCTCAGCACCATGAGTCCCGCGAGCGCCTCCTCATGGCGGTCGGCCACGAAGAGCGCCATCGCTCCCCCCTGGCTGAAGCCCGCCAACACGATCTGCGCGGCCTCGAGCCCGTGTTCTCGTTCTCGCTCGATGAGCGCCCGGACCAGCTCTGCCGAGCTGCGGATGCCGCGCTCGTCTTCTTCGAGGCGGGGCCCTTCGAGGGAGAGGATGTCGTACCAGGCCGGCATGATCAGCCCGGCGTTGATGGTGACCGGCTTGGGTGGGGCGTGGGGGAAGACGAAGCGGACGTCCGGCCGCTGGAGCAGAGGCACGACGTCTTCGAAGTCGTGCCCGGACGCACCCAGGCCGTGCAGCCAGATCACCGCCCCCCGAGTGTCCCGTTCGGCTTTGATCTCGAGACAGGGCAGAAGCTCCGTCACAGGGCGGACTCGCACCGTGGACACGCCCCTGCAGAATCCAGGTCGCCCCCGCACTCCGGGCAGGTGGTGACGGGAGCCCCCATCGCCAGGCCGCACTCCGGGCACTCGAGGCTGCCGGCCGCAAGCCAGGTCCCGCACGCAGGGCAGTTGCCGTAACCCTTCGCCGGGTCGAAGCCTCTCTCGATCGCCTCGAGTCGGGTCGCCTCGGCCTCGACGTCGACGATGCTGGCGATGGCCCGCAACGCGGCGGCGGCGTCGGCTTCGGCGACGTAGAGCCCGAAGCGCACTCCAGACCCTTCGCGCTCTGGGTGCAGGTGGAAGGTGACGCCCGCTTCGGCGAGCTTTTCGGCCAGCGGAGCGACGTCGCGCGCCTGGTTGGTGTGGAACACGGCGCGATGATCGGGTGGCGGGGGGGTGGGTCGCCATTCCGGAAGCTCTGGCTCGGCCGCGAACCCGGGCTCGTCGTCTCCGAGGTGTCGGTCCTCGAGGTCCCCGCCACAGTCGGCGCATTGGGCGATCTCGGGCCGGTACTCCTCGCCGCACTCGACGCAGACTCTCACGTGCGTCACCGGCCCGCTGCCCCCACGCCGCGGCCGGGAGGCGCCACCTCGCGCAGCGCGGCGACGATCTTCTCGCCATGGAAACGCCCGTTCTCGATGAACACCTTGTTGGCCTCGACGCCTGCGATCATGACTCCCGCGAGGTAGAGGCCGGGGATGTTCGATTCGAACGTCTCCGGGTGCACGGTCGGCTTCAGCGTCTGCTCGTCGAGCCCGATGCCGAGCCGCCGCATGAGATCGAAGTCGGCGTGATAGCCGGTCAGTGCGAAGACCTGGTCGTTCGGGAGCCGGTCGGTCTTTCCCGTCTCGACCTGTCGCAGCCGGACGCTCGTGGCGTCGATGGCGGTGACTTCCGTCAGGAACCTGGCCGCGATCTCACCGCGCTCGATGCGGTTGCCGAGGTCCGGGCCGACCCAGTACTTGAGCGTGCGGCTGGGCTTCGCACCTCTGTGAACGAGCGTGACGCGCGCTCCCGCCCGATACAGGTCCAGCGCGGCTTCCGCGCCAGAGTTGCCCGCGCCGATCACGACGACGTCGCGATCGCAGTGGGGGTGCGCCTCCGTGAAGTAGTGTGAGACCTTGGGCAGGTTCTCGCCGGGAATACCGAGCAGATTGGGGTTGTCGTAGTTGCCGAGGGCGAGCACCAGCTTGCGTGTGGTCGTGACGCGGCGCTCGCCGCTCGGCTGCGCCAGCGTCTCGATCTCGAAGTGACCGTCGCTGCCCGTGAAGCCGACGGCCCGCTCGTACTGCCGCACGTTGAGGCCGAGGGCCTGCACGACGCGGCGGTAGTACATCAGCGCTTCGGCACGCGTCGGCTTGGCGCCTTGGCAGACGACGGGGTAGCCGGCGATCTCGAGCAGTTCCGGCGTCGTGAAGAACACCATCTGGCTGGGGAAGCGTTGGATCGCGTCGACGATGCAGCCCTTCTCGATCACGACGTAGCGGTAGCCGGCTCGGTGGAGGCCCGCGGCGCACGCGAGGCCGGCAGGGCCCGCCCCAACGACGACGACTTCGTGGGGTTCTTCGATCTTCGGGTGCGCGGTGCTCAGAACACCCCGATTGCGTGAAGGAAGACCGCGCCGACCGCGATCGGCACGACGTAACGAAGAAACACCACCCAGCCCCAGTACAAAGAGCCCAAGCGAGAGCCCGTCTTGAAGCCCTGCTCGCGCGCCTGATCGCCGACGTGCCACGCGACGATCGCCGCGATGCCCAGGCCACCGATCGGCAGCAGCCAGTTGCTCGCTGCGTAGTCGAGGGTGTCGAACCAGTTCTTCCCCTGCCCGAGGCCGAAGAGGGGTTCCGTCAGCTTCTGGAAGCCAGCGCCGAAGAAGCCCATGCCGCCGCTCAGGCCCGAGGGGATGGCGAGCGCCAGAATCGACAGGCCGCAGGTCAGCGTCGCGCGCCGCCGTGACCAGCCGAGCTCGTCGATGAAGTAGCTGGCCGCGACCTCGAGCAGCGAGATCGTGCTCGTCAGCGCAGCGAACGCGATGAGCAGGAAGAAGACCGTCGACCAGAAGGCCGCTCCCGCCATCTGCGAGAACGCGATGGGAATCGTCACGAAGACCAGACCCGGCCCGGCCGCCGGCTCCAGCCCGGCCGCGAACATGAAGGGAAACAAGACCATGCTGGCCATCAGCGCGATGGCGGTGTCCAGCCCTGCGATGGTGATGGTCGTCGAGACGAGGTCGTCGTCTTTCCGTAGGTAGCTGCCGTAGGTGACCAGGGCGCCCATTCCGAGGCTGAGGCTGAAGAACGCCTGACCGAGCGCTTCGAGGGCTCCGCCCGGCGTGAGCTTGTCGAAGTGAGGAAAGAACACGAACTCGAGGGCCGCTCCGAAGCTGCCCGTCGTCGCGGCCCGAACCAGCAAGGCCAGCATCATCAGGAAGAGCGCGGGCATCAAAAAGCGCACCCACCGCTCGAGACCCTGCTTGATACCGCCGACCACGATGCCCATCGTGGCTGCCATGAACAACGTCAGGAAGACGATGTTGAGCGTGGGGTCGGCGTAGACACGCCCGAAGATCCCGGAGATCGTTGCTGCGTCCTGACCCGCGAAGGCCCCGCTCGCCGAGAGCCAGATGTAGTAGAGGGTCCAGCCCGCGACGACCGCGTAGTAAGAAAGGATGATGAAGGCACAGCTGACGCCCATCCAGGCGATCACGACCCACGGGCTTCCCCTGCTCGCCAGCTTTCGAAAGGCGCCGACCGGCGAGAGCTGGGTGGTTCGGCCGATGTAGACCTCGGCCATCATGATCGGCAGCCCCACGACCGCGACCGCCGCGAGATAGATGAGGACGAACAGCCCGCCCCCGTTCTCGCCCGTCACATAGGGAAACTTCCAGATGTTGCCGAGGCCGATGGCCGAGCCGGCCGCCGCCAGCACGAAGCCGAAGCGGCTACCCCATTGTCCACGCTGCATCAAAATGCCTCCGTCAGCCGACAAAACGCGCGGATGATACCCCGCGGGCGGAGACGCTCAAAGAAGTCCAGCCTGGACCGCCGCGTAGCGAGCGGCTCCGAGCACGCCAGCCTGGCGGGCGATGACCACACGGACGGGGATGTTGGCGACCAGGTCGCGCATCGAACCCTTGTCGAGGAACGCATCCTCGAACAGCGGCCCGCGCAGACGGTCCAGGATCTGGGGCGCGATGCCGCCGCCCAGGTAGACGCCTCCGGTCGCTTTGAACTTGAGGGCGAGGTTGCCGGCCTCGACGCCGTAGGCCTCCACGAACATGTCGAGGGCCTCGTCGCAGATCGGGTCGCGGTGCTCGAGCCCCACTTCGGAGATGACCGCCGAGGGGTCCGCGCCCTGCATTGCAGTGTCCAGCCACGCGGGCGCTTCGACGCCGCGCTGGGAGCGAAGGAACAGGTAGATGTTGTGCAACCCCGGTCCCGAGACGACGCGTTCCCAGTCCACGTGCGTGTGCCGCTCGCGCAGGTAGGACAGCAGCTGGTCCTGTCTCTCGTTGCGTGGGGCGAAGGACGTGTGCCCCCCTTCGGTGGCGAAGGGGCGCAGCCGCGTACCGTCGAAGATGAGGCCGGCTTGTCCGTGGCCCGTTCCGGCAGAGACGAGAGCTGCGTTGCCGGCGGGATCGGTCCGGCCCCGCCGCAGCTCGACGAGGTCGTCTTCCCCATAGGCCTCGATCGCCCAGGCCGATGCCTCGAGGTCATTGAGCAGCCAGACCCGGTCGAATGGAAATTGCCGCTGCAGCTCGTCCGCGTCGACCCGCCAGGGCAGATTCGTCACTTCGCAATACCGACCGACGATGGGACCCGGAAGGCCGAGGCAGGCCGCGGCGCCACGCCCATCGCAGGTCTCGAGGAATCGCTCGAGGACAGCGGCGAGGCTGGCGTGGTCGGCGCTGTCGTAGCTCGCCTCAGCCACGGTGCGAAACGCTCGACCGTCCAGCTCGAACAGCGCGAGCCGTGTCCCGGTGCCCCCGACGTCACCTCCGAGGAGCTTCAACCGGGGAGCGGGCCGAGCGCCGTCTCGACGGAGAGCGCGAGCGTCTCGAGCCCGCTCGTCACGTCGCCGTCGATGTGAACTCGCAGGGCGCGACGGCCCCGCTCCACGAGCACGCTCAGATCGCCCAGAGCCTGAGCGGCCTTCACGGTGCCGAACGAGTAGGAGCGCCCTGGGATCGCGAGGTCGTTCGCGTCGCGACAGGTGATCTGAATGAAGACGCCGGACGCGGGTCCACCCTTGTAGGCCTGTCCCGTCGAGTGGAGAAAGCGTGGCCCAAAGCCGACACACGTCGCGACGCGTTTGCTGTCGCGAACGAGCTGGCGGATGCGCTGCAGCTGCTGGTCGTGACCGCGCGTCATTTCGAGGTACGCGAGCAGCGCGAAGTAGTCGCCGGCCTGCAATGTCGCAAGGTGCGCGCGCAGGTGCCCGGTCAACGTGCCGTCGCTCGATGCGGCGAGATGCTTCGCCGTGTCGGCTCCTGCGAAGACCTGCAGCCCGTCCGCCTCCAGTACCGGAAGCTCTGTCGGGAGGTCGCCCGTTCTCTCGTACTCTTCAGTGAGTGCTCTCGTCGCCCGCTTGCTCGCCTCGACGTCCGGCTGGTCGAAGGGATTGATTCCGAGCACGGCGCCGGCCAGGGCAGTCGCGAACTCCCACCGGAAGAACTCTGCCCCCAGATCGTAGGGACCGTCCACCTCGAGCCGGATGACCGGGTGCCCAAACTCGGCGAGTCGATCGACCGCAGCGTCCAGCTTGCGATTGAACAGCGTGCGGACGCGGGTGTAGACGAAGACCCGATCGTTGCCGTAGCTGTCGGGTTCGGCCAGCTTCTCACCGACGACCGGGATGATCCCGCGGCCGTGCTTGCCGGTGGATTCCGCCACCAGCTGCTCGAGCCAGGCGCCGAGCGCCTCGACCGCGGGGGAGAGCACGAGCGTCAGCTTGTCGCGGCCCATCTCGGCCGCGTGCCCCAGCACGGCCCCGAGGACGGCGCCCGGGTTGCGCTGAAGCGGCTCCGGCGGAGCGCAGGCGCGTGCCATCTGCTTGGCCCCCTCGACCAGTCGTCCGACATCGAGGCCCATCAGGGCGGCGGGAACGAGACCGAAGGGCGACAGCGCGGAGTAGCGACCACCGATGCTCGGCTCGCCGCGGAAGATTCTCCTGAACCCTTCGCTCTCGGCGCGGCTTTCCAGCTGCGAGCCGGGATCGGTGATCGCGACGAAATGGCGGCCGGCGGCTTCCCCGATCGCGTCTCTCGCGCGAGCCAGGAAGTACTCCATGAATACGGCCGGCTCGAGCGTCGTCCCCGATTTGCTCGCCACTACGATGAGCGTGCGCGCGAAGTCGATGTCGGCTTCGGCGCTGCGCAGTTGGGCGGGATCGGTCGAGTCCAGGACTCGCAACACCGGCTGCCCGGGGATGTTGCCGAAGCTTCGAGCGAGGACGTCGGGGCAGAGGCTCGAGCCGCCCATTCCGAGCAGCAGCAGCTGCTCGATGCCGTCGCGGCGCAGCTCACGGCCGAATCCCTTCAGCTCGTCGATCAGGGCGGTCGCATCGTCGGTGGCGCGCAACCATCCCAGCCAGGCTTCCTCGCCGTGACGGGTCCACACCGAGGCGTCCCGGGCCCAGACCCGCTCGATCGTACCGGCCTTCTCCCACTGCGCCAGCTGAGCCTCGACGCGCGCCTGCAGCTCCTCGGTGAGCGCGAAGCCCATGGGCGCCTCGAAGGTCTTGCCGAAGCGACGCTCGATGGCGCGCACCTTCTCGAGCCGCCGGCTGTGCCGCTCCTCGTCACTGAACTTCGCGCCGAGAAAGCTTTCGAGGATCTCCAGCGCCACGGCTCGGCCGATCACCCTCGATCCCATCACCAGGACGTTGACGTCGTCGTGCTCCACGCCCTGGTGAGCGGAGTAGGCGTCGTGACACAACCCCGCCCGGATCCCAGGGACCTTGTTGGCGGCGACGGAAGCCCCGACGCCGCTGCCGCAGACGACGACGCCGCGCACGGCCTGTCCCTCTCGGACCGCGAGCGCGACGGCCTCTGCGTAGTCGGGGTAGTCGACGGGATGATCGGAGTCGGTTCCGAGGTTGACGACCTCGTGCCCCAGGTCGCTGAGATGCTTCGCCAGCAGGGTCTTGAGCTCGAACCCGGCATGGTCGGCGCCGATCGCGATGCGCATGGCCAAAGGCCGCGATTATAGCGGTCGGGTACGGCCGAGCGGGTAGGGGGATGCCACGAGGACCGCTAGAATCCGCCGGGTTTCTTATGCGAGACGTCGTGGCCGTCGACGAGGCCGTCCTGCCGTACGACGGGACGAGCGTGTTGCACGTGCTGGGCGACGTCCACAGCTACGGGAACTGGTGGCCGCGCCCGTTCCAGATCGAGGCGATCACACCTCCCCCCGCGGCCATCGGTGCGCGTTTGCGGGTGCGCCAGGGCCCGCTGCTGAGCTGGTCCGCCACGCTGTCGGCGATCGAGTCGGACCACGTCGGCTTCTCCCTCTCGGAAGGTTCTGTGGAGGGAGAGGTGCGGTGGACCGTGCGCCCCGTGCTCGAGGGCACGGCGCTCGTCCTGCGTGTCGACGTGGACGTACGGCCGTGGTGGCTCCGCACGTGGAGCTGGCGGCGGGACGTCCGAAAAGGGCACGCGAGACGAATCAAGAACGTCTTCGACGCCCTCGAAACGCGTCTCGAGAAAACGGGCGCCGAGCGGTTGCCCGAGCCGCAGCCTCCGCCGCCGCGAGCCCCGCTCTCGATCCATCGAGCGGCCGCGCCTGAGGGCGCTCAGCGCCGTTCGACGCGCCGCCGCCGCCAGAGCGATTCGATCAGCATCGACTGACTCGGGCTGGGATAGCCGTCGAGCCCGCTGGCGCTGACGGCCGTGACGCGCCAGAAGAGACGCCCCATCGGCAGGTTGTGCGGCTGCCACTCGGTTTGCGAGATATCGATCTGTCGCGCGACGAGCTCGCCGCAGTCCGCGTCTCGGCACACCTCGACGACGTAGCTCGCCGCTCCGGTCACGGAGAGCCACTCGAAGACGGGGTTGGCGTGCGGGAGCAGGGCGTCGTCCCAGGGGCGCGGGCTGCTCGGCGCAGGCAGCAGCTCCTCGAGTGCGCCCAGCGTGCCCGCGTCCGACGTCGTCGTCCCCATGCCGGGCGGCACGTCGAGCGCCGCTCCCCCGGCCTCGACGGTGTTGGCGCCCTCGTAGACCATGACTTGCGCCCGCCGTCCCGACGCGAGCCGCGATCGGCTGCGCCCGGCAGCGTCCCGCGAGGACGATGCCGTGACCTTCGCGCCCGCGATCAGAATTTCGAGCTCCCGCCCCTGCTCGTCGGCTGGGGGGAGGTTGAGATCCGCCTGTCCCACGCGGATTTCGATGGACCTCGGTTCCGGCTGGTCGGATCGGGGGTTGGCGTTTCTGAGGAAGAGCAGAGAGTTCTCGGTGACCAGCACTCGCGAGCGATCCTCGAAAGCGATCTCCGCCGAAGACTGCTGATAGGTCCGCAGGCCGTCCCCCTGGGACAGGCGGGCGCCGACCCGAGTCGGCTGCCAGGGCTGCCTGGGACGCTTCTCGTCGACGCGGCGCGCCACCCGCTCGATCTCGGCGGCCGGTCCGACGAGAACGCGGATCCTCTGACCGGGGGTGATCTGGTGGGGATCGGCGAGCTCCGGGTTCAAGCGCCAGTTCTCTTGCCAGCGGCGAGAATCACCCAGGTAGCTCGCAGTGATGCTCTGGAGCGTCTGCCCGTCGCGGACGAGGTGCCAGACCCAGCCTTCCTGAATCTCCTGAGCCTGCGGCGCGGACCAGGAGACTGCGGCCGGTGACAGGCTTACCAGGATTCCCTAGGTAGCGAGGCGCGTCACGAGGCGCTCCCTCCCAGCTCCCGCGGGGCGTCGAGCACGACGTCGGCCTGCGTGGCGAGCGGTTGTAGGCGACTCGTCGCCAACTTTGCCCAGCGAATGTCGTCGTCATGCAACGGCGCGCGCCAGTGCCAATCGCGCGCTGACGCCAGCTGGCGGAGCTTCTCGACGACCGCTCTGGCGCTCTAGGGCCGCTGCTCGGGATCCCTGCTGAGCAGCGAGAGAACGATCTCGTCGAGCTCCTTCGGAACGTCGGAGTAGGTCCGACTGGGAGGCTCGACCTCGCGCGTCATGGTGTCGATCAGCACCTTGCGCGCGGAGCGCCCCCGAAAGGCTGGTCGGCCCGTGAGGCATTCGTAGAGCACGGCGCCGAGGGCGAAGAGATCGCCCCGCACGTCGTAGCCCTTGCCCCGGATCGTCTCGGGTGGCACGAAGCCCGGCGTTCCATACACGATGGCCTCCTTGGCCTCGGCCGTGATCGCGCCCGCGATGCCGAAGTCGGTGACTTTGATCGAGCCCTGGTACCCGAGCAGGATGTTGGCGGGCTTCACGTCGTTGTGGATCACTGCGTGCTCGTGCGCCGCGGCCAGCCCGCGCGCAATGCCGAGCCCCAATGGGACGACCTGCATCGACGCGAGCGCACCTTCCTGTGCGAGGTAGCGCTCCAGGCTGAGGCCATCGACGAACTCCATTGCGATGAATGCGCGCTCCGGCGCGTCCTCGACGTCGAAAACCGAGACGATGTGAGGGTGGCTGAAGCGTGCGATCGTGACCGCCTCGTGCAGCAACTGCTGGATCTTTCCGGCCCGGGCTAGAAGCGTCTCTCCGCTGACCCGGATCGTCTTCAGTGCCACATCGCGCTTGAGCTTGGGGTCCCAGCCCTTGAAAACCGAGCCCATCCCGCCCTCTGCGACGACGGCAATCACCTGGTAGCGACCCAGGAACACCTTGTCCAGCTGGGCGCGATCGTCCAGCTGCCGCTCCAGAGCGGCGAACGATTCCTGCAGCTGCTGGAGCTCGTCGCCGTCGCTGGCGGTGCTGACACACAGCAACGCGACCCTGGGCCTTGGCGAGCCGGCGAAGCGGGCGGACCACGGAACGATAGGCGACGCCGGTGAGCAGCCCCGTCAGGGCCAGGCTCCCAGCGATCGCCCAAAGCGACTGACGCTGAGCCTGGCGCGCGGCCAGCTCAGCCTGTGCCGCCGGCTGATATGACATGGCGAACCAGTCGGTCCCAGTGACGGGGGCGTAGGCGCCGAGCACCGCGTCGTCGCCGATCCCGAAGCGGGAGGCCCCGGATAGGCGGCCGGTGCGAGTGGCTGCGACGAGCTCGGGTGGAAAGCTGTCGAGGCTGGCAAAGCCGCCGGTGCCAGCGACGCCGCCGCCATCGCGGCTAGCCAGAGTGAGCACGGCGTCCTCGCCCAGCTCGTCCGCCTGGGCGACGCTGCCCAGGGTTCGGGCATCGGCGACGACCCGGAGCACGCGGGCTCCCTCGGGCAGGGGAACGTCCAGTCGCAGCCACGGCCCGCCGCGGGCCTTCAGGTGGGCCGGCCGACTCGGACCCGGAATGTTCAGGACCCGCTCGACCAGGTCGGCGAGCTCGCGCGCCTGAACACGCACCAGCTCGGCGCCCTCGTCGTCTTCGACGACCACGCCCACGACGATGGGCTGCCCCCGCCGCACCGCAGCGGGGCGCGAGCGGGGCATGTGCTGGCAGCAGGCTCGGCTTGGGCCCGGCGAATCGCCAGGCGATAATCAAGCGATGGCTCGAGGCTACTTTGCTGCGAGCGCGGAGCAAACGGGCGGTGCGAGGAAGATCCGAGTCGCGGCGGCCAACCCGAAGGTGAGGCGGCTTTCAGCCGCACTCGCTCTCGCGGGCAGCCTCGCGCCCGGGCCGCTACAGGCCCAGGACGCCGACGTCCTCGTCACCAAGGTCACCGACGATCGCCCGGACACCGATCAGTGTGCGTTGCCCTCGCTGCTTCCGAACCCGGTGGGCGACGTCAACAACATGCCACAGGGGGAAGTCTGGATCGACGTCTCGGACGACGGCCTGCTCGCCGCCGCGGCGAAGGACTACCGTTTCAGCCCGCTCGACGACACGACATACAACAGGCGGGTGTGGAAGGGCCTCTACCTATCGTCGGACGGCGGCAGGGGCTGGCGCAACCTGCTGTTCGAGGAGAGCGATCCGAACCGCGGCATCGTGGGGGTCACCACGGGCATCTTTGGGCAGCAGCCCGGCCGCGAGTTGCTGCTCACTCACGAGACCGACCCGGTCGTCGCGTTCGATCGCGACGGCAACGTGTACACGTCGGCGCCCGCGTTCAACCCCGCGCCCGACTTCGGGGGCTCGCCCAGCGCGATCGTGGTCTCGCGCTGGGATCACGCTGGCCGACCGGTCCCGGGAACGACGCACTTCACTGGCCTCGAGGACGACCCTGGCCTGTTCGACGACAAGAACTGGATCGCCGTCAGCCGCGACGCACCGCCGGCGAGAACGATCGTCGTCTCCTCGTGGCGGATGTTTACTTTTGGAGACGCGCCGCCCGTGCCGCCGGGCGGGTACATCGCCGTTTTCGGCCGATGGATCGAACAGCTTCTCCGTTCCGATTCAGCTGCCCGTCCCGCTGAGCCTCGTCGAGAGCTCGCAGTTCTACCAGCCTCTGATCGGGCCGGATCCGGTCAGCAGGCGCGCGACACTCTATGTCATCTATCGGACCTCGAGCGCGGTGGCCGGCCTGCGCATGCACCTGCTCAAAGCCGACATCGAGGGTTTTGGCGGAGACACGGCGGCCCTGTACAACCATCTCGCCGAACCCTCGGTCTGGACCTCGCTTCAGAACCGCATCGACCGACTCTCTCCGATCGGCGCCAACGGCTTCGACGGCTCGTTTCGCTTCGGCTCCTTCTTCATGCCGGCGATCGATCGATCGAGCGGCTCGCTGTACGCCGTCACCCACGCGTTCGAGACCGAGAGCCAGGGTTCGCACGTCCTCGCGTACCGCTCCGAGAATGGAGGCGAGAGCTGGCACGGTCCGGTGGTCGTCGACTATCCGGGGCGCGGCTTCCAGCTGATGCCCAGCGTGGCCGTTCACTCGGGGACCGTGTCGCCAGGCCCGCACCAGCCCAGACCAGTTCCGAACCAAAGCTGCTGGAGTAGTCCGCGAGGATCACCAGGAGGTCGCTCGGCCCTTCTATCCACGCCCGGCTCCAGTAGTCGCGCCGCGTCACCACGGCAAGGAACGACTCCCAGGACTCCGGATCGCCCCAGTCGAGCCGAGGGTTCGCCCGGGACCGGACCGGGAGGTAGACATACGGGAGAAGTCCCGCGGCGAAGCCCGCGACAGACCCGAGGAACATGCGGGGCGCTCGGAGCAGACGGGGTTCACTCCAAACGACGAGGGTGGCCACGGCCGCCGCCGCCAACGCCATGAACGGGTGGTTGCTAGCCCCGAGCCCGCACAAGAAGAACGCAGCAAAAAGAGTCCGGCTCTGCCGCGAGCGGTGCCAGGACAACACGGCCGAAACCACGAGGATCAGGAACAGCGCGTTCAAGCTGTACACGCGCTGCGTGTTGGCCTGTGCCCAGAAGCTCGCGCTCACGCCCCAACAGCATGGCCGAGGTCAGAGCCGCCACTGGATGGAGGCCGAGCCTCCGGCAGACGGAATGAACGAAGCCGACGGTCAAAGCCGCGCATGCGGCGCTGAACAGGCTCATCCGGTAGGCCACCGAACCTACCGGAACCGCCAGCGTCCAGAGCTTGCCGAGGAGCACGTAGAGCGGGTACCCGCTGGGATGGGGAATGCCGAGCGTGTGCACCGCGGCGACGAGCTCGCCGCTGTCACCAACATAGATGGTGGGGCATGCCCCCGCAGCGTAGAGAACAAAGAATCCCGCGCCGAGCGCGGCCGAATGCCAGACTGACCCGTTCGACCCGGTCACGGACGCCGCTCCTCGAGCTGGGCCAGGTTCGCGCGAAACAGAGCGTTGTCCGGCTCCAGGGCGAGGGCGTTCGCCAAGGAGTCGGCGGCCAGCTGCGCGTTCCCCATGAGGAAGGCGACGTTGGCGCGATACTGATGAACGAGAACGTAGCGCGGCGCATGTCGCTCGGCTTCATCGAGAAGTCTGAGGGCGGACGCGTAGTCACGACTCCGCGCCAGCCGGCTGGCGACTTCCGCGAGCTGTCGAGCGCGCCGCTCCGCCTCAACTCGGGGCGGGTAGGCGTCGGCCGATCCCGTGAGGCGCCGCAACGCGTGACGCGAAGGCTCGAACTCTGGCCGGTACATGACGGCGCTTCGATAGGCGGCGGTCGCGCCCGCCGATTCCCCGAGCAGCTCCAGGATCACGCCACGTGTGTGATGCGCCTCGGCACCTAACGGATCGAGGCGGAGCGCCGCGTCGACCTGGCGCAACGCGGTTTGATGGCTTCCGTTGGCGGCGAGCGCACCCGCCAGCTTCGTTCGCAGATCCGCGTCGTCTGGATCGCCTCGAACGAGTTCCTCGAGAATTCGAGCGGCCTCGTCGGGGCGGCTCGCCTTCAGATGTCGGGCGGCCTGTGCCCGCTGGGCGCCAGGATCACCCATGCGCACCTCCCGACTCGGCGCCACGGCGCCCCCAGTGCATAGGTGACCACTCGCGAACCCGGCTGCGCCAGATCGAGGGCGTCCATGGCAACCCGGCCCGGCATGTCGGCAGCCGGCGGGAGTCCCACGAGCGCGAGAAGCGTCGGAACGATGTCTTCAGTTCGGAGTCGACCCAAGTGGCGACCACGGCGCACACCGCGCCCATGCAGATAGAGCATCCCGTCGTGCCCGCTACCGGTGCCGCGTTGCGCGTCCAGATTGCGGTCGTTCCCCAGTCCCGTCAGACCGAATCCATGAGTAGAAAGCACTACGAGGGTCGTGTCCTGGTCGGAGTCGTCCAGAGCCGCACCGAGCATCAGATCGACATGCTCGTACAACTGTTCGAGGGCGCCCCTCGCCTGAGAGTGCGCCCCGGTGCCCGATTCGGGTCGGGTCCGGAAGGCGCCGCCATGCCGCTGCGAAACCGATTCGATCCCGTCGAGGTAGATCAGCAGCAGGTTGGGGCGCTCCTCTCGCCAAAGCGAGAAGCCGATCTGAAGACGCCTTTGGAGGTCCAGCCGCGCCTGATCGTCATCCACCCGAGCCGATCGCCCTTCCGGGCCTGTAACTCGCCCTGAGGGCCGGATGAGCGGCTGGAGCGTCGTCTGAAGATCCGGCGGGTAGGAAAGCCCATCCCGACTCCAGGCAGTGTCCTCGGCGCGACCCGACAGAAGCTGTTCGCTGACCAGCGCGCCGGCGACGGGCGCAACGGGTGACGTCCCCGGGCCATCCAGGAGGTCAAGAAGCGGCTGCCGCGCGAGCCTCAAGCCGTCTATCTATTGACGAGGGACCCCGAAGTTTCGGACCGATATCTTCAGCTCCGCTCCCGCTACCACCTGTTGCCGCACAACGTCTGCACCTACTACTCGCACCCGCCGATGGACTTCGTGCACGAGGACGCCTACTTCCTCGTGTTCAACCCCCGGCCCGACCTCAGCTACGACGAGTCCAGCCACATTCTGGGCGGGATCGCAGACGAAGGTGAGAACACGCCCGGCCTCAGCGTCGAGCGCCTGCTCGCGCTGGAGCTCGGCGCGCTGTACAGGCGGCGTTAACGATGGACGTCGGGCGTCTAGCGATAGCGATCGGTCTGCCGTGGCTGCTGGGGATCGTGTGGGTGCGGTACCGGTGGGAAAGGCCCTCACCCGGCGCCTGGCCAATGCTCGCGGGCTACGGATTCGTAGCCGGCATCCTGACCACGACACTCATCATGCGCCTCATCGATCTCCTCGGGTTCCGGCAGGACTTCTGGTCCACGTGTTTGTTACTCCTCGGCCTGACCGGCCTGGGCTTGTGGCTCGGGCGCGATGTCCCGTGGCGCGGTTGGTGCGAGACCGAAGACGGCGTCGCTGAGGGGGCAGAGCCGCAGCGCTGGGAACGCCGCGCTTTCCCCATCGTCGTCGCGATCCTCGCGGTGCGGCTCGTTGGGCTGAGTCTCGAGATGACGTCGCGGCCTTTGTTCGCCTGGGATGCATGGGCGACGTGGACGCCCAAGGCGCGCGTCTGGTGGGAGCTGAAGCGTCTTGCGCCATTTGTCGACTGGACGGGCTGGGTGGACCAGACCCCTGTCGTGGCGTACACGCTCGCCGGGCACCATTACCCGCCTCGGGGGTATCCATTTAACCGGTGTAAACTGAGCCGGTGGATCAGCCTCGTGCTGGCACGCACTATCCGCGGTCCGTGGGCGAGTTCCAGGCCTGGTTCCGGACCGATGCGGACTGCCTGGACTACCTGGAGTGGCTGCGGTGGCCCGCCAGCTTCGCCTGCTTGGACTGCGGCCATGATGGGGGCTGGCGGCTGGGCGACGGTCGCTTCATGTGCTCAGGGTGCGGCGGCCGTACGTCGGTGACAGCGGGCACGATCTTTGACCGGACGCGCACGCCGCTAACGGTTTGGTTCACCGCCTGCTGGCTGTTCGCCACCGGCAAGGACGGGATCTCGGCGCTGAGCCTGAAGCGGACGCTGGAGATCGGCTCCTACCAGACCGCGTGGGCGATGCTCCATCGGCTGAGGTCGGTGCTGGTGCGCCCGGGCCGGGACCGGCTGGCCGGGATGGTACAGGTAGATGAGACC
This sequence comes from Vicinamibacteria bacterium, assembly GCA_965246965.1. Classification (GTDB taxonomy): domain Bacteria; phylum Acidobacteriota; class Vicinamibacteria; order Fen-336; family CBDFGD01; genus CBDFGD01. Next base: position 4,125,670 of record CBDFGD010000002.1, read on the forward strand.
TACATCGGCGGTGAGGAGGCGGGGCTGCGCGGCGGCCGGGCCAAAGGCAAGAAGGTTTTGACCGGGATCGCGGTGGAGGTCCGGGAGCCGAGAGGATTCGGACGGTGCCGGATGCTGCCGCTGACCGATGCGTCGGCCGCCTCGTTGCACGCCTTTGTAACGGCTCACGTCGAGCCGGGCGCGAGGGTCGTCACCGACGGCTGGCAGGGCTACCGCGGGCTGGAGAAGCTCGGCTACGTCCACGACCGGCGCAGCCAGCGGGCCGCCCGAACCCGCGGGGAGGATCCCGGTGAGCTACTGCCCGCAGTGCACCGGGTCGCCTCGCTAGCCAAGCGGTGGTTGCTGGGTACCCACCAGGGCTCGGTGAACGACGCGCACCTGGCCAGCTACCTGAATGAGTTCGCGTTCCGCTTCAACCGCCGCACCTCCCGCAGCCGCGGGATGGTGTTCTACCGAGTGCTCGAGCTCGCCGTCGCCCACGACCCGGTGCGCTACCAGGACCTCATCGCCACCCAGCGGCCCCGGGCAGTGCCGCCCTCGCAGCCGCAGGCGCGCGGGCACCCGCCGAGCCTGGAGCGCTCTCCAGCGAACCGCCCGTGGAGAACTGCCAACCTGGACTCCTCCGGTTAAATGGAGACCCCCAACCCGCCTACCATCCCGCTGCTCCAGCTCTGGGCGAGCCTGGCGCTTGGGAGATGGGACGACTCGCTGATCAATGTGGCGTGGCCCGTTTGCGCAGTCGCGCTCGGCCTCGCGTTCTATGGCCAAACCCGATTGCTAGGAGTAAGGCCCGTGCTGGCGGTGGCCTCTTGCTATCTCTTGTTGAGCCTCCCACTCCTCAACTCGCAAGTGGCGCTCGCCGGGACTGCCGACGTCTGGATGGCCAGCGTGTACGGCCTCGCAGCGATGGCCTGCTTCCACTGGCTGCGGAGTGGAGATCGCCGCCAGGGGTTGCTGGCTCTGGGCCTCGCGCTGGCCTGTTCCCAGATCAAGGTCCCGGGCCTGGTGTGGATGCTCACGTTCGTTCCGGCCCTGCCCGCTCCAAACCTCCCGCGACGACGCCTGGCGCAGCTCGCCACAGCCGTGACCGTCGCTCTCGTTCTCTGGCTGGCCAGCGGAGGATTTTCCCTGCCGCTCCCCGGTGGGCACGTGCTCGAGCTGACACCCCAGGCTGCTCGAATCCCCTACCTCGGGAGCTACAGAATAGGTTTCCACCGCGGCGTGCTAGCGGCCTTCGCCGAGAACGCTTTCTCGCTGGGGAGCTGGCACCTGTTCTGGTACGCGTGGCCGCTCGTCGTGCTCTGGCGAGTTCCGCTCCTATGGCATGACAAGGCGCTCGCGTTTCTCGCAGTTCTCGCGCTGACCGCATTCTCCTTTGTCGGCGGCAGCTACGTCCTCACACCGCTCGCCGCTTTCGCCCTCGACTTCACGCAGGTCAATAGGACCGCTCTCCACATGACTCCGATGTTGCTGTTCATGGCTGTGGCTCTTCTCCAAGTTAAAAGCTAAAGCGGACCCGGTTTTCTTGGACACGAAACTAGGGAAAGTCATCTTGTTCAAGGAGACTCGATCGATGAAGCAGGTCAGGCGCAAGAGGTCTGAGAGGAAGAAGGGAGTGGGCGAGACGGAGGGAGCCCGGAGGGCGACCGGAGTTTCGCCCACCGGCGGCGCGGTGGTGGGCGCCTTGGGTCCCGGGCAGCGTTGGAGCGTGGCGCGCAAGCGGGAGGTCGCACTGCGGCTGCTGCGCGGGGAGTCACTCGAAGCGCTGTCTCGTGAGCTGTCCGTGGAGATGCACCGGCTGCAGCGCTGGCGTGATCAAGCCATGGCCGGGATCGACGAGTCGCTGCGGGAGCGCAATGGCGACCCGCTGAAGGTGGAGCTGGACGCGGCGGTCAAGCGGGTGGGCGAGCTCAGCATGGAGAACGAGCTGTTGCGGAAGAAGATCGGGGCGGCCCGCCCCTTGGCCTTCGGGAGGTCGCGGCGATGAGTGCGGCGATCTCCCCTGCGACAGGCCGGGCCTACGGGGTGGAGCGGGTGTGCCGGGTGTGGAAGCTGGCCCGCTCGAGCTACTACTCCCAGCTCGGCGAGGCGGCTCCCGAGATGGTCCGCGCTGGCCGACGTGGTCCCAAGCCCAAGGTGTCTGACGAGGAGCTGTTGCGGCTGATCCGAGAGGACCTGGCGGCCTCGCCGTTCGTAGGAGAAGGACATCGCAAGGTCTGGGCGCGGCTCAAGGTGCTGCGCCAGGTGCGCGTGTCGCGCAAGCGGGTGCTGCGGATCATGCGTGAGCACCACCTGCTGTCGCCGCGTCGGGTACGCCAGGGCGAGGGGCTGCTCCACGAGGGGACGATCACAACCGATGCGCCCAACCTGATGTGGGGGACGGACGGGGCGAGAGTTCTCACGGCAAAGGACGGCTGGGGCTGGATCTTCGTCGGCGTCGAGCACTTCAACAGCGAGTGCGTCGGCTACCACGTGTGCAAGAAGGGGACGCGCTACGAGGCCCTCCAGCCCATCGCCATGGGGCTGACGCAGCTCTTCGGCTCGGTCGAGGCGGGTGTGGCTCGTGGCCTCGAGCTGCGCATGGACCACGGGACGCAGTACCTCTCGGACCACTTCCTCAACCAGCTGCGTTTCTGGGGCATCACGCCCAGCTTCGCCTTCGTCGAACAGCCGCAGACCAACGGAGTGGCCGAGCGTTTCATCCGGACTCTCAAGGAACAGATCATTCATGGCCGCGTCTTCCACACCCTCGAGGAGGTGCGCCAGGCCGTGGCTGCCTTCGTCAAGCGCTACAACCAGCAGTGGCGCGTCGAGAAGCTGGGATTCCTCACCCCGCGCGAGGCCCGCGACCAGCACGGCCAGGGAAAGGCCGCGTGAACCTCGAGGTCATCAAAGAGGGGCTACCCCAGGTATGGACTCACCCCGCCGCGTCGATCCTGGGGCATCCTCGTGCGTCGTTTTCGGGATCGTCTGCCAAACGAACCCGAGATCGTCAAACTGGTGTCCAAGAAACCGGGCGCGGTACATCCAAGTTAAAAGCCCAGGCTCACATGAGCCCACCGCCCGCCCGGCTGCTGACTGAGCGTGAATACCAAGACTGGTTGCGGTCGACGCGATGCTGTGGACCGCGGAAGCCGGAGCCGCCTGGACTCTGCTCCATCCGGATTTCAGCGTGGTGCTGATTCGATCGCTGTTCAAGGCGCCGGTGGGCTATGGTCGCGCGGGGGAACGAAGAGTTCGCACAGTTCCTCGACAGTTGGCTAGAGTTCGCCATTGCGGGGGGGTACCGCGACCGCTTGTTCGAACACTGGATCCTCGGCCGGGACGCGGCGCGACCCAGCCCACGCTGGAGCTTGATCCGAGACGTCCTGGGATGGGTCGAATAGTCGAGACGAGAACACGGCAAGAGGCAAGGGCGCTTTTCCAGACGAACGCTGCCGGCATCATGTCGATCTGTGACGCCGCGGCTCCTGGACGGAGACGGAGCCGACCAGCGCTCGCAACCTCCCGACGTTCGAGTGCCTAGTGGCCTGTAACAGAGGATTCGGTACCGCTGCGACCGACGATGCATCCCGCCTGGCTGCGTCGCTCGTCGGTCAAATACTCCCGGTATTCTCCCTCCTCGGCTCCTTGCCATCCGGGCGCCTCGGCGGTCTCGCTGGCACCGATCTCCCTGTTACGGGCCACTAGACTGCTCTTCGTGTGAGGACTACACGAAGATCTCGGCGAGCCTCAGTTCGGGCATGCCCATCATCTCCCGGTAGCGGGTGACCCACTCGATCGCTTCCTGTTTCGTGTCCAACTGGATGACCGTGAACCCGGGTATCAATTCCTTTCCCTCGATGAAGGGCCCGTCGGTGACCGATACCTCGCCCGCTTCCTTGCGGATCCGAGTTGTGGTCGGGCTGAGCCGGCCGGTGGCCACGATGACGCCGGACTTGAAGGCGTCTTCATGGAACTTGCCGATTTCGGCCATTTCCTCCGGGGACGGTGCAGCCTGCCGGGGCTTCTGCCCCTCTTCCATGGTGAAGTAGACGAAGAATTGCATGTGCTTTCTCCTAGTTTCGGTGGGGCTCGTGCCCGCTCCCGCTTCCGTTGTTCATGAGGTAGTCGAACGGCGATGGCCCACGGGGACATCGACGGCGAACTTATTCCGCTATTTGCGCCAGACGTCGCTCCAGGTACCCCCGTTCCGGTTCCTGCCGGACCAGCTCGAGGGCCCTTCGGTATGAATCCCGCGCCTCGCCCAGGAAGCCGGCACGCCGAGCCAGGTCCGCCCGCGCGGCGTGGGCACGGTGGTAGTCGGACAACGCCCCGGCCCCCAAAAGGTCGTCGACCATCGCTAGTCCTTCTTCCGGTCCGTCGCGCATGCCGACGGCGATCGCACGGTTGAGCGCCACGAACGGCGAGTCCTGCCGCTTGGCCAGCATGTCGTAGTACCCGACGATCAGGTCCCAGTTCGTCGATTCAACGGAGTCCGCCGCGGCGTGTACCAGGGCGATCGCGGCCTGGATGACGTAGGAACCCAGTCGGCCGGCCATCACGGACTTCCGTACCAGGTCGTTGCCCTCCGCTATCAACTCCCTGTCCCAAAGGGATCGGTCTTGCTCCTCGAGGGGCACCACGTCGCCCTGGGAATCGGTCCGAGCGTTGCTCCTCGACTCGTGGAGCAGCAACAGGGCGAGGAGGCCGATCGCTTCAGGTTCGGGAAGCAGGTCCGCAAGTAGGCGGCTTAGGAACACGGCTTCGGCCGCCAGATCCCGCCGGAGGTGCTGCGTGCCGGACGTCGCCGAATGACCCTCGGTGTAGACCAGGTAGACCACGTGAAGCACCGCGTCGAGTCGCTCCGCGAGGTCGGATTGTGACGGCACTTCGTAGGGTATCCGTTTGTCTCTGATGGTCGCCTTGGCGCGGGAGATGCGTTTTTTCGTCGTCTCGACGGGGACGAGGAAGGACCGGGCGATCTCTTCGGTGGTCAGGCCGCACACCTCGCGCAAGGACAGGGCGATCCGTGCGTCGATGGGCAACGCCGGGTGGCAACACGCGAAGATGAGCCGGAGTTGGTCGTCCTCGACGACGTCCCCGTCCCATTCCTCGGGTACCGAGTAGGCCCTCTCGCTTTCCCCCGCCTCCTGGAGGATCAGCTCGGTCCCGCGCCCCTGCCTGCGCATCGCGTCGATACCCTTGAACTTCCCCGCCGATACGAGCCACGCTCGTGGATTCTGCGGGAAACCCTCTTTCGGCCATGCGGTCAAAGCCGCGCCGAAGGCTTCCTGAAGGGCTTCCTCGGCATGGTCGATGTCCCCTAGCAAGCGGATCAGGGTCGCCAGGACCCGGCGGGACTCGGTTGCGTAGATCTCGGCGATGCGGTCCTTTATCGAATCAGGCAGCGAACTTCCCCCTTTTCGACAAGTGAACCAGACGCGTCGATCAGCGGTTGGAGGTCAAGTCCGGGGTGCGCTGGCGCCCGCGCTTCTTCGCCTCCGCGTGGGAGCTCTTGCACGTCGCCAGCAACTCCGTGACGCTCGTCCGCAACACCAGCATGGGCACCACCACCGGGCTGCCGTAGCGGCGCAGGCGGGCCCAGTGGACGAGACGCATCCAGGGCCAGGCGCCCCGCAGTGCCCGGCCGGGATCGCGCAGCCGGATCACCAGCAGGTCGATGCTGGTCAGGCGGGCCGAGCGGAAGCCGGCAATCTCCGACCACGGGATCCGCCCGAGCCGCGCCAGGCTCACAAAGTCGTCGACGCCCTCTGCGTCGATGACGAGGGCCGGGCCGAACCGGAAGACGTGGCGCCCGGCGACCAGGCCCCATAGGCCAAAGAAGAAAGCGAAGAACAGACCCATCGCCCGAAGCAACCAGACCGGCTCTCCCACCTCTCGCCCCAACTCAGGAGCGTAGACGAACAGGAGAGGCTCAACGGTCCGAGCGAGAGGCCAAACAAGGTCACCGCGACCAAGGTGCGCCTGTCGAACTCGACCACGTAGAAGCTCGCAGGGTCCATCCAGTCCTCCCGAGTACCCGGCGTCAGTCAGTCTAGCAAGTGGACGCCCTCACTCGACCCGAAGCGACACCATGGGATCGACATTGGACGCGCGCCTCGCCGGCACGTAGCTCGCCGCTCTTTTTACCGCTCGTCGAGGACCGACAACCAGGCGGGTGCCCCGTGAGGGAACTGTGCAGCTCCCGAAGCCGTCGCGGGAGCTTCTCGTGCGACGGGGCCACAACGAGATTACATTTGAGGGCGCTACGGCTGGGCGTCCCCTCCCCTGACGAAACGGATTGGTCGGGCTATGTCTAGCAGTCCGTGGTGAAAGTGCCCTTTGAGCGGGCCTTACGTGACAAGTGCATGTCTTAGTGTTCGTGCATGGCGATGGGCAAACATAAGAAACGTCAAGAGGCGTTGTGGGTGCCGACGAGCGATCTGCCGCGGAGCCCTGGGCATCCTTTCTATTCGCGTTTGAATAGAGCGCTGGAGTCCGAGGGCTTCGACAGATTCGTGGAATCGCGATGCCGCCGGTTCTATGCGGCGGTTCTGGGGCGTCCGAGCCTGGCCCCTGGACGCTACTTTCGGCTCTTGCTGGTGGGGTACTTCGAGGGCCTGGACTCCGAGCGTGGGATGGCGTGGCGTGCAGCGGACTCGCTTGGGGTGCGGAGCTTCCTGGGGCTTGGGTTGGAGGAGCGGGCCCCGGAACATTCGACGATCTCGCGGACCCGGCGGCTGATCGACTTGGAAACCCACCGTGACGTGTTCACCTGGATCCAAGAGCGCCTGGCGCAGACGGGTCTTCTGAGCGGAAAGACGATTGCGATCGACGCGACGACGCTGGAAGCGAACGCGGCGATGCGGAGCATCGTGCGTCGGGATACCGGAGAGACCTACCAGGAGTTCTTGAAGCGTCTGGCGAAGGCGTCTGGCATTCGCACGCCCTCTCGGCAAGCGCTGGCGCGGCTGGATCGGCGGCGCAAGAAGAAAGGCTCGAACGAGGAATGGAAGAGTCCGGCGGATCCGGACGCGAAGATCGCCAAAATGAAGGATGGTCGTACCCATCTGGCCCACAAAACCGAGCAGGCCGTGGACCTGACGACGGGGGCGATCGTGTCGGTGACGGTCCAGGGCGCGAACCAGGGCGACACGAGCACGCTGGGCAAGACGCTCAAGGACGCCGAGACTCAGATCGAGCGCGTTCAGAAGCGGACCCGTGCTTGCCATCCCGGAGGCCTGCAGGAAGTGGTTGGCGACAAGGGTTACCACTCCACTGCGGTTCTCCAGGAGTTGGACGCTGCGGGGCTGCGTGCGTACATATCCGAACCCGACCGTGGTCGTCGGCGATGGCGGGGCGACACCGAGAGCCGTGGCCTGGTGTACGCGAACCGTCGGCGAAGCGGCGGGGCACGAGGTCAGCGTCTGCACCGCCTCCGAGGAGAACGGGTGGAGCGACCCTTCGCTCATCTCTACCGAACCGGCCGCATGAGACGCACGCACCTTCGCGGTCACGAGAACATCCTCAAACGGGTGCTGGTCCACAGCGGTGCCTTCAATCTCGGGCTGCTGATGCGCCAGATCGTCGGAGTCGGGACGCCGAGGGGCCTGCAGGGCCGGCTCCATGACCTTCTGGCACAGCTCCTTCACCTCTGGAACCGCCTGACGGCCATCACAACGGCTCCTACCAACCACGAACAGCTCTCGCACAATGCCCGCCACTCAGCTCCGTCGCCCTCCATCGCCGCCTCGGAAGGGCTTTAACCACGGACTGCTAGCTGTGGGGTTGGCTCACGCGGGACGCCACCGAAATCGACTCTCCCTTCCCGTACCCCTTGTCCTCACTCGACTCTGCTCTCCCTCATTTGGAGAAACTCCTTCGCTTCGTCCATTCCGGGCACGTCGGGACCGGCCCCCGCCGTGTGCGCCACGGCATCGTAGTAGCGCTGGGCGAGATCTGCGTTCCCACTGTCCTTGGCCGCACGCGCCGCACCGAGCAGCGACCGGACTCGGTTCGGAGTCCGCAGTAGTGACCGCTCGAACAGGCCGAGAGCCTCGGCTTGCTTGCCGTGTGAGAGCAGGATCTCGCCCGCGAGTTCGTGCGCCGGTTTGACCGGGGAGTCGCTGGGGCTCTCGCCAGGAGGACCGGATGGCGGCTCCATCGACTCGGCGATCTGCATGGCTTCGACGAGTGAGGCCATGGCGTCCTCGGGCCGACCCTTGGCCGAGGCAACCAACCCCTCCATCTCCTTCCACATGACACCGACCTGATTGCGATTGTCTCCGTCACTCATCTTCGCGTGCAGATCCTTCAAACCGCTCGCAGCTTTCTCGGCGGTAGAGAGATCGCCCATGTGCCCGGCGCTCATCCCGCTCGCGAAGATCACCGCTCCGGCGGTTCGCTCGTCGATCTTTCCGTCGCCTTGAATCTGCGCCAGAATTCCATCGACGTCTCCGACGTTCCAGCGCTCGGTCTCTACCGTTTGGAGGGCCTCCATGCGCAGCAGCCGCTCTTTGTCAGCAGGCCTGACATCGCCCGCGCTCGCGATGGATTTCAGCTCTTCGATTTGTGCCTGGGCGTCATCGTAGCGGCCCTGCTGCAAGTACGCGTATTGGAGCCAGTACAGAGCGTGGAAAGAATGCCTCGTGGAGGGTAGACCCTTACGCTTCACCCGGTCGACGGAAGCCTGATAGGAAGCGGCGTTCGATCTTGCCAAGTAATCCCACATGCCGTGGTGAACGAAGATGTGCGACGGCATATGGAGCGCGTGCACCGCTGCCGGCGCGATCTCCGCGTACTTGCGGGCAGCGTAGAGCGCTATCGGCGCGTGCACCGGGTCGTCATACGCGTGGATGATGTAGTGCGCCGCACCGGGGTGGTCCGGGTTCTCGCGAAAAACCTCCTGCGCAACGGCCCCGGCCTTCATGTCCTCGCGCAGGCTTTCCGTGCCGCGAATCTTCGTACGCATCAACGAGATCGCGTAGAACGTCGCGGCCTCTAGATCCTCGGGATACTGCTCGGAGAGCTTTCCCATCGCGTCGGAGTAGGCCAAGGCCCTTTCTCCGTTCGATCCCGAGCCGTAGAGGAGCTCGACAGCCTCGAGGTAGCCTCGCTCACGCTCGGTGGGCGCTTTCGCGAGCCTCGCGTCGCGTGTCCGGTCAAGTTTCTGGAGAGTCTGACGGGCGGCCCCGATGTCCTGCTCGCGGGGAGACAAGTGATGACCTCCCGTATGGCTCAAGGCTTCGCCCCAATAGGCGAGGGCGAAGTCGGGATCAATTTGTTGCGCTTCCTGGAACTGCTCTGCCGCATCGACCCACTCGAAGCTATGGAGCATGCGGACGCCGTTCAGGAAAGCGTCCTGAGCTTCGGCAGCTCCGGAGTTCGGAAAATCGACGCTTCCGAGGATGGTCTCCTGCGCCACGGCGCCCGTGGCGAGGAGAAGCGATGCCGCGAGGCGTTACGACAGACAGATGAGATCGTCTCATGTTTCGGCCTCCTGCAAACGTCACTTCTATCAGACCCTCGATGAACCGTGCTTTCTTTCTCGCCTCTTGGACTGAGCTGGGGTCAGGTCTCAGAATAGAACTTCGTCCCGAATCTCGAGAATCCACTGGAAGTTCGCCACCAACTTCGAAAACGAGACCTGACCCCAGTTCGAGCAGAGTCCCATCACACCGAGGAAAGACGAGGCCCGCAGTGAACAACGATGATGTCTACGCTCAGAGTTTATTGAAGAGAGCCCTGGATCCCGCCACGCAGCCCGCCGCCATCCGGTCGTTTCTGCAAGAGGAGTCCACCTTGCTTCGAAGGCTCATCCCCGCGGCGAGTCGGATTCTCGACTTCGGCTGTGGCATGGGTCGACACTTGATGGAACTCGATGACCATGTCGCGTTCGGCGTCGGCTTCGACTACGAGGTCGCGTATATCAGCGAAGCCGTACGGCTGGCGGGGGCCGCTCATCTCCACTTCTTCGTGTCGGACGCGACAGCGGTCCCGATTGGGGTGTCGTTCGATGCTGCCGTGTGCTTGACAAACACCTGGGGTACGATGAGCGACAAGTCCGGCGTCCTCGATGAAATGAAGCGTCTCTCACCCCGCGCTGGCTCACGGCTGCTCACGCTGTACGCCGTGTCGTCTGTGCCGGCCAGAAGTGAGTGGTACGCCAACATCGGGCACGAGGTGCTGGACGTCACGGATCAGAAGATAATTGCGGCCGGCGGCTTCACGTCGGAACATTTCACAGAGGTGTAGTCCCGAAATCTGTTGAAAGTTGAGTGGCGGCCTCTCCGGCCCGATGGGATCATCGGGCTGGATCAAAAGAGGAGAAAGCCGCCATGAAGAAAGCTATCAGCAGACGAGCCATCCCCCAAGAGGTTGTTGGTCAATTAGCGTCGCCGCTGGCTGAACTGATGCGTCAGACGCTACTCGAGACTGTGATCGCGAGCGGAACGATCCAGGCGATCGAGATGCTGCGTGCTCAGCAGGAGGTGCTGTGCGGGCCACGCTACAAGCAGAACGCGGATCGCAAAGCTCATCGCCACGGAACGACGGTCGGATCGCTGGTTATGGGCGGACGTCGGGTGACGCTGCCGCGCCCTCGGGTTCGGTCGGTCGACGGCCGCGAGCTCGAGCTGCCGGCGTGGACGGAATGGTCTCGTGAGGATCCACTGAAGCAACGGGCCCTCGAGCAGATGATCCTTGGCGTGTCGACACGAGGCTACTCGGGTTCGTTAGAGAAGCTTCCGGTCGAAGTCCCGGAACGGGGCAAGAGCCGGAGTGCCGTCAGCCGGCGTTTCCTCGAAGGAACACGGCGACACCTGGTGAAGCTGCAGCGTCGCGATCTGTCAAGACTGGAATTGGCGGTGCTGATGATCGACGGAATTCACTTTGAGGATCACGTCGTTCTGGTGGCGCTCGGCTTCGAAAACGACGGGAAGAAGCAGGTCTTGGGCCTGTGGGAAGGGACGACCGAGAACGCTCGGGCCTGTAAAGCCCTGCTCGAGAATCTCGCCTCACGCGGTCTGCAGACGAACCGCAGCTTGCTCATCGTCCTTGACGGAGCGAAGGCTCTACACAAGGCTTGCAGGGACGTCTTCGGAGGCCGTGCCTTCATCCAGCGCTGCCAGGAGCACAAGAAGCGGAACGTTGCCGACCACTTGCCGGAGTCGATGCGACCTGGTGTGCGACGGGCGATGAGTCAAGCCTACGAGTGTCGCGACGCTAAGCGGGCGAAGCGGCTCCTCGAGGCTCTCGCCACCCGTCTCGAGTCCGAGCATCCTGGCGCTGCCGCCTCCCTGCGCGAGGGCCTCGACCAGACGCTCACTGTCATCGAGCTCGAACTCCCCGAACGGCTCCAGCTGTCGCTGCGAACAACGAATCCGATCGACAACCTCATTGGCAGCGTCCGCAGAGTCTCGCGGCGCGTGAAGCGCTGGCGCGGAGGTCGCATGATTCTCCGCTGGTGTGACGCCGCCGTGTTGGATGCCGAGCAGCGCTTCCGGCGTATCAGAGGCTACCGAGAGATGCCCAAACTGATCGCTGCCCTCAGAGCACGAGACGCAGCACTTGACGAGAAGGAGAACGCCGCTTAGGACGTGAACTGCCGCCGCTCAGTTTCAACAAGCGACGGGACATCACCCGGTTGAGTGTGGTGAAAACGGAGTTGTCGCGGTTGAGCACCACATAGTCGTCGATGCCGTCTTGGTTAGTGTCCAAAGTGATCTGGTAACTGACCGGCTGCACCAGGTGGCGCTGCCGCTCGTGGCTGTTGACGGCGAATGCCCATACGAACGAGGGTTGACCGGAGCAGAAGCCCGCCGGTACCGTGAAGGTGTTGATCCCCACCGAGGCGATATCGGGTGTCGGCGCTTGCTGTCCCGGACCTCCTTCCGGGATGTTCCCGCTCAGGGCCACGAGTGCGTAGGCGTCGTTCTGCGCCGTTCCCACACCGGTGTTGTTGAGACCGATCAGCTCGGGGAAGCCGCCGCCCTGGAGCTGCGTCGTGGACGGCGCGACCTGCGCTGCCTTGCGCGGCAGCACGTGCCAGGCCAGGTGGATCTGCTCGGCTCTCAGCTCGTCATCGTCATCGTCGTCGTTCTTGCGCACCGGATCCAGAGTCAGGTAGCCGTCGAACTCGTTCGCCGTGAGCGCCGCGGGGTTGTTGCCTTGAGAGCCGCTGTTCATGGAGTTGGCGGGCAGCAGATTGCCGTTGATGGTGATCTCGACGTCGAAGGTCCGGTCGCGTCCTCCCCTCACGCTGATGCGCGACGGGGCGTCGATCGAAACAGCACCGGAAGCCTCGTCGTCGTCGAAACGGAAACTGGGGGTCACGTCGAAACGGATGCGCTCGTCCGAGAAGTTGCGGACCCGTACCGTCCTGGTGAGCACGAGCGTCTGATCGGCCACGTCATGGAAGCCGAAGCTCAACGCGCCGCCCGAGGCCGGGTCGTCGTTGTCCCAGGCTGCCGCGGCCGAGCGCGCGGCAACGTCCACACGGACCTCGCCGGCACCGATACGTGTGATCGGAGCGTTGTCCCCGACCAGCGCGTCGTTGAGGATGCCCGTCTCGCCGTCACCGGTGCCAACCTTTGCCGAAACCGAGCCGCCGGGGGCGCCGATCTCCGGCTTGATCCGGTTGTCGTTGATCTGCGGACCGCGCGAGGACGAGCTAACCATCGCCCCGACCAGCGGCAGGATGTTGTTCGGATCCACTGAGCCGATGGCCGGGATGGCGAACTGGATGGCGGTGGAGTCGGCCTGGCTGATCATGTACCCGGGAATCGTGATCGGCCCGCCGGGATCAGCGAAAGCTCCACTGAAAGGAGCTCCTGGCGCGACGAGCCCGATGATTCCAACGGAGCCGCCCGCATTGCCGATGTTGAAGATCTTCGTAGTGAAAAAGCACGTCCCCCGGTCCACGAGCACGACGAGCCCGCTCAGGCTGCCGGGTGTGAATGGCGCGCATCCGTTGAGGTTGCCGCCAGCGCCGTCGCCGTGCTGAACCGAACCGGTGGCTGCCGAACCCAGTGGAGTCGACCAGGCCTGGAAGACGGCCGGTATCCCTGACAGGTTCCCGACGTTGATGAGCTGCAGACCCGCCGAAGGCACGTTGGTCTGGGCGACCGAGATTGCGGACGGAGCTCCCGCAGGGGTTCCCTGAACGTAGGGCTTGTCGGAGCCGTTGCCGGCCGCGGCGACGGTCACCACGCCGAGCGCCGTAGCGTTCTCGACCGCAGCGGACAGGTCGTCGTGGAAGGGGTCGCCGTAGTCGGAGCCGAGCGACATGTTGATCACGTCGACGGCGTCCGAGGGATCGCCGTCTCCGTTCGGATCGACGGCGAAGTCCATCCCCTGGATCAGGGCGATGCCGCTGCAGGAGGGGGTGACGGCCGAGCAGACCTTCACGGCGAAAAGATCGACGCCGGGCGCCACACCGCCTAGCCCGCCGCTGATGTCGGCCACATGGGTGCCGTGTCCGTCGAAGTCGATCGGGTCGGGATCCGGCGACAAAGGTCCGTTGGGCCATGCCTCACCCACGAAATCGAAGCCTTCGACGACCTTGGAGGTCGGGAACAGCCCGTCGCGGCTGGTGTTGCGTGGGTCTGAAGGGCTCGTTCCGTACGCAGCCTCGTAAGCTGGCGGCGTGCCGGGGCCGCCGAGGTTGGCGTGTGTGTAAGCGATTCCGCTGTCCAGTACCGCCAGATCGATGCCGTCGCCATCGATACCCGCGGCCTGTGCCGCTGCCGCTCCGATGTACGGGACGGTCTCGGAGAGGACCTGCTCGTAGTCGGCGACGGGCTTGACGTACATGACCGCCTGATCCCCCGCGAGGGCCGGCAGGTCTGCTGCATCCACCGTGAGGAAGACGGCGTTGAGGACCATGTGGGTCTTTGCGATGAGCTGGGCGCTGGGAGCTCCCCGTAGGCAGCGGTCGAGGAAGTCCAGCTGCTCGCCCTGAATCGCGTTCAAGCTGCCGCCGCGGGCCACCGACGGGGTCTTGAGCCGGACGATCACCTCCTGCTCGCCCACGGCTGCGGCCAAGCTGCGGTTGAGCGCTGGGCTCACGCCGCTGACCGCAATTGGCGCTTCCAGTTTGAGTGCGGCGACGCCGTCCGGAAGCTCGCGGTTCGCGAGCCGGTCTACCTGCGCGACGATGGCCGGCGTCGCCGCCATAATGATGATCAGCGCGCCAACGCTGAGGGGCACAACACGCCCGAAACTTATCCTATGCATCTCTTAGTCGCCCTGCTTCTGGGCTTGCGTGAAGGTTTTAACTGGTCCGATCGCGAAGGCGGCGCGGCCGAATCCCAGCGGCAGCGCGCGCGTCTAGACCTCATCCCGCTATGAGTTTTCTGTTCGGCACTCAGCACACATTCGACAGAGGGTCGGGATGTGTCGGTTCGGCCAAACACGTGTGGGGTGAGAGTCACTCTCACTTATATATGGGTGCTCATCGGTGGCCAAAAATATACCCTGTCAAAAAAAGAGTCCGTTTTTCGTGTACTCACGTCGTCCCCGGCTGGACTGAAGATGCCGCGTGCCAGCCTCCAGGTCTCATGACGGTCCAATTATCTGGCCATAGTGGAGATGACGGCCATGCCGGAAACCCAGGCACCTCTTCATTCGATTCAGTCCTGAGGTTCTCAAGGCCCTCGCGGCCCGCCGGCTTTGAGGGACATCCCTGGTGCGTTGGATTTCGGCGTTTTTTCTCGCCGCCATCGCCGCAATCATCCCCATCGTCGAAGCGCAGCGACCTCTACTCGGTGCGATTCGAGTCGGAGGGCCACCTCGACGCGTACCAGCTCATCGGGGTCCTGTACCGGCACCTCAGCGAGTAGCCGGGCGGTGGGCCCGCTGATACGGAACCCACCTGGCGTTCGTGGCGCCCGGCCCTTCGATTAACATCTGCGGGCCTTTGCGGCCCCATCCCTCGTCGGCCTGAATGGGCGAGTCGCAGCCAGCTCAGGGGAGGGGCATCGATGCGCAACACGAGAACCCGGGATTGACGCTCCCGCTACCCGCTGATCGGTGCGGTCGTCGTCGGGATGCTTCTGGTCGGCTGGCCGGCCGCGGCCGAGGCGCCAAACCCTCCGCCGTACTACGCCATCCGGGACGTCACGGTGATGACCGGAACGGGCGAGAGGCTGGAGCGAGCGACGGTCCTCATCGCCGACGGGCTGATCGAGGCGGTAGGAAGCGACCTGGAGATTCCAGCCGACGCGTGGGTCATCCAAGGTGCTGGGCTCCAGCTCTATCCCGGATTGATTGACGCGATGACCAACCTCGGTCAGCAGCAGGCCGAGGCGGGAGCCGCGGACCGGCCGCCCCGCGCCGGCGCTCCCGGAGCAGCCCAGCCTCCCCGGGCCCGGGGGCCGCAAGACCGGCCTCGGACGACGCCCTGGCGCAACGCCGCCGACCTGCTCACCGCGCAAGACTCCGGGTGGGGTCTTGGCGGGAGGCGGGTTTCACGACCGTCGTCACTGCGCCGGGCGATGGGTTCTTCGCCGGGCAAGCCGCGCTGATCGCTCTGGGCGACGGCGAGCCGCGCGAGATGGTGATCGCGACACCCGTTGCGCAGCGGCTCAACTTCGAGGTGACCACCCGCGCGCGGGAGTATCCGGGCTCCCTGATGGGGCGTTTGGCCTTCGTCAAGCAGGTCTTTTCCGACGCCCGTCACTACGGAGCGGCCACGAGCCTCTACCTCGAGTCGCCGAAAGGACGGCGCCGGCCGGCATACGACCGCACGCTCGCCCCGATTCATGCCGCCGTCTCGGACGGCCTGCCGTTCCTCATTCCGGGCGATGTCGGACGTGAGCTGGACAGGGTCCTCGAGATGGCTGCCGAGTACCAGCTGAAGCCCGTCGTCTATGGTGGCCAGGGGGCCTACGAGCGCGTTCCGCGGCTGCGGCAGGGCGGCGCGGCCCTGCTCGTGAGCCTCGACTGGCCCGAAGAGAACAAGGATCGCGACCCCGACGCGGACACCGAGCTGCGCACCCTATACCACCGCCGTATGGCTCCCACGACGCCGAAGCTTCTCGCGGAAGCGGGGGTCCCGTTTGCGGTCTACTCGAGCGGCCTCGCCAGCCCCTCCAAGGTGTTCGAGGGCATTCGCAAGGCGGTCGATGCGGGGCTCCCCTCCGACGCCGCTCTTCAGGCGCTGACCTCCGGCGCTGCTCGTATCTATGGTGTCAACGATCGCCTCGGCAGCATCGAGGCCGGCAAGGTCGCCAACCTCGTGCTGGCGACCGGGGAGCCGTGGGCGGAGGACGTCGAGATCAAGGCGGTCTTCATCGACGGCCGCAAGTACGAGAAGAGAGCGCCGTCGGAGCAGGCCGAGCCTCCCGCTTCGGACGTGAGTGGCGCCTGGAAGCTGACGCTCGAGTCTCCCCGCGGCGCCCGGGAACTCGAGGCACGGCTCGAGATGGCGGAGGACGGGAAGGTCACGGGTGAGATGAGCGGCGAGCGTGGGACCCAGACGCTGGAGGAGGGTCGCATGATCGCCGACGTTCTCAGCTTCGAGACGACCCGCACGATGGGCGGGCGCACTGTGGAGGCGTCCTACCGACTCAACGTGACCGGAAGTACCTTAGAGGGGACGCTGAGCGCCGGATCGATGTCGATGCAGGTCAGCGGCGAACGGACCGCCACGGCGACGCCCGCCGTGCAGGGGGACGCGGGCGACGAGCCCGCTGTCTCGCTCGAGGAGCTGGAAGCCGCGATGGCGCTCTACCGCGGCGCGGTTCGCGAGCACGACGTCCTCGCCATCACGAACGCGCGCGTCTACACCGTCTCCGGTGAGACGATCGAGAACGGCACGGTGGTCGTCGCGGACGGCAAGATCGCGGCCGTCGGCAGTGACGTCGAGGTGCCATCAAACGCCGTGATCGTCGACGCCGCCGGCGGCTCGTTGATTCCCGGCATCATCGACGCCCACTCCCACATCGCCATCGAAGGCGGCGTCAACGAGGGGTCGCTGGCCGTGACCGCGATGGTGACGGTCGAGGACGTGATCAACCCCGACGACGTTGGGATCTACCGCGCGTTGGCCGGAGGGGTGACCGCCGTCAACCTCCTTCACGGCAGCGCCAACCCGATCGGCGGCGGCAACGCGGTGCTCAAGCTGCGCTGGGGCCAGGACGCCGCCGGGCTGCGTCTCGCGGGCGCCAGACCCGGCATCAAGTTCGCTCTGGGCGAGAACCCGAAGCGCTCCCGCGGAAGCCGGCCGGGCGTGCCGCCGCGCTACCCCGCGACGCGGATGGGCGTGATGGACGTCATCAGCGGGGCGTTCCAGGAGGCTCGCGACTACCGCCAGGAGTGGGCCGAGTACGAGCTGGCGGTCGCGGCGAAGCAGAAGCCGATGCCGCCGCGCCGGGACTTCAAGTTCGAGCGGCTGGCCGAGATCCTGGAGGGCGAGCGATGGGTCCACGCGCACAGCTACCGAGCCGACGAGATCCTCCAGCTGATGCGGGTGGCGGAGGAGTTCGGCTTCAAGATCAGGACGCTCCAGCACGTGCTCGAGGGCTACAAGGTGGCGGACGAGATCGCCGCCCACGGCGCGGGCGCGTCGACTTTCTCCGACTGGTGGGGCTACAAGGCCGAGGCCTACGACGCCATCCCTCACAACGCGGCGCTGATGACGGAGCGCGGCGTCTTCGTCTCGATCAACTCCGATAGCGGCGAGGAGATGCGCCACTTGAACCAGGAAGCCGCCAAGGCGATGAAGTGGGGCGGGCTCGACGAGATCCAAGCGCTGAAGCTCGTCACCTGGAACCCCGCGGAGCAGCTCGGCGTCGAGGACCGCGTCGGATCGATCGAGGTCGGCAAGGACGCCGATCTCGTGCTCTACGACGGCCCGCCGATGTCGGTGTTCTCCGTCGTGCAGAAGACCTTCGTCGACGGCGACCTCTACTTCGACCGCGACGCCGACGCCGAGCGCCAGGCCACGATCGATGCGATCAGGCAGAAGCTCGAGCCCGAGGACGGCGAGAAGGCGGAGGATCCGGCTCGCAGGGCGAGGCGCCGCGACCCGAGATGGAGCGAGCCGGCCTACTCTTGCTGGGAGGAAGGACGATGACGCTCCGGAGCGTCGTGATGCTCTCGCTCGCGGTGGCCCTGGCCGCCCAGCCCTCCCACGCCGCCTCCATCGTTCTGGAAGGTGGCATGGTCCACACCCTTGCGGGCGAACCGATCCAGGGTCCGGTCGTGATCGAGGATGGCGTCATCCGCGGCGTCGGTCCCGGCACCACGATCCCGGATGGTGCAACGCGAATCAACGTGACCGGTCTCCACGTCTACCCGGGGCTGTTCGACGCCCTGGGCCAGATCGGGCTCGTCGAGGTGAACGCCACCGCCGCCACCGTTGACCACACCGAGCTGGGCCGCTACAACCCCCACCTGCGAGCGGCCACGGCGATCCATCCCGCGAGCGAGGTGATCCGGTGACGCGGGCCAACGGCTTCACCCACGCACTCTCGGCCCCTCAAGCGGGGAACGACGGCGTGATCCTGGGCCAAGGCTCGCTCGTCCATCTCGACGGCTGGACGGTCGAGGAGATGGCGATCGACAGCGGCCTGGCGATGGTGGTCCGCTGGCCCGCCCTGGAGACGCGCAGCTTCGATCCCAGCACCTTCAGCGTTCGCGAAACGCCCTTCAGCGAAGCGAAGGAGAAGGCCGAGAAGGCCCAGAACGAGCTGCGCGACTGGCTCGATGCGGCGCGCCACTACGCCCAGGCGGCTGCGGCTCCTGAGAGCCGCGCCGAGCGGGAGTTGGAGCTCGAGGCGCTGGCCCGCGTCTTCGAAGGCTTACCCGTCATCGTGCTCGCCAACACCAAGCGCGACATCGAGGCGGCCCTGGGACTCGCCGCGGAGTACGAGCTGCGGCTGATCCTGGCCGGCGGCCGCGACGCCTGGATGCTCAAGGAGAGACTTGCAGAGAAGGCCGTCCCCGTGATCCTGGGTCGCACCCAGAGCCTGCCCGCGCAGGAAGACGATGCCTACGATCTCCCGTACAGAAGTGCCTTCGAGTTGATGGAAGCCGGCGTCCAGGTGGCGTTCGGTTCCGGCGCTGGGGGCGGATTCGGTCCCGGGGGCCCTCACTCCGCGAGGAACCTCCCGTACGAAGCCGGCATGGCCGCAGGATACGGGCTGTCGCGGAAGCAGGCGCTCGAGGCTTTGACGCTCGCCCCGGCGCGGATGCTCGGCGTCGACGACAAGCTGGGCTCGATCGAGGCGGGTAGGATCGCGAACCTCATCGTCACGGACGGCGACCCGCTCGAGATCACGACTCGCGTCCATCACCTCATCATCGACGGCAGGGCCGTGACCACCGAGAACAAGCACCGCAGCCTCTACGATCGGTACCGGAGCCGGCCGGGGGCGCGCTGATCGGGATCGGTGGTCGTCGCGAATCCATCGTTCGCAACTCCGGAAGGGTTCAACTCAGTGACGTAGTGGCGGAGAGCCCGTGTCGTGTGGCGATCCCTCCATCGCCGCCAGCCGCTCCAGTATCGTCCGGCGCCGTTCGGCGACCCGATTCCGCTGCGTAATGGGCACGTAGCGCTTGAGTGCGTCCGAGAGCTGCTTCTCGGACAGGAGCTCCAGCCTCTCGAGCAGGAAGCTCGGGTAGCGGACCGGGTAGCTCTCTCTCGCGGCGTCGTAGGCGACCTTCCAGAAACGCGCGTGGGTTCCGGTACCGGGCCCGTGCAGGTTGTTCCAGAGCCTGCGGTCCGTGTTGAAGGCCTTCGAGTTGTCGATCAGGACCAGGCGTTGATCGGCCGTCACGAGGGCGTTGTTCAGGTGGCGATCGACATTGGCGATCAGGTCGTCGAACAGCCACATCACGCTCACCTGTTGCCTCCAGAAGCCGGGATCGACCGCCTCCCCCTCGAACTCATTCATCGTGACACCTTCGACCCAGAGCTGGAGGCATCCCCGGCGCAGACCAATTCGGCGCTGCACGGTCGGGGGCACCATCCCGAGCCCGAGCAGCTTGTCCAGCTCGTAGGCGGCGATCTCGGACTTCCAGCTGTCGCTCCGGCGCCCCACCTTCTTGAAGGCCGCGAAGCGCACCTGGCCGTCCAGCTCGAGCCTGACCTTCTCGGGCTTGGTGATTCCGGTTCCGATCTTCTTCTTTTCGGTGACCTTTGCCTTCTTCAAGAAGGTCTCGATCTCCGCCGCGTCCGGCCACAGCGGCGCCCACTCCTGGGCGGGCAGGCTCGCGGACAAGGCGAGCGCGAAGCAGACTAGGAGAAGCAAGCTTCCGGGGGCGCTCTTCGTCATCGGGCCCTCCTGATCCGCGAAAAGCCGAATCGCGGACACTCGCACCGCAAGCGACCGCGATCCGTCAGCTGATGTGCAGTCCGCACATTCTACGACTCATATTCCGGGTTCGGACCCGCTGTCCGGCGATCCCCATGGCGTCGAGCACCGCGGCCGCCGAGAGGCTCAGTTGCGCCCTGAAGAGCGCGCCCGCGCGCGGGGCGCAAAGTACCCGGCTCGCGCCCTCACTCGGGCGCTCGGGTAGTCGCACAGGATCTGTATTGTCCGCCAGCGACCGTCGGCAACACTTCCGGTCGAGATGTAGCCCAGGTTGTATTGGCCCTTCAGCTCGGCGGCGATGAGCTCGTACACTCCGGCCAGGTCTTCGATCCTCTCGGGACTGTACGACACTGCGCCCGTCTCCGAAGCGAGCTCCTCCAGCTCGTACTTGGCGTTCGAGTACTTCTGCTTCTCGAGGTCGTCGGCCGATCCCCTGAGGGATATGGTGTAGATTAAGACGTCCGTCTTCTGAGCCAGCTCCAACACGTTGTCGAAGGAAACCAGAGAGCGCGTATCGGCCCCATCGGAGAGAACCACGATGGCTTGTCGCTCGATCCCGTCTCTCTCTCGCGCGAGGCCGCGAAGAGAGATATAGAGGGCGTTGTAGAGCGACGTGGCTCCCGCCGGGCTGGTCCGGCGAATGGCGTCCGTCACCTGTTGGAGGTCCGAAGTGAGATCGACGAGTGTCATCACGCGATCGTTGAACTCCACGACCTTGAAGCGATCTTCGGGCTTGAGCGAGCGGACGAACTGGATTGCCGCTTCCTGCGCCAGGGACATCTTCATAATCATGCTGGAGGAGGTGTCCAGGAGGATCACCATTCGCAGGGGCAGATCCTCCCGGCTGAAGGCGGCGACCGCTTGTCTCGCACCGTTTTCGTAGATCGCGAAGTCGTCCTCGGTCAGGTTGGTAATCAGCCTGCGGTCCTGGTCGGTGACGGTCACCGAGAGGCTCACCATGTCTACGCTCGTTCGGAACGTGTATCGATCCGCACTGTTTGGGTCCGAGTCCGACGAACCGCCCGACGGTGTCTGCCTGGCCTCGGCTCCGGAAGAGGTGACCAGCCCCGCGAGGCAGATGAGCGCGAGGGTCGTTGCTGGAAGGCGATTTCTCACGAGCAATTTCCCAGCGACTGCGCGGCCTCTGCGATCTCCGCTCTGGCCTGGCTCGTCTTCAGGGCGTCGGCGCCGAGGGCCTCCGCTTTCTCGATCCAGGACCTTCCGGCGACCAGGGCGGCACAGGGTTCGGCCCTCGCGCCTCTGGTCCTCGCCGAGTCGCTGGGGGCCTCTGCCACCCGCTGAGCCCAACGCGCCTGGGCTCTCGCGATCAGCAAGGCGAGCGCGGAATTCTTCGGGTGGCGCCGGTGCAGGAAGGTCAGGGTCTGGGCCGCATCGCGAGCCGCTGCGGTCCCCGGTTGCTCCATCAGGTCTCTCGCAAGGGGGAGCGTGGTCGAGCGATGGTCGGCCTCGGGCAATCGCTCGAGGACGACGGAGACGAGCGGGCCCAGGAAAAGCATGCCCTCCTGCGCCCAGGCGTCCATGAACCGGGCTCGTGATTTAGCATCGTTGGCGGCGGCCACGGCGACGCGGAGCTCGCCGTGCGCCAGGGCGGAGCCGGTGGCTCGGGGCGAAGCTGAGCCCTGGTCACCCGCCTGCCCCCATAGGCTGAGCCGAAGCTGCCCATCGAGCACCTTGGCTCCGGCCACCAGGACGGCTTCCGAGCTTTGAAATGCCTCGAACGGCTTGACGTCGGCCGTGAACGACATGATGACCTTGACGGCTTGTACGTCGACGACGGCGTCGCTGGCAATCTCGACCGTCTCCAACCGGCCCAGCGCGCTGACTTCTCGTGCCTTGTAGACCGGCACCCGCAGGCGCACGAAGCGCCCGAGAACCGCGTGTTGAAGCGCCTGGGTCCACAGCTCGGACCGACTCTCGGCGAAGAGCAATCCATGGTCGGCGAGTTGGATGACGTCGCCCGCCGCAAGCGGCACCGGACGCAGGGGACGCAGGCGACTCCTGTTCAGGCGGCTGCCGTTGGTACTGCGAAGATCGGTGAGAGTGATGCCGGCGATTGTCTTCTCGACTTCCGCGTGGCGCCGCGAAACGCGGGGATCGAGCAGCAACACGTCGGACGTGGGGAGGCGCCCGATGCGAACAGGATTCTCCGCCAGGACGTGCAGCCGGTACGTGCCGACTTCCAAGAGGTAGCCCCACGTTTCGCCCGCCGTCACCTCTCTGACCAGAAGGGCAGACGAGAGCAGGACAACTGCGAATCGCGCTCGGACCCCCACTCCCTGCCCCATCTTGCCGTGCCGGATTCTACTCGGGACGCACCCCCTCCTGTCCCATCGGCGTGCCGGTCGTCTCTGATTCGGCTGCTGCCGGGCTCTCGGCGTGTTGAGTCGACCTTCCTTCGAGCCGATGAGCGCATGACGCGGATCACCGCTCGCGCCTCGGCGACGTTCCTGCCGCATCATTCTCGAGCTCAGGATCGCCGAACTGCCCGGGGGCTGCAGCCAGAGCTGGCCGAAAAGGCCCGGCCTCGACGCAGTCTGACCTTCACTACGTGTTGCTCATCGAGGAGGACGCTCTCACCCGGTACGACGACGTGGATCGGTTGGCTCTCTTCCTCGAGGCGGAACGGTTGCGTATTGAGGTTGAACACGGCCGCTCAGTCCACGGGATAGGGCTCGGGACGCGACGGGGCGGTCTCGATCAGCACGCTCTTTACCCGCGTGTACTCGTGGATGGTCTCGAGCCCGTTCTCACGACCGTAGCCGCTGATCTTGGTGCCGCCGTAGGGGAGCGTGAAGTGATGGCGGCGGTAGGTGTTGACCCAGACGAGGCCGGCTTCGATCTCCTTCGATATGCGGTGTGCGCGCCCGATGTCGTTCGTCCAGATGCCGGCGACCAGGCCGTACCTCGACGCGTTGGCCATCTCCAACACATCCTCCTCGTCCTTGAACTTCAGAACGGTGACCACGGGGCCGAAGATCTCGTCCTGGCAGATCTTCATGCCGTTCTCGACGTCGGCGAAGACGGTCGGCTCGTAGAAGCAGCCGCCCTGGAGCGCCGGATCGGCGGGCCGCTTGCCACCGCACAGGAGCCTGGCGCCCTCCTCGACGCCGATCCTGACGTAGCGCTCGATCTTGTCGAGCTGCTCCAGCGACGCGACGGCGCCCATGTGGACCTTCGGATCGAAGGGATCGCCGATGCGAATCCGCTTCGCTACCTCGAGAAAGTCGGCCAGGAACGTGTCGTAAATCTCCTCTTGAAGGAAGAGCCGCGAGCCGACGCTGCACTGCTGGCCAGAGTTGACAAAGATACCGGTCGCCGCAGCGGACAACGCGGTTTTCAGATCCGCGTCGGAAAAGACGATCTGCGGCGACTTGCCGCCGCACTCGCACTGGAGCGGCTTCAGCGTGTCCGATGCGTCGCGCGTGATCGCCTGTGCCGTGATGTGCTCGCCGGTGAAGGAGATCTTGTCGACATCCGGGTGCCTGGATAGCGGCGCGCCCGCTGTGGGACCGAAGCCCGGGACGACGTTCACCGTGCCCGCCGGGAAGCCCGCCTTTTCGAAGAGCTCGGCGAGCAGCAGTGCGCTCGTCGGCGTCCCCTCCGCCGGCTTGAGGACGACGGTGTTGCCCGTGGCGAGGGCGGGGCAGAGCTTTCCGAGGGCTACGAACGTCGGCGAGTTCCACGGCACGATCGCGCCCACCACGCCCAGCGGCTGGCGGATCGTGTAGCCGAACTCACTCTGGCCGGAGATCGGCAGATACGCGCCTTCGATCTTGTCGGCGAGCCCCGCGAAGTAGTTGATCCAGTGGACGCCGCTGGCGACTTCGGCTCTGGACTCGCGGATGTGCTTGCCGTTGTCCCTCGTATCCCTTGCCGCGATCTCTTCGACGTTCTGGTCGACGAGATCGGCGAAGCGGCGCAGGGCGAGGCCTCGTTCGCTGGGACTGCGTTTCGACCACGCGCCTTCGAAAGCGCCCCGCGCCGCCCGGACCGCTTTGTCGATGTCCTTCTCGTCGGCCTCGGCCGCCTCTGCCCAGACCCGGCCTGTTGCGGGGTCGATCGACCTCGAGCATTCGACCCGAAGCAGGGGACACCCACTCTCCACCGATGTAGAGATGGGGGAATCGTTCGATACCGACCTTCAGCGTCGATTCCGTCGTCACCGTTCCTCCTTCCGCCTTTCGCAAGCCCGCAGCCTCCCTATCGCCACACTCATACTACAGGCCAGATTCCCGAGGGATGCACCCACCCAGGGCGTTGTGCGCGCCACGTGCTAAGATGCTTCTACGCTGATCCAGTGGCCTTTGGTCACGTGGACGGCGCAACTGACTTAGTGGGGACCTCTCGTTGACATCCGGCTCGTACTAGCCGGCACGATTCCCGTCGCCTCCTCTGAGCCCCAATTTCGAGGAGGGACAATTGTCCACCGCCCCACTCTCCGCATCGTCGATCACCACCGTCGCCAGCCACGATCGGGCCGGCAGAAACCGCCCGGCGGCGTTCGCGCAGCTGCGACCCATCGTTGAACGGGTACGAATAGCGACCGCAGTCGTCTACTGCGAAGCGAACTTCGGTGCCATCGACGGGAAGACGGCCAACGGGCTCGTCCGTCACTCGGAGAAGTACGAGATCCTCTCGGTCATCGACAGCGAGAAGGCTGGTCTCGATGCCGGCGTCGTGCTCGATGACGAGCCGAACTCCATCCCCGTCTGTCGCGACCTCGCCGAGGCGATAGCGCACGCCGGACGCGCACCCGACTACTTCATCTTCGGTATGGCGCCGGCGAGTGGCATGTTGTCGACACGCGAGCGCGCCCTCGTGCTCGAGGCCATGGGTCTCGGGATGAACATCGTCAACGGTCTCCATGAGTTCTTGAACGACGACCCGGAGTTCGCGGCGGTGAGCGTCGCGAAGAACGTGAAGATCCTCGACATCCGCAAGCCACGCGCCAAGAAGGACCTGCGCATGTTCAGTGGTCGCATCGCGGAGGTCACCTGCCCGCGTATCGCCGTGCTCGGCACCGACTGCGCGATCGGCAAGCGCACGACCGCGACGATCCTGACCCGCGCCCTCAACGCTCGCGGATTGAAAGCAGTGATGGTCGGCACCGGCCAGACCGGCTTGATCCAGGGAGCCCGCTACGGCGTCGCGCTCGACGCCATTCCATCCCAGTTTTGCGCGGGTGAGCTGGAAGCCACCATCGTCGAAGCGTTCGAAGCCGAGAACCCCGACGTGATCGTCATCGAGGGGCAAGGCGCGCTGAGCCACCCTGCTTTTTCGACATCGAGCTTCGTCCTCCGAGGCAGCAGCCCCGACGGTGTCGTCCTGCAGCACGCTCCGGGACGGCCGCACCGTTGCGACTTCGAGCAGATGGCGATGCCGACGCCAGCGAGCGAAGTCAATCTCATCCAGACCTTCTCCAACACGAAGGTCGTTGGCCTCACCATCAACCATGAGTACATGACCGAAGCCGAAGTCGCCGCGGCCATCACTCTGTACGAGTGCGAGCTCGGCATCCCCGTTACGGATGCGCTGACCCGGTCGCCCGATCGCCTGGTGGAGATGCTGGTTTCGGCGTTCCCTGTTCTCGAGGAGAGGCTGACCGTCGCTGCGCGATGACCGCGCCGCGGCTGGAGGTCGATCTAGAGAAGATCCACTACAACGCCCGCACACTGGTGGAGCGGTTGGCCGTTCGTGGTATCTCGGTTACAGGCGTCACGAAGGCGACGCTCGGTTCGCCCGAGATTGCCAGCGTGTTGCTCCGGGCGGGCGTGAGTGCGCTGGGCGACTCCCGGATCGAGAACATCGAGGCCATGCGTCGAGCGGGCGTTCCAGCGTCGATGACCCTCATCCGCTCTCCGATGCTGAGCCAAGCGGACCGGGTGGTCGCCCACGCCGACGCCAGCTTCAACACCGAGCTCGACGTCGTCAGCGGGCTCTCATCGGCCGCAAAGCGGGCAGGACGGACTCACGGCGTCGTGCTCATGGTCGAGCTTGGAGATCTCCGTGAAGGCATCATGCCCGGCGAGCTCGAGGCCACCGTCCGTCAGGTGCTTCGCTTCCCAAACATCGCGCTCGAAGGCATAGGCGCCAACCTCGCCTGCCACAGCGGCGTGGTGCCCGACGTCAGGAACATGGCCGAGCTCTCCGCACTGGCCGATTCGATCGAAGCCACCTTCGTCCTCGTGCTCGGCACCGTCTCCGGAGGCAACTCGGCCAGCATCTCGTGGGCGCTCGGGGGTGCTGACACGGGACGGATCAACAATCTCCGGTTGGGCGAATCGATCCTGCTCGGTCGCGAGCCCCTCCATCGCCAGCCGATCGAGGGGCTGCACACCGACGCCATCACACTCGTCGCCGAGGTGATCGAGTCGAAGGTCAAGCCCTCACAACCATGGGGCGAGATCGCGCAGAACGCTTTCGGGGAGAAACTGGCCGCCACGAATCGGGGCGACATCTCGCAGACGATTCTCGCGGTGGGCCGCCAGGACACCGATCCGGACGGCCTCCAAGCGCCGACCGGAATCGAGATTCTCGGGGCCAGCAGCGACCACCTGGTCGTGGGCTGCGGCAGCCGCCGGCTGGCCGTGGGGACCGAGGTCACCTTCGAGGTCAACTACAGCGCGTTGCTCCGCGCCATGACCTCTCCCTTCGTCGCCAAGGTCCTCGATGTCGAGACGGTCCAGAAGAGCCACGTCCCCGTGCCCGCCAGCTACATCGCCCACTGAAGCGGGGCAGCGGAGCCAGTACCACATTGAAGCAGGCTCTGGGTCGCGCCTGACGTTGGGTCGCCGCGGCTGACCCGCGCTGCGAGCCACGATGCCAACGTCCTCGCGGGGGAGCCAACCGAAGAGACCTCTTCGGTCTGGGGAAGCCCCAGTCTCTTGAGGAGGTCCGCGAAGCGTGGATCACCCCGCAGATCCTGAAAGCCGGGCTTGATCGCCAGATACACGAGGCCCGGGTCGTGCTGGGCGAACGCCCGCTCGAGCTGCTCGAAGGCGGCGTCTCGATCTCCGAGCCCGATGTGGACGAGCGCCAGACCCATCCGCGGAACGTAATGCTGCTCCGCCAGTAGCTCCATCTCGCGCGCGATGCCTTCTGCTCGCTCGCGCTCACCGAGTCGGGCGAGCGCGTAGCCGAGCGCACCCTGCGGCTTGGAGCCGGCGCCGGCGAGATCCGCCGCGCGGGTGAACGCGCCGACGGCTTCAGGGTGGCGGCCCTGCTCGAGGGACAGGAAGCCTCTCTCGGAATGCACGAGGGGAGCCTCGGGTAGCGGCGCTCGGCCTCGTAGAGCACGGACTCCGCCTCATCGAGACGTCCCGCCGCCGCCAGTACGGTTGCGATCTTCACGTTGATCACGCGCGAAGTCGGCGCCGCCCCCAGGGCCGTCCGCATGCGTTCGACGGCCTGGTCAGCTCGTCCGGTGGCGGCGAGGAGCATCGCGTACCAATGGTGGGCCGAGGCATATTTCGGGGAGATCTCGACGGCGGCCTCGAAGCTGCGCTCGGCCGCCGCGAAGTCCCAGTCGTAGAGGTACTGGGCGAGGCCCAGCGAGGCGTGTGCGGCGGCGAGGGCGGGGTCGATGTCGAGGGCTCGCAGCGCGGCTCTCTTGGCGAGCGGCAGCGAGTCGCCGGGCGGCACGACGGCGTACAGGCCAAGCAGCGCATGCGCGTCGGCGAGGCCGGCATGTGCGGGAGCGTGTTCGGGATACGCGGTCATCGTCTCCGCCGACTCGATGGGCGGCTGACGGGCCGCGCTCTCGAGCCACGCAGGCAAGGCGCTCGCCAGGGCCAGCGCCGCACCCAAGCGCCACCCTCCGAGGGGGAGACGTCTCACCCGACCAGTCTATCCATTGCTATCGGCGCGACGCGTGAACGTGTTGGTGGGCGCCCCCGCCCGGCATGGCGAGGCCCGCCAGCCACGCGAGAGCGGCAAAGGCCGCGCCGAGCAGGAACACCTCGCGCAGCGCGCCCATCAGCAGCTCCGGCGGCAGCGATGGCGCCGCGCCCGAGGCCGCGTCGCCGAAGGAGAGTCCTGCCGTGTCGGCGCCCCGTCGCCGCAGAGCATTGAGCAGCACGGCTCCGAGCACGGAGACTCCGAACGCCGCCCCGAGCGATCTGAAGAACTGCACCGAAGAGGTTGCGATACCGAGCTTGCCCGGCGGCGCGGCACTCTGCACGGCGATGAGGAAGCCGGTCATGGCCAGTCCCAGGCCGACACCGAGAGCCATCATGGCGCCGTGGAGGAGCAGGGTTGAGGAATCGGCTCGGAGCGCCGAAAGGCCAAGGCAACCGAGGAAGATGAATGCTCCACCCGTGCCGGTCGCAACGCGATAGCCGACGTGGATCAAGACGCGCCCGGAGACGGCGGACGCCACGACCCAGGCGAGCGACAGCGGTACGAGAGAGAGGCCCGCTTCCTGGGCCGAGCCGTGGCGCACACTTCGCACGAGGAGCGGAACGAAGGCAGTCGCGCTGTATAGCGCGCCGAAGGCCAGGAATCCGCCCGCGTTCGCCGCCACGAACAGACGTTCTCGAAACAGTGCGGGATCGACGAGCGGCTCGTGAGCGCGCCGCTCACGGCCGACGAAGTAGGCGAGCAGAAGCAGTGACGACAGAAGCGCACCCGCGACGAGTGGTTCTCTCACTCCGTCGCCGCGACCGAGCCGCTGGAGGCCGACCAGACCGCTGGCGAGACCGAGGCTCAGAGCGAGCGCGCCCGGAATGTCCAGCTCATGAGCGCGATGCTCGTGGTCCGGCTCGACGAAGCGGTGCCCAACGATCAAGGCGGCTGCGATTCCGAAGGGCAGGTTGATGTAGAAGACGGCGCGCCAGCCCACGTGCTCCACGAGAAAACCGCCGATCGGGGCGCCGATGACGCTCGCGACACCCCACACGCTGGCCACGACACCCTGCATGCGGGCCCGTTCCTCGAAGCGGTAGAGGTCGCCGATGAGAGTGAGGGTCAACGTGAGCAGCGCGCCTGCTCCGAGCCCTTGAACCGCCCGCATCCCCACGAGGATCGGCATGGAAGGGGCGAGGCCGCAAAGCGCGGACCCGGCGAGGAAGAACGCGAGACCGGTGGGGTAGAGGCCCTTGCGATCGTGCGCGTCGGCGAGCCTTCCGTAGATCGGTGCAGTGACGGTGGACGTGAGGAGGTAGGCGGCGAATACCCAGGGGTAGAGCGGCAAACCACCCAGATCTGCGACGACGGCGGGAATCGCTGGAGCGACGACCAGAACGTCGAGTGCGGCGAGGAAGATACCGAGGAGCAGAGCGCCGGTGATGAGGCGCCGATGCGAGGAGAGCACCCGGGTGTCGGGCAAAGCGGTCAAGTCTACGGCGGGGTTCCCTTGGAGTTCCGCACCTCCGAAGCCCCACCTGGAGAACCCAGGCTACGCGGTGCCGCGTACCATCACGAGAACCCACGCGATCAGACCACCGCCGGCGACGGCTGAGATCCACCAGGGTAGTCCTCGTAGCCACCGGGCACTGGAGTGTCACAATGAAAGGCGTGGCTGATCCCGAGCTGAGCCTCGCCGAGAACGCTGTCGGCAACCTGTACGTCGACGCTTCATGCATCGACTGTGGGACGTGCCGGCACCTGGCTCCGCGCATCTACGCGCGTTCGAGGGCGTCCTCGCGCTCCTACGTCCAGTCCCAACCTTCCACCCGGGAGCACGAGGTGCGCGCACTGATGGCGCTGGTCGCATGCCCCACGGCGTCTATCGGCACACGCTCGCACCGCGATGTCCGGGCTGCAGCCAAGAGCTTCCCCCTGCCGATCGCGGACGGCGTCGACTACCTCGGTTTCACTTCTTCCGACTCGTTCGGTGCCTCGAGCTACCTGGTGCGTCGGCCCGAGGGGAACGTGATCGTGGACTCACCCCGCTTCAACCGCGGCCTCCTCGAGCGCCTGCGCCGGCTCGGCGGAGCCAGGCTATTTTTTCTGACCCATCGTGACGACGTCGCTGACCACGAGCGCTGGGCGCGAGAGCTGGGTTGCGAGCGGGTGATGCACACCGCCGACGTGGGGAACTCGACCCGTGGCGTGGAGCGACGCCTGAGCGGCGAGCGGCCCGTGGCACTGGCGCCGGACCTGCTCGCGATTCCCGTTCCCGGCCACACGGCCGGTTCGATGGCACTTCTGTTCCGCGAGGAGATTCTGTTCAGCGGCGATCACCTCATGGGCACGGCGGAGGGCCGACTGCACGCGTCCCGGAACGTCTGCTGGCACTCGTGGCCCGAGCAACTACGTTCGGTCGAGAAGTTGCTCGACCACCACTTCACCGACGTGTTGCCCGGGCACGGGGCCCGCTACCGTACTGCCACGCGCGAGGCGATGCGCGAGGCGCTGACGCTCTGTCTCGACAAGCGGACCGACGAAGCGTCCAGTAGAGACCAGGCCGCCGGAAAAAATCAGATCTCCCTACGCTGACGACGAAGACGCGGCGGCGGCGCGTTTCGATCGAGCCGCAATCGTCTCCCTGTGTCGCGTCAGCGCTCCGTCGCGGGCCGGGACGCCATGATGCTGCCGACGTTGAACGTGCCGTGATATCCACGCTCGTCGGTTTCGGCCGCGAGCTCGATCCTCATCTCTCCGCCTGCGAGCGGCCACGGAGTGGGAGGCTGCCGCACCCCGCCGCGAACGAGCTGTTCATTCTGTTTCGGCGATGCAGTAGAGGTTCTTCTCTCCGCGCAGGAAGAGCTCGCGTCCCACGAGAGCGGCCGATGCGCTGAAGCTGTCATCGAGCCGGTTCTGCGCCAGGACCTCGGGTGTCGGGGTGTCGCTGAGCACGAGCGTGGTACCGGAGCGATCGGTGATGTAGATCCGGCCGGCCGCGGCCACCGGCGAGGCGTACACGTTCCCGAGGGCGAGACGAAAGGGGCCGGCCGGTTCCGCGCCGGTCGTCGCGACGATGCGAGACAGGATGCCGCGGTAGTGGTGCAGGACGTAGAGCGAGTCACCCGACAGCAGCGGCGAGGGGACGTAGGGCGTTCCCCGCGTTCGGACCCATGCGATCTGGTCGGTCCCCGTGACGTCGCCCTGCGCGCCCGCGAGGCGGACGGCGAGCATTGCCCTGGTGTAGTCGCTGCTCCCTGTGTAGACCATGCCGTGACCCGAGACCGGCGAGGCGACGACGTTCGCCGAGAGCCCCCCGCTCTCCCAGATGACCTCACCCGTCTCGAGGTCGTAGCTACGGATGCGCTTCGTCCCGCTGACCACAACCTGCGCTTTTCCATCGTGCTCGACTACGATCGGCGTCGCCCAGGATGTGCGCTCGTCGCGGGCCACCCGCCAGCGCTCCACGCCGCTCCGCTTTTCGAACGCCACTGAAAGGGAGTCCCCCTCGTGGTCCCAGTTCACGACGAGCGTGTCGCCGTGCAGGGCGGGCGAGCTGCCTTCGCCGTGCGCGTGCTTCGTCTCCATGTCACCCAGGTCGACCTTCCACCGCACGGCACCTTCCCCGTCCAAGGCGAAGAGCCCGCGGGAGCCGAAGAAAGCGAAAAGCAGCTCGCCGTCGGTCACGGGCGACCCCGACGCAAAGCTGCCTGTATCGTGTCCGCCCTCGTGAGGCAGTTCCGTGACCAGCGTCCGCTCCCACGCGATGCTGCCGTCGTCCCGATTGATCGCGAGCGCCACGAAACGGTGGCGATGCGTCACCGGCAGGTTGTGGTGAGCACCAGCTGCGCGGCCGTGCCGCGCCTCCGTGATCGGCCTACCGTGGGGCACAGCGGCGGTGAGGTAGACCCGATCGCCCGAAACGATCGTCGTAGAGTGCCCCCTGCCCGGCGGCGCGATTTTCCAGCGCAGGTTCCGGGTCTCACTCCAGAGCAGCGGAGGAGCAGCTCGCGGCGCGGCGCCGGTGCCCAGAGGACCGCGCCACTGCGGCCAGGATTTGGCATCGTCCCCGGCCGCTGCCGGCAGGGGAAGGAGCGCGAGGAATAGCACACTGAGCACCCAGTGAGAAAACCGGAGGCTCACAGGGCACCATCTGCTTATAGCGCCGAGCATCGATGGCAGCCTAACCCTCCGCCCAGACTCATGACAGGGCGATCCCTGGCCAGCGCGCCCCATCGGTTCCAGACGCTGGAAGAACTCGGGTTGAGACCAGACTGCTTGCCAGGTGGCTGATTCCACCGTGTTCAACACTGCGCCACGTAGGCGATATCGCCGATGGAATGCAGCTCACAGGGGCCCACGAGCTCGCGGAGACGAACTTCTGTGAAAGGTGATGTCCCGTCGCTTGTTGAAACTGAGCGGCGGCAGTTCACGTCCTAAGCGGCGTTCTCCTTCTCGTCAAGTGCTGCGTCTCGTGCTCTGAGGGCAGCGATCAGTTTGGGCATCTCTCGGTAGCCTCTGATACGCCGGAAGCGCTGCTCGGCATCCAACACGGCGGCGCCACACCAGCGGAGAATCATGCGACCTCCGCGCCAGCGCTTCACGCGCCGCGAGACTCTGCGGACGCTGCCAACGAGGTTGTCGATCGGATTCGTTGTTCGCAGCGACAGCTGGAGCCGTTCGGGGAGTTCGAGCTCGATGACAGTGAGCGTCTGGTCGAGGCCCTCGCGCAGGGAGGCGGCAGCGCCAGGATGCTCGGACTCGAGACGGGTGGCGAGAGCCTCGAGGAGCCGCTTCGCCCGCTTAGCGTCGCGACACTCGTAGGCTTGACTCATCGCCCGTCGCACACCAGGTCGCATCGACTCCGGCAAGTGGTCGGCAACGTTCCGCTTCTTGTGCTCCTGGCAGCGCTGGATGAAGGCACGGCCTCCGAAGACGTCCCTGCAAGCCTTGGTAGAGCCTTCGCTCCGTCAAGGACGATGAGCAAGCTGCGGTTCGTCTGCAGACCGCGTGAGGCGAGATTCTCGAGCAGGGCTTTACAGGCCCGAGCGTTCCCGGTCGCCCCTTCCCACAGGCCCAAGACCTGCTTCTTCCCGTCGTTTTCGAAGCCGAGCGCCACCAGAACGACGTGATCCTCAAAGTGAATTCCGTCGATCATCAGCACCGCCAATTCCAGTCTTGACAGATCGCGACGCTGCAGCTTCACCAGGTGTCGCCGTGTTCCTTCGAGGAAACGCCGGCTGACGGCACTCCGGCTCTGCCCCGTTCCGGGACTTCGACCGGAAGCTTCTCTAACGAACCCGAGTAGCCTCGTGTCGACACGCCAAGGATTATCTGCTCGAGGGCCCGTTGCTTCAGTGGATCCTCACGAGACCATTCCGTCCACGCCGGCAGCTCGAGCTCGCGGCCGTCGACCGACCGAACCCGAGGGCGCGGCAGCGTCACCCGACGTCCGCCCATAACCAGCGATCCGACCGTCGTTCCGTGGCGATGAGCTTTGCGATCCGCGTTCTGCTTGTAGCGTGGCCCGCACAGCACCTCCTGCTGAGCACGCAGCATCTCGATCGCCTGGATCGTTCCGCTCGCGATCACAGTCTCGAGTAGCGTCTGACGCATCAGTTCAGCCAGCGGCGACGCTAATTGACCAACAACCTCTTGGGGGATGGCTCGTCTGCTGATAGCTTTCTTCATGGCGGCTTTCTCCTCCTTTGATCCAGCCCGATGATCCCATCGGGCCGGAGAGGCCGCCACTCAACTTTCAACAGATTTCGGGACTACACCCACTCAACCTGGGTACCATCAGCGAGGGACGTCAGGTGTCGGTGGTGTTCGACCTGAATACGTTCACCATCAGCGCCTCCTTCTTCGCCGAGCACTCGACGAACACCGGCAACACCGCTATGTTCATCTGCGGCGAGCAGGTGGGCTTGACGGGCACAGACCTGCTGGCGACCAACGTCGACGTCACCTCGATCTTCGCCCAGGACTTCTACTACGGCGGTCCGGGCGACGAGGTGGTGGCGCCGAACACACTCACCGTGACGCCGCTGGGCGAGCAGTACTTCGGGTTGCCCAGTGACATCCCGGGCAACAGCGCCGGGTCGCTCCCCGTCTTCGACTTCGGTCCCTTCCCCGGCAACACGCCCGAGCTGGGCCTGCTGCTCTTCACGAACGGCGACCGGGGTAGTGGCGCCCGAGGCGGTGCTACCGAGAACACGGAGGCGCTGATCTTCACGGCGCCGGGTGTGGTGGTGCCGTAGCAACCGGCTGCACGGCTCGCGCGCTCACGCGTCCGCGCCGTTCGGCTGGACGAAGCCTCTTCGGCGGTTTCGTCCGATGCGGGGGCCCTGCGGGGCCCCCGTTTTCTTGTTGGCCGGTTCGGCCCTACTGCCGCGGTGTCGGCCCGACCCTTCTGGACCCCTCGCACAGGACGAAAGACCCGCTTCTCGCCACCACCCGGTAGTCGTATTCGCGACCACCGTGACGCAGGACCACGCGGTAACCTCGCGTCGGCGCCATCCGGTAGTTCACGCCGGGCTGCGGGCAGCCGAGCGATCCGTCATTCCAGACGACGCTTTCCGCGCGCACGACCTCGATCGCTGCGGGGCCGGCACCCGTCCGCTTCGACAGATCCTGCTGGACCGAGTCGAGGATCGGCTCGGGCACCTCCCCGGTCACGCCCCCGACTTTCGGTTCGGGTGCCTGCTCGGATACGCGCTCGCGCCCTCGCAGGTCGCGGGAGACCGGCTCGCCGCACACGGTAGCCGGCCGTCATTACCTGAGCGTAGGTCTTGTCTTCTTCCGGGCAGCCCAGGCTCGCGTCCGGCCACTCGACGGCGTCCACGCTCCGCACGCGCAGAGTCGCCGGATCGACTCTTCGCTGCTCAATCACAACCTCCCGCGCCCGTTCGACGGCCTGCTCCTGCGCGGTCGGCCCTGGCAACCCGCCCACGCTCAGGGCGAGGAGCGGAAAAAGACTTGTCAACATGTCCTGACTCCTTTAAATCCTCGGATTCCACCGTCCCCGTTACAACCCTACCCGGACCCTTATTCCGCCGGAGGTGCGCTTTCCTCGACATGGCCCACAAAACCATAGTGGGCAATCGCCTGCCTGTCAGCGTCCCGCTCAAGGACGAGGCTAGAGGCCGAAGAACCGGGCGGCGCCCGCGCCGCGGACGAGAGCCTGCTCCTTCCCGGGAGGCAGCTCAGCATCGATCGTCCGGAGGTTGGCGGCGGGATCGGACACGCTGAAGGGGTGATCGGTACCGAAATGCAGGCGTTCTGAGCCCACCA
Organism: Vicinamibacteria bacterium; assembly: GCA_965246965.1. Classification (GTDB taxonomy): domain Bacteria; phylum Acidobacteriota; class Vicinamibacteria; order Fen-336; family CBDFGD01; genus CBDFGD01. Next base: position 4,161,126 of record CBDFGD010000002.1, read on the forward strand.
GGCCATGCGCGGCCCTGAAGGCGGGGCCGTAGTAGACGAGAGCATCGAGGTGGAGCTTCTCGAAATAAGCGGAGGGCGGATGCGGGAGGCGGCGCTTCACCTCTTCGTCGGAGCTCCACGCCGCGTCCAGCCGGCCCGCCAGGAACGGGACGCAACCACCCCCGTGAGCGACGATCAGCTCGAGATCCGGAAACCGCTCGAGGACGCCTCCAAAGATGAGGCGTGTCAAGGCGACCGTGGTCTCCATCGGAAAGCCGACGCCAATAGGAAGCGTGTGGCGATAGCCGCCCAGCCGCTCCAACGCGACACCGTCCTGGGGATGGACGAACAGCGGAAGCCTGCGGTCCTTCAGCTCTCGCCAGACGGGATCGAGTCGTGCGTCGTCGAACTCCATCCCGGCGATTCTCGGCCCCGTCACTACGCCGTGGAGCCCGGACATGGAGGCAATGTCCCCAAGCGCGACGCCCACGGCGTCCACACCGCTGCTCGGCAATACGCCCATGGCGCTCACGCGGCCATCCGACTCGGCGTGGAGGCGGCTCATCGACTCGTTGACGACCTCCGCCGCAGCGTCGCCCGCGCGATCGGGAAAGGGATCGAGCCAGGGGTTTCCGAGCGACACGATGGTGCGATCGATGCCGAACCGATCCATGAAGGCGAGCTTGGAAGCGAGATCGGTGAACTCCGCTCCCATCTCGCGACCCCCCACGTCCGCTTCACTCTCCTCGGGGAAGATCAGGAACTCCCGCTTGCCGTCGCGGTTGACCACGCGCGGGATCTCCTGCCGCGTCTCGAGCAGTTCGAGGTAGGGCACGGGATAGATGTGGGAGTGGACGTCGATCAGCTCGGAAGCCATCGTTCTGCCCTCTAGCCCGTCTCGCCGTCGAGGCGCCGCACGGCGTCGAGCGCGCACTCGACGACCGCGTCGAGGGCCGAGCGAAGCTCCTCCCCCGGCTGCAGCCGAACCTTGCCGCCGGCGCCCGACGCCACGACGCACACCGACCCCGCCCTCACGCTCAGGACCGAGGAGAGAACGAAGAGGCTCGCCGTCTCCATCTCGGAGAGCAGAGCCCTCCCTTGCACCCACGCTCTCCAATTCGCCTGCAGACGCTCGGCGACCGGCATTCGCTCCGGCTCCCTCTGCCCGTAGAAGGAGTCCTTGGTGTGCACGACACCCATGTGCAGTGGTCGGCCCGATTCCCTTGCCGCCTGCACCAGGGCGTCCGCGACGGCGTGGTCCCCCACGGCCGGGTACGCGATGGGCATGTAGGCGCGGCTCGTCCCCTCGTCGCGGATCGCTGCGGTCGCGACGACGAGGTGACCCGGCATGATGTCGGGCTGCATGGCGCCCCCTGTTCCGACGCGGATCAGAGTGTCGGCCCCGACGCGAACCAATTCCTCGACGGCGATGGCCACGGAGGGTCCGCCGATTCCGGTCGACGTCACAGAGACAGGCACACCGCCGGTCGTCCCGGTGAACGTGACGAACTCCCGGTTTCGAGCGACCTCCCGCGCGCCGTCCAGGTGCTTCGCGATCAGCTCTGCACGAGCCGGATCGCCCGGCAGGAGGACATAACGGCCGACGTCTCCCTCGCGGCAGCGAATGTGGTGCTGAAGTGAATCAATCACTGGCGGCACCTGCGAGCCACCCGACCAGGCCGTCCGCGTCCAGGATCGTCCGTTCGGCTCCGAGCGCGGCCGCGAGGCGGGTCACCGCCGGCGCCTCCACGCTCGTTCTGCGAAGCGCCTCTGCATCGCCGAAGACGTCTTCGGGCGGACCCTCTTTGACCACCTTGCCCTCCGCCATCAGGACGACCCGATCCGCGCAGCGGCTCGCAAACTCGATGTCGTGCGTGGCGACGATGACGAGCTTGTCTCGATTCAGGAGCGCCTCCACCAGCTTGCCGAGCAGCGTAACCCCTTCCACGTCCTGACCGCCGGTTGGCTCGTCCAGGACCACGGCGGGCGTGTCCATCGCGATCACTGAGGCGACCGCCACTCTCTTCCGCATTCCCAGCAGCACGTCGTAGGGTTGCGGTCGAGAACGGCCCTCAATCCCATCGCCTCGATCGCCCACACGGTCAGCGCTTCCGCGCCCGCCGCCTCGCGTCTGCCGTTTTCCGCTCCAAAGCGGACTTCCTCGATGATGGTGTTCTTGAACAGCTGTGAGTTGGGGTTCTGAAACGCGAGGCCGACCGAGCGTGCCAGCATTGCCGGGCGCGCCTGCCGCGTATCGTCCCCGGCAATCTTGACGCTCCCACTCGTGGGTCGAAGAAGCCCATTGAGGTGCCGGAACAGCGTCGTCTTGCCTGCGCCGTTGTGCCCGAGAAGACACGTACAGCCCCTCTCGAAGGCCAGATCGATGCCGCGCAACGCCTGCACGCCATTCGGGTAGCTGAACTCGACACCTGACAGCTCGATCATCTAGGGGCTCCGCTCTTCACTTGCGGAGGGCCAAGGCGAGCTCGTCGAGATCCAACGGCGGGTCCGGGGCTCGTGACAGCAGCCCCTCGGCTCGCAAGCGCTTCCAGAGCAGCGTCACGGGAGGAGGCAGGAACAGACCTTCGTCCTGCAACTCTGCCAGGACCCGGCGCGGAGATTCGCTGGCTTTAAGCTGGCCGGCTTCCAGGCAGATCAGGCGGTCCGCATGCCGCAGCCATCGGTCCAGATCCTGCGCCACGATCACGATAGTCATGCCCGAACGCTGCATCTCCGCCACAAGGGCGGCGACCTCCCGAGACCCGATCGGATCGAGCTGCGACGTCGGCTCGTCGAGCACCAGAATCTGTGGCTCGACCGCGAGCACCGTCGCGATCGCCAATCGCTGGCACTGGCCGCCCGACAGCTCGCGGGGATGTCGATCGTGGAGCTCCCTCAGTCCAACCTTCTCGAGCGCGTTCATGACTCGCCGCGCGATCTCTTTCGGGGAACGGCTCCGATTCTCGAGAGCGAAGGCCACCTCGTCGAACAGCGTTCGGGTCGCCCCGGTCAGCTGGTCGAACGGATCCTCGAAGACCACGCCGACGTGCTCGGCCAGCTCGCCGATGGAGCGATCGGCAACGTTCAATCCGGCGACCTCGACCGACCCCTCGAGCGTTCCCTCGAACTGATGGGGTGCGTATCCCGCGATCAACCTGCAAAGCGTGGACTTGCCGGAGCCGCTGCGACCCGTGACGAGCGTGAGCGAGCCGGGCGCCAACTCGAGACTCACGTGGTCGAGAGCGGCGGTCTCGGGTGCCAGCTCGTAGCGAAAGGTCACGGCTTCGAATCGGACCGCGCTCATCTCGAGATGACGAGGCCGATGCCGAGGAAGCACGCGAAGAGAGCCATCCAGCGCACCGCGACATCGAGGGAGGAATCCGACAGGGGCACCGTCGACGTCCGCCGACCCGGCAGGGAGAAGCCGCGCGACTCCAGCGCCAGCGAACGCGTCTCGACGGAGATCAACGCGCCCACCAGGAGTGGCTTCAGGAGCGCCATCGCGGTCTGGGCCCTCCGCCAGAGTCCTCCCTTCGTATCGAAGCCACGCGCCTGCTGCGCGTCGAGAATGTCCCGCGCACGCTTCCCCATATCCGGAATCAGCTCGGCACCCGCCAGGTACGAGTAGCAGATCTTGTGAGAAACGCCCTTCTCCATGAGCGCGGTCGCGAGGGCCTTGGGGTGAGTCGTCCACAACGCCAAAGTAATGGTCGTGACGAAGATGGCGAGACGGGACAGCGTCGTGAGGGCGAAATCCAAACCCTCCCGATAAAGAGTGAGAGAACCCCAAGCGAAGATCGGCGTCTGATTGTCCGGATTGAACGGGACGTGGATCGCCAGAAGCGCAACCGCGATCGGGACCAGAATCCTGAGACTCGAGAGAACCAGGCGCCCAAGGCCCGATAGCAGCGAGATGAGTATGAGAGCCGCCAGGGCGATCGACGGTCCTCTGTAGCTCCCACCCGCGATGGCGAGGATCGTGATGGCCGGCACGAGAGCAAGCTTCGTCAGCGGGTGCACCCGGTGCAGCCACGTGGAACCCGTCGCGTAGAGCTTCCCCAGGTCGACCGTTTGCGCCACATCACTCATGGGAATCGCCTTTCGGGGGTTACTCGGGGAGCGCTCGTCGGCCGAACTTGGGTCGATAGCGCTGCGGAACTCCCCGAGTGATCAACACCGCGGCGACGACAGCCACGACCTTGTCCAGCGGCTGGATTATCAGCTGGGAGCCGAGCACGCTCTCGAACAAACCTCGACCGGTTGCGACGAAGAGGCCCGTCACGAAGTCGATGCCGGATCCCTGGACTCCCCCAAACATGTACGTCGCGATCGGTGTCGCGGTGACGATGGTCGTCGCCGTCAATGCGATCGCCAGGACGACGACCTTCGGAGTCGTCCGGAGCCACCCGCGCGCGGCCATCAGGCCTGCCACGATGCCGACGGCAGCGTTGCTCAAGCCGAAAGGAATCGAAGTCGCCTCGAGCGTCACTCCGATGACCACGTTAGTAAGGAGGCCGGTCAGACCGGCGACCCAGGGCCCGGCGAGGCAGGCTACCAGAATCGTGCCCACGGTATCCAGGAACACCGGCAACCCCGAAACGGTGACGATGAAACGACCCGAGAGGTTGATCGCGATACCGATCGGGATGAGCACCCAGGCGACGGTGGTGAAATCGGACTCGCTGCCCTGTCGCTTCGCCATCTCTCTTCTCCACCCGCGTGTAGCCTCGCTCGGGAAGGGACCGCCACGAGCCTGGTAATCGCCAGGTCATGGCTCCCGAGCTCTTCGTGCCTGCGTCGCCGCGCTACTCCGCCTCCTGATTCCGGATCGAGTCTAATGGGGGCCGATCTCGCGGGTCACGGGGTGCGTTGCTACGATGCGGTCGCCCACCATATCCCGAGGAGCCATGCCCGAATCCATCGCGCCGCTGTGCGTCCTGACCTGCGAGTCGGGGCGGGCCTTTGCCGAGTCCGTTGCCCGCGACCTCGGTCAGCCGCTCGTGCCCACCACCGAATCCTGGTTCGCCAATGGCGAGGGCAAGCTCGTGATCGACGCCAACATCCACGGCTGCGACGCCTACGTCTTCCAATCCTGCGTCGGCGGTCTGGACGAGCTCTCGGTCTACGACCGTTTCATCATGCTTCTTCACGCGGTCGAAGCCGCCAAGCTCTCGGACACGTTCTTCGTCACGGCCGTGCTTCCCTACTACCCGGGTTCGCGTCAGGACAAGCGCAAGGGCCGGACCCGCGAGGGCATCAGCGCCGGCCTCTTCGCGCGCATGCTCAGCACTGCGGGCGCCCACCGAGTGCTCACCGTCGAAATCCACAACGAGGCGATCGCCGGCATGTTCGACGTACGTCAGACAACTCTCGAGACGATCTACCTGACGAAGCACATGGTGGAGTGGATGAGCCAGCGCGACATCGGTGGCGACGTGGTCGTGGCACCCCCGATGTCGGCGGCATGGAGCGGGCGCGCCGCTTCGCCGAGCACTTGTCTGCCGACCTCGCCGCGCTCTCGAAGGAGCGTGACTACTCGCAGCCGAACGTCGTGCGTCGCTCCACGTTGATCGGACAGGTGGCCAACCGCGATGTCCTACTCGTCGACGACATCATCGACACGGCAGGCTCCGTGGTCGCTGCCGTCGACGAGCTCAAGCAGCACGGCGCCGCCAACATCACCGTCGCTTGCGCTCACCCGCTGCTCTCGGGCTCGGCCTGGCAGTCGCTCTCGGAGTTGGTCGAGCGGGCCGTGCAGGAGAGCTGGCGTTTTCGGATGATCGGCACCACATCGGTCGCCCACGAGAGCCCGCCCGAGTGGTACCAGGCGTACCCGATCGAGCCCCTGATTTCGCAAGTGATCACCAAGATCAACTCGCGCGGAAGCGTCACTGAGCTCTGAACGCCCGTCGCGCGCGGAGCGCGACCGGCTTCTGTGGAGTCGACTGCGGGGATCGGGGTGGCCGTCGGAGCAGCGCTGCTGGCGACGGGGGGGCGCGGTATTGCGCCCGGCGAGGTTTCGAAGCGAAGTCAGAGCCGAGAGTTGGTCGCGCTAGGCGGCGTGGTCGACGGGCAGAATCGGTGACATTCCGCTGAACACAGGCTCCAGCTCTACGCCCAGCGCGTCGCCGAACTTGCTGATGGCGATGTACTGCGTGATCACGTAGCACGCCTCGACGATCTGGGGCGCGCTGAAATGCTCGTTGAGCCGCTCCCACAGCTCGCTCGAAACCCGGTTGGCGTCGACACCGATCTGCACCGTGAGATCCAGGAGAGTCTTCTCGGCGTCGGTGAAGTGCCGGCTCTCCTTGTACTTGTCGTCGCCGATGTCGGCGATCTTCTCCTCTGTGATGCCCAGGCGCTTCGACACCGTCTCGTGTTGCACGACGCAGTACTGACAGGCGTTGCGATGCGTGGCCTTCAGGATGATCAGCTCCTTGGTCTTCCAGTCGAGCTCGCCGTCCTTCAGCATCGCCATGACCGAGTCGGTGAGCGGCTCCCAACTCGGGTGTGTGCCCAAACACCTTGAAGATGTTCAGGAGCATCTCGAAGCGCTCCGTGGCAGCGCCATAGAACTTTCGCGTCGGCTCGTCGGCGTCGTCGTATTCGACATAAGGAACGGGCATGCACACCTCCAGCGGCTCGAGCCCACCCGGAAAACGTCTCTGTTCCAAGGTGAGAGAAGATAGGGAGAGCCGACTCTAGTCCAACGGCGCTTGGATGCAACAAGACCGGGTGCGTTGTTCGCCAACCCTTGCTCCCGAGGCCGGAGTTGACGAGACTGAACCGGCCTGAGTCGACGACGGGAGTGCCGAAGAACGCCCGTCGCCGTAGGCAACCCGAGAAGGCAGCCCCGAACATGGACACGCGCTTCGAATCGATCGACTCGTTGGCCCTCGCACTGGGGGAACGGAAGTACTTTGCAGATCGGGGGCTCACGACGGCGCTCTTCCTCGCCCTCAAGCTGCGTCGGCCCCTCTTTCTCGAAGGCGAGGCGGGCGTCGGTAAGACGGAGATCGCGAAGGTCGTGGCGGCGTTCCGGGAAACGGAGCTGATCCGGCTCCAGTGCTACGAGGGCCTGGACGTGCAGCAGGCGGTGTACGAGTGGAACTACTCGCGCCAGATGCTCCACATTCGCTCGAGCGAGGCGCGCGGTCTCGCGGCGAAAGACACCGATCTGTTCTCAGAGGACTTCCTGCTCAAGCGACCGTTGCTGCGGGCCCTCGACGGCTCGGGCGGCTCATCGCCGGTGCTGCTCGTCGACGAGATCGACCGCAGTGACGAGGAGTTCGAGGCCTACCTGCTCGAGGTGTTGTCCGACTACCAGGTCACGGTTCCGGAGCTCGGTGTAATTCGCGCCGAGCGGCCTCCCGTCGTCGTCATCACTTCGAACCGGACGCGCGAGGTGCACGACGCTCTCAAGCGGCGCTGCCTCTACCACTGGATCGACTACCCCAGCTTCGAGGCCGAGCTGCGGATCGTTCGCGCCAAGGTGCCCGGCGCCGGAGATCGGCTCGCGCGAGACGTGGTCGGGTTCGTCCAAGCGCTTCGGGACGGCGAGCTGTACAAGCTGCCGGGTATCGCCGAGACGTTGGATTGGACGGCGGCGCTCGTCGCGCTCGACCGCCAGGCGCTCGAGCCCCAGATCGTGCAGGACACGCTGGGTGTGCTGCTGAAGTACCAGGACGACATCGGCAAGGTCTCCGGCGAGCCCGCGCGCGCGATGCTCGACCGCGTTCAGGCGCAGGCTTGAGCAGCCTCCTCGACAACCTCATCCTCTTTGGGCGCGTCCTTCGCGGCGCCGGCCTCGACGCAGGCCCGGGCCGGATGGTCGACGTCGCAAGATCCCTCGAGCACGTGAGCATGGCGCGCAAGCAGGATTTCTACTGGGCGCTGCGGGCGCTGCTCGTCAATCGGCGCGACGAGATCCCGATCTTCGACGACGCGTTCCAGCTGTTCTGGCGCAAGCCCCCGGAGGATTGGACGACCCTGGACCTGCGTTCGCTCGGCGAGCGGCGGCGCATCGCCCGTCGCCGGGAGGAGCAGCCAACTTTCGGCCCGTCTCTGGCGGGCGACGACGACTCGGAATCCGGCGACGGCGAGAAGAAGCCGTGCTTTCGTCCCACGCTCACGTTCAGCGCCCGCGAGCTTTTGCAGCAGCGAGACTTCAGCGACCTGTCGGGCGAGGAGCGTGACGAGGTCGAAGCGCTGATTCGGGCCGTGAGGTGGAGAGTCCCCAGGCGCCGCAGCCGGCGCCTCGCTGCCTCGAAGCGGGGCCGGATCGATCCCCGGGGGTCGCTGCGGCGCAGCCTCGGCCGGGGAGGTGAAGTCCTCGACTGGTCGCGGCGCGAGCGCAAGACGACGGCTCGACCCATCGTCGTGCTCGCCGACATCAGCGGCTCGATGCAGGCCTACTCGCGTCCCTTGCTGCTGTTCACGTTCGGGTTGTCGGAAGCGTTGCGGCGGAGAGTCGAGGCGTTCCTCTTCGGCACGCGCCTCACGCGCGTCACACGCAAGCTGCGCGCGGGCGACGTGGAACGGGCGTTGCACGAGGTCGCCCACGCCGTCTCCGATTGGTCGGGCGGCACGCGGATTGGTGACGCGATCGAACGATTCAATCTGCTGTGGAGCCGTCGCGTCCCGACTCAGAAGGCGATCGTTCTCATCATCAGCGACGGCTGGGACAGGGCCGACCCGGAGCTGTTGCGACACGAGATGGCCCGTCTGCAGCGCAGTGCCCACCGTGTCGTCTGGTTGAACCCGCTGCTCGGCTCGCCGTCGTACGAACCGGCCGCCCGCGGCATGCAGGCGGCGCTCCCGTTCATCGACGACTTCCGTCCCATCCACAACCTCGCCAGCCTGAAGCACCTCGCGACGCTACTGGCGGACATTCCCCAGGGCCGCGCGAGGAGGCGGCAGCAGAGCCCGTGGCTGACGGCAAGGGGCAGCTGAGAACGGCGCACCTCGGGGCCGTCGCCGCGCTCGCTGCGCTCGCCGGGGCGACGGCGTGCGGGCCGCCGCAGCAACCACAGGCCTCCCTCGAGCGGCTGTTCCCTGCGCTCGGCGAGCCCCAGCTCGATCGACTCTTCGGAGAGCAGAGGCCTTTCATCGCCTTGCTTCCCGGCGAGCGTCGAGACTACGAGGCGTCTCTCGCGGCGGGAGACGAGATCTTCTTCGCGCTCAGGCTCCTCGATGCGGCGCCGTCCGCCGGCCAACTCCGCTTCACGGTGACGCTCGACGGGGCTCAGGTGTACGAGCGACGCACCGTGGCCAGCACGCGTCCCCACTGGTGGTACGTGTCGTTGAAGCTGGACGACGCGGTCGCGGGCAGCACGCTGACGCAGCCACGGCCGGGCTGGTGGGAGGTCGCGATCCCCGCCGGCTCCAGGCGTCGCGCGAGGCGGCTCGCCTTCGCGGCCCAGCATGTGCGGAGAGACGGCACACCCATCCGGCCAGCCGAGGGGGCCCAGCCGTGGATCGCGATGGCCTCACCTCGCATCACGAGAGTCAGGGAGACGAGCCGACGCCGCGTTCTGGTGTGGATCTCGCAGGACACGGCGCGCGCCGATCACCTCAGCGCGTTCGGTTACCAGCGCGCGACGACGCCCCTGTTCGATGAGCGGGCCCTGAACTGGGTGGTCTTCGAACGAGCGATGGCGCCGGCCTCGTGGACGCTGCCGTCGATGATCTCGCAGTTCACCTCCCTCTACCCGTCGTTTCACGGGGGCGGGCTCGCCGAGCGGGCGCGCGACGTGCGGGCCGATCACCCCACGATCTTCGAGCGGCTGGCCGACTCCGGGTTCACCGTCCTCGGTGTCTCGGCCAACGAGTTCATCTCGGGCCGCTTCCACACCGCCGACGGCTTCGACGCCCTTTGGTTCGACACCGAGCAGCAGGCGTCCAGCACGAACGCGCTGGCGCTCCGAGCGCTGGACGAGTGGGGTGGCGGCGACCTCGCGCTGTTCGTCCACTACATGGATCCACACGCCCCGTACTCGCCGCCGGAGCCGTACTTCTCCTCTTTCGCCGATCCGGACTATCCGCGCCGCGCTCACCAATGGGTCTTCAACGACTTCGGACAGTTCGAGCACACGGGCGCCGACGTCAGGCAGCTGAAGGATCTCTACGACGGCGAGTTGGCCTACACCGACTCGGCCATCGAAAGTCTGCTCGGAGAGCTCACTGCCCGCGGGCTGCTCGATCAGGCGGTGCTCGTCTACTCGGCGGACCACGGTGAGGAGTTTCAGGAGCACGGTGGCTGGGGTCACGGACGCAATCTGAATGAGGAGGTCCTTCACGTGCCCTTCGCGCTGCGTGTACCGGGCGTCGCGCCGCGCCGGATCGATGAGCCGATCACATTGATCGACCTCGCACCCACGGTGCTGGACGCCCTCGGTGTGGAGACTCCTGCCAGCTACGCCGGCGTGAGCCTGATCCCGCTGATGAAGGGTGGCCCACTCCCCGAGCGGCTGCTGTTCAGCGAGACCGAGCGCACTCCGGACGCGAGCCATCACGTGGCCGTCCGCCGTGCACACCTGAAGTACGTAGCGGAGATGAAGAGCCTCGATGGAGAGGGAGAACCAGGGATCCGGCAGGAGAGCCTGTTCGACCTCTCCAAGGACCCAGGCGAGAAGCACCCGGTGGAGTCGGGACCGGAGCTCGCGCCGTTTCGCAAGAGCGTCGAGGAGTTCCTGTTTCGCGCGAGCCACGAGGTGGAGGCCGGACCCCCCATCGAGCTGAGCGAGGCGGAGAAGGTGCGCCTCCGGGCGCTGGGCTATATTCGCTGAGATGCGCGAGATTCTCGAGTCGGTCGAAGCCTGGCGTGCCGACGCTCAGCGGGTCGCGATCGCGACGGTCGTTCTGATCTATGCCTGATCCCTGTCCGCTTCGAATGTCTGCCCGATCCTCGCGCCTGGGCGCTGCCGCGACCGAAGGAATCGTTCTAGTTCCGTACGGGGATGCCCATGCCGCGGGCTTCGGGGACATGGGACGGCGCGTGCCTGACACGACCAAGCTCCGGCAACTCACGGGCTGGGCGCCCGTCTACGCCCTTGACGTGATCATCGACGACGTGTTGAGAGCTTCGGGCGAGACCGTCTTCGTAGGATGATCGGAGATCGAGAGTGAGACTCGACGTAGCCGTGATCGGCGCCTCTATCGCGGGGCTTCGCTGCGCCGAACTGCTGGCGTTACATGGTGCTCGTGTCGGCTTGTTCGAGAGGAACGGGCATGCGATGCCTGCACGCCGTACGCTCATCGTGACCTCTGCCTTGCGCCGACTTCTCGGAGAGGAGGCATGCGACGCTATCGTTCTGCATCGCATCTCGCGGATGACCGTGAATGCGGACGGAGCCGAGGCCACCGTTCAGCTGCGCAAGCCCGATCTGGTTATCGAGCGCTCTAGAACGATTCGGTTGCTCTATCGAAGGGCTCGGACAGCAGGAGTGCGGATCTTCGGAGGCTGCCGACAAACGCGCATCGAGGAAGTGGCTTCCGGTGTCCGAGTCGTTCTGGAACAGGGTGGCAGGGAGATCCGAGCCCTTGCGAGCTCCGCCGTCATAGGAGCCGACGGGGTACAGTCGAAGACTGGCCGGGCCGCCGGACTGAGGCTCCCTCCGGCCGTGCCTCTTCTTCAGGCGGAGGTCCGTCTCCCCACTGAGTGGGACCCATCCGAAACCAAGGTCTGGTTCAGGCCGGAGGAGACACCCTTTTCTACTGGTTGATCCCGGAGTCTCCGACGCGGGGCGTTCTGGGTCTGATCGGGGACGATCGATCGCGGATACGAAAGAGGTTGCAGCGTTTCGCTGCCCAGATAGGCGTTGAGATAGGCGCGTTCCAAGCCTCACTCGTGGCGCTGCATCACCCCTCCCTATGTCCGGAGAGGCGCGTAGGACGTATCCCGGTGCTGTTGACCGGAGATGCTGCTGGGCACGTCAAGGCGACCACGGTCGGGGGTGTCGCAAGCGGCTTGGCGGGGGCTGAAGCCGCAGCCCGATCAATACTCAAGGGTACCGGCTATCGCCGGGAGTCGAGAAGGCTGAGGCGGGAGCTGAATACGCATTGGCTGATCCGACGGCTGCTGGGGAGATTGGATAGTAAAGGCTACGGCAAGCTGATCCGGGGCCTTTCCAAACGCTCCATCCGATTCCTGGGAGAGCACGACCGAGATTCTGTCGCCGGAAGCTATTGGAAACTGCCATTGCTCGAGCCCAGACTCCGGGCCTCCTCCTGAGCACCTGGGTCGGCCCGGCGCGTCGCGCACCGCGCTAGCTCGGATGAGTTGAGGCGCCCTGCCGTTGGAATCGAATGCGCTCCAAGGCCGCGATCGCCGCGATTGCCACCGCCGCCAACCCGGCCACAACGAGATAACCGATCCCGCGAGGTGCCGCCAGGACGACGAAGCCCAGAAGCACGAGCACGCCTTGCGCCGCACAGAGGATCAGCACGACGGACCCGTGGGATAGACCGAGATTCGCGGGTGTAGTCCCGAAATCTGTTGAAAGTTGAGTGGCGGCCTCTCCGGCCCGATGGGATCATCGGGCTGGATCAAAAGAGGAGAAAGCCGCCATGAAGAAAGCTATCAGCAGACGAGCCATCCCCCAAGAGGTTGTTGGTCAATTAGCGTCGCCGCTGGCTGAACTGATGCGTCAGACGCTACTCGAGACTGTGATCGCGAGCGGAACGATCCAGGCGATCGAGATGCTGCGTGCTCAGCAGGAGGTGCTGTGCGGGCCACGCTACAAGCAGAACGCGGATCGCAAAGCTCATCGCCACGGAACGACGGTCGGATCGCTGGTTATGGGCGGACGTCGGGTGACGCTGCCGCGCCCTCGGGTTCGGTCGGTCGACGGCCGCGAGCTCGAGCTGCCGGCGTGGACGGAATGGTCTCGTGAGGATCCACTGAAGCAACGGGCCCTCGAGCAGATGATCCTTGGCGTGTCGACACGAGGCTACTCGGGTTCGTTAGAGAAGCTTCCGGTCGAAGTCCCGGAACGGGGCAAGAGCCGGAGTGCCGTCAGCCGGCGTTTCCTCGAAGGAACACGGCGACACCTGGTGAAGCTGCAGCGTCGCGATCTGTCAAGACTGGAATTGGCGGTGCTGATGATCGACGGAATTCACTTTGAGGATCACGTCGTTCTGGTGGCGCTCGGCTTCGAAAACGACGGGAAGAAGCAGGTCTTGGGCCTGTGGGAAGGGGCGACCGAGAACGCTCGGGCCTGTAAAGCCCTGCTCGAGAATCTCGCCTCACGCGGTCTGCAGACGAACCGCAGCTTGCTCATCGTCCTTGACGGAGCGAAGGCTCTACACAAGGCTTGCAGGGACGTCTTCGGAGGCCGTGCCTTCATCCAGCGCTGCCAGGAGCACAAGAAGCGGAACGTTGCCGACCACTTGCCGGAGTCGATGCGACCTGGTGTGCGACGGGCGATGAGTCAAGCCTACGAGTGTCGCGACGCTAAGCGGGCGAAGCGGCTCCTCGAGGCTCTCGCCACCCGTCTCGAGTCCGAGCATCCTGGCGCTGCCGCCTCCCTGCGCGAGGGCCTCGACCAGACGCTCACTGTCATCGAGCTCGAACTCCCCGAACGGCTCCAGCTGTCGCTGCGAACAACGAATCCGATCGACAACCTCATTGGCAGCGTCCGCAGAGTCTCGCGGCGCGTGAAGCGCTGGCGCGGAGGTCGCATGATTCTCCGCTGGTGTGGCGCCGCCGTGTTGGATGCCGAGCAGCGCTTCCGGCGTATCAGAGGCTACCGAGAGATGCCCAAACTGATCGCTGCCCTCAGAGCACGAGACGCAGCACTTGACGAGAAGGAGAACGCCGCTTAGGACGTGAACTGCCGCCGCTCAGTTTCAACAAGCGACGGGACATCACCGATTCGCGAGGCGGTGCGCCGTATGGTCTTTTCCAGGCGAGCTGAAGGGGTTCAGGCGGCGACGAAGGCGGGACACCGTGACGAGAGCGGCGTCGAACAGCGGGACGCCGAGGAACAGGAAGGGACCGAGCGTGGAGGTCGGCGTCGCCAGCGGGGAGACCTGAGAGCGTAGAAGAAGTAGGGCGAGTAGGAAGCCGATGAAGAGCGCTCCGGCGTCGCCCATGAAAATCCTTGCGGGGTGATAGTTCCAGGCCAGAAACCCCAGCGTGGCCCCTGAAAGGGCTGCCGCCGCCGTTGCGCTAGCCAGGTCTCCCTGCCGTACCGAAAGGAAAGCGAACCCTCCTGCGGAGACGGTCGCTATTCCTCCGCAGAGACCGTCCATGTGATCGAAGATACTGAGCGCTGCCGTCACTCCGGTGACGACGACGATCGTCACGAGTACGCCGGCTAGTCGGAGGACCATAGAATTCTGCTCGGGCACCGCTACCAACGGCCATCCCGCGAAAGCGCCGCCTGCGAGAGCCACGATCAGAGCCGCGCCGGGCATTCCGAGAACCAGCTTGACCTGAGCGCCGAGCCTGCCTCGGTCGTCCAGGATTCCCACACCGACTAGAATGGTGGCGCTTCCCAAGATGGCGAGCCAGAGACCCGCGGGCGTTTCCTCCGTCGCGCTGGCGCGTGCCCGGCTGTTCCACTGCAGGCTCCATCCGAGCGCGCAAGACAACGAGGTCGCCAGATAGATGGCTATGCCACCCAGTAGCGGCACCGGGCGACTGTGGAGCTTGCGCTCTGCTGGATGATCGAGAATCCCGAGACTGACGACACCCGGTGTCGCGCCTCTGATGCTCGAAGAAGACAAGAAACTGCGGATGTTCTCCACCGAGCGGCTCGTGAAGGAGGTCGAGACGTTGTACACGGGCGTCCTGAGCAAGAAGCGTCTCGCGAGACGAACTCCAGTCGCTCGACATTCATGAAGTCCCGCAGCGCGTACTCGAACAGATGCATGCCGTCGATGAACGCGAGATCTGGCGGATTCTCGAGCGTCTCCGCAGCCGCCGCCTCGAAGAAACGATCGCTCGTCATGGGGATCACTCGGGCTTGCTGCGGCAGATCGGTGGCGAGCTCGGCGGCCGGGTCGACCCCTATCGCCCGGCAATCTGCCAGGCGGAGGCTGTCACCGCGGCGGACACCGATCTCGAGGTAGAGGGCGGGGTTCAACGCTCGGTGGATTCTCGCCAGGCACTCCAGATAGGGCATCTCACCGAGAGTGCGCTCCTCCTCGGGGCTGCCGGGGGGCCGATCTGATCGGATCGAAGGCCTCAGCACGCTCGGGCGGCGCGGTGGTCTGGACAGCGGAAGTCGAATGGCGAGCGAACACGCCCACCAGGTCGTGCCAGGGGCCTCTCTCGTCCAGCCACACGTCGATCAGCTCGCAATTAGCGTACTTGGCAAGGGCTCTGTAGGCGTCCGGGTGGAAGCGGTAGCAATCCACGGGATAACGGTGAATCGGGCCTGCCGAGGGAGCGATCAAGAAGAGGACCCCCCCCGGCTTCAGGACTCTCACCATCTCCGCGAAGCTCAGCCAGAAGAACTCGCAGTGTTCCAGCATCTGGCCCGACACCACGATGTCGATCGACGCATCATCAAGTGGGACGCGATAGGGATATTCGAGGACGATCGTGACGTTGTCGGCCTCGGCGATGTCGGCGATCAGATACCGGTTCGGCACCTCTCGGAAGACGTCGGCGTAGTTGCCGTTGACCTCGGCTCCGCCCAGGTCGAGGATGACGAGCTCACCCGACGCTGCGAGCGACTGGCCGCGCACGAAGCGCTCGAAGCAGATCCGCATGTTGTCCACTGGAGTTGCATGCATCTCGCGTCTTCCCTGGCGGTGCCGTGGGCAGGCGGCATGTCGCGCCGCCCGTTACCGAAGGGCGGCGCCGGCTTGGCGGATCATACAGTCGGCACTCAGCTCCGGTGTGCCCAGCCGTACGCAGCGGCGTCGGCCCGGCGGGCGTCCGCCCCAGCCGTTCCTGGAGCCACGTTCGGCGCGGGACCCGGCGTCGACACGCAAGGCGTTCGCGAATCGGGCGGGCGAGAACGCAGGGCTTGCGGAAACGGCCGCGCGCACGGCAGCATTCGGGGGTTGGCGTGGCACCTCGGTTGCAGAGGGGGAGTTCCATGACGACGTTGGCGATCCGCAACGTGTTGGCTCCGACCGACCTGTCGGAGGCCTCGGAACGCTCTCTCGACCACGCGGTGTTTCTGGCGAAGAGCTTCGACGCCTGTCTCACCCTGTATCACGCCGCCGAGATGCCCGACCACGCTCAGCCCCACTGGGCGTTCGCCCACGGGCACGAGCTGTGGCATCAGGCCGAGGAGAGCGCTCGTCGCCATCTCTTGGACCGGGCCGCCAAGCTCGACGTGGAGCACGACGTCGTCGTCGAGCGGGCCATATCGCCTCGCCGTGCATTGCTCGGCCACATCCGCGCGACAGCGCCGGACCTGACCGTGATGGCGACCCACGCCCGCAAACGCCTCGAGCGCCTGCTGCTCGGCAGCGTCAGCGAGGCGGTCTTCCGCCACGCCTACCGCCCCGTCCTCTGCGTGCGTGAGCCGGAGCACGAGAGCGCCCATGCGTACGGACGCATCCTGCTGCCGACGGACCTCTCGGTCGGAGCGTCGCTCGCCTTTCCGATGGCCGCCACGTTGGCCAAGCGTTTTGGCGCCTCGGTCCTCGCCGTGCACGTGGCGACAAAGGCGGAGAAGGCGCCCACCGAGTCGAAGATCGCGAAGGAACTCGAGCCGATCTTCGACAAGGTCGAGCTCCGCGTCGAGATCTTCGACGGTCGGCCCTGGCACAGGATCGTGGAGGTCGCTCGAGTCGAGAAGGCCGACCTCGTGATCATGGCCAGCCGAGGGCACGACAGCCTGGGCGACGAGATCTTCGGCAGCACGACGGAGCGGGTGGTTCGCCACGCCTCGTGCCCTGTTCTCGTGGCCTAGTTCGCTACGGAACGACGAGCACGGGGCACGGAGACTCCTTCACGACCCGCTCGGCAACGGCGCCGAACAAACGGGGGACGAGACCGTCCTCCGTATGACGGGCCATCACGATCAGGTCGTGACGGTGCCGGGTCGCCGCTTCCAGGATTCCTGCGGCTGCCGATCCGGCATCGACCAGGGAGCGCACCCGCAGCCCTTCGAACCCATCGCCCAGGAAGCGGAGCACCAGGTCGCCCTCGGGCACCCGGGGCTTCACGGCGTAGGAGATTCCCGGCAGTGACCGCGCCCGCGGCAGCTGGGCGACGTAGAGAGTCGTCACATCGGCGTGGAAGGTCCGCGCCAGCATCGCGGCGGGTGGAAAGGCCCTCCGTGACGGTTGCGAGAGATCGGTGGGGATCAGGATGCGGCGGTAATGGCCCGGAACTCCGTGTGCGGGCTCGCGGATTGCGAGAACGGGGGCCAACCCCGAGCGCAGGATCTGCTCGGTCAAGCTCCCCAGGATTCGGGATGTTCGCGTGGCTCGAGCGTGTGTCGCGACGATCGCAAGGTCCGGCTCGAGTGCCGCGAGGCGATCGAGCCAGCGGCTTGGCGAAGCTTCGGCACGGGCAACGATGACGCTCACGTTGCGATGCGGTCCGAGGCGCCGTTCCAGAGACTCGCGGACGTCTCGCTCCTCACGCCGGCGCGCCTCGCCCAAGGCCTCTGCGCTCGAATCGTTCGCGTCGGGCTCGATCGTGGCCGCGTGAAAGACCGTGATACGCGCACCGAGCGCCGCGGCCAGCGGCAGGGCAGGGAGCAGCGCGGCGTCGGAGCCTGGCGATAGGTCGCTGAGGAAGAGGAGACGCTCGAGTCGGTTTGGCGCCCGCTCGCCCAAGGCTCCGGCCGACACACCGTCTCCTCGAGTCCTGAGTGTCACGACACCTCGCCAGGCTGATCCCTCGAAAGATTCGTGCCAAGCGCAGCTTGGCGCTGCGCGCGATGCGGTGCGCCTACTACTCTTTGGGCGACCTCGGTTCGACGAGGTCAGGAAGGCTGCGTTTCACGAGCCATCCGTTCGAGGCGATCAAGACGCTGAGGACGATCGCGAACTGAACGAGGACGGTTCCGACACTCGAAACGGCGAACGGGTCGAGCCACCCTTCCGGATCCCAGCTCCACGCTTGATACAGCCACCACACGAGCAGGACCACGGCTTCGACGGGGACGACAAAGCCGATCACGACATCCCACCACCGGCCGATGCGGATGTCCGAGTCTTCGTGATTCAAGTCTTCTTCCCGCAAGCGCCGCACGCCGTGACTGATCGCGGCGACCGCGAAGAAGAGGCCCGCGAGCAGCAGCGCGACACCCCACACCCAGTCCTGGTTGCCGAGGACTCGAAGCGAGATGGCGGAGGGCAGCCCCATCACGAAGCCGACGGAACCCACCAGCCGGACCGCGCGAAGGTGCGAGACGCCGGCGTCCACCAGAACGCGAGTGCCCAGCTCGACCATGGCGATCAGGCTGGTGATGGCCGCGAAGGAGAGCGACAGGAAGAACAGCACCATCAGCACGCGACCCATCGGCAGTGTCGCAAAGAGCTGCGGCATCCAGACGAAGGTAAGGCCCTCGTTGCTGCTCGCGAAGATCGTAGTCTGGATCAGGTCGGCGGAGAGTGGCGCCCCGCCCCTCACCGCCGCGTCGAGGGCGGGAAAGGCCAGCAGCGCCTGTGGATCGCTCACGAGCCGCGAGGTCATCTGGGGGACGACCGAGAAGACGGTGCAGAGCACCATCACACCGGCCAGCAGCGAGATCGCGTTGTTGGCGACAGGCAGGACGAAAGCGTTGAGCGCCGTGTCCTCGCGATCGCGCAGGTAGGCCGCGTAGCAGAGCACCAGCCCCCAGCCGGCCCCGGTGTCCCACGCGTTCTGCGTGAGCGCCTCGACCCACAGGCGAGCCTCGCCGAGTCGCGACCAGTCCACGCTGAACAGGTAGTCGAGGCCGTCGCTCGCTCCGGGCAGCGTGACCGCTCGGGCCGTCAGCACGAGCACCAGGACGATCAGAGTGGGCATCAGTATCTTGGCGACGCGCTCGATGGCCTTGACGCCGTGGCCCACGACATAGGTCCCGATCCCCATCGCCGCGCCGTGGGTGACGATCGGCCAGTACGAAGAGGTGTACTCGCGCCAGAACGCCCCGGGTCGCGAACCCGGCACCTCGCCCGTGATCGCAGCGAGCGCGTACCTGAACGTCCAACCCGCGACGACCGAGTAGTAGAAGAGGATGGCGACGCCCACGAAGGCGCCGAAAGCGCCCATCCAGGCCCAGCTCGGACCCATCATGCGCCCGAAGGCGCGGACGGGGCCGGAGCGGAAGTGCCTTCCCATCGCAAACTCGAGCAGGATCAGCGGAACGGACCAAAGCAGCAGGAAGATCACCCAGGCGATCAGGAACTCTCCCCCACCGTTCTGTGCGGCGATGCGTGGGAAGCGCCAGATGTTGCCGGTCCCGACCGCCATGCCGAGCATGGCCAGCATCATCGCCAAGCGGGAACCGAACTGCGGCCGGCTCATCTGGCGCGAATCACTCGTAGACAGCGACCGGCTCGCCGAGCACCTCGAGGCGTGGCTCGATGCCGAGGCCTGGAGCAGCGGGTGCAGCCAACCGTCCTTCCCGGCGCTGCGGCGCCCCTGCGGCGGTGCTGACGGTTACGTAGCTGTTGAAATCCGTCGCCGAGAACAGCAAGTCGGGCGGCGTGCTGTGGGCCAGGTGGGCGATCGCGGCGGTCGCGACGTCGCTTCCCCACGAGTCCTCGATCGTCATCGCGATACCGAGCCTGACGCAGACGTCGCGCACGACTCGCGCACGGGTGAGCCCGCCGAGCTTGCTGATCTTCAGGTTGACGGCGTCCATCGCCCGATCCGAGTGCGCTCGAAGCAGCGCGGGGAGGCTGTCGATGCACTCGTCGAGAATGAACGGCATGTCCGTACGGCGCCGGATGCTGAGGCATTCCTCGTAGCTGAGGCACGGCTGCTCGATGGTGACGTCGACATCGACGACGCCGCGCACGACGCGCGCCGCCTGATGCATCAGCCAGCCGGTGTTCGCGTCGGCGACCAGGGTGTCCCCGCGCTGAAGCCGGGAGAACACCGCCCGGATCCGCTCGATGTCCGTCTCGGGGTCGCCGCCGACCTTGAGCTGGAACTTGCGGTAGCCCTCGCTGCGATACCCGGCCACGCGCGCCGCCATCTCGGCGGGTGGCGCCTGCGAGATCGCCCGGTACAGCCCGAAGCTCTCCCCAGCGCGCCCGCCGAGCAGCTCGGAGACGGGCAGTCCGGATCGCTTCCCCAACAGATCCCAGCACGCCACGTCCAGAGCCGATTTGGCGTAGTCGTGCCCCTTGAGCTCGGCGTCCATCAGGTCCGCGATGCGATCCACCTGGCTCGGGTCCCGCCCGATGAGCTGCGGTGCCAGGTGCGCGATTCCGGCCCGCGCCCCCTCGGCGTAGGCCGGCAGGTACGCCGGGCCGAGCGGGCAGACCTCGCCGCATCCGACGAGATCGTCGTCGGTTTCGATGCGGACGATGGTGCTGTCGAAGACCTCGACCGACTTGCCCCCGGACCACGAGTAGCGGCCCTCGTGAAGCGGGAGGTCGACCTGATAGACGCTGATTCTGCGAATCTTCATGAGTGGGATGGTGTGGCGAGGCCGGCGACTGAGCCTATCCGATGCCCCCAGAGGCGGCAATGAGCTTACGATCGTCTCCATGGAGTTCGGGTGGCTGTCGGTGCTGGTCGTGCTCGTCGACTTCGCGTTCCGCGTGGGCCTCGTCGTCTTCATCCTGCTGCGGCGTCGCCGCCGACCCACCTCGACGCTCGCCTGGGTCGTCGCCATCCTGGTCCTGCCCATCGCCGGCAGCGCCCTCTATCTGCTGCTCGGCGAGGTACGCCTGGGTCGGCGGCGGCTGGCGCGCCACCACGAGATCGCCACGCGGATCCGACAGCGTGCCCGGCCGCTGCGCCCTCAGGGCATGAATCCGGTCGTGGCGGAGATGTATCGCTCGACGGCGGGGGCCGCCGAGAGCGTCGGAGGGACGAATCCCAAGGGGGGCAACCGGCTCGAGCTGCTCCCCGATTCGGATCACGTGATCGAGGCCCTCGTGACCGACATCGATGCGGCCACCGATCACTGCCACCTGCTCTACTACATCTACCTCGATGACGGCAGCGGCCAGAGCGTCGGCGATGCTCTGATCCGAGCGCGGAAGCGTGGCGTGGCGTGCCGCGTGCTGGTGGACGACGTCGGCTCGCGGGCGTTTCTCAGGTCCGCGCTCGCGCGCCGGCTCCGGGAGGCCGACGTACGGGTGGTCGGTGCCCTCCCGGCCAACCTCTTTCGCGTCGCGCTGTCGCGTCTCGATCTGCGCAACCATCGCAAGATCGCGATATTCGACGGCCGTATCGGCTACACTGGCTCGCAGAACATTGCCGACGAGGCGTTCGCCCCCAAGCCACGTTTTGCACCCTGGGTCGATGCGACGATTCGCATCGTCGGCCCGTCCGTACGCGACCTGCAGGAGCTATTCGTCGCCGATTGGTACCTCGACACCGGCGAGGGGCTGGAGCAGCTGTTGCAAGACTCGCCCCCCTACGAGGAACACGGCGTGCCGCTGCAGATCATCCCGTCTGGACCCGACATCGACCCGGCCGGCATGCAGCAGATGACGCTCGCGACGATGTTCCTCGCCAGGCAAGAGCTGATATTGACGACGCCCTATTTCGTGCCGGGAGAGGCGGAGCTGGCGGCGCTTTGCAGCATCGCGCGCAGCGGAGTCGAGACACTGCTCGTGGTTCCGCAACGCAACGACTCGCCCCTCGTGGGCGCGGCCAGCCGCAGCCACTACCCGACGCTGCTCGAGGCGGGCGTCCAGATCTACGAGTATCGGCTCGGGCTGCTCCACGCCAAGACGATGACGATCGATCGCTCGCTCGGCATGGTCACGACCGCCAACTTCGATCGGCGTAGCTTCGAGCTGAACTTCGAGGTCACGACGCTGATTTACGACAGCGACTTCGCCAGCCAGCTGCGCTTCCTCCAGCGCAGCTACGTCGTGGACTCGCAGGCCGTCGACGAGACGGCCTGGCGCGTGCAGCCGTGGCCGAAGCGACTCGGTCAGAACGTGGCCGGGCTGTTCAGCCCGCTCCTGTAGTGTCCCGTCTCTGAAGTGCTGTTGCGCACCGAGAGCGTCGATGCGCCCGGATGGCAAGGAGTCGAAGAGGAAGAATACCGGGAGTATTCGACCGATGAGCGACGCCGCCAGGCGGGATGCAGCGGCGCTCGAATGCCAACATGACTTCGGAGACAGGACACTAGCTTCCCGCAAGGTACACTCGGCGAGATGAGCGTGAGCCCGATCAGCTCAGCGCAGGCCAGCTCGGCCGAGGGCCCGCCGGGTGGCTGGCCGGACAGCGTGCGCGTCGTCGACTCCCACACCGAAGGTGAGCCGACGCGAGTGATTCTCGAGGGCTTTCCGCAGCCGGCAGGAGACACGATGGCCGAGCGGCGCGCCGATCTCGAACGCCGCTTCGATGCTCTGCGTGGCGCGATCGTCGCCGAGCCACGCGGGCACGGCGCGGTGGTCGGTGCACTGTTGACGCCGCCCGTCGAACCCGATTCTCTGGCGGGGATCGTTTTCTTCGACAACGGCGGCACCCTCGGGATGTGCGGCCACGGGCTGATGGGAGTCGCCCGAACGTTCGAGTTTCTCGGGCGCCTGAGCGGCCCGACGGCGCGCTTCGACACTCCCGTCGGCAGCGTCGAGGCGCAGCTCGGCGACGACGGATCGGTGCGGATAGAGAACGCCCCGGCGCGTTGCGAGCGGCTGGACGTGACCGTCGAGGTGCCCGGCCTTGGCGCGGTGACGGGCGACGTCGCGTGGGGCGGCAACCGCTTCTTCCTCACGCGGCTCGGCGAGCCGGAGTTGAGGCTCGAGAACAAGCAGGAGCTACGAGAGCGCTGCCTCGCGATCCGCTCCGCCCTCGAGCGGGCCGGCGTCCGCGATGCGAGCGGGGCGCCCGTCGATCACGTGGAGCTGTCCGGGCCCCCTCAGCGTGGAGATGCGGACGCGCGCAACTTCGTGCTCTGCCCGAGCGGGGAGTTCGACCGGTCTCCGTGCGGAACCGGAACCTCGGCAAGAATGGCGAGCCTCCACGCCCGCGGTCGGCTCGCCATCGGCGCCCGCTGGCGGCAGGAGAGCATCACCGGCGGGCTATTCGTGGGCAGCCTGGCGAGCCGGAACGACGAGCTGATCCCGAGCATCGAGGGGCGCGCCTTCATCACTGGAGAAGCCAAGCTGCGTTTCGCCGCTGGCGACCCCTTCCGCGCCGGACTCCACTCGACCTAGTGGCCCGTAACAGGGAGATCGATGCCAGCGAGACCGTCGAGGCGCCCGGATGGCAAGGAGCCGAGGAGGGAGAATACCGGGAGTATTTGACCGACGAGCGACGCAGCCAGGCGGGATGCATCGAGGGTCGCAGCGGTATCGAATCCCCTATTACAGGCCACTAGGGAACCGATACTCTGGGTCTCGACCGCGGCGCGTCGCGGTCAACCGCGGATCACAAGCGATCGGCGCCAGCCGTTCTCCGTGTCTCTGTGCCTCCGTGGCTGCCGTGCATCGGCCGTGGTGGTAGTCAGCAGCACCTGCGGAGCTCTAGGGAGCAGCCAGGTCGGACTCGTCCAAACGACGACGGGAGTCGAGACCCCCCTCCGGATCGGCGAAGGCCTCCTCCATGTCGCGCAGGAGGAACCGCTTCACGGCGCGACACATGCGGTCGCGCCGCTGCTCGTCGGGCCAATCGTCGAACTCGAGACGCTCCGCCGCATCGTCGTCGAGATAGAAGCGGTGGCCGCGTCGCTGCTCCGGACCCATCTCCCGGGAGCGGGTGATCGCGCAGCGCATCTCCCAGAACGGCCGGCGCGAGACGTCGATGACCTCGACCTTGACGTGCCAGCCATGGATCTCCAGGCCGAAGCCCGAGGCCAGGCTGCGCTCGCGCGTGCGGCGACCCGGAAAGCGCCAGGCGGTCAGTCTGAGGGCTCCCTAGAGCTTTCGCAGACGCACGCGGTGCACCGCGTGGTCCGCGCCCTTGTTCAGCACCAGCTCTGCGCGGTCCCGGGTCGGCAGGATGTTCTCGGCCAGGTTGACCTGGTTGATGTCGTCCCAGATCTGGCTCGCGGTCGCGCGAGCCTCGTCGTCCGTCAGGGACGCGTAGCGATGGAAGAAGGCGCCCGGGTTCTGAAACGCCGTGTCGCGAAAGGTGAGGAAGCGATCGACATACCAGCTCTTGATGATCTCCGTGTCGGCATCGACGTAGATCGAAAAATCGAAGTAGTCCGAGACGAAGACGCTCGGAGGCGCTCCCGACTCGTCGGTTTCCGTCTGCAGGACGTTGAGGCCTTCCACGATCACGATGTCCGGCTGCTCGACGTAGGTCAGCTCGTCCGGGACGATGTCGTAGGCGATGTGCGAATAAACCGGGACGGGGACCCGCGCCTCGCCGGACTTCAGCGCTGACAGGAATCCGAGCAGGCGGCGGCGATCGTAGCTTTCGGGAAAGCCCTTGCGCGCCATCAGGCCGCGCTCGCTGAGAAGCTTCGACGAGAACAGGAAGCCGTCGGTCGTGACGCGGTCCACCTTGGGATGGTTCGGCCAACGCGAGAGCAGTGCCTGCAGAACACGGGCCGTCGTGCTCTTGCCCACCGCCACGCTGCCGGCCATGCCGATGACGTAGGGCACCTTCGGCTCCGGGTGGCCGAGGAAGGTCGCCGTCGCGCGGTAGAGATCCTGGGTCGCCGCGACGTAGAGATTCAGCAGCCGCGAGAGCGGCAGGTAGATAGCCACGACCTCTTCGAGATCCAGGGCTTCGTTGATTCCGCGAAGCCGCTCGAGGTCCGCCTCGCTCAAAGTGAGAGGGGTATCCGATCGCAGCTGCGCCCAGGCGCGGCGGTCGAAATCGAGATAGACGGACGGCTCTTCCGCCGGCTTCTGTGGATTCATCGCTGCTGGGGCCCGTGGAGCATACCCCAGCCCTCGCGCGACTCCGGCTCCCGGGTATGACTGGAGCACCCCATTCATGGCATCATTCGGGCCCTCGGTTCGGCGAAACGACAACCCGGCAGGAGCGCATGAATCTCGGCAAGTGGTTGGAACAGACGCACTCCCTCGCGGAGCAGCTCGAAGTCATGCACTCGATCTGCAAGGCCGTGGTCGGCATCCACCAGGGAGGATCCGCCGCCGGCGTCGCACTCGCACCGCCGCGGATGGAGCTGGACGGCAGTGGCAGCCTCCACATGATGGGGGGCTCGATCGGGGCACCCACCGAGTACGCCGCACCTGAGCTGGGCGAGGGGGACGATCCCACTCCGAGCGCCGACGTCTTCGCGATAGGTGTCATCTTCTACGAGATCCTGACGGCCCGCCATCCGTTCGCGAGCGGCGGCGGCTTCGATCGCGACATCGATCCGACCCCCTTGCGCGACATCCGCAGCGACCTGGCCGCCGAGGTGGCCGACGCCATCCAGGCCTGCCTCGACAAGGACCCCGACTGGCGGCCCAAGGATCTCGACTACCTGCTATCGGCGCTCGAGAAGTCGGCCGCGGATGGTCCCAGGCCCGCGAGAACCCACCCACCGACAGTCAAGCCGACCGTCAAACGCGGCACCATGCGGCCCCAGGCAAGCCGCACCCGCCCCGGCCGCACGGCGGGCGGCGACGCAACTGCCGACGGCGCGCCGGCCGACGACGAAGCCTCCCACGGCTCGCATCCAGGGCAGCGGCGGCGCGAGCGCCGGCAACGTCGGGTACGTTCTGGCCGCGCTGCTCGTGCTGGCCCTGGGCGGTGCAGGCGCCTACTTCGCGTTGAGCTCAGCGGGAGTGATCGGCGAGGCGGGCCCAGCTGCAGACGAGGCGCCCGAGGTCGCTGCGGGGACCGAGGAGGCGCCGCCGCCGACAACGGCCCCGACTCGACGCACGGCCCGGGCCACACCACCTCCAACGACGGCGCCCCCCGCGGCGCCGGCCGGGGCCGTGCAAGCGACCCCGACGCCCACGTCGACTCCGACTCCAGAGCCGGTTCGCCAGGCGATCGCTACGGCGACTCCGCCACCCACGCCGGTGCCTCGCGCGACACCCACGCCTACAGCGGCTCCGGCCGCTCCCGACCGACCTGCCGAGCCCGCAGAGATCGCCACCCTCTCGCCACCCAACCTGAAGCGGGGAGCCAAGACGATCGTGGACGTGCGTGGCCGCGGATTCTTGGCGGAACACAAAGCCCGTTTCCTGAAGGGGCGCAGCGCCGCCACCGGCGTGAAGGTTGTCGGTTCCAAGCTCGCCAGTCCTGAGCTCCTCCAGCTGCTGATCGAGGTCGATGCGAACGCCCCCACCGGTGAGTACACGATCCGGCTCTGGGCGGCAGGCGTGGGAGCTTCGAACGCGCTTGGGTTCGAAATAACCAAGTGAGGCCGGTCGCCGAATTCGAGGTTCACGCCTAACCCGTCGGCTCGAAACCCCCTCTCGAGTCCGATGACGAGGACCAACAGCCGAACGCCCTTCGACCGCTCGCTCGTCGAGGGTCCGCTCGGCGCAGCCGTCTGGAAGCTGGCGTGGCCGACCCTGCTCCAGAACGTCATCGCGGGGATGCAGGGGATCGTGGACCACGTCATGGTGGGCCACTACATCGGCTTCACCGGCAACGCCGCCATTGGCGTCGCGTGGCAGATCTTCCTGGTCGTCGTCGTCTTCATCGCATCGCTGTCGTCGGGCATGACCGTCCTTGTGGCACGCGCCGCGGGGGCCGGCGAGGCGGAGCGGGTCAATCGGGTCGTCTATCAGGGACTCCTCGCGGGTGCGCTGATGTTCCTGCTGCTCGCTGGAATCGGCTACGGCTCCGCGCCCCATCTGCTGACGCTGGTGAACGCCACCGACGCGGTGCGCGCCGAGGCGCTTCCCTACCTACGCATCTTGTTCTTGTTGAGCATCGGGATGCTGCTCTTCTACCTCCTCGGTGGGGCCCTGCGCGCCGCCGGCGATGCTCGCACCCCGCTGCGGCTCGGCCTCATCGTGACGATGCTGAACCTGGCGCTGAACGTCATCCTCATCCGGGGGCTCGGGCCGATCCCCGCCTTCGGAACCAGGGGCGCCGCCATGGGCACCGTGGCGGCGACCGGACTGGTGGCCTGCTACGCCCTGGCGCTCTTGTTCACCGGCAAGCTGCCGATTCACTTCACGGCCCGCATGCGCTGGCGTCCCGATGTGGCCGTCATCCGCTCCCTCTTCCGCTTTGGTGTGCCCACCGGCTTCCAGGGGATCGCGATGAACGTGGGTGGCGTCCTGCTGCTGGGTTACGTGGGCTCGCTCGAAATGGGCGCCGAGGCGCAGGCTGTCTTCGCGGTGGGCTACGCTCAGCTCTTCTCGCTGATCGCGTGGTCGTCCAACGCGCTCATGCAGGCCAGCGCGACGCTGGCGGGTCAGAACCTCGGCGCCAATCGACCGGACCGGACGCGCCGGGTTCCGCTCCAGGCAGGGTTGGTCGGCTGGGGGCTGGCCATCCCGATCGGAGCGAGCTTCTGGCTCATTCCCGATCGGCTGCTCGCCCTGTTCGGCATGACCGACCCCGTCGTCGTCTCACTGGGCAGCGAGTTCCTCGCCTACCTCAGCGTCTCCGGGCTCCTGATCACCCTGGCCCTCTCCTTTACAGGGGCGCTCCAAGGAACGGGAGACACGAAGAGCCCCATGTATATTTCGATCGTTTCGCAGCTGCTACTTCCGCTCGGGATCTGCGCCGCCATCGACATGACGCGCGGCCTCGAACCCGCGGACATCTGGCTGGCCATCGTCCTGGGCCACGCCGCGCGCTGCGGCCTTTCCATCCTCCGCTTCCGCCAGGAGCGCTGGCGCCAGATCGAGGTGGCGACGACAGGCTGAGCCGTCCGCTCCGGCTCGCCGAGCACGCAGAGACCTACTTCGCCTTGTACTCGAGGCAGCGATGCCCGACTTCTTCCTTGCTGCCCTTGATCACCTCTCGGACTTCGAAGCTTTTCTGCTCGCAGATCCCTTCGCGACCGTTGATCGACCAGTAGGCGCGGTCCTCGTCCCAGTACTGCCCTTTGTTGCAGACACGCCCGTGGTCGCTCGGCTCCGTGTCGCCCTCGTTCGGAACAGCGGAGTTGCGGGTCTTGACGCCGCTGTAGTGGTCGGAATCCAACCCTTGTTGAGCGAGGAAGGGCTGCCAGGTTTCCCAGGCTTTCCCCAAAGCACCGGCTCCCTGCCCGCACAGCTCCTCTTGATCGAGGTAGCCGTCGCCGCGCGCCTGGTCGTAGTAGCGCCGGCTCTCGCGAAGCTGCCTCTGAACGTCCGCCGCATCGAACTTCTGGGCCTCCGTCGCATAGCAGTCCGTGGTTAAAGCCCTTCCGAGGCGGCGATGGAGGGCGACGGAGCTGAGTGGCGGGCATTGTGCGAGAGCTGTTCGTGGTTGGTAGGAGCCGTTGTGATGGCCGTCAGGCGGTTCCAGAGGTGAAGGAGCTGTGCCAGAAGGTCATGGAGCCGGCCCTGCAGGCCCCTCGGCGTCCCGACTCCGACGATCTGGCGCATCAGCAGCCCGAGATTGAAGGCACCGCTGTGGACCAGCACCCGTTTGAGGATGTTCTCGTGACCGCGAAGGTGCGTGCGTCTCATGCGGCCGGTTCGGTAGAGATGAGCGAAGGGTCGCTCCACCCGTTCTCCTCGGAGGCGGTGCAGACGCTGACCTCGTGCCCCGCCGCTTCGCCGACGGTTCGCGTACACCAGGCCACGGCTCTCGGTGTCGCCCCGCCATCGCCGACGACCACGGTCGGGTTCGGATATGTACGCACGCAGCCCCGCAGCGTCCAACTCCTGGAGAACCGCAGTGGAGTGGTAACCCTTGTCGCCAACCACTTCCTGCAGGCCTCCGGGATGGCAAGCACGGGTCCGCTTCTGAACGCGCTCGATCTGAGTCTCGGCGTCCTTGAGCGTCTTGCCCAGCGTGCTCGTGTCGCCCTGGTTCGCGCCCTGGACCGTCACCGACACGATCGCCCCCGTCGTCAGGTCCACGGCCTGCTCGGTTTTGTGGGCCAGATGGGTACGACCATCCTTCATTTTGGCGATCTTCGCGTCCGGATCCGCCGGACTCTTCCATTCCTCGTTCGAGCCTTTCTTCTTGCGCCGCCGATCCAGCCGCGCCAGCGCTTGCCGAGAGGGCGTGCGAATGCCAGACGCCTTCGCCAGACGCTTCAAGAACTCCTGGTAGGTCTCTCCGGTATCCCGACGCACGATGCTCCGCATCGCCGCGTTCGCTTCCAGCGTCGTCGCGTCGATCGCAATCGTCTTTCCGCTCAGAAGACCCGTCTGCGCCAGGCGCTCTTGGATCCAGGTGAACACGTCACGGTGGGTTTCCAAGTCGATCAGCCGCCGGGTCCGCGAGATCGTCGAATGTTCCGGGGCCCGCTCCTCCAACCCAAGCCCCAGGAAGCTCCGCACCCCAAGCGAGTCCGCTGCACGCCACGCCATCCCACGCTCGGAGTCCAGGCCCTCGAAGTACCCCACCAGCAAGAGCCGAAAGTAGCGTCCAGGGGCCAGGCTCGGACGCCCCAGAACCGCCGCATAGAACCGGCGGCATCGCGATTCCACGAATCTGTCGAAGCCCTCGGACTCCAGCGCTCTATTCAAACGCGAATAGAAAGGATGCCCAGGGCTCCGCGGCAGATCGCTCGTCGGCACCCACAACGCCTCTTGACGTTTCTTATGTTTGCCCATCGCCATGCACGAACACTAAGACATGCACTTGTCACGTAAGGCCCGCTCAAAGGGCACTTTCACCACGGACTGATAGGCCTGGACAAAGGTCGGCAGCTTCGCGGCGGCCGTCATCATCTCGAGACCGTGAATGCGCCGCGCCAGCTCGTTGCAGGTGCACGACCGCGCGCCGTCGGGAACGGGCGCCTGGTAGCTCAGCGCGCCCTTCAGATCGAGTTTCGTCCCTGCGACCTGGGCTCCCCTGCGGCGCGCCTGCGGTGAAACCGTAGCGGCTGTGGCGAATACGAGTATCGCAGTGATTCCAATCCGGCTCATGGGAGCGACCTCCTTAGTTCACTTCGACGCGACTCGGGTGCGTCGTTTCGCCCAGTGGCGATCGAAGCTCGCGCGGGTGATGAAAGACTTCTGGGTTCCGACCTGTTTCGTCGACAGTGCCGCGTAGAGGTTGGCCTGGGCGACCGCATCGACCTCTGGACGGCCTTCCGCCAGGAACACCGCCAATGCTCCAATGAAGGCATCGCCGGCCCCGGTCGAATCCTTCGCCTGGACGCCGAACGCCGGCACGAGGCGCAGCCCCTCGGGCCCGCCGACCAGGGCCCCACGGGCGCCGAGCGTCAGAATCACGCGCCTCGGCCCGCGGCGCAAGAGCTCTGCAGCGCAGGCGTGCGCCTGCTCCAGGCTGTCGCACGAGCGGCCTGAGATCGTTTCGGCCTCGATCTCGTTAGGGATCAGATAGTCGACGTTGGCGAGCTTCTTGAGATCGACGGGCAGCGCTGGCGCCGGGTTGACGATGCAACGGATTCCGTGGCGACGCGCGAAACGCACGATGTGGTAGACCGTCGGCAGCGGGATCTCGAATTGGGTGACGATCAGGTCGGCGCGCCTGAGCAGGGACGCGGCCTGATCGACGACGCGGGGCGTCACCGCGTCGTTCGCGCCCTTCACGACGACGATCCGGTTCTGCCCGGCGCTATCGACGAAGATCGGCGCCACCCCGCTCGACTGCCGCTTGACGGCAGTTACGTGCTTCGCACCGATGCCCAGCTTCTTGAAGTTGCGGATCGACGCGGGGCCGAAGAGGTCGTCTCCCACCCGGGCGACCATGTGGACTTCGGCGCCGCACAGCTTCGCCGCGACAGCCTGGTTCGCGCCCTTGCCGCCGAATCCCAGATCAAAGGCGCGGCCGAAGAGCGTTTCGCCGGGCCGCGGCATGCGATCGGTGAACGTCGCCAGATCGACATTGACGCTGCCGACGACGACGATGCGGGCCCGCTTCCTCGCCATCGCTTACCTCCCGTGGTTCTTCAGCATGGCCGAAAACCTCGGTGCGTCAGGTTCTGCTCTCTTCGCCCCTGCCGCTGCGGAGACGCTCGAGGGCCCCGCGCGCCCCGAGCAGACGGCGCTCTGCAGCCTGCTCATCGGCCTGCGCAGACTCGAGCCGGCGGCGTGCCTCCAGCTCTGAGTCCTCTGCCGCTCGCAGGCGATTCCGGGCCGCTTCCTGGCGACGCTCAGCTTCGGCGAGTTCGCCCCGGGCGGCCTCGGTTCGCAGCTCGCCGAAACGCAGCGCCTCCTCCGCACTTCTGACCGCGCGCCTTCGCAGATCGGCCTGGAGCTCCGCGTCGCTGACGCCCTCCTGAGCACCTCGGCTCTCCGCGTCGGGAGGAATTTCCGCCGGCAGGTCGCGCTCGGCGCGCGCCAGGGGCGGCGCCGTAGCCGTAAGTGACTCGATTGTAGAAAAATCCGGCGGGTCCAGATCCCCATCCAGGCGACCCCTGGGGGGGGATCCCTGCGCCGTGCCAAAGGCTGAAATCGCCTCCAGGCTCGTCGCGACCCGCCGCTCGACCAACGGGCTCGTGGCGTGCCCCCCGTCTTTGAGCAGTGTCAGGACGCGCCTCTTGGCCTGCTCGATCGCCTCCCGACGAGCGGTCACAGCCTCCCGAACGACCGACGTGTCGGTCCCGGCCTGCGCAGACCGAAGCCGATCCCCGGCCGATACGAGGCGGTCATAGACTTCGGGGTGCCGGCGGGGAAGCTGGTTGATACCCCAGGCGGCGACGCTTGGGCGGCGCCAGGACCTCACCTGCTTCGCCACATCGGTCAACTTGGCGGCGCGCAGCTTCGAAGCCAGAGCGTTGCGCTCGGCCACAAATTCCCCGAGCGGTAGGCCGTAGAGTCGGGCCTGTTCGCTCACGGGGTCCACTTCAGCCATCGCCGGAGTATACGCCTCGGCCCGTGACACCACGGGTAGACTGCCTAGATGTCTGCAGTTCGACGTAGCCCCCTGGTGCCGCGACCGACCCGGGGTCTCTCCCCGGCCCGGCTGGCCGCGCGGTTGGCCCTGGTCACCGTTTCAGTCTCCTCCCTCACGGTCTCCGGGGCTTTTCTGCGTGCCTGGCGGGCCCACGGTTGGGAACGGCTGCTGAGCGGCGACTTCCTGCAGGCACAGCGCGTCCTGGCACCGTATCCGAGCTGGCTCGACTTCGAAGGCGAGGCTCGCGCCGGCCTCTTGCTGGCCAGAGTCGGTGTCGGCGACGATGTGGACGATCGGCGGGGTCCGGTGCCCGAAGGAGTGCTTCTGACCTTGATGGAGGGAGCCCTGGGTCGCGGGGACGCCGCGGGCACCGAGCGGTTCGCCCGGCTCGGCCTGACCTCGGGAGACGCCTGGTCCGCCCCCTATCTGGCCGCGGCGCAGGTGGAGCTGGGCCATCTCGATGAGGCGAGGAGAACACTGGAGAGCATCCCGCACCGGCAGGGAATCGCCGCCCTCGTCGAGACGGCCCTGCTCTCGCTCGAGGAAGGTGCCAGCACGCAGCTCTTCGACCGGCGCGGGCGCCCGCTCGGCTGGCTGACGCCGCAGGGCGATTTCCGGTCCGCCTCGGGGGTCAGCCCCGAGCTGATCCCACTCGCGATCCTCGACGGGCCCGCCCCTCGGAGCGGGGGACTCCGGCTCAGCATCGACCTGGAATTGAGCCGGCTGGCCCTCGGAGCATTGGGCCGACACCGCGGCAGCATCGTGCTCGTGGAGCCCGCCACCGGCAGCGTTCTGGCGGCGGTCAGCGACGCGAGGACCAGCCGCCGCGACGGCGGCACACCCGCTTTCGAGCAGCGTCGCGAGCCCGCCTCCATCGCCAAGCTGATCACCACGGCGGCCGTCCTCCGATCGGGCCTGGACCCGGACACGGAGATCTCGCGGATGACCTGCAGCAGTATGGAGCGCTACGACGGCGGCATCCTCTATTGCCCGTATCGCGCCGGGCGTCTGAAGAGCCTCGACCGGGCGATGGCCGTCAGCTGCAACGTCGCCTTCGCGAACCTGGCCGTCAAAGTCGGGCGCGGTCCCGTCCTCGCGGAGTTCAGGCGCTTTGGCTTCGACCGCGCGGACGTCGGCGCTGGCCGAATCCTCGTGCCCCAGGGGGACGACCGCCAGCTCGCAGATTTGTCGATCGGCCTCGAGGCCACGGACATCACGCCGCTGCACGGGGCGATGCTCGCGGCGGTGATCGCCAACGGCGGCGCCGTGCCGATCCCGCGCCTCGTCGAGGCGCACGACGGCCGCATGGGCCGAACCCCTCGGCCGCTCAACCGCGCGCCCGCCCGCGAGGTCATCGAGCCCGCATGGGCGGAGGTCCTCCATAGCTCCATGCGGGCGGTGGCGCAGCAGGGCGGCACAGGCCAGGGTCTCTCCCCCAGCCACTTCCCCGTCGCGATGAAGACGGGCACGGCATCGGAGCCGGGGCGCGGATACCACGTCAATCACATCGGCTTCGGGCCCGAACCGGCCCCGCGCGTGGCGTTCTCCGTGCGTGTGACGCACCAGCGCACTTCGCGCCGCGGCGGCGCAGCGGCCCGCGCCGTCACGCGGTCGTTGCTGCGCCGGCTCGCCCGCATCGGGTGGCCCGGCCGGCCGAGCGAGCCCATGGTGAATCCCCTGGAGATCTCCATCACCCAGGCCCCATGACGTTCTGGCGCAGCGCGGGTCAGATCTTCATGGGCTACTGGGAGCTCGCGCTGCTCCTCCTCACCTGGCTGGCGATCGGTGTCGTCACGCTGCGACGCCGCAAGGACTGGAAGGGGCAACGTTTCAGCGAGCAGGTCAACTTCTCGCTCAACGAGCTGGAGCGCGCGCCCGACGGCGGCAGTCGGCTGCTGCTCCGCACCCTTCTCGAGGACAGCGCTCGAAGCGTCTGGCTGAACGAGTACGGCGTGAAGCAGGTGCTGCGGGCCGCGGAGCGCACGAGCCTCGATCAACCGTTTCTCGTGGTCGAGCCGCAAGCCGACATGGACCTGGCCCAGCACGCCGTGCTCAACGTACTCTCGGAGCGATTCTCGGCGACGTTCCTGGCGCGGGCCGTCGGCGTGCCGACGCAGAGCGCGAGGTTCCTCTACGGGCTCACCTGGGAGCGCTACGGCGAGATGCGAACCCAGAAGCTGCGCGTGATGGTCGCTCGCGAGGAAGTGCTCGAGGCACTGTTCGGAGACGAGGGGCTCGCCTCGTCCGTGGCGGTCGCCGCCGAGTCGCACCGGCCGCGGCTGAAGACGCTCGCGGCAATGTACGGGCTGCGCAACTCGGAGGATCCGAAGCGGCGCGCTCTCATCGGCGAGGTCGAGCTGGGCGTCGCGCTCGGTACGGCCGGCGCGCTGCGGTGAAGGTCGGCTTTCGCCGCACCGGGCCCGGCCCGATCAGGGAGTCACCAGGATTTCGATCGTTGCGATCGGCGCGAGGACGATGATCAGCCCGACGAACTCGAGCAAGCTGGTGCGATCGCCGGCCGCCGGCGCCGACTCGGAAAAGGCACGAAACGCCGCGGCGATCGTGATCAGTGCGAGCAGGCCTTCGCCCGTCGCGAGCCACGCCGCGGCGCAGACGAGCGTCAAGACGATGCGCTGGCGCTTGTCCAGCGCGCGAAAGCCGCGGCCCCCGTCGAGCTGCCAGATGGGGAGCAGGTTGAACAGGTTGAGCCAGGCGCCGAAGCGGGCGATGCCACCCCAGATCGGCGCTCCCGTCACCCAATAGATGACGAGCGCCGCGAGGGCGGCGCCCAGCCCCCATACGGGTCCGGCCAGGCCGACTCGCGCGTCCTCGCGAACGTCGGCCGGATACTGGTCCATCCGCACGAAAGCGCCGAGGCCGGGCACGAACATGGGCGCCGTGGCCTTGATCCCGTAGCGCTGCAGCGCAGCCACGTGACCGA
The DNA here is from genome assembly GCA_965246965.1 of Vicinamibacteria bacterium. GTDB lineage: Bacteria > Acidobacteriota > Vicinamibacteria > Fen-336 > CBDFGD01 > CBDFGD01. Next base: position 4,195,982 of record CBDFGD010000002.1, read on the forward strand.
TCTCGTGGATGTAGAGCGAGACCACGAGGCCCGCGGCGAAACGCCAACCCCACGCGGTCCAGTAAACGCCCAGAGACAGCAGCATCGACAGCGCGGTCGAGCTCTCGGTGAGGCCCGCGAGCAGGAGCTTGCCTTTGGTAAGGACGAAACCGAATACGAACTTGAACTTCCACAGCAGCAACCCCGCGACCCCGAGCGGAGCCAGCCACTTCGACCAGAAGCTGCCGGCCGGCGGCGCCTCGAGCACGCGGCTCGACGCCGCGGGGGTGGCCGAGCCGTCGACACGCTTCGTCAGCTCCGAGACGCGCCGCCGGACCTCGTCGCCCTGCGCAGACCCTTCGGGCAGAAGCTCCAGCGCCTCGCGCCAGGCGGCGAGCGCGGCTCCCAGATCTCCGCCGTCCGTCGCCTGCCTCGCGCGACCGGCAAGCTCCTCGAGCCTCGCCCCATAGACGAGGCGATGACACGAAGGACAGCTCAGCAGCGAGGGAGCGAGGTGGGTACCGCAGTCCGGACACTCGCGGGGTGCTGCGCGGCCATCATCCATCCCGCGGCCCGGGGACCCGCTGCTCGCCCAAGTGGTACGGGCCGCTCACGACCAGCTCGCGGCGTTTGTTGAGCTTCCAGGCCTCATAGAGACCGATGCCGATGATGATGAGACCGAGAATGTTGTCGGTACCCGCGAGCACGGGCGCGATCAAGGCGAAGGCGAAGGCGAGCGCGACGAACGCCAGCTTCCCGAGCAGGCTGAGCGGCTCGGACGAGCCGCGCGAGGCCAGCAGCGGTTCGGCGAGATCGGGCACGTAGGTGCTGACGATCGAGGCGTACGTCAGGGCCACCGCGATCGCCTGGTAGAGCCAGCCGCCTTTGGCGTACGACCCGGCGCGAACCGCGAGGCCCACCATGAAACCCACGACGATCGCGATGAGACCGAACTGGTAGCCGGTGAGCGCCGAGATGCCCCAGTAGAGAAGAGCCCCCAGGGCGCCGGCGAGGGACCCGAACGCAACGGAGCGCACCAACCTCTGGGCGGTCGGGATACTGTCCCGCTCGAACTCGCCCTGCTGCCTGCAGCTCTCACACGAGATCGCGCCGTCGACCTCGTAGTAGCTGTCGGCGATTTTCCTCCCGCACCGTGAGCAGCTGGCCGCCCGCGGTTGCTGAAACACCGCGCGCTCGAACTGCAGCGAATCGTGATCGGATCGTTGTTCGTCGCCCATCGGGAACCGCCGCATTATAGGTGTCGGCCCGGGAGTCGCCTCGTGGGCTCACGGTATAGTCTGCGAAAGTCGCCATCTCGAGAGGACAAGGATCGATGCGGACCTTCGTTGCACTACTCGCAGTGCTCACGCTCTCCTGTCAGACACGACCCGAGCATGACCTCATCATCCGAGGCGGCACCGTCTACGACGGCACGGGATCGCCCGGACTGATTGCCGATGTCGCCATCGACGGCGATCGGATCGCCCGCGTCGGGCGACTCGACGACGCGCGCGGTCGGGTCGAGCTGGACGCGTCCGGGCTGGCTGTATCCCCCGGCTTCATCAACATGCTGAGCTGGGCCACGGAGAGCCTGATCGCCGACGGCCGATCCCAGGGGGACATTCGTCAAGGCGTCACGCTCGAGGTCTTCGGTGAGGGCTGGTCGGAGGGGCCGCTCACCGACGCGATGAAGCAGGTCGCGGTCGAGCAGCAGGGCGACATCCGTTTCGACATCGAGTGGACGACGCTCGGCGAGTACCTCGAGTATCTCGTCGAGCGCGGCATCTCGACGAACGTGGCGTCTTTCGTCGGCGCCACGACCGTCCGCACCCACGAGCTCGGCTTCGAGGACCGTCCGCCGACCGACGAGGAGCTGGAGCGCATGAAGGCGCTCGTCGCGCAGGCGATGGAGGAGGGTGCGCTCGGTCTCGGCACGTCGCTGATCTACGCTCCGGCGTTCTACGCCAGCACCGAGGAGCTGATCGCCCTCGCGCGCGTCGCAGGCGAGTATGGCGGCCGCTACATCTCGCACATGCGCAGCGAAGGGAACCGTCTCGAAGAGGCGGTGGACGAGCTGATCCAGATCGCCCGAGAGGCGCGGATCCCGGCCGAGATCTACCACTTGAAAGCCGCCGGGCGATCCAACTGGGACAAGCTGGACTCGGTCATTCAGAAGGTCGAGGCGGCCCGCGAGGAGGGGCTGGACATTAGCGCCGACATGTACACGTATACCGCTGGCTCTACGGGCCTCGACGCGGCGATGCCGCCGTGGGTTCAGGAAGGCGGATACGAGGCCTGGGCCGAGCGGCTCCGCGACGCCGCCACCCGCAAGCGCGTGATTCGCGAGATGACGACGCCGACCGACGACTGGGAAAACCTCTACCTGGCGGCGGGCGCCGACAAGACGTTGCTCGTCGGCTTCAAGAACGAGAAGCTGAAGCCGCTCACCGGCAAGACCCTCGCCGAGGTCGCGAAGCAGCGCGGCCAGTCGGCCGAGGAGACCGCCATCGACCTCGTCATCGAAGACGGGAGCCGCGTCCAGGTCGTCTACTTCCTCATGTCCGAGGAGAACGTCAAGCGACAGGTCGGCCTCCCGTGGGTCGCCTTCGGGTCGGACGCCGGCTCGATGGCCCCCGAGGGTGTCTTCCTCGAGTCGAGCACCCACCCCCGTGCCTACGGCAACTTCGCGCGCCTGCTCGGCAAGTACGTGCGGGAGGAGGGGGCCACGACGCTCGCGGACGCCATCCGCCGCCTGACCTCGTTCCCGGCGGAGAACCTCGAGCTGCGCGACAGAGGTCGGCTGGCGCCCGGCCACTTTGCCGACGTCGTGGTCTTCGACCCAGACGAGATCACCGATCACGCGACGTTCGAGGCGCCACACGCGTACTCGACCGGCGTCGTCCACGTCTTCGTGAACGGAGAGCAGGTGCTGCGCGACGGGGAGCACACCGGGGCGAAGCCGGGTCGGGTGGTGCGCGGCCCGGGCTTCAAGCAGCACTGAGATCCGCCATGGACAACTCCGGGGTTGCGAGGCTGCTCGACCAGGTCGCGGATCTGCTCGAGATCAAGGGCGAGTCGAATCCTTTCCGAATCCGCTCCTACAGAATCGCCGCCGAGGCTGTCGAAGCACACGGCGAGCCGGTCGGCGGCATGGACGAGGCCGCGCTCAAGGACCGTCTCGGCGTGGGATCCGGAATGGCGGCAAGGATCCAGGAGATCGTCGCTACCGGAGACTGTTCGGCCCGACAGAAGCTCCTCGAGGAGATTCCGGCCGGGCTCTTGCAGCTGCTGAAGATCTCCGGTCTCGGCCCCAGGGGCGTGCACAAGATCTGGCACGGACTCGCGGTGCGTTCGGCGGACGACCTGCTGGCAGCGATCGACGACGGCCGTTTCGAGACACTGCCCGGTATGGGCAAGAAGAAGGCCGAGCGGATTCGTCGCGGCATCGAGCGGCTGAAGGAGAAGAGCTCCGAGCCCTAGCCGACCCGTCGCGCGTGGATCGCCCGGACCGTTTCGATGGTGTCGGCCTGGCCGGGCGCCTTGTCGGGCCGGTACCCCTTGACACGCGCGAATCGGAGCGCGAGACCGCCCGGATAGTGCGGGCTCTCCTGCAGCTCGTTGAAGGCGATCTCCACGACCAGCTCGGGACGCACGTGGACCGTCCAGTGGTCCGCCGATTCCTGCCGGGCCAATAGCTCCTTCGTCTGCCATGCGAGCAGCTCGTCGGTGAGCCCCTTGAACGTCCTGCCGAGCATCACGAAGCCTCCCGTCTCCGGGTCCCGTGCTCCGAGATGCAGGTTGCTCAGCCAGCCCTTGCGTCGACCATGGCCCCACTCGGCGGCGAGCACGACGAGATCCAGCGTCTGGACGAGCTTGACCTTCAGCCACGCGCCGCCCCGCCCACCCGCTTCGTACGGCGCATCGAGCGATTTCGCCATCACGCCTTCGTGGCCCGCTTCGAGGGCGGCGTTCAAGAAGCCCTGGGCCTCGACCGCGTCTCCAGTCAGAAGCGCCGGCACGCGGGCTCGCTCGGGCAGGATGGACTCGAGCGCCGCCCAGCGCTCTTGCGCCGGCGCATCCAGCAGGCTGGCACCGTCCACAAGTAGACAGTCGAAGTAGAACGACGAGAGCGGCAAGGCGTCGCGCAACCTCTCCACGTCGCGCTTGCGCCCGAAGCGTCGCATCGTGAGCTGGAAAGGCTGCGGCCTGCCGTCGTCGCGCAGTGCGATCGCCTCTCCGTCGAGGATCAGCTCGCGTGCGGGCAACGTCCGTACCAGCTCGACCACCTCGGGCACCGCGTGCGTGACCTCGTTGAGCCGACGCGTGAAGACGCGCACGTCATCGCCCGACTTGTGGACCTGAACCCGCGCGCCGTCCAGCTTGTGTTCGAAACGCCCCCGCCCGAGCTTCTCGAGCGCTTCGCCCACGTCCTCGGCCGTTTGGGCCAGCATGGGTTGAAGCGCCGTCATGGGGCGGATTGCAAAGCGCGCGAGGCCTGCGCCGCCCTCGACGCCGACGCCACCGCGCCCAGGTCTCCCGACACCATCAGCGCGCGGCGCACGAGCCCGGGCTTCTGCCCCGTGGCTCGCGCGACCGCCTCGACCATGAGCCCTTCCAAGGCTCCCTGCCGCAGCTCTCCCAGCAGCAGGCGCACGAGAAAGCGACGCTCGCTGTCGGTGCCTCGCGCGAGCAATGCGCGGAGGTCGTTCAGCCGACGACCACCCGAGCCTGGGCCGGTCGTCGCCGCCACTTGCTCGAGGGCAGCGCCGACGTCGCGCAACGTCGCCGCTGGACCGGCCGCAGGGCCTTCGACGCGCGCGTCCCGGAGCGACGCCGGCCCGATGCCGAGCCGACCCTGGCGCGGGGCACCCGTCAGAAACGCTACCGCAATCGGAAGCTCATCGGTGTCGGCGCGAGAAAGCAGCTCCGCCAGGCGGCTGATCTTCTCGGTGCGCTTCGTCGTCGCGGCGAGTTCGGTCGACGCCTCTACGAGCTCGCGAAAGAGCATCGCGCCTCAGATGGCGCCAGGCTTGACTAAAAGCGGGACGGCCTGCAGGTGACGGTGTGATTCGTCCAGGGCCGTTGCGTGGAGCCGAGGATCACATCGTACTGCTCGTTGAAGTCGTTGGAGGTCTTGATGCCGACCTCGTCGGGCGGGCCGCCGGATGTCGCGCAGAACCCCATTCGTTCCAGCTCCTCGGCCACTGCGGTCGTATAGTCCGCGTCCTCGATGACACGATTGCCGTTGAAGAGATCGGGGCGGGTCGAGAGGATGACAGCCTGCGCCTGCTCGACCTGGGAGGCGAAGTTGGAGCTGCTCGCGTCCCGGCAGCACCCGTAGACGCCTGGCTGCGTCTCCGGCCCGCCGCACTCGGGCATCGCGGGAATCTGGCACGACGACGGCGAAGGTGGAACGGGAGTCGGTTGGGGCGGCGGCGTGGGGGTCGCGCCGTCCGTCGGCGGGGCAGGCGGCGTCGGTGTGGGTGAGCCGTTGCCACCTCCGACGCCACCCGGCGGCGGGCCCGGGGGCAGATCTGGAAGTTCGGCCACGGGGGCGTCGTCGGATCCCGTCGGGATCTCAGCTTCCGGCAATGCTCCGCAGGCGAGGATGAAGATCGAGCTGAAGACGACCAGCGATCGACGCGTACGAGTGGCCCAGAGTGAGCGCAAGATCAACATGAGCTATTGTAGCTTAACTAGCTTTAGACTAAACAAGAAATATCGTGCCTGTTGGCTAGCGCTCGGTCAGCCGGCGGCCAACCACTTTGAGCTCGTCTGGCGGAGCGTCGCGGCCAGCCGGTCTCGTTCGGCAACGACTCTGGCTTGCATCGTTCCGGAGGCCCTCGCGACGGCTCGCTCGAGCCAGACGACGGCTTCGATCCGATCCTCGCCGCTCCCCCTCTCGAGCAACATCGCGAGACTGAACTGACCCCGCACGTCGCCCGCTTCCGCAGCGGCGCGATACCAGCGCGAGGCCTCCGCCAGATCCGGCGGCACGGACTGGCCTCCTGCCAGCAGGTAACCGGCCTGCAGCTGCGCGGAGATGTGCCCCTGCTCCGCGGCCCGGCGATACCAGGTGAGCGCTTTCGAGACGTCCTGCGGCGCGCCGCGCCCGCTCTCGTAGAGGCGGGCGAGACCGTACTGCGCGCTGCTGTTGCCCTGGTTTGCGGCGATGTCGAGCCAGTGAGCCTGGCCCGTCAGCGGCGTGGCCTCCGACCGGGCGGAGCCGTTGTCGTTCGCCGGAGTTTGCGAGGGCGGCGGGGATACCGGTTCAGGCTCGGCCCGCGGCGCTGCTTCGGGCTCGGGCTGAGGCACCGTGCCCGAGACCGCGGGCGGCGCCGGATCGATTCGCCCCAGCGGTCGAGCGGGACTCGAGGACGCCGATGTGGAACCGTCGACCAGCTCGATCTCGCCAAGCACTAAGGTCGCACCCTCGTAACCCTGCGCCGCGGCGAGCCTGAGCCAACGCTGGGCCTCCGGAATGTCTCGGGCGACCCCGAGGCCATCGCGGTGCATCAACCCAACGAGAAACTGAGCGGCGGCCTCACCGGCCAACGCCTCGGGCTTCAGAAGCAGGTAGGCGTCCTCGTAGCGGCCGGCCGAAAAGGCCTCCCGGGCGGCTTTCATGTCCGAAGGCGCCAGGGTCGAGGCGGATCCTGAAGAGCAGACGAACGCCAGCAAGAGCCCAAGATGGATGCCGAAACGCGCCGCCTTCATTCGTCCAGCAGCTTAGCAGCGGGGGCGAGCGTACGGCGCGTCGCGGCGACGCTACTGGTTCCGGTCTTCCCCGGGCGACGGAGGGGTGGTATCTTCCCGCTCACACTCATCCCTTATCTGGAGGTTGTTGATGCGGCAATCGATATGGACCTTGCTGATCGCTCTGGCCGTCTTCGTGTCGGGTGGATCTCCGCTGCAGGCCCAGGGTGGCGCGGACGCGGTAGCCGAACCTTTCAAGCTCGGCACGTTCCAGGCCGCGGGGCAACAGTTCGTCGGGATCGTGCTGCGCGACAGCCTCGTGATCGACGCCGGCGCGGCCAACGAGGAGCTGTTGGCGAATCCGCATGCTCCCGCGGTACAGCTGCCCGCCGACATGAAGGGCATCATCTCGGCCTACGAGTACGGCGTGCAGCGGCGACTGTACGACATCGTCAACTGGGCGGTGCGCGCGAACCTGCTTTCCGGGGAGCGGCGAGCGCCCTGGGTGCACGACGTTGCGCAGGTGCGGACCCTCGCGCCGATCCTGTATCCGTCGAAGATACTGAACGCGGCCGCCAACTACTACGCCCACGCGGGTGAGGCGAGCGGCCCGGAAGAGGCGAAGAAGATCGAGGCAGACCTGCGCAAGAACCGGGGCACCCCCTATGTCTTCCTGAAGCCCACGCTCGGAGCCATCATCGGGCAGGGGGACGACGTGGTCCTGCCCCGGGGTCGTGATCGGATCGACTGGGAGTGCGAGATAGGCATCGTCATCGGCAAGGCTGCGAAGTACGTGACGGCGGCCCAGGCGAAGGACCACGTCTTCGGTTACACGATCTCGCTCGACATGTCCGACCGCGGCGGCCGGCCCGGAGAGGAAGGCCCCTCCCGCTTCGGCGCGGACTGGTACTCCGGCAAGGGCCACGACACGTTCTCACCGCTCGGGCCTTGGATCGTTCCGAAGGAGTTCTACGGCGATCCGCAGGACGTTCACCAGCTGCTGACCGTGAACGGCCAGGCCATGCAGGACGCGCGCTCGACCGACATGATTCACTCGATTCCGGAGCTCATCGAGTTCGCCTCGTCCGTCATGACGCTCTTCCCGGGCGACGTGATCTCCGCGGGAAGCCCGGCCGGGACGGGCATGTCGCGCACGGTTCGCGCGGAGCAGATCTTCCTCAAGGACGGCGACGAGATCGTGGCGACCATCGAGGGGATCGGGTCCATGAAGCACACCGCTCGTGCCGAGGCGGATGGCATGTCGGGTTCGTCCCGGTAGACGGGTATCAAGGAAGGCGGCCGAGCCGCGCACTTGTGAGCCTCGGGTCCGAGGGCCAGCGGGGCTATCGGTCCGCGACCCTGCCGTGGCGTCCGAGCACGTACAGATACAGGTCGTGGTTCCTGCCGGCGGCGTCGCGCATCGACTCCTCGCGGACCGGAGTCCACCCGCCGACCTCGTAATCGTGAGACACCACCCGGGTGCCGTCCCTGAGCCGTTTCTCCATGATCGGGCGCAGCAGCTCGTTCGAATCGGGCAACAGGTAGAGCGCGAGTACGGTGGCCGAGGAGAAGTCGACGCGCGTCGCGTCAGCCACCCGGAACTCGACCAACTCCTCGACCCGCGCCTTCTGCGCCAGGCGTTTCGACTCGTCGATCCGCCGCGGGTCGAGGTCGACACCGACCCCCCGCGCCCCGTACTTCTTCGCGGCCTCCACGACGATGCGCCCGTCACCGCAGCCGAGGTCGTAGACCACATCCCCGCTCCGAACGTCGGCAAGCTCGAGCATCCTTTCGACCACCGGCATCGGCGTCGCGACGTACGGAGCCAGGTCCGGAACGTCGGCGCGATCGTGTGAGCCGAGGAACAGGTCGACGGCTTCGTCGTTGTTGTATCGGAACGCGTAGTCCACGCCGGGGTCCAGGCGGTACTCGAGCCACCGGCCCGCACTCTCGAAGGTGAGGTCCAGGGAATACCGCGTCGTGAAGCGAGCGATCGAGCCGGAGCGCAGGATCTCGGCGGGGCGCTGCTGGTCCGCATCGAAAGGCCGGATCAGATAGCGCACCGGTTCTCTCGTGGCGTTTCGGATGGACAGCTCGGCCTCGGGGCGGCTCGCCGCTTGCGGCCGGGATGTCGCGGCGAGACTGGCGGGTGTGGCCGTGACGAACCCGCAGACGGGCAGCAGGGCGATCGCGACCAGCGCGAAGCGTCGCTCCCGCCTCGTCATGAGCGCTGCCCGGGAATGACCGCCGGCCACGGAATGACCGCCGGCCACGGGAGGAAACGACTGGAGCGACACATAGGGCCTTGGTATCTTAACGATCTCCCATCAATCCGTGCGCACTTCGGTATACTCGCGGCCTTTCCACTTTCTCAGGCAAGGGAGCTCACAGGGGGAATTCCATGAGACATGCCGCATTCGCTACGCTCGTATCGCTGGGACTCGTCATCCAGACCTCGACGCTACTCGCTCAGTCGGCCCCCCAGGAGATTCCCTTCGATTCCGTCCCCAACTTTCTGAAGATGCCGCCGAGCCTCTACCTCGGCGAGAACGCCGGGGTCGCCGTCAACTCCAAAGGACACATCTTCGTCTACTCGCGCACGGGTGCGCCGGGCCACATCGTCGCTCCGCAGTCGGCCCAGCTGTTCGAGTTCGCACCGGACGGTTCCTTCGTCCGCGAGCTCGGTCAAAACCTCTACAGCATGGCCTGGGCCCACGCCGTCCGCATCGATGCCGACGACAACATCTGGCTGGTCGACAACGGCTCCGACATGATCGTGAAGCTCAGTCCAGCGGGACAGGTGATGCTGGTGCTCGGCAGGAGACGCGAATCGGTCGCGAGCACCCACACTCATCCCGCGCTCCAACCGGGCACGCCGACTCCCCCGGCGCGCGACACCGCGTTCAACGAACCGACGGACATCGCGTTCGATGGCGACGGGAATATCTTCATCAGCGACGGATACAAGAACATGTCGGTGGCCAAGCTGGACAAGAACGGCAAGTGGATCAAGCGGGTCGGCAAGGGCAACGGTGCCGAACGAGGCGACGGTCCCGGCGAGTTCAACAATCCCCACGGGATCGCCACGGACGCCGCCGGAAACGTCTACGTGGCCGACCGCAGCAACATCCGGGTCCAGGTGCTCGACTCGGACCTCAACTTTGTTCGCAACATCGTCATCGACATTCCGGCACCGCCAGACGCCACGCTGACCGGCGGCTACGACAAGACACTGGCTCCATTCAAGCCGGGCGCCCCCTGGGCCGTCTGCATCTCTCCCGAGCCGAACCAGGTGTTGTTCGTCGCCGACGCCTACCCGGGCCGCGTGTACAAGTTGTCACTCGATGGCACGGTGTTGGGCTACTTTGGCACGGACGGCAAGCAGTTGAAGCAGTTCAACTGGATTCACGCCATCGCGTGCCCGTCGGAGAACGAGATCCTCGTCGGCGAGCTTCTGACCTGGCGCGTCCAGAAGCTGCTTCTCAAATAGGTAGCGAGACCCAGCCAGCCTCGACGCCGCAAAAGCGGAGCTAGTGTCCCGTAGCTGAAGTGCTGTTGAGCATCGAGAGCGTCGATGCGCCCGGATGGCAAGGAGCCGAAGAGGGAGAATACCGGGAGTATTTGACCGATGAGCGACGCCGCCAGGCGGGATGCAGCGGCGCTCGAATGCCAACATGACTTCGGCTACAGGACACTAAGAGTGAGGGTCAGGAACCGCTCGGCGTCCGCCCGCCAGCACTCTCAGCAGCCACAGCGCTCCGATCACGAGGGTCAGGAGCATCAACCCGCGCATGGCGCTCGCCAGGAAAGCGGCGCCCGGCTCCGGCAATGAGAACTGACGCAGAGTAGCGCCGCGCTCGAGCATCCAGTGCCACCCGGTGTGGGCGACGAGGGCCGACAGAATGATCGTGCCGACACGTTCGGCCACGAGGTGCTGGAACGTGAACGTCACGATCGGAACGACGACCGCGAGCACGAGGAGTTGGCCCAGCTCGACCCCGACGTTGAAGGCCACGAGCGACGTCAAGAAATGCGATCCAGCGAACTGCAACGTCTGCCGTAGCGCGAACGAGAACCCGAGCCCGTGAACGAGGCCGAACCCGAAGGCCATCATCCAACGCCGCTCGACCCTGACGCCGACGATGTTCTCGATTGCCATGTAGACGATCGAAAGGGCGATGAGCATCTCGACGAGTGGCGGAAACCAGAGCGCATCGGGCGCCAGGCCCAGGGCCGAGGCCAGGAGCGTGATCGAGTGCGCAATGGTGAACGACGTCACGACCAGCACCAGCGGTCGGAATCGGCGCAACGAAATGATGAGACAGACGAGAAAGAGCAGATGATCGATCCCGTCCAGGATGTGCAAGAAGCCCAGCTCGACGAACCGCAGCGCCGCCTGGTGCCAGCGCGGGTCGAGCCTGACGAGATCGGGGCCCGCCCGGAACTCGAAGGCGCGAACTGCACCGCTGGGCGGCAGGAAGCGGATCACGTTGGTGACCCGCAGGCCCAGCCGGTCGAAGCCCGGCTGAATCGAGAAGTCTGATTCGTCCGATTCGATCGAGTAGCTCAGCAGGACGTCGAGCAGTCCCTGCTCCCAGTAGAGATCCGTATCCACCGGCAGCGCGCCGCCCGTCACATGGGCCAGGGCGGTTCCGTAGTCGGCGAAGGAGCGGTTCGACGGCAACGAGACGCGAGACGCGACGAGCTGTGGCGCCGGGAGAAGACGCTCTCCTTCGTAGAGCCCGACCGAGTCCACCACTCAGATTGACACCGCGTCCTGAAGCACGCCGCCGACACGCGCCAGGTCCAGATAGCCCTGCTCCCGCGTGGGAACCGTCATGTCCTGCATCGCCGGGAGTGGAACCCGCAACAGGAAATGAAGCTGCCGACCATCGGGCTTGACGAAAGCCTGAATGACGACGTCCGCGGGGATGTCGTGGGCGGCCGCGGTTGGCGCTACCGAAGGCAGGAATCCCGCAATCATCGCGAAGATCCGCGCGTTCGCCCGCCGGGCTGATCCTCTGGGATACACTTCCAGCCATTCTAAGGAGGTACGGAGGATGGCGCGGCTGATGCAAAGACGGGATGTTTCGATCGGGGCAGGCTTCATCGCCGTCCTCGCTGTCCTCGGTGTCGGCCAGTTGTTGCTGGACGAAAGGGCTATCGCTCAACAGACCAGCGTTGAAGCGCCGATGTTCGAGGTCGACCCTCTGTGGCCCAAGGCGTTGCCGAACCACTGGATCCTGGGCTCCACGATCGGTGTGACGGTCGGCCCCCGGGACCACGTCTTCATCTTTCATCGATACGGGACCTTCAACGAGTCGAATGAGATCAGCGCGGCAACCGATCCGCCGACGGCACTCGAGTACTGCGTGCCGGCGCCGCCCGTCCTCGAGTTCGATCCGGAGGGCAACCTGGTCGGCCACTGGGGCGGTCCAGGTGAGGACTACGAATGGCCGGAAGCGAACCACGGAATCTCGATGGACCCGATGGGCAACGTGTGGCTGGGCGGAAACGGCCAGGGCGATTCTCAGATTCTGATCTTCACGCGCACCGGGAAGTTCCTCAAGCAGCTCGGCGACCAGAAAGCGCGTCGTGTGGGCGCAGCACCGGACACGGGGCGGCCGACCTATGCTGGAAACAGTCAGGACGAGGTGAGCTTCGGAAGAGTGGCAAAGATCTCCTTCGATACGCCGATCAACGAGGCGTACGTCGCGGACGGCTATCTGAACAAGCGCGTCGTCGTGCTGGACATTGCGACGGGCGAGCGCAAACGCTCCTGGGGCGCCTACGGAAACGAGCCGGACGACACCGATCTCGGTCCGTACGACCCGGACGCCCCCCCCGCGAAACAGTTCCGCAATCCGGTCCACTGCGCCGAGCCGAGCCACGACCGCCTCCTGTACGTCTGCGATCGCGTGAACGACCGGATCCAGGTGTTTCAGTTGGACGGCACGTTCGTCGAGGAGCTGTTCGTCGAAAAGCAGACTCGCGGAAGCGGATCCGCCTGGGACATCGCGTTCTCAAAGGATCCTGAGCAGAAGTACATCTATCTCACCGACGGAAAGAACGAAAAGGTGCACATCATCGAGCGTCAGACGCTCCAGGTCCTGACGAGCTTCGGCGACGGCGGTCGTCAGCCCAGTCAGTTCTACGGCGTGCACAGCATCGCAGTCGACTCCAAGGGAAACAGCTACACGACTGAGACTTACGAAGGAAAGCGTGTCCAGAAGTTCGTGTACAAGGGCATCGGTCCGGTCACGAAGAGGCATCAAGGCGTCGTCTGGCCGAGCTCCGAATAGAGGATTCGCCTTCCGCGGGCGCCTGGACTGGACCCAAGATAGTAGTTGCGCGAGCCGGTGACGGAGGCGTAGAATCCTGGGATTCACCCATCCGCTCGGCGACAAAGACGGTTCAGGAGGCTCGATCAATGCGTATTCCACGTAAGGTAGTTGTTTCTCGGTTCGCGACTGCGCTGGCCGTGTTCGTCGCGGCAGGTTGCGCCCCCCCGCCTGCCCCGGAGCCGGCGGGTCCACCACCCGTCCCGATGCAAAAGGGCGGGCAGGACATGTACGGCCCGTACAAGGTCATCGAAAACTGGTTGGACCCCTTGCCTGACGATGATGATGGCGTCAAGCACGACGGCTGGACCTTCGGCTCTCAGGCGGCTGTCTTCGCGGAGAGTCCGGACCGGATCTGGATCGCGCAACGTGGCGAGATCCCGTTGCCGGAGGGCAACGAGCCAGGAACCCCCTGGGCCCAGGTCTCTCCGTCCCCCGGCTCGGCGACGGGCCCGCGGCTGCCGGTCCAGCGCTATCACCACGTCATTTTCGTGGTCGATCGCACCGGCAAGATGATCCAGTCGTGGCCGCAGCACAACAAGCTGTTCGACCAGCCGACGGCGCCGCTCAAGCCGCGGGGTCCGCACAAGATCAAGATGAGCCCCCACGATCCCGACAAGCACGTGTGGGTCGTCGACGACAACCTCCACCAGATCTTCAAGTTCACCTACGACGGCGAGCTCGTGATGACCCTGGGTGAGATGGGCGTCGAGGGGCGCGGCCCGAACACCTTCGCGCGCCCGACCGACATCGCCTGGCTGCCCGACGGCACGTTCTTCATCAGCGACGGCTACCACGGCAAGCGGGTGGCCAAGTTCGGCGCCGACGGCACCTTCATCAAGGACTGGGGAGTTGAGCCCGCGGACCCCGACAATCCCGGGCCCAACGAGTTCAACACGGTCCACAGCGTCGCCGTCAGCAAGGACCGCAAGGTCTACGCCGCGGATCGCGGGCACCAGCGCATCCAGGTCTTCGACGAAGAGGGCAACTTCCTCGACATGATCTCGTTGCGAGAGGACCACTGGCCGACCGGCGTCCGCTCCCAGCCCTACTACCATCTGATCACTGACGACCAGTCCATCTGGGTGGGAGACGGCGCGACGCAGCGCATTCTCAAGTACGACCTGGCCGGGAACTTTCTCTACGGCTGGGGACAGCCGGGCGGCCAGCCCGGTCAATTCTGGGGCCCCCATCAGATCTCGGTCGATCAGGAGGGCAACGTCTTCGTCGCCGAGGTGCAGAACGGCCGCATTCAGCGGTTCGAGCCAAAGGCGAACGCCGATCCCGCCAAGCTCATCGGCCAGGAAGTCCGCTAACATGGCCGCGGCGCGCAACTAATCGCCTATTTGTCGAGGTAGAGCCGCCCTGAACGGGCGGCTTTACCTCATCTCATTCCTGGTCAAGTAGTTAGGGCGGGAGACTTGACACCGGAGACGCGCCTGGGCATAATCTCCATATAGGTAGGTGGATATGGAGCTCTCAAAGAAAACGACGATCCTGTTCTCTCCGGAGCTCCACGCGCGCCTGTCGCGGATCGCCGCCCAGCGGAAGCTCAGCCTCGGCGAGTTGGTGCGGTCCGCTTGCGAGCGTCAATACGGCCTGGTCTCTCGCGAGCACAAAGTGGCGGCTGTTCGCGAACTCGGCGAGCTCCAGCTTCCGGTCGCTACACCCGATCAGATGGAGCGGGAGTCGGTGCCGTCGCCTGACGAGCTGGTGCCGTGATCCTGGTCGACGCGAACATTCTGACGTACGCGGCGGGAGGCGATCACCCGAACAAGCGACCCAGCCTCGCCTTCCTGGACGCCGTTGCCGAGGAGCGCACGGATGCGGCGCTGGACGCCGAGGTGCTCCAGGAGGTGATGCACCGCTACCGGGCGTTGAACAGTTGGGCCGAGGGGCGCCGTGTCTACGATCTGGCCCGACGTGTCTTCCCGGTCGTATTCCCCATTTCCGTCGAGGTCCTCGATGCCGGTCGCCGGCTGCTCGACGAGCACCCGCGGCTCTCTGCTCGTGATGCTCTGCACGCCGGTGTGGTCGAGGTCCACGAGCTGCAGGGTATCTGCAGCTACGACACCGACTACGACGCCATCGAGTGGATTCGAAGGTCGACCCCAGCGAGCTGAGACGCTGAGCGGCCCGTGCCCGCTTCACTCGGCTACCTTGGCGGCGACGCCTACTTCATCGTGTGGGTCAGCGAGCCGATCTTCTCGATCGTCCCGATCACCACGTCCCCCGCCTTCAGAAAGACTGGAGGCTCGCGGCCGGCTCCGACTCCCGCCGGGCTGCCGCAGGCGATGACATCCCCGGCTCGAGAGTCAGGATCGAGGCAATGTGGGTCACCAGCTCGTTCGCCGTGAAGACGACGTTCGAGGAAAACTTCTCCTTGGAGTCCTGCATGACCTCGCCGTTGACGGTGAGCATCAGGCCGAGCTCGTGGGGATCCCGTACGAACTCCCGTGGCAGGATGAAGGGCCCCAGCGGCGCGTGGCCGTCGTGGGCCTTGCCCAGCAGCCAGTCGATTCCAAATTCGGTGCGGTGCAGCTCTCCCCCTTCGGAGTTGGCGTCCCCGCGATCAGACATGTCGAGCATGACGGTGTAGCCGAAGATGTGGCTCGGAGCGTCTCCGGGCCCGATGTTCTTGGCTGGCGTCCCGATCACGACGCCGAGCTCCACCTCCCAATCGATCTGGGTCCTCCCCTTCGGAAGGGGGATCGGATCCCCGTTTCCGATCACGCCAGTCGTCGGGGGTTTCATGAACAGGTAGGGAATCTTCCCCTTCTTGGGAGACTCCTCGAACCCGAACTCCTCCATCTCTGCGAGGTGCTGGTAGTAGTTTCCAGACGCGCTCAAGATCTTGTTGGGATACAGAATCGGAGCCAGGGTTGCCACGGATTCGAGAGGATAGACATAGCCGGCGCGGTTCGGACCGCTCAAGCGATTCCCGGCGACGAGCTGATCCACGATCGCGTGGATCCGCGACGAGAGATCGAGATCGTATCGACCCGCCAGCTCCTTCATGTCTCGAGCCATGGGGAGCGTGACCACCAGTGGGCTCCGCTCGAGGACCCGGTTCGCCCGCTCGAGGTCTACGACATGGGAGTCACGGAGCACGACTCCCAGGAACATCTCGCCCTCCCGCTCGAAGGTCCCGAACTTGAAAGGCTCGCTCGCGGATTGAGCGAACGAGAAGCCCTGGCCGAAGAACGAGCTGGTGAGAGCGACGAGAACATGAATGCGCACGACGCCGCGGATTATACGTGCCGGGCCGCCGACGGCCCTCGGCACCTGGTGGGCGATCTGGACTGCCTGGGTGCACTCAGCGCGACAGAGGCATCGAGGAGCTGATCGGCAACACGGTTGAGATGAGCCTCTCGGACGGACGGGCCGTTCACGTGTTGAACCTTCCAACGCTCATCGAGATAAAGGAGCGTGTAGGTCGGCCGAAGGACCTTGCGGCGCTTCCGATCCTGAGGGCGACGCTGACGAGGTGAATCGGCAGTGCTGACGCTCGCGGAATCGAGTCTCAATGGAGCAGAGCGGGCGCCACCCTTGGCTCGGCGTCGTTCCGCTGACGATCCTCGAGCAGGGAGTCGACACCTACATCGCGGCCCAGGCTCGGCTAACGGCCGATGGCGGTTCGCGACGAAGTCGCTTCCAGCCGTTGCCGCAGCCAACCTGATGCGTCATCCCGCTCGCGAAGCGCCCTCATGGTGGGACTGTTGTCGAGCGCGTCCGCCTCGATGGAATCAGCGCGGAGCTTGAGATGGGCAAAGACCGCCCGCCCGACCCAACCCACCGACTTTGCTGCCAGGTGAGAACCCTGACTCTCTTGGAAGACCGCTGGCAGGAGCTTCAGGCTCACAGCGCCGCGCACGTTGCCGCCGATGCCGAGGATTCGCTGGTTCGTCTGGTCGACCTGGACGACGATGTCGCAATGAGAGCGGACGCCAGTGCCGAGGTGTCGGCGCCGCTCGGCGATCGAGCGATACGCCGACCGTCGTGCGGAGCAGAGCAGGTCGCCGGGTTCGACGGGCCTCTCTCCGACATCGAAAGCGATGAATGCGGCCGGTGAAGCGTCCTGCCCGCGTGCTTCGATGGCCTGGTCGATGTACTCGTAGTGAGCGATGGCGCGCCGAAACTGATTCTCGCCGCCCAGCCCGCCCTCGCACATGACCCAGGAGACGAATGCCGCAGACCATGGATCCCGCCACCGCGCGGCGACTCCGTCGTGCCCTTTCCAGACGGCGTTCTGCCGACGGAGCATCCAGCCGCCCTGCGGCGTGATCGACCAATACCCGGCGATGGAGTGCGCCACACGAGCCGACTCCTCAGGATTGAGCCAGGGGGTCCGACGCCGCGTTCGCCGCCGCCGTGGTTGCGAAGCGACGATGGCCGTTTGATCCACAACCTGAAATCCGAAGAAACCCCACTCCTGAACCGCAATGTCGACGATCCTGCGCCGCATTTCCGCTTCGGGTAGGGCTGGGCACGAACTCCGGGTGATGCGCATGTCGCCCAGAGGGCCCTCGACGCGGCTGGATGGCGCCAGCACTTCCAGTTGTTTCGCAGAGAGTCGGCCAAGCCGAATCTGCTGCGCGTGGGCTCCGGAGGCGACGGCCAGCGCGACGACCAGTAGAAGGATCAGCTTTCTCATATCACTCGCACAACTCGTGGCTCCCGATGAAACTTAGCAGATCCGGGCTAGGAGTCTGCGCGGCAGGAACGAAATCGGGTGAATGAGCGTTTTTGAAGTTGGGGGTCTCCATTTAACCGGAGGAGTCCAGGTTGGCAGTTCTCCACGGGCGGTTCGCTGGAGAGCGCTCCAGGCTCTGCGGGTGCCCGCGCGCCTGCGGCTGCGAGGGCGGCACTGCCCGGGGCCGCTGGGTGGCGATGAGGTCCTGGTAGCGCACCGGGTCGTGGGCGACGGCGAGCTCGAGCACTCGGTAGAACACCATCCCGCGGCTGCGGGAGGTGCGGCGGTTGAAGCGGAACGCGAACTCATTCAGGTAGCTGGCCAGGTGCGCGTCGTTCACCGAGCCCTGGTGGGTACCCAGCAACCACCGCTTGGCTAGCGAGGCGACCCGGTGCACTGCGGGCAGTAGCTCGCCGGGATCCTCCCCGCGGGTTCGGGCGGCCCGCTGGCTGCGCCGGTCGTGGACGTAGCCGAGCTTCTCCAGTCCGCGGTAGCCCTGCCAGCCGTCGGTGACGACCCTCGCGCCCGGCTCGACGTGAGCCGTTACAAAGGCGTGCAACGAGGCGGCCGACGCATCGGTCAGCGGCAGCATCCGGCACCGTCCGAATCCTCTCGGCTCCCGGACCTCCACCGCGATCCCGGTCAAAACCTTCTTGCCTTTGGCCCGGCCGCCGCGCAGCCCCGCCTCCTCACCGCCGATGTAGGTCTCATCTACCTGTACCATCCCGGCCAGCCGGTCCCGGCCCGGGCGCACCAGCACCGACCTCAGCCGATGGAGCATCGCCCACGCGGTCTGGTAGGAGCCGATCTCCAGCGTCCGCTTCAGGCTCAGCGCCGAGATCCCGTCCTTGCCGGTGGCGAACAGCCAGCAGGCGGTGAACCAAACCGTTAGCGGCGTGCGCGTCCGGTCAAAGATCGTGCCCGCTGTCACCGACGTACGGCCGCCGCACCCTGAGCACATGAAGCGACCGTCGCCCAGCCGCCAGCCCCCATCATGGCCGCAGTCCAAGCAGGCGAAGCTGGCGGGCCACCGCAGCCACTCCAGGCAGTCCGCATCGGTCCGGAACCAGGCCTGGAACTCGCCCACGGACCGCGGATAGTGCGTGCCAGCACGAGGCTGATCCACCGGCTCAGTTTACACCGGTTAAATGGATACCCCCGTTTGAAGTTATGGGAACGAGTTTCCGTCCGTACAGTCCTGACCAATCGAGTTTGTTTCCGTCGAATCCACGAGACTGGCTTCCGGAGGGTCATCTTTCGTTTTTCATCTCGGATACGGTGGAGGCGATGGATGTGCGTGCTTTCTACGAGCGCTACGAGGGCGATGGACGTCGGAACCGACGATTCGATCCTCGAATGATGCTGAAGGTTCTGATCTACGGCTATGCGACAGGGACGTTTTCGTCTCGTGGGATCGCGAAGAAGCTGGAAGAGGATGTCGCATACCGTTATTTGAGCGGAGGCAATTTCCCGGCACACCGGACGATCAGTGATTTCCGTTGTGACCATTTGTCCCAGTTTCGATCTGTATTCGTCCAAGTCGTGCGTCTGGCTCAAGAAGTGGGTTTGGTCAAGCTTGGGACGTTGATTCTGGATGGAACGAAGGTCAAGGCGAATGCCAGCAAGCACAAGGCGATGAGCTACGAGCGTATGAAGAAAACGGAGAAACAGCTCCGTCGAGAGATTCGGGCTATCACCGCTCTTGCGAAACAAGAAGATGCTGCGGAAGACGTCGAGTTTGGTCCTGATTTTCGTGGCGACGAACTGCCAGAAGAGCTGGCGCGCCGAGATTCACGGCTCAAGAAAATCCAAGCAGCGAAGGCACGTCTGGAGGCCCGTCAGAAGGAAGAAGATCAGCAGGCCGGACGTCGGCCAGGGGATGACAAGGAATCGAAGCGAGGGCCAAAGTTCAAAAGGAGATTTGGCGTACCTCCGGACAAGAAGCAGGACAACTTCACCGATCCCGAAAGCCGCATCGAGGGTATCCATTTAACCGGTGTAAACTGAGCCGGTGGATCAGCCTCGTGCTGGCACGCACTATCCGCGGTCCGTGGGCGAGTTCCAGGCCTGGTTCCGGACCGATGCGGACTGCCTGGAGTGGCTGCGGTGGCCCGCCAGCTTCGCCTGCTTGGACTGCGGCCATGATGGGGGCTGGCGGCTGGGCGACGGTCGCTTCATGTGCTCAGGGTGCGGCGGCCGTACGTCGGTGACAGCGGGCACGATCTTTGACCGGACGCGCACGCCGCTAACGGTTTGGTTCACCGCCTGCTGGCTGTTCGCCACCGGCAAGGACGGGATCTCGGCGCTGAGCCTGAAGCGGACGCTGGAGATCGGCTCCTACCAGACCGCGTGGGCGATGCTCCATCGGCTGAGGTCGGTGCTGGTGCGCCCGGGCCGGGACCGGCTGGCCGGGATGGTACAGGTAGATGAGACCTACATCGGCGGTGAGGAGGCGGGGCTGCGCGGCGGCCGGGCCAAAGGCAAGAAGGTTTTGACCGGGATCGCGGTGGAGGTCCGGGAGCCGAGAGGATTCGGACGGTGCCGGATGCTGCCGCTGACCGATGCGTCGGCCGCCTCGTTGCACGCCTTTGTAACGGCTCACGTCGAGCCGGGCGCGAGGGTCGTCACCGACGGCTGGCAGGGCTACCGCGGACTGGAGAAGCTCGGCTACGTCCACGACCGGCGCAGCCAGCGGGCCGCCCGAACCCGCGGGGAGGATCCCGGCGAGCTACTGCCCGCAGTGCACCGGGTCGCCTCGCTAGCCAAGCGGTGGTTGCTGGGTACCCACCAGGGCTCGGTGAACGACGCGCACCTGGCCAGCTACCTGAATGAGTTCGCGTTCCGCTTCAACCGCCGCACCTCCCGCAGCCGCGGGATGGTGTTCTACCGAGTGCTCGAGCTCGCCGTCGCCCACGACCCGGTGCGCTACCAGGACCTCATCGCCACCCAGCGGCCCCGGGCAGTGCCGCCCTCGCAGCCGCAGGCGCGCGGGCACCCGCAGAGCCTGGAGCGCTCTCCAGCGAACCGCCCGTGGAGAACTGCCAACCTGGACTCCTCCGGTTAAATGGAGATCCCCAAGCCGCATCATGAAGGATTCGAGTGGCTACCAGCAGTGCTTCAATGCCCAAGCCGCCGTCGACGAGAAATCGCAGCTGATCGTTGCGACCGGGTTGACCAACAACGCTGCGGATGTCGGTCAGCTCGAGCCGATGCTGAAAACGGCTCAAGCCAACACCGGTGAGAAGCCCAAGCGTGCCCTGGCCGATGCCGGCTACCGTTCCGAAAAGAACCTACTGCACTTGGAACGTACCGGAATCGACGGTTTCGTGGCTCTGGGGAGAGAAAAGAAAGACTCTCCACCAACGTCGAATTCGAAGCTCGAAGCGACGCTCCGCATGAAGGCGAAGCTCAAGACGAAACGTGGTCGCAAGTGGTACAAGCGGCGCAAACTCGGCGAACCGCCATTCGGATGGATCAAGGCTGTGCTTGGTTTCCAATCCTTCAGCCTTCGAGGGCTTGAGAAAACCAGCGCCGAGTGGGATCTCGTTTGCTTGGCGCTCAACCTCAGGAGACTCAATCAGAAGATGGTCTGGGTATGACCACCACCCGGCCTTGGATCCGCCCGTCCTCCCTCGCGAGCACTCGTCCGCGAGCCCACTACTGCCGTTTAACCCAGGCAAGATGATCTCTCGGGTCACAAGGCACGATGACACACCCGGGCTGAACTACTGCCGCGCAGACTCCTAGGTCGCCGTCGTCAGGACCGGAGCTCGACCGTGCCCTTCTTGGTCTTGATCTCGGCGACCAGGGCGGGCTTTTTGCCCGGCTCGACAGCGAGATCGAGATCGAGGTGCCCGAGGTAGTTCTTCGCACGTTCGGGATCGGGATCGAGAGCATAGAGCCTCTCGAGCCGGCAGCCGCCCGGTGCGCCCTGCGAGGGGTGGTCGCTGTCGGGCGCCCAGTCGATCCAGAACGGCAGCAGCGGATCGTCCGGCGCCGTCACCGCGAGCATCTGCCACATCAATGGTTTGCCGTCCTCGCGGACTCGCGAGCCGTCGTGGACGCCCGTCGTCACGTAGCCGAGCGCGCGAAAGCGGACGTCCAGCTCTTCCATTCGGCGCGCGGCGACGGCCCAGGTGACGAGGCTGAGCTCTTCGGGAGGGTCTCCAAAGGCGCGTCCCACGAGGCGGGTCAGCGGAGTCTCCCGAGATGTAGCGGCCTTCGGGCGCGGGCCGGTATCCGAGTCGGGGGCGAGGATCTCGAGGTACGCGCGATCGCCCAGCGCGGCGATCGCGTTCTGTGTCCCAAGCTCGGGGTGGCGTCCGCCCTTCGCGGCCTGAACGCCTGTCAGCTTCTTCAACTGGGCGATGCCGGCATCCAGATCCGAGATCGCGAGAACGAGGTGGTCGAGCTGCATCCTAACCGGTGATGTGACGGTAACACGGTGACGGGGTTGCCCGAGTCAGAGGCGCCGGGAATCCAGGCTTCGAGCGACGTGTGACCTGGCCGGTCACGAAAGCCCCGCCACCCGGGCCGCGTCCTTCTCGAGGGCTCGCACTCCTTGGGCCAGCGCTCCGAAGCGGGCGTCGTCAGCTCGGCCTTCGCTGAAGCGCCGATAGATCTGCTGAGCGATGGCTGCCAACCGAAAGAGGCCGAAGCAGTAGAAGAACTCCATGTTCTCCAGGGAGACCCCGGTGCGGTCGGCGTAGTGTCCCGCGACCTCGGCTCGCGTCAGGCAGCCGGGTGAGTTCGTGGAAACCATCCTGTAGGCCTCGGCCGCGGGTGGATCGGCTGCCTCCACCCAGTAGGCGAGAGAGTTGCGCAGGTCCATCAGCGGGTGACCCACGGTCGCCATCTCCCAGTCCAGGACCGCCGTGATTCGCGTCGGGTCGGCGGGATCCAGGACGACGTTGTCGAGCTTGAAATCGTTGTGAACGAGGCTGGGCCGCTCCGCATCCGGCGGAAGCTGCGAGGCGAGCCACAGCATCACCGATTCGAATCTCGGCGCGTCGCTCGTTCGGGCGGCACGGTAGCGCCGGCTCCAACCCTCGACCTGGCGTCGCACGTACCCCTCTGGACGCCCGAGCGCGACGAGTCCGGTGCGCTCCACATCGACTGCGTGGAGGTCGGCGAGGGCCGAGACGACGTTTCGGCTCAGCTCCCGCAAGACCGCCTCGTCGAGTCCGAGACCCTGGGGAAGGTCGCGCCGCAGAATGACACCCCGGGCCCGCTCCATCAGATAGAAGCTTGCGCCGATGATGGCTTCCTCCTTGCAGTAGAACAGCGGCCGCGGGCAGAGGGGATACACGGGATGCACGGCCGCGAGTGTGCGGTGCTCGCGTTCCATGTCGTGCGCGCCCTGGAAGGTGGTTCCCGGCGGGGCGCGCCGCAGCACCAGTTGGCGGTCGCCGATCTCGATCGAGTAGGTCAGGTTCGAGTAGCCGCGGGGAAACTGCCGAACCCGGACCGTCCCACAGAGCCCCAGCTCCCGGCGCAACACGAGGAGTAGTTTCTCGGTGTCGAGCTCCTGGCCCGGCCGGATCGGAGCTGGCTCATCGGGTTCGAGACCCGCGCCACTCACGCTCGTCAGGCCTCGAGCAGCGCTCGTGCCGCGGCGAGCTTGTGCACCTCGTCGACGCCGTCGTAGATGCGGGCCGCCCGCTCCGCGCGGAAGAAGTAGGCGAGGATGGTGTCGTCCGTCACGCCGAGCCCGCCATGCATCTGCACCGCGGCGTCGACCACCCGTTGCAGGACGCCGGCCGTGTGGAACTTGATGAGGGAGATGTCGCTGCGAGCGGCCTTCGCGCCGGTGCTCTCGATCTTCTGAGCGGTACTGAGCACGAACAGGCGAGCGGCTTCGAGTTCCGCTTTGCACTCCGCAATCGTGGCCTGGGCCAGCTGCGTCTTCGCCAGCGTTCGGCCGGGGCCGACCTCGCGCTCCCTCGCGCGCTTGCACATCATGAAGAACGCGCGCCTGCATATTCCCAGCCACCTCATGCAGTGGTGGATGCGGCCCGGACCGAGGCGACGCTTGTGCGATCGCGAAGCCAGCGCCCTCTTCTCCAAGGCGGTCGGTATCGAGTACCCGGCAGCCCTGGATCCGGATCTCGGCGTGACTGTGCCACCCGCTGCCGACGTGCCCCATGATCGAGACGTTGCGAACGAACTCGAATCCAGGAGCATCGGTGGGAACCAGAAACAGACTCGCGCGGGAGTGCGGGGGGGCTGCCGCGTCGGTCTCCGCCATGACGACGGCAAAGGCTGCCCCCTCCGCTGAGCTGGCAAACCACTTGTGTCCGTCGAGCACGTACCCCGAGCCCTCGCGTCGGGCCGTCGTGGACAGGAGTGTCGGGTTGGACCCGGCGTGCTACGGCTCGGTCATGGCGAAGCACGAGCGGATGCGTCCCTCGACCAACCGCCGCAGGTAGAGGTCCTTTTGAGCTTGCGTGCCTTCGCTGCGCAGGATCTCGATGTTGCCGGCGTCAGGCGCCTGGCATCCGAACGCGTAGTGGCCGAGTGGCGATTTGCCGAGGACCTCGGAGACGAGTCCAAACTGGACCAGGTCGAGCCCGATGCCGCCCAGCTCGCGAGGGAATTGCGGGCCCCACAAGCCCGCCTCGCGGACCCGGGCGCGCACGTCCTGGAGTGGGCCTTCGACCTCGGCAAAGCCTCCGTGTAGGAAGCGATGCTCGAGGGGTAACACGTCGCGATCGACGAGCGCTTCGGCTCGCTCGACGATCGAACGAGTGGCGGACGTGGGCTCGAAGTTCACTAGTGGCCCGTAAGCGAGAAGTCGGAAGCGGTCAGGGCGCCTGTGCGCCCCGATCCGCAAGGCGAGAGGAGCGGAGAATACCGGGAGTATTCGACCGACGAACAACGCAGCGGGCGGGGATGCATCGGCGGTCTGACGCTTTCGAATCCTCGTTTACAGGCCACTAGCGCGTCAGGGTGGGTGCTCGATCAGGCCGCGGACCCGGGCGCACAGCAGGCGCCGGTGCAGCTCGTAGATCTCGAGCACCAGCGGCAGCTGGTTCTTGTAGAACTGGCTCTCGGGCGCCCGCTCGATCCAGGCGCACGGGTAGGGTCCCGGCGGCGACGCTCGGTGACACTCGAAACGTCGCAAGGCGCCTTCGGGCGTGTGCCATTGGAGCCGCTCGCTGCGCGACACGCCGGCACGCTCGCGGTCCTTCATCTCGTCGATGCTGATCCGGTAGTGCGTGACGGTGTAGAGCGCCTGGTGTTGTGGGTCGACGTAGAAGACGTACTCGATGGTTCGACGGGGTCCTTCCAGATCCACTGCGCCCGTGACGCGTTTCCACGAGCTGAGGCTTGGCAGGGCGCCGGGTAGCTGCTCGGAGAGGTTGACCTCTTGTGCGACCGACTCCGAAGCAGGTCCCAGGCTCGCCGCCATCGCGGCGAGCGCGAGCGCGGGGCGGATTCTCATGGTGCACTTTCCAGCGTCCGGGCTCCCAGCGCCCTGCGCGCCGCCGCTGCGAGCTCTGCCGGGATCAGGGGCTTCTGCACGAAGCCTTCCGGGCGCGCCTCGGCGAGTTGCTCGCCGACCTGGGCTTCGCTGAAGCCGCTCATGATCAGGAACGGGACTTCCGGACGGAGGGCACGCAGCCGCTGCAACGTCTCCACGCCGCCCATGCCGGGCATCGCCAGGTCGAGAAGCACGAGCGAAACGTCGCGGCCTCGCTGCTCGAAGAGCTGAACGGCCTCTGCTCCTCCGTCGGCGACGAGGCAATCGTAGCCGTACTCCGACTGCGCTTCGGCGGCGACGTCGCGCACCTGATCCTCGTCGTCGACGACGAGGATCAGGCCCTCGCCCGCTTCGTCGGCAGGCAGGGGGATAGGCTGGCTCTCCATCTCGACGTCGGTGGCCGGGAACAGCAGGGTGAACGTGATCCCCACGGCCTGTCTGGACTCGACCCGGATATTGCCGCGATGCGCGCGCACCATTCCCAGCACGGCCGCCAGGGCCAGGCCGCGCCCCGCGAACTTGGTCGTGAAGAAGGGATCGAAGATCCTGCCGCGAGTCTCGTCGTCCATACCGGTGCCGTTGTCTCGCACCTGGAGCGCCACGTAACGGCCCGCTGGGAGAGCGTCGTCCAAATACCCCACTGTTGGCTCCGAAATCTCGATCCGTCGCGTCGAGACGACGACGGAGCCCGAGGCGGTGCCGCACGCCTCGACGCCGTTGGTGACCAGGTTCATCAGGATCTGCCGCAGCTGCGCCGGATCGGCGTCGATCGCAGGCAGGTCGTTCGCTAGATCGAAACGCAAATCCACCTGGTTGGCGAGGGCCGTTCGTAGGAGACGTTCGGACTCGTGCGTGAGGTCGGAGAGGTGAAGGGGCCGGGGCGTGAAAGGCCGCTTGCCGGCGTAGGCGAGCAGCTGAGACGTCAACTCGGAGGCTCGCCTGCCGGCGTCCATCAGGACTTCGAGCTTGGCGTGAACCTTTTCGACATCTCCCCGTTGGAGCTGTTTCGCCGCGAGCTCCGCGTTGCTGATGATTCCGGTGAGCAGGTTGCTGAAATCGTGCGCGATGCCACCCGCCAGAACGCCGAGGCTCTCGAGCTTCTGCGTGTTGCGGAGCCGCTCCTCGACCTCGAGGCGCTCCGTGACGTCGCGTGCGACGAGCACGAGCCGGTTGGATCCGTCCTCGGTCTGGTACGCGCGAGCCGTGCGCTCGAGCGACACCCAGAAGCCGTCCCGATGTCGCACGCGCCCCGTTCTCTGGACGTAGGGGTTGCCTGGTGCGAGCTCGCCGAGCCGCTGTTTCGTCTCCTCGGCCTCGTCGGGGTGGACGAACTCGAGCATGCTGTGACCGAGCACCTCGCTCGGAGGGTAGCCGAGGACCCTTTCGATGCTCGGGCTGGCGTACAGGATCGTGGCCGCCAGGTCCGCCTCGATGATGACGTCGTACGCGTTCTCGGTGATGCGCTTGAAGCGCTCGATGTTGCGATCCAGCTCACGCGCTGCGCGCTCCCTCTTCTCTCGCGACTCGCGAGCCCGGCGGTCCGCCACGTCGAGGTACGAGACGTACTGGATCGCGGCCACTGGAACCCCGACGGAGATCCACGCGACCCAGGGGACCGCCGCGGCCCCGCCGTCGAGCTCGGCGAAGAGGTCCCATACTTCGACCGCGGCGATCGCCACCATTCCCCCGCTCAGCAGGCGTGGCAGTGCCCGAGATGTCGTCACCAGATGCGAGCGGCTCAGCAAAGCGGCGGCTACCAGGTAGCCGGCGATCTCGAGCGGCGCGATCCAGAGGTGTCCTCCGCGATAGCTGGCTCGGAAGACGGCAGCCGTAGCCGTGACCGGCAAGAGCCAGCGTGGAATGGCGCGGTGCACGAAGGCAAAGGAACCCGCCAGCATCAGCGCCGGGAACATGGTTGCGAGGATGTGTGCGGCGCGAAGTGCTTCTTGTGAGTCCGCGAAAGCGCCGAATCCGACGCCAGCGCTGAGCTGCGCAACCCAGGCCCATGGCCAGAATGGCAGATCGCGCGCCCGCAGCGTGAGAACGATCGCGAAGGCGAGGACCAGCCCGAGCAGTGCGAGGCCGAGCGCGCCGATCGGTTGCATGGTACCCGGGCATTCTAAGGTGCACGCCCACACGCTATGATCCGAGCCGTGTGGGTTCGCTCGCTCGCGGCGCTCGTTCTCGCGGCGCTCACGTCGTCGGCGTGGAGCGCCGAGACGCGGGTGTATCGGGCGCAGCATCGCGCGGTTTCCGAGCTTCAGCCTCTAGCAGAAGCGGCGCTGGGCGACGAAGGCCGCGTCGCGGTCGACGCGCGGACCGGCTCGCTCGTTCTGGTGGGAAGCACCGCGGCCCTCGATCGTGCCGTCGCCGTGCTGCGGGGCCAGGATCGAGCCGTCGAGACCGTGATCGTCGACTACTGGCTCGAGGATCGGGCGGCGCTCGACGCCGATGATCTTCGGGTCGACTGGGCGCTCGAGGTCGGCGGGTTCCGGATCGGCCGGCTCGGTACGGCTGGCACCGGCGTGAGCGTCGCGCTTCGCTCCGCGGGTTCGACCAGCGTTTCGAAGCGGAGCGGCAGCTTGCGCTTGCTGTCGGGTAGCAGCGGCTCGATCGTCACTGGCGACGCGATTCCGTTCGTCACCGGTACCGCGTACGCGACTTCCACGAACTTCGTGCGCGCCGAGTCCGGCTTCGAGGCCCATGCGTCGGTGTTGGGCAGCGGCAAAGTTGCGCTCGAGCTGCGGCCGTTCGACGGACGTTTCGTAGAGGGCGGGGTTCGCTACACCGCCGCGGCGACAGAGCTGATCCTGACACCGGGGGAGACCGTCGTCGTAGCGTCGATCGGTCACGAGAGTGGGGCGAAGCAGGTCGACCGACTCGGCGGCATCTCGGAGTGGGAAAGCGATGAGGCGCAGGTGCTCTTCGTATCCGTATCCGTCGAAGAGCCCTGGCGCCGTTGAGAAGGAAAGGGCCCCGATCGCTTCCATGAAGTACTGCGACTCCTGTCACTCGACGTTTCCAGGGGACTTCACGAGTTGCCCGAAGTGTCAGACCGGCCTGCGCAACGCCAACGAGCTGATGCCGGGAATGATCTTGAGGGAGAAGTACGAGATCCTGGCGCGCATCGGGTCCGGCGGGATGGCTGCGGTCTACCGCGCGAAGCACCTCGCATTCGGCGAGGAGCGCGCGATCAAGGTCGTCAGCGCCAAGCTCGCCGACGACGAGAACTTCCTGAAACGCTTCAAACAGGAGGCGATCGTCACTCGCAAGCTCCAGCACCCGAACGCGGTGCGCGTCGACGACCTCGATGCGACGGAGGACGGTCGCCCATTCATCGTGATGGAATGCGTCGAAGGCCGCGACCTGCGGAAGGTGCTCGAGAAGACAGGTCCGATGCCGATCCGTCGCGCGCTGAAGATCGTCGAGCAGATCGCTCTCGCGTTGGCCGCCGCCCACGAGCTGGGCATCACGCACCGCGACATCAAGCCGGACAACGTTCTCATCCTGAAGGCTGAGGACGGAGGCGATCTCGTCAAGGTTCTCGACTTCGGCATCGCGAAGGTGAAAGAGGGGACGCTCGAGGGCGGACAGGGATACACCGCCACCCAGACCGGCGTCGTGATCGGCACGCCTCAGTACATGTCGCCCGAGCAGGCGCTCGGAAGGCGCGGCGACGAGATCGACGGCCGCTCCGACATCTACTCGCTCGGCGTGGTGCTCTACGAGCTGCTGACGGGCGAGCTGCCGTTCGTTTCGGAAACTCCGATGGAGTTTCTCTTCCATCACATGCAGACGGAGCCGACTCCGCCGCATCGGACGCGACCCAACTTGAGGATTCCCTCCCAGGTCTCGGATGTCTTGATGAAGACACTCGAGAAGGATCCGGAGGACCGCTTCGCCTCGGCCGACGACCTGGCCAAGGCCGTGGCGCTGCTCGCCGAGATGCCCGAAACCGCCGTCGTGAGGGCAGCAGCACCGGCGGCCGGAGCCGCTCCGGCTTTAGAGAAAGCAGACACCGGGGCGGGCGCGTCTCGACGCCCGGCGGAGACTGCGGATTCGAAGATCGCTACACGTCCGCGTCCCAGGACTCAGCCGGGACGGCCGCTCGGGACGCGCCCACCCCGGGTGGGCGCGCGTGCGCCGGGGGTCCGGACCGGCGCACCGAGCGCTCGTCGCCCGCCCGAGGCTGGAAGCGGCGCCCGGCTCCCCCAATCTGTCGTCGTCGTCGGAGGGATCCTCCTGGTGGCGCTCGTCTTGTGGGCGTTTCTTCTCGGACGGGGCGCGGGCCCAGACGATCAGAAGATTCGCGCGGACGTAGAGGCGGCCCTGGCCGCTTCCGCGCCTCTCGACGGCCACGAGTTCGGTGTGCGCGTCTCGGCCGGGGTCGTCACCGTGTCCGGCGAAATGGAGGCTCGGGAAGACGCGGTTGAGGCCGTGGCGCTGGCCTCCGCCGTGCCCGGAGTCGTGAGCGTGAGCGACGCACTCCGGGTCGTAGCCTCCGAGCCGGTGCCACGAGGTGACGCCGATGCCGAGATTCAGGTGATGATCCGCAGCAGGTTAGCGGCCGTTGCGGAGCTTCGCTACGAGTCCATCGACGCCGCGGTGGAGAAGCGGATCGTGACGCTTTCGGGCCGTGTCGCGAGCGCTTCGGCGGCAGCGCTCGCCGTTCGCATCGCGCAAAGCGTGGCCGGCGTCGGTGGCGTGCGGAACTTCATCGAGGCACCCGACGCGGGCGGGGTCGCCACGCTCCAGGCGGCGCCTGAGCCCCTGGGAGCGGCCACGGATCCGGTGTATCAGCCCGCGACGCCAGACTCCGAAGCCCGCGAAGGACGGCCGGCGGGAGATCGTCGGCCACCACCGCCCCCACCGCCGCCACCGAGGGGTGGCCCCCGCGGCCGTCCACCGCCGCCTCCCCAAGCTCGCGAGGTTCGGGACCTCATGCGGCAGTTGGGCGGCGCCGAAGGAATCGGCGATCCTCGCGCGAAGCAACTCGTCGCGGAGGGTCAGGCGAAGATGCAGAACGGAGAGTTCGATGCCGCCATCGCCAGCTTCGAGGAGGCGATGAGGGTTGCTCCCGGCGATCCCCAGGCGCTTCTGGCGCAACGACTCGCAGCCACGGCGCGCGCGATGAAGGAGGCCGAGCGGCGCTAGAGAAAGCGTCGGCTAGACCGTTTCGGCGAGCCCTCTCACGGCTGCGCCCAACTCCGAGCAGCTCGCTTCGCCGCCCAGGTCGTAGGTCAGCGTCTCGCCGCCGGCCAGCGTCGATGCGACGGCCGCTTCGATGCTCGAGCCCATCTGAGCCAGGCGTTCATCCTGCCACCGCTCGCCCAACCAATCGCACATCATCGCCGCACTCAAGATCGCGGCGATCGGGTTGACCTTGTTCTGGCCCCGGTACTTGGGAGCCGAGCCGTGGATCGGCTCGAACATAGCGTGCTCGTCGCCGATGTTGGCGCCGGCGGCGAGGCCCATCCCGCCCTGGCTGGTGGAGCCGTTGTCGGACACCACGTCTCCCACGAGGTTGGGCGCCACCACGACGTCGTACCACTCGGGGTTGCGCAGCTGCCACATGCAGAAGGCGTCGAACATCGCGACGTCGGTCTGGATGTCCTCGTAGTCGCGGGCGAGCTCCCGGAAGACCTCCTCGAAGTATCGGTGTGCCGCGATGATGTTGGACTTCACGACGCAGGTCACCTTGCCGGCGCTGCCCCTGGCCTTGCGCTTCCGAGCCAGGTCGAAGGCGTAGCGGCAGACACGCTCGGTCGCGCGATGCGTGATGCGGATCGGTGTCGAGCGTCCGATGGCGGCTCCGGTCTCGTCGATGAGATCGTCGGCTCCGCCCGAGTACGCGTCTTCGGTATTCTCGCGACAGACGACGTAGTCGACGTCCTCGGGACGCCAGATGTCCATGAAGCGCCCGGAGACCTTGTGGGGGACGCCCGGGTAGAGCTTGATCGGTCGGAGGTTGACGAAGAGATCGAGCCGCTGGCGGTTGCCGATCACCTGAGCGTACCCAGCCAGCTGGGGTTGTTCGTAGGGCTCGCCCGGGCGCGTGAATACGTTTGTTCCAGTCGTCGGATCCTGGGCTCCGACGGCGCCCAGCAGGATGGCGTCGGCTCCCGCGCATTTCGCTTCCGACGCTTCCGGCCACTCGCGGCCGTGCTCGAGGTAGTACTCGCCCCCGCCCGGGATCTTCTCGAACTGAAGCTTCACGTCAAAGCGTCGCGCGGCGGCCTCGAGCACCCCGACCGCCTCTTCCGTCACCTCCGGTCCCACTCCATCGCCCGGCAACGTCACGATGTCGTAACGATCTTTGCGATCTCTCGGCAATCGGCCTCCCCTCGAGCATCGCGGT
This sequence comes from Vicinamibacteria bacterium, assembly GCA_965246965.1. Taxonomy (GTDB): domain Bacteria; phylum Acidobacteriota; class Vicinamibacteria; order Fen-336; family CBDFGD01; genus CBDFGD01. The sequence goes on from CBDFGD010000002.1 coordinate 4,227,532, forward strand.
GTCACTTCCGTCCGGCCGCCGCGACGAGCGCGAAAGGTTATCCGCTCGACGCCCACAGCGAAACCCGCGCTGCGGGTCACCTGCGCCTCGCACGCGTTGGAGGCTCGCGGCGATCTTCGGGTCCCTGCCAACCGACCCTGTTGAAACCGGTGATCGGTCTCGCTAGCGTTGCGTCGACTCGTCTCCCGGATTGGAGCGCCTGGGCATGGTCACTCGCGAAGCGACCCGTGACACCGTCGAGCGTCTGTGTCGACAGCTCGAAGGCGTGATCCTCGGAAAAACGGAGGTCCTCCAGAACCTGTTGATCGCCATTCTCGGCGGCGGCCACGTGCTGATGGAGGATCGCCCCGGAGTCGGCAAGACGACTCTGGCCAAGGCGCTCGCGCTGTCGCTCTCGGCCGACTTCAAGCGCGTCCAGTTCACACCGGACCTGCTTCCGACGGACATCCTCGGTTCCTCCGTCTACAACCCGAAGGACGGCGGCTTCGCGTTCAAGGAGGGACCGATCTTCACGAACATCGTGCTCGCGGACGAGATCAACCGCGCCGCGCCCCGCACACAGTCGGCGCTGCTCGAGGCGATGAGCGAGCGCCAGGTCTCGATCGATGGCACGACCCACAGCCTGGCGGGACCCTTCGTCGTGATCGCGACCCAGAACCCGATCGAGTTCCACGGGACGTATCCGCTGCCGGAAGCGCAGCCCGATCGCTTCGCCATCCGCCTGGAGATCGGCTATCCGGCCAAGCAGCACGAGGTCGACGTCCTCTTCAGCCAGCACCATCATCATCCGCTCGACGACCTCGAGCCCGTGACGGACGGGGCGACGGTGCTCGCGATGCAGGAGGCGGTTCGCGCGGTCAAGGTCGACGCGGCGATCGCGCGCTACATCATCGACCTGGCCGATGCGACGCGTCGCCATCCGACCCTCAAGATGGGCTGCTCTCCCCGCGGCGCGCTCACGCTCTACCGGATGGCCCAGAGCCGCGCGTTCGTGAGCGGCCGCGACTACACGATTCCCGAGGACGTCAAGGCGACGGCGCTGCTCTCGCTGCCGCACCGCCTCGCGCTCGATACGAAAGCCCGGTACTCGGGCGTGCTCAAGGAAGACGTGGTCCGCGAGCTCCTCGAGTCCGTGCCGGTCGGAGTTTAGAGGCGACTACCAGGGCTCCGCTCCGCGCCCGCGACTACGTGGGACCGGTCGTGCGGCTCTATGAGCAGCGCTTCACCTCGCGCGGCCGCTATCTGCTCTGGGCCACGGCGGCCTTCGCGCTGATCGGCGCCGACACACGCCGCACGCAGGCGTTCGAGCTGTTCGCGATCGGCTTCTCGCTGCTCGTGGTCGCCTCGGTCTACGTCGCGTTTCGCCGTCCACGTCTGGCGGTGACTGGAAGGCTTCCCGAGCGTCTGACTGCAGGGCGAAGCCTGTCACTCCTGCTTCATGTCGAAAGTGGAAGCCGCCATGCCCAGGACGACGTCCTCGTCGCCTGGCCGCGGCCGCTCAGCGCGGGCCCGGCGCCCGAGGCCGAGCCGCGCGAGACGTACCTTGGCCTCGATCCCGGCGGCCCCACCGACGTCACTCTAGAGCTCAGCGCGCGCCGGCGCGGTCGTTACCCTCTCCAGGGGATTGCGGCGCGCGTGACCGACCCCCTGCGCCTGGTCGCGAGCCGCCCGGTCTGGATCCCGGGTGGCTCTGTCATCGTCTACCCGCGCTACTTCACGGTCTCGGATCTCGCGATTCCGCTCGGGCGACGCTACCAGCCCGGCGGCATCCCGCTCACGTCCAGCACCGGGGACGCAATCGAGTTCGTGGGCACCCGCGAGTATCGAGAGGGGGATCCGCTCCGAACGATTCACTGGCGCTCGTGGGCGAGGCGCGGCCAGCCGATCGTCAAGGAGTATCAGGAAGAGTACTTCTGTCGCATCGCCCTGATTCTCGACACGTTCCTGCCGCGCTGGGCGAGCGACGCCGACCGAGACGCTTTCGAGGCGGCCATCTCCGTCCTGGCATCGATCGCCGACTACTTCTCGCGGAGTTAATTCGTCGTGGACATCCTCGCGGCCGGTCCCGACGTCTACGAGGTGAGTGCGGTCGCAGCCTCGCGTACCTCGAGAACATTCTCGATGTGCTCGCCTGCCTCGATCCCTGCCACGATCCACCGTTCTCGCGAATCGGCCCGCACCTCTTCGACAAGCTGGCGCAGCTGACCACGGTGGTCGCCGTGCTTCAGGACTGGGATGACGAGCGCCAGGATTTCTTGCGCAAGGTACGGGCGCAGGGAACCTCGGTCCGAGCCTTCGTCGTTCGTGAGGGCGCGCCGACCAGGCCGCTGCCGGTCGACGACGAGCTGGGCGAGGTGACGACGATGTCGCCGTCGCGGATCCGCGAAACGATCGAGTCGGGCGGGGCGATGTCGATCGTTTCCGAGGGTGCCTCGGTGGGAGCCGTCAGTGGCTAGCGCCACACGCCGACGCGGCTTCACGGCCGCCGAGGGTTTTCTCGCAATCTTCTTCGCGGCCTCCGTGTTCGGCTACGTCGACTCCCAGCAGTGGCCGGGGGCGTGGCTGCTGTGGATCCCTGCCCTCGCCGGGATGGGCCTCACGATCGACGGCGTGGGCGATCGCCTGCGCCGTCGCGGCGAGCGAGACGCGTGGATCCTCGTCGCCCTGGCAGGGCTCACCGGTTTCGGATGGACCCTGTACGCGATGGTGGGCGAGACGATGATCGCGCTCTTGCGCGGCGTGATCGGGTCGGGCCTCGTGCTTCTCGGAGCCACGTTCTTTGCCGGCCAGAGCGTCTGGCGTCCGGGGCGGGGCCTGATCCCGACCGGCCTTGGCGCCCTCGTCGTCGGCGGGCTCGATCCGTTCGCCCGAACCACGCTGCCGACGCTCGTCGCCGCCATCGGCCTCGTCGGCTGGCTCGCGCTCGAGCGGCCCACCCGCCGCCGCGCTGGCGTTGCGGCGCAGCGGCGCTGGTCTCCTCTGCTGGCGTTCGCGAGCCTGGCGATGGCGCTCGCCATCGGCCTCGGCGTCCTCCTACCCTGGGCCCAGCCGTTCGTCGAGGGCGCCGTCGCAAGAGCGCTGCCCGGCTCGGGCGAGGGGCAGGTCGGGCTGTCGGGCACGGCCGAACTCGGCGCCCTCGAAAAGCTCGCGCTCTCTCGGGAGGTGGTGCTGCGTCTGTGGTCCGATCAGCCTTTGAGGCTGCGCGCCCACGTGCTCACGGCGTTCGACGGGAGACGCTGGACCGCACCCCACGGCATTTCAATCCCGCTCCCGCGAGTGACCCCAGATCCCGGCGGCGCGCTCGGAGAGGATCTCGCGACGCTCGCAGGCGCGACCTTCGGGGCCGCTGACGAAGTTCCCGCGGACGCTGCGTGGAGCCAGATCCTGGTGGGGAGCCTCGCTCGGGGTCAGCTCGTGGCGCCGCCCGGTCCGCGGCTGGTCCGCATCGCCGGCGGCGCGCCAGCCATGAGCCCCGAGGGGATTCTTTCGGCACCGTTCTGGCCGTCGCCGAGGATGTACGGTGTCGTGCACGCCCCTCCCGGCCTTGCCTCTCTGACGGCGGAGCAACGCGCGACGGCGCTTCAGCTCCCGGACGCGCTCGACCCGCGGCTGCACGAGCTCGCCGAGCGGATCTCGACGAGCGCCAGGAACGATCGCGAGCGGCTCGACAAGACGCTTGGCTGGATCGGCCACGAGTGCCGCTACTCGCTCGACGTGGGGGCCTTCCGTTCCGATCAGCCGGTCGCCGAGTTCCTGTTCGAGAAGAAGCGTGGCTACTGCGAGTACTTCGCGAGCGGCGCGGCTCTGCTGCTGCGACTACAGGGAGTCCCGACCCGATACGTGTCGGGCTTCAGCGTTCGCGATTCCAACCGCCGGGGCGACCACTACCTGGTCCGCGCCTCCGATTCCCACGCCTGGATCGAGACGTGGCTGGAAGGTGTCGGATGGGTCGAGGCCGATCCGACGCCTGCGGCACAGTACGATGCTCTTCGCGCGGGGTCTCGGGACGGTTGGCTCGCGCGAACCTGGGAGGCTCTTTCCGCTTTCTTCGCCGAGCTGTCCGCCCGCAGCAGTCTCGACTGGGGTGACGCGTTGCGCTTCATGGGCCGTGAGCTCGCCGCAGTCGGCGAGTGGCTGGCTCGACGAGCGGGCGTCGTGATCTCGTTGGGGCTCCTCACGGCAGCAGCGCTCTGGGCTCGCCGCCTCATGCGGCGCTGGCGACGGCGCGCTCCAACGAGGCGCCCCGAGCCAACTTCGCCCTCCGTGGGGCAGGAGCTTGCGGCATTGATGACGAACCTCGAACGGCGCTGGTCGGAGCTGGGACACCCGCGCCCGCCTCATCGAGCACCTCTGGAGCATCTATCCGCGCTCCCCTCAGACGCGGTGCCGGCTCCTTTGCTGGCCATCAGCCGCGACACCGTCGATTGCTACTATCGGGCCCGCTTCGGAGGTCGCTCGCCAGATCCGGAGGAGCTCCAGCGTCTGAGTCGTGAGAACAACGGGCCGCCCGACAGCTAGTACTCGGATCCGCAATTACGGTTGCATTCGAACGCCGATGCATCCCGCCTGGCTGCGTCACTCATCGGTCAAATACTCCCGGTATTTTCCCTCTTCGGCTCCTTGCCATCCGGGCGCCTCGCCGTTCTCGGTGCGACACCGTATTTACGGATCAGAGTACTAGCGAGGCTCCGCCTCAGACCGACGAGTTGTATTTTGGGGGAAGAGTCGTGGGCTTGAAAGTGGGCTCCGGTTGAGCCTAGATGGGAAACTGCGAGTTCCCCATTTTTGACCGCCGAGGCGGTTGATGGGCCAATCAAGGATCCTGTGACAACCGGAGCCCAAGTGAGCGTACCGCGCAAAGCCGCCGATGTCTTGAGAGATCACGCTGGAGTTGGAGAGCATCGATCGGATGTACCTGAACATGTACCGCGCCCGGTTTCTTGGACACCAGTTTGACGATCTCGGGTTCGTTTGGCAGACGATCCCGAAAACGACGCACGAGGATGCCCCAGGATCGACGCGGCGGGGTGAGTCCATACCTGGGGTAGCCCCTCTTTGATGACCTCGAGGTTCACGCGGCCTTCCCCTGGCCGTGCTGGTCGCGGGCCTCGCGCGGGGTGAGGAATCCCAGCTTCTCGACGCGCCACTGCTGGTTGTAGCGCTTGACGAAGGCAGCCACGGCCTGGCGCACCTCCTCGAGGGTGTGGAAGACGCGGCCATGAATGATCTGTTCCTTGAGAGTCCGGATGAAACGCTCGGCCACTCCGTTGGTCTGCGGCTGTTCGACGAAGGCGAAGCTGGGCGTGATGCCCCAGAAACGCAGCTGGTTGAGGAAGTGGTCCGAGAGGTACTGCGTCCCGTGGTCCATGCGCAGCTCGAGGCCACGAGCCACACCCGCCTCGACCGAGCCGAAGAGCTGCGTCAGCCCCATGGCGATGGGCTGGAGGGCCTCGTAGCGCGTCCCCTTCTTGCACACGTGGTAGCCGACGCACTCGCTGTTGAAGTGCTCGACGCCGACGAAGATCCAGCCCCAGCCGTCCCTTGCCGTGAGAACTCTCGCCCCGTCCGTCCCCCACATCAGGTTGGGCGCATCGGTTGTGATCGTCCCCTCGTGGAGCAGCCCCTCGCCCTGGCGTACCCGACGCGGCGACAGCAGGTGGTGCTCACGCATGATCCGCAGCACCCGCTTGCGCGACACGCGCACCTGGCGCAGCACCTTGAGCCGCGCCCAGACCTTGCGATGTCCTTCTCCTACGAACGGCGAGGCCGCCAGGTCCTCTCGGATCAGCCGCAACAGCTCCTCGTCAGACACCTTGGGCTTGGGACCACGTCGGCCAGCGCGGACCATCTCGGGAGCCGCCTCGCCGAGCTGGGAGTAGTAGCTCGAGCGGGCCAGCTTCCACACCCGGCACACCCGCTCCACCCCGTAGGCCCGGCCTGTCGCAGGGGAGATCGCCGCACTCATCGCCGCGACCTCCCGAAGGCCAAAGGGCGGGCCGCCCCGATCTTCTTCCGCAACAGCTCGTTCTCCATGCTGAGCTCGCCCACCCGCTTGACCGCCGCGTCCAGCTCCACCTTCAGCGGGTCGCCATTACGCTCCCGCAGCGACTCGTCGATCCCGGCCATGGCTTGATCACGCCAGCGCTGCAGCCGGTGCATCTCCACGGACAGCTCACGAGACAGCGCTTCGAGTGACTCCCCGCGCAGCAGCCGCAGTGCGACCTCCCGCTTGCGCGCCACGCTCCAACGCTGCCCGGGACCCAAGGCGCCCACCACCGCGCCGCCGGTGGGCGAAACTCCGGTCGCCCTCCGGGCTCCCTCCGTCTCGCCCACCCCCTTCTTCCTCTCAGACCTCTTGCGCCTGACCTGCTTCATCGATCGAGTCTCCTTGAACAAGATGACTTTCCCTAGTTTCGTGTCCAAGAAAACCGGGTCCGCTTTAGATGTACCTGAACACCTACATTCCCGATCTCCAGCGCGAGCTGGGCGTAGTCTCCTTCTTTCGCTACCACCAGTAGCGGACCTTTGCCTCTGGAGCACTGATGAGTCCGATCAGCAGGAGGTTCGTCGGGAAGATCGAAGCGTATGCGCAGAAACATCAAGTACCGCTGATCCGGTTCAAGAAAGGGGAGCGCAAAGAGGAGATCGCCAAACATCATCGCGTGGCCTTCTCGAAGCCGGAAGGGGTCCACCTGATCGGGAAGGCCCAAGAGAAGGCCCGTGTATTCCGGACGGAGAGACGCTTCGACCAGCAGGGACGACCCTATCCGTGGATCGTGCGTTCCACGCGATGGTGAACCACTACTACTTCTACTGTTTGGATAAGGAATTCGGTCCATTCTTCCTGAAGTTCTGTAGCTACTTCCCGTACAACGGCAAGATCCGCCTGAACGGGCACGAGTACCTCAAACGGCAGTTGACGAAACGCGGAGTCCGCTTCGAAGCCCTGGACAACGGCCTGCTCTCGTGTGCCGACCTCGGGACTGCACAAGCCATCTGTGATGGCCTCTGCGCCGAGAAGATCGATGCTCTATTCCGGCGCTGGCTTCGCGTATTGCCCGATCCCTTCTCACCCAAGGACCGGGCCGCTGGCTACCGTTACGACGTCTCGATCCTTCAGGCTGAGTTTAAAGCGGACCCGGTTTTCTTGGACACGAAACTAGGGAAAGTCATCTTGTTCAAGGAGACTCGATCGATGAAGCAGGTCAGGCGCAAGAGGTCTGAGAGGAAGAAGGGAGTGGGCGACCGGAGTTTCGCCCACCGGCGGCGCGGTGGTGGGCGCCTTGGGTCCCGGGCAGCGTTGGAGCGTGGCGCGCAAGCGGGAGGTCGCACTGCGGCTGCTGCGCGGGGAGTCACTCGAAGCGCTGTCTCGTGAGCTGTCCGTGGAGATGCACCGGCTGCAGCGCTGGCGTGATCAAGCCATGGCCGGGATCGACGAGTCGCTGCGGGAGCGCAATGGCGACCCGCTGAAGGTGGAGCTGGACGCGGCGGTCAAGCGGGTGGGCGAGCTCAGCATGGAGAACGAGCTGTTGCGGAAGAAGATCGGGGCGGCCCGCCCTTTGGCCTTCGGGAGGTCGCGGCGATGAGTGCGGCGATCTCCCCTGCGACAGGCCGGGCCTACGGGGTGGAGCGGGTGTGCCGGGTGTGGAAGCTGGCCCGCTCGAGCTACTACTCCCAGCTCGGCGAGGCGGCTCCCGAGATGGTCCGCGCTGGCCGACGTGGTCCCAAGCCCAAGGTGTCTGACGAGGAGCTGTTGCGGCTGATCCGAGAGGACCTGGCGGCCTCGCCGTTCGTAGGAGAAGGACATCGCAAGGTCTGGGCGCGGCTCAAGGTGCTGCGCCAGGTGCGCGTGTCGCGCAAGCGGGTGCTGCGGATCATGCGTGAGCACCACCTGCTGTCGCCGCGTCGGGTACGCCAGGGCGAGGGGCTGCTCCACGAGGGGACGATCACAACCGATGCGCCCAACCTGATGTGGGGGACGGACGGGGCGAGAGTTCTCACGGCAAAGGACGGCTGGGGCTGGATCTTCGTCGGCGTCGAGCACTTCAACAGCGAGTGCGTCGGCTACCACGTGTGCAAGAAGGGGACGCGCTACGAGGCCCTCCAGCCCATCGCCATGGGGCTGACGCAGCTCTTCGGCTCGGTCGAGGCGGGTGTGGCTCGTGGCCTCGAGCTGCGCATGGACCACGGGACGCAGTACCTCTCGGACCACTTCCTCAACCAGCTGCGTTTCTGGGGCATCACGCCCAGCTTCGCCTTCGTCGAACAGCCGCAGACCAACGGAGTGGCCGAGCGTTTCATCCGGACTCTCAAGGAACAGATCATTCATGGCCGCGTCTTCCACACCCTCGAGGAGGTGCGCCAGGCCGTGGCTGCCTTCGTCAAGCGCTACAACCAGCAGTGGCGCGTCGAGAAGCTGGGATTCCTCACCCCGCGCGAGGCCCGCGACCAGCACGGCCAGGGGAAGGCCGCGTGAACCTCGAGGTCATCAAAGAGGGGCTACCCCAGGTATGGACTCACCCCGCCGCGTCGATCCTGGGGCATCCTCGTGCGTCGTTTTCGGGATCGTCTGCCAAACGAACCCGAGATCGTCAAACTGGTGTCCAAGAAACCGGGCGCGGTACACTTCAGGCTGGGTTTGCTCTGACCCAGAGCCTCGATCGGCCTCTCACGGGCCCTTCTTCGAGGATGTGATTCGCGAGAACCTGGATCTGGGGCGTCCAAACCACGTGCAATTGATCTTCGGGCGGAGGGTGATCAAGACGACTCCCGGTCGTTTCCGCACGCGGGTGATCACCAATGATGTCATCCCCTTGCTACACGTCGACTACAAGCATTCTCGGATCAAGCAGTACCACAAGGAAGGGCGTGGGCTTCGAACGGAGACCACCATCAATGACACACGCGACTTCTACATCGGGCGGAGGCTCGTGAACCTCCCGTCGTTACGGGAGGTTGGCTTTCAAGCCAACCGACGTCTGCTTGACGTCCAAACCGTGAGCTACAACTCGAATATCGGGCAACGTGCCCTCGAGAGCCTCCAGCACCCGCTCGAAGTCGATGGCCAGAGAGTCCCGGCCTTGCGCCTCGGTGACCGTCGTGCCCATGCCGTACTCAGCACCCTGCCGTTGTTTCAGCTCAACGTGAGGCCCTTCACCAACCGGGATCTCAAGCAACACCTGGCCCCTTTGCTGGGTCGCACTCCAGAACAGATCAGCCCCGGCATGATGAGCTACGAGCTCAGACGCTTACGCCTCCACGGCTTGATCCAACGTCTCCCAGGAACACATCGCTACCGCGTCACAGAATACGGGCTCAAGGTCGCCGCCTTCACCACCCTCGTCTTCGACCGCCTACTAAGACCAGGCCTCGCGACCATCCTCGACTCCGTCCCTTCCAAAAACCGGCAGCGCTCCAACCCACTCGACCAAATACGACACGGCATCGAGACCCTCTGCCAGAAAGCCGCCGCATGAAACTTGACTCAACTGCTACAAAAACGACGGCCCAAGAAATCTAGCGGAGCAGCAGAGGGCCTGGTTCTCGACCGAGCCGGTTGAGGGAGGCCCTCTCTATCCCCGCCTACCGTTCTCCCCCGTCAGCACGAACGCCAACGCTCAGCTCGGAGATCGCCCACGGTTCCGCCCGTCGTCCGGTCTGTACGACGCGAAGAGCACGCACCGGGCGCGGCCTGACGAGGAGCACCTGACTCAATGGTCTGTCGTGCTCGATCTGCTCGGCTACTGGTGGGCGCCCCTGGACCGCCTCTGCGGGTTCGAAGCTCGATCCATCGGCGCTGCCCAGTAGCTGAGGGTCCGGTCCGTAGGCTGCTGGCTGGTTCCCGAGGTGGAACTCGAGTCGGCCGATGACGAGGGGCTGCTCGAACCGCATCTCGATCCACTCGGTTCCCAGGAGCGGGCCCTGCGTGCGCCATGCCGTGGAGCTGTCCCCGTCGTAGAGCAGCGACAGCTGCTCTGGATTGTCGCTGGAGTCCAGTTGCACACGAGAGAGGTCGAGGGGTACGTAACGGGGTCGAAGCTCGGGCCTCGGCGCCCTGATCCTGAAGACCGATCCTCCCCGCGGTCCGCTCGCCTCGAACAGGGTTTCCAAAGGCGCCTGCCAGGCGTTGCCCGGGCCGGGACCCGTGACGACCAGATCCGCGTGTGTCGCGAGCAGCCTGAGACTTCGCCACCGCGGGTCGTTGGCGCGTAGCTGCAGCAGCTCGTAGCGCCTGGGGTCGACGCCGAGCACAGAGCGGTTGCGCTCGTGCCTGTGAGCCCACGGCCGCGAGTCGAGGATCCGTGTGCCCGGCGCTGCGTTGCTCTCGATCCACTCGACTGCTTTGGCCACTGCACTCGGCTGTGTCCGCCAATAGACGAACTGCACCGAGTCGCGGAGAGGAACGACGGCGGCTGCCAGAGTCAGGGTCATGGCCAGCCGCGGGCTCGCCCCGGCAATGCGGCGCAGCGCTTCTCCAGCGAACAGGGCAACGACGCCGAGGAAAGGCAGCACATGGCGTTCATAGTGGATGTCGGCAGAAGCGAGGACGCCGATCGTCACGAGCGGATAGGCGACGATCGGTCCCCAGCTTCGCAGCCTCCTCGAGACGAGCACGAGACCCAGGGCAGCCAGCAGGCTGGCTCCCACACCGAGAGCCCGGACGATCGCATCCAGGTAGAAGAACGCGGTGTCTCCGTACGCGATCGTCCGAGCCCGATCGTGATAAGACAGCTGGTAGGACGCTCCGTCGAAGAAGGCCTCGTGGTGAATCACGGCGTAGGGAGTGAACAGCAGACCGGTGGCGAGGGCGACGGCGCCAGCGGTCAGCACTCCACGAAGCCGGGGCCCCGGCGCCAGCACACGAGAGATCAGGTAGGAGGGCAGCAGCAGCAGGCCGGTGAACTTGATCGAAGTCGCTGCGGCGAACGCCCCGCCCGCCAACGCATCGCCGCGCAACCTGCTGCCGATGCTCACGAACGCCAGTAGAGCCAGAAGCGCGAAAGCCGCGAGGGCCGTATCAGGCCGGACGTTGTGCGCGACCTGGACCTCGAGCGGAGACACCGCCAGAAACAGGGCGGCTCCCAGCCCGACCCACGGCCCAGCCAGTCGCCATCCCAGCAGGGAGACGGCTCCCACGCTCAGGACGCCGAACAGGGCCGTCACGACTCGAGCGGCGTTGTATGCGGCCGGCCCATCTCCTCCCGCGGCGGCTTGAGCGGGCAGCAGGAGATACAGGAACAAGCCGGGGTATTCGTAGAACCTGTGGTCGAGATCGCGGTTGCTGATCATCGCGGAGGCGGCATCGACGAACGACGCTTCGTCGGCGTGGGGGACATGACCGCGTCCCTGGTCGAAAGGCGTGAAGCGGAGCCCTGCCGCGAGGGCCAGGATCGGCAGTATCAAAAGGACAGGCCGCAGCAGCGCCGAGTTCACGGGATGGTCGGAGGCTTGCGTGACGGTTCTCAGGAAGGGTGAGGTGCGGATGCCGCACTGTGGACTCGACGAACGTGGCGGTAGGCGAGTAAAGAGCGGAGGACGGGCCTCGAGCGAGCCATCGAATCACGGGCCGACCATCGAGATGAAACCGATCGGCGTTGTGCGCAGTCCTCACCGCGACACGTCGGACATCCCGAAGGGCCCCGGCGCGAAGCACAGCGCCGAGGGGAGTCTCGAGCTGCGCCCCGAGTACGAGGAGGGTCTCCAGGATATCGAGGGCTTCTCGCATCTGTTCGTGCTCTGAGTGTTCGACCGGTCGGACGGGTTCGATCTGGCAGCGAAGGTGCCTCTGGATGACAAGCGCCCGCACGGTGTCTTTTCATCACGCTCCCCACGGCGACCCAACCCCATCGGCCTCTCCGTCGTCGAGCTGCTCGGACGCGATGGCCCCCAGCTGCGGGTCCGAGGTGTGGACATGCTCGACGGGACGCCGATCCTCGACATCAAACCGTATCTCACGAGTGTGCCCCGCGAGACGTTGAGGCGGGGATGGGTGGCGGAAGCAGAAGCGGAAGCGCGGAAACGGCGCTAGGACTGGGGCGACTCCGCGCTCGCAAGCTCGACGATCGGCCGCGGCTCGGCCGAGGCCGAGCGCTCTCCTTCTTGGACTGGCACTCGCGGCACGGCGATAGCGGAGAGACTCATGGCGGCCGATTCGAATCGAACTCGTAGACTCGGTCGCCGTCCGCGGCCTCGAGCACGAAGGCGTAGCTGCTCGATTCGTCCATTGCCTCCGCGAGCCGCCAGAGCGCGGGCCTGCGGCCTGCCGGGACGATGATCCAGCGCGGCTTGAAGGACTCCCGCAGCAGCTGTGTGGCCTTCGAGTCGTCCACATCGCCGGGCGGCAGGCTCACCCAGTGGCGCTCGATGAACCGATCGAGCAGGCCCGCCAGACGGGGTCGGAACGCCGCGTCGCCGTTCACCCATCGCTGTTCGGGTCGACGGGTCGCCCACAGCATCTGATCGGGCGCCGTGAAGGGCACCTCCAGGATCGGTCCCGAAGGATGGAGCCTCAGCAGGCTCTCGTAGACGGGTGGTAGCCCCACCGGGGCCAGTCGGTCCTGAGGGGGCGGGCCGACTGTCTCGATGATGGCCAGCGCGACGACGGCCGTCTTCGCCCAGCGACGCCTGGCGACACCGAGCGTGCTCCAACCCATGCCCGCCATCACGCACAGCAGGTACGTCGCGACGGCGGCGAACGTGTTCGGGTGCCGCATGCCGTCGAACGGTGGGATTGCGAATAGCCAGCTGTACGGCATCGCGATCCGGGACTCGCCCACGCGCAGCTCCGGACCGAGCGACAACACGAGCAGCAGCGCGGCCGCCAGGGCGTAGAGCCCCGCGCGACGCTGGCGGCGCAGCAGCGCCAGAAGCGCCAGTCCCGGGGCCAGGATGCCGGGGAAGAGCCGTTCCCCTCCCCGACCGAGCCAGCTGTCGTGTAGGTACGACTGGCTCGTGATGTCCCGCTCCGGCTGGAACGACCACTTGCGCGACAATCCCGGCGCCCTCGTGAGCCCTTCGCGTGAGCGCAGCTCGAGAAACGCGTCGATGTACGGGGCGGCCAACAACCCGGCGACGGCGACGCTGAGGGTCACCGTGGCGACGAGCCGGGGCTCTCGGAACAAACGCCAGTGCCAGGCCGCGAAGACCAGGGCCAACAGGGCGCCCGCGACGGCGTAGTAGCCGCTCGACTGGAGAAGCAACGCGTAGCTCACTCCCGCCACCAGGCTCCAGCGCACACTGCGCCCTTCGAGGAGCTTGTGAAGAGCGAGGAGGAAGATCGGGAGCCAGCCGATGGTGAGCATGTTCAGGTGATAGATGCTCCGGAGCTGATGGGACCCGTACGCGGCGAGGATCGCGGCGCAGATGGCGCCGACGCGATTTCCGGTGAGGACGAGCGTCAACGAGTAGAAGCCCCAGGCTCCGAACGTGAGGGCGATCAGGATCCCGAGGTTGAAGAGCAGGATCGGGTTGTCGACGAAAGCGGCGAGCGGTGCGAGGAAGACCGTCGTGCCGAGCGACAGATCGGAGTACAGGACCGAGCTCGGGTGAGGATAGAACACGTTGCCGTCGAGCAGCTGAGCCGGAGACGTCACGTGACGCGCCAGCCAGTTCTGGATCCACATGTGGTGGAGCGGGTCGGGGCCCACGAAGATGCGCTCGCCGAGGCCCGCCAGCAGCGGACGCACCGCGAAAAGCGACAGGAGGCACAACCCGCCCACAACTGCCGCCTCCCGGAGAAGTCGCTGCGACACGGACGCTCCGCTCACCGGGCCGCTCCCAGCCGCCCGGGTCCATCAATCTGGTAGAGCTCAACGGCGATCTCGCCTCCAGGCTTGGCGCCATTCAGGACGTGAACGACTCCTGGCGGTCGCTCGAGAGCGCTCGGCCTGCCTCGCTCCGGTGGGTCGGCCGGCCCGAGCGCGATCAGCGTAGGTCGCTCCCCGGCGCCCGCGAGCTCGTCCCACTCGGCGTCGAGATCGAGATCGAGCAGCTCGATGCGCGGCTCGTTCATCAGATACGCGCGCAGGACGACGAACACCGCGCGGTTGGCGAAGCGGTGCGTCACGACGCGTAGCGGCCCCGGGCCGCGCCCCAGCCGCTCCCTCAGGTGGTGGACCACGTCGACCGTGCCGAACCCGGAGAACCAGCTTTCGATGTATTGAACACGGTCGTGCGCCGGGAGCGGCGCCCTTGCCGGCTGCGTCAACAGGGCGTAGTCGAAACGAAGCGCCGGGATCGAGAGGAGCATTGCGAGACCGGCCGTCAGGATGGGAGCCAGCAATGCCCGACGCGCCCCCGAGTCTGGGACGAACGTCGCGGCGAGACGCCCGAGGTCAACGAGGAGTCTTGCGCTGAGCAGCGCCAGAGGGATCGTGGAGAACACGATGTAGCGCGGATGCCAGAGCCGGGAGACGGGAGCAAAGCTCGCGATCGGAAGCACGGCGCAGATCACTAGCAGCAAGCCGGGCCGTTCGCACCTCAGCACCGCGAGCCCGATCGCCGCCACGGCCAGAACGAACAGCGGAGCCGTCCAGTAGGCGCTGAGCCACTCGAACGCCGTACCCAGGTTCGCGAGAATCACGTTCGCGTGGCCCGAGCCCTGAGCGGCGGTGTGCGCCGGGGCGGCGACTCCGGCGTTGCGAAGCGGTGCTCGGAGCATCTCGAGCAGGTGAGTCCACGGCTTGGCATGCCGCAAGAAGTAGTAAGTGGGATAAGCACACAAGAGCGCGGTGATCGCGTAGGCGAGACCCAGGCTCTTCAGCGTTCCCTTGCGACGAGGCGTCAGAATCAGGGCCGCGACCAGCGGGATCGCCGCGACCACCAGCCCCGTCATCTTGGCGAGGACACACGCGGAAAGGGCCAGCCCGAGCAGCAGTCCCGCTCGAGCCCCCGGCTGCTCGACGAGCCGGAGGCTGGCGAGCAGGGTGAGCGCCGCGAAGCTCGAGACGTAGATGTCCGCCAGGGCCATCCGCTCGTGAAAGAGCACGAACGGGCAGACGATGTAGAGTCCGGCCGAGGTGAAAGCGACGGCTCGCCCGTAGAGGCGGCGGCCGATGGCGTAGGTCGCTGCCAGGCCGACGCCACCCATCGCCACGAAGCAGAGCCGCGCGGAGAGAGGCGGGTTCGGGGAAAACGGCTGCAGCGCCGACAGGATCCAGATCTGGAGGGACTTGCCGTCCGCCAGATGTCGGCTGAAGCGGCCCGCTTCGAAGAGTCGGGTCGGCCAGAAGATGTGGAGGCCCTCGTCGATGAACACGGGTAGGAGCATCAGCTGGTAGAGCCTCGTGAACGCGAAAGCGATGGCGAGAACGCCGGCGAGCAGCCACACGTACCGTCGGGCGACGCCTTGGGACACCTGACCTCCTGGCCCACCTCGGGCGGGAACCCGCTAAGGATACTCTCGCGTCCGGTGCGGCTCTGAGGCCTGGTAGAGAGGCCGTGGCCCACGTGGGCGCGCCTGAGGCTGAGCCTGTGGCAGCCCCGCCAATCCCTCGTCACCGCCTGCAAGGCGCCGCGTCGATACCGGTGGTTTGACAGCCCCGCGAAACGCGTCTAGCGTCTGCCGAGCTGGTCCCAGTACCCCTCTTTCAAGCGCATCCGCGTCTCACGAACGTGCCGGCGGTACGCGTTGGGGCGTCGCTCGAGTCTGCTCGCCAAACCGGGAGCGCACTGGCTCCTCCATCTGAGACATGACTGAAGAGGAAACCGCGACCGGACGATCCTTCGTCGTGATCGGGGGCGGTCCCGCTGGGCTGACGGCGGCGCACGAGCTGACCCGACTGGGCCACCCACCTCGCGTGCTCGAAAGGCAACACGTCCTCGGTGGCCTCGCGCGTACCGAGAACTACAAGGGTTTCCATTTCGACATGGGTGGGCACCGCTTCTTTACGAAGTCGCTCGTGGTCCAGGAGCTCTGGCAGGACATTCTCGCCGACGACTTCTTGCTCCGTCCCCGACTGTCGCGGATCTACTACCGGCGAAAGTTCTTTCACTACCCGCTCAAGCCACTGAACGCCCTGGTCGGCCTGGGGCCCGTCGAGGCGGTGTGGATCGTCTTGAGCTACGTTCCTTGGCAACTCTTTCCGTACCGCCAGGAAGAGACGTTCGAGGAGTGGGTCACCAACAGGTTCGGACGTCGGCTCTTCAAGACGTACACGGAGAAGGTATGGGGGATCTCCTGCTCCGAGCTGAAAGCGGATTGGGCGGCGCAGCGCATCAAAGACCTCTCGATGCGGGCCGTTCTGATGAGCTTCATCAGCAAGCCGGGCACGAGCATCAAGACGCTGATCGAGCAGTTCCACTACCCGCGGCTCGGCCCCGGGATGATGTGGCGGGCGGTCAGCGCCAAGATCGAGCGGCTCGGCGGCAAGGTTCTTCTCGACAGCTCGGTCGTGCGGATCCACCGCCGCGGCCAGACTGTCGAGTCCGTCGACGTGATGCGCGAGGGCCAGATGGAGAACGTGCGCGGTACCGACTTCATCTCCTCGATGCCGCTCACCGAGTTCGTGCAGCACCTCGAACCGCCCCCGCCCGCGCCAGTTCTGGAGGCGTCGCGGCAACTCAGCTACGCGACTTCCTGACGGTCTGCTTGATCCTCGAAGCCGGTGAGCTCTTCTCGGACAACTGGATCTACGTCCACGAACCCGAGGTCAGCGTGGCTCGCATCCAGAATTTCAAGAACTGGAGTCCGCGATACGACGATGTCATCGATGGGTGCGTCTTCCGGGTTCCGAAGTCGTACCCGGTCTACGACGCCGACTACGCCGCTCACGTCGACACCATCCGCGGCTTCGTGGCCCGGCTCGAAAACTGCAAGACGGTGGGTCGCAACGGGCTGCACAGGTACAACAACCAGGACCACTCCATGCTCACGGGCCTGTATGCGGCGAGGAGCCTGGCGCTCGGCGAGACGCACGACCTGTGGAGCGTCAACGCCGACGCCGAATACCACGAAGAGGTTCGCGAGGGGTCGGGCTCGATGCGCGCGCCCTCGAGCAGCCTGCTGGGAAGGGCGCTGGGTGTGCTGCTCGCGAAGATCGATCCGGTGGGTCTGGGTGTGGCGCTGGGTGCCGTGGCTGGAGCCACGCTCTTTTCGATGACCAACATTCTCGTGTTGAAGGGTGGAGTGGACGTCGGGGCCACGCTGTCGCTGCTCGGGCAGTACCTTCCCGGTTATCACGTCAGCTTCTGGGGGAGCGTCTTGGGGCTGATCTATGGCGTCGGTGGTGGCTTCGTCATCGGCTGGTCGATCGCGCAGCTGCGAAACCGGGCCACCTACACGTACGTCAAGCTGCTGCGCCACCGCGCCGCCCGTGCGTATTTGCGAAGCGTTCTCGATGACGTGTAGCGTCTTCTGGGAGCCGCGTCCGGCGCCATGTGGCAGATGAGGGTCCAGCGAAGATGAGCGGCGACGAACTCGACGAGCTCGTCCGCACCCGGGTGCTGCGCACGAACGCGCCGTCCCTGGCGCTGGCGGTGGGTCTGGTGGCGGGAGCCGTTCTCTTCGTCGCGACGAACTGGCTCGTGCTCAAGGGCGGCGAACCGGTTGGTCCGCATCTCGGGCTGCTCTCGCAGTACTTCATCGGCTACCGGGTGAGCTTCGGGGGTAGTCTGATCGGGTTCGCCTATGCGTTCGTCACGGGTTTCGTCGGCAGCTACGCCGGCGCCTGGCTCTACAACCGGGTGGTCGACATGCGGCACGGGGAGCGCTCGGCGAATTGATGTTGTCCGTGATCGTTCCGGTCCGCAACGACCCGGCACACCTGTCCGTCTGTCTCGCCGGCATCCGCGCCTCGAGCTACGCCGACCACGAGGTGATCGTGGTCGACGACGCCTCGACGGACGCGAGCGCAGCCGTTGCGAGCGAGAGCGGTGCGCGCCTGCTTCGCCTCGAACGGCAGTCGGGGCCGGCTGTGGCGCGCAATCGCGGGGCGGACGTGGCGCGGGGCGAGGTGCTTCTGTTCGTCGACGCAGACGTCAGCGTTCACCCCGAGACGCTAGCGGAGGTCGTCGCCGGCTTCGGGAGCGACTCGAGCGTCGCCGCCCTGTTCGGCTCGTACGATCGGCGGCCCCTCATGCCGCAGTTCGTCTCGCAGTACAAGAACCTGCTCCATCATTTCGTCCACCAGCACGGCCGTAAGCAGGCCTCCACGTTCTGGGCGGGTTGCGGGGCGATCAAGCGGTCGGTCTTCCTCGAGATCGGGGGATTCGACGCTGGCTACGGGCGCCCTTGTATCGAGGACATCGAGCTTGGCGTGCGGCTGCTGCGGTCTGGGCACGAGATCATCCTGAGGAAGAGCGTCCAGGCCACGCACCTCAAGCGCTGGACCTTCTGGGGGCTGCTCAAGAGCGACGTCTGGGACCGGGGCGTGCCATGGACGCGCCTGATGCTGCGGGAGCGCAATCTTCCGAGCGACCTGAACCTGGCGATCTCGCAACGATTCAGCGCGCTCGCCGTCTATCTGCTGGCCGCGATGCTGGCCCTCGCCGCGGTTCGCCAGCCAGGGATCCTGCTCGCGCCTCTTCTGGGATTCGCGAGCGTCGCCGGGCTCGACCGGTGGTCGGCGCTGCGAGGCGTTCGAGCGATCATGCTGGCGGTCTGGACGGCCGTGGCGGCGACGCTTCTGGCGATCGCTGCGCTGCGATTCGGCGCGTGGGCCCTCGTAGCTCTGATCGTGCTCCTGGGCATAGTGGCGACCAACCGACGCTTGTACGCCTTTTTCGCGCGCGAGCGCGGTCTCGTCTTCGCGGGCCTCGCCCTTCCCATGCAGCTTCTCTACTACCTGTACAGCGGCTGCGCCGCCGGGATCGGCTTGCTGCAGCACACCTGGGGCCGGATGCGCTTGCGCGGTCAGCGCGCGAAGGTGGCGGTTCAACCTCGGTGACGCGGGAGGCGGCGCCCGGGGTCGCGGCGGAAGATTCATCGACATACGACCCGGTCGCGGAGGCCTTCGAGCGACTCACCAGCAGGTTTTCGCAGCCGTTCGCTGACAGACTCGTCCGTCTCGCTGGCGTCGGTTCCTCAGACAGGGTTCTCGACGTCGGGACCGGAACCGGGATCGTGGCGCGCTGCGCGGCGGCGAACGTGCGCCCCGGCGGGAGGGTCCTCGGGATCGATCTCGCCGAGGGCATGCTCCGGGTCGCGGCGGAGCGCTGCCGAGCGGCGGGCTGGGACGATGTCGTCGAGTTCCAGCGAATGGACGCCACCCGGCTCGAGCTGAAAGACGAATCTCAGGACGTCGTGCTTTCACTCTACGCGTTGCCTCATTTTCCGGATCCGCTGCGAGCACTCCGAGAGATGTACCGGGTGCTCCGTCAGGGAGGCCGACTCGCCGTGGCTGTCGGGAGCGGGCCGCCGTTTCCCTCGTTGGCGGCGATCGCGCGGGGAGCCGCGCGGCTCAAGTCGCTGTTGTTCGAGTGGGCGGGCCGGGAGGCGTCGGCGCCGCGGTTGTTGAATGGGCTCGTCGAGCGACGTCTGCCCGAGCGCCAAGGCAGCCTCAGGACGAACCATGCAGGCCACGGTCGCGCCCTGCCGCCGCCTCGCCTGGCGCAGGCGGCCGGCTTTCGGGTTCTCCGAACGACCTGGGAGGGGCTCGGTGCGGAACTTGCGACACCGGAGGAGTTCTGGGAGCTGCAGAGCACGTTTTCCTCGATGGCCCGCAAGAGGTTGGCCGAGTCGTCACCGCGAGAGCGGGACGCCGTGCGGGAGGAATTCCTGATGATGAGCCGCGACGTGCAGGCTCGGGGCGGTCGCCTCGTGTACCGACAGGCTGCCTCTTTCACGCTGGCGGAGCGGCCCTAGTCACCCGCCGTGGAAGTGCTCCGCGACGCGGCATGACCCTGGCCATGGGCTGCCAGCACCGGCGTGACTGATCGGGGCGTCTCGGTCGTGGTGGCCGCCTGGGAAGACGCGGCCGGACTGGAAGCGTGCCTCGATTCCCTCGCCCGGCAGCGGCCCTCGGACATCGAGGTGATCGTCGTTTCCAATACGCCGCGAAGCGACGAGCTGAGACGTCGGCGACGTATTTCCTTCGCTACAGCGGCTACCTTCATCTGGATAGCGAGCAGAGGGTCCACGATCTGGCCGCCGACAACGCCTCCTACCGGCGCGACGCGCTCGCTTCTCACCCGGAGTGGCGCCGGGACGGATTCTGGGAGCAGGACTTCCACCGGCGACTAGAGGCGGAGGGGCGCCCCCTGTGGTGGCTGCCGCAGATTCGGGTCGCCCAGCGTCGCAGCTTCGGTTTCCGGAAGTTTCTGAAGCAGCGCTTTCACCACGGCCTACGGTTCGGGCGTGAGCGCGTGGGTCGCCGGGGCGCTTCGTTTCGAGTCGCGGCGGCGGTGGCTTCCCCGGCGGTCCCGGCGATTCTGTTTTCCAAGATCCTGGCTCGGGTGGTGCGGAGCCGGCGTGACTGGGGGGCTTTCCTGACGGCCTTGCCGATCCTCGTTTGCTTCATCGGTGCGTGGTCGTTGGGCGAGGCCGCCGGCTACGTCACCGGCGCGCGACGCAAGCCCGCTCCAGATCGCGCCGTCCGATGTCTATGAGCGACGATCCTTCGGACTCGGCAGAGGCTTCACCGCCGCAGGTTTCAGTCGTGATCGCTTCCGTGAGTGGCCTTGCGGCGATCACGCGCTGCCTCGAGGCACTGAGCCGCCAGGATGGAGCGGTCCAAAGCGAGACGCTCGTGCTGGAGCGAAGCGGGGAGAGGCGCGAGATCCTCCGTGACCGGTTCCCGCACGTCAGTGTCATCGCGGCAGACGCCGACACTTCGCTGCCGCGGCTGCGCTCGATGGGGTTCGAGCGAGCGAGAGGTCGCGTCGTGGCCGTGTTGGGCGACCGTTTCGCCGTCGACTCTCGTTGGCTGATCGTGTGCGCGACAGCGGATGGAAGGTCGTCGGGGGTGTGGTGGAGAACGACAGCACGCAGCGCCTCGTCGATTGGGCCGGCTACCTGTGTGAGTATGCGAGCTTCATGCCCCCCGTCCCGGCCGGTGCATGCGAGCAGGTCATTGGCAACAACACGGTTTACGACAAGCGCGTCCTCGATCGATTCCGCGAAGCCGCTGGCGGCGAGGTCTGGGACACGTTTTTCCATGCGCGTCTGCGCGCTTGGGGAGTACAACTGCGCACAGAACCGGCCCTCGTGGCGTGCTACCGGCGAGACGCGGACTACCTCGAGCTGCTACGCCAGAGATATTGGTTCTCCCGCACGCTGGCGGCGATGAGGGCTGCGCGCTGGCCGTATTGGCGGCGGATCGCATTCGCCTTCGCTATGCCGATGCTGCCGGTCCTGCTGCTCGCGCGAATCTCGGCCGCCATCTTTCGGAAGCGGCGGCGCCGGCGCGAGTTGCTGCTCGCGGCGCCGCTCATCGCCGGCCTGCTGACGGCTGGCGCGATCGGAGAGGGGATCGGAGCGTTGTGCGGGCCCGGGGACAGCTTGTTGCGGGTGGAGTAGGAACACGGTGGCTGGCGTGGAGGCGGAGGCCCCGGAAGCCGGCGTCGTGGTCGCTTCCTTCTGCGGGGAGCGCGCCCTGCTCCGCTGCCTCGAGAGTCTGGAAGGCGAGAGCAGCCGGTGCGACATCCTCGCCGTCACGGACGCGTCCAAAGAGGCAGTGGCTCGACTGCGAGCGCGGTTCCCAGCGGTCCGGATTCTCGAGGCCCCGCCGGGTGCCAGCGTTTTCCGGATGCGCAGTCTGGGAATCGGGAGCGTGGGGGCCTCTTTCGTCGCCCTGCTAGAGGACCACTGTACCGTCGAGCCGGGATGGCTCGGCTCGTTGCTGTCCGCCCACCGGGCCGGCCATGCGGTCGTCGGAGGAACGGTGGAGAACGGTCTCCCGCCTGGAATCTACAGTCGGGCTCTCTTCCTCTGCGAGTATGCGGCCCACATGCCGCCTCTCGCCGACGGTCCGGCGGCGAGTCTCACCGGGATCAACGTCGGGTATGCGGCCGAAGTTCTCGCGAGCTGCCGCGAGACCTGGAGCGAGGCGTTCTACGAGAACGAGGTGCACGACGCGCTCGCGGCTCGTGGGGAGCGTTTGCACCGTTGCGAACTGGCCCGGGTAAAGAGTCACTTGAGCTTCCGGTTCGGGCAAGCAATCGGCCATCTCTTCCGCGGCGGCCGGCGCTTCGGGGACTATCGGGCGTCCCGCTCTTCGGCGCTAGTCAGGACACTCCTTCCCGGGGCGGCGGTCGTCGTCCCCGCGCTCCTGACCTGGCGTATCCTCCGCGTCGTGGCGACGCGGCAGCCCACACGACTCCTCGCGTCGCTCATGGGCTTGTGATCTGCCTCACGACCGCGTGGGCGGCGGGAGAGGCGGTCGGCTACCTGCGCAGCATGACCCAACCGAGGCTTCTAGGCGTGCACATCGGGATCGGCGCCTGTTGTTGGTCCAATCAGCGCGGCTTCGGCCGCTTCACTCGGGAGCTGGTCCCTCGGATGCTCGAACAGTTCCCCGGCCACGACTTCACGCTCGTGGCTGACCGCTGGACGGCAGAGGACGCGGTGTTCCCCGGGCGCGCACGACTCGAGGTGGTCGACACCGACGCGCAGCCCACCCGTGCCGCCTCGGCCGCCGGCGCCCGCACGCCGATGGACATCTGGCGTCTGGCGCGGGCTGTGTCGCGTGTTCGCTGTGATGTGTTCTTCTTCCCGGCCGTCTACTCGTTCTACCCGATACTACGGCGCGTCCCCACGGTCGTGACGTTTCACGACGCCACTGCCGAGGCCTTCCCGGGGCTGATCTTCCCGAGCCGGCGCTCCCGCCTGTTCTGGAACCTGAAGACCTGGCTGGCTCGCAAGCAGGCGGACAGGCTGGTGGCCGTGTCCACCAGCGCGAAGAACGAGATTGCGAGGACGTTCCACTATCCGGCGGCTTCCATCCACGTGGTTTCGGAGGGGCCGAGCGAGTGTTTTCGACCGCTCGATCGTGCCGGACCCGAGGTGGCCCACGTCCGCCAACGCTACGGCCTCCCGAGCGAAGCGCCCCTCGTTCTCTACGTGGGCGGAATCAGCCCCCACAAGAACCTCGATGAGTTGCTCCACGCGTTCAGCCGGCTGCGCAGGGAGACGGTCTGTCACCTCGTGCTCGTCGGAGACCATGCGAACGACAGCTTCTACGGATGCTATCCGAGCCTGCTCGGATTGTGCGAACGCCTGGGCCTCGAAACCTCCGTGACCTTTACGGGATTCGTTCCCGACGAAGACCTCGTGGCTCTCTACTCGTCCGCGACGATTCTGGTGCTGCCGTCTCTCAACGAGGGCTTCGGGCTGCCCGCCGTCGAGGCGATGGCCTGCGGCCTGCCGGTCGCCGCCAGCGACAGGGGCTCGCTACCCGAGGTCTTGAAGACCGCCGGCCTCTACTTCGATCCGAATGATCGAGAGCAGATGGCGGGAGTCATGGGTCTCTTGCTCCGCGACTCGGACCTTCGGGCCGAGCTGTCTTCCCGCGATCGCGAGCGAGCGCGGGAGTTCTCGTGGGACGCCGCGGCTCGCGACGCCGTCGCCGTGCTCGAGCAGTTGGCGTCTTGACGACCTCACAACCGCTGCGGTTCTGCATGGTCACGACGTTCTACCCGCCCTATCACTTCGGCGGCGACGCCATGTACGTGTATCGGTTGTCGGAGGCTCTGGCCCAACGTGGCCACCAGGTGGACATCGTTCACTCCGTGGATGCGTTCCGATTGCAGCATCCAGAAGACCCCGAGATCGCTTTCGACCACCACCCAGGCACGCGCCGGATTCCCCTGGAGTCGAAGCGCCCATTGCTCGCGGCGCTCGCGGCGCACCAGTTGGGGCGTCCCGCGCTTTACGGAAGGCGACTGCGGCGGGTGTTGGAGCGGGGTCGGTACGACGTGATTCATCATCACAACGCATCGCTGATGGGGGCGCCGGGCGTGCTGGCGACGGGCCGATCCATCAAGCTCTAC
This sequence comes from Vicinamibacteria bacterium, assembly GCA_965246965.1. Taxonomy (GTDB): domain Bacteria; phylum Acidobacteriota; class Vicinamibacteria; order Fen-336; family CBDFGD01; genus CBDFGD01. The sequence goes on from CBDFGD010000002.1 coordinate 4,251,457, forward strand.
ACGGCGAACGAGTATTGGCTCATCTGCCCCACGCACGTGCTGTTTGCCTTCGACCGTGAAGCGTGTACCGAGCGCCGCTGCCTCGCTTGCACGATCCACTCCCGGCGGCCACCCCAGCTCTGGCGCTACACCGGTGCGCTGCGCCGGCAGCTGCGCCACGTGGATCGTCTGCTGATCCTGTCACAGTTCGCGTTGGCCCAGCATCGGGCGCAGGGAGTGGAACGTCCGATGACGCACCTCCCCTATTTCATTCCGGAAGCCACCTCCGTCGCGCCGGCCGACGGCCCTGCGCCGCCGGAGAAGCCTTTCTTCCTCTATGTTGGAAGGCTCGAGAAGCTCAAGGGTGTCCAGGACCTGGTGGAGCTGTTTCGCAGCTACCGCGAGGCGGATCTGCTCATCGTTGGTGACGGAGGCTACGCGCCGACCCTGCGAGCATCGGCCGCGGGCCTGGACAACGTCCGGTTTGTCGGGACGCTGCACCCCGCGAGCGTCGGTCTCTTCTACGATAAGGCGATCGCCGTCCTGGTACCGTCGCTGTGTTACGAGACCTTCGGGTGGCCGATCGCCGAGGCGCTGAACCAGGGGACACCGGTCGTCGCACGACGCATCGGCGCTCTGGCGGAGAACGTCGAGGAGAGCGGCGGGGGATTCGCCTTCGACACGCTCGAGGAGTGCCGGTTGGCCATGGAACGCTTGCGCACGGAGCCCGGCCTCCGCGAGCGGCTCGGCCGTGACGGTCGTGCAGTGGTGCGGAAGGTATAGTCCGTCGACGCCCATCTGCAGCGATATTTCGACGTGATCGACACGCTGATCCAGAAGCGGAAAGGATGAAGGGCCGAGAGCGACGTCGCATCCCGATCCTGACGTTTCACTCTCTGGACGACAGTGGCTCGGCCGTCTCCGTGCCGCCGCGCGTATTCCGCCAGCAGATGGAGTGGCTGAGAGATTGCGGCTACGCGGGAATCGGCCTCGGCGAGTTGTTCGACGCCTGGGACGACGCGGCCGGGTGTCCCGCCAAACGCGTCGCGATCACGTTCGACGACGGGTTCCGCAACACGCTTGAGAGCGCAGCTCCGGTTCTCGCCGCCCTCGGCTTTCGGGCGACGCTGTTCGCCGTGGCGGCCCCGGGTGGGCGGAGCAACGATTGGCCCGGCCAGCCAGAGACGATTCCGCGCCTGCCTCTGCTCAGTTCCCCGGAGCTTCGAGCGTTGGCTGACTCCGGCTTCGAGATCGGCGCCCATGGCTTGACGCACGCCGCGCTCGACGCACTGTCGCCATCCGCTGCCGAGCGCGAGATCGACGACTCGAAGCGGGCCCTGGAGGACGTCGTGGGCAGGCCTGTCGACGTGTTCGCATATCCTTACGGGCGGGCGAGCCCGAGCGTGCGGGAGCAGGTCAGCGCCCGCTATCGAGGAGCCTGTAGCGTGGAGCTGGGTTTCGCCCGCGCCGGCGACGATCGGCACTGGCTGCCCCGAATCGACATGTACTACTTCCGGAGCCTCGCCATCTTCAGGACGCTTCAGACGCCGGTCGGCGCGGGCTACGTCGCGCTGCGTGCCGCAGGACGGTGGCTGAAGCGAGTCGCCGCGATCTGATGGACCACCCGCGCTCCCTGCGACGTATCGCTATCGCTGGGCTCGGCGCGGCCGCGCGCCAGATCCATCTGCCGGCCTACGCAGAGCTCGATCGCGTCAGCGTCGTCGGTGGTTTCGACCCCGCCGTTTCCTCGGGCCTCTTTTCTTTTCCGCTCTACGACTCGCTCGAAGAGATGCTGACCGCGGCTCGCCCGGACATCCTGGTGGTGGCGGCTCCTCCCGCCGAGCACCTGGCTTTGACACGATCCGGCCTGCGAGCCGGATGCCACGTGTTGTGCGAAAAGCCGCTCGCGCCTGAACTCGATCAGGTCACAGAGATCGTCGAGCTGTCTCGCGAATCCGAGCGGTGGGTGGTCGTCAACAACCAGTACCGCTTCATGAACATCCATCGGGCGGCCAAGGGCGGCCATCGGCACGCCGCAGTTCGGCGAGCTGTTGTTCGTCGGCGCTCAGCAGACCTTCAATGCGACGAAGGCGGGTTGGCGTGGCACTGAGACGCGTCGGACCTGTCTGGAGTTTGGGACGCACGTGCTCGACCTGTGCCGCTTCTTCTTCGACGAGGATCCGATGTCCGTGACGGCCCGCATGCCGCGACCGGGCGACCCGAGCGGACCGGATCGACTGAACCTGATCCAGCTCGAATTCACGAAGGGAAGAGCGGCCTACATCACGCTCGATCGGCTCAGCCGAGGTCGTCACCGGTACCTGACGATGCGCCTGGACGGAAGCGCCGCGACGGTCGAAACCGAGATCGGCGGAGGCCTGCGCGTGCACGCCGGCGTTCGCGGTAGGACGCGGCGCCCGTACCTCGAGCTCGACCTTTCCCTCGGCGGTCGGGCGAGACTCTTTCGTGGCGAGAGCTTCGAGAAGATCGCAACGGACCCGCTCGACATCTTCGCGAGCGCGACACGTCGGCTGATGCAGGCTTTCCTCGACGCCCTGGACGGCGGCGAGACACCGCCGGGACACGCCGACGACAATCGACGCACGCTCGCGCTGACGCTCGCGGCCTACGAGTCCGACCGGTTGCGAGCGACGACTCCGATGAGCTATTGACGGTGCCCCCACTGCGGGTCGCGATCGTCGGCGCGGGCTCGATGGGCCATTGGCACGCTCGCTACGCGCTGCGGGCCGGCGCCCGGCTCAGTGCGGTCGTGGATCCGGACGCCAACGCCACGTCGGCTCTCTCTCGCGTCTCCCGGGGTGTGGCGAAGTACGCTGAACTTCAGACCTGTCTCGATTCGCTCCCCGTCGACGTCGTTCACGTGTGCACCGGTGTCGACAGCCACGTCCCCCTGGCCGAAGCGGCCCTTCTCGCGGGCAAGCACGTTCTGGTCGAGAAGCCTGTAGCCGCCTCGGTCGAAGGCGTCGAGCGGCTCGTCGAGCTGGCTCGGGCGCGTCAGCTCGAGCTGGCTGTGACTCATCAGATGCCGTTCCAGCGTGGATTCCGCCGATTGCAGCAAAGGCAGGCCGAGCTGGGAGAGCTGGTCGAGATCGTCTATCGCGCGCATACCGCGGGCGGCGATGGCAGCTCAGCCGAGCGGCGCCGTGCGCTGCTGCTTGAGATCCTGCCGCATCCGGTGTCGCTGCTGCGCGGCCTGGGCCAGGACGTCGCTCCAACTGCGTGGGATGTGCTCGACTCCACTGACGACGACCTGCGTCTGACCGCGTCTTCCGGACCGGTCCGGCTCGGCATCAACATGAGCCTGCGCGCGCGTCCGACGCGCAACGAGTTGCTCGTCGCTGGCACACGCGCGACGACCCACGTCGATCTCTTCCACGGTTACGCGGTCTTCGACGCGTGGGGCACGTCGCGGCTCGCCAAGGTCAGCGGCCCGCTTCGGCGTGGCTCGGGGATGGTGCTGGCCGCGGCGTCGAACCGGGCCGGCCGGCTCGCGCGTCGCGAGCCGGCCTACCCGGGCCTGCTGGAGCTGATCGGTCGTTTCTACGACGCCGTCCTCAGGCAGCGCGAATCGCCGATCAGCGCGCAGGAGATGCTACAGGCCGCCGCCGTGGCGGATCGCATCCGCTCGCTGGCGTCACGCGGCTGAGCTTCGACCTGCACGGCACCGTCAGGACGCGACCGCCGGCCTGGCCAACAGCACCTCCCACTCGGGTCCGAACCATGAGAGGAGATGCCGGAGCAGCGGCATCCTCTTGATCGTCCGGTACGCCGAGACCAGGCGTCGCTCGGACCGGGACAGCGCCGCCAGGGCCTCGTCCGGGATGTCGGCCGGCTCGAAGCGCCGCGCGGCAAAGTGCGTGGACGCCATCCTGTCGAGCTCCCACAGCGACAGAAGACGAATCTTCTCGAAGTCGATGTCGCGCCGCCAACGCACGTAGCGGCTCTGCCAACGACGTGGCAGGAACCCCACGCCCCACAGGTAGCAATGCGGTTCGCGGGCCAGGGAGTAGCGGTTCACCGTACTCAGAAGCATGGATCCGCGGGGCGTCAGGACACGGGCGCTCTCCCCGAGTACGCGCCCCGGGTCCCGAACGAACTCGAGCGTCGCGAACGAGACGGCCAGGTCAAAGCTGCCGTCGGGGAATGGCAGGTGCTCCGCGCAGCAGCAGACGAGCGGCGGTGGCTCCAGGCCTTCGTCCATGAAGCGCCGGCGGCTCACGTGCAGCCAGCGCATCGCGATGTCGATCCCGACCGTCCGTTCGAATGATCTGCTCGCCGCGGCGAGGAATGCTCCCGTGCCCGAGCCGATCTCGAGCACGGACTGCGCCGGGGCCGAGGCGAGACCCGCGTCCTTCAGCAATCCCACGTGTCGCCGCGCCTTCGACGCTCCGGCCAGAGCGCCGCGAATGAACTTGCGCCGGAGCAGCGGGGGAGTGATGTCGCTCAGGCTCCAGTAGTATTCGAGCAGTTGCTCCAGGTTCGAGTCAGGCAAGGCGGCACGGACCCGTTCGGTTCGCGCCGCGTCCTCAGCGAAGCCGAGATAGGGGTCGGGAAAGATCCTGAAGTCGGGGATGCCGCCGACGACGGGATAATCGCGATCGCACGGGTGGCAGCGAAACGCCGCCTCCGTGGCCGCCAGCTCGCCGCGGCAGAGGGGACAGACGAGCGCTACCCCGGCGAGTGAGGGAAGCATGCCGCGCGGGCGGGCGCTCACGCGTTGTGCGGTTTGTCGACGAGGCTGCGGTCGTACTCCTCTTCGCTCGGAACGGATTCCCACAGCTTCGCGCCGAGCGCCGCCCTGGCCAGCTGAACCGGCTGAAACACGACGCTGGGCCAGAGAAAGGTCTCGTTCGTGCAGTGACACTCTCTGGCGCGGATCGATGCGCGAAGCGCCCGGGGCGGCCCGAGAATCCCAGATCTCGAAGAACGACTGCTGCCGCAGGTTCCCAAGTGGCGGATGGTTCTCACAGACGGACACGTCGCCGTTGGCGTACACGACGCCAGTCAGGTTCCCCGCCGTGCACGGGACGTACTGCGACTCGGTCTCGAAGGTCTTCCGTTTGGCCCACTGCAGCAGCGGCTCGACGACGGCGCCGAAACGGTTTTCCTCACAGTCCTTCCAGACCGAGGCGACGTAGCGGTACAGCTCGTTGTACTCCTCGAGCGCCGGGCCGCGCAGCGAAGGGTTCTTCCGGTCCCCGCGAATGACCGCGAGGTCGTGGTGGTCCATGGCGGGACAGCGTTGCCTGAGGATCCGGGACCAGGCCATTGGCGACGAAGGCCGGAGCAACAACCTCGATTGGAACACGGTCTGGGACGTCAAGGCCGCGACGGACGAGCGCGGCTGGACGATCGAAATGGTGATTCCGTTCAAGTCGTTGCGGTTCAAGAACGCCGGTCCGCAGGTTTGGGGTTTCAACCTGCGCCGCAACGTTAAGTGGAAGAACGAAACTTCCAGCCTCGCGCCGATCTCCGCCGCCCGGGGCGGGCTCGCCTTGTTCCAGTTCTCGGAGGCGGCGACGCTGGTCGGCGTCGAAGTCCCGGGCTCGAACCGCAACCTCGAGCTCAAGCCGTATGCCCTGCCCTCGCTGACGACGGATCAGAAGGCCGATGAGCCCTTCTCGAACAACCTCGACGCGGAATTCGGCTTCGACGCCAAGTACGGTCTGACCAGGGGGCTGATCGGGGACTTCACCTACAACACCGATTTCGCGCAGGTGGAGGAAGACGCGCAACAGGTCAACCTGACACGGTTCAGCTTGCTGTTCCCGGAGAAGCGGGAGTTCTTCCTCGAGGGCCAGTCGATCTTCGCATTCGGAGGTGGCTCCGTACGGGCAAGAAGGGGAGGCGGGGGCGGAGGCCGAGGCGGAGGCGGAGGCGGAGGCCTCACACCCATCATGTTCTTCAGCCGCCGCATCGGCCTGACGGAAGAGGGTGAGGATCCGATCCGGGTCGGGGGCCGTGTCACGGGTCGGGCCGGCCCATTCCTGATCGGTGCGCTGAACATCCAGACGCGGGGAGTGGAAGAGAACCCCTTGATCCCCGCCACCAACTTCTCCGTGTTGCGAGTGAAACGCGACATCCTTCGGCGCAGCGACGTCGGCGTGATCGCCACCTACCGGAACACCTCTCTCACCGAAGAAGCAGGCTCCAACGGCGTCTTCGGCATCGACGGGAACTTCGGCTTCTTTCAGAACCTGCAACTCAATACCTACTACGCGATCAGCCGAACGACGTTGGATCAGGGCGGGACCACGGCCGGCGATGACTCGACCTACACAGGCAAGCTCAACTACACGGGGGACCGCTACGGACTCGTCGTCGAGCACCTCTACGTAGGTGAGAATTTCCAGCCGGAGCTCGGCTTTCTCCGCCGAGAAGCGTTTCGGCGCAACTACGTTCTGGGCCGCTTCAGCCCCCGCCCGCGTTCCATCGAGTGGATTCGCCGTCTTACCTGGCAGGTCGATTTCGATCGCATCACGGACACCGGAGGTCGGCTCGAGACCCGGACGCTCCAGGGGCAATTCCGTGTCAACTTCGAGAACTCCGACAGGGCGCGGGTCGCATACAACGAGACCTTCGAGTTTCTTCCCGAGGAATTCGAGATCTCGGATGACGTGATTCTCCCCGTGGGGGAGTATCGCTTCCGGGATTTCAACGTCTCGTACACGCTCGGCGCCCAACGACCGCTGCCCTCGACGATCAGCTACCGGAAGGGGAGCTTCTGGAGTGGCGACCGGGATACTCTGAACTTCAACGGCCGTATCGAGCTCTCTACGAAGTTTTCCCTCGAGCCACGCGTGTCGCTCAACTGGGTCAACCTTCCGGAAGGGGACTTCAGTACCCGTCTCTTCAGTACCCGCGTGAACTTCACGTTCAGCCCCCGGATGGCCCTCGGCAGCTTCATTCAGTACAACTCCCGCTCTGATTCCTTGACCAGCAGCGTTCGCTTCAGGTGGGAGTTCGAGCCGGGAAGCGATCTCTTCGTCGTCTACAGCGAAGGACGCGAGGACCTCTCCTTGGACCGCTTTCTGGCGAACCGCAGCCTGGCGGTCAAGTTCACCAAGCTCTTCCGGTTCTGAGCCTGAGGGCGAGTGACGGATCATCCCCTCGTCATCCTGAGGCCGGGTCAGTCGTGGTCGGGCCGAAGGATCCGCCCGCCCCTCTCTCCGTTGAAACGGCCGTCGATCGAGAGACGAGGAGCAGACGGATTCTTCTCTCCAGGCGGAGACGAGCGGTCTCTCAGAATGACGCTGCCTTGGCCGTGCTCCGTGTCTCTGTGCCTCTGTGGCTGCCGTCGATCGGGCCGAGGGCGAGTGACGGATCATCTCCTCGTCATCCTGAGCGAGTGCCGGCGAAGATGCCGAGTCGAAGGAGCCAGCGAGGTGAGATTGCTCCTCTGGTCTCGAGAGACGAGGAGCAGGCGTTGACAGCTGCTCTCCCCCTCTGAGTGGAGCGGGCAGCCCGCATCGACAACAATTGACAATCTGTTGCCTTCCCGGGTGGCTGTCTTGGCTAAAATGCCTGGGTCCGATAGGCGCAGGAACGGGTCCACGCGTTTCGCTACAAAGCCCCATCCCCCTGCCACTCTGGAGGCGCAAAGGAAGATGCGGCAGCTGACGCGAATCGTGGGCCTGCTGTTGCTGCTGCTTCCTGGCAACCGGGCGCAGTCTGCCCAACCCTCTGGCGGGGATGGGAACACGTCGGGGACTGCGTCCAGCCCGGCGGCCACGGTCCCGTCCTTTTCGCCGGCGGCGCCCATCGCTCCCGAGGTGATGACGCGGGACGCCGAGGGTCGCATCACGGCGCGAGCAACGCGCCTGGTCGAGCCTCTCGTCGTCGATGGAAAGCTCGACGATCCGGTCTACTCCGAAGTGGAATCTATGACCGGCTTCATCCAGCAAGTGCCCAACGAAGGCGACCCGGCCACCGAGAAGAACGAAGCCTGGATCTTTTTCGACGACGAGAATCTCTATGTCGCCGTTCGCTGCTGGGACAGCCATCCGGAGCGGATGGTGGTCAACGAGATGCGCCGGGACCATTTCAACATCCGCCAGAACGAGAACTTCTCGCTCGTGTTCGACACCGACTACGACCGGCGAAACGGCGTCAACTTCACGACCAATCCCCTGGCCGCCAACTTCGTCAGGTTCCGCAGCTCCCCCATGTTCTCGTGGGTCGCTGTGCCGATCGAGTGGATCCGGAGTCGCGGGTCCTGCCGCTGCAGCTCGGCCAGCATGTCGTAGGTGTCCATCGCCCGATCGAAGGACTGCTCGTTGCCGCGGAAGCGATTGTGGTAGACCGGCATGCCGTCGAGCGAGATCTCACAGACGAAATACTGGAGCGACTCGTTCTCGAGCACCAGCCGTAGCTGCTTCTCGGTGCGTTCGGTGAAGTAGCCGCTCGTCGGAACGTAGATCTGCTGGACCCGGTTGTTCGTGATGAAGAGCGAGCAGACCGCCGCGAAATCCTCGCGGATGAACGGCTCGCCGCCCGACAGGTTGAGGTTTTCGAACGGCCCCAGCTCGAGCGAGAGGCGCTCGAACTCCTCGAACGAGAGGTCGTCGCGCTGGTTGAGATTCCTCCAGTAGAAGCAGTGCTCGCAGGCTAGGTTGCAGATCGAATTGATGAACACCACCAGGAAGGGCGGGGTCTGTCTCTCCCGGTGCCGGAGCGCCTGGTGCGACAGGCTCAAGTGACGTACGGCGCGAGCGCCGAACCCGGGTGGACGTGTAGCAGCCATGTGGGGCCTAGTGTGCACTCAGTCGGCGCGCGCATGCAATGGCGCGCCTCATCGGCCCAGCAACGCCCGGATCTCCTTGATCGTGATGACCCGGGAGCCGATCAACAGCGTCGTATAGAGGAAGCCAGCGAGCGCGAGGCGCGGAAGCAGAGGGAGCGTCGCGGTGGTGACGAGGGCGATCCCCAAGGCGGCCGCGCACACGACCGGCCTGGCGAGCAGGCCGACAAGCGCGGCCAGCGTGACCAGTGGGCGCGTGGCGATGACGCAGAGCAACAGGATGAGCGCTTCCGAGGCGAGCGTGGCGGCGGCGGCGCCGAGCGGACCGGCGAGCGGGACGAGCACCAGGTTCAATACGACGTTCGAGGCCGCCGCCGCGGTCATGATGCGTAGGTCGGTCGCCTGACGCTCGTAGGAGACGAGAACCAACCGAAAGGGCCGGCTCAAGGCGAGCAGTGCGAAGGAGCCGCACATGACCGCGAGCGGCCCCGCCGCAGCCGCATAGGCGGCGCCGAACAGCGCCCGGATCAATGGCGCCGCCAGGCTGAGCCCGCCGGCGAGGACGCCGAGCCCGAGCGCCCCGTTCAAGCGGAGCGAGCGCCGCAGCAGAACACCGACCCGCTCCGGTCCCGCGAGGGCGGCGCGCGCCATCGACGGCCGTAGCGCCGCGACATAGGCGGTCGCGATCAGAGTCGGGACCCAGGCGACCCGATAGGCGGCGCCGTAGATGCCGGCCGCGTGACTGCCCAGCCACAGGCCGAGCAGCACGATGTCGAAGTGCTGGAGGAAGGCGCCGACGATCGCCGAGCCGCTGAACGGCAGCGTCGCGGGCAGCAAACGCTTCAGCACCGTACGGTCGATACCCAGGCGAAGCGAGCCGAAACGACGAGCAAAGCTTCGCTCGAGCCAAAGGATCACGGCGAGCCTCGAGATGAAGAAGACCAACGGCACGATCAGGAGATCCCGAGGGCCGCGGACCAGCAGGAGCAGACCGATGAGCATCGTGCCCTGCTGCAGGACCTCTGCCACCGCGACCGGCCACATGCGTTCGTCACCGAGAAACACCCAGTTGAGGCTGAGTGCATTCGTCAAGAGCGACAGGCCGTACAGAAGGATCACGATACGGGTCGAACCGGGCACGCTGGCGAAGACCGCGAAAGACGCGAGCGCCCCGACGGCCAGGATGGCCAGCACAGCCCGCAACGTCACGACCGTGCCGGCCAGCTTCTCGACTCCGATCCGACCGCGAGCCACCTCGAGCGGGCCCAGGGCGTCGAAGCCGAGGTCGACGATCAGGGCGGCGTACGCCAGCAGGCTCGTCGCCAGCACGACGTCGCCGAATCCCTCGGCCAGCAGCGTTCGCGTCAAGTAGACCGAAACCCCGAAGGCCAGCAGCCGGCTCATCAACTGCCCGGCAGTCAGAAGCGCGAAGTTTCGAGGCATCGACGTCGTCGCGGGGCTCATCTGTGGGTCCATCCGGGGGCGCACCTGACCGGCCCGCTCATCAGGGCGACGCCAGCCCGGGCCCGCGCCAAAGGCGGACGTGCACGTCCCCGTCCCCGATCGTTCCATCGAGCACGACGACGGGATCGGTGCGCTCCTCGATCCATCCGTAGAGGTCGGGGTTTCCGCTGCGCAGCAGGTTGGCGAAACTGTAGAGGATCCACACTGGTGCCGCGGGATCCTCTCGTCGCGCGATCACGTCGTCGAGCTGTGAACGCGTCTCCACGGCTTCGACTGTCGGGTCGTGGAAGCGGAGCGACCAGCCGGTGACGCCGAGGCCGATCACCGTCCCGTTCCCCGGCGCAGCCGTGTTCTCCGCCCGGGTTCGCTCCAGGGCGGCGCGGAGAGGCTGCTTGGGTACGGGCAGGTAGCGCGCGAGGACGGCTGTGGATGCGAGGGCCAGGGCCGCCACGAGGGCGAGGCTGGCGCGTCGAAAGCGGCCCTGGCCCCATGCGAGCGCCTCGGCGAGGAGCAGGTAGGCCAGCGGCAGCGCGTAGACGAAGGTGCGCGGGTGGACGCCCTGGCCGGTGAGGAGCGGGATCGTGAGGTTGAAGGCGAGCGGGAGGAAGACGATCGCCGTCCAATAGGGAGTCCGCCTCAGCAGCCGCACACCGAGCGCGGTCGCCGGGACCGATCCGAGAGCGAGGACGATCGCCGCCGGCCCGAGCTCCTGCAAGAGTTCGGTGGAGAGCAGAGGGTGACCCGTGTCGAGGGGCTCGTCTGTGTAGTAGGCGAGCAGCGCGGACGCCATGGGGGCGTAGAGCAACGCTCCGAGCGTGGTGCCGGCCGAGAGCCAGCCGAGCAGCCGCCATCGTCGCCCGACGAGCGCGACACAACTATGCCCGGCGATCACCACGACCGCGAGGGGAATTGTGTAGAGCCCGAATCCGATCGCGAGGGCATAGCCGGTTCCGAGCGCCCTGCGATCGGCCGTCTCCCCTGGGTCGTCCAGCCTCACGGCGAGCACGGCGGCGAGCAGTGCGAAGAACAGGAAGAGCGAGTAGCCGCGCGCGTTCTGGCAGTAGAAGACGTGCGGGTAGGAGATCGCGAGAAGAAAGGTCGCCGTGAGCGCCACCCTCGACTGGAGGACCAATTTCGCGAGCAGGAAGAAGACCCCCACGGTGGCGATCCCGGCGGCAATCGCCGGCAGCCGTATCACCCATGGGCTCTCCCCCAGCAACCCCACCGCGATGCGGGAGAGGATCGAGTTGAACACGTGGTTGTTCGCGGCCCGATAGGTGGTGACGATCTCTGCAAAGGGCCGCCGCACGTACTGGTCGAGGTTGACCAGCTCGTCGAACCAGAGCTCGGAGTTCGCGTAAGCGAAGCGAACCACGGCCGCAAGGGCGAGGATCCCGAGGAGGATCGCCCGCTCGCGCGCGTGCGCAGTCGAATCCGGCTTGCTCAGTCTTGTGCCCTCCGGAGCTGCAGAAGAATCATGTCCTCGAATGAGCGACGGTCGCGGAGCACCGATGGCCCTACCTGAGGTCGGGGCCGTCCCCCGGGGCAGGGAGCAACACGTCCCGCAGGGTGTCCGCCAGCGCATCCGCTGCGACCCGGTTGCCGTTGCCGTTCATGTGGCCGTTGGGGAAGAAGTAGAGACGCTCGTCAGGGTGCCGGTCCTGATGGATTCGGAAGTCGTCCAGCAGATCGAGGACGCGGACTCCGCGCGTCTGGCCCCAGGCGCCCAGGATTCGCTGGGGCCGGTCGAGATCGAGTTGATCGCGAGAGAGCTCGAACGAGTCCAGCCAGCGCTGAAGCTCCCAGTCGTAGATCTGGAAGCTGCGCGGGATCACCAGCAACACCATCTCGATTTCTCGCTCGCGGCACCAGTCATGAAACTCGTCCAGGCGCTCGAGCGTCTGCGAGACGGCTCGGGCGGTCTCCTCGGGCGGGTCCGCGAGGTGAATCTTGGCAAACTCCCAGAGCCATCGGTCTCGTGCCGTCAGACCCGGATTCGACCGTTCGGTTGCCGGCCGACGGTCCCTTGGGTGCGTGCCGATCGCCGTGGGCCCGGAGCCAATCCAGATGATCCCCGGTCCCCGTGCCGGGAATCCCAGCCTTCACGATACGGATGCCAACCGGACGCAGCGCCTCCTCGGCTCGGTACAGGAAGGTCTCTTCGACCTCCACCCCCCAGCCGAAGGCGAAGGAGTCGCCCGGGGCCAGGACGCTGCAGCCGTCGCTCGGGACGGGGATGTCGCGATCACGCAGGCCTTCGGCGCTGATCGAGATCGTGACGTCCCACTCGCGGGCGGAGTGGCGCCGCGTCGCCCCAGGCCTCAAGCCCAGCAGTCCGTGCTCGTCGACCCGGTAGATGTCGACGAACAACGGGGCCTCACCCGGGAACAAGAGACGCACGACGACCTCGCCCGCCAGCAGCGTCAGGCCGGCCGAGACGGCCACCAGAAGAAGTCGACCCAGCAGCTCTCGAACGGCTCGTCGCGTCACCCGCCCCCCTGCGCCGGTCCCGAGGCCGCGAGCACGGCCAGGTTCATTCCGCGTCCGCTCATGAGCAACGAACAAGCCCGCTCGAAGTAGTAGTAGGGAACCCCGAGGCCGCTCCGCGTCCAGAGCCCGTTGACGTCGTAGTAGAGGGGATCGAACACGGGATGGCCCGCGACCTCGCTGCGCACCTCCCTGACCTCGAGTCCTGCGGCCTCGAGTAGGATCCTCATCGCCCGCGGCGTGAACCCCCACAGGTGCTTGGGAGGATTCACTCCCGACATGCTCTTGCGGACCGCGTGCCACGCGACCGTCAGGGCCGGCATCGAAGGATTGCTCGAGCGCAGGATGCCGAAGTTGACGGCGATGATGGCGGGATGGCAGAGCTGCTCTATGGAATGCACGTTCGGGGTCTCGATCTGCAATACGCCACCCGGTCGGAGCAGGCGCGCGATGTTCGCGACGAAACCGAAGGGATCGGGAACGTGCTCCACGCTGTGGCGAGCGAGCACGAAGTCGAACGAGGCGTGCGGAAGGTAGTCTGCACAGCGGCGGATATCTCCGCTCATCGTCCAGGCGACGCCGAGCGTGTCGCGGGCGAACTCGAGCGCATCGGCCGTAGTCCATCAGGCAGGCCTTGACGCCACGCCGCTCGAAGCCGCGGGCGTAGTAGCCGACGCCACCGCCCAGGTCGAGAAAGGAGTCCGGTCGGGCTCTACCGGTGATGCGCGCGAAGCTCTCGAGGTAGCCGTCGACGGCCCGCGACACCAGCTCGAGCCGGATCGGCCAGCGCTCCATCGCGGCCGTGTTGAAGCCCTGGTAGAAGGCTTCCAGCTCGGCCGGGCTCGGCTCGGGATCGGCGGCCTCGGTCCCGCAGACGTCGCAACGCGAGACCCGGAATCCCTGCCACATGTAGCGCAGCCGGCTCGGCCCGGAGCAGACGCGGCAAACGAAGGGTTCGTTTGCGGTCACTCGACGACCTGGCCGAGCAACTCCATGGTCCGATCCGCGGTCACCTTCCAGGTGAGCTCGCGGGATCGCTCCAGTCCTCGATCGGCCAGGGTCTTGCGGAGGTCGGGATCGGCCAGCGTCACCTCGAGCGCGTTGCGCAGCTCGGAGACGTCGCTGGATTCGGTGAGGTGGGCCGCGCCGGGGGCAAACTCCCGCAAGCTCCCGCGGTTGACCGTGACGACCGGCGTGCCACACGCCATCGCCTCGATGACGGGGATCCCGAAACCCTCGGCCTCCGATGCGGGAAAGATGAACAGCTCGGCCGCGCTGTAGACCGCCGGAAGCTCCCGATGCTCCAGGTAGGGCACGTGGACCACGGAATCCGCGACGCCGAGCTTGCCGGCCCGGGCCGGGATGTCGAGGTGAAGGTAGTCAGGGCCCACCAGCATGAGGGCGTGGGGGTGATCTGTTCCCTGCTTCAGTTGAGCGAACGCCTCGAGCAGGTTCGGGATGGAGTGACGGCGGGCCAGCTTTCCCACGAACAGGACGAAGGGGCGGCGCGTGCCGAGTAGGCGCCGGGTCACATCGTCCAGGACCGCGTCGTCCCGGATCGGCCGGAACGCCCGGCTCGCGGCGAGATGGGTCACGTGGATCTTCGCGCTCGGCACCTTGTACACGTCCACGAGGCGGCGTTTGACGGCCCGCGAGACGGCGCACACCGTATGCGCCCGGTGCGCGCTGTACCGATAGAGAATCTCGTAGGCCTGCGAGCGCCACCACTGGTAGCTTCCGAACCTGTTCTCCGTCGGCCCGTGATTGGTGACCAGGCACCGGCCGCGGTAGCCCAGGGGCGCCGTGTACGCAGGGCAGAACAGGACGTCGATCTCGTCCGCGGCGCGCGAGAGCGCGGCGCGCTCCCACAGCGGATCCGGGAGCCTCCTGCCGATCACCCGGACCTGGTAGCGATCGAGGGGAAAGCACAGGCTCTCCTGACGCAGCGGCGTGTGCGTGTAGAGCGTGATCCGGTCGAATGGGACAGGGCCTCGGCTCCACTCGTCGAGGACGCACTCCATGTAGCGCCCCACCCCAGTGAACGGCCTGGTCAAGCGAACGCAGTTCACCCCGAGATGGAGCGGAGCGCGGCGGGTGTCGGAGGGGGCCGTGAGGGGGGCCATCGCGGCTCGACTCGCCAGTGGCAGACACTCGATTGTATCAAACGTCATCCTTGCGGGCCGACAGGTCGCCCTGCTGCCTGAATCTCGCCAGCTGGGCTGCGGAAGGTCCCGCCCGGTGGCGCCCGCCGTCCCAGACGCGGGCCAGATACAACAGAGCGAAGTCGCTCGCCGTTCCAGAGGCGGGCGTAGCCGTGGGCGATGTCCCAAACGACTCTCGCGAACTCGTCTGGACGGTCGGCCACGGCGGTGACCAGTGCTCCGGGTCGGAGCGAACCCGCTAGTCTGAGGGCACCAGTAGCGGGTTCAAGGTGCTCCGCTGAAGTCCAGCTCCACCCGCCTACCGGGGCAGCCCGGCCCGAAGTCCAGCGTCTCCACACCCGTTATGGAGGCTCCCAGGGCCTAGCCTCGGATCGAGCCTTCGTATTCGTGCAGCACTCCAGGCGTCACGCCTTTTCCCGAGGCCGTGAAATGTCCATCGGACTCGAAGCTCCCACTGTAGTCACGCCGAGCGCGCTCGGTCACCTCGATCCTCAGGTTCGACGGGTTACCGTCGCCGAACAGAACGACCATGCCCGACTCGGCGAAGGTGATGTTGCAGCCGGTATCGAGAATCTTGGTGAAACTCACCTGGTAGTTCCCATAGAAGCGCGAGATGCTCGGGAGGGTCGTCGTGGTCGTCGAGGTGGCCCCGGGGGCGACGGTGGTGGTGGTCGTCGTCGGCATCGACGTCGGATGCTGCCGCTGACCGATGCGTCGGCCGCCTCGTTGCACGCCTTTGTAACGGCTCACGTCGAGCCGGGCGCGAGGGTCGTCACCGACGGCTGGCAGGGCTACCGCGGGCTGGAGAAGCTCGGCTACGTCCACGACCGGCGCAGCCAGCGGGCCGCCCGAACCCGCGGGGAGGATCCCGGCGAGCTACTGCCCGCAGTGCACCGGGTCGCCTCGCTAGCCAAGCGGTGGTTGCTGGGTACCCACCAGGGCTCGGTGAACGACGCGCACCTGGCCAGCTACCTGAATGAGTTCGCGTTCCGCTTCAACCGCCGCACCTCCCGCAGCCGCGGGATGGTGTTCTACCGAGTGCTCGAGCTCGCCGTCGCCCACGACCCGGTGCGCTACCAGGACCTCATCGCCACCCAGCGGCCCCGGGCAGTGCCGCCCTCGCAGCCGCAGGCGCGCGGGCACCCGCCGAGCCTGGAGCGCTCTCCAGCGAACCGCCCGTGGAGAACTGCCAACCTGGACTCCTCCGGTTAAATGGAGACCCCCAATTAGGGTAATCGCAGGGGGCGATCTCGACGGCAGCGCGTGGAAGGCTCGGGCTGGCTGTGATCGGATCGTTGGTCTGTCTCCATGACGGATTCCGATCGGACCCGTCGCGGAAACGGCAGGCGCGGTCATGCCACGGAGAGTCGCGGGTTCCGACGGAGCCCATCAGAGAATAGGACCCAGATGTCACTCCCAGATCAGCTCTCACTGAGTCTCCGCTTGCTTCTCTGGCTCGCGATAGCGACGCCGCTCGCCGCCCAGCCCGAGCAGACGAGCCCGCCCGAGGAGGAGCCCGCTTCCGAGCACGAGGACCATTCCGGCCACGGCAGCATGACGACGGCGAGTGGATGGCATTTCATGCAGGATGGGGTCTTGTTCGGCACCTACAGCCACCAGGACGGTCCGCGCGGCAGCAGCGACTTCAAGTCCCAGAACTGGTGGATGGGGATGGCGATGAGGAACTTCTCCTCGGGAAGCTCCCTGACGTTCAACACTATGTTTACGATCGAGCCGGTGACCGTGGGAAAGCGCGGCTATGCGTTGCTCTTTCAGGTGGGCGAGACCTACCAGAACTTGCCGCTGGTCGATCGCCAGCATTCCCACGATCTGTTCATGCAGCTGTCCGCCGTGTACCGGCATGCGCTTGGCGACAACGCCGGGCTGACGATTGCTGGCGGTCCGTCCGGGGAGCCTGCGCTCGGACCGGTGGCTTTCATGCACCGCCAATCGGCGGCGGAGAACCCGATGGCGCCGCTCTCCCACCACACGATGGACTCGACCCATGTGGCCATGGGCGTCATCACAGCCGCTGTCGACGTCGGCCCGCTCATGCTCGAGGGCTCCGTATTCCGCGGTCGGGAGCCCGACGAGAACCGATGGGACCTGGACCTGGGAGCGCTCGATTCCTGGGCGGCGCGGCTCTGGTACCGGCCGTCCCCCTCCTGGGAGTTTCAGGTTTCGCACGGCTTTCTGAAGCAACCGGAAGCGCTCGAGGTCCAGGACAACGACCGCACGAGAGCGTCCGTCGCCTGGTCCCGCCAGAACGGCGATGACTTCAC
Organism: Vicinamibacteria bacterium; assembly: GCA_965246965.1. Classification (GTDB taxonomy): domain Bacteria; phylum Acidobacteriota; class Vicinamibacteria; order Fen-336; family CBDFGD01; genus CBDFGD01. The sequence continues at coordinate 4,268,592 of CBDFGD010000002.1, forward strand.
CGCCGCGATGTTCGCCTTCGGACGCAACGTCCGCGATTTCAGCGACTCGAACGTGTATGTGTTCGAGGCCACTCACCGCTTCTCGCGCAACACGCTCTACACCCGGGCGGAACGCGTCGAGCTCGAGACCGAGCATCTGCTCTTCCCCGGCTTCATCCACGTGCCCCACCCCCAGGAGCTCATCGATCCTCTGGACGCGATCACGATCGGCGGCGTTCGCGACCTGGTGGACTTCAAAGGACTCAACCTGGGCCTCGGCGGCGACGTGGTCTTCTACCGCGTGCCGGAGCGGCTCCAGTCCCACTATGGCGAGTCGCCCAAGGCCTATCACCTGTTCTTGCGCCTCCGGCTTCCAGCCAACATGGGGCGCATGTGGGGTATGACGATGGCTCGGCCGATGCGCTATCGCCGCTGAGCTTCACCGGGCGACGCTATCGGCTCACCGAGTTCGCACATCAGAACGCGGTGCCCAACCCCACGATCACGCGATAGTCCGTCCCATGCTGGCGGCCGTTGGGATCGTCCAGGATGGGTATTCCCACCTCGAAGGCGGCACACTTGCCCGCGAACCGGACCCTCAGCCCCGGTGAGAGGTAGCTCAGGTCCCCGCCCGAGTTCTCGTTGACGACGCCGGCGGTCTCGTCCCGCCCGCAATGTTCTCCATTCAGCTCGATGATTCCGTCCAGGGTCGTTCCCTCGTCGTGACTGTGCTCACCGGCGTCGGGAGCGTGGGCGTGTTCCTCGGCGCCACCGAAGCGGCGCACGAAAGCCACGTTGTACGACGTGGAGTTGCCGAACGTCGTCGCCCGCGCACCTTCCGTGTTGAGCTGGAGGATCAAGCTACCGTGAAGCGAGGCGCGCCCCCAGGCTCTGCTCCCGGCGAGGCCCAGCAGGGGGCCCCACGAGCCGGATCCGGGCTGGTGCTCCGTCTCGAAGCGATCCCCTTCGGAGGTCACTTCGTCGGTGCTCCCCGTAGGCATCTCCAGACCGGCAATGAGGGCCAGGCCAGACGTCCCGTCCGGCGGTCCGGCCAGTCTGAGCTGCATGGTCGCGACGAGATCGCCGATCCCGCTCGGACTCCCGGCGTTCACGACTTCGAGTTCCTCTTCGTGGTGCTCTCCCTCGTCGTCCCCGCCCTCGGCGCCGGGCTCGTCGTGGTGCTCCTCCGGCTCCTCGTCGTCGTGGTGGTGGGGCAACTCTCGGACAGTCCTGCGGCTCACGTGTGGCTGGCGGAGCCCGAGGGTGAGCCTGTTGGTCACGCCATAGGCGAGGCCGAGAGACGGCGCGAGCAGGTTGTCCGTGGAATGCACTTCGTCGTCGATCTCGCTGATCTCGAGGAGCTCCTCGTCCGAAAAGCGGGTGAGGTCGATGTACTCCAATCGGAACGACAGCGCGAATGTCCCTTCCGGGAGCGTGGTGCCACCTATGGTCCTGATCGGCCCGGCCGTCCCCTCACCGAAGACGGCGGTGGCATGGTCGGCAGACGCGGGTCCTGCCATCAGTGCGAGAACTGGCGTGTAGCGTGCGGCTTTCCGGACTTGCTTGCAGAACATCGACTCTCCTCCCGGGCTCACTCCAAAGGACCCCAACGCAACTCGAAAAAAAGCGGAAGCGTGTCAGCGAAGCGCGGGGCTTCGCGGAGGAGGGGAGGCGGGACCCAGAGCCGGCGCTACCGGCAGACTGGCCGCCATGAGCAACAACTTGACGGAGGTCAGGAGGGGTGGGGCGCTCGCGGGGCAGGGCAACAGTCGCGGGTTGGAAGCCCGAGGGGAAACGGCTGCGCCATCCTCATCGTCTGCGCATGGGAAGAGCTGGGTGTCCAGCTTTCCGCCGGGGGAGGATGAAGAGGGAATGGTCGACCAGCCCGGAAAGCAGCAACAGTCCTTCAGGCATTTCTCGCGCGTACACGGGCACTCGTGATAGCTACAAGCCCACGGGCCCTCTTCGAACGCGATCGCCAGCAGCGGGCTCACATCCGCCGCGATCAACGCCGCGCCCACGAGCGCACCTATCAGCGGAGCCCGCATCGAAAAGAAACCGCGGCTAGTCCGGGCACGACCCGCTGCGCCACTCGACGACATATATCTGGCTGCTTTCAATCGAGATGATAGCCGGCGACTTTGAGAAATACCAGGGCCGAGTGTTCGCGATCCCGAATGCTCCAGCCACTCTGCTCCAAGGGGGATCCGCAAACAGCGCTGACCAGCAGCTCCAGCCCGTCGTTACATCTCGACCGACACGGGGAAGGTGAGCGAGTCTCGCGCCTGCACTACACTTGCGGCGGTTTGCCGAACCTCGCGAAGGTCTCGATTGCAAAGATCGGTTTCGACGGGCGCCATGGAGTGAGCGCGGCCGAGCGCCGCGGCCTGCGCCGCTTCGAGGTCGACGTCGACATCCTCGCCGATCTCTCCTTGGCTGAGAAGAGCGACGATCTCGAGGACACGATCGACTACGCGAAGGTGGCCGAGCTGGTCGTGCGGATCGGGACCGGCTCGGAGCATCACCTGATCGAGTCGCTGGCGCGCCGCATGCTCGATGCTCTCGCCGAGCGCTTTCCCAGCACGAGGATCGACCTGGTCCTGCGCAAGATGGCACCACCCGACTGCGTCGGCCACCCCGAAGCGGCGACCGTTTCCCTGTCCCACATCCCAGAATAAAGAGCAGTCGACCCCTAAGCTGCATCATTCAACTCCTCTCCCCTTTTCTTACCCATTTGGTGGAAGGCTCTGAGCGAGGACGCCGCGGCGAGCGCGGGCTGAAGGCTAGTGGCCTGTAACAGGGGACTCGATACCGCTGCGACCGCCGATGCATCCCGCCTGGCTGCGTCGCTCATCGGTCAAATACTCCCGGTATTCTCCCTCTTCGGCTCCTTGCCATCCGGGCGCCTCGACGGTCTCGCTGGCATCGATCTCCCTGTTACGGGCCACTAGCGTCCGATCGCGACGGGCTGGCGGCGCGCGCCCCAGCGCCCGGGCTCGTTTTCGAGAACGCCCGGGAGCGGCTCGTCGCACTTCGAGCAGCGCCCGTTCTCGAGGTTCCACGCTGTCAGCTCGTAGCAGTCACGGCCGATCAAGAGCTCGCCGCAGCCCGAGCAGTAGGTGCTGTGGCCCTTCGGATCGACGACATTCCCCGTGTAGGCGTAGCGCACGCCGTTCCGGAGAGCGATCTTGCGCGATCGGGCCAGGGTCTCGGGGGGTGTCGGTGGCCGGTCGCGCATCTTCCAGTCGGGATGAAACGCTGTGAAGTGGATCGGGACGTCCGGCCCGAGGTGCTCCACGACCCAACCCGTCATCTCGTCGATCTCCCGTTCGGCGTCGTTCAGCCCCGGGATGATGAGGTTCGTCAGCTCCAACCAGACGTCGGTCTCACGCTTCAGGTAGACGAGCGTCTCCAGCACGGCCTCGAGACCCCCGAAGCACGTGTCCGTGTAGAAGCCCTCGGTGAACGCCTTCAAGTCGACGTTGGCGGCGTCCATGTGACGATAGAACTCGGCCCTCGGCTCCGCGCACACGTAGCCGGCGGTCACCGCGACGCTCTTGATCCCGCGTTCGCGGCACGCCTGCGCGACGTCGACGGCATACTCGTGAAAGATCACGGGATCGTTGTACGTGAACGCCACGCCGCGACATCCGAGCCGCAGCGCGGCGTTTGCGATCTGGTCGGGCGACGCCTGGTCGGCGAGACGGTCGAACTCCCGCGACTTGCTGATGTCCCAGTTCTGGCAGAAACGACAGCCCAGATTGCAGCCGGCCGTGCCGAACGACAGGATCGGCGTCCCGGGAAGGAAGTGATTCAACGGCTTCTTCTCGACCGGATCCACACAGAAGCCGCTGGAGCGGCCGTAGGTCGTCAACACGATGGCGTCATCCTGCCGCGCCCGCACGAAGCAGAAGCCGCGCTGTCCTTCGTTGAGGCGGCAATAGCGGGGGCACAGGTCGCATTGGACACGACCGTCGTCGAGCGTGTGCCAAAAGCGTCCCGGATGAGCCTCCGCGATCCGGTCGGTCGCCGTCGTCATCGCCGCTTGATCTTCAATTGTGATCCACTATACTTCAATAGTTCATGAAGTCTAGGACTATAGCTCCGGCACTCCCCGAACCTGACTGCGACGCTCACGAGGGCTCGCCGGGGCCGCGCCTCGACGCCTCGATCGTCGATCGCGCCGCGACGCTGTTTCGCACGGTCGGCGAGCCCGCGCGCCTGCGGCTGCTCGAACGCCTCTCCTGGGGAGAGTGCTGCGTGAGCGAGCTGGCCGCCGAGACGGGCGAGCAGCTCTCGACGATCTCCGAGAGGCTTCGGGTACTCCGCGGCGCCGGGCTGGTCCAGCGTCGGCGCCAAGGGCGGCACATTTATTATTCGCTCGCAGACCGCCACGTGGTGGAGCTCATCAGCAGCGCTCTGGACCACGCCTCGGAGCTGGCGATCGCGCCATTGCGGGCGCACGCGTGACCGTACACAGTCGCTGCCTGCCGCGCTGGAGCCACGACCACACCTTCGGACAGGACGAGGTTCGTCCCGGCGAGCGGCGCACTCTCTGGGTGATCGGCATCACGACGACGACGATGCTCGTCGAGGTCGCTGCGGGTCTCTATTTCGGCTCGATGGCGCTGCTGGCAGACGGCCTCCACATGGCCTCCCATACGGCGGCGCTCGGGCTGGCGGCTTTCGCCTATTGGTACGCGCGACGTCACGCTCGGGATCAGCGCTTCGCTTTCGGAACCGGCAAGGTCAACTCGCTGGCTGCCTTCGCCGGCGCCGTCCTGCTTGGCGCGTTCGCCGCGGTGATGGCGTGGGAGAGCGTGGAGCGCATCCTCGACCCGGTACCGATCTCCTTCGACGGTGCGATCGCCGTGGCGGTGCTCGGTCTCGCGGTGAACGCGCTGAGCGCATGGATCCTCGTGGGTGGCAGCGCCCGCGCCACCGCATTCAGCCATCCTCGCGGCGCCGACCCGCATGCACACGACCACAACCTGCGCTCTGCCTATCTCCACGTGGTGGCGGACATGCTCACTTCGGTCCTCGCCATCACGGCGCTGGGGGCGGGCAAGTACCTCGGCCTGACGGTCGTCGATCCAGCGGTCGGCATCCTCGGCGCCGTCATCATCCTGCGTTGGTCGCATGCACTGACTCGGCAGACCGCTGCCGTGCTGCTCGACCGGCAGGCGCCGCGCGAAGTGCAGGATCGGATCCGCGAGGCGCTCGAGGCGGAGAGCGGCGACACGGTCGCCGACATCCACATCTGGTCGATCGCCCCCGCCTCGTACGCGGCAATCCTGTCCGTCGTCACGAGCGATCCCCGCTCCGCCGACGACTACAAGGCGCGGCTGCCGGCCGATCTCGATCTCGACCTGGCGCACGTCAGCGTGGAGGTGCACCGCTGCGCGCACGATGAGTCACCCGCGGCTCAGCAGACCTGACGGATCCGCCTCAACGTTCGTTGCGCTTGAAACGCGTCGCGGCGAACGCCACGAAGAACAGGCTCGCTTGCAGCAGGATGATGGTCGCGCCGCTGGGCAGATCGAAGCGGTACGAGCCGAGCAGCCCCAGCACCGCGGTCGCACCACCGAGCACGAGCGAGCCGACCGTCATCGCGCCGAAGCGGCTCGACCACAAGCGCGCGGTGGCGGGAGGAATCACCAAGAAGGCGGCTACCAATACGATGCCGACGATCTTGATGGCCGCGACTACGGTCAGCGCGATGAGCAAAGAGAGGACGTCGTCATCCCGGTCGACGGGCAGGCCGTCCGCCCGGGCGAGGTCGCGGTCGAAGCTCGCATAGGCCCAGCGCCCCCACAGGCGGGTCGCCGCGACGGCGACGGCGACGAGCCCGGCGGCCAGCCCGATGTCGAGCCTCGACACGGCCAGGATCGAGCCGAACAGATACGCGAACGCGTCCGAGCTGTAGCCCTGCTTGAGCGATAAGAAGACGATGCCGAGCGCCATCGACAGGGAGAAGAAGATCCCGATCGTCGTGTCGCTGCTGAGGCGCGACCCGCGCCCGACCCAAGAGATTCCGAGGGCGACCGCGACGGTGAAGGGGACGGCCGTCAGCAGCGGCTCGACGTCCAGAAGCAGGCCGAGCGCCACGCCGCCGAATGCCGCGTGTGCCAGGCCGCTGCCGAGGAAGCTCAGGCCGCGCTGGACGACGAAGCTGCCGTAGAAGGCGGCGAGCACGCCCAGCAGCAGGGCCGCGACCAGCGCCCTTTGCATGAACGGGAGCTCGAAGGCCTCAAGCATCGGTGTGGGCCATCCCGAGAGGATGCGCGTGACCGACGTGGCTGAACGCGGTTCGCAGGTGGTCCTCGCTGAGGGCGACTTCGGCCGCACCGAAAGCCACCTGGCGCCGCGCCATGAGCAGAACGTGGCTGGCATGGTGCTCTGCCGCATCGAGGTCGTGAGTCGCCATCAGCACCGTGGCGCCGGTCTCCGACTGAAACGCTTCGAGCATCCCGTACATGTCGGCCTCGCCGGTGACGTCGATCCCCGTTGCCGGCTCGTCGAGGATCAGCAGCCGCGGGTTGCGGGCGAGCGCTCGGGCGAGAAATACGCGCTGCAGCTCTCCGCCTGAGAGGTCGGGCACGGAGCGCTCGGCGAGGTGCCCGCCGCCGACCCGCTCGAGGGCGCGGGTGACCGCGGCTCCCCCCGAGGGCGCGAACGGCCAGGTGGGCGCCACTCCCGTCGCTACCAACTCCCAGGCCAGAGCAGGGAAAGTGACGTCGAGGGTCTTGCGTTGCGGGACGTAGCCCACCGCACCGGCGTTGGCGCCGGGCTCGCCTCCGAGCACCTCGAGGCGGCCGCGGCTCGGGGCCAGGGTGCCGAGGATGGCGGCGATCAGGGTGGACTTGCCAGCACCGTTGGGGCCGATCAGTGCCGCGAACGATCCTTCCGGAACTTCGAAGTCGAAGCCCTGGAGCACCGCGGCGCCACCGCGGTCGACCCCGAGCGCCGACGCTCGCAGTGCCGGTGCCCTCATCGCACGGTCCCGGCGAGAGCGTCCACGTTGTAGCGGAGCAGCTCGAAGTAGCCCGAGCGCCCTGCGCCGCCGCCGATCGGATCCACGTGCACGAGGCTGGCCTCGGCGGCTTCGGCCACCGCCTGCGCGGGGCCCAGGGGAAGCTGGGGCTCGGTCAGAACGACGCGCATGCGCTCCTGCTGGCGGCGGCGGATGATCGCGGCCAGTGCCCGAGGTGTCGGCTCCTTGCCGGGGAAAGGCACGATCACTCCCGCCACCACGAGGCCGTAGCGATCGAGAAGGTAACGGAGCGACGGGTGGAAGAGCACGAACCCCACTCCCGAGAGCCGTCGCAGCCGGTCCGCGAGCTCCACGTCGAGAGCATCGAGCCGTTCGGAAAAGGCGACCGCGTTTTCGGAGTAGATCTCGCAACCTGCGGAATCGATCTCACACAAAAGCCGCCCGAGCGGCGAAGCCAGGGCTCGGACGACCGCGGGGCTCATCCAGAAATGCGGGTCCCACTGCTCGCCCTGCGAAGCGTCCGACTGCCAGGCGGCCAGCCGGTCCGCCACTGGAACCAGCGACAGCAGCTCGACTTGGCGCCGAGCGGGGAGACGTGCTGCCCAGCCGTCGAGCTCGGCCGCTACGAACACGAGCGCCGTCGCGTCACTGGCGCGCAGCACCTGAGAGGGGCGTGGATCGAAGGTGTGTGGGGACGAGCCCGGCGGCACCAGGGTCGTCACGGTGCCCCGGCCAGCGACGAGCTCGGATACGATCGCCGTCGCGGGGTGGATCGTGGCGACGAAGTCCGGCGCATCCCCGGCGCGCGCGGGCGAGACCGAGCCGGCCAGGACCCCGAGGAGGACCGCCAGGAGCGGGCTACTCGTCGCCAGTGGCGCCCTTGCTGCCGATCGCTATCAACCGCGTCGGCGTGCGGATCAGCAGGATGCCTTCGGACACGGCGGGGCTCGCCATGACCGGCTCGCCCATTTCCATCACGCCGAGCTCCTTCGGGTTGGCGCCCGCTTCGAGGACGTAGACGAGTCCCTCCTCGGTGGCCGCGTACAGCTGTTGTGGTGGACAACGTAGAAGAGCCCCCGATACAGCAGCGGCGTCGGCATGTAGGCGCCGCCGCGATTGTGACTCCATGCGATCCCGGCGTTCTTTTTCCCAGGCTCGACGGCGAGTTGCCCCCGAGTGCCCGCCTTGATCGCATAGATCGGCTTGACCGGTGGATAGCCTGCGGAGGCGTAGACGACGCCGTCACCCACCACCGGGGTCGCGATGACGAGCTCGGAGCTGGGACCCAGTCGCCAGAGCTCGGCGCCTGTCTCGAGGTCGTAGCCGCGGATCGTGGAGCCGTTGGCGACCAGCTCTTCGGTGTCGCCATGTCGGAACACGACGGGTGTCGCCCACGAGGGCGCGACGTCCCTCTCGGTGCGCCACAGCAGGTCGCCGTCCTCGACGCTCCACGCCGCCAGGTACGGGCCGTCCTGGATGTCGACCTGAACGATGACGCGCGAGTCGTGGATGATCGGGCTGCTGGCGAATCCCCCCTGGATCGTCGGGTCGGCGAAAGCTCCCGCCGCCAGACCGCCCAGCGGATACTTCCAGCGCACCTTGCCTTCGAAGTCGAGCAGCGCGAGACCCGCCGTGGGAAACACGACGGCGACGGATCGGCCGTCGGTCGCGGGCGACGAGCTGGCCTGCGAGGCCTTGAAATGCCTCCGCGTCTCGGGAACCGCTCGCCCGATCTCGGTGTTCCAGAGCTGCTTTCCGCTGCGCTTGTCGAAGGCCAACACCCGCCAGCTGTGAGCCACCGGTTCATCCACCTCGCGCCCGCTGCCGGTCAGACCCGTCTCGATCGTCTGCTCGATGCCCTCGGCAACGGCGGTGGTCACGAAGATACGGTCGCCCCAGACGACCGGGCTCGAATTGCCCAGGCCCGGGAGCGATGCTTGCCACAAGACGTTCTCACCGCTCTCGACGTCCCAGAGTGTCGGCGTGTCCACCCCGTCGCCGACGCCGTCCGAATACGCTCCCCGGAAGCCGGGCCAGTTGACGGTGGGGGCACGCTCGGAAACGACGGGATCACCGCGACCGCTTTCGATGGGGGTCGCAGCGACCACATCCGCGACCGTGTGTCGCAGCGACTGCGGCTCGCTCCCGTCGCGCGCGAGGCGGATTCCCTCGATCGTCCCGGCACGACCCCAGAAGACGACCTCCACCGAGCCGTCGGCCGAACGGAACGTGTTCTCCGCCACCGCCTCGAGCGGCAGGCGCTGGTCGCCGAGCGTGAGCACGAGCCGATCGCCCTGGACGCTCGCCGCGACCTCCTCGCCCGAGTCCCAGCCCTCGAAGCGTCCCTCGAGCGATCGAAGCTCATCCGCGCTCAAGATCGGTGGCGGTGGGTCGGGGCGGCTCTCGGCACGGGCGATCACCGCCCGCAACGCCGGGTCTTTTCCCTCGGCCTGCGTTTTCAGCGCGGCCAGGCGGGACGCGAGGATGGGGCCGCTCGCGATGGCGGCTTCGGCGAGCGCAACGGAGCCGTTGCGAAGCGCGACGTCGAGCGCCGCCTCGCGGTTCTCCGCGCCGTTCTGAAGCAGCAGAATCGCGACCTCGACGTGCCCTTGGGAAAGCGCGACCTCGACGGGGCGGTAGTTGTGGAAGGTGTAGTGGGCGTTCGGATCGGCCCCCTGCTCCAGCAGGAAGCGCACGACATCGAGATGTCCGTGCTCGGCGGCGACGGTCAGGGCCGTCATGCCCCAAGTGTGCTCGGTTTCCGCGGGGACGCCGCCGTCTACGAGCGCCCGAACCGCCTCGAGATCGCCGGCCCGCGCCGCTTGGAACAGCTCACGAACCTGCTGATCGGTCGGGGCGGCGATGACGGCGACAGCCAGCAACCAGCCGAGAGCCATGCGTCCTCCTTGAGAATGGGGATCATAGACTACGCGCTGCTGATGGAGCTTCGAAGCGTCGACGTCCTGCGAGATACCGGTGACCCGGGACGCGTTCGTGTGGTGGGCCGCGTCGCATACGACGACGCCGCAGACGTCGAGGATTTGTGGTTCGACGTCCCAGAGCGACACGCCGCGACGCTCTCCCGGTCCGGCGATGCCTGGTTGGTCGCGCTGCTGCCGCTCGCGGCCAGGCTGGGCGAGCCGTTGCGGATGGGCTTGCCCATCGACGCGCGGCTCGCTCGCGGCGCCCGCGAGGTGATGCGGATCTGGAGCGTGTGGCACGAGGGGCTTCGCGTCGCGCAGCCAGGCGGCACGGTCGACAGGATCTTGCAGCCGCAATCCAACGCGGCGTTCACCGCGCGCACTTCAGGGAAGCGATCTTCCGCGTTTGCTACTGCGGCGCCCTGCTGCTGCCAGATCTTGTTTTTGGCGGCGCTGCGCGCCGCATGGCGACGCATTGCTTGGCGGAGGCCCTGACTTAAGCGAGCGCGCCGCATCGACCGGGCCGATCCACCGAGGCGAGGCTTCTCGCTACGGCCCCAGCCATCGCGCCAACCACGCGAGCACCGTGTCGCCCCACTGGATCGAGTTCTGCGGTTTGAGCACCCAGTGGTTCTCGTCGGGGAAGTAGAGGAGCTGGCTCGGGATGCGCTTGCGCTGCAGGGCGGTGAACGCTGCGAAGCCTTGCGTCTCGATGACCCGGTAGTCGAGAGCGCCGTGAACGACGAGGATCGGTGTCTTCCAGTCGCCGACGTGGAGCGCGCCGGCCGGATTGGCCCAGTAGGGGCCACCGTGCCCCCACTCGGGGAACCACAGCTCCTCCGTCTCGAAGTACATCGAGCGGTTGTCGAAGACGCCGTCGTGATTGACGAGACAGCGGAAGCGGTTCGGCCACTGGCCGGCGATCCAGTTGATCATGTACCTGCCGTAGCAGGCCCCGAGCGCGCAGACCCGGTCTCCATCGAGGGAATCGAAGCGCGCTAGCGCAGCATCGAGTCCTTTCCGCAGGTCCTCGAGGGCCGTCGTACGCAGCGTGAAGGCGATCGTCGTCCCGTGGGAGAGACCAGTGGATCGCTGATGCGCTCATCGCCAGCCTACCAACTCGCGCCGAAGACAGTGTTCGGATTGGCGAGGCAACGAAGACGAGACTCCTGGGGGTACTCGCGCGATGAGCGATCCAGCAGGCGGTGTGGGTCGGCGCCCGAGAGAAAGTGAAGGGCTCGCCGTCGCCGCAGCGAGCCCTTCGATTCGAACAAAGTCGGCTTGCTCGGCCTAGATCCTCGGCGGCTGGCAGCGGGCGGCGAAGAAGCCGAAGAGCGGGGTGCTGTTGGTGCCCAGGACGATGTCGAACTGCTCGCTGAAATCGTTCGTTCCCTTCACGGCCAGCTCGTCGGGCGGGCCACCCTGTTTTGCGCACAACGGGAACATCTCTTCGACCTTGGCCGCGACGGCCTGGACGAAAGCGTTGATGTCTCGGATTCGTCCTTCGCCGTCGAGAACGTTGGGGTCCTTCAGCACTTCCTCCATGGCAGCCACTACCTGATGTCCGTAAACGTCGTCGGTCCCCACGTTCGCGTTGCAGCAGCCGAACACCCCTGGGGACGATTCCGACGCGCTGCAATCGGGCCTCGCTTCCAGCGAGCAACCTGTTGCCGTTGCCGGGGGAAGCGTAGTAGTAGTAGTAGTAGTAGTAGTAGTAGTAGTAGTCGAAGTGACCGTCGCGGTGGGCTGGACCGGACTGTCGGTGCTGCAGCCTAGGGCGATGACGAGCCCCGATAAAGCTATTGAACGGACAACGGCACGGTTCATTCAGGTTCCTCCAACCATCAAATCAGTCGGGGAATCTACCAGGGTTTCCGGGATTTTCCAACATAAAAAAAGCCAAAGGTAGCCTATCACTGTCGCTTAACAGCCCTGAGTTAAACTAATTCTTGAAATTGAGATGCTTAACACAGTATCTTTTTTGACTGCCTGATTCTCAGGCCGGGTGTTGATACAAATGCCTCTAGTTCTACATCTTAGATCCTTTCGACTAGTTTGTCTTGACATATGCGTTGATAAGACGCATATTATCTGTGTTAAATAGAATAATAAATGACTCTCACGCTCCCCGCTCGTGTAAATCTCCGATCGAGCGGTGAGGTGCGGTTACTTGATTGGAGGAGGTAGACATGTCCCTGGTGCGATGGGAACCCTTTGGGAGCATTGATCGGAAGATGCTCGATCGTTTCTTTGGCCCGACTTGGCGCGGTGAGCAGTGGCAGGAGTCGCCGCTCGCTTCGAGCTGGACACCGACCGTCGACGCTCACGAGCAGGACGGATCGATTCAACTGACGGTGGAGCTGCCCGGAGTCGACTTGAAGGACGTTGCCCTGACCGTGGAGAACAACGTGCTGACGATCCGCGGCGAGCGACGCGCCGAGACCGGGAAGGACGACAAGAGCTATCACTGGCGGGAGCGAGCCTTCGGGACGTTCGAGCGCAGCTTCACGCTTCCGGCGACCGTGGATCGCGACAACGTGCAGGCCAACTACAAGGACGGCGTTCTCGAGGTCGTCGTCCCGCAGAAGGCGGAAGCCAAGCCCAGGCAGATCGCGATCAAGGCGGCCTGACGAGCCGTCGCCAGCCGGGCCGCCGCAGCGGCCCGGGCGCGCAGCATTCCTGGCGCCGGGTCGGTTCCTCGCGTTTGGAGGTCCAACCCGGCTCTTTTCGTGTCGTAGGACTCGCCATGACAGTTGTTGACATCTCTTCAAGTGGCAGTCCATCATTCGCATTCTGCCCTTGCGTCGCAGCTCTTAGATCTGTATCGAGTTAGTTGCGATGACGTCGCCGGACCTCGCGGGGAATTCGAAGCCAACTCGCGACGTTCTGGCTAGCGAGCATGGCCGAGATCACCTCGACGGACCGGGCGATCGAGCGCTTGAGCGGCTGCGGTGTGGGTCTGCGTCGCGAGCATCACGACGTCGTTCTCGCCGAGCACCCATCGGTTCCCTGGTTCGAGGTGATCTCCGAGAACTTCATGGTCGCGGGTGGGCGGCCGCTTCATGTGCTCGAGCAGGTACGCCGCGACTACCCGCTCGCCCTGCACGGAGTCTCCATGTCGGTCGGCTCCAGTGAGCCGCTGAATCTGGAGCATCTGGCCGCTCTCAAGCGTCTGGTCGAGCGCTGCGAACCGGCGATCGTCTCGGACCACCTCTGCTGGACCGGCCTCGGAGGGCACAACAGCCACGACCTGCTTCCGCTCCCCTTCATCGAGGAGGCCGTGGTCATCGCGGCAGCAAAGATCCGGCAGGTGCAACACGAGCTGGGTCGACAGATCCTGGTCGAGAACATCTCGACCTACCTCGAGTTCGACGGATCGACGATGGCCGAACACGAGTTCCTCACAGCGGTCGCCGAGCGTGCGGATTGCGGCATTCTGCTGGACGTCAACAACGTCTACGTGAACGCGCGGAATCACGCGATCGATCCGATCGCGTTTCTGGAGGGTGTGCCACGCGAGCGCGTCAAGCAGTTTCATCTCGCTGGCCACGAGGACCACGGGGACCACGTGATCGACACTCATGATCACCCGATTCCCGAAGACGTGTGGCGGCTCTACGAGCGCGCCGTGGAGCGCTTCGGGCCTGTTCCGACCCTGATCGAGCGCGACGCGAACGTGCCGGCTCTCCCGGTCTTGATGGAAGAGATGAGCATCGCTCAGGACGTCCTGGACGGCTCGGCAGCGCGGGCCATCGCGTGAACCCGACGGCCGTCGCAGCGAAGCAGCAGACCTTCCTCACCGCGCTCGGTCTCGAGTCTCGGCGTCGAGTGGCCGCGCTCGAGCTGTTCCGGGAACCTCCGGCCGGAAGCGTCGAAGGGCGATTCAGCATCTATGCGACGGGCCTGCTTCCGCGAGTCGTCGAAGCGCTGGAGGACGACTATCCCGCGCTGGGGCGAATCCTCGGGCACGGTCCCTTTACTTCGCTCGCCGCGCGCTACGCCGATCGCCATCCTTCGGAATCGTTCGACCTCGGCCGGGTCGGCGTCCATCTGGCCGACTTCCTTCGCACCGATCCGCTGAGTGAAGAGCTTCCGTTCCTTGCCGACCTCGCCCTTCTCGAGTGGGCTCTGTCGCGCGCCTTCATCGCAGCCGACGCGGAGCCGGTGACGTGGGAGGAGCTTCAGGCAGTGGGCCACGACGGCCTGGCGGACCTGCAGCTGCGGCTCGTTCCCGGTCATCGGGTGATCCGGTCCAGGTGGCCGCTCGTGCGCCTCTGGCGCCTCAAGGATGTGCCCGACGAAGAGGTCGATCTGCGGGTCGAGGAGAAGCCCGGCCACGTGTTGGTGAGGCGCCGGCGATTCGACGTCGTCCCGATCGAGGTCGACGCGTCGAGCGGTCGCGTCGTTGATCACGCGGAGCGTCACGGCAGCCTGGGCGGCCTGCTGGAGGACGCTTCCGGCCCGGACGAGATCAACCAGGTCGTCAGCGCATTCCGCGGCCTGGTCGTGGACGGAGTGTTTTCGAAACAGATGGTGTCAGGTGGTCTGGCACCGGTTTCGGATTATTTGAGGAGAAAAGCAATGGCGATATCCAAATCCCGTCGTTTGTTGATGGCGTCTCTCGCGAGCGCTCTGGCGATTCCCGTCGCGATGAGTCCTTCCGCCGCCCACGCTCAGGAAGCGGGGGAAGTTCACTGCTACGGCGTGAACAAGTGCAAGGGAACCGGCGACTGTGGCGGCAAGGGCCACTCCTGCGCCGGCCAGAACTCCTGCAAGCGGGTGGGCTACATCGACATGGACAAGGACACCTGCCTGCGCCTGGACGGCGGCAGCCTGACGCCGGTCGACGCGAAACCGGAAGAGGAGAAGAAGGGCTGAGAACCGCCCTTTCATGTGCCGTCGAGGGCGTTCGGTCCTCGCCGGCTCCACGAAACTCTAAGGAGAGAGCATGAGCATTGGGAATGACTGGGCGCGCCGCGCGGTCGTCGCCACGGCAGTCGCCGCGGCGCTCGTACTGGGAGGCGGTCCCGCAGAGGCGGGTGAGCTGGAAATCGACCTGCAGCACTCGACGATCAGCTTCAAGGTTCGCCATCTGTTCACGAAGGTCCAGGGTCGCTTCAACGATTTCAGTGGCAGCATCGAGATCAGCGAGGACAACCTCGCGGCCTCGAGCGTCAAGGCATCGATCAAGGTCGGGAGCATCGACACGAACGTCGAGGCGCGTGACAAGGACCTGCGCAGCAATCGCTTCTTCGACGTGGCGAAGTACCCGAGCATCGAGTTCGAGATCAGCGAGATCACGGACGTGTCGGGCAAAGCCGGCAGGATCGTGGGCACTCTCACGATGCACGGTGTTTCCCGCGAGGTGGTTCTCGACGCCGAGTTCCTGGGCAGCGGCAAAGATCCCTGGGGCAACGTGCGCTACGGCTTCACCGCCTCGACCACCGTCAACCGCAAGGACTACGGGATGACCTGGAACGAGGTCGTCGAGGCCGGCGGCGTGCTAGTCGGCGAGGAGATCGAGATCCAGCTCGACATCGAGGCGACCCCGAAGTCCGAGTAGATTGGAGCCTTCCCCTCACTGGGGAGGGCCCCAAACGCGCGCCCTCTTCCTTCGAGGCGGGAGGGGGCTCACCTGCACACCATCTCCAAGCTCGAAGCGCGGCGGCTGGCGCTGGCGCTGTCGGGTCTGCTCAAGCCCGAGCTGACGGGCTGGCCGAGTCGGGCCAGACGCGGCGGGCGCGAGCGGTGCCACGAGGCCCTTCGGCGCCTCGCGTATCTGCAGATCGACAGCATCGCCGTCGCCGGCGCGCGCGCCCACGGGCTGGTGCTGCACTCCAGGATCACCGGTCTCGATGCCGGCGTCCCGGAGAGCCTGCTTCGGCCCGGTGCACCAGTATTCGAGTACTGGGGCCACGAGGCGAGCTGGCTGCCGATCGAGCTGTATCCGCACTTCGGCTTCCGTCGGATCGCCAATCGGACCCACCCGTGGTGGGGCGATCTGATCGGGCAGCATCCTCGCCAGGCGCGAGCCATCATGCGCCGGGTCCGGGACGAGGGGCCGCTTCGATCCTCGGATCTTGGCGAGACGGCGAAGCCGGGGTGGTGGAACCTCAGCGTCAACAAGAAGCTGCTCTCCGCTCTCTGGTCGTGCGGCGATCTCGCGATCCGGGAGCGACGCGGATTTCAGCGCGTCTACGACCTGACCAAGCGCGTCATCGCGGAACGCTGGCGCGAGCAGCGCGTTCCCCGGCGAGCCGCGATCGCGCAGCTTCTACTGCGCGCGCTCGCGGCCGTGGGATGGGCCACGACGGGCACGCTGGCGGGGACGTGGCGCCTGCGCAACATGAGGCCGGAGATCGACGCTGCCCTGAAGCGTCTCCAGCTGGAAGGAAGGATCGCAGCCTGCGCCATCGAAGGCTCGCCACGCTCCACGGGATGGATCCGCCCCGAGGATCTCGAGCTGGCGGGGCGGCTCGCAAGCATTCGGCCTCGTCGCGATCGAGCCGTTCTCCTCTCGCCATTCGACCCCGTACTGTGGGACAAGCGTCGCACTCAGCAGCTGTTCGACTTCGACCACGTCATGGAGATCTTCAAGCCGCCCGAGAAGCGCGAGCACGGATACTACTGCCTGCCCGTGCTCGCCGGCGAGCGCATCGTCGCTCGCTGCGACCTGAAGGCCGACCGCAAGGCGGGGCGAGTCGAGCTGCTCTCGACGCATCTGGAGCCGCTGCGAGACGGGCGCACGCGCGCCTCGGATCATCCCGCGATCCAGTCGGCTTTGCGACGACACGCCGACGCCATGCGGCTCGCTCTAGTGTCCTGCGCTAGAAGTTGTTGAGCACCGAGAGCGTCGATGCATCGGCGCTCGAATGCCAACAAAGCTCTGGCGCATGACACGAGGTCGGCAGCCCCTTCCCATCGGTCCACGGAAATGACACGCTTGCGCCGAAGGAGCCGGCCATAGCGCACCTGAGCGGAAACACACTCGGTCTCAAGGCATCCCACCGCCGGGCCCTCGAGCGGACATACCGTCGACGCGTGAGCCCTGCGGAGCTCGTCTCATCCGAGCTGGCTCGCCACATGGTCGAGGTCTCGAGCGAGATCGGTCGGCAGGTCGGCGTGCTCATAGGACGGGACGGATCGATCCGCAACGTCATCGTCGGCGACGCGAAGCGCCTCGACCTTCCGGACATCGGTCGTCTCCGCGGCGGCCTGGGTCGTTTCCGCGGTCTGCGCCTCGTCCACACGCATCTGCGAGGGGAGCCGCTCACGGCGGATGACCTAAACGACCTCGTGCTGTTGCGGCTCGACGCCGTCGCGATGATCGACGCGTCGTCCGGACCGCCCGGTCGCGTGGAGGTCGCGCTGCTCAGGCCCGAAGTATCGGGCGGCGCGGGCTCGAAGCCACACCGTATCGTGCGCGCCAGGACTCTACAGGCGCTGAGCATGAACTTCGAGAGCGAGGTGAGCGCTCTCGAAGCCGAAGCTGCCAGGGTCTCGGCTCGTTCCCGCGGCGCGAAGGACGCCGAGCGAGCGATCGCGATCGGCGTGACCACCGATGCGGGTCGCTTCGAGGAGCTGCTCGAGCTGGTCGGGGCGGCGGGCGTCGAGATCGCGGGCCGGGTGCGGCAGCGGCGCTCGCGGATTCATCCCAAGACCGTCGTCGGTCCGGGCAAGCTCGAGGAGATCGTGCTGGAATCGATGCGCGGCGGAGCCACCGTCGCGATCTTCGACATCGACCTGAAGCCCGCCCAGGCGCGCGCATTCGAGGACGGGACGGGTCTCAAGGCGATCGATCGCACCCAGCTGATCCTCGACATCTTCGCCCAGCGGGCACGAAGCCGCGATGGCAAGCTTCAGGTGGAGCTGGCGCAGCTCCGCTACTCGCTGCCCCGCCTGACCGACAAGGACGCGGGGCTGTCGCGGCTCACCGGGGGGATCGGTGGCCGCGGCCCGGGTGAGACGGTGATGGAGATCGGACGGCGCCGGATTCGGGATCGGATCCGGGCTCTCCAGAAAGAGATCGGCAAGCTCTCCAAGCAGCGCGACCTCCGCCGCCGCCGTCGCCGCGCCGCTCTGCCGGTGCTGTCGATCATCGGCTACACGAATGCGGGCAAGAGCACGCTTCTCAACGCGATGACCGAGAGTCGCGTGGCCGTCGCCGACCAACTCTTCATGACACTCGATCCCACGAGCCGGCGGCTGCGCTTCCCTCGCGAGGGGGAGGTGATCATCACAGACACGGTGGGCTTCATCAGCGACCTCCCCAAGGACCTGCTCGCGGCGTTTCGCGCGACGGTGGAGGAGCTTGCAGATGCGGACCTGTTGCTCCACGTGGTCGACGCCTCCGACGAGCACATGGAAGACAAGAAACAGGCCGTCGAGCGGCTGCTCGAGAAGCTCGAGCTGGCAGCCATTCCCCGCCTGATCGTGTTCAACAAGGGTGATCTGATCGGGCCAGCGGCGGGCGCTGCCCTGGCGCGGCGCTACGCTGGCGTGCTCGTGAGCGCCCGGGGCCGGACTGGCCTCTCGGACCTGATCGCGGCGGCCGAAACGCAGCTGGAGCGACCCGAGTCGGCCTCGCCGAATCGGCAACGGGCGAGTGCCATGGTAGAATCCCTTTAGCTACAACGCGCGCAACGCGGGCTGTTCGATTTCTTCAGCGGCCGCTCGACCCAGCGGCCGGATCCAATCACTCCCCAAGAGATCTCGGGCTTCGTACGGCTCTCGGCGCATCACTCTCAAACCGCGGAGGCTGCCTAGTGAAGGTGCTCAGAGAAGGCCAGTGCGTGAACCATCCCTCGTTCGGCATCGGGATCGCCACGGAATCGAACAAGCGGCGCACGACCGTCGACTTCTACGACCACGGCGTCAAGAAGTTCGTCACGGACATGTTCCAGGCCCAGCTGGTCGCCAAGGCACCCCCGCGGCCCCGCAAAACCCGCGCCAAGAAGAAGACGATCAAGGCCGCCCCCGCCCCCGAAGCTTGAGGCCTGGGGTCGTGTCTGGTACTATGTGATTCCCTGGAAGCGGTCAGTCCAACCGCTTCCTGAAGCGCAGCACCGCCAGACTCATCATCACGACGAAGAAGACGACGAGCGGTCCGATCGCGTGGCGTATCTCCAGGAGCGCCGCGTCGCGCAGGATCACCCCCCGCACGATGCGAACGAAGTGCGTCAGCGGAAGCAACTCCGAGATTCGCTGCGCGAAGCGGGGCATCCCCTCGAACGGGAACATGAACCCCGACAGCAACAGCGAGGGCAGGAAGAAGAAGATCGTCAGCTGGAACGCCTGAAACTGCGTCTTGGCCGCCGTCGAGATCAGCAGCCCGATCGAGAGCGTTGCCGCGATGAACAGACCCGCCCCGGCGTAGAGATCGAGGAGCGATCCGCGAATCGGCACCCGGAACAGCAGCACGCCGATGACCAGGATCAGGCTGACTTGAACAAAGCCGATGACGATGTAGGGAAGGATCTTGCCGAGCATCAGCTCGACTGTTCGCACCGGCGTGTTGATCAGGAACTCGAGCGTCCCGCGCTCGCGCTCACGAACGATAGCGACGGCGGTGAAGAGCGACATCGTGAGCGTGAGGATCACGCCGATCAGCGACGGCACGATCTGGACTTCGGAGCGGCGCTCGGGGTTGTAGTGAGCTCGCAGCTCGAAAGTGCCCGGGTGCGTCGTGCGCGTCAGGCCCGGGCGTCCCGGCACCGGCATGTCGAGGAGCCCACGCGCGGACTGCAGCAGCGTGGGGTCGGAGGCGTCGACGAGGAGCTGAGCGGGTGCTCTGGATCCGATCGCGACCCGCCGGTCGAAGTCGTGCGGGATGACGAGGCCGACCGAGATCAAGCCCATGCGCAGCAGCCCCTCGAGCTGCTCGGGCGTCTCGACCTGGGCCACGACCTCGACGACCTGCGAGGCCCGGGCGTCGCTGATCAGATTCCGCGACAGCTGCGTCCCCGCCATGTCGGCGACGCCTGCCCTCAGATAGCGCACGTCCGTGTTGATCGCGTATCCGAACAGGAGCAGCTGCAGCGTCGGGATGCCGATGATCATCCCTCCGGTAAGCCGGTCGCGCCGCAGCTGCACGATCTCCTTGCGCGCGATGGCCAGCGTCCTCAACAGGAAGCTCATCGGGTCGCCGCCACGAAGACGTCCTCGAGACTCGGGTACACATCCTGCACACGCGCGCTCACCCCGGCGGACTCGAGGCGTGCTCGGACGGCAAGTTCGGCGTTGCCCTCGGAGGGTTCCAGCAGCACGTGGAGCCGACTTCCGAGCTGAGTCAGGCTGACGACGCCGTCGAGCCCGTCGAGCTGGGCCTTCACCGGCCTCAGGTCCTCCGCCTCGACCTCGAGCACCTCGAGGCCGATGTCCTTCTTGAGCTGGCCCGGCTTTCCGCTCTTGGCGAGCACCCCCTCATCGAGAATCGCCAGCTCGTGGCAACGCTCGGCCTCGTCCATGTAGTGAGTCGAAACGAGGATCGTGATCCCCTCGTCGACCAGCTCGAACAGCAGCTCCCAGAAGTTGCGCCGGTTCTCCGGGTCGACGGCGCTCGTCGGCTCGTCGAGGAAGAGCAGCTCGGGCCTGTGAAGCGTCGCGGCCGCGAGCGCGAGCCGCTGCTTCTGCCCGCCGCTCATCGTCCCGGACAGCTGGTGGCGCAGCGCGCCCAGCTCGTAGCGGGCGATCAACCCTTCGATGCGCTCGCGCCGCGTCGCACGGGGGATCGAGTAGATCTCGCCGATGAACTCGAGGTTCTCCTGTGTGCTGAGGTCCTCGTACAAAGAGAAGCGTTGCGTCATGTAGCCGATGCGGTGACGCAGTTGCTCGGAATCCCGCGGCACGCTCATTCCCAGGACGTCGACGCTGCCGCCTGTAGGCGCCAGCAGCCCGCACATCATCCGAATCGTCGTCGTCTTGCCAGAGCCGTTGGGGCCCAGGAACCCCGAGATGCGGGCGCGCGGAATCCGCAGGTTGATGCGATCGACGGCCGTGACCTTGCCAAAGCGACGCGTCAGGTCCCGCGTCTCGATCGCGGGCTCGGTCAACGCACGTCGGCTACAGCAGCAGGGAAACGGACCTCTACGGGAAGTCCCGTCGGCAGCTGCAGGGCGGCCTCGTCGGTCAGGTCGATCTCTGCGAGGTAGGCGAGGCGCCCCCGATCCCGCTCCGTCAGCGCGAAGAACGGCGTGAACGCCGCCTCGGCCGAAACCACCCGCACCCGAGCTTCGAACGAGCCGCTGACGCCCTCCACGGTCACGGTCGCCTCGGAGCCCGGTGCGACCCGCGGCCTCAGCTCGGCGGGGACGTACGCCCGCGCATAGGGTTGCCCTGCGGCGAGAAGCACGGCCACCACAGCGCCCCGCGCCGGCTGCTCGCCGACCTCGAAGGGCAGCGCGTCGATCTGCCCGGCCCGGGTGGCGGCGACCCGGAGCTTCTCCGCATCCAGCTGGAGCTTCAGAAGCTGCGCCTCCGCCTCGGCTACCGATGCCCGGGCCTCGTCGAGCTCCTCGATCCGGGCGCCGTTCAGCAGGCGCTCCAAGGTGGCTTCTTGAGCGCTGCGATTCGCGATGGCATCGGCGTGCAGGGCCTCGTTGCGGTCCAGCAGGCTGGCCGAGGCGATGCCCTGGTCGTGCAAGCTGCGCACCCGCTGCAGCTCCGGCTCCGCTTCGCGGATCGCGGCTTGCGCCCGCGCCAAGCGGGCCCGAGCCTCTTCGATCTGCTCGGGGCGAGTGCCCTCGACCAGCTTTGCCAGCTGGGCGGTCACACGCGCGCGGGCCGCGTCCGCGGCCGCGATCCGCGCCTCCACGCGTCGCGTTTCGAGCTCCACGAGGACGTCTCCAACCTCGACGCGATCGCCCTCCTCGACGTGGATGGCGACGATCGTTTCCTGTTGCTCCGTGATCAGCTCGATGCGGTCGCGCTCCAGAGTGCCGACGGCCAGTGGCTCCGTGCGACGGCTCTCGCAGCCCAGTCCGGTGCCGACGATTGCGGAGGTGAACAAGGCTAGTCGGACCCGACTGATGTGGCTCATGAGGAGCGGAATAGTAGCGCGTTCTGCGGTAGTGCCGCGGTTGGCCAACGCTCACCCGCGGCCGTAGACTTCTCGCCCGCCATGGGCAGTGAGCCGCTCCTCGACGCCCTCATCACGGATTTCGGGGGCAACTACGTCTTCGCCCTCGATCTGCTCGAGGACTATCGGAAGGATCCGAAAAGCCTCGATCCGACCTGGCGAAGCTACTTCGAGCGGCTCGTTGGCGAGCCCGCGCAGGCCGCCAGCCGAGTCGAGGTGCCGAAACCCGGCGAGGCCGAGTCCGCTTCCGTAGAGGCAAAGAGCGGACCGCCGCCCGAGCCCGCCGCGCCCTCGCTCGAACCGGTGGCGGGACCGCCAGCGCCGCTGGACGCCGGTCCCCCCGAGGTGGTTTCTTCGAGCGCGGTCGAAAAACCGCCGAGCAGGGAGATTTCAACTCCGATATTGCCCGGCGACATCGTCGAGCCGATTCGCGGCGTCGCCCTGCGCCTCGCCGAGAACATGGCGGCGAGCCTCCACGTGCCGACCGCGACGTCGGTGCGCACGGTGCCCGTCCGCACGCTCGAGGAGAACCGTCGCGTGCTCAATCGGCACCAGGCGAGTGTCGGCTCAACGAAGATCAGCTTCACGCAGCTGATCGCGTGGGCGATCCTGCGCGCGCTCGAGACCTTTCCCCGGCTCAACGACGCGTACGCCGAAATCGACGGCAAGTCCCATCGCGTCCAACGCGACTCCGTCCGCTTCGGTCTCGCGATCGACGTCCAGCGACGCGACGGCAGTCGCACGCTGCTCGTCCCCAACATCCGCGACGCCCTCACGCTCGACTTCCCCGGCTTCGTCGCCGCGTTCAACGATCTCGTCTCCCGCAGCCGCTCAGGCAAGATCATGCCCGACGACTTCATGGGGACCACGGTCTCGCTCACGAATCCGGGGACCGTCGGAACGACCTCGTCGGCGCCGCGCCTGATGCCGGGGCAGGGGCTCATCGTCGCCACCGGCGCTCTCGACTTCCCGGCCGAGTACCGCTCGATGGTCCCGCGCACGTTGTCACTGCTCGGGATCAGCAAGGTGATGACGGTGACGTCGACCTACGACCACCGCATCATTCAAGGAGCCGAATCGGGCTTGTTCCTGTCCCGGATCGAGGAGCTGCTGCGCGGCGAGGACGGCTTCTACGATCGCGTCTTCGAAGAGCTGCGCTTGCCACATCGGCCGATCCGTTGGGAGTCGGATACGGCGCCGGGACTGCTGGGCCCGAGCGGCGCGCGCGAGGAGGTGGAGAAAGAGGCCAAGGTCCTCCAGCTCATCAACGCCTATCGGGTGCGCGGCCACCTCGTCGCCGACCTCGACCCTCTGGACTCCCGGCGCGCCCCGCATCCCGATCTCGATCCGGCGAGCTACGGCCTCACCCTCTGGGACCTCGACCGGGAGTTCATTACCAATGGCGCGCTCGGCCGGGACAAGGCGACGCTCAGAGAGATCCTCGAGGTGTTGCAGGCGACCTATTGCGGCACGGTGACGTGCGAGTACATGGGGATCCAAGACCCGGATCGCAAGGCGTGGCTGCAGGTGCGCATGGAGTCGACGCGCAACAAGACGCCGCTCGAGCCGCAGGATCGCCGCCGCATCCTGGAGAAGCTCGTGCAGGCCGAGAGCTTCGAGCGCTTTCTGCACGCCAAGTACGTCGGCCACAAGCGCTTCTCGCTCGAGGGGATGGAGGCGGTGATTCCGCTGCTCGATCGCCTCCTCAACGACGCCGCGAAGGGCGGCGTGGAACAGACCGTGATCGGCATGTCGCATCGGGGCCGCCTCAACGTCCTCGCCAACACGATCGGCAAGCCGCTCGGCCAGCTCTTCTCGGAGTTCGACGCGGACGTCGATCCCGATTCCACCCAGGGATCGGGCGACGTGAAGTACCACCTGGGCGCCTCCGGAACCCACGTCTCGCCGGCGGGGGAACAGGTGGGCGTGAGCGTGGCGCCCAACCCGAGCCACCTCGAGTTCGTGAACCCAGTGGTCGAAGGCATGGTGCGCGCCAAGCAGGACGCGATCGGCGACG
The DNA here is from genome assembly GCA_965246965.1 of Vicinamibacteria bacterium. Lineage (GTDB taxonomy): Bacteria > Acidobacteriota > Vicinamibacteria > Fen-336 > CBDFGD01 > CBDFGD01. Next base: position 4,292,579 of record CBDFGD010000002.1, read on the forward strand.
ACTCGCGCGAGCGCGTGCTGCCGCTGCTGCTTCACGGCGATGCGGCATTCGCCGGTCAGGGCATCGTGGCGGAAACGTTGAACCTCGCGGGCCTCGAGGGTTACTACACGGGCGGCACGATTCACGTGGTGATCAACAACCAGATCGGCTTCACGACGCCGCCAGAGGACGCGCGTTCGACGACGTACAGCACCGACGTGGCCAAGATGGTTCAGGCGCCGATCTTCCACCTCAACGGCGACGACCCGGAGGCCGTGAATCACGTCGCGGCGCTGGCACTCGAGTATCGCCAGCTCTACAAGCGCGACGTCGTCATCGACCTGGTCGGCTACCGCCGCTGGGGCCACAACGAGGGCGACGAGCCCAGCTACACCCAGCCGATCATGTACTCGAAGATCGAGGCGCAACCGTCCGTCGCTCACATCTACGCCGAGAAGTGCGTGCGCGAAGGGTTGATCAGCCGAGCGGAGCTCGATGCGCTTTGGTCCGAGAGAAAGGCCGACATGCGGCGCGAGGGGGAGCCGGGCGAGTTCGCCACCATCGCGCGGCGCTCCGCCGTAGCGCCGGAGCCGGTCTCGCCTCAGGCCATGCGAGGCCGGATCCGCACCACGCTCCAGGCGATGAGCAGCGTTCCAGAGGGGTTCGAGATTCACCCGAAGCTGGTGCCGCTGCTGAGGCGGCGGGCCGACCTGCTCGAGGGCAGGGGCTACGTGGACTGGTCGACCGCGGAGGGCCTGGCCTGGGGGACGCTCCTGCTCGAGGGCATTCCCGTGAGGCTCTCCGGGCAGGACTCGGGGCGCGGGACCTTCAGTCAGCGGCACGCCATCTTCGCCGACACCCGGACGGGGGCGGAATACTCTCCGCTCGACAGCCTGGCGCCGCGGCCGTGCCGCTTCGAGGTCCACGACAGCTCGTTGTCCGAGGCGGCCGTGATGGGCTTCGAGTTCGGGTACACGGTCGCGGAGCATCGCGCGCTCGTGATGTGGGAAGCGCAGTTCGGTGATTTCGCGAACGGCGCGCAGGTCATCATCGATCAGTTCATCTCGGCATCTGAGACGAAGTGGGGACAGCCCACCGGCCTCGTTCTGCTGCTGCCCCACGGTCATGAGGGTCAGGGGCCGGAGCACTCGTCCGCGCGCATCGAGCGGTTCCTGATTCTTTGTGCCGAAGACAACATGCACGTTTGCTACCCCTCGACACCGGGGTCGCTCTTCCACCTGCTGCGCCGTCAGGGCCGCGATGCGATCGAAAAACCCATGGTCGTAATGACGCCCAAGAGCCTGCTGCGTCATCCGCGTTGCCTTTCGACGCTCGACTCGCTCGCCGACGGCCGCTTCATGGAGGTGCTGGACGACGGCGGAGTCGATCCGGCCCGCGTGCGCCGAGTGGCGATGCTGAGTGGCAAGCTCTATTACGACCTGCTCAAGGAGCGCGACCGGCTGGGGACGAACGACGTCGCGCTGATTCGCGTCGAGCAGCTCTATCCGTTCCCGTCCCGCCTGCTCGCAGCCGCCCTGTCCCGCTATCCGGCGGCGGCCGACCTCGTCTGGGCGCAGGAGGAGCCGCGCAACATGGGCGCCTGGCGCTTCGTCCGCGAGCAGTTTCTGGACGGGGGCGTGCCCGGCTACGAAACGCGCCCGCCGCGGCTCGTGGGACGCGCGGGCTCGGCGAGCCCCGCCCCGGGTTTCCACAAGGCCCACGTCGAAGAGCAGCGGGAGATCGTCGGAGCGATCTTCGAGGCGTAGCCTCGCTGTTCAGTCACCTCTCGGCGGCGACCTCGGCGGAAACGGTCAGCCGCTATGATCCCCGCGTATCTAGCGAAAGAGCATGGCTTTGAATCTGTTGCGAGTTCCCGTCGCAGCGTCCCGCCGCGCCGAAGCTGCCTGTTGGCGGCGAGCTGAGGCGGCCAGCTCGTGATCGGCGAGACCGTCTCTCACTACCGGATCATCGGCAAGCTCGGGGGCGGCGGCATGGGGATCGTCTACCTCGCCGAGGACACACGCCTGGGCCGCAAGGTAGCCATCAAATTCCTGCCCCCCAAGCTCTCCGAGAATGAGAGAGCCGTGCGGCGTTTTCAGCGCGAGGCCAAGGCCGTCTCGGCGTTGAACCACGCCAACATCTGCGTGCTGTACGACGTCGGGACTCACGAAGGGCGGGACTTCATCGTGATGGAGGCTCTCGAAGGGGCCGCCCTGAACGACAAGATCGCCGAGAGCGAGCTGCCCCTCGATGAAGTCATCGAGCTGAGCATTCAGATCTGCGACGCTCTCGACGCCGCCCACTCGAAGGGCGTGGTGCACCGCGACCTGAAGCCCGCCAACATCTTCGTCACCGAGCGCGGCCAGGCGAAGGTGCTCGACTTCGGGCTCGCGAAGCTCGTTCCCGGCGGTGGCCCGGGTGATCCCAGTCAGACGGGCGCGGATTTCATCTTCGACTCACCGGCCGACCGAGCGGACGAGGACCCGCTGACGGACGTGGGCAACCCGATGGGAACGCTCTGCTACATGTCGCCAGAGCAGGCGCGCGGGGAGGACCTCGACGCGCGAACGGACGTCTTCTCGTTGGGCGCCGTCGTCTACGAGATGGTCACCGGGCGGCTCGCTTTCGGTGGCAACCCGGCGGCGGTGGTGTACGACGCCATCCTCAACCGTTCCCCGACCTCGCTCCGCAGCCTGCGAAAGGAGCAGCGCACGGAGCAGCTCGAGCCGATCATCGCCAAGGCCCTCGACAAGGACAGGCGGTCCCGCTACCAGTCGGCCGCCCAGATGCTGACGGACCTCAAGACGGTGCGCGCCGGACGAGCGTCCGCGTCGGCCCCCGCTCCTGCCCTTGACGAAGCGGCGTTCCACATCATCATGAACGACCAGGAAATCCCGCTCAACGAGGGGGAGAACCTCATCGGGCGAACCCGCACCGCGAGGATTCGCCTGGACGCGTCCGGCGTCTCCCGCCGCCACGCGCTGATCGAAGTGCACGGCGAGGAGGCCGTCGTCCATGATTGCGGCAGCAAGAACGGCACGTCGGTCAAGGGGAACAAGATCGACGCGCCACTCCCGCTCGTCGACGGAGACGAGATCAAGATCGGCCCCGTGCGAATGATCTTCCGCTCACTGAGTGACGAAGAGAACACCAAGACCACCTTGGAGTGATGATCTGAACCAGCTCGGCGCGGGCTCGTGGTAAAGGCGGATGCCGGCCTCGTAGACCGGCGAAGCGTCGTCGCCGCCAGCATCGCGGCAGGGACTCTCATCGCCCACCAGGTCATCGGGTAGACGACTCGCGATTCGTTCTTTCTCTCGAACTTCGACGTCGAGCTGCTACCGATCGTCATGATCGTCGCCGCGCTGCTGGCCGGAGGCGCCGTTCTCGGCTTCTCGCGGCTGCTCACGCTCTACTTGCCGGCCCGCGCGGTTCCGTACGCCCTCGTCGCCAACGGGGTGTTTCTAATTGCCGAGTGGGCGCTCAGCCTCGCGGCGCCCGCCCTCGCGGCGGGCTCGCCGCACTCAGTCTCGCCAACGTCGTGCCGCCGCCCAGCCTGCTGATCGTGATGGCAATTCTGGCGGGTGGGAGTCTGGCCGCGATCGTGGTCATGGGCCGCGGGGGACACCCGAAGGAAGGGGAGTCTGCTCGCGCCGCGTCCGACGAGGAGCCGGCCTCAGGGCTGCAGGTGGTTCGTGAGGTTGCCTACCTCCGCACGCTGGCGCTGATCGTAGGCCTCTCGGCCGCGACCGAGGCCCTGCTCGACTACGTCCTCAGCGCGCAAGCGAAGGCGAACGCTGCCTCCGACGCGGATCTCGTCACCTTCTTCTCGCTCTTCTACACGGGCGTCGGTTTGGCTGGTCTGCTGGTGCAGGCGTTCGCGGCTCGTCGGTCCCTCGAGCTTTTTGGCCTGGCCGGTAGCGTGGCGTTCAAGCCGGCGAGCTACGTGCTCGGCGGCCTAGTCGGAGCGTTGCTGCCCCGGCTGTCCACGGCCGTGATCATTCGCGCCGTCCCTGCGATCCTGCACAACTCCGTCTACCGATCCGGCTACGAGCTGCTCTACACACCGCTTCCCGAGCGCCAGAAGCGGGCGGCGAAAGCCGTCGTCGACGTTGGCGTCGACAAGCTGGGGATGATGGCCGGCGGAGCCGTGACGCTCCTCGTCGTCGCTTTGGCTGCCGACGCCGCCGTCCAGGTCCTGCCCGTCCTGGCGGTCGTGTTCGGTTCGCTCGTGCTCGCACTCTGTGGGCGCGTCCACGGTGGGTACATCGCGGCCCTGGAGGCCAGCCTGCGATCCGGGGCGGTGACCCTCTCGGCGGAGCAGGTCTTCGACTCGAGCACACGCGTTTCGATGCTGCACTCGCAGCTCGACTCGGGCCAGAGCCACGCGGCCAACTTGGAGGGAGCTTCGGGTTCGGCCGACCCCATCGCAGAGACGATACGGGCTTTGCGCTCGAAAGACCCGCTCAGGGTCAGGACCGTTCTCCGCGCGCCAGAGCTCGAACCGAGCCTCGTCACCCACGTGATCCCGCTGCTCGGGCAAGACGAACTGGCGCAGGACGCAGTGCGAGCGTTACGTTCAGTCGTGGCCAAGACGACGGGGCAACTGATCGACGCCCTCGTGGATAGCCGACAACCGAGCAGCGTGCGACCGCGCATGCCCCGGGTGCTGAAGAGCTGCACGACCCAGCGGGCGGCCGACGGCTTGATCCTGGGTCTCGCCGACGAAGCCTTCGCGGTCCGCTACGAGTGTGGCGTGGCGCTTGCCCGCATTGCGGAGCGGGACTCTGAGCTCCGGATCGGTCGCGATACGGTGCTCTCCGTCGTCGAGAACGAGCTCGAGCTTCATCACTCCGAGGGCAAGCTGATCCAGCACGTGTTCAACCTGCTGTCGCTCGTCCTCGACAACGAGCCGCTCAAGATGGCGTACTGGGCGCTGAAGTCGGAAGGCGCTCAGCGGGGCACGGCCCTGGAGTATCTCGACAACGTCCTCCCCGACAACGTGCGCAGGGCGCTGTGGTTGGTGCTCGGCGCCGATCGGGTCGAGACGCGCAAGTCGCGGTCGCAGCGGGAGGTCGTCGACGAGCTGTTGAAGTCGCGAATGTCCTACGATCCGGACTCTGCGGGCGGGGGCTCGGACTAGTATCGCTGCTGGAGCCGGAGTGGGGCGGTCAGCTCTCGCTCACCGCCCCGAATAGTATCGCCCCTCTACCGTTCGCCTTGGCTGCTTTCTCGTAGTGCTTCATCAGCCTGTCGCGGCGGGCGATCAGCGCTTCCACCGCCTTCGCGTCGAGTAGGCCTTCCATCAGCGCCGACATGTTCTCGAGGGTCATGGTCCGCATCTTCGCCAGCATGCCGCGATCGAAAGTGCTGGGGAGTTGGTGCTTCTCGGGCAGCAGCCTCTTGCGGGACTCGAAGGCCCGCGAGTGGTCGATGAGAACGATGTCTGCGTCGATCAGCATGTTCTGAGCGTTGCGATCGATGTTGAGGATCAGGTTGTCGAACGCCTTCATCCGCGCGACCTGCCAGTTCCACTGGAGTTTCTTCGCGCTGGCGACTTCGTCGTCCTGCTTCTCTTTGTAGAGCACGCAGTCCTTGACCCAGAACTGAAGTGACCCCATGTCGCCGTTGATTCGCCTCGCTGTCGTTGGCGGCACCATGCTCAGCCCAAGGTACTTGTCGAGGCGATATGCGGCGACCTCGGCCTGGTAGCTCTCCCAGAATCCCTTGCGACGACCGCGCCTGATCGGTTTGAAGGTGGCCTGGTTGATCTGGCCGCTGTCGCTGAGAACGACGAGCTTGGGGTTCGTGACTCCCATTCCCACGTCCTCGACCGATTGGACGGCTGAGATCTCGAGGAACTTCTCGATGGTGTCCCGCTGGGCGACCCAGCGCTTGGCCGGGCACAGCTCGACGGCTGCCTCCTGGGCGCTCGCCGCTGCTCCCAGCGCCACAGATACGAGCAACGTCAATGACGCCGTCGCGCGCAAAGATCTCATGGACAGCCTCCGTTTCCATAGGGCGGATCGTGCGAATGCTCTTCTGCCTTGGAGGGCTCGACTCTAGCACCGGGGTGCCCATTCAGAGCGCGGCTGCGCCGTCGACGTATCGCGCCGTTGGCTCTCATGCCAGTCGGCGTGAAGGATCGCGGGAGGCACGCCGGGGTCCCCAAGACACCCGACGCGCCCCCCACTCCCCGTCACCAGAAGGGTTGGGCCCGTTTGCTCTCCCACCTCGCACGCCGGCGCTCGATTGGCGGGGGCGATTCGGGCCGCTTTCCCACCCACACAGAAGCTCGGCCCACCGGCCCCGCCAATCCTTGGCCCGGCATGGGAAAACCCTGGGGATTTCCTGTCGGGTTTGCTTCGGCCTATCCCCCAGGGAAGAATCGCGCCCGAGCCGATGTTGCTCAGTGGGTTCCACCGATGCGACTGACCTTCGAAGGGTGGACGTGGGACGAGGCCACGCGCCAGCTCCTGAAGGGAAGCGAGGAGCGCCATCTCTCACCCAAGGCGTTCGAGCTGCTGAGCCTGCTGATCGAGAGCCGCCCCCGGGCGCTGGCGAAGGCCGAGCTGCGCGACCAGCTGTGGCCACAGACGTTCGTCTCCGAGGCAGCGCTCCAGAGTCTCGTCGCGGAGGTCCGCGCAGCGCTCGGGGACGACGCGCGTCATCCCCGCTTCGTCCGGACGGTGCACGGCTTCGGCTACGCCTTCGCCGCCGAGGCCGCGGCCGAGCCCGGTGTCGCCGAGGCGGACGCGGGCGGCGACGCTGCCTCACATCGCCTCTACTGGCGCAAGAGGGAGGTCACGCTCGCGCAGGGCGAGAACGTTCTCGGTCGCACGCGTGAGGCCGCTGTCTGGATCGACTCGTCGAGCGTGTCGCGACGCCACGCCTGTATCACGCTTGCCGACGACCGCGCGCGGCTCGAAGATCTCGACAGCAAGAACGGGACGTTCCGGGGCGACCGGCGCATCACGGAGCCGGTCACGCTCGCCGACGGGGACGTCATCAAGGTCGGCTCAGTGTGGCTCACCTACCGTGTGTACTTCGGCGGGGAAGAGACGAAAACCTCTCCCGGTTGACCGAACGGGTTTACTAGTACTGCACCGCGAACGGGTTCACTCGACGTCGAAGCTCGCGAGCACCGGCGCGTGATCGGAGGGCTGTTTGCCCTTGCGCTCCTCCCGGTCGATCGAGGCGTCGCTGCACCGGTCTGCGAGGGGCCGGGTCACGAAGATGTGATCGATGCGCAGCCCGCGGTTCTTGGGGAATCCGAGCATCCGGTAGTCCCACCAGGAGAAGAGCCCGGCGTCCGCGTGGTGCTGCCTGTAGCTGTCGACGAATCCCCAGCCGCGGATCGACTCGAGCGCCTCGCGCACCGTCGGGTGAAAGAGGACGCTCGCCTCCCACGCCGCGGGGTCGTGCACGTCACGCGGCTCCGGAGCCACGTTGAAATCGCCACACAGAGCCAGCGGCTCTTCGGGGTCGTAGCTCGCGGCGAGCTCGTTTCGCAAGCGGCTCATCCACTCGAGCTTGTAGCTGTAGCTCTCCGAGCCCACCGTTCGCCCGTTCGGGAAGTAGGCTGACAGGACGCGCACCTTGCCCACCCGCGCGGAAACGAGGCGCGCCTGAGGGTCGTCTTCGCCCAGGCCCAGCCGCACGTCCTCGAGCGGTTGGCGCGCCAGGATCGCCACTCCGTTGTAGGTCTTCTGCCCGAGGACGGCGGCTCTGTAGCCGGCGGCCTCGAACGACAGACGCGGGAAGTCCGCCTCCGTCACCTTGAGTTCCTGCAGACACAGGACGTCGGGCTGGTGCCGCTCGAGCCAGCGCAGCGCGCGGTCGTGGCGCGCGCGGATCGAGTTGACGTTCCAGGTGGCGATCTTCACGGACCCGCGGCGGGCTCTTCCAGCGCGAACAGCATCAGCAGCGTGCGCTGCTGCTCGTTGAAGTTGTCGTCGGAGAGGAGATACAGGAGGACGGTGCCGCTTGCGTCGACGCGACTGTCCAGCGCCTCGAAGTTGTCCACGTTCAGCAGCGGTCGCAGCTCGGCGACGACCTCCCCGTCCAGGACCGCGTCCGCTTCGATCGCCGCCGCGCCGATCCGTCGCAGCCGGATCTCCGACCCGTGTCGTCGGGTGAAGCCCCTCTCGAGGACGATCACGTCACCGCCCGGCAATCGTCTGGCGGCGGTCGGCCGCGGCCGGCCGTGCGACCTGTATGAGATGGGCGCCCAAGCTCCAGGGGCCCCGACCCAGCCGCGCAACAGTCCCTGCCCCGCCCGCAGGCCTTCTGTGAGCAGGAGCAAGCGACCATCGCCGAGCGCGACCATCGCCTCGATACCGAGGTTTGAGGGCGCCGAGCTCAGCGCGGAAGGCGCCTTCTGCACTTCTGCGATGGCCTGCAGCGGCGAGTCGCCCGAGTAGCGCCACACGCGATGACCCATCTCGAAGCCGACGACGATCGAACCATCCGGTAGCCGCGCGATGGCCTCGGCGTCGGCGTCCCGCTTGGTGCCGAGCGGCTCACCGCGCACGTCTCTGAGCCGACCGGAAGCTACGGCGCTGGCTCCCCGGAGCTGGCCCTCCTCGTCGTAGCTGAGCGCGATCTCGAACCAGTCACCCGTGTCGGACACGGCCAGGCACGATCTCCCATCGTGGCCCACCAACAGGCCGGACAGCCCACCGAACCGTTCGTCTTGGGCGTCCAGAGAGAGGCCGCCCCTGTAGCGCAGCTGGCCCACCCGATCCCTGGTCGGGTCCACCAGGTGCAGAGGGATCGGTGTCGCCTCGATCTGGACGACTTCAGCGAGTGCGATCGGCGGCGCGAGCGACAGGAGCGCGGCGAGGCCCATGCCAGACGAAACCTCTCGCATCGACGCAGTGTAGCTGCTAGCCGTGGCCTCTCGGATCCGGCTCGGCGATGGCGCCTTCCACGAAGAGCGCCTCCATCTCGCCCTCGGTGACGCCGATCTCGGCGAGGACCTCGCGTGTGTGCTCGCCCAGCAGCGGCGCGCCCCGGCCGACTGCGCCTGGGGTGCGAGAGAACTTGACGGGCACTCCGAAGGTGCGCATGAGACCGGTGCTCGCGTGTGTCGTCTCCACCACCATCTCTCTCGCCCGTGTCTGGGGGTGGCTCTGCATCTCGCGAACGTCGAGTACGGGTCCGGCCGGGATGCCCGCTCGCTCGAGTCGCTCGAGCCAATCGGCCGCGGTTCGCCTCGCGAAGCTTTCCGCCAGGAGCGCGGCCAGCTCGATACGATGGTCCAGACGCCCCGCATTGTCGGCGAAGCGCGGATCCTCGAGCAGCTCGGGCATGCCCACCACCTCGGGCAAGCGCCGCCAGTTCGCTTCGCTAGCGGCGCCGACGTTGATCCAGCCGTCGCTCGTCTGAAACGCCTCGTAGGGGGCGGCGAGCGGGTGCGCCGAGCCCAGCGGTCCCGGGGGCTCGGCCCCCGCCAGCGCGATCGCCGAAGGCCAGATGGTCTGCAGGATCCCCGCCTCGAACAGCGAGGTGTCGACGCGCTGGCCGCGCCCGCTCCGCTCGCGCTCGAACCACGCGGCGACCACGCCCAGCGCGGCGAGCACTCCCGCGGTCACGTCGGTGACCGGAACGCCACACTTTACCGGTGGGCGGCCCGGGCCCTCTCCGGTGACGCTCATCAAGCCGGACATCCCTTGCGCGATGAGGTCGAAGCCGCCGCGATCGGCCAACGGCCCGCTGCGGCCGAAACCCGAGATCTCACAGAAGACGAGCCCCGGGTTCTCTGCCGCGAGCGATTCGTAGTCGAGGCCGAGCCTCTCCATCGTGCCCGCGCGGAAGTTCTCGATGACCACGTCGGCGCGAGCCATCAATCGCCGCGCGATGCCCTGGCCGCTCTCGCGCTTGAGGTCGACCGCGATGCCGCGCTTGCCACAGTTGAGCAGCATGAACGCCGCTGATTCTCCGCCGAGCTCGGGCGGCCGGTACGATCGCGCCGGGTCGCCCGCGAGGCTCTCCAGCTTGACGATGTCGGCGCCGAAGTCGGCGAGCAGCTTCCCGCACACGGGCCCCGCCATGATGTGTGCCAGCTCGACGACCCGCGCGCCCGCCAGGGGTCCCTTGCGACTCACTATCGGCCGCTGAACTCGGCGTTCGTTCGGGCGAGGAAGGCCTCGATGCCGATGCGGAAGTCCTCGGTCTCCGCAAACGCGAAGGCGTCCTCGCGCTCGTGCTCGCTCAGCGGGCGGCGCTCGGCCAGGCGGCGCAGGAAGCGCTTGTGCATCCGATGAACGTGCGGAGCCCCGGCCGCGATGAGATCGACGAGCGTCGCGAGCTCGGTCTCGAAGCGTTCATCGGAGACGACGCGATTGACGAGACCGAGGGCGAGGGCACGATCCGCGTCGACGATCTCCGCGGTCAACAGCAGCTCGGCGACCGTGGCGCGGCCGACGAGATCGATGAGGCCGAGCATCTCCGCGGGCGCCATCGTCACACCGATGCGGCTGACGGGGGCGCCCAGCCGGCTGGACGACGTCGCGATGCGAATGTCACAAACGGCGGCCAGCTCGAGGCCGCCGCCCACGCAGGCCCCGCGGATGCCGGCCACCGTCGGGTGCCGGCATCCGGCGATGGCGCCGACGGCGCTCTCGACGATGGCTCCGTACTCGCGCGCCTGGGTGCGGTCGCTGCGTACGGACTGAAACTCGGAAATGTCGGCACCCGCCGAGAAGTCCCGCTCGCCGGATCCGCGCAGGACGATGCAGCGAAGATCGTCGTCGTCGTCGAGCTCCCGGAAAATCCTCCCCAGCTCGCGCCACATGGCGAGGGTCAGGGCGTTGCGCTTGCCGGCGCGGTCGAGCACGACGTGGGCGGCCTTGCCGGCTCGATCGACCCGAATCGGATTCAACATCGTCACCTCACTCGCGTCCGCCAGGAGTCTATTCCGGCGGAGCGGTACGACCACTCGACGAGCGCGAGCGGCACGACGGGCACCTAGTACTCGGCTCCGCAATTGCGGTTGCATTCGAACGCCGATGCATCCCGCCTGGCTGCGTCGCTCATCGGTCAAATACTCCCGGTATTTTCCCTCTTCGGCTCCTTGCCATCCGGGCGCCTCGGCGTTGCTGCACCAGCCGACCCTTCGGGTCCCTTGGTGCCAGCTGTTCTCGCCTCGCGGCTCGGGTCCTCGGTGCGACACCGTATTTACGGATCAGAGCACTAGGTCACGAGGAGGAGAACCCCCACCCGCACGCCCACGAAGTGGGAATCGGCGACAGAGCGGGCGGTGGCCAGGACGCTCGCGACCGGGCCGATGCGTGTACCCTTTGGGCTGAGTCAGGCCGAGGCCAAGCTGGCCGAGGACACCGACCCTTCCACCAAGGCCGTCATGGTTGTCCACTCCGAGACCACCACAGGCTCCGTCAGGACGTGGCAGGAGTCCGGGGCGCCATGGACCGCCTGGGCACGGGCCTTTGGAAGGTGAAGGATCGACTTTTCCACATCGGTCACCTGGGTGACATGAACGACCTCATGCTGGTGGGGACGTCGGGGGGTTTGGAGATGGGAACGCAGCTGGCCGGCGTGCTTCTCGAGCCCGGGGGCCTCGCCGTGGCCATGGAATCCCTGGCGGGAGGGCAGGCGTGAACCCGGAGGCAGCGGTAACCACCAACGTCGTCGTGGCCCTGGTAGGCCTGGCGGGTGTCGTGGTCCTCCTCATGTTCCTCATCGTCCGCTGGAAGCTGCACGTCTTCCTGGCTCTTCTCCTGCCCATTCTTCTCTTCGGCGTCCTCCCGGGTGTGCAGCGAAACAATTTCATCGAAGCCTTCGAAAACGGCTTCGGCAAGACGCTGGGGAGCATCGGCATCGTCATCGTCCTGGGCTCCATCATCGCCGAGGCCCTGAGACAGACCGGCGGGGTCCAGGTCATCACCCGCTCCATGGTCCGCCTGGTGGGGGCCCAGCGAATGCCCTTCGCCCTCACCCTCTCGGGGTTCATCCTGGGCATCGCCATCTTCAGCGACGTGGCCTTTGTGATCCTGAACCCCCTGGTCCACTCCTCGGCTCACGTCATGGGGGTGGGGATCGGCACCATGTCCATCGGGCTGGTGGGAGCCCTGCAGCTCACCCATGCCATCGTACCCCCGACGCCGGGACCCCTGGCGGCTGCGGCCCTGGTGGGAGCCGACATCGGGAAGACCATCATCTTCGGATCGGTGGCCTGCCTGGGCGGCGCCATGGCGGGATGGGCCTTCGGTCAGTTCATCGCCGGACCCCGGCTCAAGACCCTCCCGGCAGAGGAGTACAGAGACGAGGGATTTCTGGAGGAAAAGGAAGGGGTGGTGCTCCCGTCCACCCTCAACGCGTACGCGCCCATCGCAGTCCCGGTCCTCCTCATCAGTGCCCAGAGCGTGGCGAAGCTCTTCCTGGCCGAGGGCAACCCGATCCGGGAGATCCTGGCCTTCGTGGGCTGGCCTGTGGTGGCCATCAGCATCGGACTCTGGCTGGCCCTGCGGAACATCGCCCCGGGGGAGAACCGGACGGAATCCACGAACCAGTGGGTGAAAGACGGCCTGAAGACTTCGGCCATGATCCTGGTGGTAACGGGCCTTGGCGGGTCCTTAAGTGAGATCCTGAAGGGCACCCCCGCAGTGGGATTCGTGGCGGACATCTTTGCCTCCTACGGTCTCCCGGCCATCCTTCTGCCCTTCGCCCTGGGGATCATCGGTAACCTCCTCACCGGATCCACCACGGTGGGTGTCATCACCGCCGCCTCCCTGGTGGCGCCCATGCTCGCAGCGTTGGGGCTGTCTCCTGAGGCAGCCATGCTCTCCGGGGCTTCGGGCTCGGTCATCATCAAGTACGTCAACTCCAGCTACTTCTGGGTCTGCACGTCCCTCACCAAGATGGACGTGAAGGAGGCCCTCCTGGGCTTCGGCGGAGTCACCTTCGTGGGAGGAACGGCCTCCTTCGCGGTGGTTTGGATCATGTGGGCAGCGGGGTTGGTGTGATGAGTGACGAGTCCCTCTCCGTGTGCCAGCAGGCCCTGTCCGAGGCTGTGGAGGGCGAGGGCCGCGATCACGCCGTCTCCGAGAGGTAGTCGAGAGCTGCGCCCACACCGCCCCGAGCATCGTGCCCCAACTTGCGAAGGCCGAGCTCGATGCCGCTCAGGGTTCCCGCGAGCATCAACTCGTTGAAGCTGCCGAGGTGGCCGACCCTGACCACCTCGCCCCGGAGCGGACCGAGGCCGGCGCCCAACGAGAGGTCGTAGCCCTCCAGAATCTCCCGGCGGAGCGCTTCCGCATCGAGCACCGCTCCGATCTGGAGAGCCGTCACGGTGTCGCTGCGTGCTTCGGGCTCGGTACAGTAGAGTTCGAGTCCCCAGGCCGTGACCGCCCGGCGCGTGGCCTCGGCGAGCCGATGATGCCGCGCGAAGACGTTGGCGGGCGCCTCCTCGGCGAGCATCTCGAGAGCCGCACGAAGCCCGAAGAGCATGTTGGTCGCCGGCGTGTAGGGGAAGTAGCCCGTCTCATTCGCTTCGAGCATCGGCCCCCAGTCCCAGTACGAGCGCGCCAGCTTCGCTCGCCCACGCGCTTCGAGCGCCTTCCCGCTGATCGCGTGGAAACAAAGGCCCGGCGGAAGCATCAGGCCTTTTTGCGAGGCGGCGATGCTCACATCGACGCCCCAGGCGTCGTGGCGATACTCGATCGATCCGAGCGACGAGACGGCATCGACCAGGAGCAGGGCTTCGTGGCCTACGGAATCGAGCACGCGCCGCACCTCCGCGATGGGGTTGGTGACCGCGGTCGATGTTTCGTTGTGCACCACGGCCAATGCGCGCAGGCTCCCGTCGTCCGCTTGCAGTCGCTGCTTCAGCGCTTCGATCGGGATCCCGCGCCGCCAGTCGCATGGCAACCGTTCGACCTCGAGGCCGAGCTGCTCCGCGACGCCGGACCACTTATTGGCGAACACGCCGTGGTCGAAGCAGAGCACCCGATCGCCCGGCGAAAGCGTGTTCTGAAACGCGCCCTCCCACGCCCCGGTTCCGGACCCCGGATAGATCACCACCGGGCCTTCGGTCGCGAAGACGGGTCGCAGCCCCTCGAGAACGGCGCGTCCGAGCTTTCCAAAGTCGGGACCCCGATGGTCGATCGTCGGCAGGTCCATCGCGCGCAGAACCCGCTCGGGGACGTTGGTCGGACCGGGGATCTGAAGGAAGTGACGGCCGCTCGGGAAGCGAGGAGACATGCGGACGGTCATCTTGCCTCGCCGCGTCACGACGCTGCAACCCGGAGTCGGTGAGGGCCACGCCTTCTTCTCCGCCGCGGCCGATCTGGGGCGTTTGGCAGAGTGCCGGATCGGCTACTCGGTTCGCCCGGCGAAGACCAGGACGAGGACGAGAGCGGTGAGCGAGCGAACCCGGCTTTGGTTCATGACGGCCTCCTGGTCGACCCCGTCTCGTCGGCCGCTTCACTCACGGCGAGGCGGATGCGGTGTGTGTAGGCGTTGCGAAAGGCGTCCGGCTTCCGCGCGAGCCCCGCGCCTCCGAGCGGCGCGTCCGCTCGTCAGAGATAGTCCCGCAGCCAGTAGTGTAAGGGCGACATCTTCTCGAGCCGCCGGGCGCACCATTTCGAGAAGCCGCGCGACGAGTAGGAGGGTGGAACCGGCTCCTGCCAGCGAAGCTGCAGCCACTTGTGGCAGAGAAGCTCGGCGCGTGGATGGTCGGGCGAATAGGGAGCTGGAACGCGCTTCAGCTCGCGGCCGACGACCGATCCACCGGTCGCCTTCTCGAGCCGGCGCAGCGCTTTCACCAAGACGGCGCCGGTCGCCTCGGCATCGATCGCACGCCTCCACCGTTTCAGCTCATCCGGCCCAAAGGCTGCACCGACACCGAAGCCGATGCCGTCGGGGTGCAGTCGCACGCGCAGCGTCGGGGCCGTCTTCTTGTTGGCGCCCTCCCAGAAGTTGATGAGAACGTGGTCCTTGTAGAGCGTTTTGTCCTTCGAGAAACGGATGTCGCGGTGAATGGGCGAGAGTGAACCGTTGACCTTGGGCAGAGCCCGGAGGCCGGGCGAAACATGCTCAGCCAGATACCGGCCCAGCTCGACGACGAGCGCGCGCGCCGGGGCGTCGATCGTTTCTTCGTAGGCTTGGCGCATTCGGGCAAAGGCGGCCTTGTCGCAATCGGGGAGCTTGCGCAAGAGGGCCAGGCTTCGCTGCGGGAATCCGGTGAAGTCCTCGGCGACGCTGGCCATCTGCCTCCTTCGCTCGCGCTCGGGGCGCATCGAGATTGTAATCTCGCCTGGAGGCGAGGCAGCAGCTGCCTGAGTGTCAGCGCCGCCGCTTGAGCCGGGTGATGGGGACGCGCTGCGATCGCGATGGGCGCGCGCAGGTCTGCGGCTGTGCGCCCACTGCCTCGAGGGCGGTCGCGATCGGCTGATTCCCCGCCGCCTGCGCCAGGCAGAGCGGGGTGCGCCCCTCCCCGTCCCGCGCTTCGACGGCGGCGCCAGATTCGAGGAGCAGCGCGACGACCCGATTGGCTTCGAACCGCGTCTCGGCCGCGTAGTGGAGGGCCGTACGGCCCGCGGCGTCGACGGCCTCCAGCTCGGCGCCCGCCTGGACGAGCACCTCCATGAGGTCGTGGTGACTGTTGAGGGTGGCCCGCATCAGCGGCGTCTGGCCTTCCTTACAGTGTACGTTCACGTCAGCCCCGAGCTCGACCAACAGCGCCGGGACGTGTTTTTGCTTGGGAATCATGGTGTGGAGCGCGAGCAGCAGGGGCTCGCCCCGCCAGCTGGCATCGAGATCCGCTCCGGGCGCAGCGAAGCGCCGGACGTTGGCGTCGTGCGCGTTGCGCGCGGCCTCCACCAGGGCCGTGCGCCCCTCCGCGTCGCCGAGTCTCGGGTCGGCGCCATGGCGCAGCAACAGCTCGGTGAGTCCGTCGCGCCCGGCTTTACCCGCCGTCCGGTTGAGGTAGGGACCGGCGTTCGGGTCGGCGCCTGCCTCGAGCAGCAGCCTCAGGAGCGCTTCATCTCCGCGGTCCACCGCGAGCTTCATCGCCGCGTTCGGGTCGGCGCCCGCCTCGAGGAGCAGCATCAGCCACTCGGAGTCACGCGGCTGGGCCCGAGCCGCCGCAGCCAGAGCGCTCGATATAGCCTGGTCTCCCGGGTGCTCGATGCGATGCCCCGCGTCGAGCAGCATGCGCAGGCTGCCCGTCTGGCGCCCGCCGACCACAATCGGGAATGCTCGGCACGGGCCGTTCGGGTCGGCCCCCGCCTCGAGCAGCGATTGCAGCATCGAGGCCCGATCGGGCGAGAGTTCGCCCGGGCCGCCCTGGCTCAGAACCCGGCAGAGCGCGGACCGCCCGGAGTCGTCCAGGAGGTCCGGATCGGCCCCGTGGGCGAGTAGAGCGGCCACCACCTCCACCTGACCCTGGCGCACCGCGAGATGGATCGGTGCAGTCCCCGACACCGAGCGGATGTTCGGATCGGCGCCTGCCTCGAGCAACGCGACGGCGAGCCGCGGCGCGCCTCCTACGGTTCCGAAGAGAGGTGTCCATCCCTGCGGGCCGATCCGGTTTACGTCCGCACCGTCGGCGACGAGCTTGAAGACGATCGCGGGATCGGCGTTACCTCGGAGCTGCTGCAGCGCGTAGTCTGCCGGTCGGTAGCGCCGCAGGTATTCTGTCTCGAGCTTCTCCGGCAGGTCGCTGGCTGCCGCCCACCAGGCTAGGTGCACGCCCGCGAAAACCGAGAGGTAGAGCGCGAGGAACGTGAACAGCCCGTGGCGACCCTCCCGCCAGGCCGTCCAGAGGGCCGCGGGCGCGAAGCATGCGTGGGCGACCAGCATGCCGGCCCACGGCAAGAGGATGATCATCGCTTCGAGGCCACTCTGCGGGCCCAACACCGCGGTCAGGATCACCGGCACCACGCTGAGCAGAGTGGCGGCGGTCCAGCGGCGCGACCAGGCGGGTTGCGACTCGGGTTGCGTGGCGTCCATTGGAGCGACGCTCCAGCGTGCCCTACCGGTGGCACCGAAGGCAAGCCGCGACGGCGCCGGTCGCGCTCGGAACTGCCGTCCGGGACCGAGGCCGGGAGGTGGTAGGTTCGCCCCTGAGAAACCGGATCAGGAGGGATCCCTGAGAGACGACGGGTTCGGCCGGTCGTGGCCGCGGCGGGCGCTGGCGCGGGTCTTGGCCCCGCTTCCGCTCGGTGTTCCCTGACTCCCCGCGACCTGCTCGCCGGCGTCGCCCTGGGCCTCGCCGGCGCGGCGGCGGCGGCGGCCTACGGCGGCTCCGCTGTCGGCGACGACACGTTCATCTACATGCGCTACGTCGAGAACCATCTCGCCGGGCACGGCTTCGTCTACAACGCCGGGGAGCCCAGCTTCGGACTGACGAGCCCGGCCTGGGCGTTTGTGATGAGCGGCGTCACACGATTCTCCGGCAACGTTCTGCCTGCGTGGCGGATGACGGCACTCGCCCTCTTCGGCGCCGCCGGCATGCTGCTCTTCCTCGGCCTCGTCCGGCGCGGCCTCGGCTACGGCTGGGCGGGAAGCCTCGCGGCTCTGGTCCTGCTCGAGCCGCACACGTTCCGCTGGGCGAGTTCGGGGATGGAGAACGCTCTCGCGCTGTTCGCCTTGAGCCTGCTGGCGATGGCTTCCACGAGCGCGTCTCCCCCGTGGGTCGGGCTCGCCACCCTGCTCGCGCTACACCCTTTCGTCCGCCCTGAGCTGGCGCTCCTTTCGCTGGGCCTCGGCGGTTGGCTGCTGGCCTCGCCGCCTCGGGAGATCTCTCGCCGGCGGTTCGTCGCCACGATGCTCGCAACGGGGGTCGTCGCGGCCGCCCTCGTCTTCCTGGCGTTCGGCCACTTCATTCCGCAGACGGCGGCCGCCAAGGCTCTCGCGCTGCGTCAGCAGCACGCCGGCTACGCCCTGCGCCAGAGTCTCGCCATCCTCATGAGTGGCGCGCTGGCGACGCTTCCGATCATGCTGTTGTCGGGCTCGGGCCGCGCCGTGAGCATGTGGCGCAACGTCAGCGCCTTCGCGGTGGCCGGTGTCGTAGCGTACCTCGCCCTCAGAAACCACCTGGTCTCGACCCGCTACGCCGCTGCGCTGTCGCTGCCGATCGTGCTCTCGGCCGTTCTCATCGTCGCCGAGCGAGCGCGGGCCCGAGGCCGGCTGCCCGTGTGGGTGAGGGCGGCCCTCGCAGTCCAGCTCGTGGCGTCCGGAGCGCTGCTCGCATACGTCTTTCCCGCGACCCGGACCGCGGGTCACGAGGCGATCCGCGGCATCGCCGAACGGCTCGGTGCGGAGCGGCCGGATTGCCGCGTGGCGCTGTCGGAGATCGGAGCCTTCGGCTTCTACTCGCGCTGCTACGTCATCGACCTGGTGGGCTTGACGGATCGTCAGACGCTCGACTGGATCCGCGAGGGTGGTCGACCTCGCCCAGGCTCGAAGGCTTTCGAGCGGCTCCTCGTGGCTCGCAGGGCAACGCACTTCGTCGACAGCTCCTCGAATCCGAGGCCGATCGAAACAGGAAGCGTCCGCCTGACGCCGATCAGCGAGCAGCGAGTCAGGCGCAACATCTTCTCGCAGGGCCGCGTCCACGAGGGCCTCTGGCGCGTCTACCGAGTGGATCCAGCCTCCGAGGACGCCGCCACGCCCGAGGGCCGCGACTCCTCCAGCGATTCCGCCTCTCTCGAGCTCAGCGGGATCTCAGCCCCCCGGCTGGTGAGGTAGACCTCGGCGCGGTCCGACTTTCGGAGCGGGCTGCTAGCATCTCGGGCCGTGAGTGGGCGCTTCGCGCTGCTGTCTCTCGTGTTGCTCGCAGGACTGCTGCGCTTCTCGGGCCTGTCCTGGGGGCTCCGGCACGTTCCCCATTGGGACGAGCGCGTTTTCGTCGACAACGTCTGGGAGATGCACGCGAGAGGTGACTTCGACCACCGCTACTACGAATACCCGGGTCTGTTTCCGCTCATCCTCTATCCGGCCGTCGGGGCGGTGTACCGCGAGGGACTCCCGACGCGCGAGGCCTTTCTTGCCGCCCGCGGCGTCGTGGCCCTGCTCGGAGTGCTGAACGTCGGCCTGGTGTACGTGCTCGGCGTGCGCCTGCACGGCAGAAGCCTCGGGCTCGCTGCAGCGTTGTTGCTGGCGGTCTCGCCGGTCGACATCAATACCTCTCACGCCGTGCGGCCGGACGTCGCCCTTCAGACCGCCGTCTTGCTGGCGATGCTTGCCTACAGCCGCCTGGGCGCCGCGGTCCGCGGCGATCTGGGGGCTGGGCTCGCGACCGGCGCGGCGGTTGCGGTCAAGTTCACCGGCGCCTTTCTCGTGCCTTCCTACCTTGCCGCGCGCTGGCTGGCGCCGGGGCCCCGGTTGAGCCGGGTGGCGCTCGCGGGCCTTCTGGGAGCCCTCGTGCTCGTGGGGGCCACGCCCTACGCGTTGATCAACCGCGCCGCGTTTTTCGAGGGTCTCGGAGTGCAGTTCGGGGCCCACTACAGCTCGGGTGGCTTCGCCCCGGAGTTCCAGAATCACATCGCCTACTACCTGGGGAAGATCGTCTTCATGCTCGGCCCCCTCGGAGCGTCGCTCGCCGGGATCGGGCTCCTGAGCAGTCGCCGACGCTGGCGTCGCTGGCTGCCTCTGCTGCTGCACATCCTCACCACTCTGGTCGTCATGGCCACCGCCGAAGTGCGGTTCTATCGCCACCTCGTTCCCATCGCAGGCCTGCTCTGCCTGTTCGCGGCGCTGCCGCTTGCAGATCTCGGCTCCAAGCGCCCGCGGCTCGCGCTCGTCGCGGCGCTACTCGCCGCGGCCTGGCCGCTCGGCTCCTCCCTCAGAGAGGTGACCGCGATGGCAGGACCGAGCACGGCCGACCGCGCCCTGGACTGGATAGAGGAGCATGCCGTCCCCGGAGCGCTGATTCTGAACGGCTTCCGGGGCCTCCAGCAGCTCGGGATCGATCACAGCCGCTACGACGTGATGAGTCCCTCGAGCTCACCCGAGCGGAATCGGCGGCTGGCCCGGGAGGCGGACATCGTCATCGCCGTGCCGCCTACGGCGCTGCACGTCGCGGGCTGGACTCCGACCTTCCTCGTTGAACCTGAGTCAGAGTTCTCGGGACCGGCCATCGGGCTCCTTCAGGTCCTGCCGTCCGAGCGTTTCCTGTACTCCGCGCTGCCCTTCGACGCACGCCAGCTGACGTCATCTGAAAACCCCGAGGCGCTGGCCGGGCTCGTTGATGGACGGCCTATGACCCGTTGGAATACGACCCGACCGCAGCGGGCGGGAGACTGGATCGAAGTAAGGTTCCCGGGTCCGACGGCCGTCGCCCGGATCGAAATGGTGATGGGTCCCTGGCCGGAGCGCTTCGCTCGTAGCCTCGAGATCGAATCGCAGGCTGACGGCGAGGGCTGGCGCACGAGAGACTTCTTGGAGGGCCGGCCTGACCCCAACGAGCTGCTGCGTTCGGGACGGCCTGTCAGTCAGGTGTTGCTGATCGACAGCGAGCCGGTCACGGCGATTCGGGTCGTGTCCGCGCTCGATGCCAGACGAAAATGGGGCATGGCCGAGCTGCGCTTCTTCGTCCCCCGCGGAGATCCCTGATTTCCGTCTGGCGCCGCGCCAACTGGTGCTGGAGCGACGGCGGCGACGAGCGCCCCGCTGACCGGGGGCTGGGTGGTCGAGCGTGTTACCTTGCAGAGCAGTGTCGAAGTCGAGCCTTCCCGTCCCCGAAACGAAGGGTCCCGATCCGAAGTTCGTAGCCGAGCTGCGCAAGGAGCTCAGGGGAGAGGTCCTCGACGATACGTTCTCGCGGGCCCGATACGCGGTGGACGCGTCGTTCTACCGAATCGAGCCGATCGCCGTGGTGTTGCCGCGTACCACAGAGGACATCCGCCGGGCGGTGGAGGTGGCTCGCGCGCGCGGTGTGCCCGTTCTGCCTCGGGGCGCGGGCACCTCCCAGGGGGGACAGACCGTGGGTCGGGCCCTCGTCGTCGACACGTCCAAGTACCTGACCCAGCTGCTCGACGTCGACGAGCAGGCAGGGAGCGCTGTCGTGGAGCCTGGAATCGTCCTCGACCGACTCAACGATCAGCTGGCTTCGCGCGGGCTCTTCTTCGCCGTCGATCCGGCCACGTCGAGCCGGGCCACGCTGGGAGGGATGGCCGGGAACAACAGCGCCGGGGCCCGCTCGATCCGCTACGGGATGATGGTCGACAACGTGAAGGCCATCGACGCGCTGCTCTCCGACGGCCAGCGCGTTCGTTTCGAGTCGATCACGGATGGCTCCGCCGGCGCTGCGCGGCTCCAGGGGCTGGTTGACCGCCTGCGCGCGCTCCGGCAGCGGGAGGCCGAAGAGATCGAGAAGCGCGTGCCGAAGCTGCTCCGCCACGTGGCCGGCTACAACCTTCACAGGGTGAGGCCGGGTCGCTTCAACATGGCCGACCTGCTCGTCGGGTCCGAGGGTACCCTCGGCTTCTTCACGAAGCTGGAGCTCCTGCTTCATCGCGTTCCGGTGCACCGCGTGCTCGGGGTCTGTCACTTTCCGAGCTTCAAGGCCGCGATGCAGGCGACGCCGGTGATCGTCGAGCTCCAGCCGACGGCGGTCGAGCTGATCGATCGCACTCTGCTCGAGATGGCCCAGGGGAGCCCCGTCTTCGGGAAGACCCTGTCGCGCTTCGTGATGGGGCACCCGAACTCGCTGCTGCTCGTCGAGTTTTCCGGTGACGAGGAGGCGCCCCTGGTTCAGGCGCTCGAGCGCCTCGACGAGGAGATGCGGGCGCTGGGCCACCGCGATGCCGTGCTGCGCGTGTTGGGGCCGGACTTCCAGCGCGACATCTGGAACCTGCGCAAGTCCGGCATGAACATCGTCACGTCGATGAAAGGTGACGGCAAGCCCGTCGCGTTCATCGAGGACTGTGCCGTGCCTCTCGAGCACCTGGCCGAGTACACGGCGCGGGTCGAGGAGCTGTTCGCGAAGCACGGGACGAAGGCCGTCTGGTACGCGCACGCTTCGGTCGGCTGCTTGCACGTGAGACCGATCCTGAACCTCAAGCAGCGCAGCGAGGTCGGCAAGATGCGCGACATCGCGGAGGCCGCGCATGAGCTCATCCGTGAGTTCAAAGGCTCTCACTCCGGCGAGCACGGCGACGGCCTCGTACGCTCGGAGTTTCTCGAACCGATGCTCGGCGAGCGGCTGGTGCGGGCGTTCGGCGAGATCAAGCACGCGTTCGATCCGGTCGGCCTCTTCAATCCCGGCAAGATCGTGTCGCCGCCGAAGATGGACGATCCGCGGCTGCTGCGCTTCCGCAAGGACGCGCAGCCGCTCGCGCACGACGCGGTGCTCGATTGGTCGGAGTGGGGCGGCCTGCTTCAGGCGACCGAGATGTGTAACAACAACGGCGCCTGCCGCAAGGCCCAGCCCGACGTGATGTGCCCGTCGTATCGCGTCACTGGTGACGAGCAGCACGTGACCCGCGGCCGCGCGAACACGCTGCGGGACGCGTTGCTGGGCCGTCTCGGGCCGGACGCGCTGCAAGCGCCCGAGATGCTCGAAGCGATGGAGCTGTGCGTGTCCTGCAAGGCGTGCCGCCGGGAGTGCCCTGCGGGTGTCGACATGGCGCGGATGAAGATCGAGGTGCTGCATCGCGCCCAGCGCGCGCACGGCCCGTCGAGGCGGGACCGAGCGATCGCCTATCTGCCCCGCTACGCTCCCTGGGCGGCCCGCTTCCCGCGGCTCGTGAATCTGGCGGGGATCGCTCCCGCCCGCTGGGCCGCCGAACGCTGGCTCGGCCTGAGCGCGAAGCGGCGCCTGCCGCGCTTCAGGCGAGACTTCCTGCGCGCTTCGGGATCGGCGTCGGCGCGCGGATCTCGCCGGGTGGCGATCCTGCCGGACACGTTCACCACGTATTTCGAGCCCGAGAACGGCCACGCCGCCCGCCGGGTCCTCGAGGCCGGCGGCTACAGCGTCGAGCTGGCCGGTCCCAAGGACGGCGGCCGACCTCCATGCTGCGGTCGCACGTTCCTCGCGGTGGGGATGGTCGAGGAGGCGCGACGAGAGCTGGTGCGGTCGCTCCAGATTCTCGAGCCCTGGATCTCCGCCGGGGTGCCGATCGTTGGGATCGAGCCCTCGTGCCTGCTCACGCTGCGCGACGAGGGGCCGGCGCTGGTTCGCGGCGGGCCGATGCAGAGGCTGGCGGAATCGGCCGTGCTATTCGAGGAGCTGCTTTCGCGAGAGGCCGAAGCGGGTCGGCTGGAGCTTCCCCTGGGCGCGCTCCCCATCCGCGAGGCGCGTCTCCACGGGCACTGTCATCAGAAAGCCTTCGGTCTCATGCCCGCCGTGGAGCGGACGCTGCGGCTGGTGCCCGGCCTCGAGGTGGAAACGATCCAGTCAAGCTGCTGCGGAATGGCTGGGGCCTTCGGCTACGACGCCCGCCACTACGACACTTCAATGAAGATGGGGGAGCTGACGCTGCTGCCGGCCGTTCGGGGCGCAGGGGAGGACACCTGGCTCGTGGCGGACGGGACCAGCTGCCGGCAACAGATACGAGACGGGGCCGGGCGCGACGCCCGCCACGTGGCCCGCGTGCTCGAGGCCGCGCTCGACGCCGGTCGCTGAGCGTTCCTCGTGACACCGGTCACGGGCCCGATTTCGGCCGGTGATATACTTCCTCGCGTCGATGCCTTCCCCGCGCTTGGCCGTGTCGGCCGACAGCATCAACGGAGGATCAACTCACTGATGGCCACGGTCGAAGCTGCGCCCAAGAGCCGCCAGCGCGAGGTCGTCGAGAAAGCCGTGATCCGCTTCTGCGGAGACTCCGGCGACGGGATGCAGATCACGGGAAGCCAGTTCACGAACACGGCGGCTCTCTACGGCAACGACTTGGCGACCTTCCCCGACTACCCGGCCGAGATCCGGGCCCCCGCAGGCACGCTTCCCGGCGTCAGCGGCTTCCAGCTCCACTTCGCTTCGACGAACGTCTACACCCATGGCGACACGGTGGATGCGTTGATCGCGATGAACCCCGCGGCGCTCAAGATGAACGTCGCCGACCTCAAGACCGGCGGCATCCTGATCGTCAACACGGACAACTTCAAGGCCAACGATCTGAAGAAGGCGCAGATGCTGGAGAACCCGCTCGAGGACCACTCCCTCGACGGGTATCGCCTTTTTCCGGTGGCCCTCACAGCGCTGACGCGATCGGCGCTCAAGGAGCTGGGCCTCGACGCGAAGACGATGGACCGCTGCAAGAATTTCTTCGCGCTCGGCATGTGCTACTGGCTCTACAACCGGCCGCTCGAATCCACGGATCGCTGGCTGGAAGGGAAGTTCAAGAAGAAGCCGGCGATCGCGGACGCGAACAAGCTCGCGCTCAAGGCCGGCTTTGCCTACTGCGACGCGACCGACGCGTTCCAGGTCAGCTACGAGATTCCGCCCGCCAAGCTGCCGCCGGGGCACTACAGGAACATCAACGGCAATAGCGCCACGGCACTCGGATTCGTCGCCGCTTCGCAACAGTCGGGCCTGAGGTTGTATCAGGGGTCGTATCCGATCACGCCGGCCTCCGACATCCTCCACCAACTGTCGCTCTACAAGAGCTTCGGGGTGACTACCTTTCAGGCCGAAGATGAGATCGCCGCCATCTCGGCCGTCATCGGAGCGGCCTACGCGGGCGCGCTCGCGATCACCACGACGTCGGGGCCCGGTATGGCGCTCAAGGGCGAGGCGCTGGGCCTCGCGATCGCGGTCGAGTTGCCTCTCGTCATCTGCAACGTCCAGCGCGGTGGCCCCTCGACGGGTCTGCCCACCAAGACCGAGCAGGCCGATCTCTTTCAGGCGCTCTACGGACGCAACTCGGAAGCGCCCGTGCCGGTTCTCGCGGCCAAGACCCCGGGCGACTGTTTCTGGGTCGCGTTCGAGGCGTGTCGGATAGCCGTCAAGTACATGGTCCCGGTCATCATCCTCTCCGACGGGTATCTTGCAAACGGCGCGGAGCCGTGGCAGATCCCCGAGATCGAAGATCTGCCCAAGATACCCGTCGAGTACCGCTCCGACCCCGAGGGCTTCGAGCCCTACAAGCGGGATCCGAACACCCTTGCGAGACCGTGGGCGACCCCTGGCACTCCCGGCCTCGAGCACCGGGTCGGCGGCCTGGAGAAGCAGGACGGCTCCGGCAACGTCAGCTACGACCCGCTCAACCACGAGCGGATGGTGCGGCTGCGTGGCGCCAAGGTAGACGCGGTGGCGGATGAGATTCCCAAGCTCGAGCCCGAAGGCGATCGGGAGGGCGAGCTGCTCGTCGTCGGCTGGGGCTCGACCTACGGGGCCATCACCGTCGCGGTTCGCGCGCTCAGGGAGCGGGGTCGCAAGATCGGCCATCTCCAGCTGCGCTATCTCAACCCGCTGCCTCGGGATCTGGGCGATGTGATGAAGCGCTACCGCCGCATCCTCGTCCCGGAGATGAACCTGGGCCAGCTGGCATTTCTGCTGCGAGCGAAATACCTGGTCGACGCCCAGCCGTTCAGCAAGATCCAGGGCAAGCCTTTCACCATCGCGGAACTCGAAGACAGGATCGAAGAGGTACTCAAGTGAGCGTGGCGCCGCCGATCTACAAGAAGAAGGATTTTCAGTCCGACCAGGACGTCCGCTGGTGCCCAGGGTGCGGCGACTACGCGATCCTGTCGGCGGTCCAGTCGGTGTTTCCCGAGCTCGGAATCCCGCGCGAGGACTTCGTGGTCGTGTCCGGCATCGGCTGCTCCAGCCGTTTCCCGTACTACATGAACACGTTCGGCTTCCACTCGATCCACGGTCGCGCGCCGGCCGTCGCCACCGGGCTGAAGATGGCACGGCCCGATCTGGAGGTCTGGGTGGTGACCGGCGACGGTGACGCGCTGTCGATCGGTGGCAACCACACGATCCACATGCTGCGCCGCAACGTGGGTCTCAAGGTGCTGCTCTTCAACAACCGTATCTACGGTCTCACGAAGGGGCAATACTCCCCAACGTCCGAGGTAGGCAAGCGCGCCAAGTCCACGCCTTTTGGGTCCGTCGACCGTCCCTTCTACCCGCTCTCCCTGGCACTGGGTGCCGAGGCGACCTTCGTGGCCCGTTCGGTGGACGTCTTCCAGCCGCACTTGAAGGCGACGCTGCGCCGAGCCGCCGCTCACCGCGGGGCGTCGTTCGTCGAGATCCTGCAGAACTGCAACATCTTCAACGACGGCGCCTGGGAGCATCTCACCGAACGGGATCTCCGCAGTGACCAGACGATCGGCGTGGAGCACGGCAAGCCGCTGATCTTCGGCAAGGACGCGGACAAGGGCATCCGCATGAACGGGATCGAGCTCGAGGTCGTGAGGCTCGGCAAAGGGATTACCGAGGACGACCTGCTCGTTCACGACGAGCGGCACCCGAACCCGGCCTACGCCTTCCTCCTCTCCCGCATGGACTCCGCGCCCGACTTTCCGACGCCCCTCGGAGTGTTGCGAGCGATTTCCGAGCCTCGCTACGAGGACGAGATCGCCAGGCAGGTCCAGAGCGAGATCGACAAGAAGGGCCCCGGAAAGCTCGAAGAGCTGCTGCACGCCGGGGATTCGTGGACCGTCCAGTAGCCCGGGCTTCCCAGGCGTCCGCGATCCCCTAGATCGCACCTCGGTGGACCTGACCGCGACTGCGCCGGATACCACGCCACCCGAGCAGGGCCTTCTCTCTTCGCCGCGTCCGGGCCCTCTGGATCGGATCGAGCAGATGCTGCTGTTCCTGATCCTCGCCCTCGCATCGACGGTATTGACGGGCTACCGCTTTGGCGACTCGAATCACGGCATCACGGTGCCATTGCTCAGGCGGTTGATGGAGCCTTCGCTCTATCCCGGGGACGTGATGGTGGCGACGGGGGAGCGGTTCCCGACGCTCTTCTACAGGCTCCTGGCGGGAATCCTGCCGAGCTCGGACTCGGTAGCGCCGGCCTTCTTTGTCCTGTACGTGCTGTCGCTGTTCGCGACCTTCGCGGGCGTCTATCGGCTCGGACGGTTCTTCGGTGGAAACGGGGCCGGGGTGCTGGCGGTGGCCTTCGCTCTCCCGGTGCGAATCGGTCTCGCCGGGGAGGCGCTCTATCGAGTCGCCTTCAGCCATTCCCACCTCGCCTCGGCGCTCACGATCTGGGCCATCGTGTGGTTCCTGGAGGGGAGGCGTCGGCTGCCGCTGCTGGCGCTCTCATTCGGTGCCTACAACCACATCCTTTACTCCGCGTACGCGCTCGTGCCGATGACTCTCCTGGTGTTGGCGGAGTGGAAGCGGGTCGGGCGGCGCGAGACCTTGATTCGTCTCGGAGCAGCGGTGGTTCCGCTCTTGCCGATCGTCCTCTGGGCTCTGGCAAATGCCAGCCCCATGACGCCGGAGTGGCTCGCCATCCTCGAGCTACGATCGTCGCATCACAGCTTCCCAAGCGCGTTCACGCGGGACCTTCAGACGGCGACGATGCTCGTGTGCCTGGCGGCCCTGGTCGTCAGCCGCCTCGACCATGAGCGGACGCGGCTCGTGGCGGCGTTCCTGGCGGGGACCGCGCTCTTGTTCGTGGTCGGGACGATCTTCACGGAGTACGTACCGTGGAAGGCCATGCTCCAGCTGCAGCCCCACCGCTCGTGGCGGTTCCTGCACGTCATCCTTCAGGGGGCGATCGCCGCCGGCGTCGTGCGGGGCTGGCGAGAGGCTGGTGGAGCCCGCCTCGCGGCCGTAACGACGGCCATCGTCGTGGGGATTCCCGGTCTGGAGCCTCTGCTGCCGTTGGCCGTCGTAGCGATGGCGTTCCTGGCTCAACCGCCCCCCGCCCCCTGGGCCCCTGTGCTCGCCGGTGCCGCACTCGTCTTTGGCACAGGCTGGGGCGGCTACCCGCTCGACCCGACCGGCTTCGTTCGCCAATTCGGATCCCGCTTGTTGAGTGACCTTCCTCTGGCCGGCGCGGGCACCGTTCTGGTGGTGCTGGGTGGCCGCGAGCTCGCCGGAAGGCAGCGTCGAGCCGTCCTCGCGGCGGCGGCCCTTGCGACGGCCGTCTGGCTCGCTCCGACGCACTACGACTTCGCGCGCCGCCGTTTCGAGAGTGGGACTTTTCGCGACGTTCAGAACTGGGTTCGAGTCAATACTGCACGGGACGCGGTCTTGATCACGCCGCCTCGGCAGTCGGGCTTTCGTGTCTTCTCGGAGCGCACGATCGTCGGCGAGTGGAAGGACGGGACCCAGCAGTACTTCGACGAGGAATTCGTTCGCGAGTGGGACCGTCGGATGCGCGCACTGGAGCAGCCCAGGTACTGGGAGCTCTCGAACGACGAGCTGTTGTCACTCGCCTACGACCTCCGCGCCACACACATCGTGATGCCACGCCGTTTCAGGCGTGACGGCCTGCAGGAGCTGTACGTGAACGGGAACTTCGTCGTCTACGCGACCCGCCCGGCTCCCGCCGTCGGCGAGTCCTGAAGGCCCATGGCCCGGCCCGTCTCATCGGTTCGACATCAGGGCGCGACACCCTGACCGCGCGTTCGACGGTGGCCTACGGGCTGTTCTTCCTCTCGGGCGTCTCCGGCCTGCTCTTCGAGCACGTCTGGTTTCGCAAGGCCGGGCTGATCTTCGGCAACGGCGTGTGGGCCAGCACTCTGGTGCTGGCGAGCTTCATGGCCGGGCTGGCCCTCGGCAGCGCCCTCGCGACCCGCTTCTCTCGTCTCCTGCCCCGACCGATCCGGGCGTACGCCGCAGCCGAGGCGGTCGTCGGCATGGTGGGAGTGGGTCTCGTGCTCGCGCTGCCGAAGCTCACAACGTGGCTCGCTCCGCTTCAGCAGCGTTTCGTAGACGACCCGCTGATCCTCAACAGCGTGCGCCTCGGCAGCGCGTTCCTGCTGATCGGCTCCGTGACGACCGCGATGGGAACGACCCTGCCTTTTCTCACGCGTGGACTGACGGAGTGGGACCCGTGGTTCGGAAGCGTGTTGGGCCGGCTCTACGGTTGGAACACGCTGGGCGCCACTGTAGGAGCCCTGGCGGGCGAGCTTTTCTTCTACCGATGGCTGGGTGTGCAAGGGACCGGCTTTCTTGCTGGAGGCCTCAGCCTGCTGGTGGCCGCCGCCGCGGCTGCGATCGGTGGGCACGTCAAACGGGACAGGCAAGAGACGGACGGTCGCGTCGCCCTGAATCTCGATGCCTCGCGGGTCCTGGCCGCGGCGTTCCTAGCAGGTGCATTGCTCCTGGCGCTGGAGGTCGTCTGGTGGAGGTTCCTGCTGCTCTTCAGTGCCGGCAGCAGCCGGACCTTTGCGATCCTGCTGGCGGTCGTGCTCGCTGGGATCGGAGCGGGCGGTCTGTTCGCCGCCGCGCTGCTTCGAAGGGGCTCGAGGATTCACGAAGCGCTGCCGCTGGCGGCCTTGACGGCAGGGTTTCTCGTCCTGGCCAGCTACTCCAGCTTCGGCCAGTTCCTCTTGTCCACCGGTCCAGCGTACTCCTCGGAATGGTCGCGCGTCGTGGTCCTGGCAGGCTTCCTGACGCTCCCAGTGTCGCTCGTCTCCGGTGTGATCTTCACTTTCGCGGGAGCGGCCCTGGCGGTGGGCGTGCCGGAGCCCGGGCGAGCCAGCGGGCTGACCACCCTCGCGAACACCGTCGGGGCGATGGCGGGAGCGCTCGTCCCCGGCTTCTTGCTGCTGCCGCGTCTCGGGATGGAACGTTCGTTCGTCCTGCTCGGGACGGGGTACGGGATCATCGCATTGCTGGCTCCCGGGTTCCGGCGCACCTGGCGCCATCCCTCGACGCTCGGCGCCGCTTTTCTCTTCCTCGGCTTCGCGGTCTTCTTCCCGAAAGGCCTGATGGAGAACTCGTATCTCAGAGTCGCGCTCGCGCGAACGGTGGAGCCGGGTGTGCGAATCGCGGCCTTCCGAGAAGGGCTGACGGAGACCGTCGCGTATCTGGAGAAGACTCTGGAGTCGGAAGTGCTCGAGCAGCGGCTCGTGACGAACGGCTACACCATGTCCAGCACCGCGTTCTATGGACGCCGATACATGAAGCACTACGTCTACCTGCCCGGGGCGCTTCATCCGCGCTTGAGGCGAGCGCTGCTGATCAGCTACGGCGTCGGCTCGACCGCCAAGGCCTTGACCGACACGCGCGAGCTGGAGTCGATCGACATCGTCGATATCTCACGAGAGATCCTGGAGCTCTCGACAGTCGTCTTCCCGAACCCGGCAGAGAACCCGCTGCGAGATTCGCGCGTCAAGGTCCACGTCGAGGATGGACGCTTCTTCTTTCAGACCACGGCCGAGCGCTACGACCTGATCACGGCGGCCCCCCCCCACCGAAGGTGGCCGGCGTCGTGAATCTCTACTCGCTGGAGTACTTCCGGCTGCTGCACGATCGGCTGGCCGAGGGCGGCATCGTGACCTATTGGCTGCCGCTCCACTCCCTCGAGGCCGACGACGCTCGCGCCATCGTGGGGGCGTTCTGCCAGGCCTTCGCCGACTGCACATTGTGGAGGAGCTTTCAGCTGCACTGGATGCTCGTCGGGACCCGCGACGCGCGTGGGCCGGGCGGCGTCGAGCTCTTCAGTCGGCAGTGGCGCGACCCTCGCCTCGCGAGCGAACTCGTCGCGCTGGGATTCGAAGTGCCCGAGCAGCTCGGGGCGCTCTTCGTCGCCGATGCTCCGACGCTGGCCCGGGAGGTGGGAGATGTTCTCCCCCTCGTGGACGATTTTCCTCACCGCCTCGCGCCGATGAAGTCGAGACAGCTGCCACGCTGGTACGCCGACCTCGGGGACGCCACTGCGGCTCGCGAGCGCTTCGAGGCGAGCGCGTGGATTGCGCGGGTCTGGCCCGAGCCGCTGCGCGAAACCACGTTGGCCTACTTCGAAGCCCAGCGCCACTACGACCAGTTCCGGTCCTCGGCGCCGATGGACAACCTGGAAGACCTCCACGCCGTCCTGACCTCGTCCTCGCTCCGGACCCTGCCTCTGCTCATGATGGGTACCGACCCCGACGTTGAGCGTGTCGCCCTCTCCCGCGAGGCCCAGGGCGACGACACGTTCTTCGTTCACGCTCAGCGGTGCTACCGGGCCCTAGGGGAACGACGATTCCTCGACGCTGCCGAAGCGGCGAGGATGGCTCTGGAGCGGGATCCGAACGACTCTCTATTGTGGGTCCTTCGTGCCTACGCGCTCTCGGCGGCGGGCCGGGCGGAGGCGGCGAGGGCGGTGCTCTCCACGGTCCCCGGTCGGCTGCCGGAGGATGTCCTGGCGTTCCTCGAGGGATTGATCCAGGAGCCGCCCGCGGGCCGCTGAATACGGCGATCGAGGGCGCCGGGCGTCGACGCGATCGCTCAGTTCATTCGCAGCGCGTAGACGCGGGGAGATGGACGCCCTGCTTCAGAACCACGCGACGCACGCTGGATCCGTCGGCACGGAAGGCCATCCGAATGCCGATCTCGCGCATGCCGCACACGTCCTTGACAGGCCCTTCGGAGAGGCCCATATTCGAGTCGAGAACGGTGATTCGGAGTTTCCGAGGAGGGGTCCAGTGACGCGCGACTACGATCCGCCGAATCGGGCAGGGCTCTCCTGAGCCGCGGCCTCATCAAGACCACCTAACAGCGCGCGCCTCAGGGGTGCGCGGGGGTCCACGAGATGGGTCCCGATCAAGCCAGCAAAGCCCGCGTTCGCGCGGGCTTTGCTTTCTAGTGCAGTGGGCTCACGAACGACCGGTTTCGGTTGTCGCCGGACTCGAGCAGGACGTCTGTCGTGGCGATGGACTTTACGACCGCGTCCGAAAGAGAGTCCCCGACCCGATACGAGAACAGGGCCCCGGTGGGTGAGTAGGCCAGTGCCGACCACACGTCGCGCTGCGCGAACACGCCGGCCAGCTCGAACTCGAGCATCGTCAGGTCGTTTGGCGTGAGGACCAGCCGCCCCGCCGGAGGCTCGGTTTCGACCGGGACGAGTGCCTCTTCCGGACCCGACGTCCTCTGAATCGTCCGCACATCCCCCTCGAGGCTCTCCGTCAGGCCCGTGGTCGCGAGCATCGCGACGCGAACGAGGTCCAGCTCTGCCTCGGACACCCACACACTCACCTCACCGAGCGAGCCCTGCGGACCCACGCTGGCGTAGCGGGGGTCGATCTCGGTCATCAGTGTGAACAGCTGATGCACGTCGGCACGCTTGAGCTTCAAGCTGACGGACGGGGAGCCTGCAGCCGCGGGCAGAGGCGTCTCGGCGACGCCTTCGCCACTCCTTCCGACCAGACGGATGGGCCCCGGTGCTCCGAGCTCGATGCGGGCGGGCGCCAGCGCGGCGAGCGCTTCCTCGAGTGTGACCTTCTGGAAGTCGACGCTGACGCGTCCCCGGACGCCTCCACTCACGACGAATCCCTGACCAGTCGCCTGCTGCAGAATGCCGAACACATCGGCCAGATCGACCTCGCGGAGCCGGAGCGTGAGCGCTCCAGAACCGGCCGGACTACCCGCGCGCAGCTTCCGCACGCCCGCAAGGTCGCAGTCCACGACGCACGCCTCGGGATCCAGCTCGAACGGGTCCTCGGCAGGAAGGGGCAGCTCGGCGTCGGGCCCGGCGACTGGGCTCATGCCCCTCGCCTCGAAGACGTGGCAGGCTCCGCGTCGGGCCATCAGGAAGTCTGCGATCCGGAAGAAGCCGCGCTCGAAGCGGGCCTCGAGCGAGCGGATCGGTCCCTCCCCGACCGCGTGGCCACGCACGAGGAAATCCTCCCCGTGCTCAGCGTAGGTCAGCACCACCGGGCGCCCCCTCGTAATCGCCGCCAACTCGGCCAGGAACAGACGGGGGTTGCGCTGGTTGCGGCGGAGGTGGGCGATCGAATTCGACTTGGCGAGTGCGAGGGCTTCGTCGCGTCGGAACGCCTCGGCCTGCGCGGCCGGAACTCCGTCGAGAGCCTTCTCCAAGCCCTGCGGAGGGGCCGGCAGCGTCGCAGTCTGGGGGCGATAGGGGAGTCTCAGCTCCGCCGAGAGATGCACGTCGAGGGCCGGCGTCGACTGAAGCACGAGGCGCACCACGTCGACGAGGCGGTGGTGAAGGGCCAGCTGGGAGAAGAAGCGCTCGATCTGCTGGTATGAAGCGTGGGCCCCGACCTCGATCGTGACGTGACCCACGTCCCGAGCCGCCTCCGAGCCGCCCTCGGGCCGCTCGCTGAACGTGACCCCCTCGAGGGCGGCCTCGACGACGAGGCGATGGACGAGGGCCAGGTCCAGCCCGGAGCGTCGGCCATCAGGGAGAATGCGGCGCAGCGTTTCGAGCCGACGCCGTTGCAGGAGCCGCTCCTCCTCGAAGGAGCGGCCGTCTGTCAACGACGCGGACAGCACGAGCAGCGCCACCCACATCCGCGTGATCGTCGGTTGCGATGCGTTCCTCACCTGTGCCACCGTGCGGCGCATCGATGCGTTGGCCTGATCACCGTACCCCGCCTGTCTGGCTGTTCGCCGCGGGACTCGTCGCCGTGGCGCTCGGCGGAGCGCTCCTCGTGCTCGAGCATCGGTTCGTTCGTCTCGAGATCGGCGGCTTCGAGGGTGCCCTTCGTGGCGACTGGTCCCGCGGTCGACGCGCTACGGTGCCATCCGCCGAGGCCCGTGACGGCCGCACCACCTTCTACTATCGCGCGGCACCTCGCGACGCTGACATCGTCTGGCCGCTGCGGTTATCGGGCGACACGCTTCGCGTGACGCTGCGCGGCGGAACCGGCGTCCGCACGCTCGCCGATCTCTACGTGAACGGTGAGCGGCTCGGAGACGCGCTGATCCGACCGGGCGAGTGGGATCGCTACCCGACCGACGTGCGACCGCCGCCAGGTGCGGCAGATAGGTTGGAGTTGGCGCTCGCGCTCCGTCTCGAAACGCCGGAAGCGCGCCAGGCGGGCCGCGCTCCAGAGCTGTTGCTCGACTACCTGGAGCTTCGGGCGGACCGCGGACTCCGATACCGGCTCCCGGTCGTTCTCATGGCGGCCGCCGTGCCGCTGCTGGTTCATGGTTTCGCGCTGATCGTCGGTTTGTCGCCGATCGTCGCATTCCTGGGTGCGCTGTTGTCGGGGGTCCTCATAGGCTGGTCGGGAGTCGCACTGCCGCTGCCGTTGGCCAACGCCTTGCCACGGCTCTTCCCCTGGGCCCTGGGGGCGGGGCTTTTGACCTACGCGTCGCTCGGGCGCCGAACCTGGCCCGTCGCGTGGGAGCGCGGCGGGCTGGCGGCGCTCGTTGCGGTGGGCGTGGTGGCGCACGGCTCGGTCGTCTTCATGCCCAACCACAACCCGCCGGACATCGACATTCACGTCAAACGGGCCTGGGACCTGGGCGAGGTGCCATGGGAGTACGGGGCGTGGCTGCGCTACGGGTCTCAGCTGCCGACGCCATCGCAAGACCATGGCGAGGCCACGGCCGCCCTCGGCGAGGCGACGCTGGTCCCCTATTCACCACTGCCCTACCTGGCGTACTTCGGGGCGCATCGGTTGGGAGTGGATCTCTATTGGGCGCTGACCGTGATCAACACCACGGCGGCGATGCTCGTGGCGCCGGTCATCTTTCTCTGCGTCCGCCGGGTGTGGAGTCGCGAGGCCGCCTGGCTGGCTGTGGCTCTTTACTCTGTCGACCTCGCCGTGTGGCATCACGTCGGACGCAGCCACGCTCCCGCCGTGATCGGTGGCGCGCTCGGCACCGCAGCGCTCGCGTATCTCGCGGCCCGCGCCGGCGAGATGGACGGGCGCCGGGTCGTGGCGGCGGGTGCGGCGCTGCTCGCGCTCGCGGCCCTCGGCTACTCCAGCCTCGTCGTCTTGCTGGGGCTCAGCGGTCTCGTCCTGCTGACGCTGCTCGTCGTAGATGCGAAGGCGCTCGCCCCCGCGGCACGGCGCGGCGTAGCGGCTGCCGTGATCTGTGGCGGAACGCTCGCCGGCGCGCTGTTCTACTTCCACTACGTCCCCGGCCTGCTGGAAGGGGCGCGGGGTGTGGAGGCTGAACCCGACCTCTTTCCGGGGCGGGCGTTCTTCATCTTCGGCAACGAGTCCAGGCAGAGCCTGCGACTCTGGCGGCTCGGGTACTGGATTCCTCTGCTTCTGGGTCTCATCGCGGCGCCTCTGGCGCTGCGGCGAGCACGACCGACCGCGCGCCCCGTTCTGATCGCCTGGTTCGCGGGCTGGGTCGCCATCATGCTGCTCAAGCAGGACGCTTTTCCGAAGCTCTTGCGCTGGGCGAAGGAGGATCAGTTTCTTTCACCCCTTCTCGCGATGCTCATCGCAGCCGCCGTGTGGGCCCTGCCGCGCGCATCGTTGCGCTGGATCGGCGCAGGGGCGGTCCTGGGCGCCGCGCTGTGGCTGCAGCTACGGGACTTCGCCCATCACGCGAACAGCCTGCGGCTTTGAACCCGCTCTGGCGACAACAACCACGGCGGACGCACGGCGGCCACGGAGACACAGAGACACAGAGAACGGCTGCGGGCGCGCTTCAAGAACGAGGGGCTGGCGGATCCTTCGGTCGAGTTGCTCGCGGAACTCCCTCAGGATGAGCGTGCCAGAAACTCAGCGCAACGGCACGCTCAGCTCGCTGAAGAGGAAGCTCCACACGTCGACCCACTCCTCGAGCACGCCGGAGATCGGCTTGCCCTGTCCGTGGCCGGCCCTCGATTCGGAGCGCAGAAGGACGGCCCGGCCTGATCCAGTGGCGGCTTGCAGGCGCGCCGCCATCTTGCGCGCGTGCATCGGATCGACCCGGCTGTCGGACTCTCCGGTGGTGATGAGAACGGCGGGGTAGTCCGCCCCGTCGACGACACGGTGGTAGGGCGAATACTCGTAGAGCCAGCGGAACGCGGCCTCGTCCTCGGCCGACCCGTACTCGGGAATCCACAGGCGTGCGATGCGAAAGCGGTGGTAACGGATCATATCGAGCAGAGGAACCTGACAGACCGCCGCGCGGAAAAGCCCCGGCCGCTGCGTCAGCGCGGCGCCCACGAGCAGGCCACCGTTGCTTCCGCCCAGGATGGCCAGGCGATCCGCCGCGACCAGGCCGCGAGAGACGAGCGCCTCTCCCGCCGCGATGAAGTCGTCGAAGACGTTCTGCTTGCGGTCGCGCATCCCGGCCCGGTGCCACTCCTCGCCGTACTCGCCACCGCCACGGAGGTGCGAAACGGTGAACAGGCCGCCGCGTTCGAGCCAGTAGACGAGGCTGCGCCCGAACGACGGTGTGAGGCTGACGTTGAAGCCGCCGTATCCGGTCAGGATCGCGGGCCCGCTGCCGTCCTCGGGCCGGTCCTTTGCGTCGATCAGGAACATCGAGACGCGCGTCCCATCCGGCGAGGTGTAGTGGGTGAGTCGGACACGGAAGTCACCCGGGTCGAACGGCGCCTCGAGCCGCCGCCACGGCTTCGTCTCCCGGGTGCGAAGGTCGAGGCGATGGATCGAGGTCGGAGTCGCGAAGGAGGAGAAGTCGAAGAAGGCAACGGAGCCGTTCCACTCGCCGGTGAGGCTCGTGACGCTCCCGAGTTCCGGGAGTGGCACGACGTGCTGCTCGCGCCCGGCGCCATCGTGAAGGGTGAGTCGAGACGACGCGTCGCGGAGCCACAGCGCGAGCACGTGATCCCCGACCTGAGCCGTGGCCTCGAGAACGTCGTCGCGCTCGGGGATCAGCGTCTGCCATCGCTCGAGCGCGGGCGCGCCTGGATCGGCCGCCATGAGCTTGTAGCGCGGCGCTTCGAAGTTGGTGTGGATCACGAGGCGATCGTTGCGAGGCGTTACGCCGAAGAGCGCCTCGATTCCTTCCACTATCGGGCGCCAGCACGTGGCGTGCTCGCGACCGCAGAGGTAGGCGTCTGTCCGGCTCCAGCCCCGCGACACCGTGGCGACGAGCCAGCGACCGTCGGGCGAGAGCTGGATGTTCGGCCAGTCCTCGACCGGCCTGCCTTTGCCGAAGACGTATCGATCGTCCCGCCAGGCGTCCCCGAGCCGATGCTCGAACACCTGACGGTGGTAGGCCTCCTCACCTTCCGGGACGCTCCCCGGCTCGGGGTACCGGGTGTAGAAGAAGCCGCTGGCGTCCGGCAGCCACGCGAGCGAGCAGGCGCGCGTGAATGGGATCTCATCGCTCAGTAGCCGGCCCGTGCGGACATCCATCACGGACAGGGTGCTCTGCTCGCTTCCCTCCCGAGAGAGTCCGAAGGCCAAGAGCGACCCGTCGGCGCTCGGGTAGTACCAATCGAGGGCCCGCGTCTCGTCGCCGGCGGCAGCGGGATCGATCAGCGTGCGCTCTGCGCCGCCCGCTGCCTCGACGAGCTTCAGGAGCGGCTGCTCCTGCGCGCCGATCCGCTCCGAAAAGAACAGTCGCTCGCCGCGCGGTGTTGGAGGCGAGAGGCTGCCTATCGCGAAGAGCCGTGCGAGCCTGGCCCGGATCGCATCGCGCTCGGGCAGCGTGTCCAGGAGGCCCCGCGCATGGCGGCTCTGCGATTCCACCCATGCGCGCACCTCCGGCGAGCCTCCCGTCTCCAGCCAACGGTAGGGGTCGTCGACCCTCGTGCCGTGGAGGAAGTCCACTACCGACTCGCGGCGCGTCTCGGGGGGCTTGGGGCAAAACGAACTCATCGGGAGCCCGTGAGGCTCACACGCCCCCCGCGAACCGTCAAGAGCCAGACGGCCGACACCGGGTCGGTATAATGCCGCGCTCTCTTCGCGACACCCGCAAGAACAGGAAGGCCCACTTGAAGATCGCGATTACCGGGGTCGCGGGGTTCGTCGGTTCCAATCTGGCCGAACGGCTTCTGCGCGACGGTCACACGGTCACCGGCCTCGACGACCTCTCGCACGGCAGCCTCGACAACCTCTCGGAGCTCGCTTCTCACCCGGGGCTTAGCTTCAAGGAGGGCTCGATTCTCGATCCCGAGGCCCTCGCCCGCTCGGTGGCCGGCGCCGACGCGCTGGTGCATCTCGCGGCTCGAAAGATCCCGCGTTACACGGACGCTCTGGACACTCTGCTCGTCAATGGCGAAGGGGGTCTGAACGTCCTGCGGGCATGCCAGGGCGGGGGCGTGAGGCGGATGGTCCTCGCGTCGACTTCGGATTGCTACGGGCGCAATCCCGAGGTTCCTTTTTCGGAGGAGAGCGCTTCCGTCATCGGCTCCCCACACGTGCGTCGATGGAGCTACGCGGTCTCGAAGATGTACGAGGAGCAGATGCTCTTCGCGTTTCGGGAGCGTTTCGGCCTCGAAGCTGTCGCGTTGCGACTCTTCGGCGGGTACGGGCCGAGACAGAATCTCACGTGGTGGGGCGGACCGCAGTCGGTCTTCATCGGTGCGGCGCTCCGAGGCGAGCCGCTCGAGCTCCACGGCACCGGGCAGCAGACCCGAAGCTTCACGTTCGTCGACGACATGGTGGAAGGTTTCGTGCGCGCCGTCGTCGCGCCTGAGGCCGAGGGCGAGATGATCAACGTCGGCAGTGATCGCGAGATCGCCATCGTCGATCTGGCTCGGATGATCTGGTCGATGATTCGCGATGACGAGCCGTGTCTCGAGTGGATCCCGCTCGAAACGTTTGGCCGCTACGAGGACG
Source organism: Vicinamibacteria bacterium (assembly GCA_965246965.1). Classification (GTDB taxonomy): domain Bacteria; phylum Acidobacteriota; class Vicinamibacteria; order Fen-336; family CBDFGD01; genus CBDFGD01. The sequence goes on from CBDFGD010000002.1 coordinate 4,331,087, forward strand.
TTCAGCGTCGCGTCCCCGATCAGAGGCTTTGTGAGCGCGTGCTCGGCTACGCTCCGGCCATCACCCTCGAGCAGGGGTTGCCCAGGACGATCGAGTGGCAACGGGCCGCGATGCGACAGGCCGGATTGCTGTGATCCATGTCGTACTCCCCGCGTTCAACGAGGAAGCGAACATCGAGGCGACGCTGGAGCAGCTCTGGCGGCGCCTGGAGCCTCTGGCGCTGCGCTGTCGAGTCGTCCTGGTCGACGACGGCTCGAGCGACGGCACGGCATCTCTGGCGCGGGCGGGAAGCAGCCGTGAGCATCCCGTCGAGGTCGTTTCTCACGAGAGCAACCGTGGGCCCGGAGCCGCATTTCGCACCGGTTTTCTGCACGTCCTGGCCGACGCAGCCGCGTCGGACGTCCTCGTCACCCTCGAGGCGGACCGCACCAGCGATCCGCGCATTCTGATGCGACTGCTGCATCGAATCTGGGAGGAGGGCGACGACATCGCCCTCGCGTCCTGCTACCTCTACGGGGGCGGCATCGTGGGGACCCAGATGCACCGTGTCTTGCTCAGCCACCTCGCCAATGGCCTGATGAAGAAGTCGCTGGGGTTGACGGGGCTACAGACGCTCTCGAGCTTCTACCGTGCCTATTCCGTGGCGGGGCTGCGCCGAATTCACGAGCGCTTCGGCGACCGCTTCATCACGAGCGATGGCTTCGAGTGCATGGTGGAGATCCTCTACCGGGCGGCCCAGCTCGAGCTGCGAATCTCGGAGGTGCCGATGCGACTCGATGGCGGGCGGCGCGTCGGCGCCAGCAGCATGCGCGTGACCCGGACCTCGATCGCCTACCTCCGCCTCGCGGCGCGGGCCCTGCTGGGGCGGCTCTAGGTCGCTCTCGGGATCGCTCGGGTACCGCTTCGGGGCAGGCCACGCTGACCAGCAGCAGCGGTTCTACCGCTGCTCCTGGTATCACATTCACCAAAGAGGCCTGCCCTGCGCGGCACCTCTCGCTCAGGCTGAACGGCTCGCCCCGTTCGAACCGCTGCTCCTGGTATCACATTCACCAAAGAGGCCTGCCCTGCGCGGCACCTCTCGCTCATGCTTGAACGGATTGCCCCGTTCGAAACCGCTCCTCCTGGTATCACGTTTACCGAAGAGTACGCAGCACCTCTCGCTCAGGCTGGACGGCCCGACGCCTCCCTCGCGGGACTAGCGGATCGGTGGGATGTAGCTGCGGATCGTGTGTTCCAGGCGTCTGCGCTCGCTGACGCCCAGCCCGACGAAGCGGGCGCCGCCACCGACGGGAAGCGAGTGGATCAGGCTCTTCCGGACGGCGTTGCGCCAGATGATCTGGGCGTCGTCGACGATCGGCAGGCGGTTGCCCGGCAGCAGAATCTCGAGGGACATGACGTCGCCCACATGGGGAATCGGCTCCATGCCGATGTACGCACCGGCGATGCTGATGTTGCAGAGCGGGGCCGCGATCTCCGTATGACGGACCCTGACGATGCATTTCCTGAGCAACGGGATGCGCTTGGAGAGCGAGGAGCGATTCACTGTCACGCGCCCGGATGGACCTCGTAGATGCGGTCGCCGCCTGCGACCTCGAACGGCCGTCTCATGAAGAAGCGAGTCTGGGGCTGGGGCATCGTCATGATGAACGCGCCGTTGCTCAGCTCCGGGGCCAGGGCCGAGCCGGAAGCGCGGTCGCGACAGCATATAGCCCCGATCGCGGATGACGGGCGCACCAAGGGCCACAACGGCCGGCGCCGTGGCCAACAGGCCCGGGAAGTCCCGCTTCCTCCGTTCGAGGCCGCGACTGGTGGCATTGGGCTCAAAGTAGGCGCATCCGGCTGGCGCGTATAATAATCGCGATGTGGTGGCGGCTACACTCTCTCCTCATCGCCTCCGCGGCGGTCTCCTGCGTCGCTCCCGAAGTCGAGATGGGACCGGCGCCGGCTGTCGATCTCCCCGATCTCGCGGGCGGACGCTACGAGCTCGCGGCAGCGGAGGGCCAGGTGGTGGTGATCGACTTCTGGGCGACGTGGTGCGGACCGTGTCTTCAGGAGCTGCCCCGGTATGCGGAGTTCTGGCGACGGAACCGGGACCGCGGCGTCGAGGTCGTCGGCGTGGTGATGGAGTCGGGGGAGCCGGACGAGATCCGACGCTTCGTGGCCAGCTTTCGGGTTCCCTACCGGCAGCTCCTGGGCAACGAGAAGGTACAGCGCGAGTGGGGCGCTACGATGGGGTATCCGGTCACTTTCGTCGTGGACGGGGAAGGTTTGATTCTTCGCCGCATCCTGGGCAGCCCGCCCAGAAAGTTCGAGTTGCTGCAAGAGACCGTGGACCTGGCCCTCGCCAGGTCGGGCGCCTCACGAGACGCTCTGTAAACCGAGATCTGAGGTGATTTCTTGAGTGTGACTGAGGAGCAGATTCTAGGCGCGTTGAGCACCGTGAATGACCCGGATCTTCACAAGGACATCGTCACGCTCGGCTTCGTCAAAGACGTGAAGATCCAGGGCGAAGACGTGGACTTCACGATCGAGCTGACGACGCCGGCGTGCCCGGTGAAGGAAGACTTGAAGGCCGAGGCGGAGCAGAAGGTCGGCGCCCTCGCCGGCGTCGCGACGGCGCGAGCGACGATGACGGCGGACACGCGCGCGCGGGGCGGTCTCGGTGCACAGAAGATCGAAGGCATCAAGAACATCATCGCTGTGGGCGCTGGCAAGGGCGGAGTCGGGAAGTCGACGACCTCGGTGAACCTCGCGCTCTCGCTTCACCAGACCGGGGCCAGCGTCGGGCTGATGGACGGGGACATCTACGGGCCCAACGTCCCGCAGATGCTGGGCATCGACGCCGCGCCCGAGAAGGGAACGACGAAGCAGATCGCGCCGCCCGAGGGCATGGGCATCAAGGTCATTTCGATGGGGATGCTGGTGCCGCCCGATCAGCCGGTGATCTGGCGCGGCCCGATGCTGCACAGCGCCGTCCAGCAGTTCATGAAGGACGTCGAGTGGGGGGAGCTCGATTACCTGATCGTCGACCTGCCGCCGGGTACGGGCGACGTGACGCTCAGCATGGCGCAGAGCGTGCCCATCGCCGGTGCGGTCGTCGTCACCACGCCGCAGAGCGTCTCGGTGGCGGACGTCCGCAAGGCCGTCGGCATGTTTCGCCAGCTCAACGTGCCCATACTCGGCGTCGTAGAGAACATGAGTTACTTCGTCTGCGGTCACTGCGACGAGCGCACCGAGATCTTCGGCAACGGGGGAGGGCGCACGATGGCCGACGATCTCGAGATCCCCTTCCTCGGTGAGGTGCCCATCGACACGCGCGTGCGCAGTGGCGGAGACTCAGGTCAACCGATCGTCGTCGCGGAGCCCGAATCCCTGGCCGCCCTGGCCTTTCGGCAGGTCGCCGGCAAGGTGGCGTCCCAGGTGTCGATTCAAGCCATGCGAACGCTGCGCGTGATTCAGACGGCGTAGTCGAAGGCTTTTGGCGGGCTCGACGACTCGGCGGCATCTCGACTGGGTCGTGGGGATCGGGTTGGGCCTCATCGCCCTGCGCGCGATGGTTCCGCGTCGTGTCGCACCCTGGCCTGAGATGGCGTGGTTGTTCGGTGCGACCCTCATCCTGCTGGCGGCAGCGTGGTCGGTCCGCAGGTTTGTCGCCGGAAGCCAAAGAGGGTCTGCCGCCTACGTCCTGGCCGCAGCTCTGGCGGTGCTGCTCTGGACGCTCGACTCCCACCCGCACCGACTGACCTCGGACGGCGTCGACCACTACGTCTACCTGCGCTCGCTGTGGATAGATGGCGACCTCGATCTCGCCAACGACTACGAGCGGATCTCTCCGCGAGGCGGAAGCGTCGATCCGCCCACACCCATCGGTCGAACCGGCAACCTCCATCCCGTTGGTCCCGCCATCGTGTGGGCGCCGTTCTACGTGCTCGCCGACGTCCTCTCGCGTCTCGTAGGTCTCGCCCCCGATGGCGAGAATCGGCTCTATCAGAACGCCGTCTCCGTCGCGAGCGTCTTCTACGGCTGGCTGGGACTCGTCTTCTTGTACCTGACCGCGAGAGCGCAGGCGGGTAACGGGCCGGCGCTGCTGGCGACCATCGGTATCGGTTTCGGCAGCTTCATCTATTGGTATCTGGCCTACGCGCCGACGATGGCCCACGCGCCCGCCTTCGCCGCCGCCGCGCTCGCCGTCTGGTTGTGGTGGCGGCCCGGCGAGCGGACGCTTCGCGATCACCTGCTGATGGGAGCGGCCTGCGGCCTGGCGGCTCTGCTGAGATGGCCGAACGGGCTGATCATCCTGCTGCCGCTCGTCGAGTCGCTGGAGCGGTTGCGCGACGCGCGGCGACGCGGGAAGCTGCCGCTCGAGTGGGCCGCGCTGGCCGGCGGCGCCCTGGTCGTCTTCCTACCCCAGCTGATCGTCTGGAAGCTGCTCTATGGGTCGTTCATCACGATTCCGCAGGGCTCGTCGTTCGTCGCCGGGAACGCGGCCATCGACGGCGTGCTGTTCTCGCCGCGGCACGGTCTGTTCTCCTGGTCGCCGCTTCTCTATCTCGGTGTGGCCGGCTGGCTCGCGCTCTCCGCTCGCGAGCCGTGGCGGGGTGCCGCGGTGCTCGTCTTCGCCGGCGCGCTCATCCGCCTGAACGCTGGAGTCGGCGACTGGTGGGGCGGCTCCGCCTTTGGTGCGCGTCGTTTCGACGCCCTGCTGCCGCTGCTGGGCGTGGGGCTGGCGGTCGCTCTCGCCAAGCTCGGCGATCTCGCGAGGCGGCGGCCGCTGATCCTCCCGTCGGCCGTACTCGCTGCCGCCGTCGGCTGGAACCTGCTGCTCGCCGCTCAGTACGGCAGCGGTGTGTGGGACTACGGTAGTCCGGTGAGCTTCGAGCAGATGGGGCGGGCCGCCGTATCGCGCGTCGATCGAGCCATCGGATCTCCGTTCTCGCTGCCGGGCTCGCTCGCCGAGTGGTGGCGCAGCGGCCGGCGTCCCTCGGACTACGAGAGCCTCTACATGGATCGTCCCTACTCGCGCTGGTCGGTCCGCATGGGCCTGGATGAGCGGATGTTCCTGGACGACGGCTGGACCGTGCCGTCGCAGAGCCAGGGCTCGACGGCGAGACGGCTGGTGGGACGCTCCGGCGGGCTCATCGTGCCGCTTCACAGGGCGTGGCGGTATGCGCTCGGTGCTCGGCTTCGCTCGGACGGCCAGGGCTTGACGCGCGTTCAAGCATTCGCCAACGGGCGCCGCGTCGGCGCCTGGGACGCCACGGGTGAGTGGGCGGACTACGAGCTGGAAGTTCCCGAGTCGGCGCTGCGGCCCGGCCGCAACCTGATTCGCCTGCGCACGCCCGCCGACCCGGCGCCGGGCCTCGCCGTGGCCGCCGTCTGGATGGAGCCGCTCCGCTGAAGTCTCTCGGTTGGGGACCCGTCCAGTCGCAGGCCTTTGCGGAGCTCGTCGAGACCGATCTCGTTCCCGGCCGCGTGATCGTGTGCCACGGCGACATCATGCGAGTACGGACGCAGACGGGCGAACTCCGTGCCGAGCTGTCGGGTCAGCTACGCCACACGGCGGGTGAGGCCGCCGCTCTACCGGTCGTCGGGGATTGGGTGGCACTGCGCGTCGAGGGGGAGGCCGCGCTGGTGCAGTCCGTGCTGCCGCGCTTCAGTCAGTTCTCGCGCAAGAGCGCCGGCGCGCGCTCCCGGGAGCAGGTCGTGGCTGCCAACGTCGACGATGTCTTCGTGGTCTGCGGTCTCGATCGGGACTTCAACGTGCGACGCATCGAGCGCTATGTGATGCTCGTTTGGGAGAGCGGAGCGCGACCCGTGGTGGTGCTCTCCAAGCGCGACATCTGCGGCGAGGTGGCCGAGCGCACCCGGGAAGCTGAGCGCGTCGCTCCCGATGTTCCGGTCGTGGCCATCAGCTCGAAGACGGGCGAGGGTCTCCCGGATCTGGCCCGCTTCATCGAGCCCGCTCGCACCATCGCGCTGCTCGGCTCCTCCGGTGCGGGAAAATCGACGCTGCTGAACCACCTGGCCGGCCGCGAGCTTCAGCGCACCCGGGAGGTGCGCACTAGCGACGGTCGCGGGCGCCACACGACCACGACGCGCGAGCTGTTCGTCCTCGAAAGCGGCGCGCTGTTGATCGACACACCCGGCATGCGCGAGCTGCAACTGTGGGCCGGAGAGGCTGCCCTGCTCGGCACCTTCGAGGACGTCGAGGCGTTGGCGCCTGAATGCGGTTTTCGCGACTGCGGTCACGAGCAGGAACCGCGCTGCGCGGTGACGGCAGCGGTCGAATCCGGCGCGCTGGCGAAGGATCGCTACGAGTCGTACCTGAAGCTCAAGAGGGAGCTCCACTGGATGGACGTGCGGCGCGATGCGAGCGCGGGCCAGGCGGAGAAGCGCAAGTGGCGCAGCATCCACAAGGCCGCCCGCCGCCACAAACCACGAGGGTAGCGCTTGGCGCACCGCTCCGGGGCAGGCCACGTTGACCAATGGCAGCGGTGCCACCGCTGCCATTGGTCTCACATTCACCAAAGAGGCCTGCCCTCCGCGGCACACCTCGCTTCGGCTTCTCCGCCGATCCTTGCTTGACAAGTCGCTCAATATATCGACTTGGGGGTCTCCATTTAACCGGAGGAGTCCAGGTTGGCAGTTCTCCACGGGCGGTTCGCTGGAGAGCGCTCCAGGCTCGGCGGGTGCCCGCGCGCCTGCGGCTGCGAGGGCGGCACTGCCCGGGGCCGCTGGGTGGCGATGAGATCCTGGTAGCGCACCGGGTCGTGGGCGACGGCGAGCTCGAGCACTCGGTAGAACACCATCCCGCGGCTGCGGGAGGTGCGGCGGTTGAAGCGGAACGCGAACTCATTCAGGTAGCTGGCCAGGTGCGCGTCGTTCACCGAGCCCTGGTGGGTACCCAGCAACCACCGCTTGGCTAGCGAGGCGACCCGGTGCACTGCGGGCAGTAGCTCGCCGGGATCCTCCCCGCGGGTTCGGGCGGCCCGCTGGCTGCGCCGGTCGTGGACGTAGCCGAGCTTCTCCAGTCCGCGGTAGCCCTGCCAGCCGTCGGTGACGACCCTCGCGCCCGGCTCGACGTGAGCCGTTACAAAGGCGTGCAACGAGGCGGCCGACGCATCGGTCAGCGGCAGCATCCGGCACCGTCCGAATCCTCTCGGCTCCCGGACCTCCACCGCGATCCCGGTCAAAACCTTCTTGCCTTTGGCCCGGCCGCCGCGCAGCCCCGCCTCCTCACCGCCGATGTAGGTCTCATCTACCTGTACCATCCCGGCCAGCCGGTCCCGGCCCGGGCGCACCAGCACCGACCTCAGCCGATGGAGCATCGCCCACGCGGTCTGGTAGGAGCCGATCTCCAGCGTCCGCTTCAGGCTCAGCGCCGAGATCCCGTCCTTGCCGGTGGCGAACAGCCAGCAGGCGGTGAACCAAACCGTTAGCGGCGTGCGCGTCCGGTCAAAGATCGTGCCCGCTGTCACCGACGTACGGCCGCCGCACCCTGAGCACATGAAGCGACCGTCGCCCAGCCGCCAGCCCCCATCATGGCCGCAGTCCAAGCAGGCGAAGCTGGCGGGCCACCGCAGCCACTCCAGGCAGTCCGCATCGGTCCGGAACCAGGCCTGGAACTCGCCCACGGACCGCGGATAGTGCGTGCCAGCACGAGGGTGATCCACCGGCTCAGTTTACACCGGTTAAATGGATACCCCCGTATCGACTATTGATATATCGGATTTCGTAAGGAATGAGAATGCTATGAGCCCGCCGAACTCGAGCCCGTCCCGCAAGTTGCCGCTTTCGCCGCGCGTCTTCCACATCCTTCTCGCCCTCGTCGACGGCCCGGAGCACGGGTATCGCATCATGAAGGAGGCCGAGACCCGCAGCGCGGGAAAGGTCCGCATCGGGCCGGGGACGCTCTACGAGGCGATCCACAGGCTCGCCGGTGACGGTCTCATCGAAGAGTGCGAGGCACAGGCGGGCGACGAAAGCGGCGAGCGCCGCCGCTACTACCGTCTGACACGTGCCGGTCGCCGCCTGCTCGAGGCCGAGAGCACGCGCCTCGCCGACCTCGTCGACTACGCCCATCGCAAACAGCTCATCCAGCGGGGCCCGTTGTGAGCACGCGGAGGTCGAGGCTCCCGTGGCCGCTGCGTCTCGCCTACCCCCGCTGGTTCCTCGATCGCTATGGCGACGACCTGGCGCTCCACGCGGCGAGAGTGACCGTCAACCATTTCTCTCTGTTTGGAACGCCCCCAGCCCTCGGTCGTTCCTTCATCGAAGCCGACTCGGCGCCCGGTGCGAAGCCGGTCGCGCTGCTGAGCCACGCTGCCTGGCAGGCGAGGTTCGGCGGAGCCACAGACATACTGGGTCGGGAGCTTCCGCTCAGCGGAGCGGGGGCGGAGTCGCGCACGATCGTCGGCGTCATGCCGAGCGGACACGAGTGCATTGCGGGTCCCTGCGAGGCCTGGGTGCCGATCGACCTCGATCCGAACGATGAGCACGTCTATTCCGACTACCATTTCCTCAGGCTAGTCGGTCGCCTCGCTCCGGGAGTCGAACCCGGTCAGGGCACGGCGTCGCTCCGGACGATCGCGCGACGCCTCCGCGCCGACGAGGGCTTGAGCATCTCGGAAGAGAGCATCATGGCGGCGACGCTCTCCCCGTTGCTCGACTCGGTCGTCGGCCAGTACCGCACGCGCCTCACCCTGCTCTTCGTCGCGGTCGGCATGGTCCTACTGATCGCCTGCTCGAACGTGTCTCACCTGCTGTTGGCGCGGTCCGAGGCGCGTCGCCGAGAGATCGCCGTGCGCTCCGCGCTCGGTGCGAAACGCTCGCGACTGGTCCGCCAGCTGTTCACCGAGGGTCTCCTGTTGGCGCTCATCGGATCGGTCGCAGGCGTGCTCGCGGCTCAGGGCATCCTGGGATCCCTCGTCGCGCAGCTCCCGTCCGACATGCCCCGCGTCGACGCGATCGGTGTCGATCCCCGCAGTATCGGGTTCGCCCTGCTCGCAGCGCTGGCCTCCAACGTGCTCTTCAGCGTCGTGCCCGCGCTGCGCCTGTCAGCAACGAAGGCGGATGACGTGCTGCACACGGATCGAGGCGGTGGCGGAGCGGGTCGCGGCTGGAACGATTGGTTGATCGTGGCCGAAACGGCGGCGGCTGTGACGCTCGTGGCGGGCGCCGGACTGATGATCCGCAGTATCGGCCTCATGCACGTCGTCGACCTTGGCTTCAGAATCGACGACGTGCTCACTCTCAAGGTCAGCGCACCGCTGGTCCGCTATCCGGATGACGCGAGACGCCGGGACTACTTCAGCCGAGTCGTGGAGCGCGCCCGCGACCTGCCCGGGGTGCGATCGGCGGCTGCGATCAACCGACTGCCATTGTCCAGGGGCAACACGCGGGTCGGCTTGCTTGCGTTCGGCAGGCCCCAGCCCGAGGCGGGCGTCTATCCGACGGCCAACTACCGCATCGTCGCCCCGGGCTATTTCGAGACGATGGGCATTCCCGTCCGCGGACGAGACTTCGACGCCGGGGACCGGGCCGATTCACCCGGGGCGGGGATCGTCAACCAATCTGCCGCCGCGATGCTGTGGCCGGGCGAAGAAGCGGTCGGGAAGCGCATCGCGGGCGACGGAGAAGGCGAGGTGTGGTTCACGGTCGTGGGCGTGGTGCCGGACGTCCTGCGGCACAGCCTCAGCGAGAAGTCACTCCCCGAGGTCTACGTGCCGCACCCTCAAGAGTCGGCCTTCACGTTCTTCCTGGTGGTGCGGGCGAGCGATCCTGCGAAGCTCGCGCCGGCCGCTCGGGATGCCGTCCTGAGCGTCGACAGCCACGTACCCGTTTCGAGGATTCACACGATGCAGGTCGTCGTCGCCGAGTCTCTGTCTCACGTGCGCTTCGTCACGGAACTGCTGGGGATCTCTGCCTTCGTCGCTCTCGCCCTCGGCGTGATCGGCGTCTACGGCGTGACGGCCTACTCTGTGAGCCGACGCACCGGGGAGATCGGCCTGCGCCTAGCGCTCGGCGCCTCCCGCTCCAGCGTGGTGCGGTTCGTGATGCGGGGCGGGCTGCTGCCGGTGGCGGCCGGCAGCCTGCTGGGTCTCCTGGGCGCCGCGTCGGGAGCGCGCCTGCTCGGGAGCCTGCTTTACGGCGTCAGCCCCGGAGACCCGACGACGCTCGTCGCCGTCGTGGCCACGTTGTTCGTGACGGCGGGAATCGCCACCTACGTACCGGCTCTTCGAGCCGCTCGTGTCGATCCGGCCGTGGCGCTGCGTTCCGAGTGAACCGGCACGCCAGGATCATGGGCTCGCCGATCGATCGCGCTTCCGGGCGCTACGGCAGGAGGCTCCTCAACAGTGAGATGAGGCCCGCGTCTGCGGCCGCGGCGCCGTCCCAGGCGGTCAGCTCCTTCCGCGCCTCGCTGCCGCGGCCGGCTGACGCGAGGGCGTAGATCCGCACGAAGCGCATCCCTTCGAGCGACGCGTCGAGCGCCAGAGCGCGCTCAGCGGCTTCGGCTGCCGCCCCGTAGTCCCGCCGACTGAGTGCAGCGACGGCGCGCTCGGCCGATACCCACCCGTCCACCGTGCCACGCCGCCAGCCGTTCCGCGACACGCTGCCGGTCGGGGTCGCTACCTAGCATCAGAATGGCGAGTGTGCGGAGACGGGTGCGCCCCAAGACGTCGTGCAGGTCGATCCAGAACCGTTCGGTAGCCGAGCCGGTGCGCCCCCAGAGTTGCTCGTTGAGAACACGCTGGTAGGCGAAGAACGGCAGCGTGCGCTCGCGCAACCCGGGCGGCCACAATCGCTCGATCAGGCGGCTGCTCTCAAACCCCCGAGCCGCGACGTCGGTATCCATCAGGCCTCGATAGGGCTCCCAATCGATCCTGGCGGTGGGGTCGAGGCGACCGGGCCAGTTGTCCTCGAGAGCCCGCGTCGCGCCGACGAAACGGCGCAGGCCATGGGCATCGGCGAGGAACAGCGCTCCGAGCAACTCGGGTCGATCGAGGCCCAGCTCGAGGAGTTCGTTCGCCACGACCGGGTCGGACCATTGCCGCGCGAAGCGCTGCTCGGAGACCGGCCCCTCCGCCTCGCGCGTGCCGAGCAGCATCCAATCGAGATGGGCTCCATTCCAGAGCGAGCAGTCGGGAAACGCGTTGCAGAAGCCGCCGCCGACCGCGCGCGTCTCGGCGAGGCTGAGCGAGTGGACGGGCAGCCAGTAGCTGGTGATGCCACCTTCGGCCAGGCGTGCGCGGACGAGCCGGAAGTACTCTTCGGTGTAGAGGTTGACGATCCCCGCGTTCTTGGGCGGGGGGGTTCGGCCGTGATCAGGTCGAAGCGGCGCTCACGAGTCTGAAGAAAGTGACGGCCGTCCTCGATGTGGACGCGAAAGCGCGGATCGTCGAGGGGGAAGCGCCGCTCCTCGGGATAGGCGAGGCGGCTCAGCTCCAGCAGGTCACGGGAGATATCGACGACGTCGATGCGTTCCAGCTCTCGGCTCTTGGCCAGCGCGTCCGCCGTCGTCCCGACGCCGTAGCTGATCAGCAGGGCGCTGCGCACCTGAGGGTGGACCGCCAGCGGGAGATAGACGTACAGGCGCATGTAGCGCTGGGCCCGATGGGCGGTTCCGGACATCGAGTAGCCGTTGGTCACGAGGCGCACGTCGAGCCGCTCGTCGCGCAAGCGTCGCTCCAGGTAGACGGCGGTCTCGGTGAGGCCCTCGCGAGCGGCCAGCACGCGGGTTCCCGGCCCGTCCAGCGGACCTAGCGAAGCACGCAGGAAGCGACGCTCCATCAGCCCGAATGGGAAGAGTGCCAGGGAGAGCAGCCACAGCCCCGCTGCCAGCGATCCGAGGCGTCGCGCTGGTAGCACCACGCCGCCCGGCAGGCACACGGCGGCGACGCCGTAGCCGACGGCGAGCAGGGCGAAGGACCGTTCCACCCCGAGGCCGGGCAGCAGCACGAAGCCGCCGAGCAGGGCGCCCGCCGTGCCGCCCAGGGTGTTGGCGAGCGTCAGCGTGCCGGCCGAGGCGGCATCGCTTCCGACGTGCCGGAAGAGCGCCGTTCCGGTCAATGTGAAGAGCAGGCCGGAAGCGAGAGACACGGGACCCATCAGGGTGGCGGAGAGCAGAGCGGTGTCGACGGTGCTCAGGCCTCCGTCTCGCGCCAGGCGCGGCAGCAGTCCGTCACACGCCGAGTAGCTCGCGACGAGTGCGAAGCCTGCGAGGAGCGCGAGGCCTCGCAGGTGCTCGTCCGCATCGGGTCGGAATCGGAGCCAAGCCGAGGCGAGCAGCCCGCCCAGGCCGATGCCCGCCAGAACGGCCGCCAGCATGAGGGCCAAGTTCATCTGGGTGTTCGCGGTGAACTGAGCCACGAAGCGAAACCAGACGACCTCGAGCGCGAGCAGCACGGCTCCGGCGAGCGCCGCCGCTGCCAGCAGCCGTGCAACCGGGGCAGACCCCACGAGGCTCGTGCCTCGTGAGGCCACCGTCGCGGGCGGCTCGGCTCGTGGCTTCGCCGAGGCCAAAAGCGCCGCCAGCGCCGCCAGCCCGCCGAGCAGAGACGCGAACGCGCCGCTGCCGCGGATGCCCAGTGATGCGACCAGGAAGAATTCGACGGCGAGCGTCCCAGCGACGGCGCCGAGTGTGTTCCAACCGTAGAGCGAGCCCAGATTGCGACCGAACTGCGGTCGCCAGGCACGCAGCGCGTGAGCGAGCACGGGCAGCGTCATGCCCATCGCCGTAGTCGGCACGACCAGCAGGGAGAAGGTCACCGCCAGCCGCGTCGCGTCCCGCATCACCGGACGCTCGGCGAGTGCGCCGAGCAGCGGTGCCAGCGGCTGGTTCAACCGCGGAAGCAACAACACCAGGGACATTCCAGCCGCCGCGACGGCGCACTCGAGCAGGGCGTAGCTCACGAGTGGACGTCGCAGCGAGGCTCCCCAGCGCGCTGCGACCGCGTTCCCGAGGGCGAGCCCGGCCATGAAGCTCGCCAGCACCAGGCTGCTCGCCCACACGCTGTTGCCAAAGGCCAACCCCGCCTGACGGAACCAGAGGTTCTCGAAGACGAGCGCGGCCGCTACGGAGAGGAAGAAGGCGGCGTGGACCAGCGCGAGCGAGGCCTTCACGGATGGGCCCCCACCCCGGAACCGTTTGGTGCGTGCCTGGGTTGGGGTGGCAATCTCGACCGACCCGCAGCTAGTACAGGAGGTACTTCGAGCGCCGCCGCCTGAAGCTCGCGACCTGAGTCGCCCACTCGGACATGAACGTGCGCGGGGACCGCCCTTTTTCGATGGCGAGCCTGACGCGGTCCGTGCCGCAAAGAATGTCGAAAGGCGCCTTTTCGGTCTCGTACTCGTAGGGCGGCTTGCGCCAGTCGAACGCCTTCGGATTCTGGCGGCGCGCCGTGACGATGATCATCAGGTATGTCAGGAACGGCTGGAAGAGCTTGCGGTTCGTCACGTGCACCTGGACGCCGCGGCAAACCAGGCCGGCGTGTTTTTGAAAGGCTGGCGAGAAGAGGGTCGGTCGGAACTTGACGCCCGGGACGGCCTGGTGACCGAGGTCGCGAGCCAGCCGCCACGGATCGAGCCACGGGGCGCCGACCAGTTCGAATGGCCGGGTCGTGCCCCGCCCCTCCGAGAGATTCGTCCCCTCGACCAGGCACGCGCCTGGATAGACGAATGCGGTGTCGAGCGTCGGCATGTTCGGGGACGGCATCACCCAGGGCAGGCCCGCCTCCTCGAAGCTCATCTCGCGCTTCCAGCTCTGCATGCGGATGACCCGCAGATCGACCTCCAGGCTCAACTCCGCTCGGAACATCAAGGCCAGCTCTCCCACGGTCATCCCGTGGCGGACGGCGATCGGGTGCATTCCGACGAACGAGCGGAAATCGGGCTCCAGGACGTTGCCCTGAACCACGGTCCCGCCCAACGGGTTGGGTCGGTCGAGCACGATGAACTTCTGACCGTGCTCGGCGCACGCCTCCATCGCGTGGAGCATCGTGTACACGAACGTGTAGTAGCGGGCCCCGACATCTTGAATGTCGAAGACGAGCGCGTCGAGACCCTTGAGCATCTTCGCGGTGGGTTTCCTGGTCTTGCCGTAGAGGCTGTAGACCGGCAGTCCCGTCAAAGGGTCCTTTCCGTGGGGTACCTCGACTAGGTCCTGTGCGTTGGCCCACACGCCGTGCTCCGGCCCGAACAGGGCGCGCAGCCGAAGCACCCCGGAGCGTCGGATCGCCTCTACGGAGTGCACCATCCCCGAGGTGACCGAGGCCGGGTTGGCGATCAAGCCGATGCGCATGCGGCGCAGATCACGCGGCCGAGACAGCACCTGATCCAATCCGCTACGAACCTTCCTCTTCATTCGACGAAGACCACTTTGAATCTGCCCACTGGCTCGCCCCCTTCACGCTCTAGAATGTCGCCTGCAATCTCGCTCCCGGAAAGCTCACCATCGAAAAAGTGGTCCTCGCCGCCGAGACCCGCCAGGAACCCCAGCCCCCGGCGGCTGTAGCGGACACTGCGAATCGGCACCGTGACCGCCACCTGGTTCACCTCCGAAGTGAGCCGGCCCGAGAGGCTGACGCCACTCATCCTCAAGTCCAGCCGGATTTCCCTGGGCTCTGGCGTTGCCTGCGTCACCTCGCCATCCCAGCGGCCCGCGATGGCGGTTCCACCTGTGCCCGCGTCGGCGGCCGGCACCTCGACAGCCATGGCCCGGAACCGCGTGCGCCAGGCTCCGATGGCCTTCTCCGCCGTCGTGTGCGGAACGCCGCCGGAGCTCGGCTCGGCGCGGCGGGACTCTACGAACAGATCGACGAGCACCCGACCCCGGAGGCTGCGGTCGAGCACACGGTAGGGCCGCTCGCCTCTCACGAAGAGCGCGAAGTAGTCGTCCAGGATCGCCGCCCAATGAAGCGCGAGCTCCTCGGGGCTTGGCGTTCGCCCCGACCGCGCGTAGGCGTCGACGTCGTCGTCGTACACGGTGAGGATCTCCTCGATCTCGTTCATCCGCACGACCTCGCGCTCCGCCTCGACCCGGCCGCCGCCACCTCGCGCGAGGCGGGTGAGCGTAGCCGCGATCCGGGCGGCCCTGTCGACCAGCGACGGATCATCGCCGGCGGACCCGAGCAGCAGTACCGGACCGAGCTCGGTGGCGACGAAGACCTCGTCGGCCCGGTCGTCGACGGGTGAGACGAAGAAGCTCGGTACGAACCGGCCGGCCGAGCCCTCCTTCTGGATGGCGAAGGAAACGTCGGTCGACGAGTCGTTGCCGAAGGCACGCACGCTGACCGGCGCGCGGGTCAGGCTCGAAACGCGTGTGGACGGCGCGATCACCGTCAGCTCGCGTCCGGTGGCGGCCAGGACGAGCGCTCGCCGACCGTCGAGGGAGACCCGATTGGCGGAGGGGCTCGAATCGAAGCCGTAGCCCGTGATCTTCACCCTCGTGCCCGGCGGGCCCTGGACCGGTGCGAGGCTGACCACGATCGGCGGTCGCCCGACGATCAGCTCGGTGGGGCGTCCCCAGTGGTCGAGCGCCTTCGATCTCACGAGCGTCGGCTCTCCGATGAGCAGCGGGACGTCGGGAACGATGAAGCGAAGACCGTCCGCGGTCGCCTCCTGCACCTGCGCGGGGAGGCCGCCGACCGTCACCTCGAATGGCTCACGGAAGTGCGCGCCGTGCGCCATCACGGTCTCGCCAGGCAGGGCGACCAGCGGCCTCAGCTCGTCGATGCGAGGCGCGCGGTAGACGGTGAGGAACAACGTGTTGGAGCGCTGGCCCCGCGCCCCGACGCTCAGCTTCAGCTCGGCCTGGCCCTCGACCTCGAGCGACGAGGGGACCCGGACCGTGAGCTCGGTCTCGGTCGCCGCCGAGACGAACACCGGCGTGTCGCCGATGTAGACGTTGTTCGCCCCTTCGGTGGGTTCGAACGCGGCGCCCAGGATACGCAGCGTCTGACCCGGCTCGACTTGACCCGGGAAGTACTGATGGAGAACCGGGGCCGACTGAGGTCGTGCCTCGAGTACGAGAAAGGCCCCTCCTCCCGCGACGGTAGCGAACAGCGCCAGCAACAGCGCCCGCGCCAGCGGGGGTCGGGAGCGGCTCGTGCCGCCTCGCTTCCTCGGGACCGTTGTCATGCGGCGGAAGCAGTGGGCTGAGGAGATGGACGGTGGAACACGGCTCGCATGCGAGCCAAGTCTAGCAGCGCGTGGTGGAAGTGCTCTGCGCCGGAAGCGGGGACCGATCGGCTCGCGTCGCGGCACGGCCTTCGCCCCGGGCTGGATCTCGCGGTGAGCTTGCATCCGGGAGCGTTGACGCGTGGAGCCGACTCCGACAAGCTGCGAAAGATGCCTGTCGTGCGCGTCGTCCTGGTTCGGCCTCAGCACCCGGCCAATGTCGGAGCGTGCGCTCGGAGCGTCAAGAACGCGGGTCTCGCTGGGATCGATCTGGTCCGCCCGGGCGACTGGCGAACGGTCGAGAGCTGGCGCACCGCGTGGGGTGCCCACGAGATTCTCGAGCAGGCGCGAGTCTTCGACGATCTCGCGGCGGCGCTTCGCGACAGCCAACGGGCAGTCGCGTTCTCCGGTCGGCGCGCGGGCGCCTGGGTCGACGTGAGAGAGCTGGCGGAGGACCTGGCTGAGCTGGACGACCAGACGCGAGTGAGTCTCGTTTTCGGGCCCGAAGCATCGGGTCTGACGCTGGACGAGCTGGCGACGTGTGGAGAGCGGGCCTCGATTCCCGCGCACTCCCAGCACCCCTCGCTGAACCTGTCCCACGCCGTCATGGTCGCGGCGTACGAGCTGTTCCGCGCCTCGCCGCGCCACGAGAACCGAGCCGTGCTCGCGAGTCGCGAGCGCAAGCAGGACATGCTCCCGATCCTGCTCGAAGGGCTGAGGGCGATCGGAGCGCTCCAGCTTCATGACGCCAAGCCCTTCATCAGGGAATGGACGGTGCTGTTCTCGCGCATCGTGCTGACGAACCGAGAGGCGGCGCTGCTCGAGCACATGGCCCGGAAGATGACAGGGGCCGGCCGCGACCGGACTATCAGGGCGCGGAAATGATGCCATCTCCACGCGGTTTGCCAGCCACCACGGGCTGTTGATGCGGGACGAGCCCTTCGCGGACGTCCGGGCGACCCCCGACGGGCTGTCGATCCCCGAGCTGAAGTGGCGTGAGCTCGTTTTCATAGGCGCGCTGCGCGAGGAGGGAGGCACGTGGCAGCGCGACCCGAGCCGCTACTGTCCGCCGTTCGAAATGCCAGATGTTTTTCCCGTGGGAGTCGCCTTTCGGATCTCGGGTCGAGCGGGAGGTCGGGTGCGCTTGCGACGCGTCTGAGCGTAGACTCGGCTGACCGCGCTTCCCCGTGGAGAGACCCAGGTGAACGATCCATTCCCGCCGGCTCCGGCTGCAACCATCCCATGGGAGGATCGAGATCGGCTGGGGTTCCTCAACGCGTTCGTAGAGAACGCCAAGCTGTTCATCACGGCTCCGTCGGAGGCCTGGGCGCGCACCCCCAAGCAGGGCGACCTGGGCAGCCCGATCCTCTGGGTCGTCGTCGTCGCGCCACTCATGGCGGTAATCGACTCGCTCTGGTCCTTTCTGTTCAGCGGCGTGGTCATGGCATTGCTGCCGGAGGAGCTCTCGCCGACGTCCTTCGGCTTGTCTACCGTGGCGAGCATCTTTCGGCTCTTCTTCGCCGTCATCATGGCTCCCTTCTTCGCCGTGATCGGGCTGTTCATCGGCGCGGGAATCATTCACCTGTGCTTGATGGCGCTCCAGGCGCTGGACAACTCCGAGGGCGGATTCGAGTCGACGGTTCGGGCCCTTGCCTACGCAAACGTCGCCTCCGTCGCGCGTCTGGTCCCCGTTCTCGGGTGGCTGTTGTTCATCCCCTGGGTCCTTTACCTCACGATTGAGGGTCTGGCTCAGCTACACGGGACGACGAAAAGCCGGGCGCTCGCCGCCGTGCTGATCCCGTTCGTCGTCTGCTGCGGGTGCATGCTGATCCCGCTGATCTTCGCGGGGGCCGCGGCACTCTCGCAGCTGTAGTGCGTTCGGGGCGTCAGCTCGGTTTTTTCTGGGGTGGCAGCGCGCTCGCCGCCATCGTGCTCTCGCCGTGGGCCGAGCTGATCGCGCGGGGCCTTCCGACCTGCCCCTGGAAGAGGGTGCTCGGGATCCCGTGCCTCTCCTGCGGCTCCGGGCGTGCCGCCCTCGCGCTCGCGCGCTTCGAGTTCACCGAGGCTTTGATCGCCTACCCGCTTCCGACGCTGGCGTGGACCGCCTTCATCGTCGGCGGCCTGCTCGCCGGGCTGGCCGCGTTTCTCGGTCGTGCAGTGCCGCAGCCGCCGGCCCGCTTGTCCGGTTGGATGTGGGTCTGGCTGGGAGCAATGGTGCTCCTGAATTGGGCCTATCTGATCGCTACCGGCGCCTGAGCCGCCGCTCTACCGGCGGAGCAGCAGGCTTCCCAGGAGCAGCGTCAGACCGGCTGCGGCGCCGGCGAGCACGGCCTGGGGCGTGTCGAACAGCGTCTCGACCGGCCCTTCCACCTCGCTCGCCAGCAGGATGCCGGTTCGAACCGGTCCCTCGACACGCCGCGCCACGACCACACCGACCCGGGTTTCCTTCAGGTCGATCTGGTTCGTCAGCAACGCTCCGACAGCGCCCTGCGTGATCTTCATGCGGTCGGCCCGGGCGCCCAGGACAGCCGCCTGGCGAACCTCGACGCGGTCTCCGTGGGCGATCCCGAACGCACTCTGGTGCGCCTCCAACTCCTCGGCTTCGGCGACCAGCGTGGCGCTCTGCCGCATCTCGACCGTGGTGGCGTCCACGATGTTGGCGGCGCTGTGATCGAGCGTGATCCGCCCCGCCCGCAGCGTGCGACCCTCCGCGACGTCTGTCGGCTTTTCGAGAGCGATGTCTTCGGCCATGGTGTCCTCCGCGCGAGCCAGACTCCCAGTGTACAACCGTGTGTGGGAGCGCGCCGAGCCCCGCGCGTGTGGCGTTCCGTCGCGGTTGACCCGGCTCGCCAGGGCGCAGCATAGTCTCGCACCTCGGAGGAACGTTCCATTGACAGCCGATCCGCCGCGGGATCCCCTGCGCTATCGCTATCGGTTCGAGTTCGCAGACGGCAGCGAACACGTGATCGACCTCGAGCTGGACTACGAGACCCTCGAGCTGCGCCGCCAGCCGCGTGAGTCGTATCCCGCCTGGACCGCGCTGCACTACGAGAAGTGCCGAAACTGCCCCCTCGACGAGCAGCGTCACGAGCGCTGTCCGGTCGCGGCGAACCTGATCGACGTCGTCGAGATGCTCGCGGACCGGGTCTCCTACGAGGACGTCGAGGTCAGCGTGGAGGCCGAGGGGCGGCGCTACGTCAAGAAAACGTCACTCCAACAGGCCGCGGGATCGCTGATCGGCATCTACAACGTCTCGAGTGGATGTCCGATTCTCAGCAAGCTGCGTCCGATGGTCGCGACCCATCTGCCCTTCATGACTCCCGACGAGTCCACCTACCGGATGATCGCGACCTACCTGATGGCACAGTACTTCATACAGATGAGCGGCGGTGAGGCCGACCTCGAGCTCGAGGGCTTCCTCGACTTCCTGGAAGAGGCGCGGCACACGAATGCCGACTTCTGCAAGAGGCTCCGGACGCTGGGGGTCGGCGACGCCAGCCTCAACGCTCTTTCCAACCTGAACGCGATGGGCGAGATCGCGAGCCTGAGCATCGAGACCCACGACCTGAAGCGGTGGGAGCGCATGTTCCTCCGCTACTACCTCGGCGAGGACCCGAGTGACGCGTGCTGAAGCGGCACTATTCCCGCTTCCTGGGAGCTGAGCCCGGGCGGCTCCACTTCGCCGCGCACAGCCACCACCCGTGGCCCGACGTGACGCGAGAGGCCCAGCTGCGCTGCTGGGAGGACGCGGCCCGGAGCATGGATTCGAAGTGGGAGCACATCTTCGGCCAGGTGGTGCCGCAGGCGCAACGGCACGTCGCGCGGCTGCTGGAGCTGAGCCCGTCCGGGCGGATCACCTTTGCTCCGAATACGCACGAGCTGGTGATGCGCGTCTTCTCGGCTCTCGGGGAGGGGCCGCTGCGGATTCTCACGACCGATTCGGAGTTTCACAGCGTGGCGCGCCAGCTCGCGCGTCTCGAGGAGCTACCCCGGATCCGCGTCGAGCGCATCGCAACCCGCCCCTTCGACACGTTCGAGCAGAGATTCGCGGAGGCCGCGGCCGGCAGCGGCTACGATCTCATCTACCTCAGCCACGTCTTCTACAACTCGGGCCGGGTCGTGGGCGACCTCGCCCCGATCGTCGCGGCCGTCAAACGAGGGAGCCTTGATTCTGATCGACGGCTACCACTCCTTCTGTGCGTTGCCGGTGTCGCTGAGAGCCCTGGAAGACCGGATCTTCTTCCTGGCCGGGGGGTACAAGTACGCTCAGAGTGGGGAGGGTGCCTGCTTCATGTACTCGCCGCCGGGAACGTCGCTGCGACCCGTCGACACCGGATGGCTCGCCAGCTTCGGAGAGCTGGAGGGGGCTCCCGACGGAGGCGTCGCCTTCGGCGACGACGCGTTTCGCTTCTGGGGAGCGACTTTCGACCCGTCCGGGCTCTATCGTTTCAACGCGGTCATGGACTGGCTCGAGAGCGAGCCCGTCACGATCGCCGCGATTCACGACCATGCCCGATCGCTGCAGCAGTTGTTTCTGGACCGGCTCGGAGATCGCGGCCGGCTTCCCCGAGGCGCGCTGCTCACGCCGCGCAGAGGGCAACTTCCTGACCTTCGAGCTCGCCGACGCGCGGCCACTGGCCGCCACACTGCGCGAGCGGCAGGTCGTGGTCGACGTACGAGGCGACCGTATCCGCTTCGGCTTCGGCCCGTACCAGGAAGCCGACGACGTCGACCGCCTGATCGAACGACTCAGCTAGCTGCGCTGCAGCTTGCCTCGGTCGACCTTGCCGAGGTGGGTCCTCGGCAGCTCGTCCAGGAAGACGACCTCGCGCGGGTACTTGTGGGGTTCGAGCCGCTCCCGCACGAAGGCCTTGAGGCCCTCGCTCAGATCGCCGCTCGGCGCCTCGGCCACGACGAACGCGCACGGCTTCACCAGCCCGGCGGCGTCCGTCACTCCGACCACCGCGCACTCCTTCACTTTCGGGTGCTCGAGCAGGCAGCTTTCGACCTGTTGGGGCGCCACCCATTTGCCGCCGACCTTCAACATGTCGTCGCTGCGACCGGAGTAGGTGAAGTAGCCGTGTGCGTCCTTGGAGGGCAGGTCGCCGCTCCGGTACCACTCGCCGAGGAACGCCTCCATCGTGCGCTCCATCTGCTGCCAGTAGCCGATCGCCAACGAGCGCCCCCTCACCCACATCGTGCCGACCTCGCCGTCCGGTACCGGGTGTCCGTTCTCGTCGGCGACCTTCACCTCGAACCCTGCGACCGCCTGCCCGA
The DNA here is from genome assembly GCA_965246965.1 of Vicinamibacteria bacterium. Classification (GTDB taxonomy): domain Bacteria; phylum Acidobacteriota; class Vicinamibacteria; order Fen-336; family CBDFGD01; genus CBDFGD01. The sequence goes on from CBDFGD010000002.1 coordinate 4,352,540, forward strand.
GAGTGCCGGGGCGTACGAAGCCGGGTCGGTTGGTGATGAAGATGTGCCACATCTCCGCGGTGCCGAGGCCGTCGAGCAACTCGACGCCGAAGCTCTTCTTCCAGCGCTCGTACAGCTCGGGTGGCAGGGCTTCCCCGGCAGAGGTTGCGAAGCGCAGGCTCGATAGATCCTGTTCGGCTGCCGCCTCGTGGGACACCATCTGGTTCACCATCGTTGGCACGTTGATCAGGATCGTCGGTCGGTGGCGATCGATGAGGCGGAAGAGCCGCTCGGCGGTGGGGCGCTCCGGGAACAGCACCACGGACGCGCCGACGTGGAAAGGAAAGAACAGGCCCGAGCCCGTCGCGTAGCCGAAGTAGAGCTTGGGGACCGAGAGCGTGCGATCGTCGGCCGCGTAGCCCAGCGTGCGCTTCGCGTAGAGCTCGGTGGTGTTGAGAAACGACCCGTGGCTCTGCAGCACCGCCTTCGGGCGTCCCGTGGTGCCGCCAGAGAAGAGCCACAGGGCGACGTCGTCCCGATGCGTCGGCTCGTTCTCCCACGCGTCGGAAGTGTCGGGATCGAAGCCCTCGTGCGCGCCCGGGTCGGCCCCGACCACGAGCAGTCGGCGCAGGTGTCGGACGCCGGCGGCCGCTTCCGTGAAGCTCGCGAGACCCGTCTCGTCCACGATGGCGAAGCGCGCGCGTGTGTACTCGAGGAAGTAGCGGATGTCGTCCGCGCCGAGCGCCGGGTTCACCATCACGACGACGGCTCCGAGCTTGAGGATGCCGAAGAGAGCGCCGACGAAATCGGGCCCGTCCTGGAGCGCGACGATGATGCGATGCTCGGGTTCCGCACCTAGGAGATCGAGCGCGTTCGCGTAGCGATTCGCCAGGCTCTGGACCTCGCGGTAGCTCAGCTGCCCGTCGCCGCAAATGAGCGCGACGCGATCGCCCGCGCCCTCGCGCACCCGCGCGTCGAGGAATGCGTCGGCGATGTTCAGCTGCTCGGGTATCTCGAAGCTCATCGGCGTCCAGCGCCGTGATTGGCGACGATCGCGGAGGCTACGTCGCGAGCCGGTGCCGGTCAATAGCTGGAGACCGCTTGCTTCTTCGTTCGGTGCGGGCATAGCCTGACTCGATGAAGACGGCGGAATCCCCGCTGGCGTCGGCAGCCCGACCCGGCGGGGTCAGCCCGGAAGCCGACCTCCGGCGTCTCGAGGCGATCCTGTCCAGCTACGGCCGCACGCTCACCGCGTACTCCGGGGGCGTCGACTCCACGGTCGTGGCGGTCGTCGCCGCCCGCGTGCACGGTTCCGGAGCGCTGGCCGTCACCGGAGTCTCGGCTTCCCTCTCGCAATTCGAGGCCGAGGCCGCCGCCGGTCTCGCTCGCGACCTCGGTCTCAACCATCGGACCGTCGCGACGAACGAGCTCGGCAGCGAGGCGTATCGAGCCAACAGCGGCGATCGCTGCTACCACTGCAAGGCGGAGCTGTTCGAACGCGTCGCCGCGCTCGCCCGGGACGAAGGATTTGCGGCGGTGGCCAGCGGTGACAACCAGGACGACCTCGCCGACCATCGACCGGGAATGCGCGCGGGGGAGGAGCGCTCCGTGCGGAAGCCGCTGGTCGAGGCGGGACTCGGCAAGCAGCGCGTCCGCGCATTGGCGCGGCACCTGGGCCTGCCGAATCACGACAAACCGGCGGCGCCGTGCCTCGCGAGCCGTGTCCCTCACGGCGTGTCGGTCGATGCCGAAGTACTGGGTCGCGTCGAGCGCGCCGAAGGCGTCTTGCGCGGGCTCGGCTTCAGTGTCTTCCGGGTGCGACATCACGAAGACGTCGCGCGCATCGAGCTGCCCGAAGCGGATATGGACCGGGCCCTGGCGCGAGGGCGAGAGATCGTCAGCGGTGTCCGAGACGCGGGCTATCGCTGGGTGACTCTGGATCTCAACGGGTTTCGCTCCGGTAGCCTCAACGTCGTCCTCGTCAACGGGCGCCCGACCCGGCCATGAGCACGCGGCCGGTGCCCGAGGGGCGCGAGGCCATCGTCGATGCCTTGCTGGGCGGCGAGCTGAGCCGGGCCGACGCGCTCCAAGCGCTCGAAGCGGAGGCCGTCGAGCAGCTCGGTTACGCGCGCATCGACCACGACCGCCAGAAGCGCCGCGGCTTCCCCGAAGTGATCTACGCCCCCGGCAAAAGCCCCGAGCAGGTCGCGGAGCTTTTCGCTCGCCTCGCCGAGCGCAACCCCAATCTGCTGTGCACGCGGGCGGAAGAGGGCGCCGCCGCCGCGGTCCTGAATCGCGTTGCCGATGCGGAATACGACCCCGTCTCGCGGCTCGTGTGGCTGTGGCGCGATCGGGAGGCGCGCGGCCTGGGCGAGGTGCTGGTGCTGAGCGGGGGCACCGCTGACCAGGGGGTGGCCGGGGAAGCGCTGCAGTGCGCCCGTGTCATGGGCAACCGTTCCGAGCTGCTGGCCGACGTCGGCGTGGCTGGGCTGCACCGGCTGACATCGGAGCTCGATCGCCTGCGAGAAGCGCGCGTGCTGATCTGCGTGGCGGGCTTCGAGGCGGCTTTGCCCTCGGTTGTCGCGGGCCTGGTCGACCGTCCGGTGGTCGGCGTGCCCACCAGCGTCGGCTACGGAGCGAGCTTCGGCGGCGTGGCGGCGTTGCTTGCCGTGCTCAACAGTTGTGCCAGCGGCGTGACGTGCGTGAACATCGACAATGGTTTTGGCGCGGCGTACGCCGCCAGCCTCATGAACCGACCGTGAGCCTCGAGGCTCCGGTGCAAGGCGGCCTCGTCGACGGGCCGGTAACGCCTTCGATTTGACGTCAGGCGCGTCGTTGCCACGCGTCAGCCCCCTCGCCCTCGCGCTCGCCGTCGTTTTCGCTGGGCTCGTTGCGCTTCGCTTCCTCTGGTTGACGGAGCGGCCGATTCACCACGACGAGTCGGTGAATTTCTGGATGCTCGAGCGGCTGCTCGTTCACGGCGACTATCGATACGACCCCACCAACTACCACGGCCCGAGCCTCTACTACGTGCAGGTGATCGTCACATGGGTGGCGGCGCTGCTGCAGTATGGGCTCGGTGGATTCGAGCCCTTCTCGATCCAGGGGACGAACGAGTGGTCGCTGCGAACGGGCATCGCTTCCGCTGGCTCGCTTTTGATCCTGGCGCCGCTCTTGGCCCGACGCTGGCTTGGAAGCGCGGGGGCGGTCGCGGCAGGCCTGCTGCTCGGGGCCTCCGCGTCTTTCCTCTACTACTCCCGCGATTTCATTCACGAGACGTATCTGGTGAGCCTCGCGCTCGTGATCTGGATCGCCGCTCTCCACTACGGTCGGTCGCGGGCGCCCGGCGCCCTGGATCTGATCGCTTTTGCGACGGCCGTAGCGTTTTGCACCAAGGAGACCGCCGTGCTCACTTTTAGCGCGCTGGTCGTCTCGCGGACGCTCGCCGAGATGCTGTGCGCCGATCGCTCTGGCTCGCTGCTCGCGTCCGCCGTCGAGCCGTGGCGCCGGGACTTCCGCGCGGTCAGGCCGCAGGTCGGCTCCGCGGTCGTGGTGCTGGTGGGAACCTGGTTTCTGCTGTTCTCGTCCTTCCTGCGCAACATGGCGGGACCGCTCGACTCTTTCGAAGCCTTCCGGCCCTGGTTCGAGGAGGCGGTCGCGTCCGGGCACGAGAAACCGGCTGGCTACTTCGTGACAGACGTGCTCGGGCGCTACGAGCCCGCGATGCTTGCGGCGGGCGCGCTCGGTCTGGTCGCGGCGGGCCTGACCCGCAGCCGCATCGGCATTCAGCTCGCGGCCTGGACGCTGATTCTGTTCGGGGGATACTCCGCGATTCCGTACAAGACCCCCTGGCTCGCGCTGAACTTCCTGCTGCCGCTCGGTCTGCTCGGGGGCTGGGGTTGCGGCCAGCTCTGGGATCTTTGCCTGCGGCTCGAGGGACAGCTCCGCTCGGTCGCCCGGGGAGGGCTGGCCGCGGCGTTCACGCTTTTGCTGGCTCTTCAGCTGCAACAGGCGTGGCCGGTCGTGTTCCGGGAGTACGACCTCGATTCGCACGCGCTCGTCTACTCTCAGACGCGGCGAACGGCGCTTCCGCTGGTTCGCGAAGTCGAGCGCTACCTGGATACGTTGGGCGGCGAGCCTCCGGCGATCGAGGTCGTGGCGCCGGAATACTGGCCGTTGCCTTTCTATTTTCGCAATCGCGAGAAGGCCAACTTCTGGGGTCGGCTCGACGGCGTCGAACTCGACGGCGTGGCGGTCGTGATCGCGGTCTCCGGCCAACGTCACGAGCTGCTCGAGCGGCTGGGGGATCGCTACCAACGCTCGGAGTACGACCTCAGGCCTGGGGTGATTCTCGACCTCTATCTGCCTTCGGGGGGCGAGCCATGACGGGGGTCGCCGCGCTCCTCGCCGCGATGGCCTGCATGGCCTTCGTCGCGATGGCCCTCTCGATGCGGTGGTCGATCGGCGAGCTGCTCGGTGTGGCTTTTACCCTGGGTCCCGTCGCCCTGGGTTGGTTCGCCTTCCTCGCGGGCATCACGGTGGGGCTGACGCACGCCGCCGTCATCGGCATTGCGCTCGCGTCACTGGCCGTGGCGGGGATCCTCTGGCTGCGGCTTCGGCGTCCGTGGCCGGCGCTCGGCATGCACGCTCGGTTGGTCGCGCCACTACTCGCCGTCACCATCTCGACGCTCGCCGGCTCCGCGGTGCTCCGAGACGCGTGGGTGGAGGCGAGCGACGGGAAGATCACGACCGGAACGGCGAACAACCTGGGAGACGTCGTCTTTCACGTGGGCCTCGCCCACTCATTCGCTTACGGGGAGAACTTCCCGCCGGACAGCATTCACTTCGCGGGGCGGCGCCTCGCTTACTCGTTCGTGCCCGATGTGACGACGGCCGCGCTCATCGTCGCTGGTTGGAGCACGGGCCAGGCCGTCTGGATCCCCGCCTGCCTTTCGCTTGCCGGTCTGCTGACGCTGCTGGCGTCGCTGACCTGGCGCGCGACCGGCAGCAGCCTGGCCGCCGCACTGAGCCCCCCGCTGCTGCTTCTCGCAGGCGGGGTGCGACGGGTCGGCGATCTGCCGCGCTGGCTCGCGGGGAACGACATCGACTGGCTAGCCACCCCGGTCGCTGACGCGGCCTGGAAGAATCCCTTGTTGAGCTTGTTCGTCACGCAGCGCTCGACCCTGATGGGGCTGGGTGTCGTCGTCGCCGTGGCTGTCGCGGCATGGCTCGCGTTTGGCGCCGACGGCCGCGCCAGCGACCGTCCATCCGATTCAGAGCGACGCCGCCTGCTGTTGGGAATCGGTGTTGTGGCTGGATCTCTGCCGCTCGTTTTCGCCCATGGCTTCCTGGCGCTCGCGCTGGTCCTTCCGGCGCTCCTATTGGCGTGCGGCCAGCGCAATCGCGTGGACTGGTTGCTCGTCGGAGGCCCCGCTGCGTTGCTGGCGATTCCTCAGGTCGCGTGGCTGGTGGCCGAGGGGGGAGCGGGTTTCATCCGCTGGCACCCCGGCTGGATGAGCGCCGGCGAGGAGGGGTTCGGCGCGTGGCGGTTCGCCCGCTTCTGGCTGATCGAGCTCGGGCCATTCGTGCCGCTCGCCTTGTTGGGCCTAGCGATCCCCGCCGCCTCGAGGCTGCGACGGACCTTCTGGGCGCCCTGGTGGATCGTCTTCGGCGTCGCCTCGCTCGTCGCGGTGGCCCCCTGGATCTGGGACAACACCAAGCTGTTCGTGATCTGGTTCACCTTCGCCGTAGTGGGCGTCGCAGCCGTGCTGGCCCAGACGGCTCGCCGGGCCTGGTGGGGCGCGGTGCTCGCGCTTCTCGTGTCGGGGTTGATCTGTCTCTCGGGCGCCCGCGATCTCGGCTACGTGCTGTTCGAGGAGCGGGATTTCGAGGAGTACCCTCGGTCCGCTCTGACCGCCGCGCGGCAGCTCAGACTGACGACGCCGCCGGAAGCGGTGTTCGTCGAGCACCCGCATTGGGCACAGCTCGCGTTCCTGGTGGGACGCCGCTCATTCGTGGGTTACCCGGGGCATCTGTGGAGCCACGGCATCGCGTACGCGGAGCGCGAGCAGAGCCTGGCAGCGTTCTATCGGTCGGTCGCCAGCGGCACAAGCGGCGGGCGGGAGAGCGCGCTCAGGTTCCTGCTGGATTCGGGAATCGACTACGTCGTGGTGGGCTCGCGGGAGCGGGGCGCCTACGGTGTGTCTGCGGACCACCTCGCGGGTTGGCTCGAGACGGCGTACCGTGCGCCCGGTGTCGCCGTATTCAAGGCGGTCTCGGGAGTGGACCCGGCCGCCGGCGCAGTGAGGGGTCCCTGATGAGTGCTCATGTTCCGTTTTTCGCCGTCACCGTTCTGGCCGCGGCCAGCGCCGTCGCGGAGCCCGCCATCGACCTCGAACACTACCGCATGGTCGATCTCTCCCACGCGTTCGACGAGAGCACGTTGTACTGGCCGACGGCTCCGTCTCGATTCGAGCTCGAGCGGTTGAGCCACGGTGTCACGCCAGGCGGGTACTTCTACTCGGCCAGCGCCCTCTGCACGCCAGAGCACGGCGGAACGCATCTCGATGCCCCGATTCATTTCGCCGAGGGCGCGGCGTCGGTCGACGAGATCCCTCTCGAACGACTCGTGGGGCCTGCCGTGGTGATCGACGTCTCGAGCCAGGCCGCCGAGCATCCTGACTACCGCCTGACGCGGGCGGACCTCGGCGCTTTCGAAGAGCGCCACGGTCGAATCGCGCGCGGGGCGATTGTGCTGCTCAGAACGGGCTGGGCGAGTCGCTGGCCCGACGCCCGGCGTTATCTTGGGGACGACACGCCGGGAGATGCCTCCGGCCTTCACTTCCCTTCGTTCGGGGAGGACGTCGTCACCGATCTGCTCGAGCGGGGCGCCGCTATGCTCGGCGTCGACACTGCGAGCATCGACCACGGGCCAGCTTCGGAGTTCAGGGTGCATCGCCTCGCGGCTGCCGCGGGGGTGCCCGGCCTCGAGAACCTGGCGGCCCTCGACGAGCTACCCGAGGTCGGCTCCTGGCTGATCGCCCTGCCCATGAAGATCGGCGGCGGCAGCGGGGGGCCAGTGAGGGTGATCGCGCTCGTACCCCGCTAGCGCGAGTCGGAGTCCACGTCGGCGCCGCCACCCGGCCAGAGGCAGATCGCGAGCGCGACCATCACCGGTAGCACGCGCTCGCTCGCGGCTCCCCACGCACCCGCCCCGAGCGCGCGGTATGCGGCGCCCGCGATCGTGAGACCCAGGCCTGTCAGCATCGCTGCCAGGGTGCGTCGCGGCGACAGCGGCTTGCCGAAGACAGTCACGAGCAGGACCGGTCCGAAAGCGGCCCCCATCGCGGCGAAGGCGACGAGCACGGGCGAGAAGATTTCCCGCGGCCCATAGATAGCCGCCACCGTTGCGGTGGCGCTCAGGATCAGGACCACCTTCCGGGACCCCGAGAGAAGCGCCTTGGCGTCGGGACGCCGAGCCGGCATGTCGTAGGTCACTGAAGAGGCCGCGACCAGGAGCTGTGAGTCGGCCGTGGACATGATCGCCGACAGAACCGCGGCGATCATCACCCCGGCCAGGATCGGGTGGCACAAGGCGTTCGCCGCCGTGATGAACACGACCTCGCTGTCCGCGAGGTGGGGGTAGAGGATGCGCCCGCACCAGCCGAGCGTCAACATGCCTGAATAGACGATCACGGCCCACACCATGGCGATCGCTCGGGCGCGACGCAGTTGGCCTTCCCCTTCGCGCAATGCGATGAAGCGATTGACGACGTGGGGTTGTCCCGGATAGCCGAGGCCGATTCCGAAGAGCCCGAGGACGAAGCCGAAGCCGCCCGTCACGCCGAGCCCATTGAGCGGATCGAAGTAGCCGTCCATAGCCACCGCGGACATCCCCCCTGCGAGTCCCGAGGGTCCCCCCACCGCCGCGATCGCCAGGCCCGGGAGCGCCACCGAGGTGACTGCCATCGCCAACCCCTGCAGGGTGTCGCTGATGCTCACCGCCCAGAACCCGCCGAGTAGCGTGTAGAAGACGACGATCGCGCTGCCGATCAGAACGCTGCTCTCGATCGACCAGCCGAAGGTCTCGTTGAAGGCCTTGCCGGCGCCCTGGAACTGCGAGGCGACGTAAGACGTCATGAACACGAGGACGACGAGAGAAGCCACCACGGTGACGCTTCTTTGCCCGGGTCGGCCCGTGGGACCGGCGACAATCTCCGTGATGGTGAGCGCGCGGCCCGCCGGAGCGTAGCGTCGCAGCGCGGGCGCCAGGATATACCAGTTGATCGCAAAACCCCCGACGCAGGCCGGGAAAATCCAGATCGCCGAGAGGCCGAAACCGTAGGCGAAGCCGCTGACGCCCAGAAGCGTCCAGGCCGACGAGGAGCTGGCCGAGGCGCTGATGGCCGCGACCAGCGGTCCGAGCGCACGACCCCCGAGAAAATAGTCGGCCGCGTCCTTGTTTCTGCCCCGCGCGAGCGCTCCGATCGCCACGAGCGCCAGCTTGTAGGCGATCAGCGTGGCGAACACGCCCTGCTCGCGCGTCATCAGAGCTTGCAACCGTAGTTGCGCATTCCGAGCACTAGTATAGTCAGCGGCTGATGAGCGTCTGGAATTGGCTGGGGTTCGAAGCGGGTCCGCCCGCAGGCGCGGAGCAGGGCGACGCCCTCGACTCGATCGTCGACGTGCTCAACCACACGGACGAGGCGACCGCCCGCTACCTCGCGGCTTTCGCCTACGTGCTCGGTCGCGTGGCCCACGCGGACAGCCACATCAGTGACGAAGAGACCACCACGATGCGCAGCCTCGTGGTGAAGCACGGTCGGCTGCCGGAGCAGCAGGCCGTCGCCGTCGTGGAGATGGCAAAGCAGCAAGCGGTCCTGTTCGGTGCCACCGACAACGTCGTGGTGACGCGCGAGTTGGACGGCCACTTGTCGCGCGAGCACAAGCTCTCGCTGCTTCATTGCCTCTACGCCGTGTGCGCGGCGGATCACGACATCTCCACGGAGGAGGACAACGAGGTACGCCGCATCTCCACCGAGCTGCGGCTCAAGCACTCCGACTTCATTGCAGTCCGGCGTCAATACGCGGAGCACCTCGGTGTGCTCAAGCCCCCGCAACCCCGCGGCTCGGCGTGACCAGCCGGACTCGGCGCGGGCGGCGCGGCCGGTAGCCGAGCACTGAACCGACTGATCCTGGCGCTGGCCGCTGTGCTTGGGTGGGCCGTGCCCGCCGCCTGGCTGCTCTCCACCCGGGGGCCCATCCCGTCCGCAGACGTCAGCCGGGCCAGCGAAACGGCTTTTGCGACCGGTGGGTTGCAGCCGCGCGAGTTTCTGCCACCGCTGATGGCGCCCGCCCGCTGGACCGCGGGCCGGAGCAGCTACCGCTTCGAGCGGTTGCCGCCTGGACTCGCCAGACTGGACGTCGGCGTCTGGGGTCATCACGCACGCGTGCGTGTCTCGGCATCGGGAGTCGAGCTCGGCCACGTTGCGGCGGGGGAAGAACGAGCGGCCTACCAGCTCACGGTGCCGCGCGACGGCGTCGTCGAAGTCGCACTCGACGTCGAGCCATTCGCAGCGGGCCTCGGCCGGCGTCTGGGGACTCAGCTTCGCGAGGTCACCCTTACCCCCTCCCAGAGGCACGGGCCCAGCCTGGCGCTTGCGGCGCTGCTTGCCGCCCCCGCCGCAGCGATCCTCACCGCGGGCTTCATCTGCGGAGCCAGCATTCGCGTCGCGATCGGGCTCTCGGGTGCCGCGACCACCGCACTCACGCTGCTGCTCTGGTGTGGCGGTCTCGCGTGGTCTCCGTACGCGACGCGGTTGACGCTGGGACTCAGCGTCGTGGTCGTTCTGGTCGGTCCGCTGGCGCGGCGGTTTCGAGCCCCGCCCTTCGCGTTCGCCGCGCTGCTGTCGGCGCTGATCGTTCAGGGCGCCCTCACGACGCACCCACTCCTGATCTCCTTCGACGAAACGTTTCACTCGAACCGGCTCGCTTCGGTCGCGCGCGGCGAGCTGCTTCAGACGAGCCTGACCCAGCACGACCCGCCGATCGCGTTTCCCTACGGCTTCAAGTTTTACGCGCTGCTCACTCCATTCGTGGGCCCAGCCGGCTCGTTGATCGACACCGTTCGGATCGGGGCAGCGGCCTCAGGCGTGATCGGGGTGATGGCGACGTACGCGATCGCGGCGCGAGCTTCGGCGCTGCATGGGCTCGGCGCGGCGCTGCTTCTCCAGCTACTGCCCTGGAGCTTCGTCGTGTTTCCCAACGGAAACCTCTCGAACGTTTTCGGACAGGCGATTGCGGTCGCGTTTCTCGCCTGGTGGTCGCGTCCGAGCCCCGCCGCCTGGCCGATCGGGGCGGCGCTCCTCGCCGTTTCATGCCTCGCCCATCTGTCGAGCCTCTTCGTGTTGACGACGTTCATCGTGGTTGCGTTCCTGATGTCGCGCTTCGACCGCCGCCCGTTCGGAAAGCAGCGTGTGTTCGCTGCGATCGTGGGTCTGGCCGTGACGGTTGGGTACTACTCGCTCTTCATCCCGCTCGCCCTCGAGCAGGCTCCCCGGCTCGTCGCAGGCGGGAGCGGGGCGGAGTCGGCACTCGGCGAGGCGGCGTGGGGCCAACTGCGCGACGCTGCGCTGCTGCTCGGTGCCCCGGCGCTCGCGCTCGCATGGGTGGGTCGGCCCCGCGAGGGCGGGGAGCCGAATGCGGGATTGCGCTGATGGTGGATCGCCGGCTTCGCTCTGGCGCTGCTCGCCGTGCTCACACCTGTCGTGGTGCGCTATCAATACGCGCTCACTGCGGCCGTCGCCGTGGCCTCGTCCGCGGGAGGGCTGGCGCTCTGGCGGGCGGGGGGTCTCGCGCGGTCCGGCGCGCTGCTGCTCGTCGCGCTGCAGGGGCTGCTCGGCTTCCGCGAGATGGTCGATGCGTTGTTGCACCGCTACCGCGTTCCGTGACTGCACGCAGCGCCATGATAGTGTCCTGTCCCGGAAGTTGTTGAGCACCGAGAGCGTCGAGGCGCCCGGCTGGCAAGGAGACGAAGAGGGAGAATACCGGGAGTATTTGACCGATGAGCGACGCAGCCAGGCGGGATGCATCGGCGCTCGAATGCCGACAAATCTCTGGGACAGGACACTAGCTCCGGCGGTTTTGCAGCAGCCTGACGATCTCGCCGCAGCCAGCCCTGCCCGCGAGCGCTCCCCGCGCGACTACGCGAGCCTCTTTGCCCGCGGGCTGTGCATGGGCGCGGCCGACGTCGTTCCGGGAGTCTCCGGCGGGACGATGGCCTTCATCCTCGGCATCTACGAGGAGCTGATCGACTCGATCCGCGCCGTCGGCCATCCCGACCTGTGGCGGGCGCTTCTGGGACTTCGCTTCGAAGACGCGATCGAGCGGCTGAACTGGCGCTTTCTCGTCGCCGTCGGCGCCGGGATCATCGCGGCGATCCTCTCCCTCGCGAGGCTCCTCAGCTGGCTGCTCCGGAATCACCCCATTCCACTCTGGAGCTTCTTCTTCGGGTTGATCGTCGCCTCCGTCCTGGTCGTCAGCCGGCGCATCTCGCGCTGGACGCCTCAATCCCTCGCGGTGCTGGGCGGGGGCGCTCTGGGCGCCTACGTCCTCGTCGGCCTGGTGCCGGCGGAGACGCCGAACACTCCGATCTTTCTCTTTTTCAGCGGCACCCTCGCGATCTCGGCGATGATCCTGCCCGGCATCTCCGGCTCGTTCATCCTAGTGCTGCTGGGCAAATATCAGACCCTGCTGGAGGCGCTGAACGCGAGGGACGTTGCGACGCTGGGCTACGCGATGGCCGGCATGGCCATCGGAATCGTCACCGTCGCACAGGTGCTCGGGTGGCTCTTCCGCCGCCACCACGACGTCACGGTGGCGCTCCTGACGGGCCTGATGTTGGGAAGCCTGCGCAAGGTCTGGCCATGGAAGATCGACCTGCTTGCGCGCGTCAACCGCCACGGTGAGACGGTGCCGGTGCTCCAGGAGAACTTCCTCCCTGCCGCCTGGAGTGGCGAGGTGACAGGGGCCCTCGCACTCGCGATCATCGGCCTCGTGCTCGTTCTGCTACTCGAGCGCTCGAGTCGCTCGACTGGTGCCGAGGCCGCCGCCTCGCCGTAGCGAGCGTTCTCCAGCTCAAGAAGGCTGTACGGCGGTCGAAGGCGTGGCGCTCAGCTTGGATTGGGGCTGCGATGGGTCTTCAAACGGGAACGTGATGCCGCGGTTGTGGAGCTTCAGTGTGTAGATGCTGAAGAGAGGTAGGAGCCAGTTCGACACCACCATGCTGGCGGCCGTGGCGGCCATCAGCGGCAACATGATGCGGTAGTCGTTGGTCATCTCGAAGAGGATCAGGATGGCCGTCATCGGCGCCTTGGCCGTTCCCGTGAAGAAAGCGGCCATTCCCACCATCGCGTACGCACCCGAGCCGGCCGTCCAGGTCGGGAAGAGCAGGTGCACGAAAGTGCCGAATGCCCCACCGGCCATCGCACCCATATAGAGACTCGGCGCGAAGACGCCACCCGAGCCCCCCGTCCCGAGCGTGGCGCAGTTGCCAACGATCTCGGCGAGAAAGAGCAGCAGCAGCAGCTGCCACGAGAAGCGGACCCAAAGGGCCGACTCGATCGCCGGAAAGCCCGAGCCATAGATCTCGGGCAGGTAGCGCAAGATCAGTCCAACGACGAGTCCGCCGATGGCGGGCTTCAGGTATTCGGGAAACCGCCACGCGCCGAGCGTGTCCTCGCTCCAGTACAGGAGGCGCACGTAGCCGATCGCGAGGCCCCCGAGCAGCAAGCCCATCAGGAAGTAGAGAGGCACTTCGGCCGGGCTGACCAACTCGTAGGGCGGCGCCAGGAAGGCCGGGAAGTTGCCGAGATAGTGCCGAGAGATCAGGCAGGACGTGAGCGACGTCATCAGCACCAGCAGGAAGTCGCCGCGAATCCGCCCGAGCAGGACCTCGACCGCGAATATGGCGCCGGCAATCGGGGCGTTGAAGGTGGCGGCGACGCCTCCTGCGGCTCCGCACGCGACCATCGTGCGGACCTTCCGCGCAGGCAGGTTCGACCATTGACCGAACACGGAGCCGATCGTCGAGCCGATCTGCACCATCGGACCCTCGCGTCCCGCCGCCCCGCCCAAGCCGATCGTGAGCGACGAGGCGACAACCTTTACGACGGCCACGCGTTCGCGGATGCGCCCGCCGCGTGTGGCCAACGCCGTCATGACCTCGGGGACCCCGTGCCCCTTGGCTTCTTTGGCGAAGCGCTCGATGATCGGACCGACGAGCAGGCCGCCGATCGCTGGCAGCAGGACGAGATTGGCGGGGCCGAAGACCTGCAGGGCAGCGGCGACCGGCCCGAGCGCGAAGTCGTGGACCGAGTGAAGGAGGTAGATGAAGCCAACCGAGCCGAGGCCAGTGAAGATCCCGATCAGCACCGAGAGCCCGAGCAGATACTGCTCGGACGGCATCAGCGTGACGCGCGACCAGCGCGCGGCCAGTCCCAAGGTCGGCAGGCTGGCGGAATCGCGGCGGCCGAGACGGTGCAGCGCGCGCACGCGGCGCGCGCCGCTCGGCGCGACCCGGCCCGCGTAGCGCGCCGCTCTGGCGAGCACTCGCCAGGCGCGGCCGAGCGACTCCGTCACTCCTGCTCCTGTGCTGCGGGAAGCACGAGCAGCTTGACGCGATTGCCACGGGACGCTTCGAGCAGCAACGGTCGCGGTCGCTGCTCGTAGCGCTCGAGCGCGCGGCGCGCCTCGATTCGAGAGAGACGCCGGCCCCCGATGGCGACGATCCGGTCGCCCAGCAGCAATCCCGCCGCCGCCGCTGGCGTTCCAGGTGCGACATCGAGTACCTCGAAGCCGGCGCCGCTCGGTGCCCGCTCGTCCGCCTCACGCCAACGGAGTTGCAACCCAAGGCCCAGGAAGTGCTGCCCGCGATGAGCCACAGGACGGCAGTCCGAACCTGGCATGATCGTCCGGCCCGCGATCTGACGACCACCCCGAAGCACCGAGAAGGATACCGGGCTGCCCGCTTCCTGGTGGCGGTAGAGGCCGGCAAACTGGTTGGGGTCCGTAACGGACTGCCCCGCCCAACGCAGCAGGATGTCGCCCGGCTCGATCGAGGGCGAGGGCACGAACGCGGAGGACCGGACCCGCTCGACCGCGACCCCCGACCGGAGGCGGAGCAGCGCCGCCACGGCAGGATCGAGCGCAGCGACCTCGATGCTCTGGCAGGTCGGGTTCACCAGCAGCCGCGCGACGACTCGCGCCACGGTGTCGTACGGAAGCAGCCGCACCTCGTCACCGCTTCCGATCGCGACGCCGAGCAGGCCGCCGTCGAGATCGACGATCGCCGCTGCGCCCACCAGTCCCGCGAGGTCCAGCGCTGCGTCGAGGACGGCGACGCCGTCCGGGCCGCTCGGTTGATGCGAGGAGATGAGGTGGCCGGGGACGATCCGCACACCGGCGCGCGGCACGAGGCCAACCGCCGCGACGAAGGACCCGCCCGAAGGGTTGGGCGGGTCCGGCGCGGCGAAGGTCGAGGCGGAGTCGGGGTTGGTCAGCTCGAGAAGCGCGAGGTCCAGTGCCGTGTCCAGGGCCAGGACGTGGGTCGCTTCGTCCGCGCGCCCGTGCGGATCTAGCTCGGCCGCCGCGTCCGCTTCGGCGGCGTCGAGCGCGTCCTCGACGGCTCCGATCGAAGAGACGACCAGGCCGGCCTGGATGACGACGCCGGTGGCGCCCCTGTTGCCCACCCGCACGAGGCCCGCGCCCGTCTTGCGCGCGAGCTGCGACCAGTAGTCCGCCTCGTAGCTGAGCGGTGTCTTCTCGAGATCGGGTCGCAGCAGCTGGATCTCGGGCGCCGGAGGTGCCTCGGTTGGCTCGTGCTCCGGCGCCGACGCGACGATGGGCGGAGGCTTCGGTTCTTCGTAGAGCGCTCCCGCTACGAGCGTAGCGAGCACCGCGAGGCCGACGACGAGGGGCAGCAGCAAGCCCCGAGCATGAAGATCGCGCAACCGATCCTTACGCGAGGATGGTGGCTGCGTCGGCGCTTCGCCCTTGAGGTCGAGCATGCGGTCCGGCGGCTCTCCACAGCCGCTTCGCTGCGGCGTTTCTCGGTTGTCCCGTCGGGCGACGCAGCGTCTGCCAGTCTTCGGCTGCGGACTCCTTGAGGGGCGGCTCAGCGCGCCTCCAGGCGACGCGGCGCCGACGTCATTCTACGTTGGTGTGGCGGTTCGGCCGAAACCGTACGGCTCGAAGCCGCCTATGGCAGATCGAGCTCGCCGATCTTGCGGCCGAGGGTGTTGCGATGGATGCGTAGATCCTTTGCAGCTCGCGAGAGGTTGCCTTTGTGGCGCTGGAGCACGCGGGAGATGAAGCGCTTTTCGAATTCGCGGCGGGCGTCGGTGAAGACGATGCCGCGGTCGATCATCTCGGTGACGAGGGCGTCCAGTCGCTGCTTCAGCACAGCGGACTCCTGCGGCGGGCTCCAGTGGCGGCGATCAAGGGCGGCAAGGATGCCACGAAGCGCTCGTGCTGTCCGGTGACGAGGCTCACTGACCCGGGCTCGAGCCGGCCTCGAGCTCGCGGCCCGTCAGTCGAACGAACGCGTCGCGGTACTTCTCGCTCGTCTTCTCGATCACGTCGTCGGGCAGTTCCGGGGCCGGCGGGGTCTTGTCCCACTCGACCGACTCGAGATAGTCGCGAACGAACTGTTTGTCGAAGCTCTGCTGCGCACGTCCCGGGGCGTAGCCGTCGGCAGGCCAGAAGCGGGACGAATCGGGCGTCAGGGCCT
Source organism: Vicinamibacteria bacterium (assembly GCA_965246965.1). Lineage (GTDB taxonomy): Bacteria > Acidobacteriota > Vicinamibacteria > Fen-336 > CBDFGD01 > CBDFGD01. Next base: position 4,368,306 of record CBDFGD010000002.1, read on the forward strand.
CGTCGATCCAGATCAGCTCACCGTCAGACACGCCGAACTCGAACTTGGTGTCGGCCAGGATGATGCCGCGACCGATGGCGTGATCACGAGCGCGAGAATAGATCTGGAGGCTGACGTCCGACAGCTGCCTGGCGCGATTCGCGCCCACCAGCTTCTCGACCTCGGCGAAGCTGATGTTCTCGTCGTGGTCTGCCTCCGCTTTGGTGGACGGTGTGAACAACGGCGGGTCGAGTCGATCGGATTCCCGCAGTCCTTCGGGAAGCGCGATGCCGCATACGGATCCCGTACGCTTGTAGTCCTTCCAGCCCGAACCGGCGAGATAGCCCCGCACGACGCATTCGACCGGGAGCGGTTCGGTCTTGCGCACCAGCATGGAGCGGCCGGCCAACTGACCGGCGTAGCTCTCGAGCTCCGGCGGCAAGCGCGCGTCGTCGCCGGTCAGCACGTGGCTCGGCAGGACGTCCCGCAGCAGGTCGAACCAGAACAACGAAAGCTGCGTGAGCACGGCCCCTTTGTGGGGGATCCCATTCGGCAGCACGACGTCGAACGCGCTGATGCGGTCGGTCGTGACGATGAGCAGTCGGTCGCCCAGCTCGTAGACGTCCCGGACCTTGCCTTTCCGCCACAGCTTCAAGCGCGGCAGGCTCGTTTCCAGAAGAGCCGGCGTCGTTTTGTTCGATCGTTGCAATGAGGTTGTCGTCGCAGGCCGCGTGTGCCAGCCGAGGGCCGGGAGTCTAGCAGCCCGCGCGGGAAGTTCTCGGGCTGCACCTGGACACGGGCCGAGTCAGGCCGACGATCGCGTCAGTCCTCTCGCTCGATGCGGACGTTGCCCCGCTCGGCCCGGAGCATCACGCTGGCGCCACCGCCGCCGAGTGAGCCCTCGACCTGTTGGGACCTGCGCCCTTCGTCGCGGGACTGGACGACGAGCTCGAGCTGCGGGTCGATCTCGATCGCTCCCCTTCGTGCGGTGGCGTCGAGATCGAAGCGGGAGCTCGCCGGCACGCCGAGGACGATGTCGCCGTGCGCGGCGACGACCTGAAGATCCTCCGTCAACGGGTCGGCGGACAGGAGCCTGACGTTGCCCCGCGAAGCATTGACCTTCACGGGCCCCTCGAAGCGTTCGAGCAGCAGGTCCTCGCCGGATGTCTCGATCTCGGCGCCGCCCTTCAGATCCCGTCCCGTCAGACCGCCCTGGCGCAGGCGCAGGCCGACCTTGCCGCCGACGCGCTCGATCTCGGCGTCTTTGTATGAAGTCTCGCCGTCGAACGAGCCCGCGATGTCGGATGCGCGCAGCGCGCCGTGCGAAGCCGTGACGCGGGCCGAGTCGGCGAGTTCCGAAAGCGTGACGTCTCCCCAGGTCGTCTCGACGTCGCAGCGACCCATGACCCGACTAGCCGACACACTCGCGTGCGAGCCGTGCACACTCAGTGCCCCGCCGACGTCCTCTGTGTCGAGGCGGCCGTGGCGGATCTTGAGATCGAGCGCGGCCACGCTGCGAGCCTGCACGTCGCCGTGGTGAGCGTCGAGCGCGGCGGTACCGTCGACGTCCTGGATCTCGACGTCGGCGTAGCGGGATGCCACGCGCAGCGTTCCCGCGACCTGCTCGGCGTGAACGCTTCCGTGTCGATTGGTGAGGACCGTCGGCCCGGAGATCCGCCGAACGCGCAGCGGCTCGTAGGAGTTGGTGACCTCGACCGCACCCATATCCTCCACGTCGACGCCACCGTGAGAGTTGTCGATGCGCAGCGTCGATCCTCTCGGGACGTGGACGGTGAAGTGGGTTTCGAAGCCGATCTCGCGATGCCCCGAATGCTCGGCAGCCAGGTCGCTTCTGTTGTTCTCGAGCAGAATGCGTCCGGATTCTTCGCGAAGCGCAATCCGGATCCGCCCGGCGAACTCCTCGGCCTCCGCCTGTGTCGGCCGGAAGATCACCTTTCGCAACTCGACCTGGACGCTCGAGCCTTCTCCAGGGGACACCGTCACGTCACCGAACGAGTTGTTGATGACGATCGGGAGCGATGCGCCGCTCGGCTCGAGGCGCGCCTGGTCTTCGAACTCGAAGGACGGTCCGTAGAAACGGCCCGCGAGCACTCGGCAGCCGGACGCGCCGATCGAGATGTGCGCTCGCGCGTCCCAGACGGCCTCGATGAACACGCCGAAGCCGAGGATGAGGAGTAGCAGGCCGAGCCGGCTCGCTCTCACGAGTGCCGTTTCAACGCGTCGCGCCTACGCACAGGGTCGATACTCCACCCGGAGCCGACCTGAAATGCTGGCGTGACACAGGGCGAACAGAGTTGGAACGGCACTAGGCCCGGCCCACTACCAGGGTGTTGTAGAGCTCCAGTAGCCCCCACAGGATCAGGCTCGTGGGCCACCACGTGCGCAAGGTGTGGAGCAGGTCGAGCTGGCCCAGGTTGCCCAGGACCCACGCGACACCGACCGCGATGAGGCTCACGCCGATGACGATGCGCTCGACCTTAAGGGGTTGCGTCGCCGTCCTCGCTGGCGTCCGAATCGGCCGCCTCCCGGCCGGTCTCACGTTTCGGCATGAACGAACCCTTCAGCATCGCGGCGCCGCCGAGAATCAGCAGAATGGGCCACCAGCGCTGAAGCTCGCGTAGCGGAATCCAGCCGAGGTTGTTCAGCAGAAGGATCAACCCCAGGGCGACGAGCGTCCCCCCCCAGGCGGGCGACTCGACGCCGGAGTCCTCCTCGATCGGCTCTCCTCCGGCCGCCTTCATATTGAGGATCGTTGCGGAGCGGTAGGCGTCGATGAGGTTGTAGAAGACGGTGAACGGGATGAACAACGCGAACGGCATCGGATCGCCTTCGACGGCGCCGTAGATGCTTCCGACGAAGACCGCGAAGAACACGAGCGCCTTGGCCGGCTGCCCGTTGTACACCTGTCCCATGCCGGGGAACAGGAACGAGAGCAGCAGTGCGATGCCCGGGCTCTTCGGGGGCCTGGCGTAGGCCGGCAGCATCGCCGGGGGCAGCTGCTGCGGGGCGCTCGGGGGAGTGCTCGTCGGCGTGCTGGGCGGAGTGCTCATGCTTTGGTTTTCTCCTCGATACGAACGGCCGGCATGCTCGCCGGCTGAGTAGGGGATACGGTGGGAGCTCGATCCGGGTTCGAGAGAGTCGCGATTCGCGCTCCGATGTCGCAGCAGCGCCCCTCGATTCGTGGCTGGTCCGTGTCCGGCTCGTTGGCGCGCCGCTCCTCGAGCAGGCGGCGATAGTCGTCCACGCGATCACCGACCCGATCGATCCGGCTCTCGAGAGCCGTCTCGATCAAGACCTGAATCAGCTGCAGGTCCTCGACCAGCTGGTCCTTCTCCTCGATCAGGGCTGCGACCCTGTTTGTGGTGCGCTCGAGAAAGCGACTCGCCCTTTGCACAGGCTCGGAATCCGGGCCGGCCGCCAGCGCGAAGCTTCCGGTAACGAGCATGACGACCGCGGCCGCGGCTTGCAGCGCTGCGAGGGCTCGAAGCTGGCGACCCGGCAGCCGGCGCCTCGGGATGACGGCAAACGGTCGCCACGACGCGGTCGCGACGCGATCCGACAGCTGCGCGGAAGGCTCCACGACCGGCAGCGCATCGAGTAGATCCACGACCTCGCCGAACGCCTCGCGAAGCTCGGCACAGGCGTCACAGCTCGTGATGTGCTCGCGGACGTCGCGCCGCAGCGGCTCAGGCAGCTCGCCGGTGAGGTAGTCGGAGAAGAGCTCGCGGGTGCGTTCACAGCTCAAGACGGGCCTCTGGGCGCCCTGCCCGCGCGGCGCGCCAGACGCTTGGCAGCTCGATGCGACCGCGATTGATCCTGCTCTTGACGGTTCCGAGTGGGACTCCGAGCACTTGCGCGATCTCGTCGTAGGGCAGCCCTTGCAAGTCGCACAGGATGACAGCCTCGCGTAGATCCTCAGGGAGCGAACGCAGCCCGTCTCGCACCAGCTGGATACGTTCCTGTCGCTCGAGTCGCCGGAGCGGCCCCTCGTCAGCTGAGGGGAACGTCGCGAGGCTCGTCTCGTCGCTCTCGCGTCGCAGTCGTTCTTCACGTCGTCGCCGGTAGTGATCGATGGCGTGATTCCGCGCCACGGTCGTGACCCAGGTGGAGAAGGCCCCGGCCTCCGAGCGGTAGCGGTCCAGGTTCTGGTACACCTTTACAAAAACCTCCTGAGTCAGGTCCTCGGCCTCGTCGACCCGCCCGATGTAGCGGTACGCGAGACCGAAGACCCGCCGGTGGTGGCGCTCGACCATCTCCCGCCAGGCCGCCTGTTCTCCGCTTCTGCACCGAGCTAGCAGGTGGCCGTCGCTGTCGCTCAAAGGGCTTGGTCGCCTCCACAAGGGCCGGCGCCGGCTCTTCAACCCTGAGAACGGGCTCGAGCCTGCTCCGGTTCAAGAATCTGAGCTGCTGATTGACGCCCGAGCCGCGATTGTAGTAGAGTCCTGAAATTCTATCAAGTTCATTTAGATCAACGATTTGCAGGGATGATTACGCGACGGAGAATGACTCGTCTGGGGCTGGGCATGGCCCTCGCAGCGGGCCTCCTCTGGCTCTTTTTCCGAGGTGTGGACTGGCACGAGCTGGGCGCGTCGCTGCGCGCGGCGGACGCGCGGCTGCTTGGCGGCGTGGTTCTGACGACCCTCGCAACCTACCTCGCTCGCGCCTGGCGCTGGGGCTCTTTGTTGAGCCCGCTCGTCAAGGTACCGCTCGGCCGGCTTTTCTCCGCGACCATCGTCGGATTCATGGCCGGCCTCTTCGTCCCCCGGGCCGGCGAGGTGCTGCGCCCCTACCTCATCGGCCGGCGCTACCAGGTTCCGTTCTCGGCAGCGTTTGCCTCGATCATCATCGAGCGGCTCGCCGATCTGATCACGGTGCTGTTTCTGTTCTCCCTCTACCTGTTGGTGCTGCCGGCCCCGGCCGAACAGACGAGCGGTCCGCTGATCGGGCTCTTGAAGCTCGGCGGTGCGCTGACCGGGGTGCTGGCCCTCGCGATCGCGGGCGTGCTCGCCGCCCTGCACGTCCACGTCGATAAGACGCTCCGCGTGCTCGACCGCTTCCTCGTCCGCCTGCCGGCACGTTTCGCCACCGCGCTGCGCCGGGGCCTGGCGTCGTTTGCCGAGGGGCTGGCCGTCCTCCATTCGCCGGCGAGCCACCTCCTGACGATCTTTGGCCAGTCGCTTCTGGTGTGGCTGTCCATAGCCGTAGGTATCAGCTGGAACAACGCCGCGTTCGGGATCGCGCTGCCGTTCCACTCGACCTTCCTGATCATCGCCTTCCTGACCGTGGGAGTCTCGCTCCCGACGCCCGGCATGGTGGGCGGCTTCCACGAGGCCTACAAGCTCGCGCTCACCGAGGTCTACGGAGTAGCGATACCCCCGGCCGTGGCGGCCGGGATCGCGATGCATTTCCTCGTCAACGTCCCGGTGCTGGTCCTGGGCCTTGCGCTGCTCGGGAGGGAAGGGCTCAGCCTGGGCCAGGTGGCCGAGATCTCGGAGGAGCCGGGGCCGAGCCCCGACCAGGGCACGAGGCCCCTGGGTTCCATTGCTTCGGAGGGTGAGTCATGAAGTGCCCTTTCTGTGCACACGTCGAAGACAAGGTCGTCGACTCGAGAGAGAGCAAGGAAGGCCGGGTGATCCGGCGCCGGCGCGAGTGCCTCTCCTGCGGCCGGCGCTTCACCTCGTACGAGCGCATCGACCAGATCCCGCACCTCGTCGTGAAGAAGGACGGCAGCCGGGAACGCTTCGACAGAAGCAAGGTGCTGGCGGGGCTTCTGAAAGCGTGCGAGAAGCGGCCGGTTCCCGTCCGCGAGTTGGAGGAAGTGACCGACCGCGTCGAGGCGATGATCCAGGACAGCCCCGACCGCGAGGTCCCCAGCGACCAGATCGGCGAGTTTCTTATGGAGCGCCTCCGCGACCTCGACAAGGTCGCGTTCGTGCGCTTCGCCTCTGTCTACCGGGAGTTCAAGGACGTCGACCAGTTCATGGCCACCCTGAAGGGTCTCCTCGAGGGACAGGAATGAAGCGGGTCGGACGAACGGAATAGCCACAGAGGCACGGAGCCACAAAGAAACGGCAGCTCCGATCCTTCGCGATTTCCGATGGGGGCGCCCCGGGGCGACGCAGAGTGCTTGGCGCACCCTGGACACCGAGAAAAGGCAACCTGGTTTCTCCGTCCGTTCTCTGTGCCCTCTGTGCCTCTGTGGCCTGCCGTTGATCGGCTGCCGAGGTTATGTTGTCCGGAACTGCAGCGAGACCGAGCCGAGCTTGATGACGTCGCCGCTCTTCAGCGCGTGGCGGCTGACGCGCCGGTCGTTGACGTAGGTTCCGTTGGTGCTCTTAAGGTCGAGCAGCACGAAGCCTCCGGACTCGGGACGGACGCGGCAGTGCTGGCCGGAGACGGCAGCCTCGCTGACGACGATCCCGTTCGTGGGCGCGCGCCCCAGCGAGATCGAGGTGTCCATGCTGAGGTTGAACACCTGGCCGGTGCCCGCGCCCTCGATGATGCGCAGGCTCGGCTTGAGCGGCATGAAGAGCGTCTTGTCGACACCGTCGGTACCAGAGGGGGCGCGCATCACCAGCGTCGAATCGCCAGGCTCGTCGTCGTCGTCGTTCCGTTCCGGCCGCTGTGCGGGCGGCTGACGCGATCGCAGCCACATCGCGGCCACTGCGAGTGCCGCGAGCAGGCCGAGGCCGCCGACCACGAGGCCCAGCCAAAGCATCGGGGTGCTCGAGCCACGGGTCGCCTCTAGGGGGGTCGTGGTAGCCACCGGCGGGGCGGCCACCGTTGCCAGCTCGGCCGGCAGCTCGAGCTCTCTGACCCGCTCCGCGATCTCGATGCCGGTCGCGAGCTCGATCGGAAGGTAGTCCCCCTCGGTGAGCTTCGCGATCCTTCGCAACACGCGTTCCTGAACGCGCCCGACGCCAATCGCGAACACCGGTATCTTGGTTCTCGCGGCGATCTCCAGACCATCCTCGAGCTTCAGGGCGCTGTTCTCGTCCTTTCCGTCGGTGACGAGGACGATCGCTTTGCGGCTGCGCGGCGCGTTCTCGAGGTAGCGACTCGCGTCGTACAGCGCGTCGTGAAGCGCCGTGTAACGACCCGCTCGCGCCACGCCATCGAGGGCGCCCTGGACCTGGCTGGCGTCCGACGATCGCTCGAGGATCAGCCGGGACTCGTCGTCGAAGGTAAACAGAGCCACCTGGCTCGACGGAGGAAGACTCTCGAGCACCCCGAGGGCCAGGTCGCGGGTCTGCTCCAGCAGCGCGCGCGAGACACTGCCCGAGGTGTCGAGAGTGAGGGCCACGATCGCAGGGACCTCTACCGGCGCCGCCTCGGTTTGTGCCCACAGGGAAGGCGCCAGCAGCACCGCCGCCAGGGCCGTGGCGCCATCCATCCGACGACGTTGAGAGGTGGTGCGTCGCCGCATCGAGCGTTCTCCAGAACCCGTTGAGCTTAGAATACTTATCTCTTTAGCATGGGGCGGAGAGTGCCGTCAACGACCGTGCCGCCGAACGCCGGGTTCCCGGAGTCCGAAAGCAGCTCGCGGGGCGCGGCCCCGGGCAGGGAGCGGTCTGCCTCGGCGCGGCTCCAGGGGGCCTCTTGAGCACGGGGCTGACGCGCTCGTTGGGCGTGCCCCTGCGAGGCTCGGCTCGACGCGTCCGCACCATCGGGATGGTGCTGGGTGGTCTGGCCAGCGTCTTCGCGATCCACCTCTTGCTCCAGCGGAGTCGGGATTTTTCGCCGGACTTCCTCGCGTCCGTCTTCCTTTACGGCCTCACGGTCGTCAACCTCACGCTGCTGCTCGTGCTGTTGTTCGTTCTGGGGCGTCAACTCGTCCGCCTCGTCATGGAGCGGCGCCGGGGGGTGCTCGGCTCCCGCTTCCGCACCAGGCTCGTGCTCGTTTTTCTCCTGATCGCGGTCGCGCCCTCCTCGCTGCTCATCCTGGTGGGCAGCAACTTGATCCAACAGACTGTGGATCGATGGTTCAACGTCGACGTCGGACGGATGCTCTCTTCGGCTCAGGCGCTCGATGAGGCGCTGCGCGGCAGCGTGACCGAGCGCAGCCGGGTCCAGGCGCGCGTGCTGGCGGAAGAGGTCGCCCGCGGTCGGCTGCTGGATGCCGGCCAGAGCCGGCTTCGAACCACCATCGAGCGCCGCGCCCCGGAGCTCGGCGTGGACATGGTGAGTGTCCACACCGCGGACGGCGAGCTCGTGGCCGTCGTCGATCCGAGGCTCCCGCAGGGACGTCAAGCCGGCCTCGCACACGAGACGCTGACCCGGGCCGCGCTCGAAGGTCGCGAAACGGCGGCGAGCACGCCTTTCGAGCGCGGCGAGCTGCTTCACGTCGCCGTGCCCGTGAAGGGCGCCCGCGACGAGGTGATTGGCGCCGTCGTCGCCTCCACATACATCGACGCGAGTGTCGCGGCCGAGGCGCGTGAGGTCCGGCTGCGCTACGACAAATTCACGAAGACCGAGGCGCTGCGCGAGCCCATCAAGGTCTTCTACCTGTCCCTCTACCTGCTTCCGGCACTCGCCGTTTTGTTCGGCGCCGTGTGGCTGTCGCTCTACCTGGCCAAGCGCATCAGCATCCCGCTGCGCCTCGTATCCGAGGGCGCCGAGCGCATCACCGCCGGCGAGCGCGGCGTTCAGGTGGACTTTCCGGTCGAGGACGACGAGTTTGCCGCTCTCATCGCTTCCTTCAACCGCATGTCGGAGCGGCTCGCCCGCAGCGAGGAAGAGCTGGAACACGGGCGTTCGGGTCTGACACGCAAGAACCGCCAACTGGAGGAGCGCCGCCACCTGATGGAGACGGTGCTCGAGACCGTCGGGACCGGGATCATCGTCGTCGATGCGGACGGCTGCACTACGGCAATCAACGCCGCGGGTCGCCGGCTGCTCGGCCTCGGGGAATCGTCGCTGGGTCGGCGACTCGAGGACGCGCTCACGGGTTCGGGACGCGAGGAGGTGCCGCGCCTCGTCAAGCGGCTGCTGTCGGGGCGCGTCGCGCGACACGAGCGCGAGATCCGCGTCTTCACGGGAGGCAGGGATCGACATCTCGCGGTGACGATCGTGCCGCTGACGCGCGGTGTGGGCGTGCCGTCGGGAGCCGTGGTCGTGGTCGACGACCTCACCCCTTTGATGCGCGCACAGAAGGTGGCGGCCTGGGGCGAGGTCGCCCGCAAGCTCGCCCACGAAATCAAAAACCCGCTGACCCCGATCCAGCTCTCGGCGCAGCGCATCGCCAAGGCGCACCTGAAGGGCTCGCCTGATCTCGTGCAGATCGTCAACGAATGCACCGGAGCGATCGTGCAGGAGGTGGATGCGCTCAAGAATCTCGTCGACGAGTTCGCGCAGTTCGCGCGGCTGCCGCCCGTTCAGCTCAGCGTGGTGTCGCTGCACGAGGTCGTCGATCAGACGCTCTCCCTCTACGACGGCCAGTTCCCCGACATCTCGTTCGAGCGCAAGCTGTCTCCCCAGCTGCCCGCCGTACGAATCGACGCCACCCAGATCAAGCGCGTCTTCATCAACCTCATCGACAACGCGATCGAGGCCCTCGACCGCAGTGGGACGGTGACGATCGAGACGGAGCTGGACAAGACGGCCGGAATCGTTCGCGTGAGCGTCGCCGATGACGGGCCGGGCATTTCCCAGGAGGCGCGCGCCAAGCTCTTCGTGCCCAGCTTCTCGACGAAGCCCAGAGGCACGGGTCTGGGGCTCGCGATCGTGAGCCTGATCGTGCGGGAGCACCATGGCAGCGTGCGGGCCGGGGACAACGAGCCGACCGGCGCTCGCTTCGTGATCGAGCTGCCCGCGTGAGCGCAGCACAAAGACGACTCCGAGCTACGATGGGGCCGTGAAGGACTCGATCCTCATCGTAGACGACGAGGCCGGTGTCCGGACCTCGCTGCGGGCGATTCTCGTCGACGAGGGCTACGACGTCGAAGTCGTCGAGACGGGGGAAGCCTGTCTCGTGGCGCTGGAGAAGCGGCGCTACGACCTGCTGCTGCTGGACGTGTGGTTGCCGGGAATGGACGGGCTCGAAACTCTGGAGCGCGTCCGGGCCAGCGATCCCGAGCTGCCCGTCGTGGTGATCTCGGGACACGGCAGCATCGAGACGGCCGTCCGAGCCGTCCGCAATGGCGCACAGGACTTCGTCGAGAAGCCGCTGTCGCTGGAGAAGACGCTGCTCGTCGTTCGCAACGCGCTGATGCGCCGGCACCTCGAGGCCGAGAACCGCGAGCTTCGCGAGCGCGTCGAGCACAGATGGGTCATGGTGGGAAACAGCCCCGCCATCCTCGCGCTCAGCGAGCAGATTGCCCAGGCCGCGCCATCCAACGGCCGGGTGCTGATCTACGGTGAGAACGGCACGGGCAAGGAGCTGGTCGCGAGGAGCATTCACCACAAGAGCCTGCGCGCCGACGGACCTTTCACCGAGGTCAACTGTGCGGCCATTCCCGAGGACCTGATCGAGAGCGAGCTGTTCGGCCACACCCGCGGGGCCTTCACTGGCGCGATGCAGGCCAAGAAGGGCAAGTTCGAACTGGCCGACGGCGGCACGCTCTTCCTCGACGAAATCGGCGACATGACACTCAAGACCCAGGCCAAGGTGCTGCGCGTGCTCCAGGAGCAGAAAGTCGAGCCAGTGGGCGGCACCAAGTCGGTCAGCGTGGACGTGCGGGTGATCGCCGCTACGAACAAGCGCCTCGACTCGGAGATCCGTGACGGTCACTTCCGAGAGGACCTGTTCTTCCGCCTCAATGTGATTCCCTTCGAGGTCCCCCCGCTGCGCGAGCGGCGCGAGGACATTCCGCTGCTCGCCGCCCACTTCGCCGCCGAGCTGTCGGCGGAGTACGGCCGGCGCCCCAAGGAGATCTCTCCAGCGGCCGTCGAGCTGCTGAAGGGACAGGCCTGGCCCGGCAACGTGCGCGAGCTGCGCAACATCATCGAGCGTCTGGTCATCATGACGCCGGGGGATCGGATCGAGGTGCACGACGTGCCGGCGCCGCTGCTGGCTGGCGGCCGCGCCGTGTCGCAGCCGAGCGTCGCGCCGGGGGGAGGGGCCGATTTCCCATCGCTCGCAGAGGCCCGCGAGGATTTCGAACGCCGCTACATCTGGCGCAAATACCAGGAGTGCGGCGGCAACATGAGCCGCACGGCCGAGTCGTTGCAGCTCGAGCGATCCCACTTGTATCGAAAAATGAAAGGCTACAGTCTCATTCCAGCCCGCAAGACGGAGTCGGCGTAATACCCGCCCTGCTGGATCCGCGTCGCCGCTTCAGCGCCACGGTCGATCTGTACGATCGCTACCGACCCACGTATCCGGCGGCGCTCTTCGACTGGCTGCTCGAGGGAGCCGAGATGGGGCCCGACAATCGCATCGCGGACATCGGCTGCGGCACGGGGATCTCCACGCGCTTGCTGGGCGAGCGCGGCGTGCGTGTGGTCGGCGTCGACCCGAATCCCGACATGCTGGCGGCGGCGAAGGCCCGCGGCGGCACGGGAGTTCGCTACATTGCGGGGGAGGCGGTCGCGACGGGACTCGCCGAGCGCAGCGTTCGACTCGTCACAGCAGCCCAGGCCTTCCATTGGTTCCCGCCGGAGCGGACGCTCGCGGAGCTGGCGCGGATTCTCATCGAAGGGGGGGTCTGTTCGGCGTTCTGGAACGATCGGGTGTCCTCGCCCTTTCTGGACGAATATGAGCGGCTCCCGCTGGAGGCCAGCACCGCGTACGGACGAGTGCCTCGCGCAACGGAAACGTTGGCGCGCATCGAAGCCATGAGAGGGCTGCGTAGCTTCGTACGGGCCGAGTTTCCTCATTCCCAGCGACTCGATAGAAATGGATTCCGCGGGCGCGCCTGCTCCAGCTCCTACGTGGCGCACGGAGTGGCCGGCCTGGCCGGTTTCCGGTCCCGCCTCGACGATCTGTTCGACCGCTTCGAGGAGAGCGGAGTCGTGGAGTTCGGTTACAGGTGCCTGGCGAGCCGCTTCGGTATCGATTCTTCCCTAAAGTCGCTTGGGAAGGAGTTTTTCGTTGAAACCGAGACCCGGTTCTCTCATAATTAGCTCCCGGATCGCATGGAGGAACAAGCTAGCTGATCCGGAAACGCTGCGGCTCGAGTTCGACCCGGCGGAGCAGCGCCCCGCTGCTGGAGGGGCAGACCTCCCGGCAGAGCGTGTTCCCGTTTCTCGGCGAGAGGTTCTGAATTGGCCCGCGATACCGCCCAGGTCGAAACCGCATCTGGGGAGCCGTTCCGCCGGATTCCCGGACTGAAGAAGCCGGCGCGGACCTGGCAGGACGAGGTTCGCGAACGCGTTGTTCGCCGCAAGCGCGACCGCGAGGCGATGCTCGCGGTGACGCCCGCCCTGGAGCAGCAAGCGGAATTGAGCCACGAGGAGGTCGAAGCCGCCGTCGCGGCGCTCGACGATTTCGCGGGGCTCGAACCGCACCCGACCCCCAATGAGACCCATTTCGAACCGCCGAGCGCCCCGGTTGTCGGGCCCACGCCGGAGCCCGCAGTGCAGGCGTCTGGCGAGGAAAGCTCCGGACGTGACGCCGACCTCGAGGCTCTCGACCAGCTCGTGGGCTCGGTGAGGATCGACTCGCAGGGACCGCCCTACGATGCGCTGGGAGACGGCGAGGAGTCGAGAAGCGGCGGCAACGAGCCACATGACGACGAGTTGTCCGGGCTCGACCAGCTCAGTTTCCGTACCCCGATCCGGCCTCCGCGTTCACCGTCCCCTGAGCCAGGGTCGGAACCCCGTCCGGCGCCCGAGCATCACGAGGAACCGCCGCCGCCTTCCGAAGCGCCGGAGGACGAACTTCCCTTGGAGGCCGAGTCGCCGACCTGGTCCTTCGACCTCGAGCCGCTGCGGCAGCACGCCACGCCGGTCGAACGTCCGGCTTTTGCTTTGGAGCGCGCGGAGGCGGTAGCCGTAGATCTTCTGGTCCTCGGGGCGATATCGGGCGTCGTGGCGTACTTCGCTGCGCGCGTTGCCCAGGTTCCCCTGGTCGGCTTGCTGCCAGGAGTGTCCTATTTCGTCGCGTTCCTGGTTGGGATCGGGCTTCTCTACGCGACGTGCTTCACCGGGGCGACCGGGCAGACCCCTGGCAAGATGCTGGTCGGGCTCCGCGTCGTCGACACTCACGGAAGCCCCCCAGGTGCGGCGCGGGCATTGTCGAGAAGCGTTCTGGCTCTGCTCGGCCTCGCGTGTCTGGGCCTGGGCGCCGTCCCGATATTCCTCGATCCCGCGCGTCGGGCGGCCCACGACCGGATCGTCGGCACCCGCGTCATTCGTCCCTGACAGGCCAGCCACGCGACGCTTCGGGCAGGCGTTGATCGCGCGCCGCTCCTCCAGTAGCTTCCCCGAGTCCAGAAGAATGACCGACACCTCGAACTCGAGCCCGGAGCGCCGCCCGAAGCAGGTCGTGGCCACGCTGCTCGCATCCGGCTTCGGATCGGGCTTCGCGGCGTTCGCACCGGGAACCTGGGGCTCGGCAGTGGGGCTGCTGCTCGCCTGGCCCTGGTGGGGAGGGAGCAGCGTCGGTCTTCAGGTCGCCGCCGCTGCGATCGTTCTGGTGCTGGGCGTGTGGGCGGGCGAGGAAGTCGCCTACCGGCTCGGAGACAAGGACCCGAGCCTCGTCGTGATCGACGAGATTGCTGGAATGTGGGTGACACTGATCGCGCTGCCCTGGAATCCCGTCACGGTTACGGTCGGCTTCTTCATGTTCCGTCTGTTCGACGTGTTCAAGCCGTACCCCGCCCGGGATCTGGAGCGCGTCCCCGGCGGCTGGGGAATCATGCTCGACGACATCGTGGCCGGCATCTACGCCAATCTCGCCGTGCGGGTCGTGCTGCTGGTGTGGCCCTGGTGAAGGCCGAGATTGTGGCGGCGGGCAGTGAACTGCTCGGCCCGCTACGCCGAGATACGAACGCGCTCTACTTGACGGATCGACTCCGGGAGATCGGCATTGACGTGTGCGCCCGGACGGTCGTCGGCGACGACGTCAAGCTGCTGGCCGGCAGCTTGAGGCTGGCGCTTTCGCGCAGCGATGTCGTGCTTGCCACCGGGGGCCTGGGGCCGACCCGCGACGATCTGACGCGGGAGGCGGCGGCGGCCGCTCTCGGCCGCCCCCTCGAGCGCGACGCGGACGTGATCGCTCACATCGAGAGTCTCTTCAGAAGCTTCGGTCGTGAGATGCCCCCGGCGAACGAACAGCAGGCCGATCGGATCGCCGGCGCGGAATGGCTCCCCAATCCACGCGGGTCGGCGGCCGGTCAGCTGGTCGAGTCCGAGGCCGGAGGCCTGCTCGTGCTGCTGCCGGGTCCGCCGCGCGAGATGCAGCCGATGTTCGAGGAGCAGGTGCTCCCCAGGCTCTCCTCTCGAGCTGGGGCTGGCGTGACGGTGACCCGGGTTCTTCGCATCGCCGGGATGGGCGAGAGCGACGTCGACGCGATCGCCGCCCCCATCTACGAGGGCTTCGAGAATCCGCGAACGACGATCCTCTCGCAGCCGGGCGAGGTCGAGCTGCACCTCACGGCGGTGGCGTCGACCCGGCAAGAGGCGGACGCGACGAACGACGGGCTCGCGGCGAAGCTGATCGCGGAGCTGCCGGTGTATAGCGCCGACGGCCGCGAGTTGACTGAGGTCGTGGGAGCCCTGCTCGCGGAGCGAGATCTTCAGATCGCCGTCGCGGAATCCTGCACGGGCGGTCTGCTGGCCCAGCGCATCAGCGCGGTTCCGGGAGCCAGCCGTTACTTCGAGCGAGGCTTCGTCACCTACTCGAACGCCGCGAAGGTGGAAATGCTGGGCGTCGACGAGAAGACCCTCGAGGACGAGGGCGCCGTGTCGGAGCCCGTCGCGATCGAGATGGCGGAGGGGGCGCTGCGCCGCGCCCCAGTCCAGATCGCTCTGGCGATCACGGGAGTGGCCGGGCCCGAGGGGGGGACCGAGGCCAAGCCCGTGGGGCTCGTCTACATTGCGATGCGCGGAGCCGCGGGAGATGACGTGCGCAGGCTCACCGTGCCCGGCTCCCGAGACGCGATTCGCAAACGCGCCAGCCAGGTCGCGATCGAGATGGTGCGTCGCGGGCTGCTGTGAGCGGAGGCGACCGGCTTCGCGCCTTCATCGCCCTCGTCATCGATGCGGCCGCGCGCGATCGACTGTCCGCGCTGTGCGACGAGCTCGAGCCTGTTTGCCCGGAAGCTCGTTGGCTCGAGTCGGACAAGCTCCATCTCACGCTCCGGTTCCTGGGAACGGTCGAACGGCCCGCCCTCGATGAAATGGCTCCCCGGCTTCGAGAGGCTGCGGGCCGCTGTCACGCGGCGAGCGTCGGGCTCGGGCCACTCGGGATGTTCCCGCAACGGGGCGCGCCTCGAGCGCTCTGGGCAGGCGTAGCGCTGCCCAGCGAGCTGCTTGCGCTCCAGACGATTTGCGAAGCGGCCGCACTCGCGATCGGCCTGAAACCCGAACGCAAGCCGTATCATCCGCACGTCACCCTGGCTCGCTGGCGCGGCCGAGTGGGCCGGCCCGAGCTGCCGAGTGTCGATCTGGGGCGAGCCAGCCTCGCCAGGCTCGTCTTGTTCGAAAGCCAGCTGCGACCCTCCGGTGCAGTTCACATTCCGCTCTCCGAATGCGAGTTGCGGGAAGGGGTCGCGTGAGAACTCCGCTCTGGGCGATCGTCGCGCTCGCCTATCTCCTCGGCTCGATCCCTTTCAGCTTTCTCGTGGCGCGCCTCTGGGGTGTTGCCGACGTGCGCAGCGTCGGCTCCGGCAACGTCGGCGCGACTAACGTGATTCGCAGCGCGGGCCGCGTGCCGGGCGCGCTCGCCTTCCTGCTCGATGCGTTCAAGGGTACGCTGGCCGTGCTGGTCGCCCAGCAGCTCACCGCAGACCTGGCTACCCAGTCGGTGGCTGCGGTGGCCGCTGTGATCGGCCACATGTTCCCCGTGTGGCTCGGCTTCCGTGGCGGCAAGGGCGTTGCCACGGGCGCCGGGGCGTTTGCCCCGCTGCTGCCGCTCGCCACGGCGACGGGAGTCCTGGTATTCATCCTGCTGTTGGCTGCCTTGCGCTATGTCGCGATCGCGTCCGTCGCTGGGGCCTGGACGCTGGCGTTGGTCGGCCTGGCGCGCTTCGGTCTGACGCCCGCTCCCGTCGGCGCCCTACTGACGGCGACACTCATCGCTCTCGCGCACCGCAGCAACGTCGGCCGACTCCTCGCGGGGACCGAGAGTCGGGTCGGATCCCGATGAATGCCTGCGTCGTCGGCGCCGGGGCGTGGGGAACGGCCCTCGCCGTTCAGCTGGCTCGCGCCGAGAGCCAGGTGTCGCTCTTTGGGCGCGACGCCGCGACGCTGCGGGAGATCGGCGAGCGCGGATCGAACTCGCGCTACCTGCCCGACCAACGGCTGCCGTCCGGGATTCGAACCTCGACCGCGTTGGCGGTTGCCGTCGCGGATGCGGAGGCGATCTTCGTCGCGGTTCCCTCGAAGCAGGCCCGCACCGTGTATCGGCAGATCGCGGAGCTGACCTCGACGCCGCTACTCGTGTCGGCCACGAAGGGCCTCGAGATCGAGACCCTGCAACGCATGAGCGAAGTGGCGGCCGCCGAGGTGCCGGGTGGACGGCTCGCCGCCATTTCGGGACCTTCGTTTGCGACCGAGGTCGTGGCCGGACTGCCGACCGCGGTCGTGATTGCGGCCGAGTCCGGCGAGGACGCGGGGCGCCTCCAGCGCGCCCTTTCGACGGCTTCGTTTCGCTGCTACGCCAGCGACGACCTCATCGGGGTGGAGCTGGCCGGCTCCCTCAAGAACGTGATCGCCATCGCCGCCGGCATCATCGATGGGCTCGGCCTGGGTCACAACACCGCCGCGGCGCTGATCACCCGTGGCCTGGCCGAGATGTCTCGGCTCAGCATCGCCCTCGGCGGGCGGCCGGAGACGCTGGCGGGCCTGGCCGGACTGGGCGATCTCGTCCTCACCTGTACCGGGAAGCTGTCCCGCAATCGACAGCTCGGTCGCCTGCTCGGGTGTGGTCACTCGCTCGAGACCGCCCTCGAGGAGACTGCGGCGCTCGCCGAAGGCATCGGCACGACTCGCGCGGCCCTGCTGCTCTCGCGCCGAGCCGGGATCGAGATGCCGATCGTCGAGCAGATGGACGCGGTCCTCTACGAGGGACGCTCCCCACGCGAGGCACTCGAGGGGCTGATGCTGCGCTCCCTGAAAAGGGAGTAAACTTCTGGATCTGATCCTCTCAACGGGGGTGTCGCCGGTCGAGTAGCGCAACCTGGGCGCACCCCGTTGGGTAATGCCCGGCAGAAACTCATGTATCGCCTGACCTACCACGACGGCACGGACGAGAAGACGTTCGAATTCGAAAAGGGTGAGGTGACGATTGGGCGCTCGCCGGAGTGCTCGGAAAGTTCGAGCTGACCTTTGCCAAGGCCCTGGACGGCAAGGTCGTTCTCGACGACGACAAGCCGGTCGAAGAAGCCGGCACGATCATGCGCAGCGTCGGCGACATCTCCAAGCTGCTCGAGCTCGAAGCCGCCAAGCAGAAAAAGGGAGATGACAAGCCCGCCGAGGCCGAAGTCAAGCAGATCGAGAAGGCCAACCGGATTCTCAAGGTGCTGACGAAGGTGGCGGAAACGCTGATCGCGTCGCGACCGATGGAGGAGGTGCTCCACCAGGTCATGGAGATCGTGTTCGACCACATTCCCGCGGACCGCGGCTTCCTCATGCTGCGCGGGGCCGACGGTGAGCTCGAGCCGATGGTGATCAAGCACAGAAAGCCCGAGGACGACTCCGAAGGGAAGATCACGATCTCACGGACGATCGCGACGCAGGTGATCGCCGACCGCGTGGCGATCCTCACGTCGGACGCCCAGGTCGACTCGCGCTTCAAAGCCGGGGACTCGATCCGTATCCAGGGCATCCGGAGCGCGATGTGCGCCCCGATGTGGAACCAGGACCGCGTGATCGGCATCATCTTCGTGGACTCGCTGATGCTGACGAACAACTTCGGCGAGGACGACCTCGACCTGCTCGCGGCGCTCGCTAACTACGCTGCGGTCGCCGTCGAGCACACCCGGCTCAACGAGAAGATCGCGGCCGAGGAGAAGAAACGCGACCGGCTCGGCCGCTTCCTGTCGCCCCAGGTTGCGAGCCGGATTCTCGCCACGTCGGACTCGCAGGACGATAGCCTCGGAATCCCCGAGTTGCGCGAGGTGACGATCCTCTTCTCGGACATCTGCGGGTTCACGAGCATGTCGGAGAACATGAGCCCCTCGGCCGTGTCGTTGCTGCTGAGCGACTACCTTTCGCGCATGACGGACGCCGTCTTCAACCAGGAAGGAACTCTCGATAAGTACATCGGGGACGCGATCATGGCGGTCTTCGGCGCGCCCCTCGACATGCCCGACCACGCGAAGCGGGCGATTCGTGCGGCGCTCGAGATGCGCGAGCGGCTCGAGGAGTTCAACGAAGAGCGCGACGAGGGCCCGAAGCTCCAGATGCGGATCGGCATCAACACCGGAAAAGCCGTCGCCGGCGAGATCGGCAGCATCAACAAGAAGGAGTACACGGTTCTGGGTGACACCGTGAACACGGCCAGCCGTCTGGAGAGCTCGGTCGCGAAGCCGAAGATGATCGTCATCGGCGAGAACACCTACGCCCAGGTCAAGGATCTGTTCGAGGTCCGTCCGCTCGGTATGGCAAACCTCAAGGGCAAGCAGAAGACGGTTCAGGCCTACGAGGTGCTCGGAGAGCTGGGAAACAGCTCCCGCGCCGCCACCGTGCCCGCGACAAGTTTGGAACTCTAGTGGCTCCGCTCCTCTCGCCTTGCGGATCGCGGCGCACAGACGCCCTGACCGCTTCCGACTTTTCGCTTACGGGCCACTAGTGTCCGACGCAGCGGCGGTTCCGTCGACTTCCGTCAAGAATCCCCGCACCAGCATCCTCAGGTCGCTGCTGGTGCTGCTGACGGTCGTCGGGCTGGTTCCGCTGCTCTGGACCTCCTACACGCTCGTGTCGCGGGCGTGGAACCTGCTCGACGACCACATCCGTGAGACGCAGCTCGACAAGGTCAAGAGCTTGGCGCAGCAGGTCGCGATCTACATGCGCAGCCTCGACACCCAGGTCGGCACGCTCGCCGAGACGCTCGCGGTCGGCGGCGAGCCGGGTCGGTTCGGCGCTCAGATCGACCGCATCGCGACGGACAACAGCCTCGAGCGCTACCTGACCGGAGAGACGCCGCTCAGCTACGTCGCTATCGTCGGGGAGTCGGGACAGGGCCCGCGCTCCGGTGTGCAATTGCTCGAGCCGGAGATTCAGGAGGCGCTGCGCGTCGCGTGGGAGCGGGGCCTCGCCGGAGAGCAGACGCGGAGCGAGCCGCTCATCTCCACGAGCCTCCACGAGCCGGTGATGGTCCTGGCGGCGCCGGTCAGAACCTCCGCGCCTGGTGTCGAGGGAGTGGTGCTGGCGGTGGCCAGCCTCGGTCCGTTGTGGAGCATGGCGGAGGACCTCTCTCAAGGGGGCCAGGTCGACGTGTATCTCGTCGACACCGCCGGCCGACTCGTCGCCCACTCCAGTCCCGCGCGGCTACAAGGCAACCGCGACTGGTCCAGCATCGAGATCGTCAAGAACTTCATGCAATCGCAGGGCCGCACGGGTGCGGCCGTGCCGTTCACGCTCGAGACCGATGCAGGAACGGTCGAGATGCTCGGTACCGTGAGAGGCGTGCCCGGTGACCTCGGCTGGGGTGTCATTGCTCAGCAGGGGCGCGACAAGGCCTACTTCGAGGCGATCCAGATGCGCAACAACTCCTGGTTTCTCGTCGGCAGCGTCACGATCCTCGCGCTGCTGATGGGCACGGCCTACGCGGGGCGCATCAGCCGACCGATCCGCCAGCTGGCCGGCGGCGCCCGTCGCCTCGCAGCGGGGGAGTACGGAACGCGCGTCAAGATCCGCTCGATCAACGAGGTCGGCGTGCTGTCGGACGCCTTCAACCACATGGGCGCCGAGATCGAGAAGTCGATCGAAGAGATCCGCGAGGCCGCCGAGACGAACAAGAAGCTCTTCATGGGCTCGATTCGCATGCTGGCCAACGCCATCGACGAGAAGGACCCCTACACACGCGGACATTCGGAGCGCGTCGCCTACTATTCGAAGATGCTCGCGATGCACCTCGGAACGCTGACCGAGGCCGAGGTCGAGAACGTCTACCTCTCCGGCATGCTTCACGACGTCGGCAAGATCGGTGTCGAGGACAAGATCCTTCGCAAGCCGGCCGCGCTCACCGATGCGGAGTACGAGATGATGAAGGAGCACCCGACGAAGGGCCTCCACATTCTCGAAGCCGTCCCGATGCTGAAAGAAATGGCCGGGGCGGGGCTCATGCACCACGAGAACTGGGACGGCAGCGGCTATCCCGATGGCTTGAAGGAAGAGGAGATCCCGTTGCTCGGTCGGATCGTCAGCGTGGCCGACGCCTTCGATGCCATGACGACCGATCGCCCCTACTCCAAAGGCATGACGTTCGAGGCTGCGCTCGACCGTCTCAAGGCCCTTAGCAACAAGAAGTTCGACGGGATCTGTGTGGACGCGATGGTCAAGGCGGCCGAGGCGGGCGACATCTCGTCGGCGAAGGCGCGGCTCGCGTCGATCAAGTCGCGGCAGCAGGAAGTGGCGAGCTAGTGGAGGGGGGTCGGGGTGCGCGGGGGCAGCCTGGGAGGCGATCAATGACTGAGTGGCGGTCGTACCGTGTACAGGTGCTTGCGATCGCGCTGCAACTGGTCGCAGGCGGCTCCATCGCCGCTGCTCAGGACGGCGAGGTCGAGTTCAACAGCGGACTGACGCACCTCCGGGAGGGGCGCGTCGACCTGGCCATCGAGTCGTTCAAGACAGCCGTCAACAAGGACAAGAAGAACCCGTACTTCTACAAAGGGCTCGGGGGGCAGGCGTACAGCTCGAGCGGGCAGTTCAAGAAGGCCGTCGGGGCGTTCGAGAAGGCGCTCGAGATCAACCCCTACTACGTCGACGTGCGCAACGACCTCGGTACCGCGCTGATCCTCGCCGGACGCCGACAAGAAGGGCTGGATCAGCTTTTGAAAGCCTTCAACGATCCGACCAACCCCACACCGGAGCTGTCCTCTCGCAACCTTGGGCAGGCGTACTTCGAGAGCGGTCAGTACAGCCACGCCTTGAACTGGTATCGGACCAGCCTCGGCCGCAACGAGGACTACACCGACGCCTACCTCGGTGTCTGGGATTGTCTCGAGGCGACCGGGGACGTCGAGAGCGGCATCCTGAACCTGGAGGCAGGCGTGAAGCAGCTTCCTGAGGAGTACAGAATCTGGCTGGAGCTGGGCCGAGCCTATTTCGAGGTCGGCCGCTTCAAGGACGCCCAGGAGGCCCTGGACACGATCGTCTCGGGAGCGCCTGGCAGCCCCGCCGGGCGAGCGGCTGCCGATCAACTCAAGAAGCTCCCACAATAGGAGCGGCGTGCCCTATCAGATGCTCCTGGATCAGCTCGTGGAGCGCGTGGTCGGCGCTCATGCCGCGGTGCTGCTCGATGAGCAGGGCGAAAGGGTCGTCGAGTCCGGCGCTCGCGACTACCGGCATCGGCTGATCGGCGCGTATCAGGGCATCGCGTTGCTGGCGGCGCAGCGAGCCCTGGGCGAGACCGCCGGAGTGATCGACTACATCCTGTGCCGCTACGACTGGGGCACCGTCGTGCTGCGGCCCATGCGCGACGGCTACTACCTCATCCTCTCCCTCTCCCTCTCATCCGAGGTGATCGTCGGTCCTGGCCCGCACCGGTCCGTCGAGGCGCAGCTGCGCATCGACGAGAACCTGTGAGCGCCGGCGCGGTCGGCGCGGCGTTGACTTTTCGACGCTAGACCCCACCGATGATCGATCGTTTGCGAAGTGGCCTGGCGCGTACCCGCCAGGTTCTCAACACGCCCCTGGAGGACCTCGTGCGGGGGAAGCGGCCGGCTCCGGCCGCGCTGATCGAGTCCATCGAGGAAGGTCTCCTGGCGGCCGATGTCGGGCTCGAGACGTCCCGTCGTCTGATCGACGCGCTGCGCTCGGGCGCCCCCATCGAGGAGGCCGAGGCCGTCCGTGAAGCCCTCCGCGCCGAGATCCTGGCGATGTTGAACAGCGCCGGCGATGCGCCCGACATCAGCTCCAAGCCCTGGGTCGTCCTCGCGGTCGGAGTGAACGGCGTCGGCAAGACGACCACCCTGGGCAAGCTCGCCAGTCGCTCGAAGGTGGAAGGGTGCGAAGTGTTGCTCTGCGCCGCCGACACGTTTCGGGCCGCCGCATCCGAGCAACTCGAGGAATGGGCCCATCGCTCGGGCGCCTCGTTTCACGGCGGCCCGAGCGGCGCCGACCCTTCGGCCGTGTTGACGGACGGCTTGCGCGCGGCCCGCGCCCGAGACCGGGATGTGGTTCTGGTCGACACCGCCGGAAGGCTGCACACGCGCAGTAACCTGATGGCGGAGCTCGAGAAGATGTGCCGCGTGGCGGGGAGAGAGGTGGCTGGGGCTCCGCACGAGGTGCTCCTGGTCCTCGATGCGAGCGTCGGTTCCAACGGTCTCGCGCAGGCGCGCGAGTTCACCGAGGCGGCCCGCGTCACCGGTATCGTTCTGACCAAGCTCGACGGCACCGCCAAGGGTGGAGTGGCCGTGGCCGTGGTCGGCGAGCTCGGCCTTCCGATCCGGTACGTCGGCGTCGGCGAGGGCCTGAACGATCTACTCAGATTTGACGCTCGGGAGTTCGCCGCGGGGCTCGTCGAACCGGTTCCGGCCCTTGGACGAAGCGAGTGAAGTCGCCGCGTTCCGAAGCTGACGCGCGTTTCATGGCGCGGGCGCTCGAGCTGGCCGCGCTCGGGGCGGGGACCACGAACCCCAATCCGATGGTGGGATGCGTCGTCGTGCGAGCCGGCCGCATCGTCGCCGAGGGACACCATGTCCGCGCCGGCGCGGGGCACGCCGAGTCGATCGCCCTCGCTCGAGCGGGGGCGGCCGCACGCGCTGCGACCGTGTACGTCAACCTCGAGCCGTGCGCTCATCAGGGACGCACCGCCCCGTGTGCGCCGCTTTTGGCCGCCGCCGCCGTGCGCCGGGTCGTGGCGGCGATCGGCGATCCCGATCCGCGCGTCAACGGACGTGGCTTCGCGATGCTGCGGCGCTCCGGCATCGAAGTCGTCACCGGCCTGCTCGCCGATGAGGCACGGCTGCTGAATCAACGCTTCCTGGTGGCGGCGCGATCCGATCGCCCCTTCGTGCTCCTCAAGGCGGCCATGACCCTGGACGGCCGGATTGCCACCGCGACGGGCGACTCCAAATGGATTACTTCGGCGGCCCAACGGCGCGCCGCACGCCGTATCCGAGGGCTGCACGACGGCGTGGCCGTCGGTATCGGAACCGTGCTGTCGGACGACCCGCTGCTGCTGCCGAGTCCCCGCTCCAGACGGCCCTTTTGTCGGATCGTTTTCGACTCGCGGCTGCGTCTCCCGCTGGCGAGCCGGCTGGTAGAGACGGCACACGAGTCGCCGGTGCTCGTCCTGACGCGACGCTCGCGCGGCCAGCGCGTCGCCGAGCTGCGCGACCGCGGGGTCCACGTGCTGAGCCACCCCGCCGCCGGAACGCAGGTGACCCTCGAGTGGGGTCTCAGCGCGCTGCGGGCTCGCGGTGTGACCAGCCTGATGGTCGAAGGGGGCTCCGAACTACTGGGGAGCTTCGTCGCGGAACGCCGCTTCGACCAGCTCGCCCTGTTCGAAGCGCCCCTCTTGCTTGGCGGACGCGGGAGCCTCGCGGCTGTCGGCGGGCCCAACCCGAGTCGAATTCAGGAGGCGCTGGCGCTCACGCGGCGGTCGGCACTCGTCGGCCGCCACGGTCCGGCGGGAGATCCACTCTTGCCCGACGGCTGCGCCGTGTGGTACCCGAAACGTCCGGCGAGGCGTCACGCGCCGCAGCGAGGTCGCTGATGTTCACTGGCATCGTGGAGGCTGTCGGGCGGGTCGACACCGCGGAGCGACGTCGAGACGTAGTGGCGGTGAGAATCCTCACGGATCTGGGCGCTGAGCTTGCCGAGGGCGCGTCGATCGCGGTGAGCGGCTGCTGCCTCACGGCGACGCAGGTGTCGCCTGAGGGTTTCTCCTGCGACCTCACTCACGAAACGTTGGATCGGACCTGCTTCGGAAAGCGGCTGAGCGTCGGTGCGCGGGTCAACCTCGAGCGCCCCCTGGCCGCCGATGGCCGCTTCGACGGCCACATCATGCAGGGGCACGTCGACGGCGTCGGGACCGTCACGACGCTCGAGCGCACGGGCGAGGCCGCGGAGCTGGCCGTCGAGCCACCGGCCCGATTGCTGCGCTATCTCGTCGAAAAGGGCTCAGTCGCGGTCGACGGAGTGTCACTGACCGTGACGAGGCTCGAGCCGCACGGCTTCCGCGTAGCCCTCATTCCGTATACTCTGGAACAGACGACGCTCGACGAGGTGAGCGCGGGCGACCCCGTCAACCTCGAGGTCGATGTGGTCGCCAAGTACGTCGAGCGCTTGCTCGGGAAGTAGCGGCTCAGGACCCCGTTTGATGCCATTCAGCGACATTCCCTCCGCAATCGATGCCTTCCGCGCCGGTGAGATGGTCATCGTCGTCGACGACGAGGATAGGGAGAATGAAGGCGATCTGACGATCGCGGCCGAAAAGGTGACCCCAGAAGCGATCAACTTCATGGCTCGGCACGGGCGTGGTCTCATCTGCCTGCCGATGACCGGCGAGCGCCTCGACGAGCTGCGCATCCCGCTGATGGTCCAGGACGAGGACAACAGCGCGAAGTTCGGCACGGCGTTCTGCGTCCCGATCGAGGCCAAGTCCGGCACGACGACAGGAATCTCGGCCGCGGACCGAGCGCGCACGATTCAGGTGGCGATCGCACCGACCACGGGTCCCGAGGACCTCGCCCGGCCGGGGCACATGTTCCCGCTCCGCGCCGCGGAGGGCGGCGTGCTCGTCCGGGCGGGCCAGACCGAGGCGGCCGTGGATCTGGCGCGACTGGCGGGCCTCTACCCGGCCGGCGTCATTTGCGAGGTGATGGACGAGGACGGCACGATGGCCCGCGTCCCGCGATTAGAGGCCTTCAGCCGCCAGCACGGGCTCAAACTGATCACGGTCAAGGACGTGATTCGCTATCGGATGCAGACCGAGCGTCTCATCCGCAAGATCGCCCAGGCTCAGCTGCCCACGCGCTACGGGCAGTTCAAGATCCACGCGTTCGAAAGCCTGATCGACGGGCGCCACGACGTGGCCCTCGTGATGGGCGAGATCAGCCGAAACGACGAGGTGCTGGTCCGCGTCCACTCTCAATGCCTCACGGGCGACATCTTCGGCTCCGGCCGCTGCGACTGCGGCGACCAGCTGGACCTGGCGATGCGGCTGATCGGAGCGGAGGGCAAGGGCGTTCTCTTGTACCTGCGCCAGGAGGGGCGCGGCATCGGGCTCGCGCACAAGATCATGGCGTACCAGCTTCAGGATCAGGGCAAGGACACCGTCGAAGCGAATGAGGCGCTGGGCTTCAAGGCGGATCAACGGGACTACGGCATTGGCGCCCAGGTGCTCGCGGACCTCGGTCTCACGCGGATTCGTCTTCTTACGAACAACCCACGGAAGTTCGTCGGCCTGGAGGGGTACGGGCTCCAGATCTCGGAGCGCGTGCCTCTCGAGGTGCCGGCCTCGGACTCGACGCGCCGCTACCTGAAGACGAAGAAGGAGAAACTGGGCCACCTCCTCCGCAGCGTGTAGTGCCCTTTCAACGCGTCGCGCCCTGTCGTCAGCTGTCTACCGCGAGAAGCCCCGGAGAGGGTTGAGCGTGAGCCGGGCGATCAGGGTTGGAAGGGCACTCGTGCCGCTGCAGCGCTCCGCGTCCGGTCGCCTGGTGGACAGGCCTTTCGAGAGCGACCTCGTCCGCAGGCGTGAGCCCGGGTAAGAGTTGCTTCACGAGTTCCTCAAGAAGACCGAGCTTTTCGGGCCGCTGAACGACGAGGCCCTGGCTCGGGTGCTGATGATCGGCATGATCCGGCGCCACGTCGCCGGGGCCGACATTCTCGGAGAGGGTGGCTCCGGAGACTTCCTGCACGTGATCCACCGTGGCCGGATCAGGATCAGCAAGCTCGTTCCCGGCGTCGGTGAGGAGGCGCTCGCCGTACTCGGCCCAGGGGACTTCTTCGGCGAGATCGAGTTCTTCGACAGCGACGCTTCCGCCGCCCACGTGGTCGCTCATACCGACTGCGAGCTGCTCTCCATCCCCCACGCCGAGCTGCGCGAGCTGATGACGAGCGACCAGAGGCTCGGAGAGGCTCTGCTCTGGGCTTTCGGACGAGCCCTGTCTCGTCGCATCCGCGACACGAACGATCGACTGGCGGCGCTGCTGTCCATCCCGAAGACCTTCTAACGCTCTCGTGTCACGCTAACCTCCACCCCATCTAGACTTTAGATGTTGACACCTGCGCTCGTTGCCGAGTAAAATCCAATGTTTTGCCCCCGCCCGGAGTGAGGGGGTACTGGGACTCGAGGAGAAGTGTTCGAAAAGCTGAGCGAGCGGTTAGACGGCGTCTTCCGCTCACTGCGTGGCCAGGGATCGCTGAAGCCCCATCAGGTGGACGCGGCGCTGCGCGAGCTGCGCCTCACCCTGCTCGAGGCCGACGTCCACTTCAAGGTCGCCAAAGACCTGCTCGCCCGCGTGAGCGAGCGCGCCACGGGCCAGGAGATACTCCAGAGTCTGACGCCGGACCAAGCCGTGCTCCGCGTCGTGCGCGACGAGATGATCGCGCTTCTCGGGGTGGCCGAGCCGCGGCTTCGCTCGGCCAGCCGCCCGCCCTCGGTCGTGCTCCTGGCCGGGCTGCAGGGCTCCGGAAAGACCACCACAGCGGCCAAGCTCGGCCGCTGGCTCAAGCAGTCCGGCCACCATCCGTTGCTGGTCTCGACCGACGTCTACCGCCCCGCGGCGCGAGAGCAGCTGCGCACGGTCGCCGAGTCGGCCGGCCTGTCGGTTCACCACCCCGAGACGGCGGAGCCGGTCGAGTTGCTTCGAGGTGGTCTTCGTCAGGCTCGAAATGTGGGTCACGACTACCTCCTGGTGGACACGGCGGGTCGCCTGCACGTCGACGACGAGCTGATGGTCGAGCTCGAGGTCCTCGCAAGGCAGAGCGATCCTGCGGAGATCCTCTACGTTGCGGATGCGATGACGGGTCAGGACGCCGTCAACAGCGCCGGGGCCTTCGCTTCACGCGTCCCGCTCACCGGTATCGTGTTGACGAAATTGGACGGCGACGCGCGCGGCGGCGCGGCGCTCTCCGCTGCGGCAGTGACGGGCTGCCCGGTGCGCTTCTGCGGCGTCGGCGAGAAGGTCGAGGACTTCGAGCCGTTTCATCCCGAGCGGATGGTGTCCCGAATCCTCGGAGCCGGCGACGTGATGTCGCTGATCGAGCAGGCCGAAAAGACCGTCGATCAGGAGCAGGCGCAGGCCGCGCTGCGCAAGCTGCGGAAGAATCAGTTCAGCCTCGAGGACTATCGCGATCAGCTGCGGCAGCTTGGGAAGATGGGCCCGCTCGATCAGGTGCTGCGGATGCTTCCCGGCGCGGCTGCTCTCAGGGGCGTGGACACCGAGGCCGGCGAACGCGAAATGCGCCGGGCACCTGCGATCATTGACTCGATGACGGAACAGGAGAGGCGGGACCCGTCGGTCATCAACGGCAGCCGCCGCAAGCGAGTCGCGCGTGGCAGCGGGACGGCCGTGGAGGACGTCAACCGGCTGCTCAAGCAGTTCGCGCAAGCCCGCAAGCTGATGCGAGGGCTGACGAGCGGGAAGCGCGGGAAAGGCCGCAAGCGCCTGCCGCGCCTGCCCGCCGGCTTCCCTCCGGCAGGCATGAGCTTTTGAGATCGATACGGACGGACGCAAGCTAACTAGGAGACGAAATTCGATGCTTTCGATCAGGTTGAGACGCACGGGACGCGCCAAGCGCCCCTACTATCGCGTGGTGGTTGCGCACTCGGGGGCGCCCCGCGACGGCCGCTTCGTCGAGGTGCTGGGCCACTACGACCCGCGAGCCAACCCTTCGGCCTTCGCGATCAACGGCGACCGCGCGCGCTACTGGATCCAGCGCGGCGCTCGTCCCTCGGAGACGGTGCGCAGCCTCCTGAAGCGCCAGCTCAAGGACGCCGCAGCCAATCAAGCCGCCGAAGAGACCGGGGCCGTGGCCAGCTGATGCGGGACCTCGTGCTCGATATCGTGCAGTGCCTCACCCAGCTCTATGAGGAGGTGTCGGTGCGCGAGCGCGATCTCGACGACGGGCAGGTGCTGCTGCTGATCGACGTCCCCGAGGAAGATCGCGGGCGCGTCATCGGGCGCCAGGGCCGCACCATCGACGCACTCCGCACGTTGGTCGGCGCCCTCGCCGAGCGCAATGGAACTCGTGTCCGGCTGGACCTGGTCGAATGAACCTTGCCGTGAAAGATCGAGTCGCGATCGGGCGCGTCGTGCGACCCCACGGCCGCCACGGCGAGGTCGTGGTCGAGCCCTGGACGGACAGCCCCGAGCGCTTCCCACAGCTGCGACGCGCCCACCTGCGTCGCGCTGCGGGCGACACCGAGGTGAAGGTCGCGGGATGTCGGGCACATCAGGGGCGC
Organism: Vicinamibacteria bacterium; assembly: GCA_965246965.1. Taxonomy (GTDB): domain Bacteria; phylum Acidobacteriota; class Vicinamibacteria; order Fen-336; family CBDFGD01; genus CBDFGD01. The sequence continues at coordinate 4,396,990 of CBDFGD010000002.1, forward strand.
TACCTGCTGAAACTCGAGGGCGTCGACAGCATCGACGCAGCCGAGCAGCTGCGGGACGGGCAGCTCACGATCGATGAGAGCGAGCTGCCCGAGCTGCCGGACGGCTCGTACTACCACCACGAGTTGATCGGCATGGAAGTCGAGCGTCACGACGGGACGCGGCTGGGGCGCGTCGCCTCGCTGATGGAGACGGGCGGCACGCCCGTGCTCGGCATCGCCGCGGAGCACGGCGAGCTGCTGGTGCCGTTGGCGGAGCGTTATCTGAGCCGCATCGACGTGCCCGGCCGTCGCCTGGTTCTCGATCTGAGCGAGTGGGACGATGCTGCGGATTGACGCCGTCTCCATCTTTCCGGCGATGCTCGAAGCGGCGCTGTCGGACGGCATCGTCGCGCGGGCGCGCGATCGGAAGCTGGTCGAGATCGCGCTCCACGATCTGCGCGACCACACCGACGACAAGCACCGGAGCGTCGACGACGCGCCGTTCGGCGGTGGCCCCGGCATGGTCATGAAGCCGGAGCCGTTCTTCTCGGCCGTCGAGACGCTGCTGCCAGACGGTCCGGACGCCGAGGCCGCGGTGGTGCTGCTCTCGCCGCGCGGGCGCGTTTTCGACCAGCCGACAGCAGAGCGCTTCGCGGGGTTGAAGAGGCTGGTGCTGCTCTGTGGTCGCTACGAGGGCGTCGACGAGCGCGTCGCCACGCATCTCGCGACCGAGGAAGTGAGCCTCGGCGATTTCGTTCTGACCGGCGGCGAGGTGGCGGCTCTGGCAGTCGCCGAGGCGACGATCCGGCTGCTCCCCGGCGCCCTCGGGGATGCCGAGTCGGCACAGGCCGACTCCTTCGCAACCGGCATTCTCGACCATCCCCACTACACGCGCCCCAGTGACTACAGGGGGTTCCGGGTCCCCGAGGTGCTGCTCTCCGGCGACCACGGAGCGATTCGAAGTTGGCGACGCGGAGCGGCCCTGCGGGCCACCCGGACGCGCCGGCCCGACCTGCTCGGGGAAGTGAGCCTGAGCGACCAGGACCAAAAGCTGATTCGCGAGCAGGGAACGGCCCTGGATGGCGTCGCCGCCGTGCCGCACGATTCGACGAGTATTCCATAGAGGCTGATGATGGGAATGAACACGATTGAGAAGTTGGAGTCGACGAACCTGAAGAGCGACCTGCCGGACATCGTGGCCGGCGATACGGTCAAGGTCCATGTCAAGGTCCGGGAGACGAGCCTCAAGGACGACGCCAAAGGTAAGAAATCCAAGGACAAGGAGACTGTCCGCGAGCGCATCCAGATCTTCGAGGGCGTCGTGATCGCTCTCAAGGGGAGCGGCGCCCAGGCCTCGATGACGGTGAGGAAGGTCTCGTTCGGCGAAGGCGTCGAGCGTATCTTTCCGCTCCACGCGCGCACCGTGGAAGAGATCGAGGTGGTCAAGCACGCCCACGTGCGTCGGGCGAAGCTCTATTACCTGCGGGACCGGCGCGGCAAGGCCGCGCGCATGAAGGAACGTCGGGCTCGCGCCTAGTGGCCTGTAACAGGGGATTCGATACCGCTGCGACCGCCGATGCATCCCGCCTGGCTGCGTCGCTCATCGGTCAAATACTCCCGGTATTCTCCCTCTTCGGCTCCTTGCCATCCGGGCGCCTCGGCGGCCTCGCTGGCATCGATCTCCCTGTTACGGGCCACCAGGGCGTGTGGGTGGGGGCGCCTACGAGTCGCGCGGGGCGAAGGCCGGGAGCCGGCCGGCGCCCAGTCATCTACAGGGGCGAGTCCCTACGCTGCACGTGGGAGCAGGAGCAGCTGGCTCACAGCGATGGCTTCCAGGTCGTCGCCGGCGTCGACGAGGTCGGGCGCGGCGCCTTGTGCGGTCCCGTGGTGGCGGCGGCCGTGATTCTGGGTGAGGGCTTTCCCTCAGCCGGCCTCGACGACTCGAAACGACTCACGCGGCGTCAGCGCGAGCGGCTCTCGGGGCGCGTCAAGGCCGAGGCTCGCGCCTGGTCCATCGGGGCGGCGGACCCCGCCGAGATCGACCGCCTCAATATCCTTCGGGCGACCCATCTGGCAATGAGGCGGGCGGTCGACGGCCTGGAACTGGCGCCCGAGCTCTTGCTGATCGACGGCCAGGAGGTGCCCGGCTTCGAGCAGCCTCAGCGCGCCCTCGTGAAGGGGGACGCTCGCTGTGTGTCGATCGCGGCGGCCTCCGTGATCGCAAAAGAAGAGCGCGACGGGACGATGCGGGAGTGGTCCAAGCACTATCCCGAGTACGGCCTGGCCCGAAACATGGGCTACGGGAGCCGGGCCCATCTGGAGGCCCTCCGGCGGCTCGGACCGTCGAAGATCCACAGGCGCTCTTTCCACGGGACGCAGCGATGGTTATTCTAGGGGAAGGCTTGCGGGCCTCGCACCAGGGAACGGGTGCGGTGTGCCGGAAGCGACTGCTCTAAATTGGCCAAGATCAATCCCGTCAAGGTAAAGAAGGACGCTGACAAAGAGGAAAAGGCCGGGCGCCTCGACAAGGCGATCTCCCTCTATCAGCAGCTCCTACAGGTCAACGCCCGCGACTGGAACACGATCAACAAAGTGGGCGACCTCTACGCCCGCATGGGCAAGAACCGCGAGGCCAGCGCCCAGTACGCCAAGGTCGCGGAGTTCTACGCCGCCGACGGTTTCCTGCTCAAGGCCATCGCGATCTGGAAGAAGATCAACCGGCTCGACGCCTCGGCGCTCGAGCCCTATCTGAAGCGCGCGGACCTCTACGCCAAGCAGGGCCTCATGATGGAGGCCAAGAGCCAGTACCAGATCGTCGTCGACGAATACATCAAGCGCGGCAAGGCGCGCGATGCCGGGGATGTCCTGCAGAAGATGGCGGACATCGATCCCGGCGACCTCAAGATCCGCAGCCGCCTAGCGGACCTCTACATGCGGGCGGGTCAGAAGGGCAAGGCGATCGACGAGCACATTGCGATCGCGGAGCAGCTCAACCTGAAGGGGCACCTGCCCGAGGCCGTCCAGGTTCTGCAGAAGGGGCTGAAGATCGACGCCCGAAACGGCAAGCTGATGCTGGAGCTGGCACGCCTTCACCTCGTTCAGAACGATTACTCGGAAGCGGTCGGCTACCTGGAGCAGGTTTCCGAAGGGGCGCCGGACGATACGGACGTACTGACCCAGCTCGGCGACGCGTATCTCGGCAGCGGGCGCATCCCCGACGCCGAACGCGTCTTCCAGCGCCTCGTAGATCTCGAGCCCGAGAACGAGAACCATCGCACCCAGATGGGCCGGCTCCATATTGCGAAGAACGACCTCGATCGCGCCCTCGACGAGTTTGGGCCGGTGATCGACGCGATGCTGGAGCGCCAGGACGGGATGTCGGCGAATTTCCTGCTTCAGGAGGTACTCGAGAAAGACGCGCAGCACGTCAAGACGCTCGTCAAGCTCGTCGAGGTGAATCGCGCCCTCGGCAACGACGACCAGGCGGCTTCCACCTACCAGGAGTTGACCGAGGCGTACATCAAGCAGGCCCAGTGGGAGCAGGCGGCCTCGGTGCTCGAGATCCTGGTCGGAATGGACCCCGACAACCAGCAGCACTCGAGCAAGCTGGAGTTCGTCAGGAAGAAGCTCGGAGGAGGGGAACCCGAGGCAGTTTCCGAGCCGGAGCCCAGCATCGATCTCGACGACGGCCTACCGGACTTCGACGCGATCGGAGACAGCGGAGGTTTCGGAGACCTCGACTCGCTCGGCGGGCCAGAATCGCCCGTCGTCGAACCCGTCGCTCCGGAGCCGCTGAGCGCCCCGCCGGTTGCGGTCTCGGGCGGCTCGATAGAGCTCGGCGAGCCTCTCGGGGAAGAGGACAAGGAGTTCATCGAGGAGCACCTGGCCGAGGGGCGCGTGTTCCGCAAGTACGGTCTCATCGACAAGGCGCTGGACCAGTTCGACGCCGTGATAGCCCGCTTCCCGGACAACATCGAAACCCGCCTGGAGCTCAAGGAGGTCTTCGAGGAGAAGGGCGAGAAACAAAAGGCGGGCCAGGAGTGCCTCACGATCGCCGAGATTCACCGCCTCAAGGGCGATGAGGACGCCGCACTGGAGATCCTCGAGCAGGCGCGGGAGCTGGCTCCCGAGCTGGTGCCAGACGTTGTCTCGGTCGAGCCGGAGTCGGAGCCGGTACTTGAAGCCAGCCCCGAGCCCGAGCCGAGCCTGGAGCCCGACCTCGGCCTCGATCTGGAGCCCGAGCCGGCCCTGGAACCCGAGCCCGATTTCGGCATGGACCTCGGTGGAGAGGAGGACGAGGACATTCCGCTGGACCTTGGCGAGCCCGAGGCGACGCCGGAACCGTCATTCGACCCGGAGCCACCGACTCCTCTCGGCGTCGAAGAACCGATTGCCGAGCCCAGCTCAGGTCTCGATCTCGATCTGGATCTCGCCGTTCCGGCCCCACTCCAGGTCGAGCCAGAGCAGTCCGCGGCTGCCGTCGAGGTGTCTCCGGCGGTTCAGAAGGTTCTCGATGAGGTCGACTCGTTCGTCTCGCTGGGCTTCGTAGACGACGCCAAGGACGCCCTCCTGAAGGCCAATGCCCAGTTCCCCGGAGATGCCGCGATGGCCGAGAAGATGGAGGAGCTCGGCGTCGAAGAGGGCGACGCCCTGCCGGAGCCCCCGCCGGCTCCGGATCTTTCCGCCGACAACCCGCTGGGCGACCTCGGCGCCGAGCCGGAGCCGTCCCACCCGGCCCCCCCCCGAGTCCGACCTGGGCAGTTTCGGCGATGGCATGGACGACCTCGCAAACGATCTCGACGACATCTTCGGCGCCCAGTCTGCGACCGAAGAGGAGGCCCCGCCGACGGATGGGGTCTCGAGTGAGATCGAGGAGGCGGGCCTCTCCGAGATGTTCAAGGAGTTCCGCAAGGGCGTCAACGAGCAGATTGGCGAAGAGGACCTGGACACGCGGTACAACCTCGGAATCGCCTACAAGGAGATGGGGCTCGTGGACGAGGCCATCGCGGAGTTCCAGATGGCGGCTCGGGACCAGGACCGGCTGCTCCCGTGCGCCAGCATGTTGGGCATCTGCTTCATGGACAAGGGCATGCCCAAGCTCGCCATCAACTGGTTCGAGAAGGGCCTGGCCGTTCCCGACCGCCATCCACAGGAGTATCACGGAGTCCGCTACGACCTGGCCTCCGCCTAAGAGGCCGCCGGAGAGACCGGCAAGGCGATCGAGCACTTGACCGAGCTCTACGCCGAGGATGAGACATTCCGAGACGTCTCGACAAAGCTGCGCGAACTCAAGGCAGTCGCCGGCTAGCGGGTTCGAGGGGCGGTCCATAACGCTGCTGGAAAGCTCGCCAAGGCGCGTGGGAACACCCGCTGCGACGTCGGGAGACGTGGAACATCCGGTCGCGGTTTTCCTCTCTGTGGTCAGCTCGCTGCTCGTGGGGTTGATGTTGGTCCTCGTTCCATGGACGACGCTGTGGGACTCGAACTACTTCATCAATCCCTACCCGGCGCTTCGCATCTGGGTGCTCAACGCTTTCACGCGCGGTGCCGTGAGCGGGCTGGGTGTGATCAACGTCCTGCTGGCTTTTCACGAGGCGCACGCTCACCTCGCCAGGAACATCGAGCGCGCATGAGGCATCCGGTGGCAGGGGCCGCCTTCAGCACGGGGAGCCAGGCGCCGATCCGGGCTCTCGTCGCCGGCCGGTGAGGCGTCCGCGCCCGCCACAGCCTGCGGTCGATGCGATCTACCGATGCGTCCTCGCTGGAGGCGAGCGCCGTCAGCGCGCCACCGTCCGCGAGGCCGACTGGGACGACCTGAGGATGCTCGCCGTGCTGAGGCGTGCGGTCCCAGTGCAGTTTCTCGAAGCCGTAGCGAGCGTACCGCCGTGGTCCGATCGACCGCGCGTTCTCGGCGGCGTGGTCGCCAATCCGAAGACGCCCCGAGCTTTGGGTCAGCGGTTGCTGCCCTACCTGTTCTGGAGCGACCTCGCGAACGTCGCCCAGAACACCAGAGTGGCGCCGCCGCTGCGCGTGCGCGCCGAGGGTCTGCTCAAAGAGCGCATCCCGGAGCTTCGCCTCGGGGAACGGATGACGTTGGCGCGCCAGGCCACGACGCCGGTGTTGCTGGCGCTGCTGACCGAGGCGGAGCCCAAGGTCCTCTCGGCAGTCTTGAAGAACCCGCGGTTGCGCGAGGAGGATCTGGTCGCCGCGTTGGGCGGACCACTACGCGGTGCGGCTCGGCCTCGTCCTGCAGCGCCGCACGCCGCTCGCCCTGGCGCTGGCGCAGCTCACCTCTCTGCTCGAGCGCGACCTCCGAACCGTGGCGATCTCGCCCGGTCTGCCGCCGCTCGTTCAACGCGCCGCCCAGCGCGTGGCCAGCGGGGCCGACTGAGCCGCATCTGCCGCCGCACGATGGACTTGCGGCCGTCCTCTCAATTGACATGGCGAGTCGGCCTTCACTAAAATCATCGACGCTCTTCTCGGGCTCCGAAAAACCTAAGGAAAGGGCGCTCTCGAGGGAGAAATGTCGGCATTCGGAGAGACTCTTCGGCAGGAACGCGAGCTGAGGGGCGTCAGCTTGCGCGAAATTGCGGATGCCACCAACATCAGTCGGCGCTTCCTCGAGGCGATCGAGAATGATCGCGTCGAGATCCTTCCTGGTGGAGTCTTCCGCCGCGCCTTCGTTCGGCAGTACGCGAGCTACCTCGGGCTCGACGCGGATCGGGTCGTCGAGGATTTCAAGCACGCCCATCCGCCCGAGACCAAGCCCCCCAGCCGACCGCCGGTAGGCGTGAGTGAAGGGGCGCACCCGGGGACGCTCTTTGTCGTCGCCCTCGTGGTGCTCGCGGCCGTGTTGTCTCTGATGAAGTTGCGGCCTCAGGACACGGAGTCGTCCGCCACCGCCGCAGCCCCCCCCGGCGTGACCGTGCCCCAGCAACCCGTCGATCGCGTCTATCAGCCGGAGACCTCGCTGGCCGTGGAGGACGACGCCCTCGTCCTCACCATGAACGCCCAGCAGAGCTGCTGGGTGAAGGCCGAGGTCGACGGGGACGAGCGGCTCAATCGCGTCCTGACGGCAGGCGAGAGCGCTACGATCGAGGCGGACGGGGAAATCGTGCTTTCCGTTGGGAACGCCGGAGGGCTCAGCTTCAGTGTCAACAATCGAGAGGGTCTGCCCCTGGGAGACAGCGGCGAGGTGCGGCGCAACATCGTGATCACACGTCAAAACCTCAAATCGTTGCTCGCCGAGGTCCCCAAAACTCCAGACTCGGGCCCCTCCTAGCAACCCGGCCATGTCCGAAGCGCGCGGTCGCAACCCGCTCATCGATCAGTTCATCAAGGGCGGGGTGCCCCAGGACGTACGCACCATGGCGGCGCAGGGAGCGCTGCCACTGGGCCCGGCCGACCTGACCGAGCTCCTCGTCATTCTGACCAAGGACCGCGAAGCCGCGATCCGCGATGCGGCGGCCGCGAGCCTGATGGCTCGACCGGTCGACGAGATGCTGCCGATCCTCAAAGACCGCAACACACCGCTGGAGGTGCTCGCGTGGTGTGTCGTTTACCGCGAAGAGGGGGAGCTGCGCCAGGTGGCGCTACAGAACCACTCCGTGCCGGACGAGGCCCTCGAAGAGCTTGCGGCTCGCCTGCCGCGAGCCCAGGCCGAGCTCGTCGTCATCAACCAGGTCCGGCTGCTGCGCCGCACCTCACTGCTCGTCGCCCTCGAATCGAACCCCGATCTCGACAACGATCAGAAGCGCCGCTTGCGCGAGCTCCGCGAGGAATTCAGGATTGGCGAGGAGCCCGAGGCGCCTCCCGAGGCCGAGCCTGAACCCGAGCCAGAGCCTGAACCGGAGCCCGAACCGGAGCCGTTGAGCGACGAAGAGGCCATCGACGAGTACCTCACCGAGGATGAAAAGGAGGACCCGGACAAACGCTCGACCATGCAGCAGCTGAACGGGATGAACACGGCGGGCAAGCTCGTCCGGGCGCTCACGGGCTCCCGGGAGGAGCGCGGCGGTCTCATTCGCGACCGCAATCGACTGGTCGCCATGGGTGTGCTGGGAAGCCCGAGGGTGACCGACGCCGAGGTCGAGAACTTCGCCGCGATGAAGAACGTGTCGGACGACGTTCTCCGGACCATCGGTCAGAATCGCGAGTGGACGCGGAACTACCCGATCGTGTCGAATCTCATTCACAACCCCCGCACGCCTATTGCCATCTCCATGGGCTTCGTCTCACGGCTGAATCCGCGAGACATGAAGGCCCTCGCGATGGACCGCAACGTCCCGGAGGCGATTCGCAAGGCGGCCCAACGGTTCGCGAAGCCTGGGGGTGGGGGCGGAAAGGGCCGGTAGGCCGTCCGAGGCTGAGGCATGGGCAGTTACTACGAGCTCCTGGGCGTCGCTTCGGGGGCGAGTCGCGACGAGATCAAGAAGGCCTACATTCGCCTGGCCCGGGAGCGCCACCCCGATCGGTTCACGGACCCGGCGGACCGGCAAAAGGCGGATACGTTCTTCAAGGAGCTCACCAACGCCTACAACGCGCTGTCGAACGACGAGTCCCGCCAGGACTACGATCGCAGTCTTCAGGAACCCAAGCGAAGCGTGCCCGAGGAGATCGCGAGCGACGCCTTTGCGCGCGGCGTGGCCAAGTTCGAGAACAATTCCACGACGCGATAGACCTCCTGCGCGTGGCCGTTCGGCATCTGCCGGAACAGGCTGAGTACCGCATGGCCCTGGGCCGCGCGCTGGCCAAGAACCCGAACTGGATTCGCGAGGCCCTTCTCGAGCTCGAAGAGGCTGCCAGGCTCAAGCCCCGGTCGCCGGCGATTTACGTCGAGGTCGCCCGGCTCTACGCACAGCAGGGCTTGAAGCTGCGCGCGCGTCGCGAGGCCCAGCGAGCGCTCAAGCTGGCGCCAGACAACGAGGCGATCAAGGCCCTCCTGGCCGAGCTGGGGGAGGGCGAGAACGACCCGCCGGAGTCGCCCGACGCGGCCTCAGCCAAGAAGGGCAAACGGGGCCTCTTCGGGCGTCGCTCGTGAGGTGCTCTCGAGCCCGAGTGACTTGCCTGGGCGGGCCTTTCGGTGTCTACTGGCAGCTCACGGTGCCCGTCACCGGCCCGGCCGACTCCGTCTGTTCACCAACGTGAAAATGAAGATCCAAACCCAAGCCCTCACAGACGTCGGTCGCAAACGTAAAGGCAACGAGGACAACTACTTCGTCAACGAGCAGGAGCGTCTCTACGTCGTCGCTGATGGCATGGGAGGGCATGCAGCGGGCGAGGTCGCGTCGGAGGTGGCAGTGGGAGCTATCAACGAATTCGTCGAGATGACGAGCGGCGACGAAGAGATCACCTGGCCCTTCGGCATCGACGACGAAATCTCCCACGACGGCAACCGCCTGAAAACCGCGATTCGCTACGCCAACTCCAAGGTTCTCGACTCGATGCAGCAATGCAGCGAGTACGAGGGGATGGCCACCACTGTCGTGGCCGTTCTCGTCGCCGGGAACGAGGCAAATCTCGCCCACGTCGGCGATAGCCGCATTTATCTGGTCCGCGCGGGCGAGCTCAGCCAACTCACGAGCGACCACTCGTGGGTGAACGAGCAGATCAAGGCGGGGCTCATCTTGCCGGACCAGGCGCGCACCCACCCGCTTCGGAACGTCGTCACCCGCGCCCTCGGCGGACGCAGCGACCTCGAGGTGGACATGCAGGTCCACGAGGTGGAATCGGGCGACATGTTGTTGCTGTGCTCCGACGGACTCACGACGATGATGCCCGACGAGGACATCGCAAAGCTGGTCAGAGACGCAGACGGCAAGATCGACGCGGCCGTCAAAGGCCTGGTCGACGAGGCCAACGAGCGGGGCGGCGACGACAACATCACCGTCGTGCTCGTCAAGTTCGAGGCCTAGCCTCTCGTGATCCCAGCCGCGCAGCGCGACGACAGCGCGGAACATCGGATCGGCAAGAGCGGCATGGGGATGGTCTATCGGGGTCTCGACGAGGCTCTGGAGCGCGAGGTGGCGATCAAGACACTGACCGCAGAGGGCTCCCTCGACGAGGAGAGTCGGGCGCGCTTCCAGATCGAAGCCAAGGCCGCCGCCCGCCTCCAGCATCCGAACATCGTCACGATCTACGAGTCGGGCGAGGACCGGGGGGTCGCGTACATCGCGATGGAGCTCTTGCCCGGCGCAGACCTCGAGAGCCTGCTGCGTTCGAACGAGCCGTTGCTGCTGCAGGAGAAGCTCGAGATCGTGCGGCAGATCTGCCGGGGGCTGAGCTACGCCCACGAGAACGGCATCGTGCATCGCGACATCAAGCCGGCCAACATTCACCTGCTCGACGACGGCACCGTCAAGATCATGGACTTCGGTATCGCCAAGGTCGGCGGCAGCGGCGTCACCAAGGCCGGGATGATGATCGGAACGCTCAGCTACATGAGTCCCGAGCAGGTCCGGGGTCAGGCGCTCGACGGGCGCAGCGACGTCTTTTCCGTGGGCGTGATCCTCTACCAGCTGCTCGCGGGCAAACGGCCGTTCCCCGGCCAGGGGAGCGACGTCCTCTACAAGATCGTCCAGGAGCCGACGCCGTCTCTCGACGTCGATCTCGGCTCGGTGGGCCCTCGCCTCGAGGCTCTCGTCGAGAGAGCGCTGGCGAAGGAAGTGGACCACCGACCCGGTAGCGCCGCCGAGTTGGCTGCCGAGCTGCAGTCGATCCTCGACTGGTACGTGGACTCAGCTATCCCTCCAGTCCTCGAGGCGGATGCAGAGCTGCTCAGCACCGCCCGCCGGGTCCTCAAGGAAGGCGACGCCATGCAGACGGCCGAGCTGTTCGAGGGCATCGTCGAGCGCAACCCCCACTCGCTCGAAGCGCGCCGGGCGCTACGCGCCGCGAGCCGCGCCGTACTGAACGCACAACAGCCTTCGGAGCCGGCGACCACCGAGTACCCGGAGCTCGATGCGACGTTTGGCCCGGCGGCGACCCAGCGGTCGCCTCAGACGTTCGTGCAGCCTGCGACCCTGCAGCAGCCGCGTCCCGGCGGTGGGCGGTTTGCGCTCGCAGCGGTGGCTGCGCTCGCGTTGCTCGGCGTCGGGGTGGCGGTCTGGCTGGCCGTCAGCTCCGGGATGTTCGGACCGGAGATCATCCGCTTCGCAGTTCAGTCCGAACCGACGGGGGCGCGCGTCTTCGTCGACGGGGTCGACAGCGGCGTCAACACCAACGGTTTCGTCGAGATCGAGAACGAAGACTCGGCTGCCCAACTCTCCGTCGAGCTGCGCCTGGAGGGCTACGAGTCGGCCGCTCAAACGCTCTTTCTGCCGCTCGAGGAGGGAGCGAAGGTCGACTTCTCGCTGCAGGTCGCCCTGGTGCGCATCCCGGTCGCCAGCGAGCCCAGCGGGGTGGCCATCGATCCGGCCACGCCGCACATGATCCGGTTGACGAGGCCGGGCTACCGGGACGGTGCAGTTGAGATCAAGGCGGGCCAGCCGCCGCCTGAGATCAGCGTGGCGCTCGAGCGCATCGGCCCGCCCGGCAAGGTGAGCGTAGCGTCGTCGTTTCCCATCGATGTCCTGTTGCAGGGACAGCGGCTCGCTTCGGCTGAGCGCTCGCCGACGGTGTCCCTGCCGGCTGGGCGTCACACGCTGACGCTTCGTGCTCCCTCCGTGCTTCTCGACCGGCGAGTGGACGTCACGGTCGGCGAGGGAGCGCATGTCCGGGTCGAGGTGCCCGCGACCGGCGAGCTCAATGTGCGCGCGACGCCGGGCAATTGCAAGGTGTTCGTGGGAGAGACGTTCGTCGACTATCCACCGATTCTCAATCGAAAGATCGTGGCGGGTCGCCACACGGTTTCCTTCCGGTGGCCCGACGGGATTGAGAAGACCCAGACCGTCACCGTGAAGGCCGGCGCCGACACCTATGTCACCGAGCGCAAGTGAGAAGCGGGCTCCCCACGGCCGCGCTGCTGCTGGCGCTCACCACAGCCGCGCCCCTCGCTGCGAGCGCTCAGACGTCGCCCGAAGAGCAGGCCGCGCGACTTCTGGAGGACGGGCGCAGCTACGTGAAGGAGGGCAAGCACAAGCAGGCCCTCGACAACTTCAACACGATCGTTTCGGGTTTCTCGAACACCGCATCCGTCGACGACGCACTCCTCGAAATCGGGCGGTTCCTCGCTGAAGTCGAACGCGACTACGCGGCCGCCCAGGCGTCCTTCGAAGCGATCACGCAGTCCTACCCTCAGAGCGACGGCGCCCCCGGCGCTTACTACTACCTGGGATGGCTCACGATGACCCAGTCCACGACCCAGGAGCAGCTGGACGACGCGCTTGCACAGTTCACCCGCGTCCAACGCCTGTATCCGAAGAGCGAGTGGGTGCCGCGCGCCATCCACGCGGGGGGTCTGGCGGAGCGCAAAGCGGGACGGCTGCTCGAGGCGGTCGAGCTGCAACGCCGAGTCGCGATGGAGTACCCGTCGAGCGACGCGGCCCCGCAGGCGCAGTACCAGATCGGTCACGCGCTCGCGCTTCAGGGAGACATCAACGCCGCGATGGAAGCGTTCCAGACCGTCAGAAACAGCTATCCCGACAGCGAGGCGGCGGCTCGTGCCCTCGAACGGATCACGGCCTTGTATCGGTTCCGAGCCGGCCGGCCGAGCTTCCGGGTGGATGCGGGCTTCTCGCTCTCCGCTGGGGACGTTCTCCGCGACGTCCGGGCGATTCAGGTGGCGCCTGACGGAGCGCTGTGGGTGGCCTCGGACAAGACGAACACCGCCGTCCCGTTCACGGATGGGCGAGCGGGGCAAGGCGTCACCGGCAAGGACTTCAGGGCCCTCTCACTGTCACCGGACGGCGACGTCGTCGTGACCGCCAAGCTGGCAGTTCGGACCGGCCGCCGCTACGTCCAGAGCTTCACGATTCCCGGTCAGAAACCCCAGCCGCTCGAGGAGCTGACATCGGCCCTCGTGCTGCCGGGCGGCGAAGTGCTCGTGGCGGACAAGAAGCGCAAGGGGATCTTCCGCTTCGATGCCGAGTCCAACTACGTCGGCCCGTTCCCCGACAGCCGGGAGCGCGAGATCACGCGGCTCCTCCGTGACGACGAGGGGGGCATCGTCTGCCTGGATGAAAAGACGAAGGGTATCCGCGTGTACGATTTGACGGGCCGACCGTTGCGCTCGATCGCGGCTCGCGGCCCGGGCTACGAGCTGAAGCGTCCCGTCGATATTGCCGTGGACTCGGAGCTCAACCTGTACGTCGCCGACCAGCGGGCCGGAGTCTTCGTTCTCGATCGTGACGGAAAGCTGCTCGCGACGTTGGGCGGGGCCCAGCTCAAGGAGCCTGTCGCCGTGACGCTCGGGCGGGACGGTGCGGTGCTCGTCTACGACAAGAAAGCCCGCCAGGTATTCCGCTTTCACTAGGTTCTTTAGGTCGTGATTTCTTCACAGTTGAGTCAAGTTTCGAGCGGCCGTTCTGAGTCCACTTGGATCACAAGTGACTGACTCTGGTCGGTTTGAGGCGAAGCTTCGCTAGTACTCTGATCCGTAAATACGGTGTCGCACCGAGGACCTGAGCCGCGAGGCGAGAACAGCTGGCACCAGGGGACCCGAAGGGGGTCGGCTGGTGCAGCAACGACGAGGCGCCCGGATGGCAAGGAGCCGAAGAGGTAAAATACCGGGAGTATTTGTCCGATGAGCGACGCAGCCAGGCGGGATGCATCGGCGTTCGAATGCAACCGTAATTGCGGATCCGAGTACTAGCTTGTCTCTGGGAGCTGACATGAGAACGAGACTGAGTCCTCCTGTCCTGTCGCTGTTCCTCACCGTGCTGGCAAGCGTTTCGGCGGCGCCAGCCGGATCCCAGGACGCTGCGGCCCAGCAGCCGGGCGCCGAGCTGCTGCAGCAGCTCGACACGCTGCAAGGGCTGATGAGCGCGGCGCTGATCGAGTTCAACAGCGAGCAGCAGAGCCGCTCGATCGTGATGTTCGAGGAGATCATTTCGACGCTCGACCGCTTGCGGCTGGCGAGCGGGCTGCCCGAGCAAGCGGAGCTGATGCTGCTGCGCTCCTACCAGCTTCGTGCGCGCGCGTTCTTCAACATCGGCTCCGAGGCCGAGGCGCGCGACAGCTTCCGCCAGCTCATCCGGATTCGCCCCGGCTACACGCTCAACGAGGACGAGGTGTCACCCAAGCTGGCGGCCGTCTACGACTCGGTCAAGGAGAGCCTCGTAGGCTACCTCGCCGTTTCCTCGGTGCCCTCGGGGGCCGAGGTGAGACTGAACGGCGAGTTTCTCAGCCTCACCGACTTCTTTCCGATGGACGTGCTGGTCGGCGAGTACCAGATCGAGATCTCACGCGTGGGGTACGCGACCGATACTCAAGCCTTGTCGATCAAGCCGACCGAGACGCAGGCGCTCGAGGTGGAGCTGACGCGCACCGCGGCGAGCCTCTTTTTCATCACGGAGCCCTCCGGTGTCGAGGTGTGGGTGAACGGTGAGCTCCGCGCCACGACCGGCGGTACGCTCGCCGCCGACATGGTCGAGCTGGCGCGCCTGGAGGGCCTCGACCCGGCCCGCGCGTCGGCGCTGGCCGAGGTCGCGAACGTCAGCCTGGGGTCTCACGAGGTCGAGTTGAGGAAGCGTTGTTACGAGCCGGTGCTGACGACGCTGAGCGCCGAGGAGCCCCGGGACTACCAGGCCCGGCCGGTCCGGATGGCGCCTTCGCTCGGGACACTGATGCTCTCGTCCGATCCGCCCGGCGCCCAGATCTTCATCGACGACGAGCCGATGGGTCGCACGCCCCGCGAGCTCGACGGAATCTGCTCCGGCAATCACCGCCTCGAGGTCAAGCACACGTCGGGGAAGTTCATCCAGGACTTCGAGCTCCAGAAGAACGAGACGCTGTCTCTCGATTGCCCGATCCGTCCGAGTCTGGCCTTCCTGGGCGTCGTCGCACCAGGCGCGGCTGCCCAGCGCGTGCAGCAGGAAGTTCGCGAGCAGCTGATCCAGAACCTTCAGGCGATAAAGAGCTTGAACTTCGTGCCGGTCGGGGACGCCGACGTCAGCCGCGTCCTCGAGGCCGAGCGCACGACGCTCGCCCAGCTATTGTCAGGAGCTGTCGCCGAGCCCGGCGTCATCCGCCGCGTGACGGAACGGCTCGCCGAGGCCCTCGAGGTGCAGGGTTTCCTGGTGGCGGAGCTCGAGGACCAACAGCTCCAGCGCAATGCGACGCTGCACCTGCTCGCCGCCGGCAACGCCGCCACGGATCAGTATTCGGTCATCTTCAATCAGTCCGCGTCCTACATCTCGTTCCTCACGTCGATCGATCGGCGCGCGACCGTGTACCGCCCCTGGACCGGACTGATCACGATCGACACCCTCTCGCACGACGGAGTACCGGTGTTGCGGGTCGCGCCGGGGAGTCCGGCGTCACGCGCCCAGGTGAAGGCGGAAGAGGTTTTGTTTGCCGCGGATGGCCAGCCGGTGAAGAGGACGATCGAGCTGTTGAATCTCATCGAAGGCAAGCGCGAAGGCGATCGGCTGGCGCTTCAGCTGCGCGGTGCGGAGGGCGCGCGCGCCGTCGATCTGGAACTCCAGAACACACCTCAGGAAGTGCCGCTCAACGACCCGGACCTGCTCTACAACAAGGTGATGATGGACCTGCGTCAGCAGGTCGAGGGATACCCCGGCACCGAGCAGGCAGCGTTTGCGCGCCTGAACCTGGCGATCTGCGCGATGCACTTCGACGACTTCGCGGCGGCCCACGAGCACCTTCTCAAGGCCCGCAACGAGCTGCCGACGGGCCCGGGACTCTCGCAGGGCACGGCGCTCTACTACCTGGGTCTCTCCCTCGAGCGGCTCGGCTACGAGCGCGAGGCGCGCGACTCGTACGAGGCTGCGGCCGGCTTCGAGGAAGCCACGCTCTTCAACAACGACGGACCACGCGTGGCGCCGCTCGCGGCTCGCCGCGCTCGACCCTGAGAAGGGCGAGAGGCCGCACTTGGCGAGCTCGGCGAAGCTCATCTGGACCACGGCTGAGGGAGACGAGCGCGCCTTCGACGTCCGCGAGCCTGTCGCGACGATAGGTCGCGACGAGGACTCGGATATCCGCCTCACGGAGCCGCTCGTGTCCCGCAACCACGCCCGGATCGAGCGTCGCGACGGTGTCTTCTACGTCCAGGACATCGCGTCGACGAACTGGACGCGTGTGAACGACCAGGTGGTCGCGGAGAGCGCCCTCTCGGACGGAGACGAGGTCCGGTTCGGCCGCGCCGTCTGCGTCTTTCGCCTCGCGACGGGCGACGCCCCGTCAGGCTAGGAGTCTGCGCGGCAGGAACGAAATCGGGTGAATGAGCGTTTTTGAAGTTATGGGAACGAGTTTCCGTCCGTACAGTCCTGACCAATCGAGTTTGTTTCCGTCGAATCCACGAGACTGGCTTCCGGAGGGTCATCTTTCGTTTTTCATCTCGGATACGGTGGAGGCGATGGATGTGCGTGCTTTCTACGAGCGCTACGAGGGCGATGGACGTCGGAACCGACGATTCGATCCTCGAATGATGCTGAAGGTTCTGATCTACGGCTATGCGACAGGGACGTTTTCGTCTCGTGGGATCGCGAAGAAGCTGGAAGAGGATGTCGCATACCGTTATTTGAGCGGAGGCAATTTCCCGGCACACCGGACGATCAGTGATTTCCGTTGTGACCATTTGTCCCAGTTTCGATCTGTATTCGTCCAAGTCGTGCGTCTGGCTCAAGAAGTGGGTTTGGTCAAGCTTGGGACGTTGATTCTGGATGGAACGAAGGTCAAGGCGAATGCCAGCAAGCACAAGGCGATGAGCTACGAGCGTATGAAGAAAACGGAGAAACAGCTCCGTCGAGAGATTCGGGCTATCACCGCTCTTGCAAAACAAGAAGATGCTGCGGAAGACGTCGAGTTTGGTCCTGATTTTCGTGGCGACGAACTGCCAGAAGAGCTGGCGCGCCGAGATTCACGGCTCAAGAAAATCCAAGCAGCGAAGGCACGTCTGGAGGCCCGTCAGAAGGAAGAAGATCAGCAGGCCGGACGTCGGCCAGGGGATGACAAGGAATCGAAGCGAGGGTCAAAGTTCAAAAGGAGATTTGGCGTACCTCCGGACAAGAAGCAGGACAACTTCACCGATCCCGAAAGCCGCATCATGAAGGATTCGAGTGGCTACCAGCAGTGCTTCAATGCCCAAGCCGCCGTCGACGAGAAATCGCAGCTGATCGTTGCGACCGGGTTGACCAACAACGCTGCGGATGTCGGTCAGCTCGAGCCGATGCTGAAAACGGCTCAAGCCAACACCGGTGAGAAGCCCAAGCGTGCCCTGGCCGATGCCGGCTACCGTTCCGAAAAGAACCTACTGCACTTGGAACGTACCGGAATCGACGGTTTCGTGGCTCTGGGGAGAGAAAAGAAAGACTCTCCACCAACGTCGAATTCGAAGCTCGAAGCGACGCTCCGCATGAAAACGTGGTCGCAAGTGGTACAAGCGGCGCAAACTCGGCGAACCGCCATTCGGATGGATCAAGGCTGTGCTTGGTTTCCAATCCTTCAGCCTTCGAGGGCTTGAGAAAACCAGCGCCGAGTGGAATCTCGTTTGCTTGGCGCTCAACCTCAGGAGACTCAATCAGAAGATGGTCTGGGTATGACCACCACCCGGCCTTGGATCCGCCCGTCCTCCCTCGCGAGCACTCGTCCGCGAGCCCACTACTGCCGTTTAACCCAGGCAAGATGCATCGGCGGTCGCAGCGGTATCGAATCCCCTGTTACCGGCCACTAGGCGGGGCTACTCCTCCTCGGGCGCGAGCTGCGGCCGGGCGAGCAGATAGCCCTGCCCGTAGTCGACGTTCATGTCGACGAGTGCGGCGAACTCGTCCTCGGTTTCGATTCCTTCCGCGATGATCTCGGCGCCGATGCCCCGGCCGAGCGAGACGATTGCCTTGCACATCTCGCGGTTGACGACGCTCTCGTGGACGTTGCGAACCAGGGACATATCGATCTTCAAGAAGCTCGGCTTCAGGTTCGCGATCGCTTCGAGGCCCGAGTAGCCGGCTCCGACGTCGTCGACGGCGAAGCTCATTCCGAGGTCGGCGAAGTAGGCCATCGTCTCGAGGAAGAGCCCGTAGTTGTCGATGACCAGCTTCTCGGTGATCTCGATCACGATGCGCTTGGGCGAGACCTTGGCCCGGCCCAGGAAGTCGATCAGCGGCTTGTCCTTGAACTGCGGGTCCCTGATCGTCGCCGGCAAGGTGTTGACGAAGAGCCGCGACTCCTCGGCGATGTGCTGGGCGCGAAGCAGGGCCTGCGAGCGGCAGAGCCGGTCGAGCTCGACCAACAGATCGTGGCGCGTCGCGGAGCCGAACAGAAGGCCCGCGTTCTCGAGGTTCGTCCCCGGCGCTCCGCGGCTCAACGCTTCGACGGCCATCTCGCTGCGGTCTGCCATCGCCTGGATCGGCTGGTACGCGGTCACGATCTTGCCGCCGGCGATCAGGTCGAGGATCTTGCGCCGGCTACCGAGGCGGTTCCCACTGCGCTCGTGGGACGCGAGCTCGTTTGCATCGCGCAACGCCAGGTCGATCGCCCGCTTCACGCTCAGGAGCGGGTTGTGGATTGCGAGGCCGTAGCCGGCGTGAATCTGCGGCGCCGATTTGAGGTAGGGGAAGGTCGCCCGCGCCATGCTCTTGAACAGCGAGCGCTGCAGCCGCTTGCGCGCGGCCTCCAGATCGGCGCTCGTGAGCTGGACGTTCCTGCGGCGTTTGTGCTCGAGGAACAGCATCATCTGCACGCCGCCGGGCTGGTCGAGGGCCAGCACATCGCCATCGCGATAGTCCTTGCCTCGCTGCTCCTCGAAGATCCGGAAGATTCTGCGGCGGACTTCCTCGTACGCCGCTACCCCGTAATCGACCTCGATCGCGTGGAGAAAGGAGATGTCCATCGAGACGACCCCGAGACAACCCTCGACTGCCAGCTGGGCCTCCAGCATCGGGAGGGACTCGTGGTAGCCGGCGACGGCCTTAGCGACGGAATTGAGATCAGTCGCCAACGCGCTGTGGGGCGGCCAGGTGATGTCCCTGGCCCAACGTGACACCAATGGCTCTCACGGTCTCCAGCTCGGATTCCTCCTCGATGCCCTCTGCAACCACGCGAGCGCCGATCTTAGCCGAGAACTCCATGAGCGTCTCCAGCAGGCTGCGCTTGATCACGCTGCGGTGAATGTTGCGCACCAGGGCGATATCGAACTTGAGGTAGTCGGGCTCGAGGTCGACGATCGATTGAAGGCTCGAGTGGCCGGCTCCCATGTCGTCGATGGCGATCTGGAAGCCCGCGGACTTGAGGTCGGCCACGGAGCGCCGCACCGCCTCGCGCTCCTCCAGGGTGAAGCGCTCCGCGATCTCGATCACGATGTTCTCGGGCGCCAGGCCGTGCTCCTCGACCAGGCGCACGAAGCCGACCCCGGCCACTTCGTCGTCCGTCAGGCTGCGTCCCGTCGTGTTCAGAAACAGCTTCTCGCCGGGCTCGAGCCGGCTCGCCAGGGCCTGAAGGCCCCGACGCCGGCAGAGTCGCTCGAGCTCGAGCAGATTCCCGGTTCGTTCGGCCAGGTCGAACAAGTGCTCGGGATCCTCGAATGGAGTTCCCGGGCGCCCGCGCGAGAAGACCTCCTGTCCCAGTCTCTCCATCTCCAAGAGGTCGAAAATCGGCTGCGTGAATGTCACGATCTCGGCCTTTTCAATGAGCCGAGCGAGCTCGCTCGTGTGCAGGTCTCGCTCCGAGTCCCACTGCTGAAGGCTGCGGCTCATGGCGAGGTCGAGGGCGCGGTGGATGCTCCGTTCGGGCCGCAACATCGGGTCGCGGCGCAGCAGCGCGGTTCCGAACTGGAAGCCCGTGGCATGGCCCAGCTCAGCGGGCAGGCGCTCGGCGAGAATCTCCGTCAGCCGATCGGCGATGGCGCCGGCCAGCACCGCCAGCGTGTCCTCAGTGAGCGGGGACGCTTCGGCGCCCGCCAGGAAGACCACGAACTTGTCGCTCCGCACCCCGATCGTGGCGACGGTGTCGTCGGCGCCGATCATTGCCTCCGCCCGCAGGCTCGCCAGCGCCTCGCTGAATGCGAGGACGCATTGATCGTAGAGGCCCCAGCCGTGCTGACGCTCGAACCGCCTGTCGGCGCCCAGGTCCATGAAGAGCAGGCCGATGACGCCGCGCTGCTCCACGAGGCGCCGCGCATCTTCGAGGGCCCACGCGAGAGTGGGCAGACTGGTGCCTGCGTCGAACAGGTGCCCGCGGTAGCGGAGCCACTCGGCGCGCAGCCGGAAGTACTCGCTGTCGTGGCCCGATCCAGCCATGGTCTGGCCGAGCGCTTCGAGGCGCCCGTGGCTCAAGCCGGGTCCTGAGAGGATGTCTCCGCGTGACCGAAGATAGATTCGATCTTCTTCAGCAGATCCTGGAGCGAGAATGGCTTGAAGATGTAGTCCACGGCCCCCTCCTGAAGGCCCTGCACGCGGTCTTGAGCGTCCGTCCGTGCCGACAGCATCGCGACCGGCACGCTGGCGGTCTCTTCGTCGACGCGCAGCAGCTTCAGCACTTCCCACCCGTCCATCTGCGGCATCATGATGTCGAGTAAGACGAGGTCGGGTTTGGCCATCTGCGCCTGCGTGAGCGCCTCCTGGCCGCCGCCTGCCGTCAGCACCTCGTAGCCTTTTTCCCTGAGCACCAACTCGAGGAAATTGAGGATGTCGTCTTCGTCGTCCACCACCAGGATCTTCTTCTTGGTCGTCATGGGTGCTCGCTATGAGCCCGAGCCGCCATCGGGGCGGGTGGCCGGGTCTCGTCGGCCCGCGCGCCTTCCGCAACGGGCAGGGTAAATGTGAAGCGCGTCAGCTCTCCGGGATCGCTCTCGACACGGATGGTGGACTCGTGGGCATCGACGATGCTCTTCACGATCGCGAGCCCGAGGCCAACGCCACCGACGCGGCGGGAGCTCGTGGCGTCGACTTGATGGAAGCGGCTGAAGATCCGATCCGCTTGATCGGGCGGGATTCCCACGCCGGTGTCGCTCACGCTGACTTCCAGGATAGCCGCGTCGCCCTGCTCGACGGGCTTCGCGGCGACCTCGATGCGCCCGCCCGGTGGCGTGAACTTGATGGCATTGATCACGAGGTTCTCGAAGACCTGGGACAGCCGCTCGCGGTCGGCCATCACGTCAGGCAGCCCGACGTCGAAGCTGGTCTGGAACGAGATCGACTTGCGCTCGATCATCGAGCGCAGCGTCTGGTGCACGTGGTCCACGAGAAGAGGGAGGGCAAAGCGCTGACGGTTCAGCTTGAGGCGCCCTCGAGCCGCGAGAAGTCGAGCAGCGCATTGATCGAGCGGGCGAGGCGGTCGATGTTGCGCAGGACCACGGCCAGCGCCTTCTCTTGCCGCTCGCTGACGGCGCCGAGCTTGCGGTCGGCGACGTACTCGGTGTAGCCTTTGATCGCCGTCAGCGGGGGTGCGCAGCTCGTGGCTCGCGTTGGCGATCAGGTCGGACTTCATCCGGTCCAGCTCGCGCAGCTCGACGTTGGCGTCGGCGAGCTGACGGTTGGAGTTCTCCAGGTCGGCGATGCTCCCCCTCATGCGTGTCGCCATCCGGTTGAAGTTCCGGGCGAGGGCCGCGACCTCGTCGGCCGAGTCGAGCGCGATGACCCCCTCGAGCTGACCGTCGGCCAGGCGCTGGACCTCGACGTTGAGGCGTGCCAACGGTCGCGTCAGACGGGTGGCGAGCCGCTGCGTGAAGGTGGCCGCCACGGCGCCTCCGAGGAGCACGAGGCCGACCAGAGGCAGCAGCAGGCCTTCGCCGTTCCTGGAAACCACGTAGGCGACGCCGGCCAGGGCGGCGGCCGCAGAGAGCCCCGAGGCCAGGGCCAGGCGTCGAGCCAGCCCTTGCGGGGGTCGCTCCAGCGAGGCCGGATCGTCGCTCCCGACCGGGTTCTGTGTCGCGCTTGAACCGTGCACTTTGGAGAAGAGCGATGATATCGCAGCGTCTGTGAGCTGACCATCGCCGCGTGCCGCGGCGCCTGATCAGCGAAAAAGCCCGACGCCCGACTACAATCCCTACAAGCTATCGGAGGGTTCAATTGCCGATCCTGGCACGGTACCTGCGCGACCGCGGCATCGTCACCGAGCAGCAACTCGAAGAGGCCATCCAGCACCAGGTCCTGTACGGGGGGCGTCTGGGAACCAGCCTCTATGAGCTGGGGTTCATCACCGAGGAGCGCCTCCAGGACGCCCTCGCGAGCGCCCACGGCGTCGCAGCGATGCGGATCGACGCTTCGGAGATTTCCCGGGAAGCGCTGGCCGTCATCCCCGAGGAGATCGCTGCGAAGCACAAAGTCTTCCCGTACGAGGTCCGTGGCAAGACGCTGTTTCTGCTCATGGTCAACCCCAGCGATCACACCACCGTGGCAAAGATCGGATTCTCGCGGGGCTTCATCGTCAAGCCGATCGTGGTGCCCGAGCTGCGAATGCTTCAGCTGCTGCGGGATCACTACGGCGTCGACGAGCGCTGGCGCCACGCGGACACGTACCGTCCCCAGTTCGAGCCGCGCGAAGCGCTCGACGCGGAAGCGGCCAGCGAGCGATTGACTTCGGCGCGGGCGCGTGACGAAGTGGTCGACGCGATCATGGGGGCCTGCCACCGGCTGTTCCGGCGCGTGATCTTCTTCATCGTGAAGGATCCGTGGGTGCTCGGATGGACCGCACGCGGAGAGGGGATCGATCGTGACCTTGCCGAGAGCCTGCGCTTTCCGCTCGACGAGCCGTCGGTGTTTCAGACCGTCGCGCGGGACAAGACCCATTTCATCGGGCGCCTCGCCGAGAACGACCAGAACACCCGCTTCATGAGCAAGCTCGTCAAGCAACCGAACACGAACGCCGTCCTGTTTCCCATCGTCGTGCGCGGGCGCGTCGTCAACCTGATCTACGGCGACTCCGGCCCCCGGCGCAACGTCAAGACCGACATGGGTTCGCTCCTGGTGCTGCTCCAGGGCGTGCCGGGCGCGTACTTGCGCATCATCGGGGAGCGCATCGAGGCGACCCGCAAGGAGGCGGAGGAGCGGGCGCGTGGGGAGGCGGGGGTCGACTCGTGAGGCGCTACCCGAGCCGCGCCAGCAGGTAGAGGAGCGGCACGAGCCCGAGTGTCGTCGCGCTCGCCAGGAGCAGCAGGCGTCGCACCCGGCGCCGCGACTCGGCGTCGTCCCAGGGCACCTCGATCCGGCGTCGCGTCGTCGGCTCGCCCAGCAGCTCGATGTCGTAGGCGAGGCTCTCACCCGCCGCGACGCGACGCCGCAGCCAGCGGGAGCAGGCAGGGCAGCGCAGCAACGGAGTCGTCAGGCTCGCTTCGATCTTCGCGGAACAACCAGGGCAGGCGAACGACACACGTGAGTATAGACACCCACTTCCTCGACCCACTTCGCCAACGTGGCTTTCGCCTGCTCTGGATCGGGGCGTTCATCAGCAGCGTCGGCACTTTCACGCAAGACCTGGCTCTCGCTTGGCTCGTGCACACTGAGTTTCGCGAGCCGATCTACCTGGGCCTGCGCGCGTTCGCTGCCGAGGCGCCCTTGCTTGCGCTGATGCTCGTCGGCGGCGCCTTCGCCGACCGGCTCGATCGACGGCGCATCCTGCTGGCGTCGCAGATCGCCCAGATGAGCTTTGCCGGGATGCTGGTGCTGCTCTACTTCTCCGGTTCGCTCGGGCTGACCGCGATCCTGCTGCTCGCGTTCCTGACCGGCCTCGCGCAGTCTCAGTCCGCTCCCACCTACCAGGCCGCCCTCACCAGCCTGGTCCCGAGCCAGCTGATTCCCGGAGCGGTCGCCCTCAACTCGTTTCAGTTCAACGTGTCTCGGATGCTCGCGCCGGCGCTCGCCGGCGTCGTCCTGGTTCACGCGGGGATCGGTTCTGCTTCTCGATCAACGTCGTGTCGTTCTCCTTCGTCATCGTCGCGCTGACCCGGATCGATATGCCTCGCCCGAGCCAGAAGAACCGGGAGACGCTGGCCGCCAGTCTCGAGGCTGGCTTGGCCCACGTGTGGGGCGATCCTGTGCTGCGACGATTGACGCTGCTCGGCGCGGTCAGCAGCTTTCTCGCCCTCCCGCTGACCACCTACCTGCCGGTGATCGCCGACGACGTGCACGAAGGCGGAGCGACGGGCTTCAGCCTGTTGGCGGGTGCCTTCGGGTTGGGCGCCGTTGCAGGGGCCCTTCAGACGGCTCAACGCGGCGCCGCGCCGGGGCGCGGCAAGCTGATGCTTCGGGCCATGGTGGTGTTCGCAACGGCCGCCCTCGCTTCTCTGTTCGCACCGGACCTGTGGCTGGCCGGGACCGCGCTGGTCGCGGCCGGCTGGAGCCTCGTGACGGCCTACTCGATTCTGAACGCCCTCGTCCAGGAGCACGCCGTCGAGGAGCTGCGTGGTCGCATCCTCAGTATCTACGGGCTGGCATTTCGCGGCGGTATGCCGCTCGGCAGCCTCGCCGCCGGCTGGCTGATCGGTCGAGCCGGCGCGCCGGCCGGGCTTTCGGTCTTTTTCGTCAGCCTCGCGGTTGCGGCAGCGGTGGGGTTATCCAATCGGCATCTGACCCGTAGCTAGGAGGCGACTTTGGACATCCTGGCGCCCGGCGCGAGGGGCTGAGTTGGTGCCGGAGGCGAGACTCGAACTCGCATGGGTCGCCCCACACGGCCCTCAACCGTGCGTGTCTGCCAATTCCACCACTCCGGCGCACCCGGTGAAACGAGAGGGGGAGGATTCTAGGGATGCCTGCCCGCGAGTGTCAATGAGCAGCGTCATCCAAGGTCCCGAATGATCTCGCGCGCGGCGTTGGCACCGAGCGTGCCGGTGATGCCTCCACCCGGGTGCGTTCCAGCACTGCAGAAGTAGAGCCCGTCGATGGGAGCCCTGTAGCGCGCCCAGCCGAGCAAAGGGCGCATGATGAAGAATTGATCGAGGGAGGGCTCGCCGTGAAGCGGATGGCCGCCCGTCAGCCCAAAGCGGCGCTCGAGGTCGAGCGGCGTGAGCACCTGGCGCGCCTCGATCCGCTCCGCGAGCCCGGGTGCGTACTGGGCCATAGTCGCCACGACCATGTCCCCGAGCTCGTCTCGTCGGGTGTCCCAGGGCGGGCCCTTCAATCGGTACGGAGTGTGCTGCGCGTAGATCGACAGGACGTGCTGGCCCTCCGGCGCGAGCGAGTCGTCGATCAGTGAAGGAATCGTGACGTCGAGACAGGGGTGCTGTGGAATCTCGCCGTACTTGGCGGCGTCGAAGCTGCGCTCGATGGAGTCGACGCTCGGCCCGATGTGAAGCCGGGCGCGGCTGACGCCATCTCTGGGTTGCAGCCGCTCGGGAAGCGAGCTCAGCGCGAGGTTGACCTTGGAAGCCATGCCGTCGATGCGGAAGTTCTGAATCCGCCAGCGCTCGGCGGGGTCGAGCCAGACGGGATCGAGCAGCTCGAGGCAGGTCCTCTTGGGATCGGTGGCTGAAACGACGACGCGAGCGGCCAGCTCCTCTGCTCCCTCCAGCACGACGGCCCGGGGCCCCCACTACGCCGCCGCCGGGGGTGCCGCGGAGCTGCACATGTAGAGGCCGCGGAGCGGCGTCCTGAAGCGCGCCCAGCCGGGCACGGGACGCAGGAAGAACAGCTGCTCGAGCGACAGCTCCCCCTGAAAGATGTTGCCCTCGCTCAGCCCGAACTCACGCTCGATGTCGAGGGGCGTGAGGACCTGCCGGTGCAGGATGCGGTTGCGCAGCCCCGGCGCGAACTCCTCGAGGGTCGCGATCACGGCGTCGCCAAACGCCTCGCGCTGTTCGTCCCAGCTGCCGCCGCGCAGGTCGTACGGCGCGTACTGCACGAAGCAGGACATGACGTGCTTGCCGGGCGGCGCCGTCGACGGGTCGGTCAGCGTCGGGATCACGATGTCGATGTAGGGGCGGCTCGAGAACTCGCCGTACTTGGCCTGGTCGTAGGCGCGCTCCATGTGCTCGACGCTCGGGGAGATCGAGATCGCGCCCCGGAGGTGGGGGCCCGCTCCCTTGATCGCGGCGAACTCGGGCAGCGCGGCGAGCGCGAGATGTGACCTTGCCCGACGAGCCGCGGTACCTGTAGCGGTCGACGTCCTCGAGGAACGAGGCGTCCAGCTGATCCTCGTCGATCAGGCGGCGGAAGGTCAGGCGCGGGTCGACGCTGGAGAAGACGAGGCCGGCGTCGAGCTCATCGCCGCTCTCGAGGGCGACGCCGACGACCTCGCCGCGCTTCACGCGGATCTTCGCCACGGGGGCCTCGCGCCGAATTTCGACTCCGGCTTCGGTTGCGGCCGCGCCGATCGCCTCGCTGATCGCTCCCGTTCCTCCGCGCGGGATGCCCCAGGCCCTGTAGGCGCCGTCGATCTCGCCCATGTAGTGGTGCAGGAGCACGTACGCGGTTCCCGGCGAGCGCACGCCCAGGGACGTGCCGATGATGCCGCTCGCGGACATCGTCGCCTTCAGTACGTCCGTCTCGAAGTACTGGTCCAGCATAGAGGCAGCGTTCATCGTCATCAGCTGCACGAGCTGATGCTGCTGCATCCGGCCGAGGTTCTGGAAGCGCCGTCCCATTCGGAACAACTCGGCGAGGTCGCCCAGGCCGGGCGTGAAGGGATCCGGAGGGACCATCGACAAGATCGGCTTGACGAACCGCGCTATATCTACCATCGCCCGCGCGTACTCGTCGTACGCCTCGGCGTCCGTCGGCGAAGTGTCGGTGGATCTCGCGCCTCGTCCTGGCGTGATCGTTGACGCGCCAGAGGTGGTCGCCGTTCAGCATCGGCGTGAACGTCCCGTCGAGCGGCAGAATTTCGAGACCGTGGCGGGGAAGCTCGAGCTCGCGGATGATCTCCGGACGCAATAGCGAAACGAAGTAGGAGCAGACCGAGAAGCGGAAGCCGCGGAACACCTCCTCGGTGACCGCGGCGCCCCCGAGCAGGTGGCGCCGCTCGAGGACGACGACCTTGCGACCGGCTCGCGCGAGGTAGGCGGCGGAGACGAGGCCGTTGTGGCCTCCGCCGATCACGATCGCGTCGTACCTTGGAGCCACAGCTACTCCAGGGTTCGCCCTCTATGCGCCCGTTGTCTCGGCCGCCGCTTCAGCAGAGCCCAGCTCTTCGAGCACTCCTTTGACCAGCAGCGGCCAGACGGTCGTCGCGTCGGCGTGCACCTCGGCGAAGCGCCCGCCCTTCGAGCGCGGCACGAACTTGCCCCAGGAGACGCCCTCCGTGTACGTGCAGCCCGACAAGCCTCCCCAATGAGCGGGCTCTGGACAGATCCTCACCGCGTAGAGGTATTGAGGAGCCTCCGGCTCATCCCGCCCCAGTCGGGTGTTCATTACGTCGACGAAGGGGCCCACCTCCTGCGCCCAGTTGCGCGGCACGCCGCCGCCGATCGTGAAGATCCCAAGCCGCTCGGCGTCGGTACAGAAGTGGGCGAAGCTGTTCAGATCGAGGAACGGGTTGAATCGGGGGATCGTGCCGTAGACACCGTGCTCGTCTGCGACGCCGTTGTCCTGGCCCGCCCCCATGCTCCATGTGGCCAGGTCGAGTCCCAGCTCCGAATCCGTGAACGCCGGGATGTAGACGGGAACGCCCTTTTCGTAAGCGCTGCGGAGCACTCCCGCGTGGCCTTCCTTGGCGAGCACCTCGCCCAGCGCGCGGTTGAGGATCTCGCTCGACAGCGTCTGGTCCGCGACAGTCTCCATCGCGCGGCTCGCGAAGGCCTCGACGTAGTCCAGATTGGCCTCCTTCTCCAAGGTGTCGTACACGCGGTTGTAGCCCTTGCGAAACAGCTCCTCGTCGGAGAAGCGTGGATCGTGTCGGTAGTGGGCGAGACCCACCGCTTCGGACAGCCCGTGGGCCATCAACGCGCCCGTCGAAACGATGGCGTGGACCATCCCGGCGTCGATCATCTTGCTGATCACGCGACCCATTTTCGCGATGGTCATCGCTCCCGAGAGCGTCAGCACGACCTTGCAGCCGGGGTCGCGCACCATCTCGAGGGTGACGTCGAACGCCTCGCCCAGGCCGCGCCCGCCGAACGCGGTCTTCGACATCGCGCGCAGCAGATCGGCAAAGGACTCGACGCGATCCAGGTCGAGGCTCTCGAGGGGCTCGAGCCCGTCCTCGCGCCCGTCGCGGTTCTCCCGGTTCCAGGCTATGACGTTTCTCCCGATGGACTCGAGTGAATGGAGAGGTTCGACAGAGTCCGGCGGATCGTACGTCTGGCATCGGCGCTCCGCAAGGGCGGCGAATTGCCGGCGTGAGTCAACCTTCGCCCCTCTTAGCCTCTGTCCACAGCGCTTCCATCTCCTCGATCCCGGCGTCCGCCAGGCTGCGACCGCGCACGTGGAGCTGCTTCTCCACGACGCCGAAGCGACGACGGAACTTCCGGTTGGCCGCCTTGAGAGCGCTCTCGGGATCGATGCCGAGGACACGTGCCGCGTTGACCGCCGCGAAAAGCAGGTCGCCCAGCTCGTCTTCCGCCTCCCGCCTCTGGTGCTGGTCGATGGCCTGGTTCAGCTCGTCGATCTCCTCCTGCACTTTAGCGAGCACCGATTCTCCGTCTGGCCAGTCGAAGCCGACCCGCGACGCTTTCGTTCCGAGCTGGTAAGCCTCCAGGACGGCGGGGTGTGCGCGCGACACGGCGTCGAGCAGCGGTGCCGGTTCAGTGGACTCGTCTCCGGCCCGCTCCTGCTGCTTGATAGCCTCCCAGTTGCGGAGCACTTGCTTGGCATCGCTCGCAGGCGAGTCCCCGAAAACGTGGGGATGGCGCCGCACCATTTTCTCGCTGACGCGATCCAGCACCTGGACGATGTCGAAGCGGCCGGCCTCACGGGCAATATCGCTGTGAAACACGACCTGGAGCAGGAGATCCCCGAGTTCGCCCGCCAACTCCTCGGAGCCGCCTTCGTCGATGGCCTCGACCACCTCGTAGGCTTCTTCGATGGTCATCGACCTGAGGCTCTCGTGGGTCTGCTCGCGGTCCCATGGGCAGCCGCCCGGTGCCCGCAGCCGCGCGATGAGCTTGCAGAACCGTTCGAAACGCTCACCGATCTCCTCCTCGACCATGGCAGGGCACTCTAGCAAGTTGCGTTCGGCGGTCCGACTTTCGGGTTCTTCTGGCCGATTCATGGAAAGCCCTGGGGCCCAAGAAGGACGAGCCGACTAGACTGAAAGGAATGGTCCGTGTCTCGTTCGCCGCCCTGAGCCTGGCGACCGTCGCCACCGCGACGCAACCCTTCTGTCGCGACCTCGAGAGTGAGCTGGGAGTGCCGGCGCCCGAGGCCCGGCGGCTTGCCGAGGAGACGCTCGGCGCGGTCGCAGGCCGCTTCGGCCCGACCGTCAGGAGCGAGGATCTGAGCGAGGTCCGTCCGCATCTCGCGAGCGCCTCGTTCGTTCCCTCGCGGGTGTTCGACGCCAAGGAGCTCTGGACCAGTATCGGCGAGACGCACCGTGTGCTGGGACTCGAAGGGCGCCCGAGCGGCGACGACTATCACCTGGGGACGGCGGCCGAGCCGGAGGATCCGAGTCGGCCGGGGCACTACCGGGGTCGGCTGGCCCTGCAGGCGCTCGCCGGAAAAGCGTCATTTGAGTGGCGCTGGCACGACGAGCTGTTTCTTGGGACCGCGACCGCTGGCCTGTTGGACCGGGCCTTCGACCTGGCGCTACGCAGGGCCGAGGACGCCGACGAGATGCGCGCCCGCCAGCGGCTGCTGGCCGCTTTGCCGAAGACGCGCCAATCGCTCGGGCGTCTGGTGCGGCTGTTGGAGCTTCGGGCACCCCTGCTGTCCGACGGCACCACCGCGATCACGCTGAAGGTGCGCGTGGAGCCCGATCGGATCGCCGACGAGTTCCCCGAGTACTCCCGTTACCTGGCGAAGTACGCGCGTCCGATTCAGTTCAACATGCAGGCCTACGACATGGAGGGTCGCCGCTGGTGGGGGTTCGACGTCCGCGATCACACGATGACGCTGCGTGCGCGCGTGTCGAACGGTTCGCTCGCACCGCTCGAGGGACCGGTCGCGAGTGAGCCGGAGCGAATCAAGGTGAGCATCGACGCCTCGACGAGGGCCGGCCTGTTCCGCGTGGGCTTCAGCGGCCTGATCGCGGAGGTGCAGCGTGTCGACGAGGACCGGGAGCAGGCGTTCGCAGCCGCCTTCACGAGCGAGCCGGATTGGCGAATTCCGATGCTCTTCCGACCGTTCCTTCGCTCGCCCCTGGCCCGCCCGTTCGAGGGCGAGGGGGTCCTGCTCTCGATGTCACTGGAGAACGATCCCGACGGGCGCTTCTTCCTGCGCCGCGGCTTCCGTATGGCCGTGAGGGAAAGCTGGATCACCCGCCGCATGGGTGGATTGGTCAGCGGCGCCCTCAGCGAGTTCCGCGAGAAGGCCGAGGCGGAAGCCGACCAGTTCACGGGCGAGGTGCTCCAGGCGTTTCGCGACGATGTCGTGTCCCTCGTCTCACCGGCGGCGGCGTCGCTCGACCCATAGCTTCTCGATGCTCTTCAGGAGGACCGACCCCGAATGCACGACGTCATCTATCGGCTCGACCCGGAGGGAACCAGAGGCGCCGCGCGCTGCCGCCGATGCGGCGGAAGCGAAGAACCGCCTGTTGCGGGGAAACCGGGTCTCCGAGCGGACCCGGGACCTGCTGGCGACCTGATCTGGGCGTTCCCGCTCTCCGCGGGTAGACGCCGGGCTGTGCCAGTCTGCGTGCTGGAGCACCCCGCGCCGCAGGCTACTAGCTGGACGAACCGGGTTCGATCACCAGAGCCGCGACGGCGGCGGGCTTCCGATCCGCGCTCATCGCCTCAGCGGCGCGCCGGACCATGCCGGCCCAGCCCGTGTCGCCTTTTGGGTGGGGCGCCTGGACCAACGTCGGCGAGCCGGCCTCCCAGACGGCGGCGGCCCAGTCTGGCCGTCGCCGTCCTTCGCGATCGAGGGCGACTGCCTCGACGCCGGCAGCACCTTCGTAGACGGCGAAGAGACCGAACGAGCGCTCGTCGCCCAGTCGCAGTCGTAGTGCCGCAACCCGCCCCAGCGGCTCTTGTTCGAGATGGGCCAGCACGCCCTCGACCAGGGGGTGCCCGGCCGCGTAGTAGTCGTGGGCCTCATCCTCGACGGCACGCGCGCGCTCGAAAGTCCCGACGAAGCTCGACCCGGCCGGCACGCCGGGCAGGCTATCGACGAGTGCCTCGTTGCCGAACTCGATCGAGAAGATTCCGTCGCGCTGCGGCTCGATGCCGAAGCCGAGCCGCGCGCAGGCGTCGAGAACGACGGTTCGCTGAAGCGCGTCCAGGTCCCCGGGTACTCGCGCGAGGATTCCCTCGGCGAGCTCCGGGCGGTACCGGTCCCGGTGCAGCTCGCGGTACGCAGCCTGTCGCACTCGCGAGCGAGCCGCGTCCACCTCCGCCACGATCGCAGCCATCGCGGTGAGGGATCGGAGCTCCGAAGATCCAAGGTCCGCCGCCTCCAGTGCGCCCTCGACTCCCTGAAGCTCGGGCTCGAGACCCGCGAGGAGCTCTCGAAAGAGCCCAAGCCGCTCGAACAGCTGGGCGACCAGTGCGCCGAGGCCCTCAGGCGGCTTGAAGTAGACGATCGCGACATCGTTGCGCCGGCCGATTCGATCGAGGCGCCCGATCCGTTGCTCGACTACCACGGGATTCCACGGAAGGTCGTACAGCACCAGACGATCGCAGAACTCGAAATTGCGCCCCTCGCCTCCGCACTCGGTCGAGACGAGCAGGCTCGGGCCGCCGGATCCCCGGAAGCGCGCGACCTCGATGTCGCGCCGCGCCGGCGAAAGCTCCTCGTGGAACACCGCGGTGGCGAGCTGACCGCGGCGGCTCAGCGCCGCGCGCAGCCACTCGAGGGTGTCCCGGTCGGCGACGAACACCAGGCTCTTCTCACCCGCCTGCTTCCACGCCGGCGCGTGCTTCAGCAGCCACGCGATGCGGGGGTCGTGCTCGTCGCAAGCTGCAGCGAGGCGGAGTGCGTCCTCGTCGTCCGAGTCGAGCAGGCCCGCGAGCGCCACCCCCGAGGATTGAAGACGGCGCAGGCGATCGAGCTGCCGCCGCCGTGCGACCGCGTGAGGCGCGGGCTGGCTTCGAATCGACTCCTCCAGATCCAGGCGTGGCTGCCAGGCCCCGGCCCCGATCGAGACCGATTCGCCGACGCGCGGCGGAAGCCCTCCGATGTCGACCCGGCGGGTCGCGCTCGTACACGGAGGCAGCGGATCGCTGCGTTCGAGGCGTTTCTCAAAATCCTCCCCATCGGGGAACTCGTTTGGCCGGAGGAGTTGAAGCAGCCGGAAGAAGCCGTGCACGTCGTCCTCGAAGGGCGTCGCGGTGAGCAGCAGCGTGTGGCGATTGAGTCCGGCGATCGGAGCGATGGCGCGCCACTCCGCGTTCCCTGGGTGGCCCGGGGGCCGCCTCAGGTGGTGCGCCTCATCGACGACGAGCAGATCGATCCCCGCCGCCACCGCCTGCTCGACCAGGCGGGGTTGAGCGACGAGCCTCTCGATAGAGAGGACGACGCGTCGATGCGCCTCGAAGGGATTGAACCCGCGCCCGAACTCCCGCGCCACGTCCTCGAGTCGTTCGTCGTCGAGCATCAGGAACACTTGGTGGTACTTGCGCCAGAGCTCGCCGAGCCACTGCACGACGAGGGTGTCCGGTGCGACGATCAGGCAGCGCTCGACCCGGCCCGTGCGGATCAAGCGATTGAGGATCAGGCAGGCTTCGACGGTCTTGCCGAGGCCCACCTCATCGGCCAGCAGCCAGCGAACCGGGTCGGTGGCCGTGGCGCGCTCGGCGACGTGGAGCTGGTGGGGGAAGAGGCGAATCCGGCCGCCCAGGAAGGAACCGAGACCTTCCGCCTCGCGCAGCTCAGCTAGACGCAGCGCATCGAGTCGTCGCGAGAAGTCTCCGGCGGAATCGACCTCGCCCCGCGCCAGTCGCTCCAGGAGCGAAGCCTCCGACTCCACGGGCCAGAGCTGGCCGGCTCGCACTGTTCGACCGTCGGCGAGTCGGAGCCCTCCTTCGGGCAGGTGCGCGTCGATGACGACCTCAGGGCCGCCCGGGCCCACCCGCACGCGACGACCCGGCGACAGGTCGATCGGGTGAAGCGCATCGGACGTGATGGCCAGCCGCAGCGTCGCGTCGCTGTTTGCGAACTTGACGACGACCGCGCGGCCCTCGACGGCGACGACCTGGCGGAGACCCAGTTCTCGATTGTGTCGACGCGTCAGGCGGTCGCCGGGCTTCCACATGGGGCGCCATTCTTCCATGGCCAGCGGAATGAATCGGTCTTCGAAGCGCCAGCCCAGAGGCCGCGCCCACGGTTCAGTCGGGTCGCTTGATTCGGAAGCGCGACGGGCCCTCCGTCTACGGCGTGATGACGGCAATGGCGGCCGGACACGGCTGTCGTGAGCGTGACGATCAACCCCCAACCGGCGCTTCCGCGCCGAGCGGCCAAGAGGCCTGGGATCTCACCACAAAGGGTCGAGCGACCCGCAGCGGGGGTGATCCACCGTCAGCAGCGAAGTGACGACGATCACATCGGTGCGGATCCCGAAGGGTGGCATCCTCCGAGCAATATCAGCTGTCGGGAGACGCTGGCCGCCGCGGAAGCGCCGTCGCGGTAGCTCGTGGTCGCCGAAGACAATTACTATCCGACCAGCACGGTATGCAAATTACGCGCCTCGGCTTCAAAAACGCTCCTAGCATGAGCAGCACCACCAACGGGGGATCGCAATGACGACGCCGTCTCGCAGCCGCACGGCTCTGATTCGTGTGGCGTTGTCTGCCGGTGTGATGATCGCGACTGCCACGATCGCGACTCCGCAGTCGCAAGCCGAGAGCTGCGACAGCCACGAGCTCGGTGAGCGCCGCGACGCTTTGACGGAGTTGAGAGAGCAGCGACTGCTGGACCCCAGCGGGGTCAGCGAGGAGGAGTTGGCGGAGGCCGAGCACGACTACACCGAATGCGAGAGGACGCTCGGTGAACTTGTCTCCGCCACAATTGCGCCCCACCTGCCGCTCGGTCCAGTCGCCGGAGCAGCCCCGCTCCGTCACAACCAGGGATCGAAGGACGATGACGACGATGACGGGGACGACGACGACGATGACGACGGGAACAACGGGAGTGGCAAAGTAGACATCTGTCATCTCAGGGGCAAAGGATCTTTCCGACTGATCCGGATCAGCGTCAACGCCGAGCCTGCTCACCGTGCCCACGGCGACGCGGTTCCCGGAGAAACCGTGCCCGGCCAGGCAGGGTTGGTGTTCAGCCCCGGCTGCGAATTCGTAGGGATCGACATCGAGAAGGCCACCGAAGGCGAAGACGCCGACGCCGGCCCGACGATCACCGAGGGCCAATCGGTAGTCTGGAGCTACGTCGTCGCGAACCTCGGTGCTGTTCCACTCAGCGATGTACAGGTCGACGACGATCAGGGCGTCTCCGTCAGCTGTCCGCTGAGCACGCTCACCGTGGGCGCCTCGATGAGCTGCACGGCCCTGGGGACCACGACAGCGGGGCAGTATCGCAACGTCGGCACGGTCACCGGCACGGGCGCCGAGACGGTGGTCAGCGACTCGGACGCGAGCCACTACTTCGGCGAGGAGGAGCGGCCCGGCCTCGACGTCGAGAAAGCCGTCAACGGGTTGGATGCAGACGAGGAGCCGGGCCTGCTGATCGTCCAGGGCGAGCCCGTCAACTTTCTTTACGTCGTGACCAACACGGGTGACGTAGACCTCCTCAACGTCGCGGTCGTCGACGACCAGGGTGTCGCTGTGACCTGCCCGCAGAGCAGCCTGACTCCAGGGGAGTTGATCACCTGCACGGGTAGCGACACGGCGGTGGCCGGGCGCTACCGGAACATCGGGACCGCCTCGGGGTTCTCACCCCTCAGCAAGCTCGTCAGCGACTCCGATCCGAGCCACTACTTCGGGGAGGAACGAAACCCGCCCCTCGCCGACCCACAGACGGTGACGACCGACGGCGGCGACCCGATCGTGATAACGCTCACCGGTTCTGATCCCGAGGAGGGTGACCTGACCTTTTCCATCGAGATCCAGCCGACGGCGGGCACGCTCTCGAGTCCCGTGCACATCGTTCCCGATACGGAGTCCGTGATCGACCGCGACGGCCTGCCTACCGGCGACGTCTTCCAGCCGCCGGTCACCTCGGCCACGGTGACCTACACACCCGCGTCGGATGCGAACGTGGAGGACGGGTTCATCTTCGCGGTCACCGATCCGACCGGTGCCACGGGAACGGCAGTCGTCCTCATCAACCCCGCGGACGAGACGGACGATCCTCCGCCCCCGGTGGACGACGTCGACGCAAAGGACGTATTTGCCGAGACGTCGGTCGGCACACCGGTGACTGTGATTCTCGAAGCCGAAGCCCCGCCGGAGGCGTCGCTGACATTCACGATCCTCAGCCTGCCTGCCACCGGCGCGCTGAGTGAGACGTCGGGTGCGGCGATCGAGACGGTGCCGTTCGCGCTGTCCAGCTCACAGGTGGTCTACACCCCGGCCGCCGGGTTCACGGGCACCGAGACGTTCTCGTACGAGGCCAGCGCCACCGCCGGCGTCGACAGCGCCACCGCGACGGTGGACGTCGCGGCCCCGGCGGAGCTCACCCCGGATCAGGTCGTGGGTACGCCGGCCAACACTCCTCTCGAGATCACGTTGCCCGCGAATCGCGGTGGCTCCGGCTCGACGCCGAATGGAGCGAGCGCGTTCGCCGGGCAGCAATGGCGTGCCGGCCAGGGCCGTGATGCTTCCGCTCGCCACCGTCGCTGGCAACGTCGCGGATACGACGGGTGACGGCCTCGGTGACAATCACAACGATCTGCCAGGGGCCGTTCCCAGCCTGGTCTCGGCGGGTGTCGACCAGACCGGGGGACCCGGCTCCAACGGAATCGTACGCATTCAGTCGGAGTGGGACATCACCGAGCTATCGACGGAAGCCATCACGGCCTTCGTCACCTTCTTCACTCAGAAGGGCAGCATCGACTCTCTCGACACGTCGTTCTTCGTCGGCACCGACGATCAGGACGGGCTGCTGACCGACTCCGACTTTGCCGCCCCGGCGATGGGCCTGCCGGGTGTGCTGATGCCGGTGCCTGATGGTGCGCCAACCGGCATCGGGAGCTTCACCTTCGACGTGACCAGCTCGCTGAACGCAGCCGTCGCTCAGGGCTTCAGCTTCTTCTCGATCCAGGGCCGGGTGGATGAACGACTGGCTGGCGGCGGGCCTCAGCGAGGGCTCCAGGTGCGCTCGACCGCGACTTCCAACCTGGGTTCCACGCCGACGCTGTCAGTCACGCAGGGAACCGCGCTGCCGCTGCTGTGGACGCTCACGAGCCTCCCGGCCGACGGCACGCTCGTAGGCCTGGACGGTTCACCCGTTGAGCTGGGGCCGATCTTCTCCGGAACGACGCCGAGCGTCATCTACAGGCCCGGTCCAGGTTTCGAGGGAATCGACGGCTTCTCGTACTCCGTCACCGAAGGCCTGGTGACGGACCCCGCCGCGGTCACCATCGTGGTCGATCCCGAGACCTGCGTCGAGGCCGGGCGTCCCGAGGATTGTCAGCCGCAAGACGGTGGAGGCTTCCTGGCTCCGCGGCGGCAGAGTTCCAGGTTCGAGCGCTGAGCTAAAGGCGAACGAGGTCGCGTCCATCCACGCAGCCGGTTGGGGACGCTCGACGGCGTCGTAACAGAGGCGTACTGTCGTCTCCAGCGTCGCTTCCACAGCTTCAACGTGTCGGGCTCGCTCCCCCCCGGGGCAGTACCGTCGGCCTCCAGGGGAGGCGGGGATACACTGCGGTCGATTCGCCGAGGAGGTGACGCGTGGCAGGAAGGGCTGCAGCTCTGGCGACGGCAACCGTCTTCTGGATCTCGACGACGGCTCTTGGTCAGACGGGCGTACCCGGCGGAAACGACCGTGCCAAGGTCATCGCCTCTGCCAGAGAGATCATGGAAAAAGCGCGCTTCTGCACGCTCATCACCGTCGACGGGGAGGGGCGGCCTCAGGCCAGGATCGTCGGCCCTACGGCCCCGGACGCCGAAATGAACGTCTGGATCGCGACGAACGTGCGGACGAGGAAGGTCGGACAGATCCGAGCCGACCCGCGGGTCACTCTGCTCTACTTCGATGCGTCTGACCCAAGCTACGTGACGATTCTCGGCACCGCCGAGATCGTCGAAGACGCGACCGAGAAGGCCACGCGCTGGCAGGACGAGTGGGCCGCCTTCTATCCGGGAGGGCCCGGCGGTGAGACTTTCAGTTTGATCCGCGTCACCCCCACGCGGCTGGAGATCGTCAGCGAGAGTCGCGGCTTCTCGAGCCACCCGAAGACCTGGCTTCCGGCTGGGATCGAGTTTCACTGATCGGCGCGGGTAGTGATGCGCCGGATGAACGCAATCGCACGACGCGACACGACCTGTGTCGACCTGTGTCTGCCGCGGGTATCGCTGCCCTGAGTTGCGGCGGGAAGGCTGCCCGCGACGACAACCAAGGAGCGGGCCGCGATGCGGCGTTCGGTTACACTGCGCCCCGCGCCGGAGTGGCGAAACTGGCATACGCGCGGGACTCAAAATCCCGTTCGGGCAACCGAGTGTGGGTTCGAATCCCACCTCCGGCACCAACTTACGGGGACGGGTAGCTCAGCCGCGGCGTGTCTTGGAGCGTGTCTTGGAGTGTTCGAGGCGGGCAAGCTTCTCGGCTGCCTCGCGCAGGGTCGCCTCGTCGACGATCGCGTAGCGGCGGTAGATGCTCTCGGTTCGGTGTCCCACCATCGCCATCGCTGCCGATCGGGACACGCCCGCTCGTTCGAGATTCCGAACGGCTGTCCGGCGGAAGTCGTGCAGGTAGCGGCCAGGTACCCCGGCCTTGCGGCATGCCGTTCGCCACGCTCCGTAAAGGTTCTTGATCTCCTTCCCCCGGCGGTGGAAGACCCACGGAATGACTTAATGAGTTGCACGCTCCAATGCCGCTGTGCGCCGACGCTGCTCTTCGAGGATGGAGCGCAGCTCGGGCGTCAGCGGGAACACTCTCGGCTCGTCGTTCTTGGCCTCGCCTGGGTCGAGTCGGAGGAACCCGCCGCTAAGGTCGACGTGCCGCCACTGCCGCGTAAGAAGCTCAGAGCGGACGCGCCAGCGGTGTAGTCCCGAAATCTGTTGAAAGTTGAGTGGCGGCCTCTCCGGCCCGATGGGATCATCGGGCTGGATCAAAAGAGGAGAAAGCCGCCATGAAGAAAGCTATCAGCAGACGAGCCATCCCCCAAGAGGTTGTTGGTCAATTAGCGTCGCCGCTGGCTGAACTGATGCGTCAGACGCTACTCGAGACTGTGATCGCGAGCGGAACGATCCAGGCGATCGAGATGCTGCGTGCTCAGCAGGAGGTGCTGTGCGGGCCACGCTACAAGCAGAACGCGGATCGCAAAGCTCATCGCCACGGAACGACGGTCGGATCGCTGGTTATGGGCGGACGTCGGGTGACGCTGCCGCGCCCTCGGGTTCGTTAGAGAAGCTTCCGGTCGAAGTCCCGGAACGGGGCAAGAGCCGGAGTGCCGTCAGCCGGCGTTTCCTCGAAGGAACACGGCGACACCTGGTGAAGCTGCAGCGTCGCGATCTGTCAAGACTGGAATTGGCGGTGCTGATGATCGACGGAATTCACTTTGAGGATCACGTCGTTCTGGTGGCGCTCGGCTTCGAAAACGACGGGAAGAAGCAGGTCTTGGGCCTGTGGGAAGGGACGACCGAGAACGCTCGGGCCTGTAAAGCCCTGCTCGAGAATCTCGCCTCACGCGGTCTGCAGACGAACCGCAGCTTGCTCATCGTCCTTGACGGAGCGAAGGCTCTACACAAGGCTTGCAGGGACATCTTCGGAGGCCGTGCCTTCATCCAGCGCTGCCAGGAGCACAAGAAGCGGAACGTTGCCGACCACTTGCCGGAGTCGATGCGACCTGGTGTGCGACGGGTGATGAGTCAAGCCTACGAGTGTCGCGACGCTAAGCGGGCGAAGCGGCTCCTCGAGGCTCTCGCCACCCGTCTCGAGTCCGAGCATCCTGGCGCTGCCGCCTCCCTGCGCGAGGGCCTCGACCAGACGCTCACTGTCATCGAGCTCGAACTCCCCGAACGGCTCCAGCTGTCGCTGCGAACAACGAATCCGATCGACAACCTCGTTGGCAGCGTCCGCAGAGTCTCGCGGCGCGTGAAGCGCTGGCGCGGAGGTCGCATGATTCTCCGCTGGTGTGGCGCCGCCGTGTTGGATGCCGAGCAGCGCTTCCGGCGTATCAGAGGCTACCGAGAGATGCCCAAACTGATCGCTGCCCTCAGAGCACGAGACGCAGCACTTGACGAGAAGGAGAACGCCGCTTAGGACGTGAACTGCCGCCGCTCAGTTTCAACAAGCGACGGGACATCACCCGCGCCAGCCCGTAGTGAGAGCTGTTTGTACGACGGGCCGTAGGTCGGGAGTGAGGTGGGGTAGAACGTCGTTCAGCTCCTCTCGCTGGAAGAAACCGGCACGAGCTGGTGGCTCCTTCAGGGTGTCGATCGCAGGAGCCCTTGATACCTTCCCGAGCCTGACGCCCCAATGGAACATGCGCCGAAGCGCAGCAAGTTCGCGATTCACGGTGGCCGTCCCGGCACCTTCTCTCAGGCGGTCGGCTTTGTAGGAGTGAATAGCGGCGGTAGTAATAGCCGTGACTCTCTTGTCCGCGAAGGCTCGGCTGAGGTGGCTGAGGCTCCGCTCCAAGCGGTCGGCCGAGCGGAGCGCGTTCGAGGCGTAGTCGTCTCGAATCAGTTGAGCCAATTCCTCGTATCGGGTACGGCGGTCACTCGATCCGGTAGCGTGTCCCTCTTCGACCTCCAGAAGTCTTCGCCGGAGGATCCGCTCGGCCTCGGACTTCCGGGTCTTTCCTGTGTTCTCCCGCACGAAGCGGCCATCAGCGTAGAAGCCAATCGACCACGTCCGGCTCTTGCGCTTTCGACCGTAGCGATCCCTGTAGCTCGACTGAAAAACGCTGCCCGTCCCCCGTGTCCGCATGACCCTGAAGCTACCTCGAATCGAGAAAAGCGCGGTAGTGCTTTTCGTCGATCAGTAAGACGCCACGGCTCGGTCGTCTCGCCCAGGTGCTGCCCCTGGCCTGATCGTAGACCCACCGCCGGCTACGACCGGCGATCTCTGCTGCGCGCCCGGCGTGTATGAACTGACTCTGATCCAGGCGCGGCTTCGGAGTCTCTGGAGGTGGTGTACTCAACCTCGCCCATGCCGCCGCCTCGGCCGCTGCCAACTGCCCGATGAGCGCCGGCAGCTCCTCCCGCGACACCTGCTCCACGGCCTCGGCGAAGGTGCGCGGATCAATCATGCGCCCCTCGCTGATCGCCACTTGGTGGCTATCCATGCTTCGCTGAACCCCGGCTGGTCCCCACGGATCGCCTCGATGAAGTCCTGCTCCGTCAACTCCGGCACGTTCGTCTTGCACCACGCCGCCCCGCGGGACACCGCCTCGTCGGAGCCGGAACCTTCGTCGGGCACGCCGCCCACCTTCGCGAGGTAGTGCGCGAAGGCGCTCCTCGGTCGAGTGATCATCCGCTCGGCCCGGCGTGGGGACGGTGGCGGAGGCGGCTTGTCCTCGGCCTGCTTCACGATGACCGCGGGCAGCTCGGGCAACTCGGAGACATGCCGCGTCCAGTCCCCGATCGGCTCGTAGATCGCCCCGCTAGGGTGCTTCGAGTACGGCGCGACGGCGAGACCCGCGAGTCCCTTCACGTCGAGGCGGACGCCAGGAGCGGGCGTCACAGCGCGATTGCCGGATCGGTTCCCGATGATGCCGCGCTGCGGATGGACGAAGTGCAGGTGTCCACCACGATGACTTC
Organism: Vicinamibacteria bacterium; assembly: GCA_965246965.1. Classification (GTDB taxonomy): domain Bacteria; phylum Acidobacteriota; class Vicinamibacteria; order Fen-336; family CBDFGD01; genus CBDFGD01. Next base: position 4,437,920 of record CBDFGD010000002.1, read on the forward strand.
TGACGCCGCGCACCGCGGGCAGGTTCGCGAGCGCCCACTCCCAGGAGGCGTCGTCGTCCGCATCCACTACAACCAGCCCGTGCGGGCGACCCGTCACGACCGCGACCCCAGTCGCTTGGGCCCAGATGTCAGGCCACCACTCGTTCCAAAGTTCCCTCCAGCCGGGCGGGCTGAAATGGAACCGCCCCCACTTGACCAAGGGCCGCTTCTCTCGTCCCATCGGGATAGGCGCATAGCCGAGCTTGGACAGCCCGATCGCCACGTCGAGCATCGAGCAGCCCCGGTGACAACCCGCCCTCGTTCGCATCCATTCGGGCAGCGCCACGGATGCCACGCTTTTGCCCGTTAGCGGCGTACGCGCGCGCGCGCGATACGGTGGATAAGGGGGAATCCGCGGCATCCGTGGCAGGCGTCATCGCTACCGCGCCTCAAGGCCGCGGAAGCCGCGAACACGGGACACCCAAGCGGGCTCGAATCCGCGCTCTTCAAGCTTCTGGGAGAAGCGTTTCTTGCTCCCGAGGAACTCCTGGCTCGCGTCGGCCCACTCCTTCCACGAGGAGTACAGGTGGCCGGTCGTGTCCTCCTCGACCGTGGCGAATTCCTCGCCGTTGATGAGCGGCCCCGGGGTGTTGGTCTCGGCGGACAGTTGCTCGCCGGGGCGCTCGTGGATGTTTGAGTTCCTCTCATCTCGAAAGAACGCGATGCTGCTGTTGGGTCGGGGCGTCTTGGAGTATGTCTCAGAGCGAACTACGCGCGTCAGGCGCGTTCCTGGCACAGAACGCCGCTCGGGGACGACCGAGAACATGCGCCTTGATGCGCACAGAACGCACCACGCTCATGTCGCGAAGACTGAGCGCGAAAAAGCGGATGGCTGTCGCCGTTTGGCCGCCGAGGCGCGTCGGGCCTAGAAATGAGTAAAGCGGACCCGGTTTTCTTGGACACGAAACTAGGGAAAGTCATCTTGTTCAAGGAGACTCGATCGATGAAGCAGGTCAGGCGCAAGAGGTCTGAGAGGAAGAAGGAAGTGGGCGAGACGGAGGGAGCCCGGAGGGCGACCGGAGTTTCGCCCACCGGCGGCGCGGTGGTGGGCGCCTTGGGTCCCGGGCAGCGTTGGAGCGTGGCGCGCAAGCGGGAGGTCGCACTGCGGCTGCTGCGCGGGGAGTCACTCGAAGCGCTGTCTCGTGAGCTGTCCGTGGAGATGCACCGGCTGCAGCGCTGGCGTGATCAAGCCATGGCCGGGATCGACGAGTCGCTGCGGGAGCGTAATGGCGACCCGCTGAAGGTGGAGCTGGACGCGGCGGTCAAGCGGGTGGGCGAGCTCAGCATGGAGAACGAGCTGTTGCGGAAGAAGATCGGGGCGCCCCGCCCTTTGGCCTTCGGGAGGTCGCGGCGATGAGTGCGGCGATCTCCCCTGCGACAGGCCGGGCCTACGGGGTGGAGCGGGTGTGCCGGGTGTGGAAGCTGGCCCGCTCGAGCTACTACTCCCAGCTCGGCGAGGCGGCTCCCGAGATGGTCCGCGCTGGCCGACGTGGTCCCAAGCCCAAGGTGTCTGACGAGGAGCTGTTGCGGCTGATCCGAGAGGACCTGGCGGCCTCGCCGTTCGTAGGAGAAGGACATCGCAAGGTCTGGGCGCGGCTCAAGGTGCTGCGCCAGGTGCGCGTGTCGCGCAAGCGGGTGCTGCGGATCATGCGTGAGCACCACCTGCTGTCGCCGCGTCGGGTACGCCAGGGCGAGGGGCTGCTCCACGAGGGGACGATCACAACCGATGCGCCCAACCTGATGTGGGGGACGGACGGGGCGAGAGTTCTCACGGCAAAGGACGGCTGGGGCTAGATCTTCGTCGGCGTCGAGCACTTCAACAGCGAGTGCGTCGGCTACCACGTGTGCAAGAAGGGGACGCGCTACGAGGCCCTCCAGCCCATCGCCATGGGGCTGACGCAGCTCTTCGGCTCGGTCGAGGCGGGTGTGGCTCGTGGCCTCGAGCTGCGCATGGACCACGGGACGCAGTACCTCTCGGACCACTTCCTCAACCAGCTGCGTTTCTGGGGCATCACGGCCAGGGGAAGGCCGCGTGAACCTCGAGGTCATCAAAGAGGGGCTACCCCAGGTATGGACTCACCCCGCCGCGTCGATCCTGGGGCATCCTCGTGCGTCGTTTTCGGGATCGTCTGCCAAACGAACCCGAGATCGTCAAACTGGTGTCCAAGAAACCGGGCGCGGTACAGGCCTAGAAATGAGGGTGGGGTCGGACGCTACGCCGCTCCGTTGAAGTCAATGGACAGCGTGGTGCCAAATTTCGGTAGGGCGCGGTCCAAGGAGACGACGAACCGGTCCCAATCCTCAGAGGCTTTCATCAGCGCGACCACAGCCGCTAGGTGCTCACGAAGCTTCGGGTGCCCAACCTCTTCGGTCAGCCGTCGATGAAGGTGTGTCTTTAGTCGGCCCTTCTTGTCCCGCGGGGTCAGGCGATGCAATTCGTCCTTCACCCCAGGAGCGAGGCGATCGTACACGACATTGTTGGTGAGTAGGCCAACCAAGGCGGGCCTTGCACGCTTGTCGGCTGAGTATTTCCACCCGCGGAGGCGATACATCTCCTTGTAGAAGTCGGCCGGAAACGTGCGGACCCACCGCCGTAGCTCCTTCGCGATGAACTTTTCGAGGATCTCGGCGAGAGCTGCCTTGGTCCTCGCGTCCTGATAGCCCGTCGCCTCGTCCACCAAGGCGATGATGCCGACTCGGGCAAAACCTCGTACGAGGACCTCGCACTGCTTCGCAAAGTGTTGCTGTTGGGGGTGTAGCGCACCAATCTTGCGAGCTTCCAGTACAGCGTCACAGATATCAGCCAGGATCGTCGCTTCATATCCGTATCCCGGCTGGTGATGTCCCGTCGCTTGTTGAAACTGAGCGGCGGCAGTTCACGTCCTAAGCGGCGTTCTCCTTCTCGTCAAGTGCTGCGTCTCGTGCTCTGAGGGCAGCGATCAGTTTGGGCATCTCTCGGTAGCCTCTGATACGCCGGAAGCGCTGCTCGGCATCCAACACGGCGGCGTCACACCAGCGGAGAATCATGCGACCTCCGCGCCAGCGCTTCACGCGCCGCGAGACTCTGCGGACGCTGCCAATGAGGTTGTCGATCGGATTCGTTGTTCGCAGCGACAGCTGGAGCCGTTCGGGGAGTTCGAGCTCGATGACAGTGAGCGTCTGGTCGAGGCCCTCGCGCAGGGAGGCGGCAGCGCCAGGATGCTCGGACTCGAGACGGGTGGCGAGAGCCTCGAGGAGCCGCTTCGCCCGCTTAGCGTCGCGACACTCGTAGGCTTGACTCATCGCCCGTCGCACACCAGGTCGCATCGACTCCGGCAAGTGGTCGGCAACGTTCCGCTTCTTGTGCTCCTGGCAGCGCTGGATGAAGGCACGGCCTCCGAAGACGTCCCTGCAAGCCTTGTGTAGAGCCTTCGCTCCGTCAAGGACGATGAGCAAGCTGCGGTTCGTCTGCAGACCGCGTGAGGCGAGATTCTCGAGCAGGGCTTTACAGGCCCGAGCGTTCCCGGTCGCCCCTTCCCACAGGCCCAAGACCTGCTTCTTCCCGTCGTTTTCGAAGCCGAGCGCCACCAGAACGACGTGATCCTCAAAGTGAATTCCGTCGATCATCAGCACCGCCAATTCCAGTCTTGACAGATCGCGACGCTGCAGCTTCACCAGGTGTCGCCGTGTTCCTTCGAGGAAACGCCGGCTGACGGCACTCCGGCTCTTGCCCCGTTCCGGGACTTCGACCGGAAGCTTCTCTAACGGACCCGAGTAGCCTCGTGTCGACACGCCAAGGATCATCTGCTCGAGGGCCCGTTGCTTCAGTGGATCCTCACGAGACCATTCCGTCCACGCCGGCAGCTCGAGCTCGCGGCCGTCGACCGACCGAACCCGAGGGCGCGGCAGCGTCACCCGACGTCCGCCCATAACCAGCGATCCGACCGTCGTTCCGTGGCGATGAGCTTTGCGATCCGCGTTCTGCTTGTAGCGTGGCCCGCACAGCACCTCCTGCTGAGCACGCAGCATCTCGATCGCCTGGATCGTTCCGCTCGCGATCACAGTCTCGAGTAGCGTCTGACGCATCAGTTCAGCCAGCGGCGACGCTAATTGACCAACAACCTCTTGGGGGATGGCTCGTCTGCTGATAGCTTTCTTCATGGCGGCTTTCTCCTCTTTTGATCCAGCCCGATGATCCCATCGGGCCGGAGAGGCCGCCACTCAACTTTCAACAGATTTCGGGACTACACCTCCCGGCTTCCCGAAGCCAGGAGGCCGGAACAGGATTGGCTTCTCCATGCGCAAGGCCAAGTCGTTGACCTGCACGCCCTTGCTGCCGAGCTTCGACACGAAGCGAGCCATTCGATGCGCACCGCAGTAGGTTCTTTTCGGAACGGTAGCCGGCATCGGCCAGGGCACGCTTGGGCTTCTCACCGGTGTTGGCTTGAGCCGTTTTCAGCATCGGCTCGAGCTGACCGACATCCGCAGCGTTGTTGGTCAACCCGGTCGCAACGATCAGCTGCGATTTCTCGTCGACGGCGGCTTGGGCATTGAAGCACTGCTGGTAGCCACTCGAATCCTTCATGATGCGGCTTTCGGGATCGGTGAAGTTGTCCTGCTTCTTGTCCGGAGGTACGCCAAATCTCCTTTTGAACTTTGGCCCTCGCTTCGATTCCTTGTCATCCCCTGGCCGACGTCCGGCCTGCTGATCTTCTTCCTTCTGACGGGCCTCCAGACGTGCCTTCGCTGCTTGGATTTTCTTGAGCCGTGAATCTCGGCGCGCCAGCTCTTCTGGCAGTTCGTCGCCACGAAAATCAGGACCAAACTCGACGTCTTCCGCAGCATCTTCTTGTTTCGCAAGAGCGGTGATAGCCCGAATCTCTCGACGGAGCTGTTTCTCCGTTTTCTTCATACGCTCGTAGCTCATCGCCTTGTGCTTGCTGGCATTCGCCTTGACCTTCGTTCCATCCAGAATCAACGTCCCAAGCTTGACCAAACCCACTTCTTGAGCCAGACGCACGACTTGGACGAATACAGATCGAAACTGGGACAAATGGTCACAACGGAAATCACTGATCGTCCGGTGTGCCGGGAAATTGCCTCCGCTCAAATAACGGTATGCGACATCCTCTTCCAGCTTCTTCGCGATCCCACGAGACGAAAACGTCCCTGTCGCATAGCCGTAGATCAGAACCTTCAGCATCATTCGAGGATCGAATCGTCGGTTCCGACGTCCATCGCCCTCGTAGCGCTCGTAGAAAGCACGCACATCCATCGCCTCCACCGTATCCGAGATGAAAAACGAAAGATGACCCTCCGGAAGCCAGTCTCGTGGATTCGACGGAAACAAACTCGATTGGTCAGGACTGTACGGACGGAAACTCGTTCCCGTAACTTCAAAAACGCTCATTCACCCGATTTCGTTCCTGCCGCGCAAACTCCTAGCAGCCCGTGGCGAAAGTCATACCACGACGAGAGCGGTCCTTTTCCGCCAGCTCTGCGTTGCCGAACCCCCGAAATACTCCCGGTATTCCGGGGTCCCAGCGCCTTGATCTGACAAAAAATCCCTCGCTCTCGACGCGGAGCACTTCCACCACGGGCTGCTAAGACAGCTTCAGGCTCTCTCTCAGCTCACCCAAACCGCGGGACGCCCGTTCCACATGGGCTTCGGTGTTGTACACGTGCGGGCAGAGGCGCAGACCCCCGGCCGTCGAGCCGGCGATGCCAAAATCACGATAGAGCGCGTCGAAGACCTCTCGGCGACGATCGCCCGGCACGCGGGCGATACACACGCCAGCGCTCAGCTCCTCACTCATCGGCGTGACCAGGTCGTAGCCCGCCTCGCGCAGGCCCCGCTTGGTCTGTTGGGCGAGTGAGACGACTCGGCGCGCCACCTGCTGGGTGCCGATCTCGTCGTGGAAGTCGGCGGTGTCGCCGAGCGCCGCTATGGCCGCGTCGTCGCGCTGTCCGGGCGTCTCGAAACGACGTGCGCCTACGGGATCCGCCTCTGCGTCGTCTCCCCACCCCACTCCCACTCCCACGCCCATCGGCCACAGCTGCGGAATGCTCGCTTCGCGAACGTAGAGGAGCCCCACCTCGCGCGGGCCCATGAACCACTTGTGCGAGCTTGCGGTGAACGAGTCGCACCCCATGCCGTGCAGATCGAGATCGACCGCTCCCCACGCTTGAGCCCCGTCCACGTGGACGAAGATGCCGCGAGCGCGGGCCAGATCGCAGAGCTCTCGGACGGGAAGCCGCAGGCCGCTCAGGTTGGAACAGAGGGTGATGGCGAGGACCCTCGTCTGCGGCCGAAGCGCCTTGCGAAACGTCCCGACGATGTGATCCACACCCTGCGGGTCCTGGATCGCAAGCCGTCGGACCCCCGGACCAAAACGCGCGGCGCGAACGTCCCACGCTACGTTGTTGGTGGGGTGGTTCTCGTCCCACAGCAGGATCTCGTCGCCTTCGCGCAGCGACAGCCCGCTGTTGACGAGATTGTTCCCCTCGCTCGTGTTGCGCACGAGCGCGATCTCATCGGCGTTCGCCCCGATCTGTCTCGCAATTTTCGAGCGGGCCGTCCTCGCGAAGCTCGGCGTACTTGGCGCGATTCTGGTGTGAGCAGTCCACGTCGATGTCGTGGGTCCACTCGGAGACTCGCTCCGCGACGTTGATCGGAGTCGGACAGAGATTGGCCGCGTTCATCGGCACGGCCGATTCCTCGAAGGCGAAGCGCGCCCGCACGGCGTGCCAGTCGACGTCCCCTGCGGGCCGCCCGGCCTCCGCCGGGCTGGATCGGGTCCAGCGACTGACGAGCGGTGGGGCGACGGCAGCGCTCGAGAGAGCGCCTTGGAGAAACTGACGGCGCGACGCTGCTGGCATGGCAACCTCCCGGGATGCTGCGGATTATATGCGCTTCCGTTAGGCTCGACCGGTAAGCCGATGAAGGACCGCTTCGTCATCTTGAAATTCGGCGGCACGAGTGTCGCGAGTCGTGCGCGTTGGCAGACGATCGCCGACGTCACCGCGGATCGCGTCCGTGACGGCTTCCGGCCGGTGCTCGTCTGCTCGGCGGTCGCAGGAATCTCCGACGCGCTGGAGCGGCTGCCCGGGTCCGCGCTGGCCGGCAGCCACGAATCGCAGGTGGAGTCGATCGAGAGCCGCCACCTCGAGCTCGCCGCCGAGCTCGAGGTCGACGCCGCAGCAGCGATCGCCGCGCACCTCGCGGAGCTGAAGCGACTCTCGCTCGGTGTGTCGCTGACGGGTGAAGTCACGCCGCGCGTCAGCGCCCGCATCATGGCGCTCGGGGAGCTGATGTCTACGAGGCTCGGCGTGGCATTCCTGCGCGCGGCGGGGCTGTCGGTCGACTGGCTGGACGCTCGCCCTCACCTGATCGCGACGAGGGAGCCCTCCAGGTCGAGGGAGCACGCGATCCTGCAGGCGAGCTGCATCGACGACCCCGATGAGACCCTGGCCGCGAGGCTGAAGGCGAGCGAGGCCGACGCCTTCCTCACACAGGGCTTCATCGCCAGCGACGCAGAAGGCACGGTGCTGCTCGGCCGCGGAGGATCCGACACCTCCGCGGCGTACTTCGCCGCCAAGCTCGGCGCGGAGCGCTGCGAAATTTGGACGGACGTCCCCGGAGCGTTCACTGCCGATCCCAGACTCGTGGCGCAGGCTCGTCTGATCCGAAGCCTCGAGTACGACGAGGCGCAGGAGCTGGCTTCGGCGGGCGCTCGCGTCTTGCACCCGCGCTGCATCGCCCCACTGAAGCGGGCGCGCATTCCTCTCGAGATCCGTTGGACGGAGCGGCCGGGCGCCGATCACACCTCGATCGTGGCGCGTGGCTCCGAGCGCAGCCCGAAGGTGAAAGCCATCTCGGCGCGCAGCGGCGTGATGCTCGTCTCGATGGAGACGCCGGGCATGTGGCAGCAGGTCGGCTTTCTCGCCGACGTGTTCGCGTGCTTCGTGCGACACGGTCTTTCGGTAGACCTCGTGTCGACCTCCGAGATGAACGTGACCGTCTCGCTGGATCCGGCGGCGAACGCCCTCGAGACCCGAACCCTCGACGCGCTGCTCGAAGACCTCTCCCCGTACTGCTCGGCACGCTTGATCGGTCCATGCGCCGCTGTGAGCCTGGTCGGCCGCCGCATACGCGCGATCGTGCATCAGCTCGGGCCGGCCCTCGAAGCTTTCGAAGAGCAGCAGGTCCATCTGGTGTCTCAGGCGGCAAGCGACCTGAATCTCACTTTCGTGGTCGACGAGGACCAGGCCCGGCGCCTCGTGCAACGCCTGCATGGTCTGCTCTTCGAGGGGAGACGGGACGACCCGCTGCTGGGGCCGACCCACAGGGAGCTGGTCGCGGAGCCGACGCCTCAGGGGCGGGCCACGGCACGCCACCCCTGGTGGCAGGAACGCCGTGAAGACCTGCTGCAGCTGGCTCACGAGACGCCGCTCTTCGTTTACGACGCAGCGAGCATGACCGCGGCCGCCGACCGCCTGCTCGGGTTGAAGAACGTCAGCGCAATCCTGTACTCGGTCAAGGCCAACCCGCATCGCGGGATCCTGGAGCGCTTTGCCGAGAGGGGGTTCGGGTTCGACTGCGTTTCGGCGGCCGAGCTGGACCACCTCTCCGACACGCTGCCGCGGCTCGATCCGGCGCGCGTGCTGTTCACACCGAACTTCGCGCCGCGAAGCGAATATCGCGAGGCGCTGGCGCACGGAGTGGTGGTCACGCTCGACAACCTTCACCCGCTGAGCGCCTGGCCCGACGAGTTCGAAGGCAGGGACCTGTTCCTGCGCATCGACCCGGGCGTCGGGCGCGGACACCACGCCCATGTGCGCACGGCAGGCGTCGAGTCCAAGTTCGGGATTGCGCTGGATCAGCTCGACGAAGTCTCGGAGGTCGTCCAGCGCATCGGGGCTCGCGTGGTGGGCCTACACGCCCACGCCGGCAGCGGCATTCACGGGATCGACAGCTGGAGCGAGGTCGCGATGACGTTGGCGGACCTGACCGAGCGTTTCCCCGACGTCGGGGTCCTGGACCTGGGCGGCGGCCTGAGCGTGCCAGAACGCGCGACACAGGAGGGTCTCGATCTGAGGCGGCTCGACGAGTCGCTGGCGCGCGTCAGGCAGGCACGCCCCGACCTCACCCTGTGGCTCGAACCGGGACGCTATCTCGTCGCCACGGCCGGCGTGCTGCTGGTTCGCGTAACGCAGCTCAAGCGCAAGCGCGACCTCACCTACGTTGGAGTCGACACAGGCATGAACAGTCTGATCCGTCCGGCGCTCTACGGCGCGTGGCACGAGATCGTCAACCTGACGCGACTCGACGAGCCCGCGACGATGACGGCGACCATCGTCGGTCCGATCTGCGAGACGGGCGACACGTTGGGACACGGCCGGCGCATCGCTCCGGCGCAGGAGGGGGACGTGCTGCTGATCGCCTCGGCCGGCGCCTACGGTCGGTCGATGAGCTCGCGTTACAACCTGCGCGAGCCCGCACAGGAACGCATGCTCGCCGATCGCGTTCCCGGGCCCTCCCTGGCTGCGAGCGTAGAGGCGGGCCAGGAAGACTAGGAGTCTGCGCGGCAGTAGTTCAGCCCGGGTGTGTCATCGTGCCTTGTGACCCGAGAGATCATCTTGCCTGGGTTAAACGGCAGTAGTGGGCTCGCGGACGAGTGCTCGCGAGGGAGGACGGGCGGATCCAAGGCCGGGTGGTGGTCATACCCAGACCATCTTCTGATTGAGTCTCCTGAGGTTGAGCGCCAAGCAAACGAGATTCCACTCGGCGCTGGTTTTCTCAAGCCCTCGAAGGCTGAAGGATTGGAAACCAAGCACAGCCTTGATCCATCCGAATGGCGGTTCGCCGAGTTTGCGCCGCTTGTACCACTTGCGACCACGTTTCGTCTTGAGCTTCGCCTTCATGCGGAGCGTCGCTTCGAGCTTCGAATTCGACGTTGGTGGAGAGTCTTTCTTTTCTCTCCCCAGGTACGTTCCAAGTGCAGTAGGTTCTTTTCGGAACGGTAGCCGGCATCGGCCAGGGCACGCTTGGGCTTCTCACCGGTGTTGGCTTGAGCCGTTTTCAGCATCGGCTCGAGCTGACCGACATCCGCAGCGTTGTTGGTCAACCCGGTCGCAACGATCAGCTGCGATTTCTCGTCGACGGCGGCTTGGGCATTGAAGCACTGCTGGTAGCCACTCGAATCCTTCATGATGCGGCTTTCGGGATCGGTGAAGTTGTCCTGCTTCTTGTCCGGAGGTACGCCAAATCTCCTTTTGAACTTTGACCCTCGCTTCGATTCCTTGTCATCCCCTGGCCGACGTCCGGCCTGCTGATCTTCTTCCTTCTGACGGGCCTCCAGACGTGCCTTCGCTGCTTGGATTTTCTTGAGCCGTGAATCTCGGCGCGCCAGCTCTTCTGGCAGTTCGTCGCCACGAAAATCAGGACCAAACTCGACGTCTTCCGCAGCATCTTCTTGTTTCGCAAGAGCGGTGATAGCCCGAATCTCTCGACGGAGCTGTTTCTCCGTTTTCTTCATACGCTCGTAGCTCATCGCCTTGTGCTTGCTGGCATTCGCCTTGACCTTCGTTCCATCCAGAATCAACGTCCCAAGCTTGACCAAACCCACTTCTTGAGCCAGACGCACGACTTGGACGAATACAGATCGAAACTGGGACAAATGGTCACAACGGAAATCACTGATCGTCCGGTGTGCCGGGAAATTGCCTCCGCTCAAATAACGGTATGCGACATCCTCTTCCAGCTTCTTCGCGATCCCACGAGACGAAAACGTCCCTGTCGCATAGCCGTAGATCAGAACCTTCAGCATCATTCGAGGATCGAATCGTCGGTTCCGACGTCCATCGCCCTCGTAGCGCTCGTAGAAAGCACGCACATCCATCGCCTCCACCGTATCCGAGATGAAAAACGAAAGATGACCCTCCGGAAGCCAGTCTCGTGGATTCGACGGAAACAAACTCGATCGGTCAGGACTGTACGGACGGAAACTCGTTCCCATAACTTCAAAAACGCTCATTCACCCGATTTCGTTCCTGCCGCGCAGACTCCTAGCCGGGGTGCGGACATGCCCGTTCTGCGGCTCCGTGGACACGAAGGTCGAGAAGGGGCCGGGCATCTTCACCCGCGAATGCCGCGACTGCGGGCGGGAGTCCGGCGGGACCTGGGTGGGGCCGGAACTCTTCGGGCTCACGACGTCGCGCGAGCCGAGCCCGGAACCCGCCTTCACGCCACTCTCCATCACCGCGTACATCCGCAAGCAGGGGCAGGTCACCCGACTCCGGGCAGAGCTCGGGTCGCTCTTCGACGAGACTCTGGTCGAGGAGCATCTGACGGCCGGTCACGGTGAGTTGTGCTTCGAGCCGAGGGCCCGAGACGAGCGCCTCGCGCTGACCCGGGCGCTCAGGAAGCTGGGCCTTCACTACGCCGAGATCTGAGCAGCTGGCCGCCGGATTGCCAGACGGCCTCGCCGCCGCCTGATCGCAACCTGAGACGCATCTACGAGGTCGACGCTGCCGAACATCCCATCCTGCGGCCGTCCAGGAGACGAGAAAGAAAGCGCGGTCCTATCGCCCTCGAATCTCTGGCGCATGACACTAACTTGTACTTCGCTCTCGCTCCTCGCGAGAGACCGCGGCATCACATGCCTCCTTGTACGAGGGTGGGGCCGGTCTATGGCTTCGGCCGCTCGTCGGTCACGCGGTGATTGCCGTCTCGGCGCATGATCGTGATCGCGATTCGCGCGCCTCCGGTCAGGATGGCCTCGCAAGTCTCCGAGCCACCGTTCGCGACGATTCGGGTAGGGCAGTCGACCGACTCGACAGACTCGGAGCGTCCCCTCAAGTAGCGCTCGATCAGAAGCGGCGCGTCCAAGAGTTCGAGTGAATACTTGTCGGTATCGAAATCGTCGAAACGCCGGATCTGTTCCAGGCGGATCGGTACGTCGCTCCCGCTAGCGAGCAGAGCCTTTCCTTCGACGGCGTCCCCGACCCGGGCGACCGCGTCGAATCGCAACTCCAGTGCGGCCACGGGCTCGCCGACTAATGCCGTCATGGAATCGCGAAAGACCTCCTGGAGCAGCGTCGCATGGACCGGGGAGCCCGGTTCGGCGCTGAGCTGATAGGCCAGCAGCCTGAAGGCGTCGTCTCCGACGTGAACCTGGAACCGAGCGACGGCGGGCCCGTTCTCGGACGTGAGGGCGTACTCGAGCTCGTTCCCGTCCGGCAACCGCTGCGCGATGCTGCGGAGCTCGACCGAACGGACTTCACCGAGAGCCCCCCGCAACTTCGCGAGATCCGCCGTGAACTGATCGAGGCTCACGACGTCCTGGGCAGCGGGATGCAGCCTGGAATAGGCGGCATCCCACTCGCCGTCGGCGTAGCCCCGCAGGAAAGCCTTGCAGGGCGACTCGAGCGCCGCGAGCTCTGCCCGCTCGGTGGCGTCGAGCGCCGACGCTGGCCGGGAGGCGAGGAACACCTCGGCCCGGCCTTTGTCGTCGACTGCCAGGGTCAGGCGCAGGGGATCGCCCTCGTCGTCGACGGCGTCGCAGTTAAGGAAGCCGCCGGGCCTCGGCGGAGCTTCGATGCCGCATCGGAAGGACGCGAAGCCGACACCGGCTCGCTCGCGGTACCCGGGCTCGATCGCTGCGCGCACCGCGGCGCTCAACCGGGCCGCCGCGGCGGTCTCTTCTTGTTGGCCCCGGGCCGGTCTCGCTCCGGTGACGAGGCAGAGGAAAGCCATGCCGACGACGGCCAGCCTCAGCCAGTGACGCGGCCGAGGGCTATCCACGAGGTCTCCAGGACGAGGCCTCGTGAGACGTGACGCCACCTACGGCCACGGTGATCACCGCTCGTCATCCTAATGGGCAAAGTCGGAGGCTCCTCTAGATGATCTCCCACGCCAGCCGCTCTCCCTCGAGCGGCCGGCGGAACGGATAGGCGAGCTGGCGCCACATCCCGGCTGGCACGGGCTCGTCGCCGGCGCCGAACTCGGTGGGGACGATGCCGGCGGGCATGTAGAAGGTGCCGAAGCAGAGGTCCCAGATCGGGAAGAGGCCGGCGAAGTTCTTGTCGCGGCCCGCCTCCGGCGGTGTGGTGCCAGCGGTGGAAGCAGGGTGTCGCAACGACGTGACGAAGCGGTCCGAAGCTCCAGTTGACGTTGGCATGGAGCATGATCGCGTAGATGGCGAAGAACGGGGCGACCACGGCGAAGACGCTGGCGTCGAAGCCCAGGAACAGGAGGGGCACCGCTTGCATGACGCGCATCGCCGCCTGGTTCAGCGGGTGCAGCCGGACCGAGGAGAGCCAGTCCAGGCGCGGCGAGGCGTGGTGGACGGCGTGCAGGGCCCAGAGCGGCGCGCGGTGGAACGCGCGGTGCATCCAGTAGGAAATGAAGTCCGAGATCGCGAGTCCCAGCAGGAGCTGTGCGGCGAAGGGAAGCGACGCGAGGCCGGCCGCCATCCAGGCCGGGCCGATTGCGGGCGGTCGTCCCGCGGCGATCTCGGCGCGGAGGGCCTCTAGAGACCCTCCGCTGATGACGACGATGGCCGTGACCACCAGAGCCACCACCGCGGCCGTGACGCCACGTGAGACGAGTGGCGTGAAGAACCAGTACGCCAGATCGGTCTTGACGTCCGAGCGCCGATACCACGGTGGCGCGTCGGCGCTTCGAAACAGCTTCTCGATCACACCGCACGCGAGACCGAGCACGACGAGGCCGACGACGAGTCCGATCAAGCGGGAGCCCATGCGATCGTTCCTACCGCCATTGTGTCCTTCCAACCCCGGCTTCGCCAGCCGGTTGGGCGCTGCTCATTTCCGTCGTGCTTTCGAAAGGCGCCACGCTCGAGCGCAGCGCGATCTCCATACTCGGTGCCACTCCGCCGCCCAGCTCCGGTCTTCCCTGGCTGGGATGAGCGCGTGGTGCTGACCCGGGCGCTCAGGAGCTGGGCGTTCACTACGCCGAGATCTGAGTAGCTGGCTGCCGGATCACAGACGGCCTCGACGCTGTCTCGACGCAACCTTATGTATATGGGGCAGAAGGGCCAGGACGAGTTCGGACCCATCGACCGAAGGCTCTCGGATCGAATCGGCTACAATGCGCGATCTTCTCGGAGGACCGATCTGATGGCACCGACATTCGAAGAGCTGAAGCACATGACCGTCGCCGATCTGCGCGACCTCGCCAAGGGGCTCGAGCACGAAGCTGTCGCGGGCTATACGCAGATGAACAAGGAGCACCTGATCCCGGCCCTGTGCAAGGCCTACGGCATCGATACACACGAGCACCACGAGGTGGTGGGGCTCGACAAGAAGCCCATCAAAGACAAAATCAAGCAGCTCAAAGTCGAGCGCAAGACCGCCCTCGAGGCCCACGACCACGGCAAGCTCAAGTCCGTCCGGCGCCGCATCCATCGCCTCAAACGGCGCATTCGGGCCGCGACGGTTTGAAAAACTAGGCGCCCGCCAGCTCTGGCGTGAGAACGGACCGCACGCGCCAGATCTCGTCGCTGCGGACCAGCTGCACGATCGCACCGTTGCGAAACGCGATGACGTCGCGCTCGGGCTCCTCGCACACGAGCAGCGAGGCGAGCCGCGATAGATGGGGCAGGTGACCCACCAGGGTCATCGGGGCATCGGACGCCTCCAGCGAGGGCACGAGCGGCGATGGATCGTCGCCCGGATCGAGACCGCGAAGCACGTTCGGCGAACTCCCGAAAGAAAGGTGCTTCACGAGAATCTCCGCGGTCTGCTGCGCGCGCAGCTTGCCGGAGTGCCGGATCTCCCCGAGCTGGAGGCGCAGCTCCGCAGCCCGGCGCGCGACGGCCTCGACCTCGAATCGGCCCACCTCGGACAGCGGTCGTGACGGATCCTCGTCCTTCGAGAGCGCCACGCCGCGTTGCACGAGGTAGAGGTCCATGTCGCGTCGACCCGATCATTCGACTAACGTTCTGGCCGTGACAAGTGCCGATCTTCCTCAGTCCCGGACGCCACTGAAGGGGCCACCGGCGTCCGTGGCGCGCCGGCGGTGAGACGTCTTTCGTTCGTCATGCTTCTGGTGCTCGCAGCCACGATCGGCTGCCGGGGGTTCCGCCGTCCCGAGCCGACGGCGCAGAACCTGGTGGTGATCGTGGTCGACACGCTGCGGCGCGATCACCTGCCCTTCTACGGATACGGGCGCGACACCGCCCCGGTCCTCGGCAGGCTCGCCGCCGAGGGCGCGGTGTTCGATGGCCTCTCGACGACCTCCTGGACGAAGCCGGCCGTCGCGTCGATCCTCACGGGCCTCCATCCGGTGCGCCACAAAGCCCTTCTCGACGACGCGCTCCCCGACGCCGCGACGACCCTCGCCGAGCGGCTGGGCGAGCAGGGGTACAGCACCCTCGGCATCAGCAGCAACGCGCACGTCACCGCCAGCTTCGGGTTCGAGCAGGGCTTCGACGAGTTGGTCCCGTTGATGCGCGACTTCGAGTCGGGGGAATCACCCCGGCCCGACGATGTGAATCGAGCGCTGGCGGAGAGGCTCGACGCGCTCCAACCTCCCTATCTCCTCTACCTCCACTACCTCGATCCCCACGCACCGTACGATCCCGAGACGGCATGGGACGGCTCACGCCTCGACCCGCGGCTGAGCAGCGTGGCACCGATTCGCGGCGTGGATCTGAGGCAGCGCCTCTTCATCGAACGGCCGCCCCAGCTGGTGCGGGACGCGATCGATCTCTACGACGGAGAGATCCGCGGGGTGGACCGCGCGATCGGTGAGGCGCTGGCTCTTCTCACGGCGCGCGGCCTCCTGAAGTCCACGCTCACGATCGTCACCGCCGACCACGGCGAGGAGTTCGAGGAGCACGGGCGCATGGGGCACGGCAAGACTCTCTACGGCGAGTCCGTGCAGATCCCGCTGCTCGTGCACGCGCCCGGCGTCGTGAAAGCCGGGTTGCGCGGAGGTCTCGCCAGCGTGATGGACATCGTGCCTACCGCGGCTGTGTTGTTGGGCCTCGAGATAGACGATCGGGACTTCGACGGGAGGAGCCTGGCCGACGTGGCAAGGGGTGCGATCGAAGAGGCCCCGAGGCCGCTGCTCCTCAACCTGGATCTGCGCGAGGTGGGGGCACTCGGGTCGCTGGCGCTGCAACGCGGCCGAGACAAGCTCGTCCTGTCCCGCTACCCCTACGCGAAGGAGCTCTTCCTGGGCGATGGCACTGATGCCGAGAATCAGATCTCAGCGCCTGCAGCAGCGGGCGCGCTCGGCACCCTGACGAACGCGGCGGCAGCACGCTTCAACGAGCTCTCCGGCAAGGGGCTCGATCGTGCGGCGGCGGCGCCTTCGGACGACGTGCGTGCGGCCCTCGCCGCGCTCGGCTACGCAGGCGCCGCCTCCGAAGACTCGGCGGTCCTTGCCGACCTGCCTGACCGCCTCCGACCAGCCGACAACGAAGCCGACGGCCTGCTGGGCTGGGAGCCGGATGGAGGTGAGGCGAGGTGTGTGGCGACCGCTGCGCCCGAATCGATCCACCAGCTGCTCGCTGGCTGGCAAGGCATCGAGCACGGCGGCCGATGGTCGGAACCCGTTGCGACGCTGGCGCTCGCGAGGCCGCAGGGGGCCGTCGAGTTGCGTCTCGACGGGATCAACCCGCTCGATCACATGGTGCGTGCACGCCTGGCCGCCGGAGGAGCGCCCCTGGACGTCACCCTCCAGCCGGGTCGCTTCAACGTGGCGACGTCGATCGAAACAGGTGACGAGTCACCGCTTCTGGTCCGCATCCAACGGTTGCCCCCGCTCGTGCCTGCGCGCGTCGAAGGCGGACGTGAAGGCCTCGGCCTTTTCCTGACGAAACTGTGCTTGTCGAGCGAGGGTGGATAGAAGGCCAACGGCGCCGAGATTTCTCTTCCCGTCGGCGCCCCGGCTGGGGCGTTGCGATGCAGGGCTACGGCGACGGGTGATCGTCGAGCGATACTAGCCGCAGCTCGCGCCGCTGCAGCGCAGCCCGCTTGCGAGACGGCTCGACAGCGTTTCGAGTAGGGCCGGGTCGACGCGGCCCGCGAGGTTGTCGAGCTGGTCGGGGTCGGTGCGGAGATCGTAGTACTCGGTCTCGCCGGTCTCGTACTCGGCGAACGTCGCGTCCAGGGTCCGGAGTCCCCACCAGCCCGGAATGCCTCCCGATTCTCCGGGGGTGGCGGGATGCTCGAGCAGCACGGCCTCGCGCCACGCTTCGGGCGCGATGCTTCCGTCCCGCAGCAGGCCGACCAGAGAGCGACCGTCGACGAAGCCGGGCGCCTGGACGCCGGCCAGCTCTGGGATGGTGCTGGGCAGATCGACGTTGAGCACCATCTGCTGGCGGGTCTCGCCGACCGCGATTCCCGGTCCCCGCATCATCAGCGGAATCTGAATCGTAGGCTCGTAGGGCGTGCTCTTGCCCTGTCGGAAGCGATGATGCCCCTGTTGAACGCCGTGGTCCGAGACGAAGATCACGTAGGTGTCGTCGAGTCGGCCCGTGTCCCGCAAGGCGTGATCGATGCCTTCCAGCAGCTCTTCGACTGCGAGCATGGTCCGCAATCGGGCCCTGTAGAGCTCGTCGAGACGTGCGAAATCCGCGTCCGTCATCAGGGAGAGGTTGTCCTGGATCCATCGCGGCTTGTCCGACACGTCGGCTTCGTTGAAGGAGGGCGTGCGGGGCGCCGTCCAGCCGTCGAACGAGCCGAGGTGTCGAGTCGGCGCGAGGGTGGGGTTGTGTGGGGCGAGCGAGCCCACCTGAACGAAGATCGGGCCGTCGGGCGCCTACGGATGAAGTCGGTTGCCTTGGCCGTGAGCACGTTGGTGAAGTAGTCGTCGTCTTCGCGGCCGTATTGGACGATCTCCCCGTTCTCGTTCATCTCGTACTCGAGTACTTCGAGTTGCCCGTCCAGAGCGGCGAGTAGAACTCGTCCCAGCCCGCAGGTACCGCTCGCGGATTCCGGTCGGCCCGCGTTCCGGGATAGCGGTTCAGGTACTTCCCGACCATGGCCGTTCGGTAGCCGGCGGACTGCAGCCACGTCGCCACGTTCGACTGCTCGTAGCCGCGGTCGCGCGCCGCTTCGTAGCAGCTGCCCTCGAGGTCGAGGTTCCCCACAATGCCGTGGTTGTGCGTGTACTGCCCGCGCAGCATCGACACCCGGGAAGGGCAGCACAGAGGTTGGCTGGCGAAGGCGTTGGAGAACGTCACGCCCTGGTTGGCGATGCGGTCGAGCAGGCCCGGAAGGTGCTCGACAGAGGCCAGGTCGAGATCGTCGGCAATCACCAACACGAAGCTGGGCCGTCGGGCGGGGCTCTGTGATTGGGAGACGGCCGCACCGAGCGTCAGCGCACACACCGCGGCGGCGATCCCCAGCCAGCCGAAACGCATACTCCTCGGACGCATCTGCTCAGTTTAACCGGCCCCGCTCCGGCCGCGACCAAACGCCGGCGCTGCGACGGCCCCCGTTCGCGCCCACTTCTCGCAGCGTCTCTAGCATTCGCAGCGCCGCCGGCGGCGCGTAGGCACCGGGCGGCAGCGCCCCGAAGATCCGGCGGCGCGTGGCGCGACCCGACAGCGGGACGAGGCTCACTCCGGGATTCAGGTTGATCGCCGCCGCCATCTCGGGCATCAAGGCGATGCCGAGGCCCTCCGCCACGAAGCCCTGCACCGTGGCGTAGTCGTCGCTCTCGAACGAGACCCGCGGGGCAAAATGGTCCCGGCACAGCTCGTGGAGCATGGCTCGGCAGGAGTACGCGTTGCCGTTGATCCAGGTCTCCTCGGCGAGGTCGCGCATCGCGAGGGAGCGGCGCCTCTCGCAGCGATGGCCTTTGGGAAGAGCCACGTTGAGCTTCTCCTCGAATAGGGGTTCGAGTCGGTAGGAGCTGTCTGTGGCTAGTGGTGCGGCCGCGTAGTCGAAGACGACGGCGAGGTCCACGTCTCCGTCGGTCAGTCGCGGCAGCGTCTCCTCGGGCTCGCCCTCGCGAAACTGGATCGTCACGTCGGGATGGCGCTCGACGAACGTCGTGATCGCCGCCGGTACGATCGCGGCCCCTGCCGTCGGGAAGGCCGCAATTCTCAGTGTCCCCCCTTCCAGACCGCTCAGAGCAGCGAGGTCGCGCTCGGCGCGTCCCACTCCCGTCAGGATGTCCGAGGCATGCTCGAAGAGCACCTGCCCGGCGTGCGTGAGCGCCACGCCCCTGGGGCGTCGCACGACGAGAGAGACTCCGAGCTCCGCCTCGAGCGTGGCAATCTGCTGCGACACGGCCGACTGCGTGAAGTGCAGCCGTCGCGAGGCGCGGGTCAACGAGCCCAGCTCACCGACGGCTCGGAGCACGCGAAGACGGTGAAGATTCGACATAAGCACTCCTAATACTAATCAGCAAATAATATCTCTTGTTCTTAGAGGTGGGCAACCCTAGTTTCTGGACCATGGCTTCGGTTCTCGAGCGTCGAGACAGCTCCCGCGCGCTGGCTGAAATCCTTGCGTTCAGCGCCGTGTACGTCGTGTGGGGCTCGACGTACCTCGCCATCCGCTACGCGATCGAAACGATCCCGCCGCTCTTGATGACCGGTGCGCGCTTCGTTCTGGCCGGCGGTGTGCTCTACGGCGCCCTGCGCGTGCGCGGTGCCGACGCGCCGTCAGCGAGGCAGTGGCTCGACGCGCTCGGCATCGCGGTATTGATGCTCGTCTTCGGCCAGGCCGGCGTGGCGTGGTCCGAGCAGCTCGTGCCTTCGTCTCTGGCGGCGTTGATGGTGGCCACTGTCCCGATGTGGGTCGTGCTACTCGACTGGTTGGCTCCCGGCGGGAATCGCCCCTCGTTCAGGACCATCGCGGGCCTCGTGGTCGGCTTCGCGGGTATCGCCGTTCTCGTCGGCCCGGCGGAGTTGCTCGGCATGGGTGGGGCCATCCATCCGCTGGGCGCCGCGGTCCTGCTCCTCGCCGCGCTGAGCTGGGCCGTCGGATCCGTCGTGTCGCGCCACTCATCGAACGGCACTTCAGTGTTCCTCGCCACAGGCATGCGAATGCTCGTGGCGGGCGCGATGCTGCTCGCTGCGAGTCTGGCGGTCGGTGAGGCGGCGCATTTCTCCGTGACTGAGGTGTCCGTCACATCGCTCCTGGCACTCATCTACCTCGCCGGATTCGGCAGCATCATCGCCTTGAGCGCCTACGTCTGGCTGCTCCAAAACGCGCCGCTGTCCAAGACGGCGACGTACGCGTACGTCAACCCCGTGATCGCGGTCTTCCTTGGTTGGGCGATCGCCGGCGAGCCGGTCACGATGCGCGTTCTGATCGCCGCCGGCATCATCGTCGGGGCCGTACTCGTCATCACCAGCGAGTCCGGACGCCGTTCCGACCGGGAAGCGACGCGACCGGGCCCGCGGCCCGTCGAGCCCTCGCCCGGTTGGGCTGCTTCGCGGCCGACTCCGGGCGAGCGTCGCTGCGCCTGATTCGGGCGACGCGACAAGAGCGTACGAGTGCTCCGGCGTCGACGGCCGCGGCTGGCGGGTGGCCCGAATAGAACACTAGAATCCCAGGGCATTCCAATGCTCTTCCAAGGGGTCGTCCGCATCGACGCGCCGCGGCAGCGGGTCTGGGACTTCTTGACCGACCCGGAGCAGGTGAGCCGCTGCGCGCCCGGCGTGTCGCAGCTCCAGATCCTCGAGCCCGGCAAGCGCTTCCGCGCCGTCACGGCGACCGGATTCGGAACCGTCAAGGTGAAGTTCGCGACCGAGGCAGAGTGGCTGGACCTCGACCCGCCCAACCGGGCGCGCATGAAGGTCCACGGCACCGCACCCGGAAGCGCGATGGACACCGAGAGCGAGATAGCGCTCGTCGACCTCCCCGGCGGCGCGACGGAGTTGACCTGGTCCGCCGACGTCACGATTCTCGGTCAGATCGCAAGCCTGGCGGCGCGCCTCATGAGCACCGTGACGAAGAAGCTGACCGATCGCTTCTTCGACGATGTGCGCGCGGAGATCGAACGACGCGCCGGCGAAGTTCCGGCGGAGTTCCAGTTCGGTCCCGTCCCGCTCGACGAAGCCGAAGGCAAGTTGCTCGCCCACAACGTCGCCGGAAGCGACGGGCGTCGCCTCCTGCGCAAGGGCAAGGCCCTCGACTCGGACGACGTCGCGGCCCTGCGAAGCCTCGGGAGACAGTCCGTTCACGTCGCGGTGCTGGGCGTCGACGACGTCGACGAAGAAGAAGCGGCGCTGCGCGTCGCCCATTCCGCGTCAGGAGGGGCGCTCCGCACCGTCGCGGCTGGGGGTGGACGTGTCAACCTCGTCGCCGAGGCGCGCGGTGTCTTCCGGATCGATGTCGAGGCCCTCGATCGTCTGAATCGCCTCAGAGGCATCACCGTGGCGACGCTGCGCCAGCACAGCTTCGTGCGCGAGGGCCAGCTCGCCGTCACGGTGAAGGTCGTGCCCTTCGCCATCCCCGCTTCCCACGTCGAGACCGCGCAGCTGATCTGTGGAGCGGGAATGGCACGGGTGGATCCTCTATTCGAGAAGCACGTGGGGTTGGTGCTTCAGGGCACTTCGCCTTCCCAGGAGCGCGTTATCGCGGATTTCGTTGCGCCGCTCTCGGAGCGCGTCGAGCGACTCGGCTCCCGCGTCGCCGGCATCGAGTTCGTCCCACTCGACGACGAGATCGGTGAGGAAAGGCTGGCAGCTGCGATCCGCAAGCACGCCGAGATCGGGACCGACGTCGTGATCCTCGCGGGCGAGACGGCGATCGTGGACGAGCGGGACATCGCGCCGCGGGCCATCGAGGCGGCCGGGGGCAGCGTCGAGGTCTACGGCGCCCCCGTGGACCCTGGGAACCTGCTGCTTTTGGCCTACCTGGGAGAGAACACGGCGGTCGTGGGCGCCCCCGGCTGCGCCCGCAGCCAGAAGCCGAACGTCATCGATTGGGTGCTGCCCAGACTGTTGGTCGGCGAGCGGCTGAGCGTCAATGACATCGCGGCGTTGGGGCACGGCGGCCTTCTCGCCGACGTCCCCGAGCGGGGTGCGCCGCGCGGTGATCGCCCCTAGAGCGACAGCCGGGTAGTGGGTCCGTCAGAAGCGATGGTGGGTCAGTTTGAGATGGTGCTTCAGGACCCACGTGCTGAATCGCGGCGGTCGTGGAGTCCGCAGCCCCGCCGACCGCCTGCCCGCCCAGACTCGGTTCGCGTCCGCTCGTCAGGAGGTGCCCCCGTGCTAGGCCGACCGGCCCCGCGGCCTAGCTCCGACCCGCCCCCGGCTCGCGGAGACTCAGCCGATTGACGCCAAGGTACTTACAGCCCCACACTCCGCCTGGCCGCCGGTTCTATCCCGCCGACCACAACGATCTATGCCGACCGGCCTAATAACATGTTAGCCGGACTGAGGTGTTCCGTTGGAGACTATTTCTCCGGTGTAGTCCCGAAATCTGTTGAAAGTTGAGTGGCGGCCTCTCCGGCCCGATGGGATCATCGGGCTGGATCAAAAGAGGAGAAAGCCGCCATGAAGAAAGCTATCAGCGGACGAGCCATCCCCCAAGAGGTTGTTGGTCAATTAGCGTCGCCGCTGGCTGAACTGATGCGTCAGACGCTACTCGAGACTGTGATCGCGAGCGGAACGATCCAGGCGATCGAGATGCTGCGTGCTCAGCAGGAGGTGCTGTGCGGGCCACGCTACAAGCAGAACGCGGATCGCAAAGCTCATCGCCACGGAACGACGGTCGGATCGCTGGTTATGGGCGGACGTTGGGTGACGCTGCCGCGCCCTCGGGTTCGGTCGGTCGACGGCCGCGAGCTCGAGCTGCCGGCGTGGACGGAATGGTCTCGTGAGGATCCACTGAAGCAACGGGCCCTCGAGCAGATGATCCTTGGCGTGTCGACACGAGGCTACTCGGGTTCGTTAGAGAAGCTTCCGGTCGAAGTCCCGGAACGGGGCAAGAGCCGGAGTGCCGTCAGCCGGCGTTTCCTCGAAGGAACACGGCGACACCTGGTGAAGCTGCAGCGTCGCGATCTGTCAAGACTGGAATTGGCGGTGCTGATGATCGACGGAATTCACTTTGAGGATCACGTCGTTCTGGTGGCGCTCGGCTTCGAAAACGACGGGAAGAAGCAGGTCTTGGGCCTGTGGGAAGGGGCGACCGGGAACGCTCGGGCCTGTAAAGCCCTGCTCGAGAATCTCGCCTCACGCGGTCTGCAGACGAACCGCAGCTTGCTCATCGTCCTTGACGGAGCGAAGGCTCTACACAAGGCTTGCAGGGACGTCTTCGGAGGCCGTGCCTTCATCCAGCGCTGCCAGGAGCACAAGAAGCGGAACGTTGCCGACCACTTGCCGGAGTCGATGCGACCTGGTGTGCGACGGGCGATGAGTCAAGCCTACGAGTGTCGCGACGCTAAGCGGGCAAAGCGGCTCCTCGAGGCTCTCGCCACCCGTCTCGAGTCCGAGCATCCTGGCGCTGCCGCCTCCCTGCGCGAGGGCCTCGACCAGACGCTCACTGTCATCGAGCTCGAACTCCCCGAACGGCTCCAGCTGTCGCTGCGAACAACGAATCCGATCGACAACCTCGTTGGCAGCGTCCGCAGAGTCTCGCGGCGCGTGAAGCGCTGGCGCGGAGGTCGCATGATTCTCCGCTGGTGTGGCGCCGCCGTGTTGGATGCCGAGCAGCGCTTCCGGCGTATCAGAGGCTACCGAGAGATGCCCAAACTGATCGCTGCCCTCAGAGCACGAGACGCAGCACTTGACGAGAAGGAAAACGCCGCTTAGGACGTGAACTGCCGCCGCTCAGTTTCAACAAGCGACGGGACATCACCGTTCAGTTGGTAGGTCACGGGCTAAACTTGGCCATCCTTGAACTCGGGGCAGAGGACTCGATAAGACCGGGGAGGCCGTCTAACAAGCAGTTGCAACTGACAAGGCAGGCTATGAAGTGGGCCCGCATTCGCGAGCCAGTGTTCTTGTAGGCTGCCTTGCGGCTGAACTGCAATGTTATGCGGACTTGAGATGAGGGTCTCAAGGTAACGGCGGTGCCGTCGATTGGACGCTGCGCGGCAGTCCTACTCCTCGGCATGAGCTCATGCTCGCGGAGCCTGCCTCCACCTGATCCCCCTGTTCCGATTGCCCACTGGACTCGGTACGAGGCGAATGACTGCACAGATCTCCCTCACCGCGGCTGGCACCAAGGCGCCTTCGCGTGGCACGTGTCAATGCAAGGCGGCCGGATGACTGCCGATCACTATCCGCTACTCGGCGGGGCGTGGGAGCCGGTGCCCCGTAGGAACACTCGGGACTGGGTCCCCAAAGAACTTGTCAGCCTTGTGCCGGTCGAGCGCCCGCTCGTTCTCCCAGTTGATGACGGGTACCTCGTTGGCTGGAATCGTGGCGAGTGGGGAGGACGGCTGATCTGGGCCGCCGCGTCGGGCGCCGAACATCGGGAGCTATCGAACGCCGGAGTCGTCGGGCTGTTCGAATTGAGTAGCGGACCAGTGGCCTTGGCATACGGGGCACAAGCACCGTTCAGCAGAGGCTCTGTTCCTCGGACGGGTAGATGCCGAATGGAAAGTCACCGGGGTGGCCGACTTTCGTCGGGAGTTCGGAAGCCACTTCGTCGAGCGCAGCGGGTCGACCCTAGTAGCCACCCCATCGGGAGTCCACCGACTCCACCCTGATGGTCGTTTCGAGCGACTTTACCAGAGCACTTGTCCCTACTTGGAGCCCCTATCGATCGTTGAGGATGACTCCGGCGCAATCTTCGTCGACATGCAGCATTTCATCGTGAGGCTTCTGCCAGAGGGTGGCGCATACTTGGAACGCTGGTTGGAGCCAAGCGAGGAGGCGTTCTCGTGACAGCTCAAACGCCGCCTTCTCAATCGGCAAGGACCGGGGGCCGCATAGCGAGCGGATGCAACTGACAAGGCACGCTGAGGTTGGCCCGCCGGTGGTAGCTGAGCGGCCATCTTCACTGTAGTGTGCCTTGCAGCTGATCCGCAGGGTGATTTCATGTGAACAACGCAACATCTCGGCGATGATCCGAGCCCCAGGTTCGGAGGAGGCCAGATGTTGCATCGACGAAGAGGGCCACGCAGGCGACTGAAGCACGCGGACTACTTGGAGATTCGGCGGCGGCTCTCGGAGGGGGAGACGTTTGCAGCTGTGGGAGGGGCGGTCGGGTGCTCGACCAAGACGATCCAGCGATTCATGCGGAGGGTTGGGGGTCTGCTGGAGAGGTCCCAAGGACGCTCCCCCCTGCGATTGTCAGTGGCTGAGCGTGAGGAGCTGTCTCGGGGTCTGAGGGCAGGTGGCTCGCTGCGCCAGATTGGGCGCCGCCTGGGCAGAGCCGCCTCGACGATCTCGCGTGAGGTGTCCAGGAACGGGCAGCGGAGTGGGTATCGCGCATGGAGGGCTGAAGAGACTGCGGCTCGACGCGCGAAGCGACCAAAGGCAGGAAGGCTGCAGCTGCTTTCACGACTTCGCAGTGAAGTGACCCGCCGGTTGCTCAAGCGGTGGTCGCCGCAGCAGATCGCTGCGTCTCTCGCCAGCGACTATCCTGATAGCCCAGAGATGCACGTGTCGCACGAGACGATCTATCGTTCGCTGTTCGTCCAGGCTCGCGGAGGTTTGCGCAAGGAGCTGACGGCCTGTCTTCGTAGTGGTCGCACTCGACGGCGTCCGCACAAGCGCGCCCAACACTCTCGTGTTGGACGGCTGCGGGGCATGATCATGATCAGCGAGCGACCCGCCGAGGCTGCGGACCGCGCCGTTCCCGGACACTGGGAGGGTGACCTGATCATCGGCAAGGGGGCACGCTCCGCGATCGGCACGCTGGTCGAACGTGCGAGCCGCTACGTGATGCTCCTTCACCTACCCAATGGTCGCAGCGCCGAGCAGGTGCGCATTGCCCTCACTCGCCAGATTTCCCAGCTCCCCAAAGAGCTGCGCCGCAGCCTCACCTGGGATCAGGGCAACGAAATGGCCGAGCACGTCCGCTTCAGCGTCGACTCCAAGATCGACGTCTACTTCTGTGACCCCCACAGCCCCTGGCAGCGTGGCAGCAACGAAAACACCAACGGCCTACTGCGACAGTACTTCCCCAGGACCCAGGACCTGAGCGCCTACACTCGAGCCCAGCTCAACGCTGTTGCGCGCGAGCTCAACGGCCGCCCTCGACAAACACTAGGTTGGATGAAACCATCCGAAGTCTTTGGCCGGTTTGTTGCGTTGACCACCTGAAGACGCCCAGTGTTCGGCGGACGTGAGGAAGCCGCAGCTGCTGGCTGAGTCTCGACGGTGACAACGTTCCGCGCGACACCAGACGATCTCTCGGGACTCATTCGGGAGAACCAGCGGAAGACGCTTAGCAGATCGCTACGCTTCCCCGTGGGCGCTCTGGCAGTTGGCCTATGTCTGCTGCCCATTAATCGCATGCTTGCCGCCTTCGCGCTTGGGGCGGCGGCTGCATGGGCCTGGTCGACTGTCCAAGAACTGCGAGCTGTGAGACCGATGATGCTGTGGACATATGCCTGGCTACAGGAAGATGTGACGGTTACGACCGACGCAGAAGGTCTTCGGATGCATAGCGCGCGGGGTGCTTCGTTCCTCCGTTGGGATGGTGGTATTCGTGTGCTTTCCCGGCCCGACTTCTTCGTCATCAAGGACGAAGACGATGATCTTGCCGTCTTGCCAAAGAAGTACCTGGAAGAAGCCGAGCTTCTCATGCTAAACACCCAGGCGAACAGACAGTCGTGAGGAAGGCGCCGCCGAACAATGAGTTGCAGCGGACGAGGCCGGCGCAAGCGATGGAGCCTCGCCGCTGAACTCGGTGTTGGACCGACCTTGGGAGCGTCCTGAGGTGACGTGGATGCGCGTGTGACGCCCGTCGTGGCTGACGGAGACTTACTGACGCAGGATGTCGAGGTCATCGTCAACGCGTGGAACCGAAACGTCATCCCGTGGTGGCTTCTCCTCCCACAAGGCGTCTCGGGTGCGATCAAGCGGCGGGGCGCTATGCGCCTTTTCGCGAGCTCGCGAGGGCAGGACCGATCCCTCTCGGTGGTGCCGTCATAACCAGCGCGGGCCGGCTTCCCTTCCGAGCCATCATTCATGTAGCAGGCCTCAACCTGATGTGGCGCGCGTCCCGAGGGTCCGTTGGCACGGCGGTGTGCTCTGCCATGCGCATCGTCGTCGACGGCGGGTTTGCCTCTGTCGCATTCCCCATCATTGGCGCGGGTACGGGTGGGTTGACTGAAGACGAAGCCTTGTCCTGCATGCTGGACGCTCTTGGGACCATTCCCTCCCACGCGAATGTTCGCCTGATCCGCTACCGCCCAAGCCTTGGAGCCGCCTCGTGAGCGTGGGGCGCCCCAACAAACGGATGCAGCTGACAAGCAGCGCCTGTGTAGCTGAGGGTGCGCGCGCGTCATCATCAACTCGCCGCTTGCAGCTGATCCGCGTGTTGCCCATGTCCCTGGACTAGTCCGTCACCTATGTCTCCGACCGTTCAGTCATGAGTCGCACGTTGCTCCGTCCCCAGCTCTTGTCCCTTGCACCTCTCGTAGTCCTAGCGCACGTCGTTGAAGAGGCGCCGGGCCTCGTCGACTGGATGAACCGCCGTTTCCAACTCAACCTGACAATGGGCTACTTCATCGCAGTCAACGCAATCGGCCAGTGAGCGCCGTCCTTGCTGCCACGATGGCAGCTGTGCCGATGTTCGTGCAGGGGATCAGCATCCTGACGGGGAATGGTCGCGTTCTCTGGTGAGGCTGGCTAACGACCGCACGAAGCTGCCGGGGCCTACGAACTGTGGGGCCGCCGCTGGTCGGGCGGCCGTTCAGAAGAGCCTTCCTGGACTGGAGGAGAGAGGTTGACAAACTGGCCTCTCCTCCTTCTGTTGGCAGTGGCGCTGATGAAACCCGGCGAGGAGGAGTGTCTAGTCCTCCAAGCCGCACACCAGGCCTTGCTGAAAGGTTCCTTCACGAGCGAACGGCATTTCACGCTCAAGCTGAACGGTGAACTGAAAGTGCGGGAGGTTACCCGCTTGACCTACAGCGATGGTGAGCTGACGAGGGAGACGCTCGAAAAGGAAGTGCTTGACGAGAGTCTGGTGCTCGAGGAGGGAGAAGCGGAAGCGGCGCTCGAACTGCCGTTTGATTGCCATCGGCTCGAACGGGTTGAGGAAGGGCTGTTTGAGTTGAGTCACGCAGACGGGACAGAGAGGGTTTTGTTCGTCTGGGCCCGTGGAAACAGCGTCCTGCGTCCGAGTCATTGGATAAACAACGAGACGAAGCGTTTCCTGTGGAAGAAGTTGTACCGCGCCCGGTTTCTTGGACACCAGTTTGACGATCTCGGGTTCGTTTGGCAGACGATCCCGAAAACGACGCACGAGGATGCCCCAGGATCGACGCGGCGGGGTGAGTCCATACCTGGGGTAGCCCCTCTTTGATGACCTCGAGGTTCACGCGGCCTTCCCCTGGCCGTGCTGGTCGCGGGCCTCGCGCGGGGTGAGGAATCCCAGCTTCTCGACGCGCCACTGCTGGTTGTAGCGCTTGACGAAGGCAGCCACGGCCTGGCGCACCTCCTCGAGGGTGTGGAAGACGCGGCCATGAATGATCTGTTCCTTGAGAGTCCGGATGAAACGCTCGGCCACTCCGTTGGTCTGCGGCTGTTCGACGAAGGCGAAGCTGGGCGTGATGCCCCAGAAACGCAGCTGGTTGAGGAAGTGGTCCGAGAGGTACTGCGTCCCGTGGTCCATGCGCAGCTCGAGGCCACGAGCCACACCCGCCTCGACCGAGCCGAAGAGCTGCGTCAGCCCCATGGCGATGGGCTGGAGGGCCTCGTAGCGCGTCCCCTTCTTGCACACGTGGTAGCCGACGCACTCGCTGTTGAAGTGCTCGACGCCGACGAAGATCCAGCCCCAGCCGTCCTTTGCCGTGAGAACTCTCGCCCCGTCCGTCCCCCACATCAGGTTGGGCGCATCGGTTGTGATCGTCCCCTCGTGGAGCAGCCCCTCGCCCTGGCGTACCCGACGCGGCGACAGCAGGTGGTGCTCACGCATGATCCGCAGCACCCGCTTGCGCGACACGCGCACCTGGCGCAGCACCTTGAGCCGCGCCCAGACCTTGCGATGTCCTTCTCCTACGAACGGCGAGGCCGCCAGGTCCTCTCGGATCAGCCGCAACAGCTCCTCGTCAGACACCTTGGGCTTGGGACCACGTCGGCCAGCGCGGACCATCTCGGGAGCCGCCTCGCCGAGCTGGGAGTAGTAGCTCGAGCGGGCCAGCTTCCACACCCGGCACACCCGCTCCACCCCGTAGGCCCGGCCTGTCGCAGGGGAGATCGCCGCACTCATCGCCGCGACCTCCCGAAGGCCAAAGGGCGGGCCGCCCCGATCTTCTTCCGCAACAGCTCGTTCTCCATGCTGAGCTCGCCCACCCGCTTGACCGCCGCGTCCAGCTCCACCTTCAGCGGGTCGCCATTGCGCTCCCGCAGCGACTCGTCGATCCCGGCCATGGCTTGATCACGCCAGCGCTGCAGCCGGTGCATCTCCACGGACAGCTCACGAGACAGCGCTTCGAGTGACTCCCCGCGCAGCAGCCGCAGTGCGACCTCCCGCTTGCGCACCACGCTCCAACGCTGCCCGGGACCCAAGGCGCCCACCACCGCGCCGCCGGTGGGCGAAACTCCGGTCGCCCTCCGGGCTCCCTCCGTCTCGCCCACTCCCTTCTTCCTCTCAGACCTCTTGCGCCTGACCTGCTTCATCGATCGAGTCTCCTTGAACAAGATGACTTTCCCTAGTTTCGTGTCCAAGAAAACCGGGTCCGCTTTACCTGTGGAAGAAGTTTGTGATCGAGGCCGTGGCTGAATACAAGGACTTTGCATGGAATGAACCAGCCACCAAACAAAAAGGCATGAAGCTGACGAAGCGTGCAGCAGACTAAGCCCGCCGTCACTTCGATCGAGGCCGTCTTTGCAGCTAAACTCGGGTGTTGGACCGACACACTATGGGGCGGCGAGGGACCGGCACGCGGCTGATGGCTGGGGCAACATCAAGCGTCAGCTGAGAGCGTCCACGTCTGCGGAGCTCCTTGGTCTGATCCGCGACCTGTGAATCGTCCCCGTTGTTGCGCGGAGTCCTGCGTGAGGGCAAGGCGAGGTCGGCTGGCGAGCGGCAGCCAAAATGACCCACTACCGACAGCCGTATGCCCGTTGACACTCGGCTCGACTCGCGAACATACTAGCCACCTTTCTCACCCTTTCTCTCGAAACTCTGGAGGAGACCCAGATGAGACGGTCGATCTCCCTGACGGTCAACGGCCGCAAGCACGGCGCAGAAGTCGAGCCGCGCATGCTGCTTGTCCACTTCGTACGCGAGTCGCTCGGCCTCACGGGCACCAACGTGGGCTGCGACACGAGCCAGTGTGGGTCGTGCACGGTCCTCATGGATGGCAAGGCGGTGAAATCGTGCACCGTGCTCGCGGTCCAGGCGGACGGTGCCGACGTGACGACGATCGAAGGGCTGGCCAAGGACGGCGAGCTGCACCCGCTGCAGCAGGCCTTCTGGGACAAGCACGGTCTGCAGTGCGGCTTCTGCACGCCCGGCATGATCCTCACCGCCTGCGAGCTGCTCGAGCGCAACCCGAATCCGAGCGACTCGCAGGTGCGCCACGGCATCGAAGGCAACCTGTGTCGCTGCACGGGCTACCAGAACATCGTCACGGCCGTACAGGACGCCGCCGAGCGGATGCGCGGGTAAGAGGGCGAAATGGCATCGAGGATCTTCGGCTCGGGAATCAAGCGACGCGAGGACCCGCGGCTGATCACGGGCACCGCCAAGTACACGGACGACTTCGTCCTCCACGGAATGCTGCACCTGGCCGTGGTGCGCTCTCCGTATGCCCACGCGAAAATCAAAGCCATCCGAACGGACAAAGCCTCGACCATGCCGGGCGTCGTCGGCGTCTACACGGGCCAACAGATGAAGGATGCGGGATTCCAACCCATCCCGTGCGCCTGGGTGGTCCCCGACTCGGACCAGAAGCTGCCGCCCTACCCACCCATCGCGATCGACACCGTCCGCTACGTCGGAAACGCCGTCGCGATCGTCGTCGCCAGGGATCGCTACCACGCGCGCGACGCGGCGGAGGCCGTCGAGGTGGACTACGAGCCACTGGGCGTGGTGACGGATCCGTTCAAGACGACCCAGGATGGCGCGCCGCAGATCCACGAAGAGGCACCGGGCAACCAGTGCTTCCACTGGCACGTTACGGGTGGAGATGTCGAGGCGGCCTTCAAGGACGCCGACGTCGTCGTGAAGGAGAGCATCCGCAACCAACGGCTCATTCCCAACGCCATGGAGCCGCGCGCGGCGCTCGCGCAATACCTGGCGGCCACGGGCGAGGTGACGCTCTGGGCAACGTCCCAGAACCCCCATATCGTCCGCTTCCTGCTCTCTCTCGATACCGGCATCCCCGAGCACAAGATCCGCGTCATCGCACCCGAGGTCGGCGGCGGATTCGGTAGCAAGATCCCCCACTACCCCGAAGACTCGATGGTGATCTTCGCGTCCAAGATGACCGGCCAGCCGGTCAAGTGGACCGAGACGCGCAGCGAGAACTACAAGGCCACGATCCACGGCCGCGACCACGTCCAGGAGGTCGAGCTGGCGGCGAAGAAGGACGGCACGATCGTCGGCCTGCGCGCCAAGGTGTGGGCCAACCTCGGGGCCTACCTCTCGACCGCAGCGCCCGGAGTGCCCACGATCCTCCACGGTCTGATGCTGTCCGGCGTCTACAAGATCCCGAACATCCACGAGGACGTCTACGGTGTCTTCACCAACACGACGCCCGTCGACGCCTACCGCGGCGCGGGCCGGCCGGAGGCCACCTTCCTCGTCGAGAGGCTCGTCGACCTGATGGCCTACGAGCTGAAGATGGATCCGGTCGAGCTGCGCAGGAAGAACCTGATTCCGCCGTTCACCGACGGCCACAACGTCGCCACCGGGATCACCTACGACACGGGCAACTATGAAGCGGCCCTCGACAAGGCCCTGCAGATGGCGGACTACGACGGCTTCCGCAAGAACCAGAAGGAGCTGCGAGCCAAGCAGGAGTACGTCGGTATCGGCTTCAGCACCTACGCTGAGATCTGCGGTCTCGGCCCGTCGCAGGTCGCCGGAGCCGTAGGCTTCGGCGGCGGGTTGTGGGAGAGCGCGATCGTGCGCTTCCACCCGTCGGGCAAGGTCCACGTCATGGTGGGCGTCTCGCCGCACGGGCAGGGTGAAGAGACGACGTTCGCCCAGATCGTGTCCGACGCGCTCGGCGTCGACGTCGACGACGTCCTCGTGATGCACGGAGACACGTCGCAGACACCGATGGGCTGGGGCACCTACGGGAGCCGCACCACGGCCGTCGGTGGAGGCGCGCTGAGCGGCGCGCTCACCAAGCTCAAGGAAAAGGCCAAGAAGGTCACGGCTCATCTGCTCGAGGCCGCCGAGGAAGACATCGAGTACGAAGACGGCAAGTTCTTCGTGAAGGGATCCCCCGACAAGTCAAAGACGATCCAGGACGTCGCGCTGATGTCCAACGTCGCCTGGAACATGCCGGAAGGCGTCGAGCCGGGATTCGAGGCGTCGTCGTTCTTCGATCCGCCCAACTTCGTCTACCCGTTCGGCACTCACATCGCGATGGTGCGCGTCGACGTCGAGACGGGCGAGATCAAGCTCGAGCGCTACGTCGCCGTCGACGACTGCGGCCGGGTCATCAACCCGATGATCGTCGAGGGTCAGATTCACGGCGGAATCGTCCAGGGGATCGGGCAGACGCTGTGGGAGGAAGCCGCCTACGACGACGCCGGGCAGCTGCTGACAGGCTCGATGATGGACTACGCGGTGCCCAAGGCGGAGTACTTCCCGAAGTTCGAGCTGGCGATGACCGAAACCCCGACCCAGGTGAACCCGCTCGGCGTCAAGGGCATCGGCGAAACGGGCACGATCGCCTCGACACCCGCCGTCTACAACGCGGTGATCGATGCGCTGACATCCCTGGGCGTCAAGAAGATCGACATGCCGATGACGCCCGAGCGGGTGTACACGGCGATCAAGGACGCGAGGTAGACCATGTATCCCGCCCCCTTCGACTACCACCGTCCCGGCTCCGTGAGCGAGGCCGCGGACCTATTGAAGACCAACCCCGACGCGAAGTTGTTGGCGGGCGGCCACAGCTTGCTGCCGGCGATGAAGTTCCGCCTCGCCGACGCGTCGGCCCTCATCGACATCGGCGGCATCGAGGAGCTCGCCGGCGTGAGCAACGACGGCAAGGCCTCGACGATCGGCGCGATGACGACCTACTCCGACATCGCGGCGTCGCAGGATGTCGGCGTCGGCTGCCCGATCGTGACCGAGGCGGTGCTGCAGATCGGCGATCTGCAGGTGCGGAATCGCGGCACCATCGGCGGGTCGCTCGCCCACGCGGATCCGGCGGCCGATTTGCCGACCGTCATGGTCGCGTGCGGCGCGACGATGACGGCTCAGGGCGCCGGCGGCAGCTCGCGCGAGATCGGCGCCGAGGAGTTCTTCGTCGATATCTTCGAGACCGCCCTCGCGGAAGGAGAGATCCTCACGGCAGTCCGCGTCCCGAACTACGGCAAGGGCACGGGCGGCTGCTACATGAAGCACCGCCATCCGGCGTCGAGCTACGCCGTCGTCGGAGCGGCCGCGATCGTGACGGTCGACGGCGGTAAGTGCAATAAAGTGTCCGTCGCGATCGGTGGCGTCACCGCCAAGGCCACGCGCGCTTCGGCCGTCGAGAAGGCGCTGACCGGACAAGCCGCCGACGCCGACTCGATCGCGGCTGCGGCTGAGAAGGTCAAGGAAGCCATCTCCGACCCCATGGGCGATCACTACGCCTCCGGCGCATACAGGACCCACCTCGCCGCTGTGTTGGTCAAGCGGGCTCTGACCACGGCGCTGGAGCGAGCCCGGGGCTGATCTCTCCCGCGGGGGACGCCGCCGAGGCCAGCAAAACCGTTCACCCGGCGCCGCCCCGAGTCGCGTGACTGGCACTATGTCGCGCACAGAGCACGAGAGTGAGCGCCGGGAGCCCATCAGGCTCGCCCATCACGAGGGGCGCCGGCGCGTCCTGAAATACACCGAGCGGGGAGCGAGCGCGCTCGCGATCGCCGGCCTGGGTGGGGTCGCGTCGCTCCTCGCGGTCTGCGCCATCTGGTCCGTTCGGCTCATACTGACGGATGTCGAGCACCGCTTGTCGAACGAGGTGTCCGGGCAGGAGCCGCTCTGGGTCGTCGGCGCCTTCGGTTACTCGCTCACTTTGTTCTGCCTGGCGATGATCGGCGACCGGGTGCTGATGCGGATCCGCGGATGGCGCATCCGGCGGCTGAAGCCGCACCATCCCGACGAGCCCTGGCGCTGGGACTATCGCTGGAACCCGCGCGCGGTTCACGTGAGCGGCGTCGGGTTTCGCCTGGCCAACCTCTTCGGCCTGACGGTACCGGTGGCGTTCTGGTCGCTCATCAACATGGGGGCGTGGGACACGTGGCATCCGGTCGTGCCTTGTGACCCGAGAGATCATCTTGCCTGGGTTAAACGGCAGTAGTGGGCTCGCGGACGAGTGCTCGCGAGGGAGGACGGGCGGATCCAAGGCCGGGTGGTGGTCATACCCAGACCATCTTCTGATTGAGTCTCCTGAGGTTGAGCGCCAAGCAAACGAGATTCCACTCGGCGCTGGTTTTCTCAAGCCCTCGAAGGCTGAAGGATTGGAAACCAAGCACAGCCTTGATCCATCCGAATGGCGGTTCGCCGAGTTTGCGCCGCTTGTACCACTTGCGACCACGTTTCGTCTTGAGCTTCGCCTTCATGCGGAGCGTCGCTTCGAGCTTCGAATTCGACGTTGGTGGAGAGTCTTTACTTTTCTCTCCCCAGAGCCACGAAACCGTCGATTCCGGTACGTTCCAAGTGCAGTAGGTTCTTTTCGGAACGGTAGCCGGCATCGGCCAGGGCACGCTTGGGCTTCTCACCGGTGTTGGCTTGAGCCGTTTTCAGCATCGGCTCGAGCTGACCGACATCCGCAGCGTTGTTGGTCAACCCGGTCGCAACGATCAGCTGCGATTTCTCGTCGACGGCGGCTTGGGCATTGAAGCACTGCTGGTAGCCACTCGAATCCTTCATGATGCGGCTTTCGGGATCGGTGAAGTTGTCCTGCTTCTTGTCCGGAGGTACGCCAAATCTCCTTTTGAACTTTGGCCCTCGCTTCGATTCCTTGTCATCCCCTGGCCGACGTCCGGCCTGCGGATCTTCTTCCTTCTGACGGGCCTCCAGACGTGCCTTCGCTGCTTGGATTTTCTTGAGCCGTGAATCTCGGCGCGCCAGCTCTTCTGGCAGTTCGTCGCCACGAAAATCAGGACCAAACTCGACGTCTTCCGCAGCATCTTCTTGTTTCGCAAGAGCGGTGATAGCCCTGTACCGCGCCCGGTTTCTTGGACACCAGTTTGACGATCTCGGGTTCGTTTGGCAGACGATCCCGAAAACGACGCACGAGGATGCCCCAGGATCGACGCGGCGGGGTGAGTCCATACCTGGGGTAGCCCCTCTTTGATGACCTCGAGGTTCACGCGGCCTTCCCCTGGCCGTGCTGGTCGCGGGCCTCGCGCGGGGTGAGGAATCCCAGCTTCTCGACGCGCCACTGCTGGTTGTAGCGCTTGACGAAGGCAGCCACGGCCTGGCGCACCTCCTCGAGGGTGTGGAAGACGCGGCCATGAATGATCTGTTCCTTGAGAGTCCGGATGAAACGCTCGGCCACTCCGTTGGTCTGCGGCTGTTCGACGAAGGCGAAGCTGGGCGTGATGCCCCAGAAACGCAGCTGGTTGAGGAAGTGGTCCGAGAGGTACTGCGTCCCGTGGTCCATGCGCAGCTCGAGGCCACGAGCCACACCCGCCTCGACCGAGCCGAAGAGCTGCGTCAGCCCCATGGCGATGGGCTGGAGGGCCTCGTAGCGCGTCCCCTTCTTGCACACGTGGTAGCCGACGCACTCGCTGTTGAAGTGCTCGACGCCGACGAAGATCCAGCCCCAGCCGTCCTTTGCCGTGAGAACTCTCGCCCCGTCCGTCCCCCACATCAGGTTGGGCGCATCGGTTGTGATCGTCCCCTCGTGGAGCAGCCCCTCGCCCTGGCGTACCCGACGCGGCGACAGCAGGTGGTGCTCACGCATGATCCGCAGCACCCGCTTGCGCGACACGCGCACCTGGCGCAGCACCTTGAGCCGCGCCCAGACCTTGCGATGTCCTTCTCCTACGAACGGCGAGGCCGCCAGGTCCTCTCGGATCAGCCGCAACAGCTCCTCGTCAGACACCTTGGGCTTGGGACCACGTCGGCCAGCGCGGACCATCTCGGGAGCCGCCTCGCCGAGCTGGGAGTAGTAGCTCGAGCGGGCCAGCTTCCACACCCGGCACACCCGCTCCACCCCGTAGGCCCGGCCTGTCGCAGGGGAGATCGCCGCACTCATCGCCGCGACCTCCCGAAGGCCAAAGGGCGGGGCGCCCCGATCTTCTTCCGCAACAGCTCGTTCTCCATGCTGAGCTCGCCCACCCGCTTGACCGCCGCGTCCAGCTCCACCTTCAGCGGGTCGCCATTGCGCTCCCGCAGCGACTCGTCGATCCCGGCCATGGCTTGATCACGCCAGCGCTGCAGCCGGTGCATCTCCACGGACAGCTCACGAGACAGCGCTTCGAGTGACTCCCCGCGCAGCAGCCGCAGTGCGACCTCCCGCTTGCGCGCCACGCTCCAACGCTGCCCGGGACCCAAGGCGCCCACCACCGCGCCGCCGGTGGGCGAAACTCCGGTCGCCCTCCGGGCTCCCTCCGTCTCGCCCACTCCCTTCTTCCTCTCAGACCTCTTGCGCCTGACCTGCTTCATCGATCGAGTCTCCTTGAACAAGATGACTTTCCCTAGTTTCGTGTCCA
Source organism: Vicinamibacteria bacterium (assembly GCA_965246965.1). Taxonomy (GTDB): domain Bacteria; phylum Acidobacteriota; class Vicinamibacteria; order Fen-336; family CBDFGD01; genus CBDFGD01. The sequence goes on from CBDFGD010000002.1 coordinate 4,474,888, forward strand.
AGAAAACCGGGTCCGCTTTAAGCGGTGATAGCCCGAATCTCTCGACGGAGCTGTTTCTCCGTTTTCTTCATACGCTCGTAGCTCATCGCCTTGTGCTTGCTGGCATTCGCCTTGACCTTCGTTCCATCCAGAATCAACGTCCCAAGCTTGACCAAACCCACTTCTTGAGCCAGACGCACGACTTGGACGAATACAGATCGAAACTGGGACAAATGGTCACAACGGAAATCACTGATCGTCCGGTGTGCCGGGAAATTGCCTCCGCTCAAATAACGGTATGCGACATCCTCTTCCAGCTTCTTCGCGATCCCACGAGACGAAAACGTCCCTGTCGCATAGCCGTAGATCAGAACCTTCAGCATCATTCGAGGATCGAATCGTCGGTTCCGACGTCCATCGCCCTCGTAGCGCTCGTAGAAAGCACGCACATCCATCGCCTCCACCGTATCCGAGATGAAAAACGAAAGATGACCCTCCGGAAGCCAGTCTCGTGGATTCGACGGAAACAAACTCGATCGGTCAGGACTGTACGGACGGAAACTCGTTCCCATAACTTCAAAAACGCTCATTCACCCGATTTCGTTCCTGCCGCGCAGACTCCTAGGGCTGGAGATCGGAAGTAGTCAGTCCGTCGCCGACTAACACGGGACCAGGGGCCTTCCCGGGCCTCGCGTTCGGTTCGTCTCAAGCTGGAAGCAGGCCGAGGCCGGTGAGTAGGACGCTCCGAGATAGCGTCACAGCGGCACACGCCACTCCACATGAGCGGGCCTATGTTCGGAGCAGGAGGTAACGATCATGACTCGCGCAGTGGTCGCAGCCTGTTGTATCGCGATCTCAACCGGCCCGGCATCGACGCTGCCGGCTCAGCCGGTCGAGAATCGCGAAGAAGCCAGCGTCGCCCGGGACGGCAAGGAGGAGAGCCTGGGCAAACGGTGGCGCTTCAGCATGACTCGCGGGCTGAAGGGAGGCCCGGTGAGCCAGGGGGCGATCGAAGACAGCATGCGTTCCGCGCAGCTCGACCAGCCGATATCCTCCGAGGAGTGGACGAGGGGAGCCTCTTTCGGGGCACCGCTCTTCGCGTTCTTCGGCATCACACCGAGCCAGGTCAACTACCCCACGTCCACCACTTACAGTGCAGCAGCACCGGCGATCGTTCTCGGGTACCGCCTGCGGCGGCACTGGGACCTCGAGCTCGTCGTCGACCGGAACCGCGTGGACCTCGGCGAAACGCGAGGGCATCACTCGAACCCCACGGCGTACTTCTCCACCCGGCACTCGATCAGGACCTACGCGGCAATCGTCGCTTTCCGCCCCTACGCGGAGTCCCTCCGCGTAGGCGCAGGCCTGTCCTGGAACGACGCAAAGGTCACGAGCTGGAACTCCGGGAGTCGGTACGAGTCGCAAGGAACTCGGCCCGGTGTGATTCTGGAGGCGGCGCTGGCCCTACCGGCGCAGAGCCGGATCTTCGTGGAGCTGACCGGCCAATACAGGTACGTCCGATCTCTCAAGTTCGGACCCTACCCAGTCGCCGGCACCCGCGATGCCTTCATCACCACCTTCCCGACGACCGAGGCTCACCTCAGCCGCTGGGTCTGGTCCCTGGGCCTGGGACTGCGCCTGTAGCACCGCGCCGGCGGCGATGTCACAGACCGTGCATCGCCTGACAGGAGATTCAATCCCGCCAGCCCACCTCGGGTTCGGGAACGCGCGCCTGTAGCCGCCCGGGCGCCCGGCGGCACACAAGTGCGTCGCAACGGACGCAGTAGAATCCGCACCATGAGATCCGTCCTGCTCGTCTTGGTCGCACTGTTTGCGGGAAGCTGCGGCGCGCCGCCTTCGGAACCGCCCCAGGACTCGCCGCCGGCCACCGCTTCTGCGCAGACACCAGAAGCCGGCCCTCCCGACCTGGTGGTCGTCCCCCCGTCGTTGGGAGCCTACGATGAGATGTGGGCCGGGTGTCGAGATCCGGATGAAGAACGGCGGCACGTTGTCCGGCTTCCGCCCGCACTACACGCAGAAGGGGTGCCCTGTCGTGGAGTGGTCGGGTGCGAATGCCCACCCTCACCCGTCCGCCGCGGAGATCGAGTTCTCGCTGCGCAAGCTTCCGATCATCGTCAAGCCGCTCTCCACCGAGAGCGCCAAGCAGATGCTGGAGACGATCCGGGAGCAGGGCTCGGCGCCGGCCGACGCCGTGAGCCCCGAGCCTTTCATCGTGCGGGGACAGGGCCGCAACGGTCAAACGCTCTGGATGGTGCTCTACACGGACTCGCGAATGCTGAAGCCGGAAACCTACAGCATCGAGGAGCCCGTCGCCGATGCGCTGAAGAGCGCCCTGCACTCCGAGCTGCTCACCGGCGTCGCTTTCAACACGTTGACGACGATCGCCCGGTACCAACCCTTCGAGTATCGCGTCGACAAACTCTATCTGGCCGGCTTGATCGGCTACCTGACGGCCACGGACGCCGAATCCGGAGCGCGCTGGGCTGCAGCCAACGTCGCCCGCGACGCCGGCAGGCCCTACGAGGTCCTGCACCACGCGCTGCGCTCGTTGCACGAGAAGGAAGACTGGGCGCAGTGCGAGTTGGCCAAGCTGTGGGCAATGTGGGAGCTGGACTTCCCTGGCTCGCGCGCCATGGCGCTCGAAGAGCTCGAGTGGTTCATTGGCGAAGGCCACGACAGCGAGGAGATCCGCGCGCTCCTCGAGCGGTTCCAGACCGAGAGCCAGCAGCCGTAGTCGACCCGGATGAGTGGGCGTCCGCTGTTCGGCGAAAGGAGCGAGCGCCTCCGCCGCCGTCTGCTGAGGCCCTGGGGCTTCCGGCTGTATCTGCTGGGCAAGCTGCCGCTCGCGGCCTGCGCGGGGTTGCGGCTGGTGCGGCTCGATGCTCAGGAGTGCGTCGTGGGCTTGCCGGGAGGCTGGCGCACCCAGAACCCGTTTGGCTCGACATACTTCGCCGCCCAGATGATGGCGGCCGAGATGTCCACCGGTGCGCCGGCGATGATTCTGGCCCGGGGCGCGCCCCGTTCGGTCGCACTGATCCTGGTCGAGATTCGCGCGGCATTCAGTAAGCGCATCGTCGGTTCGTCGCTGTACACGTGCGCCGACGTCGCCGGATTGGCCGCGGCGGTCCGACGCGCCTGCGATCAGGACGACGCGGTGGCCTTCACGGCCGGCTCGATCGCGCGCACTGGCGATGGCACTGTCTGCTCCCAGTTCGAGGCCACCTGGTCTTTCAAGCGCCGTGCGGAACACTGAGCGGCGCCCTCCATCTCGATGGAGACGTCGCACGCCTGGGCAACGCACTCCAACGACCTACTCGACCCGCAGGGCGTCGTTGGGATCGAGTCGGCTGGCGCGGAGGGCTGGCGCGTAGCTCGCACTGGCGGCGACGGCCAGCGGCCCTGCCACAGCACCGCTGAGCACGCGCGGATCCCAGGGCTCGACGCCGTACAGCAGGCCCGATGCAGCCCGTGAGGTCGCGAGAGCGCCCAACAACCCGAAGCTCAGGCCCGCCAGGACCAGACGCACGGCGCCACCGCTGACGAGGCGCACGATGTCCCGCGCGGAGGCGCCGAGCGCGAGCCTGATCCCGATCTCGCGAGTGCGCTCTGCGGCAGTGAACGTCATCACTCCGAACAGGCCAGCCGACGCCAGCACCAGGCCGAGCAGACCCATGGCCGCCGCCAACACTGCCGCGGTTCTCGGCAACCACAGGTCGGTCGCGACGAGCTGTGCCAACGTGAGGCCCGTCACCAGCGTCTGCGGATCCAGCTCTCTCACGACGCGTCGCACGAGCGGCACGAAGGATGCCGGGTCCCGAGCCGTCTTGAGTAAGGAGAAGCATGCGCGCTCGGTAGCTCTGGGAGAACGGCACGTAGATCGCCGACATTTCCTGCTCGGCCAGCTCGACCAACCTGAAATCGGCGGCGACACCGACGACCCGCCGCGGCGTGTCGGAATCGATGGATATGTGCTGGCCCACGGCATCCCCATCCGGCCACAGGCGTCGGGCCACGGATTCGCTGACGATGGCCACGCCGCTCATCCCTTCGGTGAGCTCGAAGTCGCGACCCTCGACGACCTGCACTCCGAGCGCGTTGAAGAAGCCGCGGGAGATGACGTTGAAGGCGACCTCGCGCGCGGAGTCGGGGGGCGCGGTGACCTCTCGCACACGCACACGGTCGACGAGGCCCATCGGCGCGCTGGCTCCGAGGGCGGCGACCTCGACGCCCGGAAGGCTTCGCGCACCTTCGAGGAGCTCGGTGTAGAAGCGGCGCCCCTCTCCCTCGGGATAGCGCGCTTCTTCGAGCGGCAGCCGTACCACGAGGGCGCCCTCTGCGTCGAAGCCCGGATCCAGGTTCTGGACGCTCCGCAGCGTCCCCATGAAAAGCCCCGCCATCGTCAGCAGCACCATGCAGACGCCTATCTGCAGAACGACCACGGCGTCAAGGCTCCTCCCCCGCAGCGGCGCGCCTGTGCCGCCTGCGCCCCCCGACTTCAAGGCCGCCAGGACGTCGGTCCGAGAGCCAGCGAACGCCGGGACGGCCCCAGCCGCGACAGTCGCGGCGAGCGCAAGTGCGAGCGCGAAGACGAGCGTGCGGTGGTCGGGGGCGAGGTCGAAGTTCAGCTGGATCGGCAGGGGCGGCAGAAAGACCGTGAAGATGTCGGTCGTCCAGAACGACACGATCACACCCAACGCGGCCGCGGGCAGTGCGAGCGTGAGCGCCTCCGCAAGGAACAACCTCACCAGCCTGCCGCGCGAAGTCCCGACCGCCACTCGCACGCCGATCTCGCGTCGTCGCGTGACCGCCCGCGCCAGCAGCAGGCTCGCCACGTTCGCACAGGCCACGAGCAGCACGAGCCCGACGCCGCCCATCGCGGCCATTCCCGCCAAGCCCACGAGGTGGGGAGCGTTCGGCATCAGCAGGCCGGCACGCTCCGGCAGGATCGCGACGTCCCGCTCGGCCGCGCCATCGCCCATGGCGTCAAAGCGGCCGACGATGGCTCGGAGCTCCGCCGATGCCGACTCGGTCGTCGCTCGTGGAACCAGCCTCGCGAGGACGTCGAGACTGGCGTCGGAAGGGTCTCTCCACCACTCCGCGTTTCCTCGAAACAGGGATCGGTGCGAGAGCGAGATCCAAACGTCTCGTACCACGCCGAAGTTCGTCCCGTTGAACGGCTCTGCCGCGACACCGACGATCGTGAACAGCTCCCCGTTGAGGAAGAGCGTCTGCCCCAGCACCGCCTCGGACGATGGCAGAGCCCGGCGCCAGAACCGTTCGCTGATGACTACGGCGCGCTCGCCACCCGGAGTCCGCTCATCCTGGGCCGGGAGAGGAGCGCCCAGGCGCAGCGGCACGCGCATGTCTTCGAAGAACCCGTCGCTGACGAGCTCGCCCGTCACGGGCTCCTCCAAGCTTCCGAGGCGAGCGTTGGCGCGCAGTGAATCGACGGCCACGAGGCCGCCTAGAGTCGTCGCTCCGTTGCGAAGCGCATCGAAGAGCGGGTAGGAAACGTTGCGGCGGAGCGCCGAGCCAGGCTCCCGGAGCTTCGTCAGGACTTGCACGAGACGGTCCGAGTCGTGGACCGGCAGGCCTTTGAGCAGGAAGAAGTCCACCGCGGCAAAGAGGGTCACGTTCGCGCCGACTCCCAGCGCAAGGCAGAGGATTCCCGCTGCGGCGAAGGTCGGTCTTCTCGCCAGGCCCCGAGCCGCGTAGCGCAGATCCAGTAGTGTTTCGCTCCACATAGCCCCCCTCACCGAGCCGCTCCCACCTCCCCGCAATCAAGATTCATGCCTCGCTGTCGAAGGCCTGAAACCTGTGCGATTCCGCCGGCCCATGGCGGCTCAGCGTCCGAAGGCGAACGGGCGAATCCCGGTTTCGAGGCCGCTGGCGCCCGGCCCTCGCTGAGCGGGCGGCAGCCCTGGTGGTTTCGGGTTCTTCGCGACGAGGCCCTGAGCCGCTAGTCGGCGCGCAGCGTCGTGGCGGGATCCACTCCGGTGGCTCGCCGCGCGGGCGCCAGGCAGGCGAGCGCCGCAACCCCGAGCACGAGCGCGGCCAGCGTCGCGAAGGTCGACGCATCCCTCGCACCGATGCCGTAGAGCATCCCATCGAGGAGGCGCGTGCCCGCCCACGCCATCGCGAGGCCGACGGCGATTCCTGCGGCGGCGAGACCGAGGCCCTGTTTCAAGACGAGAGCGAAGATCTGGCGTGGAGTTGCGCCGAGCGACACGCGCACACCCAGCTCTCGACCCCGGCGTTGCGTGGTGTACGAGATCACGCCGTAGATGCCCACGAACGCCAAGCCCAGAGAGAGTGCGGCGAAGCTGGCGAGGAGTGCGAGGTTGAAGCGGCGCTCGGCCAGGGAGGCGGCCACCAGCTCTTCGAGAGAATCCGTGCTGTAGAAGGACTGTCCGGGGTCGACCTGCCAGATCGCGGACCGCATCTCCGCGATGCGCGGAACGACATCCGTCTCGGTCGCGACGCTGAAGATGACGGAGCCGGTAGGCGACTGGGCGTGCGGAATGAACAGCTCCGCGCGCGGCAAGGCGTCGAGGCCCGTGTGGCGGACGTCGGCGACGACGCCGACGACCTCGAGTGACGTCGGCTGCTCCCGGCCGACGACCAGGCGTTCGCCGACGGGCGAGGCGTTCGGCCAGTGACGGCCTGCGAGAGTCTCGTTGACGACGACGACGCGCGGTGCCTCCATGGTGTCACGGTCATCGAGGGGTCGGCCCTGCGCGACTTCAATGCCGAGCGCGGCGAAGTAGCCGGGCGAGGCGACCGTGGCCACGGCGCTCGGCTGCTCGGCACTCGGCGGCTCGCCGCGCGCTTCGACCATGAAGCTCACGGGACTGTCGGGGCTGGACGGGACGAAAGGCACACCCGAGGCGGCTCCGGCCTCCCTCACCCCCGGCAAGGCGCGGAGCCGCTCGAGGGCGGCGCGCACGAAGGCGGCCCGCTGCTCGGGCTCCCCGTGGCGATCCCAGAGGTACACCTGCAGGGCCGCGATGTTGCGCGGGGTAAAGCCGGGGTCGACACGGACCAGGGTCGTGAAGCTCCGCACGAGCAGTCCCGCCGCGATCGCGAGCGCCAGGGCCGCGGCGACCTGGACGACGACGAGCCCGCTCCGCAGCGCGGCACTGCCACGCCCTTCGCTGCCACGTGAGCCTTCCGAAAGGGCGTGAGAGAGGCGTACGCGCGACAGCTGAATCAGCGGCGCGAAACCGACGATGATCGCGGTGAGCAGGGCGATCGAGGCTGCGAACGCCAGGACCGTGGAATCGAGGCCGACCCGTTCCAAGAACGGCAGCTCTGCAGGGCTGGCCGCAATGATGGTTGGGAGTACCCAGCGAGCCAGCAACACGCCCGCCGCGCAGCCGAGGACGCCGAGCACCAGTCCCTCCGCGAGCAGCTGTCGCACGAGGCGACGACTTTGGGGTATCCATTTAACCGGTGTAAACTGAGCCGGTGGATCAGCCTCGTGCTGGCACGCACTATCCGCGGTCCGTGGGCGAGTTCCAGGCCTGGTTCCGGACCGATGCGGACTGCCTGGAGTGGCTGCGGTGGCCCGCCAGCTTCGCCTGCTTGGACTGCGGCCATGATGGGGGCTGGCGGCTGGGCGACGGTCGCTTCATGTGCTCAGGGTGCGGCGGCCGTACGTCGGTGACAGCGGGCACGATCTTTGACCGGACGCGCACGCCGCTAACGGTTTGGTTCACCGCCTGCTGGCTGTTCGCCACCGGCAAGGACGGGATCTCGGCGCTGAGCCTGAAGCGGACGCTGGAGATCGGCTCCTACCAGACCGCGTGGGCGATGCTCCATCGGCTGAGGTCGGTGCTGGTGCGCCCGGGCCGGGACCGGCTGGCCGGGATGGTACAGGTAGATGAGACCTACATCGGCGGTGAGGAGGCGGGGCTGCGCAGCGGCCGGGCCAAAGGCAAGAAGGTTTTGACCGGGATCGCGGTGGAGGTCCGGGAGCCGAGAGGATTCGGACGGTGCCGGATGCTGCCGCTGACCGATGCGTCGGCCGCCTCGTTGCACGCCTTTGTAACGGCTCACGTCGAGCCGGGCGCGAGGATCGTCACCGACGGCTGGCAGGGCTACCGCGGGCTGGAGAAGCTCGGCTACGTCCACGACCGGCGCAGCCAGCGGGCCGCCCGAACCCGCGGGGAGGATCCCGGCGAGCTACTGCCCGCAGTGCACCGGGTCGCCTCGCTAGCCAAGCGGTGGTTGCTGGGTACCCACCAGGGCTCGGTGAACGACGCGCACCTGGCCAGCTACCTGAATGAGTTCGCGTTCCGCTTCAACCGCCGCACCTCCCGCAGCCGCGGGATGGTGTTCTACCGAGTGCTCGAGCTCGCCGTCGCCCACGACCCGGTGCGCTACCAGGACCTCATCGCCACCCAGCGGCCCCGGGCAGTGCCGCCCTCGCAGCCGCAGGCGCGCGGGCACCCGCCGAGCCTGGAGCGCTCTCCAGCGAACCGCCCGTGGAGAACTGCCAACCTGGACTCCTCCGGTTAAATGGAGACCCCCAATCGCCTTTAATATAAGGAGAGCCCTCCCGCGCGTGCTAGCGTCACGCGCTGGGAGAGTGTTGCCATGAACCCGTTGTTGCCCCCAACCCTTCGTTTCGCCTGGCTGCCGGTGGCGGTGGGCGCCCTGCTGGCCGGCTCTGGTTGCGGGGGCGACGGCGCACCCGGACAGGGCATGCCCCCGATGCCGGTCGAGATCCGCGAAGCCCTCGCGGTCCCCATCGAGGATGTGACGGAGTACATCGCGACCGTCAAGTCGCGCGACTCCGCCGTGATCATGCCCGAGGTCGAGGGACGGATCACCGAGATCCTCGTGCGCTCGGGCCAGCGCGTAGCGGCGGGGACGCCGCTCGTGCAGATCGATCCGGCGCGTCAGCAGGCGACCGTCAAGAGCCAGCACGACACTCGCGCCGCGAAGCAGGCGAGCCTCGCGTTCGCGCGCCAGGATTTCGAACGGGTCGAGGCGCTTCACAAGGAGGGGATCCTCAGTGGAACCGACCTGGACCGCGCCCGCGCGGCGCTCGACGCGACCGAGTCGGAGCTCGAATCGCTCGACGCCCAGCTCAACGAAGAGGAGGTCCAGCTCCGCTATCACCGCGTGAGCGCGCCAGCCGCCGGCGTGGTCGGAGACGTTCCCGTCCGCGTCGGAGACCGCGTGACGGTTTCGACCGTGCTCACGACCCTCAGCCGCGCGAGCGGCCTCGAGATCTACGTCTCCGTGCCCGTCGAGCGCGCGCCCGGTCTGCGCACCGGCCTCCCGCTGCGGATCGTGAACAGTGCGGGCGAAGTGGCCGCCGAGACGAAAGTGACCTTCGTGTCGCCCGAGGTCGACGACGCCACTCAGACGGTTCTGGTGAAGGCCTGGGTGCCGAAGGAAGGCGGCGCGCTGCGACCCGCGCAGTTCGTTCGTGCGCGCATCGTCTGGGGGTCGAGCGAGTCGCCGGTGATCCCCGTCCTCGCCGTCTCGCGCCTGGGGGGCCAGCATTTCGCCTTCGTGGCAGAGGAGAGCGAGGGCGCTCTCGTCGCGCGGCAGAAGGCGGTACGCGTCGGCGAGATCGTCGGCAACGACTACGTCTTGCTCGACGGCATCGCGCCGGGCGAGAAGATCATCGTCTCGGGAACGCAGATGCTGGCGGACGGCGCCACCGTCCAGCCACAGGAATAGCCACCGACCGATGTTCGTCGATTTCTTCATCCGGCGACCGATCTTCGCCACCGTCTGCTCGCTGCTGATCATCCTGGCGGGAGCGGCCTCGATACCGACGCTTCCCATCTCTCAGTTTCCGGACCTGGCTCCGCCCCAGGTGTTCGTCATCAGCAACTACATCGGCGCGAGCGCCGAAGACGTCGAGACGTCCGTCACCATTCCGCTCGAGCAGCAGATCAACGGCGCCGAGGGGCTGCGCTACCTCACCTCCTCGAGCGGCAACGACGGCACGAGCCAGATCATCGCCACCTTCGACGTCACTCGCGATCCGGATCTCGCCACCGTGGACGTGCAGAACCGCGTCAACGTCGCCCTCGGCCGCCTGCCGGCCGAGGTGAGGCAGACCGGTGTCTTCGTCCAGAAAAGCTCGCAGAACTTCGTGTTCGGAGCCGCCGTGTACTCGCCCGACGACCGTTACGACCCGCTCTTCATGAGCAACTACGTCGATGTCTACGTGCGCGACAACCTCAAGCGCATCGACGGCGTCGCCGACGTCCTGATCTTCGGCGAGCGGCGCTACGCGATGCGGTTATGGCTCGACCCGGTTCTGATGGCGAGCCGCGAGTTGACCGCGGCGGACGTTCTGGACGAGCTACGCGAGCAAAACGTCCAGGTGGCGGCGGGCCAGGTGGGACGGCCACCCTCTCCGGACGACCAGAGCTTCCAGATCAGCGTTCGCGCGGTGGGCCGGCTGAGCGAGGCTTCCGAGTTCGAGAACGTCATCGTGAAGGCGGGCCGGGACGGGACACTCGTCCGGCTCAAGGACATCGGTCGGGTGGAGCTCGGCGCCGAGGACTACGGCTCGATCCTGCAGTTCAACGGCCAGGACGCCGTCGGCATCGCCGTCGTACAGCTCTCGACCGCGAATGCGCTCGAAGTCGGAAAGGCGGCCTCCGCCGAACTGGATCGGCTGTCGGAGCGCTTCCCCCCGGGTCTGGAGGTCCGCCTCGCCTGGGACTCGACGGAGATCGTTGGAGAGTCGATCCGCGAGGCCGTGATCACACTCGGCGGGGCGATCATCCTCGTCGTCCTCGTGATGTTCCTGTTCCTGGAAGACTGGCGCGCCACACTGATCCCCGCCGCCACGATCCCGGTGTCGCTGATCGGCACCTTCACCTTCGTCAAGCTGTTCGGCTTCTCGATCAACACTCTGACGCTCTTCGCAATTGTGCTCGCGACCGGGCTGGTCGTGGACGACGCGATCGTCGTGATCGAGAACATCGCGCGCCACATCCGCGAGGGCGAGCGCGACGCTCGGCGCGCCGCTTCAGCCGCGATGCGCGAGGTGACCGGAGCCGTGATCGCCACGACTCTCGTGCTCGTCGCCGTGTTCGTACCGGTGGCGCTCTTTCCTGGCACGACCGGCATTCTGTATCGCCAGTTCGCCCTGACGATCGCCTGCTCGCTCATCATCTCGTCCTTCAACGCGCTGACCCTGACGCCGGCGCTCTCGGCCCTGCTGCTCGGGCGCGGCGAGCCGACCCATGGGTGGTTCTTCAGCCGGGTCGATCGGGTCATCGACGGCTCCACGCGCGCGTACGTCAACGGCTTGACGCGCTTCCTGGGCCACCGTCGGCTGGCGGTCGCCTTGTTCCTCGCAGGTCTGGGCCTCACGTACTTCGTGTACCAGCAGGTACCGCGGGCGTTCGTGCCCGACGAAGACCAGGGCTGGGGCATGATGCTTCTCCAGGCCCCCGAGGGCGCTTCGCTCGCCCACACCGCGCGCGTGGCCGAACAGGTGCAGTCGATCCTCTCCGAGATCCCCGAGGTGGACACGGTGTTCTCGGTCAGCGGCTTCAGCTTCTCCGGCCTCGCGCCCAACCGCGGCATGATGTTCTTCGGCCTCGATCCATACTCGGAACGTCCCCGCCCGGACCAATCCGCGCAGGCCGTGATCCAGGGGCTCTGGGGCAAGCTCGGCGGCGTCACCGGTGCCATCGCGATCCCGTTCCTGCCGCCGGTCGTGCAGGGCCTCGGCATCTTCGGCGGCTTCGAGTACGTGCTGCAGGACCAGGGGGCGCATTCGCTCGAGGAGCTGGCTCAAGCAACCCAGGGGCTCGTGCGAGAGGGCAATGGCGATGCCGCCCTGAATGGCCTCTTCACCAGCTTCACCGCCAACGATCCGCAACTCGTCGTCAGTATCGACCGCGAGAAGGCGAAGGCCCTAGACGTGCCGCTCAGTGAGATCACCCAGACGCTTCAGGTCTTCGTCGGATCGACTTACGTCAACGATTTCGATTTCAACGACCGTATCTACCGCGTCTACGCCCAGGCCGACGCCCGCTTCCGCTCGAACCCGCGCGACCTGCGCCAATACTACGTGCGCTCCGAGGCCGGCCGCATGCTGCCGCTCGAGGACCTCGTGGAGGTGAAGCGCGAGTCGACGTCACAGGTCATCAGTCACTACAACCTGTTCCGCTCGGCCAACGTCAACGGCGCGTCGGCCCCGGGCCGCAGCTCGGGTGAGGCGATCGAGGCGATGGAGCGCTTGAGCGCCACTGTCCTCCCCCGCGGCTTCAGCTACGAGTGGACCGGGCTCTCGCGCGAGGAGCTCGAGGCGGGCGCTACCTCGACGATCCTATTCCTGCTCGGCGCGCTCGTCGTCTATCTAGCACTGTGCGCCCAGTACGAGAGTTTCGTGCTGCCGTTCATCGTGTTGCTCGCCGTGCCGATGGCCCTGCTCGGCGCGGTCGGCGCCCAGTGGCTGCGCGGCCTTCAGAACGACGTCTACTGCCAGATCGGGCTCGTCATGCTGGTCGGCCTCGCCAGCAAGAACTCGATCCTGATCGTCGAGTTCGCGGAGCAGCTCCGCAAGCGCGGCCTCCCGGTCGTGGAGGCCGCGATCGAATCCTCCCGCATCCGCCTGCGCCCGATCCTGATGACGTCTTTCGCCTTCATCCTCGGCGTCGTGCCGCTCGCCGTGGCCCACGGCGCCGGCCAGGCAGGAAGGCATTCCGTCGGCACCACGGTCTTCGGCGGGATGATCGCCTCGACGCTGCTGAATCTCTACTTCATTCCCGTGCTCTACGTGTTGATCGAGCAGGCGCGGGAGAGGGGTGGGGCTACGAGCGGCGGCCTTCGAAGCTGATCGGAGGCTTCTTAGGGAGCGGCGGCGCGAGCAGGACCTTGACGTGCTTCATCAGGACGCTGATCTCCCGGTCCCGTTGAGCCACCCCAATCGATTCTCCTATCCTTCTCTCCTATCCCGACGCACGCCCGCGTTTCCGGTCGTAGGCGGATCGAGCTCGGTCGAGTTCGGGCTGGTGCTGGGTCCCCCAGTCGCAGGCCACTCGGAAGATGGGCCGTACCGAGCGCCCGAGCGCTGTGAGCTCGTATTCCACCCGGGCGGGGACCTCCTTAGAGGGTCCGCTTGACGATCCCGTGACGCTCGAGGTCCCGGAGTTGCTGGGTGAGCATCTTCTGCGTGATCTGTGGGATGGCGCGCCTCAGCTCGTTTGGGCTTTAGCTGACGCTCAGCTCCATCGCGTCGGAAACGCTTCGGGGCGCGCTGACAGCGCTCCCACTAGCTCGCCTTCGAACTCGTCGACGTCTGGGGAGAGTCACGGCGAAGGTTCTGGATCAGTTCGAGTCAGAGCAGCGGACCCGAAAGCGACTCAGTTCGGAGCCAGTGGCTAGAACGAAAGCGAAAACCCGAAACCGCGCCGATCTTTGTTCATCCACACGACCGGTTGTATTGAGGTCTCGCGAAACGGTTCCCAATGTTCGGCTTTGTTTGCTGCTCCAAAGATGGCGCCCACACCCGCCCCAACGGTGAATCCAATGGCAGCGCCCCCTAGGAGTCTGCGCGGCAGGAACGAAATCGGGTGAATGAGCGTTTTTGAAGTTATGGGAACGAGTTTCCGTCCGTACAGTCCTGACCAATCGAGTTTGTTTCCGTCGAATCCACGAGACTGGCTTCCGGAGGGTCATCTTTCGTTTTTCATCTCGGATACGGTGGAGGCGATGGATGTGCGTGCTTTCTACGAGCGCTACGAGGGCGATGGACGTCGGAACCGACGATTCGATCCTCGAATGATGCTGAAGGTTCTGATCTACGGCTATGCGACAGGGACGTTTTCGTCTCGTGGGATCGCGAAGAAGCTGGAAGAGGATGTCGCATACCGTTATTTGAGCGGAGGCAATTTCCCGGCACACCGGACGATCAGTGATTTCCGTTGTGACCATTTGTCCCAGTTTCGATCTGTATTCGTCCAAGTCGTGCGTCTGGCTCAAGAAGTGGGTTTGGTCAAGCTTGGGACGTTGATTCTGGATGGAACGAAGGTCAAGGCGAATGCCAGCAAGCACAAGGCGATGAGCTACGAGCGTATGAAGAAAACGGAGAAACAGCTCCGTCGAGAGATTCGGGCTATCACCGCTCTTGCGAAACAAGAAGATGCTGCGGAAGACGTCGAGTTTGGTCCTGATTTTCGTGGCGACGAACTGCCAGAAGAGCTGGCGCGCCGAGATTCACGGCTCAAGAAAATCCAAGCAGCGAAGGCACGTCTGGAGGCCCGTCAGAAGGAAGAAGATCAGCAGGCCGGACGTCGGCCAGGGGATGACAAGGAATCGAAGCGAGGGCCAAAGTTCAAAAGGAGATTTGGCGTACCTCCGGACAAGAAGCAGGACAACTTCACCGATCCCGAAAGCCGCATCATGAAGGATTCGAGTGGCTACCAGCAGTGCTTCAATGCCCAAGCCGCCGTCGACGAGAAATCGCAGCTGATCGTTGCGACCGGGTTGACCAACAACGCTGCGGATGTCGGTCAGCTCGAGCCGATGCTGAAAACGGCTCAAGCCAACACCGGTGAGAAGCCCAAGCGTGCCCTGGCCGATGCCGGCTACCGTTCCGAAAAGAACCTACTGCACTTGGAACGTACCGGAATCGACGGTTTCGTGGCTCTGGGGAGAGAAAAGTAAAGACTCTCCACCAACGTCGAATTCGAAGCTCGAAGCGACGCTCCGCATGAAGGCGAAGCTCAAGACGAAACGTGGTCGCAAGTGGTACAAGCGGCGCAAACTCGGCGAACCGCCATTCGGATGGATCAAGGCTGTGCTTGGTTTCCAATCCTTCAGCCTTCGAGGGCTTGAGAAAACCAGCGCCGAGTGGAATCTCGTTTGCTTGGCGCTCAACCTCAGGAGACTCAATCAGAAGATGGTCTGGGTATGATCACCACCCGGCCTTGGATCCGCCCGTCCTCCCTCGCGAGCACTCGTCCGCGAGCCCACTACTGCCGTTTAACCCAGGCAAGATGATCTCTCGGGTCACAAGGCACGATGACACACCCGGGCTGAACTACTGCCGCGCAGACTCCTAGCCCGCCCCAGAGCTCGCCGCCGGTGTGCCCTTCATTGAAGAAGATTCGGCTGACGACGACGGCACCGGCGACCCCCGAGAGAGTTCCGAGCACGGCACCGCCGATCAAAGCGCCTTTCTTGGTCTGACGCCGCTCCCCGGCGCTTCGCTCGATTCTCGCCACGACCACACGAGGGATCTCCCAGACGCGACCCGCGTCATCCGCCAGTCGCCAGTAGTCCTTGTCGGCGCCGACCATTCGTCCGGTGAACTGCTGCTCCGTCCAGACTTTCTCACCTGCGGGCGAGCTCGCGTGCGCGGATCCGGATACCCGACGCAGGAGAGCCGGTTCGTCACGAAATGTCAGCCGGACGCGTGGCGCTTCAGGCTCCTCAGCCTGGCTTGGCGCCGGGATGAAGCAGAACGCCGCCAACGCGATGAGGACGCTAGCAGTGCACGAACTCGTGGGAGCTCTTGTTTCTCATACCAATCAAGTTGGACCCGACGGATCGATCGCGCCCTGGGCTCGCTCAAAAGATTGACCAAAGAGATCCCAAAGGACGACGGCCTCCCTGGAGATGCCGCCGTCGGTGCCTGGCCGCCGGACCCCTTCGACTCTCCTATCCCCCCGTGTCAGTAGGATGGGCGACCCTATGCCACGAAGTTGCTGGACATTGCTCATCGTCCTCGTCCCTGTCGTGCCCCGTCCACGACTACTTGAAGATCGAGCGTCATCATCGGCGGGGCCAGGCGTGCGCCATTGCCGCTCGACCAGCGCCCCGATCGCCCGAAGCGAGCTCCCCCGCGCGGTCGGTGCTAGAACACACTCGCAAGCAGACGGGAGGACGTGATGGGTGGAACGATCGCCGGCAAGGGCCGAAGCAGAGGCAAGGCTGGGAGCCGCGTGATCCGCGTCAAGGACCCGCTCGCCCGGCTTCGCGCCATCTGCCTCACGTTGCCGGAGGCGAACGAGCGGCTCTCTCACGACGCCTCGACCTGGTTCGCCGGCAGAGGCAAGGTGTTCGCGACGTTCGACGACCATCACCACGGAGCGCAGCATCTGGCCGTGTGGCTGCCGGTTCCCCCGGGCGCACAGGAGGACCTGATCGAGTCGGATCCGAAGCGCTACTTCCGTCCCCCCTACGTCGGTCCCAGCGGGTGGGTCGGCGTGGTGCTCGACAAACGCCCCAACTGGTCAGTCGTTGCCCTGCTCATCGAGCAAGCCTACCGGCATGTCGCTCACAAGCGCCTCGTGGCGCAGCTGCCGTCGCCGAGCGAAGACGGCTGAGCGCCCCGCCTGGCCGGCGTCAGGCTGAGCGCGACCTGACGAGTGGCCCGGGGGCGTGAAGAGTCGGCACAAGCTGTCCCGCGGATGCCCCTCGAGGACAACAAGAAGAAGCGCGACTTCTCCAGGACGCCCGAGCCGGCGGGAGAAGCCCGTGCCCCCGGGGGCAACTCCTACTGCATCCAGAAGCACGCCGCCTCGCGTCTCCACTACGGCTTCCGGCTGGAGCACGACGGCGTCCTGCTGAGCTGGGCCGTGCCCAAGGGCCACCCCGCTCAGTTTCCGAGCCAGCGCCACCATCGCGATTCGCTTGCCGCGCCGGCGGGCGATCCGATTCGCCCAGCTCCTCGGCGCCTCCGTGTCGGAGCGAGAGCGATGAGTGGCGACTCGCCATGCCGTTTCGACCATCAGCCAGCGTGCCCGGCTGTTGCCGGCCTTGGTGATGCGGCCGCGCCTCTGCACCTCGCTCGAGCTCCGCTCTCGCGGAACCAGCCCGAGGTACGCCTCCACCTGGTGCGCGCCCCTGAAGCGACCCGCGTCGTCCAGCGTGGCCACGAACGCCGCCGCTGTCAGAGCACCCACTTGCGGCACCGCCATCAACCGTCCGACGTGCTCGTCCGTCTTGGCGAGCTCGCTGATCCGCCCGTCCAACTCCTCCATCTGCGTGTTGAGAGGTTCGAGCAGCGCCAGCAGCGGAACGATCTCGCTGCTCAGATGCTCGGCCAGTTCCAGCTTGGCGACACGCACACCGAAGTGCTTCGAGCTCGCAATATTCCTGATGAACGGGCCGTGGACGCCGCTAAGCCTAGAGACCCGTCGACACCCGGGTTTCAGCGAGCTGGTCCGCTACGCGGGGCTCGTTGCCTATGGACCGAGTACGAGTGGCCGGATCTTGCGGCGGGTCCGCGGAGCGCGCTGGCGAAGAAGGAGGAGCCCGCACGGTGATCGGGGGTGTCCGACTCCGACATCGGGTCCGGCATCGCCGATGCTAGGATCGCATCGTGGATGCTGAGAAAAACATTGGACGCATCGCTGGAGTCCTCGTCTGCGGCATTGCGCTGGTGGGGTGCCAGGGGAGGCGAGAGCGCTGCGCCCAAAGCGGTGGACGACGGAAGCATCGCGCTCGAGGCGGAGGGCGGGACTGTCGACGGGAAAATGGTGATCGCCCAAGATGCCTCGGCCTCTGGGGGCCGCTTCGTTTGGGAAGTGGAGCTTCCGGATGTCGCGGGCGCCGAGGGCGGAACCGCCGTACTCCAGTTTCCCATCGAGACGGTCGGCACCTTTGCCATGTGGGCCCACGTGACCGCGCCCGACGCCGGGGCCGACTCGTTCTGGATCAACTGGGAGCCCGTCGATCCGGAGCACCCGTTCGTGGACGAGAGTCGGCGCGACGAGTTTTACTGGGACCTCACCGAAGGACCCGGTTGGACTTGGCAGCGCGTCACCAGCATGCTCGGCGAGTACCAACCACGCACCTGGACGTTCGCAGCGCCCACCGAGACCACCTTGCGCATCGGCTCGCGCGAAAACGGCGCCAAGATCGACGCGATCTTCATCACGGCCGAGATCGACGCTGACACTCCGGACGGCGCCAAAGTTCGCCTCCCGTAGTCTGGAAGCGTTGTAGCGGCTAGCCTCCCCTGCGCCTTCGAGCGCGTCTGTGAATCTTCCACGCGGCTCCCGCACGACCCCTTGCGCCTCGAATTGCCAAAGCATGCCGGACACGTCGCCGCGCGCGAGGTTGTCGTGGTAGCGCCCCACCACGTCCGGCAGCGTGAGCCCGGGTAGCGACGCGAGCGTAGGCCGACGGATGAGGCGAATGCCGATCAACGGCCACATGCGGTGGCAGACGCGAACAGTGGCGAGGACCTCCGCCGAGCCGGCCGCGAGATCGCGACGGGCAGCCGCACCACACCAGCGGGGCGCATCGAGTGTGAGAGGACACCCCTGCACCGCCCCCGAAACCGTCGCGGTCGTGGTGAGATGCTCCGGCCGGAAGGAGCCGTTGTGGGTCCCGTCGATCTCAGATAGGGCCCCGGGCTTCGGGTGTGTCTAAGATGTTCCCCGAGAACCCGACATGGAAGCTTGGGAGCAACTTCTTCGCCCGCCGTCGTTCCGTCTGGGGGATTGGACCGTCCGGCCACAGGAGGGGGTCGTCGAGAACGGCCGGGAGTCGAATCGCCCCGAGCCCAAGGTCATGGCGGTGCTTGCCTACCTCGTCGCGAACCGGGGCCGTGTCGTCTCGAAGGAAGAAATCCTCAGGGACGCTCAGGGAGGCTATTCGTTGAGATCGGGAATCCGGCGCCAGACGTTCGTGAAGTAGACGGCAGCTCCTCCCCCGGCGCGGCGAGCTCGAACACTTCCTCGAACCGGTAGCGGTCGCCGATCTTCAGGGTCAGCCTGGCCCGCATCCCCGAACCGCTCTCGACGCTCTCGGACGTGCAGACGACGCGCTTCGGCTCTACGGCGCAGGTCGAACGGACGGCGTAGCCCTCGCCGTAGAACTCGCGGAGCACCACTGTCTCTCGCTCCCGGTCGTAGCTGTAGACGGCCAGCTCGTGGTGGTAGTCCCCCTTTGGGCTCTTCTCCTGGGGTTGCCGCAGCGAAGCGTGGCGCATGTACAGATACACCCCATTGAGCACCCGGTCGTAGCGACGGATCCCCTGCCCTTCACCGAGGCGGCCGTCGATCTCCCCCTCCCACGTGCCCTCGAGGAGCCGCAGCGGACCCCAGGGATCGGGCGCGACGGCATCCTCCGCCGGCAGCGCGGCGGCTGCGGCGACCGCCACGCCCACCAGGAGGACCGCGCCGCAGCACCGCCGCGCTGTCTCGCGGCGTCGCCTCCAGGGCGCCTTCAGGTGTGTCGATCCGTGTTCCATCGTCCTTTCCTTTCCGCTGACGGTCCGACGATAGGGTTGTCGGGCCGCCCCCGTCTAGGCCCGGAACTCGCCGCTGAAGTGGGACTGATCGTAGTAGCCGCACCGCAGCCCGACGTCGGCCAGGCTATTGAAGTCTCCGCGCCGCAGCATCGCGCAGGCGCGCAGGAAGCGAGCCACGCGCGAGTAGGCCTTCGGAGACATGCCCAACGCCGACCCGAAGATCCTCTCGAGAGTCCGCTCGGCGACCCCCAGTTCGCGGCACAGATTCGCGATGCGCACCTGCCCGCCCCGTCTCCAAACCTCGCGCACCACGCCTTCGACATCTTCTTTCGAGTAACGCCGGAGCTGGTCGATCAGGAACTTCTCGACCAGGCTGAAGCGACGCTTCGGGTCCGGTGCCTCGGCGAGGCGCTCCTCCATCTCCGCGATGGCGCTCACACCCCAGATGTCCCGCGCGTCGGCCACGCGATCGGCCAGCTCGCTGACCCGAGGCCGCACGAAGTGATGCGCCCCCCAGGGTCGGAAGCGCACCGACACGAGGCCCGTCCCCCCGCCCGGTCGGATCTCGACGAAGCGGCGCGTCTGCGACACGATCGAGCTGCGCGGTTGAGGCACGAACGGCTCACCCGCGTAGCGCATCTGCATCGGCTCGCGGTAGTGGAACACGAGCTCCAGGATCCCACCCGGCGCGATCCGCTCCACGTCTCCGAAGCCCGCGGCCTTGTCGAGCTCGAGGCACCACAGAAGCTGGACGAACGGTTGGAGGATCCGTGACGGGCTTCGCTCGAGATAGATCATGTCGGCATCGACCGTGTCGAGGTGATGTGCGGTCGACTCTGAAGGCGTTCCGTCGGCTTCCTTTTCTAGGAGGCCCAGGTCTTGAGCCCGATCAATAGCCCCAACTGGTCAGTCGTTGCCCTGCTGGTCGAGCAAGCCTACAGGCATGTCGCTCACAAGCGCCTCGTCGCACGGTAGCCGCTTCGGCGTCAGGACGGCTGAGCGCCCCGCCTGGCCGGCGTCGGGCCGAGCGCGGCGACCTGACCAGTGGCCCGGGGCCTGAGGAGTCAGCATAAGCTGTCCCCAGGATGCCCCTCGAGGACTACAAGAAGAAGCGCGATTTCTCCAGGACGCCCGAGCCGGCGGGAGAAGCCCGTGCCCCCGGGGGCAACTCCTACTGCATCCAGAAGCACGCCGCCTCGCGTCTCCACTACGACTTCCGGCTGGAGCACGACGGCGTCCTGCTGAGCTGGGCCGTGCCCAAGGGCCCGTCCTTCAATCCTCGGGAGAAGCGCCTCGCCATGCACGTCGAAGACCACCCCGTCGAGTACGGCTCCTTCGAGGGCGTCATCCCAGAGGGCGAGTACGGCGGCGGGACCGTGGTGCTCTGGGACCGCGGCACCTGGACGCCGCTGGCCGACTCGGGCCGCTCGCTCGAGCGGGGGGAGCTGAAGCTCCATCTCCAGGGCGAGAAGCTCCAGGGCAAGTGGGCGCTCATCAAGATCAAAGGGGACGATAAGAAAGCGTGGCTGCTGATCAAGGAGAAGGACGAGCATGCGACCACGGCGGCCGCGCCGGAGATCGTGGCCACGCGTCCCGAGAGCGTGCTCAGCGGGCGCGGCCTCGCCGAGGTGGCCGCCGAGCGCGACCGCCTCTGGCACCCGAGAGCGGTCCGCTCCGACGGTGAGGTGGATCCGGGCGGGCCGGCCGACGGAGACGGCGGCGCACCGCTGCGTCTTGCCGCCCTCGCCGGCGCCGAGCGCCAGGCGCTGCCGCAGACCCAGCCGCTGGCCCTGGCCATGGTGGTCGAGGTTCCGCCGACGGGGGACGAGTGGCTCCACGAGATCAAGCACGACGGCTACCGCATCGTGGCCCGCATCGACGAGGGGGAGGTGCAGCTCGTCTCCCGCAACGGCAAGGACTGGACGAAGGAGTTCCCGCAGGTGGCCCGCGCCCTCGGCCGGCTGCCGGCGGGGACCGCTTTCCTGGACGGCGAGGTCGCCGCGGTGCTGTCGAATGGAGCGACGAGCTTCCAGGCCCTCCAGCGCCGCGCCGAGGGCGTCGCCCCGCTCGTGTACTTCGCCTTCGACCTCCTGCACCTGGACGGCTGGGACATCAGGCAGGTGGGCCTCGTGGAACGCAAGCGCGTGCTGCAGCGCTTCCTCGAGTCGGCGCCTCCCGAGCTTCGCTTCAACGACCACGTGCGCGGCCAGGGTCCCGAGTTCTTCCAGAAGGCTCGGCAGGCCGGCCTCGAAGGGGTCATCAGCAAGCGCGCCGACGCCCCCTACCGAAGTGGGCGGGGCGGGGATTGGCGGAAGGCCAAGTGCCGGCTGAGCCAGGAGCTCGTGATCGGAGGTTGGCGATGGCGGTCGGGTGGCCAGGAGGCGATCGGAGCGTTGCTCGTCGGCTTCCACGAGGGCGGGGAGCTCGTCTACGCGGGCAGAGTCGGCTCCGGCTTGAGCGATCGCATCGTCGGTGATCTGCAGCGTCGGCTGGAGGCGCGCCGCCGGGACACGCCGCCCTTTGCCGACGTGCCCGCGAGCCTGCGCAAGGACTCCCATTGGGTCGAGCCGGAGCTCGTGGCTCAGGTCGAGTTCACGGAGTGGACCGACGAGGGCCGGTTGCGCCAGCCGGTCTTCATCGGGCTTCGCGACGACCGGGAGGCGCGGCACGTGGTGCGCGAGCAACCGGGGACGATCGAAGGCGGTGGCGTGGACACGGTCTCGGCAGGCCGCCCGTGGGAGGCGCCGCGCAGCCACGTCACACGCGCCCGCGACGTGAGCGGCGAGGAGGTCGTGGACCTCCTCGGCGTGCGGCTCACCCACCCGGACCGCATCTACTACCCGGACCTCGGCTTCACGAAGCTGGACCTGGCGCTCTACTACGTCTCGATCGCCGACGCCGTGCTGCCGCACCTCGAAGGGCGGCCCCTCACTCTGGTGCGCTGCCCCGAGGGGATCGACGGCGAGACCTTTTACCAGAAGCATCCGAGCTTCTGGACGCTGCCCCAGCTCAAGAGCTTCCCGGGGAAGGGCGAGAAGTATCTCTACCTGGACTCGGTGCCGGGCCTCGTGGCGTTCGCGCAGGCGGGGATCCTCGAGATCCATCCGTGGAACTCCCGGGTGGCGCGGCTGGAGGAGCCCGACCAGGTGATTCTCGACCTCGACCCCGACGAGGCGCTGCCCTTCTCTCGCATCGCTGCGGCGGCGCGGCAAGTGCGGGCGCTGCTGAGCGAATGCGGGCTGGAGAGCTTCGTGAAGACGACGGGCGGCAAGGGGCTGCACGTGTGCGTGCCCCTTGCGCCGGAGCACGGCTGGGAGGAGCTGGAGGAGTTCACGCGCGCGGTGGCGCAGCGCCTCGCCCGCGACGAGCCGTCGAGCTTCACCGCGAACATGAGCAAAGCGCAGCGCAAGGGGAGGGTCTACGTGGACTACCTGCGCAACACGCGCGGCGCGAACGCGGTCGGCGTCTACTCAACCCGGGCCCGCGCGGGGGCGCCGGTCTCGGTCCCGGTGGAGTGGGGCGAGCTCGATCGGCTCTCGGGCCCGACGGACCTCACTGTGGCGGAGGTGCCGCTGCGCGTACTGGGCCACAGCTCGGGGCGCCAGGCCGACCCCTGGGCGCGGTACCTCGAGCTGAAACAGCGGGTGCCGCCGTCGCTCACGCGCAGCCTCGCCGGCTGACCCGCCGCCGGGCGCCACTTCGACGATTCTGTTCGTCGCCCTCGGCGCGGGCCAGGCGGGCCGCCACTCGGTCGGCACCACGGTTTGGCGGGATGATCGCCTCGACGCTGAAGTCGGGGTCGCATTCCGCTTCCCGAATCCAGCGCTGAGGGTTTCTCGTCCGCGGTTCGTCTACGAGCACCTCGCTGGGTGGAGATCACACTGACCGCTGTGTTTACGCTAGCCCGCGGGCCGTTGCGGCCCGCGCGCCTTTGGTGGCCGTCAAGAGCACCGCCCGGCCGATCCATCTCTTCATCGCGAACTCTCCTCGCATAGAACCCTGCTGCGATTGCGGCTGTTAAGACAGCGTGTCACCGGACCCACGATCACCGAGTTCCATGCGGAGCTCTTCGAGTTCGTCAAAGACCTGCGAGATCTGCATACGAAATACGTTCACGAGCATCGTCGATCTACCACCTCAACACCCCTCGATGTGTCGCTTAGTGGCGTACATATCTGATCAGAACATGTTGCTTTGAAACGCCCTAGGAGTTTGCGCGGCAGGAACGAAATCGGGTGAATGAGCGTTTTTGAAGTTGGGGGTCTCCATTTAACCGGAGGAGTCCAGGTTGGCAGTTCTCCACGGGCGGTTCGCTGGAGAGCGCTCCAGGCTCTGCGGGTGCCCGCGCGCCTGCGGCTGCGAGGGCGGCACTGCCCGGGGCCGCTGGGTGGCGATGAGGTCCTGGTAGCGCACCGGGTCGTGGGCGACGGCGAGCTCGAGCACTCGGTAGAACACCATCCCGCGGCTGCGGGAGGTGCGGCGGTTGAAGCGGAACGCGAACTCATTCAGGTAGCTGGCCAGGTGCGCGTCGTTCACCGAGCCCTGGTGGGTACCCAGCAACCACCGCTTGGCTAGCGAGGCGACCCGGTGCACTGCGGGCAGTAGCTCGCCGGGATCCTCCCCGCGGGTTCGGGCGGCCCGCTGGCTGCGCCGGTCGTGGACGTAGCCGAGCTTCTCCAGTCCGCGGTAGCCCTGCCAGCCGTCGGTGACGACCCTCGCGCCCGGCTCGACGTGAGCCGTTACAAAGGCGTGCAACGAGGCGGCCGACGCATCGGTCAGCGGCAGCATCCGGCACCGTCCGAATCCTCTCGGCTCCCGGACCTCCACCGCGATCCCGGTCAAAACCTTCTTGCCTTTGGCCCGGCCGCCGCGCAGCCCCGCCTCCTCACCGCCGATGTAGGTCTCATCTACCTGTACCATCCCGGCCAGCCGGTCCCGGCCCGGGCGCACCAGCACCGACCTCAGCCGATGGAGCATCGCCCACGCGGTCTGGTAGGAGCCGATCTCCAGCGTCCGCTTCAGGCTCAGCGCCGAGATCCCGTCCTTGCCGGTGGCGAACAGCCAGCAGGCGGTGAACCAAACCGTTAGCGGCGTGCGCGTCCGGTCAAAGATCGTGCCCGCTGTCACCGACGTACGGCCGCCGCACCCTGAGCACATGAAGCGACCGTCGCCCAGCCGCCAGCCCCCATCATGGCCGCAGTCCAAGCAGGCGAAGCTGGCGGGCCACCGCAGCCACTCCAGGTAGTCCAGGCAGTCCGCATCGGTCCGGAACCAGGCCTGGAACTCGCCCACGGACCGCGGATAGTGCGTGCCAGCACGAGGCTGATCCACCGGCTCAGTTTACACCGGTTAAATGGATACCCCCGTTTGAAGTTATGGGAACGAGTTTCCGTCCGTACAGTCCTGACCAATCGAGTTTGTTTCCGTCGAATCCACGAGACTGGCTTCCGGAGGGTCATCTTTCGTTTTTCATCTCGGATACGGTGGAGGCGATGGATGTGCGTGCTTTCTACGAGCGCTACGAGGGCGATGGACGTCGGAACCGACGATTCGATCCTCGAATGATGCTGAAGGTTCTGATCTACGGCTATGCGACAGGGACGTTTTCGTCTCGTGGGATCGCGAAGAAGCTGGAAGAGGATGTCGCATACCGTTATTTGAGCGGAGGCAATTTCCCGGCACACCGGACGATCAGTGATTTCCGTTGTGACCATTTGTCCCAGTTTCGATCTGTATTCGTCCAAGTCGTGCGTCTGGCTCAAGAAGTGGGTTTGGTCAAGCTTGGGACGTTGATTCTGGATGGAACGAAGGTCAAGGCGAATGCCAGCAAGCACAAGGCGATGAGCTACGAGCGTATGAAGAAAACGGAGAAACAGCTCCGTCGAGAGATTCGGGCTATCACCGCTCTTGCGAAACAAGAAGATGCTGCGGAAGACGTCGAGTTTGGTCCTGATTTTCGTGGCGACGAACTGCCAGAAGAGCTGGCGCGCCGAGATTCACGGCTCAAGAAAATCCAAGCAGCGAAGGCACGTCTGGAGGCCCGTCAGAAGGAAGAAGATCAGCAGGCCGGACGTCGGCCAGGGGATGACAAGGAATCGAAGCGAGGGTCAAAGTTCAAAAGGAGATTTGGCGTACCTCCGGACAAGAAGCAGGACAACTTCACCGATCCCGAAAGCCGCATCATGAAGGATTCGAGTGGCTACCAGCAGTGCTTCAATGCCCAAGCCGCCGTCGACGAGAAATCGCAGCTGATCGTTGCGACCGGGTTGACCAACAACGCTGCGGATGTCGGTCAGCTCGAGCCGATGCTGAAAACGGCTCAAGCCAACACCGGTGAGAAGCCCAAGCGTGCCCTGGCCGATGCCGGCTACCGTTCCGAAAAGAACCTACTGCACTTGGAACGTACCGGAATCGACGGTTTCGTGGCTCTGGGGAGAGAAAAGAAAGACTCTCCACCAACGTCGAATTCGAAGCTCGAAGCGACGCTCCGCATGAAAACGTGGTCGCAAGTGGTACAAGCGGCGCAAACTCGGCGAACCGCCATTCGGATGGATCAAGGCTGTGCTTGGTTTCCAATCCTTCAGCCTTCGAGGGCTTGAGAAAACCAGCGCCGAGTGGAATCTCGTTTGCTTGGCGCTCAACCTCAGGAGACTCAATCAGAAGATGGTCTGGGTATGACCACCGCCCGGCCTTGGATCCGCCCGTCCTCCCTCGCGAGCACTCGTCCGCGAGCCCACTACTGCCGTTTAACCCAGGCAAGATGATCTCTCGGGTCACAAGGCACGATGACACACCCGGGCTGAACTACTGCCGCGCAGACTCCTAGGTCAGGACCGAAGATTCCACTCGCACGTCCCACGCTGGATCAGCGGGAGGCGGACGCCGCGGCGCGGCCGATCCTCGCCGGCTGGATCACACAGGGTCCCGAGGTTGCGGCGTTCGAGCGCGAGTTCGCGGCAGCCGTGGGGGCGCCCCACGCCTGCGCCGTGTCGAACGGTACCGCCGCGCTGCAGCTGGCGCTATTGGCGGCAGACGTCGGGCCCGGGTCGGAGGTGGTCACGGTCAGCCACTCGCACATCGCGACTGCGAACGCCATTCACAACTGCGGCGCTCTCCCGGTCTTCGTGGACGTCGATCCGCTGACCGCCAACATGGACCCTCAAAACGTCGAGAAGGCCATCGGACCGCGGACCTCCGCCGTCCTCGTCGTCCATCAGCTCGGCATGCCCGCACGTGTCGCTCCGATCGTGGAGCTGTGTCGGCCGCACGGGGTGAAGGTGATCGAGGACGCCGCGTGCGCGGTGGGCAGTGAGATGCGAAATGCCGGCCGTTGGGAACGCATCGGCCGCCCCCACTCGGTCGCTGCCTGCTTCTCCCTCCACCCGCGCAAGCTGCTCTCGACAGGAGAAGGCGGAATGATCACCACCGCCGACGCGGAGTGGGACGCGTCGTTTCGTCTATGGCGACAGCACGGCATGAGCCTCGACGCACGCGCCCGCCACGAGTCGGGACAGGTCGCGTTCGAGTCCTACGGGCGGCGCGGCTTTAACTTTCGATTGACCGACATTCAGGCGGCTGTCGGTCGGGTGCAGCTCGAACGCCTCGACGAGATCGTGGCCGAGCGGCGCCGGCTCGCCGCACGCTACTCAGAGCGACTCGCCGTGCTCACTGGCGTCGAAGCTCCTCGCGAAGCGGACGATGTCCGGTCGAATTGGCAGAGCTACTGCGTGCGCCTCGACGAGCCATCGACCAGCGCACCGTGATGCAGAGAATGCTGGACGCCGGGGTCGCGACGGGGAGGGGAGTGATGTGCGCTCATCGAGAAGTGGCCTACCCCCCAGGCGACTGGCGCTGCGGGTCGGATCCCGCCTGCCCGCGAGACGGCCAGCGCTGCGTCCATCTCCCCGAAAGCGAGCGGGCGCAGGACCAGGGCCTGCTGCTGCCGCTCTTTGGCGGGATGAGTCACGCCGAGCAGGACGTCGTCCTCGCGGCCCTCGAAGCCGCCGTGGCTGGAACGATCGGATCGCAGCACAGGGCGGCGTCATGGCGACTCGAAAGCGGCCGATGAGCGCGGCGTGACGCCGATCACTCCGCGGCGCCCTGTGGGTTGCTGGTCCCGCACGAACTACCCTATTCTGAACGAGTAGCTCCTCTCGCTCGGGGTGCCCGAGGCGACACAGGCGGTGCCGCCCGAGAGACTTGTCGACTGCCCGTGTCACCTCGACCCCTATGGAGATTGAAGCCAAGACGGTTCTTCTCACCGGCGGAGGCGGCTTTCTGGGCAGCCATCTCTGCGAGCGGCTCGTCGAGAAGAACCGCGTCGTCGTCTACGACAACGGCGCTCGAGATGCGCTCCAGTTCACCCGATTGAGCGAGCACCCCAACCTCCGCATCGTTCGAGGAGACGTCCTCGACCGCGAGGCCCTCGCTGCGGCGGCGCGTGGAGCGCAGATCCTGGTCCACATGGCCGCCATCGCCGGGGTCTCCAACTACTACCGCCGCCCGGTCGACACGCTCCAGACCAACATGCTGGGCACCTACAACCTGCTCGAAATCGCGCGGGAGCTGGAGCCCGAGCTGTTCGTCCATTTCTCGAGCAGCGAGGTCTACGGCCCCGCCAATTCCGGCGCCCGCGAGTCCGACACTACCGTCCAGGGCGACCTGAAGGTCTCGCGCTGGACGTACGCGGTCAGCAAGCTGGCGGGCGAGCACCTCTGCTTCGCCCACCACCGGCAGTTCGGTCTGCCGGTGGTCTCGATCCGGCCCTTCAACATCTACGGGCCGCGCCAGGTCGGTGAGGGAGCCGTCCAGATATTCACGCCCCTGGCGCTGCGGGGCGAGCCGACCACCATCCACAACGGCGGCAGCCAGATCCGTGCCTGGTGCTACGTCGACGACTTCGTCGAGGGTCTGCTGGCGTGCCTGACCCGACCTCAGGCCGTCGGCGAAGTCTTCAACATCGGCAACCCTTATGAGACGGCCACGGTGCTCGCTCTGGCTCAGCGGGTCGTGACGCTGTGCGGTTCCAGCTCCGACCTGGTCGCCGCGGCCTGGGAGCCGGATGGCGACGTCCGCGTCCGCGTGCCGAACATCGACAAGGCTGCCGAGCTGCTCGACTTCGCTCCGACGGTCTCCCTGGACGAAGGCCTGGCGCGCACCGTGGCCTGGTACCGCGACGTGTACCTGCAGGGCTGAGACGATGGGGGACATTCTCGGAATCAACTACTCCCCGGACTCGGCCGCCGCCCTGATTCGTGACGGCGAGGTCCTGGCCGCGGTCACCGACGAGCGCTTCACCCGCGAGAAGCACTCCCGGGCCTTCCCGGTGCAGTCGATGCGCTACTGCCTCGAGCACGCCGGCACCGACCTCATGGGCGTCGACTGCGTCGCCTTCTTCTGGAACCCCGGCATCCACCTCGAGAGCTTCGACGCGCGCCGATCGGCCGGGCCGCACCACCACACCGAGTACCTGGCCAGCGTGCCGAACTACCTGTTGGCCCACTACCCGCGCCATTGGAACGAGCTGAAGGTGGAGCACGTTCGAGCAACGCTTCGCCCTCGAAGGGATCGAGCGCCCGCTGCGCGTGGTCTACGTGACGCACCATCGCGCCCACGCCGCCAGCGCCTTTGTCGGCTCCCCTTTCGAGCGGGCAGCCATCCTGACAGTGGACGGCTACGGCGAGAAGACGTCGACCCAGCTGGCCCGCGGCCGGGACAACCGCATCGAGCCCCTGAGCGAGGTCGAGTTCCCTCACTCGCTGGGCACCTTCTATGCCGCGATCACCCAGTACCTCGGCTTCCGGGCCAACCGCGACGAGGGCAAGGTGATGGGCCTGGCCGCGCCCCGCGAGCCGCGCTGCGCCGACACCCTGCGGGAGCTGGTGCGCCTGCTGCCCGACGGCGGCTTCGAGATCAACCTTTCCTATTTCGCCTACCACCAGGAGCGCTGGCGTCGCTACGCGCCTAAGTTCGTGGATCGGTTCGGCCCGGATCGCGCCCCCGACGCTCCTCTCGAGGATCGCCATCGGGATATGGCCGCCAGCGCGCAGCTGGTGCTCGAGGAGACCCTGCTGCACGTGGCGCGGCATCTGAGGCAGGCGACCGGCGAGCGCGCGCTCTGCCTGGCCGGGGGCGTCGCGCTCAACTGCGTGGCCAACCGCCGCCTGATCGCCGAGGCGGGCTTCGATGACGGCTTCATCCAACCCGCCGCCGGCGACAACGGGACCTCCCTTGGGGCGGCGCTCTACGTACACCACCAGCTCCACGGGGCGCCACGACGGCACGTGATGGAGACCGACGCCCTCGGGCCGGGCTACAGTGACGACGAGATCGGCGCCGAGCTGCGCGCGGACGGCATTCCCCATGAGACCCCCGCCGAAATTGCCCAGGCTGTCGCCGGGAGGATCGTCTCGGGACAGGTCGTCGGCTGGTTCCAGGGCCGGATGGAATTCGGTCCCCGTGCCCTGGGCAACCGCAGCATCCTCGCCGACGCTCGCAGTGCCGAGACCAAGCCCCGACTCGACCAGCACGTCAAGCGACGCGAGCCGTTCCGACCCTACGCGCCGGCGGTGCTGCGGGAGGCTCACGCCGACTACTTCGACGGGCCGGGGGATTCTCCCTTCATGCTCAAGAGCTACGGCGTGCGCCCGGAAAAGCGGGCCGCGATTCCGGCGGTCGTCCACGTGGACGGCTCGGCCCGGGTCCAGACGGTAGAGCGCTCACGCAACGAGCGGTTGTGGCGGCTGCTGCGCGAGCTGGACAGCCTGACCGGCGTCCCGGTCGTGCTCAACACCTCGTTCAACTCCCAGGGCGAGACGATCCGTCTGCACGATGCGTGATGCGCTGCGCCGCTTCTACTCCACAGGCCTCGACGCCGTGGCCCTGGGCAGTCACATCGTCTGCAAGAAGAGCAGGTGACCCAGGAGACCCCGTGCCACCATCCAGGGCTCTCGATCGTCATCCCGGCCTACAACGAGGAGGAAGCCTCGCCGTGGTCGTGGAGGAGACGGTGCGGGCCGCGGCTCAGACCGTCGACGAGTGGGAGATCGTGATCGTCGACGACGCGAGCCGGGACGGCACGGCGAGTGTGGCGGAGCGGCTGGCCGGGACCCATCCGCAGGTGCGCCTGGCCCGACACGAGAAGAATTAGGGCTCGGGCGCTGCCATCCTCACCGGCGTGGCCCAGGCTCGCTGCGAGCTGGTCATGTACGTGCCGGCGGATGGCCAGTTCCACATCCAGGAGATCCGCGACTTCGTCGAGGCCATGGCCGAGAGCGACGTGGTGATCGGCGCCGGGATCGAGCGCAGCGATTACTCCTGGTTCCGACTGCTGAGCTCGCGGGTCTTCATCGCGCTCGTGAACCGGCTGTTCGACCAGGACTTCAAGGACGTGAACTGGGTGCACATGTGGCGACGTCGCCTCTTCGACGTGGTCGCGCCCCAGTCGCGCGGGGTCTTCATGCTCGAGGAGATCCTGGTGCGGGCCCGGCGCAGCGGTCTCCGCGTTCGGGAGATCGACTCGCGCTACATCCGCCGCATGGTGGGAAAGGCCAAGGGGAGCAACCCGCTGACGATCTTGCGCACGATCGCCGAGATGGCCCGCTTCTGGGTCCAGCTGCCGCGCGGACCGATTCCGTGAGCTGCGAGCAACTCGACCGCTTTTGGAGGCTCCCCCCAATGGCGCCGGGCCTGCTGCATATGGCGGCAGGCGAGGTCCGCCCCGACCGCGCCGTCGCGCTGCAGTTGAGCGAAGAGCTGAGACCGCCGTGGCTCGCTCCTGACCAGGCAGTACCGGTGTGGTTGGAGCGGAACGGCGGCGAGCTGCCCGAGGGCCGGGAGCTCGCCCACTTCCGCGAAGCCGGTCGGCGTCGCGCTGCGGTAGTGGCGAGCGAAGCAGGGATCAGCTTTGGCTTCGACCCGGACGAGACGGTGAGCGGCATCCTCGAGGAGCGCTATCTCACGCCGCGTCGACCGCTCCACACGCGCCTCCCGATCTCCTATCAATGGGTCCCGGGCGAGCTGCGGCTGCGTTTGTTCCGGCTCCTCGCCACCCCGCGGGCCGGCGACGACACTACGGGTTTCCCGGAGTGGCCGGTCGACCGCTCGGTGGAGACGTTGCGCTGGGTGTACCGGCATGCCCGGACCATCGCCGGTGACGCAGCGGCAGGCGCGAGCCCTCCCCGGCGCTGGCCGGACGGGCGACGCTGGGCCTTCGCGACGAGCCACGACGTCGACACCCGCGAGGGCCTGGCCCTGGCCCCCGCGGTCGCGGAGTGCGAGGCCGCCCTGGGCTTCCGCGGCACCTGGTTCGTGGTAGGCGAGCTCTTCGATCGCGACCCGGCCGCGGCCCTTGCCATCGCCGCGGCGGGACACGAGTTGGCCCTCCACGGAGACCGGCACGACAACCGCATCGCCTACCTCGACAGCGCACCCCTCGAGCGGCGCCTCGACCGCTGCCAACCCTGGATCGAACGTCACGACCTGCGCGGTTTCCGCGCGCCCTCCTTGCTCGAGAGCCGCCGCCTCCGCGCGGCTCTGGCTGCCCGCTTCAGCTACGCCAGCCAGGTTCCCGACACCGAGACGGCCGCGTTGATCGCCCCTCGCCGCGGCTGCTCGACAAGCTTCCCCTTCGAACGTGAAGGGTTGCTGGAGATCCCGATGACGCTTCCCATGGAGGACAAGCTGTTGCTCGCGGGCCTCGATGAGGAGGGGATCCTCGGGGTGTGGCGCCGCAAACTGGAGTGGGCCCGGCAGAGTGGTGGCATCGCCCAGCTCGCAGTCCACAACGAGCCTCATCTGCTGAAGCGCAGCCGTGGAGCGTGGCAGCGACTGCTCGCCGAGGTGGCCGACGACGGTGGCGCCTGGTGCGGCACGCTGGGCCAGATCGCCGATCACTGGCAGGAGACGAGCGCCGGTGCCTGATAGCGGAAACGAACCCGACCGCGAGGGCTACGCCTACGAGAGCGCCTCGGTGCTGTTCTCGGGCGGGACGGACTCGGCGCTGGCGGCGGTCCGGATGCTCGAGACCTGCCGGCGCGTGACGCTGCTGACCTTCGACCCCGGTTACATCTTCTTTGTAGACAACTCCCGGATCCACGCCGACGCGCTGCGAGAGAGGTTCGGCGACGATCGCGTGGAGCACGTGATCCGGCCGATCGGGGAGATCGTCCGCGAGGTGCTCTTCCCCGACGTCAAGGGAGACCTGCGCCGCTACGGCTTCGACATGACGGCGCTGGTCTGCATGGGCTGCCGCCTCTCGATGCACACGGCAGCGATCATCCACAATCTCGAGCACGGCATCCCCGTGTTCTGCACCTGCGCGCCGGGTTCCCGCCGGAGCGGACGGCGACGATCCATCTCGGCGTCGACATCGAGCTCTTCCCGGTCCGCACACGACCGACGCCGGACACAACCAGTCCCTGGCGGCTCGCCTTCGCGGCCCAGCTCTGGGCGGGCAAGGGGCCGCTGGTCGCAGTGGAGGCGCTGGCCCGGCTGCGCCAGCGCCCAGGACTGGCGCCACCGACGCTCGACGTCTTCGGCTCCGGCACGAAGGCTTTCGAGGCACACACCTCCGCCGGCGAATCGAAGCTCTTGGGTTGTCGGGAGCCGTGCGGCTTCACGGCCTCGTGCCGCGTGAGCGGCTCGGCGCCGAGCTGCGGGAGCGCGACGCTTATCTGTTCTGCTCGACCTGGGATGAGCCGTTCGCGCGGGGTCTGCTCGAAGCGCTCTCGTGCGGGCTGCCGACCGTTGCGATCACCGCCGGAGGGACACCCGAGGCCGTCGAGCACGAGCGGAACGGCCTGCTCGTCCCCCCAGGAGATCCCGACGCGCTGGCCGACGCCGTGGAGCGCCTGATCCGGCAGCCCGAGCTGGCCGAGCGGTTCGGCCGTGCTGGCGCCTCGGACGTCCGCGAGCGGTGGAGCTTTGCCGCCTACGTCGACCGTCTCGAGAGAGCCTGGATCGATCTGGTGGGCTGATGCCGAGGCGCCAACCGGCGCTAACCAGTACTCTGATCCGTAAATACGGTGTCGCACCGAGAACGCCGAGGCGCCCGGATGGCAAGGAGCCGAAGAGGGAAAATACCGGGAGTATTTGACCGATGAGCGACGCAGCCAGGCGGGATGCATCGGCGTTCGAATGCAACCGTAATTGCGGATCCGAGTACTAACGAGGACGTCGTGTAGGGTTCGGCCATGAAGGAGCTCCTGGAGGTGGAGCGCCGACGGGCGATCCTCCGGGCCGTGCTCGACGTCGCTTTCGTCGGGGCCGCCGCGGCGTTCGTCGCGTCCCACTTCCCTGCGTCGCTGATGTTCTCCGAGACCGTCACGAACGGCGGGGACATGGGCTCCCACTACTATCCGGCCCAGTTCCTCCTGGACGAGCTGCTGCCGTCGGGGACGGTAGTGGGCTGGTGCCCGGGCAGCTACGCTGGCTATCCGCTCTTCCAGTTCTACTTCCCGCTGCCGTTCGTCCTGATGAGTGCGGTCGCGATGGCGGGCATCCTGCCACTCACCGTCGCTTTCAAGCTCGCGACGGCGATGGGCAGCGTCCTGCTGCCCGTCTGCGCGTATCTCGGGCT
The DNA here is from genome assembly GCA_965246965.1 of Vicinamibacteria bacterium. Lineage (GTDB taxonomy): Bacteria > Acidobacteriota > Vicinamibacteria > Fen-336 > CBDFGD01 > CBDFGD01. The sequence goes on from CBDFGD010000002.1 coordinate 4,508,661, forward strand.
GCGGCTCGCGGGCACGCCGTTCCCCGGACCGGTGTTCGGGGCGATGGGAAGCCTCTTCTTTCTGTTCATGACCGCCAACTCGATGTGGGGAGGCAACATCCCATCGACGCTGGCGGGTGAGTTCTCGTTCTCGCTGGGGCTTGCGCTCACCATCCTCTTCCTCGGGAGCCTGCGCCGGACGATGGTCAGCGGCCGTGGCTGGGCGTGGAACGGGCTGCTCGTCGCGTTGATCGGGCTCTCGCACGGCTACACGCTCCTGTGGGCGGGCTTCTCCTCGCTGTGGGAGCTCGTCACGACCCGAGATTGGTGGCGCCGGGCGTGGACACTGGTCGGCGTGCACGGGCTCGCGATCCTCATCATGGGATTCTGGCTGCTGCCGCTGTTCGCGTACTCGCCCTGGACCACCGCGTACGACCACAGCTGGCCGATCCAGTGGAAGGAGGTGCTCCCGCAGATCCTCTGGCCGCCCGCGGTCGTCGCTCTCGCCACCCTCGTGCTTTGTGCGCTCGTCGCCTGGTTCCGCCGCGAGGCCTTTCCCCGGGGGCTGGCGACCTTGTGGGGCGCGATGCTCGTGGCGACGGGGTTCTACTTCCTCGGATTCTCGTTCGGGGTCGTGGACATCCGCTTCATTCCCTTCATCCAGCTCGGGCTCTGCCTCGCCGCCGGATCCGGCCTCGGCTACCTGCTCGGACGCCTGGCCGTCCCGGAGATCTGGCCGCTCGTGGGGGCTCTGCTGATCTTCCCGCTCGTGAGCGAGCAGGTGAGCTTCATTCCGTCGTGGATCCGCTGGAACTACTCGGGCTTCGAGGGGAAGGCGACCTGGAAGACCTTCTCGGGAGTCAACGAGGCCGTGAAGGGATCGTACCGGAATCCCCGCGTCGTCTACGAGCACTCGCCGGACCACGAGTCTCTCGGCACGATTCGCGCCTTCGAGAACCTGCCGTTGTTCTCTGGCCGATCGACACTGGAAGGGCTCTACATGCAGAGCTCGCCGACCTCACCGTTCGTCTTCTACGTGCAGTCCGAGGTGTCGGAGGCGCACTCGTGCCCGTTCCCGAACTGGGGCTGCGCCCGCCTCGACCTGGGTCGCGGGCTCGAGCACCTGCGGATGTTCAACGTCTCTCACTTCATCGCGCGCAGCGCGACGGTGCGGCGCGCCGCCGCCGCGCATGCCGACCTGACCCTCGAGGAGAAGATCGGAGAGTACGAGGTCTACAGGCTCGCCGGGAACGACCCTCGCTACGCGATCCCGCTGGCGGAGACGCCGACCCTCGTGCTCACCGACGACTGGAAGTCGGTCTCGTACGCCTGGTTCAAGAAGGCGACGACCGGGGACGTCGTCCCCGCATTCGCCCGCGAAGCCACCGACGCGGAGAAGGCCTCGTTCGCCGCCGTCGGCTCCCGGATTCCGGAGCAGGTGCCCCGCGTGCCGCTCGATCCGCTACCCCGGCTCAGCGAGGAGATGCGGACGGATCGGATCACCATCAACGGGACGCGTCCCGGTCATCCCGTGCTCGTGCGCATCTCGTACCATCCCCGCTGGTACTCCCCGACGGGGGAGCGGATCTGGCTGGCCGGTCCGAGCTTCATGATGGTGTTCCCGAAGGGCGAGTCGATCGAGCTGCGCTTCGGCGATCCGCCGCTGGTTCGTACGGGCCACATCTTTACCGGACTCGGTTGGCTCATCTTCGGCTTGGCGGTGATCCCGCCAAGCCGGCGCCGGTTCGTCGCGCTGGGGCGCACGCTTGCGGAGGCGGCGCCGATCCGTCCAGTCGTCCTGCTCGTCCGGTCGACGGGCGAGTGGACGCCACGCACGCGGCTGGCGGTGCTGGCTGCATCTTTGCTCGTGAGCGCGGGGGTGGTCGGAGTCGCGGCCGTGCTGCTCCGGACCGTGCCGGCCGAGCAGCTCTACCGCGAGGCGCAGGAGCTCTATAGGGAGGACAGGCTGGATGAGGCGCTGCCCCTGTTCCACGAGGCACGGGTCGAGAGCCCCCTCTCCATGACCGCGATCCACGCCTATTACTTCGAAGGCATCACGCTGTATCGGCAACAGAAGCACGAGCGGGCGCTCGCGGTGTTCGAGGAGCTGGTCGCGGCGTTCCCGGACGGTCTCAACGCGCCGGAGGCGCAGTACCACGTCGGACTGTGCCGGAGCCTGCTCGGCGACGCGGGCGGAGCGATCGAGGCGTGGGAGGAGACAAAGCGGCTCTTCCCCGGAAACCAGTGGGCCAGGTACGCGGCAGAGCGCCTCGCCGAGCTGGGTCCGCCGTCTGCCCCGGCCGCGCCGCCCCCGGTGGAGCCAGAGTGAGCCGCGCCGCCCTCGCCGTCACCGGCGCGTCCGGTTACCTGGGGCTCCCGCTCTGCGCCTGGCTCGCCGAGCGCGGCTGGGAGGTGCGGGCGCTGGTGCGAGACCCGGACGCGTTCACGGCGGCGATGCGCACGAAGACGATGCACGGGGTCCGTGCGGGTCGCTGCGATCTGCCCGGGACGATCGACGAGTCGCTCCTCGACGGCGTCAGCGCACTCGTACACGCGGCGTACGCGACCAGGGAGCCCGATCGGGCGAAGGCCCGGCGCGTGAACGAGGACGGCATGCGTACGATGCTGGACGCGGCGCGCCGGGCCGGTGTACCGCGCGTCGTCTTCATCTCGACGGTGGCCGCGCACGCGGGGGCGCCGAGCTACTACGCGCGCAGCAAGTACGAAATGGAGCGGTTGCTGGATCCGCAGCGCGACCTCGTGGTTCGCCCCGGGATGATCCTCGCGAAGGAGGGCGCGGGTCTCTTTCAGCAGCTGAAGCAGGGCGCGCAGCGCACACGCGTCGTGCCGCTCTTCGGGGGGGGGACGCAGCCGCTGCAGACCGTGCACGTCGACGACGTGGCCGAGGCGGTGCATCGAGCGCTCGATCGCGGGCTCACCGGCGCGATCAACGTGGCGGAGAGCGACCCACCGACGTTTGCCGCGTTCATGCGGCTGATGACCGAGCGCATGCGCGTGCGCTGCCTTCTTCTGCCGCTGCCGCTGGCGCCCGTGCTGCCCATCCTGCGCGCGATCGAGGCCCTGCACATTCCGTTTCCACTGCGGGTCGAGAGCCTGCTCGGGATGAAGGGATTGCGGCAGGTGCCCGTTGTCGACGATCTCCGGCGCATCGAGCTGCGCGTCAGGACGGCGGCCGAGAGCTTGACCGACTTGATTGCTTGACGTCAGTCGAGACGCTGTGCGAGCAGCGTCCCAACCCGGTCCGCGTTCGCCATCAGGTTGAACGTCAGTCCCTTCGGTGGGATCCACGGGAACACCGACCCGTCGGCGAGGTAGACGGCGCGGGTTCCGCGCAGTCGCCCCGTCGGCTCGCACGTGAGCTCGTCGTCGCGATCGGTCATCGGGAACGTCCCGGCGTAGTGGAGGCTCGACCCGTGCCCCGGGCGGATGGTCTTGAGAGGGAAGCAGCCGAGCTTTCGCGCGCACCTGAGTAGCCGGCGCTCGTCCGCGCGCTGCGTCCGCTGCTCCTCCGTCGTCTGGCGGTACTGCACCTCGAGTCGGTCGGCTGCGTGGCCCATGCCGCGCCGCAGCATGCAGAACTTCCCAGGGGCAGGGCGGTCCTCGTGGTGGATTCCCAGGATCGCAAACTTGGGGATCAGGAGCTGCAGGAGCTTCCGCGATGCGGCGTAGCCGAGCGAGGATTCCTTCATCAGCTTGAAGGTGAGGAGCGATCGGTACGAGAAGAGCTGCGCCTGTAGGATCCGGCCGCCGCCGCCCGGGATCCGGAGCACCGCCGTCAGCTGCGCGAGGCTGTGACGTGCGTCGCGTGCAGCGTTCGTCAGCATCGCGGTGTTGATCGTCGGCACGTACGCGTAGGCGTTGCAGAGCACCGGGATGCGCGTGTCGTAGCGATCGAGCGAGGAGAGAACGATGCGTGCGGTGGCGAAGGTGCCCGCGGCGAGCACGAGGGCCCGTGCCTCGTGTGTCTCCTCGATGCCGGTATCAGCCTCGTGCGCATGCACCCGCACTCCGGCGCCGGTCTCGCTGAACGAGTGGACGAGACGCCGGTCGACGTAGCGGAAGTTCGGGGATCGCTGCAGCTCCTCGAGTGTCCACTGTGGCCGGTAGATGCTGCGTTCCTTGTCGGCCCAGTATCCGAGGTCGCGGTAGGCGTGCGGGCCCCGGCCCCGGTGCTTCACGGTGCAAGCGGCGAGTCGCGAGCGGCCCAGGAAGAACCCCTGGTCGTTCAGCGTCGCGCGCTGGCGTTCGTAGCGTGCGAAGACCGTCTCCGCGTTGGTGTCGACGTCGAGCGGCGGCATCATGGACGGGCTCTTCGGAAAGAAGGGCTCGAGGTCGTCCGACTCGCCGGCGACGCCGATCCGCTCGGCCACTGCATCGTAGTGGGGGAGCATGTCCTCGAGGCTGAGCGACGTGTCCCGCAGCTCGTCCTCCGTGAAAGGGAAGACACCCGCACTCCAGCCGGCGCCGAGCCCCCCCTGCGCGAGGCTCATCGAGACAGTGAAGTCGGTCGCGTCGACGGGCAGCCGCTCGGCAGAGTCGGCGAGGATGTGCATGCGCGGCGGGGTGAGCTGCGCCCCGACCCGGACCGGACCGAAGGGAATGCCCTCGAACCGGTCGCCGAGGAGGTAGCGGTGCTGCTGCGCGTCGCGGCGGCGCAGTTGCGGGAACGGCTCATTGGGGATGAGCGGCGCGTAGCGGGTGTCCCGGTTTCCGTAGTCGAGCAGGACCACCCGGCAGCGGCGCTCGAGCAGTGCGGCGGCGGCGTTCACCCCTCCCGGCCCCGAGCCGACGACGACGACGTCCGTCACAAGCGCACCCGTGAGACCACGAAGTGCAGCACCACCCCGCAGAACGTCTGAACGACGGCTACGGCTGCCACACAAACGAGCCGAAGGCCGAGCGCTGGCCACCGCTCCTGGCGCGGGAGGAAGTCTTCGGAGAAGTCGGGGGAAGCCTCGAGGATGGCGGCGAGGATCAGTAGCTTGCTCCGAAGCGGTCCCCCCGCGCGCAGCAGCCCCGCCGCAGCGTCGAGAAGACCCACGCTCCACGAGTGGCGCCGCGCGAAGGCAATCACCGCCGCGTCGTGGTCAGCCGGTGGCGTCGCGAAGAGCGTGCGGTTGGCCTCGCAGTATCGTTCGACCAGCGTGTCCGATGGGGTGCGGCCCACGAGATATCGCCCGAAGACGCGCCCCTCGATTTCGAGGTTGTCGTCGACGACCGGGCGTTCGGCCGTTGGGATCGGCCCGGCCGCCACCGTCACGGGAGCCGTCCCTTCCGGCGCCGACACTCGTCGAGGGCCTCGTGCCAGGGGTTGAGTTTCGACGACCGCCGGTCTTCGCAGTTCACGGAGATTTGGGTGAGCGTCCGGAAGCATATCTCGACGAAGTACGACGACCCGGACGCTGCCTCGACCACGTCACGCGCCGCGGACAGGTCGTTGACTGCGCGCCGAGTCCGAGTACCATTCCCGAGCGGGCGCATTCGTTCGACGGTTCGCGGCAACTTGATCGCGAAAGGCGTCCGCAACGACGGGGCCGATCCGGTCACTCGCGACCCCGTGCAGCGAGGCGAGCATGAGCGAGCTGGTCCGGCGGCTGGACGAGGTGCGGCGGGGCGACGTTCCAGTGGCCGGGGGCAAAGGGGCGAATCTCGGTGAGCTGATCGCGGCGGGCTTCCCGGTGCCGACCGGATTTCTGGTTACGGCGGGAGCCTGCGGGCGCTTCTTCGAGTCGATCGGCATCGAAGCTCATGCCAAACGCCTCAATGAAGCTGGGGACGGCGCCGTCAAGGTCATCTGCGACGAGGTCGCCGCCAGTATCAGGGAAGCCGAGCCTGGCGCGGATCTGGCCGAGGCCATCGAGGTCGCGCACGGGGAATTGCGGCGCTCGCGGGGCGAGCGCATCGTGTGTGCCGTACGCAGCTCCGCCACGGCGGAGGACCTGGGCGATGCGAGTTTTGCCGGCCAACACGGTACCTAACAGCTCGAGCGTGCCCCCGTTCTGCCCAACGAACGAGCGGATCACCTCGAGCTGCGTCTCGATCTGGTCGCGGGCGGCGCTCGGCGCGAGAGACCTCGCGCTGACCCCTCCTACGACCAGCACGCGATCGGGGACGACACGACCTCGGCATGCGGCCGTCCACTGCCCGCGCAAAGGGTGCGTCAAGAGCAACTGGACGAGCTCCCGTTCCGAGTCGTCCTGGGGCAGGGGCGCGGCTTCGGTCGCGAGCATCGACAACAACAGCATGAGAGCGGTCATTCGTTTCCTCCTGAGCGCCGATGCCGACGCTTGCCATCATTCTGAGTCATGTGAGCCGATCCTCCGTTGCTCGCAGCGGAAGCAGGGAGCCGGAAGGTCTTGCGGTCACGTTTCTTGCAGAACTCTCCGCGAGTGACGACCCATTGCCGGTTCCCTTTAACTTAGTTGGGGATCTCCATTTAACCGGAGGAGTCCAGGTTGGCAGTTCTCCACGGGCGGTTCGCTGGAGAGCGCTCCAGGCTCGGCGGGTGCCCGCGCGCCTGCGGCTGCGAGGGCGGCACTGCCCGGGGCCGCTGGGTGGCGATGAGGTCCTGGTAGCGCACCGGGTCGTGGGCGACGGCGAGCTCGAGCACTCGGTAGAACACCATCCCGCGGCTGCGGGAGGTGCGGCGGTTGAAGCGGAACGCGAACTCATTCAGGTAGCTGGCCAGGTGCGCGTCGTTCACCGAGCCCTGGTGGGTACCCAGCAACCACCGCTTGGCTAGCGAGGCGACCCGGTGCACTGCGGGCAGTAGCTCGCCGGGATCCTCCCCGCGGGTTCGGGCGGCCCGCTGGCTGCGCCGGTCGTGGACGTAGCCGAGCTTCTCCAGCCCGCGGTAGCCCTGCCAGCCGTCGGTGACGACCCTCGCGCCCGGCTCGACGTGAGCCGTTACAAAGGCGTGCAACGAGGCGGCCGACGCATCGGTCAGCGGCAGCATCCGGCACCGTCCGAATCCTCTCGGCTCCCGGACCTCCACCGCGATCCCGGTCAAAACCTTCTTGCCTTTGGCCCGGCCGCCGCGCAGCCCCGCCTCCTCACCGCCGATGTAGGTCTCATCTACCTGTACCATCCCGGCCAGCCGGTCCCGGCCCGGGCGCACCAGCACCGACCTCAGCCGATGGAGCATCGCCCACGCGGTCTGGTAGGAGCCGATCTCCAGCGTCCGCTTCAGGCTCAGCGCCGAGATCCCGTCCTTGCCGGTGGCGAACAGCCAGCAGGCGGTGAACCAAACCGTTAGCGGCGTGCGCGTCCGGTCAAAGATCGTGCCCGCTGTCACCGACGTACGGCCGCCGCACCCTGAGCACATGAAGCGACCGTCGCCCAGCCGCCAGCCCCCATCATGGCCGCAGTCCAAGCAGGCGAAGCTGGCGGGCCACCGCAGCCACTCCAGGCAGTCCGCATCGGTCCGGAACCAGGCCTGGAACTCGCCCACGGACCGCGGATAGTGCGTGCCAGCACGAGGCTGATCCACCGGCTCAGTTTACACCGGTTAAATGGATACCCCCGGGCTCCGTAATCTGCGCCGCTGGGGATCCCAGTCAATAGATGAAGTGCCAAGCCTGCGACTCGGAGAACGACGGGAAGCAACGACTCTGCACTGAGTGCGGGGCGGAGCTGATCGCAAACGGCTCCATCGTTGCAGACCGCTACGAGATCGTCGACACGCGGGGCGAAGGCGGCATGGGCACGGTGTATCTGGCCCACGATCGGTTCCTCGACGAGACCGTCGCCATCAAGATGCTGCGGGCGAGCTTCGCGGGAACCGCAGAGGCCTTGGCGCGCTTCCGTTCCGAGATCAAGCTGGCCCGCAAAGTCACGCACAAGAACGTCTGTCGCATCCACGAGTACGCCGAGTACGGCGGCCTGCGCTTCCTCTCGATGGAGGTCATTACCGGCACCAACCTCAAAGACGCGGTGCGCGGAACCGGCGGGCTATCGATCGAAGAGGTCGCCAACATCGGTGTCCAGGTCGCCAAAGGGCTGCAGGCCATCCACGATCGGGGGATCATTCATCGCGACCTGAAGACGGCGAACATCATGCGTGGCGAGGGCGGTGAGGTCCGGCTCCTCGACTTCGGTATCGCCAAGCACGGTGGCGACGACGAGGAGGAAGGACTCACGGCAGCGGGGGATGCCCTAGGGACGCCGGAATACATGAGCCCCGAGCAGGCCCGCGGTCACACCCTTGAATTCCAGAGCGACCTCTACTCGATGGGAATCGTGCTGTTCGAGCTGGTCACCGGCGAGTTGCCTTTCAAAGGCGAGAGCTCGCTCGATACGTTGATCCAGCAGATCCAGGCGCCTCCGCCTCTCGCGCGCGTGCCGGAAGCGATCCGACCGGTGATCGCCAAGGCTCTCGCCAAAGACGTGAGCGATCGCTACGCCAGCGCCCGGGGCATCGGCGCGGACCTGCGAGTCGTCGCACAGCAGGCCGCTGAAGAGGGCTTCGACGAGATCATCGATGCCGACGATCTGGTCCTCCCCATTGTCGGCAAGGCGTCGATACCGGGTCCTCCTATCGAGGACACGAACGAGGAGTTCGTCGTAGAGGAGGACTTCCTCGCGCCCTCCCCGCGGGGTGGCAAGAGGACACCGACGGGTCGTGTGCCAAAACGCGAAGAGGAATCACGCCCGCTCAGCATCCGTGTGCTGGGGTTGATTCGAGATCTCCAGGACGAGAACCCCAAGGTGCGTTGGCGCGCGGCAGTTGGCTTGCTCGGCGTCGGCGAGGGCGCGGAAGAGGCGCTCGGGGAGCTCGAGAAGGCTTGTGCGGACCCCGAAAAATCGGTTGCGGATGCCGCCTCGATGGCCTACCGGAAGATCGCCGGCAAGGAGCCGCCCGAGCCGCCGCCGCCGGCCCCGAAGGCCCCCGAACGCGACTCCGGGATGTTGAGGCTCATCGAGGCTCTGGCGGACGCCGCCGAGGCGCTTCGTGACACTCTCGACGACGAGAACGAGACCGTTCGATGGGCAGCGGCTCAGGCGATTGGAGGTCTCGGGGCGGCGGCGCAGATAGCGGTTCCGTCGCTGGCGGCCGCGCTTTCCGAGAGCGACGAAGTGCTGAAGCGGCACGCCGCCCAGACCCTTGGCCGGCTCGGCACCGTGGCGAAGGAAGCGGTGCCCGGCTTGATCGGCGCGCTCCGCGAAGAGGAGGTCACGATCCGCGACGAGATCCGTGACACTCTGGTGAAGATAGGTCCCGCCGCTGTTCCGTCTCTGATGGAAGCGCTTCAAGACGAGAACGCACAGATCCGCTTCGAAGCGGCCGATGCGCTAACGAAGACCGGGATCAGCGCCCAGTCGGCCCCGGCATCGTAGCTGGGGTCAATCGAGGGGCCGGCGGATCCTTCGGTCGGGTCGGGGACACAACTCCCTCAGCAACTACGTCCGCCGTACGGCAGCCACGGAGGCACAGAGACACGGAGAACGCCCAGCTCGATCGCTCGAGATCCCGATCGTGGACCGTACCAGTGGCCTGTAACAGGGGATTCGATACCGCTGCGACCGCCGATGCGTCCCGCCTGGCTGCGTCGCTCATCGGTCAAATACTCCCGGTATTCTCCCTCTTTGGCTCCTTGCCATCCGGGCGCCTCGACGGTCTCGCTGGCATCGACCTCCCTGTTACGGGCCACTAGGAGTCTGCGCGGCAGTAGTTCAGCCCGGGTGTGTCATCGTGCCTTGTGACCCGAGAGATCATCTTGCCTGGGTTAAACGGCAGTAGTGGGCTCGCGGACGAGTGCTCGCGAGGGAGGACGGGCGGATCCAAGGCCGGGTGATGGTCATACCCAGACCATCTTCTGATTGAGTCTCCTGAGGTTGAGCGCCAAGCAAACGAGATCCCACTCGGCGCTGGTTTTCTCAAGCCCTCGAAGGCTGAAGGATTGGAAACCAAGCACAGCCTTGATCCATCCGAATGGCGGTTCGCCGAGTTTGCGCCGCTTGTACCACTTGCGACCACGTTTCGTCTTGAGCTTCGCCTTCATGCGGAGCGTCGCTTCGAGCTTCGAATTCGACGTTGGTGGAGAGTCTTTCTGTACCGCGCCCGGTTTCTTGGACACCAGTTTGACGATCTCGGGTTCGTTTGGCAGACGATCCCGAAAACGACGCACGAGGATGCCCCAGGATCGACGCGGCGGGGTGAGTCCATACCTGGGGTAGCCCCTCTTTGATGACCTCGAGGTTCACGCGGCCTTCCCCTGGCCGTGCTGGTCGCGGGCCTCGCGCGGGGTGAGGAATCCCAGCTTCTCGACGCGCCACTGCTGGTTGTAGCGCTTGACGAAGGCAGCCACGGCCTGGCGCACCTCCTCGAGGGTGTGGAAGACGCGGCCATGAATGATCTGTTCCTTGAGAGTCCGGATGAAACGCTCGGCCACTCCGTTGGTCTGCGGCTGTTCGACGAAGGCGAAGCTGGGCGTGATGCCCCAGAAACGCAGCTGGTTGAGGAAGTGGTCCGAGAGGTACTGCGTCCCGTGGTCCATGCGCAGCTCGAGGCCACGAGCCACACCCGCCTCGACCGAGCCGAAGAGCTGCGTCAGCCCCATGGCGATGGGCTGGAGGGCCTCGTAGCGCGTCCCCTTCTTGCACACGTGGTAGCCGACGCACTCGCTGTTGAAGTGCTCGACGCCGACGAAGATCCAGCCCCAGCCGTCCTTTGCCGTGAAAACTCTCGCCCCGTCCGTCCCCCACATCAGGTTGGGCGCATCGGTTGTGATCGTCCCCTCGTGGAGCAGCCCCTCGCCCTGGCGTACCCGACGCGGCGACAGCAGGTGGTGCTCACGCATGATCCGCAGCACCCGCTTGCGCGACACGCGCACCTGGCGCAGCACCTTGAGCCGCGCCCAGACCTTGCGATGTCCTTCTCCTACGAACGGCGAGGCCGCCAGGTCCTCTCGGATCAGCCGCAACAGCTCCTCGTCAGACACCTTGGGCTTGGGACCACGTCGGCCAGCGCGGACCATCTCGGGAGCCGCCTCGCCGAGCTGGGAGTAGTAGCTCGAGCGGGCCAGCTTCCACACCCGGCACACCCGCTCCACCCCGTAGGCCCGGCCTGTCGCAGGGGAGATCGCCGCACTCATCGCCGCGACCTCCCGAAGGCCAAAGGGCGGGCCGCCCCGATCTTCTTCCGCAACAGCTCGTTCTCCATGCTGAGCTCGCCCACCCGCTTGACCGCCGCGTCCAGCTCCACCTTCAGCGGGTCGCCATTGCGCTCCCGCAGCGACTCGTCGATCCCGGCCATGGCTTGATCACGCCAGCGCTGCAGCCGGTGCATCTCCACGGACAGCTCACGAGACAGCGCTTCGAGTGACTCCCCGCGCAGCAGCCGCAGTGCGACCTCCCGCTTGCGCACCACGCTTCAACGCTGCCCGGGACCCAAGGCGCCCACCACCGCGCCGCCGGTGGGCGAAACTCCGGTCGCCCTCCGGGCTCCCTCCGTCTCGCCCACCCCCTTCTTCCTCTCAGACCTCTTGCGCCTGACCTGCTTCATCGATCGAGTCTCCTTGAACAAGATGACTTTCCCTAGTTTCGTGTCCAAGAAAACCGGGTCCGCTTTAGTGGAGAGTCTTTCTTTTCTCTCCCCAGAGCCACGAAACCGTCGATTCCGGTACGTTCCAAGTGCAGTAGGTTCTTTTCGGAACGGTAGCCGGCATCGGCCAGGGCACGCTTGGGCTTCTCACCGGTGTTGGCTTGAGCCGTTTTCAGCATCGGCTCGAGCTGACCGACATCCGCAGCGTTGTTGGTCAACCCGGTCGCAACGATCAGCTGCGATTTCTCGTCGACGGCGGCTTGGGCATTGAAGCACTGCTGGTAGCCACTCGAATCCTTCATGATGCGGCTTTCGGGATCGGTGAAGTTGTCCTGCTTCTTGTCCGGAGGTACGCCAAATCTCCTTTTGAACTTTGACCCTCGCTTCGATTCCTTGTCATCCCCTGGCCGACGTCCGGCCTGCTGATCTTCTTCCTTCTGACGGGCCTCCAGACGTGCCTTCGCTGCTTGGATTTTCTTGAGCCGTGAATCTCGGCGCGCCAGCTCTTCTGGCAGTTCGTCGCCACGAAAATCAGGACCAAACTCGACGTCTTCCGCAGCATCTTCTTGTTTCGCAAGAGCGGTGATAGCCCGAATCTCTCGACGGAGCTGTTTCTCCGTTTTCTTCATACGCTCGTAGCTCATCGCCTTGTGCTTGCTGGCATTCGCCTTGACCTTCGTTCCATCCAGAATCAACGTCCCAAGCTTGACCAAACCCACTTCTTGAGCCAGACGCACGACTTGGACGAATACAGATCGAAACTGGGACAAATGGTCACAACGGAAATCACTGATCGTCCGGTGTGCCGGGAAATTGCCTCCGCTCAAATAACGGTATGCGACATCCTCTTCCAGCTTCTTCGCGATCCCACGAGACGAAAACGTCCCTGTCGCATAGCCGTAGATCAGAACCTTCAGCATCATTCGAGGATCGAATCGTCGGTTCCGACGTCCATCGCCCTCGTAGCGCTCGTAGAAAGCACGCACATCCATCGCCTCCACCGTATCCGAGATGAAAAACGAAAGATGACCCTCCGGAAGCCAGTCTCGTGGATTCGACGGAAACAAACTCGATCGGTCAGGACTGTACGGACGGAAACTCGTTCCCATAACTTCAAAAACGCTCATTCACCCGATTTCGTTCCTGCCGCGCAGACTCCTAGCCTCGAGTGAGGCGATGCGTGGCGGGTGGACACTTCGGATGAAGCGTCGCCTGCCGCGACTCGTCAGCGCAGTGTGGAGTCGAGCGTGCCGCGACCTCCGGTCCCCACGTTGAAGAACTCCGCGAAAGCGGTTCGGATCTTCTCCACTTTCGCAACGTGGGACGGATCGGCCGTGGCGGCGTCTGTGACTACGAGAACGTAGGCTTGCCGGAACGGAGGCCCTGAGCTCGATGCTGGATCACGCGGGCCGATCGCGGCGATGACGTCATCGACCGTGACGTCGCGACGGGTTCCGGAGAACGTCACGCCGGTTTCAGGGCTGCGGCCCGGGTCGGTACTGGAGCTGGCGTTCGGATCCTTGACGTAGAAGAACGGTGGAACCTCCGGGGCGGACCTCAAGCCCATCAGGTACTGATCGAGGGGGCTGTATCTCGTCGAGGCACCCACCGTCTCGAACTGGCCGCCTCCCCTGTCCTCGATCTCGTTTCCCTCGACGTAGGAGCCGAGCGAGTTCATGAAGAAGTTCCAGTGAGCCTGCTGGCGACCGAGCAGGTCTCCGCTCGCCGACCCGCCGTCGATGAACCGCGCCTGAGCCAGCCAGCGGTGGCCGACCTCGTGAGCCGTGACCGACAGGGCGTTGTCCTCGCCGATGATCGGCATCGTCACCGTGAGGTCGTCGGGGAACCTGCTCGCTCGGCCCATGAACACCAGGCTCTCGAGAACGGCCGCGCTGCCGAAGGCGTCGCTCGTGTCGTAGATTTCGCTGCCGATGCCCGCGATGCTGTTGTTGATGGTCGTCTCGAATGCGAATACGCCCTGTGGCATCAGGTTCTGATTCGAGTAGATGACGAGTTGCTGAAACACGTCGGCGTGGGTCTGGTAGAAGCGCCGTGCGACGCCCACCAGGTCCAGCTCGTCTTCGAGGCGAAAACCCTCCGCGATCGCGGCGCGGCCGGTCTCGAGGCCCGAAACCTCGCTCATGTCGGTCGAGATGAACCCTTCGCTCGTCTCGGCGCCTGGCGTCAAGCCCACGACTCCACGTGTCAGGCTGCCTCCCACCCGACCGTAGACGAAGTCGATGCGCCCGCCAGGGAGCAGCGTCACGGCGAACGAGTTCTGGTCGTTCTCGTCAAAGCGCGGCACGTTGGTCCACGTGACGCGGAATTGCTCTCCGCTGCTTTCGACCTGAACGGTGCCACCCGCCGAAGGGTCCATGTCCGCGAACAGAACCGCGATTCTCGGAGGGCCCGTCAAGAAACGCCCCAGATCGCGAGTGGTGGAGCTTGCTTCTGGACGGTCGAAGGTCACGTTGCCGTCCGAATTGATCCAGACCTCTTCGTGACTCCGTCCGTAGTAGGAGAAAGAGAACGGAAGCGGCCGCGACACGGCTTCGTCGTCGCCGATGCTCAGCGTCTCGCCCATCCCGGGGGCCAGGGGAGTGTCGACGCGAGACACCAGATAGCCGTCGCCTCGCGGGGCGAACTAGATCCCTTTCTCGCGCATGTCGAGGGGGTTCCCCCGCAAGGCGAGGTCGGCGGCGTCGATCAGGATGGCGACGTTTCCCTCGTCAGTATCCCGCAGCGCCGCGGAGCCGAGTGCGACGGCGCCACGTCGCGAGCGCTCCTGTTGCCGGACGGCCCTCGCCGTGACGTGCCCGTAGTCGGAGGTGCCACACCAACCGGCCCGCCCCTCTCCACTTCCGGCGAATGCAGCGGGCCCGGCCATCGTCGCGAGCAGCAGAACGATCGCTGGAGATCGCTGTAGCCGCCGCATTTAGACAGCGTACGGCCGGGGGTAGGCCTCTTCAATCGGAGGGGAAGCCGGCCGTGAAAGCGGCCGGCTTCCTACTCCGGGACGGCTCAGCTACAGCAGACGGCCTGGCGGACGGGAAGTTCGCGAGACCCCCGCTCCACGACCTCTTCTTCGATGTCGTAGTTGAGGTGATAGACCTCCCAACGGAAGCCATCCGGGTCGCGCAGCCAGAACTTGTCCTGATTGGCGTGGCAGCAATCGGTGTTCGTCTCTTCCTGCACCTCGAGCCCGGATTCCCTGACGCGAGCCAGCTCGCGCGCGAACGCCTCTCTCGAGTCGAGTTGGATTCCGGCCTCCATGACGATGGGGTCGACCGTCTCGTCCGCAGCCGGCTCGGAGCGCTGGCTCACAGCGAGATTGAGCGGACCGACCCTGGGGAGGAACTTGAGGTAGCCGGGCTTGCTCTTGACGGACTCGCCGAAGAGCTTGCTGTAGAAGGCGCGGCTGCGCTCGAGGTCTGCAGCGCGCAAATGGATATGGACCTTGGTTTCCGTGGACATTTCGATCTCCTCATAGTCGCCGTCTGCTCAGCAGCAGGCGGTCAGTAGTCGAACCAACTCCGAAACGGTTTCACCCTTGACGGAATAGAAGACGTTCCGCTCGTGCCGCCTGCTCTTCAGCAACCCGGACCGCCGCAGCAGATCGAGATGGTGAGAGAGAGTCGGGCCGGGCACGCCCAGCGCAGCGGCGATCTCGCCGGCTGGGCTCTCGCGGCCCCGCCGCACCAGGAAGAAGAAGATCTGCAGACGCGTCAGGTGCGCCAGGGCCTTGAAAGCCTCGGCGTGGGCCTCGCGAGCCGACAGCGAAGGGGTGCGTGCTACTTTCATACTTTGAAAGATATAGAAATACCAAAGGGTTATCAAGCGATATCGTACGGACTCCGTAATCAGCCGATAATGCGTCCATGGACCTGGCCACCATCCGCCGCCTTCCAAAGACCGACCTACACGTTCACCTCGATGGGAGCCTGCGCCTGGGCACGCTGATCGAGCTGGCCAAGGAACGCAAGGTCGAGCTGCCCGCTTACACGGATGAAGGCTTGCGCGAGCTCGTTTTCCGGAAGAGTTACGAGAACCTCGCCGAGTACCTGGAAGGCTTTCAGTACACGGTGGGGGTTCTCACAGACGCCGAGGCAATCGAGCGCGCCGCCCTCGAGCTGGCCGAGGACTGCCAGGCCGAGGGCGTTCGATATCTGGAGGTGCGCTTCGCGCCCCAGCTCCATATCTCCAAGCACTTCGACATCGGACAGGTCGTGGCAGCCGTCGACAGAGGGCTACGGCGCGCCGCCGAAGCCTTCAACGGCCGCGAGGCCGTGGTTTCCGGCGAGGAGCCCCCGTTCGCGGCGGGGATCATCCTCTGCGCCATGCGGTTCTTTCGTCCGGGCTTCTCGAAGGCGTACAAACGCTTCTTTGAAGTTCTCTCTGAGGCGCCGTCCGATGAGATCTACGCGATGGCTAGCGAGGAGGTGGCGCGCGCCGCCGCGCGATTGCGGGGCGAGGGACTGCTGGTCGTGGGGATCGACCTGGCGGGACAAGAGAAAGGCTTCCCGGCCCATATTCACAAGATGGCTTATCAGGTCGCTCACGAGGCCTTCCTCGGCAAGACCGTCCACGCCGGCGAGGACTACGGCCCCGAATCGATCTTCCAGGCGATAGGGGATCTCCACGCCGACCGGATCGGGCACGGGACCTGGCTGTTCGATGCGACCAAAATCTACGATCCTCGCGTCGAGGACCGCGCCGGCTACGTGGAAGCGCTCGCCGAGTTCATCGCGGACAAGCGCATCACCATCGAGGTGTGTCTCACGTCCAACCAGCAGACCGTTCCGGAGCTGGCCAAGGACCTGTCGGCGCACCCGTTTGGCGAGATGCGCAGGCGGCGCTTGTCGACGACCTTCTGCACGGACAATCGGCTCGTCTCGTCCACCGACGTCAGCCGCGAGATCTCTCGCGCGGCCGAGGCCTTCGAGCTCACCCCGCGCGAGATCCGGGACATGCTGATCTACGGGTTCAAGCGCTGCTTCTTCCCGGGGTCCTATCTCGAAAAGCGCACCTACGTGCGCAAGGTCATCGACTACGCAGACCGCATCCTCGCGGAGTAGCCGGCCGGCCGCGGGGCATCAGGGTCCCGCGCGAAACGTCTCCCAGGCCTGAATCGTGGCCTGGGTCATGCCGCGCACGGTCGTCTCGATCTCGGGAGTCAGCGTGCGCACGATCTCTATGTGCTCACTGGCGAGGCCTTGGCCCGGCGCGGCGCCGAGATCTTCGATGTGGGCGCGCGCCAGCTGCACCCCCGATTCGAAAGCGATCTCGACCAGCTCGTCCGGCGACTGAAGCGTCTTGCCGAGTCCGAGCTCCTTGTAGTTTGCGATCCAGGCGTGGACCCAGAACGGCTTTCCATGGAAGGAAAACGTGCCGAGGTAGGCCTGGTAGGGAACCCGGACAGGGCCCGAAAGGAAACGGAACGGATCGGCCTTCGGTCCGCCGCTCACGCACGGTACGCCCGCGAGGCTGCGGATTTCCTTGGCTTCCAGGAATTCGTCGTCCAGCGGATCGTCGCTCGGGCCCCGCACGCGAAGCAGGTACTTCTCGTCGAGCGCGCTTCCCACACCGAGACGAATCGGCCCCGACTCCTGAATCGCCAAAGAGCCCTCGGGCAGGTCTTCCAGTTCCGCTTCGATGGCTTCCGTGTAGCTCGCGAGGGCAGCATGGAGATCGGCGGCGTCCTTATCGGGCATCGAGAGGATCAGGCCCGAAGCCCAGGACAAGAAGCCCTCTCGTGAGTCGTCGAAGCTCGCCCGGATCCGCTCGGCGGCAGCCGGCTCTGGTACCGGAATGTCCGGGCGTGCCAGGCCCGCCTCGTAGCCCCTGAGGAACTCGGAGAGGGCACGCTCGAACCATTCTTCCCACCCGTGTGCCTGAGTTGCCAGCTCGAGCGAGACGCCGAACCGGACGAGATCGAGGACCGCGGGTCCCTTGGAAGCATCGTCGAAATCCGTCAAGCCCCGCCCGGCATCCGTCACGGCGTACTGCTCGAGGTGGGGGTCACCGTGAAGCGTCACCGTCGGCATCGTCGTCAGCCGCTCGGCGAACAACTCGCACACTTGTTTGGAGAATGCGATGTTGATGTAGCGGAAGTAGGCGTGCGGATCCTCGCGAATTCGCTTCGCGAGCTCGGGGTCCGCGGCCACCCGGTCGGCATCGGGCACGAGCGCGTTCGCGTCGAACCCGACGGCGGCCGTAGCTGCTGAGGTCGAGGGAGATGAGCCCGGCGACGTACAGCCGGTGAGCAGGACGAGGCAGAGTCCGATTCGAATCACGCGGCAACGCTACGGCTACACCGTCCTCCGGTCAACGCCCGGCCTGGAGTCTCTCGCCGGTGGGCTCCATCAGCCCGCCGCAGCGCCATGACCACCCGGCAAGGCCGGAGGGGCTTCATCCGGCGATTCTATGGGCTACGATTCACGAGGTGATCGGCGCCACGCTCAAGCACTACAAGATCGAGTCCCAGCTGGGTCAGGGGGGCATGGGTGTCGTCTACCGTGCTCGAGACGAACGCCTGCAGCGGGCGGTCGCCCTCAAGCTCCTGCCCGAGGAGCTCAGCGTCGACGCCGACCGGAAGCGGCGATTCCTCCAGGAGGCTCGCGCCGCCTGCGCCGTCAACCACCCCGCGATTGCGCAGATCTACGACGTCGACGAGCAGGACGGCAGCATCTTCATCGCCATGGAGCTGGTGGAGGGTCGCACCCTCCGCGAGCTGATTGCGGCCAAGGAGCTGGACGTGCTGGGCGCGATCGAGATTGCGCGGCAGGTGGCCGACGGCCTGGCGAAGGCGCACGACGCCGGGATCGTCCATCGCGACATCAGGCCCGAGAACGTCATGGTGACGGGCGACGGCCACGCCAAACTGCTCGATTTCGGCCTCGCCAAGCTCACCGAGCAGACCTCGCCCGGGGACTCGAGCGCGGATCAGCTCTCCCACATGGAGACGATGGCCAAGACGCAGGCCGGGATGGTGATGGGGACGCTGCGCTACATGAGCCCCGAGCAGGCGCGTGGACAGCGAGTCGACCTGCGGAGCGACATCTTCTCGCTCGGGGTCGTGCTGTACGAGATGGTGACGCGACAGCTGCCGTTCAGCGGCAACACGCCCCTCGACACGCTCCATGCGATCGCGTTCGAGGAGACGCGCCCGGTCACCCAGATGCGCCCCAACCTGCCGCCCAGCCTGCAGCGGTGTGTCAGCCGCTGCCTGCGCAAAAAGGCCGCCGATCGATACGCGAGCGCCCGGGACCTGTCGGCGGAGCTCAAGACCGTGCAGCGGGAGATCGAGAGCGGCGTGTCGAGCCCCGTTCCCGTCTGGCGTCGGCTTCAGGACGAGCTGAGCCATCTGCGCCAGCTGGAACCGCGAGAGTGGGCGCAGCCGACGGTGGTGGCAGCCGTGGTCGGCGTCGGGTTGCTGGTGCTGTTCCTGACGCAGGACGACGCGATCCCGCTGTTGATCATCTTCGGCACCGCCGGGCTCTACATCTACAGGCGGGCGCGGAATCGGGGGGCACGGCTCTTGCGACGTTTCACGGGAGTGGTGAAGAAGCTGCCGGAAGTGAAGGTCGTCGCCGTCGACGAGCGGCGCATCAGCGTGCTCGCCGAGCGGGCCGTGGCGAAGACCTACGTGCGGGCGAACGCCGCCCTCGACGGAATCAACGCCAAGCTCTTCTTCGGGGAACCTTTCACCATGGTCGTCCGCGACGACCTGCCCGAGGACGAGCTGCGCCAGCGGCTCACGAGACCGGGTATCCTCCATGTTCGAGAGGACGAATAGGCGCTTGAGTTCGAGACGAGGCGATCGCAATTGAGCGACGACGAGGAGCCCGGCTGGTACCTGGAGTGTCCCAGTGACACCGACCAGCGGATCTGGCGAGTGCCTCTCGTGCGCCGTCCGTTTCGGGTCGGACGGCGTCCGGGCCTGGAGCTGACGCTCACGTCGTCGTCGGTCTCCAACGAGCACGCGGAGATCGAGCACGATCTCAACGCCGTCAAGTTGCGTGATCTCGGCAGCACGAACGGCACCTACCTGAACCGCGAGAAGGTCATCGGTGAAGCGGACCTGAGCGAGGGCGACGTGGTGCACTTCGCGGACGTCGAGTTCCGTCTGGTGTGGAGACGCGCTGCGGTAGAGCGGGAAGAGATCACCATGGCGCTCCAGAGTGGCCTACCGCCGAGGGAGCTCGAGAACGCACGCAGGATGGGGGAAATGCTCGTCGATCGCAGAGTCACGCCTTTCTTCGAGCGCCGATCGTCACGATGGCGGACGGCCTCTGCCAGGGCTATGAGGCGCTCGGGCGAGGCGCCCTCGAGGAACTTCCCATCGACCCGATCCAGCTGTTCCAGATCGCGGCGCCGCTCGAGCTGGAGACGAGGTTGTCGGAAGTCTTCCGAATCCGAGCCGTCGAGGAAGCGGGGCGGCTGGCAGCGGTTCCGCTGTTCCTCAACACCCACCCGAACGAGCTGGACGACCAGGAGGCCCTGCTGCGCTCGCTGGCGGCACTACGGCGGCAGTCGCCGCATCAGCACCTGGTCCTCGAGGTCCACGAGCGCGCGATCGCCGATCCGGCAGCCATCGTGAAGCTGAGGGAGGGGCTGCGCGAGTTGGGGATCGAGTTGGCCTACGATGATTTTGGAGCGGGCCAGGCGCGATTGCTCGAGCTCGCCGATGTTCCGCCAGACTATCTGAAGTTCGACATCCGGTTGGTGCGAGGGATCGATGCGGCTCCCGACTCGCGCCGACTCCTGCTCGCCTCGCTCGTGGCCCTGGCAAAAGAGCAGGGTGTCAGGACCGTGGCTGAGGGAATCGAAACCGCGGGCGAGGCTGTGGTTTGTCGGCAGGTCGGATTCACGCACGCCCAGGGTTTTCACTACGGCAGACCGGAACCGCTCGCCGCCGCCTGAGCGGCCGTTTCCATTCAGCTGGTGATCTCGAGGATCTTCACGGACTCCAGCAGGGGCGCGCCGCTCACGTAGCCGATCGCTCCTGGATCGAGGCAACCGATTAGGAACAAGGGGTAGCGCGCCCGGCAGGGTTCGAACCTGCAACCTCTGGCTCCGGAGGCCAACGCTCTATCCAGTTGAGCTACGGGCACCTTGGTGTGAAGGGCGCGAACTATAGCACGCACCAACTTCTCACCTGCCGACATATCCGAGCGCTCGAAGCCGCTCGCGCTGTTCCTCGCTCAGCGCGACGCTTGGAGCCGAAGGCCCCGACTCTCGATCAGCTCTCCAGCGCGCGAGGGCCCGTTCCCGGATCGGATCGGCGTGGTGCGCGGGTGGGGGAGCCGTGGCTCGCTCGTCGGGATCGGTCGCGAGATCGAACCATTCCTCCCGTTGAACGGAAGCGCCGCTTGCGTCGAGCGACAGGATGGTCTTCCATCGCCCGGCGCCGCCGCGCAGGAACAAGCGGCGCGTGCCATCGGCGGTGTGGTCCGTCTCGCCGTACGCGTCGCGAGATTCCGGCGCACCCAGAAGGCTCTGCCCGCGATGCGCGGGCGGGGGATCCATGTGCAGCCAGTCGAGCACGGTCGGCGCCACGTCGAGCAGGCTGGCCTGCTCGGCCAGCCGTCTCTCCGGGATGCCGGGCCCATTCAGCAGCATCGGAATCCGGATCACCTCTTCGTAGAGCGTGCGCTGATGCTCCCACGAGCCGTGCTCGAGGAACTCCTCGCCGTGGTCCGAGGTGACGACGATCAGGGCGCCTCCGTCCAGCCCGCGTCGCTCGAGGTGATCGAGCAGCCGGCCGATCTGGTCGTCGGTGAAGCGGATCTCGCCGTCGTAGAGAGCGAGCAGATGCGCCAGGTCGTCGTGCGTGACGTCCTCCGGCCGCTTCTTCGAAAAGTCCTGCCAGAGTCCGGTCAGCTCTCCGGCGTAGGAGTCCTCGAAGAGCGCCAGAATCTCGGGCGGGGGAGAGTAATGCCAGTGCGGGTCGTAGAAGTGCAGGAACAGGAAGTATGGGTCGTCCCCGATTCTGTCCAGCGCATCCATCGCGAGGTCGACGACGGCGTCGGCCTTCCGGTCCTGTCTGAAGTCGAGGCGGTCGAAGCCCGCGTCGAGCCCATACACCTCGGACACGTACAGATGGCTGGTGATCGCGTGGGTGGCGAAGCCGGCGTCGCGGAGCTGCTCCGCGAGCGTGGCGGGCGTGCCGGCAAAGCCGTGATGCATGTCGACGCCGCCGTGCAGCGCCGGGTCGGTCGACGTCATGAGCGAAAGGTGAGCGGGCAGCGTCCAGGAAGAGACGCTCACGGCGTCGTCGCAAACCAGCCCGCTGGCCCCCAACTCGTCGAGGTGCGGTGTCGTCGGTCTCTGGTAGCCGTACAAGCCCACGTGATCGCGTCGCAGCGTGTCGATCGAGATCAGGATGACGCCCTTCGATTTCGCATAGTCCCGAGCATCGTGGAGGGTCGGTTCGGCGATCCCCAGCAGCAGCTCGCGCGGCTGCTCGATCGGGTGCCCCCACTTGTCGCGCAGCGAGATCTCGAGGCCGAGCGTGGCGCGACCACCCGCTTCGACCTCCACGGTGATGTCGCGGAAGCCCTGCATCGCTCTCGGGTTCAGTCGATCACTCCAGATGGGCTCGCCATCGAGCGTTGCCCTCGCGTGGTACCAGCCGGGTATCTCTCCCTCGGTCGCGAAGTCGACTGCAAGGCCGAACGTGAGAAGGCCCCGATCGGGCAGCGGCACGTCCCAACGGGCCGATTCGAGGAGCACGGCCCGGGTCTCGCCACCGGAGGCGATCGAGCCGCCGACGGGGAGGCGCGCAGTCTCCGCGCGCCGCTCCAGGAGTCGCAAGGGCCCGTCGAACGTCTCTCGCGAACAGCCGATCGAGCCCGAGATCACGATCGCGATGCAGGTGATGGTCGAGCGCACTCTCAGCCATTGTAGGGGCGAAGCACGATCGGTCGGGTTCGGAGCACGTCCATCACGGCTGCTAACCTGCGGCGGTGGACGAAGCCCGCTTCGTTTGCGATGCGAGCCTCACCGGCCTGGCCCGTTGGATCCGCGCGGCTGGCTACGTCGCTCGCAGCCCTCCGCATCGAAGCGGGAAGAGCCTCGTCGACGAGGCGGACCGGCGCGGGGAGATACTGGTGACGAGCGACCGCCGGCTGATGGAGCGGCGTGTGATCCGCGAGGGAAGGCCTTCGGCCATTCGCATCTCGACGCAGCTCCCGGTGCTCGAGCAGCTAGCGCACTTGATGGCGAGCCTGGGGCTCTCGCGCCAACCAGCGAGGTGCATGACGTGCGGGGGCAGGCTGGCCCGGGTCGAAAAGGCCGAGGTCGCGCCGCGCATCCCGCCGCGGACGGCCCGCTGGAAGGACGAGTACTTCGTCTGCGACGAATGCGGTCATCTTTACTGGGAAGGCACCCACTGGCATCGGATCGAACGGAGCCTCGAGGAACTGAGGGATGAGCGTGGCTGAGGCGGCGAGTGGCGGCCGCCGCGGCGTCCTCGCCAACGTCGCCCTCGCGGTGACGGCCTCGGCGCTCTTCCTGGCTGGCCTCGAGGGCGTAGCTCGCCTGCTCGTCGCGCCCGCGGAGAACAACCCGACGGCCGACTACATCTGGGATTGGGAGCAGCGTTGGGATGGGGAGTTCTACACGATGGCGTCGGCGTCGGTGGGTTGGCCGCCCGGAGCCGACGAGTTCAACCGCGATGGGCTGAGAGACAGGCGGCATGCGGAGGAGGCGCCGGAGGGGGTCGAGCGCGTCGCGTTCCTGGGCGACAGCGTGACCTTTGGGCATGGCATCGAATCCAGCCAGGCCTACCCGCAGCGGCTCCAGGCCGCTTTCGATCGCGCCGGTCGAGCGGCCGAGGTCTTCAACGTCGGCCTCTGGGGCTGGACGGCGCGCCAGCAGCGCATCGCATACGAGCGAATCGTCCGTCGCTATCGCCCGCATGTCGTCGTGGTCGCCGTTTGCTTGAACGACATCCCGGAGATCAAGAACAACCTCACGCGGCCGCCGCGCTGGCTCTCGCGCCTGCACGAGGCCTCCGCCCTCGTGCGGGCACTCGTCGATGCTCCGGGACGTGAGATCCACAACGTCGAGCAGCTTTTCGAGGAGCCGCCAGGTGCTTCGGTCGAGGAGGGCTTTCGCTTGTACTTCGAGGAGCTGCGTTCTCTCCGCCGCCTGGTCGTTCAGGATGGCGCGAGCTTCGCCATGACCGTGTTTCCCTTTCGGTTCCAGGTCGAAGCGGGCGCCCCGCCCCCCCTCGCTCAAGAGAGGATCCTGGCCTTCTGTGACACAGAGGGCGTGAGCTGTCTCGATCTGCTCCCGCCAATCGCCGCGATGGGTACGGGTGCTTTCGTGGATTACGACCACCTGAGTCCGAAGGGGGCAGAGCTGGTGGCCGAGACGTTGGCCGCGTGGGAGGTGTTCGCCGCCGTCGAAGCGCCGATCGACGCCGTTGGCAACGCCGGGGCCACACGGTCCGCCGACGCGTGGGTCCGACTGGCGCGAGAGGAGCCCGAGCCAGAGTTGCGGCGCGCAGCGGTATGGATGCTCGGCCAGGAGCACGGCGGCCGCGCAACCGACCCCCTGGCTGGGCTGCTGCAGGCGGCGCCCTCCGAGGCGGTCCGGAGAGAGGCCGCGATCCAACTGGGAGCGATCGGGGACGCGGCGCGCTCCGGCCTCCCGGTCCTGCTCGCGGCGTTGTCTGACGAGCGGGCGTCCGTGCGTTGGGCGGCGGCCGCCAGCCTCGATCGCCTCGGTCCTCTCGATGGGTCCGCAGTTCAGGCGCTCGCTGAAGCTGCCAGAGCAGAGGACAGCTACGTCCGAGGCTTCGCCATCTGGACTTTGGGCGAGATGGGCGACGTGGCGGCGGGAGCCGTGCCTGCCCTCGCTGAGGCGCTGCGCCGGGGCGAGAGTGGGGGCAGAGCCGGAGCCTCTGCGGCCCTCGCGAAGCTTGGCGAAGCCGCATCCGCTGCCGTTCCCGCGCTCGTCGAGGAGCTGGATCACCCCAGGTCGGCGCGGCGTTGGCGAGCGGCGCGGACGCTCGGCCGGATCGGTCCAGGCGCGGCGCCGGCGGTGCCTCGGCTCGCCGCCGCCCTCGATGACGAAGACGCGGCCGTGCGACTACAAGCTGCTCGCGCGCTTGGGCGGATCGGTGCCGGAGCGCAGCCGGCGATCGAGGCCCTCGTGGCGGCACTCGAGTCGGACGACCGCGAGTTGGCGGCCGCGGCTTCCCAGGCGCTCAGCAGCATCCCCGGCCGGTAGTCGTCCCGTGCCCGCGTGCCAAGTCGGCCGCTGTGCTACCGTCGCGTGACTCAGCTAACTTCCCTTGGAAAAGAGCACTGAAGTCGGGCGATGCTGCTTCTGCGGCGGCGACGAACTGGGCGCCTCGGAGGGCCGTGGCCTCCGGGAGCGGCTCTTCCTCGCGGTCGCGGGACTCGAGGGCTCCCGCTGCACGACCTGCGAGAGGCGCTTCGCGGCGTCCCCGCTGCACTCGGGACGTCGACGCCACAGGCACCGAAAGCGTCGTAGCCTCGAGGAGAGGCTCGAGCCGCCTGCGCCGAGCGCCACGCCTCGCTGGGTGATGATCCTGGCCGTCGTCGTCACGACTGCCGCTGTGCTGGGCGGCCTCGTTCTGGCCGAGCGCGGGTTCGCGCCCTTCAACTTCCTCCGGCCGTCGCCGCCCCCGGGAGCCACGCCGTGAGCTGGATCGACGAGATCGAAGACGGCGAAGCCAACGACGAGCTGCGCCGGCTTTTCGACCAGGCGCGAGACCCGGAGACGGGGCGCCTCGACAACATCATGCGTGTCCACTCGCTTCACCCCCGCGGCCTGAAGGCCCATCTCGAGCTGTACGACGCCGCCATGCGCGGGACGAAGACGCTCCGGAAGGTGGATCGCGAGATGATCGCGCTTGTCGCGTCGGGCCTGAACGGTTGCCACTACTGAGTGACGCACCACCGGCGCGGTCTGCGCCGCCTGCTCGAGGACGACGATCTGGTCGAAAGGATCGAGACGGATTTCCGAACCGCCGGGCTCGACGATCGGCGCGTCGCCATGTTGGAATACGTAGCGAAGCTCACTCGCGAGCCGAGCGAGATTCGCCGCGAAGACGTCGAGCGACTGCGGCAGGTCGGCTTCGCTGATGCGGACGTCCTGGCGATCTGCGAGGTGACGAGCTACTACGCCTACGTCAACCGCATCGCCGACGGCCTGGGAGTCGACCTCGAGGAGTGACTCGGCCGAGGGGCTGCAACCGACACGATGATCGACGGCAGCCACGGAGACACGGAGACACAGAGGAACGGAGATCCGTCATCCCGAGTGAGTTCAGCGAAGACGCGAATCGAGGGAGCCCGGCGCGTCGTTGGACAACCGGCGCGGCGGATGGCAGAGGAGCCATCTCACCTCGCGGGCTCCTTCGAGTCGACATCTTCGCCGGCACTCGCCCAGGATGACGAAGGACGGACGAGGAGCGGCTGGATTCTTCCGCTTCCAAATGGGGACGAGTCGGTCACTCACGCTTCATCCACGACCAGCACGATCTTGCCGATGTGCTCGCCCGATTCCATGCGTGCGTGAGCTTCGGCGGCTCGCTCGAGCGGGAACGTCGAGTCGATCACGGGTTTGATCTGGCCCAGCTCGAGGAGCGGCCACACGCGGTCCTCGAGCGCCTGAGCGATACGCCCCTTCTCCTCGACGGGGCGCGGCCGTAGCGTCGACCCGGTGATCACGAGACGACGTTGCAGGATGGGCAGGAGGTTCAGCTCCGCCTTCGCGCCTCGCAGCAGCGCGATCAGCACGAGCCGACCCTCGTCGGCCAGGCACTCGATGTTGCGGCGGACGTAGTCGCCGCCGATCATGTCGAGGATCACGTCGACGCCGCGGTCCATCGTCAGCCGCTTCGCGACCTCGACGAAATCCTCGTCCTCGTAGCGGATGGCGCGCTCTGCGCCGAGCGAGATGCAGGCGTCGCACTTGTCGGCCGTGCGCGCCGTGGCGAACACGCGTGCACCGAAGGCCCGGCCGAGCTGAATCGCGGTCGTGCCAATGCCGCTCGAGCCGCCGTGCACGAGCAGGCTTTCGCCGAGTTCGAGGCGCCCTCTCTCGAAGACGTTCGCCCACACCGTGAAGAACGTCTCCGGGATCGCCGCGGCTTCGACGAAGGGGAGCTGCCCCGGGATCGGCAGGCACTGAGGCGCAGGAGCGATGCAGTGGCTGGCGTATCCGCCTCCCGCCACGAGCGCCATGACCCTCGATCCCTCGGCCCAACGCGTGACCTCGCTTCCGACGGCCTCGACGGTGCCGGCGACCTCCAGGCCCGGGATGTCGGACGCCCCGGGTGGCGGCGGGTAGTGGCCTTTCCGTTGCATGACGTCGGGCCGATTGACGCCGGCGGCCATCACGCGAATCAGCACGTCGCGCGGCCCCGGCTCGGGCGTGGGTCGGTCGCGCGGTTCGAGAACGTCGGGTGCGCCGGGGCTCTGGATCTCGACGACCTGCATCGACCGCTCCTCCTGGCTGCTTTCCGGCGTCGGGCCCTTGACCCCGAGCCCGCCGTCACCATGATCGCTCAGATCGTGTCCAAAGTGTCCCGTCTCTGAAGTGCTGTTGTGCACCGAGAGCGTCGATGCGCCCGGATGGCAAGGAGTCGAAGAGGGAGAATACCGGGAGTATTTGACCGATGAGCGACGCAGCGAGGCGGGATGCAGCGGCGCTCGAATGCCAACATGACTTCGGAGACAGGACACTGGAAGGTCTGACCCCGCCGACCGAATGGCTGCTGGACAACGAGGACCTCCTGCCACGCTCGGGCCGCGCTCTGGACGTGGCCTGCGGGCGCGGCCGCCATGAGTTCTGGCTCGCGGAGCGCGGCCTCGCGGTCGATGCGATCGATCGGAATCGGGAGCGCTTGCGCTTCGTGCAGTCGGAGGCGGATACGCGGGGTCTGCGGGTCACGACGCGTCACCTGGACCTAGAGAGTGGAAACGCCGACCTGGGCCGCGAGAGCTACGACTTGATCGTCGTCGTCAGCTATCTCCATCGCCCGCTCTTCCCGGCTTTGCTGCGGGCCCTCCGCCCTGGCGCCCTGCTGGTCTACGAGACCTTCACCCGCGCCCAGGCCAAACGCGGCCGTCCCTCGAACCCCGACTTCCTACTCGAGTCGGGTGAGCTTGCCGACCTCGTTGCCCCCCTCCAGGTCCTCCGCGAGCGGGAAGGAGAGTTCGACGGCCGAGACATCGCTTCGGTCATCGCGGGGGCCGTCGCGGGGGCCGTGTCTGTTATTATGTGACTCAGTCACGCGCCCGGCCCGCTGGTGACGACGTCCCGATCTCTCCGCTATCCGCCACTCTCCCGTCGCTCCCGCTTGGCCCGCTTCTTCTCGCGCTTGCGCAGCGCGTCGAGCAGCTCCCGGTAGCGGGTCAGGTTTTCTCCTTGCGGGGTTCGCTCGCCCTTCTCCCAGTGAAGCACGGCGACGTGGGAGCAGCCGATCAGCTCGGCTACCTCGTGAAGCGTGAGCCCGAGAGCCTTGCGCAGCGCGCGTCGCTCCGCCGGTCGCGGTAGCTCCACCCGCGCCTGCTTCCGGACGAGCAGCGCGTCGAGCTTCCTCTCCAGCTCGCTCGTCGTAGTCGCTGCGGGCCGATCGTCCTCCGGCTTCTTCACGCACCCTTCCGGACGGGCGCGCCGGGCCGGCTCAAACCACGACGGCCGATCGCGACGAGCTGACCTCACGTACCTCGTCGAAGAACGCATCGATGTCGGCGAAGTCCAACCCCGCGTTGACGCACGCCAGCCGGATCACGCGCCGCCCGTCTACGACCGCGTAGCCCACCACAGCGCGCTCCTGATGCAACAGCGATTCGCAGATCATCGCGCTGTCCTGGCCCTCGACCTCGAAGCACACAGTGACAGATTGCGGTTCGCGGGTCAGACGCAGATTGGGGTCGGAGACGACGAGGTCCCGAGCGTGCGCGGCCAAAGCGAAGAGTTGGTCGATCTTCGCGCCGTATCCCACATCACCGTGGTAATTCCAGGCCGCCCAGAGCTTGAACGCGTCGTTGCGGCGACCGCACTGCATCGTCTTGGTGCCGAGGTTCACGTCGTCCCCGTCGCTCTGAAACAGGTACGTCGCAGCCTGGCTGAAGTTCTCGTTGAGAACCCCCTCATCTCGCACCAGGAGCGCCGAGCAAATGAGCGGCACCCCCAGGAGCTTGTGAGCGTTCCAGGTCACCGAGTCGGCCGCTTCAATACCTGCGAGCAGGTGGCGGTGACGCTCCGAGAGCACGATCGATGCACCGAGGGCCCCATCGACGTGGAACCAGAGCCCTTCTTCGCGAGCGACCCTGCCGATCTCGGCCAGCGGATCGAAAGCGCCCAACACGGTGGTTGCCGCAGTGGCGTTCACCATGACGGGGAGACGGCCGGCGGCGCGGTCCTCGGCGATGGCCGCGCGCAGCAGCGCGACATCCATGCGCCCGGTGGCATCGACGGCGACCTCGCGTACGTTCTCGCGCCCGATCCCGGCGAAACCCGCCGCTTTCTTGATCGAGTAGTGAGCGTCCGCCGAGGTGTAGATCGTCATCGTCGTGCCGCCCACGCCGCGGTCACGGGCCTCGGGAAGGGCTTGGTTCCGAGCCACGATCATCGCCACGAGATTGGACATCGATCCACCGGGTGTGAAGGTGCCGTCGCCAGACTTCCAGCCGAGCTTCGCCGTCATGTGTCGAACGAGCTCGCGTTCGATGAGCGCGTGCGGACCCACTACGGGCCTCACGAATACGAATAGGCCGGGGGACTGTGCCAGTTCCTACATTCGGGCGGCAGCTTAACCGATGATCCGGAATGCAGGAAGTCATGGTCCGGCTCACTCATGGTCGCTCTCCCCATCCGAAACTACACGTGAGCTGCCCGTGTGCCAGGGAGGCGTCACAAGTCCTTTGTCTGCAGAAGCTGAGAGGTCGTAGCGCATGATCTCGGCGTGGCGGCCGCCGACCTCACGCTCGAGGGCGTAGAAAGCACCGGACGGGCCGCGTCCGCGGGCCAGCACGGCATCGATCGAGGCACGCTCGTCGTCGTCGAGCTCGAGCGCGAGCGCCGCGAGTGTCGAGTCCAGATGCTTCCCGTGCCGTGCACCCACGATCGCCGCTGCCACGGCGGGACGGTGGAGCCCCCAGGCCAGGCCCACTGAGGCTATCGATACCTCGTGGCGTTGCGCGATCGCGTGGAGCGCCGCCAGCAGCTCTTGATAGAGGTGCCAATCGCCGAACTCGTCGATGATCAACCCGTACTTCGTAAGGGAGCGATTCTCGAGCGGGGCAACGGGCGCTGAGGCGCCAAGGTACCGATCGTTCAAGAAGCCGCCCAGCAATGAGCCGTAGCTGAGTAGCGCGATGTCGTGCTGCTCGCAAAACGCGGTCATGTCGCTCGCCACGCGGCGGTCGACGACGGAGTACTGGACCTGGTGCGCGACCAGCGGCACGCCGGCCTCCAGGATCTCCTTCAACCGGGGAACGTCGAAGTTGGTCGCGCCGAGGTAGCGGATCTTCCCGAAGCGCTGCAGGTCCGCCAGCGCCAGCGCCGCGTCGACGTAGCGGGGCACGTCGTAGTCCCACCACGCCAGCTGCACGAGGTCGAGCGTATCGACGCCCAGCCGCCTCAGGGAACGATCGACGATCCGCTTCACGTCGCCGGGTGCGAGCGTCGCCAATGCACTCCGATCGGGCACGAGCTTGGTGTGGACCTGAACGCGACGACGAAGCTTCGGGTGGCGCTGCAGGAACACCCCGATCAGCTCCTCGACACCGGTGTAGATGTCCGCGCAATCGAACGTGGTGATGCCGGCCTCGACGTAGCGGCGCATGTCTTCGACCGCCGCGTCGACAGTGACGTCGCCGTGGCCGCCTGCCAGCTGCCAGCCACCCTTGATGATGCGCGAGATCGTGTAGCCGGGAGCCAGCTCGACCCTCGCCACCGCGAGGGCCGCCATCAACTGCCCCGCGGAAGTGGAACGACCGTCACATTGGCGCGGCGAAACGTTCGCTCTCCGATTCGTGTGATACGGAACAGCGCGCCACAGTGCGGATCGGGGCACGCGATGTCCATGTCGGTCGTCGTCCAGTCGTTGCCGTCCGTACGCCGTTGCTTGGCGGGCAGCAGCGGCAGCAGCGCCGCGAGTGGATAGACCGGGAACGTCTGCCCATCCGGAAACCGCAGGTTCTCGCCGGAGAGCTCGAAGACGAAAAGGGCTTCTGGCCCGTTCTGCTCGCCGCCATCGCGCTCGGCCTCGCTCTGGCCGAGGACCGGGGTGGCTACTGCGAGGCGCTCATCGAGGGCATGAGCCGGCCGATCGTGATGTTGATGATCAGCGCGTGGCTGCTGGCGGGAGTGCTCGGGACACTGCTCGGTCGTTCTGGTTTCGTCGAGGCGTTGATCTGGGTGGCCGGCTCGATCGGCCTCGAAGGTGGCGGCTACGTCGCGGCGGCCTTCATCGTGTGCTGCGTCGTGTCGACCTCCACGGGGACGAGCTTCGGGACGATGCTCGTCGCGGGCCCGCTGCTTTATCCGGCGGGCTCGGCCGTTGGGGCGAGCCCGGCCTTCCTGCTCGGCGCAATCATCGCGGGCGCCACGTTCGGCGACAACGTGTCGCCTATTTCCGACACGACGATCGCCTCCGCCGGCACACAGGGCGCAGACATTCGGGGCGTCGTCCGCAGCCGGATGAGGTACGCGCTGCCAGCGGCCGCCGTCTCGCTGGTGGCTTTCATCGCTCTCGGCAGCGCTGATACCGCGCGCGGAAGCGGCCGTCCCCGCGGCGAGCGTCGACGGGTGGCCGATGATCGCCCTGCCGTTGCTCGTGATCGCGCTCCTGTTGCGCCGCAGCCACCTGGTCGAGGGCTTGGTCGCGGGGATCGCGGCGGCTGTGGTGCTCGGACTCGCACTCGGTCGTTTCCAGACCCACGACGTCTTCTACATCGACGCGGAGGCCTTCGGCGCCCGAGGCCTGATCATCGAGGGACTGGAGCGGGGCGTCGGAATCTCGGTCCTCACGGTCCTTCTGGTCGGGTTGCTCGGCCCACTCGAGGCGGCGGGAGTGATCGATCGACTCGTGGCCTTCGCGCGTCGCACGACGTCAAGCCGCCGCGGCGCCGAGGGATGGATCTTCGGCACGACCTCCGCGGCGGTCCTTCTGACGACCCACAGCGTAGTCGCGTTGCTGGCGGTCGCGCCGTTGGCGCGCGAGCTCGGTGGGCGTTTTGGTGTCGGGCGATACCGTCGGGCCAACCTGCTCGACGTAACGGTCTGCACGTATCCGTTTCTGCTTCCCTACTGCATACCGACGATCCTGGCCGCGTCCGTCAGCGCGCACGGCATGGCCTCGGGCATGCCTCGCCTGTCGCCCTTCCAGGCGGGCGCCCACAACATCTACTCCCTCGCCCTTCTCGTGGTGATCGTCGCCGCGGTGCTGACGGGGTGGGGATCTCAGAGCGAGGAGTAGCCCGCGATGCAGCTGTCGGCCCTATTGCTGATCACCACGCTCGCCGCCGCCCCGAATGTGCAGGGTGTCGTCGACTCCTACCTGGAACGCCACTTCGAGATGTATCCGAGCCGCGCGACCGCGGCCGGCCGGCGCGATTTCGATGGGCAGCTCGAGGACTTCTCGAGCGAGCGCCGCGAGGCGTGGCTCTCCTTCAACGCCACAACTCGCGACTCGCTGAAGCGGCTGCTGGCGCAGGATTCGCTCGGCGACGAGGATCGGATCGATGCCGAGGTGCTGCTGGCTCACGTGCAGCGCGAGATCCATCGCCACGCGACCTTGCGCCGGCTCGAACGCGACCCGCTCGCCTGGACCGGCGTCGCGGCCAACGCCACGGTCTACCTGCTGCTGAGGGACGATCAACCGCTCGGCGTTCGCCTGGAGGCCGCGCGCGCCCGCGCGACGCAGATTCCTCGCCTGACCGAGCAAGCGAAGCAGACGCTCGGGGCGACCGATCCCTCCAGGATCGCTCCGGAGCTGGCGACGCTGGCCGCCGGGCAGGCGGCGCGTACCGCGCTGTTCTTCAGGGACGGGCTGCCGGGAGCGACTGACGACGCCCAGATCGGCGCCTCGCTCGCCGCGGCGGGTCGCCGCGCCGGGGTTGCGCTCGACGATCTCTCGTCGTTTCTCGAGAGACTGGCCGAGACGGCGTCCGGCCCGACGCGGCTCGGTAGCCTCTATCCCGACGCGCTTCGGCTGGGCCTCGATCGCGACGTCGCGCCGGACGACGTGCTCGAGGCCGCTCAGCTGGACCTCGCGGACATCCACGAGGAAGCCGCGAGCTACGGTCGCAAGGTCTGGGCGGAAGCGATGACGGGAGACCCGCCGGTCGACGACGGAGAGCTGCTTCGGGCGCTGTTTCGACGGGTCGAGGACGACCACGCGTCGGCGCTGCCCGAGTACGTGGCGGCGTGGCGCGAGACCGCCCGCGAGCTCGAGTCATTCGTTCGCGACAACGACATCATCGGCCTTCCGGATCCGCTGACACTCTTCATCGGGCCGTCGCCGTCGTACTTCATCGGCGCGAGCGTGGGCGGGGTCTACTCGGCCGGTCCCTACTCGCCCGAGGCGAAGACGCTACTGCTGCCGCCCACGCCGCCCGCGGACGCACCGCCCGAGCGGCAGGAGCAGCTCTTTCGCGCCTTCAACGATCACTTCAATCGGATGATTGCGCCACACGAGCTGATTCCGGGCCACTACCTTCAGCTGAAGTGGGCGGCCCGCCATCCGCGTTGGGTCCGGGCGCTCTTTGCGGATCCCGTCTACGTGGAAGGTTGGGGAACTTTCTGCGAGCGCCTGCTCCTCGACGAGGGTTGGGGGGATCCGTTGGCGCGTCTCGCGCACCTCAAGAAGCAACTCGAGAACGTTGCTCGCACGATTGTCGACATCCGCGTTCACTCGAAGGGCGCCACGCGCGAAGAGGTCGAAGCCTTCCTGCGCGACGATGCCGTTCAGGATCCTCAGCTCGCTTCCAACATGTGGCGTCGCGCCATCACCAGCTCGCCTCAGCTCTTGACGTATCACCTCGGCTACCGCGAGGTGCGGGAGCTGTACACGAGCTTCGGGCACTCGCGCGGCGAGACCTTCGAGCTGCGGGAGTTCATGGACTGGATGATGAAGCTGGGGCCGGTGAATCTGAGGCACTATCGCGAGCACCTGGCGAAGCGGGGGAGCCCGAGTGGGCGCTGAGCCGCTCGACTCGTTCCGCCCCGGCTGTTTCGCGATGGAGTGGAGTCGGCGCGTGGTGCGCCGCCGCCGTCACGCCATCTTCATCGCCATCAGCGTCGCATCGTCGAGAGCATCCGTGCTCCCCTTGTGCTCGGCGACCGCGCTCTCGACCGTGTGGATGAGATCGTCGAGCGACAGGCTGCGCGAGGCCCGGAGCAGGGCGCCCAGCCGCTCAGCGCCGAAGGGCTCGCCGTCAGCGTTCTCCATGTCGACCAGGCCATCCGTGAAGAGGAAGAGCGCGTCCCCCGTGGAGATCTCGACTGTCCCGATCTCGAATCCGCCTCCCGGAAGCAGACCCAGCGGGCGACCGGTGGATGCGAGGGGTTCGTTCTCACCGGAAGCGCGGAGCAGGAACTGGGTGTTGTGGCCGGCGTTCACGTAGCGCAGCGTCCGCCCCCTCGAATCGACGATGCCCATGAAGAGCGTGAGGTAGATGGACGAGGGCGTCTGAGCGGCGAGGTCCTTGTCGAGGTGATCGGCGAGATCGGCGAGGCTTCGTTCGAGCGGCAGCCCCGCGCGGAGCCGTGCCTGAGCGTTCGCCATCAGCAGAGCCGCGCCCATGCCCTTGCCGGAAACGTCGCCCATCAGCAGCGCCAGCTCTCCGTTCTCGAGGGAGAAGTAGTCGAAGAAGTCGCCTCCGACCTCGCGCGCGGGAATCGAGATTCCCTTGATCTCGCCGAACGAGCCGCGCAGCGTCTGCTGGGGAAGCAGCTCCTCCTGAATCTGGCGGCTGAGCTCGAGCTCCTTGTGGAGCCGCTCCTGCTCGACGAGCTGCCGGCGCTGGCTTTCGAGGGAGCTCGCCATCCGGTTGAAGGTCTTCGCGAGCCGCCCGAAGTCGTCCGAAGAACGCACCGGGACGCGCGCTTCGAGATCGCCCGCGGCGATTGCCTCCACGCCCTTCGTCAGGCCGTCGAGGTTCCTCGTCATCCGTTTGGTCAATGGAAGGATGCCGATGAAGGCGAGACTCGCGATGCCGAGACCGTAGCCGAGGTTGCGGACGGCGGTGGCGCGAATCTCCTGGAGCCCTCGAGCGTGCGATGCCGAGTGTCAGCTCGGAGTCCGGAACCTGGCGCGTGACCACGATCCAGTTGCCCGGCTGATCTCCGTTCGCTGGCAGGGGCGATCCGGCCGAGATGGGCAGGGCTTTGACGGTGGCGAGGTTGGCCGCGTCGCGAGCATAGTGTTTTCCACTCGCGTCGAGCGCGAACGGGATCTCGCCCGCCCGCCGTGGCGTCCGCTCGAGTACGCGTCGGACGACCTCATCACCGCGCACCTGAGCGTGGACACGACCCGTACGCCCATCGGATTCGAAGGCGTACTCGAAGCCGCGCCCGAGCAACCGCTTCACCTCGACCCTGTGGCTCTGCAGGGCCGCGACGGCGACGCTCTTGCTGGCGGCGATCAGGCCTCGCTTCCATCCGGCCGACTCGCCCTCCTCCACATTCTCGGAGAGGGTCTCCGCCAGCAGGCCGATCCCTGCTTCGATCTGCTTGAGCTCGGTAGCCGGATCAGGAGGCGCGGCGGGGTCCTCGGGAACTTCCACGTGTGCTTCGGCCGCGTGTGCCTCGTAGGCCTCCCGAATCACCCAGCGCATCGGCTCGGGGACCTCTTCGAGCTCGAGGACGGCCTCGAGCTCCATCTTTGTGGTCACCTCGGTAGCGGGTTCGGCGCTCGCCGCCGGCTTCGCCCTTGCCGATGCGACCCTCGGGGCGGGCGCCGGTCCCCGCGGCGCGAGCACGATCCTGCGGGGCACGGGCGGTCGGGCCGGAGCGGCGCCAGGAGCAGCCGAGACGGGTGCGACCCACGGAAGGATCTCGACGGACTCGAGCAGCGGCGCGTCGTCTCCGATCTCTCGTTCGAAGTGCTCGAGCAGCGACTGCTCGTCGGCCGCTCGACCGGCCTCGCCGGCGACGAGCAGCGGCTCGAGCGGAAGCTCGCTGATGCGTTCGAGGCGACGGCCGAGGTCGGCGGTCACCGTCGACATACGGCGCTCCATTTCCTCGGCGATCGCGACCGATTCCTGCTCGACGGCGTCCCGATAGGCGCGCTCGGACGCGAAGTAGGAGTAGAGGCTGACTCCCGTGAGCGGCAGCACGGCCAGCAGCAGAAACGCCACGACGAGTTGTGCGCGGATGCTCATCGGAGTGGTCTACGTAAATTCGTTTGCCCGGAGTTCCAGAATCCCCCAGTGCACCGAGATGCTTCGTCCCCAGAACACATTCGGTCCTCCCCGAAAAACTAATCCAGCACCCGGCGCCGCTCCTCTTCCGCTCGGATGAAATGCTCGAGGAACTCGACGAGGTCGGAGCTCTTGAACAGCTCCTTCGCACTGTTGGACGCAGCCTCGATGGTTTCGGTCTTGAGATTCTCGAGAGGGACGAGCGCCTGGCGCATCCTGTCGGTGGCGTTGCGCAACTCGTAGAGGAGACGGAACGCGTTGATGAATGCCTCCCAATCCTTGATGCCCCGGATCTCCCGCTCGCAGGCGCCCATGCCTTGGATCAGCCCGACGAGGGCCGTCTCCATGACGGGGTGATTGAGATTGGCGCCGATCACGAGCAGCGAGTTGCTGCAGATATGGCCGAATAGGGACCGCAGCACGAGGCGGGGGACGCCCACTCCGAAGGCGTCCTTGACCTGCGAAGCGGCGTACTCGGTGACGACCGTCCCGTCCTCCATCGCGAACAACGTGGCCTGACGCGTTGCCGGAGGACCATCGAGGGTGAGGATCGAGTTTTCGCCGATGACCATCTTCGACAGTGCGATGCCGATGAGTCCCTGGCTGGTACGGACTCCGATGCGGCCCTTCTCGACGATGCCGATGCTCTCCGCGACATCGTTCTCCCACCAAAGCACCGCATCCTTGCTCAGCTCGTGGTTTTGCACGGCCCCCGCGGGAAAGATGAGGCTGAGGATCGTAGCAGAGGACTCGAAGCACGAGTCGCCCCGGGCGAGCCGAAATCGAAGAGCTGCGGATCCGGGGCGACGATGTGGACCCTCAGCGCGTCGTCGGTCTGCTGCGGGTCGGCCGGTCGAAGTCGATTCTGCGGAACGCCGCGTCCGCGGGGATCGCTACCTGCGGCAACCTCCGGTCGGTGAACACAGCGGCGGAAAGCAGTCGACCATGACTCGCGCCTCGCCGCTCGCGACCTCTCTGCCGGTATCCCGCTCGCTCAGAATCAGCTCGTAGCGGAGCCGGCGCGCCTCCTCCGCCGCAGGCCGGTTGTTGCGAGAATCCTCGAGGAACAGCGAATCCTGGCGGCGTCGTCCATCGTCGATGAAGGCGCCCTGGAAGTGAGCGAAGACGACGTGCTCGATGATCTCGTGCTCGCGCTTCAGCACGCCCTCATAGAGGAAGGGCACCGCCCCGGAGCTGCGTTTCTCGGTCGCGACGTAGAGCGTCCACATGAGGGGAACCGCAGGGACGTCTCCCAGGATGGTGACGCGCACTAGCGCCTTTCCGCACACCGGCGCAAACCCCGACCCCGATTCGCTCGTGACCCCGAGCTTGATCCTGGCCGGCATCTCGGGCGGGGCTGGCACTACGTTCTCGGCGATGAGGTGCACCAGACCCGCGGTGATCTCGGCCCTGCCCACGACGTCCAAACGCTCGCCGTCGTCGTCGCCCTTGCGCGGCGATCCGGCGGACCTGCCCCCCGCGCCGCTCACCCAGAGATCGCAGCAGTCGTCGCGGAGGACCCAGTCGGCCCCGTCTCGACGCGACTCCTTCGATAGGTGGCCGTCGCCCTCGATTCGAACCCCCCGGACTCGGACGAGCTTGCCGGAGTAGGTCTCTCCATCGGTCATGAGATCCATCACCGACACGAGAGGCACCTCGACGAACTCTTCCTCGAACTGCTTCGGGAACTCGTAGATCCAGAAATCCACGCGTGGCTCGACGCCGTCGCGGCGCAGCCGACCCTCGATCAGTACCTCTTTGCCGACCGCCCACCGGCTCCACTCGTCGAAGCTGTCGTGGATCTCCGGCAGGGGAGTGACGGAGATGGCGAACCCGCGCCACTCGATCTGCCACCGAGATACGCCGGGCGATCGGAGGGTTCCGGCGAGCACGACGCGCTCCTCGACGTCGTCACCCGGTCTGGCAAGCAGCGCCTCGGGCCTCACCGCCAGATCCTGCTTCGACTGGGCAGCGGCGGCGGGGACAACGGCGATGATTGCGGCATTCACGACCACGACGGCGAGACCGCGGCGAAGCCAGGGAACTGACGCGCGTGATTCGAGTGAACGGTTCATGCGGTTACCGAAGGGCGCGGCGGGGCGAGCGGGTCACCTGACGAGCGTAGCATCGACCCGGCTCGGCGGAGTCGCCATTCGAGGTGCAGAGACGAACCGCAGCTTGCGCCTGGGCACGCAAGCGTAGTTCAGGCGGCGGCGTGTTCGGCGATCAGGGCCTCGAGGCGACTATCCGTCGAGGGCCGCGGCTCGAACTGCATGCCGTAGCGGACGGTCTTGTGGTTCGGGTCCTGCTGAGACAGCCAGCGTACCCTCTCAATCCAGCACACCTTCCCGGTGGTGAACACACTCTGGTTGTTGGGGAAGCTCAAGGTCAGCCTGACCTCGGCGCCGACGTCGAGGCCTACGGTCGTGAACACGCAGGCGCCGGCCGCGGAGATGTCGGCCACGATGCCGAAGCCGACCGGCTGTTCTTCGCTGGATTTCAAGGCCACGGTTATAGCCTTCACGGGCTTGAAGCGGTCTGTGGCCCTTGTCTCCTCCCTCATGTTGATGGCCGTGCCCCCGGCAGCGGTGCGGCTGTGCTCATCCCTAAAGCTAAGGCGATCGATCGGTGGGAGATGTGACAGTCGTCACCCCGGGGCCTCCTTTTCCAACGACTCGACCCCCCGGGGGGGGGAGGAGCGCGCGACGTCGAGCGCATCGACGTGCGAATCGGAGACCACGAGCACCAATCGAGGGGATCTGCTTCGTCTTCACGGGGAGAGGAGTGGCGCGCCCGGAGGGACTCGAACCCCCAGCCACCGGATCCGAAGTCCGGCGCTCTATCCAATTGAGCCACGGGCGCACCCGGACCATAGCAAAGAGCGATAGATCGGCGGAACCTGCGGGGTGCTAAGATCCGGCCTCCATGGGCCAGGCGGGACGGATCGCCGTCATGGCAGGCTGCCGGACCCCATTCGCCAAGGCTGGTACCGCCTACCGAGACCTCAGCGCCGTCGATCTCGGGAAGGCGTGCGTGCGCGAGTTGATCGAGCGCAGCAACGTCGATCCTGCCTCGGTGGACACCCTGGCGATGGGGCAGGTCGTCGCCTCGATTCACGCCCCCAACCTGGCCCGCGAGGTCGGCCTGGGGTCGGGCCTGCCCGCGGGAACACCCGCTCACACTGTCAACCGTGCCTGCGCGTCGGCCAATCAAGCCATCGTCGACGTCGCCATGGCGATTTCGATTGGGCATGCGCAGATAGGCATCGCCGGTGGCGCCGAGAGTCTCTCGGACGTACCGATCCTCCACAGTAGGACAATGGCGCGCCTGCTCGTTCGAGCGAGCAAGGCGCGCAGCCTCGCCGCCCGGCTCGGAATCTTCGCAAAGGTGCGGCCGCGCGATCTGGTGCCGCAAACGCCGGCGATTGCCGAGCCGTCGACCGGCCTCACGATGGGGCAGTCGGCCGAGAAGATGGCCCAGGAGAACGGCATCTCGCGCGCGGAACAGGATCAGATCGCGCTCGCGAGCCACACCAAGCTCGCGGCGGCACTCGACGCCGGCTGGCTCGAGGCCGAGATCGCCGCGGTTCCGGTCGGCCCGCGCTACGAGCAGTGGGTCACCGAAGACAATCTGCTCCGGCGCGACACCACGCTCGAGGCGCTCCAATCCTTGCGGCCGGCTTTCGACCGCCGCTACGGCAGCGTGACGGCCGGCAACTCGTCGCCGCTCACCGACGGGGCGGCCGCGGTCTTGCTCATGTCGGAAGAGCGCGCCAAGGCGGACGGCCTCGAGCCGCTCGCCTACCTGAAGTCGTGGGCGACGGAGGCGGTCGATCCGGGCGGCCAGCTCCTGATGGGCCCCGCGCTGGCGATTCCGAAGGCCCTCGAGCGTGCCGGCATCACGCTTGCCGACATCGACGTGATCGAGATGCACGAGGCGTTCGCGGCACAGGTCGCCTCCAACATCCAGGCGCTCGAGTCGGAGCAGTGGGCGAAGGAGAAGCTGGGTCGCGCCGCTGCCGTAGGCGCAGTCGACCGATCCAGGCTCAATCTCGCGGGCGGCTCGATTGCGGTGGGGCATCCGTTCGGCGCAACGGGAGCGCGGATCACGACGACCCTGGCGCGGGCCCTCGAACGCACGGGCGCTTCGCTCGGTCTCATGTCGGTTTGCGCTCAGGGTGGTATGGGCTTCGCGATGGTGCTCGAGCGATGAGCGGCGCCCTCGACGGGATTCGTGTCCTCGATCTGACGCGCTACATCCCGGGGCCCTACAGCACCTCACTGCTCGCCGCGCTTGGCGCGGACATCGTCAAGCTCGAGCAGCCGCCGATCGGAGACCCGACCCGACTCGTGCCCCCGAACGAGGATGAGTCCAGTGCCGCGTTCGCGGCCTTGAATCGCGGCAAGAGGTCGATCGTCATCGACCTCCGACAAGCGGACGGCGCCGAGGCGGTGAGGCGACTGGCGGATGGCAGCGATGTGTTCGTTGAGAGTTTTCGTCCCGGTGTCCTCGAGCGACTCGAGTTGAGCGCCGACGCCCTGATGGCGCGCAACCCGCGTCTCGTCTTCTGCTCGGTGACGGGCTTCGGAGACGAGGGCCCGCTGGCGCAGCGCGCCGGTCACGACATCAACTACGCGGCCCGAGCCGGCCTTCTCTCGGCCATCACCGACGCGGACGGCCGCCCGCTCGTGCCCGCGACCCAGCTCGCCGACCTGTCGGGCGGTCTGTTCGCCACGATCGCCATCCTGACGGCGCTTCAATCCCGCGAGCGAACGGGGCGCGGTCAGCGCGTCTCAGTCTCGCTCACAGAGTCGGCCAGGAGTCTGCTCACGATGACCGCGGCTCGCTTCGAAGCGGGAGGCGAATGGGGCGGCGAGTTGGCCGGGCGCTTCGCCTGCTACAACGTCTACCGCTGCAGCGACGGGCGCTACCTGAGCGTAGGCGCGATCGAGCCGCGGTTCTGGGAGACATTGTGCAAGGCGCTCGGTCTCGAAAAGCTGACGGCTCGGCAGTGGGATCCCGCTCACGCGGCCGCCGACGTCGAGAGTATGGCCGCGATCTTCGCCGCGCGGTCACGAGACGAGTGGGTCGAGCGGCTGTCTGCCATCGACTGTTGTGTCGAGCCCGTGCTCACTCCCTACGAGCTGCCGCGCGGCGGCGCAGCGAGGGAGCCGTGGCCGTTCCGAATGGCCGATACGCCGCTCGGGGATCGCGGCGCTGTTCCGTCGGCCGGTGAGCACTCGAGCGGCATCCTCGAAGCCGCGGGCTACCCGACCCCTGAGATCGCGAAGCTGCTCGACGGCGGGGTCATCGCATGAGCGAGTCGGCCTTCAAGAAGGAGCTGCGGGCCGACGGCGTCCTGCTCGTGACGAT
The DNA here is from genome assembly GCA_965246965.1 of Vicinamibacteria bacterium. GTDB lineage: Bacteria > Acidobacteriota > Vicinamibacteria > Fen-336 > CBDFGD01 > CBDFGD01. The sequence continues at coordinate 4,549,992 of CBDFGD010000002.1, forward strand.
CGACGTGTCGGGCGAGAAGATCAACACCCTCGGCCGCGCGCTGGCGGGGGAGATGGACGCGCTGCTCACGGATCTCGAAACGCGCGAGAAAGTGCGCGCGGTCGTCCTGGCGAGCGGCAAGGACGACTACATCGCGGGAGCCGACATCAACGACTTCGTGAAGGTGAAGAGCGCGCGCGAGGGCGAGGAGCTGTCCCGCTCGGGTCAGGTGCTGCTGGACCGGCTCGCCGCGGTGCGCGTGCCCGTCGTCGCGGCGATCCACGGCGTTTGCCTCGGAGGCGGGCTGGAGGTTGTTCTGGCGTGCCGCTACCGCGTCGCCAGCAGCCACGCTTCGACGCGTCTCGGCCTTCCAGAGGTGACGCTGGGGCTGCTGCCCGGGGCTGCGGGAACACGTCGACTCCCTCGACTGATCGGCCTCGCCCCCGCCCTGGACATGATCCTGACGGGCCGGCGACTCCGGGCGGCTCGAGCCTTCAAGATCGGCCTGGTTGACGAGCTGGCGCCGCCAGCCGTCCTGGTGTCGGCGGCGTGCAAGTCGGCCCTGGAGCTGGCCGACGGCACGCGGAAGGTGCGCAAGCTCCGCTCGCGGCCCCTCGATCGGATCGCTCGACCCGTGATCATTCGCAAAGCGTTGGCGACCGTCGAAAAGAAGACCGGTGGGCACTATCCGGCGCCGCTGCGGGCACTCGAGGTGATCGACAAGGGGATGGGTCTCTCGCACGAGGCCGCCCTCAAGCTCGAGGCCAAGGCGTTTGGCGAGCTGACGGTGACGGACGCGGCGCGGTCGCTCGTGTCGGTGTTCTTCGCGGTCCAGGAGATCAAGAAGGACGCGGGCTACCCGGCGGACACGTCGGCTCGGAGCATCCGGAAGCTCGGCGTGCTCGGAGCCGGCCTGATGGGCGCCGGCATCGCCGGTGCAGCGATCGAGCGGGGGCTGCCGGTGCGCCTCAAGGACATGACGCACGAGGGGCTCGGCCGCGGCCTGCGTCACATCCGGGAGCTGCTCGACCAGCGCCTGAAGAAGCGTCACGTCACCCTCCGCGAAGTGACGCAGCGCCTGGACCGCGTGTCGCCCACGCTCGACTACTCGGGCTTCTCGCGCGCCGACGTTGTGGTCGAGGCGGTCTTCGAGGAGCTCAAGCTCAAGCGTCGTGTGCTGGCCGAGACGGAAGCGGCGATCCGCGAAGACTGTGTGTTCGCGAGCAACACCTCGTCGATTCCAATCACGGACATCGCCAAGGAAGCGCGCCACAAGCAGCGCGTGATCGGGATGCACTTCTTCTCCCCCGTGCACAAGATGCCGCTCGTGGAAGTGATCGTGACCGAAGACACGGACGCCGTGACGACGGCGACGACCGTCGAGCTGGGACGCCGGCTGGGCAAGCACGTGATCGTCGTACGCGACGGGCCCGGTTTCTATACGACCCGGGTGCTGGCGCCGCTCATGAACGAGGCGGCGCGGCTGCTCGGCGAAGGGGCGAAGATCGAGGCGGTCGATGCGGCGCTACGCGGCTTCGGCTTCCCGATGGGCCCGTTCGCGCTTCTCGACGAGGTCGGCATCGACGTCGGCGCGAAGGTGTCCGGCATCCTTCAAGCGAGCTTCGGGGAGCGCTTCGCACCCCCGTCGGCCCTGGCCGCAGCGCTCAACGAGGGGCGGCTGGGGCGCAAGAACGGGCGCGGCTTCTACCGGTACGTGAAGGGCGTGCGGAAGGGCGTCGACGGCAGCATCTACGCCCTGGTGCCCGACTCGGGCCGCGTGACGCTCGAGACGCGGGAGGTCCAGGATCGGCTCGTCTTCGCCTTCGTTGCGGAGTCGATTCGCTGCCTCCAAGAAGAGATCCTCCGGTCGCCGCGCGACGGCGACGTGGGCGCGGTATTCGGGCTGGGCTTCCCGCCCTTTCTCGGCGGGCCCTTCCGGTACGCGGACGCGCTGGGGCCGCGCTACATACTCGATGTTCTGGATCGGCTGCGAGGCCGCCACGGCGAGCGCTTCGCGCCTCCTCGCCTGCTGGAGGAGAACGCCAAGAGCGGAGGAACGTTTCATCGATGAGCACCCGCTCCTGTCTACTCGGACTGATCTGGGTCTCGTGCATGCCCTTCAACGCGGCGGGACAAGACGTTCGGCACATCGACATCCAGTCGTCGGCGCCGAGGCTCGCGGTGCCGCCCTGCGTTCCACAGAGCAGTGACGCCGAGAGCCGCCAGGCCTGTCGGACGATGACGGACGTGCTGCGTGCCGACCTGGCTTTCGAAGGCCTCTTCGACTTCGTGGACCCCAAGCTGTATGAGCTGGTGCCCTCCTGGAGCCCGGACTCGCCGAACCTGGAGGAGTGGCGCAGCGTCTTCGCCAGCTTCCTGATCGTCACGCGTGCGCGGGTCCAGGGGGAGCTTTCTGTAGACGTCAGGGTGTGGGATGTCGGCTCGACCCAACTGATCCTCGACAAGCGCTATTCCGGCAGTGCGGCCAACCCGCGCTTCTTTGCTCACACGGTGTCCGACGCGGTCATGACGCTCACGCAGCACCAGGGCGTGGCGCGCACAAAGATCGTATTCGCGACGGACCGCGAGGGTGGCGTCAAGCAGATCTACGTGATGGACTACGACGGTCACAGGACTCAGGGGCTGACGCGGGGTCGGACCCTCAACATCCTCCCGAACTGGGCATCTGACGGGAAGCGGATCGCCTACACGTCCTACGCCCCGAGGCCCGACATCATCGTCGTTCGCCCTTTCGATGGCGGGCAGCCCCGCAACATCACGCAGGGACGCGGGCAGTCGTTTGCGGCGGCGTTCAGCCCCGACGGAGCGCGCATCGCCTACTCGAGCAGCCGCAGCGGCCGCATGAAGATCTGGGTGTCGCGGCCCGACGGCGGCGGTGCCCGGCAGCTCACGAGCGGCGCGTCATCGGACACGGCTCCGAGCTGGAGCCCGACCGGGCGCGAGATCGCCTTCACATCGAACCGCAGCGGAACACCACAGATATGGGTCGTCGACGCCGACGGGCTCAACCTGCGCCGCTTGACGCGGGTGGGGAGCTACAACGACGCGCCCGCCTGGAGCCCTTCACGCCTGTTCAGCGAGATTGCCTACACGTCGCGGCTCGAAAGAGGGGAGTTCGAGATCGCGATTCTCGATCTCCAGTCCGAGGAGGTCCGCCAGATCACGACGGGGCAGGGGAGCTGCGAGTCGCCCTCCTGGGCGCCGAGCGGCCGCCATCTCGTGTTCTCTTGTCAGCGCGGATCGCTCTGGCAGATCTCGATCGCGGACCGCATCGGTCGTCGCGTGAAGGTGCTCGCCGCGGGGCCCGGCAACAACGCGCAACCCGACTGGGGGCCCTTCCGCAGCCCGTGAGCGAGAACTTCTTCACGGACAACGCCGATCTCGTCGATCACATCCAGAACGAGGTTCCCTTCGGGTCGTTCGTCGAGCTGTGGGAACGTGGGTTCGCAGCGGAGGACGGCCCGGCCAGTCTCGAGGAGGCCAAGGAGCTCTATCTCCACAGCCTCTCGGAGCTCGGTGCATTCGCCGCACGTGAGATCGCTCCCCGCGCGCGGGAGATCGACGACGATGGCGTAGCATTTGTCGACGGCAAAGTCCGCCTTGCGCCGGCGCTGCTTCAGAACATCGAGGGACTGAGGCGGCTTGGCTTCCTGGCCGTCAATCTTCCCCGGGAGCGAGGCGGCTTCAACTTTCCGTACAGCGTGGGCGCCGCGATGCTCGAGGTGATCGGTCGGGCCTGTACGAACACGCTGCTGCTCCACGTCTTCTATCAGAGCCCCGCGAGCCTCATCGAGGGTTTCGGGACCGATGACCAGCGCGGCCGCTGGGGCGAGGCACTCGCAGCGGGCCGACTTTCGGGGTCCGTGGCGATGACCGAGCCCGATGCAAGTTCGGATCTTGGCCAGGTGGCCACGCGGGCCGTCGCGTCGAGTGACGGCTGGCTGCTGAGCGGGCGCAAGCAGTTCATCACCAACGGCTGCGGAGACATGAGTATCGTTCTGGCACGAAGCCTCGCCGATTCGAAGGGGCTCGAAGGGCTCTCGCTGTTCATCGTGCCGCGCGAGATCGACGGGCGCGAGAACTACAAGGTGGCTCGTCCCGAGAACAAGCAGGTGATCCGCGGCTCGGCGACCTGCGAGCTCGCATTCGACGAGTCGAACGCGGAACTGCTGGGGCCGGAAGGGCACGGCTTCCGCCAGATCCTCGAGTTCATGAACGAGGCGCGCGTGGCGGTCGCCATCCAGGGACTGGGTCTCAGCCAGGCCGCTCTCGTCGCCGCTCGCGACTACGCAGCCCGTCGCGTCCAGATGGGCCGGCCCATAGCGAAGCACGAGTTGGTCGCCGACATGCTGTACGACATGGAGGCCGAGGTCGCGGCGCTGCGCGCGCTGGTTTTCAAGTGCGCGGCCATCAGGGATCGCATCGCGGGCCTGGAGCGCTCCGGAAGCGAGCGCCACGCGAGGGAGCTACGCCGCCTGGGGCGCGAGGTGAGAGACCGCACACCGGCCGTGAAATGGTTCGGCGCCGAGCGAACCCTCTGGATCACGCGGGCTGCCGTTCAGGTGTTCGGCGGATACGGTGTGGTTCGCGAGTACGACGTCGAACGCTACTATCGCGATGCGCTCATCCTTCCCATCTACGAGGGCACCAGCCAGATCCAGGCCCTGATGTCGCTCAAGGACCAGGCTCGTTGGGCGTTCGCCCAACCGTGGCCGTGGGGCGGCCCGGTCTCGGTGGCGGCCCCGCCCGATATGCTGGGAGACGCGCTGCGAGAGATGGCCGCGGAGTACAATCGTTCGCTGCGCTACGCGCTGAGACGCAGCCTCGGCCTCGCCGGCGTGCTTGGAGTAACGGTCGCCAAACGAATGCTAGAGCGTGAAGATCTCTCATACGCCCTGCTGTCGGCCGAGCGGTTGGTGGCGATCCTCGCCTACACGCGCTGCGCCGAGGCCCTCGTGGAGTCGTCGCGGGAGGGGTCCGCGCGCCGCAAGCTCGCCGAACGGTTCGTGCATCGTTCGCTCCCGCTCGCGAGGATGCACGGCGAGATCGTGCGCAGCGGCGACGAGAGCACCCTCGAGGCGCTGCAGGCGTGATGCCCAAGCTCGAAGCGCTCCAGGTGACGGGACCGATTGCGACGCCCCACGCCGTCGTGCAGCGGTTTGGCCCGCTGCTCGGCAAGCGCTTCACTCGGGACAACCTCCCGTTGCTGGGCCGCGCGACGACGGCGGTCCGAGAGCTGAGACGCTCGGCGGACACGATCGCGGGGCGCGGCGTCAACATCTTTACGCAATGGGTCGGTGACCCAGATGCCCTGGGCAGCGCCGTGTTGCTCAAGGCGATCGTGGAGAAGCTGGGCGCTACGAGGGTCCGGATCCTCACGGGCATGCTGGGGCACCCGCAGAACCGCGCGCTCGTCGAGAAGTGCGACATCACCCTTTCCGATCCGAACGGGGGGCGCCTGGCACGCGGCCTGAACTGCATGGTCGACGCGTCCCCGCCGCTCGGCAAGGCCAACACGGGACCCGTGGATCCGGTCAAAGACCTCTTCTTCGTCGCCGATCATCACCGGCTCCGAGAGGACGTTGAGCGCGAGTGCGCCGACAACGGCGTTCGCAGCGTACGCATGGCCCACGTGGGGCTCCCGGTGGGCTCGACCTCAGCGTTCATGGCGGTGATCGCGGCGGCGTTCGATCTGCTGGAGCCGATCGGGCCGAAAGGGCGAGCCGCGGCCGCGCTCGGGATCTACACCGACACGAGCGCGCTGCTTCACGGCGCCACGCCTCTGGACTTCCGCATGTTCGAGCTGCTCACGCGAGACATAGGCACCCGCGACCTGCTTGACGACCTGCGTGCGTACCGCGTCACACCCGACTGGTTCGCCTATCGCTCCGCGGGCTTCAGCCGCATCGAGAGTCGCGGGCGCGTGCGAATCGCCGCCACCGGCTACGTGCGAGAAGATCATCGCGACGTGATCGCCGAGATCGCGAGCGATCTGATTCGCATCCAGGGCACTTCGATAGGGATCGCCGTGGCCGTGACCGATCGCGGCACCGAGGTGTCCGTGCGAGCCGACAGCCGGCTGTTGGGGCACGAACCGGAACGGATCGTGCGCGTCGTCGAGCACCTGCTCGAGTACACGTTTCCCGGCTGCTCGGGATTCAAGTTCGAGCGGCGGCCTCCCCATCGCGTGGAGGGTGGGGCGTGCGTGACTCACTCCGAATCCCAGCAGCTCAAGTGGAAGCTGGGCAAGGCGGATGAAGGGCCGGACCAGGAAAAGGTGATGGAGCACTGCAAGGCCTGCTCGCGGGCGATGATGGCGGCGCTCGAGGATCTGCACTTCGCCAAGCCCGACGAGATCGACGGCCTTATTTAGCGATCAACGGCAGCCTCAGAGGCACGGAGACACAGACTCACTTAGGAACGGCTGCTCGGTTGCTCTGTGCCTCTGCGTCTCTGTGGCCAACCCGGTTGGCGATCAGTGTTCGAAGAGCAGGTCGTAGCCGCGCAGGTCCAGACGGGCCAGCGTGGGGATGACGTCGAAGCACCGCTCCGCGAGCTCCTTGCCGCCCTCTCTTTGCAGCAGCTCATCCAGCTTGTCCTTCAGCTGGAGCAGCAGCGTCACGTCCGAGATGGCGTAGCGCACCTGGTCGGGGCGCAGCGTAGTCGCCGACCAATCCGAGTTCCGCATCTCTTTGTCCAACTCGACCCCGAGGAACTCGCGCAGGTTGTCCTTCAGCCCGTGGCGATCCGTGTAGGTGCGGACGAGCTTGCTGACGGTCCGGGTGCAGTAGATGGGAGCGACGTCGATCGCGAGGTGGTGCTTGAGGGCGGCCACGTCGAAGCGGGCGAAATGAAACACCTTGAGAACCGACGGCTCCTCGAGGAGGCGCTTCAGCCGCGGCGCCAGGCCCGGCGGGGCCGGTGAGCTGACCGGACCTTCCCGGCGGCCGATCTGCACGATGCAGGCGTTGTCGGCCCGATCGAAGAGCTGGATCAAGCAGAGGCGGTCCCGCAACGTGTGCAGGCCCATCGTCTCGGTATCGACGGCCAGCTCGGGAGATCGAAGGTACGCCTCGAGCTGCTGCTCCGTCAGGTCGCCACTGACGATCTCGGGATCCGCATCGGGTGGCCGACGAGGCATCTGGCCCGGATATTAGCATCGACCACAGCGCTTCTACGCGCTCAGTCGACGGACGACGACGAGCCGCCCTCTCGCTCGGCGTCGCGAACCGGCAGCGTGAAGCAGACCGCGGTACCCGAGCCGCCCCCCTCTGACTCGATCCAGATGCGGCCGCCATGCACCTCGACGATGCGTTTCACCAGGGCCAGCCCGATGCCGCTCCCCTCGACCGCATTGTCGAGGCGGTCGAACAAGCCAAACACGCGATCGTGGAAGCGCGGCTCGATTCCGGGACCGTTGTCCATCACGAAGAAGACGGTCTCGCCGGCGCTGACGCGGCAGCCGATCTCGAGCCGCGGATTCGCCTCCTTGCCAGCGAACTTCGCGGCGTTCGAAATGAGGTTCTGCAGGGCCTGTACCAGACGTGGGCGGTCCCCGAGGACCGTAGGCAGGTCCGGAGCTACGATCACCTCCATTCCGCACTCCTCGAGAGGCCCGCTCACCCGAGCGAGCGCGTCGTGTGCGAGGCTCGTGAAAGCGACCGTCTGCGGAGTGGCGATGACTCGTCTCGCCCGCGACAGCTCGAGCATCTCGTCGAGCAGCCGGTGCATCGTCTGTGTCACGGGTCCGATTCGGTGCAGTCGCTTTCTCGCGCCGGCCATGTCGCCCTTCTCGATTTCCTCTTCGAGGATGCCCAGGAAGCCGCTGACCGTGATCAGCGGACGTTTCAAGTCGTGGGAGACGGCGTGTGTGACGTGCTCCATCTCGACGTTCTTGGCCCGGAGCTCGGCGATCACGTCCTCGCGCTGCGACTTCTCGAGGGCCAGCTGTGTGTTCGCGGTCGCCAGGCGCCGCGCCTGCCCCTCCGCTTCCGCGCGCGCCGCCTCGATCTGCACCTGCAGGCGGCGGCCGTCCGCCAAGGCGTTGGCCAGCGCGCTGGTCCGGCGCTCCACCTGGCGACGCAGCGAGCCGTTCCAAAGCAGCACCAGTACGACCGCACCACCGAAGCCCGCCACGAGCATCGCCAGGTGCCGCACGTGGTCCCGCCAGCTGACGACTTTGGGCGCGGGAAGCAACGTGCGCTCGACGATGCGATGGAAGCGATCCGTCAGCGTGATGCGCTCGAGAGCGGCGGTGATGTCCGCGAGCCGTTCTCCCGCGCCCCTGGGCGCCACGAGGTAGTAGCCGAACGAGCGCACCGGGACCTCGATGAGACCGGAGATTCCTTGAGCTGCCGCCATGTGACGCATGCTGAGGCTGTTGCCTCCGAGGGCCGTGGCGTTCCCATCCAGGAGCGCTCGAGCGGCGGCCAGCGGATCGGCTACGAGCAGCAGGCCTGGGCGCCGGGGTGGCGCCAGCTGCTCGAGCATCTCGTGGATCAAGCCGCGCTCCTCGACGGCGACGACCTCGCCCGCGAGATCGTGCAGGCCCGCGGGGTAGCCGGTCCGCCCCGGGTTGAACAGGAAAGCCTGATTGAGCGTCCAAGTCTTGGCGAGGTAGTCGTATCGCTCCGCCCGCTCTTCAGAGTAGGCGAGCGACATGAGATCGACACGCCCCTCATCGAGAGCGGCCATCCCCTCGGCCCAGAGCCCCAGCCGGATCTCGATCGATCGCCCGGTCTCTTCCGCGAGGAGTCGAACGACCTCGACATTGAAGCCGTGAGGGCGCCCTTCCTCGTCCAGATACTCGTAGGGCAGGAAGTTGGCGTCGCCGGCGTACACGAGCGGGCGCGCAGGCTCCTCTAGCGCCGCCGCATCCAGCGTCAGCGCGAAACAGCAGGCCAGCGAGAAGGCGAGTGCTCGGCTCACTCGAATCGCGCCCCACTTATGTTGACCTAGCGGTCGTTGGCGCGCCTGGAGGGACTCGAACCCCCGGCCCGCGGCTTAGAAGGCCGCCGCTCTATCCACCTGAGCTACAGGCGCAGAGCGACGATAGCACGTGGTAATTGCGGGCCGCGCGCTGCGAGGCGGCGCCTCTCGTTCCCTTCGCGTATCCTCCGCACTATCGTGGAGCGGCAGCGCTCGATCGCGTCTGACGGGCCCGCTATTTGCACGGCAGCTTCGCTTCTTGGAGCGATCGCCCTGGTCACTCTTGCCTGTGGGGAAGACGAGAGGAAAAGCATCGAGCCCAACGAGCGGATGGCGCACGTCCCCGCTGTCGTCGTGTGGGCGTGGGAGCGCCCGGAAGACCTGGAGTTCCTCGATCCGGAGGCGACGGGCGTGGCGTTCCTCGCAGGCACGATCCGGCTAGCGGGTGAGCGAGTCGAAACGCGCCGGCGGCTCCAGCGTCTGCGAGTGAGCGACGGCAGTGTCGTGTTCCCGGTTGTGCGGATCGAGTCCGAGCCAGGGGATCCACCGGTGTTGAGCGAGAGTCAGCGCGAGGAGGCCGTCCAAGGCATCCTCGACCTCGCGTGGCATCAGGAACCCTCGGGCGTCCAGATCGACTTCGACGCGCTGGCGTCGGAGCGCGAATTCTATCGACAACTGCTCGAGGAGCTTCGGGCGCGGCTTCCCGATCGAGCCTTCCTTTCCATGACCGCTCTCGCCTCCTGGTGCTTCGCGGATCGCTGGCTCCGCGAGCTGCCCGTCGACGAGGCGGTCCCCATGCTGTTTCGCATGGGCGCCGACGCCCACCCAATAAGAGCTCATCTCGACGCCGGCAGAGACTTCACGGAGTTCTCGTGTCGCGCCAGCGCGGGCGTGTCAACGGACGAGCCCCTCCCCCGACTTGCCGCTGGCAAACGTCTCCATTGGTTCCACCCGTCGGCCTGGTCGCGCGCCGCATTTGAAGCCGTGCGCCCGGCTCCGCAGGAGAGCTCGTGAGCAGGCATCAGCTGGGATTCCTGGTCGCTGTCGCACTTCTTCTGAACGCGGGGCTGTCGAGTCTCTCGCTCGCCTGCGGCCCCTGGCCGCCGGACGCTCGCTTCTGGTTTCGATTTCGCGCGGGGCCCGAGCGGAAGGACTTTCTCGCCGGCGACCTGGGCGTGCTCGCCCCAGAGCTCGCATCGATCTACTGGTTCGTGGCCTACCGGCATTTGAGCGGCGCCGGCCTGGACGCGGACAGCCAGAAAGCCGTCGGCGACTACTGGGAGCCGGCGACCGAAGCCGAAACGGCTGAAGTCGAGCGGCGCGGGACGCATTTCAAGCCTGGTGGCTGGGACGGTTGGGTGCAGTCGGTCAAGAGCATCGAGCTGCCACGCAACGGGAGAACCAGCCATATCTATTTCGGCAACTGCAAGGCCGATGCTTTCGCGACGGCCGCCCGGACCCTCCGGGATCGCAGCGAGCATTTTGGACCGGACTCGGAGCTGATCGCGCAGTGGAAGCAAGCGCAGTCGCAGGTCTTCGAGAACTGCAGTGGCTCTGCGGCGAGGATCCCGGCCGCCCTTCCTGCCGAAGCCCCGCCGCTCGCGAGGGCCGACCGCGAATACCAGATCGGGGCGGCGCATTTCTACGCCACTGACGTCGAAAGCGCGGAAGCAAGCTTTCGGGCGATCGCCCAGAATGTTGCGTCGCCCTGGTCTCGGCTGGCCCGCTACCTGTTGGCCCGCGTCTACATTCGCCGGGCACTGCTTCTCGAGGAGGAGCCGGAGGCGTGGCTCGCACGGGCCCAGTCCCACCTCGAAGGACTACTCGACGACCCCGAGATGGAGTCGTTGCACGCCGCCAGCGAGCGGCTCCTGCATTTCGTTCGGGCTCGCACCGCGCCGATCGAGCGAGGCCGCGAGCTCGTGGATGTGCTCGGCGCTGCGACGCTCGAGGGGCCGCTCCGGCAGTCCCTGATCGACTACTTCCATCTGATGCCGATGCTCGCGCAGTGGGACAGCGACCGCATGAGCGTCTGGATTCAGACCGCCCGCCCCCCCTCCGCCAGTGCCCTCGAAACGGCACTGACTGAGTGGCGCCAGACGAACGGGCTCCCCTGGCTCGTGCTGGCTCTGATGAAGGTCGGGCCCGAGCATCCTGCGGTCGAAGCGCTGCTCGGGGCCGCGCGGAGGGTCGAGCCCGCGTCTCCCGCGTACCTGACGCTCACTCATCAGCGGGCGCGACTCCTCGCGGCAATGGACCGACCGGACTCGGCGCGTGCTCTCGTCGACGCTGTACTCGATGCGCGACCCGGCATGTCGAGAGCGGATCGGAATCGCTTCTACGCGCTTCGCGAAACGCTCGCCCGGGATCCGAGCGAGTTCGTTCGCTTTGCACAGAAGGTGCCGGTAGAGGTCGGCTTCGCAGACGGCGGGCGCGCTGGCCTCATCGGATATCCGAACGACCGGCTGTCGGCATTTCGTGACGGCCGGGCACTATTCGAGCATCGCACCGTGCATGTTCTCAATCGGGATTTCACGCCGCGTCATCTGCTCGAGCTCGTGCGCGACGCAGAGCTCACTGCTTTTCTCAAGAGACAGGTGGCCCTCGCCGCCTGGACCCGCGCCGTCCTCCTGCGAGACGCGGCCACTGCTGCCGAGCTGGCAGCGATGCTGTCAGGTCTTGCTCCAGGGCTCCGAGGAGGGCTGGCGTTTCACGCGGCGGCCGGCTCATCCGAAGAGAGAGCTTTCGCCACATCTGTGACCATGCTCCGCCTCCCCGGACTGAGCCCGCTCGTCGCACCAACGGTGGGGCGAGTGGCTCCCCTCGGCAAGAGGGATGGGCGAAACAACTGGTGGTGTGGCTATTCGCCGGGCAGCGACGGGGAAGCCATTGCCGCTCCCGCGTTCTTGGCAAGTGACCCCGGCAGCGCAACGGACGCGATGCGCGCCCCGCCGGAAGAAATCGAGGCCGCTCCGCTCCTGCTCGGGAGGCGGGTGCTGGACTGGGCTGCCTCCCATCCAGACGACGAGCGACTTGCCGAGGCGCTCCATCTCGCGGTCCAGGCCACACGCTACGGCTGCCACTACGGACCAGGGGGCAGGATCGACTACGGCGATGTCTCCCGCGCCGCATTCCGACGGTGTAGTCCCGAAATCTGTTGAAAGTTGAGTGGCGGCCTCTCCGGCCCGATGGGATCATCGGGCTGGATCAAAGGAGGAGAAAGCCGCCATGAAGAAAGCTATCAGCAGACGAGCCATCCCCCAAGAGGTTGTTGGTCAATTAGCGTCGCCGCTGGCTGAACTGATGCGTCAGACGCTACTCGAGACTGTGATCGCGAGCGGAACGATCCAGGCGATCGAGATGCTGCGTGCTCAGCAGGAGGTGCTGTGCGGGCCACGCTACAAGCAGAACGCGGATCGCAAAGCTCATCGCCACGGAACGACGGTCGGATCGCTGGTTATGGGCGGACGTCGGGTGACGCTGCCGCGCCCTCGGGTTCGGTCGGTCGACGGCCGCGAGCTCGAGCTGCCGGCGTGGACGGAATGGTCTCGTGAGGATCCACTGAAGCAACGGGCCCTCGAGCAGATGATCCTTGGCGTGTCGACACGAGGCTACTCGGGTCCGTTAGAGAAGCTTCCGGTCGAAGTCCCGGAACGGGGCAGAGCCGGAGTGCCGTCAGCCGGCGTTTCCTCGAAGGAACACGGCGACACCTGGTGAAGCTGCAGCGTCGCGATCTGTCAAGACTGGAATTGGCGGTGCTGATGATCGACGGAATTCACTTTGAGGATCACGTCGTTCTGGTGGCGCTCGGCTTCGAAAACGACGGGAAGAAGCAGGTCTTGGGCCTGTGGGAAGGGGCGACCGGGAACGCTCGGGCCTGTAAAGCCCTGCTCGAGAATCTCGCCTCACGCGGTCTGCAGACGAACCGCAGCTTGCTCATCGTCCTTGACGGAGCGAAGGCTCTACACAAGGCTTGCAGGGACGTCTTCGGAGGCCGTGCCTTCATCCAGCGCTGCCAGGAGCACAAGAAGCGGAACGTTGCCGACCACTTGCCGGAGTCGATGCGACCTGGTGTGCGACGGGCGATGAGTCAAGCCTACGAGTGTCGCGACGCTAAGCGGGCGAAGCGGCTCCTCGAGGCTCTCGCCACCCGTCTCGAGTCCGAGCATCCTGGCGCTGCCGCCTCCCTGCGCGAGGGCCTCGACCAGACGCTCACTGTCATCGAGCTCGAACTCCCCGAACGGCTCCAGCTGTCGCTGCGAACAACGAATCCGATCGACAACCTCGTTGGCAGCGTCCGCAGAGTCTCGCGGCGCGTGAAGCGCTGGCGCGGAGGTCGCATGATTCTCCGCTGGTGTGGCGCCGCCGTGTTGGATGCCGAGCAGCGCTTCCGGCGTATCAGAGGCTACCGAGAGATGCCCAAACTGATCGCTGCCCTCAGAGCACGAGACGCAGCACTTGACGAGAAGGAGAACGCCGCTTAGGACGTGAACTGCCGCCGCTCAGTTTCAACAAGCGACGGGACATCACCTGCTGAAGGAGCAGGCGAAGAAGCTGGATGCGCTCCACGGGCAGAACGCTACCAGTCACGCTACCAGTGGCCGGTACTCGGACAACCCCCATCCCCGTAAGTAACTGAAGGGATGGTGGCGTGGGACGGAATTGAACCGCCGACACGCGGATTTTCAGTCCGCACGCAGTACGGCGCGACGAGTCCCCATTTGCGCGAACCCGCCTCAATACCAGCAGTTACGGGGATGCGCCAGAGGCGTACAAACCCCTCGAAACGCATTGCAGCCGATAGTTAGGGCACAGAAAGGGCACAGTGGCTATACTCGGCGATGGTGGCTAGAAGAGCGAAGACCGTAGTCGGAACGGCTGGTGCGGGCCGAGTCCCCGGCGGGTCACCAACTTACAGCTTCTCCCGAAAATGCCGTGAGCGTTCCGTGAGCGCCTGCCGGGCACCGCAGCGCAGGGGATACCCCCTTCTTCTCGGAGAATCGAATACGATGGCCCGGACAGCATGAGCGAGCCCGTCATCAACCAGGTGCTCAGGGAACAGGGCCAGGACCACAGCACCCGGAAGAGGCTCTTCACGAAGCTCGGGAAACACCTGCGTAGACCAGTGGTTTCCTTCTTCACGAGTTTCTACTACCCGGTCGCCATCGAAGACGCGGACGCCAACATGATAGAAGGCGTTCTCCGTGGCCTTGATCTAACGGTGGAAATCCAGCGACCCGACAGCTCTGGCAAGTGGTCAGTGAGTGGCAGCCTGATCGCCAAGCCAAAGCCGCAGGCATAAGCGGACCACGGGCCGCCCCTCTCGAGACGCACCGTCTTGCGGAAGTCGGGGTGCTTCTCGAGCTGGCGCATCGTCGCGGTCAGCTCCCTGATGGCGCGGCCGTAGTGGGTCGCAGCCGCTAGCATGCGACGCCGCGCGGTGCGGATGATGGGGTCCTGCGTCGAGGCGCTCACGCTACCGCCTCGAGCCCGTCCCATGCCGGCGCCTCACCATCGGCCAGCTCACGGCCACCCGAGAAGTCCCACAGCGCCGACGCGACGAACAGCGGTCCGTTCGGCCCCTCGAGGCGGAACGGCTGACCCTTCGTGCGCGTGAGGAGCTCCGCCTCCGCCGGCCGGTACCTCCGGACCAACCACGCGCGCGTGGCGCTGTCTAGGTTCTGGAGGTCCTCGTCATTCGGGTTCGAGAACCCGAACATAAACCAATCGCCTCCGGTACGCCGAGCACGTGATCCTGGCCCAACTCTCCGGCACTCTCGATCAGCAGCGCCGCCCAGCGGGCAGCGTGTTCGGCTTGTTTGGTTGTCATGGACACCTCCCTTTGTTTACAGTGCCTGTAAACTGGAAGCGTAACGCTAGAGCGCGCCGTGTCAAGGGCTTTTTTGGGGGCGTGGGCTACTACTTGCGGCGGGGAAGAATACGCGCCCTGTTCCAGTTGACGTCAGTACAGGACGCGCACCGGGCAGGCCTCTCGTCAGTCCTCGAGGTCCACACGTGCCCGCACCTCTCGCACCGGCACCGCCACCGCCAGGGGCTCACCTTGACCTTGATTCGCTTCGCGCTCATGGGCGTCTGATACCACGCCTCCGTGTCAGGGCAGGACCAGTGAGTGCTGTGAGGCGTATGCTCAGCTTGTCCGCAGAACTGTTGACTGGAGGAGCGGCGATGGAACGGAGTTGGCTCGATTATGCGACCGCGATTGGTGCAATTGCCACGCCAGTCCTAGCAGTCCGTGGTGAAAGTGCCCTTTGAGCGGGCCTTACGTGACAAGTGCATGTCTTAGTGTTCGTGCATGGCGATGGGCAAACATAAGAAACGTCAAGAGGCGTTGTGGGTGCCGACGAGCGATCTGCCGCGGAGCCCTGGGCATCCTTTCTATTCGCGTTTGAATAGAGCGCTGGAGTCCGAGGGCTTCGACAGATTCGTGGAATCGCGATGCCGCCGGTTCTATGCGGCGGTTCTGGGGCGTCCGAGCCTGGCCCCTGGACGCTACTTTCGGCTCTTGCTGGTGGGGTACTTCGAGGGCCTGGACTCCGAGCGTGGGATGGCGTGGCGTGCAGCGGACTCGCTTGGGGTGCGGAGCTTCCTGGGGCTTGGGTTGGAGGAGCGGGCCCCGGAACATTCGACGATCTCGCGGACCCGGCGGCTGATCGACTTGGAAACCCACCGTGACGTGTTCACCTGGATCCAAGAGCGCCTGGCGCAGACGGGTCTTCTGAGCGGAAAGACGATTGCGATCGACGCGACGACGCTGGAAGCGAACGCGGCGATGCGGAGCATCGTGCGTCGGGATACCGGAGAGACCTACCAGGAGTTCTTGAAGCGTCTGGCGAAGGCGTCTGGCATTCGCACGCCCTCTCGGCAAGCGCTGGCGCGGCTGGATCGGCGGCGCAAGAAGAAAGGCTCGAACGAGGAATGGAAGAGTCCGGCGGATCCGGACGCGAAGATCGCCAAAATGAAGGATGGTCGTACCCATCTGGCCCACAAAACCGAGCAGGCCGTGGACCTGACGACGGGGGCGATCGTGTCGGTGACGGTCCAGGGCGCGAACCAGGGCGACACGAGCACGCTGGGCAAGACGCTCAAGGACGCCGAGACTCAGATCGAGCGCGTTCAGAAGCGGACCCGTGCTTGCCATCCCGGAGGCCTGCAGGAAGTGGTTGGCGACAAGGGTTACCACTCCACTGCGGTTCTCCAGGAGTTGGACGCTGCGGGGCTGCGTGCGTACATATCCGAACCCGACCGTGGTCGTCGGCGATGGCGGGGCGACACCGAGAGCCGTGGCCTGGTGTACGCGAACCGTCGGCGAAGCGGCGGGGCACGAGGTCAGCGTCTGCACCGCCTCCGAGGAGAACGGGTGGAGCGACCCTTCGCTCATCTCTACCGAACCGGCCGCATGAGACGCACGCACCTTCGCGGTCACGAGAACATCCTCAAACGGGTGCTGGTCCACAGCGGTGCCTTCAATCTCGGGCTGCTGATGCGCCAGATCGTCGGAGTCGGGACGCCGAGGGGCCTGCAGGGCCGGCTCCATGACCTTCTGGCACAGCTCCTTCACCTCTGGAACCGCCTGACGGCCATCACAACGGCTCCTACCAACCACGAACAGCTCTCGCACAATGCCCGCCACTCAGCTCCGTCGCCCTCCATCGCCGCCTCGGAAGGGCTTTAACCACGGACTGCTAGTAGCGCTTCTTGGCGCCCTTGCGTTAAGTCTGCGCAGTCGCTCGATCGCCCCTCCGGACCGGCGCCCGGTTGCTCACGTTCCGTGGCTCAGCCGAGCAGTCAATCAAGCCGGTACAACAGCAGCGCGAGCAGGCAACCGAAACCCACGGCCAGTGGTAGCAGGAACTCGACGAACGTCCGGAGCGTCCCGAATCGAGCAGCCTGGTGCGCCAGCCCGTGTTCGGACTTCGGCAAATTCTTCAGGTGGTTCTCTAGCGTCGCGGCAGCTTGTGCGAGGAGCACCTCAGGTGGCGAAGTAGCACACGCCGTCGTCGCCCGTCAGGAATGCGAAGCGGCCTGAGCGGGCACAGGTTCCGTACATCGGCCTCCGCCGCGAACGGCGATCGTGCCGGCAGCTCTGGCAACGCTTCGGGGGCACGAGCCCGCGGGATGTGTAGAACCTGACCGTCGGCCTGTGTGACCACGCGGGCCTGGAGCGGCGAACCCGATCAGCGGGAACAGCCACTTCTTTTAGGGGGCTGTTGCCTCGCGCAGCGGCGCTAGCGAGGCCCGCCTTGCGACGCATCGCTGGCTCATTAGCCTCGCCCGATCACATCGATGCGCGGGCTAGTCGGGCGGGTCGATGCCCACGGAGCCACAGCAATCCGCCGACGTAGTCGAACTCGATGCCGCAATCGGCGCACCCGTCGTGGGCGGCGCGCTCTTCAAGCACTTCGCCCGGTGACCTATTCGGCGGCTCGCGGCATGCCACCGCGCGAGATGTAGCCAGAGCGGCTCCCTCGTGGGCCGAGGGGCTCACCGTTCGGGCCAAGGGCAACCGTCTTCGTCCGACGGGCGTGCGCCTCGTCGAGGGCACGCTGGCGCCCTTCGCGGTTCTCGACGGCATGGCGGGCCTGCTCGTCGGCCTCTGCCCGACGCGCGCGGCGCTGACGGACTTCGACACGGTGCTCGACATGAACACCGGCAGCGGCGGCCTCGTCGATGACTGTCTCTTCGGCGACCTCGAGCTCCGCGAGCTCGGCCTCCAGGCGCTCGATGAGCGCGGGTCTGTCAGCCGCCCGCGGTCCGGCCGGGAATCGCTCGAGGGCCGAGGCGCACAGTCTCTCGAGGCGGGCCTGGGCCTCTTGCGGCGCCGAGGCACACAACGCATCCCACGAGTTGAGCTCTGGCAACCTGATCCGCCTGAGTCGCGGCTGCCACGCGGTGATCGCATGTTCGGCGCCCCCCAGCGAGCCAACGTGACCCTCGAGCCACCGGGTGCCGGCAGTCTGCACCTGCTCGGCGATCCGCTTGCGCAAGT
This sequence comes from Vicinamibacteria bacterium, assembly GCA_965246965.1. Lineage (GTDB taxonomy): Bacteria > Acidobacteriota > Vicinamibacteria > Fen-336 > CBDFGD01 > CBDFGD01. Next base: position 4,567,927 of record CBDFGD010000002.1, read on the forward strand.
CCTCGGCCGGGAGCGGCGACTGTCGCGTGAACTTGAGCTCCTGCCGCTTTGTCTTGATCTGCTCGCGGAGCTGCGAGATCTCCGATGTGACGCTGGACGTGGCGCGGGTCAGCTTGTTGCGGATTGCGGAGACGGTTTGGGCGATGGTCATGACTTGCGCTTTCCTCTCTTCGGGGCGGTCGACGCCGCCAGCTCCTCGAGCGTGTAGCGGCGGTCCTCGAGCAACGTGCATCTCGCGACGAGCCCGGGGTGATCGACGCTCGAGAGCGTACCTGGCAGCGGGACCGTGCTCGTGGCCGGCCAGGTGTCGCCCATCGGCGACCCGCCGAGTGCCGTGCTCAGCGCTTGCGCGATGTCTCGCGCGCGGGCGACGTCGGATGGAGACGTAAGGGCAGCCTCTAGCGCCCAGACAGCCACGAAGCGCGGCAGCGCCTTGACGATCAGTGTGGGCGGCGCTGTGTACGACTCAAGCCGAGCCAGGACCTCGGCGACCTTCTGGGGATCGAAGCACCAGCGTCGGCCGTGTGGAGAATTGGGCTTCTTCGGGTTGATGCACTCGAAGGGGACAGGGACCGACACCGACAGCGCCGAGAGCGATGCCGCATCCAGGGAGCGCCCGTGCGTCGCGGCCAGCGAGACGGCCCAGGGGCTCGGGGAGCCCTCGAGCAGGGAGAGCACGCTCGGCGGCAGCCACTCGGGGTTGATCTCGGGACCGTGAACGTGGATCGAGCTTGCGCCGTGCGCCGAGCCGGCAGTGCGCCGAATCAGCACGAAGCGCCCCTCGCCGGCGCCGCGAGCGACGGCGCCCAGGACGGCGCAGACCGAGCGCGAGAGCGACGGGGCCGGCCGAGTCGGGTTCGGCACAACCGCGGTGCTCACGCTGCACCTCGGGGTGACGTTGGGATCATCCCGGCGCCGCCGTCCTGGTCGCCGTACGCAAGCGCCTGCAGCTCCGCGAACGTCCGGGATCGGCTGGTCGGCTGGATCTGCAACGCCGTCATGCCGTGGGCAGGGGGCTCGCGTGAAGGGGCACGATTCATCGCGGCGTAGACGGCCTCGACGTCGATCGAGGGAGACGGAGCAGCAGATCGCCGGGCAACCGGTATGGGCTTGCGGGAACGCGCCGCTGTACGCTGCGCCTGGCGGCCTGGTCGCCCGGCTTCGCGTTTGCGCGATTCGGCGAGTGCTCGGGCGGCTTCGGCTCGCTGACGGGCGGCAGCTGGCGGCATCTCGCCCGGGCAACCTTGCGCGATCCAACCCTCGAGGTCGCGGCTGGCCAGCTCGTCGGCTTCGCGCTTTCGCTTCGAGTCGGCGTTGAGTCGCTCGGCGAGGGCCACGGCCTCTTGCGCGGTGCGGGCTGACACCCGGGGCACCGTGTGCATCACGCGTCGGCCTCGGTTCGTTCGGCCGCGGCCGCTCCGTCGCGGCGAGTCGACGCGGCAGCGGACCAGGCGTTGTACGCGGTCAGCGCCGCGGCAGCCCCGGCCGTGTGCAGGCCGTCGTTGGCGCGGACGTAGCGCGTGTACAAGTGGAGCGTCTCTTGCTCGTCGCGGATCAGGTCACGAGCGGCGCCGGACTTGCTTCCAAAGCTTCTTTTTCGCCCGACGCTGCGCGCCTTCAAGTCGCTGATTGTGTAGCTCACTTTCTTCCTCTCTCGAACCGAGCGGTGACCTTACCCCCCAAGAAAAAACGTGCGAGGCAGCCAAGGCGTGCGCCTTCGCTCACCCGCCTTCACCGGAGATCTCCAGGGACCCTCGGCGCCGGCGAGACGGTCAACGAGCATGCGAATCCGGATCCGGCCCCCCGTGTGTACGGGGAGCGAGGGTCGAACGTTCGCTTGCGGCGAGCGCCATGCTCAGCCGCAACAGTGCCAAGCTCGCGGCGCTCACTGCCTGCGTGAGCTCGTGGCTCGCTTCACGCGCGGGGATCGGCATCGTTCTCGGTATCGCGCTCGGCGTGGTCGATGTCATCACGGCCACCGTGACACGAGGCTCGGCGGTCCCGTGTCCGAATCCTGTCGAGATCTGGGCGGGTCAACTCCCGATCGAGGACCACGACCACGGCGCCGAGGAGTGCGGCGAAGGGGTGTACGCGTTGATCGGGATGCCGCGAGGGAGCGTCGTCGGGCATCTACCGCCCTCTCGCGCTGCGCCACCTCGCCCGGATCCACGCCTCGGCAAACTCGGGCTGGTCGGCTTGGATGGCGGAAACGAACGCCTGCTCCGTGAGCTCCGGTACGTTGGCCTTGGCCCAGCTAGCCGCGCGGAACGTGGCCTCGTCCGAGCCCGCCCCGGTGGCCGGTATCCCCCCCACCTTGGCGAGGTAGGCGTCGAATGCGCGGGCCGGATCGCTTTCGGGTTGATGCCGTGGGGGTGGCGCCTGGTGCGAGGGCGGTCGGTCCTCGGCCTGTAGGCGGATGACGTCCGGAAGCACGGGTAGCTCTGAGACGGGGCGGGTCCAGTCGCCGAGTGGCTCGTAGATCACGCCGCTCGGGTGCCGGCTGTAGGGCGCCGTGGCGAGACCGGCGAGCCCCTTGACGTCGAGCCTGATCCCCGGGGCTGGCGTCACCGCTCGGTCCCCGCTCCGGTTGCCGATGATCCCGCGGGGCGGGTGCGCGAAGTGAAGGTGGCCGCCGCGCTGTGTCTTCACGCCGCGGACGGTGGGCAAGGCGTTGAGCGCCCAGCTCCAGCTCACCTCGTCGTCGGCGTCGACGACCACGAGACCGTGAGGACGACCCGTCACGACGCCGACTCCGGCAGCGGCGCCCCACAGAGGGCGCCAGTCATTGAACCGCTCGCGCCAGCCGGGCCGGGTGACGTGGAAGGCCCCCCACTTGACCAGCGGGCGCTTCTTGCCGCCCAGCGGGATCGGCGCGTAACCCAGCTCGAGGAGGCCCGCGGCCAGGTCGAGCAACACACACCCTCGGTGGCACTCCGCTCGTGGAGGCATCCACTCGGGCAGGGTTGTCCCCTCGAATCTCTCTAATTCTTGCTCTGAGGCAGGGGACACGGGGCGGGGGACAGACCCCTTAAGGGGGGGTCTGTCCGTCCCCTGGCCCTGGGGGACGTCTGTCCCTAGCGTCTGGGACACATGTCCCCCCACTACGAAGCCCCCCCGAGCAGGCCGATGAGGTGCCCGCCGTCCGCTCCCGGGAGCCGAGTGAAGACCTTGCCACGGTCCCTTTGGACGGCCTTCTTGACCGAGTCGGCGGGCGCGCCCAGCTCCTCGGCGATCTCGGCGACCGATAGTCCGCCCCGACGGAGTAGATGTCTCATCCGCTGCCGGATGGAGAGCTGTCCGGCGAGGTCCGGCACGTCGGCCACATCAACCGGGCGGAAGCTCGTCTGGTGCTCGCCGAAGGTGATCTCGAACCCGAGGGGGTGCTGCAGCGGGCCGAGGTTCGCTTTGCGATTCAATAGCGCGATCGACAGACGATCGGAGCCGGTGTCCTCGGTTGCCTTGCAGTACCAAGTCGCGCGAGCTCCGTTATGCCAGAAGGTCGAACCAAACGGTCGGCGGTCCGCGCCCTCGCTCTTGGAAACGTGCGCGACGTGTAGTGAGCCGACAGGGCCGAGCGACCGGAGCGCTTGAAAGTAGCGGCCAGCGACCTCGGCGGCCTCGGGCGGCCCGTCGCACGCGAAAGCGATCGAGTCGCAGATGACGAAGTCGAGTTGCTCATCGCGGACGATGCGTCGGAGGCGGTCGATTTCGACGGCGAAGGGCCGGGAGCAGCGAGCGTAGAAGATGCCGGGGAGGTCGCCCGGGAAGAGTCGCTCAAGGCGCTCTCGGTGGTCCTCGCCAGCAAGCTCCCAGTCGAAGAATCCGACCCGGTGTCCATCCCGATCGAGGCGCCCGCCGATGTAGAGGGCGAGGAGGGACTTGGCCGCGCCACCATCGCCGAACACGAGAGTCCCGTGCCGCCTCGGTAGCGGGAAACCATCGACGTGGAGGACATCGTCTGGCTTCGGGCGCGGAATGTCACGGAGCAGCACGGCGGGCTGCCCCGCCCGCTCCGCGCCCAGCACGCGCTGGCTGAACTCCTCGAGCAACCCGACCCAGTCCGTCTCGTCGTCGCGGGTACGGTTCGCCAGGTACTTGGCCCGCTCCTGTCGCGCCCTCGTGCTCGACAAGTTGATCGAGGCGACGCTGACGACGCCCTCGAAGGTGCGGGCGCCTGGCAGGGAGCTCCGTACGGAAAGCTCACCGTGCAGCTCGCCAGATCTGCGGCGGAGCCGGTCGACGACGACCTCGAGGCCCAGATCCTGGATCACGAAGCTGTAGTGCCCCTCGTCGATACGGTCGAACGAGCAGCGCTCCGCGCCCCAGACTGACTCGCGATACTCGGCGGCGTTCTGAGGCTTCACCCGAGGGCCTCATTGACCCTGGACTGTGCGCGGTCGAGTCGAGATGAAGCTCGGGGATCGAAACGCTTATCGAGAGCGCGCTCGGCCACCTCGAGTTCGTACAGGGCGATCGCGGCGCTCAGGTGTGCGTGGGCGCGGCCAGGCCACGGCCCGGGGAGTCGAGGCCGGCGTAGCGAGAGCCGGTACGCGGCGCGGAGCAGCGTCAGAATCACACGCTCGGTCACCGTCGACGCCTCGCAAGCCAGCTACGAAACCCGCCCTCTTCGAGCCGTGGGGCTTTTCGGGACAAGTCACAACGGAAGCGGAGCCCCCGAGTCTTCGCGAGGATGTTGCGTTTGCTCGTGCCGGCGATGGTCGCGGCTTCGTCGGCCGTCAGTAGGCGAGGCGCTGGTGCCGGCGCTGTAGGTGCCTCAGCGAGACGAAGCCTCACGTGGGCCTCGAGCTCGACCAGGCGGCCGAGGAGCCCGGGCAGCTCATCGCGGGCGACGGCGGCGACGTCGACGTTCACCTCGATCACGCGCGGCCCTCCCGCGCCAGGCGGTCCAGGATCGCGAGATAGGCGGCCAGGTGGTGGTGCCGAGGCGTCCGAGCGCCCAACTCCCAAAGCGCCACCGCCTCTCGCGTCACCCCAAGCTCGCGGGCCACGTGAATCTGAGACACGCCAGCGGCCTCACGGATGTGACGACGCGCCGCAGGGACAGGCAGCCGGCGCCGCAAGCGGGCATGCTCGAGGGCCTCATCCAAGCTGGTGACGGTGGCCATGCCTGAGAAGGTAATTCAATTCGCAATGGGATGCACTCCATTGTTTAGAAGATCGTCAGGCCGTAATTACGCAACAGGCCATTCCCTGTTGCTATAAGCGTCACGCCTTTGTTACGCTTCTGGGCATGAAGGAAAAAGAGGCTGGTTGGTTGGCCAGGGTTCACTTCGCTTCCGAGGGTGGCCGCCTAGTTATCGCGGAGCTGAGCGTGAAACCCAGGGCGACCACCGCTCCGGCCGGCGGGGTTACCGTGAAACTCCTACGCCAAGTGCTCAACAGGGCACGGCCAGGTGGTCAGAAACGCAAGATCGAGGGGGTGACCTTGACCACCAAGATGGGCGTCAATCCCGATACGATCGAAGCGCTCCGGGCCGCTCGTGGCAGTTTCCTTCCCCGACGCGGGCGGCGGCCGATCCCAATCGACACGCTCCTGTCGGTCGCTTCCGACTACGCCGACGCCGTGGACGGAGGCAGCACGCAGCCCGTCGTGGACGTAGCCAAGAAGCTCCGCATGAAGCCGGAGCGCGCCCGGGACCTCGTACACCGCGCCCGCTACCGTGGCCTGCTAACGCCCGCGCAGCAGGGGCGCAGCGGGGGCAAGCTCACGCCGAACGCGAAGCGACTCATCGCACGTGGGAAGAAGGGGAGGAGGGGGAAGAAGCGATGAAGCGGGGCACTCGAGGGATGGGCCGCGTCTACCAGCGCGGCTCGATCTGGTGGGTCACGTACTCGCACAACGGCACGAAGCACCGAGAGTCGTCGGGCTCCACGAAACGACCCGTCGCCGTCGCCCTCCTCAAGCGCCGATTCGAGGAGCTCGGCAAGGGGCGCCCAGCTCGCGAGGCGGAGAGGGTGTTGCTCACCGATCTGCGGGCGCTCATCGAGGGGGACTACCAGCTCAACGGACTGCGGTCTGCGAAGCGGCTCAAACAGTCCTGGGCGCACCTGGCGGCGTTCTTCGGCGAGAGGGAGACGGCCATCAGCATCACGCCGCCGCGCCTCGCGCTCTACGTGACGAGCAGGATCGATGAGGGCTCCGCGCCCGCAACCGTGAAGAACGAGCTGGCGGCTCTCAAGCGCGCCTTCACGCTGGCGCGGAAGAGCGGAACGCTGCTACCCAATGAGGTTCCGGCCGGGTTCCCCACGATCGCACCGAGCGCGCCGCGCAGCGGATTCTTCGAGCGGGCTGAGCACGAGGCGGTCCGCGCGGCGCTTCCGTCGGACCTGGCCGACCTGGTCCAATTCCTCTACTTGGCTGGTTGGCGCAAGTCCGAAGCGCTGGGGCTCCGCTGGCAGAACGTAGACGAGTCCGCCAGGGTGATCCGTATCGAGACGACCAAGAACAAAGAGCCGCGGACGCTGCCGTACGGGACGCTGCCGGCGCTCCGCGAGTTGATCGAGACGCGTCGCGGCATCACGGACGAGGTTCAGAAAGCACGCGGCATGGTTGTGACACACGTCTTCGCCCGGAATGGCGAGCCCATCCGTTACCTGCGGCGCTCGTGGATCACCGCGTGCATCACCGCGGGGCTCGGGACGGAGGAGCGAGATCAAGAGGGGAGGGTCCTCAAGCGAGTCGCCTTTCGCACGCCGCACGACTATCGGCGCTCGGCCGCCCGCAACCTCTCACGGGCCGGCGTGCCCGAATCCGTCATCATGGCTCTTTGCGGCTGGCGGACACGGTCCGTTTTCCTTCGTTACAGGATCGTTCCTGAGTACGAACTGGCCGAAGGGCTCGCGAAACTCGCACGCACGCCCGCTGCGAAGACGACGCGCAAGGTCACTCGCATGAAGGCCCGGAAGCGGGGCGGCTCGAGTTAGGGCACAGAACGGGCACAATCTTGGCGATCGCGCCGAGATCCATCCCCCTAAGTTGTTGAAAAGATGGTGGCGTGGGACGGAATTGAACCGCCGACACGCGGATTTTCAGTCCGCTGCTCTACCAACTGAGCTACCACGCCAGCGAGAGGAGCGTCATTCAAGCACGGCATAGGTAGCACGGTCAACGGCGGCCGATGGGCTCGCCGCGCAGGCGGACGGCTATACTCAGTACCCGATCCCCGAGGAGGATTCATTTGCCCGAGCCACCAGCTGGAAAGCTGCCCAAGAACTACGACAGGCTGCCCGTCCCGAAACCGCAGGCCTCGAGCGTTCGGAAGCGTGACCCGAAGATGCTCGCGGTCGTCAATCCGAGCGCTTGCTTTGGGCGCGGCTGTGAGTTCTGCGTGGCGGTGTGCCCGGTGCCGGACTGCATTACGCTGACCACCGATCCCGAAGCGTCCGAGCTCCAGGTGTGCACGGTGAACTACGACACCTGCATCGGCTGTATGGCTTGCGAGAAGTGGTGTCCCGAGGACTACGACGCGATTCGGATGGTCCCGTTCAAAGACGTTGAGGAGAACCGCGACAGCTACGAGACGGCCAGCTTCTCGGCCGAACTCCCCGCCAAGAAGTAGCTCGCTGGCACCTGCCCCCCGGCCCCCTCCCGGGGGGAGGAGAAGGCCGGGGGGATCTAGGTCCCTTGAGTCGGAGTTGAATCAGGCCTTCTTCTTGGCTCGCATCGGAAGCACTGCCGCGCGGCCATCCGTTTCCTCTGTGGTCGCCTCTTCGGGTGCCGCCGTCTCTGGGCCTGTCGAGAGACCGAGCCCCTGGCGCACGCGCGATGCGATCTCGTCTCGGATGTCTGGGTTCTCGATCAGGAAGCGGCGCACGTTCTCGCGGCCCTGACCGAGGCGGTCGTTCTCGAAGGAGTACCAGGCGCCCGACTTTTCGACGATGTTCTGAGTGACGGCGAGGTCGAGGAGATCTCCCTCGCGGCTGATGCCGACGCCGTAGAGGATGTCGAACTCGGCCTCGCGGAAGGGTGGGGCCACTTTGTTCTTGACCACCTTGACCCGGACCCGGCTCCCGACGATCTGGTCTCCATCCTTGAGCGAAGCGATGCGGCGGATATCGAGCCGGACCGAGGAGTAGAACTTCAGGGCTCGGCCGCCCGTGGTCGTTTCCGGGCTGCCGAACATCACTCCGATCTTCTCGCGAAGCTGGTTGATGAAGATCAGACAGGTCCGGCTCTTGGCGACCACGGCGGTCAGCTTGCGGAGCGCCTGGCTCATGAGGCGGGCTTGAAGGCCCATCTGTGCATCGCCCATCTCGCCCTCGATCTCGGCGCGGGGCACGAGCGCGGCGACAGAGTCGACGACGAGGACGTCGACCGCGCCGGACCGAATCAGCACCTCGGCGATCTCGAGCGCCTGCTCGCCGTTGTCCGGCTGGGACACGAGCAGATCGTCGATATTGACGCCCAGTTTGGCGGCGTAGCCCGCGTCCAGAGCGTGCTCGGCGTCCACGAACGCTGCCATGCCGCCGGCCTTCTGGGCCTCGGCGATGACGTGGAGAGCCAATGTGGTCTTGCCGGACGATTCTGGGCCGAAGATCTCCATGACCCGGCCCCGGGGCATGCCGCCCACGCCGAGGGCGGCGTCGAGCGACAGGGCGCCCGTGGGGATAGCAGGGATGTCGACGGCGGTGCGGCTCCCGAGACGCATGCACGAGCCCTTGCCGAACTGCTTGTCGATCTGCGCCAGGGCTACGTCGATCGCCTTGCCTCTGTCGTTCCGGTCATCTGCCATTCGCTTCGCTCCTTGCTTGGCTATCCGGCCCGGGCTTCTGCCACGAGCGGATGGATTGTAGGGGTGGGGCCGGCGCACCCGGGTCCGAACCAGCTTACCAAATAGCATAAAGAAAGCGAAAGTAATATGGTGTCCTAGAAGGCACAGGTGTGTTCCAACGAGTATTCATAAATAGTATATATACTAGGCTGAAAATACGAGATAATAAGCTCGTAGTCCGTTTAACGTCTCTTTTTGTTCACGACTGTCCTGGAATCAGTCGAAAACACTTGGAGGGATGCCCGCCGCGTTGGTACAATCCTGTCCGAAATGTGACGCCCATCACCAGTGGCGTTTGCGGGAGGTTCATTGAAGCGGGCGACGACGAAACGTTCCAAAACACAAAAGCGTGCCAAGACGCGCAGCCGTTCGGCGAGTCGAAGCACGACGAGAAAAAGCACCGCCCGTAGGCCCACCAGCAAGCGGAAGCCAGCCGCCAGAAAGGCCACCAGGAGAACGTCCGCCAAGCGTCCGACCACGCGGAGCACCCGAGCCAAGAGCACGGCGACGCGTTCCCGCAAGAAGGTCGCGGTTCGCAAGACCACGAAGAGCGTTGCCTCGAAGACCAAGGCGCGCTCGAAGACGACTCGCAAGGCGCACGCTCGCACGAGGCCCTCGACGCGTCAGACCGTTAGCCGGGCGCGGCGCACGAGCACGGCTCAGTCGCTGATTCGGCTGCCAAAGCGGCGCCGGAAGAAGCCGATCCCTTCGCCCCTCCCGAGGCGCCACGTTGCGCCGCCGCCCCCGCCGTTGCTGATGCCGGCCCGTTCGATGCCGCCGGTGCACAATCAGGTCATGGCGCGGGATCGCCTCACGATGGCGTACGGAGACTTCGCCGAAGCCGGCGTGATGCTGTCCATCAGCTACTCGATTCGAGACGGTCGACGCCAGGAGTTCTTCGACCTGATGAAGGAATTGAAGCCCCTGCTCGCCCTGATTGGCGGCGCCGACTGCACCATCTACGAGGATCGCAGCCGCCCGAACTACTTCATGGAGGTCTTCCGCTTCAAGGACGAGGCGGAGTTCACGGCCTTCGATGACAAGTTCCACAAGGACCGCAAGATCGCTGTGGTCTACTCGTTGCTCGACGACATCGTCGAAGCCGAGAAGAGCGACTTCAAGATTTTCGAGCGCAAGGTCTAGCCGACTTTTCCGCTACTGGAAGCACCCTTCTCGCACTAGAGTCGTTCCGTCTTTTTGGCGGAGGTGTGTGATGAGGAATCGATTGCCAGCCTTGGGCCTGGCTGTTCTGCTTGGATCCGGCGCCGCCGCAGGCGCCGATGAGCGGGCGCTCAAGAGCGCCTTCGAGGGTAGACAGGTCGAGTTGCTGCTCGATCTGCCGGCCACCACCAAGGGTCTCGATTTTTTCCCGTCGCAGCGAGCCCGATACGACATGGGCAAGCACCAGGCTCGGCTGATGACGGATGGCATCGGTGTGCGCCAGGGCAGTATCGCCACCGTCACCATGATCAAGGTCAAAGGCAAGCACATCGAGTTCCAACTCGGGGCCGGCGGCAAGTCGCAGAAGCCGGCGAAGCCGTCGACGTACGTGCCGAAGAGCAACTACGAGAAGGATCTCGAGGAACAGCTCAGGAGGGCCACGACGGATGAGGAAAAGAGGCGTCTTCGCAGGATGCTTCAGGACGCTCGAAATCGTCGCAAGCGGCAAGAGAGGCTCGAGGAAGCGCTGGCTGAACAGGAGTACCGGATCCTGCTGGGGGACCGTACCGAAGAAGACTGGGACGCAATGGCGGGCTCCCGTATCAACCTGCGCTACCAGGGCGGAGTGCCGGCTGATGTCCTCACCCCGGCGGGCTTTCGCCGCGCCCTCGACGGCTACGTCGACTTCGAACCTCAGCCTCGCATGGAACCTACGGCGGCGGACGCCTCTTCCGAGGCCCTGCCCGTCGGGGTGTCCCACTCGGGAACTCTCCCGATCCACAAGGGGCAGCGACAGACCGACGTCGACGCGCTGTTCGGCGGCCCGGAGCAATGCGCGGAACAGGATCAGGGCGTTCTCAAGGTCAACACCTGCACCTATCGTTTGGACGAGGCGAGTCTCGAGGCCAGCTTCGTGGACGGCGTGATGGTGCGCTACGTGCTGACGTCGAACTGAATCACTCGTATCGAAGCGCGACGGAGGGGCTCACCGAAGCGGCGCGTCGAGCCGGAATCCACGAGGCGAGTGTCGCGATCCCGACCAGGCCGAGTGAAACGCCGACGAAGGTGACCGGATCCGTCGGGCTCACACCGTAGAGGATCGCCGCGATCGCACGCGTCAGCCCGAACGCGGCTAGGAGGCCCACGCCGATGCCGACGAAGGTGCGTGCCAGCCCCTGCCTCACGACGAGCGCGAGCACCTGCCCCCGATCGGCGCCGAGCGCCATCCGGATGCCCATCTCTCGGGCCCGCCGGCTCACCAGGTAGGCCATCACACCGTAGAGCCCGACCGCGGCGAGCAGCATGCCGAGGACGCCGAATAGCCCGAACAAGGTCGCGCCCAAACGGGGCAGGAGCAAGGCCGCGCCCATCGCTTCCCCGAAGCTGCTCGCCACGAGCATCGGGACTCGACGATCCGCTGCCCGCACGATGCTGCGGAGCGTGGGCACCAGGGCCGCAGGATCACCGCTCGTTCGCGCGATCAGAACCTGACTCGTCTCCGGTTTCTGGAGCAGGTTCTGGTACAGGTAGGGGCGCGGGTCCTCGCCGAGCGTCCGATAGCGGGCCGTTGCCACCACGCCGATCACCTCCGCCGGGGGACCCTCCTCCTCGAGCCGCACCATCTGCCCGACGGCTTCCTCTCCGGGCCAGAACCTCTCGGCCAGTGCCTCGTTGATCACGACGAGTTGGGCGTCGCCTCGATCGGCACTGGAGAAGACGCGCCCGCGCAGGATTGGTATGCGGAGAGTCTCGAAGTAACCGGGCGCGATGCTGCCCGAGTCGTGGGACGGCCACTCCTTGATCGGGCCCGCGTCGCTGCCCGCCGGAGTCATCCGCTCGGTGCGGATCTCGAACGTCAGTGGCAGGTGCGACGCGCGTGTCACTTCCTGCACGCCGGGCATCGCTGCGAGCTGCTCGACCATGCCTTCGTAGAGCGCAGCGCTCATCTCGTTGTCGTACCCCACGAGCGACGCATCGAGAGAGACGAGGGCGACCCCTGACGGGTCGAAGCCCGGGTCGATGCTGCTCGCGTTCATCAGGCTTCTCACCGAGAGGCCCGCGGCGATCAGCAGCACGAGGCAGAGCGAGACCTGACCGACGACGAGGCCGTCGCGCAGCCATGCGCGCGAGCGGCTCCCGGTCGCCGTGGCGCCCTCCGACTTAAGCGCGCTGACGACGTCGGCGCGAGCGGATTGGAGAGCCGGAGCCAGCCCGAAGAGCAGCGTCGTCAGCGTTGCAGTGACGAACGCGAAGCTCAGCACGCGGAAGTCGAGGCTGAGGCCTAGAGCGAATTTGATTGGGATGGGCAGCTCGATCGCCTCGATCATCCGATTGGAGGCGAACGCCAGACCGAGCCCGAGCAGGCCTCCAGCTGCCGCCAGCAGAGTGCTTTCGGTGAGCAGCTGGCGCACCAACCTCCCCCGGGAGACCCCCAACGACAGCCGCACCGCCATCTCGCGCGACCGGAAGGACGCCCGGGCGAGAAGCATGTTCGCCACGTTCGCGCTCGCGATCAGCAGCACGATCCCGACGGCGCCCAGCAGAACGAACGACGTCGCGTAGAGGACCGTGTCGACGCCTGGGAGGATCTTCACGTCGGCGGCAGGGAGGATGGTGACGTTCCGGTTGCGGTTCGAGTCCGGGTACAGCTCCTGCAAGCCACGACCGATTCCAGCCAGCTCCGCACCCGCCTTTGCGAACGTGGCTTCGGGCGCCAGACGCCCGATGGCCCAGAACCACCGGCTCTTCCGGTCCGTGAGTCGCTTCGCGCTGCCGCGCAGCTGCGTCAGGGTCGCCGTCGGGACCCATGCCTCGGCTTGAAGTGCCCGGATCATGCCGTTGAAGCCCGGGGGCGCGACACCCACGATGGTGAAGACGCGGCCATTCAGACGCAGTTCCCGGCCGACCACGGACGGATCGGCTCCAAAGCGGCTCTGCCAGGTGGCGTGATTCAGAACCGCGACCGCCGCGGCGCCCGGCGTGTCGTCCTCGGTGTGCAGTGCTCGTCCGTGGATCGGCTGGACGCCGAGGGTCGAGAAGTAGTTGCCCGACACGGCCTCGCCGAAGATCATCTCGCTCTCGTCGCCGCGCTCGAGGGCGAACGGGACGGTGGCATAGCCGGCCAGGGAGCGAAGTGCCGTGGTGCCGTCGCGCAGATCGACGTAGTCGGGATACGCGAGCGGCTCGTGGCTGATGAAGCTGCCCGGCTCGGCGTTGTAGACGCCCACCAGCTCGTCGATGTCCGCGACTGGGAGGGGACGGAACAGGACGGCGTTGACGAAGCTGAAGATGGCCGTCGTCAGGCCGATGCCCAGTGCCAGCGTCAGCGCCGAGACGGCCGCGAAGCCCGGGTTCCTGCGCCACACGCGCAGCCCGAAGCGTACGTCCCCCCAGATACCTGACATCCGCACCTCCTGTTGGTCCTAACGAGGAATCCGCGGGGTGAGTTCGGAGAAGTTGAGCAGCGGGTGGGAACGCCTAGTACGTGTAGAAACCCCTGCCGCTCTTGCGCCCCAGCCAGCCGGCGTCGACCATTCGCTTGAGCAGCGGGCAGGCGCGGTACTTGGGATCGCCCATGCCGTCGTAGAGGACGTCGAGGATCGCGAGGCAGACATCGAGGCCGATGAAGTCGGCGAGCGTCAGCGGTCCCATCGGATGGTTCATCCCGAGCTTCATCACCTCGTCGATCGCCTCGGGGGTGGCCACGGCCTCGTGCACGCAGAAGATGGCTTCATTGATCATCGGCAGCAGCACGCGGTTCGAGACGAAGCCAGGGAAGTCGTTCACCTCGACCGGCGTCTTTCCGAGCGAGCGGGACAGCTCCATCACCTGCGTTGTCGTGGCGTCGGACGTCGCCTGGCCACGGATCACCTCGACGAGCTTCATCAGTGGCGCGGGGTTCATGAAGTGCATCCCGATCACCTGCCCGGGCCGCTCCGTGGCCGCGCCGAGCTTTGTGATCGAGATCGACGAGGTGTTCGATGCGAGGATCGCTTCCGGTCCCGTCAGGCGATCGAGATCGCCGAATACGTGGGTCTTGATCTCGAGCTTCTCGACGACCGCCTCGACGACGAGTCCCGCATCGGCTACGGCGTCCAGCTCGGTTGTCGCCACGATCCGACGGAGCGCAGTATCCCTGTCCTCGGGACTGATCTTCCCCTTGTCTCTGAGCTTGCCGAGGCTCTTCTCGATCTTCGTCCGCGCCCGATCGAGACGCGGCTGCTCGATGTCGCACAGCGTGACCTCGTGGCCGGTCCGGGCGAAGACCTGGGCGATACCATTGCCCATCGTGCCGGCGCCGAGGACGGCGACTTTCAGCTTGGACATCTTCTCCCTCGCGACCTAGTGACCCGTAACAGGGAGGTCGATGCCAGCGAGACCGTCGAGGCGCCCGGATGGCAAGGAGCCGAAGAGGGAGAATACCGGGAGTATTTGACCGATGAGCGACGCAGCCAGGCGGGATGCATCGGCGGTCGCAGCGGTATCGAATCCCCTATTACAGGTCACTAGAGCAGCTCGACGGCCAGTGCGACGCCGTTGCCACCACCGAGGCACAGCGCGGCGACGCCGCGCTTCTTGCCGCGATCGGCGAGCGCGTAGAGTAGCGTCGTCAGCACCCGCGCGCCACTCGCTCCGATCGGGTGGCCGAGGGCGACAGCGCCGCCGTTGACGTTGACCCTGTCCGGATCGAGGCCGAGCTCCCGCGTCACGGCGACGGCCTGGACCGCGAAAGCCTCGTTCAGCTCGACCAGGTCGACGTCATCGGCGCTCCAGCCCGTCTTCTTCCACAGCTTCCTCACGGCGTCGACGGGCGCCATCATCACGAGGGATGGCTCCACGCCCGCGACCGCCTGGGCCACCACCCGGGCGATCGGCTTCTTTCCGAGGCTCTCGGCCTTCGCGGCCGAGGCAACCACCAGAGCCGCGGCGCCGTCGTTGACGCCCGGCGCGTTGCCGGCGGTGACGGTGCCGTTCTTTTTGAACGCCGGCTCGAGGCTGGCGAGTGCCGCCAGCGAGGTGTCGGCTCGCGGTGACTCGTCCTGGTCGAAGCGGATCGCGTCGCCCTTCCGTTGCGGGACATCGACCGGCAGGATCTCCTGGGAGAATTTGCCGGCTTCCTGAGCGGCGAGCGCCTTTGTGTGGCTGTTCAGAGCGTACTCGTCCTGCTCCTGTCGCGTGATGCCGTACTTCTCGGCGACGAACTCTCCCGTGCAGCCCATGTGATAGTCGCCGTACGCATTCCACAGGCCGTCCAGGATCATCGAGTCGAGGGCCTGCCCGTGCCCCAGGCGGAAGCCGGTTCGGGCCTTCGCGAGCAGGTAGGGGCAGTTCGACATCGACTCCATTCCGCCGGCGACGACGATTTCAGATTCGCCGGTCGCGATGCCTTGAGCGGCCAGCATCACGGCTTTGAGTCCAGAGCCGCACACTTTGTTGATCGTCAGCGCGGCCACGCTCGGAGGCAGCCCGGCTCCGAGGGCGGCCTGGCGCGCGGGCGCCTGGCCCAGACCGGCCGATACGACGTTCCCCATGATGGCTTCGTCCACGTGATCGGGCTCGACGCCGGCGCGCGAAACGGCCTCCCTGATCACCATCGCTCCCAGTTCGGTGGCTGAGAAGCCTGAAAGCGACCCGAGAAACTTGCCCGTGGGCACGCGAACTGCCGCGAGGACGACCGACTCTTGCATGGGTGTGCGGTCTCTAGCCGCCGAACCTCGATTGATAGCGGGCCGCGGTCTCGAGGAACTCGCGGCGCAGTGAATCGTCCGTGATCTTCTGGGCCGCCTCGGTGAGGATCGCCGATGGCTCAGCCGGTCTGACCGATAGCGGCGCCCGGGGTACGACCCCGGCCGCGACGGGTCCCTCCATGATGCCGAGTCGATTCGGCGCCAGGTCGCCAGCCAGGCCTTTGAGGCGGCCGAGGATCGTGCGCTGAGAGCCGTGGATGGCGCGGCGCCAGCCGGCGTCGCTGACCCGCACGCGCGCGGTCCGCCCTTGCAGGGCCACGACCTCGGAACGCTTCGCCAAGGCGTCCCCAACTGCCAGCGGCCAGACCGCCCGGATCAGGGCGAGCTGAGCCTCGGGTCGCGAAAACAGCTTGGCGGCCAGGCGGCGGCCGGGCGAAGCGGATTGGATCCCCACTGTCTTACTTTAAGGGAGGCGCAGTGTGCTTGGAACGGCCGCGGCGCATCACCCAGATCTCGGGATTGATCTTGTCGAGGTTGGTGGGAAGGCCGTGCTGGCGCGCCTGCGCGACCGGGTTCGCCCAGCGGGGCCCGCGCCAGGGCGCCCGGTGTCGAAGCGCCGCCTCGTACCCGAGCCGACCCGACATCAAAGACGTGTAGAAGCGACGCGAGCGCCAGGGTTCGGAGCGCCGCGCGTAGTCTGCGTTGAGCACGACGACGTCGGGGTTCATGCGGAGCAGGCTGCGCTCCAGCTCGGATCGCGTCTTCCAGTCGAGTCCGAAGGGTCGGGGCAGATACTCGAGCGGCCCCAGCATCGCTACCCGATCCGAGGCAGCGACTTCGGCGGCCAGCCAGCTCTCGACCCGGTAACGGGAGTCTGCCGCGATCGAGGCATCGAGCAGCACCGCCCGCAGCGTTCCGTAGGAGAGCGCCGCTACCACGGTCGCGCCGGCGAGCCACCTGAAGCGCGGAGCGGCGGCTTCGGCGAACCCGTGGCCCCCGAAGATCGAGATCACGACGATTGCCGGCAGCAGGAAGCGGTCGTATGTGTAGAGAACCACGCTCGAGAAGCACACGTAGTAGGACACGACAGGCAGCAGCAGCGCCAGCAGTCGCGTGTCGCCGCGAACGAGGGCGAGCCCGAGCCCCGCGGCGCAGAGTAGCGCGGCGGGCGCGCCGAGAGACCAGGCGAAGATCCGGAGCGTACTGGCGGCAAGCTCGAGTTGGCCGCCGAGAGTGGGCGCGAAGGTCCGGTACCCCTCGCCGGCCTCGAGGATCGCGTCGACGTGAGAACGAAAGCCCGCCGCGTTGAACGCCAGATTGTGCAGTAGCGCGAAGCCGAGTGCGCCAACGACAATCGGCAGCCACAGCCGCCGTTCCATCAGCGCCACCGTCGCGCTCTGTCCACGTCGCCGGGCCATCAGGAGAGCGAGTAGCGGCCATGCGAGGAGGTACAGAGCATAGGCCTGGTCCTTCGTGCACACGGCGAGAGTCGCCGTGACGGAGAAGCCGAGCCAGTCGATGAGGCGATCCGAGGAGAGGATTCGGGAGAGGAACAGCAAAGAGATCGCGAACCACAGCGTGTAGGGGACGTCGACGTTCGCGAACTTCGAATAGTAGACGACGGGTGTGCTCAGCGCCGTGAGGGCAGCGGCCACGAGCGCCCCGTTCGGGCCGGTCAGCGGTCGTGCGATGAGGAAGACGACGAGGACGAGCGCCATGCCCATCGCGACGCTCACGCCGCGCTGCTGGCGCAGGAGAGCGCCCTCCCGCTGCATGCGAGCCGCCGGTTCGCTGGGGATGGGGCCATGCCCGACCGCCACCACCGACGCCAGCACGTAGTAGTGAAGTGGCGGATACCTCGAGTACCACCCCGAGGAGAAGCTCTGCTCCGCGCCCGCGATCACGTCGCGGGGAAGGATCTCGTCCGGGGCCCAGCTGTGATCGTAGGGGATCCCCCAGCTCATCCCCCAGGCGAACAAGCTCCCGCTCGACGCGAGCAGAAGGGCGACGAGAGCCCCGAGTCGATGTTGGCGCACGGCTCCTTATACTTGATCCGCTGAGGGATCTCACCGATGACGGAGAAGCCACGCCTGATACTCGCCTCGAGATCGCCGCGCCGGGCCCGCATCGTCGGCTCGCTCGGGATCCCGTTCCGAACCGTCGTCACCGACGTGGACGAGACGCTGCGGGCCGGGGTCGATGCCGCTGAAGAGGCGGAGCGTCTGGCTCGGCTCAAGGGACAGACGGCCGCCCGGGGCGAGAGCCTGCCCGTGCTCGCCGCCGACACGCTGGTCGTCATGCAGGGGGCGGTGTACGGCAAGCCCGCCTCGCCAGCCGACGCCGAGCGGATGCTTCTGGAGCTCCAGGGTCGCAGCCACGAGGTCGTCACCGGCGTGTGCGTCGTGAACGATGGAACGACCTTGTCCCAGGTCACGAGGACCGAGGTGGAGCTGGCGCCGATGAGCATCGCGGAGATTCGCACCTACGTGGCGACGGGCGAGCCGCTCGACAAGGCCGGCGCCTACCACATCGACGGGCGCGGCGCCGTCTACGTCGTCAAGGTCTCCGGATCGCCTTCGAACGTGGCCGGGCTACCCGTGCGAGTCGTGTTTCGATTGCTCGGCGAGATCGGCGTGGATTTGTTCGCCCGTACGTCACCCTGAAGAAGTCAGCGGAGGACGCCGACTGAAGGATCCGTCAGCCCCTCGCTCCCGTCGGCTCCTCCGCGTTCGAAGTGACCAACGATCGAATGACGAGGAGCGGGCGGATACTTCGCTCCAAGAGGTGCACTGCGGTCGCTCAGCATGACGGTTGGGGGGCTGACGCCGCATTGCGGGTCCGACCCCGGCGCGCTATAAGTACAGTGCGCAGGTCCCCGCCGGAGCATCAAATACCCATGATCTGCCCCGCGTGCAAGTCGAAGAACGATGCGGCCGCCGAGTCGTGCTTTCAGTGCGGAATCTCCCTATACGCGCTGACCCAGGGAGCCGTGCTGGCCGAGCGCTACGAGGTGCGCCGGCTGCTCGGCAAAGGGGGCATGGGTGTCGTCTACGAGTGCTACGACAAGAGCCTGGACGAGCTGGTCGCCCTCAAGGTGCTGCGCTCGGCCCTAGCGACCAATCCGGAGGTGGCGCGCCGGTTTCGCTCCGAGATCAAGCTGGCTCGGCGCGTTCGACACCGAAACGTGTGTGGCATCCACGAATACGGCGAATCGGGCCCCTGAGCTTCATCGTGATGGAGCTCGTCGACGGGAAGGACCTCAGGCAGGTTCTTCGCGAGCACGGTGCCTTTCCTGCGGAAACCGCGTTCGAGATCGGCGCACAGGCGGCCGATGGGCTCCAGGCGATTCACGACGCCGGCATCATTCACCGCGACCTCAAGACACCGAACCTCATGCGCGGCGTAGACGGAACCGTGCGACTGATGGACTTCGGGATCGCGAAGCAGTTTGGCGCCGAGGGCACTGCGGCGACGGCGACCGGAGCGGTGCTCGGGACGCCCGAGTACATGAGCCCCGAGCAGGGTCGCGGGGAGAAGATCGATCAACGGACGGATATCTACTCGATGGGTATCGTCATCTTCGAGCTGTTCACCGGGCGTGTGCCCTTCCACGGCGACACCCCCTTCGCCTGCTGGGCCGACTCGGTGCGGTACGCGACGCGCTGGATTGTCATCATGCGCGTGCGACTGTCGTAGAGCGCGAACGATGCGAGCGGATTGCCATCGCGCGGCTGACCGATGGAGCCCGGGTTGATCAGGTAGCGGGTGTCCTCCCGGAGCCTGACGCGCATCGTCGGCCCGAACGAAAGAACCGTCGTGATCGAATCGCCGTTGTAGGCGAAGACGATCGGGAAGTGCGAGTGGCCGAAGAAGCAGATCGGGAAATCGGTCATCTCGAGGATGTTGTAGGCCTCGAGCTCGCCGAACAGATACGCGTCCTCGTCGACCGGTGTGCCGTGCGAGATCGCGAAGGCGTCGTCGACCATGCGAGGTCCCTGGGGCAGCTCGACGAGCCACTTCCGATTGGGCGGCGTGAGCTTGTCGCGCGTCCACATCGCCGACTCGTAGGCGAGCCGGTTGAAGGTCTTGCCGTCTTCGACGCTGGAGCACACCTTGTCGTGATTGCCGCGCACGGCGGTGAGGTTCTTCATCGACCTCACCTTCTCGACCACCTGGTTGGGGTTGGCGCCGTACCCGACGAGGTCCCCGAGGAAGACGGTGCGGTCGATCCTCTTGCGCCGCACGTGTGACATCACGGCGTCCAGCGCTGCCTGATTGGAGTGGATGTCGGAAAGGATCAGATGGCGCATGTCATCGATTCTCGCTCACTCGCCGCAGCGACTCCGCAATGCGATCGACCACCGGACCCACCGCCCCTTCCCCGTCGACGGCGAGAAGTGCTTGTTGGTAGGTGGGTTGCCGCTGCTCGAGAAGCTCGCGCATTGTCTCACGATCCGAAGCGAGCGGTCGAGACGGATCCGCTCCGATCCTCTCGAGAATCGTCTCGAGGTCGCAGCGCAGCCAGACGGTGGCCGCCTCAGCCTGCAGAATCGCGCGGGTCTCGCTCTCGGCGAAGGCGCCTCCGCCGGCCGCGATCACCACCTCTTTCTGCTCCGCGGCCCTCCGCGCGGCCTCGAGCTCCCGGCGACGAAACTCTGCCTCTCCCTCATCCCGAAACAGCTCTCGCACACTTCGGCCGGCTGCCACCTCGATCTCCTCGTCGAGGTCGATGAACCTCCAGCCCAGGCGTCGGGCCAACTCCCTCCCCACGCTCGTCTTGCCAGCCCCCATGAAGCCCACGAGCACGATGCGCTCGTAGGCCCGGCTCATGAGCGACCCTCTTCGATCAGGTCGAAGAACTCGGGGAAGGACACAGCGGCGCACTCGGCGTCATCGATCTCCGTGGTCCCGTCGGCCGCCAGCCCGGCTACTGCCATCGCCATGGCGATGCGGTGATCCCCGTGGCTGCTGACGGCGGCCCCGCTGAGCCGCTCTCGTCCCCGGATCACCAGGCCGTCGGGTCTCTCTTCGATGTGGGCGCCCAGCCGGCCCAGAGAATCGGCCAGGGCGGCCAGCCGATCGCTCTCCTTGACGCGGAGCTCCTCGGCGCCCGACAGCCGCGTCTCCCCCTGGGCGAGTGCCGCGGCGACGGCCAGCGCCGGAACCTCGTCGGCCAGCAACGGAACCTCCTCGGGCCGGATTTCCGTACCCCTGAGGAAGGACGGCCGGACGACGATGGCGCCGGTCGGCTCGGGCCGCTCGCGCTCCAGGACGATCTCGAGCTTGGCCCCCATCCTCTTGAAAACACTGAGGTAAGCGGACCGGGTCGGATTCAATAGGACATTCTCGATGCGCACTTCGCCAAGTCGAGTCAGGACGGCCGCCAGCACAAGGAATGCTGCGCCCGAAGCATCGCCCGGGATTTCGTATTCGGAGGCGCGGAGGGCCGCGGGGCCGGTCACGGCCGTTTCCAGGCCGTTTCGTTCACACTCGACTCCGAAAAGGGGCAGCAGCCTCTCGGTGTGGTCCCGGCTGAGCAGCGGAGACACGACGGCGGTTCGCCCTTCGGTCTGGAGTCCCGCCAGGAGCACCGCAGCCTTGACCTGGGCGCTTGGCACATCCAGGGACCAGTCGATCGCGGTGAGCCGACCGCCTTCGATCGTGAGCGGCGGACGCCCCCCCTCGGCCGTCTCGACCCGGGCGCCCATCGTGGTGAGCGGGGCGGCGATCCGCCGCATCGGCCGTCTCAGCAGAGATGCGTCCCCGGTCAGGACCGAGCGGAATGGGCGTCCGGCCAGCGCGCCCGATAGCATGCGGATCGTCGATCCAGAGTTGCCGCAGTTGAGCGATTCTGGGGGTTTGCGCCACGCGTCCGGGCCTCGACCCTCGATCGTGACGGCGTCGCCGCTGACCCCGATCGGAACGCCGAGGGCCTGGAGGCAAGCGAGCGTGGTGTGGCAATCCGCTGCCGACGAAAAGTTCGTGAGCCGGGTCGTTCCCTCGGCCAGGGCCCCAAAAAGAGCCATTCGATGCGAGAGGGACTTGTCGCCGCGGAGCCGAAAGGTTCCGCCAAATCCATTGGCATGAACGACCTTCAAGGCTGCGATGCTATCACGCGAGCCGCTTGACCCTCCGGAGGGGCCGATGCTACCTTCTCGGGCCAACAACCCATCACAAGCCCAGCGCGACTTCGAAATAGCACCGTTTGCTGAGATGAAGATCCCCGAAAACCCCACGGTCAAGATCGAGATCGCCAGCCGGATCGAGATGGTCGAGGTCGTGCAGGCCGTCGTTTCTCATCTGTGCATGGCCCTGGGGGTCGAGGAGGACGGGGCCCACCACGTGAACGTGGCCGTCCGGGAATCGGTCGTCAACGCCGTCAAACACGGCAACAAGCTCGACGAGACCAAGCGGGTTACGGTCTGGTTCTGCTGTGAGCCCGACCGCATCGAAGCCTCGGTCCTCGATCAGGGGCAGGGATTCGACCCGGATTCGGTGCCCAACCCGGTGGCCGAGGAGAACCTCCTCAAGGCCTACGGCCGCGGAATCTTTTTCATGCGGTCGTTCATGGATGAGATCGAGTACGCGTTTCCGAGCGGCGGCGGGACGCTGGTCAGGATGGTGAAGCGTCTGCCGCCTCAGGAGCAGGCTCAGCAGAGCTCAGCCTGACACTGAGCAGCGCGTTCTGCCGGGCGCCCTCGGCCAGGCGCCGCACGTCGAGCCGGGGATTGGACTCCAACCTTCGGCACTCCGCGGGCCCGCAGAGCACGAGCGTCCGGTCAGCGCCAGCCGCCTCGTGGATCTCCCGCTCTTCGAAGACCTCGCGGACCCTGGCGTCGTTGTAGAAGTAGCCCGCCATCCAGTTCGTCCGCCAGGCACCCCAGGCGAGCACCTCTCGGCCGAAGGCCGGCATGAACAGCCGCCTTCCGGACTCGATGCTGTCGAGAATCGGCGGCGCCGCGTAGGCGGTCAAGACGAGGAAGCCGGCGGCGCCGGCTCGCATCACCGCGAGCGCGCCTGCCGGGTTGCGACCGACGAGCCGTGAGAACAAGAACGTCGTGACGAGGGCGAGCAGGGCTGCGGGAATCACGCCCTCCCAATCAGCGGCGCCTCGCCGGCTCACGAACAGGGGACCCGTGGTTACGGCCGCAGCCAGTGCCAGGCCGAGTAATGCGGCCGCGCGGCCTCCGAGGCCAAAGGGGAGCCTCGCTTCCTTCAACGCAACCGCTCCGCGCCCGATCAACAGGGCGAGCGGTGGGAAGCAGGGAAGGATGTAGCCGGGAAGCTTGGAGCCAGCCAGAGAGAAGAAGGCGAGCGGGGCGAGCAGCCAGAGCAGGACGAAGAGGTCGACCCGGAACCGGCGCGGCGACAAGGCGCCCAGGGCTGGGAGCACTAGACCCGACCACGGGAACAGCCCGACCAGCAGCAGCGGCAGGTAGTAGTAGGGCGGGCCCGGGTGGCGGTGGGCCGTCGATGCGAACCGTTGCAGGTTGTGATCGAGGATGAAGACGTCGATGAAGTGGCGACCCTGGTCGAGGATGATCGCCACGTACCATGGCGCGGCCACCAGCAGGAAGACGAAGATCGCGAGAGGGTGGAGTAGCTCTTTCAGCCAGCGCCACTCCCTGGTCGCGACGAGATAGGCGAGGACGACGAGCCCCGGCAGAACGAACCCGACGGGTCCCTTGGCCAGCATCGCCAATCCCATAAAGACGTGGGCGATGAGGATCGCAGGGGCGCCGATGAGCCCGAGCATCCGCAGCCCGATGAGTCCAATGGCGACCGTAACCGGTGAAGCGACGAGCGCGTCCATCGAGGCCGCGCGCCCGTAGGCGAAAGTCAGCAACGAGGTGGCCAACGCGAAACCGGCCGTCAGACCGGCGCCTGGGCCGTAGAGGCGCGCGCCGATCCAGGCCACGAACACGACTTCGACGACGGTCGCCAGCACGGCCGGAAGCCGCGCCGCTGTCTCGGTTTCGCCGAGGCCTCGAAACGAGATCCCGGCGAGCCAGTAGTAGAGGACGGGCTTCTCGAGCCAGGGCTCGCCCTGGAGCGTGGGTGTGACCCATTCGCCCGCCCGGCTCATCTCGATCGCCACACGCGCATAGCGTGGCTCGTCCGGGCCGATCAGCGGCACGTCGCCCAGCCGAAACAGCAGCAGCGCTGCCGTGAGCCCCAGCAGCAGAAGCGCTCCACGACGGGGAAGAGGGTCTTCGGCCACGCCCTACGGTACCGCGGCGGTGGAAGACGCGATAGAGTCAGCGCTGGAGCGCGCCCGTGCCGAATCCTGCCAAGCACATCCCGACGGCCGCGGACATGATGACGCGCAACATCGTGACGCTCGACCCCGGCTTGAGCATCTACGAAGCCATGCGCATCCTGCTCAAGAAGAAGATCTCCGGGGCCCCTGTGGTCGACGCCAAAGGAGAGATGCTCGGCATTCTTTCCGAAAAGGACTGCTTCAAGGTGCTCGCCGCCGAGGCCTTCGACGGCGTGCCCGAAGGCTGCGTGCGGGACTTCATGTCGGCGGGCGTCGTCACCGTGAAGCCCGATGCGAATATCTTCGACGTCGTCGCGCTGTTCCTGCGCTCGCCGTTCCGGCGCGTGCCCGTCCTGGACGAGAGCGGGCACCTCACGGGCCAGATCAGCCGCCGCGACGTGCTGAGCGCGATCGACTCCATCCGTGACAATTCGTATCTCTTCGGCTCCGCCGAGATGAAGGTCGCCGTCGAGGACGCCGTGGGCGGCGTCGACTCGGCGATGCGTCGGGCCCGGCAGGAACGCTAGCCATCTTTCCCTCCCAGGAGTCCAATTGAGCTGGAAGTTTGCCGCAGCTGCCACCGAAGCCGTGCTCAGGGCCGGCGCCATTCAGCGCGCCAGGTACGGCACGAAGCTCGCGGTCGAGCACAAAGGCGCCATCGACCTGGTCACAGAAGTCGATCGGGCCTGTGAGGAGGTGATGCTCGAGACGATTCGCGAGAGCTTTCCGGATCACGACATTGTCGCGGAGGAGGCGGGCGTCGATCGCAGGGGGTCGAGCTACACGTGGTACGTCGATCCCCTGGACGGCACGACGAACTTCGCGCACTCCTACCCGTGCTTCTCCGCGACCGTCGCGCTCGTCAAGGACGGCGAGGTCGTCGTCGGCGCGACCTACGATCCGCTGCGCGAGGAGCTGTTCACTGCGGAACGGGGCGCCGGGGCATTCGTCAACGACAAGAAGCTGAACACGTCGGGCGTGAGCGACCTGAAGTCGGCTCTCCTGATCACGGGCTTTCCGTACGACATCCACGATGACGTGCTCGGCAAGCTGGGCGCCTTCCACGGCTTTCTGGGTAGGGCGCAGGCGATCCGCCGCGACGGCTCGGCGGCGATCGACCTCGCCTATCTCGCCGCAGGCCGTTGCGAGGGCTTCTTCGAGGCGGGTCTGAAGCTGTGGGATTGCCTGGCGGGCTCGATCATGGTGGCGGAGGCCGGCGGGCGTGTCAGCCACTACGACGGCACGCCCCTGGGCCTCGACCCGAGCACCATCCTCGTCAGCAACGGAGCGTTGCACGACCAGATGCTCGAAGTCGTCCGCGATTCGTCGTCCTGAGTGAGCTCGGCGAGGCAGCGAGCGCCTGCGCTTCGCCGCTCAGGAAGATTCGTCATCCCGAGCGGGATCGGCCTTGGATGCGGGTCGCGAGAGAGCCCGGCGCGTGACCCGCGGATTGGCGCGCGGAGCATGTCGGAGGAGAGATCTCACCTCGCTGGCTCCTTCACTCTCGCTTTCCCGTGGATCACGTTCAGGATGACGATCCTTTGTCGCGGTCAACTCCTCGGGATCGCGAATCGAAACACTGAACGCGCTAGCCTTGTGTCGCCCTCCCGAATGCCGGAGTGGCGAAACTGGCAGACGCACGGGACTTAAAATCCCGGGATGCTTTTGCATCGTGAAGGTTCAAGTCCTTCCTCCGGCACCACTTACGGGGATTGCCCCTGCCCCAAAAGGGCCGATTTCCCCTGTTTTTTCCCTATCTTGCTCCGAGGCGTTCGCCATCGGAGGGGTGCAGGCCGTGCGCAGCCTCGTTTTCAGGGGCCGAATTTCTGTGTGGGAGGGTGAGCTAGCGGCTGCGCTCGAGCTTCTCGGCAGCCTCGCGCAGCACGGTCTCGTCGACGATGGAGTACCGCCGGTAGATGCTCTCGGTCCTGTGCCCGATCATCGCCATGGCTGCGGAGCGTGAGACTCCGGCGCGCTCGAGGTTGCGGACGGCGGTGCGGCGGAAGTCGTGTAGGAGACGCCCCGGGAGGCCGGCCTCGCGGCAGGCTCGGCGCCAGGCTGTGTACATGGACAGGATGGGCTTGCCGTTGCGATGGAATACCCAGGGGATCCTGCGGTCGAGTGAGCGCTCCTGCGCCCGTGTGTCGCGCTGCAGTCGCTTCAGGAGCACGACCAGGTCGGCGGTGAGCGGGAACATGCGACCCTCGCCGTTCTTCGTCTCACCGGGATCGAGGCGGAGCCAGCGGGCCTTCAGGTCGACGTGGCGCCACTGACGGGTGAGCAGCTCAGAGCGGACGCGCCAGCCGGTCATGTAGGCGACGCGGACGATGGGCTCGAGGTGCGGCGGTAGGCGCCGGGCGACCTCCTCAAACTGGTCGGCCTCGAAGAATCCGGCTCGGGCCGGCGGCTCCTTCAGCATGTCGATGTGCCAGCCGTGGGTCACCATCCCGGCGCGCTGGCCGAGACGCAGCATCCGCCGGAGCGCGGCGAGCTCGCGGTTCACGGTCGCCGGCGCCGCGCCGGCGCGGAGGCGGTTCGCCCGGTACGCGCTCAGCCTCGCCGTCGTGATGGACTTCGCGGGGAGGCCCCGGAACTTGGCGGCCACGGGTGCGAGGCGCCGCTCGAGCACGTCCACCCGTCGGCTGTTCGCCACGTAGTCGTCGCGGATGAGCTGCTCGAGGTCGTCGTACTTCGCGCCGAGTATGGGGAGCTTCCCGGCGTCGGCGTCGGTGAGGCGCTTGCGGAGGAGCTGCTCCGCTTTCTGGCGATTCTTCGAGGTGTACCTGGTGCCCTCGTCGACCTGGCGGCCGAGGCCGTCGTAGTAGCGGATCCGGAGCGTGCGGCCGTTCCGCGGTTTGTAGACGCGGCCGGTGCCGTAGCGAGTCACGGGGTTTCGGGTACGGTCGGTCGAAGTGGCGGCTCTAGAAGGAAGTCGGTCCAGAGGCCCGTCTTCATGGCATCCTCGGCCGAGTCCTCCACAACGGCTATGCCACGACGGCGAAGATCATTGAGTAGTACGCGGGACTCCCCCTCGGCCTTCTTGTAGGTCATGTCTCGAAGGAGCCAGGGGTGCACCTCAATGTACAGCCTGTCGATCAGACGGGTCGTCTTGGCCTCGATCATCCTCTTCATGACCGCGAACTCCGCCCCTTCGATATCCATACTTAGAAAGACGACGTCTTCCTCTGTGAAGTTCGACCTCAACCACGCACTGAAGTCGAAGGACTCAACGGCTACGGTTGAGAACCCTGTGTCGACGTTCGGATCAAAGATGCTGTTCGCGCCGCTGGTCTCCGAAACCAGGTTGAGGTTGAGCGTTCCATTCTCGGTTCAGATGGCCCCGAGTGACCGGAGGTGTTTCGGCACTTTCGTATATAATCCCCCGAACTACGCCGCGGCGCCAGGATCGGCAAGGTGTGTTTACCGTACGGACTTGTTTAGCTTCAACGGCACCTTGCACTCCGAGAAGCGCTTGTTCTTCCAGTCGGCGCACGCCAGACCGTCGTACGCGATCCGGACCTCGTTGCCCTTCTTCAGCGCCGACAACGGAAACCGCGCGACTAGGCCCACGCCCTCGAACGTAGCTCCAAGGATGTTCTGGTAGTACGCATCGATCTGCTCGCCGTCGATCGGCAAGATCGCGGCGGACCGATCTTTTGACTTTGACGGCATGACGACCACCGCCTCGACGCTGACAACCCCGGGACCGTCGAGGCGGTCCCGGGGCGGCGCGACGACCTCGAGGACAGGCTCGAGCATCTCGGGTGTCACGTCAGCCTCGCTGAACGTCGCGTATTTCTTCCGGGCATCCTGCGCCGCCATCGCGACGCGTGAGTAGGGCGTGGTGAAGCAGCCGAACCCGAATCCCTCTCGAAGACCGGGCAGACCGGCGCCCTTGCCCTTCAGCGCGTAGCACCCCTCGACTCGATCGTCTGCTATCGCCTTCTGGATCAGTTCCGGGGTCATTTCCATCACGACCTGGGCATCGGCTGGATGGCACGAGCACGCACGTCGCCGCAACGAGACACGCGATTCTGTGTTTCATGGCCCACCTCTTCTCCCTGCCCCCTAGGCTCTCACCTGGCAGACACGAAGGAAAGGAGAAACGGACCCGTCCCGTCCGGCCCTTGCCCTAGGCTCTCATTTCCTGGGGTCCCGCGCCCCCTGGTCGTGCGCGGGCGGCAATGCGATGGCGTCCGTGTGAGCCCGGTCACCCCACAAGTGCCCGCTGGGCCCTATCTTCTTCAGTACCCGCCGGGGCAATTTGTGGGCGGCGTATGAAGCATCCCGTGCCGGTCCGTCGTGCCCCTTCACGTAAAGGCTGGGGCGGGGGTGCGGGCCGCGAGCCCGCTACCGCGGTTTCCGTTTCACAGCCCGCGGCATGGCCGGAGGCAGGTACTTCTCAAGGGCCTTCTCAATCATCTTCTGATAGGAAACCCCGGTCTCATCGTGTTGCGCCTTCATGCGCGCGCGGAGGCTTGGGGGCGCCCGAAAAGTTAGGGAGACACGCTCTTCCTTCATGCCGCCAAAGAATAGCGGGGAACCGCCGCTGGTGTCAACTGCGACCCCTTGACACCGTATGACGTCACTTGCTACCGTGACAAAATGCGACCCGAACGGGCGGTAGTAAAAAAAGCGCTGATTGACGCGGGGGGGAATAAGTCTCTCGCAGCTGTTCTTCTAGGCTGTACACGCCAAACGCTTTACACGTGGATTTACCAGTATGGACTAGATCGGTTGGCTGGTGTTCGTATGGACAGAAGAGCCGAGTTAGACGCACGCGAGCGTCAACACACCTCTCCCGAAAAACAAAAGAATCCAACTGTCTACTCTGGGTCGGCCAACACTCCTAATCTTCGTGTTGTGGGCACGCAGATCCAGTCTGACCTTCCAATGCAGGCCACGTTCAAGGTTCTCGAGTCGCTGTGGAAGCTGATGAAGATCGAGGCGATTCGGCGCAATTGCACCGTCGCGACCCTGGCCGAGGAGGCGTTCGAGAGCGCCCTGCGCCAGTGCGCTGAATCGGAGGGCGCCACGCCGAAGAGGCGCAAGAACGGAGACTCTAAGTGAGCCTCTCCCAGGTCGTACCTCGGAACGACCCGCCGCAGCTCCAGCTCGCGCGCGGTCTGCGCCAGTGCGCCGACGCGATAGAGCGCCTGTTCGATGCGGAGCCGCCGGCCGAATGGATTGGGCCGGAGAAGGCGATTGAGATTCTCGGCGGCGATATGACGCGCCGCCGGCTGTACCGGATCACGAAGGGCCACCCGTGCCGGCAGGACTTGAACCGCTCGACGAAGCGATTCGAGCGCGCCGGGCTGGAGCGGCTCGTGAAGGGCTGATTTTATAGCGACGTAAGCCGCGGCCTCGTTCACCAACCACACAAAGGAGGTCGTGACCGTGGTCGCGTTGTGCGGCGCGGCGGGCCTGCTCGATTGGACGACGGTGCCGAGCGTCGCGACGTGCGCGCGGTGCAAGGAGATGGCGAAGTGAAGCTGCTCGGCCTGGTGGTCGGATCCGCCGCGGCGCTGTGGCTGAGTTACTGGTGCGTGCGGATCCGGCGGGAGGAACGGCGAACGGTGATTCGCTGCACCGGAGGTGGCGAACCGCGCTTTCCTAGTGAGCTTTCCCCAGCGGAGTGGAAGGAGGGGAAGTGAATCTGCTCCCGGTGCGTCTGGTCGTGGTCGTGGGTCGGGAGCTGCCGCGGCGTGTGCGGTGGGAGATCCGGGCTCGGGTGTGGTGGTGGCGGCTGAAGAGGCTCGCGGCGTGACCTGGCTCCTCATCGCGCTCCTCGCCGTCCCCGGCATCCCGCCCTACGTCCGCGACTCGTTCATGCCCAACGGACGCTGGCCGGATCGAGACGCCGACTGCCAGGACGAGCGCGCCGAAATCCTCATCGCGGAATCGCTGGTCCCGGTCAACTTCGTGAGCAACCGCCGCTGCTTCGTCTCCGGCGGAATGTGGCTCGATATCTACTCCGGCTCCGTCGTGTACGACGCGCGCCAGGTCCACATCGACCACGTGGTCAGCCTGTTCGATGCGCACGTGAGCGGGGCGTGGCGCTGGAGCAACGCCCGGAAGCGCGACTTCGCCAGCGACCACCGCAACCTGATCCCCACCCTGAAGCAGATCAACATCGCCAAGGGGGGGATGGCGCCGGGGCAGTTCTGGCCACTGAATGAGCGCGCGTGGTGCTGGTACGGGGTCAAGTATCGGACCGTGAAGCTGACTTGGGGCTTGAAGATCACGCCGCTGCAGGCGTGCCGGGAGGTGGCCCGGGTGACGGAAGCGTGGCGGTGAAAACCACCGATCGCCGGGATGTCATCTACAACGCAAGCGTGGATCGGCTGTTCCGCCTGGTCGAGATCGGGCAGGGCTTGTTCGAGTGGAAGCCGCTGCCGATGGGACCGCCGTGGTGGTCGGGTTTGTGAGGGTCGAGAGGATCGGTGACGCGACGCTGTACGAGGGCGACTGCCTCGAGCTCCTGCCAACGCTGTCAACGGTGGACGCGGTGGTGACGGACCAGGCGCTTCGGGAGCTGGTGGGGTTATGAGAAAGACGGACAGCCGGCAGCTCGCGCTACCGAGCGCGGTCACCGGAGCACTGATCGAGCATCGCCGGGCGATCGACAGTCACCTGAGACGATCTCCGTCGGGTGCTCCAGGAGGTCTACGGCGAGACCTTCGATATTCAGTACGGCAAGCACGGTGCCGTCCAAGTCTTTTCGTGCAGCTGCAGGATTCCGCATGACCAGAAGAGTTGGTTTGTACCGAGTTTCTGTGAGCGGCATGGGCAGCTTCTTGAACCAGAGCGTGATGAGCGCGAGCGCATTCACGGTCACTTCCCAACACGTGTGTAGAGAGGAGAGCTAGATGGTTGTAGCAAGAGACAAAGGCGGAAACTTCAATCCTTGTCCGGCAGGTTCGCACCAGGGTGTCTGTGTCGACGTGATCGATCACGGCATGGTGGACGTCACCTTTGGCGGCAAGATAGAGAAGAAGCACAAGGCCACGATTCGCTGGCAGGTCGAGGCGCGTGATCCCGAGCGGGGCAACGAGCGCTATCAGGTCCAGCAGCGGTACACGGTCAGTCTCAACAGGAAAGCCAACCTCCGTCGCGACCTGATCGCTTGGCGGGGGTGTGACTTCAACGAGGACGAGCTCGCCGGCTTCGAGCTGGACCGCTTGATGGGTGCCAACTGCATGTTGGTCGTGGTCCACGATGAGAAAGAGGGCACCACCTGGGCCAACATCGGGGGGATCTCTCCGCTTCCCGAAAGCATGACGAAGCTGGTGCCGGAGAACTACGTTCGGCAGAAGGACCGGGATCAAACAGCAACGGCCCCTGCTGTCGAGCCGCAGCAACAGCCATCGGTCCCGTTCTAGATGCTTGCGGCAGACGTGGCGGCGGGGCTCGACCCCGCCGCCGCCGTGATCGGGGCTTGGAAGACTCGGATCGTTCGATCCGGTTCCCACCGCTACAACGTCGATCGTCGGGCGGTGCCAAGCGTCACGCAGATCCTCAGGGCGCTAGACAAGCCGGCGCTCGTGGCGTGGTCGAGCCGGTGTGCAACGCAAGCCTACTCACAGGCGGCCTACGAGCTTCAGCAACAGATGAAGGATTGGCCGGAGTGGAAGGTCTCGGCGGTACTCGAGGCCCACGTCGGTGAGAGGCCCCCGTACCAGATGGTCATGAAGAAAACGGCAGGTCTCGGCACACAGGTTCACGACGCGATCGAGAGCCACCTGAAGGGCCGCGCGCCACACTTCAAGACCGACAAGGTCAAGAACTGCTTCGAGTCATGGCTCGGGTGGTGGAAGAAGGCCAACTACCACCCGATCGCGGCAGAGTGCGCGGTCGCCTACGTTGACCAGACGACCGGCCCGCTCTACGCAGGCACGCTCGACCTGCTCGCGAGAGACACCAAGACGAACCGGCTCTTCTGTCTCGACTGGAAGACCGGCAGTGGCATCTACGACGAGGCCAAGCTCCAGTCCGTCGCCTACCGCGAGGCGCTTCGGATGATGGGCGTGACTGAACCGATCGAGGGTCTTCTCGTTCACATTCCTCGTGAGGGTGGACCAACGAAGCCGCACGCAATTGTCGATAACGAGCAGGTCCTGCTCGTTGCATTCCTCGCTCTCATCAAGGTGCATCTATGGCAGACCGACGCTCTCAGGCCCTGACGTGCTCCAGAAGTTCCTCGAGATGACGAACCTCCGAGCCTCGCGTTCCGACGTCCTAGCGATCGCTCGTCGTCTCACCGAGACGGGGCATCACGTCGTGCCGATTACGCCGGGAGAGAAGCGGCCGTCGGCGGGGAAGGGCTGGCAGCACCTACGGCTCGCGCCTGAACAGCTAGATGACGTCTTCCAGGATGGCAACGGGATCGGAATCCTGCTGGGCGAGGCCTCGAAGGGGTGGCTCGACGTGGACCTGGACACTGAGAACTCTAGGAAGCATGCGCATCGGTTCCTCCACACGACACCGCTGAAGCACGGGCATCAAGGCGACGTCCCGTCCCACTGGCACTACTACCGACTCGAGGGGGGGCAGGGGTGCCCACGGACGATCCAGTTGACCGATCCGGTGCCTCAGCCAGGAGTGGGCGGGGAGCTCGTCCATTCGCCGATCGCCGAGCTTCGCGGCACAGGCGGTCAGACCGTGATCCCGCCGAGCATCCATCCGTCCGATGTCCCGCTGGTCTGGGACGGCCAGGGTGAGCCAGCTCGATATCCGTACAAGTCATTGCTTCGTTCCGTTCACCTGCTCTGGGCGGCGTGCGTGCTCGGAGCCCATTGGCCCAAGGGCCAGCGTCACCGGTGTGCGGTTGCGATCGCGGGGACGCTACTCCCGTCCGGTTACACAGAAAAGGAGGCGTCCAAGGTCATCACCGCAGCAGCGGCGATAGCGAACGACGAGGACGAGACGACGCCAGGCCAGAGGGCTCGTGAGGCCATACCGACAACCATGGATCGAATGAAGAGTGGTGCAGCGTATTGGGGCCGACCGGAGCTAACCAAGGCACTAGGAGAAGAGTACGGAGGAACCATCGTTGACGCTCTCGTCAGAGAGCTGAATCTCACGTCCCGATCTCCGGTACCGACGATCGGTGGCAAGCGTCCAGCGACAGTAGTGGATTTCTCTTCCGGCAAGAGGGCGACGACCCCAGAGCCAATAGAGAAAGCGAACACGATCGAGTCAGCAGGACTGCCAGAGCCAGAACCGATCGAGAACATCCGGAATTGGTTCGCTTCCTACAAGGCGCCAGAGCCGCTGATCCCCATGCTCATCGACCGGGAGGGGATCTGCCTCTGGTACGGCCACCCGCGTTCGATGAAGAGCCTCGCTGCGATGGCTGCCTGCTTCAGCCTCACGACAGGGGCGCCGCTCTTCGGCCTAGAGCGCTTCACACCGCGACGGAGAGGAGTCAAGACCCTCTACGTCACCAACGAGGACTTCAGGCTGGCGACCAGCGCCCGCTTCGAGGCCCTCATGGCCGGCGGTGTCCCGGAGCCGCCGGCCGAGTCCCACTACAACCTGATCCGTGAGGGCGTCGACCTCGACGACCCCGCTTGGTGGCAGCACCTGGCCCACGTCGTCGGGAGCTTGGGCATCGAGTTCGTCGTGTTCGATCCGTTGCGCTCGTTCACGGGAGCCGTGGACGCGGGTCCACAGGATCTCCAGCCCTTCGTCAAACGGCTTCGTCAGTTCGAAGACGCCACACGAGCCTGCCTCCTACTGGTACACCACACTACCAAGGAGTCGAGTCAGAAGGACCATCGGTCCCCCTCACAGCGGGTCAGTGGCGGCGGGATCTTCTCCATCAGCCCAAGCCCGGTCTTCTTTAAGAAGGTCGGCGACTCGGTGGCGATCGCAGCGCCCGTGGACTTCAAGAACGGCCCCACGCCGAGCTCGTTCGCCATTATCTACAAGGGCTCCCATGACCCGCTGACGGGCCTGCCGGACGAGATGGAGCTGGCCGGAGAGGACGACGTCATGGCCGCTCGCGCCAAGGCCCGTGAGCCGGCCGACGTCGAGGCCGTGCTGGCCTTCGTCGTTGAGAATCCCGGCTCGACCTACCTCACGATCGCCGATGGAGTGTTCGGCGAGACCCGTGATGAGCGGGTTCGGAACAGCCACCGGAAGCGCGCCTGGAGGGCAGTGAAGACCCTCGAAAACGACTCCCGAGCGCTGGTCGCCCCGGTCAAAGGAAGCGGCGATCGGGTCTTCCCAACGGAGCCAGATGAGCAAAACGTTGAACACGCGGGTGGTCAACCCCTCGGAGGGAGGTGAGAGCGGTGAATGATGAAAGGGCGCCGAAGAACGCGACAGAGATGCTGGCTGACCTCTGCGACTCCTTGCAAGGCCCCGAGGAGGATGTCCGAGACATCCCGATGGAGCAGGTCCTCAAGGAGCTGAAGAGGGCGAAGCTCGACTCCGATCCGATCGTAGCGAGGGTGCGCGGTCAGCTTGCCGACGCGAAGGCTGCTGCCTTGTTCAGGCCCTCAGGACACGCAAAATTCTTGTCCTGGACAATGTCCAGGCTAGGGTCTCTTTTGAAATGATGCACTTACAGGAGCGCTGGACAAACGCTGGACACGCCGCTTGTGACGGTCAGGACCACCCTGTCCCCCCCGTAGGGGGGACAGGGGTTCTGTCCAGGTCACATGGCCCGTCCAGACCCCCCCTGTTCAGGGCTTGTCCAGCCCCCGGCTTTGCTCGCCCAGAAATTGGTTTGGGAAGTCAGGGTGCCGACCTTCGAAGAGAGCCTGTTCGTGGTGCCCGATCATGAGACCGGACTGGAGCTGTTCTGGACCGGCATCCCTCGCGGTCGGATCTGGTGTCGGTGTCGTCTCCTCGACCTCCTGGCAGTGGGCGCCGCCGCCGACTTCCCGAAGGTCGCGGCCGTCACGGCCGAGCTCGACGGCGGGCTCGATGGGGTGGCGACTTGGTGAGCGGGATCCCGACCGAGTACTACCCAAACGCCATGTCGGGCGATGGGGTCATGAGACCCCGCTGCGAGGGGCCGTGATCTACCTCGGGGTGGATCCCGGCCTCGATGGCGGCATCGCCGTACTCAGCGAGGCCGGCACGATCATCGCGCTCGAGGAGATGCCGATCCACCGTCCGAACAGGGGCCGCCGGCAGTTCGACCTTGCCGGCATCATGGGCCTGGTCAACCGCTACGGGAAGCAGGGCGCGTTGTTCGTCACCGTCGAGCGACTGCAGCCGTTGCCGGCGCGCGTGAGGGGGAAACTGATGGGCGGCACGATAGCGAACTTCAATCGAGGGCTGGCCCGCGGGTGCTGGGAATCGCTACTCGTCGCCCTCGGTGTGCCGCAGCAGTTGGTCAACCCGCGTGGCTGGCAGAGCGAGATGTTCGTCGGGACACCGAAATGCCACCCGAAGCAGCGCAGCATCATCGCGGCGACGAGGCTGTTCCCGGAGCAGACTTGGCTGCGCACGCCGCGGTGCAGGAAGGCCCACGACGGGTTCACCGACGCGGCGCTGATCGGGGAGTGGGGACGCCGCCGGCGGGTCGGCCGCGCAGCGTGAGGGGCTCGAGCGGATGACCCCCTCCGCCGAGCTCGCCCGGCTGGAGAAACTCATCCCGCCCGAGAAGCTCGCGGCGATCCTGCGGAGGATTGCGGATCGGGGGGAGGAGCTCCAGGAGTCCGGCGATGGAGCAGTCGTGAAGATCGCTCTGCACTTCAACCGGGGGGCCTACTCAAGAGCCAGCTGGGATGGCGACGAGCGGATCGGATGAGGAGTAGACTCGATTCCCGATGGATGCTGACGCATCCCGATGGGAACTCTTGCACTCGAGGACGGGCCTGAGGTAGATTCACCAAAGTAAGTAAGCCTCGGGCAGGCCCCTGGAGGGGCTACGGAGGCGGGACCACCGTGCCCCAGCGACCCCAGTTGCTCAAGGAGTAACTGGGGTCTTTGCTTTTTTCAGACCAGCTCGGCCTGGCCCGCAAACTCGAGATCACCGCCTTCGATCTCGCGCAGCGGTTCGTCGGAACCCAAGAGGCGGGCGGAGCCGCGTCGAACCCCGCCATCCTGGCGATGCTGCGGCTCGATCAGAAATGGCCGAAGGGTGACCACGTCCCGTGGTGCTCAGCGCTGCCCAACTTCGTCTGCTGGTTGCTGCCTTCCACGCTCCAAAAGCCTTCGCGCTCGCTCGTGGCTGAAGGTCGGCCGACCAGTTGTCCTCGCAGACGCGCGGGTCGGCTTCGACGTCGTGATCCTGAAGCGGGGGGGCGGCAAGCAGCCAGGCCCTGACGTGATCAAAGCCCCGGGGCATGTCGGCTTCTTCGCCGGCGTCGAGGAAAAGAGCGTGCTCGTCCTCGGGGGCAATCAGAGCGACGAGGTGAACGTGTCGCCGTTCCCGGTTGCTCGCGTGCTCGGCGTCCGGAGGTTGCTCGCATGACCCGTCACGAGCGCGATATCGAGGCCCTGCTTTTTGTCTTCGCCGGGCTCGGAATCTTTGCAGCGATTGTGCTGCTCTTGGAGGTCCCATGAAGGTCGCCCTCGTCGTCCTCTCGTTGCTTGCGACTGGTGGTTGCGCAGCGAGCAGCCAGCTCCTTTCACGCCGCCCGCCCGCCCCCGACCAGGGTGTCGTCGAGCAGCTCGTCTGCTCCGGACAAGAGGAAAGGGCGGATTACTACCTCGAGGTGTGCGGCGCGGGACGTGCCGAACGCATCGAACGAGTCGAACGCGCCCGTGCCAGGTGCGCGCCCACGGCAGGAGGTGCCGAATGAGCCGTTTCCCAGACGTAATATTCGTCGTGGCGCTCGCCCTCGCGGGCATCGCCTGTGACAACTTCCTCAGCCCCACCGCGAGGATCGACAGCACCATCGGGCAGGACAACTCGCCCGGAGGAACAGTCGAGCCGTCTCCGAGCCCGGCCAACCCTTGCGAGGCGGTGGTTCGCGTCGAGGTGTCCGCTCCGCAGTCAATGGGCGCCGCCGACGTCGTGCCGCTCGACGCAACCCCGTTCGCTGCGTCGGGGGAACGGACCGACAGCTGCAACCTTGCCTCCGGCATCTCGTGGTCCGCATTGGGGCCGTGCCGAGTCAGCCCCGATAACGTGTACTCACCGATCCTTACGGCGACCGGCGCCGGATTGTGTCGGGTCGCCGCACGAGTCGAGAACGCTGAAGGCGCTGCGGAGGTGTCGATCCAATGAGATCCCTAGCCCTCGCCGTCGCCGTTCTGCTGCTGCCCACGCTCGCCGAGAGCCAGTTCCGCTACAACCTCAACACGTCCGCAGGGTTCACCCACGTCGGGAAGGAGGACGTGGAGGACACGGCGAACCGTGACGAGTACGTCAACTTCAGCACGTCGGCCTTCTACGAGTTCCCGAGCAACGCCTTTGTTTCCGGACTGTGCGTCACGGAGGGCGCACCTGGCGAGCTTGCCTGGTCGACGCCGAGCACGTGGAAGCGAGGCTACTGCGATGTCGCTGCCGGCTACTTCGCCTTCCAGGTCCCCGAACAAAAGCTCCGTGCCGGTCTCTTCGGCTTCGTGGGTCAGCAATTCAAGATCACGACCCCCGAAGGCGGCTTCCGGGCCGAGCCGTACCCCATGCGATGGGGCGGCGGCGTGGCTCTCTACTTCGGCGAGAAGAGCTGGCTCTACGCGGCGATATTCAGGGACGAGACGCTGCGCACGGAGGGCGCCAGCTTCGGAACGCTGTTCCAGACCGATCTCTTGCAGGTCGGAAGCAAAGCCGCGCTCGCGTCGCGCACCCGGGTCACGATCGGCAAGGAAACCACCGTCTCGCAAGAGGCGGTGTTCTCCTTCGGAGGCTGACGATGGGCAAGCTGAAGACTTGGTTCGTCAACCAGTTCATCGGCCGCGAGGCCAACAAGGTCGCGGAGGGGAAGCGAGGCGAGTGGGCTCGGGGCATCTACTGGGAGCTCGCCGGCAAGAAGCGGCTCACCGGCCTGATCCTCGGCGGCCTCGCCGTGCTGGCGGCGCAGTTCGGTCCAGACGGCGAGGCGATCGGCGCCATCGTCGCTTCCGTTGCCGGGATCCTCATCACCGTCGGCTTCCTCGACAAGGACTGGCGTCAGCCCAAGGAGAAGCTGCCTGAGGCGATCGCCGGCGTCGGTACCTACTCGGCAACCAGCGGCGCCGCGCTCGTGGCCGCCACGGAGCTCTTCACGGCCCTGGGCGCGAAGGTGCCGTGGGCCGGCGTCGCGCTCGACTTCACAGAGATCCTGATCGCCGTCCTCGGCTACATGGGGATCGCGACCGTGGCGCGCGTTGCGAGGCCGCCCGCCTGATGACCGAGCTGGCGCTGACCGTCGCGAAGGGCCTGCTCTCCATCACGGCGCTGTTCT
Organism: Vicinamibacteria bacterium; assembly: GCA_965246965.1. Classification (GTDB taxonomy): domain Bacteria; phylum Acidobacteriota; class Vicinamibacteria; order Fen-336; family CBDFGD01; genus CBDFGD01. The sequence continues at coordinate 4,606,178 of CBDFGD010000002.1, forward strand.
TCCCGCCGCAAGTCGGCGCAGTACGACCCATGCGGGACGTGGGCCGGGGCGACGCCGAAGATGTACGACCTCGGGTGTGGCGGAGACTCGAACCACGTCGCGGTCTTCAACGGGACCGACCAGTACTGCTCGGCTGAATTCGGAACCGAGGAGAAGCGCCTCACGCCCACGAAGCGCCCAGGCCGCGACGGCAAGCAGCCCACCACGAACCACCGCGCCGAGCACGACTGGCGCGAGAAGGAAGCGGGGCGCTGATGCCGACGAAGCAGGAGTTTCTCTCGTGGAGGATCAACGGCGTGGCCGCCGCAGCAGCGAAGTACGGGACCGCCGTACTGCTCACGTGGCTCGTGTCCAGCTATGGCCGGGACATCGTGACCCCGGTAGAGGCAACGATCCAGTTGGCCCAGCTAGCCCGTGCTGTTGAAGCGAACACGTCGGCCGCCGCAGCGCACGTCGCCATCGATGGCCATGTCGGAATGCAGAACCGCGTCGGGGGTATCCATTTAACCGGTGTAAACTGAGCCGGTGGATCACCCTCGTGCTGGCACGCACTATCCGCGGTCCGTGGGCGAGTTCCAGGCCTGGTTCCGGATGCGCCCGGGCTTTCCGCGACGACGATCACGCGCCTCAAGTCGACATGGACGGAAGAGTACGAGTCTTGGGACAAGCGCTCGCTGGCCGGGAAGGGTTACGCCTATGTGTGGGCGGACGGGGTGTACTTCAATGTCCGCCTCGAGGACCCCGGGAACTCGAGGCAGTGCATTCTCGTGCTGATGGGAGCGACGGCAGAGGGAAAGAAGGAGCTGATTGCGGTCGCCGACGGCTATCGAGAAAGTGAGCAGTCCTGGCGGGAGCTCCTCTTGGGGCTGCGTGCGCGCGGCCTGACTCTGGCTCCTCAACTTGCAGTTGGCGATGGTGCCCTGGGTTTCTGGAAGGCCCTACAGAAGGTCTACCCAACGACGCGGAATCAACGGTGCTGGTTCCACAAGACAGGCAACGTGCTGAACAAGATGCCGAAGTCGATCCAGGCGAAAGCCAAGTCGATGCTCCACGACATCTGGATGGCGGATACGCGAGCGAGTGCGGAACGCGCCTTCGACCTCTTCCTTGCGACGTACCGCCCGAAGTATCCAGCTGCAGCGTCGTGCCTCGAGAAGGATCGGGAAGCCCTCCTGGCTTTCTACGACTTCCCGGCAGAGCATTGGATTCACATCCGACGACGAACCCGATCGAATCTACGTTCGCCACGGTTCGGCTACGGACGAAGAAGACGAAGGGCGCCGGGAGTCGCGTCGCTTGCTTGACGATGGTCTTCAAGCTCGCGCTCGCAGCGCAAAGAAACTGGAGGGCCTTGAACGGCTACCGATTGATCACCGACGTCATTGGCGGAGTCAGCTTCGTCGACGGCGTCAGAAAAGAAGCCGCCTGATCAGGTCCCCATACACAAGACTTGACCATATCTCACGCGCTGACGATCCTCGGCCGAAGCCGTTCATCCTCGAGGTCCCGTGCCGAGGGCCTCCGAGCGCACCAAGCGTAATAGCCGCTCCGCGAGACCTCGAGCACCCGACACAGAATCCGCATTGGACAAAACGCCTTCTCCACACTGATGAAGGTGAACCTCATCGACTTTCCTTGGCGAAGAAGGCCGTCGCTTTTCGGAGAATCTCCTTCTCCATCCGTAGCTCCGAGTTCTCCTTGCGAAGACGCCGCAGCTCGGCTCGTTCATCCGGGCTCAGCCCGTCCGCTGAGCCCGAGGCGTCGCCACGCTTCACCCAGCTGCGGACCGCCGTCTCCGTCAGGTCGAGTTCCCTGGCCACGGACCCCACCGTTCGCCCGCTCTCCGATCAGCTTTACGGTCTCGCCCTTGAACTCGTCCGTGAACTTCCTTCGATGTCGCTTTCCCATTTCGCACTCCCATCCGGAGGGTACTCCCTCCGAGAGGGTGTCCACTACGAGGGGACAGGGTCAGGATGCCGCGGCCTGGGGCTGCGGCGGCGTCGCACCTGGCTGTGGCGTCGGCTGGACATTGACTACGCGCTCTTCTCCTCTGGCCGGTGCAGTGGTTGTTGATGGGGGTGCCGAGCCTTGGGGCTGGGCCGAAGCTTGCGCGGGCTGCGAAGCAGGCAAGGCCGCCCCGGGCGTCGCTGGTTCGGGTGGTAGATTCGCATCCGGTTGTGGGGCGCTGACTAGCTCGGCGGGTAGTTTTATAGCAGCGGCGGTGGCCTGCGGCCCGTCGGCTTCAGACTCGGCAATCCCGCGCGGAATCAATTTCGGATCGGGCGCTCGGGTGGAAACGCGGTCCCGGCCGGAGATGACATCCCGCGAGCCGCCCAAGGGGATCGACACTCGCAGTAACACCCCCAGATCAGCCGGACCCGTTCTGTTCTCCCGCCTCATGGCTTCTAACTCCAACATCAATGGCAGCGCCTGCTGCGAGCGAGTCGGCAGGCGCCACTGGGTGCCCAAGGCCAGTTCCCGACCCTGTCCGGCCCGTCGCAGCCGGCTATACGGCGTCAGCAGACCCGGTACGCCCCGCACCTCCAGGCCGGCGTAGGCCACCTCGCTTTCCATCCGGTACTGGGAACCTATCCCCATCGCCCCCATCCCCGCTGGGTGCATGACGGCATCTGCGTTGTCCCACAGCGTCGTCCGACCACCTCCGTCCTGGCCCAGCGAGGAGTTCACCGACGCCCTAAAGCCGCGCTGTTTCTCCCCCGGGTCCCAGCTCGCCTGCACACCCACTCCCCAGTCCCGGTAGTCGCTTGCATGCACCACCAGCACCCGGCCGTGCAGCGACACGTCCAGTCCACGGTTCGCATCCAGGTACCCCAGACCGACACCGGTTTCCACGCCGCTGCCACGTTCCGCATGGCCTCCGTCGAAACGCCCGCCCGCCTCCGCCTTCAGGTTCAGTGATCGCCCTGCTGACAGCTCCCTGTCGTGCACCCATTCCAGCATCAACCGGCCCCGGTGGGCCTCACCGCTCACCTGGGCGATGCCCTCCGAGGCGTCGGTCTCGAGTTGCGCCGTGAAGGCGTCGGCACGAAGACCCCATTCATTGTTGCCCCGCCGCGTCAGCACCGACCTCACTCCCCCGGCGAACATCCGAAAGTCGGCATCGAAGTCGTGCGTCCGGCTCGGCTCTGTGACATCCACTTGACCTCCCCCCAAGCCTCCAATGCCCCACACGCTCACCCGTTCGTTCGGCTGCCAGTACAGATAAGGGTGAACTGTGTTCATGCGACTATCTAGCACCCCATCGAGTCCATCGTCGGTGTAATCCATGTCTCCCCAGCTGCGCATGAACGACAGCCCGGAGAGCATCTGATCGTTGGCATAGAGGTCCAGCCCGACGTGAGCGGCCTTCAGGCCACCCCGATAGTTCATACCGAGCCACGTCAAGTCCCCGTTGAAGTGCTGCAGGTCCCCCTGAACCCACAACACCGGTACCCAGTTCTCTCCCTTCTCCTTCTCCTGCTCTCCCAGCGACAGCTCGAAGGAGGTCTGAGAGAGCATCGATTCCAAAAGACTCCCTCCACCCCTCATTCCCGAGAACTCGGTCGATCCCGGTCTCAGCGATGAGTCCCTGGTCCCCGTACCCTGGAATCGATTCTGACCGTAACCTGGCTGCCCTCCCAATGCGACAGGCAGGCCTGTCCCACTCGGCCCCATGCCGTAGCCGGTAGAGACCCCCGAGTGGGTCTGGCCGGAGCGGGCTATGTTCCCCAACCCACCCAGGGAAAAATTCCGCAGCCAAGATCCCTGAGTCCCTCTTTGCTGACTCTCCAAGTCCCAACCCGATCCCGTCGCTGGTCTGGCCTTGGCCGCAACCCAAGCGCCCGGCTCCACCGGGCCTTCTTCTCCTCTACTGCCGGTGTCATCGATGCTCCCTCTGCCAACCCCCGCCGACTCTTCCGGGCCCAGACCCGTGCCGCTATGACTACTCGCCGGTGCGCCCCCTCTGGCCGCCTCGCTAGTCCCCGGCTTCGGCGCCTGCATCGCCCCACCCAATGACCCCGTCCGACTCAACCGACGATGCCGCTCAAATCGACCCTCGATGGCCGTCTGCGCGCTCTCGGCCGTCGATCGCGCAATCACCGCCAGCATCACCTCCAGCGTCCGCGAGAGCTGCTCCGCTGTGCGCTGCTGCCTGAAATGCACCTGGGTCGAGGAGGGATCGCCCGCACTCACCGCCTCCGGCAACCCGCCCAAGCTCAGCACAATCCCCTCCCCAGGGTCGTTCTCCTCATCCGCCAGGGCCTCGACGGAAATCGTCCCTTGACTCTCGCCTTCCTCGAACACCACCGACGCCGGCACCCCGCTATAGTCCTTGGGCGTCGCCCCTCCTTCGAGCGCCACCTCCAGAGGGACTTCCACCCGCCGGTCCGCCGCTGGTGAGATAGTCACCTCGATGTCGGCCTGATGGCCCTCCTTAATCTGATACTCCGCCCGCCCAAAGCTCACCTTCAGCTCCACCAGTCCCTTGTCCTTGAGCGTCAACGTCGCCTTGGCCGGTTTCCCTGTCATCACTCCCTTCGGCAGTTCCCCAAATCCCAGCTCCACCGTCTCGTCGTCCCCGTCCCCGTCGGAGTTAGCCTGGATCTTGAAACTCCCTTCTGTTTCCCCGGCCCCAATGATGAGCTTGCCGACTCCCTCCTCGGCTTCCCAACCCTCCAAACCCTCTACCGTATAGTCGCTGACTTCCGTCGTCTCCGGCCGCCTCACCCGGATCGGGATCGCCAACTCCCCCTTCCAGCCCAGGCTCAGCTTCACCGTCACCGTCACCGTCTCCCCACCTTCGGTTGCCGTGTAGCTCTCCTCCTCGTAGCTCACCTGAAGGACGGTCCCAATGAGGAAAAAGACCGCCTGGTTGCCGTTGCCGTGCCCGTCCTCGGCGACGTTCTCGGAGATGGTGATCGCGACCGACCGCCCCGCCTGCGCCGGCGTGATCGTGATTCGATACTCACTCGATGACACCTCGGTGAAGTCCACAACCGTCCCGTTCCTGATCTTGATATCTTCCCGCTCAAAACCCTCCACCGGCTCCGAGAAGGTGATCGTCACTTCGAACGGGCCGCTCACCGGTCCCGTGGCATTAATGGTGATCGCCACCTCCGGTTCAATCTCGGCGTCGACCTCGGTGGCCGTTACCGAATCGATAGTGAGTTCGTTGGCGTAGTCGGTGTCGAGGCTAACCACGCTGTGCGAGAAGGTCGCAGTACCGTTCGACTCGTCGGCGTCCTCGGCCGCCGAGACCGTCACCGTCTGCGGCGTATCCCAGTTTGAGTCCGTGAACGTCAACGTAACCCTATTTGTATCCGTATCATCCGTATCCGTATCCGAGCTCACCGTCAGGTCGTCGTCACTCAATTGGTCCTGGTTCGCCTCGACCGTGACATCGTTCGTCGGCTGGGTGTTGAGCACCACCGTGTAGCCCGCCGAGCCGCCCTCCAGCACCATCAGTCTCTGCGGCGAGACCGTCACCCCGATTTCGTCGTTGTCGTTCTCGGCCACGCTGACGGAGCCAAGCGGAATGCCTTCATAGCTGCTGTCGAGGCTCTGCACGCCGTGTCGAAAGATGGTGACGCCGGCCTTGCCGTCGTCGTCCTCGGCCGCCGAGACCGTCACCGTCTGCGGCGTATCCCAGTTTAAGTCCGTGAACGTCAAACTATCCGGGGTCGCCGTCAGATCCTCGTCGCCACCGACCTTCGTCACCGTGATCACGACATCGTCCGTCGGCTTGGTGTCGAGCACCATCGTGTATTCCTCCGAGCCGCCCTCCAGCACCATCAGTCTCTCCGGCAAGACCGTCACCCCGGCTGCGAGCTCAACCGCCGGGAATGTAATCTGTGGCCGATCCACGTTGCCGGCGTCGTCGGTGACCAGCACCCCCACCGTCTGCGTGTTGGTGTTGGCCGTCGTCGGCGCGCCGCTGATCAAACCTGTCGCGCCATTCAACGCCAGTCCCAGCGGCAGGGAATCGCCGCTAGTGGCGTAGGAGACGATATCCGTATCGCTCGTGGTCGGAGCCATCTGCGTGATCAAAACGCCCACCGTGAGACTTGATGGCGCCGTGTAACTCACACTCGGCGGCGTCAAATCCACCGGCAGCGTCCGCGTAACCGTCGCACTGGTAAACCCGGTCTTGGTGGCCGTCACGGAAAGCTCCACGCTCGTTTCGGCAATGTAGGCCGCACTGGGCTCCACGTTCACCGACCACATCGCGTTCACCCCCCCGGGCTGGATCGCGGAGGTCACGCTCGTCAACGTTCTGCCGCCGATGGTCACCTCGACAGTCACGCCGCTTTCCGTACCCGTGTTGCCGCTGACGGCGAAGCCGTTCCTGTGCTCCGACCTGTTGATCTTGTTGTCGCCCGCAACGGCGTCCACGTTCAGCGTCACCTGCGCGAAAGCCTCGGTCGGCCAGGCCAGCCAGGCCAAACACGCGACGGCGGCCAACACGCGCACGCCCCCCGAGCCGCGACGGCTGCGCTTGGGGGGATGGTCTTTGGGAACAAGCCCCGCCGGTGGATTAGGAGCGAGAGAGCCGTCCCTGTGGGCCGCCGAGTGGGACTGGCCCGCTTCGGCATCCGGCCTCAGTCGGGTCGACTGGCTCATCCGAGGCGGGTACGACAAATCAATGGCATGAACTTGACGTCTTGATCTGAGCATAAAAAGGTTCCCTTCGACGTTTCAGCACATCATATTATCGGAACTAGGTATTTACTCCACCCTGATGGATCAGGACCGATACTGAGGCATCGAGTCTCGACCCTGGCCGCAAGTTCTCGAATGAGCGAATGGGCGGCGGCGAGATTGCGCCGATGATTTTCGGCCGTGAAATAGTTCTCCTGGCAATCGCCTTTCCGCCTGCGCCCCCCGTGCCAACAATAGGTGAGACAGATGGTCGTTGGAGTTTAGTGTAGAGGGGCGGGGAGGTTCTGAGATGGAACGACCCCTGCTGGAGAAGGAGAGCTTGAAGGAGATGGCGGAAACGGAGGGAGCCCGTAGGGCGAGCGGAGTTTCTGCCATCGGCGCCGGGGATGTCGCCGACCCCGAGGTGGTGGAGAAGCCGAAGCGGCGTCGGTTCAGCGCAGAGTACCGGCTGCGGATCGTGCGGGAGGCGGATGCCTGCAAGGCCCCCGGCGGGGTGGGGACCTTGCTGCGGCGTGAAGGGTTGTACTCCTCGCTGCTGTCGGCGTGGCGCCGGCAGCGTGACGCGGGGGCGCTTGCAGGACTTCGATCGAAGAAGCGTGGGCCGAAGGCGAAGGCGGCGGACCCCCGAATGAAGCGGCTCGAGCGTGAGAACACCCAGCTCCGTCGGCAGCTCGAGCAGGCGGAGACGATCATCGAGATCCAAAAAAAAGTTGCTGGGATCCTGGGGATCCCCCTGAGGACCTCCGAGCTCGACGAGAAAGACTGATGGCTGCCACTGTCGTGCTGCCCCGCGAGGCCGCGACGGCTCCCGCGTGCCTGGCGCTGGGGCTCAGCCGCGCCACGGTCTACCGCCGGAGAAACCCGGCGAAGGCCACGGCCAAGCGACCCCGGCCGCGCCCGGCCCGGGCCCTGGACCCGCGCGAGCGCCAGGAGGTGCTCGACACGCTGCACGCGGAGCGCTTCTGTGATCGAAGCCCCGTCGAGGTCTACGCGACGCTGCTCGAGGAGGACCGCTACCTCTGCTCGGTGCGCAGCATGTATCGCATCCTGGCCGACAGTAAGGAAGTCCGCGAGCGGCGCAACCAGCTGCGCCACCCCCGCTACCACCGGCCCGAACTCGTGGCCACCCGGCCCAACCAGGTCTGGTCGTGGGACATCACCAAGCTCAAGGGCCCGATCAAAGTGGACCTAACTACCACCTCTACGTGATGCTCGACCTGTTCAGCCGCTACGTGGTGGGCTGGCTGCTGGCGATGAATGAAAGCGCCAGCCTCGCCGCACGGCTGGTCTCCGAAACCTGCGCCAAGCAAAACGTCCGCGAGGGGGGTCTCACAATCCACGCCGACCGCGGCACAGCGATGACCTCGAAGACGCTGGCTGAGAAGCTCATCGACCTCGGCGTCAAGAAGACCCACTCCCGGCCGCGGGTCTCCAACGACAACCCCTTCTCGGAGGCTCAGTTCAGAACGCTCAAGTACTGGTCGGGCTTCCCTGATCGCTTCGAGTCGCCCCTCCACGCACGCGAGGTGAGCCGGGCGTTCTTCCCTTGGTACAACCACGAGCATCATCACTCCGCGCTGTGCTACCTGACGCCTACAGTGGTTCACCACGGCCAGGCTGAGCGGGTCCTCGCCGAGCGGTACCGCGTTCACACCGCCGTCTACCTCGAACGACCCGAGCGCTTCGTCAATGGCCCGCCCAGGCTCGAAAAGCTTCCCGAGGCGGTCTGGATCAATCCGCCCGAGAAAACGACGCACCAGATTGCTCCAGGATCAACGCGGACGAAGCAAGACGACCCTGAGGTCGTCCCGATTCTTACCACCCACGCGCCCATCACCCGGCCCGGGGCGCTCGCCACGCCGCACGAGTGCGGCCTGGCGACTCAGTAAATGCGGCCGGCCACTGTCTCAAAGTCGTTGACACGTACCGGCGGGCCAAGCTCCGCGAGGTCAAGATGGCCTTCCGGTGGCGCTGGCACGATCCTGTTCCCGAGGTGGGTAAATGGCTGGCCTCGATCCTCCGTGGGCATTTCAACTACTACGCAGTGCCCCTGAACTTCGAATCTCTGAGGGCCTTCCAGAACCAGGTGATTCGCATGTGGAGGCGCGGCCTCAGCAGGCGCAGCCACAAAGGTCATGTCACTTGGAAGCAGATGCTCCGGATTGCCCGGCGCTTCTTGCCCCGCCCGCGCATCCTGCACCCCTGGCCGGATCAACGCCTTGCCCTTTGACCCAAGGCAGGAGCCCAGTGCGGTAATACCGCTCGCTGGGATCTGCGCGGGGGGCGCCGGGTAACCGGCGTCCCTACCGCAAACGAGTTGCAGGGCGTTCGGTGGAGCCGCTGCTTGCCGAGAGGCCTCGAGGCGTCCGGCTGTCTGGCGCACGGGGCTCCAACTCGGAGATCAGCTCCTCGATCTGTCGCTTGGAGCAGTGCGTGGCTCGCTTCAACAGCTGGTCGCGGTTTGCGGCCGTCAGGTGAGGTGTCAGCTTGCCGACGCCGCTGAGATGGATCCGGCCACCAGCGAGCATATCGAGCAGCACCCGGATGCTCGCGGGCGGCCCGGGTGACGGTGATGCGGAGATACGCCTCGTGCTCCGAGAAATGGAGCCCAGTCTAGCGGTCCGCTCAAGACCCCGTGTTACACTGTTCCCGTGGAGCACGGGATGAACCTAACGATCACGGTCGACGAAGATATCGTGCGTCGAGCCCGCATCCGGGCGCTGGAGCGAGGCACCTCAGTGAACGCCGTCCTGCGCGAGTTCCTCGAAGGTTTCGCGGGCAAGGACGAAGCCCGGGATGCTCGCTCGAGGCTTGCCGGCCTCGCGCGCTCGCTGCCCGGGCTCGGTCGGACGGTTGCGAGGGAGCGCGGCTGGAGCCGTGAGGGGTTCTACGACGAACGCCTCGATCGGAAGCGCACCCGAACGAGGTGAGGACTTTCCTCGATACCAACGTCGTCGTCTATGCGTTCGATTTGGCGGACACGAGGCGGCAGAGGCTAGCGGTCGAGGTCCTGGAGTCCGACCGGGACCTGGTGATCAGCACGCAGGTCCTGCTCGAAGCCTGGTGGGTTCTGACGCGCAAGCTGGCGAGTCCGCTGTCAGCAGAGGTCGCTCGAGACGTGATCGAACAACTCGGCCAGTTGCCCGTCGTCTCCACCGATCGTCAGCTCGTCCTCGCTGCAATCGACACGGCGCAGACCAGCCAGATCACGATCTGGGACGCCCTGATCATAGAGGCGGCTCGCTCCGCGGGCTGCAGCCGTGTCCTGAGTGAAGACCTGCAACATGGTCAGGACTTCGGGGGCGTCGCCGTCGAGAACCCTTTTGCGAACTGACGCCTCAGTGGCGCAGCCGAACGCTGCCATAGAATCTCGCTAGACTTTTCTTCGTCATTCATTCGGTCCGCTTCAGCGATTCGCGGTCGATCAGCTTGCCGCGCAGCAATACGTACTTGACGTTCCGGCTGTCCGAGGCGTCGGGGGCAGACCCGCGGCCGATCGACCCCTCGACACGGTTCTTTGACAACCGCCTCCGCATGCGCTGAACTGCGCCTGCGCGCAGGCGCGCCCCCACTACCATGACCCTCGAAGGAGATTTCGCTCACTACCGCATCGTCGGACGCCTCGGTGCCGGCGGCATGGGAGAGGTCTATCGGGCGCAAGACACGCGCCTCGGACGACAGGTTGCCCTCAAGGTGCTGCCCGCGGATCTGGCCGACGACGCCGAGCGCGTCGCGCGCTTCCGCAGAGAGGCGCAGATCCTCGCCGCGCTCCAGCATCCTCGGATCGCGGCGATCCATGGCGTCGAGGAGGCGGACGGCCGGACGGTTCTCGTGCTCGAGTACGTCGAAGGCGAGGATCTCGCCCAGCGATTGACGCGCGGAGCGCTGCCCCCCGACGAGGCGCTGAGCATCGGTCGCCAGATCGCGGAGGCGCTCGAGGCCGCCCACGAGAAGGGCATCGTTCACCGCGACCTGAAGCCGGCGAACGTGATGCTGACTCCCGCCGGCGGGATCAAGGTGTTGGACTTCGGCCTCGCCAAGGCGCTCATCGACGATTCGGGGGACGGGGTGGCCGGTCTGTCGGCATCGCCGACCCTGACGCATCAGGGAACTCAAGCGGGTGTCGTGCTCGGTACCGTCGCCTACATGAGCCCGGAGCAGGCCTGCGGCAAACCAGTCGATCGACGCGCCGACATCTGGGCGTTCGGCTGTGCGCTCTACGAGATGCTTACCGGCCGGCGGGCTTTCGAAGGCGACACCACCGCGGACATCGTCGCCGCGATCGTCAAAGACGAGCCCGACTGGGAAGCACTGCTGGGAGACCTGCCTCCGGCAGCTCCTCTTCTGATCAGGCGCTGCCTCGTCAAGGACCCGCTGCGCCGGTTGCAGGCGATCGGCGAGGCGCGGCTCGCGCTCGAGACGAGCGACGATCCGGGTTTGACGGCGGCCCTGTCGATGGTCGGTGTGGGCCTGCCCGACGCCCGCCACAAGCAGCCGTCGCTGACGGAACGCACGGGCCAGCTGCCCTGGTTCGTGTTGTCGCTCCTGATCGTCATGGCGTTCGCCGCCGTGATCGTCCAGATCAACCTCGACCAGAGACCGAACGCTCCGTTCGTCGAGACGGGCGCTGCACGGCAGTTTGAGATCGTGGTCTCGGAAGACGAGCCACTCGCCACGAGCCCGGGAGCGACGATCGTCGGCTCACGGGACGGGAAGCGGTTGGCCTGGGTGGCGGGCCACGGGACGGCGACGCAGCTTTATGTGCGTGACCTGGCGGGGGGAAAGCCACGCGCCCTGCTCGGCGCGGAGGACGCGTTCGCGCCGTTCTTCTCGCCTGCCGGCGACTGGATCGGTTTCTTCACCGAGGGCTCACTCAAGAAGGTGAGCGTCGTCGGAGGAACCCCGATCGAGCTGGCGCAGGCCCGCGGTGGGCGGGGCGGCACCTGGCTCGATGACGACCGGATCGTGTTCTCCCCGGGCTTCGAGACCGGGCTCTTCGTCATCGACGCAGCGGGCGGCGTCGCCGAGGCGTTGACCGAGCGGGACCTGGAAGCGGGAGAGCGCTCGCACCGATGGCCGCATTTCGTGCCGGGTAGCGACTGGGTGCTGTTCATGTCTCAGGCGCAGGGCGAAACCTACGACGCCGCGACGATCGAGGCCGTCTCGCTACGCGGAAACAGGCGGCACGTCGTCCATGAAGGCGGCGCCTATCCTCGCTCCTCGGGTCGCCATCTGCTCTTCGCACGCGGCACGACGCTCTTCGCCGCTCGCCTCGATCGCGACGACGCCGAGCTGACCGAAGCGCCCGTGCCGATTCTCGACGGTGTCGTGGCGAGCCCCCCCGACCAGGAGCAGGGCGACGGCAGCGCCCAGTTCTCGGCGTCGGCCGGATGGCTGGCTTACCGATCCGGCGGCGTGCTCGGCTCCGAAGGGAGCCTCATGCGCCTCACGCGCGATGGCGACCTCCAGGAGCTTCTCGGAGGGCTGCGCGGAGGCAGAAATCCGATCATCAGCCCGGACGGTCGTCGCGTCGCCTTCGTGCAGATAGCCGACACGGCGAACGCACTGTGGATCTACGACCTTTCGAGCAAGGCGCTCGATCGGCTCACGTTTGGAAGGGTGAATATCAACGCCCCCATCTGGACACCCAACGGCGAGTACGTCACCTTCGGTGCCGTCGAGGCAGGCGAGCCGTCGGGTCTCTACTGGCAGAAAGCGGACGGCTCCGAGGGCCCCGTGCGATTGACCGAGGACTCGGGCCGAGGCAAGTGGCCGAGCGCCTGGACGCCCGACGGTCGCACGCTCATCTATCGTGAGATCGGAGGCGTGGCCGGATCGCAGGTGGACCTTTGGAAGCTTCGCTTCGAGCACGACCCGAGAGAGGACCCGGCGGCCGGTCACGCCGAGCGTGTGACGGAGGCGGAGCGATCGGGGGGGGGGGGGGGGGGGTCGTGGCGGTCTCCCCGGAAGGAAGGTTCGTCGCGTTCGACGTGATCGAAGGTCAGCGGCGCATCGTCGTCGCGCAGCGGCTCGGCGGCCAACGCAGCCGGTGGCAGCTGTCCTCCGAAGGGGGAGAGCTGCCGCGCTGGTCTCGCGACGGCTCGCAGGTGTTCTTCCTCGATGGAACCCGATTGATGTCGGCTCCAGTCACCATCGAGGGCGACGTTCTGCGGCCGGGTCGTACCCGAGAGATCGCGAACGGCGGCTTCCTGGTTCGTGGCTTCGGCGGGGCTTTCGGAGTGGCGAACTACGATGTGATGCCCGATGGGCAGACGTTCATCCTGGTTCGTTCCGAGCAGCAAGCCGACCTCGACGACGATCGCGTGATGCTCGTCTTGAACTTCGATCCCAGCCAGCCGCTCGTGGCAACGAAGTGACTTCCGGCTGACACCGACGTTGGCCGAGAAGCGGAGCGTCCGAGACCGCAGCCGCATCACTCCGGCTGAAGCCATCGCGCCCGGGGAATTGCCAGGTAGCCATCGAGGGCTCCTGGCTGATTCGCCCCTGCAGAATCCCCTCCTCTTCGTCCCGACCGGGGTCAGCGCGTTGTCCGGGTGGCTGGCACTGCTTGCTCTGGAGAGCATCGTCGCCGGCCTGCTGACCTTTGGTATGTGGCGCGGCTCCGCACAGCTGTCGGTCGTCGTCGTCGTAGGCGGCCTGCTGGTTCCCGCCCTGGTCGCAACGTCGCGGCGCGTGGTCCTCGCGCGGAGCCAGCGCCGTGCGGTTCGCGAGAACCGTTGGAAGCAGGGGCTCCACGTCACCCGGCAAGCGATGCTCCTCTACGACGGGAAGCGATGCTGGTTCGTTCCGAGAGAGCAGATCACGGAGATCGCCTCTCGGCGATCCGCGGCCACCGTGCTGTTCGAGGGCGACGACGGCCGGTGTTTCTCCCTCCACCTCCCGTTCGTGGAATCCCCGTCGGGGCGGGGCCGTCTCGGGGCTCGCAGCGGGCCGCTCTTTCGATCTGCGGGCGCTGGGCGTCGCGTTCGGGAGCCCGACAGGCCCGATCCACGCGTTGTTCATGGGAGGATTCGGCGTTATCTGTCTGCTCATGTGCGCGTCGCTGGCGTTCCAGGGGCACGCCTACGCCGCGGGCGACTTCATTGGATGGAGGCAGCGCCTGAGCTTCGCGAGATGGCGTGAACAGCTTGCCGGCACGACCCAGCTCGACATCGAGGATCCGGCGACGCTGGCGGCCAGAATCCAGGGCGATCTGCGCATGGAGCTGGCGAGCCTGTCGTCGCAGGGTTTCCACGACGTCGCCGAAGCTATCGTCCACGAGCTGACAGGGGCTGACGCGCAGGTCTCCCGGGAGGTCGCGCGTCTCACCGCGGGCGGTCCGGAGCCCGGGGGTGGTGATGCCTAGCTCGCCGTCGCGCGTCGTCGGGAGCGTCGAGCTCGCCGAGGGCGGACCCCGCTTGTCGCGAATCGTCTGGGGCCTATGGCGACTGGCGAAATGGGAGCTCTCGCCCGAGCAGCTCGTCGGTCGCATCGAGACCTGCCTGGATCTCGGCATCACGTCGTTCGACCATGCGGACATCTACGGCGGCTATCGGTGCGAGGCGCTGTTCGGCGATGCGCTGGCTCGAGCGCCCGCGCTGCGCGATCGCATGCAGCTGGTCACGAAGTGTGGCATCAAGTCGGTCTCCCCGCAACGCCCCGAGCACTCGATCGGCCACTACGACACGAGCCGCAGCCACATCGTGGCTTCGGTGGAACGCTCGCTGGCCGCCCTGCGGACGGAGTTCATCGACCTGCTGCTGATCCATCGCCCCGACCCGTTCATGGACGCAGATGAAACAGCCGCGGCGTTCTCGGATCTCAAAGCCGCCGGCAAGGTCGGGCAGTTCGGCGTCTCGAACTTCGATCCGGCGCAGCTCGAGCTGCTCGCCTCGCGGCTCGACTTTCCTCTCGTCACGAACCAGATCGACCTGTCGGTGCATCGCCTCGAGCCCTTCACCGATGGAACCCTCGATCAGCTGCAGCGGCTGAGGATCGCTCCGATGGCCTGGTCTCCACTCGGCGGCGGACGTCTCCTCGCGGGCGAAGGCGAGGCAGCCGAGCGCCTGCGCGAGGAACTCGCCCGCGTGGCCACGGAGATCGGAGCGACGAGCATCGTGCAGGTCGCGCTCGCCTGGCTACTGGCGCATCCGGCGCGGATCGTTCCGGTGATCGGGACGGGCCGCCCGGAACGGATCCGTGAGGCCGCCGGATCGGTCGAGTGCTCGATCGATCGGGAGCAGTGGTTCCGGATCCTGCGAGCATCGGCGGGGCGCGACGTTCCGTAGGGCCTGCTTCGAGTAGCAGCCGCTACGAAACTCAGGGAAATGCGGCCGGTGGTTGCCGCTTCAACGTCGCCTGCTCATAGGCGTAGCTGAGGCGGATGAGTTTCGGTTCATCGAACAGACGACCAATGAACGTCATACCTGTCGGAAGACCTTCTTCGGTGAAGCCAATGGGCACCTGAATTGCGGGAAAACCCGTCTGGGGTGACATGAACTGGCTGTTGTCACCCGCTGGCGAATCCATATCACCTATTCTTCGAGCCGGATAACTCCATGTTGGATACACGAATGCGTGCAGATTATCTGCATCCATGGCCTCGAGAACAGTCCGTCTGAAGTCGATATTTGGTGGATGTGTATAGAGGTCCGGGCACGGCGGTTCTGTCCAGGCCGCGGCGTCTTTCAGGTCGCCTTCAATGTAATCTGAGTATTGGCCTGTGGCGATGATGTCGTCCAGAGTCCGATAAGGGAAGTCCGGTCCACGGGTCGCGAAATATGCTTCGACATCGTGCTTGAATACTTCGCACCAGATGGACTCTTCAAGACGAAGGTTGGGAATCTCGAACGGGTCGACTATTTCCGCTCCGGCCCGGCGAAGATCCTCGACAGCCTCTTCCATTCTGGCCAGAATGTCCGGGTGCGTGGAGTCCGGTCGCATGTACTGCCTGAAAACCCCTATCCTGGCACCCTCGAGGCCGTCGGGGTCCAGCGATTCCAGGTAGCTGTCGGGGATCCTACCGTCACTCCGCAACGTAATGGGATCCGCCGGGTCATAACCAGCGATCACGTCCAGAACCCGAACGGCGTCCTCAACGGTCCGTGCCATTGGTCCGCCGATATCATTACGCAGATATAGCGGAACGATTCCGTCGCGGCTGGTCAGTCCCATCGTAGATCGGATCCCGACCAGGGCATTGTGACCTGACGGCCCCCGTATCGAATTGCCGGTATCGGTCCCCAGACCCAGAAGCCCGAGATTCGCGGCCACCGACGCCGCGGTTCCGCCACTGGATCCGGCTGGAACTCTCGTGAGATCGTACGGATTGTGCGTCGTCCCGTCTACTGAACTGACCGTCACGTATGGACTGAAGGCCCATTCAGCCATATTGGTTTTTCCCAGCACGATTGCACCAGCTTCCCTCAATCTCGCAACCTGCCAAGCGTCGTCCGGAGCAGTAAGGCCGGCCAGCGCTGCCGATCCTCCCGTCGTCGGGAGATCGGCAGTATCGTAGTTGTCCTTTACGACGACAGGAATGCCGTGCAGGGGTCTCAGCACGCTTGTTTCGGCATACTCGGCATCGAGCTCTGCCGCCCTGTCAGGAGCGTTCTGGTTCAGAACGATGAAGGCATTGATTGCTGCATCGTATTCGGAAATCCTGTCGAGATAGATCTGCGTGAGGGCAACCGCGGTGAGGGAGCCATCTGCGTACGCGGCGTGGACGTCGGAGATGGTGGTTTCGACGACATCGTACATGGGCAGCACTCCTGCGGTGAGCATGATCGAAAGAAGCTGGGGCCGGTGATAGCGACCCCACGGCCCCGATGTCCAGCCTCGCGAGGCCGCTACTCCCCTGGATCTGCGGCAGCTGCCTCCAGGCGCTTCCGCCGCAACCTGCCGTGCGCGTACAAGGCCATCCCGACGAGCGTCGCCAAGCCCAGCATCCCGAAGACGGTGATGTAGAAGACCGTCGGATCAGCGACGCTCTCGCCCGGGGTGAGGGCGAACACGAGCGACGTAGCAGTCACGATGAACCCCGTACCGCCGGCGAGATAGGCGCCATAGGGCGCGAACGGCACACGCTGGACGTCTTCCGCTGCCGGGTGCCGCTGCATGAGGATCAGCGCCGCGAACATGTACAAGTACGGGATGAAGTAGGTGACGATCTCGAGGCTGATGAAGATGCGATAGATCTCCTGCGCGGTGCCTCCCATGCTGCCGAGGATGTTCAACCCCGCCGTCACGAGCCCGATCGTGATCACTGCCTCGTGGGGGGTAGCGTACTTCGGGTGCAGTCTCCCGAAGGCGGCCGGGACGTAGCGGTCGAGCCCGGCGACGAAGGGCATCCGCGCGCCGGTCGCCATCCAGGCGCTCACCGCTCCGAACGAGGCGACAGCGAGGGAGAGCGCCACCAGCGAACCCAATACGCCGCCCATCGTGGCGCCGACGAGCCTCGTTCCGGCCACTCGAGCAGTGTCGGGCAGCCCGGTCAGAGCCTTGAACTGGTCCTCCGGGAGGACCGTGAGCAACGTCCAGGACGTCAGCATGTACACGCAGAGCACCATCGCACCGGCGATGGCGAGCGCCCGGGGAACGTTGCGTTTGGGGTCCCGTATCTCTTCGTTCATCGCCGATGCCCCCTCGAGGCCCGAGAAGGCGTAGGCGATCGCCGCGAGCAGCACGACGTCGGAGAGTCCGCCGAAGCTGGGGGTCACGGTGGCACGCGAGAATTCGGTTGCCGAGCCGTAGTTGACCCAGGTGAGAAAGCCCAACCCCACGATCATCAGCGCCGGCACAACCAGTTGCAGATAGCCGGTGGTGTTGTGGAGATACTTGGCGACGTCGAGACCGAGAACGTTGACCACGACGATGATGGTGATCCCGATCAGCGAGAACGCCAGCAGGAACCCTGGACGGTCGGCGAGGTACGACCACCGCGGGATGATGAGCGCCGCGTTGGATGCGCAAAACGTCAGCGCCGCAGGGAAGTAGACGACGAGGGTGCCCCAGTAGAACCACGCCGCGACGAAGGCATGGAAGTCGCCGCAGGCACGCTGCACCCAGACGTAGATGCCGCCCTCGTCTGGGAGCCGGGTGGTGAGCTCGACCACGGTGTACGCCTGCGGAACATAGAAGAGGATGAAGCCGAGCACCCAGAGCACCAGCACGCTCGGACCGTTTTCGGTCGATACGGCCGCCATGCGCATGGAAGCGACGGTCGCGATATAGAAGAGGAACAGGTCGCGGCGCCCCATGACCTTCTTGAGCTTGCTCTTCTCGGCGAGCGCCTGGGCGGCGATCGTTTGCCCGGTCATCGGTCCTGCCCCCGCTCGACCAACTCGCGATCGCCTGTGTGCAGCCGCCCCTCTTGCTTCACCCGAACCTCCTCAGCCTATTGTGCCGGATGTACGGCCAACCTCGCGACGTCAAGATATCAAGAAGCACCGACAAATCCGCCTCGGGTGTTGGTTTTCTATGCGGGCTGACTTTGCTGTCGATGCGCCTGCATCGACCCTGGCTACGAAACGTCGGCAAGCTGGAGCTGACGGGCGGTGCCGTGACTTGTCAAACCACCGTCTGGAAAGGAAGATGCTCGGCATGTCTGGAGTCGAAGGGCGCGTAGCTCTGGTCACCGGCGCGGGCCGTGGAATAGGGCGTGCGACTGCAGAGCTCCTGGCGTCACGTGGCGCCAGGGTGATGTGCGTCGCCCGAAGCCAGCAGGATCTGGCAGCCGTCGGACTCGAGTATTCGGTGGCCGATCTCGGAGGCCCTGAGGGCTGTGCGCAGGCGGTTGCGGAGGCCGAGCAACGACTGGGGCCGATCGAGATTCTCGTTTGCAACCACGGTATCGGCTCAGCACACGAGCGCGTCGTCTGGGAGCAGCAGCCGGACGTTTGGGGTCAGACGATGCGGGTCAATCTCGACGCTCCGTTCCATCTCTCGAGGCTCGTCCTCCCCGGGATGGTCGAACGCAAGTTCGGGCGCATCGTTTACACGAGCTCCACGTCTGGCCTGGTCGCCGAACCCGCCGGAAGTGCCTACAACAGCTCCAAACACGGGCTGCTGGGGTTGATGCGCTCGGTAGCGGTGGACGCCGGGGCTTACGGCATAACGTCGAACGCTGTCCTGCCCGGCTGGGTTCGCACGGAGATGGCCGAACGCTCGGCTCGCCAGGAGGCGAAGGATCGGGGTATCACGGCCGAAAAGGTGTGGGAGGAACGGGCGGCATTCTATCCCCCGGGTCGCGTTGCCACGCCTCAGGAAGTAGCCGAGATGATCGCGTTCCTGGCTTCGGAGGAATCCAGTGGCGTGAGTGGAGAGGCCATCAGGGTCGCACTCGGCAGCGTGTGGTAGCGCGGCCGCCATGCAGGCGTATCTCAGCGGCTGGGTTCGGGTGTCCGCTGCGAATCCTGGACAGCCCCCATCAGAATCGGAATATCCACATTGCCGCCACTGACGACCACGGCGACGTTCTTCCCCAGGTCCCGGACTTTTCCGGACAAGAGAGCCGCAATCCCTACAGCGCCGCCCCCCTCTACGACGAGATGGTGCTCCTCTAGCGCGAAGGTCATCGCCGCCGCGATTTCGTCTTCCGACACCAGAATGGTGTCGTCGACGTAGTCCTGAATCATCTTGAACGAGTAGAAGTTCTCCTCGCCCAGGCTACCGGCCAGCGCGTCAGCCAGCGTCGGCTCGTCCACGGGATCCACCAGCTTCCCGGCACGCAGGCTTTCGACCATAGCCGGGCCACGCTCCATCGTGACACCGATGGTGCGGACTGTGGGGTCGGCAGACTTGAGGACGAAAGCGATACCGGCCATCAGCCCCCCGCCCGAAAGCGGCACGAGCGCCGTGTCAATCTGGGGCAGGTCTTCCAGCAGCTCCAGCCCGATTGTGCCCTGTCCGGCAATGACGATGGGGTCATCGAAGGGGTGAATCATGGTCAAGCCGCGTTCTTCTTGCAGGCGGGTGGCCGTACGTGACGCTTCTTCGTAGTTCACGCCAGCTATGACCAGTTCCGCGCCCAATTGCCGGATCGCGTCTCTCTTGTGTTCTGGAGCAGTATCCGGGAGGCAGATGGTCGCCTGAATTCCCAGTTGACTGGCGACGTAGGAGACCGCCCTGCCGTGATTGCCGCTCGAGACAGTCATCACTCCACGGTTGCGCTCCTCGTCTGAGAGAGACAAGAGCTTGTTCGTGGCGCCCCGGATCTTGAATGACTCTGTCGTCTGGAGGTTCTCCAACTTGTGGAAGATCTTTGCGTTGCCCCTCTCCGACAATCTCGGATCTTCGATGAGAGGCGTTCGCCGGGCGATCGACTCGATTCGCAGGCGGGCCACATAGACGTCACGCAGGGCGAGCTCACGACGGGGCATCAGATTCGACCTCCTCAACGCTTCGCCGCGGATGCTACCATGGCGGCGGCACGGCAACCTGCTTCCCCCGCTACGCTGAGGGATGCGGCGTGACTGGGGAAGTGCTGGCACCCCTCGTACCCGTGAGTGACAACCGCCCTGCAAGCTGGGTTCGGAATGTGGAGGCTCTTCGACAGTCCGCAGCGTGAGGCTGAGAGCCCCGGCTGGCCCATCCCGCCCTTCCCGCGAGGGGCGAGGATCTCGAAGACGCCAGTTCCGCGGAGAAGTATCCATTACATCTTCTAAGAAGTTGGCGAGACTCCTAGACTGATCCCAGATATTCACTGATCGGTGAAATTCCGGTAAGTCATGAATGAACAAGCGGCCACGGCAAGCGTCATCGGCGCGGGCATCATCGGGTCGTGGACGGCACTACATTTGGCAGAGGCCGGTGTTTCCACCACCCTCTTCGAACAGTTTCCCCTGCCCCATGGCCGCGGCAGCTCGCACGGAGCCTCACGAGCGTTCCGTTTCCTGGGTGACGACCCGCTGGACAGGCTGGATTATTCCCTGGAGCGGTGGCGAGCGCTGGAATCATTGACCGGAGCAACCCTGTTTCTCAAAACCGGTCTGCTCAACTTCGGGCTGCTCGGGGACGCCTACCTGGAGAAACACATGGCCGTGCTGCACAAGGCCGCGCGACCGTGCGAGTGGCTGGACGGCGAGACCATAGCAGGCCGTTACCCGATGCTGCGTTGTCCGACCGACTGGGGCGCGGCCTGGGATCCCAATGGCGGAATCCTCTTCGCCGACCGGTGCCTCGAATCCGTGCAATCACGGTTTCGGTCGCTCGGCGGCAAGATCGTCACGGCAAAGGTGGAATCGGTGAGTTCGACCGCCGGGAACAGTATAGGTATTCGATTCGCGCCCGATGGCACCGGCGGAGCTGAAACCCGGGTATTTGACCGGGTCGTCGTCTGTGCGGGACCCTGGACGGCCGGGTTGCTGCCGCGTCTCGCCGCGCACCTGCGTTGTCTCTTGATTCCGGTAAGCTACTGGTGCGATCCCTCCGCCAGTCACAGTGTCAGCAGCGGATTCCCAATCCTGTTCAATGCGCGGTTGACCGGAGTTTACGCACTACCGTCCTGCGAGGAACATGGCCACGTCAAGGTTCTGTTTCATGGTGGTGCGGACGCTCACCCTGACACCCGGGATGCCACAACTCTCGCTCCGTACATCGAAAAAGTCAGCCGCTATGTCAGGGAACACCTGCCGTTGTTAGATCACCGACAACCGGCGATCCTGGAATATTGCAGGTATACCATGACCGCGGACAACGAGCCGATTCTCGACCGCCTCGACCGCAACGTGGTCGTTGGTTGCGGGTTCTCCGGCAGTGGCTTCAAGCACAGCCCCGCAACAGGGCACATGCTTGCCGAGCTCGTGATGGGCCGCGAAGCGGCTTTGCCGGAAGGGTTCAGGACCGGGCGATACAAGCTTGGGAGGTTCCTCCAGGAAAGCGGCTCAGAGTAACTTGGCGCCGAATCCATCCTGAAAAGGAGTCTCAAAGTTCGGTAGCTTCCTGCCAGGCGTCGGGAAGGTCAGCGTCCATGAACGTGATTCGGGAAAGCAGGAGCTCAACGGCCAGCCGTATCGCCTCCATCAATCGGCAAGGCGATACCAGTTACGCAGCGGGTGATGTCCCGTCGCTTGTTGAAACTGAGCGGCGGCAGTTCACGTCCTAAGCGGCGTTCTCCTTCTCGTGAAGTGCCGCGTCTCGTGCTCTGAGGGCAGCGATCAGTTTGGGCATCTCTCGGTAGCCTCTGATACGCCGGAAGCGCTGCTCGGCATCCAACACGGCGGCGCCACACCAGCGGAGAATCATGCGACCTCCGCGCCAGCGCTTCACGCGCCGCGAGACTCTGCGGACGCTGCCAACGAGGTTGTCGATCGGATTCGTTGTTCGCAGCGACAGCTGGAGCCGTTCGGGGAGTTCGAGCTCGATGACAGTGAGCGTCTGGTCGAGGCCCTCGCGCAGGGAGGCGGCAGCGCCAGGATGCTCGGACTCGAGACGGGTGGCGAGAGCCTCGAGGAGCCGCTTTGCCCGCTTAGCGTCGCGACACTCGTAGGCTTGACTCATCGCCCGTCGCACACCAGGTCGCATCGACTCCGGCAAGTGGTCGGCAACGTTCCGCTTCTTGTGCTCCTGGCAGCGCTGGATGAAGGCACGGCCTCCGAAGACGTCCCTGCAAGCCTTGTGTAGAGCCTTCGCTCCGTCAAGGACGATGAGCAAGCTGCGGTTCGTCTGCAGACCGCGTGAGGCGAGATTCTCGAGCAGGGCTTTACAGGCCCGAGCGTTCTCGGTCGTCCCTTCCCACAGGCCCAAGACCTGCTTCTTCCCGTCGTTTTCGAAGCCGAGCGCCACCAGAACGACGTGATCCTCAAAGTGAATTCCGTCGATCATCAGCACCGCCAATTCCAGTCTTGACAGATCGCGACGCTGCAGCTTCACCAGGTGTCGCCGTGTTCCTTCGAGGAAACGCCGGCTGACGGCACTCCGGCTCTTGCCCCGTTCCGGGACTTCGACCGGAAGCTTCTCTAACGAACCCGAGTAGCCTCGTGTCGACACGCCAAGGATCATCTGCTCGAGGGCCCGTTGCTTCAGTGGATCCTCACGAGACCATTCCGTCCACGCCGGCAGCTCGAGCTCGCGGCCGTCGACCGACCGAACCCGAGGGCGCGGCAGCGTCACCCAACGTCCGCCCATAACCAGCGATCCGACCGTCGTTCCGTGGCGATGAGCTTTGCGATCCGCGTTCTGCTTGTAGCGTGGCCCGCACAGCACCTCCTGCTGAGCACGCAGCATCTCGATCGCCTGGATCGTTCCGCTCGCGATCACAGTCTCGAGTAGCGTCTGACGCATCAGTTCAGCCAGCGGCGACGCTAATTGACCAACAACCTCTTGGGGGATGGCTCGTCCGCTGATAGCTTTCTTCATGGCGGCTTTCTCCTCTTTTGATCCAGCCCGATGATCCCATCGGGCCGGAGAGGCCGCCACTCAACTTTCAACAGATTTCGGGACTACACCTACGCAGCGTGCCTCGTATGAAGCCAGATAGAGGACCCCGTGGCCGATCTCGGCCGGCGTGGCGATGCGCTTCATCGGCGCATAGTCGATCATCTTCTACTCTGCGGCGGCTGAGTCGGGTTTCCGGTTCCTCATATGCCTTCTACCCACACGACTTCCCGAAGAGCCCAAACTCACTTCCCAGCCGTCCCTCCGCCATCAATTGTCAACGCGATACCTGTGACGAAACTTGCCTTGTCGGAAGCTAAGTAGAGAATCCCGTGCGCAATATCCTCAGGCGATCCGAGCCGCTTCAGCGGCGCATAGTCTATCGCTTCTTGCTCCAACGCGGCACCCTTAGCAGGATCGTCCTTCCCTATCCTCTCAAACCAGTTCTTGCGGATCATGTCGGTGTCGACATACCCTGGACATATGGAGTTGACCCGAACTTTGTCCGGTGCCACTTCCAACGCCATAGCGCGGGTCATGTTGATCACGCCAGCCTTTAACCCGCAGTATACGGTGATCCTGGCACTCCCCATCAAGCCTGCGTCTGAGGCAATGTTTACGATATTGCCCTTCGACTTCTGCAATTCCGGCATCGCCGCACGGCAGCAGAAAAACAAACCCTTCAGGAGTACATCGTGGTGTCTGTCATACATATCCTCGTCGCACTCCGCCAAGGGCCTACCGGACCCAATACCCGCGCTGTTCACCAGAATATCGAGACCACCCAGGGCGTCGACTGCTAACTTTACCGCCGATTCGCAGCCCGCAACCGTTGCGAGATCCCCGGGCGCGGCGACCACGCGATCAGCAGGGCTCAGCTTCTCCATGGCGGCATTTACCGAATCTGCTGTCTTGCCGTTGATAGCCACTCGTGCCCCTTGAGCTAGGAATGCTTTTGCCGCACCAAAGCCGATTCCCCGGCTGCTGCCCGTTATCATTATCCGCTTGTTTTTGAATTCCATGTCGTTCCTCCCGTGTCTACTGAACTAAACGGCTGAATGAAACGGCGCCTTCGCCGATCGCGGCGGCGGCCTGACGGCCGACCTCCTCGTTCACGTCGAGCAGAGCAACCGTCGCCCGGCCCCTCGATTCAGGAATAGCACTCGCCCTGCGCGGACGCGGACTCTACCAGTTCCAGACGGGATCGACGCGCCCTGCCGGCGAGGGCGGGCTACTCGGGGCTGAGCTGGTCGAGCCTCACGAGCCTACGCACGCGGTTCGGGCTAGACCGGACTCGCCATCGGCTTGCTGCTCGAGGCGCTCCAAAACGGCTACGGAGGCCTGTTCACGCGCTCTCAAGACTGGGGAGTCTGGGCAGCCTTCAGCGGTGATGTCCCGTCGCTTGTTGAAACTGAGCGGCGGCAGTTCACGTCCTAAGCGGCGTTCTCCTTCTCGTCAAGTGCTGCGTCTCGTGCTCTGAGGGCAGCGATCAGTTTGGGCATCTCTCGGTAGCCTCTGATACGCCGGAAGCGCTGCTCGGCATCCAACACGGCGGCGTCACACCAGCGGAGAATCATGCGACCTCCGCGCCAGCGCTTCACGCGCCGCGAGACTCTGCGGACGCTGCCAATGAGGTTGTCGATCGGATTCGTTGTTCGCAGCGACAGCTGGAGCCGTTCGGGGAGTTCGAGCTCGATGACAGTGAGCGTCTGGTCGAGGCCCTCGCGCAGGGAGGCGGCAGCGCCAGGATGCTCGGACTCGAGACGGGTGGCGAGAGCCTCGAGGAGCCGCTTCGCCCGCTTAGCGTCGCGACACTCGTAGGCTTGACTCATCGCCCGTCGCACACCAGGTCGCATCGACTCCGGCAAGTGGTCGGCAACGTTCCGCTTCTTGTGCTCCTGGCAGCGCTGGATGAAGGCACGGCCTCCGAAGATGTCCCTGCAAGCCTTGTGTAGAGCCTTCGCTCCGTCAAGGACGATGAGCAAGCTGCGGTTCGTCTGCAGACCGCGTGAGGCGAGATTCTCGAGCAGGGCTTTACAGGCCCGAGCGTTCCCGGTCGCCCCTTCCCACAGGCCCAAGACCTGCTTCTTCCCGTCGTTTTCGAAGCCGAGCGCCACCAGAACGACGTGATCCTCAAAGTGAATTCCGTCGATCATCAGCACCGCCAATTCCAGTCTTGACAGATCGCGACGCTGCAGCTTCACCAGGTGTCGCCGTGTTCCTTCGAGGAAACGCCGGCTGACGGCACTCCGGCTCTTGCCCCGTTCCGGGACTTCGACCGGAAGCTTCTCTAACGAACCCGAGGGCGCGGCAGCGTCACCCGACGTCCGCCCATAACCAGCGATCCGACCGTCGTTCCGTGGCGATGAGCTTTGCGATCCGCGTTCTGCTTGTAGCGTGGCCCGCACAGCACCTCCTGCTGAGCACGCAGCATCTCGATCGCCTGGATCGTTCCGCTCGCGATCACAGTCTCGAGTAGCGTCTGACGCATCAGTTCAGCCAGCAGCGACGCTAATTGACCAACAACCTCTTGGGGGATGGCTCGTCTGCTGATAGCTTTCTTCATGGCGGCTTTCTCCTCTTCTGATCCAGCCCGATGATCCCATCGGGCCGGAGAGGCCGCCACTCAACTTTCAACAGATTTCGGGACTACACCGCCTTCCCGGATGGCTGGGGACATTACAATGTTTGCGCGACCTACGACAGAGACAAATGGTTTCGTGTACCAAGCGCCTATGACGGTGAGGCGTTGAGCTGGAGCATCACCCCGGAGTACGACAGCATCTATTTTGCCTACTATGTCCCATACTCTATGGAACGCCATCATGATCTGATTGCTGAGTGCAGCACCAGTCCACTCGTCAAATCCCATGTTCTGGGTCATACGCTGGATGGTCAGGATATCGATCTGCTCGAGATTGGTCATGGCGCAGAAGGCCGCAAGAAAGTGTGGTTTATCGCCCGTCAACATCCCGGCGAATCCATGTCTGAATGGTGGATGGAAGGCGCATTGGAACGGCTACTTGATGAGGATGATCCTGTTGCGCGCAAGCTCCTGGAGAAAGCCCAGTTCTATGTTGTTCCCAATATGAACCCGGATGGGTCACGGCGCGGTCAACTCCGTACCAATGCCTGTGGGGCCCCCCTCAACCGCGAATGGCTGAATCCCAGCATGGAACGCTCGCCCGAGGTTTTTCTCACTCGCGAAAAGATGGAGGAAACAGGAGTCGATTTCTTCATTGATATGCACGGCGACGAAGGGCTGCCTTTCTGTTTCGCTGCAGGTTTTGAAGGAATCCCCAACCTGAAGGAACATCGCATCGAACAATTCCGCAAATTTCGTCACACCCTGACGAAATTATGTCCCGACTTTCAGGAGGTTCATGGGTATGACGCCGACGAGCCGGGAGAGGCGAACATGAATATGGCCCTCAACTATATTGCCGATCATTTGGACGCTGTTACGATGATCATTGAGACACCGTTTCAGGACAATCAACACTTACCTAAGCCCGATGATGGTGGCTTTTCAACCGATCGCTGCCGTCATATGGCCCGTGGCATTCTCGCTGCGCTCCTTCAAATTGTCGACGAGCTTTAGTCTTCGAATGTGATAGGTGAACGAGGCCATGACCGGACATTCAGGCTCTCACCGAGTTTGAGCGGGAAAGCGACCACGGCGGAGATAATCGGGGCAGGGCCGCCGTGCCCATGGATGCAAGTGTGAGAAGAGAGGCTCCATCGTGACGAAGAGCAGATTCAAGGTCCCACACACCCTGGTTTTCCTCTTCGGGATGGTGATCGTAGCCCAGGTCCTCACATACCTGCTTCCCGCCGGGGCGTTCGAACGGGTGGAGAATGCCGCCGGACGACTGCAGGTGGTGCCCGGCAGCTTCCACCTCACCCCGGACGCTCCGGCGTTGTCGCCCGCGGCCTGGCTGACGGCCATTCCCAAGGGCTTCAGCGGAGCACACGAGATCATCTTCTTCGTCTTCATCATCGGGGGTACATTCGCCGTTCTTCGGACCACGGGGGCCGTGGATGCAGCCATGGGAGCCCTCCTCAGGCGCTGGGGGAACCGACCCTTCTGGTTGGTGGCCGGCGGCACTTCCCTGTTCGCGATTGGGTCGGCCACCATCGGATTCGGTGAGGAGTATTTCCCCTTCATACCCGTCCTCGTCTCTTTGTCCCTAGCCCTTGGATACGACAGGGTCACGGCCGTGGGGATCATCATGGTGGGGTACGGCGTTGGCTTCGGCGCTGCCCTCATCAACCCCTTCAACGTTGTTCTCGCCCAGGACATTGCGGGACTCCAACCCTTATCGGGGCTCTGGTACCGCGTGGTGCTCATGGCCGTCTTCCTGCCGATTGGCATTCACCACGTCTGGTCATATGCGAAGAAGGTGGGGCGGGATCCGGCGGCAAGCCTGGTGGCCGACGTGAGCGCGCCCGAAGGGATGTCGATCTCCGGTGGCGGAGATGGGGAGGCCGGGGCAAACCATCCTCCGATGACCACCACGCACAAGCTGGTCCTGGCCGCCGTTGGCATCGCCATGGTCGTCCTCGTCTACGGGCTGAGCCAGTGGACCTGGTATCTGGTCGAGATGGGAGCCGTCTTCGTCGCTCTCACAGTGGTCATGGCCATCATCACCCGCATCAGCCCAGACCGCACGGCGGTGGAGTTCGGCGCGGGCGCGGCGGCGCTCACGAGCGTTGCGCTGCTGATCGGCGTGGCCCGGGGCATCCAGGTGGTGCTGCACGAGGGTGGCGTAGTGGACACAATCGTCCACGGCCTCAGCGTTCCCCTTCAGGGGCTTCCGGGGGCCCTTTCCGCCGTGGGGATGTTCTTCGTTCAGAGCCTCGCCAACTTCTTCATCCCCTCGGGAAGCGGTCAGGCCTTCGTCACCATGCCGATCATGGCGCCCCTGGCAGACCTGGTGGGCGTGAGCCGGCAGGTGGCGGTACTGGCCTTCCAGTTCGGTGATGGGTTCAGCAATATCCTGGTTCCCACCCAATACGTGATCGTGGGAGCCCTGGCCATGGCGGGAATCCCATACGACCGTTGGCTGCGTTTCATCCTGCCCTTCATGGTGAAGATCTGGATCGTGGGCTCGATCGCATTGGCCGTGGCCGTATGGATCGGATACGCCTGAGAAAGCCCCCTCGAGAGGTGTTGCGCCGCGGGTGTTGAGATATAACCGAAAGTCGTGTGTGAGGGTCTGAAGAAGGCGGCGTACCCTGGGTGTTGTCATCCACTGACACCCACAAAGCCCTTGCCGAGGCAAGGAGTACGCCACCATGAGCGAGAGTACGAGCAAAGTCGTGGAGTTTCCATCGGAATCATCGAGGGACGTTCTGACAGAGATCCTTCGGTGCGGTGCGCAGCAGCTTTTGACGCGGGCGATTGAGGAGGAGGTTGCCTCCTACCTGGTGTCTCGAGAGACCTTGCGAGACGACTGCGGCCGACAGCAGGTTGTGAGAAACGGGCACCTGCCTGAGCGCCATCTCCAAACACCGCTGGGCGCTGTGAAGGTGAAGCAGCCTCGCGTCCGGGATCGACGTCTGGAAGGTGAGAGGGAGAAGTTCACCTCGTCGATCTTGCCGCCGTACCTTCGGCGAACGAAGGCCCTGGGGGAACTGCTCCCGTGGTTGTACCTGAAGGGCGTGAGCAGCGGCGACTTTCACGAGGCCCTGCAAGCGCTCCTGGGTCCGGATGCGCCCGGGCTTTCCGCGACGACGATCACGCGCCTCAAGTCGACATGGACGGAAGAGTACGAGTCTTGGGACAAGCGCTCGCTGGCCGGGAAGGGTTACGCCTATGTGTGGGCGGACGGGGTGTACTTCAATGTCCGCCTCGAGGACCCCGGGAACTCGAGGCAGTGCATTCTCGTGCTGATGGGAGCGACGGCAGAGGGAAAGAAGGAGCTGATTGCGGTCGCCGACGGCTATCGAGAAAGTGAGCAGTCCTGGCGGGAGCTCCTCTTGGGGCTGTGTGCGCGCGGCCTGACTCTGGCTCCTCAACTTGCAGTTGGCGATGGTGCCCTGGGTTTCTGGAAGGCCCTGCAGAAGGTCTACCCAACGACGCGGGATCAACGGTGCTGGTTCCACAAGACAGGCAACGTGCTGAACAAGATGCCGAAGTCGATCCAGGCGAAAGCCAAGTCGATGCTCCACGACATCTGGATGGCGGATACGCGAGCGAGTGCGGAACGCGCCTTCGACCTCTTCCTTGCGACGTACCGCCCGAAGTATCCAGCTGCAGCGTCGTGCCTCGAGAAGGATCGGGAAGCCCTCCTGGCTTTCTACGACTTCCCGGCAGAGCATTGGATTCACATCCGGACGACGAACCCGATCGAATCTACGTTCGCCACGGTTCGGCTACGGACGAAGAAGACGAAGGGCGCCGGGAGTCGCGTCGCTTGCTTGACGATGGTCTTCAAGCTCGCGCTCGCAGCGCAAAGAAACTGGAGGGCCTTGAACGGCTACCGATTGATCACCGACGTCATTGGCGGAGTCAGCTTCGTCGACGGCGTCAGAAAAGAAGCCGCCTGATCAGGTCCCCATACACAAGACTTGACCATATCTCGCGGGTGTTCTCCAGCGGCGACTTGTGCATAGCGGGCTCGATCTTGCGGGAGGATGGGCTATGCAGTTGAATGCCGCTCGGACAATCTGAGGAGGTCGAACGTAATGCCCCAGTGTGAGCTATCGCTGCGTGAGGTCTATCTGGCACGCCAGCGAATCATGTCTCTCGCCCGGCGAACGCCCATTATCGACGCTCCGAAATTGTCGGAAAGGGGCAGCACAAGGATCGTCTACAAGCCGGAGAATCTCCAGACGACTGGGTCATTCAAAGTCCGGGGGGCTACGAACAAGCTCTTGGCTCTCTCAGAAAAAGAGCGTGGTCGTGGCGTAGTGACTCATTCGAGTGGCAATCACGGCTGGGCGATCTCCTATGTCGCCAGTAGGCTGGGGATTCAGGCTACTATCTGCCTCCCAGATACTGTTCCAGACAACAAGAGAAGGGCTATCCGGCAGTTCGGCGCGGAACTAGTCATAGTTGGCGCGACCTACGACGAAGCGGTGGATGCGACTACCCGCCTGCAACAAGAACGCGGGTTGACCATGGTTCACCCCTACGATGACCCCTTCGTCATTGCCGGACAGGGCACGATCGGGCTGGAGTTGCTGGAGGACCTCCCTGAAATCGACACGGTGCTCGTGCCGCTTTCGGGCGGGGGGCTGTTGGCCGGTATCGCTTTCGTCCTCAAGTCTGCTGACCCCACGGTCCGCACCATCGGTGTTTCGATGGACCGTGGACCGGCCATGGTCGAGAGCTTGCAAGCGGGCAAACTGGTCGAGGTCGTGCAGGAGCCAACGCTGGCTGACGCACTGGCGGGTGGGTTGGGCGGGGAGAACACCTACTCGTTCGAGATGATTCGGGCGTACGTGGACGACACCATTCTGGTGTCTGAAGAAGAGATCGCCGCAGCGATGGCCTATGCGCTAGAGGAGCACCATCTCGTGGTAGAGGGGGGCGGCGCGGTAGGGATTGCGGCTCTCTTGTCCGAGAAGGTCCCGGAGCTGGGCAAGAACGTCGCCGTTGTTCTCAGTGGCAGCAACGTGGACATTCCGATTCTGCTGAAGGCGGTGTAGTCCCGAAATCTGTTGAAAGTTGAGTGGCGGCCTCTCCGGCCCGATGGGATCATCGGGCTGGATCAAAAGAGGAGAAAGCCGCCATGAAGAAAGCTATCAGCAGACGAGCCATCCCCCAAGAGGTTGTTGGTCAATTAGCGTCGCCGCTGGCTGAACTGATGCGTCAGACGCTACTCGAGACTGTGATCGCGAGCGGAACGATCCAGGCGATCGAGATGCTGCGTGCTCAGCAGGAGGTGCTGTGCGGGCCACGCTACAAGCAGAACGCGGATCGCAAAGCTCATCGCCACGGAACGACGGTCGGATCGCTGGTTATGGGCGGACGTCGGGTGACGCTGCCGCGCCCTCGGGCTCGGTCGGTCGACGGCCGCGAGCTCGAGCTGCCGGCGTGGACGGAATGGTCTCGTGAGGATCCACTGAAGCAACGGGCCCTCGAGCAGATGATCCTTGGCGTGTCGACACGAGGCTACTCGGGTTCGTTAGGGAAGCTTCCGGTCGAAGTCCCGGAACGGGGCAAGAGCCGGAGTGCCGTCAGCCGCGATCTGTCAAGACTGGAATTGGCGGTGCTGATGATCGACGGAATTCACTTTGAGGATCACGTCGTTCTGGTGGCGCTCGGCTTCGAAAACGACGGGAAGAAGCAGGTCTTGGGCCTGTGGGAAGGGGCGACCGAGAACGCTCGGGCCTGTAAAGCCCTGCTCGAGAATCTCGCCTCACGCGGTCTGCAGACGAACCGCAGCTTGCTCATCGTCCTTGACGGAGCGAAGGCTCTACACAAGGCTTGCAGGGACATCTTCGGAGGCCGTGCCTTCATCCAGCGCTGCCAGGAGCACAAGAAGCGGAACGTTGCCGACCACTTGCCGGAGTCGATGCGACCTGGTGTGCGACGGGCGATGAGTCAAGCCTACGAGTGTCGCGACGCTAAGCGGGCGAAGCGGCTCCTCGAGGCTCTCGCCACCCGTCTCGAGTCCGAGCATCCTGGCGCTGCCGCCTCCCTGCGCGAGGGCCTCGACCAGACGCTCACTGTCATCGAGCTCGAACTCCCCGAACGGCTCCAGCTGTCGCTGCGAACAACGAATCCGATCGACAACCTCGTTGGCAGCGTCCGCAGAGTCTCGCGGCGCGTGAAGCGCTGGCGCGGAGGTCGCATGATTCTCCGCTGGTGTGGCGCCGCCGTGTTGGATGCCGAGCAGCGCTTCCGGCGTATCAGAGGCTACCGAGAGATGCCCAAACTGATCGCTGCCCTCAGAGCACGAAACGCAGCACTTGACGAGAAGGAGAACGCCGCTTAGGACGTGAACTGCCGCCGCTCAGTTTCAACAAGCGACGGGACATCACCATGTTAAGACAGCCCTAGACAACTACCGAGAGTCCCCACGGCTTTGCCGGGGAGGCAGCCCAAGTGTGACGATTCCGGGAGTCTAACAGTCCGTGGTTAAAGCCCTTCCGAGGCGGCGATGGAGGGCGACGGAGCTGAGTGGCGGGCATTGTGCGAGAGCTGTTCGTGGTTGGTAGGAGCCGTTGTGATGGCCGTCAGGCGGTTCCAGAGGTGAAGGAGCTGTGCCAGAAGGTCATGGAGCCGGCCCTGCAGGCCCCTCGGCGTCCCGACTCCGACGATCTGGCGCATCAGCAGCCCGAGATTGAAGGCACCGCTGTGGACCAGCACCCGTTTGAGGATGTTCTCGTGACCGCGAAGGTGCGTGCGTCTCATGCGGCCGGTTCGGTAGAGATGAGCGAAGGGTCGCTCCACCCGTTCTCCTCGGAGGCGGTGCAGACGCTGACCTCGTGCCCCGCCGCTTCGCCGACGGTTCGCGTACACCAGGCCACGGCTCTCGGTGTCGCCCCGCCATCGCCGACGACCACGGTCGGGTTCGGATATGTACGCACGCAGCCCCGCAGCGTCCAACTCCTGGAGAACCGCAGTGGAGTGGTAACCCTTGTCGCCAACCACTTCCTGCAGGCCTCCGGGATGGCAAGCACGGGTCCGCTTCTGAACGCGCTCGATCTGAGTCTCGGCGTCCTTGAGCGTCTTGCCCAGCGTGCTCGTGTCGCCCTGGTTCGCGCCCTGGACCGTCACCGACACGATCGCCCCCGTCGTCAGGTCCACGGCCTGCTCGGTTTTGTGGGCCAGATGGGTACGACCATCCTTCATTTTGGCGATCTTCGCGTCCGGATCCGCCGGACTCTTCCATTCCTCGTTCGAGCCTTTCTTCTTGCGCCGCCGATCCAGCCGCGCCAGCGCTTGCCGAGAGGGCGTGCGAATGCCAGACGCCTTCGCCAGACGCTTCAAGAACTCCTGGTAGGTCTCTCCGGTATCCCGACGCACGATGCTCCGCATCGCCGCGTTCGCTTCCAGCGTCGTCGCGTCGATCGCAATCGTCTTTCCGCTCAGAAGACCCGTCTGCGCCAGGCGCTCTTGGATCCAGGTGAACACGTCACGGTGGGTTTCCAAGTCGATCAGCCGCCGGGTCCGCGAGATCGTCGAATGTTCCGGGGCCCGCTCCTCCAACCCAAGCCCCAGGAAGCTCCGCACCCCAAGCGAGTCCGCTGCACGCCACGCCATCCCACGCTCGGAGTCCAGGCCCTCGAAGTACCCCACCAGCAAGAGCCGAAAGTAGCGTCCAGGGGCCAGGCTCGGACGCCCCAGAACCGCCGCATAGAACCGGCGGCATCGCGATTCCACGAATCTGTCGAAGCCCTCGGACTCCAGCGCTCTATTCAAACGCGAATAGAAAGGATGCCCAGGGCTCCGCGGCAGATCGCTCGTCGGCACCCACAACGCCTCTTGACGTTTCTTATGTTTGCCCATCGCCATGCACGAACACTAAGACATGCACTTGTCACGTAAGGCCCGCTCAAAGGGCACTTTCACCACGGACTGCTAAGAAAGAACCACTGAAAAGCCCGCCCCTATAGGGGGCGCAAGGGACCGCGGAGCGGGCCCGTTACGCCGCTTTGAGCGGCTCACAAGACTAAGCCCCCAGCTTTGCTGGGGATACTTACTCAGGTGCGACCAATATCAAGACGCCGCCCATCGTGGCGCCGACCAGCCTTGCCGGGGGATGCTACCATCGCGGCGGCACGGCAAGCTGCTGCGCCCCCACGAGGACAACCGAAGAGGACGCCATGCCAGAGATCTTCAATCTCCAACAGATCGAGCGGGCATTACAGGGAGTCGACGTGACGGCGGCGATCGAGGAAGGCTTCGTCGCCTACTCCGGAGGCAAGGTCGTGGTACCGCCGGTAGGGGAGCTGATCCTCGAAGATCCTCCCGGCGACGCTCACATCAAGTACGGCTACGTCAAGAAGGATGACTACTTCGTCATCAAGATCGCGTCGGGCTTCTATGACGCCATCAAGCTCGGCCTGGCTCCCGACGGCTTGATGCTGGTGTTCAGCCAGAAGACCTCCCGGCTGGAGTGCATTCTCCTCGACGAGTGCCACCTCACGAACGTGCGCACGGCAGCGGCCGGGGCGGTCGTCGCCAAGTATCTGGCCCCAAAGAAAGTAGAACGCATCGGAGTCTTCGGCCCCGGGGTGCAGGGCAGGATGCAGGTGGAGGCGCTGCTGCCGATCGTCGATTGCAGGGAGGTCGTCGTCTGGGGAAGGCGGGAGGAGGGGCTCAAGGCCTATCGCGAGGCCATGAGCGGCCACGGACTCGAAATCAAGACGACCACGAGCAGCGACGAGGTTGCCGCCACCTGTAACCTCATCGTCACCGCCACGCCGTCTCACGCCCCGCTGCTGCGTGCCGAACAGGTCAGAGAGGGAACCCACATCACCGCGATGGGGTCCGACACCCTCGAGAAGAAGGAGCTCGATTCCGCAATCCTCCGCAAGGCGGATCTCGTGGTCGCCGACAGCATCGAGCAGTGCCGGCTGCGCGGCGAGATCTATCACGCACTGAAAGCCGGATTGTTGCAGGACGGCGACGCCGTCGAGCTCGGCAAGGTCATCGGCGACCCGGCGCTGCAGCGAACCGATGATTCCCAGATCACCGTCGCCGACCTCACCGGTGTCGCAGTCCAGGATATTCAGATTTCGAAGGCCGTGTACCACATCCTGAGATCGAGCCCGCCTTCCGCGTGATCGCGACGCGCCACCGCCCGGGAGGGGAAGGCTGCCGAAGTCCGCGCTAGGCCAACGCCGCTCGGGCCTCCGAAACCGGCTCGAAGCGGCGGGACAACGATGCCGGGCCGGTCACGCGTCCCTGTTCTCGCCAACGCCGAGGCGTTCCGAGATGCGCGCCGCCGCTGCCAATAGGAGCTGAGCGAAGTCGCTCATGCGCGCGCCCGCCAGCCGCGTGCTGGGCCCCCCGACGCTCAGTGCCGCCACCGCTGTCCCGTCGGTGCCAATCACCGGAACCCCCACGGCCACATAGCCGATCTCCAGCTCCTCCCGCGACGTGGCGTAGCCCCTGGCCCGGACCCGCCGCAGCTCCCTCCGCAACGCATCCGGATCGCAGACAGTTTTCGGGGTGAGTCTCGGGAGAGGCTGTCTCAAGAACTCCTGCATCTGCTCCTCGGACCCGAACGCGAGCAGTGCCTTGCCGGTCGAGGTCGCGTGGCCCGGCCAGCGGGTTCCCACCTCTTTCTTTGCAGCGAGCACGCGTCCCCCGAACGCCTCGTCCAGAATCACCACCTCGCGACCAACCAGAACGTGGAGACTCGCCGTCTCCTGGGTGGTTTCGGCCAGGGCGGGGAGTTCGGCGTGGGCGGCGAAGAGCAGGCCGGTGGCCCCGAGGGCGCGAAGGCCCATGGTGGCCAAGTCGGGGCCGAGTCGATAGGCGTCGCCCTGGGAGGCGCGCCGAACGAGCCCCTCGTCCTCGAGAGCACTCAGTATCCGAAAGGCCGTGGTCTTGTTGAGGCCAGCGATCCGCGCGACCTCGGACAGCCCCATCTCGGGCCGTGAGCCCGTGAAGGCCCTCAGCACGCTCACGGCGCGCCGGACGGCGCGAGTCCCGGGATAGGGAGTGTGGTTCATAAAATGAACCGATGGTTCGCTATGCGAACTAGAGTGTAGTCGCACCCGCGGCCCTCGTCAACCGGGGGCCAGCCTCCCAGATTCCGCCATGCTCCTTGCCTGGCGAGCTACCTTCGGCATCCGCGACAGCGCAAGAAAGGCGAATGTGGCAGGCTGCGCCTCCTCCAGAAGCCCTACCGACGGTCGATTCAGGTCATTCCACTAAGTGAACCGAAACCATGGAAATTTTCGACGGCCTGGGTTCTCAGCGAACCGTGTCTTGGCTGCGAAGCACGGCGATTCCCTTGCCGAAGAACGCCTGCTCCGCTTCCTGGAATCGGTTCACAATGTGAATCGATTCCAGTGTCTTGGATCGAAATGCATCCAATTGGACTGCCCGCCTGGACTGTCGTGATTGGTATGTGAGTTAAGTCGTTGAAAAACAAACACGACGAGTGAACTCAGATGACTGGATAGTCTGGCATCGAGTTTGCAGCCCCCGTGTACGGACTATATGCGTGTAATTGGTTCCAACTCGGCCGGAGTCTCCACGAGCGGCGCTCCAGCGCCGCCGCCGGTTCTGACCTAGAGACACTCTCACGGGGACACGATACGTCGGCCGTCCGGATCGGCGGATCGTGTCCCCGCTTTTCGAGGGGTGGGGGCCGGCATGCCGAGAGGGTCCAGCGACAGATCTGCGCTGGCGACCGCGGCAGCCCGTGGGTGGGTCGTCCCTGGACGTGACGACCCACGCGCACTCGACGGAAACAAAGGAGGCACCGTGAAGATCTCGCTCCAGGAGCTGACAGACCTCGCGAAGCGAGCACTTTCCAAGTATGGCTACCCGGAAGAGGAAGCCACCATCATCCTGGAGATGCTCATGTACGCCCAGACGAGAGGAAACAACCAGGGCATCGTCAAGCTGATCGGCGCCGGACTGCCACGACACCAGAAGGCACAGACACCGACCATAGAGAAAGAAACCCCAACGACCGCGATCATCAATGCCAATCTCTCGATGGAAGCCATCGCCATGGAGCAAGCCGTCAACATGGCAATACGAAAAGCCAACGAGATGGGAATAGCCATAGTAGGGATACACAACGGTGATGGATCCTCTGGCGCCATGGGTCACTGGTCACGAAAGATCGCAGACGCAGGACTGATCGGCATCACCATGTCGAGCTACCCCTTCGCGTTGATCCCGCCCCACGGCTCCTATGAGCCCTTGTTCTGTACCAACCCGATAGCCTGGGGCGTCCCGACCGATGCTGAACCCATCGTGTTGGACATGGCGTCGTCAGGCATTTCCTACTTCGGTTTGTTGGAAGCCAAGACCCAGGGAGTCCAGGTAGCAGAGGGGCTTGGCTATGACAAAGACGGGCGCGAAACGACGGATCCCGCAGAGATCATGGAAGGAGCGATACGACCCTTCGACAAAGGCGTCAAGGGCGCCGGGCTCGCTCTCATGGTTCAGATCATCGGGGGAGCTCTGGTGGGTGGGGATTTCCTGAATAAGAGCGACAACGACGGCAACGTGGCCATTGCGATCGACCCCCAAGCCATGATCGGGATGCAGAGATTCAAAGAAGAGACCACCAAGATCGCCACGGCGATCAGACAGGCCAAGAAGCTCGAAGGAGTAGACGAGGTCATGGTCCCAGGAGAGCGCGGAGACAGGATCAGATCGAAGATTCTGGAGGCTGGTGAGATAGAGATAGAAGACAACCTGTTGAGCGCGCTCAAGGGTTTTGTGGAGGGCTAGGCCATCAGACTCAGATCTTGCATCCGTTCCCCCGCGCGAGCGCGTTGCGCTACAGCTCAACGAGGCCGTCAGAGAGAGCAACCGCGAGAAAGGCAACGATCATGACGACTGACGGAGAATCACTGGACGTACCCCAGTTGGTCGGGGAGGCCATCGAGAGGTGCCAGGACCATCTCTCGCCCACACCTCTCGAGTACTCGATGTATCTCAGTAAGCAGATAGAGGGCGAAGTCTGGCTGAAGCTGGACTTGATGCAGCGAACCGCTTCCTTCAAGTTCCGTGGCGCCCTCAACAAGATCCTGTCGCTCACGGAGGCCGAGCTCGACAAAGGAGTGGTCTCCGCTTCGACAGGGAACTACGCGCTTGCGGTCGCCGAGGCAATGAGGATTCGCAAGCGCCGCGCGACGATCTACGTGGCCGAGGACCTCGAGCCATCACGCCTGGAGCTACTGAGGTCGCACGGCCTGGATCTGGTCATTCATGGCACACGCGCCTGGGATGCAGAGGAAGAGGCCCGGCGGGTGGCGGAAGAGCAGGACAAGATCTACGTGTCGCCATACAACGACCCGATCGTGGTCGGCGGGCAGGGGACATGTGGGTACGAGATCTCCAAGCAACTCCCCGACCTGGATGCAGCTCTGTTCGCCGTGGGGGCAGGGGGACTGCTCACCGGATCCGCAGGTTGGCTCAAGTCTAACAATCCAGAAGTGGAGACCATTGGCGTCTCGCCCGAGAACTCCCCCGTGATGTATGAATCCGTGCGAGCCGACAAGATGGTTCAGATGGATACCTTGCCGACGCTGGCCGACACCTGCGCCGGCGGCGTCGATCTGGACAGCATCACGCTGCCTCTGTGTCGGCGATACGGCCTGGAGATCCTGCTGCTCACCGAGCAGGAAATAGAAGAATCCATTCGGCTCCTGTTCGAGCAGCATCGTCTCGTGGTCGAAGGTTCTGGAGCTCTCGGCGTTGGAGGGCTGCTCAAGCACAAAGAGCGATTCAAAGGCAAGAAGGTAGTCGCGGTCGTCTGTGGACGGAACATCAACCTCGATGTGTTCAAGCGGATCATTCAGTAGAAGCGGAGGGCGACATGGACTTCACGGACAAGCGGGTCCTGGTGACGGGCAGCAGTCGCGGAATAGGTTTTGCCATTGCACGAGCCTTCGTCGACGCGGGCGCGCGCGTCGCCATCAACGGCAGAACGGAGCAATCCGTGAGCGCCGGCATCGACAGACTCAACGGGAATGGGCGACTGGTCGCAGCCCCCGGCGATATCGGGACCGTTCCCGGCTGCGAGTCGGTGGTCCAGGCTGCGAACGACGCCTTCGGCGGCCTGGACGTCCTGGTGAACAGCGTCGGCGTCGGTTCTGGCCGGCCGATTGCAGATTGCGACGAGGCGATGTGGGACGCTCACGTCGACGTCAACCTGAAGGGCACGTTCTTCTGTTGCCGTGCGGCCTTGCCCGTATTGCACGAGTCCAAGGGCAACATCGTCAACATCGCCTCGGACGCCGGCCTGATTGGGGTTCCCGGAATCACCGTCTACTGCGGGTCCAAGGGCGGGGTCGTCATGATGAGCCGCGCCATGGCGTTGGAAGTGGCGCCGGACGTACGCGTCAACTGCGTCTGCCCGGGTTATGTCGATACCGACATGATCCGCCGCGACCATATCGACAAGAAACCCGACCCGGCCGCCGCAGAGCAGAGGATGATCGACTATGCGCCGCTGAAGCGCATCGGGACTCCAGCCGAGATCGCCCACGGGGTCCTCTATCTGGCTTCGGCCGAGGCACGCTTCGTAACGGGTACCTCCCTGGCGATCGATGGTGGCACGACGGCTGGCAAGTGAGCCGTTGCTCTACCACATCACGCTCGTGAGCACGATCCGGCACGGAAAGCCACCAGGTGCCGGCTCCCCAATAGCAAGACGACAGGGGTAGCCGATGGCGGCACCGGGCAGCGTGGGGGACGAGGGTCTGGTGCGCGCGATCGGCACCGGCGCGCTCGGCTTCAGCGTCGTGAACATGGTGGTCGGTGCCGGCATCTTTGTCCTGCCGGGCCGCATCGCGGCGGAGCTGGGGTCCGCCGCGATTCTGGCCTACCTCGTCTGTTCGGTCGCTGTCGCCCTGGTCTTCCTGTGCTTCGCGGAAATCGGCAGCCGCGTCACCCGCAGTGGCGGCGCCTACGCCTACGTCGAAGAGGCGTTTGGACCGTGTGCGGGATTCGTAGCGTCGATTTTGTTCTGGTTCGGCTACAGCGCCCTGGCGGATGCTGCCATCACCGTTGCCATGGTCGAGTCGATGTCGGTCGCGTTTCCGGTTCTTGGCGAGAGCATTCCACGCGCGGTGTTCATCATCGCCTTGTTCGTGTTCCTGGCAGCCGTCAACATCAAGGGCGTCGAGGCGGGCGTACGGCTATACGTGTTCAACACCGTGGCAAAGTTGATTCCGCTGTTCCTGCTGTTGGTCGCCGGCCTGTTCGCCATCAACATGGAGAATCTCGCCATTCCCGAATGGCCTTCCGTTCGAGACATTGGAGCGGGGGCGATCATGCTGTTCTTTGCTTTCACCGGAGCGGAATGTGCGCTGAACGCCAGTGGGGAAATCAAGAACCCATCGAAGACCGTACCGATGGGACTGATGATTGGGATGGGCGGTCTCGTCGCGCTCTACGTGGGGCTGCAAACGGTGGCGCAAGGCGTGCTCGGACCGGAGCTTGCGAACAACACCGAAGCACCGCTTCAGGCTGTTGCGGTCGAGGTGTTCGGCGACTGGGGCGGGAAGATGCTGCTCGCGGGCGTCGTCATTTCGATCTACGGCGCGATCAGCGGAGACATGCTGGGCGCCCCGAGAGTCATTTTCGCGTCATCGCTGGACGACAACCTGCCGAGGTTCCTGTCGAAGGTCCATCCCCAGTACAAGACGCCGCACGTTGCCGTGATCTTCTTTGCGATCGTGGTGTGCGCATTCGCGTTGAGCGGCACGTTCAGGTATCTGGCGGTGTTTGCAACCGGGTCGCTGCTGCTCATCGACCTCGGCGTGAGCCTGGCCGTGCTGCGCGTGCGCCAGCGCGACGGCCTGCCCAGAGCCGGAGAGTTCCAGTTGCCGTTCGGACCCCTCATCCCGCTATCGAGCTGCCTCATCGTCGGCTGGCTGCTCCTGCAGGTGCCGGCCGAAGAAGCCATCAGCATAGCGGCGCTCATCGGCGCCTCGCTCGTCGTCTACGCGATTCGAGCCATGAGCCGCGCTCGAGGGCGTCGACCCACGGCATCCTGAGCTCCCGACCGCCACTCGTCGCGATTCAGGGGTTCACAGGCGGCCCCCGGCATCACCTCGGCTATGGATAATGGAAGCGGAGTCGTTGGACACATGCTGATGTCGATGGGCTCGGAGACGGCTCCGTGTACACTTCCGTATCGGCCCGACTCCGGGTGGATCGGGCCCGAATGGGATGACCCGACTGAGCCAAACGCGGACCAAGAGCTGACTGACCTCTCGGGCGGGCGCTCTCCAAGTTTGGCTACCCGGAAGAAGAAGCCACAACAATTCTGGATATGCTCATGTCCATGCCGAGAGAGTCCTCATCGAGGGCCCTGGAAGAGAAGCCCGAAGCCGGCCGCCGCCCGCAAGCTGGAGCGCGTCCGCAAGCTGGAGCGCGTCCGCAAGCTGGAGCGAGGCGGGTGAAGCTCACTCCCCACCTGGCGGCCCTCGCGCTGCTCACGACATCGTGCACCTCGCCCGAGCCTGAACGCGCACCACCGCCGAAGGCGCGGCACCTCGTGCTGGTCACCATCGACACGCTGCGCGCCGATCGTCTGGGCAGCTACGGCAACCGCGCGCTGCCCACGCCCAACCTGGACCGGCTGGCAGCCGAGGGGGCGATGGCCCCGGACGCCATGGTTCACGTCCCGTTGACACGCCCCTCCCACTTCTCGCTGTTCAGCGGGCTCCTGCCGTCCCAGCACGGCGTCCGTGACAACCTCGCGCCCCCACGCGCTGGGGAAGCGCCCCTGCTCGCCGAGGTCTTGCAGACCGCGGGCTTTCGGACGGCGGGATTCGTTTCCTCGATCGTCCTCGCCTCGCACAGCGGCCTGAACCGGGGATTCGACACGTACTCCGACGAGTTCGACGGGGGAGAAGACGGAGAGGTCCACATGGCGACCGATCTCCAGAAGCGCGGCGACGAAATCGTCGAGGAGGCCGTGTCCTGGCTGGAGTCGGGGGCGGAGGGTACTGAGGCTCGGCTCTTCGCCTGGATCCACCTCTACGACCCCCACGAACCCTACGACCCGCCCGAGCCCTACGCCTCGCGCTACGCCGAGCGGCCCTACGACGGCGAGATTGCGTGGACCGACGAGCTGGTGGGGCGGATCGATGCCGCCCTCACGAGGCTCGAGCTGCGCGACCAGACGCTGCTGAGCGTCACTTCCGACCATGGCGAGGGGATGGGGGAGCATCGGGAAGCGACTCACGGCTTCTTCATATACCAATCCACGCTGGCGGTTCCGCTGCTCTTCCGCGGACCCGGCGTGGTGCCCGGCGGGCGCATTCCCGTCACCGTTCGCACCATCGACCTGCTCCCCACGCTTCTGGAGCTGGTCGGTGTGCCGCTCCCGGCAGGAGTCGCCCTTCCCGGTCAGAGCCTGGCCGGGGCGCTGCACGGACAGGAGCCGCCGCCGGAGCCGCTGACTTATGCCGAGACGTTGGAGCCGCGTCTGCGCTACGGGTGGAGCGACCTGCGCTCGGTCCGGGAGGGGAGGTGGAAGTACATCCAGGCGCCGCGCCCGGAGCTCTACGACCTCGAGAACGATCCGGGAGAACGGCGCAACCTGGCCGAAGTCGAGAGGTCTCGCTTGGAAGCGTTGCACGCGAGTCTGGGTGAGTTCCTCGCGGCCGAGTCCACGGCTTCCGACCCCGGCTCGCCGGGGGCGAGCCTGCCCCTGGATCTCCAGGAGAAGCTCGGGGCGCTCGGGTACCTGGGTGGCCCGGGAGCCGCCGGAGCCGCGGACCCCGGAGCCGATCCCAAGGACAAGATCGACGACTACAGGATCGTCACCGACCTCATGCAAAGGGGCCTCGTCCGCCTGAACGAAGAGGACTTCGCGGGAAGCGCGGAGCTGTTCCAGGAGCTCCTCGGGCGTGGCGTCCGGAGCTTCGAGCTCCATTTCTACCTGGCCCGGGCTCTCCTGGCGCTGGAACGACACCGGGAGGCGGCAGCCCAGTTCGAGCAGGCCGTCGGCGTCGATCCGGGCTATCCCACGGGGTGGGAGGGCCTGGCAGACTGCCGTGCCGTGCTGGGCGACCTGCGGGGCGCGGTCGAGGCCATCCGGTCGGGTCAGGAGTCCAGCCCGCGGGAGGCGCGTCTACGTACGCGCGAGGCCCGACTCTGGCGGCGGCTCGGCGAGCGCGAGAAGGCGCGAGGCGCCTACGAGTCGGCCCTGCCCCTGGCCCCGGACAACGCCCTGCTGCGGGTGCACTACGGCGAGCTGCTCCGCGACATGGGAGAGGTGGATGAGGCGATCCGCCGTCTACGGGAAGCGGTGGAGCTCGACCCCGAGCCCGCCTCCTACTGGAACTCTCTCGGGATGGTCCTCGGTGCTCACGGGCGGCTGGCCGAGGCCGAGACGGCCTTCCGCCAGGCCCGGGAGCGCGACGACTCCAACGCGCAGTACGCGTACAACACTGGCCTCGCTCTGCTGCGCCTGGGCCGCCCCGAAGAAGCGCGAGGGTTGTTCGAGACGACGCTCGAGCTGGAACCGGGCTTCGAAGACGCTCGCCTCCGCCTGGCCGAAATCGGCCCCTGACGCCCTCGCACGAGCTCGCCAACACACGCATGCTGACCTGGTGGCAGATAACCCGGCGTGAGACACTTGGAGCTGATCATAGAAAGGCGGTAGCGGCTATGAAGGGTGCGTTGATCGCAGGCGGTTTCCTGCTCTCGCTCGCGTTTCTCACGGCCTCGGTGGAGGCCCAGAGTTCGACCGGCGCCGCCCATGGCCGGGTCGTCGACTCCGAGGGCAACGGCGTGGCGCAGGCCACGGTGGTGCTGGAGTATCAGGGCGAGATGACAACGAAGTACGAGCTCGAGACGAATGACAAGGGCCGCTTCATGAAGGTGGGCCTCCACCCGGGGCCTTATCGCTTCACCGCGAACAAGGAGGGTTACCGGTCGAGCGTCGTGGAGCGCGACGTGAGCCTCGGCGGCCGGACGAAGACCCCCGACATCGAGCTCACGTCTATCGCCCAGATAGTGACGGAGCAGGGAGAGGCGCGGAACGCGAAGTTCATGAAGGCCGTCGAGCTCACCCGCTCCCAGCAGTTCGACGAGGCTGAACTGCTTTATAGGGAGCTACTGGAGGAGGCCCCCACGGTTCCCGAGATCCACCTGAACCTCGCCTACGTCTACGTCCAGCAGGAGGACTGGGCGAACGCGGAGGCGAGCTACCTGAAGACCCTCGAGCTGAGTCCCGGCTCCCGCCCGGCCACCACCGGCCTTGCCGGCGTCTACATGGAGACCGGCCGCAATGCCGAGGCGCAGGAGCTCGCGAACCGGGCCGCCCGAGAGAACCCGGAGGACGCCACCGCCCAGTTCAACTACGGCATCTTCCTCATGAACAGCGGCAAGACGGCGGAGGCGATCTCCGCGTTCCAGGCCGCTCTCGCCGCCGACGACACCTTGGCCGAGGCGCACTTCCACCTGGGGACGCTCCTCGTTGGCCAGGGCAATGTTCCCGGGGCCCTCCAGCACCTCGAAACGTACGTCTCGATGGACCCGACAGAGGTGCAGAACGTCGACTCGGCGAACAAGCTGATCGCTGCGTTCAAGCAGTAGTCGCGGACCGTACGTCAGCGCACCTTGGTGGAGTACTGGCCGTTTCGCCACATGCGGACGACGGTGTCGTTCTCGAGCTCGAAGACGAGCTCCTCTGCGAGCTCACCATCGTCACGGACTCGACGAAAGCGATGCTCACCGGTCCTCTCGAACCTGGTGAGGCCCCCCAGGGGGTCCTTCGTCGGTAGGTAAACCTGCGCCAGCTGGTCGCCCCAGATCACGACCGCCAGCTCCCCCCAGGCCACAGTAGTGTAGAGCCCGGTGTACTGGCGCAGGTCCGGGTCGGCGGCACTCGCCTGCTGCGGAGACCCGACGGCTTCCGAGATGGCGTTGCGCACGAGCTTGTGAGCCGCTCGAGTGATGACCCCCGGGCTCGCCCTTGCACCTTCAGCGTTGATCATCGCTATGGCGGCGATCTTGGTGTCCGGCTGCAGCAGCAGAGAGGTGCGAAAGCCGGGACAGGCGCCACCGTGTCCCACATAGGTTCCATCCACGGTTCGCTCGTCGTCTCCCTGATAGATACCGAACCCCAGCCCCCAATGTGAACCCTCGCTGGCAAACAACTCAGGATCGACCCGGTGCACCCGCTGCATCTCGCGAAGGGTGCTGGGTCGCAGGATCGAGGCTCCGGGAA
The DNA here is from genome assembly GCA_965246965.1 of Vicinamibacteria bacterium. Taxonomy (GTDB): domain Bacteria; phylum Acidobacteriota; class Vicinamibacteria; order Fen-336; family CBDFGD01; genus CBDFGD01. The sequence continues at coordinate 4,651,060 of CBDFGD010000002.1, forward strand.
TCGATTCCGCTTTCCCGCCCCATTCGCTGCCGAGGAGGCCAGACTGCCAGGAGGCAAAACGTCCCAGGTCCTCCACCGTCGACGCATAGCCTGCCGCCGGCGCGATGGCACGTGCCTGAAACAACGCCAGCTCGTGGCGCTGCCCCGAACGATCCAGCGGTGAGTACCCGGTGGCGAGTTGCCCCCCCGCCAGCCGAAGGGGGAGATCCGTCGTCGTATCGGTCATGCCCAGCGGGTCGAGAATCCGCTGCCGAACGTAGCTGTCATAGGGCATGCCGGAAGCCGCGCTGACGATCTCCCCGAGGAGTGCCATTCCGAAATTCGAATACTGGAAGTACCGATCCGTGGGGTAGAGCGTGCGCTGGCTGCTCACGCGCTCGATCAGCTCTTCTCGGGTCGGAAAGGGGAAGGCCGGGTCCGTCCAGTACGGAAACGGCGACTCGCGCGGCAGACCTGAGGTGTGCGTCAGCAAGCCGCGCACGGTGGCGGGCGGGACATCGGCGTAGGTCTGCTGGATGTCGAACCAGCGCAGGTGTTTCCCCACCGGGTCGTCGAGGTTCAACTTGCCGGCGTCGCGAAGCTGCATCACCGCGATGCTGGTGAACAGCTTCGAGACGGAGCAGATGCTGAAGATCGTCTGCGGCGATACCGCCACCTCACTCTCGACATCGGCGTAGCCGAAGCCCCGGCTCCAGAGCAGGTCCTGATCATGGACGATGGCGGCCGAGATCCCCGGGAGCTGCTCGTATGCCAAATGGGCATCGAGCCACACTTCGAGCAGCTCGATGGCCGAGATCACTCGTGGATCGTTGCGGATGTTGGTCTGTTGCCGGGCGGCCACGCCCGCGGCGGCCGCGGGGTCTGGATCCGGTTCAAGGACCGCGATGAGAGCGACCAGAGCGATCAGACAGGAGGCCAGGAGGGTGCGCATGGGTCACCACCAGGGTTGAGGTCTCAGGGCATCGCTTCGTCGGGTGGACGGTGCGCGCCGCCGCACCCGACTGTATCTGCCCAGGCATTCGGGGACAACGGTTCGGTGAGCGTTGGAATCACCACGACACGGCAATCCTTGACAGGGGTTTTGCCCAACGATAGCGTCCCAAGCAGGCTTTCATGCGGAGAAAACTAGCCGGTTTGGCCCTCCTCGCACTACTCGGGCTCGGTGTCTGGGTGCTGGCGAGCCGTCTGGGTTTCGCCCCCTTCTTCCGGACCAGACCTCACCTGCTTCTGGTCTCGATCGACACCGTGAGAGCCGACGCCCTCGGCAGCTACGGCTACGCCAAGGCCCAGACGCCGCGCCTCGATGCCCTCGGTGCACAGGGCCTGCGCTTCGAGCAGGCCACCACGGTGGCCCCGCTCACGTTGCCGGCGCACTCGTCCCTGCTGACCGGGACCTTCCCGGCCAGCCACGGGGTCCGCGACAACGGCGGCTTCTACCTCGGAGACGAGCAGGTCACCCTCGCCGAGGTGTTGCGCGGCGAGGGATACCGTACGGGAGCCTTCGTCGGGGCCTTCGTCCTCGACTCCCGCTGGGGGACGCACCAGGGCTTCGACCGCTACTTCGACGAGTTCGACCTGTCCGAGATGAAGGGCGGCGGCATGGCCAGCGTGCAGCGGAAGGGTGACGAAGTGATCGCGGAGGCCCTGCGCTGGCTCGGCGAAGAATCGGAGGCGCCTTTCTTCGGCTGGGTGCACCTCTACGATCCGCACACCCCGTACGAGGCCCCCGAGCCCTATCGTTCCCGCTTCCCTCGCACCCGGTCAGGATCTTACGACGCCGAGATCGCGTGGACCGACGAGCTGGTGGGACGCTTGCTGGACGGCCTGGCGGAGCTGGGCCATCTCGAGGACACCCTGGTCGTTGTCATCGGGGATCACGGCGAGGCCCTGGGGGCTCACAAAGAGCTGGACCACGGGTTCTTCATCTATGACGAGGTGGTTCAGATTCCGCTCATGATCGCCGGGCCCGGCGTTCCCTCCCGGGTGGTGCCCGACCAGGTTCGGATCGTGGACGTGATGCCCACCGCCCTCGAGCTGCTGCGCGTAGAGGCTCCGTTGAGCGTCCAGGGGACCAGCCTCGTTCCCCTGAGTCGAGGCGAAGAGCTGGAACTCCTGGCCCTTTCGGAGAGCTGGTACCCCAGGTATCACTACGGGTGGAGTGAGCTCACGGCCGTGCGCGACGGTCGCTACAAGTTCATCCAGGCGCCTCGCCGCGAGCTGTACGACCTGGTTGAAGATCCCGGCGAGCTCGAGAACCTGGCGGCAGAGGATTCGCATCGTGCCGATGCCCTGGAGCGGGCGCTTCTGGGACTGCTGGAACAGGTCACCAGCGAGGCGGCGTCACGCGGGCCCTCCGCCATGGACCCGGAGACCGAGGAGCGCCTCCAGGCCCTGGGCTACCTCGGCGGCAGCCTCAGCGCCCGCAACCTCGAGGACCGACCCCGGGGGGACCCGAAGGAGAAGATCGGCCTCTTCAACCTCTTGAGGAAGGCGAGCCAGGACGCCTCGGAGGAGCGGATCGACGAGGCCATCGCCAAGGTCCAGCAGGCGCTGGTCGAGGATCCGGAGATCGTCGAGGCCTACACGCTGCTCGCGAGGTTCCACGAAAAGGCCGACCGTCCCGAGGAGGGAATCCAGGCACTCCGGCAGGCCCTGGAGCTCGACCCCGAGCATCGTGGCGCCACCTTCAGCCTGGCACTGGCCCAGAAGAACGAGGGGCGGCTGGAGGACGCGGTGATCGGCCTCGAGCGGGCCCTGGAACTCGATCCCAGGGACGGCAAGCTGTTCTGGCACCTGGCGGACATCCACATGCGCCAAGAACGCTTCGACGAGGCCGAGAGGACCTTGAGGGACGCCCTGGCGCTCGACGTGGACCGGCCGAAGTTCCACTTGAAGCTGGGCGAGTGCTACATCGAGTTGGGGCGGCACGCCGACGCCGAGAGGGTCATCTCGAAGGCCCTGGCGGAGAAGTCAGAGCTGCCGCGGGCCCACTTCAACCTGGCTCTCGCCCACGAGGCGCGCGGCCAGATCGAGCGAGCCATTGCCGAGTACGAAGCGGAGATCGCCCAGACGCCCGGGGCCTTCAAGGCCGCCTTCAACCTGGGCAAGCTGCTGCTGATGAGCGAACGCCCCGAGGAGGCCCGGACTCGACTCCAGGAATCGGTCGGCTGGAACCCGGAGTTCGCGATTGGCTACCTGTATCTGGCCAAGGCCCTGCTCGACGCCGGGGAGCTGGAGCAGGCCGAGGAGGCCGCTGAGACGGGCCTGGCCAAGAATCCGGAGCCCGAGCAAGCTCCGTTCGGACACTACATCCTGGCCGACATCCACAACCGCCGCGGGAACCAGAAGGAGGCTGCGCGCCAGCTCGCCGCCGCCAAGAAGCTGGAGCGAGGCGAGTGAAGCTCCCACAACTGGCGGCCCTCGCGCTGCTCACGACATCGTGCACCTCGCCCGAGCCCGAACGCGCACTACCGCCGAAGGCGCGGCACCTCGTGCTGGTCACCATCGACACGCTGCGCGCGGATCGCCTGGGCAGCTACGGCAACCACGGGCTGCCCACGCCCCACCTGGACCGGCTGGCCGCCGAGGGGACGATGACCCCGGACGCCATGGTCCACGTCCCGTTGACACGCCCCTCCCACTTCTCGCTGTTCAGCGGGCTGCTGCCGAGCCAGCACGGCATCCGCGACAACGTCTCGAACGTGGGCGCTCCGGAAACGCCCCTGCTCGCCGAGGCCTTGCAGACCGCGGGCTTTCGGACGGCGGCATTCGTTTCCTCGATCGTCCTCGCCTCGCACACCGACCTTCCAGCACCAGGAAGAAGACTGTCGGAACGACGATCGCTGCAAAAGCGGAATAGAGCCATCTGCGCCGCCGGCTGAGGACCACGGGGCCTTTTCCACCAAAGGGACGCCCGTGCCTTTTCGTGCTCTTTCTTGACGCTCTTCCCATGCCTATGCCCGCGCCCTGTCAGACGCGATCCTATTGGAAGAAGAGGAGCTAGTGCCAAGAGTTGTGGATCGCATTCTGTGATTAGGCGGCCTGTTCCTTCCCTTCAGCTTTCTTCTCCGCTCGCCCCTGACGAACTCGCTCGACGAATGTGACTCCTGCCAGCTCTCCGTGCTCTCCCGGTAACCGTCCTCCACGGCGATCAGCTCTTTCGTCCCGTCAGGGCGCACCCCAATCATCGACTGCCCGGTCTCCTTGACAGCAGGTCCCTGCTTCGCGACGGTGGTTCATAACGTGACCGATACACACGATGTTGTTCCATCGTGTCGGATCGGATTCACGCAATTGGATCGCCCGCCCGGACTGTCGCGAATCGCATGTGAGTCAAATCGTTGTAAATAAACACGATGCATGTTTTCAGAGTGATTGGGTGAATCTGGCATCGGGGTTGCATCGCGAACGTCTCAAGTGCTAAGTTTGCCTAAGCTTATCGACGTAAGCGGCGCTACAGCGCGGCGCCGGAGCTCGGTGAGGAAGAACATCGCGACGGCGGTTCACAACGTGAACCGCCTCTAACGCATCATGCTTTGAACTGGATTGCTTACGAACGTGGGTCGCGCTGCTGCGCGGCGCCAAAACTCAGGAGGGAAGCGCATGCGTAGACTTTCGTTCGTTCCGTGCCTGGTCGGATTGCTGATCGCCACCACTCCCGCCTTCGCCCAGCGGACCACGGGCGACGTCGTCGGGACCGTCTCGGACAACACCGGCGCGGTGCTGCCGGGCGTCACGGTGACGCTCGAGGGCGAAAACGTGCAGGGCAGCCAAACAGCGACCACCAGCGGCAGAGGTTTCTATCGCTTCAACCGTCTGTTCCCCGGCTCCTACAACCTGAACTTCTCGATGGACGGCTTCGCCCCAGCCAAACGCAGCGGCGTCAGGGTGAACGTGGGCTTCACGACCGAGGAGAACGTCACCCTGAGCCTGGGCGCCGTGGCCGAGCAGCTCACGGTCAGCAGCAGCGCCTTGGTGGTGGACAGGACGGATACCGGGCTCAGCGACAACTACGACGTTCGGATGGTGACCAACCTCCCGCTGCGGCGGACCAGCATCTACGACCTGATGAGGGCGGCCCCCGGTATCACTACGGATTCCGAAGAGGGAAACCTGATGTCGATGGGCTCGGAGACCGATGGGAACGCGTTCCAGCTCGACGGAATCTCCATCAACTCGCGCTCCCAGGGCCGCACCTGGCTCAGCCCCAACCCCGACATCGTCGCGGAGGTCGAGGTCATCGCGCTGGGCGCCCCTGCCGAGTACGGTCACGCCCCCGGCGCCGTCTTCAACGTGGTCACCAAGCAGGGGACCAACAGCTTCCGTGGCGACGTCGGCATCTACTTCCAGACGGACTCGCTGACCGGGCGCAACACCGACGACGACTTCGACAACGGCCATCCCTACTTCGTCGACGAGGACCGCGATTTCACGGCCCAGCTCGGCGGGCCCATAGCGAAGGACAAGCTCTGGTTCTTCCTCTCCTACCAGGACAAGGCGGAGAGTAGTGCCGGGGTGGGTGTCCCCGAGGAGTTCCCGGTTGGGGACACGATCAAAGCGTTCTTCGGGAAGCTCAACTTTCAGATCAACCCCAATCACAACCTAGTCGCCGCGTGGCACCAGGATTGGTACTCCTTTGGCTCGAACAGCGGCCCCGACCTGTCTCCGAGCTGGGGGTCCCGCGAGTACGGGAGGACGCCGGCACCGAGCGTCGCCTACACGGGCGTCCTCTCTGAGGCAACCCTGCTCGAGGTGCGGGCTGGGGGCTTCTACGGGAGAGACCACTACGGCCCGATTGACGAGAGCCAGCGCCGGGATGGGCCCTGGTTCTACAACTACGCCTACGGGGGCGACTGCTCGACGGGCCCCTGCCTGTACACGGGCGGCCCCGATTACTGGTACGACCTCGATGAAAAGTCGACCTCCGCCACCGTCGCCCTCTCCCACTATGCCGACAACTGGCTGGGCGGAAGCCACGACTTCAAGTTCGGGGTCCAGTACCTGCGGGCGGGGCGGGAGAACGCCATCGTCGGCTATACGGATTGGTTCGCCCTGTACCTGGACGACAACGGCGACGAGTACGTCTTCGGCACCGACTACAACCCCTTCTCCTACGGGGGCATCGCCAACAACAGGTCGGTCTTCTTCGACGACACCTTCCGGGTGAACGACCGCCTCACGCTCAAGCTGGGCGCGCGCTACGACTACGACCGGGCCAGCGTGCCCGACCTGCTGGGGGTGGACCTCGACGGCAACCCAACCGGCGAAGTGGTCACACCTGGGATCGACAACCTCTACGACTACTCGACCTTCTCGCCGAGGCTGGGCTTCACCTACGCGCTCACCGACGATGGCAGGACCCTTCTCAAAGGTCACTACGGCCGCTACAGCCGCGGGATCGTCACCATGGATTTCGCCGGAGGCCCGGGCAACATAGCGACCACTGACTTCGTCACCAGCGTGGGCTACTACGACCCCGCGGGCTTTCATGCCGAGACGCTGGAGGGTGACGGGAGGGGCATCCAACTCGCGGGCGCGGCGAACAACGAGATCGACCCCGATATCCACTCGACGTACACCGACCAGTACATCATCGGCCTTGAGCGCGAGCTGTCCAGGAACCTCGGAGTGAGCCTGACCTACGTTCACAAGCGGGGCGAGGACTTCCCCGCGTGGCAGGAGGTCGCCGGCACGTATGCTCAGGAACCATTCACCGATCCGACGACTGGCGTCACCAACACGCTCAGCATCCTGACCAGCGATCCGGAGGACGTGCGGTACCGGCTGGGCAACCCCGAGTTCATGGACACCAGGGTCCACTCGGTCGCCGTGGCGGTGACCAAGCGGATGTCCGACCGTTGGCAGCTCAACTCCTCATTTCAATTCCTGAGGTCCACCGGCAGCCTGGCATCGGGGGCTACACAGAACCGCCAAGGCCGCCAGGACGGCGGTGTCGCCTGGAGAGACTTCGGCAAGAGTCCCAACAACTTCGTCAACATCGGCGGTCGACTGATCGGGGACATGCCGATCTACTTCAAGACGCAGGCGTTCGTCGAGCTGGGAGCCGGCTTCCTGGCGGGCGCCAACTACGTCTACGCTTCCGGAGGTGCCTGGGGACGCACGACTCAAGCCGACACCAGCATCCTGGGAGCCGGTTATGCAGGCGGTAGAAGGGAGACCATCCTGCTCGAGGAGAAGGACGGCAGCCGCCGTTGGGAGAACCGCAGCCTGTTGGACCTCCGGCTCCAGAAGACCTTCAACCTGGGCAGCGACGCTAGTTTCGTGCTCACGCTGGACGGATACAACGTCCTCAACAACGGTTCGGGGCAGAGGGTGCGGAGCACCCGGGTGACTTCCTCGTCGTTCGGACTGCCCACCAGCATCGTGCTGCCGCGGCGCCTGCAGATCGGCGCGAGGTTCCGGTTCTGACCTGAGACGGCGCAGTACCCGGAACACGATCCGGTCGGCCCGTCAGGGCCGGCCGATCGTGTTCCGGCCTCTCCAGGAGTAGCCAGGCCCTCCCACCCCGCGGGATAGCCCGGCTCGAAGCCGACGGCCTGCTCGAACTGGGCCGCCGCCTCCCGGTGTCGTTTCTCAAGCAGGGAGCGGGCCAGGTAGGATCGTAGACGTGATGCCCACCGCCCTCGAGATGCTGCGCGTAGAGGCTGAGGGGACCAGCCTCGTCCCCCCGAGTCGAGGCGAAGAGCTGGAACTCCTGGCCGTTTCGGAGAGCTGGTACCCCAGGTACCACTACGGGTGAAGTGGGCTCACGGCCGTGCGCGACCTTCGCTACAAGTTCGTCCCGGCGCCTCGCCGCGAGCTGGAGCGCGCCCGCGTGGAGCAAGGCGGGTGAAGCTGACGGCGCGCCTGGCGGCCCTCGCGCTGCTCACGACATCGTGCACCTCGCCCGAGCCCGAACGCCCACCGCCGCCCGAGGCGCGACACCTCGTGCTGGTCACCATCGACACGCTGCGCGCCGATCGGCTGGGCAGCTACGGCAACAGCGGGCTGCCCACGCCCAACCTGGACCGGCTGGCCGCCGAGGGGACGATGGCGCCGGATGCCATGGCCCACGTCCCCTTGACACGCCCCTCCCACTTCTCGCTGTTCAGCGGGCTGCTGCCGAGCCAGCACGGCATCCGCGACAACTTTGCGCCCGGGCTCGGTCCGCAAACGCCGCTGCTCGCCGAGGTCTTGCAGACCGCGGGTTTTCGAACGGCGGCCTTCGTGTCCTCGATCGTCCTCGCCTCTCACACGGGCCTGAATCGGGGATTCGAAACGTATTCTGACGAGTTCGAGAAGAAATCCGAAGCGACCTACTTCGCGAGCCAGCTCCAGAAGCGCGGCGACGATGTCGTCCAGGAGGCGGTGTCCTGGCTGGAGTCGAACCGCGAGGGTCGGCTCTTCGCCTGGATCCATCTCTACGATCCCCACGAACCCTACGAGCCGCCCGAGCCCTACGCCTCGCGCTACGCCGAGCGGCCCTACGAGGGCGAGATTGCGTGGACCGACGAGCTGGTGGGGCGCATCGATGCCGCCCTCACGAGGCTCGGGCTGCGCGACCAGACTCTGTTCTGCGTCACCTCCGACCATGGCGAGGGGATGGGCGAGCATCGGGAAGCGACTCACGGCTTCTTCATATACCAATCCACCCTGGCGGTTCCGCTGCTCTTCCGCGGACCCGGCGTGATACCCGGCGGGCGCATTCCCGTCACCGTCCGCACGATCGACCTGCTCCCGACGCTTCTGGACCTGGTCGGTGTGCCGCCGGCGGCAGGAGTCGCCCTTCCCGGTCAGAGCCTGGCGGGGGTGCTGCGCGGCCAGGCGCCGCCGCCGGCGCCGACGACCTACGCCGAGACGCTGGAGCCGCGTCTGCACTACGGGTGGAGCGACCTGCGATCGGTCCGCGAGGGGAAGTGGAAGTACATCCAGGCGCCGCGTCCCGAGCTCTACGACCTGGAGGACGATCCGGGAGAGCTGCGCAATCTGGCCGAGGTCGAGCCCTCTCGCGTGGAAGCGTTGCAAGCGAGCCTGGGACGCATCCTCGCGGACGAGGCCACGGCTGCCGAGCCCGGCTCTGCGGGGGAGAGCATGCCCCTCGAGCTTCGGGAGAAGCTCGCTGCGCTCGGCTACGTGGGAGGACCGGGAGCCGCCGGAGCTGCGGACCCCGGAGCCGATCCCAAGGATAAGATCGACGATTTCAAGATCGCCACCGACCTCATGCAACGGGGCCTCGTCCGCCTGAACGAAGAGGACTTCGCGGGAAGCGTGGAGCTGTTCCAGGACCTGCTCGGGCGTGGCGTCCGGAGCTTCGAGCTGCATTTCTACCTGGCCCGGTCCCTGCTGGCGCTCGGGCGACACCGGGAGGCGGCGGTCGAGTTCGAGCAGGCCGTCGGCTTCGAGCCGGGCTATCCCGCGGGATGGGACGGCCTGGCCGACTGCCGTGTCGCGCTGGGCGACCTGCGGGGCGCGGTCGAGGCCATCCGGTCGGGTCAGGAGTCCAGCCCGCGGGACGCAGATCTGCGCAAGCGCGAGGCCCGACTCTGGCGGCGGCTCGGCGAGGGCCAGAAGGCGCGACGAGCCTACGACTCGGCCCTGCCCCTGGCCCCGGACGACGCCCTGCTGCGGGTGCACTACGGCGAGCTGCTCCGCGACATGGGAGAAATGGAGGAGTCGATCCGCCGTCTACGGGAAGCGGTGGAGCTCGACCCCGAGCCCGCCTCCTACTGGAACTCTCTCGGGATGGTCCTCGGTGCTCACGGGCGGCTGGCCGAGGCCGAGACGGCCTTCCGCCAGGCCCGGAAGCGCGACGACTCCAACCCGCAGTACGCGTACAACACTGGCCTCGCTCTGCTGCGCCTGGGCCGCCCGGAAGAAGCGCGAGGGTTGTTCGAGACGACGCTCGAGCTGGAACCGGGCTTCGAGGACGCTCGCCTCCGCCTGGCCGAGATCGGCCCCTGACGCCCTCGCACCCTTGGGAACACCGCTAGCGGCTGGGCTTCGCCAAAAGGAGGATACAGGCGGCAGTCACCAGGACTCCAAGGACCAGGGGGATCAGATGGGTCCCGTCGCGTAGAAATCCCACTAGTCCGTACAGAGCCAGGGCGTTGGCCATGAGATTCGCGATCAGCCCCCACACCCGCCCGGACCAGATTCCGTAGCAACGGTCCAGATCGATCATCGAATCCACCATCCAATTCGATTCAAAACGTAGACGATGGCCACGCAGTTGAGGAGAGTGAGTTGGAGCATGATCCCCAGGTTCCACAGGTAGGATTTGCACCGATCTTCACCGAGAAGACGACGATCGTTCAACAGCAGATAAAAGGACCATCCGACGATGTTCGTGGACAGCGAGAGAAACGCGGCAATTGCGATCACCAGCCAGAGCGGCCGGGGGTACCACACGGCCAGGAAACCGATCTGGGGGAGGAGGGCACAGATCTTCCACCGCCATGATCGTGTGTCCGGTGTCCAGCCGAGGGCTTCGTGGATGGCGATGGCTCCGGCGATGCCCATGCCCACTGTGGTGGATATGGGTACGGCCAGGAAGGCGATGTAGAACAGGACAGCCGACCAGGTGGGGCCGAGGAGCGGCGCCAGAGATGCGGCCAGTTCCGGCGCGGTTTCCGGTGTGATTCCCACCTTGTGAAGGGTGCCGGCAAAGACGGCCATGACGAAAAAGTTGACCAGAACGAATGGGAGGAAGAGCCCAAAGACGATGTCCACTCTGGCCAGCGTCTCGTGTTTCCGCCCCCAGCCCCGAGCCAGGCCGGCGTACGTAGCTCAACGTCAGGTAGCTGGTCACCGCCATGAAGAGGATCCAGTTGACCTGTCGGGGAAACTCGAAGCCCAGCATGGATGCCAGGGATTCGATGAGGTGGCCACCGATGCTGTACTGTCCGAAGTTGAAGATGACGGCCACCGCCGCCGTTCCGATGAGGCCCGTCATCAGCGAGCCGACGATCAGACCGTGATAGCGATTCTGTTCGATGATGACTCGAAACCCGCCCCGACAGGTGAACCGGGCCGAAGCTGCCATCATGAACATGCCCAGACCCATGGGAGCCAGATCATCCAAAGGGTCTTGTAGCCAAATGCAGCTCCCGACAGCATGGCGGCCGTGAGAGTGCCGGCCCCCAGTGTCGTGGCGGCCCCCAGGAAGCCTGGGCCACCGAGCTTCAGGTAGCCCAACAGCTTGAACCAAGGTGGCGCGTGCCTGAGTCGATCCAGCTCTTCGGCCTTCAGCTTCTCCGGTGGAAGCGCCCGGGCCAGAGGGTTACTTCCGAACTTCGTCCCGGTCGCTCGTTCAGCTCCTCACGGTGACACTAGCCTCGATCGACGAAGTCACACAGCTCGTTCCAGATGGCGTCCGCGATCTCGATCTGGCCCGTTCGTCGGGCCTCCTCCGCCAGAGCGTCGCCCTTCTCGCCCGGTAGCAGTACCTTCTTGCCCGCCAGAGGCCTGGCGGACTTCAGCTGCTGAACGAACGCCGTGGAGCGCTTCAAGAACTCGTCCTTGCCTGCCAGCAGGCCCGGATCGATCGCCAGTACGAACGTGCCGTCGCCGTCGTTTTCGTTGAACCCGGGTGTCGCCGCCAGCGAGAAGGGGCCTCCCAGCATTTGCACGAACAGTGACAGACCGAAGCCCTTGTGCTCGGCGAAGGTGGCGATCGAGCCCTCCAGGACCGTGGCAGCGTCCGTGGAGGGGTTCCCGTCCTTGTCGAAGCCGATGCCCACGGGAAGCGGCTCGCCCTTGAGCTTTGCCTCGACGATCCCGAAGTAGGCAATCGCCGCCGTCGCGTTGTCGAACACGACCTCGCCGCCTTTGTACGGGATGGCGTACGAGAACGGATTGGTACCGAGCCGGGGGTCCGCCGATCCGCTGGGAGCCACGAAGGCCCAGGGGCCGTTGCCGACGCAGACAAAGCCGATGAGTCCGCGCTTGGCGATCTGGCGCGAGAAGTAGCCGATCGCGCCCGAAGACGTGAACGTGTGGTTGCTGGATACCACCCCCACTCCGTGTTCCTTCGCCAGGCTCGCCGCCATGTCGGCAGCTTTGGCGGTGGTGACCATCGAATGTCCACCTGACAGGAGAGCGCCGCACTAGTTCTTCTTGACGACTTCGAGCTCACTCAGCTCGCTCGCCTTCGGCACTCCTCCGGTCGCGATCTTGGTGATGCCTTGATTGTTGCCACGCATCTGCGCGTAGAGCAGCACGTCCGCGATGACCTCTGCGTCATCATCCGCGTACCCGAGCTTCTCGACCCCCGCTCGTACTCTTTCTTCGAGCTCCTGAACGGTGACGAACATCTCGCCTCCTTCTCAGCGGGCTTCCAGGAGAGCTCCGTGGCCGACGGACGGCAGGCCAGCCGTCGTGCCACCATCGATCGCCAGTGCGGCGCCAGTAACGAAACTGGCATCGGATGAAGCCAGATACAGAACCGCTTGAGCGATCTCGGGTGGCGCTCCCAGGCGCTTCAGCGGCGCATAGTCGGCCCACTTCTTCTCCAGCGCGGCTGGGTCCTTACTCTTGTTGATCGTATTGCGGATCATGTCCGTATCGACATAACCCGGGCATACGCAATTGACGCGTACTGGAGCGATCTCCAACGCCATGGCGCGGCTCATGTTGACGACCCCTCCCTTTGTCCCACAGTACACGGTGAGCCCCGGGCAGCCCATCAGGCCGGCATCCGAGGCGATGTTCACGATATTGCCGTTGGACTTCCGCAGTTCGGACAATGCCGCGCGGCAGCAGAAGAACAGGCCCTTCAGGTTGACGTCGGTGTGAGCGTCCCACATCGCCTCGTCGCAATCCTCGATGGGTCTGCCGGCACCGATACCGGCGCTGTTCACCAGAATGTCCAGGCCACCGAGGGCGCTATTCGCAGCCGTTACGACCGACTCACAGCCGGAAACGGTTCCAATATCGCCGGGCGCCGAGACCAGGCTGTCACCAGCGTCCAGTCTTTTCATGGCGGCGCTAACGGATTTGTCTGTCTTGCCGCTGATGGCGACCCGCGCGCCAGTGTCGACAAAGGCTCTTGCAATGGCAAAGCCGATCCCCCGACTGCTGCCCGTAACCAGAACTCGCTTGCCCGTGAAATCCATGTCGTTTCCTTTCCAGGTACTCGCGCCACGCGTCCAGTCACGAATGAGTAGCGTCATCCGATCTTCATGTCAAGGGATAGTCAACGCAGTGGTTCACGATGTGAACCAAGGGAGGTGACCCGACGGGGAAAGAGATCCTCGCCACAGCGAACCCGGGCAACGGGGCCGCGGATCTTCGTTTCATCAGGCGAACCGATCGTACGGTAGCTTGGATCGGGATGCACTTATTTGGATGGCCCGCCGGACGGGTCACAATCGATTGCGTGCTAAGTCTTTTTGGATCAAAGAGATGAATATTTTCATATTTGACATAGTTCTGGCACCGGGATTGCACTGCCGGAATTTGGAGTATTTTGAGTATCTTCCAGGTGAGTCAGCTCGATTGTATTTAACTAGCGGCGCTCGACGTGCCGCCAAACCCCGGAGGGAAGCGCATGCGTAGGTTCTTGGTCGTTCTCAGCGTGGTCGGGCTAGTGATCGGGGCCGCTCCCGCCTTTGCCCAGACCACTACCGGCAACATCGTCGGGACCGTCTCGGACGAGTCCGGCGCGGTGATACCCGGCGTCACGGCGACGCTGACGGGCCAATTCGCGGCCGGCAACTTCACATCGATCACGAACAGCAGTGGCTTCTATCGCTTTCAGCGACTGCACCCCGGCTTCTATGACCTGTCCTTCGGCCTCGACGGCTTCGGACCGCAGACCCGCACCGCCGTCAGGGTGGCCCTGGGCGGCACGACCACGGAGAACATCACCATGAGCGTGGGCGGTCTGGCCGAGAATGTGACGGTCGTCGGCGACTCGGTGGTGGTGGACGCCACGGATGTTGGACAGAGCAACACCTACGACACCGGGATGGTGACGAACCTTCCGCTGCGGCGGGACAGCGTCTACGACCTGATGGCGTCGTCCCCCGGTGTAACCACAGGCCTCGAGGGCGGGCGCATAATGGTGGTCGGCTCGGAGATGGATGCGAACGCGTACCTGCTCGACGGAGTGAACACTACACCATCCTCCACAGGCGACGTCTGGACGACGCCCCACACCGACATCATCGGCGAGGTCGAGGCCATGACGCTGGGTGCCCCTGCCGAGTACGGTCACGCCCCCGGCGGCGTCTTCAACGTGGTGACCAGGCAGGGAAGCAACGCCTTCCATGGCGAGGCCTCCTTTTACCTCCGGACGGACGGGATGATGGGGAACAACACCACCGAAGCCTACGACAACGGCCATCCCGCCTCCATCGACCAGTGGAGGGATATGGCTGGCCAGGTCGGCGGGCCCATCATGAAGGACAAGCTCTGGTTCTTCGCTGCCATTTCGGACAAGATTGACAATCAGGCCGCGGCTGGCATCCCCGCGGATTTCCCCCAGGTGCGTGAACACAGGACGTACTTCGGGAAGCTCAACTGGCAGATCAATCCCGCTCACAAGATCCAGGTCGCGATGAACTACGATGATTACACGACCGAAAGGAACGCCTCCCCCCTCAGTCACGAAAGTAGGCAGAAGACTTTCACTGGGACCACGCCGGCACCGAGCGCCGCCTACACCGGCCTGCTCAGTGACAGCACCATGATCGAGGTGCGGTACGGGGGCTTCTACGGGCCAAGGCATTCCAGCCCGAAGAACCGGGATCGCCGGGACGGGCCCTGGTACTACAACGCAGCCTACGGGGGCGACTGCTCGACGGGCCCCTGCCTGTACACGGGCGGCTCCAACTACTGGTATGACCTCAAGGAATCATCGACCAACATCAATGTCAGCCTCTCCCACTTTGCGGACGACTTCCTCGGCGGAAGCCACGACTTCAAGTTCGGCGTCCAGTACAAGAAGGCCGGCCGGACCGAAGCCGTGGTGGGCTATACCGACTATTTCTCCCTCTACGTGGACGACAACGGCGATGAGTACGTCTTTGGCACCGACTACTCGCCCTTCGGCTACGGCGGCGTCACCACCAGCAAGTCGGTCTTCATTGACGACACCTTCCGGGTGAACGACCGCCTCACGCTCAGGCTGGGCTTGCGCTACAACAACGACGTGGCCAGCATCCCCGAGCTGGACATCCTAGCCAGCGACGCCACAGGCGCGAGCGATGAGAAGATCCCCGCGATCGACAACCTCTTCGACTACAACACCATTGCCCCGAGGCTGGGCTTCACCTACGCCCTCACCGACGATGGCAAGACCATTCTCAGGGGTCACTGGGGCCGCTACCACCGCGGGATGGTCACCATGGATTTCGCCGGAGGCAACGGCAACATAGGGACCACCAACCAGCAGACCTTCTATGGCACTTACACCCCAGAGTGCTTCCACGCCGAGACCTGCGAAGGTGACGGGAGGGGTACCGACGCCGGGGGCCGCGATGACGTCGGGATTGACCCCAACATCCAGTCAGGTCGTACCGACCAGTTCAATATCGGCATCGAGCGCGAGCTGGCCACGGACGTCGGATTGAGCGTGCTGTACGCCCACAAGCGGGGCAGTAGCTTTGTCGCGTGGCACGACTCGACGGGCGTGTACGAGCAGATCGAATGGACCGAACCGAACAGCGGCATCACCAACACTATCTCCCGCCTGACCAGCGATCCGGGGGACCGGTTCTACCTGCTAGGCAACCCCGACGACTTCAACACCAAGATAAACGCCGTCGTCGTGACGTTGGACAAGCGGATGTCCAACGGTTGGCAGGGCCTTGCCTCCCTGACTCTTCTGAGGAGCACCGGCAAGCTCCCCTCGCAGTACACCCAAAACGGCCGGAACCGCGCGCGCGGCGGTGTCGCCTGGACCGGCTACGGCAAGAGACCCAACCACTTCGTCAACACTGGGGGTCGAACGATCAACGACATGCCGGTAGTCGTCAAGCTGCAGGTGATGAAAGAGCTGCCGGCAAACTTCCTGGTGGCGGCCAACTACAACTACCAGGCCGGCGGTACCTGGACATTGTCGGGACGCACGAGGGACGGCAACCTGGGAGCAACGGAGACCATCTTGCTCGAGGAGAGGGACGGCAGCCGACGTTTTGATGCCCGGAACGCTTTGGATCTACGGCTCCAATGGACCGCCAGGCTGGGCGATAGCGCAGGGCTGTCGCTCTTCTTGGACACGTTCAACGTCTTGAACGACGACGCAGCCCTAAGGGTGCGAAGCACCCGGGCGGGTAACAGTCGCCTCGGAGCGGACAACGACATCATTCAGCCGCGGAGTATGCAGGTGGGCGCGAGGTTCACGTTCTGACCCAAGAGGCGTAGCACCGGGGACACGATACGTCGGCCCGTCAGGAACCGGCGGATCGTGTCCCCGCCTCGAGACAAACAGCGGGTTGATCGCGGGGGACGGGGACGTCCGCGTCCCACGGTCATCCCGTTCGTGCCGCCGCCGCTCGCTGATCTGCGCGGCAAGCCCGCATGCAGGCGTCCCTAGAGTCTAGCGAGCTCGGTCCTTGCTCTGTGTGACTCCCGTATCCGCGCCGACCCCATGGCTATGCGTGGGCCTTCATGATCCGTAACTTCGCGGTGACGGAGCTGAGGAGCAATTCGACTTCTGGCAATACACCGCCGAATATCACGAGCCAGCTGAGGAGGTCGAAGATGACTGGGACCTTTATCGGACAGCCGGCAGCTTCGTGGCTCGACCCGGAGGGGGAGCGATGACCGGGCAAACGCTCGCCGCGCAGGCGCTCGCCGAGAAGAGCAAGCTCAAGAAGGTCATGGGGCGCCGCGACCTGTTCCTCTTCTATATCGCGACCGTCGCTTCCATGCGGATGGCGGCCGTATCGACCGAAAACGGTCCGAGCGTGCTGGTGCTCTGGGTGCTGGGCTTCCTCCTCTTCTATGTTCCGCTGGCGTTCACCGTGGTCGAGCTCACCACCCGGCACCCAGACGAGGGCGGCATCTACATCTGGGTGCAGCGTGCCTTCGGCGACTTCCATGGCTTCGTCACGGCGTGGTTCTACTGGGTCACCCTCGTCGTCTACTTCCCCTCGGCGCTGTCGTTCGCCGCCTCCAACGCGGCGCTCATCATCCCGCGGTGGTCGTACCTCGCCGAGAGTCCAGGGTTCATGCTGGCGTTCTCGTTGATCGGGATCGCCATTATCGTCGTGGTCAACGTTGTCGGCCTCCACGTCGCCAAGTATCTCCACAACACCACCGGTTATCTGCAACTGGGGGTGCCGGCGCTGATGATCGTGGGGTTGGGCTTTCTCACATGGGTCAACTACGGCTCGGCAACCGAGTTCTCGCGGCGCACCGTGACCCCCACCTTCGGCGGACTCTCCGACGTCATGCTGCTCGCGGCGATCGCCATGGCCTTCGCTGGCCTCGAGGGGGCATCGGCGATGAGCGAAGAGATGCGGGACCCCAAACGCAACGTTCCCCGGGCGATCGCCATCGCCGGTGCGATGGTGCTCTGTGTGTACGTCCTGACCTCCTGGATGTTGCTCACTGTGCTCCCGGAGGATCAGTTCACGGGCCTGACCGGGCTGGCCGACACTGCTCGAGTGGCCGGAACGAGCCTGGTCGGCGCCACGACGGGCGGCGTATTCGGTTCGCTGGTTGCGCTCTCCCTCGCTGTCGCCGCGTTCGGATCGGTGAGCGCCTGGTTGGCGACCACCGCGCGGCTGCCGTTCGTCGCCGGGCTCGACCACTACATACCGGCCGCCTTCGGGAGACTGCACCCGAAGTACGCTACCCCCCACGTGGCGATGATCACGATCGGGATCGTGGCGGCGGGGGTGAGCATCCTCGGTAGCATGGGAGGCACCGTGCACGAGATCTATCGCATCTTCATCAGCCTCGACATCGTCATCTACTTCATCCCGTACTTGTACATGTTCGCGGCGCTGATCCTCGTGCAGCGGCACCCGGCAGCGAGAGATGTCCGGCTTGTGCCGTTCGCGCCCTATGGCGCCTATCTCGCCGGCGGTACGGGCTTCGTCGTGACTGCTGCGTCGCTCGTGTTCGCCCTCACCCCGGGCAAGAGCGTCGCTGACCCGACGGTCTTCTACATCACCGTCTACGGGATGCTGGGCTTGGCGACGATCGTCGGGGTGGGCTTGTATGTAAACGGCAAGTTGCGGCGGAAGCGCGACGAGGCAGCTGCCGGGGATTCTAGTGGCCTGTAAACGAGGATTCGAAAGCGCCAGACCGCCGATGCATCGCCGCCCGCTGCGTTGCTCGTCGGTCGAATACTCCCGGTATTCTCCGCTCCTCTCGCCTTGCGGATCGGGGCGCCTCGACGCCCTGGCCGCTTCCGACTTCTCGCTTACGGGCCACTAGCGAGTAGCCGCCTCGCGAGGCTGCGTA
The DNA here is from genome assembly GCA_965246965.1 of Vicinamibacteria bacterium. Classification (GTDB taxonomy): domain Bacteria; phylum Acidobacteriota; class Vicinamibacteria; order Fen-336; family CBDFGD01; genus CBDFGD01. Next base: position 4,669,477 of record CBDFGD010000002.1, read on the forward strand.
CGCTCCGGACCCGTCGGCACGAGCCCCTCGAGCTGCTTTGGGTCCCCGTTCGTTGTAGGCACTCAGTTGCGAGCGGCGCGATCTGGTGTGAACTACCCTCCGGCATCTTGTTGATCGGGTGCTCCACGCAGCCGGCTGGCGATCACCGACGGATCGGGGCTCGACAACAAATGACCAGCACTTGATGCACCATCAATCGGCAGCGCGATGCCGGATACGAAACCTGCCGCCTCTGAAGCCAGATAGAGGACCCCGGCGGCAATCTCATCGGGCATAGCAATGCGCTTTAGCGGCGCATACTCCATCGCCTTCTGTTCTGAGGCGGCCGGGTCTTCACTCTTCTCGATCCAGTCGCGGCGAATCATGTCCGTATCGACATAACCCGGGCAGATGCAATTGACCCGCACCAGCGGCGCCAGTTCCAGCGCCATGGCGCGTGTCATGTTGACGACCCCACCTTTCGTTCCGCAGTAGATCGTGAGCCCCGAATTTCCTAGCAGACCGGATTCCGAAGCGATGTTGACGATATTGCCTTTGGACTTGCGCAATTCGGCCAGTGCAGCGCGGCAGCAGAAGAACAGCCCCTTCAGGTTCACATCCACGTGAAGGTCCCACATCGCCTCGTCGCATTGCTCCATCGGTCGACCCGCACCAACACCGGCACTATTGACCAGAATATCCAGACCGCCAAAGGCTTCGACGGCCGTCTTTACCACCGACTCACATTCCGAAACGATTGCGATATCACCTGGCGCTGCGACCAGGCGATCCGTTTGCCCCAGTCGTTCGATGGCAGCGTCCACGGATTGCTCTGTTTTGCCGTTGATCGCCACGCGCGCTCCAGCTCTGAGAAAGGATTTCGCAGTGGCAAACCCGATACCCCGGCTGCCGCCCGTAATCAGAACTCCTTTGTCGGTGAAATCCATATCTCTACCTCAGATTCTATGTACCTACTTACGCCGCACCTGCGCACGCAGGCATTGTGCGCCTGCTCCCTTTCACTCGTGCTATGTTGCCTCGAGTTTCGAGCCTCGTTCAAGCTGGGAACATTCATCCACGAGATATAACCGAAAGTCGTGTGTGAGGGTCTGAAGAAGGCGGCGTACCCTGGGTGTTGTCATCCACTGACACCCACAAAGCCCTTGCCGAGGCAAGGAGTACGCCACCATGAGCGAGAGTACGAGCAAAGTCGTGGAGTTTCCATCGGAATCATCGAGGGACGTTCTGACAGAGATCCTTCGGTGCGGTGCGCAGCAGCTTTTGACGCGGGCGATTGAGGAGGAGGTTGCCTCCTACCTGGTGTCTCGAGAGACCTTGCGAGACGACTGCGGCCGACAGCAGGTTGTGAGAAACGGGCACCTGCCTGAGCGCCATCTCCAAACACCGCTGGGCGCTGTGAAGGTGAAGCAGCCTCGCGTCCGGGATCGACGTCTGGAAGGTGAGAGGGAGAAGTTCACCTCGTCGATCTTGCCGCCGTACCTTCGGCGAACGAAGGCCCTGGGGGAACTGCTCCCGTGGTTGTACCTGAAGGGCGTGAGCAGCGGCGACTTTCACGAGGCCCTGCAAGCGCTCCTGGGTCCGGATGCGCCCGGGCTTTCCGCGACGACGATCACGCGCCTCAAGTCGACATGGACGGAAGAGTACGAGTCTTGGGACAAGCGCTCGCTGGCCGGGAAGGGTTACGCCTATGTGTGGGCGGACGGGGTGTACTTCAATGTCCGCCTCGAGGACCCCGGGAACTCGAGGCAGTGCATTCTCGTGCTGATGGGAGCGACGGCAGAGGGAAAGAAGGAGCTGATTGCGGTCGCCGACGGCTATCGAGAAAGTGAGCAGTCCTGGCGGGAGCTCCTCTTGGGGCTGTGTGCGCGCGGCCTGACTCTGGCTCCTCAACTTGCAGTTGGCGATGGTGCCCTGGGTTTCTGGAAGGCCCTGCAGAAGGTCTACCCAACGACGCGGGATCAACGGTGCTGGTTCCACAAGACAGGCAACGTGCTGAACAAGATGCCGAAGTCGATCCAGGCGAAAGCCAAGTCGATGCTCCACGACATCTGGATGGCGGATACGCGAGCGAGTGCGGAACGCGCCTTCGACCTCTTCCTTGCGACGTACCGCCCGAAGTATCCAGCTGCAGCGTCGTGCCTCGAGAAGGATCGGGAAGCCCTCCTGGCTTTCTACGACTTCCCGGCAGAGCATTGGATTCACATCCGGACGACGAACCCGATCGAATCTACGTTCGCCACGGTTCGGCTACGGACGAAGAAGACGAAGGGCGCCGGGAGTCGCGTCGCTTGCTTGACGATGGTCTTCAAGCTCGCGCTCGCAGCGCAAAGAAACTGGAGGGCCTTGAACGGCTACCGATTGATCACCGACGTCATTGGCGGAGTCAGCTTCGTCGACGGCGTCAGAAAAGAAGCCGCCTGATCAGGTCCCCATACACAAGACTTGACCATATCTCTTCATCCACCATGACGGCGGCGTCAATATCGACCACTGGGGCTTCACCCCCTAGCCAACCTTGGGCTCACCATCACGCTTTCCGGGAGCGCTGATGCGGTGCTCGCGCACACCACAACCCTAGCGTCAGCGCGGCCGATGCCAGAGCCCCGGAACAGATGGTCGCGGCTTGCGAGGACGTCTCGGAACGCCTAGAGGTCCAACGGAAGCGGCTGAACCAGATCATTGACGAAGAAGCTGGGCCTCTGCTGTCCCGCTGATGGAGAGATGGGGAATTTCGGTGCCCTGCAAGTGCGGGCGTGACTCGTCACGCTACCTAGACATGCCGCCCAGACCGCCTGAGGAGGTCCCGCCCCATGCCTCATCGTGAGCCAACCCTGCGTGAGGTCTATCTGGCCCGCCAGCGAATCGCGTCCATCGCCCGGCGAACGCCCACTATCGAAGATCCGAGATTGTCGGAAAGGGCCAACACGAAGATCGTCTACAAGTTGGAGAGCCTCCAGACGACCGGATCATTCAAGGTCCGGGGCGCGGCGAACAAGCTCCTGTCTCTTTCAGAAGAGGAGCGCAGTCGTGGCGTGATGACTGTTTCGAGCGGCAATCACGGCCGGGCCGTCTCCCATGTCGCCAGTAGACTGGGGATTCAGGCCACCATCCTGGTCCCGGATGCTGCTCCAGAGAACAAGAGAAAAGCTATCCGGCAATCGGGCGCGGAACTGGTCGTAGCTGGCGCGACCTTCCCGGAAGCGGCGGATAGGGGTGCCCGCCTGCAAGAAGAACGCGGCTTGACGATGATTCACCCCTGCGATGACCCCTTCGTCATTGCCGGACAGGGGACCATCGGGCTGGAGCTGCTGGAGGACTTCCCTGAAGTTGACACGGTCCTCGTGCCGCTTGGGGGCGGGGGAATGATGGGCGGTATCGCCACTGTCCTCAAGTCTGCCGACCCCACGCTCCGAACCATCGCCGTTTCGATGGAGCGGGGCCCGGCGATGGTCGAAAGCCTGCGCGCCGGCAAGTTGGTGGAGATCGTGGAGGAGCCAACGCTGGCTGACGCACTGGCCGGTGGGTTGGGCCAGGAGGACCGCTACATGTTGGAGATGTTGCGGGCGTACGTGGACGACACCGTTCTGGTGTCTGAAGCGGAGATCGCCGCGGCGATGGCCTTTGCGCTGGAGGAGCACCATCTCGTGGTCGAGGGGGGTGGCGCCGTTGGGATTGCGGCTCTCTTGTCCGAAAAGGTCCCGGAGCTGGGAAAGAACGTCGCCGTTGTTATCAGTGGCGGCAACGTGGATATTCCGATTCTGCTGGAGGCTGCCCAGAATCACCGCTCTTGAGAGTGCACCCGGAGGCAGTCGTGATCCTGGGAACATGGTTGCCTCTCCGGAGGCAGGGCTGCGACGGGATCATGCGCGACGACACTTCCAAAGCGCCGGCGATATCATCTGGCGACCAGCGAGCAGGCGCACCCCCGCGCGCGGCATTCACTGTCCACCCGAAGGAGAACATCGATGCGAGGCCTGAAGGGCAAGAACGTACTGGTCACGGGGGGCGCCAGCGGTATCGGGCAAGCCACGGCGACCCGCTTCCTGGAGGAGGGCTGTGCCGTCTGCGTGCTCGATCGCAGCGCCGAGGCCCGCGAACGGGTAACCAGCGAGCTACCCGCTCTCACCGGCGTGATCGACGCCGACGTCTCGAATGTCGAGCAGGTACGGTCGGCGGTCGGCGAGGCGATCGAGCGCATGGGCTCGCTCGATGTGGTAATCAACAACGCCGGCATCAGCATCCGGCACGACTTCCTCGACACCACGCCCGAGGAGTTGGACAAGGTCATCGGCGTCAACCTCAAGGGAGTCTTCCACGTGGCGCAAACGGCAGCTCGCCACATGGTCGCCAGAGGCTCCGGGGTGATACTCAACACCGCCTCCACTGGCGGCAACAATGGCTACCCGCACTACGCCGACTACTGCGCCAGCAAGGGCGGCGTGATGGCGCTCACACAGACGATGGCTCTCGAGCTCGCGCCCGTCGTCCGGGTCAACGCCGTATCTCCCGGATACGTGCTGACGCCGATGCAGCGTGCCGAGTACAGTGATGCGATGCTCGATGCTGTCAATAAAAAGATTCCCATGGGCCGGCACGCCAAGCCCGAGGAGATCGCTGCGCTGTTCGCCTTTCTGGCTTCGGAAGACGCCGGATTCGCGACCGGCCACGTCTACGTGATGGACGGCGGGGAAACTACCGGCGGCCTGTGCAGCCAGTGGACCCATGAGTAGAGAGCTCCAAGCAGACTCCCAGCGCCGAGCGTACGACCGAAACCGACCACAGGAGGGTTTTCCCCGATGAAACTGGAAGGCAAGGTTGCGCTGATCACAGGCGGCAACTCGGGCATAGGTGCCGCCACCGCCACCCTATTCGCCAAGGAGGGGGCAGCCGTCGCGCTCACCGGACGCAACCCAGAGCGCGGCGAGCAGGTCGCACGGGCCATCGACGAGGCTGGTGGCAGGGCGATGTTCCTCCGCTGCGACGTGTGCATCGCGGACGAGTGCCGGCAGGCCGTCGAGCAGACGCTGGAGCGGTTCGGTCGAATCGATGTGCTGTTCAACAACGCCGGGGTCTTCCACCCGAAGACGGTGCCGGAATGCACGGAGCAGGAGTGGGACGAGACCATCGACTCCAGCCTGAAGGGCGCCTTCCTGATGTCGAAGTACGCCCTCCCCTCGATGATCGAGCGCGGCAGCGGATCGATCATCCACACCAGCTCGGGCTGGGGGATCCTTGGCGGCGACCGAGCGGCGGCATACTGCGCCGCCAAAGGCGGTCTCGTCATCATGGCCAAGGCCATGGCGATCGATCACGGCCCCGACGGGGTCCGCGTCAACTGCGTCTGTCCTGGTGACGTCGAGACGCCGATGCTAGTCGACGATGCCGGCAAGCGCGGCATGTCGTGGGAGGACTACCTCGCCGGCGCATCGGATCGCCCGCTCGGCCGGGTTGGCACGGTTGACGAGATCGCCCGTGCGGTCCTCTTCCTGGCCTCCGACGACTCCTCTTTCGTAACCGGCGAGGCGCTGGTCGTGGATGGCGGTGGTGTCGCCGGCTAGCATCAGATCGTCAGCCGCCTCGCGCGCGCGGCGATCGGCCAGCGCCCGATCACGCGTCCGCCGCCTGCGAGCCATATAGCCGATGTACATACAGCCAAGGATGGTGAACTCCCAATGCGTGGTTGCTCGAGGCAGCTCGTTGTCTGATATCACGTGATCCTCGCTGGACTCCGCAGCGGCGCGCGCACGCCACCGCCGTCGAAGCCACGCCGCCGGCAGGCCGCCTTGATCTTGGGAACGTAGGTGTCGAAACTCAGTCTGAGAGTGTCTGGAATCCTAGTTGGTCATCGTCGGCGGGTAGCCCAACGCCATTTCTATGAACATGCTGATCTCGATGATGCTCCCGACGAAGCGCACGGTATGGCTGTCGATGAGCTCCACGTTGGGTAGATAGGCAATCATCTCCGCCGCTTTGGAGCTCGTATACGTGAGATCCAGGGTCAGTGGGCCTTCGATGCGGAAAGGTTTCAGCTCCTGCCGACGCCTCAGGCCTGCCTGGACCTTCTCCTTGATCAGGGCTCGAGCTGCCTCTGGCAACAGAGTGCGACCTGACGTGTGACTGTAGTGCCACTTGACGACAGCCCCCTCGATGGGACCGACCATGTCGGACACTTCGCGTACCGCCGCCTCGTCGCCACTGATCATCACCACCGGGACCCCGAAGTGCCCAGCGATCAGGGCGTTCATGCCGCCTTCGCCCATTTCGATGCCGTTGATCTTCACGGACGAAAGCTTCGAGCCCGATATCGTGTGAGCTATGATTCCGTCGATGTTGCGAACGCCGGCGTGATAGCCGATGAATATCGCGGCCCCAAAGCTGTCGTCGATTCCCTCCATCATGCCGAGCGGCCTTGGCCAGGACCTGACGAGTTGGATGTCCTGTGGCAGGGCATCCAGCAACAAGTTCAGGCCGTTGCCGTGTGAATCGGCGACGACAATCTCGGTAGCGCCCGCATCGCGCGCGGCCTCGATAGCTGCGTTCACTTCCGCGGTCATGAACTTGCGAAACTGGCCGTATTCGAATCCACTCGGCCCCAGCTGGTCTCGGGTAACGACTCCGGCAACTCCTTCCATGTCCGCAGAAATGTGGACCTTGAGACCTACAGCGTTCACGCCAGAAGCCGCAGCCAGCAGCACGAGCGCGAGCGAAAGGTCGAGAAAGAGAAGATTGTGCGTAGCTAGCTGCATTTGGCGTCTCCCTGGTCTTGCGCCGGTCACTCTGCCTTCCGCGCTTTCAGCCTGTAATGTAGCGCAAAGCAGCCCCGTCGTTCGAGAGGATTCTAACGAGCCGATGCCCCCCGGCACTGCGAGCAGCGCCCGTAAGTGCCGCTCTCCGTCAGACGCCCGATTCGCGGGCCAATACGCTCCAAGCCGAAAGGATCTCGTAGCTCCGGTTGGTACCGTGGATCGGCTCTCGCCTGGGCGTCGGCTCACGAGGATAAGGGAGAAATCAGATGTCATTGGTGCGTTTTGTTCTACTCACTGCACTCTGCAGTTGGGCCGTTGGCTCGAACCCAGTTCTTGCTGACGAACGATCCCAGGAGCCGACCACCGCGGACATCCTTGCGCACCCTGAGGTCAAAGGTGCTCTCAGAGCCATCGATGCGTGGTTGGAAGGTGTTCACATCTACACCAGGCTCCCCGGCATATCCGCCGGTATCGTCCATGACCAGGATCTGATCTGGAACCGAGGCTGGGGCTATTCAAATCTCGAAGAAAAGCGACCGGCGGATGCGGACACGATTTACAGCATCTGACGCCGACAAACTGGCATTGCGCGATCCCGTCCGGGATCACCTGGACAACTTCGAAATCAACCAGGCATTCCCTGATAGCGGACCGATCACGATCGAGAGTCTGCTGACTCACACTTCGGGAATACGGAGGAACACCGGTCTTCGGTCCTGGAGTGGACCGGACTTTCCGACCCCGAGCGTGTCCGGAATGATGGAGAAGCTGAAGACCCTGCCCACGCTCCATCCGGCGCAACATCGCTATCACTACTCGAACATGGCCTTCGCAATTGCCGGTCTGATCGTGGAGCAGCGATCGGGACTGGAGTACCAGGCCTACATGAGCGAGAGGATTCTGGCGCCCCTGGCGCTTTCAGGCACCCGTCCCTACTACCCCTTGGATCTGCGCGGCGATCAACTGGCGATCGGATACGCGGGCATGGGGCGCAGCGGCATCCGGGGCAGTATATGATCCAAGCATGAAGGTCTATATCAGTGCCGACATCGAGGGTGTTTGCGGCATCACCGATTGGTCGGAAGCGCGGCTCGCGCCGGCCCAGGAGTTCGTGGAGCGCATGACCGAGGAGGTCATCGCCGCTTGCGAGGGTGCGCTCGAAGCCGGCGCGACCGAGATCCTGGTCAAGGACGCGCACGGCAGCGGGCGCAACATCCTGGCCGAGCGCCTGCCGCGCGAGGCGGGCCTCGTACGCGACTGGAGCGGACATCCGTTCGGCATGGTGCAGGAGCTCGACGAATCGTTCCGCGCGGCGCTGTTCGTCGGCTGGCACTCGGGCGCCGGGCGCGGCGGGAACCCCCTCGCGCACACCCTCTCGTCGGCCACCGTGGCGTCGATCGCGATCAACGGCGAGGTCGCGACCGAGTTCTGGATTCACACCTGGGCGGCGGCCCTCGTGTCGGTACCGGTCGTGATGGTCTCGGGCGACGAGACACTGTGCGCGGACGTCCAGCGCTTCGACGAGCGCATCGCCGCCATCCCCGTCATGCGCGGCGAGGGCGCCTCGACGGTCGCGCTCCATCCGCTCGAGGCGCGCTCACGGATCCGCGAGGCGGCCCGCGACGCGCTCGCAGGGGACGTCGAGGATCTCGTGCCGTCGCTCCCCGCGCGCATCTCGGTGGAGGTCGGCTACAAGGATCAGCGCAAGGCCTACGCCGCCTCCTTCTACCCGGGCGCGAGCCTCGAGAGCCCGACGTCGATCGTGTTTGAGACCGGGGATTGGTTCGAGGCGCTGCGCATGTTCCTGTTCGTCATCTGAACGTTCTGTACCGCCACTCCGTCATCGCACGAGGGATCGGCGAGCTCACCCATGAGGACGAGCGTGTCGAGCGACTCATGACGGTGCCGCTACCAATTCCCTTCGCTAGCCTAGACGAAAAGGGGCCGCATCCTGGCAATGCCTTCACGGATATCATCTTCATTGTAGTGAGCGAAACACAGACGAAGAAAATTGCTGAATTGACCTTTGCTCGAAAATAACCTCCCGGCCTGGAAACCGGTTTCGTATTCACGCGCTTTTTCCCGGAGCGGGACGGTGTCCAGGGATTCGTAAAAGCGTACCCAGAAGAAATACCCGCCGCCGGGTCGCGTCCATTCTGCAATACCGGAGAAATGTTCGTGCAAGGCATCATCCATCGCTTCCACTCTGCCGCCATATACGCGTCGTAGATTCTTGACATGCGAGTCGAGCGAGCCGTTGTCGATCGTGTGCCGGACAATGTGAGAACTGATGTGGTTGATGCTGCCACCACTGTTAACAAGGCCGCTGGCCATAAGTTTGTCCATAGAGCCTGCGGATGTCTGTATCCAACCCAAACGCATTCCGGGTGCCAGGATTTTTGAAAATGAGCCTAGCGACACCACCCTGTCACTTGCGGTCATGGTGCCGTAAGCGGGTGGTGGTGCATCGTAGTAATAGAGCAGTTGATAGACCTCATCTGCGACGATCAGGAAGTCGTACTCGGCCGCCAATTCGACAATCTGCCGTCGCCGCGCCTCTGAAGTGCAATGCCCACCCGGGTTGTGGTAACTCGGAATCGTGTATAAAAACGCCGGCTTGTGAGATTCCAGCTCCCGCCGGATCGCGTCAACACCAGGGCCATCGTTGTCAACCGGGATGCCGACGATGTTGAGACCATGATCACGAAATATTTGAAACGCCAGAAAGAAACTTGGCTCTTCGACGAACACTGTGTCGCCGGGATTGGCGAATATGACCGACACCAGGTCCAGGGCCTGCGAGTTTCCGCCTGTGACAAACAGCTGGTCAGATGTGACTTCTGAGCAGTAACCGTCGGTCAGAAAGGCCGCAAGCGAATCAAGAAATCGCTCATCGCCCTGCATGACTCCGTAGTTGAGTTCGAACGGTACAGCACTATCGAAAAATGACTGGCTGGCCTGTCGCACGAGGTCGACCGGTAGCAGGTCGGCAGACGGGTGGCCGAGACCCAAGTTGATTGTTCCCGGAGGAGGCGCTTCATCGAAGGTCACAGTTCCGCTCATGATTGTGCTCGCTTAACTTGCCGCATGATAAATATAGACGATCTGCGTCAACAGGATTGTGGGAATACGACATTGCCGACGGGGTCGCCCGGATGCTGGTGGACTCCAAAGAATCGTTCCCGAAGAGGAGCAGCTCGACGAAGTGGAGATGGCCCGCCGGGAGCGCATGCGCATCGCCGGTAGAGTACCTCCCTGCGGCGGATCTCGCGCATCACGATGTGCTGCTCAACGAAGCGCATCTGCTCCTCCGTCATCGCACGGAGGAGGTTGACGTTCCCGCGTGGGCTGGGGGCGTCGGCCCGAGGGAGGGCGGCGTCCTCAGCCCGTGAAGAGCTCCGTGTTGGAGTTGAAGGCGGCCCAGGCAAACCACATGGCCGAATAGGTCGCCACCTGCGGGATCGTGGCGCCCGCCAGGGGCCCACCCACGGCCTGCCCATCCAGCGTCCATTCGCTCCCGGTCTCGACGTCGCGGAGGCGGAACGGGAAACCGCTGCCGGCCACCTCGAATGTCAGCGTCTCGCCACCCGCGCGCCGGTCGAAGGCGAGCGCCATCTGCGCCTCGGCGTCGTAGACGATCACCACCGGCCGGCCGCCCACGACGTCGTTGACGGCGGAGCGCTGGCCGAGCTCTCTATAGGGGTAGGCCCTCGTGACGCCGCCCTCGATCACACCGATGACGAGCTCCTTCATCGGACGTCGGGGATCGACAGTACCGGCGGACATCGGGAAGAGCAGCTGGGTGTTGCCGAGCCGGTCGTAGGTCCCGTAGGGGTACTGGCCATAGTTGCGGGAGAAGCCGGTGCTGAAGCTCACGACCGTCGTCTGGGGATGCAGGGCTTGCCAGGCTCTCCACGTGGACTGGACGACCGGCTTCAGCGCGGGCTCGGTGCCCCTCCGGCTGCCGCAGATGCTCTGCACCCTCATCTGGGACCAGAGGCTGTCGGTCGAGCGGTCGAAGAGCACGAGGTTGTTGTCGAAGAGGAGCCCGGAGACCCCGAAGTTCTATTCCACCCCGCCAATCCGCGACTCGTAGACCATGCCGCTGCCCGTGAGGGGGCAGTAGCTCACGGTGATCGGGACCCCGCCGAGCTGGTCGTTGATGATCTCGTGATACCAGAGGACATTGTGGGGGTAGGCACGGGCCTCTCCGCCCTCGACGACGCCGAGGACGAGCGCACCCTGCGCAACGATGGTGTTCCCCTCGGAGGCGGTCACGAACACGGGGTTGGTCAGTGCTGGGATGCCGTCGCGTCCAGGACCGCCGCTGACGAGCTGCGACTCGGGCACCAGGCACGACGCGGCGCCGTCCGAGCCGACGAATTCGCTCGCACCGCCGCCACCGGCGCCGCAACCCGCTCCGAGTGCAAGCGTGAGCCCCAAAGCAGTGAGCCTTGCGATCCTGTCCATGGACACCTCCTGGTCAATCAACGTTAGCGCTCGGCGTCGTGCCAGCTGTGTAACGTCTGCAACAGAACCATCTGCCTGTTTCGTCGTACCTTCGACAGTAGTGGCTCATCTCCCCGTACGACGGCGCCCTGCCACGCCGGTGGTCGGCGCCCTCGTCTTCCTCGTGGGGGCGCTGCCGGCCCTCGTCGAGGCGGGCGCCTGGGTCCTGCCCCGGGGCCGCACGAACATCCAGGTCGCCCTGCTCCACCAGGACACCACGGAGCGTTACTTTCTCGACGGCGAGCGCATCCCGTACTTCTTCGACGGACACAATCGCACCTCCGCCCTCTACGTCGACGGGCGCCATGGCATCAGCGATCGGCTCGAAGGAGTCCTGCAAGTCCCGTTCTTCCTGCTCCGCTTCGACGATCTGTCCGACGACCGCCGCTCCAGCGGTCTCGGCGACGTGCGCGCGAGCCTTCGGTACAACTTCGTCAAGAACTCACCAGTAGCAACGCTCGACGTCCGGATCAAATTCCCGACCGGCACGTTCGTCAACGACGCCGAGGTGGTCCCCGTGGGCGAGGGACAGTGGGACCTCGATCTCGCGGCCGAGGTGGGCCATTCCTTCTGGCCCCGTCCCTTCTACGCCAACGGCCGGGTCGGCTACCGCTTCCGCGGCCCGAACGACGAGAGCGGGATCGACTTCGGTGACGAGGTGTTCTGGCTCGTCGAGGGCGGGTACACGATCAACGACCGGATCGGGCTCAAGATGGTCGCGCGGGGCCTTCATGGCAAGGAGGGAACGAGCTTCGGAATCTCCATCCAGACCCTCAAGCGCGAGGCCGTCTATCTGGAGCCGGGCCTCGTGATCCGGGCCAGCCCGTCGTGGTTCGTCGAATTCGCTGCCCCCTTCACCGTCTCGGGCCGCAACTGGCCCGCGGGGCCGGTGTTCACCCTCAAGCTGGCGAAGGAGTTCTGAGGCGCATCCGGCAACCTAGTACTCGGATCCGCAATTACGGTTGCATTCGAACGCCGATGCATCCCGCTTGGCTGCGTCGCTCATCGGTCAAATACTCCCGGTATTCTCCCTCTTCGGCTCCTTGCCATCCGGGCGCCTCGGCGTTCTCGGTGCGACACCGTATTTACGGATCAGAGTACTAGTTGACTGCCACCGCTGTTCCAGTTTCGCTCCGTCATCGCGAGTTACGGATCGGAGGACGGCGCATAGAGTCTCACGGTCGTTCATCCCACCACCACATTCGAGGCGGAGCTTTCTGCTGCGGCCAGATCTGCTCGAGCGTGTCCCCTTCGAACAGCTCTCCGTTCTTCATTACGTACTCGATGGCGGTGGTGTTGCGAATGTCGTCCATAGGGTTCTTGGTGAGCACGATCAGGTCGGCGAGCTTTCCCACCTCGATGCTCCCCAGATCCTGGGCATAGCCGATCGCCTCTGCACCGTGCAGGGTCGCTGCCCGCAGAATTTCGAAGTTCGTCATTCCTCCGCTGTGCATCGCCCACATCTCCCAATGAACCGACATCCCCTGTAACTCCCCGTGTCCGCCGACGCAGACCCGTCCACCGGCACGGACGATCTTGGCGGCCGCCGCCGCGGCCCTTGGGTAGAAGTGCTCCTCTGGTCGCAACCATTTTTCTCGCCGCTTGGTCTTTGAATCGAGGATGCTGTGGGGGATGAATCGCTGGAGCTTCGGATCGTCGTGAACTTCCGTGCTCGTGAAGAAGTCGTCCACGCCGGCGGCGCCGCCGTACGACGACATGAGCGTGAGCGTGTAGAAGAGCCCGGATCGGGCAAACAGCTCGGCGACATCCCGGTAGATGGGCGAAATGCTGAAGTTGTGCTCGTTGCCGCTGAAACCGTCGATCACGTGGGTGAGGTCCAGCTTGAGGTTGCCGCCGCCTTCCGTGGTGGGCATGATCCGGTGCTCCCTGGAGGCTTCCACCATCCACTGCCGCTGCTTCCGGTTGCCGACCGAGTAGGACTTCAACGTCTTCGTCCGGTAGTACTTTTTGTACTTGGTGACCACGTTCCGGGCATCCTCGAGGGATTGAAAGTTGGTGTTCTGGTAGATCGCTCGCCCCGTTGAAAATGCCCTCGGCCCGATCATCTCGCCCATGTCCACGAGATCCTGATAGGCGAACATGTCGTTGGTGGCGGTCTGCGGGTCGCGGCCAGTCGTGATTCCAAGGGCCAGATTGACGAGAAAGTTCGGGTTCTGCATGTCGAGCACGCCGCGCCGGATTCCGGACCAGTGAGCATGAGCGTCGATGATCCCTGGGATGATCGTCATCCCATCGACGTCGAATAGCCGCGCACCTTCGGGGACAGCTACCGACCCCGTTTGCCCAAGGGCCGTGATCCGGTTGTCGGTGATGACGATCTCGGCGTCCCGGATGACCTCCTCGCCTCGCATCGTGATCACCGTGGCGCCACGAAGCGCGATCACGCCCCTGGGGATGTGGCGAGGTCGTTCAACGACCGCGACGATTTCCTCGACAGGCGGCTTCCGCTCTTCAGCTCCTGACTCCGTTGCAGGTTCGAATGTCACATCGGCCAGGGGCAAGCGAAAAAAGGAGGACCCCAGCGCCCAGGTCAGGGTCGAGCCACCATCGGCCCAGCCGAAGTAGTCGGCCCCTACTTCGGTTAGTTTCCGCACCGGGACCGAAGCAGAGCTGACGTTCACGGTGGGCGCGTCTCCGCCGATGCGGGGCACGGCCACGACGTACAGTTGTTGGTGCACGAGCGCCAGGGCATGGCGCCCGTCAGGACTGATGCGCGCGTCCTGGGCCGGCGTGGGCTCCGATACCCAACCTGTTCCGACGATCTTGATGTGAGCGCGCCGGTCCGTACCGTCGAACCGCAACGAGCTCAGTCCTCGATCGGAGTAGACATAGACGCGGTCCTGCTCGGGCCCGACATGCGGGCCGACGACGCCACGGGCGGGCACGATGAGGTTCAGCTCACCTCCTTCTGCAGGTATCCAGACCAGCTCGTCGCCGGCCCCCTGGTTGCCGCCGGAGTCATAGCCGACGGCCTGCTCGAAGCCGCGTTCGACCCGCGCCTGTCGCGGTCCGTACAGCGCTACGAGGCGCTGTCCGTCGGGCGACCAGGCTGGATTCCGGTAGTAGCCGGGAACCCGCGTGAGCTGCTGGGGCGCGCCCTGCCCGTCCGCACGAATCTTCCAGATGTGCCCTCCCGCCGTCGACCAGGTCACATAGGCGAGCCACTTCCCGTCGGGTGACCAGGCGGGGTGGAACTCCCGGCTGTCGCCTGACGTGATACGGGTCGGGCTGCCGTCAGGGATAGACATCGCGTAGAGGTGAGTCAGCGCGGAGAACGCCAATCGCTTCCCGTCCGGTGATTGCGACGGTACCTGGATCAGGCGGGCGCGGACCGGCCCCTGCTCGACGCGGGACGGAAAGTTCAGCAAGGGGCCCACTTCCTGGGAGACCTTGGCAGTGAAAGGTACGACGCGTGCCTGGCCGCTTTCCACGTTCAGGCGTTGGATCTTGCCGCCGTAGGAAAGCACGATCTCCCGGCCGTCGGCCGTGAAGGCGTAGCCGGGAAGCAGATCGCGCTCGGCGTAAGCCTCCTGTGCATCAAATTGAACCGGGTATTTCAACCAGCGGTCCTCGCCGGTTGCGAGATCGCGAATCCGCAATCCGGTTTCGGCTTCGTAACGTGTCCCATAGACCAATTGGGCGCCGTCAGGCGAGAGCACCGGCCGGAGCGCGCTCCCGGGTGCCTCTGTGATCGCGTCTTCGTCACCCGTGGTGAGATCCCGGCGCACGATCTGGCAGAAAGGAAAATTGGCCCCTTCCGAGTAGATAAACGGCATGCCCGTCCGCTTGGCGTAGTAGAGATAGCGACCGTCGGGGCTGGCTACGGCTCCCAGGGCGTGGGTGTCCGACCTCGACTTGCTCCTGGTTATCCGGATCCCGCTACCGCCTTTGATGTGGTACATCCAGATTTCGTAGCTCCGATCCCAGATGCTGCTGCTCTGAGGGCTGCGGGTGACAAAGACGTACTCCCCGTCCGGAGTCCAACTGGGCGATACGAAAAGACTTTGATGTTCCCTGCTCACCTGTTGGGGATCGGAGCCGTCCGCGCCCGCGATCCAGATGTTCTCGGCCCCATCACGATCACTCACGAAAGCGATGTGGGAGCCGTCGGGGGAATAGCGCGGTTGGCTGTCGAAGGCCATGCCGCTGGTGATGGCGACGGCGTCGCCACCCTCGAACGGGACGGTGTACAGGTCCCCCAGCAGCTCGAAGAGGATCGTCTTCCCATCCCGGGAGAGGTCCAGGGAAATCCAGGTCCCTTCATCGGTCGTGAACTCTATTTTGCGTTCGGCCTCGAGGGGCAGGCCTTCCTTGGCGGCAACGGCTATCGCGCCGGTCGAGGCCAGCATGACCGAGAACAGGCAAACCGAAATGTGCTTTCCGTTGCGGAACTGCATGGAAACCTCCTTCGTCGGCTACGTTGTCAAGCCCGTCACCGTTCATCCCACCACCACATTCGAGGCGGAGCTTTCTGCTGCGGCCAGATCTGGTTGAGCGTGTCCCCTTCGAACAGCTCTCCGTTCTTCATCACGTACTCGATGGTGTTGGTGTTGCGAATCTGTTCCAGAGGGTTCTTGGCCAGCACGATCAGGTCGGCGAGCTTACCCACCTCGATGCTCCCCAGATCCTGGGCATAGCCAATTGCTTCTGCACCGTGCAGGGTCGCCGCCCGCAGAACTTCGAAGTTCGTCATTCCTCCACTGTGCAGCGCCCACATGTCCCAATGACACTGCATCCCCTGCAGCTGTCCGTGTCCCCCAATGGCGACCCGACCTCCGGCACGGACGATCCTGGCGGCCCCGGCGGCCGCTCTCGGGAAGACGTGCTCTTTCTCTGCGAACCAGGGTCGCCGCTTGGTCCATGAATCGAGGAGGTTGTGGGGGATGAAGCGCTGCAGCTTCGGATCGTCGTGAACTTCCGTGGTCAGAAAGAAGTAGTCGTCACCGGCGGGGCCGCCGTACTGCTGCTGGAGCGTGGGGGTGTAGAAGAGTCCGGCCCGGGCCACCAGCTCGGCAACGTCTCTGTAGATGGGGAAAGTCCCGAATTGGTGCTCGTTGCCGCTGAAACCGTCGATCACGTGGGTGAGGTCGAGCTTGAGGTTGGAGGCTCCTTCCGTGGTGGGCATGATCCGGTGTTCCTTGCAGGCTCCCACCATCCACTGCCGCTGTTTCCGGTTGCCGGCCACGTACCACTTCAACGTGTTCGTCCGGTAGTATTCCGCGTACCTGGCGACCACGTTGTCGGCGTCCCCGGCGGATTGAAGATCGCTGCTTTGAAAAACCGCCGGTCCGGTCGAGAACACCCTCGGTCCGAGCATCTCTCCCGCGTCCACGAGATCCTGATAGGCGAACACGTCGATGGTGTTCGACGGATCGCGACCAGCCGTGACGCCGTAGGCCAGATTGGCGAGAAAGTACCAGTTCTGCTCGATGTCGAGCACGCCGTGGCGGATCTCGAACCAGTGAGCATGAGCGTCCACGATGCCCGGCATGATCGTCATCCCATAGGCGTCGAACAGCCGTGCGCCTTCGGGGACAGTGACCGATCCGCTTCGCCCGACGGCCGTGATCCGGTTGTCGGTGATGACGATCTCGGCGTCCGGGATGACCTCCTCGCCTCGCATCGTGATCACCCTGGCACCGCGCAGCGCAATCACGCCCTTGGGACTGTGGCGAGGTCGCTCGATGACGGCCGCGATTTCCTCGACAGGCAGTTTCCGCTCTTCGGCTTCTGACTCCCTTGCAGGTTCGAAAGTCACAGCGGCCAGGGGCAAGCGGAAGAAGGAGGAACCCAGCCCCCAGGTCATGGTCGATCCGCCATCGGCCCACGCCACGTGGTCGGCCCCCACCTCGGTCAGTCTTCGCACGGGGACCGAGGCGGAGTTGACGTTCACGGTGATCGGGTCTCCGCCGATGCGGGGCACGGCCACCAGATACAGCTGGTCGTTGACGAGCGCAAGAGCATGACGCCCGTCAGGACTGATGCGCGCGTCCTGGGCCGGCTTTGGCTCTGCTCCCCGACCTCTTCCAGCGATCTCGACGTGAGTGCGACGGTCCGTGCCGTCGAACCGCAATGAGATCAGTCCCCGATTGGAGTAGACGTAGACGCGATCCTGCTCGGGCCCGAAATGCGGGCCGACGACGCCACGGGCGGGCACGATGAGGTTCAGATCACCTCCGTCTGCAGGTATCCAGATCAGCTCGTCGCCGATCTCCCGGTTGTCGTCAGAGTCCGAGCGGCGTTCGACCCGCGCCTGTCGCAGTCCGTAAAGCGCTACGAGGCGCCGTCCGTCGGGCGACCAGGCTGGATTCCGGTAGTAGCCGGGAACCCGCGTGAGTTGCTGGGGCGCGCCCTGCCCGTCCGCACCCACCTTCCAGATGTGGCCTCCCTCCGTCGACCAGTTCACATAGGCCAGCCACTTCCCGTCCGGCGACCAGGCAGGATGGAACCCCCGGCTGTCGCCTGACGTGACGCGGCTCGGGCTACCGTCGGGGATGCTCATCGTGTAGAGGTGAGTCAGCGCGGAGAACGCCAACCGCTTCCCGTCCGGCGATTGCGACGGTGCCTGGATCAGGCGGGCTCGCACCGGCCCGTCCTCGATGCGGGACGGGAAATTCAGCAGCGGTCCCACCGGTTGGGAGACGTTGGCCGTGAAGGGTACGACTCGTGCTTCGCCGCTCTTCACGTTCACGCGATGGATCTTGCCATCGTAGGAGATCACGATCTCTCGGCCGTCGGGCGTGAAGGCGTAGCCGGGAAGCAGATCGCGCTCCGCGTAGGACTCCTGCGCATCATGTTGAACCGGGTATCTCAACGAGCGGTCTTCTCCGGTTGCGAGATCGCGGAGCCGGAGTCCGGTTCTAGCTTCGTGACGGGTCCCATAGGCCAGCTGTGTGCCGTCCGGCGAGAGCACCGGCCTGATCGCGCTGCCGAGTGCCTCTGTGATCACGTCTTCGTCGCCCGTCGTGAGATCCCGGCGCGCGATCTGGCCGAAGGGAAGATTGAAGCGTTCCATGTCGAGCCACGGTCTGCCCGTCCGCTTGGCGTAGTACAGATAGCGACCGTCAGGGCTGGCAACGGGTCCCATGGCGTTGTGCCACTCGAGAAACGGGGTGTCCGGTTTGGGCTTGCTCCTGGTGACCTGAACCCCTTTGCCGCCTCTGATGTGGTACATCCAGATCTCTTCTCTCCTATCCCAGATGTCGCTGCCTGGAAGACTGCGGGTGACAAAGACGTACTCCCCGTCCGGAGTCCAGCTCGGCGAGACGAAGAGACTGTGCTCCTCCCTGGTCACCTGTGTGGGATCGGAGCCGTCCGACTTGGCGATCCAGACGTTCTCGGCCCCACCACGGTCGCTCACGAAAGCGATCTGCGAGCCGTCGGGGGAATAACGCGGCTGGCTGTCGAAGGCCATGCCGCTGGTGAGGGCGACGGCGTCGCCTCCCTCGAGCGGGACGGTGTACAGGTCCCCCAGCAGCTCGAAGAGGATCGTCCTCCCATCCCCGGAGACGTCCACGGAAATCCAGGTCCCCTCATCGGTCGTGAACTCGATTGTCCGTTCGGGAACGAGGGGCAGGCCTTCTTTGGCGGCAGCCGCGATCGCGCCGGTCGAGGCCAGCACGACCGAGAAAAGGAGAACCGAGATGTGCTTTCCGCTGCTGAACTGCATGGAACCCTCCTCTTCTGATTCGGGGGTGTACGAGTGCCGCCCGGCACGTTCCCGCGCCGGCGATCGCGGAGATTCGTGGGCAGGTCTGCGAGCTACCACGTTCGCAATGGGAGCCGGCACTCGCAAGGTGCCAACTGGTTCACACTGTGAACCCGCGTGACTTGGTCAGTGGCAATGGCAGTGATCCGAGGGGTGGGAGTGTAGCAGGCAAACGGGTCGATTGGCTCATCGCGACGGCATCGCTCTCCCAGAAAACCTGGCGACCGGGCGCGCGAGAGTCATGAGAGGACGAGTCCCAGCGAGGGTCAGGGTGGACCGTTCCGCCACGTGAATCGTTTACGTCGCGACGTTCAGGTTCGGAGTGTACGATCGCCCCATCGAACCTCGAAAGGGAAACACTGATGACCGCACCGCTTCTCCGCCGAATAGTCTGCTTGGAGTTGGCGTTCTCGCTGACCGTCGTCATGGCCGCCGTACCCAGCTCCCTCCATGCTCAGAACCGCACGCTGGAGATCGACGATCTCCGCCTCGAGGTCGACCTCGCGACGCCTGTTCTGTCACCCGACGGCAGCCAGGCCATCGTCAGAGTGAGCACCCCCAACTACGACGACAATCGCATCGAATGGACGTTGATCCTCATCGATATCGCCACGGGTGCACAGCGCGAGCTGACGCCGCATCGGCGCGGCGCGGCCCAGCCTCGCTGGTCGCCCTCAGGGGACCGACTCGCGTTCACCGACGCGGGCAAAGCTGACGACTCGGGCGAAGATGATGACTCGGACGAAGATGGAGAAGGAGGAGGCAGCCAGGTGTTCGTCCTGCCCATGGGCGGAGGCGAGGCCCGACAGGTCACCCACGCCAAAGAGGGCGTGGAAGATTACGAGTGGACGGCGGACGGGAAACACATCCTCTATACGAGCCGCGAGCCCGCCGTAAAGCTCGAGGGAGAGGAGCGCCACAACAGGTCATTCGAGGTCGGGGATCACAGCTACCTGACCCAGCAAGCCTCGAGGTCGGCCCACCTGTGGAGGATTCAGGTCGAAGGTGGCGTGGCCGACAAGCTGACCGAGGGCGCCCACAACATCGGTTCGTTTGTCGTGTCTCCGGACGGAGCGACCCTGGCCCTCGAAGTCTGGCCGAGTCCGCACACCGCGGATGAGTACAAGAACAGCGTCCGCCTCTTCGACCTCGAGTCGGGCGAGACGCGTCATCTCCTAGGCGGGTTCTATGTCGAGTCAAGGAGTTCTCGCCCGACGGGTCCTACCTGGCGTTCGGCCGGTCCCGCGGTCCGGAGACGTACTTTCACCCCACCGGGATCTTCGTGAAACCGGTCGACGGCGACGAGACGATCGATGCGACGGCACAGATCGACCGTTTCATGGACAACATGGCCTGGCTACCGGACGGCAAGTCGATCCTGGTGAGCGGGAGCGATCTGACGACACGCGCCCTCTAGTACCAGCCGTTCGAGGGCGCCCCGCAGCGACTCGATCTCGGCGACATCCATGCGGAGACGCCCGTCGTGGCGCCTAACGGCACGGTCGCCTTCGTCGGCCGAGAGATCCACCGACCCTCCGAGCTCTACACGATGCGCGTGGGCGAGTGGAAGCCGCGGCGCCTCACCAGCTTCAACGACGCGTTGGCCGGGCTGAAACACGGTGCCGTCGAGACGGTGATCTGGGATGGCCCGGACGGGTTCGAGCAGAACGGCGCCCTCGTCTATCCACCAGACTATGAGGAGGGACGCCGCTATCCGCTCGTCCTCAACATTCATGGCGGGCCCATGTGGGCGTCGCATGAGCCATTAGACACCTTCAACCAGATCATGGCCGCACGCGGGTGGCTCGTATTCAGCCCCAACTACCGAGGCAGCACCTCATAGGGGAAGGCCTTCCAAAGCGCCGTGATCAACGACACCAGCGACGGGCCCGGGCGCGACGTCATGTCGGGCATCCAGGTTCTCAAAGAGCGGGGGATCGTCGACGAAACACGCGTGGCCGTCTCAGGGTGGTCGTACGGTGGACACATGACCGTTTGGCTCACCGCACACTTCGACGGCTGGGCCGCCGCGGTCGCCGGCGGTGATGTCCCGTCGCTTGTTGAAACTGAGCGGCGGCAGTTCACGTCCTAAGCGGCGTTCTCCTTCTCGTCAAGTGCTGCGTCTCGTGCTCTGAGGGCAGCGATCAGTTTGGGCATCTCTCGGTAGCCTCTGATACGCCGGAAGCGCTGCTCGGCATCCAACACGGCGGCGCCACACCAGCGGAGAATCATGCGACCTCCGCGCCAGCGCTTCACGCGCCGCGAGACTCTGCGGACGCTGCCAACGAGGTTGTCGATCGGATTCGTTGTTCGCAGCGACAGCTGGAGCCGTTCGGGGAGTTCGAGCTCGATGACAGTGAGCGTCTGGTCGAGGCCCTCGCGCAGGGAGGCGGCAGCGCCAGGATGCTCGGACTCGAGACGGGTGGCGAGAGCCTCGAGGAGCCGCTTTGCCCGCTTAGCGTCGCGACACTCGTAGGCTTGACTCATCGCCCGTCGCACACCAGGTCGCATCGACTCCGGCAAGTGGTCGGCAACGTTCCGCTTCTTGTGCTCCTGGCAGCGCTGGATGAAGGCACGGCCTCCGAAGACGTCCCTGCAAGCCTTGTGTAGAGCCTTCGCTCCGTCAAGGACGATGAGCAAGCTGCGGTTCGTCTGCAGACCGCGTGAGGCGAGATTCTCGAGCAGGGCTTTACAGGCCCGAGCGTTCTCGGTCGTCCCTTCCCACAGGCCCAAGACCTGCTTCTTCCCGTCGTTTTCGAAGCCGAGCGCCACCAGAACGACGTGATCCTCAAAGTGAATTCCGTCGATCATCAGCACCGCCAATTCCAGTCTTGACAGATCGCGACGCTGCAGCTTCACCAGGTGTCGCCGTGTTCCTTCGAGGAAACGCCGGCTGACGGCACTCCGGCTCTTGCCCCGTTCCGGGACTTCGACCGGAAGCTTCTCCAACGAACCCGAGTAGCCTCGTGTCGACACGCCAAGGATCATCTGCTCGAGGGCCCGTTGCTTCAGTGGATCCTCACGAGACCATTCCGTCCACGCCGGCAGCTCGAGCTCGCGGCCGTCGACCGACCGAACCCGAGGGCGCGGCAGCGTCACCCAACGTCCGCCCATAACCAGCGATCCGACCGTCGTTCCGTGGCGATGAGCTTTGCGATCCGCGTTCTGCTTGTAGCGTGGCCCGCACAGCACCTCCTGCTGAGCACGCAGCATCTCGATCGCCTGGATCGTTCCGCTCGCGATCACAGTCTCGAGTAGCGTCTGACGCATCAGTTCAGCCAGCGGCGACGCTAATTGACCAACAACCTCTTGGGGGATGGCTCGTCCGCTGATAGCTTTCTTCATGGCGGCTTTCTCCTCCTTTGATCCAGCCCGATGATCCCATCGGGCCGGAGAGGCCGCCACTCAACTTTCAACAGATTTCGGGACTACACCGTCGCTGGCGCTGCCGCGACCGACTGGTTCGACTGGTACAACACGGGCGACTACAACGTCTGGGCCGGCTTCTTTCTCGGCGGGTCCCCATGGCTCAACGACAACGCCATGAAGTACTGGCGGCAGTCACCCATCGCTTACGCACACCAGATCCGGACCCCCACCCTCATCCTGTCGGATACCGGCGACGAACGCGTCACGGTGGGCCAATCCTACAAGCTCTACCACGCGCTCAAGGACAACGGGGTCGAGGTGAAGTTCATCGCCTATCCTGTGCCAGGTCACTGGCCCGGCGACCCCGTCCACACACGGGATCTGAGGCGCCGGTGGGTGGATTGGATCGCCCAACACTTCTAGGGAAGTGGCGCAGCATGGGCAGGCGTGACTGGTCACACTAATCAGAAAGGTCGATTGCCATGAGAACAGATTCGTTCACCACACTCCCTGTACGCGCGCTGTCATTGTTGGTTCTCGTTGGCACGGTCGCGGGATTTTCCAGCTTCGGGCACACGGCCGAAGCCGACACGGTCATGAAAGCCCCTATGTCGACTTCGTCCGCAGAGGCCAAATCGCACTTCTTGAAGGGGCTACACGAGTTGGACCTGGGCAAGTATCCGGCTGCCCGGCACCATTTCCAATCCGCTTCCAAGGCCGATCCCGACTTCGCCCTCGCCTACGTTGGGACCGCCATCACATCCGGCTCACCTGAGGAACGCGCCAGGAATCTCGATACGGCGAGTATGAAAGCCGGGAACGCATCCGAGGCCGAGCAGGCCTGGATCAGTGCCGCGATGAAGGGCTTCGACAACGACCTGGAAGGTCAGCTCATCGACGTTAACCGGCTCACAAAGCTGGTACCGAGCAGCCCGCGAGCGTGGCTACAACTGGCCGCTTGCCAAAAGGCCATGGGTCGTCACGAGGACGCACGAAAGGCGGGAATGAAGGCTCTCGACGCTTCACCGGAGTTCGTGCCCGCCCATGTACAGCTGGGGGAGTCCTACCTCTTCGATGAGCCCCGTGATTTCGCGAAGGCCGAGAAGTACATGGAGAGGATCCTCGAGCTGCAGCCCAACGAGTACCGATCTCACGACCTTCTCGGTGACGTCTACCGTGCGCAAGGGAACCTGACGAAGGCTCGCGTCAAGTACACACGCGCGATCGAGCTCGGTCCCGACGACGGTATGGCGCTGCACCAACGGGGGCACGTGGACTCTTTTCTCGGGAACTTCGATGCGGCACGCGCCGATTATCAGGCAGCCATGGACCTGAGCGAGCCTGCGGAAGTTACGGAATTCGGGATAGGGAAGGCATTGGTCTCGATCTACGAGGGTGATCCTGGGCGGGCCGTCTCGGAGCTCGAAGAGCTCGTCGCGGCCCTCGACACGATGGACATCGCCGAGCCTCGGAGCTCCAAGCTCTGGATACTCTCCGAGATCGTGGCCATCGCGGCCCACTACCGCCTCGAGGATTCGGCCCGGAAGGCGATCCGGATGAGTCAATCGATCTTGATGGAGCAGGCCGACCAGGTCGGGAGCGAAGAGTTCCGCCGCCGCAACAAGGCACGATTGGCCTACTTCGAGGGACAGCTCGCCGCCAGGATGGGCAACTACGAAGCAGCAAACAGGCGTGCCCAGGAGATCATGGACCTCCTCGAGGCCGATACGAACCCGCGAAAGAACGAGCCCGCCCACGAAATACTCGGTATGGCCAACCTCCTCCAGGGCAACTACGAGGAGGCGATCGAGCACTATCAGTTGATCAGAAAAGACTATGTCTATGCCCTGTATCACCTGGCGCTTGCCCACGAAGGGGCGGGCCACGGGAAAGCAGCGCTCGCAACGTTCAAAGAGGCTGCGAACTACAACTTCAATGACATGGGCTTCTGTCTGATTCGCGAGGACGCTCTGGCCAAGGCGGCCGGAAAGTAGCGCCGGATACGTTGCGATTCGGCGAGGAGCACTTCCACCACGGGCTGCTAGGTGTAACTTCCAGACAGGTTGTTCACGGCGGGACCGAGTCTTGAACTGGGAGGCAGCCTACCAAGACTGCCGTGAGGTCTGAACCAGTTGTAGTACTCAAGCCAGAGTGCGAGGACTGCCGTTCTCTGGCGGGAGTGAGGATAGGGGACAGCGTAGGCCCACTCCGTGAGCATCGTGCGGATGAAGCGTTCAGCCTTGCCGTTTGTGCAGGGCCGGTAAGGGCGAGTTCGCAGATGCCTGAGGCGACCCTTCTGACATTCTCGAGCGAAGGCGCTCGAGACATAGGCTGATCCGTTGTCCGTCATGACGCTTCGGACACGGACTCCGTGACGGCGGTAGAAGGCTCGGGCACGTCGGAAGAAGGCGATCACGCTGATGGCTTTCTCGTCCTCTAGAACTTCTGCGTAGGCAAGCCGTGAAGCATCGTCGATGCAGACGTGAACGAACTCCCATCCAGCACCCCGAGTTGTGTCCCGACGGTCTCCGGTGATCCGGTGGCCAATCCGCTTGATTCGTCCGAGTTTTTCCGCGTCCATGTGAACCAGGTCCCCGGGACGAGCACGCTCGTAGCGCACCACTGGCTGTCGAGGAGTCAGATTTCGTACCTGGCCCAGACCAGCTCGCTTGAGGACCGCCCCGACGGTCGAGACAGGCATCCCAAGCGTCTGGGCAATCTCCGGGCCACTCATACGACAGTGACGGAGCACGACGATGAGATCGGTCCGGTCTGCTGGCGTCTGAGCGGAAGCCGGGCAGGGCGCGAGCTCCGGTCCACGAGCCCAGGGATTTCCTCGTGTCGATGTCGGACCAGCCACTTGTAGGCTGTCCGAACGCTCACGCTGAGTGCATGCGCGGCCTGCTCGACCGACCAACCTTCCGCCGTCACTCTCTCGATCAGTCGGGCTCGACTTTTGGCGCAGGTTCGGGCATTACTGTGAATGTTCATCCGGGTTCCTCCTTTGGTCCCTTGGTCTTGCAACCTCAGGATCCACTGAAAAGTCCCGGGTGAACAACCCCGAACTACTGAATAACGTGTCTGGAAACTACAGCTAGGCGCTTCGGGCAGCTTCCAGCTCCGGCATTGCCGCCTGGAGAGCCTTGATGTGGTCGGGGCTCGTGCCGCAACATCCACCGGGCAGACGCACGCCCGCCGCAACCCAGCCGAGCGCTTCGGTTACCAAGTCATCTGGCGATATGACGTCCACGAAGTTCCAGTTCGGTTTGGTGAAGAATCCCGACTCGGGGTACACGCCGATTGGTCCCGACCACCGTCTCCGAACCATTTCGATCGCCTCAGGAACGGCCGCGATCTCACTGTGCATGATGTTGACCACGGTCGGTCCCTTTGGGATGAGAGCCTCCAGCACCGTGGACAACTCGAGGTCGGTGAGGTCAAAGCTCACGATCCTGCCACCTTCTGTTTTCCTACAGCCAACACCCAACCACACGGGGAGCTTTGTCTCGAATGCCGCTTGCAACGCGAGGGACGCATGTTCCGTTTCAACCATCATCTCGAGCGCTATCAGGTCCACGCCCGCGTCCGCCAGAAGGCCCGCCGCTTCTCGGTAGGCCTCCAATTCCATTTCGGGTGGAAGAAACGCGTCTCGATCAAAGCCGGGCGGCTCTGTCGAAATCGAACCTGCCACAGCCACAGCTTGTTCGGCCACGTTGTCGCGAGCTTGCCTGGCAAGCTTGACAGCGCCCCGGTTGACCGCCTCGACCTGGTCTCCATAGCCGGCTGGCTCCAGCATTTGCCGTGTCGATCCAAACGTGTTCGTAATGACGACCTTCGCCCCAGCGCGGATATAGTCCTCGTGCGTTTCACGTACGACATCTGGATGAGTGAGCACGGCAGCCCCACTCCACGCAAGTTTGTCCATCGGTACGCCGCGTCGTTGAAGCTCAGTGCCGGTGGCCCCGTCGATCAGGACGATCTGGTCCGCTTCAAGCCGTTGCTGCCAGGATTCCTCCATGCTGTTTCCTCCGCGGAGATATAACCGAAAGTCGTGTGTGAGGGTCTGAAGAAGGCGGCGTACCCTGGGTGTTGTCATCCACTGACACCCACAAAGCCCTTGCCGAGGCAAGGAGTACGCCACCATGAGCGAGAGTACGAGCAAAGTCGTGGAGTTTCCATCGGAATCATCGAGGGACGTTCTGACAGAGATCCTTCGGTGCGGTGCGCAGCAGCTTTTGACGCGGGCGATTGAGGAGGAGGTTGCCTCCTACCTGGTGTCTCGAGAGACCTTGCGAGACGACTGCGGCCGACAGCAGGTTGTGAGAAACGGGCACCTGCCTGAGCGCCATCTCCAAACACCGCTGGGCGCTGTGAAGGTGAAGCAGCCTCGCGTCCGGGATCGACGTCTGGAAGGTGAGAGGGAGAAGTTCACCTCGTCGATCTTGCCGCCGTACCTTCGGCGAACGAAGGCCCTGGGGGAACTGCTCCCGTGGTTGTACCTGAAGGGCGTGAGCAGCGGCGACTTTCACGAGGCCCTGCAAGCGCTCCTGGGTCCGGATGCGCCCGGGCTTTCCGCGACGACGATCACGCGCCTCAAGTCGACATGGACGGAAGAGTACGAGTCTTGGGACAAGCGCTCGCTGGCCGGGAAGGGTTACGCCTATGTGTGGGCGGACGGGGTGTACTTCAATGTCCGCCTCGAGGACCCCGGGAACTCGAGGCAGTGCATTCTCGTGCTGATGGGAGCGACGGCAGAGGGAAAGAAGGAGCTGATTGCGGTCGCCGACGGCTATCGAGAAAGTGAGCAGTCCTGGCGGGAGCTCCTCTTGGGGCTGTGTGCGCGCGGCCTGACTCTGGCTCCTCAACTTGCAGTTGGCGATGGTGCCCTGGGTTTCTGGAAGGCCCTGCAGAAGGTCTACCCAACGACGCGGGATCAACGGTGCTGGTTCCACAAGACAGGCAACGTGCTGAACAAGATGCCGAAGTCGATCCAGGCGAAAGCCAAGTCGATGCTCCACGACATCTGGATGGCGGATACGCGAGCGAGTGCGGAACGCGCCTTCGACCTCTTCCTTGCGACGTACCGCCCGAAGTATCCAGCTGCAGCGTCGTGCCTCGAGAAGGATCGGGAAGCCCTCCTGGCTTTCTACGACTTCCCGGCAGAGCATTGGATTCACATCCGGACGACGAACCCGATCGAATCTACGTTCGCCACGGTTCGGCTACGGACGAAGAAGACGAAGGGCGCCGGGAGTCGCGTCGCTTGCTTGACGATGGTCTTCAAGCTCGCGCTCGCAGCGCAAAGAAACTGGAGGGCCTTGAACGGCTACCGATTGATCACCGACGTCATTGGCGGAGTCAGCTTCGTCGACGGCGTCAGAAAAGAAGCCGCCTGATCAGGTCCCCATACACAAGACTTGACCATATCTCTCCTCCGCGCGGCCTTTCCGACTGTTGCCCACTCGGCCAGGTTGAGCAACCAGCTGGCGCTAGTCAGCTCTCAGGGGTTGGCCCGCCGAATCGGTTTTCCGGGGCGGTTGCCGGTGATCTGGCCGCCCTCGAACACCAAGCGCCCATTGACCCAGACTTTTTCGATGCCCTCGGATGGCAAATGAGGGGCCTCGGGAGTCGCATAGTCTCTGACCCTCTCGGGGTCGACCAGCACCAGATCCGCATAGTGACCCACCTGGATCGACCTGCGCTCCGCGATCCCGACGTGTTGGGCGGAGAGCGAGGTCATTCGCCGAATGCCCTCTTCGAGACCAAGCACGTTGCGCTCACTGATGTAGTGCCCGAGAAACCGGGTGAAGGCGCCATAGCCACGTGGATGAACGCCTGCGAGCTCGCCGTCGCTGCCGATGACGGTACGTGGCCAGGCCATGATGGACTCGATATCGGGTTCGTCCATGGCGAGGCCCAGCATTTGCGATCCGGGCTCCTCGCCCCCCATGGCGATCTCCGCCTTCAACAATTCCATCAGCGTGGTCTCAGGGTCGGATCCACGGATCTCGGCGATGGTCATGCCGTCGTAGGTGGGCTCCGGTTGGTAGGTGGCGACCAGGATGCCCTCCGGCGAAAGCATGTCGCTGAGGATGTACTCCGCTCCGTCCCGTCGATTCAGATCGCGATCCGGGAACAACGTCGTCAGCCAGCTGAACCCTGAGTTCCAGGCCCGGTAAGGGTAGATATCTGCGGTGATGTCCACACCCGAGGCACGGGCTTCATCGAGTTTGGTTCTCAGTCGGTTGGCCTGTCCCCACCATCGGGTCATGGCGAGCTTGATGTGGCTCACCTGGACCGGTATCTGGGCTTCACGACCGACATTGATGACTTCGTCGATGGCTTCCCAGAAGTACTGATCCTCGCTGCGGACATGGCTGACGTAACGCCCTCCGTGGGACGCTGCCACACTGGCGAGTTCCACCATCTCTCCGGGTGCCGAAAAGGAGCCCGGATCGTATTCCAACCCGGACGAGAGCCCCAACGCACCGGCCCCCATCTCGGTGCGCAACAGGGCCGCCATCTCTGCCAACTCTTCCGGTGTCGCATGCCGGCGATAGTCCTGCCCCATTGCCTGGCTTCGCAGCGTCCCATGACCGGCATAGGAAGCGACGTTGATCGCGGCGGGCGATGTCTCGAGGCGGGCAAAGAACTCCGCCAGGGGATAGTTCTGATCTCCGTCCTGCCCGGCCACGATGGTGGTGATTCCCTGGCTGACCGCCGCCAGCGCCCCCGGCGTCTCGAACAACCCATCGTCGTGGTGGCTGTGCGCGTCGACGAATCCAGGAGCCAGCACCAGGCCCTCTGCGTCGACGAGTGCGTCCTGAAGAGACGGCTCGAAAGTTCCAACGTCGGCGATGCGCTCCGCCACGACGCGCACGTTCACGTCCCGGGAGGGGCCGCCAGTGCCATCGATGACCCGTGCGTTGACGATGACCACGCCAGTAGGCTCGGGCGCTTCGGGGGCGCAGGCCGTCAAAAGGAGCGCGATAGTGGGCAAGATCGCCAGGGATCGCTTCGTCATCGACGGTCTCCTTAAAACAGGGTCAGATTCTTGACGAATACGAGACGTCGCTCCGAGCCCGAGCTCAGCCCGAACCCCGTGACGGCGCCGGCAGCGTTGCGTTCGAACTCCAGACTGACCGGCTGTGGTTCCGACCAACCTCGAGGGTGGAAGCTGAACTCGAACCGGTCACCCGCGACCGGCGCGACCTCGAGCGGCAGTCCTTGCTCGATGCGCACCACGAGGCCGCCGTCGACGACCGCGAGTCGGTAGGTGGCGTCGAGCTCGGCAGAGAGGAACTCGCCGGCAAACTCCGCCAGCTGGCGCGACGTCAGCGTTGGCGGCACTGAAGTCACGCGAGCGACCTGCTGGTCGGCGCCGGGCGTCTCGGCGCCGTGCAGGTAGTTGTCCCAGCGCAGCAGATCCTCCATCGTCGAGTACATTTGTCCGTCGCCGGCGACGTCGAAGTTGTAGTTGTGCACGATGCGCACACGGCCATCGTCATCGCGATAGTAGCCCGTGGCGCGCCGCGGGATAATCTTCTCGAGGCTTTCGTACATCAAGCTGTCTTCCATCCCCAGCGGCTCGAAGATGCGCTCCCTGGCCATCTCGCCCAACGATTTGCCGGCGGCGCGCTCGAGGACCTGCGCCAGCAGCATGTACGCGCTGTTGCTGTAGCGGTAGCGATCGCCGGGCGGGGAAACCAGCGCGCGCTGCCGCGACATCATCGCCAGGATCTGGGCGTGGGAGATCGGGAAGTAGTCGTCGCGCCCGGCGAGCGGGAACAGGTTCAGATAGTCACGCAGGCCGCTCGTGTGGTCGAGCATCTGCCGCAGGGTGATCGGCGACTCGTACTCGGGCAGCTCCGGAAGCCACTTGCGGACGTCGTCGTCGAGCGACAGCTTTCCTTCCAGCGCCAGCATGCTGAGGCCGGCGGCGTTGAACTGCTTGGTCACGGAGGCGACGTCGAACACTGTCTGCGGCGTGACGGGAATGTCGTAGTCGAGGTTTGCGTAGCCGTAGCCGCGCGAGTACAGCAGGGCGCCGTCTTGCGCCACGGCGAGCGCGCACCCGGGAGATCCCGGCAGATCCCGGGACGCGAACAGGACATCGACCACGGCGTTGTCGTCGCCGGTTTCGAGGGCGGCATGTGGCTCGTCCTGGCCGGTACGCCCGACGGCGAGTGCCAGGATCGCGACAACTGCGAAGCGGCGGCCGAGGATCAGCGTAGCTGGCAAGCTCGGCTACTCGCCTGAACCCGCCGCAGCGGCCTCGCGGCGCTTACGTCGCAACCTGCCGTTCGCGTACAAGCCCAGCCCGACGAGCGTCGCCAACCCAGCATCCCGAAGACGGTGACGAAAAAGGCCCTATTGTCAGCGACGCGCTCGCCCGGCGTGAGGGCGAACACGAGCGACGCAGCGGTCACGACGAAGCCCGTACCGCCGGCGAGGGAGGCGTCATGGGGGCGCGAGCGGCACAGGCTGGACATCGCTCTTCTCGGCGAGCACCTGCGCGGCGATCGTTTGCCAGGTCATCGGTCCCTTCCCCGCTCGACCGATTCGCGAGCGTGGGAACAGACGGGGTGGGTGGGGAAGACCGAGTCGAGCAGCGAGCCGAGCGGCGGCAGGTCGCCGCTCATGAGCGCCGGGTCGAGCCACGAAGGTGCCGGCTGTCCGATCGGCGAGCCGGGTGGTGCGGTTTGCTGACGAGCCTCGGAGTAGGCTGCAGCCGGACGCATCAGAAACCGTTCGATGTCGCGCTTCAGCAGAGCGGAATGCGCCTGGCCGCGTCCGCTCGGCTCGTCGGCTCGTCCGATCCGGGCCGCAATGCCCGTGCTCATCGCGGCCAGCCCGGAGGTGGCGATCGCTCTCACCTGGGGCATGGGCGCGCCCGCGACCAGCGACATCACCTGTTCGACGACCGCTCGCTGAACGGCGCGAATGATCTCCTGCTCGTAGCCATCGTCGCTGTCCATGGCGAGCACGGTCTGGAGCGTGTGGTCGAGCACCTCGTGGAAGCCAGGCAGCGAGTCATCGAGCGCGTGCTGCTCCACCATCCGCGCGGCCCGCGCCGGATCGAAGATATTCGCCGCCACGTGCTGAGCGGCCACAACGGCCGGTGTGATGGCGTCGAACGTCAATCCTGTGTAGCGCGGGAACAGCTCGCGGTGGTACCCGTAGCCCGGCGGCCTCAGTGGCAGCTGCGCCAGGACCGAGCGCGGCACCGCCAGCTCGGAGGGTTGCAGCGTCGCCAGCAGGGCTTCTAGCGCCGCCATCTGCTCGCTGCCCGGCACCGCCCCCGTGGCGTTGCCGTGGCCGTCACCGCGCAGCGCGTAGTGGGAGTTCGTGCCGCCGAGGGCGGAGGCGGTCGCGTCCACTTGATAGCGATGGTGCAGGTACAGCGGCACCAGTGCTTCTTCGATCGTTGCCAGCGGTGCGCCGATCTTGATGGCCGTTTCTCCGAAGCGATCGAGGGCGTGCCGGCGAACGGCCATCATGCGGTTGAGCTCGGCGGCCGGATCATCGCCGTTGGCCCACAGGTGCACGCGCGGCTGGGTCGCCACGTCCTCCCAGTCCATGTAGATCAGGTCGCGCTTCCAGGCCTCGTCGAGGATGGCGCGGAGCTCCGCTTGCTCGTCGACACCGGACGGGAAGTCCTGGTAGGCGTACCGCACCGCGACTTCGTCCCATTCGCCGATTCCGTCGTCGTAGACGGCCGAGTAGTCGAGCTCGCCGTCCTCGGTGAGCTCGATGAGCGGATGCGGGTAGTCCATCACCGAGATGCGCCCGAGGCGGCTGGCGTAGTGGTTGTGGTTGAAGCCGAGGGTGTGGCCGACCTCGTGCGCCGACAGCTGCCGCAACCGCGCAAGCGCCCACTCCGCCAGCTCCGGCGGGGTTTCGGTGCCGTTCTCATAGGGCGAGAGCAGCCCCTCCGCGATCAGGTAGTCCTGGCGCACACGCAGCGACCCGAGCGTGACCCGACCCTTGATGATCTCGCCCGTGCGCGGGTCGCTGACCGTGTAGCCGTAGCTCCAGCCGCGCGTCGAGCGGTGCACCCATTGAATGATGTTGTAGCGAACGTCCATGGGGTCGGCGCCCTCCGGCAGCATCTCCACTCGGAAGGCATCGCGATAGCCGGCCGCCTCGAACGCCTGGCTCCACCAGCGTGCTCCATCGAGCAGCGCCGAGCGGACGGGCTCGGGGGTGCCCCGGTCCAGGTAGTAGACGATGGGCTCAACGGCGTCCGAGACCTCGGCGCCCGGGTCGACCTTCTCCAGCCGGTGACGATCGATGAAGCGCTTCGTCAGCGGTGTGCCGAGCGGCACCGCGTAGTCCTGGTACGTGAGGCCGAATGAGCTGCCGCGCGGGTCGAAGGCGCGTGCCTCGTAGCCGGCGTCCGGCAGCTCCACGAGCTGGTGATGCGTGCGGACGGTGACCGCCTCCGTGCTCGGGGTCACGGCCTGAAGCGAGCCACGCCCGAAACCACCCCCCGGTCCGGGTTGTGTCCCGGACTCATCGTCTCCACGTCCACCGCCCTCCAGGGTGAACGTGAGGGTGGCGTTCATGATGACGTTCTTCGGGAAGGCCTTGGTGTGCTCTCTCGAGACGGCGCTGCGTGAGTCGTCGAGCCGATACCGGGCCGGCTGCAGGGTGACCGCGACACCGTGGCTATCGCGCAGCAGAAACCCGGTCATGTCGACCAACGCGCGGCCGTCGGTCTCGGCGGCGACCGCGAAGCCCCAGAGCACCGACTGGGCGAACGCCTCCTCGACCGCCAGGCGCTCATAGACGTTCTCGCTGTCTGCCCGGTACCTCAGGTTCGGCTGCACCATCAGGACCTTGGGGCCGACGCGCTCGAACCTCACCAGAATGTCGGCGCCGCCCTGCCCTCGATCGAGCCCGATGTCATTGGAGCCTACGCCGGTCGCCAGCCCGCGGACGTACAGGACATCCTCGTCGAACCTGTCGATCTCCATGTAGAGCGCGCCCGCGGTGGCGTCCCAATAGAGTGGGAGCAGGCCGTCGAGCTTCTCCATGGCGGCGACGGTCTCCTCGATCGAGGGCGGCGAGTCGGAAGCGGCGGCGCTGCCGGACTCCTGGGCGATGGCGAGCGCTGGAGCGCTGATGAGCGCGGCAAGCAGGAACGTGGCGCGTCGGGCGCCGAGACGTCGACATTCGATCACGGTGAACCTCCGCCGAAATGGGCGCGACTAAACCTGGCTCCGACCATCGGTCTCGAGCAAGGGCGCTCGTAACAAGAGATGTCGGCGAGCAGATGTTGCCAGCGACGCAAGAGTGGCGTCAACATAGCTGTGGTCTTTGCCAGTGCATTGCACCGGAGGAAACACGATAATCACACTCATCCGCCGAATAGTCTGCTTGGAGTTGGCGTTCTCGCTGACCGTCGTCATGGCCGCCGTACCCAGCTCCCTCCATGCTCAGAACCGCACGCTGGAGATCGACGATCTCCGCCTCGAGGTCGACCTCGCGACGCCTGTTCTGTCACCCGACGGCAGCCAGGCCATCGTCAGAGTGAGCACCCCCAACTACGACGACGATCGCATCGAACGGACGTTGATCCTCATCGATATCGCCACGGGTGCACAGCGCGAGCTGACGCCGCATCGGCGCGGCGCGGCCCAGCCCCGCTGGTCGCCCTCAGGGGACCGACTCGCGTTCACCGACGCGGGCAAAGCTGACGACTCGGGCGAAGATGATGACTCGGACGAAGATGGAGAAGGAGGAGGCAGCCAGGTGTTCGTCCTGCCCATGGGCGGAGGCGAGGCCCGACAGGTCACCCACGCCAAAGAGGGCGTGGAAGATTACGAGTGGACGGCGGACGGGAAACACATCCTCTATACGAGCCGCGAGCCCGCCGTAAAGCTCGAGGGAGAGGAGCGCCACAACAGGTCATTCGAGGTCGGGGATCACAGCTACCTGACCCAGCAAGCCTCGAGGTCGGCCCACCTGTGGAGGATTCAGGTCGAAGGTGGCGTGGCCGACAAGCTGACCGAGGGCGCCCACAACATCGGTTCGTTTGTCGTGTCTCCGGACGGAGCGACCCTGGCCCTCGAAGTCTGGCCGAGTCCGCACACCGCGGATGAGTACAAGAACAGCGTCCGCCTCTTCGACCTCGAGTCGGGCGAGACGCGTCATCTCCTAGCAGTCCGTGGTGAAAGTGCCCTTTGAGCGGGCCTTACGTGACAAGTGCATGTCTTAGTGTTCGTGCATGGCGATGGGCAAACATAAGAAACGTCAAGAGGCGTTGTGGGTGCCGACGAGCGATCTGCCGCGGAGCCCTGGGCATCCTTTCTATTCGCGTTTGAATAGAGCGCTGGAGTCCGAGGGCTTCGACAGATTCGTGGAATCGCGATGCCGCCGGTTCTATGCGGCGGTTCTGGGGCGTCCGAGCCTGGCCCCTGGACGCTACTTTCGGCTCTTGCTGGTGGGGTACTTCGAGGGCCTGGACTCCGAGCGTGGGATGGCGTGGCGTGCAGCGGACTCGCTTGGGGTGCGGAGCTTCCTGGGGCTTGGGTTGGAGGAGCGGGCCCCGGAACATTCGACGATCTCGCGGACCCGGCGGCTGATCGACTTGGAAACCCACCGTGACGTGTTCACCTGGATCCAAGAGCGCCTGGCGCAGACGGGTCTTCTGAGCGGAAAGACGATTGCGATCGACGCGACGACGCTGGAAGCGAACGCGGCGATGCGGAGCATCGTGCGTCGGGATACCGGAGAGACCTACCAGGAGTTCTTGAAGCGTCTGGCGAAGGCGTCTGGCATTCGCACGCCCTCTCGGCAAGCGCTGGCGCGGCTGGATCGGCGGCGCAAGAAGAAAGGCTCGAACGAGGAATGGAAGAGTCCGGCGGATCCGGACGCGAAGATCGCCAAAATGAAGGATGGTCGTACCCATCTGGCCCACAAAACCGAGCAGGCCGTGGACCTGACGACGGGGGCGATCGTGTCGGTGACGGTCCAGGGCGCGAACCAGGGCGACACGAGCACGCTGGGCAAGACGCTCAAGGACGCCGAGACTCAGATCGAGCGCGTTCAGAAGCGGACCCGTGCTTGCCATCCCGGAGGCCTGCAGGAAGTGGTTGGCGACAAGGGTTACCACTCCACTGCGGTTCTCCAGGAGTTGGACGCTGCGGGGCTGCGTGCGTACATATCCGAACCCGACCGTGGTCGTCGGCGATGGCGGGGCGACACCGAGAGCCGTGGCCTGGTGTACGCGAACCGTCGGCGAAGCGGCGGGGCACGAGGTCAGCGTCTGCACCGCCTCCGAGGAGAACGGGTGGAGCGACCCTTCGCTCATCTCTACCGAACCGGCCGCATGAGACGCACGCACCTTCGCGGTCACGAGAACATCCTCAAACGGGTGCTGGTCCACAGCGGTGCCTTCAATCTCGGGCTGCTGATGCGCCAGATCGTCGGAGTCGGGACGCCGAGGGGCCTGCAGGGCCGGCTCCATGACCTTCTGGCACAGCTCCTTCACCTCTGGAACCGCCTGACGGCCATCACAACGGCTCCTACCAACCACGAACAGCTCTCGCACAATGCCCGCCACTCAGCTCCGTCGCCCTCCATCGCCGCCTCGGAAGGGCTTTAACCACGGACTGCTAGGCGGGTTCTATGTCGAGTCAAGGAGTTCTCGCCCGACGGGTCCTACCTGGCGTTCGGCCGGTCCCGCGGTCCGGAGACGTACTTTCACCCCACCGGGATCTTCGTGAAACCGGTCGACGGCGACGAGACGATCGATGCGACGGCACAGATCGACCGTTTCATGGACAACATGGCCTGGCTACCGGACGGCAAGTCGATCCTGGTGAGCGGGAGCGATCTGACGACACGCGCCCTCTAGTACCAGCCGTTCGAGGGCGCCCCGCAGCGACTCGATCTCGGCGACATCCATGCGGAGACGCCCGTCGTGGCGCCTAACGGCACGGTCGCCTTCGTCGGCCGAGAGATCCACCGACCCTCCGAGCTCTACACGATGCGCGTGGGCGAGTGGAAGCCGCGGCGCCTCACCAGCTTCAACGACGCGTTGGCCGGGCTGAAACACGGTGCCGTCGAGACGGTGATCTGGGATGGCCCGGACGGGTTCGAGCAGAACGGCGCCCTCGTCTATCCACCAGACTATGAGGAGGGACGCCGCTATCCGCTCGTCCTCAACATTCATGGCGGGCCCATGTGGGCGTCGCATGAGCCATTAGACACCTTCAACCAGATCATGGCCGCACGCGGGTGGCTCGTATTCAGCCCCAACTACCGAGGCAGCACCTCATAGGGGAAGGCCTTCCAAAGCGCCGTGATCAACGACACCAGCGACGGGCCCGGGCGCGACGTCATGTCGGGCATCCAGGTTCTCAAAGAGCGGGGGATCGTCGACGAAACACGCGTGGCCGTCTCAGGGTGGTCGTACGGTGGACACATGACCGTTTGGCTCACCGCACACTTCGACGGCTGGGCCGCCGCGGTCGCCGGCGCTGCCGCGACCGACTGGTTCGACTGGTACAACACGGGCGACTACAACGTCTGGGCCGGCTTCTTTCTCGGCGGGTCCCCATGGCTCAACGACAACGCCATGAAGTACTGGCGGCAGTCACCCATCGCTTACGCACACCAGATCCGGACCCCCACCCTCATCCTGTCGGATACCGGCGACGAACGCGTCACGGTGGGCCAATCCTACAAGCTCTACCACGCGCTCAAGGACAACGGGGTCGAGGTGAAGTTCATCGCCTATCCTGTGCCAGGTCACTGGCCCGGCGACCCCGTCCACACACGGGATCTGAGGCGCCGGTGGGTGGATTGGATCGCGCAGCACTTCTAGGGAATCGTCATCCCCTCGGGACGGAGGGGCCGGGGTTGTTGCTGGCCATGGTGTTTCGAGATCATGGCATGCTGCCCTGCAAGGCCAGGCAGGCCAGGGCCATCCGTGTCTTGGTGAGAAACACACAGGTTCGATATCTCCATGGCCTCGTTGATGCCGTGGACGCCGGGGCGGGTCGTATCGGAATCCGGCGTCAATGGGCCGAAACCGTAGGCCTGGGTGCCGAGGGGGCGAACGCAGCGGGAGTCCGTAAACCCGACCGTCAGCTCCGGGATCATGATGATCTCCCGCCCCAGCACCTTCTCGGTGGAGCGCTTCATCTGGTCCACGAAGCTGTGGTCGGCCGGCGAGGAATTGGACGCCGCCCATGTGGCGAGCTCGTAGCTGACGCCGCTCAGACCGTCAATCAGCTCGTCCAACTCCCCGCGCACGTAGGCCTCATCCTGATGGGGCAGCGTGCGCACGTCACAGGTCAGCGTGGCCCCGGCGGGAATGCTGTTGGACTTGGCACCGGCTGAGGCAACGGTCGGGGCGATCGAAATCCGCGACATCCCCTTCAGCTCACGGGCCAGTCCCTCGTTGGTATTGTCCAGCTCATCCAGCAGGCGGTCGACGTTATCCGTCGTCACCTCTCCCGCCACGCCGAACAGGTGCAGCTGCGAGAAGATCGGCAGACTCAGGTCGATGTCCGCCTCTTTCTGATACTGCTGTAGACGCCGGAGCAATTCGGCCAGCTTGTACAGGGCGTTGTCTGCGTACCAGGGAAGCGTCCCATGGGCGCTGCGGCCAGCGAAATCGAAGCGTGCCTCGATGCGGCCTTTCTCTCCGACGGCAAGCAGGTAGGCCTGCCGTCCATCCGTGGTCTCGAACGGCATGCCGCCGCCCTCGTTCACGGCCCAGTCCGCGCGGACCCTATCCGGATGGGTCGCAGCAAGCCACTGAATCCCGTAATGCCCGCCGGATTCTTCGTCGGCGGAAGCGAGCAAACGGAGGTTTCCCCCTAAGGAGACCCCTGCCCGTTTGAGCAGAATCATGGCCATGGACGCGGCGCAGGTCAGAGACTTGGCGTCGTCGCTGCCGCGACCCCACACCGCGCCGTCGACGATCTCGCCGCTGAACGGCGGGTAATCCCACTTGCTGGCATCTTCGACTGGAACAACATCGCTGTGGAACATCAGCATCAGGCTGGGCGCGGCCTGGTTTCCCATATCGGCAATGAAGTTACCCCTTCCCGGCGCCGACTCGAGGGTGAGGTTGGCGACCCCTTCGGCATTGAGACGCTGCTCCAGCAGGCGGCAGACTTCAGTTTCGTTGCCGCTGTCCGCTGCGCCGGTGTTGACCGATTGGATTCTCACGAGATCCTGCTCCAGCCCGACCAGTTCATCCATCGCTGCGTCCACCATGTCGAACAGCTTCATCAAGTCCTGATCGTCGATCACTCTTCCTCGTTTCCCGCTCAAGACGATGGCGGCAGGTCTGCTCGTGGACCCCCGTGGGTGATGGAGGCTCGGCTGGACAGACACCTCCACGAAACCTTCCTGTGGGTGTCCTCAACGTATTAAACGCGCCGTGCGTCTGACAATTCCCGTTCGACTCTCTTTTCAGTCTCTATTCTCGTGTTTTTTGGTATCTTCGGCTCGACGGGCTGGCTCTATTCAACTAGCAGTGAGCTGAGGAGGTCCGGGTGAAGGATGAACTCGTCGCCGCAGTGAAGGCCGTCGATGCTGAGATCGCCAGGCTCACCAAGATTCGGAACGGGTTGGTGGCAGGGCTCGCCACTGGCGGTGAGAGTCCGCACACCCGGAGGGCTGGTTCGAAGGTCAAGGCGAAGCGGGTGGTCTCCGAAGCTACGAGAAGGAAGATGCGCGCGGCCTGGAAGCGACGGAAAGCCAGGGGCGCGGCCAAGACTGCCGTGACGAGTCGCAAGAGCTAGGCTGGCGGCCGGCGGCGCCGGCTCGCCGGCAGCCCTCGTTCCCCGAACCGGACGGGGTGACTCGCAGGTATAGCATCGACGCGAAGTAGCCTCCAGCATCTATTACGCCTGACAAGAGAGCGCTATATAGCCGACATACATGCAAGCGAGGGTAGCGAGCTCCTATTGCGTCTTGTTCTGAGAAGACGCGGACCCACCTCAGCCCAATGGGTCGAGAGAGGCCGCGAGCTCTCGCTCCTCCTCGCCTGATAGATCTCGAAGTGGCGCGCGCACGGGGCCGCCGTCGAAGCCACGCCGCCGGGAGGCCGCCTTGACCTTGGCAACATAGTTGCCTCTCCAGAGGCAGAGCAGCGACGGGATCATGCGCGACCAAAGCTCCATTGCGCCGACGATGTCATTGTCGGCGACCAGCTCCCACAAGCGCACGCTCTCGAGCGGCATGTAGTTGGCGCCGCCCCAGATGCACCCTTGCGCCCCGGCGATGAAGCTGAAGACGGTATTCGGGTCGCAACCGTTCAACACCATGTATCCGGTGGCGAGGTATTCCTGGTGGGTGGTCAGGTCGCCCGCGCTGTCCTTGATGTATTTGAACCACTCGAGTTGGTTCAGGCGTTTGAACAGGCCGACCGAAATGCCGATACCGGTGGTTTGCGGTATGTTGTAGCCGATGATGTCGGTTCCGACTGCGGCGTCGATCGCCTCGTAGAACGCAAACAACCCGTTGTCGTCTTCAGGCCCTTCGAGGTAGGGCGGCAGAATCATCAGCGCATCGGCGCCCAGTCCCTGAGCATGTTTGCTGCGCTCGATCACCTCGTCGGGCACGAGGGCCGAGGTCTGGCAGATCAGCTTGCAGCGTCCGTCGATACGCCGGGTGCCGAGCGCGTAAAGCTGATTGCATTCCTTTCTGGTCAGGTAAGGGTGCTGCCCGGTGCCGGCACCGAGCACCAGCCCATGAACGCCGGCGTCGATATAGAGGTCGATCAGCTCTTCCCAGCGCGCAAAGTCGATGCTGCCGTCGGCATGCATCGGGGTTTGCATCGCCAGGTTGATCCCGGTCAGTTTGCTCAAGGATTCCTCCGTCTCTCCGGCTCGCTCCTGGTGGGCGCGTTCCGGTCAATCCAGACGTTCACAACACGAACCAAGTCACGACTTCCAGCACCACTCCCTTCGCCTCGCGAGGATGCAACGCTAGCCGAGCGCCTGTTAGAGGGTCAATCCAGTTCGGTCCACACCCTGAACCGAGCGACACTTACTGGGTCCGGTCGCTTTCCCTCATGCTATGTTGCCTCCAAATCTGGGGGCACGAATGAACTCTGGCTCGATGAAACGAGACGCGAAAACGGAAAGGCTGTCGACGCTCACGATCCTGCTGAGTCTGGCGCTGCCGACTGCGCTGGCCGCAGAGGTCCCGTACCTCACCGTCAACACGGACGGAGTATGGGGAGTCTCCGACCAGGGAACCGACGGAGAGGGTGCCAACTGTGATCGCTGGGCTACGGGACCGCGTGGCAACGCGAACGCCATCAGCGACACCGACCCGGCCATTCAGAACCAGGGGACAAATCGGGACGACGAGAACCAGATCCGCTACGGGGCTGCGGACGTCAACGACGACCCTCCGCCTTGTCTCGAGTTCGCCGAGCAGAGCGGATTCGGTTTCATTGGCGTCCGAGGCATCAACATGAACACCATCGGGACCTCGTTCAAGCTGGGAACGTTCAAGCACTACAACACCGTCACCAATATCGACCTGGCCGACTACAACCCGCTGGGGACCGTTGGGCTCACGATCAACGTTTCAGGGGATGTCGAGGCGGTGCTCGAGTACACCATCACCCTCGATGAAACCGCCAACGACGACGACCCCTGCAAGTTTCCCGACGCTCCGAACGACCCGCCCTGTGGAGAAAGGGTAAGGGTCGCTGCCCAGACGGCCGAGACCCCGACTGTCCCAGTCGAGGGCAAGCAATACGCCGTGGAGCTGCTCGGTTTCGCGGATTGCGAAACACCCAGAACCCCCACGGATGTCTTCTACACCCATGAGAGGGCTGCCGACATGTCCTGCCTGTACGCCAGGCTCGTGGCGTCCGGCGAGAAGGCTCGACCCAGATTGGCTTCAGAGAAACCCACCTATGCCCCTGGCGACGACATACTGGTGACCTTTACGGGTGGGCCGGGCAACAAGGGTGATTGGATTGGACTCTACGCCGATGGCAAGACTCCTGAGGGAGGAGACAACGACCCACACTTGAAGGGTTGGTACTACACGAATGGCACCCAGGCTACCGGGGCAAGAGCTCCCAGCGAGGGCCGTGTGGTGTTGAACGCCGGTGCGGAGAACTCAGAGAACGCGGAGAGCGACTGGCCGTTGGCCGATGGCGACTACGACCTCTATTTCGTCTGCTGTGACGGTTACGACGTCCTTGCCGGTCCGGTGGACATCAAGGTCGATCAACAGAGCGACGCAGGAACCACGTTGGCCACCGACAAGTCGAACTACGCCCCTGGCGAGAACATCGTCGTCACGTTTAAGGGGGGGGCAGGCAACAAGTATGACTGGGTCGCGGTCTACGACGATGGCGTCATTCCTGCGAGCGGTATCTTCGCGAGGCTGTGGTACTACACCGACGGCACCCAGAAGACAGGGATCGCTGGGGCCAAAGACGCCACCGTCGCAATGGACGGCGGTTCAGACAACCCGGAGAACTGGGAGGTCGATTGGCCGTTGGCTGATGGCGACTACGATGTCTACCTCCTCTGCTGTGACGTCTACGGTGTACTGGCCGGTCCGCTGAACATCACGGTCGATTCTGGTGGCGATGACTGAAGGTCCGGGCACTGTGCTGCGCAGTCCAAGGAGGGAATCGACAGCGTGCTTGCCTGTGTCCTGACCAAGCGACAGGGCAAGACGGTTCTCGAGACCCGCCGGTGTCCTGACCCGGAGGTCGGTCCCGGGCAGGTGCTCCTGGAGATCCGGGCCGCCGCCCTGAACCATCTCGATCTCTACGCGCGTTCCAATCACTCGTCCGACCCGTCCGCCGCCGACAAGATCATCGGCTCGGACGCTGCCGGCGTCGTGCGTGAAGTCGGTCCGGGCGTCGAGGATCTGACTCCGGGGGACGAGGTGGTGCTCAATCCGGGGCTGAGCTGTGGCGCCTGCGAGCGATGCGAGGCCGGGGAGCAGAGCGAGTGTCTCGGTTTCGACCTGATAGGGAGAGGGGCGCCCGGTACCTACGTCGAGCTCGTCGTCGCGCCGGCGACAAACCTCGCTCCCAAACCCGCCCATCTGAGCTACGAGGAAGCCGCCGCTCTGCCGCTGGCGCATCTGACGGCCTGGCGGATGGTGATGACCCGCGGTGGTCTGCAGCCCGGGCAAAAGGTGCTCATCCACGGCATCGGCGGCGGTGTGGCCCTCGCCGCGCTGCAGATCGCCAAGCTGGCCGGCGCCGAGGTCATCGTTACTTCCTCTGACGACGCCAAGCTGGAACGCGCGCGCGAGCTGGGTGCGGACCACACGCTGAACTACTCGAAGGCCCCGGACGTTGCCAAGGCGGTGCGTGAGATGACGGATGGCAGCGGAGTCGACCTGGTGGTCGACTCCGTGGGTGCGGCCACACTGCCGGCCAGCGTTTCGGCGGCGCGTAATGGCGGGCGGGTCGTGGTCTGTGGTGCTACCACCGGGGCGGAAGCGACGATCAACATCCGTGAAGTGTTCTGGCGGCAGATCACGATCGTCGGCTCCACGATGGGCAGCGCTGCCGATTTCCGCGGAATGCTGATGGCGATCGGCGAGAAAGGTCTGGTGCCGGTCATTGACTCGGTACGGCACATCTCGGATGCTGGCGCCGCCCTCGACCAGATGGAGGCCGAGGAGCAGTTCGGGAAGATCGTCCTGAGCGCCAGCGCCGATGCCGGTAGCTGGCCCGAGCCGGTCGAGTAGCGGGGCCGGCCTGGCTGGAGGAACACCTCGCTTCCGAGCCCACGTAGCCCCTGCGCGAGGACGACCATCGAGACCGTTCCATTCCGTGAACCGCGCGACGATTCCTGGCGCCCGATCTCACTCGTGCTATGGTGCGTCGAATCTGCCGAGATGAGATACGAAGCGAAAGCACGCAGAGAACTGGCAGCCATAATGCTCCCCACCGATGGAGGCTCGTTCAAGCTCGGAAGAATCACACATACAACACCGTCACCAACGGCGACCTGGCCGATGACAACCCGCTGGGTGACGTGGGGCTGACTCTCACGCTGTCCGGGGGCGTCGATGCGGAGTTGCTCCGGTACATCATTACCGTCGATGAAACCGTGAACGACGAAGACCCCCGCAAGTTCCCCGACGCGCCGAACGAGCCTCCATGCGGAGAGCGGGTGACGATCGCCACCCAGCCGCTCGAGACCTCGATCATCCCCATCCAGGGCAAGCAATACACCCTGGAAACGCTCGGTTTCACCGATTGCGACGCACCAGGGACTCATACCAACATCTTCCACACCCATCAGATGGCGGCCGACCAAGCGTGCCTGTATGCCAGGTTTGTCGAGACGACGCGCTGACGGAACATCGCGAGTTGCCGAAGCTGACAATTTCGCCAGGATCGATGCCGTCACCACGCTCGTCTTTCTGGGAGAGTTAGGAAGCTCCTTTTCTCCGGCAAGTCGAAGCTCCGGCCTGAGAGGGTCCGTTGGATAGCGCCTCGACGCCCGGTCCATGGAAGATGACGATGAATGTGACTCGCGGTGTCACCCGAGTCGGCTCGAGGACGTTCTCCACTACGGGCCTTGCCCTCCTCGTCCTGTTGGGATGTCCCGGCGACTCCAGTGCCGTGGGCAGGGGCGGAGCCGTCTCCGCAGACGATCCCAGCATGGATGCCAGCTTTCTTTCGGCCCTGGAGTGGCGGTTCGTCGGGCCGTTCCGTGCCGGGCGGGTCGTTGCGGTGGCCGGAATTCCCGACGAACCCCTCGTCTACTATTTCGGGGCGGCCCACGGCGGAGTCTGGAAGACCACCGATGCCGGAAGGAATTGGCGGAACGTGTCGGACGGCTTCTTCAGGTTCCCCGCGGTGGGTGCCCTGGACGTGTCGCTCTCGGATCCCGAGGTGATCTTCGCGGGGACGGGTGAGGGGCTTCAACGGCAGTACATCTCGCCCGGAGACGGGGTCTACAAATCCACCGATGGGGGAGAGACGTGGACCCACGTGGGCCTTCGAGAGACCCGGCACATCGCCAAGCTCCAGATTCATCCATCCAATCCCGACATCGTGTACGTCGCGGCGATGGGGGACATGTTCGGCCCCAACCCGGATCGCGGCGTCTATCGCACCACCGATGGAGGG
This sequence comes from Vicinamibacteria bacterium, assembly GCA_965246965.1. Taxonomy (GTDB): domain Bacteria; phylum Acidobacteriota; class Vicinamibacteria; order Fen-336; family CBDFGD01; genus CBDFGD01. Next base: position 4,713,932 of record CBDFGD010000002.1, read on the forward strand.
AAGTCGTGGGAACACGTCCTGTACAAGGGCGAGACAACCGGCGCCGTGGACCTGTCGATCGATCGCTCGAACCCGAAGGTGGTCATCGCAGCCCTCAACCACCATGTGACGTACATGTGGGACGAGGAGAGCGGCGGCCCCACCACCGGCCTCTTCAAGACCACGGACGGCGGGGACACCTGGACGGACATCACTCGCAACCCCGGCATGCCGGAAGGGCTGATCGGAAAGATCGGCATGTCGATCTCACCGGCGAGCTCCGACCGGGTGTACGCGTTCATCGAGGCTGACGGTGGCCAGGGCGGGATCTATCGCTCCGATGACGGCGGGGCCACCTGGCAGATGACGCATCAAAACCCCAACGACATGGAGATCCCGAACTCCTACAACCACATCACCGCCGCCCCCCAGGATCCCGACGTCGTCTATATCCAGCCCATCAGCGGTCTCCACAAGTCGACGGACGGGGGCCGGACGTTCGAACCTCAACTCACGGAAAACTGGGACCACCATGCGTTGTGGATCGATCCGGGCGACCCGGGTCGAATGATCGACGGAGGGGACGGCGGGGCCGCGGTGACGTTGAACGGTGGCGAGTCCTGGTCCAGCCTGGAGAACCAGCCCACCGCAGACCTGCTCAGCCTGGCGGTGGACGACCAGGAGCCCTACTGGATCTACGCCGCTCAGAACGACAACAGCCACATCGCGGTGCCGAGCCGCAGCGACGAGGGGAGCATCGGATGGACGCACTACCTTCTGCTTCCGGCCGGCGAGGCCGGGCACACCGCGGTCAAGCCCGACGGCAGCGTCGTCTATATGTGCGACAGAGCCACGATAGCCCGCTTCGATCGGGCCACCGCCCAGACGACGGACATCAGCGTCTGGCCCGAGGCGTGGTACGGAACGCCCGCCAAAGACATCAAGTACCGCTTCTACTACACGGACCCGATACTCCTCTCGCCGCACGATCCCGGCGTGCTCTACACGGCGGCCCAGGTCGTCTTCCGATCCACTGACGAAGGCCACTCCTGGGACGAGATCAGTCCCGACATCACACGGAACCGCCGGGACGCGATGGGCGAAATCTCCGGAGGGCCCATCAGCTCCAATGCGTCCTCGCTCTTCCACGTGAGCGTCATCCGGACCATTGCCGAGTCTCCCCTCGAGCAGGGTGAGCTCTGGGTGGGCACCGACGACAGCACCGTTCAGGTCTCGCGAGATGGTGGCGGTAGCTGGCTGGATGTTTCTCCGCCGGATCTCCCGGAATGGACCACCGTCACCGCCATAGACGTCTCTCCCCACCGGCGAGGGACGGTCTATGTCTCCGGGGAACGGCACAGAGTGAGCGATCGCACGCCGTATCTCTACAAGACCACGGACTACGGCAGCAACTGGACGCGGATCACGAACGGGATTCGGGAAAACGACTACTCGTGGGTCATCCGGGAGGATCCGGTCCGGCCGGGTCTCCTGTACGCGGGAACGGAGACCGGCGCGTACGTCTCCTTCGACGCCGGGGACGGCTGGCAGTCCCTGCAGGGCAACCTGCCGCCGGTGATCGTCATGCACATGGTCGTGAAGGACGACGACCTGGTGGTGGCGACTCATGGGCGGGGCTTCTGGATCATGGACAACATCTCGTCCCTGCGGGACTTGACCCCAGAAGTCGCATCGGCCCCGGTGCATCTGTTCGAAGTCGCCCCGGCGCTGCGTCAATTCCGGGGGCGGACGCGCTGGTGGGACAGGAACACCAAGCTCGTCGCGCAGAACCCGCCGTGGGGCGTGGTGATCGAGTACTACCTAGCCGAACCATCCAGCAGTGAGGTGATGCTCACCATCACGGAGCCGGGCGGCGAGGTGATCAAGCAGTTCTCCAGCCGGTCGAAAGAAGATCCCAGGCCCTCCACCCGCGCAGGCATGAGCCGTTTCGTGTGGGACATGGAGTATCCGGGTGCCCAGCTGCCTCCGCCCGCTGGAACATTGTCCGATGTCCCGGGCCTCGACAGGTGGCAGCCCGTTGCGCCGGTCGCGCCTCCGGGAAGGTACATCGTCCGGCTCACGGTGGACGGACAGGACTACGAGCGACCTTTCGAGATCCGGAAGGATCCGAGAGTGGAGGCCAGCGACGCCGAGCTCAGGGCCCAGTTCGAGTTCATGGTCGACATCCAGGAGCGGCTAGTAGAGGCGAGCGACACCGTCAGGAGGATCAGAGAAGTCCGGGGCCAGGTCGACGAGCGTCGGGGCGAGCTGCCGGCGGAATCCAGGGGTGAGGCGGACAGGATCCTGGAGCAGCTGAGGGAGATCGAGGGCCTCCTCACGAGGTGGATGGGAACGCCGGACCACCCCATGATGTGGGACCCCCCGGGATTGATCGACCGGCTGAGCAAGCTGTCGATCGTCGTCGTCGGGAACGCGAAACCCACGGAATCGATGCACACGATCTTCGAGGAAGTCTCGGAACGCTTCGAGGTCCAACGAGTGCGGCTGAACCAGGTCATTGAGGAAGAGGTTGGGCCTCTGCTGTCCCGCTGATGGAGGGATGAACAATTGAGGGCCTGCACTGGCGTGACTCGTCTCACTGAATAGGGAAGGTTGCCTTGAGAATGCATTCCTTCATCAAACTCACATTGCTCGGGTTGCTGCTGGTCGGCGCGCACTCGGGGTCGCGGGCGATGGCCCAGGACGCCGACGATCCCAGCGTGGATGCCAGCTTCTTTTCGGCCCTGGAGTGGCGGTTCGTGGGGCCGTACCGGGGCGGGCGCGTCGTTGCGGTGGCGGGAGATTCCGAGAACCCCCTCGTCTTCTATTTCGGGGCGGCTCACGGTGGAGTGTGGAAGACTACCGACGCCGGGAGGTATTGGAAGAACGTGTCGGATGGCTTCTTCGCGTTCCCCGCGGTGGGCGCCCTGGACGTCTCGCTCTCGCATCCGAACGTGATCTACGCGGGGACGGGCGAGGGGCTTCAAAGACAGTTCATCTCGCCCGGAGACGGCGTCTACAAGTCCACCGATGGTGGAGAGACGTGGACCCACGTGGGTCTTCGAGAGACCCGGCACATCTGCACGCTGCGGATTCATCCGACCGATCCCGACGTCGTGTACGTGGCCGCGATGGGAGACATGTTCGGCCCCAGCCCGGATCGCGGCATCTATCGAACCACGGACGGCGGGGAGACCTGGGAACACGTCCTGTACAAGGGCGAGACCACCGGCGCCGTGGATCTGTCGATCGATCGCACGAACCCCAGAGTGATCCTCGCTTCTCTCAACCACCATGTGACGTACATGTGGGACGAGGAGAGCGGCGGTCCCACCACGGGCCTCTTCAAGACGACGGACGGCGGGGACACCTGGACGGACATCACCCGCAACCCCGGCATGCCCAGGAGCCTGGTCGGAAAGATCGGCATAGCCATCTCACCCGCGCGCTCCGAGCGGGTGTACGCGTTCGTCGAGGCCGACGCAGGCGAGGGGGGGATCTACAGGTCCGACGACGGCGGATCCACCTGGCAGATGACGCATCAGGACCCCGGCAAGTTGGAGATCCCCAACTCGTACAACCACATCACCGCCCACCCCCGGGATCCCGACGTCGTCTACATCCAGCCCATCAGCGGTCAGTTCAGATCCTCGGACGCGGGCCAGACGTTCAAGCGTCAACGCACGGGGAACTGGGACCATCACGCCTTGTGGATCGATCCGGGCGACCCGGGCCGCATGATCACCGGAGGAGACGGGGGGGCCGCGGTGACGTTGAACGGAGGCGAGTCCTGGTCGAGCCTCGACAACCAGCCGACCGCAGACCTGCTCAGCCTGGCCGTGGACGACCAGCATCCCTACTGGGTCTACGCCGCGCAGAACGACAACAGCCACATCGCGATACCGAGCCAGACCGACGATCGGTCCATCGCATGGATGCACTACCTTCCGCTTCCGGCAGGCGAGGGCGGGCAGACGGCGGTGAAGCCCGACGGCAGCGTGGTCTATGCGAACGACAGGACCCGGACGGTGCGTTTCGACCGGAAGACCGGCCAGGCTCCGCACATCAGCGTCTGGCCCGAGGTGGAGTTCGGAACGGCCCTCAAAGACGTGAGGCAACGCTTCTATTACTCTTTCCCCGTGCTCCTCTCGCCGCACGATCCCGGCGTTCTCTACACCGCCGCACAGTGGGTCTTCAGATCCAGCAACGAAGGCAGGTCGTGGGACAAGATCAGCCCGGACCTCACGCGCAACCGGCGGGAGGTGATGGACGAGACCTCCGGAGGGCCCATCAGCTCAAACGCATCCTCGCTCTTTCACGTGAGCGTCATCCGGACCCTCGCCGAGTCTCCGCTCCAGGAGGGTGAGCTCTGGGTGGGCACCGACGACAGCATCGTTCAGGTCTCGAAAGACGGCGGCCGCAACTGGAGCGACGTCTCGCCACCGGATCTCCCGGAATGGACCACGATCACGGCCATAGAGCTATCTCCCCATCAGCCGGGGACGGTCTACGTCTCTGGAGAACGGCACAGAGTGAGCGATCGCACGCCGTATCTCTACAAGAGCACGGACTACGGTGGCACCTGGCAACGGATCACGAACGGGATTCGGGAAAACGACTATTCGTGGGTCATCAGGGAGGATCCGGTGCGGCCGGGCCTGCTCTACTCGGGAACGGAAACAGGCGCCTACGTCTCCTTCGACGCCGGGGACTCCTGGCAGTCCCTGCAGCGCAACCTGCCGCCGGTGATGGTCATGCAGATGGTCGTGAAAGACGACGACCTCGTGGTCGCCACCCATGGGCGGGGCTTCTGGATCATGGACAACATCTCGTCCCTGCGAGGCATCACTCCGGAAGTCACGTCGGCCCCGGTGCATCTGTTCGAGGTGGCGCCGGCTCTGCGTTTCCTCCGGGGAGGGAGAGGCTGGACTTCGAAGCGATCCAGGGACACCGCGAAGAACCCGCCGCGCGGGGTGGTGATCGAGTACTACCTCGCCCAGGCACCTGCGGGTGAGGTGACGCTCACGATCGCGGGCGCCGACGGCGAGACCATCCGGCAGTTCTCCAGCGGGTCGGAGGCAGATCCCACGCTCCCCGCCGAGGCCCGGACGAACCGTTTCGTCTGGGACATGCAATATCCGAGTGCCCAGCGGCCCCCGTCCGCCGGAGCACTGAACCGTTTCGTGAGCGTCGATCACTCGCCGCCCGCTCCGCCGCGGGCGACCCCGGGACGATACGTCGCCCGGCTCTCCGTGGACGGACAGTCCTACGAGCAACCCTTCGAGATCCGAAAGGATCCGAGAGTCGGGGCCAGCGACGCCGATCTCGAGGCCCAGTTCGATCTCATGGTTGCTATCCGGGATCGCTATTCGGAAGTGGCGGATGCCCTGATCCAGGTCAGAGAGGTGCGAGACCAGGTCGAGGGGCGGCGTGCCGAGCTGCCTGAGGGCTCGATGGGCGAGGCCGACGCGAGCCTGGAGCAACTGAGCGAGATCGAGGGCGTTCTCACCATATGGATGGGATCCGAGGCCCACCCGATGATGTGGAGCGCGCCGGGGCTGACCGAGAAGTTGAGCACGCTCTCGGGCGTCGTCAGCGCGGCCGATGCCAGACCCACGGAGTCGATGTACGCGGTATTCGAGGATCTCTCGGCACGCTTCGAGGCCCAACGGAACCGGTTGAACCAGGTCATCGAGTAAGAGGCTGGGCCTTTGCTGTCCCGCTGATGACTCGTCACACTACGAGGAGAGGTCGGTTGCCATGAGAACACATTCGCTCGTCGGAATTGCTTCGCTCGGGTTGCTGCTCGTAGCCGCGGCCCCAGGCACACGAGCCCTGGCGCAGGACGCCGACGCGCTCCGTCCTCTGCAGGTCGATGACTACTTCGCCCTGAAGACTGCGAACGACCCGCGCATCAGCCCGGACGGCACCTGGGTCGCCTTCACGGTAAGGTCCCAGCATCTCGAGAAGGACCAGCGCGAGACCCGGCTCTGGATGGTGCCGACCACAGGCGGCGCGGCGATCCCCATGACCGCCACGGGCAGCTCTGCCTGGCGGCCGCGGTGGAGCCCCGACGGCAAGTACCTGACGTTCCTGTCAGAACGCGAGTGGGAAGAGGGCTCGGGTACTCAGGTCTTCACGCTGGACCTCCGCGGCGGGGAGGGGGTCCCGCTCACCAGCGTCGAGCAGGGCGTCGAGGGCTACGAGTGGTCGCCCGACGGGAAGCGACTCGCCCTCGTGATCCGCGATCCGAAGCCGAGCCCGGAAGAGGCGCCCGTGCCCTGGGTGATCGACCGGCTGACGTTCAAGGCAGACTATGTGGGTTATCTGAATCGCCTGCGGGCCCATCTCTACGTCTTCGACGTCGAGACCAAGGCCATCGTGCAGATCACCTCTGGGGACTATGAGGACTCCGATCCGGCCTGGTCTCCGGATGGGAGCGTGATCGCCTTCGCCAGCAACCGCACCGAAGAGCCCGACGCCAACGTCAACACCGACATCTGGCTGGTGAAGCCGGACCTCCCCTACGGGGAGCAGAAGCCGGTCCGGGTCACCTCCAACCCCGGGTCCGACGACGAGCCGGTCTGGCACCCCGACGGCGAGAGAATCGGCTACCTCATGACGTACACGGACCGGACCGACGTACCCAACGCCTACCTGCAGACAAAAGTTGCGATCATTCGTATTGGAGAAGCCGAGCCCGTGCTTCTTACCACGGAGGATCTCGATCGCAAGGCCTACGGTCCCGCTTTTTCTCCGGACGGGAGTCACATCTACGTCGTGCTCGAGGATGACGGCCAGGTCCAGCTGGCCAGCGTGTCGGTCGACGATGGCACGTTGAGCCGACCGGTCACGGGACAGGTCCGGGTGGAAGCGACTGCCGTGGCGCCGGATGGCAGTGTCGTCGCCGTTATCAGCGGGCCGATGTTGCCGTCGGACCTGTTCGTCCTCGACGCAGGGTCATCGGAGCTGCGACGCCTTACGCACGTCAACGACGAACTGCTTAGCTCGATTGTCCTGTCGGATGTCGAGGAACTGCGATTCCCGACCCTCGACGGAACCGAGATCCAGACGTTCGTCTACAAGCCACGGGATTTCGATCCCGACTACCAGTACCCGACCATCCTCTGGCTGCACGGCGGGCAGGAATCCCAGTACGACTATGGTTTCAATTTCCGGGTCCAGCTGTTTGCGGCCAATGGCTACGTCGTGGTGATGCCGAATGTTCGGGGTTCAGGTGGCCGGGGGCTCGAGTTCGCACTTGCCCTCAGCAAAGCCTATGGCACAAAGGATGTCGAAGATGTGATCGTGGCGACTGACTACGTCATCGAACAGGGTTACGTCGATCCTGACCGGCTCGGCGTCGGCGGCTGGTCGTCCGGCGGGACGCTCACGAATGTGGTGATTGCCAAGACGGATCGATTTGCAGGCGCCATCAGCGGCGCCAGCCTTGGATGGTATACGAGCACCTACGGTCACGATCCCTACCAGCGGTGGTGGCATACGGAACTCGGTACGCCGTGGGAGAACCGCGATCTCTGGGACAGCGTCTCGCCGTTCATGATGGTAGAGAACATCACCACGCCGACGCTCTTCATCTGCGGGGAGATAGACTGGAATCAGCCGGTCCTCCACTCCGAGCAGATGTACCAGGCGATGAAGCACCTGGGCCGCGAAGCTTCCCTCGTGGTCTACCCCGGCGCGTACCACGGCATCCGGCGGCCGACCTATCACAAGGACCTGCTCGAGCGCTTTCTCGGCTGGTTCGAGAAGTACGTGAAGGGCGAAGGGTCCGGCTCATAGCCCCGCGAGCTCCTGCCGCGCGCCGTCAAAGATTGGACGCTAGGTTGAAAGGAAAGAGCCTGTCGTGACGAAGAGCAGATTCAAGGTCCCGCACACACTGGTGCTCCTCTTCGGGATGGTGGTCCTGGCGCAGGTCCTGTCGTACCTGCTTCCCGCCGGGTCGTTCGAACGGGTGGAAAACGACGCCGGACGACTCCAGGTGGTGCCCGGCAGCTTCCGGCTCACCCCGGACGCTCCGGCGTTGTCGCCCCTGGCCAGCCTGACGGCCATTCCCAGGGGTTTCAGCGGCGCACACGAGATCATCTTCTTCGTCTTCCTCATCGGGGGTGCCTTCGCCGTTCTTCGGGCCACCGGGGCCGTGGATGCTGGAATGGGAGCCATCCTCAGACACTGGGGGCACCGACCTTTCTGGTTGGTGGCCGGCGGAACCTCCCTGTTCGCTATCGGGTCGGCCACCATCGGATTCGGCGAAGAGTATTTTCCCTTCGTACCCGTCCTCATCACCCTGGCTCTCACCCTTGGATACGACAGGGTCACGGCTGTGGGGATCATCATGGTCGGGTACGGCGTCGGCTACGGCGCTGCCCTCATCAACCCCTTCACCGTTCTTCTCGCCCAGGATGTCGCGGGACTCCAGCCCGCATCGGGGCTCTGGTACCGCGTGGTGCTCATGGCCGTCTTCCTGCCGATTGGCATTCACCACGTCTGGTCCTATGCGAAGAAGGTGGGACGGGATCCGGCGTCGAGCCTGGTGGCCGACGTGAGCGCGCCCGCAGGAATGTCGATCTCCGGTGGCGCAGATGGGGAGGCCGGGGCAGACCAGCCTCCGATGACCACCACGCACAAGTTCGCCCTGGCCTCCGTCGGCATCGCCATGGCCGTCATGGTCTACGGGCTGAGCGAGTGGCAGTGGTATATGGTCGAGATGGGAGCCGTCTTCGTCGCTCTCACGGTGGTCATAGCCGTCATCGCCCGCATGAGCCCAGACCGTGCAGCCTTGGAGTTCGGCGCGGGCGCAGCGGCGCTCACGAGCGTCGCGCTGATGATCGGCGTGGCCCGGGGCATCTATGTGGTGCTGAACGAGGGTGGCATAGTCGACACGATCGTCCACGGCCTCAGCGTTCCCCTTCAGGACCTCCCCGGGGGACTTTCCGCCGTGGGGATGTTCTTCGTCCAGAGCCTCGCCAACTTCTTCATCCCCTCGGGAACCGGTCAGGCCTACGTCACCATGCCGATCATGGCGCCCCTGGCCGATCTGGTGGGCGTGAGCCGGCAGGTGGCGGTACTGGCCTACCAATTCGGCGACGGCTTCAGCAACATCCTGGTTCCCACTCAAGCTGTGATCGTGGGAGCCCTGGCCATGGCGGGAATCCCATACGACCGCTGGCTGCGATTCATCCTGCCCTTCATGGTAAAGATCTGGATCGTCGGCTCGATCGCTCTGATCGTTGCCGTTGCGATCGGATACGCCTGAGGCACGCGCGGGAGCTATCGGTGACGACGATCCTGGACGACGCGACGGTCGACGGAACGGCCATCAAGAACTGGACGATCGAGCAGCACACCGAGGCGCTGGAGGCGCTGGGCGCCCACATCTACGAGCCGTTTCCCGGTGTCGTCGTATTGGGCGGAGGGTCCAAGCCGCATACCCTGCGCGTGCGAACACAGACACCCTCGGGAGAAGTCGAGTCGGAGATCGTCGACGCTCTGGCGTGCTACTCCGCTGTTCCCTTTGGTCACAAAGACCCCGTGATCGTGGCTGGAGTCAGTCAGTTCGTGGCCGAGATGGCCACCATTCCCCGATCCATCTCGCACGTCTATCTGGGTCCGTGGCTGACGAAGCTCAGGGAATACACCCAGATGGAGATGTTCCTTCCCAAGAACGGAGGAACGGAGGCCAACGAAGCGGCGATCAAGCTGGTGCGCCGATGGGGCCGGACCCAGGGTGGCCGGGATGGTAAGGGGATCGAGGGAACGCCCGTGATCATCTCCGCCAGGAGGGCGTTTCATGGGAGAGGCCTGGGCTCTACCGCGCTGATGGATGACGAGCCGTCGAGACGAGATCTCGAGCCATTGATGCCCGGCTTCGAGCACGTTCCCTTCGACGACATCGATGCGTTGAAGGCGAGGCTGGATGCGCATGGAGGGAATGTCGCCGGCGTGTATCTGGAGCCTATTCAGGCCGAAGCGGGCATCATCCTGCCGGGTGACGGCTACCTGAAGACGGCTCAAGAGCTGGCCAGAGAGCACAACGCATTGTTCGTTCTCGACGAGATTCAGACGGGCTTCGGCAGGACGGGCAGCGACTTCGCATGGCAGGCCTACGGCCTGGAGCCGCCCGACCTCATGACGCTCGGGAAGGCGATGGGCGCGGGAGTCCTTCCCATCAGCTGCCTGTGCGGCAGGGCCGATCTGCTGGGGTTGTTCGAGCCGCACAGTGAAGGGAGCACCTTCGGGGGCTATCCGCTCGCTTCTTTCGTCGGCTTGTTGACGATCATCGAAATGCAGAAGAGAGACATCACGGGCCTCGCCGCCAGCAACGGCGCCTACCTGCAGAGCAGGCTCGAAGAGGTGGCGGGCAGGCATCCAGAAAAGATCAAGGAGGTGAGAGGGAAGGGGATGCTGATCGGTGTTGAGCTCTTCGAGCAATTGAACGGCCACGACTTGAGTATGAACATGCTCAAGAATGGCGTATATGCAAAAGAGACCTACAGGAGCAACATAAGAATAGCGCCGCCCATTGTCATAGACCGTGATGGCATGGACGCAATTGCTCATGCCTTGGACAAAGGCCTTGCTGAACTCAACTGAGCGCAAGGCAAGAACTCGAGAGAGGAAGCAAACACATCCGCGAGCGACGCCACCTCCCGCGCGCCGTGGCGGCCGTAGGAGCCACGAGCCCGAAATGGCCGGTCTTGCCCGTCCAGAAATGGCCGGGTTTGACGTGTCCACCGCAACCAGCGCCGGAACGAGTATTTTACGTGGGAGCGAAACGCCGGAGTCCGGCTCGTTTGACCGCTCCCGCGAAACGGTCGTCGTACGCCACGACCGCGTCGAGATCCTCGCCCACCGCCAGAGCGGTGGCGAGGTAGATCGCGTCGAGTGATCGGAGAGTCGAGGGCGCCAGGCGGGCGGCGGCATCAAAGGATCGCGTCATCGATCCTCATCATCGAGATGGCGTCCAGAACCTGGTCGCCACGCGCGATCTGTTTTTTCGAACATCCTGCACGCTTCAACGCCCGGTGGACCTCGACTCGTGAGAGTGCGCTCGAGACGCGCGCTGGACGATCGGCGAGGAACTCGAACAACGCCGCAGACTCGGACTCAGGCACGACGAGCTTGACCAGAGCCGATGAATCGAGATAGATCACCGCAACGCGGTCAAAGGCGCTCTTCCCGCGCGAGACGCAAGGCCTCGCTCGCCTTCTGTGTGACACCCCCGCGAGGCGGTCCCAGACGGAGCAGATCCTCGCGCGGTGGCGTCGCTCGGCCCGCAAGGATCAGTTTCTCGAGCGGAGTCGCGGCCTCCGGCAAGGGAACGAGCAGGGCAACCGGCTCGCCTCGATCGGTGACTTCGAAATGCCGCCCGCGGCGCACGCCGTCCAAGTAGCGGCTCAGGTTCTGACGCAACTCACGAACGCCAACTTTCGATTCTCCCATATGACGCACATCGTAGCACCTGAGTCGACGCGCCTCGTATGGATCCGAGCCGAGGGGCAGAGCTAGATCCTCGGCCAGCTCTCCACGCCGCAACCGCAGCCGATGGGAGACAGACCGGCGAGTTGTCCCTCCGGGCTGCGCTCGGCGCTGGGCCGAGAAGGCTGTTTGGTCAGGTGCTCGCCGAGAACGTCCTGCTGTCCGGGCTCGCCGGCGCCCTCGCACTGTTGCTGGCGGCACCGCTCAGCGCGCGGCTCGGATCATACTTTGCGCGACCCAGCGTCTGGGGCGCGAACGTCCCTCGCGAACTCGCCATCGACCTCGACGTCGCGACCTTTGCGCTTTTGGTCGTGGCCGGGCTCGTGCTCCGAACCCTCGCGTCGGTCGGGGACTCGACCCAGGGTTTGCGTACGAGCGGTTGGTCGTCACTCAAATCTCGACGAGCAGCACGACGCTGAAGCCTGAGGAACGCGAGGCTTTCCTCGGCAAACTCGTCGAGCGCCTCCGTGACGAACCGTGGGTACGAACAGCCACGGTGGCGGACTATCTTCTGCTCTCGGGGCACCCGGAGGTCGACCTGCGGCTCGACGGACGTGACGAGGAGGTCCACGTCGTCTACTCCAAGGTGGTGCCCGGGTTCTTCGAGGCCCTCGGGATCGGCGTCGTCGACGGACGAGCGTTCTCGCCGACTGACCGAGACGACGCGCCCGACGTCGCGATCGTCAACGAAGTGCTGTCCCGCCGCTTCTTCGACGGCCGCTCGATCGGGCGGCGAGTGTGGTGGCCGGGCGCCACAGAGGGTGAGGAGTCTCGCGAGTACGAGATCGTCGGAGTCATCCGCGACACCCGCACCCAGGATTACTTTGCGGGCGTCGAGCCGACGATTTACGTCTCGTACCCACAGCACGCCTATCCCACCACAAGCACAGTGTTGATTTCGACTTCCGGGGACCCGCGGTCGGCCGTCCCCAGGTTGCGCCGCTGGCTCTGGGATTTCGAGCCGCATCTCGCCATCATCACCGTCGTGACCTACGCCAACAGTCGTGCAGGGCCTTCTCTACACGCATCGCATGAACGGGGAGTTGTACTCGGTGTTGGCGCTCCTGGGGCTGCTGCTGGCGGCGGTCGGAATCTTCAGCGTCATGACGTTGTCCGTCAGCCGGCGGACACGGGAGATCGGCATCCGCATCTCCGTTGGGGCGCGCCGGGGTGACATCGCGCGCCTGGTCGTCGTGCGGGCTCTCGCTCCCGTGCCGCTCGGGCTCGCGGCGGGACTCGGCGGCTCGATGACCCTGAGCCGGCTCGTCCGCGGTCTCCTTCGCGGCGTCGCGCCGAACGATCCACTGACGCTCGCGGTTGCCGCAGGGGCGCTCGTCCTCGCGGCGTTGGCCGCGGCGTCCATCCCCGCCCACCACCGCGCGGCTACCGTCGACCCGGTCAGCGCCCTCCGCCACGAGTGACCGGCGGTCGGCTCACCGACATCCGGGTGCCCTCCCACCTCCCCCCAACTCGATGGACCTCACGACCGACCGTCCCTTGTCGCCACGGCGCCCGCCTCTCCGGATCGGTGCTTCAGTACCGGTAGGTGGGGGCGCCGAGCTATGGCGGAGCTGATTCGGGTAGGTGTGTCAGTCCCGTTGGAGCGCCGCCTCAAGCTGACTGGAGTCCTGGAGCTTCCTGAAGCCGCCCTCCATGGCCGCCACGAGGGCGTCGATCTCGGCCTCGCCCATGGGTGTCGAGAGGGCTCCGGAGCACGTGTTGATCATCAGGAATCCCTCTTCGAAGAGATGGTCGAGCATCTTTTTCAAGAGAACGTTCTCCTCGGGAGTCATGAACGCTTCGCGGTAGTTGCGCGGGGGCCGCTCTTTGAAGTGCACGCGAAATATCGACCCGCCACCGGTCACGCACGCCCTGAACCCGGTCCGGCGTATCGCGTCTTCGATACCTTGCATCGCTCGCTGAGTCAACGCATTCAGTTGAGCGACGGCCGCCCTGTCGAACAGCTCCATCGTCGCCAGACCCGCGGTCATGGTGATGGGGTTGGCTGAGAACGTCCCTGAGTGGGGGAACAGCACCTTCTCCGCCAGCGGGTTCATCACTTCCATCACGTCGGCGCGGCCGGCGATCACACCTACCGGAAGGCCGCCGCCGACAAGCTTGCCGAGCGCGGTCAGGTCGGGCTGGAGGTCGTCGTAACGGGCCTGCTTGCCCCCGTAGTCCGACCGGAAGGTGATCACCTCGTCGAGGACGAACAGCGCACCCACTTCCCGGGTCCAGTTCCGCAGGGCCCTCACGTATTCCGGGTCCGCCCGCGTCAGCCCGACGCGGTGCGGCATAAGGTCCAGGAGCACACACGCCATCTCATGCCTGTGCTCGTCGAGGATGGCCAGGGTCCGCTCCGGCTCGTTGAACGGAATGACGACGACGTCGGCCAGGACGCCAGCGGGTGTTCCGTGCGCCACGGGCACACTCGCCGGCCTCTCGGCGCCGCCCCAGTTCGTGGGCCTGGCAGTCTGGCTGATCTCGGCGAAGTCGTACTGCCCGTGATAGGCGCCCTCGACTTTGGCGATCTTGGGGCGCCCCGTGAACGCCCGCGACGCCTTCAGCAGGGCCATCACCGCCTCGCTGCCGGAGTTGACGAAGCGCAGCTTCTCGAAACCGGGGTTGCGGCGAGTGAGGTGCTCCGCGTAGCGGATCTCTACCTCCGTGGCCAGCGCGAACGCGGAGCCCTTCTGGAGCTGCTCGGTCACCGCAGCGACCACCCCGGGATGGGCATGGCCGTGGATCAGGGAGGCCATGTTGTTGGAGAAGTCGATGCGCGTCACGCCCTCGACGTCCGTCACCCGACAGCCCTGGCCTTTCTGCGCGTACACGGGGTACGGATCCCGGAGCACCGTGTTGCGGCTGACGCCGCCGGGGAGGATCTCGAGGGCGCGCCTGTAGAGCGCGGCGCTCACGGACGAGTCGCCCTGGCTACTCACCGGCCGACCCCTGCTCGTCAGCGATGGGAATCAACGGTGCGCCCGTTCTTTCTTTGACGTAGTCGAAACTCACCCCGGGCGCCAGCTCCACGAGCTGGAATCCCTCGGCGGCGATCGCGATGACCGCCAGGTCCGTGTAGATGCGATCGACTACTCCCACGCCGGTCAGGGGGTAGGTGCATGCCTCGACGAGCTTGGGTTCTCCTCGCTTCGTGCAGTGCTGTGTCACCACGTAGATCGACTTCACCCCTCCCACGAGATCCATGGCTCCACCGACGGCGGGGATGGCGTCGGGCGCTCCTGTCGACCAGTTGGCGAGATCTCCGTTCTTCGAGACCTGGAGCGCACCCAGAACGCACAGGTCGAGGTGGCCTCCGCGGATCATCGCGAAGCTGTCGGCGTGATGGAAGAAGGCAGCGCCGGGGAGCGTGGTCACCTGGCGCTTGCCGGCGTTGATCAGCTCCGGGTCGCCAGCCCCGGGTTCGGGGGAGGGCCCCATTCCGAGGAGGCCATTCTCGGTGTGGTAGATGAACTCCCGGCCCTCGGGAACGTACATGGCGACCTTCTCGGGAATGCCGATGCCGAGGTTGACGTAGGAGCCGTTGGGGATGTCGAGGGCGACGCGTTCGGCCATCTCGTCGCGAGTCCGGCCGACCCTGGCGCGTTCTTCGGTCACGGGTAGCTGACTCCTTCGGCGACCAGCACGGACTCGTAGGCCGGTTCGGGCACGAGGATTACTCGCTTGACGAAGATCCCGGGGGTGACGATCGTTTCCGGGTCCAACTCGCCGGGGGAGACCACCGAGGCGGCCTGAACGATCGTCGTTCTGGCGGCCATGGCCATCACCGGGCTGAAGTTGCGAGCGGTCTTGTTGTAGACGACGTTCCCGTAGATGTCTGCCTTCAGCCCCTTGATCAGCGTGAAGTCGGCAGTCAGGCCGTACTCCAACACGTATTCGCGGCCGTCGAAGCCCCGGACCTCCTTACCCTCCGAGAGGGGCGTACCGACCGAGGTCGGAGTGTAGAACGCGGGAATGCCCGCGCCGCCGGCGCGGATACGCTCCGCGAGGGTTCCCTGGGGGACCAGCTCCAGTGCGGTGGCTCCACTGCGGTAGAGCTTTGGGAACACCGTCGAGTGGGTCGACCTCGGGTAGGAACAGACCATCTTCGCGACCCGACCGGCCTTGATGAGAGCAGCGAGTCCCACCTCGCCGCTTCCAGTGTTGTTGTTGACCACGGTGAGGTCGGTCGCCCCCTGATCGATGAGCGCGTGGATCAACTCGATCGGGCTCCCGGCCTCGCCGAACCCCCCGACGAGGACGGTCGCGCCATCGAAGATGTCGGCGACCGCTTCTGCGAGGCTGGGTGCGGTCTTGTCGATCATTGAAGCCCTCGGCTGCTACGACGCGGCCGCGGCCGCGGCCTTGCGCGCGGCCACCCGGGAATAGTCGAACAGCCCGGCCTCGTCGACGATGACGCGGTCGGCGTAGCCATCAAACCAGATTGCCTCCGGGTTGCGGCCGACGATGCAGACCTTGCCACGGTCGGGAGCGGCGGCCGCGTTGCGCAGGATCTTGAAGATGACGACCCCGTTCTCCGTTCCCGGCACCCCGGGAATCGGCTCCTTCGTCACTGCAGCCACCTCGGTCTTGCCCTTGTAGTGAGTGATCGAGAGGCGCGCGTGGTTCTCGACGCCGGACAACCCCTTCTGGGACTCGTTCAGGATCTGCCAGGCGGTCTCGATGGGAACGTTGAACGCCTTGTGAGCCACGATGTCGCGACCACAGAAGAAGTAGTGGTTCTCGGCCCCGACCCGCTTCATCGCTCGCTGCATGATGCGCAGCGCATCCGGATCGTCGTTGATGCCCTTGATAATGGGAGCCTGGTTTTCGATGCTGATCCAGCCCCGGGCGATGACGGCTTCCATCGCGCGCTTCGTGGCGGGGATCCACTTCAAGACGCCCGAGCTCTCCTCGATGTAGTTCCCGTCGTCGCCCTTGGCGAGGAACTCGTCGGGGTGGTTGAAGTGCACCATCAGCCGCATGCCCACGTCGGGGTACGTCTCGTGGAAGCGGTCCAGCATCGAGAGGAAGGTATGGTCGAAGCGCTGCGGGAAGAACGCCATCTCCTTGGTGCCGACGCGGATGGCCTCGACGCCGGCCTCGGCCAGCGCCCCAAACCACGCTGCGAGCTTCGCGTTCGGGAGCACCATCGGATCGCCGCCCGATAGCAGGATCTCGCGCAGCTTCTCCCGTCCCGTCTCTGGATGACGTCCGCCGCCGCCCTCGACGGCCTCGTTGTGCGAGCGGATGTAGCCGATGACATCGGGGATGTGGGCCATCCCCTTCTTGGCGACCGTGCCGTCCTGACGCTCGACCTCCTTTTGAGCGATCAGCTCCTCGCGGTAGCAGAAGCGGCAGTGCGCGGAGCACGTCGAGACGACGTACATCAGACCCATCTCGTATTTGTGCAGGAGCCCTTCCACCGGGCTGTAGTCCATCTGGAAGCCGGGGTCCTCGGATCCCGCGAGGTCGATGGTCTCATCCGGGCTCGCCTTCACCAGCTTCTGAATCGGCAGGCTCTGCTTGGCCAGCTCGAAGTAGTGCCGTGTCATCTTGACCGGCATGCGGGCCTCGACGTCGCGCTCGGTTCCCTTCAGCGCGCGCAACGCTTCCAGCTCGTCCTTGGAGTAGAAGCCGAGCACATCCTCGGGGGCCCGCTCGGCCAGGAAGGGGTTGAGCCCATTGATGCTGTCCCGCTCGTAGCGAGGGCTCTCGACGGTGTCGAGAAACGCCTGCTCCCGCTCGGTGGGGACGTACTTGCCATCGCTGCTCATGCTCGGTCTCCGATCTCCGGCCGGCGGTGCCCGTTCCGGCTATGTAACACTATGTACATCAACTCATGCCAAGTGTAACATGATGATCATGCCGGGCTCAGTCGTGTCCATCCCCGATCTCGTGGCGGCCACGAGTGAGCGCCTGACCCCGACGGAGCGCCGCATCGCCCACGCCGTCCTCGCCGAACCCACCCTGCTGGCCTTCGGGACAGTCTCGGACCTCGCCGAGCGCGTCGGCACGTCTCGACCGTCCATCGTCCGCTTCGCCACCAAGCTCGGCTTTGACGGCTACACCGACCTTCAGGAACGCGTCCGCGATGGAGTGTCCGAGCAATTGTCGCGGCCGAGTCAGCGCATTCGGCACCCCGACGATTCCCTGGCGCTCGCCAGGGCCGTGCTCGAAGGCGCGCTCGGGAGTGTCTTCGACGCCCTCGACGACGACCGACTGGCGGTTCTCGCGGCGCCGATCGTGTGCGCCCCGAATGTTTGGATCCTCTCGGGCGAGACCTCTCGCGCAGGGGCCCACGCCATGCACAGCGGGCTGACGATGATCCGTCCAGGTGTCCACCTGGTGGAAGAGCACGCAAGCGCCAGGGACCTCGGCAGCGCCGCGGCCGGCGACGCCGCGATCGTCTTCGACTTCGCTCGCTACCGGCGCCACTCGACCACGCTCGCTCGGACCCTCGCCGGCTCCGGCGTGAACATCGTGGCCATCACAGATGGACCCCTCTCTCCTCTCGCTTCGCTCACGGACACCTGGTGCGCGTTGAAGGTCCCCGCGATCGGTCCCTTCGACAGCTCGGTCCCCGCCGTAGCGGTGGCAGAGCTGCTCGTCGCCCACGTCGCCACCCAGCTGCGCGACAAGGCGCGGGCACGCATCGACCGCACGGAAGCTATCTGGGAAGCGACCGGGACTTTCCTGCCGTAGATTCGCGAGGTAACTCGATGCCGCGCATCCATCTTCGTCCCTCCTTGTTCCGGCTGGCCCTGGGGCTGCCCCTGCTGCAGCTCCCGACCTCACGTGGCCGCCGCCGCCGAGGAGGCCGAGCTCCACTCGTGGCTCGAGCGCATCTTTGCCGAGGAGGAGTTCGAGGCGAAGCGCTTCGGTCCGGCCCGCTGGACCTCGGGTGGGGAGGCCTAACGACCGTCGAGGACTCGCCCGGCGTCGAGGATGCGAAGGACATCGTCCGCTACGACACCGCCAGCGGTGAAGGGCAGGTGCTGGTTCCGGCCTCGCGCCTCCAGCCCGACGGGGCGGAGCAGGCTCTCGAGATCGACGATTACGCCTGGTCAGAGGACGGCTCGCGGCTGCTGGTGTTCACGAACACTAAGAAGGTCTGGCGTCGCAACACCCGCGGCGACTACTGGGTGCTCGAGCTGGACACCGGCGCGCTGCGCCAGCTGGGCGGTGCCGCCGCCCCTTCGACGCTGATGTTCGCCAAGCTGTCGCCGGACGGAACCCGCGCCGCGTACGTGCGCGAGAACGATCTGTGGGTCGAGGAGCTGGCCAGCGGCGAGCTGACACGGCTGACCGCCGATGGCTCGGAGACAAGCATCAACGGGACCTCCGACTGGGTCTATGAAGAGGAGTTCGACCTCCGCGATGCCTTCCGCCGGAGCCCCGACGGCCGCGAGATCGCCTTCTGGCACTTCGATTCCAGCGGAGTGGGTGGAGCAGACCGGCGAGCTGATCTTGCAGCGCTTCAATCGCTTGCAGCAGCGCAACGACGTGTGGCTGGTCGACCGGGCCACGGCCGAAGCGCGCCGGCTCTTCCACGACGAGGATGAGGCCTGGCTGGACGTGAACGACGACTGGCCGTGGCTGCCCGAAGGCCGGGAGCTGCTGTGGGTGAGCGAGCGCGACGGCTGGCGCCACGCCTGGGCGGCCTCGCGAGAGAGCGGGGAGCTGCGGCTGCTGCCCTCAGGAGAGTTCGACATCCTGAGCGTCGAGGCCGTCGACGAGGAGCGCGGCCACCTCTACTTCACGGCTTCTCCCGAGGACGCCACGCGTCGCTACTTCTACCGGGTCTCGCTGGACGGCGTCATGTCCCCTGAGCGGGTCACTCCCGCGGATCAGCCCGGTACCCACGCGTACGACATCTCCCCCGACGGGCGCTTCGGTTTCCACACGAGCTCCGGCGCAACGCGCCTCCCGCCACGGCCTTGGTGAGGCTGCCGTCCCACGAGCGGGTGCGCGTGCTCGAGGACAACCAGGCCGGCCGGCGCGCAGGTCCGCGACACCTGGGGCAGAAACCGCATGCGGACCTGGTGCTTTCTGGGTCGACCGCGGCTCTACCTATCGGACAGCTCGCGATAGACGCCCTCGATGTTCAGTTTGAAGTGGGAGTCGTAGCGCATCCAATCAGCGTACTGCGGAAGCTCCAACGTTTCCTGAACCTGCTCCAGCGTCTCCCCAGCATCAAGTCGGGCCTGCACCGCGGACGTCAGGTCCTCGAAGTACCGGATGTATGGCGCGACGTCGCTCTTCTTCCCGATCGGACCGTGGCCCGGCACGAGGATCTCGAACTCCAGCTCGTCGAGCTTTTGCAGCGCTGCACGCCATGCGTGTGGGTTCCCATCCCGCATGTTGCGCCACGGCACCGTGCGTACCGAGACGGCATCGACCATGAACGCGACCTTGCGCTCGGGGATGTAGACGACGATGTTGCTGTCCGTTTCCGAGGGACCGGGGTACACGAGGCGCACTTCGAGGGCGCCGAGGTGGACAGACATGTCCGCGGCGAACGTCAGCTCCGTCAGCACGATCGTCCCGGGGTTGGCCGCGATCGCGCCGTGGGCCTTTTGCTGCGCGATCACCACCGGCTCCGACCCGAACGCCGCCCCACCCGAGACGTGGTCGGCGTGGTGGTGGCTGTACACGAGGTAGCGGATCGGCGCCGGGCTGATCCGCCGGATCTCCTCGACGAATCGCGCCGCGGCGGCCTCCGATTGCGGGTCCGTCGCCAGGACTCCGTCGCCGGTCACGACGAACAGAGACCGGTGGGCGTCGTACATGTAGGCGTAGACGTTGTCTGCGATTTTCTCCACGGTCACCCGCGGCTGCTGGCTCTCCTGCGCAACCGAGCCCGAAGCGGACACCATGGCCAAGACGGTCCACAACATTCGTCGCATCATTCATCCCTCCCTTGGGGCAGCTCGCGCCGCCCGCCCGAGGTTGCCAGTCCGCGGCCGGGACCACAACTTGGGGCCGCTCGCTTTCCAGGGATAGGAAGATCGATTTCGGGGAAGCTGCTAGGCCTCGGCGACTACCGCGAACTGCCCCATCATGCCCGAGTCCTCGTGGTCCAGGATGTGGCAGTGGTACATATAGGGCACCTCGGCGTCGGCGAAGTCTCGGAAGTGCTTGATGATCCTGACCGTCTCGTCGACCCTGACCAGGACGACGTCCTTCCATCCCATCTCGTTCGGCCCGGGTTCGGCCCCGTCTCGCGACACGACCTGGAACGAGTCGCCGTGCACGTGGAAGGGATGCGCAATCGGGGTGGTGTTGGAGATGTCCCACACCTCCGTCTCGTTCAGCCGAATCTTCTCGTCGATTCGAGCCATGCTCATCTTTCTTCCGTTGATACTGGCGACCGATTGCACGCCGTTGCCCAGAGCGAACGGCCGCGGGCTCAGAAGGTTGTGCGCCTCGTGCTCGGCGATCCGATCCACCGCGACGAGCCCTGCAGGCAACCCCCGTCACCGCGCCCGCGGTCGGCCCTCCGACATTGAAGCCCATCACATCGAACACCGAGCTGTCCAGGGGGTCGGAGAGTTGCGGCGACACGTACGTGCGGCCGAGCTCGGAGCTGTAGCTGACCAGGTTGACGCGAGCGCCGGCGTCCCCGGAGAAGTCAACGACGATCTCCGCCCGTTCTGCTGGCGACAGCACGAGTCGGTCCATGGGAAGTGGGGACGGCAAGTATCCTCCGTCCGAGGCGATCTGCCAGAAGGGTCGGTTGTCGCTGAAGCCGAGGTTGTAGACGCGTGCGCAAGAGCCGTTGAGGATCCGGAACCGGATCAACTGAGCATGTGTGTCGAGTGTGGGAGAGATCGCGCCATTGACGCAGATGTAGGGGCCCTTTCTCAGAATCACCGGATCGAGCGGGAAGAAGTCCAGAGAACCATCGGCCTGGATGGCTTTGTCCTGAATGAGGAGGGGAACGTCGTCGACACCGTAGTTTCGGGGCAACGGCAAGGCGTCGCCGGTATCATCCGCCACGATCAGTAGTCCCGCGAGGCCCTTGTAGACCTGGCCGCTCGTGCCGGACTACCCCCGGGGATCGAAGCGATCGGGATGGGTATGGGGGTGGTACCAATACGTACCGGCACGGTTCAGAACGGTGTAGCTGGTCGTCCAGGTGTCCCCGGGTGGAATCGTCTGGTGCGGCGTTCCGTCCATGACGGCCGGCAGGTGGATGCCGTGCCAGTGAGTGGTGGTGCCTTCACCGATCTAATTCGTCACTCTGAGCGCCACGTCCTCGCCTCGACGCATGAGCAGGGTGGGTCCCAGGAGGTTGCCGTTGTAGCCGAGCGTCGCGGTCTGGGTGCCGGGCAAGAAGCTGGTCGCGCCGCGCTCCATGGTGAGATCGAAGACCTTTCGCCCAGCGACCGATTGCCCAGGCAGGACGCTCGGTATCGGAAGGGGCGTCTCGTCGGCGACGACTTGCGGCCACGCCAGGCGGGGCAGCGAGTGGGCCAGCGCGAGCCCGCCGGACAACCTCAGGAACGCGCGGCGCGAGGGCCTACCTCGATGTCGCATCGGCCTGCTCGAATTCCAGGGTCGCGACAACCGGCAGGTGATCGGAGAAGAAGCTCTCCTCTCCCGGGGCGATCTCGAACCGAATGACCTGGGCCTCGACCACATCGACGAGAGGATTCATCAGGATCCAGTCGAGCGCCGACTGACCGCCGGACGCGGTCGTCCCCGGTCTTTCCAGGCCCGAGTTCACAGGCGCCAGCTGCCACGTATCTTCCAGCTCGACGGGGTTTCCGAACACAAAGCCGTCTACGGTCAGCGGCTCTCCCCGCAGCAGATAGAGGATCGTCGCAGAATCCTGAGTGGCGTTCAGGTCGCCGGCCAGCAAGTAGGTCGTCTCTTCGTCTGAGTTCACGCTGATGAAATCGGCGACCGCGACGGCCTGCCGCTGGTTCCCCACCGGGTCGCCCTCACCGCTCGGGGTCTGCGAGACGCAGAGGTGCACGTTGTAGAAGTCGAACCTTGCCCCGTCGGCGGTCTTCAGCTTCATCCACGTCAACAACGTCGCGCCGCCCAGCACACCGCTACAGGCGTGGGCGATGACGTGGGGAGCGGCGATGCGGCGCTCCGGATAGATCTCGGCGGGCGAACAGTGACGCCGGGCCTGATGGATACGCACATCCACTACTTTCGGGACGCCCATGTGCCGGGCCATCTACTGTCGTCCATCGAAACAGCCTTCACGATCCCAGCTCTGCTCGCCGCCCTGGCAGGGCGTGCGGCGACCGTGTCTGCCGGGGAGCTCGTCACCGCGTTCGGCAGATTCACTCCCGACCAGTTCGTCGAGCGCAGGCTGCCGACACTCGTGGAGCTGGACGGTGCCGCGCCGGAAAACCCCGTGTATTCCATTCGGGGTTCGAGGGCCCCGCCGTCACCAACTCGTTGGGTAGGACCTTCTTTGAAGCTCAGGGGCTCTCCATCAGTCCCGATGGAGCATTGGGCCGAGGGCAGACCGATCCCGCGGTGCAAGCTCTGTTCGCAACGTACACGAACGCCGAGGCCCTCCAGACCGTCGAGGAGTACATGCAGTTCTCGGCGTCCAGGGGCTTGACGACTGTCCAGAACTACTCCGGCTGCGGCGGCTTCGGAGGACGGCTACAGTCCGGCGTGCTGTGCGACCAGCACTTCCTGGACCTTTGGCAGGCGGACGAGTTGAGCGTTCGGATACGCACCTCCGCCGGGGGCACCGGCACGAGCACGGATCCGAATGGCCTCTTCGAGGTCGTGGGCAGTACCGAAGAGGCGTTACAGGCACATCGAGGTCTCTCGGTGGCGGCGACGAGATGCTCCGCTTCGCCGCGACCGGCGAGTTCGTCGTCGGGGGCTTCGGATCCACTAGCGCGCCGTTCGCCGAGGCTTATCGCCAGATCGCCGAACGCGGCTGGTCGCTGCGTCAGCACTCGATCAGCAACGCCGAGAACGAGGCTCACGTCGCGGCGTTCGAGGCCGTCAACGCTGGCACTCCTATTGCCAGTCTGCGCTGGGCGCTGGAGCACGTCTTCTCGATCAACGCCAATCACCTGGCTCGCCTACAGACGCTGGGTGCCGGGGTGACGGTGCAGAGACAGCAGTACCTGCTCGGCGGAAGCGGACCTCCTTCTCGAGCCATCGTCGACAGTGGGATCCGTGTTTCGGCGGGCACCGATGCCTCGGCCATCAGCCCTTTGAGCCCCTTGAGTCTCACTCTACTACATGGTGACGGGGACCAGCGCCTCGGGCGCACTGATCAACTCCGGCCAGCAGATCTACCCGATTGGAGGCCCTGCGCCTCTATACGACTGGCGGAGTTTGTCGAGCTCGCAGAAGGGACTGCTCGGCACTGAACCGGGCTGCCAGTAACTCGGTCGGGCCCTAGCCGGCATTCTCCCAGCTCGGGTCGACGGAATCCGGCCCGGGATTCGCTCCGAGGAATCCGTTGTTGCCAGCCGGCGAACGGTCCGGCACGGTCTGCCCCTGCCCCTCATCGAAGCTCCAGTAGCCGACGAGCCCGGGAGAGTTGCGATCGACGCCGGATCTGAAGACCTCGAAGACCTGGGTGTCGCTGAGCGTCAGGCTCCACACGGCGGGCTCATCGATGACCCCTGGAAAGAACCAGGTGGGCGGCTCGATGCCGCCCGGGGGCGGGCCGATCGTCCCAAACGTGCAGCCCACCGAGAGAACCTGGAAGTTGTTTGACGAGGGGACGCCCGTGCCCTGGCAGCTTCCTTCTCGCCCGCCGTCGACGTAGAGGTTGACGGCGCCCGAGGCACGAGTTGTCGTCCTCCCCGCGAGCAACGATTGCGGCGCGGCCCGCAGGCGGCGACAAACGAATCCACGCCGCCGTGCTGAAGACCTCGGTCGGGAAGGTAGGGCTGTAGGGGATGGTCACCCGGTCATCGGATCCATCAAAGCGCAGCGCCGTCCCACCAGGCGCGGAGTCGAAAGGCAGAGGCGTCGGGCTCGAGGCGGGAGATGGTGTAGCTGCCACTGCGGTGGGTGCATCCGGCGCAGTCGGTCCTGCGGCATCTCCTCCACCCCCGCATCCCACGAGAGCCAGGCCGGCGAACACGACGAGCTCACGTCCCGCAGCTACTCCTCGTGCTCTCATCCCGTCTCGGAACCTCCGCTCCCGAATATAGGCCGGGCACTGAAGGGCCGCGTAAAGCCTGGGTAAAAGCTCCTCGCGAGCGCGTCCTGTCCAATGACGGGGGCGAGCGAGAACAGCAGCCGCTCTATCGGAACGTGGAGATCAGCGAAGACCTCGACGACGCACTATTCGAATTCCGTCGGCCGTTGAATTAGACCTCGCCCGATTCGGGCGGCCGGCTCCATTGGCCGAACTGGATGCTCATTGCTCGAAGGCGCCGCGCGGCGCAGCCTCCCCCTACGAAAGACCGGTGATCGCGCCATCGCGCAGGTCGATGCGCTCCGCGTTCGGCTTCCGCGGCAGGCCGGGCATGCGAAGGATGTCGCCCGTCAACACGACCAGGAACCCGGCCCCGGCGTTGATCTGCACCCTGCGAACCGTCACGTCGAAGTCGTCGGGCCGCCCGTGCAGCTTCGGATCGTCCGAGAGCGAAGCCGGGGTCTTGGCGATGCATATTGGTAAGTGGTCGTACCCGAGTCGCCGAGCGTCCTCGAGGTCACGCATGGCTTCCTTCGTGAAGACGACGGCGCGTGCGCCGTACATCTTCTTCGCGACTGCGGTGACCTTCTCCGTGAAGGGCTCTTCCAGCGAATAGAGAGGGTGGTACGGACTGCCGTGCTCCGCATGCTCCACCACCAGCCGCGCGAGTTCAGCCGCCCCTTCCCCGCCTCGGGCGTGGTGCTGCGAGAGCGCGAACGGAACGCCCAGCTCGGCACACCGACGCTGGATGGTGGCGACCTCCTCGTCGGTGTCGTCGCCGAAGTGGTTCAGCGCGACAACCGGGTTTTCACCAAACTGGTGGATATTCTCGATGTGTTTCTCGAGATTTGGCAGACCTGCCTGGACCCGCTCGGGATCCGGGCGGGAGAGCTCTTTCGGAGGGGCGCCACCATGGAGCTTCAGTGCACGGACCGTGACCACCAGCACCACCGCGGACGTGTCCAGGTTGGCTATCCGGCACTTGATGTCGAAGAACTTCTCGGCGCCGAGATCAAAACCGAAGCCGGCCTCGGTCACGGTCCAGTCCGCGTGATGCATCGCCATGCGTGTGGCGATGACGCTGTTGCATCCGTGAGCAATATTGGCGAACGGGCCTCCGTGGACGAACGCCGGGACACCCTCGAGCGTCTGGACCAGATTGGGCCAGAGCGCATCGCGTAGCAGCGCGAGCATCGCTCCCGATGCCGACAGCTTTTCGGCGGTGATCGGCTCCCCCTCGTAGCCGAATGCCACGAGCAGGCGGTCGAGGCGGCCCCTGAGGTCGTTCTCGTTTTCGGCCAGGCAGAGCATGGCCATGACCTCGGACGCGGCGGTGATGTCGAAGCCACTCTCGCGGGGAACACCCTGCTTGTGCCCCCCCAGCCCGATGATGAGGTTGCGCAACGCGCGATCGTTCATGTCCATGACGCGCCGCCACAGCACCCTGCGCGGGTCGATCCGCAGCTGATTGCCGAAGTACATGTGGTTGTCGAGCATTGCGGCAAGCAGGTTGTGTGCCGACGTGATGGCGTGAAAATCGCCTGTGAAGTGCAGGTTGATCCGTTCTCGGGGGATGACCTGGCTGAGGCCTCCGCCGGTTGCCCCGCCCTTCATTCCGAACGACGGTCCCAGCGATGGCTCGCGGAGCGCGAGGCATGCTGACTCGCCGATGTGTGCCAGACCCTGGGCCAGGCCGATGCTGGTGGTGGTCTTGCCTTCTCCGGCCTTCGTGGGCGTGATGGCCGACACCAGGACCAGGTGAGACGACTTCTCCCTATTCCGCGGGTGCTTCAGGATCTCTGGGTTCACCTTCGCCACATCGTTGCCGTAGAGGCGCAGGTGATCCGGCGTGATGCCGAGCTTCTGCGCAATCTCGGCAACCGGGCGCGGCGTGACCGCACTGGCGATTTCGTTGTCAGTTGTCATCTGGAGTTGCGACGGCCCCTCTAGCCGAGAATTCGTCTCGCCGCGAGCCCCCCCGGTGCACAAGTCAGGCCCCCTCCCGGGTGGGCTCCGCTGCCGCACAGGAAGAGCCCTTCGAACGGCGTTGCGTAGCGCGCGCACTCGGGGGTCGGCCGCACCAGAAGTTGATCCAGGGCATGCTCGCCGTGGTGAAGGTGGCCGCCCGTGACGCCGTAGCGCTGCTCGAGATCCTGTGGAGTGAGGACCTCGTGGCCGACGATCAGCGGAGAGATGCCGGGAGCGTACTGCTCGAGACGGCCGAGCACCCGGGAGTACATCTGGGAACGGGCCTCGTCGGTCCAGCCGCCCTCGAGCTCGAAGGGGACGAAATGGGCCAGGATCGAGAAGACGTGGTGGCCCTCCGGCGCCAGATCGGTCGATTCGACCGTCGGAACGTGGATATCGAGGATCGGGACGTCGGAGAACTTGCGGTACTTAATAGGATCGAAGGCCCGTTCGAGCTCCTCGAGCGTCTCTCCGACGCGGATCGACGACACCTTGGCGCCCGGCCGGCAGGCGAACTCCGGATAGCCTGAGAGCGCGAGATGGACCTTGGCCGCCGTGCCACGGGACCGGAAAACCGAGATCGAGCGATCGAGGCCGAGCGAGATCAGTGCCTGCGGCAGGAGCTCCTGGAACAGGTGCTTCGGATCGCATGAGGCGACGACCGTCTTGGCCTGGATCTCCTCGCCTCCGGCGAGCTGGACGCCGGAGATCCGGTCTGCCTGTCCGACGAGGCCTTCGACCCCGGCGTCGGTACGAATCTCGACGCCGCAGGCCTTGGCGGCCCCCTCCAGGGCCGTTATCAACGTCGCCGGACCGCCCTTGATCGGGCTTCCGGCCAAGCATTCGGCCCGCAGGAGGTTGGCTGTCGAGGCCGGAGAGCGGGGCGCGGTGACGGTGTTCTGGATGGCCGGCCCGGCCAGCCCTGCCTTGAGGAGCTGGGAGTCGAACCGCTCGTCGAGCCAGTCGGCGAGGGCCATCGGTGCGACGCGGAGGATCTCCATCATCTCCCGCTTGCTGAGGAGTCGCAGCGCCAGCGCGGAGCGCCCCAGGCTGAGCATGTCGCCGGCTCCGGGCTCGAAGATGTCTGGCGGCGAGTTATCGACCAGGCGCGTGACGATCGGGGCGAGACGATCCAGGAAGCGTCGGTAGTCGCGGTAGTTGTCGGCCTCTCGAGGCGACAGTGCCGCCAGCTCTTCGGCTGCCTTGTCTGGGTCGCGCCAGAGCAGAAGGCCCCTACCGTCCCGCTGTGGAATCAGCGTCGGCGGGGCCTGGTCGTGGCGCGACAGTCCGTGCTTTCCGAGATCGAGGGCATCGACCACCCACGGGCGCACGCCCTCGGTGTCGTGGAGCACGCCACCCGTGCGATACCCGGGATGGAACTCCTCGCTGGCCGCGAGCCCCCCGAGCACGGCCCGCCGCTCCACCAGCAGAGTCGAGCGGCCGCCCTTGGCCAGCAGCGCAGCGGCGGTCAGCCCGTTGTGGCCGGCTCCGATGACGATTGCGTCGTAGCTCATAGCTCCCCCGATCCGAGAAGGGTCTTGGCGGCCAACTGCCCCGAGGCGCCCATGATGCCGCCGCCGGGATGCGTGCCGGAGCCGCACATCCAGAAGTTCTTGATGGGAGTCTTGTAGTGCGACCAGCCGGCGGCCGGACGCTGGAAGAGAAGCTGCTCGAGGGTCAGCTCACCCTGGAAGATGTTGCCTTCGGTCAGGCCGTACTCCTGCTCGAGATCCCAGGGCGTCAGCACGTGCCGGTAGAGGATCGAGTCCTTGAGACCCGGGCAGTACTCGGCGAGGGTGTCTACGACCGCGTCGCCGAAGGCCTCGCGCTTGGAAGGCCAGTTCTCGGCGCCCTCGCGGATGTGGTACGGCGCGTACTGCACGAACATCGAGATGATGTGCTTGCCCGGCGGGGCGACACTGGGATCCATGAGCGACGGGATCACGATGTTGATGTAAGGCCGCTTCGAGAAATCGCCGTACTTGGCTTCGTCGTACGCCTTCTCGAGGTAGTCGATTCCCGGCGCGATGGCGATGTCGCCGCGCAGGTGCGCGGAACCCTGACGGCCGAAGAACTCCGGCAGCCGGTCCACCGCGAGGTTGACCTTGCCAGACGAGCCGCGCAGCTTGTAGCGGCGGATCTGGCTCGCGAAGTCGTCGCCCAAGTGTTGCTCCCCGATGAGGCCCATGAATGTCCTGCGCGGGTCACAGCTGGAGATCACGGTGGTTGCGCGCAGCTCATCGCCGTTCTCGAGCACCACGCCGGTCGCCTTGCCACCTTTGAGGATGACCTCCTGGACGCCGGCCTCGGTTCGGATCTCGGCGCCGAAGCTCTCCGCTGCGCGGGCGCACGCCATGCTCACGCCGCCGGTGCCACCTTTCGAAAGGCCCCAGGAGCGGAAGGCGCCGTCGATCTCGCCCATGTAGTGGTGAAGCAGGACGTAGGCCGTGCCGGGCGAGCGCACGCCGAGGTAGGTGCCGATGATGCCGCTGACGGCCATCGGCGCCTTGAGCACGTCGGACTCGAACCACATGTCAAGGAAGTCGACGGCGCTCATGCTCAGCAGCTTGATGTTCATGTTCATCGCGTCGACGCCGCCGCTGCGCAGATCGTTCCCGAGCTTCAGCAGCCGCATCAGGTCCCGCGGGTTCCACGACGTGGGGTCGGGTGCTGGAGAGTCGATGATGTTCCGGGCAAACTGCGCCATCTTCGTCATCGTCAGGCTGAACTCGGGATAGATCTCGGCATCCTTCGCGCTGAAGCGCGAAATCTCCTTGCGGCTGCGCGGGTAGTCGGGCCACCGGCACAGCCCGGGATCGCCCACTCGAGGCGTGAACGAGGTCTCGAGCGGGATGATCTGCATGCCGTGACTGGCGAGGTCGAGGTCGCGGATGATCTGGGGTCGAAAGAGGCTGACGACGTAGGAGCAGGTCGAGAAGGTGAAGCCCGGGTAGAGCTCTTCGCTCACGGCTGCGCCGCCCAATACATGGCGCTTCTCGAGCACGAGGACTTTGCGTCCGGCCTTGGCCAGATAGGCGGCACAGATCAGGCCGTTGTGGCCGCCGCCAATGATGATCGCGTCGTATCTCTGGCTTGCCATCACGCCCTCTTTCTCTCGGGATTGAAGAACGGCGGCTTGACGACCTTGGCGCTGACCGTGTGTCGTCGGTACTCGGCGGTGATCTCGAAGCCCACTTCGGTTCCCTCCCGGGCCGAGGCTGTGGGCAGGAGCGCGAGAGCCAGGTTCTTCTTCAGCGTCGGCGACCAGGTGCCGCTCGTGGCCTGGCCGATCCAGCGGTTCTCTCGGTCGTAGACCGGTCGGCCATCGCGCCAGGCCTGTGAGGAGATTTCCGGCGGCAGGCCGTAGCCCGCGAAGACCTGCTCTATCTCGGCCCAGGAGATGTCGAGGCCGACCAGAGCTCGGGGTGAGCCCTGATCCTTCTCCCGGCGCAGCGCTGCCTGGCCGATGAAGGGATCGCGGTCGAGCTGCACGGTCCAGCCGAGGCCGATCTCGTAGGGCGACGACTTGCGCGCCTCGGTCAGGCAGTGATGGGCGCTGAAGTAGTCGACCCCGTTCATGATGAAGCCGGCTTCGATGCGCGAGACGTCGAGGGCGTCGAGCCCTGCGGGAACCATCCCGAAGCCCCGACCGGCTGCGGAGATGGCGTCGTAGACCCGAAGAGCGGACTCGCCTTCCGTCCAGACTTCGTAGCCCAGATCGCCGGTATAGCCGGTGCGCGAGATCCAGACGTCGACGCCGTCCAGCTGGCCCTTCCTGACCTGGAAGAACCGAAGCGCGTCCATGTCCACGTCGCTGATCTCTGCGAGGATGCGCCGCGACTCGGGACCCTGCAGAGCCAACGTTCCGAGACGGGCGCTGGAGTCCTCGATGGTCACCCGGTAGCCGCGGCTCATCCGTTCGATCCAGGAGAGAGAAGGCTCAGCCGCGGTCAGGCGGAAGTAGTCGTCGTCGAGCCGCGAGACCGTGCCGTCGTCGACCACCTTGCCGGCGTCGTCGCACCAGCACAGGTAGGTGACGCGCCCGATCTTGAGCTTGGCGATGTTTTTGACCGTCAGGCGCGAGAGGAAGGCGGCGGCATCGGGGCCGTAGATCTCGTACTTGAACAGCGGGGTGACGTCGATCAACCCGGCCGAGTGGCGGAAAGCGAAGTACTCGCCCTCGTGCGAGATGTCGTACGAGCTGACGGCGTAGTAGCCACCCCATTCCTTCCAGTTGTTGCTGATGCAAAGCTCCGAAGTCCGGGGATGGAAGACGCTGGGCTCAGCCATGGCGAACTCCTTGCCCGGCATTCGCGGCGCCGGGCCTGAGGGTTTGTGGACGGAATATCGACGAATGCAAAATCAGGTCTCCTGGCTCGTGACGGGCTGAGTCTGGAGGCGCCTCGATAGCAGCGCCGCTCTGGCTTTGAGGATGGCCCCCAGCTCCTCCATCCGCTGATCCGTGAGCCGAGCCACGGGCCCGCCCACGCTGATCGCGCCGGCGACTCCGTGAGAATCGCGTACGACGGCCGCCACTGCTGCCGCATCCGGCTCGATCTCGCCGCTGGCCGTCGCGTAGCCGCGCTCGCTCACCGTCTCGACCTCCTGGAGCAGCGCGCGGATGCCGGTGATCGTCGACGGAGTGATTCGGCGGAGCGGTGCGCGAAGCAGCTCGTCTATGCGCTCGCGGGGAAGGGCCGCAAGAATCGCCTTGCCCGTCGACGTGGCGTGAATCGGCCACATCGTGCCGGTCTCGGCGGCGACGGTCACCAGGTGACGACCCTGGACCTCGCTGAGAATCAGCATCTGGCCATCGGCGAGGATCTCCAGAGTCGCCGTCTCGCCCGTCTCCGCGGCGAGCGCCTTCAGCTCAGGCTCGACCACCGTGCGAAGGTCGTTGTCCATCAGCGCCTGAGCTCCGAGCGCGATGACGCCAGGGCCCAGCCGGTACGTGCCGGCGACAGGGTCCCTGGCCACGAGCTCTTCGCTTTCGAGCGCCGCGAGCAGGCGATGCGCGGTGGTCCGCGAGAGGCCACGCTCTTTGCCGAGCTCGGCCAGCGAAAGGGCCGGGCGATCGTGAGAGAAGGTCTTGAGCAGTCCGATCGCTCGCAAGACGGCCTGGGTTCCTTTGGGTGCTCGTCTGGACATGTTCAGCCCCGGGACTCGTGACGCGAGCCACGGATCAACGGACGAAGCGTATCACATTATAGGATCGTCGACCCACTATATGGACACGCTCTGAAGGAGTTCTGTTCTCGACGCGACTGAAGGATCCGCCAGCCCCTCGTCCCTCGCGTTTGGATCCTTCGGCCCGAGCAGGACTGACCCGGCCTGCTAAGAAACAACGACGGACCTCGACGGTAGCCAGCGAGGCCCAGAGACACGGAGAACGGCCAAGGCAGCGTCATTCTGATCGACCGCTCGACTCCGCCTGGAGCGAAGAATCCGCCCGCTCCTCGTCCTTCGAGACCAGAGTAGAGGTCTCACCTCGCTGGCTCCTTCGACTCGCGTCTCCGGCAGCACTCGCTCAGGATGACGTAGGGGCTGGCGGTTTCTTGACGAACGGATACGTCAACTGCCCCAGGTACCCGGGTGGCACTGGATCGCCTTCGATACCGTAGCGGTCGGGCCACGCGTTTTCGGGCAGGTAGCTCGAGCCGAACAGCGAGTCGAGCCACGGGAGGTGGACGGCGAAGTTGCGATCGCGCGCCGCATCGGCGGCGGCGTGGTGCCAATGATGGAAGCGGGGCAGTACGACGAATCGCTCGAGCGGACCGAAATCGAAGCGGAGGTTCGCATGAATGAAGACCGCGCGCAGCGAGACGAATACCAGGTAGGCCTCGAGGGCCCGCTGCTCGAAGCCGAGCAGGAAGAGCGGCAGCAGAACCAGGCTGCGTGTGGCCAAGACGTCGACGACGTGCAGTCGCGAGCCCGCCAGCCAATCGAGAGCCACGCTCGAATGGTGGATGGCGTGGAAGCGCCACAGCGAAGGCACGACGTGAAACGTCCGATGAACCGCGTACTGTGCGAGGTCCGCCACGAGTACGACCTCGATGAACTGGAGCCAGAGTGGTTGGCTGCTGACCCAGGCCTGTAGGCCGGCTGGTTGCCACAGGGCGGCGATCGATGTCGCAGGGAGCAGGATCAGCAGGCTGAGGGCCTGGACGAAGACGTGGCTCGCGAAGAAATGAATCGTGTCCGTCGTCCAGCCGATGCGAAACGTTCCCTGCTCCGGCCATTTCGGAAAAAGACGCTCTAGGGGAGCGAAGACCAAAGCGAGCAGGAACAGGTTCAACAGGAACCAGTCGAGGCCGAGTGCCACGGGGCGATCGAAGTCACCCTGGATCTGTACTTCGCCACCTCCCAGGAGCGCGGCGCCGATCGCGAGCGCCGCGCCCGTGAGGCCGAGCACCTTTCGCGCCCGCAGCAGCAGGCTCACGCAGCCGGCCAGGAAGGCGACGATGATCAGCCCTTCTATCAGCGCCCGAATCGTCGCGAGCGGTAGAGCTCCCGGAACCGGGCCGTGCTGAGCCAATCCGGGTGGCGCAGGACGAAGACCGCTCCGAGCGCGAGCGCCCCGAGAAAGACGCTGGTCACGCCGCTGGCCCAACCCGTGCCGAGTCGTTTCGGGGCGGCGTCGCCGAAAGTCCGCTCGAACCACCGGTCGAGAGAAGGTCGTGGCCGAGGGCCGTCGTTCATCTCGCGAGCATATCGGATCGGGTCTCGTGGGAACCCTCGAGGGGTCAAGGAGCGTCCTATGAGACGAGTCCGACTGCGACTCGCCACCTGAAGCGTTCATCTGAAGGGGAGATCACTATTGGCCTGGAGCCGCTCGATTCGTCATGGCCGTCGCTGCCGGCCCGCCGCGCCGCGAGCGTCGACCCGTTAGAAGCGCTTCGCAGCGAATAACGGCGGGGTCGCAGGCGCGGCTGCGAACAACCACGGCTTGTGCCCGGCAGCCACGGAGGCACAGAGACACGGAGAGCGGCTAGTTCCGATCGCTCGGGGTCCCGATCGTGGGCGGTTCCGAGCGGGAGGTGCCGCGCAGGGCAGGCCTCTTTGGTGAATGTGACACCAGGGAGCAGCGGTAGAACCGCTGCTCCCGGTCAGCGTGGCCTGACCCGAAGCGGCACCCGAGCGACCCGCGCGGCCCACGTCGAAGCGGTACCCGAGTGACCCCCAGGGAACTTGACGGCGGCCTTCTTCGTACTTAGCTTTGCTGAGTGAGCAATGCTGAGGAGGCAAATGTCACGTCACACGCTCGGTGAGTTCGAACATCTGACCCTGCTCGCCATCCTTCATCCAGGGCGGGCCGCGTACGGCGCCGCGATCATCGACGCGATGGAGGAGAGGACCGGCCGCGAGATCTCTCAAGCGGCGACCTATATCGCCTTCAAGAGGCTGGAGGAGAAGGGCTTGATCCGCTCGGCGCAAGAGCCGGGCACGCCCGACCGCGGGGGGCGTCCGCGTCGCACGTACGAGCTGACGCCCGCTGGCATTAAGCGACTTCGGGAGTCGGGGAAGGCGCTGTTCGCGATGTGGGAGGGGCTCGAGCAGATGCTGGAAGCCACCCGATGACACTGCCTCCACGCTGGGCTGTTCGCCTGATCGCCGCTCACTTGCCGGCCCATGAGCGCGAGGACGTTCTCGGCGATCTCGCCGAACGCTTCGCACGGCGGGGAAGTGCAGGGGGCTGGCGGCAGGCCCGCCACTGGTACTGGCGCGAGGCGCTGTCTTTCGCCTGGCACGTGGGTCGCAATCGCCTCGAGGAGGGGTCGGCTCGACTCGCGCGGTCGCTGCGAGTGTCGAATCTCGGAACTTCGCTGGCGACGCTCGCCTTGGACATCCGGTATGGGCTCCGGGTTCTGACGAGCCGACCGGGTATCACGAGCGTAGCGGTGCTGGTCCTCGCACTCGGCATCGGAGCGAACAGCGCGATCTTCACCCTCGTGAACGAGCTGCTGCTGCGGCCTCGCCCGGCGGACGGGATTCCCGGGCAACTGGTCGGCGGCCCGAGCAGGTGTGTGAAGACGCCGTTCTCCTCCCGGATGTCCAGGTAGTTCGGATACGAGAAGCTGCGATACCGATCCGGGCGGACGAGATCCTTGGCGCTCGCGGTCTCCTCCAACTACTTCGAGACTCTCGCCTCGCACCTGGAGATCGGGCGAGCATTCACGGCGGACGAGGAGCGACCCGGCTACCCGGAGCGGGTGGCGATCGTGTCGCACGGGTACTGGCAACGTCACGGCGCCAACCCCGGCGTGCTCGGCGGAAGCATCATCGTCAACGGCCGGGACTACACGATCGTCGGAGTCACTGCGAGAGGCTTCACCGGTAGCGCCTCGTTGATCGCCCCAGAGGTCTTCGTGCCGCTCAGTGCGCACGAGCTCATCGTCAACGATTTCGCGAAAGTCGGCGACGCCACGGGGCTCGGCGATCGCGAGAACCATTCGCTGATGCTCATCGGGCGCCTGCACCCCGGTCTGGCGGAAGACCTGGCCAACCCGCGGCTCGCCGCGCTCGCGACGCGGATGGAGCAAGCGCATCCGGTCGCGAACAAGGACCAGACGTTGATGGTGAGCCGACTTCGCCGCGTCGGCATGAGCACGTCACCGGGAGGCGACACCGAGGCTTTTGCGATCTTCGGGTTGCTTCAGGCCATGGCGGTGGTCGTGCTGCTGATCGCGTGCCTCAATCTAGCGAACATGCTGCTCGCGAGGGCCAGCGCGCGTCGTAAGGAGGTGGGGATTCGCATCGCCCTCGGCGCGGGCCGCGGACGCATCGTTCGCCAGCTCCTCGTCGAGGGCTTCCTCCTCTCGCTGGCGGGGGGAGCGGCCGGGATGCTGCTTGCGTTCACGGCCACTCGCGCGATCGCCGATTCGATGGCGGGCGCCCTTCCAATCGCGATCGAGTACGACGGGACGCCGGACATGCGCGTGCTGGCGGCGACCCTCGGCTTCGCCGCCGCCAGCACCCTGATGTTCGCGCTGTGGCCCGCCTGGCGTCTCTCTCAGACCGACGTCGTGAGCGAGCTGAAGCAGCTCGTGGCCGATGGTGGCCGGCATCGCTGGCTGACGGTCCGCCACGCCCTCGTGGTCGGTCAGGTCGCGCTCTCGCTCGCGTTGCTCACGTGTGGTGGCCTGTTCGTCAGAAGCGCTCTCGAGGCTGCAGACGCCGATCCTGGCTTCGCATTCCGCGATGGTGTCGTGGCCAGCGTCGATCCAGCGCTCGCCGGCTACGACCAGGCCCGCGGCCGCGAGCTGTACCGCGAGCTGCTGTCCCGAGTGAGGGCGCTGCCCCAGGTCCGCGCCGCGAGCTTCGCCTCGCTCATCTCGTTCGGCGACTTCTCGGAAAGCGAGCGCGTGCGACGGCTCGACGTCGTCGACGACGAGGCGACGGCGCGCGCCGTCTCGAACATCGTCGGCAGCGACTACTTCGCCGCACTGGGGATATCCGTTTTGCGCGGAAGAGAGTTCACCCGAGGCGAAGAAGAGTCACCCGAGCCCCCGCCGGTCGTCATCATCGACGAGCCGCTGGCACGCGAGCTTTTCCCCGCCGAGGAGCCGCTCGGCCAGCAGCTCGTCTTCCTGAAGCGGGACGACACGCTGACGGGGCCGCGCGCAGAGATCGTGGGCATCGCTCCGGGCCTGCGCCACGACCTCTACGACCGCGAGGCCGAGCCTCACGTGTACGTGCCGTTCGGACGGCGCTACCGGTGCGGGATGCTGCTTCACGTCAAGACTGTCAGCGGACCGCGCGATGCGGAGGTGGCGACGCTCTCGCTCGTGCGACGCACGATCCGCGCCGTCGACGATCGCGTCCCGATCCTGTGGCTGAAGACGCTCGAGAACTATCGTGACACCAGCCTGATGCTGTGGTTTGCGCGCGCCGGCGCCGTCATGTTCTCGGTCTTCGGCGGTCTCGCCCTCTTCCTGGCCGCGATCGGCCTGTACGGAGTGAAGGCCTACCTCGTGACGCTCCGCACACGCGAGATCGGGATCCGCATCGCGCTCGGCGCTTCGCCGCGAGATGTCCTATGGATGGTGCTTCGCGACTCGCTCGTCCTTACGGGTTTCGGCGTGGCTATCGGCTTGGGCCTTGCGGTTCTCGTCGCGATGGCCGTGGCGGGCATGGTGTACCAACAGAGTCCCTACGACCCGTCCGTGTTCGCGGGCGCCGTGCTGGTGCTCGGCCTGGCGGCGCTCGCCGCCGCGTACGTCCCCACCCGACGCGCCACGCAGGTCCAACCCTCGACGGCGTTGCGCGTGAACTGAGGTCGCGGGTCGCTCGGGTACCGCTTCGGATACCTCTCGCTCGGGCTGAACGGTCGACTACCGCTGTCCTTGGTGTCAGATTCACAAAAGAGGCCCACTCTGCGCGGCACCGCTCGCTAGGCTGAGGGCTTCCGCCCCTCGGGCCGTTTCTAAGACCGTCCGCTTCCGCAGAGTTCGCCCCACGAGGTGGCGGCAGAGGGTCCTAGTCCCCTTCACGCGTTCTCGCCGCGCCGAGGATCGTACGAGACCGGCAGCCTCAGTCGGAACGCTGATTCCCTGCGAGCCGTGCCGGAGGGCGTCGGTCCCAGTTGATGGCGACGCCGAGCACCAAAGCGACGAAGCCGAGGGCGAGCAGGGCGATCCCGGTTTCCAGTTGACCCCTCGGTGTCAGCATGCGCGCGTGCGGCATCAGGATGGCGACCATTGCCAGAAGCGCCGTCAGCGACGGGCGAACCGCGAGCAAGCCAGCGAGAACGGCAGCGGTGGTCAGCCCGAGCCAGAGGGGCGGTTCGGGTAGCGCCCCTTCGCTCCAGCCCAGTGTCAGCGCTGCGAAGTAGAAGGAGATTACGGCTCCGACGAGGAGACGTGGCCGCTCTTCCCGATGCGCGAGCCAGCTGAGCGCCAAGCCAGCAAAGGCGGCGGTCGTCGACGCCGTGGCTGGCTCGGAGGTCGAAGCCGCCACAGCCGTGCCGCCAAGCCAGCCACGACCAGACCTCTTGCCTGGAGCGGACCAGGAAGGCTGCCAGGACGAGGAAAGGTGCGGCATGAGACGGCGTTGGCTCGATGCCGAACTGTGAAAGCCACGCCAGCAGGTGGAGGAGACAGAGCATCCCGAGGATCCACCAGAGGGCCATTCCGGTGCGCCGCACGACCGTGGTTCCCCAATGGTCGAGCCGATCGATGCTGAAGTTCCGGGGCCGAAGCTCACGAACGACGACCATGAGCGCCACGAAGTACCACGTCGCACCGAGGTGGTACGTCGCTCCTTGGCCGGCAGCAGCTCCAAGCACGTGCGGCGTCGCCGCGATGCCAAGCGCGGCGAGGGTCGGCACGACGAGGAACTCCGGCGAGGTGTTCAAACGGAAGACCCAGCGTAGCCACGACAGCTTGAGCGGCACGCCGACAACCCAGATGAGCCCGGCTGCGAGACCCGCTCCGCCAAGTGTGCCGAGCATCTCCGTCTGGAGCGTGGTGTCGAACAAGAAGACCAGCTGGAGCAACGCGAGGACGATTGCGGGACGACGCTGCGTCGCGCGACGGAACAACAGCGCGGCGGCTCCGATGAGCAGTAGCTCGTAGGCCTGGACGGTCGCCGCAAGGCCAACCTGACCCGCCCGCCAATCCATCTCCTGCAAACCGAGCGAGACTTCGTAGACGCCCAGCAGGATGCACGCAGCACTGAAGAAGAAGAGCGGGTTGTATTGAACGAACCAATAGTGGAGCAGCTTCGCTCCGGAAGGGGCAGGTCGTGGCAGCGCTATCGGCGCACCTCCTGCACGTTGAAGGAGCAAATGCCATGCCGTCCGCGTCCGTGGAGCGGCCTCTACTGCAAGTGCCTGCCGAGACACGGCGTTCGAAGGAGGTGTTCGCCGCGAGCGGGGCTTGAGCTGTACCCGCGGCTGACACTCGTCGTCACGCGGGGGACAAAAACGGACCCGACGCGATCCCCACGGACTGTATGGCGCTCACGGGGCAAGCCACCCGGTGGGCTGGCGCCCGCCAGGACGATCCCTACCGAACCCTCGATGCGGTGAGCTTCACGTCGGCACGGGCCCAGGCCTTCTCGAGTCGCGCTTCGACGAGCCCGGCTTGCTCATCTTTTTCTTGCGCGCGCAGCGCCTTGGCGAGACCGAACAGGGCCCAGCCGTTCTCCGGAGACTTCTTCAGGTCGTCCCAGTAGACGGTCTCGGCTTCAGCGGGTCGCCCTGCCTCGAGCAGAACCGCGCCCAGCGCATGGCGCGGCGGGTAGTGCCACTCCGTGGGCTCCGTGTAGACCAGGCCGTCTTCGAGTCGCACGGCTCGACCGAGGTGGGCGATGGCGTCGTCGTAGTCGCCCTTGGCCGCCGCGAGCTCGCCGCTCAGCACCTCCGGCGCGATCGCGAAGATCCGAGCCGCGGTGTTGGGCGAGAAGAGCGGGTAGTCGAGCGCCGGGTCGGCCGCGATTCTGCGCACCTCGCCGAGCTCCTTCTGAGCGGCGATCAGGTCGCCTTGTCCAATGTGAGCGAGACCGCGCACGTAGTGCCACGATCCCGTCAGGAACGGATCGTTCGGCGGGTGAGGCAGGTCGAGGACCTCCTGCCATTTTCCGAAGCGCGCCAGCGCCCAATAAGGGACGATCCTAAAGCCCGAGAGCATGGGCATCTCGGCGAGCATCTCGTCGGGGATCTTCGAGGCCACCTTCTTCGCCGATTCGATCGCCACCTCGCTGCGCCCGTCCGCGGTCGCGGCGAACCAGAGGAAGTGGATGTTGTGGGGGTAGTAGCCCATCGGATAGAGGCCCTGCGCCCGGCACTGCGTGATGTAGTCCTCGTCGGCCAGGACGGCGAGCTCGTTGACCTTCGCAGAGTCCTCGTAGCGGCCGATGCGTTGGTAGATATGCGACGGCATGTGGACCATGTGACCGGCTCCCGGCATCAGAGTGGCCAGCGTGTCGGCGGCCTGCTCGGCCCGCTCGGGCTCCGTGGTCGGCTCGATGAGGTGGATGTAGAGATGCAGCGCGGCCGGGTGCTTGGGGTTGCGTGCGATGACCGACTCGAGGAGCGAGATGATCTCTTCGGTGCCCGCGTACGCGTTGCCGTCGAGCATCCAGTAGTCCCAGGGTCGCAGGTCCATCATCGATTCGGCGTAGAGCGCAGCGATGTCGAGGTCGTCGGGAAAGCGCTGAGCGACCTTGCCCATCGCCGCCGCGTACGCCCGGTCGCGCTCGGCCCGATCGTCGGCGCTGCCCGAGTAGCGCTCCGCCAGCGCCTCGATCAGCGCCTGCTCCCTGTCGGATGCCTTCGACTTGAGCGACGACGCTTTCTGGGCTAGCTCGTACGCCTCCGGCTCGGCCTCCGGATCCATCGGTGCGTTGATGTTCGGCCCCGCCACGAGCGCCTGTCCCCAGTACGCCATCGCGCATTCGGGGTCGAGTCGCGCCGCTTCTCTGAAAGAGCGGGCGGACTCGGCGTGGTTGAAGCCGTAGGAGAGGTTGATGCCCTGATTGATGAAGAGCTGCGCCTTGTCGGAGCTGGTCGTGACCGGGAACGTGTGGTCGCCGAGGTTCTGCAGCCGGGGCGCGAGGGCGCCTGTCGGTGACGGCTTGTCGCCTTCCTCGGGCTCCTCATAGTGCTTGTGTTGGGGCTTCGCCTCCTGCTGCGCTGCCACCTGTGAGCCACTGAGCAAGAGTGCGGCGATCCCGACGACGGCGAACATGCGTTTCAGTGTCATCTTCATCCCTCCAAAGCCCTGAAATGTTACGCCTGAATTCGGGCCAGAGCATCCCGACCGCGGTCCCTCGCGAGTAGGGATCGGTGACGTGACCGGGCCGCTCTCTCCCGACGGTACCAGGATCGGAGGCTACGTCGACGATCCCACCGCGGCCGAAATCCGAGATCCATGCGCTCGATGGCTTGGATCCGTTCATGTACCGCGCCCGGTTTCTTGGACACCAGTTTGACGATCTCGGGTTCGTTTGGCAGACGATCCCGAAAACGACGCACGAGGATGCCCCAGGATCGACGCGGCGGGGTGAGTCCATACCTGGGGTAGCCCCTCTTTGATGACCTCGAGGTTCACGCGGCCTTCCCCTGGCCGTGCTGGTCGCGGGCCTCGCGCGGGGTGAGGAATCCCAGCTTCTCGACGCGCCACTGCTGGTTGTAGCGCTTGACGAAGGCAGCCACGGCCTGGCGCACCTCCTCGAGGGTGTGGAAGACGCGGCCATGAATGATCTGTTCCTTGAGAGTCCGGATGAAACGCTCGGCCACTCCGTTGGTCTGCGGCTGTTCGACGAAGGCGAAGCTGGGCGTGATGCCCCAGAAACGCAGCTGGTTGAGGAAGTGGTCCGAGAGGTACTGCGTCCCGTGGTCCATGCGCAGCTCGAGGCCACGAGCCACACCCGCCTCGACCGAGCCGAAGAGCTGCGTCAGCCCCATGGCGATGGGCTGGAGGGCCTCGTAGCGCGTCCCCTTCTTGCACACGTGGTAGCCGACGCACTCGCTGTTGAAGTGCTCGACGCCGACGAAGATCTAGCCCCAGCCGTCCTTTGCCGTGAGAACTCTCGCCCCGTCCGTCCCCCACATCAGGTTGGGCGCATCGGTTGTGATCGTCCCCTCGTGGAGCAGCCCCTCGCCCTGGCGTACCCGACGCGGCGACAGCAGGTGGTGCTCACGCATGATCCGCAGCACCCGCTTGCGCGACACGCGCACCTGGCGCAGCACCTTGAGCCGCGCCCAGACCTTGCGATGTCCTTCTCCTACGAACGGCGAGGCCGCCAGGTCCTCTCGGATCAGCCGCAACAGCTCCTCGTCAGACACCTTGGGCTTGGGACCACGTCGGCCAGCGCAGACCATCTCGGGAGCCGCCTCGCCGAGCTGGGAGTAGTAGCTCGAGCGGGCCAGCTTCCACACCCGGCACACCCGCTCCACCCCGTGGGCCCGGCCTGTCGCAGGGGAGATCGCCGCACTCATCGCCGCGACCTCCCGAAGGCCAAAGGGCGGGCCGCCCCGATCTTCTTCCGCAACAGCTCGTTCTCCATGCTGAGCTCGCCCACCCGCTTGACCGCCGCGTCCAGCTCCACCTTCAGCGGGTCGCCATTGCGCTCCCGCAGCGACTCGTCGATCCCGGCCATGGCTTGATCACGCCAGCGCTGCAGCCGGTGCATCTCCACGGACAGCTCACGAGACAGCGCTTCGAGTGACTCCCCGCGCAGCAGCCGCAGTGCGACCTCCCGCTTGCGCGCCACGCTCCAACGCTGCCCGGGACCCAAGGCGCCCACCACCGCGCCGCCGGTGGGCGAAACTCCGGTCGCCCACTCCCTTCTTCCTCTCAGACCTCTTGCGCCTGACCTGCTTCATCGATCGAGTCTCCTTGAACAAGATGACTTTCCCTAGTTTCGTGTCCAAGAAAACCGGGTCCGCTTTACTTGGATCCGTTCAGCGCCGCGCAAACACGCGGGAGCGATAGAATCCTCGCGTGATGGAGCTCGCGGTGTTCCCGGGTGGAGAGCTGATCCAACAGGGTCTGATCGATCTCGGACGCGGTGATGCGTCAGAGGCCGCGCTGCTGGTTGCGATTGGCGCGCAGCGGCTGCGCAGCGCGGGCCTTCCGGTTCCCGAATCGACCCCCGATGATCCGGAGCACTCCCTGTATCAACTCCTGGCTGAGACGGGGCCGGACGCCGCGCATTCCCGGTACAACGCGTTGATTCGTCTGCTGGTCAGCTTCGAGCGCGCCTTCGAATGCGCCGCCTCCGATGAGGCGCGACTTCGCCGGTTCATCGAGGCGCTAGGCAAGGCCGCAAGCGACCCGGGTCGGGTCTACCTCACGGGCGGCGCCACAGCCGTTCTGATGGGCTGGCGGGAGAGCACGGTGGATGCCGATGTCCTCTTCGAGCCGGACAGCGATTCGCTCTATCGGGCACTGCCGAAGCTGAAGGAGGAGCTGGAACTGAACGTGGAGATCGCCTCTCCGGCTCACTTCATTCCCGAGCTGCCCGGCTGGCGGGAGCGGAGTCGCTGGATCGCCCGCGAGGGGCCGATCGACTTCTTTCACTACGATTTCTATTCCCAGGCATTGGCCAAGATCGAACGGGGACACGCGAAGGACCTGGCGGACGTTTCTGCGATGCTCGAGCGTGATCTCGTCGAGCCCGAGCGACTCAGACTTCTGTTCGACGAGATCGAGCCAAACCTCTATCGGTTCCTGGCAATCGATCCCGCGGGATTTCGAGGCCGGCTCAGCGCAGCACTCGATGGTCGCGACTGAAGGGCGAAACTCGCGCTCCGTGGTCGGCATCGAGCCGACGGCAACGTGCACACGGAAGCGAGCCTCCAGGCCGGTCAGGGTGCGAGGCTGCCCGAGTACGTGATGTAGTACGGCACGATGAACGTCGTGATCCGCAGGAAGCTCCAGGTGAGCAGGACGAGGCCCAACGCCGCGGCCAGCCGATCCCTCCGCCCTACGAAGCAACCGGCTAGAGCAAACAAGAGCGGAAAGGCGAAGTAGAGCCTGCGGACGTAGGCAAGCGGCTCGGGAAGGATCAGCACCGGGATCGAGATCGCCACGCAGTACGCCGCCCATGCGGCGACGACGCGGCTCTGCGGGCGGCTCCACTGATCGCGGACGACATGCCGCAGTCCGAGTATCGCGACGGCGGCGAGGGGCCACCCCACATCACGCCAATCGCCGAAGGCGAGCTCCGTGCGGACCGTCATCGAGTAGAAGCGCCCCTCGCCTGCGTAGCTCTTGCCGATGTTGGCCAACATCTGCGAGAAGTAGGAGCCGTAGAAGGACACCGCCAGCAGGCCCCCCAGGACCGCGCTCGAGGCCAGCCCCACTCGTCCGGGCTGGGACGGCCGCAGCGAGGCCGCCGCGAACAGCAGGGGTAGGAAGAGTCCGAAGTGCACGACTCCGGCGTTGTAGGTGAGGCCCGAAGCGGCGATTCCGAGGCCGGCGAGAGCGACTCCCCAGGGACTGCGAAGCCCATCCCAATACCGCAGCAGCGCGACGACGACAGCTGTGTCGATCGCGTGGCCGAGGACGGCGGGGTAGGACGCCATCAGCAGCTCGCGGATCTCGGCAGGGGAGACGCAGGCCAGAAAACCGGTCAACGTCACGCCGGTCTCCGGCGCCCTCAGGGTCCTCGCGATCGCCATGGCGAGCAGGATGATGGCGGCCTGAGCATCACGCCGGCCGCCACGATCAGCAACGCGTGGTCGCGGCTCCTCCAGACGAGGCCCGCGGCAGCGACCAGGAACGGGACGATGAGAGACACCTTGCGCGCCAGGTGGAGGGCGGCGAAGAGGTCGAAAGCCGCGACGAGGCTGAGGCTCAGCCCGAAGAGCGCGCCGGACGCGAGTGCCGCCCGCGCGGCTCCGAGGGACGAGGACAAGGCCGCCGCCAGGAGCGC
The DNA here is from genome assembly GCA_965246965.1 of Vicinamibacteria bacterium. Lineage (GTDB taxonomy): Bacteria > Acidobacteriota > Vicinamibacteria > Fen-336 > CBDFGD01 > CBDFGD01. The sequence goes on from CBDFGD010000002.1 coordinate 4,757,904, forward strand.
CGCCCCGAGCGCCGTTCGCAAGAGAATCGCGGGCTCGGGCTGCAGCGAGAACGGCCGCTCCGGATCGATCGCGATTTTCGAAACGAGAATGCTGCTGTCCGATTCGCCGCTCGCCGCGACCAGGTTGTAGCTCGGCGAGCTCCCAGCGTCGATCTCGAACTCGTGCGATTGACGACGCGGGCCGGCGACGAACCGGCCGACGAGGCCGTGCTGCCGGATCTGGATCTCCGTTTCGGGTAGTCCGGGGCGGGAGCCCTCCAGGCGCAGCCGGCCGCGCCCCACGATCCGCACCGGCAGCCAGAAGGAGGCCTCCCGCCGCCCCCAGCGTTGTGTCACGAGGTACTCGGGACCCTGGCCCCGGCGAAAGCCAGACGTGTACTCGCGGTCTCCGTGGCCGAACGACACACTGACCGGTTGGCCGAGGCCGGAGACGCCGCACCAGGCGAGAAGCTGAATCCGCGGAGGCCGGCTCACTCCGGTCGTACCTCTACTCAGCTCGCACGCGAACCCGGTGCCCGCCTCCTCCGCCGCGACCTCATCACCGCTGATTCACAGCCTTTCAGGCATCGAAGGATAGCAGCGGGTTGCTAGGCGTCCCCGATCCGCTCGAGGAGCGGCGACTTGAGCAGCCACGAGACGCCCGTCGCGTTGGTCCCGCGCACCTCATCCAGGCCGAGGCGCATCGTCTCGTGCGCCTCGCGCGGCTCGCCGCGAAAAGTGCCAAACAGCATGTCCCACACGGGGAAGACGGCGCTGAAGTTGCTGTCCGTCTCCGGCTGCCACGTCGAGTGATGAATGCGGTGGAGATCGGGCGTCACGATGAAATACCGGACGATGCGATCGATGGAGCGGGGGATGCGGATGTTGGAGTGCGAGAAGACGTTGATCGCCGCGTCGAGCACCTCGTAGAGCATCAGTGCCCACGGCGTGAGCCCGAATACGATGACCATGGGCGCTGCCGGCAGTGTGCTGACGAGAAACTCGAGGGGGTGGAAACGCACCGTCGTCGAAACGTCCAGCTCGGTGTCGAGGTGGTGCACGCGGTGAAGCCGCCAGAATGCCGGGAGCTTGTGCATCAGGTAGTGCGTCGCGAAGGAGATGAACCCACGCAGCAGCAGGTTGGCGAGCAGCAGCGCGGCCGCGGGCAGCGCGACGACGTTCAACAAGCCGAGGTCGCAGCCTTGCGCCCAGGCGGCGACGGCGAGCAGCGAGATCGGCTGGGCGCTCAGCACGAGGAAGTTGATGCCCGTGAGCGCGAGGTTGGCGCGCCAGCGCTCGACGCGCGCTTCGGCGGCGGCGCGCCTCGGAAGCCACCGCTCGAACGCGGCGAGAACGAACATGAGGGCGAAAAAGACGGCGAACGTGAGGTTCTCGCCGTTCGTCAGGATCCATTCGGGGAACATCTCTACTCCTCCTTCTGGCGTTTCGGTCGTGGCGCCTGGCCGAGCACGCAGACCGCCGCCACTGGCCGCAGTGGAATCGATCGAACACGAACGTCCTCGTAGCCCGCCTGCCTCATCTGCAGGCACATCGCGGCGCCGGCGCGGGTCGCTTCCTCGTTGGTTGCGCCGGCACCCCGTGGCTGATGGGTGACGGCCAGCGTCGCGCCGGTCTTCAAGACCCGAAGCACGCCGGAGAGGACGCCGACCGGGTCTTGCCAGAACATGTGGACGTTGACCGCGAAGGCTTTGTCGAAGGGCCCTCGAAGCGGCGGCAGGGCAGCCGCGGATCCCAAGTGCAGGCTCACCCGTCCGGCGGCTATCGCATCGGCGTTGCGACGACTCGCCTGCCGCAGCATCGTTTCCGAATGGTCTACGCCGACGACGAAACCGTCGCCGGCCAGGCGAGCGGCCTCGGCGATGGCGAAGCCGGGCCCGAAGCCGAGCTCGAGCACATGGTCCGCGCTTCGAACCTCGAGGAGCTCGAGGGTCCTGCAATTCCGTTCCCGATTCGACGGCCGGCTGGCCATCACCCAGCCTGCAAGCCTCCCCGGTAGACCGCTCGGACGACGGAACTGCTGGACGAGCGCCTTCCGCAGGGCGCTCACCGCTTGGCCCCGCCCTCGAGGCCGCGCCGTACGGCCCGCAGCGTCGTCGTCGCGAGCGCCAGCGCCGCGGGCGTGGCATCGATGTCGAGGCTGGCGAGCAGCCGTCGTTCGCGCTTCTTCATCCGTTTGATCAACCGCTCGCCGGATCTCGTCGGGGAGACGAGCGACGACCTCTTGTGGGCCGCGTTCGGGACGAGCTCGACCAGCTTCCCAGCCACGAGAGCGTTCACCAGGGTCTGAACGTGCTGGCGGGTGACGCGCCGGTCCCGGGCGATGGACGGCACGGTGGCCGATCCGCGGATCAGCAGCCACTCGAGGACGGCGCGCGATCCCACGGTCGTGGGTTCGTCCGCATGGAGGCGCTCGGCGATCTTGATCAAGCCGTGCCAGGTGAGCCGGACCTCGTCGAACAGGGCTTCCAGTTCGCTCTTCATAATGACACTCATATTGTCAATACGACAATAGGCCTGTCACCTGTTCCATAGATCTGCCACGGATCCACGAAAAATCAGCCCACTCTCAGCCGCGCTGAGAGCTAGCTGGAACTGGCCGAAGGAGCCTTCGAGCCCGACAAGCGCGCCGCCAGACCGCCGAAGAGGGTTCCGATCAGAACGGTGAACAGAATCCAGAAAGTCATCTGGGGCAGCAGGCCGGTGACGATCCATTTCGTGAGGAGCCCCATCTCGGGGTACTCGGGCGGGCCGAACTCGTAGTGAGTGCCCCAGCCTGCGTTCATCGCGATCAGCATGACTATGGCGACGGGAATCCGGGAGGCGAAGGCGTACGCGAGGATGGTGCGAAAGAAGGCGGGCCAGGCCGTCCGGACGATCAGGATTCTGGGGAGCGAGGAGAGCGCCACCGCAACCTGCCGGGCCCAGGCCGCACCGAGGCTGAGCTTGGCGCCGGCTGGCGGGATGCCGATCACGACAAACCCGGCCGCGACGACCGCGATCGCGACCACTATCCCGAGGAGAGCGCGGCCGACGACGCGACCCGGGCTCGCTGGCGCGAACCCGCCGCGCGAGAGCTTCAGGCCGAAGTAGGCGCCGAAGACCGGAACCAACCAGACGATGCCGATCAGTGCGGCATCCCCGCCAGGAGCCCGGTTGAACAAGAGCTCTGGACCGTCGGCCAGCTCGCCGACGAGGCGTATGAGGGTGATCGCTAGCGCGATCACGGCGGGGATCGCGACGAGCGCTTTGACGTCGGGCTCGGCGGTGTCTTTCGTCATTCGTCCTCCGCTTCCAGGATTGCTTTGCGACGCAGCTTCGTCTATGAGGATGAACTTTCGCCCGAGCGTACCACCCGGCTGGTGGCGCTCCCCGGTTGCAGGTTCGGTTGCCCGACACCGTTCCCTGGGGGCGAGTCCTCGTTGTTGCATTGGCCGGCGCGACGTTAGGCTCGGGTCGGAAATGAGAGAGCTCGAGCACGCCGCACGCCGCCTGCTGCGAACGCCGGTCGCGTCCGCCGTGGTCGTCATGACCCTCGCCCTCGGGATCGGGGCGCCGACGACCATCGTCAGCGTCGTGCGCGGGGTGCTTCTGCGCCCACTCGCAGTCGATCCGGTCGTCGCTCTCCGAGCCGGATGACGCCGCCGCCGACGAGGCGCGATTCTGAGCTGCTGGCGCGCTTCGGCCGGATCGATATCTATCTCTTCGATCAGATCCTGCGCGGGCGGATCACACCCGGCATGTGGATCCTCGATGCGGGGTGCGGCGGCGGTCGCAACCTGACCTACTTCCTTCGGGAAGGATACGAAGTGTTCGGGGCCGATCGCGAGGCAGGAGCTGTCGATGCGGTTCGTCGGCTCGCGGCCGAGCTCGCTCCACGGCTCCCAGCGGACAACTTCAGGGTCGAGTCGCTCGATGCGATGTCGTTTCCCGATGAATTCGTCGACGTCACGATCAGCAGCGCGGTTCTCCATTTCGCGGCCGACGACGAGGAGTTCGAGTCGATGTTGCGCGGATCGTGGCGCGCCCTGAAACCGGGCGGCCTGTTCTTCGCCCGGCTGGCCTCGTCGATCGGCATGACCGATCGGATGCGTCGCATCTCAGCCCGGCGCTTCGAGCTTCCCGATGGAAGCGAGCGCTACCTGGTCGACGAGGCCCTGCTCCTCACCCTGACGAACGAGCTGGGTGGGGAGTTGGTGGATCCGCTCAAGACGACGGTCGTGCAGGACCAGCGCTGCATGACGACCTGGGTGGTGCGAAAGGTTCGCTGAGCCGCAGGGCGTTATCATCCGCACTCGCTTCCGGGGCGGCGCGAGGGGTTCCTCGCACGTCGGGTCCCCGGACACGGCTGCTTCTCGCTCGAAGGGAACCTCACGGTGCGCCCTATCGGTCTCGTTGGACTCGCCGTCATCATGCTGATCGCGTGGGCCTTCTCTTCCGACCGCCGAGCGATCAGCTGGCGCACCGTGGGCTGGGGCCTGGCACTGCAGTTCGGATTCGCCGTCTTCGTGTTGCGGACCAGCGTGGGGATCGGGCTGTTTTCGTGGCTCAGCGACGGCGCCACCCAGATGATGCTGCTCGCCGACACCGGTGGCCGCTTCGTCTTCGGGGAGGTGGCGAACGAGCAGAGCTTCGGATTCATCTTCGCCTTCAAGGCCCTGCCGCTGATCATCTTCGTATCATCTCCATTCAGCGTCCTCTACTACTTCGGAATCCAGTGGGTCGTGCTGCTGATCGCCCGGGTGATGGCACGGACGATGGGGACGAGCGGGGCCGAGACCCTCTCGGGCGCGGCGAACATCTTTCTGGGTCATACCGAGGCGCCGCTGCTCGTCGCTCCGTTCATCCCCAAGATGACCCGCTCCGAGCTGGCGGCCGTGATGATCGTCGGTATGGGGACGATCTCGGCGGCGGTCCTCGGTGCCTTTGTGGCGATGGGGATCGAAGCGAAGTACCTCATCGCCGCCAGCGTCATGAACGCCCCGGCCGGCCTGGTGATCGCGAAGCTGCTCGAGCCCGAGACGGGGGAGCCTCTGACGCGAGGCTCCGTCCAGTTGGAGGTCGAGCGCGGCGCCGTCAACGTGATCGACGCGGCGGCTCAGGGCGCGGCGACGGGAATGAAGCTCTCCCTCAACATCGCCGCGATGCTGATCGCGTTTCTGTCCCTGATCGCCCTGATCAACTGGCCGCTGCGTTCGGTCGGGCTCTCTTTGGAGGAGATCTTCTCGTGGGGGTTCGCGCCGCTGGCCTTCCTGATCGGGGTGCCCTGGGAAGAGGCGGGTCGCGTCGGCTTGCTGCTCGGCAACAAGCTCGCGCTGAACGAGTTCGTCGCCTACGTGGAGCTCTCCAAGCTCCTGAAGGAAGGACTCATCTCCGAGCGCACCGAGCTGATCGCGATGTTCGCACTATGCAGCTTCGCCAACTTCGCCTCGATCGGAATCCAGATCGGCGGTATCGGGAGCATTGCACCGTCGCGACAGTCAGACATCGCCGAGTTGGGACTGAAGGCCTGTCTCGGTGGCTTCCTGACGACCCTGATGACGGCGTCGGTCGCCGGCCTACTCGCCGTCTGATGCAGGATCAAGTCGCAGCCCGGAGCTTCTACGACCGCATCAGCGCCGCCTACGACGCGCTGGCCGACGCGAGCGAGCACCGCGCCCGAGAGCGTGGGCTCGAGATGTTGGGAGTCAGCGCCGGCGAGGTCGTGCTCGAGGTCGGCTACGGGACCGGGCATTCGCTCGTCGAGTTGGCGGACGCCGTGGGCGTGGACGGCGCGGTGCACGGAGTGGACATCTCCGAGGGCATGCGCGACGTGTCCGAGTCGCGTGTGAGAATGGCGGGTCTCGCGGGCCGGGTCCAGCTTCGGGTGGCCGCCGTCCCGCCGCTACCCGATGACGACGCAACCTTCGACGTCGTGGCGATGTCCTTCACGCTGGAGCTGTTCCCTTCCGAGGTCATCCCGACCGTCCTCGCCGAATTCGCGCGGGTGCTGAAGCCGGGTGGCCGGCTCGGGGTGGTCTCGATGGCGACTGTGCCCGAGGGCGATCACGAGAGCGCCATCGAGCGCGCCTACAGGTGGATGCACCGACACTTTCCGCACATCGTGGACTGTCAGCCGATCGACGTAGAGGCAGTACTCGCGGCGGCTGGTTTCGAGGTGGTGCAGGCGGATCGCATCGAGATCTGGACGATGCCGGTGGCCGCCGTGGTGGCGAGACCCGCAGCCCGGGGATGAGGTTCCTCACCGTCGCCCTGCTCCTCCTCGTCAGCCAACTCCCGCCGACCGCGCCGGCGCCGCGCCGCATCGCAGTCATCGCGCCGATGGACATCGAGCTCGCGCCGCTGCTCGAGCTTGCGCAGATCAGCGAGCGGCAGACGATCGCCAAGCAGGTGCATCACCTCGGCACGCTCGGCGGGCGCGAGGTCGTTCTCGTCCGCTGCGGACGCAGCCTCGTTGCGGCGGCCGCCGTCGCCCAGGCCGTCGTCGGCCATCACGATCCCGCCGCGATCGTCGTGCTGGGCATCGCGGGCGGTGTCAATCCGAAGCTCGGCATCGCGGAGGTCGTCGTTCCCGAGCGCTGGGGCTTGTACCAGGAGCACGTCGTCGCGCGGCCGGGCCCCGACGGCTACGACCCGGGACCGCGTCGCCGCGGGTCCAGCTTCGAGGGCTTCGAGATGTTCGTGACCCGGCCGCAGCGACTCAACTACGTCGAGGATGGGGTCGAGGTCGACGAATCGCGCTTCTGGTTCGAGGCCGATCAGCGACTGCTCGCGGTGGCCCGGCGCTCGGCCAGCGGCGTCGAGCTGGCCAGTTGCACGCAGCGTGGCGAATGCGTCGACGCGACGCCGGAGGTCCACATCGCGGGACACGGCGTTAGTGGCAACGGCTTCGTCGACAACGCGGAGTACCGCGAGTGGATCTGGGAGACGTTCGAGGCTCACGCCGTGGATCAGGAGACGGCCGCGATCGCCCAGATCGCCTACGGGAACGACGTCCGGTTCATCGCTTTTCGCGGTCTCTCGGACCTGGCCGGCGGGCACGACGGACAGAATCGGGCTCGCACGTTCGCGCGTCTGGCGGCGGCGAACGCCGCTGCCGCCGTCGTCGCGTTCCTGGAGAAGCTACTTCCCGTGTAGGGCTTTCCATTCCCCCTCGAACTCGTTGCCTGCAGCCCAGCGGGGCATGTCCTCATTGTTGGCGACGGACAGGGCCGTGTCGTAGACGAGCCGCATGTCGCGCTCCAGCCCAGAGAGGTTCCACTCCGGGCTGATCTGGTCGCTGACCTGGTGGTAGTGGGACTCTCGGTACTCCCCGGCGTCGAAGCTCAGCGGCTCGACGTGGGTCACTCCAGGGTTCATGAAGAGCGCCGGGATGCCGGCCTTGGCGAAGTTGACCTGGTCCGAGCGATAGAAGCCGCCGGCCCGCGGTCGCGTGTCGCCGGTGACGGTGACGCCGGCGGCCTTCGCCTTCTCGAGAAGGGCGTCGCCGAGCGTGTTGGTTTCGACGCCGATGGCTGAAATGTCGCTCGTCACGCCGAAGATCTGGGGCATGTCCACGTTGAAGTCCGCCACCAGCTGGCTTCGCTCGAAGGGAGGCTTGGCAACAAACCAGTTGCTCCCGAGCGACCCCTTCTCCTCGGCCGCACAGGCGAGAAAGAGGATCGAGCGCGCCGGCGCCGGGCTCGTCGCCGCGAATGCCTCGGCCAGGGCGACGATCGCGGCGGTCCCGGCTCCGTTGTCCCAGGCGCCGTTGAAGATCTTGTCGTCGCCCTCGACGGTCTCGTTCGTGCCCAGATGGTCGTAGTGGGCGGAGAACACGATGACCTCGTTCTTGAGAGCCGGATCGGATCCCTCGACCATGCCGAGCACGTTGGCGGTCGTGATGCGTCGGACGTCGGTCTCGATCGTCGCGGAGACCCGATAGCCCGTGTCGATCGGTTCGAAGCCTCGCTGCTTCGCCATCTCGAACAGGCCAGGGAGCGTGGTCCCCATCTTGGCGGCGACCTTGCCTGAGGTCTCCTCATCGAGCCAACCGAGCAGGTCGACCTGGTAGCCGGAGCCCGGCAGGTCGAGGGCGAAGTGCTCCTCGACGCCGTTGTGCTGGACGACGCTCCAGGGGTAGCTCGCCGACGGGGTCGTGTGCACCACGATCGCGCCGGCCGCGCCGCGTTTCATCGCCTGCTCGAACTTGTAGGTCCAGCGCCCGTAGTACGTTCGGGCCTCGCCGCCGAACAACTCGGCGCCGTCCTCGGTGACGGGCGGGTCGTCGTTCAGGAACAGGAGAACCTTGCCCTGGAGCTCAGCGCCCTTGAAGTCGTTCCATTCGTACTCGGGCGCCTCGACGCCGTAGCCCACGAAGAGCAGCGGAGCGTTCTCGACGGAGACAGCTTGCCTCTGTGAGGACGACCAAAACGAGACGTTGCCGCCGTCGGCGAGATCCAGCGCGCCGTCGGCGCTTCGAATCGAGAGCGACGAAGCGTCGCCTTGCTTCTTGAAGCCGACCAGCGAGACCGGCTGCCGGTAGGAGCCGCCAACAGGCTGCAGGCCGATCTCCTTGAAGCGTCCCTCGAGGTAGCTCGCGGCCTTCCCTTCACCAGCCGTGCCGGTGCCGCGTCCCTCCATGTCGTCGGACGACAACGCCTCCACGTCCTTCAGGATGCCGCTGGCCGTGATGCGTTCCGATCCGCTACCTGGGGCCGAGGCCTCCTGCATCGTTCCTCCCCGGCCTCCACAAGCTCCGAGCAGTAGGCCCGCGCCTGCCGCCAGAATGAACGCCGCTCGCTTCGTCATGGTGGTCCTTCTCCTCTCGCCCTGAGCAACCCGCAGACCGCTCCGCGGGACAGAAAGAATAGCGCTTCCCGAGATGAGGGTACTCTGGTAGCCAGTGTCTGCCCCCAAGAAGCCGTCCCGGCCCTCGAGCGCGAGTCTGCGCCGAGCGTTTCGAGAGATCATCTGGCCGCGTCGCAAGCTGCTCTTCGTGGGGCTGGTGCTGATCCTCTTCAACCGCCTCAGCGGCCTCGTCCTCCCCGCTTCGACCAAGTATCTGATCGATGACGTGATCAGTGGAGGGCGGGCCGACATCTTCTGGTTGATCATCGGAGGCGTGGCCGCCGCCGTCACGATCCAGGCGGCGACGTCCTTCAGCCTGACGCGACTGCTGAGTGTGGAGGCCCAGCACCTGATCGCGCAGCTCCGCTCCGAGGTCCAGTACCACGTGCTGCGCCTGCCCGTGAAGAGCTTCGACGAGTCCAAGACGGGTGAGCTGGTGTCGCGGGTGATGGACGACATCGAAGGAGTTCGGAACCTCGTCGGCACCGGCCTCGTTCAGCTGGTCGGTGGCGTGCTGACGGCGGTGGTCGCCTTCGGCTTCCTGATCAACATCAACGTGGGGATGACGGCGATCGCGATCGTTCCCCTCGCGCTGTTCGGTTTCGTCTCCACGAAGGCGTTCCAGACACTGCGGCCGGCGTTCCGCGAGCGCGGTGCGATCCGGGCCGACGTCACCGGCCGCCTGACGGAGTCGCTCGGTGGGATCCGCGTGATCAAGGGTTTTCACGCGATCGAGCGCGAGCGAAAGGTGTTCGAAGACGGCGTGATGCGCCTCTTCGCCAACGTGCGCACCACCCTCACCGCGAGTGCCGCCGTGACCAGCCTCGGGACCTTCTTCATGGGCATCGCAGGTGTCCTGATCATGGGCTACGGAGGCCGCCTGATCCTGAACGGAAGCCTCACGCTGGGGGAGCTGTTCTCGTTCACTCTGTTCCTCGGGTTCCTGGTGGCCCCGATCATCCAGATGGCCAACATCGGGACGCAAATGACCGAGGCCTTCGCCGGGCTGGACCGCACCGCCGAGCTACTGTCGCAGCCGATGGAGGACGACGACCCGAGGCGCACGAAGACGATGCCGCCGATCGAAGGTGATGTTCGGTTCGAAGACGTCCGGTTCTCGTATGAAGAAGGCAAGCCGGTCCTCAAGGGCGTGAGCTTCGAGGCGCCCCCTGGAACGGTGGTCGCCCTGGTGGGGAGCTCCGGCTCGGGCAAGTCGACGATCGCGGGGCTGGCGGCGTCGTTCCTGACTCCGGACGAGGGACGCGTGCTCGTCGACGGCGTCGACCTGTCCGAGGTCCAGCTGTCGAGCTACCGCAGTCAGCTGGGGCTGGTTCTGCAGGACGAGTTCCTGTTCGACGGGACGATCCGCGAGAACCTGCTCTTCGCGCGACCGGAAGCGAGCGAGCCGGAGGTGCAGGAAGCGGCGCGCCTGGCTCACGTCCTCGAGTTCACCGACCGGTTCCCCGACCGGCTCGAAACCGTGATCGGCGAGCGGGGCGTCAAGCTCTCCGGCGGCCAGCGCCAGCGGGTGACGATCGCTCGCGCGCTGCTGGCGGCTCCCCGGGTGCTGCTGCTCGACGAGGCGACTTCGAGCCTCGACACCGAGAGCGAAGCCTTCATACAGGAGAGCTTGAACTCGCTGCTTCGAGACCGCACGACTTTCGTCATCGCCCACCGGCTCTCCACCATCCGGCGAGCAGACCTGATTCTCGTGATCGAAGACGGTGAGATCGTCGAGCGCGGGAAGCACGCGGAGCTGATCAAGCGCCGTGGCCGCTACCACCAGCTCTACACGGTCCAGGCCCGGATCTAGTGAAGGGCTCGTGGGCAGCGCTCGGCCGCGAGCAGAATGCCGCTCGGGGTGGTGTTAAACTCCCGTTCAAAAGAGCAGGGGAAATCGGGCGCGATCGTGCCGGCTGAAGCGAGTCTACCCGTGGCCACCACGGTACTCAGGACGCCAACGTGAACGACTCATAACTCGAGAGGGGGGATCGATGATGAGGAGCATGCGAGGTTTCGTGTGGGTCGCAATGATGGCTGGGACAGTATTGATGGCCCAGACGTCGGTTGCCGAAGCTGACGAGGACGCACGAGAAAACGCACAACAAGAGGCCGTCGACGACCAGGCTGCCGGCGAGACGCCGGGCGGGCAAGAAGAGGCTGCGGACGATCAGGATTCAGAGCAGACCCCCGAGTTCTTCGAAGAGCTCGTAGTAACGGGTACACGCAGTGCCGAGCCACGATCGGTCATTGATTCACCCGTGCCGATCGACGTCATTCCAGCAGCGGAGTTCAATATCGTCGGCAACTCGGCGGATCTCACGGACAACCTGCGGACGTTCATTCCGTCCTATACGGCGTCCCCAGCCACCGGGGATGGCAGCGCCTTCGTACGGCCCACGTCGCTTCGCGGCACCGCTCCCGATCAATCCCTGGTTCTGGTGAACGGTAAACGCCGGCATCGCTCGGCTCTGGTGCATTTCTTCGCGCCCGCGGCGGGCAACGGAGCGCACGGCGTCGACGTCGGCATGATTCCGGGTATCGCGATCGATCAGGTCGAGGTTCTACGCGACGGTGCCGCCGCCCAATATGGCTCTGACGCGATCGCTGGCGTCATCAACTTTCGAATGAAGGAAGCCTCGAGCGGCGGATCGGTCCAGCTTCAATATGGTCAGTTCTACGAGAATGAGAAGAGTTTCCAGGGTGGCGGGAACATCGGTTTCGCCCTGCCGCGGAACGGGTTCGTCAACCTCAGCCTGGAGTATCTCAACAACGATGGACTCTCTCGCGGCATCCAGCGTCCGGACGCTCAAGCGCTGATCGATAGTGGCGTTCAGGGGGTGGGTGCGGATACGCCGTTCGACGACGAGCCCTTCGCGCAGTCATGGGGTCGCCCCGAGACCAGCGGGACGCGCGCATTCGTCAACTCCGCGCTTCCTCTGAACGACAACGTGCGACTGTACCTGCACGGTGGCTTCGCCAAGACAGATGGGCGCTATCGGTTCTTTTATCGCAATGCCGGCCACTCGACTCTGGAGACGCTGCGTGAGCAGGGCTTCGACGGGCTTCCGGCCGGCTACACACCCTTTCTCGACGGCGGCCAGACCGATTTCGGTTTCGTCGGCGGATTCGCCGGGTGGTTTGCGGAAGACATGACGTTCGACTTCAGTGTCGGCTATGGCGAAAACGACCTGGACTACATCCTCAACAACACGACCAACCCCAGTCTGACGCTGGTGAACAACACGCCCCAGAGGGATTTCGACGCTGGAGGCTATCGGCAAGAGGAGATCAATCTGAACGCCGATTTCGCCAAGCCGCTCGGGGAAAAGCTCAACCTCGGGTTCGGCGCGGAATGGCGTCAGGAAACCTATGTCGCGGTGGCCGGCGAGCCGAACTCGTACGAGGGTGCGGGCTCCAACGGCTTGAAGGGGATTGCGCCCAATGATGCCGGATCATTCGACCGCAGCAACGTTGCGATCTTCGTGGACCTGGAGCACGACATCAGCGATGAGTTTCTGCTGCAGTATGCGGCCCGCTACGAGAACTTCTCCGACTTCGGCAGCACCCTCAACGGGAAGCTCGCGACACGCTACGCTGTCACCCCCAAGTTCACCCTCCGCGGCGCCGTCTCGACCGGGTTCCACGCGCCCACGCCCGGTCAGGTCAACGTTAGGACGACCATCACGACATTCGACGGCGTCACGGGCTTGCAGGTGGAGGAGGGCCTGATCCCCTCCACCAGCCCGCTGGTAGCGGCGGCGGGCGGCAAAGCCCTGAAGGACGAGACATCCTTGAACTTCAGCGCCGGCTTTGCGGCTACCCTCGGTGAGAAAACGACGCTGACTATCGATGCCTACAGGATCGACGTCGATGATCGCATCTACCGAACGGGAGACATTCCGAACCCGATCGTGCCGGGACGAACGATCTCCTTCTACACGAACGCCCTGAACGTGAAGCATCAGGGTGTCGACCTCGTGCTCACCTCGGATTTCGACTGGTCCCCGAGCGTCAGCACGACCGTGGGTCTGGCCTTTGCCTACAACAAGATCGAGGTTGTGAGTCAGACTCCCGTGCAGACTCCCAATGATGGAGCCGTGTTGCCGGTCAGTGAGGGGACGATCGAAGACATCGAGAGCAACTACCCGAACGATCGTTTCGTGCTGACCACGAACACCTTTTTTGGGGATGGGTGGAACCTGCTGGCCCGTGGGAACTACTACGGGCTGCACTACGATGAGCGCGGGCGAATTGGCGCAGCGGTCGACCCCTCGTTCGAAATCGGCAGGACGTTCTACATCGATCTCGAGCTGGGCTACCAGGTCAGCTCCAAGTTCCGGCTCGCATTGGGGGCCGTGAACGTATTCGACAGCTTCGTCGACGAGATCGGTGCTCCGTTTTCGAACCGAATCAGTGTCGGCTTGCAGTATCCGCGACGCAGCGCCGCAAACTACGAAGGCGGCTCCGTGTACGTGAAGACCGTCATCGGCTTCTAGAGGAGTCACCCCGGAGCAAGGCCGGTCGCAACCGAGGTTGCGGCCGGCCTTCTTTTCTTCTCACTTCGCGAGTGGCCTCCAGGCCCGCAAGCGATAGGGCTAGTGGCCTGTAAACGAGGATTCGAAAGCGTCAGGCCGCCGATGCATCCCCGCCCGCTGCGTTGTTCGTCGGTCGAATACTCCCGGTATTCTCCACTCCTCTCGCCTTGCGGATCGGGGCGCCTCGACGCCCTGACCGCTTCCGACTTCTCGCTTACGGGCCACTAGTACCCGCTGTTCAGGGTGACGATGTCGGGCCGGCTCTTCGATTCCAGCGATACCACGCGACGGAGAAAGCGAGCAGCGCGATGACCGCCGGAATCGGAGCCCGTTTCAGCTGGTCGTTGAACAGGTGCGTCAAGCTCGCGCCGACCATTGTGACGCCGACGGCCACGCCTCCGAAGGGCGCGGCCTGCGGGACCAGCAGGAGGACCCCACCACCCAGTTCGGATACGCCGACAACCGGCACCAGGAAGGCGGGCAGCCCCCAGCTCTCGAAGCGCTCGTTCCAGCCGGCGCGGGACCTGCCCTCGAGGTTCACCAGCTTCGAGACGCCGGGCATCAGCATCGAGACGAAGACGAGAACGCTGACGATCCAGGCCACGATGTCCAGTCCTTTGCTTCCGCCTCAGCCCACGGACACCTCCAGGGTTTGGGTGCGTCGAAAACTTCACGTCAACTGGAATCGCCCTCTCCTCGGTCGAACGCTTCGGGTTCGGCCACGATCAGCTCGACCTGTTCGAACGGCGCATCGTGATCGGCGACCTGCCAGGCGGTGATCTCTCCGGGTTGGCCGCTCGCCACGTTGATGACGACGGTAATGAGCTCCGGCCAAGCGTAGCGTCGATCCGTCTCGGAGGGACGCGCCGGGTGGTCGGGATGGCTGTGCCAGAAGCCCAGCAGCGCCAGGCCCCGGCGGTCGGCTTCCTCTTCCACCGCGATGTAGTCGCCCGGCGACACGGTGAAGCGCACTCGGGGCCGATCTGTCTCGCGATTCGGGAGCTCGATGGACTGGACGACCAGACCACCTTGCCGGCCGACGAGAGCGCCACAGCCTTCGTGGGGGTAGGCCGCCCGGGCGGCGCCGCGAATCGCCTCGATGACAGCCGCCTCGATCCGGAGCCCGTCAGGCATCGCTGCTCTCCTTCCAGAAGCGGTCGGATAGATAACGATCCCCGCCGTCGGGAAGAACGACCGCCACGTTCCGGGCGTCGGACTCGCGGGCGGCCTGGAGCGCCCCGAGGACCGCGGCGCCCGAAGACACCCCGGCCAGCACGCCTTCCTCACGAGCCAGCCGTCGCGTCATCTCTTGGGCGTCCTCGGTCGCGATGCCGAGGCGGTCGTGAGCCAGTTCCGGCTCGAAGATAGAGGGGACGAGAGCGCTCTCCATGTGCTTCAGTCCCTCGAGACCGTGGAGGGGGCCATCGGGCTCGATCGCAACGCGGCGCGTAGCCGGGCTGGCGCGTTCCAGGTAGCGAGAGACTCCGACGAAGGTGCCACTCGTGCCGAGCCCCGCGACGAACAGGTCGAGTTGAATCTCGGCGAGCTGGTGCAGGATCTCGGGGCCCGTCGTCGCCTCGTGAGCCCCGGGGTTGGCCGGGTTCGAGTACTGGTCGGCGTAGTACCAGCGTTTCGCTTCGTCCGCGACGATCGCCCGGGCCTGGTGGATGGCGCCGTCGGATCCTTCGAGCGGATCCGTCTCGATCACGTCCGCGCCATATGCGCGCAAGATGCGCTTCCGCTCGGCGCTGGCTGAGCCGGGGATGCAGATCGTGACGCCGAACCCGAGGACGGCTCCTAGCATGGCGTAGGCGATCCCTGTGTTGCCGCTCGAGGCGTCGAGCAATCGCCGGCCCTCCAGATCGCCGCGGCGCCGCGCTTCCAGGATGATCGCGCGCGCCGCGCGGTCCTTGACGCTGCCCCCGGGGTTCAGGCCTTCGAGCTTGGCGAACAGGCGCACCCCGGTGTCGGAGCCGATCCGCCGCAGCTCCAGGAGTGGCGTGTTGCCGATCCGCCGCACGAGCGAATCCAGCCTCCCGGTCGTGCCCGCCTGCGGGGTCGCGTCGAACGCTCGCTTTATCTCGTCCTCCTGCAAAAGTACAAAGGCCCCGACCGCTATCGCGGGGGGCCTCGTGGTTGGCGGCTTGTGCCAGCTGGTTCCTACATGGCGCAGACCGACCCGGGGCCCTGGATCGAGCAGCGACAACGACCCGCCGTCCAATCCCGAGCCATCACCCTTCCAAGCTAGGCGGGCTCGGGCCCAGAGTCAATGGCTCGCCGCGGCTCTGACCGCCCGCTGGCTGGGCTCCGAGCGGGTATGACAGCCTTGACAGGATTTCACAGCCCAGAAGCCGCCTTCGCCTCTCAGGGTTTCTAGAATAGCCTCGTGGACACGCGACCCGAAGACGCGTCGCCGGCGGCTGCTCGGCCGCTGCCTGACCATGCAGAGGTCGTCGTGCTGGGCGGCGGTCCGGCCGGGGCAACGGCTGCGACGCTGCTGGCCCAGCAGGGCCGAGAGGTCGTTCTCCTCGAGAAGACTGTCGCGCCCGGCTTTCGGATCGGCGAATCGCTGATGCCCGAAACGTATTGGATCCTCCAGAAGCTAGGCATGCTCGAGACGCTGCGCGAGAGCCGCTCCACGGTCAAGGCGAGCGTCCAGTTCATCGGCGAGAGCGGCCGCAAGTCGAAGCCGTTCTACTTCTTCGAGCGCAACGACCACGAGGCGGCTTACACCTGGCAGGTGGAGCGCGAGTGGTTCGATCAGGCGATGCTGACCAACGCCACCGCGAAGGGCGTCGATGTGCGCCTGGGGGTGACGGCGCTCGAAGTCCTCTTCGAGGGGGAGCGGGCCGTGGGCGTCGAGACGGCCGACGACCAGGGACGGAAGCAGACGATCCGATCGAGGGTGCTCGTGGACGCGACGGGTCTCACCTCGCTCGTCTCGCGTCGGCTCGGGTTGCGCAAGCGTGATCCCAAGTTGAACAAGGCGTCGATCTTCGCGCACTACGAGAATGGGCTTCGAGACGAGGGCGTGGACGAAGGCGCCACGCTCGTCATCAACACGCTGGGCGGGCAGGGCTGGATCTGGTACATCCCGCTCACCCGCGGCCGGGTCAGCGTCGGAGTCGTCGCGGACCCGGGTCTCCTGGTCCGCAAGGGCGTGGACCCCCAGGCGACGCTGGACGAGATCATCGCCAAGAGCTCCGAGGCCTCGCGACGCTTGGCGGACGCACGTCGTATCACCCCGACGCGCGTCGTCAAGGACTACTCCTACTCGGCGGATCGCGTCGCGGGAGACGGATGGGTCCTGGTCGGCGACGCGTACAGCTTCGTCGATCCCATCTACTCGTCGGGGGTCTTTCTCGCACTCAAGTCCGGCGAGCTGGCCGCGGACTCGATCCACGAGGCGCTCGCCAATGGCGATCTCACAGAGGCCGGCCTGGGTGCGTTCGGGCCCGAGCTGAATCAGGGCATCGACGCGATCCGTCAGCTCGTGTACGCGTTCTACACGCCGGGCTTCAGCTTCGCTCGCTTCGTCAAGCAGTTTCCGGAGCATCGCCTACCACTCGTGGACCTGCTCGTTGGCGACGTCTTCAAGCCACAGGCAGCCGATCTGTTCGTGGATATGGCCAAGATGTGCGACTTCTCGGCGGGCGTGCTCGAAGAAGCCTGACCGCGCCCATTTAGCGCTTCCGCGCTCACCGGCGGCGAGTGAGCGCTATGGTTGCGGGAGGCGGTGATGGCAGAGACGTTCGACGCGATAGTCATAGGGACGGGACAGGCGGGTCCTGCCCTCACGAGCCGTCTGACCGGCGCAGGCATGCGCGTCGCCGTGATCGAGCGCGGCCGCTTCGGCGGCACCTGCGTCAACACGGGCTGCATCCCGACGAAGACACTCGTCGCCAGCGCCAGGGCCGCCTATCTCGCGCGTCGCGCCGCGGACTTCGGTGTCGAGATCTCCGGCGACGTGAGCGTCGACATGGAGAAGGTGAAGGCGCGCAAGGACGCGATCGCCGGAGCCTCGAACCGGGGTGTCGAGGGGTGGCTGAAGGGCATGGAGAGCGCGACCGTCATCGAAGGTCACGCGCGATTTATCGGACCTCACGCAGTCGCCGTCGACGACCGAACGCTCGAGGCGGCGAAGATCTTCATCAACGTCGGCGCGCGCGCGCGAATCCCCTCCATCGCCGGTCTCGCCGAGGTCGACTACCTCACCAACTCCAGCGTGATGGGAGTCGACACCCTGCCCGAGCATCTGATCATCGTGGGGGGCAGCTACATCGGCCTCGAGTTCGCCCAGATGTATCGGCGCTTCGGAAGCCGGGTGAGCGTCGTCGAGATGGGGCCGCGCTTGATCGGTCGCGAGGACGAAGACGTGTCCGCCGCCGTGAAAGACATCATCGAGGCAGAAGGCGTCGAGGTTCGATTGGGGGCGGAGTGCCTGCGCGTCGAGCCGCGCGGCGACGCGGTCGCCATCGGCGTCGCCTGCGACACCGGCGAGCCGGAGATCGTCGGCTCGCATCTCCTACTGGCCACGGGGCGGGTCCCGAACACCCATGACCTGGGTCTCGAAGAGGCCGGCCTGGAGCTCGACGCTCGCGGCATCATCCCGGTGGACGATCAACTGCGTACGAACGTCGAAGGGATCTGGGCCCTGGGCGAGTGCAACGGCCGTGGCGCGTTCACACATACGACCTACAACGACTTCGAGATCGTCGCGGCCAATCTGCTCGACGACGACCCGCGCCGGGTGACCGACCGCATCGTCACCTATGGCCTCTTCATCGACCCGCCGCTCGGAAGGGCGGGCATGACCGAGGCCGAGGTGCGTCGCTCCGGTCGTCCCGCGCTCATCGCGAAAAGACCCATGTCCAGGGTCGGGCGAGCCAAGGAGAGGAGTGAAACCCAGGGTTTTATGAAGGCATTGGTCGATGCCGAGACGAAGCGCTTCCTGGGTGCGGTGGTCCTGGGCATCGGCGGCGACGAGGTGATTCACTCTATTCTCGACGTCATGTATGCCGACGCCCCGTACACGGTGATCTCGCGGGCGGTGCACATTCACCCCACCGTGACCGAGCTGATCCCGACGATGCTTCAGGAGATGAAGCCTCTGGACTCAGCCTAGCGGACCTCGTACCCGTGCCGGGTGAGGCACTCGGCGAGCGAGGTTTCGTCGCGCTTCCGCTCGAAGACTCTACCCACGTCGCAGGTGATCGGTGAACCGAGGCCGGGGTCTCGCCTATGGAACACTGGATCGTCCGTCCCCCACGGATGTGGACCCGCCCCGACACCGGACTCTGGGAAGCTGAAAGGAACGGGGCGAGTGCCCCCGGAGCGGAAGCGCGATGGAAAGTGCACCGGGAAGCCGCGGGCTCGGGCCGTACGAGCTGCCGAAGTCACTCTTCTATCTCACACCGCCTCCACCCGGGTTCGCGCGCCAAGTTCCGGGAGAGCCGGCCCCGGCCCAGCTGGGGGCCGCGCCGCCTGCAAACCGCGGCTCCTGGAGCGGTTGCGGGAGGCGATCCGCCTCCGGCGGCTACAGTCCGCGGACCGAGCAGGCCTACGTGCAGTGGGTGCGGCGATACGTCGTTTTCCATGGGCGCCGCCATCCGGCGGACATGGGACGGGAAGAGATCCAGGCCTTCCTGTCGGACCTGACGGTGCGGGGGAAGTTGAGCGCCTCAACGCAGAACCAGGCGTTGTGTGCGCTGGTGTTCCTACCGCCACGTACTGAAGGCCGAAGTCGGAGTCCTCGACGAGCTCGTCTGGTCCAAACGCCCGCAGCGGCTACCGGTGGTGCTGGCGCCCGAGGAGGTCGAGCTGGTCATCGGGCAGCTCGACGGTAGCGTGCTCCTGATCTGCCGGCTCCTCTACGGGTCGGGCATGCGGCTACTGGAATGCCTCGGCCTCCGCGTCAAGGACGTCGAGTTCCGGCGGCACGAGATCACTGTCCGCGACGGCAAGGGTCGCGTAGATCGCATGACGATGCTGCCCTTGTCGTGCGGGCCGATGCTCAGCGAGCACCTCGAGAGGGTGCGCCAGTTGCATCGAGCCGACCTCGCCCAGAACCTCGGCCGCGCTCCGCTGCCCGACGCGCTCAGCCGAAAGTACCCGAACGCCGACCGGCACTGGGGCTGGCAGTTCGTCTTCCCCGCCTCGGCCCACTACACCGACCGGACCAGCGGCGTGCGCCACCGGCACCACCTCCACGAGAGCGTCGTGCAGAAGCAGATGGCCGAGGCGGTGCGGCGGGCCGGCCTCGCCAAGCCGGCAACCCCTCACACTTTGCGGCACTCGTTCGCCACCGAGCTGGTCCGCGACGGCTACGACATCCGTACGGTCCAGGAACTGCTGGGGCACAAAGACCTGAGCACCACGATGATCTATACGCACGTGCTGAATCGCGGCGGTCGTGGAGTCCGCAGCCCCGCCGACCGCCTGCCCGCGTCGACGCCGTCCGTTCCCGCCCGCTCGTCCGGAGGCGGCCCCGTGCTAGGCCGACCGGCTCCGCGGCCTAGCTCCGGCCCGCCCTCAGCTCACGCAGACTCAGATGATTGACGCCAAGGTACTTGCAGCCCCACACTCCGTCAGGCCGCCTCGTCTATCCCGCCGACGACCACGAGCTATGCCGACCAGCCTAGTAACATGTTAGACCGACATGAGGCGACAGATGTTCTTCCTTCTCGGTACCTCATGCATGTTGCTCGCGGGGACAGCGGCTCTGCCGCGAGCTCGCCGGGAGCTCTCCAAAGTTGGAGGGATCTCGGGCACAACGCTCATCCTAGTCCTCGTTGCCTATGGCGGTCTTGCCGCGTCAGCGATCGCGGCAGCCTACGTGAGCGAATGGCCGCTCGCTGTTCCGGTGCTCGCATCGGCAATTGGGGGCGGTGTCCTTCTGGCGGCGGGTGCTCTCCTCTACGCAACCGCGCGGTTCGCGTTTCGATCGTTCCGGCTGACGTGGGGCCTCAGTACAGACCGCCTGGTCAGCGACGGTCTCTACGCTTGGTCTCGCAATCCACAGAGCGTTGGCTGGACCCTAATCCTGCTGGGGGCTGGGCTCCTGGGACGATCCGCCTCGACTCTGGCGCTGGGGGTACTCTACTGGACCAGCTGCCTGGTGTGGGTGCCCCTGGAGGAGCGGGCCTTGCATGACCGGTTGGGGAAGCAGTATGACGACTATCGGAAACGGGTACCCCGGTGGCTTGGGGTGATGTCCCGTCGCTTGTTGAAACTGAGCGGCGGCAGTTCACGTCCTAAGCGGCGTTCTCCTTCTCGTCAAGTGCTGCGTCTCGTGCTCTGAGGGCAGCGATCAGTTTGGGCATCTCTCGGTAGCCTCTGATACGCCGGAAGCGCTGCTCGGCATCCAACACGGCGGCGCCACACCAGCGGAGAATCATGCGACCTCCGCGCCAGCGCTTCACGCGCCGCGAGACTCTGCGGACGCTGCCAACGAGGTTGTCGATCGGATTCGTTGTTCGCAGCGACAGCTGGAGCCGTTCGGGGAGTTCGAGCTCGATGACAGTGAGCGTCTGGTCGAGGCCCTCGCGCAGGGAGGCGGCAGCGCCAGGATGCTCGGACTCGAGACGGGTGGCGAGAGCCTCGAGGAGCCGCTTCGCCCGCTTAGCGTCGCGACACTCGTAGGCTTGACTCATCGCCCGTCGCACACCAGGTCGCATCGACTCCGGCAAGTGGTCGGCAACGTTCCGCTTCTTGTGCTCCTGGCAGCGCTGGATGAAGGCACGGCCTCCGAAGACGTCCCTGCAAGCCTTGTGTAGAGCCTTCGCTCCGTCAAGGACGATGAGCAAGCTGCGGTTCGTCTGCAGACCGCGTGAGGCGAGATTCTCGAGCAGGGCTTTACAGGCCCGAGCGTTCCCGGTCGCCCCTTCCCACAAGCCCAAGACCTGCTTCTTCCCGTCGTTTTCGAAGCCGAGCGCCACCAGAACGACGTGATCCTCAAAGTGAATTCCGTCGATCATCAGCACCGCCAATTCCAGTCTTGACAGATCGCGACGCTGCAGCTTCACCAGGTGTCGCCGTGTTCCTTCGAGGAAACGCCGGCCGACGGCACTCCGGCTCTTGCCCCGTTCCGGGACTTCGACCGGAAGCTTCTCCAACGAACCCGAGTAGCCTCGTGTCGACACGCCAAGGATCATCTGCTCGAGGGCCCGTTGCTTCAGTGGATCCTCACGAGACCATTCCGTCCACGCCGGCAGCTCGAGCTCGCGGCCGTCGACCGACCGAACCCGAGGGCGCGGCAGCGTCACCCAACGTCCGCCCATAACCAGCGATCCGACCGTCGTTCCGTGGCGATGAGCTTTGCGATCCGCGTTCTGCTTGTAGCGTGGCCCGCACAGCACCTCCTGCTGAGCACGCAGCATCTCGATCGCCTGGATCGTTCCGCTCGCGATCACAGTCTCGAGTAGCGTCTGACGCATCAGTTCAGCCAGCGGCGACGCTAATTGACCAACAACCTCTTGGGGGATGGCTCGTCTGCTGATAGCTTTCTTCATGGCGGCTTTCTCCTCTTTTGATCCAGCCCGATGATCCCATCGGGCCGGAGAGGCCGCCACTCAACTTTCAACAGATTTCGGGACTACACCCGGTTTGGATCAATCCGCCCGAGAAAACGACGCACCAGATTGCCCCAGGATCAACGAACAGAAGAGAAGACGATCCTGAGGTCGTCCCGATTCTTACCACCCACGCGCCCATCATCCGACCAGGCGCCATCAATCACGCCGCACGAGTCTGGCCGGCGACTCACTAATTGCGGCCGGCCACTGTCTCAAAGTCGTTGACACGTACCGCCATGCGTTTCGATCTATTGAGTCCTGGGATTCCGGGCGATGGCGAGCGAACAGGTGCAGCAGACGAGATCCACTGGAGAGGAGCGCTTTCGTGGCCCTTACAGATGAACCGAAGCGCTAGACGGCCGTGACAAAGGAGACCACGGTGAGTCGACACGCGTGGACACGCGGAATCCTTGTCAGTGGCTCCTCGCTGCTTCGAGCATGTCCTTCCGGGATTGGACGCTCAATCCAGGAGGCATCTTTCATAGTCAGAATGGAACGAATTGGTACGTGGTGTGGGACACGTGGGCTAGCTGGTTCATTCCGGTGTTCTTCCTGACAGGAGTACTCACTCTTCCGGTACTCCTTTGGAATTCGCGACGCAAATAGGTATGTGCCTGAAGACCGCCAATGGAAGCGTGAAGCTCTTGTTGTGTGAAAGGGGAAGCAAATGAAACGATCGTCGGTGAATCCATCGGACTGGGGCCTGAAGTGGAGCATGGACCAGGGGGAGGTCGTCGAGGGTGCCGCTCGCTATCTTCACTTCTCGGGTCAAGTGTCGGTTCAGCCGGACTCGAGCACCGAGCTCGGCATCGCAATCGTGTCTCCTGACGATATCCGCGGGCAGATCCAGTCTGCCCTGGGCAACATCGACGCCGTGCTCCAGGCGGCCGACATGAACCGCCAGAACATCATCACCCTGCGCTTCTTCACGACGGATGTTGATGGATTCCTCGCCAACTACGACGTCTACGCTGACTGGATTGCCGAGGCGGGAACGAGGCCTCCGCAGTCGCTCCTCGGAGTCCAGCGACTGGTGCTTCCTGAGCTCAAGATCGAGATCGAAGCCACGGCGGCTGCGTAGCAGACCACGGAAATGTTTGCCTGTAGTGCGTGGCGTCGAGCGACGAGTGTGCGCCGCATGTCAGCTCCGGGCCTGGGCGATAGCGCGGCCTGGCGAGGCGATGAAGCTGGCAGTGGCGAAGGGGCCACGGGTCCGCTAGGAAGCGGATGAGGAAGACGAAACGCGGTGCCGGCGCTGGGCGACGTGCCTCCGCCGCGGCAGCTGCGGGCATCGCCCCGACGTCGATCTACCTGTCCCTCGATGAAATCGATGACCCCGGCGCCCTCCGGAACGGCGTCGCCCGTTCGCTCGGGACCTCCCCTGACGCGCTGCCCGACATCGAGGTCCTCAAGCGGTCGATCGACGCGCGGCGGGGCCGGGTTCGCTTTCGCCTCCTCGTCGGCTTCAAGAGCGCAACGACACCGGAGCTGGCCCTTCCTCACCCGAGGGACGTCGAACCAGGACGGCGTGTCGCTATCGTCGGCGACGGGCCCGCTGGTCTGTTCTGCGCGTACGAGCTCGCTCGCCGAGGCATCGCGTCGGTCGTGGTCGAGCGAGGCAGGAAAGTGCAGCCCCGCCGGCGCGACTTGAGAGGGCTCAACCAGGACGGCCTCGTCGACGCCGACAGCAACTACTGCTTCGGTGAAGGCGGCGCCGGAACCTACAGCGACGGCAAGCTCTACACCCGCGCCCACAAACGTGGGGACGTGCGGGACGTGCTCGAGATTCTCGTGGCTCACGGGGCTCCCGATCGGATTCTCGTCGATGCCAGGCCACACATTGGTTCGAATCGCCTCCCCGGAGTCGTGACCGCGCTGCGAGAGCGACTCGAGACGGTCGGTGTGGAGTTCCGGTTCGGCGCCCGGGTCATCGGTCTCGAGCTCTCGCGGGGGCGAACCCGAGGCGTCGTCGTCGAAGGGGGCGAAGTAGTGGGAGGAGATGCAGTCGTTCTCGCGACCGGCCACTCAGCGCGAGATATCTTCGACCTGCTCGTAGCCGCTGACGTCGCTCTCGAGGCGAAGCCCTTCGCACTCGGCGTGCGGATCGAGCATCCCCAAGCGCTGATCAATCGGATTCAGTACGGCGCGGCCGCCGGCCACCCCAAGCTGCCGGCGGCGAGCTATCGCCTCGCCCACGACGTACGTGGCCGCGGGGTGTTCTCCTTCTGCATGTGTCCGGGTGGATGGATCGTTCCCGCCGCTACGGAGCCCGATGGGGTGGTCGTCAACGGAATGAGCCTCGCCCGCCGAGACTCTCCCTTCGCCAACTCGGGAGTCGTCGTCGGGGTCGAGCCCGACGACGTTGCCGCGGCGGGCTTCGGCGGACCCGCCGGTGGCCTGGAGTTTCAGCGAGCCGTCGAGCGGGCGGCCGCGGTCGCCGGGGGTGGCGCGCTTCGGGCGCCGGCGACGCGCCTCACGGACTTTCTCGCGCGCCGGGGGTCGACGACCGTGGGCGAGAGCAGTTATGTCCCGGGAACAACCGGGACCGACATCGCCGAGGTCGTGGACTGCGCCGGCGTCAGAATCTCGGACCGCTTGCGCGCCGGGCTGAAGCACTTCGGCAAACGCATGCGCGGCTTCGTCACAGAGGATGCGGTGCTCGTGGGCGTCGAGTCGCGCACGAGCTGTCCGGTCCGCGTCCTGCGCCGTCCGGACGATCTGCAGAGCCCAAGTATCGCGGGACTCTACCCCTGCGGCGAGGGCGCGGGCTACGCCGGCGGCATCGTCAGCGCCGCACTCGACGGGATGCGCGTTGCGCGGGCCATCGCGAGCGCAGGGTGACAACGCCGAAGATCAGCCCCGAGTCAAAGGGATCCCTGGTCCAGCCGACCGTAGAATGGCTCGCGGTAGTCATCCGGCCTCGGAAATCCGGCCGCGAACAGATCGGAATTGATGGGCGGACGGAAGGGAGCGACTCGCCGTGGGATCTCTTGGGCGCGGGTGTGCGCCGTCACTCGGGTTCTTCCAGGCGTCACCGAAGGGACGTCCTACGGAACGCCGGCTCTCCACGTTCGAAAGAAATTGATCGCCAGGCTCAAAGAGGACGGTGAGACGATGGCTCTGCGGGTCGCTCTGGCCGACCGCGACGTTCTTCTCGAGCTGGATCCGAGGGCCTTCTTCGTGACCGATCACTACCTCGCCTATCCCGCCATGCTGATCCGCTTGAAGGAGGCTCAGAGCGTCCTGGTCGCGCGGCTCCTGGACGACGCTTGGCGTATGCAGGCGCCGAGGAATCTCGTCGCCACGAGGGATGCACGAGGTCCGGGCGTATGAATTCTGGATGCCGAGCGCGGGCTACTCTCGCCGGACTCGTCGTGACGCTGACCGCCGGGCCAACCACCGACGCCGCGGGTCCGCGCCACGCGATCTACCTTCACGGCCGGATCATCCAGGAGACGCAGAGTGCCCGGCCGCAGCATCCGCGTTTTGGGCACTACGAGCTCGACGAGATTCTCGAAGCGTTTCAGGGTCGCGGCTTCGAGGTGATCGGCGAGATCCGGCCGAAGTCGGCTTCGGTCGGTGACTCGGCAGATCGGGTTGTGGCTCAGGTCCGCAAGCTTCTCGAGTCCGGCGTAGCCGCCGAGAACGTGATTGTCGTTGGCGGCTCGATGGGAGCCGCAATCGCCGTGCTTGCCTCTACGCGGCTGCAGCAACCCGACGTTCGCTTCGGCGTCCTCGGCGCCTGCCTGAGCGCGACCGTCCAGGCGCTCGAAGCCAGCGAAGGGAAGGGCCCGGCAGGACACGTGCTGTCGATTCGAGAGAAGAGCGACGACACCAGCGAAACGTGCCCTCCCTGGGATCGGGAAGAGAGAGGACCGGTCGTTCGCGAGATCGTTCTCGAGACCGGGCTCGCTCACGGATTCTTGTATCGGCCGCTGCCGGAATGGATGAATCCGGTCGACGAGTGGGCGGGCGGGGCCACGGGCGCCCGCCGCTAGCGCCGCCGCGGGTAGCAAGGATCGATGGCCAGCAACGGGATTCACTTCGCGATAACACTCGAGCAAGCAGAAGCGCTGGTCGGGGCGGAAGACGACGACCAACTGGTCGCCCAGGTCCGCCAGCTCGAGGAAGAGTGGGACGAAGACAACCTCGCCCAGTCGGACTCGGCCTGGGATGCGATCCATCGCGCCCTCGCAGGTGGCCAGCTCGAGATCGGCGGCGGCGAGTATCCGCTCAATCACTGCGTGCTGGGTCCGCGCCAGCTTCACGCGGGCAGCGGGTTCGTCATTTCGCTCCTCGGGAGTATCCATTTAACCGGTGTAAACTGAGCCGGTGGATCAGCCTCGTGCTGGCACGCACTATCCGCGGTCCGTGGGCGAGTTCCAGGCCTGGTTCCGGACCGATGCGGACTGCCTGGACTACCTGGAGTGGCTGCGGTGGCCCGCCAGCTTCGCCTGCTTGGACTGCGGCCATGATGGGGGCTGGCGGCTGGGCGACGGTCGCTTCATGTGCTCAGGGTGCGGCGGCCGTACGTCGGTGACAGCGGGCACGATCTTTGACCGGACGCGCACGCCGCTAACGGTTTGGTTCACCGCCTGCTGGCTGTTCGCCACCGGCAAGGACGGGATCTCGGCGCTGAGCCTGAAGCGGACGCTGGAGATCGGCTCCTACCAGACCGCGTGGGCGATGCTCCATCGGCTGAGGTCGGTGCTGGTGCGCCCGGGCCGGGACCGGCTGGCCGGGATGGTACAGGTAGATGAGACCTACATCGGCGGTGAGGAGGCGGGGCTGCGCAGCGGCCGGGCCAAAGGCAAGAAGGTTTTGACCGGGATCGCGGTGGAGGTCCGGGAGCCGAGAGGATTCGGACGGTGCCGGATGCTGCCGCTGACCGATGCGTCGGCCGCCTCGTTGCACGCCTTTGTAACGGCTCACGTCGAGCCGGGCGCGAGGGTCGTCACCGACGGCTGGCAGGGCTACCGCGGGCTGGAGAAGCTCGGCTACGTCCACGACCGGCGCAGCCAGCGGGCCGCCCGAACCCGCGGGGAGGATCCCGGCGAGCTACTGCCCGCAGTGCACCGGGTCGCCTCGCTAGCCAAGCGGTGGTTGCTGGGTACCCACCAGGGCTCGGTGAACGACGCGCACCTGGCCAGCTACCTGAATGAGTTCGCGTTCCGCTTCAACCGCCGCACCTCCCGCAGCCGCGGGATGGTGTTCTACCGAGTGCTCGAGCTCGCCGTCGCCCACGACCCGGTGCGCTACCAGGACCTCATCGCCACCCAGCGGCCCCGGGCAGTGCCGCCCTCGCAGCCGCAGGCGCGCGGGCACCCGCCGAGCCTGGAGCGCTCTCCAGCGAACCGCCCGTGGAGAACTGCCAACCTGGACTCCTCCGGTTAAATGGAGACCCCCAACCGTGGTAATGCTCGAGACGCAAGTGTGAGATGTCGGAACAAGTCGGCCGAACAGCAGGGATCAGCTGCGAAGACGGCAGCGAGCGTGGTCAGGCCGGCTTTGTCAGCTGCATCCCGTCGTTCGGCGGCCGCACGCGCCAGTTTGCCTCCAGTGCTGCTTGGGTGCTATCGGCTATGGGACGCTCGCACAGAAGAGCAGGTCATCGCGGTCATCGCGGGGACGATACCACTGAGGCACATCGTCAATAACACAACGCGCATCCTCTACCATCGGGATACCGTCCGTCCTGCAGATCACGCCGCCGGCATCTCCGCAGTACGAGGCGAAGCCCTGTCCACGTAGAGCCACTAGGGCCCAGCTCTCTACGCTGGTGGGTGAAGCCCCTTCCGGGACCGGATCTGGCGTGGTCCCCGGGTAGAAAGACTAAAGCGGATCCGGTTTTCTTGGACACGAAACTAGGGAAAGTCATCTTGTTCAAGGAGACTCGATCGATGAAGCAGGTCAGGCGCAAGAGGTCTGAGAGGAAGAAGGGAGTGGGCGAGACGGAGGGAGCCCGGAGGGCGACCGGAGTTTCGCCCACCGGCGGCGCGGTGGTGGGCGCCTTGGGTCCCGGGCAGCGTTCGAGCGTGGTGCGCAAGCGGGAGGTCGCACTGCGGCTGCTGCGCGGGGAGTCACTCGAAGCGCTGTCTCGTGAGCTGTCCGTGGAGATGCACCGGCTGCAGCGCTGGCGTGATCAAGCCATGGCCGGGATCGACGAGTCGCTGCGGGAGCGCAATGGCGACCCGCTGAAGGTGGAGCTGGACGCGGCGGTCAAGCGGGTGGGCGAGCTCAGCATGGAGAACGAGCTGTTGCGGAAGAAGATCGGGGCGGCCCGCCCTTTGGCCTTCGGGAGGTCGCGGCGATGAGTGCGGCGATCTCCCCTGCGACAGGCCGGGCCTACGGGGTGGAGCGGGTGTGCCGGGTGTGGAAGCTGGCCCGCTCGAGCTACTACTCCCAGCTCGGCGAGGCGGCTCCCGAGATGGTCCGCGCTGGCCGACGTGGTCCCAAGCCCAAGGTGTCTGACGAGGAGCTGTTGCGGCTGATCCGAGAGGACCTGGCGGCCTCGCCGTTCGTAGGAGAAGGACATCGCAAGGTCTGGGCGCGGCTCAAGGTGCTGCGCCAGGTGCGCGTGTCGCGCAAGCGGGTGCTGCGGATCATGCGTGAGCACCACCTGCTGTCGCCGCGTCGGGTACGCCAGGGCGAGGGGCTGCTCCACGAGGGGACGATCACAACCGATGCGCCCAACCTGATGTGGGGGACGGACGGGGCGAGAGTTCTCACGGCAAAGGACGGCTGGGGCTGGATCTTCGTCGGCGTCGAGCACTTCAACAGCGAGTGCGTCGGCTACCACGTGTGCAAGAAGGGGACGCGCTACGAGGCCCTCCAGCCCATCGCCATGGGGCTGACGCAGCTCTTCGGCTCGGTCGAGGCGGGTGTGGCTCGTGGCCTCGAGCTGCGCATGGACCACGGGACGCAGTACCTCTCGGACCACTTCCTCAACCAGCTGCGTTTCTGGGGCATCACGCCCAGCTTCGCCTTCGTCGAACAGCCGCAGACCAACGGAGTGGCCGAGCGTTTCATCCGGACTCTCAAGGAACAGATCATTCATGGCCGCGTCTTCCACACCCTCGAGGAGGTGCGCCAGGCCGTGGCTGCCTTCGTCAAGCGCTACAACCAGCAGTGGCGCGTCGAGAAGCTGGGATTCCTCACCCCGCGCGAGGCCCGCGACCAGCACGGCCAGGGAAAGGCCGCGTGAACCTCGAGGTCATCAAAGAGGGGCTACCCCAGGTATGGACTCACCCCGCCGCGTCGATCCTGGGGCATCCTCGTGCGTCGTTTTCGGGATCGTCTGCCAAACGAACCCGAGATCGTCAAACTGGTGTCCAAGAAACCGGGCGCGGTACACCGGGTAGAAAGACCAGCGATGGTCAGCTCGGGACGGCCCACCGACAAAGTGACTCGACTCGGCAACCAACGCCGGGCCATCCTCGGGGTAGCCCGCGAGACATTCTGCGAGATCCACGAGGCAACTCAGGCGACCAGCACCGAAGCCGTGGTTGGCGGACATGTACGCATGTTGAATCGATTAGGAAGGCGCGGATCTGCCCGACTGCCCACCCATCGTGCGCCACTCCGCAATCGGAGCGAACCATCTGCAAGAGTACCGGGACGCAGCAGCTACGGGACTTCCACCTTGAACACTCTCGGTACGACCGGATACCTGTGTAGAGGAAGCCCGAGGCGATTAGCCCCATGGAGATCACGATCGAGCGTTTCAATCTGCTCACTGATCCTCCGACCTGCTAACTGTCCGTCGAACACCAGGGATCAGCTGCGAACGCGCGCAACCGGGACCGCCGCGCGTTCGTCTGCTGCATCCCATCGTTCGACGGCTCCCTCGACCTGCAGCACACGCGAACGCGACCACGTGGAGACGCCGCTGGCAATCCACGGCTTGTGTCGGGCGGTATGTCGATCGGACGAGGATCGTTGATAAGAAGGATGGCCCTCCCGGAGTCGTCGACGACACGAAACAAGGACTTGGTCTTCGGCTGGAGCGACCGCAGGTTCCTACAGCTCATTCGGTACCAAGCTTCGCGCACAGGGCGAGGTGTCGATAGCGACTGTACCGCGCCCGGTTTCTTGGACACCAGTTTGACGATCTCGGGTTCGTTTGGCAGACGATCCCGAGAACGACGCACGAGGATGCCCCAGGATCGACGCGGCGGGGTGAGTCCATACCTGGGGTAGCCCCTCTTTGATGACCTCGAGGTTCACGCGGCCTTCCCCTGGCCGTGCTGGTCGCGGGCCTCGCGCGGGGTGAGGAATCCCAGCTTCTCGACGCGCCACTGCTGGTTGTAGCGCTTGACGAAGGCAGCCACGGCCTGGCGCACCTCCTCGAGGGTGTGGAAGACGCGGCCATGAATGATCTGTTCCTTGAGAGTCCGGATGAAACGCTCGGCCACTCCGTTGGTCTGCGGCTGTTCGACGAAGGCGAAGCTGGGCGTGATGCCCCAGAAACGCAGCTGGTTGAGGAAGTGGTCCGAGAGGTACTGCGTCCCGTGGTCCATGCGCAGCTCGAGGCCACGAGCCACACCCGCCTCGACCGAGCCGAAGAGCTGCGTCAGCCCCATGGCGATGGGCTGGAGGGCCTCGTAGCGCGTCCCCTTCTTGCACACGTGGTAGCCGACGCACTCGCTGTTGAAGTGCTCGACGCCGACGAAGATCCAGCCCCAGCCGTCCTTTGCCGTGAGAACTCTCGCCCCGTCCGTCCCCCACATCAGGTTGGGCGCATCGGTTGTGATCGTCCCCTCGTGGAGCAGCCCCTCGCCCTGGCGTACCCGACGCGGCGACAGCAGGTGGTGCTCACGCATGATCCGCAGCACCCGCTTGCGCGACACGCGCACCTGGCGCAGCACCTTGAGCCGCGCCCAGACCTTGCGATGTCCTTCTCCTACGAACGGCGAGGCCGCCAGGTCCTCTCGGATCAGCCGCAACAGCTCCTCGTCAGACACCTTGGGCTTGGGACCACGTCGGCCAGCGCGGACCATCTCGGGAGCCGCCTCGCCGAGCTGGGAGTAGTAGCTCGAGCGGGCCAGCTTCCACACCCGGCACACCCGCTCCACCCCGTAGGCCCGGCCTGTCGCAGGGGAGATCGCCGCACTCATCGCCGCGACCTCCCGAAGGCCAAAGGGCGGGCCGCCCCGATCTTCTTCCGCAACAGCTCGTTCTCCATGCTGAGCTCGCCCACCCGCTTGACCGCCGCGTCCAGCTCCACCTTCAGCGGGTCGCCATTACGCTCCCGCAGCGACTCGTCGATCCCGGCCATGGCTTGATCACGCCAGCGCTGCAGCCGGTGCATCTCCACGGACAGCTCACGAGACAGCGCTTCGAGTGACTCCCCGCGCAGCAGCCGCAGTGCGACCTCCCGCTTGCGCACCACGCTCCAACGCTGCCCGGGACCCAAGGCGCCCACCACCGCGCCGCCGGTGGGCGAAACTCCGGTCGCCCTCCGGGCTCCCTCCGTCTCGCCCACCCCCTTCTTCCTCTCAGACCTCTTGCGCCTGACCTGCTTCATCGATCGAGTCTCCTTGAACAAGATGACTTTCCCTAGTTTCGTGTCCAAGAAAACCGGGTCCGCTTTAGTGTCGATAGCGACCCGGCCCACCGAACGATAGAGAGCTATCGATCGCACAGTGTGCACCGTCCACGCGAGGCAGCGAAGTGTGTGAGTAGCAGCGCAATCGCGTCGAGTCCGCACAAAAGGACACGAAACCCTCGCTGGGGAGAGGCGTCGCCACAATGGCCCAGCTTTCGACGCTGGAGGCAGACGCGAACTCGTTGAGCTCGTCAGGTGCTTTACCTGGGTAGAACTTCCATTCGTACTTCGACCCTCGTGTGTACGTCGACCTTTCGAGTAGTCCCAGGCTTGGGTGGGAGGGGTCCAGAAACACCGGCGCCTTCGCTGGGTACGCAGGAATGCATTCCCATGGTCGCGCAAGGCACTCGAGGCGACCTTCAAACTGGCCGTGGTTCGCAGACCGATATGCTTCCTGTGCGGTAGTTACCTCAAGGATACGGAGTAGCGCTTGCCCTTCCGCTACCGGATGGCAATGACCACGTCTCAAGGAAGAGTAGAAGGGGATGCAGCATCCTGAGTAGTTCCACTTGAGGCAATTGAGGAACGACAAGGCAAGTAGGAGACCTAGAACAACGGCCGCCAAGCTGACTATCGTTCGTGTAGAAAAGCCCAGTGTTCCTGTCTCTTCTGGCATTTCAGTCCGGCGAACATGTTATTAGGCCGGTCGGCATAGCTCGTGGTGCTCGGCGGGATAGAACCGGCGGCCTGGCGGAGTGTGGGGTTGTAAGTACCTTGGCGTCAATCATCTGAGTCTCCGTGAGCAGGGGGCGGGGTCGGAGCTAGGCCGCGGAGCCGGTCGGCATAGCACGGGGGCGCCTCCGGACGAGCGGGCGGGAACGAACGCCGTCGACGCGGGCAGGCGGTCGGCGGGGTCGCAGACTCCACGACCGCCGCATGCTTGCTGCCACCCCGGTCGATCAGCTCGCTTCCGAGAGTGCTGGGCAGCACGACCGTCGGCGCCAGATCCGGATTGTCGCGCGAGACCCGGATGCCAACCGGACTCGGAACGTGCCATACACCCGATTCTAGCGGGGCGCCGCGGTATCGCCTCGACGCGTAGCTGGCGGTTGACGCCGTCCGGCGCCCGTCACTATCATCGGCCTTCGCGCGAGCCGTTCTCCCTCACCTACTTCCGAAGAAGGGGGCGTCCCAGAGTGAAGATCCACGAGTACCAAGGCAAAGCCGTCCTGTCCTCCCACGGCGTGCCCGTGCCGCGGGGCAAGGCGGCCTACACACCCGACGAGGCCGTAGAGATCGGCAAGGACCTCGGTTTCCCGGTCGTCGTCAAGGCGCAGATCCACGCGGGTGGCCGCGGTAAAGGAGGCGGCGTCAAGCTGGCCAAGTCTGCCGAGGAGTGCGAGGAGATCGCGAAGGCGATGCTGGGCATGACGCTCAAGACGCATCAGACGGGGCCGGAGGGCCGGGTCGTGAGGCGGCTGCTGATCGAGGAGGGGATGGACCTCGAGGGCGCCAAGGAGATGTACCTGGCGATCCTCGTCGACCGGGCGGTCGAGGCACCGGTGCTGATGGCGTCGGCGCAGGGTGGGATGGACATCGAGGAGGTGGCGGCGAAAGACCCGAGCGCCATCTTGCGCGAGACGATTCATCCGGCGGTGGGGCTCCAGCCGTTCCAGGCTCGAAAGATCGCCTTCGGACTCGGCCTGCCGGCCGCCGCCCTGGGCGACGCCGTCAAGTTCATGCAGGCGCTCTATGGCGCGTTCAAGGACACGGACGGGTCGCTCGTCGAGATCAACCCGCTGCTGCTCACGAAGGGGGGCAAGCTCATCGCGCTCGACGCGAAGGTGAGCTTCGATGACAACGCCTTCTATCGCCACGCCGAGCTCAAAGAGCTGCGCGATTTCGAGGAGGAGTCGCCGCTCGAGGCCGAGGCCTCGAAGCACAGCCTGAACTACATCAAGCTCGATGGCGGCAGCGTGGGCTGCATGGTCAACGGGGCCGGGCTGGCGATGGCGACGATGGACATCATCAAGCTGGCCGGCGCCAACCCCGCCAACTTCCTCGACGTAGGCGGCGGAGCAAACGCCGATCAGATCAAGAACGCGTTCCGCATCCTGATGAGCGACAAGGAGGTGAAGGCTGTCCTGATCAACATCTTCGGTGGCATCCTGCGCTGCGACATCCTGGCCGAAGGCGTGATCGCCGCGGTCCGGGATCTGAAAGTGGAGATCCCGGTGGTCGTCCGCATGAAGGGCACCAACGAGGACCAGGGCAAGGAGCTGCTCAAGAACTCGGGGATGAGCTTCGCCGCGGCCGACGACATGCAGGAAGCCGCGCGGCTCGTCGTCGAGGCGGCAGGAGGTGCAGCGTGAGCGTTCTGGTCGGCAAGGACACGAAGCTCATCATTCAAGGCATGGGTCGGCACGGGACCTTCCACGCGCTCGGCTGCAAGGAGTACGGCACGAACGTCGTGGGAGGCGTCAAGCCGGGCAAGGGCGGCCAGACTCACGAGGGCTTTCCGCTGTTCGACAGCGTCGAAGAGGCCGTGCGTAAGACGGGGGCCAACGTGTCCGCCATCTTCGTGCCGCCGCCCGGCGCCGCGGACGCGATCATGGAGGCGACCGATGCCGGCATCCCCGTGATCATCTGCATAACGGAGGGGATTCCCATGCTCGATATGGTCGACGCCGTGGCCTACATGCGCGGCCGCGGCTCGACGCTGGTCGGTCCGAACTGCCCCGGCGTGATCTCGCCCGCCGACAAGTGCAAGGTGGGCATCATGCCGGGCCACATCCACAGCGGCGGTCCGGTCGGAGTCGTCAGCCGCAGCGGAACGCTGACCTACGAAGCCGTGCACCAGCTCACGACGCTGGGAATTGGACAGTCAACCTGTATCGGGATCGGCGGCGATCCGATCATCGGTACGAACCACACCGACGCGCTGACGCTGTTCAACGAGGACCCCGCGACCGAAGCGATCGTAATGATCGGAGAGATCGGCGGCACAGCCGAGGAGGAGGCCGCCGAGTACGTCAAGCAGCACGTCAAGAAACCCGTCGTCGGCTTCATCGCCGGACAGACCGCTCCTCCCGGCCGCCGCATGGGCCACGCGGGAGCCATCATCTCTGGCGGCAAGGGGACCGCCGCCGAGAAGATGAAGGCCATGGAGGCGGCAGGAATCCACGTCGTGAAATCACCCGCGGACATCGGACGAGCCGTCGCGAAGGCCATCGAGGAGTCAGCTTGAGTCAACGAACGTTTTCGATCGTCAAGCCGGATGCCGTCAAGGCGGGCAACGCCGGCAACGTCCTCGCGCGTATCGAGGGGGCGGGATTCAAGATCGTCGCCTTGCGGATGCGGCACCTGACGGTGCCCGAGGCCGAAGGCTTCTATCACGTGCACCGCGAGCGCCCCTTCTTCGACAGCCTCACGGGTTTCATGTCGTCTGGACCCTGCATCACGATGGTGCTCGAGCGCGACGACGCGATTTCCGAGTTGCGAAAGATCATGGGCGCCACCGATCCGGCCAAGGCCGACGCCGGCACGATCCGCAAGGACTTCGCCAGCTCGATCGAGGCGAACGCCATCCACGGCTCCGACGCCGAGGAGACGGCGCGCTTCGAGAGCGGCTACTTCTTCCCAGGGATCGAGCTCGGCGGTTGAGCGTCAAGTCCGACAAGTGGATCCGGCGGATGGCGCTCGAGCACAAGATGATCGAGCCCTTCGTCGAGAAGCAGGTGCGAGACGGCGTCATCTCATACGGGCTCTCGTCGTACGGCTACGACATCCGGATCGCCGACGAGTTCAAGATCTTCACCAACATCAACACGACGATCGTCGACCCGAAGGAGTTCGATCCCAATTCGTTCGTCGACTTCAAGGGCGACGCGTGCGTCATCCCTCCGAACTCGTTCGCCCTGGCCCGGACGATCGAGTACTTCCGCATCCCGCGTAGCGTCATCACCGTGTGCGTGGGCAAGTCCACGTACGCACGCTGCGGGATCATCGTCAACGTGACGCCCTTCGAGCCCGAATGGGAGGGAATCGTCACCCTCGAGGTGTCGAATACGACGCCGTTGCCCGCCCGGATCTACGCCGGCGAGGGGATCGCCCAGGTCCTGTTCTTCGAGAGCGACGAGGTCTGCGAGACGTCGTACGCCGACAAGAAGGGCAAGTACCAGGCCCAGCAGACGGTCACGCCGCCGAAGCTGTAACGCCCCGCCCCCGAGGGGCCAGCGACGATCCACGGCTAGCCACAGAGGCACAGAGAACACGGAGAACGGCTGGAGGAACCGCCCCTCGTCATCCTGAACGAGATCTTCGGGGAGGCGAGAGTGAAGGAG
The DNA here is from genome assembly GCA_965246965.1 of Vicinamibacteria bacterium. GTDB lineage: Bacteria > Acidobacteriota > Vicinamibacteria > Fen-336 > CBDFGD01 > CBDFGD01. The sequence continues at coordinate 4,793,731 of CBDFGD010000002.1, forward strand.
CCAGCGAGGTGACACGTCCCCTGGCCATCCACCGCGCATCCCTCTGCCGCGCCGGGCTCCCTCTCTCCTGGATCCCGGCCCGATCACGCTCGGGATGACGAATCTCCCTGTCTCCGTGACTCCGTGGCTGACGCGATCGTCGATCCGCCCCGGATCAGGGATGGCGCAGGATCGGCGCCTGCCGTTCTCTGTGCCTCTGCGTCTCTGTGGCCGCCGTCGACGGCGGCGCTACTCCTCGGCCATGAAGGGGTAGCGGTAGTCTTTCGGGGGGTTGAACAGCTCCTTGACGGTGCGGGCGCTGACCCAACGCAGCAGGTTCATCTTGGAGCCGGCCTTGTCATTCGTTCCCGAAGCGCGCGAGCCCCCGAACGGCTGCTGGCCGACGACCGCGCCGGTCGGCTTGTCGTTGACGTAGAAGTTGCCGGCCGCGTGGCGCAGCTCGTTCGAAGCGTCGCGCACGGCCCCGCGATCGTTCGCGAAGACCGCTCCCGTCAGTGCGTACGGTGAGGTCTGGTCGATGACCCGAAGCGTCTCGGTCCACTTGTCGTCCGCATAGGCGTACGCGGTCACGACGGGGCCGAAGATCTCCTCCCGCATCAGACGGTAGCTCGGCTCGCTCGTCTCCACGAGGGTTGGACGGATGAAGTAGCCTCTCGCGTCATCGACGGCGCCGCCGGCGAGGACCCTGGCGTTCTTCTTGCCATGGTCGATGTACTCCGAGATCTTGTCGAAGGCCTTGCGGTCGATGACGGCGCCCATGAAGTTGCGGAAGTCCGTAACGTCGCCCATCTTCATCTCGTCCATGATCGCCGTGACACGGTCCCGCACGTCACCCCAGAGCGACCGGGGCACGTAGACGCGGCTCGCGGCGGAGCACTTCTGTCCCTGGTACTCGAAGGAGCCGCGCGCGATGGCGACGGCCAACGCTTCGGGGTCCGCGGACTCATGCGCGACGATGAAGTCCTTGCCCCCGGTCTCGCCCACGATGCGCGGGTAGCTCCGATAGGAGCCGATCCGGTTGCCGATCGTGCTCCAGATGCCGTTGAACACACCGGTGCTGCCGGTGAAGTGGACTCCGGCGAGATCGCGGTGACCGAGCACCACATCCGAGATCTTCCCAGCGTTGCCGGGCACAAAGTTGATGACGCCGGGCGGAAGCCCCGCTTCCTCGAACAGCTTCATCAGGTAGTAGTTGCTCAGCCACGCCGTCGAGGCGGGTTTCCAGAGGACCGTGTTGCCCATGATGGCCGGAGCGGTGGGCAGGTTGCCGTCGATCGACGTGAAGTTGAATGGCGTCACGGCGTACACGAAGCCCTCGAGCGGGCGGTAGTCGATCACGTTGCGCATCGAGTGCGTCGAGATCGGCTGCTCCTCGTAGATGTCCTGGGCAAACTGGAGGTTGAAGCGCCAGAAATCGATCAGCTCCACGGCGGCGTCGATCTCCGCCTGGTAGGCCGTCTTCGACTGGTTCAGCATGGTCGCCGCATTGATGGTCTGGCGCCACGAGGTCGCCAGAAGCTCGGCCGCGCGCAGGAACACTGCGCTCCGATCTGCCCAGGACCAACGGCCCCATTCCTTTGCCGCCTCGGCGGCGGCCTGAATCGCCTGCTCGACGTGCTTCGGTTCGGCGCGGTGGACGTCGGCCAGCACGTGGCCGTGATCGTGGGGCATCACGGCTTGGGCCGTCTCTCCCGTCCGGATCTCCTTGCCACCGATGATCAGCGGGATTTCGATCCGCTCCCCCGCGATTCGCTCGAGCTCCGCCTTCAGCTCGGCCTTCTCAGCGCTGCCAGGGGCGTAGTCCTTGATGGGCTCGTTGCGGGCGTCGGGCACCCGCCGGACGCCGGTGAATACCGCTGCGCCGGCGGCGACGGTCGGGGTGTTCGTCAACGGGCGGCTCCTTTCGGGGGACTGGGCGTTTGCGCTTCCAGGGGCAACGACAGTATCCGATGGTTCTTTCGAGGGTCAAGGTAGGATCGCGTTGCACGCGAATGCGCAGGAGCCAGTCGTGGGTGATCGCCGGGCTCGGTGTGCTGTTCTCGCTGCTTCTGACCTACTCGATGCGAACCCGCCTGCTCGACACTCTGACCTTCTTCCCTTCGCGGGAAATATTCGCCACTCCCGCCGCGCTCGGTCTCCCGTTCGAGGACGTCGAGCTCGAGACGGCCGACGGCGAGCGCCTGCACGGATGGTGGGTGCCCGGCGCGAGACCCGAGGGGAAAGGGACTGTGCTGCTCTTTCACGGCAACGCCGGCAACATCGCCGGTCGCCTGATCTTCCTCGAAAAGCTGGGACGCCTCGGCTTCTCGGTCCTGCTCTTCGACTATCGGGGGTACGGCAGGAGCACCGGGTCGCCGAGCGAGAAGGGCACGTATCTCGACGCGCAAGCGGCTCGAAGCGCGCTGCCGGCCGGGGACGGCCCGATCCTCTACCTCGGGATCTCCCTGGGGGGCGCCATCGCGGCAGCGCTCGCCCTCGAGTCGCCCCCCGACGGCCTGATTCTCCAATCCACCTTCACGAGCGTGCGGGAGATGGCGCGCGTGCACTATCCGATGATCCCGGCGCTGATGGTGCCTGACGCGTACCCGACCTTGCGCCGGGTGGCGCAGATTCGCGTGCCGACCCTGTTCATCCACGGCGAAGCGGACCGGGTCGTGCCCGTGCAGCACGCCGTCGAGCTGCATCGGATGGCGGCCGGTCCGAAGCGCCTCGAGCGCGTCCCAGGCGCCGACCACAACGACGTTCTCGACGCGATGGGCCCTCGCTACGGTCAGCTCATCGTGGAGTGGGTCGAGTCGTGGCTGGCGCCGTCCTGAGTGCGGCTGGTCCCTGCTATCATCCCCTCTCTCTGACGCGATGATTCGATCATTCAAAGGCATCTGGCCGAAGCTGCATGAGGGCGTCTACATCGATGCTTCGGCGCAGGTCATCGGCGGCGTCGAGCTGGGCGAGCACTCGAGTGTCTGGATGAATGCCGTGGTGCGCGGCGACGTGAACACGATCCGAATCGGCTCGCAGACGAACATCCAGGACAACTGCGTCGTTCACGTGCATCCTGACGACCATCCCACGGTGGTCGGGAACCACGTCACGGTGGGGCACTCGGTGACCCTGCACGGCTGCAGCGTCGACGACCTGTGCCTGATCGGCATGGGAGCCGTGATACTCGACGGCGCCCACATCGGATCGGAGTCGATCGTCGCGGCGGGAACCCTGATCCCCCAGGGCGCCGAGATCCCGCCGGGGAGCCTGGTCATGGGAGCGCCCGGAAGAGTGCGCCGCGCCGTCACCGACGCTGAGCGCGAGGGCTTCCGGGCGTCGGCGGAGGGCTACGTCGCGTACAAAGAGATCTACCTGCGCGAAGGGAAGGCAGGGGGATAGCATGGCCACCGACCTCGGCTCGCTGACACGCACGGATCTGTGCGGAGAGCTACGAGAAGAGCACATCGGTCGCAGCGCGGTCGTCATGGGGTGGGTCGCCACGCGGCGCAGCCTCGGCGGGATGGTGTTCATCGACCTGCGCGATCGCACGGGAATCTGCCAGGTCGTGGCGCGGCCCGAGGTGTCTCAGGAAGCTCACGAGGCAGCGGGTGCCGTGCGCGGAGAGTACGTCGTCGCCGTCAAGGGAGAAGTCGCGGCCCGTGACCAGGCGAACCCGAAGCTTCCGACCGGCGCCGTCGAGGTCATCGCGAGCGAGATCCGCGTGTTGGCCGAGGCCCAGACGCCGCCTTTCGAGATCCACGACGACGACGAGGCGGGAGAGGACCTGCGGCTGAAGTACCGGTACCTGGACCTCCGGCGTCCGCGGCTTCAGCGGAATCTGCGCCTGCGGCACCGGGTCTACCAGGCTATCCGCAGCTACTTCGATGGGCACGGGTTTCTCGAGATCGAGACGCCGTTCCTCACCAAGTCGACGCCGGAGGGCGCGCGCGACTACCTCGTCCCCTCACGGATACACCCCGGTCACTTCTACGCGCTCCCCCAGTCGCCGCAGATCTTCAAGCAGATCCTGATGATCGCGGGGTTCGATCGGTACTTCCAGATCGTGCGCTGCTTCCGCGACGAGGACCTTCGGGCGGACCGACAGCCCGAGTTCACCCAGGTCGATGTCGAGATGTCGTTCGCGACTCGCGACACCGTGCTCGACATGATCGAACCGCTTTTCCAAAGCCTGCTGGGCGTCATCGGCGTCGACGCGGAGCGTCCGTTCCCCCGGCTGGCCTACGCCGACGCACTCGAGCGGTACGGCAGCGACAAGCCGGACCTCCGCTTCGGCCTCGAGCTGGCGGACGTCACGTCGGAGCTGGCGTTCCTCGGACTCGACACGTTCACGAAGCTGCTCGAAGGCGGCGCACGCGCCCGGGCGCTGGTGCTCCCGGCATCCGCAAAGGTATCCGGCTCGAAGCTGCGCAAGCTCAACGACAACCTGTGGCGCAAGCGGATCGTCGCGGACTTCGGCGTTGCCGACCGGAACCTGCTGACGCTGAAGTTCGGCGACGAGGCGCTGAGCGCGCTGGAGAAGAAGGGCGCCGACACCGGCGTCGCGCGTCGCATCTTCGAAAGGACGGGAGCCCGCACCGGGGATACGGTGCTCATTGCAGTCGACAGCGCAGAGCTGCTGACGCCGGCGATGGGCGCGTTTCGGATGGACCTGGCTCGCCAGCTGGAGCTCATCGACGAAAGCAGCTTCCGCGCGCTCTGGGTGACGGATTTCCCCCTGTTTGGTCGCGATTCGAAGACGGGCCGTCTCGATAGCCTCCATCACCCTTTCACGGCGCCGTTCGACGCGGACATCGAACTGCTGGACACGGAGCCGGAACGGGTGCGGGCCAAGGCGTACGACATCGTAATGAACGGAGTAGAGGTGGGTGGAGGCAGCGTCAGAATCCACGATTCCGCGCAGCAGGCAAAGATCTTCTCGGTGCTGGGGATCTCCGACGATGAAGCGCGACAGCGGTTTGGCTTCTTCGTCGACGCGCTGCGCTACGGAACGCCCCCGCACGGCGGCATCGCACTGGGGTTGGACCGCATCGTCATGCTGCTCGCCGGGGAGCCGTCGATTCGGGACGTCATCGCATTCCCGAAGACGACCAGCGCGACCGATCTGATGTGCGGCGCACCTTCGTCGGTGCGCGACGAGCAGACTCGCGAGCTGGGGCTGCGAAGGCTGGACGAGTGAGGCGCGGTTCCCCCCCCGCCAGGGGGAGGGTTAAGCTGCTAGAGATGTCGCAGGGGCCCGAGCCTGGACCCACGTCGGAACGTCGAACCCGCCCACCCGCTGCTCCGAGTGCCGGCACGTTGCCGCCGAAGCGTCCCCTGATTCCCAGCGCGGATTGCTAGTCTTCAAATGAGGCGCATCGCGGTCCCCGAGAAGGGGGCTGAGGCTCTGTTCGGGGTCCACGACGAGAACCTTCGATTCCTCGAGGACGCGCTGGGCGTGCGGATTCGAGGCAATGGCTCGGAGCTCGTCGTCGAGGGCGAGAGCGAGGCCGAGAACGCCGTGGGGCAGATCTTCGAGCAGCTGGACGGCCTCGCCCGAGGCGGTTACGCGCTCTCCCCGGGAGATGTGCGACTCGCCGCGCGCGTGATCGGCCAGGATCCGGAGGCCCAGCTTCGTGACTACCTGCTGAAGAGCGCGGTGCACAGTGGCAAGAAGGTCGTGGTTCCGAGGAGCCTCAACCAGCGCCGCTATCTCGAGAGCATCGACAACCACGACCTCGTTTTCGGCATCGGCCCAGCGGGCACGGGCAAGACCTACCTGGCTGTGGCGAAGGCCGTCGCGAGCCTGTCGGAGAAGTCGATCAACCGGATCATTCTGGCGCGGCCTGCCGTCGAGGCCGGCGAGCGCCTGGGCTTCCTGCCGGGTGACCTGCAGGAGAAGGTCGATCCCTACCTGAGGCCGCTTTACGACTCGTTGTACGACCTGCTTCCGTACGACAAAGTTGCGAGGCTCCAGGAGCGCAACGCGATCGAGGTGGCTCCGCTCGCCTTCATGCGCGGACGCACCCTGAACGACGCATTCGTGATCGTCGACGAGGCGCAGAATACGACTTCCGAGCAGATGAAGATGGTGCTGACTCGAGCCGGCTTCGGCTCCAAGGTCGTCGTCACCGGTGATGTGACTCAGACCGACCTTCCGGCCGGCAAGACCTCGGGCCTCGTCGAGGCCAGGAAGATCCTCGAGGGCATCCCGGAGATTGCCTTCGTCGACTTCGATCAGGGCGACGTCGTGCGTCACCGCCTGGTCCAGGCCGTCATCAAGGCCTACGAAAGCAACGGCTCGAGAACGGGCTCTGCCCTCGCCAACGGAGACGATGGAGGACGCTGAAAGACGTCGCTCGCGAGCGAACGGATCGGGCCGCACTCCCAAGGCCGAACGGAAGCTCAGCGTCGTGGTCCTCAACCGGCAGAAGCGCAAACGCCTCGCGCGAGCGCGGATCGAGGGCGTGCTTCGAGGGGCGGCTCGGGATCTCGGAGTCTCAGGGGAGGTCGTCCTCGTCTTCGGAGGAGACACTGCGATCCGGCGGCTGAACGCTCGCTACCGAGGGACGGATCGCCCCACAGACGTGCTCTCCTTCCCCGGGGCCGGGCTAGAAGGGGGCCTCGGCGACGTCATCATCAGCGTCCCCGCCGCGGAGCGAAACGCCCGACGACTCGGCCGGCCGCTGGGCGCCGAGCTGGAGGTGCTGGCGCTACACGGTTTCCTCCACCTGCTGGGCTACGACCACGAGACGGACGACGGAAGCATGGACCGGGTCGAGGCGCGCCTCAGGTGCCGGCTGCTCGGAGCGAGCGCAGCTTGAGCAGTCTCGGCCTCAAGTTCCTGATCATCACGGTGCTGGCGCTCGTCTCCATCGGCCTCGCCGTCGTCGAGGCCTCCTTCTACCTCATCAAGCGTCGCCATCTCGGGCACATCGCCGAGTCGAACCCGCGCGCGACGCTCGTCAACGCATACCTGAACGACCCGTCGAGTCTGCTGATGCCGGCCCACATCGGGACGTACACCGCTCACGTCGGGATGACCGTGATGCTGACGTGGGCCTTCCTCGACTACCACGCTCGCGGCGCGATCCTGGCGGCCTTCGTGGTGATGATCGTCTACCTGTTTCTGCTCAGGCTGATGCTGCCGTACGCGCTGGTGAGACGCAGCCCCGAGCGGTCGATGCTCGTGCTCATGCCGTTCTTCCATCTCTACGCACGCGCTCTCGGGCCGCTCGTCGGATGGCTCCGGAAACGAGCGGTGCTCACGCACGAAGAAGTGCGGGAGGACTCGGGCGAGAAGGTTCGCCACATTCCCGAAGTCCCGCCGCCGCCGGTGCACGATCCCGACGAGGTGCGCGTCGTGGACTCGCTGGCGCGCTTTTCGAAGACGCTCGTGCGCGAGGTGATGACGCCGCGTCCGGACATCGAGTCGATCGGAGCCGAGGCGAGCATCGCGAAGCTGCGCCAGCTGATGCGCGAGTCCAAGTACAGCCGCATCCCCGTGTACCGGGAGAAGCTCGACGAGATCATGGGCGTGGTGACCGTTCGGGACGTCGTGGAGTACGAGGGCGACGAGAACCAGCCGGTCGAGTCGATCTCGCGGTCCGTCTTCCTCGTTCCCGAGACGAAGAAGATAGCCGAGCTCCTCAAGGAGCTTCAGGCCGAGCACGTGACCTTCGCCGTCGTCCTCGACGAGTACGGCGGAACCGCGGGCGTCGTGTCGGTAGAGGACATCGTCGAAGAGCTGGTGGGCGAAATCGAGGACGAATACGACGTCGAGACCGAGCCGATCACCGTTGAGGAAGACGGCTCGCTGCTCGTCACGGGCCGCGCCAATCTCGACCTGCTCGAACAGGCTCTCGAGACGGAGCTCGCGGAAGGGGACGCATTCGACACCGTCGGAGGCCTCGCCACATCCGTGTTTGGACGAGTCCCCGAGGTCGGCGCGTCGCTCGTGTATCGCGGCTTCCGGCTGGAGGTCGTCGATGCCGAGCGGCAGCGCGTGAACCGGCTGCGCTTCCGGCGGCAGCCTGCGCCGACCGAGTCGTGAGCACGTCGGTGCCGAAAGCGGCTCAGCGCAGTGGCTTCGTCGCCGTGGTCGGGCTTCCGAACGTCGGCAAGTCGACGCTGGTCAACAGGCTGGTGGGCCAGAAGGTGGCCATCGTCTCGCCGCGTCCGCAAACGACCCGCAACCGGATTCTCGCCGTCGTGAACCATGCTGATGGCCAGATGGTCTTGTTCGATACGCCCGGCATTCACAAGCCGCGTCATGGGATGAATCGACGCATGCTCGCCGAGGCGGTCGGTTGCCTCTCGCGCGTCGACGCAGTGCTCTGGCTGGTGGACGTGAGCAAGCGGGGGCCGGCGGATCGCTACGTCAGGGATGTGCTGGCGACCGTCGAGGTTCCGGTACTGCTGGGCGTCAACAAGATCGACAAGGTGCAGAAGCCGAGCTTGCTGCCGGCGATCGACGAGTACAGCCAGATGCTGGAGTTCGAGGACATCGTTCCCCTCTCCGCCCTGACGGGGGACAACGCCGACCTGCTGGCAACCCGCCTTCTCGCTCAGCTGCCCGAGGGAGAGCCGCTCTACCCGCCCGATTTCCTCACCGATCAGCCCGAGCGCTTCCTGGTGGCCGAGATCGTGAGGGAGAAATTGTTCCGCAAGCTGCGCGACGAGCTGCCGTACTCGTTGAGCGTCGTGGTGGAGTCCTTCCAGGAGGGCGAGGAGATCGTCAGGATCGAGTGCGTCGTTCTCGTGGAGCGAGACAGCCACAAGTCGATCGTCATCGGTCGGGGCGGGGTGATGCTGAAGGCCGTCGGCACCGAGGCCCGGCACGAGATCGAGGCGCTGCTCGGCACCAAGGTGTACCTCGGCCTCTTCGTCAAGGTGCGTCGCGATTGGCGCGACGATCCGCGCATGCTGGAGCAGATCGGGTTGGGGAAGCAGTGACCTGATCTGGTTGGCCACGGAGAAACGGAGATCACGGAGTGCCGAACCGGAAGACTCTAGTCGTCATCCTCGAAGCCCGACCAACACGTTTCTCGGTCGCATGAAACCAGAACTGCCCACGCTGGGGATCCCTAGAGATCGGAGCTCGCCGTTCTCCGTGTCTCCGTGCCTCTGTGGCTGCCGTTGATCTGGGTGGATCCGGCTCGAGCGATCAGTTGCCGAGCTGGAAGATGATCTTTCCCGTCAGCGAGACGCCACCGACATCGCTCTCTCCGTAAACCTCCGACACGCCGCCCAGGCCGATCGTGTCGGGCACCGTCATGTAGGTGGCCTCCGCCGCGAGCCGGAAGCGCCCGCGTGATAGCTCGAGGCCACCCGCTATGACTCCGGTGAATTGGCTCGAGTTGTTCGAGCTGCGCACGCCCGCCACGGTGCTCTCTTCCTTGAAGCGGGTGACACCCGCTCCCGCGGAGACATAGGGTCTGAAGAAGCCTCCACCGAACCGATAGCCGATCGTTCCGTAGATGGGCGTCAGCTGTGCCTCCAGGGGATGTCCGAGCGGGAACACCGGGTCCTGCGGCCCCGCGACGAACACGCGCTCGCCTTTGCGGCTGTGGAAGCGAATCGCGGCACGCAGGGGCACGCGTCCTCCGAGCAGCTCATACCGCAGGGCCCCGCCCACGACGAAGCCGCCGGGGGAGCCGAAGACGGCACGCGCCGAGTTGCGCGCGCGTGTCATGTCGAAGTAGCCGGCCTCGAGGTCCAGGCCGAGCCCCTGGCCACCGACCTCGCTCGCTCCGATGCCGACCAGGGCCACGAAGAAGAGCAGGGAGGCGCGGAGCAGGCGCCTCACTGAGACAACCCCAGCCCGCTCAGGGCCGCCTCGGGGCGGATCAGGCCGTGACCAAACTTGTCGTCACGGCCCGCGTCTCCCAGATCCTCGGCCGTGGACTCGAGGGCCGCGCGGATTGCTGCCGGGTCGGTAATGCCCTGCTGAAAGAGCAAAGCCGCGACCGCAGCGACGTGTGGTGTGGCCTGGCTCGTACCGTCGACGTAGAAGAAACCGAAGTCGTCGAAGCGCCCTTCGAGAATCGCGGTGCGCGGGCTGAAGGTCTGCTGAAGCACTCCGTCTGGTCGACCGTCCCCGTTGTCATCGCGGTCGAGGTTGCCGCCCGGGGCCATGAGGTCCAGCTCTTCGCCGAAGTTGGAATACGTCGCGCGCCCCTTGCTCGCGTCGACCGCGCCCACCGCGATCACGTTGGGGAGCGAGGCCGGGAAGCTCACGCCATCCCGGCCGTCGTTGCCCGCGGCCGCGACGACCAGAATGCCCGCTGCCGTTGCCGCGTCGATCGCCTCTTTCACGGCGCGGCTCTCGAAGTCCCCGCCCAGGCTGAGGTTGATCACTTTGACGGGGTTCTCTCCGTCCTGGCGGAAGTTCACCGCGTAGTCGATCCCCTCCGCGATGCCGAAGAACGAACCGAAGCCGTCGGCCCTGAGCACCTTTACGGGCATGAGCGACGTCTGGAAGGCGAGACCCACGGCGCCGATGGCGTTGTTCGTTGCCTCTGAGATCGTCGAGGCGACGTGAGTGCCGTGGAAGCTGTCGTCGTGGGCGTGGTTGCTGCCGTCGAAGACGTTGTAGCCCTGGACGAACGTGGTGTCGCCCCAGTCGGGCGCCTTGGCGAACACGCCGAAGTCCTCGTAGGCGATACCCGTATCGAGCACTGCGACGACGACGCCCGGATCGCCGCGCTGAATGTCCCAGGTCCTTTCCGCGCCGAGCATCTCCATGTGCCATTGGAACCGGAACAGACGGTCGTCCGGAGCCAGAAATGCCGAGGCGCGCCCGTTTGGCTCGGCCCATTCCACCTCCGGCATGGCCTCGAGCTCCGCCAGCGCGTAGTCGACGGTCATGCCGACGGGCAGCGATACGAGCCACGGGCCACCAAAGCGACCGGGCCGGGCCTGACGCGCACCGAGGCGCAGCATCGCCCTCTCGACCCGAGACTGGTCCTGTGCGACCCCGAAGCCGACGATCACCTCGCCCGGGACGACTCCGAGTGGCTCGGCGTTGGCCCGCCGCACCGCGAAAAGGCGCACCTCGGTCTCCGGCTCGAGAGGCGTTGGGGGGACGGCGAGGCCGGCGAGGAGGAGGGCGAGGAGTCGCTTCACGCGCTGCGCAGTCTATATCGGCCGCGTCGGCTGACCGGGATCTGCTCCGCGACGGAGCGCAAGGAGCGCGGCCGTGGCGGCGCCCCCCCCGAGCAGTAGGGCAGTCGCGCGACCGATCTCCTGGCTCGGCTGCGTCGAGGTGTCGTCGAGCCCCGCGACTACGGCAGCGAAGGTCAGAGCGTTCACCGTCGCGTGAGCCAGCACGGCGGCTGCTAGCGAGCCGGCCCGGAGGCGCAGCGTCGCGAGGCCCAGTCCGATGAGAATTGCGAATGGGATCCGGTACATCATGAGGGCTCCGCCGACCATGTCGACGTGAATCGAGCCGAATGCGAGGGCCGTGAGCACGACCGCGGCGCGAGCGCCGAAACGACGACCGAGGCTGACGAACAAGGGTCCGCGAAACACCAGCTCTTCAGCCACGGCTGGCGCGAGGGACACCGCGGCCAGGGAAAGCGCTGCGTCGAGGGGGCCGGTGGGACGAAGCGCCAGGTGCAACGCCGCAAACGCCTCCAGATAGCTGGGCGGAGGAGGCCATGCGATCGTCTGCACGCCGAACAAGCCGAGGCTGGTGATCCACAAAGCCAACCCGCACGTGACGGAGAGAAGTGCATCGGCTGGACGGAAGCGCGTCGTGGACCCGCGCGCGACCGTTGCGGGAGCGAGGAGCACGAGACCCAGCAGCGTCGGGGCGGCCAGAGCAATTTCACCAATCGTGAGCGCGGCTCGAACCCCTCCGGCCGAGGCGATCGGCGTCGCGATCATCATCGACACCACGCCGACTGCGGCGAGGGCGACCCAGATCAACGGCGAAGCCGCGGCCGCGGTGTGTGTACGCCCCATGTGTCCGGCGATTATCCACGACCCGCCCAAACCAAGCGCCCCTGCCCCGAGCGTTGTGGGCAGTGTGAAAGGGGGGAGCGTCTCGAGTCCCCAGGATCCAGTAACATCAGCTCCCTCGTGGAGCCCAATAGATGACCCGAATCGCGTATCTCGAGTGCGCTTCCGGAGCGGCAGGCGACATGCTCCTCGCCGCCATCATCGATCTCGGGTTGCCCTTGGACGCGCTCACGGAGGAGCTCGCGAAGCTCCCGCTTCACGGCTATCGGATCGAGACGGCGGAGACGCGACGCTGCGGCCTGCGCGCTCTCAAGCTCGATGTGGTGGTGGAAGCGCCGCCCAAAGGGGCGCGTCACCTGTCTTCGATCCTCGAGCTGATCCGCTCGAGCGAGCTGGCCGACGCCCACAGAGCCCGTGCGAGCAGGCTGTTCGAGCGGCTGGGTGAGGCCGAGGCATCGGTCCATGGAACCCCGATCGAGAAGGTGCATTTCCACGAGGTCGGGGCGGTGGACTCGATCGTGGACATCGTCGGCGCCGTGATCGCGATGGATTGGCTCGGTGTCGAGCGCGTCAGCGCTTCGCCCCTCAACGTGGGGACGGGAACCGTGGCGACACAGCACGGCCAGATGCCGGTTCCAGCTCCCGCCACGGCTCGGCTGTTGCACGGCGTGCCGTGCTACGGGGCGGGCGACGGCGAGCGATTGACTCCCACTGGGGCGCTCCTCGTCACCGACTACGCCTCGAGCTACGGACCGCTGCCGCCGATGCGGCCGACGGCGATCGGCTGCGGCGCCGGAACCACAGAAGATCCCGAACGGCCCAACGTGCTGCGGATCTTCGTCGGAGACGAGATCCCGCAGCTACCCTGAATCAGGCGACGGACTTACAATACTCCTTCAGTTTCGATGATTGCGGGCGCGCTGCGGTCGCGCGCCGCGTTCCCCCCAGGGAGGTTTGGGTCGCTGCTCTCCGCCCACCGCGGCGGCGGCCTCTTATCCGGATGAGCGAAGCCAGCGGCACCGCCTACCACACCACACCGATCTACTACGTGAACGACGTCCCGCACCCGGGGCACGCCTACTCCACGGTTGCGGCCGACACGCTCACGCGAGCGCGGAGGCTCCTGGGTCGGGAGACGTACTTCCTGACGGGTACGGACGAGCACGGGCAGAACATCGAGCGCATCGCGCAGGAAAAGGGCGTGGCCGTCCAGGCGTATTGTGACGAGATCGCGGGCCGGTTCCGGGCGCTTTGGGACCGTCTCGACGTCCGCTACGACCGCTTCATCCGCACGACGGACGATCTCCATCGTCGCGGCGTGCTGGCGCTCTGGGCACGTCTGGTGAACGCGAAAGCCCCGGGGGGGCAGCCGGCCGTCTATCGGGACAACTACTCCGGTTGGTACTGTCCGCGCTGCGAGGGCTTCAAGACCGAAGACGAGGTGCAGGGAGACGATCACCTCTGCCCGGACCACGAGCGGGCTTGCGAGTGGACCGAGGAGGAGAACTTCTTCTTCCGTCTCTCGGCGTACGAGCCATGGCTGCGAGAAGTGATCGAGTCCGGGCAGCTGCAGATCGAGCCCACCGGACGGCGCAACGAGGTGCTGTCAGTCGTTGGCCAGGGGCTACAGGACTTCAGCATCAGCCGGGCTCGCGTCAAGTGGGGCATCCCGGTGCCCGAGGAGCCCAGTCACGTCTTCTACGTCTGGATGGACGCCCTCGCCAACTACATCACCGCGCTCGACTACGCGGACGAAGGCGACGCGTACCGCAAGTTCTGGGAGCACGGCGGCGAGCGCCTCCATTTGATCGGCAAGGAGATCATTCGTTTCCACTGTCTCTACTGGCCGGCGATGCTAAAGGCGGCCGAGCTGCCGATTCCGACGCGCATCTTCGCCCACGGCTGGATGACGAAGGGCGGCCGCAAGCTCAGCAAGACGACCGGCAACGTCATCGACACCGACCTGCTGATCGACCGCTACGGAGTCGATTCGGTCCGCTACTTCTTCCTCCGGGAAGGGTCGTTCGGCCAGGACTGGGACTTCACCGACGAGGCGTTCGTGAAGCGCTACAACAGCGATCTTGCGAATGATCTCGGTAACCTGGTCTCCCGGGCCGTCACGATGGCGCGGAGGTATTGCGACACCAAGGTGCCGGCACCCGTGAAGGAGAGGCAGGCCGCGGAAGGACTCGAGGTGCGTTGGGCGGACCCCGCACGGCTCGAGGAGTTCGTCGGGCTGGTGATCGAGCGCTACGAGGCGCTCGACTTTTCCGGCGCGCTGCAGAAGCTGTGGGGCGCCGTGGCCGAGCTGAACGTGCGCATCGTCACGCGCGCTCCCTGGGAGCTGGCCAAGGACGAGGCGCGGCGGGCGGAGCTCGAAACGTTCCTGTACGGATTGCTCGAGGCGATTCGACTGATCGCCGTGCTGGTATTCCCGGCGATGCCGAGCGCGGCCCTTCGCGTGCTGGGGACGGTCGGACGGCCCTCGAGCGAGCTGGGCCCCGACGACCTCCGCTGGGGCCTGCTCGAGGCCGGGAGCCCGCTCGGAGCGGCCGAGGCGCTCTTTCCACGCATCGAGCCGGACCGCGCGAAGCGCGGGCCGAAAGCGGGCTCGAAGTCGACCGACAAAGGAGCGAATGTGGTCGCCGACAAGACGGCCCCGCCGGATGATCGCATCGACATCGCAGAGTTCGCCAAGGTGCGCTTGCGGATCGCGCGTGTCGTGACCGCCGAGCGGATTCCCAAATCGACGAAGCTGCTGAAGCTGCAGGTCGATCTCGGAAGCGAGCAACGGCAGGTAGTCGCCGGAATGGCCGACGCCTACGAGCCCGAGCAGCTCGTGGGCCGCTCGGTCGTCGTCGTGGCAAACCTCAAGCCTGCGAGGCTGATGGGCGTCGAGTCGAACGGCATGGTCCTGGCGGCTGAGATCGATGGGCGTCCCGTGCTGCTCCAGCCGGAGGCGGAAGTCGCCCCGGGCACGCCCATCAAATGATCGGGGCTCCACCCCGGATCGCTTGAAGAGCAGGGCCTGTCCTCTCGCCGTCTCGAGCCTTGCGTTCGCGGTGGGTTGTGCTTCGCCCGAGCCCGGCGTCGTGCTCGACCTCGTCGACCGCGTGGCCGTGGCAGAGCACCGGTCGATCCACACGCTCATCTCGTTCGGGACACCCGACGCCGAACCCCACCTCGCCGAGGGCTTCCATCGCTGGGCCAGCGGTGAGCCCGGGGACCGCTACGTCTGGGCACGTGAGGAGGTCGAGATCGTCGTCGATCTGCCGGGTGACGCCGACGCGGCGGCCATCGTGGAATTGCGCCCCTTTGAGGGGATCTCCAATCAGCGCGTCTCAGTGGAGCTGAACGGGACCGCGGTGGTCGAGATGCAGCTGAACACCCAGCGGCACCGCTACCGGATCCCGCTGCCTCTCGCGGCGCAACGGCGTGCGGAGAATCGGCTGCGCTTCGAGTTCGCGGAGTCGAGCTCGATGGCGGAGCTGAACGCGGGCAGCGGGGATGGAGGCCGGCTCGCAGCGGCGTTCTACGGCATCGTCATCGGTGCCCCGGACGATGAGTCGCTCGATGATCTGCTGGGCCGCGACGCTCCCTGGCCGCTCGCGATCCATGCGATGGACGGCGTGCCCGGTTTCGATCAGGTCGGGCCCGGTAGCGTGCGGTTCGCCTTCAGGGTCCCACCGCGTGGCCGCTTCGTGGCGACGGCGCAGCTGCATCCGGGCGCGCAAACCGCCGGGAGCGAGGCGTCGGTGGTCGTGACGCTGGAGACGGAGCAACCCGAGCGCGAGGTGTACCGGCGCCAGCTGTCGGCCCGTGGGGAGACCGCCCTCGAGGTGGACCTGCCGTTCCCCGATCTCGAGGGTGAAGTGGTCCGGTTGGGACTGCACGTGGAATCCAGCCAGAGTCGGTTTGCGTGGATTCGCTGGCAAGCGCCCCGACTGGTGGGAGAAAAGAGCGAAACGGCGCGCGGCTCGACGGCGGGCGATTGGCTGCGGGAGGCCCTCCGGGACTCCAATGTCGTGCTCGTCTTCATGGACGCCGCTCGCGCCGGCAGCTTCGGAAGCTACGGCCATGAGCGGCCCACCACCCCCAACGCCGATCGCATCGCCGCCGAGGGGGTCGTCTTCGACCGGGCCTTCACACCCGCGGTCTACACGCTCGGCGCGATGTCGTCGGTGTGGACTTCGACCCACCCCGACCGCCATCACTCCGAGACTGCTTTCGACGCCCGGCTTCCCGAAGGCCTTCTCACGCTTGCCGAGCTGCTGAGCGCCCGCGGCGTGCACACGGCAGGGTTCGTCGCCAATGCCGTGGCCGGCCGGGCGTTCGGCTTCGATCGCGGTTTCGCCGAGTTCCACGAGGTGTTCGAGACCCACGGCAGCGAAGCGTCCGCGATGCGGTCCATCCTGCCGGGCTGGTGGGGGGGCGACGCCGGCTCCGAACGCTTCTTTGCGTACGTGCACTATCGGGAGCCGCACTTTCCTTTCGATCCGCAGCAGCAATTTCTCGATCGCCTGGGCGCCGACGCGGGCCCCCTCTCGAAACCCCTGCGCAGTGACATGAGCTGGATCACAGCCGTGAACCGTGGCGAACGATCCCTCGGCGAGGAAGAGAAGCGGCAGCTGCGGCTTCTTTACGACGCGAACCTGGCGCAGGCGGACGACGCGCTCGGTGAGTTGGTCGCAGGTCTCGAGGGCGCGGGCCTCCTCGAAAAGACGCTCCTCATCATCACGGCTGACCATGGCGAGGCGCTTCACGAGCACGGCTGGATCGGCCACAACGTGCAGCTCTACGAGGAGAGCGTTCGCGTGCCTCTGGTGATGCGCTTCCCCGCTGGCACCGGACCGCGCGGCGTGCGCAACGGAGAGCTGGTCGATCTGCTGGACCTTGCTCCGACTATCGCGGACGTCTTTGGCGCCGCAGACAGCGGCGGCGCGCGCGAGTCCTTCTCGGGGGTCAGCCTGCTCGACGTGGCCGCCGGAAGCCCGGGCAAGGGAGCCGTGTTGTCCCGGACCGTCTGGAATCGGCCGCGCTATTCATGGCGAAGCGAAGGGCTCAAGCTGATCTTCGACACACAGACGGGTGAGCAGCGGCTCTTCGATCTGGAGCGTGACCCCGGCGAGCAGACGGACCTCGCCAAGCGATCTCCGCTGCTCGCCGCCTATGCGCGTCAGGAGCTCTTTGCCCGACTCGGTGAGCTGGCCGGGCCGCCGGGCCGGTCGGCGCGCTCGGAGCTGACGCCGGAACAATGTGAGAACCTCGTTTCTCTGGGATACATCGATGGCTGCTCCTGAACCCACGGCAGACTCCCACTGCCATATCGATATGGGCGCGTTCGACGGCGACCGCTCGGAGGTCGTCGAGCGGGCACGCGAGGCCGGGATCGTCGACCTGCTGCTCGTCGGCTGTGTCGACGAGGGGGCGGGTCACCGGAGGGCCATCGAAGTCGCACAGTCGAATGGCTTTCCGTCCTCCGCGGGAGTACACCCCCATGACGCGAAGCTGGCGGGGGAGGCGACCTACGAGGAGCTGACCGGGCTGGCCCGAGATGGTGCGATCGTTGCCGTTGGAGAGACCGGGTTGGACTTCCACTACGACAAGTCGCCACGCGCCGTTCAGCGCGAGGTGTTCAAGCGTCAGATTCGCCTGGCGCGGGACCTCGGGCTCCCGATCATCGTCCACACCCGGGAGGCCGACGCAGAGACGGCCGAGATTCTCGAGCAGGAGGGCGCCGGCGAGGTCGGCGGCGTGATTCACTGTTTTACCGGCGGGCACGATCTCGCGAACCGTGCTCTGGCCCTCGGCTTCTTCATCTCCTTTTCGGGCATCGTGACGTTCCCGCGCGCGATAACGATTGCGGAGGTGGCGCAAACGATGCCGATCGAACGCCTGCTCGTCGAGACGGATTCGCCCTTTCTCGCCCCTCCGCCTCACCGTGGCAAGCGCAACGAGCCCGCGTTCGTGGTGGAAGTCGTCAGGCGGGTCGCCGAGCTTCGAAACGTCGACTACGAGCAGGTCGCGGCGGCGGCCCTGGCGAACTTCGGCCGGCTGCTCGAAAGGAAGAAGAGGTCCTGACCTGCTGCCTGGTTTGACAAGCCCTTTGGAATCCGTCACTTTCTACGAGCCCGTGGCAGCTCTTCTATTCAACATCCCTCGTGTCCGATAGCTCCTTCGACGTCGTCAGCCGGGTTGACCTGCAAGAAGTGAAGAACGCCTTGCAGCAGGCGATGAAAGAGATCTCGAATCGCTTCGACCTGAAGGGCTCGGGCTCGCACGCCTCGCTCGAGGGCGAGCAGATCGTGCTGGCGTCCTCCGAGGACTCCAAGATCGGCGCGGTCCGGGATGTCGTCGAGGCCCGCCTCGTCAAGCGGAAGGTGCCGCTGAAGGCCCTGAGCTGGGGCGAGGTCGAGGAGTCGCTGGGCGGGGCCGTTCGCCAGAAGGGCGACCTCCAGAAGGGGATCCCCACCGACAAGGCCCGCGAGATCGTGAAGCGGATCAAGCAGCAGAAGCTCAAGGTGCAGGCTTCGATCGATGGCGACCAGGTGCGCGTTTCCAGCAAGAAGAAAGACGACCTTCAGTCGGTCATGCAGATGTTGAAGGAAGTCGATCTCGGCATCGACATGCAGTTCACCAACTATCGCTAGTCCCATGGCAACCGTCCGGCCCACCGATCGACGGCCCGTCGCGGAGTTGAAGGAGATCCTTCAACTGGTCGAGGACGACCTTCGCGCCGTCGAGACGCTCTTAGAGGAGCAGTCGCGTTCGGACGTCAAGCTGATTGCCGAGATCGGCCGGTACGTGCGCGAGGGCGGAGGCAAGCGAGTTCGCCCGGCGCTGCTGCTGTTCGCCTCCAGACTCTGCGGGTACCGGGGTGAGCGTGCGATTCTGCTGGCCGGCGTCGTGGAGTTCATCCACACCGCGACGCTCCTCCACGACGACATCATCGACGAGGCGACGACGCGGCGGGGCCGGCTCAGCGTGAACAGTCGCTGGGGCAACGACATCACGGTTCTGCTGGGAGATTTTCTCTACACGAAGTCGATGGGCATGGCGCTCTCTCAGGACAACCTCCCGATCCTGCGACTGCTGTCGGACGTGACGCTGAGAATGATCGAGGGCGAGCTGCTGGAGATCGAGCGCTGCGGCGACCTCGGAGTGCGCCCCGACGACCACCTCGACATCATTCGGCGCAAGACGGCCCACCTTTTCGCCGCGTGCACCGAGATCCCCGCCATTCTCGGCGCGGTCGGCTCCGGACCCCAGGAGGCGATGGCCCGCTTCGGGATGAACCTCGGTATCTGCTTCCAGATGATCGACGACATCCTGGACTTCGTTGCCGATGAGAAACGCCTTGGCAAGCCGGTCGTCAACGATCTCCGGGAAGGGCGCCTGACGCTGCCGGCGATCTTCGCACTCGAGCGCGGGGGAGGGGCGGCGCGGGAGCAGATCTCGATGGTCGTCGAGGACCGTGGCTTCGATCGGGTGGCGCGAGAGCAGGTTGTCGGTCTCGTCTCTGACAGCGGCGCGCTCAGCGCGGCGCGTGATCTCGCCGAGCACTATGCCGACGCGGCGCGCGCCGATCTCCGAGACTTCCCGGAATCGCCGTACCGGGATGCCCTCGAATCGTTGCCCGATTTCATCCTCGCCCGCGACCACTGACCGCGAGCCCGATGAGCCGGAACCGAGCGGCGGTGCGCGCGGCAGAGCTCCGCGAGCGCCTGCGTCGCCACGAGTATCTCTACTACGTGCTCGATGCGCCGGAGATCTCGGACCCGGAGTTCGACCGCCTCGAGCGGGAGCTGCGGGACATCGAAGCGAGGTTTCCAGACCTGGTCACTCCGGAGAGCCCGACGCGACGGGTGGGGGAGAGGCCCTCGGAGGAGTTCCCAGGCTTCACGCACCCGGTTCGCATGTTGAGCCTCGACAACACCTACAGCGAGGACGAGCTTCGTGAGTTCGAGCAGCGCGTGTTCCGCCTCGTCGGCGAACGAACGATCCGCTACACGGCCGAGCTGAAGATCGACGGCGTGTCGCTCTCGCTGCACTACCGCGAGGGCTTGCTCGAACGTGCCGTGACCCGCGGGGACGGTGTGCGCGGAGACGTCGTCACCGCCAACGCACGCGTGATTCGCTCGGTGCCGCTGCGCTTGCAGGGGGTCGATCCGCCGGGCGCTCTCGAGGTGCGTGGCGAGGTATTTCTTCCGAAGAGCAGCTTCGCACGCCTCAACGAAGCACGCGCGGCGGGCGGCGAGGAGCTCTTCGCCAATCCTCGCAATGCGTCGGCCGGGACGATGAAGACTCTCGACAGTCGGATCGTCGCATCGCGGGGCCTCGACATGTTCGTCTACGGGATTGCCGGGGCGGTGGGTCTCGAGCTGGCCAGCCAGTACACGGGCCTCGAGCGGCTGGGCGAATGGGGGCTCAAGGTCAATCCGAACTCGTGCCTTTGCGCCACCCTCGACGAGGTGTTGGCCTTCTGTGCGAAATGGGGCGAAAGGCGCGACGAGCTGGACTACGAGATCGACGGCGTCGTCGTGAAGGTAGACGAGGTGGCGCTCCAGCGCGAGCTGGGCGCGACGTCGAAGTCCCCCCGCTGGGCCATCGCCTTCAAGTACCCGGCGAGCCAGGCCCGCACGGTCGTGAAAGCGATCGAGGTGCAGGTCGGTCGTACCGGTCGCCTCACTCCCGTCGCGATTCTCGAGCCCGTGCTGCTGGCAGGAAGCACTGTGAGCCGCGCCACCCTCCACAACGAGGACGAGGTCGCGCGCAAGGACGTGCGGGTGGGGGACACCGTCAGGATCGAGAAGGGCGGCGACGTCATCCCGAAGGTCGTGTCGGTTGTGACCGAGGTGCGGCCCGGAAGCGCGGCGCCGTGGTCGGCGCCCGAGCGCTGCCCGGTATGCGACACGGAGGCGGTCAAGCCCGAGGGTGAGGTCGATCGGCGCTGCCCGAACGCCTCGTGCCCCGCCCAACTCGAGCAGTCGCTCAAGCACTTCGCGCGCCGGGAGGCGATGGACATCGAGGGCCTGGGGCAGGTCCTCATCAGGCAGCTGGTGACGACCGGACTCGTCAAGGACTTCGCGGACCTCTACGGTCTCACCTCTACCGATCTGAGCGAGCTCCCGCGGATGGCGGAGAAGTCGGCCGGGAACCTCGTCGAACAGATCGAGCGCAGCAGGGGCAGGAGCTTGCGCCGCCTGCTGTTCGGTCTCGGCATCCGTCACGTGGGCGAGCGGGCAGCGCGCGTGCTGGCGGAGCACTTCGACAGCATGGACAAGCTGATCGCGGCGTCGCCCGAAGAGCTGGAAGACCTGCCCGAGATCGGGCCCGTCGTCGCCCAATCGCTGCGCTCCTGGTTCGACGCCGAGCGCAACATGACCCTGGTCGAGTGGTTCCTGCGCGAGCGGATTGGAGTGAAAGAGCCCATCGATACTTCGGATGCCGCGGCGGCCGCAGAGAAGCTTCCACTCCATGGGCGGCAGTTCGTGCTCACGGGCGCTCTCCCGACGATGACGCGTGACGAAGCTCGCGCTGCGATCGAGTCGCGCGGGGGGCGAGTGGTGTCTACCATCTCGAAGCGCACCTCCGGCCTGATCGCGGGAGCCAAGCCCGGATCCAAGCTCGCCAAGGCCGAGAAGCTCGGCGTCGCGGTGCTGGACGAGTCGGCTTTTCGCTCGCTCCTCGAGGAAACAGCAGCATTACCCTGAGGGAGTGCAGCGACCGGCGCAGGTGAAGGACCCGTCCGCCCCTCGCGTCCCCCCACGTCATCTTGAGGGAGTGCAGCGAAGGATGCGACCGAAGGATCCGCCAGCCCCTCGTCTTCAATCGCAGAGGAGTCATAGTCGAGGGGCGCTTTGGGCTGTGGACGCCGCCGGACCCGTGGAAAACCGATGAGCATGCCGACGGTTTCCCACCGGTCCGTGGACGCGACCGCTGGCCACACCAGTTCGCGCCCACAGCGACCACAGCCCGCGTCAGCGGTTCTGCCTCCGACGTCATCCTGAGCGAGTGCCGCCGAAGATGCCGAGTCGAAGGAGCCAGCGAGGTGAGATCACTCCTCTGGTCTCGAAAGAGGCACTTTGAAGCTACTTTTTTCATTTTCTACTTGACAGCTTTTCGACGCCGATTGCGGAGCTTCAGCCCCGAGCAGATGTCCCAGCGACTGTGAGGAAGCTGCCCATACGATCGGCTGCCGAACTGCGTCCGGACGAGGTTGGCGGCGAAACCAGCGAGTCTTCCCTGCCCATAGACGGGAGCGAACTGCGTCCGGACGCAGTTGAGAGGTCGTTGGGCATTGGCGCTCGGCCGGTCCCGATCCAGTCGCTCGCACCCGAGCGCTACAAGGTCCAGTTCACCGCCAGCGCTGAGTTTCGCGAGAAGCTGGAGCGGCTCCAGGCTCTGATGAGTGCCTCTGTGCCCGATGGAGACCTGGCAACGGTTCTCGAACGGGTCGTCAGCGAGAAGCTGGAGGAGCTCGAGGCCCGGCGCTTTGGCAAGACGAAGAAGCCGCGCAAGACGCTGGCCCAGACGGACATACGGGCGGTTTCACGCAACATCCCCGCGGCCGTGCGGCGGACGGTGCACGCGCGGGACAGCGGGCGCTGCAGCTTCGTCGATGCTCAGGGCAGGTGGTGCAGGGCCCGGAAACACCTGGAGTTGCATCATCACGATGAACCTTATGGTCGAGGTGGCGACCACAGTCCGGGCAACATCCGGCTGATGTGCCGGGCGCACAATCGGCTGCTGGCCGAAGCCGAGTACGGCAACGGGTGGATGGATCAGTTCCGAGAGGGCGCCAGGACGGGAGCGGCTCCATAAGTCGGGATGACGCTCGCATTGCGTATACTCCTTTGCCTGCCCGTGCGGTTCTCCCCATGAAGCCAAGAGTCCTGATCATCGACGACGAAGAGGCGATTCGTTCGTCGCTGAAGATGATCTTCGAGTACGAGGGCTACGATTGCGTTCTCGCCGCGAACGGGGCGGCGGCCCTCAAGATCGCCGAACGTGAGCCCCCGGATCTCGTTATCCTCGACATCAAGATGCCGCAGATGGACGGCCTCGAGGTCTTGAAGCAGCTGAAGTCCCGGGAATCCTCGCCCCCCGTTGTGATGCTTTCAGGCCATGGAAGCGTGAAGACGGCGGTTGAGTCCACCAAGCTCGGAGCCTTCGACTTCATCGAGAAGCCGCCCGAGGGTGAGCGGATCCTGGTCGTCGCGCGAAACGCCCTGAGCCAGCGCCGCCTCACCGAGGAGAACAGGAGGCTCCGGCTCACCTTCGACCGCAAGTATCGGATGGTGGGCAAGAGCGCTGCCCTCGAGAAGGTCTGGGAGAGTGTCGAGCGCGCCTCTCCCACCACCGCGACCGTGCTCATCACGGGCGAGAGCGGCGTCGGCAAGGAGCTCGTGGCGCGGGCGATCCACCGCAACAGCAAGCGCCGGGACGAGAGCTTCGTGCAGGTCAACTGTGCCGCGATCCCCGAGGAGCTGATCGAGAGCGAGCTGTTCGGCCACGAAAAGGGCTCGTTTACGGGCGCTACCGAGAAACAGGTCGGCAAGTTCGAGCTGGCCAACCAGGGGACCATCTTCCTGGACGAGATCGGTGACATGAGCGTTCGGACGCAGGCCAGGGTTCTTCGCGTTCTGCAGGAAGGTGAGGTGGAGCGGATCGGCTCACAGCGGACGATCCAGGTGGACGTTCGCGTCATCGCCGCCACCAACAAGGACCTGGAGAAGGAGATCGAGAAGGAGCGCTTCCGGGAAGACCTGTTCTTCCGGCTGTCGGTGATTCCGATCCGGGTGCCACCGCTGCGCGAGCGGGTCGACGACATCGAGCCCCTCGTGGAGCACTTCATCGATCAGTTCTGCGCGGAGAACAACTTCAGGCGCAAGACGCTCACGCCCGAGGCGCTGCTGCTGCTGCGCCGTCACGCCTGGCGCGGCAACGTCCGGGAGTTGCGCAACACCATCGAGCGCCTGGTCATCATGATCCCGGACGCGGCGATTCACGAGCATCACGTGAGCGAGCTGGCGCGCTCCGCCACGAGCGACAGCCCCAACCTCGTGGCCGGCGCTCAGACCCTCAGGGACTTCAAGGAAGCGGCCGAGCGGGCCTTCCTCGTCCACAAGCTGCGCGAGGGCCAGTGGAACATCTCGGGGACGGCACAGGCGATCGGCACGCCGCGCTCGAACCTCTACAAGAAGCTCGAGCAGTACGGGATCAGTCAGGAGAAGGATGCTTGACCCCTCGCAGCGCGCCGCATTACTCTTCCCGCGTCCTTCAGAGCAGGCCGGGTGATCGCGTCGATGGCCACGGCCCCGACGAGGAAAGTCCGGACTCCATCGGGCAGTGTGCTGGTTAACGGCCAGCGAGGGTGACCTCAGGGAAAGTGCCACAGAAAATACACCGCCGAACTCCAGGGCAACCTGGGGTGGCAAGGGTGAAAAGGTGCGGTAAGAGCGCACCGCCGTCGTGGTGACAGGACGGGCAGGGCAAACCCCGCACGGAGCAAGACCGAATAGGGGGGCGTTTGAGGCTGGCCCAGTCGAGTCCCCGGGTAGGTCGCTCGACTCCGTGGGTAACCACGGAGCTAGAGGAATGATCGCCGTCCCTTGACGCTTCCGAGCGTTCGAGGGCCACAGAATCCGGCTTACAGGCCCGCTCTGAGGGACTCTCAACGATGGCGGGTACGGTGGCTTCCTTGGGGGAGGAGGTAGCGGTTGCGGATGCTCGTCACGGGAGGCGCGGGCTTCATCGGAAGCCATCTGGTCGAAGCGCTCGTCGTGCGCGGGCATCGGGTTCGCGTCCTCGACAACATGTCGAGCGGCAAGCTCAAGAACCTCCGCTCGGTTCGAGAATCCGTCGAAGTGGTCAAGGGGGAGTGCGCCCACTACGCCTCGGCCCGGCGCTCCGTCAGGCGCGTGGACTGCGTCTTCCACGAAGCGGCGATGCCGAGCGTCGCGCGGTCCGTGAAGGAGCCGCTCGCCTCCCACCGTGCCAATGCCACGGCGACGATCACCATGCTCGAAGCGGCCCGCGACGCGGGCGTCGAGCGCTTCATCTACGCGGGCTCTTCGTCGGTGTACGGCGAGAGCCCCGAGCTGCCGAAGCGCGAATCGATGACTCCGCTGCCGCTCTCCCCCTACGCCGCGGGCAAGCTGGTAGGCGAGCACTACGTGCGTATGTTCCACGAGCTCTACGGAATGAAGACCCTGACGCTGCGCTACTTCAACGTCTTCGGTCCACGCCAGGCGATCGGCTCGCCCTATAGCGGCGTGATCGGCCTGTTCACGAGGGCATTGCTCGACGGATCGACGCCCGCCATCTACGGCGACGGCCGGCAGAGCCGCGACTTCACCTACGTCGACAACGTAGTGCACGCGAACCTGCTCGCGATGAAGACAGGCAACGCGAAAGGGCAGGGCCTCAACGTGGCCATGGGCCAGAGGATCGACCTTCGCCAACTGCTCCGCAGTGTGGCCGCAGCGATCGGGGTGACACCGCGCTCGGTCCGCAGGGCGCCGCGCGTCGGCGACGTGAAACACAGCGTCGCCGACGTCACGCTCGCGAAGCGAGTGCTCGGCTACGATCCGAAGGTCGATTTCGGGACCGGGTTGGCTCGAACCGTGGAGTGGTACCGAAAAGAGGCCTAGGAGTCTGCGCGGCAGTAGTTCAGCCCGGGTGTCATCGTGCCTTGTGACCCGAGAGATCATCTTGCCTGGGTTAAACGGCAGTAGTGGGCTCGCGGACGAGTGCTCGCGAGGGAGGACGGGCGGATCCAAGGCCGGGTGGTGATCATACCCAGACCATCTTCTGATTGAGTCTCCTGAGGTTGAGCGCCAAGCAAACGAGATTCCACTCGGCGCTGGTTTTCTCAAGCCCTCGAAGGCTGAAGGATTGGAAACCAAGCACAGCCTTGATCCATCCGAATGGCGGTTCGCCGAGTTTGCGCCGCTTGTACCACTTGCGACCACGTTTCGTCTTGAGCTTCGCCTTCATGCGGAGCGTCGCTTCGAGCTTCGAATTCGACGTTGGTGGAGAGTCTTTACTTTTCTCTCCCCAGAGCCACGAAACCGTCGATTCCGGTACGTTCCAAGTGCAGTAGGTTCTTTTCGGAACGGTAGCCGGCATCGGCCAGGGCACGCTTGGGCTTCTCACCGGTGTTGGCTTGAGCCGTTTTCAGCATCGGCTCGAGCTGACCGACATCCGCAGCGTTGTTGGTCAACCCGGTCGCAACGATCAGCTGCGATTTCTCGTCGACGGCGGCTTGGGCATTGAAGCACTGCTGGTAGCCACTCGAATCCTTCATGATGCGGCTTTCGGGATCGGTGAAGTTGTCCTGCTTCTTGTCCGGAGGTACGCCAAATCTCCTTTTGAACTTTGACCCTCGCTTCGATTCCTTGTCATCCCCTGGCCGACGTCCGGCCTGCTGATCTTCTTCCTTCTGACGGGCCTCCAGACGTGCCTTCGCTGCTTGGATTTTCTTGAGCCGTGAATCTCGGCGCGCCAGC
Organism: Vicinamibacteria bacterium; assembly: GCA_965246965.1. Taxonomy (GTDB): domain Bacteria; phylum Acidobacteriota; class Vicinamibacteria; order Fen-336; family CBDFGD01; genus CBDFGD01. Next base: position 4,820,187 of record CBDFGD010000002.1, read on the forward strand.
TCTTCTGGCAGTTCGTCGCCACGAAAATCAGGACCAAACTCGACGTCTTCCGCAGCATCTTCTTGTTTCGCAAGAGCGGTGATAGCCCGAATCTCTCGACGGAGCTGTTTCTCCGTTTTCTTCATACGCTCGTAGCTCATCGCCTTGTGCTTGCTGGCATTCGCCTTGACCTTCGTTCCATCCAGAATCAACGTCCCAAGCTTGACCAAACCCACTTCTTGAGCCAGACGCACGACTTGGACGAATACAGATCGAAACTGGGACAAATGGTCACAACGGAAATCACTGATCGTCCGGTGTGCCGGGAAATTGCCTCCGCTCAAATAACGGTATGCGACATCCTCTTCCAGCTTCTTCGCGATCCCACGAGACGAAAACGTCCCTGTCGCATAGCCGTAGATCAGAACCTTCAGCATCATTCGAGGATCGAATCGTCGGTTCCGACGTCCATCGCCCTCGTAGCGCTCGTAGAAAGCACGCACATCCATCGCCTCCACCGTATCCGAGATGAAAAACGAAAGATGACCCTCCGGAAGCCAGTCTCGTGGATTCGACGGAAACAAACTCGATTGGTCAGGACTGTACGGACGGAAACTCGTTCCCATAACTTCAAAAACGCTCATTCACCCGATTTCGTTCCTGCCGCGCAGACTCCTAGGCCTCTTTGGGCACCGCGGCCAGGTGCCGCTCCCACGATTCCTGAAACTCGGCGTAGCTCATGCCGATCGCCTGCGAGAGAGCGTCGTCCGAGGGAACGCCGGCGCCCAGGGACTCGAGGAGGCGGACCAGCCCTTGAACCCCGCGGGTCCGGAGCAGGTGCGCGATCGCGGACAGGCTCGCCGCATAGGCCAGCCGGGCCTCCGGCTCGACCCGTTCGTGAAACGGGGCTTCGAGAGTGTGGAGCGCGAGCAGGTCTCCGGCGCGCAGTTCCGCAGCGACGTGTCGATCCCCACGCTCCGGATCGCCGCCTTCGAGCCACTGGGCGACGCCCTCCTGGAGCCACGTGGGACAGTTTCCTCGCGTCTTGCTCGAGAGGAACGTGTGAGCCAGCTCGTGCCGGATCACCCGATCGAGGTCTCCGCTGGGTTCCGCCAGACCTCGCACGGGCAGGCGGATCGAACCGTCGGTCCCGCTGAAGAGCAAGAGCGCCGCTGAGATCATCCGGCCTGGAGGCTACTCGAGGATGCCTGAGGTCGTCACGACTCGCGGACGCGAGCCGCGCTCTTCATCGCCTTCGTGACGGTGTCGGCCACGCAGGCGACGAGCACCTGTAGCGTGTGGGTTCCAGCGCCCCTCGCGTGGCTGGCGAAGGCCCGGGCGGCCGAGTCGAGCTTGCCGCTGCGAAGTGCGCGGCGGGCGTCTTCCAGTGAACCAGCAGTGGCCGGCTGAGGTGCGGGCGTCGGGGTCGCGGCCGTTGGCGACGGAGCTGGCGTGGTCGCAGCGGGGGGGGCTGGCGTCGTCGCCGCGAGCTCCGTTCCCGCGCTTGCAGGGGGCGGAGGGGTTCCCTCAGTTGATGGGTCGGTTGTGGTCGCCGGAACCGCGGGTAGGGTCATCGGAGCGGGCGGCTGAGTGGTTGTCCGTGAAGCGACCGGGGACGTGATTGCTGAGTCGGTTGCGGGCCGCATCACGAAGTACCAGTACGCTCCTCCACCCGCCAGTGCGAGACCCGCGACCGCGGCGATCACGATGCCCACCTTGCCGCGCCCGCTGGAGCCGGCCCGACCACCTCTCGATGTGCCGCCCTGGCTCAGAAACTGGGGCTGCCAGTCGGGGGAAGGATCTTTTCCGATCGGCGCCAACGGCCCTTCGTGGCTCGACTTCGTGCTGAGCAGAGCATCGAGCGCCGCCAGGTCCTCGCTCGTCGGCTTGGCTCGGCCGGCTCCCGACGACTCGGAAGTGGCGGAAGAGACGAGCGTCGGCGCCTCTTCGTCCTCAGCGATTGCCTCCGGCCACGCCGACTCGGACTCTGACTCTGACCCGGGAGACTCCTCGTCGTCGCCAAGGGCGCTGGGCCATGCCTGTGTCGGCTCGGGCTCCTCCGGCTCCACATCCGGCTCGGCGACCGCCTCCGGCCACGCGGGCTCGGCGCTCGCCGGCGTGCCCTCGGCCATCGTAGCCGCGGTGTCGATCTGAGGGACACCGGCCGTGCCGAGCATCATCGTCTCGTCCGGGTCCCCGGGCCCGGCCAGGCCCAGTTCGGAATCGGACTCGCCGCCGAAGTCGAGCTGCGGCTCGGCCCCGTCGTCCAGACTGATCCCCGGGGCGCCGGCATCGCCGGTCTGGGCCCATCCCAGAAATACCATCGCACAAGCGATCTTGGCCGCGTCAAACTCTTCGAGGGAAGCGAGGCTCGCGGCCTCCTTGAGGGATCGCTGGCCGTCAAACTGAGCGGCGAGGATGGCGCTTTCGTCGGTTACGTCACCGGACGTCTGGGTCAGCACCACGTCGAGGCCACCGAGGTGCCTCAGAACGAACTCGCGATCTTCGATGCGACGCACGGCGGCGAGTGCGACACGCTTACTGGAGAGCTTGAGATCGACCGCTCCCTTGGGAAGCACACCGTCCTCGAACTCGAAGCTGCCGGTCTCGTAGGAGATCACGTCGGAAAAGATTCTCTCGACCTTGGCGCGAGCCGCCTCCGCCAGCTCCCGCTGGCTGACGACGCCGCTTTCCGAGAGCAGCTTCGCGAGCGGGCTGCCGGGGCCTACCTTGCTGTTGACGTCGTCGAGCTGCTCCTGGGTGATCCTCTGTGTCTCTACGAGAATGGAGCCGAGCTGGTCTCCGGGATCGTTCGAGGAGGCGAACAGGAGTCGGCCCGAGCGGAAGTAGAGGGCCTTGTGGTAGGCGGGTCCTTCGACCTTGAGAGAGCCGGTCGCCGACTGGCGGTGGAGATTGAAGACGAGAAACGGGAAAGATGCCGGATCGATTGAGCCGCCCGACGGGAACGCCTCGTCCATTCTCCCTCCCGGCGCCGCTTGGGAGCGCCCTCAGAAGCCGCCTCTCGGAAAGCGCCTCTTCGGAGGCTAAGACTACCATGGAAACCCCTGCTACGGCTAGACTTTAGGCGGACTGTGCCCTACCTGATCGACGCCAACAACGTGCTCGGCGGGACGGATTCGACGGGTCCTCGTGACCGTCGCGCCGAGCTGGTGCCCCGCGTTGCGGCGTTCTGCCGCCGGCAGGGAGCCAGGGCCACGCTCGTGTTTGACGGACGCCCCTTCCGAGAGGATCTGGTGGGCCCGCAGCATCTCGGGAACGTGACCTTGCGCTTCTCGCACGCCGGTTCCGACGCCGATTCGGTCATAGAAGGCCTCGTGAAGCACCACGCCCGGCCCGGAGAGCTGATCGTCGTGACCTCCGACAAAGCTCTCTACGAGCGGTGCCGATCACTCGGTGCCCGGGCCATGAGGGTGCAGCAGTGGATCGCCCTCGAGCGGAGGGCGTCGCCTCGGCCTGGGCCTCAGTCCGAAGAAGGGGCTGAGAAACCGGAGCGCGAGACGGACATCCAAGGGTGGCTCGAGCTGTTCGAAGGTCGCTCCGAAGAGTCGTAGCCGTCCACTCCCGGGACCGCGTCAACTCCGCTTGACGCCCCCAACTGCTTGAGAGCCAAGCGGATCGAATCGCCGCTCGGGGTTCGCGACAACTCCAGTTGACGCTTTCGCCCTGCTCCAAACCAGCGTCCCCCTGCGCTTGATGACGTAATCGCTGTCGTTGCAGGCGCTTAGCCCTCCCGGACCACTCTGGCACTGACGTTGCCCTTACCCACTGACGCACGGCGGCTCGGCCGAACGCAAAGGGAGGGCGGGCGGCCGAGACGAAAGGAGGTGACGCCTGGGAGCGCGGTTCGCGGGGCCACTGCGATGGCGCTTCCGGAGTCCGGGATGGGCCCGGCACGGTTGCCTCAAACAAAACCCGGGGCGGTCCGTTGGGCCCGTCCCGCAAATCGAGGAGAAGAAGAAATGAGCAACACCAAGCGGTTCGTAGCCACGACCCTGGCCGTCGCGATCGCCGTGATCGCTTCCGCAGGGATGGCGCTGGCAGCGCCTGCCCAAAACAAGGTCGACATCAACGCGGCCAGCGTCGAGCAGCTCACCGAGCTGCCCGGCGTCGGCGAGAAGCTCGCAACGCGAATCGTCGAGTACCGCGACAGCAGCGGCCCGTTCCAGGCACCCGAGGAGCTACTGAACGTCAAAGGCATCGGCGAGAAGAGCTTCCTGAAGCTGCGCGACCGCATCTCGGTCGGGGCAGCCAGCGGCAAAGAGGGCCGCTGACAACCCCCGGGTGCCCCGGGTTCGCACGCCGATCCCGGGGCACTCATCACAGGAGGCATCGCGATGAATGAACGGGGACAGACCCTGCTCGAAACGCTCACAGTGCTCGGGCTCATGTTCGGCGGCCTCGGCTGGGGCATTCCGGCTCTGCAGGCTTACTTCCAGGAAACGCAGCTGCGCAGTGCCGCGATGGTCTTCCAGGCTGATTTTCGCCGCGCGCGGTCGCGGCGATCCGAAGCAACGTCCAGACGGCGATCCGCTTCGAGCAGGACAGCGACGGCATCTGGGACTACAGTGTGTACGTCGACGGGGACTACGACGGTGTCAGAAGCCGCGACATCGATCGCGGGATCGATGCTCGGGTGGCGGGCCCCTATCGGCTCGGCTCGGGCGCCCCGGGCGTCAGGATCGGGATCAGCCCGGGTGTCTCCGAGATCCCACCCGCGTGAGGCACGTTGGATCCCGAAGACCCGATCCGCTTCGGACGCTCCAACATGGTGTCCTTCTCGACGCTGGGAACGGCTACGCCGGGCACTCTCTATCTCGCCGGGCAGCGCTTTCAGGGTGCCGTTCGAGTCACCGGCACCACGGCCCGCGTTCGCACACTGGTGTGGCGGGGGGCAGGTTGGAGCGCCAGGTGAGTGCCTACCGGGGAGCGGTCCGTCGCCTGCGCGGCGACGGACGCAGAGAGACAGACGAGCCCGGGCCACTTCGCGTGCTGCGCACCGATCCGGCGGACGGTGAGTGTGGGGTGTGGCGCGACGTCGCAGTTGTAGCTTGGATCTCGGCACCCATCGACCCCACGACTGTGGAGCCCGGCTGCCTGGTCGTCGAGACGCGCGAGAGCATCGTCGACGGGGAGCTGAGCCTGAGCCCGGATGGCCTGGTCGTCCTTTGGCGGCCCCGGCAACCACTCACAGGGCAACTACGTCACCGCGTGACCGTTCGACGTCTGAGCGATCGGAGAGGTCGCGCCCTCGAGCCGTACGAAACGGATTTCTGGCCTTGCGACCTGACCCATCGGGAGGTCCTGAAACCAGACTGACACCCCGGGCCCGCGCAGCCCCGCCAAACTTCCCGCCACCCATCCTTCCCTGAAGACCTTGAGGCCCGACGCTTTCGGGCTCCCTCCAGAACCCCTCCAGACAGCTGCGCGGGCCCTTTCTCACCCTCGGAGGGGGCCGCTGACAAAGCTGACACGCGTGCATGTCGCCATTGGACCTGATGTGTCCGTGCGGTCGTCAATCCTAAGTTGGTGGTGTAGCGGATGGCGCGTGAGACTGCGGAGCAGGCGGAGCTGCTGGAGTCGCTCGCCCACGAGTACCCGCGCCGGCCGGGAGAGGGAGCGATTCACTACGCCGAACGTCTCGCCGTGCTGGGTGGAGTGCTGCGGCGTGAGGATGCGATGGTGCTCGACCCGGACGAAGACCCGAGACGCCGGGCGCGAGGCGACGTCAGGGAGGTGCGGCTGCCCTACAAAGACGATTGACCGACCAGTAGTACCTTTCAGTCGGCGCTACACGACACCGAGTAACCGCGTCTGGTTCGGATCTTGCCCTTGCGGTCTCTGAGCTTCACTTCGAGCTCGTGCCACTCGGCGCACTTCCCGCGCTGCGGCATCTAGCGGAGCAGGTAGTGGCTCTGGAGCTGTGCGAGCGCACGACGGAAGGCGGCGCGCAGATCGCCGTCCTCCGCGCCCCACAGTTGCCACCCGAGTCCCTGGCCACCGCCCTCAGGAACTGAGTCGAGGGATCGAATCGACGCGCCCAGCGGGCGGGCGTCCCGTCGCTGGGGATGGCAGCCTGGCGGGAGTGGAAGGCGAACGCGACCGCCTCCGACTCGCGAGCCGCCTGCTCGACCTCCTCGGTGGAGAGCCAGCTGAGCCCGTCCTCTCCATCGCTGAAGACCACTACCATCGGCCGCCCCAGTCGGGTGTCGGCGAGTTGGAGCCGTCCAGACCAATCGTGACAATCTTGCCTCCTGGGGATTCCCCCGGGTCAGCCTATTGCAGCCTGCGGGTCCTCGGGACCTCAGTTGTTGCTTTTCATGTTCAACTTCTTGAACCCCTGCGGGTCGAACGCAGCCGGGGAACCCGTGGAGCGGATTCCCGGGCCATTGCCTGACGCCGCCTGGGCGCTCGACCGAGCCCCGAGGGCGGCCGCCGGGGCCCCAACCCTGGGGCCTCGATGGGGCAAGAAACAGCCCGAAAACCTTGACAGTCTTCGTCTTAGTCATCTAGAATCCGGCTCTTCGTGACTCCAGACGGGCGGACCCGGTGGCGGGCGCCAAAGCTGGACACCCTTTCGCCATACGGAGGTTCCGTCCACTGCCGATGACCGAGACCGAGAAGATTCCCGACGCGCCGCAGGCGCCTGAGCTGGTTTCCGAAGACTCCGACCAAGAGCCACCTTTTGATCCGGAGGAGTACGAGCGCCTCCTCGACATGTACGACGTCAGCTTCCGCAACCTCGCGGAAGGCGAGGTCGTCAGGGGAGTCGTCCTGCAGTTGACGGAAAACGAGGCGATCGTCGACGTCGGATACAAGTCCGAGGGACTGATTCCGCTCGACGAGTTCCGCGGCGAAGACGGCAAGCCGACCATCAAGCCCGGCGATACGGTGGACGTCCTGCTCGAGAAGACCGAGGACAAGGACGGCTACGTGGTCCTGTCCAAGGACAAAGCCGAGAAGATGAAGGTCTGGGACGAGGTCGAGCGCGCCTACCACGACCGCGAGATCGTCACGGGTCGTGTGATCGAGCGCGTCAAGGGCGGACTGGCTGTCGACATCGGCGTGCGGGCGTTCCTCCCGGGCAGCCAGGTCGACATGCGCCCTGTACGCAACCTGGAAACCTTCCGCGGGCAAGAGCTGCGGATGCGCGTCATCAAGGTCAACAAGCGCCGCGGCAACATCGTGCTGTCCCGCAAGGTCGTTCTCGAAGAGGAGAACGCCGGCCGCAAGAAGGAGACCCTCGACGGACTGGAGGAGGGCAAGGTCATTCTCGGCACGGTGAAGAACATCACCGACTACGGCGCCTTCGTGGACCTCGGCGGCCTGGACGGGCTGCTCCACATCACAGACATCTCCTGGGGCCGGGTCAACCACCCGAGCGACGTCCTCAAGGTCGGCGACGAGATCAAGGTCCAGGTTTTGAAGTTCGACCGCGAGAGCGAGCGCGTTTCGCTCGGATACAAGCAGCTCAAGGCGGATCCCTGGACGACCGCGACGATCAAGTACCCCACCGGCACCCGGGTCGGCGGGAAGGTCGTCAGCTTGACCGACTACGGTGCGTTCGTCGAGCTGGAGCAGGGTGTCGAGGGGCTCATTCACGTCTCCGAGATGTCCTGGTCCAAGAAGGTCAAGCACCCTTCGAAGATCCTCGAGGTCGGTCAGGAAGTGGAGTGTCAGGTGCTGGGGATCGACCAGGAGGCCCACCGGATCAGTCTTGGTCTGAAGCAGGTCGAGGCGAATCCGTGGTCCGAGCTCGTCGAAAAGTACCCGCTCGGCTCCCGTCTGAACGGCAAGGTGCGGAATCTCACCGAGTTCGGTGCGTTCGTGGAGGTCGAGGAGGGTATCGACGGGTTGATCCACATCTCCGATCTCTCGTGGACCAAACGTATCAAGCACCCCTCGGAAGTGCTTCAGAAGGGAGACGTGGTCGAGGCCGTCGTGCTCAACATCGACGCCGAGAACCAGCGCCTCTCGTTGGGCCTGAAGCAGCTCGCCAGCGATCGCTGGGACAGCTTCTTCGGTGAGCACAGCGAGGGCGATGTGGTGCAGGGCCGGGTCGTTCGCGTCACGAGCTTCGGCGCCTTCGTCGAGATCGAGGAGGGGATCGAGGGGCTGGTTCACGTTTCCGAGTGGGACGAGCAGCACGCCGACAACCCCGAGCTGACGATTAAGACGGACGAGGTCTTCGCCATGAAGATCGTCAAGGTCAACGAAGAAGACAAGAAGATCGGCCTCTCCATCTGCGCTGTGAAGCAGGACGAGTACGCGGCGGAGCTGGCGCGCTACCGCGAGTCCGTCGAGGAGGAGCAGCCTTCGACGGCGATGAGTGAGGCGCTGCGGGCGGCGCAATCCCAGGCGCAGGACTCGGACGAGCAGGGGTCCGAAGAGTAGCGAAGTCGAGAGACAAGGCCCACGTGACGAAAGCAGAGCTCGTCGATGAAGTCGCGAAGGCCTCGCATCTGACGCTCAAGCACTCGGAGGTCATCGTCGAGTGCGTTTTCTCCGCGATGACCGACGCGCTCCGCGGGGGAGACAAGATCGAGCTGCGAGGCTTCGGTAGCTTCAAGGTTCGCCACCGCAGCTCACGACGCGGCCGCAACCCGAAGACCGGTGCGGGGGTGCTCGTGCCCGCGAAGAAGGTGCCCCATTTCAAGCCGGGTAAGGAGCTGCGCGAGCGGATCAATCGATCCGCTGCGGCCGATTGAGCTCCGAGCGCTAGGACGCGGCCGATGGAGCGGCTCTGGGCACCCTGGCGCCACTCGTACGTGACTTCCTCTCCCACGAAGAGAATGGGATGCGTGCTTTGTGAGGCGCCCGGGGTTCCCGAAGACGACAACCTCGTGGTTCACAGGGGTGAACTGGCCTTCGTGCTGATGAACCTGTACCCGTACTCATCTGGCCATACGATGATCGCTCCCCTCAGGCACGTCGGCTGCCTGGCGGATGCCCAGCCCGATGAGCTGGCGGAGATGATGGGGTTCGCGAGCCGCCTCGAGATCCTGATGGCTGATCTCTACAATCCGGACGGGCTCAACGTGGGCATGAATCTGGGTGAAGCCGCGGGTGCGGGGGTGGTGGACCACGTTCATCTCCACGTCGTGCCACGCTGGAGCGGTGACGCCAACTTCATGACGACTGTCGGCAACACGCGGGTGATCCCCGAGGACCCGAAAAAGGCCTGCCGGCGCCTCCGGGAGCAATTCCAACGACGTTGATCCGGCGAGTCGTCCTCGCGGCGCTCGTGGTCGTCTTGACGCAGATCGGGCCCGCCCGCGCCCAGCAAGGCAACAGAGAGGCTCCGCCGATCGTCACGACCCTGACGCTCTTCGCCGGGACGCCCGAAGGGCTCTGGCAATCGAGATCCTGGGGCAGGTCCTGGGAGCGCGAGATGGGCGCCGCGAGCGGGGAGTCGCTCGAAGAGATAGGCGAGATCTATTCGATCGTCGTGCTCACGACCTCTGTCTACGTTGGCGCCGCGACCGGGCTCTACTTCTCGAGCGACTTCGGTCTGAGCTGGGAAAAGCGAGAAGTGGACGGCGAGCCGCGCGTCGTGCTGCCCTCTCGTTACCCCAGAGCGGACGCGACGCTCTTCGTCGGTACGCCTGATGGACTCCTCAAGTCCAAGGACGCCGGGCGCGAGTTCGCCGCTACCCCGATCGTGGCGACACCAGTTCACCGAATGGAGTGGCCTGGCCCGACGCTCGTGGTGGTCACTGGGAACGGCATCGAGTTCTCGATCGACGGGGGTGAGAGCTTCGCCCCGAAGGGCGAGGGTCTTGCGGGCGGCGGGGTCTCCGCCCTGGCGCTGTCGTCCTTCTTCGCCGTCGATCCGGTTCTGTTCGTCGGTGTGAGTAATGGGGGTGTGATGCGTTCGAGCGACGGGGGCGGCAGCTGGGTCCACGTCGGTCTCGAGGGCAAGCACGTGTTCGATCTCTTGTGGCTCGGGCCGCTCCTCTACGCTGCCACCGACGCCGGGCTGTTCCGTACCCAGGACCTGGGGCGGAACTGGGTGGAGCTGGGCAAGGGTCTCGAAGGACTTCAGATTCGTCGGATCCTGTTTCCGTTGGCTCCCGATTCCGGCGCCGAGCTGTTCGTCGCCACCGACAACGGTGTCTATCGCAGTCTCGATGGAGGGATGCGGTTTCTCTCCGCGGGCCTCGAGCAGCATTCGGTCAACCTCGTCGCCACCTTCCCGCCGCCTCAGCCGCTGCCCGAGATTCCCGATAGGTAGCGATGCACTTCTTCAAGGCCCATGGGCTCGGGAACGATTTCATCATGGTCGACGAGTCCGAGGTGCCCGGCGATCCCGGCTGGGTGCCGCGCCTGTGTGATCGACGCACGGGGATCGGCGCCGACGGCGTGATGTGTTTCAGCGTCGTGGACGGTGGGGTGAGGATGCGATTGCGGAACGCCGATGGCAGCGATGGCGGCATTTCGGGCAACGGCGTTCGTTGCCTCGCCGCCCTCGTCGTCGATCAGGGTTGGCAGCCGGCTCGGCACACGGTGTTCACGCCGCCGGGGCCGCGCCCGGTCAACGTCTCTGGAAGCGACGGCACGTTTCACATCGAGGTCGATCTCGGAACGCCCGAGCTGTCCAGCGCCGGCATCCCGATTGCCATCGCTCCTCCACGTGATCGGGTCGTGGACTTTCCGGTGAACGTGCTCGGTCAGCAGCTCGATGTGACGGCCTGCTCGATGGGCAACCCGCATTGTTGTGTCTTCGTCGACGAGCCGCCGGCCGATGACGAGCTGGCGCGCCTGGGGCGGGCACTCGAGGTCCACGATCTCTTCCCGGACAGGACCAACGTGGAGTTCGTGACGCCGCGCGGACGCGATCGTCTGCGCGTCAGGATCTGGGAGCGGGGCGTCGGCATCACCCAGGCATCCGGAACGGGCTCCGCCGCGGCCACCGTCGCGTCGGTCCTGCGCGGAGTCGTCGATGGCGAGGTATCCGTGTACTGCGACGGCGGTGTCCTCAAGACGAGCTGGGGGCTGGGTGAGGCCGTTCGGCAGACCGGTGAGGCGAGACTCGTGTACGAAGGGAACTGGCGCGGCTAGTGGCCCGTAAGCGAGAAGTCGGAAGCGGTCAGGGCGTCGAGGCGCCCCGATCCGCAAGGCGAGAGGAGCGGAGAATACCGGGAGTATTCGACCGACGAGCAACGCAGCGGGCGGGGATACATCGGCGGTCTGACGCTTTCGAATCCTCGTTTACAGGCCACTAGGAGTCTGCGCGGCAGTAGTTCAGCCCGGGTGTGTCATTGTGCCTTGTGACCCGAGAGATCATCTTGCCTGGGTTAAACGGCAGTAGTGGGCTCGCGGACGAGTGCTCGCGAGGGAGGACGGGCGGATCCAAGGCCGGGTGGTGGTCATACCCAGACCATCTTCTGATTGAGTCTCCTGAGGTTGAGCGCCAAGCAAACGAGATTCCACTCGGCGCTGGTTTTCTCAAGCCCTCGAAGGCTGAAGGATTGGAAACCAAGCACAGCCTTGATCCATCCGAATGGCGGTTCGCCGAGTTTGCGCCGCTTGTACCACTTGCGACCACGTTTCGTCTTGAGCTTCGCCTTCATGCGGAGCGTCGCTTCGAGCTTCGAATTCGACGTTGGTGGAGAGTCTTTCTTTTCTCTCCCCAGAGCCACGAAACCGTCGATTCCGGTACGTTCCAAGTGCAGTAGGTTCTTTTCGGAACGGTAGCCGGCATCGGCCAGGGCACGCTTGGGCTTCTCACCGGTGTTGGCTTGAGCCGTTTTCAGCATCGGCTCGAGCTGACCGACATCCGCAGCGTTGTTGATCAACCCGGTCGCAACGATCAGCTGCGATTTCTCGTCGACGGCGGCTTGGGCATTGAAGCACTGCTGGTAGCCACTCGAATCCTTCATGATGCGGCTTTCGGGATCGGTGAAGTTGTCCTGCTTCTTGTCCGGAGGTACGCCAAATCTCCTTTTGAACTTTGACCCTCGCTTCGATTCCTTGTCATCCCCTGGCCGACGTCCGGCCTGCTGATCTTCTTCCTTCTGACGGGCCTCCAGACGTGCCTTCGCTGCTTGGATTTTCTTGAGCCGTGAATCTCGGCGCGCCAGCTCTTCTGGCAGTTCGTCGCCACGAAAATCAGGACCAAACTCGACGTCTTCCGCAGCATCTTCTTGTTTCGCAAGAGCGGTGATAGCCCGAATCTCTCGACGGAGCTGTTTCTCCGTTTTCTTCATACGCTCGTAGCTCATCGCCTTGTGCTTGCTGGCATTCGCCTTGACCTTCGTTCCATCCAGAATCAACGTCCCAAGCTTGACCAAACCCACTTCTTGAGCCAGACGCACGACTTGGACGAATACAGATCGAAACTGGGACAAATGGTCACAACGGAAATCACTGATCGTCCGGTGTGCCGGGAAATTGCCTCCGCTCAAATAACGGTATGCGACATCCTCTTCCAGCTTCTTCGCGATCCCACGAGACGAAAACGTCCCTGTCGCATAGCCGTAGATCAGAACCTTCAGCATCATTCGAGGATCGAATCGTCGGTTCCGACGTCCATCGCCCTCGTAGCGCTCGTAGAAAGCACGCACATCCATCGCCTCCACCGTATCCGAGATGAAAAACGAAAGATGACCCTCCGGAAGCCAGTCTCGTGGATTCGACGGAAACAAACTCGATTGGTCAGGACTGTACGGACGGAAACTCGTTCCCATAACTTCAAAAACGCTCATTCACCCGATTTCGTTCCTGCCGCGCAGACTCCTAGTGGCCCGTAACAGGGAGGTCGATGCCAGCGAGAGCGCCGAGGCGCCCGGATGGCAAGGAGCCGAAGAGGGAGAATACCGGCAGTATCTGACCGACGAGCGACGCAGCCAGGCGGGATGCATCGGCGGTCGCAGCGGTATCGAATCCCCTGTTACAGGCCACTAGAGTGACCCGACGTCCCCACGCCAGGGCTGAGACAATTCGCGAGGCCGACCCACCTGAGAATGGAGGGCTCCTTGCTTGAGACGAACATCAGGCCGTGGCGAAGCGCCGGAAAGCTCACCAGGGCGCTCGCGTGTGGAATGCTCACGGCTTCGTTCGCCACGGCTCAGGAGCCTGCGCTCGACCCGATCGAGTACACCGTCGGCTACGAGCTCATCCCGCCAGGAATCCTCGCGGTCGAGATGCGCGTGGGCAGCGTGCCGCTGCCCCAGACGCTGGCGATACCGCGAGCGATTCCGATGGGGTACGGCGAACAGCCCTACGACAGCTTCGTCGAAGGGCTCGAGGCCTTCGGCCCACGAGGGCAGCCGCTGTCGATCCTCAAACGCGACGGCCCACGTTGGGACATCGGCGGCGCCGGCCAGCTGGAAATCGTGCGCTACCGGGTCGACCTGAGGCGTCTCGAGTCCGAGATCCATTCCGCCGCCGACGCATCGAAGGCCCGGCGTGGGTACGTCGGCATCCTGGGTTACTCCGTCTTCGCCTACCTGGAGGGCTCGGAGCAGCGACCTGCGACGCTGCGTGTAGAGGCGCCGAAGCGATGGCCCGTCTTCTCGACTCTGGCGCCGGCTGCGCTGCCTCCGAGAGGAGAGCTCACGACGCGAGCGAGCGACTACTACGCACTCGCCGACTCTCAGCTCCTCATGGGCCCGGACCTCGAGGTGCGCCGGATTGAGGGCGACCCCCCTCTCTTCGTCGCGGCCTACGCCGAGACGGAACTCGACGCGGCGCTCGTCGGCACGACGGGGCGGCAAGCGCTCGACGCCGTCGTCAGCTACTTCGGCTCGGCGCCGTTTCGCCACTATTCGATCGTCGTCGAGGTGCTCCGCCCGGTCTCTCCAGATCACCAGTACGGCTTCAGCATGGAGCACCTCGACAGCGGGACCTTCTTCCTCGATGAGCGCGGAGCGCTCACGGCCGAGTCGCCCGAGCCTCAGATCCGCCGGGCTCGCTACAACTACGCCCACCACATCGCTCACTCCTGGATCCCGAAGCGGAGCTACGGGAAAGGCTACTTCCCCTTCTCCTGGAGCGAGGCGCCGCTCCTCGACACGATCTGGTTCAGCGAGGGCTTCGCCCAGTACGCAGCGCTCGTCGCCCTGGCCGAGCAGATGGGAGAGAAGGGTGGCGCCTACCGGGAGGCCGTCATCGATCTTCGTTTTCGCGACACGCTGGCCGAGACCCCGGACTTCATTCGCGCCATGGACACGGTCGAGCTGTCGCGCATCGCGTCGACCCGCTACAGCGAGGACTTCCGCACTGGCGCCAACTCGTTCTCGCGAGGCGGGATGATGGCCGCTGCGATGGACGACAAGATCCGCGCCGAGTCGGACGGGCAACGCAGCCTCAAGGATGCGCTGCGCTACCTCGTCGCGTGGAGCGCGGGCGAGCAGCGGCCATTCGACCACGATGAGATACCGCGGTTGCTCTCCTATGGCGCCGAGGTCGAGCTGGGCGACATCTATCGGTCGTGGATGGCCGCGCCGTCCGCCCCCTGACCTCGGCCCGCGCGCTCGCCCCGGTTGACGGCTCGCCGCTCGCATGGTGAGATGCGGCGCTGAGCCTGCCGTTCCAACTCGGCGCTTCAGGAGGACAGTATGGCGAGCAAGCCGGACTATCTCGACGCGGACGAAGAGGTCATCCGAGAGACGGCCGTCGGCTTCAAGACGATGCAGAACGGCGGTGCTCTCGTGGTGACGTCCAAGGCCGTCCGCTTCCAGTTCCTGTACAAGAAGCCAAACCTGAAGTCCTCTCGGGTCGAAGGCAGCCTGCTGACGATTCCCTACTCCGACATCGGTGAGGTCACTGCAAAGAAGAAGCTGCTGATCTTCAACGTGCTCGTGATCATGGCCAGGGAGGGCGAGGAGTACCCCTTCTGGTCCGGCATCATGAATCCCGCCGATTTCGAGCGGGAAATCCGGGCGCGAATCACCGCCTAAGGCCTGCCCCGAACCACGCAATCAGCCGGACGGTACCCGCCGCCGACGGGAAGCTGCTCTGGCACTTCCCGTTCAAGCAACCTGACGGTTTCGCCCCCGCCGCTGGCAATCGACTCGGAGCGGGTCTACGTGACCGGGGCGTACGAGCTGGCGGGCGATGTTCCGCGTGAAGCGCGGACCGGACGGCTTCACGACCGAGCTGACACCTCGCCGGCTGCGGGGCCGCCGCTAGCCGAGTAGCGGCGGGCGGCCCCCCGAGCCCCGCGACGGCCTGGCCCGGCCCCTGCCTCAGGCGGTGAGGTGCGTCCGGAAGAAGCCGATCGTCTTGTTCCAGGCGAGCGCTGCGGCCGCCTCGTTGTAGCGAGGCGTCGAGTTGTTGTGGAAGCCGTGCAGCGTCCCGTCGAACATCTCCATCTCGTACGTCACGCCAGCCGCCTTCAGCGCCGCCTCGTAGTCGGGCCGCATCGCATTGATGCGCCGATCCGTGCCCGCATAGATGATCAACATCGCCGCCTTGATCTTGGGCACGTCCTCGATCGCGGGCGCGGAACCGTAGTACGGCACGCCGGCGGCCAGGTCGCTGCCGAGAGCGACGGCGAGGCGATTGGTCATGCCGCCACCCCAGCAGAACCCGGTGGCGCCGAGTCGACCGTTGGAGAGGGCGTGCGACTTGACGAAGTTCGCGCTGTTGATCATGTCCTGGTCCAGCTTCGCCCCGTCGAGGCTCCGCTGCAGCTGGCGGCCGGCATCGTCGTTGCCGGGGTAGCCGCCGACCGGAGACAGACCGTCCGGAGCCAGCGCCAGGAAGCCGGCCACGGCCGCGCGCCGCGCCACGTCTTCGATGTAAGGATTGAGGCCCCGGTTCTCGTGGATGACCACGACGGCGGGAAACGGGCCGTCACCCGCGGGTTGCGCGAGATAGCCGCGCATCGTCCCCGACGTGCCGCCGGGCGACGGGTACTCGACGTAGGAGCCCTTCATCCGCTGATCGGTGAAGGAGATCACCTGCGCCTCGGCATAGCGGGGCATCATGGCCTGGGCCATCGCGAGGGCGGAGCCCCCGACGACCGTCAGGGCCGCGGCGCGATTGAGGAACTCGCGCCGCTCCATGCCGCCGTGGCAGTATTCGTCGTAGAGGTCGAAGATCCGCTGGTCGATCTTCTCTTTCTCTGTCATTTGTCCCGCTCCTTGAATTGGTTCATCCACGTGATCCACCTCGAAAGCCCCCCAAGACCAGCGCCCGTTCGTCACATCTCCCGGAACGCTGGTTCTCCGTCCTGAATCGTGAGGAACACGGGGAGAGTATAGGCTTTCGCTTCCAGCACGCCAACGATTCCACCGGACCTGGCCCGTCGTGGGCCCTGGATCGCCGCGACGATTCTCACGCTGACATCGGGCTCCCCGACGGCGGCGGTCGTCAGGTCCCGGACGTGCCTCCCAGCCGGCTATTCCTGGCAAAACAGTTTGCGAATCGAGCGCAGGAGGGAGAAGCTCCTCGAAACGCCCAACCACAAACGACGGGCTGCGAGTGGCATCGTT
This sequence comes from Vicinamibacteria bacterium, assembly GCA_965246965.1. Taxonomy (GTDB): domain Bacteria; phylum Acidobacteriota; class Vicinamibacteria; order Fen-336; family CBDFGD01; genus CBDFGD01. The sequence continues at coordinate 4,836,626 of CBDFGD010000002.1, forward strand.
GGGTGGCTCGCTGATCCGCGTCAATCGGCCCCGGACCCGTCTGGATGCGCAGTGCTAACTAACCCTGCTCACCCAGAGCCTCTCCCATGGTCACACGACGCCACCTCGAGCTGTGAACGTCTCCAGACCTTCAAGCTCGAGCGCGCCAACGAGCGCGTCACCGTGCGGGAGCTGATCAGCCGTCGCGTGAGCCACGAGATCGAGGAGTACAACCAGTAGCATCCGGAGTACTTCCGGGGCCAGGTTCAGCCGACTGATGTCGAGCGCGTCTTGAACGCCTATCGCCTGAACGAGCGACGGCAGCTCGATGCCGAAGAGCAGTGCGAGAGGGAGGGGTTCACGATCGGCGGGTCGAGGACCCGGACGACGAGATTAAGGTGACGGCGGGCGCGGTGCGCTTCCTGAAGCTGGTGCCGCTGGTTGGCGGCTGGGAACGAGGTTCGCCGTGGTGTTGGGCTGGCTCCGCGGGTGTTGAGGAAGAGCTGTCGGCGCAGTCCCCTCGGTAGCCGTGGTAGGGTACCCGCGGCCGTGCGCTCGCAGAACTTTCCATAGGAGGAGAAAGATGAACCGGTTCCCGTCCTCGGACGCGTGCCTGGGTGCCGCCCTGCTCATCGCCGTCTTCACCAGCGGGGCGCCACGCGCGGCGGCACAAGACCCCACTCCCCGGGCCCCCCGCACGAGCGGCTATGGGAAGCTAGAGAGCCTCGACGGGAACTACGTGATCATGCGGTCGGATGACGGCAAGCGCCTGGCCTGGCGCTTCGAGGCCGCCGTCATCACCGAAGTGACCCGATTCGAGCCCGGCCACCCGCTGATCGTGATCTATCGTCAGACGCGGCCGAACGAAAAGGTGGTCACGGCCATCGCGTTTCCGGGCGCCGCCGAGACTCCGATCTACCGGAACATGACCGGATCGCGGATCGCCTTCCGCAGCGGTCCCTTGGTAGACGGGGATTGCGGCAAGAAGGGCACGGGGCCAGTCAAGGAGTCCACCATCTCCGACCTTGGTCAGGCTGAGATCTCGGACGCCTGCTGGTGTGCGTCCCTGCGGGCGAGGCCTGCACGCCGGCAAACAAGTCCGGCCTGGGCCAGGCCTTTCTCGTGAGTTGCTTCAAGTGAGCGGCCGAGTGCGACCCCTTCCGTCTCGCCCTCATGCGGGCCAACCCGAGCGCTGAAAGCCATGCTGCCGCCATTTTCGGAAGCGACTCGCGTGAGCTAGTTTCGCGCACCCGGAGGCTCGATGAGCCGTCCGGTGTCGTGGGGATGACGGTTTCGAGCGGTCCCGCTTGGCCGATCTTGTTCTGTTGAGCGGGTGTCGAGCTTGCGCCGGCGCGAACCCGCACGTATGCCGTGAGCCTAACCGCCGCTGCCGTCAGAGTGTGGCGAGAATGGGTCGAGGTTTGGGCGGAGGCGGACGAGTGACGGGCCGCGGCGTCCTTTTCAGCAGGGCTGCGCAGCGTGGGCACACCAGGGGATCGACCTCGTAGACGCGTCGCAGGAGGTCGGCGCAGCGTTTGCGAAGAGCGGCGGTGTGGGGCGGAGCGTCTGGCTCATTCGGGTGAACGGCAATGGTGCCTCCTCTCGTGGCATTCGCCAGTCCTTGGAATCCTAGTCCGGCGGACGGATAGGACCGTGCTTTTTTTCTCGTCTCTTGGACGGCCGCAGGATGGGGTGTTCGGCAGCAGCTTGCGGGTGGCCTGCTTCGGCCAGCGTGCTCGAGAGGGAGTCGGAGCGGGCTTCTCGGGGTCGATTTCGCGGTAGGCGATCAGAATCACGCTCAGCGAACGAACCGGTCCCCTGAGCCCCGATTCGTGGAGAGGGCTCAGGCGAGAGCTGAGGATGTGGCGATCAGGTTGTGCGCGTAGACAACCTCGCCCCGGCCGGCATCGAGCTGCATCCTGGACAGACTGACCGGTGAGCGCATCAGGTAGCGGGCCAGGGCTTCGAGGCCGCTCGCATCTCCTTCACTCAGCCGCACGCGGTTGTGAACAGAGAAACCACTCCTGCGCCACGACAGCAGCAGCTCGATTCTTTGCTCGCTCACGAGCCCCTTCTCGCGAAGCATGCGCAGCAGCTTGTGCTGAAACAGCCGCTCCGCCGCTCCCTCGTCGACATGAGCCACCCCGATCCACTCGCCGGATGCCGTCCAGCCGCCGCGTGTGGCGAGGGCGTGGACGTGCGGGTGGAAGTTCACCCGGTCCCCGAACGTCTGCACCACCGTCACGACACCACGGCGGGGTGAGAGGGCGCAGGCTGGGCGGCAAGGTCGGGGCCGGACAGAAGAAAGTCGTGGACCTGGTGCTGGAAGCGGCGCGGCGCGACGTTCGGGTCCACGAAGGCGACGGGGAGGAAGCGCGGGCCGCGGATCCAGCACAAGGTCCTCCTTCTCTGTTCATAACTCCGTGCGCATCACCGCAGACGACGGCGACGGTCTCGAGGTGTGAGCCTCGCTCGAATGCGCCTACTACCCGGGGAGCAGGATGTCCTCTACTTCCCCACGGGCTTCGGCGACGGTCCCGGAAGATCGACCCCCGAGCGCATCGACGCGATGGAATACGTCGCCTGAGTGCTCTCCCAAATCCCCGAGCCGAGAAAGCATCAGGTCCGCTACTCTGGCGCCCGCTTGCGCGAGGCAGGGTTTTGATGGCTGCGTGGGTCAGCCCGCGCATGCTCCCAGTCGCTCGGCATCGCGACCCGCGCGAAACCTTTGGTCTATGTACTTGTCGCCCCCGTTGCCCTAGCCTGCAGAGACTCACAAATCGAAGGAGGCAGTGAAATGAGATTGAGCAGACGTTTCCTGATGTCGGCGACCGGCGCCGTCGCGATTTCGCTTTGCGCGGTCGCGCCGATCTTTGCGCAGAACGGTGACGCGGGCGACGCGCCGATACCGCAGCTGCAATTCCGGCTCGTGGAGGACTTCTTTCAGTATCCCCCGGGCTCGGTCATCGGCCGCACGACCGGCATGACGGTCGGCCCCGACGGCACTATCGTCACGCTCAATCGCGGCTATCGCCCCGTGATGGAGTTCAACCCGGACGGCACCTTCATACGCTCCTGGGGCGAGGGCTCCAACATGTTCGCAGGGGCCCACACCGTGCGCTTCGATGCCCAGGGCGATCTCTGGTACGTGGCCTCCGCCGACAACGAGGTCTTCCGGTTCGGCCCCGAACGCCGCACCAAGGGAACGCTGGGAACGAATCCGGAGCCCTGGACCTGGCTGACGCACGTGTACGAGCACGGCGCGCGCCGTGTGTCCGCTTTGTATCAGCCGACCGATATCGCCTGGAGCAAGGACGGCAGCAGCTTCGTCGCGGACGGATACGGCAACTCGCGCATAGCCAAGTTCGACAAGGATGGGAACTACGTCATGGCCTGGGGTGAGCGGGGCAGACGGCCAGGCCAGTTCAGCACCCCTCACGGTATCGTGATCGACGACAACGACCTCGTCTATGTCGCGGACCGCGGTAACAGCCGCGTCCAGGTCTTCGACACGGAGGGTGCTCTGAAGGCGGTTTGGGATCTGCCAACCGCGCCCTGGACGGCCTGCGTCACCAATGGACCCGATCAGGTGATGTTCGTCGGCAGCGTGGGCCGGGTCTACAAGATGGATCTCACCGGTAAGATGCTGGGCTCCTTCGGCCGCTCCGGCCGCATGCCCGGCACCATCGACGCCGTCCACCAGATCGCCTGCCCGGATGAGAACACGGTGTATATCGCCCACTGCTATGCCTCGCGCTTCGACAAGTGGGTCGCCGAGTAGCCGAGGATCAGACTTAGAAGGCGCCCGCGCCGTTAGTCCTCACGATCGATCCCGTTCAAGGCCAGAACCGTCTCGGTTCTGGCCTTTCTTCCGACTCACAGCGGCTCGCGGCTGCAGGGACCAGGGGGATGCTCAGCCCACCGCGAGGCTGGCCGCTAGAACCACGTTCGTCCCCACTGCCGGTAGCGGGAACTCGATCAGCCCCGCGTCCTTCCAATACAGCCAGCGCAGGCTTCGGTCTTCGAGTGGCTTGCGAAACCGAAAGGCGACGACGCCTGGACGCCCATCCGACGTGATGGAGCGGATCTCGGCGGCGTAGTCGGGCCGCTGGATACGCTCGCCGACATCGAAGCTGCGCTCTGGGCTTGCCAGCAGGCGATCGACGTCCAGTGGAAGGAAGCCCCCGCGAGGCGTGACCACGAGCGTCCGCTCGTCCTCGCGCCAAACCATGTTGACGGCGTTCATCGTTCCGAGCTGGGCGACCCGTCGCGGCGCTGGCGCCGAGCCTTCGACGAGGCGGATGAGACGCGTGTAGACCACCGGGAAGTCGTTGCCGTTGACGAAGACGAACGTCTGTCCGGCGACCTCCGGTCCGGCCGGGGCGGTTGCGGCTCCGATCGAAAAGGTGTCGCCCCACAGCGGCATCAGCGCCGTGCGTGCCACCAGCAACGAGGCCGCCATCGGGCCGTGGACGATCAGCAGCAACCAGGCGGCGCCGCGCCTCCACCGGCCCCCAGACGCCGGGCGCCACGGCCACACGCCGACGGACTCGAGGAACATCGCGAGCACGCCGAAGGCACCGATGCCGGCGAAGATCAGCAGCCGGTCCATCGGAAAGGCGGCGCACACCGGGATCATGGAGAGGCCCATGCCGACGACCCAAAAACGCGCGAGGCGCTCGGTCCGCAGCAGGGGCCAGAGCAACGCCGCCACGCCGGCGGTCGCGATCACCGCCACCCACACGAGTCCGAGCTGCAGCACGCGCGGCAGGATCACCCAGAGGTCGATGGGCGGTTGCAGCCACTGGCCCAGAAACAGGATCGGCCACCGCTCGGCGAGCGCCGCGAGAAACGGGAGCGGCCGCCCGCCGGGGTCGACGTACAGAGTCGATCCTCCAGTGCCGTAGCCCATGTAGACGTAGATGGCGCGCCAGGCCAGTACAACCAGACCGTACGGTACGAGCGGCGCGAGACGGCGCAGCCAGGGTCTACCCTTCTCGGTGAGCTCCCACGCCGCGACGTAGGCGAGGGCGCCGATGGCTGCTTCCCCGCATCCCAGCGCCACGCCGAGCGCCGCCAGAGCCGGCAGCAGGCGCCAGGGCGATGGGTGCCGATGCCAACTGAGGTGGAGCAGGATCACGCCGGTTCCCGCCACCAGACAGATCAGGGCGTTGCGGTTGGCCGGCCACGCGGCGGGCAGGGCGTGGGCGTCTTCGATCGCGAAGAAGGCCGCGGCCATTGCGGCCGTGAGCGTCGCGCCGTGGAGTCTTCGATACAGGACAGCCACCAGCGCCACTCCCGCCAGAAGCCACGCCAGGCTGTGTAAATGCTGCAGCCCGAAGCGGTCCGGCCAGAGCGCGTAGTCGGCCATGTGAGTCAGGGCTGTGATTGGCCGGCTGAAGGCGATGTGGATTCCGGGATCGCACCACCACGGCAGGTAGCCCGTGTCGATCATGTACTGTTGGCGACCCTCGGGTACGAAGGAGAACAGCTCCCACAGCGGTCGCGCATCGAAGTCACCGTCGGGAATCCCGAGCAGGATCATGCGGTGAAAGTAGTCGTCGCCGATCAGCCCGACGCCGAGCGCGGGCAGCGCGACCAGCCCGAAGACGACCGGCGCAAACCGGTGCTCGATCAGTCTGCCGAGCCAGCGCGCCGATGGACGCTCCGTTGCCACTACTCGCTCCGAGAGGATTGTATTCCTCGGACTCAGGGCTTCCCCGCTGCCAATCGTGTGCGACTTCAGCTGCGGCTGCCGAGTACGGCCCGGAACGGGCCTGCGCGCTGGCGCCACTCCGCGCAGGGGCGCCGCTCGCGCCGAGCGGACCTCGCCTCTCATCTCTTTTGGAATCACGATCCCCGGAAGCCGTCACCGCGTCACTTCGGACCCTCGGCGATCCATGGATTACCATCGTTCGCTCGGTGTCCAGGTCGCAGACCGGGGCGCCTCTTTGAGAGCTGCTCCCGTGCCTGAACTCCTCCTCTCCTGCAAAGATGTCACGAAGTCGTTCGGCGCGGCCCCTCTTTTCGAGCGGCTCTCCTTCGGCATCTTCGACGGCGATCACATCGGCCTGGTGGGTCCCAACGGCTCGGGAAAGTCCACCCTGCTCGAGATCCTGGCCGGCCGGGAACCACCGACGGACGGCAGCCGCTCGGCGCGCAAGCGGCTTCGGCTGGGGTTCGTCGCTCAGGATCCCGTGTTCCCCGCCGGCCAGACGGTTTCCTCGATCCTGACCGCGGCCGCCCGCAACGATCGTGTCGACTCTCGCGAAGTCGAAGCGCGAGTCGCGGTCGCGATCGGCAAGGCCGGTTTCGAGGCGGGCGACGTCGCCGTGGACACGCTCTCGGGAGGGTGGAAGAAACGGCTCGCCATCGCGCGGGAGCTGGCGACAGAGCCCGAGCTCCTGCTGCTCGACGAGCCGACCAACCATCTCGACCTCGAGGGGATCCTGTGGCTCGAGGAGCTGCTGCGCCGCGAGCCGCGAGCGTTCCTCGCCGTGAGTCACGATCGCTACTTCCTCGAAGCTGCGGCTCAGCGAATGATCGAGCTGAACCCCGTCTTCGGTTCGGGCATGTTCGAAGTGCACGGATCCTACAGTCGCTTCCTCGAGAAAAAGGATGAGCACCTCGTCGGCCAGGCGGCCTACCACGCATCCCTCCGCAACCGCGTTCGCGGCGAGCTCGAGTGGCTGTCGCGCAAGGCGAAGGCGCGGACACGCAAGGGTCAGGCCCGCATCGACGCCGCCGGCCGGATTCAGGAGGAGTTGCGGGACCTCGATGCGAGGACCCGCTCCGTCCAGGTCGACGTCGACTTCACGGGCACGTCGCGCAAGACCCGAAGGCTCGTCGTCGCCGAGGCGGTCACGAAGCGGATCGGCGGCCGCCCACTCGTCCGCGACCTCGATCTGGTGTTGTCTCCCGGCTCTCGTCTCGGGCTGCTCGGCGCCAACGGCAGTGGCAAGACTGCTGCTGCGGCTTCTAGCAGATTTCGACCAACCGGATTCGGGCGCCATCGAGCGCGCCCCCGAGCTGAAGATCGTGATGTTCGACCAGCACCGCGCTCGCTTGGATCCCGCGGTGTCGCTGAGGCGGACCCTGGCGCCCTTCGGAGACGGCGTCGTGTTCCAGGGTCGCGCCGTCCACGTCGTCGGTTGGGCGCAGCGCTTCTTGTTTCAAAGCGACCAGCTCGAGACCCCCGTAGGCCGGCTCTCCGGAGGCGAGCAGGCGCGCGTTCTGATCGCCCGGCTGATGCTGGAACCGGCCGATCTCCTACTTCTCGACGAGCCCACGAACGACCTCGATATCCAGACCCTCGAGGTCCTCGAGGAGAGCCTGCTCGAGTTTCCGGGCGCGCTCGTGCTCGTGACTCACGACCGCTATCTTCTGGATCGCGTCGCCACGAGCCTGCTGGCTCTCGACGGTCGCGGCGGAGCGACACCCTACGCCGACTATTCGCAATGGGAAGCGGCGCGCTCGAACCCTCCCCAGGATGCCGGCTCGGGTCGCTCGTCGAACCCTGAAGGGACGCCGACCAGGCGCGAACGCTCGAACGGACCGCGCACTCGCCTCGGATACATCGAGCAGCGTGAGTGGGACCAGATGGAGGTGCGGATCCTCGAAGCGGAGCAGCGACTCGTCAGCTGCCAGGCGAGCGCCGACGACCCCGAGGTCGCGTCGGATCACGAGGTTCTCGTCGAGCGCCATAGCGCGGTCGCGTCTGCCCAGGAAGAAGTCGACCGGCTGTACGCTCGTTGGGCGGAGCTGGAGAAGAAGATCAAGCCCTAGCAGTCCGTGGTTAAAGCCCTTCCGAGGCGGCGATGGAGGGCGACGGAGCTGAGTGGCGGGCATTGTGCGAGAGCTGTTCGTGGTTGGTAGGAGCCGTTGTGATGGCCGTCAGGCGGTTCCAGAGGTGAAGGAGCTGTGCCAGAAGGTCATGGAGCCGGCCCTGCAGGCCCCTCGGCGTCCCGACTCCGACGATCTGGCGCATCAGCAGCCCGAGATTGAAGGCACCGCTGTGGACCAGCACCCGTTTGAGGATGTTCTCGTGACCGCGAAGGTGCGTGCGTCTCATGCGGCCGGTTCGGTAGAGATGAGCGAAGGGTCGCTCCACCCGTTCTCCTCGGAGGCGGTGCAGACGCTGACCTCGTGCCCCGCCGCTTCGCCGACGGTTCGCGTACACCAGGCCACGGCTCTCGGTGTCGCCCCGCCATCGCCGACGACCACGGTCGGGTTCGGATATGTACGCACGCAGCCCCGCAGCGTCCAACTCCTGGAGAACCGCAGTGGAGTGGTAACCCTTGTCGCCAACCACTTCCTGCAGGCCTCCGGGATGGCAAGCACGGGTCCGCTTCTGAACGCGCTCGATCTGAGTCTCGGCGTCCTTGAGCGTCTTGCCCAGCGTGCTCGTGTCGCCCTGGTTCGCGCCCTGGACCGTCACCGACACGATCGCCCCCGTCGTCAGGTCCACGGCCTGCTCGGTTTTGTGGGCCAGATGGGTACGACCATCCTTCATTTTGGCGATCTTCGCGTCCGGATCCGCCGGACTCTTCCATTCCTCGTTCGAGCCTTTCTTCTTGCGCCGCCGATCCAGCCGCGCCAGCGCTTGCCGAGAGGGCGTGCGAATGCCAGACGCCTTCGCCAGACGCTTCAAGAACTCCTGGTAGGTCTCTCCGGTATCCCGACGCACGATGCTCCGCATCGCCGCGTTCGCTTCCAGCGTCGTCGCGTCGATCGCAATCGTCTTTCCGCTCAGAAGACCCGTCTGCGCCAGGCGCTCTTGGATCCAGGTGAACACGTCACGGTGGGTTTCCAAGTCGATCAGCCGCCGGGTCCGCGAGATCGTCGAATGTTCCGGGGCCCGCTCCTCCAACCCAAGCCCCAGGAAGCTCCGCACCCCAAGCGAGTCCGCTGCACGCCACGCCATCCCACGCTCGGAGTCCAGGCCCTCGAAGTACCCCACCAGCAAGAGCCGAAAGTAGCGTCCAGGGGCCAGGCTCGGACGCCCCAGAACCGCCGCATAGAACCGGCGGCATCGCGATTCCACGAATCTGTCGAAGCCCTCGGACTCCAGCGCTCTATTCAAACGCGAATAGAAAGGATGCCCAGGGCTCCGCGGCAGATCGCTCGTCGGCACCCACAACGCCTCTTGACGTTTCTTATGTTTGCCCATCGCCATGCACGAACACTAAGACATGCACTTGTCACGTAAGGCCCGCTCAAAGGGCACTTTCACCACGGACTGCTAGCAATCGGTTGAGAGACGGACGGGTCGAGGAGCGAACCTGACCTGAGGCGACGACTCGCCTTTACACCTACTTCAGCAGCGTGGCGCTGAACACGAGACGCGTCTGCCCGCCGGTGTCAGGATCTCCGCGGTGGAGTCCCAGGGTCCATACGGTAGGCCAGAGCGTTGAGATCTCCGTTTCCAGGACGAGCTCTACGCCGACGCTCCACGGGTTGCTGCGCGAACCCGCCCGCCGGAGGGCAGCGTATTCTGCGACCACGCCGATGGCGAGCCGATCAAGATAGCCCGGAACAGTGGCGAAACCCCGCTCGAGACTGAGGATCGGTCTGGTCAGTCGCAGCCGGCCGACGACGATGGCGTCTGCGGCGAGCACGTTGGGTGCGTATCCACCCAGCTCGAACTGACTGCTCAAGGAGAACGGGAAGGACGCCCGGCCACCCCCGTACAGGACGTACTCAGGTCCCCCGCGAGACTCGACCCAGCCTGCTTCGACCGATGTCGTCGCCACCGTGTGTGGCCCCAGAGTCCGAATACGAAACGGCTTCTGCCATTCACCCGCGAGCGTGACCAGTGGAGAGGTTCCCTTTCGGGCATGCAGCGCGGCGTCGAACATCCACTGCGACCCGGACTCCGGCACGAGATCATTCGGCTGTGAGATCAAGCTGTCCTTGGCGAAGCGCACCGAGCCGCCGGCAAGCAACTGAGTCGTGTCGTCCCGTGAGTAGAGCTCCGCGGACGCGCCGAAGCTGAGGTTCTTGTTCTGCCGATCGCCGAGGGCAACGTAGACGCGACCCTCGACTCGCAGCAGCTCTTGAGTCTTCTCGTCCTCTACCCGGAACACGTCGCGGAACGCTTCGAAAGTCCACGGGAGACGCCGGCTTCCGTCGTAGAAGAGGGCGTCGCCAACCGGAGAGGTAGACGCTGTGTCGAAACGTACTGCCAGCGAGTAGTGCTGCCGGTAGGCCGGATCCACGCCTCCGGTGGCGAGTCCGAGTTGAACGGAATCACGCCGCAACACGAGCGATGGCTGGACATAGAGAGGTCGCAGATAGCGAGTGGATCTGTAGGGTTCGGGAAGTCGGGGCCCGCGGTCGTCCGGCTCGACGACATGGGGTTCGGAGAGCGAGACCGGAGACAGCGGTCGTCTCTTGGGCAGCCAGAGCCCTTCTTTGGGTGCCCACCAGTCTGAGGGGCGCCACCGCATGCGCACGACGTCGTAGCCGGCCGGCCCGTAGTCGAGAAAATACAAGGAGCGTTGTCTTGGATCGACGACGGGCCAAAAGGCCCCTCCGTAGCGGTGTGTCACCTGTTGCAGGAACCCGGTCTCGACGTCCAGAGCGTAGATCTGGAAAGCACCCCCCCTGTCAGAGCTGAACAGCACCAGGCGGCCGTCCGGACTCCAAGTCGGATCGCGGTTGGAGGCCTGGCCATCGGTGAGCGTTTCGATACGCTCTCCCCCGTCCCAGAGCAACAGGCGGTCGCCGCCGGTCGTGTCGTCGTGTTCCATGAACATCAGAGCCGAACCGTCCGGGTTCCAGCGGGGTTGAGCGGGGCGATTGAAACGGTCGGGCCTATAGATCTGGACGAGGTTGCCGAAGCCCGAGTCACAGAGCATCAGCTGGTTGCGATTCATTCCCGTTTGAATGAACGCGATGGTGCGCCCATCCGGGTGGATGTCCGGATCGCGACCCCGGAGGCCTTCCGAACGCACCAGGGCCTTCTCCCGATCGCGGTCGAAGAGAAAGAGGTCAGACCACAGGTAGTGCCGCTCGAACAGATCGATGTCATCGAAAGCGATGAAGCGGCCGGAGCGCGAATAGCTGAAGTGGTAGCCGTTCTGGCGTGGAAAGAGCGGCCGGCTCCTTCGCACCGATCCTTCCTCGTCGAGTTCGAGAAGTATCGTCTGGTTGTCGTCCTCGGGTCGCTCGCGCAGGAAGACGAGCTCGGTTCCCTGTGGGTCGACCGCGAGTCCGAACTTGTTGTAGCCGTCCCGCGTCAGATGCTCTACCGGCGTCTCGGCTTTTCTTCGCAGAACGCCCAGCTCGTCACGCGCTCGTTCGCGAGCCAGCTCGACGGCACGGGCCTGGACCTCGTGAGGGCGTGGCAGCTCAGCGCGGTCGAGAGCCCCTGAGAGCCCGCCGGGGACACCCCGCGCCCCGGCTTTGACGAGATCCGGGAGCGCGTCCGGGTTGGCATCGAGCATCCCGTAGACCAACGCGGATCCCCACAGATACGAACGATGAATCCAGGGCCACGCTTCGCCCTTCTGGTACGAGGCGCTGTCGAGGGCGCCGAAATCGCGCATCCCGAGTAGGCCGGCCCGATAGGCAGCCCGGGTGATCATCCGATACGTGCTCGAGCCGGCGCGTCCGGCGGAGTCGACCTCGCCCTCCACCAGGACGGCGATCCCCTCCTTGAGCCAGACGGGCTGAAGCAGGTTGGGTCTGGCGAGCGACCCAACCGCGGGCCTCACGAAGCCCGAGAGACCGGAGACTCGATCGAGGTGCACGACGTGCGCGTACTCGTGAGCCAGAAGCCAGCGCATCCAGTCACCGTAGTGGAGGATCGCCTGCGACAGACCAGGCGGAGCGCTGTTGATCAGGATCTGAGTTGCGGGGTACATCACCGTGAAAGCGTTGGTGCGCTCGCTGTCGTACACGAGCACGACGTCGGTCCGCTGCCTCGGCTCCCACCCCAGGCGGCGCGTCACCGCGCCGTGGACGGGCTCGACCAGAGCAGCGACATGCTGGGCAGTCTCGTCGAGGCCGTCGGCGAAGTGGATGCGGAAGTGCTCGGTCTCGATCGTCCAGAAGACGACACTGGGATCGAAGCGGGCGTCGAGAAGCTGCTTGACGGTGTAAGGGCCCGCATGCCCGCTGGCGGTGAAGAGGGCGAAGCTCGCTGCCGCGAAGGACACGACGCGCACGGCGGAAAGCGGGGCCTGCCTGAGCAGGCCCCTTCTGTCCATTGCTTCCTTAGCGGGACTCTAGTGGGTTCGCGTGCGGGGAGCGTTCAGGTCCACGATGTAGCGACCGTCCTCGAGGAGAAGCAGCACGTTGTCTTCCGGCGTCATGAGACCGCTCGCTCGACTTCCTTCGGCGACTCCCGCATCGACGACATCGTGAGGGCCAGCGACGAGCTCCCGCGACCCCAGGACCTTCGCGTCCGCCACGGCGGAGGGGCGCGTCATTCGACTCTTGGGGCCGACGACCTTGGCGTCAGCTACGGCCGCCGGGCGGGTCAACCGCGCCCTCGGCCCCGAAGTCTTGGCGTCCTCGACCGCGGCGCCAATCGGAGCGGGACTGCTGAGAGAAATGACTAGTAAAATCACGCACAATCTGCTCATTCTGGTCCTCCTGCGTTGGATTGCTGGTCTTGTCTAGCAAGTCTTCCGGCTCGCTGTCAATGCAGAATGAGCTTCCACACCCTCGACGAAGATCGTCCCCTGGAGGCGGGTCCCGCGATTCTTTGGCTGGTTCTTCGTGTACCTCGTCCAGGCGTGGCTTCGCCGCCGTCGAGAGCGGCTTTCTTGCCACGCTCCCGTGGCTCGTCGGCGCGATCGGCGCCACCACGGGGGGCTGTCACTTCGGGACCGCCGTGATCGACGTAGTCCAACAGCCGGATCGCCGCGTAGTCGCTCCAGGAGAGAGCCTCGAAGGCGCGGTGCCCCTTCGCGGCGCGACGGCAATGCTGTCGGGCTGCTCGATGGGTCGCATTTCTCGACGCGCTCCCCACGCGTTCGCGGTCGGCAGAGGCGATCGACCTCCTGAGCCGCATCGACGACAGGACGAATCCGGCTGGAACGATTGACCATGATCGACATGCTCGATACGCTCGCCGGCGCCGCTGAGTCAACCGTCTCATGGCAGCTTCGAGCACTCAGCGTCGATCGAGGGCACTCGGCATGAGCACGATCGAGCTCGTCGTCAACGGCAGTCGTCACACGTTGGACGTCGACCCGTCGACACCTCTCTTGCAGGTTCTAAGCGACGACCTCCAGCTTCGTGGGCCGAAGTTCGGCTGTGGCCTGGCGCAGTGCGGGTCCTGCACGGTCATCGTCGAGGGGCGAGCCATCCGGTCTTGCGTGACGCCGGTCGGGAGCGTTGGGGCCTCCGCGATCACCACGCTCGAAGGGCTCGGGACGGTCGAGAAGCCGCACCCGATTCAACAGGCCTTCATCGACGAGCAGGCTGCCCAGTGCGGCTTCTGCCTGAGCGGCGTGATCCTGACGGCGAAGGCGTTGCTGGACCGGAATCCGAAGGCCAGCGAGGACGAGATTCGCAGCGAGATGGACGGCGTGCTCTGCCGCTGCTTTGCTCACGCGCGAATGCTTCGGGCCATCCGCCGCTATGCGCGCGAGCGAGCCGGAGCCCGATGACACCCGACGCCACTCGAGCCCTGCAGCGCGCGGGATTCTCGCGCCGCAGCTTCCTGAAGGGATCCGGCGCTCTGATCGTGAGCTTCACCGCTGGCGCAACGCTGCAGCTGGGCTCACGCCCATCCGGCGCCCAGACCCACGAGATCGACCCCGACCGGCTCGAGTCGTGGATCGCGATCGCCGCGGACGGAAGCGTGCGGGCCTACACCGGAAAGTGCGAGCTGGGCCAGGGCCTCTACACCGCGCAGATCCAGCTGATCGCCGAGGAGCTGGACGTGCCGATCGAACGCGTCCACCTGATGCAATGCGACACGTCGATGACACCCGATCAGGGCACCACTTCCGGGAGCCAGTCGCACCCGGAGAACTTCAACCACACCCACCTGGCTCAGGCCGCGGCCACAGCGCGCGAGGCGTTGCTCCGCCTCGCGTCGGAGCGACTGGGCGCTCAGCCGGAACAGCTGAAGATCGCGGACGGCATCGTCAGCGTGGCGTCGGATGCGACCAGGAGCATCGGCTACGGAGCCCTGGTTGAAGGCAGAGCGCTCGAGATGCCGCTCAGCACCTCCGCCCGTCGCAAGCGCTCGGCCGAATGGACGGTGCTGGGCCGCTCCGTGCCTCGCGTCGACCTGCCCGCGCTGGCGGCCGGCAGCTTCGAGTTCGTCCACAACATCCGCGTGCCCGACATGTTGCACGGCAGCGTCGTTCGGCCGCCGGGCCCCGGGGCCAGACTCGAGGGCGTGGATGAGAGCTCGGTGCGCCAGCTCCCCGGGCTCGTCGACATCGTGGTCGAGCGAGATTTCGTCGGGGTCGTCGCCGAGAAACCGTGGCAGGCCATGCAGGCCTCACGCCGCCTGAAGACCTCCTGGACGTCGGGGAGTCCGCTGCCGAGTCAGCGCGACCTCTACGAAAATCTTCGCAGCCAAAGGCCCGTTCGCGACACCCTCGTCGTCGACTCCGGCGACGTCGAGGCCCGGCTCGGCGAGGCCGCCGCGACGGTCGAGGCGACTTATCTGCACCCGTACCAGATGCACGGATCGCTGGCTTCCTCGTGCGCCGTCGCGGACGTGCGGAGCGACCGGGCGACGATCTGGTCATCGACGCAGGCCGTTCACCCCCTGAAGCGCACGACGGCCATGCTGCTGAGCCTGCCGCTTGAGAACGTGCGCGTGGTGTACGTCAGGGGCTCGGGCTGCTACGGGATCAACGGTGCGGATACCGTCTCGTACGATGCGGCGCTGCTGTCGCGGGCCGTCGGCAAGCCCGTACGCGTGCAACTGACGCGACGGGACGAGATGGCGTGGGAGAACTTCGGGAACGCGTTCGTCGTCGATCAGCGTGTGGGCGTGGACGACGGCGGCAACATCGTGGGTTGGGACTGCGAGACGTGGTCGCCCGGGCGGGGTGGTCGGCCCGGCCGCGACGCACCCGGCAACGTCGTCACCGGTTGGCTCGCGGGCTTCGAGCCGAGAGCCTTCAGACCGCGTACGCCCGCCCCAGACCCGAGCGGTCCGCTGCGGAACCGGAGCAACGCCGCACCGCCGTACGTCGCGGGATGCGTCGACGGCCGATGCGGTGGGAGCGGAACCGTGCGAAGCGAGCGCGTCCTCTCCCATCGCGTGGAATCGGTCTTCTTCACCGGGCCTCTGCGGGCGCCCGCCCGGCTCCAGAATACCTTCGCCCACGAGTGCCTCATCGACGAGGTCGCGGCGCGCGTGAAGGCGGATCCTGTCGAGTATCGCGTGCGCCACCTGACTGACGCGCGGCTGATCGAGGTGGTCACGACCGCGGCGAAGGCGGCCAGGTGGCGCACCCGGCCCTCGCCGCTGCAGGGATCCTCGCGCATCGGTGTCGTCAGCGGTCGCGGCGTCGCCTGCGTGCGCTACAAAGGCGTCAGCAGCTACGCGGCGCTGGTGGCCGAGGTCGACGTCGACCAGGCCACCGGAGAGGTCGAGGCGACCCGCTTTGTGATGGCCCACGATTGCGGCCCGATCTCGAATCCGAACGGTCTCGAGAACCAGATCGAAGGCGGCGCGCTCCAGGGTCTGAGCCGGGCCCTCGGCGAAGAGGTGACGTGGGACGAGCAGCGCGTGACTTCCGTCGACTGGGGCCGGTACGGCAGCCTGTCGCTCGGCTTCGCCATGCCTGCGATCGAGTGCGTCCTGATCGACCGACCCGACGGAGAAGCGCTGGGCGCCGGAGAGACGTCCATCACGGTCGTCGCGGCAGCGCTCGGCAACGCCATCTTCGATGCCACCGGCGTTCGCGTGCGCCAGCTTCCCTTCACGCCAGACCGCGTGAAAGCGGCCCTGGACGCCCGCGCGTAGCGCGGGGAATCGCGCCCCCCCCTGTCTCAGAAGCGTGGCGCCGGATTCGAGGCGCATCCGCCCGCCGGCATCGACGTCGATGCTCCAAAGTCGCCGCGCAAAGCTGCGTAAGATCCGCCGATGTCCGACGAGACACCCGTGAGCCGGCCGACGCGCATCCGTTGGAAGGTGTTGGCGGTGCTCGTCGCGATGAGCTTCGTCGGCTACGTGCTGCGGACCAACATGTCGATCGTCGGCGAGAGCATGATGCGCGACCTGGGGCTCTCGCAGGTCCAGCTCGGAATGATCCTCGGCGCCTTCGCCTGGGGCTACGCGCTCTTCCAGATCCCCGGCGGCGCGTTCGGAGATGCCTTCGGGGGACGGCGTTCGCTGACCTGGGTCGCGATTCTGTTGGGTGTCCTGAACCTGTCGACAGGGCTCCTCCCGGGGGTCGACGTCTTCTCGCTCACCAACCTCGTCTTCGCGTTGGGCGCGCTGCGTTTCCTCGTGGGTGTGACGCAGGCGCCGCTGTTCCCGGTGATGGGCGGCCGGGTGATCGGCGACTGGTTTCCCCTCGGGGGTCGGGCTCTGCCGAATGGGCTGAGCAGCTCCGGCCTCACTCTGGGAGCGGCCGCGGCCGGCCCGCTGATCGCGTGGCTCGCCGAGGCGTTCGGCTGGCGAGCCTCCTTCATCTCGACGGCGCCGCTCGCCTTCGCGACCGCAGCGCTCTGGTGGTGGTACGGCCGCGATCGCCCGGCCGAGCATCCGAGCGTGAACGAAGCAGAGCTCGCTCTGATCCAAGCCGGACAGCCGGCCCCGACCGAAGGGGAGCCGGGAGCGTGGAAGCTCGTGCTGCGCGACCGGAACGTGCTGCTTCTGACCGTCAGCTACTTCTGCATGAACTACGTCTTCTACATCTTCTTTAATTGGTTCTTCGTGTACCTCGTCCAGGTGCGTGGCTTCGCTGCCGTCGAGAGCGGTTTTCTCGCCACGCTTCCGTGGCTCGTCGGCGCGGTCGGCGCCACCGGAGGGGGGCTCTGGTGCGACGGCGTCACGAAATCCCGTGGAATCCGAGCCGGGTGCCGTGTCCCCGCCGCGACCAGCCTCGTCGCGGTCGCCCTCCTGCTTTGGGCCGGCGCTGCGCCAACGAACCCCTACATCGCGATCGCCCTGCTGTCCCTCTGCTTCGGCTGCACGCAGCTCACCGAAGGCGCCTACTGGGCCGCTGCGATCTCCATCGGCGGTCGACACGCCGCGGCCGCGTCGGGAGTCATGAACACCGGCGGCAACATCGTCGGGGGAATCGGCGCGGTGCTCGTCCCGATCGTCGCCGCCCGCCTCGGCTGGATCGCGGCCCTCGGTACCGGGTCGCTGTTCGCGCTCGTCGGCGCCGGGCTTTGGCTGCTGATCCGCGCCGACGAGCAGGTTCAGGCCCCTAGGAGTCTGCGCGGCAGGAACGAAATCGGGTGAATGAGCGTTTTTGAAGTTATGGGAACGAGTTTCCGTCCGTACAGTCCTGACCGATCGAGTTTGTTTCCGTCGAATCCACGAGACTGGCTTCCGGAGGGTCATCTTTCGTTTTTCATCTCGGATACGGTGGAGGCGATGGATGTGCGTGCTTTCTACGAGCGCTACGAGGGCGATGGACGTCGGAACCGACGATTCGATCCTCGAATGATGCTGAAGGTTCTGATCTACGGCTATGCGACAGGGACGTTTTCGTCTCGTGGGATCGCGAAGAAGCTGGAAGAGGATGTCGCATACCGTTATTTGAGCGGAGGCAATTTCCCGGCACACCGGACGATCAGTGATTTCCGTTGTGACCATTTGTCGCAGTTTCGATCTGTATTCGTCCAAGTCGTGCGTCTGGCTCAAGAAGTGGGTTTGGTCAAGCTTGGGACGTTGATTCTGGATGGAACGAAGGTCAAGGCGAATGCCAGCAAGCACAAGGCGATGAGCTACGAGCGTATGAAGAAAACGGAGAAACAGCTCCGTCGAGAGATTCGGGCTATCACCGCTCTTGCGAAACAAGAAGATGCTGCGGAAGACGTCGAGTTTGGTCCTGATTTTCGTGGCGACGAACTGCCAGAAGAGCTGGCGCGCCGAGATTCACGGCTCAAGAAAATCCAAGCAGCGAAGGCACGTCTGGAGGCCCGTCAGAAGGAAGAAGATCAGCAGGCCGGACGTCGGCCAGGGGATGACAAGGAATCGAAGCGAGGGCCAAAGTTCAAAAGGAGATTTGGCGTACCTCCGGACAAGAAGCAGGACAACTTCACCGATCCCGAAAGCCGCATCATGAAGGATTCGAGTGGCTACCAGCAGTGCTTCAATGCCCAAGCCGCCGTCGACGAGAAATCGCAGCTGATCGTTGCGACCGGGTTGACCAACAACGCTGCGGATGTCGGTCAGCTCGAGCCGATGCTGAAAACGGCTCAAGCCAACACCGGTGAGAAGCCCAAGCGTGCCCTGGCCGATGCCGGCTACCGTTCCGAAAAGAACCTACTGCACTTGGAACGTACCGGAATCGACGGTTTCGTGGCTCTGGGGAGAGAAAAGAAAGACTCTCCACCAACGTCGAATTCGAAGCTCGAAGCGACGCTCCGCATGAAGGCGAAGCTCAAGACGAAACGTGGTCGCAAGTGGTACAAGCGGCGCAAACTCGGCGAACCGCCATTCGGATGGATCAAGGCTGTGCTTGGTTTCCAATCCTTCAGCCTTCGAGGGCTTGAGAAAACCAGCGCCGAGTGGAATCTCGTTTGCTTGGCGCTCAACCTCAGGAGACTCAATCGGAAGATGGTCTGGGTATGACCACCACCCGGCCTTGGATCCGCCCGTCCTCCCTCGCGAGCACTCGTCCGCGAGCCCACTACTGCCGTTTAACCCAGGCAAGATGATCTCTCGGGTCACAAGGCACGATGACACACCCGGGCTGAACTACTGCCGCGCAGACTCCTAGGGTCTCCCTGAAGCCTCAGGGTGATCGTCACGCAGTTCTCGCCGGCGTCCCACTCGTACTCCATGCTCGTCATGAGCTCCCGGACGATGTGCACGCCCAGGCCGCCGATCGGGCGCTCCTCGATGGGTACGTCGAGCTTCGGGGCCGGAGCGTCGAGCGGGTTGAAGGGAATGGCTCGATCTCGAAGCTCGAGGGTCAACGCTTTGTCGCCGAGACTCAATTGGACGCTGATCGGTCCCTCCGTCCCGCCATAGCCGTGGCGCATGATGTTGGCGATCAGCTCATCGAGGCACAAGCACAGGTCGTGGGTCGCGTCCTCGCTCACGCCGCGCTGCTCGCAGAAGGCTCGCACAGCGGCGTCGGCGCGGCCGAGGTCGTCGGTGTTGGAGAGGAGCTCCAGGCACAGCTGCGAGGCGCCGCTCGGGTTGGGGCTAGCGTCGGTCATGGCGATGAGTCAGGATGCCGATATCGTCGGCCTGCGGAGCCTCGCCCGCGGACTTTCGCACGCCCACCACGAGCTCGTCGACCACCTCCTGGGCACTTCGAATCACCTGCCCGGCGATCGCCTCAACGAGCGGCGGCCCGAGCTTCCGGCCATGAGTGCAGCATCACGCGCTCGTCGGGATAGAGGGCGAACACGCCCTCGCCAGTGATCTCCAGAGCCGCCATGTGTCCACCGTACAAGGGGTTCATGCCGACGTCGATCTGAAACACTCTGCCGCCGAACCGCGAGTGGATCTTTCCGGTTCCCGTCACGGTGTGCCCGACGACAATCGCGCGAGCGTTCCACAGCTCGAGGATGCGCTCGACCTCGGGCAGGAAGGCCGCCTCGTCCTCCCGCGCGAGGCCCCTGTACCAGAGCGGACCATCCTCCCGGTTCGTCAGCGTGTTCAGGGGATCTCGACGGGTCGCCGCGAGGTTCTCGCCCATATCGGAGGCGACGGTCTGGTTCACGCTCCTGCAGCTCAGCTCGGCTACCGCAGGGCTGATGCCGCCATGGAGAAAGACGATGCCGTCGACTCGGGTCACCGCCGAGTGACCAAGCAGCCAACGGCCGTAGCGGCCTTTCCGGCCGATGGCATAGAGGCGCTCGACGTACCCAAGAGCCACGGTCTCGTCGAACTGGGCCTTGAACGAGTCTTCGTCGAACTCCACGCCGGCCTTGTCGGCCTGGTTCTCTGCGTTCCTGCGGGTCTGCTCGTAGTACCACCGGCGCAGCTCACGGGAGCGCTCTGAGCGGAAGGCCTCGAAGCCCCCTGGGGTGACGTCTCTGAACCGGCCGAGAAGGTTCGCGATCTCGTGGTTGCCCAGCAGCGCGTGGACGCGCCCGCCTGCCTTTTGCGCCTGCGACTCCAGCTTCCTCAGGAGGTCCATGACGTCCCGTTCCTTGTCGCCGCGGTCGAGGACGTCGCCGGTCTGGACGAGGTGGGTCGTCCCTCCGGACCAGCGTTTTTTCTTGTCGATGATTCCAGCGTTTTGGAGCACGGCGATCAGGTTGTCGTAAGCGCCGTGTACGTCGCCGATCGCCACGATGCGGCTCGCGCCGCGAACATCGCAGGCGTCGAGCTCCGCAGGACGGGCACCCGATCCCGGCAGCAAGACGAGCGCCACGAGGGGAAGCGCAGCCAGGCGCAGTCTTTTACCTCCCTCCATGCCGCGATCATGGCAGCGTGGAGCTCCGGGCTCAAGAGGACGAGTCAGCCGGCAGTCGCTCGTAGAATGACAAAGTGGCGAAGTTGACGGTCGAACGCGGCGACATTACGCGTGTCGCTGTCAATGCGATCGCCAACGCGGCGAACGAGCGGATGCTCGGCGGTGGTGGGGTCGACGGGCCATTCACCGCGCCGCCGGGCCGCAACTTCTCGAAGCGTGTCGCGCGGTGTCGGAGGTACGCCCCGGAGTCCGTTGCCCGACGGGCGAAGCGCGCATCACGTCGGGGTTCGAGCTGCCCGCCTCGTACGTCATACACACGGTGGGCCCCGTGTACCATGGCGAAGAGCGCGACGCCGCTCTCCTGGCCTCGGCGTATCGGTCCTGTCTCGAGTTGGCCGTGGAGAACGGCTTGGACACGATCGCTTTTCCCGCGATCTCGTGTGGCGTTTACGGCTATCCGCTGGACGAGGCGGCGCGCATCGCCGTGTCTGTCGTCCAGGAAGCGGCGTGGTCGCTCGCCGAGGTCAGGTTCGTGTTCTTCTCGGACGACGTCTTGGGCGCCTGGCGAGCGGCGCTGGCCGACTGATCCTCCGCGTCGGCATTGCGGGTGCTACTTGCGAGGCGGTCGGCCGGCACCTCGTAGAGCGTCTTCGCAAGGTACGCATAGTGGGGCCCGTCCCAGTAGCGATAGAGCACATTCGGCGTCGCAAGGAAGGGCCCCCAGGTGAGGACGGTCGATGCGACCATTGCCAGCGCCACTGTCAGGCGAGGGCGCCGGTTGACGAGTTTCAAAGCGGCCAAGATGACTGTCTTGCCTCTTTCGAACGTTTTCGGGACCCTCGTCGTCGCCGAGGACGTCATCATGGTCGGCAGCCTACCCCGGACGGTTGTTGGCCGAGCTCTTACGTGGTCGTCGGACGGCTTGGCGATTGGGCTACGCGCCGAGCCCTGCGTCAGCCTAGTGGCCTGTAACAGGGGATTCGATACCGCTGCGACCGCCGATGCATCCCGCCTGGCTGCGTCGCTCATCGGTCAAATACTCCCGGTACTTTCCCTCTTCGGCTCCTTGCCATCCGGGCTCCTCGGCGCTCTCGCTGGCATCGATCTCCCTGTTACGGGCCACTAGTACTCGGATCCGCAATTACGGTTGCATTCGAACGCCGATGCATCCCGCCTGGCTGCGTCGCTCATCGGTCAAATACTCCCGGTATTTTCCCTCTTCGGCTCCTTGCCATCCGGGCGCCTCGGCGTTCTCGGTGCGACACCGTATTTACGGATCAGAGTACTAGTCGAGGAGTCCGCGAAGGCTGCGATCCCAACCGTCCAAGGTCTGCTCGTACGAGAACCGGCCTCGATAGAGGGCGAGGGCCCGATCGCGCATCGTCTTCAGCGGCGTGGCGTCGCGGGCCAGGGTTCGCAGCTCATCGGCAATGCGCGGCAGGGACCCCTCGTTCAGGACCCAGCCAACCCGATGCTCTTGGATCCACCTCGCCAGTGCGCTGTCCGTTGGTCCGGCGAAGAGAACCGGGCGTGCGGACGCCAGACCGCCGAAGAACTTGGAGGGCACGACCATGCCACTCCACGACTCTTCCAGGCTCGCCACGTGGATGTCGGCCGAGCCGAGGCGCGCCGCGAGCTCGGACGAGGGTGCGAAGCCGGCAAACGAGATGTTCGTGTCGTCCGGGCGCACCGCCGCCTTCACCTTGTCGGCGGAATTGCCGCGAATGGCAAAGCACAGGTGAACCCCTTCACCGCGAACGGCGCGGGCCAGCTCGAGAAGGGACGCGTGTGCGTGGGCCCGGCCGAAGTTCCCCGAGTACAGCAAGGCCAGGCGGGCGTCACCGAACATCTCGGTGCGGACGGCGGAGGGGCCGGGCGGGAGCGGCTCCTCCGGCTCCTCGAGAGCCCAGGGGACGAGGGTTGCCTCGGGCCGGCCGTGGGCGTAGCGACGCAGCCGCTCGCGCATGCACGGGCCGATGTCGACGAGCAGGTCGCAGCAGCGGTATGCGCGCTTGAGTATGCCCCGCGCCGTGCGGACTGCGAGGGAGTTCTCAGGCAAAAGCCCCTCGGCCACGGTGCACTCGGGGTGGAGGTCGAAGCACCAATGGGCAATCTTCAGTCCGGGACGCAGCAACTTGAGAGGCAGCGCTACCAAGACGGCGAACATCGGGTCTGTTCCGACTACGACCACGTCCGGGCGCCGCGGGGAGAGGGCGATCCGGGACCAGGCGGCGAGCATCCACGCGGTATTGACGAGACGACCGATCGCAGAGCTTTGCCGGAGCCGCGGGCGCCAGACGCGTTTGTAGCGGACCTGCCGCCAGTTGTCCCGTCGCGGGTAGAGCTTGGTCTCGTCCCGGCAGCCGCGCCGTGAGGGGCGAGCCTCGACGTCCCAGCCGCGCTGCCTCAGCCCGACGCACAAGCCGTCGAAGTGCTTGGCGCTCACGACGTCATCCGGATACATGTAGTGGTAGAGGACGATCGCCCGAGGAGCGTCCGTCGGCCTACGCCTCTTAGGCAAGCCTGGCAACTTCGGCGGCGATCCACCGGTAGGTGCGCTCCATCCCGTCACGGAGTGACCGGCTCGGCGCCCAACCGAGCTTCTCCCTGATCAGATCGTTGTCCGAGTTGCGCCCGCGGACGCCGAGCGGACCATCGACGTGGCGAACGGTGACTGCCTTGCCGGCGATGTCTGCGACCATCTCCACAAGGGCGTTGATTGTGACCATCTCCTCTGAGCCGAGGTTGACCGGCCCGACGAACGCCGACTCCATCAGCCGGCGCAAGCCCTCCAGGCACTCGTCGATGTAGAGGAACGAGCGGGTCTGGAGCCCGTCTCCCCAGACCTCAATCTCGCCTCCCTGTGGAGCTTCGGCGATCTTTCGACAGATCGCGGCGGGAGCTTTCTCGCGGCCGCCGCGCCAGGTTCCTTCCGGTCCGAACACGTTGTGGAGGCGTGCCACGTGTACCTCGAGCTCACAGTTGCGGGCGTAGCTCAGGTAGAGGCGCTCGCTGAACAGCTTCTCCCACCCGTACTCGCTGTCCGGGCCGGCTGGATAGGCCGAATCCTCGGCGCAGTTCGGGTTGTCCGGATCGGTCTGGTTGTGCTCGGGGTAGATGCAAGCCGAGCTGGTGTAGAGGATTTGCCTGACGCCGTTGGAGCGCGCGGCGGCGAGCACGTTGAGGTTGGCCAGCGCGGAGTTGTGCATGATCGCTGCATCGTGGTCGCCAGTGAAAATGTAGCCAGCGCCGCCCATGTCAGCGGCGAGCTGATATACGTCGGCAACGCCGCGGGTGACTGAAGAACACACGTCCGGGTCGCGCAGGTCACCGATGATGAACTCGTCGGCGGCCGAGGTCGAAAACTCGTGGTGTTTGAGGTCGACGCCGCGCACCCAATAGCCCTCGGATTTGAGCCGTCCGACCAGGTGACCGGCGACGAATCCGCCCGCGCCGCACACCAGGACGCGCTTGTCTGTCACAGTTCCTCCAATCTAACTGTAGGAGGGGATGCTCCAACGCCCAAGTGGCCGCGACACAACGCGGTCAGAGGCTCAGGAGGACACGAGGGCTGCGTTGCGTTTCGGGCGCTGGTTGGCGACGAGCACGCGCTTGCGCAAGCGGATCGCCCCCGGCGTCGCCTCGACCAGCTCGTCATCGTTGATGAACTCCAGGGCTTGCTCGAGGTTGAGGACGCGGTGGGGAGTGAGGCGGACGGCCTCCTCTGATGTGGAGGCGCGCATGTTGGTGAGCTTCTTGGTCCGCGTGATGTTCACATCCATGTCGGCCGGACGCGCGTTCTCGCCCACGATCATTCCCTCGTACACGGGCGTTCCCGGCCCGAGGAACAGCTCTCCCCGGTCCTCGAGATGCGAGAGCGCCCACGCCGTCGTCGAGCCCGCTCGGTCGGCCACCAGCACGCCGGTGGCGCGCCGCACGATCTCGCCCTGCCAGGGCGTGTAGCCCTCGAAGAGGGTGTTCATGACGGCGGTGCCGCGTGTGTCGGTGAGGATCTCGGTCCGGATCCCGATCAAGCCGCGCGTCGGAACTTGAAATTCCAGCTGCACGCGCCCCGAGCCGTGGTTCACCATCCGGGAGAGCTTCCCCTTCCGCATCGCCATCTTCTCCAGCATCACGCCCATGAAGGCCTCGGGCACGTCGATGACCATCAGCTCGAGCGGCTCCTGGAGCACCCCGTTCACCTCGCGCGTCACGACCTGCGGGTTGGAGATGCCCAGCTCGAAGCCCTCCCTCCGCATCGTCTCGACGAGGATCGCGAGCTGCAGCTCGCCGCGACCGAGCACCTTGGTCGCCTCGGGCGAGCCCGTCTCCTCGATGCGCAGCGAGACATTCGTCAGGAGCTCTTTCTCGAGACGCTCGCGCAGATGGCGAGAAGTGACGAAGCGACCCTGCTTGCCCACGAACGGGGACGTGTTGACCTGGAAGATCATCGACAGGGTCGGCTCGTCGATGCGGAGCGGGGGCAGCGGACAGGGCGTCTCGGCCGAGGTGATCGTCTCGCCGATCGCGAGACCATCGAAGCCGGCCAGCGCCACGATCTCGCCGCAGCTCGCCGTATCGACCTCGACGCGCTCGAGTCCCTCGAAGGCCAGCAGCTTCCTCACCTTCGTGGTCTCCATGCTGCCGTCGCGTTTAGCGACGGCGATGTTGTCGCCCACCGTCACCGCTCCCTGGAACACCCGCCCGATCCCCAGCCGTCCGAGGTAGTCGGAGTAGTCGAGGTTCGCGATCAACAGCTGCAGGGGCGCCTCGGCATCTCCCCCGGGGTCCGGGATGTGGTCGAGCAGGGCCTGGAACAGCGGCGTCAGATCCGAATCGAGCCCGTCCGCTCCAGTGCGCGCCGTCCCGGCCTTGGCGTTCGTGTAGAGCACGGGGAACTCGAGCTGCTGCTCGGTCGCGTCGAGGTCGATGAACAGCCCGTAGACCTCGTCCAGAACCTCGGCCGGCCGCGCGTCCTTACGGTCGATCTTGTTGATCACCACGACCGCGGGTAGCTTCGCCTCGAGCGCCTTGCGCAACACGTAGCGCGTCTGAGGCAGCGGCCCTTCTGAGGCGTCGACGAGCAGGATCGCGCCGTCGACCATCTTCAACGCTCGCTCCACCTCTCCGCCGAAGTCCGCGTGCCCCGGCGTGTCGACGATGTTGATCTTGGTGTTGCGCCAGTGCACGGAGGTGTTCTTGGCGAGGATCGTGATCCCGCGCTCGCGCTCGAGAGCGCCGGAATCGAGAACGCGCTCGGAGACGGCCTGGTTGGCGCGGAAGGTCCCGCTCTGTTGCAGCAGGGCGTCGACGAGCGTCGTCTTGCCATGGTCGACGTGGGCGATGATTGCGACGTTTCTCAGCTTCATGGGCCTCGGGGTTGGGGGGCTAGAAAGCCCAGATGCGCGGGATCACCAGCATCGACACGACAAAGAGCAGCAGGTTCAGCGGGACGCCCACACGCTGAAAGTCGCTGAATCTGTATCCGCCCGGCCCGTAGACCATCAGATTGGTCTGGTACCCGATCGGTGTCGAGAAGCTGGCGGACGCCGCCATCATAATCGCAATCACGAAGGGCATAGCATCCACCCCGAGTTGCCGGGCCGCCTGGAGCGCGATGGGGAAGACGAGGACCGCGGCGGCGTTGTTGGTGATCAGCTCGGTGAAGACCATCGTGAGCACGTAGATCACCACGAGCGCGAGGAAGGGGTCGTCGCCGGCCGGACCCAGCATCGAGGTCGCGGCGGTCGCCGCGGCGCCACTGGCCTCGAGCGCCGCTCCGAGCCCGAGTGCGCTGCCGATCGCGAGCAGCACCTGCCAATCGACTGCCCGCAACGCCGCGGCCGGCGAGCAGCAACGCGTCAAGATCATCGCGCCGGCCGCCAGCATCGCCGCGTTCAGGATGCTCAGCCAGCCGAACGCGGCGGCGGCCACCATCGCGACCAGGATCGTCAGGGCCGTTGCCGCCCGATCATGGCGCGGCAGCGTGGAATCGTCGATGCTGCTGACGAGGTAGAAGTCGCGGGAGTTGCGGTGCTGTTCGGTGAACGAGGCGCGCGCCTCCAGCAGCAGCGTGTCGCCGGGTTGCAGCACGATGTCGCCGATCTTCTTCCGCACCCGCGCGCCGCTTCGCGCCACGGCGATGACGGCTGCGTTGTAGGTCGTGCGGAAGCGCCCCTCACGAATGCTGCGGCCCACGACCGGACAGGTATCGGAGACCACCGCCTCGACGAGGGCGCGGTTCGTCCGGGGCTCGTCGAGGCTGTAGGCCTGATCCGTCGCCGGCTTGAGGCCGCGGATCTTCTGGAGATCCACCACGGATTCGACGACGCCCGCGAACACGAGCCGATCGCCCGACTCGAGCGCCACGCTGGACGAGGGCGCGGGGATCACCTGGTCGCGTCGCTCGATTTCCATGAGGAAAAGCCCGTTCAAATGGCGGAGCCCGGCCTGCTCGATGGTCCGCCCCGCGATGGAGCTCGCCGGCTCGACCATCATCTCGACCGTGTACTGGCGCGCGTCGTCGCCGGAGCCGAGTACCGGCTTGCGGTCGGGGAGCAGCGCGGGGCTCGCCAGCAGCAGGTACGCGACGCCGACGATGGCGCAGGGCAGGCCCACCCAGGCGATGTCGAAGAGCTCGAGCGGCGGCAGGCTCCCTTCGGCCAGCACGAGCCCGCTCACCACGAGGTTGGTGCTGCTGCCGATCAGCGTACACATGCCGCCGAGGATCGACGCGTAGCTGAGGGGGATCAACAGCTTCGAGACCGAGAGGCGGTGTTTCTTGGCCCAGTCGCGAACGACCGGCAGCATCATCGCGACGACGGGTGTGTTGTTCAGGAAGGCGCTCAAGCCCATCACCGGGGTTGCCATCCGGGCCAGAGCGTCCCGGGGGGATCGGGGACGTCCGAGGCATGCCTCGGCGATCCACGTCATCGCGCCGGTCTCGCGTATACCCGCTACGACAGCGAACAGGACGCCGACGCTCGCCAGGCCGGGATTGGCGAAGCCGGCGAGTGCCCGTTCCTCATCCAGGATGCCGAGCGTGACCAGTAGCGTCAGGGCGCCCAGCAGGACCAGGTACGGCGGCCGACGGGTCAGGGCCAGAGTCGCGAGCGTGCTCGCGATGATCCCCACGGTCGTCCACGCTTGCCAGCTCATCCGGGAACTTTGGAGGTCAGGGCGTCGACACCGGCGTGACGCCGGTCTTCCCGTGTCGGGCAGCGACTATCTGCGCCAAGATCGAGAGGGCAATCTCGTCGGGCGCGCGGCCCCCCAGGTCCAGGCCGATCGGCGCGTGCAGCCGCTCGAGCTGGGCTTCGCTGATCCCGGCTTGGAGTAGGCGCCCGCGCCGCTTCGCCTGCGTCCTTCTGGAGCCGAGGGCCCCGATGTAGAAAGCCCGACTGCGCAGCGCCACCAGGAAGGCTGGATCGTCGAGCTTCGGGTCGTGGGTCAGGACGGCCACCGCCGTAGAGGAATCGAGGCGGAGCGAAGCCAGCGCGTCGTCAGGCCAGGCGTCGAGCAAGTGGTCGACGTCGGGAAAACGTTCGGCGTTTCCGAACGCAGGGCGCGGGTCGACGACCACCGTGCGGTAGCCCATCGCCCGAGCCAGTGGGCAGAGCGTCTGAGCGATGTGAACGCCTCCGACGATCACGAGGCAGGGCGGCGGCAGCGTGGCGTCGATCAGCGCGTCCCGACCTTCGATCGTGACGCGCTGCGAGCGCCCATCGTCGAGCGCACGCTCGAGAAGCCGGCGCGCCTCTTCAGGCACGGCGTCGCTGAGCTCGACCGAGTCGTCACGCCGTTGCGCTACGACCTGCCGGGCCAGCGAAGCCTCATCCAACCACGTCAAGGTGGCGACGGCGCGTTGCTCGTGCTCCGCGTCACGCACGAGGCGCCACGAGTCGGCGTGAAGCGGCGCCACCAGCACCTCGATGGATCCGCCACACGCGAGGCCCACTTCCCAGGCCTGCTCGTCGGACACGCCGAAGCTCAACAGCCGGGGCGACGCGGTCCCGATCGACTCTCGTCCAGCTTCGACGACCGCCGACTCGACGCACCCTCCGCTGACGGATCCGGAGAGGGCGCCGGACTCACTCAGTGCGAGCTTCGCGCCGACGCGGCGCGGGGCGGAGCCCCATGTAGCCACCACGGTGGCGATCGCGACCCGTTCGCCGTCGGACCGCCAGGCTTCGACCGACTCGAGAATCTCGCGCATCTCAGCGAATATAGCCCAGGCCCCGAGGCGATCCCTATCCGCTTCCTCTCCGCTTCGCTCAGCTCGATAACTGGGCCGGTTCCACTTCGCCGCTCGCACGCAGCAGGAACTCCTGAACGTTCTTCCGAACGGCCGCTCCCTGCGAGAGGTCCGGGTGATCGAGCGCCTACGCACCTGCCCATGCCACCATCGCCGACAAGGGCGGTAAGCTCGTAGTGGCCGAGTCGGGAGAAGACGGCGAGGGCCATGGGTTGTGGACCAGATCGCGGTCGTTCTACGTCAGGGAGGACCTATGGCTCCGGCCACCGACCGAACCCGCCGCGGCCGTGCTCTTGCGAGCCGCCTGAGTAGAAGCGGCGACGCACCCTCGTCTCGCGCTGGGCGCGCTCACCAACACCATGAAAGCGATCATCCTTACGACATACGGGTCTCCAGACGATCTCGAGCTGAGAGACGTCGAGAAACCCGCCCCAAAGGACGACCAGGTCCTGATCAATATCCACGCAGCCGCCGTGAACGATTGGGAGTGGGGACTCCTGCGAGGTAGGCCGCTCTTCATGCGGGCGTTTGGAGGCTTAGCAAGACCGACGATCCGCATAATGGGGTGTGACGTCGCTGGACGTGTTGAAGCTGTTGGCGCAGGCGTTGAACGTCTCAAAGCTAGTGACGACGTCTACGGATGATGTCCCGTCACTTGTTGAAAGTGAGCGACGGCAGTTCACTTCTTAGGCGGCGTTCTCCTTCTCGTCAAGTTCTGCATCTCGTGCTCTGAGGGCAGCGATCAGTTTGGGCATCTCTCGGTAGCCTCTGATACGCCGGAAGCGCTGCTCGGCATCCAACACGGCGGCGCCACACCAGCGGAGAATCATGCGACCTCCGCGCCAGCGCTTCACGCGCCGCGAGACTCTGCGGACGCTGCCAACGAGGTTGTCGATCGGATTCGTTGTTCGCAGCGACAGCTGGAGCCGTTCGGGGAGTTCGAGCTCGATGACAGTGAGCGTCTGGTCGAGGCCCTCGCGCAGGGAGGCGGCAGCGCCAGGATGCTCGGACTCGAGACGGGTGGCGAGAGCCTCGAGGAGCCGCTTCGCCCGCTTAGCGTCGCGACACTCGTAGGCTTGACTCATCGCCCGTCGCACACCAGGTCGCATCGACTCCGGCAAGTGGTCGGCAACGTTCCGCTTCTTGTGCTCCTGGCAGCGCTGGATGAAGGCACGGCCTCCGAAGACGTCCCTGCAAGCCTTGTGTAGAGCCTTCGCTCCGTCAAGGACGATGAGCAAGCTGCGGTTCGTCTGCAGACCGCGTGAGGCGAGATTCTCGAGCAGGGCTTTACAGGCCCGAGCGTTCTCGGTCGTCCCTTCCCACAGGCCCAAGACCTGCTTCTTCCCGTCGTTTTCGAAGCCGAGCGCCACCAGAACGACGTGATCCTCAAAGTGAATTCCGTCGATCATCAGCACCGCCAATTCCAGTCTTGACAGATCGCGACGCTGCAGCTTCACCAGGTGTCGCCGTGTTCCTTCGAGGAAACGCCGGCTGACGGCACTCCGGCTCTTGCCCCGTTCCGGGACTTCGACCGGAAGCTTCTCTAACGAACCCGAGTAGCCTCGTGTCGACACGCCAAGGATCATCTGCTCGAGGGCCCGTTGCTTCAGTGGATCCTCACGAGACCATTCCGTCCACGCCGGCAGCTCGAGCTCGCGGCCGTCGACCGACCGAACCCGAGGGCGCGGCAGCGTCACCCAACGTCCGCCCATAACCAGCGATCCGACCGTCGTTCCGTGGCGATGAGCTTTGCGATCCGCGTTCTGCTTGTAGCGTGGCCCGCACAGCACCTCCTGCTGAGCACGCAGCATCTCGATCGCCTGGATCGTTCCGCTCGCGATCACAGTCTCGAGTAGCGTCTGACGCATCAGTTCAGCCAGCGGCGACGCTAATTGACCAACAACCTCTTGGGGGATGGCTCGTCCGCTGATAGCTTTCTTCATGGCGGCTTTCTCCTCTTTTGATCCAGCCCGATGATTCCATCGGGCCGGAGAAGCCGCCGCTCAACTTTCAACAGATTTCGGGACTACACCACGTCTACGGCGACCTGAGCGAGAGTGGCTTTGGAGGCTTCGCCGAGTATGTGTGTGCCCGCGAGGCATCCGTCGCGCCGAAACCGTGGAACGTCACGTTTGAGCAAGCTGCCGCGATCCCGCACGCCGGAATGCTGGCCCAGCAGAGTCTCTTCGATATCGGCCGGATAGACCGAGTGCAGACACTTCTGATCAATGGTGCCGGCGGCGGCGTGGGCACGCTCGCGTTGCAGCTTGCGAAGATGCATGGCGTTGACGTGACCGGCGTCGACAGCACGGAAAAACAGGATTTCCTGCGCTCGCTTGGATTCGACCAAGTCATTGACTACACACAGGAAGACTTCACAAGGACTGGTGCGAGCTACGACCTGATCCTCGATGTGAAGACCAATCGTTCGCCGCTCGCCTACGCGCGTGCGCTGAAGCCCAACGGAACGTATGTCACGGTGGGAGGATCAACACTCCAGCTCCTGCAATGCTTGGTGTTCGGGCGATGGGTTGCCAAGACCAGGGGACGGCGCATTCGTATTCTTGCGCTCAAGCTCAACAAGGGACTGGATGCTATGACCGCGCTCGTGGAAGCAGGCAGGGTCGCACCATCGATCGATGCCGTCTATCCGCTCAGCGACGTCCCCGAAGCCCTCCGCCGCTTCGGAGAGGCGCGGCAGAAGGGAAAGATCGTCATCAGCATGCAGTAGGGCGCTCGCAGTCGAGGTAGCGGGCGACGGCCTGGTCCCAGAAATCGCAGAAGGACCCGTAACCGGCCTCGATGCGCTGCTCCCGGGCTCGTAGTGGGCTTCGAGGAGTCGAAACAGCGGGTTCTTGCGCGGATCGCGCGGGCGGCATACGGCCGGCATCCCGGCCGGGAAGGCGAGAGGCGTGCCGGTCTCGCCGGGTGGCTCGAAGTGGCTGTGGGCTCGCGATGTCGGTCCTATCGGCAGCGCTGGGCCGGGGGTGGGTCCATCCGATAGTCAACGCGACTTGACGCAGCGCGCTGGGACGCCGCCAAGACGTGATTCTGTACCGCGCCCGGTTTCTTGGACACCAGTTTGACGATCTCGGGTTCGTTTGGCAGACGATCCCGAAAACGACGCACGAGGATGCCCCAGGATCGACGCGGCGGGGTGAGTCCATACCTGGGGTAGCCCCTCTTTGATGACCTCGAGGTTCACGCGGCCTTCCCCTGGCCGTGCTGGTCGCGGGCCTCGCGCGGGGTGAGGAATCCCAGCTTCTCGACGCGCCACTGCTGGTTGTAGCGCTTGACGAAGGCAGCCACGGCCTGGCGCACCTCCTCGAGGGTGTGGAAGACGCGGCCATGAATGATCTGTTCCTTGAGAGTCCGGATGAAACGCTCGGCCACTCCGTTGGTCTGCGGCTGTTCGACGAAGGCGAAGCTGGGCGTGATGCCCCAGAAACGCAGCTGGTTGAGGAAGTGGTCCGAGAGGTACTGCGTCCCGTGGTCCATGCGCAGCTCGAGGCCACGAGCCACACCCGCCTCGACCGAGCCGAAGAGCTGCGTCAGCCCCATGGCGATGGGCTGGAGGGCCTCGTAGCGCGTCCCCTTCTTGCACACGTGGTAGCCGACGCACTCGCTGTTGAAGTGCTCGACGCCGACGAAGATCCAGCCCCAGCCGTCCTTTGCCGTGAGAACTCTCGCCCCGTCCGTCCCCCACATCAGGTTGGGCGCATCGGTTGTGATCGTCCCCTCGTGGAGCAGCCCCTCGCCCTGGCGTACCCGACGCGGCGACAGCAGGTGGTGCTCACGCATGATCCGCAGCACCCGCTTGCGCGACACGCGCACCTGGCGCAGCACCTTGAGCCGCGCCCAGACCTTGCGATGTCCTTCTCCTACGAACGGCGAGGCCGCCAGGTCCTCTCGGATCAGCCGCAACAGCTCCTCGTCAGACACCTTGGGCTTGGGACCACGTCGGCCAGCGCAGACCATCTCGGGAGCCGCCTCGCCGAGCTGGGAGTAGTAGCTCGAGCGGGCCAGCTTCCACACCCGGCACACCCGCTCCACCCCGTAGGCCCGGCCTGTCGCAGGGGAGATCGCCGCACTCATCGCCGCGACCTCCCGAAGGCCAAAGGGCGGGCCGCCCCGATCTTCTTCCGCAACAGCTCGTTCTCCATGCTGAGCTCGCCCACCCGCTTGACCGCCGCGTCCAGCTCCACCTTCAGCGGGTCGCCATTGCGCTCCCGCAGCGACTCGTCGATCCCGGCCATGGCTTGATCACGCCAGCGCTGCAGCCGGTGCATCTCCACGGACAGCTCACGAGACAGCGCTTCGAGTGACTCCCCGCGCAGCAGCCGCAGTGCGACCTCCCGCTTGCGCGCCACGCTCCAACGCTGCCCGGGACCCAAGGCGCCCACCACCGCGCCGCCGGTGGGCGAAACTCCGGTCGCCCTCCGGGCTCCCTCCGTCTCGCCCACCCCCTTCTTCCTCTCAGACCTCTTGCGCCTGACCTGCTTCATCGATCGAGTCTCCTTGAACAAGATGACTTTCCCTAGTTTCGTGTCCAAGAAAACCGGGTCCGCTTTACCAAGACGTGATTCTGCAACGGTGTAGCGGCGTCATCTCGACTTGACGCGGTGGCGCTGTCTTCCTCGCGGTTCGGGCCTCGGCGTGCTGTGGCCCCGGGTCCTGGTGCCGATGGCCTACGGAGAACGCTGCCGCGGGGTTGCTTAGCACCTCCCTGCACTCTTCGGACCAGCTCAGGGTCCAGGGGCTTCAACTCCAGGTTTCTCACTTGGGCCTCGGCCGTGCATGCCGCCTCGACACCATCAGACGACGGGGGTGTAGACACGGAATGGTAGGAGCCTTCCGCACCCGCCTCCACGCAGGACAGTTCAATCCCAGCACCGTCGCCTAAATGGACACGATGATCGTCGAGGAGCCACACATATCCTGCCGCTGCCCGTACCCGCCGACGAGTTCCGGCGCGCGGGAGAAAACAAGCGGTACGACCCGTCGCCACTGACCGCCCGGCTGGGCGTGAAACCACGGCCTTTTGCCGAGGGGTCGCGTCGCACGCTCGATAGGGAGGGGCTCCTATACATCTGCCCTAGTGTCCTGTTAGTGATGAGGCAGTAGCGTCCAGAGCGTCGAGGCGCCCGGAGGGCAAGGAGACGAAGAGGGAGAATACCGGGTAAAGCGGACCCGGTTTTCTTGGACACGAAACTAGGGAAAGTCATCTTGTTCAAGGAGACTCGATCGATGAAGCAGGTCAGGCGCAAGAGGTCTGAGAGGAAGAAGGGAGTGGGCGAGACGGAGGGAGCCCGGAGGGCGACCGGAGTTTCGCCCACCGGCGGCGCGGTGGTGGGCGCCTTGGGTCCCGGGCAGCGTTGGAGCGTGGCGCGCAAGCGGGAGGTCGCACTGCGGCTGCTGCGCGGGGAGTCACTCGAAGCGCTGTCTCGTGAGCTGTCCGTGGAGATGCACCGGCTGCAGCGCTGGCGTGATCAAGCCATGGCCGGGATCGACGAGTCGCTGCGGGAGCGCAATGGCGACCCGCTGAAGGTGGAGCTGGACGCGGCGGTCAAGCGGGTGGGCGAGCTCAGCATGGAGAACGAGCTGTTGCGGAAGAAGATCGGGGCGGCCCGCCCTTTGGCCTTCGGGAGGTCGCGGCGATGAGTGCGGCGATCTCCCCTGCGACAGGCCGGGCCTACGGGGTGGGAGCGGGTGTGCCGGGTGTGGAAGCTGGCCCGCTCGAGCTACTACTCCCAGCTCGGCGAGGCGGCTCCCGAGATGGTCCGCGCTGGCCGACGTGGTCCCAAGCCCAAGGTGTCTGACGAGGAGCTGTTGCGGCTGATCCGAGAGGACCTGGCGGCCTCGCCGTTCGTAGGAGAAGGACATCGCAAGGTCTGGGCGCGGCTCAAGGTGCTGCGCCAGGTGCGCGTGTCGCGCAAGCGGGTGCTGCGGATCATGCGTGAGCACCACCTGCTGTCGCCGCGTCGGGCACGCCAGGGCGAGGGGCTGCTCCACGAGGGGACGATCACAACCGATGCGCCCAACCTGATGTGGGGGACGGACGGGGCGAGAGTTCTCACGGCAAAGGACGGCTGGGGCTGGATCTTCGTCGGCGTCGAGCACTTCAACAGCGAGTGCGTCGGCTACCACGTGTGCAAGAAGGGGACGCGCTACGAGGCCCTCCAGCCCATCGCCATGGGGCTGACGCAGCTCTTCGGCTCGGTCGAGGCGGGTGTGGCTCGTGGCCTCGAGCTGCGCATGGACCACGGGACGCAGTACCTCTCGGACCACTTCCTCAACCAGCTGCGTTTCTGGGGCATCACGCCCAGCTTTGCCTTCGTCGAACAGCCGCAGACCAACGGAGTGGCCGAGCGTTTCATCCGGACTCTCAAGGAACAGATCATTCATGGCCGCGTCTTCCACACCCTCGAGGAGGTGCGCCAGGCCGTGGCTGCCTTCGTCAAGCGCTACAACCAGCAGTGGCGCGTCGAGAAGCTGGGATTCCTCACCCCGCGCGAGGCCCGCGACCAGCACGGCCAGGGGAAGGCCGCGTGAACCTCGAGGTCATCAAAGAGGGGCTACCCCAGGTATGGACTCACCCCGCCGCGTCGATCCTGGGGCATCCTCGTGCGTCGTTTTCGGGATCGTCTGCCAAACGAACCCGAGATCGTCAAACTGGTGTCCAAGAAACCGGGCGCGGTACAAGGAGACCTCTCCGTAGCGCGGACAACGGCGAGCTGTCCCTGACGATAGGCCATGGATGCCAGCCTAGAAGCGGCTGGGGAACGAGTTGGCTGTCATCGAAGACGCCGACATCGGGCTGCGCGGCCAGAATCTCTCGAAGAGCCTCAGCGATCTGCTCTGGAGTGCTGTAGCCCCAATCCAATAGATAGGAGTACGAGGTCGCATTGCGGGTGTGGCTCAGGAAGTAGAACCCACCCAGGCTCGGAAACATGAAGACAGTGTCACCAGCCTGGGTATTGCTCTGAATCCAGTCAAGTTCCGGAGCAGGGCCTCGCAGCCAGACTTCTCCAGCGCGGTAGCTCTTCCTAGCAGTCCGTGGTTAAAGCCCTTCCGAGGCGGCGATGGAGGGCGACGGAGCTGAGTGGCGGGCATTGTGCGAGAGCTGTTCGTGGTTGGTAGGAGCCGTTGTGATGGCCGTCAGGCGGTTCCAGAGGTGAAGGAGCTGTGCCAGAAGGTCATGGAGCCGGCCCTGCAGGCCCCTCGGCGTCCCGACTCCGACGATCTGGCGCATCAGCAGCCCGAGATTGAAGGCACCGCTGTGGACCAGCACCCGTTTGAGGATGTTCTCGTGACCGCGAAGGTGCGTGCGTCTCATGCGGCCGGTTCGGTAGAGATGAGCGAAGGGTCGCTCCACCCGTTCTCCTCGGAGGCGGTGCAGACGCTGACCTCGTGCCCCGCCGCTTCGCCGACGGTTCGCGTACACCAGGCCACGGCTCTCGGTGTCGCCCCGCCATCGCCGACGACCACGGTCGGGTTCGGATATGTACGCACGCAGCCCCGCAGCGTCCAACTCCTGGAGAACCGCAGTGGAGTGGTAACCCTTGTCGCCAACCACTTCCTGCAGGCCTCCGGGATGGCAAGCACGGGTCCGCTTCTGAACGCGCTCGATCTGAGTCTCGGCGTCCTTGAGCGTCTTGCCCAGCGTGCTCGTGTCGCCCTGGTTCGCGCCCTGGACCGTCACCGACACGATCGCCCCCGTCGTCAGGTCCACGGCCTGCTCGGTTTTGTGGGCCAGATGGGTACGACCATCCTTCATTTTGGCGATCTTCGCGTCCGGATCCGCCGGACTCTTCCATTCCTCGTTCGAGCCTTTCTTCTTGCGCCGCCGATCCAGCCGCGCCAGCGCTTGCCGAGAGGGCGTGCGAATGCCAGACGCCTTCGCCAGACGCTTCAAGAACTCCTGGTAGGTCTCTCCGGTATCCCGACGCACGATGCTCCGCATCGCCGCGTTCGCTTCCAGCGTCGTCGCGTCGATCGCAATCGTCTTTCCGCTCAGAAGACCCGTCTGCGCCAGGCGCTCTTGGATCCAGGTGAACACGTCACGGTGGGTTTCCAAGTCGATCAGCCGCCGGGTCCGCGAGATCGTCGAATGTTCCGGGGCCCGCTCCTCCAACCCAAGCCCCAGGAAGCTCCGCACCCCAAGCGAGTCCGCTGCACGCCACGCCATCCCACGCTCGGAGTCCAGGCCCTCGAAGTACCCCACCAGCAAGAGCCGAAAGTAGCGTCCAGGGGCCAGGCTCGGACGCCCCAGAACCGCCGCATAGAACCGGCGGCATCGCGATTCCACGAATCTGTCGAAGCCCTCGGACTCCAGCGCTCTATTCAAACGCGAATAGAAAGGATGCCCAGGGCTCCGCGGCAGATCGCTCGTCGGCACCCACAACGCCTCTTGACGTTTCTTATGTTTGCCCATCGCCATGCACGAACACTAAGACATGCACTTGTCACGTAAGGCCCGCTCAAAGGGCACTTTCACCACGGACTGCTAGTCGTCGACTCCACGTTTTGGCGAACTAAAACGAGGCCAAGCGATCCGTGGATCAGGCCCAGACCGACCAGGATCGCCGCCCACGATGCGGCGACCCGTGCAGGCCGCCTCGTGCGGGTCATCAGGCCGAGAAGTTTGAACGCCAGGATAGCCAGAAGAACGCTCCGGTCCGCGATCCCCTGCGGGAATATGCCGCGGTGCGCAGTACCCATGATGAGGCACAGCCCAACTAGCGCGAATAGTCGCATGTCGTCTTTTTCGGGACGCGTCAATCGCGCCCATAGGGATCTGGGTCTTCCGGCGAGAAACAGCGCGGAACCAATTAGACCAAGAGCGGGGATGAGGAGTTGAAGGGCCCGTGTAGGCTGAACGAAATCTCGCCAATCGATCAGGACGAAGAACCTGGCATAGTGGCGATACTGGACCCAGGGGAACACGACCCAGTCGTAGAAGATGGTGTGGAAACCCGCTTGCGTTCCAAACCACCCCAGCGCGAGGACAGTCGGCGAAGCAATGCCCGCGAGAAGGAGAAGTGCCTTGACCCGAAACTCCCCGGCGTGATTGGCTCCGGCCTCGCGGACCGTGAACACATAGGCCAAGATCCCAAGGGCCGTGCCAACGCCGAAGTCCTGGGTGAACAGGACGGCGAAACCCGCTGCGGCACCGGACATCAAGTAGCGGAGTGGGCGGTGCTCTCGGCGTGGTAGCAGCGCCAACGCGGTCAGGGCACACACCAGTGCCGGCCATTTGTGGCTGCCGATTTCACCCGAGGCGTAGACGCAAACGAGGAAGAACCATGGGGCAAGGAACCGCCACGGCCGGCCTGACGTCCCGCACGAGGCATGGATTTGTAGCGCAAGCACCGTGCCGATCCCGATGACCGCCCAATTAAACGGGGCGATCGTTGCTCCGAAGCTGAGGATGAGCCCGGCGTTCAGATGCACAAGTCCCGGAACCAAGTACTGGAAGAAGTCGCGATACATCGCGTCGCCGTTCGCGACTCGGTAGCCCTCGTCGAGCCAGACGCCGCCGGCATTCTGGTGGAAGACGTAGATAGGGGTCCCGTCTTTGAATGAGGATGGCGTAGAGGAAGACCGCAGCCGCGCCTGCGACCCCAATCCGTTCGAGCAACGGGATTCGGGTGCCCACTGTCAAAGGCACTTGGCGCGCTCCGCCTGCTCCGAGCCTCGTCCGACTAGGCACCGATGAGATGATGCGGCGTCACATCCAGCCGCGCGGAGGCAAGAGTGTCCACGGGACTCAGGGGTGCCCAAAGTTGGAGCGAGTCGAGGAGGCTGTTGCTTTCTTATCGCCACCACGAAGACGCGTCCTCGACGAGCGGCGCATGCCCGCCCCGCATCACCGGGCCGCGGGAGAAGGTGCAGTTTCTTTGATCACATGAGGGCCAATCGACGCCTCGTCGGGTTGCTACTAGTAGCGGGTGGAGCTGCATCTCAAGTTGCCATTCAGACGTACTTCCGCCCCCTGGCGATAGACGAGATCTACTTTCAGAGCTGGAGCTCCGAGAGAATGATGCAGACCGTCTCTCTCTCCAGAGCCTGCGAACAGAGCCGGTTGCCGCCCTCTTCTTCCTGCATCTCCAGCCGCCTCTCCTCGACGGAATGCGGGCGGGTCTCGCAAGCCTCTGGCCCAACGTTGCATTCGGTGAGCTGGCTCATCGCGTCGACCAGTCACTGTACCTGCCTTGGGCTCTCGTGTATGGGCTGATGGGTTGGTTGGTGTTCAAGATGTTGACTGAACTCGCACAACCCGTCTCCGTGGCCGTGTTCGGCAGCGTCCTTTTCCTCTTGCATCCCGCGGCCATCTATTACGCGACGTTTCTGGATGGGACGCTATTGACCTCGTTCGGATTCTTATGGCTCTACTACGAGCTGACCAAGGGCAAGGACCTGTCAGCATCTCGGATCTGCATGCCGTTCTTGCTCTTGTTCTGCTGCGGAAACGGGCTCTTCAGCGTCCAGCTGGCGTCGCGATGCCGGTGGGTCATCGGGGTGGACTTCAGCGAGACGCTGATCGGCGCCCTGGTTTCGCGGGCCCCTCGCAACGTCGTCGCCGTCGTTGCCGACGCCCAGAACGTGAGCTTTCGGCCGGCATGCTTCGATCGCATCCTGTTCGCCGCGGCCGTTCAGCACTTCAGCGAGCCGCAGGTGATCCGCCTGATGGTCGACCTCGCCGGTTGGCTAAAGCCGGGTGGAATCCTCCTCGTGACTGATATCCTCGACCCCCTGCACATCTGGCGCTACTTCGATAGCGAGGAACGGGAGGCTCTCTACTTCCGCCGCACCATGGAAGAGACCCCGGTTCTGGGCACGTGGCTCGATCGCGTCTGGATGGAAAAGCTGGCTCGGCACGCCGGCTTCCGACGAGCACAGGCTGTACCGCGCCCGGTTTCTTGGACACCAGTTTGACGATCTCGGGTTCGTTTGGCAGACGATCCCGAGAACGACGCACGAGGATGCCCCAGGATCGACGCGGCGGGGTGAGTCCATACCTGGGGTAGCCCCTCTTTGATGACCTCGAGGTTCACGCGGCCTTCCCCTGGCCGTGCTGGTCGCGGGCCTCGCGCGGGGTGAGGAATCCCAGCTTCTCGACGCGCCACTGCTGGTTGTAGCGCTTGACGAAGGCAGCCACGGCCTGGCGCACCTCCTCGAGGGTGTGGAAGACGCGGCCATGAATGATCTGTTCCTTGAGAGTCCGGATGAAACGCTCGGCCACTCCGTTGGTCTGCGGCTGTTCGACGAAGGCGAAGCTGGGCGTGATGCCCCAGAAACGCAGCTGGTTGAGGAAGTGGTCCGAGAGGTACTGCGTCCCGTGGTCCATGCGCAGCTCGAGGCCACGAGCCACACCCGCCTCGACCGAGCCGAAGAGCTGCGTCAGCCCCATGGCGATGGGCTGGAGGGCCTCGTAGCGCGTCCCCTTCTTGCACACGTGGTAGCCGACGCACTCGCTGTTGAAGTGCTCGACGCCGACGAAGATCCAGCCCCAGCCGTCCTTTGCCGTGAGAACTCTCGCCCCGTCCGTCCCCCACATCAGGTTGGGCGCATCGGTTGTGATCGTCCCCTCGTGGAGCAGCCCCTCGCCCTGGCGTGCCCGACGCGGCGACAGCAGGTGGTGCTCACGCATGATCCGCAGCACCCGCTTGCGCGACACGCGCACCTGGCGCAGCACCTTGAGCCGCGCCCAGACCTTGCGATGTCCTTCTCCTACGAACGGCGAGGCCGCCAGGTCCTCTCGGATCAGCCGCAACAGCTCCTCGTCAGACACCTTGGGCTTGGGACCACGTCGGCCAGCGCGGACCATCTCGGGAGCCGCCTCGCCGAGCTGGGAGTAGTAGCTCGAGCGGGCCAGCTTCCACACCCGGCACACCCGCTCCACCCCGTAGGCCCGGCCTGTCGCAGGGGAGATCGCCGCACTCATCGCCGCGACCTCCCGAAGGCCAAAGGGCGGGCCGCCCCGATCTTCTTCCGCAACAGCTCGTTCTCCATGCTGAGCTCGCCCACCCGCTTGACCGCCGCGTCCAGCTCCACCTTCAGCGGGTCGCCATTGCGCTCCCGCAGCGACTCGTCGATCCCGGCCATGGCTTGATCACGCCAGCGCTGCAGCCGGTGCATCTCCACGGACAGCTCACGAGACAGCGCTTCGAGTGACTCCCCGCGCAGCAGCCGCAGTGCGACCTCCCGCTTGCGCGCCACGCTCCAACGCTGCCCGGGACCCAAGGCGCCCACCACCGCGCCGCCGGTGGGCGAAACTCCGGTCGCCCTCCGGGCTCCCTCCGTCTCGCCCACTCCCTTCTTCCTCTCAGACCTCTTGCGCCTGACCTGCTTCATCGATCGAGTCTCCTTGAACAAGATGACTTTCCCTAGTTTCGTGTCCAAGAAAACCGGGTCCGCTTTACGGAGAGGTCTCCTGAAGGAATATGAGATTGAACGACGACTCCCGAGCGGCGTTCTCCTTCTAAAAAGGAAAGCAGCTTCCGACGATCTCTCGGTGGATCAAGATGGAGTATAGATCGGAGCTGGTGTGGCGTGCCACGGTCCTACCCAGGACCTCTCTGTTCCGCGTGCTCAGCGCTGCAAGGAGTGAGAGGGTACCGTGCTGGCGTTACTCGAAGCCATGCTCGGCTCGCCCAGGTGACAGTGGCGGGGCAGAATATGGCACGCGAGCTTCGATGATCCTCGATCCGCAACGATTGACGACGATCCCGAAGGATGCTGACTCATGACCCAGCCATCCGTTACGCGTCGGAGGTTCCTCGCAAGTACGGGGATCCTGGGTGCCAGCGTCGCAGCCGCGTGTCGTTCTGAACAAGACGACTCGAGGCCCAACATTCTTTTTCTCCTCACTGACGACCAGCGCTGGGATACCTTGAGCTGCATGGGCAATCCGCTGCTGAGAACGCCCAATGTTGATCGACTGCCGCGAACGGTGTGCTCTTCGCCAACGCTTTCGTGACGACCTCGATCTGCGCCTCCAATCGGGCCTGCATCTTGAGCGGGCAGCACATGCGCACACACGGTCTACGTGGATTCGGTGACTCGTTTTCCCCTGAGGCGTTCCAGCAAACCTATCCAGCCCTCATGCGAAACGCCGGCTACCGTACGGGACTCATCGGAAAGTATGGTGTCGGCGCTTCAGAGAGCGGATTGGCGTATCCAGCGAGCCAGTTCGACTACTGGCGGGGGTTGGAGGGGCAGGGGCCGTACTTCCAGGAGATTGGCGACGAGAAAGTGCACAGTACCCGAGCTATGACCCGGCAGTCCAGTGAGTTTCTG
This sequence comes from Vicinamibacteria bacterium, assembly GCA_965246965.1. GTDB lineage: Bacteria > Acidobacteriota > Vicinamibacteria > Fen-336 > CBDFGD01 > CBDFGD01. The sequence goes on from CBDFGD010000002.1 coordinate 4,878,698, forward strand.
CGTGGCTGTTCAAAGGACCAGCCTTGGTGCCTCTCGGTCAACTTCAAGGCGCCACATCATCCCTGGTCCGAGCACGATCCAGATCTTGGGTCGCTCTTCAAAGGTCAGGAGATGCCATTGACCGCAACGGCCACCGAAGAGGCGGAGAGTACCCAGCCCGCCTTCATCCGCGACTCTCTTCTCGGGTCGTGGTATTGGAAGCAGACCCCGACCCACGCCGAGCTGCAGGAGTGGATTCGATTCTACTACCGGCTGGTGATGGGTGTCGACATTGCCGTGTCCAGGCTTGTCGCGGAACTCGACGAGCTCGGCTTCAGCGACAACACCGTGAGATATAACCGAAAGTCGTGTGTGAGGGTCTGAAGAAGGCGGCGTACCCTGGGTGTTGTCATCCACTGACACCCACAAAGCCCTTGCCGAGGCAAGGAGTACGCCACCATGAGCGAGAGTACGAGCAAAGTCGTGGAGTTTCCATCGGAATCATCGAGGGACGTTCTGACAGAGATCCTTCGGTGCGGTGCGCAGCAGCTTTTGACGCGGGCGATTGAGGAGGAGGTTGCCTCCTACCTGGTGTCTCGAGAGACCTTGCGAGACGACTGCGGCCGACAGCAGGTTGTGAGAAACGGGCACCTGCCTGAGCGCCATCTCCAAACACCGCTGGGCGCTGTGAAGGTGAAGCAGCCTCGCGTCCGGGATCGACGTCTGGAAGGTGAGAGGGAGAAGTTCACCTCGTCGATCTTGCCGCCGTACCTTCGGCGAACGAAGGCCCTGGGGGAACTGCTCCCGTGGTTGTACCTGAAGGGCGTGAGCAGCGGCGACTTTCACGAGGCCCTGCAAGCGCTCCTGGGTCCGGATGCGCCCGGGCTTTCCGCGACGACGATCACGCGCCTCAAGTCGACATGGACGGAAGAGTACGAGTCTTGGGACAAGCGCTCGCTGGCCGGGAAGGGTTACGCCTATGTGTGGGCGGACGGGGTGTACTTCAATGTCCGCCTCGAGGACCCCGGGAACTCGAGGCAGTGCATTCTCGTGCTGATGGGAGCGACGGCAGAGGGAAAGAAGGAGCTGATTGCGGTCGCCGACGGCTATCGAGAAAGTGAGCAGTCCTGGCGGGAGCTCCTCTTGGGGCTGTGTGCGCGCGGCCTGACTCTGGCTCCTCAACTTGCAGTTGGCGATGGTGCCCTGGGTTTCTGGAAGGCCCTGCAGAAGGTCTACCCAACGACGCGGGATCAACGGTGCTGGTTCCACAAGACAGGCAACGTGCTGAACAAGATGCCGAAGTCGATCCAGGCGAAAGCCAAGTCGATGCTCCACGACATCTGGATGGCGGATACGCGAGCGAGTGCGGAACGCGCCTTCGACCTCTTCCTTGCGACGTACCGCCCGAAGTATCCAGCTGCAGCGTCGTGCCTCGAGAAGGATCGGGAAGCCCTCCTGGCTTTCTACGACTTCCCGGCAGAGCATTGGATTCACATCCGGACGACGAACCCGATCGAATCTACGTTCGCCACGGTTCGGCTACGGACGAAGAAGACGAAGGGCGCCGGGAGTCGCGTCGCTTGCTTGACGATGGTCTTCAAGCTCGCGCTCGCAGCGCAAAGAAACTGGAGGGCCTTGAACGGCTACCGATTGATCACCGACGTCATTGGCGGAGTCAGCTTCGTCGACGGCGTCAGAAAAGAAGCCGCCTGATCAGGTCCCCATACACAAGACTTGACCATATCTCCAACACCGTCATCTTCTTCACCTCTGACAATGGCTACCTTCTGCTCGAGCACGGTTTGCTGGGGAAGTGGCTGATGTATGAGGAATCCATTCGTGTACCAATGATCGTCTACGATCCACGACTGCCACAGGGGCTTCGCGGGCGCCGTCGCGACGACATGGTTTTGAGCTTAGATTGTGCGCCCACGATGCTTGCCATGGCAGGGCTGAGTATCCCGCCCACAATGCAAGGACAGGATCTCACCCCACTAATCGAGGGAGAGCGAATCCCTTGGCGCAAGGACTGGTTCTACGAACACACGTATACTTTGAAGCCCCCGAGAAGTATCCCCAAGAGCCAGGGCGTGAGGACCGGGCGGTGGAAGTATGTCCGGTACATCGATCAGGACCCCGACTTCGAACAGTTGTTCGATCTCGAGAACGACCCGCTGGAAACGACGAACGTGGCGAGAGATCCGGAGTACGCAAGCACGCTCGAGCAGCTGCGGGGAAGGCGCGAGGACTGGCTCAGGGACCTGCCCGCCGCCAATCCTGCCCCCGACGAGTAGGGGCTAGGCTTCGGATCGCGCAGCCGCTAGCGACCTGCAGGTCGCGTGAGGTGGCATCTGGTGGCCAGGCTGCGTGGCTCACCAGGACACATCGAATAGCCGTGACCACTTCTCGAGTGCGTAGACGCGCCATATTGCACGGTGGTCCACGTGTCGACCCGCGAAATAGTCGTCTCGGAAAGATCTGAAGGCGCCTCCTCGAATGACGCCAGAAGCCGCGAGGATGGTTCCCAAGCGGTCGTCCTGGAGTTCGTCTCGTAGAGACGGCACGAGCATCTCCTCGTCGGGTACACCGAACCCCATGCGATCGTGCCTCTCTGTCACCCGCGGCGAGACGTGGCGCCGCGCGACGTCACGAAGGACGCGCTTGCGCTCGCCGCGATCGATCTTGTAGTGGTCGGGTAACCGGAAGAGGAGCTCCACGAAGCGGCGATCGAAATACGGCACGCGCGCTTCGAGGGAGTGTGCCATCGAGCTGCGATCGGCGTATCCCAGGATGATCTTCGCGTTCCCCCATCTCACGTCGAAGTACGTTTTCCGATTGACGAGGGCCTCGTCGCGACCGTGGTCTTGCCCGGCTGCCGTGAACTCGTCCAAGTTGAGGCGCGCCGGGGAGGGAACGATCCAGCGCAGAGCGGGGCGACTCCGGAAGGGTGCCAATGCAAAGTCGTCGAGCACCGCCAGCACGGAGCGCGCTTCGCGCCGGGCAATCGCCCGCAGCTCTTGTGCAAAGGCCACCGGCCTCCCGCGGAGCAGGGTCTCCTTCAGGAAGGCGCGTTGATGGTAGGCGTAGCCCGCGCAGATCTCGTCTGCGCCCGCCCATCCAGAACGACCGTCACGCCGCGTTCGGCGGCGAGTTGAAACACTTTGTACTGAGCCAGCGCTGGCATGGCCAACGGCGGCTCCTCGAGCGCCCAGATGGCTCGATCGAGGTTGTTCCGCACCCACGGGCCGTCGAGCGATGTCTCGTAGTTGTCGAGTTGGAGATCCGCGACGACCTGATCGACGTAAGGCATCTCACAGAAGCGCGGAGCCCGTTTGCGGAATCCGAACGAGAACGTCGGCACTCGTCTCTTCAGCCGCCGGGCCAGCAATCCGACCAGCGTCGACGAGTCGAGACCGCCCGAGAGAAGCGCTCCCACGGGAACGTCCGCGACCGAGTGCGATGCCACGGCCTCGACGAGCGTCTGCTCGACCCGGTCGACCGCGTCGTCATATGGGATCGCCGGCCGAGCATCGGCGACGTAGTCGGAAAGCTGCCAGTACCGACGGAGGCGTGGCGCCGCCGGGGGCTCGTCCAGGGGCCACTCCGCCCAGCTCGCGGGCGCGATTCCACGGACATCCTCGAAGAAGGTCTCCTCGATGAAGGGATAGCGCTGACCGCGTAAGAACATCTCGATCAGGGGACGGTTGGGTCTCCTGGCTGCGTCGGAAGCCGCAACGATCTGCTTGGCCTCCGAGGCGAGAAGGAGCACTCCATCGTGGAGGAAGGAGTGAAGGGGCTTGATTCCGAAGCGGTCGCGGGTGGCCACGAGGCGATGGCGTCGTTGATCCAGGATCACCGCAGCCCACATCCCTTCGAAGCGTTCGAAATAGTCGGTGCCCCAATGCTCGTAGGCTGCCAGAAACACCTCGGTATCTCCCGAAGTCCGAAACGAGTGCCCCTGGCTCTCTAATTGCCGGCGCAGTTGCCTGAAGTTGTAGATCTCCCCGTTGAATACGATCCACAGGGTGCGATCAGGGCTGGCCATCGGTTGGTTGGCCGCAGGGCTCAAGTCCAGGATGCCGAGGCGTCGGAAGGCCAGGCCGGCAGTGATCGGTCGGGCGGGGATCTGATCTGCGGTGGCGTGTAGGCGCACTGTGCCGTCGGCTTCGAGGAGCAAGAACCCCTGGCCGTCAGGCCCGCGGTGGCGTATCGAGGCGTGCATGCGGAGCAAAGCGTCCACCCCACGATTCTGGTGCTCCGGCGCGAACCATGCCGAAAAGCCGCACATGTCTATCGAGCTCCTGGTAGAGCCACGTGGACGACGCCATCGCGGCAATGCAAGAGGTACCCCTCACCCGTGCGGTCTATCCGCCCCGGCTCGCGAGCGCCAGTCGCCTCGCACGCGCTGGCCCGGCCGTGCGGCATGACCGCGCCGTCGGGGCTCTTCAGCAGGCTGTGGTATTGATCGCCGAGGCCGCTGAGGACGTGCCAGACGCGTTCGGAGGGCCACTCGGCGAACGGCAGGACAGCACCGGCCCGGTCACGGAGGCTCTCGTAGGAAGCGCCCGCATCATGCTGCGGCTCGCTGGAAACCGTTCCTGCTGCGACCGACCGAACCGTGGCGTGGATCATCGCGGCAGCACGTCTCGATAGCTCCAGGTACAGATCGCGCGAGGGCCGGCCACGGGCAAGGGGCATCGCCTCCCGTGCCACGAGGTCGCCGGCATCGATCTCGGGTGTTGCCCAATGTACGGAAACCCCCGTGCAAGCGTCGTCGGACCAGTAGGTCCAGAAGATCGGATCCGGGCCGCGATGCTGCGGCAGGAGCGACATGTGGACGTTCAACGTGCCGTGCCCCGGAGCCTCGAGGATGGACTGGCCCAGAATTTGGGGAAAGGAGGCGATCACCGCGAGATCGGGCCGAAGCGTCTCCAGCTGAACGGCGACATTCGGCGACCATTCGAGAATAGGCGCGCGTGGGAGTCGCAATCGATCGGTGGCTACTCGTCGTACTTGCGACACAAAGCCTCGCAGACCGATGCGTTGGGGTCTCGGACGGACGATTGTGACCAAATCCGCTACGTCAGCAACGGACGCGGAGACGGCTTCTGAAAGTGGGCTTCCCGTGCCAAATACGACGACGCGAATCCTCACTGGACTGCCACCAACTGTGAGAGTTAACGGGAAGCCGCGTCCCAGCGAGGCAGACGATCGCCAACATCGCGAAGCGAAGGGGCGGCCGCGTCGCGCTCGGAGACGAGCGGTGAATCCACGGGCCACTTCACGCCGATCTCATCATCGTTCCAACGAATCGAGATCTCACAGCTGCGCTCGTAGGGGGCCGTGGACTTGTACCCGACGTCGGCCTGCTCGCTGAGGACGCAAAAGCCGTGGGCGAAGCCGGGTGGCACGTAGAGTTGCTTGAAGTTGTCACCAGAGAGTGTGACGCCGTACCAGCGCTTGAAGCTCGGCGATCCGACGCGAATGTCCACGGCGACGTCGAAAATCTCCCCGGCGCTGACGTGAACGAGCTTGCCCTGCGCAGCTGGAGAGAGCTGGGCGTGCAGTCCGCGCAGGGTTCCCCGCACGGACCGGGAGTGGTTGTCCTGGACGAAGGATGCTCCGATGCCGCAGGCCGCGTAGCGTTCTGCGTGAAACGTCTCGAGGAAAAGGCCCCGCGAATCCCGATGAACCGCGGGTTCGAGCAGCAGGACTCCCGACAGCCCGGTCTCGTGGACCTTCAACTCTTCTTCGCGGCCACGGTCGCGGACTCCTCGATCAAGCCGAGCAGGTAGCGCCCGTAGTCGCTGCTCTCGATCGCGTGCGCCAACCTCTTCACGTCTTCGAAGGAGATGAAGCCCATCTGATAGGCGACCTCCTCGAGGCAGGCGACCTTGAGGCCTTGTCTCAGCTCGATGGCCTGGATGAAAGTCGCCGCCTGCAACAGAGACTCGTGAGTGCCCGTGTCGAGCCACGCCATTCCGCGGCCGAGCCTCTCTACGTGCAGCTCGCCGCGGTCCAGATACTCGAGATTGACGTCCGTAATCTCGAGCTCGCCGCGCGGGGAAGATCCCAGTCCTTCGGCGATGCCCACTACCGAATTGTCGTAGAAATAGAGGCCGGTGACGGCGTGAGAGGAACGGGGCTTCGCGGGCTTTTCCTCGAGGCCCACGGCCCTGCCGTCCGCGTCGAACTCGACCACGCCGTACCGCTGCGGGTCGTGGACGCGGTAGGCGAACACCGTCGCTCCGCTTTCGCGCTGCGCCGCCCGTTGCAGGGCGCCGCTGAGTCCCTCGCCGTAGAAGATGTTGTCGCCGAGGGCCAGCGCGACGGCGTCCGGGCCGATGAACTCCTTGCCGATGAGGAAGGCCTGCGCGATCCCCTCGGGTTTTGGCTGGGCGGCGTAGGCAATGCGGATGCCGAGCGACGAGCCGTCGCCGAGCAGCCGACGGAAGCTCTCCTGGTCCTCCGGCGTGGTGATCAAGAGGATCTCCCGGATTCCCGCCAGCATCAGCGTCGAAAGCGGGTGGTAGACCATCGGCTTGTCGTACACGGGGAGCAGCTGCTTGCTCGTGGCCCGGGTCAGTGGATAGAGCCGCGTCCCGGCTCCGCCTGCGAGGACGATGCCCTTCACGAAGCCACCGTCAACGCCCGAGTCCCAGGCGCTCGCGTCCGTACTGATGACCCAGGACCGCCTCGCACCATTCCCGATTCTCGAGGTACCACCGAATCGTCAGACGCAGTCCGGTCTCGAAGTCGTGGGCCGGTTTCCATCCGAGCTCGCCGCTGATACGGGTTGCGTCGACCGCGTAGCAACGATCGTGACCCGGCCGATCCTTGACGTATTTCTTGAGCTCCGTGTAGCGCGACTTTCCCGCGTCTCGCAGCGCCGCGTTGTCGCCGGCCGGGCGCTCCTGCTCGAGGATCGCACAGATGGCGTCGACGACCTCGACGTTGGTGCGCTCGGCGTTGCCCCCGACGTTGTACTTCTCGCCGATCTTCCCGCTGGTCAGGACCCGCCAGATGGCGTCGCAGTGATCCTCGACGTAGAGCCAATCCCGGACGTTGCCCCCGTCCCCGTAGATCGGCAGCTCGCCACTCTCGAGTGCATTGAGGATCATCAGGGGGATGAGCTTTTCGGGGTATTGATACGGTCCGTAGTTGTTCGAGCAGTTCGTGATCAGCGTCGGCAGGCCGTAGGTGTGGTGGTAGGCGCGAACGAGATGGTCGGCGCTGGCTTTCGAAGCGGCGTACGGGGAGTTGGGAGCGTACGGCGTTTCCTCCCGGAACGCGCCGTCGGGTCCGAGGGAGCCGTACACCTCGTCGGTCGAGACGTGGAGAAAGCGGAACGCCGGATTCGGATGCTGCGCGAGAACCCGGCGCGCGGCCTCGAGCAGCTCGAAGGCTCCGACGATGTTGGTGCGGATGAAGTCGTCCGGCGCGTCGATGGATCGGTCGACATGGGACTCGGCGGCGAAGTTGACGACGGCCTCGGGCTGGAATTCGGAGAACACGGCAAGGATGGCGGTCTTGTCCGCGATGTCCACCTGACGAAACACGAGGCGCTCGTCCGAACGCACGGACTCGAGGCTCTCGAGGTGCCCGGCGTAGGTGAGCTTGTCGACGACGACGACGCGCTCGGCCCCGCGACCCAGTGCGAGGCGGACGAAGTTGGCGCCGATGAACCCCGCGCCACCGGTGATCAGGATCGTGGTCATTGGCATCGGCGGAAACGAGTCGCAATCATACACGTTCGCCCGTGGCGCGATCGCGAGCCCGGGCCCAGCAAGGAGCCGACCTGGGCCCGGCGTGGGTGGCGAGTGGGGGCACGTCAGGTGCGATCGCGTCGATCCAGCGCCGCGCTCGTCGCGGGGTCGTAGGCCGCCTCGCGCTCGAGCGGAGCCGCGGGTCCCGTCGCGACCGCCGCCGGCCCGCCCCAGATCGCAGAAGGCGTGTAGTCGCCCACGACCGTGCAGATCGCGTCGACGATGTGACGGCGCTCGGCGCGCAGGGCCAGCCGCTCGAGGTCGGAGATGGCCGTCATGACGTCGGGCGCGGGGGCGGCTACCTCGACGCTGCGGATCACGTCCCGGGAGACCTGGCTGCGCGCGAGCTCGTCGTCCGTCATCAGCCGCTCGTCGAGCTTCTCACCCGGGCGCAGGCCGGTGACTTCGATCAGTATGTCCCGGTCGGGCACCTTGCCGGAGATGGTGATCATCAGCCGGGCCAGGTCCATGATCCGGATCGGCTCGCCCATCTCGATGGCGCACAGCTCTCCGAGGTCAGCGAGTCCCGCTACGAGCACGAGGCCGACCGCCTCGGGCACGGTCATGATGTAGCGGCGACAGTCGGAGTGCGTCACAGTGACGGGACCGCCGCCCGCGATCTGCTCCTTGAACAGAGGCACGACGCTGCCGGCGCTGCCGAGCACATTCCCGAATCTCACGGCCGTGAAGAGCGTCGTGGAACGGCTCGCCATGTCGCGCACGACCATCTCGGCGATCCGCTTGCTGGCCCCCATCACGGTGGTGGGCTCGACGGCCTTGTCGGTGGATATGAAGACGAAGCGCTCGACCCCCTCGCTCGCAGCCTGGGCGGCCACGTTGCGACAGCCGGTGACGTTGTTCTTGATCGCTTCCTCGGGCGTCTCCTCCATCAGGGGGACCTGCTTGTGAGCCGCGGCGTGGAGGACGTCCTGGACGGGGTTGTGCTCGAAGAGCTGGCGGATCCGGTCGCGATCGCGAATGTCGGCGACTTCGACCCGGAGGTCGAGCGACGGGTGGAGCTGCTCGATGCGCCGCAGCAGCAGGTACAGGCCGTTTTCGTTGATGTCGGTCAGGACCAGCCGCGCGGGATCGAACGCAGCGACCTGGCGGGCGATCTCGCTTCCGATCGAGCCGGCAGCGCCCGTGACCATCACCCTCCGCCCCGAGATCAGCTCGCGGCGCTCCTCGAGGTTGAAGGCGACGGGGCTCCGGTGCAGCAGGTCCTCCGGGTCCAGGGCGTGCAGAGCCGCAGATGGCATCCCGTTCGTCGAATCGCCGAGCTCGGCCAGGCTCTGGTAGCGCAGATCGAGCGCGGCACAAGAACCGAGGATCTCGCGCAGCTTCGCCGCTGGCAGCGAAGGGGCGGCGAACAGCAGCTCGTCGATGCCGTGCCGCGTTGCGATCTCGGGGATCTCCTGAAGGGATCCAATCACCGGCCGCCCGGCAATCGAGGTCCGCCACTTCAGCGGATCGTCGTCGACGAAACCGACGATGTCGCGGGTCTGGTTGTCCGAACGCTCGAGGTTGCGGACGGGGCATCTCGCCCGTGCGGCCGGCTCCGACGACGAGAGACCGGGCGCGGTTGCCGGCGCGCGACCCGAGGCTTCTGACGTACCACTGGCGCGTCAGGCGCGGCGAGAAACGCAGCGCGCCAAGCAGGCTCGTGGTCAGCAGGAACTCGAGGGTGACCACGGAGCGAGGAGGCCCTGCGCGCTCGACCAGGAAGGCGATCGTGACGAAGACGGCGGACCCGGTCGCGCAGGTGAGGATGACACGGATCGCCTCGTAGAGCCCTGAGAGTCCATAGGACCAGCGGTGGATCCGGAACGCCAGGTGCAGCGGAAGTCGGATCGCCAGCAGCAACGGCAGAAAGTCCCAGTACTGCGCGACGAAGTTGGGCGGAATGGCCCCGGCGGATGAGGTAGCCGAGGTAGAAGGCTGCGCTGATCGCTCCAAGATCGAGCGCCAGGATCGTGACGTAGCGGATCCAGCTGCCAAAAAGCCGCCCGTAGATGCGGGTCGCCAGGGTCGGCGAGCGGTCTACCGTGAGTTCTCGCGGCTCCTCGTCCACCAAAGCTCAGCTCCGAACAGCATCCCGGCAAGGGCCAGCGCAAGCCACCGCCCCCTGGCACGTGCGGATACATCAGGCCGGCGACGGTGAGGACCGCCGACCCGCCACCGACAGCCAGCGCCACCTGTGAGTGGCTGAGCCCTGTGTCGATCAGCCGCTGATAGACGTGCTCGCGGTGCGCGGCATACCACTCCCCCCCGCGGGCGAGACGCTTCAGTCTCGTCCACACGACATCGGCAAGGAAGAGCCAGAGGCTCAGAATCAGGAAGAGCGTGCATTGCTCGCGCGCGCCCGGGGGCAAAAGCAGGGGCAGAGCAGCGAAAGTGTAACCCAGAACACTACTTCCGACGTCTCCCATGAAGATGGACGCGGGCGCCCAGTTCTGCAGCAGGAAGCCACAGCAACCGCCGGCGATCGCCAGGGCGATCGCGGCAGCCAGGTCGTCGGCCAGGACGAGGCCGAGTCCGAGACCCGTGATGGCTCCCTGCAGGCCGGCGATGCCGTCGATTCCGTCCATGAAGTTGTAGGAATTCGTGACGACCAACAGCCACAGGACGGCCGCCGGCGCCGCGGCGACGCCCAGCGGCAGATCGAGCGGGTGAGGCAGCGGCAGCCGCTCCAGCCCGCCGGATGCCGTCACCACGACCAGAGCGGAGGTCAGCTGGGCGGCGAGCTTGACGCGGACGGGGAGGCCGGCCCGATCGTCCCAAAGGCCAGCCGCCGCCAGGAGCGCGGCTCCGGCGAGCAGTGCCACGTGGCCCGCCCGCGGTGACGGTGTCGGCCCCGCCAGGATCATTGCCATCGAAGCCCCGAACAGAATTGCCAGGCCGCCGCCGCGCGGCGTCACATCCGAGTGGGACGAGCGCGGACCTGGGCGATCGAGAAACCCGAAGCGCCGCGCGCAGCCCCGGAGGATCGGCGTCGCTACCGCGCTGCCCGCGAATGCGAGACCCACGATCCACCACCACGAACAGCCAGCCAGCAACTCAGGTTCCAATCCGCACCGCACAGAGGTTATCCCGCCCCTGCCGGGAGACGAACAGGCCTAAAAAACTGCGTCGGTGGTATCCATTTAACCGGTGTAAACTGAGCCGGTGGATCAGCCTCGTGCTGGCACGCACTATCCGCGGTCCGTGGGCGAGTTCCAGGCCTGGTTCCGGACCGATGCGGACTGCCTGGAGTGGCTGCGGTGGGCCCGCCAGCTTCGCCTGCTTGGACTGCGGCCATGATGGGGGCTGGCGGCTGGGCGACGGTCGCTTCATGTGCTCAGGGTGCGGCGGCCGTACGTCGGTGACAGCGGGCACGATCTTTGACCGGACGCGCACGCCGCTAACGGTTTGGTTCACCGCCTGCTGGCTGTTCGCCACCGGCAAGGACGGGATCTCGGCGCTGAGCCTGAAGCGGACGCTGGAGATCGGCTCCTACCAGACCGCGTGGGCGATGCTCCATCGGCTGAGGTCGGTGCTGGTGCGCCCGGGCCGGGACCGGCTGGCCGGGATGGTACAGGTAGATGAGACCTACATCGGCGGTGAGGAGGCGGGGCTGCGCGGCGGCCGGGCCAAAGGCAAGAAGGTTTTGACCGGGATCGCGGTGGAGGTCCGGGAGCCGAGAGGATTCGGACGGTGCCGGATGCTGCCGCTGACCGATGCGTCGGCCGCCTCGTTGCACGCCTTTGTAACGGCTCACGTCGAGCCGGGCGCGAGGGTCGTCACCGACGGCTGGCAGGGCTACCGCGGGCTGGAGAAGCTCGGCTACGTCCACGACCGGCGCAGCCAGCGGGCCGCCCGAACCCGCGGGGAGGATCCCGGCGAGCTACTGCCCGCAGTGCACCGGGTCGCCTCGCTAGCCAAGCGGTGGTTGCTGGGTACCCACCAGGGCTCGGTGAACGACGCGCACCTGGCCAGCTACCTGAATGAGTTCGCGTTCCGCTTCAACCGCCGCACCTCCCGCAGCCGCGGGATGGTGTTCTACCGAGTGCTCGAGCTCGCCGTCGCCCACGACCCGGTGCGCTACCAGGACCTCATCGCCACCCAGCGGCCCCGGGCAGTGCCGCCCTCGCAGCCGCAGGCGCGCGGGCACCCGCCGAGCCTGGAGCGCTCTCCAGCGAACCGCCCGTGGAGAACTGCCAACCTGGACTCCTCCGGTTAAATGGAGACCCCCAAGCTGCGTTATGCTCGCGAGGGCCGCGGAAAATTCCTCCCTTCCACCCGACCGGGTATTCAGCGTGGATCTCGAGCAGATCGGCAAATATCAGCTCATCGAGTAGATTGGCGAGGGTGCGATGGGCGCGTCTATCGCGCTCACGATCCCGTGCTCAAGCGCGACCTGGCGATCAAGACGATCAAGGCAGCCATCCAGGGCGACGTGGGGATGGCCGAGAGGTTCTTGCGCGAGGCGCGCTCGGCCGCCCAACTGAATCACGCGAACATCGTAAGAATCTATGACTTCGGACAAGAGGGCGAGCACCTCTACATCGCCATGGAGCTGCTGAAGGGGTTCGACCTGAAGGACCTCATCGAGTCCGGGCAGCTCGGCAGCCTCCACCGCAGAGTCGAGTTTCTCGCGCAGATCATGGATGGGGTCGGCTCTGCCCATGCCCAGGGGGTCGTCCATCGGGACATCAAGCCGGGTAATGTTCACGTGCAGCCGAACGGGCGCGTGAAGATCCTCGACTTCGGCCGCGCTCGCGTGGCCGAATCCGAGATGACGCAGGCGGGCACCGTGCTGGGAACGCCCAACTACATGGCGCCCGAGCAGGTTCGGGCGCAAGGCGCCGACGCCCGCTCTGACGTGTTTGCGCTCGGCGTGCTCTGCTACGAGGTGCTGTCCGGCAGTCGTCCCTTTACGGGCGCGAGCCTCAGCGAAATCCTACAGAGCGTCCTCGCGTGCGACCCACGGCCGCTCCCGGATCTCGTGCCCGAGCTCCCGGACTCCATCTCGGACGTCGTAGAGCAGGCACTGCGTCTCGACCCGGCGGAGCGCTTTGCGGATGCCGGCGCGATGCTCGAGGCGCTCAAGGCGGCCCGGGCCGACCTCGGCGAGGCTCCGCACGAGGAGTGGCAGGTGCGAGCGGTGACGTCGGCCGCCGACCCGGCGTCCGCACCGACCCTGGCATGGGAGGCCGAAGAGACCATCATCACGGGACAGACTCCGTCGACCTTCAGCTCGACCGCGCAGCCGGGCTCCCATCCCTCGCTCGGCCTCCCGAATACGCTGAACAGCGAAGCGCCGACGCAGATCTACGCCCCACCGCCGACGTCGCCCTTGCGTGCGTACGGTCTGGGTGCCGCGGTGGTGGCCCTCGTAGGCATCGGCATCTTTGCGCTGAATCGCGAAGGGGGCGGCCCGGCTCAGCCGTCGGGACTGGCTCCGGGCGATCTCGCCAAGGAGCAGATCGGCATCCTCTCGGATACCCTCGTCGCGAGTCAGATCGAGCTGGCTCAGCTCGAGCTCGCAACAAGGCCTACCAACCGGCCATCGATCAGGCGGAACGAGCGCTCGAGCTCGATCCTTCGAACGCGGCGGCGATGGCGGTGGTCTCGAGCGCCCGTGAGGCGCTGCGCGACCTGGAGGCGGCAGCGTCAGCGGCGCGTGCCGCTTTCGAAGCGGGCGACACCTCCAGGGCCTCGGAAGCGCTCGGCCGTGTGCTGGTCCTGGACCCACGCCACCCCGTCGCCGGCGAGCTGACCGCCGCCTTGAACGAGCACTTCCAGGGCCAGGCTGAACAGGCTCGCGCCGCCGTGGCCTCGGCTCGGAGCGCAGCCGAGCAGGCCGAAGCCAGCTCGCGCCCCGATTTCGGGAGTGCCGTGGCGCTGGCGCAGGAAGGTGAGGCCTCCTTTGCAAGGGCGGAATACGCGGTCGCTACGCAGCGGCTGCTGGAGGCCCGCGACGGCTTCGAAAGAGCTCGACGCCAGGCGGTCGCGGGTCGCCCGACGCCACCGCCCGTCACGCTCGCTCCCGTTTCGACGCCGCGTCCGACTCTGCCTCCCACGCCACCCCCTACGACTATGGCGCCCACTCCGCCGCCGACTACCGCGGCCACACCCGCGCCGGTAGCAACGCCTCCGCCGATCGTGACCTTGCCGCCACCCATCACGCTGTCTCCCCAGGAGATCGCCGTCCGCGCGGTCATCGATCGCTACTCGGAGGCCATGGAGAACCAGGACCTGGATCTGTTCAGGGCCGTCAAGCCGAATCTTTCAGGGAGCGACGCGAAGCGGATCGAGAACGCCTTCAAGCGCATCAGGTCCCAGGTCGTCGGCATCGAGTTTCAAGACGTGAGCTTCGCGGGCAGCGAGGCCACGGTCATCGTGAAGCGCCAGGACACGGTGAACGGGATCGAAACCCCCGAGGTGCTCCAGACGTTCAAGCTCATCCAGTCCGGCGGCGATTGGGTCATAGAATCCATCGGCCAGTAGCGTGCGAACCCGGTCGGTCCTCAGCTCCTCGCCCCGTTCAGCTGAGCGAGAGGTACGAAGGCCGGGCCCCTTTGGCGAATGCGATACCAAGGGCAGCGCGTTCCGTAACAGCCCGAGCGAGCGGTGCCACGAAGAGTGGCCTCTTTGATGAATGTGATACCGAGGACAGCGCGTTCCGCAACAGCCCGAGCGACCCCCAGCACGGCCCACCTCGTAGTGGTACCCGAGCGACCCGCCGAGCGACCTTAGAAGGTGTAGTCGACGCCGAAAACAGGGGTGAGGCTGTCCTGAAGTCCCGAGTCGTTCAGCGGAAACAGAACGCTCGCCACTACCAGCAGCTGGCCGACGGGGTTGAACTTGATGCCTGCCGATCCGAGCAGGATCGTCATGTTGCCGCGCACGGTGTCGGGCGTCTGGCGGATCTCTTCACGGATCGTCGAATCCGTACGCTGGGTGAACAGGAAGCTCTGGTCGCGAACGATGAGACGTTCCGCGTCGAGAAGCGTCCGGCCGAGGAAGTCCGATGTGAACGTCAGCTTCTCGTGCAGGGCCACATCGAAGCCGGCCGTGTAGTTGATCTCGTCGGAGAGGTCCCCGATGAAGTCTGCGCCACCGCTCGAGAGCGTGTAGCCGGCGCTCGCGCGTGGTGTGAAACGTCCCGTGTCGTTCGAGACGATCCCGAAGAGCTTGGCCTGCGTCGCGCCCGAGCCCAGCAGGTCGTCGGCGTTTCTGGTGGGAAGGCGCAGATCGAGCGCGCCGGCGAAGCTCCATGTCGCCCCACGCCTGAAGTTGTACTTGGCTCTCAAGACGATGTCGCCAACTCCGCTCGCGGTCCCTTTCTCCTCGAAAAGGGCTTGCCGCTGATTGCCTTCGAAAATGTGGGAGACGAACGGGTCCGGTTCCGTGGCCACGTCCTCGATGGTCGTGACGATCGAGGCGTTCAATTGGACATCGACGAACGGCACCGCGAGACCGATGTCGAAGTTGTCGGTCACGCCGAAATTCGCCACGGCCACGGTGGTCCGGTTTCTCAGGTCGACAGCCAGATCGGAGCGGATGAAGTCCCCTTCGACCCAGGGCTGAGCGGTCATGCCGTCATCGTTGAGATCCTGATGAATGAGATAAAGCTGAAGGTCGCTTCCATCCAGGCTTTGTCCCTCGAAATTGTCGTATCGAGCCTCGAGGCCCGTAATCCCGAAGCTGAACGTGCCCTTGCCCGCTGTCAAAGCGCGTTCGGCGAAAATCGGGCCGAAGCTCTCAGTGCTGCGCTCGAAGATGCCCAGAGCCGGATCGAATTCGAAGGTGAACCCCCCAGACGACGAGGCCAACGGAAACGTCGAGAGCTGCGCGGCGATGACGCGGTTCAACTGATTGAGGGTGGCTTGGGCGCTCGGCTGCGACACGAAGTGGGCATCGTGCCCGGTGTCTTCGAGAATGATCGGGTTGTCCGGGGAGAAGAAGCGCAGCAACAGGCCCCCGAGCCCGTCCTGCGCAGGCGTCGACGTACTCTGTCCCCAGGATGGTCCTGCCATCGTGAGCACCAGAGCCATGGAGAGTCCCGCCATACTGCTTCGGCCGCTTGCATTCATAACTCCTCGACTTTCGCGCTCCCTGGTTTTGCTGCGACTCGGCGGCCATCGCCGCCCTGACCTACCGCAGCGCCCGCTCGGCCAGGTCGAAAAGGCGCCTGGCCTTCAGCCATTTGATCACGGCCTGAGCGTGCTTTCCCCCTCCGCTATCCCGCCCCGCCTGAGCAGCGAGTGCCACCGCCTGCTTGAATTCCTCGAGCGAGCGAGCTCCGGTGGTCCGCGCCCGCTCCTGGCTCTCCGTCATCGCGGCCCGGGCCTCCGAGACGTGGGCTTCGAAGGCGGCTTCGTGGGAAGCGGCCAGCTCGCCAGCCAGCGGATGGTCCGGGTCGGCCTGAACCAGCTGCCACAGTGCCAGCGCGGCCTTGCCCGCGTCGCCCAGGCTCGTGGCGGCGCGCGCGTCCTTCACCGCCACGTCGACGCGCGTCAGAATCCCCTGGGCTTCGTCGAAGATCTCTTTCGCCTCGGCATTGTCTGGAGCGAGCTTCAGCGCTCTTTCCGCCTGCGTGGCCGCACCGCGGTAGTCGCCCGCGTCGAGACGTTTGCGCGCGACCTCGATCTGGGTGCCAACGACCGCGAGCGCAAGCGTGTCGAGCTCGGCTGGACGAGTCACGGGTGGCGAGTCCGAAGCTGGACCGCCCGGTTTAAGGGCGAGCCATCCGACGACCAGGAGCGCCACACCGGCCCCGACGATGACTCCGACCGGAGGCCCGGGCTTCTTGACGGGTTGAGCGGAGGGGACGACTGATGGGGCGGAGCCCGGGCCGCTCCTGGTCCAGGTGCGCCCGGCTCTCGTATGGCTTCGCGAGCCGCCGGCGTCGGATGCAGGCAGGCCCAGCGCATCGGGGTCGGGCAGTGCGAACTCTGGAAGGGGTTCGTTCCTCCCTTCGGCGACCGCCTGGCGAGCCGTCTTCAGCGCGGCGACCAGCTCGCGGCCGTTCTGGAGCCGCAGGGCCGGGTCCTTGGCAAGACACTTCTCGACGACGCTGACGACCGGGGCGGGCAGATCGGGCGCGTTGGTGGCCAGAGGAGTGGGCGCCTCCTGCATGACCTTGAAGAGCACCGCGTGCATCGAGTAGGCTTCGGAGGGCGAACGGCCTCCCAACACCTCGTAGAACACACAACCCATCGAGAAAACGTCCGAACGAGCGTCGGCGTGCTCTCCGCGCACCTGCTCGGGCGACATGTAATTCGGCGTTCCCATCACGGTGCCCGTCTTCGTCATCTCAGAGCCCGAGAAGCGCGCGAGGCCGAAGTCCATGATCTTGACCTCGCCGCCGGGCTGGATGTGGATGTTGGCGGGCTTGAGGTCCCGGTGCACGATCCCTTTGGTGTGGGCGAGTGACATGCCGTCGGCGATCTGCTCCATGGCCATGTAGAGCAGCTCGCCCTCCTGGCCGAAGTCGTAGACGGTGATGATGTTGTCGTGCTCGAGCGCCGCGGCGGACTGGGCCTCTCTCTCGAAGCGCTTGCGCAGGCTGTCGTCGCTGCCGCCACCCGCGGCGATCGTCTTGATGGCAACCTCGCGGCCGAGCACGGGGTCTCTGGCCTTGTAGACCTCGCCCATCGCGCCCGCGCCGATCTTCTCTGGTTTCATCGCGGCGGCGCGGTGCTCCGGCCCCTTGGAGCGACGCTAGGGTCCCCTGAACCCGAATGTTACCAGAGGCGGCGCCGGCTACTTCGCATCGTAGGCCGCTTGCATCTGGTTGATCCCCGTTTGCATGGTTTTGCGCCACGCCTTCTCGATTTCGGACGAGTAGTCGGGGTCGATCTCAGAGACGGCCTCGCTGAGGGACTCGAGCCAGATGTCGTACAGCTCGGGGCGGATGTCGCGATGCTGCCGGTCGTGCGCGACGGCCAGCTTGCGGAGGCTCGCCCACGCGGGGCTGTCCGGACTGCTCTCGGAGACCATCTCCATCACGAGGAACGAATCGCGCAGCACGCGACGCTGCCGCTCGAAGTCCGTGTCGCGGAACTTCTCCTTGATCTCGGGCGACGAGTTCAGAAACAGCTCGTAGAAACGCTTGAGAAAGTCCTCCGATTCGAGGCAGCGTCGAAGACTTGCGTTGAACACGTCCCGGCGTCGAGTCAAGGGCCCTCCTGGTTGACTAGCGCGGATGCTGTCACTCCAGGGACTATCGGTGCAAGTCGCCTGCTCCCGAATCCCGAGAGTATCGGGCGACGGGCGGAATACCGATGCCGGCCCACTCGTATAATCCCTGAGCCTCGAAACGGGGCCGAGGAGGCGGAGATGTATGTAGCCTTGTTGGGCGTCCTGGTCGCGGCTCAGGCGGCGGCGACGGACACCGTCACGAGCACCGCGCAGGACCGCGAATCGGTTGCCGTGACCGTCTACAACCAGGGGAGGGGCCTGGTGCGCGAGGTCCGTCGCATCGACCTGCCGGACGGTCCGAGCTGGGTTCGCTTCATGGACGTGGCCGCACAGATCGAGGCGCCGACCGTGCGTGTCGGCGTGATCGACGGCGACGCGCTCTCCGTGCTCGAGCAGAACTACGAGTACGATCTGCTCTCGCCTCAGAAGTTGCTCGAGAAGTTCGTGGGCCAGACGGTCACGCTGGTTCAGCAGCGCATGCAGAACCAGGACACCGTCGATCGCGAGGTGGCCGCCAAGCTGCTCTCGATCAACGAGGGCACTGTTTGGGAGATCGACGGCCGCATCGTCGCGAATCCCGCGTACCACCGCATCGTCTATCCGTCGGTCCCCGACAACCTCATCGCGTACCCGACGCTCGTCTGGCTCGTCAACGGGCAGGGGAGCGGCGTGCGACGGCTGGAGGCCTCGTACCTCACGGGGGGAATGGCCTGGCGGGCCGACTACGTGCTCGCCATCGATGAGGACGACGAGACGAGCGGCGCGCTGCAGGGCTGGGTCACCGTCGACAACCGCTCCGGCACGGGCTACGAAGACGCGAAACTGCAGCTGGTGGCGGGCGACGTTCATCGGGCGCCACCCGAGGCGCAGCCGGCGATGCGCATGGACACCATGCGTGCGCGCGGAGCGGTGGCCGGGCAGATGCAGGCCGAGGGTCTGTTCGAGTACCACCTCTACACGCTCCCGCGCGCCACGACACTCAAGCAGAACCAGACCAAACAGGTGCGGTTGCTGGACGCTTCGGGCTTGACGCTTCGTCGCACCTATCGCTTACGCGGCGTCGGCGGCTACTACTACAACCCGTGGCGGCCCGCCGATCCCAAGGAGAAGGTTCAGGTTCTGATCGATTTCGAGAACCGGGAGAGCGCCGGCCTGGGTCTGCCGCTGCCCAAGGGGATCGTGCGCGTCTATCAGCGCGACACGGCCGGACGTCCGCAGTTCGTGGGCGAGGATCGCATCGACCACACTCCCAAGGATGAGCGGGTCGAGCTGCTGCTCGGGAACGCCTTTGACATTACGGCGGAGCGCCGCCAGACCGAGTTCGACAAGATCGCGGATCGCATCGTCGAAAGCTCGTACGAGATCGTGCTGCGCAATCACAAGGTCGCGGACGTGGTGGTGGAAGTCCTGGAGCCCCTCAGCGGCGACTGGACGATGCTTGCGTCCTCCCACGATCACGAGAAGCCCAGCGCCTTCGAGGCAAGGTTCCTGGTGCCCGTTCCTGCAGACGGCGAGGTCAAGCTGACCTACCGGGTCCGCGTGCAGTACTGACGATATCCATCCGGATGCAGGCGGCGAGACGTAGGCTCCGATCCCCCCGGTAGCCCCGCCGCGCCCGTCTCGGAATTGGACCATCAAGGCCACAGAGGCACGGAGACACAGAGAACGGCCAACGCAGCGTCATTCTGAACGACCGCTCGTCTCCGCTTGGAGCGAAGAATCCGCCTGCTCCTCTTCACTCGATCGTCAGCTGTCCGTCAATCCCCGCGCGTCACCTGCGTCGGATCGACTCCAAATGCGACGACGAGCACCATTCGTCCCTAATACAATGATTGTCTCCTGGCCACGCGCGCCGCGTCGGCGGCGCTCAACACTGGAGGTTCTGCTTGGCCTACACCGATGGATCGCGCTCGCTCGAGAAGGTGGGGATCGTCGGCTCGGGACAGATCGGTCCCGACATCGCGCTCCATATAAACAAGGTCATGGAGCCTCACGGGGTGAGCGTCGTCGTCGTCGACATCGCTCAGGAGGCGCTCGACAGGGGACGGGCCAAGCTCGAGAAGAAGATCGGCAAGGGTGTCGAGACGCGGGCCTTCTCGGCCGAGCAGGCGACCGCCATGAAGGCAAATATCACCTTCACGAGCGACTACGGCGCCCTGAATGGAGCCTCGTTCGTCATCGAAGCCGCCACCGAGGACCTGGATCTCAAGCGCCGCATCTTTGCCGATCTCGAGCGCCGCGCCACGCCCGGCGCGTTGTTCGCCTCGAACTCATCGCACCTCGAGCCCGAGCGCATCTTCGCCGACCTCGAGGATCGGTCCCGCTCGATGGTGATCCACTACTTCTTCCCGGCCGAGCGCAACCCCGTCGTCGAGGTGGTGCCGGGGGCGGACACCGACGACACGAACGTCGACTGGGTGATGCGCTTCTACGAGGCGGTCGGCAAGCTGCCGCTTCGCATCGGCAGCCGCTACGGCTACGCGATCGATCCCATCTTCGAGGGTCTGTTCCAGGCTGCCGCTCTCTGTGTGGAGGAAGGTCTCGGAACCACTCGCGAGGTCGATTTTGTCGCCCGCAACGCGCTCGGACTCGGCGTGGGCCCCTTCACGGCGATGAACCTCACGGGCGGTAACCCCATCACGGCCCACGGACTCGACGAACTGCACGAGCGCGCGCACGGCTGGTTCCGCACGCCGGAGCTGATGAAGCAGGCGATGCGAGACGGGACCGCCTGGGACGTGCCGGCTCGCGGCGAGCGGATCGAGCTGCCCGCCGGGCGCGCGGCGACGATCAGCAATCGCATGAGGGGCGCCTATTTCGGCCTGGTCGGCGAGGTGCTGGATAGCGGCATCAGCGACGTTGCCGACCTGGAGATCGGCGCCGAGGCGGCGCTCGTTGTGCGACCCCCTTTCGCGTTCATGAACGAGCTCGGCGTTTCCACAGCCCTCGAGTTGATCGACGCGTACCGGGCTGTCGAGCCGGTTTTTCCGCGCTCCGAACGGATCGCGGCACAGGCAGAGTCCGGCCAGCCGTGGCCGATCCCGTACGTGCTGCGGCGCGACAGACATAGCGTCGCAGTGCTGACGATCCGGCGTCCCACGGTGCTGAACGCGTTGAACGCCGCGGTCTACTCGCAGATCGAGCGTCACGTCGCCGGCGTCGAGGCCGATGACGCGGTTGTCGGCTGCGTCATCACCGGCTTCGGTCGCAAGGCCTTCGTGTCGGGAGCCGACATCGAGATGCTGGACCGGGCGGAGTCGGCGGCCGACGGGGAGCGGATGTCGCAAGGTTCCCACATCGTGATGAATCGGGTGGCGGCATCTCGCAAGCCGGTCGTGTGCGCGTACAACGGCCTGGCCTTCGGCGGCGGCAACGAGCTGGGTCTCGCGTGTCACGCCAGGGTCGCGCGGAAGGGGCTGCGAGTGCTGGCCGGGCAGCCGGAGCCGAATCTGGGCATCATCCCGGGAGCAGGAGCCACGCAGCGACTGCCTCGAGTGGTCGGAGTCGCCAACGCGTGGCGGCTGCTGCGGAGCGCGCGTCCGATCTCTTCCGCCGAAGGCCTCGAAATGGGATTGATCCGCGAGGAGGTGGAGGGCGACCTCGTGGCCGCGGCGATTCGACTCGTGAGAGACGCCGCGTCCAGCCGACTCGAACTGGAGCCGATCTCCAGCGATCCCGTCGAGCTACCCGGCGAGCTCCCCGACGTCGACATCGGCCACCTCTCGACGGCCGTCGACGCCGTGCTTCAGAAGGCCGTCAGGGAAGGCCTCGCCATGCCCCTCGCCGAGGGGCTGCGTTTCGAGTCCAGGTGCTTCGGTGAGGTCTGCGAACTCGAAGACAAGAAGATAGGCATCGACAACTTCTTGAACAAGGGACCGCGCTCCAAAGCCGAATTTGTCCATCGTTGAGGTCGGGCCGAGCCGCACTCCGATCTTCGTTCGCGAGTACGGAAGCGGGTTTCCACTGCTGTTCCTGCACGGCGGCTGGGGCTACCAGGTGTACCCGTTCGACGCACAGATCGCCGCCCTCGAAGGGCGTTTCCGCGTTCTGATACCTGACCGCAGCGGGTACGGACGCTCGCCGAGGCTGCCTTCCTTTCCCGTCGGTTTCCATCGCGACGCAGCGCTCGAGATGTGGCAGCTCCTCGACGCGCTGCAGATCGACCGCGCCGCCATCTGGGGCCACTCGGACGGCGCGGTGAGCGGCGTCTGGATGGGCCTTGAGCAGCCCACCCGCTGTGCGGCGCTGATCCTCGAGTCGACCCACTACGATCGGCGCAAGCCGCGGTCGCGCAGGTTCTTCGAGCTCATGGTCGAGAACCCCGAGGCCTTCGGCGAGAAGGTCGTCGAGCAACTCGTGGCGGACCACGGCGACCCGGGTTGGCGCGAGGTCCTCGCAGTGGAGGGGCGCGCTTGGCTCGAGATCCTCGATACCGCCGACGATCCCGAGCGCGACCTCTTCGCGAACCGCCTCTCCGAGCTTGCCCCCCCCCGACGCTCGTCCTGCACGGCGCCGACGATCCGCGGACCGAGCCAGGCGAAGTACAGACCCTGGCGGCGCAGCTCCCCGCTGCTCAGCTGGTGCTGCTCGACGGTGCCGGGCACAGCCCTCACACGAGCGACCCGGCCGCGACCAATCGAGCAGCGCGGCGGTTTCTCGATCTTGCCGTCCCCGTCGCCGACTCGCGCTAGTCGTGACCCGCGCGTCGAAACAGCAGCGCGGCCTTCTCGAGCGCTTCCCGTTCACCCACGAGGACCACGGTATCGCCAGCTTGGAACGAGTTGTCGGAAAACGGCTCATAGAAGGGCTTGCCGTCCCGGACTACTGCGACCACCACGGCGCCCGTCTTCTTCCGCAGATCCAGGCTGGTCGGGCTCTCGCCGATGGAGCGCGAGTCCTCCTCCACCTCCAGCAGCTCGATGGCCGAGTGAATACCGAGGTGGCGCAAGGCGTCGAGCTTCATGTCCGGATCGGCGTCGCCGCGCAGCAGCCCGTAGTGCTCGGCGCGCAGGGCGTCCAGCTCGCGCCGGATGATGTTGCTCGGGATCTCGTACAGCTCGAGGATGCGCGCGAAGAGCTCGATGGTGGCCTCGAACTCCTCGACCACGACGTGGGAGGCGCCGAGCTCCATCAGCCCCTGGATCGAGCGGGTGTAGCGGGTGCGAACGACGATCCGCACCCCGGGGTTGAGCTCGCGCACGTGCACGACGCCGCGCCGCTCGTCGGCGGGCGACGAGATCGCGAAGACCACGACCCGAGCGCGCTCGACGCCGACGCGCTGGAGCACGTCCGGCGACGTGCCGTCTCCGTAGACGATGTGGACGCCGCGCTGGCGCGCCGTCCTCACGGCGGGACCGTTCTGTTCGAGAGCGACATAGGGGAGTCCCGCTTGTCGCAACACGCTAGCGAGATGCCGGCCGCTGAGACCGTAGCCGATGATGATGGCGTGGCCCCTCATTTCGCTTGTCCGCTCCTCGGCGTCGGCTGCCCTTTGCGCGGTGCTCCTGCTCCTGACCAGCCGCTCCGCCAGGGGCCGGGCGATGGCAATGAGCACGGGGGTTGCGAGCATCGTTAGGACCGAGACGGCGAGGAAGAGCTGGTAGCCGGGTCCGTCGAACAGGCGGAGCTCGAATCCTGCGCTGGCCAGCACGAAGGAGAACTCGCCGACCTGGGAGAGGCCGAGTGCTGCGACGATGCTCGTGACCAGCGGCCGGCCGAGGCTCCGAACAGCCACGGTCGTCGTCGTGACCTTCAGCACGAGCAGCGCGCCGATCGCGGTGAGCAGGTCGGCGGGCTGAGTAGCGATGACGTTGGCGTCCAGCAGCATCCCGACCGACGTGAAGAAGATGCCGCTGAAGGTGTCGCGAAACGGTCGGATGTCCGAGAGCGCCTGGAGCCCGTACTCCGACTCGGAAATCACGAGTCCGGCGATGAAGGCGCCGATCGCCAGGGACAAGCCAAAGCGCGCCGTCACGAACGCCGCGCTCAGCCCGAGCAGCGCGATCGTCAAGGTGAAGATCTCCCGGTTGCGCAGCAAGACGATGCGATCGAGGATGAACGGGACCACGAGTCGCCCCCCCAGGACGAGCCCCGTTACGAGCGCGAGGCCGCCGAGCGTGTCCGACAACGCGGCTTGTAGACCTACGTCGCCGGCGCCGGCGAGGAGCGGCACCACGAGCATCAGCGGGATCACGCACAGGTCCTGGAAGAGCAGCACCGAGATCGCGACGCGACCGTGAGGCGAGTCGATCTCGCCTCGATCTGCGTAGGCGCGGAGCACGACTGCCGTCGAAGACAGCGCGACGAGGGCGCCGTAGAAGACGGCCCGAGCGGGCGACACGTCCAGCGCGAGGCCGATCAGGGCGACGGTGGCGATGGTCAACAGCATTTGCAGCCCGCCCCCCTGGAGGACATCGCGCGCCATCTCCATCACCCGCGAGAGCGACAGCTCCAGTCCGATCGTGAACAGCAGCAGGATGACGCCGAGCTCGGCCAGCGAGGC
Source organism: Vicinamibacteria bacterium (assembly GCA_965246965.1). Classification (GTDB taxonomy): domain Bacteria; phylum Acidobacteriota; class Vicinamibacteria; order Fen-336; family CBDFGD01; genus CBDFGD01. The sequence continues at coordinate 4,903,133 of CBDFGD010000002.1, forward strand.
GACCTCTCCAGGTGGGATGAGCGCCAAGCCAGAGGGGCCGATCACCACCCCAGCCATCAGGAAGCCGACGATGGGCGGGATGCGGAGGCGGTGTGCGATGAGGACTACGGGCAGCGACACGCCCAGCACCAGGACGAGGTCTCCGAAGATTGATATCTCGTGCATTGTCTCGACGGCCACAGCCGGCGGCGACGCTCAGTCTAAGATCAATTGCGGGGCGTGCTAGCGGACATAGCCGAGCGACCGGAGCTGCTCCCGCTCTGCTTCGCTGAGGGCCGACGGGTCGGGGACGTACCCATCGATCGCGTCCCGGGACAGCAGGTCCGCGAGCAGCACCTCGGCGTCCTCGCGCCGAGAGGGCATCAGGTTTCGAGCCTCGTGCGGGTCGGCGGCGAGGTCGTAGAGCTCATCCTGAGAAGCGTCCCGTGCGACGTGAATCAGCTTCAGCGGCATGCGGATGATGCTGTACATTTCGCTCCGCACCCGTTGCTCCGCGCCGGGCGCAAACGCGAGGATGTTGTGCACCTCGCTGAAGACAGCTCGGCTTCGCGCCGTCGTGCGGCCGCTGCGAAGCACGGCGGCCAGGCTCCGCCCGTCGAAATCATCCGGATCAGGTACCGCGCCCGCCATCTCGAGCACAGTCGGTGCGAGATCGACGTGCTCCACCGGCTCGGCGATCACGAGCCCTTTCTGGACGCTGGGTCCGTTGAAGATCAAGGGGACCCGGATCTGCTCCTGGTAGAGGATGCCGCGCCCCCACCAGTCGTGATCGCCCAGGCCTTCGCCGTGGTCGGCGGTCACGACCACGACGGTGCGCTCGCGCGCGCCGAGTCGCTCCAGCTCGTCGAGGACGGCGCGGACGTGAAGGTCTGCGAAGAAGATCTCGGAGTCGTACGTGTCGCTCAGGTGCTCCTTGCTGCCGGGCGCGGCGGTGCCGCTGACGAAACGCTCACGGATGGAATCCGGCGGCACGAATGTCACGTCGTGCGGGTCGAAGTAGTGGAGCCACACGAAGAACGGCCGCATGGCGTTCTCGCGCAGCCAGGGCAGCAGGCGCACGGTCGTCTCCGACGCGTTGCGCTGGCTGCGGACCGTCTCGACGCTGCCGTCCGCCCCGATCTCCGGTTGGCGCTGGCTCAGGAACGACTCGTCGAAGACATCGAAGCCGCGGTCCAGGCCGTACCAGCTGCTCGCCGGGAAGGCGCTGACGAAGCCGGCCGTGGCGTAGCCCAGCTCACCGAGGCGCCCCTGCAGTGTGCGGACCTCGGCGTCCAGCCGGTTGTGAGCACGGCCGTGCATCGTGCGCAGTCCGTGGTTGTACGGATAGCGCCCGGTGAGGAGAGAGGCGCATGCAACTGGCGTCGTGGCGGATTGGGCGATCGCGAAGTCGAAGCGGACGCCGCTCGCCGCGAGGGCGTCGATGGTCGGGCTGGTGTCGCGTGCGTAGCCGTAGCAGCCGAGCCGGTCGGCGCGCGTCGTGTCGATCGTGATGACGAGGAAGCTGGGGGGAACGGGCTTCGAAGCGCATGCACCAGTGAGCGCCGCGGTGAGCAGTAAGGCGCTTCGCCGGAGCGAGCGGGGCCGCGCGGCTGCGGCGGGGCGCACGGTCTGGCCGCCCGGATCTAAGGCCGGCCGTCGAGCAGCGCGAGTAGCCGGCCGTACGCCTCGAGCATCTCGAGAAGCTCGAAGTCGCAGTGGCCGTATCGCTCGACGCCGATCGCCGCGTGGATGCCGCCGCTTCCCGCCGCATTCACCTTCTCGGCGTAGCGATCCATGTGCCAGAAGGGGATGATCTCGTCACCCGTGGTGTGCAGCGTCACGAGTGGTCGGCTCAGCATGCCCGTGGATTCGTAGCTCGCTTCGACTTCGTCGCGAGCATTCGCATCGGCGGCAAAGCGTGCGACGAGCGCATTGAGTGCTTCGTCCTGGGAAGATCCGGAGTAGCTGCGGCCGATGTTGTCGAATGGCTTGCCGCCCACTACCTGGGTCGCATCGTTCGTGGCGAACACGTTGTACCAGATCAACCCCGTGATGGTTCGCTCTCGCGTCGTCGGATCGGCCGGGTCCTCCGGTGCTCCCGTGACGGCCATGAGATCGTCCAGCGCCGCCGCGTTCGCGGGGTCGCGTACGGCCGGAAGCAATACCTCGTCGAGAAACGCATCCCAGCCGTCGATCAGCGTCTGGGGGATTTCGACGGCACTGCCGGGAATGACGCCGGGGAGGAAGTGGTCGAAGACGACCCGAAAGTCGCCGAAGTAGTCGATCTGCGCCGCGAAGTCGCCGTTCGGTGCGCACATCGCGAGCCCGCCCGCGAACTCGTCGGGGAATCGCTCCACGATGAGGGTCGTTGGGGGTCTCCATTTAACCGGAGGAGTCCAGGTTGGCAGTTCTCCACGGGCGGTTCGCTGGAGAGCGCTCCAGGCTCGGCGGGTGCCCGCGCGCCTGCGGCTGCGAGGGCGGCACTGCCCGGGGCCGCTGGGTGGCGATGAGGTCCTGGTAGCGCACCGGGTCGTGGGCGACGGCGAGCTCGAGCACTCGGTAGAACACCATCCCGCGGCTGCGGGAGGTGCGGCGGTTGAAGCGGAACGCGAACTCATTCAGGTAGCTGGCCAGGTGCGCGTCGTTCACCGAGCCCTGGTGGGTACCCAGCAACCACCGCTTGGCTAGCGAGGCGACCCGGTGCACTGCGGGCAGTAGCTCGCCGGGATCCTCCCCGCGGGTTCGGGCGGCCCGCTGGCTGCGCCGGTCGTGGACGTAGCCGAGCTTCTCCAGCCCGCGGTAGCCCTGCCAGCCGTCGGTGACGACCCTCGCGCCCGGCTCGACGTGAGCCGTTACAAAGGCGTGCAACGAGGCGGCCGACGCATCGGTCAGCGGCAGCATCCGGCACCGTCCGAATCCTCTCGGCTCCCGGACCTCCACCGCGATCCCGGTCAAAACCTTCTTGCCTTTGGCCCGGCCGCTGCGCAGCCCCGCCTCCTCACCGCCGATGTAGGTCTCATCTACCTGTACCATCCCGGCCAGCCGGTCCCGGCCCGGGCGCACCAGCACCGACCTCAGCCGATGGAGCATCGCCCACGCGGTCTGGTAGGAGCCGATCTCCAGCGTCCGCTTCAGGCTCAGCGCCGAGATCCCGTCCTTGCCGGTGGCGAACAGCCAGCAGGCGGTGAACCAAACCGTTAGCGGCGTGCGCGTCCGGTCAAAGATCGTGCCCGCTGTCACCGACGTACGGCCGCCGCACCCTGAGCACATGAAGCGGCCGTCGCCCAGCCGCCAGCCCCCATCATGGCCGCAGTCCAAGCAGGCGAAGCTGGCGGACCACCGCAGCCACTCCAGGTAGTCCAGGCAGTCCGCATCGGTCCGGAACCAGGCCTGGAACTCGCCCACGGACCGCGGATAGTGCGTGCCAGCACGAGGCTGATCCACCGGCTCAGTTTACACCGGTTAAATGGATACCCCCGAGGGTCGTAATGAGCCCGCCCTGGGATGCGCCGAGGACCAGAGCGCGGTTGGGGGCGCCGTGTTCCTGCTCGAAGAGGCGCACCAGATCCCTCAGATCTTCGATTGCGGGCAGCGCGGCCAGGCCATTCACGCCGAAGCTCGATGCGGCGAACGCGCTTCCAGTGGCGGTGATGAACTGCTCGAGCGCCGCGGTCTCGGAGCCGAGCGCCAACGGACTCGTCACGGCCTTGTAGCCGTGAGCGTAGAGGACGAGGTCGCCGTTCCAGGGAAGAAGGTCAGGGACGCAGATCCGGTAGAAGGCGCCGCTTTGTTGCGCGCCCTCCTCGCAGGTCGCGAGGCGCGCCTGCCCGGAAACCTCCCGAGCCAGCCGCTCGAAGCGCTCGGGCGGCTGAGCGTCGACCGCCACCGTGGCGGAGAGGAGAGCGCAAACGAGAAGAGCTCGGTGAGGCACTATTCACATGGTACCTCCTGCGCCGACGAGGCTGCCAACCGCCTCGGCCACTTTTCTGCGCCGCTTTCGAGGAAGCCCCCGCGCTATAGTGGCCACGCTCCACGAGGCTGTCTGGTGAGGTACGGGTGAGTCGGATAACGATTCAGTCCTGCTTCCAGTTCGACGACCAGCCCGAGGAGATCTTCGACCTCCAGCTCGACCCCGACACCCTGGAGCTGGTCGAAGACATGCCGGACCCGCCTCCGGACTGGACGCGCCTCGACTTCCAGCAGTGCAAGAACTGCCCCTTGGACGTCGAGGAGCACCCGCGCTGCCCGGTCGCGCTCAACATGGTCGAGCCCGTCAGCCGCTTCGCGAAGATCATCTCGCATCGCCAGGTGCGTTTGACGGTGATAACCAAGGAGCGCACGATCGTTCAGGAGACGACGGCACAGGAGGGTCTGAGCTCGCTCATGGGGCTCATCATGGCAGCGAGCGGCTGCCCGCACACCGCCTACTTCCGCCCGATGGCTCGTTTTCACCTACCGCTTGCGAGCAGCGACGAGACCGTCTACCGCGCCGTCACGATGTACCTGCTGGCGCAGTACTATCTGCGGCGAGCCGGACGGGAGCCCGACATCGACTTGGATGGTCTCAAGACGCTCTACGAGAGCCTCGAGACGGTCAACTCGGACTTCTGCGAGAGGCTGCGCGCCGCCACCGAGCAGGACTCCGCTTTGAACGCCGTCGTGTTGCTCGATTTCTTTGCCAAGACCGTGCCCTTCGGCATGGAGATGCTGCTGGACCAGATGCGATCGATGTTCGAGCCGTCTTTCTTGAAGGACATCCCCAAACCACCATCCTGAGCCACCGAGAGATGACTCCTCGTCATCCTGAGCGAGTGCGGCGAAGATGCCGAGTCGAAGGAGCCAACGAGGTGAGATCGCTCCTCTGGTTTCCCAGGCACCCATCCCACCTCGAGGTAGAGCAGTGAACTCATCTCTCGGAAAAGCCGTTCTCCTTTCTCTTCTCGCCACGACGGCTTCGCCCAGGCCATCGACCCGCGAATCTATTCCTTGCTGAAGTAACGGTTCATCGGTCCGGACGGCAACCGCGCGATGGCGCCGAGCGACTCGAGGCAGGTCTGGGCCGGCACGGGCGAGACCTTCATCATCTGGCCGGCGCTCTCGATGGGCAACGGAACATACAAGTCGACGGACACCGGCCAGACGTGGAAGCGCATGGGTCTCGAGTTGACCGGACGCATCGCGCGCATCCTGGTCGATCCCCGGGATCCGGACGTCGTCTTCGCCTGGGCGCTCGGGAACTCCTACGCGCCCCAGGCGGAGCGTGGCGTCTACAAGACGACCGATGGTGGCGAGAGCTGGCGGCGCGTGCTCTTCGTCGATGAGAACACCGGTTGCTCGGACATCGCGATGGCGACAGATACGCCTACTAGACGCGCTTTGGGGTCGACCCGGGCGATGGAGATCGCATCTACTTCATCTCGGTTCGCTTCAGCCTCTCGATGGACGGCGGCGCGACTGACGCGCTCGTCGCGGGTCCTCTTTCGCAGCTCGACGAGCAGCTTGCGGGGCTCGACCTGGGAACCCTCACCCTTGTGCCCCCGAGAGACGACGAGGGTTAGTGTTCCGATCCGTCGAGGGTCAGGCCGCGCGCCGCACGTACAGGCGGGCGAGTACGACGATGCTCCCCAGAGCGAGGACGAGCGACGCGGTTACGATCAACCACAGCGGCAGGTTCGGCCAGTGCGCCGCCGACAGGGCGCCCGGATCTCTCGTGTAGGCGCGCAGTAGTCCGAGGTACATCCAGTACCAGGGACACTATGCGGCGGCGAGCTGCCACGGCATGGGTGCCACGAAGACGACGGCAGGGACCATCGTGACGAGATTGAAGATCTTGGTCACCGCCATGCCTTCGATCTTGTTGGCGGCCATGACTCCCAGAACCAGCATGACGATCGGGGCGGAGAGAGAGCTCACGGCCATCATGAGAAAAAACGTCGGTAGATCGGCGACGGGGTAGCCGTAGGCCAGGGCCACGATGAGGCCAACTGCGAAAGAGAAGATGCTGCTGACGGCACAGAAGTAGAGAAAGATCATCGGCAGCTCAACCGGCAGGACCCGAAGCAGCAGCCAGGTGCCCTGCTCGCGCTCCTCGATCAGTGCGAAGCCCAGAACGTTGCCCAGCAGGAGCGCGCCCATGAGCACCATCGCAGGGGCGAGATAGAGCCCGAAGTCAGGGACAGGAACCCAGGGCACTCCGAAGCGCCCGGCGAGCGCCAGGACCACTGCGTAGAACGGAAGGAAGGCCAGGAACCCGTCACGGTAGACGACCCTGGCGTCTTTTTGCAGCAGCGCGAGCAGCTGGCTCACGGTGCTCCAACCTCGGACCTCTGTGCGGCGTGCGACTGCTCCGCCCAGACGAGGGCGAGCGCCGTGAAGACGGCAAGCTCGATCAGGAGAACGACGAAGACACCGGCTGCGGGCTCGGGCCGAGCGAGGTTGGCGAACGAGAAGAGCGCCGCGTCCCAAGGCAGCCACGCGAAGGTCCATCGAGGCGTGAAGCCAAAGAAGGAAAGGAAGGGGAGTGAGAAGACCGTGACTACGGGGATGGAGCCGACGAGGAAGCGAGTGAACTCGTCGTGGCGTGAGGACAGCACGATGCCCACGGCGCCGGCCAGTGTCGCTGTGAGCCAGAGTGGCAGCATCAGCGGCAAGGCCCGGGCATCGAAGCCGAGGACCGCCACGAAGCAGGATAGTCCCTGAAGCGGTCGCGACGAAAGCGGGCGCGAGGATCATCGCCAGGACGTGCTCGCGCGGTTCGAGCGGCATGACGACGAGAGCGACGTTGCTGCCCTCGATGCGCTCGAGATAGCGGTGAGCGGCGGTCATGAACACCCCCGTCGTTCCGTACTCGCCGAGTAGCACGCCCGGGACGGCCCACGCGTACCAGGATTCCGGGAGTGCGATGCGGAAGATCAGAATGGTCACCACGGTCATGCCGCCGTAGATGTGGAGGAAACCGGACCGTCGTTGAACCGCGAGCACGAGACGGACCGCGTTCAGTAGGCGACGAGGTCGCACGACCTCGTCAGTCGAGGCCACGGCCGGTGAGTTTCAGGAAGACGCTCTCGAGAGAGGGCTCGAGGGTGTGCAGCGTCTCTATCTCGCGCTGCTCGATCAGGCGAGCGAGCCTCCGGCGATCCGCCTCGTCCTCGAAGGGGAGCTCCTCGCTGAGCGTTCGGTCGCCCTCGCGGTACTCGAGACGAACGGCCTTGCGCGCGTTGGCGAGCCTCAGCTGGCGCGGTGAGTCGACGACGACGATCCCCCCGTCCACGATGAACGCGACCCGATCGCAGAGCTCGTCGGCCACCGTCATGTCGTGCGTGGTCAGAAACACCGTCGTACCCGCGTTAGCCTGCTCGCGGATGAGCTTTCGGATCAGAACCGCGTGTTTCGGGTCCTGCCCCGTCGTGGGCTCGTCCAGAAACCAGAGCCGCGGGCGATTCAAGAGCGAGCGCGCCAGGACGAGCCGCATCTTCATTCCCTTGGAGTAGTGGCCAACGAGGCGTCGGTCGGCCACTGGCAAATCGAGCCTCTCGAGCACGTCCCGCGTGGCCTCGGTCGGGCCCTCGAAGAAGTCCCGATAGAAATCGAGGTTCTCCTCGGCGGTCAGCTTGCCGTACAGGTTGGGGAACTCGAAGCACACTCCCACCTGGTTGTAGTAGGCGCCTCCCTGCTCGCGGAGGTCTTTTCCGAACACGTGGACTTCTCCGTCGTAGCCGTGCAGGATCCGGGTGAGCAGCTTCTGGGTCGTGCTCTTGCCCGACCCGTTTGGCCCGAGAAAGCCGAACACCTCACCTTCCTCGATCGCGAAGTCCAACTCCCGCACGGCGGCTGCGGCCCCTTTCGGGTAAGTGAATGTGAGCCGGCGGGTCTCCAGGATCATGTCGAGTGAGAGTCTAGTAGGCGCGCTTCGGTGCAAGACGATCGAGACGAAGCCGGTGGCGGGCGTCGGTGAGTCGGTGACCGCCGCCGATGACTGCGGCGGTTGCGCCGAGCCCGTACCACCCGCGATCGGGAACATGACCAGGATCTGGTACTTGACCGCCTCGGCCGGTTCGGCTCCTGCGAGGATCTGTCCGGTCATCATGCCTGGCAGCGAGACGAGCCCACTTGCCGCCATCGCGTTGATGATGGGGGTGAGGGCGGTGCGCAGCGCCGTGCGAGTGACGGACCTCAGAGCCTCGTGTCGCGTGGCACCGAGTGCCAGGCGCGCCTCGACGGCGCTGCGCTCCCTGGTCAAGCCGGTAGTCAGCGTGTCGAGCCCAAGGGACACGCCGGTCATCGTGTTCCCCAGCACCATGCCGAGCAGCGGCAGCGCGAAGCGCGGGTGGTACCAGGGGTCAGGGTTGACCTGCACCCACAAAGCGAAGACGGTCACCAGAGTCGCGGCCACGAGCATGCAGCTCGTGCCGAGGCCGTAGGACCACAGGCCGGCCAGGCGCCGTTCCTGTCGGGCCATGACCTCGTGGCCGGCGAAGGCGAGCATTCCCAGGGCGGTCAAGCCCGTCCAGAGAGGCGAAACGTGGCTGAACAACGCTTCGAGGACCATTCCGACCAACAGCAACTGGACGACCATGCGCAACGTCGCGATCGCCAACTGGCGCGCCAGCCCGAGCTGCAGAGCCAGCGACAGCCCGCCGTTGAGCACGACCAGCAGCGAGGCCAGGGCGAGGTCCCGGGCGTCGAGGGTGATGTAGCTCACGAGCGCACTTCCCGAAGCTGTCCGGCGCCGATCTCGAGCCAGCGGGAGGCGACGCGTTCGGCCTGGGCGCGGTCGTGGGTTACCCAGAGTGCACACGCACCCTGGTCCAGCCGTCGCCGAATGATTCCCTCCACGCGCTCGGCGGCATCGGGATCGAGCCCAGAGGTGGGCTCGTCGAGCAGCAGCGCCCGGGGCTCCAGCAACAGCGATCGCGCCAGGGCCAGCCGCTGCTTCTCGCCGGTCGAAAGCCGCGAGATCGGCCAATCGCCCGAGTCCGTGGGAAGCCCGAGCGCTTCGACGAGGCCCCGAGCGGCCGGCCAGTCATCGAAGTGCTCGGCGACGCTGTCGGCCCACCAGCCTGACTCGGCCGCGAGATAGGCGACTCGCCGGCGCCAAGCGGGTGCCGTCATGTCTTCGCGGCTCGCGTCGTCGATCGAGACTTCTCCCTCGTTCGGGTCCAGGTCCGCGATGGCCCGAAGCAGCAGCGATTCCCCGGCCCCGGACGGCCCACGTAGAGCGACGCACTCCCCGACGTCGAGGCTGACGGAGAGCGGTCCGAGTCCCGGACGCCGCAGGTCGTTGACGATGAGCATGAGGTCGCGCCGCTAGCGTGGCGTTGCCCAAGGCTACACGCTCCTTTGCTCGAAGCCGGATAAGATCCGCAGTGGAATGCCCTTGCAGCTGAGCGAGCGACAGCAGCTCACGGTGGCGAGCGCCGTCACCGTCGTGGCCACGCTCGTCATCCTGCTGACGGTCGCCGGAGTGTTCTGGCTGATCGGAACGTTCTTCGCGTCTTTCTCGAACGTCTTCCTGCCGCTCGCCGTGTCGGGCGTGATGGCGCTCGTCGTGCGTCCCTACTACGAGTGGCTGCGAACCCGGCTGCGCTTGTCGCCGCTTTTGGCCGTCGTCGCGGTGTTCGTCTCGCTCTCCGTCCCGCTGCTCGCCTTCACCTGGACCTTCGGGGCGCTGCTCCTCGACCAGATCGAGGGCTTCTTCACTTCTGTGCCCGAATACCTGAAGCGGCTGCAGGCCTTCACCAGCGATCGAGCGCCACGCGTCATCGAGCTGGCAGAGCGCTACCAGATCCGTGAGCGCTTGACGGCGATCGTCGAGGCGCAGGGGGGGACGTTGCTCATGGGCCTTCAGAGCGTCGGTGGGGGAGCGCTATCGGTGGGCCGGACCTTCCTCCGCGGCGTCGGGGCGATCTTCACGTGGGCGATGGTGCCCGTGTACTTCGCCTTCTTCCTGCTCGTCGAGCCCTCCAAGCAGAAGTCGACGGACGACATGCTGCCCTTCCTCAAACCGGACACGCGGCGCAACGTGGTGTTCCTGCTCCAGGAGTTCGTCAACATCCTCGTGGCGTTCTTCCGCGGGCAGCTGATCATCGCGTTTCTTCAGGGACTGCTCTACGCAGTCGGCTTCAGCATCGTGGGGCTGCGCTACGGGTTCGCCCTCGGCCTCGCCCTCGGGTTCTTGAACGTCATCCCCTACCTCGGCGCCATCATCGGCGTCGTCGTGACGTTGCCGTTGGCTTTCTTCCAGGAGGGAGGGGGTCTCGGAACCCTGATCGCGGTGCTCGTCGCGATGGTGGTCGTCTCCTCGATCGAGAGCTACTACCTGACCCCGAAGATCATGGGGGAGCGCACCGGCCTTCACCCGATGGTGATCATCGTCTCGATCTTCTTCTGGGGCTCGGCGCTCGGCGGCATCGCCGGGATGATCCTGGCGATCCCGCTCACGGCTTTCCTCGTCGTGTTCTGGCGCCTTGCGCAGGAGCACTACATCGGCGAGCTCATCTAGGGTCCGCTAGCTGAGCCAGGCGACCCCGAGTGCCGTCGCTGCCGGAACGGCCTGGATGTACAGAATGCGCTTCGACACGGTCGCGGCGCCGAATACGCCCGCTACGACGACGCATGCGAGAAAGAAGACCTTGACCTGTAGCCCGACTTCGGGATCTGGATGCAGCGCTCCCCACAACAATCCCGCCGCAAGAAAGCCGTTGTAAAGCCCCTGGTTCGCAGCGAGAGCGGCGGACTCCCTCGCCCGCTCCGCTGTGTTGCGGAAGGTCTTCAGCCCGATCGGGTGGGTCCAGAGGAACATCTCGAGCACGAGAAACCAGACGTGTTCGAGAGCCACGAGGAGCACGAAGCCGGTGAGGATCCAATCTAGGTCGGGCATGAAGATGCTCTCATCTGATTACACCCCTTGGGGTTCTCCATTTAACCGGAGGAGTCCAGGTTGGCAGTTCTCCACGGGCGGTTCGCTGGAGAGCGCTCCAGGCTCGGCGGGTGCCCGCGCGCCTGCGGCTGCGAGGGCGGCACTGCCCGGGGCCGCTGGGTGGCGATGAGGTCCTGGTAGCGCACCGGGTCGTGGGCGACGGCGAGCTCGAGCACTCGGTAGAACACCATCCCGCGGCTGCGGGAGGTGCGGCGGTTGAAGCGGAACGCGAACTCATTCAGGTAGCTGGCCAGGTGCGCGTCGTTCACCGAGCCCTGGTGGGTACCCAGCAACCACCGCTTGGCTAGCGAGGCGACCCGGTGCACTGCGGGCAGTAGCTCGCCGGGATCCTCCCCGCGGGTTCGGGCGGCCCGCTGGCTGCGCCGGTCGTGGACGTAGCCGAGCTTCTCCAGCCCGCGGTAGCCCTGCCAGCCGTCGGTGACGACCCTCGCGCCCGGCTCGACGTGAGCCGTTACAAAGGCGTGCAACGAGGCGGCCGACGCATCGGTCAGCGGCAGCATCCGGCACCGTCCGAATCCTCTCGGCTCCCGGACCTCCACCGCGATCCCGGTCAAAACCTTCTTGCCTTTGGCCCGGCCGCCGCGCAGCCCCGCCTCCTCACCGCCGATGTAGGTCTCATCTACCTGTACCATCCCGGCCAGCCGGTCCCGGCCCGGGCGCACCAGCACCGACCTCAGCCGATGGAGCATCGCCCACGCGGTCTGGTAGGAGCCGATCTCCAGCGTCCGCTTCAGGCTCAGCGCCGAGATCCCGTCCTTGCCGGTGGCGAACAGCCAGCAGGCGGTGAACCAAACCGTTAGCGGCGTGCGCGTCCGGTCAAAGATCGTGCCCGCTGTCACCGACGTACGGCCGCCGCACCCTGAGCACATGAAGCGACCGTCGCCCAGCCGCCAGCCCCCATCATGGCCGCAGTCCAAGCAGGCGAAGCTGGCGGGCCACCGCAGCCACTCCAGGTAGTCCAGGCAGTCCGCATCGGTCCGGAACCAGGCCTGGAACTCGCCCACGGACCGCGGATAGTGCGTGCCAGCACGAGGCTGATCCACCGGCTCAGTTTACACCGGTTAAATGGATACCCCCGACACCCCTTCTGGACGCTCCCCTCTGGAGAGCCGGCGGAACCTGGGGAATCCCTGTCAGCGACGCGGCCATCAGGAACAGGTCATTCCCACTCGATCGTTCCCGGCGGCTTGGACGTGACGTCGAGCGCCAGCCCCGACACGCCGGACAATCCCAAGATGCCCTTGCGCAGTTCCCCGATCACGGCCTCCGGCAGCTCGGCGGCGGTCGCGGTCATGGCTCGCTCCGACAGCACGGGACGGACGACGATCAGCTCCCCCTCGCCAGCGTCGAGCGCGAGAGGGACCAGGACGGTCGGGCACTGCCAGATTTCGTCGTAGATTCCATGGCGGCCGAGAGAGGCCATCGCCAGCGCGTCAGCTTCCCGAAGCAGGTCGAGGCGTTCGGGCGTCACCGTCGCCGGAAGAGCCTCCGCGCGGCGAGGGGAGTGGTCGCCCCCTAGGTTCCAGAGGCAGCGGTTGATACCGGGGACGTCGGCGGTGACCCGAGCGGTGGCCTCCTGAAGATCGCGCCACGGTGCGCGCCCGCTGAAGAGCACGGGATGCTCATACGACCGGATGTCGGCTTTCACTCCCACGGATCGGATGGGAAGGGGCAATGCCTCGAGCCCCAGCGGCCTCGCGATGGTCGTGACGCGCTCGGCAACGTCTCCCCCGACCTCGTCGTTCTCGCCGTCGCTGCAAAGCAGGCGCACGCCGAGTCCCGGTCCCGGGAACGGGTGCCGGCCGAGCGCTTCGCGTGGAATACCCAGCTTCTCGCCGAGCTCCCGCACCTCGACCTTGTAGAGCTCGGCCAGCGGCTCGATCACCCGGCCCGCGGCGATCAGCTGCTCGATGACCGGCACGCGGTTGTGATGCGTCTTGATGGTGTCGGCACGGCGCGTGCCGCCGGTCTCGATGGTGTCGGGGTAGATGGTCCCCTGACCCAGGAGGTGATTCTCTATCCCGAGCCGCCGTGCCTCGGCTTGAAACACGGCGACGAACGTGTCGCCGATGATACGGCGCTTCTGCTCCGGTTCGATGACGCCACGCAGTGCGGAGAGGAACTCATCGCTCGCGTCCCGGAAGTGGAGGTTCTCGTCGAGCCCCAGCTGGGCGATCAGCTCGAGCACCTGAGTGCTCTCGTCTTTGCGCATCAAGCCGTTGTCGATATGAATAAGGTGCAACCGCCCGGGTCCCAGGGCGCGGCCGATCAGGGCGGCGGCGACCGTCGAGTCGACTCCACCCGAAGCGAGCAGGAACACCGACTGGTCGCCAGCGCGCTCGCGGGTCCGCGAGAGCTGGTCGTCCAGTTGCCCCGAGGCGGTCCAGCTCCGCTTGCAGCCGCAGATTTCGAACGCGAAGTTGGCGAGCATCTCGGCGCCGTGGGCCGTGTCGTCCACCTCCGGATGGAACTGCAAGCCGTAGCGGCGCCGCGAGTCCGAGCCGATCGCGGCGTTCCGTCGCGCTGGCGCGCCCTCGCTCGTAGCGCTGTGTCCGAGCTCCCGGAAGCCGGGACCCAGCTCTGCCACCGAGTCGAAATGGCTCATCCAAACCTGCTCGACGGGCCCCAGCCCGCGGAAGAGCGGGTGCTCGTCGATCAGCCGGAGGTCGGCGCGACCCCACTCGCGCCCGCCGTGAATCACCGTGCCCCCGTAGTACTTGGCGATCTCCTGGTGCCCGAAGCAGAGGCCGAGGATCGGAACGTCGAGATCGTAGATCTCCTTCGTGTAGACGGCTTCTTCGCCATGGGACGAGAGGCTGGGACTTCCCGAGAGGATCACTCCCTTGTAGGCCGAGAACGATTCGATCGGGTCCTCAGGCTGGCGGATCTCTGCCAGCACGCCCTGCGTCTCACCTTCGTGGCGATCAGGTGGGCGTACTGGCCCCCGAAGTCGACGACGGCTATGGAGTCGTGGTGCATGGGCTCCTCATGAAAGGCGCGGCGAGCGTGGCGAGTCTACGAGGTTGTGGGACGACGACGAGCATGATGCGGGTCGAGGGGGCGAGAAATTCAATGTGCGCTCTCTCTGCTATGGTCAACTTCGGCTCGTGTCCTGCTTCTGGCGCAGGACACCAGGAGCTGCCGATCAGGTGAACCCAAAGCAGCCCTCGATGAGCTGGGGGCCCGCGTGAGCACGCCGGGATCTCGCGGTCCCGGCCTGCCGCTGCTCGCCGTGCTGTTGCCGATCGTCGCTATCTCGTTGCACGAGTCCCAGCAGCTGCTCATGCCTTCGCCGTTTCGATCCTCTTCGTCCTCCTCAGCCTACCGTTGCGCGATTGGCTGTGCGGCCTCCGCTTGCCGTCCAGCCTGGCGGCGCTGCTCACGCTGGTCGCGATCGTTTCCGCCGTGAGTGGGTTCGGCGCGCTCGTCGGGGATTCGGCGAGCCGCTATCTGGAGCAGATGCCGAGCCACGAGGCGCGCGCAGCGGAGCTCACTGAACAAGGCATCGACTGGCTCGAGAGCCATCGCGTCCCTGCCGCGCGCGGGCTGCTTCCAGGCTTGCTGGACCCCGGTGCGGTGCCGCGATTCGCGGGCGAAATCCTGAACGCGCTGGCCGAGCTGCGCTCCCGAGCGTTCCTCATGCTGCTGGCGGTGGCTTTTCTTCTATTCGAAGCCGAGGCGCTGTCTGTGAGGCTGCGAACGGTGGCTCGGACGAATGCCCCTGATCCGTCCGGGGGAGAGCGTCGGGTCCGCGAAGTGAGTCGCTACCTGGCAATCCACGGCTTCACAGGCCTCGTATTCGGGTCCGCCGTCATGATGTTCCTGGCCATCGCCGGCGTGAGCTTGCCGATCCTCTGGGGTGTCGCAGCATTCCTGTTGAACTACGCGGCGGGCCTGGGCCGGGTCCTGGCGGCGGCGCCCGTGGTGCTGCTCGCCGCCAGCGAAGTCGGGGTCGGTCAGGCGCTGATCGTGGCCCTCGGGTATGGCGCGCTCGGCGTCGCGCTGGTCACGGTCATCGAGCGACGGCTCACGGAACGTTCGTTCGAGTTGTCGATGCCGGTCGTCTTCCTGTCGCTCGTGTTCTGGGGATGGGTCTTCGGTCCGGTCGGCGTTCTTCTTGCAGCGCCGCTCACGGTGATCGTGAAGACTGTGCTTCTTCACACCGAGGACGCCCGCTGGCTGGCGGCGCTCCTCGGGCCCGTCGCCCCGGGCGAAGCGCCGGTGGGGGCCCGTGTCGAGTTCGAGCCCGCAAAGGCGGCGATGGCCGCCGAGCCCCTCGCCGAGTGGCTCGCCGAATCGTCCGGAGAGCTCCCTGCTGAGCCTGACGTCGAACCAGCCGCCGAGCCTTCCACGCCAGCGCCCGCGCCGCTTCCGTCGCTCGAGCCGGAGGCTCCGCAGGCCTCGCCGGAGCCGCGGGTTCCTCCGCCCGCCCCGCCAGTCGCGGAGAAGCCCATCCCGCGCGCTCCCTCCCCGCCGGAACCCCAGCTGGAGAAGCCGAAGCCGCGCGTTCCGGCTCCCGCCGTCGCCGCGCCGAGGCCTGCCTCTCCGGCGCCCTCGCCCGGCCCGGCCGCCAGGGCCTCTCGGTTGCCAGAACAGATCGGCCTTCCTCCGGCCCCGCTGGTCGTCGCCCCGGTCCACCACCCTCCCGAAGCCGCCAGGACGGGTGACACTCCGGCGGTCAGCGCCGTCAACGTCGTCGGCGCTGTGATGGAGTACAAGGTCAGTCAGGAGATCGCCGCTCGCTTCCGGAGGCGCCGCAATCTCAGGAACAACCCGTTTCCCGACGTCGTCCAGGAGTTGGGGCGGGCGCGTCTGAGCGCCGAGCTGATCGTGCGTCGTGACGACGTTTTGAAGACGGTGCTGGTTCGCGAAGGCAAGCTCGTCTTCGCTCAGTCCTCCGATCCGAACGATCGGCTCGGCGACGTTCTACTGGTTCGCGGCGAGATCACCCTGGACCAGTATCTCGACGCCCAACGCGGGCTTCACAAGGGCCGGCGGGCGGGCAGCGTGCTCGTCGAGATCGGCGCCATCCAACCCGCGCAGCTCGGCGAGGTGGTCGTGGCCCAGACCCGGGCCACCATTTGCAGGTTGTTCACCTGGACCGAGGGTGAATACTGGGTGGCCGACACACCGGAAGGCGATTGCGAGCCCATCTCCCTCAAGTCGAGCACTCCCGACGTGCTCATGGACGGCATCGCCCGGATCGACGCCTGGAGTCAGATCGAACACGGCATCGGCGGCGCGGATGCACCCTACCGCCGCTCCAGGGACTTCGAGTCGCGCATCGCGCAGATGAAGCTTTCGGCCGGGCAGCGTGCCCTGCTGGATCAGCTCGACCACTCGCACAGAGTGGAGGACCTGTGCGAGGCGTCTGCGCTGGCGAGCATCGACGTGTGTCGGACGCTCTGGGCGCTCAAAGTGATTGGTGCCGTCGAGGCCGGCGAGCACGATTTCGCCCCGCTGCCGCTGCCCGAGATGCGTTCGCAGGACCCTGACACGACCGACCCGGGCCGCGAGCTGCCGAGTCTCCCGGTTGATGGTCAGCCCAGGCCGGCTCAGCTCGACCAGCCGAGGCCTTCGGGAGATGGCCCGACCTCGGAAGAGCCGTCGGCTCCAGGCAGGCAGAGCCTGCGTGACCAGGATTTTCCGACCCCGTGATCAGCCAGCATCAGGAGTTGCGCACGAGCGGAGTGCTGGTGGTGGCCCACGGTGCTGCTGAGAAACGCTTCGTACTGATCGACGGCCGCGTCGTGTTCGCGAGATCGTCTGATCCGGACGACCGGCTCGGCGAGCAGCTTCTGGTGCAGCGCAAGATCAGCCTCCGTCAGTACCGCGAGGCCAGCCTCCAGATCCGCCAGGGGAGGCGGCTGGGCGCCGCGCTCGTCGAGATGGGCGCCATCAAAGCCGAGCAGCTCATCGACGTTCTGAGGACCCAGATCAAGGCGATCATCTACGGCATGTTCGCGTGGACTGACGGCGACTACTGGCTCGAGGAAGCGGACGCCGGCCGCGACATGGCCGTCCTCAAGTCGAACACCGCCGACATCGTCATGGAGGGGATCCACCGCGTCGAAGCGTGGAGTCGAATCGAAGCAGGTCTGAGTGGAGTCCGCACGCGCTACCGCCAGGCCGAGGGCTGCGACTCCAAGGTCGCCCGCATGACGCTCTCGGCCGAAAACAAGAGCTTACTGGGTCTGTTGACGCAGCCGTGGGACGTCGCGAGCCTGTGCCGGGTCGGCGAGATGCCGAGCATCGAGGTGTGCCGCATGCTCTGGGCGTTCAGGGTCATCGGCGCGATCACGCAGGTCGACTGAATCCGAGCGGTCGAGCTAGCGATCGCCCGAGCAGAGATGTGGTCGTGAATCCCAAGGGCGCGTGGCGGGGTTTCCTGCCCGTTCGCGTATGACCCTAATAGAACCGAGACCAGAGGAGGGATCACAAGGACCGCGGCACTCGACCTGCCCGCCGTAAAGACCCGCATGAAAGCCACTTGGGAGGCGGGCCACTACGCCACCTTCGCCACCTACATGGAGCCGGGGGCCGTCGACTTGCTAGAGACTTGGGGAGTCGAACCGGGGCAGAGCCTGCTGGACGTGGGCTGCGGCGCTGGGCAGCTGGCGATCCCCGCCGCGCGCATGGGCCTCCAGGCCACCGGCGTCGACATTGCCGCCAATCTGGTGGCGGCGGCCCGCGAGCGGGCGAGAGTCGAAGGGCTCTCCGCGCGATTCGACGAGGGCGATGCGGAGGCGCTGGCCTACGATGATGACTCGTTCGACGTGGTCGCCAGCATCTTCGGTGCGATGTTCGCCCCGCGACCGGAGCGCGTCGCGGCTGAGCTGCTGCGCGTGTGCCGTCCCGGTGGGCGGATCCTCATGGGCAACTGGACGCCCGATAGCTTCCCGGCTCACATGTTCAAGACGGTCGCCCGCTACGTGCCGCCTCCGCCGAACCTCACTCCGCCCACCCGGTGGGGAGTGGAGGGTGTCGTCCGCGATCGCCTGGCAGACGCCGCCGAGATCCGGGTCGAGAAGCGGCTCTACACGCGCTGGGTCTATCCGTTCCCCGTGCCCGACGTCGTGAGCTTCTTCGCCGAGCACTTCGGCCCGATGGTGCGGGCCAACGCCGCACTCGACCAGAAGCGCCGCGACGAGCTGCGGACCGATCTCCTCCAGGTCTACGAGCGATTCAATCTCAGCACGAACGGCCACACGCAGCTCGAGGGGGAGTTCCTCAGCGTCGAGGCGGTCCGTTAGCGCGACGCGTCATTCGACCCGCAGCGAAGTGACCGGATCCGTCCGTGCCGCACGGAGGGAGGGCACGACGCGCACGCGATGGAGGCCAGAAGCCTCAGAGGAAACGCGAGACTCGTCCGGCATCGACCCGGCTGTGTCCGACGATCCGCAATCATACACACTGAAGAAACACATACGGTATAGTCTACTGTATGAGTAGACGAGTGCAGGTGATACTCGACGACGAGGAGCGGGAGGCGTTTCGTCAACTCGCGACGCGTGAAGGCCTGTCTTTGAGTGCCTGGCTGCGAAAGGCCGGCCAGGATCGCCTCGCGGCGATGTCCGGACGCGAGCGTCTGGAGACGCTCCAGGATCTGCAGATCTTCTTTGAGTCCTGTGACGCCGGCGAAACCGGTTCGGAGCCGGATTGGGAACAGCACAAAACGGTGATCGAGGCGTCCAGGGCCAGTGGGCGAGGGTCGTCCTGATCTTCGTAGACACGAACGTGTTCATGTACGCCGTCGGACGCGAACACCCCCTGCGCGCTGAAGCCCGTCGTTTCTTCGAGGACAGCCTCACCGAATCGAACCGACTCTGCACTTCCGCGGAGGTTCTTCAAGAGCTGATGCACGCCTACCTCCCGGTCGATCGGATCGCCACGCTCGACGCCGTGAGGAAACTCGTCGCGGCTCGCGTGGATGATGTGTGGTCGGTAGATGAAGAAGACGCCGACCACGCGAGGCTTCTGGTCGAGCGCCACGCCGGCCTCGGCGCCCGAGACCTGCTGCACCTGGCTTGCTGTGTGCGTCGAGGCGTTCGCGCGATCCACAGCTACGATCGCGCGCTCTCGGCGGCGTTCGCCAGAGGCTGAGACGTCCCCATCTCTGAGCCGTGTACACGACGGGCGTGTCGCGAATCTACGTTTCTCGCAAGTGATACGCTCGCCGGCGTGAGTGTCGAGCCGAATGCGATACCGGCGTCGATCTCCGACACCGATCCCGAAGCTCACACTGTCCAGATGGACGCCTACCGGCGCATGACCGGGGTGGAGCGGTCGGCGATCATGTTTCGTCTCAACGAGATGGCTCGCAACATCACGGCGGCTGGGATCCGAGCCCGACATCCCGATTACTCCGAGCAGCAGGTGAGCCGAGCCCTGCTTCGTCTACTCGTGGGAGACGATCTCGCCAGAAACGTCGAGCCCGGCGTGCCGTTGCTCGACCCTTGACGCCAGAGCAAGAGGCGCTCGCGAAGGTCCTCCAGCAGATCGAGGCTCTCGGCATCCCCTACATGGTTGCCGGGTCGGTGGCGAGCAGTCACTACGGGCGCCCGCGCATGACCCATGACGTCGACGTCGTGCTGGATCCGACACCCACCGATTTGTCGAGCCTGGTAGGTGAGCTGACTCGGGCCGGTCTCTACGTGAACGCGGACGTCGCCCAGCGTGCTCTCCAGAGCCGACGCCAGTTCAATGTGATCGAAGCTGGCAGCGGCCTGAAGATCGACCTGATCATCCGAAAGGAGCGTCCCTTCAGCACGGGAGAACTCGCTCGCAGACGTCGCGTCGATCTGGGTCTGGGCGTCGAGGTCGCGTTGGCCACCGCGGAAGACACGATCCTT
Source organism: Vicinamibacteria bacterium (assembly GCA_965246965.1). GTDB lineage: Bacteria > Acidobacteriota > Vicinamibacteria > Fen-336 > CBDFGD01 > CBDFGD01. The sequence continues at coordinate 4,922,903 of CBDFGD010000002.1, forward strand.
TCCAAGCTCGAATGGGCGTCGAAGGCAGGAGGCTCTGAGCGGCAATTGGGTGATGTGGTCGGAATCATCGAAGTCAATCGGGCCAGGCTCGATACGGACTACATCGAGCGCTGGGCGGCCGAGCTCGGTGTGGCGGGCCTTTGGCGAGAGGCTTTGGACAAGGCCAGGGAGTAGCTGGTGTGGCCCCGGCGCTGAATCGGGCGAGGCCTCGGGTGGGGCCTCCGCAACCCGCGAATTTCGTGTTCTGTAGTAGCTAGGGGAGACTCCTGGGGACCCAATGAGCGGACTCATGGACGACATGACCATCTTCCTTAGGAAGCTCCGTCGTCGGCGTGCGTGGGCGCTCACCGTCGTCGCCGTGCTCGCCCTCGGCATCAGCGCCAACACCGCGATGTTCGCGGCGTTCGACTCCTGGGTGTTGCGGCCGCTGGACTTCGCCGACCCGCAGAGGCTCGTTGCGCTCGAGGAATCGCAGTTGCGGGGTGGAGCACGGGGGCGGCCCGTCTCGCCGCGCAACCTCGCGGATTGGCGGGAGCGACAGTCGAGCCTGGAGCGGATCGACGCGTTCCGGCGCGCTGCCTTCAACCTGGCCGATGAAGGCGATCCTGCCCGCATCAGAGGGGCTCGCATTAGCCACGGGCTCTTCGACAACCTCGGCGTCTTCCCGGTCCTCGGCAGAGGCTTCTTCGCCGAGGACGACCACCCCGGGCAGCAGCCGACGGTCGCACTGATTAGTCATCGGCTCTGGGGCGAGCGATATGGACGCGATCCGCGCGTGCTCGGCCGTACGATCCAGCTGGACGGGCAGCCGTACGAGATCATCGGCGTCATGCCCGACGGATTCCGATTCCCGGAGTGGCAGGAGGTCTGGATCCCCCTGGCGCTCGAGCCCCTCGACAGCCGGCGAGACGAGCGCTGGCTGAGCGTGATCGGCCGTCTCGGGGACGACAAGACGATCGAGCAGGCCCAGGCGGATCTCTCCGGAGTCGCTCGCGATCTCGAGCGCGAATGGCCGGAGGCGAACGCGGGCTGGACCGTCGAGGTGAGGCCGATCCGCGACATCTGGGTCCCCTCCGTGATCGGCGTCGCCCTGACGGTCTGCCTCTTCACGGGCGTCTTCGTGCTGCTCATCGTTTGCGCCAACGTCGCGAGCCTGATGCTGGCGGAGGCGACGTCCAGAGGTCGCGAAACCGCGGTGCGCTCGGCGCCAGTCGCTGGCGGCTCGCGCGGCAGACGCTCGTCGAGAAGGTGATGCTGGCCGTGGCGGCGGGGGCGGCCGGTGCCGTGATCTCCGTCTACTGGATCGACTGGATGACCGGTCGCGCACCGGGGGAGCCGCCTTACCTGTTCGACATGCGGCTCGACGCGCGAGTGCTCCTCTACACGCTCGCCGTGTCGCTGTTGGCGGGTGCGGGGAGCGCCCTCGCGCCGGTGGCGCGCAGCTCGGGCAAGCGACTCTTCGACGAGCTGAGGGCCGGCGGGCGCTCGACTTCCATGCCCCCGGCCACGGCTCGCCTGCGCGGCGCCCTGGTCGTGGGCGAGCTGGCCCTGTCGACGAGCCTGGTGATCGGCGCGCTGCTGCTCGTCAAGAGCTTCTGGAACCAGCAGGAGATCGATCTTGGCTACCGCACCGCGGGCCTGTACTCGATGCAGCTGTCGCTGACCGGCCCCCGCTTCGAGACGGCTCCGGCGCGCGTCGACTTTCTTCGCCGGCTGGAAGCAGAGCTGCCCGGCACGGACGGCATCTCGAGGGTCGGCGGTGCCGATGGACTGCCCTCGCGAAGGTCCACAGCCATCCGCGTCGAGACGCCGAGTCGACCGGTCGAGCCTCAGCACGGCGAACGCGCCTCACGCTACTCGATCTCCGGCCATTATCTCGATGCGCTCGCCGTGCCTTTCGTGACGGGCCGAGCCTTCACGGCCTCGGAGATGCGAGACGGCGCGGCCGTGACGATCATCAGCACGTCCCTGGCGCGAGCCTTGTGGGGAGAGCCGGACGTCGTGGGCCGAAGCCTTCGGTGTGCCGCGGGGTCTGCGCAGGGGGAGGCGCCGTGGCTGACGGTCGTGGGTGTCGTCGAGAACGTCGCTCGCCCGAAGGACATGGTCCGCTCGGGCGACGCTCCGGCTCACCAGCTGTACCGACCCTACGCCTCCGTCCCAACCACGTCGATCATCCTCGTCGTCGAGAGTCGACTCGCTCCCGAGTCGGTGGCCATGGCGGTCCGCGATGGCGTCAAGAGAATCGGCCTCCCGGTCCCCGTCGCAGAAGCGCTGACCATGGAGCAGACGATCGAGCGGTCTCAGTGGGTGACGCGCTTCTTCACCGAGCAACTCGCCCTGTACGCCGTGATCGCGCTGCTCATCGCCGCGGTGGGCATCTACGGACTCGTCGCCGACTCGGTCGCCCAGCGCTCGAACGAGATCGCGATTCGCCTCGCCCTCGGTGCACGCCCAGCCGACGTGAAACGCGCGATCGTGGCAGGCGCGCTGAAGCTCGGGGCCCTGGGGCTGGGCGTCGGGCTCGTCCTGGGCGTGGCAGGCGCCCGCGTATCGAGCTCCATGCTGAGTGGGGTCCAGGCGGGGGACCCAGCCGTTCTGATCGCCGTCGTCGTCCTGCTGGCTGGGACCCTGGTGGCCGCCAGCTACGGCCCGGCGAATCGGGCTGCAAAGGCGGATCCGGCCCGCGCTCTGCGATCCGAGTGACGTGCGACACGTCTCACGCAGCTTGAGACACGCGAGATGGTTCGCTGCGACGGACGCCGTCGTCGAGGCTTTTGTCGGGTCCCGCGCAGCCAGCGCGTAGCGACTTTATCTGGTTGATGGGGATAGGCTTACCTTTCTAGCTAGCGAGTCATCAGGGGTGCAGCCCACCCCCGCAACGACCGCCAGGAAGATATCGCCGTCGGGTGGTACGGCCCTTGCTTCAACCCGAAGGCATGACGGCCGAATACCATCCCGCCGCGTCCGACGGCTCGCTGCTGGGGCGCATTCAGGAGCGCGGCGCCCTCAGCGTGATGTTCCAACCCATCGTGTCCTGGAATGGGCATCCTGGCATCCATGCGTTCGAGGCCCTGGTCCGCGGTCCCCGGGGCACTCGAGTCGAGTCGGCGGCGGGCGCTCTTCGGCTACGTGCGTGAGCGTGGGGCGCAGGTCGCGGTCGATCGCTGCTGCGTCTTCGCGATCCTCACCGCCGCCCGGGCTCTCCCCGAGGACGTCGCCGTCAGCTTGAATATCCACGCCTCGAGCCTGGCGTCCGATCCGGAGATGCTCAACATCCTCGCGGACGCTTGCGAGGTCAACTTCATATCGCTATCCAGAGTGATCGTCGAGATCATTCCAGACGAGGAGTGTGTCGACGTACCGCTCTTCGGTCAGGTCCTCGACGATCTGCGGAGAATCGGGGTCCGCATCGCTCTCGACGACGTCGGCCACGGGTACTCGAACTACTGGGCCATGGCGGTGGGGCAACCCGACTATCTCAAGCTCGACCGGCGCCTGGTTCACGACTGCCACACCCATCACTATCGCCTGGCCGTGCTCGAGTCGATCGTCGGTCTGTCCGAGAAGTTCGGTGCCCGCGTCGTCGCCAAGGGTGTGGAGAGCAACAGCGAGCTGAATACCCTCGCCACAGCGGGTCTGGACCTCTTCCAGGGGTTCTTCTTCTGCCCACCTCTGTCGGGGGCCGAGGTCGGGCGCTGCGCGCTGCCGAGCTTGCACTGGCAGACGCCAACCCGCTCGGTTCAAGCTGGCCGGAAGGGCAACTAGCAGCCTCGGAGGCAAAGTGCCACGCAAGAAAGTCCTGTTCATCGACGACGCCGAGTCGGTGTTGATGTTGGGTGGCATTCTGCTCGGTCCCAGCTACGACGTCATCACCGCGTCGGGCGGCGTGGACGGTATCGTCAAGGCGCGCGCCGAGCGCCCCGACTTGATTCTGCTCGACCTGGTCATGCCGGGAATGGACGGGCTGGAGACGTGCGCCCGGCTGCGCGAGGACGGTACGATCGGCTCGATACCGATCATCCTCGTCTCGGCCTGCGCGGCGCGGGAGACCCTGGCCCTCGCAGAGCGCGCCGGTTTCAGCGACTACCTGGCGAAGCCGATCAGCGGCGCGACTCTGAAGGCGAAGGTCGAGCAGCATCTGACCGTGACGCGGGCGTCTCCGGCCAGCTGCTAGCGGTCGGAATGACGAGAGCCCCCACCGTCAGAGGGAGGCCCCGTTCTGGGGGCTCGGCGACTCTGCGAGAATCGTCCCAGACATGACCAGCCATCGCTTCGAACAGCGAAGGGCGCGCCAGCGCGGCGTGCTGACCGCGACGGCCGGGCTGTTGATGGCCAATGCAGCGGGGTTGTGGCTCGTGAGCACGGGCGTGACGTCCATGACGATTCGCTCGTGGGCCTTCTCGGTGGCCGCGACCGTCCTCGTGCAGTTCCTCGTTTGGCTGGTCCCGCGGAGGGGCTGGGACACCCGGATCGGCTGGGATCCCGACTACGTCTACGTCCCGACCCTGGCGGCGGTGCTGTTACTCAGCATCTACGTCTACGTCGCACCCGAGGCTCGCTTCCTGGTGCTGATGGGTTGGATGGCGACGCTGCTCTTCCTCATCGGGGTCGCCAACTTCAGAGAAGTCCTCCTGCTGGGCATGGCGATGACCACGGCCTACTTCGGCACCATCGCGCTCTTGATTCGCCAGGGCATGCCGCTGATATGGCCACTGGAGCTGGCCCTCGGTCTCGTCTTCTTTGCGATCAACGTCTATGCGGCGGTCGTCCTCGACCGGCTGCGCTACTCGAGCCGGCTGGCGCGGGCGCACGCCGTCTGGAACGCGTCGGTGGACGGCGCCGTCTCACTCGACTCCGAGGGGTCGATAAAGTCGATGAATCCGGCGGCAAAGCGGATGTTCGGGTGCCGCGCGAGGGACGTCCTGGGCCGGAGTATCAGCTCGCTCCTGCTGGACGGAGAGGCGCTGGACGTGCCCGGCGCGGTGGCCGCGCCTGCGACGGGCGGTCCGACAGCCGACGAGGTGTTCGTTCGGGGTCGGCGCTGGGACGGTCGCAGTATTCCGCTTTCGATTCGGGTTGGTGCGATGCACGCGAAGCGCGGACGCGGCTACGTTCTCACGCTTCGCGACATCACCGAGCGACTCCGGGCGGAGAAAGCGGCCGCCGAGTCCGAGGACCGCTACTACCAGCTTTTCAACGCGTCTCGTGACGCCATTTTCGTCTGCGGGAGCGAGGGTGGCATCGTCGACATAAACACCGCCGCGATCAGGCTGTTCGGCTACTCCAGCAGGCAGGAGCTGATCGGCGTGTCGCCCGTGCAACGCCTGATGTGGAGCCCGGAGGAGGCGGAGCGCGTCAGAGCATTGATGAGCGGCGGCCGTTCTGCCAGTGACTTCGAGCTGGCGTTCCGGAAGCGCACCGGCGAACGCATCGACGTGTTGCTCACCGGGGGTCCGATCCCCGGCGCCGCGGGCAAGGCCGACGGGTTTCGCTGCAGCATGCGGGACCTGACCCACGTCAAGCGCCTCGGGAGCCAGCTGGCGCGCTCCCACGAGTTCGAGGCCGTCGGCCGCCCCGCCGGCGGCATCGCCCACGACTTCAACAATCTTCTGACCGTCATCAACGGCCACGTCGGGCTCTTGCTCCGGGAGCTGGGCGCAGAGTCGGGACCGGGTTCACGCCTCAAGGAGATCAAGCGCGCCGGCGAGCGTGCGGCCATCGTCACGAGGCGCCTGCTCGCTTTCAGCCGCCAGGATCTCCGCCAGCAAGACCCTCGACCTCAACGAAGTCATCCTCGACTCCGAGCCGATGCTGCAGCGAACGGTGGGTGAGTCCGTCGATCTCGTGTTGGCCCTGGAGCCGACCCTGCCGCGCGTCAAGGCAGACGCGGGCCAGCTCGATCAGGTGATTCTCAATCTGGTGGTGAACGCTCGCGAGGCGATGCCCCACGGCGGCCGACTGACGCTGCGCACCGCCGAGGTGGCCCTCGACGAAGCCGATGCGGAGGCCGAGCTGGATGCTCAGCCGGGACGCTTCGTCGTGCTCGAGGTGCGAGACACGGGACACGGGATGGACGAGGGCACCCGCGGGCGCCTCTTCGAGCCCTTCTTCTCGACTCGCGACGAGCCGCGCGGTCGCGGGCTGGGGCTCGCCATGGTGCACGGGATCGTGCGTCAGGGTGGCGGCTTCGTCCGCGTGAGCAGCGTGAAGGACCGGGGCTCGGTCTTTCGGGTGTACCTGCCCCTGGCCGAGCCGGCGCGGCAGGCCGAGATGCACGCACCGGAGCGCACGAAACGAACGATTCTGATCGTCGAGGACGACGAGCCGGTCCGCGCGCTGCTGCGGGACGCTTTGGAGCGAGCGGGCCACGCCGTGCTCGCCGGGTCGAGCCCAGAGCAGGCGCGAGTGTTGTCGCCCAACGGGGCGAGTGGCGTGGATCTGGTGCTGACGAGCCTCGCATTCCCCGATCAGGGCGGCGTCAGCCTCGTTCGCCGCTGGCTGGCGGAGCGCCCCTCTCTCAAGTTCATCTTCATGGCGAGCGATGAGACCGAGGGTGATCAGCAGGACGAGCTCGTTCGCGGGGCGGCGGTGCTGGCCAAGCCCTTCGACCCGGACCAGCTGACCACCCGGGTGGCTCAGCTGCTCGACTCGCCTCCCGCGCTGCGCATCGTCGAGCGCAAGGCCTGAGCGAGGGGCACAATGGCCCCGTCGCGCGTCCTTATGCTCTTATCTTCTTGAGGCGGCGATACAGGGTCGCGTTGAGGCGGCGATACAGGGTCGCGCGAGACAAGCCGAGCGCCTGGGCCGCTGCATCGACGTTGCCGTCGTGTTGATCCAACGTGTGCTGGATCCGAGCCTTCTCGTCGGTGGACACCTCGCGCCCTCCGGCTTCTGCCGGCTTGGGCGTCAGCCCGGTGAGGTGGTTGGGCTCGATCTGCCCGCCAGGCGCCAGCAGGGTCGCCCGCTCGAGCACGTTTCGCAGCTCGCGAACGTTGCCGGGCCACGAGTACCCCCTGAGGTTGGCTCTCGCGTCCTGAGAGATGGCCAGGCGCCGACCGAAGCTCGCGAGTACGTGATCGACCAGCTCGTCCAGATCACCAATCCTCTGGCGTAGCGGCGGCACGGTCATCGGGAACACGTTGATCCGGAAGTGGAGGTCTGACCTGAAGCCGCCGTTTTGGACTTCTGCGGATAGGTCGCGATTCGTCGCGCAGATCAGCCGGAACTCGCTGCGCCTCTCGCGCACTTCGCCGAGCCTCCGGTAGCGCTTCTCCTCGAGAACCTTCAGGAACTGGGCCTGCACCGACGGGTCCTGCTCGCCGATCTCGTCGAGGAAGAGCGTGCCGCCGTCCGCCACGTCGAGCACCCCTTCGCGGTCGCTCACCGCCGAGGTGAACGCGCCGCGGGCATGGCCGAACAGCTCGCTGGCGATCGGGTCGCCGCGCAGGCCGGCGCAGCTCAGCTCGACGAAGGGCTGCGATTGCCGTGCGCTGTGCTCATGGATCCACCTGGCGAGCACACCTTTTCCGGAGCCTGTCTCTCCCAGAAGCAACACCGGAGTGTCGTTCGCGGCCGCGACCTCGGCCAACCCGACGAGGGCTTTCATCGATGCGCTCGAGCCAAACGCGGGAGAGGTCTTTCTCGAGAGCCGGCTCTGGGCGCGGCTCCGGCGGCGGAGCCCGCCGACCTCGAGGCTCTTGCGCAGAAACACCTTCAGCTCCTCCAGGTCGACCGGCTTCGTGAGGAACTGGTCCGCGCCGCGCCGCATCGCTTCCACGGCCAGGGGGATGTCGCCGTCCCCGGTGATCGCGATGATCGCAGTTCCGGGTTGCGTCTCACGGACCTCTTCGATCCAGTCGATCCCATTGCCGTCGGGGAGGTGCATGTCGAGCAACAGGCCCGAGATCGAGTTGGCGACGATCGCCTGGGGGGATGCCAAGACGGCGAGGCCTGAAAGCGCCTTCTTTTCGAGGGCCTCGGCGCGTCTTGCGACGCTGTTGCCCCCCCGCGGAGACACGCGCCGTCGCTTCCCGCGTACACCTCATCGCCCTCGTTCCAGCACGCGGAGAACGCTCCGAAGTTCGGAGACTGCTGCGTTGCGGTGGCTATTGCGGCTCGGTCGGCGGCTTGAGGATACAGCTTCGTTCCTACGACTCGGGGTTCAACGGCCTCTTCCAAGGTCCACCCGGCCTCGCCAGGCTCCGCGCTTGGTCGCTTCGTCGCCGCGGTTTCCGAGGCGCGAATCCAGCGGCAGCCGGCCCGCCGGACAGTACAATCGGGGCGACGCTCTTACGGCGGCCTCGGGGTCGCGTCGAAAGGAAGTCCAGTGGACGTACTGCGACGCCGGTTTGGAACGATTGCGGTTCTCGGGGGTATCCATTTAACCGGTGTAAACTGAGCCGGTGGATCAGCCTCGTGCTGGCACGCACTATCCGCGGTCCGTGGGCGAGTTCCAGGCCTGGTTCCGGACCGATGCGGACTGCCTGGACTACCTGGAGCGGCTGCGGTGGCCCGCCAGCTTCGCCTGCTTGGACTGCGGCCATGATGGGGGCTGGCGGCTGGGCGACGGCCGCTTCATGTGCTCAGGGTGCGGCGGCCGTACGTCGGTGACAGCGGGCACGATCTTTGACCGGACGCGCACGCCGCTAACGGTTTGGTTCACCGCCTGCTGGCTGTTCGCCACCGGCAAGGACGGGATCTCGGCGCTGAGCCTGAAGCGGACGCTGGAGATCGGCTCCTACTAGACCGCGTGGGCGATGCTCCATCGGCTGAGGTCGGTGCTGGTGCGCCCGGGCCGGGACCGGCTGGCCGGGATGGTACAGGTAGATGAGACCTACATCGGCGGTGAGGAGGCGGGGCTGCGCGGCGGCCGGGCCAAAGGCAAGAAGGTTTTGACCGGGATCGCGGTGGAGGTCCGGGAGCCGAGAGGATTCGGACGGTGCCGGATGCTGCCGCTGACCGATGCGTCGGCCGCCTCGTTGCACGCCTTTGTAACGGCTCACGTCGAGCCGGGCGCGAGGATCGTCACCGACGGCTGGCAGGGCTACCGCGGGCTGGAGAAGCTCGGCTACGTCCACGACCGGCGCAGCCAGCGGGCCGCCCGAACCCGCGGGGAGGATCCCGGCGAGCTACTGCCCGCAGTGCACCGGGTCGCCTCGCTAGCCAAGCGGTGGTTGCTGGGTACCCACCAGGGCTCGGTGAACGACGCGCACCTGGCCAGCTACCTGAATGAGTTCGCGTTCCGCTTCAACCGCCGCACCTCCCGCAGCCGCGGGATGGTGTTCTACCGAGTGCTCGAGCTCGCCGTCGCCCACGACCCGGTGCGCTACCAGGACCTCATCGCCACCCAGCGGCCCCGGGCAGTGCCGCCCTCGCAGCCGCAGGCGCGCGGGCACCCGCCGAGCCTGGAGCGCTCTCCAGCGAACCGCCCGTGGAGAACTGCCAACCTGGACTCCTCCGGTTAAATGGAGACCCCCAGCGGTTCTATTCGCGGTCCTACACCTGGGGCTGACCGCGCTCGCGTCCGAGCCGACGGTTCTCGATCGGATCGTGTCCAGCGGCGAGATGCGCGTCGCGCTTTCGGGTCGCCAAGCCCTCTTCAATGCGATGAGCCGAGACGGAACGCTCATTGGGCTCGAAGTTGACCTGGCCCATCTGCTGGGCGCCGCACTCGACGTGAACGTGGTCTTCGTCACCCGTCCCTTTCCATCACTCCTCGACGCGCTGATCCAGGGCGAGGCCGACATGGTGATGTCGGGGATGGCGATAACGGCGGAGCGGAATCTCAGGGTGGCGTTCGCCGGCCCGTACCTCATGTCGGGCAAGGCGATTCTCACGAAGTCCAAGACCCTGGCGGCGGCTCGGACCGCCGCCGATCTCGACAAGGAGTACGTGCGGCTCGTAGCGCTCGCCGGCTCGACGAGCCAGCAGTTTGCCGAGCGGATGCTTCCGAGAGCGCAGCTCACGACTACGCGGAACTACGACGCCGCGGTGCTGCTGATACTCGACGACGAGACCGACGCGCTGCTCGCTGACATGCCCGCCTGTCGGCTCGCCGTGTTGCGCTTTCCCGAGGAGGGGCTCCTCACGCTCGAGAACCCGCTCAGCGTGGAGCCGATCGGAATAGCGCTTCCCTCGGGCGATCCGCTACTGCTGAACCTGCTGGGGAACTACCTGAACGCACTCGAGTCCACGGGCGCCCTCGATGAGCTGCGCCGGAAGTGGCTCGAAGACGGGTCGTGGATCAAGCAGCTCCCGTGACCCCGGCGCCCGCAACCCTGGCGCAGCCCGCGGTCTGCGGCTGTGGATAGAATCCTGAGCGACCATGCCCGCTGACCCCTCCGCAAGCTACACGTACCGCCGCACGTACGACCGCAGCCTGTGGCACTTCTACAGCAACTGCCCCGACTGGCCGACCGACGAGTTCGTAGAAGAAACCGCGACCCCATCCACTGGGCTCTATTGCCCCAAGTGTCTCTCTTCGGAGCGGGCCGGCACGTGTCACATCGTCCAGGCCGGGGCTGCGGAGTCGTAGCCTCGACCGGGTCTCGGCAAGAAGCCGCGCCCTTTTCCCGCCAACGAGCAGCGTTTGGTCACCTCCGTAAGCTCTTCTAAGTAACTCACTTAGCGTGGCACCCGGACCGAAACGAGAAAGCCCGCATCTTTTGGACCCCGGATGGGCCCCGTTCGTGAGACTCGTAATTGGGTCAGAGACGAGCGGGTGCGGGCGGAGCGAGATCCTCCGAATCAGCGCGCTCCGTCCGGGGAGGCAGGTCAGTGTTGCTGGCAGTGGGGAAGATCGCGCTGTTTCTGGTCACGTTCTACTGTACGTGTGCGGAGGTGTGTACGCGCGGGTCAGGGATCACGGCAACCGGGATCCGCCCGGCCGAGGGTTGGACGATCGCTTGCGATCCACGAGTGCTGCCAATGGGATCGATCGTGCGGATCGAAGAGTTCGGTGAGCGCATGTGTCAGGACACCGGTTCCCGGATCAAGGGCCGACGCATTGACGTGTACGTGGAGGATCACGGTCGGGCCCTCCGGCTCGGCTTGAAGCGGCTCGACGTCGAGGTGGTCCACCGTCCAGTGGCCGACTGAGTCCGCCGCGACGGCTGCTAGGCCGACCGTCGTTCGGCCGTGACCGGGCGGGCCGGGCTCGTGCTGGCCTGGCGGGCGGCGGCCCGGCGAGCGTGCCAGACGCGGTGAAGGTTCAACGACCGGATCTCCTTCCGGGGCGTCACGGCGGATGACGCTGGTTCTGGTAGCTCATCATCGGATCTGCGCTGACCTCCGTCTCCAGGCTCGGTCTCGGTGCGATTCCTCTTTGGCTCCAACTTCGCGGCGTTCCGCCCGGGTTTCAGATCCCGAGCCTCACGGTGTTGCTGGACGACCCGCCGCCACGACTCGGGACCCACGAGAGCCGGCCCGAGGGTGAAGCGCCCGCCAGCTTCGCTCATGGGCAGCTGGGCAGCACGGCGAAACGCGTGAATCGCCGGCGCTCGTCGGCCCAGCTTGAGCAGGAGCGTCGCCCAGAAGCAGGAGCGGCAGCGGGTCTTCGCGGCGTGCGCGGATCAACCCGGCTATCGCCTCGGTGGCGCGCGCGGGTCGGCCGGCCCGGACCAGCGCGAGGACGAGGTTGCCCTGAGCGTCTCTGTTGTTCGGTCGCATGCGCGCGGCATCTCGGTATGCGCGTGCCGCCTCGTCCCAGCGTCGGTCGCGAGCGAGCGAGTCGGCTAAGGACAGCTGGGCCTCGATGAGTCGCGGGTTGGCGCGAACGGCGTCACGGAAGGCCCGCCTCGCTCCCATTTCCCAGCCCCAGCTCCGGAGGGCATGGCCGAGAAGGCGGTGAAGTTGAGCGCCGATGCGTCGCTGCGGCGAAGCTGTGAGCATTGGCGTGGAGGACCGGCATCGTAACCCATGGCGCCGCCAACGGTGGTCGGAATTCTGAAGCTGCGACGACGACGGCGCGCTACGATCAGGGCAGATGAGCACGTCGCCCTCGGGATCATCGACGCCTGCCGCGGCTGCCGACGCGAAGCCGGGGCGCGGCAAGCTCATCATCGCGATCGTCATCTTCGTCGTGGTGATGCCGTGCCTCGCCTTGAGCGGCGTCTTCGGCCTACTCGTGTACTACGGCAACAAGCAGCAGGCCTCGCGCAGCGAAGCGGAGAAGCTGGAGATCTCGTGTCGCATCGCAGACAAGTGGACGAGCTCGTGCCACGAGCTCGGCTTTCTCCACTTGAACGGCACTGGCGGTGCCGAGAAGGACGCCGCCAAAGCGGCCGAGGCTTTCCGAAAGAGCTGCGACCTCGGATACCAGGCACCCTGCACGACGCTCGGCTACCTGCTCACCCGGGGCGAGGGCGTCGAGCGCGACGTAGCCCGTGCCGTCACGCTCTACGAGCAGGGCTGCGAGAAGGCGGAAAAAACAGCCTGCGGCAATCTGGGGCTGCTGCTGATCGACGGGAAGGATATCCCGAAGGACTCTGAGCGAGGAAGGGCGCTGCTCGAGCAGGCGTGCCGATACCGGAACTTCTCGGCTTGCGTCAATCTCGGCTGGCGCCTCGACCGGGGTGAGGGGCTCGCGGTCGACCTGGCGCGAGGCGTCGACTTCTACAAGACCGCCTGCGACAACGCCAACGGCCTCGGCTGCAACAACCTGGGCGCGCTCTACGAGCACGGGCGCGGCCTCGTCCGGGATGTCGACCGCGCCGCTCAGCTCTACGACAAGGCGTGCGAGCTGGACGAGGCGTGGGGCTGCAGCAACCTCGGGCTGCTTTACGTGAAAGGCTCGGCCGTCGAGCTGGACGCGGCATTCGGGGCGAGCCTCTTGCAAAGGGCCTGCGATGCGGGCAACGGTGTCAGCTGCTTTCACCTGGCCGGGCTCTACGAGAGGGGCCAGGGCGTCGCGGCCGACGCGGAGCGCGCCACGGATCTCTACGGGAAGGCGTGCGAGGCAGGCCACCAGCCCGCCTGCAGCAGTTAGGAGCGTGCCCCGCTCGCTTCTCCACAGCGCCTCGCGACCTCGCATCTCCGTGTAAGCTCGCCCGGGCGACACGACCCGGAGGTGTTCGAGTGCGAACAAGAAGCACGTGGGCGATCCTTCTTCTCGCCGCATTGAGCTCTACCTGCCGGCCCGCGGACCAGACCGGGGCTGGCGAGGAAGCCGCGATGCGCGACATCGACAGGCGCGTCAACCAGTACACGTCTGTTCGTCTGACGGCCGACGTCTCGGGTCTTACCGATGCGGAGCGGGCGATGTTGCCGCTGCTGGTCGCTGCGGCCGAGGCGATGGACGAGGCGTTCTGGATGCAGGCCTACGGGGACAAGCAGGAGCTGCTGGGCCGCGTCACGGATCCCGCCCAGCGGCGCTACGTCGAGATCAACTACGGGCCGTGGGATCGGCTGGACGGCGACGCGCCGTTCGTCGAGGGCTTCGGCGCCAAGCCGCCCGGCGCGAACCTCTACCCGCCCGACGTGACGAAGCAGGAGTTCGAGGCCGCGGCCGAGAAGGACGATACTCTCGAGTCGCTCTACACGGTGGTGCGAAGAGATGCTGCCGGCGCCCTGACGAGCGTTCCCTACAGCGAGGAGTACTCGGAGCAATACGAGACGGCGGCGTCCAGGCTCGAGGAGGCGGCCGAGCTGGCGGAGGATGCGGGGCTCGCGACCTATCTGCGGTCGCGCGCCGAGGCGCTGCGCAGCGGCGAGTACCGGCAGAGCGATCTGGCGTGGATGGACATGAAGACCAACACGCTCGAGGTCGTGATCGGGCCGATCGAGACCTACGAGGACCTGCTGTTCGGCTACAAGGCCGCCAACACCGCCTACGTGCTCGCGAAGGACCAGAAGTGGAGCCAGCGGCTCCAGCGCTACGCGGCGTTCCTACCGGACCTGCAGCGCGGGCTCCCCGTGCCGGAAGCCTACAAGCGGGAGACGCCCGGAAGCGACGCCGATCTCGGAGCCTACGACACGTTCTACGTGGCCGGCGATGCGAACGCCGCGGTGAAGTCGATCGCCTTCAATCTGCCGAACGACGAGACGGTTCAGCTCGAAAGGGGAACCCGCCGGGTTCAGCTGAAGAGTGCCATGCAAGCCAAGTTCGAGAAGGTTCTGGTTCCGATCAGCGCGGCTCTGATAGACGAGGCCCAGCGTTCTCACGTCACATTCGACGCGTTCTTCGCCAACACCATGTTCCATGAAGTCGCTCACGGCCTCGGCATCAAGCAGACGCTCTCGGGCGAGGGCACCGTGCGCGAGGCCTTGAAGGACAGGGCGTCTGCCCTCGAGGAGGGCAAGGCGGACATCCTGGGTCTCTACATGATTCACTCGCTCGCCGAGCGGGACGAGCTGGGGGGCGCCGATTCCAGGGACAACGACGTCACGTTCCTCGCCAGCATTTTCCGCTCGATCCGCTTCGGCTCCACGAGCGCTCACGGAGTCGCGAACCTCATCCGCTTCAACTTCTTCAAGGAGCGAGGCGCGTTCGCCCAAAGTGCCGAGGGAAGCTACGCCGTCGACTTCGAAAGGCTACCCGGCGCGATCGCCGCGCTGTCCGAGCAGCTGTTGCGCCTCCAGGGAGATGGCGATTACGAGGCCGTCGCGGCTTTCGTGGAGCAGTACGGCACGCAGGACGCGACGCTCACGGCCGACCTGGCGAGGCTCGCGGACGCCAACATTCCGGTGGACATCGTCTTCGAGCAGGGACTTCAGGTCCTGGGGTTGTAGGGCAGGGAGACGGTGGCCAAGCGAGTCCAGAGCGCATCGCGCCGTCGGCTGCTCGAGGCGGTCGTAGTGGCGCCGGTCGTCAGCGTGGTGACGCCCCCATTCGCGCGTGCCGTGGCGAGGCCGCCGCATGTCGCGGTCGTCGGGGCGGGGGCGTTCGGCGGTTGGACCGCGCTTCACCTGCTGCGAAGCGGTGCGAAAGTCACTCTGGTCGACGCGTGGGGCGCGGGTCATTCGCGAGCCAGCTCCGGGGGCGAGACCCGGGTCATCCGTAGCCTCTACGGCCCGGATCGGATCTACGTCGACCTCGTGAATCGATCGTTCGCCCTCTGGGAAGAGGCACGCCAGCGGTGGCGAGAGCCGCTCTACCACCGGACCGGCGCGCTCTGGATGTTCGGCGGAGACGACTCCGCGGCACGTCTGTCCCTCCCGTTTGTCCGGGACCTCGGCCGTCCGGTCGAGGAGATATCCGTTGCGGACGCCGCGCGTCGATTCCCGCAGATCCGGTTCGAAGGCGTAAGGAAGACCTACTTCGAGCACGAAGCGGGGTATCTATTGGCCCGTCGCGCGTGCGAGGCCGTGCGCGCGGGCTTCGTTGCTGAGGGCGGCGTGTACCGGCAGGCGCAGGTACGCCCCGGCGCGGTCGACTCGGGCAAGATGGCGTCGCTCGAGCTGTCCGACGGCACCCGACTCGAAGCCGACGCCTACGTATTCGCGTGCGGCCCGTGGCTCGGACAGATCTTTCCGGACGTGATCGGCGAGCGGGTCCGTGCGACTCGTCAGGAGGTCTACTTCTTCGGCAGCCCGTCGGGGGATGCCAGCTTCTCGGTGCCCGGCCTGCCCTGCTGGATCGACTTCGGCGAGCGTGATCAGATCTTCTACGGTATCCCCGGCGCGGAGCGGCGCGGCTTCAAGATTGCCGACGACTCCGAGGGTCCGGTGATCGAGCCGACCACCGCCGACCGCACCCCGACCGCGGCGGGAATCGATGCCGCTCGCGCGTTTCTGGCGCGTCGCTTTCCTGGTCTGGCCGAGGCCCCCGTCATCGACGCCCGCGTCTGCCAGTACGAGAACAGCCCCGACGGGCATTTCATCGTCGATCACCACCCGGGGGCCGGGAACGCGTGGATCGTCGGTGGCGGATCGGGGCACGGCTTCAAGCTGAGTCCGGCGCTCGGCGAGCACGTGGCGGCGCGCGTCCTCGGCGAGGAGGCGATCGATCCGTTCTTCGCCCTGGCGAGGTTCGAGCGCCCCGCTCCGGCTACCAACCCTCGCAGCTGAGGCCTGAGCGCTTCCAGATGACTTCGATCGTCACGCCCTCGTAACTGGAGCGGCTGGCGACGCACGCGATCGTGGCGATCACGTCGGGGCCGACGATGGCCCGATAGCGCCTCTTGTCGCCTCGCGCGAGGCACTGTGTCGCGCGACGGCTCTCGCCGGGCTCGAGCTGCGTCGCGTCCGAAGTCGACTCTACCGGCCCGAGCAGGTGGATCGGCTCCGTGTTCTGGACGCTGTTGGAGAGGTCGACGTTGGCGTTCGAGCAGCTGCGGAGGGTTCCGTCGAACCAGTCGCAGCCACTCGTCGTCAAGGTCAGGATCACGACGGCGACGAGGCGGGCTCGCGTCACAGGGCCGCACGGGGCTCGGCGAGGAGTTGGCCTGCCTCGACCCAGACGTGTGACGAGCGAGGCGCGCGAGATCATGGACGGAATCTACGGTCGGCCCCAGAGTCCGTCAAACCCTGGTACTAACCGAGCCGATTCTTGTGAAGTCTCCCGCTGTGAGGCGGGCGGGATTGTGCTCTAATCGCCGGCCATGCTCGACGATCGGACGATTCGGGAAATGCCGAAAGCCGAGGTGCATCTCCATCTCGAGGGGACGACCGCGCCGGAGACGCTCTGGGCGATGGCGCAGCGCCACGGCGTAGAGCTGCCGGCTGCGAGTCTCGAGGCGCTGCGCAGCCTCTACGAGTTCGAGAGCTTCGACAAGTTCATCGAGCTCTGGCTCGCGATGTGCTCGTGCCTCAAGAGCGCCGAGGACTACGAGCAGATGGCGGATGGCTTCGTCGCCGAGTGTCGCCGCCAGAACATCCGGTATGTCGAGGCCCACTTCACCCCCTACAACCACGAGCGCTTCGGATTCGGGGGAGAGCGATCCCTCACCATCGTCACGGAGCGCCTCCAGTCGGCCGAGCGTGATGGCGGTCCGGTCACCCGTCTGATCCTGGACATCCCCAGCGAGGCGGCCGACGAGGCCGGTCCCTACACCGCCGATCTCCTGGAGCACCTCGTGAATCCGATCGTGGTGGCGATCGGCCTCGGGGGCCCGGAGGCGGGCTTCCCACGGTAACAGTTTGAGCCCTATTTCGATCGCGCGAGGAGAGCCGGCTATCCCGCCGTGGCGCATGCCGGCGAGACCGGCGGAGCCGAGCACGTACGCGAAGTGGTCGAACGGTTGAAGGCTCGCCGCGTCCAGCACGGCGTTCACGCCGTCGATGATCCCGCGACACTGCGGATGCTCGCTTAGCGCGAGATCTGCTGCGACGTCGCGCTCACGAGCAACGTCTGTCTCACCTCCTTCACGGATCTGCCGAACCACCCCCTGCTGCGAATGCTCGAGGCCGGTGTGCCCGCGACGCTGAGCACCGACGACCCGCCGTTCTTTTTGACGGATCTCGTTCGCGAGTACACCCTGGCCCGCGACGAGCTGGGCCTGAACGCGGCGCAGCTGTGGGAGTTGAACCTGAACGGCCTGCGCTTCGGCCTGGCCGAGACGGGCCTGCGCCGCCGCCTCCTTACCGAGTTCGAGCAGGCGGGAAGAGAGCTGGGCATCACGCGCGGGCCGCTCGAGTCGACCCAGCCGTAGCGACCCGTCGAAACTGATCCACCCACCCCTTGCCGTATTCGGTCTCGGCCAGCAGCCGATTGTGCGTCCGGCACATCAACCGGATGTTGCCCGGACGGTGGTCGCCACCTCGACCATAGGGTTCATCGTGGTGATGAAACTCCAGGTGTTTTCGGGCCCTGCACCGCCTCCCCTGAGCATCCACGAAGCTGCAGCGCCCGCCGTCCCGCGCGTGCACCGTTCGGCGCACGGTCGCGGGGATGCTGCGTGAACCCGCCCGTGTGTCCGTCTGGGCCAGCGTCTTGCGCGGCTTCTTGGTCTTGCCGAAGCGCCGGGCCTCGAGCCGCTCCAGCTTCTCGCTGACGACCCGTTCGAGAACAGTCGCCAGGTCTCCATCAGGCATCGAGGTACTCATCAGAGCCTGGAGCCGCTTCAGCTTCTCGCGAAACTCGGCGCTGGCAGTGAACTGGACCTTGTAGCGCTCGGGTGCGAGCGGCTGGATCGGGATCGGTCGAGCGCGATCGCCCTCCGACCTCTCAACCTCGTCCGGACGCAGTTCGCTCTTGGAAGACTCGCTGCTCTTGACGCCAACCTCGCCCGGACGCAGTTCAGGAGCCGGTCGTGCCGGCAGCTTCCTCACACTCGCCGGAATATCGGGTCGGGGCTGTAGCTCCGCTACCAGCTCCTCGATCTCACGCTTGGATCTGTGGATCGCCCGCTTCAGCAGCTCGTCTGTGTTAGCGAAGGTGAGATGTGGCGCGAGCTTTCCGATGCCGCTGAGATGGAGCCGACCATCGCCGAGCATGTGCAGGAGCACCGGATGCTTGCGCGTCGCCCGCGCCACCTGGATGCGGAGGTACGCCTCGCCTTCGGAGAGATGCAGCCGCTCCGTGCAGTACGAAAACATTGACGATGTGGCCTCTCGTGCATAGAGCCTGCGCTCATCGACCTCCGCGATGTGAGCGATCAGCTCGGCTTCGACACGGCGTGAGTCTCGAAGCAAGGCGGACAGGCGCCGAAGCAGATCGCAGTCCGAGAGTGTGGCGAGCGTGTTTGTGATCTTCATACATTCAATATAAGAAGGGCCTTTTCGAGGCCCTTGCATGCCGCGTGACGAAAGAATTCCGCTGCGATGTTTTCGCGAAAGAGATCGGATGTCTCATTGACTTTCAAGCCGATTGCAGCCCTACAAGGACACGTTGAGTTGGGTTGCCCGCGCATCGACCGATCGGTGTCAAAAAGCTGTCAAGTAGAAAATGAAAAAACTTCTAGTTGACGATGACTCATCTGTCATTCAAGACAGGGGCGGGCGGATCCTTCGCTCGCCTCACTCGCGGAACTCACTCAGGATGCCGTTGGGGGGACAGAGCCACTGACGCGGGCTGTGGTCGCTGTGGGCGACCAACGTGGCAGGCGGTCGCGTCCAAGGACCGGTGGGAAACCGTCGTCCTGGTCACCGGTTTTCCACGGGTCCGGCAGCGTCCATAGCCCAAAGCGCCCCTCGATGATGGCTCCTGTTGCTGTGAAGACGAGCGGTTCGCTAGCTCGACGGGAGTGACTCGAACAGCCGCGCCGCGTCGACCACGTCGACGTTGCCGCCGCTGACGATCAGGCCGACGCGCAAGCCCCGCAGCTCGATCCGACTGCTCAACGCCCCCGCCAGGCTGAGGGCGCCCGTCGGCTCGACGACGAGCTTCGCGCGCTCCCACAGCAGCCGCATGGCCAGAATGATCTCGTCTTCGTCGACGGTCACCATGTCGTCGACGCACTCTCGGATGATCGGGAACGTCAGCCGGCCCAGAGACGCCGTTCGTGCCCCGTCGGCGATCGTCCGTGGGTTGTGAATCGTCACGATCTCTCCGCTGCGAAACGATCGGGTCGCATCGTCGGCCTGGGCGGGCTCGATGCCGATGACCCGGCAGCCGGGACTCATCGCCCGGGCGGACAGCGCCGACCCGGACAGGAGCCCCCCGCCACCGCAAGGCGCGAGCAGCACGTCCAGCTCGCCGACCTCGTCGATCAGCTCTCTCGCGCTCGTGCCCTGGCCCGCGATGATGTGAGGGTGGTCGAACGGCGGTATCAGGCTGGCGCCGCGCTCCTCGAGCATGACTCGAGCGACGTCTTCGCGTTTCTCGGTCGCGGGGTCGTAGGCGACGACCCTGGCGCCGTAGCCTTCCGTCGCGGCGCGCTTGGCCTTCGGCGCGTCCTCGGGCATCACGACCGTGACCGGCGCGCCCAACAAGCTCCCGGCGAGGGCCGCCGCCTGGGCGTGGTTGCCCGAGGAGTAGGTGACCACGCCGCGTGCTCGGGCTTCGTCATCCAGGCGCGAGATCGCGTTGTAGGCCCCGCGGAACTTGAACGCCCCGGCGCGCTGGAGGCTCTCGCACTTGAAGAAGCAGGTCGCGCCGACGCGTTCGTCGAGAGTCCGGGACGTGATAACCGGTGTCCGATGAGCGACGCCCTCGAGACGCTCGGCGGCGGCCAGGACATCGTCGAACCCGACCGGCAGTCCGCCCCGGTTGACGCGCGCGTGGGTCAGTGAACCGGCCCCGAGTGAAACAGTCGAATCGAGCGGATCACCGCGTCGACCAACGCGGCTTCGTCGCCCGCCGCGGAGGTCTCGCAGGTGTAGGACACGAGCAGCACCGTTTCGTCGTCCGTTACGGAGTAGTGAGACCAGAATGCCCCGCTGTGGTCGCAGTGATAGCCGAAAATCCGGCAAGCCGTGCCAGCGCTCGAAGTCACGTCGTCCGGATTCGGTTCCAGGCCGAGCGACTCCAGGAAGCGAAGCAGGAAGTCCGCCCGACCGAAATCATCCTGCTTGCCGCGCACGTGGCGTGCTCCCGAGACGTAGGTCAAGTCCAACGGGCTCGTCAGCAGAGTGACCCCCTCGTCGTCACTTCGCTGCCAGCCTTCGGGGAACTCGAGCGTGAAGTAGCCGAGCGGATCGGTCAGAACCTGCATCGGAAGCGCAGATTCTACAGGTGCGGACGAATCCCGCGTCGCGGTCAGGATTCGGAGACCGAAGCCATCTTTTTCCAGAGCCCGCTCGCCACCTCGCGCGCCCGCGCGTAGGTCTCGCCGAGATCGATGTCGACCAGCTTGCGCCCGCGGACGACCCAGCGCCCGCCGACGAGAACGGACTCGACGTGGTTGCGATGGATACCGAAGAGCAGATGCGCCGCCACGTTGGACGCTTCGAGCGGCGTGGGCGGTGTGTAGTCGAGCACCGCCAGATCGGCGGGAGCGCCCATCGCGAGCTTCCCGAACGGCCGGCCGAAAAGAGCCGCCGCCAGCCGATGGCCGCCGACCAGGAGCCGGAGCGTGATGTCGAGCGCCGCCGGCTCCCCCGATTCGCGCAGCTTGAGGTAGCAGCTGCGCGCCTCAGCGAACAGATCCTGGTCGATCCCCGCGGTGCCGAGGGCGGCGCGTTGCATGAACGCCGCCTCTGCGTGCCCCACCGTGTTGCGCATGTTGGACCGGGGGTTGTGGGCGATCCATCCACCGAGGGCGTGCACCTCCGAGATCTCGCCGCTGGTCATGTGTACGCAGTGCGCGAGCAGCGTTCGCGACACGAGCAGACCGTGATGGCTGAGCCGTTCCAGAAGCGTCAGGCCGAAGCGGCTGCGGCAGTCGTCGACGTCGGCAAGATCTTCCGCAACGTGGATGTGGAGGCTGCCCCCGGTGCTCCCGATCAGGTCGGCGAGGCGGTTCATGCTCTTCTCCGAAAGCGTGAAGCTGGCGTGCGCGCCGATCATGCCGCGCGTCAGCCCGCCCGGCTCCTGGAGGAAGGCCCGGTTCTCCTCGAGCGCCGCGTCGACGCCGGGCGCGCCCGCCCGGTCGCTGACCTCGTAGCAGTGCAGCGACCTGAGGCCTACCGCCTCCACGGCTCGTCGCACCGTCGCGAGCGAGCCGGAAACGAAAGCCGGAGAGGAGTGTTGATTGATCAGCACCGTGGTGCCGGTAAAGGCCGCTTCGATGGCGCCCACGAGAGCCGTGTAGTAGACCGACTCTTCGTCGAGGACCCGGTCGTAGCGCCACCACCCGCGCTCCATCCGATCGACGAAATCGCGCGCCGGGGGACGTACGGGCGGCATCCCGCGCGCCAGCGATCGGTACAGGTGAGTGTGCGCGTTCACGACGCCGGGCATCAGCAGCTTGCCCGTGAGGTCGAGCACGTCCTCGCCGTCGCCGGGTGCGAGATTCTTGCCGCGCTCGGTGATCCGATCACCGCCGATGCGCAGATCCACCTCTTCGATCTGCGGCGGGTCGAGCGTGGCTACGGTCGCGCCTCGCAGTAGCATCAGCTCGCCGCCGTGAGGCCGGGATGGCTCGGGAGGTTCAGGTGTCGGGCGAGGTCGGGGTTCTCGGGGCGAATCTTCCAGATCCATGCGTCGAGCAGGTAGTGCGTCGCCTGAGGCAGCGCGAGAAGCGGCACCACGAGCGCCAGGCTATCGGGCCCGACCACGAGATCGGGGCCCGGGAAAATGTTGGCGCGCTCGTGCCAGACGATGCGGTCCCAGAACCATTCCTCGGACCACGCGGCAAGCAGCAATGGAGCCATGTAGAGGGGGATGGCGCGCGGTGTGAAGAGGCGCGCGATGCGGGCCGTCGAGCCCCTCCAACGCTCCCGTCCGTGGATCCAGACATAGCCGAGGTACGGGATGCCATGTACGAGCACGTTCGTCACGGTAAACGCGTAGTCCGAGTTGAGGACAACGATGCCGACGTACCAGGTGAGCCAGGTGGTGGCGACGATCAGGTTCTTGCCGGGGCTGACGGGCCGGCCTGCATTCCAGAGCTGGAGCTGGCGGCCGATGTAGGTCAGCGTGATCAGTATGTGAACCGGCCAGAGCCACGTGGCGAGCTGCGGTGGCACCCCGGGCAGGAAGTCTCCCTCGATGAACCACTCGAACTCGCGCGGCAGGTGAGCGTGCCAGTAGAGCAGCGGATAGAGGGTGGCCGAGTAAATCGTCGCGTCGTCCAGCAGCCGATCGAAGCGGCTGGTCGGGCCGAGCCGCCGTCGGTAGAGCGCCATCCATCCGTATTGTTGACGCACGAAGTGAACGACGGCGAGGTAGGCGAGCACGCGCCAGAAGACCCCCGACGAAGACGTGTAGAGCAAGACACCGATCACGTATGCCGTGGCGGGTATCCCCGAGTAGAGGAGCGGGCGGCGCCTCATCTCGCTGGGATCGAGATAGACGCGGTACGCGGTCGACCAGACGTGTGCGACGTCCACGACGAGGATCGTTGCGACCCAGGCCCAGGGCGGCGTCACGGCATCGAGGAATCCCGTGAGCTTGGCGAACGCCAGCAGTCCGAATGCCAGCAGGGCGGAGCCGCCGAACACCCACAGATCCCAACGCGCCGAGACGAGCCAGCTGCCGCGACGCGCGGTGGAGGACGAAGCGCCCTGCTCGAGGCTGTCCATGGCGGCCGTGGAGAGCCTATCCCAGCCAGCTCTGGTGGCGGTGCCCGGCCTCCCGCAGGATCGCCTCGGCGGCGCGGATCCCCCAGTACTGGGCTTCCTCCAGCAGCGCCATGCCCGAGAGGTCCGTGTGCGCGAAGTGGACTCGGCCCACCGGGGCTCGCGCGGTCTCGAGCGCTCGACTCCACATGAAACCGGGCCGCGGTCTCACCATCGCATGTCCCCATCGGCAGATGTCCACTCGCGCCACGAGCTCGCGGAGGTCGGGGTGGGCACGACTCAGATCGTCGAGAATCACGTCGGTCCATTGCTCCCAGCTGCCGGCCAGGAGGCGCTCGCGGTCGTTCCTCGGATCGTCACTGGTCAGAGGAAGGTAGTAGGTCCAGACCGTAGGGCCGTGGTCGGGCCCGCTCTGGTGGGTCGCGACGACGTAGCCCAGCGAGGGGCTGTCGTAGAGCACGTTGTCCCACGCGATCTCGCTGCCGCGCTCGCGCGGCCTTTCGCGAAGGTGCAGGTTCGCGACGAGCCATGAGCCGTAGACGCTCTGTCTCGCCGCCGCCACCATGGCGTCCGGCGCTTCCGCAATCAGGCGCGGCGCGAGAAAGCGGGGCAGGGCGAAGACACAATGGCGTGCTCGCACGCCGACGGCCTCCTCGGCGGTCGCATCGAAGTAGCTCACGACGACGCCGTCCGACTCCTGCACGACCGATGTGACGAGGCCTCCCGTGCGGAGCCGTTCGCCCGCCATACCCGCGAGATGGTCGACGAGCTTGCCGTTGCCCTCGGGCCAGGTGAGGAACTCTCCGTACGACCCCTCCTCGTTTCTCTCCCGCCCCGAGAAATAGTGGAGTCCCGCCCAGGCCGAAGTCTGTGGGAGTCGTGCCCCGAAGTCGTCCCGCGTCGCGTACTCGACGAGCCAGCGCAGCCGCGCTGAATCCCAGCCGTGCTGCTTCAGGTACTGATCCATCGAGAGGCCATCGAGCGCCTGCAGCTCGGCGTCGTTCGAGCCGCGCGCGCGGGGCAGGTCGAACGCGCGTCGTCCGCGCCGGTCTCGCCAGGCTGCCCAGCCCGAGATGGTCTCCTCGAACTGCGCGAGCTGCCGCTCGTCTTCGGCACTGGCTCCCGCGTACGGGAACAACCCCGGGTACCACTCGCCGTTGAGATGGAGCCGCTCCTGCGGTTCGCGGCAGAGCACGTTCTCCGCGTACACGGGGCGTCCGGCGGCATCGCGCCCCTCGACGGCGCCCACCTCTTCGAGCAACGTGACGAGTGGGAGGTTGTCCGCTGGCGGAGCCGGGACGTAGTGGGCTCCCCACGGGTAGGCACTCGCCGCCGACGTCCCCGAGCGCGCAGTGCCGCCCGGCCGGTCGTCCAGCTCGATGATGCGGAAGTCATCGAGGCCGGCGTGCTGCAGCGTCCAGGCAGCGGACAAGCCCGCCATTCCGGCCCCCACGATCGCCACTTCCGTGTCCACGTAGCGGCTGGGTTGCGGACGGAACCCCTCGCGCAGCCGATGCCCCAGGTCGACTCGTGGCTCGACGAAAGCGCCCTCGATCGGCGGGCGTGACGATGGTCGACAACCCGAGGCCGCCGCACCCGCGGCGGCGAGCTTCAGCCACTCGCGTCGGTTGAGAATCAGTTCCAGCCCCTCCACTCCTCGTCGTAGTAGTGGACGAGGCTCTGGTTGTTGAGCCGGTTCACCTGTGCATCGATGCGTGCCATGTCGGGCGGGATGACGAACAAAGAGGCGAGCGTCGCCTGGTCCAGGTAGCGCAGTCCCGGCAGGGGCTGGGTCGGTGGCTCGATGGGTTGGGTCGCGCCGAGCACGAAGCCCCACTCACCGAAAGAAGGCACCAGGGCGTGGTAGGCCTGAACCGAGAAACCGGCGGCCTCGACGGTGTTGGCGACGCACCAGAAGGAGCGTCGCGCCATGAGGGGCGAGGTGCTCTGCACGGCCATCACACCCTCGGGTCCGAGGCGCCTCTTGAGGAGCCGATAGAAATGCCGAGTGTAGAGCTTGCCCAACGAGTAGTTGTGCGGATCGGGGAAGTCGACGAACGCGGCGTCGAACAGGTCGCGGCCCTTCGATAGCCAGATGAGCGCGTCGTCGTTGACGACCCGCACTCTCGGAGACGAGAGCGCCGCCTGATTCAGCTCGCGGAGCAGCGGGTTCTCCACGGCGAGCCGCGTGATCTCCGGATCGAGGTCCACCAGCACGATCTCTCGAACTCCAGGGTGCTTGAGCAGCTCGCGGACCGCGAGCCCGTCGCCCCCGCCGAGCACCAGGGCGCGTCGGGCCTGCGGGCGCAGCGCCAGCGCCGGATGCACGAGCGCCTCGTGGTAGCGGTACTCGTCGGTCGACGAGAACTGCAGGCTGCCATTCAAGAAGAGCTGGAAGCTGTTGCGCGATCGGGTGATGACGATGCGCTGATAGCGTGTGGTCTTCGCGTAGACGATCTCGTCGGCGTAGAGCTCCTCCTCTGCGAAATCGGTGAGGCGGGTGCCGTACCCGAAGCCCGCCGTCAAGAGGACGAGAGCGACGATCGCCTTGATGCGAAGATCGTTGGCGTAGCCGAGCAGCGGCTCGAAGAGCCAGGTCGACCACAGACCGACTCCGGCGTTGGCGATCCCGAACAGCAGCGAGGTGCGAACGAGGCCGAGCTCGGGTACGAGGAAGATCGGAAACATCAGGGATGCCACGAGGGCGCCGATGTAGTCGAACGTCAACACGCGTGCAACGAGCTCCTTGAAGTCGACGGTCTCGCGCAAGATGCGCATCACGAGGGGTATCTCGAGACCGACGAGCGTCCCGATCAGCAACACGAGGCCATAGAGCGACGGTCGGAAGAACTGCGGCAGCCGGGAGAAGGCGAAAAAGAGCAACGGCGCGGAGAAGCCGCCGACCAGCGCGACCGCGAGCTCGATCTCGACGAAACGGCGGGCCAGCGCACGCTGCACGAACCGCGACAGGTAGGAGCCGAGACCGAGCGCCGACAGATAGACGCCGATCACCGTCGAGAACTGAGTGACCGAGTCGCCGAGAACGTAGCTCGCGAGAGTCCCCGCCACGAGCTCGTACACGAGCCCGCAGCTCGCGATCACGAGGACCGTCAGGTAGACGAGAGGAGAGCGCAAGCTTTTAGTGTCCTGTCTCCGAAGTCGTGGGGGACCGGGGCGAGGAGGAGCCGCTTGTCGGCTCCCCCCGCCACTAGCCCTGTATGGATGCCGAGATGATCAGCGAGAGACCGAGGATGATCGCCGCCAGGATGATCCCGAGCGCCGTGTTCTGGTCCTCCTCGATCTCCTTCTTCACGGAGAACGGGATGATGCGGGCCGTGACCCACATGGCGATGCACAGGATCACCGCACCGATGACCGAATAGACGACCGACGCCAAGACCGGGTTGAGATACTGGCCCACGTCCATTACTTGCCTCCTCTCCAATAGGTATAGGAGCGGTAGCCGCCGGACTGCCGCACCTGCTGGGACATGAATCCGCGCTTGCTCGAGAAGAGCTCGACGCCGCGGAGCGTCGAGAAGCCCCACAGCGTCATGACTCCGGTGACGTACGCGATGAACATGCGTTTCATTCCACTATCCCTCCGACCACGGGTGATCGCTCTCCGCCCAGCGCCGGCTCTCGAACGCCACCTGCCGGAACGCGAGCAAGACCGGGAAGGCGCCGACAACCAGGATGGCCAGGAACGCCTGATAGAAGCGCGGCACGTTGCGCCGGATGCGGATCGCGAACTGGCTCGGCTTCTTGCCGGGCTGCCACTGGGGTGCCAGGCGGAGGATGTACTTGCCGGGCGTCACCGATCCGATGAAGCGTTTCTTCGAGTTGCTGCCTTCCGACCACGTGCCGTCCGAGTCGCGACCGGTGTAGTACGAGACTTCGAGGTCGAAGGCATCGATGCTGCCGGTTTCCGGGTTGATCAGGGCACCGTCGAGGTACAGCCACGAGTTGCTGACCGGCGCCTTTGCTTGAAGCTCGAGGTTGCCGGCCCGGTCGACCTGGAACTCTTCGCTGAAGACCACCGCTTCGGTCGAGGCCGGCTGCACGCCCGGGCGGATCTGGAACTCCTGCGTGTGCACCGTCTTTCCGCCGACGAACAGGAGCAGCACGTAGGCGAGCGCGATGACTCCGCAGACCAGGAAGGCGGAGCCGTAGATCGAGCTGGCGGCCGCCTTGTGCTCCCAGATCTGGTTGGGTCCCACGCCGCTGCGGCGAGGCGGAGAGCCCTTTAGCCCGAACGCCTTCCAGATCTCGGCGGGCTCGATGTACGTGCCCTGGCTCCAGAGCTTCTCCTCCGGGGTCCCCTCCATCGAGAGCAGCAGGGGTGGCGCGATGTAGTCGTGAGTCTGGGTCATGTCGCCGCGAGCAACGGCCCAGTAGAACTCGCCGACCACGTGATCCACCCGTGCCTGACCACTTTGGTAATGCTTGAACGTGTGGCCCTTGTATCGCGCGTATCCGCCCACGCGATCGGCGACGTCCCCGGCGTGGACGGGCTCGATGAACGACCAGTGCCCCTTGTTCTCGGTCAGCCAGCGGAAGCCCTTGCGTGGCGCGTAGAGAAGGTACTCCTGCCACGCGTAGCGAACGCCCTCGTACGTGACGCTGCGCTCCATGAAGCCGATCAGCTGCCACTCGACACCTTTCAGACGCCCCTTGCTGCCGAGCGGGATGAGGGGCTTGACGACCGCCTCTCCGAGCGTCTCGAGCACCTGGAAGCCGCGCTCGACGTCCAGCAGCGCCCCGCAGTACGAGCAGGCGATGCGTTTCGTCTGATCGGGCGCGCGCAGCTCCAGAGGACCGCCACACTGAGTGCACGACAAAGAGCCGCCCTTGACCTTCTTGCGCCGCTCGGCGTCGGAGACGGCCTCGATCCCCAGCTCCTCGAGCGAAACCTCGTTGCCGAGGTAGAGGGCCTCGGCCTTCTCGCCGATGCCGTAGTCGAGGGTGGCGAACTTGCCTCCCTTGCCCTGAAGGTCGATGTAGTTGAGCTGGCTGCCGGGCTTCACATCGAACGGGATCTCGCCCTCGGCGGTGACGAACTTCGCCGCGCGCTTCTCCGTGATGACGAAGTGTCCGGCCGGGCCCAGGTCGACGGCATCGCCCGCCTTCAGCTCTCCAAAGTCGCGAACCGGCGGAAGCGCGGTCTGTCCCATGTGGTGGAACTTGCCCTGAGACTCGCTGAGCCACGCCCATTGCTCGTTGTCGAAGGCGAGCAGCCACTCGTCCCAGGTGCCGCTGCCGTGGTCGAGCTGGGTTCGACCGATGAGCCTGAAGCGGGGCGCCCCTTCGTAGCCGCCCTCGATCCCCAGCTTGAGCACGGAGGGCGTCGGGATCAACTCGGCGACCTTGCCGTAGTTCGCGAGGTTGACGCCCTTTCGGGCGACGGCGGAGCCGCAGGAATCGCAGACCTTGAGCATCGAGCTGCCGAGGGTGAACACCACCTCGGCGCCACACGATGGACAGCGGGCCTTGTATCCGCTCAAGAGGAGAACCGCGCAGAGTAGAACCCGGGGCCTCCCGCCCGGTCAAGTCGCAAGGCGCGAGCGAGGTCGGCCATGACGGGACGCTGCAATCGCCGCCCCTGCGCCCGAGTCGCCACCAGGAGAGAGACCACGGATTCTCGCTTCGAAGAGTTCCTCGACACCCAGCTCCGCGAGATTCGCGAGCAGGGTCTTCACAAGGAGGAGTGGCCGCTGCTCGGCCCGCAGGGGCCCCAGATCCGCGTGGGCGATCGCGAGGTCCTCAACTTCTGCGCGAACAACTGCCGCGTCGAGGCCGATGCGGGCCGTGACCCACATCGCGATGCAGGGAATCACCGCTCCGATGACCGAGTAGACGATCGACGCCAAGACCGGGTTGAGGTACTGACCGATGTCCATCACTTGCCTCCTCTCCAGTAGGTAATGGAGCGGTAGCCGCCGGACTGCCGCACCTGCTTGGACATGAACCCGCGCCTGCTCGAGGAGAGCTCGAGGCCCCGGAGCATCGAGAAGCCCCAGAGCGCCATGATTCCAGTGATGTACGCGATGAACATGCGTTTCATTGCACCAGCCCTCCTACCGGGGGTGGTCGCTCTCCGCCCATCGCCGGCGGTGGAAGGCGGTCTGGCGGAACCCGAGCAACACTGGGAAGGCGCCGACCGCCAGGATCGCCAGGAACGGCTGATAGAAGCGGGGCACGTTGCGGCGCACGCGGACCGCGAACCGGTCCGGTTTCTTGCCCGCCTGCCACTGCGGTGCGAGACGCAGGAGGTACGTGCCCGGCGTCACGGATCCGATGAAGCGCGTCTTCGAGATGCTGCCTTCCGACCAGCCGGGACCCCAGAAGTACGAGATTTCCAGGTCAAAGGCGTCCACGCTGCCCGTCTCCGGGTTGACCAGGGCGCCGTCGAGGTAGAGCCACGAGTTGCTGACCGGCGCCTTCGCCTGGATCTCGAGGTTGCCGCCCCAGCCGATCTGGACTCCTTGCTGAACACCACCGCCTCGGCCGACGCGGACTTGACGCCTGGGCGGATCTGGAACTCCTGCGTGTGCGCCGTCGTTCCGAGGACGAACAAAAGAACCACGTAGATGAGCGCGATGGCACCACAGATCGGGAGTGTAGATCCGTACACGGAAGCCGCGCGGCGGCCTGGTGCTCCCAGACCTGGTTGGGCGCCACGCCGCTGCGGCGCGGTGGAGCCCCTTTGACACCGAACGCGCTCCAGATCTCCTCGGGCTCCAGGTAGGTGCCCTGGCTCCAGATCCTTTCCGTCGTCATGCCCTCGTAGGCCCCCGGGCGCAACCTGCGGAACAGGTCCTCCAGTTTGGCTGAAATCGGTCCGTCTGCCGGCACCAGGTCGCCCCACTCCTCGCGCATCTTCGCGCGGACGTAGGCGTGGGTGGACGGCTCCAGGGTGCCCTCCATCGACAGCAGCAGCGGCGGCGAGACGTAGTCGTGCGTCTGCGCCATGTCGCCGCGAGAGACGGCCCAGTAGAACTCGCCGACCACGTGATCCACGCGGGCCTTGCCGCTCTGGAAATGGCTGAACGTCTGCCCTTTGTAGCGTGCGTAGCTGCCTTCGCGGTCGGCGACGTCGCCCGCGTGGACGGGCTCGATGAACGACCAGTGCCCCTTGTTCTCGGTCAGCCAGCGGAAGCCCCCGCGCGCCTCGTAGAGCAGGTATTCCCGCCACGCGTAGCGAACGCCCTCGTAGGGGACGCTGCGCTCCATGAAGCCGATGAGCTGCCACTCGACGCCCTTCAGGCGTCCTTTGCTGCCGAGCGGGATCAGCGGCTTGACCGGCATCTCGCCGACCGTCTCGAGCACCTGGAAGTCGCGTTCGACGTCCAGCAACGCGCCGCAGTACGAACAGGCGATGCGTTTCGTCTGATCGGGCGCACGCAGCTCCAAGGGGCCGCCACATTGGGTGCAGGAGAGCGAGCCGCCCTTGACCTTCTTGCGCCGCTCGGCGTCGGAGACGGCCTCGATCCCCAGCTCCTCGAGCGAAACCTCATTGCCGAGGTAGAGGGCCTCGGCCTTCTCGCCAGTGCCGTAGTCGAGGGTGGCGAACTTGCCACCCTCGCCCTGAAGATCGATGTAGTTGAGCTGGCTGCCAGGCTCGACGTCGAGCGGAATCTCGCCCTCGGCCGTGACAAACTTCGCCGTGCGCTTCTCCGTGATGACGAAGTGTCCGGCCGGGCCCAGGTTGACGGAATCGCCCGCCTTCAGCTCACCAAAGTCGCGGACCGGCGGAAGCGTAGCCTGCTCCATGTAGTGGAACTTGCCCTGGGACTCGCTGAGCCACGCCCACTGCTCGTTGTCGAAGCCGAGCAGCCACTCGTCCCAGGTGCCGCTGCCGTGGTCGAGCTGGGTTCGACGACGAGCCTGAAGCGGGGCGCCCCCTCGTAGCCGCCCTCGATCTCCAGCTTGAGCACCGAGGGGGTGGGGATCAGCTCGGCGACCTTGCCGTAGTTCGCGAGGTCGACGCCCTTACGGGCGACGGCGGAGCCGCAGGAATCGCAGACTTGAGAAGCGAGCTGCCGAGGGTGAACACCACCTCGGCGCCACACGATGGACAGCTGGCCTTGTATCCGCTCAAGAAGAGAACCGCGGGGAGTAAAACCGGGGTCTCCTACCCGGTCAAGTCCCGAGGCGTTGGCGAAGTCGGCCATGACGTGACGCTACAATCGTCGCCCTGCGTCCGAGTCGCCATCAGGAGGGAGACCATGGATTCTCGCTTCGAAGAGTTCCTCGACACCCAGCTCGGTGAGATCCGCGAGCAGGGTCTTCACAAGGAGGAGTGGCCGCTGCTCGGCCCGCAGGGGCCCGAGATCCGCGTGGGGGATCGTGAGGTTCTCAACTTCTGCGCGAACAACTATCTCGGGCTGTCGAGCCATCCCGAGCTTCTGAAAGCTGCGCGATCCGCACTCGACGATTGGGGCTACGGTCTCTCCAGCGTGCGCTTCATCTGCGGCACTCAGCAGCTGCATCTCGATCTCGAGCGACGTGTCGCCGAGTTTCTCGGAACCGACGCGGCGATTCTCTACGTGGCTTGCTTCGATGCGAACGGCGGCGTCTTCGAGCCGCTGCTGACCAGCGAAGACGCGATCCTGACGGACAAGCTCAACCACGCCTCCATCATCGACGGAGTGCGCCTGTGTAAGGCGCAACGCTTCCTCTACGAGCACGCCGACATGGCGGACCTGGAGACGAAGCTCGAGGAGGCCGGCAAGGCGCGCTTCCGGCTGATCGTCACGGACGGGGTCTTCTCGATGGACGGGGACATCGCGCCGCTTCAGGACATCTGCGAGTTGGCCGACCGGCACCGGGCGCTCGTGCTCGTCGACGATTCCCATGCGACGGGATTCATGGGCAAGACGGGACGGGGAACACCCGAGCACTGCGGTGTCGAGGGCCGGGTGGACATCATCACGACAACCTTCGGCAAGGCGTTGGGTGGCGCGTCGGGTGGCTGCGTCGCGGGGCGGCGGGCGATCGTCGAGCTGCTGCGGCAGCGAAGCCGACCCTACCTCTTCTCCAACACGCTGGCGCCGGTCGTTGCGGGAGCGACGTTGCGGGCGATCGAGCTCCTGTCGAAGACGACTGAGCTCCGTGATCGTCTCGAAGAGAACACGGTGAGCTTCCGAGTAAAGATGACGGCGGCCGGTTTCGAGATCCGGCCCGGCGTGCACCCGATCGTCCCGATCATGTTCTCGCGCTTCGCACCGGATGATGCTCCTCTCGCTCAGCGCTTCGCGAGGGCCCTGCTCGACGAGCACGAGATCTACGTCAAGGGCTTCTTCTTCCCGGTCGTCGCCAGAGGTCAGTCGAGAATTCGAGTGCAGCTCTCCGCCAGCCACACGCCGGAGCAGATCGACCGTGCCGTCGCGGGATTCACCGCAGTGGGCAAGAAGCTGGAGGTGTTGAGTTGACGCTAGTGGCCTGTAACAGGGGATTCGATACCGCTGCGACCGCCGATGCATCCCGCCTGGCTGCGTCGCTCATCGGTCAAATACTCCCGGTATTCTCCCTCTTCGGCTCCTTGCCATCCGGGCGCCTCGACGGTCTCGCTGGCATCGACCTCCCTGTTACGGGCCACTAGTCTCCTGACCGCGAGCGCGGTCAGGAGCGGACCGAACTCATCAGGGGATCGTCATCCTGAACGAGTTGCGCGGGGACATGGGAGTGAAGGAGCCAGCGAGGTGAGATGACTCCTCTGACATCCTCCGCGCCCGATGACTGCGTCACGCGCCGGGCTCCCTCACTCTCGCATCCCCAGTGGATCTCGCTCGGGATGACCAATCTCTTGGACCGGCCAGTCGACTGCTACGCGGCCTTGTTCCAATACGTCCGGTAGTAGTGCTTCTTCCCGGGGGTCTCGGGGTCTTTGGGCGGGCGGCGGAAGGCCCCTTCGATCATCTTCTGCAGCGCTTCCGGATTGTCGAGGAAATTGAAGAGCGCGCCCACCGCGAAGAAGCTGACGAGTCCACCAGCGACGAGGACGAGCGGAATGAGGAAGACGAAGGTGAATGTGACGATGGGAATCTGGAGTAGGTCTGTCATCTCTCCCGTTATTACTGAATGGGCATGCGGCTATTAAAGCCACCTTCGTACGTGTGGAAGTACCGCAGCCCGCTTTCGGGGTACTTCCAGCAGTAGTAGCCCGACCCGTTGTCGAAATCGGCCAGCCACAGCCCCTTGATCTCCACGCCGAGCGCCATCAGCTGGCGCGCCCAATCGTTGACCACGGCATCGGCCAGCCGCTGCGCGTCGGCTTCGCTCTCGGCGCCGTTCTCAGCGGCTTCGGTGAGGTCTCGGACCTTCTTGTAGGCTGCGTCGGTAGCGCGGCGCACTTCGGGGAGTAGCCCGACGGCCTCCGCGTACGTGAAGATCCGGGGTTCCTGGGCTTCGGTGTTTGTCATTGGTTGGCTCAACGCTCGATTGTAGCTCACGGGTTGCTTGGAGGGCCCGGCTGCAGGTCGCGGCGCGCTTCCGTTACAATCTCGCGATCGCCCGCGCCAACGCTCAGGAAGCTCGTAGGTCGCAGGAGACGCTGAAGATGGAGGCAGGTATCGCGGTCTATCCGACACTGACAGTCGAGACCGGTCGGGCCTCCGGATGCCGGTTTCGGCTGGATCCGGGTGGACCGGTCCGGATCGGCGGCGGCGAGAGCTGCGAGGTTTGCCTCGAAGGTCTGGGCCTGCTCCCGATCCATGTGCGGGTCCACTTCGGTCCGGACGGCGCCACGATTCAGCCCGCCGACGTCGGCGCAGGGTTCGATCTCAATGGCCAGCCTGTGGGCGCGAGACGCCTTCTCGCAGACGGCGACCTGATCCGCCTCAGTGGGCATGAAAGAGGCTCGGTCGAGCTCAGGTTTCGCGCGGCTCGGAGAGTCGTTCCGGGCACCATGCCGGTCCGCGTGGAGCCCAGGCAGGAACTAGGGGAACGCGATGGGTGAAGACGACGGGCACGTCGATGACGAGGGCTTCTCGCTCGATGAAAACGCTGATGCTCCGGCGATCGACATAGACGCCGACCTCGGCCTCGATCTCGACCTGGGTGCCGATGCGGGTCCCGCCCCGGTCGCCGATGAAGACCTGGGTCTCGGCGCCGCCGAGCCGGAGCCGATACCCGAGCCCGAGCCGATACCTCAGGTCGAGCCCGCTCCCGCAGAGGTGTCACCTCCCGTCCCGCCTCCAGAGCCCGAATCCCCCAGCGCACCACCGTTCTCACCGCCACCGCCCGAAGAGCCCGAGGTCGCTCCCGCTCCGAAAGTCCGGCGTCCGATCGCGCGAGCCAGCGCCAAGCCGATGGCGCCGCCGCCAACCTCGAAGCTTCCCATCTACGGAGGGGCTGCTGCTGCCGTGCTCCTGTTGGCGGGAGGGGGCTACTACGCCGTAGGTTTCATGGCAGCTCCGAAGCTCGATTCCGTGAACCCACAGAGCGCGAAGATCGGCGACGTCGTGACGGTCACGGGGAGCAATTTCGCGTCCCCGGCGATCGACAACGAGGTGCAGTTCGCCGGTGACATGTCGGCCCCGATCCTGGAAGGAACCTCCGAGCAGCTCAAGGTCAGGGTGCCCAAGATTCCGCTGCAGCCCGGGCAGACCAGGGCGGTTCCGGTGCGGGTGCGCTCCGGTCGCTACCGGTCGGGGACGCTGAGCTTCTCGGCGCGTCGCCCTGCACAGATCTCGAGCATCTCTCCCGAGGTGGGCCTGCCCGGCGATGAGGTCACCATCACGGGCCTCGGCTGGGGCGATTCGGCCGAAGTCCGTTTCGGCGAGACCGTGGCGCCGGTTCTGGAGAAGAACCCGGATTCTTTCAAGGTGTCGGTTCCGGAGCTCGAGGTGGCGCACGGCGCCGTTGGCGTCACGGTGGGCAGCGCCGACGATGCGTCACCGGCGAAGCCCTTCTGGGTGGGCTCCGCGCCGCTCGTGCTGGCCGTGCATCCGCCGGAACTCGCTCCTGGCGCCACCGCTACTGTGGTGGGTAAGGGGTTTGCCGAGCGCGTGGTGGACAACCGCGTGACCATTGGCGGCGCTGCCGCCGTCGTCGTCTCGGCGAGGGTGGGAGCGCTGGGCGTGATCGTGCCTCGCGTCGGTGACGGGGGGGCGAAGGCAAAGGTGGAAGTCGCCATCGCGGGCTCTCCCGAAGTCGGCTCGGCCGAAATCACCGTCGAGCCGTACGCGGGCGCCTTGCCGCTCACGTTCATTACGGAACCCGGGGGTATCCATTTAACCGGTGTAAACTGAGCCGGTGGATCAGCCTCGTGCTGGCACGCACTATCCGCGGTCCGTGGGCGAGTTCCAGGCCTGGTTCCGGACCGATGCGGACTGCCTGGAGTGGCTGCGGTGGCCCGCCAGCTTCGCCTGCTTGGACTGCGGCCATGATGGGGGCTGGCGGCTGGGCGACGGTCGCTTCATGTGCTCAGGGTGCGGCGGCCGTACGTCGGTGACAGCGGGCACGATCTTTGACCGGACGCGCACGCCGCTAACGGTTTGGTTCACCGCCTGCTGGCTGTTCGCCACCGGCAAGGACGGGATCTCGGCGCTGAGCCTGAAGCGGACGCTGGAGAT
Organism: Vicinamibacteria bacterium; assembly: GCA_965246965.1. Classification (GTDB taxonomy): domain Bacteria; phylum Acidobacteriota; class Vicinamibacteria; order Fen-336; family CBDFGD01; genus CBDFGD01. The sequence continues at coordinate 4,958,478 of CBDFGD010000002.1, forward strand.
CGGCTCCTACCAGACCGCGTGGGCGATGCTCCATCGGCTGAGGTCGGTGCTGGTGCGCCCGGGCCGGGACCGGCTGGCCGGGATGGTACAGGTAGATGAGACCTACATCGGCGGTGAGGAGGCGGGGCTGCGCGGCGGCCGGGCCAAAGGCAAGAAGGTTTTGACCGGGATCGCGGTGGAGGTCCGGGAGCCGAGAGGATTCGGACGGTGCCGGATGCTGCCGCTGACCGATGCGTCGGCCGCCTCGTTGCACGCCTTTGTAACGGCTCACGTCGAGCCGGGCGCGAGGGTCGTCACCGACGGCTGGCAGGGCTACCGCGGGCTGGAGAAGCTCGGCTACGTCCACGACCGGCGCAGCCAGCGGGCCGCCCGAACCCGCGGGGAGGATCCCGGCGAGCTACTGCCCGCAGTGCACCGGGTCGCCTCGCTAGCCAAGCGGTGGTTGCTGGGTACCCACCAGGGCTCGGTGAACGACGCGCACCTGGCCAGCTACCTGAATGAGTTCGCGTTCCGCTTCAACCGCCGCACCTCCCGCAGCCGCGGGATGGTGTTCTACCGAGTGCTCGAGCTCGCCGTCGCCCACGACCCGGTGCGCTACCAGGACCTCATCGCCACCCAGCGGCCCCGGGCAGTGCCGCCCTCGCAGCCGCAGGCGCGCGGGCACCCGCCGAGCCTGGAGCGCTCTCCAGCGAACCGCCCGTGGAGAACTGCCAACCTGGACTCCTCCGGTTAAATGGAGATCCCCAACGGAGCCCTTTCCCTTGGCTGGAGCACGCACCGACCTGGCCGTGCTCTCGACTCCGCTGGGTCCCGCTTTCGTCCTCGCCGCAACCGCCGATTCCTCAGCGGCCGAAAGAGCGTTTGCGGCGCAGCAGCGACTGAACGCGTCGACCGACCTGCACGCGCTCGACCGCTACGTCGAGGTCCGCGACGTCGACGGATCCCTCTTCCTGACGATGACTGGCTTCGAGAAGCCACTTCTTCATGTCACCCCCGGGGACGTCGCCGCCTACCAGAACGGGTGGAGCACTGCGCCCGGCGACAGCGTGACGGGGCCGCTGCTCGCTCGTTGGTGGGGAGCGGTGCTTCAAGACCTCGTGGATCTGCTGGCCCACGGCAAGGTCCCGCACGAGACGGCAGATCTCGCTCTAAAGCGGACCCGGTTTTCTTGGACACGAAACTAGGGAAAGTCATCTTGTTCAAGGAGACTCGATCGATGAAGCAGGTCAGGCGCAAGAGGTCTGAGAGGAAGAAGGGAGTGGGCGACCGGAGTTTCGCCCACCGGCGGCGCGGTGGTGGGCGCCTTGGGTCCCGGGCAGCGTTGGAGCGTGGTGCGCAAGCGGGAGGTCGCACTGCGGCTGCTGCGCGGGGAGTCACTCGAAGCGCTGTCTCGTGAGCTGTCCGTGGAGATGCACCGGCTGCAGCGCTGGCGTGATCAAGCCATGGCCGGGATCGACGAGTCGCTGCGGGAGCGCAATGGCGACCCGCTGAAGGTGGAGCTGGACGCGGCGGTCAAGCGGGTGGGCGAGCTCAGCATGGAGAACGAGCTGTTGCGGAAGAAGATCGGGGCGCCCCGCCCTTTGGCCTTCGGGAGGTCGCGGCGATGAGTGCGGCGATCTCCCCTGCGACAGGCCGGGCCTACGGGGTGGAGCGGGTGTGCCGGGTGTGGAAGCTGGCCCGCTCGAGCTACTACTCCCAGCTCGGCGAGGCGGCTCCCGAGATGGTCCGCGCTGGCCGACGTGGTCCCAAGCCCAAGGTGTCTGACGAGGAGCTGTTGCGGCTGATCCGAGAGGACCTGGCGGCCTCGCCGTTCGTAGGAGAAGGACATCGCAAGGTCTGGGCGCGGCTCAAGGTGCTGCGCCAGGTGCGCGTGTCGCGCAAGCGGGTGCTGCGGATCATGCGTGAGCACCACCTGCTGTCGCCGCGTCGGGTACGCCAGGGCGAGGGGCTGCTCCACGAGGGGACGATCACAACCGATGCGCCCAACCTGATGTGGGGGACGGACGGGGCGAGAGTTCTCACGGCAAAGGACGGCTGGGGCTGGATCTTCGTCGGCGTCGAGCACTTCAACAGCGAGTGCGTCGGCTACCACGTGTGCAAGAAGGGGACGCGCTACGAGGCCCTCCAGCCCATCGCCATGGGGCTGACGCAGCTCTTCGGCTCGGTCGAGGCGGGTGTGGCTCGTGGCCTCGAGCTGCGCATGGACCACGGGACGCAGTACCTCTCGGACCACTTCCTCAACCAGCTGCGTTTCTGGGGCATCACGCCCAGCTTCGCCTTCGTCGAACAGCCGCAGACCAACGGAGTGGCCGAGCGTTTCATCCGGACTCTCAAGGAACAGATCATTCATGGCCGCGTCTTCCACACCCTCGAGGAGGTGCGCCAGGCCGTGGCTGCCTTCGTCAAGCGCTACAACCAGCAGTGGCGCGTCGAGAAGCTGGGATTCCTCACCCCGCGCGAGGCCCGCGACCAGCACGGCCAGGGGAAGGCCGCGTGAACCTCGAGGTCATCAAAGAGGGGCTACCCCAGGTATGGACTCACCCCGCCGCGTCGATCCTGGGGCATCCTCGTGCGTCGTTTTCGGGATCGTCTGCCAAACGAACCCGAGATCGTCAAACTGGTGTCCAAGAAACCGGGCGCGGTACAGGCAGATCTCGCTCCCGACGGGCGAGCACTCCAGCAGCTTGGAGAGGGCGGCCGGCTGCAGGCGGGGGTGCTCCGATCCGGAGCCCTGGCACGCGTCGCCAGGGTGGCGTTCGTGGCGCCCAGGACGGCGGCCCCGGCGGAAGCTTCCGCCGCCGGGAGTCCTGGCACGCGTGTGGCCGCGACGGCCGCCGGGCAAGCACCTACAGGCGAAGCCGATGCCGCCGCAGCTCTTTTGAGCCTGGACGGTACCTGGCACGGGTTCGAGCACACCGAGGGTCGTCGCCGAGGTGTCCTCATGACATTCTCGGCCAGTTCGGGAACTCTCACCTACGAGGCTGCCGTGGCGCTGGCGCAGAAGCTCGCCAGCGTAAGAGTCGAGGGCGACACCGTTCGCTACTCGGTGAAGCGCGGCACCAGCATGCGCTACTACATGGGCACCTGGGACGGCGAGAGGATCTCGGGTTCGACTTCGGCACAAGCCAAGGGCGGCAGCGACCTGGGCACCTTCGAGCCGGAGAAGTATTGAGGCCCGCGGCCGGCGTCGAGATCCGCGCGCGGCGCACGCAAGCGATCGCCACAGGGTAGCGACCGCGCTCCCACCCTGAACCATTGACCACCTGGGAACGGAAGCACGAGCGTTGGTGGCTGTCCGACAGCCTGGCGGCTCCTGGTGGGGGCGGGCTCGAGCTCGATGGCCAGTCCCTCGCGGATCTGGCTGGCCGGCTGGGCACGCCCTTCTACGCCTACAGCCTGAAGACCGTCCGGGCCAGCCTGGCAGAGCGGCGCTCGGCGCTCGCTACGCTTCGCTCGCCGACGCGCATCTTCCACGCGCTCAAGGCCAATCGCTTCCGACCGGTCGTGGAGACCGTGCTCGAGGGCGGCGACGTGGGGATAGACGCCTCGTCTCCGCGTGAGTCCGCCCTGGCCCTCGAGATGGGCGTGGATCCGCGTCAGCTCTCGGTGACGGCGAGCATGCTGTCCAATCGCGACCTCGAGATCTTCGCGGAGCAGGGCGTTCACCTGAACCTCGACAGCGTGTCGGCGCTGCAACGCTACGGCGAACGGGTTTCGAGAGGCGCGAAGGTGGGTCTGCGCGTCGACCCCGGCATCGAGGTGGGCTACGGAAGTGATCCCAAGCTCGCCTACGGCAACAGCAAGTTCGGCTTCTACCCCGACCACCTCGAGTCGGCTGTGGCGGCGGCGGAGAAATCGGGCCTGATCGTCGACACGCTGCACATCCATTGCGGTTGGGGACTCCAGATGCTCGCTGTTCCCAAGCTGGATTGGGCGTTCGAGATGTTGGCGAAGCTGGCGCAGAGCATCGACTCTGTCGAGATCGTCAACGTGGGGGGCGGGCTCGGCAATCGGCGCACCGCGACCGACGAACCGCTCGAGCCCGGGCCGTGGGCCGAGTCCCTGGCGCGGCGCCTCGGCGGGCTCGGCCTGACCGTGGCGTGCGAGCCGGGCACCTGGATCGTCGATCGCTCGGGGCTCCTGGTCGTCGAGGTCAATACGGTCGAGGAGAAGTGGGGGACCGTCTGGGTGGGTGTGGACGCCGGCCACAACGTCAATCTGAATGCGGCCCACTACGGCCTTCCCATCGAGGTCGTTCACGTCGCGCGCCCGCTCGACCCGCCCACGGCCGAGTACAACATCGCCGGCAACATCAACGAGGCCAACGACGTTTTCGTCGAAGACGCGCTGCTCCCGCAGGTTCGCGAAGATGACCTGCTCGCGCTGGTTCCCGCGGGGGCGTACGGAAGCAGCATGGCGAGCGACCACTGCCTGCGCGGCTTCGCAGCCGAGGTGGCAATTTGAGCCGCTTCCCCTCGAAGCTCTCGGACAACTCATTCGGCAAGACCGTGGTTGCGACCCGCGACCTGTCGCCTGGCACCCTGGTCGAACGCTTCCGGGGAGAGGTGAGGCGCTACGAGGAGCTCCCCGAGGCGGAGATCATCTACGTGATCTCGTTCGAGCCGGGTCTGTGGATCATTCCGGAGCCGAACGCGCGCTTCCTGAACCACTCGTGCGACGCGAACTGCCGTTTCATGGACAATGGCGACGTGTTGACGACGCGCGAAGTGGGGGCCGGTGAGGAGTTGACGATTCCCTACGATTTCGCGGTCAGCTCGCTCGGGCCGGACGACGCGAGCAACGCAGGGCTGAGCCTGATCGATCGGCTCGCCACCGCGCTCGATATCCGCCCCGGGGAGCGGCGGCTCGTCGCACTGCTGACCGTCCACTCGTTCTTCGTGGGCATCCCTCGCGTCGCCACCGGCACCGCGGTGATGGCTCTCTTCCTGGTTCAGTTCGACGCGAGCAACCCCCCGTACGTCTACATCGGCGCGGCCGCCGTGATTCCCCTCACGGGTTTCGTGAGATTGCGTCTCGCCAGCCGTCTCTCGCTCACGCGCCTGCTCTCCATCGACCTCGCTTTCGTGCTCGGCATGCTGCTGCTGCTGCGAGGCGCTTTGATGACCTCGCCAGGCGCGTACTGGGTCGCGATGATCTTGCCGGTGTGGTACGAGGTCGAGTGGGTGCTCCTGAACCTGGAGTTCTGGGGCCTGGCGGGCAACCTGATGAACATCCGCCAGGGTAAGCGCCTGTTCGGGCTGATCGGGGCCGGCGAGCTCATCGCCGGGGCCATCGTGGGCCTGTTGTCTCCCAGGATCGTCGCCGCCATCGGTACGCCAAACCCGCTGCTGATCTCGGCGGTGTCCGTCACGATTCCCTTCGGCATCCTCTTCGCCATCTCCCGTAGCTTCAAGCTCCGGCCGGCGCCGCTGGACGATGACCCGGAGGCGCGCCGCCCGCGCTTCCGCGAGCTGATGAGGAGCCGCTACCTCGGGCTGTTGTTCCGACTCGTCGCCGTCTCGTACCTCGGCTACTACGTCGTCGACAACGTCTTCTACAACCTGGCGCACGCCAGGCACCCGAGGCAGGACGAGCTGGCGGGCTTCCTCGGTGTCTTCTGGGGGATGGTGTCGTTGCTCACCATTGTCAGCCGCACGATCGCGCCCGGCCGCGTGCTGAGCCGATACGGACTGGGCGAAGGTCTGCTGGCGCTGCCCGTCACCATCGCGGCGGGGATTTCGGTAGTCGTGCTGGGCGGATCGATGATCGAGACGGCCGGCACGGTCTTCTGGGTGATTGCCGTCACGAAGCTGACCGATCAGGTCCTCCGCGAGTCGATCGATCACAGCGCGATGCTCGTGTTGTATCAGCCGCTCCCCGCGATACAGCGCGTTCGCGCCCAGACCGCGGTGGAGGGGATCGTGGGACCGATCGCCGGGGGCGTCGCGGGAGTGGCGCTGCTCTTCCTCATCAAGGTCCTGGACTTCGGCACGATGCAGCTCGCCCTGGTGCTGCTCGGCGTCGTGATCGCGTGGACCGCAGTCGCCGTCGTGATTCGCCGGGAGTACGCGGCGGTCTTGATGAACGCGCTGGCGCGCCGCCGACTGACCGCGCAGACGCTCTCGCTTCGGGACGCTTCCAGCATCGCGGTCTTGAAGAGGGGCCTCGACAGCCAACATCCAGCCGAAGTTCTCTATTGCCTCAACACCCTCGAAGAGGTGCGGCACCCTTCGCTCGACCAGTTCCTGGCCCGGCTCCTCGATCACCTGTCGCCGGAGGTGCGCCGCGAGGCGCTGCTCCGGGTCGAACGGCGAGGGCCGCAGAGCCTGCTGCCCAAGGTCCGGGAGATGGTGGCGACGGAAAAGGAGCCGACGGTTCGCGCGTCTGCGCTCCGGGCCCTGGCCGCGCTGGGCGATCCCGACGATCTGGAGAGCATCATGTCTCTCGTCGACGTCCCCGACGCGTCGATTCGAGAGGGGGCGCGGGTGGCGCTACTGCGCCACGGGGGCATCGAGGGCGTGCTCAAGGCGGGACAGCGACTCGTCGAATCGACCAGGGCCGAGGATCCGGCGCAGCGAGCCGCCGGGGCGCGGCTGATCGGCGCGGTGGGAGTCTCGAATTTCTACCGGCCGGTGCTGGCCCTGCTCGACGACCCCGCTCTCGACGTGCGACGCGCCGCGATCCACGCGGCCAGGGAGCTCGAAAATCCGAGGCTCTGGCCGAGGGTGCTGGCGGCGGCCTCGGATCCCCGTCTCCGCTCGGCCGCTCACTCGGCGCTCGTGACCGGCGGCGAAGCGGTTCTGAGACTGCTGCAGGAGGCCTACGAGGACGCGGAGATGACCTCCGACGTCTCGACCCGACGGCGCCTGGTGAGGCTCGCCAGCCACATTCGCAGCTCGGCCTCGACGGCGTTTCTCTGGCGACTCGCGCAGAGCGAGGACCCGGCGTTTCGGCACTCGAGCCTCCAGGCGCTCGTGCTGGGCGGGCATCGCGCCAGCGAGGGGCAGGAGAAGCTCATCCATCAGCGCGTCGAGATCGAAGTTTCCGAGGCCGTGGGAACCACAGCGGCGATCGTCGATCTGTCGCAGGGACGCTTCGACGCTTCGCTCGTCATCTCGAGCCTCGAGCATTCTTTCGACACGAGTCGCGATCGCATCCTCGCCTGGCTCTACTTCATCTATCCGCCCGAGTCGATCCAGCGAGCCCGCGTCAACCTGGGCAGCCGCGCCGCCGAGAAGCGCGCTCAGGCGGTCGAGCTCGTCGACACGATGATCACGGCGCACTTGGCCGAGATCGTCATCCCGATGATTGAAGACCTGGAGCCGAGGGCACGTCTGGATCGCCTGCGCGGCCGCTTCCCGCATCCCTCGATCGATCCGGAGCAGCGGCTGCGGGAGATCGCGTCGGGCGGGGAGGAGCGGAGCTCCTGGACTCGGGCCTGTGCCCTCCACGCGGGTATGGAGGCCGGAGTCCCCCATCTCGAGGACGCCGTGCGCGGCGCCCTCGCTTCGACCCAGACGCTGATACCGGAAACGGGAGCGTGGGCGGCGGCGCGCCTGGACGAGCCAGTTGCGGAGAACGGGAAATCGAAGCGTCTCGTCGAGGCGTTTGGTGCGGCCAAGGACGCGGGGGGAGGAAATCGGATGCTCTCGACAGTCGAGAAGGTAATCATCCTGAAAGGCGTCAGCATTTTTGCCGAGACGCCGGACGAGGTGCTGGCCGAGGTGGCCCCGCTCCTGAAGGAGGTCGAGGTCGCCGGTGGCGAGACGATCTTCGAAAAGGGGGACATGGGCTCGGCCCTCTTCATCGTGATCGATGGCCGCGTGCGGGTTCACTCGGGCGACAAGACGCTGCGGGAGCTGGGGGATCGAGACATCTTCGGGGAGATGGCGGCGCTCGATCCGGAGCCGCGCTCCGCCTCGATCACGGCCATCGAGTCGACCCGACTCTTTCGGCTCGAGCAGGAGGCGCTCTACGAGCTGATGGCCGATCGCATCGAAGTCGTGCGAGGCGTGATCAGCGTGCTTTGCCAGCGGCTGCGGCACAGCACCCCCAGCCGCTGAGGACGATCGACGGATAGCCACAGAGGCACGGAGACACGGAGAACGGCCCGCTCCGATCCTGGCTCATCCCGAGCGGGGACGGATCGCGCTACCTTGATTGCGGAGCCTAGCAGCCCGTGGTGGAAGTGCTCCGCGTCGAAAGCGAGGGATTTTTCGTCAGATCAAGGCGCCGGGACCCCGGAATACCGGGAGTATTTCGGGGGTTCGGTAACGCAGAGCTGGCGGAAAAGGACCGCTCTCGTCGTGGTATGACTTTCGCCACGCGCTGCCTCCTCGTTTGTCGATGATACAGGCGGCTGGATCGGCCGCTCGGCTCACAGACGAGATCCGAGCGTAAGGAGCAATGCTATCGGCAAGCAGCGGACGGCCCCAAACCCGATGAAGAGACGGGGTGGGCGACCGCGCGCGATGATCATCGTGGGCGCGCGCCCCCAGATCATCAAGCTGGCAGCGATCGGGACCCAGCTCCGATCTCGCCTCGAGACCCGGCTCGTGCACACCGGCCAGCACTACGACATCGACATGTCGGAGCGCTTCTTTCAGGAGCTTCGCATCCCCAAGCCCGACGAGAACTTCGAGATCGGGTCCGGGACCCACGGCTCGACGGTGGGCCGGATGCTGCCGGCGCTGGAGAGCGCGATGCTCGCGTGGAGACCGGCCGTCGTGGTGGTCGTGGGGGATACCAACTCGACGCTCGCCGGGGCCCTGGCAGCGGCCAAGCTGAACATTCCTGTGGCGCACCTCGAAGCGGGGCTCCGCAGCTACGACACACGCATGCCCGAGGAGATCAACCGGCGCCTGACCGACCAGATGTCGAGCCTGCTCCTGTGTCCGACGCCCGCGGCGGTCGCCAACCTCAGGGAGGAAGGGATTCGGACGGGAGTACGGCGTGTGGGAGACGTCATGGTCGACCTGTTGATGCAGGCGCTGCCGCGGGCGAGCGCGCCGGACGGATTCGACCTCGCGCCGCGCTGCTACTACGCGGCCACGTTGCACCGCGCCGAGAACGTCGATGACAAGCCGCGCCTGCGGCGACTGATCCGAGCCCTCGAAAATCTGCCGCACCCCGTCGTGTTGCCGGTACATCCGCGTACTCGAGCCAGGCTCGACGAGTTCGGCCTCGAGCCAAGTGGCTCGATTCGCTCCTGTCGACCGCTCCCCTATCTGGAGATGCTCTACCTCCAGAACAACGCGCGGGCGATCCTGACGGACTCCGGCGGCATGCAGAAGGAAGCCCACGCGCTGGGCACGCCCTGCATCACGATGCGCTCCTCCACGGAGTGGGTCGAGACCCTCGCCAGTGGCGCGAACCGGCTCGTCGATGCCGATCCCGCCAGAATTCGTCGCGCGATCAACGCGGTGGAGAGGATGCGCCGGCTACGCGGATCGCGCAGCCTGTATGGCGGCGGTCGGGCTGCGGAGGCAGTCGCTGCCGCCGTGGAGCGGTTCGCCGCCGCCGCGGTGGCGCCGCGACGTTCAAGACGCTGAACGGCCGAGCAGCCACTCGACGGCGGCAAGCGGGTCGTCCGCCAACGTGTCGTGGCGGCTGGCCCGCAAGGCGTCACGATTGGGAAAGCCGCCGGGAATTGCGATCGCGAGAGAACCCGCTGCTCGCGCCATCTCGATATCCTCGGGGCTGTCACCCACATAGGCGGCCCGTGTCGGCTCGATACCCATCCGGTCCAGGGCCTCCAGCAGCCCCTCGGGGTCAGGCTTCTTCCTCGCAACGTCCTCGGCGCAGATGACGACCTCGAAAACTCCACCGAGCTCGTCCTGGGCGAGATCCCGCTCGACCCTCGCGCGGCTTCCGCTCGTGACGAGGGCCTGCCGCAGGCCAGCGGCTCGCGCCGCAGACAGCGCTTCTCGGACGCCCCGCAGCAGCCTGCAGGTCTGGCGCTCGAAGCAGCCGACCCAGCGGGCGTCCGCCTCGGGCCACGCGCCCTCCTGGAGTTCAAGAGCTCGATAGGTGGCGTACCAGTTGGGGGAGTAGGTGGACTCATAGCGCTCCCGGTCGAACGCGATGCCAAAGTGCCCGAACACCTCCTGGTAGCAGGCGTACGAGGCCGAAGCGGAATCGATCAGCGTACCGTCCCAATCCCAGAGGACGGCTTCGATGCGGGGTTTTGTCACGTGGCTCACGTTGCCTCGAAATCGGGTCGTGGACGCTACTCCCGTTTCAACACAACGTTAACTCTGCCAAGGACTTGGCCACATCCTTTGACAAGGAAGGGGTGGAACGTGGGGGGACGAATCGCGTACTTTGAAGTGGGCGAGGAGGAGGTCTGGAATCTACGACGTGGTGACGGTGCGCCGGAACTGATCCTGTGCCCCCAGAGAGGTTCTAGCAGCGTGGCCGTCATGTCGGTTTCCCGACCTTCTCCTTTCCCGTTCGCTCACTTCACAACAAGCCCCGTCTGCTATCATCGGCCGTCCTGATGGCGGGTTTCCGATCCCGCCGCGCAGAGAGCCCCGCTTGTTTCTCGGCCCCGAAGATTGCCCCCCGAGGCGCGCGCCGCGGCAGTGGTGGAGCGTTTGAAGATCGGGGTATGGCTCCGGCGGGCTTCAATTACCCTCGTCGTCGGCTGGCTCGCGTTTACGCTCGGCGTCGCGCCCTACTTCCTGGCAGGCTTCGCTACGCAGGGGCGCTTCGACCGACAGGACCGCCGCAACGAGGGGCTCACGCCCGGCTCGTTCGATCTCGCCTTCGAGGAGATCGAGCTGCGCGCGGCAGACGGTGTGACGCTCTCGGGCTGGAGCGTGCCGGCCGCGGAGCCCAAGGGAAATGTCATCCTGGTCCACGGCCTCAACCGGCGCCGGATCGAGATGGTCAAGAAGCTCCCGTTTCTGAACGAAGCGGGCTGGAACGCCGTGCTGTTCGACCTGCGACACCACGGAGAGAGCGGGGGCGAGAGCCGCACCTACGGCTTCTACGAGAGGCTGGACGTCGCCGCCGCAACCGCCTGGGCGCGCGAGCGCTCGCCGGGGCCCGTGGTGCTCTGGGGAGTGTCGATGGGCGCCGCCTCGGCGACCCTGGCGGCCGCCGCCGACAGCGAGGTTGCCGGGCTCGTATGCGACTCCAGCTATCGAAGCCTCTCCGACACCTTGAGACATCACCTGGCGATGGGTCGAGGCTTCAGATGGTGGATGCGAACTGTGCCCTCGTGGCCGACCGCCGAGATCCTTCTCTACTGGATTGGAAAACGCGGAGGCTTCGACCCGTCCGCGATCGACATCGTCGCAGCCGCGCGCAAGCTCGAAGGACGCCCGTGTTTGTTCGTGTGCAACTCGAACGATCGCCGCATGCCGTCCGAGATCGCTTTCGAGCTGCAGGCGGCCGCAGGTCCGCAGGCGAAGGTCCTGGTGGTACCGGGAGACAGCCACGGGGGGGCCTACCGGGAGGGGACGGCCGCGTACCAGCACGCGGTGGAAGAGGTCCTGAACGAGGTGCTCGAGAGTGAGCGTCGCAAAGCCGAAGTCGTGGAAGCTGCGCTCCCATGACGGGTCCCTTCACCAGCCATCGAGCGGCGCCAGAGCAGAGGAGTCGAGCGTGAGCGACCACAAGCACCACGTGCCCTTTCCCGAGGGGAATGGCGAGGCTCCGAGCGGTGAGGCCGCCGCCAGCCCCCAACCCGACTCCTACACCATGGTGGATCCGCGCTTCCGAGAGATCTACTTCAAGTTCTACAAGGAGACGTACAGGCCGTCGGTGCTCGACCGCAAGACCAAGGAGCTCGTGGCGATCGCCGCGAGCCTCGCGGCCAAGTGTCAGGGCTGCCTGGAGGGTCACATCCGCAAGGCGCTGAAGTTCGGCGCGACCCGGGAAGAGATCTCGGAGTCGATCGCCATCGCCATCGGCGTCAACGCCGCCGCGATCGTCGATCTCACGGACATCGCCGCCGACAACCTCGACATCAAGCTCTTCGACGAGTAGCGCCGGCAAGGGGGTCGTCATCCTGAGCGAGTGCCGGCGAGGATGCCGAGTCGAAGGAGCCAGCGAGGTGAGATTGCTCCTCTGCTCTCGACTGACGAAGAGCAGACGGATTGTTTGCCAAGCAGGGACGAGCGGCCGTTCAGAATGACGTGTCTTCGGGCTTGAACGGCGGCCACGGAGGCGCAGAGCCACGGAGGAACGGACGGCTCCGATTTTTGGCTCTCTTGGAACCAGGCGGCAGTCTCCCCTACGTCATCCTCGAGGGAGTTCGGGCAATGAACGCGACCGAAGGACCCCAGCCCCTCGCCGTCGGAACGGCTGACGATCGACTGACGAGGAGCAGACGGATTCTTCGCTCTAAGCAGCGGCTAGCGGTCGCTCAGAATGACGTGTCCTTGGCCGGTACTCTCCGTCGCCATCCAAGATCGCTTCACCGTGGCTTTCCGTCGATCGGAGGGCGTTCCTATGACGCGTCGCGGACGGCTTCGAGCTTCTCCCGGAGCCAGGCCGGAATCGGCTCGGGCCTGAAAGTCTTCGTGTCGACCATCACGGCGGTGTTGCGCGCCGTGAAGACCTCGCGCCCCTGGACCGAGCCCTCGTAGCGAAAGCGGACCGACGAGCGCCCGAGGTGTTCCACGATCACGTCGATGTCCACGTGATCGCCGTAGTGAACCGGCGAGCGAAACTCCATCTCGACCTTGACGGTCGGGGCGCCCAGTCCTTCTCTGAAGACCTCCGGATAGGGCCGCCCGACGTAGCCGGCGAAGAAGTCCTCGAATGCCTCGTGCAGGAAGTTGACGAGGTTGGGGTAGTAGGCGATCCCCGCCGGGTCCAGGTCCCCGAAGCGAACGAGTATCTGCGTGCGAAACACGCGGGCTGCTAAGCCTTGCTGCCGAGGTGCTCCTGGACGGAAAGGCTGACGATCTCCCCGAGCACCTCGAACTCGGTCTCCCCGAGCTCCGTCGAGGCTGCCGTCGGATCGCCGAAGTAGGCGTCTTCGCCACCCGCAGCGGCGAAGGTTTTGGCGCCTTTCTTGATGGCGTCGAGAATACCCTCGAGCGGCGCGACGCTGATCCGCTCCCTTTCCCGCACCAGACCAGGGGCCGCCACCATCATCAGCGAGGACTCGAACTCTCCCGCATGGTCGCCCTGGCGGAATGCCTCGCCCAGCATGTCGGCCCAGCGACGTCGCGTCACGTCCACCCAGCAGCAGCTGGCGCCCGCCTTGGTCGCCTCCTCGACGGCTTTCTTGAGGCACTCGATGTGAGCGGGCTCGAGATGCATGTTCACGAAGGCGACCGCACGGAACTTCTTTGTCGCCGCCACCGCCACGTCGCGCATGAGAGCGGTCGCAGTCTCCGCCGGCAGGCTGAGCGTGCCGGGAAAGTCGGCGCCGAACTCGGCGACCGTGAAGTAGACGGCGGGGAGGATCAAGCTGTTGACGTTGTGGTCCTTCAGCTTGGCCGCGCCGCGCTTGGCCACCTCCGTTGCGATCACGGTGTCGGCCGACACCGCGAGGTGCGGCCCGTGCGCTTCGGTGGCGCCGACGGGAATCAGCCCGACGGGGCGCTTCTCCTCGAGGGCCTCCTCGATCTCGGTCCAGGTCATCTCCGACATCACGATGTTCTCGGCCATGGCGATTCGCGGAAAGCTCCGTGCTCCTTTCGTCTATGTTCGGGGGATCGGTGGGAAAGCCGTTAGTGTAGTACCAGGCGCGCGCGGCCCGGCCGTGCGCTCCAGACCCGCAATTTATAACCGATCGCGACCAGCGGGCCAAGGGGCGGGCGTTTACTTTGAGTCGGCACCCTCCCGGTCGGGCTCGAGGCGGCGATAGCCGGCCGCGTGGTAGAGCAGCGGGCGGCCCGGGCTGACGTCCAAATACTCCACCTCGCCGACGAACAACGTGTGATCGCCGGCGACATGGGGAGTCACGAGCCGGCAGTCGAGCTGTGCAAGCGCCTGCGGGATCAGCATCGTCCCGGAGGGGCTCTGGATCAGCTTCAAGCCGGCGAACTTGTCGTTGTCTGGCCGCGCGAAGCGGTTCGAGATGTCCTCTTGATGTTCTGCCAGCAAGCTGACGCCGAAGCGGCCACTCTCCCCGATCGCAGAGACGGCGGACGAGCGCTCGTCGACACAGACGAGAACCAGCGGTGGCGCGAGGCTGACCGAGCAGAACGCGCTCACCGTGAGGCCGACCGGCTCTCCCCGCTGGTCACGGCTCGTCACGATCGTCACGCCACTGGCGAACTGGCCCAATGCGCGCTTGAATCCGTCTGCGTCAATGGTCATGGGACCCGACTCTTCTCGCGTGGCCACGGACAGAGCAACGCGTCAGTCTCGAGAGGGCGCCGTCGCGTCGCGATAGACGGCGAGCTGTCCGCCGAGCCAGGCGAGCCTGAGCGCGATCACCCCGAGTACGAGGGACTGCCCGATCGCCGCCGCAACGAGCTGGCTCCAGTAGCCGGTCGGCGCCCAGCTCGCATCGAGCCGGCTCCACGCGGAGAAGAGCGCCGCCGCGCCGATCAGGACCAGCAGCGTGTGTCCGCCCGTGCGGAACGGGTGCATCACGCAGAAGCTGAGAGATGAAAGGTAGGCCAGCAGCGCGCTCGAGCGCTCCTCGAGGACGAGGATGACCTTCGCGTACGAGGCCACCATGTGGGCGATCACAAGGATGGCGAAGAGCCCGGCGTAGCGGGCCAGAAGCCAGGCGTTGGCGGTGCTTCCCGAGACGGATTCTCTCGCCTGGGCCTCGAGCCATCGCCCGGCCGGGGCGTACAGCTGGAAGACGAGCCAGACGACCAGCAGCGCCAGAGCCGCGAGCCGAACCATCCTGCCGAAGTAGAAGCCGGAGCCGTGGAGCAGGCCCCGGACCTTCCAATGCCCCTGCGCGCTGCGCAACACGCCCAGCACGCCCCCGCCGAGAAAAGCGTGCAGGAGCATGTACGCGAGGCCCAGGCCGAGCACGACGCCGCCCGGGCCGCTTTGGGAGACGGCCTCCGAGGGGACGAACGCGCGCGCTGGCAGCTCGCCACGCAGGGCCAGATCCAGGTTCTTGACGAGCAGACCTTTCCCGAACAGGTCCGGTCCGTAGCCGCGGGTCCATCCCGATTGGCGCTCGGACCACTCGCTCCAGAAATCGTAGTCGAAGCCGTACATCATGGAGCGACCGGCCGCGCGCTCCCCGAGCTCACCCTCCATCACCCCGACGAAGGGGACGGCGAGGATCGCCGCGAGCGACACGTTCGAGGCCCACAGCAGCGCGACGAGTCCCCAGCTGCGACCCAGCGCACGGATGCCCTCAGTCAGGCCGCGCAGCACGGCGCCCCTCACATCATCACCAGGTGCAGCTCGAGCAGCGTCTGCAGCCACAATGTGAAGCGCAGCGCGGCCTTCGAGGCGGCGCGCCGCGCAGTACCCTTCTCCTCGATCCAGTCGTTGTTCGTGAGGTTCGTGTCGAGTGCGATCTTGCGGTCCGGATCGACCAGTGCCGCCACGACCTTCTTCTCGTACTCGAAGCGGCGCCAGCGGTCCTGCCCGTCCCAGTGCTCTTCGCGGCGCAATCCGTCGTCGAACTCGACGGTGATCTCGACCGGCAATCGGACCCCGCCGAGCCGCCTGACCGTGACCGTGTAGATCTCGTCCGCGTCCTCGTCGGTGGTGACCTCAGTCGGGGTCTCGACGAGCCTCAGCTGAGACTCGCGCCCTTCCCGAAAGCCGGCCGGCTTCGGTCTGTCCCGTGTCTCGACATCAACCGCGTAGTCGCACAGCTCGCTCGAGAACCACGTCTCGTCGAAGAACCAGGTGTAGTCGCGCCCCGTCACGTCGTTCACCGCATCGATGAAGTCCTGTGTCGTTGGATGACCGAACTGGTGCCTTCGAGCGTAGCTCCGGAGGATTCGCGTCATCGTCTCGTCGCCGACGAGGCCCTCCAGCGTCTGCAGCGACAAGGCCGGCTTGCCGTACGAGTTGAGGCCGTAAGATCCCGACTCGCGGTACTCCCAGGCGCGGCGCGCCATGACGTCGGTCGTCCCCTCCCGCCTCAGACCGGAGAGTCGACCGGACCTTCTCTTCAGCCAGACCCGGGGCGCGACGATGGGTATCCCGGACCGCCGGCCGCGCCCGGTGATGCCGAAGTAGCGCCGGCCCCAGCCCGACGGGCCCAGCGCGAGGAACGAGGCCTTGTCAGTGTGGTAGCTGTTGAATCCCTCATCCAGCCATGCCTCTTCGAACTCGTTCGTGCCCACGAGGCCGTACCAGAACTGATGCCCCGCCTCGTGGATCGTGACCACCTCGGGGCTTTGAAGCGCCGGGGGCGACCAGACGGCAGCCCCACCCGTGAAGAGCGTGGGGTATTCCATGCCGCCCGAGGCAGAGCCCCACGCCGGATCGACGACCGTGATCTGGGCGTACGGATACGGAGTCGACCAGGCGCCGTAGCTCCGGAGCGCGATCTTCGTCGCCTCGAGGTAGCGTTCGGACAGGTGATCGTGCTCCGGCTGCACGAGTAGCCGGATGTCTACGGGTGGGAAGCCGCTGTCCTCGAAGCGTGACTCCCGCACGAGGAAGCGCCGGCTCGCCGTCCAGGTGAAGTCGTGGACATCCTCCTGGATGAAGCGGAACGTCTCGGTGTCGTCCGCATTGCGATTTTGCTCGACGAGCCTTCCCGTGGCGCCCACGACGAAACCCGCCGGCAGCGTCAACGCGACGTCATAGACGCCGTAGTCGGCGAAGAACTCGGTCCAGGCGTGGAACTGATGGGCGTTCCATCCCTCCGCCTGCAGGACGGCGATCTTGGGGAACCACTGTGCCATGAAATGGTAGTCGTGGACCCAGCCGGCCCTGCCGACGTCGCCGTACGGAATCCGCGAGAGCCATTCGATTCGGAATCGCGCGGTTTCGCCTGCGGCGATTGGACGCTCCGTGCGAACCTGCATCACGGTACGATCGTCTCTGTTGCCGTCGTCAGGCTGGATGTACTCCAGCGTCGGTGTGAGGTCGGTCGCAGGCTCACCGAGCAGCTCGATCTTCGTGACTTTCGTGTAGCCCCACCCCCGATCGGCGAGCGGGCCTTCGGCGACGCGAGCGGCTCGCCGGCCCTGGCCGCGGGCTGATGTCGACAGGTTGTTCCGAAACGCGTTCCAGTAGAGGTGGAATGGGAAGGAATCGACGGCTGATTCGGTGGTGTTCCGCCACTCCAATGTCAGGCCGCCCTCGAGCTCGTGTCGCTCGACGTGCAGCCGGGCGTCGATCGAGTAGTTGGCGTTGCGGAGCGACTGCTCGGGGATCTCGGGAAGAGCGTCTCCGGCGTCGAGCGGAGGGAGTTCGCCAGGCGGCCAGTAGCGGGCCGTCTGCGGGGCGGGCCCAAATCCCCAGCCGACGCAGAACGCCGCGATCGCTACCACGACACGCAGATCGCGATTGGATTCAGGCACGAAGGGCGAGTCTAACTCTCAGGGCGCGTGGGCGGCTCGAAGACGCCACCTGGACCCGACTCCACACCTGGAGTCCAGACGGCCGGAGTCAGGCGGGCACGGTGGTCGCTCGGACTCTTGGGCCACAGCGTGCAGGTCACGACGCGATGCTGCTGGTCCTCGCGTTCGCAGAAGGGACAGTAGACGCATGTCCTGGCATCCTCGTCGCGGCCCGCGAGCCACTTGCGGGGCAGATCGGGATCCGCGAGCAGCGCGCGCGCCATGCCCACGATGTCCGCGCGTTCCTCGCGAAGGATCGACTCCGCCTGTTCGAAGCTGACGATCTTGCCGGAGGCCACGATCGGCACCCGGAAGCCCGCGGCCCGAACCGCGCGCCTGATCCCGTCGGCGAGCGGGGTGTTCACACAGAACGGGTCCCGCCGGCTTCGGGGGATGCACTTGTGACCGCTGTGACCGGTATAGGGGTAGGCCGCCTCGCCGACCCCGGGCTGCAGCGCGTCGTCGAACTTGCCACCGCGCGAGATGGAAAGGAAGTCGAGGCCAGCGCGTGCCAGCCCGACGCCGATCCGCTGAGCCTCCTCGATCGTGTTGCCGAGGATCGCGCCGTTCTCGCCGAGGATGTCCTCCGAGCCCAGGTAGCGGCATCCGACGGCGAAGGACTCGCCAACGGCGCCGCGCACTGCTTCGATCACCTCGAGCGGGAGCCGCATCCGGTTGTCGAAGCCGCCGCCATACTCGTCGTCGCGTGGGTTCGTGACCGAGAGGAAAGACGCCATCGTGTACGCGTGAGCAAAATGCAGCTCGACGCCGTCGAAGCCGCAACGCCTGGCGCGTGCCGCCGCCGCTCCGAACCAGTCAGGGATCCGCTGGATCTCGGAGCGGTCGAGATCCTCGATGCGCTGGCGGTAGCCGTTGTGGAAGTCGGCACGCTGGCGAGGGGACGGCAACCAGCGCTCGACGCTCGATTCGAACTCGACGTCGCTGAGGGCTAGTACGGCCTCGGGGAGCTGGCCCCGCCCGACCGCCCGCTCCATGAAAGTTCGCGTCGGCTGGCGCCGCGCGATCTTCAGGAAATCGATGAGCTGTGGAACGATCAGGGCGTCGCCGGCGGCCTTCATCTCGCCGACCAACCCGGAGAGGCCGGGAACGAAACGCTCATCGCTCAGGCGCAAGAGCGGGCCGCTCCTGACGTCTCGGACACCGATCGCCTCGAACACGATCATGCCCATGCCGCCTCTCGCGTAGCGTAGGTAGATCTCGCGGACCGCGGGCGTGACGAACCCGTCTTCGGTGCCCCGCCAGGTGACCATCGCAGGAAGCCAGATGCGGTTGGGCAGCACGAGGCCGCCGCGGCCTAGCGGAAGCGGCTGAAAGACCCGCGACGCGGCGCGAGCAGAGTCGGGAGCAGCGCTCGCCTCAGTCGTCGGTTTCGTCCGCGCCCATTTCCGCTTCGATGCCCTGGTCGGCGAGGCGCCCGCGAAGGGCGTCGAAGCGGGTCCGGTCGGGCGGCGCGCCATCCCGGAACACCTCCAGGACCTCCTCGAGCCGGTCGACCCGACGCGCGAGCTGTCCGATCTCTCCGCTGTTCAGGCTCGCGGCTCCGGCCCGCAGCTTCGCGAACGCCGCCTCCTCACCGAACTGGCCGAGCAGCTCGATCAACCGCGAGCTCTAGCTGTCGGCGGAGTCGATCAGCTCGCCCTGGAGCAGGCTCTCCCGGACGAGCGCGAGAGCGTCGTCCAGGTCGTTCTCGGACCAATCGCCCAGCAGGCGCTCGCGATCAGAGAGCGGGAGCTCGAGGCCCTCCGTCCCTTCGTCGGCAGCCGCGGCGATCTCGCCGCAGAGATCGAGAATGCGTCCCATAGATCCTCGCTACTTGTACTCGTCCAGGATGGAGCGGGCGATGACCGACTTGAGCACCTCGCTCGCCCCCTCGTAGATCCGCAAGGCGCGAACCTCGCGGTACAGACGCTCGACGGTCGTGCCCTTCACGACGCCTTGTCCTCCGTGAATCTGGAGCGCGCGGTCGATCACACGTTGCGCCGTCTCGGTAGCGATCAGCTTTGCCGAGGCGCCCTCGCGGGTGATGCGCTCGGCGCCGCAGTCCCTCGCCCAGGCGGCCTGCCGCACCATCAACCGGGCCGCCTTCAGCTCCACGTGCATGTCGGCAAGGGAATGCTGGATGCTCT
The DNA here is from genome assembly GCA_965246965.1 of Vicinamibacteria bacterium. GTDB lineage: Bacteria > Acidobacteriota > Vicinamibacteria > Fen-336 > CBDFGD01 > CBDFGD01. Next base: position 4,978,090 of record CBDFGD010000002.1, read on the forward strand.
CGAGGGCGGCGAGCGGCCGGCCGAACTGACGTCGGCCAAGCGCCCAGCGCACGGCCTCGACCAGAGCGCGGGCCGCCATGCCGCAGGCGGCCGCGCCGACCGAAGGTCGGAACGCGTCGAGCGTGCCCAGGCAGAGCTTGTAGCCTTGTCCCTCGCCGCCGATGAGGACCGCCGGTGTGCTTGCGAAGTGGACTTCGCCGATCGGGTGCGGCGCGAGGAGCTCGAGGGGTTTGAAGGATATTCCTGCGGAGTGGGCGTCCACCAGGAACATCGAGAGAGCTCCGTGCCCCTCTTCTTTCGAGCTGCGTGCCAGCACGGTGTAGCAGCCTGCGATTCCGGCGTTGGAGATCAAGGTCTTCACGCCCGTCAGTCGCCACGCAGCCCCGTCTCGCTCGGCCCGCGTTCGCAGCGAGGCCAGGTCCGAGCCGGCTTCCGGTTCCGTCAGCGCGAAGGCCGCCGGCAGCTCTCCGCCTATCACTGGCGGCAGCCAGCGCTTCTGCTGGGCCTCGGTGCCCGCCAGGCTGATCGGGTGGGAGCCGAGGCCCTGCATGGCAAACGCCGAGTCGGCGATGCCGGAAAAGTACGCCAGCTGCTCGCGGACCGTGACGAGCGCTCTGACGTCCATCATCCCGTGAGGCGGGGGCACACAATGCTCGAGCAATCGCGCATCGGAGAGCAGCAGCAGCACCTCGCGCGTCTGGCCGATCGGGTCGCTCTCGTCGTCGGCTCGCGAGCGCAGGTGTCGGTCGCCAAAGACCTTGGTTTTCTGCGCGAGGGACCGGTGACGTTCGTCGAGGAAAGGGTCGTTCATTCGGGACCACCTTCGAAGCGAGGCGCGCGTCGCTTCATGAAGGCGTCGAAGCCCTCTCGACAGTCCGGGCGAGCCATTAGCTCCGCCTGCACACGCGCCTCGTGCTCGAGCGCCGTCTCGAGATCGGCGTTCAGCTCGCGGTTGAGCGACTGCTTCGTGACGGCGAGGCCCTCGGCGGGCCCGCGTACGAGCCGCTCGACCAGCTCGGCGGTCGCGGCCTCCAGGTCCTCCTGCGGCACGACGCGGTTGTAAAGGCCGATTCTCTCGGCTTCTCGCGCGTCGAGAAAGTCGCCCGTCATCAAGAGCTCGGTTGCGCGCCCCAGGCCGACGATGCGCGGCAGCAGGGCGGCGGCGCCCATGTCCGCGCCCGAGAGCCCGACCTTGACGAACAGGAAAGCGATCCTCGCGCTCTCCGCGGCGATCCGCAGATCCGACGCGATCGCGATAGCGGCGCCCGCTCCCGCGACGGTTCCGTTGAGCGAGGCCACGATCGGACGGGGCAGCGCACGCATGGACCGGATCAGATCGCAGGTCAGCTGGGTGAATCCGAGAAGCTCTTCGGCACTGCGGTTCAAGAGCTTGCCGATGATGTCCTGGACGTCGCCGCCACTGCAGAACGCGCGTCCCGAACCCGTGACCACGACCGCTCGGATGTCGTTGCGGGCTGCCAGCGAACGCATCGTGCGGGTGAGCTCGCGGTACGTGTCGAAGGTGAGAGCGTTGAGTCGCTCGGGGCGGTTCAGGCGAATCGTCGCCACCGCGTGATCCTCGCTGTAGGCGAAGGTCTCCGCCATCAGGCGGCGTCCTCGGTTTCGGCGTGGCGCGACAGCCGCCCCAGCAACGCTCGGAGGGATCGCAGCTCCTGATCCGAGTAGTCGGCGAGCAGCGCCGCCACTTCTCTGCGGTGACGAGGGACGGCTCGCCCGATCGCGGCGTGGCCGCGGGGCGTGAGCACGAGCCTCACCGCACGCCGATCGCCCGGCACGGGCCGGCGCTCCACCCAGCCCTTTCGCACCAGCCGCTCCACGATGCCCGTGACGTTTCCTGGGCTCACCAGCAGCTCCCGAGTCAGCGTTCCCGGCGTCATCCCCTCGCGTCGCCTGGCGAGCTGGGCCAGGACGTCGAATTGGGGCAACGTCATGCCCGTCGGCACGCGTCGTCGCGTCTCCCGGATCAACAGCCCGTGGGCCTTGAGCATGCGAAGCCAGACCGAGACGGCCAGCTGTTCTCGTCGCGGGCTGATGCGGCGAACGGCGCCCCGCGCTCGGCCGACGCGGTTGGCGCGGGGGCCCCTCATAGGAGTGCGGTCGCCTCGATTTCGACCTTCGCCCCGTCCTCGAGCAACGATTTCACCTCTACGAGCGACATCGCCGGATAGTGGCTGCCGAGCCGGTCGCGCCACAGCTTCCCGAGCTGGCGCGTGCACTGCCTGTACTCCTCTTTGTCAGTGACGTACACGGTCATCCGGCCGATCGAGCTGGGCTTTCCGCCGGCTTGCCAGACGACGGCCAGGACGTTTTCGAGGGCCTGCTCGAACTGCGCCACGAAGTCGGCGGAGACCATGTGGCCCTCGCGGTTCCAGCCCACCTGGCCCGCGACGAAGAGCACGTCCCCGCGCCCTTTCATGCCGTTGTTGTAGCCCTTCGGTTTTGCGAGGGCCTCCGGATTGATCGCCTCCAGCGCCATCAGAGCACCGTCCCTCCGTCGAGGTTGATGGCCTGCCCGTTGATCCCCCGGGCCGCGTCGCCGCAGAGGTAGCAGACGAGCGCGGAGACCTCCTCGGCGCTGACCATGCGCCCCTGCGGGCTCGAGCCTTCAATGCGCTTGCGGATCTCCGCTGGGTCGCGGCCGGTCTTCTCGGCGATCCTCGCCACCGAGATGTCCGTCATGGGTGTATCCACGTAGCCGGGACAGACGGCGTTGACGGTGACTCCGGCGCGGGCGACCTCGAGAGCCGCGCAGCGCGTCAGCCCGAGGACGCCGTGCTTGCTGGCGCTGTAGGCAGAGGTGTATGCGGCGCCCGTCTTGGAGGCGATTGAAGCGATGTTGACGATGCGGCCGAAGCCGCGCTCGATCATGTCGGGGAGGGCACGCCGCATCGTGTAGAAGACCCCCGACAGATTGATCTCGATCGATGCACGCCATTGCTCCTCGCTGGTCTTAGCGAGGAGGGCGCTCGGAGCGACCCCGGCCCCGTTGATCAGGATGTCCACGGGACCGAAGCCCTCGCTGGCCCCGGCGAATAGCGACTCGATCTGTGCCGCCTGGGAGACGTCGGTGGGGCAGACCTGGGCCGTTCCGCCGCTGTCTCGGATGGCCTCGGCCACGCGCTGCAGCTCGGCCGCAGTGCGCGAGGCGAGTGTCACGCGCACCCCGTCGCCTGCCAGATCGGCCGCGACGGCGTGCCCGATCCCGCGTCCGGCCCCCGTCACGACGGCGTGTTTCCCCGCGATCCCCGTCAAGATGCTTTAAACCTAAAACATCTCGGAGCAATTGGGAAGAGCTGACTGGACCGGGGGAGTTCTCTTCAGAGACGAGGGGCGGACGGATTCTTCGCTCAAAGCGGGGACGAGCCCTCGCTCAGAATGACGAGGAGCAGACGGCGATCCGTTCGGCCCGAGCGAGAGGTGCCGCGTAGAGTGGACCAAGGTCAGCGCGAGTCGACGAACGTTCAGCCTGAGCGAGAGGTACCGGGGAGGGCAGGCCTCTTTGATGAACGTGATACCAGGAGCAGCGGTAAAAGCGCTGCTCCTGGTCAGCGTGGCCTGACCCGTAGCGGTGCCCGAGCGACCCGCGTGGCCCACCTCGAAGCGGTGCCCGAGCGACCCTCAGCGTGGCCTGCCCCGAAGCGGTGCCCGAGCGCCCCCTAGGCCGTACGGTCGAGCGCGGCGAGGTCGCGAATCACGAAGCGCGAGCGGTCGTAATGAATCGTGCCGCTACGGCGGAGGTCGACGAGCAACGGCGTCACCGTTTCGCGCGCGGCGCCGATCATCCGGGCCAGGTCCTCGTGGGTGAGCCGGACGGTGATGCGCCGTCCGTCCGCCTCGTCGGCGCCAAACCTCTCGGCCAACTCCAGCAGTACGTGGCGCAGCCGTTCGGCGCAGTCGGCGTAGGCCTGGTCGATGGCGCGCGCTTCGACGCGGCGGCTCCGCCTCCAGACCGTCTGGCTCACGACGAGGGCGAACGCCGGGTCCGTCCGCAGCTCCGCTCGCAGCACCGAAACCGGCGCCGGGGTCGCGACCACATCCGACAAGCCCTGGGCGAGACCGATGCGTTGGCGCTCTCCGAACAAGGCGGCCTCGCCGACCAGCTCCCCGGGTCCCGCGACGTCCAGCGTCAGATCGCCACCGTTGTCCAGCAGGCGGCCGATCCGGACCCACCCCGCTCGCAGCAGGAAGATACTTCGGGCGGGGTCACCGGGGAGAAAGAGATAGTCCCCCCTGCGAAACTCCATGGGCAGCGAGTTGCGCCAGTGACGCTCGACCTGGTAATCCTCGTTGTGACGAGGAGTTGGCGGTATCAGTCGCGCCGTGGCCATATTCGCTCGCTCGCTGTTGGTTCGCTCCAGGGTCCATCAGGACAATCCGGTGATGTCCCGTCGCTTGTTGAAACTGAGCGGCGGCAGTTCACGTCCTAAGCGGCGTTCTCCTTCTCGTCAAGTGCTGCGTCTCGTGCTCTGAGGGCAGCGATCAGTTTGGGCATCTCTCGGTAGCCTCTGATACGCCGGAAGCGCTGCTCGGCATCCAACACGGCGGTGCCACGCCAGCGGAGAATCATGCGACCTCCGCGCCAGCGCTTCACGCGCCGCGAGACTCTGCGGACGCTGCCAACGAGGTTGTCGATCGGATTCGTTGTTCGCAGCGACAGCTGGAGCCGTTCGGGGAGTTCGAGCTCGATGACAGTGAGCGTCTGGTCGAGGCCCTCGCGCAGGGAGGCGGCAGCGCCAGGATGCTCGGACTCGAGACGGGTGGCGAGAGCCTCGAGGAGCCGCTTCGCCTTCCAGCTTCTTCGCGATCCCACGAGACGAAAACGTCCCTGTCGCATAGCCGTAGATCAGAACCTTCAGCATCATTCGAGGATCGAATCGTCGGTTCCGACGTCCATCGCCCTCGTAGCGCTCGTAGAAAGCACGCACATCCATCGCCTCCACCGTATCCGAGATGAAAAACGAAAGATGACCCTCCGGAAGCCAGTCTCGTGGATTCGACGGAAACAAACTCGATTGGTCAGGACTGTACGGACGGAAACTCGTTCCCATAACTTCAAAAACGCTCATTCACCCGATTTCGTTCCTGCCGCGCAGACTCCTAGCCACAGAGGCACAGAGACACGGACAACGGCTAGCTCCGACTGTACCGCGCCCGGTTTCTTGGACACCAGTTTGACGATCTCGGGTTCGTTTGGCAGACGATCCCGAAAACGACGCACGAGGATGCCCCAGGATCGACGCGGCGGGGTGAGTCCATACCTGGGGTAGCCCCTCTTTGATGACCTCGAGGTTCACGCGGCCTTCCCCTGGCCGTGCTGGTCGCGGGCCTCGCGCGGGGTGAGGAATCCCAGCTTCTCGACGCGCCACTGCTGGTTGTAGCGCTTGACGAAGGCAGCCACGGCCTGGCGCACCTCCTCGAGGGTGTGGAAGACGCGGCCATGAATGATCTGTTCCTTGAGAGTCCGGATGAAACGCTCGGCCACTCCGTTGGTCTGCGGCTGTTCGACGAAGGCGAAGCTGGGCGTGATGCCCCAGAAACGCAGCTGGTTGAGGAAGTGGTCCGAGAGGTACTGCGTCCCGTGGTCCATGCGCAGCTCGAGGCCACGAGCCACACCCGCCTCGACCGAGCCGAAGAGCTGCGTCAGCCCCATGGCGATGGGCTGGAGGGCCTCGTAGCGCGTCCCCTTCTTGCACACGTGGTAGCCGACGCACTCGCTGTTGAAGTGCTCGACGCCGACGAAGATCTAGCCCCAGCCGTCCTTTGCCGTGAGAACTCTCGCCCCGTCCGTCCCCCACATCAGGTTGGGCGCATCGGTTGTGATCGTCCCCTCGTGGAGCAGCCCCTCGCCCTGGCGTACCCGACGCGGCGACAGCAGGTGGTGCTCACGCATGATCCGCAGCACCCGCTTGCGCGACACGCGCACCTGGCGCAGCACCTTGAGCCGCGCCCAGACCTTGCGATGTCCTTCTCCTACGAACGGCGAGGCCGCCAGGTCCTCTCGGATCAGCCGCAACAGCTCCTCGTCAGACACCTTGGGCTTGGGACCACGTCGGCCAGCGCGGACCATCTCGGGAGCCGCCTCGCCGAGCTGGGAGTAGTAGCTCGAGCGGGCCAGCTTCCACACCCGGCACACCCGCTCCACCCCGTAGGCCCGGCCTGTCGCAGGGGAGATCGCCGCACTCATCGCCGCGACCTCCCGAAGGCCAAAGGGCGGGCCGCCCCGATCTTCTTCCGCAACAGCTCGTTCTCCATGCTGAGCTCGCCCACCCGCTTGACCGCCGCGTCCAGCTCCACCTTCAGCGGGTCGCCATTGCGCTCCCGCAGCGACTCGTCGATCCCGGCCATGGCTTGATCACGCCAGCGCTGCAGCCGGTGCATCTCCACGGACAGCTCACGAGACAGCGCTTCGAGTGACTCCCCGCGCAGCAGCCGCAGTGCGACCTCCCGCTTGCGCACCACGCTCCAACGCTGCCCGGGACCCAAGGCGCCCACCACCGCGCCGCCGGTGGGCGAAACTCCGGCCGCCCTCCGGGCTCCCTCCGTCTCGCCCACTCCCTTCTTCCTCTCAGACCTCTTGCGCCTGACCTGCTTCATCGATCGAGTCTCCTTGAACAAGATGACTTTCCCTAGTTTCGTGTCCAAGAAAACCGGGTCCGCTTTACCGGCAAGTGGTCGGCAACGTTCCGCTTCTTGTGCTCCTGGCAGCGCTGGATGAAGGCACGGCCTCCGAAGATGTCCCTGCAAGCCTTGTGTAGAGCCTTCGCTCCGTCAAGGACGATGAGCAAGCTGCGGTTCGTCTGCAGACCGCGTGAGGCGAGATTCTCGAGCAGGGCTTTACAGGCCCGAGCGTTCCCGGTCGCCCCTTCCCACAGGCCCAAGACCTGCTTCTTCCCGTCGTTTTCGAAGCCGAGCGCCACCAGAACGACGTGATCCTCAAAGTGAATTCCGTCGATCATCAGCACCGCCAATTCCAGTCTTGACAGATCGCGACGCTGCAGCTTCACCAGGTGTCGCCGTGTTCCTTCGAGGAAACGCCGGCTGACGGCACTCCGGCTCTTGCCCCGTTCCGGGACTTCGACCGGAAGCTTCTCTAACGAACCCGAGTAGCCTCGTGTCGACACGCCAAGGATCATCTGCTCGAGGGCCCGTTGCTTCAGTGGATCCTCACGAGACCATTCCGTCCACGCCGGCAGCTCGAGCTCGCGGCCGTCGACCGACCGAACCCGAGGGCGCGGCAGCGTCACCCAACGTCCGCCCATAACCAGCGATCCGACCGTCGTTCCGTGGCGATGAGCTTTGCGATCCGCGTTCTGCTTGTAGCGTGGCCCGCACAGCACCTCCTGCTGAGCACGCAGCATCTCGATCGCCTGGATCGTTCCGCTCGCGATCACAGTCTCGAGTAGCGTCTGACGCATCAGTTCAGCCAGCGGCGACGCTAATTGACCAACAACCTCTTGGGGGATGGCTCGTCCGCTGATAGCTTTCTTCATGGCGGCTTTCTCCTCTTTTGATCCAGCCCGATGATCCCATCGGGCCGGAGAGGCCGCCACTCAACTTTCAACAGATTTCGGGACTACACCGACAATCCTCCGAGACCCCCGGTTTATTCCCGGCCCCAGGTGAACCGCGGCGCTTGTCCCCCAACGTGGACAGTCGCGCGATCGATGATCGGCCTAAGTGCTTGAGTCCGTGGCCTTCACGTTGGCAGAGCCTTTGCACGCTAGTCTCCCGCGAGGCCGCCGAGCTCGCCGCACTTCAGGGCTTCGGTCCGGTGTTGCGTGCTTCACGCCGGATTGAGGAGAATGTCGAAAGCGAGACCATGACCTACGACCGATCGATCTTCGGTGTCATTCTGGCCGTCGCGTTCACGGCCGGCCCGCGAGCGAGCGCCGACGACGCCGCGTTGAAGGGAAAGATCCAGACGCGCTTCGAGCAGGCGCAGCTCGACCGCCAGAGTGCCGTCGAGATCCAGGTCGAGTCGGGGCGGGCGACTTTGACGGGCGCTGCCCTCACGATTCACGCGCGACGCGAGCTCGCGCGCCAGGCGCGCAAGGTCGTCGATGTCGTGGACAATCAGGTGCGCGTGCTGCCCGACGAGCGCACGGATCGCGAGGTCCGCAAGGACGTTTCACAGGCGATCCTCACGTACCCGCACTACACGATCTTCGACAGCGTGGAACTGGGCGTGGCGGATGGCGTCGTCGTGTTGCGCGGCTCCGTCCTGCAGCCCTACCGCAAGAACGAGATCGAAGACCGCATCGCCAAGATCGCGGGCGTGCGCGCCATCCACAACGAAATCACGGTTCAGGGCGTCTCGATCAACGACGCGCGGCTGCGTCGCGAGATCGCCCGCGCGATCTACGACGACCCCCGCTTCGTCCAGTATCGCAACCGGGCCAACCCGCCGATCCACATCGTCGTGGATCGCGGCAAGGTGCGGCTGACCGGGTACGTGGCTTCGCCGGTCGAGCAGGCCCTGATCGGACACATCGCCCGTGGCTTCGCGACGTTCGGTGTCGAGAACCTCGTCCGGGTCGACGGCGAGACCCCCGAGGAGCCCGCCGAGCAAGCCTCCTGATCCAGGTCGACCGAGGCCGCGGAGGGGGCGCTCGCGGCCGTTCTTCCCAGGCTGGAAGCGGTTGATTCATTGACTTGGGCCGCTCGACCCCGCTACATTACCGAGCCGCGGGGCTGATCCTCTGGCGGCGCCGCGCCACCCCATCCCGACTCGCAGTCGAGTAACCAAGGAGCCGCAGAGTTGAACCTGATTTCTCTGTCTACCTACTCGTGGGCCCTCGGCCTGGTGGGGCTGGCGATAGCCTTCGCCAGCTACCGGAGCCTGATGACCCGCTCGCCCGGCAACGAGATGATGAGCGCACTCTCCGAGTCGATTCACTCGGGTGCGATGGCGTTTCTCAAGGCCGAGTACTCGATCCTCGTGCCTTTCGTCGGTCTCGTCGCTGTCCTGCTGGGGTTCGCGGTCGATGGCCGCACTGCGCTCGCGTTCGTGGCTGGCGCTGTCTGTTCCATCGCGGCGGGGCTCTTCGGCATGGAGGCGGCTACCCGCGCCAACGTACGGACCAGCGAGGCGGCCCGCACGGGCGGCCAGGGCCCGGCGCTGAGGGTCGCCTTCCTGGGCGGGTCTGTGATGGGACTCTCCGTGGCTTCTCTCGGCCTGCTCGGAATCGGTCTCGTCTTGGTTGTCGCCGGGCGCGGCCTCGCCTCCGACAGCGGCTTCAAAGCCTTCTCGGAGATCATCTCCGGCTTTGCGATGGGCGCCAGCTCGATCGCGCTGTTCGCTCGCGTCGGAGGCGGGATCTACACGAAGGCCGCCGATGTCGGCGCCGACCTGGTGGGCAAGATCGAGGCAGGGATTCCCGAGGACGACCCGCGCAATCCGGCCACGATCGCGGACAACGTCGGAGACAACGTCGGAGACGTGGCAGGCATGGGCGCGGACATCTTCGAGTCCTATGTGGGGTCGGTCATCGCGACGATTGCCATCGCAGCCACGAGCAGCTCTTTCGTCGGCCACCGCATGGAAGCGATGGTGCTCCCGATTCTCTACATCATGATCGGGCTCGTCGCCTCCGTGATTGGAATCGCTTCGATGCGGCTCTTCGAGAAGGGCAAGGCAGAGAGCGCCCTGCACTTCACGACCTGGGTGGCGGCCGCGATCTTCTACGCGGGGGCCTGGTTCGTCACCTCGAAAATGGACGTGTTTGCCGGGGATCCCGCCTACGACCGGCTCGGCCCATTCTGGGCGGTCGCGATCGGCTCGGTCGCCGGTATCCTGATCGGCCTCGTTACGAACTACTACACCGCTGCGACCCCGGTGCGCCGGATTGCCGAAGCCAGCAAGACGGGCGCGGCCACCAACATCATCGCGGGTCTCGCGGTGGGGATGGAGTCGGTAGCGGCTCCGCTGCTGCTGATCTGCGCCGCCATCTACGCCTCCTACGCGGCCTCAGGCCTCTACGGCATCGGCATCGCAGCGGTGGGCATGCTCGCCACGGTCGGTGTGACGATGTCCGTCGATGCCTACGGCCCGATCGCCGACAACGCGGGCGGGATTACGGAGATGAGTGGGCTCGGGCCGGAAGTTCGCAAGATCACAGACGGCCTCGATGCCGTGGGCAACACGACGGCGGCAATCGGCAAGGGCTTCGCGATCGGCTCGGCGGCGCTGACGGCGCTCGCGTTGTTCAGCGCGTACCGCTCGGCCGTCGGGCTCGAGAGCATCGACGTCTCGAGGCCGACGGTGATTGTCGGGCTGTTCATCGGTGGCATCTTGCCGATGTTGATCTCCGCGATGACCATGACGGCCGTTGGCAAGGCGGCTCAGGACATGGTCGATGAGGTGCGCCGGCAGTTCAAGGAGATCAAGGGGCTGATGGAAGGCGAGGCCCAGCCCGACAGCGCGCGCTGCGTCGAGATCTCCACCAAGGGCGCACTACGCGAGATGATCCTCCCCGGCCTGACCGCTATCGTCGCGCCGGTCATCGTCGGCGCATGGAGCACCGAGGCGCTCGGCGGCCTGCTGGTGGGCGCTACGCTGACCGGCGTGTTGATGGCGCTGTTCATGGCCAATGCCGGAGGGGCGTGGGACAACGCCAAGAAGTACATAGAGGGCGGCGCCCACGGCGGGAAGGGAAGCGAGCCCCACAAGGCCGCGGTGGTTGGCGACACCGTCGGCGATCCTTTCAAGGACACCTCGGGCCCCTCGCTCAACATTCTCATCAAGCTGATGAGCGTGGTGTCGCTGGTCCTGGCCCCCTGGTTCGTCTCGATTCACGGTTGATCGCGTACGGCGGCCGATCAACGGCAGCCACGGAGACACAGAGGCACAGTGCAACACCTGCGAATCCCGATCGATTCGGGCCTGTCTCGATCGGGTTGAGTCACTGATCGGAGCTTACCGATCCTCCGTGCGTTCTCTGTGGCTCCGTGCCTCTGTGGCCTTCCGTTGATCGTCGTATCGGAAGGTGCAGCGGGCCCGGGAGAGCCCCAACCCGCTGATTGACTACTTCGCGGTGAAGCTCGCGACCATGGCTGTCGTGCCCCAGGACATGACGAACTTGCCCTTTTCGCCATCGCCCTTCAGTTGGAGGGTGAGGAGCTCAACGGGCGACTGGAGGGACTCCGTCTCGAGCGGGATCTCGGCCACGGTCTCGCGATCGGCGCCAACCACGATCAGGTGCCACGCCTTGGCGGACGCCTTGAGGGCCTCGAGCCGGTAGCTCCCTTTCGGGACCTCGACCTCACCGAAGCTGAGATCGGCCTCGGTGTTCAATGTCGTGGCGTCATCGGCGCCCAGGCGCCATTTCATGCCCACCGTTGCGAGGCCGAGCATGTCGCGGCCCTTCAGCGCCGGCCGCCCGTACTCGATCTTCACGGCTTTCCCGGAGACGGTCGCCGTCACTTCTTCGCGCGGGTTCTGGTGCGCCAGCAGCGGGGCGGCCAGTGAGAGGGCAGCAGCGGCAACCAACAGCTTCTTCATCGGACTAGCCTCCAGGCGCGGCGCCTGAGATGGGCGCCGCAGTCGGTGATCAATCGTAGTCGAAAGGATTCGGCGGTTTCTTGTCGGGTTCGTCGGCCGCGCGTTTGCGCGCCGCCTCGAACTTCTTTCCGAGGATTTCCTTCGAGTGCTTCGTCTGCTGCACCGAGCGAGCGAACTTCTCGTCCAGGATCCCCCTGCGCGACTGGGCGCGGCTCACCAGGTCGTCGAAGCTGCGGGTCGAGCCCCTCTTCTCATCGATCCAGGTAACCGCCCCCGTTGCAGGATCGACCTTGAGCATCGCATCACAGCACGGGCAGGTGACGTCGACGGCCTCAGGCACAGCCCGATTCTACTCCGAGCCCCCTCTCCGGTGCTGCGCCGACTTGAAAGCGACATCCGCTTTCATTATTGTGGAAGGCGATGGAAGGCTTGAGCCTCAGGAAGCGACCACCCGACCAGCAACCCCCGCGCATGACGCGTTGCGAGTGTGCCGAGGTGTCCTTCGCCGACATCGTCGAGTCTGCGAAGGCACGGTGTGTCGCGCCTGAGGAGGCAGCGCGGCGCGCCCGATGTGGTGTCGTGTGTACGGCGTGCGTGCCCGACTTCCGACACTATCTCGACTCCCCTTGAAGCTTCGTCCGCGCTCGCGGTAACATCGGCGGCTCGGGCGTGTCCTCGCGCCCTTTGGGGAGAGCTATGAAGGGCAACGACGACGTCATTTTCATCCTCAACGACGTCCTGAGCGCGGAGCTCACGGGCATCAACCAGTACTTCATCCACGGGAAGATGGCCGAGAACTGGGGCTACTACAAGCTCGCGGCCCATTCGCGCCAGGAGTCGATCGAGGAGATGCAGCACGCCGACCAGATCATCCAGCGCATCCTCTACATCGAGGGCGCCCCCAACATGCAGCGCTACATGAAGATCAACGTGGGACCCACCGTACCGCAGCAGCACGCGTTCGACCTCGACCTCGAAAAGGATGCGGTCGAGAGGCTCAATCGGGGCGTGAATCTGTGCAGGGACGAGGGCGACAACGGCTCGCGAGCGCTGCTCGAGAAGATCCTCCAGGATGAGGAAGAGCACGTCGACTGGCTCGAGGCGCAGATCGACATGATCGAGCTGATCGGTCTCGACAACTACCTCGCGCAGCAGATCGGAGAGCAGCCGGCCGGCTAGTGCGGTTCGACTGGGTCGGTCTCGCCGACGGGACTCCGCGGCCAACAGCGTTGAAATCGCAGTAGTTGGGCAAACGACCCCGCGCGAAAGGCCCGCGTTCGACCCAGAAGCGCGCGGAGATCCTGCGCACTGCCGCGGCAGCGTTTTCCCGACACGGCTATCACGGGGCATCCGTCGAGCAGATCGCGCGCACCCTGGGCATGACGAAAGGGAGCCTCTACTACTACTTCGAGAATAAGGAGGAGATCCTCTTCTTCTGTCACGATTACTCGCTCGACATCCTTATCGAGCTGCTCGAACGCATCGACCGCGGGTCGGACGCGACGGATCAGAAGGTCCACAGTCTCGTCGTCGGCTTCGTGCACATGCTGCTGGACGAGCTGCAGGGGACCGAGCTCACTCACGACATCGGCGCCCTGTCGCCCCGTCTGTTTCGCAGGGTGACCGCCAAGCGCGATCGCTTCGAAAACGGGGTGCGCCGGCTGGTGCAGCAGGGCATGGACGAGGGTGTGTTCGCAAAAGGCGACGCGAAGCTCGTCAGCTTCGCCATCCTGGGCGCGATGAACTGGATCACCCGATGGTTCTCACCGACGGGGAGCGCCAGCTCGCAGCAGATCGCGGAGCAGTTCGCTGGCTTCCTGCTGGCCGGTTTGCGGCGCGGTAATCCGCCCAGCAGCGCCGGCAGCCCTTCCTAACGCGTTTTCTCCTGGCGGCTCCGGGCTCGCATGGTTATACTCATCTGTAATTTGAACGTTCGGTCAAATCGAGGCGCGGAGGCTCTGAACTTGGAAAAGCGGATTTGGGGGTCTCCATTTAACCGGAGGAGTCCAGGTTGGCAGTTCTCCACGGGCGGTTCGCTGGAGAGCGCTCCAGGCTCGGCGGGTGCCCGCGCGCCTGCGGCTGCGAGGGCGGCACTGCCCGGGGCCGCTGGGTGGCGATGAGATCCTGGTAGCGCACCGGGTCGTGGGCGACGGCGAGCTCGAGCACTCGGTAGAACACCATCCCGCGGCTGCGGGAGGTGCGGCGGTTGAAGCGGAACGCGAACTCATTCAGGTAGCTGGCCAGGTGCGCGTCGTTCACCGAGCCCTGGTGGGTACCCAGCAACCACCGCTTGGCTAGCGAGGCGACCCGGTGCACTGCGGGCAGTAGCTCGCCGGGATCCTCCCCGCGGGTTCGGGCGGCCCGCTGGCTGCGCCGGTCGTGGACGTAGCCGAGCTTCTCCAGTCCGCGGTAGCCCTGCCAGCCGTCGGTGACGACCCTCGCGCCCGGCTCGACGTGAGCCGTTACAAAGGCGTGCAACGAGGCGGCCGACGCATCGGTCAGCGGCAGCATCCGGCACCGTCCGAATCCTCTCGGCTCCCGGACCTCCACCGCGATCCCGGTCAAAACCTTCTTGCCTTTGGCCCGGCCGCCGCGCAGCCCCGCCTCCTCACCGCCGATGTAGGTCTCATCTACCTGTACCATCCCGGCCAGCCGGTCCCGGCCCGGGCGCACCAGCACCGACCTCAGCCGATGGAGCATCGCCCACGCGGTCTGGTAGGAGCCGATCTCCAGCGTCCGCTTCAGGCTCAGCGCCGAGATCCCGTCCTTGCCGGTGGCGAACAGCCAGCAGGCGGTGAACCAAACCGTTAGCGGCGTGCGCGTCCGGTCAAAGATCGTGCCCGCTGTCACCGACGTACGGCCGCCGCACCCTGAGCACATGAAGCGACCGTCGCCCAGCCGCCAGCCCCCATCATGGCCGCAGTCCAAGCAGGCGAAGCTGGCGGGCCACCGCAGCCACTCCAGGCAGTCCGCATCGGTCCGGAACCAGGCCTGGAACTCGCCCACGGACCGCGGATAGTGCGTGCCAGCACGAGGGTGATCCACCGGCTCAGTTTACACCGGTTAAATGGATACCCCCGAGCGGCGTTTTCGCCTGAAGGTCAACGGGGAGGAGCGCGAGTTCCTGGCGCCGGTTCACCACACGCTGCTGGGCACCAAACACGGTTGCGAGCTGGGTGAGTGCGGGACGTGCATGGTGCTTGTCGACGGCCAGCCGGTGCTGTCGTGCCTGGCCCTGCCCGTGGAGTGCGAGGGGTGCTGTGTGCTGACCGTGGAGGGGCTCGCGGACGGGGCGCGGCTGGACGCGGTCCAGCAGGCCTTCGTCGAACTGGGAGCCGCGCAGTGTGGCTACTGCAGCCCGGGCTTCCTGCTGGCAGCCCGGGCGTTGCTCGAGGAGAAGCCGAATCCGCCACGCGAGGAAATCGCGGAAGCGCTGGCCGGCAACCTGTGTCGCTGCACCGGGTATCTGAAGATCTTCGAGGCGGTCGAGCTGGCGGCGAGACGCAGGCGCGAAGCGGAGCCCGTGAATGCCTGAGCACGACAATGAAGAACCTGAGCGTCATCGGCCGCTCGCTCCCCAAGATCGATGCCGCAGCAAAGGTCGTCGGGACCACCGTCTTCGCAGACGATCTCGCGTTGCCGCGGATGGTCTACGCGAAGCTGCTTCGCTCGCCTCACCCCCACGCGAGGATTCGCAGCATCGACGCGCCGAGGGCCGTCGCCCTCCCGGGTGTCTGCGCGACACTCGTGGGGGCCGAGCTGCCGATCCCGTTCGGAATCCTGCCCATCAGCGAGGACGAGCACGCGCTCGCCATCGACACGGCTCGCTTCGTGGGTGACCCAGTGGCCGCGGTGGCAGCAGTAGATGAGGAGACCGCCGAGCAGGCGCTCCGTGAGATCGTCGTCGACTACGAGGTGCTGCCGGCCCTCATGACCATCGAGGACGCGCTCGCAAACGAGAAGCATCGCATCCACGACTACGGTCCCGAGGGTAACGTCCACAAGGCCGTGTCGCTCGACTTCGGCAACGTAGAAGAGGGATTCGCCGAGGCCGACCACATCCGCGAAGACACGTTCTTCTTTCAGGGGAACACCCATCTGGCGATGGAGCAGCACGCAGCGGTGGGGCAGTTCGGCGCCGACGGCAAGCTGGCGCTCTGGTCGTCGACCCAGACGCCTCACTACGTGCACCGCGCCGTGTCCAAAGTCCTCGAGCTGCCCGCTTCCAGGGTTCGCGTCATCGCCTGTCCCAACGGCGGTGGCTTCGGAGGCAAGAGCGACCCGTTCGGCCACGAGGTCGTGGTCTGCCAGCTGTCGCGGAAGTGCGGGCGGCCCGTGAAGATCACGCTGACGCGCGAGGAGGTGTTCTACTGCCATCGGGGCCGGCATCCCGTTCACATGCACATCAAGACCGGGCTGAGCAGGGACGGCTCGATCAAAGCGATGCACTTTCAGTCGGCTCTGGACGGCGGCGCCTACGGGAGCTACGGGGTCGCGAGCCTCTACTACACGGGCGCCCTGCAAACGGTCACCTACGACATCGAGCGCTACCGCTTCGACGGCGTACGCGTCTTCACCAACAAGCCGCCCTGTGGCCCCAAGCGCGGGCACGGCACGCCGCAGCCACGCTACGCCCTCGAATGCCACATCGACAAGTTCTGCGAGGAGCTGGGCATCGATCCCGCCCAGTGGCGACTCGATCACACCCTGGCAGAAGGGGCCGTCACAGCGAACCAGATGAAGGTCGGTACGATCGGCTTGAAGGAGTGCCTCGAGCGCGTCGTCGAGAAGAGCGGGTGGCGCGAGCGACATGGAAAGCTCGGCGAGGGGCGGGGTCTCGGCATCGCGGGGGCGTCCTACATCAGCGGCGCCGGCCTGCCGATTTATTGAAACGAGATGCCGCACTCCGGTGTCCAGATCAAGCTGGATCGCGGCGGGGGAGTCTGCGTTTTCTGTGGCTCCACGGACATCGGGCAGGGATCCGATTCCGTTCTGGCCTACGTCGTTGCCGAGGAGCTGGGTATCCGCCCCGAGGACGTGCGCGTCGTCACCGCCGACACCGACCTCACCCCCGTCGATCTGGGCTCGTACTCGTCGCGCGTGACGCTGATCACGGGGAACGCCGCGATCCAGGCGGCCCAGCGGGTGCGGGCTCTGCTCTTCGAAGCCGCGGCCGAGAAGCTCGAGACCTCGGCCGGCTCGCTGCTCGCCGCCGACGGAAGGGTCTGGGACGGCGAGAACCCGGAGCGGTCGCTCTCGTTCGCCGAGGCCGTGGTGCTGGCAGAGTCCCGCTTCGGGACGCTCGGCGCCGTTGGGTCGTACACGCCGCCCCAGAAAGTCGCCCGCTGGAAGGGCTCCGGGGTGGGCCCAACGCCGACCTACTCGTACTCCGCGGCTGTGGTCGAGCTGACGGCCGATCGTGAGACCGGAATCATCCGCGTCGACAAGGTGTGGATTGCCCACGACATCGGCCGCGCACTCAATCCTGTCCTGGTGCTCGACCAGGTCGAGGGCTCCGTCTACATGGCGCTCGGAGAGGCGCTCATGGAAGAACAGGTCTTCCGCAAGGGCCTGCACAAGATTCCGTCGATGCTCGACTACAAGAGCCCTACGACGCTGGAGATGCCCGAGGTCGAATCGATCCTCGTCGAGACTCTCGATCCCGAGGGCCCGTACGGTGCCAAAGAGTGCGGGCAGGGCCCGCTTCTGCCCGTCATCCCCGCCGTGACCAACGCGCTTCACGACGCCCTCGGCGTGCGCATCGACGAGGTCCCCATCATCCCCGAAAAGGTCGTCGCCGCGCTCGAGGGTCGCCTGCGTGGACCGACGATGCCCGAGTACGTCTATCCGGCCACATTCAGCGTCAAGCCGCTCGCGCCGAAGCCTGAGGAGGTGCGGTCATGATGCGCCTGCCGCCATTTCGGTTCGTCGCGGCCGGCACTGCGCAGGAGGCGGCACAGGTGCTTCGCGACCACGGCCCGGACGCGATGGCGGTGGCTGGTGGGACGGACCTGTTCCCGAACATGAAGCGCCGTCAGTTCACGCCAAAGGTGCTCGTCAGCCTGCGCTCGATCCCGGGACTGCGATCGATCGAGGCGAACGGCTCACTCGAGTTGGGAGCACTGGCGACGTTGACCGAGATCGTGCGCGATCCGATGGTGGCCGCTCGTTGGCCGGCGCTTCAGCGTGCTGCGGGGCTCGTCTCGTCGCCGCCCCTGCGCAACGTCGGCACGATCGGCGGCAACCTCTGTGTCGACACCCGCTGCAACTTCTACAACCAGTCCGAGTTCTGGCGCAACGCCATCGGCAACTGCCTCAAGGCTGGGCCCTGCCGTCCTCCGACACGGCTCCGGTGATGATCGCCCTCGACGCCTGTGTCTCGCTCGTGAGTCCCGACGGCGAGCGGCGCATCCCCGTTCACGACCTCTACGGTCCCGACGGCATCGACTACCTGGCGAAGCGGGCCGACGAGGTCATGACCCGCATCCATGTGCCGGACCGAAGCGGCTGGCGAGCGACCTATCGGAAGCTACGCCGGCGGGGCACGATCGACTTTCCGCTCGTCGGCGTCGCAGCGGCCGTACGCCTCGGAAAACATGACGTCGTCGAAGACGCGCGCATCGTGCTCGGGGCCGTAGATACGCACCCTGTCTGGGCGGCGGACGCGGTGGAATTCGTGCGCGGCAGGCGGCTCGATCTCGAAACCATCGAGATGACAGCGGGGATTGCGTACAAGCCCGCTCGGCCCCTCGACAACACCGACCTCACGCACTACTGGCGCAAACGCATGGTCAGGATCGAAGTGGCGCGCGCTCTCAAAGAGTTGGCCGGCGTGTCGACGGGAGATCTGCCCGGAGTTCGCTGACCGGCGAGGCTGGTAACATCCGGGGCGACCGCCCCGATCGATCGGCCTCCCAAGGGTGATTTGAGCTCAGACCGCACGGCGAAGGTCGGGGCGACGGCACTTGTCGTCGGCCTCGTCGCGGCCGCACTGGCCCTGTTCGACCCTGGCAGACGGGGTGGCTTCGTCCTGACCGCTCTGGTTGCAGGCGCGCTCGCCGCCTGGCTCTCGGCGCGAGGCGGTCGGCTGCGCAGCCTGGTCGGCCCTGGCCTGCTCGTCACGCTGCTCTGGGGCACCGCCGCCTGGATTCCCCCGCACTTTCGCGCCGATTCGCAGAGCTACTACGCTCAACTCCGCTCGCTCGCACTGGACGGCGATCTCGACCTCGAGAACGAGTGGGCTCGCTGGGGCTATGCGGCGGAACCGGCCGAACCGGCGGGGCGCCCGGGCCTGGTTCACTCGGTCGGTCCGGCGCTCCTGTGGTCTCCTTTCTTCGGGCTGGCGCATCTCTATGTGACCGTTCTGGGAGGCTCGATCGAGCCCGATGGATACGGCCCGCCCTACGTCCGATCGACCTCGCTCGGGACACTGTTCTGGCTGGCGGTCGGGTCGTGGCTGCTCGGGCGCACTCTCGCCGCTCGGTACGGGCGTGGCGTGGCGGTCCTGGCGGTCGCCGGCAGTGTCGTCGCCTCGCCGACGCTCCACTACGCTTTCGTTGCCCCGGCCATGGCCCACGGCCTGGCGTTCGGTGCCGCCGCGGCTCTGATCTGGGCCGCCGATCGAGCCCTGCGGCGGCCGAGTCTCAATACCTGGAGCACGGTCGGGGCCCTGCTCGGCGTGGTGACGGTGATCCGCTGGCAGGGGCTGGTGCTCGCCGTCCCGCTCGGGCTGCTGGCCCTCGATGAATTGCGGCGCCATCGGGTTCGCGTGGGGTAGCTGGCCGCGGCGGGATTGGCGACGCTGGTTCCGCTATTACCGCAGCTGATCATCTGGAGAACGCTCTACGGCTCCTTCATCACGCTGCCCCAGGGTCGGGGCTTCATGGACTGGTCATCGCCTCATTGGATCCAGACTCTGTTGTCCGCCAGCCACGGCCTGTTCGCATGGACTCCGATCACACTCGTGGGCTTTGCCGGCTTGCTGCTGGGGCTCGGCCGGGACGCGCGCCGGTTCGGGGCATTGTTGGTCGGCTTCGCGCTGCTGACCTGGGTCAATGGTGGCGTGCGCGACTGGGCTGCGGGCGACGCCTTCGGCGCTCGGCGATACGACCTGGCGATGCCGCTGGTGGCCGTCGGCCTCGCACACTTGATCGCTCGTATGACGGTATTCCTCGCGCGTCGGCCCCTGGCGGCTCCCGCTCTAGTGGTCGTCGGCCTCGCCGGCTGGAACGTAGGCTTCGTCGCGGCCCGGCGCGCTGGCCACTTCCCCGACGCGGCGCCGTTGGCGGATCTGGCACGCGTTCAAGCGCGCCAGTTGCGTGTCGCGACGCAGCTGGCGGCGGGCACGGTTTTCTGTCCAACCGGGGCCGCCCTCGTCTACGACTTCCTGTCCGGCGAGTACTTCTACGAGGGCCGCTTCAATCCAGGGGGAGAGGTGGTCCTCGCTCGTGCCAACGAGGAGGATTTGTCGGGTCGCTGGTCACCGCCGCGACGACCTCGCGAGGGGCCGAGCCTGCGCTGGGTCGACCATCCCGAGGCCTGCATTCGGATTCCCCTGCGCGAGCCGTTCGATTTCGACGCCACTTTGACGGCGCGGGCGCCGCGCCGCGCCGCGCCCAACCGCAGATCGTCACGCTCCTGATGAACGGTCGAGCCCTCGAACGGCGACCGCTCGGGACAGCCTGGGAGGAGATCCGCTTCCACGTGCCGGCGGTCCTGCAGGTTCCCGGGGAGAACTGGATCTGTTTGCGCTTCGATCGGGGCGCGCCTGGACCCGACGGGCCCGGAGTGGCGGCGACCGTGAGCCTTTTGAACCTTCCGTAGCCAACGACTCATCTCGTTGTGGTGCCTCGACTTGCCGGAGTTCCGCGGTGCCGACCAAACGTTTGCGGTCCAAAGATGGCGATGCTAGCCTGCGGATCCTCGCGCTTCAGGTCTCGGGGGGGAGGTTTCGCCATGGGCAAGGACACCCTGACGGTCACAGACAACCGCACTGGCAAGGCCTACGAGATCCCTGTAGAGGACGACACCATCAACGCGATGGAGCTGCGTCAAATCAAAGTCAACGACGACGACTTTGGAATGATGACGTACGACCCAGCCTTCAAGAACACGGCGTCGTGCAAGAGCAGCATCACCTTCATAGACGGCGAGAAGGGCATCCTCAACTACCGCGGCTATCCGATTGAGCAGCTCGCGGAGCAGAGCACGTATCTCGAGACGGCCTATCTCATTCTCAACGGCGAGCTGCCGTCCAAGCAGCAGGGCGAGGAGTGGACCCACAACGTCACTCATCACACGATGGTGCACGAGAACATCAAGGAGCTGATGGGGAGCTTCCGCTACGACGCCCATCCGATGGGCATGCTCGCGTCGACGGTCGCGGCGCTTTCCACCTTCTACCCCGAGGCCAAGAACATCCATGACCGCGAGGTACGTCACAGCCAGATCTTCCGTCTGATCGCCAAGATCCCTATCCTCGCGGCGTACGCGCATCGACACTCGCAGGGGCTCCACTACACCTACCCGGACAACAACCTCTCGTACTGCGGCAACTTCCTGCGGATGCTCTTCGCCGTGGGCGACTACGAGGTCGATCCGGTGCTCGAGAAGGCGCTGGACGTTCTCTTCATCCTGCATGCAGATCATGAACAGAACTGCTCGACCTCGGCGATGCGCGGAGTCGGGTCGTCGGAGACGGATCCCTACTCTGCGACCGCGGCCGCGATCGCCGCGCTCTACGGCCCGCTGCACGGTGGAGCGAACGAGGCCGTGCTTCGGATGTTGAACGAGATCGGTTCCAAGGACCGCGTCGGGCAGTTCATCAAAGACATGAAGGGAGATCGCAACGTCCGCCTGATGGGATTCGGGCACCGGGTGTACAAGAACTACGATCCGAGGGCCAAGATCATCAAGAAGATGGCCGATCAGGTCTTCGATGTGACGGGCCGCAATCCACTCCTCGACATCGCTCTCGAGCTCGAGCGGATCGCTCTCGAGGACGACTACTTCGTCAAGCGCAAGCTCTACCCGAACGTCGATTTCTACTCGGGCCTGATCTACCAGGCGATGGGTTTCCCGATCGACACGTTCCCGGTTCTCTTCGCGATCCCTCGCACTGCGGGCTGGCTGGCGCAGTGGAACGAGATGCTCGAGGACCCCGACCAGAAGATCGCTCGCCCGCGACAGGTCTACACCGGCTCCGGCCGGCGCGATTACGTTTCCCCCGACAAACGCGCGTAGCCATTTTCGCCCGACGGATCTAGCGAGGGGCGGGTGAGCGCCAGTCCTTGATGGATACGCCAGCCTGAGCGAGAGGTGCCGCTTAGGGCAGGCCACCAGGAACAACGGTTCAAACGAGGCGATCCGTTCAGCCCGAGCGAGAGGTGCCGCGAAGAGGGGGCCTCTTTGGTGAATGTGATACCAAGGTCAGCGGTGGCAAACCGCTGCCCTTGGTCAGCGTGGCCCACCTCGAAGCGGTGCCCGAGCGACCCCCTTAGTGCCTCAGGTAGCAGAGTTCGGAACGGCCGTTGTGTCGGTGCCCGCGGTCGTAGTTGCGAATCGCCCGGCGCCCGTTCCGGTCGTCGCGACGGTATTCGCGGTACGCACGCGTGTACCCTGACTCGAAGCCGGCGCGGTAGCCGTGGACGTAGGCGTCTCTGCGCCCGTCGCGCGAGCGGTAGCGGGAGGTTCCATCGCGGAATCGGGAATGGCGCCAGCGGTCGTTGTCGCGGTGTCGGCGGGCGGCGCGTCGGCCCTCGCGAAAGCCTTCGTCGAAGCCTCGCTCATACCCGGTCTCCCATGCCCTCCCTCGGGCGTCGCGATACTCGCGATGCTGGCCCAGGTCGATGTGAATCCGGAACTCGGCGGCATCGCCCGACGTCGCTTGACCCACGAGTCCGATTGCGGCGAATACGAGAGGAACAGTCCTGAGCATGTCGACCTCCCAAGAAGCCCGGACCCCCGAGCGGGCCTTCTTCGTATCTACTCATAGCAACAGCCGTGCCGGTCTTGTTTCCTTCAAAGTAGCGACAGCAAAGGAGTTAGTGGCGAGCATGAGGTCCGGACGTGTCCTTTCCAGAGGACAGGTCGGGTGGGGTTCCAAGTGAAGAACGACCTCGCCGATCTCCAGCAGCGCATGAACGTCCTCGGGGCGAGGCTCGGGGACAAGTGGCGTTCGAGCGATGATCCCGAAAAACGTGGCGAAAACGTCGCCGACGATCTCAAACGCCGAATCGACGAGCTGGGAGGGCGGCTCGCCGGCAAATGGAAGTCCGAGGACGAGCTCGAGGGAGACGCCGACAGGTCCGCAAACGATCGCTGGAAAGAGGTGCGGGCCCTCTACACGCGAGACGTCACGAGCCGGGGGCTGCGCGATCTCGTCGACGAGGAGCCGCGCGAGAGCTTCCGCTACTTCACCCGGCAGATCGACTTCGACGCGCTCCGGGACCGCCCGTTCTGGGAACGGATCCCGATGGCGACGTGGCAGATCTTCCAGGCGATGGCGTATCGCCTCAGCCCGGCGCGCCGCCTGTTGTTTGCCGTCGGAGTCCCGGTCGTGGCGGTGGCGTGGGTGCGTTTCACGCTGGACTCTTTCGGGAGCGGCGGTCTAGGCCTGCAGATCGACTGGACGCTGATGGCGGCGACGCTGCTGCTATTTCTGCTGGTGCTCGAGCTACGCGACAAGCTCGCACTCAAAGGCGACCTCGAGATCGCTCGCGAGATTCAGTTCGGCCTGCTGCCCTTCGAGCCGTTCGCCCGCGGAAGAGTGACGGTGAACTCGTCGATGCGCCCGGCCAACACCGTCGGCGGCGACTATTTCGATCTCATCGAGCTGGGCGAAGGCCGAGTCGGACTCGTCATGGCCGACGTGGCGGGCAAGGGGATCCCCGCCGCCCTGCTGATGGCGCTCCTACAGGCGAGCCTGCGCACGCTGGTGACGGCGTCTCTGCGCGGGGCGGAGCTGATCGGCAAGCTCAACGAGCACCTCCACGCCTGCATCCCCTCGAACCGCCTGATCACGCTCTTCTACGCGGAGCTGGATCCGGAAACCGGAGATCTGCTCTATGTGAACGCGGGGCACAACCCACCGCTGCTCGTGGGAGAAGACGGCGTGACGCCGCTCCGGTGTACCGGCCTGGTCCTCGGGGTCGTCCCCAAGGAGGACTACGAGGCTCGCCACGCGCGCCTTCGGAGCGGTGACCGGCTCGTCCTCTACACCGACGGCATCACGGAGGCGTCGAACCGGCAGGACGTAGAGTATGGCGAGGAGCGGCTCGTGGGCTTTCTGGCCGCGCGACGCGATCTACCGGCGGCGGCGCTCGTTCCGGGCCTCGTCGGCGACGTCCTCGAGTTCAGCAGCCCGGTACGCCCTCGCGACGACATGACCCTGATGGTCGTCGCGTGCGATTCGATCGCCAGCGGCGAGTCGTCGAGCTAGCGTCCGCCTCGGCTGGGTTATTCCGGTTGACGCCTGCCCGCGCTTGATCTATCCTTCTAACCGGATAGAGGGATGATAACGACGACCGACCCCGAGCTGCTGATGGCGCGCATGGACAACCTTGCGGATGCCACCCGTTTGCGCCTGCTGCGGCTTCTCGAGCGCCACGAGCTGGGCGTCGCCGAGCTCGTCGACATCCTGCAGTTGCCGCAATCGACGGTGAGCCGCCATTTGAAGGTGCTGGGGGATCAGGCCTGGCTCGGCAGCCGTTCGCGCGGAACCACGAACCTGTATCGCATGACGCCCGGCGCTCTCGACCCCTCGGCCCGCGCGCTGTGGAAGCTGGCGCGCCGCGAGATCGAGGGCTGGGCGACGAGCCGGCAGGACGAGCTGCGCCTCGAGCGGCACCTGAGCAACGGGGGACGCCGGGCGGAAGAGTTCTTCGCCGGGGCGGCAGTACAGTGGGACAAGCTGCGCCTCGAGCTCTACGGCGAGAAGTATGGGATCGCCGCCGTGCTGGCGTTGCTCCCGGAGAGCCTCGTCGTCGCCGACCTCGGCTGCGGGACGGGAGCCGCGCTCGCCGACCTCGCTCCCCACATCGGTCGCGCCATCGGCGTCGACAGCTCGGGGGAGATGCTCAAGGCCGCCCGCAAGCGGACCCGCGAGCTGACCAACGTCGAGCTGCACCGCGCGGCGCTCGAGTCGCTGCCGTTGCAGGACGGCGAATGCGACGCCGCGACGATGCTCCTCGCGCTCACCTACGTTGCCGAACCCCGCCAAGTGCTGGAGGAGATGGCGCGGATCCTGCGACCCGGCGGCAAGGCGGTGATCGTGGATCTGCTGAGCCACGACCGCGACGACTTTCGAATCGAGATGGGGCAGCAGCGCTGCGGCTTCGCCGCCGCCGAGCTGGAGACGCTGGCCGACGGGGCCGGCCTCGTGAAGGTCGCTACGCGCCCACTCGTGCCCGAGCCCGGCGCGAAGGGCCCCGCCATGGTGATGCTGACCGCCGAGCGCGCCATCACACAGATTCCAACGAAATCCTCAGGAAGCAATAAGGAGAGAAGATGACGACAGCTCAAGCCGTAGCCACGAAGAGTGGTCTCGTGTACAAGGTCGCCGATCTCAATCTGGCCGAGTGGGGCCGCAAGGAGATTCAGCTCGCCGAGCAGGAGATGCCCGGGCTGATGGCCATCCGTGCGGAGTACTCGGGTCGCAAGCCTCTTGCGGGCCAGCGGGTCATGGGCAGCCTCCACATGACCATCCAGACCGCCGTGCTGATCGAGACGCTGAAAGAACTCGGCGCCGACGTCCGCTGGTGTTCCTGCAACATCTTCTCGACGCAGGACCACGCGGCAGCCGCCGTCGTCGTCGGGCCCGACGGCACGCCCGACGCGCCGAAGGGCGTTCCGGTGTTCGCCTGGAAGAGCGAGACCCTGGACGAGTACTGGGACATGACTCAGCGCGCCCTCGATTTCGGCGACGGCGAAGGCCCGAACCAGATCGTCGATGACGGCGGCGACGCGACGCTTCTGATTCACAAAGGGCTCGAGTTCGAGAAGCGCGGCTCCGTTCCGGACCCCTCGACTGCCGACAGCGAGGAGTTCGAGATCGTGCTCAAGACCCTCGCGCGCATCCAGCAGGACCAGCCCGGTCGCTGGGCGAAGGTCGCAGCGGCCTGCAAGGGTGTGAGCGAAGAGACGACCACGGGCGTGCACCGGCTCTACGAGATGGAGAAGGCCGGCACGCTGCTCTTCCCCGCGATCAACGTCAACGACAGCGTCACGAAGAGCAAGTTCGACAACCTGTACGGCTGCCGCCACTCGCTCGTCGACGGCCTGATGCGGGCGACCGACGTCATGCTCGCCGGCAAAGTCGCCGTCGTCTGTGGCTACGGCGACGTCGGAAAGGGCTGCGCCCAGTCCTTGAAGGGGCAGGGATGCCGTGTCGTGGTGACGGAGATCGACCCGATCTGCGCGTTGCAGGCGGCGATGGAGGGCTACGACGTGAAGACGCTGGAGGACGTCGTCGAGACGGCCGACATCTTCATCACGACCACGGGCAACTTCAACATCATCACCGCCGCCCACATGGAGCGGATGAAGGACAAGGCGATCGTCGGCAACATCGGTCACTTCGACAACGAGATCGACATGGCCGGCCTCAAGAAGCTCGACGGCATCGAGCACATCAACATCAAGCCCCAGTACGACCAGTGGAAGTTCGCGGACGGCCACAGCGTGCTGATCCTCGCCGAGGGACGTTTGCTGAACCTCGGCTGCGCGACCGGCCACCCGAGCTTCGTGATGTCCAACAGCTTCGCCAACCAGGTGCTCGCCCAGATCGAGCTGGTGGAGAACCGGGACGAGTACGAGAAGAAGGTGTACGTCCTGCCGAAGCACCTCGACGAGAAGGTGGCGCGCCTCCATCTCGACAAGCTCGGTGCGAAGCTCACGACGTTGACGCCGGAGCAGGCCGCCTACATCGGAGTGCCGGTCGAGGGACCCTTCAAGCCGGAGCAGTATCGGTACTGAGTTGCGTCGCCGCTCGGACCCCAGCCGTCGGGCGCTCGCGCCCGGCGGCTTTTCTCGTTGTGCTCCGATGGCATCGGGTCACCGTGAGCCCGACCCCACTGCGCGCGACGCGCTAGGTCCCCGCCGCGAAGCGCTTTTCGAACCGGGCCCTCGCCTTGGCCCGCTCCGCCTCACGGCTCTTTGCAGGGGCCTTGGTCACGAGACGGGCCAGCAGCCTCGATGACGAGCTGGCGATCTCCTCGATTGCGAGGTCGAAGGCCGCCTGGTTCGCGGCCGATGGCTTCGTCGAGCCACTGATCTTTCGGACGAACTGAACGGCCGCGTCCTGGATCTCCTGCTCGGTTGCCGGCGGTTCGAAGTTGAACAGCGGACGGATATTTCTACACACGGGCGCCTCCGCGGTGTCGGATTCAGGCCGAGCGTAGCATCTCGGAAGACACCTCGGGCTCGGTCGCCGGCCGCATTTTCGTTCGGGACGAGCTGTTCGCGACCCGCCCCCGCCAGGCCCTTATACTTCGCGACGACCGAGTCACCCAACCTGACCAGAGGGCCACGTCATGAGCGGTAAGAAGCTCCTCTACCTCCTGCTGGTGTTCGTGCCCATCAGCGCTTACCTCGCCCACGCACACGCCTCTCCCGTGTGGGTGTTCGTCACGGCCTGCCTCGCCATCTTGCCGCTCGCGGGTTTGATGGGAGAGGCCACCGAGCACCTGACACACCACACCGGCCCCGGCATCGGGGGGCTCCTCAACGCGTCGTTCGGGAACGCTGCCGAGCTGATCATCGGGTTCATGGCGCTTCGCGCCGGAGAGTTCGAGATCGTCAAGGCTTCCCTCACGGGCTCGATCCTCGGGAACCTTCTGGTCGTGCTGGGACTCGCGATGCTGCTCGGCGGCTGGAAGCAGAAGCAGCTCAGCTTCAGCAAGATGGCGGCGGAGAGCGGCAGCGGGATGATGGTCCTGGCCGTGGTCGCGCTGGTGATCCCAGCGATCTTCGCCTTCGTCACCGAGCACGCCCACCCAGAGCAGATCGAGTCGATGAGCCTGGCGATCTCGTGGGTGCTGCTCGGCACCTACGCGGCCGGGCTCGTCTTCTCCCTGAGGAGCCACAAGCATCTCTTCGCGCCGGAGGGGGATCACGACGCCGCCGAGGAGCTGGAAGCCGGGCACGTGTGGTCGAAGCGCAACAGCCTTCTGGTTCTATTCGCGGCGGCTGCTGCGATCGGAGTGGTGGCCGAGTTCCTGGTCGAAGCGGTGGATGAAGCCGGGACACAGATGGGGCTCGGCAAGGTGTTCATGGGCGTCGTGGTCGTCGCGATCATCGGCAATGCCGCCGAGCACTCCACGGCAGTGCTCGTCGCCATGAAGGGCAAGATGGACCTGGCACTCAGCATCTCCATGGGGTCGTCGCTGCAGATCGCGCTCTTCGTCGCCCCCGTGCTCGTCCTGGCGGGCCACGCTCTCGGAACTCCGCTGGGTCTCGAATTCACGATCATGGAAGTCGTTGCGGTGATGCTCTCGGTCGGCGCCGTATCGCTGCTCATCCACGACGGCCGAACCAACTGGTTCGAAGGGCTTCAGCTGCTCGCGATCTACGCGATCCTCGCCTTCGCCTTCTACTACGTGGGCTAGCCGGTGAGCGACGAGAGGGGTAGCGACGAGCGCTTGCGTCAGGACCTGATCCTGGACGTACGCAACTTCTTCGAGGACAACCTCGTTGCGGGCGACCCCGGAGGCGAGCCGGAGGACGAGCGCCACGAGATCAAGCTGGCGACGGCGGCTCTCATCATCGAGATGACACGTGCGGATTTCGAGATCAGCGACGACGAGCGCCGCGCCGTCGTTCGTGGCGTGCGTGCGGTTCTCGGTATCGACGAGGCCCAGACCGAGCAGCTGATAGAGCTGGCCCGCCAGCAGGTTCAGCTGGGAAGGAAGCTGCACGAGTTCGCCGACCTCGTCGAGGAGCGCTACACGCGGGTTGAGAAGCGACGCATCGTCGAGATGATGTGGGGAGTCGCCTTCTCTGACGCCGAGCTGAAGGCTCACGAAGAGTATCTCGTCCGCAAGGTGGCGGAGATGTTGCACGTGCCGTTCGAGGACTTCATCGGCGCCAAGATCGACGCGCGTGAACGCTTCATCACCGAAGGCTGAGACGGCGTGGCGTTTGTGACCTCCCCTGGCAGCCCTCCCGGGTAGCGTTCGAGACCGTGGCACTGAGGCAGCCGGAAGCGGAGTTGGACCTCGAGGGCGGGCTCCGAAAGCTCGGGTACGAAGGCTTCAGGCCAGGCCAGCGCGAAGCGATTGAGACGCTCCTCACCGCGCGCAAGCTGCTGCTCGTCGCGCCGACGGGCGGCGGCAAGAGCCTCGTCTATCAGCTCCCCGGGAGCCAGCTGCCGGGCACGACGCTCGTGGTCTCGCCGCTCGTCGCGTTGATGCAGGATCAAGTCGAGGCGCTCGAGGCGAGGGGCGTGGCCGCCACCTTCCTGGCCGCCACGCTCAGCGGTGACGAGATGCGCGAGCGGTTAGCGGGCCTCGGCGAGGGCCGCTACAAGCTGGCCTACGTCGCTCCGGAACGGCTCGTCGTTCCCGGCTTCAAACGCTTGCTCGAAAACCTGGACGTGCCGCTCGTCGCGATCGACGAAGCCCATTGCATCAGCGAGTGGGGACACGATTTTCGGCCGGACTATCTCGAGATCGGCCGCTTGCTCACCGAGCTCCGGCCGCCACGCGTGCTCGCCTGCACGGCGACGGCGACGCCCGTGGTTCGGGACGAGATCCTGGCGCGTCTCGACCTAGGCCCGGACACCCCCCAGCGCCTCCACGGCTTCGCGCGTCCCAACCTCGCGCTTCGCGCCGGAGAAGCGCGCTCCCTGGGCGAGCGCGACGCCCGGGTGGACGCGCAGCTGCGGGAAGCGCTCGGGTCGCCCGACGCTCCCCGGGGGGCGGCGATCGTCTACGCGGGCACGCGTCGCCGCGCGGAGGAGGAAGCCGATCGGCTGTCCGGGGCCGGCTGGAAGGCAGCCGCGTACCACGCCGGGCTGAGCGGAGACGTGAGGAGCCGGACTCAGCAGGCCTTCGCCGATGGCCGGCTCTCCATCGTCGCGGCTACCAACGCCTTTGGGATGGGGATCGATCGAGCGGACGTGCGGGCGGTGATCCATCTGGCGCCCCCCGGTTCGATCGAGTCCTACTACCAGGAGATCGGCCGGGCCGGTCGTGACGGCGAGCCCGCGTGGGGGCTGCTCCTGACTTCGCCGTCCGACCTGCCGCTGCGGCGCCGTCTCATCGAGCGCGGCGGTACCGACGGCGCCGCGCCCGCCCCCGAGGTCGTCGAGCACAAGTGGAACCTGTTCCTCGATCTGATGCGTTGGGTCGAAGGAGGGAGCTGTCGCCACGACGCGATCCTTCGCTACTTCGGCGACGAGGACGAGACCACGCCCAACGGGTGTGGGCGCTGCGACGTCTGCTCGACGTACGATGCCCGTCCACACGACTCGGAAGAAGTCTCGCTGCTCGTGCGCAAGGCACTGAGCGCCGTGGCGAGGATCCACCAGCGATTCGGGCTGACCGCGGCCGTCAAGCTCCTGCTGGGCCGTCCCGACCCACGCCTCGAGCGCGCGGGGCTCGACCGGACTCCAACGTTTGGTGTGCTTTCCGACCGGGGGGAGGAGTTCCTGCTGGCCGTGCTGCGGCGCTGCGTCACTGCCGGCTGGGTCGACTTCACGGGAGACGACCGCCCCGTCGCCTGCCTCACCCGTACAGGCCGGGCGGTGATGAAGGGGGAGCTGCCGGCGCGCCTGCTGTTGCCAGAGTCCGCCGGCCTGCAGCCCGCTTCGCGTCGCCGGCGTACGGGCGGGCGTGCGCCCGGTCCCGCCGTCGCCACCGAGCAACTCGATCCGGAGGCGACACGCCTCTTCGAGGCGCTCCGGGTCCGCCGGCTCGAACTGGCGCGAACCCAGGGGGTGCCGCCCTACGTCGTGGCGAGCGATCGCTCGTTGCGGGAGATCGCAGTCCTACGCCCACGATCTATCGACGATCTGCTCAAGGTCCACGGTGTCGGCGAAGCCAAGGCCGAAAAGTACGGGCGCGTCTGGCTGGACATGGTGGCCGTCTCGGCGCCGGCCGCGACCACCTCAGCACGCTAACATCTCGGAGTCCGGCCGCTGTCGGCGCGGGCTCCACTCTCCGGAGGACTCATGACGCTCTCACGCCGCCATTGGTTTCACGTCTCGGGCGCAGCAACCGTCGGTACTGCGCTGCCCGTGCCCTCGGCCGCCGAAGCTGTCGATCAGCCCGCCCCGATCGCCGCCCTCGAGCCCGAACCCGAGCTGCCGGGGATCTCCTCGAAGAGCGCCGCGCCCGCTTGGCGCGCGCCCAGCGGCTGATGGTCGAGACAAAGCTCGAGGCCGTCGTGATCGCATCGGGTACGTCGCTGCGTTACTTCACTGGAGCGCGCTGGGGGCTCAGCGAGCGCTTCTTCGGTCTCGTGCTCACGCGCGAGGGCGCCCCCGCGTGGGTGACGCCGGCGTTCGAGAAGGAGAGGGCCGAAGAGCAGATCGAACTCGGCGACGACATCCGCGCCTGGGAGGAGCACGAGTCTCCCTACGCGCTCATCGCTGCGATCCTCGCGGATCGCAAGGTCAAAGCCGGGCGGGTGGGGATCGAGGAGACGATCCCCTACGCCTTTGTCTCGGGTATCAGCGAGGCGGCGCCAGCGGCCGAGGTGAGCCTGGCGACCCCGGTGACCGCCGGGTGCCGGATGATCAAGGACGCTCACGAACTCGACCTGATGCGCCGGGCCAACCAGAACTCGGTTCGCGCCCACAGAGCCGTGTTCGCGTCTCTCAAAGAGGGGATGACCCAGGTCGACGTCGCGGGGCTGAGCGCCGCCGCCCACCGACGCCTGGGCATGCGCGGGGGCGCGCTCGTTCTCTTTGGGAAGGACGCGGCGTTTCCCCACGGCACTACGCAGCCCGAGCCTTTGAAGCCCGGGGACGTCGTGCTGATCGATGGCGGCGGACGCTACCAGGACTATGCGAGTGACATCACACGGACGGGCGTTTTGGGGCGCCTCCGACGGACCGCCAGCGCAAGGTCTGGGACGTCGTGCGAGATGCGCAGCGTTCGCGGCGGCGCGTCCGGGCATCGAGTGTCAGGTTCTCGACGCAGCGGCTCGCAAGGTGATCGGGGCCGCCGGCTTCGGCTCGGACTACTCGTCCCTGACCCACCGTGTCGGGCACGGGATCGGCATGGATGGCCACGAGTGGACCTACCTGGTCAAGGGCAACCGCACGAAGCTGCGACCCGGGATGTGCTTCAGCGATGAGCCGGGGATCTACCTCTACGGCGAGATGGGAGTTCGGCTCGAGGACATCATCTACATCACCGACGAGGGGGCCGCGAACATGACGGCCTGGCCCGGCAGCCCGGAGGATCCAGCGGTCGCCTAGCGGAGGAGTCGCCGACTCTTAGTCGTGGGGCGTCCGGCGTAGCCCGAGATTGACGATGCGCTGAATGAGGGAGCTGTAGCTGATCCCGGCCCGCTCAGCAGATTCGGCGAAGTCCTCGCCGAATGCCAATTGCGGGTTGGGGTTGGCCTCCATCACGAACACCTGGCCGTTGGCGTCGCGCCGAAGGTCGATGCGGCCGTAGCCGTTGAGGTAGAGGCCGCGGTAGACGCGCCTGCAGAGCGCCTGAATCGCCGCCGACTCGTCGCTGCTGAGGTCCGCGGCCTCGTGGGTGTGAATCCCGTGCCGGTTCTGGTAGGCCGTGTTCCACTTGAGACGCTCCGACGCGATGCGGTGTTGGGCCTGCATGCCGTCGAAGGCGAGCTCCCAGACCGGGAACGTGTCGAGGCGTCGATTCCCGGTGATACCGACATACAGCTCGCGGCCGTCGATGTAACGCTCGATCAGCGCGTCGGTGCCGAGGCTGTCGTGAACGAACTGGACGCGCTCGGCAAGCCGCGCGTCGTTCTGGACCACCGACGCCTGAGAGATCCCGACCGACGCGTCGAGCGTCGCGGATTTCACGATCAGGGGGAAGTCGAGCCGAGCGCGACGCCGTACCTTCCGCCCGCGCGGTACGATCGTGAACTCCGGGATCGGAACGCGGTGGTAGGAGAGCAGCCTCTTCGCGAGCGGCTTGTCGCCGGCCAGCATCAAACCCCGTGATCCGCAGCCCGTGTGGGGCACACGCTTGAGCTCGAGGTACGCGACGACGTTGTGCTCGAGGGCCGGCTTGTCGTCGAAGGCTTCAGCGAGGTTGAATACGATGTGCGGATCGAAGTCCGCGATCGCTTCCCGCAGGACGCCGAGATCGTCACCCAGGCCGACGCAGCGCACCCGGTGACCGAGCTCGCGCAGCGTCTCGGTCACGTCGAACTCGGTCTTCCACTCCGCCGTCGCGGTGTCCAGCCGGCCGACCGGATCCGGGGGGATGAGATCCGGGTGCATGATGGCCAGCACCCGAAGGTGCTTCACAGTGCGATTCGGTGGCGCCCGCTCTGGAGGAAGTTCATGGTCTGGTAGGTGAGCAGTGCGGTGAACTCGAGCTTGGCGCGGTCCGGCGGAAGTGCCAGTCGCAAGTTCAGCTCCGTGCAGCGCTCGATCATGTCCTCGAGCACCCGGTCGATGGTGTATTGGTACACACCCGTCCAGCGTGTCACGACGCGTCGAACCTCACGTCGCACCAAAGCGAGGAAATGCGCCGCCGTCGGCTTGTCCGCGTACTCGGGCGCGCTCGAGAACATGCGGCGCAGGTCGCGATCGTAGAAGACGGGGTAGTCCATTCCGTACAGCTTGCGCTTGTCCACGTAGTGCTCGCGCAGCGTCTTGTCCATGCCGTGCACAGGATCGACCTGGCGTCGGCTGCGAACCGGCGGCCTGTGTCCCGCCAGCTCACTCATCAGCTGGTCGACGTGCTCCAGCTTCTTCAGCGCCGGCCAGCCGGCGTAGCGACGCTTCCAGGTGTCGGACGCCAGCCAGACCGCAAACGTCTCGGCGAAGTCCTCGTCCGGATGGCTCTGGGCGTACCAGGCCTCGAGGTGCACGACGTAGGAGCGGCTGTACGGTCTCGGTGTGTAGTGAGTCGGGTAGCGCTGGGACGATCGGCCGAAAAGCGCGATGCGCCGCTTGCGACGCTTCAGTCGGAACGCGTTTTCGATGGCGTGCCCAGCCTCGTGCCGCAGGATTCGTATGCACCACTCCGGCGTGCCGCCCTCGACCTCGAGCATCTGCGACCGCTCCAGCGCGGCGAGGCGCGGGTGCGCGAGGTAAAAGGGAATCGCGACGCCGGGCACTCCGTCGGGGCAGAAGAACTCGGAAGACAGCCAGAAGTGCAGGGGCAGCTTCAGGCTTCTGGCGCGCAGCTCAGAACGCAGGCGCGAGATGCACTCGTCGAGCCCATTTTCGCGAACCGTCAGGCTGGAGAGCGCGGAGAACGGCAGGTCGAGCAATCTCTCGTCGTCCCAGCTCGCCCAGGCAGGACCCAGGCGAACGGGCGCGTCCTCTGGGCTGGCTCGACTGACCAACCGGGGCTCTCGGACGCGCCCTGAACGGGTCGGCATGGGGCGTCAAGGCTACGTCCGGGTGGGCGGGGGGTCAAGCGGGCCGCGCCCTCCGGTAGGGCCGCCCGAAAGCGTCTCCGGGCCCTCGATGGAAGCCAAAAAAAGTCTTTAACTTGTTGATATATAATGACTTATGTGGGACTGGGATCGTCGCAGGGTCCGCCGAGCCACTCGACTCCTGCCAAACGAGCCGCAAGTCGAGCCGCTGTCCTGGACGCGACTCGGCGAGGGCGTAGAATCGTCGCATGAAAGTGACTGTGAGGAACAACGGCCCGCTGCGCCTCGAAGGCGAGATGTCGATCGTCGACGAAGACGCTAGCGCTTTCGGGCTGGCTGGCCGGAGTGTCGTTTCGCTGTGCCGCTGCGGTCACTCCGAGAACAAGCCCTTCTGCGACGGCTCCCATGGCCGGGTTGGCTTCGAGTCGGTCTGCCGGGCTCGTGACCTTCCCCCGCGCAAGCCGAAGCCCTGACACCGCTGCCCTGAAGTCGCGTCGCGGCCGCGGGCGCTTTCGCGATTGACGAATCGGCTCGTCGTCTGGCTGTTTCTGCGCGGGATGGCGCTCGTGTATCTCGCGGCCTTCCTGTCGCTCGTGAGCCAGGTCACGGGCCTGATCGGGGAACGCGGGATTCTCCCGGCGGGCGAATACCTCTCGATGGTTCGCGCCGCCCGGCCCGAGGCTCACCTTAGCGTTCTCCCCACGCTCGGCTGGCTCGCTTCGTCGGACGCCGCGCTCGTGACCTTCTGTGTAACGGGCGCCGCTCTCGCTTTGGCCGCCGGTGCAGGCGTGCTCACCGCGCCCGCGCTGATCTGCTGCTACGTCCTCTATCTGTCCCTCGTCCATCTTGGCCAGGTCTTCCTTCGATTCCAGTGGGACATCCTGCTCACCGAGGCGGGATTCCTGGCGATCTTCGTCGCACCGTGGTCGTTGCGGCCGCACGGGCCGGGCGGGGGAGTCGCGCCCTCACGCGCCATGGTCTGGTTGCTTCGACTGCTGCTGTTCAAGCTCATGCTCTCGTCCGGGGTCAGCAAGCTCAGCTGGGACGACCCGACGTGGTGGGATCTCTCGGCGCTCAAGTACCACTACTGGTCGCAGCCGATTCCCACATGGCTCGGCTGGTACGCGCATCAACTTCCGCTCTGGGTGCACCGGCTGTCGTGCGGGGCCATGTTCCTGATCGAGATCGTTCTACCGTTCGCCGTCTTCGGGCCTCGTCTCGCCAGGATCTCGGCTTTCTGGGGTTTCGTCGGCCTTCAGCTGCTGATTGCGCTGACGGGGAATTACGGCTTCTTCAACCTGCTGACGCTGGTTCTGTGCCTGCCGCTGCTGGAGGACGCGGACCTCCCGCGTCCGATCCACCGCCTGCTCGCCAGCGCCGCCACTGAGGCGCCCAAGCCGCCGCGATGGCAGTGTTTCGTGATGGCCCCGGTAGCCGCGCTCCTGGTCCTCCTGAGCGTGGTTCCGATCACAGAGGCCTTCCGGACCAACTACTGGAACGACCATCCCGACCACCCGCTGTTGGCGCTTCGATCGTGGACCCGCCCTTTCCTCATCAGCGGCTCCTACGGCCTGTTTAAAACGATGACGAGAACACGGCCGGAGATCGAGTTTCAGGGGAGTCTCGACGCGACCAACTGGAGAACCTACGAGTTCCGCTACAAACCAGGCCGCGTCGAGGTTGCTCCGCCATTTCTGGCTCCACACATGCCGCGGCTCGATTGGCAGATGTGGTTTGCGGCGCTCGGCGCCGAGCGCCTGGCCGTTCACGGCGACGAGGGCGTCCGCCATTGGTGGACCCGGCAGGACCCCTGGGTGCAGAGCTTCGCGCGACGACTTCTCGAGGGCGAGCCGAGCGTCGCCCGACTGCTCGCGGATGATCCCTTCTCGAGCGAGCGCCCGCGCTTTCTGCGACTCGTGCTCTGGCGCTACACCTTCACGAAGTGGGGAGCTCGCGCTTCAGGGTGGTGGGCACGCGAGCACGTCAGGGTTTTGTTGGGTCCGATCCACTCGCCGCCAGGAGCGAGCCCTACTTCACGGCCGCTTTGAGCTGTTCGAGGATCTTCTCGGCCGGGCCCCGATTCAGCGCGTTGTCGGGGGCGAGCTCCAGATACCGCTCTAGGCGGCCGATTGCTTCGTCGTTCTCCCCCCTGTTGAGGGCGATGATCGCCATGAGATAATGGCCCTCGGCTCTCTCGGGTTCGAGCTCGAAGATTCTCTCGAGCACCGGCCTGGCCTCATTGAGACGGTCTGCATTGACGAGGCCCCTGGCGAGCTCGTAGAGAACCTCGGGGTTGTCGGGGTTCTGGTCGGCGAGTCCCTGGAGGACGGCATCGGCCTCGTCGGCGCGGCCTTGGCTTTCGAGGACGCCCGCGAGCGAGAGCGCGGCGTTCAGCTGATCCGGCTTCAGCTCGAGCGTTCTCCTGAATGCCGCCTCGGCCTCCGGCCACTCCTCCTGGCGAGCGTGCAAGGCGCCGATGTTGAAGTGAAGCTCCGGAAGCTCGTCGTTCTCCGGAAGCAGCCCTTCGTAGACGGCGAGTGCCTCGTCGAGCTTCCCTTCCTTGCTCAGCCTTCCCGCCTCCTCGAACTGTTTCAGGACCGGGGCGAAGGCTCTCTCTGCCGCGACCGCGACGTTGAGGATCTCCAGATCGTCAATGTCGGTGGCGGGTCCCGATGGGATCCGCCCGTCGATGTACGTCCCTCGATAGCCATCGGCTGTGGCGGTGATACGGTACCGGCCGGAGTTGACGACCTGTGTGTAGCGACCCTTATCGTCCGTCTTGGTCTCGAACTTGCGGTTCATCTCGCCGAGGTAATCAAAAGTGATCGCGACGTCGGCGACGGGCTTGCCGTCTTGATCGACGATCCGGCCTTTCGCGATTCCCATCTGGGCGATCGCTGAACCCGGAATCAACGAGCACGCGAGGACGAGGAGGCTGAGGCTGCGAATATTCATGGCTAGCTCCGCTGAAGAAGACGGCTCAAGCGAGGCTACCATAGCGTTCCGCGAGGGATCGCATGAGCCAACCGAAGAGACTCGGAATTCTGGTCGGCGGAGGACTGGCGCCGGGCATCAACAGTGTCATCGGAGCCGCGACGATCCGCGGTGTCCTCGATGGCGTCGAGGTCGTCGGGATCGAGGACGGTTTCGAGTGGATCATGCAGGGCGACATCGACCACACGACGCCCCTCACCATCCAGATCGTGAGCCGCATCCATTTCCGGGGTGGGTCACGGTTGGGCACCTCTCGAGCGAACCCGACCCTCGACCCGCAGCACCTCGAGAACACCGTGATCTCGTTGCTGCGGCTCAACGTGTCGAAGCTGATTACGATCGGAGGCGACGACACGGCATTCTCGGCGATGCGCCTCGCACAGACCGCGGGCGGACGCATCCACGTCGCGCACGTGCCCAAGACGATCGACAACGATCTCGATCTGCCACCGTACGTCGATACGTTTGGATATCAGACGGCGCGGCATCTCGGCGTCGATATCGTCAAGAACCTGATGGTCGACGCCAGGACGACCTCGCGCTGGTACTTCGTGATCGCGATGGGGCGCAAGGCCGGACACCTCGCTCTGGGAATCGGGAAGGCCGCGGGCGCGACGCTGACGCTGATTCCGGAGGAGTTCGCCAGCGAGCGGATCCCGCTCAAGAAGGTCGTGGACACGCTCGTGGCTGCCATCATCAAGCGTCTGTCCGACGGGCGGCGCTACGGTGTGGCGTGCT
Organism: Vicinamibacteria bacterium; assembly: GCA_965246965.1. Lineage (GTDB taxonomy): Bacteria > Acidobacteriota > Vicinamibacteria > Fen-336 > CBDFGD01 > CBDFGD01. Next base: position 5,015,879 of record CBDFGD010000002.1, read on the forward strand.
CGCGGAGGGCCTCGTCCTGAGGCTCGACCCCGAGGATCTGGCCCAGGTGGTCGACGCGGAGCGGGACGCACACGGCAACGTGCGCATCGCCGAGGTGAACATCGGCGAGATCCTCAAGGACGCGGTCCGATCCCGTTTGCGGGAGTTCGGAATCGAGGCGACGATCGGCGCCAAGAACATCGGCTACGAGTTGCGCTGCGCGGATCCGATCCCCGCGGACATGGAGTACACGCGTGACCTGGGCTACTGCGCGACCAAGTTCCTCCTCGCCGGCGGGAGCGAGGCGATGATCTCGATGCAGGCTGGGCACTTCGTGTCGATCCCATTCAGCGAGATGATCGCTGGCGAGGACGGGCGGCCGCGGGTTCGGCTCGTCGACATCAACTCGGCACGCTATGCAATCGCCCGCCGCTACATGATTCGTCTGCGCCGCGACGATTTCGACGACCCGAGTGCGCTCGCGAAGTTCGCCGCCACGGCGGGGCTCTCCCTGGAGGAGTTCCAGCGCGAGTTTGCATCGCTCGTCGAAGACGAGCGCCCCCCCTTCGTGATGGATCACGAGACCGAAGCAGGTTCCGGTGAAGAGGCGGCTACGGGGCGAGGCGCTGGCGAGCAGTCGTGACCTGCTGCTGAAATACGAGACCGAGCACCGTTGCAACCCGATCATGTAACCCTCTCAGGGCACTGGGGTTCTGGGTCCAAGTCAATGACGGGTAGCGAGTTAGCGATCCGCAACGTGTCCGCCAAATAGCGCCGAGCGCTGCAACCAACCTGCATGATTTGGCTTCACATGGGCTACACGGGCGCGTATCGTCGACGAAGTGGCTCCACTCACGGACGGTCAGATCAAGGCTGCGGCGCCCGGCCAGCTCCGCGACGGCCAGGTGCCGGGGCTTCAGCTCCGCGTCCGCGCATCCGGCGTCTCGAGCTGGGTGCTGTCGTACCGGGCGCGAGGGTCGCGGAGAGTACAGACGCTGATGATCGGGCGTTACCCCGAGGTGTCGATCGCTGAGGCTCGTCGGCTCGGCCTGGACGCGCGCGCTGCGATCCGTCTGGGCCGCGACCCCGCTGGCGAGCTCCGGACGCAGCGCGAGGCTGAGCGAGAGGGGCGAGGACGAACGATCGCGACCATGCTGGCCGCCTACCTCGACGCGGCCGAGTCGTCGCTCAGACCGAAGACTGCGGGCGACTGGCGGCGGCTGTCAGGGCAGATCGAGCGCGAGCACCCACGCTTCGCGCGCACGCCTGCGGACACGCTCACCCGGGGAGCCGCCCGGCTCTTCCTCGACCAGGTCCAGGCGCGGGCCCAGGCCTCGCCTCGGGGGACAGATGGGCGGAGTAGCGCACTCCGAGCCCAGCAGCTGATGAGCCGCGCGTTCTCCTGGTCGATGGAGCGCGGCGGGACGGATCACAACCCCTTCGCTCGTCAGCGCCTCGAGCGACCCACACCACGACAGACGGTGCTCGCGCCTGTGGAGATCGCCGCAGTGCTCGCCGCCCTCGATCAGCTGCGCCACGACGGCGACCAGGCTGGCTACTACTTCGAGCTGCTGTGGCTCACGAACGTCCGGCCCGAGGAGGGCGCCCGAGGCCGCTGGGTCGATGTCGACATCGAGGAGGCGCTGTGGACGCTGCCGGCGACGCTGACGAAGACGCACGCCGAGCGCCCGGTTCCACTGAGCGAGCCGGCGGTCCGGTTGCTCGAACAGATCCCGCGGGCGGGCGACTGGCTCTTCCCGGCGCCGACATCTGTCGGGCATATCGTGGAGTCGGGTGGCAGTAATTGGCTCGCCCGGATCCGCCGTCTGTCGGACGTGAAGCGGTTTACAGCGAAGTCGATCCAGCACACGATCGCGACGCTGATGACGGAGCAGCTCGGCATCGATGGGCGGCTCGCCGACCTGTGCAAGGGGCATCTCCCGCCGAAGATGGCCCGGACCTACAACCGCGCCTTCTGGGAGATCGAGGCGCAGCGCCGCGCGTTCGAGCGGTGGGGGCGGTATCTGGACCGGCTGGCTGGGCGGGGGCGGGGCGCCAAGGTGGTCAGGATCTAAACAATGCCAGTGCTGAGCTAGATCGAGCCTACGCGGTGAGGAGCCGTGCGAGCTTGTCGCGCTGCCGCTTGTCGTAATGCTTTCGCAGGATGCGCGCCACATCCCCGACTTTATTGTTCGGCACCCACACGCGAGGCGTGACCCACCCGGCCTCGACGGCAGCCGCGCGCACGCTGAGCCGGTGGGTGTCGCCCCTGGGTAACGCGGTGCGTTTGAAAAGCTTCGGATGTTCGCGTTCTAGGCGCTCCGCGAGGTACGCCTTGGACGTACCGTATTGACTCGGCGTGCCACTGATTTTATCAGGGCCACGTTTGAGAGACGGCTCCCCTTTCCACATCCGCTGAAAGCGTGCCAAGGCGGTGGTGTTGTCACGGAGGAATCCGAGTACCTCTCTGTACGTGAGCCCGAGCCCGCGCTTGGGCTTGGTGATGACGAACTCGCGGAAGTCGCCGAATTTCACGACCTGCCCGCCAGCAACACGCTCGCGCCACGCGTCTTGCTCCAAGATGTCGAGGAAAATCCTCGGGAGTTGATGGGCGCCGAACTTGACCGAGTGAATCTTGATCTCGTTGAAGCTGTCCACGAGGCGCCCATTCTTCGTGAGCCGAGATTTCCTCCATGCCGTAGCGAACGCATTCGTAGCGGGTCGCCTGTCGAGATCCAGCTTATTCATGGCGTTCTCCAGAATCCTTTGCTACACTACGGTGTAACGCCCGTGGCAGGAACCTCCGCGCGCCCCACAAAAAAAGCCAGGTTCGCCCACCACGACCCGCTGTAGCACTTGGAATGTTACAGCGGACGTGATTGCTGGAGTGACCCTCGACAAGGCCTCGGTCGGAATGCTCGCCTCCTTCGGTGTGAACGCAGATGCAGCCCCCAGCCTTGTGCTCAATAGGACGTCCGGCACGGGTCGCGATCGTGTCGCGGCGGTCCTCAACCGTGACGGCCTGACCGTGAACGAACGCTAGAAGGAGGGGAACGATGGCAGAACCAATCTTCGACCAGGAATCCCAGTTCAACCAGATCAAACAGCTCCTGATCGAGGGCGAGACGCTGTCCGCGGTCTACGACTGCAAGGGCGCCGGAACGGGTTTCGTTGGAGTGACCGATCAGCGCGTGATCTTCCTGGATCAGCAGCTGCTCTCGAAGAAGCGGTCGCTGATCTCGATCCCCTACAACCGCGTCATCGGAATGTCCTCAGCGGAAGGCGGCGGCATGGTGTTCAAGACATCCGAGATCACGCTGCTGACGGCGGCGGGCAACTTCAGCTTTGAGTTCAGGGGGGCCGACAAAGCCGAATGGATCTACCGATACGTGATGCACCAGATCCTGAACGAGACGAGCCCGCAGTTGCGGGGCTGAGTCAATTCCCGCCCCCCCCGGTTCGCCGTCCCGGTACGTGTCAACGACTTTGAGACAGTGGCCGGCCGCATTTACTGAGTCGCCAGGCCGCACTCGCGCGGCGTGGCGAGCGCCCCGGGCCGGGTGATGGGCGCGTAAGTCGTGAGAATCGGGACGACCTCAGGGTCGTCTTCTCTTCTGTTCGTTGATCCTGGGGCAATCTGGTGCGTCGTTTTCTCGGGCGGATTGATCCAGACCGCCTCGGGAAGCTTTTCGAGCCTGGGCGGGCCATTGACGAAGCGCTCGGGTCGTTCGAGGTAGGCAGCCGCTCGAACGCGATGTCGCTCGGCGAGGATCCGTTCGGCCTGGCCGTGGTGGACCACCGCGGGCAGTCAAGTAGCACAGCGCGGAGTGATGATGCTCGTGGTTGTACCATAGGGAAGAATGACCGGCTCATCTGGCGTGCGTGCTCGGGAGACTCGAAACGGCTAGGGAAGCCGGGCCAGTACTTGAGCGTTCTGAACTGAGCCTCCGAGAAGGGGTTGTCGTTGGAGACCCGCGGACGGGAGTGAGTCTTCTTGATGCCGAGGTCGATGAGCTTCTCGCCCAGGGTCTTCGAGGTCATCGCCGTGCCGCGGTCGGCGTGGATCGTGAGATCACCACGGGCTGCTAGAATCCACGAACACTTTTTAAGAGCTGCGCAAGTACCCCTAGTGATCCATCGCAGTCAACACAGCTCAGCGTACTAAAGAGACCGACATTATCAGTCACTCGATCCGCGCTTGTATGCACAAAGTCGAACGACCGTTCCCGTTTCTCGTCTCCTTCGACGACCAGAATCCTGGTGTCGATCCGATCCGGCGTCGTTTCCAACGACAAGATGTTTTCAGGCGTGGCGTGGAAGCTGTGGTCGTTCCCGCTGGACGACCGGAACGTGACTGAACTACTACTCAGTGTGATGACACCATCGCAAGAGTTGACTCTAAGGCCCAGCCCTCCATGACGATGGCGCGCGGGCAGCTCGACCTCCCCGCCTAGTGCAATTGCCCACGTGAGAGGCACGACACTGTCAGCAAAGTGCCCAAGCGAGTACAAGGCATATCCGACAAAGAGGTGCGGTGCTCCCTCCTCCGGATACTCGTTCATCACGATTCCGGCGGCTGCAATCGCCGCATTGTGGTCCCCGGACCGCAACAGGGTCTCAGCCGTGCTCATTTGTTCGTCCAAGGGGATTAGGACCAGCGAAAGCTCCAACGTGGTCGTTTCACCAGGGCGAATCTCCACGTTGTTGTCAAGGGTACGGAACCCGGGCCTGCTCGCGATCATTCGCCGGGCGCCTGCTGGAATCTCGAGTGCAGTCACGGGTAGCGAGCGTGTACCCACACCATCGATCTGGAGCGTTACACCGTCCGTGTTGGCGGTCACCGTGAGAATTCCGGGCAACTCGGCTGAAGCCAGTTCCACTAGCTCCGAACGCTCTGCCACGACAGTCATAGTACGTGTCACGTCGGCGTACCCTGCCTTTCGAGCGCCCACCAAGTGGCGTCCTGCCTGAACCCCGGAAATTACCAACACGCCGGCGTCGTTCGTCGTGCCGACGTCGGCTCCATCCAACAGGATGAGGCTGCCCGGCTGGGCGCGGACGGTGAGACTACCTTCGGCGCTACTAGCGCGCAGCCCGTCGCGCGGAACTGGAGCGGTACTCCGCGCCACCACCGCTCGCTCCCTTTCGGGGGCGGCATCAATCGAATTCGCCGCATCCACATCCAATTCGACGGTGGCCGGTTCCGGGCGGGGGGTCACACTCTCACCCGCGGCGGACGCAGACCAGTCAAACTCCACGTGATTCGTGGTGGCTAAGACCAACTCCAGCCTACTTCCTTCCTCGTTCCACGCCACCCAGCGTCCTTCGGCCATTCCCTCCGTGAATCGACCCTCCATCAGCTTGTCGCCGTGTTCGTTCCAGAACGCAAACTGTCCATTGAGCCTGCCGTCGGTCGCGTAAGCAAGGGCATCACCAACAGGTGCTTCCGGAAAAACGTCAAGTGGATTAAAGAGATCGCTCAATAACAGCAGAGACTCCAGTGTTGACGAATGCACCCACCCCGTATGGGGCACTGGATACGGACTGTCGTAAGCGGGGTGGCGAGGATCGTAGAAGACGCCGTCGGCATGACGGTCAACGTCGTCAGCGCCTATCGCTTGTGCGGTAATCTCTGTACGATTCTCGGGATCGTCAAGGTCGGCATCGGGATCAGCGTCCCCGCAACCGGCCGCGGCCAGTAGGAGCAAGCACAGTACCGTTAAGACCTGACGCAAGCGAGGTTCGCCATCGCCGTTGCTCGCTGAGTGCATCACTTCCTCAACCTGCCGGGTACCGGCAGTTCTCACGTATCCGATCCGTCGGACCGGGGCACTGACCCGCCCGAGGTGTCTGCCAAAGAGACCGATGCTGCCTGTTGTTCCAGGAGCTCCAATTGTCGTACCGCTGCCGCGGCGGTCGTTGTAGACGCTCGAATCATCTCCGCTAATCCTCTAGCAACGAGAGTAATCGAGTAGCAGGCAATGAAACCAAAGAGCAACAGCATCGGGCTGAGAATAATGGCCGGTGCGCCCCGGACGATCGAGAGTCCACCACTGCCGGGCAGAGGCACATAGTGGAAGATATTGACGGCCTCTGCACCGAGCCAGCAGGCCACGGCCGTCGAGCCGAACAGCGCAATTCCAACCCAAAGCCCAATTGATTCTCCTATTGTTTGGATGAGGTGAGAAAGTATGGGAATAGCCACAAAGCCATGTCCACTTTTGCCAATTTCCATGATGGCCACGATCCGTGACCTACGGTCCCACCACAGCTGGGCATTTACTATGCCGGCTAACCCGATGACGAGCAGACACAGCAGCGCGACTGCCGCAACGATGAACGGAGCGTGAAAAATGTCGCGCTTCACCCCAGTCCAGAATAGGTCAACGGGAGCAAGTAAACTAAGAGCTGCGGATGCCGCGTAGAGCCAGCTGGCGGGTTTTCGAAAGAATTCGCCGCTGTCGATGTAGCGAAAATACGGCTCCGCGAATGACCACAAGTTGCTCTTAATGCTCATGACGCCTCAGGGGTTATGCGGGTTATGTCTTACGTCAGGCGATAATCCTCATTAGCACCCGTCCTGTCACCTTGTCTCCCTTTTCTTCGGCCCATTCCCCGTGGGAGCGCTAAGCTTCCGCCGCCGGATAGTACGGAGTGCCGGACGTCCTCACGAGAATTCACCGGTTCAGCGCGATGCGCCAGATTCGTTGAACTGTATGCACACGAGTGGCGATCGTCAAGCCCGAACTGGTACGCGCGCGCGCCGCAGTTAGGCGGATCCCGCGCAGCGGGGACTGTGGGTTGGGTCGATTCTGGTGGGCGGGTTGATGAAGCTGCCAGTGCAATTGTGCGGCGTTCGAACTCGGCCGGACGGGTCCGGCTGAGGCGCCCCCAGTTTTCTTGGACACGGATTAGGAGAGAATCCGATGTCGAAGGAGGTGGGGGCATGGTTGGATCGAGGCGCGTGAAGGGAGCTGGGTCGGCGCGGACGGAGGGCGACCGGAGTCGGCGCCGACGGCGCGGCGATGGGGTCGGGGGCCTTGGCGCCCGGGCAGCGGTGGAGCGCAAGCCGGAAACGGGACGTGGTGTTGCGGCTGCTGCGCGGCGAGTCGCTGGATGCGGTCTCGCGAGAAGTCGGTGTGGAAGTCTATCGCCTGGAGGTGTGGAAGGCCCGTGCGCTGGCCGGTATGGAGCTGGGTCTGAAGGCGCAGGCCGGTGAGCCGCTGGCCGCCGAGCTGGATGCGGCCAAGCGCCACATTGGCGAGCTGTCGATGGAGATTGAGCTGCTGGGGGAGCGTGCCCGCGCAACGGAGGTCGCGACGATGAGCGCCACGACCTTTGCAACGACGGCGCGGCGCTACGGTCTCGAGCGGGTGTGTCGCACGTGGGAGCGGTCGCGCTCGGCGCCCGACCTCATGTGGGGTACCGACGGCGTGCGGGTGTTCACGGCGGACGACGGCTGGGTCTGGACCTTCGCGGCCGTTGACCATTGAGACCCTGATCTCCGTGACGTGCTGTATGCGGTTCAGTAGCGAACCCTAGAGGATGAGAACGAAACCGTTTGGCGGGGGATCGTAGTCGATCGTGACGTAGAGCTGCGTGTAGTAGTTGTACGCGCCGGTCCCGTCGACCATTCCAGCTGTCGCCCGAACCCACAGCCGAGCGAGATATGGTCAAGTCTTGTGTATGGGGACCTGATCAGGCGGCTTCTTTTCTGACGCCGTCGACGAAGCTGACTCCGCCAATGACGTCGGTGATCAATCGGTAGCCGTTCAAGGCCCTCCAGTTTCTTTGCGCTGCGAGCGCGAGCTTGAAGACCATCGTCAAGCAAGCGACGCGACTCCCGGCGCCCTTCGTCTTCTTCGTCCGTAGCCGAACCGTGGCGAACGTAGATTCGATCGGGTTCGTCGTCCGGATGTGAATCCAATGCTCTGCCGGGAAGTCGTAGAAAGCCAGGAGGGCTTCCCGATCCTTCTCGAGGCACGACGCTGCAGCTGGATACTTCGGGCGGTACGTCGCAAGGAAGAGGTCGAAGGCGCGTTCCGCACTCGCTCGCGTATCCGCCATCCAGATGTCGTGGAGCATCGACTTGGCTTTCGCCTGGATCGACTTCGGCATCTTGTTCAGCACGTTGCCTGTCTTGTGGAACCAGCACCGTTGATCCCGCGTCGTTGGGTAGACCTTCTGCAGGGCCTTCCAGAAACCCAGGGCACCATCGCCAACTGCAAGTTGAGGAGCCAGAGTCAGGCCGCGCGCACACAGCCCCAAGAGGAGCTCCCGCCAGGACTGCTCACTTTCTCGATAGCCGTCGGCGACCGCAATCAGCTCCTTCTTTCCCTCTGCCGTCGCTCCCATCAGCACGAGAATGCACTGCCTCGAGTTCCCGGGGTCCTCGAGGCGGACATTGAAGTACACCCCGTCCGCCCACACATAGGCGTAACCCTTCCCGGCCAGCGAGCGCTTGTCCCAAGACTCGTACTCTTCCGTCCATGTCGACTTGAGGCGCGTGATCGTCGTCGCGGAAAGCCCGGGCGCATCCGGACCCAGGAGCGCTTGCAGGGCCTCGTGAAAGTCGCCGCTGCTCACGCCCTTCAGGTACAACCACGGGAGCAGTTCCCCCAGGGCCTTCGTTCGCCGAAGGTACGGCGGCAAGATCGACGAGGTGAACTTCTCCCTCTCACCTTCCAGACGTCGATCCCGGACGCGAGGCTGCTTCACCTTCACAGCGCCCAGCGGTGTTTGGAGATGGCGCTCAGGCAGGTGCCCGTTTCTCACAACCTGCTGTCGGCCGCAGTCGTCTCGCAAGGTCTCTCGAGACACCAGGTAGGAGGCAACCTCCTCCTCAATCGCCCGCGTCAAAAGCTGCTGCGCACCGCACCGAAGGATCTCTGTCAGAACGTCCCTCGATGATTCCGATGGAAACTCCACGACTTTGCTCGTACTCTCGCTCATGGTGGCGTACTCCTTGCCTCGGCAAGGGCTTTGTGGGTGTCAGTGGATGACAACACCCAGGGTACGCCGCCTTCTTCAGACCCTCACACACGACTTTCGGTTATATCTCCAGCCGAGCCTCCAGATTGTCGAGTTCCGCGATCTCCCATGCGTTGCCCGTGTCCGGGTCGGTCGTGAAGACGCGCGTCCGATCCGTCCACGCGTCCACCGCGGCGATTGCCGTCTCGACATTGCCGTCTAGTTCCACCCGGAGCTCCAGGCCGGGGTCGGAGCCGCTTCCGTCGTAGCCGCGATGGCGTGTGAGGACCGAGACGGAGTTGATGCGCGACCCTAGCGGGATCGCCGATGCCGTCGGGAAGAAGAAGCTGTGTGACTGCCACGCCGTATTGGGACATCCGGAGGGCTCGTTCGCCCGATTGCCCGTGGCGGTTGTCCCGTCGTCGGCCACCACTTCATCGACAGCCTCGTGCGGAGTTGCGCCGATCGTGACGAAGTTGCAGTTGGGGCCTCGGGCTGTGCCCGAGTCCGGCCGGAGGATGATCTGCTCGGACACTACGCCGGCGTGCCTCGGAGCGTGAGTGTCGCCTGCGCGATCCCAGAGACCGAGTCGACGTTGATCGCGAGGACGTCGCCGGCCGTGAGCTCTGTCGTCCAGGTGGAGAGAGAGAGATCCTGATTCTTCTGCGCGGACGAGAGGGTCGGCTTCTCCGTCCCGGCGATCGAGTCGCCGACGACGGGCGGGAAGTTCGCGTAGCTGTCCTTCCAGACGTCGATGACGAGCGAGCCGCTAGCGTTCGCTACGAGAGTCCAGCCGGTGAGAATCATCGAGATCGGGACTTCGATGTACGCCACGACGCCGGTCGGGATCGAGACTCCGCCGATCCCGACGACTATCGCCTTGGGCGCGATGGCGTTGAGCTGATCGCGCACGTGGGCGTTCATCATGGCCGCAGTCACCGTTTCGCCCGGCGACCAGGTCCGGGGGGTTGAGTAGCTCAAGATCGCTCTCCTTCGCTCCAGAGCCGTGCGCAGCCGGCGCACATCCCTACGGCCCGGCCGTCGACGGTGACCTGCGCCGCGATGCGAACCCGGCGATCGCTGCACTCCCAGCACGTCGCCGGATCGGTGGGTCGCGGCCACTTTGCGCGGCCGCTTCGGAACGCATCCAGGAAGCCGCGATCGCCCGTGCTCCTCTCGACGGGCTCGAGCTCGTCGACGCTAGGCGTCTTGTCGCAGGTGCCGCAGACCGGCGTCGCCGCGTCGCGCGCGCCATCCAGATGCAGCACATGCCGCGCCGCCGGCGATCGCCCGGGAGCAAAGTCTCCGGGGAGCAGGGCGCGCAGGTAGAACGCGGGGTGGCCCATGTGCTCGATCGCCCAGAGCCAGATCCCCTCGTCTGGCGTACCGGGGCCTTCGTACCACTGGAGCTCCCGTCCGAACAAGACCGCTTCGCTCATTGCGTCACCTCGACTTCCCCGGCTTCGGCGTCGTATCCCTGAACACGCCTTCGCAGTTCCCCGAGGCCGGCGATTCGCGTGAGATGCATCAGCGACCCGTGCTGCTCGAGCGAATCTCCGTACGCGTAGACCACCAGGCGCCGCGCGACAAGAGGGAGCGCGCGGCGCACGTTGCCGGCGTCGGCGGGCGAGATCTCGATCAGGCGTCCCGGCATCAGGAGGGCGACGTCGAATGGGCTCTCCGGCACCGTCACGCCTTCGATCCGGGCCTCCTTGAGATGCAGGTCGGGGTGCCGTTCGCGGCCGCGCACGACGCGCCCAGGGTGGTGGTCGATGCCCACGGCCAGACGGGGCTCGAGGCGGGCGAGGAGGGTGCCGTCTCCACAGCCGAGGTCGATGGCGGACTCAACCTGCCCCACGGCGGCCGCGACGACGTCGTGAGCCCCCTCCATGGCCTCCCTGGTGGAGAAGCCGTTGTCTTCCCAGGTGGGCGGCTGCTGGACGTCCTCTCCGGCACGTGATCGCCGCGCCACCGGGCCAGCGACACCACCCGCCATGAACCTGAAGTGAGGCGTCTCGACGATCGTCACCCCGTTCAAGCTGGAGTGCCCGACCGGGAGCCGGAGCAGCTGCTCGATCGACTCGACATCCGCCTTCACGGCGACGCCGACGTCTCGGTACGCCCGCGCCAGCTCGACCGTGACGGCGCAGTCGGACGAGCAAGGCAGGTGCGGCACGAGCCGCACTCCGAGCCATCGGAGCAGGATGTTGGCTTCCCAGGGGCCGTCGACCGTCCGCATGGCGGGCACGACATCGCCGTGCCCGGAGCCCTTCCAGTGTTCCTCGAAGAACGCGATGCAGCAGGGCGGGAAGCCGAGGAGCTCGCCGATCCGGGCGTCCTCCGACGCGTCCCAGGCGCGGTGCCACTCCGCCGCGAGCTCCAGACGGTGAATCGCCACGCGGACGCCGGTGATGGATGAATCGAGGATCGTGAGCCCCAACCCCATCCGCACAACATCCCGCGACGCGATCGCCAGCTCTTCCGGGCTCAGGTGGATCACGGCGGAATGCCGCAGGCCTTCGGAGATCGATCCGAGCTCGATCTGACTCCACGCCGCCCGAGCTCGCTCAAGCACAGGCCCCCACTCCACCTGGCTTGAGCCGGTCAGCCATTGTGGCCCGCGCATCCACTCTCGCGGAAGGCTCACGGTTCGACCCGCTCGGCCCCGGCCAAAGCCGGGATGACGGAATCCCCATGGGGCGCATCGCCGTGCGGCGCGTCCCCGTGCTCCTGGCGGCCGCTCCTGCGGTGAGCTCCCTCGAGACTGGCTGCAATGCGCTGAGCCAGATCCTGCGACTGCGAAGCCGGGCTCTCGCCACGCTCAAGCATCTCGGCCTCGAGGCGCTCGAGGACGGCGAACCAGGTTGCGCAATCCCGCGTCCGCTTCCTCCAGTCGCCGTCGATCGCCGTCCCCGGGCATTGGCCCTGGCATTGCAGAAAGAACCGGCAGCCGTGACACCCGCCGTCGGCCTGAGGCGTGGCCCAGAGGATCGCCGGGCGGATGCGCGTGGTTCCGCCCTCGGCCGGCAGCCACTGGCGACCGTCCTTGTGAACCCGCTGGCACAGTGAGCGAGAGCCGTCCGCCTCGATCCCGTGAACAGCCTTCGTCACCCAAGGGTCGCAGCCCTCCCAGATGCAGGTGACGCTCGCGCTCGGGTCCTGGAGTTTCTTCTCCAGGTCTTTGAAGATGTCGAAGCGCAGGCTCTTCAGCTCACGCTCGAGATCGTGGGCCGCGAAGAGCGCCGCTACGTTCTCCTTGGTGGATAGCACGAGCGATCGCCCGGGGCCGTCGAGCTCGAGCAGGTGGAGCCGGGCGGACGCGAGGCCGGCCTCGTCGAGATCCTGGAGCCACTCGAGTAGCTGGGGCAGCCTCTCGGCCGAGGCGTTCAGCTTGTGAAGCGTGACGATCAGCGAGCAGCTGATCCCGTCCTCGAGGCACTGGCGCAGCATCGCGTTCGAGTGGGAGGTCGCCGCCCTCGTCTCCTCGAGGGTGCCGGCCCGGCGGGCGTCGTTGAGCTCCCCGGGGCCATCGATCGAGAACCCCACCTCGACCTTGTACTTCTCGAACAGCTCCATGTGGCGCCCGGTGATCGGACGGCCGCTCGTCTGGACGCCGTTCCTGCCGTACCGCTCCAGGCCGAACGCCCAGAGGCGCTCCAGGTCCTCGAGGGACGCCAACAGCGGCTCTCCGCCGAAGACGGTGAACCCCTTTCCTCCGGCGTCGACGACGGCTCGCTGGACCGCCGCATGGTCGATGCGCGCCGGGGCCGCATTCTCGGAGGCCTTCCGAACGGCGCCCTCGTAGCAGTAGGTGCAACTCAGCCCACCGGCCTGCGCGCCGCACCGCATGCCCACCACATTCACTTCTACGCTCACGTCACCTCCGTCGGCTGGTCGACGAAGGCGGCGTCGCCGTGATCGTCGTGGTCGGTGTGGGGCGTGTCGTCGTGGGGGTTGTCCTCGTGGGGTGTGTCCTCGTGCGGCGCCACCGCATCGTCGTGGTCTTCATGAGGGGAGTCGGCGAAGGGGGCGTCGCCGTGCGGGGTGAGGTCAACATGAATATCGTCGTCGTGGTCGATGTGATCGCTGTGGTCGTAGTGGGGCGTGTCGTCGTGAGGGACGTCGTCATGCTCGTCGTCGAAAGGGACGTCCTCGTGCGGCGAATCCTCGTGAGGGGAGTCGGCGTGAGGTGCTGTGTCTACATGCGGGGTACCGTCGGAGTGGGGTACGTCCTGGTGAACTGGTCGCTCGAGCGAGCCGGCCTCCCGGATGATGTGCTGGTAGGTCTCGATCCAGAGTGAGCCCGGGTCCACCGCCGCGTCGTTGTGGCCGGATCCGCCCAGCGACTGGCACCGGCGCTCGTCCCCGTCCGCGTCGATGTAGTGGAGGTACTCTCCTTCGACCCAGAGGGATCCGGACAGTGCGCCGGCCGGCGTCGATACGTACTCGCCCGCGTAGCGCCACTCCGTCGTCTGATCCGAGGCGATGTGATGCAGGTAGTCGCCCTCGACCCAGAGGCCACGGCGCAGGCCTCCTCCGAGGTCCTCGTACTTGTCGGCGCCGACCGGCACCACCAGGCGCGCGTCCGCCGTGAAGCGCTTCTTCCCCGCCGTGAAGTCGTTGCCCGCATTGACGAACGCCACGTCGAGCAGGTTGGCCGAGGCTAGGGAGGCCACGGTCGACGACGAGAGATCGGTGATCCGGCCCTGCGGGTCGCGAGTGACCTTGAGGACGTCGAGCTGGTCCCTGATATGCGTGTTCATGATGGCGGCCGTCACCACCTCGTCGGCTACCCACGTCCGCGGGGTCGACCAGCCCATCTACGTAGCCCACTTGTTCGCTCCGACCGGGATCGTGAGCCGCGCCCCCGAGCCGGCGCCGAAGTCGTGAACACCAGCGGTGAAGTCGTTGCTCTGTCCCAGGTGGGCGATGTTGGTCAGGTTCGAGCCCGAGAGGTCGCCCAGATACGTGGTGCTGAGTGCAGCGATCTTCCCGTCGTCGTCGACCGCGAGCTTGAGGTGGATCAGGTTGTCGCGCACCTGCTCGTTCATGTCGGCAGCGCTCACGAGCTGGCCGATCGTCCAGGTCCGGGGCGGGGTGTAAGCCATCTAGCTCTCTTCCATCAGTTCAGGAAGGTGTCTGTGCCGAGCTCGGAGGTGTCGAGCATCCAGCCCGCCGCGAAGAGCCCGTAGCCGAGGATCGTGGTCTCGTCGAGCTCGGTGCGGCCGTCGACCTCGAGCATCCAGTACTGGATCAAGTTCACCGGCGCCAGGTCCCAGGTGACGGTGATCAGGCCAGAGTGCTTGATGTCCAACCGGCAGCCGTTGACGAAGTAGGGCACGGCGTCGAGGCCCAGCGTGGGCGAGTCGATCGACACCTGCTCCGAGATCTCGAGGCCGAAGGCGTTCTCGGCCGCCTCGTCGTCCCAGTTGGCGATGAAGCGGACCGTCTCCACGCGCGTGGTGGGGTCCTTGTAGAGATCAAGGATGAATTGGGCCAGGTCGACGGCGTTCTGAGGCCGCGACTGATGCGGCATGTCGTAGCTGAAGACGTTCTCTCCGTAGTCGTCGACGCTGGTCTGGTCCTTCCGATCCGACACGAGGGGCTCGAAGTCGTAGAGGCCTCGCCCGCGCAGCCGCAGCCCCTCGGCCGGAATGAACCCGTCCGCCGGCCCGGCGTTCTCGATCAAGAGAGATGCCGTGTTGCCGCCGAATGCCGGGGTGATGGAAAGCTGGGCCGTGAGGTCGGCCCCGGTGCCGTCCTCCTTGGTGTTGAACGAGTAGTCGGTGACGGGCACCGGCGCGGCCATGTCGACGCCGCCGACCCGCTGGGCGAGCTGGTTGGGGTCGCTGTAGGGCGCGTTGATCGTGACGGAGGTGTTGCGCGGGATCTCGATCGCGCTTCCAAGCGTGAAGAGAACCGAAGTGGCGGCGGCGTCGCGGCGGCGCGGATGGATGCTCACCTGGGCGCGGTTGATCACATCGTCTCGGCCGCGGCTGACACCCAGGGAGAGGATCTGGTCGTCCTCGCTCATCGCGAAGCGGACCGCTCCCCCGCCCGCGCGTCGTCGGCGCCCCTCGAAGATGAGCTCGCCCGCGCTCACGAAGACGATGCCGAACTCGCTCATTGCCAGCTTCTGGAGCTCGCCAGAGACGCGGCCTCCCTCGTCACGGACGTTGTCGAGGGCGAACGGATAGATATCCGAGCCAGAGCCAACGCGTGTGCCACCCGGTGGCTGGCTTTCCACTGCGGCGGCGAGAGTCGTGAAGAGCGCATCCGACTGCACGTCGACCTGAACAGCGAGTCCAGCCAGCTTCGAGCGCGCCGCCTCGTCCATCCAGTCCACGCACTCGACGGCCGTGGTGGGCCGCGGCGCGCCGGCCAGCGGAAGGATCTCGGCGATCGTGCCGACCCACTTCACCTTCTCGCCCAGGAGCGCATTGACCAGGACGAGCCGAACGGGCGCGCCCACGACGAAGCCGGAGCGAGCGTCGGAGTGGTCGGGTGAGTAGCACCCGCGCTTGCCACCGCCGTTCTCTATCGAGTTGTCGAGCTCGAAGGACATCGCCCCCACCTCGGCGACTCGATTCTTGGGCGTGCTGCCGTGAATACCCCACTCGGCCGTGACGCCGCTGACGACGTCCTCCGACACGTCGACCCAGCCGGCGCCGAAGTCCATGTCGATGCGAGGCGTGATCTGGATCATTGGCTCAGCAACATGCCCTGCCGCACCTGGCGGCCGATGGCCCGCGGCAGCCTGGTCAGCTCGTCCCGAATCCCGCGCAGCTCCGCGAGCTGCATCACGTCGGCGCCTGGCATCGCGGCGGCGATCTCGCCAGCGAGCAGGTGCCCGCGACCGCGGGGGATGACAGCCTCCTGACGGTGAAGGAACGTGGGTGTCACCATTCCGAAGTTTTGGAAGTCGAGGCCAGGCGTACCGAACTTGAGCCCCGGGTCGGTGCTGCGGATCGTCGAGATCCGCTTCGCACCCGCGGCGGCCATCGCGGCAGCAGGAATCAGCCCCCAGGGCCAACCCCCAGCGTTCTTGAAACTCGCCACGACCGCGGCCGCGGTGTCCGCGATGGCGGTTGCGATCGCGACGGCCTTGTTCTGTCCGAAAAGGTCGCGGAGCGCGCCCGTGGCCGAAGACACCATTGCACCCAACGACACATCAGCGTGGGCCACTGTCCCGCCGGTGATCTGGCGCTTCGCCTCCTCAGAGGTTTGGTGGGCGTTCTCAAGCGTGTCGATGGTGAACTTCCCGCTCGCCAGCATGCGGCGGTACGTCTGCTCCGCCTTCCTGGCGGTCTCCTCGAGCTGCTCTCGCGTCTTGAACCCCTGCTCGTTGGCGGCCGCCTGGATCGACATGTGGGCGGCCTGGGCATCGGCGCGGATTTCGTCGTACTTCTGCTTGATCATCGCCGCGAGTTGCTCGTACTCATCGGCATAGCCGGTGCGGAGAGACGCGATCTGTTCGAGCTCCTTCTCCTGTGCAAAGCCGATCTCGAGTAGGCGTTGCTGCAAGCCTTCAGAGTTGGCCAGGGCGAGCTCCTGCTGGAGGGTCCGCTCCGTATTGGCGATGAGCGTGGCAGCGGCCTGAGCGTCAGCGGCCCGTTTCTTGGCCAGGCGCTCGATCTCGGCGGCGGCCATCTTCTCCGCGGCCGCTCCCTCGGCCGCCATCTGGATCGAAGCGGCCCCCACGTCTCGGATCGCTGTAGAGGCGTCCCGCGAGGCGGTCTTGGTGTGCACCATCACATCACGCAACCCCAAGGCGGCCCCATGGACCTTGTCGATCGAACCCTGCAGCTCCGAGTTGCCGAGCACACCACGCCCCGCCTCGGCCGTCTGCTCAGCGAGACTGACTGTCACTCCCTTCATCGACCGGCTCAGGGCGTTCGCCCCCGCGGCAAAGCCCTTGACCTTCTCGCCGACGAGCGGGATCTTCGCTCCCAACTCCGCCAGGCCAGCGATAAAGGAAACCTGCGCCGTGGCCACGGCAGCGATGGCGGTGATGACACCCAGGACCGCAGCCTTCACCGCGAACCATGCCGTGACTAGCACGGTCGCCCCCACGGCTCCGGCTTGCGCCACGTGCGTAAACCCGATCGCGAGGTCGATGATGAAGCCCATGACCGTCTGAACCGCGTTCTGCGACGAGCCACCGAACGCTCGGCTCATCTCCTCGGAGAGCGCCTCCATTCCTGCCGCGAGCACCGGCGACTGCGCGACGGCTACCGCCAAGCTGTCCCGGAAGTTGGCAAGGAACACCTCGGTCTGATTCAGCCGGTCGCCGAACGTGAGATGCACCTCGCCCAGCTCTGCCGCCTTGGAGCGAGCGGCCTCCATAGCAGCGTTGTAGAAGGCCATCTTCTTCTCGGCCTCGGTGAGCTCCGAAACAGACTTCCCGAGACTGACGGCGTACGCCTCGTTCGCTTCGCTGACCTTGACGGTAAGGCCGAGGTTGTCGAGGATGAGCGGCGAACCGCGACCAAGGGCCGTCGTCAGGTCATCCAACGACTTCGCGGCGTCCTGCCCCATTGCTCGGCCAAGCACGGTTGCCGCCTCCGCCATCGTGCCCATCGACTCGGTTGTTACAGGAAGACCGAGAAGCACTGCCTTGTTGGTAGCGCCCATCAAGGTCATGTCGTCAACGAGCCCCTTGGTCGCGGTTCGGAGCTCGCCGAGCATTGCCTGCCCGGTTGTGTCGACCGATCGAGTCAGTGAGTCGAAGGAGCCTTTGAGGGCGGAGACCTCGGCCCCTCGCGTGGCCAGCTCCTTCAGCTCCGATGCGACCTGGCCGACTGCGCGGACGCCGACCGTGGCCAGTTTCGCGAAGATCGCAACGCCTACGGCCTGCGAGATTCCCCGCAGGCTCGTCGCCGTCTTCTTCGAGGACTTCTGGATTCCCTTGATCGCGACCTTGTACTGCTTGGCGTCGAGAGCGATCTTGAAGACGGCGGTGCCGGCCTTAGTCGCCACGCTTCACCCGCTTCACAATCCGCTTGCCGATTCCCGCCGCGCGAAGATCAGCCCCGGTGGCGTCGCGCTTGACGCCACCGCCCGAGGCAGCGATGCGGCGCCACGTGCTCAGCTGGCGGCCGGCCCAACGACCGCGCTTGAAGCTCCGTGCCACTCCGCCCGCAACGGCGGTTGCCTCGAGCTCGCCAGCCTCGATCCTGTCCATCATCTCCACGTGCGCCTGGATCACACACATCGGCGTGTCGTGCAGCCACTCGAGAGGTGATCCCCCATAGAACCTGGCTAGCTTTGGGAGGAGCTCGCCCCAGTCGACTTCGGAGGCTCGCTGCCCACCGCTCCGTCGAGCCCTCCCCCGACTTCGATCAATTCGCTCTGGAGCTGTGTAAAAGCATTGAGGATCCCCATGCGGTGAAAGTCGTTGAGTCGCGCATGGATTTCATCGGGAGCTTCCAGGATCAGCCGGCAGCAGCTATCCAGCGTCCCAGAGAGCAGCGCGGCTTCCCCCTCGGACACTTCCTCCCCCCGAGCCTGGAGGCCGCTTAGAAGGCTGGCCTGGGTCCCGATTCGCTGATGATCGACGAGCCCCAACTCGCCCGGGTGCTTGAGGTCGTAGAGCTTGTCGTCGATCTTGATGGTCCGGCGCTCGACAAGGGTGGCGAGCGAGAGGACCGGCCCCGGGATGGCCGGCGCTCTCTTCTTACGCCTCGGCGTTGAGGTTGGTGTCTTCTGTCGTCGTTTGGTGGCCATGGGTCTCCTTCCCTTCGCCTACGTAAATCAACTTGATGCCCCGCTGCGCGCAGTCGCGCTTCAGGGCCTCGAGGGCCGCGGCGGCGCGCTTCAGGGCGGTACGCCTCGCTCGTATCGCCGCCTTGTGGCTCGACACTTCGCGGCCCAGTTCCTCGGCCCGGCGTTGGGCCTCAAGCACTAGGTGGCGTCCGCGTTCTGGGCGATCAGGCGGCCGAACCGCTCGTCGGTGCTCGCCGCGTCCGGGTCCTCGAGCGCCATGAACTCCAGCGCCAGGCCGGCCGGGTCTCCCTTCACGAACACGACCTCGGGCTCGCCGACCTCGACGACGATCGGGACCTCGTACTGCATATCCCAGTCGTCGCCGTAGGGGGACGACTGGCCGCGGACCAGGAGCGCCCGCTGCGCCACCGCCAGGCCACGGCTGAGGCCGACCTTCTTGAACCCAGGGTTCGCTCCGGGCGCGACCGTCGTCACCGTGTTCTGGTTGAGCGCGTGCTTGTACTGCTCCAGGGTCAGATCCGCCATGGTGAAGGAGATGCGGAGCTCTTCCTCCGTGCGGAAGGCCTTGCGCGGCCCGGTGCTGCCGAGAGGTTTGAAGTTCTCGACGGTCTGGGCGTGTGCGACCGTGACGCCGTCCTCGGTGTAGTTGAGGTCGCCGGACGTCCCGATCTTGGACCAGTTGCCGACGGGCGCGTCGCCCACGCCAGGGAAGCTCTCGCCCACCGGAGCGATCCATGCCGTGAACGGCTGCGCGATGATCTCAAATGGTTGCGACACGGCTCACCTCCTGGCGGCGGCACGGGAGAACTCGTGCCTGAAGTTCTTGAACAGTGCGTCCTTGACCTTGGGGATCACTCCAGGCATTTCGCGCCGAAACACGCGCGTGATGCTTGGTCCCTTGAGCTCATGGATCGGGAGTCGCGACTTGCCCGACCGGCGGAAGACACCCCGGCGCCCGCTGGGCATCGTCGTGATGAACGCGTCTCCGATCCGACCGGAGCGCTTGCCGATGCGATAGCCAACACCGCGACCGCGGCCACCCGACGGCTCGCGCCCTCGCGCCTTGAATTCGATGAGGGGAATGCGCGAGCCCGTGGCCGCGATCTCGACCGAGGACGGCTTCACGCGGACCGTCACGGCCTCCTTGACGATCGAGACCTTGATGCCCAGGTCGCCCCGGATCTTCCGGGACACCGCGGTCCGCCCGGCCGTCCCGGCACGGCGCAGCGATCGACGCGCGGCCTGAGGGAAGCGCCTGCCGAGAGCGGCGATTCCTTTCTTCCACTCGCGGTTGTTGAAGCGTGTCCGCACACCGCTCACGGAGCACCCCACTTCTCGATCATCACGAGGCGGTACGTGACGGCCGTGCCGACGAAGGTAGCGCCCTCTTCTCGATCAAGCGGTGCTGTGGGTCCGCGCTCGAGGCCACGCGACATGAGGTTGCCCCCGAGGTCGTGGTCGGTCTCGACCGCCTTCTTGATGTCGCCGATCACGGCCTCAACCGTCATCCACGGATCGACCGCGTCGGCCTTGACGATCGCCTGCACGTCGACAGGGACGACGACAGTCACGTTCTCGCCCTGGTAGCCGGGCTCGTCCTCCTGCACGATGATCGCGATAGAGGCTTCTGGATCGGCAGGACCGAGCATCGGGTGTTCACCGAGGAGCACCAGCTGCCCGGCGTCCGTCGCGAACTCACTGGCGGTGAGGATCGTCTCGAGCCGGGTCCTGAGCTCCGCGATCGCGGCTTGGCGGACACTCATGCGGTTGGCGCCACGACGACCCGATGGTGGTCGTAGTCGACGTGCTCGTGCGCGTCGACCTTCCAGTCCTGCGCGACCTGGCCCTCGGCCTCGGGCGCGCTGATGATGGTCCCGCGCGGCACCGCCGGGACAGTGCTGATGGGGATCGAGAGCACGCGCCGAGCTTCGACGCGCTGATGGTTCGAGCCGACCGGGACTTCGACGGCCCTCGGCGCGAGCCAGATGGCCCGCGTTTCGACCGCGTCCTCTCCCGGGAGGGTGACCACCGCGTCGACGCCGAAGGCCGTCAGCGCCGACGCGATGGGGGGCCTCAGATCAGACACGTTAGGGCAGGCTCACCTTGACGACGGCCCGCGGGCGCAGGCACAGGGCGAGCGGGTTGCTCTGCGAGTGGATCGTGACGCTTCGGTTCAGCTTCTCGTCGCGATACTGCTTCGCGTAGATCGGCAGTCCGACGGAGTTGGCGGCCTCGACGAAGTCCGCCGGCGCGTAGTAGGTCTGGAAGATCTGCGTCCCCTCCGGAACCACGTACGCGTCGTCGTCGCCGATGAATGGAGTGCCCGACGCCTCGGCCTCCGGATCCGCCTGTGAGGCGCCGGTGCGGCCTCGGTAGTTCTCCCAGATGATTCCGGCGAACATGAAGCCCCGGCGGAGATCGGTCCGCAGCTGCACCGACTCCTGGTGCTTCAGCGCCTCCTGGACACTGGCGGCGTCGACGAGTGTGTCGAAGAAGTTGTCTCCGCAGAGGGCGCGATGGCCGCTCACGATGTCGCCGCCGAGGGCGTACTCGCTGAGCCGCTGGATCGCAATGATCTGCGGCCGGACGTCCGTGCTGACGTCCAGCTCGGCGGTCTGCTGCGTGACACCGAACTCGGTGAACAGGTTGAACAGGGTCGACCCGTCGGCGTCGAGGATGAGGCCCTTGATGGCGCCGGACCGCAGGTGTTCGAGGGTGACCTCGTGCATCGCGCGCAGGTCCTGTAGCCGCTCGTTCACCAGCACCTGCACCGCCTCCATGGTGTTCTCGGATCCGAACGCGCGAACGTCCTGGACCTCGTCGGCCATGACGACCGACTCGCGCTCGAGGTGCGGCACAACGAAGCTGCGGGCGGTGCGCTTCTGGCCCCCGATCGAGCTGGGCGGCGCTTCGCCGCCGCGAGGGCTCGACTGGATGAGCGACAGGCGACCGTCCTTCTCCTCGACGACGACCACCGTCGTGGTGATACCGCGACTGCGGAACAGCCCGAGCTCACCGATCCGACCCGGCTTGAACGGCACCTTGATGATCCCGTCGGTCAACGAGACCGTCTTGAAGGCGTCGTTGTTGAAGATGTCCAACATTTCGCTCTCTCCTTGCTACTGGCTCAGACGCGAGCTCTCCCTTTGATTCAGCTCCTCTTGGCCGCTAGTCGCGGACCGTGATGAACCGCGACGCGAGCTCCACTTCCGCGGCCGTCTTGTCGCCAGCGGACGTGCCGGCGATGTACCGCAGGTCGGCCCTCCGCACCGCGGCGAGTCGGGTCACCACCACGCCCGTCATGTCCTGCGCAGTGACCTCCTCGTTCTTGAGGTTGTCGACGAGGATGGCGACGGCGGTCTCCCGGCCGTCGGTCGCCGCGTTGTCGTACTGGACGTAGTCCCCGCCCAGCGCGACCACACCGAGCACGCTCCCGGCCGGGAGCGTCGTGCTCGCCGGGACGTTCACCGTGACCGTTTCGCGGCTGATCCGCCGCTCCGGCTCGGCGAGGATGAACTCGCCCGCGTGCTGCCCTTCTGTCAGTGCCGTCATGGACTACTCCTTTGCAGCGGGAAGCTGATTCAGCTCCCGATAAACATTCGTCACGTCGATCACCGACTTGCCGCGAGGAGCCCCGTCGGGCGGGAGCCCGGTGTCGATCTCCGTCGAGTCGAGCCGAGCCGCGATCGCGGTGAGCTGCGCCCGCACGGTCTCGATCGGCATGCCCCCCGTCGCGTACCCGTCGGCCAGCTCGTCGAGGCCACGCAACTTGCAGAGCGCGCGGATCTCCTTCTCACGAGTCGCCGCAGCGGTGCGCTTCGTCTTCTCGTCCGCGAGACGCGCATGGACGGCCTCGAGGGTCGATTCGGCAGACACGAGGTCCTCGGCCAGGTCGAGACACCCGGCCTCCCGGCAGAGGCGCAGAACCTCAGCCGCAGGCGCCGCCTCGACCACGGGCACGGGATCCGGATCCTTGGCTGGCGGCGTTGAGGAGGCCTCGGGGACGATGAAGGCCTTGACGCGGTCCTGATACTGCTCGGGCACCTTGAGCCGGCTGAGCGCGCGGCGATCGATGCTGGCCGCAGCCCTGAGACCTTCGACCTTCTCGGTGGCGAGGCCACTGTCGATCGCTTCGTCCGCGTCCAACCACGAGCCTTGGCCGTCGGGGCCGTCGATGAGCGCGACGATGGCGTTGCTGTCGAGCTTGCTGTGCCACTGGTAGGTCTTCACCAGGGAATTGCGCATCTTGTCGAGCTCGTCAGCGTACTTGCGCAGCTCGGCGGCGTTCCCGCCCACGACGGTCCAAGGCGCATGGATCATGAAGAGGCCGTTGTCGGCAACGCGGACCGTCTGCCCACCCATAGCAATGACTGAGGCGGCGCTGCCGGCGAGACCCTCGACGATGGTGACCACGCTGCGACCGCGTTCCTGTTCTGCGCGCAGGGCGTTGGCGATCGTCACTCCACCGAAGAAGTCACCTCCCGGGGAGTTGATGCGGACCGCCAGCTCCTTCACGGACTCGGGGAGGGACGCCAGAGCATCCACGAAAGACTTTGCCGTGGTCACGTCGTCGAACCCGAACCAGTCGTCGATCCAGTCCCCGATGAAATCGAAAACGAAGATCTCGGCCGAGTCCTCATCCGCGGCGATCGTGAGGTCGAACCATCTCCTGGGCTTCATGCGGCTTCCTCCTCGGGCACGGCTTCGGGGTCTTCCAGCCGCTCCTCGACTTCGTCGGGGTCGAGGTCGGGGTTGGGCGCCGGGGCCGGCGAGCTGGTGGCCTTGTTCCGCGCGTCCGATTCGTACGTCAGGCCGAGCTTGTCGGCACGCTCGTTGTCGGCGGCCTGCTCGGCGTCGATGACCTCGGAGTCCTCGCCCTGCTCACTCACGGCCGCGCTGCGGGTCGTCAGGCCGGAGCGAATCGCTGCGTTCGTGGCCTGCACGTCCTGGACGGGGTGCAGGTAGGGCCAGCCCTGTGGCATCCATCGCACACTAGACAGCGGCTCCCGCTCGGCCTGGTACTCGGCCATGGAAACCGGCAGTGCGGCGTTGGCTACGGCCTCGTCCAGCCACGCTCCCCAGACCCTGCCGCACAGCTGGTGGGAGACGAATCCGTGCTGGTACGCCTGCACCTTGCGACGGAACTCGCCGAGGATCACGCGCATGATCCGATCGTTCAGCCCGGACAGGTCCCCAGTGAGCAGCTCGTACGGAACACCCGTCGCAGCGGCGACCGCGCGCAGCTGCTGCTTCATGAACTGCGGGTAGGTGCTGGGCGGATCCGGCGGATCCGAAAACGTGATCTTCTCGCCGGCGGCGAGCTCCTGCATCAGACCGGGCTCGAGGCTCACAACGGGGCGCTCGTCCTGCGTAGTGTCCGCAGCCAGGCCGGTCAGTGGGTTGAAGCTGGACTCACCGTCCGGCGTCACGCCCTGCTCCAAGAAGCCCGCGAACAGGTTTGCGAGCTGCTGGCGCAGCAGCGTGGCGTCGTCGTACTTATCGAGCTCGTAGAGCTTGATCAACGCTTGGGTGAGGTACGGCACACCGCGAAGCTGGCCGGCGCGAAGTGGATCAAACAGGTGGATCACCGACTCTGCCGGGACGCGCACAAGATCACCCTTGTCGTACTCGTCGAAGTCGCCTGGGCGGAAGCGATAGAACCAATACGCGACCGTGCGGCCGATCCCGTTCTTCTCGATCCCGGCACGGACGCGGTTCCCGTTCGGGAGATCTCGCAGCTCGGTGTGGGGGCAGAGCTCCGGCTCGATCACCTGAACCTGCAAGGGGACCGAGAGGCCATCCGACGGTCGACGCTGGCGAATCCGAATGAACACCTCGCCCGCTTCCAACCAGCAGCGAACCGCTTGCGACTGCTGGCCGTAGAAGCTGAGCAGACCGTCCGCGTCGCTCTCGTCGACCCAGAGGTTCCAGAGGAGGTGAACGCTCTCGCGGAACTCCTTCTCCAAAGCCTGCGAGAGCGGTTTGATCCCCCACCCGATGATGTTGGTGACGAGGATGTCGATCGAGCCCTTTGCGAAACCGTCGTTGCGCACGGCGGCGCGTGAGCGATCGCGCAGGGTCGTGAGATCCCAGAGCACCGCCGTGTTCGGCGAGGCCGTCGGCGCCTGCCAGCCGCGGGTGCGGCGTGTGTGGGAACCCGCGTCGAAGAGGGCTCGCACCATCGGCGAGCGCGGCGGCGGCGCCGACCGCGACGTGGCGAGAGGCAGCTCCAGCTGCATCAGGCGAAGCCCTTCAACCCGACGAGCAGGGTCTGCTTCGGACGTCCGGCGAGCTGGCGAACAAGGTCTGCCTCGACCTGGCGCAACTCAGCCATCGAGGCGTACGTCACGGAGCGATCGGCGAATTGGACGCTGCGCGCACCGCTGTAGATCGCGCTGCGGACCGCCGTGAGGTGCGCTTCCAGCTCGGTGGTGGTAGCCATCTCGAATCTAGGCTACGACCGGGTTTTTGAAGCCTCGGGCGCGACTAACTAGGTGAGATAACTAGGTCAGGTAACTAGGTGAAAAGGGGCTTGACAGGGTGCGTCCTCAGCGCGCCTTTTCTCGCTGCCGCTCGACGGCAAGCACCACCTCGAGCGGAACCCAAAGGACCTTCCTCGGATGAGACCCGTTGCGCCCAAGGTGACAGTGCTCGCGGAATGGCCGGAGGAGTAGGCGCACCGTGAGCGGCGCGAGGTGGAGCCGCTCGGCGAGATCTCGGACTGTGTACCACTGCTTCGACTCGAGTGGCACGGTGATCAGTAGCCCGCCTTCGTCGACGCGTTGGTGAGGGTGTCGTCGATCGATTGCAGCACCTCGAGGATCTGTAGGAGTGTCGCGTTGACGTCGTCAAGCTTGGCTCCGAGGTCGGGGGCCTTCTCAAGTTCCACCACCGACCCGATCGGGAGTGGCCCTGAAGCCCCGTCGAAGAACTGCGGCGCCTTCTTCACGCGGCAGGACCGAGTAGGTCAGCGAAGAGCGCCCGGTGCTCCTCGGCCCACGCTCCCCAGGAGGGCGGGCGCGTCAAGCCCCGGAGGACGCCGCGCAGTGACTCCCAGTTCCCTCGCTCGTATCGGATCACCGGGAACTCGAAACACCACCCGACGTCGGGAGCGATCACAGGGACGCCGTGAGCGATTGCCTCGAGAACGGGCATCGGACCGCCCTCATCGAGAGACGTGACGACGAGGTAGTCGATCAATTCGTAGAACTCCGCGCGCGCCTTGACGGGATGCGTGACGCGGCACAGCGGGCGCCGCGTACGCGAGCGGTAGTCGGTGCAGGCCCAGAACTTGAAGCCGTCGGCGACGGCTGAACGGACGAGAGCCTCGCCCTTCCGGCCCTTGCCGTAGACGCGCCCACACACACCGAACACGATGGGGCGGGGCGGTGGCTCTGTGCCGGGGCGGATCGTCACGACGCGCTGCGCACCCGCCTCGCGCAGCCGCTCAGCCATCGCGACGTTCATCGTCACGCAGGCTGCGAAGCGGTCGATGATGTCGAAGGCCGAGCCGCCATGCGTGTAGAGGCCGACGGCGAGGCCCGGCGTCGGGTACTTCATGACGTCCCGAGCGGGCATGTAGTAGTGCAGGTCGGCGGTGGGGTCAGTCCGGCGATCCCGTTGGCCGCAGTTAACGGTGGCGCCGATGGGCTCGAGCTCGCGAGCCAGCCGCTCGAGGATCCACCCGAGCTTCGCCACCACGTTGATCCTCATCGGCGTCGCCGGTACGCCTCTGGCGGGCTCCTGATCGCTCGGATCGCCTTCTCGAGCGCCTCAGGGCCACTACCCGGCGCCACCGTAGAGCCCCGGACCCACGTCTCTTGGTAGGCCGGCTTCATCCGGCCGCCACCTGCGCAGCTGCTCGCTGCGTGTCGCGCTCGAGGGCCTTCCAGAGCTTCACTAGCCGCACGATGACGGGCTTGTGGCCGGCGCCGGGGAGATCGAACACAGCACGCCGCAGCCCAGACTTCACGTGGAGCACACGCGTACGGTCGGGTGCGTAGCGATCCCACTCGACGCAGTTCCACTCCGAACACGGCAGCTTGAGGATCTCGCAGCCGTGATCGACCTTCTCGAAGAGATAGCCCAGCGCGGACTGATTGATCCCCGCGTAGGCCCGGCGCCACGGTGCGTGAGCCAGGTTGTCGTGCAGGAAGGTCATGTTGGTCGCGAGCCACTCCCGCATGAAGTGGCGCGTCCGATCCGACACGCGGACGAAGACGACGCCACCGTTCAACGGCAGCCGGTTCCGCTCGCGCGCCGTGTAGGCAATGTCGAAGCCATGATCCCAGATCGGGTCGAGAGGGCGAAGGATCGCCGTGTCTCCGTCGATCAGGAGCACCTGGGCACCGTCGGGGGCATCGAGGATGCGCCGCACCCAGTGCTCGAGCTTCCACGTGTTCCAGACGTGGGAGTCTTTGCCGCTCGCGGGCCGGTAGGGCTCGAGCTGCTCCTGGCTCAGCCGCACGACGTCGACCGTCCACCCACGACAGTGCTCGAGGGCGGTGTGCTCGAGGACGCGGGCAAGCCGTTCGTAGCGCTCGCCCTGGTCACCCGTCCCGAAGTAGCAGGCCTCGAGGCGCGGTTTCATGTCACTCCTCCGTTGAACGCCTTCCTGACGACCCGATCGACGCAGCCGGGTCGCCCGCAGCCGCGCTTCGTCTCGCGCCAGGCGTGAAACCGCTCGAGCAGGCGCTGAGCGATCATCCGAGGTAGCCGCTCCTAGAGCTGCGGCGGCCGGGCCGACGCTTCGGGGGTGGGGGCGGTGCGGATCCGCTTCCGCCCCGGCCGCCTCGAGGATCGTCCTTCGCCGCGGCCTCGGCCAGGGCCTCGGACATTTGACGGATGTTCGGGTTGAGCAACCGGAACGCGGCGAGCGAGAGAACCGAGCAGTCGAGAGCCTCGTTCCGGTCCCGATCCTGGACCCACACGTAGTGCGTGGCGATCCCAGCTCGGTTGTAGCGCATCTCCCGGTGCTCGGCGCAGATCTGCGCGAAGAACTCCTCGTTGACGGTCTCGAGGTGCGCCGGGAAGTGCATCGCCCCGGGGCCGTCGGTGAGGGTGAGGCTGGTCATCACGTCGGCCTTCGCGTCGTCGACGTTGATCGGAAAGAGCGGCACCGGCCGCGGGCGGCGGCCGTAGCGCTTCTGGCTCGGCTTGCCGACGATCGGCTCTCCGCTCTTCCCCGCCCACCCCTTCGTCGCGAAGATGCGCCGCGCCTGGTACGCGAGGACGAAGTCGTAGACCTCCTCGGTCGCGTAGCCCGAGTCGATGCACGTGGCGTGGATGGGTAGGAGCGGCCCGAGCTCGTGCGTGTAGCGACGAGACAGCGCCTCGAGGAGCGCCGCTCGAGTCTCAGGGCGCTTCGGGTCGCCCGGCACCCGTCGCCAGTCGACGACCCACCGCTCTCCTGCCGGCCCCCACGCCGTCACGAGCAGCTCGAAGCGGTCGGCCTGGACGTCGACGCCGGCGGTCAATGCCGGGGCCGGCACCGGCACCTCGACCCCCTCGTTCTCGTCGGTGCCGTACGGCTCTCGGCGCGTCATGAGGACGTGGGGCTCGACGCGGGCGCCGCGGTCCTCCCAACCCTCAGCCAGCGACGTGTTGATGAAGACCCTGAGCGCCTCCTTCCCGCGATCTCGAGCCGAGAGCCACTTGGCTACGAGCTCCGAGAGCGTGACGGCGCCGAGCGTCGACACCATCGCGGGAAGATGGAAGCCGGCGAGGCCTGGCTCGTCCGGCGTCTTTGTGGGTCGCCACTCGCCGACCGCGACTAGCCGGCGACGCATCGGCTCGTCGATCCGCTCGCCACAGCCGCCGTGGTCTCCGTCGGGACACTCGATACGGGCGCTCAGAGCGTCCTTCGCGTCGAAGACGACCCGGAAGTGGTCGGCGTCGTTCCAGGTGATCCAGTCCTGGCGGCCGCAGCCCGGGCAGGTGACGAAGTAGCGTCGCTGGTCGCTCCGGTCGTACAGCGTGTCGATGCGGCCGCCCTTGAGGGTTGGCGTGGAGACGAAGATCGTCAGGGCGTCGTGGAAGCTCGTCGTTCGATTGACCAGCAGGTCGGCCGGGTCGCCCTCATCCGCGACGACCGGGGGGAAGCGGTCGACGTCGTCCCCGATCGCGATACGCACGGACCAGCGAGCGAATGTGTTGGGCGTGTTGGCCCCTCCGATCGCGAGGTAGCCGCCGGGATACATCTTCAGCTTCAGCGTGCTCTCGCCCTGATGAGAGCCTCGCGGCTGCCGCTTGTCATGGACGACAGCCGCCAGCGCCGGCGTGGAGCGGATCATGTCGGACAGGCGTTCCTTCGACCAGGTCTCCGCCACGTCGCCCGCCGGGTGCACCATCAGGATGGGACAGGGATCGTGCTCGATGTGGAAGCCGATGATGTTGTTGAGGGCCTCGGAGCCTCCGCTCTGGTGGCACTTCTTCAACGCCAGCTTCGAGATCGTGGGATCCCGGGCGGCATCCATGATCCCCTTGAGATAGGGCGTCGAGTCTGTGCGCCAGCGACCGCCGCGAGCGGCGCTGGTCTGCGGGAGATGCCGGCAGTCGTCCGCCCACTCGCTGATGGTGAGCTCGGGCGGTGGCTCGAGACCTCGGGCGAACGCGGCGCCGAGGACGCTCAAGCGGTAGCCTCGAGCTCGTCGTCCTCGTCCTCAGAAGCCGCCAGCGCGCCCCCGAGGGCGGAGAGCTCACGCAGCGCCGCCTCCTGCAGATTGCGAAGGGCGGCCTTCTGCTCTCGGGGGATGATCCCCTCCCGAACCGCCTGCTCGACCACCAGGAGCAGGCGCCGCTGCACGGCACGTGCGACCGCCTCCGCGTCCGCCTCGACCTCGCGGCTCTCGACGAGCTCGCCGCGACGGACGCGCTGCTCGAGCTCGATCTTCTGTCGCTGCGCCTGAGCGAGCTTCGCCTTCTCGTCCACGAGACTGAGGGTCGTCGCGGCGGTGGCCTTCCGCTGAACCCGCCAGCGTTCCAGGGCCTTCAGGTCATAGAGCGCCGCCTGGCCTGACTTGCCGCGGCGAGCCACGGGCGCCCCGTCTGCCACCCACTTGTTGATGCGGCTCGGCTCGACGTCGAAGTGATCCGCAGCGGCCGCCCGTTGCACCCAACCGGGATCAGGCTTCCGGCCTCGAGGAGCCTTCCGCCTGGGCGTCTTCGTCGCCTGGCGGGGGCTCGGCTTCCGCCGACCGGTGACATTACCCCCCAAGGGGACTTGTGCGAGGGAGAGGAAACGCGCGCTCCCGATCACCCGCTGAAGTTGAAATCGCGCAGGGACCCCGGCCAACGCCACCACGAGACAGCAGTCCGTTCGGATAGCGGGCGGGGGGCACGACCCGATGTGGGGGGAGGCTTCGTTGCACTAGGGATCGAGCGAGGCGACACCGTCGTAGCCACGGCCGTTCTCGCCGCCACCTGCCGCGACGATCTCGTCGCAGCTCGTCACGCTGGCCGTCGTCTTGAAGAGGTTGAAGCACAGCGAGTCCGACCAGCGCCCTCAGTCCGAATCGAAGTGGTCATGCGCAATGCCGGGCGCCAGCGGCGGAGGTGGATGTCCCTCCTCCTCACTCCTGTCCGCCGTAGCCCGGCATGCGATCGAGCTTCCGGTTGATGGCGTTGACCGTGGCCCTGATCCCGGCCACGTCCCTGCGTATCTCCTGCAGCGCGTCGCCGTTCTCGTCGACGTCCTGCATGGCCCGGTTCAGCTCGGTACGTATCTCGATCCGATCCAGTTGGGCCTTCTGAATCTCGTCGAACGCCTTGGCGTGAGCGGGCTGCTGCTCGTGATAGGTGATCCTCGTGAGGATCGACCAGGGCGTGATCTCCCAGACGGTGCCGACTGCGGCGAGAATGCCGAAGGCCACCAGTAAGGCCACGACGATCGCGCCCGGGCGGACCTTCAAGCCGTTCATGTCAAGGGAGCCGTTGCGGGCTGTCACTGCTTGACCTCCACAGGCTGGGCCGCCGCTTCCTTCTCCCGCCAGTCGTGGGCGGCAAGTATTGAGGTGCGCAGGTC
Source organism: Vicinamibacteria bacterium (assembly GCA_965246965.1). Taxonomy (GTDB): domain Bacteria; phylum Acidobacteriota; class Vicinamibacteria; order Fen-336; family CBDFGD01; genus CBDFGD01. The sequence goes on from CBDFGD010000002.1 coordinate 5,046,576, forward strand.
GCCGATGACCGGGTTATCTGGGTTAACGATCAAGCGACCATCGTCCCGTCCCCCGTTGCGGCTCCAGAGCGAGCACTCCATCAGCGGGGCAGACGACAGCGGAGTGGGCGACAACGGCTGGCGGGAAGAACAGCGCTGTGACGGTCAGCGCCAGCTCGGTCATCAGGCGGGCGGTTTCGCGACGCGTGCCACGGTCGCGATCCCCATGTAGCCGAGGACGACGATCAGGATCTCGGTAAAGTCGCCCGCGACACCAGCCCACGGCACCTTGGCTTCGAGGACCGTGAGCAGCTCTGTGGCCGCCACGAGCGCGGCGCCGATCGTGGCGGAGTAGGCCCCGACACCGGCGATCGCCTCGGGCAGCTTCTCCTGCGGCTGGCGCCAGTCCTTGTCGAGGAAGCCGAGGGCCAACAGAACCCCAGCGACAGAAGCGACCGCAGCGCCAACATGCTCACCGTCGGGGCCGAGCTGCGCGGCGAGCACTGCGATGCCGCCGAGCACGAGGGCCGTGAGCCGCTTCTGACCAGCGACGAACCAGTAGAAGCTCTGGGCTCGTGGGCCTCGATTTCCGTTCGCGACCTTGTTGGCCTCGCGGCCGACGAACTGGTTGACGAACCAAGTCTTCAGCTTGCCCATCGTCAGCCTCCGAAGGAGAACACCGCCTCTTGCGAGACGGTGGTTTCCTTGCCGATCGTGACCCGGGTGCGCGACGCGAGCGCGGCTTTGCTTCCGACCTGCAAGAGATCGGTCTGGAACAGCGTTCCGAAGCTGGCGCCCTCTTCACGCAGAGTCTCGTCCCTGAAGACGGCCGCGTAGAGCCAGCTCTTCTCGCCGAAGTAGAGAACCACGCCGCCGCCCCATCGCATGGGGTACGGCTCGGCCCGGAAGCCGCCTTCGGGGGTCGTGATCTTGAATTGCTGACCCACGAAGCCGAAGAGACCGGCACGGAGCTTTTGTTCGGGGACCTGGAAGGCGAAGTAGCCGGCAGCGACGTCGCAGTAGCCTCGCTTCCACGTGCTCGGCGTCGACCAGGCAAGCTCGCCAGGTGCGCCCTCCGTGACGCACAGTCCGGAAACAAAGGCGTTGCTAGGGAACTCGTAGAAGGCCGACGTGCTGAAGTTGACGTACTCGTCACGGTTCGCCGCGTCCTCCACGTCCTCCTTCCCGACGTGGGTGAACCCTGCGGACGTGTTGAGGTTGTAGCGGAACTGGCTCTCGGCGAGCGTGGGCAGCAGCAAAACGGCGACGGCGAGGGCTAGGGATCTCATTGGATCGACACCTCCGCAGCGCCTTCAGCGTTCTCGACTCGTGCGGCGACCCGACACAATCCGGAGCCGGTCGCCGTAAGGATCGGTGAGTACACGTTCGTGGGACTAACCCCGCACGGGCCGGTGGCCGACCACTCGATTCCTGATGCAAGGTTGCAACTGTCCGGGCGCTCACCGGACGCGGCGAAAGGCGTCGCGTCGATCGGAACGACGTCTCCGACAGCGATCGGCGAGTCGGCCGAGATCTCGACACGGATCACGGCCCCACAGGGGCTCGCAGGCGTCGGTGACGGCTCGGCGGCCCCTGGGGAGTTGTCCTGCCCGACGCGAACGTCGATGTCGGTCGGCGAGGACGAGCTGAAGAGATGGAAGTTCTCGCAAGCGATTGCGGAGAGAGAGAGAGCCACTACGAATATTACGTCTGGGAAACGACTCATTCGGCACCTCCTGCCGTGGGCGCGCACCTGGCACGGGCGCGTTCGACTCGTTCGATGCGTTCGGCACGTCCCGCGCCGCACACCTCGAGGTAGTAATCCGCCCTTTCCTCTTGTCCGGAGCAGACGAGCTGCTCGACGACACCCTGGTCGGGGGCGGGCGGGCGGCGTGAAAGGAGCTGGCTGCTCGCTGCGCAACCACCAGTCGCAAGCAACGAGAGGACGACGAGGGCGACCTTCATGGGACCTCCAAGAGCAGCGCGATCGCTGCGAAGATTCCGAACAGGGCGAGGACGACGAGGACGAGGGCTGGTTTCATTGGACGACCTCCAGGAGCGCGAGCGCGGCGATGGCCACGAATGCTCCGAATAGGACGAGGGCGCGGGTCCGCGTGCCCGCGGTCGAGAAGGGTGGCGCGACGGTGGATCTCGTTCATGCGACTCCCTGGACTGCTCGAGCCGGAGCCGTAACCGCTAGCCCTGACGTGACCGGCACCCCGAGCGCGGTGGCGGATCGGGCCCATCAGATTGACTCCGCCATGGGACCTCCAAGAGCAGCACAATCGCTGCAAAGATTCCGAACAGGGCGAGGACGCGCTTCATGCGGCCCCCTCGAAACGAATGGCCGCGATCTCCGTCCGGAAGACGCGCCGCCGCCATCCCTCGAGGAACTTCTTGTCTTTGGGTCGGCGCCGGGCGAGGCCCTCGTACCAGGCGAGCCGGCGCTCGTTGAAGGCGATCAGGCCCTCGTCGCCGGCGCGCCGAGCTGCTGCGCGGGTCCTCGGACCGAAGACACGATCGACCGTCACGCGGAGTGCGGCCTGTAGATGGCCTCGAGCTCGCGCGGGCGAGACGTGGACTGCGTGATCGAAGAGACAGATAGCCAGCGGCGCCGGCAGGCGATCGCCCTGGATCTCGGTCCAGAACATCGCGTGATAGATCACGACCGCCTGCTCGTGGGTCAGTTCAGAGACGGACCGTGGAAAGGTGGGGTTGTGACGGCGGCAGTACTCGCGCAGCGTCGCTTCGGTGACGCCGAGGTTGGTGTGGCCGCCCGAGTCGGCAGGGTCGTTGACCTCTCCGCCCTCGTTGACGAAGAGGACGGCCATGCCCGCCTGGAACGCTGGGCTGTACTGGAGGCGGCTTGACGGCAATATCCCACACCTTTCGAGTGTGGGAAGCGGTGGGCGCCGTCGGTTCCCGCCCCTGTCCCGGTCGCACGTCGCCGGGACGCCCCTGGGGATTCGTCAGAACGAACTTACGCCTTTGTGCCGCCCCCCGTCAAGGGTTTCTCGGCCGGTGGACGACCACGGGGTAGCTCCCCGACCGCCGCCCACCAGTTGCGCGCACCGCAGCTCGAACACGTCACTGGCCGCTTCGGTTGCTGTCCGTTACGCGGGTACACCGTCCACTGGTAGTCGCAGCGGGCACAATGACAGCGAAGGCCGAGAACGAGAACGGGCAGGGCGTCGCCTGCCCGCGTCTTGGGCGAGTGGCGAAGGGTCTGGCCGAGCACGCGCTTCGCCGCGCTGCCGATCTGCTCGGCGGTGATCGGACCGTGATCGCGGATTGTGGCGCGAAGTGCGCCGGAGATTGCCCGTTCTAGGCGAGCAAGGTGTTTGTTTTCAAGCATGAGTGGAGCCGGGGGGAATCGAACCCCCGAGCATCGGGTGAGAACCCCGTGCGCGTCGCCAGACCGGCCCCGCTGTTGTTGTCTCTCTCGTTGTCCCTGACCATGACTATATAGTACATCCTGGCCTGTAGTTTGTCGATCAGCATCAAGAGGCAGGCCGGGATCACCAGCGCCGTCACCAATAGCTGCATCCACGCCCGGGCCTTCTTCTCGGTCAGGCTCAACTACTTGCCGGCGATAGCGGCAAACGTCCTCGACAGGCGACGTCCGAAATAGGGGTTCAGGAAGGAGAGTCGATCCTTGAGGTTGAAGTGCTCCTTGAGCTTCTCGATGGCTTTGTAGCTGGCAATCGAAGCGGCGCCTAGCGCAAGCGCATAGGAGTCCCCAACAAGCTTCAGAAAGGTCGAGAAGAAGGGACTGAGGACGAATACGACAATCGCGGCAGTGGCGATCCCCTCGATGAAGTGGACGCTAACGTTGCTGTCCTCAACGTACTCCTCACCAAGAGACCACTCCGGCTCCTTGGAAAGCCGATACTCGCTCATCTGCTCCCGGACTTGAAAAGAGTGGTCGTCCCGTCTTGGACGCTCTTCAGGCGCTTGGAGGATCTGGATGGTCTGGCGGATCCGATCAAACATGGGCCACCTCCCGTGAGCAGCGTAGCGCCGTTTGGGATACAACCCCAGCCGCCTCAGGCCACCCGTCCATCGTAGTTCTCCGTGACCTTTGAAAGGGTCCCGTCACGCCCGAAATGTAGGGTCAAGACCAGCTGAGCGCCACCCTTCTCGGCCCTTTCCTCTGCCCTGTCGGCCAGGTGCCGGAGCAACGCCGCGAGCTTCTCCGGCGGGATGAGCTTCTCGAGGCGGGCGAACTCGGCGGAGGGGGTCATCCGCTCGAGCCCCTCACGCTGCGCGGCCGACCCGCCGGCGGCGTCCCCACTCCCCGATCAGCGCCGCATCCGTAACCCCGTCGTGCGGCTTCTTGCAGCGCGGCGTCCGGAGCCAGCTCTGCTCGGGGAACAGCCTCGTCGCCGCGATGATGCTGCGCTGCTTCGGGTGGCATTTCGGTGTCCCGACGAACATCTCGCTCTGCCAGCCACGCGGGTTGACCAACTGCTGCGGCACACCGAGGGCGACGAGCAGCGATTCCCAGCACCCGCGGGCCAGCCCTCGATTGAAGTTCGCTATCGTGCCGCCCATCAGTTTCCCCCTCACGCGCGCCGGCAACGGTTGCAGTCGCTCGACGGTGACGAACAACGCGCCCTGCTTCCCGTAGCGGTTGACCAGGCCCATGATGCCGGCAAGGTCGAACTGCCGGCGGCCCCTGTTCGGACGGTGGATCGGCATCTCCTCGAGCGCGATGATCGTGCCGGCCTCGCTGAGTACGGCGATGCCGCCCTCGAGGCCGGGATCCACCCCGAGGTAGATCACGGCGACGCCTCCAGTTCTGCGCGGCGAACGCGTAGTCCACAATCACACTTTGATCCGTCGTGGTCACCATAGGGAAGTAGCTTTCGCCCCACGAATGCGCCTCGCCCGTGCTGCAACGCGCCCAGCCTTCGGCCTCCGCGATCGACTGACATATCTCCACCCATCACTGATCGGCGCTACTCATGAAACCGAACCGCGAGAGTTCGGAAAGCATGCGCCGCCGCCAGCGGAACCACTCCATTCCCACAGGCCCGAAGCCGGTCCACCCGAGGGGCATCCCCATCAGCCACTCCACGAACAGCGGGTTGAGCCTCGGCGGGGATTCCCGACCAGTCTCCGTTTGGTCCCGGCGGCCAAGGCTGTCGCCAGTCGTCTGCCTCCGCCACTGGCCCATCCGAGCCTGTCGAGGCAGCCCCGGCTTCCCTCCCCTTGAACAAAAGCTGTCCACTCCCGGCGTCTGCCACGCCTCCGCCTCCCGCTTCAGGCTTGTCGCCGACAGGTTCCGAGCCTGTCGATCCAGCCCCGCCTCGTCCCGACGCTTCCCTCCCCTTGAACGAAAGTTGTCCACTAACGGCGTCTGCCACGCCTCCGCCTCCCGCTTCAGGCTTGTCGCCGACGGGTTCGGATACTCGCCACGCGAGAAGAAAGAACCTCTCCCGGCGGTGCGGCGCGCCCAGGTCGGCCGCTCGGAACAGATCCCATTCCGCATCGAACCCGAGCGCGGCAAGGTCGCTGAGGATGTAATACAGACCGTGCCGAACAAGTCCGGGGACGTTCTCAAGAAACACAGCTCGTGGTCGCACGTCGTCGATGATTCCGGCGATGTCCGGCCAGAGCCACCGCTTGTCTTCGATGCCGCGTTGCTTGCCGGCGGCGCTGAACGGTTGGCACGGGAAGCCCGCAGAGATGAGATCCACGACTCCACGCCACGGGCGACCGCCGAAGGTGGCGAGGTCATCCCAGACAGGCGCCGCATCCAACGCGCCTTCCGCCATACGACCGGCAAGCGTGCTGGCCGGATACGCTTCTCTCTCGACGTAGCAAACAGTTCGGTGTCCGGGCAGAGCCAGGCCGAGTCCAAGCTCAAGCCCGCCGACCCCGGCACAGAGAGCCAGGCCATTCACGTAACCATCGGCAGCAGAGGTGGCGTGTCTGCGTAGCTCAAGGCATCTCCTCTCGTCCGTCCTCCGGCGCCGCTACGGGAAACAGGGCGCGCCAGGTCCATGCTCGTCTTCCGCATCAGCCCTCCTGTCCTGGTTCGCGTGCATCCGCTGCGATCAGCCCCGCGCTGATTGCGGTCCGTCTGAGAAAGGCGCTCACGCCCTCGTCCTCGCGCTTCGGGTTCGCCTTCACGGCGTCAAGCACGCGCTGTCGCTGCTCCGGGTCGGAGAACACCGGCTTCGGCGAGTAGCGGCTGTGCTGCTCGCTCACGGGTGGATCACCCGGCACACCTGGAACTCGACCGTCAGCCCGCTATGTCCCGCCGCCTTCGTCGCGTCGAGCACATCGGCCCCGTACAGCTCCAGAATCGCGTGCCGGTGCGGGAGCGCAGGGACGGAGACGTCGAGCGCGTTAGCACCGTCGGCGCTCCTCCCAAAGCGGATTCCGAACGTGCCCCTGAACCACGTCGCCCACTTCGTCTCGCCCAGGGCGACGAGCAGCTCGGCCTTGATCGGCTGCCACATGGCCTCGGCCTGAGCGTCGATCGCGAGCTCGGGGAGCTGCTCCTCGGGCACCGGGCGCTTCGCCAGCGCGTCAACCTCCGCGAGCGCCTTGTTGCGGACGATCTCGATCAGTGAATCCTTGAGGCTCGCGGGGTTCGATTGGCACCACCCCGATTTTTGCAGCGTCCACTTCCGCATTGCCTGGTCTCCGTCCTGGTACTCGCCCGCTTCGACGAGCCTCGTGATCGCTGACTGGATCTCCCCCTCTCGGCGTCGACGTTCCGACGAGGGTGTCGGATGTTCGCTGTGGAGAGGTGGGCTGTGAGGTGTGGGTTGTGTGTTGTGGGATGGGGATGCCACCCCCGGGGCCATCGGCTCGGCCCATAGCTTGGCCGCCCCTTTCGCCCCCGCACCGGAGCGCTTCCCGTGCTCCGCTCGCGCCGCCTCCCACTCGCTCGCGAGCCTCTCGTTCCTCAGCCCGCCCTCGACGTGCTCGAACTTCTTGAGGACTCGCGGAGAGGGCTTCACGCCGCGACAGATGGCACGCAGGACGCGCGGAGCATCCTCGACGGCTTGGGCGTCACCGCTCGGCCACTGCGCGAGCAGCAGCAGCACGTAGGCACCCACGTCGGTGGGCGTCATGCCAGTGATGCCGCCCTGGAAGTCGTCGACGTACATCGGGAACCAGGAGAGCCGGTTCTGTTTCCGGCGGGGCTTGCTCATGTCCCCCGCACCTCACTCCATCCGCGCTTCGCGGCGACCCGATGGATGGCCCGCTTGAGGCTGACCGAAATCGCGGCCATCAGGCCGGGAACTCCCGGACCCGCAGATCCTCGGGCCACTCGTGCAGATAGCCGCCCTTCCTGCTGTTGAGAATCAGCCTGAATGGGTGCGGCAGATTCATGTCGCCGCGGGGGGGGCCATCTCGGCGGCTACTGGTCACGCGAAGAGGCCCATTTGATTCTTCTCAGCCTCAACAGCGTGAAGATTCAACACAGCCTGATCGAAGTAGGACCGCTTCAGTTCGATCCCAACAAAGCGGCGCAACCACCTCACCGCCTCGTAACCCTCCGAGCCGATCCCCGCGAACGGGCTCAGGACGAGGTCATCGGGTTGCGACCACAGGCCCAGGCAGCGCCGTATCACCTCAAGCTGTAGCGGGCAGATGTGGCGCTCGTCCTTTTTCTCGCGCGCCGATTCCCGCTGAAGGGTGTCCAACGGATTGATGTCATCCCAGACAGGACTAGCCCAGCGTTGCCAGAGAGACACTGGGAATTCTTCGCCGTGGGAGATGGGGCGAGGGTTGGCTCCGGCTTTCCGCATCGTGACGACGTAGTCGGGAATCCCCTGTCGGGAGAGTGAGCTGTCCTTTCGGATCTGCTTGTGCAGGAGCCCCAAGGCCTTCGTCCGCTGCATCGCGGTGACGGGGTCCTTCCATATCACCACCTCGGAATGGAAAATGAAGCCGGCCCGCTCGAGAGCACGAATCAGATCCCCGCGGAAGTCGTAGAGGCCGATGTAGCCGTTGCGGGCCTTCGAGGTGGGGAGCAGCATGCAGTGCAGGGAGATCAGGCGACCCGGTGCCATTACTCGCGCCAGCTGTTCCGCCAGGAACGCGAAGTGATCGAAGAACTCGCCCGAGCCGGAGCAGTTTCCGAAGTCCCTCGGATCGTCGCTGTAGGTGTAGAGCGACGCGAACGGAGGCGAAAAAATGCTGTAGTCGACCGAGGCGTCGGCGAACGACCCGAGAACATCCACGCAGTCGCCGAGATGGAGGGCCCACCCGTCGCCTGTTCTCTTCACGCGACCATCGATCCGATCATCGCGTCCTGCATTTCCCGGTGACGCGCCTCTTTCCCAAGCACGTTGGCGATCACGGCGCGCTCGTGTTCCGAGTAGACGAGATCCACGTCAACCGGCTCCGTCTGGCCGAACCTCCAGCACCGGCGCGTGCTCTGATAGAAGCTCTCGTAGGAATCGGAGAGCCCGACGAAGATCATCCGGTGGCAGCGCTGCCAGTTCATGCCCCACCCGCCGATCCTCGGCTTCGTCACGAGGCGCCGAATGTCACCCTCGGCGAACCCCACGAGGGCGTCGCGCTTGTGCTCGATAGAGTCAGAGCCACGAACTTCCACCGCGCTCACCGTGCTCGCGATCGCCGACGATTCGGCGTTGAGGTCGCACCAGTAGAGGACTTGCGCTTCGTCGTCGCCTGACAGCTCGGCAGCCATTGCTACTCGTTGCGTCAGGCTCCCCCGACGGGCGCGCCGGCGCTCGTTGAGGTCAAGCGGCAGGACACCCGGGATGAGAGCGTCGTGCTTGAAATCGGACTCGACGATCCTGTGGTTGATGGTCAGCGGCGGGAGGGCGAAACCGTCGTCGTCGTAGCCCAGATCGGATGGCCTCCGAATCATCGCCGACCAGGATCCGACCCAGCGCCAGAACTCCCCCGCTGCGTGTCCCTTGATCCGCCAGTCCCGTGTGCTTCCCCCATCGTGAACGAAGAACATCGCGAGCATTTCTGCTCTCGTCATCACGCCCAAGAACTCGGCATGGTTGCCCAGCTCGACGAAGTCGTTGGGAGCGGGTGTTGCTGTGGCGGCGAGCTGTACCGATGGCCGCCGAACGCCTCAATCAGGCGTCGGCGCGTCTTCCCGTCGTAGGCCTTCAGGATGCTCGACTCGTCCAGGATCACGGCAGCGAAATCGGCGGGGTCGAAACGGTGCAACCGCTCGTAATTGGTGAGCGTGATCTTGCTATCGCTGGGTCCGTTGTCCCCGATGGCGGCGTCGTAGCCGAACCGCTCGGCCTCTCGTTCGATCTGGCGCGCGACGGCGATGGGCGCGAGGAGCAGTACCCGTCCCGGGACGTTGGTTCCCCAGTCGAGTTCGATAAGCGTTTTTCCCAGGCCGCAGTCCGCGAAGATCGCGAACCGACCCCGATCAAGCGCCCTGCCGCACAAATCGCCCTGGAACGGATAGAGGTGAGGGCCTAGCGCGCCGTAAGCCGTGCCCGCGCTGACGAAGCGGCGCCGCTTCGATTCGATGAACGCTGAGTAGGCGCTCACTCAGCCGCCCGCCACAGCGCGAACTCGAACAGCCCGCGCTTCGGGTCGCCGCGCCGGCGCGTGTGCCAGCGGCAGTTGTCCGGGGGCTTGCGCGCGTTCCGAATCTGCGCCGAGACGCTCGCCTCGGGGAAGCGCTCGGCCGGCCAGCGCCGGCGCAGCTCCGCGACCAGCTCGGCCAGCGTGAAATACTCGCCCTCGTTCTCGACCACCATCACTTGCAGCACTCGTCCGATCTGAGTCGTCAGCCGCTCCTCGTCGAAGAGCCGGTGGTAGTCGGAGCCGCGGAAGGGCGGGACCGGAGGCAGCGGCGGCTCGAGCGTCAGGTCGAGCTGGGTCATGGGTGGTCGCAGCCCGTGCGGCCTCGGCGGCTAGTACCACCACGCACCGCGCGCTCGGGCTCTCGATCAGCGCCTCCGAATCCACGCGGAGACGGGCTGCGACCCCAGTTCTCTTTGGCTCTCCGCACCGCCTTGGCGATAGCGCGCCCCATCGGGAGCGGGACCCCGCCGATACCGGGGAACAGGGACAGCACCAGGCTCACTCGCAGCACCGGACGCAGCCCCCAGGCCGGAGCGGGTTCAGGTGCGGGTCCAGCCTCCAGCCGCACGCGGGGCAGCTCTCCACATGGAAGGACTCGGACCGGACCGGCTTGCCCGCGAAGATGTGCTCCCGCTTGAGGCGCATCTCGTCGCGCAGCTCCACTAGAATGGCACCTCGACGTCGGTCGCTCGGAACGGTGCCTCGTCCTCGTCGGCGCCGTGATCCATGTCGGTCGGTGGGTGCTTAGCATCGGGTTTCGTGATGCGGATCGCATCCTTCATCTCGCCGAAAGCGCGCACCTTCGTCCGATACAGCGCCACGCGCTTCCCGATCCAGTTGACGGAGTCTTCCTCGCCGGTGAGGTCGATCAGCTTGTCGACGTTGGTGCTGTTGAGCACCAGGTACTTTTTCTTCCCCTCCATAGCCAGCAGCGGCTTCGCCTTCATCGTGTTGTCCGTCTGGCGCAGTTCCCTCATCGCGCACGAATCGGGCCGGTCGATGCTGGCCGCCGGGTGCCGTCCGATCGTGACTAGGTGGCACTTTCCGATGATCAGATCGCTAGCCTGAAGGGTGTCCTTCGGCAACATTTGCCCCTTTTTCACAGCAGTACCCTCACTTCCTTGTCCGTCGCCTCGTCGATCTCGCAGTCGGTCGCCCTGAGCAACTGCCACCAGTAGTTGAGCCGCTCGTGTCGGCCTTCCCATGACAGCGGGAACCGGTCCGCGCCGTGCATATTTGCCAGCGCTTCGGACAGGTCGTGGACCAGCGCTTCCCTGCGTGGGCATGCTTCGGCGTTGCGCTCAGCCCGGGCCAGGTCCACGGCTAGCTCCTGCTCCTCGTTCACGACTGCCCCGCTAGGAGCCGCGCGAAGTGGGCGGCGAGCCGCGCGTTGATGTAGGCCTGCCGCGCCGACAGGTCGGAACGGAGCCGGAAGGCCATCAGCACGTTGTAGATCGCGACGCCGCCGTGGTGCTCCGCCTGGTGCCGATACCAGTCCTGCTGCGCTTCCGTCACGGGGGGCCCACCTCCCGGCACGCCCGCCGCAGGGTGTCGAGCGCCTCGTCCTGCAGCGGCGTGATCTTCAAGCCCCAAGTCAGCTTCACGGTCCGATACTTGACCCCGTACCAGCACCACGCGCGCTCATTCAGTGGCCAGAACTGCCCCGGCGCCATCCCCCCCTTGGCGATGTTGATCTGCTTCAGAGTGGGGATCAGGTTGCGGTGGTCGCTGGCGAAGTCGCGCTTCCGGGCGTCGCCCCAGCGCCACGCCCCGCTCACGTGCGCATCGAACAGGCTGACCACGTGGTCGATGTGGACCTGGCGCGCGTCGTACACGACGGAGCCGGAGTAGATATCGAGCCACATTCCGCCGGAGACGAAGCAGCGGCGGTTGCTCACGAAGTTGACCGGGACCAGCGATTCCGCGATGAGGATTTCGGCGCGCTCGTCCTGGCAATCGGCGTCTCGATCCGGCCAGCGTCCGTTGGGCATGAACGAGTCGCGGACGTAGGGCGGGATGGCGGCGAGGAGCGCGATGAGGAGCCAGGTCACGCCGCCAGGCTCCGCTTCCTCATCGTGCGACGTAGCGCGCGGCGCAGCATTGGGACGGTGACCCGCTTGCGTAGAAGTCGTCTCATTCGCTTGTCGGCAGCGTCCCAGGCGGCGGCCCTGGCGGCGGCCCTGGCGGCGTCCCCGGCGACGGCCCCGGCGGCGGCCCAGGCGGCGTCCCAGGCGGCGTCCCTGGCGGCGTCCCAGGCGGCGTCCCCGGCGGCGTCCCTGGCGTCCCCGGCGGCGGCCCAGGCGGCGTCCCTGGCGGCGGCCCCGGCGGCGTCCCTGGCGGCGTCCCTGGCGGCGTCCCTGGCGGCGTCGACGCTTGCGATGCTTGCGCGACCCCGCACCCATGCGCGTGTCACCCTGATCGCCTTCCGTGGGCGATCCTCGCCTTGAGGCACAAATCGCAGCGCGGTGGCGGCGAAGTCACATGCGGCCGAGACCAGCACCTTCTTGTCGATACCGACCGCTTCAGCAGCCCACAGCATCCATTCGATGTCTTCGCATTCGTTCCACGCCCGTTCGAGCGTGCGATTGCCCACCCAATCCAGCGCTTCCGAGCAGGCGTTCAAGCGCTTGAGCTGCTCAACCAACGTCACGCCGCGAGCCTCTTCAGCCGCCACCACCACACCCGCAGCCACAGCTGCCGGAGCCGGAGCCGGAGCGGGAGCGGCTTGAACTCGATTGGGACGGGGCGGGATGGGAAGGCGAGGATGGTCATTGGATGGAACTCGCCGGCGGCCATCGAATGCTCCGTACCTCCTCCACCGCGCGGGAGTCCGCCCACAGCGGCGGCTGATCCATCTCGGGTGGCGGTGAGATCGAAGCCAGGACGTGGGCGAAGACGCGCTCTGGTCGGCTCGCGTCGAAGTGCAGCTTGGGAGCCAGCACCAGCGTCCGCTTCATCCCCTCCATGAGCTGGCGCAGGAGGCTCGGACTACAGCCCGGCGTCATGCGGACGAGGACGTCGATCGCCTTGTCCTCCAGGTCAAAGGGGAGGGCGTACTTGCGCAGGATCGCGAAGCGCTCTTTCCGTCCTGGTAGGTCCACCGAGATCTGCAAGCCGAACCGGCGCCACATCGCCGGGTCGAGGATGTCTTTTGTGTTCGTCGCCGCGAGCCCGACGCCGCGGAAGTCCTCGATTCGCCGGAGCAGCACCGTGAGCGCCTGGTTGCGCTCTTGCTGGCCTCCGCTGAGGCTTCCCCCCTGCCGACGCATGGCCAGTGCGTCGAACTCATCGAGCAGGTACTTCCCAACGATCCTCTCCGACTGGACGGCCACGAGCGGCAATCCCAAGCGAGCCGCGACGTGGTGCGCGAGGGTCGTCTTGCCGGTCCCGGGCGGCCCGTAGAGCAGGGCGAGGCGCCGCGGCTCGACCTTGACCGCCGACAGCTCGCCCGAGTTGTTGATCTCCACCACCCATTCGTGAACGGCGTTCGCCACGCTCGGAGCCAGGATCGGCTCATCGACGTCTTCGGGCCGCAGGATCTGGGCGAATCGTTGGAGTTGCTCGCCGCGTTTGAAGATCCGGCCGTCGCCTCTCACTTCTTGCCTCCTTTCTTGACGCGCGACGCCTGTCTCAGGAGTTTCTTCGCAGGTGGTAGGAGCTCCCCGCCGCGGACGCCCGATCTCCCAAAGGACAGCAGGCCGCGCACTCGCGCTTCGCGCACCATGTCCCGCATGCGCGCGTCTTGTTCGCCGCGCTTGGCAGCCAGGACCTTGATGGGCGCACGGGAGCCCCCCTCGATGGTCGCGACGTACTGTGAAGCCAGCCGGGCGTAGAAGAGATCGTCACGCCCGGTAGTTCGGCGAGGCCTCGGGCGTTCGTTTACACGGAGGCGGCCAAGCTGGGGGGCGGCCGCGGCGAAGAGTTGGCGCAGACCGCCGATTCCGCTGTCCTTGGTGAACGACTTGTAGGCCAGCAGGTAGGGGCCGTAGCTTCCAAGAGGCACACGACGGACGACCTCTTGGGTAACCCCGCCCACAGGCGTCTTGTCGATGGCGCAGAGCCGCAGTTCGGCAACCACGGCGCGACCTCCCTGGACGACCATCCGAGCCCGGGCGTACCAGCCGCCCTTGATCTTCTCTTCGACCCAAACCCCCTCGTGCTCGACCACGCGGCGAGGCTGGGAGGACATCAGGCCGCCCCCTTCTTCTCGCCGGCGTCGGCGTCCTTGTCCTTCTTGTCCTCATCCGAGGATCCTGTCCGCCGCTGGTAGGCCGCGGGAGTCTCCATGCCATGAGACTTCTTCTTGGCGCACCACCCCTCATCCCAGGCGGCGCGGCACGGGTCGCCGGCGGGATAGGGGTTGTCGTAGATGCGCTTCCCAGCTTCGGCCGCGGCGACGCCCTCCGCCCGCGCCTCCTTGGGGTCCTTGAGCGGCATCGTGGCCTGCACCGCCGGCTGCGGCGCCGAGGCGGCGGGCTCTTGCTTCCGCTTCCGCCGCCCGGGCGGATCCCGCTCCTCCTTCTGCGGCGACGCGTTCTCATCGTCGAGCCGCCGGCGGGCCTCGTCTGGCAGCGGGTCGCCCTCGAGCATGCCGAGCGAGGCCAGGTAGATCGCCTCGAGGGCGCGTCTCTCCGCGCGCTCCGCCGGCGACATCTTCCTCAGGCGCAGCACGACCTTGAGGGTCGCGACGTCGTAGCCGGCGCGGCGTGCGGACACGAAGCCGTCGCGCAGCGCCTCCGCCGCGGCCGCCTTCTCCGCCTCGAGCCGCTCCAGCGCGCGGACGTGATGCACAAGACGTTCGCGGGCGCTTCTCATCGTCGCTCCCCTCTGCGCGCGCGCAGGGCCTCGAACCCGAGTGGGGGAGGACCGATCGCCTCGTAGTAGAGTTTCACGCCGCCGCCCGCTTCAGCTTCCACCACCACACCCGAGCCCGGATCTCCCACCGCACTCGCCGCGGCAGATCACGACCCACGACCACGACCAGACGCACCGGGAGCAGATTCACTTCCCCTCCTTCCACTCCGCTGGGGAAAGCTCACTAGGAAAGCGCGGTTCGCCACCTCCGAAACGAGTGGTGAGGGCGAGGCCGTGGGTGACGTCCTCGATCACGATGTCCTCCGGCTTCAAGGCCAGGGGATCGACGAGGCGGCCCGAGTACGTGATCAACTCGCTACCCATCGCCGCGACTCCATCGTAGATCCGCCTCTGAGGCGATGCGGGCGATGCGTTGGATCGCCTGGAAGCGAGAGCGCTCGTGTGCTCGGCCGACGACGTAGCCCAGCACGAAGACGGCGCCGACGAACGCGAGACCGACGGCAACGATCGCGTGCGGCAACGGCAGGCTCAGGCTCACCAGCGCCCTCGCAGTGCGCCGCGGATCGACCGGCGCATCCTGCCGAGCAACTCGTCCCGTTGACTCCGTCTCCGAAAGGCCCGGACTCGCGGGGCCGTGAGCAAGACGATCTCGGCGACTACCGCTCGAGCACTGTCCCGACGCGAGTCGTCCACAAGGCCGCCGTCGATCAGGCGGTATCGGGGTGGGGGTGCGTTCACTTACGTCCCGCTCCTCCGCGGCTCGACGAGTTAGCGTGGGGGATTTCGGTAAGCGGGTGGTGATGCCCCCCCCGGCGAGCGATCTCCCAGCCCTTTGTGATCGCGCACGTCTCCCGCTCGTTTGGCCGCACTCTTCCTGCTCCTTTGTGTGGTTGGTGAACGAGGCCGCTGGCTATGGCTCTACGCGGCCCCCTGCATACGTTTGGCTTCCCAGCCGGCCACGGTCGAGAGGCGCCAGCGGTTCGACGCGCCGGTGCCGCCCGGGATCTCCGCCTTCGGGAAAGTTCCGTTGGCAACCCACCGGGCCAGCGTGCGATCGCTGATGCTCAGGTGGTCGCAGATCCACGCGCGCGTAACCCAGCGGGCGCCGGCGAGGTCTTCGCGCTCGAGCCGGCGGACTAGCGCGCGGGCGGCGCGGGTCACTTCTTCCGCCCTGGCTCTGTCTTGGATTGAATCCACGATGGGAACTTCTCTGCAATGAACTGATTCAAGAGCTCGTTTTCGTCGCTCTCAATCCTCAATTTTGCCCACACATCGAGCTTCGCCTCGCGAATCATTTCTTGGTTGTCGGGCCGAACGCGGAGCTGCTTGTTTCGACCCTTCACCGACCTGATCGGTGCCGGCTCAGCGCCCAGTGTTGCCGCCGTGGCTGCCGTGCTCACGTCACCTAAGGTAGGGCCTGCGCTCTCGGAAATATAGGGGGCACTTGGATTTAAGGGGCCAAGGGGGTCACTCGACGAGATGGGGGTCAGTGGGGGGTAGGGGGGCAGGGGGGGGCGCGAGGGGCTATGGGGGTCGCTAGGGGCCAAGGGGGTCGGCGTTGTGACCCCCTTCCCTGGTCGCAAGCTGTCGGCGTCAATGCGGAGGGAATTAAGCCTCTTCCGGAAGTTCTTCGGGCGCATCCCGACTTCCTCAGCTGCCGCTTGGATGTTGCCGCGCCAGGAGGTAATCGCCTCTCTTATTCGCCGATCCGGTACTCGTTGTTCTGCCACTAAACCGCCAAGTGAGTCGAATGCTACATTTAATTGTTTGACTCGGTCAACACTAAAACAGCACTTGCGCCGTCTATGGCTCTTGTGATATTTAATACTTCTATGGTCGCCCGGAAGAAGAAACAGGCGAAACCTGTCGCGCCAGTGCGAATCGACGCTGACCTGCATGTTCGAGCGAAGGTTTATGCCGCGTCCAAGAGACGGAGTCTCCAGTCGGTACTGGACGAGTCTGTGGACGATTACCTGAAGAAGCGCGGCGCGTAGGCGGCGGCGCCCCTCACTATTCCTGCTAGCGTCGTCCCCGTTCCACAACGTCCCGATTCCGAGCTGCTTGCACGCCTCAAGGCGACGGGCACCACAGAGCAGCCGCCAGTCCGCGAAAGCGTTATCGGGCCGAGCAGCCCGAGGCGCTCGATCGACTCCGTGTCCCTGCGGACCCGAACGCCAATACGAATCGAGTCGATCGCTGATCTCAGCCGGCGCTTCGGACACAACTCTCCTGCTCAACTGACGCACTCCTTTCGTTCGATTGACTGGGTGATCGAGGGCCGCGGCTACGGCGCTACGCGGCCCCCCGCATACGTTCGGTCTCCCAGGCCGCGACCGTCGAGAGGCGCCAACGCTTCACGCCGCCCAGCTCGAGATCGTGGCTCGGGAACTTGTCTGCCTGGATCCAATTGAACAGCGTCCGCCGCGAGACGGCCAGCCTCTCGGCGCGCGTCAGGTAGCGGACCTCGCGCTCGAGCCGGCGGACTAGCGCGCGGGCGGCGCGGGTCACTTGGCCTCCCGAAGGCCTGGGCGATCAATACGAGCCAGAGCCGATTCGAGGGCGGCCACCTGGCCCTTGAGCGGGCGCAGGGCCGCGCGAATCTCGTCCGCTTCCTCGGCGTCGACTACTCCGTCGTTCGCCAGGGCCCGCAGTGCAGTTGCCACAACCGGCGCGGCGCCCTCACTCAGACCGGCAGCGGCTTCCCCTACTCCAGCGTCGGTGAGTGGGAGCGGCTCGAGGCGCCGACCGAGGGCTCGAGCGAGGGTGCCGAGCGCCGGAACCAGGGCCTCAGGAACCTCCAGCGCGAGCCGGGACACATCTTCCAACGTGATCGGGTGTTCGCCACGGAGCTGCTGGCGGAAGTAGCCGGCGCCCCGGTTGCCCCGATGTCCCGTGGCGCGTCCGTGAAGGGCCTCGTGAAGCCCGGCCACGACCTGGGCCGCTAGGTCGAGAGCCTCCGGAGCGATCTCCTCAAGCTCGCTACACCGCAACGAAACGGCGTCCCTGACACGGTCCGCGAAGGGGCCAAGCGGCACTCGCTCCCGCAGCTCGGAGGACGGAGTATTGAGGCGTGCTGTCAACCTACGCTGCCCTCCCGAGTAGATCCTGGGCCTGGAGATCAGGCTCGAAACGGCGGAGATACTTCACGAGAGCCAGCAAGTTGCGGCTACTGGGATCCGCCTGGCCCGCCTCCCAACGATGAACTGTGCGCCACGAGACGCCGAGACGGGACGCAACCTGTTGAATCGTCAACCGGTTGCGGTGTCGGAGCCTGCGGAGCCTTCCATCTGTCATTGTCTTCAGGTGACAATCTAGTACTACCTGATAGTGATATCAAGCTGATTCCTTCCGATGGTGGTAGTAGCCTGCCGAGAATGTCAGGTCTCCAGGAGGCCCTCGTTGACCAGCTCAAGAAGTTGATCCCGAAGGGCGAGGTCACGCGTACCGCGAAGCGTGCCGGTCTGACGATGGAGTTTCTGCTCAAGCTTCGGAAGGGCGCGCACACTGAT
Source organism: Vicinamibacteria bacterium (assembly GCA_965246965.1). Taxonomy (GTDB): domain Bacteria; phylum Acidobacteriota; class Vicinamibacteria; order Fen-336; family CBDFGD01; genus CBDFGD01. The sequence goes on from CBDFGD010000002.1 coordinate 5,064,434, forward strand.
GTAAAGCTCTCGACACTTCAGTCGCTCGCAAGCGCGGTCGGGGTCTCGCCTCAACATCTAATCTCGGCCCCCACATCCTCCTCGGCACGGAATTCCACTCACGAAGACTCCGGCCAGGCCTACGAACACCTCCCTCTAGTTGGCTGGGCGGCGGCTGGGGAGCCACGACTAGACGCCGCTGACGGCACACAGCGCTACGCCTTCTCACGAAGCACTCTTCAGAAGTGGTGCCGCGGCAAAAGCCCCGACAAAGACCGCCTCTGCCTAGTGCGCGTCACCAAGGGCCACCACGGCGAGAGCATGCTACCCACGATTCGCCCCGGCGCTGTGATCGTGGTGGACCGCGGCCCACGCGGTGAGGGGCTATCCTCCGTCGAGGACGGAAAAATCTACCTCGTCCGACCTCCAGGCGACGAGGGCGGGCTGGCGGTCAAGCGCGTCTTCAAAGAGAGGCGGACAATAATCCTCAGCTCCGACAATCGCGACGTCCGGCCGTTCACGGTGGACATGAAGGGACGATCACTCAAGGACGTGCTGGTTGGGCGCGTCGTGTGGATTGGGCAGGAGGAGCCGTAGGCCCTGGGTCGCTCTACCCAGGGCTCGAATGTGGCTTCACATGGGCTGCACAAGGCGCCCTAGTTTGTGGCGTCTTGTATAACCCAATACATATCAATCATTTGAGTAGCCTATATTTCTGTGCCTGCTGCTGAAATACCAGCAGGTCGTCCGGGTTGCCGCTCTGCGGTCGGAAGTTGTAGCGTCTCCCGCCCTTGATCTTCAGCTCCAGGTTCTTATCGATGTAGTCGAACTCGAAGGTCTCCAGTCGATCGAAGGGGACCCGAAAACCGTCCTTGTCGTGGTCGGTGTCGAAGAGAATCCCCTCCGGAGTGGCGCGCAGCTCTCCCTTGCAGGAGCCGAAGCCGTGCTTGTGAACCACGCCGACCCGCTCGTCGAGCCGCACCTCCTTGAAGCGGACGGAGATCGTCCGGGGTGAGCCGTCGAACTCGAACGTCTCGGCGAACATTTCGAAGCCGGGCGCGGAGACATTGACGCGATGCGATCCAGCGGCCAGCTCGGCCACGCTCGCCGGAGCCTCGCCCACGAATGTCCGGTCGACGAACACCTGGGCGCCTTCGACATCGGTCTCCACGACGAGCGCCGGTGCGCTGGCCGTCGCGGCGGGGGGTGGCGGGGCGGGCGCCATGGTGCGCTCGGCGACGAGTCGCGCTTCCACTTGGGTCTCGCGCCCGGCCACCACCTCGATCTCCCGCGTGAAAGGAGCGTAGCCGAACCTCTCGACACGCACGTTGTGGGGGCCGGGCTGGAGGTCCCGCGCTAGCTGAGGCGCCAGGCCAAGCCGGTCGCTGTTCAGCCACACCGTAGCGGCCGGCGTGTTGGCGGTGATCCGCAGCGAGCCCGTGCTGGAGGGCTGCGTCGTGGCGGCTTCCGGGCTCGGCGCGGGCGCCGAGCTTTCAGGGTCGCGTGCCAGGGAGAAGAAGACGACTCCAGCTGCGAGCGCCAGGGCCGCAGTGGCGGCGACGATCCATGCGGCGCGACGCTTTCCGCCCGCTGGCGGGCGTGTGTCGAGCAGGCTCATCGCCCCTCAATCATTCGTTCAGGTTGAAGCAGATGAGGCGGATGTTCGTCATCTCCTCTATCGCGAAGCGCACGCCCTCGCGCCCGATCCCGCTCATTCGATTGCCACCGTAGGGCATGTGGTCGACGCGGAAGATCGAGGTGTCGTAGATCATCAGCCCCCCGACGTCGATGCGACGCGCGGCTTCGAAGGCCTTGTGGAGGTCTCGTGTGTAGATGCCGGCTTGGAGTCCATACGGCGTGTCATCGAGCTGGCGCAGCGCGTCGTCGAAGTCGTCGTAGCGGATCAGAGAGACGATTGGAGCGAAGACTTCTTTGCACACCACTTGTATCGAAGGGCTCGAATCGGCGAGCACGCTGGGCCAGAACAGGCGGCCTTCGCGCTTGCCGCCGCACAGCAACCGTGCGCCCTCGGCCTGCGCTTCCGCGAGCCACGCCCCGGCACGCTCCGCCGCCTCGTCCGAGATCATGGGTCCGACGTCGGTCACCTCCTCACGGGGATCCCCCACGATGAGCGCCTGCGTGGCCGCCACGAAGCGTTCGCTGAATGTCTCCCAGACGTCGGCGTGGACGTAGAGGCGCTGCAGGCTCGAACACACCTGCCCCGCGTTGGCGAAAGCCGAGACGACGCAACGCGGGACCGCGAGATCCAGGTTGGCGTCGGGCTCGATGATGGTTCCGGAGTTGTTTCCGAGCTCCAGGGTCACCCGCTTGAGCCCGGCGATCGACTGGATGCGCTGCCCGACCGGAGGGCTCCCGGTGAAGGAGATCTTCGCCGGAATCGGGTCCGTGACCAGCCACTCTCCGACGCTCGGCCCCTCGCCGTGCACGATCTGGAGCGCCCCCTCGGGTAGTCCGGCCTCGGCCAGGATCTCGCCGAGGCGTACCGCCGAAAGCGGGGCGTTCTCCGCTGGCTTGAGGACGACGGTGTTACCCGCGGCGAGCGCAGGCGCGAGCTTGTGGGCGACCAGGTTCAGGGGGAAGTTGAAGGGGGTGATCGCGGCCACTACTCCGACCGGGGTCCGGATGTAGAAGGCGGTCCGTCCCGCGCCCGAGGGCGAGGCGTCCATGGGTACCGTCTCGCCGTGGATCCGCCCGGATTCTTCGGCCGCGAAGCGAAACGTCTCCGCGGCCCGGGCGACCTCACCGACGGAGTATTTCCAGGCCTTGCCGACCTCGCGGCAGATCAACTCGGCCAGCTCTTTCCGACGGTTCTCGATCAGGACCGAGGCACGCTGGAGCAGCGCCGCGCGCTCGTGCGCCGGCCAGCGCGAGTATCCGGCGAATGCTTCGCGCGCCGCCGCAGTCGCCGCGGCGACCTCGCCCTGGGAGGCCACGGGCAGCGTCGCACCCTGGGTACCCGCTGCGTGTCGCTCATCGGCGCGGCAGTGTAGCACTGGGTCTTGGAGCCAAACCCGGACCAGCTTCGCCTGCTAGACTTTCGCAATTTCGTCCGAGTGGCGAGGAGGCGTATTGGCCCAGGCGAGCGCAGCGAGATCGGCCCCTTTGGCTCGATGAGCGACGACCAGCTACCGGTGGACGACGCCTCCGACGACGAAGAGTCCGAGCGCCGCCGCAACTTTGAGCGGCGCGGGGACGTTCGCCGACGCATCGGGCGGATGGAGGCGTTGGTCGAGGCGAGTCGACTCGTCTATTCGAGTCTGGACGTGGACGAGCTGCTCGACAACATCCTGGCTGCGGCCACCTCCCTCGTCGGCGCCGTTCGGGGCACCGTCTTCATCTGCGATCACGAGCGCCAAGAAATCTGGTCGCGCGTCACCGGCCGGCTCGGAGCGGCTCGAAATACGCTTGACCTTCGGTACCGGCCTCGCCGGCACGACCGCCGTGAGCGGGGAAACGCTCCGCGTCGACGACGTGCACAGCCATCCGCTCTTCGACTCCGAGGTCGACCGGCGCACCGGTTTCAGGACGGAGAACGCGCTCTGTATCCCGATCCGAGATCGTCGCGCCCGCGTGGCGCTCGTGTTGCAGCTGCTCAACAAGCCCGGCGGCTTTCGTGAAGAGGACATCGAGTTCCTTGATCTGATGGGCGTGCACGTGGCCCAGGCACTCCATAACGCCCAGGCTCAACAGGCCCTCATCGAGCAGCAGAAGCTCGTCAAAGAGCTGGAGCTGGCGCAGGAAATCCAGAGTCAGCTGCTGCCATCGGAGCTGCCGAAGCTGCCCGGCCTCGAGCTGGTGGGCCGGATGATCACGTCTCGGCAGGTCGGAGGCGATTACTACGACGCGATTCCTCTCGCCGGCGGCCGGACCTTGCTGGTACTCGCAGACGTTTCGGGCAAGGGGGTCGCGGCCGGTCTCGTGATGTCGAACCTGCAGGCGGCGCTGCGCGCGACGGCGCCACTGGGGCTTTCTCTGGACCGGTGGGCGGAGCAGATCAACGAGATGCTCTACGAGAGACTCGCTGGGGCTCGCTACGTGACGGGCTTCTTCCTCGCACTCGAGGCGGGAGGCCGCAACGGCACGTTCTTGAGCGCGGGGCATCCCCCGGCACTGGTCCGTGGGCCGTCCGGCTCCCGCCGCCTCGAGTCGACAGGAATGCCGCTCGGCATGTTGCCTGGGGGGAGCTTCGCGACCGAGCAGGTGGAGTTCGAGCCGGGCAGCTCGCTGCTGCTCTACAGCGACGGCTTGACCGAGGCCATCGATGCCGATGGCAACGAGCTGGGAGTGGATGGCCTCGAAAAGATCTTCGTGTCGACCCAGTTCGGCGACGCCGAGGCGGCCGCCGATGCGATCCTCTCCAAGGTCGTGGCGTACGGGGAGGCGGACAAGAACCCGGACGATCGCACCCTGCTGCTGGCCGCGGCGCGCTAGGAGTCCCGGCTGGAAGCGCTTCGCTCGACGGCGGAGAACTAGCTCGCCACCGGCTGTCGGTCAGTCATCTCGGCCACTCGCGCCCGTTGCAGGTGATAGGTCGCCTCGTGGGTCTCCGCGACTTTGTGAGCGTAGCGTCGCGTTCCGAAGTTGAGCGCGAGAGCGGTGATCAGGCCGAGCGTCGAGGCCTGGTAGATGAGGACTGCGACGACCGCGGTGGTGAACATCGCGACCGCCGCTGCCAGGAACCAGCTGGTGGCGACCCAGATCGCGCGCCCCAGCTTGAGGTCGGCCTGCCCACCCTGGAAGACGCGATCTCCCCAGCCCGTGGCCACGACCGCAGGTCGCTCTTCACCCGTCGTGGTCCACGTCCCTGCCGATATCCAAGTGGGCGCTCCTCGGCAGCGGCCGCCACTCATTCGCCCCGCCAGAAGGCTCGCTCTGACCCCGCCAAGGGATGAAGATTGCCTGCCGCGAAATAGATTCGCTCCCGGACGGCACGGGATTGCCGAGGGGGTGTGGACGCCCTGCCGAGTGCGTCTTCAGCGCGGCCTGACAACGCAGGCCGCAAAGTCCGGGTGGTCTTCCTCTACCCGGCGCCGGTCTCGTCGTCGATGGCGCGGATGGCGCTGGCGTAGACCTGCTCCGCCTGCTCGCGAGTGTCACCGATCGCGAGCATTCCCACGCGCCCGTGCTCCGAGAGAGCGCCCAGCATGTAGATGACGACGCCGGACTCGCTGTGGGGCGAGTAGCTCAGCCCTCTCACCGTGAGCATCTCGATCAAGTCGTCCGGGAGCAGCCCCCGATAGGATGGGGATTGCACGTGATCGTTGGCGCGATAGTATTTGGGTCGGCCGGTGGCCGATCTGAAAAGCCCCGTCTCGGGATCGAGGTGGCCTCCGGCCAACAGGCGCACCGCGAGCAAAGGGTGCGTCGTGCCGCCAACGCCGAAGTTGAAGCCGACCGGACTCAGTTGCCAGGGCGACGCGGCTTCTTCGCGGCGGGCCACGCAGTCGATGGAAACGCGGCTCGCCACGCCGCGGGCCGCCAGGTTGGCGCCAAGCCGATGGCCGATCTGGTCCAGCTGCGCCCGGTAGGCGTCCTCCGCGGGGAACCGACAGCCTGTAATGACGAGGTCTGTGGGACTCTTCACGATGTTCTCGTGGGTCGAGGTCACCGAGACGACTCCCGTCGGGTTGATCCGGATCTGCACGCTGGAGCTGCGGACCTCCGCTCCCAGGAGTCGCTCCTCCACAGTTCCACCGCGTCGCTCGTACTTGGAGAAGAACGTCGCCAGGTCATCCGCGGGAAGAGAAGGCTCGATGTCGCCGAGCGCACGCTGCAGTGCACTGCGCGAGCTCTCGCTGGGATAACGGTACTCGGCGATCCCGTCTCCCCAGTAGCTCTGGTTGAGGCGCAGCACGGCCCGCTCGATCTGCGGGTGCCGCGCCCGCAACTCCTCGAGGGCTTCGAGGACCTCGCTCTGGTGATGCAGGTCCTCGACGCCCGCTGGTGGGTCGAGTCCCGCTTCTCGAAGCACCCTTCGACTGCCTGACCGGTTGGCGAAAAGCCAGCGAGGGTCGGCACCGTTGATCGGCAGATCCAACCGCACGGACAGTCTTCTCTCGAGCTCGGTCACGTTGAAGGTCGTCATGTAGGCCCACTCGCGTTCGGGGACTGCGCTCCGGATCCGTTGCATGAGGCGCGGGCGCTCCAGGATCTTCTGGGTGAGCGGGCGGGGCGAGCCGTCGTAGGCCGAGAGAAGAGTGAGACGCTTGCGCGCGTGGCTGGCGGGGATACCCACCAGGAATTGCAAGTAGTACTCGGGCACCATCGGATGGATCGGCTGGGAGGTGACGTAGACGAGCCGCGCCTTGGGATTGCGCAGCCGGATCATGAAGAAGAGCAGCGACTCCTCGTAGTAGGTCGCTCCAGGAACGAGGCTGAGAACGTCGGTTGGGATCGTGACCGAAGGGACGACGACGGACGTGTAGTGGGCCTCGTCGGCGGGGAAAATCGTGCGCCACAGCTTCTCGAGGCGCGGCTTCAGGGCCTCGTAGCGGGCGATCTCCTCAGAGGTCTCGCTGCTGCTTTCCGGGAAGGGCATACGAGCGTCGAACTCAGCTTGACCCTCCCGCCCCTCGCGTTCAAGTTTCCGCGAAGGCCGAACGCCGGGAACGGCGGCACGAAGAGGAGTCGTGTGCGACGGAGCTTTGGGATACGCGCCCTCGCTGACCGAGCACTCCAACTAGGGGCTGCTAGGCTGGGCGAAAGGAGAAGTCATGCTGTTTGTGGATCCTCGAAAAACCAGGCTGCCGACGCCCGACCAGGCGTTGCCCGGCCGTGCCGAAGCGATGCCGGTGCCGGAGAAACATTTCGTTTCCGGGTCGCGGCTGCTTCCGCCGTATCCCGAGGGCACGGAGCTGGCGCTCTTCGGCCTGGGCTGTTTCTGGGGAGCCGAGAAGCGCTTCTGGGCTGAGGCCGGCGTCTACTCGACGGCCGTCGGGTACGCGGGTGGCGTTACACCCAATCCCACCTACCAGGAGGTCTGCAGCGGCCTCACGGGTCACAACGAGGTGGTGCGCGTCGTGTTCGAGCCCGCGAGGCTCGCACACGCGGAGCTCTTGAAGATGTTCTTCGAAGCGCACGATCCGACGCAGGGGATGCGGCAGGGGAACGACGCCGGGACGCAGTATCGCTCCGGCATCTACTGCTACGGTGCCGCGCAACAGGCGGCCGCGCAGACGGCCCGCGAGGCCTACCAGACTCAGCTCAGCGCTGCAGGCTACGGCGATATCACGACCGAGATCATCGACGCGCCGGAGTTTTACTTCGCCGAGGAGTATCACCAACAGTATCTGGCGAAGAACCCTGACGGCTACTGCGGTCTCGGCGGTACAGGCGTCTCGTGCCCCGTCGGCGTGGCCGCGACGGGCGCCTGAGCCTGCGGGTCCAGCTTGGATTTTGCTCGCGTGGTCGGTGAGGTCCGGGGCTTCCTGGAAAGCGACGCCGTGCCCTACGCCGTCATCGGCGGTCTGGCGCTTCATGCGTATGGGCTGACCCGCTCGACCCAGGACCTCGATTTCGTCGTGCCCCTGACAGTGCAAGATCGACTGGTGGCCTGGCTCGAGTCGCAGGGCTACGAGACACTCCATCGGTCGGACGGCTACTCCAACCACCTCCATTCGGATTCCGCGAGGGGCCGGCTGGATTTCGTCTATGTCACTGGTGCGACGGAGCGGGAGCTCTTCGAAGGTTGCGCCCTGCGCCTCGATCTCGGCGAGCAGACGCTCCCCGTCCCCAGAGCCGAGCACATCGTCGCGATGAAGGTGCAGGCGATGAAGAACGATCCATCCCGCACCCACCAGGAGCTGGCCGACATCGGGCATCTGATGCGCCTCGATCGCGTTGACCGGGGGGAGATTCGCGGCTATTTCGCGCGGGCCGGCCTCGAGGAGAGATTTCGTGAGCTCGAAGACCTCGGCTGACCGCGTCGACTTCGCGCGGGATGTAACGACGACTGCGGCGGATGTCGAGGCGCTGAGAGTCGCCCGCACCGCCGCCCAGACAATCGGGGACTACCTCGAGTTTCTCGAGTCGTTCCCGGTGCTGCCGACGCTGGCTCTCAGGCGACGACGGGGCCCACGTGGCGAGCCTTTCAGGATGCTCGGACCCCCGGAAACGAAGCGACGAGGGTAGCTCGCGATGGTCGAAACGACGGCGCCGCTCCAGGAATGGCTTCGCGGTGTCTGCAGTTTCGCGGGCGCTGAATCGGTAGCGTTGTACGCCCCGCCCGCCTGGGAGGGTGCCGCCCCGCTCTTTCTACAGCACGGTGAGCCCCTCCTCCCTGAGCTCGAGAACGTCGAGCGAGCCCTGGCGGCTCGCATGGCCGACTCGGAGCAGCTTTCGTCTCCGTTGCAGCTGGCCGTCTCCAGGCCCACCGGTCGCTTGATCCGGGTGCCGCTCGATTGGGGCCTCCGCGTTCGCGCGGGCGCCGCTCAGAAGGAGCGGCGCCGGAGCGACCGCGCGGAGGTAGCGGAGCCAGCCGGCTGCGTCTTGATCGGCTTCTGCTTTCCTCCGAGCGCGACGCCCTACCCGACCACTCCCACGACGCAGCCAGTCGAGCTGTCCTTCGATGACGAGACGGCTTCGAGCGTGCCGTGGCGTTGGCTGTTGAGGCTCGTCGCCACCTTGTCTCGCCAGGCTCAGGCGGTCGTCAGCGTGCTTCACGATCCCGTGAGCAAGCTTCCCGGGCGGAGCGAGTTGCTGACGGTGCTCGATCGTGTTCTTTCGAGCTCGCGCGAGACGAGCTCGCCGGTGAGCCTGCTGCTGATCAACCCCGACGATTTCGACGTCATCAACGAGCGGTTTGGGCGCGAGGCGGGAGATGAGGTGATCCGGGATCTCGCGGAGCGCGTCCGTGGGCTGTTCCGAAGCACCGATCACGTGGCGAAGTACGGCGGCGCGTGCTTCGCCTGTACGCTGCCCGATACGTTGGGAGAGGCGGCCCAGAGCGTGGCGACGAAGGCCGGCAGAGACCTGGCCGAAGCCTCGTTCCTCAGCGGGTCAGTTCGCCTGGGCTTCAGCGTCGGGGTGACCACCTTCGATCCGGAATCAGATTCGGGCGACACGGGGCTCGACCTGATCCGGCGTGCCGACCAGGCCCTCTTCGCGGCCAAGCGGGCCGGCGGTGGGCGCGTCATGTCCTGGCAGCAGGAGTGGGAGGTCGAAGAGACGGGTCACCTCGACCGACTGAGCGGCATCTTCACCGGCAATCTGGCCAAGGATTATCGGAACATGGTGCTGCTTCTGGACATCGTCAGCATCCTTGCCGGCACCGAAGAGCTGCCGCAACTCGCTGCCGAGGTGGTGACCCGACTGCAGGCAGCATTCAAGCCGCGCGTGGTGGGAATGTTCACGGTGAGCGAGCGGGGATTCATTCTCTTGAGTGGCGAACCGTCCGCTGCCGTCGACGGGTCGCGGCCCGGTGGTCCGGCCGAGCTGCCGAAGGGACAGACCGACCTGCTTGCGCGCGCACGCGATGAACGCCGGGCGCTGCTGCGGAACGTCGCTAGCGAGCCGGCTCGGGAGGGCGGGCAGGGCATCGTGTGTGTGGTGCCGCTGCTGACGCCGCAGGCTTGTCTGGGCTGCCTCTACCTCGAGGTGGATGGTGACACCTCTACGATCGATTCCTCGGACTTGCTGCTGCTGAAGGCGCTCGCCGCCCCCGTGGCGGTGGCCATGGATCGCTCTCAACTCGCGGTCCACGAGAGACGGCGCCTCGATGAAGAGCGGCAGCGGTTGACGGCGGAGCTCAGCGAGCTTCGTGGAGCGCTGCAGGCCGCGAAGCTCGTCTACCGATCTCGCGAGATGGAGGGCGTCCTCAGCGTCGCGCGTCGCGCCGACCGATGCGACCGTGCTCATCACCGGAGAGAGCGGGACGGGAAAGGAGCTGCTCGCACGAGCGATCCACGAGCTGAGCCCGCGTCGGCCCCGGCCGCTGACGGTCGTCGACTGCACGGCCGTGCCGACCACGCTCGTCGAGAGCGAGCTCTTCGGCCACGAGCGGGGGCCTACACCGGAGCGGAGCAGCGCAAGTCAGGACGTCTGGCTGAGGCGGATGGAGCGACGGTGTTGCTGGACGAGATCGGGGAGCTTCCTCTCGAGGTCCAGAGCAAGCTCTTGCGCTTCGTGCAGGAGAAGCGCTTTAGGCCGGTCGGGGGGAATGCCGAGCGTATCGTCGACGTGCGGGTCATCGCCGCCACCAACCGCGACCTGGGTTCGGAGGTGCGGGCGGGCCGCTTTCGGGAGGACCTGTACCACCGACTGAACGTGGTCCGTTTGATTGTGCCGCCGCTTCGCGAGCGCCCTCACGACATCCTGCATCTCACCGACCACTTCCGGGAGGTCTTCTCCCTTCTCTATCGCAAGAGCATCGTACGGCTGACACCCGAAGCTGAGGCCGTGGCGCTTCAGTACCCCTGGCCGGGCAATGTCCGCGAGTTACAAAACCGCATCATGCAGGCCGCGATCCTCTGCGAAGGAACCGAGATCGGCGTGCCCGAGCTGGGGTTGGCGGACGCGGCCTTCCCCACTGCCGACGCCGCGAACGTCGACCCGTCGGGGGCAGAATGGCGGAGTGGTTCAGGCAGCTCCTACGACGAGGGGCCGGAAGCGGCAGCGAGCGTCGATCCCTGGACGACGCTCCGGCAGGCCCTCGCCCGCCAGTTGGCCGGGCTGACCGGGCCCGGACCGAAGCGAGCCGTGCCACTCGGAGAATGGCTGAGAGAGGATCTGATTCTCGAAGCGGGGGCCGCGTCGGAAGGAATCGCGAGGCGCGGCGCCGCCGCCGTGGGGATTCCGGAGACGACATTCCGGCGCCGGCTGCGTCAGGCACAGGATCGAAAGACAGGGGCTGAAAGACCCGATTCCTGGCGGCCGATCCGGTCCATTCTCGCCGCGATCGTAGGCGCTCCTGGAGAGCCAGGTCAGAATCTCCTCGCGAGGAGCGAGCGGGTTCTGATGCAGGAGCTCGATCGCACCGCGTTTCGAGATATCCGATTCAGATCGACGGTTCTAGGCGTGAGCGCGGCGACTTATCGCCGCCGCTCTGCACGCCAGATTGACAACTAAACGCCACTTTCGTGCGTCGATTTGATTGTGGCGCGTCAAATTGCCCTTGATCGGTTTACGTTTGAGTTTGAGTCAGGGATTAGAGGTTCCAGTAACATATTCAAAAATAGACAGATACAGTCGTGCCCCTGGTTGGGATTCGGCACTGGACCGGCCTGCCATCCGGATTGGCCTCGATCTTGTGTAGATAGAGAGTGATGCGCCGGATTGATACATTTCGAGTTGTCCGCCGGAACGCCGCACGACTTCCACTGGGGGCCCCCCATGACAGAGAAACGCACCACCGACCGCTTCAAACCAGTCAAGGCGATTACCGTCGCGGTGGAGTCGGAGGACGGCCTGCCGGCGGGGTTCGGAATCATCGCGGACATCTCGGAAGGCGGAGCGTGCGTGATCACGGACGTGGGGCTCTACGTCGGCGCGAACGTCCGGTTGGCTCTGAGCTTTCCGAATCACAGGACTCCGGTCAGCACGCCTGGCAAGCTGCGCTGGGTCGAGAAGGACCCGAACAGTCAGAACATCCGCTACGGCATGGAGTTCGAGCCCGGGCCCTGGACGGACACCGATCGTCTCAAGTCCCTGATCGCCGACCACGCCGCCGCCTGAGTCATAGCGGCGCCCGCCTACTCCGCGAAGCTGACGCTGAAGAACAGAGCGTACAGAACCGGCACGACGCCGAGCGTGAGCAACGTCGCGAACAGCAGGCCGAAGAGGATGGCCACCGCCATCGCTTCGAACATCGGGCCGCCGCCGAGCCACAGAGGAACGAGGCCACCGACGGTCGTCGCTGTCGTCAGTAGGATCGGGCGCAGCCGGCGCTGACACGCCTCGAGAATGGCGGCGGCGGGCTCGAGGCCGCGCTCTTCGATCTCTATCTTGATCCGATCGATGAGCACGATGGCGTTGTTGATCACTATCCCTGACAGCGCGACGACGCCGAGCAGCGCCATGAAGCCAAACGGCTGCTGGGTGATGAGCAGCCCCAGGATCACGCCGATGAGGCCGAGCGGGATCGTGAGCAGAATGATCGCCGGTCGTCGGAGCGAGTCGAACTGGCCGACCAGGAGCAGGATGATCACGAGGGCCGCGATCGGCAGCTTGTCCCCAATCGACGTGGAGGCCTTGCCCGACGACTCGATCTCGCCCCCTTGTTCGAAACGATAGCCCACGGGCAGCGTCTGGCTGCGCTCGTCGAGCCAGCTCTGCATCTTCCCGGCGATCGCGATCGCGTTATAGCCGGGCAGCAGATCGGCGCTGACTGTCACCGTCTTGAGCCGGTCGCGGCGCAACACCTTGGCCGGCTGGAAAACGACCTCGACGTCAGCGACCTGCTTCAGCGGGACCGCACGTCCCGTAGCCTGCACGTAGATGTTGTGGCTCTCCAGCTTTCCGATGTCCTGGCGATCGGCTGCCACCGACCTCAGCACGACGGGAATCACCTCGTCCTCCTCCCGGTAGTCGGTCGTCGAGATGCCGGACAGGACGGTCTGGAGCGAGACCGCCACATCCTGGCTCGTCAGCCCCGCGCGCTGAGCACGGGCCTGATTGATGCGCACGAAGAGCTTCTTGGTTCGCGCGCCCCAGTCGTCGGTGATGTTGCGCGTGCCCGGCGTTTCGGCGAGTCGGGCCTTGACCTCGTCAGCGAGGGCGAAGACGGCGTCCGCCTCGCGCCCGAAGACGCGCACCTGTACGGGCGCCTTCACCGGAGGGCTGATAGCGAGGGGCGCGGTGCTGATCGTCATGTCGGGCTCGCTCTCGCGGACGAACGCCTCGAGGCGTGGGCCGAGATCCGACTCGATCGCCGCACGACTGGTCGTGTTCATGAGCACGTACGCATACTCCGGGCTCTGGGCTTCCCGGGTCAGAGAGAGGTAGAAGCGGGGCGGGCCGCTGCCCACGAACGAGGCCCAGCTCGTCACGCCGTCGCGGATCACTTCGTTGTGGGAGCCGAGCTCGGCGCGCAACTCGGTGCCGATGAACTGGTCGACGGCTCGGATTGCGGCGCTCGTGCGTTCGAGAGGCGTTCCCACCGGGTACTCGAGCTCCGCGTACATCAGTGGCTTGTCGCTCGACGGGTAGAAGATCTGGGGTACGTAGGCGAGCAGCTGAAACGACCCCAACAGCAGCGCCACCGCCGCGAAGATCGAAATCACCGGATGGCGGAGGCCCGACAACAGCGCGCGGCGGTAGAGCCGGTAGAGGAGGCTCTCGGTGCCGGCCTGGTCCGCTTGCTTCACCCTGAGGAAGGTCACGCAGAAGAGTGGCGTCATGGTGAGCGCGAGCAGCCACGAGCAGAGCAGTGTGATCGTCACGACCTCGAAAATGGGGGCCGTGTACTCGCCATTCGTCGATTCCGCGAGATAGATGGGGAGGAATGCGGCGGCCGTCGTCAGAGACGAGGTCATCAGCGGTACCTGGAGCTCGGCGGCTGAATCGATGGCTGCCCGGACCGGCGGCTTGCCCTCGCCCATCTGGACCATGATCGATTCAGACATCACGATTGCGTTGTCGGCGAGCAGGCCGAGGGAAATGATCAGGGCCGCCAGTGACATCTGGTCGAGGCCGATCGAAAGAAAGCCCATCACCATCAGCGCCATGACCATGGCCATAGGGATGAGGCTGGCGATGACGAGCCCGGTGCGGAGTCCCAGGAAGCCCAGCATGACCACGACGACGATGGCGACCGCCTGTACCAGGTTCTTGACGAAGTCGTTGACCTTCTTGTCCACGAAATCGGGCTGGAAGTAGAGGATCTCGAAGTCGAGTCCGACCGGGTAGACCTCGCGAAACCGGCCCAGCGTCCGGCGGACCTGCTCGCCCAGAGTCAGGATGTTGCCGCCTTCGCGGAGGCTCAAGGCGAGTACGAGGGCGGGCGTGCCCCGCTGGGTGACCTTCACTTTGGGTGGATCCAGGTAGCCGCGGCGTACCTGGGCAATGTCCCCCAGATACACGAGGTCGCCCTCGGGGAGACGAATCGCCGTGCGCTCGAGCTCCAGAACGGACTCGAAGTTGCCGCTCGGCTCGAGCACGATCTGCTCGCGTTCCGTGAAGAGCTCGCCACCCGGGAAGATGATGTTGCGCGAGGCGAGGATCTGCTGGAGTTGCCCCGGGGAGAGTCCGAGCTCTGCGAGCTTGGCGCCCGAGAACTCGACGAAGACGCGCTCCTCCTGCACGCCGGCGATCTCGACTTTGGCAACCTCTTCGATCAGCAGCAGCTCGTCACGGGCCTCGTCGGCGACCTGCTTCAGCTCCGCGTAGCTGTATCCATCGCCCCGCAGGGCCACCATCGTCCCGAACACGTCGCCGAACTCGTCGTTGACGGTCGGTCCACGATGCCGTCGGGAAGGTCGCCCTTCGCCCGCTCCACCTTGCGGCGCAGGTTGTCCCAGATCGGACGCAGCTCGAAGTAGCTCTCCTTGATGTTGACGTAGACGAGCGACACGCCTGGCTTGGACTGGCTGTTGATGAAGTCGATCTCCGGCATCTCCTGGATCTTCTTCTCCAGCTTGTCGGTGATCAGCTGCTCGACGCGCTCCGGGCTCGCCCCCGGGAAGAGGGTCATCACCAGGGCCGTGCGGATGATGAATCCGGGATCCTCCGCGCGGGACATGCGGTTGTAGCTCGTGAGCCCCAGCACGAGGATCACGAGCAGCGCGGTGCCCGTGACGCGTTTTCTCTGGATCGCGAGCTCGGTCAGACCCATCTCAGGCGGACGGCTCGAAGCGAACCGTCTCTCCGTCACCGAGCGACGTTATGCCGGCAGTCACCACCCGGTCGCCGTCTTCGAGCCCGCTGACGATCTCGAGCCCGGTTGCCGTCAGCTCGCCGATCTCCACGCTGCGGCGACGCGCCACGCCACGGCCCTCGCCGGACGGCTCGATGAGGAACACGAAGCGACCCTCACGGTCCTCTCCGACGGCGTGAGGGGGGAGGCGCAGTCGTCCGGCCGCAGCCGCGCGCTCGAAGCGGAATTCGACCTCGGCGGCCATGCCGGATCGGATGTTCGGGTCGCTACCCGATAAGCGCACGGTCACCGGGAAGGTCGTTCCCGAGCCCGTCGCCGCGACGCCCACCTCGGTGACCGTCGCCTCTAGGCTGTCGCCGGGCAGCGCGTCGAAGCGGACGCTCACGGCATCGCCCCGCTTGCAGCGCGCGATCAGGCTCTCGGGCATGGCGATCTCGACCTCCAGGCTCGAGCCCGTGTCGAGGAACATCAAGATCTCCTCGCCGGTGCGCACGTTCTCGTTGACCACGGAGGAGACGGAGGCGATCACACCGGCCGCCGGCGCCCTGAGCTTCGTGTAGTCGAGCCGGCGCCGGGCCAGCTCGAGGCGCTGCTCGGCCGACTCGACGCCTGCCTGCGAGGACTCGGATCCGGCTCGGGCCGAGTCGTAGTCGGTCCGCGAAGCGTTGCCGTTCTCGTAGAGATCGCGCGTGCGACGAAATCTGGCATCGCTGTTGCGGGCCTCCGCCCGCGCGCGGTTCAAGCCCGCCTGGGCGTCCTGCAGGTTGAGGTGATAGTCGGTCGGATCGATCTCGGCCATCATCTCGCCTGCCGCGACGCGCTGCCCTACCTTCGCGGGCAGATTGATGATGGTGCCTTCGACCTTGAAGCTCATGCGGGGATCGATCTCGGACTGTGCGATTCCCGCGAAGCTGCGGAGTCGACCAGCGCCGGCCACCGAGACCTCCTCGAAGCGGACGAGACGCGGCTGCGGCTCCGGCGGCGTCGGCGCGCCGCCGCACGCCGCGAAGCCCAGGCCGAGCAGTAGCACCGACATGCCGGTCGAGATGACCGTTTTCACGACTTGCCCCTTCGGATCATCTTTCCTCCCTGGCCGCGGCGAAGTAGGCCTGCAGGCGTTCGAAGTAGGCGGCCCGCTCCTGCGGCGCCGAGAAGAAGGTGAAACGGCCCACCGCGCGCTCGATCTCCATGAGATCGAGCAGGAACTCGTAGTTCGCGTTGACTGCGCTGAACTCGGAGACGAACGCGGCGTTCTGCGCGTCGAGCAGATCGATGATCGAGACGACGCCGAGCGAATAGGCATCGGTGACGAGCTCCAGGTTCCTGGCGGCCGCGTCGGCCGCCTTGCGGGTCAGCGCGATGCCGGCGTTCGACGCTCCGATTCTGTGGAGAGAGGCTCGCACGCGTTGCTCGATCCTCTGAGCCACGGAGGCGCGCTCCGTCAGCAGTCGCTCCAGCTCGATGCTGGCGCGCGCGCGCGCTCGGCGCTCCTTGCACCCCCTTCGAAAAGCGGCAACGAGGCCTGAAGCGCGATCTGCCAGTCCCAGTCGTCGAACGGCGAGGCTCCCTCCGTGCCGGCTCCGTCGTCGACCAGATGCCTGTCGACCAGGGCCTGCAACGCCAGGTCGGGCACGTAAAAGGCTCTTTGGGGGTCTCCATTTAACCGGAGGAATCCAGGTTGGCAGTTCTCCACGGGCGGTTCGCTGGAGAGCGCTCCAGGCTCGGCGGGTGCCCGCGCGCCTGCGGCTGCGAGGGCGGCACTGCCCGGGGCCGCTGGGTGGCGATGAGGTCCTGGTAGCGCACCGGGTCGTGGGCGACGGCGAGCTCGAGCACTCGGTAGAACACCATCCCGCGGCTGCGGGAGGTGCGGCGGTTGAAGCGGAACGCGAACTCATTCAGGTAGCTGGCCAGGTGCGCGTCGTTCACCGAGCCCTGGTGGGTACCCAGCAACCACCGCTTGGCTAGCGAGGCGACCCGGTGCACTGCGGGCAGTAGCTCGCCGGGATCCTCCCCGCGGGTTCGGGCGGCCCGCTGGCTGCGCCGGTCGTGGACGTAGCCGAGCTTCTCCAGTCCGCGGTAGCCCTGCCAGCCGTCGGTGACGACCCTCGCGCCCGGCTCGACGTGAGCCGTTACAAAGGCGTGCAACGAGGCGGCCGACGCATCGGTCAGCGGCAGCATCCGGCACCGTCCGAATCCTCTCGGCTCCCGGACCTCCACCGCGATCCCGGTCAAAACCTTCTTGCCTTTGGCCCGGCCGCCGCGCAGCCCCGCCTCCTCACCGCCGATGTAGGTCTCATCTACCTGTACCATCCCGGCCAGCCGGTCCCGGCCCGGGCGCACCAGCACCGACCTCAGCCGATGGAGCATCGCCCACGCGGTCTGGTAGGAGCCGATCTCCAGCGTCCGCTTCAGGCTCAGCGCCGAGATCCCGTCCTTGCCGGTGGCGAACAGCCAGCAGGCGGTGAACCAAACCGTTAGCGGCGTGCGCGTCCGGTCAAAGATCGTGCCCGCTGTCACCGACGTACGGCCGCCGCACCCTGAGCACATGAAGCGACCGTCGCCCAGCCGCCAGCCCCCATCATGGCCGCAGTCCAAGCAGGCGAAGCTGGCGGGCCACCGCAGCCACTCCAGGCAGTCCACATCGGTCCGGAACCAGGCCTGGAACTCGCCCACGGACCGCGGATAGTGCGTGCCAGCACGAGGCTGATCCACCGGCTCAGTTTACACCGGTTAAATGGATACCCCCGAAGGCTCTTTTGGCGCCCAGCAGGATACGGTTCTGCGCGGCGATGGCCGCGTCGAGGGCCGAGAGCTCAGGAGAGTTGGCGTAGGCCTCCTTGACGTTGAAGGCACGGAAGCGTCGGAACGACCACTGGTCGTCGAGATGGCCCTTGATGCGCTGGTCACTCGTGATCAGGCTGGGGTCCTCGAGGTCTGCTTCCGAGGTGAGGAACGGCTCTTCGAGCGGTTGATCGAGCAGGCGATTGATCTCCAGCTCGACGATGTTGCGGGCGGTGTTCGCCTCGATCACCTCCTGGCGGTTTCTCGCTATCTCGCTCTCCCAGCGGTAGACCTCGGCGCTGCTCGCCACACCGATCTGCTGCCGAACGCGGGCCCGATCCAGGTTCTGGCGGGTCAGCTGGAGGTTCTCCTTGCTGATTCTCTCGAGCGTCTTGGCCTGAAGCAGATTGAGATAGGCCGTGGCGGCGACCTGGGTAAGGTCGAGGCGAAACTCGCGCAGTTGCTCCTGGCTCGACCGGTAGACCTGCTTCTGGACCTCGTATCCCGTCCAGGCGCGATTCGAGTAGATGAGCTGCGTCAGGCCCAGGGAGGCGCTCAGCCGCCTTTCCGGCTGCAGGACGCTGCCGCGATCCTGGTCGATGAGCGTCTGGCGCGCCGACAGTTCCAGCTGGGGGAGCAGGACCGACCTGGCAGACCGCACGTCCTCGCGAGCCGCCTCGACGAGTCGCTCGGCCACCTGCAAATCCAGATTGAGCGTCATCGCCCTTTCGACGATGCGAGGCAGCGAGAGCGTGCGGGTCGCCTGAACGCGCTCTTCGTTGAGCAGCTCGGCGTCGGTCATCAACGCGAACGCGGGGTACACCCCGATCCCGCGAGCCGTCCTCATGTTGATCGTCAGCTGCTCGCCGCGCGAGAACGTCACGCCGGCGAGGGAGGCGTCATGGGGGCGCGAGCGGCACAGGCTGGACATCGCTCTTCTCGGCGAGCACCTGCGCGGCGATCGTTTGCCAGGTCATCGGTCCCTTCCCCGCTCGACCGATTCGCGAGCGTGGGAACAGACGGGGTGGGTGGGGAAGACCGAGTCGAGCAGCGAGCCGAGCGGCGGCAGGTCCGCTACTTCTGCTCGCCCAGGGATGGCTGGTCACGCGCCTGCCGCAGCTGTCGGCCGTGATTTTCTATGTCCATATGGCGGCCTTTGGAGCCCCGTTGATCTCGGGCTTCTGGTCGCTCGTGGGCGAACGATTCGACCCCCACTCGGCCAAGCGCGCGATGGGCAGCATCGGGACGGGGGCCGGCGAGGGAGGCGTCGCCGGTGGCTTGTTGGCGTGGGGCATGAGCCGGGTCATTCCCCTCAACGCGATGCTCGCTTTCATGGCGGCTCTCTACGGCCTCTGCTTCCTCGCGCTGCTTCAAGTGCGGGGTGAAGCGACCCGAAGTGTCGAACACGACGCACCCGGAGCCGTCTCGGAGCTGTTCTCGGGCGTTCGCATCCTCGGGGAGTCTCCTTACCTGCTCAACCTGGCCATCATCGTCGGGCTCGGCGCCGCTGGCGAGAAGCTGCTCGACTACGTCATGAGCGTCGAGGCCAAGGCCCGCTTCGATACCGGGGGCGAGCTGGTGTCGTTTTTTGCGTTGTTCCACACCGGTGTCGCAGTCCTCAGCCTGCTGGTCCAGGGCACGCTGGCTCGCCGCTCTCTCGGTACGCTCGGGTTGGCGGCCACGGCGTCGATCCGGTCGGTGGTGGTCGGGTTGGCGAGCGTCGCCGGATTCCTCGTTCCAGGCCTGCTCACCGCCGTGCTGGCCCGGGGCTCGATGGGCGTTCTCACCAACTCGCTGTTCCGCTCGGCCTACGAGCTCCTCTATACGCCGCTGCCGGCCGACAGCAGCGTCGCACCAAGGCGTTGATCGACGTCGGCGCCGATAAGCTCGGCGGCGTGCTCGGCGGCGGCGCCGCCTACATGTGCGTGCTGCTCGCCGCCGACTGGTCGCACCGTGCCGCCTTCCTGCTGGCGCTGCTCGGTGCGGTGGCGGGCCTGGCACTGGTTCGGGCGCTGCACACCGGATACGTGAGCGCGCTGGCCGATAGCTTGAAGTCTGGAGTCGTGCAGCTCCAGGCCGACGGCATCGTGGACTCGACGACGCTGTTGACGATGACGAATCTATCGATGGCCATCGATCGGAAGGCGCTGCTCGGCGAGGTCGACTCCGCCGCGCTCGTCGAACAGACGGAGCGTGAGGATGGTGCACCGCTCGACCCGCTGCTGGCGCAGGTGGCCCGCCTGCGTTCCGACGACGTCACGCGCGTGCGCGCCGAGCTCAGGAGCGAGCTTCGGCCGGACCTCGTGGCATTCGTGATCCCGTTGCTCGGGCGCAACGACGTCTTTCTGGACGCGCTGCGTTCGCTGCGCCGGATTGCGTCCCGCGTGCAGGGCCAGCTCGTCGACGGCCTCCTCGATCCACAGCAGCCGCTGGCCGTGCGGCGCAGGCTGCCCCGGGTCCTGAAGGCGTGCCCGACGGAGAGATCCGTAGCCGGGCTGATGGCCGGGCTCCGCGATGAGGAGTTCGAGGTACGCTACGAGTGCGCCGCGTCCATCGTCCGATTGATCGACCGGGTGCCGGAGTTGCGGGTCGCAGAGGCGCGGGCTTTCGACGCGGCACGCTGGGAGATCGAGGGGTGGCGCGCCGCGGGCGCGAGTGACGAAAATCGTGAACGCCGCGTCGAGCACGTCTTCACGATTCTGTCGCTCGGCCTGGATCGTGAGGCGCTTCGGCTGGCGCACCGGGCGTTGCGCTCGGAGGATCGGATGCGCGGAACCGCGATCGAGTATCTCAGCAACGTCCTGCCTGACGACCTGCAGAAGGGGATCGGCGAGCTGTCCGGGCTCGACGAGCAGAGGCCAAAAGGCCCGAGGCGTAGCACCCGAGAAGTGAAGATCGAGCTGGCCAGGTCCATCGAGGAAAAGAGGGCCCGACGCTCGATCTCGCACAGAAGGGACGACCCAGAACCCTCGTCGTGAGCGTCGGGCGGGACAAACGCCAGCTTCTCTGCAGCGAGGCTACCGCCGCTGCGGAGAGCCGACCGGGGCGTGCTGAGGAGCAAGAACATGACTCGAACACCGCGCGACCCAGGCTGCACGCCGCGCGCGGGTTGCATAGTGGGCATAACACAACGTCAGGCGCTTGCCAGGGTCCGGGATGTGGTCGGTGATGCGTGCCAGCCGACCGGGGTTTGTTCCCTTGCAGGGCGAGTGAGGGGACTAGATCGTCACTCCAAAGGGTCGCCGCAGCGCGAACGCGAAGATCAGCGACAGCACGAAGAAGACGATCATCCAGTGCAGGCCCACCCCCAGCACGTCGACGCTTCGGTCGGGGTAGGTCAGCTCGATCGAGGCGATCGGGCTCGATGCCGCCAGCGGTGGCTCGGCGGGATAGATGATCTGATCGAGCAGGCTCGAACCCACTCGCAGTGGTGAGCGGCGCACGACATCGTCCCGGACCCGGACCGTCTTGGACTCGGTCGTGCCGTCCAGCTGGATCGTGATCTCGTGGTCGCCTGAGTGCTGAGCGGATATTCGCCAGACCAGCTCGCGCTCTGCAGGCACCCAGACGCTCGGTGTCTCTACCTTCACGCCCAACCCTGGATCCAGAGTCGCCACCGGTTTGGGGGCTTCGGGCGGAGCCGAGTCAGCGCCTTTCAGGTGAACGGTGAGGATCACGGGCTCGCCAGGCCGGAGTCCGTCGTACGCGTAGTGGAACTGAAGCTGCGCGATCACCAGGACGAGCGGCGCCATCATCCAGACGAGGGGCCAGAGCGAGAGCCTGATGTAGGTGAGGTTGTGGCGCAGGATGTCGAGCTGGGCACGCATGATCGCCACGAGATCGTCGTTGAACAAGCGGATCTCGAACAGGCTGGCGTGGATCTTGCGCTTGACCTTATCGAGGGCGTCCTGATTCGAGGTGTGCTTGAAGATCAGCAGCATGCCGACCGCGACGACGAGCGACACGAGCGTCAGACCCACGAGTGGGTTCATTCCGCGAAACGGGCTCAGCAGCCCGTCGAACAGCGCGCGCATCGAGGCGTTGATCAATCCCATGGTGGTCGCCCCGATCGGCTACGAAATGTAGCCGAGCCCGCGCAGCCGCTTCTTGATCTCTTCCTCCGAGTCCGCGCCCTCGAGCTTCTTGAGCTCCTTCTCGAGGGCGTGGGTGATGAACTCCTCCGGCGTCGAGTAGCCGGCGATGTCCGCGTATCGCTTGACCTTCGCCACCAGGTCCTTTTCGAGCTTGACTGACGTCCTAGATCCGAACATGCGTCACTCCTTGTCTGACCGGTCCCGCGACGGGAAGCCTTCGATTCCATACTCGGCGAGGATTCCCGCCGCCAGATCCTTGAGCGCCACTACGGGTCGTTGCAGTGGCCGATTGCTGAAGAGCACGCCGGGCACGGCCTCGTGGTCCATGCAGTGGTCTCCGGTCCACTCCATCGTGTTGTCGGAGAGGATCGTCCCGATCACGCCGCCGCCGGCCGTGGCATCGTCACCGCGCGTTCCCTTGGCATAGCCGACCTGCATGTCTGGACCGATTTCGAGACCCCCGCGGTCTTCGTAGTACTCCCTGCTCTTGTAGACCCTGGTGACGACCGGCCCCCCCGTTTCGGGATCCTCCAGAGCCAGCAGCTTGGCGCCGATCTCGTCGAGCAGCGCATCGTACTCGGTTGGGGATACGGTGCCGTTTCGCTCCCGCCCGCGAAGGTTGACGTAGAGGCCGTTGATGCCCAGACCGTAAGCTCTCGTGCGGCGCCAGTCGATGTTCGTCAGGAAGCCCGGGTCGCTGCGCAGGTTTGGATCGCGGGGCGTCAGGTAGCCGTTCTCGACCAGCCAGGCGTTGAGGTGAAAGGTGCGGCGCCAGCTCGTGAAGCCGTGGTCGGACATCACGATCAGGGTGCCGTCGTCGCCGATCCGATCGAGGGCCTGTCCGACGACTACGTCGAGCTCGACGTAAATGTCCTCGACGACGTGTGCGAAGGCGGGGTCCTGCTCGGGGTCGTAGCGAGGATGATCCGGATCCATCGGGCGCCACATCATGTGGGACACCTGATCGAGCTTCCCGAAGTAGTAGAACAGGAAGCCCCCCTCGTGGCGGTCGAGCACGTAGCGGAACTGCTCGATCATCTCTGTGCCGGTGAGGCGGGTTTGGGAGAGGAACTCGCTCCTGTCGAGGACGCCCTGCTTCAGGCTGTGGGTGTCCTCGGGCATGCCTTGCGTGTAGTAGTGGCCCACTGCCTGGGCCAGCTCGGCGGCGTAGTCCTCGGGCGTCGAGATCGGCTGAGCCGGTCGCTCAGGATCGAGGTTCAACGGCGTCACGTACAGCTCGAAGTATGGTTCGACGCTCTTCAGGTAGAAACGGGCCTCCACGGGCAGAGCCTGAGTCGGCACCATCTCGAACTCGATGGGAAGCCAGTCCGTCCACTCGCCGACCTGCAGCACGCGGCGGTGATCGCCGATCTCGACGAGTGCCACGGGATCTTCCGGATCCACGACGACGCTGAACGGAATCGCGAGGTCGGTCTTCTCGACGAGGAAGGGGTTGTCCGGGCCCAGCAGCTCCGCTTCGACGACGTTGTCGATGAAATCGACGGGAAACACTTTGCCGCCCGCAAGGCTCCGGCCCTGAAACGCGAAGGGCTCGGACGTGAAGAACGAGAACGTCCCGTAGGTGCCGAGGACGTCGGGCGTACCCATGCCGCTCAGCTCGCGTGTCGCCTTCCCCGATGGCGGGTAGTTTGCCGGCATGCGGATGATCGTCGACTCGATGCCGTTGCGCTCCAGGACCTCCCAGAAGGCCTCGCCCTTGCGCAACAGCTCGACGCGGCCGCCCTCGAGGGGGATCTGGTAACGGCCGATCTCCATCGTCCGCGTGCTGCCCACGGCCTGGCTCGTCGAGAGGTAGGGGAACATCGTCTCGGGATCGCGGTGAAGGAAGTCGAAGATGCCGTGGCCGCCCGCGTCCATCCCGGTGATGAAGTCGGACCACGCGACCGGGCTCTGCGGTGGAACGGCCGTCTGCAGCGGCGTCAAGCCCCCACTTCGCTCCATGCGCGCGAGATTAGGCAGGCGCCCCTCGTCGAGCAGGCGACGGACCACCGCATAGTCCATGCCATCGATCCCGAGCGCTACGACCGTCTTCATCGCGGAGGCGTCGCGCTCCGGAGCGCACCCCGTCATCGTGAAAGAGGCGAGAGCGAGGACGGTAGCGAACAGGCGAATCGACAGGCCTCCGCGTCTCGAGATCATCGTGATCCGGGGCGGGCTACGCCGCCGCCTCTTGGCGGCGGCCCTTTGCAGTCGGGTCGCTCTCGAACAGCGTCTGCCCCTCCATGTGCGGAGCGGGTTTCTGGCCGAAGAGCCGCAGCGCGGTCGGCGCGATGTCGAGCAACGTCGGCTCGTCGCGATCGATCGCGTGGTTGCAGAAGAGGATCCCGGGCACGAGCCGCGGGTCCACGCAGTGGTCACCGCTCCACGCCTTCAAGTTGTCCTCGAAGACGGGGCCCGATACGACTCCCGTGGCGCAGTCCCAGGACGCGCGGTAGCCCTCGGAGTAACCGACGATGAAGTCGGGCGCAGCCTCGAGATAGGGCCCTTGATAGAGCTTGGCCGTCTGGAACAGCTCGTTGATGCCGAGCGCGTTCTTTTCCTCGTCCTTCAGCCCCGAGAGCCTGGCGACCAGCTCGTCCTTGAGCGCCTGGGCTTGCTCGCCGGGCTCGACGATGCCTGAGGCCTCGCGATCCTTGAGGTTGAGGAACATCCCCGTGAGACCCAATGCGTAGGCGCGTGTTCTGGACCAGTCGACGTCGCGCAGCCACTCCGACGAGCCGTCGACACCCTCCTTCAAGGCGAGGTAGCCGTTCTCCAGCAGCCAGGCGTTCAGGTTGCAGCCGCGGCGGAACGACGTGAACCCGTGGTCGGAGATCACCATCAGCACGTCACCGTTCCGGAGTCGCTCGATCACCTCGCCCACGAGCTTGTCGTTGTGGAGGTAGATGTCTTCGACGGCGCTCTTGAACTCGCCCGGGTCCTTGCCGCGCGCGGCCGGATGGTCGTCCTCGTAGTAACGCCAGAACATGTGCTGGATGCGATCGGTGGCGTCGAAGACGCACGAGAGCGTGCCGCGCCTCAGCTTGTCGAGCGAGGCGAAGAACATTTCTTTTCTCTCTCGATCGATGTCGTAGGCCAGCTGGAGGAACGTGGCGTCGTCGATGACGCCCTCGTTGAGCGCCCAGGTGTCCTCCGCCAGCCCCAGCGTGGCGTACGGGCCGACCTTCTTGGCGAGATATGTCGAGTAGTAGCTGGGATGCGAGATCGGCATCGCCGGGTTTTCGGGATCGATGTTGAGCGGCGTCACGTAAAGGGACACGTGGTCGTCCATCTCCGTCAGCATCATTCTGCAGATTCCGGAGACCGTCACGCCCGGGGCGGCTTTGAATTTCAGCGGCGTCCACTCGCTCAGAAGCTTCGGCTTCAACTCGAGCCGCTCGTCGCCGACCTTCACCCGCGCGAGTCCGGCATCGCGATCTCGTTCGATGATCAGCGGAGTCTCGAGAGGCGGATTGCCCTCGAGGAAGGCGTTCTCGGGCCCCTGCAGCGTCGTCTCGAAGCGGTCGCCGTCACCCTCGAGCGGGAAGCGAAGGCCGCCCTCCTTGAAAGCGCCCCCCCCGGGGCGCGTCGAGTACAGAAGAAACGTGCCTTGTGTGCCGAGCAGATCCGGGGCGCACATGGCGCTGAGCTGGGCTCCGTAGAAGCGCTCGGGTGGGAACGTGATCGGCACGCGCAAGACGGTGCTCCACACGTTCTTGTCTCCGAGCAGAGACCAGAAAGGCCGCGACTTCCTGAGCAACCGGAGCTCGGGCTTGTGGAGCGGGATGCGGTACTTGCCGATCTTGAGAAAGCGCTCGACGCTTCCGATCTGGGTGGACGACAGGAGCGGGAGGTACGTCCGGCGGTCCCGGTCGAGGAAGTCGTAGATGCTGTGCTTGGCAGGCTGTGTCCCTGTGCTGAACGAGGACCACGCGACGGGTGAGATGGCGGGGTAGGTCGTGCCGAGCGGGGTGTAGCAGCCCATCTCCTTGAGGCGCGAGAAGTTGGGTAGCTTGCCCTGCTTCATCAGCCGTTCGGTGATGCGCGGGTCCTGGCCGTCGAAGCCGACCACGATCATCCTGCGGGCCCAGGGCTTCTCTCCGCCCCGGCCCGTGTAGAGGCGCCACGCCTTGCGGAACGGCCAGATCAGGATCGCCACGAAGGCCAGAACGATGGTGACGAGCATGACGGCGAAGGACGAAACCAGGGCGAAGCCGGCCCCCGGGCCGATGTAGGCTGCGGCGGGCGAGCCGGCGGCGAGCAGGACCACGGCGACGCACACGGCGCCAGGCCGCATTAAACTCTCGCGGTTCGGCCGAGCATCGGGCATCCGGGTATTCTAAGGCGACCCTCTGGACGGAGAAAGCACCTTGCTCGCAGCGCTCTACGGGAGATACCGCAGGATCCGCTACGGCGACCCGATCGTCGTCGTCTCGGGCCTACCCCGCTCGGGCACGTCGATGCTCATGAAGATGCTGGAGGCGGGGGGTCTGAAGATCGTCCAGGACGGGGTGCGCACCGCGGACGAGGACAATCCCCGGGGCTACTACGAGCACGAGCGGATCAAGGGCCTGGCGAAGGAGCCCGACAAGGCCTGGTTGCGCGATGCTCGTGGAAAGGGCATCAAGGTCATCTCCTATCTGCTCAAGGAGCTGCCCGCGGACCACAACTACAACGTGCTCTTCATTCGCCGGGAGATGTCGGAGGTGCTGGTCTCGCAGAACAAGATGCTCGATCGTCGTGGCGAGACCACGACTACGGACGACGAACAGATGACCGAGCTCTTCGAGAACGACCTGTGGCGCGCCGGCTACCTGCTCAAGCACGCGCCGCAATTTGCGGTGCTCGAGCTGAAGTACCGCGAAGTGGTGGCGAGCCCGCGCAGCGAGGCCGAGCGGATCAACACCTTTCTCGACGCCCGGCTCGAGGTCGAGGCCATGACGGCGGCGGTCGACAAGCGGCTCTACCGCAACCGAGCCGAGGCCGGCTGAGTCCGGAATGAACGACCACCACGCGGCGGGTCGGTTGGGTCGGGTGGCGAAGTTGCAGCGCGCGCTGGGCTGGCTGATGTTGGCGGTCTTCTTCGCGTCCGTCGTCACCTGGTGGACGACGCGGGAGGTGTTGCCCCCGAGAATCCAAATTGCGACCGCCGCCGAGGGTGGGCTCTACCACAAGTTCGGCTCCGTCCTCGCTCCACACCTGGAGGAGCGCACGGGTCGTCCCGTCGTGCTTCGCGTGACGGCGGGGTCCGGGGAGAATCTGAGCCTGTTGCTGGCCGGCGACGCCGACCTGGCTCTGCTGCAGGGCGAGACCGCCGGCTCCGACTCGGTGCGGGCCTTGACACCGCTGTTTCGCGACGTCCTGCACGTCGTCGCGAGGGTCGGGAGCGGGGTCGAAAGCATCGCCGGGCTCGCCGGGCGCAGCGTGGCGATCGGCCCTGCGAACTCGGGCATGAGGTCGACCGCCAGCACCATCCTGCAGCACTACGGCGTCGAGACCGGGGGCCTCGAAGGGTCCGAGCGCTACTTCGGCGCAATGGCCGACGATTCAGAGATCGACGCCGCTCTCGTGACGACCGGCCTGCTCAACCCGGATCTCGAGGCGTTGCTCGGTTCGGGCGGGTTCGAGTTGCTGCCCGTTCGTGACGCGGAGGCGCTCGCGATCCGCAATCCTTTCCTCACGCCATTTCAGATTCCGCGCGGCTTCTATCGCGAGGATCCACCGGTTCCGCCGGCGCCCGTGTCGACGGTCGCGACCACGACGGTGCTCGCGGTGCG
This sequence comes from Vicinamibacteria bacterium, assembly GCA_965246965.1. Lineage (GTDB taxonomy): Bacteria > Acidobacteriota > Vicinamibacteria > Fen-336 > CBDFGD01 > CBDFGD01. The sequence continues at coordinate 5,091,895 of CBDFGD010000002.1, forward strand.
CGAGGACGCTGGCGCCCTGCTCGTGAAGGCGACGCTCGCGACCCTCTACGAGAACGACCTGCGCCGGGATGTGCCGATCCTGATGCGACGACGACAGGTCGCAGTCTGGGACGAGCTGCCCCAGCACCCGGCGGCCGCCGACTACTTCCGTCCCTACAGCGGCATCGGCCTGCTGGCGGACATGATGGAGTCGGCCGCGGCCCTCGAGGAGCTGATCTTCGCCCTGGGCGCCGCTCTTTACCTCGGCTGGTCGCAGTGGCAACGGATCAAGTCGCGGGAGCGCGAGCGGGCCGTACAGCTTGCAAAGGAACACCTCGACGTCTTCTTCGAGGAGACGATGCGGATCGAAAAGGCCCAGATGCAGACCGACGATGCGAGTGCCTTGCGCGGCTTCCTCGACGCCGTGACCGCGATCAAGCTCCGCGCGATCCGGGAGCTGACTGACGAAGATCTGCGCGCCGACACCAGCTTCTCGATCTTCCTTCAACAGTGCGCGAATCTGACGCGGAAGATCCAGTCGAAGATCGACTACGTCGGTCGCGGGAAGCCGTACCCGAGGGCCGCCCCACCCAAAGAATGACGGCTCGCCCGGGAACAGCAGCGCCGCTATTCTCGTCGGGACCATGGAGGGGGCGAGGTCGCGTTCATACCGCTGAACGGGCCGGCGGGGAGGGTGAATCGTGACGAGAATTCTCAGGGCCGCACTCGGGTTGTGTATGCTCGCTTCGGCCGGGCTGACTCAGGACACGGGCGAGCCACGCCGGCGCGCGGATCGGCTCGCGAGCGATGAGAAGTGGGCCGAGGCGGCCGAGGCCTACGCGGCACTCACTGCGAGTGATCCGACGGACATCAGTAGCTGGACGGGACTCGGCCGTGCGCGACGCAGCCTCGATCAGCTCGATCTCGCCGTCGCCGCCTACGAGCAGGCGTTGGCGCTCGATGGCGAGTCGTTCACGGCGCTCGTCGGGATGGCTATTACGTACGAGCGACTCGAGCGGCTGGACCGCGCATTCGGCTATCTGGAGAAGATCGCCGGGATGGGGATCACTCCGCTGACGCTGAAGGACAACCCGGCGTTCGCGGGGCTGCGCGAGCACGAGCGATTCGCCGTTTCGGTCGGCATCGCCGAGCGGGCCGCCAACCCCTGCCGTCAAGGCGGGCCCTACGATGACTTCGACTTCTGGATCGGCGATTGGGATGTGTACGTCAACGAGCGGAAAGGCCCGCGCAACGTGATCACGAAAGAGATGAACGGCTGCATCGTCCGGGAACGCTACAAGAACGCCGGCTACGAGGGGGAGAGCATCAACTACGTCGACCCGGAATCGGGCCGCTGGAAGCAGAACTGGGTCGATTCGTCGGGGGGCATCGTGCGGTACGCCGGCGGTCTCGCGGAGGACGGCGTCATGAAGATGGAAGGCGCCAATACCGGCCCCGATGGCAAGACCCAGCTGGCGAGGGTGACGTGGACCCGGCTCGAGGACGGGCGAGTGCATCACGTGATCGAGCAATCGAAGGACGACGGCGAAAGCTGGCAGCCCTACTTCGACGGCACCTACGTGGCGCGGGACGCGGAGCCAGCCGAGAAGAGATAGAGCCACGGGGTTAGTCGGCCAACGTGCACTCCGTGGGTCCTTGAGCTCTGGTAGCCTCTCGGACGTGAAGCCGTTCCTCTTGATCGGGATAGGCGGTTTCGTGGGCGCCAACGCCCGCTACCTCGTCAGCAGCTACGCGGCCCGGCACCTCGGCGCATCGCTGCCCTGGGGCACGGCGATCGTCAACACGCTGGGCAGCTTCGTGCTCGGAGCCTTTCTCACCTGGACGACGGAACGGGTCGTCGCGGACCCAGCCTACAGGTGGCTCGTCGTGGTGGGCTTCTGCGGCTCCTTCACGACCTTCTCGAGCTACGCGTTCGAAAGCGCCGAGCTGCTGGAGCAGGGGCACGTCCTCGATGCCATCGGCAACGTGGCGGTCAACAACCTCGCTTGTCTGCTGGCGGTCGTCGCAGGGATCGCCTTCGCCCGCTGGATCTAGGCATGTCTCAAGCGGTTCAGATTACGGTGTACCTGAGCGAGGCGGACGAGTGGCACCATCGGCCCCTGCACATCGAAATCTTGAAGATGCTCGAGAACGAAGGCGTCGCGGGCGGCACGGTCGTGCGGGGCGTCGCCGGTTTCACAGGGAAACGCGGGATTCACACGGCGACGCTGGTCGACGCCGGCGGGATGTTGCCGCTGGTGGTCCAGTTCGTCGACACGATCGAGCACGTCGAGCGCGTCCTTCCGAAGCTCCGCGAGATGGCGCCGCACCGACTCGTCACGAAGCAGTCTGTCGAGGCCTACCTCTAGCAGGACTGCTTGCCCTGACCCGCCGGCAAGTACGTTACGATCTGGACCAAGGAGGGCGGTTCGTGAAAGGTGCTCGGTGAGTCGTGAACTCGATCCCCGGCTCCGCGGAGATCAAGCCGACCGGGGATTCGCCGCTAAACTCCTCCGAATCGGATGACGGATCAGGCCAAGACCCCGACGTGGGTGTACATCGCCGTCGGCTGTGGCGGGGCGCTGATGCTTGCGCTGGTCGCTATGGGTGTCGTCGGCTACCTCGGTTTCCGGTGGGTCTCAGACGTCAAGGAGACCCATGAGAACCCGGCGAGTCGCGAGGCCAAGGTCCTCGAGATTCTGGGTGCCGATTCGATCCCCGACGGCTATCACGGCGCGGCGGGAGTGAGTATCCCGTTCGTAATGCAGCTCGCCGTGTTGAGTGACAAAGAGCCTCAGCAGGATGGACAGTCGCGGGGGTTCGACGAGCGCGGCTTCGTCTACATCGAGATGATTCGCCTCGGCAGCCAGCAGGAGGAGCTCGAGGCGTTTTTCCGTGGCGAGGTCGACGACCCCGAGGTTTTGCGAGAGAACAACATCCGGATCGACGTCGAGGAGATCGTCGGAAGGGGATCGATCGAGGGGGAGGGGTTCGACCTCGACTATTTCGCGCACCGCGGGGGACTCGAGGCGGCCGGCGGTCGAGGCCGTGGCCTCACGTCACTCGTGATGATCCGCTGCCCCTCCGACGAGCGAATGCGCTTCGGGATCTGGTTCGGCCCCGACCCGGATCCGGAGACCTCAGTGGATTCGCTCGATCTGGCGGGCACCGTGACCGACGAGGGCGCGATTGGGCGTTTCTTCGGTCAGTTCGCCTTGTGCCCGGCCTAGTGGCCTGGAACAGGGGATTCGATACCGCTGCGACCGCCGATGCATCCCGCCTGGCTGCGTCGCTCATCGGTCAAATACTCCCGGTATTCTCCCTCTTCGGCTCCTTGCCATCCGGGCGCCTCGGCATTCTCCACGCCTCCGCCGGTCAGATCTGGATGCCCCTGAAGCCGACGATCAGGTAGGCCCGAGTCCCGACGCGGCGATTGCGGTAGAGGCCCGTGCGGAACGACCACCCGCGCGCCGCCTCCACGGCCGATTCTGCGAAGAGGGACTCCCCGAACATGAATCGAGCCTCGGTGATCGATCCGTTCTGGTCGATCGCGACCTCGACGATCACGGTGGCGCCACCGCTGGCCCGGGGCGGGTAGTTCGGTACCGCGAGGCCCGTTGGGAACGGGGATCTCGTCAGAGGGCTGCTGGTCCAGGCCCGAGGGCGGTCCTGGGTTCGGGAAGAGCAGCATTCCAGGCCTGAAGAGGCCGGCGATGAGGACGCGTGAGTCGACCGCTTCGCCGTCGAAAGTCGCGGGTTCGAATCGCCACGTGGCTACAGCAAACTTCGGGTCCCTCTTCAGCCGAGGACGGGTCAATGAGCATAATATTGCCCCGCGCCGTCCCGTTCCCCGAGATCGTTCCGGCGCACGAGGCCGCCCGCCCTGACCATCGATCGCTCCTCCCAGGCCGACGCCAGTCCGCCCAAGACCCGGCGTCTTCAGGTGGTCAACGCAACAAACCGGCCAAAGACTTCGGATGGTTTCATCCAACCTAAGTGTTTGTCGAGGGCGGCCGTTGAGCTCGCGCGCAACAGCGTTGAGCTGGGCTCGAGTGTAGGCGCTCAGGTCCTGGGTCCTGGGGAAGTACTGTCGCAGTAGGCCGTTGGTGTTTTCGTTGCTGCCACGCTGCCAGGGGCTGTGGGGGTCACAGAAGTAGACGTCGATCTTGGAGTCGACGCTGAAGCGGACGTGCTCGGCTATTTCGTTGCCCTGATCCCAGGTGAGGCTGCGGCGCAGCTCTTTGGGGAGCTGGGAAATCTGGCGAGTGAGGGCAATGCGCACCTGCTCGGCGCTGCGACCATTGGGTAGGTGAAGGAGCATCACGTAGCGGCTCGCACGTTCGACCAGCGTGCCGATCGCGGAGCGTGCCCCCTTGCCGATGATCAGGTCACCCTCCCAGTGTCCGGGAACGGCGCGGTCCGCAGCCTCGGCGGGTCGCTCGCTGATCATGATCATGCCCCGCAGCCGTCCAACACGAGAGTGTTGGGCGCGCTTGTGCGGACGCCGTCGAGTGCGACCACTACGAAGACAGGCCGTCAGCTCCTTGCGCAAACCTCCGCGAGCCTGGACGAACAGCGAACGATAGATCGTCTCGTGCGACACGTGCATCTCTGGGCTATCAGGATAGTCGCTGGCGAGAGACGCAGCGATCTGCTGCGGCGACCACCGCTTGAGCAACCGGCGGGTCACTTCACTGCGAAGTCGTGAAAGCAGCTGCAGCCTTCCTGCCTTTGGTCGCTTCGCGCGTCGAGCCGCAGTCTCTTCAGCCCTCCATGCGCGATACCCACTCCGCTGCCCGTTCCTGGACACCTCACGCGAGATCGTCGAGGCGGCTCTGCCCAGGCGGCGCCCAATCTGGCGCAGCGAGCCACCTGCCCTCAGACCCCGAGACAGCTCCTCACGCTCAGCCACTGACAATCGCAGGGGGGAGCGTCCTTGGGACCCCTCCAGCAGACCCCCAACCCTCCGCATGAATCGCTGGATCGTCTTGGTCGAGCACCCGACCGCCCCTCCCACAGCTGCAAACGTCTCCCCCTCCGAGAGCCGCCGCCGAATCTCCAAGTAGTCCGCGTGCTTCAGTCGCCTGCGTGGCCCTCTTCGTCGATGCAACATCTGGCCTCCTCCGAACCTGGGGCTCGGATCATCGCCGAGATGTTGCGTTGTTCACATGAAATCACCCCATCTTGGGATTGGATGGCCTACGCGCCGTCGCCATCCTGCTCGTCATCCTCTGGCACTGCGCGACGTGGTTCCCTCGCCACGCTCTCGGCCCCTTGACGAGCCTGGCCGACGCGGGTTGGGCAGGCGTCGACCTCTTCTTTGCCCTCAGCGGCTTCCTGATCACGAGGCTGATCCTCGGCGAGGAACGGCAGTCGGGAGGACGCTTCTCTCTCCCGCACTTCTACGCACGCCGTGCTCTGCGAATCCTCCCGCCGTACTACCTCGTGCTCGGGCTCAACCTCATCCTGATCCACTTCGCTCCGTTTCAGGCGGCTGTCGGCTCCCGAACCGGCGGCGCCCTCGCTTTCCGCATCTTCGGCCACAGCAGCGCCTTCGCGGTACAGACACTGTCTCACTTCCGCATGGACTCCATTCTTTGGGGCGCCCTCGGCACGCTCGCCTTCGCAGAGCTTGGTCGACTTGGGGCGTGGCGCCGTCTGAGCCTGGGCCTGTTCCTCGGTCTCGTCGTGACGATGTTCCTCACCGGCTTCATCTCGACCTCGCCCGGCCGTCTCGAGCACGCAGTCGGCCTGAGCCTGTTGGCGATCTGCTTCAGCCTGCTGGTCGTCGAGGTGGCCACGAGCCCCGACAGCTTGCTCACCAGGATGCTGGAGACCGCGCCGCTGCGGGCTCTGGGCAAGGTCTCGTACGGCATGTATCTGTTGCACATGCAGGCTTTATCCGTGGCGACGACTCACATCGCCCTCCTCGAACGCGAGGCCTCGCTGCCGGTCTTCGCGCTCCTCGTGGTCCTGACGACGATCTATACCTACCTGGCCTCGTTCGTGATGTACCGGTTCTACGAGGTCCGCTTCCTGGTGCTCAAGAAGCGCTTCGGCAGGATGAGACCCGCAGCTCCGCTAGAGTAGCGGCGTGATCGGCCTATCGCGCCTCGAATCGCGCCTCGCGGACTGGTGGCGGCGAACGGTCTGGGCGTTTCCGAAGCGCGGAACCCCCTGGTTTCACGGGCGTTTCCTCATGGTGCTGCGCGCCTGGGAGAACGCGGTGCGGTCGTACGAGCCCGACCACATGGCGATGCGTGCCCACGCGCTCACGTTCCGCACGCTGCTCGGTGTGATTCCCTTCCTGGCAGTCTCCTTTTCCTTGTTCCAGGCGTTTGGAGGCCTCGAGGCCAGCGCGCAGGTCCTCAATCAGAAGATCATCGAGAACCTCGCTCCGGGATCCGGGCCTGTCGTCCGGGAGTACATGACCAGGTTCGTCGAACGCGTTTCGACGGGAGCGATCGGCGGCGTGGGTGTCGTCGTGCTTTTCCTGACGGTCGTCGCCCTGCTGACCTACATCGAAAAGTCATTCAACGGGCTGTGGAACATCGAGAAGACGCGCCCGTTCTTCCAGCGCTTCGTCATCTACTGGACGATGGTCACCGTCGGTCCCGTGCTGATCGCGCTTTCGTTCTCGCTGACGACCCCCGCGCGCCTGGGGGCCATCGTGGAGATGGTCGGCGGCGCCCGCCCCGATCCCAGCACCCTCGGCCTCGCCCTGGCGCAGCTCAACTGGCTCTTTACCTGGGCGGGCATGACCTTGCTGTTCGTCATCATGCCCAACACCCGCGTGCGCTGGAGCTCGGCCCTGGGGGGTGGCTTCGTGGCAGCGATCCTGTGGGAGCTCGGCAAGGCCGTCTTCGTGTGGGCCTCCGCTCGCCTGTTCAACTACGGCGCCCTTTATGGATCGCTCGGGGCGCTACCTGTGTTCCTGCTTTGGCTTCAGATCGGGTGGCTGATCATCCTGCTCGGGTGCAAGCTGACCTACGGCTTCCAGTATTCCCGCGCCCTGCAGGAGGAGCGGGCGGCGCTCACCGCCGGCCCGATCGCTCGCGAGCTCGTTGCGCTGCGGGCGATGATCGAGGTGGCTCGTGCCTACAAGTCCGGCGCAGCGCCGCTCACGGCTGAGGACCTGACGGCGCACAGCCCCGCGCCTTTCGAAGCTACGCAGGAGGTTCTCAACCGGCTGGTCGCGACGCGACTGTTGCTGGCCGTGCCCGACGACGGCAGCTTCGGGGGCCGCAACAGGAGCAAAGACGGCCGACCGGCGGAACGCTACGTACTCAGTCGCTCGGCGTCCCAGATCAGCCTGGGCAACGTGGTACGCCCTTTCCGGGAGGGCGTCATTCCGCCCGCGGACGAAATCGTCGATCCCGCTGCGCGCCTTTCACACGACCTCCTGGAGCGAGCCGAAGCCGCCGCCGAGGCCGTCACGCGAGGCATCACGCTGGAGGAAGCCGCGAGCACGGTGGACAGTGCTCTCCCGAATACCGAACCGTAGTCCGAGAGCGAAACGAACGATGGAGATCAGCCGATCCTCGCGCCGCCGGATCGATGCTCTCGTCGACCGGCTCGATCGCATCCAGCAGCGCGAATCCGAGGCCTCGCAGCAGCAGCTCGAGGCATTTCGCGGCGGCTACCAGGAGCTGTCACCTGAGGAGCGTCCGGCCCTGTTCGTCGCGATTCTCGATCGCCTCGAGGTCTCTCGAGAAGAGATCGCCCCGACGCTGCGTGAGATCGACGACGCCACTCACGACGCGGCCGGCTGGAGCCGCGCCGTCACCGGTCTGCGGCGCAAGCTCGAGTCGCCCCGCCTGCGTGCGTTCCGGAGGTTCGTCAACCTGTCCGGTGGCATCAAGTTCCTGCTCGGGCTGCGCGCGGACGTGCTCGCCGCCCTTCACAAGGATCTCGACGTGCAGCCCCTGGAAGACGACCTCGCCCACCTGTTTCACTCGTGGTTTCAGCAGGGCTTCCTCTTTCTTCAGGAGATCACCCGGGGCTCCCCGTACCGGCAGATCCAATTTCTGCAAGAGCACGACATGGTTCATCCGATGGCCAGCCTGGAGGAGATGGGCGATCGCCTCGGTGCCGACCGACGCTGCTTTGCCCTGTATCACCGGGTTATGGCGGAGGAGCCGATCGTGTTCATCGAGGCCGCGCTCACTCGGGGAGTGGCACGGTCGATTCACGAAGTCATCGAGCCCGAGCACGTGGCCGCAGCCCGCCGGCGGCGACCCGATACGGCGACCTTCTACTTGATCAACAACACGCAGGACGGCCTGGCGGGCCTCGGGCTCGGGCGCGCGTTCGGGCTGAAGAGACGAGACCTCCCGAGCTACTTTGGAGACGAGGCACGAACGGAGCTCATCGACCACTGTCGGGTCGGAACCGCGAGCGGGTCAGGGGAGAACGAGCTGGCCGAAGCGATGTTGACGGCGCTTCAGAAGCCGGCGTGGATCGAGGACCCGGTCTTGATCAAGCGGCTGCGACGCCCGCTCCGGGAGCTGGCCTACTTCTACCTGGCGCGCGAGAAACCGAAGCGCGGTCGTTCTGCGAACCCGGTCGCCAATTTTCATCTCAGCAACGGCGCCAGCCTTGCGGCCAAAAACGTCAACTTCGCCGGCAACCGCTCGGAGCGGGGGCTCCAGGACTCGTGCGGCCTGATGGTGAACTACGTCTACTCGACGACGTGGGTCGACCAGATCGGTCGGCTCGCGCGATCTCTCAGACCGTGGGGCGGATAGGGGCATCTCCCAAGGGAAGGCTGATGATGAATGGAACCAGACAATCGCAGAGCTGGCAGACGTTCTACGACGCTGCCCGCCACAACGACGTCCTCGACGAGCGAACCACGATCATGCTGCACCTCGCCTCGGCCATGTCGATGGGCTGCTACCCCTGAATGGAGTCGTACTTTGGCGTCGCCAAAGAAAAGGGGATCAGCAACGCCGAGATCGAAACCGTTCAGTCGATCGTGCAGGCAGTGGCCGGCGGGCGGGTCCGGGCACAGTTCCGCGAGGCGCGGAAGCGCAAGGCGACGAAGGAGAGGAAAACCCCAGCCGAGTAGAGTCGTGAGTTTGACCGAGTGGGGCCGAGGTTCTGCTACAGCGCCTCGAGATCCTCTTGGAGCTTGCTCAGGAGACTCGCTGAGGGCGTTGCGTACGCCTGAATCCAGCGCTCGTGGATCCGTTGAATCGGGCCCACGTCGAGATAGTTCCAGCGGCAGCGGCCTTCCTTCTTCGAAATGATCAGGCGTGCTCTCTCGAGCACGCCGAGGTGCTGCATGATCGTCGTTCTGTCCAGCCACGGCAGCTTCCTGCCGATGTCTCCCGTCGTCATCGGCGCATCGCGCAACAGATCCAGCATTCTCCTGCGATCGGCGCCAGCCAACGCCTTGAAGACCAGATCGTCCTGATCCTGGGGGCCGTCGTGCTTTTTCTTGTCCTTGACCATTAGCAAATAGGTTATAAATTTATGACGTACTTGTCAAGAACGAACTAATCGTCGCCAGCTCGTGGAACGGATCTGGATTGATCGGCTAGGAGGCAGGACATTGGCCAGGAACTCCACGGTACAGACCAAGATTCTGCGACCGGTTGCAGATTTATTCGGAGCGATCGTATCGAGCGACACGCTGAAGCAGTACTTCGTCAACGGCGCCAGTGGCGCTCGACTCGAAGGAGTGGGAAAAGACGAAGAACGAGGCGTACGAAGTGCTCGTGATCTTCGAGTTCGAACAGTTGGAGGACGGCACGATGCTGAGCATCAGCGAGCAGGGCTGGAAAACCGACGCCGATGGTCTCAAGGGATCCCACGACAACTGCGGGGGTTGGACTCACATGGCGATGTGTCTCAAAGCGCACTTGGAGCACGGGATCGATCTGCGCTGGCCCGGTTTCGCTCCCCGTCCTCGGGGCTGGGGCTGCTTGTGACACGCGGCGCAGTGCTCGGGAGCCTTGAACATCCGGTTGCTGAGCAGGTTGTGCTGGTCCGGGTACGTACGGATCAGGAAATCGCGCGCCAGCTTGCCCGCGCCCTCCTCGCTCCATTCGCGTTTCTTGGGGGCGGAGTCGTCGAAGGAGTAGACGAAGATGTTCGTGTCCAGGAAGAACTCAGCGGGCATTCATCTCGGCTCGCGTGAACCGACCTCCGCTTCGCGCCCCGTCGAGTTGGCGCATGAACTCGCGGTAGCGGTCACCTCGTGAACGACCCGACGTCAGATCGGCGAGCCAATCGCGGAACAATCGGTTAAGTGTGGTGGACCGCTCTCGGGCCAGCAAGACCCAATCCTCGGCACTGAGCGTAGTATTCTTTACGAAACAAGTGTTCGCTGATCTCGTGTACACGAGAAATGCATCGGATTGCATCACCGGAATACGGTGGAGGGTCGACCGAGCTCAAGGCAGGGCCTCGATTTTGGCTAGGCGACGCGAGACGCCGACACTCGAAGCGACGAGGGTTCCAGCGAGGCTCAGCACGGCGCCGGCACCGATCGCATCGAAGACCAGGACGTCGAGTCCCAGCACCGTGGCGTGGGGCTTGACGTACACGGCCACGTTGGCGATCGCCAGAAGGATGCGCAACTCAGTACCGCCGAGGCCACCGTAGGAGAGCTTGAAGGTCCCGAGCGTGTGGGCCGCGAGGTACATGTTGATCGAGAAGAGGTAGTAGGCGATCACCAGCGCCCAAGCGAGCGCTGGGCTCATCCAGCCCGACGCGGCCAGCCCGCCGAGCATGCACAACGCGCCGATGGCGTCGACGAGGTGATCGACGAAGAAGCCGTAGCGCGGCCGCTGCCGTTTTCGATAGCGGGCCAGCGTGCCGTCGAGGCTGTCGCCGAGCCAGTTCAACGCGAGGCAGACGTTGACGAGCAGCAGCGCCTCGACGAACCGGCCCGAGACCGCGTACAGGACGCCCCCGGCCATCATGGCGAGGAGCCCGAGCGCCGTCAGGTGGTCCGGAGTGAGGGACGCGGGCGTCCGTGCGGCCAGATGGGCCAGCGCCCTCGCTTCGAGCCGCGCCGTCAGGCCGGAAAGCTCGCGCTCAGAAATCGCTATGTCGCTGTCTTTGTTTGACTTGCCTGGGAATGCCCGCATGGATCCCTCCGTGTCTCATCGGAAGGTATGCGGCGGGCCCCGGCCGCGAACCGGCGGCGGGGCCAAGGAACGGCCAAGTTTCCCTAAAGGTGGCGGCTCCCCCAAAAAAGAGGCGGAATCTGGCACGATGGTCGTCCGGTTACTCCTCCCCCTCTAGCGTCGCGATCAGCGCTCCGAGCGTCTCCCGGCTGACCGGGAGCACCTGGTTCATGGGCGGCTCGAGCTTGACCTCCCAGTCCCGGCCCTGGTCACGGCGGCGAAGCAGGTGGATCGCAGCGACGTTGACGGCGTGGCTGCGGTGGATGCGCACGAAGCCGAGCCGGGACCAACGCTCGAGGACCGTTCCCAGGGCGCGCACATCCAGGCGCGCGCGACGTCGGCTCAGCCGGACTCGCGTCTGGTCGCCGAGCGCCTCGAGATGGTAGATCTCGGCGGGATCCAGCACCTCTCGCGCTCCGTCGCCCAGGTGGATCACGACGCGCTTTGCAATCAATTCATCCCTCGCCATGAGCTGTTCATTTTGATCATGAACGGTACAACTCGCGTGTTGAGCTGTCCATTTTGGTCATGAGCCGGCGCAGCGCGCCTATACTCCGGCGCATGCCGCCGGGTGGCGATCACTTCGAGTTCGGCCCTTTCCGCCTCGATTCCACCACGAGCGTCCTGTGGCGGGACGAGGAGGTCGTGCCGCTGACACCCAAGGCCACCGCCTTGTTGCGCGCGTTGGTCGAAGCGGGCGGCGACCTCGTGACGAAGCAGGTGTTGATGGCTCGCGTCTGGCCCGACACGGTGGTCGAGGAAGCCAACCTCAGCGTCACTATCTCGGCCTTGCGCAAGGTCCTGGACCCTCCCGACGAGGGCGGGTCCTACGTCCAGACCGTTCCGCGCAGGGGCTACCGCTTCGCGGCGAGCATCAAGACACCGAAGGCGCCCCGGATGGCGCTCGCCGTTCTGCCGCTCCGTTATCTGGGCCGCGACCAGGGCGACCACCTCGGCCTCGGCATGGCCGACGCCCTGATCGGCCGGCTCACGGGACTCGAGAGCCTGATCGTTCGCTCGACCGGTGCCGTGCTTCGCTACGCCAACGCCGCCAAGCCGCCGCGCGAAGCGGGGCGGGAGCTGGGAGTGGACGCCGTCCTCGACGGGAGCGTGCAGCGCAACGGCGACCGGCTGCGAGTCTCCGTCCGGGTTTCCTCGAGCCGGGCGAGGCGTGGGCTCTGGCGAGGGCCTCGGCCGAGCGGGCGCTCGCGCTGGACGATGCGCTGGCGGAGGCTCACGTGGCAGTGGGCTTCGTCAGTTTGTTTCAGGACTGGGATTGGGCTGGGGCGAAGCGGGCCGTCGAGCGCGCCGTCGAGCTGACACCTGAGTCGTCGGTTTCTCGCCAATGGCACGCGCTGCTGCTCGCGATCGCGGGAGATGCCGTCGGGGCGCGGCGCGAGATCTCCCGTGCGCGCGAGCTCGATCCGGTGGCGCTCATCGCCGCGAACCTCTCCGCTTTGATCCACTCGCTGGCGCGCGAGCACGAGCAGGAGCTGGATCTATGCCGCGCCGCCGCTGAGCTCGAGCCTAACGTCTTTGTCGCACACTGGACCCTGGGGCTCGCCTACGTCCACAACGGCCGCTTCGACGACGCGATCGACTCGCAGCGCAGGGCCGTCGAGCTGGCCCAACAGGCTCCGTTCATGAAGGCCGTGCTCGCGTGGACGCTCGCGACGGCGGACCTCCTGAACCCCAATGATCAGAAAGGCGTCCTCCAGGAACTCAGCAGGGTGAGAGCTGTAGGAGCGGCCTTCGATCCGGCGCGGGCGTACATGCCGACCATCGATGGCGGCCCAGTTGATGGGGCCGCCGCCGTTGCGTTCCTACGTCAAGTCCAGAATGAGACGGCATGCAAGACGATTCTGGTCCCAGACCATGACGTAAAACCGGCGAGAGATGGCAAGGACCCCCGGACACGCTCCGACAAGGCGTCTGGCGGTGTGCTGTTCTCGTCGGCGGAGTGTCCGGTGAACTTCGAGCGTGTGGACGACCGCACGTGTTTCGCTGTCCCGGCGAACTACAAGATCGGGTCCGACCCCGAGCCGTTTCGCGTGAGGTTCGAGTCCGCGACGAGTGCGGGTGAATCGTTCAGCCAATTCGCCCGACCCGTGGCCGAAACGGTTACCGAACGACAGGACCTAGAACAGCGGAGGAACGCGTGGTTGGAGGAGCATGTTATTCCGGACGTGCTGCCAATCGTTGAGGCAAGCAACAATTCCCTGTCCGGTACGGCGGTCCACAAGGAGCGCGGTGGGAATAGGAAGGACGCCCTGGACGCGCTGAAGCTTTTGGCCGCGACGCAACGCGTAGATACCGTGCCCGGTAGAAAGACGGGTGACGTGGCCTACCAGAGGCTGCCGTGAGGGGAATGGTCCGAATGGTCCACGAATGGTCCGAGACCGTTCCGGTCCAACGAAGGGGAATGGTCCCCGTACGTAGTAGGGGACCATTCATTGGACCACTCGACCACTCCTCGGGGGATGGAATGGTCCGATGCACAACGGGACCGTTCGCCAGGGCGGGAGCATCCGGTGAGTAGTCCGGGCAGCCTCCAGGGGGGACGCGTCGTCAGCCATGAGGGAGCGAGCCCCACACCGACACCATGCCACTGCTCACCCCCAGGGCTCCAGGAACGGGTGATGTCCCGTCGCTTGTTGAAACTGAGCGGCGGCAGTTCACGTCCTAAGCGGCGTTCTCCTTCTCGTCAAGTGCTGCGTCTCGTGCTCTGAGGGCAGCGATCAGTTTGGGCATCTCTCGGTAGCCTCTGATACGCCGGAAGCGCTGCTCGGCATCCAACACGGCGGCGCCACACCAGCGGAGACTCATGCGACCTCCGCGCCAGCGCTTCACGCGCCGCGAGACTCTGCGGACGCTGCCAACGAGGTTGTCGATCGGATTCGTTGTTCGCAGCGACAGCTGGAGCCGTTCGGGGAGTTCGAGCTCGATGACAGTGAGCGTCTGGTCGAGGCCCTCGCGCAGGGAGGCGGCAGCGCCAGGATGCTCGGACTCGAGACGGGTGGCGAGAGCCTCGAGGAGCCGCTTCGCCCGCTTAGCGTCGCGACACTCGTAGGCTTGACTCATCGCCCGTCGCACACCAGGTCGCATCGACTCCGGCAAGTGGTCGGCAACGTTCCGCTTCTTGTGCTCCTGGCAGCGCTGGATGAAGGCACGGCCTCCGAAGACGTCCCTGCAAGCCTTGTGTAGAGCCTTCGCTCCGTCAAGGACGATGAGCAAGCTGCGGTTCGTCTGCAGACCGCGTGAGGCGAGATTCTCGAGCAGGGCTTTACAGGCCCGAGCGTTCCCGGTCGCCCCTTCCCACAGGCCCAAGACCTGCTTCTTCCCGTCGTTTTCGAAGCCGAGCGCCACCAGAACGACGTGATCCTCAAAGTGAATTCCGTCGATCATCAGCACCGCCAATTCCAGTCTTGACAGATCGCGACGCTGCAGCTTCACCAGGTGTCGCCGTGTTCCTTCGAGGAAACGCCGGCTGACGGCACTCCGGCTCTTGCCCCGTTCCGGGACTTCGACCGGAAGCTTCCCTAACGAACCCGAGTAGCCTCGTGTCGACACGCCAAGGATCATCTGCTCGAGGGCCCGTTGCTTCAGTGGATCCTCACGAGACCATTCCGTCCACGCCGGCAGCTCGAGCTCGCGGCCGTCGACCGACCGAACCCGAGGGCGCGGCAGCGTCACCCGACGTCCGCCCATAACCAGCGATCCGACCGTCGTTCCGTGGCGATGAGCTTTGCGATCCGCGTTCTGCTTGTAGCGTGGCCCGCACAGCACCTCCTGCTGAGCACGCAGCATCTCGATCGCCTGGATCGTTCCGCTCGCGATCACAGTCTCGAGTAGCGTCTGACGCATCAGTTCAGCCAGCGGCGACGCTAATTGACCAACAACCTCTTGGGGGATGGCTCGTCCGCTGATAGCTTTCTTCATGGCGGCTTTCTCCTCTTTTGATCCAGCCCGATGATCCCATCGGGCCGGAGAGGCCGCCACTCAACTTTCAACAGATTTCGGGACTACACCCCTTCAGCATCCTTTCGTCGGCTATCGCATATCGGTTGTAGACCGAGTCAGTCTTGTGACCCACCATCATCTTGGCTGCTGATCGGGCAACGCCGGCCCGCTCCAGATTACGAATCGCGGTGCGTCGAAGATCATGAGGAATGCGACCCGGCACACCCGCTTTGCGGCAAGCAGCGAGCCAACTTTTCCTGAACGCCCCCACTCGCGTTCCGTCTTGCCTGACACCCGGCCCCTTCTTCCGCCAGAACACCCAGGTAACGATCCTGCTATTCGCTTTCCCGACTGCCTTGGTGCGACGCCACTGCTGCGCGAGGTGCGACTGTACCGCGCCCGGTTTCTTGGACACCAGTTTGACGATCTCGGGTTCGTTTGGCAGACGATCCCGAAAACGACGCACGAGGATGCCCCAGGATCGACGCGGCGGGGTGAGTCCATACCTGGGGTAGCCCCTCTTTGATGACCTCGAGGTTCACGCGGCCTTCCCCTGGCCGTGCTGGTCGCGGGCCTCGCGCGGGGTGAGGAATCCCAGCTTCTCGACGCGCCACTGCTGGTTGTAGCGCTTGACGAAGGCAGCCACGGCCTGGCGCACCTCCTCGAGGGTGTGGAAGACGCGGCCATGAATGATCTGTTCCTTGAGAGTCCGGATGAAACGCTCGGCCACTCCGTTGGTCTGCGGCTGTTCGACGAAGGCGAAGCTGGGCGTGATGCCCCAGAAACGCAGCTGGTTGAGGAAGTGGTCCGAGAGGTACTGCGTCCCGTGGTCCATGCGCAGCTCGAGGCCACGAGCCACACCCGCCTCGACCGAGCCGAAGAGCTGCGTCAGCCCCATGGCGATGGGCTGGAGGGCCTCGTAGCGCGTCCCCTTCTTGCACACGTGGTAGCCGACGCACTCGCTGTTGAAGTGCTCGACGCCGACGAAGATCCAGCCCCAGCCGTCCCTTGCCGTGAGAACTCTCGCCCCGTCCGTCCCCCACATCAGGTTGGGCGCATCGGTTGTGATCGTCCCCTCGTGGAGCAGCCCCTCGCCCTGGCGTACCCGACGCGGCGACAGCAGGTGGTGCTCACGCATGATCCGCAGCACCCGCTTGCGCGACACGCGCACCTGGCGCAGCACCTTGAGCCGCGCCCAGACCTTGCGATGTCCTTCTCCTACGAACGGCGAGGCCGCCAGGTCCTCTCGGATCAGCCGCAACAGCTCCTCGTCAGACACCTTGGGCTTGGGACCACGTCGGCCAGCGCGGACCATCTCGGGAGCCGCCTCGCCGAGCTGGGAGTAGTAGCTCGAGCGGGCCAGCTTCCACACCCGGCACACCCGCTCCACCCCGTAGGCCCGGCCTGTCGCAGGGGAGATCGCCGCACTCATCGCCGCGACCTCCCGAAGGCCAAAGGGCGGGCCGCCCCGATCTTCTTCCGCAACAGCTCGTTCTCCATGCTGAGCTCGCCCACCCGCTTGACCGCCGCGTCCAGCTCCACCTTCAGCGGGTCGCCATTGCGCTCCCGCAGCGACTCGTCGATCCCGGCCATGGCTTGATCACGCCAGCGCTGCAGCCGGTGCATCTCCACGGACAGCTCACGAGACAGCGCTTCGAGTGACTCCCCGCGCAGCAGCCGCAGTGCGACCTCCCGCTTGCGCGCCACGCTCCAACGCTGCCCGGGACCCAAGGCGCCCACCACCGCGCCGCCGGTGGGCGAAACTCCGGTCGCCCTCCGGGCTCCCTCCGTCTCGCCCACCCCCTTCTTCCTCTCAGACCTCTTGCGCCTGACCTGCTTCATCGATCGAGTCTCCTTGAACAAGATGACTTTCCCTAGTTTCGTGTCCAAGAAAACCGGGTCCGCTTTAGCGCGAGGTGCGACCGTAGGCGTGGCGTCAAGGGAAACTGCCTCCCTTCCTCGTTCTTCGTCTCACCAGGATCGAGGCGAAGGAACCCAGCCTTAGAATCAACGTGCCGCCACTCCCGCGAGGTTAGCTCGCTCACTCGCCACCCTGTGATGTATAGCGCTTCAGCTAGCGGCTGAAGGTCGCTGGGCAGGTGTCGCAAGACGGCTTCAAACTGCTCCTGTTCGAAAAAGCCGGTGCGAGGTGCTGATTCCTTGAGCTTGTCAAAGACCGGAATCTCCCCTGCCAATCCGCGCTTCCTGGCCAGAGTGAACGCTCTTCGGAGCGCGGCCAGCTCACGGTTTATGGTCGCCCTCGCCGCGCCCTCTTCCAGGCGCGCGCTCTTGTACGACTCGATGGAGTCCGTCGTGATCTCGTTGGCATTGAGGTGGCCATGTTTTGCGCGTAGATGAACGAGGCTCTGTCTTAGCCTGCGGAGTGAGTCGCGGCCATTGTTGATGTAGTCGGTAACAACGATGCGTTCCAGATCCGCGAACGATGTCATCGCTCGCTCACGACCCGTGAGGTGCCCGTCCTCGATCTCCTTCAGTCGGGTGCGGAGGAGGCTCTCGGCCTCGCGCTTGTTCTTCGTGCCAGTCGCCTCTTTGACGAACCGCTGGCTCTGGTAGTAGCCGATTGACCAGGTTTCGACCAGCTTCAGCTCACCCGTCTTCTTGTCCTTGTAGCTGGGTCGAAAGACAGTGCCGGTGCCCCGTCGTCGCATTTTCGAGATTCTATTGCGGGCAGTCATCGCGTCTCTAGCTATTTCTCAAAGCGCAACCCGTCGATCAGAAGTGTTCGCCTGTTGGGCTTCCTGGCCCAACCCGGTCGTTCTCCGTTTGGGCCGGGTCTTGCCCATCCGTAAATGCGACGGCGAGAGCGTTCCACGTCGTCGGGTGTCTCCATCGGAAGCGCGGCCCGCCGGGCTGCCTCCTCCACTGTGATGTAGTTGGTTGGTAGCTTTCGAGGCGCTGGCAGAGGTTTGGCGGGCTGGCGACCGATTCGCACCCGCGCAGCAGCTTCGGCTCGGACGCAGGCTCCCATCAGCTCCGGCAACGCCTCAACAGGGGCACGCTCCACGGCATCAACGAGCTGCTCGGCCAGGAGGCGCGAGTCAAGCATGGCCCACCCACGGTCCAGGGTTGGTCCCGCACCACTGAGCCGCCTCCTCCACCGACGCCTGCTCCACGGCCTCGACCAGCCGGGTGGCGGTGTCGTCAGGCATCACGTTCCTGGGGTGTAGTCCCGAAATCTGTTGAAAGTTGAGTGGCGGCCTCTCCGGCCCGATGGGATCATCGGGCTGGATCAAAAGAGGAGAAAGCCGCCATGAAGAAAGCTATCAGCGGACGAGCCATCCCCCAAGAGGTTGTTGGTCAATTAGCGTCGCCGCTGGCTGAACTGATGCGTCAGACGCTACTCGAGACTGTGATCGCGAGCGGAACGATCCAGGCGATCGAGATGCTGCGTGCTCAGCAGGAGGTGCTGTGCGGGCCACGCTACAAGCAGAACGCGGATCGCAAAGCTCATCGCCACGGAACGACGGTCGGATCGCTGGTTATGGGCGGACGTTGGGTGACGCTGCCGCGCCCTCGGGTTCGGTCGGTCGACGGCCGCGAGCTCGAGCTGCCGGCGTGGACGGAATGGTCTCGTGAGGATCCACTGAAGCAACGGGCCCTCGAGCAGATGATCCTTGGCGTGTCGACACGAGGCTACTCGGGTTCGTTAGGGAAGCTTCCGGTCGAAGTCCCGGAACGGGGCAAGAGCCGGAGTGCCGTCAGCCGGCGTTTCCTCGAAGGAACACGGCGACACCTGGTGAAGCTGCAGCGTCGCGATCTGTCAAGACTGGAATTGGCGGTGCTGATGATCGACGGAATTCACTTTGAGGATCACGTCGTTCTGGTGGCGCTCGGCTTCGAAAACGACGGGAAGAAGCAGGTCTTGGGCCTGTGGGAAGGGGCGACCGGGAACGCTCGGGCCTGTAAAGCCCTGCTCGAGAATCTCGCCTCACGCGGTCTGCAGACGAACCGCAGCTTGCTCATCGTCCTTGACGGAGCGAAGGCTCTACACAAGGCTTGCAGGGACATCTTCGGAGGCCGTGCCTTCATCCAGCGCTGCCAGGAGCACAAGAAGCGGAACGTTGCCGACCACTTGCCGGAGTCGATGCGACCTGGTGTGCGACGGGCGATGAGTCAAGCCTACGAGTGTCGCGACGCTAAGCGGGCAAAGCGGCTCCTCGAGGCTCTCGCCACCCGTCTCGAGTCCGAGCATCCTGGCGCTGCCGCCTCCCTGCGCGAGGGCCTCGACCAGACGCTCACTGTCATCGAGCTCGAACTCCCCGAACGGCTCCAGCTGTCGCTGCGAACAACGAATCCGATCGACAACCTCGTTGGCAGCGTCCGCAGAGTCTCGCGGCGCGTGAAGCGCTGGCGCGGAGGTCGCATGAGTCTCCGCTGGTGTGGCGCCGCCGTGTTGGATGCCGAGCAGCGCTTCCGGCGTATCAGAGGCTACCGAGAGATGCCCAAACTGATCGCTGCCCTCAGAGCACGAGACGCAGCACTTGACGAGAAGGAGAACGCCGCTTAGGACGTGAACTGCCGCCGCTCAGTTTCAACAAGCGACGGGACATCACCGAGCGGCCGCCGAACGATGGGATGAAGCTGACAAAGCCCGCCGTCCTTTCGGTCTGCGCGGGCTTCGCAGCTTATCCCGGTGTTGGACGGACTCTTAAGGCACTGACACCGCTGACGCGCGACTGACACGGGCACTTTGAAATGCAGGGATCCTCAACCCTAGCGGCGCCGATCATCCTTACAACAAGCTCTAAAGCGGACCCGGTTTTCTTGGACACGAAACTAGGGAAAGTCATCTTGTTCAAGGAGACTCGATCGATGAAGCAGGTCAGGCGCAAGAGGTCTGAGAGGAAGAAGGGGGTGGGCGAGACGGAGGGAGCCCGGAGGGCGACCGGAGTTTCGCCCACCGGCGGCGCGGTGGTGGGCGCCTTGGGTCCCGGGCAGCGTTGGAGCGTGGTGCGCAAGCGGGAGGTCGCACTGCGGCTGCTGCGCGGGGAGTCACTCGAAGCGCTGTCTCGTGAGCTGTCCGTGGAGATGCACCGGCTGCAGCGCTGGCGTGATCAAGCCATGGCCGGGATCGACGAGTCGCTGCGGGAGCGTAATGGCGACCCGCTGAAGGTGGAGCTGGACGCGGCGGTCAAGCGGGTGGGCGAGCTCAGCATGGAGAACGAGCTGTTGCGGAAGAAGATCGGGGCGGCCCGCCCTTTGGCCTTCGGGAGGTCGCGGCGATGAGTGCGGCGATCTCCCCTGCGACAGGCCGGGCCTACGGGGTGGAGCGGGTGTGCCGGGTGTGGAAGCTGGCCCGCTCGAGCTACTACTCCCAGCTCGGCGAGGCGGCTCCTGAGATGGTCCGCGCTGGCCGACGTGGTCCCAAGCCCAAGGTGTCTGACGAGGAGCTGTTGCGGCTGATCCGAGAGGACCTGGCGGCCTCGCCGTTCGTAGGAGAAGGACATCGCAAGGTCTGGGCGCGGCTCAAGGTGCTGCGCCAGGTGCGCGTGTCGCGCAAGCGGGTGCTGCGGATCATGCGTGAGCACCACCTGCTGTCGCCGCGTCGGGTACGCCAGGGCGAGGGGCTGCTCCACGAGGGGACGATCACAACCGATGCGCCCAACCTGATGTGGGGGACGGACGGGGCGAGAGTTCTCACGGCAAAGGACGGCTGGGGCTGGATCTTCGTCGGCGTCGAGCACTTCAACAGCGAGTGCGTCGGCTACCACGTGTGCAAGAAGGGGACGCGCTACGAGGCCCTCCAGCCCATCGCCATGGGGCTGACGCAGCTCTTCGGCTCGGTCGAGGCGGGTGTGGCTCGTGGCCTCGAGCTGCGCATGGACCACGGGACGCAGTACCTCTCGGACCACTTCCTCAACCAGCTGCGTTTCTGGGGCATCACGCCCAGCTTCGCCTTCGTCGAACAGCCGCAGACCAACGGAGTGGCCGAGCGTTTCATCCGGACTCTCAAGGAACAGATCATTCATGGCCGCGTCTTCCACACCCTCGAGGAGGTGCGCCAGGCCGTGGCTGCCTTCGTCAAGCGCTACAACCAGCAGTGGCGCGTCGAGAAGCTGGGATTCCTCACCCCGCGCGAGGCCCGCGACCAGCACGGCCAGGGAAAGGCCGCGTGAACCTCGAGGTCATCAAAGAGGGGCTACCCCAGGTATGGACTCACCCCGCCGCGTCGATCCTGGGGCATCCTCGTGCGTCGTCGGGATCGTCTGCCAAACGAACCCGAGATCGTCAAACTGGTGTCCAAGAAACCGGGCGCGGTACACTTACAACAAGCTCGCATTCAGTATCGGAATCGACTGGAACTAGGGAGAGAGCTGCTGACGGCCGCTGGCAACTTCAGCTTTGAGTTCAGAGGGGCAGACAAGGCCGAGGCGGTCTACCGATACGTGATGAATCAGATTCTCAACGAAGAGCCCGCAGTTGCGGGGCTAGAAGCCACCCCCCGGGGGGGTAGGGCGGTTCTCGAACAGCGCAACTCACCTGTTAGCTGAGTGCCACCGGGCTCCTAGCGGTGTTGAACGACTAGGGAAGTCAGCGGATGGGGACTACCTTCGCGCCCCTTCCCCTCCCCGCCAGCCGGTCCAGATACCGCCCCCACCGGTCGAACGCCTTCCGCTGCGCCTCGAGCTCCCAGAAGGCGCGGTTGTAGGTCCGCGCCATCTTCGGCGGGAGGTGCCCCTTGCACAAATCGACCAACCGCCCACCGATGCCGAGCTGCTCGGTCATCAGCGTGGCGATGGTGTGCTGGATTGACTTTGCCGTGAAGGCCTCGACGCCGGACAGCCTCTTGACCCGGTCGCGCCGAGTGCTCCCACCGGCGTCCTCAAGATGTCCGCTGCGCGTCGGAGCCGGGAAGAGATACTTCCCGTGCTCGAGCTGCTCGAGCAGCTGGACGGCCTGGGCGCTGAGCGGGACCGGGCGCTCGACCCCCGTCTTCGTCAGATTCGCAGGGAGCGTCCAGCGCCGCGCCTCGAGGTCGACGTCGCCCCAGCGTCCCCGCTCCGCTTCCTGTGGCCGCACGTTCGTCAACCACAGCAACTCGAAGTAGAACCCGCCGAGATCTCCGGCGGCGCGGAGCTGCTCGAGTGCGCGGAGGACCGCGGCGACCTGGTCGGGCTCGAGCACCGTCTGTTTCGACGAGAGTCGCTCCGGCGCCAGGCGGACGAAGGGATTCTGCTCGACCATCTCGCGCTCGAGCGCCCAGGAGAAGACTCGGCTACAGAACTCCCGCGCGCGCTTCACTGCAGTGCGTCCGTCCGTCGCTCGAGGCGAGCTCCGTGCGCGGTCGCCGACCTGGTCGAGAAAGAGCCGAGCATGGCCGCGCGTGATCTCCGACGCCCTTCGCTCGGTGAAGTTCGCGTGATGGCGCTCGAGGCGGGCCAGGATTCCGCGCCAGCCCTTCACCGTCTCGGTCCGGGAGCTGTGGCCCGGCTGCACGGAGATAGTCGCCTGCAAGCTCGTTGAATCGCTTGCCCCTTCCGAGCCGTTCCGCGCGCTTCTTCTCGGCCACGATGGCGCGAGGATCGCCACCGGTCCGAACCTCGGCTCGGGCGTCGAGCGCGCCGCGGCGAGCGGCGGCGATAGACTTCTCCGGGTAGCGACCGAGCGAGAGCGTCCGCGCCCTCTGCGAGCCTTGCGGGCGATACGACAAGACCCAGCTCCGCACTCCCGACGGCTGGACGCGGAGGTAGAGCCCTGCTACCTTTCCGTCCTTCAGCTGGATCCGCTTGGAGCTCACTTTGGTTGATCGAATCTTCGCGTCGGTGAGGGGCATCGTCTTGGCCTCCGCAGGAGAGCCCTAATCTCTGGGGAAGCGCGGGGGAAGCCAATCAGTGAAACACGGAGAAACAGAAAGAACGGACAAGATACAGAGGGTCACGTGGGTAAACACCACGCGCTCAGTAGGTTCCCACCCTAAAGTACCTTGTTTTGAAGCAGTCGGGGCGTAGCGTAGCCTGGTAGCGCGCGTGGTTTGGGACCACGAGGTCGCCAGTTCGAATCTGGCCGCCCCGACCATTTCAGTCTCAGCAGCTGGAAAAAGGGAGCAGCGAGTCGGGCGACCGCCGTGGACTCGGGGGACGCCGCAACCCGTTCAGCGATACCAATACTTCGTCTTGCTCGCCCAGGCACTGTCGGGGAAACGGCGATGCAGCAGTCGGAATGGGTGATGTCCCGTCGCTTGTTGAAACTGAGCGGCGGCAGTTCACGTCCTAAGCGGCGTTTCCTTCTCGTCAAGTGCTGCGTCTCGTGCTCTGAGGGCAGCGATCAGTTTGGGCATCTCTCGGTAGCCTCTGATACGCCGGAAGCGCTGCTCGGCATCCAACACGGCGGCGCCACACCAGCGGAGAAATCATGCGACCTCCGCGCCAGCGCTTCACGCGCCGCGAGACTCTGCGGACGCTGCCAACGAGGTTGTCGATCGGATTCGTTGTTCGCAGCGACAGCTGGAGCCGTTCGGGGAGTTCGAGCTCGATGACAGTGAGCGTCTGGTCGAGGCCCTCGCGCAGGGAGGCGGCAGCGCCAGGATGCTCGGACTCGAGACGGGTGGCGAGAGCCTCGAGGAGCCGCTTTGCCCGCTTAGCGTCGCGACACTCGTAGGCTTGACTCATCGCCCGTCGCACACCAGGTCGCATCGACTCCGGCAAGTGGTCGGCAACGTTCCGCTTCTTGTGCTCCTGGCAGCGCTGGATGAAGGCACGGCCTCCGAAGACGTCCCTGCAAGCCTTGTGTAGAGCCCTTCGCTCCGTCAAGGACGATGAGCAAGCTGCGGTTCGTCTGCAGACCGCGTGAGGCGAGATTCTCGAGCAGGGCTTTACAGGCCCGAGCGTTCCCGGTCGCCCCTTTCCCACAAGCCCAAGACCTGCTTCTTCCCGTCGTTTTCGAAGCCGAGCGCCACCAGAACGACGTGATCCTCAAAGTGAATTCCGTCGATCATCAGCACCGCCAATTCCAGTCTTGACAGATCGCGACGCTGCAGCTTCACCAGGTGTCGCCGTGTTCCTTCGAGGAAACGCCGGCCGACGGCACTCCGGCTCTTGCCCCGTTCCGGGACTTCGACCGGAAGCTTCTCCAACGAACCCGAGTAGCCTCGTGTCGACACGCCAAGGATCATCTGCTCGAGGGCCCGTTGCTTCAGTGGATCCTCACGAGACCATTCCGTCCACGCCGGCAGCTCGAGCTCGCGGCCGTCGACCGACCGAACCCGAGGGCGCGGCAGCGTCACCCGACGTCCGCCCATAACCAGCGATCCGACCGTCGTTCCGTGGCGATGAGCTTTGCGATCCGCGTTCTGCTTGTAGCGTGGCCCGCACAGCACCTCCTGCTGAGCACGCAGCATCTCGATCGCCTGGATCGTTCCGCTCGCGATCACAGTCTCGAGTAGCGTCTGACGCATCAGTTCAGCCAGCGGCGACGCTAATTGACCAACAACCTCTTGGGGGATGGCTCGTCTGCTGATAGCTTTCTTCATGGCGGCTTTCTCCTCTTTTGATCCAGCCCGATGATCCCATCGGGCCGGAGAGGCCGCCACTCAACTTCAACAGATTTCGGAACTACACCTTCACCTC
The DNA here is from genome assembly GCA_965246965.1 of Vicinamibacteria bacterium. Taxonomy (GTDB): domain Bacteria; phylum Acidobacteriota; class Vicinamibacteria; order Fen-336; family CBDFGD01; genus CBDFGD01. Next base: position 5,116,559 of record CBDFGD010000002.1, read on the forward strand.
GACTTCCTTGGAGATGCCGAGATCGCGAGTTTTTATGACACGATCGAGGGCGCCGAACCGGACGGCGTCCTCGTCGGCGGCGACATTGCCCAGGCGATGAGCTTTGAAGCCACACTGCGCAGCATGGCACACCGAATCCAGAAGCCGATCTGGTTCGTCCTTGGTAACCATGATTTCTACGGTGGCGGCGTCGCAACGGTACGGGAACGCGCGACCGAGCTATCGAAAGACGGATGGACAGTCTGGCTCGGTGCCGTCGAGGTCGTAGAGCTCACGCCGCGGACTGCCCTTGTTGGGCACGACGGCTGGGGCGATGCGCGGTTGGGCGATCATGCTGGATCGACCGTCGTTCTCAATGACTTCTTCCGGATCGCCGATCTGAATCACGCCGACAAGGCCGCGCTCGCTGACGTGCTCCGCCGACGACGAGTCTGCCAGCCACCTGAGCAGCGTGCTACCGAGAGCGCTGGAGCGCTTCGAGCAGGTCGTGGTTCTGACTCACGTACCACCTTTTCGCGAAGCGTCTTGGCACGAAGGCCAAATCTCCGGTGACGACTACCTCCCCTACTTCGCTTGCCGGGCCACTGGGGAGGTACTGCTGGAAGAGGCATCGCGTCGCCCCGACCGGTCGGTGACCGTGCTGTGCGGCCACACTCACTCGGCCGGGGAATGTCGACCGCTGTCGAACCTCCGCGTTCTTACCGGCGCGGCACAATATGGAAGGCCATCGATCCAATGGCCTCTGCTGAATGTTTGAACCTACCTAGTGGCCTGTAACAGGGGATTCGGTGTAGTCCCGAAATCTGTTGAAAGTTGAGTGGCGGCCTCTCCGGCCCGATGGGATCATCGGGCTGGATCAAAAGAGGAGAAAGCCGCCATGAAGAAAGCTATCAGCAGACGAGCCATCCCCCAGAGGTTGTTGGTCAATTAGCGTCGCCGCTGGCTGAACTGATGCGTCAGACGCTACTCGAGACTGTGGATCGCGAGCGGAACGATCCAGGCGATCGAGATGCTGCGTGCTCAGCAGGAGGTGCTGTGCGGGCCACGCTACAAGCAGAACGCGGATCGCAAAGCTCATCGCCACGGAACGACGGTCGGATCGC